>NZ_LMJA01000001.1:0-589357 GCF_001428895.1 Mycobacterium sp. Root265
CTAGTGTCCTGAGTCATTAATTACGATCTAGTTGTTAATCTGGGTTGTGCCGACCCCTCATGCTGCTGAGATTGTGTTGTCTGCCGCCGAGCGTGCCGAATTAGAGGGCTGGGCGCGGCGCCGATCCAGTGCCGCCGGCCTGGCGATGCGGGCTCGAATTGTGTTGGCAGCTGCTGACGGTGGCTCCAACACCGAGCTGGCTGATCGGTTGGAACTATCGCTGTCGACGGTGCGGCGCTGGCGCAACCGGTTCGCCGAGTTGCGCCTCGATGGCCTGGTTGATGAGCCGCGCCCGGGTCGGCCGCGGGTGGTGGGCGATGCGCAGATCGAAGCCTTGATCACCAAGACGCTGGAGAGCACGCCACCGGATGCCACACATTGGTCGACCCGCTCGATGGCCGCCCACCTGGGGCTGAGTCAATCGATGGTCTCGCGGGTGTGGCGGGCGTTCGGACTGACTCCGCACAAACAGGACTCCTGGAAGCTGTCCAAGGATCCGTTGTTCGTGGCCAAGGTCCGCGATGTCGTGGGGCTGTACCTGAACCCGCCGGAGCGGGCGCTGGTGCTCTGCGTGGACGAGAAAACCCAGATCCAGGCCCTGAACCGGACCCAACCGGTGTTCCCGATGTTGCCCGGCACACCGGCGCGTGCCAGCCACGACTACATCCGCCACGGCACCTCGAGCCTGTATGCCGCCCTCGACCTCACCAGCGGCAAAGTGATCGGCGCCCTGCACTCACGCCACCGGGCCACCGAGTTCCTGGCGTTCCTCAAGAAGATCGACGCCGAGGTCCCCGATGATCTCGACGTGCATCTGGTCCTCGACAACGCCTCCACACACAAGACTCCTGCGGTAAAGCGTTGGCTGACACACCATCCCAGATTCATCCTGCACTTCACCCCGACCAGTTCCTCATGGCTCAACCTCGWCGAACGCTGGTTCGCCGAACTGACCACCAAGAAACTGCGCCGCAGCACCCACACCTCGGTCCGACAACTCAACGCCGATATCCGCGCGTGGATCGATACCTGGAACGACAACCCCAAGCCCTACGTCTGGACCAAAACCGCCGACCAAATCCTGGCCAGCATCGCCAACTACTGCACCCGAATTAATGACTCAGGACACTAGTCCGTCGTGGCGGGGGNACGACAACCCCAAGCCCTACGTCTGGACCAAAACCGCCGACCAAATCCTGGCCAGCATCGCCAACTACTGCACCCGAATTAATGACTCAGGACACTAGGCCAGTTCCTTGAGCGCTGCCGCCAGCACGTCGAGTCCCTCGTTGAGCAGTTCGTCGCTGATCGCCAGCGGCGGCAGGAAGCGCAGCACGTTGCCGTAGGTGCCGCAGGACAACACGATGACGCCCTGGGCATGGGCGGCCGCGCACAGCGCCTTGGTCAGATCGGCGTCGGGCTCCAGGCCACCGGGCTTGACGAGTTCGACGGCGATCATCGCGCCGCGGCCGCGCACATCGCCGATGCGGTCGTCATCGGCCTGCAGCTGATGCAGCCGACCCTTCATCAGCGTCTCGATCGCAGCCGCCCGCTCCACCAGCCCGTCGGCTTCGATGGTCTCGATGGTGGCCAGCGCCGCCGCGCAGGCGACCGGGTTGCCGCCGTAGGTGCCACCCAGCCCGGACACGTGCGGGGCGTCCATGATCTCGGCGCGCCCGGTGACCGCGGACAGCGGCAGCCCGCCGGCAATGCCCTTGGCGGTGACGATCAGGTCCGGCTCGATGCCCTCGTGTTCGCAGGCGAACATGGCGCCGGTGCGGGCGAACCCGGTCTGCACCTCGTCGGCGATGAACACCACGTCGTTCTCCCGGCACCAGGCCAGCAAGGTGGCCAGGAAGCCCTGGGCGGGAACGATGAATCCGCCTTCGCCCTGGATGGGTTCGATGATGACCGCGGCCAGGTTGTCGGCACCGACCTGCTTGTCGATCACGCTGATGGCGCGTTTGGCGGCCAGTTCACCGTCGGTGGCCAGTTCCTTGCCGAACTCCGCGTCCCGGAAGGGATAGGACAGCGGCGCCCGGTAGATCTCGGGCGCGAACGGGCCGAACCCGTTCTTGTAGGGCATCGACTTCGCGGTCAGCGCCATCGTGAGGTTGGTGCGGCCGTGGTAGGCGTGGTCGAAGGCCACCACCGCCTGCTTGCGGGTGTACGAGCGGGCGATCTTGATGGCGTTCTCGACGGCCTCGGAGCCGGTGTTGAACAGTGCCGAACGCTTCTCGCCGCCCCCGGGTGTCAGCCGGTTGAGGTGCTCGCAGACGTCGACGTACTGCTCATAGGGCGTGACCATGAAACAGGTGTGGGTGAACTCGCCCGCCTGGGCGGCGACGGCTTCGGCCACCCGGGGTGCGGCGTTGCCGATGGTGGTGACCGCGATACCGGAGCCCAGATCGATGAGCCGGTTGCCGTCGACGTCCTCGACGATGCCGCCCCCGGCGCGGGCGGCATAGACCGGCATCGTGGTACCGACCCCGCGGGACACCGCGGCGGCCTTGCGGTCGATCAGGGCCGACGACTTCGGTCCTGGGATGGCGGTGGCGAGATGGCGGGTCTGTTCGACGGCAGTCACGGCTGACTCCTGATGCGGGGGGTGGGGCTAAACCCTAATCCGCTGGCCGCGGATGCGGGTGAAAACCACTGCTGGTAAGGGATACACCTACGGAATGCGTGTATTGACACGTATTGTGCCACGAATTCGGTTGGCTCAGCACCCGTCGGCGGATGTGTTGCGCCGCACTGCGCCGCCCTCGGCTGCAGGGGTGAGCGGGCGGAGGGGAGCAGCGGTAATGGCACACTGGTGTGCCGTACCCGCTGAACAACCGCGAAGGACAGCAGTTTCATGGATCTCGTCGTATTCCTGCCCCTCATCCTGATCATGGGCGCATTCATGTTCTTCGCGTCGCGTCGGCAGAAGAAGGCCATGCAGGCCACCATCGATCTGCACGAGTCGCTGACCATCGGCGATCGCGTGCACACCACCTCGGGTCTGCAGGGCACCATCGCCGGCATCACCGATGACCACGTCGACATCGAGATCGCCCCCGGCGTCGTCACCACCTGGATGAAGCTCGCCGTGCGGGACCGCATCGAGGATGCCGACGACGACGAGTACGAAGACGACGAGACCGACAGCTACGAAGAAGAGTCCGGCGCCGTCGAGTTGACCGACAGGCCGACACCGAAGACTGACAGCAACTGACTCAGCTTCACCGCGTACCCTCCCGGTAGCGCTGCACAATCGTGTAGTCGAGCAGTGCTGCGTATCCCCGCCCCTGATCGTTTCAAGGAGACCCAAGAACCGTGGCTTCGTCTTCGGCGCCGGTCCACCCTGCCCGCTATCTGTCGCTCTTCCTGGTCCTCCTCGTCGGCGTCTACCTGCTGGTCTTCCTGACCGGGAACAAGCAGGCCGAACCGAAGCTGGGTATCGATCTGCAGGGCGGCACCCGTGTGACCCTCACCGCGCGCACACCGGACGGATCCCAGCCCAGCCGGGACTCGTTGTTGCAGGCGCAGGAGATCATCAGCTCACGCGTGGACGGGCTCGGCGTCTCGGGCTCGGAAGTCATCATCGACGGCGACAACCTGGTCATCACCGTTCCGGGCGATGACGGCTCCGAGGCGCGCAGCCTCGGACAGACCGCGCGGCTCTACATCCGACCGGTGATCCACGCCATGCCGGCGCAGGCTCCCGGCGATCCGGCCGCGCAACCACCCGGCGGGGCACCGGGTGTGCCCGGCATGCCGCCGGGCGGCGATCCCGGGATGCCGCCGCTGCTGGCGCCGGCCGAACCCGAGGCTCCCATCCGCACTCCCGGCGGGCCCGCCGCCGAGCCGGGCGCCCCCGCGCCGCCTGCGGCGCAGCCGCGGCCCTACCCGCTGGAGCCTGCGCCGTCACCGACGCCGTCGCCCGCACCGGCCCCCGCGCCCGGTCAGCCTCCGGCTCCCGGTCAGCCTCCGGCCGCCCCTGGCGCGCCGGATGAGAAGGCCGATCTGGCGCAGCGCATCGCCGATGAGAAGCAGCTGCGGCAGAGCACCGACCAGAGCATTCAGTTGTTGGCGCTCCAATTCCAGGCCACCCGCTGCAACGAAGAGGATGTGCTCGCCGGCAACGACGATCCCAACCTGCCGCTGGTCACCTGCTCGGTCGATCACAACACCGTGTATCTGCTCGACAAGTCGATCATGAGCGGTGAAGAGATCAAGACCGCCGGATCCGGACTGGACCAGCAGCGCGGCGATTACGTCGTCGACGTCGAGTTCAAGAGCGGTGGCTCCAAGACGTGGGCCGACTTCACCGCCGCGAACGTCGGCACCCAGACCGCCTTCACTCTCGACTCGCAGGTGGTCAGTGCCCCGGAGATCCAGGAGGCGATCCCCGGCGGCCGCACCCAGATCACCGGACAGTTCACCGACTCCTCGGCGCGTGAGCTGGCCAACGTCCTCAAATACGGTTCGCTGCCGCTGTCCTTCGAGTCCTCCGAAGCCGAAACCGTCTCGGCCACATTGGGTTTGACCTCGCTCAAGGCAGGTTTGATCGCCGGTGCGGTGGGCCTGGCGCTGGTGCTGCTCTATTCACTGCTCTACTACCGGGTGCTCGGACTGCTGACCGCGCTGTCGCTGATCCTGGCCGGCGCGATGGTCTACGCGCTGCTGGTGCTGTTGGGCAGATACATCAACTACACGCTCGACCTGGCAGGCATCGCGGGTCTGATCATCGGTATAGGCACGACCGCCGACTCGTTCGTGGTGTTCTTCGAGCGCATCAAGGACGAGATCCGTGAGGGCCGCTCGTACCGGTCGGCGGTGCCGCGCGGTTGGGCCCGCGCCCGCAAGACGATTCTGTCCGGTAACGCCGTCACCTTCCTGGCCGCCGCGGTGCTGTACTTCCTGGCCGTCGGCCAGGTGAAGGGCTTCGCGTTCACGCTGGGCCTGACGACGATCCTGGACGTGCTGGTGGTGTTCCTGGTGACGTGGCCGCTGGTGTACCTGTCCTCCAAGTCGGCCACGCTGGCCAAGCCGGCCTACAACGGGCTCGGTGCGGTCCAGCAGATCGCCCGCGAGCGGCGTGCCGTTCCTTCGACAGGACGGGGTTAGCCGATGTCGGCCAAACATTCCTCCGGTGAGATCACCGAGTCCGGCGCCGTCGAGTCGACCGCGCCGGGACAGGTCAAGCACAGCTTCTTCGTGCGCCTCTACACCGGTACCGGTGCCTTCGAGGTCATCGGCAAGCGCAAGCTCTGGTACGGCATCAGTGGTGTGATCGTCGGTATCTCACTGCTGGCGATGCTGTTGCGCGGCTTCACCTTCGGTATCGATTTCGAGGGCGGCACCAAGGTCTCGATGCCGGTCGACGGCGCCAAGGCCCAGGCCACCACCGAACAGGTCGAGACGGTCTACAACGAGGCGCTGGGCAAGCCGCCCGAGACGGTCGTCATCGTGGGCAACGGCCCGTCGGCCACCGTGCAGATCCGCACCGAGACGCTGTCCAACGAGGACACCGAGAAGCTGCGGGTGGCGCTGTTCGACGCGTTCGCGCCCAAGGGCGCCAACGGCGAACCCAGCAAGCTCGCCATCAGTGACTCGGCGGTGTCCTCGACATGGGGCGGGCAGATCACCCAGAAGGCGCTCATCGCGCTGGTGGTGTTCCTGGTGCTCGTCTCCATCTACATCACGGTGCGCTACGAGAGATATATGGCGCTGGCCGCGCTGGCCGCCATGTTCTTCGACCTGATAGTCACCGCCGGGGTGTACGCGCTGGTGGGCTTCGAGGTCACCCCGGCGACCGTCATCGGGCTGCTGACCATCCTCGGCTTCTCGATCTATGACACCGTCATCGTGTTCGACAAGGTGGAGGAGAACACCGACGGGTTCGAGCACACCACCCGCCGGACGTTCGCCGAACAGGCCAACCTCGCGGTGAACCAGACCTTCATGCGCTCCATCAACACCAGCCTCATCTCGGCGCTGCCGATCATCGCGCTGATGGTCATCGCGGTCTGGCTGCTCGGCGTGGGCACCCTGCAGGACCTGGCGCTGGTGCAGCTGGTCGGCGTCCTCGTGGGTACCTACTCGTCGATCTACTTCGCCACCCCGCTGCTGGTGAGCCTGCGGGAACGCACCGATCTGGTGAGCAAGCACACCAAGCGGGTGCTGCGCCGTCGCGCGGCGGCAGCCGCCAAGACCGGCGCCGATGTCGACACCGACGACGAATCCGATGTCGACGTCGCCGAGGACACGGTGAGCGCGACCGCCGCGCCCGCGGCGCCGGCACCCGACAAGCCGGCCCCCGGCGCGCGCCCGAACCGGCCCACCCGACCGTCGGGCAAACGGCGGACGTAGTGTCCCGCCCTGTGATCCAGCGGACCGGCACGGCGGTGGCCGCGCTGTCGCTGTCGTTGGGGCTGGTGCTGGCGGGCTGCTCGTCCGGGTCCGACGATGTCATCGACTACGCCGTCGACGGATCGCTGAGCACCTACAACACCAACTCGGTGGCCGGCGCCGCATCCGGTGGCCCGCAGGCTTTCGCGCGGGTGCTCACCGGGTTCACCTACCGCGGCCCGGACGGTCAGATCGTCAGCGACCGCGACTACGGCACGGTCTCGGTGGTCGGCCGGGCGCCGCTGGTGCTCGACTACGAGATCAACGCCAATGCCGTCTACTCCGACGGCAAACCGATCACCTGCGACGACATGGTGCTCACCTGGGCCGCGCAGTCCGGCCGGTTCCCGGCCTTCGACGCCGCGAGCACCGCCGGCTACCGCGATATCGCCACGATCGACTGTGTGCCCGGCCAGAAGAAGGCCCGGGTGTCCTTCGCCCAGGATCGCGCCGTCGTCGACTACGGCCAGCTGTTCGGGGCGACCGCGATGCTGCCGTCCCATGTGCTGGCCGATGAGCTGGCCCTCGGCGACGGCGGGGTCACCACCGCCGTGCAGACCAGTGATGTCGGCGCCCTGGAACGTATTGCGCGGGCCTGGAACTCGACCTGGGACCTGAGCACCGACACCGACGTGAAACGGCTACCGTCCTCGGGCCCCTACAAGGTCGACTCCGTCACCGAGGACGGCGCGGTCGTGCTGGTGGCCAATGACAAGTGGTGGGGCGCCAAACCGGCGGCGCCTCGGGTCACGGTGTGGGCGCGCGGCGCCGACATCCAGGACCGGATCAACTCCGGGTCCTTCGATGTCGTCGACATCTCGGCCGGATCGTCGGGGACCCTGAACCTGCCCGCGGGGTACTCCCGCACCGATACCGCCTCGGCGGGTATCGAGCAGCTGATCTACTCGGCGCAGGGGCCGATGGCCGCCCCGCCGGCGCGGCGCGCCCTGTCGCTGTGCACGCCGCGGGACACCATCGCCCGCAACGCGCAGGTGCCGATCGCGAACGCCCGGCTCAGCCCGACCACCGAGGATGCCGTGTCGGCCGCCGAAAGTGCGGGGGAGGCAGGGCAGTTCAGCGTCGCCAACATCGAGGGTGCCCGCCAGGCGCTGAACAACCAGCCGCTGACCGTGCGGATCGGCTATCAGAGCCCCAACCCGCGGCTGGCCGCCACCGTCGGCGCCATCGCCCAGGCCTGCGCCGCAGCGGGGATCACCGTCACCGAGGCCGCCGGTGATTCCGTCGGCCCGCTCAGCTTGCGCGACAACACCATCGACGTGCTCATCGCGAGCACCGGCGGCGCCCCGGGCAGCGGCTCGACGGGTTCGTCCAGCCTGGACGCCTACGACCTGCACACCGGTAACGGCAACAACCTGTCCGGCTACAGCAATGAGCGGGTCGACGGGATCATCGACGCGCTGGTGGTGACGGCTGACCCCAAGGAGCAGGCACGTCTGCTGGGGGAGAGCGGGCCGATCCTGTGGGCCGACGTCCCGACGCTGCCGCTGTACCGTCAGCAGCGCACCCTGCTGACCTCCAAGCAGGTGACCGCCGTGAGCAGTAACCCGACCCGATGGGGAGCAGGATGGAACATGGACCGATGGTCGCTGACGTGACGCCCGTTGGCCCCCTGACGTGAGCGACATCCGGCAGGAAGCCGCCGCGCTCATCAGCGCCCTGACCCGTCATGTCGCCGATTTCCCGATCCCCGGCGTCGATTTCAAGGATCTGACGCCGGTACTGGCCGACCCGCGTGGACTGGCCGTGGTCACCGACGCACTGGCCGAGGTCGCCGACGGGGTGGATCTGATCGCCGGGGTGGACGCCCGCGGATTCCTGCTGGGCGCCGCGGTCGCACTCAAGATGGGCACCGGAGTGCTCGCGGTCCGCAAGGGTGGCAAGCTGCCGCCCCCGGTGCACACCGTGCAATATGACCTGGAGTACGGGTCGGCCACGCTGGAGATCCCCGCCGACGGTATCGATCTGGCCGGCCGCAGCGTTCTGGTGATCGACGATGTGCTGGCGACCGGCGGCACGCTGGCCGCGGCGGCGCGGCTGCTGGAAAAGGGCGGTGCCCGGGTGGCAGGCGCGGCGGTGGTGCTCGAACTGTCCGCTCTGAACGGACGCGCCGCAGTGCAACCACTACAGGTCACCAGCCTCATCACCGACTGAGGACTATTGTCGGATTTCAGGCGCAGAACTCCAACCGGCTGGGAGGTGAACGTGGCGGACGATTCCGGTAGCGGACAGGTCGTCGCGCCCGCGCCTGCGGGCGAGACCACCCCGCCGGACACCTCGAAGATCAGCGCGTCGCGACGCGTGCGCGCGCGGCTGGCGCGGCGGATGACGTCGCAGCGCAGCCTGGTCAACCCGGTGCTCGAACCGCTGGTCGCGGTGCACCGGCAGTTCCACCCCAAGGCCGATCTGGCGATCCTGCAGCGCGCCTACGACGTCGCCGAGGAGCGCCACGCCGACCAGTTGCGCCGCTCCGGTGATCCCTACATCACTCATCCGCTCGCCGTGGCGAACATCCTGGCCGAGTTGGGCATGGACACCACCACGCTGGTCGCTGCGCTGCTGCACGACACCGTCGAGGACACCGGGTACTCGCTGGAGGCCCTCACCGACGACTTCGGCAGCGAGGTCGGCCACCTCGTCGACGGCGTGACCAAACTCGACAAGGTCGCGTTGGGCAGTGCCGCCGAGGGCGAGACCATCCGCAAGATGATCATCGCGATGGCGCGTGACCCGCGGGTGCTGGTGATCAAGGTCGCCGACCGGCTGCACAACATGCGCACCATGCGTTTCCTGCCGCCGGAGAAGCAGGCCCGCAAGGCTCGTGAAACCCTGGAAGTCATTGCGCCCCTGGCCCATCGGCTGGGGATGGCGACCGTCAAATGGGAGCTGGAGGATCTGTCGTTCGCGATCCTGCACCCCAAACGGTACGAGGAGATCGTCCGACTGGTGGCCGATCGCGCCCCGTCGCGCGACACCTACCTGGCCCGGGTGCGGGCCGAGATCGGTTCCTCGCTGGCCGCCATGAAGATCAACGCCTCGGTGGAGGGCCGGCCCAAGCATTACTGGTCCATCTATCAGAAGATGATCGTCAAGGGCCGCGACTTCGACGATATCCATGACCTGGTCGGCGTGCGGATCCTGTGCCACGACATGCGTGACTGCTATGCCGCCGTGGGTGTGGTGCACTCGCTGTGGCAGCCGATGGCGGGCCGTTTCAAGGATTACATCGCCCAGCCGCGTTACGGCGTATACCAGTCGCTGCACACCACGGTGATCGGCCCGGAGGGCAAACCCCTGGAAGTGCAGATCCGCACCAACGAGATGCACGACACCGCCGAGTTTGGTATCGCCGCGCACTGGCGCTACAAGGAAGCCAAGGGGCGCAACGGCTTACCGGCGGGAAGCACATCGTCCGAGATCGACGAGATGGCCTGGATGCGCCAACTGCTGGACTGGCAGCGGGAAGCCGCGGACCCCGGCGAGTTCCTGGAATCGCTGCGTTACGACCTTGCCGTGCAGGAGATCTTCGTCTTCACCCCCAAGGGCGACGTGGTCACCCTGCCCACCGGTTCCACGCCGGTGGACTTCGCCTACGCCGTGCACACCGAGGTGGGCCACCGCTGTATCGGAGCCCGGGTGAACCACCGGTTGGTGGCGCTGGAACGCAAACTCGAAAACGGGGACCAGGTCGAGGTTTTCACTTCCAAGGCCGCCAACGCCGGGCCGTCACGGGACTGGCAGACCTTCGTGGTGTCACCGCGCGCCAAGGCCAAGATCCGGCAGTGGTTCGCCAAGGAGCGCCGCGAAGAGGCACTGGAAGCCGGCAAGGACGCCATCGTCAAGGAGGTGCGCCGCGGCGGACTTCCGTTGCAGCGGTTGATGAACGGCGATTCGATGAGCGCGCTGGCGCGCGAGTTGCACTACGCCGACGTCTCCGCGCTCTACACCGCGGTCGGTGAGGGGCACACCTCGGCGCGCCACGTGGTGCAGCGGCTGCTGGCTCAACTCGGCGGTGACGAAGAGGCCGAGGACGAGATCGCCGAACGCTCGACCCCGGCGACCATGCCGGTGCGCCAACGCACCAGCGATGACGTCGGCGTCTCGGTGCCGGGTGCGGCGGGAGTGCTGACCAAGCTGGCCAAGTGCTGTACCCCGGTACCTGGCGACGTCATCATGGGGTTCGTCACCCGCGGCGGCGGTGTCAGCGTGCACCGCACCGACTGTACGAATGCGCAGTCGCTGCAAGACCAGTCCGAGCGCATCATCGAGGTGCAGTGGGCCCCGTCGCCGTCCTCGGTGTTCCTGGTCGCAATCCAGGTGGAGGCTCTGGACCGGCATCGTCTGCTCTCCGATGTCACCCGGGTGCTCGCCGACGAGAAGGTCAACATCCTCTCGGCGTCGGTGACCACCTCCAATGACCGGGTGGCGATCAGCCGGTTCACCTTCGAGATGGGTGACCCCAAACATCTCGGGCATGTGCTGAACGTGGTGCGCAATGTCGAAGGCGTCTACGACGTGTATCGGGTCACGTCAGCGGCCTAGGTGCAATACTGCGCGGATGCGTACAGCGTTCATGATCGTTCTTGCGTCGCTGGCCCTGGTCGTCACCGGCTGCGGGTCCACCATCAAGCCCGAGGGCGCCGCGCAATCGGTGACCGACCTGGTCTCCAAGGAAACCGGCTTCACCCCGAAGGACGTCACCTGCCCGGACGGCGTCAAGGCCGAGGCGGGCACCGAGTTCGAATGCACGTTCACCGGCCCGGACGGTGATTACGTCGCCAACGTCAAGGTCACCAAGGTCGAGGGCGAGAACGTCGAGTTCTACATCCAGTCCAAGCTCGTGGACAGCTGACGCACCACGTTCACTGCACCTGCACCCTCTCGATGGTGACCGGGGTGGCCGGCTTACCGTCATCGCTGCCGTCGCCGACGCCGTCGGCGGCGATCCGATCCAGCACCTCGAGTCCGGGACCGTCGATTGTGCCGAATACCGTGTAGGTGGGCGGTAACTCGGAGTCCTGGTACACCAGGAAGAACTGGCTGCCGTTGGTGCCGGGGCCGGCATTGGCCATGGCCAGCGTGCCCCGGGGATAGATCACCGGGATCTTCACCGCGGGGTCGGTCAGCCGGTACTGGTTGGTCGGGTACTCGTTGGGGAACTGGTAGCCCGGTCCGCCCTTGCCGGTTCCCAGCGGGTCACCGCACTGCAGTACCCCGAGCTCGGCAGACGTGGTCAGCCGGTGACAGTCGGTGCCGCTGAAGTAGCCCTTCTGGGCCAGGCTGGCGAAGTTGTTCACCGTGCACGGCGCCTGCGCGTTGTTCAACCGCACACCGATCGCCCCCTGGTCGGTGGTGATCACGCCGGTCACGGTCGCCGGGGTCGTCGGCACCCGACCCATCCTCGGCGGCTGCACCGGCTTGGCGGCCGGCTCCGAGGTCTTCAGGTACTGGCAGTTGGAGCCCAGGGTGGCCGGCGGCTTGAACGGCGGCAGCGCCTCGGCGGGGATACCCGGCTGGGCGGTGTAGCCCGGCGCGTTCGGGTTGTACTGACGGATGTCCTCGACGATCGCCCGCGTCACCACGAACGTGAAGACCAGGACCAGCGCCCCCAGCACCGTGAGCAGATAGCCGATCACCAGGCCGGCGATGGCCAGCCCGCGTCCGTCCTCCCCGGTGCGCTTGATCTGCGACAGCGAGATGTGGCCGAACACGATGCCCAGCGGCGCCAGCAAAAAGGCGCAGATGAGCGAGGCGATGGCCAGTGCATTGGTCGGCCTCGGCGGAGGCGCATAGCCGTAGGCCGGTGGGTAGCCGGGCGGGTGGGACCCGTACGGCGGGACGCTCATCGACTCAGTCCAGCTGGATCGTCTTCACCTGGACCTTGGTGGCCGGCGGACCATCCTGGCCGCCACCCTCCACCCCGGCGCCGGCGATCTTGTCCAGGGTGGCCAGGCCGGTCTCGTCGATGGTGCCGAACACGGTGTAGTTCGGCGGCAGCTGCGAATCCTTGTAGACCAGGAAGAACTGGCTGCCGTTGGTGCCGGCGCCGGCGTTGGCCATGGCCAACGTGCCGCGCGGGTAGAGCACCGGCTGCTGCAGCGCCGGGTTGTCCGGCTGGTACTGGTTGGTCGGGTACTCGTTGGCGAATTCGTAGCCCGGACCGCCGGTGCCCTGCCCGGTCGGGTCACCGCACTGCAGGACCGACAGGCTGTCACTGGTGGTCAGTCGGTGGCACGGGGTGTCGTTGAAGTAGCCCTGCCCGGCCAGGCTGGCGAAGCTGTTCGAGGTGCACGGCGCCTGGGCGTTGTTGAGGATCAGGCCGATGTTGCCCTGATCGGTGGCCATGCTGACGCTGATCTCGGCCTCGTCCATCGGGATCGCGCCGGTTCGCGGCGGGTTGACCTTCCTGCTGGCCTCGGCGGCCGCCGGGTACTGGCAGTCCTGGCCGAGACCGGCCGGTGCCACGAACGCGGGCAGCTTGCCGTCTGCGGCGGGCTGCGGGGCGCCGGGATCGACGCTGGTGGTGGTGGAGGCCGAGGCGGTGGTCGCGGAGTCCTTGTTGGTGATGATGACGGTGGCGGCCACCGCGCCGACCACCACGAGCACGCCGGTCACCGAGGCGATGATGGTGATCAGACGCTGCCTCTTGGCGCGCTGCTCCCGGCGTTCGAGTTGGCGCTCGAGCTTGCGCTTGGCCGCTGCCCGTCGCTGTTCGTTGGTCGGCACCGCCGCTGTCCTCCTCGGGTCTGCGCAGCGTCGGCTGCGCGTTCACATCGGCACCGAGTGTGCCAGGCGATTCTGAGTGCGGGCCGTGCGACCCGCGCGAATACCGGTCGGGAAACTGGACGTGGGAAACTTGCCCGGTGTTGATCACCGGATTCCCTGCGGGGGTGCTGGCGTGCAACTGCTACGTGCTGGCACCGCACGCGGGAGCCGACGCCGTCATCGTCGACCCCGGTCAGTCGGCGTTCGGCAGGCTGCGCACGATCCTGGACGAACACCGGCTCACCCCGGCGGCGGTACTGCTGACCCACGGCCACATCGATCACATGTGGTCGGCCCAGAAGGTGGCCGACACCTACGGGTGCCCGGTCTACATCCATCCCGAGGACCGCGCGATGCTCACCGATCCGATCATGGATCTCACTGCGTCAGGCCGGGCACAGTCGCTGATGCTGGGATTCGGTAAGCGCGCGGTGTCCGCGTTCTTCTCCGAACCGCGCCAGGTCATCGAGCTGGTCGACGACGGTATGCAGCTGGACCTCGGCGATATCACCGTGACGGTGGACCACACGCCCGGTCACACGCCCGGGTCGGTGGTGTTCCGGATCGGGGGTGAGCTCGCCGACGCGGGGATCGTGCAGCATGCCTTCACCGGCGACACCTTGTTCAAGGGTGCGATCGGCCGAAGTGATCTGCTGGGCGGTAGCGGGCGTCAACTGCTGACGTCGATCGTGACAAAACTGTTGGTGCTCGACGACGACACCGTGGTACTACCGGGCCACGGCGAAAAATCCACCATCGGCATCGAACGCCGAACCAACCCGTTCCTCGAAGGTCTGACTCTGTGACTGATTTCAAGGCTCCCAAAGGGGTGCCCGACTATCTGCCGCCCGACTCCGCGGCATTCGTGGCGGTGCGCGACGGCCTGCTGGAAGCGGCCCGGCGCGCCGGATACGGCGATGTCGAGCTGCCGATCTTCGAGGACACCGCGTTGTTCGCCCGGGGCGTCGGCGAGTCCACCGATGTGGTCAGCAAGGAGATGTACACCTTCGCCGACCGCGGGGAGCGTTCGGTGACACTGCGGCCGGAGGGCACCGCCGGTGTCATGCGCGCGGTCATCGAACACGGTTTGGACCGCGGGCAGCTGCCGGTCAAACTCTGCTACGCGGGCCCGTTCTTCCGGTACGAGCGCCCGCAGGCCGGACGCTACCGCCAGCTCCAACAGGTCGGCGTGGAGGCCATCGGCGTCGACGACCCGGCGCTGGACGCCGAGGTGATCGCGGTGGCCGACGGTGGCTTCCGGTCCCTCGGGCTGGACGGCTTCCGCCTGGAGATCACCTCACTCGGCGACGAGACCTGCCGGCCGCAGTACCGGGAGTTGTTGCAGGAGTTCCTGTTCACGCTCGACCTCGATGAGGAGACCCGGCGCCGCGCCGAGATCAACCCGCTGCGGGTGCTCGACGACAAGCGTCCCGCGGTCCGGGAGATGACGGCCGGTGCGCCATTGATGCTCGATCACCTCTCCGATGTCGCCAAGGCGCACTTCGAGACTGTGCTGGCCCATCTGGACGCGCTCGGGGTGCCCTATGTGGTGAACCCGCGGATGGTGCGCGGGCTGGATTACTACACCAAGACGACCTTCGAATTCGTGCACGACGGGTTGGGCGCCCAATCCGGTATCGGCGGCGGCGGCCGCTACGACGGCCTGATGGGTCAGCTCGGTGGGCAGGATCTGTCCGGTATCGGGTTCGGGCTCGGCGTGGACCGCACGGTGCTGGCGCTCAAGGCCGAGGGCAAGTCCGTCGGCGCCGCCAACCGGGTGGACGTGTACGGCGTGCCGCTGGGGGAGACGGCCAAGCTCGAACTGGCGAAGCTGGCTTCAGCTCTGCGCGCCAACGGCATTCGTGTCGATCTTGCCTATGGTGACCGCAGCCTCAAGGCCTCGATGCGCGGTGCGGACCGCTCCGGTGCCGCCATCGCACTGGTGGCCGGGGACCGCGATATCGAGGCGGGCACCATCGGGGTGAAGGACCTCGGCACCGGCGAGCAGGTCGACATCGCGATCAATGCGGTGGCCGCGGAGGTGCTGCGCCGCCTGAGTTAGCGCTCCGGGCCGAAGATCGCGGTGGACAGCACCGCGTCCATACCGTGGATGCGTCCGCCGAACGGGTTCCCGCGCTTGAGCACATAGGCGCCGTGCGGTGTGACGGCCACCAGCTTCGGTGAGCTGGAACCGATCTGCATCCGCTTCTCGAAGCGCACCTGTTCCAGGCTGCCGACGACCTGTCCCACCCCGTCCCGGTACGTGCCGTCGCTGCGGTCGAAGACGGCCACCGGCACGAAGGCACTCAACGGCGCCGACCGGATGCGGCGCAGTGAGCGGACGGTGAAGGCCAGGGCCGCCGCGGCGAGGATGCCGACCGCGAGAATCACCAGGCCCAGGACCAACGGCGGGTTGCTCTCGCCGCCACGCAGGGCCATCGACGTCGACACGATGCCGAAGCCGCCGAACACCAGGGTGATCACCAGCAGCACGAACGCCCCGATCTGGGTGAGGCCGCTGCCGCGGTCGATGACCAGTACGTGCGCGCCGTCCTCGGCGACCACCAGGCCGCCCTGTTCGGCAATGATGCGTGGCCCGCCCGGTGACGTCATGGGAACACTCTAGGGTCGGTGCATGCGAGTTCTGGTGCAACGCGTGACTTCGGCGCGGGTGGTGGTGGACGGCGCGACCGTCGGGCAGATCGAGCCGTCCGGTCAGGGTCTGCTCGCCCTGGTCGGCATCACCCACACCGATGACGCAGCCCTGGCCGCCAAGATGGCCGAAAAGCTATGGCGGCTGCGCGTTCTCGACGATGAGCAGGCCGCCGCGGATACCGGTGCGCCGATCCTGGTGGTCAGCCAGTTCACTCTGTACGCCAACACCGTCAAGGGCCGCCGACCGTCATGGAACGCCGCCGCACCACGCCCGGTCGCCGAACCGCTCGTCGATGCGTTCGCCGATGCCCTGCGTGCACTCGGTGCGCCGGTGCAGACCGGCGTGTTCGGGGCGCACATGAGCGTCGAACTCGTCAACGACGGGCCGGTGACGGTGCTGCTCGAGCTCTAGATGGCCATGGCCGCACGCACCTCGGCCTCCGAGGCGGATCCGCCGGTACCGCTGGAGGTCACCCGGCCGGCCTCCAGGATGTAGTAGCGCTGCGCGGACTCCAGGGCGAAACCGATGTGCTGCTCGACCAGCAGCACACCGAGATCGCCGCGGGCCGTCAATGCGGTGATCGCGGCCTCGATCTCGGCCACCACCGACGGCTGGATGCCCTCGGTCGGTTCGTCGAGGATCAGGCACTTCGGCGTGGTGATCAGAGCCCGGGCGATGGCCAGTTGCTGGCGCTGACCACCGGAGAGCAGGCCGGCGCGACGGGTCAGTAGTTCCTTCAGGGCCGGGAACAGGTCGAGCTGCTCGTCGATCAGCTTCTTGCCATTCTTGCGTCCGTCGGCCACCACCTGGAGGTTCTCGGCGGTGGTCAGCTGGCCGAAGGACTGCTGACCTTGCGGCACATAGGCCAGGCCCCTGGCCACCCGGGCACTGGGCCGCAGCTTGGTGATGTCCTGACCGTCGAAGAGCACCTTGCCCGCACTGCATTTCAGCAATCCGACCGCGGCGCGCAGCAGGGTGGTCTTGCCCGCCCCGTTGTGGCCCATCACCGCGGCCACCCCGTCGGAGGGCACTTCGAGGGTGACCCCGTGAATGACCTCGGAGCGGCCGTAACCGGTCCTGACGTCGACGAGTTCGAGCATCAGGACTCCTCCTTGAGTTCATCGGGAACACCCTCGGTGCCCGCCGCCGCCGTGCCGAGATAGACCTCCTGCACGCGGGGGTTGGCCTGCACCTCGGCCACCGAACCCTCGGCGATCACCTGACCGCGGGCCAGCACCGTCACCGACGTCGCGAACGCCCGCATGAAGTCCATATCGTGCTCGACGACCACCACGGTGCGCTCACCGCCGATGCGGCGCAGCAGGTTTCCGGTTTCCTCGCGTTCCTCGTGACTCATCCCGGCGACCGGTTCGTCGAGCAGCAGCACATCGGCGTTCTGCACCAGCAGCATGCCGATCTCCAGCCACTGCTTCTGGCCGTGCGCCAGCACGCCGGCCGGCTTGTCGGCCAGGTCGGCTAATCCCGTTGTCTCCAAAGCCTCTTCGATGGAGGGCAGGATTCCCGACCGCCTGCGCAGCAGGCTCCAAGCCGAGCGTCCGGCTCCCGCCGCGATGTCCAGGTTCTGCAAGACCGTCAGCTGCTCGAAGACGCTGGCCGTCTGGAAGGTTCGCCCGACCCCGCGCCGCGCGATCTGGTGCACCTTCTTGCCGAGCAGCTCCACGCCCGACTTGCTGACCGACCCGGTGCCCGACACCAGACCGGTGATCGCGTCGATCACGGTGGTCTTGCCGGCGCCGTTGGGTCCGATGAGGAAGCGTAGATCGCCCTGGAACAGCGTCAGGTCCACATCGGTGACGGCCTTGAATCCGTCGAAATCGACGGTGAGCCCGCGTACTTCCAGGTACTGGGTACCCATGCCGACGTTGCCGCCGGCGGCGGGTTCGGGGTGCACTTCGGTTTCTACTGCGCTCATACGTTGGCTCCGGCCTTCTCTGGTTCCGGGTCGGGATCGGGCAGGGGGACCGGTTCTGGCTCGGCATCGGGTTTGCCCTTGCGCCGGCGCCGCAGGAACACGCCAAGACCGGCCAGCCCGGCCGGGAAGAAGCCGACCACGACGATGAACAGCAGGCCCTGCGCGTAGGTCCACTCCGACGGGAAGCGTTCCGACAGCAGGGTTTGCGCCCATGCCACACCGATTGCGCCGAGCACCGGCCCGAGCAGGGTGGTGCGTCCGCCGATGGCCACCCCGATCAGGAAGGCGATCGAGGGCAGAACACCCACCTGCGACGGCGCGATGAACCCGACGATCGGCGCGAACAGTGCGCCGGCGATGCTGGCGAACAGCGCGGCGACCACATAGGCCACCACCTTGATATTCGCCGGGTCGTAGCCCAGGAAGCGCACCCGCTCCTCGCCATCGCGCACCGCGACCAGCAGTTCCCCGTACCGGCTCTGCATGAGCTGCCGGACCACTGCCACCGACAGCAGCAGCACCGCTGCCGCGATGAAGTAGAGCATCTGCTTGTTCACCGGATCCTTGAGGGAGAACCCGAAGAAGGTGCGGAAGTTGGTCAGTCCGTTACTGCCACCCACACTGGTCTGCCCGATCAGCAAGATGGCCAGCGCGGCCGCCAGCGCCTGGGACAGGATCGCGAAATAGGCACCCTTGACCCGCCGTTTGAAGACGCCGAAGCCGAGCAGGGCGGCGATCCCGGTGGGGATCACCACAATGGCCACCAGGGTGACCACCGGTGAGGCGAACGGCTGCCAGTAGCCGGGCAGTTCCCGCACGCCGGCGATCTGCATGAAGTCCGGCACGTCCTGATCGGTCAGCGCCGCATCCGAGATCTTCAGGTGCATGCCCATGATGTAGCCACCCAGGCCGAAGAACACGCCCTGGCCCAGCACCAGCATTCCGCCACGGCCCCAAGCCAATCCGATCCCGACGGCGACGATCGCGAAGCACAGGAACTTCGCGAACAGACCCAGCCGGAAATCGGAGAGGATGGCGGGGGCCAGACCGAACAACACGATGGCGCCGACACCGAAGCCGGCCCATGTCTGCCAACGACCGATGAGTTGTTTCACACCAGACTCCTCGTTCGAACCGTGAACAGGCCCTGTGGGCGAACCTGCAGGAAGAACACGATGATCACGAACAGAATCACCTTGGCCAGCGAGGCCGTGGTGCTGTACTCGATGAACGAATTCAGGAAACCGAGGCCCAGTGCGGCGATGACGGTGCCCTTGATCTGTCCCAGACCACCGACCACCACGACCAGGAAGGCGTCGATCAGATAGCTCTGCCCGGTGGTGGGGCTTGTCGAGCCGATCAGCGTCAACGCCACCCCGGCCACCCCGGCCAGCCCGGAACCGATGAAGAACGTGGTGATGTCGGTGCGCCGTGACGAGATGCCGCTGGTCTCCGCCAGATCCCGGTTCTGCACGACCGCCCGGATCCGCCGGCCCATCGGGCTGGCCTTCAGCGCCGTCGCCAGTGCCACGACGGCCACCGCGGCCAGCACCAGGATGAAGATGCGGGTCTTGGGTACCACCGCGCCCAGGATCTCCACACCGCCGGAAAGCCATTCCGGTGCAACGACGTTGACCGCCGGTGCGCCGAAGATGTCGCGGGCGATCTGCTGCAGGATCAGGCCGACACCGAAGGTCACCAGCAGGGTGTCCAGGGGCCGGTCATACATCCGCTGGATCAGCGTGACTTCCAGCAGTACACCCATCGCGCCGCCGACGAGGAAGCCGACGACCAGTGAGATCAACAGTGAGGCCCCGGTGTTCGAAATGACCTGCTGTACCACATAGGCGGTGTAGCAGCCGGCCATGATGAACTCGCCGTGCGCCATGTTGATGACGCCCATCTGACCGAATGTCAGTGAGAGGCCTAGTGCAGCGAGCAACAGGATCGAGCCGAGGCTCAATCCTGTTGCCAGCTGTCCGATCAGGACATCCATGTGTTAACCGGAGAGTCCGGCGGCCCACGGGTAGGACTTCAGGTACGGGTCCGGCTCGATCGGGCCGGGGGACTCCCACACCGTGTAGATGAGTCCATCGGGCTTGATCTCGCCGATACGCGCGGTCTTGGTGATGTGGTTGTTCTCGCCGTCGATGGTCACCTTGCCCTCGGGGGCGTCGAAGCTGACCCCGCCGGCATTGTCCTGAATTGCCTTGACGTCGAACGAGCCTGCCTTCTCGACGGTGTTCTTCCACAAGTACACCGAGACGTAGGCGGCTTCCATCGGATCCGAGGTGGGCTTGTTCGCGCCGTAGGCCTTCTTGTAGGCGGCGACGAACGCGTTGTTCACCGGGGTGTCGATGGTCTGGTAGTAATTCCACGCGGTCAGCTGATCGGTGATGTTCTGCACGCCGATACCGCCGACCTCTTCTTCGGCGATCGACACCGAGACCACCGGCATCGCCTGCGGGGTCAGGCCCACGTTCTTGTACTCGCGGAAGAACGCCACGTTGGAGTCACCGTTGAGGGTGTTGAACACCGCGTCGGCGTCGGCCGTGCGGACCTTGTTGATGATGGTGGAGAAATCGGTGGAGCCCAGCGGCGTGTAGTCCTCGCCCTTGATCTCGATACCGTTGGCCTGCGCGTACGCCTTGATGATCCGGTTGGCGGTCTGCGGGAAGACGTAGTCACTGCCCACCAGGTAGAGCGACTTGGTGCCCTTTTCCTTGAGGTAGTCCAGCGCAGGCACGATCTGCTGGTTGGTGGTCGCGCCGGTGTAGAAGATGTTCTTGCTCGACTCCAGGCCCTCGTACTGCACCGGGTAGTAGAGCAGCGAGTTGTTGCTCTCGAACACCGGCAGCATGGCCTTGCGGCTCGACGAGGTCCAGCCACCGAAAACGGCGGCGACACAGTCACTGCTGATCAGCTTCTCGGCCTTCTCGGCGAACACGGTGGGTTCGGACGCGCCGTCCTCGCCGACGATCTGGATCTGCTTGTCCAGCACTCCGCCGGCGGCGTTGATCTCGTCGACGGCGAGCTTGATGGCATCGCGCACGGTGACCTCGGAGATGGCCATGGTGCCCGACAGTGAGTTCAGCGAGCCGACCTTGACGGTGGAGCCCGAGGTGTCCACGCAGGAGGCAGCAGCAGCGCCCTCTTCGTCGCTGGCCTTGCTACCGCACGCGGAGAGCACCATCGAGGCGGTGACCACGACACTCCCCGCTATCAATGCTGATCTGTTGAACATCGGTCGGGGGAGTCGCATCTAAGGCCTTTCCTTCGATTTCACTGCATCGTCAGAACTTTCGGAACCCGAGTGGGTGTCGAATCGGCACGTTAGGACGCCTAGGTTTCTGTGAAATTTCTCTATGTGACGAACAAATTAACCTGTTGCTCAATCGGTGTTCTTCGGCGATTAACGGGTACAAGGCGCCGTCCGGACGGGGTTCGGACGGTGCCGGACCGCTTGTTGTAACGATCCGGTAGCGTCCGGCGATGTGATGGGCATGCGAAAAACCACGAGCAGGGTAGGAGCAGCCGCCGGCGCGGCAGCGATGGTGGCGGGCGCGGCGCTCGCCTTCGGTACCGCGACGGCCAGTGCCGAGCCGGACGGTCAGGTGGTGCGCTACACGCTGACCTCGGGAGCGCCCTACCAGTTCCAGGTGTTCTACGTGACGGCGCAGCCGCCGAGCAAGGACGCCTACAACGCCGATGCGTATGCATACGCCAAACGCGAGACCATCACCGTCGGTCCCGAGGCGCCGTGGGTGTTCGAGACCACGCTGGCCGATCCGCAGTGGGCCATCCTGCAGGTCAGCAGCACGACGAAGGGGTCGGTCGGCCCTCCGAACGCCCATTGTGAGGTTGCCGCGGGCGACCAGATCATCGCCGCGCAGGACAACCCGTACAGCGTCACCTGCCAGGGCACCCAGTGGTGATCGGCGCCGCCTGACATCGGTTTGCTGCCTGCGGGACCCGCTTGCGCATTTCACCGTGGCCGCCCCCGGCGCGGAGTAAGTTCGCACTGTGCGGGCATCCGCCCGGGTGCCGCGGGCGAAGGAGCCTGTCATGGCCGTCGACGAAGCCAAACTCCAGGCATTTCTGAACAAGGCGGTCGGTGATCTCGGGGCGTCGATGAGCGCCATGCTGGTGCTGATCGGCGATGAGCTCGGCCTGTATGCGGCACTGGCCGAGGGACGCTGGACCTCGGCGGAACTGGCCGAGCGCACCGGCACGGTCGAGCGCTATGTGCGGGAGTGGCTGGCCAATCAGGCCGCCGGCGGTTACGTCGAATACGACAGCGCCACCGGGACCTACTTCCTCAACGAGGAGCAGGCGCTGTGCCTGGCCGATCCGGACGGGCCGGTGGATCTGCCCGGCGGCTACTCGGTGGTCGAGGACCTGTTCCACGTCAAATCGCGCGCGGTGGAGAACTTCCGGACCGGCGCCGGCATGGAGTGGGGCGAGCACCACCCGTGCCTGTTCCGCGGCACGGAGCGGTTCTTCCGGGCCGGTTACCGGGCACATCTGCTGGATTCCTGGCTGCCCGCCCTCGACGGTGTGGTCGACAAACTCGCGGCCGGGGCGAAGGCGGCCGATATCGGCTGTGGGCACGGTGTCACCACAATCCTTATGGCGCAGGCCTTTCCGGACTCACAATTCGTCGGGATCGACTATCACGATGAGTCGATCGCCACCGCGCGTGAGCACGCCGCGCAGGCGGGTGTCGCCAACGCGTCCTTCGAGGTGGCCGATGCGACCGGTTACCGAGGTGGCGACTACGACCTGATCGCCTTCTTCGACTGCCTGCACGATATGGCCGACCCGGGCGGCGCGGCGGCACATGCACGGCGGTCGCTGAAACCCGATGGTCACTGCCTGCTCGTGGAGCCGTTCGCCGGGGAGAGTCTGGCGGACAACCTCAATCCGGTGAGCCGGGTGTTCTACGGGGCGTCCTCACTGATCTGCGTGCCGGTCTCACTGGCTCAGCAGGGGCCGGCGCTCGGGGCGCAGGCCGGCGAGCGCCGCCTGGCCGAGGTGATGGTCGACGACGGCGGCTTCAGCCTGTTCCGGCGCGTCGCCGAGACCCCGTTCAACCTGGTGTTCGAAGCGCGCCCCTGACCGGCGCTTGACAACGCCATCGAACAATTGTTCGATGAGGACATGCGATGGGACGGTCAGAGTGTGCGCGCCGACGACGGCGCTCTGCCGGGTCTGGCCCGGCTCGGTTTCGTCCGCAGCGTGCGCACCCCGGAGTTCGACGGGATCACCTTCCACGAGATCCTGTGCAAATCTGCGCTGAACAAGGTGCCCAATGCGGCGATGCTGCCATTCCGCTACACCGTCAACGGCTACCGCGGCTGCTCGCATGCCTGCCGGTACTGCTTTGCCCGGCCGACCCATGAGTATCTGGACTTCGACCCCGGTGCGGACTTCGACACCCAGGTCGTGGTGAAAACCAATGTGGCCGAGGTGCTTTCCCGTGAGCTGCGTCGGCCCTCGTGGACGCGCGAGACGGTGGCCCTCGGTACCAACACCGATCCCTATCAGCGGGCCGAGGGCCGGTACCGGCTGATGCCGGGCATCCTGACCGCGCTCGCCGAATCCGGCACCTCCTACTCGATCCTGACCAAGGGCACCCTGCTGCGCCGCGATCTGCCGATGATCGCCGAGGCCGAACACGAGGGCGCGGGCGCCAGTGTGTCGATTTCGCTGGCGGTCATCGATGCAGACCTGCAGCGCGACATCGAACCCGGCACACCGTCGCCGCAGGCGCGGCTGGCGTTGATCTCCGCGATCCGCGATGCCGGCCTGAACTGCCACGTGATGGTCGCACCCGTGCTGCCCGGCCTGACCGATTCCACCGAGCATCTCGACGCGCTGCTGGCAGCGATCGCCGAGGCCGGCGCGACCGGCGCCACCGTGTTCGGGTTGCACCTGCGCGGGTCGACGCGCGGGTGGTTCATGCAGTGGCTGCAGCGTGCACATCCCGAACTCGTCTTCCAATACCGGAGTCTGTACCGGCGCGGGGCCTATCTCCCGCCGGAGTACCGCGATGAGCTGCGCGCCCGGGTCGCGCCGCTGCTCACCCGGTACCGATTGACTGGGCGTGGGCCCATGGCGCGCGCCGGTGCCGTTTCCTCCGAAGTCACGGCACCGGCGCACCCCACCCTGTTCTAGAACGCGGCGGTCCGGTCGAGGCCGTCCAGCACCGCGCGGGCCACCGGACTGGGGTGCGCGGCCTCCAGATCGAGCTCACCGGTGGGTTCCAGCGGCGGCTGCGCCATGAACCGCGGGACCGCGCCACGGTGTGCGGTCGCGGTATGCACCACGAACGGGTGGCACAGATAGACGTCGCCGATGCGTCCGGTGGCGGCCACGACCTCGCAGCCCTCGGTCGCCGGCACCACCCGCTCACACACCGACATCCACGGAGCGCCCTCGGACCCGTACTGAGCCAACACCTTCGGTACGGCGCGATGAGACCCGATCCGGATCGCGGTGGGCGCGTCATCGGGTCCGACATCGGAGTACAGGAACAGCATCAGCAGCGCGCGGCCGCGGGACCGCAGGCTCAGCCGCGGCCCCTCGGCGTCGTAGAACGACGCCTCGACATGCCAGCCGGCCTCGCGCGGCGCTTCGGTGCTGGGAAAGCGCAAGGGGAAGGTGCCCATCCCCAGCCGGGGCCGCCAGCCGCCGGCGCCGACCAGGGCGTCGAACGCCGCGGTGAGGACCTCGGTGTTGGCCGAGGCGGTGAACTCCGGGGTCGCCATGGCGGTCACCCGGACCAGTGACTCCGTCCAGCGCGCGGGATCTGCCGGGTCCAGACCGGTGGTCCGCCACAGCTGTTCCTGGCAGCGCAGGCCGAGGTCGCGGTCAAAGGCCCCGTCGAGCTTGACGAAGCCATCGCTGATGAATCGATCGATATCGAGCATGGGACCCATGATGTTGGCGGCATCCCTGCACGGGCAAACGATTTAGGTCTTGTTGCGCTTGACCTGATTGAACGGCACACCACGGTCGGCGGCGGGTTCACGCGGGAAACCGAGCACCCGCTCACTGATGACGTTGCGGGCCATCTCGGAGCTGCCGCCGCCCAGTGAGCCGGTCTGCCGGGACAGGTAGCGCACACCGATCTCCTGTAGACCGCTGCCCTCGTCGATGACGCCCGCGGTGCCGGCGATGGCCAGCGCGGTGTCGACCTCGAGTTCGGTGGTCTCGGCATGGAACAACCGGATCAAGGTGCCGGCATTGGGCGGCAATGAGCCGTCCGCGATGCACCGGGACACGTGGTCGATGAGCTGATCTTTGACGATACGGCGCGCCAGCGCGCGACCGGCCAGGTCCTGTACCCGGGCGTCGCTGCCCTGACCGGTGGCCTCCGCCAGCCCGACGTGATCGGGCGGCATCTCGCTGGCGTTCTCCGCGCCTGTGCCACTGGCGAACTCGGATCCGCCGCCGACGGCGCGCCGCTCGTGATGCAGCTGACGTGACGCCACGGTCCAGCCGTCGTTGACCGCACCGACGACGGCATCATCGCCGAGTTCGAGACCGTCGAAGAACTCTTCGCAGAACTCCTCGTTGCCGTTGACCTCGGTGATCCGGCGCATCGTGATGCCGGGCGCGGAAAGGGGCACCAGGAACATGGTGAGGCCCTCGTGTTTGGGCACCGTCCAGTCGGTGCGGGCCAGCATCAAGCCGTAGTCGGCCGCGAATGCGCTGGTGCTCCAGGTCTTGGCGCCGTTGATGATCCACTTGTCGCCGACCCGGTCGGCCCGGGTGATCACCCCGGCCAGATCGGATCCGCCGCTGGGCTCGGACAGCAGCTGGCACAGGATCTCTTCGCCGCGGATGGCCGCCGAGATGCGCTCGCGCTTCTGGTCCTCGCTGCCGACATCCAGGATGGTCGCCGAGCAGATGGTGAACGACGGGGTGTTCAGGATCAGCGGCATCTCGTAGGAGCGGCATTCGGCGTTGAACGCCTTCTGGTAGGCCAGATCCAGTCCGAGCCCGCCGTATTCGCGGGGAAAGCAGATGCCGGCGAAACCGCCCGCGTGCAACTTCTGCTGCAGTTCCTTGGCGCGATCCCAGGACTGCTGGTCAGCGCGCACCATGAACGGCGGATTCTCCGGGTCGATCGGCGGCATGTTCTCCGCCAGCCACGTCCGGGCCCTGGCACTGAAATCGGCGACGGACTCATCGGTCTGGGTGGAGATCGCGGTGTCGGTCATGCGGGAACCTTTCGGCTCAGTTCGAAGATGACTCGGTGGTGGTCCTCCGGCGAGCCGAACATCGCCCGGTTGAGGGCTGCCCGCCGCAGATACAGGTGCAGGTCGTGCTCCCAGGTCACGCCGATACCGCCGTGCAACTGCACGCAGTCCTGCAGCATCACCGGGGCACGTTCGCCGACGTAGGCCTTTGCGACGCTGACGAACTTACGTGCCTCCGGGGACCGTGCGCCGACGGCTTCGGCGGCACCGGCGGTGGTGGCCCGGGCGGCCTCGAACCACAGCTTCATATCCGCGAAGCGGTGCTTGAGGGCTTGATAGGAGGCCAGTGGCCTGCCGAAGCTGTGCCTGTCGAGCAGCCACTGATTGGTCATCGCCAGCACCGCATCCAGGATGCCGACGGTCTCGGCGCACTGCAGAACCAGCGCAACCTGGCGCTGGCGTTCGATCACCTCGGCGGTCTGCTCGGCCGTGCCGACCACTGCGGCGGCGTCGATCTGGACACCGTCGAAAGCGATTCGCGCGTAACGCTTCACCATGTCCACCGAGCGCTGGGTCTCCACGCTCACACCTGCCGCGTCGGCGGGCACCACGAACTGCCGCACCGCGCCGTCCAGGGTCGCGGTGACCAGCAGCACGTCGGCCGCATCGCCGGATTCGACCCGGTCCTTGACGCCGTTGAGCCGGTAGCCACCATCGGTGGCCGTGGCCGTCAGCTCCGCCGTCAACGGAGAGAACGGCTTCCCGGGTTCATAGACCGCCCAGCTCGCCACCGCTTCACCGGACACCAGCGACTCGATCGTCGCCTCATGGCCGTCCGGGGCCTCGACCAGTCCGGCCAGCACCACGCTGACCGGATGCAGCGGACCGGGAGCGACGGTGCGCCCGGCCTGCTCGGCGAGCAGGGTGAGGTCGGCCACGCCGTCACCGGAGACGCTGCCGCCGCCGAGTTCCTCGGGTACCAGCAGGCTCGCCCAGCCCAGTTCGGCTGCACGCTGCCACCATGTGGCGTCGAAAGAACCTCCAGCGCCCTGGATTTCGCGCACCTTGCTCAGTGACGCCTCCTTCTCCAGGAAGGCCTGCGCGGTGGAGGCGAACAGCATCTGTTCCGGATTGGCCGCAGCGGTCATGGTGATCTCTTCCTCAGGCGAACGTCATGGCGGGCACGTCCGGCTTGTGCACGATCTGGTTGGGAACTTTGAACAGGTCGATCAAGTTGGCGCCCATCACCTTTCGCACGCCCTCTTCGTCGAGGCCATTGGCTTCCAGGTCGCTCACCAGGTTGATCGGATCGGCAAGGCCCTCCGGATGCGGCCAGTCGGAGCCGAAGATGACGCGGTCGATACCGCACAGATCGGCCATGTCCTTGAAGTTGTCCTCCCAGAACGGTGCCACGTACACGCAGCGCCGGAACGCCTGGATCGGATCCTCGGGGAAGGAGTCCGGCATCTTCGAGTAGACGTCCTTGAACTGGTAGTGCAGGTAGGGCACCCAGGAGGCGCCGTTCTCGACCGACAGGATGCGCAGGTCCGGGTTGCGGGTCAGCGCGCCGTGGCACACCAACGCGGCCATGGTGTCCTCGATGGGGCGCTTGCCCATCGCGACCATCCGGAAAGACGTGGGGGAGAACGGCTTGAACTCGGTCGCGGGCTCCCAGTCGTTGAGGTAGTTCGAGTACCCGCTGTCGGAGGCGTGCATCGCCACCGGGATGCCGGCCTTGACGCAGGCGTCCCAGAACGGATCGAACTCCTCCACGCCCATCGAGCGGCTGCCGCGGTAACCCGGCACCGGGGCGGGCCGGACCAGGACGGTCTTGGCGCCGCGCTCCAGACACCACTCGAGTTCCTCCAGGGCGCGGTCGACGTTGCCGAGGTTGATCACCGGGGTGGAGAAGATGCGGTCCTCGTAGTTGAACTGCCACGTCTCGTACATCCACTGGTTGAGCGCGTGCACGATGTCGAGGATCAGATCCGGGTCATCCTTGAGGCGCTCTTCGACCAGGCTGGCGAGTGTCGGGAACATCAACGTGTAGTCCAGGCCCAGGCTGTCCAACACCTCCACGCGGGCCGCCGGGTTGCGGAACGCGGGGATGGCCTTCATCGGCTTGCCCATCACCTCGCGGTAGCTCTTGCCGCCGCTGCCGTGCCGGAAGTAGTCCTCCTGGGCGCCGGGCCGGGCGACCACCTCGAAGGTCGGATTGGGAATGTAGTCGCTGACCTGGTTACGGACCATGATCTTGGTGCGGCCGCGCACCTCGATGTAGTCGATGACGCCCTTGCGGTGGTCCGGGAGGAACTGCGTCAGCGCTTCCTTGGGCTCGTAGAAGTGATTGTCGGCGTCGAACACCGGATACGACAAAGTGCGTGAGGGCATTTCCATCTCCTGAAAGGCTGGTTTCCGTGGAGTGGTAATGACGTTACCACGATCGTCAGATGAGCTGGCCGGGGTCGCGCAGCAGACTTCGCACGCAGAACTCGTAGATATGGCTGCCCTCGACGGGAGCGCCGTTGAGTTCGGCGCCGAGCACCCGCAATCGCAACGCGCCGAGCACGGTCTGCATGATCAGCGCGGACGCGGTGTCGATCTCGGTGGACGAGGCTTCGCGGAACACCCCCTCGGTGATACCCGCGGCGATGATGTCCCTGATCAGCAGGTGCAAGGGAGACAGCACGCGGGCGTACTCGCGCGGCAGCGTCTCGGCGAGGTGGTCGTTGTAGAAGGTCAGACCGCGGTTGATGCTGTCCTGCTTGGTCGACGCGGCCGGTGCGCTGATCCGGGTGACCAGGGTGCGCAACGCCGCGATCGCGTCCAGGTCCGCCACGTCGGTGCGCCAGCGGGCCGCCGACTCCGACATGATCCTGTCGACAAGCGCCAGCAGCAGCTCATCCTTGGTGGAGTAGTGCTGGTAGAACGACCGCAACGACGTCTTGGAGCGTTCGACGACGGCCAGCACGGTGAAATCGGTACGGCCGGTCTCGCCGAGGATCTCCAGGGCCGATTTCATGAACCGGGCGGGCCGCGACTCGGCTTCCTCGGCGGTTGCCGGTGTGCGTGCCGTCGACTTGGCCATCTACAGACCCCCTCTGGACCGGAACCATTGTGCAACCCGTGAGAATGACGTTACCGTTTTTGCAGAGCCACCAGGAAGGGACGCATGACGACATCGGACAAGACCACTTCGGATCTGGCGCAGGAGCAGGTGCTGTGGACGCTGGAGGGACTGCTCGAGCTCTTAGAGCCGCAGCCCGACGGCGAGAACCGCTTCATCGCGCAGACCGGCCTCGCCGGTGCCGACGATCGTCAAGTGGTGGAAGGCACCCAGGTGCTGGCCCAGGCCATCGTCGCGGTGGCGAAACGGTTTCCGGACAAGTCGGTGCGGTCGGCATCTGCCGTCTTCGCCCGCGTCGTGCTGGTCGGCCCGCCGGTGGAACTCGAGATCGACGTCATCTCCGAGGGCCGTTCGACGGCGACCGCGGTGGTGACCGCCTCGCAGCACGGCAAGCGGTGCATCACCATCACCGTGCTGACCGATGTGCCCTCCGGTGACGTGATCCGCCACCAGCTGCCCAAGGCGGACGTGGTCGCTCCGGCCGACGCCCAGCCGGGCATCATGGCGATGAACGGTCGTCAGGTGCGGCTGGTGGACGTCGTCGACGTCAACAGCCCCGACGAGGTCGGTCCACCCGAGTTGTTCGCCTGGTTGCACTACGATCCGATTCCGGCCCGTGATGATCTGGCCAAGGCACTGATTGCGTATTTCACCGGACACCTGGGGATTTCAACCACCATGCGCGCCCACGAAGGCATCGGCACCGCACAGGCACACCTGACGGTGTCGACCGCACCGATGGCCGTCTCGGTCAGCTTCCACGAGCCCGTGCAGTGGCAGGGCTGGCTGCTCTACGGCCATGAGAGCACCCAGGTCGGTGCCGGGATGTCCTATGTGCGCGGCACCGTGCACACCGAAGAGGGCGAGCTGCTCGCCTCGTTCAGCCAGGACGGGTTGATCCGCCCGCTCCGTACCACCGACACCGGCATCAAGGAGCAGTCCCGGCTGTAGGTGCGCGCGACTTTCGGCAGACGCCGGAGCGTCACGGACGTAGGGTTCCCATCAGTTCTGTTCGGCTGATGGGATGGGTGATATGAGTCTGGCGCGCGAACAACTACCCATCCCGGACGCCAAGCACGTCGGGCTGACCACCTATGACGCCAAGGATCCCAACACCAAGTACCCACCCATCCGGGAGCTGCGGCCGCCGGCGGGGGCACCGAATGTGCTCATCGTGCTCATCGACGATGTCGGATTCGGCGCGTCCTCGGCATTCGGCGGCCCGTGCCACACCCCGGTGGCCGAGCGGCTGGCCGCCGGTGGGGTGAAGCTCAACCGCTTCCACACCACCGCCTTGTGCTCGCCGACGCGTCAGGCGCTGCTGACCGGACGTAACCACCACTCGGTGGGGATGGGGGCCATCACCGAGATGGCGACCTCGGCGCCGGGTAACAACAGCATCCGGCCCAAGGACAAGGCGCCGATCGCCGAAACCCTGAAACTCAACGGGTATTCGACGGCGCAGTTCGGCAAGTGTCATGAGGTGCCCGGCTGGGAGGTGACCCCCGTCGGCCCGTTCCATCAGTGGCCTACCGGCTCGGGTTTCGAGTACTTCTACGGTTTCGTCGGCGGCGAGGCCAACCAGTACTACCCGGGACTCTACGAAGGCACCACAGCGGTCGAGCCGCCCCGCTCGCCGGAGGAGGGCTACACGCTCACCGAGGATCTCGCCGACCGCGCGATCACCTGGGTGCGGCAGCAGAAGGCGCTGCTGCCCGACAAACCGTTTTTCATGTACTTCGCACCGGGCGCCACGCATGCCCCGCACCAGGTGTCCAAGGAGTGGTCGGACAAGTACCAGGGCCAGTTCGATGACGGCTGGGATGTGCTGCGGGAGCGAATCATCGCCGAACAAAAGGAGCTAGGGGTGGTACCCGGGGATGCCGTGCTCACCGCCCGGCACGATGAGATCCCGGCCTGGGATGACATGCCCGAGGAACTGAAACCGGTGCTGGCGCGCCAGATGGAGATCTACGCCGGCTTCCTGGAGCAGACCGATCACGAGGTCGGCCGCGTCGTCGATGCCATCGAGGAACTCGGCTTCCTCGACGACACGTTGATCTACTACATCATCGGCGACAACGGGGCCTCGGCCGAAGGCACGATCAACGGTTGCTTCAACGAGATGACGACGCTCAACGGCATGCCCGGCATCGAGACACCCGAGTTCCTGCTGTCCAAGATCGACGATTTCGGCACCCCGGAGGCCTACAACCACTACGCGGTGGGCTGGGCGCACGGGCTGTGCACGCCGTACCAGTGGACCAAGCAGGTGGCCTCGCACTGGGGCGGCACCCGCAACGGCACCATCGTGCACTGGCCCAACGGGATCACCGACACCGGTCAGGTCCGTTCCCAGTTCCACCATGTGATCGATGTGGCGCCGACCATCCTGGAGGCGGCGGGCCTTCCGGCGCCGACGCAGGTGAACGGGATCGCGCAGGCGCCGCTGGAAGGTGTCAGCATGTTGGGCACGCTGCAGTCCGCCGAGGCGCCAGAGACCCACGAGGTCCAGTACTTCGAGATGATGGGTAACCGCGGCATCTACTTCCAGGGCTGGACCGCGGTGACAAAACACCGCACACCGTGGAAGGCCGACACCCCGCCGCCGTTCGACGATGACGTGTGGGAACTCTACGCGCCCGATGACTGGACGCAGTCGCGCGATCTCGCCGCCGAGAATCCGCAGAAACTTGCCGAACTGCAACGTCTCTGGCTCATCGAAGCGGTGAAGTACAACGTGGTACCACTGGATGACCGGGGCTTCGAACGCATCAACCCAGATATTGCCGGCCGCCCGCAGCTGATCCGCGGCAACACCCAATTGTTGTTCCAGGGCATGCGCGTCAGCGAGTGGGCGGTGCTGACCCTGAAGAACAAGTCGTACTCGGTGACGGCCAACATCGTGGTTCCCGAGTCCGGGGCCGACGGTGTCATCATCACCCAGGGCGGCAGCGTGGGCGGCTGGTCGCTGTACGCCCATGAGGGAAAGCTCAAGTACTGCTTCAACTTCTTCGGTATCGAGCATTACATCACGACCGCCGACGAACCGATCCCGGCCGGAAAACATCAGGTGCGCATGGAGTTCACCTATGACGGCGGCGGCCTGGCCAAGGGTGGCGACGTGGCGCTGTACTACGACGGGAAGCCCGTCGGCACCGGGCGCGTCGAGCAGACCATCCCGATGGGTTATTCCGCCGATGAAGCCTGCGACGTCGGATCGGACACCGGATCGCCGGCCTCACCGGATTACGGGCCGACCGGCAACCGCTTCACCGGTCAGATCGACTGGGTGCAACTCGATATCGGCGAGGACAACCATGACCACCTCATCACCGCCGAACAGCGTTTCAACCTGGCGATGGCGCGCCAGTAGGCCTCAGATCTTCAGATAGCCCTTGTCCGCCGGGATCTGGGCCGCGGTCACCAGTGACGCGCCGTCACCGGCCAGCCACAGCACGATATCGGACACCAGGTCGGGTGCGGCCAGCGAATCGGTCGGCAGTGCGCCCGGCGAGAAGCTGTGGATGTAGGTCTGGTGGTCGGCGAACATCTGGTACATCGCCACGTCATTGCCCATCGGGGTGTCGGTGCCATAGGGATGCACCGAATTCACCCGGATGCCGTACGGGCCGAGTTCGATCGCCAGCGAGTTGGTCAGCGCCACCACCCCGAACTTGGTGGCGCAGTAATGCCCGCAGCCGGGTACCGCCTTGATGCCGGCCGCCGAGCTGATGTTGATGATCGAGCCGCCGTTGCCGGCCTCGATCATCGGTGGGACGACCGCCCGGATGGTGTTCCACACTCCGGTGAGGTTGATGTCCAGGGTGTCCTGCCACTGCTGCGGCGAGATCTCCCACAGCCGGCCCCAATTCAGCACACCCGCATTGGCCACCACGATGTCGAGCCGGCCGAACTGCTCGACGGCGTCGGCCACGACCCGCTGCTGCCCGTCGGAATCGCGGACGTCGACTTCGCGAGCCAGGATCTTGCGGCCCTCGCCCTCGACCAGGGCGACGGTCTCGGCGAGATCGGCGGCGGTCGCCGGGGGATATCCATTGCCGGTCGCGACCGGCCCGCACGCGTCGATCGCGACGATGTCGGCGCCGGCCCGGGCCAGCCGGACACAGTGCGAACGGCCTTGCCCGCGCGCGGCTCCGGTGACATAGGCAACGCGTCCGGCCAGCGGCAATTCGGTCATGCGGGCTGCTCCTCGGTCAATGCCTGCGCACTGCGCCGGCTGAATCGGTAGTCGTCCAGCGGCCCGCGGCGGGCGAACCGCCGTGCCGCGGTGATGGTCTGCGGGCGGTGATAGACCGTTTCGCGGCGGGAGTTGACGAAGTAGGTGCGCAAACCCGGGTTGCAGTCGGTGAAGTACAGGTGCGCGGTCTTGCCGCGCCGGGCCATATCGGCGTTCCAGCGGGTGAACGCCTCCTGGGTGACCGCGGCGACCTGGGAGCCCTGGCTCCGGGTCTGCCCGATCACCCGCGCCGCGTGCCGGGCCATGGTCTCGACGAAATCGCACCAGGCGAAGCCGACGAACCCGTGCGGGCCGACGATCTCCCACCGGTTGGGCAGCCGGGGATGGGCGGTGCCTGCGTAGCTGGCCATCCCGTGGGTGCGGTAGTACTCGGCCAGGTCGAAACCGTCGGTGCCCAGAATCGTTCCTGGACGGTAGGTTTCGGGGTCGGTCCACAGTTCGTAACCGGTGGCCGCCACCAGCAGGTCGGCGGGCCGGTGCACCCCGTCGGCGGTCTGCACGCCGTCGCGGGTGATCCGCTCGATGGGGGTGGTGATCAACCGGGTGTTCGGGTTGTTCAGCGCGCGGAAGAACGCGCTGGAGATCACCGGCCGTTTGGCCACGATGCCGTAGCGGGGCACCAGCGCCGCCCGGGTCGCCGGGTCACGCACGGTGCAGCGCAACAGCAGCCGGTACAGCCCCCGGCAGTAGGCGTCATACAGCGGGATCAGCCGCACCAGGATCCGGTCCGGGAGCCGGGAGAAGACGTGCACGATCGGCGCGACCATCGCGATGTCCATCAACAGACGTCCGGCGGCGTTCACGCCCGCCAGCACGCCGGGGAGCCGCAGGATCCGCCGCAGTATCGGCGGCAGATCGAAGTCGATCTTGGGCAGCACCCATGCCGGGGTGCGCTGGTAGATGTCCAGCTGTCCGGCCTCGGCGGACAGGGCGGCTGAGATCTGCACCCCGCTGGAGCCGGTGCCGATCACCGCGATGCGTTTACCCGCGGTGACATAGGAGTCGTCCCAGGCATTGGGGCGCAGGATGGTTCCCGCGAAGTCCTCCGTGCCGTCGATGTCGACACGCTGTTTGGCGTTGACGTAACCGCCCACCGAGCTGATCAGGAAGCGCGCGGTGAGCTCGGGCCGACCGCGGATGGTGAGGCGCCAATACCCGGCCGTGTCATCCCAGCGTTGTTGCAGGACTTCGGCATCGGCGATCAGGTGATCGTAGAGACCGAGCCGGGTGGCGGTGTCGCGCAGGTATCGGTAGAGCTCGGGTCCGGGTGCGAAGAGGCGCGACCAGTCGGGGTTCGGTGCGAAGGACAGTTGATACCAGAGGCTGGGGATGTCGACCGCCAGACCGGGGTAGTGGTTGTCACGCCAGGTCCCGCCGAAATCTGCCCCGCGCTCGATGATGACGAAGTCATCGATGCCCTGGCGGCGCAGATAGTGCGCCGAGGCGATCCCGCCGGGGCCGGCGCCGATGATGGCCACCTCGTGATCGGGCTCGTTCACCTGGGTCTCCCGTTCAGTCCGTCGATGATGAAGCCGGCCGCGAATGTGCGCACCGCCCGGGGGCTGTCCAGATTGACGCCCATCGGGGGAAGCAGCTCGAAACTGAAGAGCACCCGCACGATCCATTCGCCGGCGCGGGTGGGATCCACTCCGGCGCCGACCTCGCCGCAGCTCTGGGCAGCCTTGACCCGTTGCCGCCACAGCGCCACGGCGCGGGTCACCAGGTCGTCGCCGATATTGCGCAGCAGCAGTACCAGGATGCTCTCGTTGATGCCGCTGGAGACAATGGAATCCGAGTGCCTGCGGTGTGCGCAGATGAGTACCGCCGCGGCCGCCACCTGATCGGCCAGGTGATCGTGGCGGTCCACCTCGGTGGCCATCGCATCGACGAAACCGGCTGCCAGGTGGTCGAGGGCGACCTTGATAGCGTGGTCGCGGCTGCCGTATGCGTTGTGCACCGTGCCGCGTGACACTCCGGCGGCCTCGGCCACGGCGGTCAGGCTGAACTGCCGGGGACCCAGCCTGCGCAGGGTGTCCGCGGTGGCGGCGAGCAGAGCCGGTGAGCGGGAACCGGGACGCGCCATGTTGAACACATTAACCAGATGTGTGCAACGTGGTCAGTGAATCAGCGAAACTGTCCCAGACACGTCCCAGGCGTGGTGGACGATATCGTGCAGGTGGTAGACCGCGATGGTGGCGACGGTGAATTCACTTCCATTGCTGCGCAATCCGCGCCGATTCCAGCCGTCATCGGGGACCCGGTCATAGCGGTCGGCGACGGTTGTCGCCGCAGCGCACAGTTCACCGGCGACGGCGCCAGGATCCTGGGACGCGTAGTCATCGGCGATCGCGGTGGCGTCCTGGTCCCAGTTCGGGAACTTCGGCTCCACTTCGGTCAACATCAACTGCACGCGGTGATCGAAGATGCGGTGCACATCCCGGATGTGGCAGCCGTACTCCAGGTGCGACCACACCCCGGGTGCCGGGCGGACCCGGACATCCGGCTGCGCCAGTCTGGTCACCCAGGCCGCGGCGTCGCGGCGGATGCGGCCGGCGACACCGGTAGGTCGCACGGTTGCGGGGTCGAAACCGCAGTCCGGGCAGGCCCGGGTCAGCACCCAGGTCCAGTCCTTGTCGTCGGGGACGATTTCCTCGGTCACAATGCGCCGGGGGCGAAGGTGTCGCACTTGTTCGGGTCACCGGTCCGGTAACCCTGCGTGAACCACTTCTGCCGCTGCTCGGAGGAGCCGTGCGTCCAGGCCTCGGGATTCACCCGGCCGGTGGCCTGCTTCTGGATACGGTCATCGCCGACCGACGACGCGGCCGAGAGCGCATCGGCGATATCCTTGTCGCTCAACGGTTCCAGGAACGTCACGTCGGTGCCCTCCTGCTTGGTGATCGCCGCGTAGTGCGCCCACACCCCGGCATAGCAGTCGGCCTGCAGCTCGGTGCGCACCCCGCCGCCGGTCGGGCCCTGCGGGTCCTGCTGCGCACGCCCGAGTACCCCGAGCAGATTCTGGACGTGGTGGCCGAACTCGTGGGCGACGACGTACTCCTGGGCCAACGGGCCACCGCTGGAACCGAATTGATCTCGCAGCACATCGAAGAAGTCGGTGTCGAAATAGGCCGTGCGGTCCGCCGGGCAGTAGAACGGGCCCACCTCGCTGGTGGCCGGGCCGCAACCGGTGTCCGCCGATCCGGTGAACAATTGCACCTGCGGCCGCTGATAACCCTGTAGCTGCTGTGCCCACACGGCATCCACCGAGTTCCCGGTGGCGATCACCCGGCACTGCACGATCGCGTTGGCGTCCGCGCCGGTCTTGCACTGGCTCAGATCGAATCCCGGAGCGGAAACCCCTTCGGTGTCATAGCCCCCGCCCTGGGTCTGCGGCATCACGCTGCCCGGATCCACCCCCAGGAAGAGGGCGACCACGATGAGCAACAGTCCGCCGAGGCCGCCGCCGACGGCGATGCCACGTCCGCCTCCGCCGCGCCGCCCGCCGCCACTGCTCGACGTGGTGCTCGTGTCGATCTGCATACCTTCGTTGAAGGTCATCGTCCCCACCAACCCCATCTGCGTGTCGGCACCCGCCGCCTGGTCCGAGCCGGGCTCAGCTTTCCACACTACGATTCAGGGGTGCCCCCTGTCGCCGAACTGACGACGATCGTGGAGACGACCCATGGACTGCTCCGAGGTGCCACCGACGGCGGGGTGGGCGTCTGGCGCGGCGTCGCTTACGCCGAACAACCCGTGGACGATCTGCGCTTCATGGCGCCCCGTCCGCTGCAGCCGTGGTCGGGGGTGCGGGACGCGATCGATCACGGCCCGCTGCCGCCGCAGGGTCGCTCCTTTGTCGGTGGTGGCCGCGACGACCCGAAGATGCGCGACGAGGCCTGCCTGACCGTCACCATCTGGTCACCCGATGTGTCCGCATCGTTGCCCGTGATGGTGTGGATTCCCGGTGGCGCGTTCGTATACGGCGCCGGCCAACTTCAGCTCTACAACGGCTCCCGGCTGGCGGCCAACGGCAACGTCGTCGTGGTCAACGTGACCTATCGGCTCGGCGTCTTCGGCGGATTCGAGCTCGGCGATCTCGGGCCCGGTTTCGATGACAACCTGTGTCTGCGTGATCAGCTCGCGGCGCTGCGCTGGATCAGGGAGAACATCGGAGCGTTCGGCGGAGATGCCGGACAGGTGACGGTGTTCGGTGAATCGGCGGGTGCGACGTCGGTGCTCGCGTTGCTGGCCAGCCCGGCCGCCGAGGGCCTGTTCGACCGGGCCATCGCGCAGAGTCCGGCGCTCCCGCTGATCGCCGACCGGGAGAGCAGGGCCCGCCAGTCGCATGCGTTCCTCGCCGAACTCGGCGTCGGGATCGACGAGATCAAGGCGCTGCCGCAGCGCAAGCTGCGCCGCGCCGCCGGTCAGATCCAGTTGGAGAGCGCGGCCCAGACACCCACCCTGGCGTACGGACTGACCCACGGTGTCGACCTGCTACCGCACCATCCGATCGACGCGGCGCGTTTGGGGCGGGTGGCCACAATCCCATTGATCATCGGGACCAACAGCCATGAGGCGTCGATGTTCGCCTGGGGCAAGCCCCCCATGCTGCCCACCACGGCCGCAGGCATCGACGGCTTCTTCGCGCGCCGGGCGCCGCAGGCCAGGGATCGGGTACTGGCCGCATACCCGGGTTTCCCGCGCAGGCGGGCGCTGGTCGATTTCGGTTCCGACGCCATGTTCGGCGCGCCCACCTGGGCGTTCGCCGATGCCTACAGCGCCGATGCGCCCACCCACGTGTACCGCTTCGACCACACCACGTGGACGCTGAAGGCGCTCGGTCTCGGCGCGACCCACGGCAGTGAGATCGTGCACATCCAGCACAGCTATAGCTCCTACCTCGGTCGCAAGCTGCATCCACTGGGTCGTCGGGTGCAACCCTCGGTGGGCAGGCGGATGCAGCGCACCTGGCTGGACTTCGCCACCGATGGACTCAGCGAGTGGCCGCGCTATGACGCGAAGGACCGGCGCACCCTGGTGATCCGCTCGTCCCGCGATGTCACCGTCGAGGATCCCGATGCGATCCGGCGCGCGGCCTGGGACGGGGTGTACTAGCCGTAGTGCGTGTCGGTGTATCGGCGGAGGTTGTTCAGGAACCGCTGAAACATCCACGCCATCAACGGTTTTCCCGCTGACATACCCAGCCGCGCGGCGGTGCCGTTCGGCTTCATCGCCATCACCCAGGTCAGGTGGCAACCTTCGTCGGTCGGCACGATCCAGTAATCCTCGGCGAAGGCGGCGATGCTGGTCGTCGACGCATCGTTGAAGCAAAAAGCCATGTGGCTGTAGGGCTCCCAGGCGAGAAACTCCTCGTGACCGATGATCCCGCCGCGCATCGTGACGGTGCGGGTGGTGCCGATGTCATAGGGCTGCGGACTGGTCCAGGCCACGTCGGTGATGACACTGGCCCACTGCGGCCACGACCCGGCATCGGAGAGCACCTCGAACAGCTGCTCGGGCGTGACGGCCAGGTCGACGGTGCTGACGAAGCGGAACGGGGCATCGGAGATGAAATCCAGGTCGACGCGCTCGCACGGGTACATTTTCGCCACCCGCTGACCCTAGCCGGGCCCGTGACCAGCCGCGGACTGCGGTCGTCGGGCGCCGCAGCCACCCCATTAGACTGAGCTGTCGTTCCACCCATCGTCATGAGGAGTTTTTGTGCTGCGCAGCCATGCCGCCGGATCGTTGCGGTCCACCGACGCCGGTCAGACGGTGACCCTGGCGGGCTGGGTGGCGCGCCGGCGCGACCACGGCGGTGTCATCTTCATCGACCTGCGCGACGCTGCCGGCGGGCAGGAGAGAAGCGACTCGGGGAGTTGGCAGGGGACAGCTCAGGTCGTCTTCCGGGACGCGGCGGTGCTGGAGCAGGCGCACCGGTTGCGGGCCGAATTCTGCGTCGCGGTGACGGGCGTCGTCGAGGTGCGCCCCGAGGGCAACGCGAACACCGATATCGCCACCGGTGACATCGAGGTCAACGCCACCGAGCTGACGGTGCTAGGGGAGAGCGCACCGCTGCCGTTCCAGCTCGATGAGACCGCCGGTGAGGAAGCTCGCCTGCGCTACCGCTATCTGGATCTGCGCCGCGAGGGGCCGGGTAACGCAATCCGGTTGCGCTCCAAGGTGAATGCCGCCGCCCGCGGCGTGCTGGCCGCGCATGACTTCGTGGAGATCGAGACCCCGACGCTCACCCGGTCGACTCCCGAAGGCGCCCGCGACTTCCTGGTGCCCGCGCGCCTGCAGCCCGGCTCGTTCTACGCGCTGCCGCAGAGCCCGCAGCTGTTCAAGCAGTTGCTGATGGTCGCGGGCATGGAGCGTTACTACCAGATCGCGCGCTGTTACCGCGACGAGGACTTCCGGGCCGACCGCCAGCCCGAGTTCACCCAGCTCGACATGGAGCTGAGCTTCGTCGAGGCCGATGACGTCATCGCGGTCTCCGAAGAGATCCTCAAGGCGCTGTGGGCGCTGGTGGGCTACGACCTGCCGACGCCGCTGCCGCGGATCAGTTACGCCGACGCCATGCGCCGGTTCGGCTCGGACAAGCCCGATCTGCGCTTCGAGGTGGAACTCGTGGAGTGCACCGAGTACTTCAAGGACACCACCTTCCGGGTGTTCCAGGCCGACTACGTCGGCGCCGTCGTGATGGCAGGCGGGGCGTCCCAGCCGCGCCGCACCCTGGACGGCTGGCAGGAGTTCGCCAAGCAGCGCGGACACAAGGGCCTGGCCTATGTGCTGGTCGGCGAGGACGGTGAACTGGCCGGCCCGGTCGCCAAGAACCTGACCGACGCCGAGCGCGCCGGGCTGGCGGCTCACGTCGGCGCCCGGCCGGGGGACTGCATCTTCTTCTCGGCGGGTTCGGCGAAGGCGGGCCGGGCGCTGCTCGGTGCGACCCGCATCGAGATCGCCAAGCGGCTGGATCTGATCGATCCCGCCGCCTGGGCGTTCACCTGGGTGGTGGACTGGCCGCTGTTCGAGCCCGCCGACGACGCGACGGCCTCCGGTGACGTCGCCGTCGGCTCCGGTGCCTGGACCGCCGTGCACCACGCATTCACTGCGCCCCAGCCGCAGTACGAGGCCACCTTCGACACCGAGCCCGGCACCGCTCTGGCCAATGCCTACGACATCGTGTGCAACGGCAACGAGATCGGCGGCGGGTCGATCCGTATCCACCGCCGCGACGTCCAGGAGCGGGTCTTCGCGATGATGGGCATCGATCACGATGAAGCCCAGGACAAGTTCGGATTCCTCTTGGACGCCTTCACCTTCGGCGCGCCACCGCACGGCGGCATCGCCTTCGGCTGGGACCGCATCACCGCGCTACTGGCCGGGGTCGACTCGATTCGCGAGGTCATCGCGTTCCCGAAGTCCGGCGGTGGGGTGGACCCGCTGACCGACGCGCCCGCCCCGATCACCGCGCAGCAGCGTAAAGAAGCGGGAATAGACGCCAAGCCGGAGAAGCTGGACAAGGCATGACCGAACCTGAAAACGGCTTCGACAAGGAAAAGCTGATCGCCGACGCATCGGTGCTCGACGACTTCAACCGCGGCGTGGTCGAGGAGTTCCGCGCGAACGCCGGCAAGGTGGGCGGACCGTTCGAGGGCGGCACCCTGATCCTGCTGCACACCGTCGGCGCCAAGTCGGGTCAGCCCCGGCTCTCGCCGCTGGCCTACCTGGAGATCGACGGCAAGGTGCTCATCGTCGGGTCCTACGCCGGTGCCCCGAGCAACCCGGCGTGGGTGCACAACCTGCGGGCCGATCCGAAGGCGCACATCGAGATCGGCACCGACGCCTACGACGTGACCGCCCGGGAACTGCCCGACGACGAGCGCGACGCGACCTATCCCAAGATCGTCGAAAAGGCGCCGGTGTTCGCCGAGTACCAGGCCAAGACCTCGCGGGCCATCCCGCTGTTCGAGCTCGTGCGCGCCTGATCCGGCGCATCGGGGAGTTTGCCAAACCCTGAGTGTCCGCTGTGTAGTGCAGTACGCTCACCTGCGATATTGCTGAGCGCCGCTTGCCAGACCGCAGACGGCCGGACTCTTTGCGGGGGCTGTTGTGCGGAACCGTCTTGCCGGGAAACCCGGCGCGCGGAACATGGTCGACTACATGGACCACGCGTCGTACATCGCGCTGCGGGCCCTGCGGCGCGGCCCCGTCGGGCAGTCCGTGTGGACACCCGCGGTAACGCGCTGAACGTCATGACCGTGGATCCGAACACCGTGGTGACCGATCTCGGGCCGATGCGTAAGGCCGTCAAGGACGCCCTCGTCGAGATGCAGGCGACCCGGGACGCCATGATGGCGCCGCTGCCGCTGATCCCGTTCGTGCCCAAGTTCCTGATGGCACAGGTGGAAAAGGCGGTGTTGCAGGAAGGTCAGCCGATCGGCTGTTCGAATGCCGGTGACATGCCGCCCGCGTTGAGCCGGATCGACGGTACCGAGGCGGACTTCTTCATCGGTCGGATGATCGAGAACGGGGTCACCGAAACGGCTTTCGCACGCCGCGGTGGACACCTGGCACTAGGGGTCACCATCACCAACGGCGTCGTCGCCATCAGCATCGCGTCGTGGAAGGTCGGCGGTCCGAACTCGGCGCCTGCCCTGGCGGATGCCGTCACCGCGGCATTCGGCGATTTCGGGCTGGCGCCGAAGATCGAGTGGTGATCATGATCAGTCAACATCGACATCGGCGGTCGATGGCGGTGGCGCGTTAACGCGACGCGGGTACGGGCTCGGTGATCAACCGGCGCACGGCGGCGGCGAGTTCTTCGCGTACCGGGGCCCCGGAGAGCACGATGTCGACCATGGTCAGCGAGCAGTGCGTGTGACCTCGGGCGCGGATGTGTTCGGTGGGCACTCCCGCCGCAGCAAGGGCGGCGGCGTAGGCGGCACCCTCATCACGCAATACGTCGAACTCGCATGTCAACACCACCGCCGGTGGAAGCCCGGTCAGATCCACCGCGCGCAGCGGCGAGATGCGCGGGTCGTTGCGGTCCGATGGATCCGAGTACTGGTCGAGGAACCACCGCATCAGTGACCCGTCCAGGTCGTAACCGTGGCCGTTGTCGGAGTAGGAGGCGCGGTCGGTGTCGGTGTCGGTCACCGGCGCCAGCAGGACCTGGCCGAGGATGGCAGGTGCGGCCGCCTCGTGCGCGAGCCGGCACACCACGGCGGCTATCCCGGCACCTGCGCTCCAGCCGCCGACCATCACACGGTCCGCGATGCCGCCGAGTTGAGCTGCGCTGTCGGCGACCCAGCGCACCGCGGCCAAGCCGTCCTCGACCGGGGCGGGGAAGGGGTGCTCGGGCGCGTGGCGATAGTCCACCGAGACGATGACCGCGTCGGTGCGCACACACAGGTCCCGGCACAGCGGATCGTCGGATTGCGCACCGCCGAGCACCCATCCGCCGCCGTGGAAATAGACCAGAACCGGGTGTGGGCCAGGAGTCGGGGGTCGGTAAAGCCGGTAGCTCAAATCGCCTGTTGCTCCGGGGAACAGACCGTCGACGATCTCACCGACCTCGGGACCCGGCGGACGCACCGACGCAGCCTCGGCGATTGCGGCGCGCGCCTGTGCGGGGGTCAGCGACTCCAACGCCGGCGCGTTCAGTGCGCCCACCTCCTCGAGGACCATCTGGACGTCGGGCTGCAACCGCCGCACCACGCCATCCACACAGACTTCGCCGACCAGTCCGGATCGGTTGAACCCCAAGAGGTCTCGGGAAAGCACCTCGTCGCAGGCGGTGCGATAGAAATCGACTCCGGCCGCGTATGGCAGAAAGGTGCGTGGTTTGCCGGGGATGTTCGCGCCCATGTACCAGGAGTCGGCGTGCGGAAACAGCGTGATGTCCGCGCAGTCCTGGACGTGCTGCATCCATCCAGCCTCGGCGAGTTCGGTGGGTTCGATGGTGTCGAAACCTTGCGCCCGCAAGCCGGAGAGCAGTTCGGTCACCATGTCCACGTGCTGCTCGATGGAGACCATCATGTTCGACAACACCGATGGGCTGCCGGGTCCGGTGATCAGGAACAGGTTCGGAAACCCGGCGGTGGTCAGCCCCAGATAGGTCAACGGCCCCGCGGACCATTTTTCCCTCAGCGACCGACCGCCCCGTCCGGTGATATCCACTGCCACGATCGCGCCCGTCACTGCATCGAATCCCGTGGCGAAGACGATCACGTCGAAGTCGAATGATGTTGTGGCCGTTTCGATACCGCTCTCGGTGAGGCCGCGTAGCGGTTGTTGCCGCAGGTCCACCAGCGTCACGTTGGGCTGGTTGAACGTGGCATAGTAGCCGGTGTCCAGGCACATCCGTTTCGCGCCGATCGGATACGTCGTGGGGCACAGCAGCTCGGCGATCTGCGGGTCGGCGACGGCGGCCCGGATCTTGTTTCGGACGAACTCGGCGAGTTCGCGATTGGCCGCGGGATCACTCATCACGTCGGCGTACACGTTGAGTGTCTCGAGTAGTTCGCCGATCTGCCAGGCTCGCTCGTAGCGCTGCTCGCGCTCCTCGACGGACACGCTGAACGTCGGGGTGATGCTGCGCTCTTGGGGAACCCCGCCGCGTGAGAATCTGGCCGCTTCGCGGTAGGTCGTCTCGTCGGCGAGTTGATTGAGCTTCTCGAACGACAGCGGACCGTTGTGTGCCGGCATCGAGAAATTCGGCGTGCGCTGGAAAACCACCAATTCCCGGGCCTGAGCCGCAATGCGGGGGATGGTCTGGACGCCAGAGGACCCGGTGCCGATCACTGCCACCCGCTTGTCGGTGAAGTCGACGTTGTCATGCGGCCACCGATGGGTGAACAGAACCTCACCGCGGAATCGGTCGATGCCGTCGATGTCGGGTTGTTTCGGGACCGACAGACACCCCGTAGCCATCACCAGGAAGCGGCAGGAGATGCTGCCGCGGTCGGTGCGGACGTGCCACAGCGCGGCCTGCTCATCCCAGCGCGCGGCCTCGACACGGGTGTTGAACTGCAGGTCGCGACGGAGGTCGAACTTGTTGGCGACGTGATGGAGGTACCGCAGGATCTCGGGCTGGGTGGCGTACTTCTCCGACCACTGCCAGTCGTGCTGCCAGTCGGGGTCGAAGGTGTACATGTAGTCCACGCTCGGGATGTCGACTCGTGCGCCCGGATAGCGATTCCAGTACCAGGTGCCGCCGATATCGTCGGCGGAGTCGAGGACCCGCACGGACAACCCGCAGTTCCGGAGTCTGTGCACCGCGCATATTCCCGCGGCGCCGGCGCCCACGATGACGACGTCCACATCGGGATCGGCCGACGTGGACGTCGTACGCTCGTGGCTCTGCGTTGTCGGTGCCATCTCCCTGAACCCCGATCCGGTGTGTGGGCTCAGTATCGACCGGCGGGGGGCACTGGGTCAGCCGATCGCCGACATGGACTGGCGCTCGGGGTCAGCCGAGCCGTTCGATGATGGTGGCGTTGGCCATGCCGCCGCCCTCACACATCGTCTGCAGGCCGTAGCGGGCCCCGCGCTGCTCCAGTGCATTGACCAAGGTGGTCATGATGCGCGCGCCGCTCGCCCCCAGCGGGTGGCCGATGGCGATGGCGCCGCCGTTGACGTTCACCTTCGCCAGATCGGCACCGGTATCGGCGGCCCAGCTCAGCACGACCGGCGCGAAGGCCTCGTTCACCTCGAACAGGTCGATATCGGCCAGCGTCAGGCCTGCACGCCGCAGCACCTTCTCGGTGGCCGGGATGACGCCGGTCAGCATGTAGAGCGGATCGGAGCCCACCACGGTGGTGGTGTGGATCCGGGCCAGCGGACGCAGACCCAGCCGTTTGGCGGTCGCGCCGCTGGTGATCATCACCGCGGCGCTGCCGTCGGACAGCGGCGACGAGTTGCCCGGGGTGATCTCCCAGTTGATCTGCGGGAAGCGAGCCGCGTACGCCTCGTTGTAGAACGCCGGCCGCAGCCCGGCCAGGGTCTCCACGGTGGTGCCGGGACGGATGATCTCATCGGTGCTCAGCCCGGCGATCGGTGCGAGTTCGGCGTTGAACAAGCCGGCCTTGGTGGCCGCCGCCGCCTTCTCGTGGCTGCTCGCCGAGAACTCGTCGAGCTGAACGCGCGACAGGTTCCACTTGGCGGCGATCAGTTCGGCGCTGATGCCCTGCGGTACCAGGCCGTCGGGGTAGCGGGCGGCCATGTCCAGGCCGAACGGGTCGCTGCCGGGCAGTACCGAGGAGCCCATCGGCACCCGCGACATCGACTCGACACCCGAAGCGATCACGATGTCGTAGGCCCCGGCGAGTACACCCTGGGCCGCGAAGCTGATGGCCTGCTGGCTGCTCCCGCACTGGCGGTCCACCGTGGTGCCCGGCACCGACTCCGGGAATCCGGCGCCCAGCAGGGCATTCCGGGCAATGTTCACCGACTGATCGCCGACCTGTGTGACCGCGCCTGCGATGACGTCGTCGACCAGGGCCGGGTCGACGCCGGTCCGTGCGATCAGCTCGCGGAGGCTGTGGGCCAGCAGATCGGCGGGCAGCACTCCGTGCAACGCACCGTTGGCCTTCCCCTTACCGACCGGTGTCCGGACGGCACCGACGATGACCGCGTCACGATCCGAGAATCCCGACATTTCTGCTCCTCAATAACTCGTCGCTGAGTACTGCTCTCTATACTTAGATGTAACACCTAGGTCTAGTTACAACAACCCAGCTTCGGAGTGATCTACATGACAGTGCTGCAGGGCCCGCTGGCCGATCGTGACGCGTGGTCGGCCATCGGGGAGTGTCCGATCGAGAAGACGATGACCGTGGCGGGCCAGAAGTCGGCGATGCTGATCATGCGGGAGGCCTATTACGGCACAACCCGATTCGACGATTTCTCCAAGCGGGTCGGCATCACCAAAGCCGCGACCTCGGCGCGGCTGTCCGAGCTCGTGAGCGCGGGTTTGCTGGAAAAGCGGCCCTACCGGGAATCCGGGCAGCGGGAGCGCCAGGAGTATGTGCTCACCCCGGCCGGCGTCGACTTCATGCCGGTGGTCTTCTCGATGTTCGAATGGGGCCGCAGGCATCTGCCCTACAACGGCCGGCTGCAGCTGACCCACCTCGGCTGCGATGCCGAGGCCCACGTCGAGATCGTTTGCGAAAAAGGGCATTCCGTGGGTTTTGCCGAGTTGGGGATGCGCCTGGTCCGCAGGGCCGGGGCACCCGCGACGGGTCAGGTGTAGCCGCCCGCCGGCGACGGTTTCGGGTTATTGTCGGCCGACTTCCAGGCATTGCCGCCCGCGATATTGACAGATTCGTTAAAATTCGTCAGCTACGTCGATCAGGTGTACGGGGGGGCCCGCACATGGCGACGGATATTTCCGTGTCAAGAGAGGCCCCGGCAATATGACGTACCCGGCTGACAACACGCTGGCATATATGGACCAGGGTTCCTACCTGGGTTTGCGGGCGCTTCGCCGCGGGCCGGTGATCCAGTACGTGTGGATCTACGAGCGCGGCGTCGACATGGACGGGCTGCGGCGGTTCCACCGCAATCTCGCAAACGGGCTGCTCGGCAGGCGGGTCGAACGCTCGTCGCTCCCGTTCGGGCGCCACCACTGGGTGTCCTCCGGTGAGCCGGGCGGTATCGACATCTCCGCGGCCGAGCGCCGCCGCGACGAGGTCTGGGATTTCGTCAACGAGCGCGCCGACGTGCCGGTGGACCCCGAGTACGGCCCGCCGTGGCATATCGGGGTTCAGCCACTCGTGGAAGGTGGCGCTGTGGTCACCCTGGTGGTGTCGCACACCGTCGCCGACGCCGGCGCCCTGATCGAATCGATCACGCACGCCGTCAACGGCACCGGCCGGGATCTCGACTACCCCGCTCCGCGGTCGCGCACCCGCGCGCAGGCGCTGCGGCAGGACGCCCGCACCACCGTGCGGGCGCTGCGCGACGTTCCGGCCGCGGCGCTGGGAGCGGTACGGATCGCCCGTGAGCAGTCTGCGGAACTGTCCGAATCGGCGAAGGCCGTCGCGCCCGTCTCCTCGGTACGGCACCCGCAGCAGGCGGTGCACCTGCCGACCATCTCGGTGCGCGTCGACCAGGCCGAGTGGGAGGCCCGCGCCAAGGCGCTCGGTGGGTCCAGCAATGTGCTGCTGGCCGGCATCGCCGCGCGCGTCGGCGCCATCGTCGGGCGAGTCGACGCGGACGGCAAGGCCATGCTCTCGCTGCCGGTCAGCGAACGCGTCGACGGCGACACCCGGGGCAACGCACTCAACACCATCACGGTGATGGCCGACGGGCGACGGGCGCCGGACGATTTCAGCGAGATCCGGGCCGGCATCAAGGCCGCGCTCACCGAACTGGCCGGCAAGCGCGAGTGGCTGCTGGCCCCGCTGCCGCTGGTCCCGTACTCCCCGAAATTCCTGCTGCGCCGCCTGGAGAAGCTGGTTCTCAAGGTCGGCAAGCCCATCGGGTCCTCCAACAGCGGCCCGCTGCCCGACGAGGTCAACCGCCCGGACGGGACCCCCGCGGACCTGTTCGTCGCGGGCTCGCCGGAGCCCGGGCTCACCGCAGGTGACCTGGAGCGGATGGGTGGCCGGATGCTGGTCGCCGCGGGCACCGTCGGGGGTGCGGTATGCATCTCGGTGGCGTCCTGGGAGCCCGGCGCTCCGAATACCAAAGAGGCCCTTATGCAATCGGTCAAGGAAGCCTTCTATGATTTCGATCTGACCGCGGAGATGGAGTAGCGCCCGCGGCCACGCACAATGCGATCCCGCGCTACCTGTGATGGGATCGGACGCTATGGGAATCAAAGTGGCGCTGGAGCACCGGACCACCTATACCTTCGACAGGTTGGTGGACGTGCACCCGCACGTGGTGCGGCTGCGTCCGGCCCCGCACTCACGGACCCCGATCGAGGCGTACTCGCTGCAGGTCGAACCGGCCGACCATTTCGTCAACTGGCAGCAGGACGCCTTCGGTAACTTCGTGGCCCGGCTGGTGTTCCCGAACCGCGCCCGCAGCCTCAGCATCACCGTCGGGCTGATCGCCGACCTGAAGGTGATCAACCCGTTCGACTTCTTCATCGAGGAATGGGCGGAGAAGTTCCCCTTCGAATACCCCGAGGACCTGCTCGCCGACCTGGAGCCCTTCCTGCGGCCGGTCGACGAGGACGGCGTCGGGTCCGGTCCCGGTGACCTCACCAGGTCCTGGGTGCAGCATTTCTCCACCGCGCCGGGCACCCGCACGATCGACTTCCTGGTGAAGCTCAACGCCGCCGTCCGGGCCGACGTGGGTTACAGCGTCCGGATGGAACCCGGCGTGCAGACACCGGATTTCACGCTGCAGACCGGGATCGGCTCCTGCCGTGACTCGGCGTGGCTGATGGTCTCCATCCTGCGCCAGCTCGGCCTGGCGGCGCGCTTCGTCTCCGGCTACCTGGTGCAGCTGACCTCGGACGTCGAGGCGCTCGACGGCCCCTCCGGGCCGGCCGCCGACTTCACCGACCTGCACGCGTGGACCGAGGTCTACATTCCCGGCGCCGGTTGGATCGGCCTGGATCCCACGTCGGCCCTGTTCGCCGGCGAAGGCCACATCCCGCTGTCGGCGACCCCGCACCCCGCGTCCGCGGCGCCCATCACCGGTGCTGTCGGGCCGTGCGAATCGACGCTCGACTTCGCCAACATCGTGACCCGTATCCACGAGGATCCTCGGGTCACGCTGCCGTACACGCCCGAAGCGTGGAAGGCCATCAACGCCCTCGGCGCGCAGATCGACGAACGTCTGGTTGCCGGTGACGTACGCCTGACCGTCGGCGGCGAACCCACTTTCGTGTCGATCGACAACCAGACCGACCCGGAATGGCTCACCACCGCCGATGGCCCGCACAAGCGTGAGCGCGCTTCGGTGCTGGCCGAGCGGCTTCGCAAGGTGTGGGCGCCCAACGGCCTGGTGCAGCGCAGCCAGGGCAAGTGGTACCCGGGAGAACCGTTGCCGCGCTGGCAGATCGGCCTGATCTGGCGCACCGACGGTGAGCCGCTCTGGAACGATCCGACGTTGCTGGCAGACCCCTGGGCGGAGGCGAAGGCCGATGACGCGCCCTCCGATGCCGGCGCCCGCCTGCTCGGGTTCATCGCCGATGGGCTGGGACTGCCCGCCACCCAGGTGCGGGCCGCCTACGAGGACCCGCTGGAGCGTCTGGCCGCCGCGGTGCGTCGCCCCGCCGGGGATCCCGTCGCCACCGGCGACGACCTCACCGAGGATGACACCGCGCGGCGCGCCAAGCTGCTCGCCCGGCTCGACGAATCGACCGAGGAGCCCGCCGCCTACGTCCTGCCGCTGCACCGCAGGGACGACGAGTCCGGGTGGGCGAGCGCCGACTGGCAGCTGCGCCGCGGACGAATCGTATTGCTGGCCGGTGATTCCCCGGCCGGCCTGCGGCTGCCGCTGAACTCGATCAGCTGGCGGGCGCCACGGCCGGACTTCGATGCCGATCCGACCGCGCAGCGCGCCGCACTGCGCACCGGCGCGGTCGCCGACTCGCCGGCACCCGTGGAGGACGCCGATGAGGCCCCGACCACCGCGCTGGTCGTCGAGGTGCGCGACGGGGTGCTCTACGTCTATCTGCCGCCCACCACCGATCTGGACCATTTCGTCGAACTGGTGTCCCGGATCGAGCAGGCCGCGGCCGCCATCGCCGTGCCGGTGGTCATCGAGGGCTACGGACCGCCGCGCGACGGGCGGATCACGTCGATGAGCGTCACCCCCGACCCCGGCGTCATCGAGGTCAATGTGGCGCCCACCAGCAGCTTCGCCGAGCAGAAGGCGCAGCTGGAGACGCTCTACGAGGAGGCCCGGCAAGCCAGGCTGTCCACGGAGGCGTTCGACGTGGACGGCACCCACGGCGGTACCGGCGGTGGCAACCACATCACCCTGGGCGGTGTCACACCCGCCGATTCGCCGATGCTGCGCCGTCCCGACCTGCTGGTGTCGATGCTGACCTACTGGCAGCGCCACCCCGCACTGTCGTATCTGTTCTCCGGCCGCTTCATCGGCACCACCTCCCAGGCCCCGCGGGTGGACGAGGGTCGCGCGGAATCGTTGTACGAGTTGGAGATCGCGTTCGCCGAGATCGCCCGGCTGGCAGAGGAAGACGCCGACACCGCCTGGATCACCGACCGGGCGCTGCGCCATCTGCTCACCGATATCACCGGCAACACCCACCGCGCCGAATTCTGCATCGACAAGCTCTACAGCCCGGACAGTCCCACCGGCCGGCTCGGCCTGCTGGAACTGCGCGGGTTCGAGATGCCGCCGCATCATCAAATGGCGATGGTGCAGTCGCTGCTGGTGCGTTCGCTGATCTCGTGGTTCTGGGACGAGCCGCTCAAGATGCCGCTGATTCGGCACGGCGACAACCTGCACGGGCGATACCTTCTGCCGCACTTCATCATTCAAGACATCGCCGATGTGGCGGCCGACCTGCGGGCGCACGGCGTGAAGTTCGATACCAGCTGGCTGGACCCGTTCACCGAGTTCCGGTTCCCGCGCATCGGTACCGCGGTGTTCGACGGCGTCGAGATCGAACTGCGCGGTGCCATCGAACCCTGGAACGTGCTCGGTGAGGAGTCCGCCGGAACCGGGACCGCCCGCTACGTCGATTCCTCGGTGGAGCGCATCCAGGTGCGCCTCGTCGGCGCCGACCGGCACCGCTACATCGTCACCGCGAACGGTCACCCGATACCGCTGCTGGCCACCGACAAGACCGACATCCAGGTCGGCGGCGTGCGGTACCGGGCCTGGCAGCCGCCCAGCGCGCTGCACCCGACCATCACCGTCGACGGTCCGCTGCGTTTCGAACTCGTCGACACCATGACCGGCACATCGCGCGGTGGCTGCACCTATCACGTCGCGCACCCCGGGGGCCGGGCCTATGACAGCCCGCCGGTCAACGCGGTGGAGGCCGAGTCCCGGCGTGGGCGCCGCTTCGAGGCGACGGGATTCACACCCGGACGTGTGGATATGTCGGATCTGCGGGAGAAGCAGGCGCGCCAGTCGACCGACACGGGCGCGCCCGGCATCCTGGACCTGCGCCGGGTGCGTACCGTTCTGCGTTGATGGTTCTTCGCACCGGCTCGATGGAGCCCAACTCCGGGCTCTCCGGCGCGCCGCCGCGCACCGTCGACGTGCTCGCCGGCTACCGGGCCAGGCGCACCCAGCAGGCGCTGTTCGATGTCCGGGGCATGCGGGGGGCCGGGTACGACGAGTTCATCGACGCCACCGGCACCATCCGCCCGGCGTGGCAGGAGCTCGCCGAATGCGTCGGGGACCGGGGTCCCGACGGGCTGGACCGGCTGCGCGGCACGGTCCGCAACCTCGTCGATGACGACGGCATCACCTTCGTACACGTCGATCAGGACGCACTCACCGATGACGCGGTGGCCGAGCCGTGGCGCCTCGACGGGCTGCCGCTGCTGCTGTCCTCCGCAGACTGGGACACCCTGGAAGCCGGCCTGGTGCAGCGCTCCCGGCTGCTCGACGCCGTGCTGACCGACCTCTACAGCGAACGCAAGTCGATCACCAGCGGGGCGCTGCCCGCACAGCTGCTGTTCGCCCACCCGGCCTACGTGCGTGCCGCGCACGGTATCGAGGTACCGGGGCGCCACCAGCTGTTCCTGCACGGCTGCGATGTCAGCCGGGCCTCCGACGGCACCTTCCGCGCCAACGCCGACTGGACCCAGGCGCCCTCCGGTGCCGGCTACGCCCTGGCCGGCCGGCGCGTCATCGCGCACGCCGCACCCGATCTGTACGAGCGCATCGCGCCGCGCCCGGTGTCCCCGTGGGCGCAGGCGCTGCGGCTGGCCCTCATCGATGCCGCGCCCGAGGCTGCCGAGGAGCCGGTGGTGGTGGTGCTGAGTCCCGGCACCCAGTCCGAGACCGCGTTCGACCAGGCCTATCTGGCCAATGTGCTGGGCTTCCCGTTGGTGGAGAGCGCTGATCTGGTGGTGCGCGACGGCACCCTGTGGATGCGGTCGCTGGGCACCCTGAAGCGCGTCGATGTGGTGCTGCGCCGGGTCGACGCCGCCTACGTCGACCCCCTCGATCTGCGCGCCGACTCACGCCTTGGCGTGGTCGGACTCGTCGAGGTGCTGCGCCGCGGCGCCGTCACCGTGGTCAACACCCTGGGCAGCGGGATCCTGGAAAGCCCGGGGCTGCTTCATTTCCTGCCCCGGCTGACCGAGATGCTGGTGGGGGAGACCCCGACATTGGCGTCCCCGCAGACCTACTGGGGCGGCACCGATGTGGAGCGTTCCCATCTGCTGGCCAACCTGTCCACGCTGCTGATCAAACCGGCCACCGGTGGTCACACGATCGTCGGTCCGACGCTCACCGTGGCCGACCGTGAACTGCTGGCCGCCCGGATCAGTGCCCATCCGTGGCGGTGGGTGGGCCAGGAACTCCCGCAATTCTCCTCGGCGCCAACCGATTACTATCCCGGCGGGGTGTCGGCAGCCGATGTCGGCATCCGGCTGTTCACCGTCGCCCAGCGCGGCGGTTACGCGCCGCTGATCGGCGGGCTGGGGTTCCTGCCCGCCCCCGGGAACGCCGCCTACACCCTGGATACCGTTGCCGCCAAGGATGTCTGGGTGCGCACCCCGGACCGGGCCAAGGCGATCCCGACCCCGGCGGTCGACCTGCCGGTCATGACGCCGAGCCCGACCCGTGCCGTGAGCTCGCCGCGTGTGCTGTCCGATCTGTTCTGGCTGGGCCGCTACGCCGAGCGTGCCGAGCACATGGCCCGACTGCTCACCGTCACCCGCGAGCGCTACCACGAATACCGGTACCGCCAGGACATGGAGGAGAGCCAGTGCGTGCCGGTGCTGTTGGGTGCCATCGGCTCGATCACCGGAACCGATACCGGCGCGAGCGATGACGACCACGAGGCGATCGCGGTGGCGCCCAGCACACTCTGGGCGCTGACCGCCGACCGGCGCCGTCCCGGCTCGCTGGCGCAATCGGTGGAACGGCTGGGTCTGGCGGCCAGGGGTGTCCGCGACCAAATGTCCAACGACACCTGGATGGTGCTGGCCGCCGTGGAACGCGCCGTCGTCCAGCGGTACGGCGCCCCACCGGAATCGCAGGCGGCCGGGGACGCCTACCTGCTGACCGCGCAGTCCCAGACGCTGGCCGGGATGTTGGCGCTGTCGGGGATGGCCGCCGAGTCGATGGTGCAGGACATCGGCTGGACCATGATGGACGTCGGCAAGCGGATCGAGCGTGGACTCGGGCTGACCGCACTGCTGCGGGCCACGCTGACCACGGTGCGACGGCCAGGAGCCGAACAGACCGTCACCGAGTCCATGCTGGTGGCCTGTGAATCCTCGGTGATCTACCGGCGCCGCACGCTGGGCAAGGTCAGCGTGTCGGCGATCGCGGACCTGGTGCTCTTCGACGAGGAGAACCCCAGATCGCTGGTGTTCCAACTGGAACGGCTGCGGGCGAACCTGAAACGGCTGCCGTCGTCGTCGGGTTCCTCACGGCCGGAACGCTGGGCCGACGAGATCGCCGCCACCTTACGCCGCGTCGACCCGGCCGATCTGGAAACCGTCGGATCCGACGGCCGCCGAACCGAACTCGTGGAACTGCTCGATCGTCTGCACGCCGACCTGCGGGAGCTGTCCAACCTGATCACCGCCGCCCACCTGTCCCTGCCGACCGGCATCCAGCCGCTGTGGGGCCCCGATGAGCGCAGGCTGCTGCCGTGACACGTACCTACGAGATCACCCACCGCACCACCTACCGGTACTCCGACGATGTCACCAGCTCCTACGGCCGGGGCTTCCTGACGCCGCGGGAAACCGACACCCAACGCTGCCTGTCCCACGAACTGGTGATCGACCCGGACACCACGGACAGCACCACCAGCCGCGACGTCTACGGAAATCTCAGCTCCTACTTCCACGTCACCGAGCGGCACCGCACGCTGATCGTCACCAGCCGGTCGATCGTCGAGGTCGACCCGCCGGCCCCCGAGCTCTACGGCGGCGGTTCGGCACGCGCCCCGTGGGAGATCGCCCGGCCGGTGGGAGCGGACGGCGCGCTGGCCACCGAGTTCACCCTCGACCTGGCGTCCGCGGAGATCACCGACGCGGTACGCGACTATGCGGCACCGAGTTTCACCCCGGAGCGGCCGCTGATCGAGGTGCTGCGCGATCTGAACTCCCGCATCAACAACGACTTCACCTACCGCTCCGGGTCGACCACGGTGTCCACCCGGGTGTCCGAGGTGCTGGCCGCCCGGGAGGGTGTCTGCCAGGACTTCGCCCGGCTGGCGATCGCCTGCCTGCGTGCCAATGGACTCGCCGCCAGCTATGTGTCGGGCTACCTGGCCACCGACCCGCCGCCCGGACGGGAGCGGATGGTCGGGGTGGACGCCACCCACGCCTGGGCCTCGGTGTGGACCCCGCAGAACCAGTGGCTGGGGCTGGATCCCACCAACGACCAGATGGTCGACGAACGCTATATCGTGGTCGGTTTCGGCCGCGACTACGCCGACGTCCCGCCGCTGCGCGGCATCATCTATACAGACTCGGAGAGTAGCGTGATCGAGGTCTCCGTCGACGTCGCGCCGTATGTGACCGGCCCGCCGTCCAGCGTGGTTTAGCCGCGAGCCGCACGGGGCACGTTCAAGCGGTCGCGGATCTGGCCGCGTTATAGGGGAAGAGACGGACATGCGGGATTTCAACTGCCCAAATTGCGGACAGCGGTTGGCGTTCGAGAATTCGAAGTGCCTGTCGTGCGGTTCCAGGCTGGGTTTCTCGCTCGACGATATGGCCCTGCTGGTGATCGCGCCCGAGGAGGAGAGCGAGCACGCGGGTGCGGTCGATGAGCAGCAGTACCGGCTGTGCGCGAATCTCCATCTGGCCGAATGCAACTGGTTGGTGGAGAAGGGGCCCATCGTCAAGCTGTGCGCATCGTGCGCGCTGACCCGTACCCGGCCGCACGACAACGACAGAGATGCGTTGGCCAAGTTCGCCAGTGCGGAGAAAGCCAAGCGCCGGGTGATCGCCGAGCTGCACGAGCTGAAGCTGCCGATCATCGGCCGGGATGAGGACCCACAGTTCGGGCTGGCCTTCGACCTGCTGAGCAGTGTGCAGGAGAAGGTCTTCACCGGGCACGCCGACGGTGTGATCACACTCGACCTCGCCGAAGGCGATGACGTGCACCGCGAGCAGCTGCGCGTCGCGATGGAGGAGCCCTACCGCACCCTGCTGGGGCACTTCCGCCACGAGCTGGGGCACTACTACTTCTACCGGCTGGTCAGCCCGTCGCAGGACTACCTCACGCGCTTCAACGAGCTGTTCGGCGATCCCGACCTCGATTACCAGGCCGCGCTGGACCGGCATTACACCGAGGGTGCACCGGCGGGCTGGAAGAGCGATTTCGTCTCCTCCTACGCGACCATGCACCCCGCCGAGGACTGGGCCGAGACCTTCGCGCACTATCTGCACATCCGCGACACGCTGGACACCGCAGCCGCCTTCAGCCTCGCCCCGGCCGGCGCCACCTTCGACCGGCGGGCGCTGGGCCCCAGCGGATTCGACACCATCATCGAGATGTGGTTGCCGTTGTCCTGGGCGTTGAACATGGTGAACCGTTCGATGGGCCGCGATGACCTGTACCCGTTCGTGCTGCCCGCGGCGGTGCTGGAGAAGATGCGCTTCATCCACACCGTCATCGACGAGATCACCTCGTCGCCGACGAAGCTGGCCGCGGTCAGCGGCTGAGCAGGCTCGCCGCGGTGGCGGTCACCGCATCGGCTGCCGGACGCGGACGCCAGCCGAGTTGCTCGACGGCCTTGGCGGCCGACACCTGTTTGGGTGGCCCGAGCAGACCGGCGAACACCTCCAGCTCCGGCCGCTCGGCGGCGGCGGCCCGGATCTCGTCGTCGGAGGCCTCGGCGACCGGTACCTGCGCGGCGGCGTCACCGAGGCGCTCGCGCAGGGTGGCCGCGATCTCGGGCAGCGTCATCGCCGCACCGGCAGCGGCCAGATAGCGCTGCCCGGCCGCCACCGGCGAGGTCATGGCCCGGATATGCAGGTCGGCCACATCGCGGACGTCGACGACCGCGAACGAGGCGCGCGGCAGCGGTGAGGGTCGGCCCGACAGCAGCATCGCGATGATGCCGACCGAACTCGACAGGTTCGATCCGAGCGCGGGGCCGAACACCCCTACGGGGTTGATGACCGTCAGCTCGGGGGCACCGGGGTGCTCGGCCGCGAACTCCCACGCCGCCCGCTCGGCGAGCGTCTTCGACAGCACGTAGGGGCTGTTGTCCTGGGCCGGGTCGGTCCAATCCGATTCGTCGTAGGGCAGTCCGGACGGTTTCGGGCTGTAGCCGATCGCGGCGAACGACGACGTCAGGACCACCCTGCGCACCCCGTGCCGGGCCGCGGCGCGCAGCACCCGCAGCGTGCCGTCCCGCGCAGGTCCGATGAGTTCCCCCGCATCCTCGGGTTGCTTCGGCGGGAAGGGCGAGGCCATGTGCAGCACGTACTCGGCGCCGGACACCGCGTCGTCCCAGCCGTCGTCGGCCGTCAGATCGGCGATCGCGAAGCTCAGCGCGGAGACATCGGCACCGGCCCCGACCAGTGCCTCGGTGAGCTCATCGCGCCGGCCTGCCGACCGCACCGTGGTGCGTACCCGCTGACCCGACCCGAGAAGCTGCAGAATCGTGTGCGCGGCAAGGAATCCGGACCCTCCGGTGACAAGAATGGGGGAAGTGTCATCGGCCATCGGTGGCCTCCTGGTTCAGTAGTCGGTTGCCCAACTCGACGATGGTCGGGATGAGGCGTTGTTCTTCGGCGTCGTCGCCGTCGCACCGGGCCTGCCACAGCGCGGCCTTGGCCGCGACATAGCGCCGCCGCACCTGCAGCCGGGCGATCTCGTCGCCCAGCCGCTGCGCGTGGTCGGCGAAAAGGCGCTGCTGCGCATCCACCGCATCGCCGTCCCGCATGTTGGCCACATAGGACCGCATGTCCTGCACCGACATTCCGGTGCCGCGCAGGCAGGCCAGAGATTCCACGGTGGCCACCAGGTCCGGTGGGAACCGGCGATGGCCGCTGCTGTCATCGCGGGGCACCGGGGCGATCAGCCCGATGCGCTCGTAGTAGCGCAACGCGGATTCGCTCAGCCCGGTGCGCCGGGCCACCTGCTGGATGGTGAGATCGGCGGTCACCGGTTCGGACAGGTTGATGGCCATGGCACCACTCTGCCGAACCTGAAGCGCTTCAAGTCAAGCCTCGCCGGGCAACGGGGCGATCACGATGGCGCGCCGGGGCATGTCGCAACGCCGATTCCGGCGCCGCTGTTTCTAGGATCGCCCGCGTGACTGATCGCTACGGCTCCGACATCCTGGCCACGAACCCGCACGCGCGTACGCGCGTGCGCTCGGTCGAACATCCGGCCGACAAGGGACTGGTCGTCGAGGACCCGTCCAGTGGTTTCGTCGGCGCGGTGGTGCGTATCGAGAGCGGCCGGGTGGACCTGGAAGACCGCAACCGCCGGGTCCGGTCCTTCCCATTGGGGCCCGGCTTCCTGGTCGAGGGCAAACCGGTCATCCTGGTCAAGCCGAAGGTGGTGGCCGCGACGGCCCGCACGGCCTCGGGTTCGGTGGCGGTGTCCGGCGCCAAGGCCAGGGTCGCACTGGCCAGCCGCATCTACGTGGAGGGCCGCCACGATGCCGAGCTGGTCGAACAGGTGTGGGGCGCGGATCTGCGCATCGAGGGTGTCGTCGTCGAATACCTGGGCGGGGTCGACGACCTGAGCGCCATCGTGGCCGAGTTCCAGCCCGGTCCCGGCCGCCGGCTCGGGGTGCTGGTCGACCACCTGGTCACCGGCTCCAAGGAATCCAAGATCGCCGACGCCGTCCGGCGCGGACCCGGCGGGGAGAACACCCTGGTGGTCGGCCATCCCTACATCGATATCTGGCAGGCGGTCAAACCGGCGCGGCTGGGATTGAAGCAGTGGCCGGTGATCCCGCGCGGGATCGACTGGAAGCACGGCATCTGCGAGGCGCTGGGCTGGCCGCACGCCACCCAGGCCGACATCGCGGGCGCCTGGCAGCGGATCAGGGGCCGGGTGCGGGACTGGAACGACCTGGAGCCCGCGCTGATCGGCCGGGTCGAGGAGCTCATCGACTTCGTTACGGCACCAGCCTGATCGATTACGGCACCGGCCTGACAGAGTCCGTCGTCTCGGCGTGGTAAGCAGAACTCGTGTCAGACAGTTTGTTCGACATGCCGGGCGATGCGCCGGCCGCTGCCGATATGCCGACGGGCGCCAGCCCGCTGGCCGTGCGCATGCGCCCGGCCAGCCTCGACGACGTCGTCGGCCAGCAGCATCTGCTCAAACCCGGCTCACCGCTGCGCCGCCTCGTGGAGGGCTCCGGCGCGGCCAGCGTCATCCTGTACGGGCCGCCCGGCACCGGTAAGACCACACTGGCCTCGCTGATCTCCGGTGCCACCGGGCGCCGGTTCGAGGCGCTGTCGGCCCTGAGCGCCGGGGTCAAGGAAGTCCGGGCGGTGATCGAGACGGCGCGCCACGCGGCCATCCGGGGCCAGCAGACCGTGCTGTTCATCGACGAGGTGCACCGGTTCTCCAAGACCCAGCAGGACGCGCTGCTGGCGGCCGTGGAGAACCGGATCGTGCTGCTGGTCGCGGCGACCACGGAGAACCCGTCGTTCTCGGTGGTGGCCCCCCTGCTCAGCCGGTCACTGATCCTGCAGCTGCAGCCGTTGGGCGCCGATGACATCCGCGCCGTGCTGCAGCGGGCCGCCGCCGATGAGCGTGGTCTCGCCGGCAAGGTCGCCATCGACGACGATGCGCTGGAGCTGCTGGTCAAACTGTCGGCCGGGGATGCCCGCCGCGCGCTGACCGCGCTGGAGGTCGCCGCCGAAACCTCCGGCGGCGCGGGCGGCACGGTCACCGTCGAGGTGGTGGAGCAGTCGCTGGATCAGGCGGCGGTGCGCTATGACCGCGACGGCGATCAGCACTACGACGTCATCAGCGCCTTCATCAAGTCGGTGCGCGGCTCGGATGTGGATGCCGCGCTGCACTACCTGGCCCGGATGCTGACCGCGGGGGAGGATCCGCGCTTCCTGGCCCGCCGGCTGGTGATCCTGGCCAGCGAGGACATCGGGATGGCCGATCCGATGGCGCTGCAGACCGCGGTCGCCGCGGCGCAGACAGTGGCGCTGATCGGGATGCCGGAGGCGCAGCTGACGCTGGCGCACGCGACGGTGCATCTGGCGACCGCGCCGAAGTCGAACGCAGTGACGACCGCCCTCGGCGCGGCGATGGCGGATATCCGGGCGGGCAAGGCCGGCCTGGTGCCTGCGCACCTGCGTGACGGGCACTATTCGGGGGCTCAGAAGCTGGGCAACGCGGTCGGCTACAAATATGCCCATGACGCGCCGGGTGGTGTTGCCGCCCAACAGTATCCGCCCGATGAGCTGGTGGGTGTCGACTACTATCAGCCCACCAGCTACGGCGCCGAGCGGGAGATCGCGAGCCGGTTGGAGAAGTTGCGGGCCATCATCCGGCGCAAGCGCTAGGTCGAGTGTGAGCGCTGTGTACATCTGAACGCGAGTGTGCGTACATAGCCCCCACATTCGCGGCACGACGACGTCCCTTGACCCCGTTGGCGCCGTCGCCTATCGTTGTAATCAACTAATTGGTTGCACAACCGAAAGATTGACTAATGGGCATGCTGGACGACGACCTGGACCGCGCGTTCCTGGCGCTGGCCGATCCGGTCCGGCGTGCCATGGTGGCGCGACTGGCCAGGGGACCGGCCACGGTCAACGAACTGGCCGCGCCGTTCGACATCACCAAACAGGCGGTGTCCAAGCACATTCAGGTGCTGGAGCGGGCCGGACTGGTCACCCGCAGCCGGGAGGCGCAGCGTCGGCCGGTGCACCTGGATGCCGCCGCGCTGGAACGGCTCACCGAATGGATCGACAGGTACCGGCTGGACGCCGAACGCACCTACCGCCGGCTGGACGGCCTGCTGGCGACGCTCACCGAAGAACCACCCACCGAAAGCTAGGAGACGCCATGACCAACGCACTCGACCTGACCGCGCCGGTGGACACGCTGGCGATGGAGTTCAGCCGCGATTTCGACGCGCCGGTGCACGCCCTGTTCCGGGCGCACAGCGACCCCGAGTTGGTCAAGCAGTGGCTCGGCCCGCACGGTCTGCAGATGGAGATCACCGAATGGGACTTCAAAAACCATGGTGGATACCGCTATTCACACTCCGATGGCAGCGGGACCTACGGTTTCAACGGTACCTTCCACACCGTCCGGGACAATGAATTCATCCTGCAGACCTTCGAGTTCGACGGTGCCCCGGACATGGTCAACATCGAGTACCTGTGGTTCGAGGACCTCGGTGGCGGCCGGTCGCGGCTGCGGGGCCGCTCGATCTGTCCCAACACCGAGGCCCGTGACGCGCTGCTGTCCTCCGGCATGGAGGGCGGTATGACCGAGGGCTACGTGAAACTGGACGCCCTGCTCAGCACCCTCTGAGTCAGACCAGCTCCGGTGCCCGCAGGTGGGCGATGACGAGTTCGAACTCGCCCTCGTCCACTGCACTGGCACCTGCCGCCCGGATCGACTCGGCCTTCAGCGTCGAGGCGTAGTCGCGGTTGTGCTCCATCACTTCCTGGCTGACGAACGACACCGAGGACACCGCCCGCCCGGACGTGGTGTCGACGAGGAGGCTGGCGCTGCGGAATCCGGGTAGGTGCTCGATCTGGGGGAGTACCGCGCTGCGGTAATACTCGACACCCGCCTCGGTGAGCTCCGGCGGCACCGTCACCCAGGTGGCCCGCACCCAGGCACCCGGATCGGAGCTGTGCTCGCGGTGCAGCACCGCGATCTCCCAATCCTCCGCGGTGGCCGGTCCGCCGAATCGCTCACCGGCCTGCGCGCGCAGCCGGCCGGCCGCATCGGCGCTCTCGGCCATCGCATCCGCGTTGTCCCAGGCGCTGGTGGCGATGCACCGGCCGGTCTGCCGGTCGACCATCAGCGACAGACCGATGCAACCGGCGAGTTCCAGAAGTGCCGGCATGACCTCGTCGCGGACATAGGCGATGCCGTCGTCGACCGATTCGGGGCGCGCCATCACTGTGGTAGATCGTGCGAACACGGTCCACCTCCTTCGCTAGAGGGCAGCGCCCCGCCGGCGCCACCGGTCACGTCAACTGTCCTCCCGGCGGCCGCGCCGCACAATGGTTTTGCCCGCGCAAAGAGATGATCCCGGCCGGCCGAGGGCCGACCGGGATCACCGGGGTGGGAACTGGGGGATCAGCGGAAGATGCCGGACGTCCGGCGGCTGCCGAGCAGACCGGTCTTGCGGCGGCCCATCAGCGCGGCGAGCAGAGCCACGCCCGCCGCCGCGACGAGGACCTGGACGAGCAGTTCGAGCCAGTCGATTCCGCCGGTTGCCGTCGGGATGCCGATGGCACGGGCCAGGGCGGTGCCGACGAGCGCGGACACGATGCCGACCAGGATGGTCAACAGCATGCCGATCGGTTGCTTGCCGGGAAGCAGCAGGCGGCCGAGGACGCCGACCACGATGCCGATCAGGATTGCGGTGAAGATGCCGGTGACGGTCATGAGTTCCTCCGTGTGGGGTTCGGTTGCCGCACAAGTACCCTGGCCCGCCGCTCAATAAACGCCTACGTCAATTCAGGTGTGGCCTCGTAGGCTGGAAACGTGAACACCGAAGTGCTCGAACTGGACACCTCGCGCCGCCGGATCGTCGACCTGACCTCGGAGGTGCGCGAATTCTGCGCGGCCAAGGGCGACGGGCTGTGCAATGTCTTCGTGCCGCACGCGACCGCCGGCGTCGCCGTCATCGAGACCGGGGCAGGCTCGGATGACGACCTGCTGGACGCGCTGGAGCGACTGCTGCCGCGCGACGACCGGTACCGGCACGCGCACGGCTCACCCGGCCACGGCGCCGATCACGTGCTGCCGGGGCTGGTATCCCCGTCGGTGACGGTCCCGGTCGGCGCCGGAGAGCCCTTGCTGGGCACCTGGCAGAGCATCGTGCTGGTGGACCTGAACAGGGACAACCCCCGACGATCGGTGCGCCTGAGCTTCGTGTCGGGCTGAAGATTCCGACCGGTAACCAAACGGTACTGTGGTGCGGTCAAAGTATTCGCAGGTTGACCAAAGGACAGCAGCACGTGCAGACACACGAGATCAGGAAACGCTTCCTCGATCATTTCGTGAAGGCGGGACACACGGAGGTGCCCAGCGCCTCGGTGATCCTCGACGACCCGAACCTGCTGTTCGTCAACGCCGGCATGGTGCAGTTCGTACCCTTCTTCCTCGGCGCGCGCACACCGCCCTACGACAAAGCCGTCAGCGTGCAGAAGTGCATCCGCACCCCCGACATCGAAGAAGTCGGTATCACCACCCGGCACAACACCTTCTTCCAGATGGCCGGCAACTTCAGCTTCGGCGACTACTTCAAGAAGCAGGCCATCGAGCTGGCCTGGACCTTGCTGACCAACCCGCAGGACCAGGGCGGCTACGGCTTCGATCCGGAAAGGCTATGGGCCACCGTCTATCTCGATGACGATGACGCCATCGCGCTGTGGCAGGAGGTGGCCGGCCTGCCGCTGGAGCGCATCCAGCGCCGCGGGATGGCCGACAACTACTGGTCGATGGGCATCCCCGGCCCGTGCGGTCCGTGCTCGGAGATCTACTACGACCGCGGCCCGGAATACGGCATCGAAGGCGGCCCGGAGGCCAACGAGGACCGCTACATCGAGATCTGGAATCTCGTCTTCATGCAGAACGAGCGCGGGGAAGGCACCTCGAAGGACAACTTCGAGATCCTCGGTCCGCTGCCGCGCAAGAACATCGACACCGGCATGGGTGTCGAGCGCATCGCCTGTCTGCTGCAGGACGTGGACAACGTCTACGAGACCGATCTGGTGCGCCCGGTCATCGACCTGGTCGCCGGGATCGCGCCGCGCGGCTACGGGCAGGGCAACCACACCGACGATGTGCGCTACCGCATCATCGGCGATCACAGCCGCACCGCGGCGATCATCATCGGCGACGGGGTCACCCCCGGTAACGAGGGCCGCGGCTACGTGCTGCGCCGGTTGCTGCGCCGGATCATCCGCGCGGCCCGCCTGCTCGGCGTGGAACGGCCCATCATGGCCGAGCTGATGACGACGGTGCGCGACGAGATGGGGCCTTCCTACCCGGAACTGGTCACCGATTTCGACCGGATCAGCCGCATCGCGGTGGCCGAGGAGACCGCGTTCAACCGCACTCTGCTCTCGGGTTCACGGCTGTTCGAGGATGCTGCCGACGCGACCCGCACCGCCGGAAAGTCCACGCTGTCCGGCAATGACGCGTTCACGCTGCACGACACCTACGGGTTCCCGATCGATCTGACCCTGGAAATGGCCGCCGAGGCCGGCCTGACCGTCGACGAAGAGGGCTTCCGCGGTCTGATGGCCGAACAGCGCCAGCGCGCCAAGGCCGACGCCGCCGCCCGCAAGCAGGCCCACACGGATCTGTCCGCGTACCGGGAGCTCGTCGACGGCGGACCCACCGAGTTCACCGGCTTCGACGAGTTGAGTTCGCAGGCACGCATTCTGGGCATCTTCGTCGACGGTAAACGGGTTCCCGTTGTGTCCCATGAGGGCACCCAGGGTCAGCAGGTCGAGTTGATCCTGGACCGCACACCGTTCTACGCCGAATCCGGCGGCCAGATCGCGGATGAGGGTTCCATCACCGGTACCGGTGCCTCGGAGACCGCCAAGGCCGCGGTGACCGATGTCCAGAAGATCGCGAAAACCGTGTGGGCGCATCGTGTCTCGGTGGAGTCCGGGGAGTTCGTCGAGGGCGACACCATCACCGCCACGGTCGACGACAAGTGGCGCCACGGCGCGACCCAGGGGCATTCCGGTACCCACATGGTGCACGCCGCGTTGCGGGAAGTGCTGGGTCCCAACGCGGTTCAGGCAGGCTCGCTGAACCGGCCGGGCTACCTGCGCTTCGACTTCAACTGGCAGGGTTCGCTGTCGGACGAGCAGCGCGCACAGATCGAAGAGGTCGCCAACGAAGCGGTGCAGGCCGACTTCGCGGTGAACACCTTCAACACCGGACTGGATCAGGCCAAAGCCATGGGCGCGATGGCGCTGTTCGGCGAGAACTACCCCGACGAGGTCCGGGTGGTCGAGATCGGCGGACCGTTCTCCCTGGAGCTGTGCGGCGGTACGCACGTGCGCAGCTCGGCGCAGATCGGACCGGTCACCGTGCTGGGCGAGTCCTCGGTGGGCTCCGGTGTGCGCCGCGTCGAGGCCTACGTCGGGCTGGAATCGTTCCGGCACCTGTCCAAGGAACGCGCGCTGATGGCGGGCCTGGCGTCGTCGCTGAAGGTGCCCTCGGAAGAGGTGCCGGCACGGGTGGCCAACCTGGTGGAACGGCTGCGGGCCGCGGAAAAGGAACTGGACAAGGCGCGGCTGGCAAACGCGCGCGCCGCGGCCGCAAATGCGGCTGCCGGCGCGCAGCTTGTAGGTAAAGTTCGTTTTGTGGCTCAGCGCATGGCCGGGGGAATCACCGCGGGGGATCTGCGCAGCCTGGTCGGTGACATCAAGGGCAAGCTCGGATCCGATCCGGCCGTGGTGGCCCTGATCGCCGAAGGTGAGGATGACGCGGTGCCGTTCGTGGTCGCGGTCAATCCCGCCGCACAGGATCTCGGCCTCAGTGCCAACGACCTGGTGAAGACGTTGGGCGCGGCCGTCAACGGCCGCGGGGGTGGCAAGGCTGATCTGGCCCAGGGTTCCGGTAAGGGGGCGGCGGGTATCGACGCGGCATTGGCCGCGCTGCACGCAGAGATCGCCCGGAGCTAGCCGCGGTGAGTGCTGAGGTCGACCGCCTGCCGGACAGGCCGGGTCCCGACGATCCGGGACGGGGTCGCCGGCTCGGCGTCGACGTGGGCACCGTACGGATCGGGGTCGCGGGAAGCGACCCCGACGGCATTCTGGCCACCCCGCTGGAGACCGTGCAGCGGGACAAATCGGGTCGTCACCTCCGCAGGCTGGTGAAGCTCGCCGAAGAGTTGGAAGCGGTCGAGGTCGTCGTCGGCCTGCCGCGCACGCTGGCGAACCGCTCCGGTTCCTCAGCACAAGACGCCGTCGAATTGGCCGATGCCCTGGCGGCCCGGATCGCACCGACACCGGTGCGGCTGGCCGATGAGCGGCTGACCACGGTGACCGCCCAGCGGTCGCTGCGGGAGGCAGGGGTACGCGCCAAGAATCAGCGGGCCATGGTCGATCAAGTTGCCGCAGTGGGCATTCTGCAGAACTGGTTGGACCAGCGCCGGTCCGCATTAAGGGTTGTTGATGAGTGATCATTGGAGTCCCGAGCGAAGCGAGCCGCAGGCGGTCGGTCCACCGCGCCGCCGGCTGAGCCGCGCCGCCCGGGCGCAGGAACGACGTACCGCACGGCGCCGCCGGGTGTTCTCCATCGCTGCGCTGGTGACGCTCGTCGTCGTCGTCATCGGAGTGGTGTTCGTCGGCTCCAAGATGTGGCACGGCCTGTTCGGTGGCAGCAGCGATTTCGCCGGCGAAGGCACCGCCGATGTCGTCGTCGAGGTGCACAGCGGAGACTCGACCACGGCGATCGGGCAGACGCTGCAGGAACAGAATGTGGTGTCCTCGTCGAAGGCATTCGTCGACGCCGCGGCCACCAATTCGGCGATCGCGGCCATCCAGCCCGGTTTCTACAAGCTGCGCACCGAGATCCCGGTGTCCAGCGCCGTGGAGAAGCTTGCCGACCCGGAGAACCGCGTCGGGCAGATGGTCATCCCCGAGGGCCGCCAGCTCGACGACGTCGCCGACGTCAGGACCAACGCCGTCACCAAGGGCATCCTGTCGCTCATCTCCGACGCCTCCTGCGTCGACCTCGACGGCACCCGGGCCTGTGTCTCGGCCGACGAATTGAAGCAGGCCGCCAGTACCGCCGAACTCGCCGCACTGTCGGTGCCCAGCTGGGCGACCTCCGGGGTGACCGAGATGGGCAGCGATCACCGCCGGCTCGAGGGCCTCATCGCGCCGGGCAGCTGGAACGTCGACCCGTCCGGCTCGGCCGAGGAGATCCTCGCCGCCCTCATCGGGGCCAGCACCGCTCAGTACGAGGCCAACGGCCTGCTCGCCGCCGCCGAGACCACCCGGATGTCGCCCTACGAGATCCTGATCGTCGCCTCGTTGGTGCAGCGCGAGTCCAAGCCGCAGGACTTCTCCAAGGTGGCGCGGGTGATCTTCAACCGACTGGCCGAGAACCGCAAGCTGGAATTCGACTCCACGGTGAACTATTCCCTGGACCGCACCGAGGTGGCCACCACCGACGGCGACCGCGCCCGGGTGACCCCGTGGAACACCTATGCCTCCCTTGGCCTTCCGAAGACCCCGATCTGCTCGCCCGGGCAGCCCGCGCTGGCTGCGGCGGAGAATCCGGAACCAGGGGACTGGCTGTACTTCGTCACCATCGACCTGGAGGGCACCACGCTCTTCACCCGTGATTACGAACAGCACCTGGCCAGCATCGAACTGGCCAGACGAAACGGTGTGCTGGACAGTGCCCGATAGGCGGCGTCCCGCCGCGGAGCCCGTCAGGCGAGCCGGCGTCCTGGGGTCACCGATCTCGCATTCCCGTTCGCCGGACATCCACCTGGCCGCCTACCGGGAACTGGGCCTGACGTCGTGGACCTATGACCGCATCGAGTGCACGGCCCAGCAGTTGCCGGCACTGGTGGCCGGGCTGGGACCGGAGTGGGTCGGGCTCTCGGTCACCATGCCGAACAAGTTCGCCGCCCTGGCGGTCGCCTCCGAGCGGACGGCCCGCGCCACCCTGGTGGGCTCGGCGAACACCCTGGTGCGCACACCGACGGGCTGGCGGGCCGACAACACCGATATCGACGGGGTCATCGGTGCGCTGACGAACGCGTGCGGACCCCGCGCCGCGGTGCTCGGCTCGGGCGGTACCGCCCCGGCCGCGGTGGTGGGCCTGGCCACTCTCGGTGTCACCGAGATCGCGGTGCTCGCCCGCAACCCGGAGCGGGCGCAACCGTTGGTCGCCCTGGCCGAACCGCTCGGTGTCGCCATCCGGTGGGTCGAACTCGGCACCCCGGTCGAGGTGGACGTCGCGGTCAACACCCTGCCCGCCGACATCGCGGCCGGCTACGTCCACACCATCGAAACCGTGCCGGTGCTGCTGGACGCGATCTACGACCCCTGGCCCACCCCGTTGGCCTCCGCGGTGCAGGCCGGCGGCGGCCGGGTGATCAGCGGGCTGCAGATGCTGCTGCATCAGGCCGTCGCGCAGGTCGAACAGTTCACCGGCTTGCCTGCGCCCAAAGAGGTGATGAGGCGGGCCCTGCCGGGGTCCTAGCCTTGGACTGTGGGTGTGCTGGTGATCGGTGGCTGGCTGATCGCGCTGAGCATCCATGACCTGCGCCGCCGCCGCCTGCCGAACGCGCTGACCCTGCCCGGCGCGGTACTCATCCTCGGGGTGGCCGTGCTGGCGGGCCGGGGAACGCCCGCTGCGCTGGGTGCGCTAGCCCTGAGCCTGCTCTATCTGATGGTCCACCTGATCGACCCGGCCGCGCTCGGTGCCGGGGACGTGAAACTCGCGATCGGCCTCGGCGCACTCACCGGGGCGTTCGGGGTGGAGGTGTGGCTGCTCGGTGCCTTCGGTGCGGTGCTGCTGACCGCGCTCGCCGGGATCATCGTCGTGCTGTCGCGGGGCGGATCGACCGTGCCGCACGGCCCATCGATGTGTGCCGCCAGCGCGGCAGCGGTCGCCCTGGCGTGGTGGTAGTCCTACGCTGAGCCATGACCGTGCGGCCCGCCACCACCGATGACCTGCCGGTCATCGCGGCCATCTACGCCCACTACGTCGCCAGTTCGGTGGCGACCTTCGAGATCGACGCACCCGACGTGGACGAGTGGGCGCGGCGTTTCGCCACCATCACCGAACGCGATCTGCCGTTCCTGGTCGCCGAGCGCGACGGCGCCGTGGCCGGATACGCCTATTGCACGCCGTGGAAGGAACGCCCCGCCTACCGGGCCACCGTGGAGGACTCGGTGTACGTCGCGCCGTGGGCGCTGGGCGCGGGCTGCGGAACCGAACTGCTCACCGCGTTGTTGGAGCGGTGCCGGTCGATCGGGGTGCGCGAGGTCATCGCGGTGATCGCCGACTCCGGGGATCCGGCCTCGACCGGCCTGCACCGTCGGTTGGGATTTCGGGAGGCCGGACGGCTGGTCCGGGTCGGCTACAAACACGACCGTTGGATCGACACCGTGCTGCTGCAATGGAGTGCACCCCGGCAACCCGGGCCAGCGACCCGGTGACGGATTCGGTCGCACAGATGACCGCATGGGAGAATGTCATCCGTGTTGCGATGGACTACCGCAGGTGAATCCCACGGCCGTGCCCTGGTAGCGATGGTCGAAGGCATGGTTGCGGGTTTGTCCGTCACCTCCGACGACATCGCGGTCCAGTTGCAGCGCCGCCGGCTCGGTTACGGCCGCGGTGCGCGGATGAAGTTCGAGAAGGACCAGGTGACCGTGCTGGGCGGCGTACGCCACGGCCTCACCCTGGGCGGACCGATCGCCATCGAGATCGGCAACACCGAATGGCCCAAGTGGGAGACCGTGATGGCCTCGGACCCGGTGCCCGCCGAGCAACTCGACAGCGACGCCGCCCGCAACGCCCCACTGACCCGTCCCCGCCCCGGCCACGCCGACTACGCGGGCATGCTCAAATACGGCTTCGACGACGCCCGTCCGGTGCTGGAGCGTGCCAGCGCCCGCGAGACCGCGGCCCGCGTCGCCGCCGGCACCGTGGCCCGCGCCTTCCTGCAGCAGGCGCTCGGCGTCGAGGTGATCTCCCACGTCGTGTCCATCGGTGCCTCGAAGCCCTACGACGGCCCGTCGCCGCAGCAGCAGGATCTGGCCGCCATCGACGACAGCCCGGTGCGTGCCTTCGACAAGGACGCCGAGCAGCTGATGATCGACGAGATCGAAGCCGCCAAGAAGGACGGTGACACCCTCGGCGGCATCGTCGAGGTTGTGGTCACCGGGCTGCCCATCGGACTGGGCTCCTTCACCAGTGGTGACAACCGCCTCGACAGCCAGCTGGCCGCGGCGGTGATGGGCATCCAGGCCATCAAGGGCGTCGAGATCGGCGACGGGTTCGAGACGGCGCGCCGCCGCGGCAGCGTCGCCCACGACGAGATGTACCCGGGCCCGGACGGCATCACCCGGTCGACCAACCGCGCCGGCGGTCTGGAGGGCGGCATGACCAACGGGCAGCCGCTACGGGTGCGCGCCGCGATGAAGCCGATCTCCACGGTGCCCCGCGCGCTGGCCACCGTGGACATGTCGACCGGCGACGAGGCCGTCGCGATCCATCAGCGTTCCGATGTATGCGCGGTGCCGGCCGCCGGCGTCGTCGTCGAGACGATGGTCGCGCTGGTGCTGGCGCGCGCCGCGCTGCTCAAGTTCGGCGGCGACTCGCTGGCCGAGACCCGCAGGAACGTCGAGAGCTACCTGGCTTCGGTCGCCGAGCACGAGCCGTCCACCCCGTCGGTTCCGGCCTCGGGATAGCCGATGGGTCCCAAAGTGGTGCTGGTGGGCATGCCGGGTTCCGGCAAGTCCACCATCGGCCGGCGGTTGGCCAAGGCGCTGGGCGTGCCGTTACTGGACACCGACGTCAAGATCGTGGAGACCGCCGGGCGCAGCATCGCCGAGATCTTCGTGGAAGGCGAGACGCAGTTCCGTCAGATCGAAGCCGACGTGGTGCGCGCCGCGCTCGACGAGCACGAGGGTGTGGTGTCTCTCGGTGGCGGCGCGGTGACCACCCCGGAGGTGCGCGAGGCACTCAAGGGTCACACCGTGATCTACCTGGAAATCAGTGCTGCAGAAGGTATTCGGCGTACCACCGGCAGCGCGCGTCCGTTGCTGGCCGGCGATGATCCGGCAGCGAAATACCGTTCCCTGATGGAGCAGCGGGTGCCGTTGTTCCGTGAGGTGGCCACCATGCGGGTGAACACCAATCGGCGCAATCCCGGTGCGGTGGTGCGCCATATCGTCACCCGGCTGTCCGGATGCGGGCCCGCCCGGCCGCGGCGGCGGCGCAGACCGGCCTGGCGGCGCGGTCCCACAGTCCTGAACCCCGCACCCACCACCGAGGCCCCGCCCACCCCGGCGGCGCTGGCCCGACGAGCAGAGGCACGCAATGAGTGAACCCGTGACTGTCGACGTACTCGTCGACCGGCCGTACCCGGTGATCATCGGCACCGGCCTGCTGGAGGACCTCGGCCGCACGCTGGCCGGGCGCCACAAAGTGGCGATCCTGCACCAGCCCACCTTGGCGCAGACCGCCGAGGTCATCCGGGAACACCTGGCGGGCAACGGGATCGACGCACACCGCATCGAGATCCCGGATGCCGAATCTGGCAAGGAACTGCCGGTCGTCGGCTTCATCTGGGAGGTGCTGGGCCGGATCGGCATCGGCCGCAAGGATGCCGTCGTCAGCCTCGGCGGCGGTGCGGCCACCGACGTCGCCGGGTTCGCCGCGGCCACCTGGCTGCGCGGCGTCGACATCGTGCACGTGCCCACCACACTGCTGGGCATGGTGGACGCCGCCGTCGGCGGCAAGACCGGGATCAACACCGACGCCGGCAAGAACCTGGTCGGCGCGTTCCATCAGCCGCTGGCGGTACTGGTCGACCTGGCGACTCTGCAGACGTTGCCGCGCAACGAGATCGTGGCCGGGATGGCCGAGATCGTGAAGGCCGGTTTCATCGCAGACCCGGTGATCCTGGACCTCATCGAGGCCGACCCGGAGGCCGCGCTGGACCCGTCGGGCACCGTGCTGCCCGAACTGATCCGCCGTGCCATCGCCGTCAAGGCAGAGGTGGTGGCCGCCGACGAGAAGGAGTCGGCGCTGCGCGAAATCCTCAACTACGGACACACTTTGGCCCATGCCATCGAGCGCCGCGAGCGCTACAAATGGCGCCACGGGGCCGCCGTATCGGTGGGTCTGGTGTTCGCCGCGGAGCTGGGCCGGCTGGCCGGCCGTCTGGACGACGACACCGCCGACCGGCACATCCGGGTGCTCGAAGCGCTGGGGCTACCGGTCAGCTATGACGCCGACGCGCTGCCGCAGCTGCTCGAATACATGGCCGGGGACAAGAAGAACCGTTCCGGGGTGCTGCGTTTCGTGGTGCTCGACGGACTGGCCAAGCCCGGCCGCCTCGAAGGGCCGGACCCGACGCTGCTGGCCGCGGCCTACTCCGTGGTGGGTACCCGCTAAGACTGCTTGGCTTCTTCGTCGGCGCTGGGCTGCACCGCTGCGAACACATCGGTGTCGGCCCGCTCCTCATCGCCCTCGCGGCGACGGACGTACGGCGGGGCCTTGCGGTCGACGCTCCAGCGGCCGATGGTCACCGCGATGACACCGGCCAGGAAGATCAGCAGCGCGGTGAACGCCGCGAACGAGGTCAGCTCGCTGATCAGGCCGCCGGTGTAGAGCACCGGGTAGAACAGCCCGATGAACCAGCACACCAGGTCGCCGAGCAGGCCGGCGATCAGGCCGGCGATCAGCCAGACCATCGCGAGATCCTGACGGCGGTCCGGGTCGGACTGCGCATTGGCGTCGGCGCGGCCGTCGAAATAGGCCCACAGGATCGCGGGGATCGCGAGGAACAGACCCAGTGTGGGACTGATCCATCCGGCCTGCGTCGGGAAGGAGTCGACCAGCACTCCCTGGATCAACCGGAGGACAACCACGACCGCCGCGAACACGAGTCCGCGCAGCAACCACTTGCTCATGAGGGGACAGCGTAGCGAGTACCGTCAGCGCCTGTGACGATTTCTCAGCGCCGGGACCGGTTACGGCGCCGGCTGGCGGCCGCCGAACTGGACGCCATGTTGGTAACTGACCTGGTCAACGTCCGATATCTGTCCGGATTCACCGGTTCCAACGCCGCCCTTTTGGTGCGTGCCGACCAGGACACGCCGGTGTTGGCAACGGACGGACGTTATGTAACGCAGGCCGCGGCGCAGTCGCCCGACGCCGAACTGGTCATCGAACGGGCGGTGGCGCCCCACCTGGCGGGCCGTGCGGCCGCCGACGGCGTGCGCCGGCTCGGATTCGAGAGCCACGTGGTGACGGTGGACGGTTTCGGTCTGCTGGAGCGTGCGGGAGAGGGTCTGGAGTTCGTCCGCGCCGCCGGCATGGTGGAACGGCTGCGCGAGGTCAAGGACGTCGGTGAGATCGCGATTCTGCGGCTGGCCTGCGAGGCGGCCGACGCGGCGCTGCATGATCTGGTGGCCCGCGGTGGGTTGCGCCCCGGACGCACCGAGAAAGAGGTCGGTCGCGAGCTGGAATCGCTGATGCTCGACCACGGCGCCGACGGGGTGTCCTTCGAAACCATCGTGGCCGCCGGCGCGAACTCGGCGATCCCGCATCACCGGCCCACCGACGCCGTGCTGGCCGACGGCGATTTCGTGAAGATCGACTTCGGCGCCCTGGTGGCGGGCTATCACTCGGACATGACGCGCACCTTCGTGCTGGGACACGCCGCGCAGTGGCAGCTGGACCTGTACGAACTCGTGGCGACCAGCCAGGCGGCCGGCCGGAAGGCCCTGGTGGAGGGGGCGATCCTGAAGGATGTCGACGGCGCCTCGCGGCAGGTGATCGCCGACGCCGGATTCGCCGAGAACTTCGGGCACGGCCTCGGGCACGGGGTCGGACTACAGATCCACGAAGCGCCGGGTATCAGCGCGTCAGCCGTCGGTACACTGCTTGCTGGCGCTGCGGTCACCGTGGAGCCCGGCGTCTATCTGCCCGGCCGGGGCGGTGTCCGCATCGAGGACACCCTGGTTGTCGGCAGCGAGAGCGCACCTACACCCGAGTTACTCACCCGGTTCCCCAAGGAACTGGCTGTTATCACCTGATCTAGGAGCTGTACAGACCGTGGCATCAACCGCCGACTTCAAGAATGGGCTCGTTCTGCAGATCGAAAACCAGCTGTGGCAGATCACCGAGTTCCAGCACGTCAAGCCCGGTAAGGGCCCGGCCTTCGTGCGCACCAAGCTCAAGAACGTGCTGACCGGCAAGGTCGTCGACAAGACGTTCAACGCCGGGGTCAAGGTGGAGACCGCCACCGTCGACCGGCGTGACGCCACCTACCTGTACCGCGACGGCAGCGACTTCGTCTTCATGGACTCCGAGGACTTCGAGCAGCATCCGCTGTCCGAGGCGCTGGTGGGCCGGCTGGCCGACTTCCTGCTCGAGGGGATCGGCGTGCAGATCGCCTTCCACGAGGGCGCGCCGCTGTACCTAGAGCTCCCGGTCACCGTCGAACTCGTCGTCACCCACACGGAGCCGGGCCTACAGGGCGATCGCTCCAGCGCGGGCACCAAGCCCGCCACCGTGGAGACCGGCGCCGAACTCCAGGTGCCGCTGTTCATCAACACCGGTGACAAGCTGAAGGTTGATTCCCGTGACGGCAGCTACTTGGGAAGGGTCAATGGCTGACCGTCGTGGTGACCGTGGTCGGCACCAGGCGCGTAAGCGTGCCGTCGACCTGCTGTTCGAAGCCGAGGCGCGCGGGATCACCGCCGCCGAGGCCGCCGACGGTCGCAACGCGCTGTCCCACACCCAGGCCGATATCAACGCGCTGAACCCGTACACCGTGACGGTGGCTCATGGTGTCACCGAGCAGGCCGCGCACGTCGACGACCTCATCTCCTCGCACCTGCAGGGCTGGACGCTGGAGCGGCTGCCCGCCGTGGACCGCGCCATCCTGCGGGTGGCGGTGTGGGAACTGCTGCACGCCGAGGATGTGCCGGAGCCCGTGGCCGTCGACGAGGCCGTCGAGCTGGCCAAGGAACTGTCCACCGACGAGTCGCCGGGCTTCGTCAACGGCGTGCTCGGTCAGGTGATGCTGGTGACCCCGCAGATCCGAGCGGCCGCCGCGGCGTTGCGCCCCTCCGACGCCGGGGAGTGAGCGTGCCGCAGGACTGGGCGCCCTACACGAGCGTGCAGGATGCGGCGACGGTTTATCTGCGTGACCCCGAGCTGGCGCTCGAACAGCTGCGGTCGGTCATCGAGTTCCCCGGCATCGCCGCGTTCATCATGTCCCGCGGTGAGACCGAGGAGATCGAGGGCACCGCGGTATGGCAGGAAGTGGTGGCCACCGATGGCCTGCGCCTCATCATGTGGCGCGCCGATGACGAATTCGCCGACGACCGTCGGCAATTGAACTCCTCGGTGCGCACCATCCTGTTGTCCACCATCAGCGATCACATCCTCAGCACCCAGTTCGAGGTCCTCGGCGACGGCACCCGCAGACTCTCCGAGGTCCGGCTGCGGATGTATACCCAGCTGGTGACCCGAGCCCGACGTACCTCGGCGACCGACAGCGACCTGTACTGCGAGTCGTTCCGATACACCAAGTCGGTGGACAACGGCGGCCTGGCTCAGATGGAGCGGCTGCTGCAGTTCGGGCGGGTGCTGTCGCGCTCGATGTAGCGGACTGTCGGGTGCGAAAGTACCTACCTCTCAGCGACATCCGGGCGAACGTTGGGTCCCAGGAATTTCTTTGGACTCATTGATCACGGCCGTCACTTTCTGGGCGGTTTTGTCGGTGATCGCACGTATGTTCGAAGCATGAGCAGCGACGTGGTGGATGGTCGGGAAGCGGTGCAGCATGCACTCTCCGATCGCGCCGCGTCGGTCAAGGCACTGCTGGACGCCGATTTCACCGTCTTCGACACCGCGGAGTTGCTCGGGCTGTTGTCCGAGCGGGAGCACTACGCCCGCGCCGATACCGCGGTCGATCACCGCATCCTGGCCGCCCTGATGGATCGCGAGGCCGGGCGCCGCATCGCGCAGGCCCGCGACCTCGGACCGCGGCATGCGCTCAATGGTGAGGTGTTGGAGCCACTGCTACCCGCATGCGCTCACGCGTTGGCAGCCGGGTCCATCAACACCGCCCACATCACGGTGATCCGGTCCGCGCTCAAGCAGGCCTCGGCGTATCTCGATGCCGGCGAGCGGGCCCAGATGGAGGCCACCCTGGTCGCGGTCGCCGAGGCCAATACTCCCGAGACGCTGGCCGAGCTCGCCGAACAGATGGTGTACGTGCTCAACCAGAACGGGGACAGCCCGGACCTGACGCGGCACAAGGTGGGCTTGACGATCGGCAAGCCCGATGTCGATGGGCTGGCCAAGGTGTCGGGGCGGGTGGATTCGGAGTTCGCGGCCTACCTGCGCACGATCCTGGACGTGTGGGCGCGGCCTGGGATCAACAACCCCGACGACGCCGCACCGCAACACAATCCGGTGCCCAACCCGCTCGAAGAAGAATCCCCGGTGGCACCCGGGCCCGAGGTGGGGGACGAACCTGGGCCTGTCGAGGAGCGCCCACTTCTACGCGACTTCGGCGAGCTGGCTGATCTCGCTGACACCTTGCCCCCACCGATCAGGCGTGACCTGGAACCGCCCGCCGGCGATCACCGCACCCAAGCCCAACGCAACCACGACGCCATCAAAGCGGTGCTGCGCGACACCCTGATGTCCCACCGCCTCGGCCAACACAACGGGCTACCCGTCACCGTCGTGGTCTCCACCACGCTGGCCGAACTCGAAGCCGGGGCCGGGATCGCGGTCACCGGCTCCGGAACCCGCATGCCCATGCGCGATCTGATCCGCCTCGCCGAACACGCACATCACTATCTGATCGTCTACCGCCACCACACCGCCGAACCGCTCTACCTGGGGCGTTCGAAACGCCTGGCCACCAAGGCTCAACGCCTACTGCTCTACAACCGCGACCGTGGCTGCACCCGCCCCGGCTGCACCCAAGGTGCCTGTCACTGCCAGGCCCATCACGCCCACCCCAGCTGGCATCACGGCGGGTACACCGACGCCCCGGACCTCGCACTCGGCTGCGGACCGGACAACCGGCTCGCCGAACTGGGCTGGACCAACACCATCGACCCCGCCACCGGCCGCGTGCACTGGCACCCACCACCACTCATGGACACCGGTGGGGACACCCTCAACCACCACTACCACCGGCGAAGAGCTCCTCCCACCCGATCCCGACGAGGATGACTGAGCTTTTGACTCACCGCGATTGGAATATCTGCCTGCTCTGAGGTAGTGGCGTAATACCACAATGCCCCGGCTTTTTGGCTGGTCCCTCGGTTGGGGCAGCGGCGCAATCGACCATCGCGGCACACCGGGCCTGCGCAGAAGCCGGAGGGCACCCGGCAACGGTTTTACGGTGATCAGGTGCCAGCCCCCGATCCAACCCCCATCCGACGGCCCCGCGCGGACCAGGCGCGCCAGGTCGCGGACCTGTTGCGGCACCAGATCCACGCCGGCGGATACCCGGACGGGCTGCCCAGCGAGGCCGACCTGATCGAGGAGTTCACGGTATCGCGCAACACCATCCGGGAAGCGCTGGCCGTCCTCAAGACCGAGGGGCTGATTGACCGCGGCACCCGGGTCGGCACCCACGTCGCGGTCCGCAAATACGACCACGGTCTCGATGCGCTCACCGGTCTCAAGGAGACGTTCAAGGACTACGGCGAGGTGCGCAACGAGGTCCGGGCGGTGCTGCAGATGGCCGCCCCGCCCGCGGTCGCCCGCAAGCTCGAACTCGATCCCGGCACCCAGGTGGTCTACATCGAACGGTTGCGCTACCTCGGTGATCTGCCGCTGTCCCTGGATCTCACCTACCTGGCCCCCGACATCGGCGAACAGGTGATCGCGCACCCACTGGAAACCAACGACGTGTTCGCGCTCATCGAGCAGGTCAGCGGCCAGCGGCTGGGATCGGCCACCCTCGCGCTGGAGGCCATCGCGGCGGACCCGCACTCCGCGGCCACCCTGCAGGTGCCCGACGGCGCCGCCCTGCTGATGCTGGAACGACTGACCAGCCTCGGCGACGGGCGCCCCGTCGACCTCGAATACATCCGCATGCGTGGTGACCGGATCACCATGCGCGGCAACCTTTTCCGAAACTGACCCGTCAGGAGCTGACATGACACTGGTTAACAACCGCGTCGACGTACCGGTGACCATTGATGAGTCGCTGTGTATCGAGGGCTGCACGCTGTGCGTGGAGATCTGCCCACTGGACTCGCTGGCGATCAACCCCGAGAACGGCAAGGCGTTCATGCACGTCGACGAATGTTGGTACTGCGGACCGTGCGCCGCGCGCTGTCCCACCGGCGCCGTCACCGTCAACATGCCCTTCCTGATCCGCTGACCTCTAAGGCACTCCCGTGAAGAAAACGCTCGTTGCGCTGCTTGCTGCCCTCACCGCGTCGGTCACCGCCTGCTCACTGGATTCGGCAGCCGGGTCCGATGACGTCGTCAACGTCGTCATCGGCTACCAGTCCAAGACCATCAACACCGTCACCGCGGGAACACTGCTGCGCGCCAAGGGATTCCTGGAGCAGCGACTCGCCGACATCACCACCGACACCGGCACCGAATACAACGTGACCTGGCAGGACTACGACACGGGCGCACCGATCACCGCGCAGATGGTCGCCGAGAAAATCGACATCGGCTCCATGGGTGACTACCCGATGCTGATCAACGGCTCCAAGACCCAGTCCAACGACCGCGCCCGCACCGATATCGTCTCCGTCACCGGCTACCACCCCAAGGGTGCGCTCAACATGGTCGTGGTGGACCCGGACTCGCCGGCCCAGACGCTGCCCGACCTGGCCGGTCAGAAGGTGTCGGCGAGCGTCGGGTCGGCCGGACACGGCACCCTGGTGCGCGCGCTGGAACGGGCCGGCCTCGACCCCAAGACCGGTGTCGAGGTCCTCAACCAGCAACCGCAGGTCGGTGCGTCGGCACTGGAATCCGGACAGGTGCAGGGCCTTTCGCAGTTCGTGGCATGGCCGGGGCTGCTGGTCTTCCAGGACAAGGCCCGGCTGCTCTACGACGGGGCCGAACTGGACTACCCGACGCTGCACGGGGTGGTGGTGCGCCAGGCCTACTCCGCGCAGCACCCCGAGGTGCTCGACGCCTTCCTGCAGGCACAACTCGATGCCACCGAGTTCCTGAACACCGAACCGCTGGAGGCCGCCCGCATCGTCGCCGAGGGCAGCGGCCTGCCGCAGGAAGTCGTCTACCTCTACAACGGTCCCGGTGGCACCTCGTTCGACACGACGCTGAAGCCCTCGCTGGTCGAGGCGCTCAAAGGTGATGTGCCCTACCTGAAGTCGATCGGCGATCTCGCCGATCTCGACGTCGCCGGCTTCGTCGACGACGGTCCGCTTCGGAAGGCCTTCCAGGAACGAGGCCAGGACTATGACACCGCGTTGGCGGCCACCAGCGCACCGGCCGCTGGAGAACTCTGGTTGCAGGGCTCCGATAGCACCACACCGGCGGCCACCCCGAACGAGTTGCTGCGAGCGGTCCGCGAAGCCGAAGCCGGGGGAGCCACCGTGCGCGCGGCCTACGTGCCCGACACCGAACTCGGCACCCGCTGGTTCGCCGATAAAGCTGTGTGGGTCCGTGACGGTGCGCAGTACCTGCCGTTCGGCACCTCGGCCGGTGCGCAGCGGCACGTCGCCGCGCACCCGGGCACCGAGATCGTGGACTACCGCCAGGCACTGGTCGGTGCCGTATGACCGCCCTGCTCGATCCGCCGCAGACCACGACACCGACAGCGCGTCCGGCCCGCAAGCCGGGCACGTGGCGGCACCGGCTGCTGCGGGTGGCCTCGGTGCTGGCAGCCATCGGCCTGTGGGAAGTGTTGACTGCCAACGGTGTTCGGTTGTGGTTGCGCTTCGACACGCTGCCGACCGTCACCGAGATCGCCGCGGCGCTGGCCGCCCGCGTCGGCACCGGTGAGTACTGGCTGGATCTGGGGCAGTCGTTGATCCGCATCCTGACCGGGTTCGGCCTGGCGGCGCTCATCGGCGTCATCACCGGCATCCTGCTGGGCCGGTCGCGGCTGTTCGCCGACGTCGTCGGCCCGCTGACCGAGCTGGTGCGACCCATCCCGGCGATCGCCGTCGTCCCGGTCGCGATCCTGCTGTTCCCGTCCGATGAGGCGGGCATCGTCTCCATCACCTTCCTGGCCGCGTACTTCCCGATCATGGTCAGCACCCGGCACGCGGTGCGCGCGCTGCCGACCATCTGGGAGGACTCGGTGCGCACGCTCGGTGGCGGTCGCCTCGACGTGCTGCGCCAGGTGGTGCTGCCCGGCATCCTGCCCGGACTGTTCGGCGGACTGTCGGTGGGCATGGGGGTGGCCTGGATCTGTGTCATCTCCGCGGAGATGATCTCGGGCCGGCTGGGCGTCGGCTACCGCACCTGGCAGGCCTACACGGTGCTCGACTATCCCGGTGTATTCGTCGGCATCATCACCATCGGCGTACTCGGATTCGCCACCGCGGCAGCCATCGAACTGATCGGCCGGCGGGCCACCCGCTGGCTGCCCCGCGGTGAGGAGAACATCCGATGAGCACCGCCATCGCGACCGGCATGAAACTCGAACTCGACGAGGTCACGCTGTCCTACACCGGCACCCCGGTGGTGGACGGGCTGAGCCTGACGGTGCAGCCCGGCGAGATCCTGGTGCTGACCGGACCGTCCGGCTGCGGCAAGTCCACCGTGCTGCGGGCGCTGGCCGGGCTGCTGGCCCCCGATGCCGGCCGGGTGCTGGCCGACGGCGATCCGGTGACCACCACCTCGCGGGACCGCGGCATGGTGTTCCAGGACAGCGCGCTGCTGCCCTGGCGCAGCGTGCGCTCGAACATCGAACTGGCGCTGAAGCTCCGGGGTGAACCGCGGGCCGGGCGCCGTGCCCGGGCGGAACGCTGGATCGAGGAGGTCAACCTCACCGGTTACGCCGACTACCTGCCCAAGAGCCTGTCCGGCGGCATGCGCCAGCGCGTGCAGCTGGCCCGCGGTCTGGCCGGGGCGCCGCGCGCGGTGATGATGGACGAACCGTTCGGCGCGCTGGATGCCCAGACCCGCGCGGCGATGCAGCGTCTGCTCATCGACACCTGGCGCGCCCATCCCACCACCATCGTCTTTGTCACCCACGACGTCGACGAGGCACTGACCCTCGGCGACCGGGTGGCCGTTCTCGGCCGCTCCCAGCCATCTCCCGTCGCTACGCTCGCCCCTGAGCCCTCGCTGCGCGTTCTCGTCGAGGTGCCGCAGCCCCGCAGCGAATCCACCCAGCCCGGGCGCGCCGCGTTGCGCGCCGAAATCCTTGCAGCACTGGATAACACATGACTGAAATCCCCGACCTTTCCGACACCATCCGGATGGAATGCGATGTCCTGGTGATCGGCGGCGGCACCGCGGGCACCATGGCCGCGCTGACCGCCGCCGAGAACGGCGCGCAGGTGCTGCTGCTGGAGAAGGCGCATGTCCGTCACTCCGGCGCACTGGCCATGGGCATGGACGGCGTGAACAACGCGGTCATCCCTGGCAAGGCCGAACCGGAGGACTACGTCGCCGAGATCACCCGCGCCAACGACGGAATCGTCAATCAGCGCACCATCTATCAGACCGCCACCCGCGGCTTCGCCATGGTGCAGCGACTGGAACGCTACGGCGTCAAGTTCGAGAAGGACGAGCACGGCGAGTACGCGGTGCGCCGGGTGCACCGGTCCGGGTCCTACGTGCTGCCGATGCCCGAGGGCAAGGACGTCAAGAAGGCGCTGTACCGGGTCATGCGGCAGCGCTCGATGCGCGAGAAGATCCAGATCGAGAACCGGCTGATGCCGGTCCGGGTGCTCGTCGACGAGGATGGTCGAGCGGTCGGCGCGGCCGCACTGAACACCCGCACCGGTGAGTTCGTGGCCGTCGCGGCCAAGGCCGTCATCCTGGCCACCGGCCCGTGCGGGCGCCTCGGCCTGCCCGCCTCGGGCTACCTGTACGGCACCTACGAGAACCCGACGAACGCCGGCGACGGCTATTCGATGGCGTATCACGCCGGCGCCGAACTCTCCGGAATCGAGTGCTTCCAGGTCAATCCGCTGATCAAGGACTACAACGGGCCCGCCTGCGCGTACGTGGCCAATCCGTTCGGCGGGTATCAGGTCAACGCGCACGGCGAGCGCTTCGTGGACTCCGATTACTGGTCCGGTCAGATGATGTCGGAGGTGCACAGCGAGATCGAATCCGCGCGCGGCCCGATCTACCTAAAGGTGTCCCACCTACCCGATGAGACGCTCACCGCGCTGGAGAACATCCTGCACACCACCGAGCGGCCCACCCGGGGCACGTTCCACGCCAACCGCGGCCACGATTACCGGACCCACGATATCGAGATGCACATCTCCGAGATCGGCCTGTGCAGTGGCCATTCGGCATCGGGGGTCTGGGTCGACGAGCATGCCCGGACCACTGTGCCCGGGCTGTACGCCGCCGGTGACCTGGCGTGTGTCCCGCACAACTACATGATCGGCGCCTTCGTCTACGGTGACCTCGCGGGCGAACACGCGGCCGGTACGCTGTCCGAAACCGCTGCGCCGGTGGATCTTCCGGCCGATCAGCTGGCCGAGGCGCACGAACTCGTCTACCGGCCGCTGCGCCAGCCCGACGGGCCACCGCAGCCACAGGTGGAATACAAGTTGCGGCGCTTCGTCAACGACTATGTGGCGCCACCCAAGACGGCCGCCAAGCTGTCCATCGCGGTGCAGACCTTCGACCGGATGCGCGATGAGGTGGAGGGTATCGGGGCGCGCACCCCGCACGAGTTGATGCGGGCCGTGGAGGTGTCATTCATCCGGGACTGCGCGGAGATGGCGGCGCGGTCCTCGTTGACGCGGACCGAATCCCGCTGGGGGCTCTACCACGAACGGGCCGATGTGCCGCTGCGCGACGACACGGAGTGGGGTTTCCACCTGAACCTGCGCAAGGCGGCCGACGGCAGCATGCACTTCCTGAAGCGGCCCGTCGCGCCCTATCTGGTGCCGGTACCCGGTCTGGACCATGTGCCCTCCGATGCCGCGGTGGTCGATGTCGAGCAACCGCCGCTGTTCGGTGGCCGGGCGCCGGCGAGCGTCGTCTCGCGGGTGGCCACCCCGCCCGCCCAACCCCCGTCCCCGCGTATCGCTGCAGTGCTGGCCCTGGAAGAACCCGCGCTGGACGTGCTCACCGACTACCTCGCCGATGAGGATCCCGGCGTCCGCCGCACCGCGGTGGCCACCCTGGTGGAGAACCTGCCCGACGGATACCCGGCCGCGCTGCTGCACGCGCTGGGTGACGCCGACCGGGAGGTGCGCCTGCAGGCCGCCGAATCGGTGCGTGAACTCGTCGAGGTTCTTCCCGGTCCGGAAGCCATTGCAGAACATCTGGATTCGGTTGACCCGGTGGTCCGTGCCGCGACGGTGTACGTGCTCAGTTCGCGGCGGGCCGGGGCGGCAGCCGACTATCGGCAGGCGCTGACCGACGCCGATCAGCGGGTGCGCATCGAGGCGGTGCGGGCACTGGTGTCGGTCGACGATGCCGACGGTGTCGCGGCGGCGGCCGGCGACGACAGCCGTGAGGTGCGCATCGCGGTGGCCAATGCGCTGGGGACCCTGCGCGCCGGCGCCACGACGGTGCGCACCCTGCTCGCCGACCGGGACCCACTGGTGCGGGCCGCCGCGCTGGCGGCGCTGGGATCACTGGGCGATGCCGACGGCGACGTGACCGCGATCGAACGCGCGCTCGTCGAACCGGCCTGGCAGGTGCGGGTCGGCGCGGCCAGGGCATTGTCCGGGGCGTCGGCTGCGGTGGCGGTGCCGCCGCTGTCGCGGGCGCTGGCCGACGCCCACCTCGACGTGCGCAAGGCGGCGGTGCTGAGCCTGACCCGTTGGGCGGAGTCGGAGGCGGCGGCCCGGGATGCGCTGGGCCTGGCGCTCAAGGACGCCGACGCCGACGTCCGGGCCTACGCGCGCCGCGCCCTGGAACCGGCCTAGAGTCCCAGTCCCTGATAGGTGCGCCGGACGAATTTCGGTTGCGCCATCCGCAATTTGGCCATCGAGGTGTTACCGGCGACCTGCGCGACGTCGGCGGTCAGATCCGGATAATTCTGGATCAGGTAGAGCACGATGACGTCATTGGCAGGGTCGGCCTGCCACCAGGTGCCGAAGGCGCCGGGCCAGCCGAACGTGCCGAGCCCGCCGGGGCCGAAGAACCGCTCGGACTGGGCGGGATCGGTGACCACCGACATGCTCAGGCCGAACCCGCGGCCGATCCAGAACGGCACCCCCAGGAAGTTCTGTTCCTTCTGGTCGGCGGTCAGTCGGTCGGTGCGCATCAACCGCACCGATTCCGGGGAGAGCACGCGCACCCCGTCGACCGTGCCCTCACCCAGCAGCATCCGGGCGAACGCCAGGTAGTCGTCGGCGGTCGACATCAAACCCGCACCGCCGGCGCAGAATTCGGGCGGCGTCAGCGCCGGGGGACCCATCACATCGTCGCGTAATTCTTCGTTTTCCCCGAGTCCGTACATGGTGGCCATCCGGCGGCGCTGTTGCAGGCTGACCGCAAAACCGGTGTCGGACATGCCCAGTGGTCCGAAGATGCGCTCGGCCAGCAGTTCGTGCAGCGGCTTGCCCGCCATCCGCGAGATCGCGATGCCCAGCACATCGGTGCCGTGGCTGTAGGTGATCCGGGCCCCGGGCTGATGCGCCAGCGGCAACTGGGCCAGTTCGGTGAGCCAGCGCTCCTCGTTCTGCCGGAACGAGAGCCGGCCATAGGCCTTGGCCAGCGGCCCGGTGATGGAGAACGGGTAGGCGAAGCCGGCGCGGTGGGTCATCAGATCGTCGAAGGTGATGGGCCGGCGCAGGGCAGTGGTGTCGTCCAGCGCGCTGCGCGGTTCGATCAGCACCCGCAGCCCGGCGATCTCGGGCAGCCACCGGGCCACCGGATCGTCGAGCGCGAACAGCCCTTCTTCGGCCAGGGTCATCGCGGCCGCCACCGTCACCGGCTTGGTCATCGAGGCGATTCGGAAGATGGTGTCGCGCTGCATCGGCAGGCCGGCCGCGATATCGCGGTGACCCAACTCATTGACCTGCACCACCTGCCCGGCATGCCAGACCAGGGTGACGGCACCGGCGAGCAGGCCTCCGTCGATGGCCTCGGAGATGGACGCGCGGTTGTTGTCGAGATTCACCCGGCTGACGTTAACGTGTGCGACATGCAGATGCGGAAGGTGGCTTTCGCGAGCTTCGTGGGCACCGCCATCGAGTTCTACGACTTCTACATCTACGGGACCGCCGCGGCGCTGATCTTCCCGCACGTGTTCTTCCCGAACATGAGCCCGGCCCTGGCCACCGTGTCGTCGCTGGCCACCTTCGCCGCGGCCTTCTTCTCCCGCCCCGTCGGCGCGGCGGTGTTCGGGCATTTCGGAGATCGACTGGGCCGCAAGAAGACCCTGGTCGCCACCCTGCTGATCATGGGCGTCTCGACGGTCGGGGTGGGCCTGGTGCCCAGCGCCGCGTCCATCGGGGTCGCGGCGCCGATCCTGCTGTTGTGCCTTCGGCTGTGCCAGGGGTTCGCCGTCGGCGGGGAGTGGGCCGGTTCGGCGCTGCTGTCGGCCGAGTACGCGCCCGCCGCGCAGCGCGGCCGCTACGGCATGTTCACCCAACTCGGTGCGGGCGCCGGGCTGGCGGTCAGCAACCTGGTCTTCCTCATCGCCAACGTCACGATCGGGGAGAAGAGCGAGGTGTTCCTGAACTGGGGCTGGCGGGTGCCGTTCCTGTTCAGCGGGCTGCTGGTGATCGTGGCGCTCTACATCCGGCTGACCATCGAGGAAACCCCGGTGTTCCGGGAGGAGCGCGACCGCGACGCCACACCCCGGGCGCCGCTGGCCGAACTGCTGCGCACCCAGCTGCGGCAGGTACTGCTGGCCGCGGGCTGCATGGTGGGCATCTTCACCATGAGCTTCCTGGGCGGTACCTACCTGTTGAGTTACGCCAGCACCCAGATCGGGCATCCGCGCGGCCTCATCCTCGCCGTCGGGGTGCTGGCCGGCGTGGCGCTGATGACCACCACCGCGATCTCGGCCGTCCTGTCCGACCGGTACGGACGGCGCCGGATCATCCTCACCGGGTTTGGCGTCGCCCTGCCATGGTCGTTCCTGGTGATGCCGATGATCGACACCGGATCCCCGGTGCTGTTCGCGGTCGCGATCGGTGGCACGTTCTGCGTCTTCGGGATCTCCTACGGACCGATCGCCTCGTTCCTTCCGGAGACCTTCGCCACCCGCTACCGCTACACCGGTGCGGGGCTGGCGTTCAACCTGGCCGGGATCGTCGGCGGGGCGCTGCCGCCGCTGGTCGCCGGGCTGCTGGTCGACGACGTCGGCGGCTGGGCGGTGGGCCTGATGATGGCGGTGTTTGTCGCGGTCAGCGTGCTGTCCACCTGGGCGCTGCCCGAGACGAAGGGCACATCGCTGCGCGACGGGGTCGCCTCGCCGGCCTGATAGGCTGACCGGCAGTTCGACGTCCTTTAACGATCCGTCCCGAGAGGCGGAGAAGGAGGTCCGGGTTTACTCGTGGCTGCCGCAAACCCTGCCAGTCCCGACCGGGAATTGATGTCCGCCGCCGATGTGAGCCGGACGATCTCGCGCATCGCGCACCAGATCATCGAAAAGACCGCGCTCGACGCGCCGGACGCCCCGCGCGTCGTGCTGCTGGGCATCCCCACCCGCGGGGTGACGCTGGCGGCCAGGCTCGCGGAGAAGGTCAAGGAGTTCGCCGATGTCACGCTGCCGTATGGCGCGCTGGACATCACGCTCTACCGCGACGACCTGAACTCCAAACCCCCGCGGCCGCTGGAGTCGACCTCCATCCCGGCCGGCGGTATCGACGGCGCGCTGGTGATCCTGGTCGACGACGTGCTTTATTCCGGTCGTTCGGTGCGCTCGGCGCTGGATGCGCTCCGTGATATCGGGCGGCCCCGCATCGTGCAGCTGGCGGTGCTCGTCGACCGCGGCCACCGCGAGCTGCCGGTCCGCGCCGACTACGTCGGCAAGAACGTGCCCACGTCGCGGTCGGAGAACGTCAAGGTACGGCTGCAGGAGCCCGATGGGGAGGACAGCGTGAGGATCGCACCGTACGGAGGACCTCGCCGATGAGCGCTTGCGCGAAGAGGGATCAGTCACGATGAAGCATCTACTCACCGCCGCGGACCTGTCGCGCGATGAGGCGGTCGCGCTGCTCGACGACGCCGACCGGTTCCGGGAGGCGCTGCTCGGCCGCGAGGTCAAGAAATTGCCCACCCTGCGCGGGCGCACCATCATCACCATGTTCTACGAGAACTCCACCCGGACCCGGGTGTCATTCGAGGTCGCGGGCAAGTGGATGAGTGCCGACGTCATCAACGTCAGCGCCTCGGGATCCTCGATGGCCAAGGGCGAATCGCTGCGCGACACCGCGCTGACCCTGCGGGCCGCCGGCGCCGACGCGCTGATCATCCGGCACCCGGCTTCCGGTGCGGCTCAACAACTCTCCGAGTGGACCGTGGAGCCGGACGGCTCCGGTCCCGCGGTGATCAATGCCGGCGACGGCACCCACGAACACCCCACCCAGGCGTTGCTCGACGCGCTGACGCTGCGCCAGCGCCTCGGCTCCATCGAGGGCAGGCGGGTGGTGATCGTCGGTGACGTGCTGCACAGCCGGGTGGCGCGCTCCAATGTCGAGTTGCTCGCCACCCTGGGAGCCGAGGTGGTGCTGGTGGCCCCGCCCACCCTGCTGCCGGTCGGGGTGTCCGGGTGGCCGGTGACGGTGTCCCACGATCTGGACGCAGAACTGCCCGCCGCCGACGCGGTGCTGATGCTGCGGGTGCAGGCCGAACGGATGAACGGCGGTTTCTTTCCCTCGGCGCGGGAGTACTCGGTGCTCTACGGCCTCTCCGAGAAGCGGCAGACCAAGCTCGCCGAGCACGCCGTGGTGCTGCACCCCGGCCCGATGCTGCGCGGTATGGAGATCGCCTACTCGGTGGCGGATTCATCGCAATCGGCGGTGCTGCAACAGGTTTCCAACGGAGTTCATGTACGGATGGCGGTGCTGTTCCACCTGCTGGTCGGCGCCGGGACAGAGGTGACGGTGTGAGTGTGCTGATCAGGGGCGTGCGGCTCTACGGTGAAGGCGATCCCGTCGATGTGCGCGTGGTCGACGGTCAGATCGCCGAGATCGGCTCCGGTATCGAGGCCGAGGTCGCCGAGGTCATCGACGCGGCCGGTCAGATTCTGCTGCCCGGTTTCGTCGATTTGCACACCCACCTGCGCGAGCCGGGCCGCGAGTACGCGGAGGACATCGAAACCGGCTCGGCGGCAGCAGCTCTCGGTGGCTACACCGCGGTCTTCGCCATGGCCAACACCGACCCGGTCGCGGACAGCCCGGTGGTCACCGATCACGTCTGGCACCGTGGCCAACAGGTCGGCCTGGTCGATGTGCACCCGGTCGGTGCGGTCACCGTGGGTCTGGAAGGCAAGCAGCTGACCGAGATGGGCCTGATGGCCGCCGGTGTGGGTCAGGTCCGGATGTTCTCCGATGACGGCATCTGCGTGCACGATCCGCTCATCATGCGCCGCGCGCTGGAGTACGCGAGCGGACTCGGTGTGCTCATCGCCCAGCACGCCGAAGAGCCGCGGCTCACCGTCGGCGCCGTCGCACACGAGGGCCCCAACGCGGCCAAGCTCGGGTTGGCCGGTTGGCCGCGGTCGGCCGAGGAGTCCATCGTCGCGCGCGACGCGATCCTGGCCCGCGATGCCGGTGCCCGGGTCCACATTTGCCACGCCTCCACGGCCGGCACCGTCGAGCTGCTGAAATGGGCCAAGGGGCAAGGTATTTCGATCACCGCCGAGGTCACCCCGCACCACCTGCTGCTCGACGACGGCAGGCTGAGCAGCTACGACGGCCGCAACCGGGTCAACCCGCCGCTGCGCGAAGCCAGCGATGTGGAGGCGCTGCGGCGCGCCCTCGCCGACGGCGTCATCGACTGTGTCGCCACCGATCACGCGCCGCACGCCGAGCAGGAGAAGTGCTGCGAATTCGCCAACGCACGTCCCGGCATGCTGGGGCTGGAGACCGCCCTGTCGGTGGTCGTCGCCACCATGGTGAAGACCGGCCTGCTGACCTGGCGCGATGTCGCCAGGGTGATGAGCGAGGCGCCGGCGGCGATCGTCGGTCTGCCGGATCAGGGTCGCCCGCTGGAGGTGGGGGAGCCGGCCAACCTCACCGTCGTCGATCCCGAAACCACCTGGACGGTGACCGGATCGAAGCTGGCCAGCCGATCGGACAACACCCCGTTCGAGTCGATGGAACTGCCGGCGACGGTGACGCTGACCCTGCTGCGGGGCAAGGTCACCGCGCGCAACGGAGTGTCTGCACAGTGAACGACCAGACGTTGATCGGATCGCTGGTGGTGGCCGCGGTGATCGCGCTGCTGATCGGGTTCTTCATCCGCCGGCTGCTCACCGGCTGGCGCCACCGGATGGCCCGGCAGGCCGAACTGATCGGCAACCTGCCGGCGCTGCCCGACTCCGTCGGGCCGGTGCTGACCGGCCCCACCAAGGGCCTCTATGTCGGCAGCACCATCGCCCCGCACTGGAACGACAAGGTCGCCGCGGCGGCACTGGGATTCCGCGCGAAGGCGGTGCTGACCCGGTACCCCGAGGGGATCATGTTGCAGCGCACCGGTATCGGACCGATCTGGATCCCCGACGAGTCGATCGTGGCGATACGCAGCGAACGCGCCATCGCCGGCAAGGCACTGACCTTCGACGGCATCGTCGCGATCCGTTGGAAACTGCCGTCGAGCACCGAGATCGACACCGGCTTCCGCGCCGATGACCGCGGTGAAATCAGTAAATGGGTCAATGAGGAGGACGTGTGATGGCCAGCGAGAAGGCAGTCCTGGTTCTGGAGGACGGCCGGACCTTCACCGGTACGCCGTTCGGCGCGACCGGTCAGACACTCGGTGAGGCGGTGTTCTCCACCGGGATGTCCGGCTACCAAGAGACATTGACCGATCCGAGCTATCACGGCCAGATCGTGGTGGCGACGGCGCCGCAGATCGGCAACACCGGGTGGAACGGTGAGGACGGCGAGAGCCGGGGCGACAAGATCTGGGTGGCCGGATACGCGGTGCGCGACCCCTCGCCGCGCGCCTCGAACTGGCGTGCCACCGGAACCCTCGACGACGAGTTGGTACGCCAGGGCATCGTCGGTATCGCGGGCATCGACACCCGCGCGGTGGTGCGGCATCTGCGCACGGCCGGTTCGATGAAGGCCGGCGTGTTCTCCGGTGACGCCCTCGCCGACACCGCCACGCTGGTGGACCGGGTGCGCAGCCAGCCCTCGATGCTCGGCGCCGATCTGGCCGGCCAGGTCAGCACGCAGGCGCGCTATGTGGTGGATCCCGAGGGCGAGCCGCGCTTCACGGTCGCCGCCATCGACCTCGGCATCAAGACCAACACGCCACGCAACTTCGCCCGCCGCGGGGTGCGCAGCCACGTGTTGCCCTCGGCGACCACCTTCGACGAGATCACCGAGCTCAAGCCCGACGGGGTGTTTCTCTCCAACGGGCCCGGCGACCCGGCCACCGCCGACCACATCGTGGAGGTCACCCGGGCTGTGCTTAGCGCCGGTATTCCGTTGTTCGGCATCTGCTTCGGCAACCAGATCCTGGGCCGGGCGCTCGGCCGGTCCACCTACAAGATGACCTTCGGGCACCGCGGTATCAACATCCCGGTGATGGACCACGTCACCGGCCGGGTCGCCGTCACCGCGCAGAACCACGGGTTCGCCCTCGAAGGCGAGGCCGGCGAGGAGTTCGACACCCCGTTCGGGCGCGGGATCGTCAGCCACACCTGCGCCAACGACGGCGTCGTGGAGGGCATCAAACTCGTTGACGGGCGCGCCTTCTCGGTGCAGTACCACCCCGAGGCCGCCGCCGGCCCGCATGATGCCGAGTACCTGTTCGACCAGTTCATCGACCTTCTGTCCGGGGAGAGCAAGTAATGCCACGTCGCAGCGATCTCAACCACATACTGGTGATCGGGTCCGGACCGATCGTCATCGGCCAGGCCTGTGAATTCGACTACTCGGGCACCCAGGCCTGCCGCGTACTGCGTGCCGAGGGGCTGCAGGTCAGCCTGATCAACTCGAACCCGGCGACCATCATGACCGACCCGGAGTACGCCGATCACACCTACGTCGAGCCGATCACCGCGGCATTCGTGGAGAAGATCTTCGCCCAGCAGGCCGAGCGCGGCAACAAGATCGACGCGGTGCTGGCCACCCTGGGCGGGCAGACCGCACTCAACACCGCGGTGGCCCTGCACGATCAGGGCATCCTGGAGAAGTACGGCGTCGAGATGATCGGCGCCGACTTCGACGCCATCCAGCGCGGCGAGGACCGGCAGAAGTTCAAGGACATCGTCGCCAAGGTCGGCGGAGAGTCGGCGAAGTCGCGGGTCTGCTACACCATGGACGAGGTCCGCGACACCGTCGCCGACCTGGGCCTGCCGGTCGTGGTGCGGCCGTCGTTCACCATGGGCGGACTGGGTTCCGGCATGGCGTACTCGACCGAGGATGTCGAACGGATGGCCGGTGACGGGCTGTCCGCCTCACCCACCGCCAACGTGCTCATCGAGGAATCCATCTACGGCTGGAAGGAATTCGAACTCGAGCTGATGCGCGATCACCACGACAACGTGGTGGTGGTGTGCTCGATCGAGAACTTCGACCCGATGGGTGTGCACACCGGTGACTCGGTGACCGTCGCCCCGGCGATGACGCTGACCGACCGCGAGTACCAGATCATGCGCGACCTCGGTATCGCCATCCTGCGCGAGGTCGGCGTGGACACCGGGGGCTGCAACATCCAGTTCGCCATCAACCCGACAGACGGCCGTCTCATCGTCATCGAGATGAACCCGCGGGTCTCGCGCTCATCGGCGCTGGCGTCCAAGGCAACCGGTTTCCCGATCGCCAAGATCGCCGCCAAGCTGGCCATCGGCTACACCCTGGACGAGATCGTCAACGACATCACCAAGGAGACGCCGGCCTGTTTCGAGCCGACCCTGGACTATGTCGTGGTCAAGGCGCCCCGGTTCGCGTTCGAGAAGTTCCCCGGCGCCGACCCCACGCTGACCACCACCATGAAGTCGGTGGGCGAGGCGATGTCGCTGGGCCGCAACTTCATCGAGGCCCTCGGCAAGGTGATGCGCTCACTGGAGACCAAGCACGCCGGCTTCTGGACCCAACCCGACCGCGAGGCCACCCTCGAGGAACTGCTGGCCGATCTGCGCATCGCCACCGATGGCCGGATCTACGTCATCGAGCAGGCGCTGCGCCTGGGTGGGACGGTCGAGCAGGTCGCCGAGGCCTCCGGGGTCGATCCCTGGTTCGTCGACCAGATCGCCGGCCTGGTGACGTTGCGCGCCGAGCTCGTGGATGCGCCGGTGCTGGACGAGACGCTGCTGCGGCACGCCAAGCACAGCGGGCTGTCCGACGGTCAGATCGCGGCACTGCGGCCGGAACTGGCCGGTGAGACCGGGGTGCGGGCGTTGCGCGAGCGGCTCGGCATCCACCCGGTGTACAAGACCGTCGACACCTGCGCCGCGGAGTTCGAGGCCCGCACGCCCTACCACTACAGCAGCTACGAGCTGGACCCCTCCGCGGAGACCGAGGTCGCCCCGCAGACCGAGCGGCCCAAGGTGCTCATCTTGGGGTCGGGACCCAACCGGATCGGCCAGGGCATCGAATTCGACTACAGCTGCGTGCATGCGGCGACGACGTTGAGCCAGGCCGGATTCGAGACCATCATGGTCAACTGCAACCCCGAGACGGTGTCCACCGACTACGACACCGCCGACCGGCTGTACTTCGAACCGCTGACCTTCGAGGATGTGCTGGAGGTGTATCACGCCGAACAGGCTTCCGGCGCAGGCGGTCCCGGTGTGGTGGGCGTCATCGTCCAGCTGGGCGGGCAGACCCCGCTGGGGCTGGCCGCGCGGCTGGAGAAGGCCGGTGTGCCGATCGTGGGCACCAAGCCCGAGGCCATCGATCTGGCCGAGGACCGCGGCGAGTTCGGTGAGGTGCTGCGCCGGGCCGGGCTGCCCGCGCCCCGATTCGGCACCGCCACCAGTTTCGATCAGGCGCGCAGGATCGCCGCCGACATCGGCTACCCGGTGCTGGTGCGCCCGTCCTACGTGCTCGGCGGACGCGGTATGGAGATCGTCTACGACGAGGAGACCCTGCAGGGCTACATCACCCGGGCCACCGAGCTGTCCCCGGAGCACCCGGTGCTGGTGGACCGGTTCCTGGAGGACGCCATCGAGATCGATGTCGACGCGCTCTGCGATGGCGCCGAGGTCTACATCGGCGGCGTGATGGAACACATCGAGGAGGCCGGTATCCACTCCGGTGACTCCGCGTGCGCGCTGCCGCCGGTCACGCTGGGCCGCACCGATATCGAGAAGGTCCGTGAGGCCACCGAGGCGTTGGCACACGGTATCGGCGTCGTGGGTCTGCTCAACGTGCAGTACGCGCTCAAGGACGATGTGCTCTACGTCCTGGAGGCCAATCCGCGGGCCAGTCGCACCGTGCCGTTCGTCTCCAAGGCCACTGCGATCCCGCTGGCCAAGGCGTGCGCGCGGGTCATGCTCGGCGCCACCATCGCCCAGCTCCGTGAGGAGGGCGTGCTGGCCGCCGAGGGGGACGGCGCGACGGTCTCCCCGGATGCCCCGATCGCGGTGAAGGAAGCCGTGCTGCCTTTCCACCGGTTCCGCAAGGCCGACGGCTCGCAGGTGGATTCGCTGCTCGGGCCGGAGATGAAATCCACCGGCGAGGTGATGGGCATCGACCGCGATTTCGGCACCGCCTTCGCCAAGAGCCAGACCGCGGCCTACGGTTCGCTGCCCGCCTCGGGCACGGTGTTCGTCTCGGTGGCCAACCGGGACAAGCGCTCCCTGGTGTTCCCGGTCAAGCGGCTCGCCGATCTCGGGTTCAAGGTGCTGGCCACCGAGGGCACCGCGGAGATGCTGCGCCGCAACGGGATTCCTTGCGAGGTCGTGCGCAAGAACTTCGAGGAGCCGGGCGAGGGCAGGCCCGCCAGGTCTGCCGTGGACGCCATCCGCTCCGGTGAGGTCGACATGGTGATCAACACCCCGTACGGCAACTCCGGGCCGCGTATCGACGGCTACGAGATCCGTTCGGCGGCGGTGTCGGTGAACATCCCGTGTGTGACGACGGTGCAGGGCGCCTCGGCCGCGGTGCAGGGCATCGAGGCCGGTATCCGCGGTGATATCGGCGTGCGGTCCCTGCAGGAGTTGCACAGCCAATTGGGGAACGGCCGGCCGTGACGGGCTTCGGGGCGCGCCTGGCCGACGCCGTTGCCGCCAGGGGGCCGCTGTGCCCCGGCATCGACCCGCACCCCGAACTGCTGTCGTCATGGGGTCTGCCCGCGGACGTCGCGGGGCTGCGCGCGTTCAGTGAGATCTGTGTGGAGGCCTTCGCAGAGTTCGCCATCGTCAAGCCGCAGGTGGCCTTCTTCGAGGCCTACGGCTCCGCCGGATTCGCGGTCCTGGAGCAGACCATCGCGGGACTGAAAGCGGCCGGCGTGCTGGTGCTCGCCGACGCCAAACGTGGCGATATCGGCTCCACCATGGCTGCCTACGCGCAGGCCTGGGCGGGGGAGTCACCGCTGGCCGCCGACGCGGTCACCGCCTCGCCGTACCTGGGCTTCGAATCGCTGCGACCACTGCTGGATGTCGCCGCGGAGCACGGGCGCGGCGTGTTCGTGCTGGCGGCCACATCGAACCCCGAGGGCGCGAGCGTGCAGCGGGCCACTGCGGACGGGCGCACCGTCGCGCAGTCGATCGTCGACGCGGCCGGTGCCGAAAACCGTTCCACCGCATCGGGTTCGGTCGGGGTGGTGATCGGCGCGACGCTGCAAGAGTTACCGGACCTCGCGGCGCTCGACGGTCCGGTGCTGGCGCCCGGTGTGGGCGCCCAGGGCGGGCGCGCCGGGGATCTCGGCAGGCTCGGCGCCAGGGTGCTGCCCGCGGTGTCCCGCGAGATCCTGCGCGCCGGACCCGATATCGGTGCGCTGCGGGCCGCCGCGGCCACGCTGCGCGACCAGGTCGCCTATCTGGCCTGACGGGCCCGTCGCAGCACCAGGAACATCGTGGTGAGCAGCCCCGCCACGACGGCCAGGATCAGCACCGCGCCGGTGAGATCACCGCGATCGCGGGTGCGGTGGACGACCTGTTGATACGTGGTGTCCGCACCGGCGCGGGTGAAGACATAGTCGTGCTCGATCTGCGCCGGTTCTCCGATGAAGTCGGTCCAACTCGTCAGGAAGGCACCGGACTCCAGATAGGGCGCCAGCGCCTCGGGTGCCGTCTGCTCATCGAGGTGCCCGGCGTACCGCAAGGTCGGTTCGGCACCGTCGACCGGCACGGTGCTCGGGTCCATCCGATGCTCGGCGAGCACCGACAGCTCCACCGACTGCGGCACGGTGGCCGCCCGCGACAACCGCATCGGATAGACCACGGTGTCGGTGGCGAAGGACAGCCGCAACGGCTGCAGCGCACCGGTCAACGAGCCGGTGCCGTCCGGCGCGAGCTGGATGGCGACGATCTCCCAGCCCTGCTCCACGTAGGGCGCGAGGTTGTCGTCGAGGGTGGTGGGCCGGGGAAACCCGTTGTCGCCCAGCCAGGCGGCCAGTGCGGCCGAGTTGTCACCGGCCAGCCGGGTCACCTCGAACGGACCGATGCGCTGGGTGTCCAGCACGCTGACCCCGCCCGGCGGGAGGGCGCCCACCCCCTCCTGTGGGCCGCTGGAGCTCTGCGTCAGCCAGCTGAAGGTCGGCCACCAGCTGTCGCGGTATTCGATGCGTGGCGCGGTCAGCGTGGCGAGGTCGTCGAACACCGCGTGGTCACCGAGGGTCACCCGGGCCGCCGACGGCGCCGGCATCACCCAGGCGGCCCGCTCGGAGCTGCCGGTGACCCCGAAGGACATCAGGATGTCCTCGGTGCTGCCGTCCCAGGCAATGAGGGCCCGCTCGTCGACGACGGTCGCGCCGGCCCGGTCGGGGATGTACGCCCCGCAACCGCACGCCCACGCCGGTGCGGCGACGTTGGTCAGCAGTCCGGCGAACAGCAGCACGAGGACGGCGCAGACCGGCCGGTACGCACGACGCATCGGTCGACCGTACCGGCCGCAGCTCGGGAAAGGCGCAGATCATACGCCGTGCGGGCGCCCAGTTGTTCAAGTCGGTCAGGTATCTGCCGGCGCCGCTCGCGAGACGGGTGTCCGGGCGGCCGACGACACGCCCGACACGCCATGACCAGCGAAAATTTCTCATTCGACCGCCAGGATTCGCGATTCAGCGAACTTGCGGCAGGCCGACGGAAACCCCCGCCGACCTGCCCGAGCGCCGAAAACCCTTGATATGCAGGGAGATCAGAAATCCAGGTCGCGCAAACGGTGCCGACACGCGGGAAACCGGCATTGCGCACACATGCCGTACACGCTGGCCTTTTGACGGCATAACCCGGGGGTGGGGTTAGCTTTCGTCAGGATGCGTGGGTACGGTCGTCGTCGCTGGCTGGTTACGTGATCCAGCCGTGATGAAACAACAGATGGCGAGAGACGGAGGAACCCCGTGGCCCTTCCCCAGTTGACCGACGAACAGCGCGCGGCAGCGTTGGAGAAGGCTGCTGCCGCACGTCGAGCGCGTGCCGAGCTCAAAGATCGGCTCAAGCGTGGCGGCACCAACCTCAAGCAGGTCCTCAAGGACGCAGAGTCCGATGAGGTCCTCGGCAAGATGAAGGTCTCCGCATTGCTGGAGGCACTGCCCAAGGTCGGCAAGGTCAAGGCGCAGGAGATCATGACCGAGCTGGAGATCGCTCCGACCCGCCGCTTGCGCGGCCTCGGTGATCGTCAGCGCAAGGCACTCCTGGAGAAGTTCGACTTCACCGCCGACTAAAACGCAGTACATACAAGTGAAGACTGGTGGTGGGCCGGACAAGGCTGCAGTGGTGGTCCTGTCCGGCCCGTCCGCCGTCGGGAAGTCCACAGTGGTGCGCTGTCTGCGCGACCGGATCCCCGACCTGCATTTCAGCGTGTCGGTGACGACACGTGCGCCGCGACCCGGTGAGGTCGACGGCGTGGACTACAGCTTCGTCTCCGCCGAGCAGTTCCAGCGGCTGATCGACGAGGGCGAACTCCTCGAATGGGCCGATATCCACGGCGGCCTGCACCGCTCGGGAACCCCGGCAGCACCGGTGCGCTCCGCGACCAGCCAGGGCGTCCCGGTACTCATCGAGGTCGATCTGGCCGGTGCCCGCGCCGTGAAGGCCGCGATGCCCGAGGTGACGACGGTCTTCCTCGCCCCGCCCAGTTGGGCGGTGCTGGAGGAGCGACTGGTCGGCCGCGGGACCGAAAGCCCGGAGGTACAGGCCCGGCGACTGAGCACCGCGCGCGAGGAGATGGCCGCCCAGGGCGACTTCGATGTCGTGGTGGTCAACACTCAATTGGAGTCGGCGTGCGCAGAATTGGTATCCTTGCTGGTGGCCCGTTAGCCGGTTCGATCCGACAGCTGCCTCAACCTCACCAACAGCAACGTCTTTAACACTTGCCTGATAACCACGTAGTTCGTAACACCTTGGGAGAATTTCAGTGAGCACGCCTGTCGAGAATCTTGACGCCGCCAACGCCTACGACACCCCGCTGGGCATCACCAACCCGCCCATCGACGAGCTGCTCGACCGCGCGTCGAGCAAGTATGCGCTGGTCATCTACGCCGCCAAGCGCGCGCGCCAGATCAACGACTACTACAACCAGCTCGGTGACGGCATCCTGGAATACGTCGGTCCGCTGGTCGAGCCGGGCCTGCAGGAGAAGCCGCTGTCGATCGCGATGCGCGAGATCCACGCCGATCTGCTTGAGCACACCGAGGGCGAGCAACACTCAAGCTGACCTGTGAGGCTCCCGGCCGAAGGGCGGATATGACCGACAAAAAGCGCATCATCGTCGGCGTCGCCGGTGGCATCGCCGCCTACAAGGCATGCACCGTCGTCCGTCAGCTCACCGAGGCGGGCCACGAGGTCCGGGTGGTGCCCACCGAGTCGGCACTGAAGTTCGTCGGCGCCGCGACTTTCGAGGCGCTGTCCGGACAGCCGGTGCACACCGGTGTCTTCGAATCCGTTCCCGAGGTTCCCCATGTCCGGATCGGCCAGCAGGCCGATCTGGTGGTGGTGGCGCCCGCGACCGCCGACCTGCTGGCGCGCGCCGTCGCCGGCCGCGCCGATGATCTGCTGACCGCGACGCTGCTGACCGCCCGCTGTCCGGTGCTGTTCGCCCCCGCCATGCACACGGAGATGTGGTTCCACCCGGCCACCGTCGAGAACGTCGCGACGCTGCGGCGCCGCGGTGCCATCGTGCTGGAGCCCGCATCCGGGCGCCTCACCGGCGCCGACACCGGTCCGGGACGGCTGCCCGAGGCCGAGGAGATCACCACCCTGGCCGGGTTGCTGCTGGAACGCGGCGACGCCCTGCCCTACGACATGGCCGGGGTGAAAGTCCTGGTCACCGCGGGCGGCACCCGGGAGCCGCTGGACCCGGTGCGCTTCATCGGCAACCGGAGTTCGGGCAAGCAGGGATATGCGGTCGCGCGGGTGATGGCCCAGCGCGGCGCCGAGGTCACCCTGGTCGCCGGGAACACCGCCGGCCTGATCGATCCGGCCGGGGTCAACGTCGTGCACATCGGCTCGGCCGCCCAGCTCGGAGACGCGGTGTCCAAACACGCGCCCGATGCCAACGTCCTGGTGATGGCTGCCGCCGTCGCCGATTTCCGGCCCGCCCACGTGGCCACCGCGAAGATCAAGAAGAGTGCCGACGAGAAAGACGCGCCGTCGGTCGAACTCGTCCGCAATGACGATGTGCTCGCCGGAGCTGTCCGCGCCCGTGCCGACGGTCAGCTGCCCAATATGCGCGCGATCGTCGGATTCGCCGCCGAGACCGGCGATGCCAATGGCGATGTGTTGTTCCACGCCAGGGCCAAGCTCAAGCGCAAGGGCTGCGAGATGCTGGTGGTCAATGCGGTCGGTGAGGGCCGGGCATTCGAGGTCGATCACAACGACGGTTGGATGCTGGCCGCCGACGGCACCGAGACCGCGCTGGAGCACGGTTCGAAGACTTTGATGGCCAGCCGTATCGTGGACGCGATCGGGGCACTCCTGCAGGGGTGAAACCGCGTGCAGGTAACTGTTGCGTCATGGGCGTTTACACGGTTGGCTGCCAGTGAGCACAACAATAATTCGTCTACCTAACTAATGGAGGATGCCACGTGAGCGCAGGTCGGCTGTTTACCAGTGAGTCGGTCACCGAAGGTCACCCCGACAAGATCTGTGATGCGATCAGCGACTCGGTGCTCGACGCGCTGCTGGAGCAGGATCCCGCATCGCGGGTCGCGGTGGAGACGTTGGTCACCACCGGCCAGGTGCATGTCGCCGGCGAGGTCACCACATCGGCCTACGCCGATATCCCCAAGATCGTGCGCGAGCGCATCTTGGAGATCGGCTACGACTCGTCGACCAAGGGCTTCGACGGTGCGTCCTGCGGCGTGAACGTCGCCATCGGCGCGCAGTCCCCGGACATCGCCCAGGGCGTCGACAAGGCGCACGAGGCGCGGGTCGAGGGTGCGGGTGATCCGCTGGACTCCCAGGGTGCCGGTGATCAGGGCCTGATGTTCGGCTACGCCATCGGCGACACCCCCGAACTCATGCCGCTGCCGATCGCGCTGGCGCACCGGCTGGCCCGCCGCCTCACCGAGGTCCGCAAGAACGGCGTGCTGCCCTACCTGCGACCGGACGGCAAGACCCAGGTCACCATCCAGTACGACGGCACGACGCCGGTGCGCCTCGACACCGTGGTGCTCTCGACCCAGCACGCCGCCGATATCGACCTGGAAAGCCTGCTGACCCCCGACATCCGCGAGAAGGTCGTCAACACCGTCCTGGAGGATCTCGGCCACGAGACCCTGGACACCTCCGACTACCGCCTGCTGGTCAACCCGACCGGCAAGTTCGTGCTCGGTGGCCCGATGGGTGACGCCGGCTTGACCGGTCGCAAGATCATCGTCGACACCTACGGTGGCTGGGCCCGCCATGGTGGCGGTGCGTTCTCGGGCAAGGATCCGTCAAAGGTGGACCGCTCGGCGGCCTACGCGATGCGTTGGGTGGCCAAGAACGTGGTCGCCGCCGGGCTCGCGGAGCGTGTCGAGGTGCAGGTCGCCTACGCCATCGGCAAGGCCGCCCCGGTCGGGCTGTTCGTCGAGACGTTCGGCACCGAGACCGTCGACCCGGCCCGCATCGAGAAGGCCATCAGCAGCGTGTTCGATCTGCGTCCGGGTGCGATCGTGCGCGACCTGGACCTGCTGCGCCCGATCTACGCGCAGACCGCGGCCTACGGTCACTTCGGCCGCACCGACATCGAGCTGCCGTGGGAACAGACGAACAAGGTCGACGACCTGAAGGCGTCCGTCTAGCTTTTCACTGCGCGAGCAGTCGCAAATGGCCCCGATTCCGGATGGAATCGGGGCCATTTGTGTCTGCTCGCGCGTTATGGGGTGAATTCGTAGTCACTGAGCGGGAAGCTGCGGCTGCGCCAGTACGCCTCGGGCGTGCTGGCCGGTCGCAGCGGCACGTCACCGTTCTTGTCGAAGTAGTAACTGTTGGCCGACGCGCAACTGTCCTGCCAGAAGATCTGACGGTGCCGTTTGCGCATCATCTCGTCGAAGTAGCGGGCGTTGGCCTCCTGGCGTATCTCGACGCGGGCCGCGCCCGTACGGTCCGCCTGCTGCAGGCAGCGCACGATATGGCGGGTCTGCGTCTCGATCAATGCGAAATACGATGAGCCCACGTACCCGTAGGGCCCGCAGATGTTGAAGAAGTTCGGGAAGCCGGGCACGCTGACCCCCTCATAGGCCTGCATCCGGTTGCGGGTCCAGAAATCGGCCAGCGACTGGCCGCCGGGGCCGATCAGCGGGAAGGTCCCCGAATCGACGTCCATCACCTTGAAACCCGTGGCCAGCACCAGCACGTCGACATCGTGGGCGACGCCGTCCGCGGTGACCACGCCGGCCGGGGTGATCCGCTCGATTGCCTCGGTGACCAGGCTGACGTTGTCCCGGTTGAAGGTGTCCAGGTAGCTGTTGTGGAAGGCCGGGCGTTTACAGCCGACCGCGTAGCGCGGAGTCAGCTTGTCCCGCAACGCCGGATCCTTGACCTCGCGCCGCAGATAGTTCCTGGCCATCCGCTCGGCGCCCCCACTGAGGGGCAGCACGCTGTGATACTGCGCGGACAGCGGGAAGGTCACCTCCACATAGGCCTGACTGAGCAGCCGCTGCGCGGTGCTGCCGAACGGTAGGCGCATCGCCCACCGGGCCGGGGCGGGCAGTGGCACATCGAGTTTGGGGAAACACCAGATGGGGGTGCGTTGGAACACGCTGAGGTGTGCCACCTTTGGGGCGATCTCCGGGATGAGTTGCACCGCCGAGGCCCCGGTGCCGATCACTGCGACCCGCTTCCCGGTGAGGTCGGCGCCGTGATCCCAGCGCGCGGTGTGCAGGGTGGTGCTCGCGAAGGTGTCCACGCCCGGGATGTCGGGCAGCTTCGGCACATTGAGCACACCCGCGGCATTGATCAGATGCCGCGCGGTGATGGTCGAATCCTTGGTGCTCAGCCGCCACAGGTCGGCGTCCGCGTCGAAATGGGCCCCGATGACCTCGGTGCCGAACCGGATCCGGGAGGCGATCCCGTACTTGGCCACGCAGTGATCGGCATAGGCCTTCAGTTCGTGACCCGGGGCGTAGGTGCGTGACCAGTCCGGGCTCTGCTCGAACGAGAACTGGTAGGAGAACGACGGGATGTCCACGGCGATACCGGGATAGGTGTTCCAGTACCAGGTGCCGCCGGCCTCCGCGCCCGCCTCCACGATGAGGTAGTCGCTCAGGCCGGCCTTGTCCAGCGCGATCGCCGCACCGATGCCGGAGAACCCGGCGCCGATGATGACGGTGTGGAATTCCGGCGTCATGAGCGGATCCTCAGGGGTGCAGTGCGGCGCGAAGGGCAGCGATGCCGCGTTCGGTGGCCTCGGTGGCCGCGGGGGAGGCCAGCGCGAGACTGACGTAGCCGTGCACCATCGTCGGTTCGTTGCTGTGCTGCACCGCAACTCCGGCCGCGGTGAGCAGTTGGGCGTACTTGCCGCCGTCGTCGCGCAGCGGGTCGTGTTCGGCGGTGCCGATGAAGGCCGGCGGCAGCCCGCTCAGCGAGTCGGCATTCGCTGGTGCGACATCGGTGGGCAGCGAGCCGGGATCGTCGAGATCGACACCGGGCAGGTACCAAGTCAGGAAGGCGTTGGTGACGTCCCGGTTGAGGATGTAGGCGTCGGCGTTCTCGATGAACGATGGCGCCTTGATGTCGCCGACGGCCACCGGGTACCACAACAACTGGAACACCAGTGGCGGCCCGCCGGCGTCACGGGCGCGCAAGGCCATCACCGCCGAGAGGTTGCCGCCCGCCGAATCCCCGGCCACCGCAATCCGTGTCGGGTCACCACCCAGTTCGGCGGCATGCTCGCCCACCCAGCGCAGCGCCGCCCATGCGTCCTCGACGCCGGCGGGGAAGGGATGCTCGGGGGCGAGCCGGTAGTCCACCGACACCACGATGGCCTCGGCGCCCACCGCATGTGCGCGGGCCACGTGGTCATGGGTGTCCAGATCGCCGATCGCCCAGCCACCACCGTGGTAGTAGACGAGCACCGGCAGATTGTCGTGCTGTTCGACCGGCGGCCAGTAGATCCGCGCCGGGATGTCGGTGAGGTCGCCGTACCCGATGGTGCGCTCCTCGACCCGCAGCTGCGGGAGCATCTCCGGCGGCGGCCTGAGCGCACGGAACTTCTCGCGGGCCACATCGACACCGTCCTCGGCGGTGAATTCCAGTGGTACGGCGTCCAACAGGGCCTTGAGGTTGGGGTCGACATCCGGCCTGGTCGTGGGAGAAGAGGGCGAGGGGTGAGCCATGACGTCAGGCTAACGCGCCCCGCAGTGCGGCAAAGGCGAGATCGGCCGCCTCGGTGGCCGCCGGCACGACGCCGTGATAACCCAGATAGCCGTGGACCAGCGTGTCTGCGTTGTGGACCTGCGCGGGCACACCGGCGGCGGCCAGCAGTTCCGCATAGCGGATGCCGTCGTCGCGCAGCGGGTCGTATCCGGCCACCGCGATATAGGCCGGGGCAACGTCGGCCAGCGATGCGGCGCGGGCAGGCACCAGGGTGGCCGGCGGATCGCTCAGATCGGTGTCACCGGCGTACAGCTTGGAGAACCCGGCGACCGAACCGCGGTCCAGGATCGGTGCGTCGGCGTTCTCGGTGAACGACGGCAGCCTGGTGTCCCACGTGGTTGCCGGGTACCAGAGCAGCTGGGCGCGCAGGCCCAGCCCGGCGTCACGGGCCAGCTGGGCCACCACCGCGGCCAGGTTGCCGCCGGCAGAGTCCCCGGCCACCGCGATGCGGGCGGGGTCCGCGCCCAGTTCATCGGCGTGGGCGGCGACCCACCGGGTCACGGCCCAGACGTCCTCGACCGCCGCCGGATAGGGATGTTCGGGGGCCAGCCGGTAGTCCACCGACACCACCACCGCACCCACGCCGACCGCATGCTCGCGGGCGGTGCCGTCATAGGTGTCCAGATCGCCGACGACCCAGCCGCCGCCGTGGAAGAACAGCAGCACCGGCGGCTTCTCCGCAGGTTCCGACGGCCAGTAGATCCGCACCGGCACGCCGCCGACGGTGCGGTCCTCGACGCGCAGTTCCGGGTGCACCTCGCGGCGCGGCAGTGCGCGGAAACGCTCCCGCGCGGCGTCGGGACCACCCTCCATCGTCAATTGGAACGGCACCGCTTCCAGTACCTTCTCCAGGATGGCGTCCAAGGCGGGTCTGTCGGTACCGGATTCAGGCATGGGTTCACCGTACGCAGCGCGCTGGACCGTGCTGTTCTGGGCACTCGCGGTGGCCGTCGGCGCCGGCTACGGCATCTTTCTGATCACCGTCGCGCTGCGGGTGCCCTCCGGCGCCGAACTCACCGGGCAGTTCGCCCTGCAGCCCGCCCTGAAGGCCGCCGCCGCGGTGCTGCTGGCGGTCGCCGCGCTGCGTCACCCGGTCGCCCGGGAACGACGCTGGCTCATCGCGGCGCTGATCGGGTCCGCCGCCGGTGACTATCTGCTCGCCATGCCGTGGTGGGAGCCGTCCTTCGTGCTGGGCCTGGCCTCGTTCCTGATCGCCCACCTGTGCTTCCTTGCCGCCCTGGTCCCATTGGTGGCCCGGCGCACCGCGCGGCTGGTTGCGGCCGCGGTCGTGGTTCTGGCCTGCGTGGCAATGCTGATGTGGTTCTGGCCGGCCCTGCTCGAGCAGGGCATGGCGCTGCCGGTCACCGTGTACATGGCCGTACTCGGCGCGATGGTGTGTGCGGCACTGCTCGCCGAGCTGCCGACGCCGTGGACTGCCCTGGGTGCGGTGTGTTTCGCGGTCTCGGATTCGATGATCGGCATCAGCAAGTTCGTGCTCGGGTCGGAGGCGTTGGCGGTACCTATCTGGTGGGCGTATGCGGCATCGCTGTTCCTGATCACCGCCGGCTTCTTCTTCGGGCGGCAGCGCACGACCGGCGTCCGGTGGCAGCAGGGGTGACGCAGACCCGTCGCGCCGCCGAGCACGAGCCGATAGCGCGTGTGCTGCCGATGCTGTCCGTGCCGCACCTGGACCGCGAGTTCGACTACCTCGTCTCGGCCGAACAATCCGACGACGCCCAGCCCGGGGTGCGGGTCCGGGTGCGTTTCCACGGCAGGCTGGTGGACGCCTTCATCCTGGAAAGGCGTTCGGACACCGATCATTCGGGCAAACTCGGCTGGCTGGACCGGGTGGTGTCCGCCGAGCCGGTGCTGACCCCCGAGATCCGCAGGCTGACGGACGCGGTCGCGGCCCGCTACGTCGGCACCCGACCCGACGTGCTGCGGCTGGCGATACCGCCGCGGCACGCGGGTGTGGAGAAGAAGCCGCAGGCCGAGCTGCCGCGGCTGGCGCACCAGCCGGTCGACGAGTCGGGATGGGCGCAATACGGGCGCGGCGAACAGTTCCTGGCCGCGATCCGGGAGGGCCGGGCGGCGCGGGCGGTGTGGCAGGCACTGCCCGGCGAGCACTGGGCGTTGCGGCTCGCCGAGGCCGCGGCGGCCACCGTGCATGCCGGGCGCGGTGCGCTGATCGTGGTGCCCGACCAAGGGGACGTCGACGCCGTGCATGCGGCCGCGGTGAGCTGTGTGGACGAATCCCGGGTGGTGGCGCTGTCGGCCGGGCTGGGGCCCTCGCAGCGCTACCGGCGCTGGCTGGCGGTGCTGCGCGGTCAGGCCCGGCTGGTGATCGGCACCCGCAGTGCCGTGTTCGCGCCCATCGCCGACCTCGGTCTGGTCATCGTCTGGGACGACGGTGACGACAACCTCGCCGAACCCCGGGCGCCGTACCCGCATGCCCGAGAGGTGGCCATGCTGCGGGCACACCAATCGCGTTGTGCCGCAATCATCGGCGGGTATGCCAGGACCGCCGAGGCGCACGCACTGGTGCGCAGCCGGTGGGCCCATGATCTCGTCGCGGCCCGGCCGGTGGTGCGTAACCACGCGCCGCGGGTGGTGGCATTGGACGACAACGCCTTCGACCAGGAACGCGACCCGGCGGCACATACGGCGCGGCTGCCGTCGATGGCACTGCGCGCCGCGCGCGCCGCGCTGGAGGCCGGGCACCCGGTACTCGTGCAGGTGCCGCGGCGCGGATACGTCCCGGCCCTGGCCTGTGCCCGCTGCCGCACCGTGGCCCGGTGCAGGCACTGCACCGGGCCGCTGTCGCTGCCGGACCGTGACACGCACGGCGCGGTGTGCCGCTGGTGCGCCCGCGCCGAACTGACGTTGCGATGCGTGAGCTGCGGATCTGATGCGGTGCGCGCGGTGGTGGTCGGTGCGCGACGGACCGCCGAGGAGCTCGGGCGGGCGCTGCCGGGCGCCACCGTCATCACCTCGGGCGGTGAGTCGGTGCTGTCCACGGTGGGTCCGAAACCGGCGGTGGTGGTCGCGACCCCCGGCGCCGAGCCGGTGGCCGAGGGCGGCTATGGTGCCGCGCTGCTGCTCGACAGCTGGGCGCTGCTGGGCCGTCAGGATCTGCGGGCGGCCGAGGACACGTTGCGGCGCTGGATGGCCGCGGCGGCTCTGGTCCGCAGCCGCGCCGACGGTGGCTCGGTGGCGGTGATCGCCGAGTCGGCGATTCCGACCGTGCAATCGCTGATCCGCTGGGACCCGGTCGGCCATGCCGAATCCGAACTGAACGGCCGCGACGAGGTGGCGCTGCCCCCGGCGGTGCATCTCGCGGTGCTCGACGGGGTGCCCGAGGCGGTCACCGCGCTGCTGGAGGCCGCCGAGTTGCCACCCGAGGCCGAACCGCTGGGGCCGGTGGACCTGCCGCCCGGGGCGCGCAGACCTCCCGGTGTCGCGGTCGACAGCGTGGTGAGCCGGATGCTGGTGCGGGTGCCCCGCACCGGTGGCCTGGACCTGGCTGCGGCCCTGCGGCGCGCGGTGAACTCGATGAGCGCCCGTCACGACCAGCAGCCGGTTCGTGTGCAAATGGATCCCTTGCACATAGGGTAAGCAACGTAACCGGTGCGGAGGTGGGTATGGGGCGGCTGTTCAAGCTGTTGATCCCGTTGGTGCTCATCGCGTTTGGCGTGCTGTGGCCGCTGGTGTTCAGCGCCACCCCCACCGGTGGTGGCGACGCCGCCGCGGATCCGGTGGTCATCAGCGACTACACCGCCCACTACACGGTGAACGCCGACGGTGATCTGGATGCGGTCGAGACCATCACCGGTGAGTTCCCCGTCGGACGGCACGGCATCTTCCGGCACTGGGATGTGACGAACCAGAACAGTCCCAAGGTCCGGCAGGTGCCCGAACTCCGGTCGATCCTGTGGGACGGCGAGCCGGCGCCCTACCAGTTGCTCTGGGAGGGCCGGGAACGGTTCCGGGTGGCCAAGATCGGCAGCCCGGACAGCACCCTGGCCCCTGGGCCGCACGTGTTCGAGATCCGGTACACCATCCCCGGTGTGCTCGATCCCGGAACCACCGGCGCCGGTAAACAATTCGGCGAATCGACGGGCGACGCGAACGCGCCCACGGTGTTCTTCTGGAACGTCATCGCACCCGCCTGGAACAACGAGATCGAGAACGTCGACATCACGGTGACGCTGCCCGAACCGGTGCTCGGCGCCCAGTGTTCGGTCGGATTCGGTCGCGGCACCGCCTGCAGCGACCTCACCGTCGACGGCAACACCGTGCGACTGGGCGCGCAGGGATTGGCGCCACACACCCCGGTCACCCTGCGGGCGGGCGTGGACATGCCGACGCCGCCGCGCGCAGAGCTGCCGTGGACCTACCACTGGGACCGGGTGCTGGGGCAGTCGACGACCCGGGTGGTGGTGCTGCTGGCGCTGACCCTGCTCGGCGCCGCCGTGGCCATCCTGTGGGCGCGCAGCACCTTCGAACGTCCCCCGGGTTTCCCGATCCAGTACGCCCCGCCGCCCGGGCTGGGACCGGTGCAGACCGAGTACATCCGCACCGAGGCGGTCCCGAAGAACGGCCTCACCGCCACACTGTTCCACCTGGCCGAACGCAAACTGGTCGAGCTGCGCCAGATCAGCAAGGACGACTGGAACGTCACCGGGACCGCCCAGCCGGGCGCCTGGGCCGATATCGACCCGGTGGGTGTCGCCGTCGGTTCGGCGCTGAAGGTCATCGGCCCCGGCGCCGAGTTCAAGGCCAGGAAGTCCGCCAAGGCGGGGGAGAAGCTCAGCGCGGCCAAGACCGACATGACCGCCGCGGTGCAGAAATGGGCCATCGACGAGGGCCTGATGGTCAAGCGCCGCAAGGAACTGTGGTTGCGCGCGGCCAATGCCGTCGCGGCGATCCTGATGGTGTGCGGCTTCTTCCGCTGGGGTTTCCCGATCACCCTGTGGGCGTTGCCGTTCGCGGCCTTCTTCCTGTTCTCCACCGTGTCCTGGCGTGACGGTGTCGGTACCCGGCGCACCGAGGCCGGTCGCGAACTGTGGTCACGGGCAGGCGGATTCCACCGGCTGCTGTCCACCGACTCGGCGGAGAGCCGCTTCGATTTCGGGGCCCGCAAGGATCTCTACGCGGCCTACGTCCCGTTCGCGGTGGCTGCGGGCAGCGCGGCCCTGTGGGCGCAGAAGTATCGCGACGCCACCGGCGCCGTTGCGCCGCAACCGGAGTGGTACTACTCCTCGTCCACGACATCCTGGGGCCTGGCCGGAGGCTCCGACGTGGCGGGGTTCGACAGTTTCGAATCGGCGCTGTCGTCATCGATCGGCGCCTACACCGCGTCGCAGGCCTCCTCCTCGAGCGGCGGCAGCAGTAGCAGCGGTGGGGGCGGCGGCGGTGGCGGTGGCGGAGGAGGTGGAGGCGGATCATGGTGAGGTTCTTGCTGATTCTGGTGCTCGCGATCGCGGTGCTGGTGCTGATCGGGCTGGTGGCCGGTTACAACAAGCTCAAAACCGCCGACGTGCGGGTGTCCGAGGCACTGTCCGGGATCGATGTCGAACTGACCCGGCGGGCGGCGCTGATCCCCAGCCTGGTGCACGCGGTGGGAACGTTCGCCACCCACGAGAAGGCGATCCTCGATCACGTCACCGACGCCCGGGCCGCACTCAACGCGGCCACCGGCGGTGAATCGGTGGCCCGGCGCAGCGCCGCGGAGGGCGAACTGGACACCGCGCTCGGCCGGGTGCTGGCACTCGGGCAGAGCTACCCGCAGCTCAATTCGTCGAACAACTTCCTGAACCTGCAGGAGAACCTCGCCGACACCGAGAACAAGCTGGCCTTCGCCCGCCAGTACTACAACGATGCGGTGGCCGGGGTGAACCGGTTGATCACCACGATGCCGTGGATGTTCGTGGCGCCGATCGCCGGTGTGCAGGAACGCGAGTTCTATCAAACCCCGCGCTGATCCGGCCGTTGATGCTTCCCGAATCATTGGCCGGAGTACCGGTCACCGCGCTGGGCGTGGCGCTCATCCGCGCCGGCGAAACGCAGCGACCGGATCGGCTGTTCGACGATCCCTATGCCGAGTTGTTCGTCCGCGCCGCCGAACCCGAGTTCACCGGCCCTGATGCGTCACCGCAAGCCCGCGCGACATGGGAGACGCTGCAACGGCTCGCCCCGGCCATGACCGCCCGCGCGGTGTCGGTGCGCCGCCTGCAGGATTACCTGCTCGGGGCGGTCAGCGCCGGGTGCACACAGATCGTCGAACTGGGTGCAGGTCTGGACACCTACGCGTTTCGGCTGCCGTGGGCAGAGCCGTGCCGCTACTTCGAGATCGACCTGCCGCAGATGTTCGGTTTCAAGGAGCAGGTGCTGGCCTCCCATACCGCGTCCGCCGACCGGCGGGTGGTCCCCGCCGACATCGAGGCGGACTGGTGGGAACGGCTGACCGCCGCCGGATTCGACGACCGGGAATCCACCGCCTGGCTCGACGGAGGCGTCCTCGACTACCTTCCCCGCCGCCGAGTGCACGCCGTCCTGAACCGAATCGTCGCGGCAGCCGCACCGGGCAGCCGCTATGCCTGCGTGCTGCCGGCCCAGGTGACCGGCGCGACCGGTTCCGGGATCGCAGCGATCACCGGTGCATCGAAGGCGGCACAACGGCCGGCGACCGGGTTCGGCCCGGACCTCGCGGACTGGCTGTCCGAACGGGGCTGGCAGGTCGAGGTGCAGTCGCAAGCCGATGCCGCGGCGTACTATCGGCGGTCGCTGCCGGAGGACGGGTCGGGCGGGGGCTACCTCACCGCGCGCCTTCCCTAGACTGTCTCGGTGCGACTCGTCTTTGCCGGAACACCGGAGCCTGCGCTGCCCTCGCTGCGTCGACTCATCGAATCCGAAAACCATGACGTCGTCGCGGTGCTGACCCGGCCCGATGCCGCGGCGGGCCGGCGCGGAAAACCGGCGCCGTCCCCGGTGGCCCAGCTGGCCGCCGAGCACGGCATCCCGGTGCTCAAACCCGAGCGGCCCAACACCGCGGAGTTCGTTGCCGAACTGACCGCCCTGGCACCCGACGCCTGCGCGGTGGTCGCCTACGGAGCGCTGCTGCGTGCGGATCTGCTGGCGGTACCCGAGCACGGCTGGGTGAATCTGCACTTCTCGCTGCTGCCGGCCTGGCGCGGCGCCGCCCCGGTGCAGGCCGCGATCGCCGCAGGAGACGAGGTGACCGGGGCCACCACCTTCCAGATCGAACTGGACCTGGACTCCGGACCCGTCTACGGCGTCGTCACCGAAACCATCCGCCCGACCGACACCGCCGGGGATCTGCTTGAGCGGCTGTCTGTTTCGGGTGCAGGATTATTGGAGGCCACCATGGACGGTATCGCCGACGGTTCGTTGAACCCGGTACCCCAGCCCGCCGACGGGGTCACCGTCGCGCCCAAGATCACCGTCGAGGAGGCGCGGGTGCGCTGGGAACTGCCCGCGCACGCGGTCGATCGCCGGGTCCGTGCGGTCACCCCGAATCCCGGCGCCTGGACGATGATCGGCGACGTCCGCGTCAAGGTGGGACCGGTGCGTCCCGATGACACCAAGGCGCTCGCAGTCGGTGAGATCGAGGTCGGCAGGCGTGACGTGTGGGTCGGCACCGGTTCGCATGCGGTCACCCTGAGCTGGGTGCAGCCGCCCGGGAAGAAGCCGATGAACGCCGCCGACTGGGCACGCGGCGCACGTCCGGACGCATCGGTGCGCGCGCTGTGAGCCGGCCCTCGTCACCGGGGCGTGGTGGGCGCCCGTCGCGCCACCACTCCAACAACGCACCGCAGCGCAAGGGTCCGCCGCGCAAGCCGCTGGACCCGGCCCGGCGCGCGGCGTTCGACGTGTTGCGCGCGGTCAGCGAACGCGACGCCTACGCCAACCTCACCCTGCCGGCGTTACTGCGCGAACGGGGGATCAAAGGCCTCGACGCCGCCTTCGCCACCGAACTGGCCTACGGCACCTGTCGCACCCGGGGTCTGCTCGACGCCGTGATCAGCTCCGCGGCCGACCGGCCCGTGGACCAGATCGACTCGGTCCTGCTGGACCTGCTGCGGCTGGGCAGCTACCAATTGCTGCGCACCAGGGTGGACGCGCACGCCGCCCTCGACACCACCGTCGATCAGGCCGGCATCGAATTCGATTCGGTACGCGCAGGTTTCGTCAATGGTGTGCTGCGAAAGATCGCCGGCCAGGATGAGCAGGCCTGGGTTGCCGAACTGGCACCCCCGCAGGCCACCGATCCCATCGGGCACGCCGCCTTCGTCAACGCGCACCCGCGGTGGGTGGCCCAGGCCTTCGTCGACGCCCTCGGCGCCGGCGCCGGCCAACTCGGCGCGCTGCTCGCCAGCGACGACGAGCGCCCGGTCGTGCACCTGGCGGCCCGACCCGGTGTGCTGACCGCCACGGACCTGGCCGCCCAGGTCGACGGCACCGTCGGCCGGTTCTCGCCGTATGCGGTCTATCTGTCCGGCGGTGACCCGGGTGACCTGGCCGCCGTGCGCGAAGGTGCCGCACTGGTGCAGGACGAGGGATCGCAGCTGGTCGCCCGGGCACTCACCCTGGCGACCGTGGACGGCCCCGACAACGGGCGGTGGCTGGACCTGTGTTCGGGACCGGGCGGCAAGACCGCGCTGATCGCGGCGCTGGCCGGGGATGCCCGTGTCACCGCGGTGGAGCCCGCCGAGCACCGGGCCGATTTCGTGGAACGGAACACCGCCGGACTGCCCGTCGACGTGTTGCGGGTGGACGGGCGGGAGTCCGGTCTGGAACCGGCAAGCTTCGACCGCGTGCTGGTCGACGCGCCGTGCACCGGGCTGGGCGCACTGCGCCGCAGGCCCGAGGCGCGCTGGCGGCGCCAACCCGGCGACGTGCCCACGCTGGCCAAGTTGCAGCGTGAGCTGCTGGCCTCGGCGATCGGACTGACCAGGCCCGGTGGTGTGGTGCTCTACGCCACGTGTTCGCCGCATCTGGCCGAGACCGTCGGGGTGGTGGCCGACGCGCTGCGCAGGCAACCGGTGACGGCGCTGGACACCCGGGAGTTCTTCCCCGGTGTCGATCAGCTCGGCGACGGACCCTACGTGCAGTTGTGGCCGCACCTGCACGGCACCGATGCGATGTTCGCCGCCGCCCTGAAAGTAGGCTGACCGGCATGGCTGGTCAATCTCCCGTCCCTCGGCTCGCCCCGGCCCCACTCATTGCGCCGTCGATTCTCGCCGCCGACTTCGCCAGGCTGTCCGACGAAGTCGCGGCCGTCGCAGGCGCGGACTGGTTACACGTCGACGTGATGGACAACCACTTCGTGCCGAACCTCACGCTGGGGCTGCCGGTGGTGGAGAGCCTGCTCAAGGTCACCGACATCCCGATGGACTGTCATCTGATGATCGACGACCCGGAACGGTGGGCACCGCCGTATGCGGAGGCCGGCGCCTACAACGTCACCTTCCACGCCGAGGCGACCGACAACCCGGTCGGTGTCGCGCGCGATATCCGCGCCGCCGGGGCCAAGGCGGGACTCTCGGTGAAGCCGGGCACCCCGCTGGAGCCCTACCTGGAGATCCTGCGGGAGTTCGACACCCTGCTGGTGATGTCGGTGGAGCCCGGCTTCGGTGGCCAGAAGTTCATCCCCGAGGTTCTCGCCAAGGTGTCCACCGTGCGCCGCCTGGTGGATGCCGGGGAGCTGACGATCGTGGTGGAGATCGACGGTGGCATCAACGCCGACACCATCGAGGCCGCCGCGGAGGCCGGGGTGGACTGTTTCGTCGCAGGATCCGCGGTGTACAGCGCCGAGGATCCGGCCGAGGCGGTGCGACGGCTGCGCAGGCAGGCCGCCGCGGTGTCACCACACCTGACGCTATGACCTCCGAGGCAGCCAAGCGGCCGGTCAGCCCGGAAGCCGCGATGCGGCTCGCCGTCGAGCAGGCCGATCGGGTGAAGGGCGCCACCTATCCGAATCCGCCCGTGGGCGCGGTGATCCTGGACGCCGCCGGCGAGGTGGTCGGCGTCGGTGCGACCGAGCCGACCGGGGGAGCGCACGCCGAGGTGGTGGCGCTGCGCCGCGCGGGTGAGCTGGCACGCGGGGGTACCGCGGTGGTGACCCTGGAACCGTGCAACCACCATGGACGAACACCCCCGTGCGTGGACGGCCTTTTGGCAGCCGGGGTTTCGCGGGTGGTGTACGCCGTCTCGGATCCCAACCCGGTGGCCGCGGGTGGGGCGTCGCGTCTGGGTGAGGCCGGTGTCGAGGTCAGGGCCGGGGTGCTCGGCACCGAGGTCGCCGGCGGTCCGTTGCGCGAATGGCTGCACAAGCAGCGCACCGGGCTTCCGCATGTCACGTGGAAATTTGCCACCAGCGTGGACGGGCGCAGCGCCGCCGCCGACGGCAGCAGCCAGTGGATCACCAGTGAGGCCGCCCGCGCCGACGTGCACCGCCGCCGCGGCGTGGCGGAGGCCATCGTGGTCGGCACCGGCACGGTGCTCTTCGACGACCCGACGCTGACCGCGCGACTGCCCGACGGCAGCCTCGCCGGCCGTCAGCCGTTGCGGGTGGTGGTCGGGCAGCGGGAGATCTCGCCGGATTCCAACGTGCTCAACGACGACTCGCGCACCATGGTGATCCGGACCCGCGATCCGCATGAGGTGATGCGTGCCCTTTCCGACCGGACGGCGGTGCTGCTCGAGGGTGGGCCGACCCTGGCCGGCGCGTTTCTGCGTGCCGGGGTGATCGACCGGATTCTCGCCTACGTGGCGCCGATGTTGCTCGGCGGTCCGATCACGGCGGTCGACGATGTCGGGGTGCTCAGCATGGCCGGCGCGCAACGCTGGCGCTTCGACGGAATCGAGGCCATCGGCCCGGATGTGCGGCTCAGTCTGGTGCCGAACTGAGCTGTGACCGCAGCCACAGTTCCGCCGCCGGTGTGACGTTCAATCCTGTTGCCCGCGTGGCCTTTGCCGGGTGTTGTAACCGGGTGCCGGGATCGGTGCGCCGGTAGACTCGGATCAAAGCGCCTTCACCGACGAGTCGCTCGGGGATTGCACTAACAAAGGACGACGAGCATGACTGCCTTGCAGGACTGGCTCAACAGCGGGCCGGTCAACCCGCAGAACTTCAGGTCACTGGTGTTCGGTGTACTGCGGATGGGACCTCAGCAGGCGCACTATCCGCGCGCCCCCAAGATCATGCAGCGCGGTCTCGAGCGGTGCTGATTTGCTGAAATTGCCATCCAGGTAGCGCAACCACCCGACCTGGCCGGCTGGCCTGGGCAACGTAGCCCCCAAAATCTCGCATCGATCGGCGATGATGTTCCACGGAGCGGTTTTTCCGCAAATCCGGCGGGCGGCGAGGAGATGGTGATGGGCACGGCGGCAGAGTCGCAGGGTCTCGGCGAAGGACGGATTCTTTCGCTGGCACCGCTGACTGTGCTCGAACTCGACCCGGCCGGGCTCGTGGCTTGCGCTGCCGAGGCCGGGTACGACGCCGTCGGGCTACGGCTGATCCGCGCGACCGAACAAGAGCCGCTGCGGCCCACCGTCGGCCGGACCCCGTTGATCCTGGAAACCAAGCGCCGCCTTGATGATTCGGGATTGCGTTTGGTGGATATCGAGGTGCTGCGGTTGCGTCCAGAGACCCGGGTGCGCGCAGATTTCGAGGCGTTCCTGGAGACCGGTGCGTTTCTCGGCGCCACCGAGGTCCTGGTGACGGGCAATGACCCCGACCACTGCCGGACCGCCGACAACCTCGCCGAGTTGGCTTTGCTGGCAGCCGAATTCGGGCTGACCCCCAACCTCGAGCCCATGCCGTGGACCGATGTCAAGGATCTGCACCAGGGCATCACCATTCTGTCGGCGTGCCAGCTGAACGTCGGTCTGCTGGTGGACGCCATCCACTATGACCGTGCCATGAACTCGCCCGCCGAACTGGCGGCCCTGCCGCGGGACTGGATTCGCTATGCGCAGATCTGTGACGCGCCTGCCGAACGGCCCGGCACGGTGGAAGAAATGATGTATCAGGGCCGCAGTGCGCGGTTGCTTCCCGGTGCGGGAGGTATCGATTTGGTCTCGATGTTGCGCGCGCTGCCCGCGGGAATCCCGATCAGTGTGGAGGCTCCGCTGCAGAGCGATGCCCCGGCGGTGGTCCGGGCCACGGCTGCCGCGCGCGCGGCACGCGAGGTGCTCAAGCTGGCCGACGACACGACATGGTCACCGCTCGTCCGTACTGCCTGACACGCTGTCGACGGTGCCTGGTTCTCGTGCGGTGATCGGCGCGGTCGGTGGCCTGTTCCTTGCGATCGGCTCGGCGGGCATCGGCGCGCACTTCGTCGGGCTGACCAGCACCGCGGTGGCCTGGATCGCCTCGTTCACCCCGTTGGCGATCATTGTCTCGGCGGTTGCGCTGGTGCTCTTGCTGCTGGGCCGTCGTCGATGGCCCGCCGTCATCGCTACCGTCGTGGTGACCGTCGGTGTGTTGACGCAGGCCCCGCTCTACCGCGGTGGCGCGGGGGACGAGTCCGCGGCCCGGTCGGTGCGGATCATGCAGGCCAACATCCGGCTGGGTGAGGCGGACCTCGATGCGCTGGTGCGCTCGGTGCGCGACCGCGACATCGATCTGCTGACCGTGATCGAGCTGACCGAGTCCGCGGTGGATGGAATGGCTGCCACCGGAATCGGCGAAGTGCTGCCCTACACGTGCGGACGTCCTCGCGCCGGTGGCGGCGGTGCCGGAATCTACTCGCGCTACCCGCTGCACGAGTGCGCACAGCTGGACGGGTTCGTGCTGAACAATCTGCGGGCCGTCGCTGCGATCCCGGCTTCCGCACCGACCGCGGTGTATGCGCTGCATCCGCTACCGCCGTATCCCGAACCGGCGTGGAAGTGGGTGTACGAGTTGAAGCGGCTGCGGCCGATCTTCGAGGCGGAACGTCACCCGATGATCGTCGGTGCCGATTTCAACTCGACGTACGACCACCGGCAATACCGCGAGCTGCTGGAGAACTCGACGCCGGCCGGCACCGCACGGTTGGTCGACGCCGCCGAATATGTCGGTGCCGGAGTGGTTCCCACCTTTCCCGCCGATAGCATCGTTCCGCCGTTGCTGGCCATCGACCGAATACTGGCTCGCGGACCGGTGCCGGTCTCATTCGAGCGGTTCGATTTGCCCGGGTCCGACCACCTCGGTGTCATCGGCAATCTTGCTATCCCAGAGATGAATTCAAACTGATCTGGTTTTGAATTCATCTGATCCTTTGCTGCGCATGGGATTTCATTCCCAGATCGAGGCCCCTGAGGTGTGGGCTGCGTCATATCCTTCGATGTAGCTGACAATTATCTGTGAATTCTCGCTAATGTAATTCTCGCAACCAAATTCACCAGCGGCAGGCCGCACGTGGACGCATGTCCGCGATCGCATACCCGGTGCCTTCCAGCCATGAAAGGTAATGACTCCCTTGACAGATACCGTGGAGGGTACGGGTGTAGAGCGAATGGCGAAGGCCATCGACATCGTGGTCGGCGCTATTGCCAGCAAACAGAATGATCATCGCGAGAACTGTGATTGTGTGCGCGAAGCGGATATCGGTAGCGCGGTGGAGGGTACGGCTCGGCCGACCGTGACCGTCGTGATCCCGACCCGCAACGAGGCGCGGAACCTGCCCTATGTCGCAAAACGGATGCCCCCGGTCGACCAGATCATCGTCGTCGACGGTTCATCGGTCGACAATACGATCGAGGTTGCCCGCCAATTGTGGCCGGATGCGCTGATCATCAACCAGTCCCGACGCGGCAAGGGCAATGCACTGGCATGCGCCTTCGAGGTGAGCACGTGCGACATCGTGGTGATGATCGATGCCGACGGGTCCACCGACCCGGCCGAGATCCCGGATTTCGTTGCGGCACTGGTGTCGGGCGCCGACTTCGCGAAAGGCAGCCGCTTCACGAGCTCCGGTGGCAGCGATGACATCACCCAGCTGCGGCGGCTCGGGAACAAGGGTCTCAACTGGCTGGTGAACCAGCTGTTTGCCACGAAATTCACCGATCTTTGCTACGGGTACAACGCTTTCTGGCGCGAGCACCTCACGGTGCTCGATCTGCCCCGCACGGATGTCCAGGAAGCGCAATGGGGTGACGGGTTCGAGATCGAGACCGTCATCAACGTCCGCGTCGCCCGCAACGGACTGAAGATCAAAGAGGTCAGCAGTTTCGAGGGAAAGCGCATCTACGGGCGCAGCAACCTCAATGCGGTGACCGACGGTCTGCGGGTGCTGCGCACGATAGGTCGCGAACGTCGACTGCATCGTTCTGCCACCGCGCCGGCAAAAGCGCCGGCGACATCGCGATGACGAAATTCCGTGAAAAGCTGGGGCACACGCTGTCGCTCGCGCAGAGCATCGGCACCCTGTCCGCGCTGAATCTCGTGGCGCGACGCTCACTCGGCATGGCCAAACCCGTTGCGGTCACCTGCGGTGCGCATCGGCTGACGGTTCGCCCGCTGGACAGTGACCCGTTCGTGCTCGCCCAGATCTTCACCGAGCGTGAGTATGACGCACGCCCGTTCTGGATGGAGCGGCTGAACGCCGTGGCGGCACAGTTGCGGCAGGCCGGACAGGTCCCGCTGATCATCGATGCCGGCGCGAATGTCGGCTACTCCGCGCTGTATCTGGCCGAACACTTCCCGGACGCCGTCATCCTCGCGGTGGAGCCGGACCGCCACTGCGTCGATCTCATCGAACGCAACTGTGCAGGCAACCCCAGGATCAGGCCCGTTCATGCGGCGGTGTGGAGCCACGAGAACGGCGTCGACCTGACAACGCGGGACGAGGGCTCCTGGGCCAACCGGGTGACCGATATCGGGACGACGCCCTCGGTGACGCTCGAGACGCTGATCGCCGAGATCCCGGACGCCGCGCCTTTCATCGTGAAGCTCGACATCGAGGGCGCGGAATCCGAGGTCTGCCAGGCCTCCCCGGGGGCCGTGGCGTCCTTCGCGTGCATCATGATCGAGCCCCACGACTGGATGCTGCCGGGATCAGGCGGCCTTGCCCCGCTCTATGAAGCGGTCGCGGGTAAGAAGATGGACACCCTCATCCGGGACGAAACCCTGATGCTCTTCGACTGTGCCGTGCTGGAACAGTTCAGTGCGGTGACGATCACTCACTGACACTGTCCGGAGTTTGCCGGACATTGTGCGAAACACGCTGCGTTGCAGCGTTAATTGGCCATAGCGGCCGCCGCCGGGTAGAAGCACGTCCGTTCGGAACCACCACGAAGCGTGTCTTCGGCGTGCGTAATGACGGTTCCTGAAGGAACTTTCAGCAAAGTGACGCGTGCGCAGGGGTAGGTATTGTCACCTGCTCTGCGCTGCAATAACATTCGCGACAGCCACATATGGCTAATCACCCCTCAAGTTAATTTAGGAGAACCGTGTCACTCGCTGTTCACGCGGACTCGGGGCGCGACTTCTGGTCTGCACCTTCGTCATCCGCACCTCTCAAGAAGAGGTTGCTACTCGCCTCGGTGGCGATGACGGGGGCGTCGGTCATCGCCGTTTCGCCCGTGGCATCCAACCTGCCGGCACTGGAAATCGCCCAGCAGCGCGCTGTCGATCTCGTTGCCTTCGAGAACCCGTTCGCGGTGCTGGCCGGCACGGTCTCGAACACGTTCAAGAACCTCAGTGCCCGCGGTGGCGAGATCAACGCCACCCTGATCCCCAACCTGTCGGCGATCCTGGGTAACAAGGAACTGCAGCGCGAACTCTCGGTCATCCTGTTCCGGCCGGAGACCGTGGCGCAACAGCTGCAGGACCGGTTGGCGGAGCATCAGGAGACCCTGCGGCTGGGTTATGAGCAGTCGCAGGCGGGTTGGGCGGCGCATACCGAGCTGCTCCCCGGGGTGATGGAGCGTGCGCAGGCCGAACTGCTGGCCGGACATTTCACCGAGGCGTTCGCTCATATCAACGACTGGTTCATCTTCGGTCTGGGCGCGGCCGGCTGGCCGCTGTACCCGAGCTTCGCGGTCCCGGGCCAGGTCGCCCGTGACGTCGGCGGCCCGGCCATCGGCGCCATCCTGGACGCCATGCTCGTCGGTGACACCACGCTGGCCGGCTACCCGCACGCCATCCTGGTTCCGTTCGTCAGCGCAATCTTCCGGTTCACCGACAGCCTCGACGAGATCCAGGTGGCGACCCAGGCCGGTGACGTGGTGACCGCTCTCAGTCACATGATCAACCTGCCGGTGAAGGTGTTGGGCGCGTTCCTCAATGGATACACCCCGAGCATTGCGCCGGAGTGGTCGGTCTTCCCCGGGTTCCTGACCCCCGGCGGGCCGATCGACTCGTTCTTCGTGCAGTACCCGACGCTGATCGCCAAGGCGCTTGGGCTCATCCCGAAGACGACCACTCAGACGGTCCAGGAGCCCACCGCGGCACTGGCCAAGGTGTCGTCGACCGACACGGTCGCCGATTCCGATCTGGTGACGCTGAGCGTCGAGACGGCCGCCGGCGGGGCCACCCCGGTCGAGTCGGTGGCAGTGAGTACCGAGACCGAGGAATCGGCCGAAACCACCGAGGAGACCGCGGTTTCCGAGGACGTCGTCACCGAGGACGTCGTCACCGAGGACGAGGTCGAGACGGTCGGCGAGGCCCCGGCCGAGACCGCGGTCGATCCGGTCGTCACCGAGACGGCCCCCGAGGCAGCAGCCGACGAGGCCGCCACGGAGACCCCGGACGCCAAGACCGACGCCAAGACGGACACCAAGGCGGATGCCAAGGATGACGCCGCTTGGGACAGCACGCCCGATGCGAAGGCGGACAAGGCCGACGCCAAGGCTGACAAGGCGGACAAGGCCGACGCCAAGGCTGACAAGGCCGACAAGGCTGACGCCAAGTCGGACAAGAAGGCCGACAGCGCGTCGAGCAGCACCAGCTCGGACAGCAAGTCCAGCAGCAGCTCCTCGGGCAACTCCGGAAGCAGCAGCAGCGACTAGTCTCCGCTGATCGCAGTACGGCCCCCTCTCCGGAGGGGGCCGTACGTCGTTTCGGGGGCAGTGCGCCCGGGGGAGTCCTCAGCGGTCAGAGCTGGTTCTGCTCCGCGGTGATCATGTCGACGACCCGGCCGACATGCGGTTCACGCACCACCGAGTCGTGGTCACAGTTGATCCGCTGAACCGTGAGTGCGCCGGTGAGCACCTGCGGCCACACCCGGTCGTCATCGCGGTTGAAGCTGCTGAGCACCAGCAGAGTTCGGCCCGGATACGGCTTCGGCCGGTGCAGTCGGCCCACCCGGACACCGACCTCCCGTAGCGCGGCGACCTTCTCCTCGGGTGTGCCGTCGATGATGCCGGCCATCGGCAGCCACAGCCGCTGACGCCACAGCACGGCCGCGGCCGCCGGCGGCTGCTCCAGCAGTGTCGATCCGACATCGGGCAGCTCACGCCGTGCGGCGCGGACCGTACGAGGCGGCAGGAAGGGATCGAGCAGGGTGACCAGTTCCACCTCGTGACCCAGCGCCCTCAGCCGGTTCGCGATGTCGATCGCGATGAAAGCGCCCAGGGAGTGCCCGGCCAGGGTGTAGGGCCCTGTCGGCTGCAGCGCCAACAGATCCCGCAGATGGCGCCGGGCTGCGCGACCGATCGTCCAGTCGGGGAACGCCCGGTTCTCCAGCCCCTGCGCCTGGAAGGCGACGACGGCGGTGTCCCGGTCCAGGCGGTCGGTCAGCGGTACGAACGACAGTGCCGAGGCGCCCGCACCCGCGAAGCAGAACAAGGTCTTTCGGGTGCTGTCGGTCGGGGGGCGCAGCAGCACCGTTGTCGGCGCGATCCGCTTGTCCCGGCCGACGGCATCGCCGGCCAGGCGTCCCGCCACGACCTCGGTGAACTTCGCGACGGTCGGTGCGACCGCCAGGTCCGAGGAGGCCAGCCGCACGCCGTGCTGCTCGCCGACCAGGCTGATCATCTGCTGGACGTTCAGCGAATCCCCGCCCAGCGCATAGAAATTCTCGTCGCGTCCGACCTGACTCAGGCGCAGGACATCCGACCACGCGGTGGCGACCTCGGTCTCCAGACCGGGTTCGGCGGGCACGATCGGCCCGCGGGTCGGCGCGGGCAGTGCTCTGCGGTCGACCTTTCCGCGTTCGTTGCGGGGCAGGGCCTCCAGCATCACGACATGCGTCGGAACCATCCAGGCGGGCAGCCTGGTGTGCAACTGGGCACGCACGTCGGCCACCGCGGGGCTGCGGATCTCGGGATCGGGCGCCACATACGCGGTCAGTACCGGTGTCTCGGCGAGTTGGTCGGCGACCACCAGCGCCTCCCGGATCCCGGGGCAGTCGAGCAGGGCGGCCTCCACCTCGGCCGGTTCGACCAGGTACCCGCGGATCTTCACCGCGGCATCCACCCGCCCGAGCACCACGAGCACGCCGTCATCGGTGATGCGGGCGCGGTCGTTGGTGACGAATGTGCGGCTGCCGTCCGGGTTCTCGGTGAAGGTCGTGGAGGCGCTGTCGGGTTTGAGGTAGCCGGCGGCCAGGTACGGCGAGGTGACCGTCAACTGGCCGTGATCGTCGATGCCGAGTTGCTTGTGCGGTACCGCGACGCCGGCCGGGATGACACCGGCCGGGATCTCGTCGCCCGGCCAGATGTCGAAGTGCGCGATGCCCAGTGTCTCCGACGAGCCCGCCCAGTTGGTGAGCCCGGCATGGGGCGCGAGCTCGCGGGCCCGGCGGACCACGTTGCTGTAGATGGGTTCCCCGGTGGTGACGATGCGCTGCACCCGGTGCAGGACGCGATCGCCGGCGGCCTCGGTCAGCGACTGCAGGAACGACGGCGTGCACATCACGATATCGGTGTCGGCGAGCCGGTCGATCGCGGCTTCGGGGGTGCAGTTGCGGGGATCGATGGCGATGATCTCGGCACCCGACAGCAATGCCCCCACCAGCACGTTGAGCCCGGCCGCGAAACTCACCGGCATGCACAGTGCGACCTTGCTGTCCTCGACGATGCCGAACCGGTCGCGATGCAGAATCCAGTCGCTCAACCAGGTTCCGTGCACATGCAGCACGGCCTTGGGCTCACCGGAGGATCCGGAGGTGAACTGGATGCTGGTCACCGTCTGCCTGCCGAGGACAGGCGCGGCTGTGGACGGTCCGGTCGGTTGCGGCGGCCTGGCGGCCGGCCACACCGTGTGGTCCTTGCCGAGTTCGTGTCCCAGCGGGTTGCCGGCGTCGTCCATGACGATGGTGTCGAGTCGGTAGCCCTGCTCCCGCAGCGCGTCGAAGATGTGCGTCATCCGGTCCTGCGGCAGTGCGGGATCCAGCGGGACCAGCGGTGCGCCGGCGGCGAAACTGCCGAGGACCACCGCGGTGGTGTGCGGGTTCAGATCGCCCACCATGGCCAGGGCGGACCCGGCCTCGTCACGCGCACGCAGCGCCGACGTCCACGCCGCGGCGGCCGATCGCAGCGCACCGTAGGTGATCGATCCGTGCTCGGTGCGCAGCGCCACCTGGTTGTGCTTCTGCTCGGCGATCTGCTCGAAACGCTGGCTCACCGAATCGAATTCGATCGGAGCTACATGCGAGAGATCGGGCCGGACGACGGCCCGCACCGGACTGTCGAGGGTCTGCCCGCGCGGGGTCGCCGCAACCTTGCGCAGCAGCGCCACGGTGGGGAGCAGGACGACCAGCGTGATGAGCAGCTCGCCGGCGACGTAGGTGTATCCGACCGCGTTGATACCCCAGCGCGGCGTGGTGAGAATGACGCCGACGACCACCAGCACACCCAGCAGCACCTGCGAGATGACGGCCAGCCGCAGTGTGCGTTGCAGGCGCGCCAGCGCGGTGTAGATCGTGGTCAGCGCGACGGCGGGCAGCACCAGCGCCATGATCCTGATCAGCGTGGTCCCGTTCTCCGCGTACCGCGGACCCAGGATGCCCAGGATGAACGGCGCCAACACCATCAGCGTCACACAGCCCGCCACCGCAGATCCGCCACACAGCAGGACGAATCGCTTGGTGCAGGCCCGCACATCGGCTCCGGGCGTCGATGCCGCGGCGATGAACGGGGCCGACGTCGCGACGATCAGGGCGCCGAGGGTGTTGACCACCAACCAGCACATCGAGAAATAGGCGTTCATCTCGGTGCCCAGTTGCGCGACGACGATGAGCGGCACCAGGAGCGGGACGATCACGTTGATGGCGTTGATGGCATAGGAGCTGGCGAAGAAGGTGAACAGCTCGCGGCGGGCCGGCAGGTTCGGCGTCCCGGTCCGGGTGCCGGTCTCGCGGCGGATGATGACGACCGCGATGACGGCCGTGATGGCGGCCGCCGGCAGCACCCAGGACCAGACGATCGCGGCGCCGGTCGCCAGCGGGATGAGCGCGGCGACGACAATCAGCTTTACCGTGGACTGACTGATGTTCTTGATCGCGATCGTGCGCGCCCGGCTCAACCCGATCAGGATCTGATCCTGCAGGGCGTAGATCGCCAGGACCGCGACGAACAGCGGGAAGAGCAGCATCTCAACCCAATTCGGGAAGAGCTGTGTCCGCGGCCCCACGCCGAGGAAGATGACTCCGAACAGCAGCGCGGCGCAGGCGACGAACGCGGTGCCCTCGTGCACCAGGCGCTGGGTGCGTGCCCCTGCCAGGGGCAGAAACCGCTCGTAGAGGCTGCCGAGGCTGAAGTTCGCGAGGATGGCGATCAGGGTCGCCGAGGAGATGATGGCCGAGGCGCGGCCGACCTCCGCGGTGTCATAGCCGCGCGCTGCCACCGTCCAGAAGACGAACCCGAGGATGCCGGTCGCTGCGCTCGATGTCATCACCGCGACGATGTCGATACCGAGACCGCCGCCCTTGTCGTGTGGGCCCGGATTCCGTGGCAGCACGGGGTCGGCTCCGGAACCCGTCACCGCGGCGACCGGCGCCCCCAGTTCGTCAGCCAGAGTGGGTTTTTGCTGCGTGCGCAGGGCGTCGGGGCTGCCAGTGGTCGGCATGGGGGTGTGGTCCTAGCGGGAGGTGTGAGAGGGCGGGGAGTGCCGCCGAAAAGGAGAATACTGACTCGACGCAGAATTGGTTAGCCTACCCAAATCAGTGATGCGCATCATACTGGTAGAGGTAGCTGCCCAAACGGCGTCAGGTGTTGCTAATCTCCGGTGCAGTCGAGTCGAACTGCGTTGCGCTGACGGTTTTTCCGTTGCCCGGATGGCGAGCAACGCGTTTTGTGAGTCGTCTCTTGGTGATCAGGGAAAGCCTCCGCATCGGAGGATGGTGAGATACGTGCGTCCGTTAGTTCCAGCCCGGCTCACCGGGTGGGTATCGCTGGTACCGCTGGTGTACTTCGCCGCCGAGTGGGTGGTCTCGGCTTCGTGGCGCGGTCTCTACGGCTACCGCGACGATCTGGTCGGGCCGCTGGGAATCGCGTTCTGCGGACCGGTGGGCAACTGGCCGTGCAGCGAGTTGTACCGGGTGATGAATGTCGGCTTGGTGGCAACGGGTTCGGCCATCGCCTTTGTCGCGGCCGGCCTGTTCGCACAACGTCTGACCGACCGCGGCACCGCCCTGCTGCTGCTGGTGTCGGGACTGGCCCTGGCCGCCGGTGGCGTGATCACCCAGAACGTGAGCTACGCCTGGAACATCACCGCCACGGTGGTGTTCATGACGCTGGGATCGGTGAGCGCGCTGTTGATCGCGGTGACCTCGCCGGCCGAGATGTCGGGGGAGCGCCGCGGCATCGCGGTGGTCGCCGGCCTGACCGGACTGTTCGGATACCTCGTGTACGCGGGTGGGCAGGACATCTTCGGCCCCGGTGGGGCCCAGCGGCTGTGCATCTACGGAATTCTGGTCGTCGTCATCACCGTCGGGACCGCGGGATTCGTGACGGCACCGGTCCGGGACGGCGGCATGCGTGAGCTCGTCGAGCAAACACGATGAACGACAGGCGGTTCCGGCCATGACCGCGACGCTCGAGCCGACCGTCGGCGATATCGCTTCCGAGACCGCGGCTCAGCCCGTCCGGTACCGGGTGCCGGTGCTGCGGTTGCGGCAGGCCGATCTCGCGGTCGTCGGCGCGCTCGCCGGCGTGCTCGCGCTGACCGGTCTTCCGGACGGGGTGCGCGCGCTGGGGCTGATGGTGTTCATCGCCGTCGGTCCCGGTGCGGCGGTGCTCACCTGGGTGCGTATCCCGCGGCGGGCCCTGTTGTCCACGGTGCCGTTGCTGGGGGCGGCCATCACCACGTTGGTGGCGATGGCCGCGATGTGGTCATACCGGTGGAGCCCGCCCGAGATCCTGTGGGTGCAGATCGTCGCGGTGTGCGGCAGTAGCGCCTACTGGTACCACCGCAACCGCGATACGCCGCTGACTGCCATGCGCCGGGTGCGGTGGCGGCTGGTCGCCGCTGCGGGGCCGGCCGGCGAGTCTGTTGTCCGCAAACACCTTTCGCTGCTGCTGAGCGTGGTGGCCCTGGCGATCTGGCTGGCCGCCGTGCCCGGACTGCCCGGGGTGGAGGCCAGCTACTACGGCCTGCTGTTCTCCGGGACGGGCCCGTTGCTGGCGGTGTGCATCGTGCTGTGCGCGTGGGCGTTGCTGGTGGCGGTGCGTGACCGCCGGCTGATTCCGGCGGCGGTCGCGGTCGGGGCGGCGATCATCGTCTCCCGGGGCACCACCGTGGTGGCCACTGAGGTTCCACTCTATGACTGGACCTACAAGCATCTCGCGGTGGTCGACTACATCCTGGTGAACGGCCGCATCGCGCCGGACGGCACCGACATCTACGCCCAATGGTCGGCCTTCTTCGTGATGTTCGCCTGGTTCAGTGACGTCACCGGCATCGCCCCGATGACCATCGCCCATGTCTTCGCTCCGGTCATCCACGTGCTCATCGCACTTGCCGTGTACTGCGCGGCGCGGGTCCTCGGACGCTCGCGGCGCACCGCGATCACGGCGGCCTTCCTGGCCGAGGTGTTCAACTGGGTGGGCCAGGACTACTTTTCGCCGCAGGCATGGTCGTTGGCACTGGCCTTCGGCATGATCGTGCTGCTGCTGGCATCACCACGCAGCCGTGCCAGCGGTGTGCTGGCCATCGTGGTGTTCGCCGCGACGGTGCCCACCCACCAGCTGACCCCGTTCTGGGCGGTCGCGGTGGCGTGCCTGCTGTGCGTGTTCAGGCGTGCCCGGCCCTGGTGGATCTCGGTGGTCATGGTGACGATCGTCGGCAGCTATCTGTTGCTCAACCTGGAGGCGGTGTTGCCCTACGGTGTGTTCTCCGGCAGCAGCGTGGTGAGCAACGCCACCAGCAACGTGGTGAGTTCCGGTATGCCCGCCAAGGATTTCACCTCGGCAGTGGTGCGCGCGTTGTCCCTGACGGTGGTGGCGACGGCCTTCTGCAGCGCGATCTGGTTGTGGCGGCGCAAGCGTCCGATGGTCGGCCTGTCCATCGTGGCGTTCTCGTCGTTCGGTCTGCTGCTGGGACAGAACTACGGCGGTGAGGCGATCTTCCGGGTGTATCTGTACGCCCTGCTCGGTTGCGCGATCCTGATCGCACCCGCGGTGGTGGCCGGCGTGGACCGGAATCGGGTCGGCCCGCGCGCCGCCCTCACCCGGGTGATCGCGGTGCTCGGACTGAGCGGGGTGTCACTGGCCGGCCTGCACGGCTACGTCGCGCTGTGGCCGATGGTGCTGGAAACCCGCGCCCAGGTCGACCTGATGAACTCGATCACCACCGACGCGGATCTGCGCACCCGCCTGGTGATGATGCGTCTCGGCGGGATGCCCACCCGGCTGAACGCCGACTACGCCGACGTGGTGTATTTCAACCCGTACTTCGACGAGACGATCGCCTACGACCTGTGGGACGGCCAGGACCCGAATCTCGCGGAGCGCAAGAAGAACTTCCCCGCCGACAACGACATCGACATGCTCAACGACAACGCCACCCGCGAGGCGTACATGGCGTACCTGATGTTCAGCGAGCAGTCGAACAAGGCCCTGCGGTACTACGGCGACTACCGTCCCGAGGCGATCGAGATCCTGCAGGACGCGCTCCGCAGCTCGCCGAACTGGTCGGTGTTCTACGAGGACGGCGCCACGCTGGTGTTCCGCAGTGTCAACCACGAGAACGCGGCCGAAGGAGAGTCGGACGGTGGCTGACACCCTGCCGGTCACCGCTACCCGGCTGTCGGTCGTGGTGTGTTGCTACACCGCGGCACGGCGGGCGCAGGTGCTGCGTGTCGTCGAATCGGCGCTGAACCAGGTCGCCGGCAACGGGGACGAGATCATTGTCGTCGTCGACCACAACGACGAGCTGCGCGACGATCTGTCGACCGCACTACCGGAGTCGATCATCCTCATTCCGAACACCTTTGAACGTGGACTGTCCGGTGCCCGCAACACCGGGGTGGGGCGTGCGGGCAATGAGGTCGTGGTGTTCGTCGACGATGACGCGGTGCTCACCCCGGGTGCACTCGACGGCGCGCGGCAGGCGTTCGACGATCCGTCGATCGTCGCGATCGGCGGTGCGGTCGACGCCGACTGGGAGGTCGGGTCGGCACCGGACTGGTTCCCCCAGGAGTACGGCTGGGTCGTCGGGTGCGATTACCGGGGGTTGCCGGCCTGCGGCGATCAGATCCGCAATCCGATCGGCGCGGCCATGGCCGTCCGGCGCGCCGCTCTCAACCACATCAACGGCTTCTCCACGAAGCTCGGCCGGGTGGGCGAGCTCCCCTCCGGATGCGAGGAGACGCTGATGGGCGTCCAGTTGCGCGCCGAATTCCCCGAACAGCGGATTGTCCGGCACACCGCATTCCGTGTTTCCCATCATGTTCCCTCCGTTCGGGCCACCCTGCGCTATTTCACCAGCCGCTGCTATCACGAGGGCCGGTCCAAGGCCGCGCTGACCCGGATCTCCGGCCGGCAGGCCGCGCTGTCCAGCGAACGTAGTTACACCACCCGGATACTTACCTCGGGTGCCTGGCAGGCCCGCCGTAATCCGCGCAGGCTCATCGCACTGGTCGCGGGGTTCCTCTACACCGCAACCGGATTCGCGACCGGTATGGTGCTCACCGCACGTCAGGAACGCCATCGATGAACGCACTGCTCCACCCCCGGATCGCCGGCGCGGCCGCTGGGGTCATCCTGATCTACTTCATCGCCGAGTGGCTGCTCCCACCGATCATGCCGGTGGCGGTCGTGCTGACCGGGTTGGCCGTCGCGGTGACCGCGGCGGCGCTGAGTGCCCAGCGGCTGATCGCCGGCCCGCCCGCAACGCTGCTCGCGGCGGCCGGCGTCGCCCTGGCACTCACCGGCATCGTCGCCGACCACGTGACACGCACCAGCCTCGATTCGGCGTTCAAGCTGCTCGGCGCCGCGGGTATCTTCCTGATCGGTACCGGCACGAAATTGCCTGCGCCGCTGCGATTGCTGCTCACCGGCGCCGGCCTGACCGCGCTCGTCGGCTACCTGGTCTCGGTGAGCGGACACGCATCCGCGATGGACACGGTCGCGACCGGCATGCTGGCGATCTACCCGGTGCTGGTGTCGGTTCTCGTGCTGGGTTGGGCGCGTCCGAGCGTGCCCGCGCCCATCGCTGCCGACGATGAGGTGACGGTGTGAGAGCCCTGCGGCTGGGGGTGCTGCTCCTTGTCGGCATGCTGGTCTGCTCCTGTGCGCTGACCGGAACGGCCTCCGGACAACCCCGGGTGCTGTTGGACGCCGAGTTCGACGGGCCCGCAGGCAGCCCGCCCGACGGTATCTGGCAGGTGGCCACCGGCGGCGGGGGCTGGGGCAACAACGAATCGCAGGTCTACTCCGACCATCCCGACAACGTCGGCTTGGACGGCAACGGCCACCTGGCCCTCACCGCGCGACGAGATGCCAACGGCCAGATCACCTCGTCGCGGATCAGCACCGACAACACCTTCGCCTTCACCTACGGCCGTGCCGAGGCCCGCATCTCGCTGCCGGCCGGAACCGGTCTGCACCCGGCTTTCTGGCTGCTCGGCGCCAACCTCGATGAGGTCGGGTGGCCGGCCGCCGGCGAGATCGACGTGATCGAGACCCTCAACCACGCCACGGAATGGCATTCGGCCGTGCACGCTCCGCAAGCCGGAACCGAACGCGGCCAACAGATGTCGGCGGCGGGACCGGTGCCGTTCCCGCTGGCCGGTGTGTTCCGCACCTACTGGGTCGAACGCACACCGGGCCGCATCGTGACCGGTGTCGACGATGTCACCCTGCTCACCGTCACACCGCTGAACCTGGCGGAGGGCGCGACGTGGGTTTTCGACGCACCGTTCCAGCTCCTGCTCAACCTGGCGGTCGGCGGGAACTGGCCCGGACCTGCCGACGAGTCCACCCCGTATCCGTCCACCATGCTCGTCGACTGGGTGAGGGTCACCGAACTATGACCGCCAAGCTGACGATCGACCCCGCAATGACATCCGTCGGCAGCCCCGACGGTGGGCACGCACGCTGGATCGGGCACCTCGACATCGACACGGTCGGCGACCACGATGGCCAGGTGACCGTCACGATCACCCGTCCGGACGAATACCGCAGGGCGCGCATACTTTTGCGTAACGGATCGGGTCCCATCGATTTCGTCGAAGCCGATATCGTCGACGGCGCGGTCACGCTGACCATTCCGGAACAGTTCGGGCGCCCGGGTGCACCCCGGGAGAGCCCGCTGCCGCCGATCTCGGTCGTGCTGTGCACCCGGGAACGCCCCGATGACCTGACCGGTGCGCTCGCCTCGCTGCGCACCGTCGACTACCCGGACTTCGAGATCGTGGTAGTCGACAATGCCCCCACCACCGATGCCACCGAACGCGTGGTCGCCGCCGCGGCCGACCCACGGATCAGGCGGGTCGTGGAACCGGTTGCCGGACTGTCGAATGCGCGTAATGCCGGACTGAGGGCCGCCCGCCACGACATCGTGGCCTTCACCGATGACGACGTCGTGGTCGACCCGCACTGGCTGCACGGGCTGGCCCGCGGATTCGATCGTGCCGACGATGTGTCGTGTGTCTGCGGGATGGTGCCCAGCGGCGAACTGCGCACAGCGGCGCAGGCCTACTTCGACCAGCGGGTGTCGTGGGCTTCCACGCTGGCGCCGCGTACCTACTCGCTGGCCGACCCGCCGACGGATCTGCCGCTGTTTCCTTTTCAGGTGGGCATCTACGGCACCGGTGCGAATTTCGCGATCAAACGCAACGCCGCCACCGCCATGGGTGGGTTCGATGAGGCGCTGGGCGCCGGCACCTCCACCAAGGGGGGTGAGGACATCGACATGTTCTTCCGCTTGGTGGCGGCCGGGCACACCCTGGTCAACGAGCCGGCCGCGATCGTGTGGCACCGCCACCGCAGCGACGGCGCGGCGCTGCTCATCCAGGCCCGCGGTTACGGACTGGGTCTCGGTGCCTGGCTGACCAAGGTGACGCTCGATCGCCACCACCGGCGGCTGGCCTTCCGGGTGGCGCGCAAGCAGTTCCGGTCCTCGTTGCGGGCGGGCGCCGGGTACGGCGCGGTCATGGTGCCTCCGGCCGATCTCGGCGAGAGCATCCCCAGGTCGGTCGGACGCACCGAGGTGCTGTCCGTGCTGGGCGGGCCGTGGGCGCTGTGGCAGGGACGCCGGCAGGGCCGCCGTTCGTCGCCGATGGGGCGGGCGGGCTAACCGGAGGACAGCAGGTCGGCCACGGTCTGGGGGAGCAGTCCCAGTGCTGCGCTGATTGCCTCCGGATCGAACACCGAGCGGTGGAATTCGGCGGTGAACCACAGGTTCTCTGCCACCGCCACCGAGGTCACCGTCACCCCGGTGGCGGCCGCGGGGTCGTTGGCCACCAGCATGCAGGCGTGCTCGGCAGAGGTGAACGGCCAGGGGCCGTTCCATTGCGGGGAGCCCAGGTTCGAATGCAGCAGGTGCAATCTCGGTGCGGCCGGGACACCGGTCGTCAGGGGATCGATCCGGCCGGCACCGCGAGCCTTCGCGGTGCCCACCAACAGATTCGCCACCGGCCGGCCGGTCCGTGCGGCGCGGGTCATCTCGTGCTGCAGGCGCGCCGGGCCGCCGGCGCGGTCGATGACGAAATCGAGGCCGGCCGAGAAGGATGCCAGCGTGTCCCGGCCGCCGGGAAGGTAGCGCCGCACGTCGAACGGGACCTTCACCGCGTCGTCCACCGCGATACCGGCCCGCTCGAACGACGACCACAGCGCACAGGTGAACAACGCCACCATGCTCACCCCGGGCAGTTGGCGGTCCCGGCGGGCGCGCAACTCGGCGACCTCATCGGCGCCCAGCCCGATCACCCGGGTGGCCGGGGAAGGGGTGAACGGCGTGCCGGGTCCCGACGACACGGGGCCGTGCCCGGCCGGAGCGCTCCGGTCTCGTTGGGCTGCCAGCAGTTTCGCCAGTCGCACCGGGTTGGCGCCGAACGTCGCCGCCGCCGCGACGCCCAGGGGTGAACGGGTGCGCGCATACCGTCGCCAGGTCTCGGGATCGCGAGCATCGGTGATACCGAACAGCACGTCGAGCAGCGTGTGGATGAGCGGGATCTCGCCGAGTCCGTGGCTGAAGTCGATCGCCAGCCAGTCGCCCGCGGCGGCCACCGTGACACCGCGGTCATCGAGTGCCCGGACGGTCTGCAACAGCCCCAGGGGCGGGGCCGGATCAGCCGGCGGAGCAACCGCATACACCCGGGGGGCGCGGCCCTCGGTCACGCGGCTCCAGCGGGAATTTGCCGCCGATGGTTCCAGGCACAGCCGGGCGACGGGGCCCGCAGCGGTCATCGCGTCCAGACGCGAGGTCAGCTGGTGATGCGACGGAATCCTCAGCGGCCCCACCACGACGGCCGACCGCCGCCGGCTGTGCACCGTGTCGAGGGTCGCCACCCGGACGCGCCCGGTCACGGGGTCACCCCAGTGTGGTCAGGACGACGGCGGCGCCGGAAACGCCGAACTGTCTTGGTCTTCCGCGGCCGGGATGATCTCGTCGTCCTGCTCGTCGTGGTGGTTACGGTCGCTGATCAGCAGCGACGACAGGGCGCCGACGACACACACCACCGCGGTGATGGCGAATATCTCGCCGTATTGCATGGTGTAGGCGATCCGGGTGTTCTCCATCAGTTGCCTGCCCGCGTCCAGCAGATTGCCGGTGTCGACGACGGGCAACGACTGCAGAATCTGGTTGAAGCGGTACAGACCCCAGGCCGACAAGGCAGCCATACCGATGAGCATGCCGATCATCCGGGAGACGACCACCGAGGCCGAGGCGATTCCGTGTTCGGCGGACGGCACGACCCGCAGCGCCGCGGAGGTCAGCGGACCGATCACCAGCCCGAGTCCGAAGCCGGCCAGGGCCAGGTCGGTGTCGAAGGTCGGCAGCGTGAAAAGCCCTAGATCGTGACGCGCGGAGAGCACGTTGACATCCCAGTGCGAGATCAGCCAGTAGCCGAACGCGGCGATCAGCAGGCCGATCACTGCAATGGGCCGATCACCGATCCGGGTGGCCAGCCAGCCGCCGAGCAGCGCACCGATGGGCAGCGCGATGAGGAAGCGCAGCAGCAGCACGACAGCTTCGTTCTTGTCCATGCCGAGCACGCCCTGCCCGAACAGTTCGACGTTGACCAGCGTCACCATCAGTGCGGCACCCGCGGTCAGCGACGCGGCCAACGCGGCCAGGAAGGGGCGGAACTTCACTCCGGCAGGTTCCAGGAGCCGGGTGGTGGCCTTCTTTTCCCAGACGAAGAAGCCGACCATGGTGACCACCGCCACGATCAGCAGCGGGATCCCGTAGCTGGGCAGCAGATTCTTGCCGTCCGGCGCCGGGTTGTACAGGCCCACGACAGCGGCGCCGAGGGCGATGGCCAGCAGCAGGCCGCCGACGACGTCCACCTTCTGCTGCGGTTGATCGCGATCCCGGGACGGCACGCTGAAATGGATCATGACCATCGCGACCGCGGCCATCGGGATGTTGATCCAGAAGATGTCGCGCCAGGTGCTCAGCGCCCACACGACGGCGATGCCGTAGAGCGGCCCCAGCACGCTGCCGAGTTCCTGGGCCGCACCGATGCCGCCGAGCACGGTGGCTCGGCCGCGTGCCGACCAGAGGTCGGCCGCCAGTGCCAGGGTGACGGGCAGCAGGGCGCCACTGGCGATGCCCAGGATGGTGCGACCGATGACCAGCGTGGTCAGGTCGCCGGCCAGGGCGGTGACCACCGATCCGGCCATGAAGCCGAGCAGTCCGATCTGCAGAATCGCCTTGCGGCCGAACCGGTCTGACGCCTTGCCCAGCAGCGGCATGGCCGCGATGTAGCCGAGCAGATAGCTGGTCACGATGGGCGTGACCTGCTGGATCTGGTTGATCGGGATGCCGACGTCTCGCATGATGTCGGTCATGATGGTGATCACGACATAGGTGTCGAGAGCACCAAGGGTGACCGCCAGGCCACCCGCACTGATTGCGAGGCGGCGGTTGGTGCCCGCCGAGCCGGCCGCCCGGTGGCTGTTGGCCGCCGTCATCAGCTACCGGGCTTCGTGACGGTGACGGCCTTGCCCCAGTCGGTGAGGGTCATCGTGATGGTGTTGCCCGCCGACGGCGCGATCTGCACCTGAGCCAGCTGGTGGTCGCCGTCCTCGCGAATCCATGCGGTGGCCGGGGCCGGAGCGGCCTGCTTGAGCTGCGGGGCGATCTTGTTGACCGCGTCGGCGCTGACGGTGCCGGTGATCTTCACCGCGTCCGAACCGCTGATGGCCTCGCGGCCCTCGGCCTTGGGGTCGGAGAAGCTCGCCAGGATGTTGGCCAGGCCGGTGTCCGGGTTCAGGATGGCCGAGATGTCATAGATATCGGCGGCCGGGCCGAAGTTCTGCATGTTGCCGCCCTTGGTGATGGCGCCGTACAGATCGCCGTCGGCGACGACGAAGGCGACATCGGTCAGCTTCTGGCCGAGGAAGATGATGTCGGCGTCGCCCTGGGCCGCCACCACGGGGGCGTTGGTCAGATCGCCGCTGAGGCTGGCGATGGGCAGTTCCTTGATCTCACCGCCGACGGTCAGTTCGAGGTGCACGCTCTGCTGGCTGCGGGTGGTCTCGGCGGATTCGGTGATCAGCGTGGCCGCTTCGGGGAGCGGGGCGTCATTGGTCTTCGACCCGCAGCCGACGAGCGCTGCTGCCGCCATCAGGATGGCGAAGAGGGGGAGGAGGATCCGGACTGCACGGGGGCGCGTCTGCATGATCTGCATCGTAGTGGGTCGCCCCGAGTGGCCCCCGAGCTACGTGGACGGGGCGACCGCATCACTAATCTTGAGACATGTTCACCGGAATCGTGGAAGAGCTCGGAGAAATCGTCGGTAAAGAGGACCTCCCGGATGCTGCGCGTTTTGTGATCCGCGGGCCGGTGGTCACCTCCGATGCAGGTCACGGCGACTCGATTGCGGTCAACGGTGTCTGTCTGACGGTGGTGGAGGTGCGCCCGGACGGTGCGTTCACCGCCGATGTGATGGCCGAGACCCTGAACAGGTCCAGCCTGCGCGCGGTGAATGTCGGCAGCCAGGTCAATCTGGAGCGCGCCGCGGCGATCAACAGCCGTCTCGGCGGCCACATCGTGCAGGGCCACGTGGACGGCACCGGCGAGGTGGTCGCCCGAACCCCGTCGGAGAACTGGGAAGTGGTCCGTATCTCGCTGCCCGGCGAACTGGCCCGTTATGTGGTGGAAAAGGGCTCGATCACCGTCGACGGCATCTCCCTTACGGTCTCCGGACTGGGGGAGGACTGGTTCGAGGTCTCCTTGATCCCGACCACGCTGTCACTGACGACTCTGGGCGGTGCCCCGCTCGGCACCCCGGTGAACCTCGAGGTGGATGTCATCGCGAAATATGTCGAGCGGTTGATGGCCGACCGCGATCGCTGAGCCGGTCGATCATTTGATCTTTGCTCCCCGGGCAGTCAGCAACGGGTGGGGTCCTCGGCGTGTCGCCCCGCCGGCCCGGTCGATTCCGCCCTTCGGGCAGCGTCGGCGCGCAGCATCCGGTGAGCTCGGTCCGACGGAAATGTCGGTCGCAGTCACTTGATTGCGGAAGTATTTGCGTGTTTCGCGCCCGCGGTGGAACTCCGTCATCGGAACCGGGTTCCGCTAAGGGTCTGTCGTCGCGTCGGTGGCGCTGCGGTCCTCGCGGGCGCCGCCATCGATGCAGGTGACGGCGGTGGCGAATTTGCCATAACGGCATCGCCGCATCGACCTCGATGATCGACGGAAATGTCGTGGGACTGCTGTGACCGTGGTGTTTGCGGTACTGCATCGTTGCTGGCGGACGCGCTTGGTCGCACGTGCGCGGTCTGCTTGCGTACCGGCGCCGGTAACGCCTGGTGATCTGGTGTCAGCTAATCGGCGGACACCCGGTGAAATCACCTCAGGATTTCCTCAGTTTGTGCTTTCTAGTTATTGACGGTCGTGTTAACTTACGGCGCAGTCAATAGGACTGTGCGCTCGGTCACGGCAACGGATGCCACGGCGGGGCGGTTGAACGCTGAGGAGTGAAATGGCGACCCATCGGAAGAAGTCAGCGAAGAAGCGGATCCGCACCGGTGAATTCGCCGTTGCCGCATTCCTCGGCCTGGCGGTCACCGCCGCACCGGCCATCGCGACCGCTGACACCTCCGATGGTCCGTCGACCGGCCCCTCGACGGACAAGAGCAGCACGTCCGACACCAGCGGGGTGAAGACCGGACCCAAGACCGCGAAGGTCGGAAAGACCAGCGCCGGTAACGGGACTCCGCTGCGTACCCAGGCGGCGGCTGTCGAAGAAGACGCGGCTGTCGAAGAAGACGAAGACGAAGCCGTCCTCGGCGGTGAGGGCGCCGGCGAGGACACCGAGGGTGAGGGCACCGAGACCGGTCCCGTCACCGACACCACGACCGACGAAGGCGATGGCGATGGCGCCGGCGCCGGAGAAGAAGCGCCGCCGGTCGTCGAAACCGGCCCCGGCACCACCGGCACCGAGATCGTCGAGCCCCCGGCCGACCCCGAAACCCTCGAGCCTCCGGTGACGGATCCCGCGACCGTCGAGCCCGAGGTCATCGAGACCCCAGCAACCCCGGAAACGACCCCGGTCGTGGACGTGATCGAGATTCCGTCCTCCGATCACTCGGCCTCGTCGCTCTCGCTCAAGGGTTCCGACCCGTCGCCGACACCCACCGCACTCGCCTCGGCCCTGCTCGACATCAATCTCGACATCGTGCCCAAGCCGCCGGTGATTCCGGCCTTCGCGCCCCTGATGGGCATCATCAACGGCCTCGCCAGCTGGGTCGACAAGGTCTTCCCGCCCTATGCCGCCGATCCGCTGCTCAGTCCCACCCAGGTCGCCGCCGGTTATGTGATGACGCTGCTGGCCGGGTTGCAGTCGTCCTACTGGCAGGGCCAGCCCACGCCGTTCACCTTCGGCGCCCTCGTGCTCGTCACGGCCGCATACGCGCGCTACGAGCGCCTCGCCACCAACCACCTGCCGGGTGTCCCCACGGTCTCCGCCGGCCCGCTGCCGCTGACCTGGAAGCTCAAGAGCATCGACCCGGATGGCGACCTGCTGGTCTATTCGGTCGATCTGAACGGCCAGCCCGCCAACGGCCTGATCACCATGAGCCCGGACGGCAGCTTCAGCTTCATACCCAGCTCGCTGACCGACCTGAACGACGGCACCGACGTCACGTTCACCGTCCGGGTCAACGACAGCCTGGGCATGCTGGAGCACCCCATCAACCCGGAAGGCAACGACGCGTTCTACACCGTGTCGTTCCGGTACCCGGGCCTGGGCATCAACAACCTGCCCGTTTTCAACCCGCCCGGTAAGGCCACGGTGGTCGGCACCGACGGAAACACCAGCAAGGTCACCATCGTCGCGCAGGCCACCGATGCCGACGGCGACCCGCTGACCTACACGGCCTCATCGCTCTTCGGCACCGTTACCCGCAACGAGGACGGCACGTTCACCTACACCCCGAATGCGGCGGCCCGGCACGCCGCGGCGAGCGATCTCGCCGCGGCCCTCGGACTGAACAAGGACCTCGTCACCATCTATGCCAGTGACGGTCGCGGCGGCATCACGCTGCTACCGACCACCGTGACCGTCGACATCGTCGGCGCGAACAACGCGCCCACGGTCACCGTGAAGCCACCGGCCATCTCGGATCCGCTGACCGGTCTGATCGCCGGCGGGTTCGACATCGATGACAACGACAACGATCTGGTCACCTTCTCACCCTTGGCGCTGACCACCAGCCGCGGGGGCATCGTCACGGTGACCGGCCTGGGCTACACGTACCTGCCGTCGATCCAGGCCCGTTCGCAGGGCGGCACGGACACCTTCACCGTGACCGCCGATGACGGGCACGGCGGCACCGTCGAGGTCTCGATCACCGTCACCATCGCGAAGTTCAACCTCGGCCCGGTCGGTGGGATCACCGTCGCCACACCGGATTCCGACGGCGTCGTGCGCGGCCAGGTTTCCGCAACCGACCTCAACGGTGACACCATCACCTACACCCTCAGCGGCGGACTGTCCTCGGGACGCAGCGAAAAGGGCGGCATCGTCCTGCTGAACTCCGACGGCACCTTCACCTTCATCCCCAAGCCGTCGACCGATGTGCTGCCGGGCCTCACAATGGACTCGTTCGAGGTCGAACTGTCGGACGGCAACGGTGGTTTCGCCACCACCACGGTAACCGTGTTCGCCGATCTCAAGCTGGACCCCAAGGTCACCAGCAATGCCGGTGGTGTCATCAAGGGTGGGCTGGACATCGATGACAACGACAACGTCGGCCTGCTGACGTACAGCGTCGGCACCGGTCCGAACAAGGGCACCGTCACGGTCAACGCCGACGGTACCTACACCTACACCGCCACCACGGCGGGCTGGAACGAGACCGATTCGTTCACCATCATCGGCACCGTCAACGGCCTGTCGATCACCGTCGCCACCGTCAGCCTGGTACCCAAGCCGAACGTCGCACCGACCTCGGATCTTGTTGGTGGCGCGGTCATCCCGATCGGTGTCGGCTCGGGCATCGCCACGGGCAACGTCAACGCGCACGACGAGAACGGCGACACCCTGCACTACAGCGTCACCGGTTACGGCGGCGGATCCACCATCACGCTGTCCAACGGTTCCATCGTGACCGTGGACGCCACCGGCAAGTGGACCTACATCCCCGGCTTGAACAGCGGTGACCTGGGCGGACTTTCGCCGATCATCACCGGATCGTCGTTCACCGTGTACGTCACCGATGGCAAGGGCGGGCAGACCAGCACGCCCGTGATCGTCACCACCCACGAGCTCGATCTCCCGATCACCAAGGTCGTCAACAACGGCACCGTCACCGGCGGTCTCGGCCTCACGGCCGGTGAGCAGGGCCTGATGACCTACAGCGTCGGCACCGGCCCGACCAAGGGCACCATCACGGTCAATGCCGACGGCACCTACACCTACACGGCCACCTCGGCGGGCTGGAACGAGACCGATTCGTTCACCATCGTCGGCACCATCAACGGCCAGCACATCACGGTGGCCGAGGTCTCCGTGGTGCCGAAATCGAATGCCGCGCCGACCTCCCCGCTGCTCGACGGTGCCACCGTCATCGGTGGTTCCGGCATCGCAACCGGCACCATCGGCGCCTCCGATCCCAACGGCGACACGTTGCACTACAGCGTCACCGGGCACGGCGGCCTGTCCACGAAGACCCTGGCCAATGGCGCAATCGTCACCGTCGACGCCAATGGCAAGTGGACCTACATCCCGGGCCTCAACAGTGGGGTGCTGGGCGTGATCCTCGCGTCCTCGTTCACGGTCTACATTTCCGACGGCAAGGGCGGGGAGACCAGCACGCTGGTCACCGTCAACACCCATGACCTCGACATCCCGGTGACCAAGACGGGCAGCAACGGCACCGTCACCGGTGGTCTGACGCTGGCGCCGAGCGACCAGGGCGTGATGACCTACAAGGTCGGCACCGGCCCGGGCAAGGGCACCGTCACGATCAACGCCAACGGCACCTACACCTACACGGCCACCACGGCGGGCTGGAACGAGACCGATTCGTTCAGCATCGTCGGTGTGGTCAACGGTGTCGAGATCACCGTCGCCAATGTGTCGGTGGTGCCGAAGGTGAACTCCGCTCCGAATTCGAAGGGCCTGGACGGCGCGGTGATCGTCGGCGGGTCGGGCATCGCGAGCGGCAACGTCGCCGCCAACGATGACGACAACGACACGCTGCATTACAGCGTCACCGGATACGGCGGCGGCTCCAGCCGGATCCTGTCGAACGGGTCCATCGTCACCGTGGACGCCAACGGCAAGTGGTCCTATGTGCCGGGCCAGAACAGCGGCATCCTCGGCGCCATCGTCGGCTCCTCGTTCACGGTGTACGTCAGCGACGGAAAGGGCGGTCAGACAAGCACTCTGGTGACCGTCAGCACACATGACCTGGATCTGCCCGTCACCACCACAAATGGCGGTCATGGTGTCACCACCGGCGGTGTGCAGTTGACCTCCAGCGAACAGGGCGTGCTGACCTACAGCGTGGGAACCGGTCCGACCAAGGGCACGGTGACCATCAACCCCGACGGCACCTACACCTACACCCGCACCGCGTCCGGCCATACCGGCGGACCTACCGATACGTTCCAGATCGTCGGCAGTGTCGGTGGCGTCAGCATCGTCGTTGCTTCCGTGACCGTGAACCCGACGCTCAGCAACGTGGCGCCCACCGCAGGCACCACCACGATGACGGAATCCTCGTTGGGTGGCGAGTTCCTCGGGATCCGGACCCAGAGCGGCAAGGGCAAGGTCACCGCGTTCGATGCCGACGGTGACGCGATCAGCTACCCGGGCGGGTCGATCATTCCGGCGCTCTACGGGACGGCCAACGGCGGATCGGTGTCGTTCTACTCGGACGGCACCTTCACCTACACCATCACCAAGTCGAGCAGTTACTTCCATGCCGCGGCCGCCAACGGCGCAACCGGGTTGGCGGTGGCCGACACGTTCACCATCACGGTGACGGATTCCCTCGGCGCCAGCTCGACGATCGTGGTGTCGGTTCCGGTCGAGAAGCTGAACTCCACCCCGTCCTCGAGCGTGTCGGTGGGCGGCAAGACCACCGACGCCCTCGGTGTGGTGCGAGGCACTCTCAGCGGCTCCGACGGTGACGACGACGCGCTGACCTACACCCTGGTCGGCGGGACCAACGGCACCGCAGCCACCTCCAACGGCGGCATCATCCGGTTCAGCGGCACCTCGTTCACCTACATCCCGACCGCGGGCAAGGCCACGGATTCGTTCCAGGTACAGGTCATCGACGGCCACGGCGGCGTCTCGACGGCCACCATCAGCCTGACCGGGCTCAGCACGCCGTCGCCGACCACCAATGTGAACACCTCGACGGTCAATGTGGTGACCGGACAGTTGAATACGGCCGGCAATACCGGACTGACCTACAGCGTGGGCGGTCAGGGGAGCAAGGGCACGGTGACGGTGACTGCCTCCGGTGCCTTCACCTACACCCGGACCGTGTCCGGTCACGCCCAGACGCCCGCTGACACGTTCACGATCCGGGCCACCGACGCCGACGGCAACTCGGTGATCATCGCGACGGTGAACGTCACCCCGACGGTGAGCAACGCCGCCCCGGTGGCCGGCGCGACGGTCTTCACCGGCTCGTCGATCGATGACAACAGGGTCCTGGGCATCGGCACCCTGAAGCAGACCACCACCGGCACACTCAAGGCCACCGACGCCGACACAGACACCGTGACCTTCGTGTCGGGCTCGTTCGCCACGGCCAACGGCGGCACCGTGGTGATCAACGCCAACGGCACCTTCACCTACACGATCGACGAGGGCTTCTCGTACTACCACGGGGCGGCCAAGATCGGCGCGACGGGCAGTGCGGTCGCCGATTCCTTCTCGGCCACGGCGGTGGACGGGTTCGGCGGTAGCACCAGCTACTCGGTGTCGGTGGCGATCTACGCGATCAACAGCACCCCGACCATCTCCGGTGGCACCAAGATTATCAACGTCACCTTCATCAACGTCGATGACAATGACGGCGACAGCCTGACGTTCAGCCACAACGGGTCGAGCTTCACCTTCGGCGGACGGGGCCTGGCCACCAGCACGCTGTGGGGCGGCAGCCGGCTCACCGTCTCCGACGGCTACTACGTGACGGTCAACGGCGTCGTCACCGGCACGCCGTCCACCGTGACGAAGACCTGGTAGGCCGAGCGCCCGAGACTCGCACTCACCCAGAGAGATTCGCATCATGACGATCGACGGTCTGTCGCGCAGCGCACCCCCGGTGGAGCCTTGGGTCGATCTCGCCGGTCCGGACCGGCAGACCGGTCTGGTGCACGGCTCGGTTCAGATCGTCGAGCAGGGCGACCGGGCGCTGCGCTTCGGGCCGGAGCGGTCCACCACCGCCAAGGGTGGCCTCGTCACGGTGCACCCCCGGACCGGGCACTTCACCTACAGCCCGTCGGTGTCGGCCCGGGAAGTCTCCCGCACAAGTACGAATTACGGGGACACGGTCGATACGTTCACCGTCGACGTCGTCGACGCCTACGGCACCCGGGCCGAGGCGCACGTCGTGGTCGACATCCTGGCCGAGAACGTCCTCGGTGCGGTGAAGCCGAGTGTTGGTGTGAAGACCAACACCATCCTCGGTGCCAAAGAGGTGCAGTGGGAATCGATCACCATCGGCAGCGGATCCCTGGACATCGTGTCGACATCGGGTGGCACCTCCGTACTCAGCGTCGGACCGGCCGGTGGCCACACCCTGACGTTCACGTCTTCCGACGGCAGTTATTTCACCAAGGGCCCGGCCGGCAGCGTGGTGTTGCGGGTGACGGACGCGCACGGGTTCCACGCCGACCAGACCTACACCTACTGAGCCGAATTCAGCTGATAGAAGGAGATCTGCGCCATCACCATCGATGATATTCACCGCGGCAGCTTCGGCTCGTCGATGGCGGTGAACCTCGGACCCGAGACCGGTAGCCACGTCGAGGCACCCACAGCGTTTTCCACCACTGCACACGTGGTGGATATGGTGGTGCACGCGGACACCCCGCCGACGGCCTTCGCGGAGGTCGGTGACCCCAGTCGGCCGACCGGTACGGTGGCCGGCGCGGTGATCAGCCGCAACACCGGGGCGTTGAGCTACGGACCGGTGCTGTTCACCACGGCCAAGGGTGGTCTGGTCTCGGTCGGCGCGTTGTCCGGTCGGTTCAGCTACACGCCGTCGGATCAGGCGCGGATGCTGGCCGCCTCGAGTGCCGATCTGGACGACAGGGTGGACACCTTCACGGTCACCGTCACCGACCTGTACGGCGGGTCGACCGCGGTGCCGGTGACGGCGGAGATCCTGGCCGCCGACATGCCGCCGGTCGGTGCTCCCATCCTGCAATTGCCGGACGCCAATGGTGTTGTCTGCGGGCATATTCAGGGTTCTGCCCGCGACGGCGGCACGCTCGTCTACAGCCTGGCGAACGCCGCCAATCCGGTCGGCTCCACCGAGGAATCGGCATATTCGCGCAAGGGCGGGCTGGTCCAACTGGATCCGACGACCGGCCGATTCGTCTTCGTCCCGACGCTCTCGCGAGCCGAGATCCCGGGTCTGGACACCGACACATTCACGGTGACGGTGACCAACACCCTCGGCGGGTCCGCCGATGTCACCGTGAATCCATTGGCGCACTTGACCATCGGCGTGGAAACCGTCAGCATCGCCCCCGATGTCCAATGCGGCAGGCTGGCAGTCAGCGAGGACGGTCCGTTGTCGTTCGGCGTGGGCAGCGGCCCCCGCAAGGGCACCGTCCAGGTGGACCGCAACGGCAATTACGTCTACACCCGCACCCCCGGCCTGGGACATGGCATCACCGCTGCCGACAGCTTCACGATCACCGGCACCGATGACTACGGCCGGTCGGTGACGGTGGCCACCGTCACGGTGTCCCCGCCGTTGGCGAGCACCGCACCGGTGACCGCCACGGTCCAGATCAGCGAGTCCGCGATCGACGGGCTGGGCAATCAGACGACCAGGGGCAGGATCACCGCAACCGGTGCCGCGCGCTTCACCAGCGGCACCGTGCTGTCGATCAAGGGCAGTTCTGCCAAGATCGCCGAGGACGGCACCTTCACCTACTCCAGCGCGCAGAACCTCGGGGTGGGCCACGCCGCCGCCGCGGTCGACGCGCTGGCCGCAGACAAGGTGGACACCTTCTCCGTGCTCGCCGAGCACCCCGACGGCCGGCGCACCCCGGTGCTGGTGGCAGTGCCGCTGCACCCGTACAACAACACCCCGACGCAGGGCACGGTCGGGGGCAGTGGTCGCGTCCGGGGCCTGGGGACCGGCGACTGGACCACCAGCGTCGTCGACGTCGACGGTGACGACATCACCTTCAGCATCACCCAGCGCAACCCCACCGGTGTGGTGTCGGTGGGCCGCAACCGGGTGGGCGCGTTCACCGTGCACTACGAATCGACGTCGCCGCGGGCGGGCACCTGGTATCCCGCCGAGGCGTTCACCATCACCTTCTATGACGGTCACCTGAAGTCGGACGGGACTCCCGCCTCGGTGACCGCGGAATACGTGTTCTAGGTCGCACCGAATACCCGGCTGATTGCCCGCTGGTCCCCTCCGGGACCGGCGGGCAATAACTGTTGAGGGCCCGTGGTTCATACTGATGTAACCGGCCTACCCGCGCGTGCGCACAGGTCGACGCTCACGAATCTGATGAAGGTGGCACAAGATGACAAGGCTGGATTCCGTCGAACGGGCGGTGGCCGACATCGCGGCGGGCAAGGCAGTCGTGGTCATCGACGACGAGGACCGCGAGAACGAGGGCGATCTGATCTTCGCGGCCGAGAAGGCCACCCCTGAGCTGGTCGCCTTCATGGTCCGCTACACCTCGGGTTATCTGTGCGTGCCGCTGGACGGGGCCGTCTGCGACCGGCTCGGCCTGCTGCCGATGTACGCGGTGAACCAGGACAAACACGGCACCGCCTATACGGTGACCGTCGACGCCAAGAAGGGCGTCGGCACCGGCATCTCGGCCTCGGACCGCGCCACCACCATGCGTGCGCTCGCCGACCCGGCGGCCGTCGCCGAGGACTTCACCAAGCCCGGCCATGTGGTCCCGCTGCGCGCCAAGGACGGCGGCGTGCTCCGCCGCCCCGGACACACAGAAGCCGCGGTCGACCTGGCCCGGCTGGCCGGACTGCAGCCGGCCGGCGCCATCTGCGAGATCGTCAGCCAGAAGGACGAAGGCGCCATGGCGCAGACCGATGAGCTGCGGGTCTTCGCCGACGACCACAATCTGGCGCTCATCTCCATCGCCGATCTCATCGAGTGGCGCCGCAAGCACGAGAAGCACATCGAGCGCATCGCCGAGGCCCGCATCCCGACCCGGCACGGCGAGTTCCGGGCGGTCGGCTACACCTCGATCTACGAGGACGTCGAGCACGTCGCGCTGGTGCGCGGCGACATCTCCGGCCCGGAGTTCGACGGCCACGACGTGCTGGTGCGGGTGCACTCCGAATGCCTGACCGGCGATGTGTTCGGCTCACGCCGCTGCGACTGCGGTCCACAGCTGGACGCCGCGATGGCCATGGTGGCCCAGGAGGGCCGCGGCATCGTGCTGTACATGCGCGGCCACGAGGGCCGGGGGATCGGCCTGCTGCACAAACTGCAGGCCTACCAGCTGCAGGATGCGGGCGCGGACACCGTGGACGCCAACCTGGAACTGGGCCTGCCCGCGGATTCGCGCGACTACGGCATCGGGGCGCAGATCCTGGTCGACCTCGGTGTGCGATCCATGCGGCTGCTGACCAACAACCCCGCCAAGCGGGTCGGGCTGGACGGCTACGGCCTGCACATCACCGAGCGGGTTCCGCTGCCGGTGCGTGCCAACGCCGAGAACATCCGCTACCTGATGACCAAGCGTGACCGGATGGGCCACGACCTGGTGGGCCTGGAGGACTACGACGAGGTCTCGCCGTCCGGTGAAGTGGGGGGCGCGCTGTGAGCGGCCACGACGGAGCGATCCCGGATCTGCCGGATATCGACGCCTCCTCGGTGTCGCTGGGGATCGTGGTGAGCACCTGGCATGCCCGCATCTGCGATGCCCTGCTCGACGGTGCGCTGCGCGCCGCCAAACAGCTGGGCGTGACCGATCCCGCGGTGGTGCGTGTGCACGGCGCCATCGAGATCCCGGTCGTCGCGCAGGCGCTGGCGCGCAAGTACGACGCGGTGGTGGCACTCGGTGTGGTGATCCGCGGTGAGACACCGCATTTCGACTACGTGTGTGACGCCGTCACCCAGGGGCTGACCCGGGTGTCGCTGGATCTCGCGACGCCGGTGGCCAACGGCGTGCTGACCACCAATACCGAGCAGCAGGCGCTGGCCAGGGCGGGACTGCCGAACTCCAGTGAGGACAAGGGCGCTCAGGCAGCTGCCGCGGCACTGTCCACGGCATTGGTCCTGCGCGACCTGGCGTCATGAGCCGAGACGCCGGCGGGCGGGAGCAGAGCGACCCGCGGAATGTCGAATGGGAGCTGGAGGTCCGGCCGCACCTGACCCCGTACTTCGTCTACGCGGCGGCCTTCCTGATCGCGGCCGCCCACATCGGTGTCGGGTTCCTGCTGAAGGTCGGTTCCAGCGGCGTGATCTTCCGCACCGCGGACCAGGTCGGCATCGCCCTCGTCGGGATCACCATCGCCAGCGTGACACTGTTGCTCGCCAGGCCCCGGCTGCGTGCCGGCGCCGCGGGTATCGCGGTGCGGAATGCGCTGGCCTACAAGCTGATCCCGTGGTCCGACGTGGTCGACGTGTCCTTCCCGGTGGGCGCGCGGTGGGCCAGAGTCGACCTGCCCGATGACGAGTACACCGCGATCATGGCGATCCAGGCGGTCGACAAGGATCGCGCGGTACAGGCGATGGACCGGCTGCGATCGCTGATGGATCACTACCGCCCCGACCTCAATTCACATTCAGCATCATCGTGATTTCACCGGCGGTGCCGGCAGTGTCGGCCGCGCTGACGGTGAAACCCAGGCCGTCATAGATGGCGCGCGCCGCCTCGTTGGCGGCGTGCACGCGCAGCGTCACCCACTGCACCCGCTGGCTGCGGGCCCAGTCCACCGCCTCGGCGACCAGCGTGCGGCCCAGCCCGCGCCCGCGCGCCGCGGGATCCAGCCACAGCGAGTACAGATACACCGACTCCGGGCTCTGGCGTTGGGCGCCGATCAGGCCCACCGGCCGGTTGTCCACGACGGCGGCGAACTGGGCGTGCGCGCGCAGCCTGCGGCGCCACTGCGCGGCGGTGAAGGTCGACTCGTGCCGGTACTGCGGGTCCTCGGCGCCCAGCGAATCGGTGAGGGCACGCAGCCGGACTCCCGCGAAGGCCCGCCAGTCCGTCTCGGTCAGCCGCGCGATCCGCGCCTGCGCCATCCCCATCGCACCAGTATCGCCGCTGCTGGCTGCGGTAGGATCGGCAAGTCGATGAGTACCTTGGAATTCGTGTCGACGTCGGCCGGCGGCATCGCCGAAAGCGACGCGCCACTCGTCTCAGCACCCGCCCTGGTTGCGGCTCTGGGCACCCATCCGGCGCTCACGGTGCCGCTGGTCAGCGGCCGCACACCCGATAGCGACCTCATCTGGGCGCGCCTGGACGAGGCGGCCCGCTTCTTCGGCCACGACATCCCACCGGCCACCGCACTGCGCGACACCGTGGCGGGCTTCCTCGACGAGGCCACCGTCCGGCACGGCCAGGTAACCCTGGCAGCGCGGGTGATGGTCGTCGACCTCGACGGGCGGGCCCGCTTCGTGGTGTCGGCGTCGGTGATCGACCCGGTACGGTCCGCGCCGGTGGCGCTGACCGTCACCTCGAACCGGGAGGCCGGGCCGGTGCCACACTGGCGTCGGATGGCCGCGCGCACCGCCAGCCGGGCCGAGTCCGACCTCGCCGAACGCGAGCTGGCTGCCGGCGGTTACGCCGACGAGGTTGGCACCGACGGGGAGCTGGTGCACCGTCCGCGGCTGGGCGCGTTGATCCTGGGCACGGCCGAACGTGCCGTCGGCATCGGTGCCGACAGACTGGATTTGTTGCGGGCCGCCGGTCTGCTGGACGGCGTGCGGTACTCCGATGAGCCCGTCCCGATGTCCGGCACCACGCACGCATGGTGGGTGTCACCGCGTTTCGAGACCCATCCCGTCAGCGCCATCGGCGCCCGTCGTCTCGAGGTGGCACCGACATGAGTGAGTCCTTCCGTCCGGAATCCTTCGACGCCTTGGTGATCGACGGCCACGACTGGGTCGACGGCCGGCTCGAACTGCACTACACGCTGCGCGGGCCGGATCCGGTCGGCTTCACCGAGGTGATCGATTTCGGTGACAGCCTGGCCGGCGCGGCGCCGGACCCGTTGCTGTCCCGGCTGCTGACGCTCACCTGCTCGCTGAGCTACTACAAGGCGGCCGCCCCGCCCCGGATCGAGATCGCTTTCCCCACACACGATTTCGAGAAACGCTACCTGAACGCGCTCATCGAGGGCGGGCTCGGTGAGTTCGCATACACCAACCAGTTGCCCGGTGCGCTGACACCCGAGATCGACGGCCCGGCCGCGACCGACGGGCCTCGACCCGGTGACGACTGGGATCCGGCGGCGACCCCGCTGGTCCCCGTCGGCGGCGGCAAGGATTCGGTGGTCAGCATCGAGGCGTTCCGGCGGCACGGTGTTGCGCCGATGTTGTTCAGCGTCAACCGGTATGACCCCATCGACCGGTGCATCGAGGTCAGCGGCCTGAACAGTGTGCACGTCCGGCGCAGCATCGACCGCCGCCTCATCCAGGCCAACGCCGAGGGCGCCTACAACGGGCATGTGCCGGTGACCGCGATCAACAGCGTGATCGGGTTGATCGTTGCCGACGCCAACGGGTTCGGGCCGGTGGTGCTGTCCAATGAGCGGTCCTCCAACGTCGGCAACGTCGAGTGGCTCGGCCGCGACATCAACCACCAGTGGTCCAAGAGTCTGGCCTACGAGACGCTGCTACGGGACACCCTGGCGCGCCACGGCTTCAACCCGGACCGCTACTTCTCGCTGCTGCGCGGGCTGTCGGAATCGCAGATCGCCGACCGGTTCGCCACCAGCCCCGAGTACTTCGGTGTGTTCACCAGTTGTAACCGGCTGTTCGCGCTCGATCCCAGCCGGCGCGCCAGCTCGTGGTGTGGGCACTGCCCGAAATGCCAGTTCGTCTTCGTGCTGCTGGCGCCGCGACTGGGCCGGCCCACGCTGGAAAAGATCTTCGGCCGCAACCTGTTCGCCGACACCGGGAACCGCGACGGTATCGCCGACATCCTCGGCGTCGGTGTGCACAAGCCGTTCGAATGCGTGGGGGAGTACTACGAGGCCGCCGAGTCCATGCTCGCGGTACTCGACGACCCGCAGTGGCAGGGGCTGGAGTTGGTCGACGAATTCTCCGGGCAGCGTGCGCAATTGGCGGTGGTGGCGGTCAATCCGGACCCCTCACCGGCCGAACACCATGTGCCCGAACGCTATGCGAGCCTGCTCGATGACTGAGCTGGCGGGCCGGGTCGTCGGTATCTGGGGGCTCGGCAAGGAGGGGCTCTCGATGGCCCGCACCGCCGCCGCGCAGGGGGCCGCCCGCATCATCGCGGTCGATGATCGCGCCACCACCGACGCCCCCGACCTGCCCAATCTGACGGTCAGTCATGGACCCGACGCCCCCGAACAGTTGCGCGACACCGATATCGTCTTCGTCAGTCCCGGTGTGCCCTGGCGGCATCCGGTGTTCGCGCAGATGCGTGACGCCGGCCACGCGGTGTCCAACGCCGCCGACTGGTTCATGGCCCGCCACGGCGCCCATACCGTGGGGATCACCGGCACCAAGGGCAAGAGCACCACCGCAGCCTTCCTCGCGCATCTGCTGGCCGGGCTGGGCGTGCCCGCGGTGGCCGCGGGCAATATCGGCACTCCGCTGTCGGATCTGGACCCGGCCGGGGACGAATGGGTGGTGGCCGAATTGTCGAGTCAGCAGTGCGCGTTGTTGCACACGCCGCCCGCAGTGGCGGTGATCACCAACCTGTTCCAGGATCACCTCGACTTCCACGGCGACATCGCGTCCTACTACGAGGCCAAATCCCACGTGTTCGGTGCCGCAACGCGCTGCCTCGTCACGACACCCGGTGTCGTCGAATCGCTTCGGCGGATTGGGATCTCGGAGTTTCCCCCGCTGCGCGAACTGGACCCGGCCACGGTCAGAACACCGGCGGGGGAGTCGGTGCTGTCCTACGCGCACAACACCGTCAATGCCGCACTGGCGGCGCTGGCGGCCGAGCAGGTGCTGGGGCGCGCGGTGACCGCGGCCGAGGTGGATGCCGCGGCCGCCTCGTTCAGCGGTCTGCCACATCGGCTGCAGACCGTGCGGCGCACCGGGGGTATCCGCTGGATCGACGACACGCTGGCGACCACCGGGGAGGCCGTGGTGGCCGCGCTGACCGCCATGCGATCCGATGAGGAGATCGCACTGATCGTGGGCGGCATGGACCGGGCACTGGACTACCGGCAACTCGACACCTACCTGTGCAGCGGGCAGCGCCGGGTCACCCTCATCCAGGGTCCGACCAATGGCGCCCGCATCGGCACCGGCTTCGCCGCCGCGCACCCCGACCGCACCCATCCGGTGGACAGCCTGCAGGACGCCGTCCGGGTGGCCGCAGCGGTCCCCGGCGTCGACGTGGTGCTGCTGTCCCCGGGGGCGGCAAGTTATGACCTTTTCCGGAACTTCGAAGAAAAAGGCGCCGTGTACTGCGGGTATATCGACGTCGTAGACACGCTCTAACCTGGACCCGTGCCCGATCCAGCGACCTACCGGCCCGCGCCGGGTTCGATTCCCGTCGAACCCGGTGTCTACCGGTTCCGTGATCCGCACGGCCGGGTGATCTACGTCGGCAAGGCCAAGAGCCTGCGCAGCCGCCTCAACTCCTATTTCGCCGACATCTCCGGCCTGGCGCCGCGGACCCGGCAGATGGTGATGACGGCGGGCAGCGTCGAGTGGACCGTGGTGTCCACCGAGGTCGAGGCCCTGCAGCTGGAATACAACTGGATCAAGGAGTTCGACCCGCGGTTCAACATCCGGTACCGCGACGACAAGTCCTACCCGGTGCTGGCGGTGACGCTGAACGAGGAATACCCGCGGCTGTTCGTCTATCGCGGGCCGCGGCGCAAAGGGGTGCGCTACTTCGGGCCCTACTCGCATGCGTGGGCCATCCGGGAGACCCTGGATCTGCTGACCCGGGTGTTCCCGGCGCGCACCTGCTCGGCCGGAGTCTTCAAGCGGCACAAGCAGATCGATCGGCCGTGCCTGCTCGGGTACATCGACAAGTGCTCGGCGCCCTGTATCGGACGGGTCAGTGCCGAACAGCACCGGCAGATCGTGCTGGACTTCTGCGACTTCCTGGCGGGCAAGACCGACCGGCTGGTCCGCGACATGGAGCGGCAGATGAACGCCGCCGCCGAGGAACTCGACTTCGAGCGGGCGGCCCGGCTGCGCGACGACATCGGCGCGCTCAAACGTGCCCTGGAGAAGCAGACCGTGGTGTTCGGTGACGGCACCGATGCCGATGTGGTGGCCTTCGCCGACGACGACCTGGAGGCGGCGGTCCAGGTGTTCCACGTGCGCGGCGGGCGGGTACGCGGGCAGCGCGGCTGGGTGGTCGAAAAGACAGGAGAACCGGGGGATTCGGGCGAGGCGCGCCTGGTGGAGCAGTTCCTCACCCAGTTCTACGGCGATCAGGCCGAACTCGGGGCCGTCGGCGGTCCACAGGACGAGGCCACCAACCCGGTGCCCAAGCAGGTCCTGGTGCCGGTGCTTCCGGAGAACGCCGAGGAACTCACCGACTGGCTGAGCGGACTGCGGGGATCGCGGGTGGACCTGCGGGTGCCGGTACGCGGTGACAAGCGGACGCTGGCCGAGACGGTGCAGCGAAATGCCCAGGATGCGCTGGCGCAGCACAAACTCAAGCGGGCCGGTGACTTCAACGCCAGATCCGAAGCGCTGCAGAGCATCCAGACAACGCTCGAGCTCGCCGATGCGCCGCTCCGGATCGAGTGTGTCGACATCAGCCACGTTCAGGGCACCGATGTGGTGGCCTCGCTGGTGGTCTTCGAGGACGGTCTGCCGCGGAAATCGGACTACCGGCACTACGCCATCCGGGAGGCCGCCGGGGAAGGCCGGTCCGATGATGTGGCGTCCATCGCCGAGGTCACCCGGCGCCGGTTCGCCCGGCACGTCGCCGATGCCGAACAGCCGATGGTGGCCGAAGGCAAATCACGCCGGTTCGCCTACCCACCCAACCTCTACGTCGTCGACGGCGGCGCACCGCAGGTGAACGCCGCGGCCGCGGTGCTGCGCGACCTCGGGGTCACCGATGTCGCGGTGATCGGATTGGCCAAACGTCTGGAAGAGGTCTGGGTGCCCGGCCCGTCGGCGGACCCGGTGATCTTCCCGCGCACCAGCGAGGGGCTCTACCTGTTGCAGCGCATCCGTGACGAGGCTCACCGCTTCGCCATCACGTTCCACCGCAGCAAGCGCTCCAAGCGCATGACCGCCTCGGCGCTGGATTCGGTGCGAGGATTGGGGGAGCACCGGCGCAAGGCGCTGGTGACGCACTTCGGTTCGGTATCGCGTTTGCGCGCAGCCAGCGTCGAGGAGATCACCACGGTGCCCGGAATCGGCGTCGCGACGGCGAAGGCGGTGCTGGAAGCGTTGGGGGTGGCGACGCCCGGCCCGGCGGGTGATGAGATGGACACGCCCATCGATTCCGACACGCCCGAGCCGCTTTTGCACAATGATCGACCCGAAGACGATCGACCCCAACACGGTCCACCCGAAGACGAACAGACCGAACGACAAGCCGACCAGAACTCAGAACAGATATCGGAGTGGCAGACCAGCGAATGAGCGAGGAATCAGGGATCGAAGTCGTCCTGGTCACCGGATTGTCGGGCGCCGGCCGCGGCACCGCCGCCAAAGTGCTCGAAGACCTCGGCTGGTACGTCGCCGACAACCTGCCGCCCGAGCTGATCGCGCGGATGGTGGATCTCGGTCTGGCCGCGGGTTCCCGCATCACCCAGCTGGCGCTGGTGATGGACGTCCGGTCCCGCGGATTCACCGGCGACCTGGATTCGGTGCGCAACGAACTGGCCACCCGCGGTATCCGGCCACGGGTGCTGTTCATGGAAGCCGCCGACGAGATCCTGGTGCGCCGGTACGAGCAGAACCGCCGCAGCCATCCGTTGCAGGGCAATCAAACTCTGGCCGAAGGGATTACCGCCGAACGAGCCATGCTGGCCCCGGTGCGCGCGGTGGCCGACCTGGTCATCGACACGACGACACTGGCGGTGCCCGCGCTGCGGGAGAGCATCGAACGCGCCTTCGGCAGCGAGGCGGTCGCGCACACCAACGTGACAGTGGAATCCTTCGGCTACAAATACGGACTGCCGATGGACGCCGACACCGTCATGGATGTCCGGTTCCTGCCCAACCCGCACTGGGTCGACGAGCTGCGCCCGCACACCGGTCAGCATCCGGCCGTGCGCGACTACGTGCTCGGTCAGGACGGCGCCGCGGAGTTCCTCGATACCTATCATCGGCTGCTGGGGGTGGTGATCGAGGGATACCGCCGGGAAGGCAAGCGCTACATGACGGTGGCCATCGGCTGCACCGGAGGCAAACACCGCAGCGTCGCCATCGCCGAGGCGCTGGCCGGCCGGCTGGAGGCCGATGACCACCTGACGGTGCGGGCACTGCACCGGGATCTGGGTCGCGAATGACGGCGGGTCCAACGCGCGTCGTCGCGCTCGGCGGCGGCCACGGTCTGTACGCGACGCTGTCGGCGGCCCGTCGGCTCACCCCGCATGTCACCGCCGTGGTGACCGTCGCCGACGATGGTGGTTCCTCCGGGCGGCTGCGCAGCGAACTCGACATCGTGCCGCCCGGCGATCTGCGAATGGCCTTGGCCGCATTGGCCTCTGACTCACCGCACGGCCGTCTGTGGGCGACGATCATCCAGCACCGTTTCGGCGGCAGCGGCGCGCTGGCGGGTCACCCGATCGGCAATCTGCTGCTCGCCGGTCTCAGCGAGGTGCTCGCCGATCCGGTCGCCGCGCTCGACGAACTGGGCCGCATCCTCGACCTCAAGGGCCGGGTGCTGCCGATGTGCCCGCTGGCGCTGCAGATCGAAGCCGACGTGGCCGGGCTGGAATCCGATCCGCGGATGTTCCGGGTGATCCGCGGTCAGGTCGCGGTGGCGACCACGGTCGGTCAGGTCCGCCGGGTACGGCTGCTGCCGGGCGATCCGCCCGCGACGCGGCAGGCCGTCGACGCGATCATGGCCGCCGATCTGGTGGTGCTGGGCCCCGGGTCGTGGTTCACCAGCGTGATCCCGCATGTGCTGGTTCCCGGATTGGCCTCGGCACTGAATGCGACCGGCGCGCGACGGGCACTGGTGCTCAATCTGGCGGCCGAGCCGGGGGAGACCGCTGGTTTCTCCGCCGAACGTCACATTCACGTTCTGGCCCAGCATGCTCCCGGCTTCCAGGTGGACGACATCATCATCGACGCGTCGCGGGTGCCCAGTGACAGGGAGCGCGAACAACTGGCACGCACGGCCACGCTGCTCGGCGCGAATGTGGAGTTTGCCGCGGTATCCCGACCTGGTACACAGTTACACGACCCGTCGATGCTGGCTGCAGCGCTGGAAGGGGTACGGGTGCGTGGCCGGGAGCCCGGCCCACCCGGTGAGCAGGACCAGGACGGACAACAGACAATGAACGGACCAAGGGGGGACGAGTCGTGGCGATGACGGCCGAGGTCAAGGACGAGCTGAGCCGTCTGGTCGTGAACTCGGTCAGTGCGCGGCGCGCGGAGGTGTCCGCGCTGCTCCGGTTCGCCGGCGGCCTGCACATCGTCGCCGGCCGGGTGGTGGTCGAAGCCGAGGTCGACCTCGGCATCATCGCGCGCCGGCTGCGCAAGGACATCCACGACCTCTACGGCTACAACGCCGTGGTGCACGTGCTGTCGGCCAGTGGCATCCGCAAGAGCACCCGCTACGTGGTGCGGGTCGCCAAAGACGGTGAAGCCCTGGCGCGGCAAACCGGGCTGCTCGACCTGCGGGGCCGCCCGGTTCGCGGGTTGCCCGCCCAGGTGGTCGGCGGCAGTGTCAACGACGCCGAAGCGGCTTGGCGTGGCGCGTTTTTGGCGCACGGCTCGCTCACCGAGCCCGGCCGTTCCTCGGCACTGGAGGTCAGCTGCCCGGGTCCGGAGGCCGCGCTGGCCCTGGTCGGTGCCGCCCGCCGGCTCGGGATCAGCGCCAAGGCCCGCGAGGTGCGCGGCAGCGACCGGGTGGTGGTGCGCGACGGCGAGGCGATCGGGGCACTGCTGACCCGGATGGGTGCGCAGGACACCCGGCTCACCTGGGAGGAACGCCGGATGCGGCGCGAGGTCCGGGCGACCGCCAACCGGCTGGCCAACTTCGACGACGCCAACCTGCGGCGCTCGGCGCGCGCCGCGGTGGCCGCTGCGGCCCGGGTGGAACGCGCCCTCAACATTCTCGGCGACACCGTCCCCGACCATCTGGCGCAGGCCGGCCGGTTGCGGGTCGAGCACCGGCAGGCCTCACTGGAGGAGCTGGGCCGGCTGGCCGAGCCGCCGATGACCAAAGATGCCGTGGCAGGACGCATTCGGCGACTGCTGTCGATGGCCGACCGCAAGGCCAAGCAGGACGGTATCCCCGACACCGAGTCGGCGGTCACCCCGGACCTGCTCGAAGACGCCTAGGAGCCGATCGAGACGAGGCGACGGTCACGATGAGACTGATCCTTGAACTGATCCGCCCCTACCGGTGGCTGGTCGCCGGCATCTTCGCGGTGCTCCTGGTCCAGATCGCGATGGGCCTTGCCGCGCCCTGGCCGCTCAAAATCGTGCTGGACAGCGTCATCGGCCACCACCCGTTGCCCGAGTGGTTGCATCGCCTGCTGCCGCTGCTGGGCGGTGAGGGCCGGATGCACATCGCCGGTCTGGCGGCGATCATGGTCCTCATCATCGCCGTCATCGCCGCGGTGGCGACCTACGTGGCGACCTATCTGACCGAGACCGTCGGCCAGCGCATCGGCAACGACCTGCGCACCCGGGCGTACCACCATCTGCAGCAGCTGTCGTTGAACTATTTCGACACCCACCGCGTCGGGCCCATCCTGAGCACACTCACCGACGATGTCGACACCATCCAGGATTTCGCGTCGGCCTCGACGCTGGGTATCGCCACCGATCTGCTGACCATCGTGGGAATGATGTCACTGATGCTGTGGCTGCAGTGGGACTTCACCCTCATCGCCCTCGCGGTGGCGCCACTGCTGCTGCTGTTCGTGTCGCGGATCCGTAAGACGGTCAAGGCGGCCACCCATGAAGTACGCAGACGGGAATCCGACATCGTGGCGGTCGCGGAGGAGGGCCTGCAGTCCATCCGCGTGGTCAAGGCGTTCGACCGGGAAGATCTGCAGGAGCGTCAACTCGCGATCGCGGGACAGCAGGCGGTCGACGCGGCTCTCAACGCGCGGCGGGTGAAATCGGTCGTATCGCCCATCGTGGCCGTGGTCGTCGCCGCGTGCACGGCGGTGGTGTTGTGGCGGGGATCGGCGCTCGTCATCGCGGGCACCATGACCGCAGGCACGCTCACCGTCTTCATCTCCTATCTGGCCTCGTTCTTCAAACCCGTCCAGGATCTGGCCAAACTCACCAACACCATCGCGATGGCCTCGGTCGGGGTGGACCGGGTCAACGCACTGCTCACCGCCGAGACCGGCATCGAGGAGAAGCCCGACGCGGTGGACCCCGTCGATGTCCGGGGCGCGATCGGTTTCGAGCGGGTGGCGTTCAGCTACGACGGCGCGACGCCGGTGTTGCGGGACGTCAGTTTCGAGGTGCAGCCGGGGCAGCTGGTCGGCGTGGTGGGCCACACCGGCAGCGGAAAGTCCAGTCTGGTCAGCCTGATTCCCCGGTTCTACGACCCCAGTGTGGGCACGGTGCGCATCGACGGGGTCGACGTGCGCGACTACAAACTCCATGAATTGCGCCGCCAGATCGCCTACGTGCTGCAGGACACGGTGCTGTTCCGCGGCACCATCCGGGACAACATCGCCTTCGGCAGGCCCGAGGCCGATCACGACGAGATCGTCGAGATGGCCAAGCTGGCCAACGCACACGAGTTCATCTCCGAGATGCCGCAGGGCTATGACAGCGCGGTCGGCGATCGCGGTCTCACCCTGTCCGGTGGTCAGCGTCAACGCATCGGGATCGCCCGTGCCCTCATCCGGGACAGTCCGATCCTGATTCTCGACGAGCCGACCGCGGCCCTGGACGCGGAGTCCGAGCACCTGGTCATGTCCGCGCTGCAGCGATTGATGCGGGACCGTACGGTGATCACGATTGCCCACCGGCTCAGCACGATTCGCGATTCCGACAAGATCGTCGTGCTGGAGGAGGGGCGTGTGGTCGAGGAGGGCACGCACAATCAGCTGCTGACGGCGGGTGGCAGGTATGCCGACCTGCACCGCATCCAATACGAGGACGACACTCCGTGACACGTTCGCTGATCATTCTTCCCGACGATTCGGCGAAGCCGGTGCTCGACGCGATCCACGGCGCCACCCGGTCGGTGCGCGTCAAGATGTTCGCCTTCAGTCACCGGGCCCTGCTGGACGCGGTGGTCGCCGCGCACCGGCGGGGCGTGAATGTGAAGGTGATGCTGAACCCCGAACGCCGCGACGGGGAGGCCGACAACGACGCCGCCCGCGAGATGTTGCAGGGTTTCGGCATCGATGTCCGCACCAGCAACCCGGCCTTCGACATCACCCACGAGAAGTCGATGGTGATCGACGACGAGCATGCCTTCGTCGAATCGCTGAACTGGACCGATGACAATGTCACCCGCACCCGCGACTACGCGGTGGTCACACCCAGCGCCTACGAAGTGAGCGAGATCATCGACTGCTTCGAAGCGGACTGGGCCCGTGAGGATTTCGACCCGGGTGCCGGGGCGCACCTGATCTGGTGCCCGACCAACGGCAGGCATCGCATCGCCGATTTCATCGACAGCGCCCAGCACACGCTGTTCCTGCAGAACGAGCGCTACCAGGACCCGGTGATCATCGAACGCCTGGTCCGGGCGAAACGTCGCGGGGTGAAGGTGCACGTGATGGCCCGGGCGGCGCACCACCTCAAGGACGGCAAGCTGGTCGAAGGTGTCAGCGGTATGCGCATCCTCGACGACGTCGGTATCAAGATCCACCGCCTCAAGCACATGAAGCTGCACGCCAAGATGATTCTCGCCGATCACGAGCGGGCCGTCGTCGGCTCGATCAACTTCTCACCGGGCAGCTTCGACCACCGCCGCGAGCTGGCCATCCAGGTCACCGACCACCAGATCACCACCCGGCTGAACGAGGTCGCCCATCATGACTGGAAACACTCCGAGGCCATGGACCTCTCCGATGCCGGGCTGATCGCCGATCTCACCGGCCGCGACCCACGTGATGTCGACCAACTCGCCCTGCACGAGGCGGAGGACTGAACGCGCTGTGACCGGTACGTCTGACCAGCGTGCACGCGCAGGAACCGGCACTACTAGGCTGGCCTGCGAGCAGTTCACCGCGATTTCCCTCGACGATCTAGGAGAGACACTGTGACCATTCGGGTAGGCGTCAACGGCTTCGGCCGCATCGGACGCAACTTCTTCCGCGCCCTCGACGCGCAGAAGACCGCGGGCAAGAACACCGACATCGAGATCATCGCGGTCAACGACCTGACCTCCAACGCCACCCTGGCGCATCTGCTGAAGTTCGACTCGATCCTGGGCCGGCTGCCCTACGACGTCTCCCTTGAGGGTGAGGACACCATCGTCGTCGGCGACACCAAGATCAAGGCTCTTGAGGTCAAGGAAGGCCCGGCGGCGCTGCCCTGGGGCGACCTGGGCGTCGACATCGTCGTGGAGTCCACCGGCATCTTCACCAAGCGCGACAAGGCGCAGGGTCACCTGGACGCCGGCGCGAAGAAGGTCATCATCTCCGCGCCCGCCAGCGATGAGGACATCACCATCGTGCTCGGCGTCAACGACGACAAGTACGATGGCAGCCAGAACATCATCTCCAACGCCTCGTGCACCACGAACTGCCTCGGCCCGCTGGCCAAGGTGCTCAACGACGAGTTCGGCATCGTCAAGGGCCTGATGACCACGATCCACGCCTACACCCAGGATCAGAACCTGCAGGACGGCCCGCACAGCGACCTGCGTCGCGCCCGTGCCGCCGCCATCAACATCGTGCCCACCTCCACCGGTGCGGCCAAGGCCATCGGCCTGGTGCTGCCCGAGCTGAAGGGAAAGCTGGACGGCTACGCGCTGCGGGTGCCGATCCCCACCGGTTCGGTCACCGACCTCACCGCCGAGCTGAGGAAGTCGGCCACCGCCGACGAGATCAACGCCGCCATGAAGGCCGCTGCCGAGGGCAAGCTCAAGGGCATCCTGAAGTACTACGACGCGCCGATCGTCTCCAGCGACATCGTCACCGACCCGCACAGCTCGCTGTTCGACTCGGGTCTGACCAAGGTCATCGACAACCAGGCCAAGGTCGTCTCCTGGTACGACAACGAGTGGGGCTACTCCAACCGCCTCGTGGATCTGGTTGCGCTGGTCGGTAAGTCGCTGTAGTCATGGTCGCCACTCTCGACGATCTATTGAACGAGGGTCCCGACGGGGTCAGGGGTCGGGGCGTCCTCGTGCGCTCCGACCTGAACGTCCCCCTCGACGACGACGGCGCCATCACCGACCCCGGCCGCATCATCGCCTCGGTGCCGACGCTGAAGGCGCTCGCCGAGGCCGGCGCCAAGGTCGTCGTGACCGCGCACCTCGGCCGCCCCAAGGGCGAGCCGGACCCCAAGTTCTCGCTGGCCCCGGTGGCCGCGGCGCTGGGGGAGCAGCTGGGACGCCACGTCCAGCTCGCCGGCGACGTGGTGGGCACCGACGCACTGGCGCGCGCCGAGGGCCTCACCGACGGTGACGTGCTGCTGCTGGAGAACATCCGGTTCGACGCCCGGGAGACCAGCAAGGACGACGCCGAACGCCTGGCGCTGGCCAAGGCGCTGGCCGGGCTCGTCGAGGGTGCCGACGGAACGCCGGGGGCCTTCGTGTCCGACGGTTTCGGCGTGGTGCACCGCAAGCAGGCCTCGGTGTACGACGTCGCCACCCTGCTGCCGCACTACGCGGGCACGCTGGTGGCCACCGAGGTCAAGGTGCTCGAGCAGCTGACCAGCTCGACCGAGCGGCCCTACGCGGTGGTGCTCGGCGGCTCCAAGGTGTCCGACAAGCTCGCGGTCATCGAGAACCTCGCGACCAAGGCCGACAGCATCGTCATCGGTGGCGGCATGTGCTACACCTTCCTTGCCGCGCAAGGACTTTCGGTGGGCGATTCGCTGTGCCAGGTCGAGATGATCGACACCTGCAAGAAGCTGCTGGAGACCTACGGCGACGTGATCCACCTGCCGGTGGACATCGAGGTGGCCGACGGATTCGCCGCCGATTCACCGCACGAGACGGTGGCTGCCGACAAGATCCCGGACGGCAGGATGGGCCTGGACATCGGCCCGGAGTCGGTCAAGCGTTTCGCCGCGCTGCTGTCCAACGCCAAGACGGTGTTCTGGAACGGCCCGATGGGCGTGTTCGAGTTCCCGGACTTCGCCGCCGGCACCAAGGGCGTCGCCGAGGCGATCATCGGTGCCACCGGCAAGGGCGCGTTCAGCGTGGTCGGCGGCGGCGACTCGGCGGCTGCGGTGCGCCAGCTCGGGCTGCCCGACGACGGCTTCTCGCACATCTCGACCGGCGGCGGCGCGTCGCTGGAATACCTCGAGGGCAAAACCCTGCCCGGCATCGATGTCCTGAAATAGACGTACTGGAGTCGCAGAAATATGGCACGTAAGCCGCTCATCGCCGGCAACTGGAAGATGAACCTCAATCATTTCGAGGCCATCGCGCTGGTGCAGAAGATCGCATTCGCCTTGCCGGACAAGTACTTCGACAAGGTCGACGTCACCGTCATCCCGCCGTTCACCGATCTGCGCAGCGTGCAGACCCTGGTGGACGGGGACAAGCTGCGACTGACCTACGGCGCGCAGGATGTGTCCCAGCACGATTCCGGCGCCTACACCGGTGAGATCAGTGGCTCGTTCCTGGCCAAGCTGGGTGTCACCTTCGCCGTCGTCGGGCACTCCGAGCGGCGCACCTACCACCACGAGGATGACGCGGTGGTGGCCGCCAAGGCGCTCGCCGCGCTCAAGCACGGTCTCACCCCGATCGTGTGCATCGGTGAGCAGCTCGAGGTGCGCGAGGCCGGCGATCACGTGGAGTTCAACGTCAACTCGTTGCGTGGCTCGCTGGCCGGGCTGTCCGCCGAGCAGATCAACCAGGTGGTGATCGCCTACGAGCCGGTGTGGGCGATCGGCACCGGCCGGGTGGCCAGCGCCGCGGACGCGCAGGAAGTGTGTGCGGCCATCCGCACGGAACTCGCCGCGCTGTCGTCCAAGGAGATCGCCGCCGGCGTGCGGGTGCTCTACGGCGGATCGGTCAACGCCAAGAACGTGGGCGAGATCGTGGGCCAGACCGACGTGGACGGTGCGCTGGTCGGTGGCGCCTCGCTGGACGGGGAGCAGTTCGCCACCCTGTCCGCGATCGCCGCCGGTGGGCCACTCCCGTAACAGCTGACCCCACCCGGTAAACTCTCCGCCATGGAACTCGCTCTGCAGATCGTGCTGATCATCACCAGTCTCCTGGTGGTGCTGCTCGTCCTGCTGCACCGGGCCAAGGGCGGCGGTCTCTCGACGCTCTTCGGTGGTGGCGTGCAGTCGAGCCTGTCCGGTTCGACCGTCGTGGAGAAGAACCTGGACCGCCTGACGCTCTTCGTCATCGGCATCTGGCTGGTGTCGATCGTCGGTATGGCCTTGCGCATCAAGTACAACGCGTAGAACCGTCTCGTTCTGCAGTACCGTTCCCGCACGTCGATACTTGAGTGATGGCAGACCGCACCGACACCGCACTGGAACCGATCGGCTCGGTGCAACGCACCACTGGTGGTCGCGAGGCGACCGAGCCCATGCGCGAGGACATTCGACTTCTCGGTGCGATTCTCGGCGACACCGTCCGCGACCAGAACGGCGACACCGTCTTCGATCTGGTGGAACGGGCCCGGGTGGAATCCTTCCGGGTGCGGCGCTCCGAGATCGACCGCGCCGAGCTGGCCGGGCTGTTCCGCGATATCGACGTCCACCAGGCCATCCCGGTGATCCGCGCGTTCACCCATTTCGCCTTGCTGGCCAACGTGGCCGAGGACATTCACCGGGAACGGCGCCGGGCGGTACACGAGGCCGCCGGCGAACCACCGCAGGACAGCAGCCTGGCCGCCACCTACCTCAAACTCGATGACGCCCAGCTCGACGCGGCCGCGGTCGCCGACGCACTGACCGGTGCACTGGTGTCACCGGTGATCACCGCGCACCCGACCGAGACCCGTCGCCGCACGGTGTTCGACACCCAGCACCACATCACCGAACTGATGCGGCTGCGCCTGCACGGGCACACCCGCACCGACACCGGCCGCGATATCGAAACCGAATTGCGCAGGCACATCCTCACGTTGTGGCAGACCGCGCTGGTGCGGCTGTCGCGGCTGAAGATCTCCGACGAGATCGAGACCGGGCTGCGGTATTACCCGGCCGCCTTCCTCGACGTCATCCCACGGGTCAACGCCGAGGTGCGCACCGCCCTGCAGGAACGGTTCCCGGGAACGGAGCTGCTGGCGACGCCGATCCTGCGGCCCGGATCCTGGATCGGTGGTGACCGGGACGGCAACCCGAACGTCGACGCCGACGTGGTGCGGCTGGCCACCGGGCGGGCCGCGTTCACCGCGTTCACCCACTACTTCAGCGAGATCACCACGCTGGAGGAGGAACTGTCGATGTCGGCGCGGCTGGTGCAGGTCAGCCCGGCTCTGGAAGCGCTGGCCGATGCCTGCGCCGAGCCCGCCCGCAGCGATGAGCCCTACCGCCGTGCGCTGCGGGTCATCCACGCCCGGCTCACCGCCACCGCGGGGCAGATCCTGGACCGTCGCCCCGAGCGCGGACTCGATCTGGGGCTGCCCGCCTACGACTCGCCCGGCCAGCTGCTCGACGACCTCGACGCCGTCGACGAATCGCTACGCGCCAACGGTTCTGCGGTGCTCGCCGATGATCGATTGGGCCGGCTGCGGGAAGCGGTGCGGGTCTTCGGTTTTCATCTTTCCGGGCTCGACATGCGGCAGAACTCCGAGGTGCACGAGCAGGTCGTCGCTGAACTGCTGGCCTGGGCCGGCGTGCACCCCGACTACGCCGCACTGTCCGAGGATGAGCGGGTGACGTTGCTGGCTGCCGAGATCGGCACCCGCCGTCCGCTGATCGGACCGGGCGCCGACCTGTCCGAGCTGGCCGCCAAGGAACTCGGCATCGTCGGCGCGGCGGCCCGTGCGGTGCAGGTGTTCGGAGCCGAGGCGGTGCCGAACTACATCATCTCGATGTGCCAGTCGGTCTCGGACATGCTGGAGGCGGCGGTGCTGCTCAAGGAGGCCGGCCTGCTGGACGTCTCCGGCGACCAGGCCTATGCGCCCGTGGGCATCGTGCCGCTGTTCGAGACCATCGACGATCTGCAGCGCGGCTCCTCGATCCTGGAATCCGCCCTGGACGTACCGGTCTACGCGGCCGCGGTCGCCGCGCGCAACGGTCACCAGGAGGTGATGCTGGGCTATTCCGATTCCAACAAGGACGGCGGCTACCTGGCGGCGAACTGGGCGCTGTACCGGGCCGAACTGGACCTCGTCGAATCGGCGCGCAAGACCGGAATCCGGTTGCGGCTGTTCCACGGTCGCGGGGGGACAGTCGGCCGTGGTGGCGGCCCCAGCTATGACGCCATCCTGGCTCAACCGCCCGGCGCGGTGAAGGGGTCGCTGCGGATCACCGAGCAGGGCGAGGTGATCGCCGCGAAGTACGCCGAGCCGAGGATCGCGCACCGCAACCTGGAGACACTGTTGGCGGCGACGCTGGAATCTACCCTGCTCGACACCGAGGGGCTGGGGGAGTTCGCCGAAAGCGCCTACTCGGTGCTCGACGATCTGGCCGCCCGCGCGCAACGTGCCTACTCCGAATTGGTCCATGAGACACCGGGATTCGTGGAGTACTTCAAGGAGTCCACGCCGGTGAGTGAGATCGGGGCGCTCAATATCGGCAGCCGTCCGACCTCGCGGAAACCGACCACCGCCATCTCGGATCTGCGGGCGATCCCCTGGGTACTGGCCTGGAGCCAGTCGCGGGTGATGCTGCCCGGCTGGTACGGCACCGGGACCGCGTTCGAGGAGTACATCGCCGGCGACGACGCCAGGCTCGACACCCTGCGCGATCTCTACCAGCGCTGGCCGTTCTTCCGGACGGTGCTGTCGAACATGGCTCAGGTGCTGGCCAAATCCGATCTGGGCCTGGCCGCCCGGTACTCCGAGCTGGTGGCCGACGAGGACCTGCGGGCCCGGGTCTTCGACAAGATCGTCGCCGAACACGAGCGCACCGTGCGGATCCACGGGCTGATCACCGGGCAGGACGATCTGCTCGCCGACAACCCCGCGCTGGCCCGGTCGGTGTTCAACCGGTTCCCGTACCTGGAGCCGCTGAACCACCTGCAGGTCGAACTGTTGCGCCGGTTCCGGTCCGGCGACGAGGACGAACTGGTGCAGCGGGGCATCCTGCTCACCATGAGCGGGCTGGCCAGCGCGCTGCGTAACTCCGGTTAGAGCCGGGCCACCCGGCGCACCTGCGCGACGGCGCCGCGGATCGCGCTCTCCACGGTGGCCAGCGGTGACGCAACCGCCTCGCCGATCTCGACGATGGCCTCGACACGGGACACGATCTGCTCGAGGCGGTCCACCATGAGGATCAGGCGGGGTGCCAGTTCGTCGATGCTGGTGATGGTCTTGTTGAACCGGTCCAGGGTGACGTCGAGGTCACCGATCGAGTTGTTCAGCGTGACCACGGTGCGATCGAGGTCGGTGAGCAGGGTCTCGACCTGGACGACGGTGGCGTCGGCGTTCAGCGCCGCCTGCGTCAGCGTCTTGATACGCCGCGTCGCCGGACGGGTGCGGCCGTCGCCTTTGTCTGCCATGGAAGTCAGTATGGCGGCCCAGGGAACCAAAACGGGCCAAGGTGCGTCTGATCTTGTATGGCGAACTTCTGTTACGGAAGCCCGCGGCTACGTCCCGACGCCGGTTCGGCCCGGGCGGTCGCCGACTATCTTGCCGGTTACGGCGAGGCGCTGGCCGACCAACGCCCAGAACTGCAGTCCGACGAGTGAGGGCTCTGCTTGAATGGCGATGGTGGCGACCGGACCGTTTGACGTCGAAACACCGGCCTTGATCGTTGATCTCGCGCGGTTGACGTCGAACATCACGGCGATGTCGGTGAGTGCACGCAGCAAGGCGGTCGATCTACGCCCGCATGCCAAGACACACAAGAGCATCCAGATCGCCGATCTCCAGGTCGAGGCGGGCGCGGTCGGCATCACCGTCGCGACGGTTTCGGAAGCCGAGGCCTTCGCCGCACAGGGGATCGACGATATCTTCATCGCCTACCCGGTCCTGCCGGTCGGCGCCAAGGCGAGACGATTCAGAGACCTCGTCGACCGCGTCGCGCTGCGCGTCGGCGTGGAGAGCTCAGCGGGCGCGCGGGCCGTCGCGGCGGCATCCGACGGCGGGGAGGTCTCGGTGGTGATCGAGATCGACAGCGGGCAGCACCGAACCGGGGTGCAGGCATCGGACGCGGCTGCGCTCGCGACCGAGTGCCGGCGCATGGGTTTGACCGTCGACGGCGTGTTCACTCACGGCGGCCACGCGTACTCGGATCCCGGTGCCCCTCGACGAGCCGGGATCGACGAAGGAGATCAGCTGGAGCTCGCGGCGAGCGCGTTGCGGGACGCCGGTTTCACTGTCTCGGTGGTCAGTGCCGGGTCGACACCGACCTGGCGGGCGCCCCGCCCGACTGCCGTCACCGAAGAGCGTCCGGGGACCTATGTCTTCGGTGACCGTCAACAGCTTGCGCTCGGATCCCAGCAGCACGAGGACTGCGCCGCGTGGATCGCCGCCACCGTGGTCAGTTCTCGCGACGGGCGGGTGGTCATCGATGCCGGATCCAAAGCACTCACCGGTGAGCGGCCGCACTGGCTGGACGGCTTCGGAACCGTTGCTGAGCTGGGCAATGCGGTGATCACCCGGATCTCCGAGCACCACGGGATTCTCGACGGCGTGGACAGCTCCGCCGTCGCCGTCGGAGACATGGTCTCCGTGCTGCCGAATCACATCTGCACGGCCGTCAACCTGTTCGACGAATATGTCGTCGTCGACGACGGCCACGTGGTCGACCGGTGGGAGCTGGTCGCCAGGGGCAGGAATGTCTAGGGTCAGCCCGGCAGCTTGCTCGCGGCGGCCTTGTCCAGCAGCCACACGGTGGCCTCCCGGCCGATCGCGCCCGCAGCGGGGACATCGACCGCTGCGGCACCGTTGATGGCGGCCGCTGCGGCCTCGGCCTTCTCGGCCCCCGCGACCACCAGCCACACCTCCCGGGCCCGCCGCACCGCCGGCAGCGTCAGCGTGATGCGACGCGGCGGCGGCTTGGGTGATGCCGTGACCGCGATGACCAGCCTCGAGTCCTCGCGCACGGCGTCGGTGTCGGGGAACAGCGAGTTGATGTGGCCCTCCCCGCCCATCCCGAGCAGATGCACATCGAACTCCTCGGGCAACAGCTTCTCGTAGGCCAGGGCCGCCGCCTCGATATCGTCGCCGAACTCACCATCGCTGGCGGCCATTTCGTGCACGTTCGCCGACGGGATGGAGATGGTCTCCAGCAGCGCTTCGCGCGCCTGCCGGTAGTTGCGGTCCGCGTCCTCGGCGGGCACGAAGCGTTCATCACCCCAGAACAGCTGCACCTTGGACCAGTCGACATCGGGTGCGTAGGCGGCGACATGGCGCAGCAAGGCGATCCCGACGGTGCCACCGGTGAGCACGATGACCGCCTGCCCGCGGTTGCCGACCGCCGACGTGATGGCGCCGACCAGGCGGGCGCCGGCGGCGGCGGCCAGTTCACCGGCGTCGACGTAGGTCTCGATCACCTGTTCAGACATAAGTCACCTTGTCGATTCCTCGCAACGCTTCCAAATAGATCTCATCGGCATCCAGGCGCCGCATGTCCTCCGCCAGGCAGTCGCGGGTTTCTCTGCGGGCCAACGGAATCTGGGCATCCGGCTTGCCGGTGCGGGTGAGCGTCGCGGTCACCCCCTCCTGGGGCCGGCTCAACACGATCGTCTCGCTGGGCCGGGTCAGCTCGATCTTCAGCTCGCCGACCGCACGGGTGACAGGGCAGTCCAGCCGGCCGACAAGCCAGCCGGCCAGGATGTCGAGGGCAGGTTCTTCCTTGAGCCCGGACACCACCACCTCGGTGATCGGTTCGTGCGGCGCCTGATCCACCGCGGCGGTCAGCAGTGCGCGCCAGTAGGTGATCCGGCTCCAGGCCAGGTCGGTGTCACCGGCGGTGTATCCGGCGAGCCTGCTCTTGATGCACGCCAACGGGTTCTCACCGTTGGTGGCATCGGTGATGCGGCGGATCGCCAAGCGGCCCAGCGGATCCTGTGCGGGCACCTCGGGTGCGAGATCCGGCCACCAGGTCACCACCGGGGTGTCGGGCAGCAGGAACGGGGTGACGACGCTGCTGGCGTGGTTGGCCAGCGGCCCGGACAGCCGCAACACCACGACCTCGTTGGCGCCGGCGTCGCTGCCGACCCGCAGCTGGGCGTCGAGTCGGGCCTCCAGACTCAGCCGGTCCCCGGGGATCACCACGATGACCCGGCAGGGGTGCTCGCGGCTGGCGGCGTTGGCCGCCTCGATCGAGTCCTCAAGGACCGCTTCGGTATCCGGGGCGATCACCAGCGTCAGCACCCTGCCGAGGGTGATCGCGCCGCCCTCTTCACGCAGGGCGACAATCTTCTTGTTGATGGCACCGGTATTGGTGTCCGGCAGATCGATGATCATCGGGATCCTCGGTTCTTCGCGCGAGCGCTCATCACGGTCGCCTCCATTCGCGTCCGGTCCGGCGCAGCATCTCGAAGGCCGATTCCGGCCCCCAGGTACCCGACTCGTAGGTGTCCGGGGTGCCGTGTGACGCCCAGTAATCCAGCGCGGGATCCAGGATCTTCCACGACAGTTCGACTTCGGCGTTGACAGGGAACAGCGAGGGCTCACCCAGCAGCACGTCGAGGATCAGCCGCTCGTAGGCCTCGGGTGACTCCTCGGCGAACGCCGAGCCGTAGGAGAAGTCCATGCTGACATCGCGGACCTCCATGGCATTGCCGGGCACCTTGGACCCGAACCGCAGGGTGATGCCCTCATCGGGCTGCACCCGGATCACCAGCGCGTTCTTGCCGAGTTCCTCGGTCATGGTGGCGTCGAACGGCAGATGCGGTGCCCGCTTGAAGACCAGTGCGATCTCGGTGACTCTGCGGCCCAAGCGTTTTCCGGTGCGCAGATAGAACGGGACCCCCGCCCACCGGCGGGTGTCGACATCCACCGTGATGGCCGCGAACGTCTCGGTGATGGAGGTCTTCGAGAATCCCTCCTCGTCGAGCAGCCCGACCACCTTCTCACCGCCCTGCCAGCCCGCGGCGTACTGACCTCGGGAGGTGGTCTCGTCGAGTGGTTCGGCGAGCCGGCTGGCGCCGAGCACCTTGATCTTCTCGGCCTGCAGCTCGGCGGGGGAGAAGTTGACCGGCTCCTCCATCGCGGTGAGCGCGAGCAGCTGGATCAGGTGGTTCTGGATGACATCGCGCGCGGCGCCGACACCGTCGTAGTAACCACCGCGTCCGCCGAGGCCGATGTCCTCGGCCATGGTGATCTGGACGTGATCGACGTAGTGCGCGTTCCAGATCGGTTCGAACATCTCGTTGGCGAAGCGCAGCGCCAGGATGTTCTGCACCGTCTCCTTGCCGAGGTAATGGTCGATGCGGAACACCGAGGACTCCGGGAAGACGCTGTTCACCAGCGCGTTGAGCTCTTCGGCGGTGGACAGGTCATGCCCGAACGGTTTCTCGATGACGACGCGGCTCCAGGTGTCGCCCGGTTTCTCGGCCAGGCCCGACTTGGACAGCTGCTCGAGCACCTGCGGGAACGCCTTCGGCGGGATCGACAGGTAGAACGCGTGATTGCCCCCGGTGCCGCGTTCGGTGTCCAGGGTGTGCAGGGTCTCGGCGAGCCGGCCGAAGGCCTCGTCATCGTCGAAAGCGCCCTGGACGAACCGGAATCCCTCCGCAAGCCGGTCCCACACCTCCTGCCGGAACGGGGTGCGCGCGTGCTGCTTGACGGCGTCATAGACGACCTTGGAGAAGTCCTCGTCCGCCCAGTCGCGCCGGGCGAACCCGACCAGCGCAAAACTGGGTGGCAGCAGGCCGCGGTTGGCCAGGTCGTAGATCGCCGGCATCAACTTCTTGCGGGCCAGGTCGCCGGTGACCCCGAAGATCACCACCGCACACGGTCCCGCGATCCGGGGCATGCGTTTGTCGCGTTTGTCCCGCAGCGGGTTTCGCCAGACAGGAGCGTCGGTCGTGCTCATCGAGTGTGCCTCTGCTCTAGTTTCGCGCCTACTTCTTGGCGGCGTCCAGCTGTCCCTGGGTGGCCTCGAGCAACTCGCCCCAGGACTTCTCGAACTTCTCGACGCCCTCCTCTTCGAGGACCTTGAACACGTCGTCGAGATCGACACCGACCTCGGCCAGTCCATCGAACACGCCCTGTGCGGCATCAGCGGTCCCGCTGACGGTGTCACCGGTGACCACACCGTGGTCGGCGACGGCGTCGAGCGTCTTTTCCGGCATGGTGTTCACCGTGTTCGGCGCCACCAGCTCGGTGACGTACAGGGTGTCCGAGTAGTCGGGGTTCTTGACGCCGGTGGACGCCCACAGCGGGCGCTGGGCCCGGGCGCCCGCACCCTTCAGCGCGCCGAAGCGCTCCCCGCCGAACTCTTCTTCGTAGGCGGCGTAGGCGAGGCGGGCATTGGCCACACCGGCCTGACCGCGCAGATCCAGTGCCGCCTGGGTGCCGATCTTCTCCAGCCGGCTGTCGATCTCGCTGTCCACCCGGGACACGAAGAACGAAGCGACGGAATGGATCTTGGACAGATCGTGGCCGGCATCCTTGGCCTTCTCCAGCCCGCTCAGGTAAGCGTCGATGACCGCACGGTGCCGCTCCACCGAGAAAATCAGCGTCACGTTCACCGAGATGCCCTCGGCGATCACCGCGGTGATGGCGGGCAGGCCGGCCAGGGTCGCGGGGATCTTGATGAGCAGGTTGGGCCGATCGACGATCTTCCACAGCTCTTTGGCCTGTTCGACGGTCTTTTCGGTGTCGTGGGCCAGGCGCGGGTCGACCTCGATGGACACCCGGCCGTCGACACCGTCTGAGTCCTCGTACTGCTTGGTGAACAGATCGCAGGCATTGCGGACATCGTCGGTGGTGACGGCCAGAATCGTGGCGTCCACATCCGAGCCGGTCGCGGCCAGTTCGTTGACCTGCTCGTCGTAGGCGTCGCCCTTGGACAGGGCAGCCTGGAAGATCGACGGGTTGGTGGTGACGCCGACGACGCTCTTGGTCGCGATCAGCTCGGCCAGGTTGCCGGTCTGCAGGCGCTCGCGGGACAGGTCGTCGAGCCAGACGGAGACGCCTGCGGCCGACAGTGCTGCGAGATTCGGGTTCTGAGACATGATTTCGCCCTTTTCTGTCTGTACTAGTTGTCGAGAGTGCGTTCTGCGGCTGCCACGACGGCTTCTGCGGTGAAGCCGAACTCACGGAACAACGTCTTGTCGTCGGCGGATTCGCCGTAGTGCTCGATCGAGATGATCTCGCCGGTGTCGCCGACGAGCTTGTGCCAGGACTGCGCGATACCGGCCTCGACCGCCACGCGGGCCGACACGTCGGGCGGCAGCACCGAATCGCGGTACTCCTTGGGCTGGGACTCAAACCATTCGACACACGGCATGGACACCACGGCGGCCACGATGTCCTTGTCGGCCAGCAGCTTCTTGGCCTCGACGGCGAGCTGGAGCTCGGACCCGGTGGCGATGATGATCACCTCTGCATCGGCCGCGTTGTCACCGCCGAGCACATATCCGCCCTTGGCCACACCGTCGGCATCGGTGCCCTCCAGGACCGGAATTCCCTGGCGGGTCAGGATGAAACCGACCGGGCCGGCCTTGTTGCCGCGGCCGATGATGCTCTTCCAAGCGTACGCCGTCTCGTTCGGGTCACCCGGACGGACGACGGACAGGTTGGGGATGGCGCGCAACGCGGAGAGGTGCTCGATCGGCTGGTGAGTAGGGCCGTCCTCGCCGAGGCCGATCGAGTCATGGGTCCAGATGTAGATGGTGTCGATGACCATCAGCGAGGCCAGTCGCACCGCGGGGCGCATGTAATCGGAGAACTGCAGGAACGTTCCGCCGAAGGCTCGCGTCGGCCCATGCAGCACGATGCCGGACAGGATCGAGCCCATCGCGTGCTCGCGGATACCGAAGTGCAGCACCCGGCCGTACCAGTCGGCGCTGAAGTCCTCGGTCGAGATGCTCGGCGGGCCGAAAGACTTCACGCCCTTGATGGTTGTGTTATTGCTGCCCGCGAGATCGGCTGAGCCACCCCACAATTCGGGAAGCTTCGGGGCGACGTCGTTGAGGACCTGACCGAATGCGGCACGGGTGGCGACCGCCTTGGAGCCGGGTTCCCAGTAGGTGATGTCGGCGTCCCAGCCCTCGGGCAGTTCCTCGGCGACCAGGCGGTCCAGCAGCTTCTTGCGGTCGGGCTCACGCTCGGCCCAGGCGTCGAAGCCGGTCTGCCACTTCTCATGTGCCTCTTTGCCGCGCTCGACGAGCTTGCGGGTGTGCTCGATCACCTCGGGGCGGACCTCGAATTTCTTGTCCGGGTCGAATCCGAGGATCTTCTTGGTGGCGGCCACCTCGTCGTCACCGAGCGCCGAGCCGTGCACGCCACCGGTGTTCATCTTGGTCGGGGCGGGGTAGCCGATAATGGTGCGGACCGAGATGAACGACGGCTTGTCGGTCACCTTCTTGGCCTCGGCGATGGCCTCCTCGATGGCGACCACATTCTCGCCGCCGACGATCTCCTGGACGTGCCAGCCGTAGGCGCGGTAGCGGTCGGCGACGTTCTCGCTCAACGCGATGTCGGTGTCGTGCTCGATGGAGATGTGGTTCTTGTCGTAGAAGACGATCAGGTTGCCCAGCTGCTGGGTGCCGGCCAGCGAGGAGGCCTCGCTGGTGACGCCCTCTTCGATGTCGCCGTCGGAGGCGATGACGTAGATGTAGTGGTCGAACGGGCTCTCACCGGCCGGGGCCTCGGGATCGAACAGGCCGCGCTCGTAGCGGGAGGCCATGGCCATACCGACGGCCGAGGCCAGTCCCTGGCCCAGCGGGCCGGTGGTGATCTCGACGCCCTTGGTGTGCCGGAACTCGGGGTGGCCCGGGGTCTTGGACTTCCAGGTACGCAGTGCCTCGATGTCTTCGATCTCCAGACCGAAACCACCCAGGAACAGCTGCAGGTAGATGGTGAGGCTGGAGTGCCCACACGACAGCACGAAGCGGTCGCGGCCCAACCAGTGCACGTCGCTGGGGTCGTGGCGCAGCTGACGCTGGAACAGCGTGTAGGCCAGCGGGGCAAGGCTCATCGCGGTACCGGGGTGGCCGTTGCCGACCTTCTGGACCGCGTCGGCGGCCAGCACGCGCACGGTGTCCACCGCGACCGTGTCGAGGTCGGACCAGTCGTCGGGGTGGTTCGGTTGCGTGAGGGCAGTTATCTCTTCGGCGGTGGTCACTACCTTCACTCCTAAATTTTCTCTGCGCTGCGGACTTCGCTACCTCAAACACCCTAGTGCGGCGGAGTCATCCACCGCAGACCGGTTGGGGCAGGTTTGGTGTCTGTTAACGCAGACCAAACTGGAGAACGCACCCTGCGGTGCGGGGCCGACCGCGGTGCGGTCTACCATCGTCTGTAGTAGAAGCCCGCGTGACCGTCGCCCGAGGAGTTATTTGCGTGAGCATTCGCGAGCGCCGGCCGGTCAGTGGCGCACCGAATCGGATACGAACCACGGTCCTTTCGTACCTTGCGTTGACGAAGCCGCGCGTGATCGAGCTGCTTCTGGTGACGACGATCCCGGCCATGTTGCTGGCCGATCGCGGCACCGTTGACCCGCTGCTCATCCTGAACACCCTGATCGGCGGCATGATGGCCGCAGCTGGTGCCAACACGCTGAACTGTGTGGCCGACGCCGATATCGACAAGGTGATGAAACGCACCGCGCTGCGGCCGCTGGCCAAGGCGTCGGTGCCGACGCGGCATGCACTGATCTTCGGGCTGGTGCTGACAGCGGGATCCTTCGCGTGGCTGTGGTGGCGCACCAACCTGCTCTCCGGGGTGCTGGCGCTGGCGACGATCGCCTTCTATGTGTTCATCTACACCCTGCTGCTCAAGCGCCGGACCTCGCAGAACGTGGTGTGGGGCGGTGCAGCCGGGTGTATGCCGGTGATGATCGGCTGGTCGGCGGTGACCGGCACGATCCAGTGGCCGGCGCTGGTGATGTTCCTGATCATCTTCTTCTGGACGCCGCCGCACACCTGGGCACTGGCCATGCGGTACAAGGAAGACTACAAAGCCGCCGGGGTGCCGATGCTGCCCGTGGTCGCCACCGAACGCCAGGTCACCCGCCAGATCCTGATCTACACCTGGCTGACGGTGCTCACCACGTTGAGCCTCGCGCTGGCCACCGGCTGGCTGTATGCGGCGGTCGCATTGCTGGCCGGTGTCTGGTTCCTGGTGATGGCGCATCAGCTGTATGCGGGGGTGAAGCGTGGGGAGCCGGTGAAACCGCTGCGGCTGTTCCTGCAGTCCAACAACTACCTGGCCGTGGTGTTCTGTGCACTCGCCGTGGATTCCGCATTGGCGCTGCCGCAGCTGTTCTGACCACTACGGTCTGTGCATGAGCGTGCATGTCAGCCCCGATGAATTCGGGCGCGCAGAGTCCGACCTGTACTTCGGAAATATCGTCAAGGACGGCAACCTTGGCGCCGTGCGGCACTTCCGCGAGCTGAGCCCCGTCGATCAACAGCTGGTGATCCGGCAGAACCGCGACACGCTCTACTCGGTGGGGGTGTTCGATCTGGATGCCGGTCCGGTGACGATCACGCTGCCCGACAGCGCCGGGCGGTTCATGTCCCTGCAGGTCATCACCGAGGACCACTACGTGCCCGCCGTGGTGTACGCGCCGGCCGAGCTGACCATCACCCGCGAAGACGCCGGGACCCGCTACATCGCCACGGCCTTCCGCACCCTGGTCGATCCCGATGATGCCGCCGATGTGGCCGCGGTGCACGCGCTGCAGGACGCCATCACCGTCTCCCAGCCCGGTGGGCCGGGCACCTTCGCAGTGCCGGACTGGGATCCCGCCAGCCAGAAGACGGTGCGCGATGCGTTGATCACGCTGTCGACGACGGTGCCCGACAGCTTGCGCACCTTCGGGCAGAAATCGGAGGTCGATCCGGTGCGCCATCTGATCGGGACGGCCTACGCGTGGGGCGGAAACCCCGAGCGCGACGCGTTCTACCTCTCGGTCGTCCCGCCCGCGAACGACGGCACCACCGTGCACAGGCTCATCGTCGACGATGTCCCGGTCGACGGCTTCTGGTCGATCACCGTCTATGACCAGAGCGGCTACTTCACGCCGAACCCGCAGAACGCCTACTCGGTGAACAACATCACCGCGGCCACCGAGTCAGACGGGCGCACCATCGTCCAGTTCGGTGGTGAGCAGGGACCCAATCTGCTGCCGATCACCGAGGGCTGGAACTACATCGTGCGGTTGTACCGGCCGCGGCCGGAGATCCTGGACGGGTCGTGGGTTTTCCCGGCAGCCCGGCCGGTCTAGGGGCCGTCTGCGCTGGTGTGCGGGTTGCCCGGCAACTCCACCAGCGGTGGCGGGTAGCCCGGCAGGTCGCCGGTCGGTGCCGCCGCCTCCGCCGCCGGGAGCACCACCGGAGGGTGTCCATCCGGATTCTCGCCAGAGGGGACTGCCGCGCCCCCGGCTCGGGCGTCGATTCCCGGATTCGCGGGCCCCGGCAACTCCAGTCCCGCCGAGATCCCGTACCGGGTATTTGATGTGACCAGCGGCCCCGGGGCCTGCTCGCCGTTTCCCAGCCTGCTACCGGGCAGACCCGTCGCCTGTGAGGGTGCGTCGACAGTGGATCCGATACAGGTGCCACGGGAATCGGTGGCGGCCGGCGGGCCGACGGCGATGACGTTGTAGGGATAGTCGAAGCTGCCGGGTTCGGCCAGCGGGGCACCGGGAAGATAGGGGGGCGGGTCCGGTAGCGGAATGGGGTCGGCGCCGGCGGTGGGTGCGACCAGAACAGCCGAGATCGACCCGATCAGCAAGCCCGCTCCGATACGCCGCATGTCAGATCTTGATCGGGTCACCGTAGACGGCGAACTGCGTGTGCGCAGCGTCGGTCGAGACGCGCAGGTATGCGTAGGAGCGGACGGTGACATCGCCGCCACAGGCGTCCGCCTTGATGTGGATGTTGTCGATGTCCAGCATCGCGACACCGCCGCTGCTCAGCGACATGTTGGACAGCGGAAGATCGACGATCACGCCCGGTTGCAGGACGGTCTGCACGAACCCGGCCAGGCCGCCCGTTCCGCCGGCGGATGCGCTCGGTGTTGCGCCGTCGAATCCCACCGAGCCCTGTGGTGCCACACCGGCGGTGCCGCCGTACTGCAGCCCCGCCGACACGTCGGACTGGCAACCGAGCTGGTAGCCCACGATGAAGATGCTGTCGGTGATCGGACTGGATCCGCCGACGGCTGTCGCGGTCGCCGAGGCAGTGACAAAGCCCTCTCGGGAATCGTTGGCATTGGCCAGGTTCGGTACCGAGTTCACGACCTCGTTGTCGATGCGGATGTTCAGATGCCAGCCATCGCGCGAGGTCTTGTCGTAACTCTGCGGGCGCATGCTCACGGGCTCGGCCCCGGCCGCAGATAGGCCGGTGGTCACGCTTGCCAAGCCCACCGCACATGCGACACCCACACCGCTACGCCATCGCACGGACGAGATTCTAAGCAGATCCGGGCCCGCTGCGTGCGGGGCGGCGCCAGGGGCCGCTGATCGCAACCTCTCCGAAAAGCACTGCATGCCAACAGTTCACCGAATCGACGCCCAACGTTCAATGCTCGCGGTCGACGGACACGCGTTCCGTGGGCGAACAGGATTGACTCCGAACCGGGCCCGACTCCCTACTATGTGATTTCATGATCATCGGGTGGCTGTTCCGGGCCATGGCGGGCCTCTTCGTGTTGTTCGCCCTCGCGGCATGCTCGGCCGGATCTCCGCCCGGCCCGCCGGGGACAGCTGAGGATTTCAAGGCCGGAGGCGGGGGCTCCGTCTCGGAGACCATGCCGCTCACCGGCCCGGCGCCTCAGGACGCGCCGAAGGCGCCGCCCGAAGTGCAACGCGATGTTGTCAAGACGGCCACCATCTCCATCACCGCGGACAACCCGGGGGACGCGGCGGACCGGGCATCTGCACAAGCCGGCGACGCCGGCGGACGCATCGACAGCCGTACCGAGTACGGCGGATCGGCGCTGGATCCGGCCCGGATCACCCTCACCCTTCGGGTGCCCGCCGACAAGCTCGACGGTGTGATGGACGGCCTGAAAGGACTGGGCACCGTCCAGTCACTGGACATGCAGACCGAGGACGTGACCAGTCAGCGGGTCGACCTGGACGCCCGCATCAAGGCACTGCAGACCTCGGTGGACCGCCTGCTGGCGATCATGCGCGACGCCCGCGACCCGTCGGCCCTCATCGAGGCGGAGAGCGCGCTGTCCCAGCGGCAGGCCGACCTGGACAGCTTGCGCGCCCAACGCGCGGCACTGGGGGAGCAGATCAGCTACAGCACCATCACCGTCGATCTGGTCGCCGGGGAGACCGGCGGTCCCGCACCCGATGAGTACCGGGGTTTCCTCGGCCAGATGGAACGCGGCTGGGACGCCCTGGTCGACACCGGGTCCAACCTGCTGCTGCTCGTCGGTCTGTTGTTGCCCTGGGTCGGCGCCGCGATCGTCGGGCTCGCCGTGCTGTTCGGTCTGTACCGGCTGGTGCGGTTGCGCCGTTAAGGCACCAGCACCACCGAACCGACGGTCCGGCGACCCTGCAGATCGGTGTGCGCCCGCGCGGCCTCGGCCAGCGGGTAACGCTCACTGACCGTGATGGTGATGGAACCGTCGGCGATGGCGTTGATCACTTCGCCTGCCCGCCAGGCGAACTCATCGGCGGTGCGGGTGTAGGCGCCCAGGCTGGGCCGGGTCAGGAACACCGAACCGGCGGTATTGAGCCGCTGCGGATCGAATGCGGGCACCGGCCCGCTCGCGGCACCGAACAGGGCCAGCGTGCCGCGCACCGCAAGGCTGGCCAGGCTGGCCTCGAAGGTGGAGGCGCCCACCCCGTCGTACACCGCGGCGACTCCGCCGTTGCTCAGCCTCTTGACGGTGGCGCCGAACTCCTCGGCGTCCTCCGGGTACTCCAGCACCTCGACCGCACCGGCCTGCCGGGACAGTTCGGCCTTCTCCGGGGTCGACGCGGTGGTGATCACCCTGGTCCCCAGGCTGGTGGCCCACTGGGTCAGGATCAGACCCACACCGCCGGCGCCGGCATGCACCAGGATCGTGTCATTGGACTGCACGGCGTACACGGATTTCAGCAGGTAGTGCGCCGTCATCCCCTTCAGCAAGGCCGATGCCACCGCATCCGGGGCCACGGCGTCGGGCACGTACGCGACGTAATCGGCTGGTGCGACGGAGAAATCGGCGTAGGCGCCGACGGCGTTGGCGGTGACCACCCGGTCCCCGACGGCCAGGGCCGCGACATCCTCACCCACCGCGGCGACCGTGCCGCACACCTCGCTGCCCGAGACGAACGGGAGCTCGCGCGGATACTGTCCCGAGCGGAAATAGGTGTCGATGAAGTTGACGCCGATCGCCTCTGCCTTGATGAGCACCTGGCCGGGGCCGGGCGACGGCGCATCCTTCTCGACGTAGTTCAGGACCTCGGGTCCGCCGGTCTGGGCAACTTCGATGGCATGCATATCTCTATCATCCATATGTGAAGCTGGCCCGTCCCGACGTGTTCCATCCCCGCATCGTGTTCGCCAGTTGCGCGGCACTTCCCGAAGGCGACAGCGATGACGACGGCCTGGTCGAGGCCCTGCGTGCGCGCGGCCTGCCGGTCAGCTGGAAATCCTGGGACGACCCGGCCACCCTGGACGCCGACCTGGTGATCTTGCGCGCCACCTGGGACTACAGCGAGCGCCTCGACGAATTCCTGACCTGGACCCGGGCGGTGCGCAACCTGCTGAATCCGCCGGAGATGGTGGCCTGGAGCACCGACAAGCACTATCTGCTGGACCTGGCGAAGGACGGTCTGCCGATCGTCCCCACCCGCTACTACGCGGTCGGCGAGACGGTGCCGGCACCCGAGGGCGAAGTGGTGGTCAAACCCGCCGTCGGCGCCGGGTCGGTGGGCGCGCAACGCTTCGTCGACCCCCGCTCGGCGGTGGCCCACGCCGAGGCGTTACAGGCCAAGGGCCGCGCCGTGCTGGTGCAGCCCTATGACCGGCGGATCTCCGGCGGGGAGACGGCGCTGGTATTTCTCAACGGCCGGCCCTCACACGCCTTCACCAAGGGCCCGATCCTGCCGCCGGCCGGGCGCGGACCGCAGTTCGAGCAGACCGGGACGTTCGCCGCGGAGAAACTCGGCGCCGCCGATCCCGCCGACGAGGTGTGGGAGGTCGGCCACGCCGCGGTCGCCTCTGCGACGACACGGTTCGGCATCCCCGCACGCGATCTGCTCTACGCCCGCGTCGACGTCATCGGCGGAGCCCGCGACCCGCGGCTGCTGGAACTCGAACTCGTCGAACCGTCGCTGGGTTTCCGCCAGCTCGTCGCGACCGAGAAGCGGCGCGCCGAACGCGATTACGCGCTCGGGGTGGAGGCGGCCCTGACCCGCCTGGGGCTGGGCCCACTGTCACACCGCGGGGCGTGATCCCGGTGTTCGATGCTGATGATGTCCAGCGCATCGCGCTGTCGTTACCCGAGACCAGGGAGAAGGAGCGCTGGGGGCATCCGACATTTGACGTGGCGGGCAAGATGTTCCTCACCGTGCCCGACGATCAGACGTCATTTGCGGTGCGCTGCCCACGATTTGATCGCGAGGAGCTGATCGCCGCCGAGCCGCGCAAGTTCTGGGTGCCGCCACACGAAGCGCCCTCGGCGTGGGTGCGGGTCCGGCTCGACGCGGTGGAAGACCTCGCCGAGCTGCACGACATTCTGCTGGACTCCTGGCGGCAGGCGGCCCCGAGCAGGCTCACCGACATCGAGGACTCCTGAGGACTGTCAGGCGGGATCGCCGAGCCGCACCCCGGTCTGCACATCGAAGCGGTGCACGTCACGGGCCGACAGCTCGACCGTGGCGCCGACGGTGATGTCGGTCAGCGCCGAGGCCTCCACGACGCTGGTCAGCTGCTGATCGGCCGACCGGACCGTGATGATGGCCCGCGGCCCGAGCAGCTCGACGAGCTCCACCACCGTGGCCCCGTCCGCGGACGGGGTGAGCATCAGGTCGTCGGCGCGCACCCCGATCGTCACCGCCGCCGCATCCGGGCCGCCCACCGCGATCCGGACGCCGGATGCGGTGCGTAGTTCACCGCCGGTGACGGCGCCGTCGATCAGATTCATCTTCGGGCTGCCGACGAACGTGGCCACGAAGGTGTCGGCCGGTCGCCGGTAGACCTCTGCGGGCGGGCCGGCCTGGGCGATCCGGCCCTCGCGCATCACCACGATCCGGTCCGACAGGGTCATCGCCTCTTCCTGATCGTGGGTGACGTAGAGCGAGGTGATGCCCAACCTGCGTTGCAGCCGCAGCAGTTCGGTGCGGGTCTCGACGCGCAGCTTGGCGTCCAGGTTGCTCAGCGGTTCGTCGAACAGGAACACCGCGGGTTCGCGGATGATGGCCCGCCCGATCGCCACCCGCTGCTGCTGGCCGCCGGAAAGATCCTTGGGCTTGCGTTCGACCAGCGCGCCCAAGCCCAGTGACTCGGCGATCTCGTCGGCCCGCCGGAGTGCCTCCGCGCGAGGAATCTTCTTGGCCCGCAACGGGAAGGCGATGTTCTCGCGCACCGACAGATGCGGGTAGAGCGCGTAGTTCTGGAAGACCATCGCGATGTCGCGGTCCTTGGGTTCCAGCGCTGTCACATCGCGATCGCCGATCCGGATGGTGCCGGCGCTGACCTCTTCGAGCCCGGCCAGCATGCGCAGCGATGTGGTCTTACCGCAGCCCGACGGTCCGACCAGCACGGTCATGCTGCCGTCCGTGAGTTCCAGATCCAGGTCCGACACCACGCTGGTCGAGCCGAACGATTTGCCGACCTTGGAAAAAGTCACCGATGCCATGCCTGTACAACCTCGCTTGTCTAGTACTTGACCGCGCCGCCGCTGATCCCTTGGACCAAGCGTCGCTGGATGAAGAAGCTGGCGATGACGACCGGGATGATCGCGATCATGATCGCCGCACTCATGGTGCCGATCTGCACACCCCGGAAGGTGTTGAAGTTCGCGATCGCCACCGGCAGGATCGCCGCGTTGCCCGGCGCCAGGATCAGCCCATAGAACAGGTCGTTCCAGGACAACGTGAACCCGAAGATGCCCGCGGCTCCGATACCCGGGTACACCTGTGGGAGCACCACCATCCGGAACGCCTGCCAGCGGGTGAATCCGTCCACCCGGGCCTGCTCCTCCAGCGAGGCGGGTACCGCCTCGAAGAAGCCGATCAGGAACCAGGTGACCAGTGGCAGCACGAAGGACAGGTGCGCGAAGATCACCGGTGCCAGGGTGTCGGTCATCCGCAGCGCCTGCGCCATGGTCAGGAACGGGAACACCATCACCGCCGGCGGGACCACCTGGGCGGCAAGCATTCCGAATCGGGTCAGCGATCCGCCGGCCCGGTACTTGGCGATCACGTAGGCGCCCATGCTGCCGACGACGAGGCTGATCGCGACGGTGATGATGCCGACCAGTGCGCTGCGGCCGGCGGCGGCGAACACCCCGGACTCGAACACGGCCTGCCAGTTCGCCAGGCTGGGAGCGAAGGCGAACAGGAACGGTTCCGACATCTGTTGGGGTGTCTTGAAACTCGCCAAGGCCACCCAGACGATGGGGAACAGGACGAAGATGAACGCCGCGGTGAGCACTGCGAGGCGCAGGACCTCGAGCGGGCGCAACTTGTTCATCGGGCGCTGCTCCGCTCGGCGGCGCGGTTGCGTTCCATCGCACGGAACGCCGCCACGATGACCACCAGGACGAGGGCCAGCACGATGAAGGCCATGGCGCTGGCCTGTGCGAGCCGGAAGAACTGGATGCCTTCGAGGTACATGAAGTACTGCAGCGTCTGGGTTTCGGTGCCCGGGCCGCCGCGGGTGGTGGCATAGATGTACTCGAAGACCCGCAGGGCGTCCAGCCCGCGCAGCAGCACCGCGACGGTGAGCACCGGCGCGAGCATCGGGATCAGCACCCGGCGCAACCGGTAGACCGGACCGGCCCCGTCGACCCGGGCCGCCTCCATGGGTTGTTTGGGCATCGACTCCAGGCCGGCCAGGATCAGCAGCACCATGAACGGCGTCCACTGCCAGACATCGATGAAGGCCAGCGTCAGCAACGCCTTCCCGGCACCGAAGAAGTCGTAATCGGCGCCCACCGCGTGCAGCAACGCCGGCACCGCGCCGATCTGATCGTTGAGCAGGAAGCGGAAGATCAGCCCGACCGCGATCGGGGTGATGAACATGGGCGCGAGCACGATTGCACGGGACAGATCTTTGGCCCAGCGCTGCTGGTGCAGGGCCAGCGCGAGCGCGAAGCCGAGAACCAGCTCCAGACTGACCGCGATCACGACATACATGGCGGTGGTCGCAAACGCCTCCCAGAACGCCGGATTGGTCAGGGCGCCGGTGAAATTGGCAGTGCCCACGAAATCGGGTTGGGCGCGATCGGTCAGCTTGTAGTCGGTCACTGACAGATACGCCGCATAACAGAGCGGGAATCCGACGGCCACGGCGAACAGGGCGAGCAGCGGAGTGAGCATGCCGTACTTGAACTTCATCTAGGACACCTCCGCTGTGGTGGCCGCCGGATTCCCTACGGTCACTGCTGGATCCGCTCCGCAGCTGCCTGCGCATCGCGCAGTGCGTCGGCGACGCTCTTGTTCCCCGCGGCGGCATCGTTGAGCTCGGTGCCGACCGCCTGGATCATCTCCTCGCCGCCCTTGCCCTGGGTGAGCGGTGCCGCGTCGGCCAGGATCTCGCCGACCGTCTTGTAGTAGTCGGCACCGTACCCGTCGGCGAGCACCTTCGGGTCGGTCAGCGAACCCTGCCGGATCACGGCACCACCGTCGGCGACCCGCTCGGCGTCGATCGCGGGTGAGGTCACCCAGGAGGCGAACGCCCAGGCGGCATCGGCCGCCCCGGAGTTGGCGGGGATGGCCCAGCTCCACAGTCCCAGCGCGGATTTGCCGCCGGGGATGGGAGCGAGGGCGAACTGCCCGGCACGTTCTGCCGACGCGCCTTCGGGGTCGTTGAGCGCGGGCAGGTTCCAGTTGTAGCCGATCATCGATGCGGACATACCGCTGGAGACGGAGCGGAACGCCTCATCGAAACCCCAGGACAGGCTGTTGGCCGGGGCCGCGGTCTTGTAGGTCTCGATATAGGCGTCCAGGGCCCGGGCGGCTTCGGGGGTGTCCAGCGAGGGCTTGCCGTCCTCACCGTAGATCGAGCCGCCGGCGGCGAACAGCCAGTTGGCCCACTCCTCGAAGATCTTGTAGCCGCGCTGCGGCTGCATCGCGATGCCCGCGCGGTCGGCGGTCTTGAGCCGCTGCGAGGTGGCCACCAGGGCGTCCAGATCAGTGGGGACGCTCTGCCCGGCGGAGGTGAGATCGCCGGTGTTGTAGATGTAGCCGAGGGCGTAGTTGTAGAACGGCACACCGTAGGTGGTGCCCTCGACATCGGTGATGGCCGTCAGCGAGTCGAAGAAACCGTCGGGCTGGTAATCCGGGGTCGCGGCGATCCGGTCGTTGAGCGGCTCCAGGAAGCCGGCGTCGGCGAAGTCGTCCATCCACGGGTTGTCCACCACGATGAGGTCGTAGGCGGGCTGCGAGGCCTGGAACGAGGACACCAGGCGGTCACGCATCTGGTCGAAGGTCATGGTCTCGATCTCGACCTTGATATCGGGATACTTCTGATTGAACTGCCCGACAAGGCCTTTCACGATATCGGTATCGGGCACGTTCTCCATCAGCACCCGCACCGTGGCGTTGGTGTCGGTGGGGATCTCACCCAGACCCGACGAGCTCTGCTCGCCGGAGCCGCCGCTGCCCGCGCAGCCGGCCAGGGTCAGGCTGGTGGCGGCGATGATCGCTGGCAACCAGCGCAAGGTTGGGATTTTCATGGTCCTCTTCTCTTTGTCCTGGTGGATCGGGCGTGTGCGGGGGTGGGTGGCCTCAATCCATGTAGGCACCGCCGTTGACCGACAGTGCTTCTCCGGTGATGAACCGGGCATCCTCGGAGACCAGGAACGCCACCGCGCGGGCGACGTCGTCGGGGGTCTGCAGCCGCCCCAGGGGGGTGGCCTCGACCCAGGACTTACGCACACCGTCGGGAGTGGAGCCGGTGAGCAGCGCCTCCCACTCCAGCTCGCGGGACTGCATCGGGGTGGCGACGAAGCCGGGGCACACGCTGTTGACCGTGATGCCCTGGGGGGCAAGCTCGAAGGCCATGGCCTGAGTGAGGCCGAGGACACCGAACTTGGAGGCCACATAGTCCGCCAGGAACGGCACCCGGCCCTGCTTGGCCGCCATGGACGCGGTGTTGACGATGGTGCCGCGCACCCCGGTGCGGATCATCGCCCGCGCCGCGGCCTGGCCACACAGGAAGACACCCTTGAGGTTGATGTCGAGGCTGCGGTCCAGCTGGTCGGTGGACACGTCGACGAAGCGGGCCATCGCCGAGATGCCGGCGTTGCTGACCCAGGCGTGCAGGCCCACCCGGTCGGCCACATCGTCGGCCAGGCGCGCCGATCCGGCGGCGTCGGTGACGTCGAGCTGGGCTGCCTCGTGCCCGGTTCCGCTCAGAGCGTCGCGGGTTTGTTCGGCGGCCTCGGCGTCGATGTCGGAGACGATGACCCGCCAGCCCCGCTGGGCGAGGGTGGTGGCGATCGCCCGGCCGATACCCGATCCCGCGCCGGTGACGACGGCGGTCTGGGTGTTGGCGGTGGTGTCGGGGGAGGTCATGGCCGGGCCTTTCGGGCGATGCGGTGGGAGATGGGGGTCAGCACGTCACCGAGTTCACGCCACTGGGCGTAGGCCTCGGCATACCGGTCGACGTGCCTCGGGTCGGGGATGACGGGTTCGCCGACGGTCTGGAACATCGCGGTGCTGTCCCAGCCGTCCAGCAGCCCGGTGCCGACCGCGGCGATCACCGCGGCGCCCAGCGAGGCCCCCGGGTGACCGACGATCGGGGAGAGCGGGGTGTCCAGCACGTCGGCCAGGATCTGCTTCCACAGCACCGAACGGCTACCGCCGTTGGTGACCAGTGCCCGGTGCAGTGGCACCCCCATGGAGGCGAACACCTCGGTGTGATGTCGGAAACCGTAGGCGATCGCCTCCAGCACCGACCGGTACATGTCGGCGCGGTTGTGGGCGAGGTCGAGGCCGACGAACGCGCCGCGTAGATCGGGATCGTGCAGTGGGCTCTTCTCGCCGAGAAAGTAGGGCAGGCAGAGGATCTCGCCTGGGTTGCGGGTGTCGGCCTCATCGTCGAGGGCCACCAGGTCGATGCCACCGGACAGGGTCTGGAACCAGCGGATCAGGCTGCCGCTGGTGGCCATGCAGCCGTTGGGCAGCCACCGCCCGGGCACCGGGTGGGCGTCGAGGTAGAGCCGGGCATCGATGACGGGTTGATCGGCGGCGGCCAGGATGTCGCCGGCGCCACCGAGTTTCACCAGCCAGTCGCCCTCGGCATTGATGCCCGCGGCGTACGCGGAGAGCACATGGTCCGCGCCGCCGACGATCAGCGGCAGGCCGGGCCTCAGTCCGGTGGCCTCGGCGGCCGCGACGCTCAGCTCACCGGCCAGGCTGCCGGGGGCGAGCACGGCGGGCACCAGTTCCGGGGACAGGCCGGCCGCGCTGTACATCGGCTCGAAGCGTTCGCCGTCGACGGTGCCCAGACCGGATTCCAGCGCCCAGTTCAGTTCGACATGCGCGGGTGCACCGAGCGCCATCAGCACCCAGTCGTAGGAGCCGACCAGATGTGCCGTGCGGCTCCAATTGTCGGGTTCGTGGCGTTGCAACCACAGCGCGGTCGGGCCCACCGACTGTTGGGTGACCGCGGAACCGGTTGCGCGCAGTACGGTCTCGCCGTCGAGTGCGTGCGCAAGCTCGGTGATCTCGGCGGTGGCGCGGGCATCGTTCTGGAGCAGTGCGCGCCGGACGGGTGCGCCGCTGCCGTCCACCGCTACGACGGCCGGGACCATGCCGGTGGTGGACAGTGCGCCGATTCGGTCGGGGGTGACGCCGGAGGTGGCCAGCACGTCGCGGATCCCGGCATGCACATTGTGTAGCCATTGGGTCGGGTCGGCCTCTGCGTGGCCGGGGGCAGCGGAGAACAACTGGGCGTCGTGGGTGGCCTGGGCGACGATGCGGGCTCGGCCGATATCGACGAGCACGGTCTTGGTACCGGTGGTGCCGATATCAATGCCGATGGTGAACTCCGGCATGCCATCCCTTCGGTCGATGTCCGCCCTGCATTTGTTGCGGTGGGACCACAATACTGACTCTGTTATATTCTCACAAGACTTGTGCAACAGTCACGACAACTCACGAGAAATCCCTGGATTACTGTGATTTAGTAACATACGGTTAACCCAGCACAGCTCTGAAATCCCAGACCACGCGGAGAGGCGCCCCCATGACCAGTTGGCTCGATGACGTATTTGCCGTGCAGAAGCCCGTGATCGCCATGCTGCATCTGGCGGCGCTGCCGGGTGATCCCGGTTTCGACTCGGCTGCGGGTATTCAGGCGGTCGTCGATCGCGCGAAGGAAGAACTGGCCGCCCTGCAGGAGGGCGGCGTCGACGGTGTCATGGTCTCCAACGAGTTCAGCCTGCCGTATCTGACCAAGACCGAACCGATCACCGCCATCACCATGGCCCGGGTGATCGGTGAGCTGCTGTCCGATTTCACGGTGCCCTACGGCGTGAACGTGCTGTGGGACGGTCGCGCCTCGATCGACCTGGCGGTGGCCACCGGCGCCCAGTGGGTGCGGGAGATCTTCACCGGCGTCTACGCCAGCGATTTCGGCCTGTGGGACACCAACGTGGGCGAGGTGGCGCGGCACCGCCACCGGGTCGGAGGCGCCGGGGTGAAGCTGCTGTTCAACATCGTCCCGGAGTCGGCGGTCTACCTCGCCGACCGTGATCTGGCCTCGGTCACCGCCACCACGGTCTTCGCGACCAAGCCCGATGCCATCTGCGTGTCCGGTCTGACCGCGGGGGCGTCCACCGACACCCAGGCGCTGCGGGTGGTCAAGGACAACGCCGGCGCGGTACCGGTTTTTGTGAATACCGGTGTGCGCGCACACAATGCGGCCGAACAGCTGTCCATCGCCGACGGCGCGGTCGTGGGCACCTACTTCAAGAAGGACGGGGTGTTCGAGAACCGCGCGGTGGCCTCCCGGGCCGCGGAACTGATGGACGCGGTGAAGGAATTCCGAAAGTCGCTGTGAGCCAGGAGTTGCGCCTGCTGGCGATCCAGGCGGCCCGTCGCGGCGCCGAGGTGTGCCTGCGGCACTGGGGCGAAACGGTGCACATCGCGACCAAGAGTGCCGCCGGCGACGTGGTGACGGCGGTGGACCGTGCCGCCGAGGAGGCGGTGCGGGACCTGCTGCTGGGCGCCCGGCCCGATGACGGTGTGCTCGGCGAGGAGTTGCCCGAGCACACCGGCGCAGGTCCGGTGCAGTGGGTCGTCGACCCGCTCGACGGCACCACGAACTACATCCGGCGTCTCCCGCACTTCGGCACCTCGGTGGCCGCCCGGTCGACGTCGGACGGCAGCTGGCTGGCCGCCGCGGTGTGCGCGCCGGCCCTCGGGGTGACCTGGAGCGCTGCCAAAGACCTTGGTGCCCATATCGATTCGGGTTCGGGGGAGGAGGAGCGCCTGCCGCTGGTGCTGATGGAGTCCTCGGTCCGATTGGTGGGTACCGGGCTGTCCTACGATCCCGGCCACCGGCGCAGGCAGCTGCGCGAACTCGGCACGGTGATGGCCGGATACACCGATATGCGCCGGTTCGGGGCGGCCGCGCTGGATCTCTGCCTGGTGGCGCAGCGCAGCCTGGACGCCTTCTACGAGGACGATCTCGCGGTGCACGACTGGGCGGCGGGCGCACTCATCGCCGAGGAGGCGGGTGCGGTGGTGACCCGCTCGCAGAGCGCCGGGGTCTCAGCGCGCTGGCAGTGACTGCTCGCGCGGCGCACGTTCGCGCTCTGACCGATCTGCGTTGACGCACACCACCGACACGCCCGCCGAACGCAGTGCGTCGACCGCCGGATGGGTCGGCGGCCCGTCGGTGACCAGAATCGAGATCGCCGATACCGGTGCCACATTGATCAACTGCACCCGGCCCAGCTTGGAGGCATCGGCGGCCACGATCACCCGGTCGGCCGCCCGCATGGCGGCCTGCTTCACGTTGCCCTCTTCCCGGTGGTACTCCGAGGCGCCGCGCTTCCCGTCCACCCCGGCGATGCCCATCACGTAGGTGTCGCAGTTGTAGCGCAGGTAGAAATCCTCGGCCTCGGCACCGATCAGGCTCAGCTCGCCGGGGCGGACCTTGCCGCCGGTCAGCAGGATCGTGGTGTCCGGTTCGTCGGCGAGTTCGATGGCGACCAACACGCTGGGGGTGATCACGGTCAGTCCCAGATCCCGGCCCTTGACGGCCCTGGCGACCGCCAGAACCGTGCTGCCGCTGTCCAGGATGACGGTCTCGCGCGGGGTCAGCAGGTCGGCCACCGCGTGGGCGATGTGCAGCTTCTCATCGGCGGAGTCGGCGGCACGCGCATCGAAGGACGGCTCGGTCGACTTGCCGCCGAACGCGATAGCGCCGCCGAGCACCCGGCGGGCCACGCCCTGCTCCTCGAGTCGCTCGATATCGCGGCGGATGGTCATCTCGGACACGTCGAATTCATCGGCCAGCGTGGCGAAGTCGACCTCACGGTCGGTGTGGATCCGGGCGGCGATCGCTGCTCGTCGAGCATGCGCGTTCAAACCGGGCGTCATGCCGACAGCCTAGGTCAAGGATGTGAATTAATCACAACAATCACACCGTGCTGGTGTTGCGCTTTCGCATCGACGCCCACAGCGCCGCGGTGGCCGCGGTGGCCGCGCCCGCACCGGCGACGTGCATCGCCACCAGCGCCTCGGGGACGCCGGTGAAGAACTGGACCGCGCCGAGCGCGCCCTGGGCGACGACCAGCACGACCAGAACCCCCAGGCGGGTCATCACGGGCCGTGGCGCGCGGACCGCCGACAGTGCGAACCCGAGCGCCACCACCAAGGAGAGGTACGCGATCAGCAGCGTCGAGTGCATGTGCACCAGCGTGGTGATCTCGACCTCCAGGCGCGGCACCGGACGTTCGAGACTCTTGTCGCCCGCGTGCGGGCCGGCGCCGGTCACCATGGTGCCGGTCACCAGGACGGCCGACAGTGCGACGCCGCCCAGCGCGGTCAGCTGCCGCAACGGCGTCGGGACCACTGCCACCGGTTCGCCGTCGTCGGGTTCGCCGATCTTGGCGTACAGCAGTACCGCGAGCCACACCATCGCCATGGACACCAACAGGTGGATGGCCACGGTCCACCAGAGCAATCCGGTGAGCACCGTGATCCCGCCGATGATCGCCTGGGCCACCGTCGAAGCCGGCATCAGCCAGGCGTAGCGCACCACCTCGGGGCGGCGCCGGGCGCGGGTGACGACGATGACCGCGGCCGCCGCGGTGAGGACGACCAGGAAGGTCAGCATCCGGTTGCCGAACTCGACGGCCTGGTGAATGCCCGCGACCTCGGCGTGCGGGACCGGGGTGAAACTACCGGGGAAGCACTGCGGCCAGGTGGGGCAGCCGAGTCCGGAGGCCGTGACGCGCACGATGGCTCCGGTGACCGCGATGCCGCCCTGGGTCAGGATCACCAGCGCCGCGACGATGCGCTGCGTGCGCAGACTGGGCACCGGCAGCGTGTCGACCAGTCGCAGGAAAAGTCGTCCGACAGCCACGGCCCGATCGTAGAGCAGCGCTAACTACAACTTGTAGTAGGGCCGGTCGGGCGGGTTCTCAGCACCAGATCGCCAGCGGGCGGCCGCGCGCGTCGAGCTGCGGCGGATCCGGCAGGCTGAACGCGGCCCCGGTGACGATGCGGTGCGCGCTCCACGCCGCGGCGGCCGCATCGAGCACGTCATCGGCGGGCACGGCGGCGACAGCGCCGCCCAGGTCCTCCGGGATGTCGATCCCGCGGCCGGCCAGGATTCGGAGCCGGGCCCGCTGGCCACGCCAGCTCTTCTTCTTGCCGTCGGTGACCAGCAGGCCCATCTCGTGGAAGGACAGCTCGGGATGCACCTCGTACATGGGCAGCCGGGTCTCCCGGTGAAGTGCCTCGGCCTCCAGGAACTTCCGCCGCAGCCCCCAGGTCTGGATGCTGATCCCGGCGCCGGTCAAGGCTTTGGCCGCGGCGGTGGCGGTCGCATGGTCGGGCGCGTCGAACACCGGCCGGGGAGGCATCACGAATAGGCTCGACGACCGGGCACCGAGACGGCGTTGGGCCGCCCGATCGGAGGCGCGCACCTCTGAATCCAGCAGGCCCAGCGGGATATCGACACCGATGGCCAGCGCACCGGGTACCGCGGCGGTCAGGCCGCGCAGGGTCTCGTCCACGTGGGCGGCGGCAAAGCGGCCGCCCCGAAGCTCGATGCCGACCCAGCCGTTCGTCCAGCCGTCGACCCCGAGCACCGTCCTCACGTGAAGCGGAACCAGCGCAGCGCCGCCAACGCCGAGAGCACACCCCAGGCCGCCAGCACCGCGATGCCGAACCAGTCCACCGAGAGCGTCATCGCCTGCGTCAGCGACTCGGTCAGCGCGCCCGACGGTGTCAGCCGCGCCACCCAGCGCAGCGCCGCGGGCACCGGACCACCGTCGAGCGTCAGGGCGCCCAGGGCGGCGAAGACGAACCACAGCAGGTTGGCGAGGGCCAGCACGATCTCCGAGCGCAGCGTCCCACCGAGCAGCAGTCCCAGCGCGGCGAAGGTCGCGGTGCCCAGCGCGATCACCACCGCGCCCAGGGCCAGGGCGCCGATCTCGGGGCGCCATCCCAGCGCAATACCGATGGCGCCCAGCAGGATCGACTGCAGGAACACCACGGCGACCACGGCCAGTGACTTTCCGGCGATGATGCCCCAGACCGGAAGTGCGGTGGCGCCGAGCCGTTTCAGCGCGCCGTAGCGGCGGTCGAAGGCCACCGCGATGGCCTGTCCGGTGAAGGCCGTCGAGATGACGGCGAGCGCCATGATCGCGGGAGTGAAGGTGGCGGCCCGGTTGTCGCCGAACTCGCCGAGCGGCAGCAGGGTGAGCCCGATCAGCAGGGTGATCGGGATGAACATGGTGAGCAGCAGCTGCTCACCGTTGCGCAGCAACAGGCGCAGTTCCAGGCCGAACTGCGCGATCAGCATCTGGCGCACCCCGGCCGGGCGCGGGTCGGGGGAGAAGGTGCCCGCGGCGAAACGATTGGTCACGATCTCAACTCCCGGCCGGTCAGATCGAGGAAGACTTGTTCCAGGCTGCGCTGTTCGACGCGCATGTCGGTGGCCAACACGTTCACCCGGGCGCACCACGCCGTCACCGTGGCCAGCACCTGCGGATCGATGTGCCCCTCCACCAGGTATTCGCCGGCGGTGGCCTCGGTGGCCCGGTAGTTCTCCGGCAGCGCCGAGATCAGCAGCGAGAGATCGAGTTTCGGAGGTGCGGTGAAACGCAGCTGGTTCTCTGCGCCGTTGCGCATGAGCTCGGCAGGTGTGCCCGCGGCCACCGTCGCGCCGTGGTCGATGATGACCAGCCGGTCGGCCAGCTCTTCGGCCTCGGTGAGTTGGTGGGTGGTCAGCACGACGGTCACGCCGTCGCGGCGCAGTGCATCGATCAGCTCCCACACCACGATCCGGGCGTGCGCGTCCATGCCGGCCGTCGGCTCGTCCAGGAACACCAGCTCCGGGCGGCCGACGACTGCGCAGGCCAGCGCCAGGCGCTGCTGCTGGCCGCCGGAGAGCCGGCGGTAGGTGGTGCGGGCGGCATCGGCGAGCCCGAGGGTGTCCAGCAGCCACTGCGGATCCAGCGGATCGGCGGCGTAGGCGGCCACCAGGTTGAGCATCTCGCCGGCCCGGGCCGCGGGGTAGCCGCCGCCACCCTGCAGCATCACGCCGATGCGTTCACGCAGTTTGGCGTTCTCGGTGGTCGGGTCGAGGCCGAGGATCTCGATGCTGCCCGAGTCGGGGCGCAGGAATCCCTCACACATCTCGATGGTGGTGGTCTTGCCCGCGCCGTTGGGCCCCAGTAACGCGAATACCTCGGCGCGGTGCACCTCGAGGTCGAGGTTGTTCACCGCGATCGTCGCTCCGTAGCGCTTGCTGACGCCGCGCAGCTGCACGACGGGCTCAGAACCGGTGGTCACGGAGATTCAGCGTAAGCGTCGGGTCTGGGGGCCGGTGGCTCCGGTCCGGGTCGGCGGTCATCGGGGCCCGGATCGGGCAGCCCGCGCCACGGCAGCCGGCGGTAGGTGATCGCGATCAGCAGCAGCACGATCACCGCGCTGGCCAGGGTGGCGTCGACGATCTGGAACAGGGCGAACCGGTCGCCGTTGGCGGTCGGGCCGAATATGCCCACCACCAGCGTCATCGCGATGGCGGAGCCGCGGAATCCGGGCCGGGTGGCCCAGGTCGCCAACGGGATGATGGCCCACAGCAGATACCAGGGCTGGACCACCGGAAACAGCAGCACCGTCGCACCGAGTGCGACACCGAGGCCGCCGACGGGGTGCAGGCGGCCGCGGAACACCGCCAGCAGCAGCCAGGTCACCAGGATTGCGATGATGATCACACCGATGCCACGGGTGAGGCCCAGCACCGAGGTGGTGTGGTCGCCGAGGCCGAGCAGGATGCCGACCTGCCCGGTGCCCAGCGCGATCAGGGTGGGTGGCGACATCCAGGACCGCACCACGTTCGCGGTGCCCAGGGTGAACAACCAGCCGAAGCCGAGACCACTGGCCCAGCCGATCACCGCCATCACCGCCAGCGACAGCGCGCCCAGCGAGAAGCCGGCGGCCAGCAACGCTCTGAGGGTCCCGCCCCAGCGCCACGCCAGCGCCATCACGATGAACCCCATGGCCAGCAGGGAGGGCAGCTTGACCTGTGAGGACATCGTGACCAGCACGGTGCCGGCGACCAGCATCGCGGTCGCTCGAGGTGGCATCCGCCATTGTCCGTTGCGGACACCGTCGATACCGCGCAGTGCGAACTCGGTGCCCGCCAGCATCAGTCCGAGCATCAGTGCCTCGTTGTGGATACCGGCCACCAGATGCATGAACAAAAGCGGGTTACACGGGCCCAGCCACAGCGCGCTCACCTCGTGCACACCGCATCGCTGCGCCAGTCGCGGCGTGGCCCAGACGATGAGTCCGACCCCGACGAGTACCACCAGGCGGTGGCACAGCACGGCGGCGACGATGTTGTCGCCGGTGAGCACCGAGATGCCCTCGCCGATCCACAGGAACAACGGACCGTAGGGGGCCGGGGTCTCGCGCCACAGGCTGGGCACCGACAGGGTGAACACGTGATCCAGGCCGAGCCCCGGGGCCGGACCGACCAGATACGGGTCGAGCCCGAGCCGGGCGATCTGGCTCTGCGCCAGGTAGGAGTAGACATCCTTGCTGTACATCGGCGGGGCGATCAGCAGCGGCAGCAGCCACAGCAGCAGCGTGCGATCGAGTTGGCTGCGCGACATCCGGTGCGGTCCGAGGGCGAATCGGCCCAGCATCAGCCAGGCCAGCGCCATCATCACCGCGCCGGTGGTGGTCATGGTCAGCGACACGGTCTGGATGCGCGAGGGCAGGTTGAGCAGACGGACGCCGAAGGTGGGGTCCTGGACGACGGGCCGGGCGCCGGCGCCCAGCGCGCCGATCGCCATGAGGACGGTTCCGGTCGCACCGAATACCCTGGTACGGCGTAGGGAGACGATCTCGCCGCCGTTGAGGGGTGAGCCCACCGATCGTTCGTCGGCGTGCCAACGGGCGACCGCCGAGCTGAAGGACCCAAGGGCGGTCATGCGAGCAGCGTAGCGGCCGGGTTTCGACGGCCCGTCGGGGTCGGCTGGGGCGTTCCGTCGCGGTTAGGGTTACCTTGCTGGAACCCCAGGGCGAATTCCGTCACAATGGTGTTGTGAAATTAAATCCGGAGGCACCGGGCGCGGCGGCAACCGCGCCCACCTTGGTGTCCCCGGACGGTCACACCCGCAGCGCGATCGTCCAGTTGCTGCTGGAAGGCCCGGTCACCGCAGGTGACATCGGCCAGCGCCTCGGCATCTCGGCGGCCGGTATCCGCCGCCACCTCGACGCGTTGATCGAGGCAGGTGACGCGCAGGCCAGCGCCGCCGCGGCCTGGCAGCACAACGGCCGGGGCAGGCCCGCCAAGCGGTACCGCCTGACCGCGGCCGGTCGCGCGAAGCTCTCGCATGCCTATGACGACCTGGCGGCGGCGGCGATGCGCCAGTTGCGTGAGATCGGCGGCGACGACGCGGTGCGCACCTTCGCCCGTCGTCGCATCGACACCATCCTGGCGGGGATCCCCGAGGTGAGCGATCCGGACGCGGTCGAACAGACCGCAGATCAGATGGCCACCGCACTGACCGACGCCGGCTACGCGACCACCACCACACCGGTGGCCGGTCCATTGTCCGGTGTGCAGATCTGCCAGCATCACTGCCCGGTATCACATGTCGCCGAGGAATTTCCCGAGCTGTGTGACGCTGAACAAGAGGCGTTCGCCGCGATCCTGGGCACGCACGTGCAGCGGCTGGCCACCATCGTCAACGGCGATTTCGCCTGCACCACCCACGTTCCACTGGGACCTGACAAGTCCTTACCTGTTCGGCCCACAGCCCGCGCCGAATCCACCACCACACAAGGAGTGTCGCCATGACCCTCACCCCGGAGACCCCGCTGACCCAGGAAGAGACCATCGCGTCCCTGGGTAAGTACGGCTATGGCTGGTCGGATTCCGACGTCGCCGGCGCCAGTGCTCAGCGCGGCCTGAACGAGGCTGTCGTGCGCGACATCTCGTCGAAGAAGAGCGAGCCCGAGTGGATGCTCGACGTCCGGCTCAAGGCGCTGCGCACCTTCGACAAGAAGCCGATGCCCAACTGGGGTTCCGACCTGGACGGCATCTTCTTCGACAACATCAAGTACTTCGTGCGCTCCAGCGAGAAGCAGGCCGCCACCTGGGACGACCTGCCTGCCGACATCAAGAACACCTACGACAAGCTCGGCATCCCGGAGGCGGAGAAGCAGCGCCTGGTCTCCGGTGTCGCGGCCCAGTACGAGTCCGAGGTGGTCTACCACTCGATCCGTGAGGATCTGGAGGCGCAGGGCGTCATCTTCCTGGACACCGACTCCGGTCTGCGCGAGCATCCCGAGCTGTTCAAGAAGTACTTCGGCACCGTGATTCCGGCCGGGGACAACAAGTTCTCCGCGCTGAACACCGCGGTGTGGTCGGGCGGGTCGTTCATCTACGTGCCGCCGGGCGTGCACGTCGACATCCCGTTGCAGGCCTACTTCCGGATCAACACCGAGAACATGGGCCAGTTCGAGCGCACCCTGATCATCGCCGACGAGGGCTCCTACGTGCACTATGTCGAGGGCTGCACGGCGCCGATCTACAAGTCCGACTCGCTGCACTCCGCGGTCGTCGAGATCGTGGTCAAGCCCGGTGCCCGGGTGCGGTACACGACCATCCAGAACTGGTCGAACAACGTCTACAACCTGGTCACCAAGCGGGCCCGTGCCGAGGCCGGCGCCACCATGGAGTGGGTCGACGGCAACATCGGGTCCAAGGTGACGATGAAGTACCCGGCGGTGTGGATGACCGGTGAGTACGCCAAGGGTGAGGTGCTCTCGGTGGCGTTCGCCGGCGAGGGTCAGCACCAGGACACCGGCGCCAAGATGCTGCACCTGGCCCCGAACACCTCGAGCAACATCGTGTCCAAGTCGGTGGCGCGCGGCGGTGGCCGTGCCTCCTACCGCGGCCTGGTTCAGGTCAACAAGGGCGCGCACGGCTCGAAGTCGAGCGTGAAATGCGATGCGCTGCTGGTCGATACGATCAGCCGCAGCGACACCTACCCCTACGTCGACATCCGCGAGGACGACGTCACGATGGGCCATGAGGCCACCGTGTCGAAGGTCAGCGAGGACCAGATGTTCTACCTGATGAGCCGCGGCATGACCGAGGACGAGGCGATGGCCATGGTGGTGCGTGGCTTCGTCGAGCCCATCGCCAAGGAACTCCCGATGGAGTACGCGCTGGAACTCAACCGGCTGATCGAACTCCAGATGGAAGGTGCGGTCGGATAGTGGTTCAGGATCTGACATCCGCGGTCGAAGGCGGCCGCAAATCCGGTTCGGCTCTCAACACCAACAAGGGCGAGCAGTTCGCCTCGTTCGATGTCGACGCGTTCGAGGTGCCCGGCGGCCGTGATGAGCTGTGGCGGTTCACACCGCTCAAGCGCCTGCGTGGCCTGCACGACGGTTCGGCGCCCGCCACGGGTTCCGCACTGATCGAGGTGACCGAGCGCCCCGGCGTGACCGTGGAGACCGTCCAGCGCGACGATCCGCGACTCGGCCAGGGCGGTGTCCCCTCCGACCGCGTTGCCGCCCAGGCGTACTCGTCGTTCGGCAATGCGACCGTGGTCACCGTGGCCCGCGACACCGAGGTCGGCGAGCCCATCGAGATCGTCGTCACCGGCCCCGGCGAGGGCAACGTCGCCTACGGGCACCTGCAGATCCGGGTGGAAGAGTTGTCCCGGGCGATCGTGGTGGTCGACCTGCGCGGCAGCGGCACCTACGCCGACAACGTCGAGATCATCGTCGGCGATTCGGCCGGACTCGGCGTCATCTGGATCGCCGACTGGGCCGATGACATGGTGCACGTCAGCTCGCACCATGCCCGCCTGGGCAAGGATTCGGTGCTCGGCCATGTCAACGTCACCCTCGGTGGCGATGTGGTGCGCACCACGGCCACCGTGCGATTCACCGCCCAGGGCGGCGAGGCTCAGCTGCTGGGCACTTACTTCGCCGACGACGGCCAGCACTTCGAGTCCCGGTTGCTCGTCGACCATGCGGTACCGAACTGCAAGTCCGATGTGCTCTACAAGGGTGCGCTGCAAGGTGATCCGACCTCCGACAAGCCGGATGCGCACACCGTGTGGATCGGTGATGTGTTGATCCGCGCCGAGGCCACCGGCACCGACACCTACGAGGCGAACCGCAACCTGGTGCTCACCGACGGCGCCCGCGCCGACTCGGTGCCCAACCTGGAGATCGAGACCGGTGAGATCGCCGGTGCCGGACACGCCAGTGCCACCGGCCGTTTCGATGACGAGCAGCTGTTCTATCTGCGTGCCCGGGGCATTCCCGAGGAGGCGGCCCGCCGCCTGGTGGTCCGCGGCTTCTTCGGCGAGATCATCGCCAAGATCGCCGTGCCCGCCGTGCGCGAGCGCCTGACCGAAGCCATCGAACGAGAACTAGCCATCACGGAATCGAAAGCGACCCAAGAATGACCACGCTCGAAGTCAAAGACCTGCACGTCTCCGTCGCCAATCCTGAAGGTGGCGACGACATTCCCATCCTCAAGGGCGTCAACCTGACCGTGAAGTCGGGGGAGACCCACGCGGTGATGGGCCCCAACGGGTCCGGCAAGTCCACGCTGTCCTATGCGATCGCCGGCCACCCGAAGTACAAGGTCACTTCCGGCTCGATCACCATCGACGGTGCCGATGTGCTCGAGATGAGCGTCGACGAGCGGGCACGTGCCGGCCTGTTCCTGGCCATGCAGTACCCGGTCGAGGTCCCCGGTGTGTCCATGTCGAACTTCCTGCGGACCGCGGCCACCGCGGTACGCGGCGAGGCCCCGAAGCTGCGGCACTGGGTCAAGGAGGTCAAGGGTGCGATGACCGACCTCGACATCGATCCGACGTTCAGCGAGCGCAGCGTCAACGAGGGCTTCTCCGGTGGTGAGAAGAAGCGCCACGAGATCCTGCAGCTGTCGCTGCTCAAGCCGAAGATTGCCATCCTCGACGAGACCGATTCCGGGCTCGACGTGGACGCGCTGCGCATCGTCAGCGAGGGCGTGAACCGCTACGCCGAGGCCGAGAACGGTGGCCTGCTGCTGATCACGCACTACACCCGGATCCTGCGCTACATCCGCCCGCAGTTCGTGCACGTGTTCTTCGACGGCCGGATCATCGAGTCGGGTGGGCCCGAGCTCGCCGATCAGCTCGAAGAGAACGGCTACGAGCGTTTCACCCAGGCTGCATCAACCTAGCCACATCCACCGCGTAGGAGGAGCCCGACCATGACAACGACATCCGTCGACCGCGCACTGGATCTGGAGGGGATTGCCCGTATCCGGGCCGATTTCCCCATCCTGAACCGGGTGATGCGCGGCGGGTGTCAGTTGGCATATCTGGATTCCGGTGCGACATCGCAGAAACCGCTGGCGGTGCTGGATGCCGAGCGGGCGTTCCTGACCACCTCCAACGGTGCGGTGCACCGCGGTGCACACCAGTTGATGGAGGAATCCACCGACGCCTACGAGCAGGGCCGTGCGGACATCGCGGCCTTCGTCGGCGCGGATGTCGACGAGCTGGTGTTCACCAAGAACGCCACCGAGGCGATCAACCTGGTGGCCTACGCGCTGGGGGACAACCGCTTCGAGGGTGCGGTCGGTCCCGGTGACGTCATCGTCACCACCGAACTGGAGCATCACGCCAACCTGGTGCCGTGGCAGGAACTGGCGCGGCGCACCGGCGCCACACTCAAGTGGTACGGCGTCACCGAGGACGGGCGCATCGACCTGGATTCGCTCGAGCTCGACGAGCGGGTCAAGATCGTGGCGTTCACCCATCATTCGAACGTGACCGGCGCACTGGCGCCGGTGGACGAACTGGTGGCCCGGGCCAAGGCGGTCGGCGCGCTCACCCTGCTGGACGCCTGCCAGTCGGTGCCGCACCAGCCGATCGACTTCCACGCTCTCGGAGTCGATTTCGCCGCGTTCTCCGGGCACAAGATGCTCGGCCCGACGGGGATCGGCGCGCTCTACGGCCGGCGTGAGCTGCTGAACGCGCTGCCGCCGTTCATCACGGGTGGGTCCATGATCGAGACCGTCACCATGGAGGCGACGACCTTCGCGCCCGCACCGCAGCGATTCGAAGCGGGTACTCCGATGACCTCGCAGGTGGTCGGACTGGCCGCGGCCGCACGGTATCTGAGTGCGATCGGCATGCCCGCCGTGCAGGCCCACGAGCAGACGCTGGTGGCTGCCGCGCTGGCCGGGCTCGCCGAGGTGCCGCAGGTCCGGATCATCGGCCCGCAGACCACCGAGCGGCGTGCCTCCCCGGTGAGCTTCGTGCTCGACGGTGTGCACGCCCACGATGTCGGCCAGGTGCTCGATGACGAGGGCGTCGCGGTGCGGGTCGGCCATCACTGCGCGGCCCCGCTGCACCGCCGGTTCGGCATCAGCGCCACCGCACGTGCGTCCTTCGCGGTGTACAACACGCTCGACGAGGTGGACCGGTTGGTGGCCGGGGTGAAGAGAGCCGTGGAGTTCTTCGCCCGATGAGAATGGAACAGATGTACCAGGAAGTGATCCTGGACCATTACAAGCACCCGCATCACCGCGGGCTGCGGGAGCCGTTCGGCGCCGAGGTGCACCACGTCAATCCCACCTGCGGTGACGAGGTGACCCTGCGGGTGGCGCTGTCCGCCGACGGCGAGACGGTCGAGGACATCTCCTATGACGGCCAGGGCTGTTCGATCAGCCAGGCCGCCACCTCGGTGCTCACCGACCAGGTCATCGGGCAGAGTGTCGGCGATGCGCTCAAGACGGTGGCGGCGTTCACCGAGATGATCTCCTCGCGTGGGAACGTTGAGGGGGATGAGGATGTCATCGGCGACGGTATTGCCTTCGCCGGTGTGGCGAAGTACCCCGCGCGGGTGAAATGTGCCCTGCTCGGCTGGACGGCCTTCAAGGCTGCTCTGGCCGAGGCCAGCCATGATGTGGAGGACAAACGATGAGCGACACCGTCAATACCGATCCCGCGAATGAGGAACTGCTCGCCGATGTCGAGGAGGCCATGCGTGACGTGGTGGACCCCGAACTCGGCATCAACGTCGTCGACCTCGGCCTGGTGTACGGCATGAACCTGGAAGAGGGCGAGGCGGGCACCGTCGCGCTCATCGATATGACGCTCACGTCGGCGGCCTGCCCGCTCACCGACGTGATCGAGGACCAGACCCGCACCGCGCTGATCGGTGCCGGCCTGGTCAACGAGATCAAGCTGAACTGGGTGTGGAACCCGCCGTGGGGTCCGGACAAGATCACCGACGACGGCCGCGAGCAGCTGCGCGCGCTCGGTTTCACCGTCTGATAGGTCCTTCCTTCGGCCGGCGTCGTGGTGCCGGCATTCCCGGCTGACCCGATTCGGGTTATCGGCCGTCAGTGGCGCTGTGCGCAAATGTCGCTCTTTGCGTTTTCAGCAAATTGCCGTCTCACGACGCCATTTAAGCGCTGCACGGTAAACCGCGACTTCAGGGTGGGCAGTTCGGTGAATTGAGGTTCACCGACGCGCGATCCGTTACGACTTGCATTTCGTGCCGCGATATCGCCATTAAGGTATTGAATTCAATTGCTCACGTCCTTTGCATTTCTTGACATTGCAATATGTTGATTTAGCTCGCCAACTCGATCAGTCTCGATTACTGTTCGAGCTGCATCGGTGATCCGGTGTGGGATTCATCAAATATATACTGGTTCAAACGATTCCAAGGCGGCATCGCGGGTTCCCGTGAACGTCGCCTGCTGTATGCGGCACGTCGGGTGTCAGGTCGAGTTTGCGCAGTCCTCTGGTTATTGGGTCAGTTGTATTTGCCTGCGCGTATTCGTCGACCCCGCACGGTCCGTCTATTTGTCTGTCGGCTGCCGTAACGGATCGAATGGGGTGACGGATATGACCGCCTATCGGTACTGGCTGGGGACCGGAATCATGGCGGCCGGCCTCGGTGCCGCCGTCGCATCCGGTCAGGGTCTGGCCCTTGCCGCGGCCGATGACGCGACATCGTCTGCCTCCTCGGGAACCACGACGCCGGACCGCCCGTCGGTCACCGGTGCTCCCCAGCGTGTGCGGACCGGGCCGGCGGCGCGCACACCGCGAGAAGTCCGGCGGCCCATCACAAGTCGCCGCAGCGCCCGCACCGCCGAGATCGCCCCCACCGGACCCCGCACGGTCGCGGTGGAAGCGGTGGTACCGGACGACGCCTCACCCGCCGACGGCCAGCCGGGCGCGGTGCCGTCGGCCCCGGGGGTGGCCACACCCGGCGCCGACGAGTTCGACCGGCGTCGCACCTTCGCCGAGACCCGCCCACCGCGTCCGGAGCGCCGGAGCCAGACGGCCGTCTCCGAGGCGGACGAACAACCCGCGGTGACTCCCGCGGCGGCGGCGAGCCTGACGGCTGTGACCGCGCCGACGGCGGCCTTGCCGGCACAGGCGACAGTCGCTGCGGCCAAACCGGTGACGATCGGCAGCGTCCTCAAGGGCATCCTGTCGCGTGTCGGCGTCAGGTTCACGCTGCCCAAGGGGATGCAGAATTGGTGGCGCGATGTCCGGCAGCGCATCTTCGGGATCCCCGCGAAACCGGTGGTGGTACCGCCGACCGGTCCGGTGACCCCGAACCCCGGGGGAACGCCGCCCACATCCAGTGGCCCGGTGCTGCTGTGGGAGACCAACTTCACCGATATCGCCGAGGCGATGCAGGCCTGGTCGACGCAGACCGGCCGATGGGGCCAGTCCGCGGGGGAGAACCAGTTCTACACGCCCGATTTCTCCAATGTGTCCATCGACGCCAACGGCCACCTGGTCATCGAGGTCCGCCGGGAGACCGCCCCCGACGGTGCGCCGGCGCCGCACAACTACACCTCGGCGCGGGTGGTCACCTACGGCAAGCAGTCGGTGGAACCGCCGGTGCGCATCGTCGCCCGCCTGCAGATGCCCTACACCCAGGGCACCCTGCCGGCGTTCTGGATGGTCGGCCTGGAACCCGGTCACGAGTTCGACTGGCCGCGTCAGGGTGAGATCGACATCGTCGAATACCCGGGTTTCCGGGATGACGAGGGGCGCACCAAGTGGACGGGCAACATCCACGGCCCGGCGGCTGCGGACAACACCGTCGACGTCAAACTGCACACCGTCGGAGCAGACCTGGGCGTCGATCTGTCCGCCGGCTTCCACGACTACGGCATCGACTGGTATCCGGACCGCATCATCTGGCATGTGGACGGCGTCGAGACGGGACGGGTCACCAAGGCGCAGTACGAGGCGCTCGGCGGTGACTGGACGCCGTTCTCCGGGGCCTGGTCGCACTATCTGATCCTGAACACCGCGGTGGGCAATCCGTGGACCGGCGATCCGGATTCGGCCTCGCAGTTCCCGCAGGCCATGAGGGTGGACTGGGTCCGGGTCTACTCGTTGGCCGGTGTCGGTTAGTCCCGGGGACATACTGGGAATCTGTAGAGCAGCCGAGACGTTAGGAAGAACGTGACTACACAGGACATCACCGCAGCTGAATTCAAGGCGATCGTCGACGACAACGACATCGTCCTCGTCGACTTCTGGGCGTCGTGGTGCGGTCCCTGTCGTGCCTTCGCGCCGACGTTCGGCGCGTCCGCGGACAAGCATCCCGACGTCGTGCACGCCAAGGTCGACACCGAGGCCGAGCCGGAGTTGGCTCAGGCCGCCGAGATCCAGGCGATCCCGACGCTGATGGCGTTCAAGAAGGGCCATCAGGTGTTCCGCCAGTCCGGTGCGCTGGGCCCCGCGCAGCTCGAAGAACTGATCACCAAGATCAAGGAGTTCGACATCGAGGCGGCCGTCGCGTCGCAGGAGAACTGACCCGCGCGCTAACGTGCTCGGCGTGGCTGAGCACAGCGAGTTCGTCGTCGTCGACCGTCCCGAGCCCGGCGTGGCGTTGGTCACCCTGAACCGGCCCGAACGGATGAACTCCATGGCGTTCGACGTCATGGTTCCACTGCGGGCGGTGATCGGCGATCTGCACCATGACAACGAGGTGCGGGTCGTGGTGCTGACCGGCGCCGGCCGCGGGTTCTCCTCGGGTGCCGACCACAAATCGGCGGGTTCGGTGCCGCACGTGGGGGGCCTGACCCGGCCGTCGTTCGCGCTGCGCTCCATGGAGGTCCTCGACGACGTCATCCTCGGCCTGCGCCGGCTCCATCAGCCGGTGATCGCCGCCGTCAACGGTGCGGCCATCGGTGGCGGGCTGTGCCTGGCCCTGGCCTGCGATATCCGCGTCGCCGCAGCTGGAGCGTATTTTCGTGCGGCAGGCATCAACAACGGACTGACCGCCAGCGAGCTGGGCCTGTCCTATCTGCTGCCCCGCGCGATCGGTGCGTCGCGCGCCTTCGAGATCATGCTCACCGGCCGCGACGTCGATGCGATCGAGGCCGAGCGCATCGGGCTGGTCTCCAGCGTGGCCCCCGAGGACGAGCTGTTGTCGCGGTGCCTGGAGATGGCCAGGGGCATCGCGGCGTTCTCCCGGCCGGGAGTCGAATTGACCAAACGCACGCTGTGGAGTGGACTGGACGCCGGTAGCCTGGAGGGCCATATGCAGGCCGAGGGCCTCGGTCAGCTCTACGTGCGTCTACTCACCGCCAACTTTGAAGAAGCGGTCGCTGCGCGCAAAGATAAGCGGTCGCCGGTCTTTTCTGACGACCGGGGTACCGACGGCAAGTAGTCAACATGAGGAGGTAGTTGCGTGATCACCGCAACGGACCTGGAGGTCCGCGCCGGGGCGCGCACACTGCTGTCCATCGAGGGCTCCGCGCTGCGGATCCAGCCCGGTGACCGGATCGGCCTGGTGGGCCGCAACGGCGCGGGCAAGACCACCACGATGCGCATCCTGGCCGGCGAGGGCGAGCCCTACGCCGGCTCGGTGGACACCATCGGTGACATCGGCTACCTGCCGCAGGACCCGCGTGAGGGCGACCTCGACGTGCTGGCCCGCGACCGGGTGCTCTCCGCGCGGGGGCTGGACACCCTGCTGTCGGATCTGGAGAAACAACAGACGCTGATGGCCGAGGTCGCCGATGACGCCGCCCGCGACAAGGCGGTGCGCCGCTACGGCGAGCTGGAGGAGCGGTTCTCCGCACTCGGCGGGTACGCCGCCGAGAGCGAGGCCGGCCGCATCTGTGCCAGCCTGGGGCTGCCGGACCGCGTGCTGACCCAGCCGCTGCGCACCCTGTCCGGTGGTCAGCGCCGCCGGGTGGAACTGTCGCGCATCCTGTTCGCCGCCAGCGACACGGGATCCGGTTCGGCCACCACCCTGCTGCTCGACGAGCCGACCAACCACCTCGACGCCGATTCGATCGGGTGGTTGCGCTCATTCCTGCAGAACCACACCGGTGGGCTGGTGGTGATCAGCCACGATGTCGAGCTGCTCGCCGATGTCGTGAACCGGGTCTGGTTCCTGGACGCGGTGCGCGGTGAGGCCGACGTCTACAACATGGGCTGGCAGAAGTACCTCGACGCCCGCGCCACCGATGAGCAACGCCGCCGCCGGGAGCGCGCCAACGCCGAGAAGAAGGCCTCCGCGCTGCGCACCCAGGCCGCCAAGATGGGCGCCAAGGCCACCAAAGCCGTTGCGGCCCAGAACATGTTGCGCCGTGCGGAGCGGATGATCGCCGAACTCGACGCTGAGCGGGTGGCCGACAAGGTCGCCCGGATCAAGTTTCCCACCCCGGCGCCGTGCGGAAAGACCCCGCTGGTGGCCAAGGGGCTGACCAAAACCTACGGTTCGCTGGAGATCTTCACCGGGGTCGACCTGGCGATCGACCGGGGCTCGCGGGTTGTGGTGCTCGGACTCAACGGCGCCGGCAAGACCACCCTGTTGCGCTTGCTGGCCGGAACCGAATCCGCGGACGCGGGGGCACTGGAGCCGGGGCACGGACTCAAGATCGGGTACTTCGCCCAGGAGCACGACACCTTGGAGAACGACGCCACCGTCTGGGAGAACATCCGGCATGCGGCCCCCGACACCGGGGAGCAGGATCTGCGAGGTCTGTTGGGCGCGTTCATGTTCACCGGCCCTCAGCTCGACCAACCGGCGGGCACCCTGTCCGGCGGTGAGAAGACCCGTCTGGCGCTGGCGGGATTGGTGGCGTCAACTGCCAACGTGTTGCTGCTCGACGAACCCACCAACAACCTGGATCCGGCCTCACGCGAGCAGGTGCTCGACGCGTTGCGCAGTTACCAGGGCGCGGTGGTGCTGGTGACCCACGACCCGGGCGCCGCCGAGGCGCTGGATCCGCAGCGGGTGGTGTTGCTGCCCGACGGCACAGAGGATTTCTGGTCCACCGAGTACCGGGATCTCATCGAGCTGGCATAGGGCTGGCTGCAAGACAATTCGCGCGTTCCTCCACGCGGTGTTTGCTCGGTTCCTAGTCTGGGTATCCGCGACGTTGCACCGGGAAGTGGGGAGATGTCGATGAATGAAACCAGTAGGTCCCGTGAGCAGATCTTGACCGAGCTGCGCAGCGCTTACGAGCGGGGGGCCAGTATCAGGTCATTGGTGGCCGAGACCGGTCGATCGTATGGGTCTGTGCACAGCATGTTGCGCGAATCGGGAACCAGAATGCGCAGTCGCGGTGGGCCGAACCACCGTCGCGCCAGTTAGCTGCCGCCGGCGGGGTGTCGCACCGAAGCCTCGACGAGGTCCAGTACCGCGCTGAGGTTTTCGGTGTCCTCGCCCGAGGCAAGCCGCGCCACCAGACCATCGAGGACCAGATCCAGATAGGTCTGCAGCACAGCGCCCGGCACATCATCCCGCAGGCGGCCGGCCTGCTTTTGTTTGCGCAGGCGTTCGGTGGTCGCCGCCGACAACTCGGCCGAACGCTCCGCCCAACCCTGATGGAACGCAGGGTCATTGCGCAGTTTGCGGGCGATTTCCAGCCGCGTGACCAACCAGTCGAACTGGTCGGGCGCGGCCAGCAGGTCACGCATCACCTGGATCAGACCTTCGCGGGCGGCGACGTCCGCCATCCGCTCGGCATCCTCGCGGGCCAGTTCGAAGAACAGCGTGTCCTTGTCACGGAAGTGATGGAAGATGGCGCCGCGCGACAGCCCGATGGTGTGTTCGAGCCGCCGCACGGTCGCCTTCTCGTATCCGTACTCGGCGAAGCAGCGCCGGGCGCCGTCGAGGATCTGGCGGCGGCGGGCGGCCAGATGGTCGTCGGTTACCCGTGGCACGGTGTACCCGTTGCCCTTATGTCCCGAGTCCTGCCTTTGCCTAGTTCGCTTTGAGCATGTTGCGCAGCACGTACTGCAGGATGCCGCCGTTGCGGTAGTAGTCCGCCTCGCCGGGGGTGTCGATGCGCACCACGGCGTCGAACTCCACCTTGTTGCCGTCTTCCTTCGTGGCGGTCACCTTGACCGTCTTCGGCGTCTTGCCCTCGTTGAGCGCGGTGATCCCGGCGATGTCGAAGGTCTCGGTGCCGTCCAGCTTCAGCGAGGCCGCCGACTCACCGGCGGGGAACTGCAGCGGGATGACGCCCATACCGATCAGGTTCGACCGGTGGATGCGCTCGAAGGATTCGGTGATCACCGCACGCACACCCAGCAGGCTGGTGCCCTTGGCCGCCCAGTCCCGCGAGGAGCCCGATCCGTACTCCTTGCCGCCCAGCACCACCAGCGGGATGCCCGCGGCCTGGTAGTTCTCCGACGCGTCGTAGATGAACGCCTGCGGGCCACCCTCCTGGGTGAAGTCGCGGGTGTAGCCGCCCGACACATCGTCGAGCAGCTGATTCTTCAGCCGGATGTTGGCGAAGGTGCCGCGGATCATCACCTCGTGGTTGCCACGGCGTGAGCCCAGTGAGTTGTAGTCCTTGCGCTCCACGCCGTGCGAGTCCAGGTACTGCGCCGCCGGGGTGCCCGGCTTGATGGCACCGGCTGGGCTGATGTGGTCGGTGGTCACCGAATCACCCAGCAGGGCAAGAACTCTGGCGCCGGTGATGTCGTTGACCGGCTCCGGGTCGGCGGGCATGCCGTCGAAGTAGGGAGGCTTACGCACATAGGTGGACTTGTCGTCCCACTCGAAGGTGTTGCCCTCCGGTGTCGGCAGCGAACGCCAGCGCTCGTCACCCTTGAAGACATCGGCGTAGCTGTCGACGAACATCTTCCGGTCGATCGAGGAGGCGATGGTCTCCTCGATCTCGGCGGCGGTCGGCCAGATGTCCTTGAGGAAGACGTCGTTACCGTCGTGATCGGTGCCCAGCGGATCGGCCTCGAAGTCGAAGTCCATGGTGCCGGCGATGCCGTAGGCGATGACCAGTGGCGGCGAGGCCAGGTAGTTCATCTTCACGTCGGGGGAGATGCGGCCCTCGAAGTTGCGGTTGCCCGAGAGCACCGCGGTGACCGACAGGTCGTTCTCGTTGATCGCCGCCGAGATCTCATCGGGCAGCGGGCCGGTGTTGCCGATGCAGGTGGTGCAGCCGTAGCCACCGAGGAAGTAACCGAGCTTCTCCAGGTACGGCCACAGGCCGGCCTTGTTGTAGTAGTCGGTGACGACCTGCGAGCCGGGCGCCATGTTGGTCTTCACCCACGGCTTGGAGGTCAGACCCTTCTCGACGGCCTTCTTGGCCAGCAGCGCGGCGCCGATCATGACGGTGGGGTTCGAGGTGTTGGTGCAGGACGTGATGCCCGCGACGACGACGGCGCCGTGGTCGAGGACGAAGTCACCGCGCTCGGCGGAACTCACCTGCACCGGCTTGGACGGCCGGCCCTCGCTGCCGTTGGCAGCGGACGGCCGCGCATCGACGGCACCGTCGTCGGCGAAAGACAGTGACACCGAGTCGCTGGCGGGGAAGGACTCGTCGACCGCCTCGTCCAGCTTGGACTCGGGGGTGGGGTAGTTCTCTTCGACGTAGTTGTGGATGTCCTTGCGGAACGCGGTCTTGGCGTCGGTGAGCTCGATGCGGTCCTGCGGGCGCTTGGGGCCCGAGATGGACGGCACCACGGTGGACAGGTCCAGTTCGATGTACTCGGAGAAGACGGGCTCCTTCTCCGGGTCGTGCCACATGCCCTGCTCCTTGGCATAGGCCTCGACCAGCGCGAGCTGCTCATCGCTGCGGCCGGTGAGTCGCAGGTACTTGATCGTCTCTTCGTCGATCGGGAAAATGGCTGCGGTGGAACCGAATTCGGGGCTCATGTTGCCCAGGGTGGCGCGGTTGGCCAGCGGCACCTCGGCCACACCCTTGCCGTAGAACTCGACGAACTTGCCGACGACGCCGTGCTTGCGCAGCATGTCGGTGGCGGTCAGCACCACGTCGGTGGCGGTCACGCCGGGCTTGATCTCGCCGGTCAGTTTGAAACCGACCACGCGGGGGATGAGCATCGAGACGGGCTGGCCGAGCATGGCGGCCTCGGCCTCGATGCCGCCGACGCCCCAGCCCAGCACGCCCAGGCCGTTGACCATGGTGGTGTGGCTGTCGGTGCCGACGCAGGTGTCCGGGTAGGCCTTGCCGTTGCGGACCATGACGGTCGGCGCCAGGTACTCGATGTTGACCTGGTGCACGATGCCGGTGCCGGGCGGCACGACCTTGAAGTCATCGAAAGCACCCTGGCCCCAACGCAGGAACTGGTAGCGCTCACCGTTGCGCTCGTATTCGAGTTCGACGTTGCGCTCGAAGGCACCGGCGTTGCCGAATACGTCCAGGATCACCGAGTGGTCGATCACGAGTTCGGCGGGTGACAGCGGGTTCACCTTGTCCGGGTCGCCGCCGAGTGCGGCGACGGCCTCACGCATGGTGGCCAGGTCGACGACGCAGGGCACGCCGGTGAAGTCCTGCATCACCACACGGGCCGGGGTGAACTGGATCTCGATGCTCGGATCGGCGGAGGGATCCCAGTTGGCGATCGCCTCGATGTGTTCCTTGGTGATGTTGGCGCCATCTTCGGTGCGAAGCAGGTTCTCGGCCAGCACCTTGAGGCTGTAGGGAAGTTTCTCGGTTCCGGGGACCGCGTCGAGGCGGTAGATCTCATAACTGTTGTCCCCGACGGTCAGCGTGTCGCGGGCTCCAAACGAATTGACCGAATCTGTGCTGCTCACATCAACTCCCGGCTAGATCTTGCCGCGACGGGCTGTGTCGACGGCGTCAATGATCCTAACAGTACGCTTGTCCTGCAAGGCGCTGCGGGTCGGGTCCAGTCTTCTCCAGTTGCCCGCCCGGTGCGACCCGGATGGCCAGATCGTGGGATGTGCACGTAGATCACGCCGGAATCACTTCGCGGTGACGACCCGTGAGTCGGGTGCGGCCCTGCGGTTGGGGCGACGGTACGGTGCCTGTGTGACCGGACCGCACGAACTCCCGCACCTGCCGGGCTACATTCCGCCCGACGTGGACATGACTGTGGTCAAGGCGCAGGTCGGCGATGGCGGAGTGAGTGCGCCCGCGGGTACCGATATCGCCGCTCTGCGGCAGGTGGTCGCCGAGGCCGGCCAGGACGGCATCGACCTGAAGATCGTCGTCGTCGAGACCAACCCGCCCATCGACACTCCGCTGCGCGACATCGCCACCGAGGTGGGTACGGCCTACCCGGGATCGACGGTGCTGGCCGTCAGTCCGTCCTATGCGGGGACCTTCAGTCCGGTATTTGACCGGGTCACGCTGGAGGCCGGTCAGGATCTGGCGAAAACCGGGGATCCGGTGCAATCGTCGATGAATTTCGTGGCGGAGTTGCAGAGTCCCGACTTTCCCTGGATGCCGTTTACCATCGTGGTTGTTCTCGGCGTTGCGGTGGCGGCGGTATTCACACGCGTGCTGCAGGTTCGTGCCAAGCAAGCCGTTGCTGACGTGCCTCCCGTCGGACCTGCCGACTAATCGTCGAACATTTGATCGCGAATTCGAATATCACCATTCGATAACGCTCGATTCAATTACATTCATGTAATTTGTTACTAAAGTTTCTTTAGCGCGTGATGTGACGTACGGTGCAAACAGTGCTCGTGATGCAGGTGTGATTCCTGTGACTCATGGCACGCAAGTGATGTTGTGCCAACACCGTTCGCGTTGAGCCCTAGGAGACTTGAGTCGAATGAGACGCACCCCTGGCGCCTCCGCCTCCCGGAATTACGGGCGAGTCTGCGCGGTCCCGTTGTCGTTGGGGATCCTGTTCGCGAGCGTTGTCCCGAACGGCCCGATCACCGGGCCTGTCGCGATCGCCGAGCCGGTCGGTCCCGAGGGCGTGGCCGCCCTCGTCGCCGCCGTGGCCGATGCCAACCAGCGACTGCAGGACCTGGGCGCCTCCGTGCAGAGCCAGCAGGAGAGCGTCAACAAGGCGCTCGTCGGGGTGCAGGACGCCCGCGACGCCGCGCTCGCGGCACAGCAGCAGGTCGACGCGAGCCAGCGCAGCGTGGCCGATGCGAATGCGGCAATTGCCGACGCGCAGAAGCGGTTCGACACCTACGCGGTCGCCGCGTACGTCAACGGGCCCGCCGCCTCCTACCTCACCGCCAGCGACCCGGCCGACGCGCTGCGCACGGCGGCGGCCGGTCAGGCGATGGCCATCAGCTCGCAGCAGGTGATGTCCGATCTGCAGCGGGCCCGCACCGATCAGGTCAACCGGGAGTCCGCGGCCCGGCTGGCCAAGCAGGACGCCGACAACGCCGCTGCCGCCGCGCAATCGAGCCAGGACGCCGCGGTGGCCAGCCTGACCGAGGCGCAGAAGGTCTTCGGTTCGCAGCAGGCCGAGCTGGACCGGCTGAGCGCCGAACGCAGCGCGGCACAGGCGAAACTGGCCGCCGCGCGTCCGGCCCAGGCACCGGCCGCCGCGCCGGCGGCGGCAGCGCCGGGTGCCGGCGCGGCACCCGCGGCCACCCCCGCCGCCGCGGACTGGGACCGCAAGCCCGGAGCGGCGCCCGGAGCGCAGTCCAGCCAGTGGGACCTGACCCTGCCCGCGATCCCGAGTGCGTTCGTCAGCGGTGACCCCATCGCGATCATCAACGCGATCCTCGGCATCATGCAGACCTCGGCCCAGTTGACCGCGAACATGGGCCGCACCTTCCTGCAGAAGCTCGGCATCCTGCCCACCCCAACCGGATTCACCAACGGTGCGATCCCGCGGGTACACGGCCAGGCGGCCTCGGAGTTCGTCATCAAACGCGCCATGTCGCAGATCGGTGTGCCCTACTCGTGGGGCGGCGGAAATGCGGCAGGCAAGAGCAACGGCATCGATTCGGGCTCCGGCACAGTCGGTTTCGACTGCTCGGGGCTGGTGCTCTACGCCTTCGCCGGGGTGGGCATCAAGTTGCCGCACTACTCGGGATCGCAGTACGACATGGGCCGCAAGATCCCGACATCGCAGATGCGCCGCGGCGATGTGCTGTTCTGGGGGCCGGGAGGCAGCCAGCACGTGGCCATCTACCTCGGCAACAACCAGATGCTGGAGGCCCCCTACACCGGCTCGCACGTGAAGGTCTCGCCGGTGCGCACCAGCGGTATGACCCCGCACGCCGTCCGCTACATCGAGTATTAAAAACGTTGGGATTTCTGTGTTCGTGAAGGCTTCCAGGAACTTTCGAAACTCACGCCTCAGCAGGCTGCTGGCCACGCTGACCGTCGTGGCGGCGATTGCGCTCGGTGCCGCGGTGCCGGCAGCCGCGGCTCCCGGGGAATGGGATCCGACTCTGCCCGCCCACCCGAGTTCGGGTGCGCCCGGCGACCCGGTCGCGATCGCGAACGCCTCGTTCCAGGTGAGCAAGATCGCCCTGGAGACCACGCAGAGCCTGGGCTCGAAGTTCCTGCAGAGCATCGGGTTGGCGCCCACACCGGCCGCGGGCGGACTGCCCACCGGCGCCCGGGTGCGCGGTCCGGCCGCCATCGAATACGTCATCCGGCGCGGCGGGTCCCAGATCGGGGTGCCCTACTCGTGGGGCGGCGGCACCCTGACCGGCCCCGGCCCCGGCGTGGACTATGACGCCGGGAAGATGGGCTACGACTGCTCGGGCTTCACCCGGTACGCCTTCGCCGGCGTCGGCGTGCAGATCCCGAAGTACTCCGGCGACCAGTACAACACCGGCCGCGCGATCGCGCCGTCTCAGGCCAAGCGCGGCGACCTCATCTTCTGGGGCCCCGGCGGCAGCCAGCACGTGGCCATCTATCTGGGCGGCGGGAAGATGCTGGAGGCCTCCGGCAGCGCCGAAAAGGTGACCGTCAGCCCGTTGCGCACCGCCGGGATGTCACCGCACCTGGTTCGTATCATCGAGTCCTGACGCCCCGCCGCACGGGCGGGCGACGTCGACGGATTCCGAACTGCCTGGAATAGTTGACGGCGGACGCCCCGCCGCCTCGGTGGACGTCGGCGAATACCAGCGAGTTTGTATCGAACGACCGTGGGAGGAAGCTAGATGACGTCACCGAGTGGGCCGCCGCAGGGCGCCGGAGGCTACGCAGGCCCGGCCCCGACGCAGGGTTACCCGCCCGGCACGCAGAGCGCACCGCCCGCCAATGCGAACCTGCAGAACGAGGTCCACACCCTTGAGCGGGCCCTCTTCGAGGTCAAGCGCATCATCGTCGGGCAGGATCAGCTGCTCGAACGCATGCTGGTCGGTCTGCTCGCCAAGGGCCACGTCCTGCTCGAAGGTGTGCCCGGTGTGGCCAAAACCCTCGCCGTGGAGACCTTCGCCAAGGTGGTCGGCGGCACCTTCGCCCGCATTCAGTTCACCCCCGACCTGGTGCCCACCGACATCGTCGGTACCCGCATCTACCGGCAGGGCCAGGAGGCGTTCGACATCGAACTCGGCCCCGTCGTCGTCAACTTCCTGCTCGCCGACGAGATCAACCGCGCCCCGGCCAAGGTGCAGTCCGCGCTGCTGGAGGTCATGGCCGAGCGCAAGATCTCCATCGGCGGCAAGACATTCCCGCTGCCGTCCCCGTTCCTGGTGATGGCCACCCAGAACCCGATCGAGCAGGAGGGCGTGTACCAGCTGCCCGAGGCGCAGCGCGACCGCTTCCTGTTCAAGCTCAACGTCGACTACCCGTCGCCGGAGGAAGAGCGCGAGATCATCTACCGGATGGGCGTGAAACCGCCTGAGCCCAAGCAGATCCTGAACACCGGGGATCTGCTGCGCCTGCAGGAGGTCGCGGCGAACAACTTCGTGCACCACGCGCTGGTCGACTACGTGGTGCGCATCGTCACCGCGACCCGCGAACCGGAGAAGTTCGGTATGCCCGACGCCAAGTCCTGGATCGCCTACGGCGCGTCACCGCGTGCCTCGCTGGGCATCATCGCCGCCTCCCGCGCCCTGGCGCTGGTGCGCGGGCGTGACTACGTCGTCCCGCAGGATGTCGTCGAGGTCATCCCGGACGTGCTGCGTCACCGTCTGGTGCTCACCTACGACGCGCTGGCCGACGAGGTCTCCGCGGAGACGGTGATCAACCGGATCATGCAGACCGTCGGTCTGCCGCAGGTGAATGCGATTCCGCAGCAGGGTCATTCGGCGCCTCCCGGGGTGCCTGCCGCCGCGGCGGCCGGCGGTCGGTGACCAGCACCGGCGGTCGCGCGGTCGACCTGCCCTCGCTCAAGCGTGGTGAGATCCGCGACCCTGCACTGACCGCGGCGCTGCGCAAGCTCGAGCTGACAGTGCGCCGCAAGCTCGACGGGGTGTTGCATGGCGATCACCTCGGCCTGATCCCCGGTCCGGGGTCGGAGCCGGGGGAGTCGCGGATGTACCAGCCCGGCGACGATGTGCGCCGGATGGACTGGTCGGTGACCGCGCGGACCACCCACCCACACGTGCGGCAGATGATCGCCGACCGCGAGCTGGAAACCTGGTTGGTGGTCGACGTCTCGGCCAGTCTGGACTTCGGGACCACCGGGTGCGAGAAGCGCGATCTGGCGGTGGCTGCGGCCGCGGCCATCACGTTCCTCAACAGCGGCGGCGGCAACCGGATCGGTGCGTTGATCTCCAACGGTGACACGCTGCGGCGGGTCCCGGCGCTCTCGGGCCGGCTGCACGAGCAGGAACTCCTTCGTGCCATCGCCACCACGCCGCAGGCACCGCCCGGGGTGCGTGGTGACCTGGCCGCCACCATCGACGCACTGCGCCGTCCCGAACGCCGGCGCGGCATGGCCGTCGTCATCAGCGACTTCCTCGGCCCGATCGACTGGATGCGGCCCCTGCGGGCCATCGCCGCGCGGCACGAGGTGCTCGGCATCGAGATCATCGACCCGCGGGATGTGGAACTGCCCGATATCGGTGATGTGATCCTGCAGGACACCGAGACCGGGGTCACCCGCGAGTTCACCATCGACGAGAAGTTGCGCGACGATTTCGCGCGCGCCTCCGCGGCACACCGCGCCGAGGTCGCCCGTACCCTGCGGCGCTGTGGCGCGCCGCTGCTGACCCTGCGTACCGACCGGGACTGGATCGCCGATGTGGTCCGTTTCGTGGCCAACCGACGCCGGGGCGCCCTGGCCGGTGGCCGGTAGCGAGACTACGAGACTGAAATGACAAGCTGCACATGACTTTGCCGTTGCTCGGACCGATGAGCCTGTCGGGCTTCGAACACAAGTGGTTCTTCCTGTTCCTGCTGGCTGTACTGGGACTGGTCGGCCTCTACATCGTGGTCCAGCGGGCACGCGAGAAGCGGATCCTGCGCTTCGCCAACATGGAGCTGCTGGAGACCGTCGCGCCCAAGCAGCCCACCCGGTGGCGCCATCTGCCGGCGATCCTGCTGGTGTCCGCGCTGGTGCTGTTGACCGTGGCGATGGCCGGGCCGACCAACGATGTGCGGATCCCGCGCAACCGGGCCGTGGTGATGCTCGTCATCGACGTCTCGCAGTCGATGCGGGCCACCGATGTCGCCCCGAGCCGGCTGGTCGCCGCCCAGGAGGCCGCCAAGCAGTTCGCCGATCAGCTGACCCCGGGTATCAATCTCGGACTGATCGCCTACGCCGGCACCGCCACCGTGCTGGTCTCGCCGACCACCAACCGCGAGGCCACCAAGAACGGCATCGACAAGCTGCAGCTGGCCGATCGCACCGCCACCGGTGAAGGCATCTTCACCGCGCTGCAGGCGATCGCCACCGTCGGTGCGGTGATCGGCGGCGGCGACGAACCGCCGCCGGCGCGGGTGGTGCTGATGTCCGACGGTAAGGAAACCGTGCCGTCGAATCCGGACAACCCCAAGGGCGCCTACACCGCCGCCCGCACCGCCAAGGACCAGGGCGTGCCCATCTCGACGGTGTCCTTCGGCACCCCGTACGGCTACGTGGAGATCAACGACCAGCGCCAGCCGGTGCCCGTCGACGACGAGATGCTCAAGAAGATCGCCGACCTCTCCGGCGGCGAGGCCTTCACCGCATCCAGCCTCGAACAGCTCAAGGCGGTCTTCAGTTCGCTGCAGCAGCAGATCGGCTACGAGACCATCAAGGGCGACGCCAGCGTCGGCTGGCTGCGGCTCGGTGCGCTGGTGCTGGCGTTGGCCGCCCTGGCGGCGCTGCTGATCAACCGTCGCCTGCCGGGCTAGTACCGGGCGGTGCCGGCCTGCAGTGGCGGATACTCACCGCTCGCCGCACCGTCGATCGTGGTGCCCGCGAACTGCAGGGCCATCCGCAGCGAGTCCTCGATGGCGGGGTGGTGGGTCATCGCGAAGGCCGACACCTCATCGAGGCGGCGCACCTGATCGGCGCGCAACTGCACGTCCAGCCCGGCCAGATTGCCCTCCAGGTGGGCCAGCCGCCGGGCGCCGACGATCGGGATCACCGTGCCCGGCCGCGACCGTAGCCAGGCCAGCGCCACCGCCGCGGCGGTGGTGTCGAGCTCCTCTGCGACGGCGGTGACGGTGTCGATGACGTCGTACTCGGCATCGCTGGGTGCGCCCACGTAGGCGGCCCGCGCGGAATCACCGACGTCCAGGCCGCGCCGGTACTTGCCGGACAGGAAACCGTTGCGCAGCGGGCTCCAGCTCACCAGCGCGAGGTCCTGGTCCAGTGCCAGCGGCACCGCCTCACCCTCCACATCGCGGGCCAGCAGCGAGTATTCGAGTTGCAGCGCGATCAGCGGGGTCCAGGATTTCAGTACCGCCATCGTCTGGGCCTGCGCGGTGACCCAGGACGGGATGTTGGAGAACCCGAGGTAGCGGATCTTGCCGTCGCGCACCAGGTCGTCGAGGGCGCGCATGGTCTCCTCGATCGGGGTGTGCCGGTCCCAGTTGTGCAGCCAGTAGAGGTCGATGTGGTCGGTGCGAAGCCGGCGCAGGCTCTGTTCGAGCTGGCCGATGATCGAGCGTCGACCGGCGCCCCCGCCGTTCGGATCGCCGGGAGACATGTTGGTGAAGAACTTGGTGGCCAGGACCACACGATCGCGCCGCTGCGGGCGATGGTGGAAGTAGTCGCCGAGGATCTTCTCCGAGTGCCCGTTGGTGTAGAAGTTCGCGGTGTCCACGAAGTTCCCGCCGCGATCGAGGTAGGCGTCCAGGATGGTCTCCGATTCGGCGACGCTGCAGCCGGCGCCGCCGGCGTCTTCCCCGAAGGTCATGGCCCCCAGTGCAAATGGGCTGACGCGCAGGCCGGAACGGCCGAGGGTGAGGTAGTTGTCCAGTGTCATGGTGGTCTCCTTGGAGATGTTCGGATGTACCACTCCCATGCAACCGTCCGGGCGTTTGGCGGGGTAGACCGATCCTGCCGCGCTCTTGCCTGATCCTGCTGTCTTTGACACCATCGGGCTGTGTCAGACAGTCCGCTGGTCGAATTGGAAGCGCTCATCACTGCGCACGCCCGGCCGGATATGACCACGGCGATCGACGGCCTGCTGGTGTCCAGCGTGACCGACACGTCGCCGGAGTACTCACTGACCGAACCGCTGCTCGTGGTGATGGTGCGGGGCGGCAAGCGCCTGCTGCTGGGGGACCGGGTCGTCGAGTACCGGGGCGGGGAGATCCTGGTGGTCACCGCGCAACTGCCGGTCAGCGGACATTTCATCGATTGCGGTGCGCAGGCACCGGCGCTGGCGGTCGGATTGGTGCTGCGGGCGCCGGCCATCGCGGAGCTGCTGTTGCACGAGACCAGCGCGCCCCGGCGGTCCGGCACGCAGACCGCCATGGCGACCGGCTGCGCCGATCCGGAGCTGCTCGATGCGGTGCTGCGGATGGTGCGGCTGCTCGAGCACCCCGCCGACGCCGCCGTGCTGGGCCCGCTGATCGAGCAGGAGATCCTGTGGCGGCTGCTGCGCGGGCCACACGCCGGCGTGGTGGCCCAGATCGGTTCGGCGGGAAGCGGATTGACCTATATCAACCGGACGATTCGCTGGATCCGGGAGAACTATGCCGAGCCGTTGCGCATCGCCGACCTCGCCGCGATGGCCGGGATGAGTCCGTCCGCGTACCACCGGAATTTTCGCGCCGTCACCGAGATGAGCCCACTGCAGTTCCAGAAGCGCATCCGCCTGCAGGAGGCCCGGGCGCTGCTGGTCGCGCAACCCGGCGACATCGCCGGTGTCGGGCACCTCGTCGGGTACGACAGCCCCACCCAGTTCAGCCGGGAGTACCGCAGGATGTTCGGCGCGCCACCCGGTCGTGACGCGGCGCGGCTGAACGCCACTCACGGCGTGAGCGCCGTCCATCTTCCGTGAACTCGGCGCACATCCGGGTGGACACGGCGGCGATGCGATTTCGGGACCGCGCCGGTCAGACGATAAGTTGGCGGTCATGAGTGATACTGCCGCCACGGAAAGTGCCGCCGCAGCGCCCGTTGGCCGTCCGCCCTTCGTGTCCCGTTCGGTGCTGGTCACCGGTGGAAACCGGGGGATCGGTCTGGCCATCGCGCAGCGACTGGCCGCCGACGGGCACAAGGTCGCGGTGACCCACCGCGGCTCCGGTGCACCCGAAGGACTGTTCGGCGTCGTCTGTGACGTCACCGACAGCGCGGCCGTCGACCGTGCCTTCAAAGAGGTCGAGGAGCACCAGGGCCCGGTCGAGGTGCTGGTGTCCAACGCCGGTATTTCGCAGGACGCGTTCCTCATCCGGATGACCGAGGAGCGCTTCGAGAACGTCATCAACGCCAACCTCACCGGCGCGTTCCGGGTGGCCCAGCGGGCCTCGCGCAGCATGCAGCGCAAGCGTTTCGGCCGGATCATCTTCATCGGCTCGGTCTCGGGTATGTGGGGTATCGGCAACCAGGCCAACTACGCCGCCGCCAAGGCCGGTCTGATCGGCATGGCGCGGTCCATCTCACGTGAGCTGTCCAAGGCCGGTGTCACCGCGAACGTCGTCGCCCCCGGCTACATCGACACCGAGATGACCCGGGCGCTGGACGAGCGCATCCAGGAGGGTGCGCTGGAATTCATCCCCGCCAAGCGGGTCGGCACCGGCGAGGAAGTGGCCGGAGCGGTCAGCTTCCTTGCTTCCGAAGACGCAAGCTACATCGCCGGCGCGGTCATCCCTGTGGATGGCGGCATGGGCATGGGCCACTAGAAGAGATAAGGACTTACCAATGACTGGCTTTCTCGAAGGCAAACGCATCCTGGTCACCGGGATCATCACCGACAGTTCGATCGCGTTCCACATCGCCAAGCAGGCTCAGGAGGCCGGCGCGGAACTGGTGCTGACCGGATTCGACCGGATGAAGCTGATCCAGCGCATCGCCGACCGGCTGCCCAACCCGGCACCGCTGCTCGAGCTCGATGTGCAGAATTCCGAACACCTCGACTCGCTGGCCGGCCGCGTCACCGAGGTGATCGGCGAGGGCAACAAGCTCGACGGCGTGGTGCACTCCATCGGGTTCATGCCGCAGACCGGCATGGGTGTCAACCCGTTCTTCGACGCGCCTTACGAGGACGTCGCCAAGGGCATTCACATCTCGGCGTACTCCTATGCCTCGCTGGCCAAGGCGACCCTTCCGGTGCTCAACAGCGGCGGCAGCATCGTCGGCATGGACTTCGACCCCACCCGGGCGATGCCGGCCTACAACTGGATGACGGTCGCCAAGAGCGCGCTGGAGTCGGTGAACCGCTTCGTTGCCCGTGAAGCCGGACCGTTCGGGGTGCGCTCCAATCTCGTTGCCGCCGGGCCCATCCGGACGTTGGCCATGAGCGCCATCGTCGGCGGCGCGCTGGGTGCCGAGGCCGGCGATCAGATGCGTCTGCTCGAAGAGGGCTGGGATCAGCGCGCACCGGTCGGCTGGAACATGAAGGATCCGACCCCGGTCGCCAAGACGGTCTGCGCGCTGCTGTCGGACTGGCTGCCCGCCACCACCGGCACCATCATCTACGCCGACGGCGGCGCCCACACCCAGCTGCTGTAGCGGGGTCGGACGTGGAGTTTGATGCCCTGCTGCTGCTCTCCTTCGGAGGGCCGGAGGGCCCCGAGCAGGTGATGCCCTTTCTGGAGAACGTCACCCGGGGCCGGGGTATCCCGCGTGAGCGTCTGGAGGCGGTGGCCGAGCACTATCTGCACTTCGGCGGGGTCTCGCCCATCAACGGGATCAACCGCGCGCTCATCGAGCAGATCGAGGCGGTCACCGACCTGCCGGTGTACTTCGGCAACCGCAACTGGGAACCTTACGTCGAGGACACCGTTGCGACCATGCGCGACAACGGTGTTCGGCGTGCTGCGGTGTTCTCCACCTCGGCCTGGGGCGGCTACTCCGGGTGCGCGCAGTATCAGGAGGACATCACCAGAGCGCGTGCCGCGGTGGGCGAGTCGGCACCGGAACTGGTGAAGTTGCGCCAGTACTTCGACCACCCGCTGTTCGTGCGGATGTTCGCCGACGCCATTTCCGATGCCGCAGCGACACTTCCGGAGGACCTGCGCGCCGGGGCGCGACTGGTGTTCACCGCACACTCGATACCGCTGCGCGCCGCATCACGGTGCGGCACCGACCTCTACGAGCGTCAGGTCCGCTACGCATCGCAACTGGTGGCCGCCGCGGCCGGCTATCAGGATTTCGACGTCGTCTGGCAGTCCCGGTCCGGTCCACCGCAGGTGCCCTGGCTGGAACCCGATGTGGGCGATCATCTCGAGATCCTCGTCGGGCAGGGAATCAAGGCCGTCATCGCGTGTCCGATCGGATTCGTCGCCGACCACATCGAGGTGGTGTGGGACCTCGACAACGAACTCGCCGAACAGGCCGAGGCCGCCGGGGTTGCACTGGCACGGGCCAGCACGCCGAACGCCCAACGCCGTTTCGCCGAGCTGGTCGTCGGGCTGATCGACGAGCTCCGCCTGGGTGGCGAGCCGGCCAGAGTCGCAGGGCCGCAACCAGTTCCGGGTTACGGCAGCAGTGTGGACGGGGCCTTCTGCACGCCGGCCTGTGAGCCGGTCAGCGCTCCCAGGCCGAGTACATGATCGCGCTGATGGCGGCGAGCCTGGCGGTGCGCACCACCGAGGCCAACGGCCGCAGGGTGTCCGAGGCGATGCGTATCTCCGAACTGGTCTGAAGCCCGATCGGCATCAGTCCGGAGCTGGCGGTGATGATCGCGTCCACATGGGCCGCGTTCTCCAGCACCCGCAGCGCGCGTTCCGGCGCGTGATCGGGCACCCGGTGCAATCGGGTTGCCTCCAGCAGCTGCTCGACCATGCCGCGCGGATCGTCGATGTCGGCGGCGCCGATGCCGGCGCTCAACGCGCCGAGGGCGTCGGCGGCCGAGCGCACCGCCGACCGCAACGTGTACTCGGCATCACCGAGATCGCTGTGCTCGACGACAGCCGCGGTCCCGGCCGAATAGACCGTCCACGCCAGCGATACCGGGTCCGGCTCGAAATCCGGGTCGTCGACGTCCTCGTAGATGTACTCGGGCACCATGCCGACCGAGCGGCGGGGATCCTGGCCGACGAGGATCGCCTCACCCATGGTGATGGCGTCGCGCTGGAACTGAGTGTCCGGCGGCAGCCCGCGGACATCGCCGGGGACCGGCAGCACCAGCGTCAGCGGCGGCGCCCCCTGCGGCGGCCCGGCGGCGGTCCGCATCGTCTGCAGCAGTGACATGGTTCCGGCGTGGTGCAGGTCCGGCCACGGCAGGCCGGTGGAGCCCGCCGCCACCGAATCGTAGGCGGTGACGGAATGCTTTGGCGCCCACTGGGATAGCGCGTCGAGCACATCGTCGGGCGCGGCGACGCCCGCAAGCCAGGCGTTGACCCAGACCGTCAGCGAAGCGCTCGGACACCACATAGTTCTGGCAGTGTAGTTGTCGGTCGCAGATACGGCCGGATTCGCTACGCTGACACACATGCCCGCATGGATATGGCTGGTCGCAGCGCTGGGACTGGCAGGCGCCGAAGCTCTGACCGGTGACCTGTTCCTCCTGATGCTCAGCGGTGGCGCGCTGGCCGCCGCCGGCGCGGGTTTCGTGTTCGACTGGCCGATCTGGGCGGACGGCGCCGTGTTCCTGGTCGTCTCGTTGCTGTTGCTCGTCGTGGTGCGGCCCGTGCTGCGTAAGCGGATGGAGTCGAACACCGGCCTGCTGGATCCGGCCAAGGCGCTGGAGGGCAAGGGCGCGCTGGTGCTCTCCCAGGTGTCCCAGCACGACGGCCAGGTGAAACTTGACGGCGAAGTGTGGACGGCGCGGCCCCTCAACGACAACGATGTGTTCGAACCGGGTGACCGGGTGACCGTCGTGCACATCGACGGTGCCACCGCGGTGGTCTACCGGGGCATCTGAGCAACAGCAGTCGAAACTGGATCTGGAGGGGAGTCGTCATGGACGGTGCGTTCGTAGGTCTCGTACTGCTTGTGGTCTTTGTGATTTTTGCCGTGGTGGTGGTCGCCAAATCGGTGGCGCTCATCCCGCAGGCCGAGGCCGCGGTGATCGAGCGCCTCGGCCGCTACAGCAAGACGGTGTCCGGACAGCTGACACTGCTGCTGCCGTTCGTGGACAAGATCCGGGCCCGGGTGGACCTGCGGGAGCGGGTGGTGTCCTTCCCGCCGCAGCCGGTGATCACCGAGGACAACCTGACGGTCAACATCGACACCGTCGTCTACTTCCAGGTCACCGACCCGGCCAAGGCGGTCTACCAGATCAGCAACTACATCGTCGGCGTCGAGCAGCTGGCCACCACCACGCTGCGTAACGTCGTCGGCGGGATGACGCTGGAGCAGACCCTGACCTCACGCGATTCCATCAATGGACAGCTGCGCGGGGTGCTCGACGAGGCCACCGGCCGGTGGGGCCTGCGGGTGGCCCGGGTCGAGCTGCGCAGCATCGACCCGCCGCCGTCCATCCAGGACTCGATGGAAAAGCAGATGCGCGCCGACCGGGAGAAGCGCGCCATGATCCTGACCGCCGAGGGCAGCCGGGAAGCCGCGATCAAGGCGGCCGAGGGGCAGAAGCAGGCACAGATCCTGTCGGCCGAAGGCGCCAAGCAGGCGGCGATCTTGGCCGCCGAGGCCGACCGGCAGTCCCGCATGCTGCGCGCGCAGGGTGAACGCGCCGCCGCATACCTGCAGGCGCAGGGCCAGGCCAAGGCCATCGAGAAGACCTTCGCGGCGATCAAGAACGGCCGTCCCACCCCGGAGATGCTGGCCTACCAGTACCTGCAGACGCTGCCGTTGATGGCCAAGGGCGAGGCCAACAAGGTGTGGCTGGTGCCCAGTGATTTCGGATCCGCGCTGCAGGGTTTCACCAAGCTGCTCGGGGCGCCGGGGGAGGACGGTGTGTTCCGGTACACCCCGTCGCCGGCAGACGACTCACCCAAGTCCGCTGAGGACGACGCCGAAGAGGTCGCGGACTGGTTCAACACCCAAACCGACCCGGAGATCGCCCGGGCGGTGGCCCTGGCCGAGGCGGAGGCGCGAAAGTCCGTGCCGCCGCTGGGCTCGGCGCCTTCCGAACCCCTGGAGGCGCCCACCCAGACGCAGGCGCTGGGCGGTGCTCCGGTGCCTCCGCCGGGGGCTCCCGGCAGCCACCGCGCCCCGTAACACCGGCACCCCGGTACGCGATACACCACCTGGTTGCGTGCGCGATGCCTGAGATTTCCCTGATTGATTGACGGCGTCGAACATTTTTCCTGCCGGTAGGACTTATTGCATGGTCTAATGGCATATTGGTGATTTGCTGACCGTGGACCGGGCCTTTTGCCGGTGCGAGGACGAAATGGCGACGTTATGACGGGGACGCTGTGAGCAGGGCGGGCGTGCGGAGCGCGGTGGGCGCCGGTGTGCTGTCCACCATGCTTTTGGTCGGTGGTCCCACGGCCGTGGCGCTTGCCGACACCGATTCCGGCGGCACGTCGGGTTCCACGGGTACCTCCGGGCAGGGCGAGAGCTCCGGCACCACGGGCGGTACCGCGAAATCCGGCAACGACCTCGGTGCCGGTCTGCGCGCATCATTGCGGCAGTCGCTCACCAGCGTGCGCAGCACGATCGGCCCGTGGACGGCCCAGCGCCCCCAGCCCGGCTTCGGTGGCCGTCCGCGTACCACCCTCCCGACCATTCCGGACTCCTCCGCCACCCCGACCGAGCTCGAGCTCACCGCGCCCGAGACCGTCGTCACCGATCCCGAGGTGGTCGCGCCCGAGCAGCAGCCCGCCGTTGCACCGGCGAGCACCCCGCTGGCCAACAACTCCAGCACCCCCAAGCCCAAGCCGGCCGGCCCGCCGCCGGCCCGGCCGGTGTCGGTCAAGGCCCCGCTGTCCTACGACAAGCTGCCCGACGTCGCCCACACCGTCGGTAACACCGTGGCCTCGGTGCTCAATGCGACCCACCAGACGGTGGCTGCGGTCCCCGCGTTGCTCGTCGGGCTGCCCGGTTCGACCACGCCGGTCTCCGATGTCATCACCACCATCGAGTTCATGCTCACCTCGGTGAGCACCTCGGTCGGCACCATCGTGGCGCTGCCCGGTGAGCTGGGCGCCCTGATGGGCGTCAGCACCCCGCCGGTCGCCACCATCGGCATCGACCCGGAGGCCAGGCCGACCAACGCACTGTCCGGTCCGATCGATCTGCCCGGGCTGCTGCTGCCGCACACCCCGGCCATCGCGCTCGGTGCGGGTGTCGCGGCACCCGCACCCGCGGCGCCCGTGCTGTCCCCGGTCACCCCGGTCAGTGTCCAGCGGATGGCCCCGATCACCACGGCGTCGCTGGGTGTCAGTGGTCTGACGGCCTCGGGCGCACCCGAGACGTTCCTCGACCGTGCGGTCAGCACGCTGCTGGTGCCGATCTCCATCGCGACGCTGGCGGCGGTGGCCCTCCCCGGTGTCGGCGGGCTGCTGGTGATCTGCGCGCTCGGCATCCGGATCGGCTACCGCCAGGCCAAGGCCGGCTGGGCGATCCGCGTGGCGGGCATTGCACGCTTCGCCGGTTCGGGCCCGATGGGCGTGGTGCGCTCCGGCTCGATGATCACGCTGCACTCCAAACGCCCAGCAGCGGCCCGGAGGGCCGGTCAGCTGCGCCTGGTGGACAGCTCCTTGGAACAGGCCGCCTGACCGTCAGCCGTTGACGGCGGGCTCGTCGCCCGCCGGTCGTTGGTGGTGAGTTCGGCGGTGCACCCGGATCTCGTAGACCAGCCCGGCCAGTCCGACGCCGGCGGTGCACGCCGACACCAGGAACAGCAGTGGGCTGATGTTGCCGGTGAGGGCATCGCCCAGGATGACCACCGCTGCCGTCCCGGGGAACACCCCGATCAGGGTGGCCACCGTGTAGGGCAGCAGTCGCACCGCGGAGGCGCCCGCCGCGTAGTTGAGGACGGCGAACGGTACCGCCGGGATCATCCGCATCGACAGCACCGTCACCCAACCGCGGTCGCGCAACCGGGCGTCCAGTGACTCGACCCGGGGGTGCAGGGTCAGGCGGCTGAGTTGCCAGCCGACCGCCCGCACCAGGATGACGGCCAGCACGGCGCTGAGCGTGCTCGCGACGACGGCGATGCTGACGCCGACCAGCGGCCCGAACAGCAGGCCGGCCGCGAGCGTGAAAGCGGTCCGCGGAAACGGGAAGACCGTCATCACGACATGGGCGGCGAAGAAGGCGAGCGGGAACCACGGGCCGGCCGCGGTGGCCCAGTCCCGCAGCTGGATCGCGCTGGGCAACGGCACCAGAAACGCGACTGCGACGAGGATCACAATTGTGGCGGCGATGGCCACCACACGACGGCGGGGCAATTGAGTGGCCGTCGACGTCACCGCGGTCCAGACCGTGCGCAACGTGGTGGCGACGGGTTTCACGTCTCCCAACCCTACGGGGCATCGGGCGCTGTTGCCGCCAACGCTACTGCTCAGTAGCTTTTGCCCGCCGTACGCTGCCGTGATACCGATCATTTAGCCTCAGGTGAAAGAGGCCAGTCACAGCTGGCTAATCTAACTAAGTCAGACAACGCTTTTTAACCCAGGAGCCGCGAGTGTCCTCGAGCGTCATTGAATCGGATCGCGAGCGCTGGCGCTCCGGTGTCGCCGGCGTGCTGGCGAAGAGCTTGCGGCGCGACGCCGCGGATCTGCCCGCCGAACCGGAGCGGCTGCTCGACTCGCCGACCTATGAAGGTTTCCCGGTCCGGCCGCTCTACACCGCCCTGGACGGGGTGCCCGAGTCGCCGCTGCCCGGGCAGTGGCCGTTCGCCCGCGGCGGGGATGCCCGCCGCGATGTGCTCAGTGGCTGGAAGGTCGCCGAACAGTTCCCGGCAGTCGCGTCCGGTACCTCGGAGGCCAACGGTGCACTACTGCTGGCGCTGACCGAGGGCACCAGCGCGCTGGTGCTGCGGGTCGGTTCGGCCGGGGCGAGCGCAGCGACGGGGAATGATCCAGCCGGGGTGGCACCGACCGAACTGGCAGACCTGCTCGACGGGGTGTACCTCGATCTGGTGCCGGTGGTGCTGGACGCGGGCGCGGACTACGTCGCCGCCGCCGACGCCGTGCTGGCGCTCATCGCCGACTTCGACGACGAACAACGCGCCAGGGTGTCCCTGGATCTAGGCGCCGACCCGTTGACGGCACCGCTGAGCGGACGTCCCGCGGCCGGCATCGACGATGTCACCGCGATCGCCGCGCGGACGGCCGGTCAGACCGGGGTGCGGACCGTGACGGTCGACGGTCCCGCGCTGCACAACCTGGGTGCCAGCGCGTCCTGGGAGCTGGCCGGGGCCATCGCGGCCGGGGTGAGCTACCTGCGGCTGCTGACCGAGGCCGGACTGAGCGTCTCCGATGCCCTGCGCCAGATCAGCTTCCGCTTCGCCGCCGACGACGACCAGTTCATGACGATCGCGAAACTGCGCGCCGCGCGCCGATTGTGGGCGCGGGTGGCCGAGGTCGCCGGTGACGGATCCGCCGGCGCCGCCGTGGTGCACGCGGTCTCCTCGGCGCCGATGATGAGCCGGCGCGATCCCTGGGTGAACATGCTGCGCACCACGCTGGCGGCGTTCGCCGCCGGTGTCGGCGGCGCGGACACCGTCCTGGTGGCGCCGTTCGATGCCGCCATTCCCGGTGGATTGCCCGGCACCGCAACCAGTTTCACCCGCCGTATGGCCCGCAACACGCAGCTGCTGCTGCTGGAGGAATCCCACCTCGGCCGGGTGCTCGACCCGTCGGCCGGGTCGTGGTTCGTCGAGGACCTGACGGCGCAGCTGGCCGAGCAGGCCTGGGCGCACTTCCAGGATCTGGAGTCCCGTGGCGGATTCGTGGACGCGCGCGATCACCTCAGCGAGCAGATCGCCGCGGTGCGGGACACCCGCGCCGATGACATCGCGCACCGCCGGACCTCGCTCACCGGGGTCAACGAGTTCCCGAACCTGGGGGAGAAGCCGCTGCCGCAGTCGGATGAAGCCACCGGCATCGTGCGGTACGCGGCCGGGTTCGAGGCACTGCGGGACCGCTCGGATGCCCACCTGGCCGAGCACGGGAAACGGCCCGAGGCGGTGCTGCTGCCGCTGGGCCCGCTGGCCGAGCACAACATCCGGACCACCTTCGCCGCGAACCTGCTGGCCTCCGGCGGCATCGAGGTCGTCAATCCGGGCACGGTCGACGCGGCCGCGGTCGCGGCGGCCGTCGACGGCCACCGCGCCGTGGTGATCTGCGGCACCGACGCCCGCTACGGCACCGAGGCGGAGGCCGTCGTCGCTGCCGCACGCGATGCCGGCGCAGCGCACATCTATCTCGCCGGACCGGAGAAGGCCATCGGGGAGGCCGTTGCGCGTCCCGACGAGTACCTGACCGCGAAGATCAACGCCGTCGAGGCGCTGGCGACCCTGCTCACCCGTTTGGGGGCCTGAATCATGACTGCATCCGACATCACCGAGACCCCCGCTGCGATCGGCAGTTTCGCCGACATCCCGTTGCACGGCGAGGACGCCGGGCAGACGCCGACGCCGGAAGCGGTGACCGAGCAGGTCGGCGTCGCCGCGGCCGCGCACGGCTACACCCCCGAGCAGCTGGTCTGGTCGACCCCGGAGGGCATCGACGTCAAGCCGGTGTACATCGGCGCAGATCGCGATGGCGCGGTCGCGGCGGGCTACCCGCTGGACAGTTTCCCGGGTGAGCCGCCGTTCATCCGCGGCCCGTACCCGACCATGTACGTGAACCAGCCGTGGACCATCCGCCAGTACGCCGGCTTCTCCACCGCCGCCGAGTCCAACGCGTTCTACCGGCGAAATCTGGCCGCCGGTCAGAAGGGTCTGTCGGTCGCCTTCGACCTGGCGACCCACCGCGGCTACGACTCCGATCATCCCCGGGTCGCCGGCGATGTCGGAATGGCCGGTGTGGCCATCGACTCGATCCTGGACATGCGCCAGCTGTTCGACGGGATCGATCTGGGCACCGTCTCGGTGTCGATGACGATGAACGGCGCCGTGCTGCCGATCCTCGCGCTCTACGTCGCCGCCGCCGAGGAACAGGGTGTGCCGCCGGAGAAGCTGGCCGGGACCATCCAGAACGACATCCTCAAAGAGTTCATGGTCCGCAACACCTACATCTATCCGCCGAAGCCGTCCATGCGGATCATCTCCGACATCTTCGGCTACACCAGCACCAAGATGCCCAAGTACAACAGCATCTCGATCTCGGGGTACCACATCCAGGAGGCCGGTGCCACGGCCGATCTGGAGCTCGCCTACACGCTGGCCGACGGCGTCGAATACATCAAGGCCGGCCTCGATGCCGGGCTGGACATCGACAAGTTCGCGCCCCGGCTGTCCTTCTTCTGGGGCATCGGGATGAACTTCTTCATGGAGGTCGCCAAGCTGCGCGCGGGCCGGCTGCTGTGGAGCGAGCTGGTCGCGCAGTTCGATCCGAAGAGCGCGAAATCCCAGTCTCTGCGCACCCATTCGCAGACCTCGGGCTGGTCGCTGACCGCCCAGGACCCGTTCAACAACGTGGCCCGCACCTGTATCGAGGCGATGGCCGCCACCCAGGGTCACACCCAGTCGCTGCACACCAATGCACTCGACGAGGCGCTGGCGCTGCCGACCGACTTCTCGGCCCGCATCGCCCGCAACACCCAGCTGCTGCTGCAGCAGGAGTCCGGTACCACCCGGCCGATCGACCCGTGGGGCGGCTCGTACTACGTGGAATGGCTGACCCATCAGCTCGCCGAGAAGGCCCGCGCCCACCTCAAGGAGGTCGCCGAGTACGGCGGCATGGCCCAGGCCATCGGTGAGGGCATCCCGAAACTGCGCATCGAAGAGGCCGCCGCGCGGACCCAGGCGCGCATCGATTCCGGTGCCCAGCCGGTCATCGGCATCAACAAGTACGCGGTGGCCGAGGACCAGGAGATCGAGGTCCTCAAGGTCGAGAACAGCCGGGTGCGCACCGAGCAGCTGGCCAAGCTGGCCCAACTGCGTGCCGACCGTGACGAGGCGGCCACCCAGGCGGCACTGGCCGAATTGACCCGTGCCGCAGGCGAGAACGTGGCCGCCGGGGAGGACGGGCTGGGCAACAACCTGATGGCGCTGGCCATCAACGCCGCCCGGGTGCACGCCACCGTCGGCGAGATCTCCGACGCCCTGGAGAAGGTCTACGGCCGGCATCAGGCCGAGATCCGCACCATCGCCGGGGTCTACCGCGACGAGGTCGGGAAGGCTGGGAATGTGGCTACCGCAACGGATCTGGTGGAGAAGTTCGCCGACGCCGATGGTCGCCGCCCGCGCATCCTGGTCGCCAAGATGGGACAGGACGGCCACGACCGCGGGCAGAAGGTGATCGCGACCGCCTTCGCCGACATCGGTTTCGACGTCGACGTCGGCTCGCTGTTCTCCACCCCCGACGAGGTGGCGCGCCAGGCCGCCGACAACGACGTGCACGTCGTCGGGGTGTCCTCGCTGGCCGCCGGACACCTGACGCTGGTGCCCGCTCTGCGCGACGCGCTGGCCGAGGTGGGCCGCCCCGACATCATGGTCGTGGTCGGCGGTGTGATCCCGCCCGGTGACTTCGACGAGCTCTACGAAGCCGGCGCGACCGCCATCTTCCCGCCGGGCACCGTGATCGCCGATGCCGCCATCGGCCTGCTGCACAAGCTCGCCGACCGACTCGGCTACACACTGAGCTAGATGAGCCCTTCAGTGGCCGAGCTGGCCGCGGCGGTACGCGGTGGGGACCGCTCGGGTCTGGCGCGGGCGATCACCCTCGTCGAGTCGACGCGTACCGATCACCGGCAGAAGGCCCAGGAATTGCTGCTGGAGCTGATGCCGGAAGCGGGCAGTGCCGTCCACGTGGGCATCACCGGTGTGCCGGGCGTCGGGAAGTCGACGACCATCGAGGCGCTCGGCATGCACCTGATCGAAGCCGGGCACCGGGTGGCCGTACTGGCCGTCGATCCGTCCTCGACGCGCACCGGCGGATCGATCCTCGGGGACAAGACCCGGATGGCCAAGCTTGCTGTGCACCCGGACGCCTATATCCGTCCGTCACCGACCTCGGGCACCCTCGGCGGGGTGGCCCGCGCGACGCGCGAGACGATCGTGCTGCTGGAGGCGGCCGGATTCGACGTCATCCTCGTCGAGACGGTGGGCGTCGGGCAGTCCGAGGTGACGGTGTCCGACATGGTGGACAGCTTCGTCTTCCTGACCCTGGCCCGGACCGGCGATCAGTTGCAGGGCATCAAGAAGGGTGTCCTCGAGCTCGCCGATGTGGTGGTGGTCAACAAGGCCGACGGGGAGCATGCGGTGGAGGCCAAGGCCGCCGCGCGTGAACTGACCGGTGCGCTACGCCTCATCTACCCGCGCGAAACTCTTTGGCGGCCACCGGTTCTCACCATGAGCGCGTTGACCGGCGATGGCCTTGCGGAGCTGTGGGAAACCGTCGAGAAGCATCGCAAGGTGCTGACCGATGCCGGCGAGTTCGATGCCCGACGCCGCAAACAGCAGGTGAACTGGACGTGGGCGATGGTCCGCGACACGGTGCTGGACCGGGTGCTCAGCAATCCCGAGGTCAAGCGCATCCGCGCCGAGCTGGAGCGTCAGGTGCGCGATGGTGAGCTGACTCCGGCGCTCGCGGCCCAGCAGATCCTCGACGCCGCAGACGGGTGAGCTGGGCAAGGTTACCGTTTCGGGAACCGGCCTGGTCTTACGGATAGGTAACGCCCCTCGCTAGTTAGCCAGACGGCGAGGTAAATTGGTTTGACTGTGACCTACGCAATAGATGGTGAGCGCAGCGCGGCGCGCACCGAGAGCGGCAATAGCGCGGCGACCCCTGATGACTGCACGCTGCCCCACGGGGTTCAGGGTGCGGCCGACCCCAACTTCGCGTGCGCCGTGTCGGCGTTCTCCAAGCTGTTCGGTCACCGTCGGTTCGGCGGCGGCGCGCTGTCGGTCTATCTGGACGGCGTACCCGTCGTCGACGTCTGGACGGGCTGGGCGGACCGCAAGGGCAGGCAGCGCTGGACGGCCGATACCGGCGCGATGGTGTTCTCCGCGACGAAGGGGATGGCCTCCACCGTCATCCACCGCCTGGTGGACCGCGGGCTCATCGATTACGACGCACCGATGGCCGAGTACTGGCCGGAGTTCGGCGCCAACGGCAAGGCCGCGATCACGGTTCGTGAGGTGCTGCGGCACCGGGCCGGCCTGTCCCAACTCAACGGGGTCAGCCGGGCGGATCTGCTCGACCACGCCAAGATGGAGGAGCGCATCGCCGCCGCGCCCGCCGGGCTGCTGCGCGGGCGCCCGGCGTATCACGCGGTGACCTACGGCTGGCTGGTCTCCGGTCTGGCCCGCTCGGTGACCGGCCTGGGGATGCGCGAGCTGTTCCGCAGAGAGCTGGCGGCGCCCCTCGGTGTCGACGGTATGCACCTGGGCCGTCCGCCGGTGGCGGCACCGACACAGCCGGCGCAGATCATCGGCCCGCAGCGGCACCTGCAGAATCCGATCTTCAACGCGGTGGCGCCCCATCTGGCCGCCTTGCCGCTGTCCGGCGGACTCGGCGCGCTGTACTTCCCCGGCATGAAGTCGATGGTGCAGGGCGACACCCCGCTGCTGGACAGCGAGATGGCGTCGGCCAACGGCGTCGCGACGGCGCGGGCGCTGGCCCGGATGTACGGCGCGATCGCCAACGGGGGAGACCTCGACGGCACCAGGTTCCTGTCCCGTGATCTGGTGGCCGGCCTGACCGGCCCGCGGAGTCTGCATCCGGACGGCTCGCTCGGTCTGCCGATGGCTTTCCACCTCGGCTACCACTCGCTGCCGTTCCCCGGCGTGCTGCCGGGCTTCGGGCACGTCGGGCTGGGCGGCTCGCTCGGCTGGGCCGATCCGGCCACCGGACTTGCCTTCGGCTACGTGCACAACCGTCTGCTCACCCCGCTGGTGGTCGCCGATCAGGCGGGCTTCGTCGCGACCGCGGCGTTCATCCGGCGCGGCGCGGCGCGCGCACGCGATCGTGGTTTCCAGGCGGTTCCACGGCTGGGAGCCGCCTTCGCGAGGCCCTCCGCAGAGGCTGTCTGACCCCCTTTCCGGAGGGTCATTTCGGTTGCCGAAAGTTTTGCTTGCCCCCGCAAATATGCAGGTGGTACCGCCGGTTGCAGGATATTGCTGGGGGTCTCGATAGTTGGCTGTGCCATTGCTGTGCAACGCCTCCCGAAGCGGAACTCCGGCTGGTCGCGCAAGGAATGGTCGCCGCACCCGCACGCGTGGTTTCCGTTACCCATCTTTGAATTGCCAAAAGACCCGTCACGTCCTGGGCGGCCGCCGCGAAACCGCCCCGCGCGAAGGCGGCCTTCCTTACTCTGGGGTAGTTGTTACGCGTGTTTCCAGTGCTAGTGACGCCGAGGAGGTGAACCTGTGAGTCGGCTGGACGGCGATGTGGGCCTCCGGGCTGACGTCACAGCGGTTGATAAGTTTGCCAAACTTGTTTGCTGAGCTGAGGTCTGGCTAATACCCGACTTGACAAGGTGAGCCGCGTCACATTTACTAAAACGTCAATAAGACAATGGATCCGCAGGTTGCGGCACTATCGGGAAGTTGCTGGATGTCGAGGATGTAGCTGGTGTAGCCTGCGCGTCGCGGCTCTTGAAGCTGTAGAGTCCTCAGTGGATTTGCTCAGTTTTTAACGCCATCGTCAACGGAGACGACTACGCTACCGACTCACGGACGAGTCTCAGCAAGGTGCGGGAAGGGAAACAGGGCCTGCGCGCAAAGGCGCCCAAGGTAGTCCCCACGCCGCAGACTTGCTTGCTCGGTCCAGCAGTACCCGCCTGGAAGAGGTTTGAACTACGTGGTTGAGACACCTGTCACAGCGGTCGCCGTCATCGGGATGGCGTGCCGATTGCCTGGCGGAATCGACTCACCTGACCAGTTGTGGCAGGCGCTGCTGAACGGTCAGGACTTTGTCACCACGATCCCGGAGAGCCGCTGGGATGCCGACGAGTACTACGACCCCGAGCCCGGTGTCCCCGGCCGCTCGGTGTCCAAGTGGGGCGCCTTCCTCGACGACGTAGCGGGCTTCGACGCCGACTTCTTCGGCATCAGCGACCGCGAGGCCACCGCGGTCGACCCGCAGCACCGGCTGCTGCTGGAGACGGCCTGGGAGGCCATCGAGCACGCCGGTGTCGATCCGGCGTCCCTGGAGGGCTCTCGCACGGGCGTGTTCATGGGCCTGACCCATGGCGACTACCAACTCGTCGCGGCCGACGCCCACGCCATCGAGGGCCCCTACGGCTTCACCGGCAACAACTTCAGCCTGGCTTCCGGGCGCATCTCCTATCACCTCGGTGCCCGCGGCCCCGCCTTCTCGGTGGACTCGGCCTGCTCCTCGGGTCTGCTGGCCCTGCACATGGGCGCCAGGAGCCTGCACGAGGGCGAGAGCGACATGGTGCTCGCCGGTGGCGTGAACATCGTGCTGGAGCCCCGCAAGCTGTCCTCGGGTTCGGCCCAGGGCATGCTCTCGCCCACCGGCCACTGCCATGCGTTCGACGCCGCAGCGGACGGCTTCGTCCCCGGCGAGGCCACCGGCGTGGTGCTGCTGAAGCGACTCGCCGATGCCGAGCGTGACGGCGACCGCATCCTTGCGGTCGTCCGCGGCACCGCCGCCAACCAGGACGGCCACACCGTCAACATCGCCACCCCGTCGCGTGACGCGCAGGTGGCCGTCTACCAGGAAGCGCTGGCCGCCGGCGCGATCGACCCGGCGACCGTCGGGCTGATCGAGGCGCACGGCACGGGCACCCCGGTCGGCGACCCGATCGAGTTCTCCAGCCTGGCCGCGGTCTACGGCGCCAGCGGGCCCGTCGCACTCGGCTCGTCCAAGACCAACTTCGGACACTCCCAGTCCGCATCGGGCACCATCGGCCTGATCAAGAGCGTGCTCGCCCTGCAGCACGCCACGGTGCCGCCGAACATCCACTTCACCCGGCTGCCCGACGAGCTCGCGAGCATCAAGACCGACCTCTACGTCCCGACGTCCCCCGCCCCGTGGCCGGCCGGTGCGCAGCCCCGCCGCGCCGCGGTCTCCGCCTACGGTCTGTCCGGCACCAACGTGCACGCGGTCCTGGAGGAAGCCCCGGCCGCCGCGGACACCAGCGCCGCCGCCGAGGGACCGCAGATCTTCGTGCTGTCATCGACCTCGGCCGAGGGACTGCGCAGTACCGCGGGACGGCTGGCCGACTGGGTCGCCGAGCGCACCGACACGCTGAACCTGCACGACCTGGCCTACACCCTGGCCCGCCGCCGGGCACACCGCCCGGTGCGCACCACCGTGCTGGCCCACGATCACGCCTCCCTCATCGAGGCGCTGCGCGAGGTCGCCGACGGCGAGACGCCCTATCAGGGTGCGGTGGCCAAGGACGATCGCGGCCCGGTGATGGTGTTCTCCGGCCAGGGCTCCCAGTGGGCGGCGATGGGTGCCGGCCTGCTCGAGAGCGAACCCGCCTTCGCCGCGGCCGTCGCCGAGATCGAACCGCTGATCGCCGCCGAGTCCGGCTTCTCGGTCACCGAGGAGCTGCGTTCCTCGGTCACCGTGACCGGCATCAACAAGGTGCAGCCCACCGTCTTCACCATGCAGGTGGCGCTGGCCGCGACGCTCAAGGCCTACGGCGTGCTGCCCGGCGCGGTCATCGGCCACTCGATGGGCGAGGTCGCCGCGGCGTTCGTCTCCGGTGTGCTGACGCTGGAGGACGCCGTCAAGGTGATCTGCCGGCGGTCCAAGCTGATGGCCACCATCGCCGGTTCCGGCGCCATGGCCTCGGTGGAGCTGCCCGCCCAGCAGGTGCTCTCCGAGCTGGCCGCGCGCGGCATCAACGATGTGGTGCTGTCGGTGGTCGCGTCGCCCAAGTCGACCGTCGTCGGTGGCGCCAAGGAGTCGATCCGCGAACTGGTGGCCGACTGGGAGAGCCGCGACGTGATGGCCCGTGAGGTCGCCGTGGACGTGGCATCGCACTCGCCTCAGGTCGATCCGATCCTCGATGACCTGGCCGACGCGCTGGAGGATCTGGACCCGTCCGAGCCGAACGTCGAGTACTACTCGGCCACGCTGTACGACCCGCGCGACATCGCCGACTGGGACGCCGACTACTGGGTGGACAACCTGCGCCACGCGGTGCGCTTCGCCGCTGCCGTGCAGGCCGCCCTGGAAGACGGCTACCGGGTGTTCACCGAGCTGTCCCCGCACCCGCTGCTGACCCACGCCGTCGACCAGACGGCCAGCAGCCTCGACATCAGCCACGCCGCGCTGGCCAGCGTGCGCCGCGAACAGGAAATGCCGTACGGCCTGCGCGGGGTGCTCGCCGACCTGCACAACGCGGGCGCCCAGATCGACTTCTCGGTGCTGTACCCGTCCGGCAACCTCGTCGACGCCCCGCTGCCGACCTGGACGCACCGCGAGCTCATGCTCGTGCGCGATCCGCACGAACTGGCCCCCGGCGGCGCCACCATCGCCGTGCATCCGCTGCTGGGTGCGCACGTGCGGCTGCCCGAGGAGCCCGAACGCCACGCCTGGCAAGCCGACATCGGCACCGAGACCCAGCCCTGGCTGGGCGACCACCAGGTGCACAACGTTGCCGCGCTGCCCGGTGCCGCCTACTGCGAGATGGCGCTGGCCGCCGCGCGCACCGTCCTCGGTGACACCGGCGAGGTGCACGACATCAGCTTCGATCAGCTGCTGCTGCTGGAGGACACCACCGAGGTCTCCGCGGCCGCCACGGTCACCGGGGCCGGTAGCGCCCATTTTGCGGTGGAAACCTACCTGCAGGGCGAGCAGGTCAAGAGGGCCTCGGCCGCGCTGCGTACCGGCGAGGACGAGAACGCGCCCGCCGCGGTGGACATCGATGCCGTGATCGCTGCGCACCCGCTGCGCATCGACGGCGCCGAGATGCGCGGCTGGTACAACCAGCGTGGCGTCCAGTACGGCCCGGCCTTCGCCGGTCTGGTGGCGGTCAACGTCAGTGACACCAATACCGGCGACAACGCCGGTGGTCCCTCCGACTCGGTGCTCGCCGAGGTGGCGCTGCCCGGATCCATCCGGTCCCAGCAAGGCGCTTACGGGGTGCACCCGGCGCTACTGGACGCCTGCTTCCAGGCCGTCGGTGCCCATCCGGTGCTGCGCAGCGACACCACCGGCACCCTGATGCTGCCGCTGGGTGTGCGGCGCCTGCGCGCCTACGGCTCCACCCGCAACGCGCACTACTGCTACGCCCGCATCGTCAGCGTCACCCCCGCCGCGGTCGAGGTGGACCTGGACCTGCTCGACGAGAACGGCGCTGTGCTGCTCGCCGTCGGTGGTTTGCGCGTCGGCACCGGCGTCTCCGACAGCGGCCAGCGTGATCGCACCTTCAGCGACCGGCTGCTGACCATCGAGTGGCGTCAGCAGGAACTGCCCGAGGTGGACTACCACGATGCCGGCCGCTGGCTGCTGATCAGCACCTCCGATGCCGCCGATCTGCTGGCCACCAAGCTGGCCGACGCGCTCAAGAGCCACGACATCGACGTCACCACCATGGTGTGGCCGCAGCACTCCGACCACGACGCACATGCGGCACGCCTGCGTGAGCAGTTGGCCGCGCAGCAGTTCGGCGACGTGCTGGTGGTCACCCCGCCGCGGCACGGTGTCACCGACGAGCAGTCCGGTGTGCGTGGCGGCGACAACGTGCGCCACCTGGTGAAGATCGTGCGCGAGCTGCCGGAGACGCCGGGGGAGGCGCCGCGGCTGCATGTCCTGACCCGCAACGCCCAGACCGTGCTGTCCGACGATTCGGCCAACCTCGACGAGGCCGGTCTGCGTGGTCTGGTGCGGGTGATCGGCACCGAGTTCCCGCAGCTGAAGACCACCCAGATCGACGTCGATGACTACACCGACGCCGCGCAGATCGCCGCGCAGCTGGTGTCGGGTTCCGACGAGGACGAGACCGCCTGGCGCGGATCCAAGTGGTACGTCGCGCGTCTGGTCCCCGGGCCGCTGCGCCCGGAGGAGCGGCGCACCACGGTGGTCAACCCGGCCCGTGAGGGGATGCGTCTGCAGATCCGCACGCCCGGTGACATCCAGTCCCTGGAGCTGGCCGCCTTCGAGCGGGTCGCGCCCGGGCCCGGGCAGATCGAGGTCTCGGTCACCGCGTCCAACCTGAACTTCGCCGACGTCCTGGTGGCATTCGGCAAGTACCCGAGCTTCGAGGGCCGGATGCCCAAGCTGGGTGCGGACTTCGCCGGTGTGGTCACCGCTGTCGGTCCGGGTGTCACCGGCCACAAGGTGGGCGACCGGGTCGGTGGCATCTCCGCCGACGGCGCCTGGGCGACGTTCGTGACCTGTGATGCCAACCTGGCCGTCACGCTGCCACCGGGGCTGCCGACCAATCGTGCCGCCGCGGTGCCCAGCGCCCATGCCACCGCCTGGTACAGCCTGCACGACCTGGCCCGGATCACCGCCGGTGACAAGGTGCTCATCCATTCCGCCACCGGCGGTGTGGGACAGGCGGCCATCGCCATCGCGCGGGCCGCCGGCGCCGACATCTACGCCACCGCGGGCAGCGAAGCCCGGCGGGAACTGCTGCGCGGCATGGGCATCGAGCATGTCTACGACTCGCGCAGCACCGCCTTCGCCGACGAGATCCGCCGGGACACCGACGGCTACGGCGTGGACATCGTGCTGAACTCGCTGACCGGCGCGGCCCAGAAGGCCGGCCTGGAACTGCTGTCCTTCGGCGGCCGGTTCGTCGAGATCGGCAAGCGCGACATCTACGGCGACACCCGGATGGGGCTGTTCCCGTTCCGCCGCAACCTGTCGTTCTACGCCGTCGACCTGGCGCTGCTGTCGCTGACCAACTCCGACACCCTGCGGCGCCTGCTGGAGGTCTGCTACCAGCAGATCGCCGACGGCGTGCTGCCGCTCCCGGAGACGACGCACTACCCGCTCGAGGACGGCGCCACCGCCATCCGCGTGATGGGTGCCGCCGAGCACACCGGCAAGCTGGTGCTCGACATTCCGCACGGCGGTCAGATCAACGCGGTCGTGCCGCCCGAGGAGGCGCAGGCGGTCCGTCGCGACGGCGCGTACGTCGTCACCGGTGGTCTCGGCGGTCTCGGTCTTTTCCTCGCCGAGAAGCTGGCCGATTCCGGCGCCGGACGGATCATCCTGAACGGCCGCTCGGCACCGTCCGCCGCCGCCAAGGAGGTCGTGGAGCGGATCCGTCGTGCCGGCACCGAGGTCGAGGTCGAACTCGGGGACATCGCCGAGCCCGAAACCGCCGAGCGACTGGTCGTGGCGGCCTGTGCCACCGGCCTGCCGTTGCGCGGTGTGCTGCACGGCGCCGCCGTCATCGAGGATGCCGCGATCCCCAACATCACCGATGAGCTGGTGGAACGCGACTGGGCGCCGAAGGTCTACGGTGCGCTGAACCTGCACCGGGCGACCACCAAGCAGACCCTGGACTGGTTCTGCGTGTTCTCCTCGGCGGCCGCACTGGTCGGCTCCCCGGGCCAGGGTGCCTACGCCGCCGCGAACAGCTGGCTGGACGCGTTCACGCACTGGCGTCGCAGCCAGAGCCTGCCCAGCACGTCGATCGCGTGGGGCCCGTGGGCCGAGATCGGCGCGGGTGTGGCACTGGCCGAAAGCAGCGAGGCAGCGATCGCACCGGAGGAAGGTGCCTTTGCGTTCGAGACCCTCCTGCGGCACGATCGTGCCTACAGTGGTTACGCGCCCGTGGTCGGCACACCGTGGCTGGCCGCGTTCGCTCAGACGAGCAAGTTCGCCGAGGCGTTCCAATCGTCGGGGCAGCGCAACACCGGCAGCGTATTCCTTGCAGAGTTGCATGAGCTGCCGCGGGACGAGTGGCCGGCGCGGATGCGCCGGATGATCTCCGAGCAGATCAGCCTGATCTTGCGCCGGTCGGTCGACCCGGACCGCCCGCTCGCCGAGTACGGGCTCGATTCGCTCGGCACGCTCGAAGTACGCACCCGCATCGAAGCGGAGACAGGTATTCGTATCGGATCGACAGATATTTCCACGATCAGGGTGCTCGCGGATCGCTTGTGCGATGTGCTGGCACCTGACGAAGTATCGGTTCCGTCGTGATCACGGGTTGCGCAGCGTCGCTCAGCACGGGGTCGGACGTCGTCGAAACAGGAGATGAATAGTGGTTTCCATGAAACCGATCCACGACTGGGTCGGCGAACCGGGTGCTGTGACTTCCTGGCATCCGTCGCGGGCGACGCTTGCGAAGGTCAAGGATGCACCGGTCAGCGACGTCCCGGTGAGCTACCAGCAGGCTCAGCACCTGCTCGCTTATCGAAAGCACGAGTCCTCCGGCACCGACATGGCCCGCCTGAACATCCCCTCCTGGGACATCCCGGGCCGCTGCGATGTGCGGGCGATGACCCACGTCATCAACGCCTACCTGCGCAGGCACGACACCTTCCACAGCTGGTTCGAGTACGCCGAGACCGAATCCGGTGCCGATAAGATCATCCGGCACACGCTGACCAACCCGCGCGACATCAAGTTCGCTCCCGTCGAGCACGGTGAGATGACCGCGTCGCAGTGGCGCGACCACGTGCTGGGCACCGCGAGCCCGTGGGTGTGGGACTGCTTCCATATCGGGATGATCCAGCGCAAGGATCACTTCACCATCTACATCAGCGTCGACCACGTGCACACCGACGCCATGTTCATGGGCCTGGCCTTCGTCGAGATCCACATGATGTACAACACGCTGGTCGAGGGTGCGGCGCCGCTGAAACTGCCCGAGCCGGGCAGCTATGACACCTACTGCCGTGAACAGCACGAGTACGTGTCCGCGCTGACCACCGATTCGCCGGAGGTCCGTAACTGGATCGAATTCCTGCAGCACAACGGCGGCACACTGCCGACCTTCCCGCTGCCGCTCGGCGACCCGTCGGTGGCCTACACCGGCGACGTCATCACCGTGCAGCTACTGAACAAGGAGCAGGGCGACAAGTTCGAGCAAGCCTGCATCACGGCCGGGGCCCGCTTCAGCGGCGGCGTGTTCGCCTGCGGGGCGATCGCCAACGCCGCGCTCACCGGCACCGACACCTACCGGGTGATCACCCCGACCACCACCCGTCGCACCCCGGCGGAGTTCATGACCACGGGCTGGTTCACCGGTCTGGTCCCGATCACCGTGCCCGTCGACGTCGACGCGTTCGGTGACACCGCCCGTGCGGCCCAGGAGTCCTTCGACAGCGGTCTGGATCTGGCCCATGTGCCGGTCGAACGGGTGCTGGAGCTGGGTGCCGAGTCGCACGGCCTGCGGCCGCCGGAGTCCGGTGTGCCAATGCTGTCCTACCTGGACGCCGGCCTGTTGTCGCCCGGTGTGATCGCCGAATGGCAGCGCCTCAACGGCACCATCTACAGCGATTCCCGGTCGGCCTACCAGGTCGGCATGTGGGTGAACCGGGTCGAGCAGGAGACTACAGTCACCGCCGCCTTCCCGAGCAACCCGATCGCCCGGGAATCGGTGCTGCGCTATCTGCAGGCGATGAAGTCCGTCTACTTGAGCGTCGTCGAGGGCCGTAGCGTCGCGGTCGCCGCCATCGCTGCGGACACCGTCGACCTGGATCTCAAGACGGCCTGATCGCCGTTGTTGTTATCGGAGGTGCCGCCGCGATGACCCGTGCCGACAACCGGCTCGATTTCACCGATCAGGCGATGTTCCTCGGGCTGCGCGCCACCGGCCAGGAAGCCGTCATGCAGGTGGTGTGGATCTACGAGCGCCCCGTCGACCTCCACGGGGTGCGGCGCTTCCACGAATGCATCGGGCACGGTCTGCTGGGCCGGCGCATCGAACGTTCGGTGCTGCCCTTCGGCAGGCACCGCTGGGTGTCGGCGCTGGGCCCGCAATCGGACCTGGACTTCACCGAGCCGCGCGATCGCAGCGAGCTCGGGCGCTGGATCGACGAGCGCTCCACGCTGCCGCTGGATCCGGAATTCGGCCCGGCTTGGCATGTCGGGGTGCTGCCGATGACCGACGGTTCGACGGCGATCAGCATCGTGATCTCGCATTGCGTCAGTGACGGCGGCGGCGCACTCGCCTCGATGGTCAACGCCATCAACGGCCGCACCCTCGACTTCGGCTATCCGCCCCCGGCGTCGCGCACCCGTACGCACGCGCTGCGAGCCGACCTGCGCGACACCGTCCGCGGGCTGCCCGAGGTGGGCCGCACCCTGGTCGAGGCCACCCGACAGGTCTTCCGCCGGCGCGGGGAACTGTCGACCTCCGGTGCCGCCAAACCCGTCGTGAGCGGGCCGGACCATCAGGTGTTCACTCCGTCGGCGACCGTCTGCGTCAAGCTCGACGACTGGGACCGGCGGGCCGCCGAGCTCGGCGGCAACGGGCATTCGCTGGTCGCCGGGTTCGTCGCCAAGCTCGCCCAGCAGATCGGCCGGGTCGGCGCCGAGGACGGTCTGGTCACCCTCAACATCCCGCAGGGCGACCGGCTGCCCGGCGATGAGGACACCCGCGCCAACGCGGTGGTGCTGGTCAACCTGGCGATCGACCCGGCGAAGGTGACCACGGATCTCACCGAGGCGCGCGCAGCGCTGCGGGAAGGGCTGCGGGTCGCCCGAGAGGTGCCCGACGAGAATCTGGCGCTGCTGCCGCTGACGCCGTTCATCCCGAAGCGTGTCGTCAAGAAGATGGCCGATGTGGCGTTCGGCTTCAGCACCGAGCTGCCGGTGTCCTGTTCCAACATGGGTGACGTGCCCGAGGGCCTGCCCAACCTCGACGGCACCGAGGCCGACTTCGTCTTCCTGCGCGGTATCGACCGGGTCGCGACCAAGCACGCTCTGGAAGAGCGCTGCGGTCTGCTGACCGTGGTCGCCGGCCGGATCAACGGCACCGAGACACTCACCTTCGCCGCCTACGCGCCCGGCGCGGAGAACACCACGGCGTGGCTCAAGGCCGAACTCGAAAAGACGCTCGCGGCGTTCGAGCTGTCCGGCGTTATCGAATAGTGATGGGGGACAAGTCTTTTGGAGTTCACTAATGGCGAAGCTGTGGGTAACCAGCTGACGCTGTGGGACGAGGCGCTGGTGCGCGCGAACCGGGCGACCGGCCGGGTTCAGCTCATCAAGGTGGTGTGGGTCTACGAGCACCCCGTCGACATGGATGCCGTGCGGCGATTCCACCGCAACTTCGGCTACGGGATGGCCGGCCGCCGGGTCGAGCGCTCACCGCTGCCGTTCGGGCGCTACCGCTGGGTGTCCGCGCTGGGCCCGGCCGCCGCGCTGCACATCAACACCGACCCGCTCCCGCGCGAGCAGATCAGTGACTGGGCCGATCAGTGGGCCCAGGTGCCGATCGACCCGGAGACCGGGCCCGGCTGGCAGATGGCCGTGCAGTCGTTCTCCGAGGGCGTGACCGCGATCTCGGTGGTGGGCTCGCACTGTCTCGGTGACGGCGTCGCCGCGCTGCTCGCGGTGGGCACCGCGGTGGCGGGCGCCAATATCGACATCGGCTACCCGCCGCCGCTGTCGCGGCGCACCGGCCGCGCGATCGCCGCCGACCTGCGCGAGACGATCCGCGGGCTCCCCGAGATCGGCCGCGCGGCGCGTAAGGCCGTCAAGGTGCTGCGCGCCGGCGGCGAGGAGGCCGCCGCGTCGCCGAAGCCGGCCCGCCCGCCGGTCGCGAACCCCGACGAGCTGGTCATCGTCCCGGCGATCACCACCTACGTCGACCTCGCCGAATGGGATGCCCGGGCCGCGGCGCTGGGCGGTAACGGCTATTCGCTGCTCGCGGCCATCAGCGCCAAGCTGGGTGAGCGGATGGGGCGCCGCAACGCGGACGGCAACGTCTCGCTGCTCATCGCCATCAGCGACCGCACCGCCGAGACCGATGTGCGCGCCAACGCGATGACGCTGGTCAACGCCAAGGTCGATCCGACCGAGGTCACCAAGGATCTCAGCGTCACCCGGACGACCCTGCGCTCTGCGCTGAAATCGGCCAAGGATCAGCCCGACGAGATCCTGGAACTAATGCCGCTGGTACCGCTGGTGCCCAAGCGATTGGTCAAGAAGGTCGCCGACATGATGATCGCCTCCGATGACATGCCGGTGGTGTGCTCCAACATGGGTGATCTCCCGCCGGTGCTGACCAGCGTGGACGGTACCGAGGCCGAGTACACGTCGTTCTACGGCGTCGACCAGGCCACGCCGCGCGGCGAACTGGAACAGGGCGACGGTCAGCTGGTCGTGGTGTCCGGGCGCATCAGTGGCAAGATCATCATCGGCATCGTCGCCTATCAGTCCGGGGCCGAGAACACGAAGACCCGTCTGCGGGAAATGACCGCGGACACACTGGCCGAATTCGACCTCACCGGCGTGTTCGTTTGATACTGCATTTCGATTTGCACGGCTGAGAAAGGCTCACCCCGATGTCCGATACCTCCCTCATTGGCGTGCTCCGCGAACGCGCGAGCCTGCAGCCCGAGGACATTGCGTACACCTTCATGGACTACGACCACGAATGGGACGGGGTGGCCACCACTCTGACCTGGGCGCAGTTGAACCGCCGCGTGCGCAGCCTGGCCGTCGAGATGCGCGCCATCGGTGAGCTCGGTGATCGCGCCGTCATCCTCGCGCCGCAGGGCCTGGAGTACGTCATCGGCTTCCTGGCCTCGCTGGAGGCCGGCATCATCGCGGTGCCGCTGTCGGTACCGATCGTCGGCCAGCACGACGAGCGGGTCTCCGCGGTCATCAAGGACTCGGCCCCGTCGATCATCCTGACGACCTCCGCGGTCGCCGCCACCGTCGCCGAATACGCGAAGACCGACGATGGCGCGGCAGCTGCCGCTGTCATCGAGGTCGACACCCTGGATCTGGACGCTCGGCGCAAGTCGCTGTCCAGCCGCGAGGAGAAGCCGGAGACTGCGTACCTGCAGTACACCTCCGGGTCGACCCGCACCCCGGCCGGCGTCATGGTGACCAACCGGAATCTGACCTCGAACTTCGAGCAGATGATGTGCGCGTTCTTCCCGCATTTCGGCAAGGTCCCGCCCTCGGGCGCCCATGTGGTGTCCTGGCTGCCCTTCTACCACGACATGGGTCTGCTGCTCGGCATCGTCGCCCCGGTGCTGGGCGGCTGGAGCACCGTGTTCACCACACCGCTGTCGTTCCTGGCCCGGCCCGCGCGCTGGATCCAGCTGATGGGCAGCTTCCCGCGGGTGGTCACCGGTGGGCCGAACTTCGCGTTCGAACTGGCCGCAGGCCGGACCACCGACGAGGATCTCGAGGGAATCGACCTCGGCGATGTCATCGCGGTGTACAGCGGGGCCGAGCGGGTGCACGAGACGACCCTGAAGCGCTTCTCCCAGCGGTTCGCCAAGTTCAACTTCGACGAGGGGGTCATCCGGCCCTCCTACGGGCTGGCCGAGGCGACGCTGTTCGTCGGCACCGGCGTGCCCGGCCCGCCGAGCGTGGTGGCCTTCGACCCGGACAAGCTGTCCGCCGGGCTGGCCGAGCGCACCACCGACGGCAGCGGCACCAAGCTGGTCGGGTACGGCCACCCGGAGGACCCGGTGGTGCGCATCGTCGACGCCGAGACCCGCCTGGAGGTGCCGGCCGGCGGTATCGGGGAGATCTGGTCCTACGGTGAGAACAACTGCCTGGGCTACTGGCAGAAGGACGAGCAGACCGAGCACACCTTCAACGGGCGCATCGAGAATCCGTCCGAGGGCACGCCGGAGGGTCCGTGGTTGCGGACCGGCGACCTCGGGTTCCTGTCCGACGGTGAGCTGTTCATCATCGGGCGGATCAAAGATCTGCTGATCGTGCGCGGCAGCAACCACTATCCCGACGACATCGAGGCCACCATCCAGGAGATCACCGGTGGCCGGGTCGCGGCGATCGCGGTCGAGGGGCACCGCAGCGAGCAGCTGGTGGCGATCATCGAGGTGAAGAAGCGCGGCGAGACCGAGGAGGCCATCGTGGAGAACCTCCTGACCATCAAGCGAGATGTGGCCTCGGCGGTGTCGCAGACGCACGGCATCAGCGCGGCCGACCTGGTGCTGGTGCCCCGCGGTGCCATCCCGATCACGACCAGTGGCAAGATCCGCAGGCAGTCCTGTGTGGAGAAGTACAACAAGCAGGAGTTCTCGCGGCTGGACGACAAGGTGCCCACCGCCTGACATGCGAGTCAGCTGATCGGTGCACACACGCAATTACGATGTGAGGGTGGACAACACCCTCGCTTATATCGATCAGGGGTCCTTCCTGGGCCTGCGGGCACTAGGGCGTGGGCCCATCGTGCAGGCCGTCTGGGTGTATGACCGCGGAGTCGACATGGACGGGTTGCGCCGGTTCCGTCGCAACCTGGCCAAGGGACTGTTCGGACGCCGGATCGAGCGCTCGGCACTGCCGTTCGGGCGGCATCGCTGGGTGGCCGACGGCGACCCGCAGTCCCTCGACCTGTCGGCGCAAGAACGTCCACGGTCGGATGTGTGGAACTGGGCCGACAAATGCCTGGGCACGCCCATCGATCCGGAGCACGGGCCGGGCTGGCGGCTGGCGGTACAACCGCTGAGCGACGGAGCGGCGGCGGTCAGCCTGGTTGTCTCGCATTCGATCGCCGACGGTCACGGTCTGGTCATCGCGGTCACCGATGCCGTCAACGGCGTCGACCGGGACCTCGGTTATCCGCCACCGCGTTCCCGGACGCGGCGGGCGGCGCTGACCCAGGATGCCCGGCAGACCCTGGCCGCGGTGCCGGAGATGGCCGCCGCGGTGGCGGCGTCGGCGCGGGTGGCACGGGCCGAGCGCAGTGAGCTGGCGACCTCGTTCAAGGCCGCCGGCGACGTGCCGCCGGGCGATGACGTGCCGATGGTCGCCCCGTCGGTCGTGGTCTTCGTCGATGCCGAGCACTGGGACGAGTGCGCGCAACGCCTCGGCGGCACCAGCAATTCGCTGTTCTGCGGGATGGCCGCCCGGTTGGGTCAGTTGCTGGGGCGGGTCGGTGCCGACGGCCGGGTGAACCTGTCCTGGCCGGTCAGTGAACGTACCGAGGGTGACACCCGAGCCAATGCGCTGGTGGCTGCCACGATGACGGCGGACCCCGATCAGGTTCTGACGGATCTGAGCGTCGTGCGATCGGACATGAAGACGGCGTTGTCGGAGTCCGCCGAAACCTCGGTGCGGATGACCGGCCCGCTGCCGCTGACGCCGCTGACCCCCCGCGTCGTGCTTCGCCGGCTGGAAGGCATGGTGCTGTCGGTGAACAGCCCCATCGGCTGTTCCAACATGGGTGATCTGGGCCCGGCGTTCGCCAGGCCCGACGGGACCGATGCCGACTACGTGATGATGCGGGGCGCGGAGCCGCAGACCACCAGCCGGGTATTGAACCGGATCGGTGGGCAGTTGGTGCTGGGCGGCTGCCGCTCGCGCGGCCGGGTGGCCGTGTCGGTCAGCTCCTGGTCGGTGGGGCGGCACAATTCTAAAGAGGCGCTGCGTGAGGTGGTGTGCGAGGCACTCGCCGATTTCGGACTGAGCGGCGTGGTCGAGGGCCCCTCGGACTAGACCTGCGCGCGGGCTTCACATCCCGATGAGGCCGACCACTACCAGCACGCTGCCGACGATTCCCACGAACAACCCTGCTTGTTTGCGGGTGCGGCCTCGAATCCACAGGTTCACTTGTTGCACCCACAACCGCGTTTTCACCGGCGCCACGATGAAGCTCAGGATCGCGATCGTCGCGGACGCCCAGGCCAATACCAGGAAGATGAGCAGCGCCAAACCCTGTTCGAGTGGCGAGGCTTTGGACGCAACGATGATTGCCAGTAGGGCGAAATAGTCGACGCTGGGTAGCGACGTCGCCGCGCCAATGGATGCGGAAAAAGCGAACGACTCGGACTTCAGCAATCCGCGTGCCCGCGCGAAGAACCGCGTGCGGCGACTCGGTGACCGGGCACCGTCGTCCACGAACCCGTCACCGCCGCCGGCGGGAACTACGTCCTTCGGCTTGCGGGCGAACCGGTCAAGGGGAATCTTGGAGGCGAGCACCGCGCCGATCAACACCAGAACTAGGCCGAAGGCCACCTGGAGGGGAGCAGGATGGACATTGCTGTTGCCCAGAAAACTCCGGCGGAAGACAAACAGAACGGTCAATCCGACGCTGAGGCTGACCGCCATGCCGGCGCACTGTAAGACGATCAGGTGCCGGACGGGATGCTGTCTTGTCATCAGCAGTGCGATCGGACCAAGGCGTACGGGTTGGATACTCACCATGAGGCCGAGCAGTGCCACCGTCGTCCACACGAGCGGAACCGTACCGTTTCGGTCGGTGACCGGCAACTTCACTCACCAGGCGCCGCCGTTACGCGCGGCCTCCTCCAGCAGGTCCGCGGCTCGCGTGACGCTGTCGGACGGCCGGCTCATTCTCCCGGCGAGCGAACGCGCCCGCCGGGCGGTGTCCGGCGCCAACGCCGCTCGGAGGTCGGCGAGTAGAGAATCCGGCGTCGTGGCGGAGAACCGTCGGTAGGTACCGACGCCGAGCCGTCGGACCTGTTTGCCCCACAACGGTTGCTCGGCGGCTACCCACAGCACCAGGGTGGGCACACCGGCGCGGATGCCGGCCGCGGTGGTGCCTGCCCCGCCGTGATGTACGACGGCGCGACAGGCCGGGAACACCGCGGAGTGGTTGACCGCGGCCACGACCTTGACATTGTCGGTGGCTGCGGTTTCGTCGAACGCGGAGAAACCGGCGCAGATCAGCGCGCGCTCACCGAGTTCGCCGCAGGCATCACTGATCAGGCGCACAGCGGCCGCGGGTGACTCCAGTGGCATACTGCCAAAACCGAAGTAGATCGGTGGGGTACCTCCGGCGATCCAGGACGCCACCTCCTTGTCGATCTCGGTGGGCATCTGCAGCGTCATCGACCCGATGAGGGGACGCCGATCACCCCATTCCTCTGCCAGCCCGGGAAAGAACACCGGATCGTAGGCCTGGATCTCCAAGGCACCACTGGCTACGATGCGTGCCACAGGGGTAGTAGTCGCCGGCCGTAGACCGAGGGCGCGCCGCTGCTGGGCCTCGGCTGGTTTGAGCAGCTGCCAATGCGCCCGTTCCCCTGCCGCATACCCGGCTGCGACCATCGCCCGGGGCAGCCGTACCGGCAGAACGTGCCTGCTGGGACGCACCGGGAAGTAATGCACCTCGGCGAGCGGAAGTCCACGGAACTCTGCGACGTTGCCCGCGATCTCCTGATAAGCCGTACCGGTCACGATCAGGTCTGCGCCCTCTGCCATCGACAGCAGCGATTGGCTCATCTCGTCCCAGCCACGGGTGGCGGCAATTCTCGCTTTGCGCAGCGCATTGAGGGGATTACCCAGCCGCACCCAGTCCGCCGGGCCCGCTGCGGTGAGAGCATCCGGCCGTTCGAAGACGTCGCCCTGAAGTTGCTTCTGCGAGTCGGGACCGTAGCCGAAGGCCCGCAACCCCACCGACTCGACGAATCCGACCAGATTGGGTGGCACCGCCATCGGCACCTCGTGCCCGCGGCGCTGTAGCTCGAGTGCCACTGCCGCACACGGTTCGACGTCGCCGCGGGTGCCATGGATGGCGACCGCGATCTTCATAGGTCGCCTTTATCGTGGGTTCGCATCGAGATCACTCGGCTCTCTTATGGGCAGATGACCGGTTGGGATTCGCCACCCTCCCGGCGTAGCTGGTCCTGCCGGTCAACGTCGGTCCAGCATGCACGCGAAGAGAATATATACTCGCCGCGTCAGGTCTACGGGCCACCATAAGTTCAGAAGGGGCCAGATGACGAGCACCGCGGTCAGCGCTGGTCCCAGCCGTAGTTACTACGTGAAGTTCGTGCTGCTCCTGGTGTTGTGGGTGGCCGTGCTCATGTACGTCGCGACGATGATCGTCCCAGATGGCTACTGGTACTCCTATTTTTCTGTCGACTACACGCAGGGTTTCATTCGGCGTGGATTGGCCGGCGAGATCCTGGGTCTGTTCCCAGACGATCAGTATTTCGTCGGTTTGGCCGTGCTGCGTTGGATTCCGACATTGCTCTTCACTCTTGGGTTGGCCGCTGTGGCGTGGTCGATCACGGTGCGCACCGGCGGGTCCGAACGCAGCTGGTTGCTGGCGCTACTGATTCCGGTCCTACCCTTCGGGTTCGCGTTCGGCCTGTTCTCTGCGCGCACCGATTTGCTGGGTGCCACGGCATTGACGGTTTTCGCAATCGCCGTGGCCACGGTCAACACTCGTCGGGCAACCCTCATCGTCTGTTCGATCTACGGCGTTGCCACGGCGGTCCTGCCCCTGATCCACGAAGCGACGGTGTTCTTGTTCGGGCTGGGCACCATCGCGGCGCTGACAGTGCTGGCACGCGGACTCAGCACTGGTGCGTTTCGCGTGTGCGCTGCTTTGGCCGTGGGGCCGGGCATCGTGGCGGCGCTGGCGGTGACGGTCTTCGGTGGTCGCGGGAAGTCGGCTGCACTGTGCCAAATGGTGCCGCACGGGGGAATGAACCATCCGATGGCCGGTAACCCGACTCCCGAACAGCTGCTGCGAGGCTTTTACTACGAAGTCGACTATCACGAGTGGATGTGCCGGGCGATCCTGCCGCTGTTCGACCAGAGCTTCAGTGACGCACTCCGCTTCGTCGGCAGTATCGGCGTCGTGGCGCTGTTGGGATCGACCGTCTACGGACTTGTCCTGTTGGCTGTGTCGATGTACGCGATCGGAGAGGTGTCCGGCGTTCCGGTGGCACGGTTCAGGGACGCATTGATGGCACGACGAGCGGCCATTGTTGTCGGTGTCGTATTGATTCTGCCGGTCTTCCTGTCCGGAGTGGATTGGATCCGCTGGTGGGTCATAATCGCGTACGACCTCGGAATCGTGTTTCTCCTGTTCGCAGGCGTACGCCCAGACATCGACCAACCGCCGACCCGCCGCTCAGTCAGGGTACTGACGGTTGTGGCGATCGTCCTCGCGTTGATACCGATGGGCATCATCCCCGGCTTCGGCGCGCCGGTCCCGATGTAATCGCGGTTGACGTGATTGTCAGAGTCTCTGGGTTGTTCGCGTCGTGCCGTGCGAGCGTTGGACAACACAGGTCGCGCAGTCTCAGCGATCGACCTTGGAGAACCATCTCGTCTTGATGCGCCAGGAGTGCGCCGAGGACAGCGCGAAACCGGCGCCGCAGGCACACGCGAAGATCCACACGAACACGCCGCGCTCCCAGGCGAGGAACGCGGGGAAGATCGCGGACATGATGCGGATGATGCAGGCGATGATGCCGCTGCCGCAGGCGACCAGGTACACGTTGGCGATCCGCCGTGAGCGGGGGTCCTTACGGAGCACCAGCAGGGCACGGGCGCCGTAGCCCAGCAGGTAGATCAGCATGCCGCAGAGCATCACCCAGTACAGGCTCAGCCAGCTGTCGGTGGGGGAGGCGAAGAAGTCGCGGGCGTACACGTCGTGCGCGCTGCTCAATGAGAAGGCTGCCAGAAGCAGGGGAATGCAGAGCGTGGCCGGAAGTTCCACGTACTGCCGGAACGCACGCTGCATCTGGTGGTCGTCCTGCAGGCGGCCGACCGCGTTGTAGACGATGGCCGAGGCCGCCACGATGTACATGTCGTGGCCGACGAAATCCTCGAGGTTCCACATCCCGGTCACCGAGTGCAGGGCCTTGCCGAGCGTTTCCGATGCCAGCGGCGACATTAACAAGATCGCACCGCCTTGTAACGCAATGTTCAGGGTGGCCGCGACCTCCCAGCGACATGACCACGTCACACGGCGAATCCACAGACTCCACGCGATACACATAAGTGTGATCACGATCAGTACGGTTAGTTCCATCGCGCTTCGCCTTCGAGGCCTGTGAGCTGAATCCCTGCCAGCAAATACTACTGCTTAAAGCGGCGGTGCGTCGCTACGCGGCGTCAATTCGGACAGTCGGGGTCGTCTGGTCTGTTGCTGCGGTTCGGCCTGCACGCGGACCGCTTCCTGCACGGCCGTCACGGTGAACGGCGTCGATTCGATGTAGTTCCACACCTCTTGCCTGCTCATGAGCCCAAAGCGGATCTGCAGGTCGGGGTAGCTCAGGGCGAAGCGGTCGGCGACCCGGCGCAGCTCCTCCGCATCGGGATAGCTGCTCTCCTTGATCCGCCGGTAGTAGGTGCTGCTGGAGATGTCGAGCGCGTCATAGATGTCCTTGGCTTCGACTTCTCCGTCCAGGAGGTAGTCGAGCAGGGCTTTCAGCTGTCTGCCGTTCTCATCAGTACGTGGCACCCGCTCACAATAGCGTTATCCCGGCTTTGGGGGCTAGCAACCGATCAGCGGACATCAACGCCTTAATTGACAGGGGTGTCAGACTTTCGGGAGTGATGTCCCAATTTTGGGACACTCATTGTATTCTCAGCTACATGGTTGCTCCGCTATTCCAGGACCGGGTCTACGTCGACGACTTCGCGGCGTCGGGCTTCGAGCTCGTCATCGGGCATGCGCACGACATCGCCACCTCCCTGACGCTGGCCGACTACGACGTCGACGGTGTTCCCGCCGAGTCCGACCTGCAGCGGGTGTCCGTGCCGCTGCCTGCGGTACTCAGCGCCGAACTCGACGGCGCCGCCGCCCACCTGGGCGTCCTCAACGGCAAGCTGCTGCTGGCCGCGCTCGGCCGGGCCGTTGCGCGCACCATCGGCAGTGGTGTCGTCGCGGTCGACGTCGACACCCACATCATCGCTCTGGACTGCGTCATGCCGTCCGATTTGGATGCCACCCAGCTGCTCGCGCACGTGTGCTCGGCCCTGGCTGGTTCCACCGTCCGGCGCCCCGGTCAGACACTGGCCGAGCTGGCCTTCCGCTGCGCAGGCCCGGTCTCGTCCGAGGAGCCGCTGGAAGGGCACGCACTGGAACTGCGGGCCTACCGCAGCGACGGCGTGGTGCAGCTGGACCTGTGGTTCGATGCTCGCCGGTTCGAGGCCTACACCATCGAGGAACTGGCCGAACAGTTCCCGCAGGCGCTGATCGAGATCACCTCCGAAGCGATCCCCGGATTCACCGACGCCGCCTGACCGTTAGACTGCTACGCACAGGCTTTGATCCGGCCATCACCGGGGAGCCTCCGGAAGAACGGCGTCTCGGCGCTCAGTAGAACCGGACGGCCGGGCTCGTCATCGCCCAATCGAGCGGCGCACCACGCTGATGTCGGCGCGGTACGCAAGCGGGGTGGTACCGCGGGCTCGCGCACCTGTCGCGACGTTCGTCCCCGTGCCTGAATCTCTGGGCACAGGAGACAACGCAGTGACCCCACCTCCCGAGCCGGCCGCTTACCGCAAGCCCGCCGCCGGAGCACCTGACTTCCCGGCGCTGGAATCCGAGGTCCTCGACTATTGGGGCGCCGACGACACGTTCCGCGCGAGCATCGCGCGCCGTGACGGCGCACCCGAATACGTCTTCTATGACGGCCCGCCGTTCGCGAACGGGCTGCCGCACTACGGGCATCTGCTCACCGGCTACGTCAAGGACATCGTTCCCCGTTACCGCACCATGCGCGGCTACAAGGTGGAACGCCGATTCGGCTGGGACACTCACGGTCTGCCCGCCGAACTCGAGGTGCAGCGCCAGCTCGGGATCACCGACAAGGCTCAGATCGAAGAGCTCGGCATCGAGAAGTTCAACGATGCCTGCCGTGCCTCGGTGATGAAGTACGCCGGCGAATGGCGTGCCTACGTGACTCGTCAGGCACGCTGGGTCGACTTCGAAAACGACTACAAGACACTGGATCTGGACTTCATGGAGTCCACCATCGGGGCCTTCAAGCAGCTCTGGGACAAGGGGCTGGCCTATGAGGGCAACCGGGTGCTGCCGTACTGCTGGAACGACGAGACGCCGCTGTCCAATCACGAGCTGCGGATGGACGATGACGTCTACCAGAGCCGCCAGGACCCCGCACTCACGGTGGGATTCAAGGCGACCGACGGTCCGGTGGCCGGCAGTTACCTGCTGATCTGGACCACGACACCGTGGACGCTGCCCTCCAACCAGGCCGTCGCGGTCAACCCCGCGGTCTCCTATGTCACCGTGGAGGGTCCGGACGGACACCGGTTCGTGCTGGCCGAGGCACGGCTGGGTGCCTACGCACGCGAACTCGGCGAGGAACCCGTCGTCGTCGCGTCCCATCTCGGTGAGCAGCTGCTGGGTACGCACTACCTCCCGCCGTTCCCGTATTTTCCGGATGCGGTCAACTCGTTCCAGGTGCTCGGGGCGGACTTCGTCAGCACCGAGGACGGCACCGGGATCGTGCACATGGCGCCGGCCTACGGCGAGGACGACAAGGCGACCGCCGATACCGCCGACATCGTCGCCGTCACGCCGGTGGACTCCAAGGGCCGGTTCGACGCGACGGTGCCCGATTACGCCGGTCAGCAGGTGTTCGACGCGAACACCCAGATCATCCGTGATCTCAAGAGCGGCACCGGCCCGGCGGCGGTCAACGCCCCGGTATTGCTGCGCCACGAGACCTATGAGCATTCCTATCCGCACTGCTGGCGCTGCCGTAACCCGCTGATCTACCGGGCGGTGTCGTCCTGGTTCGTGAAGGTCAGCCAATTCCGGGACCGCATGGTCGAACTGAACCAGCAGATCACCTGGTACCCCGAACATGTGAAGGATGGCCAGTTCGGCAAGTGGCTGTCGAACGCCCGTGACTGGTCCATCTCACGAAACCGGTACTGGGGCACCCCGATCCCGGTGTGGGTCTCCGATGACCCGGCCTACCCGCGTACCGATGTGTACGGCAGCCTGGACGAACTGGAGCGCGATTTCGGGGTCCGTCCCGACAACCTGCACCGGCCGTTCATTGATGAGCTGACGCGGCCGAATCCCGATGATCCGACCGGTAACTCGACCATGCGGCGCATCGAGGACGTGCTCGACGTGTGGTTCGACTCCGGGTCGATGCCCTACGCGCAGGTGCACTATCCGTTCGAGAACCAGAAGTGGTTCGACGGCGTGACCGGTGACGGCGGGGCAGAGGCACACTTCCCCGGCGATTTCATCGTCGAGTACATCGGCCAGACCCGCGGTTGGTTCTACACGATGCACGTGCTGGCCACCGCGCTGTTCGACAAGCCGGCGTTCAAAACCTGCGTGGCACACGGCATCGTGCTCGGCAACGATGGCCAGAAGATGAGCAAGTCGCTGCGCAACTACCCGGATGTGTCCGAGGTGTTCGACCGTGACGGGTCCGATGCGATGCGGTGGTTCCTGATGGCCTCGCCGATCCTGCGCGGCGGCAACCTGATCGTCACCGAACAGGGCATCCGCGAGGGTGTGCGGCAGGTGCAGCTCCCGTTCTGGAACGCCTACACCTTCCTGACCCTGTACGCGCCTCAGAAGGGCACCTGGCGTACCGATTCCCAGCACGTGCTGGACCGCTACATCCTGGCCAAGCTGGCCGCGTTGCGCGATGATCTGACCCTCTCACTGGACACCTGCGACATCTCCGGAGCGTGCGATCAGCTGCGTCAGTTCACCGAGGCGTTGACGAACTGGTATGTGCGGCGGTCGCGTTCGCGTTTCTGGGAGGAGGACCGCGATGCCATCGACACTCTGCACACGGTGCTCGAGGTGACCGGCAGGCTGGCCGCGCCGCTGCTGCCGCTGGTCTCGGAGGTCATCTGGCGGGGTGTGACGGGGGAGCGTTCGGTGCACCTGACCGACTGGCCCGATGCTGCCGATCTGCCCGCCGATCCGGAACTGGTGGCCGCGATGGATCAGGTGCGCGAGGTCTGCTCGACGGGATCGTCGCTGCGTAAGGCAAAGAAGCTCCGGGTGCGCCTGCCGCTGCCGAAACTGACGGTGGCGGTGGACAACCCGGAGAGTTTGCGGCCCTTCGTCGATCTGATCGCCGACGAGCTGAACGTCAAGGCGGTCGAACTGTCCGACGATGTGGACAGCTACGGCCGGTTCGAACTGGCCGTGAATGCCCGGGTCGCGGGCCCGCGCATCGGAAAAGATGTGCAGGCCGCGATCAAGGCGGTCAAGGCCGGCGAGGGTGTGGTCAACGCTGACGGCACCCTGACCGCGGGGCCCGCGACGCTGCTGCCCGCCGAGTACACCTCCAAATTGGTGGCCGCCGACCCGGAATGGACGGCCGCGCTGGCCGACGGCGCCGGTCTGGTGGTGCTCGACGGGGAGGTGACCGCCGAGCTCGAGGCAGAGGGCTGGGCCAAGGACCGCATCCGGGAACTGCAGGAGCTGCGCAAGACCACCGGGCTGGAGGTGTCCGACCGGATCAGCGTGGTCATCGATGTTCCGGCGGAGAAGCTGGCGTGGGCGCAGACCCACGCCGGCCTGATCTCCGGCGAGGTGCTGGCCACGTCATTCGAGTTCGGCAGCGCGGCGGACGGTTCGGACATCGGTGACGGCGTGCGGGTGACGATCGCCAAGGCCTGAAACAGATTCAGGCCGGCAGCGAGGTCATTCCTCCGCGCCGTGTGAGCAACAGGTCGCGCCGTTTACGCGGCGGCGTGTCCAGGCGCGTCGGGCAGTTCTCACGCCACCGCAGGTACCACCCGTTGCTGTATCGGTTGTCGACGGACCAAGCCGTGAATCCGGCGTTTTGCAGGCGCTCGAACACGGCGCGGAACCGGGCGGGGTCGTCCTCGGGGTTCGCCTCGATGATGACGTCCATATCGTCGGGATAGTCATCGAGGTGATCGAGAAGGTCGGAAAGGATCTCGGGCTCAGCACCTTCGACGTCCATCTTGATCAAACGAACTCGGGATATCTCGTCGGCAGTGAGCACATCCCCGAGCGGGGCCGAGGTGACGGTGGCGCAGCGCGTGCCCTGCCGGGTGGCCAACGTCGTGGTGGCGCCGACGTTGCTGCGCCCGAACTCGTATAGGTCCAAGGTGCCCGACCGGTCGGAGACCGCGACATTCGCGGTCCGTATCGACTTGGAGAGGCGCGGATTTCGGCTCAGGTTGCGCTGCAGAGCACCGTAGGTCCGTGGTGACGCTTCAAGTGCGATGACCGTGCCGTGTTCACCGACGCGGTCGGCCGCCAACAACGAGTCGTAGCCGACGTTGGCGCCCACATCCACGAACACCTGGCCCGGCTCGAGATTCTCCTCGATCAGTTTCGACACTCCGGGTTCCCACACCTTGAACAACAAGATCATTCGTTGGATGGTGTCGGCCGGGTCGCAGCGAAGCGTCGCACCGAAATAGGTGACGCCATCCTGCTCCGGCGCCCATCTGCCCAGCGCGGCGCAGTACCAATCGAGCAGGCCACCGCCGATGACCCCTGGCAATCGCAGCTTTCGCAGTGCTCTGACCACTCGTGCGTGTTTGTGCTGACCGTCCAATGCCCCCATGCCTGCAGCGTAGTCAGTGGCCTCGTCGAATCACCGGAAACTGGAAAACCCTACAGCACAATCAATTTGGCGAAATTGAACGTGACGCCAGAACGCGTTTCTGGCGAACCTGGACAGTAGGGTGTCAGCAGTCCCCGCGACGGTCGTGCGCTGGCGTGCTGTGTCAGCGCGGCCCGTCGCCGGTGGGTTCAGCAAACTCGGACACCACCCGCGCGGACTGTCCGGCGATGGACACCTCGTCGCCCGGGTGCAGCTGGCGTCCGCGGCGCAGGTCGACATCGCCGTTGACGCTGACCTGCCCGTCGGCGATCACCGCCTTGGCGTCGGCGCCGGAATCGATCAGTCCGGCGAGCTTGAGGAACTGCCCGAGCCGGATCGATTCGTCGCGAATGGGCACGTCATCCATGTCGGTCAGAGTAGCCACCTAACATTTCCCGGGTGGAGCGCTGGGTGCTACATCTGGACATGGACGCGTTCTTCGCGTCCGTGGAACAGTTGACCCGCCCGACGCTGCGCGGCAGGCCGGTGCTGGTCGGCGGTCTCGGGGGCCGCGGCGTGGTGGCCGGGGCCAGTTATGAGGCCCGGGTCTTCGGTGCCCGCTCGGCGATGCCGATGCACCAGGCCAGGCGGATGGTGGGCGCCGCCGCGGTGGTGCTGCCACCGCGCGGGGTGGTCTACGGCGCGGCCAGTGGGCGGGTGTTCGAGACGATCCGCACCGTGGTCCCGGTGCTGGAACAGCTTTCCTTCGACGAGGCGTTCGGCGAACCCGCCGAGATCGCGGGATCGACCACCGCTGAGGTAGTGGATTTCTGTGAAGCGCTGCGCGCAAAGGTTTTTGCCGAGACGGGACTGGTGTCCTCGGTCGGGGCCGGATCCGGTAAGCAGGTCGCCAAGATCGCCTCCGGGTTGGCCAAACCGGACGGTGTCCGGGTGATCGGCCGCGAAGAGGAGCGCGAGGTGCTGGCCGGATTACCGGTACGCGCGCTGTGGGGGATCGGGCCGGTCGCTGAGGACAAGCTGCGCCGACTCGGCATCGAGACCATCGGGGCGCTCGCGGAACTGACCGACAACGAGGTCGCCGATGTGCTCGGCGCAACCATCGGGCCGGCGCTGCACCGGCTGGCGCGCGGTATCGACGACCGGCCGGTCGCCGAACGGGCCGACGCCAAACAGATCAGCGCCGAGTCCACGTTCGCCGAAGACCTGCGCACCCTGGACCAGTTGCGCGACGCCGCCGGGTCGATCGGGGAGCACGCGCACCGACGGTTGCTCAAGGACGGGCGGGGCGCCCGGACGGTGACGGTGAAGCTGAAGCGATCGGACATGAGCACCCTGACGCGTTCGGCGACCTTGCCCTACGCCTCCACCGATGTGGCCCTGCTCATCTCCACCGCACGGCGGTTGCTGCTCGATCCCATCGAGATCGGCCCGATTCGTCTTGTCGGGGTGGGCTTTTCGGGCCTGTCCGATGTGCAGCAGGAATCGCTGTTCCCGGATCTGGATCAGGGTGCCGAGGATGGTCCGATCGCCGGGTCCGAGGGTCCGGCCCCCGCGCCGGTGGCGGCCGGTCCCACTCCGTGGCGCATCGGCGACGACGTGATGCATCCCGAGCACGGACACGGCTGGGTGCAGGGCGCCGGGCACGGTGTGATGACGATCCGCTTCGAGACCCGGGCGTCCGGGCCCGGCATCGCGCGCACCTTCCGCGCCGACCTTCCCGAGATCAGCCGCGCCAATCCGATCGACAGTCTGGACTGGCGGGAGTACCTGGACGCGCTCTACCGAAGCGACGAGTAGCCGGCTACCCGTCAGCCCCACTCGGCGACGACGTCGGCGACCGGGGAGCCCGCGGCCAGCGCGGCCATCAGCAGCACCCGGGCCTGCGCGGGGCGCAGCGTCGGCACCACCACCGCACCGGCGTCCACGAGTGCGCGGCCCGGACCGTAGGCCGGGCGCACCCGCCCGCCGGGCACCCGGGTGGATACCGCGACGGTGACCCCGGCCGCGCAGGCGCGCCGGACTCCGTCGATGACGGCGTCCCCGGCGTTGCCCGATCCGAGGGCTTCGAGCACGAGACCGCGTGCGCCGGCAGCCACACAGGCGTCGAGTGCGACGGCATCGGCCCCGGGGTAGGCGGCGACGATGTCGACCCGCGGCGCTCCCGCGGCGCTGAGTGCACCGAGGTTCGGCCGGCGCGGCGCCGTGTCGAATCGGACCTCCCCGTGCTGTACCGATCCCACCGCGGATCCGGCGAATCCTCGCAGGTCGTCGGTGGCAACTTTATGCAGGCCCAGCGGCTCCCAGATGGTGCCGGCGAAGCTCAGCAGCACACCGGCGTCACGGGCCTCGGTGCTGCCGGCCACCGCGAGCGCGTCGCGCAGATTGCCCGGGCCGTCCGCATCGGGGGCGTCTGCGCTGCGCTGCGCCCCGGTGAGCACCACCGGCACCGTGCCGGCACAGGTGAGCTGCAGCCACAGCGCAGTTTCCTCCATGGTGTCGGTGCCGTGGGTGACCACGATGCCGGTTGCGCCGCCGGCGGCGGCGGAGGCGATGGCGACGCCCATCCGGTCCCATTCGGCCGGGCCGAGCGCGGAGCTGTCCACGGTCATCAGCTCGATGACGGAGACATCCAGACCGCTGGTGAGGTCGGCCCCGCTGCGGGTGGGCCGGGCCACGCCATCGGCTCCGGAACTGGTGGCGATGGTGCCGCCGGTGCTGATCACGACGAGGCGATGCATGCCCGCAATTGTTCACCCACCCGGGCGGCTGCGCGGGGACCGCTCGAATGTTTGGGATGATGGGCGGGTGACTGAGGAATCAACAGGCTCGGCCGAGCCGGTGGCCGCGGACCAAGAAGCGCAACCGCAGCCCCGTAAGCGCCTGCGCCTGCTGCTGTCGATCGCCGGTGTGGTGCTGGCGCTCGACATCGTCACCAAGGTGCTGGCGGTGCGCCTGCTGGTGCCCGGTCAGCCGGTGTCGATCATCGGCGACACCGTGACCTGGACATTGGTGCGCAACTCCGGTGCGGCCTTCTCGATGGCCACCGGCTACACCTGGGTGCTGACCCTGATCGCCACCGGCGTGGTGTTCGGCATCATCTGGATGGGACGCCGGCTGGTGTCGCCGTGGTGGGCGCTGGGGTTGGGCATGATTCTGGGCGGCGCCCTCGGAAATCTGGTCGACCGGTTCTTCCGGTCACCCGGACCGTTGCGCGGCCACGTGGTGGACTTTTTGTCGGTCGGCTGGTGGCCGGTGTTCAACGTCGCCGACCCGGCCGTCGTCGGCGGCGCCATCCTGCTGGTGGTGCTCTCGTTGTTCGGTTTCGACTTCGACACCGCCGGCCGGCGCAGGCCCGAGGCCGAGCCCGCGACGCCACCGCCGGCGAAGCCGGGCGCCGATGAGCAACCGGACGCGTCCACCTGATGACCACCCGTTCGATGCCCGTGCCCGAGGGCCTGGCCGGAATGCGGGTCGACGCCGGACTGGCCCGTCTGCTCGGGTTGTCCCGCACCGTCGCCGCGGCGATCGCCGAAGAGGGCGGTGTCGAGCTCGACGGCGCGACCGCAGGCAAATCCGACAAACTCGTCTCCGGCGCCTGGCTGGAGGTTCGGCTCCCGGAACCAGCTGCGCCCCTGGAGAATACGCCCGTCGAGGTCGAGGGCATGAACATCCTGTACTCCGATGACGACATCGTCGCCGTCGACAAACCGGCGGGCGTCGCCGCCCACGCGTCGGTCGGCTGGACCGGGCCGACGGTGCTCGGTGGGCTGGCCGCAGCGGGTTTCCGGATCACCACGTCCGGCGTGGCCGAGCGCAAGGGCATCGTGTCGCGCCTGGACGTGGGGACCTCCGGGGTGATGGTGGTGGCCATCTCGGAACGGGCCTACACCGTGCTCAAGCGGGCGTTCAAGGAGCGCACCGTGGAGAAGCGCTACCACGCACTGGTGCAAGGGCATCCCGATCCGTCCAGCGGCACCATCGACGCGCCCATCGGTCGTCATCGCGGCCAGGACTGGAAGTTCGCGGTGACCGAGAACGGCCGCGACAGCATCACCCACTACGACACCATCGAGGCGCACGTCGCGGCCAGCCTGCTCGACATTCACCTGGAAACCGGCCGCACCCACCAGATCCGGGTGCATTTCTCGGCACTGCACCATCCCTGCTGCGGCGATCTCACCTACGGCGCGGACCCGACGCTGGCCAAGAAACTCGGACTGGAGCGGCAATGGCTGCACGCCCGGTCGCTGGCCTTCGCGCATCCCGCGGACGGCCGGCGGATCGAGATCACGAGTCCCTATCCGGCTGACCTTCAGCACGCCCTGGATCAACTACGCCGCGACCAGTGAAACGGTCCGGACTGCTCTTCGGCATCGGCGCGTACGGCTCATGGGGGCTGTTCCCGGCCTTTTTCCCGCTGCTCAAACCGGCGGGCTCGGTGGAGATCCTGGCGCATCGGATCGTCTGGGGCTTCCTCTTTCTCTTTGTGGTCGTCGCCGCGGTGCACCGGCTGCGGGATGTGCGGGCCATCGGTGGCCGCACCTGGCTGTTGCTGGCGCTGGCCTCCGCCCTGATATCGGTCAACTGGCTGATCTACGTCTATGCGGTCAACAACGGCCATGTGGTCGACGCGGCACTCGGGTACTTCATCAACCCGCTCGTCACGGTCCTGCTCGGGATGGTGGTGTTCCGTGAGCGCCTCAACCGCGCGCAGGGCGCGGCCCTGGTCATCGCGGTCGCCGCGGTGGTGGTGTTGACGGTGCAGGTCGGCGCGCCGCCCTACATCGGACTCGGGCTGGCGTTGTCCTTCGGTCTGTACGGCGCGGTCAAGAAGGTGGTGCCGGTCGACCCCCGGGTGAGCGTCGGAATCGAGACCGCACTGGCCGCCCCGTTCGCGCTGGGCTATCTGATCGTGTTGCAGGCCGGTGGGCACGCGGAGTTCGTCGGGCACGGCACCGGACATGTGGTGCTGCTGGTGCTGGCCGGCGTGCTGACAGCGGTGCCGCTGCTGCTGTTTGCCGCCGCCGCACAACGGTTGCCAATGGTGACGATGGGGCTGCTGTTCTATATGACACCGATCATGCAGTTGTCCTGGGGTGTTCTGGTCGGACACGAGCCGATGCCGGCCGCCAGATGGCTGGGATTTGCGCTGATCTGGATCGCTTTGGCCGTCTTCACCGTCGATGCTCTGTTCCGTACCAGGTCGGACCGCATCGCTGTCGCGCGTAAGCGCATCGGCGCAGAGCCGTGATGAGCATCCCGACACCCGATGCGCAGGTCACTTGCGGCGGGCCGAGTTAACAGCAACACCATGTAGCCTTGTCGCCAATGTCCAGACGTCCGAAGATGTCCGTGCGCGGACTTCTCGCCTCAAACGGTCAGATGATCGTTCGCCATCCGGTGCTCGTCATTGCCGCTTGGCTGGTCATCGCAGGTTCCCTTTTCGCGGCGCTGCCACCACTGCTCACGGTGGCAGCGCAGAACCCGCCGGACTTCATCCCCAGCGACTCGGCGGTGGTTATCGCCGCCCAGCAAATGAACGACGCCTTCGAGCAGGAGGACGAGGAAGCCGAAAATCTGGGCAACTTGGTTGCCGTCGTCCTGATCAACGATAACGGCCTGACGCCCGACGATGAAGCAACCTACCGCGAGCTGGTCAAGAATCTCAGGGCGGACCCCGCCGTATCGGGTTTGCAGAGTTTCGTCGATATTCCCGAACTCAAACAGGGGATGGTCAGCAAGGACGGAAAGGCGTACACGCTGCCGGTGGGGCTCTCCGGCGGCATAGGAACCGGCGATGGACAGGCTGACTACCGCGATGTAAAGAAGATCGTCGAGGACACCACGGCCGGTACGCCTCTTCATACGGCCATTGTCGGTGCCGCGGCAACGATGGACGACGTCACCGAGATCGCCCTGCGTGATCAGCTGATCATCGAGGTGTCGACGGTCGTCACCGTGCTGCTGATCCTGATCATCGTGTACCGAAATCTGGTGGCGATGCTGATCCCGCTGCTCACGATCGGCATATCGCTGGCGGTGGCCCAACAGGTGGTTGCCGGTCTGGGCTTGTTGGGGCTGGGCCTCGCCCCGCAGACGATCGTGCTAATCACCGGCATGATGCTCGGTGCGGGAGTGGACTACGCGGTCTTCTTTTTCAGTCGCTATCAAGAGCATCTCCGGCAAGGGATGAAATCCGACGACGCCATCATGAAGGCGATGGTGACCATCGGCGAGGTCATCGCCGGCTCCGCCGGCACCGTGGCACTGACGTTCCTGGGTCTGTCCTTTGCCACCCTGGCGGTTTTCTCCACCGTCGGCCCGGCTCTGGCGGCAACGATTACGGTCGGCTTTCTCGGCTCGATAACGCTGCTGCCGGCGTTCATCACCCTCGCCGGGCGCCGCGGTTGGGTGAATCCCCGAAAGGACATCACCGGCCGACTGTGGCGCAGTATGGGTGTCAGTATCGTCCGGCGACCCAAATTGAACCTGGGGGTCAGCCTTGTGGTGCTGTTGTCGCTCGCGGCCTGCTCGCTGCTGGTCGACTTCAACTACGACGACCGCAAGAACCTACCGAGCGACTCTTTGAGCAACCAGTCCTACGACACCATGAATGAGCACTTCCCGGTCAGTACCTCGATACAGCAGTTCATTGTGATCCATAACCCGAACGAGGATCTGCGCTCACCGCGTGCGTTGGCCGATATGGAGCAGATGGCGAACCGAGTCAGTCAGCTCGACGACATCGCCGCTATCCGCGGTATCACCAGGCCCAACGGTGAGATGCTCAGCGAGGCGCGCGCCACCCAGCAGGCTGGTGAGGTCGGCAGCAAATTAGGGGAGGCCACCGATCTCATCGACGAGAACGATTCTCGGCTCACCCAGTTATCCGAGGGAGCACACACTCTCGCCGATGCTCTGGACCAGATTCGCGATCAAGTGGTGGCCTCCGCTGGTGGAGTCCGCACCATTCTGCTCGCACTGGCGGAAACGCAGCAGGAATTCGGTGGTGTGGAGACACTGCGCAGTATCGATGTCAATGCCCGCTTAATAGATCTCCTTCGTGGGCTGGGCAAGGCGTCCGGCGGTGGGCTGGAACAGGTTGTGCTGCACACCATTTGGTTGCAGCCCATGGTGGCACTGCTCAATTCCAGCCCACTGTGCACCCTCGACCCGGTCTGTAAGGCCGTGCGCACCGATATGGGCAGCATTCTCGCTGCGTACGACGACGGCACTATTCAGCAGCTCTACGAGCTGTCCAAGCAGTTGGAGAACACCCAGCCCGGCGACAACCTGGCGCGTTCGGTGACCGGGGTTACCGGCAACCTGGAAGAGGCGCTCAATGCGGCTGAGGAGATCGGCCTAGATGATCCCGTCGCCATCGAACAGCAGATCAACGAACTGGTCGACGGTATGAACAAGCTGGCTGATTCCAGTGCCCTGCTGGCCCAGGGTGTGCAACTACTGGTCGATCAGACCCGCCAGATGGGCGGCGGGTTGAATCAGGCCTCTGATTTCCTACTCGCGATGAAGCGAGATGCCTCCGACCCCTCGATGTCCGGGTTCTACATTCCGCCTCAGATTCTGACCAGGCCGGAATTCGAGAAGGCGGCGAAGCTGTTCATCTCGCCGGACGGTCACACGGCGCGGTACCTGGTGCAGACCGCGCTGGACCCATTCGGCAGGGAAGCGATGGACCAGGTGGACGACATCATCGCCGCGGCCCAAAGTGCCAGGCCGAACACGACTCTGGCTGACGCGGACATCACCATGGTCGGCACCAGCGTTTATCAGAACGAAGTTCGCGGCTATCACGACAGCGACCTTCAATACATAGTGCTGGTCACCCTGATCGTGGTCTTCCTGATTCTGGCGGCGTTGCTGCGAGCCATCGTGGCACCGCTGTACCTGATGCTCTCGGTGGTGCTGTCCTACGCGTCCGCACTGGGAATCGCAGTGATCTTCTTCCAGTTCATCCTGGGCCAGCCGATCTTCTGGAACACGCCAGGTTTGACGTTTCTCGTTTTGGTGGCTGTGGGTGCGGACTACAACCTGCTGCTGATTTCTCGGATCAGGGAGGAGGCGCATCGAGGGACCAAGGTGGCAGTGATCCGCACGGTCGGTGCGACGGGCGGCGTGATTACCTCGGCGGGTCTGATCTTCGCGGCGTCGATGCTCGCGCTCACGGTGAGCAGCATTGCCGCGATTGTTCAGACGGGCTTCATCATCGGCGTCGGCCTGCTGCTCGATACCTTCATCGTGCGGACCATTACCGTGCCTGCGGTGGCTGTGCTGTTGGGAGAGAAGAACTGGTGGCCCTCGAAGGTTCCGAACGACCTGCACAACCACCTTGCGTTCTTGAAGAGTCAACGTGGTGCGGCCAAGCCCGCTGAGCATAAGCGCGACCCGATCGCCTTTCCCGTCGACGATGAACCCGCTGATGACGACACCGAAATCGGCTACGGTGTCGCGGTGGCCAAGGCTTCGATGGTCGCGGCAGCGTGGCGGGATCGCTGATCGATACGCCGCGCGCATGACTGGTCACTTCCCCGCTGTGGTCTGTTCAGATTCATTTATTATGTTGCTGTACCCGCAAGCTTGAAGTGCAACCTGGCATGAGTAATGCTGAGAAAGGTTCGTCGAGTGCGTCTGACAGTGTTCGGCTTGGGATATCTCGGACTCACTCATGCGGTCTGTATGGCGGAAATGGGCCACGAGGTCCTCGGTGTGGAGATCGACGCGAAGCGTATAGACAAGCTGCAGAACGGGGAAGTGCCGTTTTACGAGCCTGGCATCGCTGATTTGCTTCGTAAGCACCTGCAGACCGGCAAGCTGACCATCACAGCCGACTACGCCGTCGCCGCAGAATGGAGCGAGCTCTATTTCATCGCGGTAGGGACGCCCCAGAAGAAGGGCGAGTCCGCGGCTGATCTGCGCTACGTCGAGGCCGTCGTCGACAACCTCGCGCCACTCGTTCATCGCGATGTGGTGATTCTGGGCAAGTCCACGGTTCCCGTGGGCACGTGTGCCAACCTCATAACCCGTGCAACGGAGCTCGCCCGGGGGGCAACGATCGAGATCGCGTGGAATCCTGAGTTTCTGCGCGAAGGGTACGCCGTGAAAGACACCTTGCAACCGGACCGAGTGGTACTGGGTTTTCACGACGGTGGCCGAGCCGAAGCTCTGACACGAGAGGTGTACGCGGAGATTCTGGAGCGGGAGACCCCTTTCATCTTGACAGACCCGGAAACCGCTGAATTGGTGAAGGTCGCTGCCAACGCGTTTCTGGCGACCAAGATTTCATTCATCAATGCGATCGCTGAGGTGTGCGACGCGGTCGGCGCCGATGTTGCGGCCGTCGCCGATGCGATCGGTTACGACGCCAGGATCGGCCGCCGGTTCTTGAACGCAGGTATAGGTTTCGGCGGCGGTTGCCTGCCCAAGGATATTCGGGCTTTCATGGCGCGCGCTGGTGAACTCGGGGCATCGGAGGCGTTGACCTTCCTGCGCGAGGTCGACAACGTCAACATGAGGCGCCGCACCCGGATGGTCGAGGTGGCCCGCAACGCCTGCCCGGTCGGCTTGCAAAGCGCCAACATTGCCATTCTCGGTGCCGCCTTCAAACCCGATTCCGATGACGTCCGCGATTCACCCGCCCTCAATGTGGCGGGACAGCTTCAGCTGCAGGGTGCTTCGGTAACGGTGTATGACCCAAAGGCGATCGAGAACTCACGCGCGGTTTTCCCGACCTTGTCCTACGCGACGTCAGTGAACGAGGCCTGCGAGAACGCTGATCTGGTCATGGTTCTGACGGAGTGGTCGGAGTTCGTCCAGATCAACCCATCCGATCTGAGCGCGATCGTGCGCAACAAGACGGTGATCGACGGCAGGCTCTGCCTGGACAAGGTGTGGTGGGTCAAGTGCGGTTGGACCTACCTGGTGTGATCAGCCCCCGCCATCCATCTAGTGCCCGGCTACTGACGCCCTACCCAACAGCGCTGTCGCCGTAGCCTTTTCAATCCTTACTTGCTGCCTCGCAACGACGGGTCCGAGTTGGCCGAGCAGAATTGCGTCGTGGCCGATGGCCTCTCCGGCACTCGCCAGGCGCGCCGTGGGCGGCGGAGATCGGTGCGTGGTCTAACACGGCGTCTAGATGTACTCGGCTAATTGGTTGGTGACAGTCGGCTGATCGGGGCTTTGCCTCCGATTTTTGACGTGGACGTGCGGGTCCCCTAGTGATGAGCAGTCCACCGCCGTCCGCTATTTCATCCGCATACACGGACTGCGTCGCTATTCCCTGGTTTCCCCGACTTGGACCATCGTGGGCAGTGCGGCAAACTGAGTCGCGATACTCAAGTGTAAAATCATCGGGCGTCATCTTCTGCGCTGTGTCGTATTCAGCTCGGTCACTATCGTCAGCGGCCCGGATCGGTCCGTTGATGGAGGGTTTGACGGGGAAGCCCTACCAGGGGGAGGTTACCGTGACAATGATCCGAAAGTGCTTGGTGACGATTCCGGCATACGGGCGCAATGAACTGACTCACGCTGTGCTGCCCGATGTGCTCGCAGAGTCCGATCTCGTCGATCTACTGATCATCGACAACGGCGGGCATTACGAGACGGTAGCCGACGAGTGGGTAGAGCGGCCAGGACGGAATCTGGGCTGGGCGGGGGCGTCCAACCTCGGTTTCCGGATGGCCTTCCGCCGCGGTTACGAGTTCGCCCTCACCCTGAACAACGACACCCGCCTGTCGCCCGGCTTCTTCGCCGGCCTGCTCGATCCGCGAATGCCGGCAGATGCCGGAATCATCGCGCCGGTATACAACGGCTATTGGACTGTGCAGGCCTCGTCGTATGCGGGTCCGGTCGGACAGTACGAGCCGCTGGACTATGTCCGGCGTGTTCCGATGGTCGACGGCACGGCCCTGATGATCTCCGCGCCCGCCTGGGAGGCGGTGGGAGGTCTGGACGAGCGTAGTTTCGGACGTTTCGGGTGGGGCGCGGATATCGATCTCTCGATGCGTGCAACCGCGGCGGGGTTCGGCGTCTATGCCTCGGAGCGTTCGTACCTGGACCATGCGGGCATGGTCAGTGCGACTGAATCTGTCGGCAGGCAACGTTACCTCTTCAAGGCGGGTGTGGGCATGGAGTTGGCGCTGGGGCGGCTCTACGGCTGGTCGGCGACGCGTAACTTACGCAAGGCACGGCCCGAGCGGATTCCGTTGCGAACACTCGATGCGGCAGAGGACGATTCGCGCCACTGACGTGTGTGATCTGAGGCGCCCGGCGACGCCCTCGGGTCAGTTACCGGTCTTTCCGGTTTCGGCGGCGTTGCGGTAACTGCGAACGCCGAGAACACCGAATATGGCCGCGAGCACGCCGCACCATCCAGCGGTCACCGCCAGCGGCAACCACACTCCGTCGGCGCCCAGGGATAAAAGCCGCATCGACTGCACAGCGGCGGAGATGGGCTGATACTCGGCTAGTGGGCGTGCCAGCGAGGGCAGCTTCTCGGCAGGGACAAAGGCGGCGAAGGCCATACCCATGCTCGCGGTCCCGAACCAGGCCAAAATCGTTCGCCCATCGGGTCGCAAGCCCAGTGTGATCACGATCATCGAATAGATGACGACGATGACGCTCGGGACGAGCAGGTAGCCAAGCAGTTCCAATACGTTGCCGTAGAAACGAAACCCGAGGACATAGCCGAGTGCGAGCGTCAGGACGGTGCCCACCCAGGTGCGCAGCGCCTCGGCGAGCAAGGTGCCGGCCAATGCGCTGGCGCGATGGACCGGCATGCTCCAGAGTCGGGCGAGCAGACCGCTTTCCTGGTCGTGTGTCATGGCCAAGCCTGCACTGATCGACCCCTGCATTGCTCCGGCCACCGCGCAGACCGGTATGAGAAGGTCCAATCCGGTCTCACCGGTGACTCGGACCATCGACTTGCCGACCAACACGCTGTAGATGACGAGCAGAATCGTCGGAAAGAGCAGCGCCTGCAGGGGCACGGTCGGATAACGCCGCCACTGGATGAACAGTCTGCCGGCGAAGATCCAGCTCTCGAGCGCGACCGATTGGCGTCGGGGAGTGTGCGCGGTCATTGGGTCCGCCGTTGTAACCGCAGAGCCGCTATGCCGAAGACGACCAGCATGCCCACACACCAGATCATCGTGACCATCAGGTTGGTCGGGTCCACCTGCCCGGTGGTGAAACCACGCAGGGTCTCGGTGATCTGGGAGATCGGTTGATAGCGCACGAAAGGTTGGAGCCAGGTCGGAAAGGCTTCCAGCGGAGCGATACCGGTGGACAACAGGACTATCAGGGTCTGCGGTACCAGCAGGAGCTGACTGGCCACCTCGCCGCGTTTGGCCCGGACCCCGATCGTGTCGGCCCCGAGAGACAACGCCAGTGTCAGGAGCAGGGCCAAGGCAAAGAACGCCACGGTGTAGCCGATCCCGCCGGTAAAGCGAAATCCGAAGATCAACGCGCCGACGATCGCGGCGACGATGGCGAGAAGCCCACGGAGCAGGCAGTAGTTCATCCTGGCGGCCAGCGGTGCGTACTGGGAGATGGGCATGGTGCGGAGCCGGAAACCCATGGCATTCATGGTCTCGGCCGCCGCGCGATCGGTGGTGGTGAGCGCACCGAACAGCATGGCCTGCACGACGACCGCGGGCAGCACATAGTCCGCGTAGCTCACGGCACCGGTGGCGATCACATCGCGCAGCGCGACCGTCAGACCGATCAGGCCGACCAATGCAGAAAACACCCCGAAGGACAGGTCCACCCGGCTGCGTTCCAGGATCCGAGCTGTCAGGATGACTGCCGGGCTCACGTCGTGGTGGCCCGGCTGGTCAGGTGGAGGAACACTTCGTCCAGCGACGGGCGTCGCAGGGAGATGTCGAGGAGTTCGATGCCGGCATCCTCGACTCGTCGAAAGACCTCGGACAGCGTTGCCACGCCGTGCCTGGCGGGTACCGATACCGAGCTGGCATCGACCTCGAGTTCGCCGAAATCGGCAAGTAGCGCCGCGATCCGTGGCAGTTCGTCGACATTCAACGGGGTCATCTGGCAGTAGCTGGAGCCGGTTTGGCTCTTCAGCTCGTCGGCGGTGCCGCTGGCGACGACCTGGCCCGCGTTGAGGATGACGATCGAGTCGCTGAGGATGTCGGCTTCCTCCAGATACTGGGTGGTCAGCAGCACGGTGATGTCCTGAGCCTTCAACGAGGACACCAGATTCCACACGTCGCGGCGGCTGCGGGGATCCAGGCCGGTGGTCGGCTCGTCGAGGAAGAGCACCTTGGGAGGAATCACCAGGGACGCTGCGATATCGATCCGTCGGCGCATACCGCCGGAGTATCCGCTCACCTGCCGGTCGGCGGCGTGCTCCATATCGAATTGGTTGATCAGCTCCGCTGCCCGGCTGCGCGCCTCGCCGCGCGACATTCCGCGGAGCCGACCGAACAGGACCAGGTTCTCCCGGCCGGTGAGCCGGTAATCGAGGGCGGCCTCCTGGCCTGTCACCCCGATGTTCTGGCGCACCTGCGCCGCGTCCCGCACCACGTCGTAACCGGCGATGGTGGCCGTCCCCGATGTGGGTGTCATTAGGGTCGACAGGATGCTCACCGTGGTGGTCTTGCCGGCACCGTTGTGGCCGAGCAATGCACAGACCGTCCCGATCGGTACCGAAAAGCTCACGTCGCGTAGGGCGGGAATGCCCCCAGCGAATGTCTTGGCGACGTTGTTGAGCTCGATCACGGAGTCATACGATACAGCCGCCATCGGTCAAGTGAGACCTTCGGTCGCACGGTCGCGACGCGTCTGTGCGGTGCATCTGTGCCGGGGGAGAAGACACGTCACGCGACACGCCCGGAACTGTCGGAGCGCACCAATAGACTGGCCACCCTATGAGCGCCTCGTTCGTGCACCTGCACAACCACACCGAATACTCGATGCTGGACGGTGCCGCGAAGGTCAAACCGATGGTGGCCGAGGCGCAGCGCCTCGAGATGCCGGCCATCGGGATGACCGACCACGGCAACATGTTCGGGGCCAGCGAGTTCTACAACGTCGCCACCGATGCCGGGATCAAGCCCATCATCGGCATCGAGGCCTACATCGCGCCTGCGTCGCGCTTCGACACCAAGCGCGTGCTGTGGGGTGATCGCAGCCAGAAGGGCGATGACGTCTCCGGTAGCGGTGCCTACACCCATATGACGATGGTCGCCGAGAACGCGACCGGGTTGCGCAACCTGTTCAAGCTGTCCTCGATGGCCTCGTTCGAGGGACAGCTCGGCAAGTGGTCACGCATGGACGCCGAACTGATCGCCGAGCATGCCGAGGGCATCATCGCCACGACGGGCTGCCCGTCGGGTGAGGTACAGACCCGGCTGCGGCTGGGTCACATGGATGAAGCGGTGGCCGCCGCCGCCAAATGGCAGGACATCTTCGGCAAGGAGAATTTCTTCCTGGAGTTGATGGATCACGGCATCGAAATCGAGCGCCGGGTCCGGGAAGGGCTGCTGGAGGTGGGCCGGAAGCTCGGCATCCCCCCGCTGGCCACCAACGACTGCCACTACGTGACCCGCGAGGCCTCCCAGACCCATGAGGCGCTGCTCTGTGTGCAGACGGGCAAGACGCTGTCGGATCCGGCCCGGTTCAAGTTCGACGGTGACGGTTACTACCTGAAATCGGCCGCCGACATGCGCGCGCTGTGGGACACCCAGGTGCCGGGAGCGTGCGACTCGACCCTGCTCATCGGCGAACGGGTGCAGTCCTACGCCGATGTGTGGACCCCACGCGACCGGATGCCGGTGTTCCCGGTGCCCGAGGGCCACGACCAGGGAACGTGGCTGCGTCACGAGGTCCAGGAGGGCCTCAAGCGCCGCTTCCCCGGTGGTGCCACCCAGGACTACCACGACCGTGCCGAGTACGAGATCAAGGTCATCTGCGACAAGGGCTTCCCGGCCTACTTCCTGATCGTCGCCGATCTGATCAACTACGCCCGGTCGGTGAACATCCGGGTCGGCCCGGGTCGTGGTTCGGCGGCAGGTTCCCTGGTCGCCTACGCGATGGGCATCACCAATATCGACCCGATCCCGCACGGGCTGCTGTTCGAGCGGTTCCTGAACCCCGAACGCCCGTCGGCTCCCGATATCGATATCGACTTCGACGACCGCCGCCGCGGTGAGATGGTGCGTTACGCGTCGGACAAGTGGGGCAGTGACCGTGTCGCCCAGGTCATCACCTTCGGCACCATCAAGACCAAGGCCGCTCTGAAGGACTCGGCCCGCGTCAACTACGGGCAGCCAGGGTTCGCCATCGCCGATCGGATCACCAAGGCGCTGCCGCCGCCGATCATGGCCAAGGACATTCCGCTCTCGGGTATCACCGACCCCAAGCACGAACGCTACAAGGAAGCCGCCGAGGTGCGCGGCCTGCTGGACACCGATCCCGATGTCCGCACCATCTACGAGACCGCCCGCGGTCTGGAGGGCCTGGTCCGTAACGCGGGTGTGCACGCCTGTGCGGTGATCATGAGCTCCGAGCCGCTGGTCGACGCGATTCCGCTGTGGAAACGCCCGCAGGACGGCGCCATCATCACCGGATGGGACTACCCGTCCTGCGAGTCCATCGGGCTGCTCAAGATGGACTTCCTGGGTCTGCGCAACCTCACCGTCATCGGTGACGCCCTGGAGAACATCAAGGCCAACCGCGGTATCGACCTGGACATGGACCACCTCCCGCTGGAGGATCCGGCGACCTACGAGCTGCTGTCCCGCGGTGACACGTTGGGCGTGTTCCAGCTCGACGGCGGGCCGATGCGTGACCTGCTGCGCCGGATGCAGCCCACCGGGTTCAACGACATCGTCGCGGTGCTGGCGCTGTACCGCCCGGGCCCGATGGGCATGAACGCCCACAATGACTACGCCGATCGTAAGAACGGCCGCCAGGCGATCAAACCGATTCACCCGGAGCTCGAAGAACCGCTCAAGGAGATCCTGGCCGAGACCTACGGTCTGATCGTCTACCAAGAGCAGATCATGTTCATCGCCCAGAAGGTCGCCGGCTATTCGATGGGTAAGGCCGACGCGCTACGAAAGGCGATGGGCAAGAAGAAGCTTGAGGTGCTCGAGGCAGAGTACAAGGGCTTCAAAGAAGGTATGACCGCCAACGGTTTCTCCGAGGCCGCGGTGAAGGCGTTGTGGGACACCATTCTTCCGTTCGCCGGTTACGCGTTCAACAAATCGCACGCGGCCGGCTACGGCTTGGTGTCATTCTGGACCGCGTATCTCAAGGCCAACTATCAGGCCGAATACATGGCGGGTCTGCTCACGTCGGTGGGCGATGACAAGGACAAGGCAGCGATCTACCTGTCGGACTGCCGCCGGCTCGGGATCACGGTGCTGCCGCCGGATGTCAACGAATCGGTGCACAACTTCGCCTCGGTCGGGCAGGACATCCGGTACGGCTTGGGCGGTGTGCGCAACGTCGGCGCCAATGTCGTGCAGTCGATCATCAACGCGCGCAACGACAAAGGCAAGTACACCGACTTCTCCGACTACCTCAACAAGATCGACATCGGCGCCTGCAACAAGAAGGTGACGGAATCGCTGGTCAAGGCCGGCGCCTTCGACTCGTTGGGTCATCCGCGTAAGGGCCTGTTCCTCGTGCACGCCGATGCGGTGGACTCGGTGTTGGGCACCAAGAAGGCCGAGGCCATCGGCCAATTCGATCTGTTCGGCGGCGGCGACGCCGATTCGGGAATGGAGTCCGTCTTCACCATTCCCGTGCCCGAGGGCGAGTGGGAGGACAAGCACAAGCTCGCCTTGGAACGGGAGATGCTGGGGCTCTACGTGTCCGGCCATCCGTTGGACGGTGTGGCGCACCTGCTGGCTGCCCAGGTCGACACCCAGATCCCGGCGATCCTGGAAGGCGATATCCCCAACGACACCCAGGTGCGCATCGGCGGCATCCTCGCGTCGGTGAACCGCCGCGTCAACAAGAACGGATTGCCTTGGGCCTCAGCCCAACTGGAAGATCTCACGGGTGGGATCGAGGTGCTGTTCTTCCCGCAGACCTACACGGCGTTCGGCGCCGACATCGCCGATGACGCGGTGGTGCTGGTCGGCGCCAAGGTGGCCATCCGTGACGACCGGATCTCGCTGATCGCCAATGACCTCATCGTGCCCGACTTCTCGAACGCCCAGGGCGACCGGCCGGTGGCTGTCAGCCTGCCGACACGGCAGTGCACGGTGGACAAGGTCACTGCGCTCAAGCAGGTGCTGGCCCGCCACCCGGGGACCTCGCAGGTGCATCTGCGACTGATCAGCGGCGAGCGCATCACCACCCTGGAGCTCGATCAGTCGTTGCGGGTCACGCCGTCGTCGGCGCTGATGGGGGACCTCAAGGCGCTGCTCGGTCCCGGCTGCCTGGGCGGCTGACCCTAGAGATCCACCGCGATGATCGCGCTGTCCGGCCAGAGACCGCGGTGGCGAGCTCGACGCAGCTTCTCGCGGAGCGGTAAATCGCTGTGCACATTCGTGACACCGGGGATCTTGAGCAACGGGACGACGTTCCACTGCCATCCGTAGCGCCGGCGCAACGCGGTATTGCCGCGTTGGGCATCGTCACCGGCAAGTGTCCGGGCCCGTCCGGTCACCGCGGCACCCAGCCGGTCGCCACGGTGGTCGCTGGGTCTCAACACGACATCCGGGTGGGCCTGTAGCCGTCTGGTCTTGGGTCCGATCTTGGTGCGGAACAGTAGGGTTCGGCCGTCGACGACGAACCAGATCGGGGTGTCGACCGGCGTGCCGTCGCGGCGATAGGTGCGCAACATTGCGTAGCGGGAACGGCTCAGGGCGGCGAGGTCGGTCTCGATGGATGACATGATCGCCAGTGAACAACTTAGAGTTGACTCTAAGTCAAGGGGAGGTGTCTCGGTGGCCGCACTGCTGTCCATCGGCGAGGTGGCGCATCGCACCGGTGTCGCCCAGACGACGTTGCGCTATTACGAGCAGGTCGGGTTGCTGCCCGCCCCGGATCGGGTGGGTGGCCGGCGCCGCTATCAGGAGTCCATCCTGACCCGGCTCGAGGTGATACGTGCCTGCAAGGTGGCGGGCTTCGCGCTGCACGAGATCACGGCACTGCTGGGTGACGACGCCGCGGGGAAACCGGTGGCCCGCGCGTTGGCCGAGCTGAAACTCGCCGAGATCGACGCCCAGATGGCGGCTCTGGTGCGCGCCAGGAAGATCATCCAGTGGGGGATGAGCTGTGAATGCCCGACGATCGGCGAGTGCACGTGCGGCATCCACTACACGATGCTTACCTGATCAGAGCCTCGACGGGGCGCGGCAAGGGTCGACGCGGTCAGCGACGGGCGGACATACCGCCGGCCAGCCACACCAGCGTCGCCGCGCCGGCGGCGGTGAGCACGGCCGGGCCGAGGCTGGCGGTGGCGACACCGACCACCACGAGCACCAGGGCACCGATGATCAGCGCCAGCGCCTTGTACATCGGCCAAGGGACGCCGGCGACGCTGATTTCGGTGTGCGTGGTCACGGTTACACGATAACTCGCAACCTAGAGTTCGGGCAACCGAAACCCTGTATGAGTTGGATTAACCGTTTTCGCCTGGAGAGCAGGTGATGGCACCATTGAGCGGTGTCTGCTGATCTGATTCGAGGCCCCCAGGTATCGCCGCTCACCGCGGCCGACATCGACGAGGCCGCTGCGCGAATCGCCGGCGTCGTCACCCAGAGCCCCTTGCAGTTCAGCGACCGGTTGTCCCAGGCCACGAGCGCCCAGGTGTACCTCAAGCGTGAGGACCTGCAGGCGGTGCGTTCCTACAAGCTCCGAGGCGCCTACAACCTGCTGATGCAACTGACCCCCGACGAGCTCGCCGCCGGGGTGGTCTGTTCCTCGGCAGGCAATCACGCCCAGGGCTTCGCGCTGGCCTGCCGGTCCATGGGCGTGCACGGCCGCGTCTACGTGCCGGCCAAGACGCCCAAGCAGAAACGCGACCGGATCCGCTATCACGGCGGCGAGTTCATCGAGTTGATCGTTGGCGGCAAGACCTATGACCTGGCCGCGCAGGCCGCACTCGACGACGTGGCCCGCACCGGCGCCACCCTGGTGCCGCCCTATGACGATCCGCGCACGATGGCCGGGCAGGGCACCATCGCCGTCGAGCTGCTCGAGCAGCTGCCCGGTGAGCCCGACGTGGTGATCGTCCCGGTCGGCGGCGGCGGGTGCATCGCCGGTATCACCACCTATCTGTCCGAGCGCACCACCAACTCGGCGGTGCTCGGCGCCGAGCCGGCCGGCGCGGCATCGATGATGGCCGCCCTGGCCGCGGGCACCCCGGTGACGCTGGAGCATGTGGACCAGTTCGTCGACGGGGCCGCCGTGGCGAAGGCCGGCGCGCACCCGTACGCGGCGCTGGCCGCGGCCGGCGACATGTTGTCGATCACCTCGGTCGACGAGGGCGCGGTGTGTTCGGCGATGCTCGACCTGTATCAGAGCGAGGGCATCATCGCCGAGCCGGCGGGAGCATTGTCGGTGGCCGCGTTGATGGAGGCCGCCATCGAGCCCGGCTCCACCGTGGTGTGCATCATCTCCGGTGGCAACAACGATGTTTCGCGGTACGGCGAGATCCTCGAACGGTCGCTGGTGCACCGCGGGCTCAAGCACTATTTCCTGGTGGACTTCCCGCAGGAGCCGGGTGCCCTGCGCGGATTCCTGGACAGCGTGCTCGGACCCAACGACGACATCACCCTGTTCGAGTACGTCAAGCGCAACAACCGCGAAACCGGTGAGGCGTTGGTCGGTATCGAGCTGGGCTCGTCGACCGACCTCGACGGGCTGCTGCAACGGATGCACGACTCCGAGGCGCATGTCGAACTGCTGGAACCGGGTTCGCCGACCTACCGCTACCTGACCTGATCTCAGGCCGACGGCACTTCGACCAGCGCATCGTCGTTGGCCCGTTAGATCGGTTCGATCGGGATACCGAGCGCGGCGGCCTCCGCGCTGATCACCGCGGCCCAGCGTCTGTCCGTCGCCGATACCCCGTCGCGGCCCGGCCGGGCGAACAGGAACGCCACCGTGGTCCCTGGCGGGCCGTCCTCCAACAACTCGGCGATGATCGCCATCAGCCTCGCGACATGTGCCGTATCGGGTTCCGGATCGACCTCGACTTCGGTGAGCACCGTGACGAAACACCGGTCCGGGCCGACGAACACGAAGTCCAGCAGGGGACTGGCGAATGCCACCGGTCCCATCAGGGCGCGCCAGCGCTGGCCGATGTCAGCGGGTGACCGCACCGGATCGGTGGCGGTGTCGAGCGGCGGAATGGGCAGGATCGCAGTCATATCCGCATCGTCGGGCAACCCAGTGGGCGGGGCAAACGGCCATCCACAGCCTGTGGACGGTCAGTTGACAGCGCGCAGAATCGCGAAAGAATGCCCGGGCATCACGGTGGCTGCACCGTCGGCCGACGGGTCATCCCACGCGAGCACGACCTCGCCGGTGACCGGAACACTCACCGCGGAGTCGCCGAGATTGCACGCCACCGCCAGCGAGCCGCGGTGCAGGACGATCCAGCGCGCATCCTCGTCGTACTCCACCCGCAGGTGGTCCAGCCACGGGTCGGCGAAGTCGGGTTCGTTGTGCCGCAACGCGATCAGCTGCCGGTAGGCCTCCAACAGCCGGGCGTGCTCACCCTCGGCGACCTCGTCCCAGTCGAGCTTGGACCGGGTGAAGGTCTCGGGATCCTGCGGGTCCGGAATCTCATCGGCATCCCAGCCGTGCGCAGCGAATTCTGCCTTGCGTCCCTCCGCGGTGGCACGGCCCAGTTCCGGTTCCGGATGGGAGGTGAAGAACTGAAACGGACTGCTCGAACCCCATTCCTCACCCATGAACAGCATTGCCGTATAGGGAGATCCGAGTGCCAGCGCGGCCTTCACCGCGAGCTGGCCGGTGGTCAGGTTCTGTGACGGCCGGTCACCGGTGGCCCGGTTGCCCACCTGATCGTGGGTGAGGGTGTAGGCGAGCAGTCGGGTCGCGGGAATGGTGGCGGTGTCCAGGGGGCGGCCGTGCCGGCGGCCGCGGAACGACGAGTACGTGCCTGCGTGGAAGTAGCCGTGCGTCAAGGTCTGCGCCAGCGTCTCCACGGTGCCGAAATCACCGTAATAGCCCTGCCGTTCGCCGGAGACCGCGGTGTGGATGGCGTGGTGGATATCGTCGTCCCACTGCGCGGTGAGTCCGAGGCCGCCCTGATCGCGCGGGGTGATCAGCCGGGGGTCGTTCATGTCACTCTCGGCGATCAGGGACAGCGGGCGGCCCAACTCGGCTGCCAGAGCATCGGTTTCGGTGGTCAATTCCTCCAGGATGTGGATGGCGGTGGTGTCCACCAGTGCGTGTACGGCGTCGAGGCGCAGACCGTCGGCCCCGAAATCACGCATCCAGCGCAGCGCGCAGTCCAAGATGTAGCGGCGCACCTCGTCGGCGCCGGCATCGCCGATGTTGACCGATTCGCCCCACGGGTTGCTGCCGCTGGACAGATACGGCCCGAACCTGGGCAGGTAGTTGCCGGACGGGCCGAGATGGTTGAACACCGCGTCGATCAGCACGCCGAGGCCCACGGCGTGACAGGCGTCGACGAGACGCAGCAAGGCATCCGGGCCGCCGTAGGGCTCGTGCGCCGCGTACCAGAGCACACCGTCATAACCCCAGCCGTGGGTGCCGCTGAAGGCGTTCACCGGCATCAGTTCGACGAAGTCGACACCGAGATCGACCAGGTACTGCAGCTTTTCGATGGCGGCATCGAAAGTGCCTGCGGGGGTGAATGTCCCGACGTGCAGCTCGTAGATGGTGGAGCCCTCGATCGAGCGTCCCGGCCAGTCTTCGGGGGCCGCGGCGGGGGTCCACAGCTGCGAAGGTGCGTGCACCCCGTCCGGCTGGCGGGCCGACCGTGGGTCGGGCAGCACGGTGTCGTCGTCATCGAGGACGAATCCGTAGCGACTGTCGGGTCCGGCTGTCACGGTGGCCCGCCACCAGTCGTCGGTGCCGCGCTCCATCGGATACCGGGCGCCGTCGACATCGAGCTGCACCCGGTCGGGACGCGGCGCCCACACCGCGAATTCACGGTCAGACATCGGTGCGCTCCAGCAGTACCACCGGCAGCTCGGCGAACAACTCGGTCGCCGCCGGACTGCCCGCATGGGTGCGCCCGGTCAGCCGGTCGGTCCAGATGCCTTCCGGCAATGTCACTGTGGTGTCCCCCCAGCCGATCTCGGCAAGCTTGACCGTCCACCGTGACACCGCCACCAGCACGTCATCGCCGCGCAAGAAGGCGACCAGGTGTGCGGCCGCGGATCCCGACGCCGGCACCGGTCGGTAGCCGCCGTCGAGGAACGTGTCGGGCAGTTCCCTGCGCAGCCGCAGCGCGGCGCCCACCACCCGGATCTTGGGGTCGGTGCGGGCCTGCAATGCGGCGCGCCGCACGGCATAGTCCACCGGCCGGCGATTGTCCGGATCGACCAGGCTGTCGTCGAACTGTTCGGTGCCCTGATAAACATCCGGGATGCCGGGCACGGTGAGCGCCAGGAGTTTCTGGCCGAGGCTGTCGCTGTGGGCGTGCGCATCGGCGCGAGCCACCAGTGCGGTCAGTTCCTTGGACACCGGGCCGTCGATGACGGCATCGACCCAGTCGTGTACCGCCGATTCGAATGCGGTGTCCGGGTCGTTCCACGAGGTGTGCAGCGCCGCTTCCCTGATCGCCTTTTCCGCGTAGGCGTGCAGCCGGGCCCGCAGGGACTCGGATACCTCGCCGTCGACCGGCCACACGCCGAAGACGTTCTGCCACAGGAAGAGTGTGGTCGCCGGGTCCGGGCTCAGTACGATATGAGACCAGCGTTCGACACGTTCGGCCCACTCGTCGGCCAGCTGGGACAGCACACCGATGCGGGCCCGCACGTCCTCACTGCGTTTGGTGTCGTGGGTGGACAGCGTCACCATGGCGTGCGGCCACAGCCGCGCCCGGGTGGCCGCCCGCTCGTGGAACTCGGCGGCGCTCACCCCGAATAGTGACGGCTCACCGCCGACCTCGTTGAGGGTGACCAGTCGGGCGTCCCGGTAGAACAGGCAGTCCTCGACGGACTTCGCGGTCACCGCACCGCACAGCTGCTGGATGCGGACCGCGGCCTCGCCGTCGTGTGCCAGGGCCGCCGCCACCAGCTGCAGCGGTTCGGCCAGTTCGGGCCGGGTGCGCACGGCCTCGGCGATCGCGGTCGGTCCGACAGCGGTCAGATTCAGGTAGTCGAACCGGTACACGTGCACGTGGGTCAGCAAGGAGGTGACCGCATCCGGCAGCAGGGGATGGTCGGCACCGATATCGGCGACGATGGACCGGCACACCCGGGCCAGCTCGCTGGCGAGGGTGACGGTGGCGGCGGCGGTCTTCAATTCCGATGTCTGGTGCTCGATGGTGCCGCGGTCGACACCGCTGCGCTCGTAGAGCGCGGTCAGCGTCGGTTCGGCCGACGGGTCGACGAACAGCCCGCCGATCTCGCGCAAGGCGTCATAACCGGTGGTGCCGTCCACCGGCAGCCCGGTGTCGAGAGGCTCGTCGGGGGCCAGGATCTTCTCGATGACGATCCAGGCCTTCTCGCCGACCAGGTCGCGAAGGTCCGTCACGTAGGCGGCGGGTTCGGCGAGCCCGTCGGGATGGTCGATGCGCAACCCGTCGACCATCCCCTCGGTGAACCAGCGGCCCACCTCGGCATGGGATGCGTCGAACACAGCGGGGTCCTCCTGGCGCAGGCCGGCCAGTGACGTGATGGAGAAGAACCGGCGATAGCCGCAGAGGTTGTTCCTCCAGCCGATGAGTTTGTAGTGCTGACGGTCGTGCACCTCGGCACCGGATGCGCCGTCCTGCGCGGTACCCGGAGCGATCGGCCAGACCCGATCGCCCAGCCGCAGCCGATCTCCGTCCACGGTCAGGTCGGAGATGTCGTCGTCGGATCCCAGCACCGGCAACACGATCCGGCCGTGGTCGAGATCCCAGTCGATGTCGAAGTAGGTGCTGTACGCCGAATCCCGGCCGTGCGTGAGCACGTCCCACCACCAGGGGTTCTGCGTGGGATCGTCGACGCCGACGTGGTTGGGCACGATATCGACGATCAGGCCCATCCCGCGGGCCCGGGCCTGGGCGGACAATTCGGCCAGGCCCTCGGGTCCGCCGAGTTCCTGGGACACCGTGGTCGGGTCGGTGACGTCGTAGCCGTGGGTGGACCCCGCGGCCGCGGTCAGGATCGGGGACAGGTACAGGTGTGAGACCCCGAGATCGTCCAAATAGTCCAGCAGGTCGACCGCGTCGGCGAAGGTGAAGGAATCACCGCGCATCTGCAGCCGATACGTGGAGAGCGGGACACCCATCAGCCGTTACCGCCTAGGTCGTTTTCCGGAGCACCAGAAGCGAACGCGGCTGCAGCGAGATCTTCTCGCCCGCAGAAATCGTCACCTCGTCGGGACCGGCGGGATCGCCGGTGTCCAACGCGGTTACCCACTTTTCGGCGTAATCATCCGGTGGCAGCACGAAATCCAGCGATTCGTCGTGTGCGTTGAAGCACAACAGGAACGAATCGTCGCGGACGCGCTCGCCGCGGGCGTTGGGTTCGGGGATGGCGTCGCCGTTGAGGAACACCGCGACACTCTTGCCGAAGCCCGATCCCCAGTCCTCCGGGGTCATCTCGGCGCCTGCCGGCGTCAGCCACGCGATGTCGCGCTCCTGTTCGCCGCTGCGAATCGGATTGCCCGCCAGGAAGCGGCGCCGGCGGAACACCGGGTGCTTCTTGCGCAGCGCCACCGCCTTGCGGGTGAACTCCAGCAGTTCGGCGTTGTCCTCGAGCCGGGACCAGTCCACCCAGGCGACCGGCGAATCCTGGCAGTAGGCGTTGTTGTTGCCGCCCTGAGTGCGTCCGATCTCGTCGCCGTGACTGATCATCGGGGTGCCCTGCGAGATCATCAGCGTGCCGATCACATTGCGCATCTGTCGCGCCCGCAGTGCGAGGATGTCCGGATCGTCGGTCGGGCCCTCGACACCGCAGTTCCAGGACCGGTTGTGGCTTTCGCCGTCCCGGTTGTCCTCGCCGTTGGCCTCGTTGTGTTTCTCGTTGTAGGACACCAGGTCGGCCAGGGTGAACCCGTCATGACAGGTGACGAAGTTGATGCTCGCGCCGGGCCGTCGGCCGGTGTTCTCGTAGAGATCCGAGGAACCGGTGAGCCGGGACGCGAACTCACCGAGCGTCGCGGGCTCACCGCGCCAGTAGTCGCGCACGGTGTCGCGGTACTTGCCGTTCCACTCTGTCCACAGCCCGGGGAAGTTGCCGACCTGGTAGCCGCCCTCGCCGACGTCCCAGGGTTCGGCGATCAGCTTGACCTGGCTGACCACAGGATCCTGTTGCACCAGATCGAAGAAGGCCGACAGCCGGTCGACATCGTAGAACTCGCGGGCCAGGGTCGAGGCCAGGTCGAAGCGGAAGCCGTCGACGTGCATCTCCAGCACCCAGTACCGCAGCGAATCCATGATCAGCTGCAGGGTGTGCGGGTGACGGGCGTTGAGACTGTTGCCGGTGCCGGTGAAGTCCTTGTAGAACTGTTCCTCGCCGTCGAGCAGCCGGTAATACGCCGCGTTGTCGATACCGCGGAAGTTCAGTGTCGGGCCCAGGTGGTTGCCCTCGGCGGTGTGGTTGTAGACCACGTCGAGGATGACCTCGATACCGGCGTCGTGGAAGGAGCGCACCATCGCCTTGAACTCGGCCACCGCGCCACCGGCGTGGCGGCTGGCCGCGTACTGGGCATGCGGGGCGAGGAATCCGAAGGTGTTGTAACCCCAGTAGTTTCGCAGTCCCAAGTCGAGCAGCCGGTGGTCGTGCAGGAACTGGTGCACCGGCATCAGCTCGATGGCGGTGACGTTCAGCGACTTCAGATGCTCGACGATCACCGGGTGCGCCAGGCCGGCGTAGGTGCCGCGCAGTTGTTCGGGGATGTCGGGGTGCAGCTGGGTCAGGCCCTTGACGTGGGCTTCGTAGATGACGGTCTCGTGGTAGGGGGTGCGCGGTGCCCGGTCGGAACCCCAGTCGAAGAACGGGTTGATCACCACGCTGGTCATGGTGTGGCCCAAGGAGTCCACCGGGGGATCGGCGGGGGTGACGGCGGGATCGTCGGATTCCAGGTCGTAGGAGAACAGCGCCTGGGTGAACTCGAAGTCGCCGTGGAATGACTTTCCGTACGGGTCGAGCAGCAGCTTGCTGGGGTCACACCGGTGTCCGGCCGTGGGATCCCACGGCCCGTACACCCGGAATCCGTAGCGCTGGCCGGGACTCACGGTGGGCAGGTAGGCGTGCCAGACGTAGCCATCGACCTCTTCGAGCGGAATCCGTTGTTCGGTACCGTCTTTGGCGATCAGACAGAGCTCGACCGCGTCGGCGACCTCGGAGAACAGTGAGAAGTTGGTGCCGGCCCCGTCATAGGTGGCACCCAGTGGATACGCGGTGCCGGGCCAGACCGTGACGTCCATGTCACCACCAGCCGGTGGCGGCTGCGAGCTGACGCCCGAGTTCGTTCGTCATGGTGCGCACGTACGTGGTCGACAGGTGGTGGGAGTCGTGATACATCAACACATTTCCCTCCACTACTCGGCAGAAGTCCGGTCGGCACACCGCATCGGTCATGTCGAGTGGCTTCAGGTTCGGGAACCGTTGCACATAATTCAAAGTCGGGTTGTCGTCGGACAGTACCTCAGAGCGCTTGATGCCGCACGAGATGGCATCGCCGCCGTCGGCCAGGCAATCGGCCGGGAAATACGGCTTGTTGTTGCGCACCAGCCAGGGCGTGTCGCGCATGGCCAGCACATCGATGCCGGCATCCGAGAACTCTTGCCAGATACCGAGATACGCGCTGGGCATGACATCGCCGGGTTTGATGTTCCACGGCCGGGTGGAGGTGGTGAACACGAAGTCGGGCTTGTCGGCAAGCAGCTTCGGCATCACCTTCTCATTCCATTCCCGGCACTTCGGATAGGGGCGGTTGTCGCCCATCACGAGGGGTTTCTCCTCGGTGGTCAGCGGGCAACCCATCTTCAGGTAGGTGACCACCTTGAAGTCGTGCAGCCGGCCCAGCAGGTCCAGCGCGGTGATCCAGTGTTCGGCATGTGAGCCGCCGGCCAGGGCGATGGTGCGTTGGGAATCCTTGTTGCCGTAGGTGCAGTTGATGACGTCGACGTTGTCGAAGTCACTGATGCAACCGGCGTTGGTGGACTCCGGGATGTCGTTCTTGGCCTCCAGCACGGTGGGCCGCATCGGCAGCTTGGGCACCTTGGCGTTGTTGAGCAGTGCGCGCGATCCGGGGTAGTCGCGCGCCGACAGGCCGGACAATTCCTTACCGCTGGCCCGCTCGACGGTGACATGCTCACGCCAGGTGAACGAGGTCGCGGTCAGCGTGACACCCAGCAGGGTGACCACCGAGCCCAGCACGATCGTCGGGCGGCGCAACCGGGTGCGCCACGGGACACCGACGGGCCGCTGCGCCGGTGCCTTGTAGCGCAGCGGGGTCTCCACGTATCTGGTCGTCAGCCAGGCCAGCACGCCGGACACCAGCAGCACGATCGCGCCGTCGGTGAAGCCGGCGTGGTCGCGCCCGCTGTAGGCCAGCCAGAAGATCAGCAGCGGCCAGTGCCACAGGTACAGCGAGTAGGCCATCGATCCCAGCGCGACGAACGGTTTGGTGGCCAGCAGCCGGTTGGGGGCGGGCAGCTTGCCGCCGGTGTGCGGGTCGGCGACCCGGTTGGCCGCGGACAGGATGAACAGCACGGTGGCCCCGACCGGCACCAGCGTCCACGGGCCGGGGAACTCGCGGACCCCGTCGATCAGCCAGCCGCACAACAGGATGGCGACCAGCGATACCGTCGCCACGATGGTGCGCACCCACATGGGCCAGCGCACATAGGGGACCAGCGCGCCGATCAGCGCGCCCAGGGTGAGCTCCCAGGCGCGGGCGAAGCTGTTGTAGTACGCGACGGCCTGATCGGCGTTGTGCGCGATGATCGCGTAGACGAACGACGCGATGGTCAGCGCGGTGAGCAGCACGATGAACACCCAGCGCACGTGCCTGCCGAGCGGTCGGCGCAGCAGGCAGGCGAGGCCGAAGATGATCGCCAGCAGCGCGATGTAGAACTGGCCCTGCACCGACATCGACCAGATGTGCTGCAGCGGGCTCACCGTCTCGCCGGCGCGCAGATAGTCCGCAGCGGTGTTGGCCAGCTCCCAGTTCTGGTAGTAGCCGAGGCTGGCCAGGCTCTGGTCAGCAAACGTTTCCCAGCGGGTTTCCGGCTGGATCAGGATGGTCAGCACCGCGGCGGCGGCGAGTACCACGATCAATGCAGGCAGCAGTCGGCGCACCAGCCGCACGATCTCCGGAACCGGGCGCAGCGCGGTGGCCGGGTCGATTGCGGCCCGCAGCAACCGGCCGCCGAAGAAGAACCCGGACAGCGCCAGGAATACGTCCACACCACCGGAAACCCGGCCGAACCAGACGTGGAAAATCGCGACGAGGGCGATCGCGACCCCGCGGAGTCCGTCGAGGTCGTGCCGGTAGAAGCCCGATGCGCGAGTACCCATCTGCGTGCCGACGGGCGACGCGGGACGCGCTTCGGCTTTACCGCGGGTGGAGGGCCGGGCGGGAGCAAGGGTCATCATGGTCGGGGAGTTAATCTACCTAAGAACCCTGGGTGCCTCAGGCCACGGGCGCGACGTCACACCTGCTGAGCAAAGCGATAGTGTCCGGTGCCATGCCCGCGTTGACACCGGATGAGATCAGCGCGATCGACACCGCGCACATCTGGCACCCCTACAGCACCATCGGCTCCCAGGCGCTGACGCCGGTGGTGGCGGTGGCCGCCAAGGGCGCCTGGCTGACCCTCGTGCACGATGGCAGGTCCGTCGATGTCCTCGACGCCATGAGTTCGTGGTGGACCGCGGTGCACGGCCACGGCCATCCGCGGCTCGATGCGGCCATGAGCGCTCAGCTGGCCACCATGAACCACGTCATGTTCGGAGGCCTGACCCATGAGCCCGCGGCCCGACTGGCCCAGCTGCTGGTCGAGATCACCCCGGCGGGCCTGGACTCGGTGTTCTTCAGCGATTCGGGCTCGGTGTCGGTGGAGGTGGCCGCCAAGATGGCGCTGCAGTACTGGCGCAGCCGCGGCCGGCCGGCCAAGCACCGACTGATGACGTGGCGCGGCGGATACCACGGCGACACCTTCACCCCGATGAGTGTGTGTGACCCCGACGGCGGCATGCACTCGATCTGGACCGACGTCCTGGCCCGGCAGGTGTTCGCCCCGCAGGTGCCCGGCGAGTACGACCCGTCCTACGTCGCCGCCTTCGAACGCCAACTCGCCGAGCACGCCGGCGAGTTGGCTGCGGTGATCGTCGAGCCGGTGGTGCAGGGTGCCGGTGGCATGCGGTTCCACGACCCGCGCTATCTCAACGACCTGCGACGGCTGTGCGACCGGCACGGTGTGCTGCTCATCTTCGATGAGATCGCCACCGGGTTCGGGCGCACCGGGGAACTGTTCGCCGCCGACCATGCCGGCGTCAGCCCCGACATCATGTGCGTCGGCAAGGCGCTCACCGGCGGATACGTGACGTTGGCCGCCACCCTGTGCACGGCGCACGTCGCCGCGACCATCAGCGCCGGCGAGCCGGGGGCCCTGATGCACGGGCCGACCTTCATGGCCAACGCGCTCGCCTGCGCGGTATCGGTGGCCGCCGTCGAACTGCTGCTGGAGGGTGACTGGCGGGGACGGGTCGGCAAGATCGAGGCCGGTCTGCGGGACGGACTCGAACCGGCGCGAACGCTGCCTGCGGTGGCCGACGTGCGGGTGCTCGGCGCCATCGGCGTCATCGAGATGCGTGAACCCGTCGATATGGCCGTGGCCACCCGAACCGCGATCGAGCACGGTCTGTGGCTGCGACCGTTCGGCAGGCTGGTCTACGCGATGCCGCCGTTCATCTGCACCGCCGAGGAGGTCGCCCAGATCGGTGCGGGCATGGTCGCCGTCGCGCGTGCATTAACCTGAACGGTGTTCAAGTGTCGAAAGGACGTCCATTGACACGCACCGGTCTTTCCCCGCTGGCCTGGCTCGCCGAGGTCGAGACACAGCGCCGTGCGCAGGGGCTGCGCCGATCGTTGCGGGTGCGCCCGCCGGTGGGCACCGAGCTCGACCTGGCCTCCAACGACTACCTCGGGCTGTCCCAGCACCCGGCCGTGCTCGAAGGCGGCGTCGAGGCGCTGCGCACCTGGGGTGCCGGCGCGAGCGGCTCGCGACTGGTCACCGGGAACACCGAACTGCACGAGGAATTCGAATCCGAACTGGCGGCGTTCACCGGTGCCGAATCGGCACTGGTCTTCTCCTCGGGATACACCGCCAATATCGGCGCGGTCACCGCGCTGACCGGTCCGGGCACATTGCTGGTCTCCGATGCGCTCACCCACGCTTCCATCGTGGATGCCTGCCGGCTGTCACGGGCCCGGGTCGCGGTGACGCCTCATCTGGATGTGGCCGCCGTCGAGGACGCGCTGTCCGGCCGCGCCGAGGACCGCGCCGTGGTGGCCACCGAATCGGTGTTCAGCACCGACGGCGCGCTGGCTCCGCTGCGGGAACTGCACGAGGTGTGCCGCCGGTTCGGTGCGCTGCTGCTGGTCGACGAGGCGCACGGGCTCGGGGTCCGCGGCGCCGGCGGGCAGGGTCTGCTGCACGAGGTCGGTCTGGCCGGCGCGCCGGACGTCGTCATGACCACCACCTTGTCCAAGTCGCTGGGCAGCCAGGGCGGCGCGGTGCTGGGCCCGGCCGCGGTGCGCGCGCACCTCATCGACACCGCCCGCACCTTCATCTTCGACACCGGTCTGGCGCCGGCCGCCGTGGGTGCCGCGCTGGCCGCCCTACGGGTGCTGATCGATCAGCCGCAGCTGGCCGCCGCGGTGCTGGCCCGCGCGGGCGAACTGGCCCGGATCTGCGATGTGGCCGAGGAACCCACCTCGGCGGTCGTCTCGGTGATTCTCGGTGATCCCGAGGTGTCGGTCGCCGCCGCGGCGGCCTGCCTGCAACGCGGGGTGCGGGTCGGCTGCTTCCGGCCGCCGACCGTCCCGGCCGGCACCTCGCGGCTGCGGCTGACCGCCCGTGCCGCCCTCACCGACGATGAGATCGCGCTGGCGGCAAGGGTTCTCGCCGATGTTCTCGGCCTGCCACGATGAGCGTGCTGGTGGTGACGGGCACCGATACCGGGGTGGGCAAGACCGTGACGACGGCCGCGCTGGCGTGCGCCGCGCGCCTGGCCGGACTGGATGTCGCCGTCTGCAAACCGGTGCAGACCGGAAGCGCCGACGGCGATGACGATCTCCGCGAGGTCGGCAGGCTGTCCGGGGTGACCGCGCTGCACGGCGGCTGGCGCTATCCCGAAGCGCTGGCCCCGGTGGCTGCAGCTGGGCGAGCAGGCCTGCCGCTGCCCAACCGCGACGAACTGCTGGCCTCGGTGCGGGCCGCCGACGCGCCGGGACGGTTGACGATCGTGGAGGGCGCCGGCGGCCTGCTGGTGCAGCTGGGCGCCGACGGCGTGACGCTGCGCGATCTGGCAACCGACTTGTCCGCGCCGGTCCTGGTGGTGGTGTCCCCGGGGCTGGGCACCCTCAATCACGCCGCGCTGACTCTGGAATCGCTTGCGGCAAAGGGGGTTCCGATAGCCGGACTGGTGATCGGCGCCTGGCCGGAGCTGCCCGGGGTCGCCGAACAGGACAACCGCGAGGCGCTGGCGCAGTTGGCCGAGCTGCGCGCAGTGTTGCCGGCTGGTGCGGCGCCGCTGAGCATCGACGGGTTCCAGATGCTCAGCACGTCGGCCTTCGACCCGAACTGGATCGCGAGCCTGGTGTAGCGATGGTGCACTCGATCGAGCTGACTCTCGATGCGGGCGCCGATGCCGCCGTCCGTGGGCTCTGGCAGGCGCTCGCCGACGCCGGGGTGCCCAGCCAGGCCGGTCACCGCTCGCCGACCAATCGCCCGCACGTCACGGTCACCGTCGCGGCACAGATGTCCGCCGATGCCGAGGCGGATCTGGTGCCGCTGCTGGACCGGTTGCCGCTGCCGTGCCGGCTCGGTGCGCCGATGGTCTTCGGGCGTGGTCCGTACACCCTGGTGCTGCTGGTGATCCCGTCTGTCGAGCTGTTGGACCTGCATGCCCAGGTGAACCGTATCTGCTTGCCGCACATGGAGTCCGGACCGCTTCGGCATACCCTGTCCGGGCAGTGGACCCCGCACGTCACACTGGCGCGCCGGGTGCCCGCCGAGCTGCTGGAGCAGGCGCTGGCCGTGGTGGGCACCGGCACCGATATCGAGGGGGAGTTCGTGGGGCTGCGGCACTGGGATGGCGATGCCCGTGAAGAACATTGGATGAGTTGACGGCTACCAGGTCGCGGTGCTGAGCAGGCGCGGACGCAGTTCGGCCATCGGCTGCGGCCGCCCGGTGCGGTAGCCCTGAATCAGGTCGCAGCCCAGTGCCGCGAGTTGCTCACGCTGCGTAGCGGTTTCGACTCCCTCGGCGACGGTGTGCAACTTCAGCGCGCGCGAGGTTGATGATCATCTCCACGATCGCGTCGCCGGAGGTGGTGTCCAGTTGGTTCACGAAATGTCGGTCGATCTTGAGGGCGTCCAGCGGTAGTTCGCTGAGGTACTGCAGCGAGGAGTAGCCGGTGCCGAAATCGTCGATCCCGATCTTCGCGCCCTGGCCGCGCACGATCTCCAGCTTGCGTCCCGCGTCGGCGGTGTCGTTGAGCAAGGTCGCCTCGGTGACCTCCAGACGCAGCAGATCGAACGAAAAGCCGGCGTCCTGCACCGCTTTTGCCACGAGCTCCACGAAATCTGGCCGGCCCAGCGTTGCGGACGACACGTTGACGGCGACACCGATCGCGGCGCCGGCCTCGACCAGCGCGGCGCCGTCCCGGCAGGCCTGGGCCAGGACCACCTCGTCGATCTTGGCGATCAGGCCCGCGTCCTCGGCGATGGACAGAAATGCCGCAGGCTCCAGCAGCACACCGTCACGCCGCCACCGCACGAGTGCTTCGATATCGGTGGGTCGTCCACCCCGTGTCGGCACCACCGGCTGGTAGTGCACCTCCAGGCCGCCGATGCTCACCGCCTCCTGCAGGGCATGTTCCACACCGCGCCGATGGTCGGCTTCGGCAGCGAGTCCCAGATCGAATTCCGCGACGTGCGAACGACCCTGGTCCTTCGCGGCGTACAGGGCGATATCCGCCCGCTGCAGCAGTTCGTCGGCGGGGATTCCGTCATCGGGGGCGACGGCCACACCGACGGATACGTCGATATCCACCCAGCGACCCGCCACTTCGTACAACCGGTCCACAGCCCCGACCATCCGGTGCGCGGCTTGTCGGGGCCGGTCGCCGTCGGCGGGGCCTGTCAGGACGACGCCGAATTCGTCGCCTCCCATCCGGCCCACCTGCCCGCGGTCACCGACCTCCACCTCCAGGCGCGTCGCGACCTGGCACAGCAGGTCGTCGCCGGCGTCGTGACCGAAGGTGTCGTTGATGAACTTGAACCGGTCGAGGTCGCAGAACAGGAAGGCCACCCAGCTTCCGTCGGCACGGCTGCGGCCGAGCGCGTCTTCGAGAGCGTCCACCAGGGCGACCCGGTTCAGCAGACCCGTCAGACCGTCATGAGTCGCCTGGTGTGCGAGCACACCGAGGATGTTGTCCCTGGATCTCACGATGTTCATCAATCGTGAGCTGGTCTCCAGTGACTGTTCGTGATCGGCGAGCGCATCGATCGCCGCATGAACCTCACCCGTGGGCGCACCCGCGGCAACCTGTTCCAGGATCGATGCCTGATCGTTGGCCAGCTCGACCGCGGCCTGACGGCGCCGGTCCTCACAGGCCAGATCCTTCAATGCGTTGTGATGGTTGACGCGCAGGCGCCTGCGGAACAGTCCGATGGTCGCCGTGCCGAACACAAAGGTCAGGACACCGGCGACGACCGCAAGCCGACGGTTGCGGTCGTCGAATCGCTGCGAGGCGACGGTCTGGTCGAACACCGCTCGATTGCTGCGCTGCCGGTTGAGTTGGGCATCGGTGACGATGCTGTCGGCTTCGGCCGCCAGGGCCCGGATGAGGCCTGGTTCGGGCGCGGACACCGGGGCCCGGGTCTTCTGATCGTCGATGTCGCCGCTCAGTCGCTGCGCACGGGCCAGCAGATCCTCATAGCGTTCCCGGACGTCGCTGGTGGGCGCATTGGCGGCGGCGGTGTGTAGCTGGCGAATGAGGACACCGCGGTTGACGTCGATGGTGTCCAGGACCTGCGCACCGTCCGCCCAGCGTTCCAGTGCGTACGCGAGGTGCCCCGCCGCCGGTGCAATATCTCCCTCGTTGCCGGAGGCGATATCGGTGTACTGGATTGTGTCCTGCAGGCGCGCGCTGTTCTGATAGGCGTTGAAGGTTGCACCGAGCAACAGGACGAGCGCGATCAGCATGGCCGTCGCGGTGGCCATTTCGATACGGGACCATCGGGTCTCGAGCTCGGTCATGGGTCAGGCACGCAGGATCGTCACGGTCGCGAGGCTCCAGATCCACTGGTTCAGATCGGAGGCCAACGGGTCACCGGGGAAGACGAGGCGGGTGGGGCCGCCGTCGGCTATCGGGATCTCCTGCCCATCGGTGCGGGTGGCGAACAAGGCCTTGGAGTCCAGCAGGTCGCCGACGCCGATGGTCAGTTCCAGCCCGTCCAGAGCCACCACGTCGATGCGGTCGGCTCGGTCCAGAGCCAGATAGGTCGCGAGATTCTGGGCGGGGACGCCCTCGAACGTGATGTTCTGCTTGACGTAGGGCTCGTAGAGTCGCGACCGCGCGGTACCCAGCTTCTCCAGTCCGGCCAGGTCGAACACGGTGCGGTCCGAACCGTCGTAGACGGACAGGACCGGCTTGCCGGCAGTGGCTATCGGTTGACCGGGGGCGACCTGCGCGTTGTGAACGGTCACGACCTCGGCGGCTAGGTTCGTCACCTCCGGTGAACATCCACTCAGGGCGGCTACAGCGAACACCCAGGCGACGATCACCCACGCCCGCGCATCCGACCGGCACATCCATGAACCCCTCACTGACGAGGCCATTTTGCCATGCTCGGGAACCGGCTCTGCGCGAAGTGGCGCATTGGGTCACCCGTACTGGCTATTTTGCGGGGTGTGAGCTTGGGTGGCCGGTGGCACTGTGCACCGCCATACCGTCGACGAGCAGGCCGAGCCCGAACGCGAAACGCCGGCCGGCGTCCTCGGCGAGCGCCGATTGGCTTTCCGGCAGATCGGCGCCCGCGGCGTCCCACTGCAGCCGGGACTGCTCATCGACGGTGAATCCCAGCACGTAGTAGACGACGGTGCGAGCCGCCAGCGCGGAATGCAGACCCTCGACGCCGGATTCGGCCGCCGCCGCCGACAGCCGCTCGACCACCTGGGTCATCGCCTCGGACTGTCCGGCGGCGAAGCTGGCCGAGACCAGTTCGGCACCATCGGTGTGCGACAGCAGCGCATCCCGCAGGCGCTGGCAGTCCCCGGAGATCTGCTCGCGCCAGCTTCCGGTCGGCGCCGGTTGCAGGGTGGGCTGCAGAATCCGGTCGGCCACCGCGCCGAGCAGCTGCTGCTTGTTGGCGAAATGCCAGTACAGCGCACCGGGGCTGACGCTGAGTTCGCGGGCGAGCCGGCGCATGGTCAGATCGGCGATCCCGAAGTTGTCCAGGATCGCCGTGGCGGCGTCGACGAGGTCACGTTTGTGCAGCTGCACGGAGGTAGCCTAACCTGAACGGTGTTCAAGTCGAGCGCTCCGGTGGTCGGCACTGCACGGACAGGTAGGGAGACGTACCGGTGACGGACATTCTGGTTCAGGCGCGCGAGCAGGTCTTGGAACGCGGCGTCGGCCTCGATCAGGACCAGACCCTGCAGGTGCTGCAGCTGCCCGATGATCAGCTCGACGCTCTGCTGGAGCTTGCGCACGATGTCCGGATGAAGTGGTGCGGTCCCGACGTCGAGGTCGAGGGCATCATCAGCCTGAAGACCGGCGGCTGCCCCGAGGACTGCCACTTCTGCTCGCAGTCGGGCCTTTTCGCCTCACCGGTGCGCAGCGCCTGGCTCGACATCCCGAGCCTCGTGGAGGCCGCCAAGCAGACCGCCAAGACCGGTGCCACCGAGTTCTGCATCGTCGCCGCGGTGCGCGGACCGGATGAGCGGCTGCTGTCGCAGGTCGCCGCGGGCATAGAAGCCATCCGCAACGAGGTCGACATCCAGATCGCGTGCTCGCTGGGCATGCTCACCGAGGAGCAGGTGCAGCGGCTGGCCGACATGGGCGTGCACCGCTACAACCACAACCTGGAGACGGCGCGCTCCTTCTTCACCAACGTCGTGACCACCCACTCGTGGGAAGAGCGCTGGGACACCCTGCGCATGGTCCGCGAGGCCGGTATGGAGGTCTGCTGCGGCGGCATCCTGGGCATGGGCGAAACGTTGGAGCAGCGCGCCGAGTTCGCCGCCAACCTGGCCGAGCTGGACCCCCACGAGGTGCCGCTGAATTTCCTGAACCCGCGCCCGGGCACCCCCTTCGGTGACCTGGAGGTGCTGCCGGCCGCCGACGCGCTGCGAGCCGTGGCGGCGTTCCGGCTCGCGCTGCCGCGCACCATGCTGCGGTTCGCCGGCGGGCGCGAGATCACCCTCGGCGACCTGGGCGCCAAGAAGGGCATCCTGGGCGGTATCAACGCCGTGATCGTCGGCAACTACCTCACCACGCTGGGCCGTCCGGCCGAGGCGGACCTGGAGCTGCTCGACGATCTGCAGATGCCGATCAAGGCCCTGAACGCGACGCTGTAGCGCGCGCGGTAAGACTGACAGTTGTGATGATCAGCGAGTTGCCGGCCCTGCCCGCGCCTGTGGGCGCCGGTGTCTACAACGTCTATACCGGTGCCGAGCTGGGGGCCGCGGCGGGCACGGTCATCCCCACCGCCGCTCAGCTCGGGCTGGAGCCGCCGCGGTTCTGCGCCGAATGCGGCCGCCGGATGATCGTCCAGGTCCGCCCGACCGGATGGTGGGCGAAGTGTTCGCGGCACGGTCAGGTGGACTCCACCGATCTGGACACCCAGCGATGACGAATTCTGTTGGTGCACCTGCTGTTTCCAGGCGCACCGCGGCCATCCGGGTGTTCCTGGGTCTGCTCGCCGCCGGCGCGGTGGTCGGTGCCCTGTGGGCCTGGCTGGCGCCCCCTATCCAGGGCGTCGTCGCATTGACCCGGGCCGGCGACCGGGTGCGGGCCTACCTGGGCAATGACTCCGACCATTTCTTCCTCGGCGCGTTTCTCCAGGTCGGTCTGCTCGGGGTGCTCGCCGTCGTCGCGACCGTCCTGGTGTGGCAGTGGCGGGCACACCGCGGTCCGGTTCAGGTGGCCGCGCTTGCCGCCGGTATGGCCGCTGCCGCCGGTGCCTCCGCCGGTGTCGGTGCGGCCCTGGTGCACTGGCGCTACGGCAGCATCGATGTGGATGCCGCGCCGGTCTCCGAGGCCAATCGGGTGCACTACGTGAGCGAAGCACCTGCGGTGTTCTTCGGGCACGGACCGTTGGTGATCGCCGCGGGCATCCTGTTGCCCGCCGCGGTGGCCGCCCTGACCTACGCGCTGATGACCGCCTCGACCTCTCGTGATGATCTCGGCGCCTGGCCACCGGTGGAATACGCCGGGGTGTACCCGCCTATTCCGGTGGCCGCGGAACCGGCCACCGAGGTTGCCGGTCCCGCGCAGACGTAGCCCCCACAGATCGTGCTCACACCGGTAGATTGACGCGCGCACAGCTGCGTCACAGCAAAATGGCTGCTGCGATAATTACGGGTGAGTGAGGTCAGCTATGCCGATGCTGGAGTACAAGACGACGCCCGCGTGGCTGCAGGCCTCCCGCCGCAAGATGGTCGACAGGATTCCGGTCACCACCATGCGGCAGTTTCTGTACCTGTCGATGATCCGCAAACGCGGCAACTTCACCGACCCGAAGACCTTCAACGAGAAGGTGAACTGGCGGATCTTCAACGACCGGCGGGACCGGATCGTCAAGGCGTGCGACAAGATGTGGATGAAGGACATGGCCCGGGAGGCCTACCCGAGTCCCGATCTGCGTATCCCGGCCACCTATTGGTCCGGCACGGACCTGCGCGACGCCCCCGATCTGGCGTCGCTTCCACCGTGGGTGCTCAAGCCCAATGCCAGCAGTGGGCGCGCGCTGTTCGGGCCCGATCCGCAGACGGATCTGGCCAGTCTGCTGCAGCAGACCAGCACCTGGTTCGACGAGACACCGCTGGAACTCGGCGAGTGGGGTTACAGCGAAGCCCGCCCGCACCTGCTCCTGGAGGAGCGCATCCCGACGCCGGACGGCCAGGCGCCGGTCGACTACAAATTCTTCGTCTTCGACGGCCGTATCGAGCTGATCCAGGTCAATCGGGGCCGGTTCGGCAAGCACCAGACGGCCACCTTCCTGGACGCCGACTGGCGGCAACTGCCGGTGCGCTGGCGGATTCAGCCGGTGGCCGATGAGCAGCGGCCCGCCGAACTGGACAAGATGATGGAGATCGCAAGCACCCTCGGTACCGGCTGGGACTTCATCCGCGTCGACCTGTATGCCGTCGACGGCGAGGTGTGGTTCGGCGAATACACCCCGTACCCGGGCAGCGGTCTGCTGCGCTACAAGCCGATGAGCTTCGACCTGGAGCAGGGCCTGCAGTGGAAACTGCCGACGCTGGAGGACGTGCAGCGCGGCCGGCCCTGAGCCTGGCCGCGCCGTTCAGCGGTCGAGCACCGACAGCGGCAGGCGATGCACTGTGCGCCCCGTCAGCACCTTGGCGGTGATCACGGCCAGCCGTGCCATTCCCTTGTAGGTCGACGGGTTGAACATGGTCGGCCACTTGGTGCGGGCCAGGTGCTCGCCGAGCGGGCGGCCGGCGAAGCGATCCGAGAGCCAGCGCAGCGCCATCGGCGCCGACATCGGGTGCAGCAGCAGATGCTCGCTGAACGCGTCGCGATGGTACGTGACGTGGGCGCCGCCGGAAGCATAGGTTTCGGCGAGCTCGTCGATCCCGTCGACGGAGATGATCTCGTCGTGCACGGCCTGGATGATGAGCACCGGCGGGGTGGGCACCGCGACACCGAGCTTGATGTCGGCGAAGACGTGCTGCACCTCTGGGGTCGAGAGGATCTGTTCCAGCGGCTGATCGAGCATGTCGCCCATATCGGTGCGCCACAGCCGCACGATGGCCTCGACGGTGGTCATGTGGTGCAACCGGTCCAGCAGGGCCCGGCCGTTCTCGCTGGCGTGCTCGGCGATGATCCGCTGAAGTCCCGGGTAGACGTCGGCGAGAGTGGCGACCACCAACGCGGGCAACGCCGAGGCGAAGGTGCCGTTGAGCTTGCGGAAGGTGCGCCCCAGATCGCCGACCGGCGAACCCAGGACGGCGCCGACGATGTTGAGTTCGGGTGCGTAGGTGCCGCTCATCTCGGCGGCCCATGCGCTGGCCAGACCGCCACCGGAATAGCCCCACAACCCGATGGGCGCCTTGTCCGACAGCGTCAGTTGCTCGGAGCCCAGGGCCGCACGCACCCCGTCGAGCACGCGGTAGCCGGGTTCGTACGGGGTGCCCCAGTTGCCGTTGACGCCTTCGTGGTCGGGGACGGACACCGCCCAGCCCTCGGCGACGGCCGCGGCGACCAGCAGCATCTCGAACTGCGGCACCGCGCCGGGTGCCACCGCGTGCCGGCGCAGCGCATAGGACGGGAAGCAGCGCGATGAGATGGCATCGATGGCGCACTGGTAGGAGACCAGCGGACAGATGCGCTCCGGTCCCCGTTCGGCGGGCATGACCACGGTGGTGGCGGCCGCTTCGGGGTTGCCGTTCATATCCGTGGTCCGGTACAGCAGCTGTACCGCGCGCACCTGCTGGGGGATCAGTCCGAGAAAGGCCAGTTCGACGTCCCGGCTGCGCAGCACGGTGCCCGGGGTGGCGTGCTGGAAGCCGGCCGGGGCGAGGTAGAACGGATCATCCTTGGGCAGCTGTGGGCGCGCGGAGCGGTCCAGCGCCTCGTGCGGGACGGCTCCGATCCATTCGGCGTCGGGCGCGGCCGCAGTGCTGCCAAAGTCCATCCGGGCATTGTTGCCTAAGAAGGGTCTAAGAATCCAGTCCGACTCACCCCGGCGGGCGTAATGCGGCAAATTCGTCGGTGACCCGGTAACGGGATTCGGTGAACCGGTACAGCGCCGCGGGCCGGCCCCCGCTGCGCCCCGAGCGTGCGGTGGTCCCGGTCCTGGTGATGACGTTGCGCCGCTCCAGCACGCGCTGCAGATTGGTCGCATCGACCGGATGCCCGAGCGCGGCACTGTAGATGTCGCGCAGCGCTGACAGCGCAAACTCCTTGGGCGCCAACGCAAATCCGATGTTGGTGTAGGACAGCTTGGCGATCAACCGCGAGCACGCGTTGGCCACCATGGTGCCGTGGTCGAAGGCCATCGGCGGCAGGGCGGACACCGGGTGCCAGCGGGTGTCCGGTGGCAGTTCCGGGGTGGCGGGGGAGGGCACCAGCCCCAGGAAGGTGGAGGCGATGGTGCGCGGACCCGGTACCCGGTGCGGGTCGGAGAACACCGCCAACTGCTCGAGATGTGTCAGCTCGCGCAGGTCGACCTTCTCGGCGAGTTGACGCCTGACCGAACTGATCATGTCTTCGTCGTGTCGCAGCTGTCCGCCGGGTAGCGCCCAGGCGCCGCGCTCCGGATCCATGGCCCGTTCCCACAGCAACACGCTGAGCTGCGGGTTTTTCGTGGTCAGCTGACGAACCTGGAGGACGACGGCGAGCACTTCGTGGTCGGTGCTACCATATGGCATGTTTTCGATTGTAAGTCGAAAACCTCTGTTGGCACAAAGGAGACTGCCATGACGGTCCTGGATCGCACTGCAGCGCACGACAGCGTTCTCGCCGCACGCATCGTCGACGGCCCCGGCGGCTACGCCGGTGTGGTGGGCGACGGCCAGTGGGCGGCCGAGGTCCGCCGGCTGGCGAACCTGCGCAACGCCACGCTGCTCGCGCACAACTACCAGTTGCCCGCCATCCAGGACGTCGCCGACCACGTGGGCGATTCGCTGGCGCTGTCCCGCATCGCGGCCGAGGCCTCCGAGGACACCATCGTGTTCTGCGGTGTGCACTTCATGGCCGAGACCGCCAAGATCCTGGCGCCCGCGAAAACGGTGCTGATCCCGGATCAGCGCGCCGGCTGCTCACTGGCCGACTCGATCACCGCCGACCAGCTCCGCGAGTGGAAGGACGAGTTCCCCGACGCCGTCGTGGTGTCCTACGTGAACACCACCGCCGCGGTGAAGGCGCTCACCGACATCTGCTGCACCTCGTCCAACGCGGTCGAGGTGGTCGCCTCGATCCCCGAGGACCGCACCGTGTTGTTCTGCCCGGACCAGTTCCTCGGCGCCCACGTCCGGCGCGTCACCGGCCGCAAGAACCTGCACATCTGGGCCGGCGAATGCCACGTGCACGCCGGGATCAACGGTGACGAGCTCGCCGACCAGGCCCGTGCCCATCCGGACGCCGAGCTGTTCGTGCACCCCGAATGCGGTTGCGCCACATCGGCTCTGTACCTCGCGGGTGAGGGAGCGGTCCCGGAGGACCGGGTGAAGATCCTGTCCACCGGTGGCATGCTCGACGCCGCCCGCGAGACCAACGCCCGCCAGGTGCTGGTGGCCACCGAGGTCGGCATGCTGCACCAGTTGCGCCGCGCCGCACCCGATGTCGAGTTCCTCGCGGTCAACGACCGGGCCTCCTGCGGCTACATGAAGATGATCACCCCGGCCGCGCTGCTGCGCTGCCTGGTCGAAGGCGCCGACGAGGTGCACGTCGACCTGGAGACTGCCGAGCTGGCGCAGGCCAGTGTGCAGCGCATGATCGAGATCGGGCAGCCCGGCGGCGGGGAATGACCGCCGTCTCGGCATCCTGTGGGGGAGCCGGGTACTGGCAGCAGCGCGCTGACGTCGTGGTCATCGGCACCGGTGTCGCCGGACTGGTGGCCGCGCTGGCCGCGGTCCGGGAGGGCCGCAAGGTCGTGGTGCTCTCCAAGATTGCCGAGACCGCCACGTTCTATGCCCAGGGCGGTATCGCCGTCGTCCTGCCCGATTCCTTCCGCGAGGGCGGAGATTCCGTGGAGGCGCATGTCGCCGACACCGTGGCGGCCGGTGGTGGGCTGTGCGATGTGGACGCCGTGCGTTCCATCATCGCCGACGGCTACCTGGCGGTGTCCGACCTCGTCGATGCCGGGGCCCGATTTGACGAGTCCGCACCGGGGCACTGGTCGCTGACCCGCGAGGGCGGGCACAGCCGGCGCCGGATCATCCACGCCGGCGGGGACGCCACCGGTGCGGAAGTGCAGCGCGCGCTCGATCACGCTGCCACCCACCTGGATATCCGGCGCAACCACGTCGCCCTACAGGTCTGTCACGACGGCGACCAGGTGACCGGCGTGCTGGTGCACAGCGGTGACGGGCCGGGCATCGTGCATGCGCCGTCGGTCATCCTGGCCACCGGTGGGCTCGGCCATCTCTACGCCGCCACCACCAATCCCGACGGATCCACCGGCGACGGTGTCGCGCTCGCGTTGCAGGCCGGGCTGAGCGTCACCGATATCGAGTTCGTCCAGTTCCATCCCACGATGTTGTACACCGGGCCGGCCGGCGGGCGCCGCCCGTTGATCTCCGAGGCGCTGCGCGGTGAGGGTGCCGTTCTGGTGGACCGCCAGGGCAATTCGATCACCGCCGGGGTGCACCCGCTGGGCGACCTGGCACCGCGTGATGTGGTCGCGGCCGCGATCGACGCACGACTGCGGGAGACCGGGGACCCCTGCGTGTACCTCGATGCCACCGGTATCGACGATGTGCGTCGGCGTTTCCCGACCGTCACCGCGGCGTGTCTGGCCGCCGGCGTGGACCCGGCGGCACGGCCGATCCCGGTGGTGCCCGGCGCGCACTACAGCTGCGGCGGGGTGCGCACCGATGTGCACGGGCGCACCGAACTGGCCGGGCTCTTCGCCGCCGGTGAGGTCGCGCGCACCGGTATGCACGGCGCAAACCGGTTGGCGTCCAACAGCTTGCTCGAAGGCCTCGTCGTCGGCGGCCGGGCCGGGCGTGCCGCCTCGATGCACTCCCAGGAGTCCGGACCGACCACAGCGGCCGCACCGGCCGCGGTGCGACTGCCCGTGCTGGCGCGAGATGCGCTGCAGCACGCCATGAGCCGGCACGCCTCGGTGGTGCGCGACGCCGATGGCCTGCACCAGCTGACCGCGATGCTGGCGGACGCGCCACAGCGTGCCGTCGCCGACCGCGGCACCGCCGAGGACGCCGCGCTCACCATGACGGCACGCGCCATCGCCGCGGCCGCGCTCGCGCGTACCGAATCACGCGGCTGCCATCACCGCGGTGACCATCCCGAAACCGATGCCGCACAGGCGGTCAGCATCTCGGTGCGCACCGATGCCGCCGGTGCCCCCGCCGTCGCCGCCCCGGTCGGGGCCGGCTGATGACGCACATGACCGAAGGAGCGCAGGTGACCACCACGACAGGACTGTCGGCAGCCGAACTCGTCGAGGCCAGGGCCGTCGTCGCCCGCGCTCTGGAAGAGGATCTGCGCTACGGGCCGGATGTCACCACCCTGGCGACAGTGCCCGCCGACGCCACCACGACCGCCTCGATGGCGACCCGCGAACCCGGCGTCATCGCCGGTGTCGACCTGGCACTGCTGGTGCTCGACGAGGTGCTGGGCGCCGATGGCTACACCGTGCTGGACCGGGTGCAGGACGGTGCCCGTCTGGAGGCCGGTCAGTCGCTGCTGCGCGTCACCGCGCCCGCGCAGGGACTGCTCACCGCCGAGCGCACCATGCTCAACCTGGTCTGCCATCTGTCCGGTATCGCGACCGCGACGGCGCACTGGGTGGATGCCGTCGAGGGCACCGGAGCCAAGATCCGGGACACCCGCAAGACGTTGGCCGGGTTGCGATTCCTGCAGAAGTACGCGGTCCGGGTCGGCGGCGGGGTGAACCACAGGATGGGGCTCGGTGATGCCGCGCTGATCAAGGACAACCATGTCGCGGCGGCCGGCTCGGTGCTGGCCGCCCTGCACGCCGTGCGGACCGCCGCGCCGGACCTGCCCTGCGAGGTCGAGGTCGATTCACTGGAGCAACTCGACGATGTGCTGGGCGCCGGGGTGGAACTGATTCTGCTGGACAACTTCCCGGTGTGGCAGACCCAGATCGCGGTGCAGCGCCGCGACACCCGCGCACCCGCGACCTTGCTCGAATCCTCGGGCGGACTGTCACTGGAATCGGCGGCCGACTACGCCGGCACCGGCGTGGACTACCTGGCCGTAGGGGCGCTGACGCACTCGGTGCGGGTGCTCGATATCGGCCTGGACACCTGAGGCCGATAAGCCCCGCTCAGGCGGTTGCGCCGCGACGCACCAGCGAGAGCACCACGGCGGCGGCCGCGAACATCGCGGCGATGACACGGTTCAGGACGGTCTGCTGCCGAGCGTTGTGCAGCCAGTTCATCAGCCGTCCGGCCAGCCCGGTGTAGAAGCCCATCACCACGATGTCGACGACGATCATCGTCAGCCCGATGGCCAGGTACTGCGGCAGCAGCGGCGCGGACGGCACGACGAACTGCGGCAGTGCCGCCAGGAAGAACACCAGTCCCTTGGGGTTGGTGGCATTGACCAGGAATCCGCGCGCGACCAGGCCGCGGCGGCTGCTGCCGGTCGAAGAACCGAGTTGTTCGCGCAGGTCGCGCGGGGCGGTGCGCCACTGACGGATCGCCAGGTACGCCAGGTAGGCCACCCCGAGCCACTTGATCACGGTGAAGGCCAGCGCCGACGCCGCGACGATCGCACCGACGCCGGCCGCGACCAGTGCCAGCTGCAGCATCAGGCCGATCTCCAGGCCGAACACGCTCCACCAGCCGCGCCGCAACCCCTCGGTCATACCGGTGGCCATCGACTGCACCGCGCCGGGGCCCGGCGCCACGCTGATCACGATCGCCGCACCGAGGAAAGCCAGCCACACCTGCCAGGTCATGGGAGAAAGTGTGGCAGGCCCGGTCAACCGAGATTTCAGGCGATGTCGGCGACGAACACCCCGGACTTGCGGAGCATGAGGCGAGCCAGGAACGGCAGAGACGGATCCGCCGTCCCGGCGGGCAGGACCCGCGGGTTCACCAGGTGCAGATCGTTCCCCGACACCCGGACGTCGGCCTGCCCTGCCGCCAGGACGTTCTTCACCCAGTTCGTCTTGCCGTGGATCAGTCCGATGGCCAGGGTGTTGCCCTTGCGGTAGGACGTGACGGGGGTTTCGTACCGCTTCCCCGAGGTCCGCCCGGTGTGCGTGATCACACTCAGCCCGGGCAGCTTCTTGCTGATCGGCGTCATCAGCGGGTTGATGTACTTGATCTGGAAACTCTCCAGCGCCGGCGGCACCAGCATCGGCACGCCGGAGGCGTTGTTGGGGTGCTCTTTACGTGACGGTGACGCGGACATGATGGCTCCCGAATTCGATTTGGCCTGCTCTGGGACAATAGACCCGTGACGTCACCACGATCCCTCATGACCCGCATCGATCTGCGGGGCGCGGACCTGTCCGCAGCCCGGTTGCGGACGACGTTGCCGCGCGGCGGTGTCGATGTGGACTCGGTGGTCCCGAAGGTCCGTCCGATCGTCGACGACATCGCCGAGCGCGGTGCCGTCGCAGCGCTGGAGTACGGCGAGACGTTCGACGGTGTGCGTCCCGCGACGGTGCGGGTATCAGGCGAGAAACTGCAGGCCGCGCTGGCGGAGCTGGACCCCGACGTGCGCGCCGCCCTCGAGGTCGCGATCGACCGGACCCGCATCGTGCACGCGGATCAGCGCCGCACCGACACCACCACGACGCTGGCCCCGGGCGCGACCGTCACCGAGCGCTGGGTGCCGGTCGAGCGGGTCGGACTGTACGTACCGGGCGGCAACGCCGTCTATCCCTCCAGCGTCGTCATGAACGTGGTGCCGGCCCAGACCGCCGGGGTCGAGTCCCTGGTGATCGCGAGCCCGCCGCAGGCCCAGTTCGGTGGCCTGCCGCACCCGACCATCCTGGCCGCGGCCGCACTGCTGGGCGTCGACGAGGTGTGGGCCGTCGGCGGTGCCCAGGCGGTCGCCCTGCTGGCCTATGGCGGCACCGACACCGACGGGGCCGAACTTGCCCCGGTGGACATGATCACCGGGCCCGGCAACATCTACGTGACCGCCGCCAAGCGCATCTGCCGCTCCCAGGTGGGCATCGACGCCGAGGCCGGTCCTACCGAGATCGCCATCCTGGCCGATCACACCGCCGATCCCCGGCACATCGCCGCCGATCTGATCAGCCAGGCCGAACACGACGAGATGGCCGCCAGCGTGCTGGTCACCGACAGCGTCGCACTCGCCGATGCCTCCGACCGCGAGGTGGTCGCGCAGCTCGAGACCACCACGCACCGCGAGCGGGTCACCGTCGCGCTGACCGGCAGGCAGTCCGCGATCGTGCTGGTGGACGACGTGGACGCCGGAATCAAGGTCGTCAACGCCTACGCGGCCGAACACCTGGAGATCCAGACCGAGGACGCCTCCGCCGTCGCCGGCCGGATCCGTTCGGCGGGCGCGATCTTCGTCGGCGCCTGGTCGCCGGTCAGCCTCGGTGACTACTGCGCCGGTTCCAACCATGTGCTGCCCACCGCCGGGTGTGCGCGCCATTCCAGCGGGCTGTCGGTACAGACCTTTCTGCGCGGTATCCATGTCGTCGAGTACGACGAGGCCGCACTCAAAGATGTTGCCGGTCATGTGATCACGCTGTCCAAGGCGGAGAACCTGCCGGCGCATGGCGAAGCTGTCCGACGTCGGTTCGAAAGGTGAGCACCATCTCGAAGATCACGCTCGATGACCTGCCGTTGCGGGACAACCTGCGCGGCAAGACACCGTACGGTGCACCGCAACTGTCGGTGCCGGTGCGGCTCAACACCAATGAGAACCCGCACCCGCCCACCCAGGCCCTCATCGATGATGTGGCCGAGTCGGTCCGTGACGCCGCGTCCGATCTGCACCGGTATCCCGACCGGGACGCCGTCGCGCTGCGGACCGACCTCGCCACCTACCTGGCCGGCCAAACCGGTGTCGAGGTCACCGTCGAGAATGTCTGGGCCGCAAACGGTTCCAACGAAATCCTGCAGCAGATCCTGCAAGCCTTCGGCGGGCCCGGCCGCAGTGCCATGGGGTTCGTGCCGTCCTACTCGATGCACCCGATCATCTCCGACGGCACCCAGACGTCGTGGCTGGAAGCCTCCCGCGCCGGAGATTTCGGTCTGGACACCGATGCCGCGGTCACCGCGGTGGCGGCCGAGTCACCCGATGTGGTGTTTCTGGCCAGCCCGAACAACCCATCGGGACAGAGCGTCTCACTCGACGATCTGCGCCGGGTGCTCGACGCCGCGACCGGCGTGGTGATCGTCGATGAGGCCTACGGCGAGTTCTCCTCGCAGCCCAGCGCGGTGCAGCTGGTCGCCGACTACCCGGCCAAGCTCATCGTCACCCGCACCATGAGCAAGGCCTTCGCCTTCGCCGGCGGCCGGCTGGGCTACCTGATCGCCGATCCCGCGGTCATCGACGCCCTGCTGCTGGTCCGGCTGCCCTATCACCTCTCGGTGCTGACCCAGGCCGCCGCCCGGGCGGCGCTGCGGCACGCCGATGACACCCTGGGCAGCGTCGCCACCCTGATCGCCGAGCGTGAACGCGTCGCCGCGGCGTTGACCGGCCTGGGTTTCCGGGTCATCCCCAGCGATGCCAACTTCGTACTGTTCGGCGGATTCGACGATGCGCCGGCGGTCTGGCAGAGCTACCTCGACGCCGGGGTGCTGATCCGCGATGTCGGCATCCCCGGATACCTGCGCACCACCATCGGCCTGATCGACGAGAACGATCTGCTGCTCGACGTCAGCGCCAAGATCGCCGAATCGGGCGTCCTCGGTACCGTCTCGACCAGCACAGCCCACATCCAAGGAGCCTCATGACCCGCCGCGCGAAAGTCGAACGCAAGACCAGGGAGTCCGACATCGTCGTGGAGATCGACCTCGACGGCACCGGCAAGGTCGACATCGACACCGGCGTGCCGTTCTTCGATCACATGCTGACCGCGCTGGGCAGCCACGCCAGTTTCGATCTCAGCGTGCAGGCGCGCGGTGACGTCGAGATCGAGGGACACCACACCGTCGAGGACACCGCGATCGTGCTGGGCCAGGCCCTCGGTCAGGCGCTGGGGGACAAGAAGGGCATCCGGCGGTTCGGCGATGCCTACATCCCGATGGACGAGACACTGGCGCACGCCGCCGTCGACGTCTCCGGCCGGCCCTACTTCGTGCACACCGGCGAACCGGATTACATGGTGGAGTTCACCATTGCCGGTTCCAGCACCCCGTACCACACCGTGATCAACCGGCACGTCTTCGAATCGCTGGCCTACAACGCTCGCATCGCGCTGCACGTGCGCACCCTCTACGGCCGCGATCCGCACCACATCACCGAGGCCGAGTACAAGGCCGTGGCTCGCGCGCTGCGCCAGGCCGTGGAATTCGATCCGCGGGTGTCCGGGGTGCCGTCCACCAAAGGCACCCTGTAGACGTGGAGAGTTCGCGAAAAGTTGTCGTGCTGGACTACGGATCCGGCAATTTGCGTTCGGCGCAGCGCGCCCTGGAGCGCACCGGTGCCGATGTCGAGGTCACCGCGGACGCGTCCGCGGCGTTCGAGGCCGACGGTCTGGTGGTCCCCGGGGTCGGGGCCTACGAGGCCTGCATGACGGGCCTGCGCGATATCGGTGGCGAGCAGATCATCGCCAAGCGCCTCGCGGCGGGACGCCCGGTGCTGGGCGTCTGCGTCGGGATGCAGATCCTGTTCACCCGCGGGGTCGAGTTCGGTGTCCAGACCGACGGCTGCGCCCAGTGGCCGGGTGCGGTGACCCGGCTCGATGCGCCGGTCATTCCGCACATGGGCTGGAACGTCGTCGACGCACCCGCCGAGAGCACCCTGTTCCGCGGTCTCGACGCCGACACCCGGTTCTACTTCGTGCATTCCTACGCGGCGCAGACCTGGGAGGGTGACGCCGATGCGCGGCTGACCTGGGCGACGCACCAGGTGCCGTTCCTGGCCGCGGTGGAGAACGGGCCGCTGGCGGCCACCCAGTTCCACCCCGAGAAGAGCGGCGACGCCGGTGCGGCGCTGCTGCGCAATTGGGTCGAGAGCCTCGGCTGACGAGGCAAGTAAGGTAACCGCACGTGTCCCTAATTCTTCTTCCCGCCGTCGACGTCGTCGAGGGCCGCGCCGTACGCCTGGTTCAAGGCGTCGCCGGCAGTGAAACCGAGTACGGCTCCGCCCTGGACGCCGCGCTGGGCTGGCAGCGCGACGGTGCCGAATGGATCCATCTGGTCGATCTGGACGCCGCGTTCGGGCGCGGTTCCAACCGCGAACTGCTCGCCGACGTGGTCGGGCAACTCGATGTCGCGGTGGAGCTGTCCGGCGGTATCCGTGACGACGAGACGCTGAAGGCCGCGCTGGCCACCGGATGCCGGCGGGTCAACCTCGGCACCGCGGCCCTGGAGAACCCGCAGTGGTGCGCCGCAGCGATCGCCGAGCACGGCGACAAGGTGGCCGTCGGGCTGGACGTGAAGCTGGAGAACGGCGACTACCGGCTGCGTGGCCGCGGCTGGGAGACCGATGGCGGTGACCTCTGGCCGGTCCTGGAACGTCTTGTCGGCGAAGGCTGCTCGCGCTTCGTGGTCACCGACGTCACCAAGGACGGCACCCTCAACGGGCCGAACCTGGAACTGCTGGCCTCGGTGACCGAGCGCACCGACGCACCGGTGATCGCCTCCGGCGGGGTGTCCAGCCTGGACGACCTGCGGGCCATCGCCACCCTGACCGACCGCGGCGTCGAGGGAGCCATCGTCGGGAAGGCGCTGTACGCCGGGCGGTTCACGCTGCCCGAGGCGCTCAGCGCGGTCAGCGGCTGATGGTCGAGCCCGGGAAGCTCGCCGCTCTGCTCGCGACCGCCGCAGAAGTCCTCGACGACGTGTCGGCGGCGTTCATCGACGGACACCGGGCCGATTCCGCAGTCCGCAAGCAGGGCAACGATTTCGCGACCGAAGTGGATCTGGCCATCGAACGACGCGTGGTGGCGGCCCTCACCGAACAGACCGGTATCGGGGTGCACGGCGAGGAGTTCGGCGGAGCCCCCATCGATTCCGAGCTGGTGTGGGTGCTCGACCCGATCGACGGCACCTTCAACTACGCCGCGGGTTCGCCGATGGCCGCCATCCTGCTCGGCCTGCTTGCCGACGGTGAGCCGGTCGGCGGGCTGACCTGGCTGCCGTTCACCGGCAACCGCTACATCGCGGCGGCCGGTGGGCCCGTGCGGGACAACGGAACCGAGCTTCCCGCCCTGAAGCAGTCCACCTTGACCGACTCGATCGTCGGCATCCAGACCTACAACATCGACTCGCGTGGCCGGTTCCCCGGCCGCTACCGGGCCGAGGTGCTGGCCAACCTGAGCCGGGTGTCGTCCCGGGTGCGCATGCACGGCGCCACCGGCGTCGATCTGGCCTACGTCGCCGCCGGAGTGCTCGGCGGCGCGATCAGTTTTGGGCACCACATCTGGGATCACGCGGCCGGGGTGGCGCTGGTGCGCGCCGCCGGCGGCATCGTCACCGATCTCGCGGGGCAACCGTGGACGGCCGAATCGAAGTCGGCGCTGGCCGGCGCGCCGGGCATCCACGAGCAGATTCTGGCGCTGGTGGCCGCCGCGGGTTCCCCGGAGGATTACTGAGATGGGTGTGGCGGTCAGGGTCATTCCGTGCCTGGACGTCGATGACGGCCGCGTCGTCAAAGGCGTGAATTTCGAGAACCTGAGGGATGCGGGCGATCCCGTCGAGCTGGCGGCCGCCTATGACGCCGCGGGCGCCGATGAGCTGACCTTTCTGGACGTCACCGCCTCCTCGGCGGGACGCTCCACCATGCTCGAGGTGGTGCGCCGCACCGCCGAGCAGGTGTTCATCCCGCTCACCGTCGGCGGCGGGGTGCGCTCGGTGGCCGATGTGGACACCTTGCTGCGCGCCGGCGCCGACAAGGTGTCGGTGAACACCGCCGCGATCGCGCGACCGGGACTGCTGGCCGAGCTCTCCAGGCAGTTCGGTTCCCAGTGCATCGTGCTGAGCGTGGATGCCCGCACGGTCCCCGCGGGGTCCGAACCGACCCCGTCGGGCTGGGAGGTCACCACCCACGGCGGCCGTCGCGGCACCGGGATCGATGCCGTCGAATGGGCCCGCCGCGGAGCCGAACTCGGGGTGGGGGAGATCCTGCTGAACTCGATGGACGCCGACGGCACCAAGGCCGGTTTCGATCTGCCGATGCTGCACGCGGTGCGCGCCGCGGTCACCGTGCCGGTGATCGCCAGCGGCGGCGCGGGCGCGGTGGGCGATTTCGCACCGGCCGTGCAGGCCGGGGCCGATGCGGTGCTGGCCGCCAGCGTGTTCCACTTCGGTGAGCTCACCATCGGCGAGGTGAAGGCCGCCATGGCCGCCGACGGGATAGAGGTCCGATGATGTCACTTGACCCCGCCATCTCGGCCCGCCTGAAACGCAACGAGGCCGGTCTGTTCACCGCGGTGGTGCAGGAACACGGCAGCGGCGATGTGCTGATGGTCGCCTGGATGGACGACGACGCGCTGGCCCGGACCCTGGAAACCCGCGAGGCGACCTACTTCTCGCGTTCGCGTGGCGAACAGTGGATCAAGGGCGCCACCTCCGGGCACACCCAGTACGTGCATTCGGTCCGGCTGGACTGCGACGGCGACAGCATCCTGCTCGTGGTCGATCAGGTCGGCGGAGCCTGCCACACCGGTGATCACAGCTGCTTCGACGCGGACCTGCTGCTGCCGTCCGAAAAGTAGGAAAGTCGAGTACCGCGGTACTCCATGGCCTGATCCGTCGCAGCTCGACAATGGGTCATGTCCGAATCGACGCCTCGCACGGATGCGATTCTCACCGCGCCGGCCGCGCTGGCCGCCTGGTGGGGTGCGGCCACGGCCTTGACCGCCCTGTCGATGCGGGGCTTTCCCCAGCGGTTCAGCATTCCGGTGATCGTGCTGGCGGCCTTTGCCGCCGCAGTGCTGATCGTGCTGGTGCTGCGGCGGCAACCGCTGAACAATTGGACCCGGGTGGGCGCCTACCTGTGCGCGTTCGCGGCCACCCAGGCGGCCTGGGTGTTCGTCGCACTCGACGAGCTGACCGCGGGTGCGCCGTATTCGCCTCCGCCGATGCGTCTCTGGGACCTGATGGTGATGGTCTTCGGCGGTCCGGCGCTGGCGGTGTGGACCTTCTTCGTGATCAGAGCCTGGGTGTCGCGCGACGAGCCGGTGCCGGCCAGGGCGGGCTTTCGTGGTTGGTGGCGCGGTCTGAGCCTGGGCTGTGCGGCGGCGCTGGCCTTCCTGGTGGTGTTGATCGCCGCCAATCTCACCAAACACACGTTGATCGGGCTACTCGAAGTGCCCGACGTGGATTACCCGCTCGGCGCGCAGGGCGCCGAGCAGTGGTTCCTCACGGCCGTCGAGGTCGGCTTGGCGGGTGTCGCCGAGGAGCCGGTGTTCGTCGGTGCGGCAGTGCTGTTGTGGCCGCGGCTGACATTGCCGAACTTTCTGGCAGCGCTCTGGTTGAGCTCGCTGGCACGCGCCGGTATCCATCTCTATTACGCGGCGGGCGCCGGAGCCGACACTGCCGCCGCCGTGGGAGTCGTAATCCTCTGGTGCACAATCTGGTCCGGGTTCAGCCTCTTCCTGGTGTACTGCACCCGCAGGCTCTGGCCGGTGATACTGGCGCACGGACTGCAGAACGTCATGACGGTCGTGTCGGCGCTGTTGCTCGTGCCGAACCCGCGTCCGGGTGAGCAGCTGGTGGGCGGCTACCTCGCCATGGCGGTCGTGGGGGTGCTGGCCCTGCTGCTGATCGGCACACTGAGCTTTTTCATCCTGGCGGTGCGGCGAATCTGGTTCGAGCGGTTCGCGCGCCGGCCGCTGCTGGAACCTCAAGTGTGCGGCCCGGTCTCCGAGGCGACCGTGAGCAGCTGATACCGCATGGCGGTGACCGCCATGGCGTGGTCATGCGCCGAGTTGTCGGTGCCGTCGTCCACAATGACCGGGTGCAGAACGACCCGGCGATCGATACCGCCGCCACCCGCAAGGCGCGTGGTGCGTTCTTCACCCCACCGCAGATCACCCGGTACCTGGCCGACTGGGCGGTGCGCTCACCCGAGGACGCGGTGTTCGAACCGTCGGCCGGTGATGCCGCCTTCCTGGTCGCGGCCACCGAACGGTTACGCCGTCTGGGCGCCGACCACCCGGATCTCGACGGTGTGGAGATCCATCCCGCCAGCGTCGCGACAGCGCGGCGCCGGGTGGCCGAGGCCGGTGGCAGGGCACGGGTCCGCACCGCGGACTTTTTCGATATCCCGCCCAAACCCACCTATTCGGCGGTGCTGGGCAACCCGCCCTATATCCGTTATCAGGATTTCCGCGGGACCCAGCGGGCCCAGTCCCGGCGCGCGGCGCTCAAGGCCGGCGTCACGTTGTCCGCGCTGGCCTCCAGCTGGGCTGCCTTCACCGTGCACGCCGCGTTGTTCCTGCGTCCCGGCGGGCGGATGGCGCTGGTGCTGCCCGCCGAGCTGCTCAGCGTCAATTACGCCGCCGCGGTGCGCAAGTTCCTGTTCGACCGGTTCGCCAGCGTGGAACTGGTGATGTTCGACGAGCAGGTCTTCCCGGGGGCCGAGGCCGATGTGGTGCTGCTGCTGGCCGACGGTTTCGGGGCAGGACCGTCCGGGCATGCCGTCATCCACCGGGCCCGCAATGCCGAATCCCTGACTTCCGAACTGGTGCAACGGCATTGGTCTCCGGTCGATCCGGCAGACAAGTGGGTCAGCGGCCTCATCGGCAACCGGCCCGTCGAGATTCTGCACGGCCTGCACGACGATGGCCGGTTCAGCACGCTCGAAGACTGGGGTGACACCACGCTGGGCATGGTGACCGGCAACAACGGTTTCTTCGCGCTGTCCCCGGCCCGGGTGGCCGAGCTCGGGCTGCGCCCGTCCGATCTGCTCAGCCTGTCCCCGCCGGGAAGCGCGCACCTGCGTGGGCTGACCTTGTCGACGAACCAGCTCGCGGCGCTGGGTGCCGACGGACGTTCGGTGCACATGTTCCGGCCCACCGGGCGGCTCTCGGCCCCGGCGCAGCGTTACGTCGAGGCCGGCCATGCCGCCGGGGTGCACCTGGCCTACAAATGCCGGGTCCGCACGCCCTGGTACCAGGTGCCGCTGGTGAAACCCGCCGACCTGTTACTGACGTGCATGAATGCCGACACCCCGCGGTTGGTCACCAACCGGGCCGCCGCGCATCACCTCAATTCGGTGCACGGGGTGTACCTGCGCGACGAGGTGGCCGCACTGGGCCGCGATCTGTTGCCGCTGGCCGCACTGAACTCGGTGACCGTGCTGCACGCGGAGATGGTGGGCCGTGCCTACGGCGGCGGTGTGCTGAAAATCGAACCGCGCGAAGCGGATCGCTGGCTGGTGCCCGCCCCGGAGCTGATCGCCGCCCGCGCCACCGAACTGCGGGCCGCCCGGCGCACCGTGGCCGCGCTGCTGGCCCGCGGCAGGCTGCTCGATGCCGTCGGCGTCATCGACGAAGCGCTGGACCTGGAGACCGACCTGGAATCGGTTCAGGCCGCGCGCCATTCGCTGGCCTCCAGAAGGGCGGTAAGGTCGCGGCGTGCCCGCTGAGCCTTCCACCAAAGCCACCGCGTGGGCCATCTTCGACCGGATCGTCGCCGACGCCGCGCCCGCCGGGGTGCACACCAACCCGTGGCTGCGGGTCGCCGACACGCTGACCTTCCGTCCCGACTTCAAGGTGCTGCGCAAACTGCTCGGGGTGCCGCTGTATCTGGACGCGCCGTCGACCACCGGGGTGCCCGCGCTGGCCCTGGACGTGTGGATGTCCTACGAGCTGCGCCGCGCCGGCTTCGAACCGGATGCGGTGTGGCCGCGGCCCACCGACCCGCGCATCATGCCGGGCGCGATCGCCAGTCTGCTCGAGGCGCTGCCGCAGCGGGAACGTCAGCTCATCGAGGCGCGGCTCGGGCGCTCCATGAAGGGCACCGTCGGTTCCAGCGCCAGCGTGCTCGGCAAGCACTACATGAAACAGGTCGACGTGGTCATGTCGGACTGGGATACCGGACCGGAGTTGTTGATCAGCACCAAGCGGATGGATTCCAGCTTCGGCAAGAACGCCGCCAACCGCGTCGAGGAGAGCTACGGAGACGCCAAGAACCTGCGGCTGCGCCACCCGCTGGCGGCGCTGGGTTTCGTCTACGGGCTGCGGTCGACCATCCTGACCTCCGAACCGGACAAGGCCGAATGGCTGATCGACCTGCTGGGCAAGCTGGGCACCGAGGACGACGCCTATCACGCCACCGCACTGGTCATGATCGACTACGAGGCCGAGGGCGTCGAGTCCCCCGAGGACGAGGTGGACAGCGTCGAAAAGGCAGAATCGGAAATGCTTTTCGAGATCGTCGACGTGGCCACCGCCGCGGTCGACGAGGCGCTCGCGGCGCTGCCCGACATCGCGATCCGCCACGATGTGGTGCCACCGCAACTGCAGCCGGCCAGGTTCCTGGCCATCATGGCCAACCGGGTCATCGACACCTCGCCGGTGACCCGGCACCGGGAGGCGCGCCGCCGCCGCGACCAGGCGCCGGTCGATTAGATCATCCGCGAGCTGGCTTTCGCCCGTGCGCTCCACCGGCCGTCGGCGAAACCCACCGTCACCGGATGCCGGAACGCGTCGCTGACATGCTCGGTGGTGACGGTGCTCTGCGCCGGTCCGATGGCCACCGTGCGGCCCTCACCGATCAGCAGTGCATGGGTGGTGCTGGTGGGCAGTTCCTCCAGGTGATGGGTCACCAGGATCGACGCCATCTCGGGATGGGTGACATCCAGGGTGTCAATGGTTTCCAACAGTTGCTCGCGGGCGGCCACATCCAGGCCGGTGCTGGGTTCGTCCAGCAGCAGCAGCTGCGGTTCGGCGATCAGGGCGCGCGCGATCAACGACCTTCCGCGCTCGCCCTGCGACAGCGTCGGCCAGGTGGCGTCGGCGCGCGCCGACAGTCCGACCGTGTCGATCAGTTCATCGGCGCGGCGCACCTGCTCGGGGCTGGGGGTCCAGCGTGCCGCGGTGTCGACGGTGGCAGTGAATCCGGTGAGCACCACCTCGCGCACCGTCAGCGGGTATTGCAGCCGGTGCCGCGGATTGACGTGCCCGATGGATCGGCGCAACACGGACAGGTCGGTGCGCCCCATCTGGCCGCCCAGGATGCGCACGGTGCCGCTGCTCGGAAACGTCACCGCCGCACAGAAACCCAGCAGCGTGCTCTTACCGGCGCCGTTGGGTCCCAGCAGCGCCCAATGTTCGCCGGCCTGCACCGTCAACGAGATGCCGTCGATGATCTGCTTGCCGTCGCGACGGAAGGTGACATCGGTGATCTCCAAGACGGGGGTCATGCGAAGGACTCCTTGAGTGCGCTCAGGTGGGTGCGGCTGGCCGCGGCCGCCGCAACGGGGGATCGGGCGGCGATGGCGGCGGCCAGTTCCTGGTGACAGGCGTGGTCAGCGGGCTCGCTGGCCACCGGTGCGATCTTGAGCATGTCGATCATGGCGGTGCGCAGTCGCGGCAGGAAGGCATCGAAGAGTCCGGAGAGCACGTCGTTGTGCGCGGCGGCGATCACCGCGCGGTGAAACGCCATATCGGCGTCCACGTGTGCGGGCACCGACTGACCCCGGACGCCGCGGGCGGCCAGGGTGCGCCGGATGACGCGCAGGTCCGCGGGGGTGCGGCGGGTGGCGGCCAGCGCCGCGGCCTCGGCCTCGATGGCGATGCGGGCCTCGATGACCGCGGCGATCGTGGTGCGCCGCAGCACGGCATCCCAGTCCTCGGTGGCATCTACCGCGGTGACGAACACCCCCGCACCCTGCCGGCTTTCCAGGACCCCCCGGCCGGCGAGTTCGCGGATGGCCTCACGCAGGGTGGAGCGTCCGACGCCGAGTTGGGCGGCCAGCGTGGTCTCGCCGGGGATTCGGTGCCCGAGCGGCCACTCGCCGTCGCGGATGCGGGTCAGCAGCAGTTCCGCGGCCTGGGCCGCCAGCGGGTGGCGTTGGACCTGAGCGGCCATCGTGACCCCAACCTCTCTACTTGTCTGAGGAGTTGAGGTACAGTCTAGCCATCATGACGCGCCAGCTTCTCCTTCGCCGCCTCGGCAGGGCCTGACCGACCGGCCCCCTGTCGTGGGGCCACGTCGTGCCGGTCGGATTTTCATCGACCGAATGGGAAGCAATCGTGAACTGGAATCGTCAACAACGCTCACCGATGCCGTGGCACCGATACGCCGGCGTCTACGACCGGGTGGAAGTGCCTCTGCGACAACGCCACTGGCCCGATGCCCGGCTCACCGAGGCGCCGCTGTGGGTGCCGGTGGACCTGCGCGACGGCAATCAGGCACTGGCCGAACCGATGGACCCCGCCCGCAAGAGGCGGTTCTTCGAACTGCTGGTGAGCATGGGCTACAAGGAGATCGAGGTCGGTTACCCGTCGGCGTCGCAGACCGACTACGACTTCGTCCGGCTCATCGCCGGATCCGACATCGCGCCGGCCGATGTCACCATCGTGGTCTTCACCCCGGCCCGGCGCGACCTCATCGAACGCACCGTGCAGTCTGTGCGCGGTATCGGCAATGACGTGGTCGTCCACCTGTACACCGCCACCGCGCCGGTGTGGCGGAACACGGTGCTGGGCAAGGACCGCGACGAGCTGCGTGAGCTGATCACCGCCGGCGGCCGCGACGTGCTCGAATTCGCCGGCGACCGGCCCAACATCCGGTTCGAGTTCTCCCCGGAGGTGTTCAACCTCACCGAACCCGACTATGTGCTGGAGATCTGCGATGCCATGACCGGTCTGTGGGAGGCGACACCGCAGCGACCGGTGATCCTGAACCTGCCGGCCACCGTCGAAGTGGCCACCCCGAACGTCTACGCCGATCAGATCGAATACATGCACCGCAACATCGCCCGCCGCGACAGCGTCATCCTGTCGGTGCACCCGCACAACGACCGCGGCACCGGGGTCGCCTGCGCCGAACTGGCGGTGCTGGCCGGCGCCCAGCGGGTGGAGGGCTGCGTGTTCGGCAACGGCGAACGCACCGGCAACGTCGACATCGCCACCCTGGCACTCAATCTGTACGCCCAGGGGGTGGACCCGAAGATCGACTTCTCCGATATCGACGCGATCGCCCGCACCGTCGCGCACTGCACCCGGATGCCGATTCACGAACGGCACCCCTACGTGGGCGATCTGGTGCACACCGCGTTCTCCGGCACACACCAGGACGCCATCAAGAAGGGGCTGGCCGAGCATCGCGCCCGGGCCGCCGCGGCCGGTCGAGCGGAGAGCGAAATCGACTGGCGGGTGCCGTATCTGCCCATCGACCCGGCCGATATCGGCCGCACCTACGACGCGGTGATCCGGGTCAATTCACAGTCCGGCAAAGGCGGCATCGCCTATCTGCTGCACGCCGACCACGGACTGGAACTGCCGCGGCGGCTGCAGATCGACTTCGCCCGGCGCGTGCAGGCGCACACCGACGACAGCGGCGCCGAGATCGGCGCGGCCGAACTGTACGAGCTGTTCGAGGCGGCCTACCTGAGCTCCGAAGGTCCGGTGCAGCTGAAGGACTGGCATACCGGCAGCGACGATGTCACCGAGATCAGCCTCATCGTCGACGGGGACGTCCACACCAGCTCGCACCGCGACATCGGACCCGTCGAGGCGCTCGTCCGGGCGCTGGCCGCGGCCGGGCATCCGGTGGAGATCCTCGGCCTGACCCAGCAGTCGATCGGCGCCACCGCCATCACCTATCTGGAGGCGCGGTCCGGGTGGGCGTGCGGGCGCAGCGATTCGGTGCTGGGCGCCTCGATGGCGGCGGTGCTGCGGGCGGTCAACGCGCCCTGAGCACCTCGAGCGCCTTGTCGGCGTGGGTGTCCATGCTGAACTCACTGGAGATGACCTCGAGCACGGTGCGGTCGGTGTCGATCACGAACGTCGTCCGCTTGACCGGCATCAGCTTGCCGAGCAGGCCACGCTTGACCCCGAACTCGGTGGCGACCTTCCCGTCGGCGTCCGAGAGCAGCGGGTAGTCGAAACGCTGCTGATCGGCGAACTTGGCCTGCTTCTCCACCGCGTCGGTGCTGATACCCACCCGGGAGGCGCCCACCGCGGCGAACTCGGCGGCCAGGTCACGGAAGTGGCAGGCCTCCTTGGTGCAACCGGGTGTCATCGCGGCGGGGTAGAAGAACAGCACCACCGGTCCGTCGGCGAGCAGCGCGGACAGGCTGCGCCTGGTGCCGGTCTGGTCGGGCAGTTCGAACTCGGCCACGCGGTCACCGGTCTTGATTAGCGTCACGGCTGCCCACGCTACGCCGAACGCCTTTCCGGCGTCTGGGAGGATTGGGTCCGTGCAATCCAACACCGCCACGCTGGCCGTCACCACGCCGCGCGAGGACTTCCGGGAACTTGCCGCCGGGCACCGGGTGGTTCCGGTGACCCGCAAGGTGCTGGCCGACAGCGAGACACCGCTGTCGGCGTACCGGAAGCTGGCCGCCAACCGGCCCGGCACGTTCCTGCTGGAATCCGCCGAGAACGGCCGGTCCTGGTCGCGGTGGTCGTTCATCGGCGCCGGCGCGCCGTCGGCGCTGACGGTCCGCGACGGCGAGGCGGTTTGGCTGGGCGCCACGCCGCAGGGCGCACCGTCCGGAGGTGACCCGCTCGTCGCGCTGCGCACCACCCTGGACCTGCTGGCCACCGCCGCGCTGCCCGGCCTGCCGCCGTTGTCCTCGGGGCTGGTCGGCTACTTCGCCTACGACATGGTGCGCCGGCTGGAACGGCTCCCGGAGATCGCCGTCGACGATCTGTTGCTGCCCGACATGCTGCTGCTGCTGGCCACCGATATCGCCGCCGTGGACCACCACGAGGGCACCATCACCCTGATCGCCAACGCGGTGAACTGGAACGGCACCGACGAACGGGTCGACGAGGCCTACGACGATGCGGTGGCCCGCCTCGACGTGATGACCGCCGCGCTCGGTGAGCCGCTGCATTCCACCGTGGCCACCTTCAGCCGACCGCAGCCGCAGTTCCGCGCGCAGCGCACCGTCGAGGAGTACAGCACGATCGTGGACAAGCTGGTCGGCGACATCGAGGCCGGTGAGGCGTTCCAGGTGGTGCCCTCCCAGCGGTTCGAGATCGACACGAGCGCCGATCCACTCGACGTGTACCGGATGTTGCGGGCGACCAACCCGAGCCCGTACATGTACCTGCTCAATGTGCCGGATGCCGAAGGGGGGCTTGACTTCTCGATCGTCGGGTCCAGCCCGGAGGCGCTCGTGACCGTCAAGGACGGCAAGGCCACCACGCATCCGATCGCGGGGACCCGGTGGCGCGGGGACACCGAGGAGGAGGACGTGCTCCTGGAGAAGGAGCTGCTGGCCGACGAGAAGGAGCGTGCCGAGCACCTGATGCTGGTCGATCTGGGCCGCAACGACCTGGGTCGGGTGTGCCAGCCGGGCACGGTGCGGGTCGAGGACTACAGCCACATCGAGCGGTACAGCCACGTCATGCATCTGGTGTCGACGGTGACCGGGCATCTGACCGACGGGAAGACCGCGCTGGACGCCGTCACGGCGTGTTTCCCGGCGGGCACGCTGTCCGGGGCGCCCAAAGTGCGCGCCATGGAGCTCATCGAGGAGGTCGAGCTGACCCGGCGCGGTCTCTACGGCGGGGTGCTCGGCTACCTGGACTTCGCCGGCAACGCCGATTTCGCGATCGCGATCCGGACCGCTCTGATGCGCGCAGGCACCGCCTACGTCCAGGCCGGTGGGGGAGTCGTGGCCGACTCCAACGGGCCCTACGAGTACAACGAGTCCGCCAACAAGGCCAAGGCCGTGCTGAATGCGATCGCCGCGGCCGAGACGCTGGGTCAACCGTGATCCGGATCGCGCAGGCTCTGCTGGCTCTCAGCGCGTTGGCGCTGTGGGGGGCCTCGCGCCTGCCCTGGGTCGAGGTGAGCACATTCGACGGTCTCGGACAGCCCAAGACCTCGACGTTGTCGGGCGCGGCCTGGTCGACGGCACTGGTGCCGCTGGCGCTGGTGCTGCTGGCGGCGGCGGTGGCCGCCCTGGCGGTCCGCGGGCTGCTGTTGCGTGTGGTGGCGGTGCTGGTGGCGGTGTCGGGGGCGGGAATCGCCTATCTGGGCATCAGCCAGTGGGTGGTCCACGATGTCGCGGTGCGCGGCGCGGGCTTGGCGGAGGTCCCGGTCTCCGCGCTGGTGGGTTCCCAGCGCTTCTACTGGGGCGCCGGCGTGGCCCTGGTGGCAGCGGTGATTGCGCTGGTGGCGGCCGGATTGTTGATGCGTTCGGCGGCGACCGCACGGACATCGACGGCCCGCTATGTGGCGCCGGCGGCGCGCCGCGACGCGGTGCGCTCGGAAACGGCCGACGGGGCGGGTCCGGAGGGAATGTCGGAGCGGATGATGTGGGACGCGCTGGACGAGGGCAGCGATCCCACCCGCGAGCCGAACTCCCCGGATCCGGACAACCAGGGTCGGTGACAGAACGTGTGGCGCTGGCGACTAACCTTTCAGATATCAACTGGGTCGATACAGACCACTCCGGGGGGATCCCGGCCTACGGAAAAGGACGATGGCCAATGAGTTCGGCGACCGTGCTCGACTCCATCATCGAAGGAGTCCGCGCCGACGTTGCCACCCGTGAAGCCGCCGTGAGCTTCGCCGACATCAAGCAACGGGCCAAAGATGCGCGGCCGCCACTGGATGTGATGGCCGCGCTCCGTGTGCCCGGCATCGCTGTGATCGCCGAAGTGAAGCGTGCCAGCCCGTCACGTGGTGAGTTGGCGTCGATCGCGGATCCCGCGGAACTGGCGAAGGCCTACGAAGACGGTGGCGCCCGCGTCATCAGCGTGCTGACCGAGGAACGTCGCTTCAAGGGATCGCTGGACGATCTGGACAGCGTGCGTGCGGCGGTGTCGATCCCGGTGCTGCGCAAGGACTTCATCGTCGGCCCGTATCAGATCCACGAGGCCCGCGCGCATGGCGCGGACATGCTGCTGCTGATCGTCGCGGCGCTGGAACAGCGCGCCCTGGAGTCGATGCTGGATCGCACCGAATCGCTCGGGATGACCGCGCTGGTCGAGGTGCACACCGAGGAGGAGGCCGACCGCGCCCTGCAGGCGGGCGCGACCGTCATCGGTGTCAACGCCCGCAACCTCAAGACCCTCGAGGTCGACCGCGACTGCTTCGCGCGGATCGCGCCGGGGCTACCGTCGAAGGTCATCCGAGTCGCCGAGTCCGGTGTCCGGGGCACCGCCGACCTGCTGGCCTACGCCGGTGCGGGCGCGGATGCCGTGCTGGTCGGGGAGGGCCTGGTCACCAGCGGTGACCCGCGCAGTGCCGTGTCCGACCTGGTCACCGCAGGCGCTCACCCGTCATGCCCGAAACCCGCCCGCTGATCGGCGATGAGCCGCTTGCGCGAAGAGAACAGATAACGATGGGCGACATCGCCGGCCCCCAGCTGCCACACACCAGCGCAGCCCTCGCCGAACCCACCAGTCATGATCCGGATGCCAAGGGGCATTTCGGGCCCTACGGCGGCCGCCTGGTCCCCGAGGCCCTGATGGCCGTCATCGAAGAGGTGACCGCGGCCTACGAGAAGGCGCGCAGCGACCAGACCTTCCTCGATGAGCTCGACCGTCTGCAGCGGCACTACAGCGGGCGCCCGTCGCCGCTGTACGAAGCCGAACGGCTCACCGAGCACGTCGGTGGTGCGCGAATCTTCCTGAAGCGAGAAGACCTCAACCACACCGGTTCTCACAAGATCAACAACGTGCTGGGGCAGGCGCTGCTGGCCCGCCAGATGGGCAAGACCCGGGTCATCGCCGAGACCGGTGCCGGGCAGCACGGCGTGGCGACCGCTACCGCGTGTGCGCTGCTCGGGCTGGAATGCATCATCTACATGGGTGCCGTCGACACCGCACGCCAGGCGCTCAACGTGGCCCGGATGCGGTTGCTCGGCGCGCGGGTGGTGTCGGTGGAATCAGGGTCCAAGACCCTCAAGGACGCCATCAACGAAACATTCCGCGACTGGGTTGCCCACGCGGACAATACTTTCTACTGCTTCGGTACGGCCGCCGGCCCGCACCCGTTCCCGCTGATGGTCCGCGATTTTCAGCGGATCATCGGGATGGAGACCCGGGTGCAAATCCGTGATCAGGCCGGTCGGCTGCCGGATGCGGTGACCGCATGTGTCGGTGGCGGGTCCAACGCCATCGGCATCTTCCACGCCTTCATCGATGACCCGGACGTCCGGCTCGTCGGGTTCGAGGCGGCCGGTGACGGCGTCGAGACCGGTAAGCACGCCGCCACCTTCACCGGCGGGTCACCGGGTGCGTTCCAGGGGTCGTTCTCCTACCTGTTGCAGGACGAGGACGGTCAGACCCTCGAATCCCATTCCATCTCAGCCGGTCTGGACTACCCCGGTGTCGGCCCCGAGCATGCGCTGCTCAAGGATTCCGGCCGTGCCGAGTACCGGCCCATCACCGATACCGAAGCCATGGATGCGTTCCTGCTGCTGTGCCGGACCGAAGGCATCATCCCGGCGATCGAGTCGGCGCACGCGGTGGCCGGCGGTATGAAGCTGGCTGCTGAACTCGGGCCCGGCGCGATCGTCGTCGTGAACCTGTCCGGGCGCGGCGACAAGGACGTGGAGACCGCAGGAAAGTGGTTCGGGTTGTTGGACGGTGATTCGTGAGTCGGCTCGCCGGAGTGTTCGACGGCTGCCGCGCTGAGGGCCGCTCGGCGCTCATCGGCTATCTGCCGACCGGCTATCCGGATGTCGAAACGTCGATCGCGGCGATGACGGCCATGGTCGAATCCGGCGCCGACATCATCGAGGTCGGGGTGGCGTATTCCGATCCCGGCATGGACGGACCGACCATCGCGCGGGCCACCGAGGCGGCGCTGGCCGGAGGGGTCCGGGTCTACGACGCGCTGCGGGCCGTGGAGGCCATCAGCAACGCCGGGGGTCACGCCGTGGTGATGACCTACTGGAATCCGGTGCTGCGCAAGGGTGTTGACACCTTCGCGCGGGATCTGGCATCCGCGGGCGGACTCGGCCTCATCACTCCTGATCTCATCCCGGACGAAGCAGAGGACTGGATTCGGGTGTCGGAACAGCACGACCTCGACCGGATTTTTCTGATCGCGCCGTCGTCCACCCCGGAGCGGCTCGCCGCAACGGTCGAGGCTTCGCGCGGGTTCATCTACGCGGCGTCGACGATGGGTGTCACCGGTGCGCGCGATGCCGTGTCGAACGCCGCGCCGGAACTGGTGAGCCGGGTCAAGGCGATCTCGGATATCCCGGTCGGTGTCGGCCTGGGTGTGCGCTCGCGTGAGCAGGCCGCCGAGATCGGCGCCTACGCGGACGGCGTGATCGTCGGTTCGGCGCTGGTGTCGGCCCTCGACGATGGTCTGCCCGCGGTGCGGGCCCTGACCGCCGAGCTCGCCGAGGGCGTGCGCCAGGCGGTGCGTGCATGACGGTGACGACGCTGGCCTACATCCCCAGCCCGGCGCAGGGTGTCTGGTTCATCGGTCCCGTCCCGCTGCGCGCATACGCGCTGTGCATCATCATCGGCATCGTCGCGGCGCTGGTCATCGGTGACCGCCGGTGGGAGGCCCGCGGCGGCGAACGTGGCGTCATCTACGACATCGCGTTGTGGGCGGTGCCTTTCGGCCTGGTCGGTGGGCGGATCTATCACGTGCTGACCGACTGGCCGACCTACTTCGGCGCCGGTGGCGCGGGATTGGGTGCGGCGTTCCGGATCTGGGACGGCGGCCTGGGTATCTGGGGCGCGGTGGCCCTCGGTGGCGTCGGCGCGTGGATCGGCTGCCGGCAGCGCGGAATTCCGTTGCCCGCGTTCGGCGATGCGATTGCACCGGGAATCATTCTGGCGCAGGCGATCGGCCGGTTGGGTAACTACTTCAACCAGGAGCTGTACGGGCGGGCAACGACCCTGCCGTGGGGTCTGGAGATCTACGAACGCCGTGACGCCGCTGGGTTCCGCGACTCTCTGAACGGTGTGTCGACAGGGGAGTTGGTCGGTGTCGTCCATCCGACGTTCCTGTACGAACTGCTGTGGAATCTGCTGATCTTTGCGTTGCTGATCTGGATCGACCGGCGCTACAAGCTCGGCCACGGCAAGGTGTTCGCGCTGTATGTCGCCGGGTACTGCCTGGGCCGGTTCTGGATCGAGTTGATGCGCAGTGATACCGCGACGCTGATCGCCGGGATCCGGGTCAACTCGTTCACCTCGACGTTCATCTTCATTGCGGCCGTGGTCTACGTCATGGTGGCGCCCAAGGGTCGCGAGGATCCGGAATCGCTGCGTGGCAAGGACAACGACGACGAGGAGTCGGCGGTTGACGAGGTGGCCACCGAGGTGATCGCGGTGGGTGCCGGCGCGGGTGTGGTCGCTGCCGCCAAGGTCGCTGGTGCTGCCGAAGTCGAGGACTCGGACAAAGCCGATCCCGTCGAGGAAGCCAAGGTGGCCGACGCCGCCGACGAGGCTGACGAGGTGGAAGAGCCGGTCGAGACGGAAGTTCTCGTGGTCGCCGAGCCCGAGCCCGAGGGTGACTCTGTGGCTGCTGCCGAGGCAGCAGTCGAAGAACCGGTCGAAGCGACCGTGACCGATGCCGATGGCGATGCACTGGAGACCTCGGCCGCGGAGGTGACCTCGGAAGCCGCGGTGTCTGAGGCTTTGACCGCACAGGCGCCTGTGGCCGCCGATGAGCCGGCGCAGGTTGGGGAATCCGCTGCTGCTGACGAGGCTGAGGCCGAGGAGCCTGTTGTCGAGGCTGAGTCCGCTGACGTTGAGGAGTCACCCGAGGCTGAGGCAGCGGACGCATCGGTTGCTGCCGAGACCGAGGCCGAGGCTGAGGCCGAGTTGGCTGAGAGCGACTCCGACGAAGCGGCAGTGTCTGAGGCTCAGACCGAAGAGCCCGCCGCCGACGCCGAAGAGGAGCCTGCCGCAGATGAGCCGGCAGAGCCTGAGGTGGAGGAGTCACCCGAGGCTGAGGCAGCCGACGCATCGGTTGCTGCCGAGACCGAGGCCGAGGCCGAGGTGGCTGAGACCGACTCCGATGAAGCGGCAGTGTCTGAGGCTGAGACTGAAGAGCCCCCCGCCGCGGAGGTGACATCGGAAGCCGCGGTTTCCGAGGTCTTGACCGCACAGCCGCCTGTGGCCGCCGATGAGCCGGCGCAGGTTGGGGAATCCGCTGCTGCTGACGAGGCTGAGGCCGAAGAGCCTGTTGTCGAGGCTGAGTCCGCTGACGTTGAGGAGTCACCCGAGGCTGAGGCGGCCGACGCATCGGTTGCCGGCGACGATCCTGCTCTAGCTGAGGGATCCGCCGAGACCGAAGAGCCCGCCGCCGACGCCGACGCCGAAGAGGAGCCTGCCGCAGATGAGCCGGCAGAGCCTGAGGTGGAGGAGGCTGAGGGCGACGAGCTGACCGAGGCCGATGAACCATCGGCCGACGAGACCGAGACTGAGAGCGAGCCGGACTCCGCTGCTACGGATTCCGCGGCCGACGCACCTGCCGAAGCCGCACCTGCCGAATCCAGCAGGGAGACAAAGAGCCTCGGCGAACGATTCCGCAAGCCGCGGTGGTTCCGCCGCAACAGCTGACCGGCCTAGGGATCCTCATCAGGGGGTCTGAGCAGTTCCTCCGGATGATGGAAATGGTTCAGGGTGTCCTGACCGACATCGAGCAACGGTGGCGGGTGCCAGTGGACGCGGCCATCGTTGCCGATCGAATTGGTCCATCCGGTTTCGAAGGCCAGCTGGTTGTCCGACCCGCACCCGAGTCCGAGACCGGTGATATCGGTGCGGCCCCCACGGGCCCAGTCCAGGTCGGCATGCATCCCCTCGCAATCGATACCCGCGACAGGGCAGTTCGGCATGGTGCACCCGCGGTCACGGGAGATCATCACCAAGCGCTGCGCTTTGGAGGCCAGGCGCTTGGTTCGTCCCAGGTATAACGGTTCAGCCGTGTGCTCCCGATACACGATCAGGTAATGGTGGGCATGGGCGGCCAGCCGGATCAGGTCGCGGATGGGCATCGTCGTCCCCGCAGAAGTCCTGGCAATTCCGGCCGCATCCTGCAATTCGCCCAAGGTGGTCGACACGACGACGGTCACCGGCAGACCGCCATGCTGGCCGAGCCGCTTGGACATCAAGGCATCACGCATCACCGCTTTGAGGGCGTCATGGTTGCGCTGGGCTTTGGTGCGGGTGTCGCGGGCTGCTGCGGTCAGGTTGTCGGGAACGGCATCGAACGCCGAACGGCGCTCGGCCAGCTCGTCGGTCGACAACCCTGCGTCAGCCATCGCGTCATCCAGTGCGGTCCGGCGTTCGGCAAAGGGCTCCGGCGGATGGTCGATCAACTCGGCAAGCACGCTGGCGTCGTTGGGAAACCAATTCTCCTCGGGCGGCACCGGAGTCGGCTCGGCTGGCCTTGGTTCGGCCGGCGCCTCCGGCGGCATCGGCTCCGCGGCCGGTGACACCCCGGCGTCATCCATCAGCGGATTCGGCACCGGATTGTTCACCGGCTCGGCGTCGGCGGGATTGTTCACTCCCGGTGCACCCCAGACCTGGGTGATGGTCTTCAGATAGGCGCCCAACTCGGCGTCGACGTGGCCGCTGACCCGGATCATCCCATCGACATCCTGACGCCCGAAGGTGATTCCGCGCTTGCGCGTGGCCAGGTCCGGACCGTCCCCGTCCGGATTGAGGGTGTTGAGCGCGTACGTCGCGAGTTCACGGAGCGTATGCGGGGTGATCCCGGCCGCGGCGGTGGCCAGCACGCCTTCCAGTTCGGCGCACGCAGCCGGGTCGGCGTGTTTGGCGGCGGTGGTCAGCGCCTTGCGGATCTCCCGCACGTGATCGCGGTTGATGGCCCCGGCGGCCAGTGCGTCCGCACAGGCCGGCAACGCAGCCTCCAAGAGCTCGCCGTCCATCCCATGGCGCGGCCCGAGGTCGCGCGAATCCGCAATGCGGCGGTCGGCCTCGTCCTTGGAGATCCGCATCCGGGTGCACAAGATCTCCGGCCAGGACCGCGCACCAATGTCTTTCGGGGTCGCCTGGGCCTGTAGTGCCGCCAGGATCCGGTGATCCGCCACGGCGGTGGTCCGCGCCCGATGCTCGCGCCGGGACTGCAACTCGAACAACTCGGCCGGCGTCATCCGCGCGAAATCCAGTGCGGCCAACTGCTCGCACGCCGAATCGTAGGCATCGAAGGCCGCCAGCACGTCCTCCCGATCCGCTACCCGATTCGCAAGCATGTTCGAATTCTATCGAGAAATGCCGGCACGCAAAGACGTTGTCCACAGGCAGAATGCCTATCCACAGATCCAGAAAAAGTATTGGCGCGCAACCACTTCGAGGAGTACGCGCAGCAGCTACGTGCTGATCTGGATCCGGCCGTCGACCTCGGAAACCGGATAGCTGCGCACCGGTGCGCCACCGGCGGCCTCGACACCGGTGCACATGTCGTAGGTCGCGCCATGGAGCGGGCACACCACCACGGATTCGTCAGCCAGCCCGTCCGCCAAGGGGCCCCCCTTGTGCGGGCACACCGCGTCCAGCGCGCGCAACGACCCGTCGCGCAACCGGAACACCGCGATCTGGCTGTCCGCCACGGCGAACGTCCGGCCCTCACCCACCGGAACCTGGGAGACCGGCCCGAGATCACTCATCGCACCGGCACCTGCGGCAGCGGCAACAACGGCAGCGACGTCCGGAACTGCCCCTCGGTCGCGGGTTCCCGTCCGTCCAACCACGGATCCCGGTATGCGTCAATCGATTTCTGCATCCGCGCATCCAGTCCCTCGGCGAGCCCCTCGGTGTCCTCGACCACCACCGCCCGAATGTGATCGATGCCCACCCTCGGCACCCACGCGTAGGTCCGCTCCAGCCAGTTCGCATCCTCGCGGTAGTACTGCAGGAAGCGGCCGGTCAGTGTCATCACCTCGTCGGCGGAGTCGACGGTGGCCATCAGATCGCCCTTGCGGATATGGGCGCCCGCAGCACCGCCGACGTAGATCTCCCAGCGTCCCCCGTCGACAGCCACCACACCGAGGTCCTTGCACAGCGACTCGGCGCAGTTGCGCGGACACCCGGTCACGGCGAGTTTCATCTTGGCCGGGCTGGCCAGACCCTGGAACCGCTCCTCAAGGGCAATGCCGAGCGCGGTCGAATCGCCCACACCGAACCGGCAGAAGTCGCTGCCCACACAGGTTTTCACGGTCCGGAAGCTCTTGCCGTAGGCGTAGCCGGATGGCATCTCCAGATCAGCCCATACCCCGGGCAGATCCTCTTTGCGGATACCCAGCAGATCGATGCGTTGTCCGCCCGTGCATTTGATCATCGGGATGGCGTACTTGTCGGCCACATCGGCGATGCGCCGCAACTGCCACGCGCTCGTCACGCCGCCCTTCATCTGCGGGACCACCGAGAAGGTACCGTCCCGCTGGATGTTGGCGTGCACCCGGTCGTTGATGAACCGCGAATCCCGCTCGTCGACGAACTCGTCGGCCCACATCATCTCCAACAGCGACGCCAGCGCCATCTTCGATCCGGCGTCGTGTTTCCCGTCGGGTGCCAGCGCGTTGAATACCGAAGAGACCGAATGTAGTTGCAATTCGCGGATCAACCGCATCAGCTCCGGCTTGGCGTACGGCACACCGGGTACGTACCAGGACGCCGACGGATCCTCGGTGACCGCACCGTCCGCGGCCCATTCGACGACCTGCCCGACCAGTTCCTTGCACGACCCACAGCCCTTGCCGGCCTTGGTCTGCGCCATGACGCCGGTCACCGAGGTGGTGCCGGCCCTGACGCACGCCACCAGCGCACCCTTGGACACGCCGTTGCAGTTGCACACCTGCGCGTCCTCGGCCAGTTCGGCCACGCCGACGGCGATATCCGGTGTGCCGATGTCGAACATCAGCGCCACCCGCTCGTCGGGCAACGGCAGCCCGTTGTCGAAGGCCTGGGTCAGGAACGACACCTTGCTGACGTCGCCGATCAGCGTGGCGCCCACCAGCTTCCCATCCCGGATGACGATGGTCTTGTACACACCGTGCTTGGGTTCGGAGTACTGGACGAACTCATCGTCGGGATGTTCGGGTCCCTTGACCCCCATCGACGCGACGTCCACACCGGCCACCTTCAGCTTGGTCGCCACCCGCGAACCGTGGTAGGCGGCTTTGCTGTCGGTGCCGGTCAGATGGTCGGCCAGGACCTTCGCCTGCTCCCACAGCGGTGCGACCAGACCGTAGACCTGCCCGCGGTGCTGTGCGCATTCGCCGACCACGTAGATATCGTCATCGTCGACCGAACGCATGTGGTCGTCGGTGACGATGGCGCGCTCGACGGTGAGCCCGGCGCGTTGCGCCAGTCCGACATTGGGCCGGATGCCCGCCGCGATCACCAGCATGTCGCACTCCAGCCGCTCACCGTCGGCGAACACGATGCCGGTCAGCTTGCCATCCTCGACCAGCACCTCGGTCGTCCGCTTCGATGTGTGCACGCCGATACCCAGGCCCTCCACCGACTTGCGCAGGATGTTGCCGGCGGGGTCGTCGAGTTGGGCGTTCATCAGCGTGGACGCCGCATGCACCACATCCACTGCCAATCCGCGGCTCTGCAGCCCGCGGGCGGCCTCGAGCCCGAGCAGTCCGCCGCCGATGACGACGGCCTTGGTGCGGTGGGCGGCCTCGGCGATCATCGCCGAGGTGTCATCGAGGGTGCGGAAACCGAAGACGCCGTCGGCCATGTTCTTGTCGTCGGCCCACAGGCCGGTCATCGGCGGAAAGAAGGACCGGCTGCCGGTGGCCAGGATCAGCTTGTCGTATCGCACCCGGGAGCCGTCGTCGGCGAGCACCATGTGACCGAAGGAATCGATGCGCACCACCCGCACCCCGGCCCGCAGGTCGATGTGGTTGTCGGTGTACCAGTCCAGCGCGTTGAGGTAGATCTCGGACGGATCATCCTTACCGGCAAGAACATTCGACAGCAGAATCCTGTTGTAGTTGCCGTAGGGTTCGTCGCCGAACACCGTGATGTCGAACTTCTCGCCGCCGCCCCGAGCCAGCACATCCTCAATGGCGCGGATGCCGGCCATACCGTTGCCGACCACCACCAGGCGCGCCTTCGCGGTGGACGCCGGACGGCCGGTGCGAATGACTGCTTCGGTGACGGTCATCTACACCTCGACCAGGCCGAGATCGAGAATGACTGTGCCCGAGCATCCCTCGGGCGCGGAGATGTGCAACTCGAGCACCGTGTCGGCCAGCAGATCCTCGACGACGCGCAGTGCGACGTGGGTGGCGCCCCTGGCGGCAATGGGGAAGTAGCGCATCGGGACACCGTCGCGGACCAGCACCACCGAGACCATCTGTTTGGTCGAGTTCCCGCCGCGGAAGTAGACCGGTTGGGTGACGATGCCCGCGGGCACGACGTATTTCAACGTGTCGTGGATCGGCACCGGCTTGTCCAAACCGGCCCCTTCGAAGGGAAAGGCGCCCTGCAGGAACTGTGGTGTGCTGCCATCGCTCATGCTTCAGCGAAGCTAAGGGGCGTTTGTTTCGGATTCGTTTCAGAAGTGCGTCGCCCATGAATACCGTGGCGCACCGAGCGGGATACGCCCGATGTGAGTAGGTGTTGACAAACCCGACACGGTGGGGCAACCGAGGCGGAATGGCCGAAACATAGTTTCTCCTCAACCGATTCCGCTTCTGGGAGGAACTAGTGCCTACAACAAGCCGCAACCGTGACATCGCTCACTGGGATGCCGAGGACGTCGACGCCTGGGACGCGGGGGGCAAAGACATCGCCAAGCGGAATCTCATCTGGTCGATCTTCGCCGAACACGTCGGTTTCTCGGTGTGGTCGATCTGGTCGGTGATGGTGCTGTTCATGCCGCAGGACGTGTACGGCATCGACCCCGCCGGGAAGTTCTACCTCGTCGCGATCCCGACGCTCGTCGGCGCGTTCATGCGCATCCCGTACACCATTGCGCCCGCCCGGTTCGGTGGCCGCAACTGGACCATCGTCAGCGCGCTGCTGCTGCTGATCCCGCTGGTGCTGACCCTGTGGGTGATGGCTCAACCCGGCGCGTCGTACACCACGTTCATGATCATCGCGGCCTTCGCCGGCTTCGGCGGCGGCAACTTCGCCTCGTCGATGACCAACATCAACGCGTTCTATCCGCAGCGACTCAAGGGCTGGGCGCTCGGCTTGAACGCCGGCGGCGGCAACATCGGGGTGCCGGTCATCCAGCTCATCGGACTGCTGGTGATCGCCACCATCGGCAACACCGCGCCCTACCTGGTCTGCGCCATCTACCTGGTGCTCGTCGGTCTTGCCGCCCTCGGTGCGGCCGTCTTCATGGACAACCTGGGTAATCAGCGCTCCAACCTGGGAGCCATGGTCGAGGCGATGCGCTACAAGCACTCCTGGGTGATGAGCTTCCTGTACATCGGCACCTTCGGTTCGTTCATCGGGTTCTCGTTCGCCTTCGGTCAGGTGCTGCAGATCAACTTCCTGGCCGGTGGTGACACCCCGGCGCAGGCTTCGCTGCATGCCGCCCAGATCGCCTTCCTGGGACCGCTACTCGGCTCCATCTCACGGCCGTTCGGCGGCAAGCTGGCCGACAAGATCGGTGGCGGCAAGATCACCCTCTACGTGTTCGTCGCGATGATCTTCGCCGCGGGCATACTGGTGGCCGCCGGTGTGCTCGACGACTCGGCCGCCGGCGCACCCACCGGCACCCAGATGGGCGCCTACGTCGCCGGATTCATCCTGCTCTTCATCCTGTCCGGGTTGGGCAACGGATCCACCTACAAGATGATCCCGTCGATCTTCGAGGCCAAGGCCCAGAACCACGACGAGTGGAGCAAGGACGAGAAGGCAGCCTGGTCGCGCAGCATGTCCGGTGCCCTGATCGGCTTCGCCGGCGCGGTGGGAGCCCTGGGCGGGGTGTTCATCAACATCGTGCTGCGGATGTCCTACGTCAGCGACGCGAAGTCGGCCACCAACGCGTTCTGGGTGTTCCTCGGCTTCTACGTGGTGTGCGCCATCGTCACCTGGTTCGTCTTCCTGCGGATGGGAGCCGCCCGCCAGGCGGCCAGGGACGATCTGCTGCCCGAGCAGGCAGTCACCGCTTGACCTGGGAGTTCCATCGCCAACACACCGCCTCGCAGCGGGCTCACCGAGGGGGTGAGCCCGCTGTGAGGTCGAGTTTTCTTCGCGATAACGTCGGCTCAAAGGAACCGGAACAGTGCCCGCCCACGATGGTCGTATGACAGCGGCCGCGGGGGAGACGACACGTACCGCGTGTTCGTACTGCGGTGTGGGCTGCGGCATCGAGATCACCACCGCGCCGGATGCGGTCACCGGGCTCCCGGTCATCGCGAAGGTCAGCGGGGACAAGCTGCACCCCACCAACTTCGGCAGGCTGTGCACCAAAGGTGCCACGCACGCCGAGATGATGGCCGCCACCGACGGCCGGTTGACGACGGCCCTGGTGCGTGGGGCACGCGGCGCCGAACCCGAACCGGTGCCGGTGGATACGGCCGTCGCCGAGGCAGGCCGGCGACTGCGGGCGATCATCGACGAGCACGGACCAGACGCCGTCGCGCTGTACGTGTCGGGTCAGATGTCCATCGAGGCGCAGTATCTGGCGACCAAACTGGCCAAGGGCTATCTGCGCACGGTGCACATCGAATCGAACTCCCGGTTGTGCATGGCCAGCGCGGGGACCGGCTACAAACAGTCGCTGGGTTCGGACGGCCCGCCCGGGTCCTACACCGATTTCGACTCGGCCGATTTGTTCTTCGTCATCGGCGCGAACATGGCCGACTGCCATCCGATCCTGTTCCTGCGGATGGCCGACCGGCTCAAGTCCGGTGCCAAACTCATCGTGGTGGACCCGCGGCGTACCGCCACCGCGGACAAGGCCGACCTGTACCTGGCGATCAAACCCGGCACCGATCTGGCACTGCTCAACGGACTGCTGCATCTGCTCGTCCAGAACGGTGATATCGACCACGATTTCATCGCCGAACACACCGAGGGCTGGGACGCCATGCCGGCCTTCCTGGCCGACTACCCGCCCGACCGGGTCGCCGAGATCACCGGAATCGCCGAGGCCGACATCCGCACCGCCGCCGCGATGATCGCGGAATCCGGCGAGTGGATGACGTGCTGGACGATGGGTCTCAACCAGAGCACACACGGCACCTGGAACACCAACGCCATCTGCAATCTGCACCTCGCGACCGGCGCCATCTGCCGACCCGGCAGCGGTCCGATGTCGCTGACCGGACAGCCCAACGCCATGGGTGGTCGCGAGATGGGCTACATGGGGCCGGGATTGCCCGGCCAGCGTGCCGTGCTGTCGGCCGAGGACCGGGAGTTCTGCGAGCAGCAGTGGGGGCTGGACCCCGGGACCATCCGCTCCGACGTCGGCCCCGGCACCATCGCGATGTTCGAGCAGGCGGCCGCGGGCGATATCAAGGCCTGCTGGATCATCTGCACCAATCCCGTTGCCACCGTGCCGAATCGATCGACCGTCATCACCGGACTCGAGACGGCCGAACTGGTGATCACCCAGGACGCCTACGTCGACACGGCCACCAACCGCTACGCCGACATCATGCTGCCCGCCGCGCTGTGGGCCGAGACCGATGCCGTCATGATCAACTCCGAGCGCAACCTCACGCTGCTGCAACAGTCGGTCCCGCCCGTCGGGGACGCCCGGGCGGACTGGGAACTGATCTGCGGTGTCGCCGAATATTTGGGTTTCGGTGCGGATTTCGCCTACAAGTCGGGCTCGGAGATCTTCGACGAGATCCGCCGGTTCGCCAACCCCCGCACCGGATACGACCTGCGCGGGGCCAGTTACGATCGGCTGCGGGAGACCCCGCTGCAGTGGCCCTGCCCGCCCGGAGACGAGCACGACCGCCACCCGATCCGCTACCTCAACGACGGGGTGTCCCAGACCCTGCACATCGATGAGGACGGGCACCGGCCGCGCCTGGCGTTCGCGACACCGTCACGCCGGGCGAAGTTCCTGGCCCGCCCGCACATGGATGCCCGCGAGCTGCCCGACGACGACTACCCGATGGTGCTGAACACCGGCCGGTTGCAGCACCAGTGGCACACCATGACCAAGACCGGCCGGGTGGACAAACTCAACAAGCTCAACAGCGCACCCTTCGTGGAGGTGCACCCGGATGACGCTGCCGCACAAGGCATCACCAAGCAGCATCAGGTGGAGCTCACCTCGCGGCGCGGTCGGGCCGTGCTGCCCGTGCAGATCACCGACCGGGTGCAGCCCGGCAATGTGTGGGTTCCGTTCCACTGGAACGACGAACACGGCGAGTACCTGACGGTCAACGCCCTGACCAACGACGCCGTCGACCCAGATTCGCTGCAACCCGAACTCAAGGTGTGCGCGGTGCGGCTACGGCCCATCCCGGTGCAGCGACCCGACCCGTTCGGACTCGCGTCGGTCGCACCGGAGTTCAGCGAGGACGAAAAGTACTACCTGTCCGGGTTCTTCGCCGGTATGGACGCCAACCCCGTTGGTGTACCGGTACTCCCGTCATCGGCACCGGTGCGCGCACAGGTCCGGTTGTGGGTGGACGGCCTGCTGGCCGGGACCTACTCCCGCGCGGAACCCGAACAGCCCACCGGGACCGGACCGATGGTGTTGTGGGCCTCCCAGACCGGGAACGCCGAGGAGTTCGCCGCCCAAGTGGCCGCCCGGTTGTCCGGTGCCCGGCTGATCACCATGAACGACGCCGCCCTGGAGGACCTTGCCGCGGCGGGCGAAGTGGTGATCGTCACCAGCACCTTCGGTGACGGCGGCCCGCCCGACAACGGCGCCGAGTTCTGGGACCGGTTGACGTCGGCGGACGCGCCCACCCTCGACGGTCTGCGGTACTCGGTCCTGGGCATCGGGGACCAGTCCTATGACAACTTCTGCGGACATGCCAAGGCGCTGGATGCCCGGCTGGCGGAGCTCGGAGCCGTCCGCTCGGTCGATCGCGCTGACTGCGAGATCTACGACGAGGCGCCGATGGCGGCGTGGGCCGACGAGGTGGTCGCCGGACTGGATGTGGCGCCGGTGGCGATCGCTCCGGCCACGCCGAAAGCCCCGGTACCCCTGAGCCGTAACGCCCCGGTGCAGGCACCGCTGTGCCGCAACACCCGTCTCACGCCGCAGTCGGCGGCCAAAGAGGTACGTCAGTTCGGATTCGACATCTCCGAGCATGTCGCCGAACACGGTGCCGGCTACGCCGTCGGCGACTCGCTCGGGGTGTTCGTCACCAACTCCGATGAGTCGGTGTCCGCGTGGCTCGCCGCGACGGGACTGTCCGGCAACGAGATCATCGAGGTCGACGGCGCCGAGACCGACCTGCGCGGCGCGCTCACCATGTCCTATGACATCTGCCGGGTCACCCCGAATCTGCTGAGCTTTGTCGCCGAACGCAGCCGCGATGCCAAGAAGCTGCGCAAATCCGGTGACAACACCGCGTGGCTGGCCGGCCGCAACGGCCTCGACATCGTGCAGGAGTTCGCGCTGCGCGCCGAGCCGCAGGAATGGCAGGACGCGCTGGTGCGGCTGACCCCACGGCAGTACTCGATCTCGTCCAGCCCACTGGTCAGCCCCCACGAGGTGCAGCTCACGGTGTCGGTGGTGCGCTACCGCAGCGCACGCGGAGAGAACCGCGGCGGTGTGGCCTCGACGTATCTGGCCGACCGGGCGTCCTCGGTGCCGGTCTTCGTGCAGCGCTCCCCGAACTTCCGGCCGCCCGCCGAGTCGGCCACCCCGATGATCATGGTCGGCCCGGGCACCGGGATCGCCCCGTTCCGCGGCTTCCTGCAGGAACGCCGGGCGCTGGGTCACACCGGGCGCAACTGGCTGTTCTTCGGAGATCAGCACCGCGCCGAGAACTTCTATTACCGCGACGAACTGGAACACATGGTCGCCGACGGCCTGCTCAACCATCTCGACCTGGCGTTCTCCCGTGATGAGGGCAGCCGGATCTACGTGCAGCACAAGATGCTCGACGCCGGCGCCGAGCTGTGGCGCTGGATGGAGGACGGTGCGCACTTCTACGTGTGCGGTGATGCCACCAGGATGGCCCGCGATGTCGATGACGCCCTGATGAAGATCATCCGCACGTACGGCTCGATGTCGACCGAGGCCGCCCACGACTACAAGAAGGAACTCGTCGCCACCAAACGGTACGTACGCGACGTCTACTGATCGCTGCGAATAAAAATCGCCGCTTCGGCGTTGTTCCGCCGTAGGCGAAAGCAGATTTGGGTCAGGGAGACGATAGAAATGGCTTGGCACAGTGGTGACGTGGTGACCGCCCGTCGCGAGATCGACGAAATGGACGTTCAGACGGTTCCCGAGGGTGCGGCCGGCACGGTCGAGGAGACGACCATGTTTGGGCAGCCCAAGGTGGTCTGCTTCGACGTCCCCACCGTGTGGGGCCCCAAACGTGCGTGCGTGCACGTGCACCGCGGAGATGTCGCGCTGGCCGGTTAGACCGCGTCGACATCCCGCACGGCGCCCTTGTCCGCGGACAGCGCCAGCGCCGCATACGCGCGCAGCGCCGCGGACACCGTGCGCTGGCGGTTCTTGGGCTTGTAGCCACCGGCCGCCTCCAGCGCGATGCGCCGGCGCTGCAGTTCCTGGTCGGGCACATCCACCTGGATGCTGCGGTGCGGGATGTCGATGGTGATCAGGTCACCGTTCTCCACCAGCGCGATGGTGCCGCCGGCAGCCGCCTCGGGGGAGACGTGGCCGATGGACAGGCCCGACGTGCCGCCGGAGAACCGGCCGTCGGTGATCAACGCACATTGGGCGCCGAGCCCACGGCCCTTCAAATAGGCTGTCGGATAGAGCATCTCCTGCATACCCGGGCCGCCCTTGGGCCCCTCGTAACGGATCACCACGACATCTCCGGGCTGCACCCGCTTGTTCAGGATGGCGTCCACCGCATCATCCTGGGATTCCAGCACCACGGCCGGTCCGGAGAACTTCCAGATGCTCTCGTCGACGCCCGCGGTCTTGACGATGCAGCCGTCCACCGACAGGTTGCCGCGCAGCACCGCCAGCCCGCCGTCGGCGGAGTAGGCGTTCTGGAGGTCGCGGATGCATCCGTTTTCGGCGTCGGTGTCCAGGCTCTCCCACCGCTCGGACTGGGAGAACGCGGTCGCCGAGCGCACACACCCCGGCGCGGCGTGGAACAGTTCGACGGCCTCCGCCGAGGGGGAACCACCCCGGATATCCCACGCGCGCAACCACTCCGCCACCGATCCTGCGTGCACGGTGTGCACGGTCTCATGCAGATGCCCGCCCCGCCACAGTTCGCCGAGGATCGCGGGGATACCGCCGGCGCGGTGCACGTCCTCCATCAGATAGTGGCCGTTGGGGGCGACCTTGCACAGGCAGGGGATCATCTGGCTGCGTTTCTCGATGTCCTCGAGGGTGTAGTCCAGTTCGGCCTCACGGGCGGCGGCCAGCAGGTGCAGCACCGTGTTGGTGCTGCCACCCATGGCGATGTCGAGCGCCATCGCGTTGTCGAAGGCGTCGCGGGTGGCGATGGCGCGCGGCAGCACGCTCGCGTCGTCGCGGTCGTAGTAGGCCCGGACGATGTCCATCACGGTGCTGCCGGCCTTCTCGTAGAGGGCGCGGCGCGCGGTATGGGTGGCCAGCACCGACCCGTTGCCGGGCAGGGCCAGGCCGAGTGCCTCGGTGAGGCAGTTCATCGAGTTCGCGGTGAACATGCCCGAGCACGAACCGCAGGTCGGGCAGGCGGCTTCCTCGATGCGGGCGATGTCGTCATCGGAGACATCGGTGTTGACGGCATCGGCGATGGCGGACACCAGGTTCAGCCGGGTCTTCACGGTGCCGTCCACCAGGACCGCGGTGCCGCCCTCCATCGGGCCGCCGGAGACGAAGACGGTGGGGATGTTCAGTCGCAGCGCCGCCATCAGCATGCCGGGAGTGATCTTGTCGCAGTTGGAGATACACACCAGGGCGTCGGCGCAGTGCGCGTTGACCATGTACTCCACCGAGTCGGCGATCAGTTCGCGCGAGGGCAGCGAATAGAGCATGCCGCCATGCCCCATGGCGATCCCGTCGTCTACGGCGATGGTGTTGAACTCGCGCGGCACCCCACCGGCGGCCGAGATGGCCTCGGACACGATCCGGCCCACGGGCTGCAGATGGGTGTGTCCGGGCACGAACTCGGTGAAGCTGTTGGCCACCGCGACGATCGGCTTGCCGATATCGGAACCGGCCACACCGGCGGCGCGCAGCAGCGAACGCGCTCCGGCCATGTTGCGACCGTGGGTGACCGTACGCGACCTCAATTCAGGCATGGCACCTACAGTCGCAGCGAGCGGGGCCACAGAGAAGACGGCGCCGATGCTAGTACCGGCACTACCAGTCTGAGGCCGGGAATAGGCTGGCGGTTATGGACAAGCGCGCGCAGCAGCGGCTCGCCCTCGGCGCGTTCCTGCGTGCCCGCAGAGAGGCCGCGCCGCGCGACGAGCTGGGGTTTCCCGAGGTGCCCAGGATGCGCACCAGCGGGCTGCGCCGCGAAGAAGTCGCACTGTCCGCCGGGGTGAGCGTCACCTGGTACACCTGGTTGGAGCAGGGACGCGATATCAATCCCTCCAGACAGGTGCTCGATGCGATCTCCGGTGCGCTGCGACTGACCCGGGCCGAGCAGGACTACGTGCTCGCCCTCGGCGGCCACACGTCCGACCCGACCGTCGCCTCGGGCCCCACGCCACCACACATCCAACGATTTCTGGACGCTCTTGCCGGCTACCCGGCCTTTGCGATCGGACCCACGTGGACCATCGCAGCCTGGAACGCGGCGTACGCGGCCCTGTACCCCAACATCGCCCTCACCGACCCTGCCGACCGCAATCTGCTCTGGCTGGTGTTCATGGATCCCGCCATTCGGGAGCTGTTGCCGGACTGGGAAACCGACAGCCGACGGTTCCTGGCCGAGTTCCGCGCCGAGGCCGGGTCGCGGGTGGGGGAACCCTCCTACACCCAGCTGGTCGAACGACTCCGCGAAGGAAGTGCGCATTTCAGCGCGGAGTGGATGGCGAGCAGTGTCGAGCGCTTCGCGTCCCGGGAGCGCAGATTCTTCCACCCCGGCGTCGGCGAACTGCTCCTCGAACATCATCAGCTGACTCCCGCGGACGCACCCGGGATACAGATCGTCGCGTACCTACCGCTGCCGGGAAGCAGTGCCTCCGAACGCTTGACACAGTTGATCAGCCAGTCCGAGAGCAGGGGGTAGACATGGAGCAGGACGCGATCGACCCGCAGGTGCGCGTCTACGCCTCCCGGGTGCACAACCTGCGGGCGGTCGACATGGCCGCACCCCGCAACTCCTTCGTGGCGTTCACCGGGGTGTCGGGGTCGGGGAAGTCCTCGCTGGCGTTCGGGACCATCTATGCCGAAGCGCAACGCCGCTACTTCGAATCCGTTGCCCCGTATGCCCGTCGGCTGCTGCTGCCCAGTGATGCGCCGAAAGTCGATGACATCACCGGCCTGCCACCGGCGGTGGCGCTGCAACAGCGCCGCGGGTCGACCAGCTCACGGTCGACGGTGGGCACCGTGACCACCTTGTCGAATCTGTTGCGGATGCTTTTCTCGCGCGCCGGCACGTTCCCGCCGGGTGCGACGGTGCGGCTGGACTCCGATGCCTTCTCCCCGAACACGACGGCGGGGGCATGCCCGGAATGCCACGGGCTCGGCCGGATCCACCGTGTCACCGAGGAGACTCTGGTGCCCGACCCGACGCTGACCATCCGTGAGGGTGCGGTGGCCGCGTGGCCCGGTGCCTGGCAGGGCCAGAACCTGCGCGACATCCTCATCACCCTGGGTTACGACATCGACAAGCCGTGGCGCAAACTCAGTAAACACCAACGGAATTGGATCCTGTTCACCGAAGAGCAGCCGACGGTCGAGATCGATCCCAGCCAGCACCCGGTCACCGCCGACTACTACTACAACGGCACCTATTCCAGCGCCGAACGACACGTCCGCCATACCCTGGCCAACTCGCAGAGCGCGATGATGCGCCGACGGGTGCTGCAGTACGTCGACAGCGCCGACTGCCCGGTGTGCGGGGGCTCGGGACTGCGCCCCGAAGCGCTCGCGGTGACCTTCGCCGGCCGCAACATCGCCGAGCTCACCGCGATGCCGCTCACCGTGCTCGCCGAGGTGCTGACGCCTGCGGCCACCCGCACCCAGTTCGAGGCCGCCTACGAGTCCACCGAATCCGGCGAGTTCACCGAGGTTGCCACGATGATCGCCGCCGATCTGGTGGCGCGCATCGCCATCCTGGTCGATCTCGGCCTCGGGTACCTGAGCCTGAACCGGCGCACCCCGTCCGTATCGCCGGGGGAGTTGCAGCGGCTGCGATTGGCCACCCAGCTGCGGGCGGGGCTGTTCGGCGTGCTCTACGTGCTCGACGAGCCGTCGGCGGGCCTGCATCCCGCCGATGCCGAGCCGCTGCTGGAGGTACTCGACCGGCTCCGGCGGGCGGGCAACTCGTTGTTCGTCGTCGAGCACGACATGGATGTGGTGCGCCGCGCGGACTGGGTCGTCGACGTCGGGCCCGGTGCCGGTGAACTCGGCGGTGAGGTGCTCTACAGCGGGCCGGTGGCCGGACTCGCCGATGTCGAATCGTCGGTGACCCGACGTCACCTGTTCGACAGCGCCGTCCCGGCCGCTCGCGCACCCAGGAAATCGTCGGAAATGCTGTGCCTGCAGCATATTTCCTTTCACAATCTGCAGGATGTCGAGGTGGCCCTACCGCTGGGCAGCTTCATCGCGGTCACCGGTGTGTCCGGTTCGGGGAAGTCGACCCTGGTCTGCAAGGTGCTCGGCGATGTGGTGGCGCGCCACCTCGGCGGCGGCGCGGCCGATGTCTCCGACGTGGAGGTGACCGACGCCGAGAGCGAGCTGCTGGACATCGACACGGATGCCAGCGTCGGTGTCGTCGCGACAGGCGTCGAGGTCGTCGACCGTCTGGTCACCGTCGACCAGCGTCCGATCGGGCGGACGCCGAGGTCCAATCTGGCGACATACACCGGCATGTTCGACGCCGTCCGCAAGGCCTTCGCCGATACCGCGGAGGCGCGCCGACGCGGCTGGAGTGCCGGCCGGTTCTCGTTCAACGTCGCCGAGGGCCGCTGCGAGACCTGCCACGGCGAGGGTTTCGTGGCCGTCGAACTGCTGTTCCTGCCGGGCACCTACGCCTCCTGTCCGACCTGCGGCGGCGCCCGCTACTCCGAGGAGACACTTGAGGTGCGCTACCGGGGGCGCAACATCGCCGAGGTGCTCGCGATGACCGTCGACGAGGCGGCGGATTTTCTCTCTGAGATCCCCAGTGCGGCAAGAAGTCTGACCACACTGCGCCAAGTGGGCCTGGGTTATCTGCGGCTGGGCCAACCCGCCACCGAACTGTCCGGTGGGGAGGCCCAGCGGATCAAGTTGGCCACCGAGTTGCAGCGCGCCCGCCGCGGGCACACGTTGTATGTGCTCGACGAGCCGACCACCGGACTGCACCCCGCCGATGTCGAATTGCTCGTCGCGCAACTGCACCGCCTGGTGGATGCCGGCAACACCGTGGTGGTCGCCGAGCACGACATGGGGGTGGTGGCCGGGGCGGATCATGTGATCGATCTCGGGCCCGGCGGGGGCGATGACGGTGGCACCGTGGTGGCCACCGGTACACCCCGACAGGTCGCGGCAGCCAAGGGAAGCCGTACTGCGCCTTACCTGGCGAAGCACGTGTGAGGTTGTGTGTCCGAGGGGGGACTTGAACCCCCACGCCCGTTAATAGGGCACTAGCACCTCAAGCTAGCGCGTCTGCCATTCCGCCACTCGGACATTGCGCCGTGCCATCGGCACGGAGCGACTAAGGCTAACGGATGGAGGCGGTCTGGCCCAAACCAGACTGTCGCCGGCGGTGCGCCACCCCGCCCGGGGGAGTCGCGGCGGTGGTACGAATGGTGACTGTGAGCGTGCCCCCGACAAGCGCGGACGAGGTCGTCGACCTCGTCAGCGCCCTGATCCGATTCGATACGTCCAACACCGGCGACCCGGCGACCACCAAAGGCGAGGCCGACTGTGCGCAGTGGGTGGGCGACCGGTTGCGCGAGGTCGGCTATGAGACCGAATACCTCGAAGCGGGCGCCCCGGGCCGCGGCAACCTGTTCGCGAGACTGGCCGGTGCCGACCCCGACCGCGGCGCGCTGCTGATCCACGGCCACCTGGACGTAGTGCCCGCCGAACCCGCCGACTGGAGCGTGCACCCGTTCTCCGGCGCGGTGAAGGACGGCTACGTGTGGGGACGCGGCGCGGTCGACATGAAGGACATGGTCGGCATGATGATCGCGGTCGCCAGGCACTTCAAACGCCACGGCATCGTGCCGCCGCGCGATCTGGTGTTCGCCTTCGTCTCCGATGAGGAGCACGGTGGCACCTACGGCGCCCAGTGGCTGGTCGACAACCGGCCGGACCTGTTCGAGGGTGTCACCGAGGCCATCGGCGAGGTCGGCGGGTTCTCCCTGACCGTGCCGCGCCGCGACGGCGGCGAACGCAGGCTCTACCTGATCGAGACCGCGGAGAAGGGCCTGGCCTGGATGCGGCTGACCGCCCGCGGGCGGGCCGGGCACGGCTCGATGGTGCACGACGACAACGCCGTCACCGAGGTGGCCGAGGCGGTCGCCCGGTTGGGCCGACATCAGTTCCCGCTGATTCTCAGCGAGCCCGTCGAGCAGTTCCTCACCGCGATTTCCGAGGAGACCGGCTACGAGTTCGACCTGAACTCGCCGGACCTGGACGGCACCATCGCCAAGCTCGGCGGTATCGCCCGCATCATCGGGGCCACGCTGCGCGACACCGCCAACCCGACCATGCTGAAGGCCGGTTACAAGGCCAACGTCATCCCGGCCACCGCCGAGGCGGTGCTGGACTGCCGGGTGCTGCCGGGTAGGCGCGCGGCCTTCGAGCGTGAGGTCGACGAGCTCATCGGCCCGAACGTGGTGCGCAGCTGGGAGCGCGACCTGCCGTCCTATGAGACGTCGTTCGACGGCGATCTGGTGGATCAGATGAACGCCTCGCTGCTGACGCTCGACCCGGAGGCACGCACCGTGCCGTACATGATGTCCGGTGGTACCGACGCGAAGTCGTTCCAGCGGTTGGGAATTCGCTGTTTCGGATTCGCTCCGCTGCGGCTGCCCGCCGACCTCGATTTCGCATCGCTGTTCCATGGCGTCGACGAACGGGTACCCGTGGACGCACTAGAGTTCGGGGCGAAGGTTCTCGAACACTTTCTGACCAACTGCTGAGCGAAAGGCAAAATGAGCGCCGTGACTTCCTCACCGTATGACAACCTGCCGCAACTGCCGACATTCACGCTGACCTCGGAGACCGTCACCGACGGACAGCCGCTCGGCAACGATCAGGTCAGCGGCATCATGGGCGCCGGCGGTAAGGACATCTCGCCGCAGCTGAGCTGGTCGGGCTTTCCCGAGGAGACCCGCAGCTTCGCGGTGACGGTGTACGACCCGGACGCCCCGACCGCATCCGGTTTCTGGCACTGGGCGGTCGCCGACCTGCCGGTCGACGTGACGTCGCTGCCCGCCGATGCCGGCAACGGTGACCCGCTGCCCGGTGGCGCGGTCACCCTTGCCAACGACGCGAGCCAGAAGCGGTTCATCGGTGCCGCGCCACCGGCCGGGCACGGACCGCACCGTTACTACATCGCGTTGCATGCACTGCCCGTCGAGAGCCTGGAACTGCCCGACGGCGCCACCCCGGCCTACCTCGGCTTCAACCTGTTCGGCCAGGCGATCGCCCGCGCGGTCATCCACGCCACCTACGAGCAGAACTAGCGGGTCGCGGCGCCGACCGCCTCGGACAGCGAGGCGTAACCGCCCTCACGCAGCCTGCGGGCGACGCCGTCGTGAATCTGCTTGGCCCACAAGCCACCGCCGTAGATGAACCCGGTGTAGCCCTGCAGCAGGGTGGCACCGGACATGATGCGTTCCCAGGCGTCGTCGGCCGTCTCGATACCGCCGACGCTGATCAGCACCAGGCGGTCACCGACGCGCCCGTAGAGGCGGCGCAGCACCTCCAGGGACCGGGCGGCGACCGGTTCGCCGGACACGCCGCCCGCTCCGAGGTCGGCGGCCCCCGGGGTGCGCAGGCCTTCGCGGGACACGGTGGTGTTGGTCGCCACGATGCCGGCCAGATCCAGTTCGACTGCCAGATCGGCGATCTCGTCGATATCGGCATCCGAGAGATCCGGCGCGATCTTGACGAGCACCGGCGTGGAGGTCGCTTCCCGGACGGCGGCCAGGATGGGCCGCAGCGAGGACACCGCCTGCAGGTCGCGCAGTCCCGGGGTGTTCGGCGAACTCACGTTCACCACCAGATAGGACGCCAGCGGGCCGACCAGCCGGGCGCTCTCGGCGTAGTCCTCGACGGCCCGCTCGGCCGGTGTTGCCTTGGTCTTGCCGATGTTGACGCCGATCGGGACGTCCGCGGTGTGCCGGGTCAGCTGCACCGCGAGCGCGCCGGCGCCGTGATTGTTGAAACCCATCCGGTTGAGCAGGGCGCGGTCCTGGGCCAGCCGGAACATCCGCGGTTTCGGGTTTCCCGGCTGCGCCTGCGCGGTCACCGTGCCGACCTCGGCGTACCCGAACCCCAGCGCACCCCAGGCCGCCAGGCCGTGGCCGTCCTTGTCGAAACCGGCGGCCAGCCCGAGCGGGCCGGGGAAACGCACCCCCCAGACGGTGCTGGCCAGCACCGGGTCCTGCGGCGCCAGGCCGGCGGACAACCGGCGGCGCGCGATACCGGGCCGGGTGGCCAGGCGCAGCGCCGCGAACACGAACGTGTGGATGCGTTCGGGGTCGACCTGGAAGAAAGCCTGTCGAAGCAGCCGATAGATCACAGTGCCGGCTGATCGCCGAGGACGGACTTCTTGCGGCGCAACAGCACCCGGCGACTGCCGTCGGTGTAGAGACGCACCCGGGTCAGCTCCCAGCCCCGGTACTGCGCCTCGATCGACAACCGCACCGACGCCGACAGGCGGGTGACGTCGGGAGGGAGCCGCAGCGGTACCCAGTCGTACTCGTCGGAGAGATCGGAGGCCCATCCGGCCGGCATCCGTCCGCGCTGCACTGTGCTCATGAGATTCTCCTCCTCGCCGCGGGCATCATCGGGGCGTCGCCCCGGTGATCACCTGCACTCCGGCACCGGAGCCCGACACCACATAGAGGGTGTTCGTGGCGCCGTCGAAGGCCAGGGTGTTGGGTTGCTGCACAGTTCGATAACGCACCTTCTCGACGGGTATTCCGGTGGCCAGATCGTAACCAACGACGGTGTTGGTCGCCGTCTGTGACACCCACGCCAGGTCCGGCGACCCGGTCACCCCGTACGGCGCGTCGTGCACGGGGTAGCGCTGGCGCAGGATCAGCGGCTCGGTGCCGTAGACCAGCAGCGCGCCGCCCCGGGTGTCGGTGACCAGCACCCGGCCGGCCGGATCCGTCGCCATCGAGGTCGCACCCTCACCGGCCCGCAGCGCCTGCTCGGAGGCCGCTCCGTCACCGTCGATCTCGGTGACCGAGGTCTGGCCGCGGTCCAGCACCACCATCGAGTCGTCCTGTGCGACAAGGACGTCCACCCGCGCGAACTTCTTCAGCGTGGCGCCGACCTCGGTGTCCGAGCGCAGGGTGTAGAGGGTGCCGTCGGCGCTGCCGAGCACCAGACGGCCGTCGTCGTGCCGGGCGATGGCGGTGAACTCGGTATCGGCGTGGCCGTCGACCTCCACCGGGGTGGCGGCCGCCGCGGCGACGTTCACCCGCAGATACCCACCCCGGGTGGACAGCCAGACCTCACCGCTGCCGTCACCGGTGAGTGCGGTGGCCTCCGCGGGCAGGGCGAGGGTGCGGGTCGGCCCGTCGGTCGGCAGCACCGTGAGCTGATCGGCGGGGCCGAGCACGACGAGCGCGGAGGTGCGCATATCGAAGAAGGCCGCGGTTCCCGGTGCGGAAAGCGGTTTCACCACACCGTCCGACACGCCGGTGACCGGCGGCGATGCGGCGGGCTGTGCAACGGGAATCGTCGGTGGTGGCGAATCGGCGGGGTGCGATGAGCATGCCGAAGCACATGCGGTCACCAGGGCCAATACCCCAGCCGTCAGGAGCTGGAATCCGGATTTCGTATGCAATGGCCCCAAAAACTCCTGATTTCGTTGTTGCGGTGATTCCGTTTTCAAATTTTAGGCAAACAAACCCAAGCCGGACACCGACATCAAATTGACGGTAGGGTGCGAAATATGACCCTGGCCCCGGGAACGGATCTGACGGCAGACGATTTTGCCATCGAGGACATCTCGACAGGCGTGCATGCCAGCGGATTCGGCGCGCTCGGCGATGGCCGTAGCTTCTCCTTTCACGTCGAAGACCGGCAATTCCTGGTCGTCGAGGTGTATCGCCCGCGGCTGAGCGGACCGGTCCCGCAGGACGAGGACATCGTCGCCATCGCCACCCGCAGCCTGACCGATATCGACGTCACCGATGAGCGCAGCGTAGCCGCCGCCGTCCGCGATGCCGTCGCCGGAGCCGAGCCGGTACGCACAGCACGCTGACAACAACCCCACGGTACGGTCGTCCGCGTGGCGGAGATGTCGTGGTTGCAGGTCGTCGTGCTTGCCGTGGTGCAAGGGCTGACCGAGTTCCTGCCGGTGTCGTCGTCGGGCCACCTCGCGATCGTGTCGGAGGCCTTTTTCGGCGGGGACGCGGGCGCGTCCTTCACCGCGGTCGTGCAGATCGGCACCGAGGTGGCGGTCCTGATCTATTTCGCCGGGGACATCGGCCGCATCCTGACGGCCTGGTTCGCCGGACTCACCGACGCGGCGCGGCGGACCCCCGACTACTGGCTCGGGTGGTGGGTGATCATCGGCACCGTGCCGATCGGCGTGTTCGGCTTCACCCTGCAGCACTTCATCCGCGACGACATCCGGAATCTGTGGATCATCGCCACCGCACTCATCGTCTTCTCATTCGTCATCGCCGCGGCCGAATATCTCGGCAAGCAGACCCGCGACATCCAGCAGTTCACCTGGCGCGACAGCCTGATCATCGGGTCGGCGCAGGCACTCGCCCTCATCCCGGGCGTCTCCCGGTCCGGGGTCACCATCAGCGCCGGGCTGTTCCTGGGCCAGAAACGCGAGGCCGCGGCACGTTTCGGCTTCCTGCTGGCCATCCCGGCGGTGCTCGGGTCCGGACTGTACGAACTGCGTCACGTTTTCGAACCCGGCGCCTCGGGAATGAGTGCCACGGTTGCCCAGATCGTGGTCGGCACGCTCATCGCGTTCGTGGTCGGCTATGCCGCGGTCGCCTGGTTCCTGCGGTTCCTGGTGCGCCACAGCATGTACTGGTTCGTCGGTTACCGGATCATCCTCGGCACGCTCGTCCTGGTTCTGCTCGCCACCGGCGTGCTGGCCGCGCAGTAACGGAAAAAGGACCTTCATGACCGTCATCCTGCTGCGGCACGGCCGCTCGACATCGAACACCGCGCACACCCTGGCCGGCCGCTCCGAAGGCGTCGATCTCGATGACAAGGGCCGCGAACAGGCCCAGACCGTGGTCACCCGGATCGGTGACCTGCCGGTCAAGGCCATCGTCCGCTCGCCGCTGCTGCGCTGCGAGCGGACCGTGGAGCCGTTGGCGGCGGCACTCGGGGTGCAGCCGGTCGTCGAGGACCGCATCATCGAGGTCGACTACGGCAGCTGGACCGGTCGCACGATCGGTGAACTGGTCAAGGAGCCGTTGTGGAAGGTGGTTCAGCAGCAACCCAGCGCAGCGGTCTTCCCCGACGGTGAGGGACTGGCGCAGGTGCAGGCCAGGGCGGTCACCGCGATCCGCGAGCACGACCGCAATCTGGCCGCCGAACACGGCGGGGACGTGCTGTGGGTGGCCTGCACGCACGGTGACGTGATCAAGGCGGTGCTGGCCGACGCGCTGGGGACCCACCTGGACACCTTTCAGCGCATCACCGCCGACCCCGCCTCCATGAGCGTCATCCGCTACACCGACACCCGTCCGTTCGTGCTGCATGTCAACCACACCGGCAGCGGGTTGACCGCGGCATTGAGCGCCAAGCCCGCCGCCGCTCCGGAATCGGATGCGGTTGTCGGCGGCTCCACCGATTGAGGTAGCCCCGCTACCGGTATTTTGAAAGGTGCCATGGCCCGCGCAATCCACGTCTTCCGCACACCCGACCGCTTCGTGGCCGGGACCGTCGGGCAGCCCGGGAACCGAACGTTCTACCTGCAGGCGGTACACGACAAGCGGGTGGTGTCGGTGATGCTGGAAAAACAGCAGGTGGCGGTGCTCGCCGAACGGATCTCGGCGCTGCTGGTGGAGATCAACCGGCGATTCGGCACCCCGATCCCGCCCGACACCGGCGAGGTCGGCGACCTGCATCCGCTGCTCACCCCGGTCGATTCCGAATTCCGGGTCGGCACGATGGGGCTCGGCTGGGACTCCGAGGCACAGACCGTGGTGGTCGAACTGCTCGCGGTCTCCGAAACCGAGTTCGACGCCTCCGTGGTGCTCGATGATGCCGAAGACGGTCCGGACGCGGTCCGGGTGTTCCTGAGCCCGGAATCGGCGCGCGAGTTCGCCACCCGGTCCAACCGCGTCATCTCGGCGGGCCGGCCACCGTGTCCGCTGTGCGATGAGCCACTGGACCCCGAGGGGCACATCTGCGTCCGCACCAACGGCTACCGGCGCGGCGCGTTCGGTGCGGTCGAAGAAGATGAACCCCCGTTCTGAGGAGCAGGTACTGACCGACGGCGACCTCACCGTCATCGGCCGTATCCGCTCCGCGAGCAATGCCACCTTCCTGTGCGAGGCGCAGGTGGGGGACCAGCAGGTGCACTGCGTCTACAAGCCGATCGCCGGCGAGGCCCCCCTGTGGGACTTCCCCGACGGCACGCTGGCCGGCCGCGAGCGCAGCGCCTATCTGGTGTCGGCCGCGCTGGGGTGGGATGTCGTGCCGCACACCATCATCCGTGAAGGACCGGCCGGGCCCGGGATGGTGCAACGCTGGGTGGACCAGCCCGGCGACGCGCTCACCGAAGACGTCCAGGACGACGAGGCGGGGGCCGACGACGACCCGGGCGAACCCGACCTGGTGGACCTGCTGCCCGCCGGCCATGTGCCGCCCGGTTACCTGGCGATCCTGCAGGCCTACGACTACGCCGGCGACCCGGTCACCCTGGTGCACGCCGACGACGACCGGCTGCGCCGGATGGCGATCTTCGACGTGCTGATCAACAACGCCGACCGCAAGGGCGGCCACATCCTGGCCGGGGTCGACGGCAGCGTGCGTGGCGTGGATCACGGTGTGAGCCTGCACACCGACGACAAGCTGCGGACCGTGCTGTGGGGCTGGGCCGGAAAACCGGTCGACGACGACTCGCTGGCCGCGATCGCGACCCTGCGCGAGCAGCTGAACGGCGATCTGGCCGATCAGCTCCGGGAGCACATCACCGCCGGCGAGGTCGCCGCACTCAGAGCCAGAGTTGTTGGCCTGCTGGAGCGTCCGGTGATGCCGACACCGGATCGGCACCGGCCGATCCCGTGGCCGGCGTTCTAGCCGCGCGGACCGAACCCCTCGAACGGATTCCACGACTGGCTGCCCCGGATGTGCAGGTAGTAGGCGTAGTTGGCGGTCGTCATGATGGCGCCGGCGAAACCGAAGGTGACGGCCTGGGACAGGAAGTTCGGCGCCTGCAGCACCGACAGGGCGACACCGATCCCGACACCGGCGCCCAGGATCGTGGTTCCCTTGCGCCACATGCCTTTCACGTAGAAGTAGAGGAAGCCGAACAGGAACGCCCACACGTTGGACGTCAGCCGGACCTTGTCCCAGAACGGCAGGGTGCGGTACGCCGCCTTGGCCACCGGATTCGAGTTGGGCAGACCATAGAGGTCGAAGAAGGCGAACCGGCGCTGCCAGCTTGCGGCGAGCTCGCCGGCTTCGGGTGCGGTCATGTGCCGTGCCTTTCGATCCTGGGTGTCGGGCATCATCCTGATTCATCGGGCGGTGCCGTGGGGCGTTTCCCGCGCACGCAATACTGAGTCGGTGAATCCCGCTGAGCAGACCGACGCCGCGGTGGCCGCGATGGTGGCCGCCGAAGCCGGTGAACTGCTGTTGGCCGTCCGCGAGGAGGTCGGCTTCTACGACTCCTATGACCTCGGGGACGCCGGGGACCGCCGCGCCAATGTGTTGATCCTGAAACGTCTTGCCGAGTTGCGGCCCGGGGATGCGGTGCTCTCCGAGGAGGCCGTCGACGACCGCTCCCGGGTGGACGCCGACCGGGTGTGGATCGTCGACCCCGTCGACGGCACCCGGGAGTTCTCGATGGCAGGGCACGCCGACTGGGCGGTGCACATCGCGCTGTGGCAGCGCAACGGCACACCGGAAGGCTCGATCACCGACGCCGCAGTGGCGCTGCCCGCGGTCGGCGAGGTCTACCGGACCGACACGGTGCAGGCACCGCCGCCGCGCCGCGAGGGACCCATCCGCATCACGGCCAGCACCTACCGGCCACCGGCCGTGCTGTGGTGGCTGCGTGAGCATCTCGATATCGAGGTGGTCCGCATCGGCTCGGCGGGCGCCAAGGCGATGGCGGTGGTGCGCGGCGACGTCGACGCCTACATCCACGCCGGCGGGCAGTGGGAATGGGATTCGGCGGCACCCGCCGGGGTGGTGCAGGCCGCCGGTCTGCATGCCTCACGCCTGGCCGGGGCACCGCTGATCTACAACCGGCGCGACCCGTATCTGCCCGATCTGCTGATGTGCCGGACGGAGCTGGCCGGGCCGCTGCTGGAAACCATCCACGCCGCGTTCTGAGCCGCCGGGAATGGAATCGCGTACGAACTTGTCGGTTCCCATGAGTGACCACACCATCGGAAGGCATCGGTGACCGAACACCTTAGAGTCGACGTCATGCAGTCCTGGCCGGCGCCGACCGTTCCCACGTTGCCCGGTACGGGTGTGCCACTGCGGCTCTTCGACACCGCCGACCGCCAGGTTCGCCCGGTATCCCCAGGTCAGACCGCCACCATGTACGTCTGCGGAATCACTCCCTACGACGCGACCCACCTCGGGCATGCGGCGACATACCTCACCTTCGACCTGATCAACCGGGTATGGCGGGACGCCGGCCACGACGTGCACTACGTGCAGAACATCACCGATGTCGACGACCCGCTGTTCGAACGCGCGGCCCGCGACGGTATCGGCTGGCGCGAGCTCGGCGACCGCGAGACCCAGCTGTTCCGCGAGGACATGGCGGCGCTGCGGGTGCTGCCCCCGCGTGACTATGTGGCCGCCACCGACGCCATCGCCGAGGTGATCGCCCTGGTGGAGAAGATGCTGGCCTCCGGGGCCGCCTACGTCGTCGACGACGCGCAGTACCCCGACATCTATTTCCGTGCCGACGCCACCACCCAGTTCGGCTACGAGTCGGGCTACGACCACGAGACCATGTCGCGGCTTTTCGCCGAGCGGGGCGGCGACCCGGACCGGGCGGGCAAGACCGACCCGCTGGACGCGCTGCTGTGGCGCGCCGAGCGTCCCGGCGAGCCCAGCTGGCCCTCACCCTTCGGCGACGGCAGGCCGGGATGGCACGTGGAATGCGCCGCGATCGCGCTCGACCGCATCGGCACGGAGCTGGACATCCAGGGCGGCGGATCGGACCTGATCTTCCCGCATCATGAGTTCTCCGCCGCACATGCCGAATCCGTCACGGGGGAGCGCAGATTCGCCCGTCACTACGTCCACGCCGGCATGATCGGATGGGACGGCCACAAGATGAGCAAGAGCCGCGGAAACCTGGTGCTGGTGTCCCGGTTGCGTGCCGACGGTGTCGATCCGGGTGCGGTGCGGCTGGGTCTGTTCGCCGGGCACTACCGCGAGGACCGCTTCTGGAGCCCGGCGGTACTCGAGGAGGCCGACGCCCGCCTGCGGCAGTGGCGCGCCGCGGTCGCGCTGCCGGCCGGACCGGATGCCACCGATGTGCTGAGCCGGGTCCGCCAGTACCTGGCCGACGATCTGGACACTCCGAAAGCGCTTGCCGCCCTGGATGGTTGGTGTACCGATGCGCTCACCTACGGTGGTTCGGACACCACCGCGCCCCGGCTGGTGGCCACGGCCGTCGACGCGCTGCTGGGTGTAAAGCTCTAATCACCACCGCGGGCGGTACGTTTGCCGCCATGGGTTCACTCAACGGCAAGGTCGTCCTCATCACCGGCGGCGCACGCGGTGTCGGAGCGGAGGTGGCCCGCCGGCTGCGCCGCAAGGGCGCCAACCTGGTGCTCACCGACCTCGACCCGGCGCCGCTGGCCGAACTGGCCGACGAACTCGGCGGTGAGGCGCACGTGCTGACCGCGCTGGCCGACGTGCGGGATCTGGCGGCCATGCAGCGCGCCGCCGACGCAGCCGTCGCCCGATTCGGCGGTATCGACGTCGTGGTCGCCAACGCCGGCATCGCCAGCTTCGGTTCGGTGCTGCAGGTGGATCCCGAGGCATTCCGGCGGGTCATCGACATCAACGTCGTCGGGGTGTTCAACACCGTGCGCGCCACCCTGCCCTCGGTCATCGAGCGGCGCGGCTACGTGCTGGTGGTGTCCTCGCTGGCGGCGTTCACCTCGGCACCCGGGCTCGCGGCCTATCACGCCTCCAAGGCCGGCGCCGAGTACTTCGCCAACACCTTGCGCCTGGAGGTCGCCCATCGCGGCGTGGACGTCGGATCGGCGCACATGAGCTGGATCGACACCCCGCTGGTGCAGGACGCCAAGGCCGACCTGTCCACCTTCCGCGAGATGCTCACCCGGATGCCCGGGCCGTTGAAGAAGACCACCACGGTCACCGAGTGCGGTGCCGCGTTCGTCAAGGGCATCGAGGGTCGCAAGAAGCGGATCTACTGCCCGCGCTGGGTCGGCGCCTTCCGCTGGATCCGGCCCCTGGTGTCGACGCCGATCGGTGAGCGCGACATCCGCAAGTTCGCCCCCGAACTGCTGCCCAAGCTCGACGCCGAGGTCGCCACCCTGGGCCGCTCCACCAGCGCCCGCATCGAATCGCTGGAACAGCGGTGACCCGGCTGCTGTGGGTGCTGGCCCTGATCGCCTGCGTGGCCGGCTGCAGCACCCCGGACAAGGAACCCGAAGCGGCACCGCCGGGCACCACGGCCCCGCAGGAACAGCCGGTGGACCTCGATCAGCTCCGCGCCATCGCCAAGGACGCCTACATCTACGGGTTCCCGATGGTGGACAACTACCGGGTCCAGTACGCCTACTTCGTGGACAAGCAGAACCCCGAATACAAGGGCGGATGGAACGAGATCCACAACACCGCCCGGGTCTACACACCCGCCGACACGGCCATCCAGACACCGAACTCGGACACCCCGTACTCCGCCGTCGGCGCCGATCTGCGCGCCGAACCGCTGGTCCTCACGGTGCCGCCGATCGAACAGGACCGCTACTACTCGCTGCAGTTCGTCGACGGCTACACCAGCAATTTCGCCTATGTGGGCAGCCGGACCACCGGCAACGGCGGCGGGCGATACCTGCTCGCCGGTCCGGGCTGGCAGGGCGAGAAGCCCGAGGGCATCGACGAGGTGATCCGTTCGGACACCGACCTGGCGTTCGTGCTGTACCGCACCCAGCTGTTCGGGCCGTCCGATCTGGAGAACGTGAAGAAGATCCAGGCCGGCTACCAGGTGGCGCCGCTGTCGGTGTTCCTGAACCAGCCGTCGCCCGCCCCCGCGCCGGCGATCGACTTCGTGCCACCGCTGACCCCGGATCAACAGCGCACCTCCCCGCAGTTCTTCGAAATCCTCAACTTCGTCATGAAGTTCACCCCGGCACTGCCCGAGGAGCAGGCGCTCCGGGACCGGTTCGCCCAGATCGGCATCGGCGCCGACGGAGATTTCGACGCCGACGAGCTGACCCCCGAAGCGCGCGAGGCAATCGTGAGCGCCATGGCCGACGCCAACACCGAGCTCGCCGACTTCACCAAAAACGAGATCGACACCGGCAAGGTCACCTCCGCCCAGCTGTTCGGCACCCGCCAGGAACTCAAGGGCAACTACCTGTACCGGATGGCCGGTGCGGCGCTGGGCATCTACGGGAACACCGCCGCCGAGGCCATCTATCCCGTCGCCGCGAAGGATTCCGCGGGCGCACCGCTGACCGGTGCGGGGGAGTACACCTACCGGTTCGCACCCGATCAGCTGCCCCCGGTGAACGCGTTCTGGTCGCTGACCATGTACGAGCTGCCCGCCAGCCAACTCGTGCAGAATCCGCTCAACCGGTACCTGATCAATTCGGCGATGCTGCCCAACCTGAAGGCCGACCCGGACGGCGGCTACACCCTGCGCATCCAGCGCGATTCGCCAGGACCGGACCAGGAGTCCAACTGGCTGCCCGCTCCGGAGGGACCGTTCACCCTGATACTGCGGCTGTACTGGCCCAAGCCGGACGCGCTGAACGGCACCTGGAAGGCACCAGTGCCGGCGAAGGTCTAGCGGCCCCGCCTGCGCAGATACCGCTCGAATTCGGCGGCCAAGGCGTCCCCGTCGATCTTGGCGACCGCCTCGTTCATGTCGACCTCGGCGTCGCCGCGTTCCTCCAGGGACTGCACGTACTCGGCGATCTCCTCGTCCTCGGCGGTCATCTCGGTGACCGCCTCCTCCCACTCCTCGGCCGCGGTCGGCAGGTCGGCCAGCGGGACCTCGATGTCGAGAACGTCCTCGACGCGGCGCAGCAGCGCCACGGTGGCCTTAGGGTTGGGTGGCTGCGACACGTAGTGCGGGACGGCAGCCCAGAACGTCACGGCCGGGATACCGGCCTGCACACAGGCGTCCTGGAACACCCCGGCGATACCGGTCGGGCCCTCGTAGCGGGTCTCCTCGAGGCCGAAGAACTTCGCCGAGTCCGACGAGTAGGCGGCCCCGGATACCGGCACGGGCCGGGTGTGCGGGGTGTCGGCGAGCAGCGCACCCAGGATCACCACGGTGTCGACGTTGAGCTTGTCGGCGATGGCCAGCAGCTCGGCGCAGAAGGTGCGCCACCGCATGTTGGGCTCGACTCCGTGCATCAGCACGATGTCGCGGTCGCTGCCGGGCGGGCGGCAGTGCGAGATGCGCATCGACGGCCACACCAATTCGCGGGTGACCCCGTCGATCTGCCGGATGACCGGACGATTCACCTGGTAGTCGTAGTAACTCTCGTCGTCGATCTCGACGATGGTCTCGGCCTCCCAGATGGAGTCCAGGTGTTCCAGTGCTCCGCTGGCCGCGTCACCGGCGTCGTTCCAGCCCTCGAAGGCGGCCACGACGACTGTGTTCTGCAGGTCCGGCAGGCCGGGCACGCTCGCATCCGACGGTGTCACACTGCCAGCGTAAGCCCTGCATCGCGGTGATGAGCTGCAGCGGGCCGCGCGGCGATTTGCCGGCGGATACCCCGCCCCACGGCGGTCACCGCGTCCAGATGAAATACCCTCGGCGACAAGACGGTTGATCGTGGCGACCATGCCAGTGCCGGCAGATCGATCACAGCCACGAGACGGCGTCCGAAACTCGGTGGAAAGACGACGTAGACTTTTCTGGTCGAGAGGCGTTGCAACGGATCCGGGTACCACCGGGGTCCGCCACGCTCGGCAGAGTTAAGGACGCCTTCCGCTACGGAAGGAGTGCCCTGTGAACGCCGCGAAATCGGACGTCTCTGCGCCGGACACCTTTGTGCCGAACATCCGCCCCGACTGCACCGACGAACTGACCGCCGCGCTGCGCGGGCGGATCATGGTGATCGACGGCGCGATGGGCACGGCGATCCAGCGCGACCGGCCCGACGAGGCCGGATACCGCGGCGACCGGTTCACGGAGTGGCCGACCGCGCTGCAGGGCAACAACGACCTGCTCACCCTGACGCAACCGCAGATCATCGAGGCGATCCACCGCGAATACCTCGAGGCGGGTGCGGACATCCTGGAGACCAACACGTTCAATGCGAACGCGGTCTCGCTGTCCGACTACGACATGGCGGACCTGAGCTATGAGCTGAACTACGCCGGCGCTGCCCTGGCCCGCACAGCAGCTGACGAGTTCAGCACCCCGGACAAGCCCCGCTACGTGGCGGGCGCGCTGGGGCCGACGACGCGGACCGCGTCGATCTCGCCGGACGTCAACGACCCCGGAGCCCGCAACGTCTCCTACGACCAGCTGGTCGCCGCCTACCTCGAGGCCGCCAACGGCCTGGTCGACGGTGGATCCGACATCATCATCGTCGAGACGATCTTCGACTCGCTGAACTCGAAGGCCGCGGTGTTCGCCATCGAGACGCTCTTCGAGGAGCGCGGACGCCGCTGGCCGGTCATCATCTCGGGCACCATCACCGATGCCTCGGGGCGGACGCTGTCCGGCCAGGTCACCGAGGCGTTCTGGAACGCGATCAGGCATGCGAAGCCGCTCGCGGTGGGTCTCAACTGCGCCCTGGGTGCGCCGGAGATGAGGCCCTACATCGCCGAGGTGGCGCGGATCGCGGACACCTTCGTCTCCTGCTACCCGAACGCCGGCCTGCCCAACGCCTTCGGTGAGTACGACGAATCCCCGGAGGCCCAGGCCGGCTACATCAAGGAGTTCGCCGAGGCCGGCCTGGTCAACCTGGTCGGTGGGTGCTGCGGAACGGCGCCGCCGCACATCGCCGAGATCGCCAAGGTCGTCGAGCGCGTGGCACCGCGCACATTGCCGGAGATCCCGGTGGCCACCCGGCTCTCGGGCCTGGAGCCGCTCAACATCACCGACGGCTCGCTGTTCGTGAACATCGGTGAGCGCACCAACATCACCGGCTCCGCCCGGTTCCGCAACCTGATCAAGGCCGAGGACTACGACAGCGCCCTGTCGGTGGCCCTGCAGCAGGTCGAGGTCGGTGCGCAGGTCATCGACATCAACATGGACGAGGGCATGATCGACGGCGTTGCCGCGATGGACCGGTTCACCAAGCTGATCGCGTCCGAGCCGGACATCAGTCGCGTCCCGGTGATGATCGACTCCTCCAAGTGGGAGGTCATCGAGGCGGGCCTGAAGAACGTGCAGGGCAAGCCCATCGTCAACTCGATCTCCATGAAGGAGGGCGAGGAGAAGTTCGTCCGCGAGGCCCGGTTGTGCCGCAAGTACGGCGCTGCCGTCGTCGTGATGGCCTTCGACGAGCAGGGGCAGGCCGACAACCTGGAGCGCCGCAAGGAGATCTGCGGGCGTGCCTACAAGATCTTGACCGAAGAGGTCGGTTTCCCGGCCGAGGACATCATCTTCGACCCGAACTGCTTCGCACTGGCCACCGGTATCGAGGAGCACGCGACCTACGGGATCGACTTCATCGAGGCGTGCGCCTGGATCAAGGAGAACCTGCCCGGGGTGCACATCTCCGGCGGCATCTCCAACGTCTCGTTCTCGTTCCGCGGCAACAACCCTGTGCGCGAGGCGATCCACGCGGTGTTCCTGTTCCACGCCATCAAGGCGGGCCTGGACATGGGCATCGTCAACGCCGGCGCGCTCGTGCCCTACGACTCGATCGATCCCGAGCTGCGGGACCGGATCGAGGACGTGGTGCTGAACCGTCGCGCGGACGCGGCCGAACGGCTGTTGGAGATCGCGGAGCGGTTCAACAGTTCCGAGAAGGCCGACGATCCGGTGGCCGCGGAATGGCGCAGCTTGCCGGTGCGCGAGCGGATCACGCATGCTCTGGTCAAAGGCATCGACGCCGATGTCGACGCCGACACCGAGGAACTGCGGGCCGAGATCGAGGGCGCCGGAGGGCGGCCGATCGAGGTGATCGAGGGTCCGCTGATGGACGGCATGAACGTCGTCGGCGACCTGTTCGGCGCGGGCAAGATGTTCCTGCCCCAGGTGGTGAAGTCGGCGCGGGTGATGAAGAAGGCCGTTGCCTACCTGCTTCCGTACATCGAGGCCGAGAAGGAGCAGAACGGCACCACAGCGGCCAAGGACACCAACGGCACGATCATCATGGCGACGGTCAAGGGCGATGTCCACGACATCGGCAAGAACATCGTCGGGGTCGTGCTGCAGTGCAACAACTACGAGGTGATCGACCTCGGGGTGATGGTGCCTGCCCAGAAGATCCTGGACGCGGCCAAGGAGCACAACGCCGACATCATCGGGCTGTCCGGCCTGATCACCCCGTCCCTGGACGAGATGGTCAACTTCGCCGTCGAGATGGAGCGCCAAGGCCTGGAGATCCCGCTGCTGATCGGCGGGGCGACCACATCGCGCGCCCACACCGCGGTGAAGGTGTCGCCGCGTCGCAGCGGTCCGGTGGTGTGGGTCAAGGACGCGTCCCGCTCGGTGCCGGTCGCCGCGGCGCTACTGGACGACAAGCAGCGGCCGGCCCTGCTGGAGGCCACCGAGAAGGATTACGCGTCGCTGCGCGAGAGGCACGCCCAGAAGAGCGAGCGGCCGATGCTGACGCTGGAGAAGGCGCGCGCCAACCGGACGCCGATCGAGTGGGACGGCTACACCCCGCCGGTACCCGCGCAGGGTCTCGGCGTGCGCGAATTCCTGGACTATGACCTCGCCGAGCTGCGCGAGTACATCGACTGGCAGCCGTTCTTCAACGCCTGGGAGATGAAGGGCCGCTTCCCCGACATCCTCAACAACCCGGTCTCCGGCGAGACAGCCCGCAAGCTGTACGACGACGCCCAGGAGATGCTCGACACCCTGATCAAGGAGAAGTGGCTGACCGCCAACGGGGTGATCGGCTTCTTCCCGGCGAACGCCGTGGGCGACGACATCGAGGTCTACACCGATGAGACCCGCACCGAGGTGAAGACGAAACTGTTCAACCTGCGCCAGCAGGGCGAGCACCGAGACGGCATCCCCAACCGGTCACTGGGTGACTTCGTCGCACCCAAAGAGACTGGAGCCGCCGATTTCATTGGCGCCTTCGCCGTCACCACCGGGCTCGGCAGCGGTGACAAGATCACCGCGTTCAAGGCCGACAACGACGACTACAGCGCGATCCTGCTGGAGTCGCTCGCCGACCGGCTGGCCGAGGCGTTCGCCGAACGGATGCACCAGCGGGTCCGCAAGGAGTTCTGGGGATTCCAGCCCGACGAGCAGCTCGACAACGAGGCGCTGATCGCGGAGAAGTACCGGGGAATCCGCCCGGCGCCCGGCTACCCGGCCTGCCCGGAACACACCGAGAAGGCGACGCTCTGGGAGCTGATGGACGTCAAGGAGCGCACCGGCATCGAACTCACCGAGTCGATGGCGATGTGGCCCGGCGCCGCCGTCAGTGGCTGGTACTTCAGCCACCCGCAGTCGCAGTACTTCGTGGTCGGCCGGATGGCCCAGGATCAGGTCGCCGACTACGCCAAGCGCAAGGGCTGGACGCTGCAGGAAGCCGAGCGCTGGCTCGGACCCAACCTCGGTTACAACCCGGAGGATTGAGGCTCAGGCGAACTGTTCGGCGTTGGCCGCCGCCCACTGTGTCATCGACAGCGCAGGGGTGCCGGTCAGCCGCTCGACCAGGTCGTTGGCGTGCTGCGGTCCCGACTCGCCGTCGAACAGGTCCAGGTACCAGTCCACGCCGGCGCCCATCACCGGCCGCAGCAGCGCCTCGGCCTCGGCCCGGTCGCACCGCTGCATCCGCACGGGCGTGCCGAGGCCGGCGCCGATCTGGCGGGCGATCTCCGCACGCGTGATGGCTTCCGGTCCGGTCAGCTCGTACATCTGGCCCAGGTGAGCGTCCTGCGGATCGGCCAGCAGGTGCGCGGCGACCCGCGCGATGTCGTCCATGGACACCGGTGACTGAATCGCATCGGGCGCGAGGTCGCGCACCACACCCGTCTTGATCTGCGGAGCCCACATGGCGAAGTTCTCGCAGAACTCGCCGGGGCCCAATTGGGTGCTGGCCACCGGGGTGGCGGCGATCCGGTCGGCCTGTTCCTGCCAGTGCGCGGCCCCGGAGAGCGCCACCACATATTTCACCCGGGCCGCGGCGATCATCTCGCAGGTGATGCCGATGGTGCGCGGGAACGGCGCCAGGTAGATCTGGTCGACGTCGGCGAGCGCGGGCGACAGCGTCTCGGGCCTGCCCAGAAATCCTGTGACCACTTCCACACCGGCGGGCAGATCCGCCTTCGCCGGATCGGAGGTCAGGGCCCGGATATCCGGGACACCCAGGTCGAGTAGTCGATCGACGACCCGGCGGCCGATGTTGCCGGTGGCGCCCGTCACAAGAACCGTCATGGCGACCACGCTAGCCGTGTCCGCCGAGCTGCTCAGGTTTTCCGGCCTGCCACGATCAATGAGACAATCGGGGACATGCGTGCAGTGCTGTGGGATATGGACGGCACCCTCGTCGACTCCGAAAAGCTTTGGGATATCGGCCTCCAGGAGCTCTATCGCCGGCACGGCCGGGAGCTGAGCGACGAGGTGCGCGCCACCACCATCGGTGGGTCCAGTGAGGTCGTGATGCAGATCGTGTACGCCGACCTCGGTCTGGACCCCGATCCCGCCGACATCGCCCGGACCGCCGACTGGTTGCACGACTATGTCGGTGAGCTTTTCGAGACCGGCCTGCCGTGGTGTGCGGGCGCGCGCGAGATGCTCGACGAACTCGCCGCCGACGGTGTGACGATGGCGCTGGTGACCAACACCCGCCGCGCGCTCACCGAGAAGGCCCTCAACAGCATCGGCCGCCACTACTTCACGGTGACCGTGTGCGGGGACGAGGTGCCCGCGGGCAAGCCGTCCCCGGACCCGTACCTGCGGGCCGCCGCGTTGCTGGGTCTGCAACCCGAGCACTGCCTGGCCATCGAGGATTCGGTGACCGGCACCACGGCCGCCGAAGCCGCCGGATGTGCAGTGCTGGTGATCCCCAACGAGATCGAGGTGCCTGCGGGTCCGCGGCGCCGTCATGCCGAGTCGTTGGCCGAACTCAGTGTGGCCCAGCTCCGGGACGTGCACGCCGATCTGGGAACCGAAGTCGGCGAACGCACCGCCTGACCCCGTCTGGGAGTGCGCACCGAGTCATGATCGCGGTGAGTTTTTACCTCGCCGAGCGCTGCCATGCCTTTCTATTCTAGAAAGTTGTGACCACTCACCATTTTTCGCGCCGGCGTGCGCTGCAGTTGCTCGGACTGGCAGGCGGCGCGGCGGTGCTCGCACCGGTTCTGGCCGCCTGCGGCTCGTCGTCGAGTACCAGCGCATTGCCCAAAACCGCTCCGGTATCCGGCCGATTCGACGGCGTGACCCTCAAACTGCTGGTCAACCAGCCGCACGTCACGTCCTTCCGGGACATCCTCGCGCCGGCCTGGGCGGCGGAGACCGGTGGCGCGCTGGAAGTCACCGCCGCCCCCTATGACCAGCTGACCAGCAAGCAGATCCTCGATGTACAAAGCGGCACCGGGGAATTCGACGTGTTCGACTACTTCTACTTCGGGCTGGGCGACCTCGTCGACGCCGGGGCACTGGTGGATGTCACCGAGTGGATCGACAACAACACCGACGCCATCGACGTCAGCGGCTATCTGCCGTCGATCTATGATCCGTACACCCTGCTCGACGACAAGCGGTACGGACTGCCCTACGACGGGGACGTCCACATTCTGTTCTTCAATGCCGAACTGCTCGAACGCTATCGGGTGGAACCGCCCAAGACCTGGGACGAGTACGACGAGGTCGCCGCCAAGATCACCACCGATGCCCGTGGCAGCGCCTACGGCGCGATCGTGTCGGGTCAGCAGGTGCCGATGATCTTGGGCTGCTCGTACATCAACCGGCTGACCGGATACGGGGGCAATCTGCTCACCGCCGACGGTAAGCCGGACCTGACGTCGGAGGCGTCCGTCGCGGCCCTGCGTCACCTCGTCGATGTCGCGCCCGCCGCACTGCCCACCCCGCTGCAGATCGGATTCGATCAGGCCAATCAGGCCTTCCTGAGCGGTCAGGGCGCCCTGCTGGACACCTGGACCGATATGGCGCTGCGGGCCGAGGATCCGACGGCGTCGAAGATCGCCGGCCGGTGGGGAGCGGTGTCGCTGCCGGTGGGCGGCTCGAACACCACACCGCGCACCGCACTGGATGCCGGTTTCGGACTGGGCATTTCGACCGCGTCGAAGAATCAGGACGCTGCGGCGGCCTTCCTCAACTGGGCCACCGCGGCCCCGCAGAACCTGAAGGTGTCCTCCACCGCGGGCGCAGGCATCGACCCGGTGCGTGGGGACGTGCTCGATTCCGATGGCTACGCCAAGGTGGTGACCGGGGCGATCGAACCGATCCGGCAGGGCCTGCACGGCGATCCGTTGGTGTGGCCCAAGGGTAAAGGTGCGCCGAAACTGTTGCAGGATCTCGTCGATCAGCTCGCTCTCGCGATCGCGGGCACCCAGACCGTCGAGCAGTCACTGGAGAACGCCCAGAAGAGCTGGGAGAACGCCGCGACATGATCCGTCGCGTCCCGCTCTGGCTGGCGCTGCCCGCCGTCGCTGGACTGGTGTTGTTCCTGGTGTACCCGACCGCGTATCTGATCGCCTTGGCGCTCACCGATTCGTCATTGGGAAATCCGTTGCGGGCCTTCACCGGAGCGCAGAACTTCCACACCGCCTTCGACGCGCCGGCCTTCGTGCCATCACTGTGGCGCTCCACGCTGTTCGCGCTGGTCGCCACGACCGCCACCACCGGGATCGGCCTGCTGCTGGCGGTGCTGCTGCGGGCCCGCGGTACCCGGTTCGGCGCCGTCGGGGCGCTGCTGCTGCTGCCACTGGTCACCGCGCCGGTGCTCATCGGGGTGGCCTGGAAACTGTTGCTGGCACCCGTCGGCGGCGGCCTGTCGGATGTACTGTCGGCTGTCGGCCTGGCCGGCGCCAACCCGCTGGGCTCGGGGGCGGGGGCGTATGCGGTGCTGCTGAGCATCCACATCTGGCAGTGGACGCCGTTTGCGGTACTCGTGCTGTTCGCCGCCCTCGGCGTGGTGCGTCCCGAGCTGCAGGAATCCGCGCGGATCGATGGGGCCGGGCCGTGGCGCACCTTCACGAGCGTGACCTGGCCGGCGATCGCGCCGACCGCCTGGGCGGTGTTGATCCTGGAGCTCGTGATCGGCTACCGGGTGTTCGACCTGATCGTCGTGATCACCTCGGGCGGGCCGGGTTTCGCGACGACGCTGTCGCCGTACCTGATCTACCAGACCGGCTTGCGCGGAAGCTTCGACATGGGCACCGCGGCGGCGCAGACACTGGTGTTCGCTGCCGTCGTCGGCGTGGTGGCAACGGTCTTCACCGCCGCGCGGTCCCGGTCGGTGGAAGCTGAGCGCGCATGACCACACGTGTGCTGATTCGATCGGCTCTCGCCGTTGTGGTGCTGATCGTGCTGATCCCTGTGGGCTATCTGGTGTCGCTGTCGGTGCGCCCGCCTGCCGACGTCCTGAACTCCAGTCTGCTGCCCGGCGAATGGACATCGGCGAACTTCACCTCCGTGTTCGACACCATCGCGCTGGGCACCATGCTGCAGAACTCGTGGATATCGGCGGTGGGCGCAGCCGTGCTGGCGGTCGCGATCGCCACTCCCACAGCGTATTTCACCGCGCGCCGATTCGGCGGTGAGCGATTGCTGACCGTCCTGCTGGCCGCATACTGCGCACCGCCGATCGTCGCGGTCATCCCGCTGTTCTTCCTGTTGCGCAGCGCCGGTCTGACCAACAGCATGGCGGGCCTGATCGTGGTCAACGGGATCGCGAACGTTCCGGTCGCCGCCTGGCTGATCGACGGTTTCGTCCGGCGCATACCGATCGAGATCGACGAGGCCGCCGTCATCGACGGACTGTCGGTGGCCGGCGCGTTCGCCAGGGCCGTGCTGCCTCTGCTGTGGCCCGGGGTGATCGCGGCCCTGCTGGTGGTGTTCTTCCTGTCCTACAACGACTTCCTGTTCGCCGTGTATCTCGCCGTCACGAAGGAGAGCCAGACCTTGACCGTCGGACTTTCGCTGTTCCAGGGGGACCGCAACGTCCAGTTCGGGCAGCAGGCCGCTGCGGGACTGCTGGGCATCCTGCCCGTTTATGCGCTGGCGCTGGCGGCCCAGCGGTTCCTGGTCGGCGGTCTGGCGACCGGAGCCACCAAGTGACCGCACTCGAGTTGACCGGTCTCACGAAGAGTTTCGGCGACGCGACCGTCGTGGACGATCTGACGTTGACGCTGCCCGACGGATCGCTGACCGTGCTGGTCGGCCCGTCCGGATGCGGCAAGTCCACCACGCTGCGCATCGTCGCCGGACTTGAGTCGGCCGACGCCGGCACCGTGCACATCGGCGACCGGGATGTCACCGCGGAGACTCCGCGGCGGCGCGATGTGGCCATGGTGTTCCAGAACTACGCGTTGTACCCGCAGCTGACGGTGGCCCGGAACATCGCCTTCCCGTTGCGGAATGCCGGAGTGGGCAGGGCCGAGGCCGCCGCCCGCGCCGCCGAAGCGGCAGAACGCGTCGGCATCGCCGGACTGCTCGACCGCAAACCGCGTCAGCTCTCCGGCGGTCAGCAGCAGCGGGTGGCGATCGCCCGGGCCCTGGTGCGGACCCCGTCGGCCTTCCTCTTCGACGAACCGCTGAGCAATCTCGATGCCAAGCTGCGCGTCGAGTTGCGCACCGAGATCCGCAGGCTGCAGCAGCAGACCGGGATCACCGCGCTCTATGTCACCCACGACCAGGAGGAGGCGATGACGATCGCCGATCAGCTGGTGGTGCTGCAGTCCGGTCGCATCGCGCAGAGCGGGACACCCGAACAGCTGTACCGGCGCCCGGCCAACACATTCGTCGCAGGGTTCATCGGATCACCGAGCATGAACCTGGTCGAAGGCCAGGTGCGCGGGGGCAGCTTCGAGTCCGGTGCGCTGCGGTGGCCGGCACCCGGCGCCGATGGGGCGGTCGTTTTCGGGGTGCGCCCGGAGGATCTCGTCATCGAACCGGACGATGCCGGTGAGGGCCGGCTGGATCTCATCGAGCTGTTGGGACCGCGCTACGCGGTGATCGTGGAGGTCGGCGAACACCGCATGACCGCGGTCGTGGAGGCGGCCACGGTGGCGGCCTGGGACACGCCCCCGGGACCCGGTGCACCGGTGCGTGTTCGGGTGCGACCAGGCCGGGAGCATCTGTTCGATGCGGTGGGCGGGAATCGCCGACCGGACTGAGCCGGTAACCGACCCTTTGGGACGGCGACTGTGCGATTGTGATGTGACACGCATCACGGCACGGGGTGGAAGGACGATCCATGACGCACGGTCCGGTCGGAGGCGACGAAGCCTCGTTCCTCGATGACGATTCCGGGTTCAGCTCCGGTCGCACGGCGGTGCGGATCGCGGCGGTCGCCGCGCTCGGCGGCCTGCTGTTCGGCTATGACAGCGCGGTGATCAACGGCGCAGTCGACTCCATCCAGGAGGACTTCGGGATCGACAACGCGAAACTCGGGTTCGCGGTCGCGTCTGCGCTGCTTGGAGCCGCGGTCGGCGCGATGACAGCGGGCCGCATCGCCGACAAGATCGGCCGCATCGCGGTGATGAAGATTGCGGCCGTGTTGTTCCTCATCAGTGCTTTCGGAACGGGCCTGGCACACGAGGTCTGGACGGTGGTGGTGTTCCGCATCGTCGGTGGCATCGGTGTGGGTGTGGCGTCGGTCATCGCGCCGGCCTATATCGCCGAGACGTCGCCGCCGGGCATCCGCGGCCGGCTGGGCTCACTGCAGCAATTGGCCATCGTGCTGGGTATCTTCGCGTCCTTTGCGATCAACTGGGTGCTGCAGTGGGCGGCGGGCGGGCCCAACGAGGTGCTGTGGCTGGGCCTGGACGCCTGGCGGTGGATGTTCCTGGCGATGGCCGTGCCGGCCGTGCTGTACGGCGTGCTGGCCTTCACCATCCCGGAGTCGCCGCGTTATCTCGTTGCCAGCCACAAGATTCCGGAAGCCCGCCGGGTGTTGAGCATGTTGCTCGGGCAGAAGAACCTGGAGATCACGATCACCCGTATCCGGGACACCCTGGAGCGCGAGGACAAGCCGTCGCTGCGGGACCTCAAGAAGCCGACCGGCGGCATCTACGGCATCGTCTGGGTGGGTCTGGGCCTGTCGATCTTCCAGCAGTTCGTCGGCATCAACGTGATCTTCTACTACTCCAACGTGCTGTGGCAGGCGGTCGGCTTCAGCGCCGATGACTCGGCAAAATTCACCGTGATCACCTCGGTCATCAACGTGCTGACGACGTTGATCGCGATCGCTCTGATCGACAAGATCGGACGCAAGCCGCTACTGCTGATCGGATCGACCGGCATGGCGGTCACGCTCCTCACGATGGCGGTCATCTTCGGTAACGCGACGCTCAACGCCGACGGCACGCCGAGCCTGCCCGGCGCATCCGGGACGATTGCGCTGATCGCGGCCAACCTCTTCGTCGTCGCGTTCGGTATGTCCTGGGGCCCGGTGGTCTGGGTGCTGCTCGGCGAGATGTTCCCCAACCGCATCCGCGCCGCCGCGCTCGGTATTGCCGCGGCCGGTCAGTGGGCAGCCAACTGGCTGATCACCGTCACCTTCCCGGGTCTGCGGGAGCACCTGGGCTTGGCCTACGGCTTTTACGCACTGTGCGCGGTGCTGTCGGGCCTGTTCGTCTGGCGGTGGGTGATGGAGACCAAAGGCGTGTCGCTGGAGGACATGCACGGCTCGATCCTGCGTGAGGACAAATCCGCCACCAACTGACCGCCGAGTGCGCCCGGGGGCGATCAGCGGCACATCGGCCCCACCGTTACCTTGAGTGCGGGGAGCACGTCGGTCGTTGGGGGTGAGCAGGTGGACGCCGGTCGGTTGCTGTCGCGCGACGTCGCGGCGATCGCCGCGCCGTGGGTGCTGGTGGTGGCGCTCGCGTTGACGATGGTGCTGGCACGCGATGCGGCCCACCTACCCGTCGTCAATGACGCCATCTCGCTGGCACTGGCGGGGTATGCCGCCGCGAGCGCCGTGACAGCCGCCCGCGCGGCCGACGGACCCGTGCGCCTGGCCTGGGCGATCCTGGCCGCGGCGCTGGCGGCATGGGCGATCGGTGACGCGATCTGGTTGGTCTACGACGTGGTGCTGCGTCAGCCGCCGTCACCCTCACCGGCGGATCTGTTCTATCTGGCGTTCAACGTGCTCGTCGCCCTCGGCCTGGCCCAGCTGCTCGCGGCGGGCACCCTGATCTCGCGGCTGCACCTGGCCCTCGACGCGCTGACGGTCTCGCTCTGCCTGTTTCTGCTGGTGTGGATCTTCAGCCTGAATCGGGTGTTCGACAACCTGCGTGACCACAACGTCGAACTGACGCTGGCGCTGGTCACCCCATTGGCCGATGTGGTGGTGCTGTCGATCGCGGTGCTGGCTCTGGCGCGCTCGCGACGCCGCAGGCCCGTGGCGCTGGCAGTGGTCACCGTCGCCATCACCTTGATCACCGTCGCCGACGTCACTTTGGCGTTCCTGATCGTCGACGGCAGTTACCGCACCGGACATTTCATCGACCTGCTGTGGGCCGCCGCCATGGCGTTGTTCGCCGTCGCGGCGGTGCTGAGCCGGCGCCCGCAGCCCGCACCCGATCGCCCGGCGCCGGTGCCGTCCCACTCGTCACTGTGGTTGCCCTATGTCCCGTTGTTGCTGGCGGGCGTTCTCGGTCCGCCGGTGGTGATGCGCGGATTCGAGAGCGTGCTGGTGCAGATGATCGTGGTTGTCATCTGTGCCAGGCAGATACTGTCGGCGTGGGACAACCGCCAGTTGCTGACCGCAGCAGCCGATCAAGCGTTACGAGATCCGTTGACCGGCTTGGCAAATCGCACATTGTTCAACGAACGCCTGGACCACGCGATGCTGTTACGGGTCCGCGATTCCCGGCCCATCACCGTGATTTCGATCGATCTCGACGACTTCAAACTGGTCAACGACAGCCTGGGCCACCCCGTGGCGGATCGACTGTTGATCGGGGCAGGACAACGCTTCCTGGAGTGTGTCCGGACCGGCGACACCGTCGCGCGCCTGGGCGGCGACGAATTCATGATGTTGCTCGAAGGCGGCGCGGATGACCACCAGCTGGTCGCGCAACGGGTGGTCGAAGCCTTCGAGCGGCCGTTCGAGGTCGACGACCACGAAGTCTTCCTGCGACCGAGTCTCGGGGTGGCGACGGCGTCCGAGGATGAACCGGACCTGACCGCGAGTACGCTGATGACGCAGGCCGACCTGGCGATGTACGCGGCCAAACGGTCGGCGGCCGACATCCAGACGTTCGCCGCCGACCTGACCACGGCGCCCACCGACATCGTCGACCTCAAGCAGCGGCCCCGTCGCCCCACGGGCGGGGGAGCCGCACGCATCCGCCTGCTGGGTGAGCTTCGCGACGCGGTGGATCACCGCACCATCGAGGTGGCCTACCAACCCAAGGTGAATCTGAGCAGCGGAAGGGTCACCGGTGTCGAGGCACTGCTGCGCTGGCCCCACCCACGGTTGGGCACGCTGCGCCCCGACGCCTTTCTGTCCCTGGTCCGCCAACACGGTCTGATGCGTCCCGTGTCGGAGATCGTCGTCAGCAAGGTGCTCGATGACGCGGCCGACTGGCGTTCCCAGGGTCTCGACATCGCCGTCGCGATCAACTTCTTCGCGCCGATGCTGCGTGACACGCGACTGCCCGACCAACTCTGCCTGGAACTCGACCGCCGCCACCTCGACCACGACGTGCTGACCGTGGAGATCACCGAGGATCTCGTCCTGACCGAGGTCGGCACCGTCAAAGCGGTGCTGCGGGAGCTGCGCGAACGGGGGGTGCGGGTGGCCATCGACGACTTCGGCAGTGGCTACTCGGCGTTGTCCTACCTGCGTGACCTCGCCGTCGACGAAGTGAAGCTCGACCGGCAGTTCGTCGCCGACGTCACCTCCGACCCACGGGCCGCCGCGGTGGTCGGCGCCGTGATCAATCTGACCCATACCCTGGGCATCTCGGTGGTCGCCGAAGGTGTCGAGAACGCCGACACCGCCGACTGGCTCACCCGGCACGGCTGTGACATCGGCCAGGGTTTCTTCTTCAGCACCCCGGTCGAACCCGCCGCCGTGCCCGCGTTGCTCGACAGACTGGGCGCCTCAGATTGGGCGGGATGAGCACCGCGTCTCCGAGGCTGTCCTGCACGCATGAAACAATCGGTGCCCGTGAAGACCTTCGAAGGCCTGTTCGCCGAGCTCAGTGAGAAAGCGCAGACCCGGCCCGCCGGCAGCGGCACGGTCGCTGCGCTGGACGCCGGCGTGCACGGCCTGGGCAAGAAGATCCTCGAGGAGGCCGGCGAGGTGTGGCTGGCCGCCGAGCACGAAAGCGATGAAGCGCTCTCCGAGGAGATCAGCCAGCTCCTCTACTGGACCCAGGTGCTGATGCTCTCGCGCGGTCTCAGCCTCGACGACGTGTACCGGAACCTGTGATGACGACACTTCGCGTCGCCGTGCCGAACAAGGGTGCGCTCAGCGAATCGGCCGCCGAGATCCTGTCCGAGGCCGGCTACCGGCGCCGGACCGATCCCAAGGATCTGACCGTCGTCGATCCCGCCAACAACGTCGAGTTCTTCTTCCTGCGGCCCAAGGACATCGCGATCTACGTGGGCTCCGGGGAACTCGACCTCGGTATCACCGGCCGCGACCTGGCCGCCGAGTCCGATGCCCCGGTCCGCGAGCGGCTGGCGCTGGGCTTCGGCTCATCGACGTTCCGCTACGCCGCGCCCAAGGGCCAGGACTGGACCATGGATGCGCTGGCGGGCAAGCGGATCGCCACCGCCTACCCGAATCTGGTCCGTAAGGATCTGGCGGACAAGGGGATCGAGGCCACTGTCATCCGCCTCGACGGTGCCGTGGAGATCTCCATCCAGCTCGGTCTCGCCGATGTCATCGCCGACATCGTCGGTTCCGGACGCACCCTGGGACTGCACAATCTGGTGGCCTTCGGTGAGTCGCTGTGCGATTCCGAGGCGATCCTGATCGAACGCGCGGATCCCGAGCCCGATCCCGCGCGCGACCAATTGGCTGCCCGGGTGCAGGGTGTCGTCTTCGGCCAGCAGTACCTGATGCTCGACTACGACTGCCCGCGCACCGTGCTGGAGAAGGCCACCGCCGTCACACCCGGCCTCGAGTCGCCCACGATCGCTCCGCTGGCCGACCCTGACTGGGTGGCGGTGCGCGCGTTGGTGCCGCGCCGTGACGTCAACGCCATCATGGACGAGATCGCCGCCATCGGCGCCAAGGCGATCCTGGCCTCCGACATCCGGTTCTGCCGGTTCTGACGCAGCACCGGATACCGGGCTGACCGGCGTCGTGCGTGTTAGCGTCCGGAGATCATCCGATCTTGTCCGGAGGTTGTCATGACGGTGGTCCTTGCTCTGCTGCTGGCACTGCTGATCGGCGTGGTCGCCGGGTTGCGCGCACTGACACCACCGGCGGTGGTGGCCTGGGGCGGCGCACTGGGCTGGATCGACCTCGACGGCACCTGGGCGCAGTTTCTGACCAACCCGATCACCGTCACGGTGCTGACCGTCCTGCTGGTCGTCGAGTTGGTCACCGACCAGCTGCCCAACACCCCGGCGCGCACCGTCACGGTGCAGTTCGCGGCGCGGCTGTTCACCGGTGCATTCGCCGGGGCCGTCCTGGTGACCGGCGCGTTGGCCGCGGTGAAGACCGGGACGATCATCTCCGGCATCGGTGCCGGCGTGATCGGTGCGGTGCTGGGCACGATGGGCGGCTACCGGGCCCGCAAGGCCCTGGTCGCACGCAACGGCGGCAAGGACCTCCCGGTGGCCCTGGTCGAGGATGTCACCGCGGTGCTCGGCGGTTTCCTCGTCGTCTTCCTCGCCAGCCTGATCTGATGACCGGCCCGGTGACCGATTTCGACGCCATCATCGTCGGCGCCGGCCAGGCCGGACCACCGCTGGCGGGCAGGCTGACCGCCGCCGGACAGCGGGTCGCGGTGATCGAGCGCAAACTCGTCGGCGGCACCTGCGTGAACTCGGGCTGTATCCCCACCAAGACCCTGGTCGCCAGTGCGCATGCCGCCCACATCGCCCGCCGTGCAACCGATTTCGGTATCGGCACCGGCGAGGTCACCGTCGACATGGCGAAGGTGAAGGCCCGCAAGGATCAGATCGTGCAGTCCGACCGGGACGGTGTCGAGGGCTGGCTCGAAGGGATGGACGGCGCCACCCTGTTACGCGGGCACGCCCGTTTCGTCGACCCGCACACCATCGATCTCGACGGCCGGCTGTTGCGCGCCGAACGCATCTTCCTCAACGTCGGTGGCCGTGCCGTGGTGCCGGATCTGCCGGGCCTGGCCGATATCGACTATCTGACCAATGTGTCGGTGCTGGAACTCGATTCGGTGCCCGAGCACCTCGTCGTCGTCGGCGGCAGCTACATCGCCCTGGAGTTCGCGCAGATGTACCGGCGTTTCGGGGCGCGCGTCACGGTGATCGAACGGGGGCCCCGATTGACCTCCCGTGAGGACGAGGATGTCTCGGCGGCCATCCGGGGCATCCTCGAAGCCGAAGGCATCGAGATCCACGTCGGCGCCGACGACATCCGGTTCACCAAGTTGCAGCACGGATTCGAGGTCACCCCGCGATCCGGTGCCGCACCGATCGTCGGCAGCCACGCCCTGATCGCCGTCGGCCGGATACCCAACACCGACGATCTCGGCTTGGAGCACGCCGGTGTGCGCACAGACAGCCGCGGCTACATCGAGGTCGACGACACCCTGCGCACCAATGTCGAGCACATCTGGGCGATGGGGGACTGCAACGGCAAGGGCGCCTTCACCCACACCTCGTACAACGATTTCGAGATCGTGGCGGCCAACCTGCTCGACGACGATCCGCGCCGGGTCAGCGACCGGGTGCCCACGTACGCGCTCTACATCGACCCGCCGCTCGGCCGTGCCGGGATGACTGCCGACGAGGTGCGTCGCACCGGTCGTAAAGCGTTGGTGGGCAAGCGCCCGATGACCCGCGTCGGGCGGGCGGTGGAGAAGGGCGAGACCCAGGGCTTCATGAAGGTCGTGGTCGATGCCGAGACCGAGGAGATCCTGGGGGCGTCGATTCTCGGGGTCGGTGGCGACGAGGTGGTGCACGCGATCCTGGACGTGATGACCGCCAAGCTGCCCTACACCGCGATCTCACGCACCATGCACATCCATCCGACCGTCAGCGAGTTGGTGCCCACCCTGCTGCAGGATCTCAAGCCGCTGAACTAGCCGCCCGGCCGGCCATCAGCTGGGCGGTGACGGTGGCGACGCGCTGCCCGAGGTGCCGGCAGGTCCGGAGGTCGGCGGGGTGCACATCCTCGGGTCCGGCGTCGACGTCGGTCTGCGCACCCGCACCGAGCCAGAAACCGAGCCGGTTCAGGTCCTGCTCACTACCTGCCGAGGAGTTCCAGCCCGGGCCCAGACCCAGACTGACCCAATGCATGTGGTGCTGGGCGGCGAACACCGTCAGCGAGATCAGGGCGGTCAGCTTGTCCCCGCTCTTGGCGCCGGAATTGGTGAACCCCGCCGCGATCTTGTCCCGCCACGCGCCGGTGATGCAGCGCCGTCCGGTCTGCTCCGCGAATGCCTGGAACCCGGCCGACACATTGCCCATGTAGGTCGCGGTCCCGAAGATGATGGCGTCGGCACCGTCCAGCGTCGCCCAGTTCGCATCCGTCATCGTGTCGACGGCCACCGCGGCGACGTCGGCACCTTCGGCGCGCGCACCGTCGGCAACCGCGGATGCGAGCGTCGCGGTGTGCCCGAAGCCGGAGTGGTAGGCGATGACGATCGCCGGCCGGTTCCCGAAGGCATTGTCGGTCATGAGAACTCCTCACCTGTCGGCGCGAAGCCGGAGATGGCCTGCACGCGTTGAGCCCAGTTGGGTAGTGCTTCGCCGGCGAGCAACGCCGCGAGCCGATCGAGGTACGCGTGTGTCCCGGTGCGGAAACCGTTCGCGTTCGGTGCGCTCAGCCCCCGGTGGCTGAGCCGCAACAGGGTGCCGTCGCCGTCGGAGCGGAGTTCGTAACGCACCACCCCGGGTTCGACGATGGGCTGCAGCCATTCGTGTTCGAACACATGCGGCGGATCCCAGACCAGAATGCGGCCGGTCATCCGCTTGCGCTCGGGCGGCAGCGGCGGGCCGGAGGCGACGGTCTCGATGGTGCCGCCCTCACGCGGGTCGATCACGGTGCGGCCCATCCACTTTCCGCGATGACCGGGATCTGTGATCGCGGTCCACACCTGCTCGACCGGGTAGGGCAGTCGTCGTTCGAAGTGCAGCACCGCGCGATCACCGTCGACGGCCACCCGTCCGTCATGAGCGGTCACGACGGTTCCCCGAACGTCGCGTGCAGATGATCTTCGAGCGCATCGAGGCGGCCGGACCAGAAGTGCCGGTAGGACTCGATCCAGGTGTCCATCTCCACGAGACCGTCGGCGCGCAGGGCATAGATGCGCCGCTGCGCATCGGAGCGGACCTCGACCAGGCCGACCTCGCGCAGCACCCGCAGGTGACGGGACACCGTGGGCTGCGTCAGCGCGGGCAGGGTGTCGACCAGTTCACCGGCGGTGCGCTCACCGTGTCGCAGGGCATCGAGCAATGTGCGCCTGCTGGGTTCGGCGACGGCTTCGAAGACGTCCATGGACCTAGTATTGCAATGGATCTATATAGATGCAAGCGCATATTACTGCTGGGGCAGCGCGCGTGCGGTCAAGCGGCCTGCTCCGGAGCAGCCGTCTGGTGCATGCCGTCCAGGGTGCCCGCCCGTAGCTGCGCGGCGAGTTCGTCGCGCAGGGTGGCTGCGCCCGCGTAGTCCTTCGCATGTTCGGTGCGGAAATGTGCGTACTGCCGGTCGACCTGAACCGGCCAGCGGGCCAGCCCGGTGGCCCGCGCCAGCAGTACGACGGGCAGCGCCAGCAGTTGCAGCACCAGGTTGATCAGCCAGAGCGACACCATGAACACCGCGGCCAGAGCGATGAGTATCGCCTTGCCCCCGTAGATGATCACCCACAGCACCACGCCGACCGTCAGCTGCAGGAACCGCAGGGCGGCGCCGGGCGGTTCCTCGGTGGTCGCCGTGTCCTCGGTTGCGGTGCCCTTGTCCGAGGGACTGTGCCACATCTCGCGGAAGGACACCGGCCCGCGCCAGGGCAGCCAACGCCGGCGCACCGTCCACGTCACCCCGTCACTGCCGATCACCGAGAGTCCGGCCACCGCCTACCTCCGCTGCACGAGGAGCGTCTGGGCAGACGTTCCGATGAATCCCTGCCGGTCGAAGATATCCGCCGTCGTCACCCCGATACCGTCCGGGCCGATGGAGCCGCGGGCGCGGAGCGCGAAGTCGCTGCCGGCGGGCGCGCGGTGCAGATGGACGGCGGTGTCGGTGTTCATGAAGACGAACACGTCGGGATCGAGTGCGGCGCCGACACCGTTGGCCGAGTCGACCACCATCGCCAACCGCTGCAAATCGGTCAACGGCTCGGAAGCAACCAGCGGCACAAGGGGACTCATCCACACCACCGCAGCATCGCCGGGGCCGGTCCGCTGTTTGCGCCAGCTGACGGTGTCCAGGTAGCCGGGTGCGCCGACCCATCCGTGCGGATTTTCCATCGCCGCACCCTCCACCAGCGGGGGATAGCGGTCGGTGACGGCATCGGCGGTATCGCTGGTGGCCAGCAGCCAGGCACTCACCCGCGCCAGCACCCTGTCCTTGCCCTGGACCGTCCGCATCTCGGCGATCGCCATGGTGATCCGGGCGCCAGGCCGTTCCACCCAGGCGCGCACCTTCACCGGGGCGACCGGAATGGCTCCCAGGATGTCGAGCACCAGACGGCCCACCCGGAGTTCGGGACGGTCGAGGTAGAGCTCCTCGATCGCTCGGGTCAGCAGCGCCAGTGGCGGTGACCCGTGCTGTATCTCGGTATCCCAGTTGCTCGCGGTGCCCAGGGTGGATTCGAACACCTGGTAGCCATCGGACTCGGACAGCCGCCGGTAGTGGCAGTCGCTCACTCGACCGCCGTTCCTTCCTGGCTCCTACCCTCCGCAACAATTTCCCGGGTCGCTTCGCTCCTGCCCTCCGGTGCGGGTTCCTGCGGCCAGCCCGGGTACACCGGAGGCGTGCCGCCGAACTCCGGGCAGAGCTGCTGGTGCGCGCACCAGCTACACAGCTTCGAGCGCTTGGACCGGAAATCGCCCGTACTGCCGGCGGACTGGATCGCCCGCCAGATGGCGGTCAGGGTCCGTTCGAAGCGCACCAGCTCCTCCAGGTCGGGGGAGTAGTCGAGCACCTGTCCATCGGCCAGGTAGAGCAATCGGAGCTTGGCGGGCAGCACCCCGCGCGACCGCCAGAGGGCGACGGCATAGAACTTCATCTGGAACAGCGCCTTGGCCTCGGCCAGCGCCCACAGCTCCGACGGGGACTTGCCGGTCTTGTAATCGACGACCCGCATCTCACCCGTGGGGGCGATATCGATCCGGTCGACGAAACCGCGCAGCAGCGTGCCGTCCTCCAACTCCACCTCGACGCGCTGCTCGCAGCTGTGCGGATCGAAGCGGGTCGGGTCCTCCAGGCGGTAATACCCCGACAGCAGCTTGCGGGCGTCGCGCAGCAGCTCGGCCCGAAGCTCCGCATCCACCTCGGCGCCGTCGGCGAGCACCCGGTCCAGCGCCGGGTCCACCAGCGTCAGCGCGGTGTCATGGATGCGCTCGACCGCGGGCAGCGCGTAGAGCTCCTCCAGCGCGGCATGCACCACCGATCCGCGCAGCTGGGCCGGCGAGACCGGCTCGGGCAACCGGTCGATCGCCCGGAACCGGTACAGCAGCGGGCACTGTTTGAAATCACTGGCCCGTGACGGTGACAGGGCCGGGCGCCAACCGGTGCGGGCGGGTGCTGGGGCGCTCATAGGTGAAGCCTAGGCCTGCGGGCCGACAACAATTCGTAGCCTCGGCGGCGCGTCTGGCAGGCTGACCCCCGTGCAAATCACTGGTCCGTTCGTCATCGGCGATCGCGTGCAACTCACCGATGCCAAGGGACGGCACTACACGATGGTGCTCAATCCGGGTGCCGAGTTCCACACCCACCGCGGCGCCATCCCGCACGACAACGTGATCGGCCAGCCCGAGGGCAGTGTGGTGAAGTCCACCAACGGCGACCCGTTCCTGGTGCTGCGGCCCCTGCTGATCGACTACGTCCTGTCGATGCCGCGCGGAGCGCAGGTCATCTATCCCAAGGACGCTGCCCAGATCGTGCACGAGGGCGATATCTTCCCCGGCGCACGCGTGCTGGAGGCCGGTGCCGGCTCCGGCGCACTGACCTGTTCACTGCTGCGGGCGGTCGGGCCGACCGGTCAGGTCATCTCCTACGAGGTGCGCGATGACCATGCGGTGCACGCGATCCGCAATGTCGAGACCTTCTTCGGCGAGCGCCCGGCCAACTGGGATCTGCGGATCAGCGACCTGAACGAGTATCCGGCCGGCGGCCGCCCGGCGGCCGGCGACGCGACCGGCGACCAAGAAGTGGACCGCGTGGTGCTGGACATGCTGGCTCCCTGGGACGTCCTGGACACGGTGGCGACGGCGCTGGTGGCCGGCGGCGTGCTGATCGTCTACGTCGCCACCGTCACGCAACTCTCCCGCACCGTGGAGGCGCTGCGGGAGCAGCAGTGCTGGACCGAGCCCAGGTCCTGGGAAACCATGCAGCGCGGCTGGAACGTCGTCGGCCTTGCGGTGCGGCCACAGCACAACATGCGCGGGCACACCGCTTTCCTGATCAGCGCCCGCAAGTTGGCGCCGGGCACGGTGACCCCGACGCCGCTGCGCCGCAAACGCCCCCAGGTCTGAGCGGGCTCACTCGTCGGTGCTGCGGTGCAGTCCGCGGCGCGTCGAGAGCAGCTCCAGCTCGGGCCGCGCCGCCACCAGCCGTTCGGCGGCGTCGAGCACGTCCACCACATGCGCGCGGTCGGCGGCCACCACGGACACCCCGACACCGGCCCGGCGGTGCAGGTCCTGATCTCCGGTCTCGGCCGCCGACACCGTGAACCGGCGGCGCAGTTCGGCGATCACCGGACGGATCACCGACCGCTTCTCCTTGAGCGAATGCACATCCCCGAGCAGCAGGTCACACTCCAGCCAACCGATCCACATGGCTTACCGCGGTGGTTCGGGCGCCGGGGTGTCGGTCGGGGCCGGTCCCAGTTCGAGCAACTGGTCGGCTGTTGCCCGGGTCAGCTGCCAGGCCCCTTCATCCAGGGTGAACTGCATGGGGAAGGTGAACGGGCGCGCCTCGGGGGCCGGGTTGGCCGAACTGACCGTCACAGTGGCGACGACGTCGCCGTACTCGGTGGGCGACCAGCTGAGGTCGGCGGCCTGGAACGTCAGCGGTGCCAGACCACCGTCCACGGTGGCCCGGGCGAAGCGGTCCAGGGCGGCGCCGTCCTCCGGAGTGGCGTACTGCACCAGCGCGACCTTCTGCTCACCGGGAACCGAAGGGTCCGCCAGTCTGGCCAGCACATCGGTGAGCGCCTCGGGGTCCGGCAGGGGTGCCTGCGGGGCCGATTGGGCGCCCGCGGCAGCCGGTGCGGAGGACGAGGTCACCGGCGCCGGCGGAATCGGCTCCGCGCCGCAGCCCGACAGTCCGAGCGCCACCACGAACAGGGTGGCGCTCACGACCGCTACGGGACTGCGGCGCATCGGCGCGTGGGTCAGCCGGCCGCCGAGAGCAGCGCCAAGGCCGACTGCCGGGACACCTGCCAGCCGGTGGGGCTGGGTCCGGCGGTGAAGGTCACGGGCTGAGTCGCGGTGCCGCCGGTGGCGGAGGTGGCGGTCACGTTCGCGGTGGCGACCGGCCCATTGACATCGATGTCGGCGATGTTGAAGGTCAGCGGGAACTTACCTTCGCGGGCGGCGTTGTTGTAGGCGCGGTCGGCGGCGATCGACTCGATCCGGCCGATCCCACCCTGGATGTAGGTGGCCTTCCCGGAGAAAGAACCGGGCCCAGCGAGAACGCTCAGCGTCTGCGTCAGAGGTGCCTGCAACTCAGGGGCGGGCGCCTGCGGCATCGGGATGTCCCAGACCACCGGGGTGATCGCCGGGGCGCTGCTGGCTGTAACCGACGACACGCCCGTCGCCGCAGCGGTTACCAGGCCGGCTGCTGCCGCGCTGGTGACGAAGCCGATTGCGAGGGTTTTGAGGATCACAGTGGTCCTTTCAATGGGGCAAGCTAAGCAAGGAGGTTAACAGCGTTGCTGGTGTGTCGAATTCCTAGACCGCACACAAAGGCTGAATCGCCGGTAGCGTTGAAGTTGTTACTGCACCAACATTCGGTGCGGGAGGGAGCGCAGCATGAGTGAGTCCGAGCGTTCTGAGAATTTCGGAACACCCCACGAATCGAGCATGTCCGCAGAGGATGCCGCCGAACTGGAGAGGCTGCGCCGAGAAGCGGCCGCCCTGCGTGAGCAACTCGAGGGAGCGGTAGGCGCCGGCAGCGGACTGCGGACGGCCCGCGATGTCCAGCAACTCGAGGCGCGCATCGACTCATTGGCGGCGCGCAACGCCAAGCTGATGGACACCCTCAAGGAGGCCCGCCAGCAACTTCTCGCGCTGCGCGAAGAGGTCGACCGGCTCGGGCAGCCGCCCAGCGGCTACGGGGTGCTGCTCGCGGTCTACGAGGACGAGACCGTCGACGTCTTCACCTCGGGCCGCAAGATGCGTCTGACGCTGTCGCCCAACATCGAGACCAGCACCCTCAAGCAGGGTCAGTCGGTCCGGCTGAACGAGGCCCTCACGGTCGTGGAGGCCGGCGCCTTCGAGGCGGTCGGCGAGATCAGCACGCTGCGCGAGATCCTGGACGACGGCCACCGCGCGCTCGTCGTCGGCCATGCCGACGAGGAACGCATCGTGTGGCTGGCCGAACCACTGGTCGGCGTGGAGTACCTTCCCGAAGGGGTGGAGATCCCGCTCGACATCGACGGAGAGCCCCCGCGCAAGCTGCGTCCCGGCGACTCGCTGTTGGTCGACACCAAGGCCGGCTACGCCTTCGAACGGATCCCCAAGGCCGAGGTCGAGGATCTCGTGCTCGAAGAGGTGCCCGATGTCAGCTACGGCGATATCGGTGGCCTCACCCGCCAGATCGAGCAGATCCGCGACGCGGTGGAACTGCCGTTCCTGCACAAGGATCTCTACCGCGAGTACTCGCTGCGGCCGCCCAAGGGCGTGTTGCTCTACGGCCCGCCCGGATGCGGTAAGACACTGATCGCCAAGGCCGTCGCGAATTCGCTGGCCAAGAAGATGGCCGAGCTGCGCGGCGAGGACTCCCGGGAAGCCAAGAGCTACTTCCTCAACATCAAGGGTCCCGAGCTGCTCAACAAGTTCGTCGGCGAGACGGAGCGCCACATCCGGCTGATCTTCCAGCGAGCCCGGGAGAAGGCGTCCGAGGGCACCCCGGTGATCGTGTTCTTCGACGAGATGGACTCGATCTTCCGTACCCGCGGCACAGGTGTCAGCTCGGACGTGGAGACCACCGTCGTGCCGCAGTTGCTCTCGGAGATCGACGGTGTCGAGGGCCTGGAGAACGTCATCGTCATCGGCGCCTCCAACCGCGAGGACATGATCGACCCGGCCATCCTGCGGCCCGGCCGCCTGGACGTGAAAATCAAGATCGAGCGCCCGGATGCCGAAGCCGCGCAGGACATCTTCTCCAAGTACCTGACGGAGAACCTGCCGGTGAACACCGACGATCTGGACGAGTTCGCCGGTGACCGTGGGCTGACCATCAAGACGATGATCGAGAAGGTCGTCGACCGGATGTACGCCGAGATCGACGACAACCGGTTCCTGGAAGTCACCTATGCCAACGGTGACAAGGAAGTCATGTACTTCAAGGACTTCAACTCCGGGGCGATGATCCAGAACGTAGTGGACCGCGCCAAGAAGTACGCCATCAAGTCGGTGCTGGAGAGCGGGCAGAAGGGTCTGCGCATCCAGCATCTGCTGGATTCGATCGTCGATGAGTTCGCCGAGAACGAGGACCTGCCGAACACGACGAATCCCGATGACTGGGCCCGCATCTCGGGCAAGAAGGGCGAGCGGATCGTCTACATCCGCACGCTCGTCACCGGCAAGAGTTCGTCGGCCAGCCGGGCCATCGACACCGAGTCGAACCTGGGGCAATACCTCTAGGGAACCGAGCCGCCGACCAGGTCGGCGATCGCGTGTAGCTCAGCGAGCACCAGCGCGATCGCCGGCCGGGACGCAGCGCCGACGCGTGTCACCGCCTCGATCCGCCGGGCCAGTTTGATGTCCTCGATCGGCCTGCGGACCAGATCGCGCGCCAACACCACATAGCGCGGCATCAACGCGATCCCGATGCCGGCCTGCACCAGTTCCTCGAGGACCCGGAAGTCGTTGACCCGTTGGGTGATTCGGGGTGCGACCCCGGTGAGGGTGGCAATCGACTTGAACACGTCATCGACCATCAGGCCGCCCTCGACACCGATCCAATCCTGATCGGCGAGCTCTGAGAGCCGCAGCTGCGCCTTGCCCGCCAGCGGGTGCTGCGGCGGCAGCAGGACGTCCAGCGGTTCGCGCAGCAACACCGTGGAGGTGAACCTCGGACCCCAAGCGGTGGTGTCACGCTCATCGCGGTGCACGACCACCACATCGACATCGGCGAGTTGCTGGGGTGCCCGCGCGGCAGGCACGTCGATATCGCGGCCGATGACCTCGACTCCCCGGGCCCGGGTGCCGAGGATCAACGGCGCCAACAACATCGCCGCACCGGATGGGAAGAACGACACCGTCACCTCGCCGCGGGCGGTGGTCCGGTAGCTGTCCATATCGGCCTGCGCCCGGTCCAGCGCGGCGAGCACCTGTTCGGCGTGACCCACCAGCACCTGCCCGGCGTCGGTCAGTCGCACCCGCCGACCCGCCGGTTCCAGCAGCGTGACACCGGCCTCGCGCTGCAGGGTCTTGAGCTGCTGGGAGACCGCCGACGGTGTCATGGCCAGCACGTCGGCCACCGCGGCGACGGTGCCATGGTCGGCGAGTTCGCGCAGCATGCGTAGCCTTGAGGCATCCATGTAGCAATACTACTTCTATGCGTTAGAAGAAGTAGCTGGACTGAATGGTCGGTGATCGGCAGTCTTGCCCCATGACTCGGTACCGCGTCGACCTCGCCCTGCTGGCCGTGGCGTTGGTGTGGGGATCGAGTTATCTGGCCGCCAAGGAGGTCGTCGACGCGGACAGTGTGCTGGCCTTCCTGGCTGTGCGGTTCGCCATCGCCGCCGGCGTGCTGGCGCTGGTGCTGGGGCGCCGGATCACTCGAATCGGCCGCCCGGAAATACTTGTGGGATCGCTGTTCGGCGCCATCCTGACCGCTATCTGTGTCTGTGAAACATACGGGGTGACAAGGACATCGGCGTCCAATGCCGGTCTCATCATGGCGCTGACAGTGGTGATCACCCCGCTGCTGGGTGGTCGGGGAGCCGTCGCGCCACTGTTCTACGCACCGGCCGCGGTGGTGGTGCTGGGCTGCCTCGCGCTGACCCAGTCCGGTGGTTTTGCGCTGCCCGGCGCCGGTGACGCCCTGATCGTGGCGGCGGCGGTGCTGCGGGCCGTGCACGTCACCGTCATGTCGCGGGCCTCGGCGCAGCGCCGGCTCGATCCGGCGGCGGTGACGCTGGTGCAGCTGACCACGGTGGCGGTGCTGGCATCGATGCCGGCCTGCGCGCTGGGACAGTTCTCCGTCGTGCCGCAGATGTCCGGACGGGACTGGGCGCTGATCGCCTATCTCGCGCTGGCGTGCACGGTGTTCGCGTTCGGTGTTCAGATGTGGGCGTTGCGGTGCAGCACTCCGGCGCGCATAAGCCTGCTGCTGGGCACCGAGCCGCTGTGGGCGGTGGCGATCGGGGTCGGGCTGGCCGGGGACCCGGTCACCGCCCTCGGCGCGCTCGGCGCCGCACTGGTGGTGGCCGGCACGAACTGGGGCAGAATCGTTGACAGCGCAACGATTTCGACGTCGGCGTCCGACGCGCCAGGACGGCCCCGCAGGCCGGGGGCCGCGGGGCCGCCATCGAAAAAGGGCTGATCAGCAGAGGTGCAGGATGGCGGCCTTGTAAAGGAAGGTCGCGTCGGCGGCGTCGACGTTCTCGTTGGTGTTCTCATAGATCGCGTCGAGCGTGACCTGTTGGGGCACACCGTTGGCGAGGTCCTCGCAGATGGAGTAGCCCATGTCCAGGGCCACCTCCTGGGACGTGTCGCCGTAGCCGTAATCGGTCAGCTCGGTGAAGTAGCCGGTTTCGTCGGCGCTGGCCGGAGCCGCGACCGCGAGTCCCGCGGCGAACGTCGCCGCGAGGACCGGCAGCAACATCTTCCTCATGGTGGTCATCCCTTCATCCCGTGTTGCGCAGGTGGTTGCCAGTCACAGGACATTTTCCGGTGATGCGCAGCGTAGGGAAGTGTAAAGCCGCCTCACAGGGTTTGCACGCCAATCGAACAGACTCAGCTCTTGGCTTCCCATTCCAGGTAGGCGTCGCGTCCAGCAAGGCTCACCGCGACGTCGGCGATCAGCGGATCGAAGAAGCGCTGTCGGTACAGCGGGTCAACACTGGTGCTCACGGTGAAGTAGAGCCCGGACAGTACGGCGACGAACAGCGAGGTGTGCACCACCGTCTGCGGAATCGGGATGTGGACACCGAACCACGTTCCCGCACAAGGCGGTTGGCCGACCTGGCAGGTCTCCTCGGCGGCCCACAGCACGGTGACGTCATAGGGGATGGCGATGATGCCCAGCGCCAGGAAGAAGGCGAACAGTCCGGCGGTGAACAGCACCACCTGAATGGCTTGGGACACCACCATCACGGCGACGACGTTCATCTGCTCGGCGCGGGAGAGCGGCGTGCGGGTCCCCGCGGGTGCGGTGAAGGGCGTGCCGGCCAGCAGTCGGCCGGCATCGGTCTGTTCGGCGCGGTCGTCCCGCAGCGCCTGCACCTCGTCGCGGATGGTGGTGACCATGAACAACAGCGCCACCAATGCCAGGAAACCGACTGTCTCCCAGAGGCGTTGACGAGTCATCCGGGCCGAGAGCTGCCACAGTTCGCCGGTGAAATACACCACCACCGTCAGCATCAGCAGCGGCAGCGCCCGGCTCATCAGGGTGCCGAGCGCGCCCAGCTGCACCCAGGCGAACCGGAAGGCCCATGCCGCGATAGACCCGAAACCCAGGTAGGTCAACCAGATCGCGAGCAGTGAGATCAGCACGAACAGTGGCGCCTCGGCGGCCGCGGCGCCGGACCAACCGCTGACCGTCACCGGCATCACCACCACGAAGATGGCCATCACTCCCCAGGCGCCCCAGCGCCGGGCGGCCTCGCCGAGTGCGGTGGATCGGCGGTGCAGTGTCACGAGCACGAACGGGGCGGCCAGCAGCACGAGCGTGATGATGCCCAGCCGCAACGCGTATGCGTAGTTCGGGCCGTCGCCGGTGACCTCGGCCAGCAGCATGGTCAGCGCGGTCAGCGCACCCACCGAACTGATCATCGGCGCCGAACGTTCGATCAACCTCCGGGACCGCACCCGGCGGGTCAGCACCAGCGGCAGACCGCGATGCAGAAACCACTCGTGCACCTGCTCGTCGTTCTTGGTCGGGCTGCTGTCGGACACCGCAACATTGTGCGCGTTCGGCGGCCGAATGGCGTGCCACCACGCGCGATCGGCGCCATGAGGCACAGTGGATGGATGCGACGTGGACTTACCCGGCCCGGGAACTGGGGGATCTCGGCGAGGTCGGCTTTCGTCGCAGCCAGCGTGGTGTTCGTGGCGCTCGGTGTCACCGGGATGGTGCTGGCCGGCGTGCTCTATCGCTCGATGCTCAGCGAGGTCGACAACGCCGCCGCCGCGCGGGTGGCCCGGGCCGCCGCGGTGATCGCCGCCCGTGGCCCGGCCGCGCTGGACGCCGAACTGCTCGCCACCGACACCCGGGTGCTGGCCGTGCAGGTCATCGGCGCCGACGGCACGGTGCTGCACCGCTCGCCGGGAGCGCCGTCCACACCGCTGATCCCGGTCGGTGAGATCGGTGCGGGCCCGCGGATCGGTATGCCCGAACATGATTCACCGTTCGGCGAGATCCGTTTCAGCGCGCAGACCGTCATCGGCCCCGACGCGGCGCGCTACACCGTGGTCGTCGGTGAGGGCAGTCCGCTGGTGCTCTCGACGGTGGGGACCGTGGTGACCGCGCTGGCGGTGGCAGCGCCCGTGGTGATCGCGGTGTCGGCGGCCGCGACCTATCTGCTGGTGCGCCGATCCATGCGGTCGGTGGACGATATCCGCTCCCGGGTCGCCGATATCACCACCTCGGATCTGACCGGCCGGGTGCCGGTGCCGGACAGTCGTGACGAGATCGCCGCGCTGGCGGTGACGATGAACGAGATGCTGGCCCGCGTCGAGGCCGGGCACGCCGCACAGCAGCGGTTCGTCGGGGACGCGTCACACGAATTGCGCAGTCCGTTGGCCACCATCATCTCGGCCCTCGAGGTCGCCCAGGCCCATCCCGATCTGCTCAACCCCGAACTGGCGCAACACACGCTGATGCCCGAGGCGCAGCGGATGCGCTCGCTGATCGATGATCTGCTGTTGCTGGCGCGTGCCGACGAGCGGGGCTGGAACATCCGCCGCGACGATGTCGATCTGGACGACCTGGCGAACGGCGAGATCGAACGGCTGCGGCGGGACAGTGATCTGGAGGTGACCGTGAGCATCGAACCGGTACGCGTCAGCGGCGATCCGCCGGCACTGGCCAGGGTGCTACGTAATCTGCTGGACAACGCCGCCCGGCATGCCGCATCGGTGATCGAGGTGGACCTGCGCCACCGCAATGGGCAGGCGGTCCTGACCATCGGCGATGACGGCCCGGGAATACCTGCGGGGGACCGGCTTCGGGTGTTCGACCGGTTCGTCCGCCTCGACGAGGGCCGGTCCCGGGGCGCCGGCGGCACCGGGCTGGGGCTGGCGATCGTGTCCGAGATCCTCGCGGCCCACCACGGTCAGGTCCGGATCGAGGATCGCCCCGGCGGCGGGACGCGGGCGGTGGTTCAGTTGTCGGCGGCCAGCCGGTAGCCGACACCGCGGATGGTCTCGATGGTGTTGGTGCCGAACGGGATGTCGATCTTGCGGCGGACATAACCGACGTACACCTCGACGACATTGTCCGGGCCGTCGTAGTGGGCGTCCCAGACGTTGTGCAGGATATCTGCCTTGGTGACCGCGACGTTCTTGTTGCGCATCAGATACTCCAGCACCCCGTACTCGCGCGGGGTCAACGACAGCGCCTTGTCGCCGCGTTGCACGAGGCGCCGGCCCGGATCCACCGTCAGCGTGCCCGCGGTCAGCATCGGCGGCTTGTGCGGTGCCGCGCGGCGCACCAGGGCGCGGAGCCTTGCCACCAGCACGATGAACGAGAACGGCTTCGTCAGGTAGTCGTCGGCGCCGAGATCGAACGCGTCGGTCTGGTCGTACTCGCCGTCCTTGGCGGTCAGCATCAGCACCGGCGTCCACACCGAACGCGCCCGCATGCGGCGGAGCACCTCGTAGCCGTTGAGACCGGGGAGCATGATGTCGAGGACCACGACGTCGAAGTCGTTCTCGGTCGCCTGCCACAGTCCGTCGATACCGTTGGCAGCCTCCACGACGGCGAACCCTTCAGCCCGCAGGCCGATTGCCAGGGTGGAACTCAACCGGGGTTCGTCCTCGACGATCAGAACTCTCATAACGTCTCTATGTCTACAGGCTCAGCGCAGAGGTCGGCACGCCACACTGTGCGCGGCGCCCGCATGTCAACGACGAGCATGAAGGAGAAAGCGCTGGTGCGTGGCGCGCCGACGGTCTGTTCGGCCTGCGTATCCAGTGACGCTAGCCCTCGTATCGACGGTTGGGACGAAAACACCGAAACCGCTGCCCAGCAGCCCCGATGCCGAGCCGGCGGTCCGGCCACACGCCGGGCCGCCGACGGCGAAGTCGCGTATCGACCGAATTGTTCGGGCCCCGTTCGGTGAACAACTCCGGCAATCCGGCTGAAACCCATACGCAATTTCTGCGTCGGCAGTCGGCGGAATTCGTGCCGCACGGTTATTTCGAAAGCACTCCGCCGCGGATTCGGCGTGACCTGCGTCACTCGATGTATAACGATTCGATAACGTTGCCCGGGCCGCGGTCGGTCCGGCAGCTGCGGTGTTCGCGCTGGTAAGCAGGCGGTGGCCAGCGTTGCCCGATGTCAAACGTGAGCTGTCGCAACTTGATCCGCCTCTTCGGCTGTGTCTACGGTCTTGGCACCGAAGACCTGAAACCAAATGTGATCGATGACTGCTCGGTGGTGACTTTTACTCGATATGAATGGCGTACAAACTGCTCCGGAAATTCGTACCGGCGCACATAGTTGGGCCAGCGCGTTACGGCCGCCGCGAGGATCCGACGCCGTCGCAATTCGCGACCTGGTGGCCGAAACCGGTGTGCTGGACCTCAATTCGACCTATGCCTATCTGCTGCTGAGCACCGATTTCGCCGAGACGTCGATCGTCGCGGACGTCGACGGCCGGCTGCAGGGCTTCATCACCGGATATCGGCCGCCGCAGCGGCCGGACGTGCTGTTCGTGTGGCAGGTCGCCGTCGCGCCGTCCGCCCAGCGCGGCGGGCTGGCCGCGGCCATGCTCGACGCCCTGGTGGACCGGGTGCGCGCCGGGGGCGACGGTGCTCCGCTCACCGTCGAGGCCACCGTATCGCCGGGCAATGCCAGTTCACGCGCCTTCTTCGGCGCTTTTGCGCGCCGGCACGGTGTGGCACTGACCGAGCACCCGCACTTCACCGCCGATCAACTCGATCCCGATGGCGCCCACGAGGACGAACCGTTGCTGAGGATCGGGCCCATCGACCGTGCGAAAGCCGTCTGACCTGTCCGGCCGGTTCGTGTTCGATTCACCGTATTTCACTGAAAATTATTGGAGGACAATACTTTGCTGCTCGATACCCCGCTGACGACCGCTCCGGCCCTCACCGAAGCCGACCTACCTTCGGTGTTCTCCACCGTCGAATCCGAGGTACGCAGCTACTGCCGAAACTGGCCCACTGTCCTGACCACCGCCAAGGACTCCTGGGTGACGGACAGCGAGGGTCGCCGCTACCTCGATTTCTTCGCCGGTGCGGGTGCACTGAATTACGGGCACAACAACGCCCAGCTCAAGGGTGCGCTGCTGGAGTACCTGAGCGGCGATGGCATCGTGCACTCGCTCGACATCGCGACGGCGGCCAAGCAGAACTTCCTCGAAACGTTCGACCGACTGATCCTCAAGCCCCGAAAGCTGGACTACAAGGTCCAGTTCCCCGGGCCGACCGGGGCGAACTCGGTGGAATCGGCACTGAAACTGGCGCGCAAGGTGACCGGGCGTGAGTCGATCATCAGCTTCACCAACGCATTCCACGGGATGACGCTGGGCGCACTGTCGGTGACCGGAAACTCGATGAAGCGGGCCGGAGCCGGAATCCCGTTGGTGCACGCGACGCCGATGCCCTACGACAACTACTTCGGGGGAGTCACCGAGGATTTCCACTGGTTCGAGCGGGTGCTCGACGACTCGGGCAGCGGACTCAACCGTCCCGCGGCGGTGATCGTGGAAACCGTGCAGGGCGAGGGCGGCCTCAACGTGGCGCGCCTGGAGTGGCTGCAGGAACTGGCGAACTTGTGCCAGAAGCGCGAGATCCTGCTCATCGTCGACGACGTCCAGATGGGTTGCGGACGCACCGGTGAGTTCTTCAGCTTCGAGGCCGCGGGCATCGTGCCCGATATCGTCACGCTGTCGAAGTCGATCAGTGGTTACGGCCTGCCGATGGCGCTCACCCTGTTCCGCCCGGAACTCGACGTGTGGGCGCCGGGGGAGCACAACGGCACCTTTCGTGGACACAACCCGGCATTTGTCACGGCCACCAAGGCGATCGAAACATACTGGAAAGACCACGAATTCGCGTCCGAAACCGCCGAGAAGGGCAAGCTGCTGCGCGACGGTCTCGACAAGATCGCGCTGTCGCATGACGGGGTGTCGGCCCGCGGCAGGGGTATGGCGCAGGGCCTCAAGTTCGATGACGCAGACCTTGCCGCCGACGTGTGCCGGGCCGCGTTCGAGCGCGGCACCCTGATGGAGACCAGCGGTCCGTCCGACGAGGTGGTGAAGCTGCTTCCGCCGCTCACCACCTCACGCAGCGATCTGGAGTCGGGCCTGGAGATCCTGGCCGAATCCGTCGCCGCCACCGTCTAGACACCGACAGGCCAGAGCAGAGAGGGATAACAATGATTGTTCGTACCACCGCCGAGATCACCGGGACCGACCGCGACGTGGCCGCCGAATCCTGGCGCTCCAAACGGATCATCCTGGCCGGCGACGGCGTCGGATTCTCGTTCCACGAGACGACCATCGAGGCATCCTCGGTCCACGACTTCCACTACCAGCACCACGTCGAGGCGGTGTGGGTCGTCGAGGGCAACGGGACCCTGACCAACCTGGAGACCGGTGAGGTCCACCCGCTCGCGCCGGGCACCATGTACCTGCTCAACGGGCACGAGCGGCACCGGGTCGCCTGCGATGAGCAGCTGCGCATGTTGTGTGTGTTCAACCCGCCGGTGACGGGCAAGGAGGTCCACGACGAGTCCGGCGCCTACCCGGCACCGCAGGAGGTGGCATGAGCGCGGCGCTACAGGACCCGTACCCGACCCGGATCGACCATGCGATCGCACCGATCGAACGCCGCGAGCCCGCGGTGTGGGGTGCCGCGGGCAATGGACCGTTAGCAGCCCAGGAGCTGGATTCCTTTGCCGCGCAGGGCTATCTGATCCGGCCGGACTCCGTCGCCGAAGACATGCTGTCGCCGCTCGGACGCGAACTGGAACGCCTGGCAGCCGAACTCGACGATGACGACCCCAGGGTGATCCGCGAGCCCGGCGGCTCCATCCGCTCCATCTTCGCGCCACATCTGGTCAGCGAGCTCGTCTCCGAGGTGGTGCGGCTGGACACGGTGCTGCCCGTCGCGCGCCAGCTGCTCGGCAGCGACGTGTACATCCACCAGGCCCGGATCAACCTGATGCCGGCGTTCACCGGTACCGGTTTCTACTGGCACTCCGATTTCGAGACCTGGCACGCCGAGGACGGCATGCCGCAGATGCGCGCGGTGTCGTGCTCGATCGCGCTGACCCGTAACTATCCCTACAACGGATCGCTGATGGTGATTCCGGGATCGCACCGGACCTTCTATCCGTGCGTGGGCGCCACTCCGGAGAACCACCACAGTTCGTCGCTGGTCGCCCAGCAGTTCGGGGTGCCCGACGAGAACACCCTGACCAAGGCGGTCGACGGGGACGGTATCGAACAGTTCACCGGCGCAGCCGGTTCGGCGCTCTGGTTCGACTGCAACCTGCTGCACGGGTCGGGCTCGAACATCACTCCGCTGCCGCGCTCGAACGTCTTCCTGGTGTTCAACTCCGTCGACAATCAGCTGTCCGCGCCATACGCCGCGGACGGGATCCGGCCCGAGTACCTGGCGGCCCGGCGCACCCGCTCGCTCGGGCTCCCCGCGCCATCGGCATGAGCTGCCGATAACAGCCGCTACCACGTCCCCTAGGGTGGCCCTATGCAACGGATCATCGGCACCGAGGTCGAATACGGCATTTCCTCGCCGTCGGACCCGACGGCGAATCCGATCCTGACCTCGACTCAGGCGGTGCTGGCCTACGCGGCCGCCGCCGGGTTACAGCGCGCCAAGCGCACGCGCTGGGATTACGAGGTGGAATCCCCGCTGCGCGATGCCCGCGGATTCGACCTGTCCCGGTCGTCCGGGCCGGCGCCGATCATCGACGCCGACGAGGTCGGCGCGGCGAACATGATCCTGACCAACGGGGCCCGGCTCTACGTCGACCACGCGCACCCGGAGTACTCGGCTCCCGAGGTCACCGACCCGATGGACGCGGTGATCTGGGACAAGGCCGGCGAACGCGTCATGGAGGCCGCCGCACGGCACGTGGCCAGCGTGCCCGGAGCGGTCAAGCTGCAGCTCTACAAGAACAACGTCGACGGCAAGGGCGCCTCCTACGGCACCCACGAGAACTATCTGATGTCACGCCAGACGCCGTTCTCCGCCGTCATCGCCGGGTTCACACCGTTCCTGGTGTCGCGCCAGGTGTTCACCGGGTCCGGGCGCGTCGGCATCGGCCCGTCCGGCGACGAGCCCGGCTTCCAGCTGTCCCAGCGGGCCGACTACATCGAGGTCGAGGTCGGACTGGAGACCACCCTCAAACGCGGCATCATCAACACCCGAGACGAACCGCACGCCGATGCCGACAAGTACCGGCGCCTGCACGTCATCATCGGTGACGCGAACCTCGCCGAGACGTCGACCTATCTGAAGGTCGGCACCAGCTCGCTGGTGCTGGACCTCATCGAAGAGGGACCCGCGCACGGTATCGATCTGTCCGATCTGGCGCTGGCCCGGCCGGTGCACGCCGTGCACGTGGTCAGCCGCGACCCGTCGCTGCGCGCCACCGTCGCACTCGCCGACGGCCGCGAACTGACCGCGCTTGCGCTGCAACGGATCTACCTGGACCGGGTGGCCAAGCTGGTGGCCGCCCGCGATCCGGACCCGAGGGCCAACCATGTCCTGGAGACCTGGGCGCACGTGCTGGATCTGCTGGAACGCGACCCGATGGAATGCGCCGAGATCCTGGACTGGCCTGCCAAGCTGCGACTCCTCGAGGGTTTCCGGCAGCGGGAGAACCTGACCTGGTCGGCCCCGCGGCTGCACCTGGTGGATCTGCAGTACTCCGATGTGCGCCTGGACAAGGGCTTGTACAACCGGCTGGTGGCACGCGGGTCGATGCAGCGCCTGGTGACCGAGCAGCAGGTGATCGACGCCGTCGACAACCCGCCGACCGACACCCGCGCCTACTTCCGCGGCGAATGCCTGCGGCGGTTCGGCGCCGATATCGCCGCGGCAAGCTGGGACTCGGTCATCTTCGATCTGGGTGGAGATTCACTCGTCCGGATTCCGACGCTGGAACCGCTGCGCGGCAGCAAGGCACACGTCGGTGCGCTGCTGGACTCGGTGGACAGTGCCGCCGAACTGGTCGAGCAGCTCACCACATAAGCTGCGCTATCCCAAGCATTGCCGGTGTTGACCGGTAGTGTGAAAGAACCGGACGAGCAATCAGGAGGCAGCGATGGCTCAGGAGCAGACCAAGCGTGGCGGCGGCGGTGGCGAGGACGACGACGCCAGCGGCCCTTCGGCGGGCGGCCAAGAGCGCCGCGAGAAGCTGGCCGAGGAGACCGACGATCTGCTCGATGAGATCGATGACGTCCTGGAAGAGAACGCCGAGGACTTCGTGCGCGCCTATGTTCAAAAGGGCGGCCAGTGACGGCCTGGTCGAATAAGCCTTTCACCAATCCGCTCGATCTCACGTCATCACATCTGAATCTGTCGTCCTTCTCGGATTTTCTGAGCAGGCAGGCACCGGAGTTGCTTCCGGGCGGTGTCTCGCACGCCGTCCCCAGTGGTGGTGGTGTCGATCTGCCGCACGGCACGACGATCGTGGCGCTCAGGTACCCCGGCGGGGTCCTCATCGCCGGTGACCGGCGCGCCACCCAGGGCAACATGATCGCCAGTCGCGACGTGCAGAAGGTGCACATCGCCGACGACTACGCGGCCACCGGCATCGCGGGCACCGCGGCGATCGCCGTCGAATTCGCCCGGCTCTACGCGGTGGAGCTCGAGCACTACGAAAAGGTCGAGGGTGTTCCGCTGACCTTCCGCGGCAAGGTGAACCGGCTGGCCACCATGGTCCGCGGCAACCTCGGTGCGGCCCTTCAGGGTTTCGTCGCGCTACCCCTGCTGGTCGCCTTCGATGTCGACGCGGTCGATCCGGTCAACGCCGGTCGCATCGTGTCCTTCGACGCGGCCGGTGGCTGGAACATCGAGGAAGAGGGCTACCAGGCAGTGGGTTCGGGATCGCTGTTCGCCAAGTCGTCGATCAAAAAGCTGTACACGCAGGTGACCGACGCCGATACGGCGCTCAAGGCCGCCATCGAGGCGCTCTATGACGCCGCCGACGACGACTCGGCCACCGGCGGACCGGATCTGGTGCGCGGTATCTACCCGACCGCCGTGCTGATCGAAGCTGCCGGCGCCGAGGAAGTGACCGAGGCCCGGATCGCGGGGCTCGCGCACGAAGTCATCGAGCGCCGGACGCGTACGGACGGGAACGCCTGATGAGCTTTCCGTACTTCATCTCGCCCGAGCAGGCGATGCGTGAGCGTTCTGAGCTTGCCCGCAAAGGCATTTCGCGCGGACGCAGTGTGGTCGTACTGGCCTACGACAGCGGTGTGCTGTTCGTGGCCGAGAACCCGTCGCGGTCCCTGCAGAAGGTCAGTGAGCTCTACGACCGGGTCGGCTTCGCCGCCGTCGGACGCTTCAACGAGTTCGACAAGCTGCGGGTGGCCGGTATCCAGTTCGCCGACACCCGCGGCTACGCCTACGACCGCCGGGACGTCACCGGCCGGCAGCTGGCGAATGTGTACGCCCAGGCGCTCGGCACCATCTTCACCGAACAGGCCAAGCCGTTCGAGGTGGAGCTGTGTGTCGCCGAGGTGGCGCATTACGGGGAGACGAAAGCCCCTGAGCTGTACCGCATCACCTACGACGGCTCGATCGCCGACGAGCCACATTTCGTGGTGATGGGTGGCACCACCGAGCCGATCGCCACCGCGCTGGGGGAGTCCTTCACCGAGAACGCCAGTTTGGCCGACGCGGTGAAAATCGCGGTGAACGCCCTGCGCGCCGGTGGTAGCGGCAGCGAACCCCGGGTGCTGGAACCGTCCACCATGGAGGTGGCGATCCTGGACGCCGGCCGTCCCCGTCGTGCGTTCCGGCGCATCACCGGGGCCGCGCTGGAGGCCCTGGTGCCCGACACGGAACCGGATCAGCCTGCCGCGGAGTAAGGCGCAACGAACCGGCGGGAAACGAACCGCCGTGCAGCCTTGCGCACCGTTACCGATACCCAACCCGTAAGCTCGATCATGTGCAGCGACGGATCATGGGAATTGAGACTGAATTCGGGGTGACCTGCACGTTTCACGGTCACCGGCGGCTCAGTCCGGACGAGGTTGCCCGCTATCTGTTCCGGCGGGTGGTGTCCTGGGGCCGCAGCTCCAACGTCTTCCTCCGCAACGGGGCGCGGTTGTACCTCGATGTGGGGTCACATCCGGAGTACGCGACGGCCGAGTGCGACAACCTCGCCCAGCTCGTCACGCATGACCGCGCCGGTGAGCGGGTGCTCGAAGATCTGCTGATCGATGCCGAGCAGCGGCTGGCCGATGAGGGCATCGGCGGCGACATCTACCTGTTCAAGAACAACACCGACTCCGCGGGCAACTCCTACGGCTGCCACGAGAACTACCTCATCGTGCGGGCCGGCGAGTTCTCCCGGATCTCGGATGTCCTGCTGCCGTTCCTGGTGACCCGTCAGCTGATCTGCGGCGCCGGAAAGGTGCTGCAGACCCCCAAGTCGGCCACCTTCTGCCTGAGCCAGCGCGCCGAGCACATCTGGGAGGGCGTGTCGAGTGCGACGACCCGTTCCCGCCCGATCATCAACACCCGCGATGAGCCGCACGCCGACGCCGAGAAGTACCGCCGGCTGCACGTGATCGTCGGTGACTCCAACATGAGCGAGTCCACCACCATGCTGAAGGTCGGGACGGCCTCGCTGGTGTTGGAGATGATCGAGGCCGGCGTGGCCTTCCGGGACTTCTCGCTGGACAACCCGATCCGGGCCATCCGCGAGGTGAGCCACGATCTGACCGGGCGCCGCCCGGTGCGGCTGGCGGGCGGTCGGCAGGCCAGCGCGCTGGACATCCAGCGTGAGTACTACGGCCGTGCGGTGGAGTACCTGCAGACCCGTGAACCGAACACCCAGATCGAGCAGGTCGTCGATCTGTGGGGTCGCCAGCTCGACGCGGTGGAAAGCCAGGATTTCGCGAAGGTCGACACCGAGATCGACTGGGTGATCAAGCGCAAGCTGTTCCAGCGCTACCAGGATCGCTACAGCATGGAGCTGGCCGATCCCAAGATCGCGCAGCTCGACCTCGCCTACCACGACATCAAGCGTGGCCGCGGGGTGTTCGACCTGCTGCAGCGCAAGGGGCTGGCCGCGCGGATCACCACCGACGAGGAGATCGAAGCCGCGGTCAACACCCCGCCCCAGACCACCCGGGCCAAGCTGCGTGGCGAGTTCATCAGCGCCGCACAGGAAGCGGGCCGGGATTTCACCGTCGACTGGGTGCACCTCAAGCTCAACGACCAGGCTCAGCGCACCGTGCTGTGCAAGGACCCGTTCCGCTCGGTGGACGAGCGGGTCAAGCGGCTGATCGCGAGCATGTGAGCGGGTCGCGCCGGGATCGCGGCCGCTGCACGCCCTAAGCTGCTTTGGTGCCGACATCCAAGGTCGAAAGACTGATGAATCTGGTGATCGCACTGTTGTCCACCAGTTCCTATCTCACCGCGGAGAAGATCCGCAAGAACGTGGCCGGCTACTCCGACAGCGCCAGTGACGAGGCGTTCTCGCGGATGTTCGAGCGTGACAAGAACGAACTGCGCGACCTGGGCATCCCGCTGGAGACCGGCAGGATGTCCTCGTTCGATGCGACCGAGGGTTACCGCATCAACCGGAAGGCCTACGCGCTGCCGCCGGTCGAGCTGACCGCCGAGGAGTCGGCCTCGGTCGCGGTCGCAACGCAGCTGTGGCAGTCCCCGGAGATGGTCACCGCCACCCAGAGCGCCCTGCTCAAGTTGCGTGCCGCCGGCGTCGACGTCGATTCCGAGGACGCCGGAGTGGCGTTCACCTCGACCGCCGCACTGCCCGGACTGCGCGGCTCCGAGGAGGTGCTGGGAGTCCTGTTGGCCGCCAGCAATTCCGGGCGGGTGGTGCAGTTCGAGCACCGTCCGTCCCGCAACGATCCGTACCGCACCCGCACGGTGGAACCGTGGGGCGTGGTCACCCATCGGGGGCGCTGGTATCTGGTCGGGCACGACCGGGACCGTGCCGACACCCGCACCTTCCGGTTGTCGCGCATCACCGGCGCCAAACCCATCGGGCCGGCCGGGGCGGTGACCCCACCGGAAGGGGTGAATCTGCGACAGATCGTCCAGCGGGTGGTGGCCGATGTCCCCACCGGCGAGCGCGCCCGGGTGTGGATCGCCGAGGGGCGGGCCACCGCACTGCGCCGCCAGGCCGCCACGGCGACCCCGAGCGTGTGGCGGGGTCGTGCCGGGGAGGAGATCACCGTCGACATCGGCATGTACGACCGGCTGGCACGGGAGATCGCCAGCTATGGCACCGATGCCGTGGCACTGGATCCGCCGCAGTTGCGCGAGGACGTGGTGGCGCGGTTGCGCGGGCAGGCGGAGCGCGCATGAGTCAGGTCTCCAGCCGGCTGGTCCGGTTGCTCAACATGGTCCCGTACTTCAAGGCCAATCCCCGGGTGACCCGCGACGAGGCGGCTGCGGCCCTCGGTGTGACCCGGAAACAACTCGACGCCGATCTCGAACAGCTCTGGCTGTGCGGACTGCCCGGATACGGCCCCGGCGATCTGATCGACTTCGACTTCACCGGCGACACCATCGAGGTCACCTTCGCCGCCGGGGTGGACCATCCGTTGCGGCTGACCTCGCCCGAGGCCACCGGCATCCTGGTGGCGTTGCGCGCCCTGCTCGATGTGCCGGGCATGGTCGATCCGCGGGCCGCGCGCTCTGCGATCGCCAAGATCGAATCTGCCGCAGGCACCGCCGGGGCCGTCGGAAACGCCGAACTGGAGAGCGACGAGCCCGAGAGCGCGACGGCCGCCGCGGTGCGTGACGCCGCCCGTACCGGCAAGGCGCTCTCGCTGGAGTACCACTCGGCGTCCCACGACACGGTGTCGAGCCGCATCGTCGACCCCATCCGGGTGGTGCTGGTCAGCGACCGCAGCTATCTGGAGGCGTGGTGCCGCACCGCCGAGGGGGTGCGGCTGTTCCGGTTCGACCGCATCGTGGACGCCCAGGTGCTCGACGAGCCCGCCCGGCCGCCGGCGCCTGCGGTGCAGGCCGGACCCGACACCGCGCTGTTCGACGCCGACGCCGAGGATCCCTCGTTGCACTCGGCACGCCTGCTCATCGACCGCTCGGCGGAATGGATGTTCGACTACTACCCGTTGCGGGTGATCACCGAGCTCGCCGACGGTGCCTGCGAAGCGGCCATGACCTACGCTTCCGATGAGTGGATGGCCCGGTTCGTATTGGGCTTCGGATCGGCGGTGCGGGTGTTGACACCGCAGTCGCTGGCCGAGAAGGTCCGCGAGACCGCCGCGGCTGCGGTACGCGCTTACGAAGACGAGTAGACTCGACCACAACTTGCGGAGGTGTTTGAATTGGGCGGTCTTCAACCGTGGCACTGGCTGATCGTTATCGCGGCTTTCATTCTGTTGTTCGGTGCCAAGAAGCTCCCGGACGCAGCGCGTTCTCTGGGTAAGTCGATGCGCATCTTCAAGTCCGAGATCAAAGAGATGCAGGCCGACGGCGCCGACAAGCCGGAAGCCGCGCCGCTTCCCGCCACCCCGGTCACCTCGGAGCGCGTGGAGACACCTGCGCCCGAGCAGTCCGGCGACAAGCGACCGGCCTGATAGCTGCCAAGTCCGTCCCATCGCGGTGTGATGTCGCGTCGATAGGGCGCGCCTGCCTGCATCGACGTTAAGGCTGCCCGTGCACCCCCCTGGAATTTTCAAGAGGTTCGACCCGCGCCAACGACGCGCCCGGGCGAATCCCGACGGCACCATGTCGCTGGTCGATCATCTCGCCGAACTGCGCAACCGGCTGCTGATTGCGACCGCGGCGGTGGTGCTGACCACGATCGTCGGTTTCTTCTGGTACACCCACGGCGTCTTCGGCTTCCACAGCCTCGGCGAGTGGCTTCGCGGTCCGTACTGTTCGCTGCCGGAGTCCGCGCGCGCCACCATCGCCCCCGACGGGCAGTGCCGATTGCTGGCCACCGGTCCGTTCGACCAGTTCATGTTGCGGCTGAAGGTCGCCCTGACCGCCGGGATCGTGCTGGCCTGCCCGGTCTGGCTGTATCAGCTCTGGGCGTTCATCACCCCGGGCCTGTACCGCAAGGAACGGCGTTTCGGCATGGCGTTCGTCGGGGTGGGCGCTGTGCTGTTCATCGGCGGCTCAGTGCTGGCCTACGTGGTGTTGTCCACCGCGTTGAGCTTCCTGCTCACCGTCGGCAGCGACGTCCAGGTCACCGCGCTCTCGGGTGATCAGTACTTCGGCTTCCTGATCAACCTGCTGCTGGTGTTCGGGATCAGCTTCGAGTTCCCGCTGCTGATCATCATGCTCAACGTGATCGGCGTGCTGCCCTACGCGAAACTCAAGGAGTGGCGCCGCGGCCTGATCTTCGCGCTGTTCGTGTTCGCCGCGTTCGCGACGCCGGGTTCCGACCCGTTCTCCATGCTGGCGCTCGCGCTGGCGCTGACCGTGCTGCTCGAGTTCGCCATCCAGGTCACCCGCGTGCACGACAAGCGCAAGGCCCGCCGCGAGGCGCTGGCCGAGGTCCCCGAGGATGAGGCTGCGCCGATCCCGGCCGCCGAACCGATCGCGCCGCCGACCGCGGTGTCCTCCCAGAAATTGTTCGACGACGATGTCACCTGAGTCCGGGCCGCCTGAGTCCGGTCCGGAACTGCTCGGTTTCGCCGCGCAGCTTCCCTTCGGCCTCGATCCGTTCCAGGTACGTGCCTGTGCCGCTCTGGAGTCCGGCCACGGAGTGCTGGTCTGCGCACCGACCGGAGCCGGCAAGACCGTCGTCGGCGAGTTCGCGGTGCACCTGGCACTGGCGGCGGGCCGGAAGTGCTTCTACACCACCCCGATCAAGGCGCTGAGCAACCAGAAGCACCTCGACCTCGTGCGCCGCTACGGCGCCGACCGGGTCGGGTTGCTCACCGGGGACCAGTCGATCAACTCCGACGCCCCGGTGGTCATCATGACCACCGAAGTGCTGCGCAACATGCTCTATGCCGACTCGCCGGCACTGCAGGGGCTTTCCCATGTGGTGATGGACGAGGTGCACTTCCTGGCCGACCGGATGCGCGGCGCGGTGTGGGAGGAGGTCATCCTGCACCTGCCCGAAGAGGTGCGACTGGTCAGCCTCTCCGCCACGGTGAGCAACGCCGAGGAGTTCGGGGGCTGGATCCAGACCGTGCGCGGGGACACCACCGTGGTGGTCGACGAGCACCGACCGGTTCCGCTTTCTCAGCACATGATGGTCGGCAAGCGACTCTTCGACCTGTTCGAGGGTGGTGGGCAGACCACCCTGGTGGACCCGAACCTGCTGCGTCACATCGCGCACCGCCGTGAGGCCGACCGGCTGGCGGACTGGCAACCGCGGGGCCGCAACCGGGGCAGGCAGGGCCGCCCGACCGTGCACCGGGGGCCGTCGCGACCCGATGTCATCGCCACCCTGGATGCCGAGGGACTGCTTCCGGCAATCACTTTCGTCTTCTCCCGGGCCGGCTGTGATGCGGCGGTCAAGCAGTGCCTGCGCGCACCGCTGCGACTCACCAACGACGAAGAACGCGCCCGCATCACCGAGGTCATCGACCGGCGGTGTGCCGACCTCGCCCAATCCGATCTGGGCGTGCTCGGCTACTACGAGTGGCGCGAGGGCCTGTTGCGGGGGCTGGCGGCCCATCACGCGGGCATGCTGCCGGTCTTCCGGCACACCGTCGAGGAACTCTTCACCGCGGGGCTGGTGCGGGCGGTGTTCGCCACCGAGACACTGGCTTTGGGCATCAACATGCCCGCCCGCACCGTGGTGCTGGAGCGCCTGGTCAAGTACAACGGCGAGCAACACGCCCCGCTGACGCCGGGGGAGTACACCCAGCTGACCGGGCGCGCGGGTCGCCGCGGGATCGACATCGAAGGTCACGCGGTGGTGCTGTGGCACGCCGATGACAACGCCGCCGAACCCGCCGAGGTCGCCGGTCTGGCCTCGACACGCACCTTCCCGCTGAAGAGTTCCTTTGCGCCGTCGTACAACATGACGATCAACCTGGTCCAGCAGATGGGCCCGGACCTGGCGCGCCAACTGCTGGAACGGTCCTTCGCGCAGTACCAGGCCGACCGTTCGGTGGTGGGCCTGGTGCGAGGCGTCGAACGCGGGGAGCGCATGCTCGCCGAGATCGCCGCCGAGCTGGACCCCGAGATGCTCGAATACGCGCGCTTGCGTGCCGAGATCAGCACCCGGGAACGCGCTCAGTCGCTGGCATCGCGGCTGCACCGGCGCCGGGCGGCCGACGAGGCGCTGGCCGGTTTGCGCCGCGGCGACATCATCACCATCACCCAGGGCCGCCGGGGTGGGCTGGCCGTGGTCCTCGAACCCGCCCCCGACAGCGACGACCCGCGGCCGCTGGTCCTCACCGAACATCGCTGGGCCGGGCGTATCTCGTCGGCCGACTACTCCGGGGCGTCCACCCGGCTGGGATCGATGACGCTGCCCAAGCGCGTCGAGCACCGCCAGCCCCGGGTGCGCCGTGACCTGGCATCGGCGCTGCGGTCGGCGGCCGCCGGCCTGGATGTGCCGTCCCGGCGCCGGGAGCAGGGCGGCGTCGACCGTGATGTGGACCCCGAACTGGCCGGGCTGCGTGACCAACTGCGCCGCCATCCCGCCCACGGCGCGGCCGACCGCGAGGCCCAGGTCCGTGCGGCCGAGCGCTATCTGCGCATCGAACGCGACAACGAGCAGATCCGGCAGAAGGTCGCCGCCGCCACCAATTCCCTGGCGCGCACGTTCGACAAGATTCTGGTGCTGCTGACCGAGCGGGGCTTCATCGATCCGGCCGGCGACACGCCGAAGGTCACCGAGGACGGGCGGCTGCTCGCGCGGATCTACAGCGAGAGTGACCTTTTGGTCGCCGAGTGCCTGCGCCAAGGCGTCTGGGAGGGTCTGGCACCGGCCGAGCTGGCGGCCGTGGTGTCCGCGGTGCAGTTCGAATCGCGCGGTGACGGCACCGGCCCGCAGGGCCTGCAGATCCCGACGGGGGGCATCCGGCGCGCGCTGGCGGGCACCCGCCGGCTGTGGGCCCAGATCCGCAGTGACGAACAGCGGCAACGCATTGCGCACAGCCGCGAACCCGACGACGGCTTCGTGGCCGCCATCCACCAGTGGGCCACCACCGGTGATTTGGCCTCCTCACTGGCGGCATCCGATGTCAGCGGCAGCGGATCCCCGCTGTCCGCGGGAGATTTCGTGCGGTGGTGCCGTCAGGTCCTGGATCTGCTGGACCAGGTCCGCAATGCCGCCCCCACACCGGCGCTGCGGACAGCGGCGAAACGCGCCATCACCGACATTCGACGAGGCGTCGTAGCAGTTGATGCAGGGTAGTGTGGCGGCGTAGAACGAGCCCGGATCAAGGAGACACGATGAGCGGACCGCAGGGATCTGACCCCACGCAGGCGTGGTCAGGCCAGCCGCCGCAGTCCGGCGGTGCCCCGTCACCGGGTGAACAGCCCGCCTGGCAGCCGCCGCCCACACCCGAGCAGCCCGCCGGCGATGCCCCGGCCTGGCAGCAGCCCGCCTACCAGCAGCCGCAGGCGCCGCAGCAGTACCCGCAGTATCAGCAGCCCGCGTACAACCCGCCCCCGCAGGGCGACCAGTACGGCCAGCAGCCCACGGGGTACGCGCCGCAGGGGTACCCGCAGTACGGTCAGCAGCCCGGTCAGCCCTACGGGCAGCCCCAGTACGGCCAGCCGCCCCAGTACGGCCAGCCCGGTCAGTACGACCAGCAGCAATACTCGCCCTACGGGCCCACCGGCTCCGAAGAGGGCTCGAAGAAGTCGCTGGCCGTCATCGGCACCGTGATCGGTGTGCTGGCCGCGGTGATCGTCGCGGTGGTGCTGGTACTCGGTTTCTGGAAGCCCGGATTCTTTGTCACCACCACGCTGGACGTCGATGCCGCGCAGACCGGTGTGCAGCAGATCCTGACCGACGAGGCCAACGGATACGGCGCCAAGAACGTCAAGGACGTCCAGTGCAATGACGGTGTCAGCCCCGAGGTGAAGAAGGGCGACACCTTCACCTGCCAGGTCAGCATCGACGGCACCAAGCGTCAGGTCACCGTGACGTTCCAGGACGACAACGGCACCTACGAGGTCGGCCGCCCGAAGTAGTCCACGCTCTCTCGACGAATGCCCGCGATACGCCGTATCGCGGGCATTCGCGTGTCAGGGCAGCTTGTCGAGTGCCTTCTGCAGACGCCCGATCGATGACACCACGCCGTACTCCTCGGCCAGTGCCACCACCCGGGCCGGGTCGGCCGCGGACAGCGGCAGGACGTCGGACGATGTGGACAGCGCGACAGGGGCATCCACGGCGACCCGCACCACCGGTTCGGCGGCGATGATGTACTCGTCGGCGGCGAGCAGCTTCTTGCGTTGGGCGGCAGGCATTTTCGATGACGGATCGGCGGCGGCCGCGACGATCGCGGACAGCGAGCCGTGCTGGGCCATCAGAGTCGCCGCGGTTTTCTCGCCGATGCCCGCCACCCCGGGCAGCCCGTCCGACGGGTCGCCGCGCAGCAGCGCCAGTTCGGCGTAGGCCGGCCCGGCACGTTCCACCGGCACCCCGTAGGTATCGGCGACCTCGGTGGGCCCGAACAGGATCGCCTTGCTCAGGCCGCGGCCGATGTAGAACACCCGCACCGCGACCGGGTCGTCGCCGACCAACTGCAGCAGATCCCGGTCCCCGCTGACCACGATGACGGGGTCGCGGCGCTCGGCGGCGGCAAGCGTGCCCAGCACATCGTCGGCCTCGTATCCCGGTGCGCCCGCTGTGGTGATGCCGAACGCGTCGAGCACGGCCATGATCATGTCGACCTGCGGGGTCAGTTCATCGGGCACCTCCTCGACGTCCGGGGCACCGTCGGGGCGGGCCTCCTCGACGCGGTGCGCCTTGTACGACGGGATGCGGTCCACCCGCCACTGCGGCCGCCAGTCCAGATCGAGACAGACCACCAGCCGGGCCGGCCGATGCTGGGTGACCAGGGTGGAGACGGCATCGAGGAAACCGCGCAGCGCGTTGACCGGCCGGCCGTCGGGGGCGGTGATCGAGGACGGCACCCCGAAGAACGAGCGGAACCACATGCTGGCGCCGTCGAGCAGCAGCACCGGCCGATCGGCCGTCATGATGACTGCACCCGGAAGACGTAGGAACCCACCGTGACCAACCTGTCCTCATTTCCCTCGTCGTAGAGCTGCACCCGCACAGCGACGGTGCCGTCGGCGCCGGGAAGCCGCTCGGTCTGCACCCGGAACGGTCCGGCCTTGCCGCGCGCCAGGAACATCACATGCGCCGAGACGCCCTGCACGTCGCCTCCCGCGGCATCGATCGCCGCCGTCTCCAGGATCACGAACTGCGGCCCGATGTGCAGGGCGGCATCGGGGGAGGCGACCTCGGCCGACAGTTCCGGCAGACCCCACAGCCCGTCCTCGCGCCGGAATCCGCCGAACACCTGCCACAGCGGAGGCAGATCGGGTGAGTCGACCACCTCGATGTTGTCGACCTCCAGCTTCTGCAGGCCGTCGGGCGGCACACCGATGCTCACCCCCTGGCCCTCGATCAGCGCGAGTACCCGCTCGGGCCGGTCGGCGTCGACAATCGTGGCCCGGCTGTAACCGAACTGCCTGCCCTGTTTCAGTGGCTCGGAGACGATCTCGATGCGCCGCACATCGTGGCCGGGGTCGAGGATCTGACAGGAGTGGATGACCGGGTTCGGCACGGCCTCCAGATCCGACATGTGCCCGCTCTCGGGTGCCGAGATGCCGAGCACCGCGAACAGCAGTCCGCCACGGGCATTGCGCATGTCGTGGCGCACCGTCACGGTGTCCTCGACGTCGCGCGGGTCCATCGAGGCGTACATCCGGCCGATGTAGCGGTAGCTGAGCAGCCCGCCCCACCGTCGTTGCAGCTCCTCGGCGTAGGCCTCCTGCTGATCGGTCAGCTCCCGGATATCCCTCAGCATCGCCTGACAGTAGCGTGAGGTATGACCTTCACTGTGGATCGCATAGACCACGTCGTGCTGAATTGCCGTGATACCGAAGCCACCATCGACTGGTACGTCAGGGTGCTGAACATGCGCCGCGAGGAGTTCGGCGCCGGCCGCACCGCGCTGGCATTCGGCGCCCAAAAGATCAATGTGCGGCCCACCGGGGCACCGAACTGGGTGACCGCGGACGCCGATGTGCCGGGCTCGCTGGATCTTTGCTTCATCGTCGACGCCGACGCCGCCACGATCGGTGCGCATCTGCAGGCCTGCGGGGTGCAGATCACCGAAGGGCCGGTCGCCAAGACCGGTGCGCTGGGCCCGATGACCTCGCACTACTGCCGCGACCCCGAGGGCAACCTGGTCGAGGTCGCCACCTATCGCGGGCATGACTAACCTCGTCCCCATGGACAGCAGTCGTTTCAGCACCGAGGTCTACGCGCAGCGCGTCCGGGCGGCCGCCGCAGGCGCGGCGAGCGCCGGGCTTGCCGGCCTGGTGATCACCCCCGGCTACGACCTGCGCTACCTGGTGGGCTCACGGGCGCAGACCTTCGAGCGGCTCACCGCGCTGGTGCTGCCCGCCGATGGGTCGGCGCCCACCGTTGTGGTCCCGCGCCTGGAGCTGGCCGCGCTCCGCGAGTCCGCGGTGACCGAAATCGGTGCGACGGTGCAGGATTGGGTGGATGGCGAGAATCCCTACGAGCTGGTCGCGCAGGCACTGCGGGGATCGGGCGTGTCGCCGGTGACCGTCGCCGTCACCGATTCGATGACGGCCCTGCACCTGCTGCCGCTGGCCGACGTGCTGGGCGCGGTGCCCGTGCTGGCCACCGACGTGCTGCGCAAGCTGCGGATGATCAAGGACCCGGCCGAGGTCGACGCGCTGCGCAAGGCCGGCGCGGCGATCGACCGCGTGCACGCGCGGGTGCCGGAGTTCCTGGTGCCCGGCCGCACCGAAGCCGACGTCGCTGCAGATATCGCCGAAGCCATTGTCGCCGAAGGCCATTCGGAGGTGGCGTTCATCATCGTCGGATCCGGCCCCAACGGGGCGGACCCGCACCACGAATGCTCGGACCGCGAGCTGCAGGTCGGCGACATCGTCGTCGTCGACATCGGCGGGCCGTATGCGCCGGGCTACAACTCCGACTCGACCCGCACCTACAGCATCGGTGAGCCCGACGCCGAGATCGCCCGCCGGTACGCGGTGCTGCAGCGCGCCCAGGCCGAGGCCGTCGGGTCGGTCCGCCCGGGCATCACGGCCGGTTCGGTCGATGCGGTCGCGCGCGATGTGCTGGCCGCCGAAGGCCTGGCCGAGGTGTTCGTGCACCGCACCGGGCACGGTATCGGCCTGTCGGTGCACGAAGAGCCCTACATCGTCTCCGGGAACGAGATCACCCTGGAGCCGGGTATGGCGTTCTCGGTGGAGCCCGGCATCTACTTCCCGGGCCAGTGGGGCGCGCGGATCGAGGACATCGTCATCGTCACCGAGGACGGCGTGGAATCGGTGAACCAGCGTCCGCACGACCTGGTCGTGGTGCCGGTCTGAGGCTCAGGCCTCGCTGCGGTCCAGCAGCGTCGAGGATCCCAGCACCCGCTCGATCCGAACCTCGATGACCACCCGGCGCGGGTTCGCCCGCGGGGTCCGGTAGCGCTGGGCATAACGCAGCTCGGCATCGCGCACATCGTCGGCATCGCCGCTGACGGTGGCCGCGCCTTCCAGCGACAGCCAACGGGCGCCGTCGACCTGGCTGAGCACCGCGACTCCACGCTCCTTGGCGTTGACCGCCTTCTGCGAACCGCCGGTGGTGATCACCCGGGCGATGTGCGTGGTCGGGTCGAAGGTGAAACCTACCGCCACGACGTGCGGCGAATTGTCACCCCGCAGCGTGGTCAGCATCGCCAGATGACGCTCTGTCAGAAATGCCAGCGCGTCGTTGGTGAGTCGGGTTGTTGCCTTGCGACCAGATGCAGCCATCGGGGTCCACGCTAGCGCAGGACATAATCACAGCCATGGAGGACACGGGACTCGTCGTCATATTCGGGGGGCGCAGCGAGATCGGCGTGGAACTGGCGCAGCGGATTGCCGGCGGGCGGACCGTCGTCCTGGCCGCGCGCCGCGCGGACGATCTGACCGCACAGGTGGCGGCGGTCCGGTCTGCCGGGGCCACCGGCGTACATGTCCAGGAGTTCGACGCCGACGACACCACGTCCCACCGGGAGCTGGTCGAGGCGATCGAAACCGCGTACGGCCCGATCGCCACCGCGGTCCTGACCTTCGGGGTGCTCGGTGATCAGGCGCGCGCCGAGGCCGATTCCGGCCACGCGGTCGCGGTGGTGCACACCGACTACGTGGCCCAGGTGAGCCTGCTCACCGTGCTGGCGGACACGATGCGCCGCGCCGGCGGTGGGGACCTGGTGACCTTCTCCTCGATCGCCGGGGTACGGGTGCGCCGAGCCAACTACGTGTATGGATCGGCCAAGGCGGGCGTGGACGGTTTCTGCAGCGGGCTCGCCGACGCACTGCACGGTTCCGGGGTGCGCCTGCTGGTGGTGCGTCCCGGTTTCGTGGTCGGGCGGATGACCGAGGGGATGACGCCGGCGCCGTTCTCCAGCACCCCGGCCCAGGTCGCCGCCGCGACGGCGAAGGCACTGGCCGGCGGGCGGCGCACGGTGTGGATCCCGTGGCAGGTCGGCGCCATCGCCGCAGTCTTCAGGATGTTGCCCGGACCGATCTGGCGGAGGTTGCGGCGATGAGCGCCTGCGCGAAGAGCAGAGGACGGCGATGAGCGCCTGCGCGAAGAGCAGAGGATGCAGATGATCATCGTGATCGGCATCGGAGCCGACGGCATGGCCGGCCTGGGTGCGGCCGCGCGCGCCGAACTTGCCGGTGCCACCGTCGTTTTCGGTTCGCCCCGACAGCTGGATCTGCTCGACGGCACCGTGCGGGCACAGCGCCGGACGTGGCCGTCGCCGCTGCTGCCCGCACTCGACGAACTCGTCGGCAGCCATGACGGCGATGTGCATGTGGTGGCCAGCGGCGACCCGATGTTGCACGGTATCGGCGCGACCCTGATCCGCCGGTTCGGCGCCGAGTCGGTGCGGGTGCTGCCGCACGTGTCCTCGGTGACGCTGGCCTGCGCCCGGATGGGCTGGTCCGTGCAGGACACCGAGGTCATCAGCCTGGTCACCGCCCCCGCTCACACCGCGGTGCGCCGCGGGGGACGCGCGGTGGTGCTCAGCCGCGACGCCGCGGGCCCCGCCTCCCTGGCGGCGCTGTTGACCGAGACGGGCCGCGGCGACTCCGAGCTCACCGTGCTCGAGCAGCTGGGCGGGCCGGGGGAGCGGCGCCGTTCGGCACTCGCCCGGGACTGGGCCGTCGCTGGGCCGGACGACATCGACGACCTGAATGTCGTTGCGGTGCACTACCTGCCCGATGAGCGCCGGTATCACACCCTGCCCGATGACAGCTTCGCCCACGACGGGCAGATCACCAAGCAGAGCATCCGTGCGGTGACCCTGGCCGCGTTGGGGCCGCGCCCCGGCGAACGGCTGTGGGACGTCGGCTCCGGCTCGGGAAGCATCGCCGTCGAATGGTGCCGCAGCGGATCGGGTTGTACCGCGGTGGCTTTCGAACGTTCCGAGCAACGGCGGTCCCGGATCGCCGCCAACGCGATCGCCTTCGGGGTGCACGTCGAGGTGCGCGGGCCGGCCCCCACCGACTTCGACGGCGCCGCGGAGCCCTCGGTGATCTTCATCGGCGGCGGTATCACCGAGCCCGGGTTGCTCGACGCCTGTTTCGACCGGTTACCGGCCGGGGGCCGGTTGGTCGCCAACGTCGTCACGGCAGAATCGGAGGCCGCAGTCATCGACCGCTACTCGACGCTAGGAGGCCAGTTGCGCCGGTTCCAGCACTACCGCGGCGAACCAATCGGCGGATTCACCGGATTCCGGCCGGCCTACCCCGTCACCCAGTGGGTGGTGGGCAAGCCGTGACGGTCTACTTCATCGGAGCGGGACCGGGTGCGGCCGACCTCATCACCGTGCGTGGACAGCGGCTGCTGAACCGTTGCCAGGTATGCCTGTACGCCGGCTCGATCATGCCCGAGGACCTGTTGGCGGAGTGCCCGGAGGACGCCCGTGTCATCGACACCGGGCCGCTGAACCTGGAGCAGATCATCGGCGAACTGGCGGATGCCGACGCCGCCGGGCTCGATGTGGCCCGACTGCACTCCGGGGACCCGTCGATCTACAGCGCGCTGGCCGAGCAGTGCCGGCGCCTCGACGCCCTGGGCATCGGGTGGGAGATCGTGCCCGGCGTACCGGCTTTCGCGGCGGCGGCCGCCGCGGTGGGCCGTGAGCTGACGGTGCCCGGCGTGTCGCAGACCGTGACGCTGAGCCGGGTGGCCACCCTGTCCACCGCGATGCCCGAAAAGGAAACCCTGGCCGCGTTGTCCACGCCAGGCAACACCCTGGTGCTGCATCTGGCCGCGGCGCAGATCGACACCATCGTCGAGCAGCTCACCGCCGGTGGCTACACCGCCGATACCCCGTGTGCCGTGGTCGCCTTCGCGAGCTGGCCGAAGGAGCAGGTGCTGCGTTGCTCATTGGGGGAGGTCGCCGGCCAGATGCACGCCGCCGGGATCACCCGCACGGCGGTCATCATCGTCGGCGATGTGCTGGCGGCCGCGGGCTTCACCGACAGCTACCTGTATTCGTCGGGCCGCCGGCGCGGAAGCCGGCACTAGTGCGGGTCCTGCTCCTCGGCGGCACCGGGGAGGCTCGGGCGCTCGCCGCCCGGCTGCACCCCGGCATCCCGGTGATCAGCTCGCTGGCCGGACGGGTGCCCGATCCGGCGCTGCCGGTCGGCGAGGTGCGCATCGGCGGGTTCGGCGGCGCCGACGGCTTGGCGGAGTGGTTGCGCGGCAACGACATCACCACCGTGGTGGATGCCACCCATCCCTTCGCCGCGACCATCACCGCCAATGCCGCACAAGCCGCCGCACAGGCCGGCCTGCCCCATCTGGTGCTGGCCCGCCCGGCCTGGCCGGACGGTGACGCCATCGTCGTCGGTTCCGACACCGAGGCCGCCGAGGTGGTCGCACGCCACGGCTACCGGCGGGTGTTCCTCACCACCGGACGTTCGGGCACCGCGGCGTTCAAGGATGCCGATGCGTGGTTCCTGATCCGTGCGGTGACCGCACCGGAGGACCCACTGCTGCCGGCGCAGCATGAGGTGCTGCTCTCGCGTGGGCCCTACCGCGTCGAGGGCGAGCGTGATCTGTTGCGGGAGTTCGGAATCGATGCGCTGGTGACCAAGAACAGCGGTGGTGCCATGACGCATGCGAAACTCGAGGCGGCCGCCGAGCTCGGGGTGCCCGTCATCATGGTCAGCAGACCCGCACTGCCGGCCGGTGTGCGCGTGGTGCACACCGTGGACGCTGCCGCCGATTGGCTGACCGGGCTCAGATGAGGGTGAGGGTGTCGAGCTCGCGGATCGCCCGGCACGAACGTTCGGCCATCGCCAGCATCATGTCGTCACCGCGCTCGGTGGAGTTGGCGAAGGCCACCCCGAACACGATGATCAGCGGCGCCTGCAACATGCCCAGGCGGTAATCGCGCCAGCAGGTGTCCGCGTCGTAGCCGGCGACACCGAGCGCCACCAGGCCGGCGTGGTACTCGGCCACCAGGTCCCGTTCGGCGGCCGCGCGGGTCACCGGGTCCAGGCTGGTCCCGGTGAAGTACGCGAGATCCCTTGCCGGAAGACCCGACCCCAATGTCTGCCAGTCCACCACGGTGATCTGTGTCCGGTCCGGATCGAACAGCATGTTGTCCAGCCGGTAGTCACCGTGCAGCAGCGCGAACCTGTCCGGCTCGGTCAGCAGCCAGGGTGTCACCACCGACATGGATGCCGACAGGGTGGCCCGGTCCTCGGCGGTCATCCGGTCGCCGAGTTTCTCCAGGGTGATATCGGTGGCCATCTTGGCCACATCGCCCATACCGGAGGCCATTGCGGCGTCCGGCTTGGGCATGGCGATACCGGGGAAGTCGGTCAGTTTCGGTTCACACCAACTGGGTGCGTGCAGCCCGGCAAGGGCCCGCACGGCCAGCTGAGCCTCGGCCGCACTGCACCCGGCGATCTGGTCGCCCTGCTCGGCGGGCGCCATATCGGCCAGCAGCAGCACGAAATCGGCGCCCTCGCCGCCGATCTCACAGTGGAAGTTGCGCGGGATGGGGATCTGTACCAGGTCGGCCACATTGGTGTAGAACGCGTGCTCGGAGCGGTATCCGATCGCGACCCGGTCGCGGACCGTGTCGTCCTGGGACGGCAGCTTGATGGCGAAGCTGGCAGGCAGGTCGGTCTCGGTGCCGTACTGCACCGTCAACCGGTAGGTGGCGCCGGTCTGACCGGTACCGATGGGGGCGGTGCCGACACTGCGCACATCGGCGTCCAGCACCGCGCCGAGCCAGGCCGGCGTCACATCCTCGGGGCCGCGGGGGATCGGGTTGCTCATGGCGTCTCTCGCATTTCATCTACTCCGATCGCCGTGCCGTAAATGGTGTGCAGCCAGATGGTTTCCGCGCCGATGACAAGCTCAGCACGGGTACGGGGTCCGCCGAGGGTGAAGCGCTCGAGAATGCGGTCGTTGAGCTCGAGCAGCAGACCGGCCAGCACCTCGGCGGCGGGACCGGCGGGCGCGCGACCGGCGGCGCGCTCGGCCTCGATCATGGCCGCGATGGCCGGGACGAACGCCTCCCGTGAGTTGTCCCAGATCTCGCGGATCGCACTGCTCGCGGCGCGCGCATCCAGCATGGCGGTGAACAGATACCGGTGCGCCGCACCGGTATCCATGAGCGCCTCCAGCATGGCGTGGATCCGCCACCGCGGTGACCCGGTGGAGGCGGTCACGATGTCACTGGCGGCGAAGACGTCGTCGTACATCGACTCCAGCAGGGCGGCCACCGCGGCGGCCTTGTTCTCGAAGTAGAAGTAGAACGCCGACCGGCTGACACCGGCGCCGGCGGCGACGTCGGCGATGTTGACCGCCTCGAAACCGCGGGCCCGCAGGGCGTCGTCGAAGGCGGCCAGGATGGCGCTGCGGCGCTGATCGCTGCGCTGCGGTTGGCGCCGGTCGGTCACCGAGCGGGCAGCAGAAACCGACTGCTCGACGACATCGTTGCCCGGCTGCACCAGCGGGACATTATCCCCGCCTCTGACAACTGTCAACGATTCTCGACAGTTGTCAGCCCGGGTAGTTGCGCGGCGTGAACACCGTGTCACCGTGCCAGCGGGTCTGCGAGGAGCCGATGATCAGCAGACAGCGCATGTCCACCTCGGCGGGATCCAGATCGCCCAGCGCCACCACCCGTACCGTCTCGTTCGGGCCGGCGACATCACGGCCGATCACCACCGGGGTGCCGGCATCGCGGTGTTCCAGCAGCAGCTTCTGCATCTCGCCGACCTGCCAGGTCCGGGTTTTCGACGCCGGGTTGTACACCGCGATCACCATGTCGGCGGCCGCTGCCGCACTGACCCGGGCAGCGATGATCTCCCACGGCTTGAGGCGGTCCGAGAGCGAGATGACGGCGTAGTCGTGGCCCAGTGGCGCACCGACCCGGCTGGCCACGGCCTGCGCCGCGGTCATCGCGGGGATCACCCGGACCTCGACATCGGGCCAGTCCACGGCCTCCTCGAGCACCGCGGTGGCCATCGCGAACACGCCGGGGTCACCGGAGGACACCACCACCACCGCGCGGCCCTGCCGGGCCAGTTCGCAGGCCAGCCGGGCACGCGCCGGTTCATCGGTGTTGTCGCTGGCATGCCGGGTCTGTCCGGCGCGGGCGCCGACCCGGTCGAGATAGGGGAAGTAGCCGATCAGGTCGGTGGCAGCGGCCAGTTCGCGGCGCGCCTGCGGGGTGATCCAGTCCAGATCGCCGGGACCGAGCCCGACCACCGCCACGCTGCCTCTCGGGGCGAGCGAAGCGACGGCGGAAGGACGGTTGCGCGGTGCGGCCGCCTCGCCGGGCAGCATCACGATGGAGAAGTAGGGCACCGAGGTCTCGTCGACCTCACTTGCCGCGAGCACACGCTGCTGATCGGTGCTGGCCCGTTCCACGTAGAACGCCCGGTCCAGCCGGTGGGTCTCCGAAAGTGCCTGCCGGACTTCCGGATAGGACTTACCCAGCTTCATGATGACGGCGGCGTCGGTATCGGCGAGGCGGCGGGTCAACTCGGCGGCGGGCAGCGTGCCTGGCAGGATGGTCAGCACCTCGTCGCCCTGCACCAACGGGGTACCGGTGGCCGCCGACGCCGCACTCACCGACGTCACGCCGGGCACGATGACGGCCTCGAACCGCTCGGTGAGCCGGGTGTGCATGTGCATGTACGAGCTGTAGAACAGCGGGTCGCCCTCGGCCAGCAGTGCCACGTTGCGCCCGGCGTCCAGATGTACGGCGATGCGGTCGGCGGATTCGGCGTAGAAATCCTCCATCGCACCGGCATAGCCGCCGGGATGCTCGGTGGTCTCCGTGGTCACCGGATAGACCAGGTGTTCCTCGATCTGGCCCTCGCGCAGGTACTGCGCGGCGATCCGGCGCGCGATGCTCCGGCCGTGTCGCGCACTGTGGTAGGCGACGACGTCGGCCTCGCCGATCAGCCGGGCCGCCTTGACCGTCACCAGCTCCGGGTCACCGGGACCCAGGCCGACGCCGTAGAGGGTGCCCTTTGCCGTGGAGATATTCGTCATTCGCGTTCGCTCGCAATCGCATTCACGGCGGCCGCGGCCATCGCGCTGCCCCCGCGCCGGCCCTTCACCACCAGATACGACATGCCGCGCGGCCGGGCGATCAGTTCATCCTTGGACTGTGCGGAGCCCACGAATCCGACCGGCCCGCCCAGCACCGCAGCGGGCACCGGCGCGCCCTCGTCGAGCAGTTCGAGCAGCCGGAAGAGCGCGGTGGGGGCATTGCCGATCGCGAGCACCGCGCCGCCCAACCGGTCGGCCCACAGATCGACGCCCGCCGCGGAACGGGTGCTGCCGAGCTTGGGGGCCAGGTCGGCGGCGCGCGGATCGGCGACCAGTGACACGACCTCGTTGTCGGCGGGCAGCCGGGAGCGGGTGATGCCGGCGGCCACCATCGACGAATCGCAGAGCACCGGTGCGCCCGCGGCCAGCGCCGCGTGGGTGCGGGCGACGACATCGGAGGTGAAGGCGACATGGTCGGTGACGTCGACCTGACCGCAGGTGTGGATGAGCCGGACCACGACGCGTGAGACGTCATCGGGGAAGCGGGTCAGGTCTGCTTCGTCCCGGATGGTCGCGAAGGATTGGCGATAGATTTCCGCAGCGTCGCGGGTGTAATCGAGCACCCGATCACCCTACGGGTGGCGCCCCTCATAGCCGTGTCCGGTGGCCACCAGTACCTCGGCGCCCCGAGGGCTGCCGCAGGCCCGTGGGCAGCCAACAAAATGACGATGGACCCCCGGTGCGCCCTCGGTCAGCGCGGCCCGCGCGTCGGCGCGCACATCGGAGAGAGATTTGTCACAGCCAGGACTTCCCGTGCAGGCACTCACCGTCAACCACGGGGAGTTCTCGTCGAAGACGAGGCCCAGCGGAGCCAGCACCCGCAACGAGGTGTCGGCGACCTCCTCGGTGAGATCGCAGACCAGGATCGATCGCCACGGTGTCACCACGATCGGCGCCTCGATGGCGGCCAGGAATTCGGCGGTGCGGGCCGGCAGCACGCCCAGCGGGACCGCCGCGCCCAGCGCCACCCGGTTCGCAACAGGATCCAGCGGCTGCGGTATCCAGCCGACCGGAGGACGTCCGGTGTGGTGGGGGTACCGGTCCGCCGGGTCCGGCACGGTGACGGTGAGATCGCCGATCAGTGCGCTGGGGTCGTCGAGTTCGGTGACCCGCCAGCGCTTTCCACGCACCGCCTGGAACCGCTTGGCGATCTCGACCATGGTGTGCACCGCGTCATCGGCGGACAACCGGATACCGGTGTCCGCGCCGGCGAGCAGTAGGGCGACACCCGTGTCACCGCACTGCACCCCGACGTCGGCGTGCAGCCCGGACACATCGCCGCGGCCGTCGTCGATGGAGAACCAGAATCGGCCCGGCAGTGCGGCCAGCGCCGGGTCCTGCTGCAGCGCCCGGTCCAGATCGCCGACCCAGCCCCGCACGTCCGCCAGGCCGCCGCTGCGGCCGGACAGCGGCGAGGACACGATGTTGCGGACCCGTTCATGGGTCGGGGACGGCAGCAGGCCCGCGCCGGCGAGTGCGTCGGCCACCCGTCCCGGGTCGGTGATGCCGCGGATCTGCAGGCTGCCGCGCGATGTCAGTTCCAGCGCTCCGCCGCCGCAGTCGGCGGCGAGGTGGGCCAACGTCTCCAGACCGGTCGCCGAGATGACGCCGCCGGGCAGGCGCACCCGCATCAGCGCACCGTCGGCTGCCTGGTGGACCTGCAGGGCGCCGGGGCAGGCGTCCTGATCACGGGTACGGCTCACGGGTCCACGGTACTCAGCGCGCACCGAATCCGATCTCCGAAATACGAGTAGTGATCTACGCGGTCGTCGTGTCCTGCCCGCTCGTAGCGTCTACGCAATGGCGGCGCATCCGTCGTCCCGAGTGTAGGAGGACCCGAAATGTCCCATCTGACAGCTCATCTGCCCCATCCTAATCTGCCTCACCCGCACCTGCCGCACCCCGACCTGCACCGCGTCACCGATGCGGTGCACCATGCGGGGGAGCGGGCGCACGCCGTGTTCGAGTACGAGGAGAAACACGAGTGCCAACGCTACGAATTCCTCGAGGACGGGCTGATGTCCCGCGAGATGGGACGTCTGTAGCGAATCAGCTGGCCTTCGCGTGCCGGCCCGGCACCGGGTCGACCACGGCCGAGTAGCTCGAGGCATCCCCGGCGATGACCCGGCTGGGCCTGCCCGCCACGTCGACGGGGATATCGCCGGCCAAGGTCACCCGGCTGAGCCGGCGGAACTGGTCGTCGTAATCGGAGACCGCGTAGTGCTGGGTGGCCCGGTTGTCCCAGATGGCCAGATCGCCGGGCTCCCAGCTCCAGCGAACAGTGTTCTCCAGCTTGGTGATCCGCGCCTGCAGCAAGCCGAACAAGGCCGCAGACTCGGTGGATCCGAGCCCGGCGAACCGTTTGACGAAGTGGCCGAGCAACAGCACCCGCTCGCCGGTTTCCGGATGCACCCGCACCACCGGGTGCTCGGTCTCGAAGTAGGCGGACTCGAACTCCTCGCGGTGCGCGCGGACGGTGTCGGCGACCTGCTCGTGCCGGCCGTCATAGTCCGCGGCGTAGTCATAGGTGTTGGTGTGCACCGCCCACAGGTTCTCCGCCAGCGCGCGCAGGGCCGGGGGCAACTGTTCGTAGGCGGTCTGGGTGTTGGCCCACACCGTGGTGCCGCCGTACTCGGGCAGTGCCACCGCACGCAGCAGGGAGGCCTTCGGGATGCGATCCACGAAGGTGACGTCGGTGTGCCAGCTGTTGGCCTTGTCGTATCGGGAGTCGATGGGCAGCACCCGGGTGCCGCGCGACAGCACGGTCGGGTGGGCCGCGGTCGTGGTGCCGAGGCGTTGCGCGAACGCCAGTTGACCATCGTCGTCGAGATCGTCCTGATGACGGAAGAAGATGACCTTGTGGGTCAGCAGCGCGTCGTTGATCGCGGCCACCGTCGACTCGTCGAGATCGGCGGACAGCCGCACACCATCTATACGGGCGCCGATGTGGGCACCGAGTTTGACGACATCCAGTGAGGTGCGAAGGCTCATGGATCCATTGCGCCAGCCGCGGCCCGCGACGTAAACGGTTTGGCTAAGCCGGATTCGAACTCCTGAACGCGCAGGTGGCGACGGTGCAGACGGCCTGAATATGACATGCGTCACATAATTCGGCCACCTGTCTGCTCAGGCACAGAAAGCCGATGCCGACGCATCCCGGGGCTACGTTTCGATCATCAACCCGGTACCGCCGGTACCCGTTCAGGAAGGAGGCCATGACATGGCCTCACTCATCGCCATCGCCACGGGCGTCGCGCTCGTGTTCGCCGCCATCTCCGTCCCCTACCGCGACTCCTGGTACGGCCGCTGGAGCCGCTCCGACCGCTGACCGGCAGACCACGCGGCGCGCGTGGTGAGGCAGGATTGAGCAGTGCCGACCGTGCTGCTGCTGTCTACGTCCGATACCGACCTGATCACCGCGCGCGCCAGTGGTGCCGACTATCGCTGGGCCAATCCGTCCCGGCTGCTGCAGGACGAACTCGGCCGCGAGCTCGCTGAGCTGCTCGACGGGGTGGATATCGCCGTCGTCCGCATCCTCGGCGGGTACCGCGCCTGGCAGGACGGCATCGACACCCTGGTCGGCCTCGGGGTGCCCACCGTGGTGCTGTCCGGAGAGCAGGCTCCCGACGCCGAACTGATGCGCCATTCGACCGTCCCGGCCGGCGTCGCGCTGCAAGCCCACATCTATCTGGCCCAGGGCGGCACCGAGAACCTGCGCGGCCTGCACGCCTTCCTCAGCGACACACTGCTCATGACCGGCGAGGGTTTCGACCCGCCGGTCGCCATCCCCGGCTGGGGTGTGCTGGAGCGTCCGCAGACCGATGCCGCAGGCCCGACCGTCGCGGTGCTGTACTACCGGGCCCAGCATCTGGCCGGGAACACCGGCTACATCGCTGCGCTCTGCGATGCCATCGTGGCGGCCGGTGGCCGGCCGCTGCCGGTCTACTGCGCCTCCCTGCGGACCGCCGAACCCGAGTTGCTCGAGCTGCTGGGCACCGCGGATGCACTCATCACCACCGTGCTCGCCGCCGGCGGCGCCACCCCGGCCACCGTCGGTGCCGGCGGCACCGATGACAACTGGAACGTCGCGCACCTGGCCGCCCTGGACGTCCCGATCCTGCAGGGGCTGTGTCTGACCAGTTCCCGGTCCAAGTGGTCGGAGAACGACGACGGCATGTCCCCGCTCGACGTCGCCACCCAGGTCGCGGTGCCGGAGTTCGACGGCCGCATCATCACCGTCCCGTTCTCGTTCAAGGAGATCGACGACGAGGGGTTGATCACCTACAGCGCCGACCCGGAACGCTGCGCCCGGGTGGCCGGACTGGCCGTGCGGCACGCCCGGTTGCGGCACGTGCCCGCCGCCGACAAGCAGGTCGCGCTGGTGTTCTCGGCCTACCCGACCAAACACGCGCGCATCGGCAATGCCGTCGGCCTGGACACCCCGGCCTCCGCGGTGGCCCTGCTGCGGGCCATGCGCGAGCATGGCATCGACATCGGTGAGGTCCCCGGTGTGGACGCCGAGGATGGTGACGCGCTCATCCACGCGCTGATCGAGCGCGGGGGACAGGATCCCGACTGGCTCACCGAGGAAACGTTGGCGCGCAACCCGATCCGGGTGTCGGCGGCCGACTACCGGCGCTGGTTCGCCACGCTGCCCGCCGGTCTGGCCGACGCGGTGGTGCAGCACTGGGGACCGCCGCCCGGCGAGCTGTTCGTCGACCGCAGTCACGACCCCGACGGTGAGATCGTCATCGCGGGAATGAAATCCGGCAACGTGGTGATCCTCGTGCAGCCGCCGCGCGGGTTCGGCGAGAACCCCGTGGCCATCTACCACGACCCCGATCTGCCGCCGAGCCATCACTACCTGGCCGCCTACCGCTGGCTGGACGGGCAGTTCGGTGACACGGGCGCATTCAAGGCCGACGCCGTCATCCACCTCGGCAAGCACGGCAACCTGGAATGGCTGCCGGGCAAGACGCTGGGCATGAGCGCGGACTGCGGCACCGACGCCGCACTCGGCGACCTCCCGCTGATCTACCCCTTCCTGGTCAACGATCCCGGCGAGGGCACCCAGGCCAAGCGGCGGGCCCACGCGACGCTGGTCGACCACCTCATCCCGCCGATGGCCCGCGCCGAGACCTACGGCGATATCGCCCGGCTGGAACAGCTACTCGACGAGCACTCGAATCTCTCCGCCCTCGATCCGTCGAAACTGCCCGCCATCCGTCAGCAGATCTGGACGTTGATGCGCGCGGCGAAGATGGACCACGATCTGGGCCTGGAGGACCGGCCCGACGAGGATTCCTTCGACGACATGCTGCTGCACGTCGACGGCTGGCTCTGCGAGATCAAGGATGTGCAGATCCGCGACGGCCTGCACATCCTGGGGCAGGCGCCCACGGGGGAGTCCGAACTCGATCTGGTGCTGGCCATCCTGCGGGCCCGCCAGTTGTTCGGCGGCGAGCACACCGTGCCCGGCCTGCGTCAGGCACTCGGGCTCGCCGAGGACGGCGCCGACGAACGCACCGCCGTCGACGCCGCCGAATCCGCCGCCCGCGCACTGGTGGCCGGCCTGCAGGAAAGCGGCTGGGACGCTGCGGCGGTCGACGGCCTCACCGACGACCCTGTCATCGGCCAGATCCTGCGCTTCGCCGCCACCGAGGTGGTGCCCCGCCTGCGGGGCACCGACGGGGAGATCGACGCGGTGCTGCGGGCCGTGGACGGCCACTACATCCCGGCCGGCCCGTCCGGTTCCCCGTTGCGCGGTCTGGTCAACGTGCTGCCGACCGGACGCAACTTCTATTCGGTGGATCCCAAGGCGGTGCCGTCGCGGCTGGCCTGGGAAACCGGTGTCGCCATGGCCGATTCGCTGTTGACCCGGTACTGCGAGGACTACGGGACCTGGCCGCCCTCGGTCGGCCTCTCGGTGTGGGGCACCTCGGCGATGCGCACCTCGGGCGACGACATCGCCGAAGTGCTGGCGCTGCTCGGCGTCCGCCCGATCTGGGATGACGCGTCGCGCCGGGTGGTGGACCTGGAGCCGATCTCGCTGGAGGAGCTGGGCAGGCCACGCATCGACGTGACGGTCCGTATCTCCGGGTTCTTCCGGGACGCCTTCCCGCACGTGGTCACCATGCTCGACGACGCCGTCGCGTTGGTCGCCGGACTGGACGAAGGCCCGGAGGACAACTACGTGCGGGCCCACGCGCAGGCCGACCTGGCCGAACACGGTGACGAACGACGCAGCACCACAAGAATTTTCGGGTCCAAACCGGGAACGTACGGCGCGGGCCTGCTGCAGCTCATCGACAGCCGCAACTGGCGCGACGACCAGGACCTGGCCGAGGTGTACACCGCCTGGGGCGGCTTCGCCTACGGGCGCGGTCTCGATGGCGCGCCGGCGACCGACCAGATGAACCGGGCCTACCGGCGAATCGCGGTGGCGGCGAAGAACACCGACACCCGCGAGCACGACATCGCCGACTCCGACGACTATTTCCAGTACCACGGCGGCATGATCGCCACCGTGCGCGCGCTGACCGGCAAGGACCCGGCCGCCTACATCGGCGACAACACCCGCCCCGACGCAGTGCGCACCCGGACCCTGAGCGAGGAGACCACCCGGGTGTTCCGGGCCCGCGTGGTCAACCCCCGCTGGATCAACGCCATGCGCAGGCACGGCTACAAGGGCGCCTTCGAGATGGCCGCCACCGTGGATTACCTGTTCGGCTACGACGCCACCGCGCATGTGATGGCGGACTGGATGTACGAACAACTCAGCCAGACCTACGTGCTCGACGACGAGAACCGCAAGTTCATGAACGAGTCCAACCCGTGGGCGCTGCACGGGATGGCCGAGCGACTGCTGGAGGCGGCCGGGCGCGGCATGTGGGCGGCACCGGATGCCGCCACGCTCGACGGCCTCAAGCAGGTGCTGCTGGAGACCGAGGGCGAACTGGAAGGCTGAGCCCGGCGCCGGTGCACATAGGATTCACTGCATGGCTCTCACCTTCGCCGACGTCGCCAAGGCCGACTACGTCCTGCTCACCACGTTCACCAAGGACGGCCGGCCCAAGCCGACCGCCATCTGGGCCGTCCCCGACGGTGACCGGCTGCTGGCCATCACCCAGGGAAAATCGTGGAAGGTCAAGCGGATTCGCAACACCCCGCGGGTGACGGTGGCCGTCTGCGATCGCGGCGGCAAGCCCAAGAGCGAGGAAGTCGAGGCGGTGGCGGCCATCTTGGACCAAGCCGCGGTCGGGCGGGTCTACGACGGGATCGGTCAGCGCTACGGCGTGATCGGCAAGGTCTTCAACCTGTTCTCCAAACTGCGCGGCGGCATGAAGAACAACGTTGCGCTGGAGTTGCGCGCGGCCGCGTAGATGACCGGAAGCCATCCCGCGGGATCCGCGACAGCCGGCCGCCCCAAGGACATCGGCCGGCTGTTGCTGCGCTGCCCGGACCGCTCCGGCATCGTCGCCGCGGTGTCGACGTTCCTGACCGCTGCCGGCGCCAACATCATCTCCCTGGATCAGCACTCGACCCAGCCTGAAGGCGGAGTCTTCCTGCAGCGCACCGTCTTTCATCTGCCGGGGCTGGCCGCCGCGGGCGCCGAACTGGAACGTGAGTTCGCCGCCGGGATCGCGCCGGAATTCGAGATCGACTACCGGTTCACCGACGCCGCCAGGCCGAAGCGGGTCGCGATCCTGGCGTCGCGGGCCGATCACTGTCTGCTGGACCTGCTGTGGCGCAACAGGCGCGGCGAACTGGACATGTCGGTGGTCATGGTCATCGCCAACCATCCCGAACTGGCCGACCAGGTGCGCCCCTTCGGGGTTCCCTTCGTGCACATCCCGGCCACCAGGGACACCCGCGCCGAGGCCGAGGCGCGCCAGCTCGAACTGCTGCGCGGCAACGTCGACCTGGTGGTGCTGGCCCGGTACATGCAGATCGTCACCCCCGAATTCCTGGCCGCCGTCGGAGCCCCGCTGATCAACATCCACCACTCGTTCCTGCCCGCCTTCATCGGTGCGAACACCTACCGGCGGGCCAAGGAGCGCGGCGTCAAACTTGTCGGGGCGACGGCGCACTACGTCACCGAGAACCTCGACGAGGGCCCGATCATCGAGCAGGACGTGGTCCGCATCGACCACACCCACACCGTCGAGGACCTGGTGCGCCTCGGCGCCGACGTCGAGCGCGCGGTGCTGTGCCGGGCGGTGCTGTGGCACTGCCAGGACCGTATCGTCCGGCACGACAACGAGACGGTCATCTTTTGACATGGTGAACTGTTGCCATGGCCCCGACGTTCGATGATGTCCATCGCGAGAAGTACCTGCTGCTGACCACGTTCACCAAGGACGGCCGGCCCAAGTCCACCCCGGTGTGGGGTGTGCCGCACGAGGGCAAACTGCTCATCAGCACCGACGACGGCTCCTGGAAGACCAAGCGGATCAACAACACCCCGCGGGTCACCATCCAGAAGTGCGGTGTGCTCGGCAAGGTCAAGGGCGAACCGGTCGAGGCCGTCGCCCGCAACCTGCCGAAATCCGAGACCCGGCGGGTCTTCGACATGGTCACCCGGCGCTACTGGTGGCATGCCTGGTGGTGGATCCCGCAGGCCCTGATCCGCGGCGGCGTGGACAAGGTGCACGCCGCGATCGAGATCGAGCCGGTCCCGGCGGCTTGAGGAACCCACACGGCGCCTCGCGCGTTGTCCTCACATGGTGAAGCGGTTGTTCCTGGTGTACCTGCTCGTCGAGCTGGCGGTGCTGGTCGGGCTGGTGTACACCATCGGATTCGGCTGGACGGTGCTGGCGGTGCTGGCGACCTTCCTGGTCGGCCTCGCGCTGGCGGGCCGACAGCTCACGCGGCACCTGGGTCGTCTGCAGTCGGCACTGAACTCGCGCGCGGCGTCCAACGAGCTGGCCACCGACAGCGCCCTGGTGGCGCTCGGTGCGGTACTGGTCTTCATCCCGGGCGTGGCCAGCTCCGTGCTGGGGGCTCTGCTGCTGATGCCGCCCACCCGGCGCATCGCACGGCCGGTCGCGGTGGCCGTGATCGGCAGGAGCCTGGCGAAGGCGACACCGCTGGTCATGACCTATTCGACGGGTGCGACCGGGTACCAGCAGCCCCGCCGGACCGACTACGTCGAGGGAGAGGTCATCGACGTCGTCGACGTCAGCGACGCGAACGGCACAACCGCCGCGGAACCGACCTCGCTGGAGCACCGCACCACCACGCCCGATTAACCTGTCACCTTCGTGACGACTCTGCTGATCAACGGACGGGTACACAGCCCGGCCGCCCCCGACGCCACCGCCATCGCATTCAGCGACGGCCCCGATGCTGCGGTGGTGTGGCTGGGCGCCGACGACACCGCCCGCGCGGAATTCCCCGACGCCGACATCATCGATCTGGCCGGCGGGTTCGTGGCACCGGCGTTCGTGGACAGTCACGTGCATCTGACCGCCACCGGACTCAGCCTCACCGGCCTGGATCTGCGCGACGCCACCTCCCGCGAGCACTGCCTGCTCCTGCTCGCCGAGTACGCCCGGCGCCGGCCCACCGGCATCGTGTGGGGCTCGGGCTGGGATGAATCGTCCTGGCCGGACCGGACCCCGCCGAGCACCTCCGACCTCGACGAAGTGCTGGGGGGCAGGGCGGCCTATCTGAGCCGGATCGACGTGCACTCCGCGGCCGCGTCGAGCGCGCTGCGGGCGGCCGCACCCGGTCTCGCCGACGCGACCGGGTTCGATCCGCAGCGGCCATTGACCGCCGACGCGCATCACCTGGCCCGCGCCGCCGCCCGTGAGTTGCTGACTCCCGATCAGCGACGGACCGCCCAACTCGCCGCGCTCGATGCCGCCGCCGGTCACGGCATCGTCGCGGTGCACGAATGCGGTGGGCCCGATATCGGCGGTCTGGCCGACTGGCATGCGTTGCACGCACTGGAACACGGCGTGCAGGTCACCGGCTACTGGGGTGAGGCCGTCCAGAGCGCCGCGCAGGCCCGTGACCTGATCGCCACCACCGGCGCCGCGGGCCTGGCGGGGGACCTGTTCGTCGACGGCGCGCTGGGCTCGCGCACGGCTTGGCTGCACGAGCCCTACACGGACGCCGCACACACCTGCGGCAACCGCTACCTGGACACCGACGCGGTCGCCGCGCATCTGCACGCCTGCACCGAGGCCGGGATCACCGCCGGATTCCACGTCATCGGCGATGCCGCCGTCACCGCCGTCACCGAGGCGCTGCGCCGTGTCGTCGAGCAGTTCGGTGGGCCGGCCGTCGCACGCTGCGGGCACCGGCTGGAGCATCTGGAGATGGTGACCGCCGAACAGGCCACCAGCTTGGGCAGCTGGGGCGTGATCGGCAGTGTGCAACCCAATTTCGACGCCTACTGGGGCGGTCCGGACGGGATGTATGCCCAGCGTCTCGGGGTTTCCCGAGCGGCAACGCTCAATCCGTTTGCGCTGTTAGCATCCCAAGGCGTGCCCCTTGCCTTCGGCTCCGACAGTCCGGTCACCGGACTGAACCCGTGGGCGACCGTGCGGGCGGCGATCCGGCACCGCACCCCGGGCAGCGGTGTGTCGGCCAGGGCGGCGTTCTCGGCGGCCACCCGCGGCGCGTGGCGCGCCGGCGGCGTGCGTGACGGCGTCACCGGCACCCTGGTGCCCGGCGCGCCCGCCTCCTACGCCATCTGGGAGGCCGGTGACCTCGAGGTCAGCACCCCGGCGACCGAGACCGCAGCCCGCTGGTCCACCGATCCGCGCTCCCGGGTGCCGGCGTTGCCGCAGTTGGACGAGGAGGCGGACCTCCCGCGCTGCCTGCGAACCGTCCACCGCGGCATGGTGCTTCATGGCTGACGCCGAGACGGCCGACACCGTCGACGACGCCCCCGCAGCTACCGCCGAGCCCGCCGCTCCCGGTCGCGGAGCGCGGATCGTCGGCGCCACCTGGGGTGCGTTGAGTACGCGGCTGATCCGGCTGACCGCTTCGGTGATCGCCGGCGTGCTGATGTACCTGAGCTTTCCGCCGGTGGGCTGGTGGTGGGCGGCGTTCCCGTCGCTCGCGCTGCTCGGCTGGGTGCTGACCCGCAGACAGACCACCCGCGCCGGCGGGTTCGGCTACGGCCTGCTGTTCGGGCTCGCCTTCTATCTGCCCCTGATCCCGTGGGTCGGGCTGTTCGTCGGGACGGGGCCCTGGCTGGCGCTGTCGCTGCTGCAGGCGCTGTTCCCGGCGCTGTTCGGCCTGCTGGCCGTCACCGTGCGCGCACTGCCGGGCTGGCCGGTCTGGTTCGCCGCGGAGTGGGCCGTGCAGGAGTGGCTGAAATCGAGTGTGCCGTTCGGCGGTTTCCCCTGGGGTGTCGTCGCCTTCGGCCAGGACGACGGGCCGCTGCTGCCGCTCGCACAGCTCGGGGGCGCCCCACTGGTGTCGGTCGCGGTGGCCCTGGTCGGGTTCAGCCTGACCGCGCTGAGCCTGGAGATCGTGATGTGGTGGCGGCGCAGCCACCCGAGCGCCGAGGGCTCGGACGCGGCCCGCCCGGAGGCGGTACTGCCCGGCGTGATGATCTGCGTGGTGCTGCTGGCCACCGCACTGGTGTGGCCCGGTGTGCGGCAGGCCGGCGCCGGCGCCGGCGAACACCCGTCGGTGACGGTGGCCGCCGTACAGGGCAACGTGCCGCGGCTGGGACTGGATTTCAACGCTCAGCGCCGCGCCGTGCTGGACAACCACGTCGCCGAGACCTTGAAACTGGCCGAGGAGGTACGGGCCGGCCGCGCGCCGCAGCCGATGGTGGTGATCTGGCCGGAGAACTCCTCCGATATCGACCCGCTGCGCAACACCGACGCCGCCGCGCAGATCTCGGCGGCCGCACGCGCCATCCGGGCGCCGATCCTGGTCGGCACGGTGCTGGCCGCACCGGGCTACACCCGCGAATCCCCGGTGGCGACCAACACGGTGCTGGTGTGGGATCCCGAAACCGGGCCACAGGACCGGCACGACAAGCGGATCATCCAGCCGTTCGGTGAGTACCTGCCCTGGCGGGACTTCTTCCGCAAGTTCTCGTCCTACGCCGATCGGGCCGGCTATTTCCTGCCCGGCGACGGCAACGGTGTGGTCCGGGCCGCCGGCATCCCGATCGGGATCGCCACCTGCTGGGAGGTGATCTTCGACCGGGCCGTACGCGATTCCGTCCTCAACGGCGCCCAGCTGCTCGCGGTCCCGGCCAACAACGCCACCTTCGATGCCGCCATGAGCGCCCAGCAGCTCGCCTTCGCCCGGCTGCGGGCCGTCGAGCACGACCGGTACGTGGTGGTGTCCGGAACCACCGGGATCAGCGCCGTGGTCGCCCCCGACGGGCATCCGCTGGCCACCACGGAGTTCTTCGAACCGGCCTATCTGGACATGGCGGTGCGGCTGAAATCGAACATCACCTTCGCCACGGAGTGGGGCCCGACCGTGCAATGGGTGCTGGTGGGAGTCGGCCTCGCGGCTGTGATCGCCGCCATGCTGCACAATGGGAAGTTCGTGCGCAGACGGCGAGAGGCCGGAGTGCGCACCCCGGTCGGCCCGCAGCACAGGCCTACCGGACAGGATTCGCCCGAAGCGGGCAGTGAGGACGAGAGAACAGCATGAGCGATCTGGTGTCGCCCAGCCGGCGCACGCTGGTGATCATCCCCACCTACAACGAGCGGGAAAACCTGCCGTTGATCGTGGGGCGGGTGCATGCCGCTCAGCCGGACGTCCACATCCTCGTCGTCGACGACGGCAGCCCGGACGGCACCGGCGGGCTCGCCGACGAACTCTCGCTCGCCGACCCGGACCGCATCCACGTCATGCACCGGGTGAGCAAGGACGGGCTGGGAGCCGCCTATCTGGCCGGTTTCGCCTGGGGCCTGAGCCGCGAGTACACCGTGCTGGTCGAGATGGACGCCGACGGCAGTCACGCGCCCGAGGAACTGGGCCGGCTGCTGTCGGCCGTCGACGGTGGCGCGGATCTGGCCATCGGTTCGCGCTACGTGCCCGGCGGCACCGTACGGAACTGGCCGTGGCGCCGGCTGGCGCTGTCGCGCACGGCCAACACGTATTCGCGGGTGCTGCTGGGCGTCGGCATCAAGGACATCACCGCCGGCTACCGCGCCTACCGCCGCGAGGTGCTGGAGAAGATCGACCTGTCCGCAGTGGACTCGAAGGGCTACTGCTTCCAGATCGACCTGACCTGGCGGGCCATCAACGCCGGTTTCACCGTCGTCGAGGTGCCCATCACGTTCTCCGAACGTGAGCTGGGTGTCTCCAAGATGAGCGGGTCCAACATCCGCGAGGCGATGTTCAAGGTCGCCGAGTGGGGGATGCGCGGGCGCCTGGATCGGGCCCGGGGCGTCAGCAGCAGGCCGGCTGCCCTGTAAACGACGGCGAGCGTGCGTGTCCGCGGCCGGCACACCGGGTGCCGGCGCGCGATCACGCACGCTCGATCAGGTCAGTAGGCGGTATCAGCCGCGGCGACGGGTCTTGATGATGTCGAGGCGCTCCTTGAGCAGCTCCTCGAGCTCCTCCACCGAACGCCGCTCCAGCAGCATGTCCCAGTGCGTACGCGGCGGCTTGACCTTCTTGGGCTCGGGGACGTCGCCGTCGATCAGCGTGCCCTCCATACCGTTGCGGCAGGGCCAGGTGCCGGGGATCTCGGCGTCGTCGGCAAACGGAACCTCGAACTCCTCACCGTTGTCGGTGCGGTAGCGCGCCACCTGGCGGGGCGCCAGGTCGTGGTTGCGGTCGGTCTCGTAGCTCACGGCGCCGAGCCGGCTGCCCCTCAGAACACGATCAGCCATCGTCCACTCTCCTCACATCACGCGCGATTTCGTCCGGAGGATCAACGCGGCGGACCCGCGCGAAGTTCCCGACTCAATCCACCAGGATACGGCAGATACTGGGCACGCCGGGTCCGGCGGTCTACAGTCGGCGCGTGACATCCGCAACGCCTGGTACATCCGCTGCGCGAAGGCGCAACCGGCCCCAGCCGTGTCGCTGGTGCGGCCGTGAAGTCCCGGATGCGGGCATGGGACGCCGGCGCCAGTACTGCCGGCAATCCTGCCGCCAGCGCGCCTACGAACAGCGCGCGCAAGTCAAGGGCACCTCGGTGGCGCCGGATGCGGTGGTGCTGACCGCCGAGGAGGCCGCCGACCTCTCCGATCGCATCTATCAGGTCCGGTGCGCGGCCGAAGATGTCGCGATCGCCGCCGACGAAGGAGTCGTCGGGGCCGAGCTGCGCGAGCTGTGTGAAGCGCTGCTGCAGGCGGCGAAGGCCGCCGACGGCTGGCGCTGACGAAACCGGAGTGCGGCCGTGACCAAGCCCAGCCCCGAACGGCCGGCCGGCGTCTGGCGTTTCGGCGACTTCGTGCTGGACACCCACCGCTATGAACTGCGCCGCGACGGCCAGTCGGTGCACGTGGAGCCCCAGGTCTTCGACGTGCTGACCCAGCTGGTGTCCCACCACGACCGCTTCGTCACCAAGGAGGAGTTGTTCGACTCCGTCTGGGGCGGCCGGTTCGTCGGCGAGGCGGCCCTGACCAGCCGGATCAAGGCCGCCCGCCGGGCACTGGGTGACGACGGTGAATCCCAGCGCTTCATCCGGACCGTCCGGGGCCGCGGCTACCAGTTCGTCGGCACCCTCACCGAAGCCGTGGCCACCCCGCCCGAGCGGGCCCCTGCGCCGCGTCAGCACATCGCGTTCTGCCGGGGGGCCGACGGGGTGCGACTGGCCTACGCGGTGGCCGGTGACGGCCCGCCCCTGGTGCGGGCGGCCAACTGGATGACCCACCTGGGTTACGACATCGAGAGCCCGGTGTGGCGGCACTGGGTGCGCGATCTCGCGCTTGCGCACACCTTCATCCGGTACGACGAACGCGGCTGCGGACTCTCGGACTGGGACACCGGGGACTTCACCTTCGGCGACTGGGTGACCGATCTGGAATCGGTGGTCGAAGCGCTTGGCCTGGAACGTTTCCCGCTGCTGGGGGTATCCCAGGGTGGTGCCGTCGCGGTGGCCTACGCGGCGCGCCATCCCGACCGGGTGTCGCATCTGGTGCTGTGCGGCGCCTACGCGCGCGGGCGGGCCGTGCGCGCGGTGGGGGAGGACGAGAAGCGCGCCGCGGCACTGGATCTGGATCTGGCCAGGGTGGGCTGGGGACGCGACGATCCGGCGTTCCGGCAGGTGTTCGCCGCGCAGTTCCAGCCCGACGGAACCCGCGCGGACTGGGAGGCGTTCGACCACCTGCAGCGCCGCACCACCTCGTCAGAGAACGCGGTGCGGTTCCTCGACGAGTTCGGCCGCATCGATGTGCGCGACGACGCGAAACGCGTCTCCTGCCCGACCCTGATCATGCATTCCGCCGATGACCACCGGGTCCCGATGCGCTACGGGGAGGAACTCGCCGCGCTGATACCCGACTCCCGGCTGGTCGCACTGAACAGCAACAATCATCTGCTCACCGAGAGCGAACCCGCCTGGCAGATGTTCCGCACCGAGCTCGCCGCGTTTCTGATCTGATTCCCCGTCGCTGCGCTCGCCCGGGCCGGCCCTGCCCGGGTATCTCCACCCAATCTCCATACAAAATTCATGCGCGACGGGCCGCCGCGCAGCACGCTGAGCAGATGAGAACGCCGACCCGTACCCTGCTCGTGGGGGCCGCCGCAGCACTGGCCCTGACCGCCTGCTCGAACAGCACCGACACCGCGACCTCTTCGTCACCGTCGGCGGCCGAGACCTCGTTTCCGCAGTCGGCCAAGTACATCGCCGATATGCCGGCAGCCGACGGCACGACCATGACCGTGGGCATCGCCGTCGACGGTGTTCAGGTCGCGGCCTACGCCTGCAACGGTGTCGATGACGAGGCGTGGTTCTTCGGCGATCAGTCCGACGGGCAGATCGACATCACCGGTAAGTTCCGCGACACCCTTTCCGCATCGGTCGACGGTGCGGAGGTGGTCGGCGACCTGGCCATGAATGGCGTGGCCTACCGGTTCACCGCCGCCCCGGTGCCCGCACCGGCCGGGATGTACACCGGCGAGGCCGGCGGGGCGCGGGCGACCTGGGTCGTGCGCCCGGGCGACTCGGCGACCGGGGTGCAGCACAATCCCGGCGGCAAACCTGTGCCAGATACGGACCTGTTGAGCGACAACGATTTCCGGGACCACGTGCGCAACACCCGCACCCTGCAACCCGCCTCGCCGATCCTGTCGCTCCAGGATGGGACCGGCACCGCCGACATCGACGGTCAGGTGGTGACGCTGCAGGTCGTCGACGGCGACTTCCGGCTCTAACAGGACAGCCGGACACCGACGCCGGGCGGCGCCTCCGACGCGGAGAGGCAGCCGAACCCGTCGACGCCGTCGGCGCCCATCCGCACCGCGGCGCGTTCGGCGTAGTTGACGCACAGCACCGCATCGGTGTCGGCGCGGCAGCGGAAGTCACCGAACGCCACCGACGACCCGTCCGGCAGCGCGGCGCCATCGCCGTCGACGAAGGGGCCGGGATCGCCGTGCTGTGATCCGATCTCCACGCTGGACCCGTCGAAGTCGACCCAGTTGCCCTTCCAGACCGTGAACACATCGGGTGGCCGCGGCGGCGGATCGGTGAGGTCCACCAGGCAGGCCAGGATGCCGTCCCGGTACCTCGGTGTGCTGATGCAGCTGACGGTGTCGGTGGTGAACGCGATACCGCCGTCGAGCGCGGTGCTCACCCCGTCCCGGGTGACGGACCCGAAATCCTCGGGCGCGGCCGGCGCCCCCTCCTCGATCCGGGAGATGACCGCGCCGATCTCGGCGTCGGGCGCGATGCTCCCGGACGGTTCGGCGCCGCGCGATGGGCTGCCCGGCGCCGGCGAAGCACTGCTCGTGGCGCTCGGCGACGGCACCGACAGCGGGGTGCGGGCCGTGGAACTCTGCGAGTCCAGCGTCTGCGAACAGCCCGCCACCAGGGCAGACGACACCAGCAACAACACCAACCGCATCCGGCCAAGGGTAGCGGGCGCGCCACGACGCGGCGAACCGCCGGATCTTCGCTAACGTCGGCCTCATGCACGAACACACCGTCCGGGTTCGTATCAACACCGGAACCATCGAAGGGTTCACCCGTAACGGCGTGCACCGGTGGCGGTCCATTCCGTACGCCAAGCCGCCGGTGGGCGCCCTGCGCTACCGCTCGCCCGTGCCTGCCGAGCCGTGGCCGGGGGTGCGCTACTGCCACGGATTCACCTACTGCGCCCCGCAGCAGAAGATGTACACCCTGATGGGCGTCGGCAGGTATCAGCCCATGAGCGAGGACTGCCTGACGCTCAACGTGGTGGCGCCCGAGGAACCGGAGTCCGACGGGCCGTTGCCGGTGATGTTCTTCATCCACGGCGGCGGCTACATCATGGGCAGTTCGGCCACACCGATCTATGACGGGGTCGCGCTGGCCCGGCGCGGCTGCATCTACGTGTCGGTGAACTACCGGTTGGGTGCGCTGGGCTGCCTCGATCTCTCCGCGCTGTCGACTCCCGAGCACCCGATCGACGGCAACCTGTTCCTGTCCGATCTGGTGCTGGCGCTGCGCTGGGTGCGGGAGAACATCGCGGTGTTCGGCGGCGACCCCGAGAATGTGACGATCTTCGGGGAGAGCGCCGGGGCCCACGCGGTGGCCACCCTGCTGGCCGTCCCTGATGCCAAGGGCCTTTTCGCGCAGGCGATCTCGGAGAGCCCGGCCAGTGGCATGGTGCGCACCGCCGAGGCCGCCCCGGTGTTTGCCGAACAGTTCGCCGGACTGCTCGGCGCATCCGCCTCCGATGGTGCGGCGGCCGTGATGTCGGCCCGCCCGGCCGAACTGGTCACCGCGCTGGACAAGCTCATCGCACGCGGCGGGCGGGACATGCCGGGCGCCTTCCCGGCCGGTCCGACCAGCGGCACCGAACTGCTGCCCGAGGATCCGCTGCACGCCATGCGGACCGGCACCGCACACCGGCTGCCGCTCATCGTGGGCACCAACGCCGACGAGGGCAAGTTGTTCACCCGCTTCATGCAGCTGCTCCCGATGACCGAGCAGACCATCGAGATGCTGCTGGCCGATTCCGACACCGGCACCCGGGACAGAATCGTCTCGGCGTACCCGGACTATCCGAGCAAGCGGGCCTGCATCCGGCTGGGCGGGGACTTCGCATTCGGCACGGCCGCATGGGATATCGCCGAGGCCCACAGCGTGCACGCCCCGACCTACTTCTACCGCTACGACTATGCCCCGCGCATCCTGAACTGGTCCGGCATGGGTGCCACCCACGCCACCGAGCTGCTCGCGGTGTTCGGCATCTACCGGACCCGCCTGGGTGCACTGCTCACCGCCGGCGGGGACCGCACCTCGGCGAAGCGGGTCAGCCGCGAGATCCAGAGCCGGTGGGGTGAGTTCAGCCGAACCGGCGGCCCCGGCGAGGGCTGGCCGCGCTACGACGAGAGCATGCGCGCGGTCCTGGTGTTCGACCGCCGGACCCGGCTGGAATACGACCCGCACGCGGACCGCCGCCGGGCCTGGGAAGGTTTCACCCTGGCCGCGCGGTAGTGGTTAGGAGCAACTGGCTGCGCCACCGCGCCGGGTGTGGTTGTTTGGTTCGATGACGCACCCGCTGGACCCGCTGGGCCCCGACGAATTCACCGCTGTCGCTGCGATCCTGGGCCGCGAACACGGCGTCGGGGACGGCTGGCGATACGCGTCCATCGAGATGTCGGAGCCAGGCAAGGCCGAACTCGCGGCCTTCGAGGACGGTGGGCCGCTGCCGCCGCGTAGGGCCGTGGTGGTGTGCTTCGACCGGTCGGCCAATGCGACCTACAAGAGCATGGTGTCACTGACCGACGCACGGGCCGAGTCGTTCGAGCATGTGCCCGGCGTGCAACCGAACTTCACCGTCGACGAGTTCCTCGAGTGCGACCAGATGCTGCGTGAGCATCCGGAGTTCCTCGCCGCCCTGGCCGCCCGGGGCATCACCGATATCGACATGGTCTTCGTCGACACCTGGACCTACGGCGACGCCGTCATCCCCGACGAGTTCCGCGGCCGCAGGCTGGGCTGGTCGGACACCTGGCTCAAGGACGGGCCGGGGATGAATCCGTACGCGCATCTGGTCAGCGGACTGCACTGCGTGATCGACCTCAACTCGATGGAGTTGCTGCGCGTCGAGGACACCGTCAACGTCGAAACCCCGGCCGTGATGGGCGAATACACGCCGCGCCACATTCCGGAGCACATCCGCGCCGCCTCCCGCCGGGAACCGCTCAAACCGCTGCACATCACCCAGCCCGAGGGTCCGTCGTTCACGCTGGACGGCAATCTGTTGCGCTGGCAGAACTGGTCGCTGCGGGTCGGGTTCAACTACCGCGAGGGCATGACGCTGCACACGGTGCGCTATCAGGACGGGGACCGGAACCGCTCGATCGCGCACCGGATGTCGTTCGCGGAGATGGTGGTGCCCTACCGCGACTCGTCGGTCGACCATTACCGCCGCACCGCGTTCGACATCGGGGAGTGGGGGCTCGGTTTCATGACGCAGTCCCTGGAACTGGGTTGTGACTGTCTCGGTGAGATCCGTTATCTCGATGCCGTGCTGCACAACAGCAAGGGCGAGCCGTACACCATCACCGATGCGATCTGCATCCACGAAGAAGACGCCGCCGTGCTCTGGAAGCACGTGGACCACGACACCGGTGCCGAGGTGCGCCGGATCCGCAGGCTCACCCTGTCGTTCCACGTCACGGTCGCCAACTACGAATACCTGGTCTACTGGCGGCTCTATCAGGACGGCAACATCGAGTGCGAGGTGCGCGCCACCGGCATCATGGTCACCACACCGCTGGCGGCGGGGCAGCCGAACCCCAATGGCACGCTGGTCGACGAGCGCACCTACGCCCCCTTCCATCAGCATTTCCTGGTGGCGCGGCTGGACCTGGACGTCGACGGCACCGACAACACCGTCTACATGTCGGAGTCCTTCGCCGAGCCGACCGGGCCGGAGAACCCGTACGGGCTGTCGCTGGTGACACGCAATGTCGCGCTGCGCACCGAGGACGAGGGCAAACAGGATGTGGACTTCTCCACCCAGCGAGGGTGGAAGGTCGTCAACACCAACGTCGTGAACGGTCTGGGCACCCACCCGTCCTACAAGCTGGTGCCGACCGGGGCGCTGCCCGCCATGTTCGACACGCAATCACCGGTGCTGCGGCGCGCCAACGTCATCGGGCATGCGCTGTGGGTGACACCGAATCACCCCGAGGAGCGCTGGCCCGCCGGAGAATTCGTGAACCAGTCGGTTGCTGACACCGGCCTCGGCGAATGGACGAAGGCCAACCGGCCGATCGAGAACACCGATGTCGTGCTGTGGTACGTGTTCGGTATCCACCACATCACCCGGCCCGAGGACTGGCCGGTGATGCCGGTGGACGTGGTGTCGTTCTGGCTGAAGCCGTTCGGTTTCTTCGACCGCAATCCGGCGCTCGATGTGGCGGCAAGCCCGGCCGAGTGCCATAAGAGTTGACACCTGTCATATGTGATCGGGGCCACTGCTAGGTTCACACCGTGCAGAGTCAACTCATCGAGCGTCCCACGGATCTGACCGACGAATGGCTCACCGCGGCGCTGGGCGCCGGCACGGTGACCGGGCACGAGTTCGAGCGCATCGGCACCGGGCAGATGAGCGAGTGCTACCGGGTCGCCCTCCGCTACGCCGACGGCGATTCCGGTCCGGCGACGGTGGTGCTCAAGGTCGCCGCGGCCGACCCGAACAGCCGCCAGACCGGTCTCGCGCTGGGTCTCTACGAGCGTGAGGTCCGGTTCTACGCCGAGATCGCCCCGAACAATGCCGGGCCGTTCGCGCCGTGCTTTCATCACGCCTATGACGCCGAGACCGGAGCCTTCGACCTGCTGCTGGGCGATGCCGCGCCCGCGGTGGTCGGCGATGAGATCCGCGGCGCCACAAGCGCACAGGCCGTCCTCGCGCTGAGCCAGCTGGGCCGGGTACACGGCCCGCTGCTCGGCGATGACGGACTCGCGGAGGCGGCCTGGCTGAACCGTGAGGCCCCGGTCAGCCAGGCGTTGCTGGCCGGACTGTGGGCCGGATTCGCCGACCGGTTCGGTGACCGGATCGCCCCGGAGCACCGACTGGTGTGCGAACGCCTGGTGGACGCCTTCGACGGGTATCTGACCCAGGAGTCGGCCGCGATGCAGGGACTCGTGCACGGCGACTACCGGTTGGACAACATGCTGTTCGGTGAGGCCGGCGCGGAACGGCCTCTGACAGTGGTGGACTGGCAGACCGTCACCCGCGGTCCTGCGCTGACCGATGTCGCTTACTTCATCGGGTGCGCATTGTCCGATGATGTGCGGCGCACCCACTATGACGCGCTGCTGGAGGCGTACCACCAGGCTCTCGGCGAAGGGTCGCCGCTGTCACTGGACGATGTCAGGGCCGGAGTGCGGCGGCAGAGTTTCTTCGGCGTGATGATGGCGATCGTGTCGTCCATGCTCGTCGCGCAGACCGAGCGCGGGGACGAGATGTTCATGACAATGCTGGCGCGGCACTGCACGCACGTGCTGGACACCGATGCGCTGGCGGTCTTGCCGGTGGCCGCGGCGCCGGAGCCGCTGACCCCCGACGCCGCCGACGAGGGCCCGCATGCGCATACCGATGAGGCGCTGTGGAACGAGAGCTGGTATTTCGACTTCGTCGATGCCGCACAGGGTCTCGGCGGCTGGGTGCGCCTGGGGCTGATACCGAACCAGGGCACGGCGTGGATCAACGCGTTGCTGTGCGGGCCCGGCATGCCGACGGTGGCGGTCAACGATCTGCAGGCCCCGCTGCCCGCCGACCCGGCCCGGGTGCGTACCGAGCAGATCGATCTCGAATTGTCCGCGACGGTGCCGCTGCAGCGCTACCGGGTGACGCTGCGGGCCCGCGGCGAGGCCTACGACGACCCGGCCGGGCTGTTGCGCGGCGAGCTGGGCCGCCCCGTCGAGGTCGGCCTGGACCTGGAGTTCAACTCGGTCAGCACGCCGTACCTGTACCGGATCACCCCGCGCTACGAGATCGCCTGCACCGTGTCGGGCACCGCGACCGTCGACGGTCAGCACTACCCGCTGAATGCCGTTCCCGGGCAGCGGGACCATTCGTGGGGTGTGCGGGACTGGTGGAGCATGGACTGGACGTGGAGCGCTCTGCATCTGGAGGACGGCACCCACCTGCACGGGGTGGATCTACGGATACCCGGGATGGCGCCCATCGGCATCGGCTATTCGCAGCGCGCGGGCGAGTCGCTCGTCGAACTCGAAACAGTCTCCGCACAACACACTTTGGGCTCCGACGATCTGCCGTCCACGGCGACGCTGACGTTGCAGCCGGGGGATACGGAGCTGACCGTCGACATCAAGGGCCATGCGCCGGTGCTGCTGACCTCCGCCGACGGCCGGGTCGCCCAGTTCCCGCGCGCCTGGGCGACGGTCAGCACCGACGATGGCCGCACCGGTGTCGGCTGGCTGGAGTGGAACCGCAACCTCTGACCCGTTGCGTGCCACACTGGCACCGGTGATGGTGCTGAAATCGATGGTGCTGTTCGTGCTCGCCGCGGTTCTGGAAATCGGCGGCGCCTGGCTGGTGTGGCAGGGCGTTCGCGAGCATCGCGGCTGGCTTTTCGTCGGCGCGGGGGTGATCGCGCTCGGGGCCTACGGTTTCGTCGCCGCGTTCCAGCCCGATGCCAACTTCGGCAGGGTACTGGCCGCCTACGGCGGGGTGTTCGTCGCCGGGTCGCTGATCTGGGGCATGGTGGCCGACGGATTCCGTCCGGACCGCTGGGATATCTCGGGCGCGCTGGTCTGCCTTCTCGGGGTGGGGCTGATCATGTACGCACCCCGCTGAGAATTACAGCCTGTCGTTGCCGAGATCGCCGCGGTCCAAGCCCATCGGGGTGGCCGCCGGGACGTCGCCGGCCGCGACCACCAGCCGGGTCAGCGGCGTGAGCGCGCCGAACAGGATGTCCAGGTCGCCATCGTCGAGCACATCGAACGCCGAGAGGGCCAGCCGGTCGGTGGTCTGCTCGATCTCGGCCTTCAGCGCGGCCCCGGCCGGCGTGAGCGTGCCGGCATCGTCGAGCAGTCCGCGCTCGGCCAGCTCTCCGACGTGGCGTTGCCACTGCTCCTCGTCGTAATCGCGGCTGCGCATGATCATCTCGCGGGGCACCCGGTCCGCCGCGGCGTGCAGGACGTTCGACTGGCGCCCGCTGATCCCGAAGACGTTGAGCGCGGCGATATGGCCGTCACCGCGCTGCTCCCGCAACAGCGTTGTGGCGTGCCACAGTTGAGCCAGCGGCTCCTGCGGCCACGGCAACGCCAGGTTCGCCGCGAACAGCGGCCGTCCCTCCGACGGTGCGTGGCGCGCAGCGGTGCCCAGCAGCGCCGCGGCCGTGTCGATGGCATCGGGATCGGTGCATCCGTAGCGCTGCAGCGCGGCCACCGCCGAATCCTGGCGGACCTGCAGCACCGTCGCGGGCGTGGCGATGTCCCAGGCGGCGGGCAACGCCTTGGCGACCCGCTCCGGCGCGAAGTTGCAGAACACCGCGCTCACCACCTCGGGTACGACCGCCCCCAGCGGCGCCGAGCGGGCGGCAAAATATCCCATCCAGAAACCGCGGAAGCCGAGCCCGTCGAGGGCGGCGCGTGATTCCGGGGCGAAGTAGGTGACGGCGTGGACCGGTTCCAGCCGATCGAACAGGCGACGGGCGATGGTCGTTGATCTGCTCACCCCGACAGTCAATCATCCGCCGTTCAGTCGACCGGTGCGTCGTCGGCGACCGCCGCTTTCGCCTCGTCGATGATGGCCCGCATGGCCCGTTCCGCGCCCGCCTCGTCCCGCAACCGGATGGCCCGCGCCACCTCGTCGTGCAGGGCGATGGCCACCGGATTGGGTTCGTCGGGCATCATGCCGTGATGGGTGCGACCGGTCAGCACCTCGGAGACCACCGCGTTGAGGGCGCGGAACATCTCGTTACCGCTGGCCTCCAGCAGGGTCCGGTGAAAGACCTTGTCCGCCTGTAGATACGAGTCGAGGTCACCGACCCGCCCGTGCATCACCATGTCGGACACCGCGGCCGCCATGATGCGGCACTGGTGCGGATCGGCACGTCGGGCCGCCAGCGCGGCGGCGGCGGGTTCGAATCCGCGACGCAGTTCGGACAGCGAGACCAGTTGCGCGGCGCGGTCACCGGATTCCAGTCGCCAGCGAATGAGTCTGGGATCAAAGACATTCCAGTGCTCGGCGGGCTGGATGGTGATACCCACCCGGCGCCGGGAGGCAACCATGCCCATCGACTCCAGCACGCGCACGGCCTCGCGCGCGACGCTGCGGGACACCTCGTGCTCGGCGCTGACGCGCTCCAGGTTTATCACCTGGCCGGCCGGGTATTCGCCGGACACCACGGCGGTGCCCAACGCGGTCAGCACGTTCTCGTGCAGCGCGCTGACATTAGGCGTAAACCCCACCGATACATCTTGTCATAGCCTGACGTGACTGACTAAAAACGGATCTTTTCGTGATCTGCTTGCAATAATCTGATGATTGATGCACGCTATGTGAGGTCAGACACATGGAGGCAGAGCAAGGTGACAGCACCAATCGTGGTGATGGGCGTATCGGGGTCCGGCAAATCGACCGTCGGGGCCGCCCTGGCCCAACGGTTGCGAGTGCCGTTCGCCGACGCCGACGACTTCCACCCCCCGGCGAACATCGCGAAGATGACCGCCGGCGAGGCGCTCGACGACGACGACCGCCATCCATGGCTCGAGTCCATCGGAGAATGGCTGGCCGAGCGGTGCACCACCGGTGGCGTGATGAGCTGTTCGGCGCTCAAGCGCCGGTACCGCGAGCAACTGCGCAGGCACTGCCCGGACGTGCAGTTCCTGCATCTGAGTGGAACACCCGACACCATCGGCGCACGGCAGGCCAGCCGCCCCGGCCATTTCATGCCGGCTTCGCTGCTGGATTCTCAGTTCGCCACCCTCGAACCCCTCGAAGATGACGAGGCGGGCGTGACCATCGACGTCGATCAGCGCATCGATTCCATCATCGACAACTACGTATCCCAGACCGGACTGGAGCTCCGATGAACACTGATTTCCTGAACAACGGGATACGCCTGCTGGCGGAACCGCCCAAGCTCGTCGAACCCGTCGCATCGACGCCGCACCTGATGCTGGCCTTCCTGGCCGGTATCGCGGTGATCATCGTGCTCATCACCGTGGTGAAGCTGCACCCGTTCCTCGGCCTGATCTTCGGCGCCGTAACCGTGGGTGTCGTTGCGGGCGAGGACTTCGCGACGGTGCTCGCCTCATTCTCCAACGGCTTCGGCAAGACTGCCGCCAGCGTCGGCATCCTCATCGCGCTGGGTGCCATGTTCGCCAAACTGCTGGCCGACTCCGGGGGAGCCGACGAGATCGTGGACACCATCGTCGGACACGCCTCACCCCGGATGTTGCCGTGGGCGATGGCGCTGGTCGGTGCGATCATCGGCCTGCCGATGTTCTTCGAGATCGGCCTGGTGCTGCTGATGCCGGTCATCTACCTGGTGGCCCGCCGGTCCGGGCTGTCCTTGATCACCATCGGGATCCCCGCCCTCGCAGGTCTTTCCGCGATGCACGGCTTCGTGCCACCGCACCCGGGTCCGCTTGCGGCCATCGGGTACCTGGGAGCCGACCTCGGACTCACCCTCGCACTCGGTGTCGCAGTCGCAATCCCCACGATCATCGTCGCGGGCCCGCTGTTCGGGAAGCTGGCAGGCAAGTGGGTCGTGGTCGGCGCACCGGAGTTCTTTGATGCCGATGAGCTGACGGAAGGCGAGCAGCGCCGCAGGCCGTCATTCGGTATCACGTTGTTCAGCGTGTTGCTGCCGGTGGTGCTCATGCTGGGCAAGGCGCTCGTCGACATCTTCATCGAGGACGACGGCCAGTGGTTCCGGAAGATCTTCGACACCCTGGGCACACCGCTCATCGCGCTGTTGATCGCCGTGATCGTCGGCATGGTGACCCTCGGCCGCGGCGGCGGGATGTCGCGCGCCGAGATCACCAAATGCGTCGAGTCCGGTCTGCCGCCCGTGGCGGGGATCATCCTCATCGTGGCGGCCGGTGGCGGCTTCAAGGAGGTGCTGGTGGACACCGGCATCGGCACCGCCCTCAAGAACCTCGCCGAGGGCACCAACATCTCGGTGATGCTGTTGGCCTGGGGCCTCGCGGTGGCGATCAGGCTGGCCACCGGTTCCGCCACCGTCGCCACCATCACCGCGTCCTCACTGATGATCGGTCTGATCGAAGGAATGAGCTCCGGCGAGGTGTCGCTGGTGGTGCTGGCGGTCGGCGCGGGCTCGCTGTTCTTCTCCCATGTGAACGACGCCGGCTTCTGGCTGGTGAAGGAATACTTCAAACTCAGTGTCGGCCAGACCATCAAGTCCTGGTCGATCATGGAGACCGTGCTGTCGGTCTCGGGTCTGATCGTGGTGCTGCTGCTGGATCTGTTCATCTGAGGCACAACGTGCGAAAGTCCCCGGATCCTGGCGGATTCGGGGACTTTCGTGGTGTCGGGGTCAGCTCTTGAGGACCTGGGTACCGCCGGCCAACTCGTCGTGCTTGCCCTGTTTGGTCGCACTGCCGTTGATGGTGACCGCGATGATGAGGATCGCGATGACACCCAGCAATCCGCCGACGAACGGGACGATCGGCAGCAGCGTGAACGCATTTCGGATCGCCGATTGCTGCAGCGTCGGCTTCGCGGCACCGGCCGGGCCATGGACGCTCAGGCCCAGTACCTTCTTTCCCGGCGTCCACCCCTGGGTGGTCTCGAACGCGACGTAGTAGACGAACGTCAGCAGGCCGGTGAACAGGCCTGTGACCCATACGTTGGACAACGAGTCGGTGACGAATGCCAGGAAGAACGCGACGATACCAATGACGATGCCGTCGATGATGCGGGCCAGCCAGCGGGGGAGCAGCCCGCCCGGTTGCCCGCCTGGAGTGGTGTACGTGCCCGGTTGCTGATCGAATCCACCTGTGGTCATGCCTGCAGAACCTACTCGCCCGGGCCGTATCGGCAAGCGATAAAACCCGGCTGGATCTCAAAGCGGGTTTGTTCAGATCAGCCGGACCGCAACGCGACACCGCGGATGACGGTATCGCGGGAGTGGGTGAGCGCCCGGTCGGTGCCGAGCTCACGCAGAATGTTCTCCGGAATCCACTGCACACCGATGACACCGCGGGCCAGCACTTCGGCGTTGGGGCTGTCCACCCGGATCTCCCCGGAGCGGATGCCCTCGGAGAGCATCGTCTTCATCTGCCGTACCCGAGTCGAGAACGACCAGCCGGGATCGGCGACATCGGGAGGAGACTGCCGCATCCAGGCCAGCTGGATGCGGAACTCGTCCGGAAACTGTTCCAGGGCATTGATATTGAGCCAGCTCAGCGCGTCCAGCTTCTCCAACGGGGTGGACTCCGACCGCAGGACTTCACTCCAACCGCCGCCGACCTTGTGGCCGAAGGCCACCATGATCGACATCAGCAGCTCGTCTTTCGATCCGATGATCCGATACACGGTGCCGGTGCCCATCCCGGCGGCCGAGGCGATATCGCGGATGGTCGTCATTTCATAACCGCGCCGGCCGAACTCACTTCGGGCAACGGACCGGACGTGGGCAGCCTTGTCACTTTCTCCGGATTCGGTGTTCTCCGACCAACTCTTCACCACCTCGTCGGCGGCGGCGAACGCAGCCGAACGGTCCAGCTGAACGTCGGTGAGGTCATGGCTGGCCAGTCCATGGAGATGGATGCGGCACAGCAGGCTCGCCACCTGATCGCTGCTGCCCTTGTGCCGGATCACGTCCAGCCCGACATGCAGCATGCTTTGGCAGATCCGGTCGGCCAGCGTCGGCAGGTCCATCTCGGGCCTGAGATAACCGCTCCACCGACCGGCCCGCAGCAACTGCAGCATCGCGGATTGGATGCCGGCCGGGCGGCGCTTCGTGAGTTCCATCAGTTCGGGATCCGAGCTCGGGCCCTCGTAGAACGACATCTGCAGCGCCGCCCGGTGTGCCACTGCGCACCGGGCGATGGCACATCCGAGGCCGATGATCTGGTCCTCGATCGGACGCGGGTCCGGGGCGTCGAGTCCGCTGAGCGCCTGCTCGCCGACCAGGTCCAGCGCCGCGTGATAGCGCCGGGTCAGCTCGACCAGGATGGCTTCCTTGGATTCGAAGTGGTGGTACAGACTGCCCGCGAGAATGCCGGCCGCATCGGCAATCTGCTGCAGTGAGGTGCGCAGGCCCGATTCGGCGATCACGTCATTGGCGGTCTGCAGAATCTGGATCCGACGCGTATCGGGAGCCTCTGATGGATGGTCGGTCATCGGCTCCTATCCCTCGTCTCTGTACCCGAGCTCGAATACTGAGCTTACGACCTGATGTCCCGACGACGGGTAACTGCTTCATCCCAGCGCGGTGACGCCTAACCGTTCGCACATGGCGAACACCTCATCGAAGATCGACCCGGGCACGGTGAACCGCTCGGTGGACGACATCTCGGGCAGGTGGGCGGCGATGTCCTCGGCCCGTGGGACGGTGCCGGCCGGTGCGCTCCAGCCTTCGGCAAGGCCGATGAAGACCCGCGCGAAGTGCCCGGTACCCGCCGAGTAGTTCTGGTGGGACACCTCGCACGTGCGGCTGGCGAGATAGGTGACGATCGGCACGACGAGTGCCGGATCGATCAGTTTGAGGAAGCCGGTCTCTTCGAGGGCTGTCTCGTTACCGAGGGTCTCGGTCACCATCCGCGAGAAACCAAACGGCAGAACCGCATTCGCCTTGATACCGTGTTCGGCGCCCTCCAGCGCGATGACGTTGGTCAGGCCCACAAGTCCGGTCTTGGCGGCGGCGTAGTGGGATTCCCACGGCTGGCCGAACATTCCCGCCGAGGACGAGATGAAGACGAATCGTCCGTACCCCTGCTGCTTCATCGCCCGATAGGCAGGCTGGGCCAGGTAGAAACCACCGTCGAGGTGGACCTGCAGCATGGTGCGCCAGTCCGATTCGGACAGTTCGTCGAACGCAATGCTGCTGAACACCCCGGCATTGCTCACCACCGCGTCGATGCGACCGAACTCCTCGATCGCGGTCGCGACGATGGCGGTTCCGCCTGCCGCGGAGGCCACCGAGTCGTGGGAGGCAACCGCCGTGCCACCGGCCGCTCGGATCTCGGCCACCACCTCGTCGGCAACACCCGGATCAGATCCGTCCCCGTGCATGGAGCCGCCGAGATCATTGACCACCACGGCCGCACCTCGTGCGGCCAGATCGAGGGCGTACAACCGGCCCAGTCCTCGGCCGGCACCGGTGACGATGGCCACCTGGCCGGTGAAATCGATCGTGTCGTTCATCGAACTCTGTCCCTTCCCGCCCGGCAGCCGACCACCAGTGCGGCGCCCAGCTGTTCCACATAGTCGTCGCTGCCACCCAGAAACGTCGAGAACCCCAGCAGCCGCCTCAGATACAGGTGAGCATCGTGTTCCCAGGTGTAGCCGATGCCGCCGAACACCGGGATGGCGGTGTCGCCGACGGTGGCCAGCCTGGCACCGAATGCCTTGATCCTGGCGGACGCGAGCGGTCGTTCCGCACTGTCGGCGTCATCGGCGGCCCAGAGCGCGCGCAGCACTCCACCGCGCCCGAGTTCGACGGTCTGGAACATGCTCACGCAGAGCTGCTGAACGGCCTGGAAGCTGCCGATGGGTTGACCGAATTGCCTGCGACTCTTGGCATGGTCGATCGTCAGGTCGAGCAATCGTTGCGCGGCGCCCAGCGCGTCGGCAGCGGCCAACGCCAGCACGTCATCGCGTAGCGAGGTGATCGCCTCGTCCCCGGCCCGACCCAGCACGCGCGCCGACACGTCATCGAGCCGCGCCCGGAAGACCTTGCGGGTGCGGTCGACACCGGTCACCTCGGTGATCTCGAGGTCGGCGGTGGACACCGAGTGCAGTGCCCAGCCGGCGTGATCACGGATCGGGATCAGTGCGATGTCGGCGGCCGTTGCATCGGCGAGTCGGTCGATCTCACCGCGCAGCAGCACCTCCGAGCCGTCGTCGGAGCTTTCGGGTCCATGGCCGCGCAGCGGTCCCACCGTCGCCACGACCGATCCCTCGGCGATACCGGCCAGCAGTACCGCGGCCTGCGCTTCGAGTCCGAATCGAAAGAGAGCGCGAGAGGCGGCAGCGCAGGACAACCAGGGCCCCGGGTTGACCGCAGCACCGAGCGCTTCGGCGACGATACCGGCGTCCACCATCGTCGCCCCGGATCCGCCGTACTCGGGTGCCACCAGCAGACCTGTTGCGCCGAGGGCGGCGAGTCCGTGCCACACCGGGTCGGTGGTTCCACGCGGGTCGTCGAGAAGGACACGGACGTGCTCGGTGACACCGGCTTTCTCGGCGAGGAATGCCCGGACGGTGTCCGCCAGCGCACGCTGTTCGGTGCTGTACTCGAGGTTCATCGGCGCGGCAGTCCGAGTAGCCGAGCGGTGATGCTGGTGTTGATCTGGGTGGTACCGCCGGCGATGCTCAATGCACGCGAGGTGAGTCTGTGCTCGGCCCATCGACCATCGGCACCGGCGTCCCCCAGCAGCTCATAGCCCAGCGCGGCCATGTCCTGCCCGATCTCCGCCCACACCGATTTGGCCAGGCTCGCGGTGCCGAAACCGTCTTTACCGTGTGCGGTGGCCGAGATCGAACGCTGGCAGAGCGTCTCGAGATAGCTGATCCGCATCTCCAATTCGCCGAGCCTGCGCAGCGTCGACGGGTCGTCGAGCGGGTGGCCCGCGTCATCCAGGTCGGTGACCAGATCGGCGAGTCGGGTCTGCATCTCGGCGTACAGTCTTGCCGCCCCAACACGTTCGTGGGACAGCGTGGTGGTCGCGACCTGCCAGCCCTCGTTCAGCGCGCCGAGCAGCGCGCTCGCCGGTACCCGGACATCGGTGAAGAAGATTTCCGCGAAGTCGGCGTCACCATTGAGGGTGACCAGGGGGCGCACCTCAACCCCGGGCAACGAGAGGTCGACGATCAGACAGGAGATGCCCTGGTGCTTCGGTGCGTCAGGGTCGGTGCGGACGTACAGCTGGCACCAGTCGGCGCGGTGGCCGAGTGAGGTCCATATCTTCTGACCGTTGATGACGAAGTCTCCGCCGTCGGCGACGGCGCGGGTACGCAGGGAGGCCAGATCCGAACCCGCTTCCGGTTCGGACATGCCCTGGCACCAGATGTCGTCGGCGCGCAGCATGCGGGGAAGCAGGTCGAGCTTCTGTTGCTCGGATCCGTAGTGCATGAGTGCCGGTGCGATGTTGTTGATACCGATCACGTTGAGCGGGTGCGGCACTCGCGCCCAGGTGGTTTCCTCGGCGTACACCAACTGTTCGATGATGCCCGCGCCGCGGCCACCGTAGTCGGCGGGCCATGAGACGGCCGCCCAGCGCGCATCCGCCATCTGGGCATTCCACCGTCGCATGGTGCGGAAGGCGTCCTCGTCGCGACCGTAACGCTGGGCCGCGGAGAGGATCTCGGGTGTCAGGTGCTCGGCCAGCCACGCCCGCAGTTCCTTGCGGAACTGCTCGGTGTGTGGCGGGTAGGTGAAACCGAAGGATTCCAAGGGGCCTACTTCATATCGAACATTCGTCATGTCGAACGTTGACTCGCTGTGGGCCGAACTCTACGGTGGAACAGATATTTGGTCAACGTTCTGGGTCCAGGCATGAAATCGAGGTGCACAGCACGGTGACAACCGACGACGATGCGCCCGACGTGCAGGTCCACGCCCTGCTCGCCTCCGCGCTGGCCGGACGGACCGTGGCGGTGCGGTCCGTCCCGGCCGGGGAACCCGCCTGGACCGACGGCGTCGCGGTGTACCTGGACGCCGCGGCCGATACCGCGTTTCAGCGCCGCTGCCTGGCCGTTCAGGCATCGCTGCTGGCCGCCGACAGTCTGGACCCCGCCATCCTGTGCACGCTCGGTCGACGCAGCGCCCTGGCGCAGCGCTACCTCGCGATCGAAGGGCACCGCGCCCTGGCCTGCAACGAGGAGCTGCTGTCGCGGGACATCCGCGCCCTGCTGGATCCCGCGCTCGCGGCCGGCACGGATTCGGCGCAGGCATCGCTGGACCTGGCCCTGAGCCGGGTGCACCTGCCCGAGGCGCCCGCGGCCTTCGGAATCCTTCGGCCACGCAGGATGGCCACCGGCTCGAACGACCCGGACCGGCCCGGCCGTCACATTGCCCGCAGGAAGCACGACAACGAGTTGCACGAGCTCGTCGAGGACGCGGTCGACGATGCCGACCTGGACGTGCTGGACAACCTCACCAGCCCGGTCGGTGGCGGTGGCTCGATCGGGAAACTTCTGCAGCGCATGATGAAAAGCGTGCGGCGTCGGGGCAGCGGCGGTGGCCCGCCCGGGGCGGATTCGGCCACCCGCCGGTCCCGCTCGGGTGCCAGGGGAGCGGCCGCCGTGCTGTCCACCACCGTCGGTCCGTCGTATGACGACGATCCCGGGGGCACGGTGGGCGCAACGTACCCCGAATGGGATGCCAATCAGCGCCGCTATCGCGAGAACTGGTGCACGGTCGACGAAGTCGAGGTGCCGGCGCGTGACGTCACGCCGGCACCGCGTCCTGATGTCCATGCGTTGCGCCGACCGCTGACCCGGCTGGGCGTCGGGCTCGACCGCTGCCGGCGCGAGGCCCAGGGCGACGATATCGATATCGATGCCGCCGTGCGTACCAGGATCGACACGCTGGCCGGAACTGCCGGTGACGCCGCCGTCTACATCGAGAGCCAGCGACGCAGAAGAGATCTCGCGGTGCTGGTGCTGCTCGATGTGTCCGGGTCGGTCAACGAGCCCGGGACGGCCGGGCGCACCGTGCACGAGCAGCAGGTGCTCGCTGCGCACGCGTTGACGGTGGCACTGCACGAACTCGGCGACCGGGTGGCGCTGTACGGGTTTCGGTCCCAGGGCCGCTCGTCGGTACACGTGCTGCCCGTCAAACGTTTCGAGGACAACTTCGACAGCGCCGTCGCGCAGCGGTTGGCCGCCCTGACACCCGGTGCGTACTCCCGCCTGGGCGCGGCCATCCGGCACGGCACCGCGCTGATGGCGGAGAAGGCCGGGACCTCCCGGCGGTTGCTCGTCGTACTGTCCGACGGACTGGCCTATGACCACGGCTACGAACGCGCCTACGGTGCGGCCGATGCCCGGCGCGCCCTGGCCGAAGTGCGCCAACAGGGCACCGGCGCCGTCTGCCTGACGGTCGGGGCGGGTACCGGGGCGCACGAACTACGACGGGTGTTCGGCAGCGCCGCGCATGCGGCTATTCCACGCCCCGAGCAACTCGGCGACATCATCGGCCCGCTGTTCCGGTCCGCGCTGCGGTCGGCCGACCTTCGCAGGCGCGTCGCCTGACGACTCTGACCACATGCTTGAACCAAACATCTGTTCCGCGCTACAGTGATCGAACTTGGTTGCACGAGAGGACGATATGCATCCGGCTCAGCCGAGAACCACCACGCAACCCCGCCCGTACTACATATCGGTCGCCGACGAGGAGCTGGTCTTCAAAGCCGCCTACCGACAAGGGCTCTCCGTGGTCCTCAAGGGCCCGACCGGGTGCGGGAAGACACGATTCGTCGAGGCGATGGCGCACGACCTGGGGCGGCCGCTGATCACCGTGTCCTGTCACGACGATCTGACCACCGCCGACCTGGTGGGCCGCTTTCTGCTGCGCGAGGGAGAGACCGAGTGGGTCGACGGACCGCTGACCCGCGCCGTCCGGGAGGGCGCGATCTGCTATCTGGACGAGGTCGTGGAGGCGCGCCAGGACACCACTGTGGTGCTGCACCCGCTGGCCGACCACCGTCGCGAACTCCCGATCGACCGGCTGGGCATCACGCTCGACGCCGCCGCGGGCTTCTGCCTGGTGGTGTCCTACAACCCTGGCTACCAGAGTGTGCTCAAGGATCTCAAGGACTCGACCCGGCAACGCATGGTCGCCATCGAGTTCGGTTTTCCGGCACCCGATGTCGAGGAGAAGATCCTGTCCCAGGAATCCGGGGTCGACCACCGCCGCGCTGCCGATCTGGTGCGCCTCGGGCAGGCGATCCGGCGCCTGGAGACCGGCGGCCTGCGCGAGGTCGCGTCCACCCGGGTGCTCATCGCGGCGGGTCGGCTCATCGCCGAGGGGCTGACACCCCAGGTCGCTGCTCGCGCGGCGATCGCCGGTCCGCTCACCGATGACTCGACGGTGACACGAGGCCTGATCGAACTGATCGACGTATACCTTCCCGCGGACGGAGAATGAGCATGGGCTACGAGAGTTCGGCCGAACCGATCAAGGTCGGCTATCTGATGGATTTCACCCTGCCGGAAGCCTATCCGCAGGAGATGAGGGACGACTTCTTCCAGCCGTTTCAGCTGCTGTTCGACGAGGCACTGGCCGACGGCCGCATCGATCGCAAGATCGAGCTGGTCTACCGCGAGGTCGAGGGTCTGCCGAAGGGTGCGGTGAAAAAGGTCATCGACGCCTACGGTGAACTCGTCGACGAGGGGTGCCTCGCGGTGTTCGGCCCGCACATCACCGACAACGCGGTGCCCACCCGGGAGGCCATCGAAGAACGGTTCCGGGTACCCGCGCTGAGTGTCACCGGCAGCGACGACTGGCTGGGCGAGTGGACGTTCGCCTTCCCGCAGGGCTCACTCACCGACGAGCCCATCTTCTGGGCCGATCTGCTGGCCAAGGCCGGCCACACCGAGGTGGGGGTGCTCATCGAGTCCTCCCTTGTCGGAGAGACCTACCTGCGACATTTTCGCAGCGCCTGCCGGCGCAGGAACATCAGGATCGTGGCCGAGGCGACGATCGCGCAGACCGCCCAGAACGTGAACGAGGCCGTCGCCATCGTCCATCAGGCCAAGCCGAGCGCCCTGGTGCACTGCGGATTCGGCTTCGGCATCGTCTTCCTCAATGCGGTGCTCGCGGAGTTGGGCTGGGACCCGCCACGTTTCACCAGCACGGCGTTTCAGAACGCCTGGGTCAATCCGGTGATGTGGGAGGCCTTCATGGGCTGGACCGGTGTCGACCAGTACGACGAATCCAACCAGGTGGGCCAGCGATTCCTGGACCGCTACGAAAAAGCGTTCGGCCGCCGCCCCGAGTATTGCGTCCCGGTGGTGAACCACGATGTCGCCAACGCACTGCTGCACGCCGTCACCGACGCCCACCCCTTGAGTCCGCGAGGCGTCAAAGACGCACTGGAGCGGGTGAAGATGCTGCCCGCCGCCGCCGGTGCACCGGGAACCCGCGTCTCATTCGGCAACTGGACCCGGCGGGCCTGGATGGGCGCCGGGTACCTCGTCGCCCGCACCTTGGACGCCGACGGTGTGAACTCCCATCTCGTCGACCGCTTCGGGGAGGCCTGAGATGAGTACCGATCACATCGCACCGAGCACCGAGACACCGCCGCCCGCCACCCGCCGCTCTCCCTGGGGCACGGTGTGGATCGTCGCCGGGCTGCTGGGTATCGCGGTGATCGCGTATCACGCGCAGAGCGGCCCGACGTCGCCGCGGATCGCCAATCCGGACGTCGAGGGAAGACCACGTCCCGTCGACTTCCTGTTCGGTTTCGAGCACTGGATCGACCTGTGGCAGATCTTCACCATCTTCTCGGTGCCGGCGCTGTTGATCGCCTGCATCATCGCCTGGCGGCGCAATCCCGGCAGCCCCATCGTCATGATGGCCGCCATCACCACCCTGATCGTGTGGCAGGACCCGTACATGAACTGGGCCCCGTACGCGGTGTACAACCCCGAACTGTGGCACTGGCCGCCTGACTGGCCGTGGGTTTCGCTGTCGCCGACCATCGAGCCCTTCGTCGTCATCGGCTATGTCATGTTCCAGTTCGGGCCGTACTTCCCGGCGGTCTGGATCCTGCGAAAGATCCAGTCGCGCAAGCCCGTCACCGCCTTCGCCTGGCGGCACCCCCTGGTCAGCCTGGGCGTCCTGATCTTCGTCATCGGGTTCCTGTTCGACATGGTGCTCGAACTCACCCTGGTGCGCACCGGTCTCTACATCTACTCGCAGGTCATCCCGTTCGGCTCCATCTTCACCGGCAGCACCTTCCAGTTCCCGCTGCTGTGGGAATCGGTGATGGTGACGTTCGTGATGGTGCCGGCCGGCCTGCTCGTCTACCGCGACGACACCGGTCGGACGGTCGCCGAGAAGCTCGCGCAACGCTCGCGGCTGTTCCTCAACCGGCCCATGCTGGGCATGTTGGTGGTGATGTTCGTGATCATCAACGTCGCCTACTTCGCCTACGGGCTGGGTTTCACCTTGATCAGGATGTCCGGCGCGGCCACCTCGGTGGCCTGCCCGTGGCCGTATCCGGAAGCGAAAGTATATGACCCGCAGGGTTATTACGAGGAGAACGGCGCTCAGGGACCTTTCGCGGTGGGCATCATGTCCACCTGGATGACCGGCCAGCCCGACGGCAGACCAGCGGTCGTGCCGGGTTCCCGCGGTGACCGGTGCGCACCGGAGTCGGCCCGATGAGTGAGCCGCGAAGTGTCGTGATCACCGGCGCGTCCAGGGGGCTCGGGCTGGCATCGGCCGTGCACCTGTACCGGGCGGGATGGCAGGTTGTCGCCGCCATGCGGTCCCCGGACACCGGGATGCCGCGACTGCGCGAAGCCACCGGTGCCGCCGAAGGGGATCCGAGGCTGATCGGCGTGCCACTCGACCTCGTCGACGAAGCCTCCGTGACCGCGGCGGCCGCGCTGATCGAGGCCGCCGTCGGCGCGCCGTACGCTATCGTCAACAACGCAGGCATATCCGCCGCAGGCATGGTCGAAGAAACCCCGATGGAGCTGTGGGAGAGGATGTTCAGCACCCACGTGCTGGGCCCGGTGCTGCTGACCAAGACCTTGCTGCCGTCGATGCGGGCGGCCGGACGGGGCCGGATCATCCTGATCTCGAGCCAGGGTGGCGTGCGCGGAATGCCCTCCATCGCGGCCTATTCGGCGGCCAAGGGGGCGCTGGAGCGCTGGGGCGAATCGATGGCCGGGGAGGTCGCACCGTTCGGTATCGGCGTGACCATCCTGGTGACCGGCACCTATGACACCGACATCATCACCGATGCCGGCACCACCGACTGCCGGGATTTCGACGGCCCCTACGCGCGGCACCACGCGACCATCGACCGGCGCGGCCGGCTCGCCATGAAACTTGCCCGCCCGCCGGAGATCTTCGCTGCGGGCCTGGCAGGCGCCCTGGAGGGCACTGCTGCCTTTGTGCGGCGCCCCATCGGTCCGGACGCCCGGATGCTGCTGATAGCCAATCGGATTCTGCCCAGTGCCGGCGTGCATCACATGGCACGGCTGGCCATGGGTCTGCCAGGCCTGGGCGCCATGCGGTTCGCGCCCGCGCCGCCGCCCCCGCCCGCCGAAACACCTGCCGAGGAAGATGTGCGCGCACATGGTTGACACCACCGTCCGGCACGAAACCAGGATGCTGATCGACGGCAAGCTCGTCGAGGGCGGAGCGGGCGCATTCGTCAATGTGAACCCGGCCACCGAGGAGGTGATCGGTGAGGTCACCGACGCGTCGACGGCCGACATGCGCCGCGCCATCGACGCCGCCCGGCGGGCCTTCGATGATACCGACTGGTCGACCGACCACGTTCTGCGGCAACGGTGTCTGCTCCAGCTGCAGGAGGCGCTGGAAGCCGAGCGCGAGGAACTGCGCGAGGAACTGATCGCCGAGGTCGGTTGCCCGCGCTCGCTCACCTTCGGTCCGCAACTGGACGCGCCACTCAGCGATGCGCTCACCTACCCGGCCAAGCTCATCGACGAATACCCGTGGGAAACCTCGCTGGGTGACGCATTGGTGTCGGTCACCGGGGTGAACACCACCCGCAAGGTCTGGCGCGAACCGGTGGGGGTGGTGGGCGCGATCGTGCCGTGGAATTTCCCGTTCGAGGTCACCATTCAAAAGCTCGGGCAGGCACTGGCCACCGGGAACACCGTGATCCTCAAGCCCGCCCCGAACACGCCGTTCAACGCGACCCGCATCGGTCGGTTGATCGCCGAGCACACCGACATCCCGGCCGGTGTCGTCAACATCGTGACGGCCTCGGATCATCTTGTCGGCGAGGAGTTGACGCTCTCACCCAAGGTGGACCTGATCTCCTTCACCGGGTCCACCACGGTCGGTATGCGCATCATGGAAAAGGGTGCGGCCACCATGAAGCGGCTGTTCCTCGAACTCGGGGGCAAGTCGGCCACCATCGTGCTGGAGGATGCCGATTTCGCACTGGGTTGCATGATGGGCATCGCACCCTGCGTGCACGCCGGCCAGGGTTGTGCGAACCCGACCCGGCTGCTGCTGCCGCGCTCGCGCTACGACGAGGGCATCGAGATTCTCAAGGGCATCTATGCAGGGGTGCAACCCGGTGATCCGCAGGATGCCGCAACGCTGTGTGGTCCGGTGATCTCCGATCGGCAACGTGCCCGCATCCGCGGCTATATCGAGCAGGGTGTGGCCGACGGGGCACGCCTGGTGGTCGGTGGCTCCGAGCAGCCCGACGGCTTGGACAAAGGATTCTTCGTCAAGCCAACGCTTTTCGCCGATGTCGACAACTCGATGACGATCGCGCAGGAAGAGATCTTCGGACCTGTGCTCTCGGTGATCGCCTACGAGGACGAGGACGATGCGGTACGCATCGCCAACGACAGCCCGTATGGGTTGGCAGGCAACATCATGTCCGGATCGCTGGATCACGCACTGGCGGTGGCCAAGCGGCTGCGCGCTGGGTTCATCGGGATCAACGGCACCGCGGGGTACGGAGCGGACACCCCGTTCGGCGGCTACAAGAACAGCGGGGTCGGCCGGCAGAACGGCACAGCCGGCTTCGATCAGTACACCGAGATCAAATCCATCGCCTACCCGGCCCAGTGACCCCAAGTCGCTTCGCTCCCGCCCGCCGCATAGAAGGAGTTCGACACCGTGGAACAACTTTTCGACGACCTGGAGGACTTCGGTTCCTTCGACGACGCCATCTCCGGTGACGTGCGCGACCCCTACACCGAAATGGCCCGACTCCGCCGGGAGGAGCCGGTACAGCGGCTGGAGACCTCCGGGATGCTGCCGCACGAGGAGTCGCTGCCGATGTTCATCGTGTACCGGCACGAGGAGATCCAGCAGATGCTGCGCGACAACGAGACGTTCTCCTCGGCCGGCGTCATCGCAGCCTTCGGCCCGGTACTGGGGGAGCGGGTGATGCTCGGCATGGACGAACCGGTGCACGGCCGGTTGCGGGCACTGGTGCAGAAGGCCTTCACCCAGAAGTCGCTGGCGCGCTGGGAAGACGAACTGGTCGGTCGGGTCGGTAACGCGCTGATCGACAAGTTCGAGGCGAACGGCAAGGCAGATCTGGTGAAGGAGTTCACCTTCGACTATCCCAGCCAGATCATCGCCGGGCTGCTGGGGCTGCCGGAGGAGGACTTCCCACAGTTCCAGCGGTGGTCCATCTCGCTGCTGAGCTGGCTGATGAACCCGGAGCGTGGACTCGCGGCGTCGGCGGCGCTGTGTGACTATTTCGCCCCTATCCTGGCGGCCCGTCGCGCGGAACCCAAGGACGATCTGATCAGTGCATTGGCTGCTGCCGAAATCGACGGGAACAAGCTCGAAGACGAGGAGATCTTCTCGTTCCTGCGCCTGCTGCTCCCGGCCGGCGTCGAGACGACGTATCGGTCGCTGGGCAGTCTGCTGTTCGCGCTGCTCTCCGATCCCGCTCAGCTGGAGGCGATCCGCGCCGACCGCACCCTGCTGCCGCAGGCCATCGAGGAGGGCGTGCGCTGGGAGTCACCGCTGCTCACCATCACCCGGGTGGCGACCCGCGACACCGAACTCGGTGGCGTGCAGATCCCGGCGGGTGCGACGGTGATGCCGATGCTGGGCGCGGCGAACCGCCAGGACGACCGGTACCCGAACCCGGACACCTTCGACATCTTCCGGAAGCAGAAGGCAAACGTGGGCTGGGGCTACGGCGTGCACGTGTGCCTGGGCATGCACCTGGCCCGCCTGGAGATGCGGACGGCCATCAACCTGTTGCTGGATCGGCTACCGAATCTGCGTCTGGATCCCGACGGGGGAGATCCACACATCCGCGGCCAGGTGTTCCGTTCGCCGACCGCGTTGCCGGTGCTCTTCGATCCGGTCAGCCCGTAACGTCAGGGTGCACGTCCACCCGAACGGAGATCCCCGATGACGGACTCACCCGCATACCGCGACCGCGCCGATATCACCGAAGTGCTGCTGCGCTATGCCACCGGGATCGATCGCCGGGACTGGGACACCTTTCGTGCGGCCTTCACCGAGGACTGTGTGCTCGACTACGGCGAGATCGGTAGCTTCACCGGGGTCGAGGCCGTCACCGAGTTCATGGATCAGTCGCACGCGATGGCCGGCCACACCATGCACCGGCTCAGCAATATCGTCATCACCCTCGACGGTGACCGCGCGGCGGCCCGCACCTATGTCGACGGGCTGATCCTGGCGCCCGACAACGCCTCCGGGGTCAGTGCCGTCGGCATCTACGATGACGACCTCATCCGCGCGGACCACGGCTGGCGGATCGCCCGGCGGGTGTTCACCGCCGTCCGGATCACCACGGTCGGTGGTTGATTCGATGTTCGCCGACACGTACGGCCCGTGGGCACTGGTGGCGGGAGCGTCCGACGGGGTGGGTGCCGCCCTCGCCGACGGCCTGGCGGAACGCGGCGTCAACGTGGTGCTGCTGGCCCGCCGTCAGGCCCTGCTCGACGAGGTCGCCGAAGGAATCGAAAGCCGCCACGGAGTTCAGGCCCGCACGCTGGCCATCGATCTCGCCGCCGACACCGCGGCAGCGCAGATCGCGGCCGCCACCGGCGACCTGCAGATCGGATTCCTCGGGTACTGCGCAGGCGCCGATCCCGACTACGAACCGTTCCTGGCCAGTCCGCTGGCGGCCGCCGACGCGATGGTGCAACGCAACTGCGTCGCGCCGATGCGGTTGTGCCACCATTTCGCCGCGCCCATGGTGGCCCGCGGCCGCGGCGGCATCGTGCTGTTCGGATCGGGAGCCGGATTCGCCGGTGCCCCCAACATGGTCGCGTACGGCGCCTCCAAGGCCTTCGACATGGTGTTCGCCGAGGCGCTCTGGGCCGAACTGCGCGACACGGGCGTCGACGTCATCGGGCTGATTCTCGGCAAGACCGACACCCCGGCGCTGCGCACCCTTGAACACAAGCGGGGAGTACTGCCGTCAACGCGATCCCACCCCGCCGATGCGGCCACCGCCGAAGACGTGGTGGCCGAGGCATTCGACAACCTGAACAACGGTCCGACCGTGCTGGTCGGCGACGTGATGAAGGCGGCTGCTCAGCTACTGGGAACCCTGACCCGCAGGCAGGCCGTGGAACTGCTGACCGCGGCAGGCGCCGCCACGATGGGCTGAGCGCACGCTAGGGTGCCGACATGGCAACTGCGAGCAGTGACATCTGGGAGGTGCTGTCGACGGCGCGGACCATCCGGCGTTTCACGGACGAACCCGTGGACGACGCGACGCTGGCACGCTGCCTGGAGGCCGCGACCTGGGCACCGTCCGGCGCGAACGCGCAGGCATGGCGGTTCGTCGTGCTGCGTTCACCCGAGCAACGGGCCGTGGTGGCCGAAGCCGCCCGGCATGCGCTGTCGGTCATCGAACCGGTCTACGGCATGAGCAGGCCGACCGATCAGGAAACCGACCTGGTGGCGCGTAACAATCGGGCCACCTACGAACTGCACGACCGGGCCGAGGAGTTCACCTCGGTGCTGTTCGTCCAGAAGCGCTTTCCCACCGCGTCGGACCTGCTGCTGGGCGGGTCCATCTTCCCGGCGATGCAGAACTTCCTGTTGGCTGCCCGCGCACAGGGTCTCGGTGCCTGCCTGACGAGCTGGGCGTCCTACGGCGGCGAGGCCCTGCTGCGCGACGCCGTCGGCGTCCCCGACGACTGGATGCTCGGCGGGCATATCGTCATCGGCTGGCCCAAGGGCAGGCACGGAAGGCTACGACGCCGCCCGCTCACCCACGCGGTCAACCTGGACCACTGGGACGAACCCGCCGACCACCTGCTCGTCACCGCGACCTAGCCAGGGCCGGCGCGGCCACCAGAACCAGCGGCCCAGCAGCACCATCACCGTGGGCAACACGAAGGTGCGGACGATCATGGTGTCGATGAGCAGTCCCACACCGATGGTGAGTCCGATCTGGGCGATGCTGAGCACGCTGCTGCCCAGCAGTGCCAGCATCGTGATGCCGAAGATCACCCCCGCGGTGGTCACCACGCCGCCGGTGGCGCCGAACGCGCGGATGATGCCGGTGCGCAACTTGTCGGTGTGCGTCTCTTCGCGAATGCGCATGGCCAGCAACAGGTTGTAGTCCGCGCCCACGGCGATCAGCGCGATGAATGCGATAGGTCCTACCGCCCAGTGCAATTCGAGTCCCAGCAGGTGCTGCCAGATGAGCACGCTCGCGCCGAGGGCCGCCGCGTAGGACAACGCCACGGTGCCGACCACCACCAGGCCGGCCACCGGGCTGCGCAGCAGCAGCGCGACGATCGCGAAGATCAGTGCCAGCGTCGCGATCACGAGCAACCGGGTGTCCCCGGCGACCATCTGCTGCAAATCCAGGGTGGCGGGCCCGACGCCGGCCAGATGAACGTCCACCGGTCGCAGGGTTCCCTCCTTGGTCGCCTCGGTCACCGCCGATTCGATCGCCGCGGTGCGGGCCGCCCCGGCAGCGCCCCATTCCGTGCCCGTCCCGTACACCAGCAGATAGAAGGCCCGCCCGTCCGGCGCGATCAGCCTGTCCAGGGCCGCCGCCATCCGCGGATCGGCCAGGGCGCGCTGGGGCGCGTAGAACCCGCCGGCCGCGCTGCCCTCGAAAGACGCCGCCGCCTCGCGCAGGTAACCGGTGAAGTCGTTGAGCTGCGGGCCCACCGCACCCAGCTGGGATGTGGTGTCGGCCATGGCCGCACGGGCCCGGGTCAGGGCCGCCGTCATGGTGTCGATATCGACGGGCACCCCGCCGAGAGCGTCAGTGGCGGTGACGGAGCCGCTCGTGAGCTTGTGCACTCCTGCTGTCAGCGCCGCGGTCCCGGCGACCACCTCGTCGACCGGTGTCACGATCTGCTGCACGACGGCGCAGATCGGGTTGGCCGGGCAGTGCGGTGTCGATGCGACGAACCCGCGCAACGGGTCCAGCCGGCCCGCTGCCGTCTCGGCGGTGGACTGCAGATCCGAGGTGCCGCGCTGCATATCGGCCGCAGCCAAGGACACCTCGCCAAGACCCGCCGCGCTGCCCTGCAGCCCGTCCCGAAGGCCGGACAGCGCGCCGGCCATGTCGTCGAGGACCGCCTGCAGCTCGTCGAGTCCGTTCAACTGCTCATCGAGGTCACCGACACTGCCCGCGAGTTCGTCACCGATACGGCCGATCTGGCCTGCCAGCGTGGTCTCCTCCGGCACGATGCCCGCCGGCCTGCTGGGGGACTGCACCACCCGCACACCCGGTATCCCCATCACCGCGCGGGTGACGCGCTCGACGGCGATGAGGCCGGCCGGCGTACGCACATCGTGATCGGTCTGCACGGCGACCACGGCCGGCAACAGATGGTTGTCCTCGAAATGCCTTTCGGCTGCGGCGTATCCGAGGTTCGACCCGGTATCGGCGGGTGTCGCGACCGGTTCGTTCCAGCCGTTGCGGATCCCGGCCGCCGGCAATGCCAGCAGCGCCAGCGCGGCCAGTGCGGTGACCAGAATCGGTGCCGGCCAGCGGGTCAGGGCGGCACCGACCCGGCGCCAGCGCCGGCCGGTGCGGGTGGGCTTGGGCGCCAGCATGCCGACGCCGCCGGCGAGGCTAATCAGTGCCGGTGTCAGTGACAGGGATGCCACCATCACCACCAGAATCCCGATCGCAGAGGGTATTCCGGCGCTGCGGAACATGCCGACCTCGGCGAAGCCCAGACACGCCAGTGCGGTGGCGACGGTCAGTGCCGATCCGGCTATCACCGGAGCCACTGCGCGCTGAGCTGCGATGAGCGCGCGGGTCGAATCCAGCCCGTTGCGCAGGCCTTCCTGAAACCGGCCGATCAGGAAGATTGCGTAATCGGTGCCCGCGCCGAGCATCATGGCCGCCACCAACGCCACCGAGAACAACGACACCTCGATCACACCGGAACCGCCCAGCGCCGCGGCGATCGGCCGCGCGACGCCCAGTGCCAATCCCACCGAGAACAACGGGATGAACGCCGCAGCGAGGGAGCGGTAGACCACGAGCAACAGCAACAGGATGAGCCCGACGGTGGCCGCCGTGATCATCAGCATCTGCCGGTCGATCGCGGTGAATTCGTCGACGATCGTCGCGCCCGGCCCGGTGACGAACGCCTGCAGGCCGGCCGGCGGATTCGCGGCGTCAACGGCGGCGCGGACCGCATGTACCGCTTCGGCTGCCGGCGTGGTGCCCAGCACCCCGGCAAGCCGCAGCATCATCGTGACCGCCCGCCCGTCGGCGCTGACGGCGAACGATTCGGTCAGTGGGTCCGACCAGAGGTCGGTGACGGTGCGGACATGCGCGGTATCGGCGCGCAGTGCGGCGACAAGCCGGTCGTAGTAGTCGCGGTCTGCACCGCCGAGCGGACCGCCGGTACGCTCCAGCACCACATAGTTGAGGTTGTTGTCGGTCGACGCCCCGAACAGTTCCGCCGACCGCACGGCCGCCACCGAACTCGGCGCGCCCGCCGGCATGAACGATCGGGCGTGCTCGTGCACCACCGTCTCCAGCTGTGGTATCGCAAGATTCGCCGCGCCCGCGAGGGCGAGCCACAGCCCGACGATCAACACCGCTGCACGCCACCCCATGAAGGAAACGCTAGGGACAGCGGCGCCCCCACCGCGTCATGCCGGCGGCCCATACCGCGCCTCCTACCGTGGGAGGAGCGTCAACCCGCCCGCAGCATGATGGTTTTGGTGGTGTTTCGGACCTACCATTGGCCGATGCGCTTCGCCGTGCCCGAATTCCTGCGTACGCGTTTCGCGCGGCACGGTGAGCTCAACGAGCTCGGTTGGAGCTGGGTGTTCGTCGTCACCACCGATACCGCACTGGCATTGATCGCCGTGGTGTCGACGCTGCAGCGCCCCGCCTCCGACCATCTGGTCGCGGTGCCGGTGGGCATCATGGTCGCGATGTGCCCGCTGGTCGTCTTCTTTGCTGCCGGGGCCTCGTTCAACCCGTTGCTCATCTGGGGTGCCTGGTCCGGTGCCGCGGCGATCTTCCTGTTCGGGACGTCGACCCCGATCGAGTTCGATTTCGCCCCGCTGATCCTGGTGCTCATGGTGGGTGTGGTGGGGGCGATGACACCGCTGGCCGGCAGCCTGGCCGCGACCGGGTCGGCGGCCGCCATGTTGGCTGTTGCGGCCGCGTCCCACCGGCTCGACGGTGTCTGGCTGTATCTGAGCGTGCTGGGCATGGGCTGGCTGGTGGGGTATCTGATGCGGATTCAGCAGCAGCTGATCGTCGCGCAGCGCGACGCCCAGGAAGCGCTCTCCGAGCACGCCGCCGCCGACGAGCGGCGCCGGATCGCGCGCGAGGTGCATGACGTCATCGCGCATTCGCTGTCGGTCACGCTGCTGCACCTCACCGGTGCACGGCGGGCACTGCAGGAGGATCGCGATATCGATGACGCCGTCGACGCGCTGGAGGACGCCGAGAAACTCGGCCGTGAGGCAATGGCCGATATCCGGCGCACCGTCGGGCTGCTCGACGTCGCGCCCATGAAAATCGCACCCGAACCCGGCGTCGAGGACATTGCCCGGCTCAGCGACGATTTCGCCCGCGCCGGCCTGGCCGTGACACTGCGCACCGAGGGGTCGACCACCCGTATCTCCCCGGCGGTCGGCCTGGCGCTGTACCGGATCGCGCAGGAATCGCTGGCCAATGTCGCCAAGCACGCCCCGGAATCACGCTCGACGGTCACCCTGGCGGTCATCGGGGACCATGCCGAGCTCTCGGTCCGCAACGAGATGCCGGTGGCCGTCTCGGCGAGCCGTCGCCGCGCGCCCGATGGCCGCGGTGTCCGCGGTATGCGGCAGCGCGTCGAATTGCTGGGCGGTGTCATCGATATCGGCCCGACCCGCGAGGGGTGGACGGTGCACGCGGAGCTACCGCTGGGCGAATCCCGCTGCGGGGGCTGAGCGGTGGGATACCGGGGCGAGCGCAGCGACGGGGGATTGAGCGATATCGCGGTACTGCTCGTCGACGACCAGGATCTGGTGCGTTCCGGGTTGCGCCGGATCCTGCGCCGCAAGGACGGATTCGTGGTCGTCGCCGAATGTTCGGACGGTGACGAGGTACTCGACGCGCTGGCCGAGCAGTCCGTCGACGTGGTGGTGATGGATCTGCGGATGAAACGGGTCGACGGTATCGAGGCCACCCGGCGACTCGCCGAGGCGGGCGGACCGCCGGTCCTGGCGTTGACCACCTTCAACGAGGACGATCTGCTGTCCGGGGTGCTGCGGGCCGGTGCGGCGGGTTTCGTGCTCAAGGATTCCTCGGCCGAGGAGCTCATCCGGGCCGTCCGGGCCGTCGCCCACGGCGACAGCTATCTGGATCCGGCAGTCACCGCCAGGGTCCTCAACACCTACCGCAAGTCCGCCGAGGGCCGGCACCAGGTTCAGGTCAGCGAGCTCACCGGGCGCGAACTGGATGTGCTGACGCTGATCGGACGAGGCCACACGAACGCCGAGATCGCCGCGGAACTGTTCATCTCCGGTGTGACGGTGAAGAGCCATATCGGGCGCATCTTCGACAAGCTCCGGCTGCGGGACCGCGCCGCCGCGATCGTCTATGCCTACGACCACGGCATCGTCGCTCCCCAGTAGCGGCCGCCGGTCCCAAGTGGGCATGGCCGCAAGACCCGGCAGACACTGTGCGACGATGCGGAAATGAGTGCGCGTCCGTTCCATTTCACCCAGACCGAGCACGACACCTACGCGCCCAGCACGTACGCGCAGAGTCACTGGGGTCCCGACCACCTCAACGGCCCGGCCCTGGTCGGGCTGGTCGCACGCGCGCTGGAGACCGGCTTCGGTGATCCGGAGTTCCTGCCGTCGCGGCTCACCGTCGACCTGTTCAAGGCGGCCCGCGGGGTTCCGACGATCACCAAACTGACCCTGGTGCGCGACGGCCGGCGGGTGCGCAACGCGGAATGCGAACTGATCCAGGACGGTGTGACGGTGGTGCGGGCGACGCTGGTCCAGTACCGGCTCTCGGCACCGCCGCGGGGCACCGAATGGGTCTCGCCCGCCGAGTTCGTCGGCCCGCCCGATCGCGACGAGAGCCGCGGTATCGGGATCGGTAGTGACGAGATCGGCTGGACGGGCGCCATCGCCGATCACCAGAATGCGTCCCGCAAACGCTTCCTCAATCGCACCATCGACGTCGTCGACGGTTACCGCAACACGCCGTTCGTGCGGGCCGCCATGGCTGCCGAGGGGACCAGCCTCGTCACCAATCTGGGTACCGCGGGCGTCGGGTACATCAACGGTGATCTGACGGTCGCGCTGGCCCGGCTGCCGCGCGACGAGTGGATCGGCGTGCAGGCCGACTCCCATTGGGCTGCCGACGGAATCGCGGTCGGGACCTCGACACTGTTCGACAGCGAGGGCGCCATCGGTTCCGGGATGGTCACCGCCGTGAGCAACCCGGACGCACAGATCGACTTCCGCAATGATCCGTTCCCCGACCGCACCCGCTGATCGCGCCGCGGCGCTGGTTCTTGCCGTCACGCTGGCCGTGACCGGCTGTGGTTCCGGCCCGGCCGCACCCGCCACCGACCCGATCTATTACGTGTCCATCGGGGACTCCTATGCCACCGGTGACGGTCCGAACGGCACGTCCCGTGACGGGTTCGCATATCTGACCGAAGAGGCCCTGCAGCACAACGACAATCCGGGATGGCGGCTGATCAACTTCGGCTGCTCGGGAGCCACCGCCCAGCAGATTGCCCGTCGGTCCGGCTGCGATGCCGGTGCCCGGGCGCAGGACGGCCCCGAATATCCCGATCTGTCACAGGCGGACGCGGCCGCCCGTTTCGTCGCCGAGCATCGCGATCAGGTGGGTCTGGTGACCGTGGTCGCCGGAGGTAACGATGTCGCGCCCTGTATCGCCGAGGCGGCATCTGGCGGCGCACCCGCCTGCGCCGAGTCCGCCAGCGCATCCGCTGCGTCCGCCCTCGACGACATGCTGGGCAAGCTCGGGGGAGTGCTCGACGCCGGCGTTCCGGTGGTCGGCGTGTCCTACCTGAACGTGTTCCTCGCCGGCGAGCACGCCGATATCGCGGCCACTGTCTTCGACGAGAAGTTCAATCCGGCCTTGCGGCAGACGTATTCGCGGTCCGGCGCGCTGTTCGCCGACTCTCCGGTCGGCTCCGCGGCCGACGTGTGCGCGCTGAGCTACTGGTGCAGCGATCACGATGTGCACCCCAACCGCGCCGGACACCAGCGGATCGCCGATCAGATCCTGGGAAAACTCGTGGACAGCTGACCGCGGGGCACCGTTGAATGCAGTGATGGTGACGAACGGAGCACGCAGCGGTGCGTTCATGGCCGTTGCTGCGATGTGTTCGGTGCAGTTGGGCGCCGCCATCGCGGTGGGGCTGATCGACGATATCGGCGCGGTGGGCGCGGCCTGGCTGCGCCTGTTCTGGGCGGGGATCCTGCTGCTGATCATCGTCCGTCCGCGGCCGTCGTCGTTCACCCGCTCCGCGTTCGTCGCCGCCGCGCTGCTCGGAGTCGTGACCGCGGGCATCACCGTGCTGTTCATGATGTCGGTGGAACGCATCCCGCTGGGTACCGCCAGCGCGCTGGAGTTCCTCGGGCCGCTCGGTGTCGCTGTGCTGCGCGGCTCGGGTCGTCACCGCTTCGTCTGGCCGGGCCTCGCCGCGATCGGCGTGCTGCTCCTGACCGAGCCGTGGTCGGGCAGTTTCGACCCGCTCGGGGTGGGTTACGCGCTGAGCGCCGGATTATGCTGGGGCGCCTATATTCTGCTGACCCAGCGCGTCGGCGAGCAGCTCACCGGGCTCAACGGGCTCGCGGTGTCGATGCCGGTTGCCGCCCTGGTCGCCTCGGCGGTCGCGGGCCCGGCGGTGTTCACCGCGATGACCCCGCAGCTGTGGCTGATCGGCATCGGCCTGGCCATCCTGCTGCCGGTCGTCCCGTTCGCCCTGGAACTGCTGTCGTTACGGCGACTGACCGCGGCAGCGTTCGGCACCCTGATGAGCCTGGAGCCCGGCTTCGCCATGTTGATGGGATGGCTGATCCTGCACCAGGTTCCCGCGCTCATCGGCCTGCTCGGCCTCGGCTTCGTCGTCGCCGCCGGTATCGGGGCCGCGCGCCACGGGGCGCGCGAACCCATCACCGCACCGGTCTGACCGCCTAGATGACGACCTTCTTGCGGCGGTACAGGGTGCCTGCCGCCAGCAGCAGCAGGCTGACCACCAGGATTGCCGTGGCCAGCACGTTGATCTGCGGTGGCACAGCGGCTTTGACCGCCGCGTTGACGTACAGCGGATAGGTGACGGTGGATCCGCTGACGAAGTAGGTGACGATGAAATCGTCGAGTGACAACGCGAACGACAGCATGCCCGCCGCCACGATGCCCGGCACGATCAGCGGCAGCGTCACCTTGAAGAACGTCCGGGTCGGGTTGGCGCCCAGATCCAGCGACGCATCCTCCAATGTCCAGTCGAAACCGCGCACCCGGGCCCGCACCGTCATCGCGATGAAACTGACCTCGAAGGCGACGTGTGCGATCAGGATGGTGGTGTAGCCGGCGGCCCAGCCGAAGTCCAGGAACAACGTCAGCAGCGAGGCCCCCATCACCACCTCGGGAGCGGTCAGCGGCAGGATCATGAACGTGTCCACCGCCCGGTACCCGCGGAAACGCTGGCGCACCAGGGCGATCGCCAGCAACGTGCCCAGCACCAGCGCGATGAGCGTGGACACCAAGGCGATGTTGAGGCTGAGTTTCAGCGCCTCGGTGAGCGCCGGGTACTTGAACGGGTCGGCCCAGTTGTCCAGGGTGAAGCCCTGCCAGGTGTAGTTGAACTTGCCCGCCGGATCGTTGAACGAGAACAGCACGATCACCAGGATCGGCATGAACAGGTACAGCAGTACCAGTCCGGCCACGATGCGCAGTGAGACGTCGCCCCACTTCGGCCGGGTCCGAACGCGTTTCGGCGCCGCCGGCCGCTCGGCAACGCGCTTCGGCGTCGCCCCGATCGCGGTCATACGAGGTCCTCCGTACCCAGCGCCCGGGTGTACATCAGCACCCCGACCAGAATGAGACCCATCAGCCCCAGGCTCAGCGCGGCGGCAGCGGGGTAGTCCTTGACCACCAGGAACTGTTTCTGGATCACGTTGCCGATCATCGTGGTCTGGGTACTGCCCAGGTAGTCGGCGTTGATGAAATCACCGACCGCGGGGATGAACACCAGCAGGCTGCCCGCGAGCAGGCCCGGCAGCGCCAGCGGGAAGATCACCTTCCGGAAACTGCGGGTGCCACCGGAATACAGGTCGCGGGCGGCCTCCAGCAGCCGCGGATCGATCTTCTCCAGGCTGACGTACAGCGGCAGGATCATGAAGATGATCCAGTTGTAGGTCAGCCCGCCGATCACCGCCCAGCTCGTCGAGAGCAGCCGGCCCTCCTCCGGAAGCAACCCGATCGTGCCCAGTGCGCTGACCACCCAGCCCTCGTCGGCGAGGATCGTCTTCCAGGCGATGGTGCGGATCAGGAATGTCACGAAGAACGGCAGGATCACCAACCCGAGGATCAGGTTCTTGAACCGGCCGGCCTTGAACGCGATCACATAGGCCAGCGGGAACGCCAACAGCATGCACAGCACGGTCGCCGCCGCCGCATAACCGAACGACCGCAGGATGGGGTCCTGGTAGAGCCTGAACGCATCGACGAAGTTCGCGAAGTTCCAGTCGAACGTCAGTGTCGGCAGGTACACCGAACCGCCCGATGAGGACAGCGATGTCCGGGCCAACGAGAAGAACGGCACCACGAAGAACACTGCGAGATAAGCCAGCGCGGGCAAGATCATCAGGTACGGGGCGATCTTGCTCCGCTGCCGGCTGCTGGCTGCGACTCCAGCCATTTATGCTCCCTGCGTTCGCTGTGCCATCGACCTAGCCACCGGTGACGGCGGCGTACAGGGTGTTGAACTCCAGGGTCTGCTCATCGGTGAGCGCAGCCCACGACTTCAGGTTCGCCTGCACCTCGGGAGACGGATTGATCAGCGGATTCTCCGCCGATGCCGGATCGACCTTGGCGAGTTCGTCGGTCATGTCCGAGAGCGCAGGCACGAACTGGGTGAAGGCGACCAGCTTCGCGTAGTTGGCCCGGTCGTAGACGTAGTCGATCCACGCCTCGGCGGCCTTCTGGTTCTGCGTGGTGTACGGGATCACCATGGTGTCGATGAACCAGTCGCCACCGGATTCGGGAACGATGAACTGCAGATCGGGATTGTCGGCCTGCAGCTGCACGACGTCACCCGAATATGCCTGTGCGACAGCGATATTGCCGGCCGCCAGATCGTCGGCGTAGTCGTTGCCGGTGAAGCGGCGGATCTGCCCCTTGTCCTTCTGCTCGCGGACCAGATTCACCGCCTGGGTGATGGATTCCGTCGTCGGGTCCTCCGGGGAGTTGCCCTGGGACAGCATGATCATGCCGAGGCCGTCCTGGACGTCGGAGAACAGGCTGACCCGGCCCTTGAACGCCGGATCCCACAGGTCGTCGATAGTTCTGATGTCGCGCCCGGTGGCCGCCCTGTTGTAGGCAAGGCCCACCATGCCCGTCATGTACGGCGCGGTGAACTTGCGGCCCTCATCGACCTTGGAGTCCAACAGATCCTGTCGCAGATTCTTGCGGTTGGGCACGCCGGCGTCGCTGATCTCGTTCAGCCAGCCAAGACCCTTGACGCGGGCGGCCATGAACTCGGTGGGAACCACCAGGTCGGCGCCGATGTCCTGCTTGCGCGACAGCGGTTCCTTCACCTTGGCGAACCACTGCTCGTTGTCGTTGAAGTCTTCCTTGTAGTCGACGGTCAGACCCGATGCCGTCTGGAACGCGGCGATGAAACCGTCGGCCATGTAGAGCGGCCAGTTCGACACGCGCAGTGTGCCACTGGCGGGTCCACCGTCATCCTGAGTGCTCGACGAACCGGTGCTGCTGCTGTCGGATCCGCACGCGGCGAGGAACGAGGAGCCAAGGATCGCCGCCGCGGCCGTGGCGGCGCTGCCGCCGATGAACCGTCGCCGGCTGGTGCGGTTGGCAGCCAGTCGGGACAGTAGCCGGGGATCGATCTCGTTGGACATGCGGTGCCTTTCGTGAGGGAGGGGAGCGAACGCGAGGAGATCAGGATTCGTCGAGCATCTCTTCGAGATCTTCGGTGGTGGGGATGTCCGCGGCAGGCAGGACCAGGGAGGCCTCCGGGGACCAGCTGGCATAGACCTCGTCACCCGGGCGCAGCAGCGGCAGGCTCTGTTCGGGGCCGACATGCGCGACCACGGTCGAGTCGTCGGCCGCCGCGAGCGACAGCCGCACCACCGGACCCTGGAAGGTGAGGTCCCGCACGGTCGTGCGGACCACCGCGAGATCACCGGTGGGCTGCTCGGTGGAGACCTGGACGCGTTCGGGCCGGATCATCAGCGTGGCCTGCCCACCGGATTCGATGGCGGTGTCGCCGGGCCGCGATTTCAGGGTGGTGCCGAGCACCTCGATCTCGACGAAGTCGCGGTTGGCCCGGCCGGTCTGCTTACCGGCCCACAAGTTGGCCTGCCCGATGAACCCCGCGACGAAGACCGAGGCGGGACGATCATAGATATCGGCCGGGCTACCGATCTGCTCCACGTTGCCGGCGTTCATGACCGCGATGCGGTCACTCATCGTCAGCGCCTCCTCCTGGTCGTGGGTGACGTAGATGAAGGTGATGCCGATCTCGCGCTGGATGCGTTTCAGCTCGAACTGCATCGCGTGCCGCAATTTGAGGTCCAGCGCGCCGAGCGGTTCGTCGAGCAGCAGTGCGCTGGGGTAATTGACGAGGGCGCGGGCCAGGGCGACGCGCTGCTGCTGACCGCCGGACAGCTGGGCGGGTTTGCGTTTGGCGAAGTCGGTCAGCCGGACGATCTCGATGATCTCGTCGACGCGCCGTTTGACCTCCCCTTTGCCTTTCGTCTTGTCGATCTTCATGCTGCGCGGGCCGTAGGCGATGTTGTCCCACACCGTCATGTGCGGGAACAGTGCGTAGTGCTGGAAGACGGTGTTGACGTTGCGCTTGTGCGGCGGCACCCGCGACACGTCGACGCCCTGCAGGCGGATCGCACCGGCGGTCGGCGTCTCGAACCCGGCAATCATCCGCAGGGTGGTTGTCTTACCGCAGCCCGATGGCCCCAGCATGGAGAAGAACTCTCCCGCGGCGATCGTGAAATCGGCATCGGCCACGGCGACGTAGTCGTCGAAGCGTTTGACCACATGGTCGATCTCGATCACGGGCTCGCCCTTGCGCAGGGTCGTCCCGTCCTCGCCGACGATCTGGTCAGTGGCGGTGGCGTGTGTACCGGTCAGGGCGGAGCCTCCTCGAGCATTGCGGTGGTCGTGATCAACAATTGCCGATCACCACCACCTTCGCAAGCGATTCCGCAACGAATTTACATTCCGACAATGGAATCCATAGCTTGTTCGCGGCATCTGAGACAGAATCCGCTGCGCCGATGTGTTGACAGGCACGGCCATCGGAGGTGGGGGCCCGGACGGACCGGGGTGGCGTGATCGAATACTCGCATGACCGGCGGCGCAGCAAGTGGCTCTCAAGCATCGAATCGAACGATTGATTCGCCGTCGTTCAGCGGCAGATCCCCGGCCGGGGCCGGTGATCTCTCGGTCGAGACCCATGGCATAGCGCCCGTCGCGGCGGACCGCCGCTACGGCACGCCCGCACGACTGTTCACCGTGTGGTTCGCACCCCAGGTCAACATGACCGGCGTCTTCACCGGCACCCTGGCCATCCTGCTGGGCCTCGGCTTCTGGCTGGGACTGCTGGCCATGGTCATCGGCACCGTGCTGGGCGGACTGGTGGTGGCCTATCTGTCCACCTGGGGACCGCGCACCGGCACCGCGCAGCTGCCGTCGGCGCGCCTGGCCTTCGGCCCGGGTGTGGCCCTACCGGCCGCACTGCAGTGGCTGTCCTCCATCGCGTGGGACGCGCTGGTCGGCCTGTTCGGCGGACAGGCACTGGCCCTGCTGCTCGGCATCCCGTTCTGGGTGGCCGTGCTGATCGTGCTCGCCGTGCAGGGCGCCGTCGGGTTCGTCGGCTACGAACTCATCCACCGGCTGCAGGCCGTCCTGACGGTGGTGCTGTTCGCCACCTTCGTGGTGTTCGCGGTCAAACTCGTCGAAGGCCACGATGTCGTGACCCCGGCAGCGCTGACCGGTGCCGATCTCATCGGCGCGTTCGTGCTCGAGGTGACGATCGCGCTCAGCCTGACGATCTCCTGGGCCAGCTACGCCGCGGACTTCAGCCGCTACCTGCCGGTCGACTCACCGAAGGCGAAGGTGTTCGGCTACACGTTCGGCGGAATGGTACTGGCGTACATCTTCGTCCAGGGCATCGGGATCGCCGCGGCCGATGTCATCGGCGCCCACACCGCCGAGGGGGTGCGCGATGTGATGGGCGGCGGCGCGTTGGGCGCGATCGCGCTGCTGATCATCGCCCTGGCCTCGGTGGGCTCCGGTGTCATGAACGACTACAGCGGTTCACTGGCACTGCAGACTCTCGGCGTACGGGTACGCCGACCGGTGTCCGCGGTCGTGGTGACCGTCCTTGCCTTCTTCCTCATCCTGTGGCTCGAGGGCGCCGACACCTCGACGAAATTCCTCGACGTCCTGCTGCTCATCGGGTACTGGATTCCGGCCTTCGTGGCCATCATCGGTATCGACTGGGCGCTGCGTACCCGCGGCGCAGGCCCTGCTGTCGATGTGGCCTCGGCGTTCACCGAACGCCGGCACGCCATCGCCGCGCTCGCGGTCTTCGTGGTCTCCTATGCCGCGGCGATGCCGTTCATGAACACCACGCTGATCAAGGGGCCGGTGGCGGTTGCCTGGCACGGCGCGGATATCGCGTACTTCGTCAATTTCGTTGTGGCCGCGCTGCTTTACGGCGGTTACCGGTGGCTCACCGCACCGTCGCGAAAAATGCCCTGACATCTTCGACGAGCAGCTCCGGTTGTTCGAAGGCGGCGAAATGCCCGCCGCGCGGCATCGTGGTCCATCGGGTGATGTTGTAGTGCGGCTCGCACCAGGGACGCGGCGAGCGCAGGATCTCCTTGGGGAATTCGGCGACACCGGTGGGCAGCAGCACCGGTTCGCGCTTGCCGAAGGCGCTGAAACTCTCCCAGTACAGCCGTGCCGATGACGCGCCGGTGCCGGTCAGCCAGTACAGCATCACGTTGTCGAGGAGTTCGTCGCGGCTGAACACGTTCTCCGGGTGCCCGTCGCAGTCACTCCAGGACCAGAATTTCTCCACGATCCAGGCCATCTGGGCCACTGGCGAATCGACCAGACCGTAACCCAGTGTCTGCGGCCGGGTGGACTGCTGCTTGGAGTAGCCCGCTTCCCATGTGCGGTAGTGCTTCATCGCCGCGAAAGCCCGCTGATCGTCCTCGGTCGGGCTCTGCAGGCTCTCGGCAGCGGGTTGCCCGATCGGCATGTTGGTGTGAATCGCGCAGCAGCCGCGACCATTTCGCCCAATCTGCGTGGTCACGGCCGCACCCCAGTCCCCGCCCTGGGCTCCGTATCGCCGATAACCCAGTCGGCCCATCAGGGTGTCCCAGGCCGACGCGATGCGCTCGACACCCCATCCGGTGGTGGCGGGCTTACCGGAGAAGCCGTAGCCGGGCAGTGACGGGCACACGACATGGAACGCATCCTCGGCGCGCCCGCCGTGCGCGGTGGGATCGGTCAGTGGCGCGATGATCTTCTGGAACTCGACGATCGATCCCGGCCAGCCGTGGGTGATGACCAACGGGAACGCGTCCTCGTGCGGGGAACGCTGGTGGATGAAATGGATGTCCAGGTCGTCGATGGCGGTGATGAACTGCGGGAAGCGATTCAGTTCGGACTCCCGCGCCCGCCAGTCGTATCCGTCGGCCCAGTAGCCGGCGAGCTCCTGGGCGTAAGCCAGCGGCATGCCCTGGCTCCAGTCGTCGACGCATTCGGCCTCGGGCCAGCGGGTGTTCGCCAGCCGGCGCTTCAGGTCGTCCAGCTGATCGTCGGTCACCGCGATGCGGAAGGGCGCAATGTCGCTCATTGGTTGACGATTCGCTCGCAAGCTTCGCTCATGGCGACCATCGTGGCACGTGCACATCCGTCGGTTCGGAACGCCCGCGCAATGTCACCTCTCCGTGGCTGTCCCAATGCCCGACTTCGTCACCGGCCCGCTGCACGGCGGCACCGGAACAGGCGATCCGCCCCGTCAGTGTCTTGGCGAAATCGGCCAGCCGCGCAGCTTCATTGACGGGATCTCCGATGACGGTGTACTCATAGCGGTTCTCCGCGCCGATATTGCCCGCGAACGCAGGTCCGGCCGACACCCCGATGCCGTAATCCAGTTCCTGACGCCCGAGGGCGGCCCCCAGCGTCCGGGCCGCAGCCAGCGCGGACGCGGCCGCCGTCTCCGAGGCGATCGGTGCGCCGAACACGGCCAGCGCGGCGTCGCCCTGGAACTTGTTGATCAGCCCGTGGTGTGCGTCGACGGCCGCCACCACGATCCGGAAGAAGTCGTTGAAGACATCGGCCACCTCGGCCGGTGTGCGGGTCATCGCCAGTGCGGTGGAGCCGGTCACGTCGACGAACAGCACGGCCACCTCGCGCACCTCGCCGGACAGCACGTCCTCGGCCACGGCTCCCGTGCGGATCGCCAGGCTGGCCACGTCCGGGCCGACGTGGCGGCCGAACAGGTCGCGCAGCCGGTCGCGTTCTTGCAGTCCCGCCACCATCCGGTTGAATCCGTTCTGCAGCCGGCCGATCTCGGACTGCTCGTACACATCGACCTGCTTGCCGATGCGGCCCTGTTCGACGTCGGCCATGGCGTCGATGATCTCCCGCAGGGGATCGGAGATGGAGATCGAGACCAGCATCAGGGTGCGCAACCCGAGAAACACCGAGACCAACGAGAGCAGCACCACCGGAACGTCCACCGAAGCCGATTCCGGGATCAGCCACCCGTTGGCCCGGCACACGATCATGACGACGATCGTGATGCTGGGCAACGCGGTGGTGAGTGTCCACATCAGGATGAGCCGGGCCTGCACTCCCGGTGCGGTGACGCGGCCCTCGAAATCCCTTGACGCCGCGGCCACCACGGGCCGAGTCACCCGCTGGGTGAACAGCAGGCTGCTGCTGGCGGTGGCGATGCCGGCGAACAGCACCGACGCCACGATCAGCAGGACCGGCACCCATCCGGTGACATCGCCGATGACGATGAAGATCGCGCCACTGAGCAGCCAGATCGACACCAGCAGCACCGACTGTCCCCGGACCATGTTGATCGCCGCGCGACGCTGCCGGACGTCCGGTTCGGCCCCGGCGTCGAACCAGCGCAGCGACGGCGCGATGATGCGGTAGCCACCGACCGCCGCGAGCACGGTGCCCACCAGCACCACGATCAGCAACGCCACCGGGTCGGCCTCGGGGACCAACGACTGTGCACCGCTGGGACTCTGGCGGCCGAGGGAGATCAGGACGGTGACGACCTCGGCGGAGGTCAGCAAATGCGCGAAGACCAGACCGGCGGTGAAGCGGACCGCTCTATTGAGGGACATCGGTGTACACCGCGGTGAATCCCTCGGCCGAGAAGGTGAACCCCTTGCCGCTCGATTCGCTACCGCAGGACACCCCGGTGGCTTCCTGGACGTTGCACCGGAATCCGGCGACCTGCAGCACCTTGCCGAACGGCAGCGTGACGATCGGCGCCCCGGTTCCGGTTCCCGTGTCAGTGTCGGTCACTGTCTCGACGAACCGGACATCGGAGCCGCGATCGATGGTGATGGTGTTCGGCGCGGTGGGTTCGCCGTCGGCGCCGGGTACCGCTGTCGGCGCGCCGGTGATGCCCAGCGTCGACGAGGTGGCCGGTCGGCAGCCCGCCGAGGCGTGCGGGACGATCTCGCATTGCCAGCGACCACTGGGGGTGACGAAGCGATACACCTTGGCCTCGCCGGAGACGTCGTAGAACTCCGAGGCGTCGGCCAGGGTCCGGTTCGAGGTGTGTTCCGGCAGTCCCGGTGCTGGTGCGGGAGTTTCGACCGGGGTCCACGGTTCGCCGGTGTTGACGATGGTGGGGGAGCCACAGCCGGCAAGTGCGGCCGTCACGAAAGCCGCACCCAGCGCCATCCGCGCGGCGGCATGGACCCGACCAGGGTTCTCGTCGTCGTTGCCGGTGTGGGTCACCGCCTCAGGGTAAGGCCCCGGCAATCGGATCCGGCTGAATGCAACCGGTGACGTGTCCCGGTGGGCAGCGAAAGCTGGCGGGGTGACCCGAGTGATTCGCTTCAACGCCTTCGACATGAACTGCGTCGCCCATCAGTCCCCGGGACTGTGGAAGCACCCCGACGATCAGTCGTGGCGGTACAAGGACCTCGAATACTGGACCGAGCTGGCCAAGCTGCTCGAGCGCGGCCGGTTCGACGGCCTGTTCATCGCCGACGTGCTCGGCACGTACGACGTCTACGGCGCCAGCGACGAGGCCGCGATCCGGCAGGCGGCCCAGATCCCGGTCAACGATCCGCTGCTGCTGGTCTCGGCCATGGCCCTGGTCACCGAGAACCTCGGATTCGGCATCACCACCGGCACCGGGTTCGAGCATCCCTACCCCTTCGCCCGGCGCATCTCCACCCTCGACCATCTCACCAAGGGCCGCGTCGGCTGGAACGTCGTGACCGGGTATCTGCCCGCCGCGGCGCGCAACATGGGCCAGACCGATCAGCCCGCGCACGACACCCGCTACGACCACGCCGACGAGTACCTCGAGGTGCTCTACAAACTGTGGGAAGGCTCCTGGGAGGACGATGCCGTCATCCGCGACAAGGAGCGCGGGGTCTTCACCGATCCGGACAAGGTCCACCACATCGGCCACCAGGGCACCCATTTCAGCGTTCCCGGCGTGCACCTGTCCGAGCCGTCGCCGCAACGCACCCCGGTCATCTTCCAGGCCGGATCGTCACCGCGCGGGGTCCGCTTCGCCGCCGAGAATGCCGAAGCCATCTTCACGGCGGCACCGACGAAGGCGATTCTGCGCGAGACCGTGACCACGATCCGCCGCGAGCTCGAGATCGCCGGCCGCGATCCGTACGCGGTGAAGATCTTCAACCTGTCGACGGTGGTCACCGCCGCCACCGAGGAGGAGGCGCACGCCAAGCACGCCGAGTACCTGTCCTTCGGCGACCCGGAGGGCGCCTTGACGTTCATGTCCGGCTGGATGGGTGTGGACCTGGCCCGGTACGGGTTCGACGAGCCGGTGGGCAATGTCGACTCCAATGCCATCCTGTCGGCGGTGGCGGCGTTCCAGTCCGCGGATCCCGACGGCGGGGAGTGGCAGATCAAGGACATCGCGGAGTGGGGCAAGATCGGCGGGCTCGGACCCCGCTTCGTCGGATCCGGCGCGCAGGTGGCAGATTCGTTGCAGGAGTGGGTCGAGGAGACCGACGTCGACGGGTTCAACTTCGCCTACGCGGTGACCCCGGGATCGTTCTCCGACATCGTCGACCACGTGATTCCCGAACTCACCGCGCGCGGTGCCTATCAGGATGTCTACGCGCCGGGCACGTTGCGCAACAAGCTGCTCGGCAAGGGTGATCGACTGCCCGACGAGCATCGCGGCGCCAGCTACCGGGTGGGCGGGGTGAACTCGACGATCATCGACCGGCCGTCCACGCTGCCGTCGTCCTCGGCATCGCTGGCCTCGCAACCGACTCGGGGACGCTAGCCGCGGTTAGGCTCGGCGGGTGAAGATTCGCCGGGCCACCGATGCCGACCGGCCCGCCGTGCAGCGGCTCGTCGACGTGTCGTTCACGCCGTATATCGAGCGGATCGGGCGACCGCCGGGCCCGATGACGGCCGATTACGGCCGCGCACTGGCAGATTCGCGGGTCTGGGTCATCGACGGAGACGGCGGCCTGGACGCCGTGTTGGTACTCGAAGAGCACACCGACCACCTGCTGGTCGATGTCATCGCCGTCGACCCCGCGGCGCAGGGCCGCGGGGTCGGTACGGTGCTCCTCGATCGGGCCGAGGCCGACGCCCGCGAGCTCGGTCTGACCGAGCTGCGCCTCTACACCAACGAAGCCATGACGGAGAATCTGCTCTACTACCCGCGTCGCGGGTTCGAGGAGACCGGCCGTCGCACCGAGGACGGCTTCCGGCGGGTGTACTACCGCAAGGCTGTGGTGATCTAGGGCTGCGCCCGCGAGATTGCGGTTATCGCGCCTGCTACTCGAAAAACCTTACAAAAACGGCAATCTCGCGGCCTGAGGGTCAAGCGCCGTGGTCAATTGCCGAACAACTCCGTCACGACGTCGTAGACGTGCGTGTTGTGGTGCACGCCGGTGAACCGCTCCGCGAGCGGGCCTGCGGCGGTCACCGGCACCATCGTCCCGGTGTGCTCCGCAGTCGTCCAGTCCACCTTGAACTGACGGTCGGTGCCCTTGATGGTGAACGGACCGCTGCGCTTGGGCACGCCGCCGCCCGGTAACGGCATGTTCTCCGGCGTTTCGGACCAATAGGGCACCGGGTCGTCGGCGATCTGGTCACTGTTGGGTTCTGGCTCACCGTCATCGAGCACGTTCTCGATGGCCATGCCGCCGGTCTCGTGGTCGGCGGTGACGATCAGCAGAACATCGGGATGCTCCTTCTGGTACTCGGTGATCACCTCGACCATTGCGTTCATGGATTCGCCGGCCAGCATCATGTTCTGGGCGTCGTGCTCGTGGCCGTCGGAATCCAGGTCGTCACTCTCGATGACGAGGAAGAAGCCCTTGTCGTTCTGCCCCAGGATGTCCAGCGCCTTGGCGACCAGCTTCTCCGGCGCCACGTAGTACGGGTCGTCCCGGTAGTCATAGCCTTCGATCTCGGTGGCGCGCCGCTTGGCGCTGTCCTGTACCAGGGCCAGCGCCTTGGGCCCGGCCAGTGCGTCGAAGGTGTCACGGTCGTAGGCGTAGCCGTAGCCGAGTTCCTCGGCGCGCTGCACCAGATTCGACGCGCCTTCGCTGGCATCGTCTTCACCCGCATCGGGAATCCTGCCGGCGTCTCCCGCGGGATACCAGTATTTTTCGCCCCCACCGAACAGCACGTCGACACCGCGGTCGAGATAGCCCTCGGCGATCTCGACCTTGAGGTCCCGGTCGGGAACCGGTGCGCCGAACGCCGCGAGGGTGGCGTTGGTGACGTCATGGTCGTCCACCAGACCCGTCGACATACCGCGTTCTCTGGCCAGGTCGAGCAGGTTCGGCACCGACTCCCCGTCCGGGCCCAGACCCGTGGTGCCGTTGGGAACCTTCTTACCGATTGCCCACGCGGTGGCACCTGCGGCCGAATCGGTGACCGCGTACTCGGGATCGCCCGGGACCGTGTCCAGCATGCCCGCGAAGGGCAGCGCGTCCATCGGCTGACGCTCGTCGAGCCCGTAGGAGTGGTACTGGATCGCGGTGCGCTGCTGTGAACCCATCCCGTCGCCACTGAGGATGATGACGCTGGGATTCTCGGGCAGCGCATCGGATTCGGAGGCGGAGTCACTGCAGGCGCTCAGGGTGAGGACGCCGACGGCGACCAGCGAGAGCAGTGGGACGACACGATGGGTGGCGGGCATGCGAGGACCCTGGCAGCGATGCAATGCCGCCACCACACCGCAGAATGAACGCTGGGCGAACAGTTCTCAGTACACGGATGCGGCGTTGGACCGGACCCATTCGCGTTCGGCCTCCGAACCCGCCGGTGGCGGGATGAGCCCGTTGATCATCCACAGTTCCTCGCTGGTCTCATCGACGTGGAACTCCCAGTGCAATCCCTCGTGCCGGTCGAGGTAGGGCTCCAGGATCGACTTGATCCAGCGACTGGTGCGCTGCCTGCCCGCGGAATCCACGCTGCTGCGGGCGATGTGTTCAATGACGACGCGCACCCCGACCGGCGTCGGCTCGCCGCCGACGTACAGGTTCGAGGGTGTCGTCTCGCTGAAGACGACGACCACGTAGAAGCGCGGCAGCCCGATCTTCTCGTAGTGATCGGTGATGCGCGACGCGAGTTCGCGCTTCTCGGTATCGGCGAAGATGCCCGGGGTGTGGTGAATGGTCCAAAGCGGCATGAGTTTCAGCTTTCCTGAGGTACCCCGGTCAGTGCGCCAGGTCGAAGACGAGGTCCTCGACGGGCCCGGACAGTTTGGCCTTCACCGCGGCGGTCACCTCGTCGACCAGGACCTCGTGGGCGCCGGCCTCCAGGGCGTCGATCACGGTGGCGGCGACGTCGGCCGGAGCGGTCTTGGGCAGGCCGACCTCGGACACCATCTCGGTGTCGATGAACCCGACGTGTACGCCGAGCACCTGGGTGCCCTGGGCGCTCAACTCGGCGCGCAGCGAGTTGGTCAGCGACCAGATGGCGGCCTTGGAGGCACCGTAGGCGCCGCTGCCACCCAGCCAGGACAGCACCGAATGCACGTTCACCAGCGCACCGCCGCCGTTGGCGGCCAGTATCGGCGCCAGCGCCCGGGTGACCCGCAGCGGACCGAGGGTGTTGATGTCGAACGTCGTGGTGATGTCGTCGAAATCTCCGGTCAGCAGTGCGCCCGGCAGCAGGATCCCGGCGTTGTTGATGACGATGTCGACATCGGTGGCGATCGCGGCCAGCTCGCTGACCGACTGCGCGTTCCGCACCTCGAGGGGGAGGCTGACCACTCCGGTGCGACCATCCGAATACTGCTCGCGGGCAGTCGAATACACCTTCGCCGCACCGCGGGAGAGTACCTCGTCGACCAGCGCCGAGCCGAGACCGCGACGGCCCCCGGTCACCAATACCGTTTTTCCATTTACTGCCACCATGGCCGTTCCTCCCGGCTGAATAACGTTTACGTTAGTGAGATACAAGCACGACTAGCTGACTAACGCAAGCATTAGTTACACTGGAGTGATGGCGATGACATTCGAGCGGCGGCTCCAGGACCGTGAGTCCTGGACCGTCGGTGAACGCTGTTCGGCGGCCAAGGTGCTGGATTTGCTCAGCACCAAGACGGCGTTTCTCGCTGTCCGTGAATGCTTTTATGGCACAAGGCGTTTCGAAGCCTTTGTGGATCGGATAGGCAGCTCCGCACCCGCCGTGTCACGCGCACTGAAGCAGCTGGAGGCCGCCGGCGTGGTCCAGCGGGCGCCCTACCGCGAACCCGGCAGCCGGGTGCGCGACGAATATCACCTCACCCCGGCGGGGGAGGACCTGCTGCCGGTCTTCCTGTCGCTGATGCAGTGGGGTGACGCGCACCTGCAGGACGGCAAGCCGCCGCTGTCCTTTCTCGATCAGCGGGGACGGCCGGTCCGGGTACGGGTCACGGCCGACACCGAAAGCCCCGCGGTGCACTCGGGTGACCTCGAGATCCGCTACAACAGGTGACGAGGTGGGGCGCGGTTAAACTGCGCACGTGACGCAGGTGACCGATAGGGACGATCCTGCGCTGAAGCCGTTCTCGGTGTTCGCACTGCTCTACACCATTGCCATCGTCATGGAACTCGGCGAGCAGTGGATCGATCCGTGGTTCACCGGCGGCTTCATCCTGGTCGCCGGCGCCGCCATCGCCACCGGGATCACCCGGCTCAAATTCCTGGTGTTACTGGTGGCCTCGACGACCTACTTTCTGCTCTTCCGATTCCCGGATGTCGCCAACCACGTCAACCTGGTGCTGTGCCTGAACCTGGCGATGATCCTGGTGCTCGCGCACTCACTGATTCGGCGCCGGCAGGCACCCGATCACGACTACACCGCGATGCTCCCCGTGCTGCGGGTCGGTTTGATCCTGGTCTACGTCATCGCCGGCTTCGACAAGCTCAACTCCGACTTCTTCGACCCCGCTGCCTCGTGCGCGGCAGGGATGCTGCAATCGATCATCGACGCCTTGCAGACCCGCTTCCTGGGAATGCCGCTGGTGCTTCCGGTCGCGGTCGTGCTGGCGTATCTCGGATTTCGGTTGCTGCGACGAGGGAGATTCGGCACCGCGGGCAACCGGGTGTTCACCGCGGTGGTGGTCGGTCTCGCCGCCGCGGGTCTCGCGGCCGTACTGCTGGTGCTCTTCGCGCCGCGGCACGGCGCATTGGCGCCCGCGATCGGTGTCATCGCGGCGGTATCGGTGATCGGGTGGGAGCTCGGTGGCGGTCTGCTGCTGTCCGTCCCGCGGTTGCAGGCGGCCATCCTGGCGTTCTCGCTGACCATGCACGCCGCCCTCGCGTTGATCGGGTTCGTCGACTTCGGAGCGCTGGCCGTCGCCCTGCTGTTCACCTTCGTGCCCGCGAGCCACCTACAGCTGCTGACCGTCGCCCGGGGGACGGCTGCCCCACGGGTACGGGCCTACACCGGGATCTGCTTCGGGATCGCGCTGGTGTGTGGGTGGAGCGCTCACGTCCACCGGATACCGGAGCTGACGCTGCTCACCGGACTGGCCTTCGACGCCGCCGTCGGCATCGCGATCTGGCCGCTGCTGGCGGCGGTGTTCTCGACAGATCGCGGCCCCCGCTGGGAGGGCGTGCGTGTCCTGGACAGGCGGATGCCTGCGCTGCTCTACGCCTTCCCGATCCTGCTGGTCTTCATCGGTCTGACGCCGTATCTGGGGCTGCGCACCGCGGGCAATTTCTCGATGTTCAGCAATCTGCGCACCGAGGGGGAGTCGTCCAACCACTTTCTGCTGGGCAGCAATCCGATCAAAATATGGGGCTACCAGGAGGACGTGGTCTGGATCCTCGATATCGATGATCGCTACGGCGACGTCATCTATCACTTCGACGGTTCCCCTCGTGGTTACGCACTGCCGGTCGTGGAGTTCCGCAAGTGGATCCACGCGTGGGGGCAGGCCGGTTACAGGGTGCCGATGACGTACGCCCATGACGGGTACCGCTACGCCACCGAGGACATCGTCACCGATCCGGCCTGGCGCACCGACGATCTCAGCCCAGCGATGTATCTGATGGACTTCCGCTACGTCCAACCGGGGCAACCCAACTACTGCCGGTGGTGACCGCCCTTTCAGGGCAACGGCACCGACCAGTGCAGCACGGTCCCACCGGAATCGGCGGTCCTGAGCTCGAACACCCCGCCGCCCTGGGTAGCCCGCCCGCGCAGGTTGGTGAGCCCACTCTCGGTGATGTTCGCGCCGATGCCGCAGCCGTTGTCGGTGACGGTGATGCCGAGCTCGTCGTCGACGGTGACCACCACCGCGAGCTCGGTGGCACCGGAATGGCGTACCGCGTTGCTCACGGCTTCACGGACCACTGCCTCGGCGTGATCGGCCAGCGCGGCCTCGACCACCGACAACGGACCGATGAACTGGATGGTGGTGCGCAGGCCGGACGCCGAGAACTGATCGACGGCCTCCTGTAAGCGCTGCCGCAGACGCACCGCACCCGGTGCGCCGCCGTGCAGGTCGAAGATCGTGGTGCGGATCTCCTGGATCACCTCCTGCAGGTCGTCGACCGATGCCGACAGACGCTGCGCCACTTCGGCAGAACCCGCCCGCGCGACGGTGCCCTGCAGCGACAGCCCGACCGCGAACAGTCGCTGGATGACGTGGTCGTGCAGGTCGCGGGCGATCCGGTCGCGGTCGGTGAGGACGTCGAGTTCGCGCATCTTCCGCTGGGTGATGGCCAACTGCCAGGCCAGCACGGCCTGATCGGCGAACGACGCCGTCATCTGCAGGTGTTCGACGGTGAACGGTCGAGTAGCGGCCCGGCGCAGGATGACGAGCACACCGGCCACCGAATCCGTGGCGCGCAACGGCACCACGAGCGCCGGCCCGGGTTCTCCGAAGCCGCTCGAGACATCGAAGACCTCGCAGCGACGAGGCCGCCCGTCCCGTAGGGCCGCGCCGAGAACGGTCCCCGCGACCGCGATGGGCGCCATCGCGTCGGCGGCGACGGGGGAGTCGCCCGCGATCTCGGTGACGACCACGTCACCGTCGGTCGTGACATCGGTGTCGTCGGCAGGGACCGCGACGAAGGCGATCTGCGCACCGGTGAGGGTGAGCGCCTTGTGGGCGATCAGCTGGTACACCCGGCCCGGATCGGTGCCCGCCAGCAGTTCGGTGGCGATATCCCGGGTGGCTTCGATCCACGACTGACGGGCCCGCGACTGCTCGTAGAGACGCGCATTGTCTATCGCGATACCGGCTGCCGCCGCCAGCGCCTGGGCCAGCACCTCGTCGTCCTCGCTGAACGGCTGCCCGGTGTTCTTCTCCGTCAGATACAGGTTGCCGTAGACCTCGTCACGAATGCGGACCGGAACTCCGAGAAAGGTCCGCATCGGCGGATGGTTGGGCGGAAACCCCACCGAAGCCGGGTGGTCGGTGATGTTGTCCAGCCGGATGGGTCTCGGTTCGTCGATCAGCAGTCCGAGCACACCGCGTCCCTGCGGCAACGGACCGATCTCCGCCCGGGTGTCCGCGTCGATGCCCTCGTAGACGAACTCGACGAGTTCATGGCCGTCTTCTTCGCGTCCGCGCACGCCGAGCGCACCGTATCGGGCGTCCATCAGTTCGATCGCGGTGTGCACGATGGTGCGCAGGGTGATCTCCAGGTCGAGGCCGGACGTCACCGCCAGCATCGCCTCGACGAGCCCTTCGACGCGGTTACCGCTCTCGACGATCTCCTCGACGCGGTCCTGGACCTCGCCGAGCAGCTCACGCAGTCTCAGCTGCGACAGCGTCTCGCGTACCGGCCGGACGCCACGCTCACCGTCTGCTGCATCACCGTCGGGCACGTGGCCATTCACGTGGCCATTGTCCCACCGGCCGATGCCGGGGTGCGCATGCGGCAGGATGGGCAGATGACCGATAGTGCGCAGCCCATCGTGGTCGGAGTCGACGGTTCCACGAGCGCGGTGGGTGCGGCGACGTGGGCAGGCGGGGTGGCCGCGCGGCTGGGTGCACCCCTGCACATCGTGTACGCCACGCCCTATCTCGGACACAATTTCACCGATGCGGCGGCGGCCGTCCGGGCGGCGGCGATCACCGGGCAGCATGAGGCCGCGGCCTCCATCCTGGACGCGGCAGCCGAAGCGGTACGGCGCACCCAACCCGATCTGAGCATCACCACCAGCGCGCCGTCCGAGACCGCCGACCAAGCGCTGGAAACCCTGAGTGCTCAGGCACGGCTGATCGTGCTGGGTTCACAGGACGTATCGGCGGCCTCGGCGTTGCTGATCGGCTCGCTGACGCTGAAGACCATCAGCCGGTCCGCATGTCCGGTCATCGCCTGGCGGGGCGACATCCTCGCCCCGACAACGCAACCGATCGTCGTCGGGGTGGACGGCACCACCAGCGATGCCGCCCTCGGGCTGGCGTTCGAACTCGCCGCCGCACTGCGCGTCCCGTTGTGGGCCGTGCGTTCCTCTTCGTCCCGTCGCGCCCCCGGCGATGTCACGATCCCGTTCCTGATCGACTGGGAGGCACTGGAAGCCATGGAATGGAGTGCGCTGAGCACCACGGTCGGCCCCTGGGCACAACGCCATCCGGATGTGGACGTCAGTTTCTTCGTCGAGCCCGCCAAGCCCAGCCAGGCACTGCTGCACCACCTCGACGGCGCCCAGCTCGTCATCGTCGGGACCCGCGGTCACGGTGCACTGGCCGGTGCGCTGATCGGATCCACCAGCCTCAACCTTTTACACCACTCGCCGCTGCCGGTCGGCGTCTGCCGGCCCGCCGGGGACTAACCCGGCTGCACCTGCTCGCCGGCCTCGGCGGTCTCGGCAACGGCTGTCTGGTTGCCCAGCAGCAAGAACAAGGCACCGCCGGCGAACGCGGCAACACCGGTGAACACCAGAAAGCCGTTGAAGCTCTCGCTCACCTGCAATGTCCTGCTGAGGATGAAGGCGCCGAGCGCCGAGGAGACCCCGATGACCGCGGACAGGATGCTCAGCACGGTGCTGTACAGGGTCAGATCGAAACGCCGGGCCACCAGATAGGCGATGACATCGCCTTCGGCGCCCCATGCTGCACCCAGGCAGCAGACCGCGACGACCAGCACCGTGAAGCTGTCCCACGGGGAGGCAATGAACAGGCATCCCAGGCCGGGCAGTGCCATCGCGAGGGCCGCCACCCGTTGCGCCGGAAAGCGGTCCAGCGCAACGCCGCACACGAATCGCCCGACGATCACTGCGGTGGCGAAGATGGAGATCAGCAACGCGACCTCGCCTCCGGCGCCGAGTGAATCGCCGAGGACGACGCCGAGTTGGGTGGTGGTGACGGTGTGGTACAGGTTGCACAGCAGCACGCCGGCCAACAGAATCCAGAACACCGGGGTGCGCCCGATGAGCCGGTAGTCCTTGCCGGTCTCGCCTTCTCGCCGGGTGCGCCGGGCGTCGGGCCCGCCTGCCGGGATCAGCCACAGTGCGAGGCTGCCGATCACCGCGATCGTCACGGCGACCGCCAGGCAGCCCACCCGCCAGCCGTAGGCGCGGTTGATGACCTCGAGCACCGGCGCGCCGACCGCACCGAGCAGCGGTGGGCCGGAAATCGCGATGGCCAGCGCCAGACCGCGTGCCTTGTCGAAACAGGTTGCCACGATTCGGCTGTAGATGGCCGGGGTCGTCGTGACACCCAGACCGATCAGCACGACGTTGATCGCGAAGTACTGCCAGATGGGCCCTGACATCAACGCGTAGCCGGCCCAGCACAGGGGGAGTCCGATGACGCCGATGAAGGCGATACGACGGACGCCGAACAGGTCGGTGAGGCGACCGTAGATGGGCAGGAACACGAAGGTGAGCAAGGTGATGACACCGGTCAGCACGAAATCCGAACGATTCCAGCCGAATTCCTGCAGGAACTCCGGGGCCATGGCGGCATTGGTGTACGCGCTGAGGCTCAGTCCGGCACTCAAACCGGCCGTTGCCGCCGCCAATGGCTGCCAGTTGGTCCGAAGCTCACCGAGGTAGCTCATGCCGCTCACGTTACGTGTCACACCGAAAGTGTCAGCCCGGCGGCAGGGTGGCGACGTTCGGATAGTGCCTCGCCACTCATGCCGTCATAGGTACTGTAAGCAATTCGGTTGACATCGGGACAAGCTTCGAGGAGCCATCCATGCGCAGAGTGGTCCAGTTCTCCACCGGCAATGTCGGTCGCCACGCACTGCGGGCCCTCATCGGGCGGCCCGATATGCAACTCGTCGGGCTGCATGCGTCCGGACCGGACAAAATCGGACGCGACGCCGCCGACGTGTGCGGCCTGCCGACGCCGACCGGCGTCATCGCCACCGACGACATCGACGCACTCATCGACCTCGCACCGGATTGCGTCGTCTACACCGCGCTCGCCGAGACCCGGCCGGTGCAGGCCATCGACGAGCTGACCAGGTTTCTCGGCGCCGGGATCAACGTCGTGGGCACCTCGCTGGTCTGGATGGCGGCGCCACGTCACGCCGAGAGCTGGGTGAAGGAGCCCCTGCAGGCCGCATGCGAGGCGGGCAGTGCCTCGCTCTACATCAACGGGATCGACCCCGGCTACTCCGGAGACACCCTCGTCCACACGGCGGCGAGTCTGGCAACCCGCGTCAGTACCATCACCGTGCAGGAGATCTTTGACTATGGGAACTACGACGATGCCGAATTCACTGGTGCATCAATGGGGTTCGGCACAGCCGAATCAGACGAGCCACCCCCACTCCTGCTTCCCGGCGTGGTCGAATCGCTGTGGGGTCCGCAGGTGCGTGGGCTGGCGGCCAATCTCGGTGTGACGCTCGACGAGGTCCGGCAGCGGACCGAACGGTGGTTCACCCCGGAGCCCATCGAGTGCACCATGATGTCGGTGCGGCCCGGCCAGATGGCCGCCATCCGGTTCGCCACCGAGGGCGTGCTGGACGGACGCACCGTGATCACTCTGGAGCATGTCAACCGCCTGACCACCGCGGCCGCGCCGGAGTGGGACTTTCCACCGGACGGGCATGTGGGGGTGCACCGGGTCGTCGTCGATGGTGATCCCCGCGTGGAACTCAATACCCACCTGTCACACCCGGTCCTCGATCCCACCGATGCCGGTTGCATCTCGACGGCGGCACGCGTCGTGAACACGATCGACTGGGTGTGCGATGCGCCGGCCGGAGTGATCGCCGTCGAGGACATCCCGCAGTCCGCGCTCATGCGTGGCCTGCTCTGGAGTTGAGTCCCGCGGGCAGCCTCGCCGAAACCCGATATTTGGTCGACCCCGTGGTGCTGCGGACACGTTAGACCGCAAACCGCACGTCAGTTCGGTCGTTGACCGCACAGCGGAACAACCATTAGGGTGCTGTGCAACAAACTTTAGGTTTCATGGCTGTTGCCACCGAATCGATCAGGAGCGTGCGGTGACCGACTTCGACACAGTGGACTACTTCACCGACGAGTCGCTGGTGCCGGACCCCTACCCGTACTTCGACCATCTGCGCGCGAAGAGTCCGGTGGCACCGGCGACACCGTTCAACGTCGTGGCGATCACCGGTTACGACGAAGCGCTCGCGGTGTACAAGAACCCGGCATTCTCGTCGTGCAACTCGGTGGCCGGTCCGTTCGCCGGCCTACCGTTCGGCCCCGGCGACAGCGATGACGTCAGCGAGCTCATCGAGCAGCACCGCAATCAGGTACCGATGGCCGAACACATCACCTCGCAGGATGCGCCGCTGCACACCCGCACCCGCGGCTTGTTGAGCCGGCTGATCACACCGAAACGCCTCAAGGAGAACGAGGACTTCATGTGGCGGCTCGCCGACCGACAGCTCGACACCTTCCTCGCGCGGGGGAGTGCGGAGTTCCTGGCCGATTACGCAAAGCCGTTCTCGCTGCTGGTCATCGCTGATCTGCTGGGGGTGCCGGAGCAGGACCATGCGGAATTCAAGGCGGTCTTCGCGCTCGAGACCGTCGGCGAACTCGGCAAGGAAGCGCCGACCACGCACAACCCACTGCAGTGGCTGAACGAGAAGTTCTTCGGCTACATCGAGGATCGCCGACGAACACCCCGCGAGGATGTGCTGACCGAACTCGCGCAGGCCAAGCATGAGGACGGGTCGACACCCGATATCGAGGATGTGATGAACCTGTCGACGTTCCTGTTCGCCGCCGGCACCGAGACGACGACGAAGCTGGTGAGTTCGGCGGTACGGTTCATCGGGGACAACCCCGGTTTCGAAAAGCTGCTGCGCGACGACCGCAGCAAGATCCCGGCATTCCTGGAAGAGACACTGCGGCTGGAGAGCCCGGTGAAATCCCATTTCCGGATGGCGAGCGCGTCCACGACGGTCGGCGACGTCAACATCCCAGCGGGAACGACCGTCATGGTCTTGCCGGGAGCGTGCAATCGGGATGCCCGAAAGTTTGCCAATCCCAATGAATTCCAGACCGATCGACCCAACGTGCGTGAGCAGATCGCCTTCATCCGCGGCGCGCACTCCTGCCCCGGGGCGCCGCTGGCCCGAGCGGAGGGCCGCATCTCGCTCGAGCGGATCCTGGACCGCATGCGCGACATCACGATCTCCGAGGAGCATCACGGCCCCGCCGAGGACCGCCGCTACGGATACGAGCCCACCTTCATCATGCGCGGGCTCAGCGACCTGCACATCACCTTCACGCCGGCAGCCTGACGAGAGGATCAGAAAAGATGCCCGGAAAACTCGAAGGCAAGGTCGCCTTCATCACCGGCGCCGCTCGGGGGCAGGGCCGCGCCCATGCGATCGCGATGGCACGAGAAGGCGCCGACATCATCGCCGTCGACATCTGCCGCGACATCCCTTCCAACCCTTACCCGTTAGCCACTCCCGAGGATCTCGCCGAGACCGAACGTTGCGTCAAGGGGTTGGGCCGACGGATACTGGCCCGCATCGCCGATGTGCGTGAGCGCCACGAACTGCGCGATGCGGTCGAGGCGGGCGTGGCCGACTTCGGAAAGATCGACATCGTCGTTGCCAACGCCGGCATCCTCCCGATGGCCATGGGCAACCCCGACCCGATGGGCTTCGTGGATGCCTCCGATGTCGACCTGCTCGGCGTGATGAACACTGTGGCAGTGGCCATTCCACACCTGCCCGACGGGGCGTCGATCATCGTGACCGGATCCACCGCGGGCATGATTCGCGGCACCACCACCAGCCCGGACATGGGGCCCGGCGGCGCCGGGTACGGCTGGAGCAAGCGCATCGTCATGGAATATGTCGATGAGATGTGTCTGCACCTGGCGCCGAGAATGATCCGGGTCAACGCCGTGCACCCGACGAACTGCAACACCCATCTGCTGCAGAACGAGGGCATGTACGGGGTGTTCCGCCCCGACCTGAAGGCGGAGGGCAAGATCGCCACCCGGGAGGACGCCGAGCCGCTGTTCAATTTGTTCCAGGCGATGCCCATCCCGTACATCGAACCCGAGGACATGGCCAACCTGGGCGTGTTCCTGGCAAGCGACGAGAGCCGCTACATCACCGGCCAACACATCCGGGTGGATGCCGGATCACTCCTCAAGTGGCCCAACGGACCTGGCGGCTAGGGGGAGGTGTCGTGGGACAACTCATCATGCTCGGAACGTTGTTCGGACTGATCATGGTGATCTTCGGACTCGTCTGGTATTTCGATCCCGAAGCACGAGGCAACGGCCCTCGGGAGAGTGATCGATGAACACCCAGCTGACGCCCGCCCTCGTTGTCGGCCTCTCCTTTGCCTACATCGGGGGAGCGCTGTTCCTGGCGTACGGGGTGTACTTGAGCTACCGGCGTGGCCGCCTGCATCCTCTGCTGCTGGTGTCCATCTCGGCCATTTCGTTCTCCTGGATCGAAGCGCCGTATGACTGGGCGATGTACGCGCAGTTCCCGCCTGCACTCCCGCGCATGCCGTCATGGTGGCCGATGAATTTCACCTGGGGCGGCGGACTGCCATCGGCGGTGCCGATTGGCTACATCGCCTACTTCGTGTTGCCCGCGGTGATCGGCGCCGCACTCGGCCGGTGGGTGATCCGACGGTTCGGGTGGCGGAGGCCGCAGACCCTGCTCGTCGTGGGGTTGCTCGTCGGCTTCTGCTGGGCGTTGTTCTTCAATGCCTTCTTTGGGCCGCGGTTCGGAGTCTTCTACTACGGCTTGGTGATTCCGGGGCTCGCGATCTTCGAGGGCACCAGGTACCAGTACCCGATCTACGACGCCATCGCCATGGCGGTGCAGATGATGGTGTTCACCTATCTGCTCGGGCGTACCGACGGGCAGGGCCGCAATGTCGTTGAGGTGTGGTCGGACAACCGGTCGAAGAGTCGTACCGGATCCGCCCTGTTGTCCGTCGCGGCCATGATCGTGGCCGGGCATCTCGCCTACGGCGCCGTATTCGCCCCGCACCTGGCAACGAAGCTCGGTGGCCACGTCACCTCAGGTCCGACAGAACAGTTGTTTCCCGGTGTACCCAACCAGCCAAGATAGGTCTCCGCTGTGACCATTGATCCCAGTGTCGAGCTGTATTACGACCCGTTCGACAACGACATCGACGACGATCCCTATCCGATCTGGAAGCGGATGCGCGACGAGGCGCCGCTGTACTACAACGAGAAGTACAACTTCTACGCACTGAGCCGCTACGAAGATGTCGCTCCGGCACTGCCGAACTGGCAGACGTATCGATCGGGCCACGGCACCACCGCCGACATTCTGTTCAGCGGTATCGAAGTGCCGCCCGGCATTCTGCTCTTCGAGGACCCGCCGCTGCACGACCTGCATCGCAAGCTGCTGTCGCGGGTGTTCACGCCCCGACGGATGCTGGCGGTCGAGGATCTGGTGCGCGAATTCTGTTCGCGCGCCCTGGATCCGATCGTCGGATCAGATCGCTTCGACTTCGTCGTCGACCTGGGTGCCATCATGCCGATGCGCACCATCGGCTACCTGTTGGGCATTCCCGAGGATGCCCAACAACTCATCCGCGACCGCAACGACACCCGGATCACCGTCGACTCGAGCCCGGACGGCGATATCAGCCCGTCGATCTTCCAGGACGCGATCGCCGAGTTCGTGGAATACATCGAATGGCGGGCCACGCACCCTTCCGACGATTTGATGACCGAACTGCTCAACGCCGAGATCGAGGAGACCGGCGGCAACCGTCGCAAGCTCGAACGCGGTGAAGTACTGGCGTACACCGCGATGATCGCCGGAGCGGGTAACGAAACCACCGCGCGTCTGATCGGCGCGATGGGGCAGCTGCTCGCCGAGCATCCCGAGCAGCGGAGGCAGCTCGTCGCCGACCCGTCGCTGATCCCCGGCGCCGTCGAGGAGACGCTGCGTTTCGAGCCGCCGTCACCGGTTCAGGCCCGCTACGTGGCCCGCGATGTCGAACACTACGGCCAGACCATCAGTGCGGGGTCCTACCTGCTGTTGCTCAACGCGTCCGCCGATCGGGATCCTGCGCGACACCCCGACCCTGACCGGTTCGACATCCACCGCAAGGCACCGCATCTGGGCTTCGGTCAGGGCATTCACTTCTGCCTGGGCTCGGCGCTCGCGCGCCTGGAAGCGCGGGTGGCGTTCGAGGAGGTGCTCAAGCGCTGGACCGACTGGGATGTCGACTACGACAACGCGCGCCGCGCACACACCTCCAGTGTGCGCGGCTGGGCACAGTTACCGGTCCGCACCCGCTGAGTTCAGCTGCGGCCGGCTTCGGCGCGGAAGCCATGCGCCTCCTCGTGGGTGATCTGCCGGCGACGGTCGCCATGATCGAAGCCTGACTGCGCGGTCAGCCTTGTTCGACGTAATCCTTGATGCGGTTCAGCGTCGTGGTCATGTCCCGGACGTTGCGGCGGCGGCGCAGGAAGTACAGCGGCTCAAAGGGTCGCACCAATGCCGGGAGCGGCAGGAAGAAGGATTCGGTCACCTTCGTCGACGTCGCGCCGTTGGGCTCGAATCGGTAATGCCAGTTGTTGACCGCGCGATCGCCGATGAGGACCTCGAAGCCGAACTCCTTGCCCGGTTGGCAGGCCGTCACGCGGCAGGTCGTCCAGTAGATCGGTCCGATCTCGTTGCGCTTGACGTGCCCGCGGAACTTCGCGCCGAGCGCCGGTCCGGTTGCTCCGTCGAGCCACTCCGCCTCGAAGACCTCGGGGGAGAACTTGCCGGTGTTGCGGATATCGGACACCACGTTCCACACATCGATGGCAGGGACATCAATGACAAGTGTGGCGGAATCACGCATAGCGCGACCGTATCAGTGCCACCAGATCATTTGCCCGTGATCGCCTGATAGCGGCGCAGAGCCTCGGCCCGTTCCTGGCTGTGATCCACGATCGGCTCCGGGTAGCCCTGCGGGCGCTGGCCCTTCTTCAGGTGCGGGTCGTCGGCGTCGACCAGTTCGGGAACCCAGCGCCGGATGTAATCGCCTGCGGGATCGAACTTTTGCCCCTGCGTGGTCGGATTGAACACCCGGAAGTAGGGCGCGGCATCGGTGCCGCTGCCCGCACACCATTGCCACCCGTGCTGATTGCTCGCCATGTCCCCGTCGACCAGCTGTTCCAGGAACCAGCGGGCACCCCACTGCCAGGGCAGGTGGAGGTCTTTGACCAGGAATGAGGCGGTGATCATCCGGACCCTGTTGTGCATGAAACCGGAATCTCGCAGCTGGCGCATGCCGGCGTCGACGATCGGAAAGCCGGTCTCACCGGCCTTCCACGCCGCGAACAAATGCTCGGCATCGGACCCGTCGTCGATCTCGATCGCGTCGAAGTCGGCGTTCCAATTCCACCAGACGCTGCGGGGCCAGTGATTGAGTACGTCGGCGTAGAAGTCGCGAAATGCCAACTCGCGCAGGTACGCAGCATCGCCCTTGCGGCGCGCATTGAGGTCGGCGGCCATGGTGCGCGGGTGGATCGTGCCGAACTTCAGCGGGCCGGACATCCGACTGGTGCGGGCAAGGTCGGGGCGGTTGCGGTCCTCCTCATAGTTCTGCAGGTCGTCGTCGACGAAGTTCTTCCACTGCTCCAGGGCGGCGGCTTCGCCGGCGGTGACGTCCATATCCGCGCCCGGGTCCGGAATCTGCACAGGTCGCAGCGTCTTGTGCGACAGATCCGCAGGATCGAGCCAGCGCGCCGATCTCGCGGTCGACGTGGCGGGATCCCGCCAGCCGTGTTCATTCCACCGGCGGAAGAACGGGGTGAAGACCTTATAGGGGCTGTCGTCGTCCTTGAGGATCCGGCCGGGAGACACCAGGTAAGGCGAACCGGTGGCCACCAACGGGATGTCGTCGAGCGCGTTCTGCACCTGTTCGTCGCGACGTCGGCCGTACGGTGTGAAGTCACCGGAGATGTGCACTGCATCCGCGCCGATATCCTTGGCGATCAACGGAATCTGTTTCTCGGCAGATCCGCGGACCACGAGCAGCCGGCCGTCCAGTTCGCCCTGCAGGTGGCGCAGGCTGTCGCCGAGGTACTGCAGACGCCGGGGACCCGAGGACGCCTCCAGTCGGGGGTCGAGGACGAAACAGCCGAGCACATCGCCGTCACCGTCTGCGGCGGCCAGCAATGAGGGCAGATCGGTCAACCGGAGATCACGACGGAACCACAACACGGACGGCATCCGGTTATTCTGCCCCGATTGCGCCACGGCCAAACTCCGCGCGCCTCTTACTCCTCGAAATCGCTGTGCGCCAATGGTTTCAGCAGATCTGTGGATGGTTTCAACGCAGTGGATAACCGATCCGGATGTCACCTTTCGGCGGTAGAATTCGAACATGCTTGCGAATGTGGTAGCGGATCGAGAGGCCGTAACGGCGGCTTTCGATGCCTACGACGCCGCCTGCGAGCGACTGGCCGAACTGAATTTCACCCGCATGGATCCGGCCGAATTGTTCGCGCTGCAAAGCCGCCGCGAACACCGCACCCGCACTACGGCCGCCGTGGACCACCGGATCCTGGCCGCACTGCAGGCCCAGGCGACCCCGAAAGACGTCGGAGCGCGCACCTGGGTCCAGATTCTCGCCACCCGCCTGCGGATCTCAGAAGCCGAGGCGCAGCGCCGGGTTCGAGATGCTCGCGACCTCGGGCCGCGCTACAGCATGGACGGCCAGACCCTGGACCCGGAATTGGCGGTGTGTGCGGCGGCGCTGGCCGACGGCAGCATCAACAGCGGCCATGTCGACGAGATCCGGGGCGCGGTCGCAGCCGCGGCCAAGTACGCCACCCCGACGAAATGTGCACAGCTTGAACGAGACCTGGTCGACGCGGCGACCGGGATCAGCCCGCGGACTCTGCGTGAAGTCGCCACCTACGCACTGTGTGTCCTCAACCAGGACGGTGACAGCCCGGATGTGGCCGCCCACACACGCGGCATCACCCTGGGACGCCAGGACGCAGACGGATTGATCCGGGTCACCGGATGGGTGGACCCGGAACTGGGCGCCTACCTCAAAACCGTGAACCAGGTCTGGGGCGCACCAGGGGTCAACAATCCCGTCGACACGGAACCGATCAACAACCCGACACCCAACCCACTCCAGGACAACGATGAGTTGCCGGCACCGGAGCCGGTAGCGCCGCCGGCCGGGCCCGATGACCCGACTGTCGCGCCCGGGCCCGTGACAGTCCCCGCACAGGACGCCGACCAATCCGCCGTGTCCGACGAGGCGCTGGACGAGCGCCGTGCGCTGCTCGACGTCGAGCCGGACTGTGCGGCGTCCCGGGATGACCGCTCCGCCGCCCAGCGCAACCACGATGCACTCAAAGCGGTCGTGCGTAACGCGCTGATGTCCAAGGAACTCGGTCAGCACAACGGATTACCGGTCACCGTGGTCGTCTCCACCACCCTGGCCGAGTTGCAGTCCGGTGCCGGACTTGCGACCACCTCGGCCGGGACGAGGATGCCGATTCGGGACTTGATCCGGCTCGCCGAGCACGCCTACCACTACCTGCTGGTCTACCGGCACCACACCGCCGAGCCGCTGTACCTCGGCCGCACCAAACGGCTGGCGAATAAGGCGCAACGGCTGGTGATGATCTCTCGGGACAGGGGCTGCACAATGCCCGGCTGCCCGGCGGCGGGCGCGGATTGTCAGGGAATGCACGCCGAGCTGGACTGGGAAGCCGGCGGCCGGACCGATATCACCGGCCTCGGGCTCGGCTGTGGATGGGACAACCGGCTGGCCTACGAAACCGGATGGACCAACAGCATCGACGCAAACGGCCGCATCCACTGGCACCCACCGCCGCTGCTGGACACCGGCCAGCCAACACTCAACTACTTCCATCACCCGGAAGATCTCCTCAGACCACCTGAGGATGACTGACGTTCAGTCGGGATCACCCGAATAGTCGCGCAACACCCGCGCTTGGCGGCGCAGTACTTCGGCAGCCTCGCCGTGGCCGGTGGATTCGTAGCGTTCCGCCTCGTCGAGGTACTCGGCGACGACCGCGCTCACCACCGATTGCATATCGGCGACCGTGAGGACGCGCCGCGCAACCTCGCTGGAGCCCAGTCCGGCCGTCGCGCCGGCCACCGGCCCGTCTGGCGCGCAAGCGGGCAGCGCACTCGTGTCGACCGCCTCGGCGTTGTCGATCGCGGCGATGGCGGTCCGCAACGCCGCGACGGTCTCGGTGTCGCGGGCCTTGAGTGCGACGACGAGGTCACGTCTCATCGCGACCCGGAGATCGTCGGCACTGCCGTATTGCGTCGTCATCACCCCGTCCACTGTGTACGACCGACCGAAGCGCGTGCAAGCAATTTCAGCCGGCCAGCGCCGCGAGGATCGTTGCGGTCGACTCATCGCGGACATGCCGGTAACCGGTGCCCGCCCACAGGTGCACCAGATCGGCTTCTCCGGCAGCAGCGGCTGCCTTACGCAGCGGGCTGGTCAGGTGGTGGATGGCCGGATAGCCCAGCGGAGCGATCGGCTCGAAACGGTCGATGAAGCTGTTGCGCAGGCCGCGCGCGGGACGTCCGGTGAACGCGCGGGTGAGGGTGGTCTCGGTGCGCGACGGATCGATCAGCGCGGCCTTGTGGGTTGCCGACGCGCCGCTTTCGTCGGCGCGCAGCAGCACCGTGCCCACGGCGGCGGCCACCGCGCCGGCATCCAGGACGCCGGCTACTGCTTCCGGTGTGGCCAGACCGCCCGCGGCAATCAGGGGGAGACCCACGCCGGTGCTGATCTGCCCGATCAGATCTCCGATCGGCACCGGTGCCGGCATCCGGTCCGGGGTGAACGTTCCGGAATGGCCTCCGGCGACGCTGGCCTGGACCGCGAGCATATCGGCGCCCGCTTCGGCCGCCAGTTCGGCTTCGGGCAGCGTGGTCACCGTCTGGATGACCACCGTGCCGGCCTTCTGTAGGGCCCTGATGACATCGTTGCCCGGCAGCCCGAAGGTGAAGCTGACCGCCGGGACGGGGTTCGACAACAGCACCTCGATCTTGGCGCCGAAAGCGTCATCGTCATCGACGGGATGCGCGGGCAAGGTGAGCCCGAATCGGTCCGCCTCCGCGTGCAGCGCATCCGCGTAGTGGCGGTACGCCTCGTCGGTGATGGGGACGGCGTTGGGTACGAAGACGTTGACCCCGAATGGGATCGAGGCGTCACGCACCGCGGCGATCTCGGATTCCAGGTTCTGCGCGCTCTTGTACCCGGCCGCCAGGAACCCGAGCGCGCCGGCGCGGAACGCCGCGATCACCATGGCGGGCGTGGTGGCACCGCCGGCCATCGGGGCGGCGATCAGCGGGATTGTCAGACCGAGGCCGGCCAGTGCGGAGTTCTTCGGTGTCGTCATGGCTGCTCCTCGATATCGGCCTTGGTAGGCCATTCTGACGGATGTGGCCTTTGGTGAAACGATTCTGCCGTCTGAGCCATCCGCCGCGGCAGGACTGGTTTCCTCCCTGTCAGGAGACACAGACTCCCACTGCGGCAGGAGCGGGTACTGTCCGCAGCAGACGGACCGATCCGTCCACCTAGTGGCCGGAGACGCCGATGCCGAACGAAGCTCTGCCAGACGGTTTCACCCGCGACAAGGTGTCGGTGGGCGACGTCGGAATCGACTACGCGATCGGTGGGTCCGGTCCGACATTGGTTCTGCTGCACGGCTATCCGCAGACCTGGTACGAGTGGCGTCACATCATGCCGGCGCTGTCCGAGCATTACACGGTAATCGCGCCCAGCCTGCGCGGAGCGGGCCGCAGTGATGCGCCGCCCACCGGCTACGAGAAGACGACCCTGGCCGACGATATTCACCGCCTGCTCGTCGAGCTCGGCCATGACGCGGACATCCGCTTGGTCGGCCACGACATCGGCACCATGGTCGCCTACGCCTACGCCGCCGCCCATCCCCACGACGTGCACAAACTGGTTCTCAGTGAGGCGCCGATCCCCGACGAGAGCATCTACAGCTTTCAATCTCTGACCCCTCAGGGCCCGGGCGCGTGGCACTTCGGGTTCTTCAGTTTGATGAACGGGTTTGCCGAAGAGATGATCGCGGGGCGGGAAGCGCTCTGGATCAGCAAGTTCACCGACGCCCTCGAAGTGGTCAAGGGCTCTGTCACCGCCGAGGACATCGCCGTCTACGCCGGCTACCTGAGCGAGCCCGCGCACCTCCGGGCGAACCTCGCCTGGTTTCGCACCCTTCCACTCGATATGGCGGCCACCGCGCAAACGAAGAAGACCAAGCTCGGCATGCCGGTCCTGGCGGTCGGCGCCGAAGGCAGCCTGGGGGAGTTCGTCGGGACGCAGGTCCGGGAATACGCCGATCACGTCACCGCCATCGTTGTCGGCGACTGCGGGCACTGGCTCTACGAGGAACGGCCCGAGGAAATGACGCAGCAGCTGCTGGCCTTTCTCGATTCCTGAACCCTCGGCCCGTCATCAGGGAGCCGGCAACGCCCACCTGCCGGCGCTGTAGGGAACGAGGCGGTCGGCGATACCGGCCTCGCTGAATGCGGTGCGGACGTCATCGAAAGTCTCGCTGTAGATCGACCAACCCTCGATGTGCGCGATCACCACCCGGGGGACCGCCAGCACGGTGGCGATATCGGCGGCGCGAGGGCCCGTCGAGGTCAGGGGACGGCCCTGATTCTTCGTCGCCAGCCGCGATGCGCCGGCGAAGAGCACGGCAATATCGATTGCCGGAAAGCGCTGCGCGATCTGACTGGCCGGCAGCATCGAGGCGTTGTCACCGCTGACATACACCGTCGGAAGTGCCTCGGACTGCAGGATGAAACCGGTGACCTCGGCGTTGACGTGCCCGGAGTCATCGCGGGTGCCGTCCAGCGGCCCGTGTACGGCGGGCACGGCGGTGACGGTGATGGTGCCCTGACCGTCTGCACGATCAAGTTCGGTTGTCTGCCAGGTCGATAGACCGATGGCGGGTGACCCCAGCCGACGAGCGGCGCCCGGGCCGGTGATGATCAGCGGCACCGCGGTGGTCGCCCATTCGCGGCCGGCGATATCGAGATTGTCGCTGTGATCGTCGTGGCTCAGCAGCACGGCATTGACGTTCCCGAGATCGGAAACCGGCACGGCCGGTGGTGTCAGCTTGGCCATCGCACCGTAGTCACGGGGTTCGTCGAAGGTGGGGTCGGTCACCAAACGCGTTCCGCCGTAATCGATCACCACCGTGGGACCACCGATGACACCGATCGCCAGATCGTGGCGCGCCGCCCCGATCGCGGTCATCGCGCCGGGGCCGGGTCGGCGCCGAGCAGACCTACGTGATGGCCGAGGCGGGTCTCAACGTCTCCGGGCTGGTGGAATCCGCGTTCGAAGAGGGTCTGGATGCGGGCTTGCGCGGCGGGGCGTTGCAGTGCGCCGAGGAAGGCATCCCATTCGGGGGCGATCTCCTCATCGGACGGCAGGCTGTTGATGTTCACCAGGCGTTTGGTCTCGGCGAGCGCCTGCTTGTCGAACGACGCGATCCGGGTGGCCAGCGCGTCGACGAAGGCGTCCAGTTCGACGTCGGGGAGCGCGCGGTTGACGTAGCCGTACCGTTCGGCCAGTTCACCGTCGATGTCGTCGGCTCCCAGCAGCACTTCGAGCGCGCGTCCGCGTCCGATCAAGCGCGGCAGCCGAGCCATCGGCCCGCCTCCGGGCACCAGGCCGGCGCCCACCTCCCACTGCGACAGGATGGCCTTCTCGCGGCTGGCGAAGCGCATGTCGCTGGCCAGGGCCAGTTCGCTGCCGACCCCGGTGGCGCGGCCGCGGATCGCGGCGATCGATACCACCGATGCGCGGCTCAACCGCACGAGCATGTCGGGCAGCGCCTGCAGGCCGGTTTTGCCGGCGGGGTAGCTCGTCGAGTCCTCCAGCGGCGCGACGAAGTTGTAGTGGGTCAGAAAAAACCCGTCGACGTCGCTGTCGAAGACGACGACCTTCACCTGGTCGTCGGTCTCCAGGGCCGTGACGACTGCATCGAGTTGCGGCAGCGTCTCCGGGCCGAAGATGTTCAGCGGCGGGTTGGTGAACGTCACCCGCCAATACGCCGGTGAATGCTTGGTCAGCACGACCTGCTGGGTGTGTACCGAGGCGGTCATGACGGTTCCTCTCGACGGCGAGTGGTGCTGGCTCAATACTGGGCCTCGCCGCCACACCCGTCGATGCCGCTGGCGTCCATCCACACTGGGGGATAACCGGAAGAGCGCGGCCCGACATCACTGCGTCGGCGCGAGACCGTTCATGATGAGGTCGATGACCTGTTGTGCGACTTCGTGTTCGGTCTTCTCGGATGCGATGACATTGTGTAACAGCGCCGTCATCATCATGGCGCCGAAGATGCTGATCGCATCGCTCTGCGGGTCGCCGACCACCTTGAGAGACCCGTCCTCGGCGCCGGCCCGCAGTACCCGGGCCAGCGGTTCGTAGAAGGCCTGCTGGACCGCCGATGTGAGCTCGGGCAGCCTGATGGCACGCCCGAGGTCGCCGACGAGCGCCCGGCTGGTGCCCGGCCGTTTCATGGTGTGCGCGATCTGGGCGGTGATCACCGCGGCGAGCCGGTCGCTGCCGCGGCCGGGGGAGTCGGCGGCCTGTGCCACCTCCTCGGCGAGCTCTCCGAGTGAATCCCGCAGCAGGAAGGCGAGGATGTCGTCCTTGCCGGTGAAGTAGTAGTACAGGGTGGCCTTCGGAACACCGGAGGCCGCCGCGATCTCCTCGATCTTGGTGTTCTCCAGGCCTTTGGTGGCGATCAGCTCGGCTGCCGCATAGAGCTTCCCGGCCACGGCCGTGGGTACCGTGCGCCCCGTCTGTTCAGCCACGCCCGCAGTCTACGTCGCTGACATGAACTCATATGTTGTACTTTGAGTACAAACTACTGGTCCGAGAACTGGACGGGGGCGCTATGGAGTGGGATGAGTCGGCGGACATCGTCGTGGTCGGGTACGGGGCCGCGGGGGTCTGCGCTGCACTGGAAGCGCGGGACAGGGGAGCGGACGTCCTGGCCATCGATCGCTTCAACGGCGGCGGTGCCACTCAGGTATCCGGCGGCATCATCTACGCCGGCGGTGGGACCTGGGTGCAGCGCGATGCCGGCATCCGGGACACCGCCGACGGAATGTACGCCTACCTGCAGGCGGAGATCGGTGACGCGGTACAGCCCGAAACACTGCGCCGGTTCGTGGATTCCAGCCCGGCAATGATCGACTGGCTCAGTGGGCACGGTGTGCCCTTCGAGGCGTCGGTGTGCCCGTATAAGACGTCCTACCCGAACAACAAGTACTACCTGTACTTTTCCGGGAGCGAGAATTCCGGCCGGTTCCGGGCGATCACGCCACCGGTGCAACGCGGCCACCGGGCCAAAGGGCCGGGCGCCTCGGGCAAGCAGATCTATCAGCCGCTGGCCGCGTCGGCGAAACGCCGTGGGGTTCGCACCAAGTTCCTGACTCGAGCGGTGTCACTGCTGACCGATCCGACGGGCCGGGTGGTCGGCGTGCGCACCAGCACGCTCGACGAGGCCCCGTCCTGGGTGCAACGCCGCTACCGGGGGTACGCCGCGCTGGCCGTCAAGCCGGGGATCTACTACCCACCGCTGCGGGCAGCCATGGACACACTCCTGCGGCGCTTGGAATCTCGGTACGCACGCACGGTCGACGTGCAGGCACGCCGCGCAGTCATTCTCAGCGCGGGCGGCTATATCGCCAATCGGGAGTGGATCGCCGAGCACGCGCCGGCCTACCGTGACGGACTGCAACTCGGCACCAGCGCCGACGACGGCAGCGGCATCCGGCTCGGCGCGGAACTCGGCGCGGCCGTGGACCGGTTGGACAATGTGTCGGCATGGCGCTTCATCACTCCACCCAGTGCCTTCCTGGGCTCACTCGTGGTGAATGCGCAGGGGCAACGATTCATCGATGAGACGCGCTATGGCGCAGCGGTCGGGCACGCCATGGTGCAAGATCACGACGGCCGTGCCTGGATCCTGGCCGATGATCGGTTGCTCAAGCAGGCGCGCACTCAACTGCCTGAGCAGGCCATCTGGTTTCAGCGGCTCCAGATGGAGGCCATGCTGCGTACCGACCGAGTCCAGGCCGACACGTTGGACGAGGTCGCGCTCAAAGCCGGTGTCGACCCGGTGGGTCTGCGTGCCACCGTCGCCGCCCATAACGACGCGGCCGCCGCCGGCGCACCCGATCCGATGGGCAAACCGGCCGACTTCGTGGAACCCGTTGGGCAGGGCCCGTTCTCATTGATCTCGATCTCGGTCAAGCCGAGCCTGATCAATCCGTGTCCGATGTTCACCCTTGGTGGACTCACCGTCGATGAGCCGACAGGTGCGGTGCAGACCCCGTCGGGATCCACGATCCCGGGCCTGTTCGCCGCCGGCCGCACCGCGGTGGGGATCTGCGCCAACTCCTATGTCAGCGGTCTGTCGTTGGCCGATTGCGTGTTCTCCGGACGACGCGCCGCGGAACACGCGACGCGCCAACCTGATTGACGGCTAGACCGGCGCTGGTGACCGCACCAGCCTGCTGATGGTGAAGGCCGCCGCCTGGTCGACCATTCCGTTGACGCCGTACTGCTGATGAGGTGCGCTCGATCCGGACGGCGGCGCGCCCGAGCAGACGGTGTCACCGGGAGCGCAGAACTCCAGGGCCTTGGCGGCGTAGGCGGGTCCGACGTCGATCACCGGGGCGCCGTACTTCTCCGCCGACCAACCCGCCGGCGTCCCGAACAGGACGACCGCGGCGACATTGTCGACGGCATCGGCGGGCAGCGGCAGGGGAGCAGTCCCCGACGCGACACCCGCGGGTACCACACCGGAGGTGGCAAGAGCGGTCACGACCGCCCCCTGCGAGTACCCGCCGAGCACCATCTGGGTGCCCGGGCACACCGAGGTCACGCCCTGCACATGGATGGACTCGTCGCGCACACCTTCGACGACGTTCATCTGGAATGCCGGGCCGCCGGTGAAGTTGTCACTCGCCGGATAATTGACGCCGTGTACACCCACCGTTCGCGGAAATGCTTGTGCGCGTAGCGCTTCGACAAATCGTTGTCCGACACCGCCGACGCCGGGCGGCTCCGAGGTGCCCCTGGCGAACACGACTCCGATATCGGGGCACGACTGCGAGCCGGCAGTCGGCACCATGACGGGCAACGCCGCCGCCGCCAGGACAGTCGCCGCGACCAGGCGACTGACGATTCGCACACCAGTGACCAATTGAACCCTCCCCAAACAGCCCTGCGCAGACTGTGCCAGACCCCCGTGGCAGGCGGCGGTATTTTCGCCCGCCTGCCCTGAACGTGTTCCTCAAGCGAGGCACCGCTCATGTCATCGCAGCCGTGCGTGGTTGCGTTACGACACGGTCGGCTCAGTCGGTCAGCGAGATTTCAGTCACGGTCGCCAACTCACTGTTTTCCCGGGGCTGTTCGAAAACCACTCGCGCGGTGCGCCCCGCCGTCTCCAGGGTGGCGATGGTATTGCCGAACAGCGGGCCGCTCAGGTTGCGCCACGACATCGGCAGATCGGGCGCCCCGTGACGACGCGCCCACCGTCGGGCAACCCGGGCCGCTCGCGGCGACCAGCCCAGCTTGAACACCGGCTTGACGAAGAACGGGACGTAGTTGTGGACGGGGGAGCAGACCAGCTGGTGTACCCGGGCAGCGGAGTCACCCGGGAAGTGTGCCCGCGCCGCGTAGCTGTGGTGGACATCGCCGGAGAGCACGCTGACCGTCGCCGGCCCAGCCTCAGAACTGCTGGCTGCTTCGATGATGAGTTCGCTCAACCGCAGGAATGACTTCAAGAACGCCGGCCAGTGCTCGAAATCCGCTGTCTGTCTGATCTTCTCGGCCACCGCACCGTGCAAGCCCGACCGTTCGGCCGCGAACTCGTTGACGGTCTGCATGTCACCGATCGCCGGCGGCAACAGCCACGGCAGCGAGGACGCGAGAATCAGATGGTCAAGGCCCTCCAGACCCTCGTTGACATGCTTCTCCAGCCAGCTGAACTCCGCGTCGCCCAACATCTTCCGGTTCCCGCCGTCAAGGATCCGGGAATTTCGCGAGTCGACCATGATCAGCCTGCTGCGCCCCAGATCCCAGCGAAAACTGAACCGCAGGCCTTTCTCCCCGTCGACCTCCCGGTCTGCGCGGTCGGCAAGTTCGGCGAGCAGCGGCCAGCAGTCACCGGCGTTGGCCAGCACCTGCTGATAGTCCGCATCCTGCTCCAGCTGCTGCGGGCTCAAATTGCCGATGTGCTGATAGACCCAGTAGGACGCCAGGCCGGCACGGATCCGGTCCCGCCACCACGGCTTCTTGTTGACGGCTGCCCGCCACGCCGCAGACGTGTTCCAATCGTCACGGATGTCGTGGTCGTCGAAGATCATCGCGGTGGGCAGCGTCGACATCACCCAGCGGATCTCGGGATCGCCCCAGGTGTGCCGGTACAGGCCCACGTACTCGCCGAAACTGACCACCTCGTCCGGTGGACGCTTCTTGTTGGTGCGCCGGCCGGTGATCTGCTGGCGCGCTTCCGGAGTCAACTCATCGGCGTAGACCTGATCGCCGAGCAGGATCAGCACGTCGGGCCAATCCTCGTGCGGCTGCGAGGTCAGTCGTTCCGCATAGCAGTCCAGGGCGTCCTCACCGAGCTTCTTGTCGATCTTGGCATCGCCGGTCTTCGGATACCGGCACGAACCGAAGATCAGCCGCAACCGGTCAGATGCCGCCGGGCCCCGGGTGCGGATGACGCTCGGCGGGAATTCGGAGTCGGGCTCTGGCCAGACCTGCGTGCCGTTGATGCGCACCTGGTACTCGGTGGTCGAATCCGGGGTCAGTCCCTGCACCGGAACCAGCGCGTAATGCTGGTCCTGCACCTGGAAGGTGCGCGCCGAGCACCCCAGGACTTCGACCTCGGTGGGTTCGTCGGTCTCCACCCAGACCATCGCGGTGGTTTCGCCGACGTGGCGCAGCACGGGACCGAGCAGAAGTTTCACCGAGACAGCCTATGCGCTCGGGCGCCCAGCGAGATGAGCCTGGGTGCGCTACACGCCGCCGCGGCGCAGCATCCGGCCCTGAGCGGTCTGGAAGTCAATCTTCCTGCCACGCAACCAGGTACTCGTCACCACACCGGCAAGTGCGCGCCCGTCGTACGGGCTGACCGGGTTCTTGTGGTGCAGCTTGTGCACGTCGACGACCTGCGCGGACTCGGGCTCGAAGATCGCGAAATCGGCGTCGTAGCCAAGGGCGATCTTGCCCTTGGTGTTCAGTCCGGCGAGTTCGGCGGGTTTGGCCGCCATCCACTCGAGCACCTGCGTGAGTTCGATGCCGCGACGCTTGGCCTCGGTCCAGATCAGCGACAGGCCGAGCTGCAGCGACGCGACGCCACCCCACGCCACGCCGAAGTCGCCGTTCTCGACGTCCTTCAGGTCCACCGTCGACGGTGAGTGGTCAGAGACGATGCAGTCGATCGTGCCGTCGAGCAGGCCCTGCCACAGCAGTTCGCGGTTCGACGCCTCCCGGATCGGTGGACAGCACTTGAATGCGGTCGCGCCGTTCGGGATCTCCTCGGCCAGCAGGGTCAGGTAGTGCGGGCAGGTCTCGACGGTGATCTTGACGCCGTCGCGCTTGGCAGTGGCGAGCATGGGCAGGGCGTCCGACGACGAGAGGTGCAGGATGTGCGCGCGGACGCCGGTCCACCGCGCGCGTTCGATGACTTCCGCGATCGCCACGTTCTCGGCGCCGCGCGGCCGCGACGCGAGGAAGCGCTCGTACTTGTTGCCCTCGGCCGAGGGAGCTCGGTCGATGGCGCGGGAGTCCTCGGCGTGCACGATCATCATGGAGTCGAACCCGGCCAGTACGGCCATGTCCTTCTCCATCTCGTCGGCGTCGAGATGGGGGAACTCGTCGACGCCGGAGTGCAGCAGGAAGCACTTGAAGCCGAAGACGCCATCGTCATGCAGGCCGCGCAGGTCGCCGGTGTTGCCGGGGATGGCGCCGCCCCAGAAGCCGACGTCGATGTGCGTCTTGCCAGATGCCGCCGCGCGCTTGGCGTTCAGTGCGTCGACGTTGACCGTCGGCGGAATCGAGTTGAGCGGCATGTCGATCAGCGTGGTCACACCGCCCGCGGCCGCCGCACGGGTGGCGGAGTCGAACCCCTCCCACTCGGTGCGTCCCGGCTCGTTGACGTGCACGTGTGTATCGACCAACCCGGGGATCATCACCTGGTCGTCGCTGAGTCCGACGACCTCCGTGCCGGTGAGGCCGCTGCCCAGCGGCTCGATCGCGACAACGCGACCGTCGCGGATGCCGATTTCGCGAGCGACGATCCCCGCCGTTGTCAGCGTGCGTTCGCCGCGGACCACCAGGTCGAAATCAGAATGGTCGGGGGTATCGGCGGTCATCGGCAGCTCTCCGTTGCTTGAGCGAAATTCCTCATCGTGGAACTTGAACTCCATTTCTGGGGCGACTCTAGGTGTGAGCGCTGACACAGTCAATCGTCCGAAAAGCTTGACACGGGGCGTGCCGATGCGACTAACTTGTCGAATCCGTGGAATCTTACTTCCACACAGTGGATTATTTGCGGCGGCGCCAAGCGCCGGCGCACCGACCGTGACAGGCGTATCCATGAGCACAGAGTCCACCGGGCTCATCGGCGACTCCAGTCGTCGTGATGTAACCCCGTTCGCCGACGTGAGTCCTCATCTGTACAACCCCGACCTCGCGCCCACCAAGCGCGAAGGCCGACGGTGGAGCGCGTACAACATCTTCACGTTGTGGGCGAACGATGTACACAGCCTGGGCAACTACTCGTTCGCCATCGGACTGTTCGCCCTGGGCCTCGGTGGGTGGCAGATCCTGTTGGCGCTCGGACTCGGCGGCGTCTTCCTCTTCTTACTGCTCAACCTGTCCGGGTTCATGGGGGAGAAGACCGGCGTCCCGTTCCCGGTGATGAGCCGCATTTCGTTCGGCACCCTCGGAGCGCAGATCCCCGCCCTCATCCGCGGCGCGGTCGCGATCGCCTGGTTCGGCATCCAGACCTATCTCGCGTCCGTAGTGCTGCGCATCATGATCATCGCGCTCGTGCCGTCCGCCCAGACCCTCGACACCAACAGCTTCCTGGGATTGTCGACGCTCGGCTGGATCTCGTTCGTCGTCCTCTGGGTGATCCAGGTGATCATCGTCAGTTACGGCATGGAGATGATCCGCAGGTACGAGGCATTCGCGGGTCCGGTCATCCTGTTCACGATGATCGCGCTCGCGGTCTGGATGCTCAGCAACGCCGATTGGACCATCGCGTGGACGACCCCCGACTCGCTGACCGGCGTCGACATGTGGTTGCAGATCGTCGGCGGCGCCAGCCTTTGGGTCGCGATCTATGGCACGTTCGTCCTCAACTTCTGCGACTTCACCCGTAACGCGACGTCGAAGCGGGCCATCGTGAAGGGCAACTTCTGGGGTATCCCGCTCAACATGCTGGTGTTCGGCGCCATCGTCATCACGCTGGCCGGCGCTCAGTTCCGCATCGACGGACGCATCATCGAAGCGCCCGCCGACATCGTCCAAGAAGTGCCGAACACCCTGCTGCTGGTGCTCGCCGCACTTGCGCTGCTGATTTTGACCGTCGCGGTGAACCTGATGGCGAACTTCGTCGCCCCCATCTATGCGCTCAACAACCTGTTCCCGAAGCAATTGAACTTTCGTCGTGCAGCATTCATCTCGGCCGTCATTGGTCTGGTGATCCTGCCGTGGAACCTGTACAACTCGCCTGCTGTCATCAACTACTTCCTCGGTGGGCTCGGTGCCATCCTCGGGCCGCTGTTCGGCATCATCATGGCCGACTACTGGCTGGTGCGTCGTTCCAAGATCAACGTTCCAGCCCTGTTCACCACCGATGCGGACGGCGAATACCAGTACACGAGGGGCGTCAACGTGCGGGCCGTGGTTGCTCTCGTCATCACCGCGGTGGCGGCACTGCTGATGGCGTTCGTTCCGGCATTCAAGATCGTCTCGGAGTTCTCGTGGTTCATCGGTGCGGGGCTCGGGGCGATCGTGTACCTGGTGGTCGCCGACCGCCGGGGGCCCTTCAACGACGTCTCCGGCGAGTCCATTGCCGTGGCGAGCACTCACTAGTAGGGACCACCCATGAGGATTCTCGTCGCCAACGTCAACACCACGGCCTCGATGACCGATGCGATCGCCGAGTCGGCGCGCGGTGTCGCGTCGCCGGGTACTGAGATCGTCGGCATCACGCCACGATTCGGTGCGGACTCGTGCGAAGGGAACTTCGAGAGCTATCTCGCGGCCATCGCCGTCATGGACGCGATCACCTCGTACTCCGAACCGTTCGACGCCGTGATCCAGGCCGGCTACGGCGAGCACGGCCGGGAAGGTCTGCAGGAGTTGCTCGACGTCCCGGTGGTCGACATCACCGAGGCGGCGGCGTCGACGGCGATGTATCTCGGACACAAGTATTCGGTGGTCACCACCCTCGACCGCACCGTCCCCCTGATCGAAGACCGTCTCAAGCTCGCGGGACTCGATGCACGATGCGCGTCGGTGCGGGCGTCGGGCCTCGGTGTGCTCGAACTCGAGTCGGATCCGGACCGGGCGGTCGAGGCGATCGTCCGCCAGGCACGCGAGGCAGTCGAGAACGATCACGCCGAGGTGATCTGCCTCGGCTGCGGCGGCATGGCCGAACTCGAGGAGAAGGTGACGGCCGCGACCGGCGTCCCGATCGTCGACGGAGTCCGCGCCGCGGTCACCATCGCCGAAGGGCTGGTCCGGATGGGCCTGTCCACATCGAAGGTCCGTACCTACGCGAACCCCCGCAAGAAGACGGTCATCGGGTGGCCATTCCAGTTGTAGCCCAACGTCTTAGAGCATGATCTGCCGGTTGACGTCCTTGTACAGCAGGTAGCGGAAGTTTGACGGCCCGCCCGCGTAGCACGCCTGCGGACAGAAGGCGCGCAGCGAGAGGAAGTCGCCTTCCTGGACCTCCACCCAGTCACCGTTGAGGTGATAGACGGCTTTGCCTTCGAGCATCAGGAGGCCGTGTTCCATCACGTGGGTCTCGGCGAACGGAATGGTCGCGCCGGGCTCGAAGGTGACGATGTTGACGTGCATGTCGTACGCGAGATCCTGTGGGTCGAGCATGCGCGTCGTACGCCATTTGCCGTCGGTCCCGGGCATGGCCGACGGCGCGATGTCCTGCTCGTTACCGAACTTGACGGATGCCGTGTGGCCCGCGACGGCTTCATAGCGCTTGCGGATCCAGACGAACGTCGCGTCGGCGTCGCCCGTGTTGTGGGCCGACCAGTCGGTGCCCGCGGGAAGGTAGGCGAATCCGCCCTCGGTGAGTGTCTGCGACTGACCTGCCGCGTCGACGGTGAGCGCACCGGACGTAACGAACAGGAAGCTCTGCACCTCCGGTTGCGGCTCGGGTTGCTGCGCCCCACCACCCGGCTTGACCTCGACGATCGCCTGGTAGTACGTCGTCGCGCCGCCGGCGACCGGACGGTTGATAATCCATGCCCGCGTATCGGTCCACTCCGGAAGCACCGAGGTGACGATGTCGGAGAGGACGCCACGCGGGATCACCGTATAGGCCTCGGTGACGATGGCGCGGTCGGTCAGCAGATCGGTCTGCGGGGGCAGTCCGCCGCGGGGCGTGTAGTACGACGCAGTGGTCACTGATTGCTCCTGGTTGTGCGGCCGAGCGCGATATCACGCACGGTGGAGATCGGGAGATCGGTAGCTGCCTCGATCTCGTCGACGGTCAGGGCGCCGCACACGCTGCCACGGTGGATCACGTTGCCGAGTGCGCGAGCGGTGGCCGGTTCGTCCATGACGGTCGAGTCGAGTTGATGGACGTAGTTGCGCAGGCGCGTCGCGGCGGGCGCAAAGGCATCACGGTAGAACGCGTAGGTCGCCAGGTAGCGGGTGACGAGTTGGGCGGGATGCATGTCCCAGCCCTGGTAGATACCGCGTTCCAGGTGTCGCCGGACGAGGCGCGCGTGCAGCTTCCACGCCGTGGCCATGTTGTCGGGGTCACCGACCGGGAGGATGTTGGTCGAGCCATCGGACAGGTGCACGCCGGTGCCGGCGACGGCGAGTTGCATGACGTTCTTGGCGTGGTCGGCCGCGGGATGCTCCATCGACTGGTAGGCGGCGGCGATACCGAGGGACGCCGAGTAGTCGTAGGTCCCGTAGTGCAGCGAGCTGACGCGGCCCTGGCCGGCGTGGATGAACCGGGCAACGGGTGCGCGGCCGTCGGCGTCGAGGATCGCCTGCGGTGTTTCGACCTGCACCTCGAAGCGGATGCGGCCGGCCGGCAGTCCGTTCGCCCCTTCAAGGGCGCTCGCGACCGCGACCATCGCTTCGACCTGGTCGACGGAGGTCACCTTGGGGAGGGTGAGGGTGAGGCCATCGGGGAGGCCGCCGGAGTCGACGAGTCCGCTGACGAACATGTCGAGCGTGCGCAATCCGCGCGCCCGGGTGCCCGCTTCGAAGCACTTGAAGCGGGTGCCGACGAACGGCGTGGAGGTACCTGCGTCGAGCGCGATCCGCAGCGCGGCGATCGCCTGTGCGACATCGGCGTCCTCGGTCGCATCGTCGAAGGTGCCGTAGCCGTCCTCGAAGTCGATGCGGAGGTCTTCGATCGGCTCGGTGGTCAGCTTGTTCTCGACAAGGGCTGCGAGAGTCTCCGGAGCGCAGTCGGTTCCGCTGCTCGCACCGACGAGCGAGGCCACGGCGTCGAGGCCGCCGGCGTTCTCCGCGGCTGCGAGAGCGGCGGATCCCCAATTGGCGGGCATCGTTGCCGAGTACCGGTTGCCCGGGATGTAAACGGTGTGGACGGGCTGTCGACGGCCGTCATCGCCGGGGTATCGGGTGCCCAATTGAGCATCGGCGTTCGAGAGGCGGCGGTCGACGTCGGCCAGCACCGCACCGTCGAGGCGTCGAGTCACAGGTGCCCCTTTCCTGGCTGGAAGTCTCCGCGCCAAATAAATTCCACCATGTGGAGTTTAACGCGCGGCTCCGGGCTCCGGTTGCATGTTCTTCCAATGGTTACTTATTCCGTATTGCGGAACTCTTTTTGAGTGTGTTGGATGGAACGAAATTCATCGGCGGGAAGTGGTTCGTATGGCGGAGAGATCGGGCGGCGTCCAATCGGTGGAGCGCGCGTTCGAGCTGATGGAATTGATCGGACGGGCGGGAGGGGAGTGCTCACTGACGGAATTGTCGGCGGAGTCTCCGCTGCCGCCACCGACGATCCACCGCCTCCTGCGCACGCTGGTCGGACTCGGTTACGTGCGTCAACTACCGAATCGCCGTTACGCCCTGGGGCCGAGGCTGATTCGACTCGGCGAAGTGGCGAACCGACAGTTGGGCGCGGTCGCCGATCCGGTGCTGCAGTCGTTGGTCGACGAACTGTCAGAGACGGCGAGTCTCGCGGTGCTCGACGGTGACATGGTGATCTATACCGGACAGGTTCTGTCTTCGGAGCGGACGCGGACGCACAATGAAGTCGGCAAGCGCATCGGCCTTCATACGTCTGGCGTGGGTAAGGCTGTGTTGAGCGAATTGGACGATGCCCGAATTTTGAAACTGGTGACGCAGTCCGGACTTCCCGCACCGACCGAGAACAGTGCGGCGACTCTTTCTGCGGTGTTCGCGAACGTCGAACGCGTGCGCACCGACGGCTACGCGATCGATAATGAGGAGCACGAGGTCGGCGTTCGCTCCATCGCGATGGCGGTGCCAGGGGCCCCGACCCCGATGGCGATCGGCATTTCCGGCGCATCGAGTCATGTCGACGAGGATGTGATCGCTCGCGCTATTCCCGCACTGCAGAAGGCAACCAGCGTCATCTCTGAAGCGTTGATCGGCGCTCGGGAGCAGTAACTCTCTTCGACTGGAATGCCTTGTGCAGGAGGATGCTTCGTCTCCGTGACTCTATGACCTGGTTGCGACGCGAGTGTCGACGTCGACATCCACGTCGTCGTCGGCGCCAGCCGGCGTCCGGATGTCGAACGAGTACCGCTGGCGGCCGTCGTCGAACTCAAGCGCCCACGATTCGACCGACCCGGGCACCAGCGCGGTCGCAAGGCCCAATGCGTCCGCCGGGTCGAGCTTCCGCGGGTCGACAGCCACCGGAGCCGATGACTCCTGATCTCGCTCGTCGGCGATCACCCGCGCGGAGTTCGCATCGATCTTGATCTCGCGCTGCTCAGTGTTGTTCTGCGAGTCGATTTTCCACACCCAGGCATTCGCGGGCCGGTCGAACTCAAGCTCGATTTTGGTAATGGTGCCGCCGGGCGCGGTTTCATCGGCCACCGCGAGCGCACGATTGAGGTCGACGGGGAACGTCGCCGTGGCGAGGTCGACGTCGGGCCCCGGCGTCGCTGCGGCCGCTGTCGTCGATGTGCCGGTCGCCGAAGGAGCGCCGGTCGATGTCGACTCCGAGCTCGACGTTGCGTTCGTGGCCGGGTCGGCGTTCGTGCCGCCGCCATCGGACGAACATCCTGAAAGCAGTAGGACGCCGGCGGAAGCCAGCGCTATCAGCGATGCGCCTGACACGGCATGCGTAGTCATCCTTTGCGTATATCCGGAGAACGTGTCTCACAAACGGGCGAGTACCTGGATCCTTTTGTCACAGTGACGTTTTGCGGGCTCACGTGCCCAGCTGGACGAACCGCCGCCGGTCTGCTGCGAGGATCAACCGGGGGATAGCCGACGGTCGCGACGGGCGTCCGCACCGTGTGGGGCGATGATCCGAATGGTGGCCGCGTATCTGTCGGACCTGGACAGCGACCGTTTCGTCGGCCGGGACTTACGCACCCCGAAACCCGCCTTCGTCACCGTTCTTCGTTGTCGGCCACTCCCGGCCCAAGGGGCATTATCGTCACAGTGACGAATGCCCCGAGAGCGGCTGCCAGGGCGCTTGCGGAAGGCACGGTTTTCGGTCGCTGCGATCGGGGCCCGAAACCCCGGGCAGTCGCGGAATTGGGCCTCGGTTTCACCATGTCCGGTTGACCCATGTTGAAAGTGCCGCAACGCGAACACGCGGGTTACGGGGGTAGCAGTCGAGCTTTCCCGATGTGCGCCAACCGGTTCCGGCCGGACAGCAGCACCTCTCGAACGTTCACCCAGTTCAGATTTATGCCGATAATCTACATTATGTCAAGTTAAGTGCGCCGTGTTCATCAGACGTCGCGTCAGACGAGTTCGATCACGTCGGCGATGGATTCGAACACCCGGCTGGGCCGGAACGGATAGCGCTCGATCTCCTCGCGCGTCGTCGAGCCGGTGAGAATCAGGATCGTCTCCAGCCCGGCCTCGATGCCCGCAACCACGTCGGTGTCCATCCGATCGCCGATCATTACGGTGCCTTCCGAATGGGCATCGATGCGGTTCATCGCGCTGCGGAACATCATCGGATTCGGCTTGCCGACGAAGTAGGGCTCCCTGCCGGTCGCCTTGGTGATCAGCGCGGCGACCGAGCCCGTGGCAGGCAGCGGACCCTCCGCCGACGGACCGCTCACGTCGGGGTTGGTGGCGATGAAACGCGCCCCGCCGAGAATCAGGCGGATCGCCTTGGTGATGGCCTCGAACGAGTACGTGCGCGTCTCTCCCAGCACGACGAAGTCCGGGCCGACGTCTGTCAACGTGTAGCCCACGTGGTGCAGCGCCGTGGTCAGGCCGGCCTCGCCGATCACATAGGCCGAGCCGCCCGGCAGCTGGTCGTGCAGGAAGGCCGCCGTCGCAAGGGCCGAGGTCCAGATCGACTCCTCGGGCACAATCAGGCCCGACCGCGCCAACCGGGCCGCCAGGTCACGTGGCGTGAAGATCGAGTTGTTGGTGAGTACCAGGAAGGGCCGCTGCCGGTCGCTGAGCGCCTGGAGGAACTCCGCGGCCCCTGGCAGGGCGTGCTCCTCCCGGACCAAGACGCCATCCATGTCGGTCAGCCAGCACTGCGGTGTGGTACTCATACGTCCAGTCTCGCAGGTACTACCGCCGCGTCTGATGTGGTCAAAGAAGTCACAAGATCCTCATCAGCGCTGTTTTCGCACAGCAGCGGCAACGCCAATGGCGCCTACCCGCCGACAACCCCGGTGTGGCCCTTCAGCGAACAGAGCACGCGCATCCGGATCGTCTCGTACATCGCTCGCATTGACCCCTGCTTGTCAGTCGAGATCGAACGCGTGCTGGATCGCCGTTGTCAGCGATTCCTCTTGATCAGGAAGAAAGAAGCCAATCTGACGGCCCAGTGCCGCAGCCGGGATCGTGACAATGTTGTCGACGCTGACGACGGAATCTTTCTCGAGCCCGTTACGCACACCTACTGGAACTTCGGTCGACAGGCCGCGAACTGTTCCGGTGATCGGTGCCACGGTGACCCTGGTGAGGTGGGGCCGCACGAGCTCCCGAGTCAGGATCAGAACCGGCCGAGCCTTGTCGAGCTGGGCGACGTGTATTGGTCTCAATCGATATCCAGCTCGAAGGTGGACGTATGAGCAGCGAGCTCGTCGAAGTCATCGTCCGCGGTGGTGGGCTTGGCGAGAATCGCCGCATCGCGAGCAGCGATCAGACGGCGACGCTCGCGTTCGAGCGCTTTGAGCACAAATGATGCGCGGCTCTCGACGTGCCGTTGGTCCACTTCCCTGTCAATGAAATCGACGACTTCGTCCGGAAGCCGAACGGCAATCTGCTTGCTCACAGCGCAATGGTACCGATGTGGGATGCAGAACGCTACCGCTGATTACCGAAGACAAGCCCAACCATGCCTTTGGCCGCGATATCTACCACCATTTGCCGCGGTAGGACAACTGACTGACGGACGGAGCGATCCACTCGCGCCGTAGGCTCACGGCGTGCCCAACGTGACCCTGGCCAGCCCCGCGTCAACGGCGGCTCTGACGGTCGGGCTGATGGCCTATGCAGCGTTGATCCTCGCCGGTATCGCGGTCGCGATCTTCTACGCACGTCGGCATCACCGGCAGCGGGCGATCGCCGCCGCGGCGATGGTCGGGGTGCTCACCCTGGGCGGGCTGGTTATCGCGATCGTCAGCAGTGTCGCGTGACCCGTTACTCCCCCACGGAGCGCGAGACGTCCGCCATTCCGCTCAGCGGAAATAAGGTTCTACCGTGCCGCTGAGCTTGACGACCATGGGATTTCCGCGGCGATCCTTCGCGGTAGGGACTTCAACGCGCACCCATCCCTCGGCCACGTTGTATTCGTGAACGTTGGTTTTCTCGACGCCATTGAAGCGAATACCCACGTCGCGGCGAAGCGCCTCTTCGCTATAGAAGGCACTGCGCGGATCGATCGAAAGGTGGTTCGGTGGAACGTCTGTGCTCTGGTCCTCGGACATGATGGCCTTCGTTGAATAGTGCTTCAGGTGCTCGGACTGTTCTCAGAGAATCTACGCGACCGGCCGGCAAGCAAGCTGGCCGCCATCAGCACAGCCATGACCTGACCCAGCGCGTCAGGACCAGAACGGATCCCTGCCATTCCAGGCAACGAGGCGGTCGATGCGAGGGGCGTCGTCGGAGATCGGGACAGCCTCGGCGAACGGGACGGCGACCGCGTCGAGGCCCCTTGCAGCCGAGATCTGCTCGTAGAGAGCCCGGCGATTCTCGGCCGGCAAGATCCGGCGAGCGCCGTCGAGCGCCGCGACGACCACTGTGTCGTCCCAGTCGGGCTGCTGACCGGTCGCCGTCGCAAGGTCCCACGTGTGGACGGTCAGCTCGGAGAAGTAGGAAGCCAGCACTTCGGCGCCGCCACCTTCGATCCACGGCAGTGCCATGGGTCGTTCGAGCACGGCGTCATCGCTCCAGGCATCGGCGGCGCGTCTCCCCGACTCCCGCCACACATCGCGCCAGCGATCCTCGGCCACAGGGGTGTCGGTGACCGCGAGCGGATCTGCGCCGTCGCCGAGCGCGGCAACTCGGTCAAGCACGCCGACGAGGTGGGCGAGCAGTGCTCGCACGTCCATGTCTGGGCAGGGCGTCGGGTCCGCGAGTTGCTCCGGCCGCACGCCGGCGACGACGGACCCGCCGGTAGTGATGGCACGGGCGAGAATCGGGCGGGGGTCCGTGGTGCTGGTGGGTGTGTTCATGGCGCGATTGTGCCGACCTAAACCGGTCACCTTGTGGCCGGTTTGATGTGGGAGTGTGGTTGCATGCGAGCCGACCGGCTAGTGGCTGTCCTCCTCCTGCTGCAACGGCGCGAGCGCGTCACAGCATCGGAGGTCGCTCTCGAGTTGGAGGTGTCCGAGCGCACCGCCCGCCGCGACCTCGAAGCGTTGAGCAGCGCCGGGGTGCCTGTGTACGCCGTGCCGGGCCGAGGGGGCGGGTGGCGCATGCTGGGCGGCGCTCGCACCGATCTGTCTGGGCTGACAGCGAGCGAGGCTCGCGCGCTGTTTCTGGTTGCCGGACCCGCCTCGACCGCCACCCCGAACGTGAAGGCAGCTCTGCGCAAACTCGTACGCGCGCTGCCCGAGCCCTTCCGCGAGCAGGCCGAGACCGCAGCGGCATCCGTCGTCGTAGACCCGCGGCACTGGGGAGCCGGCCAGCCCGAGCCTCCGCCACCCCGGTTCCTGGAGGAACTTCAGGAAGCGGTGATCCGCGGTGTCCAGGTAAGACTCGGCTACGTCGACCGCATGGGCTCGGAGACCGAGCGGACCGTGCACCCACTGGGCATCGTGGCCAAGAGGCCGACGTGGTACCTGGTCTCCCAGACGGAGGCCGGTCGACGGACCTTCCGGATCGACCGTGTCTTCTCAATCGAGTTGACCGACGACGCCGTGAACCGACCAGACGGATTCGACCTTGCCGAGAGTTGGCGAGAGATCGCCGACGAGGTCGATCGAAAGCGGACTCCCCTCGCGGCCCGGGCCATGTGCGCTCCCGACGGGCTCAGCCTGCTCCGGATGGTGCTCGGGACCCGCCTCGAGGTGGGTGGTTCCACGCCCGACGGCCGGATCGAGATCGTGATCCGTGGCCGCGACGAGTACGCCCTCGCGGGCGAACTTGCCTGGCTCACCGAATGGCTCGAAGTCACCGAACCGCAGGGCGTGCGCGATCACCTCGCTTCGATCGGCGGCGCGCTTGTGGCGCGCTACAGCTGAGCCGGGCGGCACCCGCTGCGCGACAGCGAACTGCGCTCTGCTCGGCTGACGAATCATCCCGAACTGTGCAGATGGGAATGGTTTCGCACTGAAGGCGTTTTGCAATCCACTTCGTCGGGCAAGATCAACTCATGCGAAATCTTCTACGCCGTTCCACCATCGCCATTCTTGCGGCCGCCCCGATCGCTGCCGGCTCGCTGTTCGGAGCCGGGATCGGATCGGCAGAACCCCCGAATTGTGTCAACGGACAATTCTGGGATCCGATCACCAACACCTGCCAGACGCCACGTCCGGCGGAGAACTGTGCGCCCGGTCAGTATTGGAACGCCCTGTCCAATGTCTGCCGGCCGCTGGGCCAACTGTAGCCCTCAATCCTTGACACGCTTGTCATTATCCTCGCGGATATTGGCATTGCTGCCACTGGAGTGGGTGGATCGTGCGCGAAACACTGGGATAGACCCGCGCGCCCAGAACCACGTTGAGGAACACCTAGATGACTGACTTGATGAAAGCCGTTGTGCTCGCCCGTTTCGGAGGGCCCGATGCTTTCGAGCTGCGCGAGGTCTCCGTACCGGCCGTCGGTCCCCGCCAGGTACGGGTGCGCGTTCATGCGACCGCCGTCAACCCGCTCGACTATCAGATCCGTCGCGGCGACTACGCGGACAATGTGGCGCTACCGGCGATCATCGGGCACGACATCTCCGGCGTGATCGAGGAGGTCGGATCCCACGTCACCGAGTTCCGCGCCGGTGATGCGGTGTACTACACGCCCCAGATCTTCGGCGGCCCAGGCTCATACGCCGAGCAGCACGTCGCCGACGTCGACCTCGTCGGCCGCAAGCCGGAGAACATCAGTCACCTTGAGGCGGCGAGCCTGACCCTCGTCGGCGGCACGGTCTGGGAAGCCCTGGTGACGCGGGCTCAGCTCGGCGTGGGCGAGACGATCCTCATCCACGGCGGCGCGGGCGGGGTCGGCACGATCGCGATCCAGGTCGCGACGGCGATCGGCGCACGGGTGATCACCACCGCGAAAGCCGGCGACCACGAGTTCGTGCGCTCACTCGGAGCGGATGCGGCGATCGACCACACGTCGACCGACTACGTGGATGCGGTGGCCGAGATGACCGCAGGCAACGGGGTCGACGTCGTCTTCGACACGATCGGTGGCGACGCGCTCACCCGCAGTCCGTTGACGCTCGCAGACTTTGGGCGCGTCGTCAGCATCGTTGACATCGCGCAGCCGCAGAACCTCATCGAGGCGTGGGGCAAGAACGCGGCCTATCATTTCGTCTTCACCCGACAGAACCGAGGAAAGCTGGACGCGCTCACCACGCTGGTCGAGCGTGGTCTGGTGAAACCGGTCATCGGCGCCACTCTTCCGCTCGCTCGAATGGGTGAGGCTCATGAGCTCATGGAGAACAGGCGGTCGTATGCACTCCGCGGCAAGGTCGCGATCGACGTGGCCGGTGACACCGCCACGCTCCCCCCTCGCATCTCGTAGCAGTCAACTCCGCCCGGAGAAGGTGGCTCGGTACTCCGACGGGGACACATCGAGCAGCCTCCGAAAGTGCAGTCGCAGATTAGATCCGGTTCCCAGGCCGACCTGCTCCGCGATGCGGTCGACCGAAAGCCTGGTGCTCTCCAGGAGTTCGCGGGCGGTGTCGACCCGCGCCCGGAGGATCCACTGCAGCGGGGTGCTGCCGGTCTCTTCGGTGAAGCGCCGCAGGAACGTTCGGGGCGACATCCGTGCGTGTGCGGCGAGCCCGGCAATCGTGAGCTGTTGGTCGAGCCGGGTCATGGCCCATTCGCGTGTCGCGGCAAGGGTTTCGCCATGGGCCGCCGAGTTGGTCTTCGGCAGGTACTGGGCCTGACCCCCGGTCCGGTAGGGCGCGGTGACGAGCCCTCGTGCGATCTCGTTCGCCGCGCTCACGCCGAGGTCGCAGCGAACGATGTGCAGGCACAGGTCGAGACCGGCGGCGGCGCCCGCCGAGGTGAGAATGGATCCCTCGTCGACGAAGAGCACGTTCGGCTCGACCGTCACGTCCGGGTACCGCGCCGCGAGCTTGTCCGCCGCATCCCAGTGCGTCGTCGCCCGCAGACCGTCGAGCAGCCCGGCCTCCGCGAGGGCGAACGCGCCGTAGCAGATCGACGCGATGCGCGTCCCGCGAGATGCGGCGCCCTGAAGCGCCTCGCACACCTCCACCGGTATCGGCCGACCGGCCGGGGCGTACCCCGGGACGACGATCGTGTCCGCGTCGGCCAGTGCGTCCAGGCCTCGCGGGACGGCGTAGCCGAAGCCCCCGTGCGACGGCACCGTCCCGGCGGTGACCCCGCAGGCCGACACCTCGTAGGCGAACCCCGTCTCCGGATGGAAGACCTCCGCCGGGATTCCGACATCCAGCGGGAGCGCGCCGTCGAGTACGAGGACCACCACCTGATGCGGCCGCTGCATCGCCCGACTCCGATCCGGCCGACGCGTGCCGACCGCGTCATCATCCTCGCATATGTAGGCATTCCTGCCATACGTGCGGCATCGGCCTTCAAGGCTGCGTCGTCGCCACCATGACGTGTCACGTAATCGCTTGGCGATCCGCCAAATGCCAGACTCGGACTGTGGATACCAGGGAGACAGTCAACGAACTGCTGCGGCGCATCGCGGTCGGTGATCCCACGAGCATCGCCGAGCTCTATGCCGAGCAGATCTCGTGGAAACTGAACTGGCCGACCGGCGACTACGCAGACGTCGTCCCGTGGATTCAACAGCGGTCCACTCGTGGCGGTGTCGAGCAACACTAGCGGCTCATCGCAGAACATCACATCACGAAACTCAGTTCCGCCGAGGTGAATTCCGTGCTGGTAGACGGGGCGGACGCTGTCGTACTCGGCGAGCTCCACAACACTGCCGCACCGACTGGCCGCAGCTACGACGCCGCCTTTGCGTTGCACCTGACTGTGGTGAACGGACTGATCACCCGCCACCACGTGTACGAGGACAGCCTTTCGGTTCTCCGAGCGTTTGCGGATTGACAACCGCGAACGATCCTCCGCCCGGCTGGTCCTGTCAGCCTCTGCTCATACGCAGGATCAGGTCCACCGTGTCCTCCGATTGGCCCCCCGGGGTCAGCACTTCCTGCAGCAGCAGGCCACGAATCGCGGCAGTGGCCACGGTGGCCATGCTCAGTGCTTGCCTGGTGTCGTGCCCTTCGCTTTCCGCCAGCGAGACCAGCATCGCGGTCAGGTCGTCGAGTGAGTCGATGAATTCACCAAAGTCCCCCGGGCTGTACGCCGCCAGCCCCACGACGTGGAAGAAACCGCGTATCCGTGACAGCTGTTCGGGGCGGGTGTAGGTCCGCCAGATCGCGACGACGAGGTCGTCGAAGGTGCCTTGCCGAGCGGTCGCGAGGAGCGCCTCGTTGTCATGAGCTCGCTGCACCGTGAGCATGGCCGCCAAAACGCCCGGGAGCGAACCGAAGTGGTAGCGCAGCAAGGCGTGGCTGGTCCCGGCCCGGGCGGCGACCTCACGCAGCGACACCTCCGGCGAGGGAAGGGCCTGCCCGTAGGCGTCGAGAAGCCGAGCCAGCAGACGGTCGCGCGCGCCGCCTCCGCGTTCCTCACTTGACAAGAGCATGCTTGCAGTTTATCCATTGGATAGTATTTATCCAATGGAAAACCTGCCGAGTCCACCGAGCTGTGAGCCGGCCAAGTTGTGAAGGACTTCGATGAGCTCCATGTGGCAAGGCTGTTTGGCCGGCACCGACTATTTCGAGATGCGTTCCCGGGCTGGGCATGACTACGGCGTCTGGGTGACCACGCCGCCGGGCTACGACCCCGCCACGACCCAGGCACCTGTCTTGTATGTGCTCGACGGCAACTGGGCTGTGGGTCTGACCGCTCCCCTGATCGTGACCCAGATGGACCCCATGCAGAAGATCCAGCCCTACATCCAAGTCAGCGTCGGCTACGCAGGCGAGGAAGCACAGGACTGGGATCGGCTGCGCAACAGAGACTTTGTGCCACCGGGCGAGCCCATCGCCCGGGAGCTCGTCGATGCCGTGGAAATGGGCCTGCAGGCAGGCGCGCGTACCCGCGAGGAAGCCGACGCCTACCTCGCCGAATTACGCGACACCCACGCCGATGTGTTCCTGAGCTTCCTGACGACGGAACTGCACCCAAGGATCGAACGCGACTATGGCACCGCCACAAGCGGTCACGGCCTTTTCGGCTACTCCTACGGTGGACTGTTCAGTCTCTACGCCTGGCTCACCGGCGCCACGCTCTTCGAGAGCATCGGAGCGGGCAGCCCCGGCGTCATCGCCGAGAACAGTCAGATCTTCGCCCAGCTCGATGAGATGGACGACAGCCGGCGGGCCACCAAGCTTCACGTCACCTTCAACGACCGAGAGCTTCTCGGAGACCTGGCCGTCTACCAGAGTCTCGCGAAGAACACGGCCACGGTCCTTCACCGACTCACCTCGCGCCGCGAATCGGTCACCCGCGAGATCCTGCACGAAACGCACGTCACCGGCCTGCAGGCTTCGTTCCTCAGTTACCTCAGAACCTGCCGGCCCCTCTGAGCGTGGTTCGGGTCGGCGCAAAAAGGGCACCCGCACACCGGCGAACATTCCGGCGGGCCCAGCCCGCCACCGAACCCGGAGGATCCGACGATGACAATGCCCAGTGACGCAGCGGATGCAGTTGAGTCCCAGGGAGCCAACGAGGGTCCGCGCGACCACAGCCAGGTCGACACCGATCACGCACCCTATGTCGATGACGAAAATGTCCCGCATCCCGGTGACGTGAACGAGGCTGACTGACCGCCGGGGCCACCCGTCTATGTGACCGAAGGGTCTCGGTGTCCTCGCACATGTGCGATCGTCGGTTGCCGCACCGACGCATGGAGGAAGATGAGCCCCGCCACCGAATTCGACTTCGTCATCGTGGGAGCAGGTAGTGCGGGCTGCCTGCTCGCCAACCGTCTCAGCGCCAACCCCGATCACCGCGTGCTGTTGATCGAGGCCGGCGGCAAAGACGACTGGTTCTGGATCAAGATCCCGGTGGGCTACCTGTACACCATCGCCAACCCCCGCACCGACTGGTGCTTCACCACTGAGGCCGACACGGGTCTGGCCGACCGCACCATTCATTACGCGCGCGGCCGCGTCATCGGTGGCAGCTCGTCGATCAACGCCATGATCCACATGCGTGGACAGGCAACCGATTACGAGCTGTGGGCCCAAGCCACCGGTGACGACCGTTGGCGGTGGGACGGCTCCGGGGAGACATTGTCGATCTACAAAGAATTGGAAGACTACTTCGGCGGAGCCGACGACTGGCACGGTGCCGGTGGTGAGATCGCCGTCGAGCGGCCGCGGGTGCGCTGGAAGATCTTGGATGCCTGGCAGGCCGCCGCTGCCCAGGTGGGCATCGACCCGATCGACGAGTTCAACCGGGGAGACAATTCCGGCAGTGCCTACTTTCATGTCAATCAACGACGCGGCCGTCGCTGGTCGATGGCCGATGCCTTCCTGCATCCCGTCGCCCACCGACCGAATCTCACCGTCTACACCCACGCTCAAGCCGTAAAGCTGTTGATGGACGACGAGGTCCACGACGATCAGCGTCGCGGTGCCTGGATGACGGCTCAGCGCCGCGCCACCGGTGTGCAGCTGCTCAAGGACGGCCAGCTCGTCGACATCCATGCGCGCAGGGAGGTGATCCTGAGCGCCGGAGCGATCGGGTCACCGCAGCTCATGCAGGCCTCTGGTCTGGGCCCGGCCGGGCTGCTCACCCAGCACCAGGTGCCGGTGGCCGTCGATCTGCCGGGCGTGGGCGAAAACCTCCAGGATCACCTGCAGCTGCGAACGGTCTACCGGGTGCGGGGCGCCCGGACCGTCAACACGCTGTACCGGAACTGGATCACCCGTGCAGGCATGGGACTTCAGTACCTGCTGCTGCGTTCAGGACCCATGACCATGCCGCCCTCCACGCTGGGAGCTTTCGCCAAGAGCGATCCCGCGTTGGCCAGTCCGAATTTGGAGTGGCACGTGCAGCCCTTGTCCCTGACCAAGTTCGGCGAACCGCTGCACCCGTTTGGAGCCATCACTCCCTCGGTCTGCAATCTGCGACCCAGCTCGCGAGGTCATGTGCGGATAGCCGGTGCCGATCCGCTGACCAACCCCAAGATCACCTGTAACTACCTGTCCACCGACGCCGATCGTGAAGTCGCCGTGCGGGGCCTGAGGATGACCCGGCAGATCATGGCGGCGCCCTCGCTGGCCCGGTATCGCCCAGAAGAACTGCTTCCCGGCCCGCAATTGGTGACCGACGAAGACCTGCAGCAGGCGGCCCGCGAACTCGGTACCACCATCTTTCATCCGGTGGGCACCTGCGCGATGGGAGCTTTCGACACCCGTGGTCTGCCGCGGTCGGCCGCCACGGTGCTCGACACCGATTGTCGCGTGTACCGCGTCGCCGGCCTGCGGGTGGTCGATGCGTCGGCCATGCCCACCATCACGTCCGGGAACACCAACGCGCCGGTCATGCTGATCGCCGAACGCGCCGCGCGGGCAATCCTGGGATGAGTTAGAGCCCGGCCGGTACGACCTTGTCGTTGACCGTCACCTCGACCTGATCCGTTTTCGCGTCGTACTCGATCTTGCCGTGTTCGAAGGTCGTCACCAGGAGATCGCCGACGGTGTCCTCGTCGCTGGTGGGTGCGCCCAGCGGACCCACTGAGCCGTTCTCGCCGGTGACCGCAGGCACGCCCTCCGGGTCACGCGGGACATTCCAGGCCTCCCGGATCTTGCCCCAGGTGATGTACCCAGGCGTGCCCGCTTCGCCGTTCTTGGCAGTGATTACGCCGCCCTGAAATTGCTGGAACAGCACACCGCTCTCCCGAGCCCCCGCATTGCGGTCACCCGTCAGTGGCTTACCGAGAGCCTGCCGCTGATATTCGGTGGCCGATGCGTACTTGGTCGCAATCGGACCGGTCAGCGTCACCTCGACGTCCCGCTCCCCGATGAGCTTCACTTCGGCGGGCGGGGCTTCGGCCTCGGAGGTGGCGATCAACCCGACCTGCGGCGGCGCCGACGCGTCGACGCTACTGCCATTGCTGCAGCCCACGGTGATCAATGCGACGACGGCCAAGCCGACGACTGCCTTGTGACGGTATGTGATCGTCATCATGGCCTCACTCTCGCGTCCTTCGTCGGTGTCGGTCAAATCTGGCTGAACCGTTCGCGTCCCTTCGCGGTCCGGAATAAACACTGGGCCCGGTGAACTTGGCCCAAGAGTCGCCCTCCCCCGACTCAGGAGCATCCATGACCCGTCCCATCCGCGTCGCCGTACAGATCCAGCCCGGCGGCACACCCGACTACCGCACCTGGCGCGAGGCTGTCCTGGCCGCCGACGACCTCGGCGTCGACGTCATCTTCGGCTATGACCATTTCCACCGCCCGGCCATGAAGGGCATCGTCGATGGCAAGCCCGTCATGTTCGACGAGCAGCCCGATGTCGCGAACTTCGAGGGTTGGACCGCGCTCGCGTCGTGGGGTGAGATCACCTCACACGCTGAGATCGGGCTCCTCGTCACCGGCGTCGGCTACCGCAACGCGGACCTGCTCGCCGACATGGCACGCACCGTCGACCACATCAGCGGCGGCCGGCTCATCCTCGGCCTCGGCGCGGGGTGGTATGAAAAGGACTACACGACTTACGGTTACGACTTCGGAACCTTCGGCTCCCGTTTCGATCTGTTCGACGAGAGTCTGATCCGCATCGAAAATCGGCTCGCTGAATTGATTCCGCCGCCGGTGCGCAAGCTGCCGATCCTCATCGGCGGCACGGGACCCAAGCGCTCGCTGCCCGCCGTTGCCCGGCACGCCGACATCTGGCACGCATTCCAGGATCTCGATGCTTTCCGCAGATCCAGCGAGCGCGTCGATGAGCTGGCAGCGACGTTCGGCCGCAACGGCGCCGATATCGAACGCTCGACGCTCTGGACGAACGCCGGCAGCGCCGACGCCTTCCGCGAGGTCGGCGTCACGTTGTTCCAGACCGAACTCACCGCCGACGACGGTTATGACCTGACGTCTCTCAAGGAGGTGCTCACCTGGCGGGACAACGGGTGAGCAGGTAAGCCAACCCTGGCGTTTCGAGTCACGCTGCGAGGGGCAATCCGTCGAGGCGCACAGCCTGCGCACGCTTGCGCGATGCGGAAGCGAAGGCAATCCCCATGGGGATCACATTGGAAAGAGACTCACATGGCGCTCGACGACAATGACATCAGCACCTCGCCCGCAGACGGCGGCGAAGGCMCGGCCGACGGCGGCAGCAACCCCGAAGGCCACGACGGTGGCGCGGACGGCACCGCCGGCGGCGAAGGCCCGGCCGACGGCGGCAGCAACCCCGAAGGCCACGACGGYGGCGCSGACGGCACCGCCTGAGAGTCCATCATGCTCAGCCGTTGCATAGGCATCGACACCGATGTTTTCGCCACCGAGCATTGGGGGCAAAAGCCGCTGCTGAGCCGCTCCGGTGCGCTACCCCGCGATTTCTGCGACCTGTTGTCACCCGAGATGGTCGACGAGCTCATCGCAGAGCGCGGGGTACGCGCGCCGTTCATCCGGTTGGCCAAGGAAGGCCAGGTCCTCGCCAAGGACTGCTACCTCGGGCCGGCCGGCTTCGGCGCGGAAATCGCCGACCAGGTCGACTCGGCCAAGGTACTCGACCAGCTCGGTTCGGGCGCCACCGTCGTTCTCCAAGGGCTGCACCGGCTCTGGCCGCCGCTGATCGACTTCGTCCGCGACGCTGTCGACGACATCGGCCATCCCGTCCAGGCAAATGCCTACATCACGCCACCGGGCAACCGCGGCTTCGACTTCCACTACGACGTCCATGACGTGTTCGTTCTCCAGGTTTCGGGCACCAAGCGGTGGATCGTGCACGAGCCTGTGCACCGTCATCCGCTGCCCTCGCAGCCGTGGACCGATCACCGCGACCAGATCGCCCAGCGGGTCACCGGCGATCCGGTCATCGACGTCGAACTGTCCGAAGGCGACGCGCTCTACCTGCCACGCGGGTGGGTGCACGCGGCGCAAGCGTTGGACACGACATCGATTCACCTGACGATCGGCGTGGCGACGACGACGGGCTTCGATATCGCACGCGCGGTACTCGACCAACTCGGCGCTGTCGAGGAGTTCCGGGCGCCGCTCCCCCTGGGTATCAACCCGGCCGACAACGACGAAGTAGCGGCAACCGCCACCAAAGTCATCGCCCAGATCGTCGACCACCTCCGCGACAACGCGGAGATGCTGAGCACCACCGCCGCCGAGCGGTTGATCACCAAATACGGGTCACAGACTCGCGCCGAGGCGGTTCGTCCACTCGCGGTGTTGCGCGCCGCTGAGCAGGCCGACCGGGTGCGAGTTCGATGGCGCCGCGGCATGATCGCCACTATCACCGAGGAACCCGACGGCCGGGTGGCTCTGAGCTTGGCGGACAAGACCATACGATTCCCCGCTGTGTGCCTGGCCGCGTTGCAGGAACTCAGCAGTGGCAGGAACGCCGAGGCAGCGGCACTCACCGGCATGGACGCCGCCGATGGCACGGTGCTGATTCGACGACTACTTCGCGAAGGCGTGCTGGTGCCCTCCCCTGCCCAGCAGGGCCATGCCTAGGCTGAGCCGGTGACGCCTGCAAAACGCCCGCCATGCAGCGATCAGTCCCTGGCTCGCCACGAGCCGATGTACGGCACCGCCTCGGCGGGCGCGTCCTGGCTGCTGCTCGAACTGGAAGGTGGTTGGGGTCCGTCGGCCTTCCTGCAGTCACCCGGCTCTATCGACCCCACTTTGGGGCGTGCCATCGTGCGCCGTGCCGAATCGGCGGGGATGCGCATCGCCGCAATCCGGCGACACGGCCGCCGGTCCTCGAGCCCGCGATGGCGGTGGTTTGTGGCGAAGTCCGCGGTCGGCGATCACGCTCTTTTTCACGGCGAGGTCAGTGACGCACGCGACTACCTGGACCTCGATCTCGACGGCGGCGACGGCATCCGGTCAGAAGACCCGATCGTGGCTGTCTGCGCGCACGGCAAACACGATCAGTGCTGCGCGGTGCGCGGCCGGGTTGCCGCAGCCGCCATCGCCGAGTCATATCCCGAAATCGTCTGGGAGTGTTCCCATTTGGGTGGCGATCGGTTTGCCGCAACCATGCTGATCCTGCCGGAGGGTCTCTGCTATGGCCGGGCCGACAGCACCGACGCTGCCGAATTCGTACGGCTGTACTTCGACGGTAGACTCGACGACCAGTACCTGCGCGGTCGCACCTCGGTCCCCCACACCGTGCAGGCCGCACAACATTTCGCCCGCGAAGCCTATGGCGACGACCGGATCGACGCGTTCACCCCGGTCACCGTCGACGCTGACGATGGAGTGGTCCGGGTTGTCCTGGCTGCCGACACGGGCGCGGTCGAAGTCCTGTTGGACGAAGCAAAGTCCGAACCGCTGTTCTCGCAGTGCCGGGCGACGACGGCAGGTCCGGTCCGGACGTACAGTCTTCGATCGATCAGCATGTGATGCTGGAAGAAACAGTCCCTGCGCCAGCCAACTGAACGGAGCACTGCGGCCATGCCGGCCACCATCACCACCCCGATCTCGATGGACCTGTTGCGCGGCGCGTGCGAACTCGAGCCGACAGCGCACGGTCTGCTTCCACACCGGTTGCCCGGCTGGGCTCGTGCGCAATGCGCGGACCCCCAGCTGGCGATGGCCGAATCCCAGCCCGCTGGTTGCCGTTTGGTGTTTCGGACCCGGTCGACAGTGTTGGAGCTCGATGCGCTGCGCACCCGTCCGGCCTACCGCGGCCTCCCGATGCGCCCCGATGGCGTCTACGACCTGCTGATCGACGGCCGGCTCGCAGCGCAGGCCGGCCTGACCGGCGGCAACGTCCTGATGAAGGACGCCGCCACCGGTACCGAGGAACTGCTGCCCGGCGCACCCGGCACCATCCGCTTCGCCGATCTCCCCGATCGCCACAAGACCGTCGAGATCTGGCTGCCCCACAACGAAACCACCGAACTGATCGCCCTGCGGAGCGACCACCCGGTGGAACCCTGCCCCATCACCCGGCCCATCTGGCTGCATCACGGCAGTTCCATCAGCCACGGCTCCAACGCGCTTCACCCCACCGGTACCTGGCCCGCACTGGCCGCCGCCGGCGCCGACGTCGAACTGATCAACCTCGGCATGGGCGGCGCGGCCCTGCTGGATCCATTCACCGCACGCACAATGCGCGATACTCCGGCTGAACTGATCAGCATCAAGATCGGTATCAACGTGGTCAACGCCGACCTGATGCGCCTGCGCGGCTTCGGGCCGGCCGTTCACGGATTCCTGGACACCATCCGGGATGGCCACCCGACGACTCCGATCGTCGTCGTATCCGCCGTGTACTGCCCCATCCACGAAGATACCCCGGGACCGCTTGCCCCCGATTTCAGCAGCGGCACAATGGCATTCGTCGCAACCGGTGATCCTGCGGAGACCGCGGCGGGCAAACTCACCCTGGCCGTCACCCGTCGCGAGCTCGCGGCCATCGTGCATCAACGGTCGGCCGGCGACCCGCACATCCACTACGTCGACGGATTGACGCTGTACGGACCCGACGACTTCGCCGAATTCCCGCTCGCCGACAAACTGCATCCCGGCCCACAAGCTCATGAGCGGATCGGCCGGCGGTTCGCAGCACACGTACGCGCCAGAACCAGGCCGTGATTCAGGCCGGATCGTGTCCGTCGGTCTCCGGCGGTTCGGCCTCCAGCAGTCGCCGAACGACGGCGCGATTGCCGTAGGGCTGCAGCATCCGACTCGCGGGTCGCGGCCGGATGTTCAGTGGCCACCAGAACCAGCGGCCCAGCATCGCCGCGATGGACGGCGTCATGAACGACCGCACGATCAATGTGTCGAACACCAGGCCCAGTGCGATCGTGGTGCCGATCTGACCCAGGACGATCAGATCGCTGAACGCGAACGACGCCATGGTGGCGGCGAACACCAGCCCGGCGGCCGTGACGACCGCTCCGGTGCCGCCCATGGCGCGGATGATGCCCGTATTCAGTCCGGCGCCGACCTCCTCCTTGAACCGGGAGATCAACAGCAGGTTGTAGTCCGCCCCCACCGCGAGCAACAAGATGATCGCCAGCGCCGGGACGATCCAGTAGAGCTCGATGCCCAAGATGTACTGCCACAGCAGAACCGAGAGCCCCAGCGACGCCCCGAGCGACAACACGACGGTGCCGACGATCACCACGGCGGCAACCGCGCTGCGGGTGATGAAGACCATGATGAGCAGGATCAAGGCGATCGCCGCCAGCGCGACGATCATCAGGTCGTACGTCGAACCCTCCTGCACGTCCTTGTATGTCGAAGCGGTGCCCGCCACATAGATCTTGGCATCTGACAGCGGTGTCGCCTTCAAGGCATCGAACGCGGAATTCCGCAACGCATCGATGTGTGAAATACCCTCCGGCGTAGCGGGAGTGCCCTCGTGTGTGATGGTCATGCGCGCGGCCTTGCCATCCGGCGACATGAACAGTTTGAGGCCACGCTTGAAGTCGGCGTTGTCGAACGCCTCCGGCGGCAGGTAGAACGAATCGTCGTTCTTTGCGTCGTCGAACGCCTTGCCCAGTGCCGTCGCGTTCTCCAACGCCTCCTGACTCTGCGTGTTGGTGCCGCCGGTGGTGGCGTAATTCGATTGCAGCAGATCCCGATTGGCCTCCTGCACCTCGATCTGCGGTGGGATCAGGGATACCAGTTGCGGCTGCAGGGCGTTGAGCTTGTCCAGGCTGGCCGTGATCGTGCCGAACTGGTCGGCGAGTTGGGAGATGCCGTCGAGTGAGTCGAACACCGACCTGAGCGCCGCGCACGACGGTATGTCGAAGCAGTGCGGTTCCCAGTAGAAGTAGTTGCGCAGGGGCCGGAAGAAGTCGTCGAAGTTGGCGAGGTTGTCCCGCACCTCGTTGATGGTCTCGACGGTTTCGTGGAACGCCTGGACCTGTTCGTCGGTGGCGGCGGCGCTGGCCTGCTGGAGTCTGAGCTGCTGTTCGAGGATGTTGATGGACCTACTGGTCTGGTCCACCTGACTCAGGATGTCGCGGGCCCGATCCTCCTGATAGCTCAGGTTCATGATCTGACCGGCACTCTGCGCGCTGATCTGAAAGGGTATGGAGCTGTGCGTGATCGGTGTGCCCAGCGGGCGCGTGATGGACTGCACCAGGGCGATGCCCGGGGTGTGCAGCACGGCCTTGGCCACGCGCTCCAGAATCAGCATGTCTGCGGGGTTACGCATGTCGTGGTCGGACTCGAGCATCAGAAGTTCCGGATTGAGCCGGGCCTCGGAGAAGTGCCGTTCCGCCGCCGCATAACCGACGTTGGCCGGTGCGGTGTCGGGAAGATACGGCCGCCCGTCGTAGCTGATCTTGAGCCCCGGTAGCGCCAGAACGCCGATGGCGGCGATCGCCAGCGAGACGACCAGGATGGGGCCGGGCCACCGCACGATCGACGTGCCGATGCGGCGCCATCCGGTGGCGCGCACCTTGCGCTTGGGTTCCAGCAGGCCGAACCGACCGCAGATCACCAGCACGGCGGGCCCGAGCGTCAGCGCCGCCACCAATGTCACCAGGACGCCCAATGCGGCAGGCACACCCAGGGTTTGGAAGTACGGCAGGCGGGTGAAGTACAGACATGCCACTGCGCCGACGATGGTCAGGCCCGAACCGACGATGACGTGCACGGTCCCGCGGAACATGTCGTAGTAGGCCGCTTCGCGCTCCAGCCCCCGCGAACGAGCTTCCTGGTAGCGGCCGACCACGAAGATGGCGTAGTCGGTGCCTGCGGCAATCGCCAACAGCGTCAACAGATTCGTGGCGTAGGTGGACAGACCGATCACACCCTCGTGGGCGAGCGTCGCGACCACGCCGCGGGCCGCCATCAGCTCGACGGCCACCACCACGAGCATGATGAGCATGGTCACGATCGAGCGGTAGACGACGAGCAGCATCAGGGCGATGACCGCGAAGGTGATCGCGGTGACCATGTGGGTGCCCTCGTTGCCCACCTCGAAGTTGTCGGTGATCAGCGGCGCGGCGCCCGTCACGTACGCCTTGACCCCCGGCGGTGCGGGCGTCTCCTGCACGATGTTGCGGATGCTGTCCACGGATTCGTTGGACAGCGCCTCACCCTGATTGCCGCGCAGGTAGACCTGAACCAGGGCGGCCTTGCCGTCCTTGCTCTGCGAGCCGCCCGCCGTCAGCGGGTCTCCCCAGAAGTCCTGCACGTGCTCGACGTGGCGGGTGTCCTCGTTGAGCTTCTTGACGAGGACGTCGTAGAAGTCGTGCGCGTCCTGGCCCAGCGGGTTGTCGCCCTCGAGCACGATCATGGCCGCGCTGTCCGATTCGAACTCCTCGAACTTCTGCCCGATATGCCGCATTGCCATGATCGACGGCGAGTCAGATGCGTTCATCGCAACCGAACGTTCGGCGCCGACCACTTCCAACTGAGGGGAAAGCGCATTCGTCAGTACGGCGATGGCGACCCAGATCAGCAGGATCGGCAGCGCCAGCACCCGGATGAGACGGGCCGGCCGGGAGTGCACGAGCGGGTCCTGTTCGCGATGCTCGGTCATGCCGACTTGTCCAGGCAGGCGATGTATCCGTTCACGTTGCTGGTGGACCTCTCGTCCTTGACGATGTCGTTGACGGTGATCCGGCACGTGATCGGGGTGGAGTCGCCCTGCGCGCGCAGGTCCGCGAAGAGCGTCGGGTCGTCGGTGGTCAGATTGTGTGACCACGGCAGCGGGGCGTTGTCGACGCGCTGCGGCTGAGCATGCTCGTCGAGGAAGTTGATCGTGGCCGTCGAACCGGGGCTCCCGAGGACCTCGAAGAGGACGCGCTTCGGGTTATAACCGGTGTTCTCAAGGGAATCGGCGGCCGGTCGCGATGTCTCATCAGTCGAGCCGAAGACGCCGTGTAACCGGTACACGCTGAAAGAAACGATCGCTACGACGATCACGGCCACCAGTACCGTCCAGTGACGTTTCATCACACCGATCATCTGAAACCCACCACTGAGCAGCCCCTCGACTTTGTGACGCGCAAGGCCTGCCGCCCCTCGATCGGTTGACATCCAGCGGAAGCGCGCCCAGCGAAACGGTACGGTACCGTTCGGTGAGGTGCAACCGCTGAAATACCGAAGGAGACATGGAACTCTGATGTCGACCCATCGCGAGTCCACCGGCGCCAAACCGCGTTGGAACGAGCGCGAGGCCGAGCTACTCGCTGTCACGCTGCGCCTTCTGCAGGAGAACGGCTACGACCGGTTGACCGTCGAAGCGGTGGCCACCGAGGCGCGCTCGAGCAAGGCGACGATGTACCGGCGGTGGCCGTCCAAGGAACGACTCGTGCTCGCCGCGTTCATCGAGGGCACCAACTGTTCAGAGGTTGCGCCGCGTACTGGGTCGTTGCGCGGGGACCTGCTCCACATCGGCACCGTGATCTGCGAGCAGTCCTCCGAGCACGCCAGCACCATGCGCGCCGTCCTCATGGAACTCGACCGCAGCCCGGAACTGGCCGAGGCGTTCGAAACCGAGTTCGTCCTCCAGCGCCGCAAGGTGTTCGACGAGGTCCTTTCCGCCGCCGTCGAACGCGGCGAGATCGACGCCGAAGTGGTCACCGGTGAGCTCCACGATCTGCTCGCCGGTTACCTGGTTTTCCGCTTCCTCGTGTCGGGACGCCCCCCGACCAGGAAAACCGTGGTGTCGCTGGTCGACGACGTGCTCATGCCCAGCCTCACCCGCAACCGAAGAAGCTGACCGGGCCTCGGACGGCTCAGTCCTCGACGAACCGCCGCAACCGCTGAATGGCCTGATCCCAGCTGGCAGACAGCGTCGTCAGGTAGTCGCCGGCCGCGGTGAGCGGTTGCGGCTGCACGGTCCACACGCGCTCGCGGCCATGTTTGGCGCTACTGACCACCCCCGCCGCCAGCAGTAACTCCAAGTGCTTTGTGGCGGCCTGCCTGCTCAGCGAAATACCCTGCGCCACTTGCAGAGTAGATCGCGGCCCGGTGTCGCACAGCCCGATCACGATCCGCAGCCGGTTCGGGTCGCCGAGCGCATCGAACACCGATGCCACCGCAGTGGCGGAGGTCATGCGCCGGTTTCCAGGACCAGGTACTTGGCCACGAGCTGGACCTGGATGGCCCACCCTTCGCTGTTCCCCTGAAACGTCTTGTCCCGGTGCTCATCCGGCAGCGTGTCGAAGCCGGACTCCACGATCTGCAGAAGCACCCCGTCGCCGTCCTCGGTGAGCGTGAACTCCACCAAAGTGGTCAGATCCGCGAATTCGGGGCCAGGCAACGCATTCCACCGGAACGCGAACCGGCGCTGTGGCTCGACGCTGACGATCCACAAGGTCACCGGTTCACCGACGTAGGGGCGCTGCTTCTCCGCGATCTCGTCGTCGACCGACGTCTCGGTGATCCGCCCCGACACCTGTCCGCCCGCGACAAAGGGCCCGTCGATCTCCATGCCGAACCACGTCCCGAACTTCCGGGAATCGCTGATCGCGTCCCACACGCGAGCGATCGGTGCCTTCAGCAGCGCCTGCTTCTCGATCCGATCCGTACTCATAGGCAACCTCCCTGTTGCCTTTGAGTCGAACACAGACACGCCAATAAGGCAACCGTTTAGTTGCCTTATTTCTGGACGTCCCCGGGCATGCCGACGGTTGAAGTCGTCCGGGACAGGGCATCCCGCTCTGTGCGCCCGGTCACAACGTTGTCGGCGCGGACGGGGAAGCGGCCATGAGCGACACAGACAGCGAGATCGCCAAGTGGGATCCCTCGGTGGCACGCCGGATCAGCAATGTGATCGGGCCGATCGTCACGCGCTATTTCCGGGCGGAGGTCAAGGAACTCGCGAAAGTGCCTGCAGTGGGCGGTGCTCTGGTCGTCTCGAATCACTCCGGTGGTGTGCTCACCCCCGACGTGCTGATCTTCGCCCCGGCCTTCTACCACGCGTTCGGCTATGACCGGCCGCTACACATCTTGGCGCACTACGGGGTGTTGATGGGCCCGTGGGGTTCGGCGTTGTCGCAGGCCGGCGCCATCGAGGCCACCCCCGACAACGCGGCGGCAGCGTTGCGCTCCGATGCGGTGGTCTTGGTGTTCCCCGGCGGCGACTACGACGCGTTCCGTCCGTCGGAGTCCGCCAACGTCATCGACTTCGAGGGCCGCACCGGATACGTGCGCACCGCGGTCCAGGCGGGCGTGCCGATCGTCCCGATGGTGTCGATCGGCGGTCAGGAAACCCAGTGGTTCCTGGCCCGGGGCGACGGTCTGGCGCGACGCCTCGGACTGCACCGGATCCGGTTCAAGGCACTCCCCCTGACCTTCGGCCTGCCGTTCGGGCTGACCACCGTGCTGCCGGCGAACATTCCGCTGCCGTCCAAAATCGTCATGCGCGTGCTGGACCCCATCGACGTGACCGAGCAATTCGGCGACGACCCCGATATCGACGAGGTGGACGACCACGTCCGAACGGTGATGCAGCGCGCGCTGGATGAGCTGGCCCGCGATCGCCGGTTCCCCGTCATCGGGTAACTCGATCCCGAGGTTTCGAACATACTTGCGACGGGCATTCGTCGGTCATGAGCAATGACACGACACCAGCACCCCATGAGAACGCCGAGAAGGATCCGTCGCAGTGGGTGACGGGCGACGAACCGATGACGGGCGCACAGCGCAGTTACCTGCACACCTTGGCCCAGGAGGCCGATAGCGAGGTTCCCGAGGACGTGACAAAGGCCGAAGCGTCACAGCTGATCGATGAGCTTCAGGACAAGACCGGACGCGGCTGACCGACCCGTCTCAGGACATCAGGACGACGTTGTCTCGGTCGCCAGGCGGGCGAGGGTGTCCTCGAGCTGATCCTGCGTGACGAGCGGGAACTTCACCTTTTCGAGCAGCTTCTTGTCGGTGACCTTGGACCAGTCGTAGGTGTGGCGGACGAGCGTCTCGTCCGGGCCCTGCGGCTCCAGCTCCCACAACCACTCCCACCCGGGAGGCTCGGTGCCCGCGGGTGCGGTCTTCCAGGCCAACAGCTTGTCCTTGACGTACCCGGTCACGTGGTTGTCGGTTTTGTACTCGCCGCCCATGTGGTCGCCCTGCATGTTCATCGTGAACACCTCGCCGACCTTCTGAATCCGATCCGCGTGGTCCACGCTGCGGACGAACCCGGAGCCGTCAAGTGCCTGATGCTTCTCGGGGTTGGAAAGGATGTTGAACACCGCGTCGACGGGCGCGGTGATCGTTCGTTCGACGGTGACCTTTGCTTCGTTGCTCATACCCGCGGGGTGCCCAAGATGGCGGCGTTGCTAAACAACGACGGGCTTCACGCCACGCCCCTGCTCACGTGTGCCGCCGAATCCCCCACGGCCACCTGGCTTTCGCCGATCATGGTGCGAAGCAGCGTGGCCTGCTCGCGCTGCCCGCGACGCGCGGCACGGTCCATGCCGCCGGGTAGCGCCAGGTCCACCGCGCTGCGCGCCACGTTGACCGGCAATTTGAGCAGCGGATACCACGGCGGCACGAAGGCGGGAAGTCCCAGCATCCGCATCGCCCGCGGCCCCAGGAAGGCGCTGGTCACCGACAGATGCTGTGCCCGGGCCAGCCGTCGTCGCAACGCAGGCAAGCTCTCGAAATGCCAGGCCAGCGGATCGTCTGCCATCGGAGCGGCCAGCTGGCGCGTCGACTCGTCGGGCGCCGAGAGCGCGGTGAGGGTGTGGTATAGCACCCGGATGCCGCCGCGGAAGCTGTGCGGCAACCACTCGTCCTCGACGCCGATGAGCCAGCCGACATAACGGGTCAGATGCGCGACGGCATCCAGATCCTCAGGTGCGGTGAGGATTCCCATACCCAGACTCGCCGCCGGCGGGGCAATGAGCGCACCGATCAAGGTGGCCGCCATGTCGGTCTGGTTGACCGGCACACCCCACTCGTCGGGGCGCCAATCCGGCATCGCACCAACATGTCTGCGCACGAAGGCATGGATCAGCCGGACCCGGATGGTGGACCGGTAGCCGACCCCCAGTGGCTCGAGGCCGTCTTCGGCGATGACATCCATCGCCCACTGCATGGTCTCGGCAAAACGCTTGTTGGACCCCTTCTCCAGGGCGCCGGTGCGCAGCAGGGTCTTGTTGAAGCCGGAGAACTGGTATCCGCCCAGCAAGGACACATCGCGCGCCACATACATGCCATCGGCGCCGCCTCGTCGCATCGCTCGCTGCCCGCGCCGGATCAGCTCGGGATCGACCCACTTCGGCGGCGTCTCCACCGCGGAGAAGAAGTCCCGGAGCGGCTGCGGCGCTTCCGGCACACTCGCGATGCCTTCCGACAAGGCCCGGTCGAACAGCGGACGGGTCTGCGACAGTCCGGTGGCCACCATCCAGTCCAGCAGGCGATCCATCGGCTCGTCGCCGACCGTGAGGCGCTCCCCCAGCCGACGCCACTGCCGCTCATCCGGCTTGCCTATGCCCAGGCCAACGGCCAGCAGCTTGATCATGCCCGGCACCGGACGAGGTCCGGCGGGGTGCCGGGTCGGGACGCCCACAGTCATCGATGCTCCCCTTTGAGCGAATTTAGACAACGCATGTAGTCAGAAAAGAGTACGCGCCACTCGACAGGTGTCAACAAGCCGTGCCGCGCACACCTCCCGGGTTCAGATGTGGCGCAGTCGAGGCAGTTGTACTGTCCTGGCCATGCGCACGCCCCGCAATCCCGATGGCGACGCCCCGCTGTGGAAGCGGGCGGCCTTCGAGCTGAAATGCTTCGTCAAACGCCGGATCGCCCCGAAGGGCATCGCGGTGACGCCACCCGGCGAGCCGTACCTGGTGGTGCCGATCCTGGGCCAGTCCAACGCCTTCGGGATGGGCCTGCCGCTGGACCCGGAGGGAGCCGACAAACCACACCCACATGTGCACCAGTGGGCCAACAGCGGTCCGTCGAAGAACACCGTCATCCTTGGTGCGGACCCGCTGGTACACGAAACGCCCTCGCGCCGTGTCGGTTTCGGTGTGACGTTCGGGAAGGCACTGACCGAGGCGACCAACCGCGCGGTGCTCCTGGTGCCCTGCGCCCGCGGCGACACCTCGTTCCACCCGAAGAACGGCTACACGTGGGACATCGCGGACACCAAGACCCGGCGCAATCTCTACCGCGAGGCGGTCCGCTCCATCGACGCTGCGCTGGCACAGAATCCGGGCAGCACCGTCGCCGTCGTGCTGTGGCACCAGGGTGAATCCGATGTGCCGTTGACCCCCGGCCCGGAGTACCAGCGCAAACTGGATGCGCTGTTCGATGATCTGCGGGCCCGGTACGGCGGCGAGACGCCGATCATCCTCGGCGGCATGGTGCCCGAGGAGATGGAACTGAGCGGCAAGGACTACACGGTGATCAATGCGGTGCACGAGGACACCCCGAACCGTAAGCCGCGGACGGCGTTTGTGCCCGGCAATCGCAACTCGTTCAACAGCCACGTCGACCGGCACTACAACGCCGACGGCCTGCGCGCGCTCGGCCGCGACATGTGGCTGGCCTACGAGAAGCTCGACGCCGCCGCGCTGAAGGAGTACCGGCGCTGACCCATTTCAGTTGGCGTCGAAGGGCTCCCCGTCGAGTGCAGTGGAGCTACGCCCGTCCGGGCCGACGGGCACATCGCCCACCAGGGTCACCCGGTAGAGCCTGCGGTCGTGCTCCAGGGTCAGGTCGCTGGGTGCCAGGTGCACCGCAGACCGGTTGTCCCAGAACGCGATGCTGCCGGGCTCCCATTTGAATCGCACCGTGTACTCGGGTTTGGTCAACTCGTCATAGAGCAGCCCCAGCAGCCGGCGGCTCTCGTGCGGCGAGACGTCCACGATGTGTGTGGTGAAACCGGGGTTGACATACAACGCCCGCTCCCCCGTTTCGGGGTGCACCCGGACGACCGGATGCTCGCTGACCAGAGGTCGGCGGGCGACGCGTCGCTCATAGTCCTCGGTGGCGGTGGTGCCGTCCGGCGGCGAGAAGCGGTGCACGGCGCGAAGCTTGTCGGCGAGCCGGCGCACCGGTGCCGACAGTCCGTCGTAGGCCGCAACCGTGTTGGACCACTGGGTGTCTCCGCCGTACGGCGGTATCACCTCGGCGCGCAGGATCGATGCCGCAGGCGGGTTGATCGCGGCCGTCACATCGGCATGCCAGTTCGGCTTGTCGAACCCCCGGGTCGCGCCGTAGCGCGACGTGAATCGGTCCCGGAAGATCGGGTAGATGGTCGGATAGTGGGGGTCGGGGATCGAATCGAACAGCGGGTGCGCCGGGGTGGGCGCCCCGAACGCGGACGCGAACCGCAGGTGGTCGGCGTGGTCGATGAACTGGTCGCGGAAGAACACCACCTTCCACCTGAGCAGGGCGGCCCGGACCTGTGCGACCTGCTGCGTGTCGAGCGGTCTGGTGAGGTCGATGCCGTGGATTTCGGCTCCCGCCCAACCGGACTGCGGGCGAACGTCGATCGTCTGGGCTACCTGGGTCATGTGAGTGTGCCTTTCTGGTCAGGAGTCGACGGGTTTGGGCGTGACGCCGTCGAGTTCGTTCTGCGCTTCGACGATGGCGTTGTATCGGCCGTCCACGTACGGCGCGACATCGACATGGGTCTTGGTGGTTCCGGTGTCGAAGAGGCCGTCGGCCACCGTCTGGAACAGCCGCGTCGAATCGTCGTCGATCGGGTAGTACGACGCGATGCCGTCTTCTTCGTAGAGTTTCTTGCCCTGATCGAAGGTGATGCCCTGCTGCTCGACGTAGTAGGCGTTGATCCATTCGTCGGCGTGACTGTCCTTCCAGTTGTTCGCCGCGATGGCGCGGCCCAGATAATCGCCGATGGCCGCGACCTTGGCCGGGTCGTCCAGGGTGTCCCGGCGCACGATGAGAGATTGGATGCCGGTGTTGATGCCCTTGCCGTCACCGAGGATCGGCGGCTCCCCCAGTTGGTAGTACTGGTTGCCCAGCACGATGGCCGCCTCCACCGCACCGGCGGCGAACGTCGGCACGACCTCGGCGCCTGCGAGTTCCACGGGTTGAACATCGTGTTGGAGATCAAGGCCGTGCTGTTTCAGCAGCGCGGCGGTGACCATGTGCCGGCCGGAACCCGGCGGGTAGGCCACCCGTTTGCCGCGGAGGTCCTCGATGCTGTCGATGCCGCTGTCGGGCTTGGCCACCAGGAAGTAGCCGCCGCTGGTGCCGGGGTTGGCCTGGAGTCCGATGGTGACGATATCGGTGACGCCGCTGTCCACCGCGATGGGTACCGGTGCCTCGCCGATCGAGCCGATGTCGGCGGCGCCCGAGCGCAACGCCTCGATAACCGCTGCGCCACCGCTGAAGTCGGCGAACTCGACCTCATACGGCGCGTCCTTGCCGGCGTCGGCGAGGTTCCACGGCAGCGACTGGGTGGCGTTCTGCTCGGCGATGACGATCTTGGTGCCCGTGGGCACCTCGGAATTGGTGGCGATCTTGACCGAGTCGATGGCCGCGTCGGCATCACCGTCGTCGGACAGACCGCACGCCGAGACGATGAGCGGGACCAGCAGCAGCGCCGTCAGTTTCCAGCGCGCATGGGGCTGTGGCATGTCGTTTTTCCTTTGGGTTGAGCTGTTCAGAGCTGAACGTCGCCGGTGACACCGAGCTCGGTGAGCAGCCTGCGGCGCAGGGTGGCGAACTCGTGCGAGTCTCGCGCTCTCGGCGTGGGCACCTCGACGGCGGTGTCCAGCGATATCGCACCGTCGGTCAGTACGATCACACGGTCTGCGAGCAGGATCGCCTCATCGACATCATGGGTGACGAGCAGCACCGCCGGCTTGTGGCGTGCACAGAGAGCCACCAACAACCCGTGCATCTTGATCCTGGTGAGCGCATCGAGAGCACCGAAAGGCTCGTCGAGCAGCAGCAGCTCGGGTTCGCGAACCAGGGCACGGGCCAGGGCGACTCGTTGCGCCTCGCCGCCGGACAATGTCCGCGGCCACGCCCGTTCCTTATCGGCCAGATTGACTTCGGCCAGCGCCTTGCGGGCCTGCGCCCTGACTGACGCGGTCGCCGGCAAGCCGATCGAGACGTTGGTCAGTACCCGTTGCCAGGGCAGCAGCCGCGGATCCTGGAAGACCACCGCCTGTTTGCGCGGGACGCGGACGTCGCCGGCGAAGTCGCCGTCCAGCGCTCCGAGCGCGCGCAGAAAGGTGCTCTTGCCCGACCCGCTGCGACCCAGCAGGGCGACGAATTCCCCGGCCCTGATCTCCAGACTCAAACCATCGAGGACGACGTTGTCGCCGAATGTCTTTCGGACGTCACGGGCGACGACGACGGTGTCGGCTCCGACCTCAGTCGCCGTCATACGCGCGCCTCCAGGTGAGCAGCCGCGACTCCAGGAATCGGACGATCAGAACGGACACCAGGCCCAGGATGGCGTACACGGCGATCAGCACGAAGACGACGTCGATCTGGAAGTACTCCCTGGCATCGGTCATCATCCGTCCGAGACCGCGTTTGGCGTTGATGGTCTCGGCGAAGATCAGCGACAACCACGAAGCGGTCAACGCCAATCGCAGGCCGATCAGGAACCCCGGCAGCGAGCCCGGCAGAATCACCCGCCGGATCAGTTCCGCGCGGCGCGCCCCGAAAGACCGCGCCGCCTCCACCAGTCCGGCGTCCACGCTGCGTATCGCGCTGAAGGTGTTGATATAGATGGCCACCGCCACGGCCAAGGCGATCAGCGTGACCTTCGGGACCTCACTGATCCCGAACCACACGATCAGCAGCGGGACCAACGCGAAGTTCGGGACCGCCCGCAGCACTTCCATGTTCGCGTCCACGAAGTTCTCACCGACCCGCGACAGACCGGCGACCAGGGCGAGCGACAATCCGAGTGCGATGCCGAAGACAAGGCCGTACCCGACCCGCAGCACGCTGGTGAACAGGTGATCCTGCAGCGTGCCCTCGACGATCAGGTGGTACGCGGCCAGCACCACCCTGGTGGGCGGCGGCACGGTCCGTTCATCGAATATGCCGGTGGTGGACAGGACCTGCCACAGTGCGACCAGCAGAACGGGTCCGAGCATTCGCTGTGCCGCGCGCGGAACACGTTGCCGGCTTTGCCGTTTGGTGAACGCGGCACGCGGGTCCACCAGGCCGACGGGCTGCCCGCTGCGGTTCTTCTCTCTCGTCCTGGCGAGCACCGTCGCCATATCAGGCTGGTCCGAAGAACTCACCGGACAGGGACTGCGACTGTCGTCCGTCCACCCCGACGGGGATATCTCCCACCAAAGTGATCCGATGCAGGATGCGGTCGCCCTGCACATGCTCGAAGTCACGGGGCGCCAGGTGCAGCGCGGCCCGGTTGTCCCAGAACGCGACGCTGCCCGGTTCCCACTTGAATCGCACGGAGTACTCGGGGCGCGCGATCTCCTCGAACAGCAGGTCCAGAACATGCCGGCTCTCCCGCGGGGACAGCTCGACGATCTCACGCGTGAAGGACGGGTTGACGTAGAGGACGCGTTCACCGGTCACCGGATGCACCCGCACCACCGGATGGATCGATGCCAGTGGGTTGGTGCGCACGAGGTCGCCGATCTTCTCATCGCTCCGCTCGGCGGACACCGTTGCGCCGAAACGGTGCTCGGCGTTCAGCTCATCGATGAACTCCTGCACCCACCCACTGAGGCCCTGGTAAACGGCAGCGACGTTCACGAACTGGGTGTCCCCGCCGTAGGGCGGGACAGCTTCGGCCCGCAGGATGGAATGCGATGGCGGGTTGATCAACGGCGTGACGTCCGCGTGCCAGCCCGGGCCGTTCGGGCTCTGCTTCTTGCGGTATCGCGTGCCGTAGCGCTGGTCGTAGGCCGCGGGCGAGACGGTGTGGATCTGCGGGAAGCCCGCAGGCGCGGAATCACCTTCGTACGGGTGACCCGGCGTAACGTCGCCGAACTGGGCGCCGAACGCGATCTGGGCGGCATGGTCGAGCGCCTGGTCCCGGAAGAACACCACCTTCCAGCGGTTCAGCGCTTCGTTGATCGCTGCGATGTCCTCAGCCGCCAACGGCGCTGTGAGATCAACCCCGGTGATCAGCGCGCCCGCCCACCCGGACAGTGGTGTGACCTGCAATGCCGTATCGGAAACAACCGTCATCGGGCCCTCCCCCTCGAAAGTGTCTGTGAATACCCCTGATCGACGTTAACGGGGGCATCCGCGGGGTTTATGGGTTTGAATCGACGTGAAGTGAACGGCACCCGGGAAGGACGCGACACACGTATGAGCGACAAGACCGAACCCTTCGGGTACACCGACACCGATCTCGAAGGATCGGACATCGTCGGCATCACCATCGTGTGGTCCGACAACAACGGAATCCCGCGCGCCAGAACCATTCCTGTCGACCAGTGGGATTCGGTGGCCGAGAAGGGCGTCGGCGTCACGTCCCTGTTCGCCGTCTTCGACACGCACGATGCGATCACCTACGACCACGACGGCCTCCCGAATGCCAGCGGCGATGTCCGGCTGATTCCGGTGGCAGACAGACGCGTTCCTCTTGCCGGGCAGCCCGGTCTGGCATGGGTTCCCGGCCGGCAGGTCGGCGCCGACGGCACCACCTGGCCCTACGATCAGCGAGGGGTGCTGGAACGGCAGGTCGACGCCGCGGAAGCCGCGGGCCTGCAGATCCAAGCCGGCTACGAACTCGAGTTCTTTCTCGACAGTTCGGGCGCAGGCCCTGGGGTCACGCCGGCCCACGACGGGCCCGCCTACAGCGCGCGTGCGCTCATCTCGGTCAACGACTTCGCGGTGCAGCTGCTTCGAGAGCTGCGGGACAACCGAGTGCCCATCGGTCAACTGCACGCCGAATACGGCACCGCACAAATCGAATTGAGCATCACACCGCAGGACCCGGTGACCGCTGCCGATCTTCAGCTCCTGGCGCGACAGACCATTCACGCGGCCGCGGCACGGCACGGTTTCCGCGCGAGCTTCAGCCCGCTGGTGCTCGCCGGTGACGCGGGCAACGGATGGCATCTGCACACGTCCGTGTGGCGGGCCGGGGACAACCTGCTCACCGGTGACGGACCGCACGGTATGTCGGTCGACGGCGCGTCCTACGTGGCCGGGTTGCTACGGGATCTCCCTGCCCTGGTTGCCGTCACGGCGCCCAGCGAGGTGTCGTTCCAGCGACTGCGGCCCGGATACTTCTCCAGCGCTTTCGGTTACTGGGGCATCGAGAACCGGGAGGCTGCGCTCCGCCTGGTGCCGGGCACGCCGTTCGTCGGCCTTTCACACGCCAATATCGAACTCAAGCCCTCGGATGCCTCGGCCAACCCGTATCTGGCCTTGGCGGCGGTGATCGCGGCGGGTATCGGGGGCATCGCCGACGGCCTGAGCCTTCCGGATCCGATCGCCGACAACGTCGGCACCTGGTCGCCGGAGCAACGGAGCGCCGCGGGGATATCGCAGCTGCCCGGATCCTCGGCCGAGGCCATCGCAGCGCTGCACGCGAGTCCCCGCGTCTCCGCGGCGCTGGGGCCAGACCTGTTGGGTGCGTTCACCGCGGTGCGCAGGGCCGACGCGACGTGGGCGGCCGACCGTGGTCCCGAAGAGATCGTCGCTGCGCACCGCTGGCGCTACTAGTGAGCGAGTTGTGGGATCTTGTGGTCCCTTTCGCCGGGACGGCGCCGGTCCTCACCGAGCACGGGCGTGCATTACCGCAGATCGACCAGTTGTGTGGACCGTTCTGGGCGCGGCTGGCACTTCTCACCGGCACACCTGGCCCGGGGCGGCTCCCCTCGCAGGTGCAGGCCGCCGAGGCGACCGGCACCCAGGTGCATCCGGCTTTGGATGCCGACGTGCGTCCCAGCGGTCAGCCGCCGAACCGCACGGGATGGGATCAGCTGCCGCGCGCCACCGCGCCGGCACACGCCGGGACGAGTGGTCGCCGCCTCGCCGCGGGTGTCGGAGATCTCGCTGCGGGGCGGTTGGAGGCCGTGCCGGTGTCGGGCTCTTGGCGCCCCGAACAACTCGGCGGTCTGCTTGCCGAGCTGGCCGACCTCCCGGCCTTCATCATCGCCAATATCGCGACAGCCGCGCTGTGGGGCTCGCACAGCGCCGACAGCGCCCTACGCGGTTACCTCGGCTCCGGTGACGATACGGGCGGCCCGCCGCCGGACTGGGATGTCGGCCACTTCGTGGGGATCTGGGGCCGGATCGTCGGCAACCGGGGGACGCTGGTCGCCGTCGCCGACACCTATGCGGTGCTCGGTTCCCACGGCCGCCACCTGCAACCGCTTCCCCGGATGGCCCGGGCCCTGGGCGCGGACTCCGCGCACCGGGGCAGAGGGCTCCTGGTCGTGGGGGAACCCTCGCTTCGGACAGTCGTGCAGGACGCCGCGGAGAACGTCGGGCTACGCACCGCGTTCTGGGACTGAGCCGTTACGCCGGCTCCGGAAGGGGAGCCTGCCACCGCGCTCGGCGCTGCGCGTCGGTCTGCTCCCACCAGGGTGGTTGCCCCCGCTCCCCCAACGCGACCTTCGCGGCCTGCACACCCGCGCGGGCCGCCGATTCCTCCGGCGTTCCCTTCGTCCGGCGCACCTCCCGGCGCCACGCCATCAGCACCCGGACCAGTTCGGTACGCCGTTCCTCGGGTATCGATGGATCGGTCGCCCGCCAGCGGCGGCCGTCGATGACGACATGGTGCCCGTCAGGTGTCGTCGCCGGCCGCTCGCTCATACGACGATGGTAGGCAGGGCTGCACCGGCACGATCTCGGTCCGCGCAATCGTGCGCTCCCGTTCTGCTGACAGTGCAGTACGACGCGGGTCAGCCATGTACCCCTCCATCGCTGCCGCCGACGCCCACTCGAACAGCTGGATCTCCAACGGCCGGCCCTCTTTGCCATCCGTCCAGGTTCGGTGCACGACGCGTCCGCCGTGTTCGGGTACCAGTCGAAGGACCGCGTCTTCGTAGTCGGTGAGCGCTTGCTCCATGCCCGGGTGCGCCCACAGGAATACATACATCGACTGCGTCATCGTGGAAGGGTGGCACGCGTCGCCGTGGATCACACAATTGTTTTCCCGGCACTGGCGTGGATGCAGGTCTGTGGGACATACTGTCGGCAGGCGCGGCCCCCGATCGGTGTAGGCCCGGCATCCCCTTCCTCTCTTTCCCTCAACGGGTCGGGACCCGTCGTGCCTGCCCACACCCCACCAGAACGGAGCGAAAAGCAATGTCTGTGAACATGATCAGGAATGGTTCCGAGCGATTGCTCATCGAGAACACTCTCGATCGCAGCCGCGCGGCGCTCATCGACACCGTGCGCGGTCTCTCCGAATCCGACGCGCGGCAGCGGCGCGTCGCATCGCTGACCACGCCCATCTCGTTGATCAAGCATGCCGCCGCCGCGGAACGTATCTGGTTCCAACGCTTTTGGGCCGGGCTGGATGCATCGGAGTGTGACGGCTACTCCGAGCGCGACGAGGGCACCTTCGCCGTCGCCGCCGACGAGTCGCTGAACGGCGTGATCGCCGAGTTCGAGCGGGCCAGCCGGCTCTCGCGCACGATTGCGGCCCGATTCGATCTCGACGACACCAAGGTCAATCCCGTCGAGGGTGAACTCAGTATGCGATGGACCCTGCTGGCCATGATCGAGGAATTCGCCAGGCACGCAGGTCACGGCGACATCCTGCGCGAGCAGATCGATGCCGGCGCTACGCCGTCGCCCGCATGACGTGTTCCGTTATGCGAGCGTAGGTCTGGCGCGTCGACCCGATATCGTCGGTCATGATGTTGTATCCGTGATCCACGCCGGGCACCTCGTGATATTCGGCCAAGGCACCGACGTCCGCGAGTGCTTCGGCATACCGACGGGCCTCATCGCGCAACCGGTCGTGCTCGGCGGTGACGATCAGTGCCGGCGCGATCCCCGTAAGTCCCTTGCCGTTGTCTCCCCACGCGGGTGAGGCGAGCGGATCCCTGCGCTGTGTCCGATCGGGGATATACGCCGTGTCGAAGATCTCCCCCATCCACGGCTTCATGATTGCCCGGCTCCCGACCGATGACGGCTTATCCCCGGTCGGGGTCACCAGCTCCAGCGGCGCATAGTGCAGGACTTGCAGCGCGATGTCCGGACCCTGATTCTCGTATGCCAGCCGCGACGCTGCGGCCGCGAGACTGCCTCCGGCGCTCTGACCGCCGACACACAGCCGGGTACCGTCCCAGCCGTGGTCCACACCGGCGACCCAGCACACGATGTCGTAGATCTGTTGAGGCGCAGCCGGAAAACGGTGCCCAGGCGCCAGGACGTAGCTGGTGTTGACCACGAAGACACCCGCATTGGCCGCCAGATAGCGGCACCAGGGATCGTCCTGTTCGGGATGCCCGACCACGAAGCCGCCGCCGTGGATGTTGACATAGACCGCAGTGTTCGCCGTGGGCGCCGGTGGACGGTACACGGTGGCCGCTGCGGTGCCGTACCTGGTAGGAATGTCGATCTGCGAAGTACTACCGGTGATTTCGGGAAATCGGACGGCGGGCTTGGGCGCCGGATCGACCACCGCAGCGAACACCCGCGCCAGCGTGTCGGCGACCTTCTGCTGGGACAAAATCGACATCGGGGTTCCCTTCAGGCGCCGGAGGCCAGCGGATCGAGTTGGTCGTTGGTGATGTCGTCGGCCGCTGTCGAAACGCTGAGCGCCTCCCATTTCTCATCGGTGGCCAGCAGCTCGCGTCCGGCAGCGGTGGCGTAACGGTAGGCGTCGGGACCGACCAGCAGCCGGGTCGGCGGCGCCTCCATGTCCACGATATCCAACAGCAGCGCAGCGACCTTGACCGGATCACTGGCGCCCAGGTTGGCAGACTGGCTGAGCCGCGCGGCCGCGCCGACGGTGGCGGCGTACTCGTCGCGGACCGGGGCGATGCTCATCGAGGAGCCCGCCCAGTCGGTGCGCATACCGCCGGGCTCGAGCACGGTCACCTTGATCCCCAGCGGGGCCACCTCCTGGGTGAGGACACCGGAATAGCCGGTGACCGCCCACTTGGCCGATTGATAGGCCGCCAGACCCGGGCGGGCCATCCGTCCACCGACGGAGGAGATCTGGATGATGTGACCGGCGCGCTGGGCGCGCATGACGGGCAGCGCCGCCTGGGTGAGGCGCACGACGCCGAAGAAATTGGTGTCGATCTGGGTGCGGAAGTCCTCGAAGTCGACATCCTCGACGGCGGCCATGTTCGCGTAACCGGCATTGTTGACCAGCACGTCCAGCCGGCCGAATCTTTCGACTGCGGTGGCCACGGCAGCGCGCACCTGTTCGTCGTCGGTGACGTCGAGTTCCACGACGGCGAGACGCTCGGGCTGCCGGCCGGCCAGGTCGGTCAGTGCCGATGCCGAACGGACGCCGGCGACCACGCGGTGTCCGGCTTCCAGGGCGGCTTCGGTGATGGCGAGTCCGAGTCCTCGCGAGGCGCCGGAGACGAGAAAGATGTGAGACATGGGATTTCCTTCTTTCGTTGGGAGGGTGGTCAGGCGACGCTGCGGATCGCTCCGCCGTCGACGCGCAGCACGGCGCCGTTGATGTAGTCGGCGTGAGCGCCGGCCAGGAACGCCACTGCGGCGGCAATTTCTTCGGGACGACCGAGGCGGCCGATATCGTTGGGGAACCAGTTGGCGGCCGCCGCTTTCTCGATGTCCTCCCACGCCGTGCCCCAGCCGTGCGCGGTGGCCGCACGCCGGGTCATCTCCTCGACTGCATCGGTGAGGATCACCCCGGGAGAAACGACGTTGGCAGTGACCCCCGTGCCCGACAGCTCCCGGGCGAGGGACACGCTGAGGTTGTGCCGCGCGGCCAATGTCGCGCTGTAATGCGGTTGTTCGGCGACCGGCTGCGTCGCGAGCCCGCCACCGATTTGGATGACCCGACCCCAGCCACGCCGGCGCATGGCCGGGACGAGGTGTTCGATCATCCGCACGACCGAGACGACATTGGTCTGATAGATCGCCGCCCACTGGTCGGCGGTCAGCGCCGACCACGGCTGCGCGTCGTAGCTGCCTGCATTGTTGACCAGAATGTCCACCTCACCGGCGGCCTTGGCCACCGATGATGCGCCCGTCTCGGTCGCGAGGTCACCGATGACCGCGACCGCATCACCCCCGGCGGCGCGGATCCCGGCGGCGACGGCGTCGGTGCGCCAGGCATCGCGGCCATGGACGACGACCGAGGCGCCCTCCTGCGCCAGCACCTGCGCGATCGACCGGCCGAGCCCGGCACTGGAACCGGTGATCAAGGCGCGCTTGCCCTGCAACCCGAAGTCCATATCCCACTCCTCATCTACACCTGTATACCCGATATGTATACGAACGTAGACTTGGCGGAGATGATTCCCGCCCCGCCGCGAAAATCCGGTTACTCCGTCGACGTCCCGATGATCGCGTCGAAGACCGATTCGAGAATGCCTGCGATGGCCTCGGGGTCGCCCTCACGCAGTGCGGGGGTGCCGATGACCGAACGCATCAGCAGCACGCCGCTGATCACCGACAGCACGAGTTCGGTGCGCAACTCCCGATCGGGGAGGTCGATCTGGCGCGCCAAGCGTTGTCCGACATGGCGTTCGATCGCCTCGCGCACAATGCGCACGGCCACCGGATTGGACACCGAGAGCAGCATGATGAGGAAGGATTGCGGCGGGTTGCCCGACGCCCCGGTGCGAGAGACCAACGTGGCGGCAGTGTCACCGGCAAGCGTGTCCGAGTCCTCGACGACGAAGACCGGCGGAGCGAAGGCGGTCTCGACAGCCTCGGCGAACAGTTTCTCCTTGGAGCCGAAATACCGGTTCACCAGCATGGCGGTGACACCCGCGTCCGTCGCGATCTGACGGACGCCCACACCGTCATAACCTGCATCGGCGAAGTGCCCGATGGCCGATTGCAGGATCGCCGCACGAGTGGCAGCCGCGTTACGCGGACGAGACGGGGACGAAGGCATACATAAGTCTACGCCCGTAGAGCACATACCGACGCTACTGGAGCGGGGAACTCGCGATCGGATCCAGCCGGACCGTCTGGGTCGAGATGATCAGTGAAGCATCGAACAGCGCGTGGTCTTCGACGAAATCCACACTGGTGCGGTAACTCCTAGCAAGATGAAGTGGATCACTGTCGGGCGGATAACCGACGAGCGCGACCACGCGCCGGCCGTCCGAGCTCGCCTCCGTCCACACCCCGTGGACGGTGATGCCGTACCTGCGCAGGGTCTGGATATGGCGCGGCCAGAAACCCGACACATAGCTCTGCAGCGCGTTCTCATCGGCCAGCGTGTAGGTGCGCAGTTCCATCATGGGCGCACCCGCAGATCCTTGTGCATCGCGACACCCAGCGGTCCGCGCCCCTGACCGACCATCCGGAATCCTTTGCGCTGGTATATGTCCTCGATGACATAGGCGTGCCGGGTCATCTCGACGATGAACGTCGCATCACCGGACGTGGCAGACCGCAAGCGCACATTCGCGTTTGGGGACATCATCCGATTGTGGCAGCCGCCCCGCGGGATGTCGCCACCATTTCCGCGGACCCGAGCGATTTGGCGGCTAGCACTACCCGATGAGGTCACGCCAGCGTCATTGTCCGCATCACCGCGACCCGGCCATGCTGGGCGGTGTGAGGCTACGCATCAACGACAGGAGCAGAACATGAGCAACGCCGTCCGCGAAGACCTGGTGCTCTCGCACGCAGCGATCACCGCTGACGTCGAAGCGCCATTCGATCGTGTCGATATCGCCCAATGGCTGAAAACCCTGCCCACGCATGAGTATCAGCGCTGCGCACCCGGTGATCACAAGGCGGCCGGGTACACGGTCGACGACGACGGCACCCCGATGTCGATCAACGTCGAGATGATCGGCACCGGCCTGGTCATCCAGCAGTACCGATTCGAGGTCGCCGGAGCCCACTACTGCAAGATGGTGTCGCTGTCGGACATCCTCACCCCCGCCGGGTGGACGACGACACAGGTCATCTGGGAGCTTCGCATGGAGCAACTGGACGGCGACCGGTGCCGCTACACCAACACCGTGACCTCGCACCCCACCGAGGCATTCCTGAAATTCATCGCCGAGAACGGCCAGACCTTCAGCGAGGCAGCCGATGCCCGACAGGAAGCGTCCGGACGGCATTGCCGGGTCGAGACACCGCTGTACGCACAGAGCATTGCCCGCTGGGCGGCCGCACGATGAGCGGCGCGATCCTTTTCGATCACCCCGGCGAGCCGAACGTGTTGCAGTGGCAAGAGGTCGAAGCCTTGTCACCCCGACCGCACGAGGTGGTGATCCGCGTCGCGGCGGCAGGGGTCAACAACGCCGACCTGCTGCAGCGGCGCGGGCACTATCCCGTGCCGTCCTGGGCACCGCGCCCGCTGGGGCTGGAGTGCGCCGGCACCATCACCGCGGTCGGAGCAGATGTCACGGCCTGGTCGACCGGCGATGAGGTCTGTGCGCTGCTCGACGGGGGCGGATATGCCGATGAGGTCGCCGTGCCTGCTGCGCAGGTGATGCCGATCCCGCACGGCCTCACCATGATCGAAGCGGCCGCGATACCGGAGGTCGCCGCCACGGTCTACTCCAACCTCGCCATGATCGCCGGCCTCGGCAAGGGGCAGAACGTGCTGATTCACGGCGCAGGCGGCGGTATCGGCACCTTCGCGATCCAGTGGGCCGCCGCGATCGGCGCCCACGTCATCACCACCGCGGGCAGCGACGCCAAGGTGCAGGCCGGACTTCGCCTGGGGGCCCACGCAGCGATCAACTACCGCGACCAGGACTTCGTCGCCGCCACCCTAGAAGCCACCGGCGGACGCGGCGTCGACAGCATCCTGGACGTGGTCGGTGCGGACTACTTTTCCCGCAACCTCGAATGCCTGGCACCCGATGGCCATCTGGTGATCATCGGCGGCGCCACCGGCCCCACACACTTGGATATCGGCTACCTGATGTCCAAACGCGCCAGCGTGTCCGCGACCATGCTGCGGGCGCGCCCGCTGCATCAGAAGGCCGACATCATCGCCGGCGTGACCCGCGACGTGCTTCCCCTGTTCGCATCCGGTGCCGTTCGCGTCGTGGTCGACACCGTCGTGCCCCTGCCCGAAGCCGCACGCGCGCACGAACTCATGGAGTCCAAGCGCACCGTTGGCAAAGTGATCCTGGACAATCGGCCGCACTGACCTGGATCAGAAGAGCTCGGGCGTCACCGGCGGCACGTCGTCGAGGAACGCAGTCACCATCGGCACCAGCACAACGGCCTGCCCGGACAGTCCGATGTGGGACGTGGCGGGCAGGACCACCAGGCGCGCCTGCGGAACGCCCTGCAAGACACCGGTCTTCGCCGCATCGTGGTCGGCTCCCCCGCGCAGCCTGAACATTGCCAGCGCGTGTTCGAGGGTCACCGAGTCCGCGTCGCCGACGATGACCATCGTCTTCGCGGAGATCGCGTGCATCTGCTCCTCGCTGATCTGCTGATCGTCGATGTTGAGTGCTTTCATCTTTTCCAGGTAGGCATCGAAGGCCCCCGGGGCGGGCGTGTGTGCGGTGAACGCGGCCGCCACGGGTGTGCCCGCGAAGTCGGCGGCGGTCATGGCCGAGATGGATTCGGCCACCGACGGATGCCAGCCGTCGCGATGAAACGTCGCCGACATCGCCACCAGCTTGCTCACCAGGGACGGGTGCCGGATGGCGAGCTGCAGCGCCGCACCGCCGCCCTGGGAGTAGCCCATCACGTCCGCACACGGCACCCCGAGGGCACGCAACAACTCGGCGGCGTCGTCCCCGAATTGCTCATAGGACATGGCTCGAGCGGTGTCCGGGGTGCGGCCATGCCCCTGCTGGTCGAACGTGATGACGGCGCGGTCACGCGCGAAGCCGTCCACCCAGGCCGGCATCGAATCGGCGGCCATGAAGGCCCCCGGGATGAGCAGCAGCGGAGTGCCCGGCGCCGCGAGGTCGCCGTGTATCTCGAAGTACAGATCCAGGCCGTTGATCGGTAGATGACCGCTGCGTGAAGGCTTCTTTCCCATAGCGGATGGACCATCCGGGCGGCGGGAACTCATCGTGGCCCCGAAGTCCCTGCTTAATCAGCACGCAAAGCGGGTAACACATCGGGGTCGTTCCCGCACGGCAGTGTTCGCACTGCAGCCGAACTAGCAGAATCGAGTCTCAACATGACCGTTCAGATCGTCCGTCGTTTACCTCTCGCGGCCGCCGTGGCCGGCGCCGTGCTCGCCGGCGGGCTGACCGCCTGCAGTTCCGACAGTGGAACCTCGACCGAGACGTCGACAACGTCAACAACGGAGTCCACGGTGACGACCACGCCGTCCACGGGTGCCGCCACCACCACGCTCGCGCCATCGTCTCCGGCACCCGCGCCGGGTGCTGATGCCGGGCCGGGTGGCGCGACGGCAAGTGTTCCCGGCGCCAGTGCCGGGGCGGGCCCGGGCGGAGCCACCGCGGGCGTTCCGGGAGCCGGCGCAGGCGCGGGACCCGGTGGGGCGACCGCCGGTGTGCCGGGAGCCGGCGCAGGCGCAGGACCCGGTGGGGCGACCGCCGGCGTTCCGGGAGCAGGCGCGGGAGCCGGTCCCGACGGTGCCGGCGCGTGTGTCGGGTCGGTCTGCGTCGGAACGCCGTAATAGACGCACCAAACAGGGGCGGGATCTTCGGATCCCGCCCCTGTCAGTGTGTGCGGCAGATCAGTCCAGATCGAAGCGGTCGTTGTGCATGACCTTGACCCACGCTGCGACGAAGTCCTCGACGAACTTGCCCTTGTTGTCGTCCTGCGCGTAGACCTCGGCCAGCGCGCGAAGCACCGAATTCGAGCCGAAAACCAGATCGTTGGCCGTGGCCGTCCACTTCACCTCACCGGTTCCGCGGTCGTAGCCGGTGTAGACGTTCTCGGCTGACTCCGATCCCTTCCAATCCGTGCCCATATCAAGCAGATTGACGAAGAAATCGTTGGTCAGCGCGCCGGGCCGGTCGGTGAACACCCCGTGCTTGGTGCCGCCGTGATTGGCGCCGATCGCACGTAGCCCGCCTACCAGCACCGTCATCTCCGGTGCCGTGAGATCGAGGAAGTACGCCTTGTCGACCAGAAGCTGTTCCAGCGCGGTCTTCTCGCCGGGCCGCACGTAGTTGCGGAATCCGTCGGCCTGAGTCTCCAGCACTGCGAAAGACTCCACGTCGGTGTTCTCCTGGGTGGCGTCGGTGCGCCCCGGCACGAAATGCACCGTGACGTCATAACCCCCGTCCTTGGCCGCTTTCTCGATCGCGGCGGAACCTGCCAGCACGATCAGATCGGCCAGTGAGACCTTCTTGCCACCGCCGGCAGCGTTGAAGTCCTGCTGGATCTTCTCCAGCACGGGCAGCACCTTGTCCAGTTCCGAGGGCTCGTTGGCTTCCCAGTTGCGTTGCGGTTCCAGACGGATCCGCGCACCGTTGGCGCCACCGCGCTTGTCGGTGCCCCGGAAACTGGACGCCGACGCCCACGCGGTCTTCACCAATTGCGGCACCGACAGCCCGGATTCGAGGACCTTGCCCTTCAGTGCCGTGATATCGGCCTCGTCGACGAGCGGGTGGTCCACCGCGGGCACGGGATCCTGCCAGAGTTGCGGCTCGGCGACCCACGGGCCCAGGTAGCGGCTCACCGGTCCCATGTCGCGGTGCAGCAGCTTGTACCAGGCCTTGGCGAACGCCGCGTTCATCTCCTCGGGGTGGTCCAGCCAGCGCCGGGTGATCTGCCCGTAGATCGGATCGACCCGCATCGACACGTCGGTGACCAGCATGGTGGGTTTGCGTGGCGGGCCGCCGAACGGATCCGGGATGGTGGCCGCAGCGTCCTTGGCCTCGAACTGCCAGGCCCCGCCCGGGCTCTTGGTCAGTTCCCATTCGTTGCCGTAGAGGATCTCCAGATAACCGTTGCTCCACTGCGTCGGCGTACCGGTCCACACCACCTCCAGGCCACTGGTGATGGTGTCCCCGGCATTGCCGGTGCCGAACGGGCATTTCCAGCCCAGGCCCTGCTGTTCGATCGGCGCACCTTCGGGCTCGGGGCCCACATCGTCGGCGCTGGCGCCGTGGGTCTTACCGAGCGTGTGACCGCCGACGATGAGCGCGGCGGTCTCCTCGTCGTTCATCGCCATCCGGCCGAATGTCTCGCGGATATCGTGCGCGGCGGCCAGCGGGTCCGGTTTACCCTCGGGCCCTTCGGGATTGACGTAGATCAGCCCCATGGTGGTGGCGCCGAACGGCTCGGCCAGAGTGCGGTCACTGTCGTTGGTGCCGTCATAGCGCTTGTCGGTGCCCAGCCAGGTGTCCTCCTGGCCGAAGAGAATCTCCTCGGGCTCCCAGATGTCTTCCCGGCCGAACGCGAATCCGAATGTTTCGAAGCCCGCGGACTCCAGAGCGACATTTCCTGCGTAGACGATCAGGTCTGCCCAGGACAGCTTGTTGCCGTACTTGCGCTTGATCGGCCACAGCAACCGTCGTGCCTTGTCGAGGTTGGCGTTGTCCGGCCAGCTGTTGAGCGGTGCGAATCGCTGAGAACCCTGCCCGCCACCACCGCGGCCGTCGTAGATCCGGTAAGTGCCGGCGGCGTGCCAACTCATCCGGATGAACAGGCCGGCGTAGCTGCCGTAATCCGCGGGCCACCAGTCCTGCGATGAGGTCATCAGCGCGAGCATGTCGGCCTTGAGGGCCTCGGTGTCGAGCTTCTTGAACTCGTCGCTGTACGTGAAGCCCTCGCCCAACGGGTTGCCCTTGGCCGGCTGCCGGTGCAACACCGACACATCGACCTGTTCGGGCCACCAGTCCTTGTTGGTCAGGGGCGCATGCGCCTTAGGAGTGGGCGAGTCGATGGCCGGGTTCTCGGATTCACTCTTGCTGTGGGTCTTGGTGTCGGAATGCGGGGGCCGGGCATCGGAAGTGTCGGTCATCTTCTCACCTTTCATCGGTTTCGTGCGGGCTGCACAACGGTTCGATCAGGAAGTCGGTTCAGTCAGGTGTCGGGCTTTCACACAGTCGGGGCACAGCCCCCAGTAGATGACCTCGGCCTCGTCGATATCGAAACCGAGGTCATCGGATGCGGTCAGGCATGGGGCCTCGCCGACGGCGCAATCGACGTCGGCGATGACGCCGCAGGACCGGCACACCACGTGGTGGTGGTTGTCGCCGACGCGGGATTCATAGCGAGCGGTGGCCCCCGCAGGCTGGATGCGGCGAGCCAAACCGACCGCGGTCAGCGCGTTCAGGACGTCGTACACGGTCTGGCGGGAGATATCGGGCAGTTGGCGGCGGGCGGCGACGAAAATCGTTTCGGTATCGGCGTGTGGGTTCATCTCGACGGCATCCATGACCACCAGCCGCGGCCGGGTGACGCGGAGCCCAGCCGCCCGCAGCATGGTTGTGCTCCCTCGGACATCAGCCATCTTTTCGAGTGTGGCGCGTTTCTTGGAGGCAATCAAGAATTTTATCGAATTCGTTGTCTGACAGTATGTTTGATTGGCAGTGAATTATCCCGAATGCGCGTTCATCGGCACCGGTGCGCTGAGCGACCCGCGATCCGGCGGGTATAGCGTGTCCGGGATGGGGTCATGGCGGGGCGGGCGGCTCAGTGATCAGCAGGCCGTCCTGCTGGAGCAGTGGTTACCCCACGCGCGTGTCCGCCGCGACATGAGCTGGAATCTGGTGGATACCGTTGTTCTCGACGCCGACACCAGGCGCGGGCGCGTCGTCGTCAAGGCGGCCGGCCCGCTGGATCACCACCTCGGCCGTGAGATCACCGCCTTCGAGGGTTACACCGAATGCCTGGCACTCAGCGGGCACGCCGCTCGTGTGCTGTTCCATGACCGGGCGGCGAAGGTTCTCGTGCTCACCTACCTGGAAGGCAACCTGGTGGAGGGATCGGAGGCCGAACTCGAGATCGACACCCACCTGAGGGCCGGACAGTTGGCGCGTACCTTTCACGGCCAGGGCGAACGGGTGGACCCGGACTGGGACATCGCGGCGGTGGCAAAATCGCTCGTTTGGCTGGACAAGCCGCATCGCATCGAGGCGCAGACCTGTGCCGATCTGCGCGCCGTGCTGGCGGCACATCGGCCGGGGCCCGCCGTGGTGGTGCCCACCCACGGAGACTGGCAGCCGAGGAACTGGCTCATCGATGCGGGCACCGTCAAGGTCATCGACTTCGGGCGTTTTGCCTGGCGTCCCGCGAGCAGCGACTTCTGCCGGCTGGCGGCCCAACAATGGCGTCGAAACCCGCACCTCGAGCAGGCTTTCTTCGCCGGGTACGGCGGGGATCCCCGATCACCGGACCAATGGCGACTGTTCGCCGTGCATGAGGCCATCGGCACCGCGGTCTGGGCGTTCGAGGTCGGTGACGCGCCGTTCGAGCAGCAGGGGCACCGGATGATCCAAGAGGCGCTGGGGTTGTTCTGAAAAATGTTCGCGGAGTTTGGACTTCGGTCAACGCAACGAGCTGAGGTTCTCCACGGAATTCCGCACGTCGGAGGTGATCATCTTGGCGACGAGCGCCCCGACCGGACCGCTGAGAAGTCCGCCCGAGAGTTCCGCCACCAAATGGAAGGTCGACCCCGGCCGGTCGTCGGCCACCGTCATCGTCAGCGCGATGCGCACGCCACCGCGGCCTCTTCCCTGCAACTGGATCTGGCGCGGTTCGTCGTATTCGGTGACTTGCCAATGGATGGTGTTCCGAAAGCCCTTGACCTTGATCAATGACGACACCTGGGTGCCTTCTTCGATCACCGCGGGTGGCGGGCTACGCCAGCCGGCGAAGATGGTCAGCCACTCTTCGAACCGCTGCAGGTCGGAGGCCAACTTCCAGGCCTGGTCCGGCGTCAGGTCCGACGACACCGATACATCGACTTTCGCCATACTCCTCAGCGCTTTCTGTCGTCCGGGCATTCGCTGTCGGGCTCCGTATTACCCACATCTGCTCGACGGACCACATCGATCGGAGACAGCCGTGATGAGATGGGTCACAGATCAGTGCCGCGCCGCCGCAAGTCCGTCGAGCAACAGGTTCGCGGTGTAGGTCAGTGCCGCCCTCGGGTCCGCGGACGCGTCCGCAGCCACGGAGGCAGCCGTTCCGACCCGCGCGGCCAACGGGAATTCCCGCCCGCGCATGGCGGCGGCCAACGCCGGCCCTACCTGCTGCCACCATTGGTTATCGTCGCGGTCAGTGGCCGCGCGGGCCCGCACGAGTCCGACCTGATTGCGCGCCATGGCAGTTGCGAGCCCGAGCAGGCCGGTCAGCGCATGGTCCATCTGCACATCGGTGAGCCCGATACCGTCGAACACCGCCAGTTCAGCCTCATACTTTGCGGTCATCCCCGGTCCGGGGACCGGTCGGTCCGCGGGAATCTCCAGCGTCCAGGGCTGGGCGACCGTTTCCTCGAAGTTCCGTTCGGCCACGAAAAGCGCAGCGGCGCGCCAGTCCGGGCGGGCCGCAGGCAGATCGTCCGGGTCATAGACGTCGGCGGCGAACGCGTCGAGCATCAACTCCAGCATTTCGGCCTTGCCGGGAACGTGGGAGTACAGACTCATCGGGGCCCCTCCGAGTTCCGCGGCGACCCTGCGCATGGTGATCGCGTCGACACCGTCACGCCGGGCCACCTCGGTGCCGGCGCGCACGATTGCCCCGAGGGACAGGCCCGAGCGTCCAGCTGGGCGATCCTGGGACCACAACAGCTGCAAGAGCCGGACCGGGTCGCTCACGTGCGCCTTCGCCTGCGGCATCGATACCCCTTTCGTACGCTGTACCGTACAGTGTACGGGGCATGTTGCCTATGATCCCAACCATCCAGCTGGAGGGACAATGCCCCTGACTGACCAGATCGACGCGCTGCTCGATGCCGGTATCGCCGAGGCCGCCGCGATCACCGCGGACGAGCTGCGCGAGTATGCGGCCGCGCTGCCCGATGAACCGGGTGCCGTCATCGCCGTGCACCCGCGCCTTGCACCGGCGCGCGCACTCGCACCGCTCCTACGCCATCGGGACAAGCCGGGCTTCGTGGTGACCGACCTGACCGATCTCGCGGACTTCGAACCGATCACCGGTGTCGAGATACCGGACGCTCCGCTGTACCTGGTCCACGACATCGACCGGGGTGATGACATGCGCAACTGGAGCCCCGATGAGTCGCTACCGGCACTTGCCGAACGCCGACGCACCCCGCTGACCATCGGCGAAGGGATCAGCTGGCTGCTGCAGGAGCCCAAACACCTTGAGGCGAATCACTGTTTCATGACGATCGCGTCGCGCAAGCGTGGCCGGCGCGGACTCGATGCCAGGACACCGGCGATCTGGATCAGCGGCGGAACGGGGCGCGACGGGGTCGCGAATCGCGGCGCCCCCAAGGTGGGCTGGTGCTGGGCGGGCAATCGGCACACCTGGCTGGGAATGGCGTCGGCGTCGCGGCGCAGCCCCCTCTGAGTCGGCTTCAACCCCGCGCATGCACCGACTCGACCGTGTACAGATGCGGATCGAAACTGGTCGCGATGGCCGCGCATCGGTCCATGTGCACCCGCGCTGCCGGGTCGGCGAGCATGGCCTGAAAGTGCTCGGCACTTTCCCACTGCGCGTAGTTGACGACGCGCGTTCCATCGGCACTGACGTGCAGGTTCGCCGATATGAACCCGGGCACGTACCGCATCGTCTGCTCGGTGACAGTTCGCAGGAGATCTGTGAGTTCGCCGGCCCGGTCGGGGTCCACCACGAAGACGTTGATCAGCGTGGCGTACGGCGGATGCTGCTCGATGGTGGTCATCGGTCACTCCTTCTTTGACAGGAACCTTACATTCAAAATCGTACGCTCATGTAAGGTTCCTGTCATGAAGGAGCCACGGGTCGAGCGCGGCGTGGGCTACCTCGTCAAACGTGTCCAGCAGATCCTGCGCCGCCGCTGTGACAGCGCGTTACGTCCGACGGGACTCACCATGTCGCAGTACGCCGTACTGCGCGCTCTGCATGATCACCCAGAGGCGACAGCGTCCGACGTGGCCAGGTTGTGCTTCGTCACCCGCCAATCCCTGCGCGATGTGCTGGGAGGTCTGCGATCGGCCGATCTGGTCGAAGATGGCGACGCGCCACCGCAGGGCCGCAAACGCTTCCTGAAGCTGACGCAGCAGGGCGTCGCCAGTCTCCGGGCGGGCCACGAGGCGGTGATCGGCGTCGAAACGGCAATGCTGGAGGGCATTCCCGTCAAGCACCGCGCCGAACTCGCCGCGTTACTCGCTCGCTGCGCCGAGAATCTCGATGGCCTCCCGGACGCCCAGTCCGACCTTCGCTAGCCCGCTTCACCTCGTGCCACGTCTCCCCGGCGCACCCGCACCTGAAAGCTCTTCTCCCCCCAGCCGTCGGACACCTCGAAGTGCACCCGCTTCGGGCCTCCGAACAACGTTGTCGTCGTCACCGTCCCGGTCGCTCCGGCCGGTACAACCGGAACGTCGATCCCCTCGATCCGACGACGAGCCCTGACAACGTCGCCCTTGCGGTACCCCATATCCATCCCCCTGTTGATGTGCCCGGCCCCCGCCGGACAGTCCCCTGTGCTCCATGTTGGCGACTATGTGGCGCGCGTGCAATAGAATTTGTCACCGCTCAGGTGAACACGTGACGAAAACAGCCGTCGCACAACGACTCAGCACGCGCCCAGTGACGGGCACCGCCGCCGCGCCGGCGGCGACCGTTTCTCCAGGCAGGCCTTCCGACGAGGCAGCGGTGCTGCGGCGGTAGCGTGGCGAACGTGAATTGTTCTCGCGTCCCCTCCTCCATCGCGCTGCTCGCAGGCGCTGCGGCAATCGCCATGACGGTCTCCGCATGCGGCTCCGACACCCAAAGTGCGGCCTCGACCAGCTCGTCCGCCACCAACGATGTGTTCGACATCCCGGCCACCGCAGGTGAGACCGCGCCGGTCGCGAGCCCCTGCCCGTCGGCTGCGCCGGCAACTCCCGGCACACCGGAGTGGACCCTCTCCGGCGCCACCGGCAGCGTCGCGGTCACCGGTTCCACCGACACCGCCTCGCCGGTGGTGGACGTGCAGGGACCGTTCAGCGTCACCGAGACGCAGGTCCAGACCCTGAAGGCCGGCGACGGCCCGGTCGTCCCGGACACGGCCACGGTGTCGGTCTGCTACATGGGTGTCAACGGACGCGACGGGTCGGTGTTCGACAGCAGCTACCAGACGGGTTCGCCCGTCGACTTCCCGCTCGACGGCGTCATCCCGGGATTCCAGAAGGCCATCGCCGGCCAGAAGGTCGGCTCGACCGTCGCGGTCGCGATGACCTCTGCGGACGGTTACGCCGAGGGCCAACCCGCCGCGGGCATCCAAAAGGGTGACACCCTCATCTTCGCGATCAAGATCTTGGAAGCCTCGAACTAAAGCGTCCCGCCGCGTCCACGTTCTTCTCGATATTTCGGGAGGACGTGGACGCTTGGCGTTGACGGCACGGCCGGTTCAGTCCTCGGCCGGCATTCACGCGTCTGCCGACGGATAAATCGGTTGCCGGGATGTCGCCCCACGGCGTTGAGTGAGACCGCATGAAGGGGGACACAGCGCGGACGACTGGTGTCGTCACGCGCGGCCGACAGGAGGATGCGCAGCACGGCGTCTGCTGGGACGCTCTGCGCGCCAACGCCATCGGATCGCTGTGGGGCCGGTCGGCAGCAGAGCCTCGGATCGCGCCCGGCGATCTGTGGGCACTTCGCGCCGACCGTCTGCGGTGATATCGGCGCCACTGTGGCGGCGGGTTGCGCACATCTGACCGATCGGTCTATATTCTGACCATGCGGTCTAGTGGATCAACCTTCACCGAGAGGGCGCGCCGGGAGCAGATCGTGGCCGGTGCGATCGAGACGATTGCGACCAAGGGATACACCCAGGCCTCGCTGGCCAAGATCGCCGAACATGTCGGTATCGCGAAGAGCGTTGTGCTGTACCACTTCACATCGAAGACCGACATCATCGAGGCGGTGGTTGCAGCGGTATTCGGGCAGGCAGCCGCAATCATCGCGCCCGCCGTTGCCGCCGAAAGCACCGCCCGAGACAAGCTGGCCGCCTACATCCGCGCCAACGTACAGTTCATCCAGGACAGTCGGTTGGCCGCCGTGGCAATGCTGGAGATCGTCACCAGTTTCCGCACCGAGGACGGTCTGAGGCTCGACCAGGCCGCTGCCCGGTCCGGTCCGCCGTCCGGCGAACTCACGATGCTCGACCCACTCGCGCTCATCACCGACGGGATCAACAGCGGCGAGTTTCGCACGATGTCAGCAGTTTTCACCAAGAATGCGCTGCGCGCAGCATTGGACGGCGCGGTCTGGGAAGTCGCCCGCGATCCCGCCTACGACGTGATCGGATACGGCGAGCAACTCGTCACCATGTTCGATCTCGCAACCCGGGCACAGTCATGACCCGCGTCGTCATCCAGGCGTTCGGGACCCGTGGTGACGTCGCACCATTCACCGGTCTGGGACAAGCACTTCAGCAGAGACTCGGCGTCGATGTAGCGCTCGCTGCTCAACGCCCATACCGCGACATGATCACCGCGGCCGGTCTGGAATTTCGACTCCTGCCGCGGGACACCGAGCGCGCCACCCGTGAATCCGAATACGGCCAGGCCATGGTCGACGGCGCTCGCATGACACCGTCCAAGGCGACGCTGCAATCGCTACGTGAGGATCTCGCCGGTGTCGGCGAGGCCATGGCAGAGGCCGGGCGTGATGCGGAACTCGTGCTCTTCGGTGGGCCGGTGGGATCGCTGCTCGGCTATCACGTCGCCGAAGCGCTGGAGATCCCCAGCATGGGCGCCCTGCTTCAACCCGCCAGTCCCACAACCGTCTTCGCACCCCCGCCGCTGACGACACGATCCTTCGGCCGCCTCGGAAACAAGCTGGTGTGGGCAACCTCGACCGTCGGCGAGAAGGTTTACACCCCGCTGATCAACAACCTTCGGGCCGAATTGGGACTGCCGGCGCGCTCCCGCCGCGGCTATCAGGCAGAACGAAGCGCCCGGTGGCCCATGCTGTACGGGTTCAGCCCGCACGTCGTGCCCAGACCGCCGGACTGGCGCCGCGGACTCGACATCACCGGATATTGGTGGCCCGCAGTCGACCCCTCGTGGCAGCCTTCGGCGCACCTGGCAGAGTTTCTCGGCGACGGCCGACCCCCGGTGTTCATCGGATTCGGCAGCACCGCCACGGCACACGGTGACGAATTGTCCGAGACGATCACCCACGCGCTGAAGGCGGCCCGAGTTCGGGGCGTGATCCAGTCGGGGTGGGCAGGCCTGCACGGCACCGGCGATGACGTCGTCACCGTCGACGACGTGCCGCACTCCTGGCTGTTCCCCAGGATGGCCGCGATCGTCCACCACGGTGGAGCCGGCACCAGCGCTGCCGCGCTGCGCGCGGGCAGGCCCTCGATTCCGGTCGCGGGGATCATGGATCAGCCGTTCTGGGCTCATCGTCTGCATGCACTGGGCGTGGCCACTGCACCGATGCGCCGCGTCGGGCTGAGCGCCGATCGACTCACTGCCGCCATCACCGCGGCGACCGCGGAGCCGATGTACACCCAACGCGCCCATCACTATTCACAGTTGATTGCGGACGAGGATGGCGCAACGTGCGCCGTGGACATCATCGCCCGACGCCTGGAGAACCGCTCAACAACACCGGAGGTGTCCGATGGCCGCTGAAGAACTCATGGGTAACGCACTACTCGCCGGTGCCATCGTGCTGGCCGGTGGTGCGATCGGCGCCGGCGTCGGTGACGGCATGGCCGGCGCGCAGCTCATCGCAGGAGTCGCCCGCCAGCCCGAGGCGCTCTCACGGCTCTACACACCGTTCTTCATCACCGTGAGCCTCGTCGAGGCAACCTTCTTCATCAACGTCGCCTTCATGGCGCTGTTCGTATTCGCCACGCCCGGCCTCTGACTACCGGGCGCGGCGGGCCAGCTTCGCCGGTTCGAGCACGAACACCGTTTTGCCCTGCTGACGAATCCAGCCGCGGTTCGCGAACTCCGAGAGCGCCTTGTTGATGGTCTCGCGGGACGAACCCACCAGCTGTGCGAGCTCGAGCTGGGTCAGCTCGTGATCCACCCGCAACACATCACCCTCCGGACGCCCGAATCGCTTGGCGAGGTCGAGCAGCTGCTTGGCCACCCGGCCGGGGACGTCGGTGAAGATCATGTCGCACAGATCGTCATTGGTGCGGCGCAGCCGACGCGCCAGCACGCGCAGCAATTGCTCGGAGATCTCCGGGCGCTCGGAAATCCAGCCGCTCAAGGCCTGCCTCGCCACCGCGGCCACGCGGACCTCGGTCAGGGTCGTCACCGTCGCCGTACGTGGCCCCGGGTCGAACAGCGCCAGCTCGCCGAACGTCTCCCCCGGGCCCATCACCGCGATCAGGCTCTCGCGTCCGTCCACCGAGCGCTTGCCGATCTTCACCTTGCCCTGCACGAGCACATACAGCCGGTCGCCGGGCTCGCCTTCGGTGAACACTGTGTGGTTGCGCCGGAACGTGATCCATTCCAGCTCGGCTTCGAGCGCCGCCATCGCGTCGGGGTCGACATCCTGAAATATGGCCGTGCGCGCCAGAACCGCGTTCAACGAGTTGCCTTTCCGGACAAGGGCTGAAGTAACAACTGCTTCGCGCCGCCGGAGACGGCTCGGCACGCACTACAAAGTACTTTACAGCTAAGCGACGATTCGTAACTCTCGAGCACGGTGTGTGCGTGCACCGACAACGTGAGTCTATTCATGTTCGACGTGGTCTGTGTCACGCGGTCACTACGATCGGCGGTGACGGGCACTTCGCCGCCGCCGAGCAGGTGCCCACCCATATCGAGGAGGGCACGACAACGATGCGAGTTCAGACCCGATCCGTCTCCGCACTGCTGGCAGCCGCCGCGCTGACCGCCGCAGGCATGCTGCTGGGCTGGTCACCGCCCGCCTCCGCCGAGCCCTGCTCCGACGTGGAGGTGGTCTTCGCCAGAGGAACCACCGAACGCCCGGGCGCAGGCAGTGTGGGCAACGCCTTCACCGACGCGCTGCGCAGTCAGGTCGGCGACAAGACCGTCGGGCTCTACCCGGTCAGTTATCCGGCGAACCACGATTGGCCCACCTCGGTCATCGGGGTCAACGATGCCGGTAACCGCATCCGCCAACTCGCAGCAGAGTGCCCCGACACGAAGGTGGTGCTCGGCGGATTCTCGCAGGGCGCCGCGGTCGCCCAGCTCGTCACCGCGGACGCCCCGGCGATACCGCCGAACTCGTTCGCCTTCGGCACCACGACCCCGCTGGACCCGGACGTCGCCGGCCACGTCGATGCGGTGGTCCTGTTCGGCAAACCGAACGACCGATTCCTTTTCCTGATCGGCCAGCCCTACGTGCCGGTCGGCTCGGCATTCGCCGCCAAGACCCTGGACCTGTGCGCCGTCAACGACCCGATCTGCTCGGGCGGCCTGGACCCGGTGGCACACAACCTCTACACCGCCAACGGCATGGTCACCGAGGCCGCCGGATACGCCGCTGCGCGCGTGTAGGACCACGCACCGGCCACGGGATATCAAGGGCTCACTCGGGCGCGACCGCTGCCAGGCTTGATCCCACAAGCCGAGCAGAGAGGCAGACGGTCGTGAACGTATACGAGGCAGTGCAGAGTCGGCGGGCGGTGCGCGGGTTCACCGAGGACCCGGTGCCCCCGGACGTGTTGGAGCGGGTGCTTTCCGCGGCCGCCTGGGCGCCGTCCGGGTCGAATCTGCAGCCCTGGCACATCTACGTTGTCACGGGTGCGCCGCTGGAACAGCTCAAGAAGGTCGCCGTCGAACGGGTCGCCGCGGGCGACCCCTGGGACGAACGTGAATTCGAGATGTACCCGCCGCAACTGGCCGCTCCCTACAGTGAGCGGCGATCCCGTTTCGGCAGGGAGCGCTACGCGGCGCTGGGCATCGCCCGCGAGGACTGGGAGGCCCGCCAGCGCGCTGCCATCGGAAACTGGGAGTGCTTCGGGGCGCCGGCCGCCCTGTTCTGTTTCATCGACCGCGGCATGGGCCGGCCCCAGTGGGCCGACCTCGGGATGTACCTGCAGACCGTGATGCTGCTGTTGCGCGCCGAGGGCCTGCACAGCTGTCCTCAGATGGCGTGGTCCCAGGTTCGCAAGTCCGTCGAGGAAGCTCTCACTCCCCCAGCCGAACTGATGCTCTTCTGCGGGATGTCGATCGGTTGGGAGGATCCGGATGTCGACTACATCCGCACCCTGCGCGCCCCGTTGGCCGAGACGGTGACCTTCGTCGGCGACGTCGACTGAGCCGGAGGTAGTGCTAGCAGGAACACCAGCAGTGGCGTCTGCGTCAATGTGCCGGTGCGGCGATCACGGAATGCTGATCACAACATTCAAGATCACCTCCCCCAGAAGGATCGAAATGGCCACCAAGATGTCGCACACCTCCCGCTCACACCGCGTCGAATACGTCGCCGCCACCGTCCTCGTCCTGACCGCGACCATGGGACCCCTGGCGACCGCGAAAGCGTTCGCCGATCCCGCGGCGCCGTGCGCGGATGTCGAAGTGGTCTTCGCCCGCGGCACGTTCGAGGCCCCGGGAGTGGGCGCGACCGGGCAGGCGTTCGTCGATGCGCTCACCAGCCGGCTGGGCACCGACAGCGTCGACGTCTACGGGGTGAACTATCCGGCATCCCTGGACTTCCAGGCCGCCACCGCGGGCATTGCCGACGCCAGCAACAGGATCGAGACCGTCGCCGCCACCTGCCCGGACACCAAGATCGTCCTGGGCGGCTACTCACAGGGCGCGGCGGTCGCGGGGTACACCACCTTCGACACGGTCCCGGCCGGGCTTGCACTGCCCGACGGTATCGGCCCGATGCCCGCCTCGGTGTCACCGCACGTGGCGGCCGTGGCGCTGTTCGGCACCCCTGACAACTGGTTCCTCAACCTCGTCGACCATGACGCACCGCCGGTCACGGTGGGCTCGCAGTACACGGCCAAGACGGTTCAGCTGTGCGCCCAGGGAGACCCGGTCTGCTTCCCGGGCGGGCTGGATCGCAGCGCGCACAGTTCCTACAAGTCCAATGGCATGGCAGAGCAGGCAGCGGACTTCGTGGCCAACGCCATCTCGGGCGCGCCGGCGCCGATCTCGGCCACCTGACCCCGCCGGGGGTCAGCTCAGACCGCGCACCTCGGCGACGTCGTACTCGGCCACCGCCGCCGACAGCATCGCCGCGCCTTGCTCGTCGGACGGGCCGCCACCCCGGAACTGCTCGACGGCGGCCTGAGAGTCCCAGCGCTCGAAGATGTTGATCCGGCCGGATTCCACCAGATCTGCGGATATGGCGAAGTCCAGGCAGCCGTCCGCCTGCCGCGCGGCCTGCACGACGCTCACGCAACCGTCCAGATAGGTCTTCCGTTCGGCCGGGTCGACGATGATGTGTCCTGCCACGATGACCATGTCGCGTGCTCCTCTCGTGTGCACCGTATCCAGATACCGACTCGGGCCGGACGCGGAACTCATCGCTGCTGTTTCAGTGGCAAACATCACGGGTACAGAGGATCAGGCCGCCCTGCCAGCAGGAGTGCGCGCCGCGTCCCGAAGGAGTTCGATGATGAGTCTTCGTCAATCCGTGCGGTTTCTCGGGGCCGGCGCCCTGATCGCGTCGGGCATGGTGGTCGCAACCACCGCCCCGGCCGCCTCCGCTGAACCCTGCCCCGATGTCGAGGTGGTCTTCGCCCGCGGTACCGCCGAGGCGCCCGGCGTGGGCGGTACCGGACAGGCCTTCGTCGACGCGTTCCGCGCCCAGACCCCCGGCAAATCGGTGTCGGTGTATCCGGTGAACTATCCCGCAAGCGACAACTTCGGCGACCGGATTGCCTTCGGACAGAACGTGGTCGACGGAGTACGAGACGCCGGAGCACACATCGAGGCGACCGCGGCGGCCTGCCCGGACACCCGCGTGGTCCTCGGCGGCTTTTCCCAGGGCGCGGTGGTCGCCGGTTACGTCACTGCCGACGCCATCCCCGACGGTGTGCCAGCCGAATACCTTTCCTACATCCCGAATCCACTGCCGGACAAGGTTTCCGAGCATGTCGCAGCGGTGGTGCTGCTGGGCAACCCGTCCGATGCGTTCCTCAACCAGTTCGGCGCGCCGATGAGCACCATCGGCCCGCTGTACGCACCGAAGACCGTGGAACTGTGCGCACCTGGTGACACCATCTGCGACGGCACGCCCGGTGGCATGCCGTCGATCGCGCACGCCATGTACGCGATCAACGGAATGACCAACGAGGCGGCCGCTTACGCGGCAGGCAGGGTCTAGCCGCGATTCGCTCCCCCACGGATGTGACACTGTCCGAAGGACACCACCGCGGGGGGACGAATGAGTGGCAGCGACGCGATCGCATCCAACAGAGCCAACTGGGATCAGCGCGCCGAGGTGCACGCGCGCTCCCAAATGTATGACGTGGAAGGCTTTTTGGCCGATCCCACCCGGATCTCGGATGTCGTCGAACGCGATCTGGCGGTCTTGGCCGAACACCTGCCCGACAGCGGTGTGCGCGGTCGGTCCCTGCTGCACCTGCAGTGCCATATCGGCACCGACACCGTGTCCTGGGCACGACTGGGCGCAGTCGATCCACGACCTGCTGGTCCCCGGCGGGGTATTTCTGATTCGCGACGACCACCCGCTCCTGGCGGCAATGGAATTCGAGCCGTGGCAGATCACCGACGACTATCTGGCCGGTGGTGGCGCCCGGACCTACGACGATGGCGGTACCTACACGGAGAATTCGTCCGGCCAGATCACCCACACCACCAATCATGAATGGCGCCACGACCTCGGCGAGGTCGTCGGGGCGTTGCTCGGCGCGGGACTGCATATCGAGAAGTTCACCGAACTGCCGTACATGGATTGGCCCGCGTTCCCGTCGCTGGTGTCGGGCCCTCAGGGATGGACCCTGCCGCCCGGCACTCCACGGATTCCACTGAACTTCGCCATCGTGGCCCGACGGCCCGCATCGTGACCGACGCGCCCGAGATCATCGGCCTCGGTGCGCGATGATGGAGGCATGGAGTCGACGCGGGTGGATCGCTGGTTGTGGGCGGTCCGGCTGACCAAGACCCGCCCCGACGCGGCGGCGGCCTGCCGGGGCGGGCATGTGCGGATCAACGACCGGGTCGCAAAACCGTCGGCCACGGTGTCCCCCGGTGACACGGTGAAAGCACTGGTGGGTGATCGGACTCGCATCGTCGAGGTGGTCCGGGTCATCCAGAAACGGGTCGGCGCCGCCGACGCGGTGACCTGCTACCTGGACCGCACGCCGGTCATCCCACCGACGACCGTGGTGCCGGTGGCCGTACGCGACCGCGGCGCCGGACGCCCGACCAAACGCGACCGCAGGCTCCTCGACAAATGGCGGGCCGGGCTCGGCTGACTCAGCGGATCGGGCCCTGCTGAATGATCGTCGGCGGCAGCGGTGCCGGAGGAGGCGGAGGAGGCACCGCTCCCGGCGGGAGTGGCGCGCCCGGTGCGGGTGCCGCGGCCGGCGCCGCTCCCGGGGCGCCGATCGGCAGCACGTCGGCCGGCGGGTTGGGATCCGAGAGCGAGACGAATCCGGGCGGCAGCGCCGGGCCACCGACCTGCGGTGTGCCCTGCAACGACGGCGTCGACGACGACGGATCGGTCAGCGACATGTAGCCCGGCGGCAGCTTGGGTGCGGGGCCGGCTCCCGGAGGGGCCCCGGTGGGCATCCCGGCCGTGCCGGCCTCGGAGAACGCGGCCATCGGGTCATTCGACCTGGCCGCGTTCCACAGATCCTTGATGTAACCCAGCCCGCCACCGGAGGACCCCTGCCCGTAGGCCGGGTTGGTCATCTGCGGCACCGGCGGGGCGCCGACCGGCGGCGGTGCAGGCGGCGCGGCCACCAACTCTTCGGGATTCACGGCCACCGGCTGACCCGGGATCGGCGCGGCGGGATCGCCCGGGGGCACCAACGGTGCCGGCTCGGCACCGGCCAGTCCGGCGGTGAACAACGCGCAGCCGGTAAGCAGTGTCGTCGCCAGTGCAGCCTTGACGGTGGAGCGCGTCACGGCACGCTGTCGATCGGTCATGGGTCAAAAGGCTAGCGCCTTGTCGTCGCCGGCGTCACCGATAGCCCAGGCCCGCCGCTCGGACGGCATCGGAGATGACGGGAAATCAAACCCCCGGTGAACGAATCCACCCCGCGTTCGGCGGGATTCGCGGGCCCCCGAAGATGGCCGCATGAAATCTGCGATCCCTGATCTGGTCATCGTCGGAGCGGGGATCATCGGCCTCGCGCACGCTGCCGAGGCGGTACACCGCGGACTCACCGTGGAGATCGTGGAACGCGACGCGCAGGCCGTCGGCGCCTCGGTGCGCAATTTCGGCCACGCCTGCATCACCGCGCAGGGCCCTGCCCTGCTGGAGACGGCCCAGGCATCCCGGCGCGGGTGGCTGCGCACCGCGGCTCAAAGCGGGTTCTGGGCGCCCGAGGCGGGCGCCATCGTGCTGGCGCGCAGTCCCGCCGAGGCCGCCCTGATCGAGGAGTTCCGCGATGACCGCGGCAGCGAGGCGGTGCACCTGCTGACCGCCGATGAGGTGCACGCCCGGTTGTCCGGGCCCGGACGGACCCCCGATCCCGCGATCCTCGGCGCCGCCTGGTTCCCGGCGGATCTACGGGTCGATCCGCGCACCACGGTCGCGGCCATCGCCGCGTGGCTCGCCGAGCAGCCCGGGGTGCGGTTCCACTGGCGCACCAATGCCGTGCGGTGCACCGATGCCGCGGTGCACACCAGCCGGGGCGTGGTGCGCGGACGGCACGTCCTGGTGTGCGTCGGCCACGACCTGGACCGGTTGTATCCGGTGATCGCCGAAGACAACGAGGTGGTGCGATGCCGCCTACAGATGGCACTGGTGCAGGCGCCGACCGGTCACCTGCTGGATTCGGCGGTGCTGACCGGCACGTCGATGCTGCGGTACGAGGGCATGGCGAATTTGGCCGCCGCGGCGTCGGTGCGGGCAGAGCTGGAACGCGGCAATCCCGAACTCCTGGAACTGGGCGCGAACATGATGTTCACCAGCCGGCCCGACGGCACCCTGCTGATCGGCGACTCGCACCACTACGGCGTCACGGCACCGCCCTTCCTCGACGAGGAGGTGTCTGCACACCTGCTCGCCGGTGTCAGCCGCATCCTCGGTGTCGACCGTCTGCAGGTGCTGGAGCGCTGGCAGGGCGTGTACGCCTCCAGCAGCCGCACCGATGTGCTGCGCGCGCGGCACGAGCCGACGGTCAGCTCGGTGACGGTGACCACCGGACTCGGGATGACGCTGGCCTTCGGGCTGGCCGCCCAGACCCTCGACGCGCTGTAACGGTCAGCTCGCGGGGCTGCCGTCGTCGGGTGCGCCCACATCCCGCGGTTGCCCGTCGCTGTCGAGATCCTCGGTCGCCGTCTCCGGCTCCAGGGCCACACTCTGTGCCCGCGGCACGGGCGCTCCGGTGATCGGCGGGGTGTCGGCCGGCTGCAGGCGCACCACCCGACCGACGGCGCGGCGCAGCCCGGGCGGCCCCTCGATCCGGACGAAATCGCCGACCCGGCCGGCCCGGTACCGCAGCGGGGAACCGAGCAGCTCACCCATCACCACACCGCTACCGATCGCGAGGGCGATGGCCACCGCAGACAGCAGCTGAGCGATGCCGTCCAGGAACCGTTCGTCGACGGCGAAGTAGAAGACGGACCGGAAGACGGCCAGACCCGGCAGCATCGGCGTGATGCCGGCGGTCGCGGTCACCAGGGCCGGCGCCTGGCGGCGAATGGAGGTCACGGTGGCCAACAGACCGACCCCGACGGAGGCGATACCGGTCGCCAGGACCACACCGATCTGGGCGTGACCGAGCCCGATCAGCACCGCCTGTGCGGCACCGGCCGCGACACCGGCGGTCACCACCGACCGCAGCGGCGCGTAGCTCGCCAGTGTCAGGCACACGCCGGCCAGGGCCGCGCCGAACACCGCGATACCGACCTCGAGCGGGCCGGTCGCGACGATGATGGATTGCGTCGCGTCGATGTGCAGCTCGATCTGGATACCGGCCAGCGTCGCGATCTGCAGGCCCGCCACGATGCCGACCACGATGCCCGCGGTCAGGAACAACGCATCGCCGAGTCGCCCGACGGCGGTGACCATGTAGCCGGTCAGTGCGTCCTGCACGGAGCCCACCAGCGTCATCCCGGACAGCAGCATCACGATGCCGGTGGCCACCAGCGCCGTCGGGTTCTGGTCGGCGAAGCGATAAGCCGCCACCGCCACCAAGGTGGCGATGGCGGCGCCGGCGGCGTGCTGGAAGAAGAACGGGGTACCGACCCGGTTCAGGAGACGGCCCACCCGGTCGATGACCGCCGAGGTGACCGTGGCGAGTACACAGATCTGCCAGGTGCCACCGAGCAGCATGGCGATGCCGAGCGCGAAACCCGCCCAGCAGGCGGTCGCCATCCACCGTGGATAGGGATGCGGGCGCTCGCTGAGCACGTCCATGGCGTCATGCGCCTGGTCGACGGTGACGCCGCCGGAGGTGATGCGCCGGACCAGCTTGTCCAGTTCGGCCAGCCGGGTGTAGTCGGTGGCGCGGTGCCGCACCGACCGGACGATGGTCAGCGGCGGACTGTCGGCGGTCGGCAATGCCGACACGATGATGGTGGAGAACGTGATGTCGACGACGCAGTCGCTGAGCTGATAGGCCGCCGCGACGTCCTGCGCGGTCGCGACGATGTCGGCGGTACCCGATCCGGAGGACAACATCACCTCGGCGAGCCGGATGGTGAGGTCGAGCACCTTGCGGGTGTGCACATCACCGACGTGCGTGGCGCTGCGTCTGCGCTGTCCGGCCACCGGCGCGGGATCCCGGCGACCACGAAGTGCGCCCCGCAGACTGCGACGTGCACGGGCCGTGTCTTCGGATCGATCAAAAACCATCACCGGACACGATACTGATCGGTCAGGACGCCAGTGCCAGGCCCGCGTAGATCTCGTCGAGAATCGGTGCCAGCATGGCATTGGCCGTGGTCCGCCCGTCCGGCGACAACGTCAGATTGGTCCAGATCACCAGCGTCACATCGTTTTCCGGGTCGTGACCGATGAACGAGTTGAAGCCGGGCAACTCGCCGCCGTGGAAGTACATGGCCGCGCCGTCCCCGAAGCTCTGGTGCGTGATGCCGTACCCGTACTGCTTGCCGTCGGGCTGGCCGGGATCCTCGGCCTGGAGCCCGTCCAGCCAGCGTTCCTGGGTGCCCGCGGCGAGCACCTCACCGGTCACCAATGCCCTGATCCAGGTGAGCAGGTTGTCGGCGGTGGAGATGACGCCGCCGGCGGCGGTCGCATACGACGAGTTCTGGTTCGTGTAATCGATGGGTTGCAGCGTGCCGGCCCGGGCTTCGGCTTGCATCGACGCCGGATAGGGCTCGTCGAGCAGGGCGTACCGGGTGGGCCCGTACATGTAGCCGTGTGATCCGGGGGCCGGGATGACGGTGTCAGCGACGGCGGGCAGAGTCGTCTGGTCCAGTCCCAGCGGGTCCAGCAGACGGTCCCGGAATTGTTCGGACAGCGTTCTGCCACCGGCTTTCTCGGCCACCAGACCGAGCAGCGCATAGTTGGTGTTGCTGTAGTCGTATTCGGCGCCCGGTGCGAAACGCGGCGGATGCCGATAGGCGATGGCCAGCACCTGCTGCGGTGTCCAGCTGCGCGCCGGGTGACGGTCGAGTTCGGCGGACAACTCCGGGTCGTCGGTGTAGCCGTAGAGCCCGCTGCGCATCGTGAGCAGCTCCTCGATGGTGATGTTCGCGCCGTTGGGCACATCGTCGACGTACCTGCCGACCGGATCGTCGAGGGCGAGCCTGCCGTCCTGGGCGAGCAGCATGATGAGTGCCGCGGTCATCGTCTTGGTGTTCGACGCGATCCGGAACCGGGTCTCGACATCGGGTTTCTGCGCGGCACCCAACTCGGTGGTGCCGACGGCGACATCGAAGCTGCCCTGCGGGGTGCGCAATGCGACCATCGCTCCCGGGACCATCAACGTGGCGGCGGCGTCTTCCACAGCTCGCCGGAACTCGGCGGCGTCGATCTTGTTGAGATTCGATGGGCTACCTGGCGGCTGTCCGCCCCCGCAGCCGGTCACGGTGAGTATGCACACCGCGGCGGTACACATCAGACGCGTCACGAACACCGTGCACCACCGCCTCAGCCCCGGCCACCCACTCGGAGCCTAGACCGGCAGAGCCGTCAACGCCGCCAAAAGAGGTGGTGCGTCACCCCGCTGGGGCTGGGCACCACATCACGATGGAACCGGTCGAGCAGCTCATCGGAGCTCCCCCACAGTCGGGTTCCCCCACCGAGCTCCACCGGGGCCACCGCCACGTGCAGGGTGTCGATGAGATCGGCGTCCAGGAACTGCCGAACGGTGTGCGCCCCACCGCCGAGCCGGACGTCCTTGCCCTGGGCGGCTTCTCTGGCCCGCTCCAGTGCGGTCGCCGGGTCGGCGTCGATGAAGTGGAATGTGGTGTCCGACAATGTGAACGACGGTCGCTTGTGATGGGTCAGCACGAAGACCGGGGTGTGGAACGGCGGCTCGTCTCCCCACCAGCCCTGCCAGTCGTGGTCTGCCCAGGCACCGCGATGGGGACTGAACTTGTTGCGGCCCATGATCTCGGCGCCGATGTTGCGGGCGAAGTCCCTGGTGAAGTAATCGTCGAGTCCGCGGCTGCCGCCGGGATCTGTGCGGTTGGGCCAGCTCGCGGTCGCACCGGCCCAGGACATCAGGGCCGCCGGATCGGCGTGCCCGAACGGACGCTCGAAGCTCTGGTCGCGGCCGGCGCCGAAACCGTCCTGCGATACCACGAAATTCTGGACTCTCAGCAGTTGGACCACGCGTTCCTCCTCAGACCGTCAACGAACAGTATTCAGACCGGGGCACGTACCGAAAGTCATCGCGAATGCTTGAGAAAGCACGAAACCCCCGGTCCGATCCACGCTGAGCGTGATCGGCCCGGGGGCTCGAGTAGGTCTTTACAGTCCGGTGACGCCGACCGCCTGGGGGCCCTTGGCGCCCTGGGTGATCTCGAACTTCACGCGCTGGTTCTCCTCCAGGTTGCGGAATCCGCCGGCCTGGATCTCGGAGTAGTGCACGAACACGTCCGGTGCGCCGCCGTCAGGAGCGATGAAGCCGAAGCCCTTTTCGCTGTTGAACCACTTAACGGTTCCTTCTGCCATGGTCTTACTTCTTTCTTCTTTTTTACTGGCCGAACGTCATGTCGACCAAGCCTGGGTTGTGCGACCGACGGTCGCCCAAATCAGTGGAGGTTCTGGGGGTGTGCGATGCCAAACAGGCCGTAAAGGGGGTGATACTGACCCCGGCCGCGATTCGGCCGAACACAGATACGTCGCTTCACGACTGCGACGTATTGCACGAGACTACCAACTGCACGTCCGACGACCTAATTTCGACACGGGTGAATTTTCCTCGCGCCGAAAGCGCCGACGGTCGATTGTGCGCGCTTTTTGCTCCGGCGGACCCGGGCTATCGAAGCTCGCGGATCGATGAGACCCCGGGCATGTGCCTTTTCCTGTTTTGCTGTCGATCTCCAGAGTTCTTGCGAACGGGAGATTATTTGCGAAAGAATCCCCGCGCGCCGCCACCGCCGGGACGCCGCGCGCACAGCCCGTGGGCGGCACCTATGATCTCCGAATACATCTTGCTCACAAGCCTTTTGCGCAGACACCGGGTTGGTCCCTGCGCCCGTCACTGAAGGGTCCGCGGTTGACTCGGGATCGACGCCGTATTGTGGTCGTGCGCGAAAACCATCTGGCTCGTGTGCAATTGCACATGGTCGACTGGGTTCGCCAGACATCAGAACTCCCCGCGCTCAGCGGTCGCCTTGCCCGCAGAGACGAGCAGGTGGCGCCGCTACCTGCGCTCGATGCTGCCGACGAAGACCTGGTGCGGCGGCTGGACGAAACCGGTGTCGCGAGCCGTCGCGTGGACATGGATGGCGCGGCACACGACGAGATCGCCACAGCCGTTCGGTGGCTGAGCACCCATGACACCACCCGGTCGGTGAGCTACCTGCCCAATGCACCTGAGTCCCTTTATCGCTGGGGACTCGATGAACAGAACCTCGATATCGCCGAGCGGCACATCCAGCGACCGGTTCGATACGTCGGGCTCGAGGTGAAGGTGGAACGCGCCCGCGAACCCCACCCGAGCCAGCAGGCTCGGCACTGGCACCTCGACGCCGAAGATCGACGCATGCTGAAAATCATCGTCTACCTCAACGATGTGGATTCCGGGTGCGGCCCGTTCCAGCACCTGTCGCTGCCGACGAGCGAGGACACGCGTCGGCGCCTCCGTTGCCGACCGGGCATCACCTTCCTCGACGACGAGGCAATCGCCGGCGTGGCGCCCCGATCCGATTGGCATCACGTGACGGGCACCGCCGGAACCGCCGTCTACGCCGACACCGGCCGCCTCGTCCACCGTCTGATGAGACCGACGGACCGTGACCGCTACTCGGTGACATTCGTGTACACCAGCGATCGGCCGTACGTGCTGTACTCGCGATTCATGCCGCCTCGGTCCTTCGTGGAGGCGATGGCAGCAGAATCGACGCCCCGCCAACGCCGTGCGCTGCCTGAGCCCTCCTGGCAGCGCAACCGGAAGGTGAAAAGCGCTTCGACCCCCTCGAGCCGTCAGGCGTCCAACAGATCCGCCAGCTGATCGGCGGTCTTCTGCCAACCGTCGTGGAAGTTGTCGTACTCCTCCGGCGGCAGCATGGCGTGTTCGATGGACATCAGTGTCTGGTCGTCCTGCAACGGCTCGAAGGTCACCGTGACCACGCTGGACATCGTCGGATCCACCCAGTAGGAGTTGGTCCAGGTGAAGCTGAGCAGGCGTGGCCGGTCGATGCTGACGAATTGCCCCGTGATGAGCACGCTGGTGCCCCGGTCATCGACGTCGAAGCGGAACAGCCCGCCGACCCGGGGCTCGACGGTGACGGTGACACACCGGGTGGGGCGCGGACACATCCACTCCCGCAACGACTCCGGGTCCAGCCACTCGTCGAACACCTCCTCGGGGCGGGCCGGCATGACCCGCTGCACGTGCACAGTGCGCGTCTCGGTCACTGCCCGGCCTTCTTACGGCGCAGCCGCTCGGCGAGCGCGTCGGCGCGGGTCGACCAGAAATCGGTCTGCTCGCCCATCCACTGCGCGGCCGGGGTCAACCCGTCGTCGCGCAGGGAGAGCCAGTGTTCACGGCCACGCACTTCACGGGTCACCAGACCCGCGGTTTCCAGCACCCCGATATGACGGGAGACTCCCGCGAACGTCATCGGCATCGGCGCGGCCAGATCGGTGATGCGGGCGTCACCTTCCCGCAGGGCCTCCAGCAGTCGGCGACGTGTCGGATCCGCGAGCGCGGCGTACGCCCGGTCCAGCAGCTGATCTTCAACCATTCTGTTGACTATATCGGGTGACGTGTGTTCTGCTCGATGCATATTCAACAAAGAGCTTGAATGATTGTGAGCGGGCGCAACGACAAGGAGCCACGATGCAGAAGCCACCGATAGTGAGCGCGCAGGCATGGGCGGCCGCCCATGCCGAGATGCTGGTCAAGGAGAAGGAACTGACCCGGGCCCGGGACGCGTTGGCGGCACAGCGCCGACGGATGCCATGGACCCGGGTCCAGAACCGCTATGCCTTCGACGGACCGGACGGCAGGGTGAATCTGCTCGATCTGTTCGACGGGCGGCGACAGCTGATCGTCTACCGCGCGTTCATGGACCCCGGCGTCGAGGGCTGGCCGGAACACGGTTGCAGCGGCTGTTCATTGATGGCCGATCACGTCGGCGACCTCAGCCATCTGAATGCCCGCGACACCACGCTGGTCTATGCCTCTCGCGGCTCGCAGCAGGACATCACCCGGATCAAGGACAGGATGGGCTGGACCATCCCCTGGTACACCATCGTCGAAGAATCAGGTGTCGCCTTCGACACCGATTTCGACGTCGCCGAATGGCACGGCACGAATGCCTTCATCCGCGAGGGCGATCAGATCTTCCGCACCTACTTCGTCAACAATCGCGGCGACGAGGCATTCGGAACCACCTGGAGCTATCTGGACATCACGGCGCTCGGCCGTCAGGAATCGTGGGAGGACTCCCCCGCCGGCTACCCGCAGACTCCGCCCTACGAGTGGTGGAGGTGGCACGACGCGTACGGCGACCGCACCGCTGGAGACACCGAGCAGGGATGTGATTCCTGTGCAGACCGTTGACGCACGCCTGACGGCGCGGATCTATGGGGACACCGTGGAGCGAATCTGCGCTCTGCTCCCCGGTGACGGGGACCCGTCCTGGGCGACCGGCGTGCCGGCGTGTCCCGGCTGGACCATTCGGGACGTGGTGGCCCACATGGCCGCCGTCGCCGAGGACTGGGCGGATCGGACGCTGGGCGGGGCGCCGACCGACGAGCAGACGGCCGAGCACGTCGCGAGGTTCGCGGACCGGAACACGACGCAGCTGCTGGCGGCGTGGGGCGCCGCCACGGCGCGTCTGCAACGGATGGCGGCCACCGACGGTTTGAGCCCTCCGCTCGGCGATATCGCCTGCCATGAGCACGATATCCGCGGCGCCCTCGATCGCGCCGGAGCTCGCGAATCCGCCGCCGTCTGGCACACCTCGGATCGGCTCATCCCGATGCTGCAGCCATCGCGGCCCGTGCGCATCACCGTCGAGGACGGTGAGTATCTGTGCGGGCCCGCCGAGGGACCCGAAATAGGGCTCACCACTACCCGATTCGAGGCACTTCGGTGGCGCACCGGGCGACGCAGCCGCGTTCAACTGACCACCATGAACTGGTCCGGCGATCCGGCACCGATCATCGATGAGCTGTATCTGTTCGGGCCGACCCCCGTCGATCTCGTGGAGTGAGGCCGCTGCCCTGTCGAGTGATGTCGTCGGCGATGATCAGTGGGTGACATCTCCGCAGACTGTTGTAACGCCGCTGACCGTTCCCGCGCTGCTGGCCGAACGGGTGCGCGCGTCCGGGCAGGACACCTATGTGATCACACCCGACGGAGGGTTGACCTATCAGGACGCCGAGGCGCGTTCGGCCGACATCGCCCGCCGGCTGCTGGCGGCGGGTATCGGGAAGGGCAGCCGGGTGGGCCTGTTCTTCCCCAATGGGATCGACTGGATCAGCTGGTGGCTGGCACTGTCGCGGATCGGCGCACTGGTCGTGCCGTTGAGCACGTTGTATGCGCCCGCCGAGATCGCCAAGGTGTTGCGGCTGGCCGACATCGGGACGCTGATCGCCCCGGCGGAGGTGCTCGGCACCGATGTGGGCGGGCGTTTCGAGGCCGCACTGCCTGAACTCCGGCATCAGGGTCGCGATGCCCTCTCGCTCACCGTTGCACCGTATCTGCGCCGGATCGTGCTCACCGAGGACACCGGGTATCGCTGGGCCACCCGGTGGGACGACCTGGCCCAACGGGTGTCACCGCAGGTGCTCGCCGCGGTGGAGGACGAGGTGTCGCCCGCCGATCTGGCAATCATGGTGCACACCTCCGGTTCGACCGCCGACCCCAAGGGCGTGCTGCACACCCACGGCACCCTGGTGCGCCAGACATCGACCTGGCCCATCGCGATCCGGGCGGTCACCGGATCCCAGGACCGGCCCCGGATCCTGTGCGCCATGCCGTTCTTCTGGATCGGCGGGCTGCTCGCGGCCATGGGCGCCCTGCACGACACCATCACCCTGCTGGTCATGGCGCGTCTCGACCCGGCGACAGCGCTGGACATGGTGGAGTCCGAACGTGGCACCGGGATCGTCGGCTGGCCGGCGTTCACCCAGCGCGTGCGCGACCACCCGAGTTTTGCCGATCGCGACCTGTCCAGCGCCCCGATGCTGCGGGACGGCCCGCTCGACATCGCGATGACCGACGTGCCCGACGGATTTCCGGTGCACCGCACCATGTCCGAGACGGCGGGCGGATTCGTCCACACCGAGATCGCCATCGTCGACGAGGACGGCGGGCCTGTGCCCGACGGCACCACCGGGGAACTGTGGATCCGCGGCGTGGGGGTGATGGCCGGCTACAACAAGCGTGAGCGCACAGAGATCTTCGACGCCGACGGCTGGTATCACACCGGGGACCGTGTCTACCGGCGAACCGGCGACCCGCGGTTGTTCTACGTCGGCCGCACCACGGATCTGATCAAGGCCGGTGGTGCGAACGTGTCACCGCTGGAAGTCGAGGCGGTGATCTCGGCGCTGCCCGACGTCGCGCAGTGCGTGGTGGTCGGACTCGAGCATCCCGAGCGCGGCGAGGAGGTGTGCGCCGTGGTGGTCCCAGTGGCGACGGGCCTGGATCTGACCGCCGTCCGCCGGCTCGCCCGCGAACAGTTGTCGGCCTACAAGGTGCCCACCCGGTGGGTGATCGCCACCGGTGACCAGATGCCGACCCTGCCCAGCGGGAAATTCGATCGGAAGGGATTGCTGGCCAACGTGATCGACGGTGTCCTACCGATCAGTCCGGCAGCTCCCTGACGCCGGCGGCCGGGAAGGCCGTGTCCCCCGCCTCGGGCATACCGGCGCATGGCAACATCGCTCTACATGCCGCATGCCGCCGACAGCCATGACCTGATCCGGGTGACCGGAGCGCGGGAGAACAACCTCAAGAACGTCGACATCGAACTGCCGAAGCGACGACTGACGGTGTTCACCGGTGTTTCCGGCTCCGGCAAGAGCTCGCTGGTGTTCGACACCATCGCCGCGGAATCCCAGCGCCTGATCAACGAGACCTACAGCTCATTCGTCCAGGGTTTCATGCCCAGCATGGCCCGCCCCGACGTCGACGTGCTGGAGGGCCTGACCACTGCCATCATCGTCGACCAGCAACGAATGGGCGCCGATCCGCGCTCCACTGTCGGTACCGCCACCGATACCGGAGCAATGTTGCGAATCCTGTTCAGCCGGTTGGGCACACCCCACATCGGCTCCCCGCAGGCCTTCTCGTTCAATGTCGCCTCGATCAGCGGGGCCGGCGCGGTGACGTTCGAAAAGGGCGGCAAAACCGTGAAGGAGCGCCGCGATTTCAACATTCTCGGCGGTATGTGCCCGCGCTGCGAGGGACGCGGCGCCGTCAACGACATCGACCTGACCGCCCTCTATGACGACACCAAGTCCCTCAACGGCGGTGCGCTCACCATCCCCGGGTTCAGCATGGAGGGCTGGTACGGCCGGATCTTCAACGGCTGCGGCTTCTTCGATCCGGACAAGCCGATCAACACGTTCACCAAGTCCGAACTCGACGCGCTGCTGTACAAGGAGGCCACCAAGCTCAAGATCGACGGAGTGAACCTGACCTACCTGGGCCTGATACCGCAGATCCAGAAGTCCTATCTGTCCAAGGACGTCGACGCGATGCAGCCGCACATCCGCGCCTTCGTCGAACGCGCGGTCACCTTCACCACCTGCCCGGACTGCAATGGCACCCGACTCTCCGACGCGGCACGGTCATCGAAGATCGAGGGCGTCAACATCGCCGACGTGAGCAGCATGCAGATCACCGACCTCGCCCAGTGGATCGGCAAGCTCACCAAGAAGGCGGCGGCCAAACCGCTGGCGCCCTTGCTCACCGCACTCGGACACACCCTGGATTCCTTCGTCGAGATCGGCCTGGGATACCTGTCCCTGGAACGACCGGCAGGAACCCTGTCCGGCGGAGAAGCTCAGCGCGTCAAGATGATCCGGCACCTGGGATCGGCGCTGACCGATGTCACCTACGTCTTCGACGAGCCGACCATCGGGCTGCATCCGCACGACATCGCACGGATGAACAACCTGCTGCTGCAGTTGCGGGACAAGGGCAACACCGTGCTGGTCGTCGAGCACAAGCCGGAGACGATCGCGGTGGCCGACCATATCGTCGACCTGGGCCCCGGGGCGGGCAGCGCCGGTGGTGAGGTGGTGTTCGAGGGCACCGTCGCAGCGTTGCGCAAGAGTGGCACCATCACCGGCCGCCACCTCGACGACCGCGCCGCCTTGAAGGAGTCGGTGCGAGAGCGCAACGGCGCGTTGGAGATCCGCGGTGCCGGTACCCACAACCTGCGTGACGTCGATGTCGACATCCCACTGGGCGTCCTGGTCGTCGTCACCGGTGTGGCGGGTTCGGGAAAGAGTTCGCTGATCGACGGTTCGGTGGCTGGTCTCGACGGTGTCATCACCATCGATCAGGCCGCGATCCGCGGTTCCCGGCGCAGCAACCCGGCGACCTACACCGGCCTGCTGGAGCCGATCCGCAAGGCGTTCGCCAAGGCCAACGGCGTCAAACCCGCCCTGTTCAGTTCCAACTCCGAGGGCGCCTGCCCGACCTGCAACGGTGCCGGCGTCATCTATACCGAACTCGGCGTGATGGCCACGGTGGAATCCACCTGCGAGGAGTGCGAGGGCCGCCGCTTCCAGGCCTCGGTGCTGGAATACACGCTGGCGGGCAAGAACATCGCCGAGGTGCTCGCCATGCCGGTGACCGAAGCCGTCGGCTATTTCGACAGCGGCGAGTCGAAAGTGACCGCAGCACAGAAGATCCTGAGCCACATGGCCGATGTCGGCCTGGGCTACCTCACCCTCGGTCAGCCGTTGACCACGCTGTCCGGTGGCGAGCGGCAACGCCTGAAACTTGCCGCGAGACTCAGCGACAAGGGCGCCGACGAGGGGACGGTCTTCATTCTCGACGAGCCGACCACGGGCCTGCACCTGGCCGACGTCGAGCAACTCCTCGCGCTGCTGGACAGCCTGGTGGACGCCGGCAAATCGGTGGTGGTCATCGAGCACCACCAGGCCGTGATGGCCCACGCCGACTGGATCATCGACCTGGGGCCGGGAGCCGGACACGACGGCGGGCGCATCGTCTTCGAGGGAACACCACGGGACCTGGTGGCCGACCATTCCACGCTGACCGGTCGGCATCTGGCCGACTACATCGCAGATTGAGCACTTGACACGTGTCAAGTATGGTGGAGGGATGCTTGCCGAAGACGTGCTGACCACCGTGCCGACCACCACCGCCGAAGCGCTCGACGTCTTCGACGCCGCCCCCGGTGTCGACCCGGATTTCATGATCGGCACCTGGCACGGCGCTGAACTGCCGACCGCGCACCCGATGGACGGGCTGCTGGCCGCCAGCGGCTGGTGGGGCAAGCAGTTCGTCGATGCCGAGACCGTGCATCCCCTGCTGTTCCCGAAAGACGGGGGCACCGCGCTGTGGCCGCTGAATCCGGTGCTCGCCTTCGGCGGTCTGGGCATCGCCACGAAGGTGCCGCTGGTGCGTAACCTCTCGTTGGTACAGCCCATCTCGGCACTGCGGCCCGCGCTGCGCACCAAGGCACCCAAAGCCCGGCTGCGCACCACCCGGTACCGCGGAACCGACAGCGCGACAATGATCTACGACAATCTCCCGATCAACGACGTGTTCCGCAAGATCTCCGACGACACCGTGATCGGCGCGATGGACTACCGCGGCGGCAAACGTCCGTATTTCTTCGTCCTGCAGCGCGACAACTCGCTGCCGGTCGAATAGGTCAGGGCTTGACGGCCTCGATGAAGTAGCCGCGCGGCACACCCGCCACGTCCATCGGGACGGCGGGAGCGAACCAGCGACCCCACGCATTGCCGGGCACCGCGATATCGGTGACGGCCGCCGACCAGCCGTGCCGTTCGGCGAGCTCACCCGGAGTGTCCGACCCGAACAACCACGGCGACCCCTGCGCCGCCATGGATTCCAGCACCGGCGCCATGAACGGCGACTTCAGCAGCGCCGTGCCCACCACCTCATAGAGCAGCACCGAACCAGGCGCCGACAAGGCGTCGACGCGGGCGAACAGGGCGCTCACCTCGGCTTCATCGAGGTACTGCAGCAGGCCCTCCATCAACCACACCGAGGGTTCGCCCGCGTCGAAGCCCGCCGATGTGAGCGCGGGCGGCCAGTCATCGGCGAGGTCCACTCCCACTGCCACCCGCCGGGCGCGCGGGGTGTCCTCGGAGAGCAGGTGACCCTTGGCCTCGATGACCGCAGGCTGATCGAGTTCGTAGACGGTCACCCCGGCGGGCCAGTCCAGCCGGTAGGCCCGGGCATCCATTCCCGCCGCGACGATCACGACCTGATGCGCGGCCCGGGTGGCACGCAACAGCGCCTCGTCCCAGAACCGGGTCCGCACAACGATCTGAACCGTCGACTGCTCCCCCGAAGCCTGCAGTGCGGCTTCCAGGAACTCCCGGCCGGTGTCGCCTGCCAGCTTGTCCGCGAACGCGTCGACGAACAACGGATCCTGGCGGCGGCTCTCCCGGGCCCGGATGGCGGCGACCAGCAGCGCGGTGCGGGCGACCCCGTTCAAACCCGCGGACTCGTCAGCCATCTCAGCGGTCCCCACCGTCGTAGCCGCTGCGCCACTCGGTGATCTTGCGCCCCAGCGAATCCACCGCGCTGGTGGCGGCCTGGCCCACCCCGTCGATGAGGCCGCCGACGCCGTCCCGGATCCCGCGGATCAGCGGATCGTCGGACTGGTCGAATCCGTCCTTGTACTGGCGGGCCGCCGCGCCGACATCCTCGGTCCAGCCGACCGACGCATCCTCGGAGCGGCGCGGGTAGTCACCGGCCAGGATGGCGCCGTAACCGCCGGTGTCCACCCAGCCGGTCAGCGCCGCCGCCCGCAGCACCGAGAACGGGTGGCTCTGCAACTCCAGATTCAGCAGTTTGAGCACACCGTCACGCATGTCACCGGAGCGCTCGTACTCCCGCGCCTGCGCCAGAAAGGCCTGCGAATCCAGCTTGTCCAGATGGCTGCCGCCCGCCAGCTTCAGCTCGACCCGGATGGCCGCATCGACGTCCTGCCCGCACAACAGACCGGCGCGGTCACCCGAAAGCTCGGATTTGCGTTGCCATTCCAGCAGGGCGGCAACGATGGCGCGCAGTGCCCAGCCGCCCACCGGGATGAAACCGAAGGATGACGCCAGCCGGATCAGGTGCATGAGCATCGTCCGGTACACGGCGTGGCCGCTCAAGGCATGTCCGAGTTCGTGGCCGATGACGAAGCGCATCTCGTCATGGGACATCAGTTCATAGAGCCCCGAGGTGATCACGATGAACGGCTTGTCCATGCCGATGGTGTACGCATTGGCCGTCGGCGACTGCACCACGAACAGTTCCGGCCGTACCGGGGCGTCCAGCACGTGCACACATTCGTCGAGCAGTGCGTCGAGGTCGGCGAACTGTCGCGGACCGACCTGCACCGAGCTGGCCAGGTAGAGCAGCCGGTGCTGGCGTTCGCGCAGCACACCGGAGATGACCTTGAGGACCTGGTCGAACCCCTTGAGCCGGCGCAGCGCGGTCAGCGCCGTCCGATCCGCGGGATGCTCCCAGGCCCGGGAACTGATGTCCGGGAACTCCACACGCCGCGTCGCAGGTGAATCCACGCGTTCAACAGTACGGCGCGGATCAGGCGATGATGCGCACCAGATAGGGCGTCATCGAGGCGGTCCGCACGGCCGAGACCGTCACGCCGGAGTCGGAGGCTTCCAGCATCTGCCCGTTCCCCACGAACAGCGCCACGCTCTGGGTGCCTTCCGGGCCGAAGAAGATCAGGTCGCCGGGCAGCGCCTGTTCCGGCAGTACCTTCTGGCCGACCTTGTACATCTCGCCCGAGGACCGCGGCAGCTTCACCCCGACGCCGGCGAAGGCGTAGACGATGATGCCCGAGGCGTCGAATCCCACCACGTTGGCCGCCGGATCCGGTGCGGCCGGAAGTCCGGGAACGAGCGGAGAAGCGACCGGGGCCGGCGGGGCCAACCCGGGGAAGTTCAGGCCGGGAACGCCGCCCGGGATGGCGGCAGCGGCCGGTTCCGCGGCGGCCGGAGCCTCGCGGACGACACCGCGGGTGGGGCCGTTGGCGTCGCCGCCGCCGTAGCTGAACGGCACGCCGCGCTGGGCCAGTGCCCGCGCGATCACGTAGTCGACCGCCTGCTGGTTGCGGGCCGGGCGGGTGTTGAACGGATCAGCCGATGCGACACCAGGAGTCACTGTCAACACAGCCAGGCCGAGCAGCAGGGCACAGAAGCGTCTCATCGGGTCGTCAACTCTTTCGATCAGGGCGGGAACCGCAACGACCGCACTAATTGACGGCCGTCACCGCTATTTCTACCGACCGATTGAGCCGTTTCCCAATTCGACTGTGGCGCAGCATAAATGAGATGCAGATCCGTGACCCAAAAGAGACTCCCGTGCCCGGGTCGTGATGTCTCCGCGACCGTTCCGACACCATCACCGCGGTGCGCACAATGCAGAACGGCACCGGTCCGCGCAACCCGAAGGCTGCGCTGACCGGTGCCGTTGTGGCAAGCCGGATTACTTCAGTGCGGCGAGCGCGGCATCGTAGTTGGGCTCCTGCGCGATTTCCGGGACGAGTTCGGTGTAGACGACGTTGCCGTCAGCACCGATCACCACGACCGCGCGGCCCAGCAGGCCTTCGAACGGTCCGTCGACGAGGGTGACCCCGTAGTCCTCACCGAAGCTGTCGCGGAACGCCGAGGCCGTCAGGACGTTCTCGAAGCCCTCGGCACCGCAGAAACGCTTCTGCGCGAACGGCAGATCCTTGGACACGTTCAGGACCGCCGTACCGGTGGCTGCGGCGCGCTCGTTGAAGGTCCGCACACTCGTCGCGCACACCGGGGTGTCCACCGACGGGAAGATGTTGAGCAGCACGGCCTTGCCGCTGAACTGGTCATTGCCGACCGCGCCGAGGTCGGTGCCGACCAGGGTGAAAGCCGGAGCCGGCGCGCCGACTGCGGGCAGCTCGCCGGCCGTGTTGATGGGGTTTCCCTTGATGGTGATTTGTGCCATGTCCACCAGTCTGTCAAAGACGGCGCAGCTCGTGTGCCTGAGGGGTCCGTGACGATGCGTGGCACCATCGAATCGTGATCGTCCTGCCCGACGGGGTCCTCGCGATGGCCGCCCGCGGACCCGAATGGCAGCGCTGGGTCGACGACCTACCCAGGTCGGTCGGCAGCCAGCTCCAGGAGTGGGATCTCGCCGCCGATGGTGCACCCCAATACGGTTTCTGTTCGATCGTGCTGCCGGTGCGTGCCGGCGACGGTGCATCCGCCATGCTCAAAATCGCGTTCCCCGACGATGAATCCGAACACGAACACCTGGCGTTGCGTCGCTGGGACGGCCAGGGAACCGTGCGTCTATTACGCGCGAACCCTTACCGCCGCGCGATGCTGCTGGAGCGGCTGCATGCCCGCAACCTCAACGACGTCTGGGATCTTGAGGCGTGCGAGATCGTCGCCGGACTGTACGGACGCATCCACGTGCCCGCGCTGCCGCAGCTGCGTCCGCTGGTCGGGTACATCGAGAAATGGAATGCCGACCTGGCGCAGTTACCGCGCAGCGCCGCATTGCCCCACCGGCTCGTCGAGCAGGCGCTGTCACTGGGAGCCGATTTCGTGTCCGACCCGGCCAGCACCGGCACGCTGATCCACGGCGATCTGCACTACGAGAACGTGCTGGCCGCGGATCGGGAACCTTGGCTGGTGATCGATCCGAAGCCGATGAGCGGCGATCCGCACTACGAGATCGCGCCGATGCTGTGGGACCGCTGGGACGAGCTTTCCGGTTATGTCCGCGAAGGTGTGCGACGCCGCTTCTACACGCTGTCCGAGACCGCCGGGCTGGATGTCGACCGTGCGCGGGCGTGGGTGATCGTGCGGATGATGCACAACGCGATGTGGGAGCTCACCGAGAACGAGGTGCCGGACGCGAAGTGGCTGACGACGTGTGTGGCGGTCGCCAAGGCGGTGCAGGAGTAGCCAGGCACGAGCCCAGAACCAGTTATCCACAGCCCGAAAAATACTCATGCCGATGTCCGACCCCGTCGGTAGAATCGCACATATGTTCGAAGTCTTGGATCGGGTCGCACTGGCCGGGTTGAGCGATGAGGCGCTCATCTCGGCGGTGACGGCCGCGACCCAGAACGAGGCGATGGCTGCCGCGGCGCGGTTGGCGTTCATCGGTGAGGTGGTGGCCCGCCAGTGCGATGACGAGGACGACGTGATCGCCCATCAGGTCATCGACNGTACCCCTTCATTACACTCGCACGTATGTTCGAAGTCTTGGATCGGGCCGCACTCGCCGGGTTGAGCGATGAGGCGCTCATCTCGGCGGTGACTGCTGCGACCCAGAACGAGGCGATGGCTGCCGCGGCGCGGTTGGCGTTCATCGGTGAGGTGGTGGCCCGCCAGTGCGATGACGAGGACGACGTGATCGCCCATCAGGTCATCGACGGTTGGGCGTGGGCGCAGGCCGCGGTGGCCGCGGCCTGCAACCTGAACACCCACGCCGCGTCCAAACAGATGCGCATCGCCCAAGCCCTTCGCGACCGGCTGCCCCGCACCGCCGCCCTGTTCGCCACAGGCGCGATCTCGGCGACGGTGATCGATGCGATCACCTGGCGCACCCACCTCGTCGACGACGACGACGCGCTCGTGCTGATCGATACCGCGATCGCCGGTGAAGCGGGCGAGTACGGGGCGCATTCGGAGAAGCAGTTGATCGGCGCCATCGATCTGTGGGTGGAGAAGTTCGACCCCGAAGCCGTCGTGCGCTCCAAACGCAACGCCAAAGACCTCTACGTCGAGTTCGACGACAAAGACGACCCCAACGGGGTGTCCTCGTTCTGGGGCAGGCTGCGTGTCACCGACAAAAAGATCCTCGAACAACGCCTCAACGCCCTGGCCGACACCGTCTGCGGCAACGATCCCCGCGCGCGGGGCGAGCTACGTGCCGCGGCATTGGCCGCGTTGGGTGCGGTCGGCCCGCAACTGGAACGGCTCGCGTGCGCGTGTGGGGGTGCTGGTTGTGAGGGCAGCGGGAAAGACCCACGCTCGGGCGCAGTCACCATCTACGTGCTCACCGACCAGATACCGGCCGCCGGCGAAGAGTCCCCGCGGCAGACCACCCCGGGCACCACGGGCACCCCGGAAACGGCGCCCGCCGAGACCGAGACTGCGCCGGAGAAAGAGCAGCAGACTCCGGCAGCAGAATCCGAACCCGACGAGCCCGCCGAACCTGCGGCCCGCAATGAACCTGCCGCGCCCGCGGCCGGCACCCCACCTGCGGCGTGCAATCCTAGCCCCGGGGTCACGCTCGACGGCGCCATCACTCCCGCCGCCATGCTGGCCGACCTCGTCGCGACCGGCGCCAAGGTAAAGCCGCTCTCCGAGATCGCCGACCTGCCCGCGGAACGCCAATACCGGCCCTCGGCCGCACTGACCGCGTTCGTCCGCATGCGCGCCATGACGTGCAGCTTCCCGGGCTGCAACCGGGCCGCGCACCGCTGTGACCTCGACCATCTGACTCCGTGGCCCGCCGGGGCGACGCATCCGGGCAACCTGGCACCACTGTGCCGTCTGCACCATTTGATCAAGACGTTCTGTGGTTGGGAACCGGCAGCGAAACCCGACGGACGCATCCAATGGTCAGCACCGACCGGGCACAGTTACACCAAGGCCCCCGGGGCGGCAATCATGTTCCCGCACTGGAACATCCAGACACCCATCCCACGAAAACGCGCCATCAGCCTCATCAACGACCACGACCGCGACGCCAAGATGCCCACCCGAAAACGCACCCGCGCACAGGATCGTGCGCAACGCATCAAAGCCGAGCGGCAGCGCAACGCAGCAGAACTCGTTGAGAACAACAGCGATCCGCCGCCGTTCTGACCGAGGACCGAAGCAGCTCAGCCGGAGACATTCACCGGCAGCGACAGCATGCCGCGCAACGTCACATTGGGTTTGTACTGCGGGTCACCGCCGAGTTCGGCCTTCGGGAAGCGTTTCGTCACCGCGGACAACGCGATCGAGGCTTCCAGACGCACCAGCGGCGCACCGAGGCAGAAATGGGCGCCATGTCCGAAACCGAGGTGCTTGATGTTGGCCCGGTCGGGATCGAAGACATCCGGATTCTGGTTGGCCGCCGGATCACGGTGCGCGGCAGCCAGCAGCACGATCATGGTGTCGCCCTGAGGGATCACGGTGTCCCCCAGCCTCATCTCCTCGGCCGCCACCCGGCCCAGCAGCTGAGCGGGCGGGTCGAAGCGCAACGTCTCCTCGATGACCCGCAATGCCCGCGACGGATCGGCACCCAGCGCAGCCCACTGCGTGCGATCCCGCAGCATCGCGAGCACCGAGGTCGCCATCAGGCTCACTGTCGACTCGTGTCCGGCGATCAGCAGCAGATTGCAGGTCGAGATGATCTCGTCCTCGCTGAGCTGGTCACCGGATTCCTCGACCGCGATCATCGCGGAGATCAGATCATCACCGGGACTGCTGCGCCGGCGGCTGATCAACTCCCGGAAGTACTTGCGCAGCCACTTGCCGGCCTCGATGCGGTCGGTGAACCCTTCCGGCACATCCCCGGTTGCCGTGAGGAACGGGTCCACCGTCTGCGCGAGCAGCGTGGAGGCATGCCCGAACTTGGGTTCGTCCTCGACCGGCACCCCGAGCAGCCGGCAGATCACCGCGACCGCCACCGGGTACGCCAGGCCGGTGACGGCGTCGAACTCGCCCCGTTCCTCCGCGGTGTCCAGCAGTCCGTCGACGGTGGCGACGATCTCGTTCCGCAGCTCGTTGATCACCCGCGGGGCGAACGCCTTGGCCACCAGCTTGCGCAGCCGGGTGTGGTCGGGCGGATCCAGGAACAGGAAGGCCGGGGTACGGCGCTTGTCGACCAGGCCGGCCAGTCCGAACGGTCGCGGTTCCTCACCGGCGGCGATCTGGCGTTGCGCGATGGCCGACTTCATCCGATCGCTGGACGATGCCGGATGCCGGATCGCGGCGTCGCAGTCGGCGTAGGAGGTCAACACGGTCAGGCTGATCTCGGGGATCTGCAGCGGACCGTATTCGCGCAGCGCGCGGTACGCCGGGTAGGGGTCAACACGGTTGGACGGGGCAAGGGCCTGCCCGAGCAGGACCGCCGGTTCGGACACCGAAGTCATCTCCTCATTGTGCAATCGCGCTCTCCAGCCGTGACCGCCACCACCGGATTCGGGCCGGATCGGTCACCGTGTACCGCTCCAGCAGCTCGGGCAACGGCGCCGGCGACATCGGCGCGACCGGCAGAAACCCGTCGACCGGGACCAGTCTGCGGGAGTCGGCCACCAGGTCCGCACTCAGCAGCGATCCCGACCCCAGGGTGCCGGCGAACGGAAACTCGGGCAGGGCGCCGGCCAGCGCCACACCGACTGCCACCCCGATGCTGGTTTCCACCCCTGAGGTGGCGGTGCACGGCAGGCCGCACGATTCAGCGATGCGCAGCGCCCGTCGCGCCCCGCCGAGCGATCCGCAGTGCAGCACGGCAACATCGGCGGCCTGGGTCAGTACAGGATCTCCCAGCGACTGTTCCAGCGATTCGTGGATCGCGATCCGCACATCGACCCGGCGACGCACGGCGGCGAGTTCCGCGGTGCTCCGGCACGGCTGCTGGACGAACTCGAGCCCACCCGCCGCGCGATCGAGCGCCGGGATGGCGGCCACCGCAGCATCGACCGACCACCTGCCCTTGGCATCACAGCGGATGATGCCGTCCGGGCCGAGCGCATCGCGCACCGCCGCGATCCGGGCGACATCATCGGCCAGGGCGTGCGCGGGGTCGGCCACCTCGACGGCCGCCGTCCGGCAACCGGATGCCGCCACCAGTTCATGGGCCCGCGCCGGATCCGTCGCGGACACGGACACAGCGACCGGCACCCGTCCGCGCCGGGCGTCGGGCCAGCCGACGGTGCCGGGCTCGGTGGCCGCGGTCAGCCAGCGCACGAGCAGATGGTCCGGGCACCCGGGCGGCGGGCTGAACTCGCCCCAGCCCTGCGGTCCCTCCACGAGGACGCCTTCGTGCATGGTGGCGCCGTCGCGCGCGGGGATGGCGAACACCGGTGCGGTGTCCAGATCGATCAGCGTCTGCACAAGACCTGCAGGCTAGCCGAGTTCTTGCCGGGGTGAGCGCAGCGACGGGGAATTAGTTGAGCCTGCGGCGGGGGCGTCACCGAATCGTGTACAGCGGCACCAGCATTTCGGCAGACGTCAACGAACCGTGGTGGCCGACCAGCCGCGACTGCAGCGGCTCGGCACCCGACCGGATGATCGCGCGCTCACCGTTGGCCACCACCACGACATCCCCGATCCGTGGCTGCACCCGTGCCTGCACGATCGGCCCGAACCAGCCCGCGCCGATCACCTCGGCGCGGGTGAGGACGGTGAAGTCGTCGCCGAGCGTGTCCCGCCATGCCGCGGCCACGTCCGGCGCGGCGCCCGCTTCGGTGTACACATGCCGCGCACGGGGTTCCCCTCCCAGCCCACGCACACCGGCGCGCAGTTCGGCGCGCTGATCGAAGTCGACCGGATCCGCGACGTGCACCATGCCGTGGTCGGCGGTCACGATCAGGGCGGAACCCGGCGGCAACCGCTCGGCGATCAGACGGATGGTCAGATCGATCTGCTGCAGTTCCAGCGCCCACGATTCGGAGGCAGGTCCCCGGACGTGCCCGGTCAGATCCAGGTCCCCGTGGTAGGCGTAGACCAGGCTGCGGTCCCCCGCACCGAGCGCGCCGATCACCCCGTCGACCAGATCCCCGGACGAGAACGTGGGCCGGAACTCGCCGCCGCGCAACGCCGCCCGGGTCAGACCCGAACCCGCCTGATACATCGGCGCCACCTGCGTCACCACCACGCCGTCGGCGGCGGCCCGTTCGAACGCCGTCGCCACCGGCTGAAACTGCTCGGGGACAATCTCTTTGAGCAGATCGACCTTCGGCCCCTCACCCATCAGCCGCCATTTGAGCGGATTCATCAGCCGGTCGTGATCGGGCACCGCCAGCAGATACCCGACCAGACCGTGCTCACCGGCGGGTAGTCCGGTGCCCAACGAGGCCAGACTGGCCGCGGTGGTACTCGGGAAACCCGCCGTCAGCGACTGCGCGGGTCGGCCGGCCAGGAATGGTGCGACCTCACTGCGCGCGGCGACCAGCTCGGCGCCCATACCGTCGATGAGCAGGATCGCCACCCGCCGCGCACCATCGAGTCCCAGTCCGATCCGATCGGTCTCCCCGGCGACCCCCAGCACGCCGAGCACCGATGGGACAAGATCTGCGAGGGCGCCGTCGCCATATCGCGGAGTGACGAACATGGCTGTCAGGTTATGCGGAAGGCCGTATCGATCGGGTGGCACTAGGCTGACCGCATGTCGAGTGTGCTGACAGTCAACATCGCCCATCCGCGCACCAACCCCGATACCTTGAAGAAGCCCACCGGTATCGACAAGCGCCCCACCGACGCCGAGGTCGAGGTGCGTGCACCCGGTCCCATGAGGGGAGGTCTGGGCAGCGGACTGGTCGGCGATCTGGTGAGCGAGCAGAAGCACCACGGCGGCGACGACCAAGCCGTGTACGCCTATGCCCGGGAGGATCTCGATGCCTGGGAGGGCGAACTCGACCGGGAGATCGGCAACGGCGTCTTCGGTGAAAATCTGACGACCTCGGGCATCGACGTCACCAACGCGGTCATCGGTGAACGCTGGCGCGTCGGTGACGGCGGCCTGGTGCTGGAGGTGACACGTCCCCGCACACCGTGCCGGACGTTCGCTGCCTGGCTGGAGATCGAAGGCTGGATGAAGACCTTCACCAACCGCGCGGCGCCGGGCGCCTATCTGCGGGTCATCACCCCGGGTGTGGTGCGTGCCGGCGATGCGGTCGAGATCCTCGAGCGCCCCGGCCACGGTGTGACGATCGCTGTGGTGTTCCGCGCGATGATGAAGGATCGCAGCCTGCTGCCGTCACTGCTGGTCGCCGACGCGCTGCCGGAACCGTTGAAGGACAAGGCCCGCCGCCGCGCGAACGTCTAGCGGACCGGCGGCAGTTCCGCCGCGATGAGTCCGGCGATCCGCTCGGCCAGATAGCGGTGCCCGGTATCGGTGGGGTGCACCCCGTCGACCGCAATCAGATCCGGCCTGCCGACGAACCAGCGTTCGACGAGTGGGTCGACGAATCGGGCCCCCGACGCCGTGGCGACGACGGCCAGTGCGTCCCGGATCTGAGTGATCCGAACGGGAACATCGGCGGTGGGCCACGGCGGACCGATCACCAGCAGGCGCGCCGTGGGAGCCCGACGGCGCGCGAGTTCGAGAGCGTTTCTGGCCAATCCGGCCACCTCGAGCGCGTCGACCGGCTGATCATTGCGGGATCCGAAGAACACCACCAGGGCGTCATCGGGCCGGACCGCCCGCGCGGTCAGATCACCGAAGGTGCTGTTGTGGTCACCGCGCACGCCGTAGCCGGCACGCCCCTCAGCGGCGACATCGGCCGTCACCGATCTGCCCTGGTCGGCCAACATCCGCCAGGCCAGTGCCGGCCATCCGTTGGCGCCGAGACCGCCGAGATCGGTACCGGTGGTGTAGGAGTCACTGATGACGGCGACCCGGCTCAGCGCTGATTCCCGCCCTGCGAGCTGCACCGAAGGCGCCGCGGGCGGGAAAGCGGTGATCAACAGGGCCAGCGAGACCACCAGACCGGCCACACGACGCACGACATCCTCCTGCTAGAAGTACCCGCGTAAGCCTACTGGACCAGGCAGTTGAACTGCCGCACAGAACTATTCGCGTCAGGCCGACAATTTCGATTCGGCGCGGTCGGCGTCGGCCGGGTGCATTCTGGACACCGTGCCCCGGATGTCGAACATCCGACGCATCCAGTGCCGGGCCGGCTCCTCCACCACGTGATACAGCAGCGCCGAACAGGCCAGCGTCACCGCGAAGATCGCCGTCAGCCACCACGGCCCGGCCGGACCCTCCAGCCGCAGCTCGAACTGCTGTGCCGCCCAATTCCATGCGGTGTGCACCAGTTCGTGAACCATGTACAGGCTGAACGAGATCTGCCCGCCGTAGACCAGCGCGCGGACGGACAGCAGCCTGGGCAGCGTGCCGGCCCCGATGGCGAGCATCACGACCAGCGGGACGAACAGCAGGTCCACGACGCCACCGCTGTCGAGCACCCCGGGTATGGGATGACCGTCCAGCCAATACAGGGTGCCGATGATCGCCGCGACCAGGGCCATCGAGCCGACGCCCGCCAGCATCCGGGTGCGGTCGCTGGGATCGAGCCGGCGCACCGCCGCGCACGCGATGGCCCCGGCGGTGAACTGCAGCAGGATGCGGGGCAGCCAGCTCCACGGCGTGTAGAACTGGCCGCTGGCGAGCAGGAACATCACCGGCGGCAGGGTGGTGGCGAACGCCAGCAGCAGCAGGCTACGGGCGCGGGTGGCCCGCGCCAGCCGGAAGATCACCAGCGCCAGGAACCCGAAGGTCAGATAGGCCAGCCATTCTGCACTGATGGACCAGGCCGGGCCGTCCCAGCTGGAGCCGTCGAAGTAGGGCTGGAACCACAGTTGCACCAGGAAGAGCTGACGGATGTAGCTGGTGGCAGTCAGGGTGTCGGCGTTCTCGGCCGGGACGTGTCCGACGTTGAGGGTGAAGATGATCCACAACGCGGCCAGGTGCAGCGTCACCAGATAGACGGGCCACACACGGGCCAGCCGCAGCCACAGGAAATGCAGGGTGTCCCGCGTCGACCACGACGGCCCCATCCGGTCCAGGTAGTTCCAGGCCAGTACGAAACCGCTGAGGATGAAGAACAGGTCGACGCCCTGAGCGCCGCTGTTGAGCACGGGCGCCAGCGCGGAGCTGACGTCGGGCACCGCCTGCGCGAGCAGCGGGCGGAAATGGAACAGCACCACCCAGACGGCGGCGAAGAGACGAAGACCGGTGAGGGCCTTTATTTCTCCGCTGCGCACAACACTCTTTCCCCGGGTTACGGCTGTTCACTTGCGATTACGCGCGCTGACCGGGCGGACCGCTCCCCAACGTCCAGACAGCCGACAGCCATCGAAGAATAACAGCGCTACCGGTTCGGTTGTGGGAGCCCGCAGCCGGGCAGTTGCTGGGAATCTAGGATCCGGGCGCGGCTGGCGGCGGGGGCGCAGGTTGCGGCGGGTTCGCCTCATACTGCGCGGCGTTGCGGTTCAGCGTGTCCATGTAGAGCTTCCACTGCAGTGCGGCCAGCACCGGGGACATACCGGGCGCGGGCGGCGGCTGATTGGTCAGCGTCCAGGTCTGGCACCCGGTGGTCTTGAACGACCCGTCGTCAGCCTTAATCTCGACGATCTGGGGCTGCTTGGTGAAGGCCCGGTCCAGCGTCTCGCCGGGTTCGCCCTCGGTGACCACCGGTGCCATCCGCCGCCACGAGCAGGTGCCCTCGGCGAACGGTCCGGCCGAGGCGTAGACACCGGGCACGATATCGGTTCCGACCCGGTAGGTGCCGTCCTTGTCGATGACGTTCAGCGGAGTGGCCGGCGGCGGCGCATCGGGCGCCGGTTCCGAGCTGACGGGCGGAGCCGGGGGTGCCGGCTCGGTGGGCTCGGCGACGGCCGGGCCCGCGGCGATCAGTCCGGCGAGCGCCAGCCCGGCAGCGGTGATCATCGGCAGTTTGAACCCCATGGCACACCAGGGTAGGCCCGGATCGGCGTAATCGGGAATTCGGTGGGTGCCATCACAGGAGGGCGGCCACCCGCGATCGGCGGCCGGGCTGAGAGGTAACTGAGAGGATGCTGAAAGCGTCTGCCGGTCCGCCCGGCGCCGACCCAAGCGCGCTCGGGATGACGCCATCACCACTGGTGGAGGCGGCGTGGGATGGCCGCGACCAGCACGCTGTGCGCCCGCTCAATATCGGCGCGACGCAACTCTGTTATATGAGCTAAGCTCTCGCTTACCTAAGCTAACCTGTGGCGAAGGTGAGAGTTTTCAAAGTCACCGGCCTCGACCGGTCTTGGACGGCTCCCGACGGTCACGACGAGGTGAGAAAAGGCAACGGGGAACGCGATCTCGATGACGACGATTCTGAAACGCGCGTGGATCCCTCTGGTCATCGTGGCGGTGGTCGTGGTGGCGACGTTCACCGTGATGCGGGTTCGTACCTTTTTCGGGACCGGTCCCGGCTACATCTCGACCGAGAACAGCGCCTCCGACGACACCGAGCCGTTCGACCCTAAGGTCGTCAAGTACGAGGTGTGGGGCGAGCCCGGCGCGACGGCCAATGTGAACTACATGGATCTCGACGCCCGTCCGGTGCGTGCCGACAACGTCATGCTGCCCTGGGAGATCACGCTGAGCACCACGGCGCCTTCGGTGTTCCCCACCATTTCCGGGCAGGGCGATGGCAGCACGCTGTCCTGCCGGATCACCGTCGATGACGAGGTGAAGGACGAACGCACCGTCGACGGTGTCGGCGCGCACACCTACTGCCTGGTGAAGAGCGCATGACCTCAAACGAACCGCGCACCGACGCGTTCCCGGTGGCGCAGCCGCAGCACCGGGGAGTCATCCCCCGCACCATCCGCACGCTGGCCGTCCCGATCATCCTGGCCTGGATCGCAGTGCTGTTCCTGCTCAACACCGTCGTCCCGCAACTGGAGACCGTCGGGCAGATGCGGGCGGTGTCGATGAGCCCGGACAGCGCGCCGTCGATGATCGCGATGAAGCGTGTCGGCACCGTCTTCGAAGAATTCAAGTCCGACAGCTCGATCATGATCGTGCTCGAAGGCGACGAGCCGCTGGGCGAGGCCGCGCACACGTTCTACGACGAGATGATCGACAAGCTGGAAGCCGACACCAAGCATGTCGAGCACATCCAGGATTTCTGGGGCGATCCGCTGACCGCCTCCGGCGCGCAGAGTGCCGACGGCAAGGCCGCGTATGTCCAGGCCTACCTCGCGGGAAACCAGGGCGAGGCACTTGCCAACGAGTCGGTGGAAGCGGCCCAGGAGATCGTCGACAGCCTCACCCCACCGCCCGGACTGAAGGCGTACGTCACGGGCCCGTCGGCACTTGCGGCCGACCAGCACATCGCCAGCGACCGCAGCGTGCAGGTCATCGAGATGCTGACGTTCACCGTCATCATCATCATGCTGCTGATCATCTACCGATCGTTTGTCACCACCGTGCTGGTGCTGGCCATGGTCGTCGTCGAACTCGGCATCACCCGCGGTGTGGTGGCCTTCCTGGGCTACCACGAGATCATCGGTCTCTCGATGTTCGCGGTGAACTTGTTGGTGACCTTGGCGATCGCCGCGTCCACGGACTACGCGATCTTCCTGATAGGCAGATATCAGGAGGCCCGCGGGGACGGTGAGGACCGGGAAACCGCGTACTACACCATGTTTCACGGCACCGCGCACGTCGTGCTCGGCTCGGGTCTGACCATCGCGGGCGCCACGTTCTGCCTGCACTTCACCAAGCTTCCGTATTTCACGTCGCTGGGCATCCCGTTGTCCATCGGCATGGTGGTGGCCGTTCTCGCGGCGCTGACGCTGGGGCCCGCCGTCATCTCGGTCGTCACCAGGTTCGGCAAGACCCTGGAACCCAAGCGCACCATGCGCACCCGCGGTTGGCGCAAGATCGGCGCGGTCATCGTGCGCTGGCCCGGACCGGTGCTGGTCGGAACGATCGCGCTGTCCATGATCGGTCTGCTGGCGCTGCCCGGCTACCAGACCAATTACAACGACCGCCAGTACCTTCCCACCGATCTTCCCGCGCAGGTCGGCTATGCCGCGGCCGACCGGCATTTCTCGCAGGCCAGGATGAATCCCGAACTGCTGCTCATCGAGAGCGACCACGATCTGCGCAACTCCGCGGACTTCCTGGTGATCGACAAGATCGCGAAGTCCGTCTTCCGGGTGCCCGGGGTCGGCCGCGTGCAGGCCATCACCCGCCCGCAGGGAACCCCGATCGAGCACACCTCGATCCCGTTCCAGATCAGCATGCAGGGCACCACGCAGAAGATGAACGAGAAGTACCAGCAGGACATGATGGCCAACATG
>NZ_LMJA01000001.1:589373-693406 GCF_001428895.1 Mycobacterium sp. Root265
CTACTTCTACTGGGAACCGCACTGCTTCAACATTCCCGGCTGCTGGGCGCTGCGCTCGATCTTCGACACCCTCGACGGCATCGACGTGATGACCGACGGCATCGAGGACCTCATCCCTGACATGGAACGCCTGGATACCTTGATGCCGCAGATGGTGGCGATCATGCCGTCGATGCTCGCGACGATGAAGAACATGAAGACCTACATGCTGACCATGTATCAGACCCAGAAGGGCATACAGGATCAGATGTCGGCGATGCAGGACAATTCGTCGGCCATGGGTGAGGCCTTCGATGCCGCCCAGAACGACGACTCGTTCTACCTCCCTCCGGAGACTTTCGAGAACGAAGACTTCAAGCGCGGTATGAAGAGCTTCCTGTCCCCCAACGGGCATGCGGTGCGCTTCATCATCAGCCACGAGAGCGACCCGATGAGCCCGGAGGGCATCGCTCACATCGAGGCGATCAAACAGGCGGCGAAGGAAGCCATCAAGGGCACCCCGCTGGAGGGTTCCAAGGTCTATCTCGCCGGCACCGCTTCGGTGTTCAAGGACATGGCCGAAGGGTCCAAGTGGGATCTGATCATCGCCGGAATCGCCTCCATCGGGCTGATTTTCATCATCATGCTGATCATCACCCGCAGCGTGGTGGCCGCCGCCGTCATCGTGGGCACGGTCACCGTCTCGCTCGGTTCCGCATTCGGGCTCTCGGTGTTGATCTGGCAGCACATCATCGGGATCCCGCTGCACTGGATGGTGCTCGCAATGGCGGTGATCGTGCTGCTGGCCGTCGGCGCGGACTACAACCTGTTGTTGGTCGCGCGCCTCAAGGAAGAGATACAGGCCGGCGTGAACACCGGCATCATCCGGGCCATGGGCGGCACCGGTTCGGTGGTGACATCGGCCGGCCTGGTCTTCGCCTTCACCATGATGTCCATGGCGGTCAGTGAGCTGACGGTGATCGGCCAGGTCGGTACGACGATCGGTCTCGGTCTACTGTTCGACACACTGGTGATCCGGGCGTTCATGACACCGGCCATCGCGGCGCTGCTGGGCAAGTGGTTCTGGTGGCCGCAGCGGGTGCGCCAGCGCCCGTTGCCACAACCGTGGCCCAGACAGCCGGTCACCGCCGGTGCGCCCGAACCAGACAGGGGTTAGTGATGAAATCGAGCAAGCTGGCCGCAGTATCGGGTGCGCTGGTCGCGGCGTGTATCGCGCTGGCGGCTCCGGCCCAGGCCGACCCCGACAGTGACTTCGCCAAGGAGTTGCACACCTACGGCATCTACGGGCAGAAGGAYTTCAACGCCTGGATCGGCAAGATCGCCTGCAAACGCCTCGACCGCGGCGTCGACATCACCGCACAGGACTCCGCGAAGTTCGTCTCCGACCAACTGCTACTTCAACGCCTGGATCGGCAAGATCGCCTGCAAACGCCTCGACCGCGGCGTCGACATCACCGCACAGGACTCCGCGAAGTTCGTCTCCGACCAACTGCTACGCGGTTCCAGCACCGAACAGGCCTACCAATTCCTCGGCGCGGCAATGAACTACTACTGCCCCGACAAACGCGTCCTGCTCACGCAACAGTAGGGAAGATGATGAAACTCAAGAAGCTGAGCCTGGCGGCCCTGGCCGCGGCCGCCGCCCTCACCCTGGCCCCCACCGCGTCCGCCGACGCCACCGAGGACTACCCGATCCCGCGCAAGATCCTGCACACCCCGTGCACCGCCGAGCAGATCCTGGCCGCCACCCGCGACACCGACCCGGTCTACTACGAGCGCTACATGATCGACTACAACAACAAGTCCCCCGAGGTGCACCGCGCCGTCCAGGACCGCATCCACTGGTTCTTCTCCATGGACTACGCCGGCCGCCGCCAATACTCCGAAGACACCGCCACCAACGCCTTCTACGAACAGNGATGATGAAACTCAAGAAGCTGAGCCTGGCGGCCCTGGCCGCGGCCGCCGCCCTCACCCTGGCCCCCACCGCGTCCGCCGACGCCACCGAGGACTACCCCATCCCCCGCAAGATCCTGCACACCCCGTGCACCGCCGAGCAGATCCTGGCCGCCACCCGCGACACCGACCCGGTCTACTACGAGCGCTACATGATCGACTACAACAACAAGTCYCCCGAGGTGCACCGCGCCGTCCAGGACCGCATCCACTGGTTCTTCTCCATGGACTACGCCGGCCGCCGCCAATACTCCGAAGACACCGCCACCAACGCCTTCTACGAACAGYTGGCCTGGAACTGGCCCAACTGGGCCAAGATCTTCTTCAACAACAAAGGCGTCGTCGCCCATTCAACCGCCGTCTGCATGAACTACCCGCCCGACGACATGTCCGTCTGGGTCTGGTAGATCCCACGCCGAGTCCCACGAAATGGCTGCTCCCACACTTCTCGGGGCAGCCATTTTGCGTACCTGGATGAGCAATCCGGATACGTTGCGCCTCAGCGTTTTTGGATGGTAGACCGGCCCAACATGTTTCGCATTCGCGCAAGCGGCAATGCCGGACCCGCAAGGTCTTTGCGAGAACTCAAGATCAGTGCACCAACGCCACTGAATCACGGCCCCGGACAAGGCCGTTCAGACGTCATTTTGTGAGTTGCGCTGGGCGTTTGCTGAGATGTGAAGGGGGTCACAGAATTTTGCCCGGTTGCAAAGTGCTCTGTTAACGTCCGTCCGCATGTTTGCTGTAGCTTCACTTCTGGCGCTTGTGAGCCAGGTGTCAGGGACGCCATACATCTCGGGCGGGGATTCCCCCGCGGGGACCGATTGCTCGGGCCTCGCATCATGGGTCAGTAACGCCGCCACGAATCGACCGGTTTTCGGCGACCGGTTCAACACCGGAAACCAGGAAGGCGCGCTGCTCGCCCGCGGCTTCCAGTACGGCACCCAGCCCGGCGCGCTCGTCATCGGCTGGAACGGCAGCCACACAGCCGTCACGCTTCCGGACGGCACCCCGGTGTCCTCCGGTGAGGGTGGCGGCGTCAAGGTCGGCGGCGGCGGTGCCTACCAGGCCCAGTTCACCAAGCACATGTATCTGCCGATGGATCCCGCGGCGCAGCCGGCGCCCGACGGCATGATCCCGCCGCCCCCGCCCGGCTTCGTCCCGCCGGCCCCGGGTGAACTGCCGCCCCCGCCCGCCGACGCCATGGCACCCGTGCCGCTGGACGTTCCGCCCCCGCCGGCTCCGCTGGATCCGATGGCGCCCCCGCCGCCCGCCCCGGCGTCGTTCCCGCTGTAGCGGCCCGCCAGAGCTAGACGAACCTGGGCCGGCCCGCGAGGGCCCCCAGGACGATCTGGATGACGTAGACGACCAACAACATCACCCATGGCACCGTCCACCCGCCGCTGAGTTCATGCAGTAGACCGAACACGAACGGTCCGACGCCGGCCAGCAGATATCCCAGACCCTGGACCATGCCGGAGAGCCGGGCGGTGTCCTCGGCGGTCCGGGCCCGCAGCGCGATCACCGCCAACGCGAGCGAGAACACACTCATCCCGAGCCCGAGCAGCACTGTCCACAGCAGGGGTGCGGCGGCGGGCGCGATCGCCAGACCCGCGACACCGGTGATGCCGAGCAGTCCCAGTCCGACGATCCAGCCACTCTGACTCGGCCGCCGCGCGGCCATCGGGGCGACCACGATGCTGATCGGCACCGCGATCACCGCGTTGAGACCCAGGAGCAGGCCGGCATCGCCCTTGCTCATGCCGTTGTCGATGAAGACCTGCGGGAGCCAGCCCATCACCACGTAGGCCATCAGCGACTGGCAACCGAAGAATCCGGTGATGATCCAGGCCAGCCGGCTGCGCAGCAGGGAACGCCCCTGCGCAACCACGGTCTCGGCCCGCGGAGTGGGCCCGGCGGCGGCCCGGCGGCGCTGCATCGCGATGAGCCACAAGATCAGCGCCGCGGCCGCCAGCACGGCCCAGGCGCCCAACGCGAATCTCCAGCCGCCGAGCATCTCGTCGAGCGCCGGTGTGAGGGCCGAACCGGCAGCTCCGCCGCCCTGCAGTGCGGCGGTGTAGATGCCCGTCATCAGACCGATCCGGGCGGGGAATGAACCTTTGATCACCACCGGGATGAGCACGTTGATCAGCGCGATGCCCGCGGTGGCGACCAGCGTGCCCCCGATGACGACGTGTGGACCGTCGATCACCCGGAGCAACAGACCTGTGGTGAGAACCAGCAGCGCGGCGGCGATCGCCGAACCGATGCCGAAACGGCGGGCCAGCCACGGCGCCGTCAGGCCGGCGGCCGCGAAACACAGTCCCGGCAGGGTCGTCAGCAGCCCGGCCCACAGTGCCGAGGTGCCCAGGTCGTCTCGCATGTCCCCGAGCAACGGCCCCACGCTGGTGATCGCGGGCCGCAGGTTCAACGCGGTGAGAACGACCGCCACGACCAGCAGCGCGCCGCCGGCCGCCACCTCGGCGGGCCGCAACTCCACCGAGCCCTCGAGGTCGGGTTCGAGGTCGGGTTCGAGGTCGTTGAGCGCACTCGTGTGGCGACTTCCATTCACCTGCATTAGCCTGCCATACATCCCATGATTGGATGAAAGGGGTTTTTGTGCCTTTGGCCACCACGCGCCGCACCGGACTGGTCGACCAGGTCATCGAGCAGCTGCGTTCCTCGGTCAGCGCCGGCGAATGGCCGGTCGACACCAGGATCCCGACCGAACCCGCGCTCGCCGAGACACTGGGTGTCGGCCGCAACACCGTTCGCGAAGCTGTCCGGGCGCTCGCCCACAGCGGCATCCTCGAGGTCCGACAAGGCGACGGCACCTATGTCCGGGCCACCAGCGAGGTCTCCGGAGCGCTTCAGCGGTTGTGCGGCACCGAGTTTCGCGACGTGCTGCAGGTACGTCGCTGCCTGGAGGTCGAGGGGGCACGGCTGGCCGCGACCGCGCGGACAGCCGACGACCTCGATGAGCTGTGGAAGCTACTCGATCGCAGCGAGGCGCTGCGCGAGGGCGGCGGCGACGACTTCGCCCGAGCGGACGCCGAACTGCACTTCGCCGTGGTGAAGAGTTCACACAATCCCGTGCTCACCGAGCTCTACCGGGGTCTCACCGAGGTGGTGTCGGCGAGTGTGATCACCACCAAAGAGGTACAACCGATCTCCGAATTCGCCCGGCACCGGGGGCTGATCGAGGCGATCGCCGCGCAGGACACCGCACGAGCGGGCCGCGAAGCGGGCGGTTTCCTCGACGAACTGCTCGATCGGCTTCCCGACCGAGGCTGACCCGGTTACTCCGGGGTGAGGGCGTCGCTGTTGACGAAGGTCAGCGATCCCGTGTCGAGGAGCACCGCCCATCGGCGAGCGGGATCGGCGATGTGGTTGTCACCGATGTCCACCGAGTAGCCCGCGCTGTCACCGAAGTCGTCGACGACGAGACCGAGTTCCTCGTCATCGGTACCGGCATGCACCCGTACCCGCACATCCACCGCGATTCCCTGATCGTCGGAGCCTCCGGGCTCGGCGCCGACAATGTCCTGAGCTGTCACGAGAGCTCCCCTGTCATCTGCGGCGGCCGCAGGCGGCCGTCGTGCGATCGAATCGTGGACCCGGAATTTGCGGAGTCAACGCGCTTGGCCGAATGAACAACGGCGGCAGCTAACACACCGCGCTGAGCAACCGCGCGCCGTCCGGTGTCCATGATCGCAGACTTCCTGAGCGTCGACTCCACTACCGGATCCTTTGCATCGTTCTGCAATCCTTCTGCGATCCTTCTGCACCGCAGTTGCAACAAACCTCGATCGACCCCCGCACCGATCCTCACCTGATCGAACACGCCGATAGTCGAATATGAATGCACCATTGTCAATGCTTTATCTGAGGGCCGACCCAAGGTTTTCGTTCTCTGGCACCACCTCGGGAGAACCGGCTTTTGCACCTGGAGGCAAAGGCGCGGAATGCAGCTAACTCATCTGCATTTGTCGCGTCGCGACACCAAGCGCTTGCTCGGACGGCGCGGTCGGCCGCCGATCCGCGCTCGGCTAACCTCTCAGCGTGATCGTGCTGCTGCCGCCGTCGGAAACGAAGAGATCCGGGGGCGACGGCCCACCACTGCGACTCGACCGACTCAGTTTCCCCGCGCTGATCGGTGTACGCACCGAACTCACCGGCGAAGTCGCCGCGCTGGCCGCCGATGTCCCCGCCTGTCGCCGGGCTCTCGGCCTGACCGCGAAGCAGGATGCCGAGATCGAACGCAACGCCACACTCATGACCACCCCGACCCTGGCGGCGATCGATCGCTACACCGGTGTGCTCTACGACGCCCTCGACGTCGGATCGCTGCGCGGAGCGAGCGCGGCCCGGGCACGGGCCCGGCTCGCCGTCGGATCGGCGCTCTTCGGTCTGCTCCGCGCCGATGATCCGGTACCGCCGTACCGATTGTCTGCCTCCGCCAAACTCCCGGGCCGGCCGACACTGGCGGCCCGCTGGAAACCCGTGCTCGAACCGGCGCTGGCCGAGATCGCCGAGGAAGAACTGGTCGTCGATCTGCGCTCGGGTTCGTACGCCGCGCTCGGCCGGCTCGACAGCGCGGTCCGGGTCAACGTGCTGGCCGAGCACGCCGACGGACACCGCACGGTCGTCAGCCATTTCAACAAGGCGCACAAGGGCAAGCTGGCCCGCGCGCTGGTCACCAGCAGGTCCGAACCCGACGACGCGGCCAAGGTCGCTGCCGTCGCGCGAAAAGCCGGCATGCGAGTCGAGCGCAACGGCAACGATCTGGTTGTCGTCGTGCCGGCCTGAGTCAAAACCGTGACATCACAACGCGATCACGGCCCGCGTCGGACGACCGGTCGCCTGCGTGGTTTTGTTAACTTGCCGTGCATGACGCCTTCGACAACGATGCGTCGGTGGCTGCGCCGGGGCATGTCCGCCGCTCTCGCGACGATGCTCCTCGGGTCGCTGGCCGGCGCACCACCCGCCGCCGCGTTCTCCCGCCCCGGCCTGCCCATCGAACAACTGGACATTCCTTCCGCGGCCATGGCCCGCAACATCCGCGTCGAGTTCCAGGGCGGCGGACCGCATGCCATCTACCTTCTCGACGGCCTGCGCGCACAGGACGATTTCAGCGGATGGGACATCAACACCGCCGCCTTCGAGTGGTATCACGACTCCGGGCTGTCGATGGTGATGCCCGTCGGCGGGCAATCCAGCTTCTACTCCGACTGGTATCAACCCGCCACCGGCGCCGCAGGCACCCTCACCTACAAGTGGGAGACCTTCCTGACCCAGGAGCTGCCGGGCTGGCTGGCCGCCAACCGTGGGGTCAGCCCGGTGGGCAATGCCGTTGTCGGACTGTCGATGTCGGGTGGTTCCGCGCTGACGCTGGCCATCTGGCACCCCGCCCAGTTCATCTTCGCGGGATCGCTGTCCGGTTTCGTCAACCCCTCGCTGGGTCTGTGGCCGACCTTGATCGGCCTTGCGATGCGCGATGCCGGCGGTTACAACGCCACCAACATGTGGGGACAGACCAGCGACCCGGCCTGGCGCCGCAACGACCCGATGGTCAATGTCGGCATGCTGGCCGCCAACCGCACCGCGGTCTGGGTGTACTGCGGAGACGGCACACCCTCCGAACTCGACAACGCGGGCGATTTCGGCGGCATGTTCAGCTCCCAGTTCCTGGAGAACATCACGCTGAACACCAATAAGACCTTCCAGCAACGGTATCTGGCGGCCGGCGGCCGCAACGGGGTCTTCAATTTCCCCAAGGACGGCACCCACAGCTGGGGCTACTGGGGCTCCCAGTTGCAGGCGATGAAACCCGATCTGCTGCGCGTGCTCGGTGTGACGCCGCCCGCTCCCCCGCCGCTGCCCGCACCGGCGCCGCCCGCCGCGGCACTGCCGGCCCCCGCCGTCGCCCCCGCACTGCCGGCTCCCGCCGCTGCGGTACCCGTGGCCCCGGCACCGGCGGTCCGCGTCCCGGTCGCGCCGGCTCCGGCGGCGCCGGCGGCTCGTGTGCCTGTCGCCACCCGGCCCGCCTGAGCAATCGCCTACCCGCTGCGGGTGGGATGGGTAGCGTGGCGGCATGAAGCTGATCTCCCCGACCGATGCGCTGTTCCTCGTCGGCGAGTCACGAGAACATCCGATGCATGTCGGTGGTCTCCAGCTGTTCGAGCCCCCGGCCGACGCCGGCCCCGACTTCGTCGGGGACCTCTACCGGACGATCGCCGACTGTGACGACTTCCAGCCCACCTTCCGCAAACATCCGGCCAGCCTCTTCGGTGGAATCTCCAATGTCGCTTGGACTTTGGACAGCGAGGTCGATGTCGACTATCACCTGCGCCGTTCCGGGTTGCCACGCCCCGGGCGGGTCCGCGAGTTACTGGAGTTGACCTCACGGATGCACGGCACTCTGCTCGACAGGCACCGGCCGCTGTGGGAGGCCTATTTCGTCGAGGGCCTCAGCGACGGGCGCTTCGCGGTGTACACCAAGATCCACCACTCCCTCATCGACGGGGTGTCCGCCCAGCGGCTGATGATTCGCACGCTGGCGTCCGATCCGGACGACCGCGAGGTCCGGGTGCCCTGGACGCTGCAGTCCAAGAAGCGGGCCGTGACGTCCACCAGTGAGCGTTCCTCCTTGGTGGGTACGCTCACCGGAGCCGCCGGCGCAGTGGCCGGCATTGCCCCCTCGACGATCGCCTTCGCCCGTACGGCACTCTTCGAGCAACAGCTGACTTTGCCCTTCAGAGCACCCAAGACCATGTTCAACGTGCCCATCGGCGGCGCCCGCCGGTGCGCGGCACAGTCCTGGAAGCTCACCCGGCTCCGCGCGGTCAAGGAGGCCGCGCCGGGCTCGACCGTCAACGACGTGGTGCTCGCGATGTGCGCGGGAGCGCTGCGCGCCTATCTCGACGAGCAACACGCGCTTCCCGAAACGCCATTGGTGGCAATGGTTCCGGTGAGCCTGCGCGGTGAGCACGAGCAGGACGCCGGTGGCAACATGGTCGGCACGATCCTGTGCAACCTGGCCACCGATGTCGTCGATCCGATGAAACGGTTGGAGACCATCAGCGCTTCGATGCGGGACAACAAGCAGGTTTTCAGCGAGCTACCGCGAACCCAGGCGCTGGCACTGTCGGGCTTCCTGGTCGCCGGGCTGGGGCTCAGCCTGGTACCCGGATTCGTCTCCTCGGCACCGCCGCCGTTCAACATCGTCATCTCCAATGTGCCCGGCGCGCGGGAACCGATGTACTGGAACGGCGCCCGACTGGACGGCAACTACCCGCTGTCGATCGCCCTCGATGGGCAGGCACTGAACATCACCCTCACCAACAACGCCGACAACCTGGACTTCGGTTTGGTCGGGTGCCGGCGCAGCGTGCCGCATCTGCAGAGGTTGCTGACTCACCTGGAGGATTCGCTGTCCGCGCTGGAGCAGGCCGCCGGACTCTGACTCACCGCGGCGGGTCAGAAAGAGGCTCGCGCGCTGCGCTTTTGAGCCGCGGCTCGACAGTTTGCCCCGCTGCAGTCACAGGACGGGCACCGCTTCATATCGGATCGGTGTCGGCCAAAATTGGCGGTTTGCGCAATTTCAAGATCGCGATAAGTTCCCCTCGTCGTCAGTCGCAGGGAGACCGGGAAATCTATGCCACGCACCACAAATCGGCTCGCGCTGACATCGTTCGCAACGGCAGGTCTGTACTGCGGCGTACTCGCTCTGAGCCCGGCGGCGTTTGCTGAGCCCAGCCCCGGGGTGCCATGCCTGGAGATGGTCTCCGACCTCGCCGCCTCACCGGAGATCATCCCGCAGTCTCTGCAAGGTGGCGCTGCGGCATTGAACGAGGCCTTCGCGCCTCCACCACCCCCGCCCCCCACGGCGCCCGTGGAGACTGCGGCACCACTGATCGAAGCTGCCGCCGTCCCTGCTCCCCCGGTTGAGATCGCGGCCCCGCCACCGCCGGCACCACCGCCGGTACCCGCCGCGATCGAGGCCGCACCTCCTGTGCCCGCCGCGATGTCGGTACTCGAACGCGCCGTCGCCGGACCACCCGTGGCCCCGATGGCCGCCCCGGTGCCTGCCGCCATTCCTGCGGCGGTGCCTCTCGCGGCCCCGGCCGTACCAGTGGTGACCCCGCCGCTACCCGTCGGCGTTCCGCCGGTCCCGGTGGCCGTCCCGGCGGGAATTCCGATGGCAGCACCGGCCGCGCCGGTCGCCGCTCCGCTGATCGAGGCCGCAGCGGTCAATCCGGTGGAGGCCGCCCCGCCGATCGCCGCTGCTCCCCCGCCACCGCCACTGGCGGCAGCACCGCCGCCCCCGCCGGTCGAGGCTGCGCCACTCCCGCCTGCCCCGGTCGAGATGGTGCCGCCCCCGGTGCCGGTCGAGGCCTCACCGCCGCTGGAAACCGCACCGCCAGTCGACATCGTGCCGCCCGCACCGGTTGACGTTCCGCCACCACCACCGGCAGACGTGGCACTCGTCGAGGCCGCGGCACCCGTTGCCGCCGCTGCGCCGATCGAGGCCGCGGTCGCGCCGCCCGTCGGTGTCGGGGCACCCGCCGCCGCGCTGGCCGCCGAAACGGCGGGCAATGTTCTCCCGATGCTCGCCTCGGCTCCGGCCGTGCTGGCGGCTACCCCGCCCCCTCCACTGGCCCTGCCGACGGTGCCCGGTCTGCCGGTGACGCTGCCCAGCGAGATCTCGCTGCCGACCGACCTGGTGTGCGAGGGCACCGCCTGGTCGGCCACGGACGCTGGGGATCAGCCCGGCGCTCCGGCAGCACGGCCGGCGGGCACGCCGCAAGAAGGCCGCGCCGACTGGTGATCAGCCGCCGAAAGACATTACCGCTGAGGGTGATTCATCACCGAGCGTCGACGCCGGGAGCGCGTACCACCACCGGCACCGCCGGGAAGTAGATGGCCATCTCGGAACGTGACTTGCGGAGTGCAGCGGTGCCGTAGCCCTTCTTACGCAGGTCGGGGCGGATCCAGATACGCACCTCGACCTCATGGCCGACGAGTTCGCCCAGCACCAGGCCGACTTTCTCCTCGCCCTCCAGCGCCACGAACCAGGCGGCTTCTTCGGCGTCCAAACGACCCAGCGCGGAGGTGATCTCGTCATCCAGGCTGCCGGCCGGGCTGCCCGTGCCGTCGCCGGCGGTGTGCAGTTCGTCCACCCGGGCGGCGAAGATGTCGCGGTCGACGTCCCCCGAGAAGGCCCGCAGCACCAGCGTTTCCGCCGAGGAGGCCGGGCGCTCGTTGAGGGTGAAGGTGAGCTGGCTGTTGAGGTCCTCCAGTTCGGCCGCGATGCCCCGGCGGGAGTCCTTCGTCAGCTGCTGGAACGACAGGCCGAAGACCGCCTCGCTGCCCAGGTGGGTGGTGCCGAGCAGTTCGGCGATCGCCGTGACGGCCGCATCCCGGTCGGTGGCGTCGACGATGATGTCGAGCACCTCATGCCGGCGGTCGAGCGCCTTCAGCAGAGCTTCGGCGATTTCACGGCGGGCGGCGGCACGATCCAGATCGGTCATGCCGCCAAGCCTAGATCAACCGCCGCCCGGTCCGCCGGGATCCACCCCGGCACCCTCGATCAGACCTGGGCGAACCGCTTTTGGTCGTAGAGCCGTGCCCACTCCGCGCGCGGACGGATCGAGGTGTCGACATCGGTGGCGGTCGCCCGCAGCGCGCCGACGGTCGCCTTCTCCTTGGGGGTGAGCTTGAACGGATCCCAGCCGAAGAACTTGCAGGAGTTCTCCCAGGTGATCTTGTTGATGTCGGAATCGTCGGCGCCTGCCGCGTTCAACTCGGCCAGCACCTGCTCGGGGGCGTCGGGCCAGAAGCAGTCCGAGTGCGGGTAGTCGCACTCCCAGGCGATGATGTCGATGCCGATCTCGTGGCGCAGCTTCAGCGAGGTCTTGTCGGTGACATAGCAGGCCAACGAGTGCTCACGGAACACATCGCTGGGCATCTTGTCACCGAAGTCGCGACGCAACCACTTCTGGTTTGTGTAGTGCCGGTCGCTGCGGTCCAGGTAGAACGGGATCCAGCCGATACCGCCCTCCGAGAACGCGAACTTCAGGTCCGGGTAGTTGCGCATCGCCGGTCCCCACAACAGATCCTGGGCGCACATCGCCGAGACTTGGGTGGCCAGGATGATCAGGTTGTCGATGGGCGCGTTCGGCGCCATGCTGATCGCCCCGAAACCGGTGCCGATGTGCAGACACATCACCACCTGCTCATCGGACAGCGTCTGGAACACCGGGCCCCAGTACTCCTCGTCGTGGTAGCTCGGAAGTCCTTCCAGGTGCGGGAGTTCCGGCATCGTGACCGCGCGGCAGCCCTTGGCGGCGACCCGTTTGATCTCCTTGACCATGGCCTCGGGATTCCAGGTGGGCAGCACCGCGATCGGGATGAAGCGGTCCGGGTAGGAGCCGGCCCACTCGTCGATGTGCCAGTCGTTGTAGGCCGACACCATCACCAGGGTGACGTCCTCGCGGTGCATGTTGAGATGGCGGGCGGAGAACCCGGTGAACGTCGGGAAGCACATCGAGGCCAGGATGCCGTTGCGGCTCATGTCCCGGACGCGCTCGTGCACGTCGTACACGCCCGGCCGCATCTCGGCGAACCCGGCCGGGTCACGGCCCCATTCCTCGGCGGGCCAGGACACCACGGCGTTGAGTCCGCTGACCCCCTGCGGCCTGCCCTGGTACATCCACTGATCGACGCCCTTGTCGTCGGTCACGACGATCGGGGCCTCGGATTTGTACTTGGCCGGCACGTGGTTCAGGAACATGTCGGGCGGCTCCACGACATGGTCGTCGATGCTCACCAGAATCAGGTCGTCAGTCTGCATACCTAACTAGTACCCTCGGATTCCGTGACCGTCTCTGCGCTATCGGACAGAGGTTTGACCTTTTCGGCCAACCTGGAACAACCCGGTCGGCCGGTCATCGAGCTGCGCCGCGGCGGCCACGCGCCCGCGGGCAGCTACCTCTACGAGGGTGACGGGCTGATCACCGGCTGGCACTCCCACGAGGTGCATCAGATCGAGTACGCGCTGCAGGGTGTCGTCGAGGTGGAGACCGACGCGGGCCACTACCTGCTGCCACCCCAGCAGGCGGCCTGGATCCCGGCCGGGCTGGAACACCAGGCGGTGATGAACCCGGACGTCAAGACCGTCGCGGTGATGTTCGACGCGCAGATGATCCCCGACACCGGTGACCGCGCCCGGATCATCGCGGTGTCACCGCTGATCCGGGAGATGATGATCTACGCCCTGCGCTGGCCCATCGACCGCGACGGCAGTGACCAGGTGTCCGACGGCTTCTTCGGCACGCTGGCCCATCTGGTCACCGAGGCGCTCGATCACGAGGCGCCGCTGAGTCTGCCGACATCGGACCATCCGATCGTCGCGGCAGCGCTGGCCTACACCAAGAACAACCTCGCATCGGTGACCGCAGACGATGTCAGTCGCGCTGTGGCGGTTTCGGAACGGACACTGCGCCGGTTGTTCTCCGACACCCTCGGGCTGTCGTGGCGGACCTATCTGCTGCACGCCCGGATGCTGCGCGCGATGGCACTGCTGGCCGCTCCCGGCCAGTCGGTGCAGGCCACCTCGTCGGCGGTGGGTTTCGACAGCCTCAGCTCGTTCACCCGCAGCTTCGCCCAGTTCTGCGGCGAGACGCCATCCGCATATCGCAAAAGGGTTGCCGGCGAGAAGGATTGACTCTGCTACGGCTTGCGGAACAAGCCGTCACGCAGCAGTTCGTTCACCGCCGCCTGCCAGCGCTGCAGTTGCTCCGGCGCGGTGAACGGCGCCGCCAGGTTCCGCTCGATGTGGCCGCGCATGCTGACCGCGCCGAGCGGCAGGATCAGGGCGTTGATGACCGCCCATGGCAGGTCGATATCGGGGCGGGTCTCCCCGCGTTCGGCGCGCTGCTGCCAGCGCAGCATGCCGACCTCATACAGCTTGTCGAAGATCGTGGCGCCCAACTCGCTGCCGTCGACCAGGGCCCGGCCCAGATAGGCCGCCACGTCGGGATGCTCGGCGAACACCTTGTTCACCCGGCTACCCACCTCGGAGACCGAATCGGCGGCGACTTCGGGGATGGGCTGCGCCATCGGGGTGATCACCACCTCGACCACGAACTCGTCGACGGCCTTGATCAGTCCCGCCTTGGTGGAGAAGTGATGTTGCACGAGCCCGAGTGACACCCCGGCGGCAGCAGCAACCCCGCGCAACGTCGTGGCGGCGGTTCCGTGCGCCGCGAAACTCTGCAGTGCCGCGGCCCGGATCTTCTCGATGCTGCGTGGCACCTCAACGCCCGTCCCGCCGGCCTCAGATCTCACAATTGCCACCGTAGTCAATGTCACTCCACCACGGCTGGCCGATACGTCTGTATCGTAAGTACGATACAACCGTATGGTCCTGCAAACGATCAGTCGAGACGGAAGGGATGGTGGGGGGACGTGTATCCGATAGCGATCGAAGACGGAGTGTGGACGGCACCGTGCACACAGAATCCCGACCGGTGGACGACGACGGCGGACGAAGGGGCGAAGGCCTTGTGCCGTGCGTGTCCGCGCCGCTGGCAATGCGCGAAGGAGGCCTGCGTGACTCCGGGGGCGGAGGGTCTGTGGGCCGGCATCATGCTGCCACCGGCGGGACGTAGCAGGCAGTTCGCGCTCAAACAGTTGCGGTCGCTGGCCGAGCGCAACGCGGGCTCGGCCCGGCGCTGATCACCCCGGACCCAGGTCGGCGACCTACCGCGGCGGCGCACCCGAACAGTCGGGATCTACCTGCACCGCATACGAGGTGATGGCACTGATCCGGGATCCGGTGAACTCGAAGATGTCGCATCCGGCAACGGCCGTGACGCCATTGGGCCCGCTGTAGCGGGCCACGGTGTCCACCGCCACCACATCGCCCTGAGCCGCGACCACACAGCGCTGCATGCTGGTCTCGGTGTCGGCCAGGCTCTCGCGGGTCTCACTGCAGGTGCGGATCACGGCGTCGGAACCCTCAAGCACCATGTAGCCCACGATCGTCCACCGGACGTCCCTGGCCAGATGCGGCAGCGACTCCTCGAAACGATGCGTGGAGAACGCCAGCGCGATGGCGCCGTGGTCGACCGGATCGTCCATGGGGTCCTCCTCGATCGCATGGCTGACAACGAAACTAGCGTGCGATCGACCATTCCATGGCGACCCGGGTACGCGTGGCAAAGGGCACGAATTTGCGCGCCTGTAATCCATGACACACTTTGCGGATGGTTCCTCCGATTGCGCGCCCCAAGCTAGAGGGCAACGTCGCCGTCAGCGCTGACCGGCAACTCGGGTTCGCCGAGTTCGGTGATCCCCAGGGCCGGGCGATCTTCTGGTTGCACGGCACCCCCGGGGCGCGCCGGCAGATACCCGCGGAGGCACGGGCCTACGCCGAGCTGGAGAAGATCCGGCTCATCGGCGTGGACCGTCCCGGAATCGGATCCTCGACAGCGCACCAGTATCCCAACGTGCTGGCTTTCGCCGAGGATCTGCGCACCATCGCCGACACGCTCGGCATCGACAACTTCGCCGTCATCGGGCTCTCCGGCGGTGGGCCGTACACGCTGGCCGCCGCGGCCGCCATGCCCGACCGGGTGGTGGCCGCCGGTGTGCTCGGTGGCGTGGCCCCCTACGTCGGGCCGGACGGCATCGCCAGTGGCCTGATGAACCTCGGCTCGACGGTGGCGCCGGTGCTCGAGCTGGCCGGTGCCCCCATCCGGCTGGCAGCCGCCACGCTGATCAAGCTCATCGCGCCGGTCGGTTCACCGGCGCTGGAGATCTACGCCAGGATCTCCCCGGAGGGCGACCGCCGACTGCTGGCACGCCCGGAGTTCAAGGCGATGTTCCTCGACGACCTGCTCAACGGCGGCCGCAAACAACTCGCGGCCCCGTTCTACGACATCGTCGACTTCGTCCGCGACTGGGGATTCCGCCTCGATGAGGTCAAGGTGCCGGTGCACTGGTGGCACGGCGACAAGGACCACATCGTGCCGTTCGCGCACGGCGCGCACGTGGTGTCGCGGCTGCCGGAAGCCGAGATGACGGTGCTGCCCGGCGAGAGCCACCTCGGGGGGCTCGGCTGCGCCGAGGAGATCCTCCGTACGATGCTTGACATCTGGGATCGCGACGGCCGCGGCTCCCGCTGAAAGGAGTTCGGCACGTGGAACTTTCGGGAACCGGAATCTGGAGCTCACACCTGCGGTACGGCGACGCCGGGCAGGCCGCCGAGGCCGCGGCCGAACTGGAGGAGCTCGGCTACACCGCCCTCTGGATCCCCGATGTCGGCGGACCGGTGCTCGACTCGGTCGAGAACCTGCTGACCGCCACCAAGACGGTCACCATCGCCACCGGCATCCTCAACCTCTGGATGCACGAGCCCGCCGAGGTGGCCGCCGCACATGCCCGGCTGTCGTCGGCGCACGGACGCCGGTTCCTGTTGGGCATCGGTGTCAGCCACGCGCCGCTGATCGATTCGAAGTCGCCGGGTACCTACCGCAAGCCGCTGGCCGCCACCGCGGCCTTCCTGGACGGGCTGGACAACGCCGAGCAGCCGGTGGCCGCCGAGGACCGCGTGCTCGCCGCGCTCGGGCCGAAGATGCTGCGCCTTGCCGCCGACCGGTCGCGTGGTGCGCATCCCTACCTGGTCACCCCCGAGCACACCGCCGGGGCCAGGGAGAAACTCGGCGACGGACCGCTGCTGCTGCCCGAACAGACCGCCGTGCTCAGCGAGGACGCCGATTTCGCCCGCGGGATCGGACGCGAGTGGGTGCGTGGCTACCTGGCCATGCCGAACTACGCGAACAACCTGCTGCGTTCCGGCTTCACCGAGGACGAAGTGCACTCGGTCAGCGACCGGCTGGTCGATGCGATCGTGGTGTGGGGCAACGAGGAAGCGATCCTGCAGCGCGTCAACGAGCACAAGGCCGCCGGCGCCGACCATGTGTGCGTCCAGGTGCTCGACTCCGACCTGTCGGCACTCCCGCTGGAGCAGTGGCGCCGGCTCGCACCCGTGCTGAACTGACACCCGCCGATGGGTGAGCTCGATATCGGCGTCTACGTCCCCCAGATGGGGTTCACCTATGCCGACGTGCTGCACCGCGCGGTGCGCTGCGAGGAATTCGGCATCGGGTCGCTGTGGCTGTATGACCATCTCTGCGGCCCGGGGATGCCCGAGATCGACTCCCTGGAGGCGTGGACCCTGGCCACCGCACTGCTGGCCCGCACCGAGCGGCTACGCGTCGGACATATGGTGTTGTGCAACCAGTTCCGCCATCCCGTGGTGCTGGCGAAGATGGCCACCACGCTCGATCAGATATCGGCGGGCCGCCTGCAACTGGGGATCGGCAGCGGCTCCATCGAAGACGAACATCGGCGCACCGGCCTGGACTGGGGGTCTTTCGCCACCCGTTCGGCTCGTCTCGCCGAATCGCTGGAGATCCTGACCCAGGCGTTCGACACGGGCACCGTGGACTTCACCGGTGCGCACTACGCCGTTCGCGAGATGCCCATCCGTCCCGGTGCGGTCCAGCAACCGCGCCCGCCCATCGTGGTCGGGGGCGTCGGCGAGAAGTACACGCTGCCACTGGTGGCGCGGTACGCCGACGTGTGGAACGTGCCCACCTACGCACTCGGCGAGCTGGAACACAAACTGGCCGTACTGCGCGCCATCTGCTCCGATATCGGGCGCGATCCGGCCACCATCGTGATGTCGGTGGAGGCGGTGATGGCACTGGCACCAGACGAGCAGTCGCTGCCGAAGGTCCGCGAGTTCGCCGAGAAGCGATTCGGTGGACCGGGTTTCGGACTCGCCGAGGGCGGACTGATCGGCACCGCACCGATGATCGTCGAGCGGTTGCGGCAATGGCAGGACATCGGATTCGGCCAGGTCGTGTTGTTCACCCACGACCGCGCCTCCGATCAGACCCTGGAAATCCTTGCCTCCGAGGTCATCTCCGAGTTCGCGGGCTAGTCGGTCTGCAGCGCCAGCAGTTCGCTGCGCAGCAGGTGCATCGCGACCGTCGTCGATCGCTCGCGCACATCGCTGCGGTCACCGGGCAGCCGCAACGTCCGCACCTGCGTTGGCCTGCCGCTCAGCGCCACCCCGAAACACACCGTCCCGACCGGCTTTTCCGCCGAGCCGCCGCCGGGCCCGGCGATCCCGGTGATACCGACCGCGGTGTCGGCGCCGAAGCGGGCCAGCGCGCCTTCGGCCATCGCGCGGGCCACCGGCTCGGATACCGCGCCGTGGTCGTCGATCAGTGCGGCGTCCACGCCGAGCAGCGCCACCTTGGCGTCGTTGGAGTAGGACACCACGCCGCCGACCAGGTATGCCGACGACCCGGCCCGGTCCGCCAGCCGGGCGGCCAGCAGCCCCGCCGTGCACGACTCCGCGGTGGCGAACCGGCGCCCGGCCAGCAGCGCGGCCACCTGATCGTCGATGAGTGCGCCGTCCTCGGAGAACAATTCTTGTGGATAGCGATCCCGCAACAGGTCGATCAGCGCGGCGTAGGCGCCTGCGGCGGGCGGTTCGTAGCGGGTGACGATCTCCAGCTCGCCGCGGCGAAGACAGGTGGTGACCTCGAGATCGGAGAATCCGTCGATGCGGGTTTCGGCGTCCCGCAGTGTTTCCGCGAGCCCGGACTCGGCAAGCCCGAACATCCGCACCGTCTCCTGGCGGTACTCGGTGCGTCCGGCGATCGCCTGCTGGACGGCGAGCGACTCGACCGCACGTGACCACATGGGCTGCAGTTCGCGCGGCGGGCCGGGCAGCACCACGACGGTCGGCCCGTCCCCCGCTGCGCTCAGGACGACTCCTGGTGCGGTGCCCACCGGATCGAGGATTTCCGCACCGGCGGGCACCATGGCCTGCTTGCGGTTCGCGGCCATCACCGCCTCGAAATCGACGCCGTGGCGCCCGGCCATCAGGGTGCGCAGGATTTCGGCGATGCGGACTTCGAGCGGACCGTCGAGCACCAGTTCACGGCCGGCGAAGCGAGCCACGGTGGCCACCGTCAGATCATCGGCCGTCGGGCCGAGGCCGCCGCTGGTGATGATGAGGTCGACACCCTCGCCGGCGAGGAAACGCAACTGCGCCTCGATATCGTCGGCGCGGTCACCGCACTGGGTGACATAGGCAAGCTCCACGCCCAGTTCCAGCAGCCGGTCGGCGAGCCAGGGTCCGTTGAGATCCTGGATCCGCCCGGTCAGCACCTCGGTGCCGGTCACCACGATCGCCGCGCGCACAGTCATGGTCTGAGCCTAGGCAGCCGCCACGTCAGTGCGTCAGCCAGCCCTTCACCGTCGCCAGGTCGCGGGTGTACTGCTCCATGCCGTCGTCGTGGTAGCGGGAACCACCGCTGATCGCCTCGTCGCCCTGCCAGATCACCCGGATACGCGCTGCGCCCCGCAGGTAGATGTCGACCCGGTCGGCGATGCGCCGGCTCCACCCGCGTTCCGCGGTGATCTCGGCAAGCGCCTGCCGTTCGGTTACGTCGGCCATCGTCATCCTCCTGTGGTGGGCTGGCCTCCATCCTCCCCTGCCGCACCATCGGCGTCCGGGCCGCCCCACGCCGGTCAGCCGATCGGGACGACGAGGGCCGCCGTGTTGTAGCCGCTGACCCGCACCCAACGCGGCCGGGGAGCGCCGTCGGGGACGGTGGCATGCACCTCGACGGTCTCTCCCGGGAACACCGTCACGTAGTTGTCGCTGTAGCGGATCGGCAGGATCTCGTCGCCGTCGCGGGTGGCCAGGATCTCGGCGCGCTCGAAAAAGGCGATGCGCCCGGTCGTGTTGCGTAGCCGGACTCTCACCCCGTCGTCCCCGTGGTGCTCGGCGCTGACCTGCAGTGGCACCTTCGCCATCCGGTTCAGTGCCGTCATGTCGGCCCAGCTGACCTGGCGGGTCTCGAACGGCCCGTCGGCGGCCGGATCGCCGGCATCATCGCGCTGCTGGGACTGCCAGTACACGTTCTGGGCGACGACGGCCCCGTCCGCGCCGATCAGTTCGCAACGCACGAAGAACACCGGTGAATCGCGGGCCACCCGCGGCAGGGTGAGGACCGCGCGCGCATCCCCGGAGCCGACGTCAATACCGGCGGCGGTGCGGTCATCCCGGACCCGGCCCGCCACGTCGTAGACGCGGACCCGGGCCGTCAGACCGGTGGCCTTCGCCGGGCTCTGGTTGACCACGGTGATATCGGCCCTGCTGTGGTCGCCGCCGGCGTAGGCGTCGAAGACCACCGACAGCGGACGCAATCCGGTCTTGGCGCCGTAATAGGCCCCGCCGGGGCGCAGGTACCAGTCGAAGATGTGGGCGAAGAACGACGGCCAGTGACTGTTGAGCATCCAGTAGATGGTCATCTTGTGTTCGGCCCATCCCTGTGCGGCGAAGGCCTCGAACTGGGCGCGCGTCGACTCGTACTGTGCCAGTTGGGCTTTGCGCGCGAACTCCTCGGCTCCCGAGGAGGGCCCGTAGCGCCGGTTGACCGCCCGTTGCACGCTGGTCAGCGCGGCATTGCGTGGATCGGACCCGGCATGGAAGAACCAGGTGTCATCGATGGGCCACAGGGCGTCCGGCGGGATGAACGTGCGCAGGCTGGCGTACGGCGGAATGTGTTCGTTGTCGCCCTGCTCCGCGGTCGCCCCGCGGGTGGCCGGATAGCGGCCGGCGAACCAGTAACTCGGTGCCCGCCAACTGTAGGGACCGGCCATGTGGATACCGTCCCAGTCCTCTCGTGCCCGGGCGGACACCGTGTCGACGACCGCGTTCTGCCAGTGCAGATCCCGCAGCACGGCGTGGTACTGGCTACGCAGAGGTTCCGGGGGTATCCCGTCACTTGCGTTGGCCCACACCGCAACCGATGGGTGGGAACGCAGCATCCGAGCCTGCGAGCGCAGGCTGGCCTGGGCGACGGCACGGTCCTCGTCGTCCCACTGCTCCCATTTCTCCCACTGGTTGCAGCACATCCAGCCCACCATCAGCGGGATGCCGAGTTGGTCGGCCCGTTCGAAGAACCGCTCCCCCGGGATCTTCGACTCCAGGCGCAACATGTTCAGCCCGAGGTCGCGGACATAGCCCAGGGTCGCGTCCTCCCGGCGGGGATCGTCGCGGAACAGCAGGTCCGGGGTGTACACCGCGCCGCGCACCAGGAAGTCCCTGCCGTTGACCGCGAGATAGAAGTTTCCTCCGCTGCCCGGGAAACGCTCGTCATCGTCCCGGTGCTGAGTGAACGTCCGGATGCCGAAACGCTGCGTACTGGTATCGATCACGCGGTTGTAGTGGCGGAACTCCAGCTTGAGGTCATACAACGCGGGATCGCCCAGCGTGTAGGGCCACCACAGATCCGGGCGATCGACCACCAGTGCCCCGAACCGGTCCGGGTCGAAGGTGACCTCTCGACGTTCGCCGGGGCCCAGCGTGACCGTCTGGTCGACGCTGACGTCGGGTTTGCCGGCACGGCTGATGGTGGCCCGCAGCATTCCGCGCACCCGGCGTGCAGAGTCGTTGCGCACATCGGCGTACACCGTCAGCCGCGCGGAATCCGCCTCGGGCAGCCGAAGATCGGTGTTCACCGTGGCCGCCCCGATGTCGACCGCGCCGGACGCGGTCAGATACACCGGTTTGAAGATGCCCGCATTGCGATCGGGCACAAAGGAATTGCCCGGCCGCCCCAGATACTGCGAGTTGATCCAGTCATACCAGCTGTCGGCGAGCTCAACCCCGTCGACGTCCTGCATCGACCGTTCCGGAATGACTTTGACGGCCAGGACATTCGGACCGTCGACCAGGTGATCGGTGACATCGACCTCATGGTCGACGTACATCCCGACCAGCTGCGCGCTGTCGGCGATGAGCTCGCCGTTGAGCCACACCTCGGCGCGGTAGTTGATGCCGGGGAAATCGAGGCGGTAGGTCGAATGCCCGGCAGGCGCGGTGAATGTGGTGCGGTACCACCAGTCCTGCAGGTAGAGGTCCTGCGGGACGGCATCGCGCAGATTCGTTCCGTCGTAGAGGTTCTGGTAGGTGCCGTCCTGCTGCAGCGCATCCAGCACGGTCGCCGGCATCCGGGACACCTGGTGCCACGCCGGCTCGACTGCCTGATAACTCTGCCGCGAGATCTCCGGACCGAGGGCCGACAGCCGGCCCGAGGCCGCCAGCGTCCACCCCGTGGCGAGCTCGACGGTCACCGGTGCGGGATCCGACCGGCTGAACAGCGCGTGGTCGCCGGCGCTCACCAGCAGCAACACCACCGTGAGAAGGACACCGACCACGGCGGTCCAGCGTCTCGGTGTCGCTATGGTGTCGCTCCCCTCGCCTCGGCCGGCACTTCATTGTGCCCGGCCGAGGCGATCAGGGTCGGTTCGAGGAAGTCGCCGCTCTCAGAACAGGTCCTCTCAGAACAGGTCTTTGTGCGGGACGTCGGTGATCAGACCACCGTCGACCACGAATTCCGCGCCGGTCGAGAAGGACGACTCGTCGCTGGCCAGGAACACCACGAAGGTCGAGACCTCCTCGGAGCGGCCCGGCCGGCCCAACGGCGAGGTGACCATGTCGTCGGGGAAGTGCTTGGTCATCGGGGTGCGGATGAAGCCGGGGTGCAGCGAGTTGATCCGGATGTTGAACTTGCCGAGTTCGATCGCGGCGGACTTGGCCAGCCCACGCACGGCCCACTTGGAGGCCACGTACGGGTGCACCATGGGTGCGCCGCGCAGGCCCTCGATGGAGGACACGTTGATGATGGAACCGCCGCCGGCGGCCTTCATCTGTTCGACGACGGCCTGCATGCCCAGGAAGGTTCCGGTCAGGTTGACGTCGATGACCTTCTGCCATTTGGCCATATCGAACTGGCCGATCTTCCCGAGTGCCACGATGCCCGCGTTGTTCACCAGCGTGGTGAGACCGCCGTAGGTCTCGACGGCGGTGTTGACCGCGGCGGCCCACTGATCGGCATCGGTGACATCGAGGTGGACGTAGCGCACGGCATCGCCGAGCTCGGCGGCCAGCGCCTCACCCTTCTCGTCGAGGATGTCGCCGACGACCACCTTGGCGCCCTCGTCGATGAGCATCTTGGCGTGTGCGGCGCCCATTCCCTGTGCGCCGCCGCTGATGAGTACAACTTTTCCGTCCACGCGTCCCATGAGGCGTCAGGCTACCGCAACGCCGAAATAAACTAGAACCTGTTCCAATTTGTGTCCGACCCCCGCATACTGCGACCAGACCAAACACCGTGAGGAGACCTGTATGGCCATTCGCGTGGCACTCGTCGGCACCGGAAACTGCGGCCGGCTGTCCCTGATTCAGCTCATCCAGGACCCCCGGTTCGAGCTCGTCGCGGTGGGCACCTCGACCGAGGCCAAGGTCGGCCGCGATGCGGGTGAACTGGCCGGACTGGACATCGTCACCGGAGTGACCGCCACGCCGGGCATCGAAGACGCGCTGGCGGCGAAGCCGGACTGCCTGGTGTACTGCGCGATGGGCGACACCCGCCCCGTCGAGGCGACGCGCGATGTGATGGCGGCGCTCTCGGCAGGGGTCAACGTGGTCGGGTCGGCGCCCGGCGGGCTGCAGTTCCCGTGGGGGGCGATGCCCGACAAGGCCATCGCCCGCGTGGAAGATGCCGCACAACAAGGGAATTCGAGCGTATACATCACCGGCGTGGATCCCGGTTTTGCCACCGATCTGGTCCCGTTTGCGATCGCCAGCACCTGCCAGCGCATCGATCAGATCAAGACCATGGAGATCGCCGACTACGCCACCTATGACGGCGCCGAGGTGATGTCGATCGTGATGGGCTTCGGCAACCCCATCGACCAACCCGGCATGCTGTTCCTTCCCGGAATCCTGGGCGCGGCCTGGGGCACGGCGATCCGGATGCTGGCCGCCGGGCTGGGCGTCGAGGTCGACGAGATCACCGAGAACTACGAACTGGAGCCCGCCCCGGAGGACATTCCGGTTGCCACCGGTGTCATCGCCAAGGGCACGGTCGCCGCGATGCGGTTCGAGATCAACGGCATGGTCGCCGGCAAGCCGGTGATCGTCGTCGAGCACATCACCCGGGTGCGCGAGGACCTGCGCCCGGACTGGGCCCAACCGGCGCAACCCGGTGGCTCCTACCGGGTGGAGATCACCGGCGAACCGTCCTATGTCGTCGACATCTGTCCGACCAGCAGCCGCGGCGATCACAACTACGCTGCGATCCTGGCCGCCGCCGGCCGGATCGTGAATGCCATTCCCGACGTGGTGGCCGCCGCACCCGGCATCCGCACGACGCTCGATCTGCCTCTGGGCACCGGTCGGGGTCTGGTGTATCCGGCCTGATTCCGGCAGCACGCACAATGGAAGAGTGACCGACCCGCTCCCAGCCATCCTCTCCAGTCCGGCGGGCCCACACATCGGTGCGTTCTTCGATCTCGACGGGACGCTGGTTCGTGGGTTCACGGCGACGGTGCATGCCGGGCACCGCATCCGCAACCGACAGTCCGGATTCGGTGAGCTGTCGGGGATCTTCGAGGCGAGCGTCCGCTACAAGCTGGGCCGGATGCAGTTCGCGAGGCTGTTGCAGCGCGCGGCCGGCTACCTGGCGGGCGAACCGCTGGCCGAGCTCGAGGCGCTCGGGGACGAGTTGTTCACCACCCGCGTCGCCGCGCGACTCTTCCCCGTGATGACGCGGGTGGTCGCCGCACACCAGGAACGCGGGCACACCGTGGCGATGAGTTCGTCGGCACTGACCATGCATGCGGGGCCGGTCGCCCGCCACCTCGGCATCGAACATGTGCTGTGCAACCACTTCGAGGTGGACGCCGAGGACAAGCTGACCGGACACATTGTCAGACCCATCGTGTGGGGACGCCAGAAGGCAAGAGCGGTCATGGAATTCAGCTCGCAACGCGGCATCGATCTGACCGAGAGCTTCTGCTACGCCGACGGGACCGAGGATCTGCCGGTACTCGACGCCGTCGGGCATCCCAACGCGGTCAATCCCCGGCCCGGACTCGCGGCCGCCGCGGCCAAGAACGGCTGGCCGGTGTTACGGGTCAGTTCCGAGGAGGACCGGCGGTGGTGGTCCCGCGCCCAGCGCCCCGGGATTCGATGATCGCGCGGACCGTGCGCCGGCACCGTCCGCAGTCGGCGCCGGCACCGCAGGCGAGGGCCACCTGTTTGGTCGTGGCGGCCCCGCCGTCCACCGCATCAGCCACCTCGTGGCTGGTGATGCCGTTGCAGAGGCAGACGAACATCAGCCCTCGATGCGCATCATCTGCTGAAACTGGCCGATGAACACCGGCGGATAGGCACCCACCCCGGCCTCGGCGAGCCACTCGGCCGCATCGTCGGAATCGTGCAGCCAGCGCCGCGCGCTGAGTTCGTCATCGATCTGCTGCAGGATCAGCACCTCGTGCGGATCATCGAGGGCACGGAAGCTCCAGAAGCGCTGCACCCCGGAGGCATGAAAGGCCTTGGCAGCGCCGCGCACCCGAGCGTTCAGTTCGGCGATATCGGCGACCGAGGTCACCATGGACACCATCACCGGCGGGGCCGGATGTTCGTCATGATCGAAATCGATCCGTTCGAACAACTCACCGGCGAACACCGCGGGCAGGTCCTGGACACCGACGGCGTCGAACCAGTCGAAGAAGACCCGGGACCGCAGCAGATCCAGCACCGGCTCGTGGGCGTGGATGCCGAGGATCACCAGAACGCGTTCGGGATCGGTCGTCGAGGTGTAGACCAGTACGTGATGGACGCCCATGTCAGCCAGGGCCTCGGTGCGGCGCTGCAGCAGCGGCCAGACCGTGGTCGGGTCGGGCACGCGGTAGTCCGACACCAGCACCAAGGAGTTGGCCAGCCAGTCCTTCATCTCGTGGCACTCCCCGGGTCGTGGATACGGTGACTGTTAATGGAACTTCCGAAAAACGGTAATGGCATTCTCGCACGCTGTCGCCCTCTATACCGCTGATTGAGCGGGTGAACATTGCGGAAATCGGGGGCCGGGATACTAAACTAGAACACGTTTCAGTCTGCGATTCGCGATCGCCCAACTTAGGAGCCTGCGTGCATACTCCCCTCTGCGACCAATTGGGTATCGAATTCCCCATCTTCGCCTTCACCCACTGCCGCGACGTGGTGGTCGCGGTCAGCAAGGCCGGCGGGTTCGGCGTGCTGGGCGCGGTCGGTTTCACTCCCGAGCAGCTCGAGGTCGAACTCAACTGGATCGACGAGCACATCGGTGACCACCCCTATGGCGTGGACATCGTGATCCCGAACAAGTACGAGGGCATGGACGCCACCGACCTGTCCCCCGAGGTGCTCAAGAAGACGCTCAACGACCTCGTCCCCCAGGAACACATCGATTTCGCCAAGAAGGTGCTGTCCGACCACGGCGTGCCGGTCGATCACAGCGACGATGACGCGCTGCAGCTGCTGGGCTGGACCGAAGCGACGGCGACCCCGCAGGTCGAGGTGGCTCTGCAGCACCCGAAGTGCACGTTGATCGCCAACGCGCTGGGCACCCCACCCGTCGACATGATCAAGCACATCCACGACGAGGGCCGTAAGGTCGCGGCGCTGTGCGGATCCCCGTCGCAGGCGCGTAAGCACGCCGACGCCGGCGTCGACATCATCATCGCCCAGGGCGGCGAGGCCGGCGGGCACAGCGGCGAGGTCGGCTCCATCGTGCTGTGGCCCCAGGTCGTCAAGGAGGTCGCGCCGGTTCCGGTGCTGGCCGCCGGCGGCATCGGCAGTGGCCAGCAGATCGCCGCGGCTCTGGCGCTCGGTGCCCAGGGCGCGTGGACGGGCTCGCAGTGGGTGATGGTCGAGGAGTCCGAGAACACCCCCGTGCAGCACGCCGCGTACGTGAAGGCCAGTAGCCGCGACACCGTGCGCAGCCGCTCCTTCACCGGGAAGCCCGCCCGCATGCTGCGAAACGACTGGACGGAGGCCTGGGAGAACCCGGACAACCCGAAGCCGCTGGGCATGCCCCTGCAGTACATGGTCTCCGGCATGGCGGTCGCTGCGACGCACAAGTTCCCCAATGAGTCCGTCGACGTCGCGTTCAACCCGATCGGCCAGGTCGTCGGCCAGTTCACCAAGGTCGAGAAGACCTCCGCGGTCATCGAGCGCTGGGTGCAGGAGTACCTGGAGGCGACCAATACCCTCAACGAGCTCAACGAGGCGGCGTCGGTGTAACCCACCAACAGACACAAAAGGCCCTCAATCCTCCGCGATTGAGGGCCTTTTGGGTCTGTTCGGCAGGTTTGACTATGTATGATGCTCTACATAATCCGCTGAAGGGATCTCCCATGGCCGGCCCCCGTGACCGCATGATCGTTTCCGCGGCGCTGCTCATCCGCGAACGCGGCGCACATTCGACCGCGATCTCCGACGTCCTGCAACACAGTGGCGCGCCGCGCGGTTCGGCCTACCACCACTTCCCCGGTGGACGAACCCAATTACTCTGCGAGGCAGTTGATTTCGCCAGCGATCATATCGCGCACCGGATATCCGGCGCGGCCGGCGCGGTCGAGGCCCTCGACACGGTGGTCGACGGGTTCCGCAGCCAGCTCACCGAGACCGCTTTCCGGGCCGGCTGCCCGGTGGCCGCGGTCGCCGTCGAGGCCGACAACCCACCGGTCGTCGCGCGGGCGGCGGCGGCATTCACCCGCTGGACCGGGCTGATCGAAGAGCTCCTGCGCCGCGACGGTGTCACCGCCGAGCGCGCCGCCGAACTCGCGATGCTCACCACCACTGCGATCGAAGGCGCCGTCCTGGTCGCCCGCACCACCGGCGACGCCGGCGCACTCGACCTCGTCCACCGGCAGTTACGCGCCCTCGTGACCGCCGAAACCGGCGAACGGAAGGCATGACATGACCGAACCGACCCAGATCCCGCCGTGGCAACCCACGGCCTGCATCCTCTGCGAATGCAACTGCGGCATCGTGGTCCAACTCGAAGGCCGCACGCTGGCCAAGATCCGCGGCGACAAAGAACATCCGGCTTCGCAGGGCTATACCTGCAACAAGGCCTTGCGGCTGGACCACTATCAGAACAACCGGGCCCGGCTGACCTCCCCGATGCGCCGCACGCCCGCCGGCGAGTACGAGGAGATCGACTGGGACACCGCGATCACCGAGATCGCCGAGGGCTTCGCCCGCATCCGCGACGAATACGGCGGGGACAAGATCTTCTACTACGGGGGCGGCGGCCAGGGGAATCACCTCGGCGGCGCCTACAGCGGCGCGTTCCTGAAGGCACTCGGCGCCCGGTACCGCTCGAATGCCCTGGCGCAGGAGAAAACCGGTGAGTTCTGGGTGGACAGCCAGCTCTACGGCGGGCACACCCGTGGCGAGTTCGAGCATGCCGAGGTCTCGGTGTTCGTCGGGAAGAACCCGTGGATGTCGCAGAGCTTTCCGCGGGCCCGCACGGTGCTCAACGAGATCGCCAAGGACCCGGCCCGGTCCATGATCGTCATCGACCCGGTGATCACCGATACCGCGAAGCTCGCCGACTTCCATCTGCGGGTGCGGCCCGGCACGGACGCCTGGTGCCTGACCGCGCTGGCTGCGGTGCTGGTGCAGGAAAACCTGTGCGATGAGGCGTTCCTGGCCGAGCATGTCACCGGCGTCGAACCGGTACGGCGGGCGCTGGCCGAGGTGGACGTCGAGGATTACGCCCGGCGCAGTGGGGTGGACGCGGAGTTGCTGCGGAACGCAGCGCGCCGGATCGCCGCGGCCGCAAGTGTTTCGGTCTTCGAGGATCTCGGTATCCAGCAGGCACCCAACAGCACGTTGTGCTCGTACCTGAACAAGTTGTTGTGGATCTTCACCGGCAACTTCGCCAAACGCGGTGGCCAGCATCTGCATTCGACCTTCGCGCCGCTGTTCGGCGCCGGCGGTGTGGGCCGCACCCCGGTCACCGGGGCGCCGATCATCGCCGGCCTGGTGCCCTCCAATGCGGTGCCCCAGGAAATCCTCGGCGACCATCCCGACCGGTTCCGCGCCATGATCGTCGAGAGCAGCAACCCGGCGCATTCGATCGCCGACTCTGCCGCGGTGGGCGAAGCGCTGCGCGCGCTGGAGCTGCTGGTGGTGGTCGACGTCGCGATGACCGAGACGGCGCGTCTGGCGCACTACGTGCTGCCCGCGGCCAGCCAGTTCGAGAAGGTCGAGGCGACCTTCTTCAATCTCGAGTTCCCGCACAACACCTTCCATCTGCGCCACCCGCTGCTGGACCCGCTACCGGGCACCCTGCCCGAGCCGGAGATCTGGGCGCGGCTGGTACGTGAACTCGGCGTCGTCGACGATGCCGAGCTGCACCCGTTGCGCCGGGCCGCCGCCGACGGGCTGGATGCGTACACGCAGGCCTTCTTCGCCGCGCTCGGCGCGAATCCGTCGCTGGGCAAAGTGCTGCCCTACGTGCTCTACGAGACGTTGGGCCCGAGCCTGCCCGACGGGCTGGCCGGCGCGGCCGGTCTGTGGGGGTTGGCGCAGAAGGTGGCGTTGACCTATCCGGAGGCGGTGCGGCGCGCCGGGCACACCGACGGCAACGCCTTGTTCACCGCGATCCTGGAAAGCCGCTCCGGGCTGACCTTCACCGAACACGAGTACGCCGACGACTGGGCGCTGATCAGCCACGCGGACCGCCGCATCGCGCTCGAGATCCCGGAGCTGATCACCGAACTCGGCGCGCTGGCCACCGACCGCCCGCTGCTGACCAGCAGCGAATATCCGATCGTGCTGTCGGCCGGGGAACGCCGCGCGTTCACGGCCAACGACATCATCCGGGACCCGGTGTGGCGCAAACGCGATACCGACGGCGCGCTGCGGGTCAGCGTCGAGGACGCCCGCTCACTGGGATTGACCGACGGGGGCCGCGCCCGCATCACCACCGCCTCCGGTGCCGCGGAGGCCTGCGTCGAGATCAGCGAGGCCATGTTGCCCGGGCACGCCTCGTTGCCCAACGGCTACGGGCTGGACTTCGCCGCGGTCGACGGCACCGTGACGGCACCGGGGGTCGCACCCAATGCGCTGACCGCGTCGGATTGGCGCGACGCCTTTGCCGGCACGCCGTGGCACAAGCACGTGCCGGCGCGTATCGACCCCGTCGGGGTTTAGGGCGTCGCGGGATCGGCAGGCGCCGGAGCAGCGGGGGCGGCGGGAGCCGGCCCCGCGGCCGGGCCGGACGCCGGACCGGCGGGCGTGATCGGCACGTTCGGGCCCGGCGCCTGGGCCGGGATCGGGGTGTTCAGGTTGCGCTGCGAGATGCCGAGCAGCAGGGCTTCCTTTCCGCTGAGCTCCTGGTTCTGCACCGCGTGCCACAGATCCCGCAGGTAACTCACGTTCGGGGATTCGCCACCGGCCATGACGCTGGGATCCATCGTCGAGCCCGGCGGCAGAGCTTCCGGGCTGGGCAGGTGCGGCACGCCCTCGGTAGGCGCCGGTGCCGGGGCTGCCTGTACGGAGACGGCGGACGCCGGGGCTGCCGGCACGGGAGCCACATCCACCACCGGCGCGGGAGGTGGGGGCGGGGCAGGTTCGGCGACGGCCGGGGCGGCGAACATCAATGCGGCGAATCCGCCTCCGATGGCTGCGCTCAACACCTTGGCTCCGACATCGATCATCGCCGACGCTCCTTTCTGGTGAACATACTGCTCTATGGATTTTCCGTCGCGGGGCCTATTTCGTTACAGCTGAGACTGCTGTGACTTTCATATGAGTTTCCGGGTGTGTTCTGTCAGCCTCGGTCACCTTGTCCGACTTCAGGACGCGAGGTGTACCGCTGGTTCACAATGCGGTAACGCCACCAGTGCCTATTGCGGAGGTTGTGCAATGCCGACACCCGACCTGCCCACCGGTTTCGATTTCACCGATCCCGACATCTACGCCGAACGACTCCCGGTCGACGAACTCGCCCAGATGCGCAAGGTGGCTCCGATCTGGTGGAACGAGCAGCCGCTCGACAAGGGTGGGTTCGGTGACGGCGGCTTCTGGGTCGTGACCAAGCACAAGGACGTCAAGGAGGTCTCGCGGCGCAGTGACGTCTTCTCCAGCCTGGAGAAGACCGCCCTGCCGCGCTACGCCGACGGCACCGTCCAGGCGCAGATCGACTCCGGCAAGTTCGTGCTGCTGAACATGGATGCACCGCACCACACGCATCTGCGCAAGATCGTGTCCCGGGCATTCACGCCGCGTGCCGTCGAACAGCTGCGCGCCGACCTGGCCGACCGGGCCCGGGAGATCGCTGCGGCGGCCCTCGCCGAGGGCCGCGGCGACTTCGTCGAGCAGGTGTCCTGCGAACTGCCGCTCCAGGCCATCGCGGGCCTGATGGGCGTGCCGCAAGAGGACCGGATGAAGTTGTTCCACTGGTCCAATCAGATGGTCGGCGACCAGGATCCGGAGTTCGCGAACAACGACGCGATCAGCGCCTCGGTGGAACTGATCACCTACGGCATGCAGATGGCGGCGGAGAAGTCCGCCAATCCCACCGACGATCTCGTCACCAAACTGGTGCAGGCCGATGTCGAGGGCCACAAGCTCTCCGACGACGAGTTCGGGTTCTTCGTCATCCTGCTGGCCGTGGCGGGTAACGAGACCACGCGCAATTCGATCACCCAGGGGATGATGGCGTTCACCGACTTCCCCGACCAGTGGGAGCTGTTCAAGCGCGACCGCCCCGGCACTGCCGCCGACGAGATCGTCCGGTGGGCGACGCCGGTCACGTCATTCCAGCGCACCGCGCTGGAGGACACCGAACTGGACGGAGTGCCCATCAAGAAGGGACAGCGGGTGGTGATGTTCTACCGCTCGGCCAACTTCGACGAAGAGGTCTTCGAGGATCCGTTCAGCTTCAACATCCTTCGCGATCCCAACCCGCACGTCGGTTTCGGCGGCACCGGCGCGCACTACTGCATCGGCGCAAACCTGGCCCGGATGACCATCGATCTGATGTTCAACGCGATCGCCGACGCCATGCCCGATCTCACCCCGCTGGAGAAGCCCGAACGCTTACGTTCGGGCTGGCTCAACGGCATCAAGCACTGGCAGGTCGACTATGCCGGTGCGACCAGGCAGCCTGTCGCGCACTGACTCCGGGCGCCGCTCGATAGTCCAGGATGGATCTCCAGTAGTCCTCGTCGATCTCGCCGTCACGCCGGAGCACGATGGCCAGACCGGTCGCCATCGCGATGCCGAGCAGTCCCAGCCACAGGCCGGCCAGCGCGATCGCCACCCACAGCACCGTGGTCAGCGCCGGCCACGGTGAGAGCACCGCGAGGACCGGCGCGAAGAAGAAACCGGTGCCGATGTACCAGGATGATCCGGCGCGGTCGCACCGGAGCACGAGGCGCAGCCACCGGGGGACGTCTGGATTCCGGGTCTCTGTCATGACCACCACCGTCGTCCACAGAGGTCAGCGCCGCAATTACCAGTGAGGTAATGGTGCCGTGACCGGATGTGGTCAAGACTGACGGAGTGACCGGTGTTGACCTGCAGACTCCCCCGTTCGGTTCGTTGATGCGATCGTGGCGGCAACGTCGACGGCTGAGCCAGCTCGACCTCGCGCTGGAGGCCGACGTGTCGGCGCGGCACGTCAGCTTCATCGAGACCGGACGATCGGCACCCAGCCGCGCCATGGTGCTGCGGCTGGCCGCGGCTCTCGAGGTACCCGCCCGTGAGCAGAACCAGCTGCTGATTGCCGCCGGCCTGGCCCCCGCGTATTCCGAACGCACACTGCACGATCCCGGGATGTCCGCGGTGCGGGCCGGTGTCGAGCGAGTTCTCAACGCCTACAACCCCTTCCCGTGCCTGGCCATCGACCGCGGCTGGAATGTGTTGCAGGTCAACGCGGGTGCGGCGATCCTGCTCGACGGGGTGGCCGCCCATCTGCTGGCCCAGCCCAACGCGCTGCGGATCTCGCTGCACCCCGACGGGCTGGCCCCGCGGATCCGCAACCTGGCGCAGTGGCGTCATCACGTCATCGGGCGGTTGCGGCGCGAGGCCGCGGTCAGCGGTTCGGCGCAGTCCGCCGAGCTGCTCGCCGAGATCGAGTCGTATCCGGGTGGCCTGGATGAGAGCACCGATCTGGGCGGTGTCGTGGTCCCCTTGGAACTGATGGGTCCGGGCGGGCAGGTCCTCACCTTCCTCAGCACCGTCACGACCTTCGGTACCGCTCTCGACCTGACCGCGGCCGAGCTCAGCATCGAGGCGTTCCTGCCCGCCGATGACTCGACCGCCGAAGCGCTACGCTGACAACCGTTTACGTCGCGGGGCATAAAACCGTTGCCGAAGCAACGGCCTGCGCGCCATGGTGCAGTCATGACTGCGACCGCCGATTCCCCGACCACGCTGACCCCGGCCACCATCTCCCGGCTGCGGGTGCCGGAGATCGACGAGCTGTCCCGCCCGGCGGTGAAGGGGTTCTTCGCCAAGCAACAACGCGACGAGGGGCTGACGTCGAATTGGTTTCGCGCGCTGTCCCTGAACGAAGGCGACCTGGAACGCCTCAACGGCTACCTGCTTCCGCTGCTGGGCACCGACGGACGGGGCGGGCTGACCGATCGTGAGCGGGAGGTCATCGCGACCGTCGTGTCCGGGGAGAACCGGTGCGCCTACTGCCACACAAATCACGCCAACAAACTGGGCAAGGTCGCCGGCGACTGGTCCTTCGGCCAGCGGGTGGCCATCGATCACCACCAGGTGGCCGAGCTGACCGACCGCGAACGGGCACTCGCCGATCTCGCGATCGCGGTCAACAACAACCCGCAGTCCATCCGCGAGGCGGACTTCGCCCGGCTGCGCGAGCTCGGCCTCGATGACCACCTGATTCTGGAGGGCATCTCCATCGCCGCGTTCATCGGCGCCACCAACCGCATCGGCATCGCGCTGTCGGTGCCGCCCAATCCGGAGTACACCGGCGTCCCGGGCTGACTTGCCGAGTCGGCGGGCAATCCACTGGTATGACCACTTGACCTTTTACCGGGTGGCTGCGATGCTCGATGCATGGCACTGCAACCGGTCAACCGTCGCTCGGTCCCCGAGGATGTCTTCGAACAGATCGTCGCCGAGGTACTCAGCGGCGAGATGAAGCCCGGTGACGCGCTGCCCAGCGAGCGTCGCCTCGCCGAGGTCCTCGGCGTGTCCCGGCCCGCCGTACGCGAAGCGCTCAAACGCCTCACCTCGACGGGACTGGTGGACATCCGGCAGGGCGACACCACCACGGTGCGCGATTTCCGCAAGCACGCCGGGCTGGACCTGCTCCCCCGGCTGCTGTTCCGGGCCGGCGAACTCGACATCGCCGTGGTGCGTTCCATCCTGGAAACCCGGTTGCACAACGGTCCCAAGGTGGCCGAACTTGCCGCCGCACGACGCGGACCGGAACTGGCCGCCCTGCTCGACGCGACCATCGACGATCTGAGCGCGGACACCGACCCGGTTCAGCGGCAACGTCATGCACTGACCTTCTGGGACCACCTGGTCGACGGAGCGGACTCGATCGCCTTCCGGCTGATGTACAACACACTGCGCGCGACCTACGAACCCGCCCTGCCCGCGCTCGCCGTGATGATGGCCGCCGAGGTCGGCCATCCCGAGGCGTATCGGGCGATCGCCGACGCCGTGCGCACCGGCAACACCGACGCGGCCGCGGCCGCCGCCCGCGCCCTGCTGGAACCCGCCACCACCGCGCTGCTGGGCGCGCTCACCGAACTGGAGGACCTCACGTGAGCACCCGCCGCGGTGTCACATTGGCCGATGCGGGACGGGAGTTCCGGCGCCACCCGACGCCGTGGATGCTCACCGGGACGCTACTCGCCGCGGCGGCCGCCCGGCTGGCCGTGGGCGACTGGCAGATCACCGATGCCGTGGTACCGCTGGCCATGCTCGCGGTGTTCCCGTTCGCCGAATGGGTGATCCACGTGGTCATCCTGCACTGGCGGCCGCGCCGGATCGCCGGTGTCACCGTGGATCCGCTGCTGTCGCGCAAGCATCGCGACCACCATGTCGAGCCGCGCGATCTGCCGCTGGTGTTCATCCCCTGGCAGTCGCTGCTGTGGGTACTGCCGTTGGCCGTGGCGATCGCACTGCTCGCCTTCCCCAGCCTCGGGCGGGGTCTGACGTTCCTGACGTTCCTGGCGCTGCTCGGCATCGGCTACGAATGGTGCCACTACCTGATCCACACCGACTACAAGCCGAAAACGGCTGTCTACCGGTCGATCTGGCGCAATCATCGCCGGCACCACTTCAAGAACGAGCACTACTGGTTCACCGTCACCAGCAGTGGCACCGCCGACCGGGTGCTGGGCACCTACCCGGATCCGGGCACCGTGGAAGCCTCGCCGACAGCGCGCAATCTGCACGCTCAGACGTGAAAACCTCAGCCCTGCACGATGATCGGATCACCGATGCTGACGTTGTTGTAGTACCAGTCGGCATTGTCGGGGCTGAGGTTGATGCAACCGTGGCTGACATTCGCGTACCCCTGAGAACCCACCGACCACGGAGCACCGTGCACATACACGCCGCCCCAGGTAACCCGCACCGCGTCGTAGACGGTCAGCTTGTAGCCCTCCGGGTCGTCCAGCGGAATGCCGATGGTGCGCGAATCCATCACGACCACGCTCTCCTTGCCCAGCGCGGTGAACCTGCCGATCGGGGTGGGGAATTTGGCCTTACCCATCGATGCCGGCATCTCCCGCGCGACGACACCGTCGATGCTCACGGTGAAGGTGTAGGCGCTGATGTCCGCGACACCGACGACCTGAGCCCCGGTCTCGAACGAGGACTTGAAGCCGGTCGCCTGCACCGAGATGGTCGAGTGGGCCGGCCAGAAATCGGTCGGTGTGAAGCGCACCGTCGCGTCGTCCAGCCATTCGAAGGTGCCGGCCGGGACGGTGTCCGCCGAGATGGTGATGTCGCGTTGCGCCCTGGCACGGTCGCGGACCGGATCGGCGAAGGACACGGTCACCGGATAGGCCACCCCGACGACTTCGCCGGGGGCCGGCGATACCGAGACCGCCGCCGGCGGTGTGGGCACCGCAGCCACACCGGTTGCTGTGGACGTGATCAGTGCGGCCGCGGCGATACCCGCCATGACCAGCACATTCCGAAAGTTTCTGCGCAAGTTCCGAACCTCCCCTGATTCCGGACATCCGGACCTGGCCTGATGGACTACATGGTAGATCGTGCCGGGTGCGGGAAATGTTAGCCAGCGCAGCGCATCGGCGCTCAGCCCATCGGCGGATTCATGATGATCGGCGGCGGCTGATCGTCCCCACCGATCCTCAGCTTGTCCCGGATTCGCTGCAGCAGCGGCCTCTTCGGCTGGTCATAGACCGGTCCCACCACCGGCGGCGGTGCGACCACGGCCGGCGGCGCCACGACGGGCGGCGGTGGCGGTGCGGCCGGCACCTCGAGGACATACGGCCCCTCGGCGGGGACGTTGTCCACGACGGTGTTCACCTCGGGCGGAGGTGCCGACTCGACGACGGGTTCGACGACCGGCGCGACGACCGCTTCGACCGGTTCCGGGATGACGGGAGCTTCGGCGGGCGGCGGGACGGCGACACTGGGCGCGGGCCGGACCACCGGCGCCTCGTCTACGACCCGTTCGGCGCTGACCGCCGGCTGCGGTGCGGCCTGCGGGGACGGTGAGAGTTGGACGGCGACCGCGACCGAGGCCGAGGCCACGAAGGTCACCGCCCCGGCCACCAGCAGGCCGGTGAGCACGCGGGCGGGCGTCACCCGGGATGCGCCGGCGGCGGCGTGGCGGCCGGCGGCACCCGAGGAGAACAACGGGCTCGAGTCCAGCGGCAGCCCCGCATTGTGGGTCGAGGCGAGTGCCGCCCCGCGCGCCAACGCCAGCGGCGCCTCGGCCGGAGCGAAAACCGGAACCGACAGCGCTTCCTCGAGTTGGGGCAGCACGGCGTCGAACCCGCCGGCCGACCCGACCACCACCAGGGCCTCAGGCTGCCAGTCGGCCCGGGCGAAGACGGTGCTCAACCAGCCGATGAGGCTCTCGTCGGAGTCGATGGTGTGGTTGATCGCGGTCTGCACGGCACCGTCGCCGGTGTGCACGATCAGGGCGATCGCGGTGTCCGGTTCGATGACGCACACCGCGGAGGTCCGGTAGCCGATGACATCGGCCATTCCGCGGGCCAGCGCCTCGGTGGCCTCGGGCAGGCGGATGGGCACAACATTCTCGAACCCGGATTCGGTCAGCGATTCCATCAGCAGCGACGCCTCGACGTCCGCGTCGTCACTCCAGGTGACACCGATGGATTTGAGCCGTTCACCGCGTGCGGCCGCGATCGCCTCCACCGCGGCGGTGGCCCGTTCGGTGGCCGACCGACCGTCGGAACCGTCGACGGCGACCTCGTATGCGTCGTTGCGGCCGCCATCCGGCTGGTCACCGCCGCCGACGACCACCACTGACAGCGACCTTGGTGTCATCGACAAGCCGAGCACCGCGTCCACATGTACCCCTTCGGACCCTCTTCGGCCGCACGCAGGCAGCCGCGTCGTGACGATGCATCCACCGTCGCGTTATCCGGCTGAGACTACCTGCGCAGCGGCCAGGAACCCACCCGTGCAGGGGAATTCCGGGATTGGCGTTTGCTGATTCGTCGATCTGTACATGTGAGCTCAGTCAGAGCGTTTGCCGATGTTGGCCGGGCGGGAGCGACCCGCCACGACTTTCCGACAATGCATCGGCCCGACCGGACATCGTGGGAAGGTGGCGCTATGACTGGGTCGGAACGGGCCGGGGGCGGCCAGACAGATCAGCAGGCGGCGCGCACATTGTTCGGCCACCCGATCGGATTGACGAACCTGTTCGGTGTCGAACTGTGGGAACGGTTCTCCTTCTACGGGATGCTCACCATCCTCGGGTACTACCTGTACTACTCGGCCACCGATGGCGGCCTGGAACTGTCCAAGGCCACGGCGACCGGCATTGTGGGCGCCTACGGCGGGTTGGTGTACCTGTCGACAGTGCTGGGCGGCTGGCTGGCCGACCGCGTCCTCGGCATGGAACGCACCGTGTTCTACGGCGGCGTCGTCGTCATGCTCGGACACATCGCGCTGGCGGTACTGCCCGGAATCACCGGTGTAGCAGTAGGTCTGGTTTTCGTCGCCCTGGGTTCCGGCGCACTCAAGGCCAATGCTTCATCGCTGCTGGGCACGCTCTACGACAAGGGCGATGCGCGCGCCGACGGCGGTTTCACGCTGTTCTATCTCGGCATCAATCTGGGTGCCTTCGTCGGGCCCCTGATCACGGGCTTGCTGCAGACCCACGTCGGGTTCCACTACGGATTCGGGGCCGCCGCCATCGGTATGGCGCTCGGCCTGGTGCAGTACGTGGTGTTCCGCCGCAACCTGGGGACGCACGGACGGGAGGTGCCCAACCCGCTGCCCCGCAGCGGTGTGTTCCCGGCCGTCGGGGTCGCGGTCGGAGTGATCGCCGTTGCGGTCATCGCCTTCGCGACCGGGCTGGTGACACTGGACAACCTGTCCCAGGTCACCACCGGCGTCATCATCGTCGCCGCGATCGGCTACTTCGCCCTGTTGCTGACCAGCGCCAAAGTGACTGCGCTCGAACGCACCCGGGTGCGCGCCTTCATTCCGCTGTTCATCGCCAACGCCGTGTTCTGGTCGCTGTTCCAGCAGATCTTCACCGTCCTCGCGGTCTACTCGGACGAACGGATGAACTGGTCGATCTTCGGGTGGACGGCACCGTCGAGCTGGATCGGTTCGATCGAGCCGGTCTGGATCATCGTGCTGTCGCCACTGTTTGCCGTCATGTGGACCCGGTTGGGTCAGCGGGCGCCCACCACACCGCGGAAGTTCGCCTACGGCGTCATCGGCATGGGTGCGGCGTTCCTGCTGTTCCTCCCGTTCGCAGGCACCACGGGCCGCGCCGTTCCCGCGCTGTTCATCGTGGCGGTCATGGCCGGCTTCGCGGTCTCCGAGCTGATGATCTCCCCGATCGGCCTGGCCGTGACCACTCAACTTGCGCCGGAGGCTTTCCGGGCGCAGATGATGGCGCTGTACTTCTTCTCCGTCGGACTCGGGACGTCCATGTCCGGGGTGCTCTCGGGCTATTACGACCCGGCACACGAGTTCGCCTACTTCGGCATCCTCGGTCTGGTGGCGATCGCCGCGGGTCTGATCGTGCTGGCGTTCACCGGTCGCATCAGCCGTCTGATGGAGGGCGTGCATTAGACCAGCAACCTGCCGAGGCGTCAATTACGTGGGCAGGCACCAGGTTTAGCAACGAAGAGCCCCGGGTAGAGACCGGTCACCAGTTACTTCGGCTTGATGGGATCTGCGCCGAGTCGTGACCCGCGGCTCCCGCCATCCCGAGGTGATCGGGCGCAGAATCGAAGCACGCCAGCACGTCTACATGACACCGAGGTCAGGTCGACGAAGGAGATGTACCCATGATGTCCATGCTGCTCGAAGATCTGTTCGCGGACACCACCCGACGACACGGAACGGTCTACGTGTACAACCGTGGCTTCGGCCACTCGACGGCCAACTGTTCGTGCGGTTGGGCTGGCCGGCGGCGCCGCCTGAAGGCCGCCGCCGAACAGGATGCCTGGTCACATTGCGCGCGCGTCGGTTGCGCCGTGTCAGTCCCCCTGGTGAACCCCGCGCGTTGGTGAGTCCGCCACGATCTGGGCCAGCAGGGCCGGTTCGATGTTGCCACCGGACAGGATCATCACCGTCTTGCCCGGCGGTGTCCGGTGGCGTCGGTAGGCGGCCAGAGCCACCGCGCCGCTGGGCTCGCTGACCAGCCTCGCCTGTATGGCCAATTCGGCCACCGCAGAACGTATTTCGTCTTCGCTGACCGTCAGCACATCGGTGAGCACCTGCTGCAGATGAGCGAACGTCAGCTCCGACGGTTCCGAGCGCAGGCCGTCGGCGATGGTCCGGTTGCGGTCCCCGATCGACATGCTGACCCGACTGCCCTGACGCAGGCCTGCTGCGGTGTCGGCCGCCAGCTCCGGTTCCACGCCGAATATCTGGGCCTGTGGGCACAGCGCGCGGATGGCGGTGCCGATGCCGGAGGCCAGCCCGCCCCCGCTGACCGGGACCAGGACCGTCCTCACATCGGGCAGATCCTCGGCGATCTCCAGGCCGATCGTGCCCTGGCCCGCGATGACGTCAGGATGGTCGAACGGCGGCACCAGCGTCGCGCCGGTCTCTTCGACGAGTTGCGCGGCAACCGCTTCGCGCTCACCCGCGCCGCACAGCACCACCCGGGCACCATGGCCTCTCGTTCGCGCCACCTTCACCGCGGGGGTCTCCTCGGGCATCACGATGTGCGCGTCGATGCCGAATTGTGCCGCGGCGTAAGCGACTGCCTGCGCGTGGTTTCCGCTCGAGTACGCGACGACACCTCGCTGCCGCAGACCGGCGTCGATCCTGCCGATGGCATTGAGCGCACCGCGCACCTTGAAGGCGCCGATCACCTGCAGGCTCTCCGGCTTGATCCACAGCGGCCGGTCGTGATCGGCCCACGGCGCCGGGATGAGCGGGGTACGCATGATGCTGCCGCGCAACCGATCCGCCGCCGCCCTGATCTCGTCGACCGTCACGAGGGTGGGCGCGCTCATCGACGTTCCGCCGCTGCAGAGATCACCGTTCGATGCTAGCGGTGGCGCGCAGTCGTGGTGCATGGTGACTGGCGTGAGCTCACTGAAAATCGTGCCCCGGTACGCCGAGATCGATCAGCAGGGCGTGGTGTTCAACGGCCACTACCTGACCTGGTTCGACGAGGCGTGCACCGCTCTGCTCGGCGAGCACGGCGTCGACTACGCCCAACTGATGTCGTCCGGAGTCGACTTCAAAGTCGTGCACAGCGACATCGACTACCGGACATCGGTGCGCTGGCGCGACGCTGTCCGGGTCGAGGCGGTCTGCGACCACATCGGCACCACCAGCTTCGCGGTCGCCTTCACGGTGCTGCGCACCGCCGCCGATGACCCGCAGCGCACCGAACAGGTCGCGGTGCGCGGACGCAACGTGTACGTGGTGGTGTCCACCGACAGCTGGGCCAAGCGCGACGTATCCGACGAGTTGCGCCGGGCGTTGGAAGCCGCGCGTTAGGGATCAGGCCTTGTGCAAGGTGAACTGGCAGACGTCGGTGTACCCGTCCCGGAACAGCTCGGAGCAGCCGGTCAGGTACCGCATGTAGCGGTCGTAGACCTCTTCGGACTGGATGGCGATCGCCTCGTCGCGGCGGGCCTCCAGAGCGTCGGCCCAGATCGTCAGCGTGCGCGCGTAGTGCAACCGCAGCGATTGCACCCGTTGCACCTCGAAGCCGGCCTTGGCGGCATGCTCCTCGACCACCGACACGAACGGCAGCATCCCGCCCGGGAAGATCTCGTCCATGATGAATTTGAAGAACTTCAGCTTCGTCATGGTCAGCGGCAGCCCGCGTTCCTTGAAGTCGGCATCACTGGGCTTGACGATGGTGTGCAGCAGCATGGAGCCCCCGGCCGGCAGCGCGGAGTAGGCCATCTTGAAGAAGTCGTCGTACCGGTTGGCGCCGAAATGCTCGAATGCGCCGATCGACACAATGCGGTCGACGGAACCGCTGAACTGCTCCCAGCCTTCCAGCAGCACCTCGCGGGACCGTTCGGTGTCAAGGCCGTCGAACAGCTCCTGCACGTGGGCCTGCTGGTTGCGGCTCAGCGTCAACCCGACCACGTCGACGTCGTAACGCTCGATGGCGCGCTTGAGCGTGGCACCCCACCCGCAGCCGACGTCCAGCAGCTTCATCCCCGGCTGCAGCCCCAGCTTGCCCAGCGACAGGTCGATCTTCGCGTACTGAGCCTCTTCCAAGGTCATGTCGTCGCGTTCGAAATAGGCACAGCTGTAGGTCTGGGTGGGATCCAGAAACAGCCGGAAGAAATCGTCCGACAGGTCGTAATGCGCCTGAACGTCCTCGAAATGCGGTGTGAGGCCGGTTTCGGGAACTCGGTTGTCTGATGCGGGCAAGTCAGCCCTTTCACTAGTGGCGCGTACATGGACCGGCTCGTTGCGTGAACCCTCCCCCGTTGCGTGGAGTTTACGCCCGGGAGCCTGATGCGTTTACATCAGCGAACAGTGTCGCGCATGGTGTGGTCTCCGGCAGGCGTTCTACCAGCTGCTTTCACCAGCGGTCCCGAGTCTGGACAACAGAAACGGATCCGCTCCGGAGCGAACCGCCCATCATCTCTTGTGCTGGGCCCAGCAACGGCCCAAAGTGGAAAAATGACCGAACAATGGATCCAGGGGCGCACCCTACAGCGGATCATGTTCCGCGACGGTCTGGTGCTCAACCTCGACGAATACAACGAACTCGTCATCTCCGCACCCATGGAGTTGACCTTGCCGGAACTCGGCGGCGGCGCCTCGGGCGCGGCCGAGGTCGTGGCCATCGATCCGACTGCGGTACGCAACGAGCAGAAGCCGCTCTTCGACTTTGCCGGTACCACCTGCACGCATGCCGACTGGGATGACGACGGCAGCCTACACCTGCAATTTTCCGGTGGGCAGCACATCGACGTTCCCAGCGACGACGCGCACACCTCGTGGGAGCTGTACGGCAAGCACCACGGGTACGCGGCCTGCCTGCCACACGGACGGGTCCGCGTGGTGCGCCACGATCTGCCCGACTGAGCGGCCCCGTCAAAAGCCGGTGACCCGCGCGCGGCGAACCTAAGCTACGGCCATGCCGATCACGACACATGTCAACGGATCGCAGCCCCGCCAGGTCGAGCTGTCCGAGATCGATCTCGGATCCTGGCGGTTCTGGTCACAGGACGACGATTTCCGGGACGGCGCCTTCGCGACCCTGCGCCGGGAGGCCCCGGTGTCGTTCCACGCCCCGATCACCGGTGAAGGTGTCGACGCCGGTGCCGGGCACTGGGCGCTCGCGCGCTACGACGACGTGCACTTCGCGAGCCGGCACCCCGACGTGTTCAGCTCCAGCCCGAACATCACCATCGGCGATCAGACCCCCGAACTCGCCGAGTACTTCGGGTCCATGATCGCCATGGACGACCCGCGGCACAGCAGGCTGCGCAATATCGTGCGCAGCGCCTTCACGCCCAAGGTGCTCGCCCGGATCGAGGAATCGGTACGTGAACGCGCCCGCCACCTGGTCTCGCGGATGGTCGCCGACCATCCTGACGGCCGGGCCGATCTGGTGACGACGCTGGCCGGCCCACTTCCGCTGCAGGTGATCTGCGACATGATGGGCATCGACGAGCACGATCACGACAAGATCTTCCATTGGACGAATGTGATCCTCGGTTTCGGAGACCCCGACCTCACCACCGATTTCGACGAGTTCGCGCACGTCGCCATGGATATCGGTGCGTACGCCAAGGACCTGGCCGAGGACCGGCGGGCCCGACCGGGCGAAGATCTGACCACCGCACTGGTGGCCGCCGAAGTGGACGGCGAACAGCTGACATCGGCGGAGGTGGCGTCGTTCTTCATCCTGCTGGTGGTCGCGGGCAACGAGACCACCCGCAATGCGATCAGCCACGGTGTCGCCGCGTTGAGCCGCTTTCCCGAGCAACGCGACCTCTGGTGGTCGGACTATGAGGCGCTGGCGCCGACCGCCGTGGAGGAGATCGTCCGCTGGGCCTCCCCGGTGGCCTACATGCGGCGTACCCTCACCCGCGATACCGAGCTCAGCGGTGTCGCGATGGCCGCCGGCGACAAGGTCACCCTGTGGTACGGATCGGCGAACCGAGACGAAACCCGTTTCACCGACCCGTGGCGTTTCGACATCCGGCGCAGCCCCAATCCGCATGTCGGTTTCGGGGGCGGCGGCGCACATTTCTGCCTCGGTGCCAATCTGGCCCGTCGCGAGATCACGGTCGCGTTCGAGGAGTTGCACCGGCAGATACCGGATCTGGCGGCCGACGCCGAGCCGGATCGACTGCTGTCGCCGTTCATCCACGGCATCAAGCGCCTGCCGGTGCGCTGGACGCCGCCAGGTTAAGCGATCTGTGCGGTGAGCGAACGGCACAACGCGGCGAGTTCGTCGCGCGAGGGGCCATGCGGGAACCCGGGGCGCCAGCCGGTGGCGTACACGGCTCGGGCCAGGGGCTCGGCGGCCGCCAGGCCGCCCGGGGGTACGTCCATCCGGTGATACGGCGCGATCAACGCGGCCAGCCGGGGATCACGCTCGGCGGCGGCCGAGATGACATCACTGGGCAGCGGCGTGGAGAGGTCGACGTCCTCCCCCGCCCATCGGCGCAATCGGTGACCGTCGGCGTACACCTGGTCGTCGAACCACGGTTTGACGACCACCTCGCACCACGAATCGAAGTCCGCGGTGAGTTGCTCGATCTCGTTGGGCGACAGATTGTTTCCGCCGATCCTGTCGACGAGCTCGCGAGCCTGCCACAGGGCCAGCGCGACGCCGCGCCCGGCCAGCGGCGTGGTGGTGCAGACCGCGTCGCCGACGGAGATCACACCGGAAACGTATGGACGCCCGGCGTCGTCCAGCTGGCCGCGATAACCGTTGTAGAGGCGTCCACCGGCGAGTACCGGGGTGATGGCATCCGATCGCCCGGCGGCCGTCCATTCGCAGAGCTGCGGGATGGCGCCGATCACCGATTCGAAGACCGCCACGTCACGGAGTTCGCGCAACCGTGGGTCGGAACCGTCATGGATGATCGTGACCGAGAATGTCCGGGCATCGTGAACGAAGGCGATCGCGATGTAGCCGTCCATGCTTAGCGACAGGCCGATCGGGCTGTTCATCGGCGGAAGGCCCGCCCCGCGCAGCCGGTACTGGCGGGTCACGTAGACGGCACCGCAGTCCACGACGGTCCCGGATCGTGGCGGCCTTCCGGTCAGCCTGCCGCTGCGTCCGGTCGCGTCGATGACCAGATCGGACGGGTTCGGGACGCCGTCGATGAGCAGTCCGGTGCGGCCGCACGTCACGTGGCCCGTCCGGACCGTGACGCGGGGGGTGCGCTGGGCGTGCTCTCGGAGCACGGAATCGAAGGTGGCCCGACGGCACAGCAGCGCGATCGCCCGGCCGTCGCCGTCGTAGGCAACCTCGGCCCGTCGCGCCGCAAGATCGTCCAGCACACAAGGCATCTCAGCGTGCAGCACATCAACCACCGGTCCTCGGAAGGTGTGCGCATGGTGTAACTGCATGACACCGCGGCGTCGCCACAGGCCGCGGGGTGGCGGGCCCGGCTCGCGGTCGACCAGGTCGATATCGTGCCCGCGGCGGGCCAAGGCAAGTGCGCAATAGAGTCCCGACGGGCCCGCACCGACAACGAGGATCCGCATCGCGCCTCCAATTCAGGATACTGATAGTGTAGTGATTTCACTCAGAGTGAGGTAAAAATTGGATTCCGTCAAGCGCGAGTACCGCTCCAGCCTGCGGGCCGGGCAGGCCCGGCAAACCCGGCGCACCATCGTTGCTGCCGCGACAGCGGTGTTCGTCGAGCACGGTTTCGCCTCGGCCACCATCGACGCGGTCGCCGAGGCCGCCGAGGTCAGCCGCAAGACCGTCTTCACCGCGGTGGGTGGAAAGGTTGAACTGCTCAAGACCGCCTTGGACTGGGCGATCACCGGGGACGACGAGGAAGCCACGCTCGCCGAGCGCGAAGACCTTTCCGCGGCCCTCGCCGAGAACGATCCTGCCCGCCTGCTCGAGGGTTGGGTCAACGTTCTGGTCGATGTCGCCATCCGGGTCGCCCCGCTGTTCCGTGCCCTGGAGGTCGCCGCCGACTCCGACGAGTCGGCGCGGGCCCTGTTCGAGCAGTATCAGCGTCAGCGTCTTGACGGCGCGCGCACGGTTGTCGCGCGGCTGGACGAACTGGGCGCGCTCACCGACCGGCTCCGACGCGCTGATGCGATCGACATCGCCTGGCTGGCAGGCGATCCTGCCCTGTTCACCAGGCTGGTCGGCACCCGCGGCTGGTCACACCGGCGGTTCCGAATCTGGTTGATCCAGCTGGCCGGCAGCCAGCTGCTACGCGCGGCCTGACACCGTCACGAGGTCGTCAGGTAGCGCCGCCGCTCCCAGTCGGTGACCTGCTTGGAGTACTCCTGCCACTCGCTGTGCGCGATGGCCGCGAAATCCGCCACGGAATCGGCACCGAGGATCTCGGTGATGGTGTCGTCGCGCACTGCCAGGGCCACGGCCACCGCGAGCGACTCGGGCAGCGGTGTGCCCGAGCCGTAGAGGTTGCCGCCCTCGGCCGCATCGGGCCTGCGGCCGGCCTCGATCCCGGCCACCACCGCGGCCAGCGCCGAGGCGACCAGCCAGTACGGATTGGCGTCGGCGGCGCCGGTGCGCAACTCGATGCGGTTGGCCTCCGGCGTGGCTTCCACCAGGGAACGCACCGCCGCACTGCGGTTGTCGCGGCTCCAGGTGACGGTCGCCGGGGCGAACGAATCGGGCACGAAGCGGCGGTACGCGTTCACCGAGTGCGCTCCGAAGACGGTGATGGAGGGCAGATGCTCCAGGAGTCCGGCGATGGCGAACAACGCCAGGTCGTTCTCGGTGCCACCGGTGCCCGCGAACGCGGGTTCGCCGTCGCGCCACAGCGAGATGTGCAGGTGCGCAGAGCTTCCCGATTGATCGGCGAACGGCTTGGCCATGAAACTGGCGAGCTTGCCGTGCCGGCGCGCCACCTCCTTGGCGGCGTACTTCAGCCGGGCGCTGTCGTCGGCGGCCTCCAGCGCATCGGTGTAGACGAGATTGGTCTCCACCTGGCCGGGGCCGTACTCGGTCTGGATGCCCTCCAGCCGGGTGAAGGCACCGAGCGTCTCGTACAGATCGGACAGGATCGGGTCGAGCGCGTTCGCATTCTCCAGCGAGTAGGCGTGAATGTCATCCAGATACGTGGTGCCGTCCGGATTGAGCAGATAGAACTCGAGCTCCACCCCGACCTTGGCGGTGTAGCCGAGCCCAGCCAGCCGGTCCAGCACCCGGCGCAGCACCGCGCGCGGGTCCAGCAGCGACGGTGAACGGTCGTGCGCGAAGATATCGGAGATCACGTGCCCGACACCGGGCCGCCACGGAACCCCGCGGAAGGTGCTGAAATCCGGCACCGCGAACACGTCCGGGTATCCGCCGTCCCAGTTCGTCAGCCGCAGACCGTCGATGACGGTGCCGTCGGCGTTCCAGCCCAGCGAGGCCTCACAGAAGGCGAACCCGCTGCCCTGGGCGCGGTCCAGGAACTGTGCCGCCGGGATTCGCTTGCCCTGCGCGTGGCCCAGCGGATCGCTCCAGGCCACCTCGATCTCGGTGAGCGAGCCCTCCGAGAGCCGGCGCCACAGATCCGCGGCCGCAGCCGAGTCGGTGGGTCGCACCGATGCCGTCACGACCGCACGACCCCGGCCGGATCGCCGACCCGGCGGCCGATGACGGCGCCCACGATGAACGCCACCACCAGCAGTCCGACGATGCCCCAGCCCAGCGCATTCGAGCCGGCGAGCCCCTCCAGGTTCGTCAGGATGAGCACCAGTGTGACGCCCAGTCCGAGCAGCCCGAGCGCCGGTGCGATGCGCACCCGCCACTGCGAGTAGCCGCGGCGGTCGCGGGCGAAGAACACCAGCACCGCCACGCTGGTGGCGATCAGCAGCACCACGAAACCGACCGTGGTGGCCGCCGCGAACCAGGTGTAGAACTGCGTGACGGGATCGAGCCCGAACAGCACGGCCAGCGCGATGCTGATCGCGACGACGCCCGAGATCCACAGCGACGCCTTGTGCGGGGACCCGTGTGCAGCGTGCGCAATGCCGAGCGACTGGGGCAGCACGCGGTGCTGCGAGAGCGCGAACACGTAGCGCGACGCGACGTTGTGGAACGCCAGGATGCAGGCGAACAGGCTGGTGAAGTAGAGCACCGTGATGATGTCGTTGCCTGCGGTCTTGATGTAGGTCTGCGCGACGTCCGACAGGAACGTGCCGCCGGAATCCGTCGCCTGGGTGACGGCCTGCGTGTCGCCCCACGCCGAGATCAGCGCCCAGCTGGTGACGGCGTAGAAGGCGCCGATCAGGATCAGCGCCGCATAAGTGGCGCGGGGAATGGTGCGTTCCGGATCCTTCGCCTCGTCGCGGAAGATCGCCGTCGCCTCGAAACCGATGTAGCTCAGCATCGCGAACAGCAGTCCGATGCCGAGCGAGCCGGAGAACACCGTCGACGGGTTGACGATGCCGGTGGACAGCCCGTCGTCACCGCCGCCGCGCGCCACGATGATCAGGTCGAGGACGAGGATGATCGCGATCTCCGCGGTGAGCAGCACGCCCAGCACGCGGCTGGACAGCTGGATGTTGCGGTAGCCCAGGAACGTCGTTACCGCGAACGCGATGGCGGCGAGCACCCACCACGGGATCTCGGTCCCACCGAACAGCGTCACGACGCCGACCCCGGCCGGCCCGAGCAGCCCGTACACCCCGGCCTCCAGGGCGACGTAGCTCACGAGCGCGACGAAGCCGAAACCGATTCCGGTCGAGAAGCCAAGGGAATGACGGACATACGAGAAGAAGGCGCCCGCCTCCTCGACGAACGGGGTCAACGCGGTGAAACCGACCGCGAACAGCAGCAGGATGAGCGTCGACACGACGAAGGTCGCCGGGAACCCGGCACCATTACCACCGGCGATTCCCAGCGGAAAGACGCCGCCGACGACGCCGAGCGGGGCCGCCGCGGCCACCACCATGAACACGATGGATGCCACACCCAGGTTACCGCGCAGCTTGCGCTCCCCCGGTGGGCCGCTCAGTTGCTCAGGTACAGCCGTGATTTCAGACATGGGGAACCGCTCTTCCTGCTGGCCGGATGATGCTGTCGCGACCGTGGGGCGGTCACGCCGCGACAACCACCGCTGCATTCACCGTGCGTTAAAGGGCGTAACAATCGGACACATTGGGCGACGTTGCAATCGACGCAGACATCAGTACCCTTCGGGACATGTTGACGAGCAGCGTGCGGTCGGTCAGCACGAAAGGCCAACGCCCCCTTAGGGTCGGCGCTACACCCGTGCCGCATGCGGAGATCCTGGAGAACATCCGCCAGCACCTGGCCGCCGCCGGCATCGACCTGCAGGTGACCGTGTTCGACAGCTTCGACGAGCCCAACGACTGGCTCGCGGCCGGCAGACTGCACGCAAATTACTTCCAGTACCTGCCATTTCTGCACGAATTCAACCGCCGCAGCCGCAGCGCACTGGTGCCGGTGGTGGCCGTGCACATCGAGCCTTTCGGCCTGTACTCCAGCCGGGTCACCCAGCTCGCCGCGCTACCGGAGTACGCCGAAATCGCGCTGCCCGCGGACCCGGTGAATGCGGATCGCTCGCTGATGATGCTGGACCGGCTCGGGCTGATCCACTGCCGACCCGATTCCGGGCAGCTCGCCACCGCGACCGATGTCCGCGCCAATCCGGGCCGGCTGGTGTTCAAGGAGCTCACCAGCTGGACACTGCCCTCTGCCCTCGACGATTTCGACGCGGTGTTCCTGTTCGGCAACCAGGCAATGGAACGCAATGTGCACACCGACACCGCCTTGCACTGCGACCGGGGTGACCCGACCTACGCCGAATACCTGGTGACGACGGCGCACGACCAGGCCAATCCCGATGTCGGTGTGCTGGCCGGTCTGCTGACCGGGGCAGCCACCAGGCAGTTCATCGAGCTGACCTACGCCGGACAGGTGACCCCGGCATTCTGAGTTGCGCTCACGCCGCGGCAAACCCTGACCGGGCGGCGCCTGCTGCGGCACCGTAGGTGGCGTGTACCAAGCTAGCCCGCCTCCGGCTCCCGACGCGACCGCGTCGGTGCAGGTGGTCCTGGTGCTCGACGTGCCCGCCGGATTCCCCGAATTGCCCTCCCGCACCGCGCAACTCGCCGATGAGTTCGGCCGCGTCATCGCGAACTCGGTGCCGGGTGTGCGGGCCCGTGCGGCGATCATCGCGACGGCCGATGAGGTGCCTGCCGCGAGGCGTGCCGCGGTGTCCGAGCCTTTCGACGGTCTGCTGATCGACCGGGCCGGCCGCGATGTTCGCGTCCGCGGGGTGCCGGTGCGGTTGAGCTACCGCGAGTTCGAATTGCTGTGCTTCCTGGCCGAGCATCCGCGGCAGCCGATGTCGCGCGCGCGGCTGATGCGTGAGGTGTGGGACGACGCCCGGGTTCCCCTGGATCCCGAGATGTCGGGCCGCACCGTGGACACCCATGTGCGCAGGCTGCGGGTCAAGCTCGGCGGCTATTGCGGTGTCATCACCACCATCCGGGGACGTGGGTACCGGTTCGATGCGGGTGCCGACGTGCGTTATGTCCCGGCCGCCGTGGACCGTTACCGGGCGTGACGCCTACAGGGCGGCTGTCAGCGGTCCGGCCGAGCGACAGAAGGTGACCGGCGGGCTACCGGCGTTGGCGCAGCTGCGGCCGGTGGCCACATAACTGGCCCCCGGGGTGTAGGGCGCAAAGTTCACCCGTGCGGTGCCCGGCCCTTCGGCCTGCACACAGACCGGCGCGACGGTGCTGCCCACCCGCTGCAGGCAGGCGACCTGCAGCTGCGGCTCGGCCCGGTTGCAGGCCCCCGGCGAAGCCGAGGCCGACACCATGGCGGTCCCGGACACGTCGATCACCTGCGGTGCCGACAGTGTTGTCGCACAGCCCGGGTCTCCGGGTGCCGCGGCGGCATGGCCCGCGCCGCTGAGTGCGGCCACCACCACGACGGGTATCGCGAGCCCGGGCCACATCACAGCGGAGACCAACATGTCAGGAATCGTATGGCACCGATGCGCCGTCCATGTCCGGCTGCGAGATTTCGGTGTCAGCGCCGGGCGAGGACGTCGAGCATGCCGGCGGCCGCGCGGGGCCAGGTGAATTGCTCGGCGCGGCGGCGGGCGTTGCTACGGCGCGGTCCTTCGGGCCGGGAGATGACGGAGGTGACCGCCCGCGCGATGGCCGCCGGATCGTTGTCGGCGGTCGCGCCACTGTCGGCGGTCAGGATCTCGGCGAGCGCCGAGGTGCGCGACACCACCGCGGGGGTGCCGCAGGCCAGTGCCTCCAGTGCCGCCAGGCCGAAGGTCTCGTGCGGGCCCGGCGCCAGGGCGACGTCCGCGGAGGCCAGGATCCCGGCGACGGTGTCGCGGCATCCGATGTACCCGGTGAAGTCCACGGGCAGCCCGGCGGCCTGACGTTCCAGTCGGGTCCGCAACGGCCCCTCCCCGACCACCACCAGACGCGCGTCGACACCTGAATCACGCAGTGCACCAACGGTATCGATGCTCCGGTGGGCATGTTTCTCCACCGACAGCCTGCCGCAGTGCACCAACAGGGTCTGTTCCGGTTGCGCCCACCGGCTGCGCAGCTGCGCGCTGCGGTGCCGGGGATGGAACTGATCGAGGTCCACGCCGAGCGGGACGGTGACGACATTGTCCGCACCGATTCGGTCGAACTCCGCACGGGCAAACGCCGTGGTGCAGACCACGGCGTCGTAGTTGCGCGCGGTGCGGCGATTGGCGATGTCGGCGACCGCGCGGGCAGCACGCGGTGGAAGGATCTGCCCGACGAGGCGGTCCAGCCGTTCATGGGAGATCATCACGGTCGCGACGCCGTGCCGTCTGCCCCACGGGCCGAGCGAGCGCAACGTCAGCCGGTCGGACACCTCAAGTGCGTCGGGTGCCAGTTCGGCCAGTAGCGCGGTGACCGGGCCGGGCAGCACGGCGCGGTAACCACCGGTCAAGGGAATCAGCCGTGCCGGCAGCGACAGCCGGGTGACACCCGAGTCCAGGATGTGTCGGGACGGACGGTCGCCGGGCACCACGAGGGTGACCTCATGGCCGGCCGCGGTGTACTCGGCACCGAGTCGGTCGATGGCGGTCCGCAGGCCCCCGGACCGCGGACCGTAGAAGTTCGCGACCTGGACGACTCGCATGTGCCCATCACAGCCGCCACCCATGTGCGGTCGAACACGCCCGCCCTACCAGTGTGTTAACTCAGGGTGAATGTGCGCTATGCGGGTTCGCCCACGAGGTTCGGTGTCCACGCGCATACTTTGCGTCCATGGCCGGATTACCGGGCCCCGGGGCGCTTCGCGGCCGGGTTGCCGTCGTGGCCGGCGCCACTCGAGGCGCCGGCCGGGGTATCGCTGCGGCCTTGGGCGAAGCCGGGGCGACCGTCATCTGCACCGGCCGCACCAGCGTCACCGGACGCGGAGGTTCGGACTATGACCGCCCGGAAACCATCGAAGAGACTGCGGCACTGGTGGATTCGCTGGGCGGAACCGGCGTGGCGATCCAGGTCGACCATCTGATTCCCGACCAGGTTCGCGCGCTCGCGGACCGTCTTCGCGACGAGTACGGGACCATCGACATCCTGGTGAACGACATCTGGGGCGCGGAGGTGCTGAAGGGCCCGCCGGCGACCTGGGGACGGCCGATGTGGGAGCACGACCTCGATGACGGGCTGCGCATCATCGATCTCGGGGTCCGCACGCACCTGATCACCTCGCATTGCCTGTTACCACTGATGGTCACCCGCCCCGGCGGTCTGCTGGTGGAAATCACCGATGGCACAACCGAATACAACGCCGACACGTTCCGGCTGTCGGTTTTCTACGATCTCGCCAAGTTGGCCGTCAACCGGCTCGCCTTCAGCCACGGACACGAACTGCGGCAGGTCGGCGCGACCGCCGTCGCCGTCAGCCCCGGCTGGCTGCGTTCGGAGATGATGCTGGACAACTACGGGGTGACCGAGGACAACTGGCGCACGGCACTGCATGCCGGTCGCGATGACGGTTACCCGAGTGCGCCGCCGGGATTCGCCGAGTCGGAGACACCGCGGTTCGCCGGGCGTGGGGTGGCCGCGATCGCGGCCGACGAGATGCGGGCGCGCTGGAATCAGCGATCGGTGACCTCGGTGGAGCTGGCCAGGGAGTACGGCTTCACCGATATCGACGGCTACTGCCCGGACGGGTGGGGCACGACCTGAGCGAGGTCACCCGACGTGCGTGGACAGCCAGTCCAAGGTCCGTCGCCACGCGTCGGCCGCGGCGCCGGCGTCGTACCGGTCACCGGTGTCGTTGAAGAAGGCGTGGTTGGCCCCGGGCTCGGTCACCAGTTCGTGGACCAGCCCGGCCCGCTCCAGCGCGGCCCGGGCGATCGGTTCGCTCGCATTGACCCGCTGGTCGAGCTCACCGTAGAAGCCGAGCACGGCGACGTCTTTCGAGCCGGCGAAGTCCGGGTTGTCGGGGGTGGGCCCGTAGAACGGGAGGGCCGCGGACAGTTCGGGCGTGCCTGCGGCCAACAGCCGCCACACCAGTCCGCCGCCCATGCAGAAGCCGATGGCCGCGACCTTGGCCCCCGGGGTGCGCGCCGAGACCTCGGCGATCCCCGACTTCAGGTCGGCGACCATGTCCTCAGGCGCGCGGTTGCCCAGTGCGGCGGTCGCCTCGGCGGGGTCGGCGAAGGTGGCGGTGCCGCCGTTCCCGGAGAGGAGGTCGATCGCGAGGCTTGAGTAGCCGACGCCGGCGAGGCGGCCGGCAACGGTGCGTACCCAGTCGTTGAGGCCCTTGTTCTCGTGGATCACCAGGACCGCGCCCTTGGGTTCGGCCGCCTGTGCCCACGCTCCCTGCAGTTCACCCTTGGGGCCGGCCCAGGTGATCGCGGCGGTTTGCAGGGCGGTGTCCATCCCCGGCGGGGTGGACACCGGCGCGGTGGGCGTCTCGGTCGACGTCGGACTCGGCTGGGCGGAGTTCGATCCGCAGGCCGCGATCAGGGCGGTTGCCGCGGCCGTGCCCACGCCCAGCAGCGCGAGCCGGCGCATCGCTTCCCGTCGGGACAGCAGCCCATCGACATGGTCGGTGGCGATCTCTTCGGCGATATAGCGCTGCAAAGGAGTCACGGTGTCGATTATGCGCCGCCGGCACAGTAGACACCTTTTGGAATCTGTTCACGATTTTCGTTGACACCCCTGCACCGCACTGCTCTGATGTCTGGGTGACCTACGACACAATCATCCGCGGGGGCCGCTGGTTCGACGGGACGGGTGCGCCGTCGGCGCTCCGCAACATCGGCATCCGCGACGGCCAGGTCGCCGCGATCTCCGCCGAAGCCCTGGACGAAACCGGCTGCCCCCAGATCCTCGATGCCGCCGGGAAATGGGTGCTGCCCGGCATGCTCGACATCCACACCCACTACGACATCGAGGTGCTCGGCCTACCGTCGCTGCCCGAGTCACTGCGCCATGGCGTCACCACGGTGATGCTCGGCTCGTGCTCACTGTCGACCGTGCACGTCGGTGGCGCCGACGCCGGGGATCTCTTCGGCCGGGTCGAGGCCATCCCCCGCGAATTCGTGATCGACACCGTCGACCGGAACAAGACCTGGACCGGGGCCGAGCAGTATGTCGAGGCCCTGGAGTCGCTGCCGCTGGGGCCCAACCTCGCGGCGTTCATCGGCCACTCCGATATGCGTACCGCGGTGATGGGCCTGGACCGCGCCACCCGCAGACGGCACCGACCGACCCGGCGCGAGCAGGCCCGAATGGAAGCCATGCTCACCGAGGCGCTGGACGCCGGATTCGTCGGAATGTCCTCGCAACAACTGCTTTTCGACAAGATCGACGGAGACGTCTGCCGCTCGCGAACGCTGCCGTCCACCTACGCCGGCCCACGCGAGCTACGCCGACTCAAGTCCTTGCTGCGTCGCGCCGGCCGGGTGCTGCAGTCCGGGCCGGATATCCAGAACCCGGTCAACCTGGCCTCACAGCTGGCCCAGTCGCTGGGCGTCTTCCGCAATCCGCTCAAGACCAGCCTGCTGTCCGCGGCAGACATCAAGGCCAATCCGCACGCCATCAAGCTGCTGGGCCCGCTGGCCCGGGTCATCAATGCCCTGGGCGGCAACTTCCGCTGGCAACACCTGCCGGTCCCGTTCGAGGTCTACGCCGACGGTATCGACCTGGTGGTGTTCGAGGAGTTCGGTGCCGGTGCCGCCGCACTACACCTGCGCGATGAAGTGGCGCGCAACGATCTGCTGCGAGATGAGTTGTATCGCAGGCAGTTCCGCAAAGACTACGAGAACCGTTTCGGTGTCCGGGTCTGGCAGCGCGACTTCCATGACGCCGAGATCGTGGGCTGCCCGGACAGCACGGTCATCGGCAGCTCCTTCGGTCAGGTGGGCCTGGACCGCGGCGTGCACCCGGTGGACGCATTCCTGGATCTGGTGCTTGAGCACGGACAAGCCCTGCGCTGGCGTACCACCATCTCCAACCACCGGCCCGACGTGCTCAAGAAGCTGGCCCGCGAACCCGGCATTCAGCTCGGATTCTCCGACGTCGGCGCGCACCTGCGGAACATGGCGTTCTACAACATGGGTCTGCGGCTGCTCAAGCACGTGCGTGACGCCGAGAACGCGGGCAAGCCGTTCATGACGATCGAGCAGGCCGTGCACCGGCTCACCGGCGAGTTGGCCGACTGGTACCGGCTCGATGCCGGGCATCTGCGTATCGGGGACCGCGCCGACGTGGTCATCGTCGACCCCGCCCGGTTGGACGCCTCCCTGGAGGCCTACGCCGAGGAACCCGTCGACTGCTACGGCGGGCTGCCCAGGATGGTCAACCGCAACGACGACACCGTCAGCGCCGTGCTGGTGGGCGGGCGCGCGGTGTTCCTCGATGGCCGCCCGACCGACCTGCTCGGCAACCAGCGCACCGGGCGATTCCTGCGGGCGGCACACCGCTCCCCCGCACTGCCCACCGACAAGAGCGAATTGGCACGTGTCAGCTGACCAGGACGGTCGAGCGCCGCAGAGGGATATCGCTCCTCCCGGTCGAGCGCAGCGAGGGGAAATTGAAACCGTCCTGGGCATGTGGCGGGCGCTGTCCGCGCGCGACTGGGATCAGGTGAAGACCCACCTCGCGCCCGATTGCATCTACGCGGACATGCCGGTGGGCCCCGCCGCCGCGGCGCGCGGCCCCGAGGACATCATCAAGCGGCTCAAGATCGGCCTCGAGGTCCTGTCCGGCTACGAAAACCACGACGGGTTGCTGGTCGCCGACGGACCGAACGTCATGTACGAGCATTCCGAGACCTGGACGTGGCCGACCGGTGAGGTCGCTCAGTTGCGCTTCGTCACCGTGCACGAGGTCGTCGACGACAGGATCACCATCTGGAAGGACTACTGGGACATGAGCGCGCTGGCCAACTTCGCGCCGCCGAACTGGCTGGCCGACTTCGCCACCGCCGACATGTCCTGGGTGTACGACGCGACAGATCTGCTCTGAGGACCGCGGTCCGCGCCTAGACTCATACACGTGACCGAGATCGCGTTGCCGCCCGGGCCACCGCTGCCGCCAGGCATCCAGGCCGCGCTGCTGATGAAGTTCTGGCCCCGGTTCGTCTCGACCTGCCGCCGCCGTTACGGGGACGTGTTCACGCTGCGGGTGGCCTCCATGGGCACCCTGATCTACCTGGCCCGGCCCGACGACATCAAGACCGTGTTCGGTGGCGACCCGGCGGTCTACCACGCGGGCGAGGCGAACTCGATGCTCGCCGGACTGTTGGGCTCCAGCTCGGTACTGGTCGTCGACGACGAGGAACACCGCGACCGCCGGCGGCTCATGCTGGCGCCCTTCCGCCGCGAGGCAGTGACCCGTCAGACCGGACTGATCGCCGCGATCGCGGCGGACAACATCGCGGGCTGGCCGGTCGGCCGTAGCTTCGCGGTGGGCCCGAGGATGTCCGAGATCACGCTTGAGGTGATCCTGCGGACCGTCATCGGCGCCACCGACGAACACCGGCTGGCGCAGTTGCGCGCCATCATGCCGAAACTGCTCAGCGTCGGGGTCTGGGAGTCGTTGGCGATCAACACCCCGGGCCTGCAACGCCTGGCGCCGTGGCGCCCGTTCCGGGATCGCCTGCGGGAGGCCGACCGTCTGCTCTACGCCGAAATCGCCGAGCGCCGGGCCGACCCGGAACTGGACAGCCGCACCGACGCGCTGGCCATGATGATCCGCGCCGGCGACATGACCGATGTCCAACTGCGCGATCAGCTGATGACCCTGCTGGTCGCCGGTCACGACACGACCGCGACCGCGCTGTCATGGGCGCTGGAACGGTTGACCCGGCACCCGGGGGTGCTGAGCAGGGCCGTGCACGCGGCGCGCGGCGGCACCGACGAGTACCTCGATGCCGTGTGCAAGGAGGTACTGCGGATCCGGCCGGTGGTGTTCGATGTCGGGCGCATCCTGACCGAGCCGACGGAGGTCGCCGGCTACCGGCTGCCCGCGGGGGTGATGGTGGCTCCGGGCATCGGACTGGTACACCGCGACGCCGGCCAGTACGCCGATCCCGATCGATTCGACCCGGACCGGATGCTCGGCGCCTCGCTGGGACCGACGACGTGGCTGCCGTTCGGCGGCGGCAATCGCCGATGCCTCGGCGCGAATTTCGCCTTGGTGGAGATGGCGGTCGTGCTGCGCGAGGTGCTGCGCCGCGTCGATCTGCACACCAGCACCGCTCGTGCCGAGCGCCCACGGGTCAAGGGCGTCATCCTCATCCCGCACCGCGGCGCCCGGATCCGCGCCAAGGCGGTCCACACCGCACCGGTGGCGTCATGCCCGCATCACGAGAGCGCCGATGTTCGAACCGGACTGGCACGGGGTACGTGATACCAGCTGAGGCCCGCAGCATCCTGGCTGTGGACCAGCTGAAATCTCCGGAGGTCCCCGTGACATTTCCGTTCGCTCGGCGGCTGCGTTCGCTCGCCGTCACACTGTTCGCCTCCGGGCTGATATTGGGTATCGCCGGCGCCCCAACGGCGGTGGCCGACGACCGGCTCCAGTTCACCGGTACCACCCTGTCGGGTGCCCCCTTCGACGGCGCGAGCTTGCAGGGCAAGCCTGCGGTGCTGTGGTTCTGGACGCCGTGGTGCCCGTTCTGCAACCAGGAGGCGCCCACCGTCAGCAAGGTGGCGGCGGCCAACCCGGACGTGACGTTCGTCGGGGTGGCGGCGCGCTCCGATGTCGGCGCCATGCAGGAATTCGTCACGCGCTACAACCTCGGCTTCACCAACCTCAACGACGCCGACGGGTCCCTGTGGACGAAGTTCAATGTGCCCTGGCAGCCGGCCTATCTTTTCGTCACGGCCGACGGCACATCGAGTTTCGTGAACAACCCGACCTCGGCGATGTCGGAGCAGGATCTGGCGGCCCGGGTCAGCGCACTCACCGCCTAGATGGAAGGTGATCTGCTCGGTCTGGCGTTCGGGGCCGGGTTGATCGCGGCGGTCAACCCGTGCGGGTTCGCCATGCTGCCCGGCTATCTCAGTCTGGTCATTCAGCCCGATGTGGGCACCGGACGGGCGGTCGGGCGCGCCGTGACCGCGACGGCCGCCATGACGCTCGGCGTGCTGGTGGTGTTCGCCGCGTTCGGGGCGCTCACGGTGTCCGTTGCGTCCACGGTCCAGCAATACGTGCCGTTCGCCACCGTGCTGATCGGCGTCGCACTCGTCGTTCTCGGCGGGTGGCTGCTGCTCGGGAGATCGCTCAAGCTGCCGGTGCAACCGGGGTCGCGGTGGGCACCGACCGCGCGCGTCGGATCGATGCTCGGATACGGGGTCGGGTTCGCGCTGGCGTCACTGTCCTGCACGGTCGGGCCGTTCCTGGCGGTGACCGCCGGCGCAGCCCGCTCGGCGTCATGGCGCGACAGCGTGCTGGTCTACCTGGCGTATGCGGGCGGCTTCGCGGTGATCGTCGGGGCGCTGGCGGTCTCCACCGCACTGGCCAGTTCCGCGTTGCTCGACCGGATCCGCCGAATACTGCCGTACGTCAACAGGATCAGCGGCGCCCTGCTCATCGTGGTGGGTGCGTACGTGGCGTACTACGGCGTCTACGAGATCCGGCTCTTCCACGGCGCCGGCGACCCCGCCGACCCGGTGGTCGGCGCGGCGGGGCGCCTACAGGGGGCGCTGGCCGGCTGGGTGCACGACCACGGTGGATGGCCTTGGCTGGCACTGCTTCTGGTGGTACTGGCGCCGGCGGTGGCGATCGGAGTCAGCCGGCGAGCAGCACGGTCCCGGCGACGATCAGCGACGCAACTTTGATCAGCTCCAGGACGACATAGACATGGTGGGCCCGGGACCGGGGTAGCTGGGCGACCGGACCGGCGGCCAGCACCGCATCGGCGCGTCTGCTCAAAAGTGGTCGTACGACGGTCAACTGGGCAATCAGCGCGAGAGCGGCGATGACGCCCGCGATCAGCGCCGGGCGGGGCGGAGCCGCCGACACCAGCGCGACGGCGACAGCGGTGGCCAACACCACCTCGACAGCGTTGAGCGCACGGAAGACCACCCGGCCGATACCGAGCCCGATCTGCAGCGTCACGCCGGGTGCCCGGAACTTCAGCGGGGCCTCGAGGAACGAGATGGCCAGCACCATGCCGAGCCACACGAAGGTCAGCGCGGCGCCGACCGCCGAAGCAACGGTCAAAGCGTGATCTTGCAGGACTGGCCGATGTCGAGGGTGCGCAGCATCCGGCCCATGCCCAGCCACATGGCGCACGAGAGGGCAAGGTCGGTCAGCAGCTCATCGCTGAACTGGGCGCGACACCGCTCCCAGAATTCGTCGTCATCACGCAGGCCGGTGTGATCGCCGGCGAAACGCTCGGCGAACTCCGCGGCGACGCGCTCCTGCTCGCTGTAGCCCGGCCAGGTGCGCCACACGGCGGCGTGGTCGTAGAGGTCTTCGTCGACGCCGGCCTCGATCCCCGCCGAGTCACGCGTGTTCTGGCAGACCACGCACTCGTTGTCCAGGGCGATCACCATCCTGGCCAGTTCCCGCACCCGCATGGGCAGCCGGTTCTTGTTGTAGACGGCGTGGGTGAATCCGGCCATCGCGACACCGATGTCGGGTGACTTGGTGATCCACGCGGCGGCATCGTCGTCAGCGAAATCTCCGATACGGCTCATGGAAACGAAGATACGCCCGATGACCTCGAATTGGAACGTGTTCTAGTTTTTTGGACCGGCCGCAGCGGTCAGCTCAGCACGGTCTTCGACCCATTGCGGCTGCAGCACCATCCGGTGCGCGATGCGTTCCAGCGCGGCCTCGACCTGCAGCCGATCCGGCCGCCCCTGGCGATCCGGCGCGGTCTCGTCGATGCCCGTCACCCCGGCAAGCCGGTCTACCAACTTGCTGACCAAGGCGTCGATCGCCACGCCCACCTGGTGCGCGCCGGCCTGCGTCAGCCACAGCTGATCCCCGGTGCGCAGCGCATAGCCGGTCTCCACCAACCGGTCGAAGGCCGGCTCCAACACCTCCGGTGGCAGCCGTCGCAGTTCGGCAATCTGGCTCAGTGTCGCCGAACCGTACACCTGGCTGTGCCGGTAGATCTGGACCACCGCCCACAACCTGGCCACGTCGAGTTCACAGCCCGGATACTCGGTCAGCCTGCGCAACCGGATATCGGGCGAGTCCCGGAAAACCCTGGCCACCGCGATCTCCAGGATCTCATCGGAGGTTTCGGGTGCGGGCATCCCGAAGCCTTCGCCGAGATCGGAGGCCGAGACCGCATCCATTTCGCGCAGCGGGATCTCCTTGAGGAACAACGAGACCACGAATCCGACCAGGGCCACCGGGGCCGCACACAGGAACACCAGCCCCAGCGAATCCGCGTACGCCTCGATGATCGGCGCGGCCATTTCGGGCGGCAACTCGCGCAACGCCTGCGGGGACTCGGCGGCGATCGGCGGTGCCCCGCTGATGGCCAGCGCATCCGCGATCCGCCCGGACAGGAAGTTGGCGAACAGCGACCCGAAAATCGCCGCCCCGAAGGAACTTCCGATGGTCCGGAAGAACGTGACACCCGAGGTCGCCACCCCCAGATCGGAGAAGTTCGCGGTGTTCTGCACCACCAGGACCAGCACCTGCATGCACAAGCCGATACCGGAGCCCAGCACGAACAGGTACAGCGACTGCATCCAGAACGCCGTCTGCGCGTCCATCGTCGACAACAGCAGGAAGCCGACGACCATGATGGCAGTACCGGCGACGGGGAAAATCTTGTAACGACCGGTGCGCCCGACGATCGAACCGCTGCCGATCGAGGTGATCAGCATGCCGGCCACCATCGGCAAGGTGCGCAGACCGGACACCGTCGCCGATACCCCGTCGACGAACTGCATGAACGTCGGCAGGAACGTCATGGCGCCCAGCATCGCGAAGCCGACGATGAACGCCAGCACGCAGCACACCGAGAACACCTGTCCGGCGAACAGCCGGATCGGCAGAATCGGTTCCGTCGCATGCAGTTCCACCCGCACGAACGCCGCCAGCGCGATGAGCGATCCCACGAACAGCCCGATGATCATCGGGGAGGTCCAGGCGTACTCGCCGCCGCCCCAACTGGTGGCCAGGGTCAGGCCGGAAGCGCCCAGACCGACCAGCGCGATGCCCGCGTAGTCGAGCACCGGCCGGGACTTGCGGGCCAGCGCCGGGATGGCAACCGTGGCGACCACGAACACCACCACGGCAACGGGAACGTTGATCCAGAACGCCCAGCGCCACGACAGGTGATCGGTGAAGAAGCCGCCGAGCAGTGGCCCGATCACGGTGGTGACGCCGAAGACCGCCCCCAGTGCTCCCTGATAGCGGCCGCGATCGCGCAGCGGGATCACCTCGCCGATCACGGCCGTCGCGGTGACCATCAGAGCGCCGCCCCCGATGCCCTGCAGCGCTCGGGCGCCGACCAGCATCGACATCGATCCGGCCAGCCCGCACAGCACCGAGCCGAACAGGAAGAAGACCACCGCCACCTGGAACACCGACTTGCGGCTGAACAGATCGCCCAGCTTGCCCACGACGGCAGTGGCGATCGTCGAGGCCAACAGGTAACTGGTGACCACCCAGGATTGGTGGCCCGCACCCCCGAGATCGGATACCACCGTCGGCAGCGCGGTGGCGACGATGGTCTGGTCGAGCGCGGCAAGCAGCATGCCGAGCAGCACCGCGACGAAGATGATGTTGCGCCGCTGCGGACTGATCAGCGCACTCACCGTGCCGGTGTCAGCGGCCGTCACAAATATCCTCGGTCCTCCCCGACCCAGCAGAATATTAGCTTTGCTACCTAATATACGCGGGGGCCGGGTCCGCCGACCGCGCGGTTACCCGGTACCCACGCTGGGCGGCCGCGACACGCACTGCGCGGAGTACAGCTCCTCGCCCAAGGTGTCCATCAACTGCAGCTGGGTTTCCAGGTAGTCGATGTGACTTTCCTCGTCGGCGAGAATCGTCTCCAGGATGCCGGCCGAGGTGGCGTCCTGTTTCTCACGGCACATGACGACGCCGGGACGCAGCCTGGCCACCACCTCATATTCGATCGCGAGGTCCGATTCGAACTGCTCGCGCAGGGTCTGGCCGACACGGAGCGAGAACAGCCGCTGATAGTTCGGCAGGCCGTCGAGGAGCAGAATCCGATCGGTGATCGTTTCCGCGTGACGCATTTCCTCGAATGATTCTTCCCGGGTGTGGCGGGCCAATTCGGTGAATCCCCAATTGTCCTGCATCTTCGAATGCAGGAAATACTGGTTGATCGCCGTGAGTTCACTCGTCAGCTGCTCATTGAGCAGTTTGAGAACGTCTGGATCGCCTTGCATGTCGCTCCTAGGCACCTGAGGGCTGGTCAAGTTTGTTAAAGCCGTGCGCCTCTGAATCTAGTCCAGTGGACAGGTGGCGGCGAGAGCGGCGACGGCGGTTCGGAGACATTTTTCAGACGGGTTCGGCGCGCCGTAGGTGAGGCTAACCCTAGTCAGAGGCCTTGTTATGGACTGGCTACCCTTAGTTAGGTTACACTGACCTAACCCGCTGACGGTCGACGTCGGCAGCCCGGATCAACGCGGATGCAATGGGAGGAACGGTGGCGGAATTCAATTCCCAGTCGTCCGTTCCCGCCGTCGCGCTATCGCCGCGCAACGCCATTTCCGCATTGACATTCGAGATGAATGATCGCCATTCGACGGCGAATATGAATGCCCGCCTTTTCTCCGGATACGCACCGCTGCCCGGACGCGAAAACAATGGCGCACCGCAGCCCGTTCCAATGTTGTCCACGGACACGGCGGCCTGAGCGCATGTTCGTCTGTCTGTGCACCGGAGCCACCACCCAGGCCGTCCACGACGCGGTCGCCGCGGGTGCCACCACCTCCCGGCAGGTCGCAGACGCCTGCGGCGCCGGTTCGGACTGCGGCCGGTGCCGTCGCACGGTGCGGGCCATCCTGGCGGCCTCCCGCACCGCCGTCGACTGCCCGGTGCACGCAGGGCGCTGACGGCCTACCCGCGACCGTCCACGAACGAGGCCAGCGCATCGACATTGGCCGCCTGCCCCAACAGCTCGGCGAACAGGGCATTCTCCCGTTCGCTCGCCGCCGCGATACCCGGACGGACCGGCTCCATCATCGTCTGCTTGACCGCGAGCAGACTGTTGAGCGGCCGCGAGGACAGCACCTCGGCGTGCCGTCGGGCCTCCGCCAGCAACTCGTCGGGCTCGCAGACCTTCCACACCAGTCCCATGCGCAGCGCCTCGGCGGCGTCCACCCACTCCGAGGACAGCAGCAGCCAGGCCGCGTTCTGCCGGCCGATCAACCGCGGCAACAGATATGAGGACGCGGCCTCCGGCGGCACGCCCAGGCTGGTGAACGGGCACTTCAGTCGGGCAGTGCTGGACATGAAGGCCAGGTCGGCATAACCGAGGATGGTGGTGCCGATGCCCAGTCCGACACCGTTGACCGCGCAGATGAGCGGCTTGGGGAAGGCCGCCAGCGCTTCCAGCATGCCGCGGAACCCGTGCTTACCGGGCTGATAGTTCGGGTCGGTGACCAGCTTCTGCATCTCCACCAGGTCGTTGCCGGCGCTGAAGGCGCGCCCGGCGCCGGTCAGCAGCACCACCGAGACTTCGGGGTCCTCGGCCGCCGCCAGCAGCGCCTCGGTGGTCGCGTCGTAGAGCGCCTCACTGAAGGCGTTGAGCGCCTCGGGGCGGTTGAACGTCAGCGTGCGTACCCGATTCTCATCGGCGATCAACAGTGTCACGGTTGCAGCGTAAGGGTCGGGGTCCACAGCACGTAGCGACTGGTCGGCACCGTGTCGATGTCGCGGTCCGCGCCGAACCGCGCCACGCTGGCCGCCATCTTGCCCATCCGGTCGCCGAGATCGGCATCGTCAGCGGCGCCGAAGAACGCATGCAGATCCGACACGGCCTCGATGGGGAACAGTTCCTCGACGATGGCGTCGATCGGCGGCGCGTCCGGTGTCAATGCCCGCACGACGGTGTTCTGGGTGTAGCCGAAGGTCGCCTGGGTCGCGATGGCCACCGGCGTGTGGTCGATGTGCCAGCGCTGCAGCCACGTTGCGATGTCCAGGTCCGGTGGCCGTCGCAGCAATGCCACGTTGGCCAGGCCCGGGGTGCGGGCGCTCGGCGCCACCTCCGGGCCCGGCAGCGGGACCGACTCCGTCACCAGATAGGCGGCCGATACCTGGCATTCGGCCGCGAGCAGCTCCAGCGCTCTGCGCAGCGCCGCGCCGTAATACTGCTGGGTCCAGATGCTGACCACCGCCGCCACCGGCGGATCCAGCGTGGTGAGCGTCATCATCGAGGCGCTGACCGCCGCGTCGCGCACGTTCACCGTCAGGCCCGCGAGATCGAGCTCGGACAACTCGGTGGCGACCCGGGTCCGCAACCGGGTGCACCACTGTTCGTCGGGATTCGCGGAGCGCAGCGTGACCATGACCTTTTCCACCCGCTGAACCTAACAAGACGATCGCACCTGCCACACCCGTCCGCCGGGTAACAATGGCGGGGTGACCATCGGCCGTCAACTGCGACTGACGTTGTATGACGCCGGCGCGGTCGGGCGCAGTCTTGCCGGGGTGCTGGCGGTCGTGCTGGTGGCGGCCTGGGTGAGTTCGGCCGCCGCCGCGGTCAGTGCCGGCGCTGCCGCCATCGTCGCGGGCGCGAGCGCCCTGCAGGACAGTCCGCGTAGCCGGTTCCCCACCGTCGTGGTGGTGTCGCTGGAGATGGCCCTGGCCGTCCTGCTGGGGTCGGTGACCGAGGGCAACAGCATCGCGTTCGTCGTCGTGACGGCGCTGTGGTGCGTCGCGGCCGGGCTGCACTGGGCCATCAGCGCCAACGCCGGGCTGGTGGCCGCCGCCGGCGCGGCGCTCATCCTGACGACGGCCCCCACCGCGCACACCGTGGGATCGGTGTCGGCCACCGTGGCACTCGCCCTGGTCGGTGGACTCTCACAGGCCGTCCTGATCGCGGCCTGGCCGCAACGCCGGTGGCGCACCCAGCGCAGCGCTCTCACCCGCGCCTACCTGTCCCTGGCCGCCGATGCCGACCGGATCGCCGTCGACTCCGACACCCGGATCGACACGGAACCGATGATCCGGCTGCGGGACGCCTTCACCGTGAGCGAGGCGCTGGCCAAACGTCGACCACCGATCTACCGCGGCTGGTACAGCCTGCCCGAGCGCATCGCCGAGTCGTTGGCCGGGCTCGGCGCGCACAATGACGACGACGCCGTCGTGCGAGTGCTGCACAGTGCCTCGGAGTTGCTCGTCATCGTGGCCCACGCCAGGCGGCGGTCCCGAGGCGAACTGGGCTACGCGACCGGCCAATTGGATGGTGCGGCGGACGGCGTCCAGGGTGACGCACGGGAAATCGCGCTGCGGTTGTCGACCCAGCTCCGCGAGGCCGTGGAACTACGGTTCGGGCAGTTCGAACCCGAGCAGGTCGCGGATCTGGGACGCGCAGTGGTGCCCGACGCGCTGACCGCGACCGCCGGTTTGGTGCGCTCCCAGCTCACCGGAAACTCGCCCATCCTGCGTCACACGGTGCGGCTGACCGCCGCGACGGCCGTCGGGGTGGCGCTGTGGCGCTTCGGCGGTATGCCGCACGGCGTGTGGGTGCCCTTGACGGTGCTGATGGTGCTGCGCCCCGAGACAGCGCACACCTACACCCGGTGCGTCGGTCGTATCGGCGGCACCGCAGCCGGGGTGGCCGTGGCCGCGGTGCTGGCGTCCCTGACCGAACCCACGGCACTGGTGTCGGCGCTGTTGGCGGTGACCTTCCTGGCGGTCGGTTATCTGACCTCCGAATTCAGCTACGTCGGGGTGAACACGGCCATCGCGGGTGCGCTCGTCTTCCTGATCGACACCGGTGGCCCGGGCGGGGCCGGGGCGATCGGCGATCAGCTGCTGGCGGTGGTGACCGGTGGCGGACTGGCCGTCGCCGTGCACGTGCTGGTGCCGGACAACGCTCTGGTCCGGTTGCGGCAACGCGCCGGCGAGCTCCTGAAGACCGAAATCGACTATGCGGCAACCGTCATCAAGGCCTTCGTGCACGACCTCGACCATCCGAAGGAACAGCTGGAATCGGCGTGGGGGCGTGCGGTCAGCGCGCGCGCCGCGTTCGAGGCCACCGCGGGCGCCACCGGCACGGAGTCCGGATCGCTGCGGCGGTGGATGCGCTCCTACCGGGCCGCGTTGAACTCGGTCACCACATCGTGTGCCGCCCTGGAGGCGCATCTGCCTGCGCACCCGCCCCCCAACCTGAACCGCGAATTCGTGGCCGCCGTCGACGATTACGTCAAAGCACTGTCCGGTGAACCGGCGACTCCGGCCGCGCCGTGGAGTGTGGACACCGACGCACTGCTGGCAGCCAGCGCGAGCGTGCGCGACGCCGCGTCGTCGCTGACCGACGCGCACGCCGCGGAACGGCTGCTGGTCGGCGAGATCGCCACCATCACCGGGGTGGTCACCGAGATCGCGACACGCGATATCGGGCTGTCTAGTCCCGGGCCCACTTCGGCCGGATGAAGACGCCCTCGGCCTGAACGGTAGGCCCCTCGGCATCCGAGATGATGCCGGCGGCATAGGTTTTCACACCTTCGGTACGAACGATCGCGGCCTCGACGTGCAGTGCGCCCAGCGGCGTCGGACGCAGATAGCGCATGCTGATCGTCCCGGTCAATCGCGGGCTGGTGGCGGGGCTCGCCGATTCACCGAGCACATGATCGAGGATCAGCGCGGCCACTCCCCCGTGCACATGCCCCGGCGGACCTTCGTAGGCGGCGCCGAGCGTGAAATCGGCGAACACCCCGCCGTCGTCCTTGTGCTGAATGTGCAGCGGCGGCGCGATCGGGTTGCGCAGGCCGATGACGGCGTTACCCCACGGCATCCGGTCTCCATGCGCGGTGAATCGCACCCCGAACGGCCCGTCGAGCTGATCGGTGCGCAGGGCTGCCGTCGCGGCATCGATCTGGGCCTTCGCGGCGGCCACCGTCTCGGCATCTGCCGCCGTGCGGATGGTGGCGTCGATGAGTTCGCGCACCGATTCGGTGAGGGGCCGGTAGATGTGGCGAAGGCGCTCGACGTCCTCGGCACTGAGGTCCTCGAGAGTGAAGTCCAGCATCCGAGAACTAGAACACGTTCTATCGGCGGTGTCGAGTCACCGGCCGCGGCCGACCCGGCAGCGCACCGCAAAAGTTCCTACGATGGCCACTGAGTCGGCACAGGCCGGCATGAGGGGGCACCGAACCTGCCATGGCGGCACCGAGGATTGACGGATCGCAGCACGAGTCGCCCGCGACGCTCGTCGATGTCGCCGGCAGCAGGCTGCGTGCCGCCATCCTCAGTGGCGCGCTCGGCCCCGGCGACAAGCTCGTCGAAGAACAGTTGTGCGCCGACTTCGGCATCGGCCGGGCCCCGCTGCGGGAGGCGCTGCGCCTGCTGACCCAGCAGGGACTCGTCGAAAGGGTCCCCCGTCGCGGCTCACGGGTGGCCGACTGGTCCCCGGACGAGATCCTGCAGTTGTTCGCGCTGCGGCACGTGCTGGAACGGCATGCGATCGAGACGGCGCTACCGCTGGCCGATCCGCCGACCGCACTGCAACCGGTACGCCGGGTGCTCGATGAGATGCGCAGCGCCACAGACGAGCTGGAACGCGACGACGCCCACCGGCGCTTTCACGCCGCGGTCGTCGGATTGGCGGGCCGGCGTCAGCTCGACATCGCCCTGGAACCGATCCTGATCAAGTTGCAGCTCCCGATGGCGATGAACCTGCGTGAGGAAGCCCGGCACCACCGGTCCAGTGACGGGATCGACCGGCATCTGGCCATCCTCACCGCCCTGGAGAGCAACAATTCCGACACCGTGATCACCGCGCTGGAAGATCACGGCCACCTGCAGTATCTGAACCTGCGGCCGAATCGCTAACACGATCGACACACGGGCGTTCCGCGAACGCCATCATTTTGTCGACAATTTCCAACTATGGGTTTTGAAGCGCACGGCCCGTCCATCGGCCCGTCGGTAGCGGAGATCCTCGCCTCGCATGCGGGCGGGACGGGTTCGCCGACGAAGACGGCCGCTCGGGTGGCCGATGCCATTGCCGCACGCGGGGACGACGGGACCTGGCTGTCCACGGTGCCGCGCGAGGAGCTGCTGGCGGCCGCGGCCGAGATCGAGAGCCGCCCGGCGGCGCGCACGCTGCCGCTGTACGGCGTTCCGTTCGGGGTCAAGGACAGTATCGACGTCGCCGGGATACCGACGACACTGTCCTGCCCGGATTACGCCTACCTCGCCGAGCGGACCGCACCGGCCGTGCAGCGGCTACTCGATGCCGGCGCGCTCTACGTCGGCAAGACGAACCTGGACCAGTTCGCCACCGGCCTCAACGGAACCCGGACCCCGTACCCGGTGCCGCGCAGCGTCTTCGGCAATGAGATGATCTCCGGCGGTTCCAGCTCGGGTTCGGCTCTGGCAGTGGCCCTCGGGCAGGTTCCGTTCGCGGTCGCGACCGACACCGCGGGGTCCGGACGGGTGCCGGCCGCACTCAACGGGGTGGTCGGGTTCAAGCCGTCACGCGGCCTGATCAGCACCGTCGGCCTGGTACCGGCGTGCAAATCGCTGGACTGCCTCAGCGTGATGGCCGGCTGCATCGGCGATGTGGACCGCGTCTTCGAGGTGATGGCCGGCCGCGATGACGACGACGCCTGGTCTCGGGACCGCGGTGCGCGTTATGACGGACGGACGATCCGGGTCGGCCTGCCGCCGGTGGACGACCTGGAGTTCTTCGGCGATGACGCGGTGCGCGCGGCGCACCTGAACTTCCGCGAACAGCTGAGCCGTCAGGTGACGGTCGTCGAGGTGTCGCTGGAACCGTTCCTCGCCGCTGGCGCCCTGCTGTATCAGGGGCCCTGGGTGGCCGAGCGCCTGGTCGAGTTCGGCGAATTCCTTTCCACCCGACCGGATTCCATTCACCCGGTGGTGCGCGACATCTTCCGCAGCGGACTGGCCTACACCGCGGTCGATGCGTTCGCCGCGCTGCAACGGCTGCAGGAACTCAAGGCGCACGTGGCCAGGGTGTGGCAGACCATGGACGTGCTGGTGGTCCCGACCATCGGCACCACCTTCACCGTCGACGAGGTGCTGGCACGTCCCATCGACACGAACACCATGCTCGGGCACTACACCCATTTCGGGAACCTGCTCGATCTGCTGGGCATCGCGGTCCCGGCCGGCACCACCACCGACGGACGGCCGCACAGCGCCATGCTGCTGGCCAACGCCGGATCCGATGACACCGCACTGGCTTTGGCCGCACAGATCCTCGACGAACCCCGCGCCCCCGCCGCAACACCAGCCACGACGCGCCACAAGGAGCAGGTATGAGTACGACTTCCGTCGATGTGCCCGCCGAGCCATCGCCGTTCCCTCTCATCAGCGGCCGAACCGCGCTCATCATCATCGACATGCAGCGGGACTTCCTGTTGCCCGGTGGATTCGGCGAAAGCCTCGGCAACGATGTCGACCAACTGCTCAAGGTGGTGCCGCCGCTGGCCGCGTTGGTCGCCGCGGCCCGCGAGGCCGGGATCCTGGTCATCCACACCCGGGAAGGACACGTTCCCGACCTGTCGGACTGCCCGCCGGCCAAACTCAGTCGCGGCGCCCCGTCCAAACGCATCGGCGATCCCGGGAAGTACGGCCGCATCCTGATCCGCGGCGAGTACGGCCACGACATCGTCGACGAACTGAGCCCCGTCGACGGCGAGGTGGTGATCGACAAACCCGGCAAGGGCGCGTTCTACGCCACCGAGCTACAGGACGTGCTCGGACGCGCCGGGATCACCCAGTTGCTCGTCACCGGTGTCACCACCGAGGTGTGCGTGCACACCACCACCCGCGAGGCCAACGATCGCGGTTACGAATGCCTGGTGGTATCCGATTGCGTGGGTTCGTATTTCCCGGAGTTCCAGCGGGTGGGGCTGGAAATGATCAAGGCCCAGGGGGGCATCTTCGGCTGGGTCGCCGACAGCTCGGCAGTCATTCCCGCACTACACAACCTCGCGCTGTCCGCCGCCTGAAAGGACCCAGTCATGAGCACCGAGATCTCCGATCCCCCCGTCGACCCGCCCACCAAGAAGCCCGCGCCGACGGTCGCCTGGTGGACCCGTGGCGACACCAATGCCTTCTTCGGTCTGGGCTTCAACATCCTGGTCAACGTCCTCACCCTGACCGGCCTGATGATCGGCGTCATCGCCGTGCCGGCCGGAGACGTGCTCGGCACCGTGCTGCCCGCCCTGGGCGTCGCACTGATCCTGGGCAACCTGTACTACACCTTCCTGGCCCGGCGGCTTGCCAAGCGGGAGAACCGGTCCGACGTCACCGCGCTGCCGTACGGGCCGTCGGTGCCGCACATGTTCATCGTGGTGTTCGTCGTGATGCTGCCGGTGTACCTGAACACCGACGATGCGGTCCAAGCCTGGTCGGCCGGATTGGCCTGGGCGTTCATGATCGGTGTGATCGTGATGATCGGCGCGTTCGTCGGCCCCTACATCCGCAAGCTGACGCCGCGGGCGGCCATGCTGGGCACCCTGGCCGGCATCTCGATCACCTTCATCTCGATGCGACCGGCCGCGCAGATGTGGGAGGCGGCCTGGATCGGCCTGCCCGTGCTGGCCATCATCCTGATCGGGTTCTTCACCGACGTGAAACTGCCGTTCGGCATCCCCGTGGGACTGGCGGCGCTACTGGTGGGCACCGCGATCGGCTGGATCGGTGGCTACATGTCGGCACCCGATGTCGGTCAGGCTTTCTCCGACATCGCCGTCGGCATCCCCGATCTGCGTCTGGACCTGTTGTTCTCCGGGCTGTCCAACCTGGCGCCGTTGCTGGGCACCGCAATTCCTTTGGGTGTGTACAACTTCACCGAGGCGATGAGCAACGTCGAGAGTGCGGCCGCCGCGGGTGACAACTACAACCTGCGCAGCGTGCTGCTGGCCGACGGTGCCGGCGCGGTCGTCGGATCGGCATTCGGATCGCCGTTCCCGCCCGCGGTCTACATCGGCCACCCCGGCTGGAAGGACGCCGGCGGCCGGGCGAGCTACTCCCTGGCCAGCGGTCTGATGATCGGGATCTTCTGTTTCGTCGGGCTGTTCGGCATCTTGGATGCGCTGCTGCCGGTGCCCGCGATCGTGCCGATCCTGCTCTACATCGGCCTGCTCATCGGAGCGCAGGCCTTCCAGGCGGTCCCCCGCCTGCACGCCATCGCCGTGGTCGCCGCCATACTGCCCAACCTCGCCGAGTGGGCCAAGACCCAGGTCGACAACGCGCTCAACGCGGCGGGAACCTCGGCGTCCGAGGTCGGCATGGAGGCGCTCAACGGTGCCGGCGTGGTCTACGAGGGGTTGAAGACCCTCGGCGAGGGCGCGGTGCTCGTCGGCCTGATCCTCGGCACCATGGTGACCTTCATCCTGGACAAGAAGTTCCGCTATGCCGCGATCGCGGCGACCGTCGGCGCCGCGCTGAGCTTCATCGGCCTGATCCACGCACCCGAGGTCTCCTGGGCGGCCAGTCCCGCAGTGGCCCTTGGCTATCTGTTCTTCGCCGTGGTCTGCCTGGCGTACTCGCTGCTGCCCGGCGCGAAGGACCCGGTGGTCGTCGACGAGTCCGATATCGTCGCCGGCCACTGAACCGGGCGAAACTCGCGTACCCGTCGTAAAACCCCGCTCCCAACTACGGGTACGCGAGTTTCGCCCGGCCTGGGACGCGGGTCACAGCGCAGCTCAGCAGGTGTCATAGATAACCTAAGCTTTCGTAGTCATCTGTCCACGAAGTGGCTTACGCTGTGATTCATGGCAGCACGCACACACAGCGCCGACCCGCGCGCCGAGCGGGTCCGCACCCTCCTGCACGAGGCGGCATTCGCGCTCGCCCACGAACGCCCGGTCGATGAACTCACCGTGGCCGTCATCGTGGGCCGGGCGGGTGTCAGCCGGCAGGTCTTCTACCAACACTTCCGCGACCGCGACGACGCCGTCGCGGCGGCCTTCTCGGTCGCCTTCGGACAGGCATGCGCCGATAACGGCGGCGACGCACGGGTGCGCATCATGCGCCTGTTCGATTTCGCCGGCGAACACCGCGCGATGTACCGCAATGTGGTGCCCAGTTCGGTCACCCAACGGGTGGTCAGCGCCTTCCGCGCCGAACTCGCCCCCGCCTGCGCCGAGATCGCGCGGGCGGGCACCGGCCCTGGGGGCACCGTGACGCCGATCGCCGGACTGACCGTCGAAGCCGTGACCCGCTTCCTGGTGGGCGGCTTCATGGAGGTACTGCGGTCCTGGATGGAGGAGCCCGAGGCGCGCGACGCCCGAGACCTCCGCGACCGTGTCGCCGCCGCCTTCGACACCGTCAACGCGCTTCTGACGCTGCCCGACACCGCTGGGAGGGCATGACATGGGCAAGCACAACGGCCAGACCACCGCACCGTCCATCCCGACAGGACACGGGATCACCCGCACCCAGGTCCGCCATGTGGTGCTGGCCATGGTCACCTTCACCCTGCTGGTGCTCGCGATGATCGCGAGCTACGCCGGCGCCTTCGCCAAACCCACCCTGCACCACCTCGACATCGCCGTCGCCGCACCGCAGCAGATGCTCGACGCGCTCGACACGCGCTCCGAATTGGATGTGACCGCCGTCGGTGACGACGCCGCGGCCCGTGCCCAGGTCCTCGAGCGCAAGGCCGACGCCGCGTTCGTGGTCCAGCCATCGGGACGCCTCGATGTCTATGTCGCGGGCGGCGGCGGGCGCAGCGTCGCCACCGCCGCCGAGACCGTCGGACGCGCAACCGCGACCGAGGCCGGCCTGGCACCCGTGGTGACCGACATTGCGCCGACGTCGGCGGGCGACCCGTCCGGCACCGTCGAGTTCTATGCGGTCATCTTCGTGTCCATCGGGGCCTCGGTCGGTGCCGCCGCGTTCGGGCGGTTGGTCGGCGCGGTGCGGCGGCCCTGGACGCTGGGACTGCGCACCCTGACGCTCTCGGCCTACTCCGCGCTGCTGGCCGGCGTGGTGACCGTGTACGTGGACGCCGCACTCGGCGCGCTGACCGGCCATCCCTGGCAGGTGTTCGGCGCACTGTGGCTCTACGCCATGGCCGTCGGCGGCGCCGTCACCGGGGTGGCCGCCGCGTTCGGGACGGCGGCGGCGATGGCGGTGACCGCATTTCTGGTGGTCGTCGGCAACGCCGCTGCCGCCGGACCGATCGGGCGGCCGCTGCTGTCGGGTTTCTACACGACTTTCAATCACGTCGTTCCGCAGGGATCCGGGGTCTCACTGCTGCGCAGCATCGAATACTTCGGCGGCAACGGTGCGTTGACACCGCTTGGGACGCTGATGATTTGGGCCGCAACCGGCTGCATCCTGGCGGTGCTGGCCACCACCTTGCGAATGCCCGGCACCAAGCAGTTGTGGCAACGCATCGCCACCCGCACCTGAGGACAACTATCGTTCTCGCCATGAGCGAGCCGTACTACGACCTCGGGTCCTATCACCGGCCGATCGACACCACTGCCCCGCAGGCTCAGATGTGGTTCGACCGCGGATTGGTGTGGGCCTACGCGTTCAATCACGAAGAGGCCGTGCACTGTTTCGAACGGGCCCTCGAACTGGATCCCGACCTCGCCATCGCCCGGTGGGGCATCGCCTACGCCGTCGGCCCGAACTACAACAAGGCGTGGGACGCGTTCGACCCGGTCGAACTCGCGGTCTCGCTGGCCCGCGCCCGGGCGGAGCTGGCCGCCGCGGCGGGCGGCCGGGCATCAGCCACCGAGCGCGCGCTCATCGATGCGCTGGCGACGCGCTTCCCCACCGACGACCCCGATGACGCGGCAGCGCTCGCCGCGGGCCACCTCGCCTACGCCGAGGCCATGTCCGCAGTGGTGCAGAACCATCCCGATGACGTCGACGTCCAGACCCTGACTGCCGACGCGCTGCTCAATGTCACCGCATGGGCGTTGTGGGACAGCGCGACCGGGGATCCCGCGGAAGGATCCAGGGTCGTCGAGGCCAAGGCCATTCTCGATGCCGCCCTTGCCACCCCGATCGGGCGTGCCCACCCCGGGGTACTGCACCTCTACATCCACGCCATGGAGATGTCGGCGCACCCCGAGGAAGCGCTGCCCGCGGCCGATCTGCTGCGCGATCTGGTCCCCGACGCCGGGCACCTGCAGCACATGCCGAGTCACATCGATGTGCTCTGCGGCGACTACCGGGCCTCGGTGATCGCCAACCACGCTGCGGTGCGGGCAGACCGGAAGTTCGTCGAACGGTCCGGCCCGCTGAACTTCTACTCCCTCTACCGCGCGCACGATCTGCACTTCGTGGTCTATTCGGCCATGTTCGAGGGCCGGTTCCAGGTCGCCGAGGATGCGGCCGCCGAGCTCGCCGGCCAGCTGACACCCGAGCTGCTGGCCATCGAATCGCCACCGATGGCGGACTGGCTGGAGGCGTTCGTCCCGCTGCGGGTGCACGTCCTGGTGCGGTTCGGCCGGTGGGACGAGCTGACCGCCCTGCCCCTGCCCGCGGACCCGGACCTCTACTGCACCACCACGGCGACCATTCACTACGGACGCGGTGTCGCGCACGCCGCGAAAGGCCAGTTACCTCAGGCGCATGCCGAACAGGAGGCGCTGGCTGCGAGCTACGCGCGTATCCCCGATTCCCGCTACCTGTTCAACAACACCAGCCGCGACATCCTCGCGGTAGCCGTGGCCATGCTCGACGGCGAAATCGCTTACCGGGAAGGACGATTCGAGGAAGCGTTCAGCCATCTGCGGCGTGCCATCGCACTGGACGACGCGCTGCCCTACGACGAGCCGTGGGGTTGGATGCAACCGACCCGGCACGCCTACGGGGCCCTGCTGCTCGAACAGGGACGCGTCGAGGAGGCCGCCGGCGTCTACGCCGCCGACCTGGGGCTCGACGACACCTTGCGGCGTTCGTGCCAGCACCCCGGGAACGTCTGGAGCCTGCACGGATACCACGAAAGCCTGCGCCGCCTGGGCCGCGACGAGGAGGCCGACGTCATCGCCGCGGAGCTCGACGTGGCGCGGGCACGGGCCGATGTTCCGGTGCTGGCGTCCTGCGCTTGCCGGCTGGAGGTCACGAACCAGCCGACCCAATGTTGCGATTGAATGAATTTGGTTGCCTCTCAACGTGTCATGCCACCATTTGCGGTGGTGAGGGCTACTGTTGGCGGCAGAAGCGATACGGGGGGCTTGCACACATCTGGGTGAGGTGCTGCCCTCCGCTGTGGAGAGGACGCCCGATGACGTGCGAACGCCATGTAGAAGAACCCTTGTTCGCCCTTGTCCGGATGATCCGGGGTGCCGTCGAGGACCCCGTTCGTTCGGCCGGCGGCGACGATCATGACCTCGAGGCGATCGCCGTCGCGGCGGCCTACGCGGCATGGTGCTGGGGGTCCGCCCCGACCGCCGATGCCGAGCCTCCCGGCCTGGCGAGCATGCCCGCGTAAACTGCCGGTGTGCCGATCAGCGACAAAGACCTGCAATATCTGCGCCGCTGCGTAGGACTCGCCCGCACCGCCCACGAGGGTGGCGATGAACCGTTCGGGTCCATCCTGGTCGACGAGTCGGGCAGTGTGCTGTTCGAAGATCACAACCGGGTCCAGGGTGGCGATGCCACCCGACATCCCGAGTTCGCCATCGCGCGGTGGGCCGTCGAACGCCTGACACCGCAGCAGCGCGCCACCGCGGTGGTGTACACCTCCGGTGAGCACTGCGCCATGTGCTCGGCCGCGCACGCCTGGGTCGGCCTCGGCCGCATTGTCTACGCGACCTCCTCGGAGCAACTGAGCCGGTGGTGCACCGAGTGGGGTACCCCGCCCGCGCCGGTCGCCGCACTCCCCATCACGGTCGTCGCGCCCGGCATCCCCTGCGACGGGCCGGCACCGGAGTTGGAGGACGACATGCGAGCACTCTACGAAGCGACGTTCCGCCCGTGACCGATCCAGGCTGGGTGCAGCACGTCATCTGGTGGCAGATCTATCCCCTCGGCTTCGTCGGGGCGTTTCCCTCCGAGAAGCCGCCGACCGCCGATGAGCACCGGTTGCTGCGCATCGTCGAATGGCTGGACCACGCAGTGGAACTCGGCGCCTCCGGGATCGCGCTGGGCCCGGTATTCGCTTCCCGGACCCACGGCTACGACACCACCGACCACCTGCGTATCGACCCGCGACTGGGCGACGAGGCCGACTTCGACGAGTTGATCGGCGAATGCCACCGGCGCGGACTGCGGGTGCTGCTCGACGGCGTGTTCAACCACGTCGGCACCGATTTTCCGCGCTACCGCGATGCGCTGGCGAACGGCCCCGATGACTGGTTCCGCAAAAGCCGCAACGGTTTTGCCACCTTCGAGGGCCACGGCGAACTGATCGCCCTGAACCATGAGAACCCCGATGTCATCGCCTACACGATCGAGGTCATGGACCACTGGCTCGGACGCGGAGCCGACGGCTGGCGCCTCGACGCCGCCTATGCGGTCGACCCGTCGTTCTGGGCCGCAGTACTGCCCGAGGTGCGCCGCCGGCACCCCGATGCGTGGTTCGTCGGGGAGGTCATCCACGGCGACTACCCGGCGCAGCTGCGTGCGGGCACGCTGGATTCCATCACCCAGTACGAGCTGTGGAAGGCGATCTGGAGCAGCCTCAACGACGGCAATTTCCACGAACTCGACTGGGCCCTGCAGCGGCACAACGAGTTCCTGGACACCTTCGTCCCGCTCACCTTCATCGGCAACCACGATGTCAGCAGAATCGCCAGCCAGCTGACCGATGTGCGGCACGTGGAACACGCATTGGTGCTCCTGCTGACCACCGGCGGGACGCCGAGTATCTACGCCGGCGACGAATGGGCGGCCCACGGCGTCAAGGAGGAACGCGTCGGTGGCGACGACGCGGTGCGCCCCGAATTCGGGCATCCGCAGCCGGGCCCGCACGACATTCTGTCGCTGCATCAGTATCTGATCGGCCTGCGCCGCCGGAACCCGTGGTTGCACACCGCGACCACCGAGTCCCTGCAGCTGACCAACACCGGCTACATCTACCGCACCAGCGCCGGCGACCGCGCGCTGGTGGTCGCGCTCAACATCGACGACGAGCCGCTGTCGGCGCAGTTACCCGACCCGGGCCACGTCGTCGCCGGTTCCGGCGCCCCACCCGCCGAACGGGTGCAGCAGCTCGTGGTGCCCGCACACGGTTGGGTGATCGTCGACGCCGGATGATCCGGCTCGATCAGCCGGGCGTCTCGTCACACTCGGACCACGTGTAGTGCTGTTCGGCCGCCGTTCCGCCACCGAGCATGAAGGCCCGATGGTGGCGGTCGGCCCGGCCGATGGCTGCCATCCAGGTGAACAGGGTGCTGACCCGGTTGCTCAGCCCGGTGAGGAACGCGATGTGGATGAAGCCCCACCCCAGCCAGCCCGCGAAACCGGACACCCGGACGGGCCCGACCTGCAGCAGCGCGTTGCCCCGGCTGATGTAGGCCGCCGATCCCAGATCCCGGTAGCGGTAGCGCTTGCGCGGTTTGCCATCGAGGTCCCGGCGCACGCAGGCGGCCACGTGCAGCCCGCCCTGCATGGCGTTCTCGGCGACGCCGGGTAGGTCGTCGCGGCCGACCAGATCTCCCACGATGAAGACCTCGGGGTACCCGGGCACCGAGAGATCGGGTTCGACACTGATCCGGCCGGCGCGGTCGGCCTGCGCCCCCAGCACTTCGGCGACGTGCCGCGCGAACGGCACGGCCTCGACACCAGCGGTCCACAACACGGTGCGCGCGGCGAACTGTTCGGCTGCCCCACCGGACTTCGGCGTCACGGTCACCCCGTCGCGTCCTACATCGGTGACGTGTACACCCATGTGCAATTCGACTCCGAGCGCCTCCAAGGTACGGGTGGCCTTGCCCGCCAGGCCCGGAGCGAAACTCTTGAGCACCCGGTCGCCGCCGTCGAACAACAACACCTTGGCGTCCTCGGGGGCGATGCTGTGGAACTCGTTGGCCAGCGTCCTGCTGGCCACCTCGCGGATCTGCCCGGCGATCTCCACACCGGTCGGTCCGCCACCGGCCACCGCGAAGGTCAGCCAGCTGTCCCGTTCGGGCCCCGGGGGCAACGTCTCGGCGATCTCGAAAGCGGTGAACAACCGTTGACGGATACACAAGGCGTCATCGAGTGTCTTCATTCCCGGCGCCCATTCGGCGAAATGCTCGTTGCCGAAATAGGACTGCTTCATGCCCGCGGCCACCACCAGGACGTCGTAGCCGACCGTGAAGGTGGTTTCATCGGGACGCATGGCTGTGACGGTGCGGGTGCCGGGGTCCAGCCGGATCGCCTCGCCCAGCAGGGTGGTCACATTGCGGTGGCGTGAAAGCTCTTCACGCAGCGACCGGCTGATGTGCCCGATGCTCAGCGTTCCGGTGGCGCATTGATACAGCAGCGGCTGAAAGATATGGCCCGCGCCGCGGTCGAGCAGGGTGACATCCACGTCGTGTCTGCCGAGCCTGCGTGCACAGAACAGTCCGCCGAATCCGCCGCCGATGATGAGCACCCTGGTGCGTTCGTCGCTCATCGCTTCGAGGGTAGCTGCATCGTGGGGGCCGACGGCCGGCATCCGCCAAGCGGAGCGCCACCGCTCGTCGCCGGGATAGGCTGCCGAATTGATGCCGACCACGATTGCGCCCGGCGACCTCGACGCGACAGCGTCGACACCGCACCTGAGCCGGCGCCACCTGTTCTCCCGAGCCAGTATCCAATCCAGACTGCTGTTGATGTTGCTCGCGACCAGCGTGCTGTCGGCGGCGATCGTCGGCTTCATCGGATATCAGTCCGGTCACGAGTCGCTGCGGGAGTCGGTGTTCGACCGGCTGACCGAGATCCGGGAGGCGCAGACACGGACTCTGGGCATCGGCGTGGCGGATCTGAAGGACTCGTTGGTGATCTACAGCCGCGGCGCGACGGCGACCCAGGCGCTCCAGGATTTCACCGCCGGCTTCGACCAGCTGGCCGACGCCACGATCAACCCACAGCAGCAACAACGCCTCACCGACTACTACACCGGACCATTCGCGCAGAAGGAAAAGGAACAGACCGGCAACGAGATCGATGTGGCCGCGCTGCTGCCCTACGGCAATGCCCAGCGCTACCTGCAGGCCCTGTACACGACGCCGTTCACCGACGACCAGCAGTCCATTCTGTTCGACGACGCCGGTGACCGCAGCGCATGGTCGGCGGCGAACGCGAAGTACAACGACTTCTTCCGCGAAATCGTCACCCGCTTCAAATACGAGGACGCGCTGCTCATCGACACCCGCGGCAACATCGTCTACACCGCGAACAAGGGTGTCGAACTCGGCAGCAACATTCTCAGCGGTCCCTACAAGGGCGGTAACCTCACCGAGGCCTACGTCAAGGCGATGCAGTCCAACGCGGTGGACTACGTGGCGATCACCGATTTCGGTGAATACCAGCCGGCACCCGCTCCCACGGCGTGGCTGGTGTCTCCGGTCGGGGACGCCGGCCGCGCCGCGGGCGTGCTGGCCATGCAGTTCCCCATCTCGAAGATCAACCGGTTGATGACGGTGGACAAGCAGTGGGAGGCGTCCGGGATGGGCCGGACCGGAGAAACCTACATCGTCGGGCCGGACGGCCTGATGCGCTCGGACTCACGGCTGTTCGTGGAGGATCGCGAAGCGTTCAAACGCGCCGTCATCGAGGCCGGGACGCCCCCGGAGGTCGCGGAGGACTCGCTTCGGCAGAACGGCACCACCCTGGTGCAACCGGTCGATGGTCCGTCCGCCGACAGCGCCCTGCGCGGTGAACGCGGCACTGTCGTCACCGACGACTACCTCGGGCAGCAGTCGTTGCAGGCGTACGGACCCGTGGAGATCGAAGGGCTGCACTGGGGAGTGATCGCCGAGATCGATACCGCAGAGGCCTTCGCGCCGGTGTCGGCATTCACCCGCACCCTGGTGCTGTCCACCGCGGCGATCATCTTCGTGGTCTCGATCGCGGCCATGCTGCTGGCGCGGTTCTTCGTGCGACCCATCCGACGGCTGGAAGCCGGAGCCAGACAAATCAGCTCCGGGGACTACGGCGTCACCGTTCCGGTGCTGTCCAGAGATGAATTCGGCGATCTCACAGTGGCTTTCAACGACATGAGCCGCAACCTGGCCATCAAGGAAGATCTGCTCAACGAGCAGCGCAGTGAGAACGACAGAATCATGCTGTCCCTGATGCCGGAGACGGCGGTGGCGCGCTATCGCGACGGTGAAGAGACCATCTCCCAGGATCATCAGGACGTATCCGTCATCTTCGCCGACATCGTCGGCCTGGAGGAACTCTCGGCGGAGCTGAGCTCCGAGGAGTCGCTGGCCATCGTCAACCGGTTGGTCCGCCAGTTCGACGCCGCGGCCGACAGTCTCGGGGTGGAACATATCCGCACCCTGCACAACGGGTATCTGGCCAGCTGCGGATTGAACGTACCTCGTCTCGACAATGTCCGGCGCACAGTGGATTTCGCGATGGAGATGCAGCTGATCGTGAACCGCTTCAACGGCGAGACCGGCAGCGCGCTCACGCTCCGGGCCGGTATCGACACCGGCACCGTCACCAGCGGCCTGGTGGGGCGCTCGACCCTGGCCTACGACATGTGGGGCGCCACGGTGGATCTGGCCAACCGGGTGCAGACCGGATCGGATCAGGGCGGCATCTACGTCACGGCCAGGGTGTATGACGCCCTCGGTGAGGAACACCGGTTCGTCCAGACCGGGGAGGTCGTGGGTGCCGACGGGGCCGAGCCGGTGTGGCGGCTCGTCGAGACCCAGCCGTGAACGAGATCACCGGAGCACCGTGGTTTGCCTGGGCGGTGGGCATCTCTGTCGGCCTGCCCCTGACGATCGTGCTGCTGACCGAACTGCGCAACGCACTGGTGCGCAGAGGAAGCATGCTGGCTCGCGCGGTCGGACTGCTGCGCAATTACATCCTGCCGCTGGGCGCACTGTTGCTGCTGCTCACCAAGGCCAACGAGGTGTCCGCGAATGCCACGCCGGTGCGGATCATCGCCACGGTGTTCGGATTCGTCGTTCTCATCCTGTTGTTGTCGGGGCTGAACGCCACCCTGTTCCAGGGCGCTCCCGACGACAGCTGGCGCAAACGTATGCCCTCGATCTTTCTGGACGTGGCCCGCTTTGCGGTGATCGCCGTCGGGCTGGCCCTGATCTTTTCCTATGTATGGGGCGCCAACGTCGGCGGTCTGTTCACCGCGCTGGGTATCACGTCGATCGTGTTGGGTCTGGCGCTGCAGAATTCGGTGGGCCAGATCGTCTCGGGTCTCCTGCTGCTGTTCGAGCAGCCGTTCCGCCTCGGCGACTGGCTCGACACCCCGAGCGCGCGTGGACGTGTCATCGAGGTGAACTGGCGCGCAACGCATATCGACACCCGTAGCGGCATGCAGATCATCCCCAACTCGGTGCTCGCCGGTGCGTCGTTCACCAATCTGAGCCGGCCGGCCGGTCAGCACTCGATCACGGTGCGCTGCGTGTTCGGTGTGGAGGATTCACCGGATGTGGTGTGCGCCCTGCTGGCCCGGGCGGCCAATGCGCTACCGCACTTGCGTGCCGGTGCGACGGCCACCGCCGTGTACAGCGGTGGGCTGGACTACCAGGCCTCCATCCCGCTGCGCTCCCCCACCGATGACGTCGCCGCCAGGGCGACGTTCCTGCGTTGGGTCTGGTACGCATCGCGTCGGGCCGAGCTTCATCTCGATGAGGCCGATGACGATTTCGCGACTCCGGAGCGGGTCGCTGACGCCATGACGATCGTGGCGTCCAGCCTGCGCCTGAAGGGTGCCGAGCTCGACGATGTGACGTCCCGGGTGCGGCTGGCGCGGTACGGCGCCGAGGAGTCCATTCAGTCACCCGGCCAGGTCCCGACCCGAATGACGTTCATCGTGCAGGGCCGGGTGAAACTGACGGCGGTGCGTGACGACGGCGTGATCGTCACGGTCCGCACGGCCGAGGAAGGCGACTTCCTCGGCCAGACCACGCTGACCCGGGAGCCCGTTGCGACGGGCGCGTATGCGCTCGACGAGGTCACCGTCGTGCAGATCGACCGGGGTGACCTGGAGCAGCTCGTCGCCCGGAAACCGGTGCTGCTGCAGGAATTCGGCAGGGCCATCGAGGAACGCCAGACCGCCGTCCGGCAGGCGCTGTCCGCGACCGACTGAACACCGGTGTCGGAGCTGGTCTCGACTCCGAGTCGCAATCGTTAGCAACCCGCGACCACACCACGCCGCGCTGTTACGCGTGTGACTGCTGAGGCGCATGTTCAACTACCTCACGAAGAAAGCAGCGGCGCTTGCTTAACACGTGAAGAAAGGTGGGTTGGTTGCCGTTATGAAGTTCATCAGAAATATCCGAGGCGGAGTGCTACGCAGGGCGGCGGTGGTCGCCGCTTCAGTCCTGGTGCTGCCCGGGCTGATCGGCTTCGCCGGGGGTTCGGCGACCGCTGGAGCGTTCTCGCGGCCGGGCCTGCCCGTCGAGTACCTGGACGTGTTCTCCCAGTCCATGAATCGCAACATCCGGGTGCAGTTCCAGGGCGGCGGGCCACACGCGGTCTACCTGCTCGACGGTCTTCGCGCCCAGGACGACTACAACGGCTGGGACATCAACACGGCCGCATTCGAGTACTACTACGAATCAGGTCTGTCGACCGTCATGCCGGTCGGCGGCCAGTCCAGCTTCTACACCGACTGGTACCAGCCGTCGAAGGGCAACGGGCAGAACTACACCTACAAGTGGGAGACGTTCCTGACCCAGGAACTGCCCACCTACCTGGAGGCCGCCAAGGGCGTGTCGCGGACCGGCAACGCCGCGGTCGGCATCTCGATGGCCGGCAGCGCGGCGCTGACCTACGCCATCCACCACCCGCAGCAGTTCATCTATGCGGCAACCCTGTCGGGCTTCCTGAACCCGTCCGAGGGCTGGTGGCCGATGCTGATCGGTCTGGCCATGAACGACGCCGGTGGCTTCAACGCCGAGAGCATGTGGGGCCCGTCGAGTGACCCGGCCTGGAAGCGCAACGACCCGATGGTCAACATCAACCAGCTGGTGGCCAACAACACCCGGGTCTGGATCTACTGCGGCACCGGCACCCCGTCGGATCTGGATGCCGCCGGAAACGCCGCCAACCTGATGGCCGCCCAGTTCCTGGAGGGCTTCACGCTGCGCACCAATGTCGCCTTCCGCGACAAGTACATCGCAGCCGGTGGCACCAACGGCGTGTTCAACTTCCCGCCGAACGGCACCCATAGCTGGGGCTACTGGGGCCAGCAGCTCCAGATGATGAAGCCGGATATCCAGCGTGTGCTGGGAGCTCAAGCCGTCGCCTGATGAGGGCTTGAGCCACCAAAACCCAGGGAGCCTGCCGTACCCCCCGAACGGCAGGCTCCCTGCTTTTGTGTGTTCGGGGGGCCCGGTCAGGTCGGTTGCACCTGAGCGCCGCGCGCGTCCTCTGCTGCACGGCGGCGCAGTTCGATGGCTTCGCCCAACATCCTGGCCAGCTGCGGATTGTTCTGTACCACAGAGCTGATGGTGCGGCGGGGAATGGCGAGCAAGGTGGTGTCGGTCAGCGCGACCGCCCCGGTGAGGACCGGCTGACGGGTCAACGCGGTGGTCCCGATGTAGTCCCCCACCTCGAGTCGCCCGACGGCAACCTGCTCGCCGATGTCGGTGATCACCGTCAGCTCCAGTTCCCCGGCGACGATGAAAGCAAGCGCATCCGGCACCGATCCGACCTCTTGGACGACCTCCCCCCGGCAGTAGATCAGCTGACGGCTTTCGGCGATCATGTCGGCGACGGTCTCCTCGTCCAGGCCCAGAGCCGACGCGATCCGGCGGGGGTGGGCGGCGATGTGAGTGTCGTCGCCGAATCCGCCGTCGGCTTCGTCGAGGTGCAAACCGGCGCGCCGCGCCGCATACCAGGTCCGCTGCAGCAGCGCATTTTTGGTCGAGCCGTCCTCGGCGGGTGATCCGATCGGCACCGACACCCGGTATTCGCCGGCGCCCAACGCGGATACTCGCGAGTCGACGTCGGCCAGTTTGGCGGGAAGGGCATCGGCGACGGCCCTGAGGGTCTCGACGACGGTGCCCGGCCGGTCATCGGCGGCAAACGCGAGTGTCGCGGTCGTATAGAAAGCGGCACCGTGCACGCGACTGAGGTTGGTGAACGACGCGCCGGCCAACGTCGCGTTCGGGACGATCTGGATGCCGTTGCCGGTGTCGATGTGAATGGAACGCCAGTTGACTTCGAGGACACGACCTTTCCCCGACGGGGTGTCCAGCCAGTCTCCGATGCGGAAGGGCTGCTCGAAGAGCAGGAACAGCCCGGCGATGACCGGGCCGACCGCCGTCTGCACCGCGAGACCGATGACGATGGATGTCACACCGACCGCGGCGAACAGCCCCCCGATATCGGTCCCCCACACCCAGGAGAACAGAACGCCCAGTCCGATCGCGATGACGATGAGCCGGCCGAGGTCGATGAAGATCGAGGGCAGCCGTTCCCGCCAACTACCGGCACGGGCTTGACCGAACAGGGCCGCATTGGCCCCCGACAGGGCAAACAGGATGACCAGGAAACCGAACATCGTCGCCGCGAGCCGTGGCCAGGTTGCCTCGGCGTCGGTGTCGTTGAGCTGATCGACCAGGATGAGCAGCGCCAGCGCCGGTAACACCGCGTTGCGCAGCAGCGCCACCGGACGGGCGTAGCTGCTGTGCCGGCGGGACAGATATTGCTGCACCTCGTTGAGGATCAACAGCGCCACGGGAAGCGCGACCACGACAATGGCGGTCGGCCAGAACCACGGTTGTGAGATCAGCGCGTTCATGACGTCACCCGGGTCGGAATCTGCAGTGCCCAGACGGTTTCGGTGCCGTCGTTGGTCGTCACCGTGCCCGCTTCTTCGAACGTGTAGAAGCCCGTGAGGCTGGTGTGCACGCGGTCGCTGACGAAGATGCCGGGTCGATCTGCGGCCGCATGCACCCGGTGCGCGAGATCGACCGCCTCACCCCACAGGTCGTAGATCCTGGTGCGTTGGCCGATCAGCCCGCTGGACACCGGGCCGCTGTCGATGCCGACCCGCACCGTCAACCCCGCGTTGTGCTGCTTGTTGAACAGCTCGATCACCTCCGCGAGTTCGATCGCGAAAGCGACGGTGCGGCTGGCGTGGTCGACTCGCGGAGTGACCAGCCCGCAGGTCGCCAGAAATCCGTTGTGCAAGCCACGCACCCGCTCGATGCCGTGGTGTTCGGCTGCCGCATCGAAGGACTCGAACAGCGTGTTGAGCAGCCGCACCGATTCGTCGGACGCCAACGACCGGCTGAAATCCTTGTAGTTCAACAGCTCTGCGTAGATCACCGAGACGTCGCGGTAATCGCTGCTGATTGTCTTCTCGCCCCCGCGGAATCGACGGGCGACCGACTCCGGCATCAACGAGGCCAGAAGTTCGTCGTTCTCCCGGCGTTGTTCGTCGATCAGTGCCTGCTTCGTTCTCAAGCTGTCGCTCATATTGTTGAATTCCGCGGCCAGGTCACCGAACTCATCCTGGGTCGTCACCGGGACGCTGACTCCCAGTTCACCTCCGGTCACCCGGCGCACGGCCGAAGCCAACTGCGTCAACGGACGTGTCAGCATCCGGCTGAGCAGCAACGCCAGGATGCACACCACCAACACGATGGCGGCGGTCGACAGCGCGATGTTACGGGCGAACCTGTTGACCGGGGCCAGTGCCTCGTTCTCGTCGATCTTGGCGACCAGCACCCAATCCAGGCCCGGAATGTCCAACGGCATATAGGCCACCAGTGAGGCCGGACCGATGTAGTCGTCATCGGTCACCACGCCGGATTCACCGGCCAGCGCATTGTTGACCGCCAGCGTGTCGACGGGCTGCAGAAGGACGCTTCCGTTGACCGCCACCTGCCGTTCGGCGACGTCGGTGGGCGTGCCGTTGTCGACCACCGCGTCGATATAACCGTCAGGATTGGTCACCAGCTCACGGGAGGCCGAACGCATCAACTTGTCGGAGCCGGCGAGATAGGTTTCGCCGGTCGCCCCCAGTCCGTCCTGCTCCCAGCCGTTGGCACCGGTCATCACATTGTTGATGCCGTCCAGCGACATCTGCAGGGCGAGAACTCCCACGATGTTGCCGCCGCTGCCGATCGGTGACAGTACCCACGGCGTCGGCTTGTCATAGGAGGGCGGATAGCGCTCGAAGTCGGTGACGAAGGTCTGGTCGACCGATGTGGCTTGCAGCGCCTCGCGATAACCGTCGGCCAACAACGATGTCCGGTAGGGCCCGGTGAACAAATTCGTCCCGAGGTCCGCACCCTTGTAGGCGGTGTAGACGGCATTGCCGTTGGTATCGAGCACCAGCGCGTCCTCGAAACCGAACCTCGTCGTCAGGTCCGCGAAAAAGCTCTGATAGCGCGCGTTCACCGCCGACCACGCACTGGGATCACCGGCTGTCCGCACCGCCAGTGCCTTCTCGAAGTCGCCCCCGGCCGGAACCGTGTAGGCGTTCTGCAGGTAGATGGCCGCGTTGCCGGTCGGCTCGAACAGCGTCGGGTCGGCCGGCTCACCGGTGCGGGCACTCAACTCGGGTGCGAACACCGTTTCGTAGAACTTCGCCACGTTGGCCTCGGCGTCGGGCGGCGGCGGGGTGGATTCGAGTTCGGCGAAGGCCGCACCGAATTCGCGGGCAGCGTTCACCGTCGTCGTCCCGTGCGTGACGATCGAGGCGGCGTCGGTGATCATTCGGTAATAGGCGGTGATTTCCCGCGCCCGGGACTCCCGGAGCTGCGTCATCCGGGCGAATTCCGCGCTACGCAACGAGTCTGTGCCCGACACATATCCGATGGCGCCGGCGACGAGCACCGACAAGACACTGACCACGAGCAATACGATCAACAATTTGGATTGAATGCCGAGCGACCGACGCGGCCCACCTGAACGGGCGAAGCGTGATGCCACAAGCGACCTCTTCCATCGGACGATCGGAACCATCGCCGAGACGCAAAGAACGCGCTGCCGCACCCACCGCGTACCGACTGATTAGGTCATCAAGATATGCCGCGATGACCGAATACGCGGCGACCTTTCGCGAATCAAGCCAAACCACTGCTCGGGCGCGAGACGACGAGGCACCGCGCCGGCGCCGCGGCTTTTGGCTGTGCGGCGGCGATTCGCGCCGAATTATCTGCGCAGCCGCAATAAAGTTCAGTCATGGCAGCCGATGACCAGGGCACACCAACCCTGCATGTGCAGCACCGCGTCGATCCCGGCGCGCTGGCCCTGGCCACGGTAGGTGGGGCCGTCGCCTTCATCTTCGCCGGCGAGGACTGGGACATCCTGGCGGTCGTCATCGGTCTGATGCTGCTGCTGATCCTGCTCGCCCACCATCACGCCGCGCCGACCAACGGCAGCCCGCGCTCCTACCTGCTGCGCGGGGCCTTCGGCGCCACAACGGGTCTCGCGTTCAGCATCGCGGTGGCACCGGCCATCGAATACGGCATCGTCACCCCGTACTTCCACACCGAAGATGACGAGGGCTTCTCGATGGACGCGTGGAACACCACCGTCGCGCTGTCCGGGGTGTGGCTGGTCGCGGGAATTCTGCTCGCGGTGTTCGAGCCACGCATCGCACGCTGGCTGGACCGGGTGAAGTAGCGGCTTCAGCCGTCGAAGCGGGACCTGCCGTCGACAGCCTCGTGCAGGCAACGGTTCTCACGTGCGCTCAGCGCTCCACGGATGCGGTCGGCCAAGCGCGGGACAGTCACCGCGTCCAGGTCCGCCGGCTCGACGAGTACCACAGCCGCGACTTCCGGATCCGGACTACGTCGTGCGAGGTCCCCGGATGCGACCGACCCGCCGTCGTAGACGAACATGACCGAATCGCCGCGCTCGTCGCCGTCGTTCTGGTGTTCGACCGCGAGCAGCCGCCCGACCGCCACGTCGATTCCGAGTTCTTCTCGGCACTCCCGCGCGCATGCGGCCGGTGCGGACTCTCCGGCTTCGACCGCACCGCCCGGGATTTCGTAGAAGTCGCGGTAGGTCGTGTCAATCATCACGATGCGGCCGTCGTCGGTCGTGATGAGCGCGCCGGCGCCTTGGCGGACACGGGCTAGATGCGCGTAGTACCGATCGGCTGATACCTGCGAGTCGCCCATGACACCATCATGAGGGGTGGAATCGCACACCAGGTGCGGTCACCTCAATCGACGACAATCCAGACACCGGGGCAACGCATGAAGGAAATCGCAACCCGAAGGCGCAGCCAGCCCGCGCCGCCATGGGCCTTGTTCGAGGATCTGTGCGACCCTCACCGCCAACCGGCACGTCCCTGGCTCGAGGTGAAAGATGACGAGATCGCACCGACCGTCCTCGAAAGTGATCCGGCACGCCTGGTCGTCTGGTCGTCGCTGTGGCCCGAGCGCCCCGACGCGATCGTGCGGTTCGACCTCACGGCCACCGATGACGGCGGCACAGACCTGCGCTGGACCCTGTGCATGGACGAGCCCGAACCCGACACCGACCTGGTGAGCCGTATACGGCACCGTCTCGGCGAACTCATCAACGCCAATCTACGTTTCACCTACGGTCAGTGACCGTCGCTCAGTCTGTCGCGTTCACCCGGGCATCGTCTCGCCGGTCACTGCGTTGGACGAACCACCACAGCACCACACCGGCTGCCAGGATCGACCCGGCGATGCCGAGTTCGAGCACGCCGCCGTATCCCGTCACCGAGAACCCGGTCGCGCCGACCACCAGCATCACCGAGAGCAGAATCGCCAGACCGATCGACACCGGCACGAAGACCCGCGGAAGGCGGATCGGGCGCACCGCGTCGGGACGGTCCTTGCGCAACAGCGCGAAACCGGTCACCGCCAGCACGTGGGCCAGGATGTAGCCGAGGTTGCCGGTGACGATGATCGCCAGCGGCTGCTGAAGGACCACCAGCAGAACGATGTTGAGCACCAGCATCACGTTGAGTGCGCGGATGGGAACACCGCGGCGGTTGAGCTTGCCCATGGAGCGCACGGTGATGCCTTCCTTGCCCATGTTGAACAGGACCCGCGACGCGTCGGCTACAGATGTCAACATCACCAGCACCAGAGATGCGATCAGGCACAGCACCATGACGTCCGCACCTGCCCCGGTCAACTGCGAGAAGCTCGCCACGAAGAAGGTGGAGGGGTCCGCCGCGATCGCCTCTTCACCGGCGAATCCGCCGAGGGTCAGCGGAACGAGGAAGAACACTCCCAGGCAGAACAGCGCCGATGCCCGGATCGCCCGCGACGTGTCCCGGACCGGATCGCGGTACTCCGAGGCGAAGGTCGCGCAGACCTCGATACCCAGTGTGGTCCAGGCCATCACGTACAGCCAGACGATCGCGGTGTGCAGACCCTCCAGGCCGTGCAGGTTCCACGTCAGGTCCATCGGCGCCCAGTCGGCGTTGAAGAGCGGGAAGAAGATGAATACGGCCAGCGGGATCATCAGGATCGCCGCGGTCACATAGACGAAGGCCATGGTGACCCGCACGCCGATGACGTTGATGCCGTACAGCACGAAGATGACGATCAGTCCGATGAGGATCGGGAAGCTGAAGTGCAGCGGCCCCAGGTCATACGTCCACTCCTGGTCGGGGAACCACTGGGATTGCACCAGCAGGCCGGTGAACGAGCCGTAGGTCGCCAGGTTGGACCCCCACGGCAGCCAGTATCCGACGCCGGCCAGGGGCGCGAACCAGGGCACCCGCTTCTTCCATGCCTCGGCCGCGTAGCCCGAGATGCCTCCCGAGGCGTTGGGGAACATCGCCGCCAACTCGATGTAGATCCAGTTGACCGCCAACGAGATCGCCATCGAGATGGCCCACAGCACCGCGGCGCCCCAGCCGCCGAGCCCGGCGATCGAGGCGCCCAGGGTGGCTACCAGCGCGGCGGGCATCGTCATCGCCATCGCGAAACCGTCGAACCAGCGCATCTTGCGCGGCAGCACCTCGTCCACCGAATGCAGCTCTGCTGCTTCCCTATTGGTTGTCATAGGTGTGTTCCTCCAGTGCGTGGGGTCGTGGATCCGAAAGGCCGGCGGCGTCCTCTTGGGAGGAGGGGCCGCGCGTGTTGTTCACACGTTAAGGCTTCGACGTCAATGTCGCAGCGCTTCTTGAATTATTGTGGCGCAACATCTTTCGAGCTGTCGAGCAGCACTCGTCACCGACCTGGCCACAGCTGCGCCAGAACGGTCTCGGAGAAGTGATATTCAGGACGGTCGGAACGAACTGTGCGCCACCCGCGGCGCGTGCTTGACCATGATGTGCCGGGCGACCGTGTATTCGGCGACCGCGGCCTGACTCATGTCCTTGCCGAAACCACTTGCCTTGACGCCGCCGTGTGGCGCCTCGGAGGCGATCGGCAGGTGGTCGTTGACCCATGTCACACCGGCCTCGATCGAATGCGCGGTGCGCAGTGCGCGTGCCACATCCGAGGTCCACACCGAGGACGCCAGGCCGTACCGGCAGTCGTTGGCCAGCCGGATCGCTTCTGCCTCATCGCCGAACGGCAACACCACCAGGACCGGCCCGAAGACCTCGTCCTGCACGATCTCGGCGGACTGCTCCGCTCCGGTGATCAGCGTCGGCGGATAATACGCGCCGGGGCCTTCCGGCAGCACACCTCCGGTACGCACCGTGGCGCCGGCCTCGACGGCACGTTCGACGAAACCGTGAACCCGCGCCCGGTGCTCGACACTGATCAGCGGGCCGATGTCGGTGGACGCTTTGTGCGGGTCGCCGACGCGGATGGCACCGAAAGCCACCGTGAGACGTTCGATGAGATCGTCGATGATCGATTCGTGCGCATACACGCGGGTCGCCGCGGTGCAGTCCTGCCCCGAGTTGTAGGTCGCGCCCATCGCGATACCGTGCGCCGCGTCGTCGAGGTGAGCATCCTCGAACACCAGACATGGTGCCTTGCCGCCGAGCTCGAGATGAACCCGGGCGCCGCGGACCGATGCGGTCGACATGACCTGACGACCGGCACGTGTCGATCCGGTGATCGAGACGAGCTGTATCCGCTCATCGGCGACCAGGGCCGCACCGACGGCCTGATCACCGGTCACCACCTCCAGCACCCCTGGTGGAACACCCGCCTCGATCGCGAGTTCAGCGATGTAGAGCGTGGTCGACGGGGTCGAGGGCGCCGGCTTGATGACGATGGTGTTGCCGGCGGCCAGCGCGGGCCCGATCTTCCACAGCCCCATGATCATCGGGAAGTTCCATGGCGCGATGCCGACGACGGGACCCACGGGCCGGCGCACGATCATCGACGTGTACCCCTCGCTGAGCAGGCCGGCACCGGTCTCCTCCAGGGAGCGGCCCGCCCCTGCGAAGAAGCGCAGATTGTCGGTGCCGAAAGGCAGCTCACCGTCGCGGAAAACCGACTCAGGCTTGCCCGTTTCGGCGACCTCCAGTGCGGTGAGCTCGGCAGCATGGGCGTCGATCAGGTCGGCCCAGCGCAGCAGCACCCGCGCGCGCTCGCCGGCAGTCCGGCGCGACCACCCTGGGAAGGCTTCGGCCGCGGCCGTGACGGCGCACTCGGCGTCCTGGATCGACGCCTCGGAGATCGTCGTCGTGGGCTCCCCTGTCGACGGGTCGACCAGAGTGCGTTCGCCGCCGGAGCCGGCGATCCGTTCACCCCGATGGAACAGTCCTGCGGTCATGCGCATACTCCTGTCAACTGTTGAAGCCCACACCGAAGCGGTCCAGGGTGCGCAGAAGCATTCCCCTGCGGCCTGTTTCGTCCTCACGGGCCAAGGCCGCACGGGTCATCTCGACCGCCGACCAGCGCAGCGGTTCGGGCGGGAACGGCACGGCGCTGCTGGTGACGGCCCGAAGGCTGGTGCGTTCGGTCGGCCGCCCGCCCAGCAGATCCAGGGCTACGCGCGCGCCGAAACGCGTCGATGCCACACCGAGGCCGGTGAAGCCGACCGCGTAGGCCAGGCGCCCGTTGAATGCTGTTCCGAAGATCGGCGTGAACCTGCTGGTGGTATCGATGACGCCACCCCAGCGGTGGGTGAACGGCAGGTCCTCAAGCTGAGGGAATGTTTCGCGAAAGTGCCGGGCCAGCAGTCGGTGTGACCGGTCGCGCTGTTCGAGTTCGGGGGCGACGGCGTTGCCGTAGTGGTAGATCGCGTCATAGCCGCCCCACACGATGCGGTCGTCGCGGGTGCGGCGGAAGTAGTGGAACTGGTTGCCGGCGTCGGTGAGTCCCTGGTTCTGCGTCCAGCCGATCGAGTCAAGCTGACCGGCGGTCAGCGGTGCCGTCGCGAGCACGTAGTCGTAGACGGGAAGAATCCAGGACTTCAGCCGCCGCAACAACGGCGGATAGGCGTTGGTGGCGAGCACGATGTGTGACGTGTCGACCTCGCCGTATGTGCTGCGCACGGTGAGGTTGCCACCGGTCCGGGTGATCCCGGTGGCCGGCGACCGTTCGAAGATGACGGCACCCAATTCCTCTGCCAAGCGGCGTAATCCGAGCACCAGCGCCATCGGGTCGACCAGGCCGCCGCGGTGGATCCGCAGCCCGCCGTGGAAGGCGGTCGAGTGGATGTCGGCACGGACCTGCTCACGGTCGAGGAACTCGACGTCCTCGCCGTGGCGGGCATAGCTCGGCACGGCGTTGCGCAGCGCCTCGACTTCGTGCGCAGTTCTGGCCAGCGTCGTTTTGCCGACCAAGCGCAGATCGGCATCGATCTCGTTGCGCTGCAGGATATCTGCGATCTGCTCGACGTTCTGCCGGCCTTGGCGCTGCAACTCGTCGAGTTCGTCGGGCCACATCGCCTGGCCGTGGGCGATGCCGTGCGTGAGCGACTCGGAGACGAAGCCACCGTTGCGCCCCGATGCCGCCGCACCCACCCACGCTTGTTCGAGCACGACCACCCGGCGGCCCGGGTCCGCGGTGAGCGCTTCGATCGCCGCCCACAGACCGGTATATCCGCCGCCCACGACCACCAGGTCCGCGCTGACACGCCCGCGTAACGGCTGCGTCTGCGGTTCGGTGTGCACGCCGTCCCACCACACGGGCCGTGGTTCTGCGTCACGTAACTCGTCGGTGGTTCTCACGTCCTGCTCCGTTGTCGATCGGTGACCGCCATCGTTGATTCGGTCGATGGCAGGACGATAGTTGCACTGTCGTTCAGAGAACACAACACCAAAAACTGCATGTCAATGTGGTTACTTATGTAAAACCTGAGTTTCTCTTCAAGAAATGCTTCCGCTATGGCAGCCTGTCTGGCACGGTGACTCATGACAGACGAGTAGGAGGGACCCCGTGGCGGTCAGCCGCACCGAACGACGCGCCAACCTGCTGCACGCCGCACAACGGGCGGTGATGAAACACGGCGCGGACGTCCAGCTCAATCAGGTCGCGGCCGAGGCCGGGCTCACCTCGGGCGCCGTCCTGTACCACTTTCCCGACGTGCAGACGCTCCTCGTGGAGGCCAACAGGGCGGGCATGGAGCGGTTTTACGATGACCGCCTCCGCCGCATCGAGGGCATCGCCGAACCCGACCGCCGTCTGGTGCTCACCATCGAGTCCGGTCTGCCGGTCGACTCCGATGACCCGGCAGTCAAACTGCTCTGCGAGCTCGGCGGGGCCGCCGGCCGGTACCCGACCTACGCGGTGTTGCTCACCGCGCTCTTCGACCGCCAGGTGGCGATGTACCAGGTCATCCTGGAATCGGGTGCCGCCCGGGGCGTCTTCACGTTGACGTCACCGTCGCTGACCATCGCGCGCAACATCGTGGCGCTGGAAGACGCCTATGGATACCGCATGGTGGCCCGCCATCCGAGTCTGGATGCCGACGCGTCCACCGAACTGATTCTCGATTACGCGCGGGTGGCTACCGGCCATCCCCTACCCCGCTGCGCTGACGGCGAAAGGACCGAATGATGTCCCAGGCGTTGACCATAATGTTCTGGCCGGAGTCCGCCTACGGACCCACCAATCAATGCATCGGCGTCGCAGCCAAGCTCCGCGACCGCGGCCACACCATCGTCTTCGCCGCCGAATCCTCGTGGGCGGGAAAGATCGCCAAGTACGGGTTCATCGAGGAACTCGTCGATCTGGCCGCTCCTGTCGAGGGCGCCGAAGACGGTGACGCGGGCCAGTTCTGGACCGACTTCATCGCCGAGACGGCCCCCGAATTCGCCAAGCCGACCCTCGACCAGCTGGAGACCTTCATCGGTCCCACCTACCAGGCGCTCATCGACGGCGCCAAGTACTGCGAACCACGCCTACGCGAGATCATCGACAAGCACCAACCCGATGTGATCGTCGAAGACAACGTGGTGCTGTTTCCGGCGCTGTCCACCGCGGGTAAGCCGTTCGTGCGGTTCATCTCCTGCAGCCCGCTGGAAGTGCCCGGACCTGATGTCCCGCCGCCTTTTTCGGGTCTGCCCAGTGACGACAGATCCGAATGGCCGGGATATCGTGCCGAATTGGACCGCGCGTTGCGGCCGCTGTGGGAAGACTTCGACGCCTGGGTACGCGAACAGGGTGGGGCGCCGTTACCCGATCTGGAGTTCATGCCGCGCGACAACGCGGCCACCATCTACATCTATCCGGCCGAGGCGGACTACGTCGACAGGCGGCCGTTGGACGCATCGTGGACGCGAGTGGATTCCAGCATCCGCGAGACCGACGAGGACTACGAACTGCCCGCCGCCATGGCCGACCGCCCGGAGGAAAGCGCACTGCTCTATCTGTCGCTGGGTTCGCTCGGCGCGGCTGACGTGTCGCTGATGCAGCGGCTGGTCGACATCCTCGGGACCACCCGGCACCGCTTCATCGTCAGCAAGGGCCCGCAGTCGGACAAGATCACGCTGGCCGACAACATGGTCGGAGCGCAGATGCTGCCGCAGACCAGGATCATCCCCCTCGTGGATGCGGTGATCTCGCACGGCGGCAACAACACCACCACCGAGGCCCTGCATTTCGGGAAGCCGCTGATCGTGCTGCCGCTGTTCTGGGATCAGTACGAAAATGCCCAGCGCATCGACGAATTGAAGCTGGGCGTGCGGTTGGACACCTACCATTTCGCCGATGCCGAACTGACCGCCGCCGTGGACACGATCCTGGCCGATCAGGAACTGCGCGACCGGGTGTCCAAGATCGGTGCGGCTGTCCGCGCACGCGATGGCCTCAGCGTGGCCGCCGACGTCATCGAACGCACCGGTTTGTCGCACCAGACGGCCAGCGGCTGACCCGTGTTGCCCGACGGGTCAATGGATCCCACCGATCTCCTCGCGCTCGACGATGGCCACGCGCTGGCCATCGTCGATCACGACGGGACGTTGTCGGCTGTTCCCGTGGTCTGGGCATCCGGTGGCTGGCAGCGCGCGACGGCGGGCGACGGCACCGCCGACGCGCTGTTGCGCCTGCTCGCCCAGGCCCCCGGCACTTCGTCGCACGGCCGGTTCTCCGTGGTGTCATGGACCGAGCGGTACCGGCCGGGCACCGAACGTCCGGTCACCGTCGACCAGACCAACGAGTCGGTCATCGTCGGCGAGCTGGCCGTGGTGAAGTGGGCGACCCATCTGCAGCCCGGGCCGCATCCCGCGCCGGGCAGGCTCGCGGCCCTCACTGCCGCCGGGTTCACATCCATGCCGACCCCGTGGGGTGTGGTCACCTGGACACCGCAGGGTGGCGACGAAACCCTGGTCGCCACGGTGAACGGCTACCTTCCGGGTGCCGTCGACGGCTGGACCTGGGCGAAGGATCTGTTCATCGCCGCGGCCACCAGCGGCGATCTCGGTGTCGTCACCGAAACCTGCGGCGCCCTGGGAATCGTGGTCGCCGACATGCACGCGGCGCTGGGCAGCACATCGACCCGGTCGACGTCCGAGGACGCGACACGTTGGCGCGACAGCGCTTTCGACACCTTGGCCCAGGCACGCCTGCTCGCCGGTCCGGCCAACGCCGTGCTGCTCACCGAGCGCGCCGACGATATCGAGCGCATCCTGGACGGACTGTCCGGACTGGTGGATGTGCCGGTGCTCGATGCACACGGTGACCTGCACGTCGGTCAGGTGTTGCGCGCCGACGATCGGCTGTTCATCACCGATTTCGACGGCAATCCGGTGCTCCCGCCTGCCGAACGCGTCCTACCCGTACCGGCCGCCGTCGATCTTGCCGGCATCCTGCAGTCGCTGTCCCACGTCGCCATCGTCGCCGTCAAACGCTCCGATCTCGGTGCGGACACCCTCGCCGAGGTCGACGCGGTGTCGCGGGCGGCGTTGTACGACGCGTACCTCGGCAGGTTGACCCACCGGGGCAATACCGACCTGCACATCGATAACGCCCTCGGCGCCTTCCGCCTGCAACAGGTGCTGCGTGAGATCGTCTACGCGGGCCGTCACCTACCGCGCTGGATGTACGTCCCGGACGCGGCGCTGCCCGCCCTACTCAACGAAACGAGCCGATGAAACCCGACGGATTCGCCACCGATCTCGCCCGCAAGCCCGACGTGCTGACCAATCTGGCCGGTGCACTGGCGACACGGAACCCGTGGGCGCACACCGTTCCCGCCGATGTCGAACGCGTCGTCTTGCTGGGCATGGGCTCCTCGGCCTACGCCGGCGGCATCGCCGCCGCGCGGCTGCGGGCCCGCGGCATCTGCGCGGTGTCCGAGATCGCGTCCTCGGAGTTGCTGCCCCGATGGGGGCCGGGCACCCTCGTGGTGGCCACCTCGGCGACCGGCGGATCGGTCGAGACGCTCGATGCTCTGGAACGCCTCGATGGTTCGGCGCATACCGTGGCGCTGACCAACACACCCGGGTCCACCATCACCACCCGCTGCGCCGACACCGTCGAGTTGTTGGCCGAACCCGAAGTGGGCGGCGTGGCCTGCCGCAGCTACCAGCACACCCTGGCGATGTTGATGGCGCTCGAATGTCAACTGACCGGGACCTCCACCGCCGACCTGATCGCGGCCGTGGAGTCGGCGGCGCACGCGAGTGAGTGGCTGCTGGCCGCCGAAAGCGATTGGCGTCCCCAGGTTTCGGAATCGCTGCTCGGAGAGGCGGAGACACATCTGGTGGCCCCGGCACATCGTTTCTCCTCTGCCCAGCAGGGTGCGTTGATGCTCCGGGAGGGACCGCGGCGCTCAGCGATCGGGTGCGAGACCGGCGACTGGAGTCATGTCGACGTGTACCGCACCAAGAACAGCGATCTGCGGATGCTGGTGTTCGCCGGGTCGAAGTGGGAAGCCCAGATGGCCGAATGGACCGGCCCGCGCGGTACGACGGTGGTCGGGGTGGGTGGCGATGTGCCCACCGCCACCCATACGGTGCGTTACCCGGGGGACGACGTCGACGATGTCCGGTTGTTGACCGAGCCGCTCATTCCGGAACTGGTCGCGGCTCGGGACTGGCAGGCGGCGAACGGGGACTCCGCGGGGCCGGGTGACGGGTAGGTCAGGCGGATGCGACACACTGCTCAAGGTGAGTCTCAACTTCCGGCGCGGTAAGCCGTCGGGTCCGGAACCGCTGGTCGACGTACCGGAATGGTTCAACACCGCCCTTGCTGTGCGGCCGGAACACTCCATGGTCGACGTCCGCGGGTGCCGCATCCAGCTGCGGCTGTGGGGCGATACCGATAGGCCACCGCTGGTGCTCGTCCACGGCGGCGGCGCGCACTCGGGATGGTGGGATCACATCGCTCCCCTGCTCACCCCCACCCACCGGGTCGTCGCTCTCGACCTGAGCGGGCACGGTGACAGCGGCACACGTCCGGAATACTCCATGTCGATGTGGGCGCGCGAGGTTCTCGCCGCGGCGGAGGCCTCCGGATCGTCGGCCCGGCCCGCCGTCGTCGGTCACAGCATGGGCGGATGGGTCGGCGCGGCGGCCGCCACCCGCTACGGGCAGCAGATCGACAGCGTGCTGGTCATCGATTCACCGCTGCGTGACCGCATTCCCGAGGAATCGCGGTTGGCCACCCGTCGCCGAGACACTCCCGGATACCGCACCGAGGCAGAAATCCTGGCCCGCTTCCGAGCGGTGCCCACGCAACCGGTGACACTGCCCTTCATCGAACGCCATATCGCCGCGCAGTCCGTCCGCAAGGCCGACAGCGGGTGGGTATGGAAGTTCGACCCCGAGATCTTCGGCGGGCTACGGCTTGAAGAGACGTCGGCAGACGAGGAGATCCTGGAGAATGTCTTCGCCCGAATTCCCTGCCGGATAGGGTATTTGCGGTGTGAGAACGGCCTGGTGCCACCGCCGATGGCCGACCAGATTCGTTCCCTGCTGCAGCTGCGGGGTCCATTCGTCGAACTCGCCGAGGCCGGGCACCACCCGATGCTGGACCAACCGCTCCCTTTGGTGGCGACAATCCGAACCCTGCTCGAGTTCTGGTCCATCACGTAGATCAGCGGCGGGCAGTCTGGTTCAGTCCGTGGCGAAGTGGCGGCGGCTCTGCCACCATCTGGAACCTGACTTCTGTGGCGGCCGCCTGGGCGAATCCGAGCCGGCGGTACAGGCGGTAGGCAGAAGTGTTGACGCGCAACACATTGAGACATACGCGCTTGCCGTCGGCGAAGGCTTCGTCCAGAAGGCTGCGCACGATCTGTGTGCCGATGCCGCGTCCTTGATGAGACGGGGCGATCTCGATCAGGCCCAGGTAGACCCCCTGCGGTCGCCGTTCCACCTTCAGCCGTCCGGCATCGGTCCCCTCGACGACGATGACCTGGGTGGTGTCGTAGTCGATCGTGCGCTGCAGGTAGGTGCGTTGAACCTCGTCGTCCCATCCCCAGACCTGCTCGACATAGGGACCCAGGGTGTCCTTGTGCAACTGGAAGAAGAACGCGAAGTCATCGGCGGTGGCCGGCCGGAAATCGGTGTGGTGCATCGGTTACAGCCGCCGCACATCGAGGGCCGTCTCCACCGCCACACCGTCGCGGGCTTCGACGAAGTAGGCGCCGGCACAGTCATTCTCGGCCACGGCCTCGACGAATGCTGTTCCCCGATAGAGGATTCCGGCGCCGTCGTCGGTGGCGTAGGCAGCCCGGAGCACCCCTTCGCCGACCAGGGAATGCAGCAGTGGGCGGCGCTGGGGCTCCGAGTCGTAGTGCACGCCGTTGGCATAGGGCACAAAACCCAGACCGTCGGTGATCGGACGCAACTGCGGCCCGAACGAATCGGTGGTGCCACCGGCATGCCAGCAGATAGAACCGGCCGAGATCCCGGTCAAGACCACCCCCGCCTGCCACGCCGCGTGCATCGCGGCGTCGACCCCGTGGAGGCGCCACATCGCCAGCAGACCGGCGACGCTGCCACCGAACACCCACACCACGTCCTGATCGAGCAGGTGCGCGGTGACATCCTCGACCGTCGGCATCGGGAACAGCGATACGTGCGACGCCGAGAAGCCTCTGCTCTGCGCGGCCTCGGTCAGGTAATGCAGCACCGTCTTGTCATCGCCCATTGCGGTGGCAAGAAAGCAGATCCGCGGTGCGCGGCCGGTCACCCCGGCCAGTTCGACGGCGAGGTCGGTCAATGCGGTGAAGGCGAGCCGGGTGCGCAGTCCAGGACCGATACCTCCACTGGTGGCCAGGATGGTCGGTGCGTCTGCGGGCATGGTGCGACGGTAGGCGCGGAATCCGGTCGGATCAACCCACTTATCGACTCGTCGCGGACCGATTGGCTGCCACCCACGCTGACAGCCTCGGCCTAGGCGAAGACGTCCAGAGAGCCGACGGTGCCACGGTTGTCCTTGATCCGCTCAACCAGCCACCAACGTCCGTCGCGGCGTTCCCACCGGTCGTGATAGTCGCCGAGAGTGTGGAACGTCAGGTCCGGGTTGCTATGCGACAGGTGCAGGTCTCGTACGTAGGCCCTACTGGTGGCGTGATCCCCGTCCACGTCGATGAGGATGTTGGCGAGCAGGTGCTGGGTGACCCCGCAATTGTCCATGAATCCTCGGATCATCTCGATGATCGCCGCGCGTCCGTCGAGTCGTCCGGTGCCGAAGTCGCCGACGGCGTCGAACGCCAGTATCTGGTTTATCGCGTCCCAGTCGCGTTCATCCATGGCACGAGCGACTTCGATCAGAGCCCGCTCGATACACCGCTCGTCGATGATCCGGCTGATGGCCTCGCGTGTCACGGCGCACTTCCCTTCGGTGGGCTGAGGTCGTCGTCGTACGCAATGACCTCACACGATTCTGAGTCGGGGCTCGACAAGCGTTGTTGCGGCGTTCCGTTCACCGAGATACCAGTTCGCCGGCGGAATGGTCCGCTCGTACAGTGCCATCGGGTAGGGCCAGAGCCTCGGACTGATCACGGCTGACATCCATACCCCCTCAGGGACACCCGCCGACTGTCGGGCCGTCGGCGGATTTCGAAACGGGGAGTGCTTTTGCCGACTCAACTCGAGTCTCAGTACGACCAGCCGACCCACGCCGTGATCGCGATTGCACCCAGGCGGCTCCAGCGCCGGTCGAGAATCATCTCGGCCGCAAGGGCTTTGGCCACCAGTGGACACGCGGCGGTGCAGATTCGCAATGTGGCTGCACGTGCCGGGGTATCGGCGAGTACGGTGTACCGGTACTTCGCGTCGAAAGACGATCTCCTCGTGGCATGTCTGCACCAATGGCTACTTGAGATCTCTTCGCGGCACGGCGACCTCGGGCTGTTGACCGGTCCGATCGAACGGGTGCTGGTTGTCGTCGAGAAGACGACGCGCGAGCTGTGCGCTCAACCAGTGCTTGCAGACGCTGCCGTTCGCGCCTATCTCTATGCGAATGGCGATGCTGCGGAGAACGCGGCTCTATGCCGAAATACATTGGCCAGCATATTCATCAATGCCCTCGGTGCCACTCGTGACGAGCATAGCGGGTTGCTCGTCGACCTGATCGCGGATGTGTGGGCTACCAATGTTCCGGCCATCATCCAGCAGCGCAGTTCTGTAGGGGATCTGCTCGAGCGCCTGGAGCGCGCCATGGTGGCTATCAATCTTGGCTGACGCTGCACTCGGCCCGCCGAAAGTCAGGCGTTCTGCGCCTCTTGTTCGCGTTTGATTTCCAGGGCGATGTCGATGAGCTGATCTTCCTGGCCGCCGATGAGCTTGCGCTGCCCGGCCCGGTGCAGCAGCTGATGCGCCGGGACGCCGTAGCGCTCGGACTGGCGGATGGCGTGCTTGAGGAAACTGGAGTACACCCCGGAGTAACCCATGATCAGGGCGTTACGGTCGAGCAGGCATTCGGCAGGCATGGCCGGGCGGACCACATCCTCGGCGGCATCGGCGATCTCGAAGAAATCGATACCGGTCTTCACGCCGATCTTGTCGAAGACACCGATCATGGCCTCCACGGGTGCGTTGCCCGCACCGGCGCCGAAGCGGCGGGNTCGAAGAAATCGATACCGGTCTTCACGCCGATCTTGTCGAAGACACCGATCATGGCCTCCACGGGTGCGTTGCCCGCACCGGCGCCGAAGCGGCGGGTGCTGCCATCGATCTGCTTGGCCCCGGCGCGCACGGCCTCGATGCTGTTGGCCACCCCGAGCCCGAGATTCTCATGCCCGTGAAAGCCGACCTGGGCGTCCTCGCCGAGTTCGGCGACCAGCGCGGCCACCCGGTCGGCGACCTGGTCGAGCACCAACGCTCCCGCGGAATCGACCACATACACGCACTGGCAGCCGGCATCGGCCATGATGCGGGCCTGGGCGGCCAGCTTCTCCGGGCTGATGGTGTGGCTCATCATCAAAAACCCGACCGTCTCCAACCCGAGTTCGCGGGCCAGCCCGAAGTGCTGGATGGAGACATCGGCCTCGGTGCAGTGCGTGGCGATCCGGCAGATCTCACCACCATTGTTCTGCGCCTCCTTGATGTCCTCCTTGGTGCCCACACCCGGCAGCATCAAAAAGGCGATCTTGGCGTTCGTGGCGGTCTGGGCCGCCAGCTTGATCAGTTCCTGCTCAGGGGTTTTGGAGAACCCGTAGTTGAAGCTCGAGCCGCCCAGCCCGTCRCCGTGGGTGACCTCGATGACCGGCACCCCGGCCGCATCGAGTGCGGCCACGATGGAGCGCACCTCGTCCGCGCTGAACTGGTGGCGCTTGTGATGGGACCCGTCGCGCAGCGACGTGTCGGTCATCCGGACATCCCACACCGGGTTGAAGAAAATCTCGCCTGTGCCACTCATGCCTGTGCTCCTGCGCTCGTCGCCGAGACACGTTCCTTGGCGATTTCCTCGCCGACCTTGGTGGCCGCCGCGGTCATGATGTCCAGGTTCCCGGCATAGGGGGGCAGGTAATCACCGGCGCCCTCGACCTCCACGAACGTGGTGACCAGATGATTGCCGCCGTTGAACACCGTGGGCTCATCGAACTGCGGCTCATTGAGCAGCCGGTAGCCGGGCACATAGGCTGCCGAGACACGTTCCTTGGCGATTTCCTCGCCGACCTTGGTGGCCGCCGCGGTCATGATGTCCAGGTTCCCGGCATAGGGGGGCAGGTAATCACCGGCGCCCTCCACCTCCACGAACGTGGTGACCAGATGATTGCCGCCGTTGAACACCGTGGGCTCATCGAACTGCGGCTCATTGAGCAGCCGGTAGCCGGGCACATAGGTCTGCACGTCGGCGACGACCTCCTTGATCGACGCGGTGATCGCGTCGTGGTCGGCGTCCTCGGGGATCGCGCAGAAAATGGTGTCGCGCATGATCATCGGCGGCTCCGCCGGGTTCARRATGATGATCGCCTTACCGCTACGCGCSCCWCCGATGTGCTGCACACCGGCACTGGTGGTCTTGGTGAACTCATCGATATTGGCCCGCGTCCCCGGACCCGCCGACGCCGAGGACACCGACGCCACGATCTCGGCATAGGACACATCCACCACGCGGCTCACGGCGTAGACCATCGGGATGGTCGCCTGCCCACCACAGGTCACCATGTTCACGTTCGGCGCATCCAGATGCGCGCGCAGGTTCGCCGGCGGRATCACCCCCGGCCCCACCGCRGCCGGGGTCAGATCGATCGCGGTGATCCCGGCCGCCTCATAGCGCGGYGCGGCATCRCGGTGCACATAGGCACTGGTCGCCTCGAAGACGATGTCGGGCTTCTCATTCTGCGCCAGCAGCCAGTCCACGCCCCCATGACTGGTCTCCAGCCCGAGCTTGCGGGCCCGGGCCAGACCCTCAGASKCCGGGTCGATMCCGATCATCCAGCGCGGCTCCAACCAGTCYGACCGCAACARCTTGTACAGCAGGTCGGTGCTGATATTGCCCGACCCCACAATCGCGACACTCAACTTCTCAGCCATATACGGCTCCTATTCGAAAGAAAGACGAACTGAACCTAGCCCGTCGAAATCTGCTACGAAATCGTCACCGGGACGAGCATCTATCGCACGCATGCACGCACCCGGCAACACGATGTCACCCGCACGAAGACGCACCCCGAACTGATCRACCTTGCGSGCCAACCACGCCACCGAGGTCACCGGATTGCCCAGCACAGCGTCACTGCGGCCCTCGGCCACCACCTCGCCGTTGCGTTTAAGCACGGCGCTGATGTTTTTGATGTCAATGTCCTTGGGCGACACCCGCTCCGG
>NZ_LMJA01000002.1 GCF_001428895.1 Mycobacterium sp. Root265
GATCGAGGCCGGCATGGTCTTCGTCAACGCCGTCGGCGCCGAAGGCGCCGAGCTGCCCTTCGGCGGAGTCAAACGCTCCGGGTTCGGCCGCGAACTCGGCCGCTTCGGCATCGACGAATTCGTCAACAAAAAACTCATCCGCATCGCCGGCTAGTTGTAGCTCCCGAACGGCCTGTAACGCTTGGCCGTCGACACCACACTCCCTTTGCAACGCCCGAACGCAAAGGAGCCAGACATGACCATCACGCAAGACACCCGATTCGTCCGCGCGGAGTCAGTCCTCGCCGAGATCGGCGGCAACGCCGCCCGGTATGGACTGGTGGTCGTGCTGGCCTGGATCGGAGCCCTGAAATTCACCTCCTATGAGGCGCACGGCATCGAACCTCTGGTCGCGAACAGTCCGCTGATGAGCTGGGTGTACGACATCTTCTCGGTGACTGCGTTCTCGTCGATGCTGGGCGTACTGGAACTGACGACGGCCGCTTTGCTGGCGGCCAAGCCGTGGCTGCCGTGGCTCTCCGCGCTCGGCAGCGTGATCGCCGTCGGCCTGTTCGCCGCCACGTTGAGTTTCCTGTTCACCACACCGGGTGTCGGGGAGTCCTCGGCCGGCGGCTTCCCGGTGTTGTCCTCGACGGGCCAGTTCCTGATCAAAGACATTGCTCTGATCGGTATCTCGTTGTGGACCTTGGCTGATGCGCTGGCGGCGGCACGTCGCCGAACTGGTCATGCGGCGCTGTCTTGAGCCCTACGATGGCATCGCCATGACAATATCGGCACCGGATGAAGCCGCCCTCGTCGACGCGTTGCGGCGCGGTGACGAGGCGGCCTTCGCCGCTCTGGTGGAGAGGTATGCACCGTCGATGCTGCGGGTCGCAGCGGGCTATGTGCCCAATTATGAGATCGCCGAAGAGGTCGTCCAGGAAACCTGGATCGCTCTGCTGAAGGGCCTCGACAGCTTCCAGGGCCGATCTTCTTTGCGCACCTGGCTTTTCACAGTCATGGTGAACATCGCGAAGACGCGTGGTGTGCGGGAGCGGCGGGACACCGAGATGCAGGTGCTCGCCTTCACCGGAGGTACGGTCGACCCGGCACGCTTCCGGGAAGCCGGCCGGCAGTGGGCTGGTCACTGGAAGGAACACCAGGCGCCGGTGGCCTTTCCGGACACCCCGGAGGGCTCGGTACTCGGCGATGAGCTGGTCGCAGTGACCCGCCGCGAGCTCGACAAACTGCCTGTGCGGCAACGAGAAGTGGTCACCATGCGTGATGTGCTCGCGATGGACTCCGCTGAGGTGAGCGCACTGCTCGGTATCAGCACCGCCAACCAGCGGGTGTTGCTGCATCGTGGTCGCGCCGCGATACGGCAGGCGCTCGAGGACTATCTGAAGGAGTCGGCGTGAGCGACACGGATTCGATGGATTGCCATGTCCTGGTAGAGCTGGTGACCGCCTACCTCGATGGTGTGCTGGATCTGGATACCAGGGCACGTTTCGACGTTCACCTGACCGAATGCGACGGCTGTGACAACTATCTGCAGCAGCTGCGATCCACCGTGGACACTCTCGGCAAGGTGGGTGCTGATGAACTCGACCCGGCGTTTCGGGACCGGCTGCTGACGGCGTTTCGCGACTGGCGCTGACCGAGGGCCGCGGAGGCATACGCTGACCCCATGACCGGCGAGATGCGCGTTGTCGTGATCGGAGGCGGCCCGGCGGGGGTGTCGGCCGCACTGCATGCCGCCGGTCTGGGCGCACAGGTGACGCTGCTGGAGCGGGGACGGGTCGGCGGCACCGCCTTCAACAGCGGCCCGGCGCCTGTCCGCACCTTGGCGCGCGCCGCGCGCCTGGTGCGGGACTGGAATTCATGGGAAGCGTTCGGTCTGCGCGGGGCACGGCCGCAGGTCGATGTCGCCGCCACGCTGGCCAATGCGGAACGGGTCGCCCACTACGCCTATGAACGAAAGCGGGTCGCCGACCATATCCGCGCTGCCGGTGTGGATCTCGTCGAGGAGACCGGCGACGCCCGCTTCCTCGACGCGCACACCGTTGCTGCGGCTGACGGTCGGACCTGGACGGCGGACCGGGTGATCATCGCGGTTGGGGGCAGGGCCGGGAGACTGCCCATCCCGGGTGCGGAACTCGGCTTGACCTACGCCGACATCCGCGGCCTGACCGCGCTGCCCGACAGGGTCTGCGTGATCGGGGCCTCCGACACCGGTTGTCAGCTGAGCTCGATTCTCGCCGACTTCGGCTGCAAGGTAACACTTGTGGAGTACGGGCCACGCATCGTCGCGCGCGCCGACGTCGACGTCTCGGCCGGGCTCGAACATGCCTTCCACCGCCGCGGTATCGGCGTCGTCACCGGCGCGGCAGTGCACGAACTCGCACCGGCCACCGACGGTGTCCGCGTGCTGTACCGGACCGGCGATGACTCCAGGGCCGTGGACGTCGACGCGGTGTTCTTCGCCGTCGGCTGGCCCGGCAATGCCGACGTCGTCGACGCCGCCGCGGCCGGTGTGAAAACCGAACGGGGCTACGTGGTCGTCGACGCGTCGGCCGCGACCAACGTGTCGCATATCTTTGCCGCCGGCGACGTCGACGGGAACAGCATGCTCGTCAGCAGCGCGACGCTCGAGGGCCGGGTCGCCGCCGAGAACGCGGTGCTCGGCCGGCGGCGCCAGGTTGCCCACGAGATCGTCCCGGCCGGCAGTTTCACCGACCCGGAGTACGGCAGCGTCGGCCTCACCGAGGAACACGCCAGGGCCCGCTACGACTGCGCGGTCGCGGTGGCCCGCTACGAGGACATGTTGCGTCCGGTTGCCGACGGTCACCCGGATGGGTTCTGCAAGTTGATCGTCGACACCGCGAGTCGGCAGATCGTCGGAGCCCATGTGCTGGGCGAGTATTCGGCCGAGGTGATCCAGATGGTGGCGGCCTGCATGGCGGCGCGCATGCGCGTCGAGCAGGTCGCCGAGCTGCAGTTCGCGTTTCCGACATTCACCGAGGGTGTCAGCCAAGCCGCGCAGATGGTGGTGAATCAACTCAGTGGCCGGCCGGTGCCCCATTTGTGGAGCAGTCTGGGCAGCACGCCATCGGTCCTGGAGTAGGCGCGCTAGCCGGACGGCGGGAATCGGGCGGCCACCGCTGGATGCCCGGCGATCAGGCCGTTGAGCGCACGCCACTGGTGCAGCGCGTCGGTCAGTGTGCCCTCCGGGTCGCCACGGCGCACCGCGTCCACCAGGGCCAGCTGGGTGGGCCCCTTCTTCCGCAGTACCTCCGGGGACAATGGCTGAATACCCTGCAGACCAAGGAGTTCGACCTCGTTGCCGATGCGGTGGACGACTGGTTCGGCAGACGGGTCGGCCATGTCGACACGCGCCCACGGTGCTGCGACCTCGATGGTGGCCGGGGTGTTCGCACGCTCGGCATAGCAGAACCACGACACCGGACCACCGGGCACCGGCGGCCAGGACTCCGGCAGCGGTGGGGTGCGGCGCAACTCCCAGCCGGGCTCTGCTGCGGTGGCCGCCCACGCCTGGTCGCTCAGAAACTTCACCCGCGGCAGCCGGTTATCGGCGCGGGATCCTTTGGTGCGCAACCGCTTCAACTTGCTCAGTAGGGCGACCGCCGGTGGCGACAGGCCGAGCGCGGGCGCGACGAACAACCACACCCACAACCACCACGACCGGACACCCGTGTCGTCGATCGTCGAGAGCACCGTGCAGGCGGACTGGGCGATCCAGAGCGGTCCTAGTACGACCAGCGCCGATAATCCCAGCGCGAAACCGCCCTCCCAGCGCATGGAGTCGTCGGTGGATTCCGTGACTTCACCGGCCACCGCGGCGACGACCAACGCGATCACGATGCCGAGCACCAGCGCGGCGATATCGGTCATCGGCATGTTCGGCCTCCCCGGTCAGGCTATCGAGCGATGCCATCGGTCATGCTGGAGGCATGCCGGAAACGCTGGTCGAATACCAGGAGGGATACGACAGCGTCATCGTGACCCGTGACGGCGATGAACTGGTGTTCTGGTCCGACTTCGACGACAACGGACGCTCGATCCGGACGGAGACCCGCACGCCCCTCGCCGATTTCGTCGCCAAGGGTCACGGGCCATGGCCCTGGTACGACCTGGACAGCCGGCGCGAGGGCGCACTGAAGGTGCTGGGCGCGCTGGGTATCGAGGCGCCGCCCTGGACCGAACCGCTACCGAAGAACGTCCTGGACCTCTTCTACCGCGCCTCCAACGGATGGGCCGCGGTGAGCGATCTGGTGACCGGCGGTCTCGACGTCGACGTACTCGACCGGTGCGGCGCCTCACCGCTCTGGTACGCGGTCCGCTCGCTGCAGCCCGCGGCGGCGATCGCTCTCGTCGAGGCGGGCGCGGACGCGTGCCGGCGCATCGACCTCACCGCGCGTGGCGAGCGGTTCACCACGATCCTGCACGAGATGGCCGCGCTCGGGCGCGCCACCGCGCTCACCCGCGCACTGGCCCGCGGCGCCGGCCCGATGGTGCGCGACTCCGAGGGGGCGACACCGCTGCACGTGCTGGGCGAGGGCGCCGATCATGTCAACCCGGAGATCGTCAGGGCGCTCATCGGTGCCGGAGCCGATGTGGAAGCCCAGACCACCGGTGGCACCAGGCCGATCGAAGCCGCGGCGCGACGGCTGTTGCCCGCCACCGTGGCCACCATGCTGGAACTCGGCGCGCAACCGGCCCGGGCCTTGGATGCGCTACTGGTGTGGTGGTCGTCGAACGCCCGTTGGCTGGGCTACCGCGCCAGCGTCGTGGTCGGGATCGTCGAAATCCTCTGCGCCGCAGGGGCGACGGTGTCCGAACGACATCTCGAACTCGCGACGGAGGCCGATATCGCGCCGGTGATCGCGGCGCTCAGCCGAGCACAGTGAGCGGCAGACTCACGAACCCGCCGCGGCCCGACACCGCCAACAGGTACCGACCGTCCGCGGGCACCGGCAGTTTCAGCGGGTAGAACACGAATCCGACCTCACCGCCCAGGCTGGCCTCCGGCACATCGAACTGCACGTCGAGTGCTGCCCCGACCGGATCGGTGAAACGGACATCGATCGTGGCGGCCTGATCGAACGGTTCGGGCTGGATCAACACGACCAGGATCGGCTCGACGATGCGTCGCGGTCCCGCTTGACACGACGTGATGACCCCGCCCTGCACGTGGAGTTTGTTGTCGACGACCGAAGCGGATTCGGCGAGCAGGGCACCGGTGACGATCATCGTTCCACGGTAACGGGTTCCCGACCTACGATTAGTACAGAAATCGATGTACTATCACGACATGCGAACTCTGGTGCATACCGACGCCCTGGCCCGATTCGGTCACGCGCTCTCCGACACCACCCGCGCACAGGTCCTGCTCACCCTGAACGCGGCGCCGGGCTACCCCTCCGAGCTTGCCGAGCAACTGGGGGTGTCACGCCAGATCCTGTCCAATCACCTGGCCTGTCTGCGCGGCTGCGGGCTGGTGGTCGCCGTACCCGAGGGCCGCCGCACGCGATACGAATTGGCCGACAGCCGGATCGGTAGTGCGCTCACCGATCTGATGGGTCTGGTACTGGCCGTGGACCCGAACTGCTGCTGTGCCGGCGCCGACGGCACCGGCTGCGGGTGCTGCTGATGGTGCGGGAACGCGTCCTCACACCAGGACGCCATGCGGTGTTGTCGCACCGGATCCGCTGGTTCGTCACGGCGACCATCGCGTACAACGTGATCGAAGCCGTCGTGGCAATCAGCGAGGGTGCACGGGTGTCCTCCAGTGCGCTCGTCGGTTTCGGGCTGGACTCGGTGATCGAGGTGTCCTCGGCGGCGGCCGTGGCGTGGCAGTTCTCCGGCCGCGATCCCGAAGCCCGCGAGAAGGCCGCCCTACGGGTCATCGCCTTCTCGTTCTTCGGCCTGGCGATCTTCGTGACGGTCGACGCGGTGCGTTCACTGCTCGGTGCGCAGGAGGCCCGGCATTCGACCATCGGTATCGCGCTCGCGGCATTGAGTCTGGTCATCATGCCGGTGCTGTCGTGGGCGCAGCGGCGCGCCGGCCGCGAACTGGGTTCGATATCGGCGGTTGCCGATTCGAAACAGACGCTGCTGTGCACCTATCTCTCGGGCGTACTGCTGCTCGGTTTGCTGCTCAACAGCGCGTTCGGGTGGTCCTGGGCGGATCCGGTGGCGGCCCTGGTGATTGCCGCGGTCGCGATCAAGGAGGGCCGCGATGCGTGGCGTGGTGACACCTGCTGCGCACCGATTCCCGAGACCCGGTGCTGCGACTGAGGTCCTGGCCCTAACGTTGCGGCATGAGCTTCTACGAGGTCATCGAGACGGTCGGCAAGGTGATCGACGGGATCGGCGTGGCGGTGATCGCACTCGGGGCGATTTTCGCCGGAGTCGTGACGGTGCGCAAGATGCTGGGCCGCTCCGGTGATGCCTACCGGTTCTTCCGGGAGCAGCTGGGACGGTCGATCCTGCTCGGCCTCGAATTCCTGGTGGCCGCCGACATCATCCGCACGGTCGCCCTGACCCCCACCTGGCAGAGCGTGGTGGTGCTGGCCGGGATCGTGTTGATCCGGACGTTCCTCAGCTTCTCTCTGGAGGTGGAGATCAGCGGCCGGTGGCCGTGGCAGCAGCGGGCCAGGCCGGCGGCAGACGATGTTGTGCCACAACGCGACTAGCTCATGTGCGTGACCGGACGCGGCAGCCGTACGCCGTCGACCTCGATGTCCACCTTCTCGTTGTAGAACGCGATCAGTCCGGCGACGCGGGAGACCGCGCCCAGCGGATACTGATACATCCACGCGAGGTCCGCATGAATCGCCTCACCCACCTGGACCGACCAGTAGGCAGAGGTGACGCCCTTGTACGGGCACACCGTCTGCGTCTGGCTGGGGACCAGGTACTGCATCGAGACGTCCGTGCGATCGATGTAATACCTTGTCGGGAGTCCGGTTTCGAAGAGCAGGACCGGACTGTGGGTGTCGGCGAGCACAACGCCATCGAGTTCCACCCGCACGTGGCGGTGCGAGCGCAGGGCGTCGTGGCGGGCGTATGGGCTGCGGGGATGCTCGTAGATCCGCTCGTCCTCTTCGAACCACTCCAGGCTGTCCCACTCGAACCGCACGTAGCCGGCCACCAGTCCGTCGCCCTCCTCGAAAACGCGAGCAGCTGCCGCGGCGACCTGGCCGCCGGCATGCAGTGAATGCAGCCGGAACGCCCCGAACTGAGCGCGTTGAGCGTGCTGATCATCGACGAGGAATTTCGTGTTCACATCGCTGAGCGGCACGTAATAGTGCGGGTAGTAGGGAATCTCCCACACATAGCGCGCGCCGAGGGTGTCGAAGACCAGGTCGGGCCCGACGTAGCCACGGACCCGACGGGGACAGGGTTCCACGCGCCCGCGCTCGGTGGCCGGCGGCGGGTAGTCCTGCCCCGATGGTGCTGAATTCATCTGCGGCTCCGTTCTCTTGTCGATGTCGGTGTACGCGTCCAACGGTGCAACAGCCAGGCCGCCGGCACCGTCATTGCCGTCGTGACGAGGAACAGTCCCGGCATCGACCCGGTGAAGGTCGGCCAGTGCAACACCTCGGCCATCGCGAATTCCATCGCGATCACGTGCAACAGGAAGATCTCGTAGGAGATCTCGCCCAGCCACACCACCGGGCGGGCACTGAGCAGGCGTGCGTAGCCGCTTCCCGAGTCCAGCACCAGCGGCGCCAGCAGCCCGACGGCCACCACGGCGTAGAGGATCGTCTTGAGTACCCGCTGCCACGGTTCGACCTCGATCACGGTGACATCACCGGCGATCGGCAGCGCCACCACCAACAGCGCGGCCACCGCCAGCGGTATCGCCAGATGGGCGCGACAGCGAATGCCGAGCACCTGCAGTACCACCAGAGCCATGCCGCCGACGAAGTAGATGAGGTGCGCGGGCAACCAGATGGTCGCCGACGGCGGCAGCGCATCGGTGATCGTCGGCAGCAGCAGCCACAGTGGCGTCACCGCGCCCAGGGCGGCCAGACCGGCCAGCAACAGGCCCGGGCGCCACGCCCGGCGGCACAGCACCGTCAACAGCAAACCGGCCAACAGCGGCAACGCCGCGTAGAAGGCGACTTCGACTGCCAGGCTCCACATCTGGGTCAACCCCTGATGCAGCTCGGCGTAATACAACGGCGGGTAGATCTGGGTCAGCGTCAGGTGTTTCAGTAACCCGAGCCAGCTGTGCCCGGGATTCGGCCCGGCGTCGCGGAACTCGTAGATCGCGAAGGCGAGGAGCACCGTGACGACATACGCCGGTGCGATCCGGCGCACCCGGCGACGGGCATAGCGGCCTAGAGACGGCTCCGGGGTTCCCTGCGCGGTCGCCAGGACCCACGGCCGGAACAACAGATAGCCCGACAACACGAAGAAGACCGGGACGCCGACTTCCAGCCGCGCATAGAGCTGGCCGAGATAACCGTCGTCGAGGTGCCCTGTCCCGAAGGCGGCGTGGGTGGCGACGATCAGCAGAGCGGCCAGTGCGCGCAGCCCGGTCAGCGAAGCCACCCGATTCGTGGCAGCACGATCGGTCACCGGCGAATCGCCTGTCGCACGCATCAGTTCCACAGCGTACGGATGGCGCCCGATCCATCCGCGGGAATCATGGCGCGGGCAGCGCCGCGGACAACCGGGACAGCACGTCGAGATGTGCGTCGACGGTGGCGAGTCCCGCGCCCATGGTGTTGATCGACAGATGCGAGGCGCCGGCCCGCGCCCAGGCCCCGATCTCCTGCAGCGCCGCGTCATCGTCGCCGCGCCAGGTGGCTCGACCTTCCATGCCGATCGCGGCCGGGTCACGGCCCGCCTCCTCGGCGGCACCGGCAACCACCTCACGGGCGTGGTGGAGTCCGGGTCCGGGCGCCATCATGGGGAACCACCCGTCGGCCACCCGGCCCGCCCGCCGGTAGCCCGCATCCGATGCCGAGCCGATCCATACCGGGATGGGGCGCTGCACCGGCAACGGTGCCAGGCCCGCGCCGGTGAGGCGGTGGTATCGGCCGTCGAACGTCACCGATGGTTCGGTCCACCACCTGCGCAGCAGAGAGATCTGCTCCTCGGATCGTTTGCCGCGGTTACCGAAGTCCTCACCGAGGGCCTCGTATTCCACCGCGTTCCAGCCGATTCCGACGCCGAGGCGGAGCCGGCCGCCGCTGAGCAGGTCGACCTCGGCGGCCTGCTTGGCGACCAGCGCGGTCTGGCGCTGCGGAAGGATGATCACTCCGGTGACCAGCTCGACCGTCGTGGTGATGGCGGCCAGATAACCGAACATGACCAGAGGCTCGTGGAATGTGGTGTGCACGTCGTAGGGCCCGGCCCACCCGGCGTGCACGTCGGGGTCGGCACCCACGACATGGTCGTAGGCGAGGATGTGGGTGAAGGCCAATTCCTCGACCCGTTGGCCGTAGGCGCGTACCGCACCGACATCGCCGCCCAGTTCTGTCTGGGGAAACACCACACCGATCCGCATATCCACACCGTATCCGGACCGTGACCGGGGGTTTTCGACACGCCGAATTCGGTGCGGTGCTTCGGTCGTTGCTTCCGTTAGAAATAACCTCATATTTTGAGAAGGGTCGGGTGAATGTGAGTACGGTGCGCGGCGGGAGAATATTCCAGCGCCGCAAATTAATGCGCGCGGTTCTGGGCGCCATTGTCTCCGGCCTCTGTGTCGTCGCTCTCATCGCCACTCCGACCTCCCACCGGCACCGCCAGGTGTTCACGGACAACTTCGCCGCACTCAGCAACTCAGCCACCACATTGGGGTTCGCTGATTCGCAGGTCTTCTTCTACAACGACGCGGAAGTGGCCGCGACGGTGCAGCGCTGGGTCCAGAACAATATCCGCACGGTGCGCATCGGAATTCCGTGGGCGGGTGTCGAGGCGCTCCAAGGCCGGTATGACTGGTCCAAGGCCGACCGGATTGTCGCTGCCGCGGCGGCGGCAAACATCTCGATCATCTGCGCCATCACCTCCAGCCCGTGGTGGGCCAAGGCGTGGAATGCCCTTCCGCCGCACGGCCGTCCCGCCTCGCCCGACCAATACGGGAAATTCACCGCGAAGGTCGCGCAACGGTATAAGGGCAAAATTGCGGCATATGAGATCTGGAACGAACCCAACGGCGTTTTCGGATATCACCCGGCACCGGATCCCTCTGGATATACCGATCTGTTGAAGGCCGCCTATCCGCGGATCAAAGCCGTCGATCCGGCGGCCATTGTCGTCGGCGGAGTGCTGGGGTCGGGAAAGAGTTGGGGCTCGTGGACGATCGATCCCGTCACGTTCCTCACCCGTATGTACGCCGCGGGCGCGCAACCGTTCTTCGACGCGTTGTCTTATCACCCGTACAGCTACAGCATGAAGTTCTCGCAAGGCATGCTGCAGGCGGATTCGCCGGTGGATCAACTGGTCCGCATGCGCAGAGTGATGCTGGAGCGCGGCGATGCGCCGAAGAAGATCTGGGTGTCGGAGTACGGCGCCCCCACCAATCGGGTGAATGAGGCGACCCAGGCCGCCTTCATCGCGGACATGATCAGCACCTGGCAGGAACTCCCGTACGCGGGCCCACTGATGCTCTACACCACACGAGATCTCAACAGCTCCAGCGGTTCCGACGAGGACCGATTCGGCCTGTACCGGTCGGACTGGGTGCCCAAAGCCGCGCAGCAGGTAGTGGCTGCCCCGCCCGGAGTCGGCGCGGTCTATCAGCGGTTCGCCGCGTTCACCGACCCCAGTTTCGGGGAGGTGCTCAGTCCCGTCTTCACGGGACCGTTCAAAGTCCCGACGCAGTTGCGCGCTCTCGGCACGCTGTGGGAGGTGTCGCCGGGCACGATTGTGGCGTCCCCGACGCCGGTCGCCGATCTGGTGCGTAAGAAGAAGATCCTGCCGAAAACGTCATTCAGGGACGGCTATCAGGATTTCGGTGGTTGGCAGCCGTTCCGGGTCTGGTATTCGCCGGAGACCGGCGTGCAGACGGCCAGTGTGGAGTTCGCCAAGAAATGGGTCCCGGAACTGGGGTTGGCGACGTCGTCGGAGAAGTGGGTCAACGGCGCGACCCGGGTGACGTTTCAGCGGGGCGTGATGACGTGGCGACCGTTCGTGGGCGTCAAGGTGTATCGCTCGCAGTAACGCGCCTGCCAGCAACGCGCGGAGCACCGTGGTCCGCGCGTTGTTCCTTACTGCGTGCCTGGCTGCGCCGGCGCGTGCTGCTGCCGCGCGGTGAACCTCGGTTCGGCAACGGGACATTCTTTGCGCAAACGTGATGTTTAGTTTGCTACATAGTGGGTGTCTCTGATCTTGATAACGAAATGGCAAACAAGATAAGAAAGCTGGCGACGAGCTGAGGTCGCAGCGGCCCGCTATTGGCGCGGCCAGGGACGAGCCAGCTGATCGAGCTTTCTCCGGCGGCCGTGCGCGGCCGGAAACGCACAGCTAGACGGCATGAATGACGCTGAGTGGCAGCAGCCTCCGGCTGCGTTCCCACCGTGGACACGACCGCGGTGAAGAGCGTGGGCAGCTCGTTAATTGTCGCCCGCGTCACGAGAAATTTCAGAAAATTTGCGGCCAGGTCTAGTTTGCCAGGCAACCGTTGTGTTAACTTTTCGACGTTGGTTGGGGAATTTGCTGAAAGGGAGATCAACATGTTGGGACGTCAGGGAACCTCCGTCAGGATGATCGCTGCGACGGCAATCGCCGGGGGCGGAATCGCACTGGCCATGGGAGCGGCCACCGCAGGTGCGGGAGCGGCATACGCCGAGACAGGGCAAACCGCCTCGAGTTCGAGCTCCAGCTCGAGCAGTTCACCGCTGCAGCGGATCGGCAGGTTCGGCAGCAATCTGCAGCGCAACCTCGGAACCGTCGGCAGTAATCTGCAGCGGAACCTGGGTCAGGTCGGCAGCGATGCCCAGCAGGGCCTCGGCTCTGTCGGTTCGAACCTGCTCATCAACGGTGGGACGTCGGCCAGTAACGCGCAACAGGGCCTGGGTCAGGTCGGCAGCGACGCGCAGCAGGGACTTGGCCAGGTTGGCACCGACGTACTGGTCAACGGCGGCACCGCGGCCAGTAACGCGCAGCAGAACCTCGGCGAGTTCGTCGGCAACATCCTGGGCGACTAGTCCGAATTCGATTGAGGCCGGGCAGCGGGTGAGTTCTCCCGCTGCCCGCCGTCGTGTCTGGGCCAGATGGCGTCCAACGATTGATCTGAGCATTTGCTGATCTCAATCCGGAAGTGGGCGCTTGTGCCGGTGCTATCCCGGAAAATCTTTGCGAACGAGAACTTTTGCCAAGATTGCAGCAAAACTGTCTCCGGGCCAACTCGGCAGTCGGCATCCGCTCATCGTCGAATGACGCTGGCGTTGCGAGCTGACCTTCATAATCGCAGTTCTATGGCTAGCCGTCTCGCGTTTCAGCTGTTGCTGGCGTAGTTCAATTGATTGCCGGCGAGCTGTGAGCTTTGTGCCTTGCGATCTTGCACGGTGTATTGCTGAAGTTCGAAGTCCGAGTCAGGCAAAGGAAAATCCACGCGGTTACGGTTTCGTGAAATTTTGTCCCGGGTATGCGGCGGGTGCGTCGGTTGGCGCAGAAGTGGTTCGCACCTATTTGCTGAAGGAGATAGTCATGGATCGCAATCGTCTGGATATGTCGACGACTCTGAAGGGCGCGGCGCTTGCCGGGGCCGCCGCTGCGGTGTCCCTCGGAATCGCGGTGGCGGGCGCCGGAACCGCCGCTGCGGACACCGACGACAGCGGCAGCACCGCGGCGCGGCAGAGCGCCACGAGTAGCAGCTCCAACCCCAGGGACTTCGGAAGCAACCTGGTGAGAAACCTCGGCAAGTTCGGCAACAATCTGGTCCAGAACACGGGCAAGGTCGGGAGTAACGCTCAGCAGCAGCTCGGGAAGGCCGGGACCAATGCGTTGATCAACAGTGGGACGGTCGCCAATAATCTGGTGGACAACGTCAGCGAGACCGGTGGCAACGTATTCGGGAATGCCAACGAGGCCGGCAGCAATCTGGTGGGCAATGCCGGTGAGGCCGGGTCCAATCTGGTCGGTAATGCCGGTGAGGCCGGCGGCAACCTTGTTGACAACATCGGTGACCTGTTCGACTGATTCAGCTCACTCGCGAAAGGGCAGCGGCATCCGCCGCTGCCCTTTCGCGTGGCCCCTCGGACCTTGCTGCTTTCGCTCGCCCGTCGACCTGCCTGTACCTGCTTGGACGGGCGCGGCCCTGTGTCTCCGATGTGGTTTGCTGTCGGGTCCGGACGAGGTGCCGTGGCGTAATTGCCGCAGGCGTCACGGCGATCCGGCCGGTAGCGCCAGCGGCCCGCAGCGGTGCTCAAGTGCCTGGTAACCGCTTTATTATCGACATCGTAAATACTTGCTGTGTTTCATGATCACGGTATTGCCAGTTCAGGGGCCTACCGGTCGGAGCTGCTCAGGATTGATAGCCAGCCCGCGGGGGAGCTCCCAGCAAAGCGAAATCTGGACAAAACCGTGATCATTCGTGCGTGATTCGTCCCCTTCGGTATGATCTGCGACACACTTTTTGTGTTAGCTTCAGCTTGTTCGTTTGGTATTTGCTGGAGGGAGACGAATCATGGATCGCAACGGGTCGGGGAAGCCCGAAATGATCAAGGGGATGGTGCTGGCAGGCGCCACCGCAACAATGTGTCTCGGAGTGGCCCTTGCGGGCGCCGGGACGGCGTCGGCCGACACGAGTGCCGCCGATGCGCATGTCGCCGCGCAGCAGCGCAACGCCGGAGTAAGTGCCAACGCCATCACACCCGAGGACGTTGGCGAGTTCGGCGACAACCTCGTGCGTAACCTCGGCCGCTTCGGAAGCAATCTGCAGCGCAACGCCGGGCAGGTGGGCAGCGACGTGCAACAGGGTCTCGGCCGCGTCGGGACTGATCTGCTGATCAACGGCGGCACCTTCACCAGTAATCTGGTGCAGAACGCCAACCGCGCCGGTAGTGACCTAGGTCGCAACGCCGCCACTGCAGGCCAGGACCTGGTCCGCAATATCGGTAACCTGTTTCGCCGTTGACGGACGCCGGTGGGGCGCCTGCCTTTGCGCGGCCGCCTCACCGGCCATCGGTGTCCACTTCAGCTGCCGAGAAGTTCGTCGATGACGTCGACCAATCCGCCTCATGCTCTCGATGTGGAGCACCTCGGACCAGAGTCGCAGGATGAAGCGTTCCTGTTCGCCACGAGGAGGTTCGAACTCCGTCCGGCCTACCCGGCAGTGCCGTCGGGTCGATCTTGCCGCGGTCTCCCTGTGGCAGTGCCCTGAGCAACTTGCTGGCGGCCGGCACAATGTACGCGGGCCAGTTTCGGTGCAGACGGCTGCGAGCTGTCGGCAGCGCGGCGCGACGTTGCCGTCATCGCCGAGGCCGAAGTGGTCGTTGAGCAGTTAAGCGTCGTCGTGCCGCAACTCATTCGGGTGAAGGACCGCCTTGGGCGTGCAGCTGGATTCCGATGTGAATTGGATGCTCGTGACGTTTTCGCTGTCGGCATCCGCGCTCAGGTCTGCGGTGACTTCGGCGCTGCCGGGTATGCCGCCAGGATTCGCACCGGTCATGGCTGGTAGCTGTGCTCGATGAGGATCGACGAGATCTTCTGTGCGCGGTTCGCCAGCATCGCCGAGTCCAGGACCGCATGAGAATCCGGGATGCAAACAAGCTAATCGTGGTCGCGGCGGTGGCGGGAGTCAGCGGTGCGGGCAACATGGCGGCACGGGGCTCATCGCGTACTGGGCAACCTCCGTTGAACACACCCAGCGCGACTTCCGCATCAAGGCCTCGAGGGGCGCGGTGTCCACGTGTGGTCATCGGTCGGGCCCGCCGCACTGAAACCCGACCTTCCGCCGCAGTTGTCGTCCTTCGTGTCCCCGCGGCCGAGAACGCCTTATCTACAGGGATACTCGCCGCCGGGGTGACACGCGTCAGCGTGAGCAGTCCAGCGACACCGTGATGGTGCGCTTCACCACGATGGGCACGATCGCGTTGCGGTCGTTGAACCCGTCCACGTTGACCAGACGCCTCTGCTCCTGCACGTGGCCGATATCGGTGACCTCGCATTCATCGAGCGGGGCGCTACCCAGGCGATTGACGCGGACGTCGAACCCCTGGGCCTCCAACTGATCGATGGTGAGGTTGGCGGACTCGGCGTTGGCCGGCGCTGCGGTGGCGGCCAACACGCCGAGGGCGGCGGAGACGATGACAACGGAGAATGCGATGCGCATGACCGTTCCTTCCTGGTGGTGATCGGTTTCGATGGGTCGATCGTGCTGCCCGGGACGGTGACGCCGCTTGGAGCTGACGTGGAGATTGTCTGGAGATCCCCCGCAGGGCGCGGCGCAGCGATAGCGTGAATCCGTCACGGCACATCGGACGGGAGACCAACATGCGAGCCGAAATCTCGTCGGGCTGTAGGCCTGAACCACCCGCTAGGCCCGGGCGGCGGCTCGCAGTACTGCTGGTGGGGCTGCTCGTCGGGCTGTTCGGCACCGCAATGCTGGCCCCGGCGACCGCCGCGGCGGACGGCGAGACCTACACCATTGCCACCGACACGACCTTCGCGCCGTTCGAGTTCCAGGACGCCGGCGGCAATTTCGTGGGTATCGACATGGATCTGATCCGGGCGATCGGCGAGGACCAGAACTTCAACGTCGACATCAAGCCGCTCGGTTTCGACGCAGCGCTCCAGGCGGTGCAAGCCAACCAGGTCGACGGTGTCATCGCAGGCATGTCGATCACCGACGAGCGCCGCAAGGTGTTCGACTTCTCCGAACCCTATTTCGAGTCCGGAATCCAGATGGCGGTGCTCGAGGACAACGAGGACATCACGTCCTACGAGGACCTTCGCGGCAAGCGGGTCTCGGTCAAGAACGGCACCCAGGGCGCAGATTTCGCGGACTCGATCAAAGATCAGTACGGCTTCGAAGTGGTCTCTTTCGCCGACTCGTCCACCATGTTCGACGAGGTGCGAACCGGCAACTCGGTGGCGGCCTTCGAGGACTACCCTGTGTTGCTCTACGCCATACAGCAGGGTAATGGCTTCAAAACCGTGACGCCGAAAGAAGATCCGACCGGGTACGGGTTTGCCGTCAACAAGGGGCAGAACGCAGAACTGCTGCAGAAGTTCAACGCCGGGCTGGAGAACCTCAAGGACTCCGGCCGCTACGACGAGATCCTGTCGACCTACCTGGGTGAGGGTGCGGCCACCAGCGACAGTTCGTTCTTCGGGCTGATCAAGAGCACCGCACCGATGCTGCTCGCCGGCCTGAAGATGACGATCATCCTGACCGTGTCATCGATCTTCTTCGCGCTCATTCTGGGCGTGATCTTCGGCTTGGCCCGGGTGTCCCGGTCGATCTGGTTGCGCGCCATCGGCACCACGTTCGTCGACATCTTCCGCGGTACACCGCTGATCGTGCAGGCGTTCTTCATCTACTTCGGCATTCCCACAGCGCTGGGCTTCCAGATGTCGGCGGTGACAGCAGGCATCATCACGCTCTCGCTCAACGCCGGCGCCTACATGACAGAGATCGTCCGCGGCGGCATCCTCGCGGTCGACAAGGGGCAGATGGAGGCCGCCCGCAGCCTCGGCATCGGATACCTGCCGACGATGCGTAAAGTGATTCTGCCGCAGGCCATTCGCACCATGATCCCGTCCTATATCAACCAGTTCGTCATCACGTTGAAGGACACCTCGATCCTGTCGGTGCTCGGTATCGCCGAGCTCACGCAGAGCGGCCGGATCATCATCGCGGGCAACTACAAGGCCTTCGAGATGTGGCTGATCGTGGGCATTATCTACTTCATCGTCATCATGGCGCTGACCAAACTCTCGGACCGACTGGAAAGGCGGCTCGTGAAATGAGTGAACTGGTAACAGAATCCGCGGCTACCGAGCCGGCTGGCACCGTCAAGATCCGCATCGAGGGCCTCAAGAAGTCCTTCGGGGAACTCGACGTGCTCAACGGCATCGACACCACCATCAGCCACGGGGAGGTGGTCTGCGTCATCGGGCCCTCGGGTTCCGGCAAATCCACCTTTCTGCGGTGCCTCAACAAGCTTGAGGACATCACCGGGGGCAAGGTGACCGTCGATGACTACGACCTGACCGACCCGAAGGTCAACCTGGACAAGGTGCGACAGCACATCGGCATGGTGTTCCAGCACTTCAATTTGTTCCCGCACATGACCGTGCTCGACAACGTCACGCTGGCGCCCCTGCTGACCAAGAAGATGGACAAGGCCGCCGCCGAGAAGAAGGCGCGTGAACTGCTCGCGCAGGTCGGTCTGGCGGAGAAGGCGGACGTGAAGCCGTCGACGCTGTCGGGTGGGCAGAAGCAGCGCGTCGCCATCGCGCGGGCGCTGGCGATGAACCCGTCGATCATGCTGTTCGACGAGGCCACCAGTGCGCTGGACCCGGAGATGGTGGGCGATGTGCTGGAGGTGCTGCGCGCACTCGCCTCCGGTGGCATGACGATGGTCGTGGTCACCCACGAGATGGGCTTCGCCCGTGAGGTGGCGTCCCGGGTGCTGTTCATGGACGGCGGCAAGATCGTTGAGGACGCCGAACCCGCCGAACTCTTCGACAACCCCAAACACCCACGGTTGCAGGAGTTTCTGTCGAAGGTACTCTGACGGTTAGTGCCTCTGAGAAAACCGCCCGCCGGCAACCCGGTTTGGCTGCCTGCAGTGCTGCGCGGCGAAGGGCTGGAGCCTGTCGAATTTCCCGGCTGGCGCGACCGCGGCCACGGCACGTTCAAGGACATCCGCGGGGTGATGGTGCATCACACCGGCTCGGACCGGGCCACTGCGGCATCCATCGCCACCGGGCGCACCGATCTGGCCGGGCCGCTGTCGCAGCTGCACATCGCCCGTGACGGCGCGGTCACCGTGGTGGCCGCCGGGGTGGCCTGGCACGCGGGTGTCGGGATGTATCCGTGGGTGCCGGCGAACATGGGTAACTGGCACCTGATCGGCATCGAATGCGCCAACAGTGGGACTAGCCCGTCGGCGTCGCATCGCAGGAACTGGCCGGACGCACAGTATTTCGCGTTGGTGCGTTGTTGTGCGGCGATCAACCGGCACTTGGCGCAGACGTCGGCGCGCACCATCGGGCACAAGGAGTACGCGGGCCGCACCCAAGGCAAAAGGGATCCCGGTGCCATCGACATGGACGTCCTGCGACGAGATATCGCCGAGCAGATCAGGCCGGACTTCGCCGCGATGCGCAGGCCGCGGCCACCGGTGCCGGTCGGCGATTACGCCGGCATTCTGGTGCACCGTGGCAGCGCGGGCCCGCAGGTGGCCGAACTCCAGCGCAGACTCAAGGCCGCTTATGCCGCTTACGCCGGGGAGCTCGTCATCGACGGGGTGTTCGGCGCCGAGACCGAGGTCGCCGTGCGCGAATTCCAGCGCCGTTACCGCGGACTCACGGTCGACGGGATCGTCGGCCCGGCGACGGCTGCGGCGTTGCGGCTCACGGTCGTGTGACTGCGCAGAAGCTCAGGGCCGGCCGCGTTGAACTTGCTCCTGCGTCAGAAGCTTCCAGTGCGCACCCTGCTCGGCGTCGAACTGTTTGGGGGTGTATCGCAACAAACCCCCGCCAGGGTAAGGCGTATATTCGCCAAACCAGACCGCACCGTCGACTGCGTAAAAGGTCGATACGGATGAAATCCCAGTCCGCGCCAAGAGTTTGCGCGATCTTCAGCATCTTGTCCAGTTCACGAGGTCGCGGCTCATCGGCGACCGGCCTGATCCGCCAACGCACTGGCAGCCGATTCCACTCGGCATCCAGGAAGGTGGCAGTTTGATTGCCGAAGCGACCACTGTTGACCTGGATGAGTTCGACGCGACCGTCGAAGACGAAGAACTTGTAATCAGCCGGCGGATGCCCATCCGCGGTCGGAATTCGCTGTTCGAGCAAAAGCAGCGAGCGGGCTTCGCCGTAACCCCATTCGCCCAGTTCCACCGGAGTGCGCTTCCACCATGCGCGAGTCGTCTCGATCAGTGCTTGGACGTCGGTCTTCTCGTCAGGTCCGAACAGTGCGTGTCCGCTGCTGTGGTTCGGTTTCAGCACCCACGGCGGCAAGAGCTGAGGTCTGGAGCATCGCGGAGATCGGTTCCAGACCAGTATGTTTCAGGGATGGACAGGTCTTCACCCGGGTATGCTTCCCTGGCCATTTCCTTCATACGTAACTTGTCGCAGGCGGCGACGATGCGCTCCCGCCGGTCGTAGAGGATCCGCCAGTTGACCTTCTCGTTAAAGGTGCGTGGTCTCCTGAAGTTTCCAGGGCGATGAATCATCGTCAGATGAAAGCCGTGGCGTAACCAGGTAAGTGGTAGCAGACCGATGACTTTGCGGTGTACTGCTAGGACCAACGGCGGTGCAGTCTTGTTTTTCAGCGTTGGCATCGGAACCTCGATCGGTGAGCGCCGGAATCAGGGCTGGCTGGCGAGGTAACCGCCGCGGCGGAAGAACTTGTCGCCGGAGTGCTCCGCCCCGTCGGCCGAGCGCACCCTGGTGATCACCAGGCCGAGGTTGCCACCGCGGTAGGCCTGCGGCCCGGACACCACCGCGCCGCCGCCCTCCTGCACGATCACCCGTCCCGGCGTCCCGCCGTAACGGATTTCGGAGACCTTGGCCTCAAGGATCTCGATTCGCTCGCCACGGTAGTGGGTGAAGGCGGCGGGGTAGGAGGCCGAGAGCGCCCGGACCAGCCGCTCCAGATCTTCGGCGGGCCAGGTCCAATCGATCAGGCTGTCGCGCTCGGAGCGCTTGTGGAAGTAGGTGCGGGTCGCCTTGTCCTGCGTTCGCCACTGCGGCTTGCCGGACTCCAGGGCGGTCAGCGCTTCCTTCAGTGCACCCGGGATGAGGTCGATGCCCCGCTCGACCAGTTCGGACCAAGGGCACCGGTCTGATGGGTGCCGGAGTCGCGCGGCCCGATCGGCAGTGAATGCTGAACCAGGACGTCGCCGGTGTCGAGGTTCTCGTCCATCCGGTGCACGGTCAGGCCGATCTGGGATTCGCCGCTGATCAGCGACCAGATGACGGGGGAGAAGCCGGTGCCCTTGGGCAACAGCGAGTCGTGCAAGTTCAGGGTGCCGTGCGGCGGCAGGTTGTAGAGCTCCGGCGGCATCCAGGTGTACCAGCTGTTGACCACGATGACGTCGGGCTAGGCGCGCTTCACCAAGTCGATGGTGTCGTGGTCGACCCGCTCGGTGAGATGAACCGGGATGCCGTAGCTACGGGCGAGGTCCTCGACCGAATCCGAGAAGATGCCCTTGTAGGAATCGTCACTGGCCGGATGGGTAACTGAGAGTGCGACCTCGTGTCCGAGCTCGACGAGGGCCTGGAGGGTCTTGACTCCCCATGTCTGGAAGCCGAACGAAACGATGCGCATAACCCACTGACCTCGCTGAATATCACTCTGTCTCGTCCGTGGGACGGATGTCCCGCGCGGAATGCCAAAGACAAGTTAGCAAATTAACTAAGCCTTAGCTAAGTCAACGCTGTGCGTTAGCTGTGCCCGGCCGCATGCGCCGGAGCCATCAAGATCGTTTTTGCTCGATTAGCACCATCCCGACATGAACACCAGGTCATGCCGGGTGGGCGGGCGCGCTAACCCCGGGTGATCGAGTTCCCGCTGCCGGACTCGCTCACCTGGGGTTCGCCGGTGCGGTAGGTGATCTTGTTATCGAAGCCCGAGACGGCGATTTCCCGGGTGGACTCGGCGGTGACGATGTTCTCGAAGCCCGACACCGTGACGGCGGTGCAATGGCCGGTGATGTCGACGGTGTTGTTCGCCCCGCTGATGATCACGATGTTGTCGTTGCAGGTCACCGATTTGTTGGTGCCGATGCCGCTGATGGTCAGGGTGGTGCCCGGTTCCGCAGGCGAGTCCGACGGGGGCTCGGCGATGTCGGTCGGAATGGTGATGATCGTCGGCAGGGACGGCAGGGACGGCAGGGACGGCAGGGACGGCAGGACCGGCGCCTCGGGCCCGTCGGTCAGCACATCACCGCCGCCGGCGATCCCGGGTGTCTCGGGTGCCGAGGTGTTCGCGTACAGGAAGTACGCCGCCGCACCGCCGGCGAGCAGGAAGAGGACGAGCACGATCGGCACGATCGCCATCCACGGCCGGAACCCGGAAGATGACGGGCCGGTCGGGTACGGGGCGGGGTATCCAGTGACGTATGGATCAGCGCCATAAGGGTTTTGGCCGTACTGCGGCGGGCCGTACTCGGGCTGGCCATAGGGCTGTTGTCCGTACTGCGGCTGGAAGTAGGGCGACTGGTCCGGCCACTGCTGGGTCGGGGGCGGAAGCAGCGGCGGTGGTGGTGGTGGTGGCGGTGCGGAGTATCCGGAACCGCGACTCGTCGGACTTGCGTTCTCGGAGCCGAGTTCGGTGGGCTCCAGCGCACGGATCCGGGCTTCCGGGTCGTCCTGCGGGTTCATGGGCAGATGGTCGCATATCCCGGGGTGATCCGGTGGGCAGGAGCGCAATACGCCTGCGGCGCCGGAGCCACCGAGGGGGCGGTTCCGACGCCGCAGGTTTCTGCGCCGAGCCTTATGCCGATACCGGGACCTTGCCCGATGCCGGTTCTTTGGCCCGGTCCGAATGATCGTCGAGCATGGTGAGTTCGTCGAACGGATCACGTCCGCCCAGAACGGCATCCACCTTCTCGCGATCGATCGTCTTGGTCCACGACCCCACCAGCATGGTGGCGACCGCGTTACCGGAGAAGTTGGTCAGCGCGCGGGCTTCCGACATGAACCGGTCGATTCCGACGATCAGGCCGACACCGTCGAGCAGATCGGGGCGGTGCGCCTGCAGACCGCCGGCCAGCGTGGCCAGCCCGGCGCCGGTGACACCGGCTGCGCCCTTGGAGGCCACGATCATGAACACCAGCAGGCCGATCTGTTCGGACACGCTCAGCGGATCTCCCAGTGCGCCGGCGATGAACAGCGATGCCATGGTCAGGTAGATCGCGGTGCCGTCCAGGTTGAACGAGTAGCCGGTGGGAACCACCACGCCGACGGTCGTGCGGTCGACGCCGAGGTGCTCCATCTTGGCGATCAGTCGCGGCAGCGCCGATTCCGAGGAGGACGTCGAGACGATGAGCAGGTATTCGCGGGCCAGGTAGCGCACCAGCTTGAAGATGGACACACCTGCCACCACCCGCAGCAGCGTCCCGAGCACACCGAACACGAAGATGGCGCAGGTCAGATAGAAGCCGACCATCAGGGTCATCAGCTGTCCGACCGCGGCCCAGCCGGTCTGCCCGACCACGTTGGCGATGGCGCCGAACGCGCCGATCGGGGCCAGCCACAGGATCATCACCAGGACCTTGAAGACCAGCTTCTGCAGGTGTTCGATACCGCGCAGGATCGGATCGCCCGCAGATCCGAGGCCCTGGATCGCGAAGCCGACGAGCAGCGCGATGAACAGCGCCTGCAGCACGCTTCCCTCAGTCAGCGCCGAGAACATCGAGGTCGGGATGATGCCCTGGACGAAGTCCAGCAGACCGCCGGCCTCATGGGCCTTGTCGGCGAGTTCGGCACCCTTGCCCGCGGTGTCGGTGACATTGAGTCCCTCACCCGGGTGCAGCAGGTTGCCGACGACGAGGCCGATGGCCAGTGCGAACGTGGACATCGCGAGGAAGTAGACGAAGGCGAGACCGCCGACCTTGCCGACCGTCGCGGCCTTGCGGACCGAACCGATGCCCAACACGATGGTGCAGAAGATGACGGGCGCGATCATCATCTTGATCAGCGCGACGAACATGGTGCCGAGCACGCCGACGCTCTTGCCCACATCGGGGGCCAGGATGCCGACGGCGACGCCGGCGACGACCGCGATGATCACGGCGATATAGAGCCAGTGGGTACGGTCCCGTTTGGTTTTGGATGGACCCTGTGGCGGGGCGTCCTGCGGCGGCATCGCCGGGGACGGTGGCTGGGAAGTAGTCATGTAAGGATGGTCCGGTACGGCGTGAGCCAGGTCACGTTTTTGTTCATTTCGTTCACGGGAGGGTGCGCCGGGTGGTGGCCGACCGAATCTCGCGGTGGTCACTAGCGGGCCAGGCGATCGCGCTGCAGATCCTGGTGATCGCGGTGATCGTGGTGGCCGGCAGTGGGCTGGCGCTGCTCGACGCACGCCAGGACGGTGACGCCGCGGCTGAGGCGCAGGTACTGGGTATCGCCACCTCGCTGGCCGATTCGCCGTCGACCGCTCAGGCGATCGTGGACGGCCACGCGACGGCGACGCTGCAACCGGTCACCGAACTGGTGCGCAGGCACACCGACATCGCGTTCATCACCATCATGGCGCCCGACCGCACCCGCTACACCCATACCGACCCGACCCAGATCGGCGGCGATTACCTCGGCAACATCGAACCGGCCCTGCACGGTGAATCGTTCACCGAGGTGTACACCGGCACGCTGGGCCCCTCGATCCGCGCGGTGGCGCCGGTGCACGATGCCGACGGCCGCGTCATCGGCCTGGTCGCCGCCGGCATCCTGCAGCAGAGCCTGGCCGAGCGGTGGCGCGAGCAGTGGGCGGTGATCGCGGCGGTGGGCGTTGTCGCCCTTACCGTTTCGCTTGTCGGGGTGTGGGGGATCCGTCGCAGGTTGCTGCGTCAGACACGCGGGCTGCGTCCCGACGAGCTGAGGGTGATGTATGACCACCACGATGCGATCCTGCACGCGGTCACCGAAGGTCTGATCGTGCTGGACCGCGCCGGGGTCGTGCTGGTCAACGACGAAGCCCGCCGGTTGCTGGCGCTGCCGCCGGGGCCCGTGTCGGTCACTGATCTGCCGGGGTTCCTGCAGGTCGCCGATCCCGGGGTGCGCGACGAATTGCACGTCACCGACGAGCGGGTGCTGGTGGTCAACCGCGCGAAGGTACCAGACTCGGGCAGCGAGGTGGTGACCGTGCGGGACCGCACCGAATTGCAGGGCGCCCTTGGCGAACTCAGCTCCCTGCAGGTACTCACCGACTCCCTGCGCGCACAGGCGCACGAGTCGGCGAACAAACTGCACACCGTGATCACCATGGTCGAGATGGGTCGCCCGCAGGATGCGGTCGCGGTGGCCACCAAGGAACTTGAGCTGTCCCAACGGCTGGTGGACCGGCTGTCGGAGGCGGTCAGTGAACCCGCGCTGGTGGCGCTGCTGCTCGGTAAGACCGCCCAGGCCGACGAACGCGGTATCGCGCTGACCGTCACCGAGGACACCCAATTACCTTCGGATGTCGCGCTGACCGGGCAGGAACTGGTGACCGTGCTGGGTAACCTCATCGACAATGCGATGGATGCGTGCGACCGGGACGACCCGTGGGTCGAGGTGACGGTGACCCAGGACGCTGATGCTCTGCGAATCATCGTGGCCGACAGCGGTACCGGGATGGACGCCGACGTGTTCACCCAGGCGCAGCGTCGGGGGTACTCGACGAAGAACGCCGACGGGCACGGCATCGGGCTGGCGCTGGTGGCGCAGGTGGTGCACCGCCACGGCGGGACGTTGAGCACCGATGTGACCTACGGATCGGTGGTCTCGGTGGTGATCGACCTGTGATCAGCGTGCTGATCGTCGAAGACGATGTGCTGATCGCCGAGGCGCATCGCACCTATCTCGCTCGCCTGGAAGGCTTTTCGCCGGCGGCGGTGGTGCACACCGCGCGTGACGCCATGCGGACGGCGGCCGCCGCGGCCGCGGCCGGGGAACCCATCGACCTGGTGCTCCTGGACCTCGGCCTGCCCGACGCCAGCGGGATCTCACTGGCCTCCGGGTTGTCTGGGCTGGCGCCCGCCCCGGACATCATCGCCATCACCTCCGAGCGCGACCTGGAGATGGTGCGCGCCGCCGTCTCGCACGGGGCGCTGGCCTATCTGCTCAAGCCGTTCACTTTCGCCGCCTTCCGGGACCGCATGGAGCGTTATCGCCGCTACCGCACCGCGCTGCCCGCGGGTACCGAGGCCGCCAGCCAGGCAGAGGTGGACAGGGCGATGGCCGAGCTGCGCATCGGCGCCGACCGGGCGGCTGCGCCCAAGGGCGCGGCCCCACAGACCACCGACGAAATCGCCAGGGCCGTCCGCGACTGCCCGGCCGGACTGACCGCCGATGAGGCCGCCGCGCAGGTCGGGGTGTCCCGGGTGACCGCCTGGCGCTACCTGGAACGCCTCGCTGATGAGGGCACCGTTACGCGTCACACCGACTACGGCAAGGCCGGGCGGCCCAAGACCCGCTATCAGTGGCGCTGAAATAGTCTTTACCGTCAGCCCTGACGGTAATAGGTAGTCTGTGGGCATGGCCGAATCCGAACCCAAGCCGCACCGTGCCCGTCGGGCCGACAGTCGCGCGCTGATCTTGGACGCGGCCGTGCAGGCGTTGGTCAGCCACGGGTACGCCGGCGCGAGTACCGTGGTCATCCAGCGTCTGGCGGCTGTCTCGCGAGGTCGCCTGCTGCACTACTTCCCGTCCCGCGAACAACTGCTCGTGGCGGCAGCCCAGCGCCTCGCTGCGGAGCGCATCGGAGAAATGGAACTCTGGTTCGAGAGTGCGCCGACCATCGAGGCCGACGGGGTCGAGCGTATCGACTACGCTGTTGCCCTGCTGTGGAAGACCTTTCGGCAACCCTACTTCTGGGCAGCCATGGAGCTGTGGCTGGCCGCCCGAACGGATCCGGTCTTGCGTAGTGAGTTGGCGGCCTCCGAGCATCGGCTCGGGCGGGCAATCGAAAACGTCATCGCGACAATGTTCGGTCCGTCGCACAGCAGTCACCCGGCCTTCGCTGACACCCGTGATCTGCTCTTCACCAGCATGCGGGGGGTGGCACTCACCTATGCGATCGAGGACCGCGATCCTGATGCCGACCCGCACCTGCAGCGGTGGCAGGGTCTGGCTCGGACCCTGCTGGCAGAGACCGGCAATAACAGTCAGAACTGACTGTTATTGTGGCGTGGTGACCTCAATCCCGCGCACTCAGGACCGGATGACCCACGATGTCTGGCTGCCCGATGAGATCGTCGAGTTGCGGACCGAGGCCCGTGCCGCGGTGCAGCGCCAGGTGGTGCCGCACGCTCGCGAGATCGGCGAGCGCGAGGAATCGGCAGACAGCTTTCCGTGGACGGCCTTTCGCGGACTCGCCGACGAAGGAATGTTCGCCGTGCCGTTCGGGCCCGAATATGGACGCGGATTGAGCCACCCGATGCTCGGCACCTGCACCGTTGCCGAGGAGATCGCCTACCACTCGTCATCGCTGGCGGGTGTGTATGACGGCCAGTGCATCCTGGTCCCGCAGACCCTCGCCTTCGCCGCCGAGGAATTGCGCTCTCGACTGATCCCCGAACTGATCAGCGGAAGGGTGGCGTTCGCTTTCGCGACCACCGAACCCGACTCCAGTTCGGACCTGACTCCGCAGCGTCTGCACACCGTGGCGGAAGAGGTCAGCGGCGGATTTCTGCTCAACGGCCGTAAACGCTGGATCACCAACAGCGTGGTCGCCGGTTGGGTGTCGGTGCTGGTGCGGGCGGGTGCCGACGGCGATCGAGCGTCGATGCTGCTCGTCGACCTGTCCTCGCCCGGTGTCCGCGTCGGCGCTCCGGATCTCAAGATGGGTCACCGCGGCCAGATCACCGCCGACATCGTGTTCAGCGATGTGCATGTGCCGCGAGTCAATCTGCTCGGAGAAGTCGGCGGCGGGATGAGCGTCGCACTGTCGTCATTGGTACGCGGACGGATCGGCATCGGCGCAGCCGGTGTCGGGGTGGCGCAGGCCGCGCTGGACTTGGCGGTCCACCGACTGCAGACCCGGCAGGTCTTCGGCAATCCGCTGGGGGCCATGCAGCACTGGCAGTTTGTGATGGCGCAACGCGCCACCGAGATCGAGTGCGCCCGCACGCTCTATCAGAAAGCGGCGACGCTGATAGACCGCGGCCACCGTAGCGCCGAACCGGAAGCCGCGATGGCCAAGGCCTACGGCACCAGGCTCGCCAATGATCTGGTGCGTGAAGCAATTCAGATCCACGGCGCGGTGGGATTCGCCCGGCGGGTATCGGAGAGCGGCGAATCAGTGCGTTTGGAGGAGATGTACCGCGACGCGAAAATCCTGGAGATCTTCGAAGGTGCCAACGAGTTGCAGCAGTGGATCATCGCACGTCAGCTCATCGGCCGGGATGTCACCGGCTGACGCGGAGCGCTGGGCCTACCCGCATCCGGGGGCGCTTCAGGTATCAACTCGGCAAATACTTCGTGTGCTGCCAGCAAATTGATCGGGCCGGTTTTATGATTTTCCGGACCGGTGTCCGAAAGGCTTGCTGTGCACACGACTGGGATGTATCGGCGGTTGTTCCTGCTGGCCGCGTCGGCGGTGTTGCTGCCCGTCGCGCCGCCGGCTCTCGCGGCGCCGGAATCGGCGGAGAACTCGGCCACGGTCACGGTCAACACCGGTAGCCGGGACCTGAACGTGCGCTCGGCGCCGTCGACGACGAGTCAGCGGGTCGGCAGCATCCGGGACGGCGCCCGGATCACCATCACCTGTTACACGCGCGGGACGGTGTTCAACGGCGGCCCCTACGACATGTCCACCGATCTGTGGAATCGGTTGGCCGACGGTGGCTACGTCACCGACGCGATGCTGGACACCGGGTCGGATGACCCGGTTGTGCCACCGTGCGCCACCGAATCGATGCGTCCGGCAGAGCCGCGGGCCACGGGCAGAACCGTCGACAGCAACCCCGCCGACGAGGGGTCCGCGCTGTGGGGTGCCATGGAGAAGTGGTACTTCGCCTCCGGCAAGCGGTCCTATCCGGCGGTCGACGGCGCGCCACGGGACCTGGCCGCGTCGGCGCGGTCGGCAGGGTGGACCGTCGTCAAGGAACCCCGGGACCGCGCGCTGGTGGTGATACCGCCCGGTGTGCTGGACGCCCCGGACGCCGGCCACGTCGCGTGGGTGGACGCCACCTCCAGCCGTGCCGACGGGCTCTACCTGCGCATCACCGAGATGGCCGCGGCCGACAGGGCGCCGCACATCTGGTCGGGCCGCACCGTGCAGGCCGTTCCGGAGCTGTCCTACATTCTGCTGCCCTAGCGCACCGCTAATTTGTCAGCTATGTCAATACGCACCGGCACCGGTGCGGCTTTCATGATCGCCAAAGTTTGCTGACGTGTCGGCTGTGATCTGCGTTTCACTTTCCCGGCAAGGTCTGAGAATTCTTTGTGTGACGGCTGGGGTTTCCGGTCTGGCGTCGGTTAGCTGAACAGGCAAATGGGCAGTTGAGCGGCGCACGATGAGTTGCCACAAGCAGGTCACAACTGCATAACGATATTTTCCTGAGGGATGTCTGAGAGGTTAACCGCCGGCGACCACGGGGAGCGCCCATCGTCCGGATTGGGTACGTTCTTTCGTCGCTAGACTCGGTCCAAACGCGTTCAGCTCGAGCGCTGGCGACTGAATCAAGTGCCGGGATAGTCATCCGGCGGAGGTGTCGAAAAGATGGCAAGTGTTTTCGTGCGCGCCAATGCGGCCGCGCTCAACGACTCGCAGACCGCTTTCGCGGGTTCGGTCGCGGTGGACCGCGGCCCGATCGCCGACCTGGCAGCCAATGCCGACTCCATCGTGGTCGCCAACTACGGCGACGACAGCGTGACGGTGCTCCGTCCCGACAGCGCCGGCGCACCCGCCGTGGTGCCCGTCGACGGTGAGCCCTTCGCGGTGGCACTGACCGATGATCGCGCCTTCGTGGTGAGCAGCGACATCGAGGCCGACATCGTCCAGGTCATCGACACCCGCACCAACTCGGTGGTGGGCAACTACCCGCTGGCCCTCTCGGTCACCGCGGTGACGGCCGGTCCCGACGGCAAGCGTGCCTATGCCGCCCGCGCCGGACACGACCATGTGGACGTGGCCGTCATCGACATCACCGCCGACCGCGTCGGCACCGTCGACATCGGCGCAGGGGCCGGTTCCACCATCGACGCCCTCACCGTCGACCCGTCCGGCCGACGGCTGTACGTGGCCGTCACCACCAGCCGGGGCAGCCGGGTGGTGGTCGTCGACACCGAGACCGCCAAGGCACGCAAGTCGATCGCCTTCGGCGCGCCCATCCGGGACCTGGCCGTCTCGGCCGACGGCAACGTCTACGCGCTGACCTCCGATCTGCAGGCCCGCGGTGTCATCGAGGTCATCGACCCGAAGACCTTCGCGATCACCGCCAGCATCAGTGCCGGCACCCTGCCCATCCAGATGGCGCTGTCCGCCGACGGTGCGCGCGCCTACGTCGTCGACTACGACCAGGTCGCGGTGTTGTGCACGGTCACCCATGAGGTCGTGGAGACCATCACCGTCGGCGCCCGTCCGGTGTCCGCCGCGCTGAACGCCTCCGGGGACCGGCTCTACGTCGCCGATGTCGACGGCAGCGTCACCGCTTTCCGGGTGGCCGCACCGGCACCGATGTACTCCCCGTTCGACGCGGTGGCATTCGACGCCGTGCGCGAGCTGGCACCGGCCGGGGTCTGAGCTCCGCGGCTCAGCGGTTGCAGTCCAGCGACACCGAAATCGACTGACTGACCACGATTTCCACCAGCTCGCTGTCGCCGTTGCCGTGTGTGCCCCAGCCGTCGTCCTCGACGTTCACCCACCGGGTGACCCGCTGAGGGTTGCGGATGCCGGTGACGGTGCACTGCTCCAGCGGTGCGCTGCCGATCCGGTCGACGTTGACGGTGTAGCCCTGAGCCTCCAGCATCCCGATGGTCTCCAGGGCGGTCTGATCGGCCGCCGCCTGTGGTGGCGGCACCGCCAGCAAGGCGGCGGCGAGCAATCCGGCGGTCACTGTGATCGGACGCATGGCGCGCCCCCTGTCTGAGGTGCTCAAAGTCTTCTGCTCTGTACATCGCCGCCAGATGGTGAATCGTTGCAAACCGGGTCTTCGGGGGCGCTAACATCGCCCGCGTGCTGTCCACCATGCAGAACTGGCCCCTGACCATTGCCGCCATCCTGCGGCACGCCTGCGCGGTGAACGGCGACCGCGTCGTCACCACCGCCACCGGACAGGGCGGATACCGCAGCACCAGCTATCGCGAGCTCGGGGCACAGGTCGCCCAACTGGCCCACGGACTGCGCGGGCTCGGCATCGACGGGGATCAGCGGGTCGCCACCTTCATGTGGAACAACGCCGAGCACCTGGCGGTGTACCTGGCCGCCCCGGCGATGGGTGCCGTGCTGCACACGCTGAACATCCGGCTCTCCGCCGAACAGATCGCCTTCATCGCCAACGAGGCCGAGGACCAGGTCATCGTGGCGGATGCGTCGCTGATACCGCTGCTGGCTCCGGTGCTTCCCCTGCTGAGCACGGTGCACACGGTCATCGTCGCCGGTGACGGGGACACCGGACCGCTCGATGACGCCGACGTGCGGGTGCTGCGCTACGCCGACGTGCTGGAGGGGCAGCCCGGCCAGTTCGACTGGCCTGATGTCGACGAGAACTCCGCGGCGGCGATGTGTTACACCAGCGGGACCACCGGAAATCCCAAAGGCGTTGTCTACAGCCATCGTTCGACGTATCTGCATTCGCTCAGCACCTGCACCGCCAACGCTCTGGATGTCAGCAGTGGCGATGTGGTGTTGCCGATCGTACCGATGTTCCACGCCAACGCCTGGGGGCTGGCCTACGCGGCCCTGATGGCCGGCGCCGATCTGGTGATGCCGGACCGCTTCCTGGACGGTGCCTCGTTGATCGAACTGATCGAGTCGCGCAGGCCCACCGTGGCCGGTGCGGTGCCGACGATTTGGAACGATGTGATGCACTGCCTGGAAAAGAGCCCGGGCCACGACGTTTCGTCATTGCGCCTGGTCGCCTGCGGCGGATCTGCGGTGCCGTTGTCGCTGATGCAGACATTCGAGCGGGAGCACGGGGTGTACATCCAGCAGGCGTGGGGCATGACGGAGACCTCGCCATTGGCGACGGTGGCCAAACCGCTGCCCGGCGTCGCCGAGGACCGGCACTGGGCGATGCGCATCACCCAGGGCCGACCGATGTGCGGGGTGGAGGTCCGCGTCGTGGACGACGCCGGTGACCCCATGCGCAACGACGGAGAATCGGTGGGCGAGTTGGAGGTTCGGGGACCATGGATCACCGGCGGCTACTATCTGGGCCGGGACGCCGAGAAGTTCGCCGGCGGCTGGCTGCGTACCGGCGATGTGGGCCGCATCGATACCGACGGTTTCGTGACGCTGACCGACCGCGCCAAGGATGTCATCAAATCCGGCGGTGAATGGATCTCCTCGGTGGAACTGGAGAACCACCTGATCGGCCACCCCGGCGTGCTGGAGGCCGCCGTCGTCGGGGTGCCCGACGAGCGGTGGCAGGAACGCCCGCTGGCCGTCGTGGTGCTGGAGGAGGGTGCCGCCCATAGTCCCGAGGAGCTACGGGAGTTCCTGGCCGACAAGGTGGTTCGCTGGTGGCTACCGGAGCGGTGGACCTTTGTCGAGCAGGTGCCGCGCACCAGTGTGGGCAAGTACGACAAGAAGACCATCCGCGCCCGGCACGCAGACGGTGACTACGAGGTGATCACCCTCTAGCGATTTGTGGAGTTTCAGTCGGAATCATTCCGACTGAAACTCCACAAATCGCAAGGAAAGTCAGCGCTCGGCGCGCTGGTAGGCGGTCACCACCGCCGCGCCGCCGAGCCCGATGTTGTGTTGCAGTGCGGCGCTGACGTTGTCGACCTGGCGCTTGTCGGCGGTGCCGCGCAGCTGCCAGGTCAGTTCGGCACACTGCGCCAGGCCGGTCGCGCCGAGTGGATGTCCCTTGGAGATCAGCCCACCTGAGGGGTTGACCACCCAGCGTCCACCGTAGGTGGTGTCGTTGTCGTCGATGAGCTTCGGCGCCTCGCCCTCGCCGCACAGGCCGAGCGCCTCGTACAGCAGCAACTCGTTGGCGGAAAAGCAGTCGTGCAGTTCGATGACCTGGAAGTCCTCGGGTCCCAGCCCGGACTGTGAGTAGACCTGCTGCGCGGCTTGCACATTCATGTCATAGCCGATGATGTTGGCGGCGCTGCCGTCGAAGGTGGAGGCGAAATCGGTGGTCATCGCCTGACCGACGATCTCCACGGCCTGCTCGGCCAGACCGTGCTTGGCCACGAAGTCCTCGCTGACCACGATCGCGGCGCCCGATCCGTCCGAGGTCGGTGAGCACTGCAATTTTGTCAGCGGGTCGGAGATCATCTTGGCGCCCAGGATGTCATCGAGGGTGTACTCGTCCTGGAACTGGGCGTACGGGTTGTTCACCGAATGCTTGTGGTTCTTGTAGCCGATTTTTGCGAAATGCTCTGCGGTGGTGCCGTACTTCTTCATGTGCTCGCGCCCGGCCGCACCGAACATCCACGGCGCCACCGGGAAGGCGAACTCGTCGATCTCGGCCAGCGCCTTCACATGTCTGCCCAGCGGTGACTCGCGGTCATCGGCGCCGCCGCCGAGCGAGCCGGGCTGCATCTTCTCGAAGCCCAGCGCGATGACGCAGTCGGCCAGTCCGCCCCGGATCGACTGCGCCGCAAGGTAGAGCGCCGTGGAACCGGTGGAGCAGTTGTTGTTGACGTTGACGATCGGGATACCGGTCATGCCGAGCTCGTACAGCGCGCGCTGGCCCGAAGTGGAATCGCCGGAACAGTATCCGACGTAACCCTGCTGAACCTGGCTGTAGTCGATGCCGGCGTCCGCGAGCGCCTTGGTGCCCGACTCGTTGGCCATCTGGGGGTAATCCCAGCCCTCGCGCCGGCCCGGCTTCTCGAATTTGGTCATTCCGACACCGACGACAAATACCCGGTTGGCCATCTGTGGCACCTTTCGCTCCGTTGCGTTGGGCCTCAACATAACGCGTGACCATTTCCCGTCGCTACGCTCGCCCCGGTACGTTTCCCGTCGCTACGCTCGCCCCGTCACGCGAATGCGCCGGTGTGCTGCGGGCAGTAGTAGCCGATCGACATGACGATGAACGCCGCGGCCTGCCGCGTGTTCAGATCGGTGTGCTCCAGGATGTCCAGGCCGATGTCGGCGGCGCGGGCCCCGGAGTCCAGTTCGGCGCACACCTCGTGCGCGTTGGAGATGACCTCGACCGCCGACTCATAGGAGATGCCCTCGTAGCGGATATCGGCCAGGAACGCCGCGTCGTCGGCGGAGGTAACCGCGCTCGCGGTGCCGGCGCAGGCGAGGCCGACGGTGCCGGCGACCAGTGCGAGACCGGCCGCCCGGGTCAGGCGCTGAACTGCGAACATTTTTTCCCCTGAATGTCTGAGCCCGGCGTGATCCGGGGTGACATCAGGGTCCAACGACGTCCTTGACGGATTCTTGGAACGCGCTTGGTGCCGCGCCTCAGCCGTAGGCGAGCCACCATTGATGCAGCTCGTCGATGTTCGGGCCCTGGGCGTTGCCGAGCAGCAGACCGTCGTTCTTGGTCCAGGTGAGATCGGGGCTGTCGTTGTAGGTGCCGCAGGCGATGGAGCCCTCGGCCTTCTGCGGGGTATCGGTGTAATGCCAGGTGGTGGGGGAGTCCATGGTGCTGTTCGGGCACGGCATCAGCGCCGCGGTCTCGCCGATCGCCTCGTCGAAGTTGGCCCGCAGCGCACCCTGATCGGGGAACGTCGAGTACCTCGAGGCGACGGGACCGCCGGGCAGGTTCGACGGCCCGCAGTCCACGGTCGCCAGCGCACCGGGCACCGGCGGATCCACCGCCTGGCACACGCCCGCGTCATAACCCTGCGGGAGCATGCCGAACAGGCGGTCCTGCAAGGTCCCCGGATCGGGCGCCCGGGTCCGGGTGGTGCGCTCGGTGCTGGGGGCCGCTGACGTCGTGGTCGTCGGCGCGGCCTTGGTGTCCTCGGGCTTGACCGCGAAGTAGATGCCCACCGCGGCGAGCACCAGGGCCAGCACACCCGCGGCGGCCGCGATGGGCAGCCACGGGGTCTTCTTCCTGGGCTGCGGCGGGCGGCCGGGTGGCGGGGTGTGCCAATTCGGCGGCGGAGGTGGCGGCGGTGCGGCGTAGAACGGAGCGGGAGTGGCGCCGGGTGGTGGTGTCGCCCCGAACGGCGGTGGCGGCGGGGGCGCACCGAACCGGGGGCCCGGCATCGTCGCCGCTTCACCGCGTTGCACGATATGGGCCGCCTGGTCCTGGTCCCGCACGCTCAACGCGTCGGTGGCTGCGGCGGCCAGATCCCCGGCGCTGGCGAACCGCTCGGCCGGTTTCTTGGCCATCCCGCGGGACACGACACCGTCGAATGCCGAGGGGATACCGGGCCGTGTCCGGCTCGGGGCCGGGATCGGCTGCATCAGGTGCGCGGTGATCACCATGCTCACGCTGTCCCCGGGATAGGGCTGGGAGCCGGTCAGGCATTCGTGCAGGACGCAGGTCAACGCATACACATCGGCGCGGTAGGTCACCTCGTCGCTGGTGAATCGTTCGGGTGCCATGTACGCGTAAGTGCCTACCGCGGTGCCCAATTCGGTCAGCTTCTCGTCACTGGCGGCATTGGCGATACCGAAGTCCACCAGATAGGCGAAGTCATCCCGGGTGATGAGGATGTTCTCCGGTTTGACGTCCCGGTGCATGATGCCGCTCTCGTGCGCGGCGTCCAGCGCCGAGGCGATCTGGCGCACGATCGCCACCGCGCGAGCCGGTGTCATCGGCCCGTAGCTCTTCAGGATCTTGCGCAGATCGGCGCCGTTGATCATGCGCATGTCGACGTAGAGCACGCCGTCGATCTCGCCGTAGTCATGGATCGGCACCACATGGGGTTCCTGTAGCCGGCCCGCCGAATGTGCTTCGCGCTGTAGGCGTTTGCGGAACACCGGATCGTGGGACACGCCTTCGGGCAGCAGTTTCAGCGCGACGATGCGGTCCTTCTCGGTGTCCTCGGCTTCATAGACTTCGCCCATGCCGCCGCGTCCGATCAGTCGCCGCAGTCGATAACGGCCGAAATCCGTACCCTCCCGTGACGTCGGCCCGGTCATTGCCTGCTCCTACTCGGTGTGTCGGCTCATCACATTAACGGTTCCGCACAGTGCCCACAGGGGAAGCTCAGTGGGCCGGCGCGAGCTCGAACACGAATTCGTGGTCGCACACCCGGACGCGGTCGCCACTGGTGAGGGTGGCGGTGCCGCGGATACGGTGTCCGGCCACCTCGACACCGTTCGCCGATCGCAGGTCGGTGATGACATAGCTGGTGCCGGTGTCGATGATGACGGCGTGGTGACGGCTCACGCTGACGTCGTCGAGCACGATGTCGTTGTCGGGTAACCGGCCGATCCGCGTGGCCGCCGACAGCAGCGGATAGACACGCCCCGACGCCGCCCGCATGTGGGCGGGGGCGGACTGCGCACCGGTCGCGGTGCGCATGTCCACATCGATCTTGTGTACTGCCGTGGTGCGGGCGGCCTGGCGGGTGTTGATCGGCTCCTGGCGCAGAATGCGTTCGGACAGCGCCCGCGCCGAGGGGCCGGGATCGAGACCGAGATCCTCGGCCAGCGTGGAGCGCAACCGCTGATAGGCATCCAGCGCGTCGGATTGCCGCTCGCTGACGTAGTAGGCGGTGATCAGCTGCGTCCACAGCGGTTCGCGGTAGGGATGCTCGGTGACGAGGGACTCCAGCGTGGCAATGACGGCATGGCCACGGTTGCAGGCGATCTCGGCCTCGGCGTGCGCAGTGTGCGCCACGACCTTGTCCTCGATGAGCGCGGTGGCGAACGGCCCGACGAACTCGAAATCGCGCAGGTCGTCGAGGACCGGTCCGCGCCACTGAGCCAGCGCCGCGGCCAGGTGACTGCTGGCCTGTTCGAACTGACCGGCCGCGGCCGCCTGTACGCCGGCATTCTTGGCCGCCACGAAGCGCCCGAGATCGCACCCGTCATCGGTGACGGTCAGCCGGTAACCCGGCGGCGCGCTGGCCAGGATCATCCGGCCGTCCGAACCTGCGCTGCTGATCAGCTTGCGCAGGTTGGAGATGTAGGAATGCAGGCTGGCCTTGGGCTCTGGCGGCGGGTACTGCTCCCAGGCCGCGCCGACCAGGGCGTCACTGCTGATCGGACGGTTGCGGCTCATCACCAACATGGCCAGCACCGCCCGCTGCTTCGGCGTGCCCAGCGCCACCGGTGTTCCGTCGATGCTCAGCTGCAGCGGGCCGAGCACCCCGAAGTCCAAGCCGCTGCTCATGGAGGGGCGCCGTTCATGAAACAGCATTGTGCCCGGATGCCCGCGAACCCGGCCCGGATAGTGGTAGAACGTGTTCTAGTTTTGGCGAAAGGCGAGATTATGGCGTTGCGGGTTGTGCAGTGGGCCACGGGCGGCGTCGGCGTCGCCGCCATCAAGGGTGTGCTTGAGCACCCCGACCTGGAACTGGTCGGTTGCTGGGTGCATTCGGAAGCCAAACACGGCCGCGACGTCGGCGAACTCGTCGGCGGCGAACCACTCGGGATCATCGCGACCAACAACGTCGATGAGATTCTGGCCCTGGACGCGGACGCCGTCGTCTACGCGCCGCTGATGCCCAACCCCGACGAGGTGGCCGCGCTGCTGCGCTCGGGCAAGAACGTGGTCACCCCGGTCGGCTGGGTCTATCCGAGCGAGAAGCAGGCCGCACCACTGCGGGAGGCCGGCCTGGCGGGCGGCGCGACGCTGCACGGCACCGGGATCGCCCCCGGCGGCATCAGTGAGAAGTTCCCGCTGTTGTTCTCGGTGATGTCCACCGGGGTGACGTTCGTGCGGGCCGAGGAGTTCTCCGACCTGCGCACCTACGACGCGCCCGATGTGGTGCGCCACGTCATGGGGTTCGGCGACACCCCGGACAAGGCGCTGTCGGGCCCCATGCAGAAGCTCCTCGACGGTGGGTTCATCCAAGCCGTCCGGATGTGCGTCGACGCGTTCGGCTTCAACGCCGACCCGAAAATTGTTGCCCGTCAAGAGATTGCCGTGGCCACGGCGCCGATCGACTCGCCGATCGGGGTCATCGAACCCGGCCAGGTCGCAGCTCGCAAGTTCCACTGGGAAGCCGTCGTCGGGGATCAGGTCGTGGTGCGGGTGACGGTCAACTGGCTGATGGGCGAGGAGAACCTCGCTCCGGCATGGGATTTCGGGCCCGAAGGGCAGCGCTACGAGATGGAGGTGCGCGGCAACCCCGATTTCACGGTGTCCATCAAGGGCTTCCAGGGTGAGGTGGGCGAGGACGGTCCCGAGCCCGGCGTCGTCGCCACCGCCGCGCACTGCGTCAACTCCATCCCCGCGGTGTGCGCCGCACCGCCCGGGGTGGCGACCTACCTGGACCTGCCGCTGTTCAGCGCGAAGGCCGCACCCGGCCTGGGCTAGTCAGGGCTGGACCAGAATCCGGATGGGATCGCCGTCGGCGCGCTCCAGCTTTTCGATCCCGGCGGCCACCTCCTCCAGCGACACGATTTCGCTGATGGACCGGCTCAGATCGAGGCGCCCCAGTGAGACCAGGTTGGCCAGGGTCGCGATATCGGCGTTCTGATAACCCAGGTGCCCCAGCACCTGCTTACGGGTCAGGTTGAAGAACGAGGTCGGCCCGATGCTCGGTGCATCGGCGCTCATGCCCACCCCGACCAGTCGTCCGCCCATGGTCAGACTGGCCAGTGCCTGATCGAAGGTGGACCCGAGACCGACTGCGTCGAAAGCGATGTCGAGGCCACGGCCCCCGGTGAGTTCGGCGATCTTCTCGCCCAGCGCGCCGTCGCGGGCGTCGAAGGCGTAGTCGGCGCCCAGTGCGAGCGCCCGGTCCAGCACGGCCGGCTTGATATCGACGGCGATGATGGGCGCCGCGCCGACCAACCGGGCCAACTGAACGATGTGGGTCCCGACCCCGCCGACACCCCACACGCCGACCGATTCGCCGATGCCGACCTTCCCGGTGCGCACCACGGCGCCGTACGGAGTCGACACGGCATCGGCCAGGATCGCCGCCTGCTCCAACGGCACATTGTCCGGAACCCGGGTCAGCCCGAAGGCCTGCGCGACGGTGTACTGCGCCCACGCGCCGTCATAGGCGAAGGCCATCAGTCGGATGCGCAGGCAGTTGCCGAAGTCCCCGCGGGCGCAGTTGGGACAGCCCTGGCAGGGCCGCCCGGCGGCCACCACCACCCGGTCGCCCTCGGCCCAGCCCGTCACCCCGGGACCGAGCGCGGCAACAGTGCCCGACGCCTCGTGTCCCTGGGTGACCACCGGCAGCTGCGACGGAAAGGTGCCGTTGATGAGGCTGAGGTCCGAGTGGCAGATACCGCAGAACGCCACCTTGACGAGCACTTCGCCCGGGCCCGGCTCGGGTATCGGAACATCTTCGACCGCAATAATTTTGGTGTCGGCATAGAACCGTTGGGCGCGCATCGTCTGAGTGCTCATTTTGCTCCTGTCGCTGTAGGGCCATGATGGCGCACCAACGGGCGGCGGGGCAATGACCGGGTGGCGTCGCACCGACGGCTGACCGGTGCTCGTCGGCCAACTGGCACACTGGCCGATGTGACACGTGCACTGATTCTGGCCGGCGGCGGGCTGGCGGGCATCGCCTGGGAGACCGGGGTGCTCGCCGGGATCGCCGACGAGGCGCCGCGGGTTGCCGACGCCCTGCTGAATTCTGATGTATTGCTGGGGACCTCGGCCGGTTCGGCGGTGGCGGCCCAGCTCGGCAGCGGCGCGGCCCTTGCCGAGCTGTACGCCCGTCAGATCGCCGAGGAATCTCACGAGATCGACTCCGGCGTCACCATCGACGACATCACCGAGGTGTTCCTCAGTGCGCTCGGCGACGCCGGTAGCACCCTGGAACGGTTGCGTCGCATCGGCGATATCGCGCTGGCCGCCGACACCGTGCCCGAGCAGGTGCGCCGCGAGGTCATCGCGCACCGGCTGCCCTCGCACGAGTGGCCGGACCGGGATCTGCGCATCACCGCCATCGACACCGCGACAGGTGAACTCGTGGTCTTCACCCGCGAATCCGGCGTTGCGCTGGTCGATGCGGTTGCCGCCAGTTGCGCGGTGCCCGGCGCCTGGCCGACCGTCACCATCGGGTCGCGCACGTTTATGGACGGCGGGGTGGGCAGCGCGGTCAACATGTCCGCCGCCGCCGACTGCACCACGGCGGCGGTGCTGGTGCCCGCCGGTGAAACGGCGCCGTCCCCGTTCGGCGACGGCGCGGGCGCTGAGATCGCGGCCTTCCCCGGCGCGACCTTCGCCGTCTTCGCCGACGACTACGCGCTCGTCGCCTTCGGAAGCAACCCGCTGGATCCGCGGTGCCGGCGGCCCTCGGCGGTCGCCGGTCGTGCGCAGGGCCGCCGGGTGGCAGCAGCCGTCGGGGCGTTCCTGGGCGGTTAACCGAGCGCGTCCAGGGCGGCCGCAGCCAACTCCTGGCCGATCTCGATGACCTCTTCGGCGCGGTGGTATTCCAGGCTGCGGCAGGCGTTGCGCGGCACCTCGATCAGCAGATCGGGCGGGTAGGTGGCCAGCGTGTGCCGGGCCAGCGCCGATTGGGCGATATCGATGGTGCGATTCATGATCTCGAAACTTCCCAACCGCGGCAGCTCGGGAATCCCGGTGTCGCTCAACGGCTCGGCGGCTCCGGCCGCATCGTCGAGCGAGCTGCTGAACCGGCTGAGCACCGACTTGGCGGCCGGGCTGTCCATCACCCGCTGCGCCGTGGACGTGTCGAGCAAAGCCGTTGTGCTACGCCACATCCGGCTCAGCCACTCGGTGGTCACCCGGGGCTCGTGTTCACTCAACCGAACCGCCGGATCGCCGCCGGACAAACTCACCGCGATGGTCAGGTCGGCGTTGACCGCGGAGAGGGGCGCCATCGGCAGCGGATCCAGGATGCCGCCGTCGGCCAGCAGCCGTCCGTCCAGCACATGCGGGGTGAAAATGCCGGGGATCGCGATCGAGGCCCGGATCGCGTCATCGAGCGGACCGCGCTGCAACCACACCGACTTCCCGGCGATCAGGTCGGTGGCCACCGAGGTGTAGGGGATGGGTAGCGATTCGATGGTGACGTCGCCGAGGATCTCGCGCACCGCATCGAGGATCTTCTCGGCGCGCAGCACACCCGGCGACGTCAACGACGGATCCAGCAGCCGCAGCACTGCCCGCTGAGTCAATGATCCTGCCCAGTGCGCGAATTCATCGAGTTTGCCGGCGGCATGCAATCCGCCGACAAGGGCGCCCATGGAGGACCCGGCGACGCCGACGATCTCGTAGCCACGCTCGTTCAGTTCGTTGATCACCCCGATGTGCGCGTAGCCGCGTGCACCTCCGCTGCCCAGCGCCACTGCGATTCGCATGCCTCCATTCTGGTGCACCCGCCGCCACCGTCGGCGAGACTGTGACGATGGCAATCGGAATGCCGAAGCGTCTGGGTAAGCCCACGCCGCGCGATGCGCTCGCCGGCCTGGTCACCGGGCTGTTCTCCATCCCCGAGGGGATGGCCTACGCCAGCATCGGTGGGTTCAACCCGGTGGCCGGAATCTATGCCGGCATCGTGCCCGGCATCATCGGATCGTTGTTCGCCCGCACCGTGCTGATGGTGACCACCCTGACCAGTGCGATCGCGCTGACGTCGCGCAGCGTGCTGGAGGACGCCGGTCTGGATCCCGCCGACCCGTCCAACATCGCCGCGCTGGCCGTCATCGTCGGCGTCGTCATGCTGATCTTCGGGCTGCTCAAATTCGGCTCGATCATGAGCTTCGTGTCCAACGCGGTGATGACCGGCTTCTCCACCGGCATTGCGGTGCAGATCATCGCGGGGGTGCTGGGCGACGCCACCGGGTACAAACCCGTCAGCGACAACACGATCGGAAAGTTCATCGATTCGCTGGCCCATATCGGGCTGTGGCACCCGGCGGCCGCTGCGGTCGCCGCCGGCACCGTCGCAGTGTGGGCGGTCTTCCACTTCATCAAGCCGGTGCGGTCGTTCGCGACGCTGCTGGCGCTGGTCATCGTGACCGCGGTCGTCGCCGTTGCCGGTACCGATGTGGAGACGGTGGGCGATATCGCGTCCATCGCCAATGCCCTTCCACCGCTGACGGTTCCCGACTTCGCCGTCATGCCCGAGCTGTTCATGGGCGGTGTCGCGGTGGCTCTGGTGGCGCTGGCACAGGCCGCAGGGATCTCTGCCGCGGTGCCGAATCCGGACGGCAGCCGCACCAACATGAACGGTGACTTCCTCGCCCAGGGTGCGGCCAACGCCGTCGGCGGCATGTTCGGGGCGCTGCCGGCCGGTGGCTCACTGTCGCGCACCGGTGTCGCCACCTCCGCCGGGGCGCAGACCCGGTGGGCGGGCATCTTCGCCGGACTGTGGCTGGCCGTCCTGGTGCTGGTGGCCGGATCGGCGGCCGAGATCATCCCGATGCCGGTGATCGGCGGGCTCATCCTGGTCATCGGTGCGGAACTGGTGATCGGGCGGTGGCCCGATATCAAGCTGGTGCTGCAGGTCGCACCGCTGTCTGCGGTCGCCATGATCATCACCTTTGTCGCCACCACCGAGCTCCCGCTGCACACCGCGATCCTGATCGGCGTCATCACCTCACTGGTGCTGTACTGCGCCAAGGCGGCCAAGGCCGCCCAACTCGTGGCGCTGCAGCCCGCCGATGAGCAGGGTGTCTGGCGCGTCGTGCCGATGCCGAAACGCTGCGCCAGCAATGAGGTCACCGTGCTGCACTACGCCGGGGTGGGGCTGTTCGCCGAGGTCGCGCGCATCGACGAGGAATGGCCGCGCATCGACGGCAGCCGCAATGCGGTGGTGGTGCTGAGCATGCGCATGCTGCCCGACGTGCCGTCATCGGTGGCGATCAAGGCCCTGCGCCGGTGGGCCGCCGAACTGACGGCCAATCACGGACGGCTCATCATCGCCGGCGTCACTCCCGCCGTCGCGCAGGTGCTGACCCGGGGCGGGCTGGCCGAGGTGCTGGGTCCCGACGGCATCGTGGAGGGCACCGATGAGGTGCTGGGCGCCCTGAACACCGCCGTCGCACGGGGGCGGGATTGGATCGCCGGGCGGCCGTTAGGCTCGCCGTGATTCCAAACGTCAGCCGCACTCTTCGTTGGCTGCGGCGTTGGCGGCCATGATGACCGCGGCCTGCTGGCCGGGGGTCAGCTCGGGCCACGCGATGTCGAAGGTGCCCGGCCCGGGCGCACCGGGGGCCTGCACCGTCTGCAGGTAGGCCTCCACCGTGCCGTTCTGCGCGTCGAACCATGCCCTCGCGGCAAGACAGGCCTGGCCATAGCCGGATTCGGTGGCGTCCGCGGGTGCGCCGACACCCGTCGTCACCCCGCCCGGCGAGACCTGGACCGCACCGTCGGGCACCTGCCCCTCCTCGGACTGCGGTGCCGCCTCCGTGGTGGTGGTGCTCGGTGTGGACGTGTCGGGGGCAGGTTCCTCGGTGCTGGGCGAGCACCCGCTCAGGAGAGCGGCGGCGGCTGCTGTCACGAGGATCGGGTAGCGGCGCATACCGCCAATCTATGCAACACTCGCGGCCATGACGGAGGGGACCGGATTTCAGGAGTGTTGTCGCGCTGCGTAAGCACCGACCACCCACCCGTTTCCGTTCTCCTGGAGTCCCATCATGGTTGCCCCACTGCTGGCCCCCACCCTTTCGCCCGCCGTCTCGGCCCCCACGCGTCTCCGCGTGCCCGATCTGCTGCAGGCCACCGACCGCTGCGCCGACGATGTGCTGTCGGGGCGCTATGACCGGTTGCTCCGCGGTGGCCGGTTGCCCACCGACGAGCGCTGGTACAGCCGGCTCTACGGCGACGACGAGCTCGACATCTGGTTGATCAGCTGGGTGCCGGACAAGTCGACCGAACTGCACGATCACGGCGGATCGCTGGGTGCGCTGACGGTGGTCTCGGGTGCGTTGCAGGAGACCCGCTGGGACGGCCACGGGCTGCGCAACCGTGAGTTGACAGCCGGTGATCAGGCGGGCTTCCCGCTGGGATGGGTGCACGACGTGGTGTGGGCGCCCGCCCCCACCCCGGTGCCCGTCACGTTGAGCGTGCACGCCTATTCGCCACCGCTGACGGCCATGTCCTACTACGGTGTGACCGAGCGGAACACACTGCGCCGCAACCGCACCGAACTCACCGACGCCCCGGAGGGATGAGCAGATGCCCAGTCGTATCGAGGCGGTGCTCGACGCCGCCCGCGCCCGGTTGCAGCGGGTCGAGGCGGTGGATGTACCTGCCGCGCTGCAACGTGGGGCAGTGCTCGTCGACATCCGGCCGGCCGCCCAGCGGGCCGCCGAGGGCGAGGTTCCGGGTGCGTTGCTGATCGAGCGCAATCATCTGGAATGGCGCTGCGATCCGACCAGCGACGCCCGCATTCCGCAGGCCGTCGGCGATGACGTGGAATGGATCGTGGTGTGCTCGGAGGGCTACACCTCCAGCCTGGCCGCCGCCGCGTTGCAGGACCTCGGTCTGCACAAGGCGACCGATGTCATCGGCGGCTATCACGCATTGAAGTCAGCTGCTCTCGTCTGAGCGCAGGGTCGGGCGCAGCTTCTCGGTCTTCTCCGGAGTCCACCCCGGTGGCTGCAGAATCGCCGCCCAGGCGTTGGCGACGTCGCGCACGTAGACGTGACCGTGTCCGTCGGGCACGTCGACCGCGACCGCCATGTCCGCGGACACCTGCAGGAACGTCACCACCGGGATCCATTCCATGCGCGGGGACACGTCGTACCCACGGGGTTCGCGCAGCCAATCCGGTTTGGAGAACAGCAGATCCGGGTTCCACCAGGCGATCGGATCGGACGCGTGCTGCAGGTACACCGCCCGCGGCTGCCCCCACGGGTCGTCGGGCCTGCTCAGGTCTTCGGAGGCCTTGGCCGAGAACCGGACGTTCTCCCCTTTGTCGAAGATGGGCAGCCACTGCGGGGAGCCCGCGTCGCGGTTGATGGTCAGGTTGGTCCAGATGGTGTTCTTGAACGTGGGTCCGGAGAACAGTGCGCCGTCGGTGCGGGCGATGAGGTTGTTCAGGGCCAGGAACGGTGTTTCGCCGCCGAACGAGCCCAGGCTCTCCCCGAAGACCACCAGCTTGGGCCGGTCCGCTTCGGGCAGCGCGCGCACCAGCGCGTCGACCGCTTCGAACAAGGCCTGCCCGGCCTGCCGGGCGTTCTCCTGGTCGACCAGGAAGGAGATCCAGCTGGGCAGGAACGAATACTGCATCGAGACGATCGCGGTGTTGCCGTTGTACATGTACTCCAGTGAGGACGCCTCGGCCTCGTTGATCCAGCCGGTGCCGGTGGTGGTGGCCACCGCGATGACGTCGCGGTCGAGCCCGCCGGTGCGCCGGAGCTCCTCGGCGGCCAGCGCGGCGGTGGCCTTGATGCCGTCGGCGGAGTTCAGCCCGGCGTAGGCGCGGATCGGTTCGGTGGCCGGTGCGCCGTTGAATTCGGAGAGCTCCGCCACCGTCGGCCCGCCGGCCACGAAGTTGCGGCCCTGATGTCCCAGCGATTCCCAACTCACCAGCGACTGCGGCCCGCCGGAGCGCAAAGGGGTTGTGGGAGCGGGGTTGTCGGGATCGTCTTCGTTGTTCACGCTTTCGAACGTGTTGTTGATGGTGCTCATCGCGAATCGCACCACGATGCCGTTGAGCAGGGCGATCGTGAGGGCGAGCACCAGGGCCACCGCGATCACGCCGGACACCCGCGGTGGCGCGACCCGTTCCAGCTGGCGCACCAGGTAGCGCACCAATTTGCCTACCAGCTGGCCGATCTCGACGAACATGAACAGGAACACGATGGCCAGCACCGCGGTCAGCGGGTGATCCCAGAAGGCGAGCCGCGGCACGCCCATCAGGTCACGGATATCGTCCTGCCAGACGTGGAAGTAGACGATCGCGGCGATCTGTCCGATGACACCGACCACGAGCAGGATCAGCCAGGCCCGCTTCGGCGGCGCCGGCGTGCTGTCCCGCGAGAGCATGTAGCGGAACAGCCAGACGCCGAAAACCCCGAGGCCATAGCCGATACCGCCGGCCGCACCGCTCACCAGACCCTGGAACAGTGGGCCGCGGGGCAGCAGTGACGGAGTCAGCGACAGCCAGATGAACACCAGGCCGACGGCGGTGCCGGTGAAGGTGTAATGCCGTGTCCACCAGTCGCGCTTTACGGGCGCTTCGATGGCTTGCGGCTCAGCGGCGGTGACATTCACCGCTCGACTTTAGCGATGGGTGAAGTTCGCCGCGCGCTTCTCGGTGAACGCGGCCATGCCTTCCTTCTGGTCCTCGGTGGCGAACGCCGAGTGGAAGATCCGCCGCTCGTAGAGCAGACCCTCGGCGAGCGTCGACTCGAAGGCGCGGTTGACGGCCTCCTTGGCCATCCGCGCCGCCGACAGCGACATGCCGGCGATCGTCGCGGCGGTGGCGTTCGCCTCGTCGAGCAGGGTGTCCGCCGGGACCACCCGGGAGACCAGGCCGCTGCGCTCGGCTTCGGCGGCGTCGATGGTCCGGCCGGTCAGGATCAGGTCCATCGCCTTGGCCTTGCCGATGGCGCGGGTCAGGCGCTGGCTGCCGCCCATACCGGGCAGCACGCCGAGTTTGATCTCGGGCTGGCCGAATTTCGCGGTGTCCGCGGCGATCAGCAGATCGCACATCATGGCCAGCTCGCACCCGCCACCGAGGGCGTACCCGGCGACCGCGGCGATGGTGGGGGTGCGGGTGGCGGCGAACTTGCCCCACAGCGCGAAGAAGTCCTGGCTGAACACCTCCGCGAAGGACAGGTCGGCCATCTCCTTGATGTCGGCGCCGGCGGCGAACGCCTTCTCGCTGCCGGTCAGGATGATGGCGCCGACGCCGGGGTCGGCGTCGAGTTCTGCTGCGGCGGAGGTCACTTCGTGCATGACCTGGCTGTTGAGCGCGTTGAGGGCCTTGGGCCGGTTCAGCGTGATGGTGGCCACCCGGCCGTCGCGGGTCACCAGAATGGTCTCGTAGCTCATGGCTGCACTCCTCAGAACGTCAGATCGGGATGGGCGGAGGCGAAATAGGCGTCGATGGCCGCATCATCGCAGAGTTCGAGCGTGGCCGGTGACCACTGGGGGTTGCGGTCCTTGTCCACCAGTTGGGCACGGATACCTTCGACGAAATCGTGCGACTTCGCCGAGGCCACCGACACCCGGAATTCCTGCTGCAGAACCTCTTCCAGGGTTTCCAGGTGGGCCGCGCGGCGCACCGAGGTGAGCGTGACGGCCAGCGCGATGGGGGAGCGGGTGCCGATCAGGTGGGCGGCGGCGTCGGCCTGTTCGGTCTCCTGGCGGCGCAGGTCGTCGATGATGTCGCCGACGGTGTCCCGGGCGTAGCAGGTGTCGATCCAATCGCGCTGCGCGAGCAGCTCACTGGCCGGTGGCTCCTCTGCGTAGGAGTTCAGCGCATCCTCGTGTCCGTCGGTGACGACGGCCTCGGCGAAGTCGTGCAACCGCGCGTGCGGGACGAAGTGGTCGGCGAAGCCCATGGCGATGGCGTCGGCACCGGAGAACGGGGCGCCGGTCAGCGCGGCGTGCAGGCCGAGCAGGCCGGGGGTGCGTGACAGCAGGTAGGTGCCGCCGACGTCGGGGATGAAGCCGATGCCGACCTCGGGCATGCCCATCTTCGTCTTGTCGGTGACGACCCGGACGCTGCCGTGGGCCGCGACGCCGACGCCACCGCCCATGACGATGCCATCCATCAGGGCGATATAGGGCTTCGGGTAGCGGCCGATGTGGGCGTTGAGCAGGTATTCGTCCCACCAGAACTTGCGCGCGTAGGAGCCGTCGGCCTTGGCGCTGTGATAGAGCGCCACGACATCGCCGCCGGCGCACAGGCCGCGCTCGCCCGCGCCGGTCAGCAGCACAGACCGCACGGAGGCGTCGTTTTCCCAGGTCGTCAGGGCCTTCTGCAGGCCGTCGACCATCACGTCGTTGAGCGAGTTGATCGCCTTCGGACGGTTGAGCGTGACGACCCCGGCGCCGTTGCGGACACTTACTAGGATGTCCTCGTTTTCTGCCACGATTGCAATCTAGTTCGTAGCCTCCGTGTGACGTGCGACGGGTAGGGTTTGCACCGATCAACCTGGACGTTTCCTGAGAACTTTCTCAGTCGTCAGTGGCCGGGCATGGGAACCTGTTCGGAGCGTTGATCGTTGAACGTGTGTTCGTCAATCGAACCACCAGTACTCAGGAGAGGACCTACGGTGCGCGAAAGCAGCAACCCGGTATTCCGATCACTGCCCAAGGGGCAGGGCGGATACGCGCAGTTCGGTACCGGAGCCGCAAGCTTCGGTGCGCAGCAGGTACAGGCGGAGCCCTACGCAACGCAGTACCCGGATCAGCGGCAGGCCGGCGTTTCCCGGCCCATGACCATCGACGACGTCGTCACCAAGACGGGCATCACCCTCGCGGTGGTGACGGCTCTCGGCGTCCTGTCGTACTTCATGGTCTCCATGAACCCCGGCCTGATGATGCCGTTCGTGCTCGTCGGCGGTCTCGGTGGCTTCGCTCTGATCATGATCGCGACCTTCGGTCGTAAGCAGGACAACCCGGCCATCGTGCTGAGCTACGCCGCGCTGGAGGGCGTGTTCCTCGGCGCTGCTTCGTTCCTGTTCGCGAACCTGGTCTCCACCGGTGGCCCGGGCATGATCGCGCAGGCCATCTTCGGCACCGTCGGCGTCTTCGTCGGCATGCTGGTGGTCTACCGCACCGGAGCGATCCGGGTTACCCCCAAGTTCACCCGCATGCTGGTGGCCGCAATGTTCGGCGTGCTGGCCATCGCGCTGCTCAACCTGGTGCTCGGCCTGTTCGGCGTCGGCGGCGGCGAGGGCTTCGGCCTGCGCAGCGGCGGCCCGCTGGCGATCGTCTTCTCGCTGGTCTGCATCGGCCTGGCGGCCTTCATGTTCCTGATCGACTTCGACTCGGCCGATCAGCTGATCCGCGCCGGTGCGCCGGAGAAGGCAGCCTGGGGCGTCGCGCTGGGTCTGACGGTCACCCTGGTGTGGCTGTACCTGGAGATCCTGCGCCTGCTGAGTTACTTCAACAACGACTAGTACGTCGGCGAGAGAAAGGGCGTCCACCACGTGGGCGCCCTTTTTCATGCCCGCATGTCGGTGGGCCTGACTCTGCGGTGAGGGCGCGGCTTACTCGCACTCTTGCGCCACCACTGCAGAGTCGAAGCGGGGCGCCATCCCCAACCGCCGATCCATCCCCAGATCGCGATCTGGACGGCGCGCAGACCAGTCCGCTCCGGGATCCTCGGCCATATGGACGAACCGTTCATCGGCAGCGAAGCCATCTCGGCAGGGACGCTCACCCGGCACGAATTGCGCAAATACCACCGCGCCGTCATGCCCGATGTGTACGTCGGCAAGCGGACCGATCCGTCACGGCAACAACGCCTTCGCGCGGCGTGGCTGTGGTCGCGTCGGCAGGCGGTGATCGCCGGCAGTTCTGCTGCGGCGCTGCACGGCGCCAAATGGGTCAGCGAAGCCGCCCCAGTCGAACTGATCTGGCCCAACGCACGACCACCGCGCGGCGTCCTCACCCGCCACGACCTGCTGCTCGCCGACGAGACCATGACAATGCACGACATGGCCGTCACCACCGTGGAGCGCACCGCGTTCGACCTGGGACGCCGAGGTCAGTTCGGAGATGCCGTCGCCCGCCTGGATGCACTCGGCGCGGCGACCGATTTCAAGGCCGACGACGTGCGCAACCTTAGTGAGCGTCACCCCCACACCCGAGGCCTGCCGCAGCTGAAGACGGCGCTGAATCTGTATGACCCCGGCGGTCAATCGCCCAAGGAGACGTGGTTGCGGCTGATGCTGATCAAGGAGGGGTTTCCTCGGCCACGGACCCAGATCCCGGTGCTCGGGTGGGACGGCTACCCGGTGTACTTCCTCGACATGGGCTGGGAGGACCTCATGCTCGCGGTCGAATACGACGGTGAACAGCACGCGGGGACGCTCGGGTACGACATCGACCGGCACGACTACATCGCCGGCGTGGGGTGGACCGTTGTCCGGGTTGCGGCCGGTCAGCGACGCGCCGCAATCATCAACCGCGTGCAGCGTGAATGGAACAGGTTGGCGCCCAACACCTTGACTCTGCGGTGAGGGTGCGGCCTCCTCGCACTTTCGCGCCCTGGACGCAGAGTCAGCTAGGGCACCCGGGGTGTGACCCGGCCGGCCGCCTCCAAGGCGTTGGCGCGCGCGACATCCACATCGGCGTCGTAGGCCAGCGCCACACCCATCCGGCGCCGTACGAAGCTCTCCGGCTTGCCGAACAGCCGAATATCGGTGTGCGGCACCGCCAACGCCGCCTCCACGCCGTCGAAGACGACACCCTCGGCGTCCACCCCGCCGTAGATCACCGCGCTGGCACCCGGCGACTTCAGCGCGGTGTCGACCGGCAGCCCCAGGATCGCCCGGGCGTGTAACTCGAACTCGTTCTGCCACTGCGTCACCATCGTCACCATGCCGGTGTCATGCGGCCGTGGGCTGACCTCGCTGAACCACACCTGGTCGCCCTTGACGAACAGTTCGACGCCGAAAATGCCCTGCCCGCCCAGGTTCTCGGTCACTGCCAGCGCGATCTGCTGGGCGCTCTGCAATGCAGCGGCCGACATCGGATGGGGCTGCCAGCTCTCCACGTAATCGCCGCTGACCTGCTTGTGCCCGATGGGTTCGCAGAACTGTGTTTCCACCGCGCCGGATGTGCCCACCGCGCGCACCGTCAGCAGCGTGATCTCGTAGTCGAAGTCGATGAAACCCTCGACGATGATGCGGGTGTTGCTCACCCGGCTGCCTGACATCGCGTACTCCCACGCGGGCGCGACGTCGTCCGGGCCGTCGATCTTGCTCTGGCCCTTGCCCGAACTGCTCATCACCGGCTTCACCACGCACGGGTAACCGATGCCGCCGTCGATCGCCTCCTGCAACTCGGCGAGCGAATCGCAGAACCGGTACGGGCTGGTGGACACCCCGAGCGTCTCGGCCGCCAGCCGCCGGATGCCCTCGCGGTCCATCGTCAGCCGGGCCGCCCGCGCGGTCGGGATCACCCGGACCGTGCCGGCGTCCTCGAGGGCCTCCAGCACCGGCGTGGCGATGGCCTCGATCTCCGGCACCACCAGATCGGGCTTCTCGGCCTCGATCAGCGCCCGCAGTTCGTCCGGATCGGTCATCGTCACGGTGCGCGCGTGATGGGCGACCTGATGACCCGGTGCATTCGGGTAGCGGTCCACGGCAATCGTTTCGACGCCCAGTCGCTGCAATGCGATCAGGACCTCGCGGCCGAGTTCACCGGAGCCGAGCAGCATCACCCGGGTGGCGTGCGGGGACAGAGGTGTTCCGAGAGTGGTCATCGGCACGCAGTCTAGGGCGTCAGGAGAGCCGCTCCACGACCATCGCCATGCCCTGGCCGCCACCGACACACATCGACTCGATGCCGAAGGTCTTGTCGTAGGTGGCCAGATTGTTCAGCAGCGTGGCGGTGATGCGGGCGCCGGTCATGCCGAACGGGTGCCCCAGCGCGATCGCGCCGCCGGAGACGTTCAGCTTGTCCTCGTCGATGCCGAGCTCACGGGCGGAGCCGATGACCTGGACGGCGAACGCCTCGTTGATCTCGACCAGGTCGATATCGGAGATGGTCTTGCCGGCCTTGGCTAGCGCCTTGCGGATGGCCTCGATCGGTCCCAGGCCCATGATCTCGGGGGACAGCCCGGACACCCCGGTGGAGACGATGCGCGCCAGCGGGGTCAGGCCCAGCTCCTTGGCCTTGGTGTCGCTCATGATGACGACGGCGGCGGCGCCGTCGTTCAGCGGACACGCGTTGCCCGCGGTGATGGTGCCGTTGGGCCGGAACACCGGCTTGAGCTGGCTGATCTTCTCGTAGGAGGTGCCGGCGCGCGGGCCGTCATCGGTGGAGACGACGGTGCCGTCGGGCAGCGTGACCGGCGAGATCTCGCGCTCGAAGAACCCACTCTTGATGGCTTCCTCGGCGCGGTTCTGCGACCGCACGCCCCAGTGGTCCTGGTCCTCGCGGCTGATGCCGGTGTAGGTGGCGACGTTCTCGGCGGTCTGGCCCATGGCGATGTAGACATCCGGGATCAGGCCGTCTTCGCGCGGGTCGTGCCACGTGATGTCGCCCTCGGCCTGCTTCACGGTGCGTGCCTGGGCCTCGTCGAACAGGGCGTTCTTGCTGTTGGGCGCACCGTCGGCGGCGCCGACCCCGAAACGCGACACCGTCTCGACACCGGCGGAGATGAACACGTCACCCTCGCCGGCCTTGATGGCGTGGAAGGCCATCCGGGTGGTCTGCAGCGAGGACGAGCAGTACCGGTTCACGGTGGTGCCGGGCAGGAAGTCGTAGCCGAGCTCGACGGCGACCGCGCGGGCGATGTTGTAGCCGGCCTCACCGGCGGGCTGCGCGCTGCCCATCATCAGGTCGTCGATATCGCGGGGATCCAGCGACGGCACCTTGTCCAAGACGGCGCGCACCATCTGGGAGGCCAGGTCGTCGGGACGCATGGTGGCCAGCGATCCCTTGACGGCGCGTCCGATGGGGGAGCGGGCGGTGGCGACGATGACGGCTTCGGGCATGACGGCTCCTCAGGACTCAAAAACATCTAGAACGTGTTGCACAAAACCTAGCTCGCGGACACCACGATGGGTGCGGGGACCCCGGTTGTGCGACGCCAGAGCCGGGTCACGTTGCCGATCCGGGACAGCAGCGAGCTGCCCTCATCGGTGCGCGATTCCAGCGCCGCCTCGATCGGTACGTCAGACACGAAGTCGCCCAGCGCATTACACAACGCGGGCAGCAGCTGCTGGGCGGCCAGCTGGTAGCCCGCACCCGAGGGATGGAACATGTCCGGCGAGAACAGCACCTCGGGGGCCTTGTAGAACTCCGGCGCCAGCAGATCCGAGAACGGCACCGGTATGCCGCCGGCCGCGCGCACCTCGGCCGCCTGCGCGCGGGCCAGCCGCAGCCCCTGGCTGCGCGTCACCCACCGCAGCGGCTGCGGGATCGCCTTGATGACGCCGAAGTCGGGGCAGGTCCCGACGACCACCACGGCACCGGCCGCGCGCAGGCGCTGCACCGCGCGGCCGACCCGGCGCGCCGACGGCCAGGTGCCGTTGGGTTTGGTGATGTCGTTGGCCCCGATCATGATCACCGCGGCGTCCGGCGGAGGACCGGCGACGAACATCGCGTCGATCTGGCCCGACAGACCCTTCGACGTCGCACCCACGATGGCCTTGGTGCTCAACCGGATGCGCTGACCGGATTCCTCGGCGAGACCGCGTGCCAGCAGCACCCCGGGCACCTCGTCGGCGCAGGAACTGCCGTATCCGGTGGCCGTCGAGTCGCCGAAGATCATCAGGTGCAGGTCGAACGGGACACCGCGGGTCCAGCGCTGCACCGGACCTCCGCCGGCGACGTAGACGCCGTCGGCGCGAGGCGGCACGTCCCAGGACTTGGGTATGACCTGGCGGGCCTGGTCGGCCTGCCCGCTCAGCAGGTTGCGGGCCCCGACATAAGCCGAACCCGTCGAGGCCAGGGCAGCGGCTGCCAGGGCGATGGTCGATGCGCGACTGCCCACACAAACGATATTAAGAGCCGTTTTCCGCATTGTCAGCGCGCAGGCGAATGGGCGCGGTCACGGTGGGGTATCAACTGCGGAACCAAACGGATTCTTTGATTGTTGAACGTATTGACGGGCGTGCAAGCTAAGTTACCCCGGTTGGCTAAGTAAATATCAGCAACGGGTACTACAACGGCGTAGGAGTGGTGGCGATGACGGCACCAAGCAAGGTCTCAGGCTCACCGCACGCGGCGATAAGCCCAGCTAGAGCGCGGCAATCCCGCCGATTCCCGGTCGGTGACTGGCGCCCGGTAGAGGTCGTCGAGGACGGCGCCAGCATCGCGGGCCGGATCGCCGGGCTAGTTGCCATGATGACAATCCGTCCGACGCTGGCAATCGGTAGCCACGTCCCCAAGTTGCCCTGGCCGTTCGGCCTGCTGGATTTCGCCGCCCGCGTGCTGCGCCCGGCGCCGGGAACGGTCCGGGCCACCATCTCCCTGCCGAACTGCACCGCCCAGCTGGTACGCGCGGCCGGGGTGCTGCCCGCCGACGGCAAGCGCAGCGTCATCCTCTATCTGCACGGCGGCGCGTTCCTGACCTGTGGCGTGAACACCCACGGCAGGCTGACGACCGAACTGTCGCGGTTCGCCGACAGTCCGGTGTTCGTCGTGAACTACCGGATGATCCCGAAGCATTCGATCGGGGTGGCGCTCGACGACTGTTATGACGCCTACAAGTGGCTGCGGCTGACCGGCTACGCCCCCGAGCACATCGTGCTCGCCGGCGACTCGGCCGGCGGCTACCTGGCGCTCGCGCTGGCGCAGCGACTGCAGGCCGAAGGACTCGACTCCGAGATGCCCGCCGCCGTCGTCACCATGTCCCCGCTGTTCGAGATCGACAACACGCACCGCACCCAGCATCCGAACGCCCGCACCGATGCGATGTTCCCGCCCAAGGCGTTCGAGGCCCTCGTCGACATGATCGACGGCGCCGCCAAGCGTCAGGGCGAAGAGGTCTACGAGCCGCTGGATCACATCGAGCCCGGTCTGCCGCGCACCCTGATCCACGTCTCCGGCTCCGAGGTTCTGCTCAACGATGCGCGGAAGGCCGCCCGGATGCTGGCCGAGGCCGGTGTCCCGGTCGAGGTCCGTATCTGGCCCGGTCAGATGCATGTGTTCCAGCTGTGCTCACCCATCGTCGGCGAAGCAACACGCTCGCTGCGCCAGATCGGTGACTACATTCGAGAGGCCACGTGGTGAGTTGATCGGCGGCCTGAGACGATGGTGGCATGCGTATCGCCAGGCACATCAGTGAGCTCATCGGCAATACCCCGCTGGTCCAGCTGAACTCGGTCGTCACACCGGGATCAGGCCTGGTCGCAGCGAAGATCGAGTACCTCAACCCGGGCGGTAGCTCCAAGGACCGCATCGCGATCAAGATGATCGACGCCGCCGAGGCATCCGGCGAGCTCAAGCCCGGCGGCACCATCGTGGAACCCACCTCCGGGAACACCGGCGTCGGGCTGGCCCTGGTTGCTCAGCAGCGCGGATACCGGTGTGTGTTCGTGTGCCCGGACAAGGTCAGCGAGGACAAGCGCAACGTGCTGCGGGCCTACGGTGCCGAAGTGGTGGTCTGCCCCACCGCCGTCGCCCCGGACGACCCGGCGAGCTACTACAGCGTGTCCAATCGTCTGGTCGAGGAGATCGACGGGGCCTGGAAGCCCGATCAGTACTCCAACCCGATGGGCCCGGAGAGCCACTACGAGACCACCGGTCCGGAGATCTGGGCCGACACCGACGGCAAGATCACGCACTTCGTCGCGGGCGTGGGCACCGGCGGGACCATCACCGGCACCGGCCGCTACCTCAAAGAGGTGTCGGATGGCCGCGTGCAGGTCATCGGCGCCGACCCGGAGGGCTCGGTGTACTCCGGCGGCACCGGTCGCCCCTACCTCGTCGAGGGTGTCGGCGAGGACTTCTGGCCCAGCGCATACGATCCCGCGATCCCGGACCGCATCATCGCCGTCTCCGACGCGGATTCCTTCGAGATGACCCGGCGACTGGCCCGCGAAGAGGCCCTTCTGGTCGGTGGATCGTGCGGGATGGCCGCGGTCGCCGCGTTGAAGGTGGCCGAGGAGGCCGGGCCCGACGCGGTGGTGGTCGTGTTGCTGCCCGATGGTGGGCGCGGTTACCTGTCCAAGGTTTTCAACGACGCCTGGATGTCGTCCTACGGCTTCCTGCGCAGCAGGCTGGACGGTTCGGTCGAGGACGTCACCGTCGGAGAGGTGTTGCGCCGCAAGTCCGGTGCGCTGCCGGACCTGGTGCACACCCATCCATCCGAGACGGTGCGCGACGCCATCAGCATCCTGCGCGAGTACGGGGTGTCGCAGATGCCGGTGGTCGGGGCCGAGCCGCCGGTGATGGCCGGCGAGGTCGCCGGCAGCGTGTCCGAAAGGGAACTGCTCTCAGCGGTTTTCGAAGGTCGAGCAAAGTTGGCCGATGCCGTGGCACTGCACATGAGTGACCCGTTGCCGCTCATCGGTTCCGGCGAACTACTCGGTACCGCGGCAAAAGAACTGCGGGACTGCGACGCCGTCATGGTGGTCGAGGACGGCAAGCCGATCGGCGTGCTGACCCGGCACGACCTGTTGGGATCGCTGTCCGAGGGCGCCTCGCACCGTTGACCGGTGTGAATGACACTGATTGCGTTGGCAAACAGGTTTTCGCCTGCGCCGTATCCAGTTGATGAAGTTGGCGTGAGCGACGCCAATCTGAGCATGTTCTCAGGTAGGGTTACTCGCCGCAGAGCCAGCTAATTTCCTCACCTGGAAGGCGCCAATGACAGAGCAACCGCCACCACCTCCCGGGAATTACCCGCCGCCTCCTCCGCCCCCGCCGCCGCCCGGTGGTTACCCGCCGCCTCCGCAGGGCGGATTCCCGCCTCCGCCTCCCGGCGGTGGATACGGCGGTCCGCCGCCCGGTGGGGGATTGCCCAAAGAGGCCTACACACCGTGGTTGACCCGTGTCCTGGCGTGGATCATCGACATCCTCCCGGTGGCGATCCTGGAGGGCATCGGCTACGGCCTGCTGATCGGAACCCGGGAAACGGTGTGCGTCACCGACTCCTCGGAATACGACCTCGGCGAGTTCTGCGCCACCGGTGCCTCGACGCTGGGCCAGGTGTCGTTCGCCATCACCTGGATTCTGGCGCTTGCCTACATCATCTGGAACTACGGCTACCGGCAGGGAACGACGGGGTCGAGCATCGGCAAGGGCATCCTGAAGTTCAAGGTGGTCAGCGAAAGTACCGGGCAGCCAATCGGATTCGGTATGTCCATCGTGCGGCAGCTGGCGCACGTGGTGGACGCCGTCATCTGCTACATCGGCTACCTGTTCCCGCTGTGGGACGCCAAGCGCCAGACGATCGCCGACAAGATCATCAAAACCGTCTGTCTGCCGCTCTGACATCAGCCGCAGTATCAGGATCACCGGAAGCGCCGGCCCGCGGATTGACCGCTGCGGGCCGGTGTTTCACTATCAGCCGCAACGCGAAGAGAAGGTGACATGACTCAACCACCACCGCCGGAAGAGTTCGGGCCACCGCAGGAGCGCATCCCGGCGCATGGCAATTACCCGCCGCCGCCCGGGAACTACCCGCCGCCGCAAGGCAATTACCCGCCGCCCGGGTATCCCGTCCCGGGGACACCCGCATTCGGTGCGCCCGCCTACCGTGTCGGCGAAGCGGTCTCGTGGGCGTGGAACAAGTTCAGCGCGCACTCCCCGGCAATCCTCATTCCGACGCTGGTGTTGGGGGTGATCTATGGCGTGACCCAGTTCAGCATCCAGGCCGTGTCCAATGGCTTCGGTGCGGTGGGGAATTCGTCCATCGATGCCGGCTACGACGCGAGCTTCTCGTTCGATCTGACCGGTGTCGTGGTGTCCGTCCTCGGGGTCATCGCCACCGCGGTCGTGGTCGCGGTGGCCCAATCCGCCTACCTCAACGGCATGATCGACATCGCCAACGGGCAACCGGTGGAGATACGGTCGTTCTTCAAGCCCCGCAACGTCATCGACGTCGTCATCGCGTCGGTCCTGTCCAGCATCATCATCGGTCTCGGCGCCCTGTTGTGTATCGTGCCCGGCGTCATTGCGACGATCATGTTGCTGTTCACCACGGTTGCCATTCTGGACCGCAACATTTCGGGCACCGACGGTCTGGGAACGAGCTTTGCCATCGCCAAGGCCAATTTCGGCCCGGTGGCGCTGACCTGGCTGGCCACCGTCGGCATCACGCTCCTGGGGCTGGTGGCGTGCGTGGTCGGTCTCGTCGTCGCCTACCCGGTCAGCGCGCTGGTCACCGTGTTCGCCTACCGCACGCTCACCGGCGGATACCTGGCGCCGCCGACGCCGGACCCGCGGCCGGAATGAACGGGGTGCACTGCGCTTGCGGTGTGCCGCGCGAAAACCGCCGGACAGTCGCTCACTTGATCATGAAGACATAGGCTCACCCCGAGCGCCGGTTCGCGGGTCTCGTCTCCCGGGGACGGTGTTGCGTCGTCAGTAGTTCAAATCTCACGAGAAGGTGACATGACTCAACCGCCTCCTCCGCCGGGCAGCACACCGCCCGGCGGATTCCCGCCGCCTCCCGAGAACGTCCCGCCTCAGGGCGGCTACCCGCCGCCCGGCAACTACCCGCCGCCGCCGGGGAACTACCCGCCCCCGCAGGGCAACTACCCGCCGCCACAAGGGGACTACCCCCCGCCGCCCCAGGGCAACTACCCGCCGCCTCCGCAAGGTGGCTACCCACCGCCCCCGCAGGGTGGTTACCCACCGCCGCCTCCGCCGCAGGGCGGCTACGCGCCCCCACCGCCGCAGGGCGGCTACCCGCCGCCCGGTGGCTATCCACCGGCGGGGTACCCCGGTGGGCCCGGCGCCGGCCCGGCGTTCGCCGTCGGTGACGCGTTCTCCTGGGCATGGAACAAGTTCAGCAAGAACGCGGCTGCGCTGATCATCCCGACGCTGGTGTACGCGCTCATCGTGGGCATCGTCGGCGGCATCGTCTACGGCCTGGCTTTCGCGCTGGCGCCCAGTGGCGTGACCACCTATGACTCCTACGACTCGGGCTTCAGCTACGAGTACAGCGCCGGATTCGGGGTGGCCAGCTTCATCGTGCTCGCCCTCGGCGGCCTGATCCTGCTGGTGCTGCTGGCGGCGATCTCGTCGGCGTACATCAGCGGCATCCTGGATATCGCCAACGGTGTTCCGGTCACCGCGGGCTCGTTCTTCAAGCCGCGGCTCATCGGCCCCGTCATCATCGCCACCGTGCTGGTGGGCATCGCGACCGCGATCGGCAACGCGCTGTGCTACCTGCCGGGTCTGATCGTGTCGATCTTCGCGTTCTTCACCACCGTCGCGCTGCTGGACCGCAATCTCTCGGCCATCGACGCGATCAAGACGAGCATCGACATCACCAAGAACAACTTCGTCCAGGTGCTGATCGCCTGGCTGCTGTTCGCGGTGATCATCTTCGTCGGATCGCTGCTGTGCGGTATCGGCATCATCGTGGCCGCACCGGTCGCGATCCTGTTCGAGGTTTACGCCTTCCGGCGCCTGACCGGCGGACAGGTTGCGCCGCTGACGCCGTAGCGGCATAGCGCAAGGGAGCGGGGTGGGCCGGTACCGGTCCACCCCGTTTCGTCTGTACGGACCCCACTACCCTTGTCCGCATGGGTGAACAGCGCTCCGCACATGACGCACACCGGTGGCAGGGTCTGGCGACCCGGGCCATCCACGCCGGGTTCCGGCCCGATCCGGCCACCGGCGCCGTCAATGCCCCGATCTATGCCAGTTCGACCTTCGCCCAGGACGGCGTGGGCGGCCTGCGCGGCGGCTACGAGTACGCCCGCACCGGCAACCCGACCCGCGCCGCGCTGGAGGCGTCCCTGGCCGCCGTGGAAGAGGCCGACTACGGCCGCGCCTTCGCCTCGGGCATGGCGGCCACCGACTGTGTGCTGCGCGCCGTGCTGCGTCCCGGCGATCACGTCGTCATCCCCGACGATGCCTACGGCGGCACCTTCCGCCTGATCGACAAGGTGTTCACCCAGTGGGGGATTCGCTACTCGCCGGTGGCGCTCACCGATCTGGATGCGGTCGCCGCCGCGATCACCGATCAGACGAAACTGGTCTGGGTCGAGACGCCCACCAACCCGCTGCTGTCGATCGCCGATATCGCCGGGATCGCCGAGATCTCCCGCCGGGCGGGTGCGAAGCTCTTGGTGGACAACACCTTTGCCTCACCGGCGCTGCAGCAGCCGCTGACCCTCGGTGCCGATATTGTGCTGCACTCCACCACGAAGTACATCGGTGGTCATTCCGACGTCGTGGGCGGTGCACTGCTCACCAGCGATGAGGAACTCGACACCGCGTTCGCGTTCCTGCAGAACGGCGCAGGCGCCGTCCCCGGACCGTTCGACGCCTACCTGACCATGCGGGGCCTCAAGACCCTGGTGCTGCGCATGCAGCGGCACAGCGAGAACGGCGCCAAGGTGGCCGAGTTCCTGGCCGAGCATCCGGCGATCGACTCGGTGCTCTATCCCGGTCTGCCCAGCCACCCGAACCACGAGGTGGCGGCCAAGCAGATGTCCGGTTTCGGCGGCATGGTGTCGGTGCGACTGCGCGGCGGGCGCGCCGCCGCCCAGGATTTCTGCGCCCGAACGGAGATTTTCATTCTCGCTGAATCTTTGGGCGGGGTGGAATCGCTGATCGAGCATCCCGGTGCGATGACGCATGCCTCCACCGCCGGCTCGCAGCTCGAGGTGCCCGAGGATCTGGTCCGGCTCTCGGTCGGTATCGAGGAGGCCGCCGACCTACTCGGCGATCTGGAGCAGGCGCTGCGCTAGGAGCCCAGCGCGGGCCGCAGCGCGGACACCGTGACGGCGAGATTGACCTCCGGCAGCGCGGTTGGCGACTCGTCGACCCAGCTGCCCAGGGCGATCTCACCGGCCCGGGCATGCACCCAGCGCCAGCCGCGGTCGTTGAGGCTCAGCAGTGCGCCCAGACCGTCGGTGGCGTGCAGCAGCGAGATGATCGCTGCCGTCGGCGGGGTCGGTGGGCGCCGGTCGAACAATGCGGACAGCAGCGCCGCGCGGGCCGGGCCGACGCGGTTGCGGGTCAGCAGCGGAAACGCTGTTTCCTTCTTGAACCCCTTGGACGGCAACGGGATCCGCCGGATCTGCCCGCCGCGTTCCAGGTGTACGACGAGATCATCCTCGGCGTGCCTGCTCAACTTGGCGATGGCCGAGGACGGCCGCAGCGGCCGCTGCGAAAGCAGCTCCCACGCCGGTCCGGTGACGGGATCCAATGGTCCCGAGCCGGTCAGCGCGACAAGACGACCCGATTCGACCGGCTCACCATCGACGGCCGGCCGGATACGGCAGGCCCAAGCCAGGTCCAGCAGGGTGGCCGCGCCGAGAACGCGGCGCCTGCGCTGTCGGTCCAGCCCGGGCTGCGCCGACGCATTGTCGAGCAGCAGCAGGAACAGGTCCTCGGCGATCTGGGCCACCGGAGAAACCTATCGTCCCGCCGCGGCGGACTGCCTCAGGAGTGGTACGGCTCCGCGCTGAGCAGGGTCACCGTGACGGTGCTGCCATTGGGAATCGTGTAGCTGCGGGTGTCGCCGACCTTGGCGTCGAGCAGCGCCTCACCCAGCGGTGACTTGGGCGAATACACCTCGAGCTTGCCGTCGCTGACGCCCTCCTGGCGGGTCGCGATCAGGAACGTCTCGGTGTCGTCCTTGTCATCGCCGTACTGGACCTTCACCACCGAACCGGGCAGCGCGACGCCGGACTGCTTGGGTGCCTCGCCGACCTTGGCGTTGTTCAGCAGCTCCTGGAGCTGACGGATGCGCGCCTCTTCCTGGCCCTGCTGCTCACGGGCGGCGTGGTAGCCACCGTTCTCGCGCAGGTCGCCCTCTTCGCGGCGGTCGTTGATCTCGGCGGCGATGATGGGGCGGTTGGCGATCAGCTGGTCCAGCTCCGCCTTCAAACGGTCGAAAGCCTCTTCGGTCAGCCAGGTGACCTGGGTATCGGTCATGTCCTCGCGCTCCTGTCGTTGATCTTTTCTCGCGCGCTGTATCGCGTGGGAAGGTCGTGTATCGCCGCGATCGCAGGCGCTGTGGCAGCGCGCTAATGCAGCAATACACGGTTCCAGCCGGAACCGTGTATCGGCCAAGCTTACCACCGCCGTGTCAACGCGTTTTCACGATTTAGCAGTTCGCCGTTGGTCGCGCGGACGTCTCTAGGGCGCCACCAGATAGGCCGGCACATCGATTCCGCAGCCGTAGATATCGCCGACGACCGGCGGTTTGGTGGACTTGACCACGGCGTCGATCACCACCGACGACGCGGTGGACGGCGGCACCAGGATCTCCCGGCGGCCGGTCTCGTCGCCGTTGATCGACCGGGCACGCACGATGCACACCGCGGGCACCGACGGGTCGGAGCGGGTGACGGTGATCGTCACCGCCACGGTCTCGTCGTCGACGATCTTGTATCCGCCGAGCTCGCCCTTCACATCGCCGGTCCCGAACCGCTGGAAGGCGATGAGCGCGATCACCACTCCTGCCGTCACAATCAGCAGGAACAGTCCGATCACCACTCGGCGGCGGGTGCGGCGGGACAGTTTCTGCCGCCCGTAACGGGCGGTGGGACGCTCGATGGTCAAGGTTAAGGGTGCCCGTCGGTCAGTTGGTTCCACTACAGCTGGAACTATAGAGCGGTGGGCATACGCGAGAGGGACGCCTCGTTGGATGAGACACGATGACTGAATTGCGCTTGATGGCGGTACACGCCCACCCCGATGACGAGTCCAGCAAGGGAGCGGCCACCACGGCCCGCTACGCGGCCGAAGGTGCCCGGGTCATGGTGGTGACCCTCACCGGCGGTGAACGTGGTGACATCCTGAACCCGGCGATGGACATCCCTGAAGTGCACGGACGCATTCATGAGGTGCGCCGTGACGAGATGGCCAAGGCCGCCGAGATCCTGGGTGTCGAACACCGCTGGCTGGGCTATGTCGACTCCGGCTTGCCCGAGGGCGACCCGCTGCCCCCGCTGCCGGAGGGCTCCTTCGCCACGGTGCCGCTGGACGGGCCGACCGAGGCGCTGGTGCGGGTGATCCGCGAGTTCCGCCCGCATGTGCTGACCACCTACGACGAGAACGGCGGGTATCCGCACCCGGATCACATCCGGTGCCACGAGGTGTCCGTCGCCGCGTACGAGGCCGCGGCCGACTACCTGCGCTACCCCGACGCCGGGGAACCCTGGGCGGTGTCCAAGCTGTACTACAACCACGGTTTCCTGCGGCAGCGGATGCAGGTGCTGCAGGACGAGTTCGCCAAGCACGGCCAGGACGGCCCGTTCGCGAAGTGGCTGGAGAACTGGGACGCCGAGGAGGACGTGATCGAGTCGCGGGTGACCACCCGGGTGGAGTGCGCGAAGTTCTTCGCCCAGCGTGATGACGCCCTGCTCGCGCATGCCACCCAGATCGACCCGAAGAGTTTCTTCTTCACCACGCCCATGGAGTGGCAGCAGCGGCTGTGGCCGACCGAGGAATTCGAGCTCGCACGGTCCCGCATACCGGTGCAGCTGCCCGAGACCGACCTCTTCGCAGGGATCAAAACATGACTGACCTACTCCTGATCGCCGCCGGCCTGCTGGCCGAGGAGGGGCCGCGTCAGACCGGCCCCGACTTCGGCAAGGCCAGCCCGGTGGGTCTGCTGGTGCTGGTGCTGCTGCTGATCGGCACCTTCGCGCTGGTGTGGTCGATGAACCGGCACCTCAAGCGGCTGCCGGAGTCGTTCGACCCGGAGCATCCCGAGCCCGACCAGGCCGTCGACGAGGGCACGACAGGTGAGTTCAAGGGTGACGCCAAGGGGTAACACCCTGGGCGGGTCCACCAGCCCCTACCTGCGCCAGCACGCGGGCAATCCGGTGCACTGGCAGCAGTGGAGTGCGGAGGCACTTGCCGAGGCCGAAGCCCGCGATGTGCCGATCCTGCTGTCCATCGGGTACGCCGCCTGCCACTGGTGCCATGTGATGGCCCACGAATCCTTCGAGGACGCCGACGTCGCCGCGGCGGTCAACGACGACTTCGTCTGTATCAAGGTCGACCGCGAGGAGCGTCCGGATCTGGACGCGATCTACATGAATGCCACCGTGGCGCTGACCGGTCAGGGCGGCTGGCCGATGACCTGTTTCCTGACCCCGGACGGGCGCCCCTTCTTCTGCGGCACCTACTACCCCAAGGACGGTTTCCTGCAGCTTGTCTCGGCCGTCAAGGAGACCTGGCGGCAACGGCGCGCCGAGGTCGAGCAGGCCTCCGACGAGATCGCCGGGGAACTGCGGGCGATGAGTTCGGGCCTGCCGGGTTCCGGCCCGGCACTGGACGCCCGGTTGTGCGACGAGGCGGTGGCCGCGGTGCTGCGCGACGAGGACGTGCAGCGCGGCGGGTTCGGCGCAGCACCCAAGTTCCCGCCCTCGGCGGTGCTGGAGGCACTGCTGCGCCACTACGAGCGCACCGGTTCGGAGCGGGTGCTGGCGACGGTGCAACGGGCCGGTGCGGCCATGGCGCGCGGCGGCATCTACGACCAGCTCGCCGGTGGGTTCGCCCGCTACAGCGTCGACCCGTCCTGGGTGGTGCCGCATTTCGAGAAGATGCTCTACGACAACGCGCTGCTGCTGCGGTTCTACGCGCACTGGGCGCGGATCACCGGAAATCCGCTGGCGCGCAGGATCACCGACGAGACGGCCCGCTTCATCATCGACGGCCTGGGCGCCGGCGGCATGTTCACCTCTTCGCTGGACGCCGACTCCGACGGGGTGGAGGGGCTCACCTACGCGTGGACGCCGGCCCAACTGTGCGATGTCCTGGGTGACGACGCCGACTGGGCCGCTTCGCTTTTCGGGGTGACCGACACCGGTACCTTCGAGCACGGCAGCTCGGTGCTGCAACTGCACACCAATCCCGACGATCAGGTGCGCTTCGAGCGGGTGCGGGCCGCGTTGGTGGCAGCCCGCGCGCAGCGCCCCCAGCCGGCGCGCGACGACAAGGTGGTGACGGCCTGGAACGGCCTGGCCATCACCGCGCTCATCGAGGCCTCGGTGGCGCTGGATAAACCCGAATACCTGGACGCGGCAACGGTATGCGCGCGGGAGCTGCTGCTCCTGCACCTGGCAGGTGGTCGGTTGCGCCGCGCGAGCCTCGGTGGCGTGGCCGGCGAGAGCTCGGCGATCCTGGAGGATTACGCGACGCTGATCACCGCGATGTGCGGGCTGTATCAGCTCACCGGAGTTGCGGCCTGGCTGACCACCGCCACGGGTCTGCTCGACACCGTGCTGGAGCATTTCGCCGACGCCGGGCAGCCCGGCCGATGGTTCGACACCGCCGACGACGCCGAGACGCTGATGGTGCGGCCCGGAGACCCACTCGACGGCGCCACCCCGTCGGGGGCGTCGTCGATCGCCGAGGCGCTGCAGCTCGCGGCGCACCTGACCGGGGACGCGCGCTACGGCGCAGTGGCCGATGCCACGCTCGCGTCCGCCACCACCGTGCTGGCCAAAGTTCCACGCTCGGGCGGACATTGGCTCGCCGTTGCCGAGGCCGCGGTGCGCGGACCCATCCAGATCGCGGTGGCCTGCGACCCCGCGCACTCGGAGTTGCTGGCTGCTGCGCGCCGGCTCGCACCCGGGGGAGCTGTGGTCGTCGGAGGCCCGGTGGACTCATCGGAGTTGCTGACCGGTCGCGACCGGGTGGGTGGGCGCGATGCCGCCTATGTGTGCCGCGGACGGGTCTGCGATCTGCCCGTGACCACCGTGCAGGATCTCGCTACCGCGCTTTCTCCAACTGCCCCGAGGCCTTCCGTGTAGCCTGCCGCACATGAGCTTCGAGCCGGATGTCTTGCAAGGTTTCGTCCAGCGCTACCTGGACACCGCCGCCAGTGGCAGCGCCGATGACGTCGCCGCGCTGTACGCCGAGGACGCCACGCTGGAGGATCCGGTGGGCGGCGGCGAGGTGCACATCGGGCGCCAGGCCATCGCCGGGTTCTACAAGAACGTCGAAGGCGTCGAGGTGACGACCGAGCTGCTGTCATTCCGCGCCGGCGGCAGCGAGGCGGCGTTCGTCTTCGCTATCACCGTGGGCGGCGCGATGCGCATCGAACCCATCGAAATCATGGCGTTCAACAGCGAGGGCCAGATCACGTCCATGCGGGCGTTCTGGGGCCCGGCCGACATCACCCAGCTGTAGGTCAGAAGACCGCGAACCACATCGCGATGTAGTGGCAGAGCGCCGCGACCGCGGTGCAGGCGTGGAAGAACTCGTGATGGCCGAACGTGGTCGGCCACGGGTTGGGCCATTTGAGGCCGTAGAACACCCCTCCGACGCTGTAGAGCGCGCCGCCGACGATCAACAGCACCACCGCCGCCACGCCGGCGCCGTCCATGATCGGCCCGATGAACCACACCGCGATCCAGCCCAGGAGCAAGTAGAGCGGCACACCCACCCAGCGGGGCGCCGACGGCCAGAACATCTTCAGCAGCACGCCCGCGAAGGCGCCGGCCCAGACGATCCAGAACAGCAGCCAGCCCTTCTCGGACGGCAACGCCAGCAACGCGAACGGCGTGTAGCTGCCCGCGATGAAGACGAAGATCATCGAGTGGTCGAGGCGCTTCATCCACTTGCGTGCCGTCGGATTCGTCCACGTGACCCGGTGGTAGACACCGCTCACGGCGAACATCGCCACGATGGTGAACGTATAGAGCAGTGTCGCCAGACCGGCTTGCGTCGACTCCAGCGACCACGACACCGCGACGAGCGCGGCACCGGCGACGAACGCGACGAATGCCGAGTACACATGGATCCAGCCACGTGCGCGTGGCCGGCCGAGGAACTGTGCGACGCCGTCTGCGAAAGCCTCGGGCAGATCTTCGGCTTGATGCACAGCTGCTGACCGGTACGGCCGGCTCGAGTCGATCGTCTCGGGTTCAATGCGCGATCCCGCTGTGCTTTTCGCTTCTGACATGTCACCTCCCCTGAGTGGCACGGAATAGCCTGATCGTCACAGTAGTCTTGTTGGCTGTGGAGATCATTCCGCCGCGACTCAAGGAGCCGGCCTACCGGCTCTACGAACTGCGGTTGCGTAGAGAGTTGGCGCAGGCCAGGTCTGAGCTCCCGCGCCACATCGCAGTGTTGTGTGACGGAAATCGCCGCTGGGCGCGTGACGCCGGGTTCGACGATGTCAGTTACGGCTACCGCAAGGGCGCGGCGAAGATCGCCGAAATGCTGCGCTGGTGCCAGGCCGCCGGCATCGAGCTGACGACGGTCTATCTGCTCTCGACGGAGAACCTTCAGCGGGACCCCGACGAGCTGAGCGCGCTGATCGACATCATCACCGATGTCGTCGAGGAGATCTGCGATCCCGCCAACCGCTGGAGTGTGCGCACCGTCGGTGACCTGGAACTACTGGGCGAGGAGCCGGCACGCCGGCTGCGGGATGCCGTCGAGGGCACGGTGGGCTCGGCCGCACCCGGCGCATTGCAGGTGAATGTCGCCGTGGGCTACGGCGGACGCCAGGAGATCGTCGACGCGGTCCGCGGGCTGCTGGGCAAGCAACTGGCCAACGGCGCCAGCGCCGAGCAACTCGTCGAATCCGTGACCGTCGAAGCCATCTCGGAGAACCTGTACACCTCGGGTCAGCCCGATCCGGATCTCGTCATCCGGACCTCGGGTGAGCAACGTCTCTCCGGATTCCTGCTGTGGCAGAGCGCATATTCGGAGATGTGGTTCACCGAAGCGCACTGGCCGGCGTTCCGCCGGGTCGACTTCCTGCGCGCGTTGCGCGACTACACCATGCGGCACCGCAGGCACGGCAGGTAACCGCGATGGCGGTCCTCTCGGCGATCGTGTTCGCGCTCAGCTGGTGGCTCGGGCTCTACCTCCTCGCGCGGGACCCGCGTAAGCCGGTGCTGGTGCTGGCGGCCGCCGGACTGACCAGCTTCGCCGCGGTGGTGGCGCTCGACGCGGTGCGGGTGGTCACCGAGTCGGACGTGCTGGGCCGCATCGAGATCTACCTGATGGCGCTGCCGGGGATCGCCTGGTTCGCGGTGCTCGTCGAACTGTCCCGGCCCCCCGACACCTGGCGCGGCCGGATTCGGGAGATCCTTCTGGTGGGCGGCGTCGCCGCGGTGGCCTTCACCGGCGCGGCCCTGGCCGGCGATGTCGACGGACCGCTGCGGCTCGGGCATTGGTTGATGTTCGCCGCGGTCTCGCTGCCGTCGCTGGGGGCCATGGTGACCGCCATGCTGCGTCCGGCCCAACCGGTGCCGGTGGTGCGCTTCGTGTTGGTGGCCACGCTGTTCTTCGCGCTGGCCAACGTGATCCTCATCATCCCGCTGGGACTGCTGCCCAGCGCGCTGGCGCTGGCCTCCACCGGTTTCGACGTGGCACTGCTCGGTATCGCGGTGGCGCTCTGGGATGCCTTCGACGAGGGACAGGCGCTGCGCGCGGACATGCTGCGGTCCTTCACCGCGACGGCCGCCGTCGCGGTGCTGTTCGGCGGTCAGGCGGTCATCGGACTGGCGGTCGCGGGCCCGTCCGCGTCGACCGCGCTGACCGTGCTGCTGTTCACCAGCCTGGGCATCGCCATCGCGATCAACGTGCTGGCCGACCCCCTGGCCGGTGTGCTGGACCGGCTGGCGTTCTCTCGCTCACCTGCCCTGCGCGCCGAGCGGGCCGCGCTGCGCAGCACCGAGGCCGCGTTGCCGTTGCGGTCACCCAACCCGCTGCACGACGTCGACGATGACACCTTCGCCCGGTTGACCCGGCGCGCGCTCGGGCATTACGGCGACCTGTCCAAACTCGTCGCCAGCCCGCTGACCGAGCTACCGGCAATCGACGAGCGGCTGGCGGCCCGCGGCGCCGCGGATCAGCCGCTGGAACGGGCCAACGAACTGAAGGCCTTGCTCGCCGACCGGATCGCCGCGCTCAAACCGCGCGACGGCAACGACTTCGGCACCAGTGAGCAGTGGCGGTACTACAACTCGCTCTACTTCCCGTATGTGGTCGGGGTACGGGCCTACGCGCAGAACGCGACGGCGGCCGGACTCGACCCGGTGGCCCGCCAGGCCTGGCAGTGGTTGGTCACCGAGGTGCCGCAGCGTTCCCTGCACAACTGGCAGAACGCGGCGGCCCGCGTCATCGCCGCCGATCTGCGCGGCGGATTGCCGGCACACGCCCGCTGACCTCTGCGCCCGAGGCCACTTCTCCTCGGCCGCATCGGCGTGACCTGCCGTTGGCAGTGATTGGCAGCATCCGGCGTCGAACTGGCAGCGCGTCGGAGGGCAGGGTCGAAGGGGTCAGAAGCTCTTCCGGCCAACCGGCGCGGGACGTCCCGCGCATCCGGGGTGCAGGTGCCCGGGTGTCGAGGCACGCGGTGGCGTCCCGCACCGGTCAAGAAACTCATCGACAGCATGTGAAAGGAAGATCCATGTCCGCCATCACCGTCCCCGCCGTATCAACCCGTCCCGACGCATTCCTGCGCCTGGCCATGCGCGCCGACGCGGTCATCGTCGGCGTCATCGGCGTCGCCCTGCTGGCCGGCGCCCAAGCGGCCGCCGACATCACCGGTCTGCCCGTCGCCGTCGAACACGGCGTCGGTGTCTTCTCGGTGGTCTACGGCGTCGTCGTGCTCGCGCTGGCCGCGCTGGACCGGGTGCGCCCCGGCGGTATCGCCACCGTCATCGCCAATCTGGTGTGCACCGTCATCGCCGCCGCAGTGATCCTCACCGGCATGTTCCCGCTGACCGGTGTCGGCATCGCGGCAGTGGTGGTGACCGGCCTGTACACCCTGGTGATGGCCGAGTTGCAGTACGTCGGTCTGCGCCGCCTGGTCGCCTAGGAAAACCGAGTAGCCCGGTACTCAAGACGGCGCGGCGGAACGGGTTCACAGTAAAAGGCACGTCCGAGGAGGCTGCCGTGGTCGCTACTGAATCCTGCGATGTCTGCATCGTCGGTGCCGGGCTCACCGGTATCAACGCCCTGTTCGTCGCGAGTCGCTATCTGCGGCCCGATCAGAAGGTGATCCTGCTGGATCGCCGAAAGCGCACCGGCGGTATGTGGGTGGACGTCTACCCGTACGTGCGCCTGCACCAACCGCACGGAATGTTCACCGCCGGGAACATCCCGTGGACGCTGGACCGGGATCCCGGATATCTGGCCACCAAAGACGAGGTACTCGATCACTTCGAGCACTGCATCGACCAGATCGGGCAGCGGGTACAGGTCGACCAACGGTACGGCTGGTCATTTCTGTCCGACACCGCGGGACCAGATGGGGGAGTCCGCATCACGTGCCGGTCCGACACCGGCGAGGAACGCGTGATCGAGACGACACGTCTCATCAAGGCCTACGGGTTCGGTCTCAACCCCAATGAGCCACTGTCGGTTTCCAGCGACAGCGTCAGGTCGGTATCGCCGGACTACTGCGATGTGCGATCGGGCGAGATCGCCGGCAGCGACAAACCGGTATGGATCATCGGCAGTGGTAAGACCGCGATGGACACCGCGCACGCGCTCATCACCCGCTTCCCGGCCCGTGAGGTGAACCTGGTGGCCGGGTCGGGGACATTTTTCACCAACCGTGACCAGTTCTTTCCCGCCGGTGCGCGGCGGTGGTGGGGCGGGAAACTCGTCAGCGGTCTCGGGTCGGAGTTCGGCCGGCGGTTCGACGGCAGCAACGAGGCCGAGGTGGCGCAGTGGTACCGGCAGACCCACGGCACCTGCCCGACACCGCAAGCCGGGAATTTCATGCTCGGCGTCTTGTCCGAGGCTGAATGCCGCACTGTCGCAGCCGGTGTCAACGAGGTCGTGATGGACCACCTCGTCGACGTGGTGGATCGAGACGGCGCCGTCGAGCTGGTGTTGCGCAACGGCACGAGGCCGATCCAACCTGGCAGCTGGCTGGTGAACTGCACCGGCTACCTCGCGGTCGACGAAATGCCCTACGAGCCGTACACGTCGGCCGACGGCTCGGTGCTGTCGATCAACACCCGCTCGGCCACCATGCATCTCACCTCCTACGCCGGTTATTTCATGACACATCTGATGTTCCAGGACAAGCTGAACAGTGCGGCGCTCTACGAGCTGGATCTCTACGAGCTGCAGAAGCGATGCAAGCCCGCTCTGGCGTTCGCGATGTTCACCCTGGTTCAGCACAACCTCAGCGTGATCGCCGACGAGTTGCCCGCCAAGGTGTTCAGCGAGTGTGGGCTGGACTTCGACCGGTGGTATCCGTGGCACCGGCGCACCGCTGCCGGGCTGAGATTCCTGCGGACCCATCGAGCGCAGCGCGAGCAGTTCCGCCGGACCCTGGACACCCTGCAGAAACGGCTCGGCATCCGCTGTGGACCGCTGGAATCTGAGGTCAGAGCTTCCGAAGTCGCAGCCGGTTGATGGAGTGATCGGAGTCCTTGCGCAGCACCAGGGTGGCGCGTGGCCGGGTCGGCAGGATGTTCTCGATCAGGTTGGGACGGTTGATCGAATGCCAGATGTCGCGAGCGGCGAACACCGCCTGATCATCGGTGAGCGTCGAGTAGTGGTGGAAGTGTGACGCCGGGTTGGCGAACGCGCCGGCCCGCATCGACAGGAACCGGGAGATGTACCACTGCTCGATGTCCTCGACCCGCGCGTCGACATAGAGCGAGAAGTCGAACAGGTCCGAGACCATCAGCGCCGGACCGGTTTGCAGCACATTGAGACCCTCGAGGATGAGGATGTCTGGCTGCCGGATCAACTGCTGTTCGCCCGGCACGATGTCGTAGATCAGGTGCGAATACACCGGCGCACAAGCCTTGTCGGCGCCCGATTTCACCGCGGTGACGAAGCGCATCAAGGCCCGGCGATCGTAGCTCTCCGGGAAACCCTTGCGGTGCATGATATTCCGGCGTAGCAGCTCAGCGTTGGGGTAGAGGAAACCGTCGGTGGTCACCAGATCGACGCGCGGGTGGTGCTCCCAGCGTCCCAGCAGTGCCTTGAGCACGCGTGCGGTGGTCGACTTACCGACGGCCACGCTGCCGGCGACGCCGATGACGAAGGGCACCGGCCGGTCGTTGTGCTGCTCACCGAGGAACTCCGCGGTGGCGGCGAACAGCCGCTGGTGGGCGGCGACCTGCAGGTGGATCAACCGGGCCAGCGGCAGGTAGACCTCTTCGACCTCCAAGAGGTCGATCTGCTCACCCAGACCGCGCAGGCCGGTCAACTCGGATTCGTTCAGTGCGAGCGGCGTCGCCATACGCAGGGAGCGCCATTGGGTCCGGTCGAACTCCACATATGGGCTCGGCTCGCTGGGCCGCGGCATATCGCCAGTCTTGCATCTAACGTTGACTGCTATGAACGCCGGTATGGATTCGGGCACGCTGATTCGTGATTACCTGCTGCTGGGCTTGCGGTTCGACCGGATCGAGGAGGGCTATGTCGACTCCTTCACCGGTGACCCGGCGCTGCGCCGCCAGGTCGCCGACGAACCCACCCCGGATCCGGCTGACCTGGCCCGTCAGGCCCAGCGGCTGTGGGCCGAGGTGCCGCGCACCGAGGGCCTCGACGAGCAGCGCGCCGGCTACCTGGCCGCGCACCTGAAGGCACTGGCCTGCGCCGGACGCAAGTTCGCCGGCGAGGACGTCGGGTTCGTCGAGGAGGTCCGCGAGTACTTCGACGTCGACATCGCCAAGGGCGACCCGGATCGCTACCGAGACGCCCACACCAAACTCGACGAGGCGCTCGGCGGCAGCGGTCCGCTGGCGGGGCGGTTACAGGCGTACCGCGCCGGCGAGGAGATCCCGCCGGACCGCCTCGAGGAGTGCATCCACGCGTTCTCCTCGGCGCTGCGAGACACCGTGCGCGCCACCTACCCGCTGCCCGAGAGCGAGACGATCACCTACGAGGTCGTCACCGACAAGCCGTGGTCGGGCTTCAACTACTACCTCGGCGACTACAAGTCCACCGTCGCGGTCAACGCCGACCTCAAACAGCAGATGTCGAACCTGCCGCGACTGGTCGCCCACGAGTCCTACCCCGGTCACCACACCGAACACTGCCGCAAGGAGGCCGGGCTGGTGGCCGGTCTGCAGCAGGACGAGCAGACCATCTTCCTGGTCAACACCCCGCAGTGCCTGATGGCCGAGGGACTGGCCGATCTGGCGCTCTATGCCGTCCAGGGCCCATCATGGGGTGGCTGGGCCGCCGAGATCTATGCCGACCTGGGCCTGCGGTTCGACGGGGACCGCTCGGCCGCCATCTCCGAGGCCGCCGCGGCGCTGGCCGACGTGCGCCAGGACGCGGCACTGATGCTGCACGACGAGCACCGCGACATCGACGACGTCGCGGCCTACCTGAGCCGATGGCTGCTGGTCAGCGACGACCGGGCCCGGCAGATGCTGCGCTTCCTGTCCTCGCCGCTGTGGCGCGCCTACACCAGCACCTATGTCGAGGGGTACCGGCTGCTGCGGGCGTGGATCGACAACCGGCCCGCCGGGGTGTCGCTGACCGAACGGTTCGGCAGGCTGCTCGACGAGCCACTGATCCCGTCCAGCCTGCGGGCGGCCTGACCGGGTCGGTAGGTTTCGGCGACGGCCACCACGGCGTTTAGGCTGGAGGCATGACTGCCGACTCGTCGTTGACCGCTCCGGGTGTTGAGTACGCCGCCACCGCCAGCGAGGCCTACCGGGCCGCGCTGCAGGTGATCGAGTCGGTGGAGCCCCGTATCGCCGCCGCGACCCGCAAAGAGCTTGCCGATCAGCGTGATTCGCTCAAGCTGATCGCCAGTGAGAACTATGCGTCGCCGGCCGTGCTGTTGACCATGGGCACCTGGTTCTCCGACAAGTACGCCGAGGGCACCGTCGGGCACCGTTTCTACGCGGCCTGCCAGAACGTCGACACCGTCGAGGCGCTCGCCGCCGAGCACGCCCGCGAACTGTTCGGCGCCCCGTACGCCTACGCGCAGCCGCACTCCGGGATCGACGCCAACCTGGTCGCCTACTGGGCCATTCTGGCCACCCGCATCGAAGCCCCGGGGCTCGCGGAACTCGGCGCCAAGCACGTCAACGATCTGTCCGAACAGGACTGGGAGAAGCTGCGCGCCAAGCTGGGCAACCAGCGACTGCTCGGCATGTCCCTGGAAACCGGCGGCCACCTCACCCACGGCTTCCGACCCAACGTGTCCGGCAAGATGTTCCATCAGCGCAGCTACGGCACCGACCCGGAGACCGGCCTGATCGACTACGCCGCCGTCGCCGCCGCGGCCCGCGAGTTCAAGCCGCTGATCCTGGTGGCCGGTTATTCGGCCTACCCGCGCCGGGTCAACTTCGCCACGATGCGCGAGATCGCCGACGAGGTCGGCGCCACCCTGCTGGTCGACATGGCCCACTTCGCCGGCCTGGTGGCCGGCAAGGTGTTCACCGGTGACGAGGATCCGGTGCCGCACGCGCACGTCACCACCACCACCACGCACAAGTCGCTGCGCGGACCGCGTGGCGGCCTGGTGCTGGCCACCGAGGAGTACGCGCCCGCCGTCGACAAGGGCTGCCCGATGGTGCTCGGCGGACCGCTCTCGCATGTGATGGCGGCCAAGGCCGTGGCGCTGGCGGAGGCCCGCCAGCCGGCGTTCCGCGAGTACGCGCAGGCTGTGGCCGACAATGCCAAGGCGCTGGCCGACGGCTTCCTCAAGCGGGGCGCACGACTGGTCACCGGCGGCACCGACAACCACCTGGTGCTGCTGGACGTCACCTCGTTCGGGCTGACCGGCCGGCAAGCCGAGTCGGCGCTCCTGGACGCCGGCGTCGTCACCAACCGCAACTCCATCCCGGCCGACCCGAACGGTGCCTGGTACACCAGCGGCATCCGGTTCGGCACCCCGGCGCTGACCACCCGCGGCTTCGGCGCCGCCGAGTTCGACCGGGTGGCCGAACTCGTCGTCGAGGTGCTCAAGAACACCGAGCCTCAGGGGACTTCCAAGGCCAAGTACACGCTCGTGGACTCCACCGCGGACTGGGTGAAGTCCGCGTCGGCGGAGATCCTGGCGGCCAACCCGCTGTACCCGGGACTCACTCTCTAACACGCCGGGTGGCGGATTTTAAGAAACGTGTGAATGCGGGTTACAGTTACTTTTATGGCTGAGAAACCCGTTGCCAACGCGCTGATCCTTGAGCTCGAGCCGGTCGTGGCGGAGAACCTGTCACGGCACCTCGCCTCCGAGGAGCCCTGGTACGGCCACGACTACGTGCCGTTCGACCAGGGGGAGAACTTCGCCTTCCTGGGCGGCAAGGACTGGGATCCGTCACAGGTGACACTGCCCAAGCCGGTCACCGACGCCTGCGAGATCCTGCTCATCACCAAGGACAACCTCGCCGCGCACCATCGCGAGATCGTCGAGCACTTCATCCTCGAGGAAAAGTGGGGCCGCTGGATCGGCCGCTGGACCGCTGAGGAGCATCTGCACGCCATCGCGCTGCGCAACTACCTGGTGGTCACCCGCGAGATCGACCCCTCGGCCAACGAGGACGTCCGCGTCGAGCACGTCATGAAGGGCTACCGGGCCGACCGGTTCAGCCAGATCGAGACCCTGGTCTTCATGACCTTCTTCGAGCGCGAGCACGCGGTGTTCACCCGCAACCTGCAGGCGCAGGTCGAAGAGCCGACGCTGTCCGGCCTGATCGGCCGGATCGCCGCCGACGAGGAACGCCACGAGGAGTTCTTCGGAAACCTGGTCGCGCACTGCCTGGCCACCGACACCCGCGCCGAGACCGTGAGCGCCATCGCCCGCCGCGCCGCCGAGCTCGACGTGCTCGGCGGGGACATCGAGGCCTACGCCGACAAGCGCGCCACCGTCGCCGAGGCCGGCATCTTCGACGAGGCCGCCCGACGTGCTGTTATCGCCGACCGGATCGCCGCGTGGGGCGTCGCCGAGGAACCAGAGTTACGAGAGTTCACCGGCGCGTAACCTGTTGTGCCGGTAGGCCCGGCGCGCCTGCCGAGCGCACCCGGTGGACCGGGAGTAGCGTCGATTCCGATGGCTAGCGAATTGCTTTGCTGTCCGGGCGGTACCGATCTTCCAGCGAGAACGGGACCGGCCCCGGTCCTCGGTACCGCGGTGCCCGCCGAAATGCTTCCGCGGGGCCGCGGAGGTCTAGGAGCGCCTCGTGACCGATTCGCCGATCCGGACCTACGTGCTCGACACCTCCGTGCTGCTGTCCGATCCCTGGGCATGCACACGGTTCGCCGAGCATGAGGTGGTCGTCCCTCTCGTGGTTATCAGCGAGTTGGAGGCCAAACGGCACCATCACGAACTTGGCTGGTTCGCCCGCCAGGCTCTACGTCTTTTCGACGATCTGCGATTGGAACACGGGCGGCTCGATCAGCCCATTCCCGTCGGTAAACACGGCGGTGTGCTGCACATCGAGCTGAACCACAGCGACCCCACGGTGCTGCCGGTCGGCTTCCGCACCGACACCAACGATGCGCGCATCCTGACCTGTGCGGCCAACCTGGCCGCCGAGGGCAAGCACGTCACGCTGGTGAGCAAGGACATCCCGCTGCGCGTGAAGGCGGGAGCGGTCGGTCTGGATGCCGACGAGTACCACGCCCAGGATGTCGTCACCTCCGGCTGGACGGGCATGACCGAGCTCGACGCGGCCCCCGAGGAGATCGACGCCCTGTTCGCCGAGGGCGACCTCGACCTGGCGGCGGCCCGAGATCTGCCCTGCCACACCGGGGTTCGGCTGCTCGGCGGCAACTCCTCGGCGCTGGGCAGGGTGAACGCCGACAAGCGGGTGCAGCTGGTCCGTGGTGATCGCGAGGTGTTCGGCCTCCGGGGAAGGTCAGCCGAACAACGCGTCGCCCTCGATCTGCTGCTCGACGAATCCGTCGGCATCGTGTCGCTCGGCGGCAAGGCCGGCACCGGAAAGTCGGCGCTGGCGCTGTGCGCAGGTCTGGAGGCGGTGCTGGAACGCCGCACCCAGCGCAAGGTGGTCGTCTTCCGGCCGCTGTACGCGGTCGGCGGCCAGGATCTGGGCTACCTGCCCGGCAGCGAGAGCGAGAAGATGGGCCCGTGGGCGCAGGCTGTCTTCGACACGCTGGAGGGACTGGCCAGCCCGGCGGTGCTGGAGGAGGTGCTCTCCCGCGGAATGCTGGAAGTGTTGCCGCTCACCCACATTCGCGGTCGTTCGCTGCATGATTCGTTCGTGATCGTCGACGAGGCGCAGTCGTTGGAACGCAACGTGCTGCTGACGGTGCTGTCCCGGCTGGGGTCGGGTTCGCGGGTGGTGCTCACCCACGATGTCGCCCAGCGGGACAACCTGCGCGTCGGCCGCCACGACGGTGTCGCCGCCGTCATCGAGAAGCTGAAGGGACACCCGTTGTTCGCCCACATCACGCTGATGCGCAGCGAGCGGTCCCCGATCGCGGCGCTGGTCACCGAAATGCTGGAGGAGATCACCCCGGACGCCCTGCCCTGAGGCGGGACTTCGGCGTGATCGGTTGCGGTGAGCGCAGCCGATCACGCCGAAATCGGCGGGCCGGTAGGCTGCCAGCGTGAAACGGGCCTGGTTGTGGACGGTGGCGGGGGTCGTCGCCGCGGTGCTGATCGTCGTTGCCGGCACGCTGAGCGGGCACATCCGCCGCGCGGACGCCGACACCGTCGACTGCGCCGTGCAGAAATGCGTGGCGCTGACCTTCGACGACGGACCCAGCCCCTACACGGACCGGCTGCTGAAGGTCCTGGCCGACAACGACGCCAAGGCCACGTTCTTCCTGATCGGTAACAAGGTGGCCGCCGACCCGGCCGGTGCGCGCCGCATCGCCGAGGCCGGGATGGAGATCGGCAGCCACACCTGGGAACACCCCAACATGACGGCCATCCCCGCCGAGGACGTCCCGGCCCAGTTCAGCAAGGCCAACGAGGCGATCCTTGCCGCGACGGGGCAGCGTCCGGCTCTGGTGCGCACCGCGGGCGGACTGACCAACGACCAGGTGCTCGCCGAGGCCGGTAAGCAGGGCCTGGCAGACATCAACTGGGACGTCATCCCGTTCGACTGGGCCAACGACGCCAACCTCAATGCCAGCCGGCAGATCCTGATGAGCCAGATCAAGCCGGGTTCGGTGGTGCTGCTGCACGACACCTACTCGTCGACGGTCGATCTGGCCTACCAGTTCATCCCGGTACTGAAGGCCAACGGCTACCACCTGGTCACCGTCAGCCAGCTGCTCGGCCCGCGTGCCCCGGGCAGCCTCTACGGCAGCCGCGAAAACGGCCCGCCCGCAAACGATCTGCACGACGTCCCGGCAGATCTGATCCCGGCGCTGCCCGCCACGCCGTCGCCTCCGCCGATGCCGAACTTCCCGATCACCGACATCCCGGACGCCAACTCCGGCGGGCCCAACAACGGCGCGTGATGTTTGTCGCCGCCGCCTGGCGGCTACCCCCTCGTCCATGACGAGTCTGGTGGATCAATACGTCGGCGCCACCGCGTACGACGTTTCGGGCAACAAGATCGGCAAGATTCACAAACTGTTCGTCGACGGGCGCAGCCGGGAACCCAGGTGGGCCGAGGTGCACACCGGCCTGTTCCGGACGTCTCAGGCGCTCATTCCGCTGACCGGCTCGCGCCAGGAGGGCCGTGCGGTCACTCTCACCGTCAGCAAGGCGGCTGTCAAGGATGCGCCGACGGTGCAGGTCGGTGAGGGCATCACGGTCGACGACGCCGACCGGCTGTCCCGGCACTACCGGCTCGACGAACCGCAACCCGAGGCCCCGGACCCGCCGGCGCCGCATTCCACCGCACTGGACATCGCCTCGGCGGCGGCCGGTATGGGTGGCACCGCGGTGAACACCGCGGCGTGGAATCCGCCCGAGCCTGCCGAAAACCAGCACCCAGACCTCGAGGAGCCGGAACCGACCCGTTAGCCGAGCGTCGATCCGGGTGCGTAGCCCTCGGTGATCACCCGGCGGTGCCCGAACCGCCAGCCGTCGGGCCCCGGCACCACCACGTCCCGGTAGGTACCCCAGTGGTCCAGTCCGCGGGTGCCGATGAACTGGAAGCACGCGTAGGTCTTCGCGCTGCCATCCGGGCGTGGCTCGACGTAGATCGAGCTGAGGTGGTGGCGGGCGGGCAGAAAGTCGGCGTCGGCGAAACGCTGTGCGGTGTCACGGAACATCCGCAGGATCGCGTCGGGACCGGTGTACTGCTCTGCGCCGATCTGCAGGATGCCGTCCGGGGCGAACAGCTCGGCCAACTGCTCGACCTTGCCGGTATCGGCCAGATACTGGTACGTGGTCATCAGGTCACTGACACCGACCCGGACCCTCAGTTCGTCATCGTTCACGGGCAACCTTTCTTGCCGAGCAGACGCGAATGGCCCCCAAAACAGCTGTTTTGGGGGCCATTCGCGTCTGCTCGCGGGTAGCTATCTATTCGCCCGGCTTGACCTTCGCCATCGCCAGCACGTCGAGTCGCTTGTCCAGCTCGGCCTCGGACAGCTTGTCGCCGATCAGGCCGCGGTCGATCACCGTCTGGCGGATGGTCTTGCGCTCCTTGAGGGCTTCCTTGGCGACCTTGGCGGCCTCCTCGTAGCCGATCGCCGAGTTCAGCGGCGTCACGATGGACGGCGACGACTCGGCCAGCTCACGCAGGTGCGCCTCGTTGGCGACCAGACCGTCAATACACTTGCTCGCGAACAGCTTCGAGACGTTGGCCAGCAGAGTGAACGACTCCAGCACGTTGCGCGCCATCATCGGGATGTAGACGTTGAGCTCGAATGCACCGGACAGCCCGCCCACGGTGACCGCGGCGTCGTTGCCGATGACCTGCGCGGCCACCTGGGTGACCGCTTCGGGCAGCACCGGATTGACCTTGCCCGGCATGATCGAGCTGCCCGGCTGCAGATCCGGAAGCTGCAGCTCGCCCAGACCCGTCAACGGACCCGAGCCCATCCAGCGCACGTCATTGGCGATCTTGGTCAGCGACACCGCGATGGTCTTCAACGCACCGGATGCCTCGACCAGCCCGTCGCGGGCGGCCTGGGCTTCGAAAGAGTCGGTGGCGGTGCGCAATTCGGCCAGGCCGGTCTGATCCACCAGCACGTCGACCACCTTGGCGCCGAAGCCGTCGGGGGCGTTGAGGCCGGTGCCGACGGCGGTGCCGCCGATGGCCAGCTCACCCAGTCGCGGCAGCGTCGCCTTCACCCGCTCGATACCGGCCTCGATCTGGCGGGCGTAGCCGCCGAACTCCTGGCCCAGCGTCACCGGCACGGCGTCCATCAGGTGGGTGCGGCCGGACTTGACGGTGGTGCGCCACTGCCGCGCCTTGACGGTCAACGACTCGTGCAGGACCTCCAGCGCCGGGATCAGGTGGCGCACAGCGGCTTCGGTCGCCGCGATGTGGGTGGCGGTGGGGAAGGTGTCGTTCGAGCTCTGCGACATGTTGACATCGTCGTTGGGGTGGATCGTGACGCCGTTGGCCGCCGCTATGGACGCGATGACCTCATTGGCGTTCATGTTCGAGCTGGTGCCCGAACCGGTCTGGAAGACGTCGATGGGGAACTGGTCGTCGTGCAGGCCGTCGGCGATCTCGGCGGCGGCGGCGATGATGGCGTCGGCCTTGTCGGCGGCCAGCAGTCCGAGGTCCTTGTTCACCTGGGCGCAGGCGCCCTTCAACAGGCCCATCGCGCGGATCTGGGTGCGCTCGAGCGGGCGGAACGAGATCGGGAAGTTCTCCACTGCCCGCTGGGTCTGGGCGCGCCACAGGGCGTTGACCGGAACCCGGACCTCACCCATGGTGTCGTGCTCGATCCGGTACTCGACGTCGCTGTCGGTCATCTGGGTCCTTTTCGTGGGTCGCTTATGCGGTCAGGGGAGAGGATGTGCTGCGGACAGGTCCCCGGTGAAGTCCACCGAGGAGTACTCGTTGAGCTTGGACAGCCGGTGGTAGGCCTCGATCATCCGGACGGTGCCGGACTTGGACCGCATCACGATCGACTGGGTGGTGGCGCCGCCGCCGGAGTACTGGACGCCCTTGAGCAGGTCGCCGTCGGTGACACCGGTGGCGGAGAAGAAGACGTTCTCGCCGGAGACCAGATCCTCGGTGAGCAGCACCCGGTCCAGGTCGTAGCCGCGGTCGATGGCCTTCTGCTTCTCGTCATCGTCGGTGGGGGCCAGCACGGCCTGGATGGCGCCGCCCATACAGCGGATGGCGGCGGCGGCGATGATGCCCTCCGGGGTGCCACCGATACCGGCGAGCAGGTCGGTGCCGGAACCGGGGCGGCACGCGGCGATGGCACCGGCGACGTCGCCGTCGGAGATCAGCCGGATGCGGGCGCCGGCCTCGCGGACGTCGGCGATCAGCTGGGCGTGGCGCGGCCGGTCCAGGATGCAGACGGTCAGGTCGGCGACGCTGGACTTCTTGACCTTGGCGACCCGCTTGATGTTCTCGGCGATCGGCGCGGTGATGTCGAGGACGTCGGCGGCGTCCGGGCCGACGGCGATCTTGTGCATGTAGTAGACCGCCGACGGATCGAACATGGCGCCGCGCTCGGCGACCGCGAGCACCGAGATGGCGTTCGGCATGCCCTTGCTCATCAGGGTGGTGCCATCGACGGGGTCGACGGCGAAATCGCAGTCGGGTCCGTCGCCGTTGCCGACCTCTTCGCCGTTGTAGAGCATCGGGGCGTTGTCCTTCTCGCCCTCCCCGATGACCACGACGCCGCGCATCGAGACGGAGTTCACCAGCTCGCGCATGGCATCGACGGCGGCGCCGTCGCCGCCCTCCTTGTCACCGCGACCGACCCAACGGCCCGCGGCCATGGCTCCGGCTTCGGTGACTCGCACGAGTTCGAGGGCGAGGTTGCGGTCTGGGGCTTCCCGGCGCGAAGGCGTCATGGGCCAGATTGTCCCATTAGCGGGTCGAAGTTCGGGAACTGGGATACTGGCTGTCATGAGCACCCCGGAACCGAAGCCCGACGCACCGGTGATGGTGCCGGTTCCCCGGCCCGCCAAGGACCGTCTCCTGCAGGACGGCCGCGACATGTTCTGGTCGATGGCGCCGTTGGTGCTGATCTGCATCGTGCTGGCCGGCGTGCTGGGCATGTGCTCGTTCGCGCCCAGCGGCCCCGGCCAGGGCGACATCCCGCAGTTCGACGCCCCGGCGGCGCTGGCGGCCGATGCCGAGGTGCTGAAGTTCCCGGTCAGGCTGCCGGAACTGCCCGAGGGCTGGCAGCCCAATTCCGGGTCCCGCGGGGGTATCGACGGTGGCCGCACCGACCCGGCGACGGGTCAGCCGGTCCGCGCGGTGACATCGCGGGTCGGCTACATCGCGCCGAGCAAGATGTATCTGAGCCTCACGCAGAGCAACGCCGATGAGGCCCGGCTGGTCGGGTACCTGGATCCCGAGGCGGTGCCCACCGGGGTGCAGGACGTCGACGGGGTGAACTGGGTCGTCTACGAACCAGGTGAGGGCGAGCCCATCTGGACCACGCGGCTGCCGGACTCGGCGCAGCTCGCGATCACCGGAGCCGGATCAGCCGGCGATTTCCGCACGCTGGCCAAGGCCGTGCAGACGCAGACCCCGCTGCCCGCCTAGTCGGTCTTGTCGGCCGCAGGCTCGGTCGCAGCTGGTACCGGTTGCGGGGTGTGGCGACGGGCGCGGGCCCGGGCGATGAGTTGTCTCAGCTTGCTGGGTTCATCGGGTTCGTCTTCCAGGGCCTCGGTACCCATGTCCATCGGGACACCCTTGTAGACCCACAGGTAGACGCTGATCGTGGTGACGATGACGATCATCACCACCGGGCCGATCACGATGCCGAGGAAGCCGAACATGCTGATCCCGGCGAACACCGACAGCAGCATCAGCGCGGAGTCGAGCTTGGCCTCCTTGGGCACCAGGATCGGGCGCAGCACATTGTCGATGTTGGTGACCACGATGAGGTGGAAGACGATGACGAAGATGCCGCCGATGACATTGCCGAACAGCGCCAGCCCGATGCCGAACGGGATGGTGACGATGCCGCCGCCGAGAGGGATCACCGACAGCGCCGACAACAGGATCGCGAAGATGAAGAACCCGTCGTGGAAACCGGCGATGTAGATCGAGATGGCGCCGGCGATGCCCTGGGCCAGTGCGATGACGAACTGCCCGCGCACGGTGCCGCGGACCATGGCCGCCATCTTGGCCAGGTACAGGTCGGTGGCCTCCTCGCCCAGCGGGTTGAGCCGGCGGATCAGCATCCGCAGGTCATCGCCGTTGACCAACATCGAGATGAACACGTACAGGAAGATGATGGCGGCGGTCAGCCCGCCGAACAGCCCGCCGGCCGCGCCCTGCAGGAACGTCAGACCCCATTCGCCGGCCCGCTGGGCGAACGTCACCACCCAGTGCTGCAATTGATCGGGGGTGATGTCGGTGCTCTTCAGGAACGGCACCCGGTCGAGCAGCCCGTTGACCACCCGCAGGGATCGGTCCCCGAGGGTGCTCAGATCGGTCTGGCCCACCCAGTCGGCGACGCTGCGCACCATGTTGGTGATCTGGACGACACCGATGGCCACCGCACCGCTGATCGGGATGATCACGATGGCCAGGGCCGCGAACAGGGTCAGGGTGGCCGACAGCCCGGAGCTGAACCGCTTGCGCAGCCGCTCGTAGAGCGGGTCGAACAGGTAGGCCACCACCGCCGCTACGACGATCAGGATGAAGAAGCCGCGCAGGAAGTAGGCGCCGAACAGGATCGCGATGACGGTCGCGATCGCCAGAGCCCGCTTCTGGCTGAGGGTGAACTCCGTTTTCACGGCTCTATTTGACAGGTTCGGTCACTGTTGCGCGAGCTTCATGATGTGCCCGAGCAGATCCGGGTACCGCTTCATGTGCGATCCACCGTTCAGATCGAGCACCTCACCGGTCAGCCAGGACGCCTTCGTGAGGAACACGACGGCCTCGGCGATGTCCTCGGGAGTGCCTGCCCGGCCCAGCGGCGTGTTCTCCACGTACTCCTCGACGACGCCGGGCACCAGGGCCGCGCCCTCGGTCAGCGGGGTGTGCACGAAGCCGGGGGCGACGGCGTTGACCCGGATTCCGCGCGGCGCCAACTCCAGTGCTGCGACCTGGGTGAGCATCGACAGTCCGGCCTTGGCGGAGCAGTAGGCGCTCATACCCGCGGCGGGCTGACGGCCGTTCAGGGAGGAGATGGAAACCAGTGCGCCGCCGTCGTTCAGATGCCGGCCGGCGTATTTGGCGACGATGAACGCACCGTTGAGGCAGACGTCGATGACCGCCCGGAAGTCCTCGACGGCGAGGTCGACGATGAGCCCGATGTTGGAGAAGCCGGCACAGCTCACCACCGCATCCACGACACCGACGCCATCGAAAAGCCTTGCCACCGAAGCTTCGTCGACGACATCGACCGCGGCACCCGAGTGCGGGGCACCGAGTTCGGCGGCCCGGGCCTGCGCTCCGTCGACGTTGCGGTCGGCCACGACGACGCGGTAACCCTCGGCGGCCAGCGCCTGCGCGGAGGCCCAGCCGATACCGGAGGCCCCGCCGATCACCACGGCTACTTTGCCCGTCGCCCCGGAAGCCGGTTTTCCCGCCACCGAACCTGCCTCCGTCATGCGTGAACCTCCGGTCGTGGGTCGCCCCATTTGTCGGCGATCGCCTTCCACGGGTCCGCATAGCGCAGGCCCGTGCCGTGATATGCCGTTCGCCGCTTGAGGATCTGCTTGGCCAGCGGCGCGACGACGCGCAGCAGGGGTCGCTTGATGCCGGCGTTCTCTGCGGTCTCGATCAACATGTCGGGCCACGAATAATGCTGGAAGCCAAGAACTTCCTGGGCCCTGGTGGTGTCCATCCAGTCGGTGTTGAACCAGCTGTCGTCGTTCTTCGGGTCGCCCTTGAGCCCGGTGGGCAGTCCGCCCACCAGCCCCAGGGCGGCGGCCATCGCGGGGGCCACGTCGCCCTGCAACAAGCGGTGGGTGGCGTCGTCACCGCCGATCAGCAACGTCTCACCCAGTGCGTCGGCGGTGGTGGCCGCCGCGAAGGCGCTCGCCACGTCGCGCACGTCGACGGTCTGCAGCCGGCCGTCGGTGGGCAGCATGCCCTCGAAGTAGAAGTTGTCGATCTTCATGTACGAGCCGGGGTTGGCGGTCAGCACTCCACCCAGCCGCAGGATGACCCAGTCCAACGCGGAGGTCCGCACGATCTTCTCGGCCTTGACCTTGTGGTCGCCGTAGATGTCGGCGGGGTTGACCGGGGTGTCCGCGGTGAGCACGCCCTCGACCGTGTGCGGGTTCCGGGAGCCGTAGACGGCAATGCTGGAAGCAAGCACGAACCGTGGTGGCGTGGACAGTTTTTCGGAAGCGCGCACCAGGCTGGCGGTGGCATCGACGTTGACGCGTTCCGCGAGCCCGCGGCGCTGGTAGATGAACGGCGGAATGATCGCCGCGAGATGGATGATCGACGCCGGCGCCACTTCGTCGACGAGCCCGCCGACCGCGGTGGGGTCGGTGAGATCGGCCCAGCGCACCGTGACGCCGACCGGCAGGGACTCGGCCGCCTTCCGGTTGGCCGGGACGTCCAGGTCGGTGGCGATCACGCGCCGTCCGTCGGCGGCGAGGCGGTGCACGGTTGCCGAACCGACCAGCCCGAAGGCTCCGGTCACCAACACGGTTTCGGTCATCGGAACTCCATCAGCCGGGGGCGGAACGTCTGTCACAGTAGCGAACGGAGCCTCCGTTGCTTAGTACATCTTCAGATCCAACCGAGCGGGTCGGCGAACAAGCACGCTGGGCAGCCATTCCGGCTCTCGCGGGGCCTGCACCCAGGTGGTGTGTTCCAGGAGGCTGCCGAGGACGACGCGTGCTTCCATGCGGGCCAGTGCGGCGCCGACACAGAAGTGCAGCCCCTTCCCGAATCCCAGGTGGGTCCGCGCGGCGCTGCGGTCGATCCGGAACTCGTTGGGGGACTCGAACTGTCGCGGGTCACGATTGGCCGCACCCCACAGCAGTAGTAGGCGCTGGCCGGCTCGCAGTTCCGTCCCGGCAAGGGTGCAGTCCTTCGCGATGTGTCGGTAGTGGCCGCGGAACGGTGATTCGTAGCGCAATACCTCGTTGATGAAGGCGTCCAGCGTCTCGGGCCGGTCGCGAAGCTGACGCTGCACATCGGGCCGGGTGCCCAGCAGCCACGCCGCACTGCCCAGCAATGAGGCCGTCGACTCGGCGCCCGCGGCGACGAGCTGGATCAGGATGAAGCCCGCGGTGGTCGGATCCAGGCCGGGGGTCGTGGCCAGCCTGCCCATCAGGTTGTCTCCGGGATGCGTTGCCGCGGTGTCGAATCGATCGATCAGATAGGCGCCCAGCTCCAACGCGGCCAGTGCCGCTGCTTCCAGCTGGTCGGCTTCGACCAGTCCGTCCATGAGTTGGGTGCTGGCGTAAGCCCGCCGCACCAGGTCATCGACATCCGCATCGGGTAGTCCAAGCAGATGAGCGACCACCATCATGGGTAACCGGTTGGCGACCGATGACATCCACTCCAGGTCGCCGGCGGTCCACAGTTCGTCGAAGGCACCACTGATCACCGGTTGCAGTGACGGCAGCCGTTTGGCGGCGAGCTCGAGCAACACCGGTTTGCGGTGGGCCGCGTGGACAGGATCATCGGCGGTGGCAAGCACGTGGGACACGCCGCCGAGACCCTCCATCTGGAACGGCGAGACGGTGCCGTCCGGCCGGTACACCATGGTGGCGGTGAGGTTCGACGAGAAGTCCTCCGGGCGGGCAGTCGCCTCGACGACGGTGTCCCAGGTCGATACCACGAAGAAGTCGCTGTCACCGACCTGCTGCACGGGGTCGGCGCGCAGCCGATCGTAGAGCGGATACGGGTCGGTCAGGGCGGACTGTGAGAAAAAGTCCTGCGCGGCAATCACTTTGCCAGCATCGGGCGCGCGCCGGATGGCGTCAACAGGGTCGGACGAAGTCGATACTGGGCATCGCAGAACCGCCGTTGGGGTCGTCTCATGCGGTGCTGCTGACCTGCGACCACCGTGAGAAAGTGCAAGATATTCGTCTCAAGCTGAGATACTCACCTCGATATGTCTCCACGTGGTCAGGACTGGTTGGTGGGCGGTGACCGCCGCACGGTGGCGGCCGAACGCATCTACGCGGCTGCCGCCGACATGATGGCGCGCAGTGGCTTCGCCGATATCGACATCGACGACCTCGCCGCTGTCGTGCACTGCTCCCGGGCCACGGTGTACCGGCACGCAGGTACCAAGGCGCAGATCCGAGACGCCGTGCTGGCCCGGTCGGCGGCGAAGATCGTCGATACGGTCCGCGCGGCTGTCGCAGGCCGGACTGGATCCGACCGGGTGCAGACGGCGATCTTCGTTGCTCTCGACGAGATACGTGCCGACCCGTTGGCGGCGACGGTGGTCGGGGCACCAGGTGCGCGATCGCTCACGGCGTCGGACGCGGTGATGGGTTTTGCCGCCGAATTCGCCGGCATCGCCGATGACGATCCGGAGGCTGCGGGATGGATCGTGCGGGTGGTGCTGGCACTGCTGTTCTGGCCGGTGTCCGATGCTGCGACCGAAAAGCGTTTCGTGCGACGGTTTGTGGCGCCGGCGTTCGGTGAGTCGTCGACCTGAGCGGCTGCGTTGTCATCCGTTCGGATGAATGTGGTCCCTGCGTGCTGGCCTGATGGTCAAAATTGACGGAAATTATAATTTCTCGCTGCGCCCTCTTTGCTGATGACGTAGTTTCACGCTATCTGCAGTCATCAGTGACATGGCGCAAACCCGTCAGCGGTTTGCCTGTTTCCGTCTGCAAGTAGGGGGATGGCCATGCTGCCACGTCGAGACACCGCACGCTGGCGTGGGACGCTCGCCGTACTGAGCGCAGCGGTGGTGCTGGTCGCCGCACCCTCGGCCTATGCCGGGCAGAGCCGCATCGGCATCAACGGCGCGCGCCCCAGCGATCTCCCAGGCGTTTCCGACGTCCTCGGTGATGCCGGTTTCACCCAGGACGGGTGGTTGCATCACGCCTCGAACGTCGGGAGCAATTGGCTGCCCGGTATGACACCGGTGCCGCTGAACTATCCGGCGCAGCTGGGGCCGCTGTGGGGTACCGCCGCGTTGTCGGGCGACCGGTCGCTGGCCGCGGGCCAGGCCGCGCTGCACACCGCGATTCTGGCGGAACTGGCAAAGGGCAACACGGTTTCGGTCGCCGGGCTGAGCCTGGGCACCATGGTCATCGACCGGGAGATCGCCCATCTGCAAGGACTTTCGGAGTCCGAGGCACCTCCCAGGGGGAGCGTCACCTTCTACGTCTTCGGCGGCGAGTCCCGCGGCTTCGGGCAGATGTACGCGCGGGGCGTGACCGTTCCGCTCATCGGTGTCACGTTCCACACCGTGCCGGACAGTCGCTACGACACGGTGGTGGTGTACGGGCAGTGGGACGGCTGGGCGGCTCCGCCGGACCGCCCGTGGAACGCACTCGCCGTCATCAACGCCGTCATGGGCGCGCTGTACACGGTCAACGGGTCCAATGATCATTCCCGGGCCGCGATGAGTGACCTGGATGATGCGGTACTGGTATCGGATGTCACCAATACGCTCGGCGGACGCGTCACGACCTACATGATCCCGGAGGCGAGCCTGCCCATCACCCGCCCGTTGCGCCAACTCGGCGTGCCCGGTGCGATCGTGGACCGACTCAACGAGTTGTTGCTCCCGTGGATCAGGGCGGGTTACTCGGGCCTGACCCCGGGGCTGGGGCTGCGTTTCGACAACGGCCGCTTACTGTGGACGGCACCACCGGCGCCGGCGATAGCGGCGCCGGTTACGGGACCGTCGGCGCTGATGACGGCCGACACCAACGATTCACGTGCCGACCGCCCGACACCTCTGCGGGAAAGTTTCGACGTGGCATCGCAGGATGTTCCGGACGTGCCGCGAGCCGAGGACGACGATCTGATCGAGGATGATCCGCCGACAGAGCAGTCGTTCCGGCGGGAGCTGGCCGATCTCGACGACACTCCCAGGGAAGATTCGGGGTCCGTCGGCGATCTGGACGAGCCCACGTCGCCGGCATCACCCAAGAATGACGTCGATGCCGAGACGGCGGAAGACGTCGAGAATCAGCAGGATTCGCCAGTTGCCGACGAGAAGCCGGCGGATCCTCCCGCCGACGCCGCGGCGTAGGTCAACTCTTGACGCAGCGAAACCCGATGTGGCTCATCCCGGTATCGACCATCTGCGGTCGCCGCGCGGCCGGTCGGTACCGCATGCAGTAGCTGTCCGCGCACAGGAAGGACCCGCCCTTGATCACCTTGCGGGGAATCTTGAACTGCGGCTGGTCAGGATCGTAACTGTCGGTGGCGCAGCAGGATCCGGTAGCCCGGTCCTCGCCGTACCAGTCGGTGGTCCATTCCCACACGTTGCCGGCCATGTCGAAGAGGCCGTATCCGTTGGGCTCGAAGCTGCCGACGGGCTGGGCGGTGCCGTAGCCGGACTCCGGCAGGTAGGGAAATTCGCCGTGCCAGTAGTTCGCCCTGCGCTCACCGGGTCTCTCCGGATCGTCACCCCAGGTGTAGGCGGCGCCGGTCAGACCGCCGCGGGCGGCGGTCTCCCATTGGGCCTCGGTGGGCAACGCGAGCCCAGCCCAGTCGGCGTAGCTCTGGGCGTCCTCGAACGCGATGTGCACCACCGGGTGCCGGTCGCGGCCGGTGAGCGATGAGCGGGGACCGCGTGGATGGTTCCAACAGGCACCGGGCGTCCACACCCACCATTGGCTGAGGTGCCGCAGATCCACCGGCCCCGCAGTGCGCCGGAACACCATCGAGCCGGGCACCAGGTTCTCCGCGGGTGCGCCGGGGTAGTCGGTGGGGTCGACCGGCCGTTCGGCGACGGTGCGGTAACCCGTGGCCTCGACGAACTCGGCGAACGCGGTATTGGTCACCTGGTGGCGCTGGATCCAGAACCCGTCCACGGTCACCTCACGTGCCGGTGCCTCCTCCGGATAGTGCGCGTCGGAGCCGAGTGTCGTTGTCTGCGGCTCGATCCAGACCAGATCGTTGTCAGTCACTGAAGATGGTGGACCAATCATCGCGCATGCTGACCACGGTCCACCCGTACTGCTCGGCATGCCCGAGCGCACGCTCGGCCCCCGCGGTGTACTCGAACTCGCGCTCGGCATCGTCGTGGAGTACCAGCAGTTTCAGCGACGGCCGGTCCTGGCGGCCGGTGTACATCAACATCTCGTCATCGCCGTTGGAGTTGCCCGCGGCCAGAATTGGACGGCGCCCGATGCGATTCCAGATGCGCACCGGCTTCTCCGGCCCATCGTCCCAGATGTCGAGCGCCGGTTGCAGCAGCAGATCGCCGCGCCCGTCGCTACCGACGAACTTCAGCCCCTGCGCGCTGCCGACCACCCGCTCGGGTGGGATGCCATAGATCCGGCTGGTCACCGGGCGCATGAAGTCGCGGCCGCCGCCCGAGACGATGTAACAGGTGAAGTCATGGTCCTCCAGGTAGCGCAGCAGTTCCACCATGGGCGCGTACGTGCACTCCAGGTACGGTCGGCCCAGGGTGGGGTGCTTGGCTTCGGCGAAGAACGTCCCCACCCCGGCCGCGTGATCCTCGACCTTCACCGAATCGTGCAACGAGAGCACCGCTGCGGCAAGGGCCTTCAGATCCGAGTCGTCACCCTGATAGTGCTTGGTGATGGCGCCGCCGAACCACTGCAGGTCTCCGTTGTGCGCCGCCAGATACGGCTGTCCTTCGGCGAGCGACGGATCGGCGGCAACCTTCTCGGCCAGGCGGCGCACGATGAAATCGAGCTGGATGTACATCGGCTTCTCGCACCACAGCGTGCCGTCGTTGTCGAACACGGCAACCCGCTCGGCGGGGTCGACCTCGCGGGTCACCCGGTCCACGAAGTCGACGATCGCGGACTTCGTGGACCCGTCCTTCCAGGACTCCAGGCCCACCGTCAGCCGCCGCGACTGGCAAGGAACTTCTCCAGTTCCTCGACGGCGTTGGTGATGGTGAACGACGCGGGATTCTGACGCGGCGGGAACTCCTTGAAGGTCTGCAGGAACTGGGTCGCGATGGCGGATCCGTAGAGCACCAGGTAGATACGGTCGATCACCCAGTCCCAGTAGGTGTTCGACGTGATGTCGGCGCGCTCGTAGGGATCGGTGCGCAGGTTGAACAGTTTGGGCGCCCGCAACTGGGTGAAGGGTTCGAACCAGATCTGCAGGGTGCCCTGGCAGCGCTGCTCCTGAAAGACGACCTTCCAGTTCTCGGCCCGGATGCCGAGCACATCGCAATCGTCGGAGAAATAGATCATGCCGCGGCGCGGGCTCTTGTCGACCTCAGCGGTCAGGTAGGGCACCAGGTTGTACCCGTCGATATGCACCTTGTAGGTCATGTCACCGATGGTGTGACCGGCCTTGAGCTTGTCCACGATATCGGGATCACCGGCGGCCGCCAGGAACGTCGGCAGCCAGTCGTGGTGCTGGACGATCTCGTTGGAGACACTGCGCGGCTTGATCTTTCCGGGCCAACGGATCAGCTCGGGGATGCGGAAGGCGCCCTCCCAGTTGGTCGCCTTCTCGCTGCGGAACGGGGTGGTGGCGCCGTCCGGCCAGCTGTTGGCGTGCGGTCCGTTGTCGGTGGAGTAGATGACGATGGTGTCCTCGGCGATGCCGAGTTCGTCGACCAGATCCAGCAACGTGCCCACGTTGCGGTCGTGGTCGATCATCGTGTCGTGGTATTTCGACTGCCAGCGCCCGGCCTGGCCGACGCTTTCCGGCTTGGTGTGCGTCCGGAAATGCATGTGCGTCATGTTCATCCACACGAAGAACGGGGTGTCGGCCTCATGCTGGCGCTTGATGAAGTCGACACACGCGCCGGTGGTCTCGTCGTCGATGGTCTCCATGCGCTTCTTGGTGAGCGGGCCGGTGTCCTCGATGCGCTGTTTGCCGACCGGACCGTACCGATCGTCGACCTCGCCGGAGTCCTCGTCGGTGGCCCAGGAGTGGATGACACCGCGCGGCAACAACGCCCGGCGCAGAATCGGGGCCTCCTCCTCGGTAGGGTAGTCGGCGTTCTCCGGTTCCTCCTCGGCGTTCAGGTGGTACAGATTGCCGAAGAACTCATCGAATCCGTGCGCGGTGGGCAGGTACTTGTTCAGGTCCCCGAGGTGGTTCTTGCCGAACTGACCCGTGGCGTAACCCAGCGGCTTCAGTAGTTCGGCGATGGTCGGGTCTTCCTTCTGCAGGCCGATGTCGACGCCTGGCATTCCGACCTTGCTCATCCCGGTGCGGTACACGCTCTGCCCGGTGATGAACGACGAGCGGCCGGCCGTGCAGCTCTGCTCGCCGTAGGAATCGGTGAAAAGCATTCCCTCGTCGGCGATCCGGTCAATATTAGGCGTCGAGTAGCCCATCATCCCGCGGCTGTAGCAACTCAGATTCGAGATGCCGATATCGTCGCCCCAGATGACCAGGATGTTCGGCTTCTTATCAGTCATGGTGATTTCCTCTAGTCCGATGCCAAGAAGTCTTCGAGCTTCTTCACGATCTGGTCGATGCTGAAGCTGGCCGGTGGGTGCCGCGGCGGGAACTCCTTGAACGTGTCGAGGAACGCTGAGCACATCGCCGTTGCGTAGAAGACGAAGAAGTCCCGCCGCATGAACCAGTCGTAGTAGGTGTTGGACGTGATGTCTGCGTACTCGAAGGGGTCGGTCCGCAGGTTGAACAGTTTGGGTACCCGTAGTTCGGTGAACGGTTCGGCCCAGATCCGCAGAGTGCCCTGGCAGCGCTGTTCGGCGAAGACGATCTTCCAGTTCTCGAAGCGCATCGCGACGAGTTCGGCGTCGTCGTTGAAGTAGAAGAAGCCGCGCCGCGGGCTGTGCTCGACTTCGCCCATCAGGTACGGCAGCAGGTTGAATCCGTCGATGTGGACCTTGTACTCGGTCTCCCCGTCGGCCCCGGCCGCAAAGCCCTTCTTCAACTTCTCGCTGACGTCCGGATCGCCAGCCGCGGCTAGCAGGGTCGGCAGCCAGTCATGGTGCTGGATGATGTCGTTGGAGACGCTGCCCGCCTCGATGTGCCCGGGCCAGCGGATCAATTCCGGGATGCGATAGGCGCCCTCCCAGTTCGTGTTCTTCTCGCTGCGGAACGGCGTGGTGCCGGCGTCGGGCCAGGAATTGCGATGTGGGCCGTTGTCGGTGGAGTAGATGACGATGGTGTCGTCGGCTATGCCGAGTTCGTCGAGCGCGTCGAGCACGGTTCCCACGTTCTTGTCGTGGTCGATCATCGTGTCGTGGTATTCGGACTGCCACCGCCCAGCCTGACCCCGGCTCTCCGGCTTCGTGTGCGTGAACGCGTGCATGTGCGTGAAATTGCACCAGACGAAGAACGGCACGTCGGCTTCGTGTTGGCGCTTGACGAACTCGACGGTGCGATCGGCGATGTCGTCGTCGATGGTCTCCATGCGCTTGGCGGTGAGCGGCCCGGTGTCGGTGATGGTCTGCTTGCCGACGGGGCCGAACTTGTCGTCGGCCGGCTCGGAGGAGCCCTCGGACAGGGCCCTGCAATCAAGCACCCCCCGCGGCAGCGCGAAGTCGTGGAGGCGCGGGAACTGGTCCTTGTGCGGGTAGTCGAACTGCTCGGGCTCCTCTTCGGCGTTGAGGTGGTACAGGTTGCCGTAGAACTCGTCGAAGCCGTGCACGGTGGGCAGATGCTTGTTCTTGTCGCCGAAGTGGTTCTTGCCGAATTGCCCGGTGGCGTACCCCATCGGTTTCAACAGCTCGGCTATGGTCGGATCTTCGGCGGCCCAGCCGATGTCGGCCCCGGGTATGCCGACCTTGCTCATCCCGGTGCGGTACACGCTTTGACCACTGATGAACGCCGCGCGGCCCGCGGTGCAGCTTTGCTCCCCGTAGGAGTCGGTGAAGCGCATGCCCTCTGCCGCGATGCGGTCGATGTTCGGCGTGCGGTAACCCATCAATCCGTCGCTGTAACAACTGAGGTTGCTGATCCCGATGTCGTCGCCCCAGATGACGAGAATGTTGGGCTTGCCGTCGGGCATGTTGTCTCCTCTGATCGGTGACGCACCTGCTGGAAATACTAGGAGCCGCGCACCGCGCACGGGAGGGTTCGGCGCAGTCCGAGCCGGCATCTCGTATCGCGTTGCGTTTCACGGCGATAGCGGGCCGAGAACGAATGGGCAGGGCCCCGGTCTACCCTGGAGAAATCGTGGGTTCCTCGCGTGCCCGATCCGTCGGTTGCCATCTGCGGTCACTCTGATAGTGATGGGAGCATCGCCGATGGTCGATGTCACTGCCGAACATCTGTCCGCCACCCGACTCGCCATCTGCGGTCGCACCGATCAACGCGGCACCGTCGACGGCGCCTGGTGGCCCCCCGCCTATGACCTCAAGACCACGTTGCCCGATCTCATTTCGGTGATGGGCCGCTGGCTCGGACCGGTGTCCCGTGTGCTCTACGACCCGAGCCTGTTCCCGTCGGCGCCCTCGCGCATCATCCGCGGCACCACGGTGATCTCGGTGGACCGCTATTCGCTGGTGGCCAGGGACACCATCTACCTGACGGGCACCCACACCCGTAACGCCCTGCTCTATGTGGTGCCACCGGAAACCACCGCGGACAACGCATGCGACCTGCTCAAGCGGGTCGAGAGCACCACGATCCCGATGACCGTGCGGATGCTGCGGGCCATCGTCGGTGGACACCCCGCATCGCGGGAACAGCTGGGCTGATTTGGGCCGCGGCCTTTACGCAGGTAACCTGGGGCTCACGTTTCCCCGGCACTGTAGACGCCGCGCGGGAAGCCAGAGGCCGGGACGCTACAGCGTCACCGGCCTTGTCCAGCTCTGGGGCCAAAATCGACGTTGTCGACGAGCTCACGAACCAGCAAGGGATACCGTCCCCGCTCCGGGCGGAAGATGTCGTGCGGTGAGTCGGCGAACTCGTGGAGCCGCGCGGCCGGGAAGAGCTGCCGGTACCGGGCCCACGCCGCCGCGTCGATGATCGGGCTGTTGGGACTGCGGACCACCAGCAGCGGCGGGCCCCACTGCGCCAGCGGTTCCCAGAGCGACCGCGACACGGCGGCGGCGAACGTCGCGACCGCGGCGCCGCGGTCCACCCGCTCGTGTACCGGTGTGCCCCGCCAGCGGCCGTCGAGTACTCCCATCGCCACGTCCTCTGGCAGTGCGATCTCCTCGGGCAGGTAGTCACCGATCGAGATGGACCGGACGCGGTCGGGATGGGCCAGCGCCCAGGTCAGCGCGTAGGAAGTGCCGCGGGAGAACGTCATGAGGTGCACCGGGCCGTCGGTCACCTCGTCGATCACGGCCCCGATGTCACCGGCGCGCGCCGCGGCGTCATGCGGGCCGTTCGGCGCGACGCTGTGCCCGTGACCGCGTAGTTCCACGACGACGGTGCGCCGGCCGAACACCGGCAGCACCTCGGCGTAGTCATCTGCGACGCAGGTGAACCCGGGCACGAACACCACGGGCGCACCACGGTCATCACCGCCGGAGTCCAGATAGCGGATACGGGCATCACCGGTGGCGGCGACGCGGAACTGCGGCATGCAGGGAAGTAAATCAGCCCTTCGGCGGGACCGGTGCGGCAGCCGCCACCACCGGCTCGGCGCCCTGCGATTCCATCTTGTGGAACAGCTCGGTGTAGTACGGCAGGCACTCGGCCATCGCCTGTTCGGTGGTGAACAGCGGCTCATAGCCCAGATCGCGGCGCGCCTTGGCGATCGAGAAGTAGTTGTTCAGGTAAAGCCGTTCCACGGCAAGGGGTTCCACCAGTGGCTCGCGGATACCGTACTTGAAGTGCAGCCACTGCCAGCCCATCATCACCTTGTGTACGAGCTTGCCGGACACCCGGAAGTTCGGCAGGTTGCGGCCGCACGCGGCGACGACGGGGCGGGCGAACTCGAACATGTTCAGCGGTTCGCCGTCGTTGACGAAGTAGGCCTGGCCGGGTGCCGATCCGCCGGGGACCAGATGCTCGGCGGCCAGGATGAAACCGTGAATCAGGTTGTGCACGTATGAGTTGTCCAGCTTGATGTTCTTGTTGCCGACGAGCACCTTGACGTGCCCGGCGAGCACGTTCTCGAACACCTTGCGGAACATGGTCTGATCGCCACGGCCCCAGATGCCGCTGGGCCGGATGGAGCAGGTGAGCATGCCGTGCTCACCGTTCTGGCCGAGCACGAACTGTTCGGCGACGACCTTCGTCTCGGTGTACAGATCGTTGAAACGGCTTGTGTAGGGCAGGGTTTCATCGCCGTTCTGGATATCCTGGCCACCCATCACCACGCTGTTGGATGCGGTGTAGACGAAACGGCGGACGCCGGCGGCCTGCCCGGCGTGCACCAGGTTCTTGGTGCCTTCGACGTTGACGCCGAAACTGCGCTTGCGGTACTCCTCGGTGACCGAGGCGCCGCCCATCAGGTCGATGATCGCGGCGGTGTGGATGATGGTGTCGACACCGTCGACGGCGGCGGCCACATCGCCGGTGTCGGTGATGTCGCCGACGACGGTCTGCAGCTTCGGGTGGGCGGGCAGTGGGGACGGCACCCGGTCGAACGAGCGGACCTCGAGGCCGCGTCCGAGCAGTGTGGTCACCAGGTTGGCGCCGACGAAGCCGGAGCCTCCGGTCACCAGGACTCGGCCCAGGTCAGTGCGCAGTGTTGGGTCACCCATGTGGTCAGGGTAACTGAAACGTGTTCCAGTTTTGAAGTCCGGCGGGCAAAATCGTCCGAGGAGTTTGCGCTGTCAACTTTCCTCGGACTCGCCGGCGGCCAGCGTGTCGGCCACCTTCTTGCGTGCCCCGGCGAGGTGCTCTTCGCACCGTTTGGCCAGCTCCTCGCCGCGTTCCCAGAGCTTCAGGGAGGCGTCCAGGTCGAGTCCGCCGTGCTCGAGTTGCTGCACCACCTCGATCAGCTCGTCGCGCGCCTGTTCGTACCCCATTTGACTAATGGGCTTCATCTGCACCCTCGCTGACTGTTGTGATGGCACCGTCGGCAACCCGCACCCGCAGCCGGGTGCCCGCCGGGGCGTCGTCGATCGAACGCAAGATCGGCCGATCCTGCGGGCCCACCACCTGCACGACGGCGTAGCCGCGCGCCAGGGTGGCCGCCGGACCCAGCGTGCCCAGGCGTGCACTCAGATGCTCCAGCCGGTCAGTCTCGGCGGCAACCAGCCTGCCGATGTCGCGGCGCGCGGTGCGACGGGCCCGGTGGATCTCCTCGGCTCGGGCATCCAGGGCCTGCAGCGGGCGGGCCAGCACCGGCCGCGAGCGCAGCTGGTCGATGACGTGCTGTTCGCGGCGCACCCAGTTGCGCAGGGACTGGGCGCTGCGCCGGCGCAGATCATCGACACCGGCCTGCTCGGCGGCCGCGTCGGGGACCACCCGTTTGGCCGCATCGGTGGGAGTGGCCGCGCGCAGGTCGGCCACCAGATCGCAGAGCGGGTTGTCGGGTTCGTGCCCGACGGCACTGATCACCGGTGTGGTGCAGGCGGCGATCGCCCGGCACAGGGTCTCATCGGAGAAGGGCAGCAGGTCCTCCACGCTGCCGCCGCCGCGCGCCACGATGATGACGTCGACGTCCGGGTCGGCGTCCAGGGCAGTCAGTGCCTCCACGATCTGGGCAACCGCATTGGGTCCCTGCACGGCGGTGTTGCGCACCGCGAATTGCACCGCGGGCCAGCGCGCGGAGGCGATCGAGACCACATCGTGTTCGGCCGCCGACGCACGGCCGGTGACCAGGCCGATGGTGTTGGGCAGGAACGGGATCGGGCGTTTGAGCCGGCGATCGAAAAGGCCCTCGGCTTCCAGCAGCCGGCGCAGCCGTTCGATACGGGCGAGCAGTTCGCCCACCCCGACGGCGCGGATATCGCTGACCCGCAACGAGAAGCTACCCCGCGCGGTGTAGAACTGCGGCTTGCCGTGCACGATGACCTGGACACCCTCGGCGAGTTGCACCGGCGCGTTGACCACCAGGTCACGCGGGCAGGTGAGCGACAGCGACATATCGGCGGCCGGGTCGCGCAGCACCAGGAACGCGGTGGGCGAGCCGTGCCGCACGTTCAGCTGGGCGATCTGTCCCTCGACCCAGACCGTGCCGAGCCGGTCGATCCATTTGGCGACCCGGGTCGCCACCGCGCGGACCGGCCACGGGTTCTCCGGGGATTGGCCGGGTTCGCTCACTTGGCCGACGCGCGGGTGATCCTGTTGGCGAGCAGCGTCTGGAACGGGGCGCGGGCCTTGTTGGCCTCCTCGAAGGCCAGCAAGGCTTCCAGGTCGGCGACCTTCAGCGAGGTCAGCCGCGCCCGCAGCTGCGCCAATGTCAGCGACTCGTAGCCGAGCTCCTCGACGACGCCGGGCGCCGCGCCGTTGGTGGCGGCCTTCGGGGCTTCTGTCTGCTCCGGTTCGCCCTCGGTGAAGAGCGCGAACCGGCCCTCGGTGCGGCGCGCGGAGGAGATATCGGACACAACGTCGTCATCAGAGAGGTTCTTGAACGGGTCGTCGGGCAGGTCCTCGTCGAAGGTCGCCCACTCCGGCTGCTCGTCCTTGGGCGGGAACAGCTCCTCGAGCGCTTCGTCGCCGCGATTCACCAGATCGGCGACGTCCTGCTGCACCTTCATCACCAGATGGGCCAGCTGGCTGGCCACCGTCATCGGGTAGGTGAGGATCGTCTGCGGGAGCTTGCGTGTCTCGTCCAGCGCGGTCACCGCCGCACCCACCAGCAGTCGGACTCCGTATGGTGCAGTTGCCATGGGTGCAGCCTACGGCTGGCCGGGGACGGGTGCCGGTAAGTACCCTTGATGTATGCCACCAACCGTCAACATGGGTATTCCGGGCGCCGCGAGCTCGGTCAGTTCACGGGTGGTGGGCAAGCGGGTCCTGCTCGCCGAGCCGCGCGGCTACTGCGCGGGCGTGGATCGCGCCGTCGAAACCGTGGAGCGCGCCCTCGAAAAGCACGGCGCCCCGATCTACGTGCGGCACGAGATCGTGCACAACCGCTATGTGGTGGACACGCTGGCCAAGGCCGGTGCCGTCTTCGTCGAGCAGACCGATGAGGTGCCCGAGGGCGCCATCGTGGTGTTCTCCGCGCACGGTGTCGCACCGACCGTGCACGTCGAGGCCGCGGCCCGCAACCTCCAGACCATCGACGCCACGTGCCCGCTGGTCACCAAGGTGCACAACGAGGCCAAGCGCTTCGCCCGCGACGACTACGACATCCTGCTCGTCGGCCACGAGGGCCACGAAGAGGTCGTCGGCACCGCCGGTGAGGCACCCGATCACGTGCAGGTCGTCGACAACCCGGACGCCGTCGACAAGGTCACCGTCCGCGACCCCAACAAGGTCATCTGGCTGTCCCAGACCACGCTGAGCGTCGACGAGACCATGGAGACGGTGCGCAGGCTGCGGGAGAAGTTCCCGACGCTGCAGGATCCGCCGAGCGATGACATCTGCTACGCGACCCAGAACCGTCAGGTCGCGGTGAAGGCGATGGCCCCGGAATGCGAGCTGGTGATCGTCGTCGGCTCGAAGAACTCGTCGAACTCGGTGCGGCTGGTCGAGGTCGCGCTCGGCGCCGGGTCGCAGAACTCCTACCTGGTCGACTACGCCGACGATATCGATCCGGCCTGGTTCTCCGGCGTCACCACCGTGGGCGTCACCTCGGGCGCCTCGGTGCCCGAGATTTTGGTGCGCGGCGTCCTGGACCGGCTCGCCGAATACGGCTACGGCACCGTGCAACCGGTGACGACGGCCAACGAGACACTCGTGTTCGCGCTGCCGCGGGAGATCCGTCCGCCGCGCAACTGACGGTACGTTCGAGCCCTGTGGGCCTTCTGCGACGTGTGATCCCTGTTCTGTGTGTGACCGTGCTGCTGCTCGCCGGCTGCAGTGACGCCGAAGACCGGCTGAATAACACCGTCAACGGTTTCGCCGACGCCCTCAACCGTGCCGACGTCCCGGCGGCTGCCGCATTGACCACCGACCCGGCGTCCGCCGACGTGCTCGGAAAGCTCTACGCCAACCTCGGCAAGGACGTCCGCTTCGAGGTGTCCGGGGTGCAGCGCCAGGAGGACGCGGCGACGTTCACGCTGTCCGCGACGTGGAAGTTCGGGCCCGAGAAGGCCACCGAGTGGACCTATACGACCCAGGGCAGCGCGACGGCCGAGGGGGAGGACTGGAAGGTCCGGTGGGACCCGGCCACCGTCGCCCCCGGCCTGGATGAGGGCCCGTTGTCCTTCGGCACCCTCAGCCCGCAACCGGCCGCCCGGGTGCTGGACCGCACCGGTGCCGACCTGCTCACCCAGCACATCGTCACCCTCGTCGATGTCGCGCCCGGCGCCGATGTGAACACCGTTGCCGCGCTGCTCAATCCGGTTGCACCGACGATCACCGCGGAGTCGCTGGCCGGTGAGCTCGCGGTAGGCAAACCCGTCACCGCCGTCACATTGCGCGAGGAGGATCTGCTGCCAATCCAGGAGCAGCTGGCCGCGCTGCCGAACGTGACGCTGCGCCCGCAGACCCGGCTGCTGGCCACCGACCGCGCGCTGACCTCGCCGACGCTGTCGGGACTGTCCGAGCTGTGGCAGCAGCGCAGCGATGCAGCCGCGGGCTGGGCAGTGTCCGCGGAGACCGCGTCGGGCCCCAAGCGGGTGGGCGGCCAGGACGCGCAACCGGTCGGTGACATCGCCAGCACGCTGGACATCGGCATGCAGCTGGCCGCCGAGGACGCGCTGGCCCCGCTGACGACGCCGGCCGCGATCGTGGCCATCCAACCGTCCACCGGCAACCTGCTCGCCGTCGCGCAGAACGCGCCCGCCGACGCCCAGGGACCGATCGCGCTGACCGGGCTGTACCCGCCGGGTTCCACGTTCAAGACGGTGACGGTGTCCGCCGCGCTGCAGGCCGGCCAGGTCACCCCGGACAGCATCGTCGGCTGTCCCGGCACCGAGAACATCGAGGGCCGCCAGATCCCCAACGACGACAACTTCGAGCTCGGCGACGTCCCGCTGCACACCGCGTTCGCGCGCTCCTGCAACACCACCATGGGCCGCTTGGCGGTCAACCTGCCGCCCGACGGCCTGACCAAGGCCGCCGCGCAGCTCGGTCTGGGCATCGACTATGTCGCGCCCGGCATGACGACCGTCACCGGCTCGGTGCCGGTCGCCGACACCTCCGCACTGCGCGTCGAGGAGGGCATCGGGCAGGGCAAGGTCACCGCGTCGCCGTTCGGGATGGCTCTGGTGGCCGCGACGCTGGCCCACGGATCGGTGCCCTCGCCGACGATCGTGCAGGGCGAGCCTGGGGTGGCCGACAGCGCCCCCGAGCCCCTGCCCAGCGGTGTCGACGAGCAGGTTCGGGCGATGATGCGTGAGACGGTCACCGGCGGCACCGCCACTCAGCTGCAGGACATCCCGGACATGCTCGGAAAGACCGGCACCGCCGAATACATCGACGACACGCACGCGCACGGCTGGTTCGTCGGTATCCGCGGGGATCTCGCGCTGGCGGTGTTCGTCAGCGACGCGGGCAGCTCCACGCCCGCGGTCGACGCGGCCGGTGCGCTGCTGCGCGCGGTGGGGTAGGGCCTAGTCCCAGTCGTCGTCGCGCCGGTGGCTGGCGCGGGGACGGGTGCGGTGCTCGGTGTGCCGTTCCTCGTCGCTGCTGCGATAGCGCACCCGCGAGACGGGGTGATGGCTGCTGTCGGTGGGCGACGAACGACGCGGCCGTTCCTGATACGGATCCTGGCGCTCGTCGGGGCGCCCGAGGCCGGGCTCGTAGCCCTCGGGCCGCGGACGGCGGCGCGGGCGCTCGTAGTCCGCGGCGTCACGGGGGTCATAACCGCGTGATGGGGGCGGGGTGCGGCGAGGCTCGCGGGCCGAGGGGTTGCGGGGGCGGCGCGGCTGACGCTCACCGGGCAGCGGCGGTTCGCCCTGGCGGCGCGGGCGGCCCGAGCGTTCCCGGGCGGCGGCTCGCTCCCGGCGATCGGCGGCAGCGGCCGAGGCGGCGATATCGGATTCTGGCGGACGGTTGTGCCGGGCGCGGGAGGGCTCCCCGGTTCGCGGGGCGCGGCGCGGCCGCTCGTAGGGGTCGGCGGTCTCGCGGCGGGGCCGGCGCGCGGTCCGGATCGGTTCGTCCTCGTCGACCGGCGCGGCGCTGCGGGCGAACCGGCGGGCGGCCCGCCGCGGAGTCTCGGCGGGCGGATCGGCGGCATCGGTGGTGGCGGCTTCGACCGCCGGAGCGCCACGGTCGAGGTACCAGCGGGCCATCCCGACCAGCAGCACCGCGGCCGAGGTGAAGAACATCAGCGGGAAACGCTCGATCAGCGGGTAGCCGCAGTTGATCAGGATGTCCTTGAGGCCACCGAGCTGGCCGCCGTGGAACAGGAAGTAGGAGGTGGGGACGGCGACGAACAGGATCAACGGGGGCTGGATGACGGCGGTGAACAACCCACTGCGACGCACCAGGACCACCGCGGCCAGACAGCCCAGCACGTAGAAGGTGGAGAACACGGCGCCGAGTTCCTTGTTGCCCGCACCGGCGTCGTAGGCGAAGCCGACGGCCGTGGCCGTCACCGCCAGAAGGGTGGCGCCCCACCACGGTAGTCCGGATGGAAGACCCGGCAGACCCGGTGGCAGCAACCCCTGGAATCGGGGGAGCGCGGAGCGGTGGTTCACCGACTCCGTCGGCTCTGCTGACTGACCTGACACACGTCGACCGTACCGGCTGTAACTGCAGGTGTGCTGCCAGCACGCGCTGAGGAGATCGTCACAACCCTTAGACTCTGGAGTCCGTGAGCTTGAACCTCGGAATCGTCGGTCTCCCCAATGTCGGCAAGTCGACCCTTTTCAACGCGTTGACACGGAACGACGTGCTGGCGGCGAACTATCCGTTCGCGACCATCGAGCCCAATGAGGGCGTGGTGGCGTTACCGGACCCCCGGCTGGACAAACTCGCCGAGATCTTCGGTTCGGAGAAGACCGTGCCGGCGCCGGTGACGTTCGTCGACATCGCGGGCATCGTGAAGGGCGCGTCCGAGGGTGCCGGGCTGGGCAACAAGTTCCTGGCCAACATCCGCGAGTGCGACGCGATCTGTCAGGTGGTGCGGGCGTTCGCCGATGACGATGTGGTGCACGTCGACGGCCGGGTGGACCCGCGTTCGGATATCGAGGTCATCGAGACCGAGCTGATCCTGGCCGATATGCAGACGCTGGAGAAGGCCGTGCCGCGACTGGAGAAGGAAGCGCGCACCAACAAGGACCGCAAGGCCGTGCTGGAGGCGGCGGTGGCGGCGCAGGCGGTGCTCGATACCGGCAAGACACTCTTCTCGGCCGGGGCGGACGTGTCGCTGCTCCGTGAGCTGAACCTGATGACCACCAAGCCGTTCCTCTACGTGTTCAACGCCGACGAGTCGGTGCTCACCGACGAGGCCAAGCAGGCCGAGCTGCGTGCGCTGGTGGCCCCGGCGGATGCGGTGTTCCTGGACGCCAAGATCGAGTCGGAACTGATCGAGCTCGACGACGAGTCCGCGGCCGAACTGCTGGAGTCGATCGGGCAGACCGAACGTGGCCTGGATGCGTTGGCGCGGGCCGGTTTTCACACTCTGAACCTGCAGACCTATCTCACCGCCGGGCCGAAAGAGTCCCGCGCGTGGACGATTCACCGCGGCGACACCGCCCCGAAGGCGGCCGGTGTGATCCATACCGACTTCGAGAAGGGCTTCATCAAGGCCGAGATCGTGTCATTCGCCGACCTGGTCGAGGCCGGCTCGATGGCCGCGGCCAAGGCAGCGGGCAAGGTCCGGATGGAAGGCAAGGACTACGTGATGGCCGACGGAGACGTCGTCGAGTTCCGCTTCAACGTGTAAACGCCCAGTTCAGCAGGCATTTATTGACTGTCCGTCCGCAGTTCGTCCGCAGCAGAGCTAAGCGCCGCCTGGAACAACCCTCCAGCAGCGTTCCGCGTCCGGTCGTTGGCGTTAGGCCACAGGTGTGCGTAGGTGTTTAGCGTGACACTCGGCGACGAGTGCCCAAGCGCCCGCTGAACCGTCACCACATCGCAGTTCTCGTTGATCAGTCCCGAGGCGTAGAAGTGCCTCAACTGGTGAAGCAGATAATCGACGCCGACTGCGTTCCGAGTCTTGCGCCACAGGTAACCAACTGAGTTCTGATGGAGCGGGTGTGTGCCCTCGCCGGGGAACATCCATTGGTCTGGGCTGTTGTCGGGCAGGTGCAAGCGGATGTGTTCGCTCAGGATGTGCAGAAGCTCGTCAGGCGCGTAGACGGTGCGCACCGATTCGTATTTGGGCGGTCTAATCTCTACGGCACCTCCGTTGGCTCTCTGGACCTGGCGTTCGATACGAATCTCCTTGGCGAGGAACTTGATGTCCCCAACGCGGAGCGCGGCCGCTTCGCCTAATCGCATGCCTGCGAACCCGCAGAGGGCGACGAAGGCGGTGAAGTGGTCGTCCGCGTTCTCAAGGAGTTTCCCGACCTCGGCGGGTGTCGGAATCGCCATCGCTTCGGCAGCTTTCGGACGCCTCGGCAATGTGACTTTGGCGGTGATGTCGTGGGCAAGGAAGCGGTCTCCGATAGCCGCCCGAATGACTGCGCGGACGTTGTTGAAGCGCGTCTTGATGGTGGACGCCTCTAAGGGCTTGTCCCTCATCCACTTAACCCACGCCTCGACGTGGGAAGGCTTCAAATCTGCGAACGCGATGTCGCCGAAGCTTGCCGAGTTCACAGCAAGGTTCATCGCTTTGAGCGTGCCAGACTCCCACGTCTGCAACTTCGACCATTCCTGGTAGTAGCTGTTGAAGGTCACCTTCCCCAGTCGGGGGTCGATGTAATTGCCGGTCTCTTGCGCGGCCACAACGCCGTTGAGCCATTGCGTGGCTGAGACCTTGGTGCGGAAGCCCTTTGCATGCTCTCGACCCTCGTCATCCACGTATCTGGCACGCCAGCGAAGCCCCCGGCCATCGGCTGCTGACGGTGACCCGTCAGAGCAACGCCAGCGGTCTTCTACACCGCTACGCCGATTACGCCTCTGCGTCATGTTGGCCGCCCTCGTTGGCTGTTCCGTGCCCGTTCTGGCGCTTCTCGGCATCCAGCGCAGTTTGGTTAAGGATGCGTGCAAGCGCGAGGACGTGCGCCTCCTGCTCCACATATCGACCTGCACTGCGGGACATGTCCGCCTTCATGTCATTGAGCAGAACCTGTGCCGCAGCGATCATGTCGTTCAGTTGGTTGATCGGCGACCGAGCATCCGTCTGCGGCGATCCCACGAATACGGCAAGGGGCGGCACTCGAAAAATCGTCGCGATGGCTGCTGCCTCTGCGACCCGCAGTGGCCGGGTGCCGCGTTCGATCTTGGCGACAGACGTCTGATGAAGGTCGATGCCCTCCGAGCGAAGTTTGTCGGCCAGGTCTTCTTGCGACCAGTTGCGCTCTCGCCGCCAGTGTCGAACGTTGTCGCCAAAGCTCTTCTCCCAGTCCTCATGGACTTGACGGCGCTGTGCAGGATTCGCAGCGGACGCTTCGCTACGTTCGGACGTGAGCTGCCGCTGCAACTTTTCGGCCAACGCCTGCTGTTCGTGCATGTCTGGTGTTCCGTCGTCGTCCATGATGGCCAATCTATGGCACAGGAGCTTAGTTATCAAGCTCATGGAGCTTGACAAGCGCCGTACTGTCCTTCTCGATGCTTGAAAGCCAAGCGTTTGGAGGTTAAAAACTTGATGACGACAACCGCTATCCCGGTCAGGGAACTGATGACCACCAAGGACGTCGAGAACGAGTACGGCATCCCAGAAGGCACCCTTCGCTATTACCGCAGCACTGGCATCGGCCCAGCTTCTTTTCGTCTCGGCGGTCGGGTCAGATACCGCCGGGCCGACGTTCTGATCTGGGTTGCAGAGCAGGAGCGGACCACCCGTCGCGGTGGGACCGAATCTCAGCAGTCCTCAGTAGATGCCAGGTGAGCGTCCAGAACCCTTGGTCTGCTCACTACCAAAAGGTATGGATGGAACGTGCCAGTGATCCGGCTCTGCCCCTGTGGCTCCGTGTTGCGGCGTTGGCGTTCGGCAGGCATCGCTTGAACGGGCACGCCAACTTCGCAATGGGCGAGTTGGGCAAGCTCCTAGGCAAACCGGGACCGGACGGGAAGCCGAAGCCGATTTCCAACTCTGCTGTCGCGAACGCAATCAGCAAGGCCAAGAAACACGGCTTCATCGCTGAGGATTCGATGGCGCGTTGCCTGGTCGTGCCTCGGCATGCGGTCACGTTGGGGGTCGGCGGCAGCGTTCATACCAAGTGCTGCCTCCACTAGAAGTTCACGCGGAGGATGAACACACTTCACGATTGACGTGAATTGAAACCGCCTCTGAGCTGCGGTTACTTCGCCGCTCTTTATGACTATCTATCAACGTCATGTCAACCCCAAATTGGGAACAATGGAAGCGCCACTATTTTCTAGAAACGTGTCCCGGTCCCGAAACCATCGACAAGCGGTCCATTTCCATACACCGTTCGTGATGCCACCCACCCCCTCGGGGCCGCGCTCAGTTGTCACTAGTTGTTGCTTTACCGGCTCTGACCTCTCGGGGACTACGTGAGGGTGCGGCTAAGCCACAAGAGTAGGTGCCTGCTGCTAAGAGTCGGGTGCGTTCGCAGTGACCGACCCCAAAGGCCGCACGCCGCAGTTAAAACGTTTGTAACGCTTGGCTTCCCAGATGGACCAACTCGGCTGCACCGTCGTGTGCGAGGGTCGTCATCCCAATTCCTAACGCGGATAGAAGCAACTTTTTTACCTTGCCGGTGTCAGGAACAGGCTCGGCAGCTTCGGCCTTGATGTCGGCGGCGATCTGCTGCGCCTGCGCAATCTCGTCTGGCCCACCGCATGAAGCTTTCGCTAACAGATCGGCGACGGCAGTGGCCTTCTGCATCTGCTCGGAAAGGCTGTAGACCTGCGTAGCCCCAGGACTTCCAATCGCCACGTTCGTGCTGTTGCTTACGTGGATGGTCGTTACACCTTGGGGGTCGGCAGGCTCCTGACCGCCAGGGCGAACGGACACCTTGCGGTCGGCCAAGGTCTCACCCAGGGCCGTAATCGCTGGGCGTATGACGCCGTGTCCCCAGGAACCAGAGCCGCTTATGTATCCCTCTTCTTTTAGCCAATCCGACGCTGCCGCGACCTCCGGTTCGGTCAACGGCGCGCCTTGCCAATCGACCGTGGCCGCGATGTCCTCTGGTTTCAGCACCGGACGCCGACTGCCATGCACCATCGCCTTGATGTAAAGCCAGGCCAAGATGGCGTCACGGATGCTCCACACCCGGTCAATCGCGACACTGGGATCGGTCATCACGTTGCCTTCCCGCAGATGGACCCTTAAAGACACGGCATTGCGTTGATTGTCGTTGCGAAGGTTGCCTACATCCAATCTGGCACGCCGGGGTGAACGCTGCCATTCCGACGTCGCTCTGGCACCTCAAGCCTTATTCGCCATTTGGAACGCCGTTCTCAGAACTAAAGATTTGCAACAGCCTCAACGAGATAGTCTGTGGCCTGATCAGTGCCAGATCGTGGCGTCTCAAAAGATGGTTCAAAAGTTCTGTCGCATATTGACGAGTTGTGAGACTTATGCGACGATGGTCGCATGGTCATCGACACCGCGCCCGCCGTCACCGGAACCCAGCTCGGCTACGCCCGCGTCAGCACGGCGCACCAGTCGCTCGACCAACAGGTGGATGCGCTGACCGCAGCAGGCGTTGATGCCACCCGCGTCTACACCGACAAGCTTTCCGGCACGTCGACGCGGCAGCAGCGTCCCGGCCTCGCCGCGCTTGTGGATTACGCACGGCAGGGCGACGCCATCGTCGTTGTTGGCATCGACCGTCTGGGCCGCAATGCGGCAGAGGTGATGCAGACCATCCGGGACCTTGGCGTGCGGGGAATCGTGCTGCGGTCGCTACGCGAGGGCATCGACACCTCGAACGCTTCGGGGCGGATGGTTGCCGGGGTCCTCGCCAGTCTCGCCGAGCTTGAGCTGGAACTGGGTAAGGAACGGCGCACGGCATCGCGGGACGCACGGCGGGCACGCGGGCAGTCCATCGGTCGCCCCAAGTCGCTGGACGAGTCGAAGGTGGCCCTGGCCCAGCGGATGCATACCAGCGGTGAGGCGGCCAGCACGATTGCTGCCACCTTTGGCGTCAGCAGGGCGACGGTGTACCGCGCCCTCGCGGCACAGAGTTAGCAGGTTCTCGGGCTGACCCGGCGCTAGAGCAGTTCTTAGCGTAATCCCAGTGTCACCGATGGCGCGGCGAACCGTTTCACGAGTTCGTACTCGGTCTGGTTGTCTTTGGCAGGCCAGTACCACAGCGAGAAGGTGACGCGAATGAGCCACTGCGCGGCTAGTGGGTCGCTGCGCCCGATCATCTCTTCGGCAATCTTGGCCACGAGCGGTGATGCGGTGACGATTCCGCCGTCGTGGTCTGGGCGAATGTCGCCCATGATCAATTTTCCGAGCGGTTCGGCTCGCATGCAGTCAAGTGCGACGACGATGGCAGTCGCGACGCGCTCAGTTCCCTCAGTCCCGACGATCGCCTGGCGTACTGAGCGAATGATTCGTTCGGAGAACAAGGAAATGAGACGTTCGAGGATCGCGGCTTTGCCGCCTGCACGGCGATAGATGGTAGCGGGCGAGCAATTCAACTGCGCAGCCAGCGCGTCGATGGTCAACGCCTCGAACCCATCGCGTGAGACAAGCTCCGAAGCCCCCGACAGAATCCGATCAAGCGCCACCGCGCTACGGTCCACTCCAAGGACCCAATCCTTCCGTGCCACATTTGTCATCCTTCCGGTTGCAGCGGTGATAGAACAACAAATCCGTTCTCTCACCGAGAGACATTTCGAGGCTGATGTCTCACCCGTATGCGCAGTTGAGGGCTGTCCGTGAGCGCAGGAGATCTCGTCAGTTCTGTGCTGGCATTTCATCTTCGTAGCGAAGCATTGACCGCTTGGGCGGCCCGCACCCACTGTGAGATAGATGCTCTAGGGAAAGGTGCGTTTACTTTGAAGCTTGGAAAGGCTGCTGACGGTGCCACAGCGATGTTGTCGCCGCTGGTTGCAGCGACGCGATTGAATGTCTCGGCGGCGATTCGTACACATAAGCGTGGATACGAGGGATGGACGGGTGCGGTCAACACCGACTACGACCCGTTAGATCCGACCGTCGCAGCGCAACCGCACGCTGCGTACGACGCCCTGCACCGGGGTGGACGTGTCCACTACAACCCCCGCCGCTCAACGTGGATTCTTCACAGGCTCGACGATGTCCGCGCTGCGCTACGCGACACAGACCAGGTGACCAGCAGCCGGGGAGTGACCCGAGTACAGATGGTCGCAGATCTCGTTGTTGTTACCGACGACGAGCAGCACAGCCGCCTCCGCAAACAAGTACAGCCAGCGTTCACCAAAGGTGCACTGGACACCTGGCGCAACATCATCGACAAGCTTGCTGCCGAACTCGTCGGTGACATGATCGCAGCGAGCGGCGGTGACGCGGTGCAACAGTTGACGGTCCCCTTGCCGCTGCGGGTGATCGCCGCGATCATCGGCGTCCCCGATGGCGACATCGCCGATTTCCGTCGCTGGTCAGATGAGTGCACGCAGTTAATCAACTTCACCCCAACGGTGAAAGGTGTTGTGCACTCGGCACGATCCATGTGGGCTGCAATGGCGCTGCGCCGCTATTTCTTGAAGCACCTCGGAGATGGGCACCTCAAAGACTCAAATACCGTTCTTGGCCGTTTGCTGGCGCACAGCACCGACGGTGCCCTAACCGACAATCAGTTGTTCTACATTGCCATCCTGCTGCTGATCGCCGGCAATGAGACCACCACCAACCTCCTGGGCGGAATGCTTCACACCTACGCCCACCACCCCGACCAATATGACATGATCCGCGCCAACCCCGACCTCATACCGCAGGCCATCGAAGAACATCTCCGCTACAGCAGCCCCATCCAAAACCTCTACCGCTACACCCGCGCCGATTATCGGGTTGGAGACGTGACCATCCCAACAGGCTCGCGTGTGATGATGTCGTTCGGAGCGGCCAACCGCGATCCACTGGCCTTCGACGACCCTAACACCTTCCGCGCCAACCGAAACCCGCGTACCCACGTCGCCTTCGGCTACGGTCCGCACCTATGCCTGGGAGCACCCCTGGCACGCATGGAGGCACAAGCCGTGCTCCGAGAACTGGTGGACCGCGTCGCGCGAATCTCCATGACCGGCCCCACCGCATGGTCCACCAACAGCTCGCTGCGCGGCCCCACTCACCTACCCCTCGTTCTCGACGGGTCTGCCCGTGACAGCTAGGCGTACACGGTCCGAACGATGGTCATTGGCCGGAGGATTTGCGCTCGTGGGGTCGGGACTCGCGCACCTACTGCTCCCAAGAGCGTTCGAACCGGTGAATCGAACGGCGTTCAAGGACAACATCCGTGCTCACGTTCTGATCAACGGCAGCATCGAAGCAGGACTGGGTCTTGCGCTGCTTGATTCTCGTACTCGTCGAATCGCCTTGGCGGCCACCGCTGTCTATCTGACCTATTTCAACGCCAGCGTTTTGTATCGGCAGCGCGTCCTGCGTAACTGAACACGCCACAGGTCAGCAACATTCGAGCGGGGTGGGGGGTGGCCCCACTGAGGGCACTGCCATGCCTCGCACGGCCAGCGCCCGCTCTCTCTCCGGCCATACCGGCGAGAGTCCGAGTCCGCAGTCCGTCCGCAGTAGCCTCATTCACGGTAAACAACAGCCAACGTCGCCAACGTTCTGACCTGCCAAGACTTAACGAAGCCAACGCCATCAACTGCGATAAACGCCCAGCATGGAGTTCCGTTTCAATGTCTGACGATCAAGGCTGATGCCGGGCCGGCGGGCCCCGAGATCGCTGGGTGTACAGCTGACACCGAATAGCGTTCGAACACCCGCCAATCGCATATTTGCTGCATAAGATCCGAAAATGGAACTTCGGGGGAAACGAGTACTGGTCACCGGGGCGTCGCGGGGGATCGGCGAGTCATTGGCGCACGCCTTTGCCGGCGCCGGAGCAAGAGTGGCGCTCGTCGCTCGCAGCCGGGATTCTCTCGAGTCGCTTGCGGCCGAGCTCGGTGGCACCGTCCACCCTGCAGATCTCGCTGACTCGACCCAGGTTGCCGGCCTCATCCAGAGGATCGAAGACGACGGCGGCCCGGTCGATGTCTTGGTCAACAACGCCGGTATCGAAAGTACCGCCGGCTTCATCGACGCACCCGACGATGAATTGCGCCGCGTCACCGACGTCAACTACCTGGCGCCGGCGGAACTTTGCCGCCAGGCGATACCCGGGATGCTTCGACGCGGCGGCGGCCACATCGTCAACGTGTCTTCGCTCAGTGGCATCATGCTGGTCCCCGGCCTCGTCACCTACTCGGCGTCGAAGGCGGCGCTGTCGCACTTCACCGCTGGGCTGCGAACAGATTTCCGTGGTCTGCCGATCGGCACCACACTCGTCGAGTTGGGGCCTGTCCCAACCGACCTGCTTGCCAAGGCTGACAACTACGAGCCCACCGCCAGGTCGTTTCGGCGCGCGTATCGCTGCGGGGCTGCCGTCGACACCCCCCGCGAAAGAGTGGCCGACGAGGTCGTCAAGGCCGTCCTCAAGGGTCGCCGACACGTGCGGTTCCCCAAGCGGTCCATCCCATTCGCGATGTTGGTCGAGGCGCCCCGGCGCGGTGCCGAATTCATGCTCACCGGTATTCCGCACCAAGCGAAGTCGCATCCGGACGATGCGCGCTGATCGATTTGTCGAAGCCCTGGTCAGCCGTTCTGCCGCGCCCAGGCGTCGATGTGCGCGGGAAGGCCCGCTTGGTGTTTCGTCATCGCTCGCTTGATAGCTTTCGACATCAGGACATCGACCAGTCGGCCCAGAGATCCGCCGAGTGCGGGTTCGCCCGTGACGTAGCAGGTGTAGCAAGTGCCCCCCGGCACCTCATCCAAGGTGTCGATGGTGGTGACGGGAAACCTGGACTCCGTGATGCGGAACTCCATCATCTTGGGTGCATCCACCTTCGCGAACACGCCGGTCCACGCGTTGGTGATGCCGAACGACCGGCTCACTCCATGCCACAGATCGCCCGGAACGTACGGCGGCTCCTTGCCTGCATCGACGGAGACGATCCCAGGTAGGACGTGCGGTAGGTGGTCCGGATGGATGATGTAGTCCCAGACCACGTGTGCGGGATGGGCGATGATGACCGATGCCGTGACGTTGGGCATAGCTCAAACTACGCCGATCTACCCGTTTTTGGCGTGCGTCGAGACGGCCGTCGTGAGTCCGACGGAAGAGCGTCGCGGTGCAGCTCCTCGTCACCGCGTAGTCCGAACTAGTTGATGATCTCGCCCCGGCCCTCGGCCTCGATTGCGGCCAGTCGGTCCTGCCACATCTGGGAGAGCTTCGGGGGTGAGTCGCGTCCAATCGGTGATCTCGGCGACGATCCGGAGCGGATGCCTGCTGCGATAGGACCGGGTGGGATTGCCGGGGAATTTCTTGTCGGTGACGTTGGGATCGTTCTCGAATTCGCCGGTCGGTTCCACGGCGTACACGCGCGGGATGCCGTCGCCGGGCGCGAGTTCGGCGGCCAGTCCTGCGCCGTCGCGCAACGCGGTGAAGTAGATGTGGTTCATCACGATCTCTGGCCGGTAGTTGGAGCGGAAACCGGCGGTGAGGTGATCACCCACGCGCAGTTGGGCCTTGGTGCCGTGGAAGAAAGGTCCGTCATCCAATGCCCCGTCCATCTGGACAGGTTACAAACGGAGCTCTCGTGACGTCGGCGGAGCCTAGCGCGGTGCGAGCCGGAAGATGGGGATCTGCCGACCGGCCGGAGCCGTCTTTTCCCGGTAATCGTCATAGCCGGCGTACACCTTCTCAGCGAGTGCGTACAACCGGGTGTACTCGTAGGGATCGGTCACCTCGGACGCCGAAAAGCGCTCCATGCCGAACTCGCAATCGGGATTCGCCTTCAGGTTGTGATACCACTGGGGATGCTTCGCGCCTCCGTAGTTCGAGGCCAGCAGGACGACGTCCGGACCATCGTGGAAGTACGTGAGCTGCACCTGGCGCCGCTGCCCGGACTTCGCGCCCGTCGTGACAAGGGGCGCATTGATGATAGGGCCCATGTTGATCCTGCCCCGGGTCAGCCGGAACAGGTACGGGTCGGTGCGGCGGGCGATATGGCGGGCGACCAACTGACCTATTCGCGAACGCCCGAAGCGCACGCTTCTTTCGTACGCGCGACCGCGTGGCTTCTGGGGATCGACGTAGCGCAGCGGCATGCTCAGCACCGTACGCCGCTATGGTGAAGACATGGCGGGGGCACGACATTTCCAGGTCACTTTCGATTGCGCGGTACCCGAGCGCGTCGCTCGGTTCTGGTGTGAGGCACTCGGTTACGTGGTGCCACCACCGCCGCCGGGTTTCGCGGACTGGGACGAGTTCAACCGGGCCCTGCCCGCCGATAGGCAGAATTCCGCGTTCGCCTGCGTCGACCCGGACGGGGTCGGGCCGCGGCTGTTCTTCCAGCGTGTCCCCGAGGGCAACGAGTTCTGCCTCGACTGACGAGCCACCGGTCAAAAGACCATCGCCTTCAGCTCTCTCGCATTGCGCACCGCGTGCCCGCCGAGGTCGTTGTTGAAGTACACCAGCACATCCCGGCCCTGGGCGTCCCACTCGCGGAGGTGGCCGGCCCACCGGCTCAGCTCCGAGGTGTCGTAAGACCCCGCGTACATCGCGTCGTCTCCGGGCCCGTGCAGCCGCAGGTAGACCAGATCGGCGGTGGCGGTCACGACGCACGGCAGGTTGGGCCCGCTCATCACGACGTAGGCGGCGCCGTACCGGCTCAACAGTTCGTAGACGGCCGGGTCATCCCAGGTCGGGTGACGCAGCTCCATGGCCACGGGGATCTCTGTCGGCATCGCGCTCAGGAAGTGGTCCAGTCGTTCGTCGTCGCGCTGCTGCGCCGGATGCAGCTGCACCAGCAGGGCGGCCCGCCGATCACCGAGTTCGGTCCAGCCGGCCGTCATGCGCTCGATCCACTGCTCGGGGGAGCTCAACCGTCGGGCGTGGGTCAGGCCTCGCGACGCCTTCACCGACATCCTGAAACCGTCGGGCAACCGTTGGCGCCACTGCGCGAACGTCGCGGGCTTGGGCCAGCGGTAGAAGCTGGCATTCAGCTCCACGGTGTCGAACTCCGCCGTGTAGGCGTCCAACCTGCGGGACTTCGGCAACGCTGGCGGGTAGAGCACGCCGTCCCAATGATCGTAGGACCATCCCGACGTGCCGATTCGCACGGTCATCAGCGGCGCCGCCCGAGCAGCCCGCCCGCGGTCTGCAAATCGGTCACCAGATCGGCGAACGCGGCGTCACGCCGGTCGGCCGGCCCACGCAACACTGATGATGGGTGCGGGGTGGCCACGACATCGAATTCGTCTTCCGGTGGGTGCAACACCTCACCGCGATGAGCGGTAAGTCGAAAGTCGTTACCCAACAATGCTTTTGCGGCAGTGGCTCCGAGGAGTACCACGACGTCGGGATCGATGACGCCGAGTTCGGCGAACAGCCACGGACGGCAGGCGACGACCTCCGTGCGGCTGGGCGTCTTGTGGATCCGGCGCTTGTTCCCGGCGCGCGGGTGAACTTGAAGTGTTTGACGGCGTTGGTCACGTAGACCTGTTCGCGGTCGATGCCCGCTTCGACCAGTGCCTTATTCAGCAGGCGGCCGGCGGGTCCGACGAACGGCTCGCCCGCGCGGTCCTCCTGATCGCCTGGCTGCTCGCCCACCAAGACGAGTCGCGCGGACGAGGGGCCGGCACCGAACACCGTCTGATCGGCGTCGCGGTACAACTCGCATCCGCGGCATCCCCGTGCCGCGTCGGCCAGCGTGCCGAGGTCGCGGGTCGGCGGTATGAAGTCCTGCGCTCCTGGGTGCACCACTGAGACGGCCATACGAACGGATACCCGTCTTCGGGCGGTGCATTCCTGGTGCGCCCGAATTCTGGAGCTACCGTTGGCACCTGTGATCTTGTGGCTCAACGGCACGCACGGTGTGGGTAAGACGACGACCAGTCGGCTCGTGCAGCCGCTGGTGCCGAATTCACGTGTTTTCGACGCCGAGATGGTCGGCGAAATGCTGATGAACCTCGTGCCTGGCCTGCCCGAGACGGACAACTTCCAGCATTGGCCACCGTGGCGTCCGCTCGTGGTGGAGACAGCCCGCCGCGTCCTCGAGTACACCGGCGGAACGCTGGTGATACCGATGACTGTCCTCATCGAGGCGTACTGGATTGAGATCAGCACCGGCCTCGCGCAGTACGAGATCCCGCTGCGGCACTTCGTGCTTCACGCTGACCCTGACACCCTGCGCGCGCGTATCGAAGGCGACACCGTGATGGGTCCATCACCGTTCCGGATGGACCACCTGCAGCCCTATGCGGAAGCGGCTCGCATCTGGCTGCACGACGTGGCCGAGGTGGTCGACACCACGCACCGCACGCCCGACGAGGTCGCCCAGCAGATCGCGAGCGCGGCCCGTTGAATCGCCGGTTTTCGGGGCGATATGACTTTCGCTGACGTGATACTGCCTGCAGTACCACCTGAGTCGTAGTACTTCAGGTAGTACTGGTTTCCCGAAGGTCACATCGGTGCGGGGGGCGATAGTGATGGGACAGAAAGTGTTCAGACGGTTTGGCGATACTGGACCAAGCAGAACTCGTGTCCCTCCGGGTCCAGCATGTTCAGGACGACACCCTCGTCGTAGTCGTGACGCATGCCGGTCCACCGGCCGCCGAGGCTCTCCACCTGCGCCCGTCCGGTGTCGATATCGTCCACCTCGATGTCGAGGTGAAGACGAGCCTTGGTCGACTTCGGCTCGGGTACCCGCTGGAAGGTCAGCCGGGGCGTAGGGCCTGACCGAGATCCGAGAGTCGCCCATCCGGCATCGTCACCGTGCTCAGTCGTCGGCGCCAGTCCGAGCAGCCGGCCCCAGAAACGCGACATGCGGGCCGGATCGACACAGTCGATCGTCACGCCAGACCACCGGTTGACCATCCGTCGAGTGTGGGTGCTGCGCACGGGATCGGCGAGCTTTTATTTCGTGGCGCCCACACTCGGGCGGGCCGTAGGGTCCAGGCGGTGAGGCGGCGCGATGAATTCGACGAGCGAAACCTCGCGCTCGCCGACCTGTTGCAGGAGTGGGACGTGCTCGGTGTGTATCAATGGGACGACCGTCCGCGAGACGATGAGGAGTACGACGACCTCGTCGAACCCATCCGGGAGTGGCTGGAGAGCGGCGCCGGTCCCGACGAGCTGAGCGCGCGTCTTGTCCGGCGTCTGGAAAGCCATTACGGCCTCGCTGCGGGCAGTGAGTCGGCGGAGATCGCCTTCGCGCGCCGCATCCATGCGTGGTGGTCACGCGCTGAGGGCGGCGTCGATCACTGACCGCGGGTCAGCCGGAACATCGGTATCCGGCGGCCGATGGCCGCCGTCTTGACGAGGTACTCGGTGTAGCCGGCAAACACCTTCTCGGCCAGGGCATACAGGCGGGCGTACTCATCCGGATCGGTGACCTCGATGGCGCAGAATTCCTCGTCGCCGAATTCGCACTCGGGCTGAGCCCGCAGGTTGTAGGCCCACGCCGGGTGCGTGACTCCGCCTCCGTTGGAGGCGATCACGATGGGGTCGGATCCGTCGTGGAAATAGGTGAGCTGCACCTGTCGTGGTTGCCCTGACTTCGCGCCGGTCGTCACCAGCGGGGCGGTGGCGATCCACCCGATCTTCCCCGGGTAGCGACCACCGGTGGCGCGAAACAGCAAGGGATCGATCGCGGATCCGAGCCGCAGCCCGTAGGTACGCCCCAGCCGGCTCCGCCCGAACCAGACATTGGCCCGGTACATCAGACCGCGCTCCTTGTGCGGATCGACGTAGTGCAATGGGGTTCGGAACGGCATGGTTCCACGGTGCGCGCACCGGCGCGGCCGGGATCGAGTAGTGCGCTACTCGACCTTGTCGGTCCAGGGTCAGCCCGCAGCGGGCGGTGCCGAATCGACGATGACCGCGATCTCATCGGTCAACGAGTACCCCGGCGCCAACGAGAGGCTGTCGCCGCTCCAGAACTTGCCCGGGTCGAAATAGTTCTCTCGTTTCTCGGTGCTCAGCAGCGCCATCTCCTCGTAGGTGATGGCCACCGTCTCGGCGCAGTACGCGGTCTCGAGGCCTTCGGATCGCCGGCGCCGCTTGTCCCGCTCGGCGGATTCGCGAACCTTGCGGTGGATGATCGGCAGCCCGCGGGTGAAATCGCTGACGATGGGCAGCCGTCCGCGCAGCCAGCGCCCGGTCAGCCGGGCCGTCGACGGGAAGGCGGTGCCGTTCATCCGGGCCACCACCTTGAGCATCTGGTCTTCCTGCTCGCGAGAGGCGGGCGGGGTGAGCTGACGCAGCCAGGCCTTCTGGCCGTATTCATGCACCCAGCGCTCCACCACCTCGCGGGCGTCGTTGAGCTGGACGCCGCGGTGATGGGTGCCGGTCCACAGGTCGAGCAACTTCTGGCCGAGTTCGGCATGCCAGATCAGCGGCGGCAGGTCGTCGATCGCGACCGTCATGCCGACGTGGTTGACCGGCGCATTCGTCAGGGCCTGAATCGCCCGGTCAGGGCCCGAGCCGCCGCGAAACAGCCAGATATCGCCCGTCCGGGTCTCCTCGAGCGCCCGTGACAGGGACACCGTATTCGCGTTCACGACCGCAGCTTAGGCAGAATCTCGCCTATGAAGGGCATCTGGAAGTGGATCGGGCTCGCTGGTGTCGCCGGGGTCGTGGCCGGCGGTGCGCTGGTCGCACGGGATCAGCGCATCCGAAAGGCGTACACCCCCGACGACATCCGGGCCCGGCTGCACCAGCGCCTGGATCAGGCGAACGGGTCTACCAGCCCTCAGTGAGCACCCGGTCGAGGGTGTCGGCGTAGAAGTCCGCGCCCGCGATGTCAATGCACAACGGGGGCTTGGTCTTCAGGATGTTCTGGTGATCTCCGGTGGGCTGGATGATCACGCCGAGCTCCAGCATGCGCTCGCAGATCGCCATCGTCTCCGCGGCGGCGGGCTCCAGCGTCGTGGCATCGCGGATCATCTCCACCCCTAGGTAGAGCCCCATCCCGTGCACGGTGCCCACGATCGGGTGCTTGTCGCGCAATGCCAGCAGCCGGGACTTCAGGTGCTCACCGACCCGTAGCGCGTTGTCCTGCAGACCCTCGTCGTGCAGCACGTCGAGCACCGTCAGCCCGATGGCGCAGGACAGCGGGCTGCCGCCGGTGGAGGAGAAGAAATACCCCTGCGAGCGGAACGCATCGGCGATCGCGCGGGTGGTGATCACCGCGCCCAGGGGATAGCCGTTGCCGGTGGCCTTGGCGACCGACACGATGTCGGGCACCACGTGCTGCTGCGGGAACCCCCAGAACCAGTGCCCCAGGCGTCCGTAACCGACCTGCACCTCATCGGCGATCGCCACCCCGCCGGCCGCACGTACCGCCTCGTACACCTGGTGCAGGTATCCGTCCGGCAGCGCCATGCCTCCGGCATTGCCGTACACCGGTTCACAGATGAACGCCGCCGGCGGGCGCCCCTGCGCGGTCATCGCCTCGATCTGCGCGACGGCGTCGCCTGCGTAGCGATGCGCCTCGTGGCCGCGGTATTTGCCGCGGAAGCTGTTCGGCGACTCCACGGTGTGCACCCAGTCCGGGCGGGTGGCCAGCGCGTTCGGATTGTCCGCTGTGGACGTGGACACCGCGTCGGTGGCGTAGGTCCACCCGTGATAGGCCTCGCGCACGGCGATGACATCGCGGCGCCCGGTCACCGCGGTGGCCAGCCGGATCGCGAGATCGCTTGCCTCCGAACCGGAATTCACCAGGAAGACGGTGTCCAGCGGGTCCGGCAGTGTCGCGGCGATCCGCTCGCTGAACTCCACCACCGCTGAATAGTTGAACCGTGAATTGGTGTTGAGTCGGCGAAGCTGCGCCGACGCCGCGTCGGCGACCCGGGGATGGGCATGTCCGAGCACCGTGACGTTGTTGACCATGTCGAGGTAGACGCGACCGGTCGTCGACATCAGATAGTGCCGGTGTCCGCGTTCGATCTGCGGGGGATTGCGGTAGTAGCGCTCCTGCACCTTGGCGAAGCTGTCATCGCGGCGCTCCAGCAGATCGCGCTGCAGATCGTCGGTGAGCGGTTCGAGGCCCAGAACCGTTCGCGGATCGCGGGATAACGCCAACCATCCGGGTGCGAGCTCGGCCGCGGTGAACTCCGGTGCCGCCGGGGCGCCGGCCGGGCGCACCGCCAATCGGGTCCAGCGGCCCTGCCCGATCACCCCGAGATGTTCGCCGGCGTGCACGTGGCCGGGTGCGGTGCTGGATTCGACGCCGGTGAGGGTCAGCTCGAAGTCCAGCCCCCGCAACGTGATCCGGTCATCGGAACGCTCCACCACCTCCCCGTCCCACGGGGCCAGCACCCGGGTGGTGACGGCCGGCCACAACCCGATACCGGTCTCGACGACGTCGGGGCTGCGCTGGGAGAGCAGGGGAGCGCGGTTCAGTCGTGGTCGGCCGAACCGGGTGAGCACCAGCCCGGCGCCGGCGCGCAGCGCCGCGGCCGCGAGCTCGTCCTCGTCGTCCAAGGTGTCCGAAAGGTCGAGTGTGAAAACGGATTCCGGCTCCAGGTCGGAGATCAACCGGTTCTCGATCGGCACCTCGGGGGTGGCCGGTGCCAATCCGAGTTCGGCGGCGATCAACGCCGACATCACCTCCATCGGTACGGAGGTGGCCTGGTCGAACATCAGCCACTCGTCATCGGACTGTTCGACGATGTAGGCGTTGTCCGGGTCGAGTGCGCCCTGCTGGGCACCGCTGACAATGAGCACCGCGGTGCGCAGCACCAGCAGCGGCCACAGCACCTCGGCCTCGGCCGGGCGCAGCGGGCGCACCGCGTGGAATGCCTTGACACCGGGCAGGATCGACGTCGGATCGCTGCCGGGGTGGCCGAGCACGGAGGACAGCGTGATGGCCAGTTCGGAGACCGCCCAGGTGTGCGACAGATCGCCGAAATCGATGATGCCGTCCGGTAGACCTGACGGCCCGGCCACGACGTTCGCGTCGGTCAGGTCCAGATGCACCGCTTGGCGTGGCAGGTCGTCGGCGTGGGTCGCGATCCACGACCACGCCTCGCGGGCGGCGGCCAGGATCTCGTCGCGTTGTCGCGGCACGTGCGCGATCAGTTGTTCGACGACGTCGTTGCCGTAGCGCAGGTCCCATTGCAGGATCCGGTCCAGACCGGGGTGGCTGAACCCGTCGAGGGCGCGGCTCACCCGGGCGGCGAGTTCACCCATACCTGCGACGATGGATGGGGTCAGATAGCCACGCTCACTGAGGGTTCCGCCGGCCAGGTAGGGCAGCAGCCGCACGGTGCCCGGTGGTTGCCCGTCGGCGGTCCGCAGAGGTGTGGCGACCCGCAGGTCGGGGTGGGTGCGCGCGATCAGCTCGGCCGCGGCGTCCTGGGCGGCCAGTTCGGTCTCGGTGAATGCCGGGTTGGCGATCTTGAGCACCGCCACCGCGGTGCCGCCCTCGGACACCAGGAAGTTGCAGTCCTGCTGACTGCCCAGGGATTTCACCTCGCCGCGGGAGCCGTACCGGCCGGCCAGCAGGTCGGCGGCCTGCTGCTCGGTGACCTGGGGTGCCGGGAGGGCCGGCTGCTCAAGGAAGTTGAAGCCTGCCACGTCGTTCACTTGCCGATGAACCTCACGACGATCTCGGTGAAGGCGTCGTTGTCGTCACCTGCGGCGGTGTGGCCTGCCTCGGACAGTTCGACGAATTCGGCCGCGGGGACCTTCTGTAGAAAGTCGCGCACGCCTTCCTCGGACACCACGTCGGACAGCTTGCCGCGGATCAGCAGGATCGGCACCGACAGGTTGGTCGCGGCCGCCTCCAGCTTGTCGGCCCGGGCGAACGGGTCATCTCCCGGCTTGGTGAGAAACGCCGGATCCCAATGCCAGTACCAGCGGCCGTCGCGCAGCCGGAGGTTCTTCTTCAGGCCTTCGGTGCTGCGGGGTTTCGGGCGGTGCGGCAGGTACGCGGCGATGGCGTCGGCAGCCTGCTCGAGCGAATCGAAGCCGTGGATGTGGTTGAACATGAAATCGCGGATGCGGGCGCTGCCGTCCTTCTCGAACCGTGGCACCACATCGACCAGGACCAGCTTGGTCACCAGTTCCGGGCCCGCCTCATGGGCGGCCTGGATGCCGGTCAACCCACCCATGCTGGCGCCGACCAGGGCCACGGGCCTGCCGATCTGGTAGAGCACCTGCAGGATGTCGGAGCTGAGCGTCTCGACGTCATAGCTGGCGGTCGGGGAGCGGTCGCTGTCACCGTGACCGCGGCTGTCCAGCGCGACGACGTGCATCCCGCGGTCGGCGAGGATCTGGCCGGTGTTCTTCCAGGAATGCCGGTTCTGCCCGCCGCCGTGCAGCATCAGCACGGTCGGGCCCGAGTCCGCTGTCACGGTGTCCCGGTTCCATTCGTCGGCGACCAACGTGAGGTCGTCGACGCCGCGGAACGATACGGTCTGGGGTGCGCTGTTTGCCACGCTCACGGACATCCTCTCGCCGGCCTGGCGCTCACGTTACTGACCTGCCGACCCCAACTGGTGTGGGGTCAGGGGTGCACAAGTCACTAGACTTGGAAGCCGTGCAGTCAGTGCCATCAGCGGGATCCAGCGCCGTGGAGCGCGACCGCATCATGGAGGCGACCTTCGACTGTCTGTCCGAACCGCATGAGGGTCCGGTGCACGTCTCGGCGATCCTGGCGCGGGCCGAGGTCTCCAGCCGAGCCTTCTACCGGCACTTTCAGTCCAAGGACGAGCTCTTCCTGGCGATGCTGGAACAGGTGACCGAGCGGCTGGCGGTGCTTCTCGACGAGATCGCCGGTACCGCGTCCCCGGATCCGGTGGATCAGCTCCGCGCCTGGCTGGACCAGATGTTCACGCTGGCCAGCGACGCCGATCTGCACCGCTATCTCGCCGTGCTGGACTGCGACGAGATGCGTTCGGCCAAGGGCTACCGGGAGGCGCGCGAACTGTCGCGGGCCCGCCGTGAGGGCTCGCTGGCAACCATTCTGCGCAGCGGTCATGCCGAGGGAGCGTTCCCGCTGGCGGAGCCCGAATCGGATGCCATCGCGATCGCGGCGCTGGTGAGCCGGGAGCTGACCTCGGCAAGGATCTTCGATCCGGCACAAATTCCGCTGTCCCGGGCCCGTGTCGAGGGATTCACGCTGCGTGCGCTGGGGGTTGTCGGCAAAGTGTGACGCAGACTACTGGACGGTAACTTGAGTCACCCAACCAGGTGGTCGGTGTTGTCGCTGTGAGAATCGTTATGTACGTTCTTCCGCATCCATGGCGGCGCCTGTGGTCATATCGTGTTCGGATGAGCCGGCACCGTCGAAGGGACTTCATGGGTAAGCGGATGTCGCACAGGGCGAGATCGGTTCGCTGATGGCTGTGCAAGACTCCATCCCGAGTGTCGTTTCCCGGCCCGTGCGCGCCTTCGGCGGCTTCTTCTCGATGACGCTGGACGTCTTCCTGCTGATGTTCCGGCCCCCCTTCGCCTGGCGCGAGTACATCCTTCAGTCCTGGTTCGTGGCCCGGGTTTCCTTGCTGCCGACGCTGATGCTGACCATCCCGTACACGGTGCTGCTCACGTTCACCTTCAACATTCTGCTGACCGAGTTCGGTGCCGCGGACTTCTCCGGCACCGGTGCCGCACTGGGTACCGTCACCCAGATCGGGCCGATCGTCACCGTTTTGGTGATCGCCGGTGCGGGCGCGACCGCGATGTGTGCCGACCTGGGCGCCAGGACGATCCGCGAGGAACTCGACGCCCTGCGGGTGATGGGCGTGAATCCGATTCAGGCATTGGTCATTCCGCGGGTGCTGGCCGCGACCACGGTATCGCTGGCGCTGTCGGCCACCGTGGTACTTGTCGGGCTCACCGGCGCCTACCTGTTCTGTGTCTACGTCCAGCACGTCTCGCCGGGCGCGTTCGTCGCGGGCCTGACGCTCATCACCGGGCCCTCCGATGTCATGATCGCGCTGGTCAAGGCCGCTCTTTTCGGTCTGACCGCCGGACTGATCGCCTGCTACAAGGGCATTTCGGTCGGCGGCGGACCGGCCGGTGTCGGTAACGCGGTGAACGAGACCGTCGTCTTCACCTTCATGGCGCTGTTCGCCATCAACGTGGTCGCGACCGCCGTCGGCGTGAGGGCGACGATGTGACGAGCGTGATGGGACACCGCCTGCGGCGGGGCGTCGGCAGCGTTGCCGACAGCTGGAACCAGGTCGGCGTGCAGACCCAGTTCTTCGGGCGCACCCTGCTGTCCATCGGCGACGTATTCGTCCGGTATCCCAAGGAACTGGTCCGGCTGATCGCCCAGATGGGTCTCGGCACCGGTGCTTTGGCCATCATCGGCGGCACCGTCGCCATCGTCGGATTCCTGACCGTCAGTACCGGTGCGCTGGTCGCGGTGCAGGGGTACAACCAGTTCTCCGAGATCGGCGTCGAAGCCCTCACCGGTTTCGCGTCGGCCTTCTTCAACGTGCGGCTCATCGCGCCCGCCACCACCGCGATCGCGCTGTCGGCGACCATCGGTGCCGGCGCCACCGCCCAACTCGGCGCCATGCGCATCAACGAGGAGATCGACGCTCTCGAGGTCATCGGCATCCGCAGCATCGCCTATCTGGCCTCGAGTCGCGTCGTCGCCGGCGTCATCGTGGTCATCCCGCTGTACTGCGTGGGTGTGCTGATGTCGTTCTACGCGGCCAAGATCGGCACCACCGTGATCTACGGGCAGTCCAGCGGCGTCTATGACCACTACTTCGACACGTTCCTCAACCCGATCGATCTCATCTGGTCGTTCGTCCAGTCGATCGCGATGGCGATCGTCATCATGCTCGTGCACACCTACTACGGCTTCACCGCCAGCGGGGGACCGGCAGGCGTCGGCGAGGCCGTCGGTCGCGCGGTGCGCACCTCATTGGTCATCTCGGCGTTCGTCGTGGTGATGATTTCCCTTGCCGTGTACGGGCAATCGGGCAACTTCAATCTGGCCGGCTGACATGGACACATCGAAACGGGGCGGTATCGCACCAGGGTGGTGGACCCTGCTGCTGGTGGTGTTCGTCATCGCCGCCATCTGGCTGTCGTACTCACTGTTCACCGGTTCGCTGCGCAGCACCGTCCCGGTCACCCTCACCGCGGACCGGTCCGGTCTGGTGATGGAGACCAACGCCAAGGTGAAGATGCGCGGCGTCCAGGTCGGCCGGGTCGTCGCGATCAGCGGCGGCGACTCCGAGGCCGCCTCCCCGGTCAAACTGCGCCTCGACATCGACCCCGACCAGATCCGTTTCATCCCGGCCAATGTCGAAGCCCGGATCCGTGCCACCACGATCTTCGGCGCCAAGTTCGTCGACCTCGTCTACCCGGACAGCCCGAGCGCCGAGCGGCTGAAATCCGGCCAGGTGCTCGAATCGCTCAATGTCACCACCGAGGTCAACACCGTCTTCGAGAACCTCGTGGGTGTGCTCGAACAGGTCGACACCGCGAAGCTGAACGCCACGCTGTCCGCACTCGCCGAGGGCGTCCGCGGCCGCGGTGAGGTCATCGGGCAGGCCACCACCGACGCCAATCAGGTTCTGCTGGCGCTGAACCCGCGCGCCGACACCATCCGCGCGGACTGGCAGGCACTGAAGGGCTTCAGCGACGCCTACAGCGACGCCGCCCAGGGCATCCTGGCCACCCTGGATGCCGCCAGCACCACCGCGACCACCGTGACCGAGAATTCCCGGCAACTCGACGCGCTGCTGCTGGCCACAACCGGCCTGTCAAACAAGGGAATCGAGCTGCTGGCGCCCAACAACGCCAACCTGATCAAGGCCGTCAACACCCTGCAGCCCACCACCGACCTGCTGCTCAAATACAGCCCGTCCTACACCTGCCTGCTCACCGGGGCCAAGTACCTGCTGGACCACGGCGGCTACGACGCCACCGGCGGTAACGGCAAGTCGTTCATCCTGGACACCAGCCTGATGCTCGGCGATGACCCGTACCGCTACCCGCAGAACCTGCCGATCGTCGGCGCCAAGGGCGGGCCGGGCGGAAAGCCGGGCTGCGGTTCGCTTCCGAGCGTCGACGACAACTGGCCGGTGCGCCAGCTGATCACCAACACGGGCTTCGGCACCGGTGTCGACTGGCGGCCCAACCCGGGCATCGCCTTCCCGGCCTACGGCAACTGGCTGCCCGTCACCCGGGCCGTCCCGGAGCCCCCGAGCATCCGGAACACCTTCGGTGGCCCGGCAATCGGCCCCATCCCGTACCCGGGCGCCCCCGCCTACGGTGCCCAGCTGTACGCGCCCGACGGCACCCCGTTGTGGCCCGGCCTGCCGCCGGCGCCGCCGCCCGGAGCACCGCGTGACCCGGGTGCGACACCCGGCTCGGAACCCTTCGTGGTCACCGCGCCCGGCGTGCAGCCGACACCGTTGCCGCCGCAGCCGTTGCCGGTGCCCGCCGCACCCGGCCCGTAACGTCCGAGATCCGATACCGAGAAGGAGAAGCGAACAGCCATGAAAGACAATCTGGGGGGCGCCATCTGGCGGCTCACCATCTTCCTGGCAGTGTGTCTGCTGGGTGTCTTCGGGCTGTTCGCGATCTTCTCCCAGCTGCGGTTCGGTGAGACGGAACAGGGCTACCGCGCCGAATTCACCAACGTCGGCGGCATGGAGCCCGGCGACTTCGTCCGCATCGCCGGTGTCGAGGTCGGCAAGGTCGGCGATATGAAGATCCGCGACGACGGCACCGTCCTGGTCAACTTCACCGCCGATCAATCCGTGGTGCTCACCGAAGGCACCCGCGCGGTGATCCGATACGACGATCTGATCGGCGGCCGCTATCTCGGCCTGCAGGAAGGCACCGGCGACACCTCGCGCCTGCAGCCCGGGTCCACGATCCCGTTGTCCCGCACCGCACCTCCGCTGGACCTCGACGCGCTGATCGGTGGTTTCCGCCCCCTGTTCAAGGCGCTGGAGCCCGATCAGATCAACGCGCTGTCGGGCCAGCTGATCAGCGCGCTGCAGGGCCAGGGCGCCACCATCGGGTCCTTCCTCACCCAGACCGCGGCACTGACCAACACCCTGGCCGACCGCGACCAGCTCATCGGTGAGGTCATCGTCAACCTGAACACCGTGCTGGGTTCGCTCGGCGACCAGAACGAGCAGTTCGCCAAAGCCGTTGACGGACTTTCGGAATTGATCGACGGGCTGGCCGCACGCCGCACCGATATCGCCAACGGCGTCGCCTATGTCAGCGAAGCGGCGGGCAGTATCGCCGATCTGCTGCAACAGGCCCGGCCGCCGCTGGCGAAGACCGTCCAGGAGACTGACCGCGCTGCCGGCATCGTGGTCGCCGATCACGAGTACTTCGACAACCTGATCAACACCCTGCCCGATGCGTATCAGGCATTGGCGCGACAAGGCATCTACGGTGACTTCTTCAGCTTCTACCTGTGCGACATCGTCCTCAAGCTCAACGGCAAGGGCGGTCAGCCCGTGTACGTGAAGGCGGCCGGGCAGAACAGCGGGAGGTGCACCCCGCGATGAAGTCTTTCGCAGAACGTAACCAGTTCATCGTCGGCGCAGTCGGTCTCGCGATCATCGCGGCGATCGTGCTGGGCGCGCTGAACTACGACAAGCTGCCGTTCCTGAGCCAGGGCAAGGACTACTCCGCCTATTTCGCGGAAGCCAGCGGCATCCGCGACGGCGCGACCGTGCAGGTCTCCGGTATGCGGGTCGGCAGCGTCTCCGGTGTGGAGCTGGACGGCCGGCAGGTGCTGGTCAAGTTCAAGATCGACGGCGACGTGCGGATCGGGGATCGCAGTGAGGCCGCGGTCAAGACCAAGAGCCTGCTGGGCACCAAATACCTTGAGGTCACCCCGCGCGGTGACGGCTGGCAGGATGGCACCATCCCGCTGGATCGCACGACGCCGGCCTACCAACTGCCCGACGCGCTCGGTGACCTGTCCGCGACCATCAGCGGACTGAACACCAACCAGCTGTCGGACTCACTGCGGGTGCTCTCGGAAACCTTCGCCGACACCCCGCCGGAGCTGAGGGTCGCCATCGAAGGTGTGTCCCGGTTCTCCGAGACCCTCAACGAGCGTGACGCCGAATTACGGGGACTGCTGGGCAACGCCAACAAGGCCACCACGGTGCTCGCCGAGCGCAGCGACCAGATTGTCGGGCTGGTCCGCAACAGCAATGCACTACTGGCCGAGCTGCAGGCGCAAAGCGCTGCCCTGGACGCGATCTCGGGCAACATCTCCGCGCTGAGCCGCCAGTTGCAGGGCTTCATCGCCGAGAACGACGAGACCCTGAAGCCGGCGATCGACAAGCTCAACGGTGTGCTGACCATCCTGGACAACCGCAAGGAACGGCTGCAGAAGTCGCTGAAGCTCATCGGTGACTACGCCATGTCACTGGGGGAGTCGGTGTCGGGCGGACCGTTCTTCAAGTCCTATGTCGCCAACCTGCTCCCGGGACAGTTCGTGCAGCCGTTCGTCGACGCCGCGTTCTCCGATCTGGGTCTGGACCCCAATGTGCTGCTGCCCTCGGAGCGCACCGATGCGCAGGTCGGTCAGGCCGGCACCCCGGCCATGCCGGTGCCGTTCCCGCGTACCGGACAGGGCGGCGATCCGCGACTGACCCTGCCCGACGCCATCACCGGCAACCCCGGCGATCTGGGCTGCGGCCCGCCCGGGATCCCGCTGCCCGGCCCGACCGGTTGCTACCCGTACCGCGAGCCGATCCCGGCCCCGCCGCCGGGCGGACCGCCGCCGGGACCGCCCGCGGTGGCCCCGCCGGGGATCGCGTCGACCCCGACGCCTCCGGGCCCGGTGAACGTGCCCGCCCCCGGTGAGCCCGCGCCGCACGGTGCCGGATCCGGCGCAGAACCGGGAGTTGGCTGATGGCAACGCCTTCCAAGCCGCGCACGCGGACGTTCCTGGCGGTGGCGCTGGTCGCCCTGCTGGCCGCCGGCGTGTTCGTGGTGATCAAGGTCAGTGACACCATCAACCGTGTCAACGTGGTCGCGTACTTCGACAGCAGCAACGGCATCTTCGTGGGCGACGACGTCGTGATTCTCGGCGTGCCGGTCGGCCAGATCGACAAGATCGAGCCGGAGCCCGAACGGGTGAAGATCTCGTTCTGGTACGACGCCCGCCACAAGGTGCCCGCCGACGTCAACGCGGCGATCCTGTCGCCGATGCTGGTGACCTCCAGGGCAATCCAGCTGACCCCGGCCTACTCCGAGGGCCCGGTGCTGGAGAATGACGCCGTCATCGAGCAGAGCCGCACCGTGGTGCCCGTCGAGTACGACGATGTCCGTGAACAGCTGCACCGCATCACCGAGACCCTGCAGCCCACCGAGCCCGGCGGGGTGAGCGAGCTGGGCGCGTTCATCAACACCACCGCGGACAACCTGCGCGGCCAGGGGGCGGACATCCGCGCCACGCTGGTCAAGCTGTCCCAGGCGATTTCGGCCGTCGGTGATCACAGCACCGATGTGTTCGCCACGGTGAAGAACCTGTCGATCCTGGTGTCGGCGTTGCGGGACAGCACCGACGTGATGCGCCAGCTCAACCAGAACCTGGCCTCGGTGACGGGCACGCTGGCCGACAATCCCGACGAGGTGGGCGCCGCGGTGCAGGACCTGGCCGACACCGTCGGCCTGGTGCAGAACTTCGTCGCCGAGAACCGCGAAAGTCTGGGCACCACATCGGATCGGCTGGCCGGGGTCACCCAGGCCCTCAACGACAGCCTCGGCGACGTCAAGCAGTTCCTGCACGTGGCGCCGACCGCATTCCAGAACTACATCAACATCTATCAGCCGGCGCAGGGCGCGGTGTCGAGCGTGCCGGTGATCAACAACTTCGCCAATCCGATCAGCTTCCTGTGCGGTGCGGTACAGGCGGCCTCGCGACTGGGCGCCGAGCAGTCCTCGAAGCTCTGCGTGCAGTACCTGGCGCCGATCATCAAGAACCGCCAGTACAACTTCCTGCCGATCGGCCAGAACCTCGCGGTCGGTACCCAGGCTCGCCCGAATGAGATCACCTACAGCGAGGATTGGATGCGCCCGGACTACATCCCGCCGCCGGGCCCGGCACCCGCTGCGCCGCCGCCGGTCGGGGGCGCACCGGTTCCGGGTGGCCCGCCGCTGGCCGCCGAGGCGATGGCGACCAATCCGGCCGACGGCCTGCCCGGGCTGATGGTGCCGACGGGACCCGGATCATGAGGACAGCTGTTCGGGTCGCCGGCGCGGTGCTCGTCGTCGCTGCCGCCGCCACCGGATGCCAGTGGAAGGGCCTGAACTCGGTGGCCCTGCCCGGTGTCGAGGGCGTCGGGCCTGGGGCCTACACCATCCAGGCGCAGATGCCCGATGTCGATCACCTGTCGCCGAACTCGCGGGTGCGCGTCGACGATGTGACCGTCGGCAACGTGACGAAGATCGAGCGGCAGGGTTGGAACGCGCTGGTCACCATGAGCCTCAACGAGAACGTCGTGCTACCCGCCAACGCAACCGCGACTCTTGGCCAGACCAGCCTGCTCGGATCGCAGCACATTGAACTGGCGCCGCCCACCGCCACCGCACCCGAAGGCAGGCTGAAGGCGGGAGCGCTGATCCCGCTGGAGTCCAGCGGTAGCTTCCCGACCACCGAGCAGACCCTTGCTGCGATCTCGTTGCTGCTCAACGGCGGTGGCGTCGGCCAGGTCCAAGACATCACCACCGCGCTCAGCACCGCGTTCACCGGCCGTGAGGCCGACCTGCGCAGCTTGATCGAACAGCTCGACCTTTTCATCGCCTACAACAACGATCAGAAGGACGACATCATCGCCGCGGCCGAGAGCCTGAACTCTCTGGTCGGTCAGGTCGCCGAGCAGAAGCCGGTGGTGGACAAGGCATTGAAGACGATCCCGGATGCTCTCGAGGTGCTCGCCGATCAGCGCGAGATCCTGGCCGAGGCGCTCGCCCAGCTCGGCAAGTTCAGTGCGCTGGCCGCCGACGCGACGAGCCAGACCAGGGAAGCGCTTGTCGCCGAGCTCAAAGCGCTCGGCCCCACCCTGGAACAGCTGGCCAACGCCGGCCCGGCGCTGACCCGCGGGCTGAGCTTCCTGACGACCTACCCCTTCCCGAAGGAAACCATCACCAACTGGATGCGCGGTGACTACGCCAACCTGACGCTGGTGGTCGACCTGACCCTGAGCCGCGTCGACCAGGGTCTGTTCACCGGCACCCGCTGGGAGGGTGACCTCACCGAGCTGGAGATGCAGTGGGGCCGCACCATCGGCCAGCTGCCCAGCCCGTACACCGGGGTGAATCCGCTACTCGCGCCGTACCGGTGGGATCAGGGGCGATGACATGATCCTGACCAGACGAATCCTCATCCAGATGGCGGTCTTCATCGCCATCTCGGTGATCGCGATCGGCATCATGGCCTTCGGGTACATGCGGCTGCCGAACCTGCTGTTCGGCGCCGGGCATTACCGGGTCACCCTGGAGTTGCCCGAGACCGGGGGCCTGTACCCGCGCAGCAATGTCACCTACCGCGGATCCCAGGTGGGCCGGGTGGAGGAGGTCGGACTCACCGATCGGGGCACCGTCGAAGCGAAACTCTCGCTGACCGATGACGTGTCGATCCCGGCCGACCTGGAAGCCGCGGTGCACAGCCAGACCGCCGTCGGTGAGCTGTTCGTGGAACTGATGCCACGCAGCGGCGAGGGACCCGCACTCCGCGACGGCGATGTCATCCCGCTCGACCGCACCACGGTGCCGATGGACGTCAACACTCTGCTGGACGCGACCAACCGTGGGCTGCAAGCCATTCCGGGGGACAACCTGCGCACCGCCGTCGACGAGGCCTACCTCGCGGTCGGCGGACTCGGGCCGGATCTGTCGCGGCTGGTGAAGGGATCCACCCAGCTGCTCATCGATGCGCGGGCCAATCTGGACCCGCTGACCACGTTGATCGACGAGTCCAAGCCGGTGCTCGACACCCAGACCGACACGTCCGGAGCCATCCGCGCGTGGGCGTCGAACCTGGCCACCATCACCGGCGAACTGCGCGAGCACGACGACGCGGTGCGCGGCCTGCTCGAACGTGGCCCCGGCGCCGCCGAGGAGGTGCGGGCACTGCTGGACCGGCTGCAACCGACGCTGCCGATCGTGCTCGCCAACCTGGTCAACGTGAACCAGGTGGCGATCACCTATCAGCCCGCGCTCGAGCAGCTGCTGGTCCTGCTGCCGCAGGGCACCGCCACCACCCAGGCCACCGGTACCGCCAACCGGCACACCAAGCAGGACTACAAGGGCGCGTACCTCAACTTCAATCTGAACCTCAACCTGCCGCCCGCCTGTACGACCGGCTTCCTACCGCCACAGCAGCAGCGGGTCGCCAGCCTGGAGGACTACCCGGACCGGCCGGCCGGCGACCTGTACTGCCGCGTCCCGCAGGACTCCGCGTTCAACGTGCGCGGTGCGCGCAACCTGCCGTGTCTGACGGTGCCGGGCAAGCGCGCGCCCAGCGTCGCGATGTGCGAGAGCGACGAGAACTACGTCCCACTCAACGACGGTTTCAACTGGAAGGGCGACCCGAACGCCACCATGTCGGGGCAGGCCATTCCGCAGATCCGGCCCGGGACACCACCTGCGGAAACGCCGCCGGCACCCGTTGCCGCGCCGCCGCCGGTCGCAGCCGCTGAATACGACCCGGCCAGCGGCACGTACGTTGGACCGGACGGGCAGGTGTACACCCAATCGAACCTGGCCCGCACCGCGAACGAGGAGCAAACATGGCAGACGATGCTGCTACCCCCTCCGGGGAAGTGAGCGAGTCCGCTTCCGAAGCTGACGTGACAGCCGCCGACGAGAACCTCGAGACGCCCGAAGACGTTGCGCCCGAGGAGTCCGATGAGGCTGTCGTCGCCGAACCTGCCAAGCCCGGCGTCTCGCATCTGAAGCTGGCGACGATCGTCGGACTCGTGGTGGTGCTCGCCCTGGCCGGTCTGGTCGGCTGGCTCGGTTTCCGCGCTTACGAATCGCAGAAGCTCGAGGCGCAGCGTCAGCTGTTCCTTCAGGTCGGTCGGCAGGGTGCCATGAACCTCACCACGATCGACTGGGAGCATGCCGAGGCCGATGTGCAGCGCATCGTGGACTCGGCGACCGGCACCTTCTACGACGATTTCCAGCAGCGTGCAGGGCCGTTCATCGAGGTCGTCAAGCAAGCGCAGTCGAAGTCGGTCGGCATGGTGACCGAGGCGGGCCTGGAAACAGAATCCGATGCCGAGGCCCGGGTGCTCGTCGCGGTGACCGTGCAGACGTCCAATGCCGGTGCGGCCGAGCAGCAGCCGCGGCTGTGGCGGATGCGCGTCACCGTGCAGGATGTCGGCGATGACCAGGTGAAGGTGTCCAACGTGGAGTTTGTGCCGTGACCGAGAAGAAGACCGAAGCCGAGGTGACCGACGCCGAGTCGACTGCCGTCGAACTGGATCAGCCCACCGAGGTGGCTGACGCCGCCGACTCGATCGAGCCGGCCGAGGAAACCGAACCCGCCGACGAGGTCGCCGCACCGGCGAAACGATCCATCCAGTGGCCGCGGGTGCTGGCCTACGGGATCCTGCCCGGCCTGGCGCTGGTGCTGGCGCTCGGCGCCGGATTCCTCAAATGGCAGGACAATTCGGTGCGCGACGGCGACAGCGCCGCCGTCGAATCCGTGCAGGTCGCCAAGGACAGCACGATCGCGCTGCTGTCCTACAAGCCCGACACCGTGGAACAGCAACTCACCGATGCCCGGTCACTGCTGACCGGAGACTTCCAGCAGGCCTACACCGATCTCACCACCGACGTCGTCATCCCAGGCGCCAAGGAGAAGCAGATCTCCGCGGTGGCAACGGTTCCGGCGGCCGCCGCGGTGGAAGCCGAGCCGAATCGCGCGGTGGTGCTGGTGTTCGTCAACCAGACCGTGGTGGTCGGCGCCGACGCTCCGACCGATACCGCGTCCAGCGTGCGGGTCACCCTGGAGAAGACCGGTGACCGCTGGCTGATCTCCGGTTTCGACCCGGTCTAGGCGATCACAATTGTCCGGCCAGATCGAGATTACCGGCGATGACGTCACGCTGCGCGCACTGACCTGGGGTGACTGGGAGAACACCGATGTCCCGGTTGCGGTGTGCCTGCACGGTTTTCCCGACACCGCGCACGGGTGGCGCAAGGTGGCCCCGCAGCTCGCGGCGGCCGGCTGGCGGGTGGTGGCCCCGTTCATGCGTGGGTATGCGCCGTCTTCACTGTCGGCTGAGGGCAGCTATCACGTCGGTGCCCTGATGGACGATGCGCTGCGGGTGCTCGACGCGGCCGGTCCCACCGGACGCGATGTCGTCATCGGCCACGACTGGGGCGCCATCGCCGCCACCGGTCTGGCGGCCATGCCGGACAGCCCGTTCGCCAAGGCCACCATCATGTCGGTGCCACCGTCGGCGGCCTTCCGTCAGCGTTCCGATGTCGCCCGCCTCGCCGCCCAGCTGCCGCGTCAGTTGCGGCGCAGCTGGTACATCCTGTTCTTCCAATTGCCCTGGCTGCCGGAGCGTTCGGCGGAGCGGGTGGTCCCCAGGCTGTGGCGGGACTGGTCTCCGGGGTATGACGGTGCCGAGGATGTGCGCCTGGTGCTCGACGCGATCGGGTCCCCGGAGCACTGGCGAGCGGCGCTGGGCTACTACCGGGCGACGGTGCGCAACAGTCGTCCACCGGCCCGCTACGCCGAGCTGCACCGGCACTGGCTGTCCGCACCCCTGCTACCGACGCTCTACCTGCACGGCAGCGACGACGGTTGTGCGTCATCGGATTACACCGAGTGGGTACGGCCCGTGCTGCCCGCCGGCAGCGCGGCCCACGTCATAGACGGCGGCGGGCATTTCCTGCAGCTCGACCAGCCCGCTGCCACGGCGGAGCGCATCCTGGATTTCATCGGAAGTGTCCGCTAACCGGCTGACCGCGGTCGACGCCCAGATGTTCTGGATGTCGGCCAGGATGCCGAACGACACTTTCCTGCTGTACGCGTTCGACGGTGTCCCGGCGGATCTGGACGCCGCGATCGGTCAGCTGATCGCCAATGCCCGTACCAGCCCAGACCTTTCGCAACGCGTTGATGACAGTTCGCGGTGGCTGTACCCGGCCTGGGTGCACCACGAGGTCGGCGCGGCACACTTCACCGTGCACGAACTGGCCGACACTTCGTGGACGGGATGCCTGGCAGCGGTGAGCGCCCTTGTCGGCGATCAGCTCGATCCGACCGTGATGCCCTGGCGGTTGCACCTTTTCGCCGGTGTGCGGGACGTTCCCGGCGTCGAGGGCGAGGGTACCGTCGCGATCCTGCAGATCACCCACACCCTCGGTGGCGGCGGACGGACCTGCGGGCCGGCCTCGGTGATGTTCGGTGGGTCCACGGTGGTCGCGCCGGTGACACCCGTGCACGCCAGTCCCGCCCTGCTGCTGTGGCGCAGCGTGCAGGCCACCCGCGCCTACCGGCAGCTGGTGGCCGACACCGAAGCCGGTGTGGTCCCGCCCCCGGCCGCGCCGTGTACTCCGTTGCCTACCAATGACAATCCGGTCGGTCCACAACTCATGCGCACCCTGGTGCGGGACCGTGATCAGCTCACCGGCGCGACCGTGACGGTTGCCGCGCTGTCGGCGATCTCCGGGGCGCTGGCCGGTCAGCTCGGCGCGTTGGGTGTGCGCGTGGGTGCGCTCGGTGCCGAGGTCACCATGGCCAAGCCGGGTCCGCGCCAGGCGTACAACCATTTCGGCACCGTGGGTGTGGGGCTGCACCCGCAGCTACCCGTCGAGCAGCGCATCGAGGCGATCACCGCCGATCTGACCGCCCGCAGGCAACGCGCGGCCCATCCGGCGATGCGCGCCTCCGAGCGTGCGTTCGACGCCACCCCGGCACCGCTGTTACGTTGGGGGATAGGCAAGTTCGATCCATCGGTACGGTCGGCGACGGTCACCGGCAACACCGTGGTGTCCAGCGTCAACTGCGGGGCAGCGGATTTCACCCTCGGTGGCCGGCCGGTACGGCTGGCCGCGGCGTTCCCCGGCTTGTCGCCGATGGTGGGGATCACCCACTGCGTCACCGGTGTCGGCAGCACCATCACGCTCAGTGTGTACGCCGCCGAGTCGGCGATCGGGGACATCGACGCCTATCTGGACCGGCTGGCGTCGGCGCTCTAGAGGACCGCGGTGGCGGTGAGCTCCAGGAGCTGGCGGGGATGGATGAATCCCGAGCAGCCGATCCAGGTGCTCGTCGGACGGTGCTCGCCCACCCAGTCGCGCAGCATCGGAAGGCATGCCGACAGTGCGCTCAGATCGGTGGCATAGACGGTCCACGCCACCAGGTGAGTCCGGTCGGTGCCGGCGGAACGCAGCGAGCGGTCCAGCACGTCGAGCACGAAGGCCAGCTGCTGTGCGAGATCCTCGCTCACCACCTCCAGTTCGGGTGTCAGCGGCGCGATTCCGGATACGTACACGGTGCCGTTGGCGACGACGGTCTGAGCGATGCCCAGGTCATCGAAGATTTGCGGCGTCAGGTAACCGATCTGCGGCACCGACCGGACGATGTCGGTCATGCGCCGGCTCCGTTCGCTCGCAGGGTGGCGATCCCGAGGTCCAGGGCGGCCTCCAGGTAGCCGAGATCGCCGGTGGCCAGCAGGATCCCGACCCCGCCCTGGATTCCGGCCAGCAGGGCGGCGGCCGTGCGTTCGGCGTCGATTCCGGCGGCGACCTTGCCCTGATCCTGCATGGTGCGCACCCCTGCGGTGATCTCGTCGTGCCAGCGCTGCATCAGTGTGGCGGTGACGGCCTGGGCGCCCGGGGTGCTGCGCCCGATCTCTGACATCAGCATGCTCAGTGGGCAGCTCTGACCCTGGCGGCGATAGCGGTCCACCACCGCGTCACGCCAGCGTTGCCATGCCGCCCACGAGTTCAGGGCGCCCAGGTGAGGCTGCTGGTCGGCCAGCACCTGTTCGGCCTCGTGTTCTGCCACGGCCAGCAGCAGTTGCTCCTTGCCGTCCGGGAAGTAGTGGAACAGTTGGCTCTTGGACGTGTGGGTGCGGGCGCGGATGTCATCGAGGGTGGTCAGAGCCACCCCGCGGTCGCGGATCTCGGCCGCGGCGCCCTCGATGATGCGCTGCCGGGTGGCCGCGCCCTTCCTGGTCAAAGTTTGGACTTGCAGGTCCATTTTTATCGGCCTACATATGGACTCATGAGTCCAAAGAATACGCGGCTTGCGGGCCGCACAGCACTGGTCACCGGCTCCACCGGCGGTCTGGGCGTCGCCATCGCGCACGCCCTCGCCGCCGAGGGGGCATCCGTCGTCGTCACCGGGCGCAACAAGGATCGCGGTGACGCCGTCGTGGCCGAGATCCAGGCCTCCGGTGGCACCGCGACCTTCGTCGCCGCCGACCTCGGCGCGGGCGAAGCCGAGATCCGGCAGTTCGCCGAGGCGGCCGGACCCGTCGACATCCTGGTGAACAATGCCGGTATCTGGTCCACCCCGGAACCCACCGAGCAGATCTCCGAGGCCACCTTGCTGGAGTCCTACCGGGCCAATGTGATCGGGCCGTTCCTGCTCACCGGAGCGCTGGCCCCGGCGATGGCGCAGCGCGGGCACGGAGCGGTGGTCAACATCGGCTCCATCACCGGCCTGATCGGCGGTGACAAATCGGCGCTGTACAACTCGACGAAGGCCGCCGTGCACTCGCTGACCAAATCGTGGGCCGCCGAGTACGGGCCGTCCGGGGTGCGGGTCAATGCCGTCGCCCCCGGGCCGATCGCCACCGAGCGGGCCGCCGAGTCCGCCGATCACGTGGCGCCGGTGCTGGCCCGCATCCCGTCACGGCGGATGAGCACGCCCGAGGAGGTCGCCGCGGCGGTGGTCTTCCTGGCCGGTGACGACGCCGCGAATATCCACGGCGCGGTGCTCAGTGTGGACGGGGGCTGGGCGGCGACGTAACAGATGGCCTAGATTCTGTTACGTGGCTGATTCCTCTTCTTATGATGTGGCGCTCCTGCTCCTGCGTGTTGTTCTCGGCCTGACCATGGCTGCGCACGGCTACAACAAGTTCTTCGGGGGCGGGCGCATCCCGGGCACCGCGGGCTGGTTCGACAGCATCGGCATGAAGCCGGGCCTGTTCCACGCCCGCGTCGCGGCCAGCACCGAGATCGCTGCCGGCCTCGGTCTGGCGCTGGGCCTGCTGACACCGGTGCCGGCCGCCGGGTTCGTGGCGCTGATGCTGGTGGCGGCGTGGACGGTGCACCGGCACAACGGCTTCTTCATCGTCAAGGAGGGCTGGGAGTACAACCTGGTGCTCGCGGTGGCCGCGGTGGCCATCGCCGGCACGGGCGCCGGCCGCTACAGCCTGGACCATCTGCTGTTCTCCGGTACCGATATCGCGTCCTGGCTCTCGGGCTGGTGCGGCCTGGCCATCGCTGCGGGTCTCGGTCTGCTCGGCGGTATCGGCCAGCTGGTCATCTTCTTCCGCCCACCGGCCAAGGCCTAACGCACCAGCCGCAACCTGCGCGGCGCCGGCCCGACCGTCACCCGCTGGCCCCACGACAGCGTCAGGGCGTCGGCCTCCACCCCGTCGCCGAAGGCCACCAGCCGGTCGGACTCGACATCGATGCTCAGTTCGGCCGCGGTCAGGTCGCCCTCGACCAGCGCGGTGCCGGTGGCCGGTGAGGGCCACGGTTCGCGGACGAACCACACCAGCCGCGGATCCGACGGCGCCGGCAGCGCCAATGCGCTCTGGCGTTCCTGCCATACCGAGCGGCACCAGCCGGTGGCGCCGGTGCCGGTGGACACGATGACCCCGGATGACGCCTGCCGTTCGACCTGTCCGCCGGGCAGGTTGAGGGTGTAGCGCGCGGTCTGGTGCCCGGCCTGGCCGACGAAGATCTCGTTGACGGCCATCAGCCGCTGCCCGTCGTCGGTGCTCGCCTGCACCATGGTGCGCCACTCGACCTCGGTGTCGGCGTGTGCGGCGGCGCGCATCAGCGGCACCGCCGCGTCGGGGGAGTGGGTCACCAGCACACCGGCATTGCGCCCGGGTTCGGGATCGACACCGATCACCGGCTGGCCGTCCAGGTACTTCGCGACGTTGGCGACCAATCCGTCCTGCCCGACGGCCAGCACCACATCGCCGGGCTCGAACAGGAAGCGCGACAGGTCCGTCCGCTCCACCCGGCCGCGCCGCCAGTCCACCGGGATTCCGGCGGCGATGGCCGCCAGCGCGGATTGCACACGGTCGTGCCGGGTTTCGAGTTCGTCGATGCTGCGGCCCCGGTTGCGCAGGAAGAAAGCCGCCTGCCCGTGGGTGCCGTGCGTGGCGAGAGCCTCGTCGAGTTCGGTGCGGCGGTGCACGATCACCGCCCGGGGTGGGAGCGTCATGGCGCCCCCAACCGGGCCAGCACGGGCGCCAGCAGATCCGGTGTCAGCACCAGGGATTGGATGTTGGGCAGATTGGCCGCGAGTTCCTTGACGGCCAGACCCAGCAGCGTGGCATCGCTGATGTCGCGGTAGGCGGCCAGCCGCGCGGCCTCCGCGGCCGCCTCGGCCTCACCGACCAGTCGCGCCGCCTGGGCCTGCGCCTCGGCCAGGGCCACCTCACGGCGTGCCTTGGCCTGGGTGGCGATTTCGTCGGAGGCCCAGGCCTCCTGGGTCTTCAGCCGCTCGTTGGCACCGTTCTGGGCGACCAGTTCCTCTTCGCGGCGGGCGAGTTCGATCTTGGTCTGCAACTCGTTCTCCCCGATGGCCCGCTCCCGCTCAACCGCCAGTGCGCGACGTTCGAACGTCGCCTTGTCGGCGTCCTGCTGCACCATCTCCCGGGTCGGTGTCTGCAGTGCGCGTTCCACCTCGGGTTCGGGGCGGATGGCGACCACCCGTACCCCGATCACGGCGATACCGGTCTCGGTCAACCGCGGGTCGGCGGTCAGGCCCCCGCTCATCCGTTCGCGGACCGCGCTGATCCCGTCGACCAGCGCCGCGGTGAGGGTGGTGCGGGCCAACAGATCCAGCCCGTGCTGCTGGGCGGACTCGGTGAGCAGACCGGCCACCTGCTCCAGTGGCGCGGCTCGCCAGTAGCCGGTGTCGGTGTCGATCGCGAAGTCGATACGAGAGGCGGCCAGCGCGGGGTCGACGATCCGGTAGGTGATCGTGGCCTGCACGGTGACGTCCTGGAAGTCGGCGGTCCTGGCGTGGAACAGCAACGGCAGTTCGCGGTCGTCCAGTGGGATCTCGGACATCGCCGCGGTCAGCGGACGGAACCAGAACGCCAGGCCGGCGCCGTCGTGACTGAGCTTGCCGCGGCGTAGTGCCCGGATGTGAGCGGTGGGTTCCACGCGCAGATGACGGATCAGTGGGTAGCGGGTGATGACGGCCATGGTGGCCACCTCCTTTTATCGTCAGATCGACGATAATCCGGACTCTGGCTTTACGTCAAGATGACGATTAACCTGAGGTGGTGCCGCGCTACGACCCGAGCGATTACCCGTCGGTGGCGGTCACCGTCGATCTGGTGGCCCTGACCATCCGCGAGGACTCGCTGTGCGCGCTGGTGGTCCGCCGCGGTGAGGAGCCGCATGCCGGTCGGTGGGCGTTGCCGGGTGGGTTCGTGCGTGCCGACGAGGATCTCGATGCCGCGGCGGGTCGGGAACTGGCCGAGGAAACCGGAGTCCCGGCCGCGCGGCTGCATCTCGAACAGCTCGGTACCTATGGTGCGCCGCAACGCGACCCGCGGATGCGGGTGATCACCGTCGCCTATCTCGGCCTGGCGCCCGATCTGCCGTTACCGACGCCGGGCGGTGACGCGGCGGGCGCGCGGTGGGCGCCGGTCGGGGAGCTGTCGGAGTCCGCGCTGGCCTTCGACCATGCCGCGATACTGGCCGACGGCATCGAGCGGGCCCGTGCCAAGATCGAGTACACCCCGCTGGCGACCACCTTCTGTGCCGACGAGTTCACCGTTGCCGAACTGCGCAGGGTCTACGAGATCATGTGGGGCACAACGCTGGACAGCCGTAACTTCCACCGCAAGGTGACCGGCGCCGCCGGCTTCCTGGTACCGGTCGGGCGGACCACCGGGCGCGACGGCGGGCGTCCGGCTCAGCTGTACCGCCGCGGTGAGCTGCGGCTTCTGCACCCGCCGATGATGCGCAGCGGCTGAGATGGCCGAACTGCTGGCCCCAGACTAGAACACGTTCTAGTCTGACCGGCATGGGATTCCTCAAGCAGACCACTCCCGTGATCGATTTCGAGGAGTGGAGCAAAGGCACCCGCGCCGAGCGGATCGTCCCGATGGCCCGGCACTGGGCCGAGGTCGGGTTCGGTACGCCCGTCGTGCTGCACCTGTTCTACGTCGCCAAAATCCTCGCCTACATCCTTATCGCCTGGGTGTTGGTGCTCGCCAGCACCGATGGTCTCGGTGGCTTCACCGACGTCACCGCCTGGTACAACGAGCCGATCCTCTATCAGAAGGTCGTGTTCTACACGATGCTGTTCGAGGTCGTCGGCCTGGGCTGCGGGTTCGGCCCGCTGAACAACCGGTTCTTCCCGCCGATGGGGTCGATCCTGTACTGGTTGCGGCCCAGGACGATTCGACTGCCACCCTGGCCCAACCGCATCCCGCTGACCAAGGGTGATGCGCGCGGTCCGGTGGACGTGTTGCTCTACGGGGCATTGCTGGTGATGCTCGTGATCGCGCTGTTCTCGCAGGGCACCGGGCCCATCCCGGAACTCGGCACCGAGGTGGGCGTGCTGCCGGTCTGGCAGACCGCGTCGATCCTCATCCTGCTTGCCCTCGCCGGCCTGCGCGACAAGGTGATCTTCCTGGCCGCCCGCGGTGAGGTGTATGCGTCGCTGGCGGTGTGCTTCCTGTTCAGCGGCGCCGACATCATCATCGCCGCGAAGCTGGTTTGTCTGGTGATCTGGATGGGGGCGGCCACCTCGAAACTCAACAAGCACTTCCCGTTCGTCATCTCGACGATGATGAGCAACAACCCCGTCTTCCGGTCGCCCGCCATCAAGCGAAAGTTCTTCGAGCACTTCCCCGATGACCTGCGTCCCGGTCGGGCATCGCGTTTCATCGGGCACTTCTCCACCGCCATCGAAGGGCTGGTGCCGCTGGTGCTGTTCTTCAGCCACGGGGGCTGGGCGACGGCCATCGCGGCGTTCGTCATGCTGGTCTTCCACTTCGGCATCCTGAGTTCGATCCCGATGGGGGTGCCGCTGGAATGGAACGTCTTCATGATGTTCAGCGTGCTGGCGCTGTTCGTGGGTCACTCCGGTATCGGACTGGGCGACCTGTCGAGCCCGTGGCCGATCGTGCTGCTGGTGGTGGTTGCCGGCACCGTGGTGCTGGGCAACCTGTTCCCGCGCAAGGTGTCCTTCCTGCCCGGTATGCGCTACTACGCGGGTAACTGGGACACCTCGCTGTGGTGCATCAAGCCCTCGGCGGATGCCAAGATCGCTGCCGGCGTCGTCGCGATCGCCAGCATGCCCGCCGCGCAGCTGGAGAAGTTCTATGGCAGCAAGGAGGCCGCCCAGATCCCGATGTACATGGGATATGCGTTCCGCTCCTTCAACACTCACGGCCGCGCGCTGTTCACCCTGGCGCACCGGGCGATGGCCGGGGGCAACGAGGACGACTACACCCTCACCGACGGTGAGCGCATCGTCAGCACCGCCATCGGGTGGAACTTCGGTGACGGCCACATGAGCAACGAGCAGTTGGTGGCGGCGCTGCAGACGCGCTGCCATTTCGAACCGGGGGAGGTGCGCATCGTCATGCTCGACGCGCAGCCCATCCACCGGCAGACCCAGCAGTACCGGCTCGTCGACGCCGCCACCGGAGAGTTCGAACGCGGGTACGTCAAGGTCGCCGACATGGTCACCCGGCAGCCGTGGGATGACACCGTCCCGGTTTACGACGTGCAGACACCGGGGCGTACCAGCGCCTCGTGAAGTAAGCGACACGCTTGGTCCCGAACCTCTGGACGCCTCGTACTTACGCGCATAAGCTCGCGGTGATGTGTCGCGTCGGTGCGGCCCGGTACACGTGAAGGTGACTGACCTTGAGCAACTACATTGCGGTCTTCAATCCATCGAACGAGGAGCAGATCGCCGAGGTCCCCGATTCCGACCAGGCCGCCGTCGACGCGGCGGTGGCCCGGGCGCGGGACACCTTCGAGTCCGGGGTGTGGCGCCGGCTGCCCGCCGCGCATCGCGCCGAGGTGCTGTTCAAGGCCGCCGAGATCATCAAGCGGCGCACCGAGGAACTGGCCGAGATCGAGGCTCGCGACAACGGCATGAATGCGATTGCCGCACAGCAGATCATCAAGGTCGCCAACGAGATGCTGATCTACTACGCCGGCTGGGTCGGCAAGATCCACGGCGAATCGGCCAACCTCGTCTCCGACGGCCTGCTGGGCCATTTCGAGGAGTACCACACCTTCACCCAGCTGGAGCCCGTCGGCGTCGTCGGCCTGATCATCCCGTGGAACGGCCCGTTCTTCGTCGCCATGCTCAAGGTTGCGCCGGCGCTCGCGGCGGGCTGCAGCGCGGTGCTCAAGCCCGCCGAGGAAACCCCACTGTCGGCACTCAAGCTGGAGGAGATCTTCCGCGAGGCGGGTCTGCCCGACGGCGTGCTCAACGTGATCACCGGCTACGGGGAGACCACCGGCGCGGCGCTGACCGCGCACCCCGACGTCGACAAGATCGCCTTCACCGGGTCGACGGAGGTGGGCCGGCTGATCGTGGCGGCCGCCGCAGGCAACCTCAAGCGACTGACCCTGGAACTCGGCGGGAAACCGCCGTTGATCATGTTCGACGATGCCAACCTGGAGAAGTCGATCATGGGTGCCGCCATGGGGCTGCTCGCCGGATCCGGGCAGAACTGTTCCTGCACATCGCGGATCTACGTGCAGCGCAAGATCTACGACCAGGTCGTCGAGGGGCTTGCCGGGTTCGCGCAGATGCTGCCGATGGGCGGATACGAGGATCCCACCTCGGTGCTCGGGCCGCTGATCAGTCAGAAACAACGCACCCGCGTCGAGGGCATCGTCAACGACGGGGTGGCCGGTGGCGCGGAGGTGATCACCGGCGGCAAGCCGTTGGACCGCAAGGGGTATTTCTACGAGGCCACCATCATCACCAACACCACTCCGGACATGCGGCTGATCAAGGAGGAGATCTTCGGACCTGTCGGCTCGGTGATCCCCTTCGACGAGGAGGAAGAGGCCGTCGCCGCGGCGAACGACACCGAGTACCGACTGGCCGGCGCCATCTGGACCGAGAACCTCAGTCGAGCCCACCGTGTGGCGAATGCGCTTCGTGGGGGCCAGATCTGGGTGAACTCCGCCCTCGCCGCGGACCCGTCGATGCCGATCTGCGGACACAAGCAGTCGGGCTGGGGCGGCGAGCGCGGCAAGAAGGGCCTGGAGGCCTACTTCAACACGAAGTCGGTCTACATCGGGATCTGAACTGTCAGATCATCACATCGCGGACCTTGACCGACTCCATGCCCTTGAGCAGCAGCTCGCGTGCGGTGTCGAGGTGCTTGCGCCAGTGCGCCTCGGCGGCCTCGCCGTCACCGGAGCGCATGAGCGTCATCAGCCGCTTGTAGGACCGCATCAACAGGTCGTAGTCCGACTTGGACAGCGGCCGGTTCTCCTTCATGGCGAAGGCGGTGTGCCGCACCGTGATCTCGTGCAGCATGCCGGCCATGATGGTCAGCGTCGCGTTGCCGGACAACTCGACCACGCGCTGATGGAAGTCGCCGGTGGTCTCGGCCATTCGGCCGGTCTCGCGTCCGGACGGCACGTGCTCGGCGATCATCGTGTCGAGTTCGTCGAACGCCTCGACGTTTCCCAACTCGGTGAGCAACCGGACCGCCATCGGCTCGATCCCGGCGCGCGCCGTCATCACATCGGCAATGGTGGCCCCCGACAGCTCCAACAGCAGGCCCGCCGGACGGGCCACGATCTCCGGGCCCGGCACCCGCACCCGCGCGCCGGTGCGTGAACCGCGGCGTACCTCGACGAGACGCTCGGACTCCAGCACCCGCACCGCTTCGCGCAGCGTCGGACGGCTCACCCCGAAATGGGCCATCAGCTCGGCCTCGTTGGGCAGGAAGTCGCCCTCCTTGAGCTGGCCGTCGACAACCATCCGGCGCAGCGTCCCGGCGACCAGTTCCGCGGTCTTCGGCGACCGGATGGGCGCTCCGGCCACCGCCGGGACGGCGCTGCGGCCGATCATCGGCGAGAGCGGGGTGCTGCCGGCCACGGTGAGACTCCTCGGTAATAGGCTGGAGGTAGGTATTCAACTCAGTAAACCATGTCGGCAAACCCGGTGCGTGCACCCGCGTTCATCCGCCATCTACCAACCAGTAGGTTGACCTAGTAAACCTTCTGTTCTAGGTTCGATTTAAGTCCATCCGTACAAAAACGCCAACCATCTTCGAAGGAGAAGTCCATGGCTGAAGCGGTCATCGTCGAGGCAGTTCGCTCACCAGTCGGCAAGCGCAACGGCGCCCTGTCGGGTGTGCATCCCGCCGAACTGTCGGCACAGGTCCTCAACGGCCTGGTGCAGCGCGCCGGGATCGACCCGGGGCTCGTCGACGACGTCATCTGGGGAACGGTCATGCAGGCCGGCGAGCAGGCACTCGACATCGCCCGCACCGCCGTGCTGGCCGCCGGTTGGCCCGAGACCGTCCCCGGTGTCACCGTGGACCGCCAGTGCGGATCCAGTCAGCAGTCGCTGCACTTCGCCGTCGCCGGTGTGGTGGCCGGTCACTACGACGTCGTCGTCGCCGGTGGTGTCGAGTCCATGTCGCGGGTCCCGATGGGCTCTTCGCTGGCCAGCGGCGGGCACCCCTACCCGGAGGCCTTCCTGGCGCGGTACGACCACAAGAGCCCCAACCAGGGCGTCGGCGCCGAGATGATCGCCGAGCAGTGGGGACTCTCGCGTACCCAGCTCGACGAGTTCTCCCTGAGCTCACATGAGAAGGCTGCCGCCGCACAGGATTCCGGTGCCTTCAAGGATCAGATCGTCGGTATCAAAGCGAAGGATGAGCACGGGGAAAGCACAGTTCTGGAAGACGGCGGCATCCGTCGCGGCGGCACCATCGAAGGCCTGGCCAAGATCAAGCCGGCCTTCAAGGAGGACGGTGTGATCCACGCCGGCAACTCCAGCCAGATCTCCGACGGTTCGGCCGCACTGCTGATCACCTCGGCCGAGAAGGCAAAAGAGCTGGGCCTCAAGCCCCTTGCCAAGGTGCACACCGCGGTGCTCGCGGGCGCCGACCCGGTCATCATGCTGACCGCGCCGATCCCGGCCACCCAGAAGGCGCTGGCCAAATCCGGCCTGACCGTCGATCAGATCGGTGTCTTCGAGGTCAACGAGGCGTTCGCGCCGGTGCCGCTGGCGTGGCTGAAGGACATCGGGGCCGACGAGAGCCGGCTGAACCCCAACGGCGGTGCCATCGCCCTGGGCCACCCGCTCGGCGGGTCCGGTGCGCGGATCCTGACCACGCTGCTCTACCACATGCGGGACAACAACATTCAGTACGGACTGCAGACCATGTGTGAAGGTGGCGGTCAGGCGAACGCGACCATCCTGGAACTGCTGTGACCTCGGCCGAGGCGCCTGGCGCGCTCACCGAGCGGCGCGGGAACGTCCTGATCATCACGATCAACCGGCCCGAGGCCCGCAACGCCGTCAACGCGGCGGTGTCCATCGGTGTCGGCGACGCTCTGCAGGCCGCGCAGGAGGATCCGGAGGTCCGAGCGATCGTGCTCACCGGCGCCGGGGACAAGTCGTTCTGCGCCGGTGCCGATCTGAAGGCGATCTCGCGCGGGGAGAACCTGTTCCACCCGGATCACCCGGAGTGGGGCTTCGCCGGGTACGTGCGGCACTTCGTCGACAAGCCGACCATCGCCGCGGTCAACGGCACCGCACTGGGCGGCGGCACCGAACTGGCCCTGGCCAGTGACCTGGTGGTCGCCGAGGAACGCGCCAAATTCGGTCTGCCCGAGGTGAAGCGCGGTCTGATCGCCGGCGCCGGCGGGGTGTTCCGCATCGTGCAGCAGCTCCCGCAGAAGCTGGCGCTGGAGCTGGTGTACACCGGCGAACCGCTGTCCTCGGCGGACGCGCTCAAGTGGGGCCTGATCAACAAGGTGGTGCCGGACGGCACCGTCGTCGACGCCGCACTGGAACTGGCCGAACGCATTGCGGTCAACGCGCCCTTGGCCGTTCGGGCCAGCAAGCGGGTGTCCTACGGCGCGATCGACGGCGTCGTCGCCGCCGACGAGCCGTTCTGGAAACAGACCTTCGGCGAGTTCGCCACCCTTCTCAAGACCGAAGACGCACAAGAGGGACCGATGGCTTTCGCGCAGAAGCGCGAGCCGGTCTGGAAAGCGAAGTAACAGTGAAGAGACTGGTTTTCGAAACCGAGCACGAGCAGCTTCGGGAGACTGCCAAGCAGTTCCTGGAGAAGGAGTGTCTGCCCAACGTCGAGAAATGGGAGGCCGACCGCCTCGTCGCCCGCGAAGCGTATGTGGCAGCAGGCAATTACGGCCTGATCGGGTTCAACATGCCCGAGGAGTACGGCGGCGGCGGAGTCGACGACTTCCGGTTCAACGCGGTGATCGTCGAGGAGTTCTCCAAGTTCGGGCTGGCCTGCCCGGGTGTCAGCCTGCAGAACGACATCGTGGGCCCGTACTTCAAGAACCTGGCCACCAAGGAGCAGCTGGAGCGCTGGATGCCCGGCTTCGCCAGCGGAGAGCTGATCGGCGCGATCGCCATGAGCGAGCCCGGCGCGGGCAGCGACCTCGCCGGCATCAAGACCACCGCGGTACGCGACGGTGACGACTTCATCATCAACGGATCGAAGACGTTCATCTCGGCCGGTATCAACTCCGACCTGGTGGTCGTGGTGGCGCGCACCGACCCGGAAGCCGGTCACAAGGGCTTCTCACTGCTGGTGGTGGAGCGCGACACCCCGGGCTTCACCCGGGGCCGCAAGCTGGACAAGATGGGCCAGCACGCCGCCGACACCTCCGAGCTGAACTTCGAGGACGTCCGCGTCCCCGCGGCCAACCTGCTCGGCACCGAGGGTAAGGGTTTCTACCATCTGATGGAGAACCTGCCGTCCGAGCGCCTGTCCATCGCCATCGCCGGTGTCGCCGGGGCGCGCGCCACGTTCAACGAGACGCTGCAATACGTCAAGGACCGCAAGGCATTCGGGCAGCCGATCGGCAGCTTCCAGAACAGCCGCTTCGTGATGGCCGAGTTGGACACCGAACTCGACATCGCCGAGCAGTACGTCGACCGGTGCCTGCGCGCCGTCGTCGACGGTGAACTGACCGCGGTGCAGGCCTCCAAGGCCAAGTGGTGGTGCACCGAGCTCGGTAAGAAGGTCGTCGACTCCTGCCTGCAGCTGCACGGCGGGTACGGCTACATGAACGAGTACCGCGTGGCCAAGGATTACGTCGATGTGCGCATCCAGACGATCTACGGTGGCACCACCGAGATCATGAAGGAGATCATCGGCCGCGATCTGGGTCTGTAAGTCCCACAACGCAAGAACGGCGCCCACTCAGAAGAGTGGGCGCCGTTTTTGCGTATGAACTAGCCGGCGGGTGCAGGCGCTGTCACCGTGACGGTCTGGGTGGCCGTCGCAGGCGTCTCGGCCGCCCCGGACGTCGGCGCGGCCGACGTCGTGGTCTCGGTGGCGGACGTGGTCGACGTGGTGCTGGTCGTCGAGGTGCTGGTGGTGACCGGGGTCGGCGCCGCGGCCGGGTCCAGCACGGTGTCGATGATGTAGACGCGCATGTGGTCCGCGCCGATACCGCCGCACTCGACCTTGGCTTCGTTGACCGTGATGTCGCCGCCGCTGCCCTTGACGATCACCGGCTTACCCTGCTGGGTGTAGATGGTGCCCTCGATATCGTCGGGGCCGAGGATGCCGAGCGCCATGTGGTAGTACACCAGCGCGGTCAGTGCGACCGGGTCGGTCTTGAGCGACTCCAGCTTCTCGGGCGGCAGTTTCGCGAACGCCGCATCGCTGGGCGCGAACACGATGTACGGGCCGTTGTCGAGCACGGCGGCCACGTTCACCTCAGGGTTCACCTGGCCGGAGATGGCGTTGCTGAAGGTCGAGATCGCCGGGATGCTCGCCAGTGCGGTCGAGGACTGCGCCTTGGCCAGGCCGGTCAGCGAACCGGGGCCGGTGGCCTCGGACTTCACGGTGGCGTCACACGTGGGGCCCTTCGGTTCTGCGATCACCATTTGGGGGGTGGTGGTGGGATCGTCGGCGTGAGCCGTCGCGGTGGTTCCTGCGAAAACGATGGCCGACGATGCGACCACGACGCCGAAGAGCTTGCCGGTGCGAGCGTGCACGTGTTTTTCCTCCCGCTCATGACTGGGTCGGCGCGTCTCAAGCGGGGACGCGGCTGACCGGTTTGTTGAAAGCCTCGGTTTCAAAGCCTCTGGCGTCCCCGCGGCGCCGGATGAATCGTATGCGTCCTGGTGAGCGCAGCCAAATGCTACGGAACCGGCACTACCGGCCTGCGCACTCCGGCGCAGAGCAGCGCGGCCCCGAAACACAACCCGGCGGCGAGGTAAAACGCCAGGTCATAGGTGCCTTGGAGATCCCGGATCCAGCCCGCGCCGGCCGCTGCGATCGCCGCTCCGAGCTGGTGTGAGGCGAACACCCAGCCGAACACGATCGGCGAGCGGGTTCCGAAGAAATCGCGGCACAGCACGATCGTCGGCGGCACGGTGGCCACCCAGTCCAGCCCGTAGAAGATGATGAACACCCATGTGCCCGGCTCGGCGTTCGGGGAGAGCAGCGACGGCAACAACAGCAGTGAGACACCGCGCCCGGCGTAGTACACGCACAGCAGCAGGCGCGGATCCACCCGGTCGGTGAGCCAGCCCGAGAAGATGGTCCCGGCCACGTCCAGGACGCCGATGGTGGCCAGCAGGCCTGCCGCCAGCGTGGTGGGCATGCCGTGGTCGTTGGCCGCCGGGATGAAATGCGTGCCGATGAGGCCGTTGGTGGTCATCCCGCAGATCGCGAAGCTGGCGGCGAGCAGCCAGAACGCCCGGGAGCGCAACCCGATGCGCAGCCCGTCGAAGGCGGCGCTGAAGGTGCCCGTCGGCAGCACGGTGGGCTCGGATGCGCCGGGATCGGACGGGTCGGCGCCGTACGCGGTCAGTCCGATGTCCTGCGGACGGTTGCGCATGAACACCGCCACCAGCGGCACCACGGCCAGCGCGGCGGCGGCCACGATGAGCGATGCCCAGCGCCAGCCGTGCCGGGTGGTCACCTCGGCCACCACGGGCAGGAAGATCAGTTGTCCGGTGGCGCTGGCGGCGGTCAGCACACCGGTGACCAGGCCGCGCCGGGCCTCGAACCACCGGGTGGCCACCGTCGCGACGAATCCCATCGAGATGGCGCCGGTCCCGATGCCGACGAGCACACCCCACAAGAGCACCAGCTGCCAGCTGGCGGTCATGACGACGCTGAGCGCCGAGCCCGCGGCGATCAGCACGAGCGCGCCGGACAGCACCGGCCGGACACCGAAGCGGTCCATCAGTGCGGCGGCGAACGGGGCGGTGAGGCCGTAGAGCGTCATGTTGACGGCCATCGCCACGCCGACGGTGCCGTGCGACCAGCCGAACTCGTGGTGCAGCGGGTTCATCATCACCCCGGGCACCGACCTGAAGGCGGCGGCGCCGAGGATCGCGACGAAGCTGACGCCGGCCACGACCCATGACCAATGCAGGCGGCCGCGGGCGCGCAGAAGTGTCATGCGTCGATGTTCGCGGTTCCCGAAGGTGCCGCCTAGTGGCATAAACGACAGCACTCATCAAAAACGTGCCAAACTGGGGTATGCACCGCGTGACCGTCCTGCTGTTGCCGCCGGTGGTCGGCTTCGACGCCACCATCGCGCCGACGCTGTTCGGCCAGGCGGAGGGACCGGATGGCACCCCGCTCTACGCGGTCACGGTGTGTTCCCTCGGTTCCGGGCCGGTGCCGACGATCAACGGCTTCTCGATGACCGCGACCGCCGGCCCCGAGGCCCTGGCCTCAGCGGACACCGTCGTCATCCCCGGCACCCGATACGCACCCGCCCGCATCGACGGCACGCTGGAACCCGAGGTGGCGGCCGCGCTGCGCACCATCCGGCCCGGCACCCGGCTGGTGTCCATCTGCACCGGCGCGTTCGTACTGGCCGCCGCCGGGCTGCTGGACGGGCGGCCGGCGACCACGCACTGGCGCTTCGCCGACACGCTGCGCGCGCTGTTTCCCAGCGTCCTGGTCGACGAAAACGTGCTGTTCGTCGATGACGGCGATGTGCTCACCTCGGCGGGGCTGGCCGCCGGGATCGACCTGTGCCTGCACATCATCCGTTCCGATCACGGCACCCAGGTCGCCAACGAGGTGGCCCGCTACTGCGTGGTGCCCCCGTGGCGGGAGGGCGGTCAGGCGCAGTTCATCGACCGGCAGGTGCCGGTCGCCGATCACGCCTCCACCGCCGCCACCCGGGAGTGGGCGCTGGCCCATCTTGACGAGGAACTGACGGTGCAGGCGCTGGCCCGGCACGCCCACATGAGTCCGCGCACCTTCAATCGCCGCTTCCGGGCGGAAACCGGTGAGGCGCCGGGCAGTTGGATTCGCAACCGGCGCATCGACCGGGCGCGGGAGCTCCTGGAGTCGCGGGATCTGCCCGTCGATGAGGTCGCGCGGCTGTCCGGGCTGGGCACCGGCGGCAACCTGCGTCACCATCTGCGCCGCGGCGTCGGCATGTCCCCGTCCAGTTATCGCAAGGTGTATCAGGGCGTCTAGTTACGATGACGGCCATGCCTGAACCGCTGATCATCCCCATCCAGGGCCGCGCCCCGCAACTGCACGCCGAATCGTGGGTGGCGCCGAACGCCAGTGTGATCGGTCCGGTGACGTTGGCCGCCAAGGTCAGCGTCTGGTACAACGCCACCTTGCGTGCCGAGTTCGAACCCATCGAGATCGGGTTCGGCTCCAACCTCCAGGATGGTGTCACTGCTCACGTTGATCCGGGTTTTCCGCTGCGCGTCGGCAGCGGTGTGAGCGTCGGTCACAACGCGGTGCTGCACGGGTGCACCATCGAGGACGACTGCCTGATCGGGATGGGCGCGATCGTGCTCAACGGGGCGGTCATCGGCGCAGGATCGCTGGTGGGGGCGGGTGCGGTGGTCCCGCAGGGCGCCGTCATCCCGCCCGGTTCGCTGGTCGCCGGGGTGCCGGGCAAGGTGCGCCGCGACCTCAGCGAGGACGAGAAAGCGGGCAACAAACTGAACGCGCAGGTGTATCAGGGGCTCATCGAGCTGCACCGCTAGTCCGGTTTCGTCCGCGCCGGCGTGGGTACGTTGGGGCTATGCGGATCCTGTTGACGGGTGCCACCGGTTACATCGGCTCGCGCCTCGTCACCGAACTGCTCGAGGCCGGCCACGAAGTCGTGGTGACCAGCCGAAACCCCGCCCGACTGGGGGACTACGGCTGGTTCGACGACGTCACCGTCGTCGCGATGGACGCTCGCGAATCCGATTCCACCGCAGTGGCTTTCGAGTTGGCCGGCCAGATCGATGTGGTGTACTACCTGCTGCACGGCATCGGGGAATCCGGTTTCCGGGAATCCGACAACCGCGCCGCGGCCAATGTCGCCGAATCGGCCCGGGCCGCCGGGGTGCACCGCATCGTCTACCTGGGTGGATTCGTCCCGGGAGGTGAGACGCTGTCCGACCATCTGGCCGGGCGCGCCGAGGTGGCCGAGGCCTTGCACGTCGACGGCGGTCCCGAGGTCGTCTGGCTGGGTGCCGCGTTGATCATCGGCGCGGGGTCGACGTCGTTCGAGATCCTGCGCTATGTCAGCGATCGGTTCCCGGTGCTGCCGCTGCCGAGCTGGATGTCCAATCCGATCGATCCGATCTCGATCCGCGATGTGCTGTATTACCTTGTGGCCGCAGCAGATTCGGATCGTGTCCCGGCCGGTTCCTATGACATCAGCGGCACGGAGACCACCACCTACCGTGACTTGATCGCCAGCTACGCGCGGTTGAACGGCAACTGGCAGTTCGAGGTCCCGGTCGGCGGGGTGCCCACCGGGCTGGTCTCGCTGGTCTCGGCCGCGGTGCTGCCGGTGCCCGGCGGGCTGACCGCGGATCTGACTGCCTCCCTTGACTATCCGATGACCGCCAACGGTAACGGACTACGCGATCTGGTGCCCGATCCCGACGGTGGTCTGTTGAGCGTCGACGACGCCATCCAGCGGGCACTGGCCATGCACCCGCGCCGTCCGGTCAACAACCTGGCCGATTCCCATCACCTCGCCGACACCGACCCGGATTGGGCCGGCGGCGACACCGCCCGCATCCGGCAGCTGACACCGTGGATCGCCAGACCGGCGTTGTCCATGCTGGCGCCGCTTCCGGGCCCCGCCAGAGCAGCGGTGCGCACCGGCCTCGACGCGCTGGCGGATCTGGCGGCGAAAGTCGATCCGCGATGACAGGACCCGTGACCCCGCCGACAAGTTGGACCGGTGAGCTGCGCAGGATCGCAGCCAGGAAGGCGCCACCTTTCAACGAGGCGCCCGCGGTGATCGGCAGACGCAAATTCGTGGTCGGCGCCGTGCTTCTGATCGGTGCCGCATTGCTCGGCTATTCCTTGAGCCGGCCGCCCGGAGACGACACGTTCGTCTGGCTCACCCTCGCGCTGGCCGGTGTGTGGGCCACGGGAGCATTTCTCTCCGGGCCATTGCACATGGGGCACGTCGATTTCCGCGGACGTAACCGGCGTCCGGTCATCACCGGGACAGCGATCGGGCTGGGGCTCGGGGCGGTGTTCGTGCTCGGCGGCTTGGTGGCGCGCGAAATCCCGGGCATCAACGACTACATCCGCGACGTCTTGCAGTACTCGAACGCCGGCCCGCTGTACCTGATCGTCTTCATCACGGTGATCAACGGACTCGCGGAGGAGATGTTCTTCCGCGGCTCGCTGTACACGGCGCTGCTCAAGCACCATCCGGTGGCCGCCTCCACCGTGTTGTACGTGATTGCCACAGCGGCCACCACGGGTAATCCGATGCTCGGTTTCGCCGCGATCATCCTTGGCTCCGTCTGTGCGGTCTTACGCCGCGCGACCGGCGGGGTGTTGGCGCCCATGCTTGTCCATTTCTTCTGGGGCCTGGTGATGGTGCTGGCGCTGCCGCCGATCTTCGGTGTCTGACTTCGGATTTCGCTAAGCGTCGAGCGGGTGCTCGATCTCGTCGCGGTACATCCGGGCAGCGAAATAGGCAATCAGTCCCAGGAATATCGGGCCAACGCCGGCCACCAGGTAGATGGTCTCGATCGAGATCACCTTGGACAACGGCCCGGCCAGCGCCATAGACACCGGCATGAACACCAGCGACACGAAGAAATCCAGGCTCGATACCCGGCCCAGCATCGCGGAGGGCACCCGGCGCTGCAGGAGCGTGCCCCAGATGACCATGGCCGCGCCCGAGGTCACGCCGATGATGAAGGACGCCGTGGCCATCAACGGAAACGATGATGTGTACCCGATGGCGACGATCGGCAGATTGCCCAGGCCCCAGCACACCATCAACACCGTCATGTAGCGCTTGGGCAGCCGCCACGACGACACCGCCAGCGCGCCGACCGCGCTGCCGAGACCGAACGCGGCCAGCACGAACCCGAAGATTCGTTCGCCGTGCTCGAAACGCGCATTGGTGATGAACGGCAGCAGCACTTCGATCGGGCCCATGATGAGCAGGATGAAACCGCTGGCGAACAACAGGGTGGCCAGCAGCCAGGGCGTGCGCACCATGAAGACGAAACCCTCGCGCAGGTCGGTGAGGACATGCGGTTTCTGGTGTTCGGATACCACCCGCTGCACGACGGGACGCGTCGCGATCAGCAGCGTGAGACCGACGCCGAAGAGCACCGCGCAGATGACCAGACCGACGGTGGGGAAGGTGGCGCCGATCAGCAGACCGGCCGCTGCCGGGCCGATGGCCTGCTGCAGCGTCGGGCGCATGACGCCCTCAATTCCGTTGGCCGCCAGCAGTTGCTCGGGCGGCAGCAGCCGCGGCAGGTAGGCGCTGTAGGCCGGAAAGAAGAACGCCGCCGCAATGCCGAGGGCCGCCGAGGCGACCGCCATGTGCCACAGCCGCAGCGCGTCGAGCAGCCCGAGCACCGCCACCGAGGTCACTGCGGCGGTGTTGACCGCCTCGACCAGGATGATGATGCGGCGCTGCGGAAACCGGTCCGCGGCGATGCCGCCCACGAGGACGAACGCCACCAGGCCGACGGCCATGCACGCCGCGACCAGGGACAGCGCTGCCGGGTCGTTGCTGAGGGCGATGACCTGCAGCGCCATTACCACGGTCCACATGCCGGTGGCGAAGATCGACAGCGCGACGGCGGCGACCAGCAGGCGGTAATCGCGGATCTTGAAGGGTGCGAGTACGCGCCAGCCGCCGGCGTCCAATTGCGTACTCACCCATAGATGGTCGCCGACGGATGGCCTGTCAGTCCATTGATTTTCCGGGCACGCGAGGTCAGGAGTCGGTGAAGGTGGCCTGCCTGCCGTCCTGGAACGCCTTGGTGCCTTCGGCGAAATCCGGGGAGGTCAGCAGGATCAGCTGGCCCTCACGCTCACGCCCGATCGCTGCTTCCAGCTCGGTGAGAGTCGCATCGTTGATGGCCTGTTTGGTCTTGCGCAAGGCGACGGCCGGTCCGCCGGCCAGGGTGCCGAGCACCTTGGCCACGGCCGCGTCGAGGTCCTCCGGGGCGTGCACCGAGGTGACCAGACCCCAGTCGTAGGCCTCGGCCGCGGTGATGCGTTCGGCCAGCAGCGCCATCCGCTGCGCGCGGATCCGGCCTACCGCCGCCGCGATCAGCGCCGACGCGCCGCCGTCGGGCATCAGCCCGATCTTGGTGAAGGCCAGCATGAAAAACGCCTTCTCCGAGGCGAGTACGACGTCACAGGCGATGGCCAGCGATACGCCGACGCCGGCGGCCGGGCCCTGCACCACCGAGACGACGGGTTTGGGCAGCGCAACGATGGAACGCACCGCCCGGTTGGCGGCGTCGAGCACCACCTCGGGGCCGTTGACGGATTTCGCGGACACATCCTCGGCGCTGATACCGGCGCCCGAGCTGAAACCGCGGCCCGCGCCGGACAACTTCACGACGCGGACCGCGGGATCTGTGGCGGCCGTCTCCAGGGCGTCGGCGATACCGGTCAGCATGGCCTCCGACAGCGAGTTCAGGCTGTCGGGCCGGTTCAGGGTCACCGCCAGCACGCCATCGGCGAGCTCCACGGTCAACTGATCGATGCTGCGATACGTCATCTGTACGCCCTCAGGTTTGGCGGGTAGGTGACCCGCGGCCGGTCGACTTGGTTATACAAGTAAGCTATGTCGGCGGTCAACTACTCGGTACTCAACGGCGAAGGACGGTAGGCATGGCGGGACCACTGCAGGGTTTGCGAGTCGTGGAATTGGCCGGCATCGGCCCCGGCCCGCACGCGGCCATGATTCTGGGAGATCTGGGTGCCGAGGTGGTGCGCGTCGATCGCCCCACGGCCAAGAACGGCGCCATCTCGGACGCGATGCTGCGCAATCGGCGCTCGGTCACCGCGGACCTGAAATCCGACGAGGGACGCCAGTTCGTCCTCGACCTGGTCGCCAAGGCCGATGTGCTGATCGAGGGCTTCCGGCCGGGTGTCACCGAACGCCTGGGCCTGGGGCCCGAAGACTGCGCCAAGGTCAACGAGAAGCTGGTCTACGCCCGGATGACCGGGTGGGGCCAGGAGGGTCCGCGTGCGCTGCAGGCCGGCCATGACATCAACTACATCTCGCTCAACGGTGTGCTGCACGCAATCGGGCGCCAGGGTGAGCGTCCGGTGCCGCCGCTGAACCTGGCCGGCGACTTCGGCGGCGGGTCGATGTTCCTGCTGCTGGGCATCCTTTCGGCGCTGTGGGAGCGGCAGACCTCGGGCAAGGGCCAGGTCGTCGATGCCGCGATGATCGATGGCTCCAGCGTGCTGATCCAGATGATGTGGGCCTTCCGGGCGCAGGGCGTGTGGAGCGACGAGCGCGGAACCAACATGCTCGACACCGGCGCCCCCTACTACGACACCTACGAGACGGCCGACGGCAAGTACTTCGCCATCGGCGCCATCGAGCCGCAGTTCTATGCGGAGTTGCTGGCCAAGCTGGGCCTGGACCCCGACACCCTGCCCGGGCAGAACGACATCAGCCGCTGGGAAGAACTGCGGGCCAAATTCACCGAGGTGTTCAAGACCAAGGACCGCGATGAGTGGGCGGCGATTTTCGCCGGCTCCGATGCCTGTGCGACGCCGGTGCTCGCGTTCGGCGAGGTGCTCGACGAGTCGCACATCGCCGAGCGCTCCACCTTCTACGAGACCCAGCACGGCCTGCAGCCGATGCCGGCCCCGCGCTTCTCGCGCAGTGAGCCGGCCGTGCCGAGCCCGCCGCCGTTGATCGGCGCGGACAACGAGACCGTCCTCAAAGACTGGGCCTGAGAACCCGACCTTCAACGAAAGGAACTGCAGCACGTGGAGATCAAGGATTCGGTAGCGGTCGTCACCGGCGGGGCCTCGGGCCTCGGACTGGCGACGACCAAGCGACTGCTCGACGCCGGCGCCTCCGTCGTCGTCATCGACCTCAAAGGTGAGGAAGCGGTCGCCGAGCTGGGCGAGCGGGCCACGTTCGTCGCCGCCAACGTCACCGATGAGGATGCGGTCAGCAAGGCCCTCGATGTGGCCGAGTCGCTGGGCCCGGTGCGTATCAACGTCAACTGCGCCGGCATCGGCAACGCGATCAAGACCCTCGGCAAGGAAGGCCCGTTCCCGCTGGACGGTTTCCGCAAGGTCGTCGAGGTCAACCTGATCGGTACCTTCAACGTGCTGCGGCTGGCCGCCGAGCGCATCGCCAAGACCGAGCCCTTGAAGGGCGAGGAGCGCGGCGTCATCATCAACACCGCGTCGGTCGCGGCGTTCGACGGGCAGATCGGCCAGGCCGCCTACTCGGCGTCCAAGGGCGGCGTTGTCGGGCTGACCCTGCCGGTCGCACGTGACTTGTCGCGCAGCCTGATTCGCGTCTGCACCATCGCGCCGGGTCTGTTCAAGACCCCGCTGCTGGGCTCCCTGCCCGAGGAGGCCCAGAAGTCCCTCGGACAGCAGGTTCCTCACCCGGCACGGCTGGGCGACCCGGACGAGTACGGCGCGCTGGCCGTGCATATCGTGGAAAACCCGATGCTCAACGGTGAGGTCATCCGGCTGGATGGCGCGATCCGCATGGCTCCTAGGTAGGGAAAACAATGTCACTGGTCACCAAGTTCACCGAGGCGTTCGGTGTGGAACATCCGATCGCCCAAGGCGGTATGCAGTGGGTGGGTCGCGCCGAACTCGTCGCGGCCGTCGCGAATGCCGGCGGTCTGGGTTTCATCACCGCGCTGACCCAGCCGACCCCGGCCGACCTGGCCAACGAGATCGCCAAGACCCGCGACCTCACCGACAAGCCGTTCGGCGTCAACCTGACGATCCTGCCGGCCATCAACCCGCCGCCGTATGACGAGTACCGCAAGGTGATCGTCGACGCCGGGGTGAAGATCGTGGAGACCGCGGGATCCAACCCGGCGCCGCACCTGCCGATGTTCCATGACAACGGCATCAAGGTGCTGCACAAGTGCACCTCGGTGCGCCACGCCATCAAGGCGCAGACGCTGGGCGTGGATGGCATCAGCATCGACGGCTTCGAGTGCGCCGGTCACCCGGGCGAGGACGACATCCCGGGCCTGGTGCTGATCCCGGCCGCGGCCAAGGAGATCGAGATCCCGATGATCGCCTCGGGTGGCTTCGGTGATGCGCGCGGCCTGGTCGCCGCGCTGGCACTGGGCGCCGACGGCGTCAACATGGGCACCCGTTTCATGGCCACCGTGGAGTCCTGTATCCACCAGAACGTCAAGGACGCCATCGTGGCGACCGACGAGCGGGGCACCGAGCTGATCTTCCGCAGCCTGCACAACACTGCCCGGGTCGCGAGCAATGTCGTCTCGCGTGAGGTGGTGGACATCCTCAAGGGCGGCGGACAGTTCGAGGACGTCAAGGATCTGGTGGCCGGTGTGCGTGGCCGCAAGGTGTTCGACGACGGCGATGTCGACGCCGGCATCTGGACCGCGGGAACCGTCATGGGCCTGATCCACGACATCCCGACCGTCGACGAGCTGATCTCGCGGATGGTCAGCGAAGCCGAGGACATCATCATCGGCCGGCTGGCCGACATGGTGAACATCGAAGAGGCGGAGCAGGCCACCGCCTGATCCGGAGTTCCTGACACCGAGAGCACAACCGCCCGGTCGAGGCCGCGAGAATATCGCGGTGTTCGATCGGGCGGTTCTCGTTGCGCCCCACGTCAGAACGGCGGGTCGCTGTTGTTCTCGGCGAGTTCGGCTGCGTTGCGTTGCCGCTCGGCTTTGATCCTTTGTGCACGATCCTGCGCGCGGGTGCGTTGTCGGGTGGGCATCTTGGTATGGCGGTCGTTGTCGTTGATCAGGCTGATGGCGCGTTTTCGTGAAATGGGTGTCTCGATGTTCCAGTGCGGGAACATGATTGCTGCCCCGGGCGCCTTGGTGTAGGTGTGCCCGGTCGGTGCGCTCCATTGGATGCGGCCGTCGGGTTTCGCTGCCGGTTCCCAACCACAGAACGTCTTGATCAAGTGGTGCAGACGGCACAGTGGTGCCAGGTTGCCCGGGTGGGTGGCCCCGGCGGGCCACGGGGTCAGGTGGTCCAGGTCACAGCGGTGGGCGGGCCGGTTGCAGCCCGGGAAGCTGCACGTCATGGCGCGCATCCGGACGAACGCGGTCAGTGCGGTCGAGGGACGGTATTGGCGTTCGGCGGGCAGGTCGGCGATCTCGGAGAGCGGCTTGACTTTGGCGCCGGCGGCGACGAGATCGGCCAGCATATTGGCGGGGATGATGGCGCCGTCGAGCGTGACGCCTGGGCTCGGGTTGCAGGCCGCGGGTGGGGTGTTGGCCGCGGGCGCGGCGGGCTCAGCCGGTTCGGATTCGGCCGCCGGAGTCTGCGGCTCACTCTCCGGTGGGGCCGGCCCGGATTCTGGGGTGGCTGCGGTGCCCGGGGTGGTGTGCCGCGGAGACTCTTCGCCGGCGGCGGGCACCTGATCGGTCAGCACATAGATGGTGACTGCGCCCGAGCGCGGGTCTCTCCCGCTGCCCTCACAACCAGCACCCCCGCACGCGCACGCTAGCCGTTCCAGTTGCGGGCCCACCGCGCCCAATGCGGCCAATGCCGCGGCACGCAGTTCGCCCCGCGCGCGGGGATCGTTGCCGCAGACGGTGTCGGCCAGGTCGTTGAGGCGTTGTTCGAGGATCTTTTTGTCGGTGATGCGCAGCCGCCCCCAGAAGGAGGCGACTCCGTTGGGGTCGTCTTTGTCGTCGAACTCGACGTAGAGGTCTTTGGCGTTGCGTTTTGAGCGCACGACGGCTTCGGGGTCGAATTTCTCCACCCACAGATCGATCGCGCCGATCAACTGTTTCTCCGAATGCGCCCCGTACTCGCCCGCTTCCCCGGCGATGGCGGTGTCGATCAGCACGAGGGCGTCATCGTCGTCGACGAGGTGGGTGCGCCAGGTGATCGCATCAATCACCGTCGCCGAGATGGCACCCTTGGCGAACAGGGCGGCGGTGCGGGGCAGCCGGTCGCGTAGGGCTTGGGCGATGCGCATCTGCTTGGACGCGGCGTGGGTGTTCAGGTTGCAGGCCGCCGCCACCGTGGCCTGCGCCCAGGCCCAGCCGTCGATGACCTGATGGGCGATCGCGTCGTCCTCGTCATCGCACTGGCGGGCAACCACCTCACCGATCAACGCCAACCGGTAGGCCGCCACCGACGCCTCGTTCTGGGTCGTCGCGGTCACGGCCGAGATGAGCGCCTCATCGCTCAACTCGGCGAGTGCGGCCCGATCCAAAGCTTCGAACATGTGTTCGATTTTACCGCGCAACCACGACAAGTGGCGAAGGAAGAAGTTTGATGTCTGCCGGCTGTCCCAGCGCTGATGTCCGCACGACTTGTGTCGCGGGCGCACGGTGGGGTCGCGAACCTGGTCGGGAGAGCAAAAAACCGCCCGGTCGAACCCACAGAAAATCTGCGTAGTCAGTCGGGCGGTTTTCGCCGTGATCGGTCGGAGCGGGCGGCGTTCAGCCGCTCACGTCGACCGGAAAAGCCGGTAGGCGCGTGCTGCGGTCAGACCGCAGCAGCGAGATCGGGGAACTGCTCCGAGGTATCACCCTCGACCAGGACGTCCCCGTGGTACAGGGCGTCAAAATCAACCTTGATGACATCTGCATTGGTGTCGTCGATCCACATGACACAGAGCGTATGGGCGGTGATTAAGAGATCTTTGAGCCCAGCTTGCGAATTTCGTGGCAATTCTTACCGCCGGGTAGGTTTAAGCTGCTGGCGCGCTGGGAAAGGGATTTTTGCCATACTCGAATAGTGGCTCTGAACTGGGTATATCTCGGCGAGTCCGACGCCTGTCGGAACGACGGAAAGTTTGCCGGAACCCCTGGTTTCACCCCATGCCTCAGCAAATTCTTACTGACGAGTAGGCAAGGCCGGGCATGTCGCTGTGATCGGAGTTACAAAAGTGGCCCCTGTGGCCCGTGTGGTTACTTCGCACAAGTGAACCTCACGGCTCGCGGCACCGTGTCTTCACTGGGCCTCGCCACGTTGACCATGTGACTTACCCTTGTTAACTTAACGGCGATAAGACATCGAAGGGAACGATCGTGCTGAATCGCATCGCCCGTCTCGCGATAGCTGCCCCACGCCGCGTGCTGGCTGTCACGGCACTCGTCATGATCGCCGCGGCGATCTTCGGCATCCCGGTCGCCAAGACCTTGTCGGCCGGCGGGTTCCAGGACCCGACCTCGCAATCCGCTCAGGCTGCCGCGCTGCTCACCGAGAAGTTCGACCAGGGCGATATGCAGTTACTCATCACGGTCACCTCCGCCGAGGGCGCGAACAGCCCGGCCGCCACCGCGGCGGGCACCGAGATCGTCACGGCCCTCGAACGGTCGCCGCACGTCGCGCAGGTTGCCTCGGCGTGGACCGCGCCGCCATCGGCGGCTGCCGAGCTGATCAGCAAGGACAAGAACTCCGGCCTCATCGTCGCCGGCATCACCGGCGGCGAGAACGATGCGCAGAAGTACGCCAAGACGCTCTCGGATGAACTCGCACATGACCGGCCCGGCGTCTCCGTGCGGTCCGGCGGCACGGCGATGGTCTACGCGCAGATCAATGCGCAGACCGAACGCGACCTGTTACGCATGGAGTCCATTGCCATCCCGCTGAGCTTCCTGGTCCTGGTGTGGGTGTTCGGTGGCCTGGTGGCCGCCGCGGTGCCGATGGCCGTCGGCGGAATGGCCATCCTCGGATCGATGTCGGTGCTGAGGCTCATCACCTTCACCACCGATGTGTCGATCTTCGCGCTGAACCTGTCCATTGCCATGGGGCTGGCGCTGGCAATCGACTACACCTTGCTGATCATCAGCCGTTACCGCGATGAACTCGCCGACGGTGTGCCGCGCGAACGCGCACTTGTCCGCACCATGGCCACCGCGGGACGGACCGTGGTGTTCTCCGCGACCACTGTCGCGCTGTCCATGGTGGCGATGTTGTTGTTCCCCATGTACTTCCTGAAATCGTTTGCCTACGCCGGCGTGGCCACCGTCGGATTCGCGGCGCTGACCGCGATCGTCGTCACCCCGGCGGCGATCTGGTTGCTCGGCGACCGGATGGACGCCCTCAACGTGCGCCGGGTTTTCCGCCGCGCCGAGCCCACCGAGCCGCAGCCTGTCGAGCAGCAGTTCTGGTATCGGTGGACGCATCGGGTGATGGGCCGCGCCGTGCCACTGGGGCTGACCGTGGTGATCCTGCTGCTGGTGCTCGGGGCGCCGTTCCTCGGCGTGAAATGGGGCTTCCCCGACGACCGGGTGCTGCCGGCGTCGGCCTCGGCGCATCAGGTGGGTGACCAGCTGCGCGACGACTTCGTCGACAGCTCGGCCACTGCGGTGACCGTCGTGGTACCCGATGCGCAGGGCCTCAGCCCCGCGCAGTTCGAGGGCTACGCCGCCGAATTGTCGAAGGTGGCCGACGTCGCCGCGGTCTCAGCCCCCACTGGAACCTTCGTCGGCGGTGACAAGACCGGGCCGCCGGTCGCAGCGACCGGAATCGCGGACGGCAGCGCGTTTCTCACCGTCAGCAGTACTGCGCCGTTGTTCTCCGACGCCTCGGAGAACCAACTCGACGCGCTGCACGCGGTCGCAGGTCCGGGGGGACACACCGTGCAGCTGACGGGTATCGCCCAGATCAACCGGGACAGCGTCGTCGCGATCACCGACCGGCTGCCCTGGGTGCTCGGACTGATCGCCGTCATCACCTTCGGCCTGCTGTTCCTGCTCACCGGAAGTGTCGTGCTCCCGGTGAAAGCCATTGTGCTCAACATTCTTTCGCTGACGGCGGCATTCGGTGCGCTGGTCTGGATCTTCCAGGAAGGCCACCTGTCGGCACTGGGCACCACCCCGACCGGCACCTTGGTGGCCAACATGCCGGTTCTGCTGTTCTGCATCGCGTTCGGGTTGTCGATGGACTACGAAGTATTCCTGCTCGCCCGGATTCGGGAGAACTGGCTGGCCTTGCGGGCGGCCGGCGGCAACACAGCTCGGGCCGACAACGACGCCGCGGTGGCGCTGGGATTGGCCCGCACCGGCCGGGTCATCACCGCTGCCGCGCTGGTCATGTCGATATCGTTCGCGGCGTTGATTGCGGCCGAGGTTTCGTTCATGCGGATGTTCGGCGTCGGGCTCACCCTGGCCGTGCTGGTGGACGCCACCCTGGTGCGGATGGTGCTGGTACCCGCATTCATGCATGTCCTCGGCGGCTGGAACTGGTGGGCGCCCAAACCCCTGGTCCGGCTGCATGATCGGATCGGGATCAGTGAATCGGGTGAGCCCGTGCCGGGGCGTCCCGAGAAGGTCCCCGCGTCGGTGACGGACACTGGTTAAGTGTCGCCCCAACCACTCAGACGCCGGCGGGCCGCGCGCGGGTCCGGCGAACAGCTTCGCGACGAGATCCTCGACGCGACCACCGAGTTGCTGCTGGAGACCGGGCACGCCAAGGCGGTGTCCATCCGGGCGGTGGCACAGCGGGTGGGTGTGACATCGCCGTCGATCTACCTGCACTTCGCCGACAAGGACGCGCTGCTGGACGCGGTCTGCGTGCGCTATTTCGAGCAACTCGACGAGGAGATGCAGCGGGTGGCCGCCGGCCAGACCTCGACCATCGAGGTGCTGCGCGCCCAGGGCCTGGCCTACGTCCGCTTCGCCCGGCAGACGCCCGAGCTGTACCGCATCGCCACGATGGGGGAGGGCAACCCCGGCAGTGACGTCGACATGACCTTGGCCAGTTCGGCTTTCGTGCATATGCGAACCACCATCGAAGCGCTGATGGACGAAGGTGTGTACCCGCCCGGAGATCCGACCGCGGCCGCCCTGGAGCTGTGGACCGCGGCGCACGGGGTGGCGGCGCTGCTGATCGCCAAGCCCTACCTGCCGTGGGGTGACGTCGAAGAATTCACCGACCGCGTGTTGAGGTCGATATGCTGCGGCTACATCGCGACCGGCTACATCGGGGCCGACGTGGCCCCAGGTGAGGCCGTCGAGAAACTCAAGGAGCTCAAGACATGAGTGATCTTGTCGACAACCCGTTGTTCGCCCGGCTGTGGACGACGATGTCCGGCCACGAACCCGAATCGCTGCGACGGCTGCGGGTGGCCAACCTGGCGGGCCTGAGCGGCCGCGTCCTCGAGGTCGGGGCGGGTACCGGCACCAACTTCGAGTACTACCCGGCCGGTGTCACCGAGGTGATCGCCCTCGAACCGGAGCGGCGGCTCGCCGAGGTGGCCAGGGAAGCCGCCGCGGCGGCACCGGTGCCGGTGATCGTCAGCACCGCCACCATCGAGGAGTTCGGCGCAGAACAATCATTCGACGCCGTGGTGTGCTCGCTGGTGCTGTGCTCAGTCGATCATCCCGATGAGGTTGTGCGCCAGCTATATTCGATGCTCAAGCCGGGCGGTGAGCTGCGCTACCTGGAGCATGTAGCAGGTGTCGGGCTGCGGGCGGCGCTGCAGAAGGTGGCGGACGCGACGGTGTGGCCGCGGCTGCTCGGCAACTGTCACACCCACCGCAACACCGAAGCGTCCATCGCGGCGGCAGGTTTCTCGGTGGAGGGCTCGCGCCGCGAACAGGCGCTGCCCAGGTGGTTGCCGGTGCCGGTGTCCGAACTCGCCATCGGGCGCGCGGTGCGGCCCTAGCGGCCCAGCAATGCGGGCAACCGCTGCAAGAGCTGGGGCAGTGCGGTCGCCGAGGTTTCCCGGACCACCGCGGTGGCGGCCTCCGACAGCGGTGTGGGCTGCGGATTGACCTCGATGACCGGGATGCCGTTGGCCAGCGCGGCTTCCGGTAGCCCCGCCGCGGGGTAGACCACCGATGACGTCCCCACCACGATCACCACGTCGGCCTTCGCGACGGCCTGCACCGACAGGTCCCAGGCGTCATCGGGCAGACCCTCGCCGAACCACACCACATTGGGCCGGATCAGCCCGCCACACGAACAACGCGGCGGATCGACGACCTCCACCGGTTCCGGCATTGCGGGCAATTCCCCGGTGTACGGAGATCCGCAACGATCGCAGCGGAACTCGAACAGGCTGCCGTGCAGGTGGTACACCCGATTGCTGCCCGCCCGCTCGTGCAGGTTGTCCACGTTCTGGGTGACGACCTGCACCTCGGCGTAGTCCTCCCACGCCGCGACCGCAAGGTGGCCGGGGTTCGGGTCGACCGCGCCCATCATGTAATGCCGCCACAGGTACCAGGCCCACACCCGTTCGGGGTGGCGCTGCCAGCCGTCACTGCTGGAGATCTCGTAGGGGTCGACGTTCGCCCACAGACCCGTCTCGACGTCGCGGAACGTCGGCACTCCGCTCTCGGCGGACATGCCTGCACCGCTCAGCAACGTCACTCGCACCTCACCAAACTATCGTGTGTGCGACATACTGGGCACGTGGGAGGTCTGGGGGAGTGGGTTCGGCTCGATCAGCAGGCTGGAGCCCCGCTGTTCGATCAATTGCGGACGCAGATCATCGAGGGTGTGCGCGACGGCAGGCTCACGCCCGGCACTCGGCTGCCCACGGTCCGTGATCTCGCCGGTCAGCTCGGTCTCGCGGTCAACACCGTGGCCCGGGCCTACCGCGAGCTGGAGGCCGCCGGGGTGCTCGAAACCCGGGGCCGGTTCGGCACTTTCGTGGCACGGGTGGACCCCGCCGACAATGCGATGGCTGCGGCCGCGCACGCGTTCGCCGAATCCGCACGCGCACTGGGCATCGGCAAGGACGAGGCGTTGCGCTACCTGGACGCCGCGTTCGACTAGTGTCTCAATGCCTGCGTCAGACAGCGGGATTGCTCGGCGGTGGAGCCACCTTCTCCATCATGTTGATCGATATGTGCGGCCACCGGATCAGGCCCGGTTTGCTGTCGAATCTGGGGAAGAAATCCAGATTGATGAACTGCGAGTAGGCCAGCACCAGCCGGTTGCCCTCCATGCCTCCGAGCGCCGGTTCGCTGAGCTCCATCAGCCAGAACGTCGAGCGCATCTGTGAGGCATCCGCCTGGCGTTTGATGAACGGCACGTTGAGGATTCCGGCCTCGGCGACCTCGGTGTCGAAGTCCAGCACGGTCGTCTTGAGCACGTTGCCGGGAAGGCCCTGCTGCAGAAGGCGGTTCGCGTTGGACGGGCTGAACAGGCCGTCGAACGGAGCATCCACGAAATGCTTGTACGGGAACAGGTAGCGATTCCTCGGTGTGCTGCTGGTGGCATCCGCTTCGTCCACGGCGGTGACGATGTTCGTGGTGACACCCTCAGGAAAGGCGCTGAGGTTCGGAATCGTCGGCGGGCCGGTGATCACGGGTTTCTTCACGCCGAGGGCATTGACCGAGTTGCCGTGCGGAATGGAGCCGAGGCGGCAGATGTCGAACCCCTCGACAACCTGGACCTGCATGTACAGGAACAAGCCCGGCTCATGGTGGATCGGTAAGCCTTTCGGCCCGGCGTCACCACTACTCGGCATATCTTCGGCCTTGATCTGCTTGATCGTCTGTTCGTAGTCCAGGGCGGCCACCAGTTGGTCTGCCCGCTCGGTGCGGTCCTGGTTGATACCCCGGTTGGGGACATCGTCGTCGACCGTCGAGAAGACCAGTTTCTCGTTGTAGCGGTTCATCAACAGTCGGTAGTTCGGTACCTCACCCGCGCGGAACGGCGGGATCGCCTTCGTCGTTTCCGCGAACGGAAGCGCGATGACGTTCCAGCCGCGGCCGGCCAGTGGCGAATCGGTGGGACTGTCGGGATCGTCACCGGGCCGGATGTTGGCCCACGTTCCCGGAAGCTGAGCGAGCGGCCCCAGGCTCGGCTCGAAGGGTTCCGCATCGCGGATGACGCGGTCCTGCTTGGCGCGGTAGTTCGTGACGCCTATCGCGGATCCGCGTTTGGTCGATTCCTCGCGCAGTGTGAACAGTTTGTTCCAGGTTTCGTCGTCAAATTCTTCAGGCATGGTGATTCCCCCTTGACTGATGCCCGCACATACCGAATACGCTCATTCGAATTGCAAAGCGAGCGAGCCCCCCTCGTCGCTTCGAATGGAAGTTTGGCACCTGGTCAATTGGAAGTCAATCAATCGTTTTATCAACGCGTGCAGTAAATCTCGGAAACTACGCTGGCGAATAAGTCAGTCGTATTACTTTCCTGCAATGAGCTAATTCAACCGAGAAATTTGCGTACAAAAAAGCAAATGAACGCAACGTCGACTAAGTATTTGGATGGTCCTATGAGTCAGTCTGTTTCGAGTGTTTTTCGGGCCGGCGCGCAGTGCCTGGCTATAGCCCCGAGGCCACCAGCGATTTCACCGGGCGCGTCTCGCCCGGGATTCCGTCTGATGCTCGGTCGTCATGCAGCAACCGGGACATCCCTTCGGGGGATGCCGGCGCTAACCGGTCCAGCGCAGCACGTTGAGCGCCACGGCGACGCTGACGCTGTGTTCGGCCAGAGGCCGGGGCAGCAGTTCGTCGGCGCGCGCCAGCCGTCGCAGCAGGGTGTTGCGGTGCGTGTAGAGCCGCGTCGCCGCGCGCGACGCGTTGCACTGGCTGGCGACGAATACCCTTACGGTGTCCTGCAACTCGGTGCCCGCGGCGGCGAGGTCGCCGAGGACCCGGCTGACGAATTCGGCGGTGCGGTCGGGATCGGCGGTGATCAGCGAGACCATCTCGACTTCGGTGAACCGGGCGACCTGCTGTCGGGAGTGCAGGCGCGCCATCATCTGCTGGGTGGTGATCGCCTCGAAGTGGCTGCGCCGGAACCCGTCCACGCCCTCGCCCGTGGTGCCGACCGCCACCCGGATGTCTGCGGCGCCACCGGCCGATGCCTGCAGGGCGCCGAGATCGACACCGCCGGGAGTCCACACCCACCTGGTCGCGCTGCTGGCCAGCACGCTCAGCGGCCGACCGCCGCCGGCGCGTGCGATGGTCTCGGCGGCACGGTCCAGTCTGGCCAGGTCGCCGTCGTGGTTGTCGGTCCAGATGACCGCCGCGGTGTGGCTACCGGTCAGTGCGTACCCGAGGCGTTGCTCGGCGCGGGCACGCGGAATGGGGGCGCCGTCGAGCAGCAGGGCAACGGTCTCGCGGCGTTCGGCGTGGCTGCCGTGGGTGAGTTCATCGCGCTCCAACTCGATCTGCGCGGCGATACCGGTCAGCGTCGCGTCGACGAACGCACTGATCGAGCGCGAGCACACCTGCAACAGCTCGTGCAGTTCGGCGGCATCGGAGGTCAGCTCGAAGGCGATCTCCATCAGCCGGCGCCAGGCCACTCCCTCACCCACCCGGTAGGCGTCCAGTGGGAACGTGTTCATACCGCGGCGCACCAGTTCCCGCGCGATGCTCAGCGGCTCCGGGCCGGAGTTGGGCGGTACGGGTGCGCCGGGATCTCGGACGTTGGCGGTCGCCCAGAAGTACAGGTTGGCCCGGTTGCTCCGGCTGACGGCCGCGGCCAACTCCGGGTCGACGGCAATCGCGGGGCTGGCCGCCAGGACCGCCCGGTCCAGTTCGTCGAGCCACTCGGGGCGGGCATTGACCACGATCTGGGCGCACTGCCGGATCAGGTCCCTGACCCGCGGAGACGGCAATTCATCAGCCATGCCTGCAGCTTAGGGCGATGGTGCACTATGCACCGTCCCTTCGGTGATATGGGGTATTTCGACCTGGCTGGAGGCCTGGTCTGCGCGCGACGATCAACGCATGGAAACAGTCGATGTGCTCATCGTCGGAGCCGGGATCTCCGGTATCGGAGCCGCCTACTATCTGCAGCGCGAACACCCCGGCCGCAGCTTCACCATCCTGGAATCCCGCGGGGCGACCGGCGGCACCTGGGATCTGTTCCGCTACCCCGGGATTCGCTCGGATTCGGATCTGCACACCTTCGGCTACGAGTTCAAACCGTGGCGCGACGAACACGCCATCGCCACCTCGGACAAGATCCTGGCTTACCTGCGCGAGACGGTGGACGAGAACGGCATCCAACAGCACATCCGTTTTCACCATCGGGTGCTCGGCGCGGCCTGGAGCAGTGCGGACGCCCGCTGGGTCGTCGACGTCGAGCGTGACGGCGAGTTGAGCCAGCTGAGTGCGAATTGGCTGTTCTGCGCCGGCGGCTACTACCGCTACGACGAGGGCTTCACCCCAGAGTTCGAGGGACGCGAGCGCTTCGCAGGCCAGATCGTCCATCCCCAGCACTGGCCGGAGGACCTCGATTACACCGGTAAGAAGGTGGTGGTCATCGGCAGCGGCGCCACCGCGGTGACCCTGGTGCCGTCGATGGCCACGACCGCCGGGCACGTGACGATGCTGCAGCGTTCACCGACCTATGTCATGCCGGTGCCGGCCAAGGACGGTTTCGCCAACACGGCCCGCAAGGTGCTCGGCGACGACCGCGGGTACGCGCTGGCCCGCCGCAAGAACATCGCCAAACAGCGCGGGGTGTACACGTTCTGCCAGAAGTACCCGACCGCCGCGCGTTGGCTGATCCGCCGGATCAACGCCGGCAAGCTGCCCGACGGTTACCCCGTCGACCTGCACTTCAGCCCCAGCTACAACCCGTGGGATCAGCGGTTGTGCGCAGTGCCCGACGGTGATCTGTTCGCGGCCATCAGCAACGGCAGCGCGTCGGTGGTCACCGACCGGATAGCCACCTTCACCGAGAACGGTGTCCTACTGGAGTCCGGTCGTGAGCTCGACGCCGACATCATCGTCACCGCTACCGGATTGAATGTTCAGCTCTTCGGCGGGATCACCCTCACCGTCGACGGCGAGCCGGTCGACTTCGCGCAGACCGTGGCCTACAAGGGCATCATGCTCAGCGGAATCCCCAACTTCGCCTTCGCCTTCGGCTACACCAACTCGTCGTGGACGCTGAAGGTCGGGCTGCTGTGCGAGCACTTCTGCCGGCTGCTCAGCTACATGGATGATCACGGGTTCGACAGTGTGCGGGCCGAACTCGATGATCCGGCGATGCCCACCAAGCCGCTGCTGGACTTCGCGGCCGGGTACGTGCAGCGTGCGATCAACGAGATTCCTCGCCAGGGAGTGCAGGGTCCGTGGCAGATGACGATGAACTACACCGTCGACGCCGATGTGCTGCGCAACGGTCCGGTGCAGGACGCGGCCCTGAAGTTCGCTGCCGTCAGCCGAATTCCAGCCGCGTTGTGACCCCGCGCAGCTGATCTATCACCGGTAACCGGTAGGACGCCCAGATCAAGGCGTTGAGCACCGTGCCACGTCCGGTCGGCAGCTCCACGTCGTGCACCGCGCGTACGCCGGGGATGGTGTTGACCAGGTCGGCGGCCTGTGACACCGAAAGGCTGAACGGCATCGGCGGCACCCGGTAGCGCAGCGACGGGCGCAGCAGGCCCTGGCGGGCCCACCACGCGAACCAGTAGGGCGGCAGGTCGAACATCATCTGCCCACCCGGAAAACGTTTGGCGCATTCGGTGATCAGCGCGAGCGCCTCGGTGGGTTGCAGGTACATCAGCAGGCCCTCGGCAGTGATGAAGACGCCGCGGGAATCGTCGATGTCATCCATCCAGCTGTAGTCCAGCGCCGACTGGGCGCTGCTGGAAACCCGCGCCGAGGGCGGTAGCAGCTTGTCGCGCAATGTGACGATGGGCGGCAGATCAACCGTGTGCCAACGGAACGTGTCACTGATGCCGGACGCCTCGAGCCGGTAGAAGCTGGTCTGCAAACCCTCGGCGAGAGCCACCACGGTGGCCTCGGGGTGATCGCGCAGATAGGCACCGGTCTCCCGGTCGAAGGCCAACGCCCGCAACGCCATGTCCTGACGGTTGGCGAAACCGAACTTTCCGAAATCGAAGTCGATGGAGTCCACCAGGCCGACTGCCACCGGGTCGTCGATGATCCCGTCGGCCCGGCGCGCTTCGGTCGCGCGGACCAGCAGCGTCAAGAGTGCGGTCTCGGAAACTCCGGTCAGGGTGCTGGCATCGGCTCTGGGGGAGGTCACCGTTCCGAATGTACCGATGCGAGGACTTTGTCCAGGGTGCGCAGGTTGCGGGTGGTGGTCGAGGACTTGTAGCGCTTCTTGCCCATCGTCTTGCCGATCGCCGAGTTCAGCGTCGAGGATCGGGCCACCTGCCAGTAGAGCACTCCGTTCCCGCGGGCGGCGGTCTCGCCGGCATCACCGGCCAGCGTCGTCAGTTCGGCGAGCACATCGGCATCGCTGACGAAGGTGACATAGGAATGGTGGTCGGGAACCTCGCGTTCGAACGGATAGTTGTCCGATATCTCGCGGACGGTGTCCATCGGATACGCCAGCACCCAGGCGTCGTAGCCGAAGCTCTCCCGCAGCGCGGTCTCGGCCGTCGTACGTACCGCGGCCGTCGACGACGAGCTGTTCAGCAGCACGTTCCCACTGGCAAGAATCGTCTTCACATCGGTGAAACCGGCCGCGCTGAACACCGCCGCCACGTCGGCCATCTTGAGGGTGACCCCGCCGACGTTCACACCGCGCAGGAATGCGGCGTATCGGGTCATCAGCCGAATTCCAGCAGGGTGACGCTGGGCCGGGCACGCCGGAAGGCGCCGATGCGGTCCAGCGCCGGCAGGCTCGCGAGCTTCCACACTCCGCGACCGGGTGGCAGCGCGATGTCGCGGGCCCGGCGGACCCCGTCGACGCTGCCGGCCAGCGCGAGTCCTTCATCGGCGGACCTGGCGAACGGCATGGCCGGGGTGAGGTAGCGGTCGGACAAGCGCAGCCCGGTCAGGGTGCGGCGACTGACCCACTGCGGGATCGAGTCGAAGATCATCTGCCCGCCCGGGAACCGGGCCGCGCAGTCGGCGATCAGGCCCAGCGAATCCTCGGGCTCCAGGTACATCAACAGTCCTTCAGCGGTGATGAACACTCCCTCGTCGGTCTTCACCTGGTCCATCCAGCTGCGGTCCAGCGCCGATTGCGCCAATTCGACGATCCGGTCGTTGCGCGGCAGCAACTGGCGGCGCAACTCGATCACGGGTTCCAGATCGATGGAATACCAGGTCAATTCGTCGGCGACACCGGCACGGGCCAGCCGCCAGAAACTGGTCTGCAGACCTTCTCCCAACGCCACCACCGACGCCTTGGGGTGCGCCGTCAAGAAATCGATGGCCGCCGCGTCGAACGCCCGGGCGCGCAATGCGTGCGACTGGTTGGGTTTTCCGAACTTCCGGTAGTCGTAGTGGATGGCGTCATCCAGGGTGACCGCCCACGGGTCCCGGATGACGCCGTCGGAGCGCTTGGCCTCGGTGGCGCGATAGTGCAGGGTCCAGAGCGTGGTCGCGGACACGCCCTCCAAACTTGTGCCATCGATACCAGTCAGACCACTCATATCCCCGATCGTAGAGTCGTACCCTCGTGAGATGGGGCGCCAGGTTTTCGACGACAAGCTGTTGGCATTGATCAGTGGGAACTCGCTGGGGGTGCTGGCCACCGTCAAGAAGGACGGGCGGCCACAGCTGTCCAACGTGTCCTACTGGTTCGATGCGCGCAATGTCGCGCTGCAGGTATCGGTGACCGAACCGCGGGCCAAGACCCGCAATCTGCGCCGCGACCCGCGCGCCGCCATCCATGTGTCCTCCGACGACGGCTGGGCCTACGCGGTCGCCGAGGGCGACGCCGCGCTCACCCCGCCCGCTGCGAACCCGACCGATGACACCGTCGAAGCATTGATTGCGTTGTACCGCAACATCGCCGGGGAACATCCGGACTGGGACGACTACCGCCGGGCCATGGTCGATGACCGGCGGGTGCTGCTGACGCTGCCGATCAACCATCTGTACGGGATGCCGCCCGGGATCAGGTGACAGGGCTAGGCTGTCGGTATGGCCGACGAGACTCCCGAAGATGACACCAAACGCAAGTTCCGGGAGGCGCTGGAGCGCAAGAAGACGCAGACCGCGGACGGCGTGTCACATGCCGAAGCCGGTCGCAAGCAACCGCGGGGCGCGCACGGGCCCGTCGAGAACCGCCGGGAGTTCCGCCGCAAGAGCGGTTAACGGGCCAGACTGCGTGCGCCGACGAGCGCGGCAAGCATCAGCGCGACAAAGTACAGCCCGAGATCTTTCAGGCCCCATCCCACCGAGGCCAGGGTGGCAGCGCCCGCGACGCACAACAGCGCTCCCACCATGGCACTGCGCACGCCGGGATGGCTGACCGTGCCGCCGTCCCAGAACGGCAGCGGGTTGTTCTCCAACGGGCGCAACGCCACGAACAACGCCGCGACCAACACGGCCGTGATGACGAGCTGGACGATGCTGAGCGCGAGGAAATGCGGTTGCCCCGGGTAGCGGGGCAGTCCGATCAGATCGAAGGCCAGGTGCACGGCGAGCAGCGCCGGGATATGCCACAGGTACAACGTCATCGCGCCACTGTTGCCGACGGCGGTCAACCACCACACCCGCGGTCTGCGGGCCCACCGGCCGATAGCCGCTGCAGCGGCAATCGCGAACGCGCACATCATGATTGCGTGGCCGGCCAACAGCAGTGACGGCGGCGACATATTCTTGAGCTGTTGGCCGTCGATGCCCACCAGGCTGGGCTCGTACGGGCCGAACCGCACCAGCGCGACATTCACCGCCAGCATCACCGCCCCGAGGATCGCCGCACTCGATGACGTGATCAGCCGGTACCGGTAGGCGACGCCGAACATGCCGGGCACCAGCCACACCGCGAGATTGGCGTAACCCAGCCAATTCCAGCCCGGATCACTGATCCGAAGGACGTCGACGGCCGCGACGATCGCATAGAGCGCCGCGACGGCGGCGACCAGCCGGCCTCTGGTGTTGATCCGGATCAGCAACGGAACCGCCGCCAGCACAAGGACATAGGCGCCGAGGAACCAGAGCAACTGAACCGAGATACCCGCCAATGGCTCGTACACGTGCACCGGAAGCACCCGGTTCGCGACCATCAGCGCGGCCGCCCAGAACGCCAGGTAGGAGAACACCGGCCGGTACAGGCGGGTACAGCGTTTGAGCAACCAGCCACCCCACGGTCCGCTGCGTGACGAGACTGAGGCGGCCACCCCGGCGAAGAAGAACAGCGGCATGATCTGGAACACCCAGGTCAGGGCCTGGAACACCACCGATGTGGTGAGCAGGTTCTCCCAGTAGAAGACGTTGTCGCGGATGATGCTGGTGGCCATCACGGTGTGCCCGATCACCACTCCCACCAGGGCGGTGATGCGGATGACATCGATGGCCCGGTCCCGCTCGGGCGGAGTGCTCGCCGCAACGTCGGCGACCGTGGGGAACGCTGCGATGGCCATGGTCCGAATGTAGATGCGGTGGCCGGGATCAGGCCTGAGTAGAACCACTCAATCGGGCCGGGCGCCTGGCCTGCACGAGGATCGCGACCAGGCAGCCCAGCGCCAGCACCGCCACCGCGGCGGCAAAGCTCACCCCGGCGGTGCGCAGACCCCAGGCCTGCGCGGCCAGTCCCACGCCGACCACCGGCACCGAGATCGCCACATAGGCCACCACGAAATAGGTGGAACTGATCTCACCGCGCTGCGCGGCCGGCACCTGTTCGACCACCGCGGCCAGGCCGCGGCTGAAGCTGATGCCCTGCCCGGTGCCGGCCACCAGGGCTGCGACGATGATCCCCGCCAGCGACGAAAATGTCAGGGCGACAGCCAGAATCACCATGCCGGCCACCAGGATCGCGCAGCCGGCGGCGACGGCCGTCGCCGGGACGATGCGGCGCCCGGCGAGCTGAGCCACAGCGGAAGCCAGGAATATGGACCCCGCGATGGCTCCGGCGACGGCGTGGTTGGCGACCCCGACGACGTCGCTGACGAAGGACGGGGCGATCGCGGCGAACAGGCCCGTCACGGCGAAGCCGGCGAACGCAGCGGTGGCCGCGGTGATGAACACGGCGCGTACCTCGGCGGGAACGGAAAGACGTTGCAGACCGATTCGGCCGGTGCGTGCCGAGGTTTCCGGAGCGATGAGCACCGACACCACCGCCAGCGCGGCAAGGCCGATGTGCACGGCGAATGGCAGCGTCAGGGGGTGCGGCACGTACTGGGCGAGCACACCGGCCAACACCGGACCGATACCCAGGCCGCCGATGTTGGCGATGGTGGCCACCATCGCGGCGCGTTCGCGCTGCGTGTCCGGCAGCGCCTCGACCACCGCCGCGGTCGCGGTGCCGGTGAACAGACCGGCCGACAGACCGGACAGCAGACGTCCCACGAGCAGCAGTGCCACGCTGTCGGCGATCAGGAACACCGCCGCGCTGGCGATCGCGAAGACCAGGCCGGCCAGCAGTACCGGGCGCCGCCCGACGGCGTCGGACCACCGCCCGAAGAGCACCAGCGCGCCGAGCACCCCGAACGCGTAGACCGCGAAGATCACCGTCGTCGTGACGACGGAGAAGTGCATCTGCTCGGCATAGAGCGCGTACAACGGCGTCGGGAGAGTGGTGCCGACCATGACGGCGGCGAAAGCGTAGGACAGCGCGGCGAACGCAAAGGACCGGCGGCGGGTGCTCACTCGTGTGAACAGTACCGCCGCCGGCCCGAGTGCTCCGAGTGACTAGTGCGCGACCGCCTTCTCGGCGCCCACACCCGTCAGCGACCGCACTTCCATCTCTGCGTTGATCGCCGGGTCACCGGTGTCCTTGGAGGTGAGCGTGCCGATGATGCCGAGCGCGAACGCCAGCGGGATCGACACGATGCCGGGGTTGGCCAGCGGAAACCAGGCGAAGTCCGCACCCGGGATCATCGAGGTCTTCGCACCCGACACGGCGGGGGAGAAGACGATGAGCACCAGCGTGGAGATCAGGCCGCCGTACATGCTCCACAGCGCACCCCGGGTGTTGAACCGCTTCCAGTACAGCGAGTACACGATGGTCGGCAGGTTGGCCGCCGCAGCGATGGCGAAGGCCAGTGCCACCAGGAAGGCGACGTTCTGGCCGTTGGCCAGGATGCCGAGACCGATCGCGACGACGCCCAGCACCACCGCGGTGATGCGGGAAACCTTCACCTGCTCGTCCTCGGTCACCTTGTGCTTCTTCCAGACGCCGGCGTAGATGTCGTGCGCGAAGGACGCCGACGCGGTGATGGTCAGACCGGCAACAACCGCCAGGATGGTGGCGAAGGCGACCGCGGAGATGATGCCGAGCAGCACCACACCGCCGAGTTCGAGTGCCAGCAGCGGGGCCGCGGAGTTCACACCGCCCGCCGCGCTCAGGATGCGGTCCGGACCGACCAGGGCCGCTGCGCCGTACCCGAGCACCAGCGTGAACAGGTAGAACGCGCCGATCAGGGCGATCGCCCACACCACTGACTTGCGGGCTTCCTTGGCGGTCGGGACGGTGTAGAACCGCATCAGCACGTGCGGCAGACCGGCCGTGCCGAGCACCAGCGCCAGGGCCAGCGAGATGAAGTTGATCTGCGAGGTCAGCGATCCGCCGTACTGGGCGCCGGGGGCCAGCACATCGCGTTTGGCCACCCCTTCGGTGGTGGCGCCGGAGATCGCCGTCTGGGCCGAGCCGAGGATCTCCGAGAAGTTCATCCCGAATTTGGCCAGCACCAGGACCGTCATGAATCCGGCGCCGACGATCAGCAGCACGGCCTTGATGATCTGCACCCAGGTGGTGCCCTTCATGCCGCCGACCAGCACGTAGACGATCATCAACAGGCCGACGACGGCGATCACGATCGACTGGCCGCTGCGGCTGTTGATGTTCATCAGCAAGGCCACCAGGCCACCGGCGCCGGCCATCTGTGCCAGCAGGTAGAACAGCGACACCGTCAGCGTCGACGTAGCGGCCGCCACCCGGACCTTGCGCTGATTCAGCCGGAAGCTCAGCACGTCGGCCATGGTGAATCGGCCGGTGTTGCGCAGCAATTCGGCGACCAGCAGCAGGGCCACCAGCCAGGCGACCAGGAAGCCGATGGAGTAGAGGAAGCCGTCGTAGCCGTAGACGGCGATGGCGCCGGCGATGCCGAGGAAGCTGGCGGCCGACAGGTAGTCACCGGCGATCGCGATGCCGTTCTGCGGGCCGGAGAAGGCCCGGCCGCCGGTGAAGAACTCGTCGGCGGTGGCGTTCTTCTTGCTGGCCCGAATCACCACGATCATGGTGACGACGACGAAGAGGCCGAAGATGCCCATGTTGGCGGCCGGGTTGCCGACCGTCTCGGTTGCTGCCAGGAGGTTCACTTCAGGGGTCCTTCCAGCTCTTCGCGGATGGCCGCCGAACGCGGATCCAGCTCACGGTTGGCGAAGCGCACGTAGAGGCCGGTGATGACGAACGTCGTCAAGAACTGGCCGAGTCCGATGATCAGACCGACGTTGACGTTGCCGAACACCTGGGTGGCCATGAAGTCGTGCGCGAACGCGCCGAGCAGGACGTAGATGCCATACCAGACGAGGAAGAATCCCGTCATCGGGAAGACGAACTTGCGCAGCCTGCTGCGCAACTCCTGGAACTCGGGACTGGCCTGCATGGCGAGGAACTCCTCGCCGGTGGGCGCAGGCCGCGCGGGTAGATCGGTTTCGGGCACCGGAGACTCCTGACGTCGACTGTGAACCAGTTGGGTACTGAACCTAATTGAGATGTGGGTCACAAACCGAGGTCAAACGCCGAAGTCGGGCAGGGGTGCGGTGAGCGGTCAGTCAGCGGCGGTGAGCGGTTGCAGCGCTCCAAGCAGTTGGTTGAATGCCTCGGTCATCGAGGGGTGGGTGTAGATCGAATCCCGCAGCGCGGTGGCGGTGATGCCGTGGCGCATGGCCAGCGCGACGGTGTTGATCACCTCGTGAGAGTCGTAGCAGAGCAGGGCTGCACCGAGGATCAGGTCGGTGTCGGCATCGACGATGACCTTCATCAGACCCTCGGGTTCACCGACGATGCGAGCCCGCGGGACGGTCGCCATGTCCGCGACGCGCATGGCGGCGACCTTGATGTCGAGCCCGGCCGCCACCGCCTCGCGCTCGGTCAGTCCCACGCGTCCCAGGGGCGGCGTCATGAACAGCGCGTAGGGCACGGCATCGCGGTCGCCGGTGCTGCGGGCGCCGTCGCCGATGAGCTGGTCGAGCACGATGCGGTAGTCATCGAGGGAGATGTAGGTGAACTGCGGACCGCCGTTGACATCGCCCATCGCGAAGATGTGCGGCTGGTTGGTCCGCAGGTGCTCGTCGACGATCACCGCGCCCGAGGGTGTGGTGTGCACGTCGGCCGCGGCGAGATTCAGTCCGGCGGTGACGGGTTCACGCCCCAGGGCGACCAGGATGGCGTCCGCGTCGACGGTGTGGGACGGCCCCTCGGTCAGGTAGCTGACGGTGCCGTCATTCACCTCGGTCACCTGTGCTTCGGTGATGATGCGGAGGCCCTTGTTCTGCAGGATGTTCCGCGCGGTGTCGGCGATATCGGCGTCCTCTCGGCCCAGCACCTGGGCGTGGCGTTCCAGGACGGTGACCTCCGATCCGTACGCGGCGTACATCGCGGCGAACTCCAGGCCGACATAGCCGCCGCCCAGCACCACCAGACGGGCCGGCAGGTGTTCCTCCGTCAGCAGGTCTGTGCTGGTGTGCACCCGGGGCGAGGCGGTCAGTCCCGGGATGTCGGGAAGGGTTGGGCGCGAACCGGTTCCGATGACGATCCACTTTGCGGACACGGTGACCCCACCGTCGGCGGTGGCCACCTCGAGCGTGTGGGGGTCGGTGAAGCGGGCCGCCCCGGTCAGCACGTCGGCAGTGGCGATGCCGTCGATCATCGCGTAGTTCTTGGCGCGCAGGTCGGCGGTCAACTCGCCGGTGGCGGTGACGGCGCGGGCGTACTCGACTTGATGGGGCTGCCCGGCGGGCAGCTGCTCGGACCGGAACACCATGGATTTCGTCGGGACGCAGCCGATGTTGATGCAGGTGCCGCCGTACATCTGCGCGGACTGCTCGATCACCGTCACCCGCCAGCCCTTGCGGCCCAGTGCGGCGGCCAGCGTCTTGCCGCCCTTGCCGAATCCGATCACCGCCAGGTCGACCTGCTGCAGTGTCACCGGTGCACCACCACCTTCCCGATCATGCGACCGGATTCCACCAGTCGGTGCGCCTCGCGCAGGCCGGCCGCGCTGAAGTCGTCGATCGCGGTGGTGATGGTACTGCGCAGTTCGCCCCGGTCCACCAGATCGGCGGCCGCGGTCAGCAGGTGTTGCTGTCCGATGAGGTCGTAGGAGTACAGCGGGCGGGTGAACATCAGTTCCCAGTGCCAGGCGATGCTTTTGGCCTTCAGCGGCAGTAGATCCAGGCCTTCGGGTTCGTCGATCGCGGTGATGTGGCCGAAGGGCCGGGTGATCGCGGCGTAGATCTCGATGTTCCCCGCCGAGTGCGGCGAGAACACGTAGTCGACGCCGTCGGGAGCGACCGCACGTGCTTGCTTCTCCAGGTCGTGGTGGTTGATCACCGCATCGGCGCCGAGGCGCAGTGCCCATTCGCGCGAGTCGTCCCGGCTGGCGGTGGCGATCACCCGCACCCTGGTGCGCTTCTTGGCGAGCTGGATCATGGCCGAGCCGACCCCGCCCGCGGCGCCGAGCACCAGCAGGTCGCCGGTGGACTCGGCGGTGAGCCCGAACCGCTCGAACAGTGCCTCCCATGCGGTGATCGTGGTCAGCGGAAGCGCGGCGGAATCCTTGAAGGACAGTGACTTCGGTTTGGGGGACACGATGCGCTCGTCGACGGCGTGGAATTCGGCGTTGGTGCCCGGCCTGCTGACGTCACCGGCGTACCAGACCTCGTCGCCGATGCTCAGGGTGCTCACCTCCGGGCCGACGGCCTCGATGGTCCCGGCGGCGTCGAAGCCCAGGATGGCCGGCGTTGCCGACGGGTCCAGGCTGCCGCGGCGTTTGATGTCGACGGGATTCACCGAGACCGCCTGCACCCGGACCAGGACATCGTGCGGTCGCAGTTCGGGCAGCGGGACCTCGACATCCTGCAGGGCGTCGGGATGGTCGATGGGCAGACCGGCGAAGGAGCCGATGGCAGTCATGGTGGTCATGGGAGCGACGCTAGACCCGGCACCCCGGTGTCCTGCAAGGTCAGTTACTTCCCTGCGGGGAAGAATTGCAGATCAACGGAATTCATCTGCGGTCCGGGCGGTTGAGCCAGACATGGCCAGGCCGTGTCCGACCGGACAACACGACGCACACGATGTCTATGCCGAGCACTGCCCGTGCCGGGCGCTATTGGACCTGCTGTCCAACAAATGGTCGGCGCTGATCATCGGGCTGCTCGAAGAGCGCGGCGCGCTGCGGTTCAACCAGCTGCAGGCGCAGCTGCCGGGAGTCGGGGCGAAGATGCTGACGCAGACGCTGCGCCGGCTGGAGGCGGCGTCGCTGCTGGACCGTGCGGTGTACGCCGAGGTGCCGCCGCGGGTGGAGTACACCCTTACCGAGTTGGGTGTCAGCGTCTCCGCCCCGCTGGCGCAGCTGCGCTCCTGGGTCGAGGACAACGTCGATCGCGTCCAGGCGTTGAACCGGGACTGGGCCGGCTAACCCTCCGGGAGGCGTTCGACACCCATACCGAGCCGTTCCGGCACATGCATCCGGGCGAAGATCTGCGCGACGTTCGGAGTGGTGTGGGTGAATCGGCTGACCACGATCATCGTCGCGAAGGCCACCGGGACGCTCACCGCCGCGGGATAGCCGACCATCACGGCGGGCCAACCGCCCAGCACGGACTCGTCGATGCCGCCCGTGATCGCCACCAATACTGCACCGCCACAGACGAGTCCGCCGACCGTCAGACCGCAGGCGGCCCCGGCGGCGGTCAGCCCACGCCACCAGATGCCCAGCACCAGCAGCGGGCACAGGGTGGACGCGGCGACCGCGAACGCCAGGCCGACGGTGCGGGACAGCTCGATATCGGCAACCAGCAGTGACAACGGAATCGGGATGAGACCGCCGATCACCGCCGCGATACGGAAGTCGCGGACCCGGCCGCGCATCACATCGGTGGCCAGCGCACCGGCGATGCTGACCAGCAGCCCCGATGAGGTCGCCAGGAACGCCGCGATGGCGCCGGCCGCCACCAGGGCGGCCAGGAATTGCCCGAACGCTCCGCCGATCGCGGAGCCCGGCGCCAACAGCACTGCGGCATCGGCGGTTCCGGTGATCAGCAGCTGCGGCACGTACAGCCGGGAGAACACCCCGAGCAGGACGGGGAAGAGGTAGAAGAACGACAGCAGCGCGATGACGGCGAGTGCGGTCCGCCGCGCCGCCCGGCCGTCGCGGTTGGTGTAGAACCGCACCAGCACATGCGGCAGACCCATGGTGCCCAGGAAGGTCGCCACGATGATCGAGATCACCTGGTACAGCGGATGTCCGCCGCCCAGGCCTCCGCCGGAGACGATCCATTCGCTGCCGGTGCTCGGCGTCCCGGCCACCACCGGGGTGGCGGCCCCGGCGGCCAGGGTGAGGCTGGTACCGGCGCCGACGGTGTGTTCGCCGGGAGTGCCGAAGGTGGCGTCGCTCACTGTGTTCCCGTCCAGGCGCCCGGTCACCCGGATCCCGGCCGGGTCGATCACCTGGACCACCACATCGGTTTCGATCTGCACCGTCGTCTCGCGGTCCACGCTCGGCGGCATCGGGCCGCCCAGTTCTCCTCTGTCGGTGACGAACAGGCCGAGCAGCGCGAGTGCCGGGATGGCGATCGCGGTGAGCTTCAGCCAGTACTGGAAGGCCTGCACGAAGGTGATCGAGCGCATCCCGCCGCCCACCACGTTGGTGATGACGATTCCACCGACCAGCACCGGCCCGATCCAGACCGGCATGCCGAGAAGTGTTTTCAGGGCCAGCCCGGCTCCCTGGTACTGCGGGGCCAGGTAGAACACGCAGATGATCACGACGACGAGCATGGCCACCTTGCGCAGCCGCGCCGAGCCGAGCCGGAACTCGGCGAAGTCGGGCACCGTGTAGGCACCCGAACGACGCAGTGGCGCGGCGACGAACAACAGCAGGCCGAGGTAGCCGGCGGTGAACCCGACGGGGTACCACAGCGCGTCGGCACCGTATTTCGCGATCAGCCCGGCGACCCCGAGAAATGATGCGGCGGAGAGGTATTCACCGGATATCGCGGCGGCGTTCCAGCGCGGTCCGACGCTGCGGGAGGCCACCAGGAAATCCGAGGTGGTACGCGACAGCCGAACTCCCCAGCTGCCGATCACCACCGTCGCGACGGCCGCGGCCAGCAGTGCGGCCGCGGTCAACGGTGAGCCGCTCATGGCTCGCTGTCGACGACCCGGACAAAGTCCTTCTCGCCCTGTTCGGCCAGCCGCACGTAGAGCCGTCCCACACCGTAGAGCAGGGGATAGGCCAGCACCGCCAGCAGCAGCCAGTTCAACCGCATTCCGAAGACCGTCAGATCCGGTGCGAGCCCGGTCAGCAACAGGATCGCCGCGACCGCGAAAGCCACCACCGCGCTGAGCCGTAACGCCAGCCCGAGTTGCGCGCGGACCAGGCCACGCACCAGCGCGTCGCCCACCTGGGTCTGTTCCTGCACCTCGACACGGGTCCGCACCATCCGAGCACCGCGCCGGTGTGCGAGCACCACCCGTTGGCGTTCCGGTCGTTCATTCATCGGAACCCGCCGGCTTGAGGTTGCGCATCGGGTCCCGGACCAACCGGTCACGCAGCTCGCGGGCCTGGCGCCGGCTCACCGGGAGTTCCACCGCGGGGGAGGCTCCGTTGGCCCGTAGCCGCACCAGCACCGCGCCCTCTCCGGTGCGCAGGCCGGTCACCAGCCGCAGCGAGACGAGGTAGGACCGGTGGATGCGTTGGAACCCGTGGTCTCGCCAGCGGGTTTCCAACACACTCAATGGAATTCGCACCAGGTGGGCACCGGTCGCCGAGTGCAGCCGGGCGTAATCGCCCTCAGCCTCCACCCAGCCGATGCTGTCCCGGGGCACCAGATGGGTGATACCGCCGAGTTCGGCCGGGATGACATCGGACTCGGGAGCATCGGGATCGTCGGACGGCTCGGGCTCGTTGTTGCGCGCGATCGTCACCCGGCGCACCGCCTCGTCGAGCCGGTTCTGCCGGATCGGCTTCAGCAGGTAGTCGACGGCGCCGACGTCGAAGGCGGCGACCGCCTTGTCGTCGTGCGCGGTCACGAACACCACGGCGGGCCGGTTCGCGAAGTTGCGCAGCACACCGGCCAATTCGATCCCGGACAGCCCGGGCATGTTGATGTCGAGGAACACCGCGTCGATGGGGTGGGCGTTGAGTTCCCGCAGCGCCGAGGTGGCATCGCCGGCGGTGTGCACCGTCGCGATATCGGGGTGCTGCCCCAACAGGTAGGCCAGCTCGTCGAGGGCGGGCGCCTCATCGTCGACGGCGAGGACCGTCAGACCGGTCACGCCACACCTCCGCTGGCCCGTACACCGGAGCGGAACTTCGGCACCCGCATGATGACCTTGGTCCCCGCTCCGACAGCCGTTTCGACCACCAGACCGTAATCGTTGCCGAACGCCGCGCGCAGCCGATGATCGACATTGGTCAGGCCGACGTGTGCGGATTGGTCGGCGGTACGGTCGGCCAGCGCGTCGCCCTGACCGGAGCGCAGGGTGTCGGGATCCATTCCGGCACCGTCGTCCTCGACGGTGATGACGCAGTCCGAGCCGGTGTCGTTGGCGACGATCTCGACGGACCCGCCGCCACGACCGGCCAGCCCGTGTCGTACTGCGTTCTCCACCAACGGTTGTAGCGCCAGGAAGGGCACCACCACATTGAGCACCTCGGGGGCGACCTGCAGGCGAACCTTCAGCGCGGTGCCGAACCGGGCGCGCTCCAGGGTGAGGTAGCGGTCGATGTTGCGCAGCTCCTCGGCCAGGGTGGTGTACTGCCCGGCGGCCCGGAACGAGTAGCGGGTGAAATCGGCGAATTCCAGGATGAGTTCGCGGGCGCGGGCAGGGTCGGTGCGCACGAACGAGGCGATGGTGTTGAGCGCGTTGTAGATGAAGTGCGGGCTGATCTGTGCGCGCAGCGCCAGCACCTCGGCCTTGTCCAGCCGGGCACGCGAGGCATCGAGCTCGGCCAGTTCGATCTGGCTGGCGGCATACCGGGCGACCTCGCCGATCGCGCCGAGCATGCCGGGTCCCGGAGCGCGCGTGGTGACGACGACGAGCACGCCGAGGACGTCGCCGGCCTCGGCGAGCAGCGGCTGCGCCACCACCGTCGAGGTGCGCACATCGTTGAGCACCCGGCGTTCCCCGGCGATCGACTCCGCCGCGGTGGACGCGCAGGTATCCGCGATATCGGGCTGCCAGATCGAGTCGTCGGCGGGGTCGGTGGCCAGGAGTTCCCCGTGGCCGTCGAACAAGGCGACCCCGTCGGTGCCGGTGAGTCCGCGCAGGAAGGGTGCTGCCGTCGCCGCGGATTCGGAGTCCAGGCCCTGGCGCAGCGCACGCGCTGCCAGCGAGGCTGTGTGCAGGGCGGCGTGCACGGCGCGTTCGGTGGGGGTGGCCACAACGCGGCGGGTGCGCACCACGAGGACGGCGGCCACCGCCGCCAGCAGCAGCGCGACCGCCAGCGTCAGCGCGATCTGACCCGACATCGTGCGGCCACCTTAAACCGGGATCGACGGCCGATTACTGAACCGGGCAGGCGTACTTTCTGGCCACGTCGAAGACCCGCTCCTGCGCGCCGGGGCCGATGGCGCCCTGCGCGGCCAATTCCAGACCTATGTAACCCGGCAGTCCGCCCACGCACGCCTGATGCATGGCGCGCCAGGCGGTGTCCGGGTTCAGGTTGTAACCATTGCGCTGCAGGCCGCCCATGTACTCGTCGAACTCCGGGGTGCCCTGCTCGGGGATCGCCGCGGCTGTCCCCGCGAAGGCGATCGAGGCGGCAACCGCCGCGACAAGCGGTGCAATCACACGTCTCATGTTCACTCCTACGGGTCCTGTGGGCCGTGAGCCACGGGTTATCGCGTCTACGTTGGCATACCGCACTCACCCAGACCGGTGAGTCGAGCACTCTCGTCAGCTGTCGCCGGCCGACCCACCGTCCCCGCAACCGCCGGCACTTGAGCTGTCGTCGCCGCGGGCATTACGCTGCGGCCCACGCGATGGGCCGCGTCCGTTGCCCGGCCCGATCCGCCCCACGGCGAACCACACCATGGCGAGCAGCACAACGGAGACTCCCAACGGAATCCACTCGCTCATGGTGAGCCCCTCATCTGCGGGCACACGCAGGGACACCGCTGCGACGCATCCGCGATCTTGAAGTCACCTTAAACTGGTGACGTGGGAAAACTTCAGCTTGTCCAGGAACCCGCGGCCGACGCCCTGCTCGAGGCCAATCCCTTCGCCCTGCTGGTCGGGATGCTGCTCGATCAGCAGATCCCGATGGAGACGGCATTTGCCGGGCCGAAGAAGATCGCCGACCGTATCGGCGCGGTCGACGCCCGCCAGATCGCCGACTACAACCCCGACGAGTTCATCGCGCTGTGTTCTGAAACCCCTGCCATTCACCGCTTCCCGGGCTCGATGTCCAAGCGGGTGCAGGCGCTGGCCCAGGCGATCGTCGACGACTACGACGGTGACGTCACCGCTCTGTGGACCGGCGGCGAGCCCGATGGCGCCGAGGTGCTGCGACGGCTCAAGCGGCTGCCCGGATTCGGCGAGCAGAAGGCCAAGATCTTCCTCGCGCTGCTGGGCAAGCAGTACGGGGTGACACCCAAGGGTTGGCGCACCGCGGCGGGGGACTACGGCAAGGCCGGCACGCACATGTCGGTGGCCGATGTGGTCGACCCCGGATCGCTGCAGGAGGTTCGGGCCTACAAGAAGAAGATGAAAGCGGCCGCGAAGGCTGCGAAGCAGGCCTGAGCCATCGGCACCGCCAAGGCTGCGAAAGCCTAGAACGCGGGCCCGTCGAACCGCTCCCGGGTGACGAACTCCGAAACCGGTTTGCGGGTCAGCTTGGTGAACTGCTTCACCGGCTTGCCCAGCGGCACCACCGCGGCGATCGCGTAGTCCGCGGGGATACCGAGCAGTTCTTTCACCGTGGGCTCCTCGGGCACCACCATCGTGGTGAGCACGCCACCGAAGCCCTCGTTGCGGGCGGCGAGCAGGATGTTCCACACCAGCGGGTAGACCGACGCCCCCGCCACCAGGCCGATGCGATCGAGGTCCTGGTCGAAGGCCGCCACCACTCCGAGATCGACGCAGATCACCAGCGCCACATCGGCGTCCAGCAATTGAGCCGCGCGCGGGACGCGCACCGCCGCCAGGTCCTCGGCCGACACACCCATGGGGTGCAGCGGGTTCCAGGGGCTCTCCCCGTTGCGTTGCTGGGCGATGTAGCGTCGGAACCCGGTGTCGGTGAGTTCGGCGAGAGCCTCCTTGGTGGCGGGGTCGCGAACCACCACGATATGGGTTCCCTGCCGGTTCCCGCCGCTCGGTGCGAACCGGGCGTTGTCGAGAATCCGGGTCAGCGTTTCGTCGGGCAACGGTTCGCCGGTGAAGACACGGACCGCCCCAGTTGTGCGCATAACGTGGTAGATGTCCATGCTCACCATCATGCGTATGCGATTGTGGACATATGGCTAAGACACATCTGAACTGCCCGTGCGGCGAGGCGATTCAAGGTGAGAGCGAAGACGATCTCGTCGAAAAGGCGCAGACCCACCTTTCGGAGTCTCATCCCGGCCGTGAATACGACCGGGAGATGATCCTCTTCATGGCGTACTAGCGCACCGTCGCGACGGTGCACTCAGATCGCGATCTGAGTGCGCGCTCGCATTGATCGAGACGCCCGTTACGGCACCACCGTCGAACCGATGGTGGGCATGAACTGGCACTGCTTCTCGGTCGTGCTGACCTGACCGAAGATCGTCGACATGATGCTGCCCGAACCGGTTTCGGCGATGGCGGTCAGCGTGGTCGGTCCGGCGGGGTTGATGTCCGCCTGCGGCTTGAGCGTCGCGGTACCGGACTTGCCGGTGGTCAGGTTCACCCATGTCACGTTCAGCGGCAGCTTCTGCTCGGCCGCGGGGCCGGGGGTACCGACCGCGGTGAACACGTAGGCGGTCTGGCCGGCGACCGGGCCGGGCGCGGGGATCTTCGCGGGGCCGGCAACCGAGATCGCCGTGGCCAGCACATTGCCCCCGTCGACGCCGCAGCCATTGCTGATCGACGGGTACATGAAGTCCTGGGTGGTCGGCGCGTCGGGACCGAAGTCCGGCATCGTGCCGGGGGCGGGCGCCGGCGCGGGACCCGGAGCGGGTGCTGCTTCCGGGGCGGGCACCGCCAGCGACGCGGCCTCGGGAGCGGGAGCCGGGGCGGGAACGGCTTCGGGGGCCGGTGCCGGCGCGTCGACCGGCGGGACGACGGCCTCGGGTGCGGTGGGCACCGCCATGGGCACGGGACCGACGGAATAGGCCGGGTCCACACCTGCGGGCAGATGCGCCTCCACGCCCGCGCCGGCCGCAGGCACATGTGCCTGCGGCTCGGACACGAACTGGTTCACCGCGGACGCGACATTCAGCGAATCGGACGGCGCCGCCGCGTTTCCGGCGAACGCGGCGGCAGCGGCCATGAGCATCGATGCGGCATTGCCCGGATCAGCAGCAGCCTGCTGGATGGCCGGGCCGAGAGTCTCCATCGCCGGGAGCCCCGGTGCCTGCAAACCGTTGATCGGCAGCGGCATCGGCGCTGCCGGTTCGGCATGGGCAGGGATCGCGACTCCGCTGCCCAGTGCCACGAGCGCACAGGCCGTGGTGCTGGTCAACATTGTCCGGATCGATGGCATGACTTCCCCCTGGTGAGTTGTTCGGTGACGGGTACGGCCGGCGATCAGGGCAGCGCGGAGACCGGCAGGAACATCGGCACCAGTGACTGGGCTGCCGCGTCGGCGGGCGACGCGGCAGGCACGCCTGGTGCTGCCGGGATGCCCGGCGCCGCGGCCGGGGCAGCAGCACCGGTCTGCGGCAGCAGACCCGCGAGCGGGGTGCCGGCCGGGATCAGCGATGCCAGACCCTCCGGGACGATGTTCTGCACACCGGCCACGGCCGGTGCGGCAGCCGCCGCGGCGGGCAGCGCGGTGGCCACGCCCGGCGCCTGCGGCAGGTTCAGCGAGGCGCTGGCGACCGGCGGAGCGGACGGGGTGATGGGATCGACCGGGAGGGTCGACTGTCCACCGCCCCCGGTGAACGCCGAGGCGAGTCCCTGGATGAGTCCCGGCGCGGCGGCCGGCAGGCCGGCGAGCTGGTTCATGAACGGGATGTTCGGCATGGCGGGCGCGGGTGCGGGCGGCGCCGGCGGAGCCGGCTCGGCAGCAGCGCTCGGGCTGAGCATCAGGGCGGTGGCGACGGCGCCTGCTCCGGCAATCACGCTGGCGGCAAACGCTTTTCTGATTGGTGACACGAGTCTCCCCATTTCGTTGACGGCACGTCTCAGACCGAAGGTACGGAGTTACTGGTGTTACTCAAGTGACAAGAGTGGCATTTATCCAACCGTTACGGAGGTGTGCGCCGATGGTGACCGGAAGGGCGAGCGCCCCGCCGGTCGTTAGAGTCGGACCCGTAGACACCATTCGCGACACCGGTCCGACGGCACAGCTGTATCGCTGGGCGCCGCTGTTGATGGTGGTCAGCATCGCCGCGCGGCTCGCCTGGACCTACCTGGTCCCCAACGGCGCCAACTTCGTCGACCTGCACGTCTACGTCGGCGGCGCGGACACCCTGGAGCATCCCGGCGCGCTCTACGACTACGTCTACGCCGAGCAGACGCCGGACTTCCCGTTGCCGTTCACCTACCCGCCGTTCGCGGCGGTGGTGTTCTACCCGCTGAGCCTGCTGCCGTTCGGCGTGGTGGCCCTCATCTGGCAACTCGGCATCTTCGCCGCGCTGTACGGCGTGGTGCGGATCAGCCTGCGCCTGCTCGGGCTCACCGATCTGCGCCCGGCGATGCTGTGGACCGCGGTCGGCATCTGGACCGAGCCGCTGCGCAGCACGTTCGACTACGGCCAGATCAACGTGCTGCTGGTGCTCGCGGTGCTGTGGGCGGTGCAGAGCAGCCGATGGTGGTTGTCGGGGCTACTGGTCGGGTTGGCCGCCGGCGTCAAACTCACCCCGGCCGTCGCGGGTCTGTACTTCGTCGGTGTGCGTCGGTGGGGTGTGGCGGTGTTCTCCGCCGTGGTCTTCCTGGCCACCGTCGGCGTGTCGGCACTGGTGGTCGGCGACCAGGCCCGCTACTACTTCACCGATCTGCTGGGCGACGCGCGCCGCGTTGGTCCCATCGGCACCTCGTTCAACCAGTCCTGGCGCGGCGCCATCTCGCGGATCCTCGGCCATGACGCGGGGTACGGCCCCATCGTGATCGCCGCGTTGGTGCTGACCGCGGTGCTGGCGCTGCTGGCGTGGCGGGCCATCGGCACCGCGGACCGGCTCGGGGGCATCGTCACGGTCCAGTTGTTCGGGCTGCTGCTCTCACCGATCTCGTGGACGCATCACTGGGTGTGGCTGATCCCATTGATGATCTGGCTGCTGCACGGGCCGGTGCGAGAACGCCTCGGCGCCCGCGTCCTGGGCTGGGGGTGGCTGGCGCTGACCCTCGTCGGGGTGCCCTGGCTGCTGAGCTTCGCGCAGCCGACCATCTGGGAGATCGAACGCCCGTGGCACCTTGCCTGGGCGGGCATGGTGTATCCGGTGGCCACCCTGGCCACCTTGGGATGGCTCGCTACGTGCCGAGCAACTGATCGATGGCCTTCGCCATCTCCAGATCCTGCTCGGTGATACCGCCGGCGGAATGCGTGACGAGAGCGAAAGTCACGGTCCGCCAACGAATGTCGATATCGGGGTGATGATCCTTCTGCTCGGCCAACTCGGCGACGCGGCCGACGGCGTCGACCCCCTCCAAAAACGCCGGGAACTCGATCGAGCGGCGCAGCGCGCCGTCGGCCCGTTCCCAGCCGTTCAGATCGGGCAGTGCGGCGTCGACTTGGTCGTTGGTTAACACAGCCATGTTCTCGACGGTATACCGTCAACCGCGATGGCTGGGCGGATCGTCGTTGCGGGAGCACTCATTTCACAGGGTGCGTTGCTGGTCGCGCAGCGAAAAAGACCGCCCGAGCTGGCCGGTCTGTGGGAGTTGCCAGGTGGCAAGGTCGCCGACGGAGAGAGCGACGCCGACGGGCTGGTACGTGAACTCCGGGAAGAACTCGGCATCAAGGTCACCGTGGGCGCCCGCCTGGGAGCCGACGTGGCACTGGCGAACGAGATGACCTTGCGCGCCTACCTCGTCACCTGCGCGTCGGGCAGTCCACTGCCGCATGACCATCACGCGTTGCGCTGGGTGCGCGTCGCAGAGTTGGACGACCTGTCCTGGGTGCCTGCCGACCGGGGCTGGCTACCGGATCTGGCCGCGGCATTGCGGGCCTGAGGTGGACGGTCACCAACTGCCGATGGGGGCGCCCTGTCGGAACTCGCCGTTGGCCCGGACCCCGAACGGGGCCGATGAGGTGCCGGGCACCGCGATCACGCTGTCGCGGATCTCGCCCTGGGCCATGACGCCGCCGCTGCCGGCGCGCCGGTTCTCGGCGCCCGCGCCGCGGGCCACGCCCTGACCCGACCGCCGAAGGGCGTTCTTGTCGACGAGGACGGCCTGCCGGCTGCTGACGTTGGGCCGCGGGGCGACCTCGGTGACCTCGGCGCTCGCGGTCGCCACGCCGACGGTCACATATGCCGCGGCGACGGCGGCGGCACCGATGCCGACGACGGTCAGCTTGGTGGCGATACGCGCAAGGCTCCGGCGGGCAGGAGCGCAGCGACCTGGGGAGTGGTTCCGGGAGGTCACAGGCATCGGCACAAACCCTTCGTCACAGCGGACCGCTCTGGTCGCTCGGTACATCGCGCAGGAGTGCCGAACGTTACCAATTGATTTCTTACGCAAGCGCTTTGGCGGCGTCGCGGCCGGCGGAGAGGCAACGAAAAGTATTGACGTACAAGTTAATTGAAGGAAGCTGAGAGTTTCCGAAGATTTTCGGCGGCCGGTTTGTGGCGTTCTCGTCGGAAAGAGTCCTACGAGAACTCCACAAATCGCACTAGTAGCGGAGTCGGTCACCGACCACGCGTACCGGCTGGCCGCGGTGGCCCGCCGTGTAGATCGGGTGCAACAGCGCCGGATGCCGGCAATGCGGGCAGGAAGCCTGCGGGTCCCTGGCCGACGACAGCGTCAGATGGTGACATGCGGCACACCGGACGACGTACGCGGCGCCCAGCCAGTTGAGTAAACCGAGATAGATCGCCGCTGTTGCCGCGAGCGCCAGCACCACGATCACCGTCACTGTGAGCACTTCGTAAACCGTCATGACCGATACCTCCAACCACGCCCGGCGGGTATCTCAACCGTACGCTCGCCACGGCGTCAGGAACAGGTATCAACCCAGCTCATTACGTCTTTCGGGCGAGCTTGTACACCTTCTCCAGGTCCTTGCCGCGCATTCCGTTGTGCGCGGCCTTCTGCACCTTGTGCAATACCAGCGGGCACTTCTTGCAGCGCGGCTTGCTGCGGCAACACTTCTTCTTCGGCTTGGCCGACAGCAGCTTCTTCACTCACGCCTTCCGCTGGATTCACTCGTTTTCGTGATCGGGTACTCGCACTGCGACAATGCCCTACGTGGATTCTCGCCCGAACTTTCGCAACGTAGCCATCGTCGCGCACGTCGATCACGGTAAGACAACCCTGGTCGATGCAATGCTGCGGCAATCCGGTGCGTTGTCGCACCGCGGTGATGATGCCATCGAACGCCTGATGGACTCCGGTGACCTGGAGAAGGAAAAGGGCATCACCATCCTGGCCAAGAACACCGCGGTGCATCGCCAGAACCCCGACGGATCCATGACGGTCATCAACGTCATCGACACCCCGGGCCACGCCGACTTCGGTGGCGAGGTGGAGCGCGGCCTGTCCATGGTCGATGGTGTCGTGCTGCTGGTCGACGCATCCGAGGGCCCGCTGCCGCAGACCCGTTTCGTACTGCGCAAGGCGCTGGCCGCGCACCTGCCGGTGATCGTGGTGGTCAACAAGACCGATCGCCCGGACGCACGGATCGCCGAGGTCGTCTCCGAGAGCCACGACCTGCTGCTCGATGTCGCCTCTGACCTCGACGCCGAGGCGCAGACGGCCGCCGAGTTCGCTCTCGGTCTGCCGGTGTTGTACGCCTCGGGACGCGCGGGCATCGCCAGCACCACCGAGCCCGCCAACGGCGAAAACCCCGACGGTGAGAACCTCGACCCGCTTTTCGATGTGCTGATGGAGCACATCCCGCCGCCGCAGGGCGATCCGGAGGCCCCGCTGCAGGCGCTGGTGACCAACCTGGACGCATCGGCGTTTCTGGGTCGTCTCGCACTGGTCCGCATCTACAAGGGCAAGCTGAAGAAGGGCCAGCAGGTGGCCTGGATGCGCGAGGTGGACGGCCATCCGGTCATCACCAACGCCAAGATCACCGAACTCCTCGTCACCGTCGGCGTCGAGCGGACCCCGACCGATGAGGCGATCGCCGGCGACATCGTCGCGGTGGCCGGTATGCCCGAGATCATGATCGGCGACACGCTGGCCGACATCGAGCACGCACACGCGCTGCCGCGCATCACCGTCGACGAGCCCGCGATCTCGGTCACCATCGGCACCAACACCTCGCCGCTGGCCGGCAAGGTGTCCGGGCACAAGCTGACCGCGCGCATGGTGAAGAGCCGGTTGGACGCCGAACTCGTCGGCAACGTCTCGATCAAGGTCGTCGACATCGGCCGTCCGGACGCCTGGGAGGTGCAGGGCCGTGGTGAGCTCGCGCTGGCCATCCTGGTCGAGCAGATGCGCCGCGAAGGCTTCGAGCTGACCGTCGGCAAGCCGCAGGTGGTCACCCAGACCATCGACGGCAAGCTGCACGAGCCGTTCGAGGCGATGACCATCGACACCCCGGAGGAGTTCGTCGGCGCCATCACCCAGCTGATGGCCGCCCGCAAGGGCCGCATGGAAGACATGACCAACCATGCCGCCGGATGGGTCCGGATGGACTTCATCGTGCCCAGCCGTGGCCTGATCGGGTTCCGCACCGACTTCTTGACGATCACCCGCGGTACCGGCATCGCCAACGCGGTGTTCGAGGGGTACCGCCCCTGGGCGGGCGAGATCCGGGCCCGTCACACCGGCTCGCTGGTCTCCGACCGGACCGGCAAGATCACGCCGTTCGCCATGACTCAGCTCGCTGATCGCGGACAGTTCTTCGTCGAGCCGGGCCAGGACACCTACGAGGGTCAGGTCGTGGGCATCAACCCGCGTGCCGAGGACCTCGACATCAACGCCACCAAGGAAAAGAAGCTGACCAACATGCGGTCCTCGACCGCGGACGTCTTCGAGACGCTGGCCCGCCCGCTGGAGCTCGGCCTGGAGCAGGCCATGGAGTTCTGCGCCGAGGACGAATGTGTGGAGGTCACGCCGGAGATCGTGCGGGTGCGCAAGCTTGAGCTCACCGCGAGCCTGCGGGCCAGGGCGAAGTCGCGCGCCAAGCAGCAGAACTCCTGAGCTTGGACCGGCCCGATACCCTGAATCTCGTGCCGTCAGCCCGACACCGCTTCTTCGTGCTCGTGGCAGTGCTGTCGGCGCTGGTGCTGGCCGGTTGCACGGTGAGTCCGCCGCCGGCGCCGCAGAGCACCGAGACGGTGTCGACGCCGCCGCCCGCGCCGGCCAAGGCCATGCAGATCATCATGGCCATCGACGCGATCGGCGCCGGCTTCAATCCGCACCTGCTGTCCGATCAGTCCCCGGTGAATGCCGCGATCTCCTCGCTTGTGCTGCCGAGTTCGTTCCGCCCGACCGCCGATGCGGCGACGCCGACCGGCTCGCGCTGGGCGATGGACCCCACCTTGCTGGTCTCGGCGGAGGTGACCGGTGAGAACCCGTTCACCGTCACCTACAAGATCCGGCCCGAGGCGGCCTGGACCGACAACGCACCGATCGGTGCCGACGACTACTGGTACCTGTGGCGGCAGATGGTCAGCCACCCGGGAGTTGTCGACCCGGCCGGCTATGACCTCATCACCGGTGTGCAGTCGGTGGAAGGCGGCAAGACCGCGGTCGTCACCTTCTCCCAGCCCTACCCGGCGTGGCGGGAGCTGTTCAACGACATCCTGCCCGCCCATATCGTCAAGGACGTGCCCGGCGGTTTCGGCGCGGGGCTGGCCCGGGCGCTGCCGGTCACCGGCGGCCAGTTCCGGGTGGACAACATCGACCCACAGCGCGACGAGATCCTGCTCGCCCGCAACGACCGCTACTGGGGCGAGCCGGCCAAGCCGGATCAGATCCTGTTCCGGCGCGCGGGATCGCCTGCCGCGCTGGCTGATTCGATTCGCAACGGGGACACCCAGGTGGCCCAGGTGCACGGCGGGCAGGCGGCGTTCGCGCAACTGTCGGCCATCCCGGATGTGCGCACCGACCGCATTGTCGGGCCGCGGGTAATGCAACTGACGCTGCGCGCCCAGCAGCCCGCCCTGACCGATCTGCTGGTCCGCCGAGCGATTTTCGGCCTGCTCGACGTCGACCTGCTGGCCGCCGTCGGCGCCGGATCCGACAACACCGTGACCCTGGCGCAGGCGCAGGTGCGCACACCGTCGGATCCCGGTTATGTGCCGACCGCACCGCCGGCCATCACCACCGAGGCGGCGCTCGGTCTGCTGGCCGATGCCGGCTACCAGGTGCAGCCGGTGGAGACACCGGAGACGACGACGCCGGGCACCCCGGGGCCGGACGAGGCCCGCGGCCAGATCACCAAAGACGGTGAGCCGCTGACGATCGTTCTCGGTGTGGCCGCCAACGACCCGACGTCGATAGCTGTGGCCAACACCGCGGCCGACCAGTTGCGCAATGTCGGCATCGCCGCGTCGGTGTCCGCGCTGGACCCGGTGGCCCTCTACAGCGACGCCATGGTCAACAATTCGATCGACGCAGTCGTCGGATGGCACAGCGCCGGAGGCGATCTGGCCACCGCGCTGGCATCGCGCTACGGGTGCCCCGCGCTGGAGGCAACCCCGGTGTCCACCGTGACGCCCGCACCCAGCGTCACCGCCACCACCACCCCGCCGAAGACTTCGAGCACCGTCACGTCCGCGCCGCCGGCCCCGACGCCGACGACCACCGGCGCCGAGGCCCCCGAGACACCGGAGAGCACAGGCGAATTGGTGCAGGCCCCGAGTAACCTCACCGGCATCTGTGACCGCAGCATCCAGCCGAGAATCGATGCGGCCCTGCGCGGCACCGAGGAGATCGGCAAGGTGATCGATGCCGTCGAACCCCGGTTGTGGAATCTGTCGACGGTGCTGCCGATCCTGCAGGACACCACCATCGTGGCCGCCGGCCCGCGGGTGTCCGGGGTCAGTTTGACCGGTCCGGTACCGGTCGGGATCGTCGGCGACGCCGGGCAATGGGTCAAGCAGCCCTGACGGTTCGACGCCACATCTCGTGGGCGGCGTAGGCCGCGATCGCGAACACCGCGAGCATCCACACCGGTGGATGCGCGAGTTCCCAGACGAAAAGCGCCGCGAACGCCGGCGCGCGCTGGGTGATCGCCAACACCCCCGCAGCGCAGGTGAGTGCGACCGCGGCGACATTGACATGCAGGTCGGTGAACTCGTTGAGCGCCAGTGCGGCAACAGATCCCGCCGCGGCGCCGGTCGCCAGCGCCGGGGTGAGCAGCCCGCCCACCGCGCCGGCACGCAGAAACAGTGCCGTCAGTACGGGTTTGAGCGCAAGAATCGCCAGCGCGGCGGTGATGGTCAGATCGCTGTCGATACTCACCACCAGGATGCTGTGGCCGTTGCCGGGCAGTTCCGGCCACCAGATGGAGCAGATGCCGGTGAGCAAGCCGGCGGCGGCGATCCCGGGAATGAGAACCCATGACGCAGCAGGAGTTTTCGCCGTTGCGGTGATCCGGTTGAACGCGATGCCGACGCCGACCGCGAGCGGCGCGATGACCAACGCCAGTCCGGCGAACAGATAGGACAGGCTCGCGTCCGGCCAGTGCAGTGAGTGTTCCAGGTGGGTGACCGGAGACGCGACCGCGACGCCGAGACTCGAGGTGATCAGGGCCGTGCCGACCACCCTCGGATGCCAGCTGTGCAGCAGGATGCTGATGCTGAACAAGGCGCCGCCCAGCGGCACGCCGTACACCGCGCCCAGGCCCGCCCCGGCCGCGCAGGACAGCAGGATCTCCCGGTCGCGTGCGGTCAGCGCCCACCGGGACATCGCGGCATCACCGAAGACGGCGGCCAACTGGCGCGGTGCCCCCTCGCGGCCCAGCGAGGCACCGGCTCCGACGACGACGACCTGCAGGACGGCGTCGATCGCCATCGACAGCCGGGGCAGCGGCCGGTGCGCGGCGATGGTGGTCGACAGTTTCGGGACGGCCGCGTGCCGGCGCAACAACCACCAGCCCAGCCCGGCCAGTGCGCCACCGATCATCGGGCCGACGGCACGACGGACGTGCCCGCTGTCATCGACGCCGTCGAGCAGGCTGCCGAAGCTGTAGTGATACGTCAGGTGCTCGATGCCGTGCAGCAGCAGCGTCGTCGCGATACCCGCGACGCCGGCGAGCAGACCGATCGCGATGACCGCGCAGCCGAATTCCAGTACTCGACGCCTGCTCCTCGCGTCCGCTGGCGACACACGGTAAACCTAGGGGAGTGGAGACACCGCGGCTACTTTTTGTCCATGCCCATCCCGACGACGAATCGCTGATCACCGGCGCGACCATCGCGCACTACGCCGCTCAGGGCGCCGAGGTTCGGGTCGTCACCTGCACCATGGGCGAGGAGGGCGAGGTGATCGGCGAGCGCTGGGCCGGCCTCGCGGTCGACGCCGCCGACCAACTCGGCGGGTACCGGGTCACCGAACTCACCGCGGCCCTGTCCGCGCTCGGCGCGGGGGAACCGCACTATCTGGGCGGCGCCGGACGCTGGCGCGACTCGGGGATGCCCGGCACCCCCGCCCGGCACCGGCAGCGGTTCGTGGACGCACCGTTGGAGGAGCCCGTCGCCGAACTGGTCGCCGTCATCCAGGAGTTCCGGCCGCACGTCGTCGTCGGCTACGACCCCAACGGCGGCTACGGCCACCCCGACCACGTCCGGGTGCACGAGCTCAGCACCGCTGCTGTGGCCGCCTGCGCGGACCTGGCCTGGGCGGTGCCGAAGTTCTATTGGGCGGTGCTGGCGGCGTCCGGGTTCATCGACGGCTTCCGCAATATCGGCGAGCCCCCGCAGGACTGGATCGTGATCAAGCCCGAAGATTTCTCCTTCGCGTTCCCCGATGACCGGGTCGACGCGATCATCGATGCGTCGGTCCAGTTGCCGGCCAAGGCCGCTGCGCTGAGAGCGCACGCCACTCAGGTCAAGGTGGCGCCGGACGGCCGGTCGATGGCGCTGTCCAACAACATCGCGTTGCCGCTGTGGGGCGTCGAGCACTTCGTGCTGGCCGCAGGGGAGCGAGGCGGCGACGGTATCGAGACCGACCTATTGGCAGGGCTGAATCTCCGATAGCGGGACGCGGACGCGGTAAGGTCTGCGACATGGACCCGGATTTGGATCCCAACCTGCAGCATCAACAGGACCGCGCCGACAACTTTCAGTGGGTGGTCGGCTCCTTGGTCGCGCTGCTCGACAGCATCCCGACCTGACAGCCGCGCGTCTCGACGGGCCGGCCTGGCTGCCGCCCGTCGTTCTTTCTGTGCTCGCCCTCGATGGCGTGTTGTCCGCTCTGGCGGCGGCATTTCTGCTGCCACTCCGGCTGGGCTCGGTGCCGTTTCCCATCAGCATGCTGATCAGCGGCGCGCTGAACGCCGCCCTGGTCTGGGCGGCCCTGCACTGGACCACGTCGACGCGCATCGCGGCGCTGCCGCTGTGGACCTGGTTGATCACGGTGCTCGCGCTGACCTTCGGCGGCCCCGGCGATGATCTGGTGTTCGGCGGCGTCGGCGTGATGGCCTACGCGGCGCTGCTACTCATCGCGGTGGGGGCGCTGCCCGCCGCCGCGGTGCTGCGATCCGCGGGACCTGTGCGCGATCGGTAACGCTCACCACCCTTACAGATTGCGCACAAATCGCCGAGGGCTACTGGTCGGAGCCTGAGCCGGAGTCGTTCTTGGGGCTGGGCTTGGCGTCGTTCTTCGTATCGGGCTTGGTGTCCGGCTTGGTGTCGGTCTTGTCGTCCGGGTCGCTGTCGGCTTTCGGATCGGGTCCGGGATCGTGCTTCACGGTGTCCGGCTTCTCGGTGTCCACATCGGCGTCGGCGTCGGTCGTGTCCTCGACGTCCACGTCCTGCTCGGTGTCCTCGTCCGTGAGGTCTTCTTCGTCGGCGGGGTCGAGGTCGGTAGCGGGTGTCTCCACGGGCTGCTGAGGCTCGACGTCTTCGGGTTCGGTGTCGATCGGGGTCTGTACGGGTTCTCCGGCCGGTGGCTCGGCGGGCGGCGTCTCGGACTCCTCTTGTGGACCGTCTCCGTCGGTGACCTCACCGGAGAGCGCCGTGTCGACGGCCGCCGGGCCCCGCGCGGCGGTGCGTGCCCCGGCCAGATTCAGCTCAGCGGTCTGCGCTGTTGTCAGCAGACCGCCACCGATCGGCGGGATAGGCGGCAGTGGCGGCAACCAGAACGCCAATTGGTCGTTGGCGAAGTAGATGAACGAGTTGATGGTGTCGACGGCGACGTTGCGCAGGCCCTGCACGAAGGACACCGACCCGCCGATCCAGTCGGCGATGTTGAAGGTGATGCTCTGGACGATGCGCTCACCCAGGTAGTAGAAGATCATGATCTGCGGGGAGAGCCAACCCACCCAGGGAACCCAGCCCACGGCGTAGGCGGCCACCTCGAAGCCCCACTCCACCCACGGCTCGACGGCGTTGTAGATGTTCTTGATGCCGCTGCTCAGCGAATTCCCGACGACGACCGGCGGGAACTGCGGGCTGGGGAACGACGCCGAAGAACTCGGCGGCACCACGATGCGCTGCACGAAGTCGGTGAGAAGATTCGGAAGGTCGGCCACCGATGCCGTGGTCAGTGGCGCGGCGGCGGCGCTCAATTGCACGGGTTGCGCGACGACCCGCACCTGCGGGGCCGCCGCAACGGAGGCCGGGTGATGGCTGGGTTCGGCAACCGACGGGGCGGCGGCGATGGCCACGGCCGACACGGCGGCAACCGCTGTGGTGAGGCTAGAGCGAACCGAAAATTCCATGGCACCAGCACCTCCGATTCAGAAGTATCGGGAATCAACTTACGGGACCGTCAGTCGTCCGAAGGGCTATTCGACAGCGGGAAGGGACGTGGCTCGTGTCGCACTGCTCGGCGGCGGCTATCGTGACCCCTATGCCAGGCGCATCTGTTTCAGATAGTGAGACGCGCGGATGATCCGCGTCCACGCCGGGGTTACATGGGAGTGGCTCTGAACCCCCAGCACGGCTCCGATCTGCCCAGCCCGGTGGTCCCGCCGAAGTCCAACCCGGCCGCCCTGCGGCGCGTACTTCGCCGCGCCCGCGACGGCGTCGCCCTCAACGTGGACGAAGCCGCCCTGGCGATGACCGCGCGCGGCGAGGATCTGGCCGACCTCTGTGCCAGCGCGGCCCGGGTGCGTGACGCCGGTCTGGAATCCGCCGGACGCCGCGGCGCCACCGGCAGGTTGCCGGTCAGTTACTCCCGCAAGGTCTTCATCCCGGTGACCCACCTGTGCCGGGACACATGCCACTACTGCACGTTCGTGACGGTGCCCGGCAAGTTGCGCGCCGAGGGCAAGGGCATGTTCATGGAGCCCGACGAGATACTCGAGGTGGCCCGCCAGGGGGCGGAGCTGGGCTGCAAGGAAGCGCTATTCACCCTCGGTGATCGCCCCGAGGCGCGCTGGCCCGAAGCCAAGCAGTGGCTCGACGAACGCGGCTACGATTCCACGCTGGATTACGTGCGCGCGATGGCCATCCGGGTGCTGGAGGAAACCGGGCTGCTGCCGCACCTCAACCCCGGCGTGATGAGCTGGACCGAGCTGTCGCGGCTGAAACCCGTTGCGCCGTCGATGGGCATGATGCTGGAGACGACGTCGCGGCGACTCTTCGAGACCAAGGGCCTGGCCCACTACGGCAGCCCGGACAAGGATCCCGAGATCCGGCTGCGCACGCTGGACGACGCCGGCCGGTTGTCCGTGCCGTTCACCACCGGACTGCTGGTCGGTATCGGTGAGACGCTGCTCGAGCGTGCCGAGACGATGCACGCCATCCGTAAGTCGCACAAGTCGTTCGGGCATGTTCAGGAAGTCATCGTGCAGAACTTCCGGGCCAAGGACCACACCGCGATGGCCGGTGTGCCCGACGCCGGGATCGACGACTTCCTGGCCACCATCGCGGTGACCCGACTGGTGCTGGGCCCCAAGATGCGGATCCAGGCACCGCCGAACCTGGTGTCACGCGAGGAATGCCTGGCGCTGATCGGTGCCGGTGTGGACGACTGGGGTGGCGTGTCACCGCTGACCCCCGACCACGTCAACCCCGAGCGGCCGTGGCCCAACCTCGACGACCTGGCGTCGGTGACCGCGGACGCGGGATACGACCTGGTGCAGCGGCTCACCGCGCAACCGCAGTACGTCCAGGCCGGTGCGGCCTGGATCGATCCTCGGGTCCGCGGGCATGTCGATGCGCTGGCCGACCCGGACACCGGGTTGGCACTGGATGTGAATCCGGTGGGCCGGCCGTGGCAGGAGCCCGACGAGGCCGCCGAATCCCTGGGCCGGACCGATCTGCATGAGGCGATCGATTCCGAGGGGCGGCTCACCGAGACCCGCAGCGACCTCGACAGCGCATTCGGTGACTGGGAGTCGATCCGGGAGAAGGTCTCCGAACTCGCGGCCCGCGCCCCGGAACGGATCGACACCGATGTGCTGGCCGCGTTGCGGGCCGCCGAACGAAATCCCGGCGAATGCAGCGACGACGAATATCTGGCGCTGGCGACGGCCGATGGACCGGCGCTGGATGCCGTTGCCGCACTGGCGGACTCGCTTCGGCGCGACGTCGTCGGCGATGACGTCACCTACGTGGTGAACCGCAATATCAATTTCACCAACATCTGCTACACCGGCTGCCGGTTCTGCGCGTTCGCGCAGCGCAAGGGCGACGCCGATGCGTTCTCACTGTCCACCGGCGAGGTCGCCGACCGGGCCTGGGAGGCCCACGTCGCCGGCGCCACCGAGGTCTGCATGCAGGGCGGGATCGATCCCGAACTGCCGGTCACCGGGTACGCCGACCTGGTGCGCGCGGTGAAGTCCCGGGTGCCCTCGATGCACGTGCACGCGTTCTCCCCGATGGAGATCTCCAACGGCGTCACCCGCAGCGGACTCTCGCTGCGAGAGTGGCTGACCAGCCTGCGCGAAGCCGGTCTGGGCTCGATCCCGGGCACCGCCGCCGAGATCCTCGATGACGAGGTGCGCTGGGTGCTCACCAAGGGCAAACTGCCCACCTCGGAATGGATCGACGTGATCAGCACCGCGCACGAGGTCGGGCTGCGCTCGAGTTCGACGATGATGTACGGCCATGTCGACACCCCCAAGCACTGGGTGGGTCACCTCAATGTCCTGCGCGGCATCCAGGACCGCACCGGTGGTTTCACCGAGTTCGTGCCGCTGCCGTTCGTGCACCAGTCCAGCCCGCTCTACCTGGCCGGTGGCGCGCGTCCGGGACCCACGCACCGCGACAACCGCGCGGTGCACGCACTGGCACGGATCATGTTGCACGGCAGGATCTCCAACATCCAGACCAGCTGGGTGAAGCTGGGTGTCGAGCGCACCCGGGTGATGCTCAACGGTGGCGCCAACGACCTGGGCGGCACCTTGATGGAAGAGACCATCTCGCGGATGGCGGGTTCGGAGAACGGGTCGGCCAAGTCGGTCGAGGAGCTGACGGCGATCGCCGAGGGCATCGGCCGGCCGGCCCGGCAGCGCTCCACCACGTACACACCGCTGGCCGCCTGAGCTCGTCCAACCCGGTACCCACCCGGTCGCTACGATCTTCGCCATGTCCATCATGCTGCGCGGCCGCGACCGTGATCGCGCCGTCCTGGACAACCTGACGGCGCAAGCCCGTTCGGGTAGCAGCCAGGTCCTCGTGCTGCGCGGTGAGGCCGGCGTCGGCAAAACCGCACTCCTGGAGTACGTGTCGGAGCAGGCCGCCGGGTTCAACGCGATGCGGGTGGCCGGCGTCCAGGAAGACATGGAACTCGCGTTCGCCGGCCTGCAACAGCTGTGCATACCGTTGATGGGCCACCTGGACGTTTTGCCGCAGCCCCAGCGCGAGGCGCTGGACGTCGCGTTCGGGTACGGCGCAGGCCCCGCGCCCGACCGGTTCCTGGTCGGCTTGGCGGTGCTGAGCCTGATGGCGGCCGCGTCCGCCGAACGTCCGCTGCTGTGCATCGTGGACGACGCGCAGTGGCTGGATCAGGTGTCGGTGCAGACGCTGGCCTTCGTGGCGCGCCGGCTGCTGGCCGAACAGGTGGCGATGGTCTTCGCCGTCCGGAGCGGCCATCCCGATGTGCTGGCCGGTCTGCCCGACCACACCGTGAGCGTGCTCTCCGACGCCGCGGCGCGGGAACTGCTGGAATCGGTGCTGATCGGCGGTATCGATCCGTCGGTCCGTGACCGCATCGTCGCCGAGACCCGTGGCCTGCCGCTGGCGATCCTGGATGTGCCGCGCAGCGTGTCCTCCACCGAATTGGCCGGCGGGTTCTGGCTCTCCGGCCGCCGCTCCACGACCACGGCGATCGAGGACGGTTTCGTCGCCCGCATCCAGGCGATGCCCCCCGACACCCGGCAACTCCTCCTGGTCGCCGCAGCCGAGCCGGTCGGCGATGCGGCGTTGTTCCTGCGGGCGGCAGCCGAGTTGGCGGTGCCCATCGACGCGCTGGCCCAAGCAGAAGCCGCCGGTCTCATCGAATTCGGGCCCAAGATGCGGTTCCAGCACCCGCTGATGCGCTCGGCCGCCTACCGCGCCGCCGATCTCTCCGAACGCCGCGTCGTCCATCGGGCACTGGCTGCGGCGACGGATTCGCAGGCCGACCCCGACCGTCGGGCCTGGCACGCCGCCAACGCCGCGGCCGGCCCCGACGACACAGTGGCCGCCGAGTTGGAGATCTCGGCGGACCGGGCTCAGAACCGGGGTGGAATGGCCGCCGCGGCAGCATTTCTGGAGCGCGCCACCGTCCTCACGATCGATCCGCAGTTACGCGGATCACGGGCGATCGCGGCCGCTCAGGCCAAACGCGAAGCGGCCTCTCCCGATGCGGCCTACGCGCTGTTGGCGATCGCAGAGTCCGCACCGCTCACTGCGCTGCAACAGGGACAGGTGGCCCGGATGCGGGCACAGATGGATTTCGTGCGCAGCAGGGCAGGAGCGTCGGGAGCTCCCACCGTCGGGGATGCCAGTGCACAGTTGCTCAGCGCGGCAAAGCAACTCGACGGCCTCGACGACGAGCTGGCCAGGGAGACCTACCTGGAGGCGCTGACGGGCGCGATGTACGCCGGGCGACTCGGTGCACCGACGCTGCTGCACGAGGTGGCCGCAGCGGGCGCCGGCGCGGTCGGACGGCTCACCGATCTGCAGCGGCCGATCGACTATCTGCTCCGCGGTATGGCCGCGCGGATCATCGACGGTCCCGGCGCCGGATCCGCCGATCTACGTACCGCCCAGGAATTGTGGAACGCCACGGCGCAGCAGAATCCGGGCCGCTGGCTGTACTGGCCGTTTCCCATCGCGCAGGAATCTGCCGCGCACGAGATGTGGGACGACGAGGTCCTCGAACGCATCGCCACCGGCATCCTGGGCCGGGCCCGAGATGCGGGAGCACTGGCGGCGCTCCCGCCGGCACTCGGCTATCGGGCCGGCGTGCATTTCTATCGTGGCGAATTCGGTTCCGCAGCAAGGCTCATCGAAGAGTCGGCATCGATCACCGCGGCCATGGGCAACGCGCCGGTGCGCTATCACTCGCTGAACCTGGCCGCGTGGAGTGGGGTACCCGAGGACGCTGTTGGCATCATCGAGGCGGCTGCCGTCGACGGTGCGGCCAGAGGTGAAGGGCGACTGCTCGGGCTGGCCGCGTTCTGCAGCGCCGTGCTGTACAACGGACTCGGTCGTTACGAGGAGGCGCTGTCTGCGGCCCGTCGCTGTTGCGAATACGAGGATCTCGGGTTTCACAGCTGGTGCCTGTACGAACTGATCGAGGCCGCCGCGCACGTGGGTGACCGTGACACCGCCGTCGACGCGCTGCCGAGACTGGAGGAACGCGCGGGTGCCAGCGGAACCGATTGGGGGTTGGGGGCGGTGGCGGCGGCGCAGGCTCTACTGGCGGATGGCGCCGCCGCCGAGGCCAAGTTCGTGGAGGCGATCGAGCGGCTCGAACGTGCTGACATCGCCCTGCACCTTTCCCGGGCGCGACTGTCCTACGGCGAGTGGCTGCGCCGGGTCAACCGGCGCAATGACGCGCGCAGCCAGCTGGGCGCCGCCCACGACGCCTTCACGAGGATGGGGGCGCTGGGATTCGCCGAACGCGCGCGCCGCGAACTGGTGGCGACGGGGGAGAAGATGCGCAAGCAACCCCTGAAATCGGGTGACGGGCTGACGGCGCAAGAGGCGCAGATCGCCGGACTGGCCCGCGACGGCCTGACCAATTCCGAGATCGGTGCGCAGTTGTTCATCAGCGCGCACACCGTCGAATGGCATTTGCGCAAGGTGTTCGTGAAGCTGGGCATCACGTCCCGGCGACAGCTGCGCACCGTGTCCTGGACTGAATGAAACCGCCTGAGCCTAGGCTTCCCTAACCGTGCATGAGTGAAATTTGTTGTGGCGATTTGGCTTTCAGGTGTCTCACGTGCGCTGCTGTCGGTATCTTGGGTTGTCGCCGAACCCAGGAGTGTCATGAATACCATCGCGGGTATCCCTGCCCATGCGCTGCTGGTGCACGGTGTCGTCGTGTTGGCACCGTTGACGGCGGTTCTCCTTGTTCTTGACGCATTCTCGCGGGCCGCGCGCAGTCGGTTGGTGTGGTTGGCGTTGGCGTTGGCGGTTTGCGTTGCAGTGCTCACGCCGATTACAGCATCGGCGGGCCAGTGGCTCTACGACCGCGAGAGCGAACACCGCCCGATCCTCGAGCTGCATGAGGAGCGCGGCGAATGGATGATCTACTTCGCGGTCGGCCTGCTGCTCGTGGCGATCCTGCAGGCTGTCCAACACCTGAGGGAGTCGCGGGCCGAGAAACCGGGCAGAGCGCTCGCGGTGGTCGCGGCAGTGCTCGCCGTGGTGGTCGGAGTGTCATCGGTGGTCGGTGTGGTTCTGATCGGCCATTCGGGAGCGGAAGCGAAGTGGGGCACCATCGCGGAATGAAATCGGACCATAGTCCGTTTACTCCTGGTGAGGGCGTCGGGAAGGCCGCGCCCGCTGAGCAAGGAGATCTCATGACCGCAGCAGTAGCCACCGACCTGACCGCAGGTACCTGGGCCCTCGACCCGGTGCATTCCTCGGTGAACTTTGCGGTCCGTCACCTGGTGGTGAGCAAGGTCCGCGGCACGTTCGACAACTTCGAGGGCGCCGTCACGGTGGCCGAGGACGGGACCCCGTCGGTGACCGCCACCATCGACATCACCTCGGTCAACACCCGCAACGAGCAGCGCGATGCCCACCTGAAGGCGGCCGACTTCTTCGATGCCGAGCAGTTCCCGACGGCCTCCTTCGTGTCCACCGCGGTGCGCGCCGACGGTGACGACTACGTGCTCGACGGCGAGTTCACCCTCAAGGGTGTCACCAAGCCGGTCTCGCTGAAGCTGGAGTTCAACGGGGTCAACCCCGGCATGGGTCACGGCGAAGTTGCCGGCTTCGAGGCTTCGGTGGTGTTGAACCGCAAGGACTTCGGCATCGACATCGACATGCCGCTGGAGACCGGTGGCGCCGTGGTCGGCGACAAGGTCACCATCACCCTGGAGATCGAGGCCCTCAAGCAGTCCTGAGCTACAGCTTGGCGGCCAGCTCGGTGCCCTGTCGGATCGCCCGCTTGGCATCGAGCTCGGCCGCCACTGCCGCACCACCGATGACGTGCGCGGTGACCCCGCGCGAACGCAACTCGTCGTCGAGCCCGCGCACCGACTCCTGGCCCGCGCAGATGACGACATTGTCGACGGCCAGCAGGCGCGCACCGGTCCGGTCCGGCCCGAAGCTGATGTGCAGGCCGGCATCATCGATGCGCTCGTAGTTCACGCCGGAGAGCTGCTGCACGCCTTTGGCTTTCAGCGACGCCCGGTGTACCCAGCCCGAGGTCTTGCCGAGCCCGCGGCCCTGCGGGCCCTTGGTGCGCTGCAGCAGGAACACCTCACGCGCCGGCGGCAGCGGGATCGGCGTGGCCAAGGAGCCGCGGACCGAAGGCGCGTCCTGCGGGTCCAGTGCGCCCCATTCGGCCTGCCATTCCTTGCGATTCAGGGTGGGGGACTGGTCGGTGACCAGGAACTCGCTGACATCGAACCCGATACCGCCCGCGCCGATGACTGCCACCGAGTCGCCGACCGGCGCACCCGAAAGGACCTCGGCGTAGGACAGCACCTTCGAGTGCTCGATACCGGGAATGGCGGGCATTCGCGGTGTCACGCCGGTGGCGAGCACGACATCGTCGAAGCCGGCCAGATCGTCCACCGTGGCCCGGGTGCCGAGCCGCACCGAGACGCCGGCGACGTCGAGCATGCGCGTGTAATAGCGCACCGTCTCGTTGAACTCCTCTTTACCCGGAACCCTTCTGGCCAGGTCGAATTGGCCGCCGATGGTGGCGCCGGCCTCGAAGAGCGTGACGCGATGCCCGCGCTGGGCGGCGGCCACCGCGGCGGACAGCCCGGCCGGGCCGGCACCCACGACGGCCACCGATCGCGCGTGCCGGGTCGGGCCCAGCACCAATGTGGTCTCGTGTCCCGCGCGCGGATTGAGTAGGCAGGACACCGTTTTGTGCACGAACGCGTGGTCCAGGCAGGCCTGGTTGCAGGCGATGCAGGTGTTGATCTGATCGGCGGCATCCTCGGAGGCCTTGCGTACCCAGTCCGGGTCGCTCAGCAACGGCCGGGCCATCGAGATCAGCTGCACGTGGGTGTCGGTGAGGATCTGCTCGGCGGCCTCGGGCATGTTGATCCGGTTGGAGGCCACCACCGGAACGCCGACGTGTTCGGCGAGCGCGCTGCTGATATCGACGAAGGCGCTGTTGGGCACCGAGGTGACGATGGTGGGCACCCGCGCCTCGTGCCAGCCGATGCCGGTGTTCAGGATGGTGGCGCCGGCCTCCTCGATCTCGGTTGCCAGAGCGACGATCTCATCCCAGGTCTGGCCGTCCTCGACATAGTCGGCCAGCGATATCCGGTAGACGATGATGAAATCCGTCCCGACAGCCTCGCGGACCCGACGCACGATCTCGACGGGGAAGCGTCGCCGTTTCTCCGGTGTCCCGCCCCAGGCGTCCTTGCGCTTGTTGGTGCGCGGTGCCAGGAACTGGTTGAGCAGGTAGCCCTCGCTGCCCATGATCTCCACCCCGTCGTACCCGGCGGAGCGGGCCAGCAGCGCGGCGCGCACGAAATCGTCGATGGTGCCGTTCACATCGCGCAACGCGCGCGGCCGGAACGGGTTGATCGGCGCCTTGATCGAGGACGCACTGACCGAAAGCGGATGGTAGGCATAGCGTCCGGCGTGCAGGAGCTGCAGCGCGATCTTGCCGCCCTCGTCGTGCACGGCGGAGGTGATCCGCCGGTGCCGGCGCGCATCGGCCGCGGAGAGCATCTCGGCGGCGAACGGCAACAGCCAGCCGGTCCGGTTGGGGGCGTACCCGCCGGTGATGATGAGGCCGACGCCGCCGCGGGCGCGCTCGGCGAAATAGGCGGCCAGCTTGTCGGTATCGCGCGCGCGATCCTCCAGGCCGGTGTGCATCGAGCCCATGATCACCCGGTTGCGCAGGGTGGTGAAGCCGAGATTCAGCGGGGACAGCAGATTCGGGTAGTTCACAGGGCCTCCAAGACCTACAGGGCTTCCAGAGCTCACAGGGCCTCCAGTACTTCGGAAAGCCATTCGATGGCGCCCTCTTCGGCGCGAATACCGCCGCGCAGCACCAGGTACTGATGCAGCTCGGAGCCGGTCAGGCCGGCGGGGCTCGGGAACTGCTCTTTCTCGAATCCGAGGTAGGCGTCCAGCAGCGCGGCTCGTTCGGCCCGCAATTCCTGGGCCTGCGCCCGGATGGCGGCGGTGTCGCCGTAGACGGCGGCGCGGATCTTGACGGCCAGGTCTCGGGTCCGGTTGTCGGCCGTCGAACCGGGAGTGGCGCTGCCTCTGCTCTTCAGGGGTTCGGCGATCCACCGGGCCAGCTCGGCGCGCCCGGCCGCGGTCACCGAGTACTCCTTCTTGTCCGGGCGGCCGTGCTGTTCGACCTCGCGGGCGCGCACCCAGTCGTCGTCCTCCATGGCGCGCAGCGTGCGGTAGATCTGCTGATGGGTGGCCGACCAGAAGTAGCCGATGGACCGGTCGAACCGGCGCGCCAGTTCGTAGCCCGAACTTGCCTGCTCGCACAGGGACACCAGGATGGCGTGCGGGAGTGCCATGACGGCAGCGTAAGCCGAACCGACGGTCCTATGCAACAAGTTGCAGTGCAGCGGAGTGCATAGCGCGCGGCTACTAGGCGTGGTGTATCTGCAACGGCTAGTATCAGCAACCACGCGCCACCCCTACGGGGCGGCGCGTGAAGTTAGGACACACTGAGACGCACGTCCAGTTACGGGCCATTCATACTGGCCCGTGCGGAAGCTCCCACGAGTCCCGACCCAGAACTGAAAACCCGACCAGCAGCCCACTGGACAGGAGAAACATCAGTGACGTACACGATTGCCGAACCCTGCGTCGACGTGAAAGACAAGGCATGCATCGAGGAATGCCCTGTCGATTGCATCTACGAAGGTGCACGCATGCTGTACATCCACCCGGATGAATGCGTCGACTGCGGCGCATGCGAGCCGGTGTGCCCGGTCGAGGCCATCTACTACGAAGATGATGTCCCCGACCAGTGGAGCAACTACACGCAGATCAACGCGGACTTCTTCAGCGAGCTGGGCTCTCCCGGCGGCGCGTCGAAGGTCGGCCAGACCGACAACGACCCGCAGGCCATCAAGGATCTCGAACCCAAGGGCGAGTGAACTCACGTAAATCGACGTCACTGCCGGTGTTCCCCTGGGACACCTTGGCCGACGTCACCACCACCGCGCGCGCTCATCCCGAGGGCATCGTCGACCTGTCGGTCGGCACCCCCGTCGATGACGTCGCCCCGGTGATACGTGAGGCGCTCGCGGACGCGAGCGCGACGCCGGGATACCCGACCACCGCGGGCACCCCCGAACTTCGCGCGTCGATCCACGCGGCGTTGCAACGCCGCTTCGGCATCACCGGTGTGGCCCCGGCCGCGGTGCTGCCGGTCATCGGCACCAAGGAGCTCATCGCCTGGCTGCCGACGCTGTTGGGTCTGGGATCCGAGGACACCGTGGTGATCCCGGAGTTGGCGTACCCCACCTACGACGTGGGCGCCCGGCTGGCCGGGGCTCAGGTGCTCGCCGCGGACTCACTGACCCAGATCGGCCCGCAGACACCGGCGCTGGTGTTCCTGAACTCGCCGAGTAATCCGTCGGGCAAGGTGCTCGGTCTGGACCACCTGCGCAAGGTCGTGGGGTGGGCCCGCGAACGGGGTGTGCTGATCGCCTCCGACGAGTGCTACCTCGGGCTGGCGTGGGACGCCCAGCCGCTGTCGGTGCTGCATCCGTCGGTGTGCGACGGCGACCACACCGGACTGCTGGCCATTCACTCGTTGTCCAAGACGTCCTCGCTGGCCGGCTACCGGGCCGGCTTCGTGGCGGGCGACCCCGCCGTGGTGGCCGAGCTGCTGGCGGTGCGCAAGCACGCCGGGATGATGGTGCCCGGGCCGATTCAGGCAGCCATGGTCGCGGCGCTGAACGACGACGACCACATCGCGGTGCAGCGCGAGCGTTACGCCAAGCGACGCGCCGTGTTGCTGCCCGCACTACGTGACGCAGGCTTCACCGTCGACCACTCCGAGGCGGGGCTGTATCTCTGGGCCACTCGAGGAGAGCCCTGCCGCGACACCCTCGGCTGGCTGGCCCAGCGTGGAATCCTGGTGGCGCCCGGCGAGTTCTACGGCCCGGCCGGGGCCCAGCATGTGCGGGTGGCGCTGACGGCCACCGATGAGCGCATCGACGCTGCGGCGGCCCGGCTCTAGATCTGCGCCGAGCGGCCACGTACCGCACATGACTCGGCGAAAAGCGTGTCTCAACTGGCCACTGGGCGGCCAGGTGAGCAGCAAACCGAATGCGATGGTGCACAGGATCGGATCGCCATGGACACCACCGGTGGACTGAGCCCGCAGTCAACCGAACGGTGGACACTGTTCAGGCGTGCTGCCAGTTTTGCTGAGGCCGTTGACATCACGCGGCTGGACTGGTTGATTCTCGAAATGACCGTGATTCCGGTCAGCTCTGCCAACTTCGGTTCGATGAGGAGCCAGTTGCCGACATGTCAGCCAGCGCACGCCAGATCGAGAATCTGCTGTACACCTACGCCGAGCGAATCGACGCCGGCGATCTGGCTGGCGTCGCCGACCTTTTCGCCCACGGCCGGATCTGCGGAGTCGAGGACGGTCCACCGGAGACGGTGTTCAGCGGAACCGAACGCGTCCGGCAGATGTACGACATGGCGACCAGGTTGTATGAGGACGGCACCCCGAAAACCAAGCATCTGACCAGCAATGCGCGCATCGAGGTCGACGAGGCGGCCGGGACCGCACAGAGTCGGTCCAACTACCTGGTCACGCAGGCGACACCGGATCTGCCGCTGCAGGTCATCGTGACCGGCCACTACCGCGACACCTTCCACCGACTCGACGGCCGCTGGTGGTTCGACACGCGGATCATGTTCGTCGATCAGGTGGGCGATGTCAGCCACCACCTGAAGTTCTGACCGCCGTGCCGCAAGGTTCACCGTTCGACGCGGCAGACCTCATGGCGGCTGCCCGGGGCAAGGAACGGCTCGACGATTGGGGACCGCTGGCGTTCGAGACGCCGCTTGCGGTGCTGGCCGACAGCTACGCCGAGGCGGGGCTGAACCAGATCGGGGAGTACATCCTGCGCGCGGGTCTGGTGCACGGCCTGCGGATGCGGTTGCGTGCCCAGGAATGGATCCGCCGATACCCCGAGATTCTGGAGGAGGCGATCCTCGCCCCGATCGTGGTGGTCGGGATGATGCGCAGCGGAACCACCCTGCTGCAACGACTGCTGGCCGCCGACCCACGCTTTCACTGCGCCTACGGCTGGGAGGTGGTGGAGGTCGCCCCGAAGCTCGATTACCGGTGGTCGACGCCCGAGGATCCCCGCATCCTGATCAGCACGGCGCGGGAGGCGAAATCGCGTGAGCTGGCACCGGAATTGTTCGCGATCCACCCCATGTACGCCCGCGAGCCCGAAGAGGAGATCGTCTTCCTGTCGGACGCCTTCCTGTCGCATGTACCGGAATCGGGCGCCCATGTGCCCACCTACCGGTCCTGGATCGACGCGCAGGACTTCACTCCCGCGTACGACTACCTGCACCGGATGCTGCAGTTCCTGCAGTGGCAGAAGCGCAGGGCCGGCAAGGTCGCGGACCGCTGGGTGCTCAAGACACCCGCGCACCTGGGCTACCTCGATGCGCTGCGTGCCCGGTTCCCCGATATGCATCTGGTGCACATGCACCGGGATCCGCGCGACACCATCCCTTCCGGTGCGAGCCTGAACGCCACCCTGCATGCCATGCACGCCGACCATGTCGATCCGGCGCGGGTCGGAGCCCAGTGGCTGGCGCGGATGGGCTGGACCAATGATCGCGCCATGGCGGTCCGGGACAGCTGGGTCGATGAAGACGAGCGTGCCACCGACATCGAATTCAGCATCGCGGTATCCGATCCGATCGGCCAGGTGTCCCGGGTGTACGACGCGATCGGTCTACCGCTGACCGCCGACGCCGAGCGCGCGATGCGGCGCTGGTTGGCCGAACGCCCCCGGGAGGCGGCGCGACCGCCGTATACGGCGGCCACCTTCGGACTCAGCGACGACCAGATCGGTGAGCGGTTCGCGGCCTACAACAGGCGCTTTCGCGGCGCCGTCCCATCCACCCGAGGAGAATGAATGTCCGAGCACCCGGTGGCCACCGCAACCCAACACGAACAGGAGCTCGCGGCGCTGGACCTGTTGGAGCATCCGACGGTGCAGGCCGCCTATCGCAGCGTCGCCGAGACCTGGCTGGGGCGGGCGAAGGCCTCCGATGCGATGCGGGCGTGTTTCGAGGACGCATTCGCCGAAGTGATGTTCTCGGCGGCGGTGTGGTCCTCCAACCAGGACGCGCTGCGGCCGAAGGTCAGTTGCATCACCCGGCTGGCGCACCCCGTGCAGGGCCGTGCGATACCCGGGTCACGTTGGGGCATCGACAATCCCGACAGCGTGTACCGGGTGATCCCGATCTCCGGCGACGAGCGCTACGAGATCCACGGCCGCGTCGGGCAGAACCGGATGACGGAGAACTACTTCACGCTGTGGGACGCGAACATGGGCACCGTCGCCGTGCTCAACGGCCGCACCATGGACGTCGAATCCGACGGGTCGTTCACCATCACCGTCGACTCCGATCCCGCGGGCGGCCGACCCAACCACGTGCAGTCCACCCCCGAGGCCCACGAGTTCTACATCCGTGATGTCCTGCTCAACTGGGACCGCGACGACCCCAATCACCTTTCGGTGCAACGGCTCGGCGGCCCACCGTTACGACCGGCCCGCACCCGCGACGAGCAGGCCGACGCCACCGCGGACATGATGGCGTACTTCGCCAACTTCACCGGCAAGCTCAGTCACGGTGTCTACAAGATGCCGCCCAACAACTTCAACCTCGCCTGGTCGGCCGACAAGGTCGGCGCGATGCGCAATCAGGTGTACGTCATGGGCCGCTTCGACCTCAGCCCCGGTGAGGCGTTCGTCGTCGACGTCGGCGACGGTGGCGCCGAGTACTTCACCGTTCCGCTGAGCAACATCTGGGGCACGACGCTCGACATCGTCGATCGCACGGGCAGCCTCAACAAGGCGCAGTCGACACCCAACGCGGACGGCTCCTATACCTACGTCATCTCCCCGACCGATCCCGGCGTCGCCAACTGGATCGACTCCGACGGACTGAACGAGGGCATCCTGACGTTGCGGATGGCCGAATTCGGCGGTGACGGACCCAAAGAGGACCTCGGTGCGCGCGGGCGGGTGGTGAAACTCGACGATCTCGAACGCGAGGCCCCGACATTGCGCCGGGTGTCCGCGCAGGAACGCGCGACCGAACTCGCCGAGCGCCGTGCGGCGTACCTGCGCCGCCTACCCGAGGGGACTGCCTGATGACCCGCTGGTTGATCACCGGATGCTCCACCGGCATCGGACGCGAGATCGGCCGCGCCGCTTTGGAGGCCGGGCACTCCGTGGTTGTCACAGCACGGCGCCGGGAGGCGGTGGCCGATTTCGTCGACACGTTCGGTGACCGCGCCGTGGCCGTCGCCCTCGACGTCACCGACAAGGATCAGATCGCCGCGGCGGTCGCGGCGGCGCACGACGCGTTCGGCGGTATCGACGTCCTGGTCAACAATGCGGGCTACGGCTACATGTCGGCCGTCGAAGAAGGCGATGACGCCGAGGTGCGGAAACTGTTCGATACCAACTACTTCGGGGTGGTCGATACGATCAAAGCGGTGCTACCGGCCATGCGGGCATCCAAATCCGGTCACATCGTCAACATCTCGTCGATGACCGGTCTGGTGGCCAACCCGCCCAACGCCTACTACTCCTCGACAAAGTTTGCGCTGGAGGCGCTCACCGAGGCGCTCGCTCAGGAGGTCGCACCGCTGGGCATCAAGGTGACCGCCATCGAACCCGGAGCCTTCCGCACCGACTGGGCCAGGCGTTCGATGCAGGAATCCTCCACGCCGATCGGTGATTACGACGACGGCGTCGGGACCCGTAAGACGTTGATCAAGGAGTTCGCCGACCACTTGCCCGGTGATCCGCGCAAGGTCGCCGAGGCGGTGCTGACGGTGACGGCGCTGGACGAACCGCCGCTGCGCCTGCTGCTCGGGCGCGATGTGCTGAAGGCGGTGCGGGACAAGATCGCTGCCCTGTCTGCCTCCATCGACGAGTGGGAAGCCGTGACCAAGGACGTCAACTTCCCGAAGGGCACCTAGTGGCCCGGCAGGCAGGCAAGGTGGCTTTCATCACCGGTGCGGCCCGGGGGATGGGTCGTGCTCATGCCGTGAAGCTTGCCGGCGAGGGGGCCGACATCATCGCGCTGGATGTCTGCGGGCCGTTCGAGTCGACCGACTACCCCGGGTCGACATCCGATGACCTGGCGACGACGGTGGAACTCGTCGAGAAACAGGGCCGCCGCATCATCGCCCGCGAAGGCGACGTCCGCGATCCTGACGCGGTGGATCAGGTGGTCGCCGCCGGTGTCGCGGAGTTCGGTCGTATCGACATCGTCATCGCGAATGCCGGCATCATCCGGCTGACGGATTCGGACCACCGCGCGCAGGTCTTCCGCGACGTCGTCGATGTGAACCTGACCGGCGCGTGGAACACGGTCGACGCGGCGCTCCCCACGATGATCGCCGGTGGACGGGGCGGGGCGATCGTGTTGGCGAGTTCGACGGCCGGTATCCGAGCGTCCGGTACCGACCGGCCCGGGTTGCAGGCCTATGCGGCATCCAAGCGCGGGTTGGTGGCGCTGATGCAGGGCTGGGCCAGTGACCTTGCGCGGCATTCGATCCGGGTGAACACCATCCACCCGTCGGGGGTGGCGACCGACATGATCATCAACGAGACCACCATCGGGTTGGCGCAGGCGGCCGACCCATGGATGGGCACCCAGCAGAACGCCCTGCCGATTGCCTTGTTGCAGCCCGAGCAGATCGCGAACGCGGTGGCGTGGCTGGTATCCGAGGAGGCCGAGTTCATCACCGGCGTGGCGTGGCCGCTCGACGCGGGGTTCGGTATCCGGACGTACTAGCGGGTGGCGCGCAGGCTCAGCGACAGCAGCAGGCGAAGTTCGGCATCATCCAATGACGCGGCGATGAGCTTTTCCAGACGGCGCACCCGGTAGCGCACCGTGTTGGGATGCACGTGTAAGTGCTCGGCGACCGTGGCGATGTCGCCGAAGCAGTCCAGATATGCCGCCAGTGTGTCCGCCAGTACTGGTTGGGTGTCGCGCAGTTGACGGATGCGGGGGTCGACCAGATGCTCGTCGGCTTCGATCATCGACACGATCTCGTCGAGCAGGACGGTGGTGCGGGCGTCATCGAGTGAGGACACCTGCGCGATGGCACCGGGATGGCGCTGTGCGCTCTGGAACACCCTGTCGACCTCGGTGCGGGCGGGCGCGATATCGGCAAGCCCGGTCAGTGGGGCCGCGATCACCGCGCGCAGGCTGAGCCCCAACTCGCGGCGCAATGCGGACACCACGCCCCGCACCCAGGACGTCACCGCTGCCGGTGCACCGATCTTCGGGAACACCACGTAGACCCGGTCGTCGTCGGCGGTCACCTGCGCGTCGACGCGGAAGGCGCCGGCGCTCAGTGCCAGCACATCCGGTGGGGCGCCCTGGAACGCGACCAATGCCGCGCGGGTGTCTGCGGCGACGCCCAGGCCCTGGGCCACCGAGGACACGTCGATCTCGGCGCCGGCCAGACCGAGGAGTTGGCGCACCAGGACCGTGTGGGTGGAAGGTGCCGCCGCCAGCCGGGACATGATCCGGGCCGCCAGCACCGCCGCACCCCGCAGCACATCCTCGACGTCCTCGGCCAACGGTTGCGAACCTTGTTGCAGCCAAATGGTTCCGGCGAACTCGGCCGCCCGCCGACCATCTGGTGATGCGTGGTGCACGCCGACGGCCAGCCGCGGGCGCAGGCCCAGTTCGGGCCGCGCGTCGACGCGCACGACATCGGCGGATGCGCGTAACGAGTCGAAAACCCCCCACTGCCCCAGCCATTCGAGGTGGGCGGGCGGACCGGCGCGGCCCATGATGGACAGCCGCCGCAAGTCATCGGCCTCGTCGTTGGACGCCGAGTAGGCCAGCACATGGGATGCGGTGTCCTCGATGCTCACCATGCCGCGGGTGCGTTCGGCGATCGACTGGGCGAGCCCGAACAGGTCGGTGCCGGAATCCGACTGCGGATCGGCGCGGTCGCCGTGGTGTTCGAAGACGTGGTTGACCAATCGGAACAACCGTTCCCAGCGGGCTCGTGGTTCGACGGCCACGACGGCGACCCCGGCCTGCGTTGCCCGGGCGATCACCGACGGGTGCGGCTCCTTGACGAAGATCGCGACTGGCTGTCGGGTTTGGGCGGCCAGCCAGTGCACCGCATCCGCCGGACTGATGCCGAGCAGAAAAAACACATCCGCGGCACCGGCCGCGGCCGCCAGGCCCAGGCGCACGTCGTCGGCGTCGAGCAATGCCGCCGAGGCCACCGGCAGGTCCAGCCCGCGCGGAGCCTCCACCAGATTGACCAGGGTGGTGTCCAGCGCCAGCAGCAGCCGGCCGAGTCCCACACCGGTGTCCGACATATTGGCCAATCGTACTAGAAGGTCCATCAAAGCTTGGTCAATCGAACAACCTATGCGAGCGCTGGATCAGCCATCGTTGCCGGTATGGATGCCATCACCGCGATCACTGACGTGCCGCTTCCGCTGAACGAGCCCATTCACGACTACGCACCGGGCAGCCCCGAGCGGGCCCGCCTCACCGCTGCGCTGAGCGACCTCGCTCAAGCACCGATCGACCTGCCGCATGTGATCGGCGGCAGGCACACCATGGGCGCGGGAGACCGTATCGACGTGGTCCAGCCACACCGCCACCAGTCGGTGCTGGGAACGCTGACCAACGCCGGGCACGACGAGGCCACCGCCGCAGTCACCGCGGCCGTCGCCGCCAAGGACGCCTGGGCGGACACCCCGTTCGACGAGCGCGCCGCGGTGTTCCTGCGCGCCGCCGACCTGATGTCCGGTCCGTGGCGCGAGAAGATCGCCGCGGCCACCATGCTCGGCCAGTCCAAGACCGCCTACCAGGCCGAGATCGACTCGCCCTGCGAGCTCGTCGACTTCTGGCGCTTCAACGTGGCGTTCGCCCGGCAGATCCTCGCGCAGCAGCCGATCAGCAGTCGCGGCGTGTGGAATCGCACCGACTACCGTCCGCTTGAGGGTTTCGTCTACGCGATCACCCCGTTCAACTTCACCGCCATCGCGGGAAACCTGCCGACCGCGCCCGCCCTGATGGGCAACACCGTGGTGTGGAAACCGTCCATCACGCAGACGTTCTCGGCCTACCTCACCATGCAACTGCTGGAAGCCGCCGGACTGCCGCCGGGGGTCATCAACCTCGTCACCGGCGACGGTTTCGCGGTGTCCGATGTGGTGCTGGCCGACCCGCGGCTGGCCGGCATCCACTTCACCGGATCCACCGCGACGTTCCAGCACCTGTGGCGCGAGGTCGGCACCAACATCGACCGCTACCGCACCTATCCGCGGCTGGTGGGGGAGACCGGCGGCAAGGACTTCGTCGTCGCGCACCCGTCGGCGCAACCGGATGTGTTGCGCACCGCCCTGATCCGCGGTGCCTTCGACTACCAGGGCCAGAAATGCTCGGCGGCGTCGAGGGCCTTCGTCCCGCGCTCGGTGTGGACGCAGATGGGTGACGACTTCCTGGGCGCCACCGAGGCACTGACGTACGGCGATGTCACCGACCTGTCGAACTACGGGGGTGCCGTCATCGATGAGCGCGCCTACGCCAAGAGCGCGCGCGCCATCGACCGGGCCAAGGGCGCAGCCGGTGTCACGATCGCCGTCGGTGGTGAATGCGAGGACAGTGATGGCTATTTCGTGCGTCCCACGGTACTGCTGTCCGACGACCCGACCGACGAGGCATTCCGCGATGAGTACTTTGGGCCGATCCTGGCCGTGCACGTCTACGACGACGACAAGTGGGACGACATCCTCGGTGTTGTCGACGCCGGATCCACCTACGCGCTGACCGGTGCGGTGATCGCCGATGACCGTACCGCCGTGCTCGACGCCCAGCACCGGCTGCGCCATGCGGCGGGCAACTTCTACGTCAACGACAAGCCCACCGGTGCGGTCGTCGGCCAGCAGCCGTTCGGCGGATCCCGGGCCTCCGGGACCAACGACAAGGCCGGTTCGGCACTGAACCTACTGCGGTGGACCTCGGCACGCTCCATCAAGGAGACCTTCGTCCCGCCGACCGATCACCGCTACCCGCACATGGAGGCCTGACCATGAGTGTCTTCCAGAAGCTGGCGCGGCCCACGATCCTGGCCGCGAGCAGATCCGACAAGCTGCGGCGCACCGCCGAGCGAATGCCCGTGACGCGCGATGTCGTGCACCGGTTCGTGCCCGGGGAAACCATCGACGACGCCATGGGTTCAGTTGCTGCGCTGCGGGATTCACGGCGCTTCGTCAGCATCGACTACCTGGGCGAGGATGTCACCGACCAGGACACTGCGGGTGCCACGGTCGAGGCCTACCTGGGGTTACTGGACGCGCTCGCGCGGCGCGCAGAGTCGACCGGTTCTCCGCGGACCCTGGAGGTGTCGCTGAAGCTGTCGGCGCTGGGCCAGGCGTTGCCCCGTGACGGCGAGAAGATCGCCATGGAGAACGCCCACATCATCTGTCAGAAGGCCGGTGACGTCGGCGCCTGGGTGACGGTGGACGCCGAGGACCACACCACCACCGACTCGACACTGTCCATCGTGCGGGATCTGCGTGCCGATTTCGACTGGCTGGGCACGGTACTGCAGGCGTACCTCGAGCGCACCGCAACAGACTGCCGCGAGTTCGCCGCCTCCGGCGCCCGAATCCGGCTGTGCAAGGGCGCCTACGACGAGCCCGCTTCCGTCGCGTTCCGTGAGCGCACCGAGGTGACCGACTCCTATCTGCGGTGCCTACGCATCCTGATGGCCGGCAGCGGCTACCCGATGGTGGCATCACACGACCCGGAGATCATCAACGCGGTGCCCGGGATGGTGTCGGAGTTCGGCCGCGGTGTAGATGATTTCGAGTACCAGATGCTGTACGGCATCCGCGACGACGAGCAGCGCCGACTGGCCGACGCGGGCCACCACGTCCGCGTGTACGTGCCTTTCGGGACGCAGTGGTACGGCTACTTCGTGCGCCGGCTCGCCGAACGTCCGGCGAACCTCGCGTTCTTCCTTCGCGCGCTGCTGGATTGACGACCAGCGGTCAGGGCCTGCTGATCGGTCACGGCACTAGGATGTCCGCTCTCGCTGTCAGTTTCGAGCAGGCGGGCGATCAGCCCAGGCGGGTACGCAATCCATCGACAAAACTGCGGGTGGCCTCCCACGTCGGCAGCTTCCCGGACTCCGCGACCTCCGCCAACGTCGGGGCGTGCAGGTCGCGGTCGGACAACGACGGAGTGAACCCGGCGGGCCATGCGATGCCCAGGGCGGGATCGGTGGCCAGTATCGTGTGTTCCCGGGTGGGGCTGTACGGCGCCGAACACAGGTACATCACCGTCGAATCATCTTCCAGCGCAAGAAATCCGTGCGCCAATCCCTCCGAGAGGTAGATCGTTCGGCGAGATTCTTCGTCGAGTCGCACCGCGTCCCAGTGTCCGAATGTCGGCGACCCGACCCGGATGTCCACCGCCACGTCGAACACCGCGCCCCGTACGCACGTCACATATTTGGCCTGGCTCGGCGGAAGCTCGGCGAAGTGCAGTCCGCGCAGCACCCCGGCCATCGACACCGAGCAGTTCGCCTGAGCGAGGGTGAAATCGTGGCCGGCGAAGTCGCGGAAGGCCGACTCGGTGAACCACTCGAAGAACATGCCACGGGCGTCTCCGCGCAGCTGGGGAGTGATCTCCCAGGCGCCTGGTACGGCGAGCTCGCGGACGTTCACTGACCGCGCCCCGCGTAGGCAGTCTCGACACCGTTTTTGAGCGGGCCCCACCACGCCTCGTTGGTCGTGTACCAGTCGATCGTCGCCCGCAACCCGTCTTCGAAGTCGGTATGCGCGGGTGCCCAGCCGAGTTCGTCGTACAACACCGATGCGTCGATCGCGTAGCGCAGATCGTGACCGGCGCGATCGGTCACGTGGTCGAAATCGTCGGGCGAGCGACCCATCAGCGTCAGGATGGTGCGCATCACCGTCAGATTGTCGCGCTCGCCTCCCGCGCCGATCAGGTACGTGCGGCCCACCTGTCCTGCGGTGAGGATGCGCCAGACCGCGGTGTTGTGGTCTTCGACATGGATCCAGTCGCGGACGTTCTTCCCGAGGCCATAGAGCTTCGGCCGCCGCCCGGTGAGGATGTTGGTGATCTGCCGCGGAATGAACTTCTCGACGTGTTGGTACGGGCCGTAGTTGTTGGAGCAGTTCGAAATCGTGGCCTGCACACCGTAGGAGCGCACCCACGCACGGACCAACATGTCGGACGCCGCCTTGGTCGATGAGTACGGGCTCGACGGGTTGTACGGGGTGGTTTCGTTGAACCGATCGGGCACGTCCAGTGGCAGGTCACCGTAGACCTCGTCGGTCGAGACGTGGTGCAGTCGGACCCCGTGCCTGCGGGCCGCCTCGAGGATGGTGAACGTGCCGATGACATTGGTGTGCAGGAACGGCTCGGGATCTGCCAGCGCATTGTCCACGTGGGTCTCGGCGGCGAAATGTACGATGGCGTCCGTCTCGGGCACCAGTTTGCCCACCAACTCGGCATCGGTGATATCGCCTTCGACCAGTCTGATGTCACCCTCGACCGGGCGCAGCGACTCCCTGCTGCCTGCGTAGGTGAGGGAGTCGAGTACGGTCACGTCGGCCAGGCCGCCGTGTACCACGGCATGCACGAAATTCGAGCCGATGAAGCCCGCTCCTCCGGTGACGAGCAATCGCATAGTCCGTAGGGTAGTGCGCTCGCTCAGCGGTGCTTTCCGAGGCCCGCCGAGTCTTCTTCGCGGAATCTACGGCGGCGGCGCCACCTCGGATCTAGTTCCCGCGTTCCGCGCCGACCTGGGTGGTGTCCGGGAACGAGTGGTGTTCGTGCAGGATCTGCCACCTGCCGTCGACCCTGCGCAGGCCCATGGACAGCCGTAGCCGGTTGTCCGGGTTCTCCGCGAACTCCTTCTCGCCACCGCAGCGCAGCAGTCCGTAGGCGAACGCGACATCGTCGCCGGCCACCACGTCCAGTTCGAGCAACTCGAAAGTGGCCCCGCTGCTGATGAACTCGAAGAACGGTGGCCAGCTGGCGCGGTAGGCCGTGATACCGCGGATCCCCTCATACGGGGGCGGCACGTCGAACATCACGATGTCATCGGCATGCGCACCGGTGACCGCGTCGAGGTCACAGGCCCTGATGCCGTCGACCCAGCGGGTCACCAGCGCGCGGATATCGGTTTCGGCATTCATAACGGTATGGACCGCGGCGGGCGGGAAAAGTCATCGGTCAGCCGCCGCGGGTGGAGAACCTGCCGTCGGTGACCTCATCCCATTTCTGGCACACCGCGGCGACCTGCTCATCGCCCTGTTCGCGGATCCACGCGCACGTCTCCCGGTCCGTGGACGGGTTGGTGACGATGATGGTGCGCAGTTCGGGCCGGTCCTCGGCGAGCTGGCGCAACCGCGCCGGCGGCGTCGAAGGATCCGCTGCCCGGAGCGCGTCCAGCGGATCGGGCAGCGCACCGCGCGGGGCGTCATGCGCCGACAACTCGCTCTCGTCGGTACCGGTACTGCGGCTGTTGAGCAGCAGGTTCAGCAGGATGGCGGTGAGGGCACCCGCCGAGATCCCGGAATGGAAGATCGTCTGGAACCAGTCGGGGAATTGGTGATACAGGTCCAGCGAGAGGTTCACCGGGGTGTCGGCCAGCGTGCGGTCGGTGTAGTACAGCTTGGCCTCGGTCAGCATGGCGACCCCGACCGAGATCGCCACCACCAGGACGTTGGTGTTGGTGAACTTCACCTTGGTCAGCGTCCGGACGCCGCTGGCCGCCACCATGCCGAACAGTGCCACCCCGGCACCGCCGAGCACCGGCAGCGGGATGCCTTCGACGACGGCGGCCATCTTGGGCAGCAGCCCGAGCAGGATCAAGATGATCCCGGCGACCGTCGCCACGTGCCGGGTCCGCACGCCGGTGATGGCGACCAGGCCGACGTTCTGGGCGAACGCGGTGTAGGGGAATGTGTTGAAGATGCCGCCGATCACGGTGCCGAGGCCGTCTGCGCGCAGACCGTCGGCGAGCTTCTGCGGGGTGATCTTCTCGTCCACGATCTCGCCGACCGCGACGATATCGCCGGTGGTCTCGGTCATGATCACGATGCCCACGATGAGCAGCGCGATGATCGAGCTGATCTCGAACGTCGGGGCGCCGAACTGGAACGGGGTCACGAATCCGATCCAGGTGTAGTCACCCATGTGTTCCCAGTTGGTGCGGCCGAACGGGATCGCCACGACGGTGCCGATGAGCAGACCGAGCAGAATCGACACCCGGCGCAGCGCCTCGGGCGCGAACCGCTCGATGACGATGATCGTGGCCAGGGTGAAGAACCCCAGACCGATCGCCGTCGGCGAGCCGAAGTCCGGCCCGGCAGCGGTGCCACCGCCGAACCAACCGGCGGCCACCCGCATCAGCGAGACCCCGATGATGAGGATGATGGTCCCGGTCACCAGGGGTGGGAAGAACCGGATGAGTTTCCCGAACACCGGGGCGAGCAGGACCATGAAGAGACCGCAGGCGATCACCGAGCCGTAGATGGCGGTGATGCCGTGATTGGTGCCGATGGTGATCATCGGGCCGACCGCGGCGAAGGTGACACCCTGCATGAGCGGCAACCGAACGCCGAAGCGCCAGAATCCAACTGACTGGATGATCGTCGCGATCCCGGCCACGAACAGGTCCGCCATGATCAGGTGCACGATGTCGGACTGCTCGAGTTGGCCTGCGCCGACCATCGCCCCACCGACGATCAGCGGTACCGCGACCGCGCCGGCATACATCGCCAGCACATGCTGGATGCCAAGTGGCAGTAACCGTTTCAGCGGCGGAACTTCATCGACCGGGCGGACCGTGGGCGTGGGTGCAGCCATGCCGCCATCCTGGGAGAGTGAGGTTTCGCGGGGTTTCCCCTGAGATGACCGGTGTATTACGGCCCTACGGGGCGGGGAACGCTGCGGCGGGCATCAGCACATTGCCCCGGCATGGACCGCTGAGGATGTCGGTGTACCAACTGCCCTGCAGGGTGCCGTCGGGCTGGGGTGTGTAGGACACCCAGGACTGCGCCGGGCTGAACACCCGCGGAGTGCTGTCACCGAGGAAGCACTCCCACTGCCAGTTGTACGCAAAGGTCCACTTCTCGCCGGTCCATTTGTAGCGCTGAGGCTGCGGGATCGTCGGGTTCGAGGGCGCGGGACCGTCCAGCACGGTGGCGACGCAGGTACTGCCGGCGCAGGCCGTCGCGAACGTGTAGACGGCGCTCAGATCACCTTCGGCTTGGCGGGCGGCGACGCTGGTGCCGTTCTTCTGCGAGGCATAGGTCACGACGTTGTAGCGGCCGTTCCATCCCTGGCCGACGGCGGCGGCGGAGGGCATGGGAGCGAGGCCGGCCACGAGGACGGCTGCCAACGCAGTGCACAGTCGACGGACCAACATCCCTTTCCCTATTCAGTCAAAGATCAGCTGACCTAAAGGTAGCGGGGGGCTGTGACAAAACCGCTGATCGTCATGTCAGCAGCGTCAATTAGAGACCACATTGTGACGGTGCTCGTCCGCCGTGATGTGCGAACCGCCGCCGACCGATCACACCAGAGCGTCGAGTGCGGTGATGATGGCCGATACGTCGGTGCTTTCCGCCCGTCGGATGTGACGCACCACCGACCCGATGGGTTCAGGCGGCGCGGCGACGACGCGGCCCAGCAGCTTGGTGCGGGCATCGATCGTCTCGACCAGCAGAGGTCGGATGGTGCGCGGCGTGTGCGCGACCACCGTGGCGGTCCGCCAAGCTTCGTCGCGGGCCGCCTCCACACTGAAGTCCAGGGCCAGCGCCACATCGGAACCGCCGACGGTGGTCAGTTCGGCCAGTCTCGGGGAGAACTCTTCGATGGCATCGCGGGCCATGGGGATCACCGACGCCAGAATCTCGTTGATGCGGTCGAAGTCGCGCTGAAAGCTGGGCAGTTTGGTCCGAGCGAACTCGGTGCCGGTCACCACGCCGAGGTCGAGGTTGATATGGGCATTGATCGCCAACAGGAGGTCCTGCAGGACGATGGTGTCCGCGGACAGGGTTCGCTCGAACGCGAAATGCCATGCGCGGCTGGCCTTCCTGCCCTTGCCGAACTGTTCGTACGCGGCGAAGTACGCGTTGGCGAACTGCGCATCGAACCGCGACATTCGGGGCCCGTCATCGAAGAGACCGTCCTTGATGCCGCGTTTGATACCGAGTGTGACCTGACGGTAGAGCGCGGCAAAGCATCCCAGCGGGTCGGACCGCCTCTTGGTGTCGGCGATGATCGTCCCGAGGTTGTCGAGGACGTCGTCGATGTTCGTCGCTTTCGTGGGCATCTGGCCACCCCCTATACCGCCGACTATGGCGACATCCGGGTGCGGTGACGTGAGTAGTCGGCTACCCGTCTTGGTGGGGATCTCCTCGACGCGGCTGAGCGGGGGTGTCGCGCTGTAACCGCACCATCGTCCACGCGGCGATCGTCTGTGCATCGGTGATGTCTCCGTCGCGGATCATCTGTTCGATCTGCGCGCCGGTGAACCAGGCACTGTGCATGTCCTGCTCTTCGTGCTCTCGCTCGTGCTCACCCTGGGTCAGCCCGGTCGCCAGGAACACCCAGCCGCGCTGGCTGCTCATCCCGGGCGCGACGTCGAGTTGCCCGATCCGGACCAGCGAGTCCGCCCGCAGGCCCGTTTCCTCGCGTAGTTCACGGGCCGCCAGTTCGAGGGGCTCCAGGTCGGCCCGGTCGGGCGCGGTACCTTGCGGGAACTCCCAGCGCCGCAAACCGATCGGGTAGCGGAATTGCTCGACGAGATGGAAGAGATCACCGTCGCGCGCGACCACCAGCGCGTAGGTGGGCTTGTCGATCACGCCGTAGATGCCGTGGCTGCCGTCGGGTCGCCGGATCGCGTCCTCGCGCACCGTCATCCAGCTGTTGCGGTAGACCTCACGACTGGACATCCGCTCGATCGGTCCCATAGGCCAAGAGTAGCCTCACCAGGGTGTTGCTGACCTCGCTGGACCCGGCCGCCGTGGCCGCCGGGCACGACCTGGCCGACGCGGTGCGTATCGACGGTGTGTCGCTGAGCCGCAGTGACCTGGTGGGAGCGGGCACCTCTGTTGCCGAACGTGTCGCGCGGGCGCAGCGGGTCGCGATCCTTGCCACACCCACTGCGACGACGGTGCTGGCCGTCATCGGCTGCCTGATCGCCGGGGTGCCGTTCGTGCCGGTCCCCGCAGACGTCGGGGTCACCGAACGGGCACACCTGCTCAGCGATTCCGGTGTGCAGGCCTGGCTCGGAGAACTACCTGCCGAAAGCGAAGGACTGCCGCATATCCCGGTGCGGATGCACGCCCGGTCCTGGCACCGCTACGCCGAGCCGCGACCCGAGTCGACGGCGATGATCATGTACACCTCCGGCACGACCGGTTTGCCCAAGGGCGTCACGATCAGTCGGCGCGCCATCGCCGCCGATATCGACGCGCTGGCGCAGGCCTGGGAGTGGACTGCTGCGGACACCCTGGTGCACGGCTTGCCGCTGTTCCATGTGCACGGTCTGGTGCTCGGGTTGCTGGGGTCGCTGCGGATCGGAAACCGGTTCGTACACACCGGGAAACCGACACCACAGGCCTACGCCGAAGCGGCGGGCACGCTGTACTTCGGGGTGCCCACGGTGTGGTCGCGCATCGCCGCCGATGCCGAGTCCGCTCGGGCGCTCTCGTCGGCACGGCTGCTGGTGTCGGGCAGCGCGGCGCTGCCGACGCCGGTGTTCGAGGATCTGGTGAAGCTGACCGGGCATGCGCCGGTCGAGCGATACGGCAGCACCGAATCGCTGATCACCATCAGCACCCGGGTCGACGGCGAACGCCGGCCTGGCTGGGTGGGCCTACCGGTGGCCGGGGTGCAGACCCGGTTGGTTGATGACGAAGGTCAGCCCGTGCCGCACGACGGCGAATCGATCGGACAACTCCAGGTGAAGAGCCCCACCAACTTCAGCGGGTACCTCAATCGGCCTGATGCCACGGCTGAGGCCTTCGACGCCGAAGGCTGGTACCGCACAGGTGATGTCGCGGTGATCGACGCCGAAGGAATGCACCGTATCGTCGGGCGCGAATCGGTCGACCTGATCAAATCGGGCGGATTCCGGATCGGCGCCGGGGAGATTGAAACCGTTCTGCTGGGGTATCCGGGTGTCGACGAGGTGGCCGTGGTCGGAGTGCCCGATGACGATCTGGGGCAGCGGATCGTGGCTTTCGTCGTCGGCGACGCGGACCCGGACGAACTCATCCACTTTGTCGCCGAACAGCTTTCGGTACACAAGAGGCCCAGGGAGGTGCGCAAGGTGGACAGTTTGCCACGCAATGCGATGGGCAAGGTGCTCAAGAAGGAACTGGCGAAATGAGGCGGTGCCCATGCTGAGGCTCAGCCAGATTGCCGTCGACGCACGTGACCCGGCGGCGCTGGGGGCGTGGTGGAGCGAGGTCCTGGGCTGGCCGTTGCGCGTCGACTCCGACGGTGACGCTTTTCTGACACCCCCGCCGGGGCACGGGGCCGAGTTGTTGTTCCTCGGGGTGCCCGAGGACAAGGTGGTCAAGAACCGTCTGCACCTGGACTTCACGCCCGAGGATCAGCAGGCCGAGGTCGACCGGGTGCTCGCACTCGGCGCGCGCCGAGTGGACATCGGTCAGGGCGAGCAGACCTGGGTGGTGCTGGCCGACCCGGAGGGCAACGAGTTCTGCATCCTCGCCGCCGAATAACCGCTCGGAGCAAGCTAGTTGGCGTGCAGCGCCTCATTCAGGGTGATGCCGGTGCCGTCGCGTTTGACGACCTCGACCGCACCGGACAGTGAGTTGCGGCGGAACAACAGGTTGCTCGAACCCGAGAGTTCCTTGGCCTTGACGGTCTGACCGTCCGCGGTGCTCACCTTGGTGCCGCCGGTGACGTACAGGCCCGCCTCGACTACGCAGTCGTCGCCCAGCGAGATGCCGACGCCGGCGTTCGCGCCCAGCAGGCAACGTTTGCCCACCTTGATGACCTCTTTGCCGCCACCGGACAGGGTGCCCATGATGGAGGCGCCGCCGCCGATGTCGGAGCCGTCATCGACCACCACGCCCGCCGAGATGCGCCCCTCCACCATGGAGTTGCCCAGGGTGCCGGCGTTGAAGTTCACGAAACCCTCGTGCATGACAGTGGTGCCGGACGCCAGGTGCGCGCCCAGACGCACCCGGTCGGCGTCGGCGATGCGCACCCCGGTCGGGGTCACGTAGTCGACCATCCGGGGAAACTTGTCGATGCCGTACACGGTGACCGCCCCGCGGCGACGCAGCTTGGCACGCACCAGCTCGAAGCCCTCGACCGCGGCCGGACCGAAGTTCGTCCACACCACGTTGGCCAGCAGCCCGAAAATGCCGTCGAGATTGGCCTCGTGCGGCTTGATCAGGCGGTGGGAAAGCAGATGCAGCCGCAGGTAGGCGTCGAACGTGTCGGCGGGCTTGTCATCCAGCGAGGCGATGGTGGTGCGCACCGCGACGACCTCGACATCACGGTCGGTGTCCGGGCCGGTCAGATCGGCCAGGTTGTCGGTCAGCTCGGCGACCGACAGCCGCGTGGTGCCCGTGGATCCGTCGCCAGTCAGCTCAGGAGCGGGAAACCAGGTATCCAGGACGGTTCCTTCGGCGGCGATGGTGGCCAGGCCGAAGCCAGATGCAGCAGTCACGGGGCTACACGCTACTGGACTAACCTCAGTGCCCATGGGGCTAGACCTGCGCGCCGATCCGATCGCACTGACCGCCGCGCTGGTGGACATCCCCAGCGAGTCGCGCCACGAGCGGCGCATCGCCGACGAGATCGAGGTGGCGCTGCGTGAGCAGGCGCCGCACTTCGAGGTCATCCGTAATGGTGACGCCGTGCTGGCCCGCACCAATCTGGGCCGTTCGTCACGGGTGCTGCTGGCCGGGCACACCGACACCGTGCCGGCCGCCGACAACCTGCCCACCCGCGTCGAAGACGGCCGGATGTACGGCTGTGGCACCTCGGACATGAAGTCTGGCGATGCGGTGTTCCTGCACCTGGCCGCCACCATCGCCGAGCCCGCCCACGACCTCACCCTGGTCATGTACGACTGCGAGGAGATCGAGTCCAGCGCCAACGGACTGGGCCGCATCGAGCGCGAGCTCCCGGACTGGCTGACCGCCGACGTCGCGATCCTCGGTGAGCCCTCCGGCGGGTTCATCGAGGCCGGCTGCCAGGGCACCATCCGGATCGTTGCGAGCGCAGCCGGAACACGGGCGCACTCGGCACGATCCTGGCTGGGCGACAACGCCATTCACAAACTCGGTGCCGTACTCGACCGGCTGTCGCGGTACGAGGCCCGCAGCGTGGACATCGACGGCTGTGTGTACCGCGAGGGACTTTCCGCGGTGCGCATCGATGGCGGTGTCGCGGGCAACGTCATCCCGGATGCGGCGACGGTGACCGTCAACTTCCGATTCGCTCCCGACCGCAGCGTCGAGCAGGCGATCGCGCACGTGCACGAGGTGCTCGAGGGTCTGGACGTGTCGCTGCAGGTCACCGATTCCGCCGCCGGCGCGCTGCCCGGGCTGGCCAACCCCGCGGCCGCAGCGCTGGTGGCCGCGGCCGGCGGACAGGTGCGCGCCAAATACGGCTGGACCGATGTGTCACGGTTCGCCGCGCTGGGCATTGCCGCGGTCAACTACGGTCCCGGGGATCCGAACCTGGCGCACAAGGTCGACGAGCATGTCGACATCGCGGCGATCACCGCCACCACCGAGACGCTGCGGGCGTACTTAACCGCTTGACCCGATTCGGTAGCATGGTTCACGTGCTGGGAATCGACGACATCTCCGGGTAGTTCCCGAGATCTCACCTGTCGTCCGCAAAAGCCTCTCTCTCCATATGGAGTTCCCGCATGTCTATTGTCTGTTCCCATCTGTCGTTCCACTGGCCCGATGACACACCGGTGTTCACGGATCTGTCCTGCTCGTTCGGACGCGGCCAGTTCGGGCTGGTGGCGCCCAACGGCGCCGGTAAGAGCACGTTGCTGCGGCTCATCGCCGGTGAACTCACACCGTCGGCCGGCGCCGTGGTGGTCGACGGGGTGCTGGGGTATCTACCGCAGAACCTGCCGTTCCTGGCCGAGCACACCGTGTCCGACGTGCTCGGGGTGACGCCGGTGGTCGCCGCGCTGGACGCGCTGGCCGCCGGTGATGCCGGCGAGGCCGTGTTCGCCGCCATCGGTGACGACTGGGATATCCAGGAACGTTCGCGCGCCGAGCTGGATCGGCTCGGACTGGACCTGGAGTTGGACCGCCCGTTGTCCACGTTGTCGGGTGGTCAGGTGGTGTCGTTGGGGCTGACGGCTCAACTCCTGCGCCGACCCGATGTCCTGTTGCTCGACGAGCCCACCAACAATCTGGATATCGATGCCCGCCAACGGCTTTACGACGCCTTGGAAGATTTCGGCGGTTGCCTGCTGGTGGTCAGTCACGACCGGGTGCTGTTGGACCGGATGGACTCGATCGCCGAGTTGCGTGCCGGTGAGGTCTCGTTCTACGGCGGCGGATTCAGCGATTACCAGGCGGCGGTGCAGGCTGCCCAGGATGTTGCCGAAAGCAATATCCGCAATGCCGAGCAGGAACTCAAACGGCACAAGCAGCAGATGCAGCAGGCGCGCGAGCGAGCCGATAAGCGATCGTCGACCGCGAAACGCAATCTCAAAGACGCCGGCCTGCCGAAAATTGTTGCCGGCAAACTGAAACGGGACGCTCAGCAGTCGGCGGCCAAGGCCGACGATATGCACGCCCGGCGGGTCAGCGACGCCCGGGACCGACTCGATGACGCCGAGCGCGCGTTGCGCGATGACGATGTGCTGGCCCTGGATCTGCCCGACACCGAGGTTCCTACCGGCCGCGTGATGTTCAGCGGAACCGATTTGGCGTCAAGGACTTTCGCGGGACTCGATATCGATATCCGCGGGCCGGCACGCATCGCGCTGACCGGCGGTAATGGCGTGGGAAAGTCGACGTTGCTCCGGATCATCTCCGGTGACCTGCCGCCCGACACGGGGGAGCTGCAGCGCGGTGACGGTCGCATCGCGTATCTGTCGCAGCGGCTGGATCTGCTCGAGGAGCAGGCGTCGGTGGCGGATTGCCTGGCGGCCTACGCCCCGGCAATGTCGGTGACCCGTCGACGGCATCTGTTGGCGCAGTTCCTGTTCCGGGGCGACCGTATCGATCTGCCGATCGGCGCGCTCTCCGGTGGGGAGCGGTTGCGCGCGACGTTGGCGTGCGTGCTGTTCGCCGAGCCGGCGCCGCAATTGCTGCTGCTGGACGAACCGACGAACAACCTCGATCTGGCCAGCGTCGCTCAGCTGGAGTCGGCGCTGAACGCCTATCGGGGAGCGTTCGTCGTGGTGAGCCACGATGAGAGCTTCCTGGCCAACATCGGTGTCCAGCGCAGGCTGCTGCTGGCCGACGGGGTGTTGGTGGCGACTTAATCGATCTGGGGACGGGTCGGTGCGGGACGGGCCGGCTGGGGTGCCTCGACGGGTGCGCGACCCGACGGGGAGCTCGGGCCGGCCTGCGCCTCGTGGACCGGGGCGGGTTCGGACTTTTCGCGCTTGCCGGCCTGGTCTTCGCGCTCACGCTCCGCGTCGCGTTCCTCTTCGGACTTCTCACCCTCTTTGAGCTTCGCGGCCTGGGCGGCCTGCTGTGAAGCCTGTTGGGTGGCTTGCGCAACGCCCTGCATCACCTGCTGTGCGCCTTGTTGCAGGCCTTGAGCCAGCCCTTGCAGCGGCGCGGTGACGGACTGGGCGAGTTGGCCGACCTGCTGGCCGACCTGACCCATGATCTGGCCCATCTGACCCATCATGTCGCCGCCAGCCGCGGCCGGACTGCCCGCGCCGGATGTTCCAGGGGCGCCGCCGCTGCCGCCGGGCTCGCCCCTGCCTTCCAATGCATCGGCGGCGGCCTGCAGGCGCGAGGCGCCTTCCTCGTCGCCCGCGGCGTACGCGCTGGCTGCTTTCTGCAGCAGATCGGCAATGGTGGAGGCCGATGTCGAGGTGACGCCCAGGGTGCTGCCGCGTCCGCCGAGGACATTGCTCAGCGCGCCGCTCACGGCCGAGGCGATGGCGCCATGGCTGTTCTGCACGCCGGTGCCTTCGGCACCCGTAAGCCCGGACAGTCCGGAGACCACCTGGGAGTGCAGCTCTGAGTAGTTCCGCACGCCGTCGGTCTGGACGAAGAGTGGATCGGTCATGTGTCAGCCCCTGTCGTTCGCAGCTAATTCTATGGCCGACGCGGGGGCGTGTTGGGCGGGAGTTTTCGTGCGGGTGCGGGCATTAGGCTGCGGCCCGGGTGGCAACGCCACCCGGGTTGCGAGCCCAGTCCTACGCGGTTGGGTTCGAGGCCGGGATCGAGTAGGCCGAGTGGACCGAGCGAACCTCTCGGACCCCGCCGCTGGGCCCCCTCGGCCCGTAGGTCGGTTCATTCATCAGCCGAGGGAAGTCGACCGGAAACTCAAATGGCCCGCCGAACGGACCATCATCCGTGACTTCCTGGGTTGGATCCTCGGTGGGATCCTGGGGTTCGGCCAGGGCTGGTGGTGCGGCGATGAGCGTGCCGGCGGTGATTGCCGCGGCGATAGCACCAATGATGATGTTTTTCATTTTTGGCTCCAACTGTCAATAGTTAGCCAACTTTTATTTTACGCCTACATCTCGGGCTTTTCCTCTAGCTGAGGTAACGACATTTCGCGTATGCGGTGATTGCACGTTCAAATGTCGCAATCTGCATGTTCCGAGTGATTGCCCGGTTATGGCAATGGTCATGACGCGAGAATGTCGGTGCGAGACCGATCTTGATCGGTCACCTTGGCTGGGGAGCGAGATTAGCTAACGACGACGTGTCACGGTCGAGGCTGTGCAGCTCGAATCGGTGGGGAACCATCCCGGTACCCGGACCCGTCGATGCGGAGTCCGGTTCGTCCGTCCGGGCTGGCGTTGCGGTGAACGGCATGGTGGCTGCGATGGCAAAGCTGTGTGCCGTGCCGGCGAGGCGTCATCGCTGACTCCTTTGGCAAGGGTCACGGTAGGACCCCAAACTGGCGTCTGGCTGGGGAGTGGCGCAGGGTTCGCTGAAAGTGAGCATGCACCCGGTTTCATCTGGTCGGATCACAGCGGCCGGCCGCGGACTCTGGCGCCCGAGGTGTTCAGGCATCGCACCGGAACTAGCTTGTCGCAGTACCGACATCGGCCGGCCAACCGGGAGTCGCAGGCAGTACCGGGAAGTCGGATCGCTTATATGTCCGCGCAGGGAAGAATTGGCGATCTTCTGGTGCATTTGGGGCGTGCTTTAGACACTGTTGCTTGTCGCGAAAGTTATCGGGCCACTCCGCCGTGAGGACATAGCCACCCTGGTGGTTGGTCACGCGCCATTCACCGAAGACATTTGTGAACGGCGCCCGCGAGGGTCCCTCCTGGGGGGGAAGCTTTTCCTCAATGGCAGGAGCTTTCAGCTCGACTCGAAAAGCGTTGATGCCGCCGTAAACGCCACTTTCGGTGGCCGCCTTGAACTTGTCGCCGACGAGCACGCCGCTGTCGTACGTGTAGACGCATCCGTAAATCGTGGCGCCCTGATCGGACTGTTCGACTCGGAGAAGGTCGCCGCCTTGAACTTGTCGCCGACGAGCACGCCGCTGTCGTACGTGTAGACGCATCCGTAAATCGTGGCGCCCTGATCGGACTGTTCGACTCGGAGAAGGTGTTGGCGGAAGGTGCCAACCCATGCGTGTGGTCGCCCATCGCGGAGCGGCCAAAGCTCTTCAGTCCCATCCGGCCCGTCGGGGTTGTTGGCATCGACTGATTGCGCAAACCCCGGATACAGGTACTTCTCGTCATCGGTGAGATAAGCGAGATAGTAGGACTCCACATATGCCCGCGCTACAACGGCTGGGCCAGTGGTCAGGTCGATACNCGGGGTTGTTGGCATCGACTGATTGCGCAAACCCCGGATACAGGTACTTCTCGTCATCGGTGAGATAAGCGAGATAGTAGGACTCCACATATGCCCGCACGACAACGGCTGGGCCAGTGGTCAGGTCGATACCAGGTTCAGCGGTCCACGCAACGGTGAAGTCGCTCAAGGCCTCTGGCCAACCGGCAGGTGGTGGCTCCGGGACCTCGGCCGTCTGCTGCGGGGTGCATCCTGTGACCAAGAACAGCGCTGCTGCGACGATGCTTCCGAACAACCGCGCACGTCGGGGCGCGGTCATCAAGCATTGAGCAGCGAGCCGGTTCATGTCCATTGGTAACCGCCCACTGCTACTTCGTCGCTGGTGCGGCCTTGGCCGGCCAGCCGGGAATGGCCGGCAACGTGGGGTCTCAACCTCCACCGCCGTTGTCGGGATCGGGCGGCCAACCGGGAGTTGGTGGCAACGCTGGGAAATCTGACTTCGTGTATGCCCGCTCAGGGACAGTTTGTCGGCTCGCGGTCGTCCCGCCAGCACGAGCCCGACACTCGTCTATGTCTTGTCTTCTATCTGGCCATTCGGATGTGAGTAAGTAGCCACCTTGATGGTTGGTCACGCGCCATTCGCCGAACACATTCGTTGACGGCGCGCGCGACGGTCCCGACTGGGAGTCCTGAGTGTCGCCGGTGTTCGGTGCTTTCAGTCCGACGCGGAACGCGCTTATTCCGCCGTAGGGACCTGGTTCGGTGTTCTTCCTGATCTCGTCACCTTGCACGATCGCGCTTTCGTACGTGTACATACATCCGAAGGCAACCACGTTCTGCTCCGACTGTTCGACTCGGAGAATGTGCTGCCGTAGGGTGCCTAACCACGTGCGAGGTTGATCGGCCAACGGCCAGAGTTCCTCCGTGCCTTCAGGACCATTGGGGTTGTTGACCTCAACTGACTGCGCGAAGCCTGGGTACAGGTACTTCTCATCGTCGGTGACATGCGCCAGGTAGAACGACTCGATGTAGGCCCGCACTACGACTGCCGGTCCCGTGGTCAGATCAATACCCGGTTCGCCGGTCCACGTCATGCTGAAGTCGCTCAAGGCCTCTGGCCATCCGGCGGGTGGTGACTCGGGGGTCTCGGCTGTCTGCTGCGGTGTGCACCCCGTGACCATGAAAAGCGCTGCTGCGACGATGCTTCCAAACGATCTCGCACGGCGTCGAGCGATCGGTGCGAGTCGAACAGCGAGGCCATTCATTGCTACTTGCCGATTTCTACTTCGTCGCTGGGGCCGCTTCGGCCGGCCAACCAGGAGTCGCAGGCAGTACCGGGAAGTCGGATCGCTTATATGTCCGCGCAGGGAAGAATTGGCGGTTCTCGGGCGGGGCGGGGGCCTTGGCTCGGCACTGCTCGATTTCTCTTCCCCTATCCGGCCACTCCGCCGCGAGGATGTAGCCGCCCTGGTGGTTGGCCACGCGCCATCCCCCGAAGACGTTTGTGAACGGTGCGCGCAACGGTCCCTCTTGTGGCGCTGTAGGTTCGTTATTTCCAGGTACCTTCAGTCCGATCCGAAAAGGGCTGAAGCCGCCGTACGGTCCCGGTTCGGTCGCCGCCTTGAACTTGTCGCCGACGAGCACGCCGCTGTCGTACGTGTAGACGCATCCGTAAATCGTGGCGCCCTGATCGGACTGTTCGACTCGGAGAAGCCGGATACAGGTACTTCTCGTCATCGGTGAGATAAGCGAGATAGTAGGACTCCACATATGCCCGCGCTACAACGGCTGGGCCAGTGGTCAGGTCGATACCAGGTTCAGCGGTCCACGCAACGGTGAAGTCGCTCAAGGCCTCTGGCCATCCGGCCGGTGGCGACTCTGGGGCTTCGTGAGATTGCGGCGCGCACCCGACGCTCGCGACCAAAACGCCTGCGCCAATGATCGCCGACAATCGCGCAAAGCGGCCTGCCATCACCCTTCACCCTCATCGGCGCTGGGTGTCTTCACGATGTCCGGGTCTTGGATCATCAGGTTGTAGCGATCTGCGTAGATCTCGTCCGCTCCGTCACCATCCACCAGGACGCCGTAATCACCCATCGCTTGGTTTATGGCGGTCGCGAAATCCCCATCGCTGACTCCGTCGGGTTGGACTATCCGTGGAGGATCGCCCTCGACGTATCCCTCTGGAAGGGACACGGTCTGATTGGCGGCGAGCATCGACTCAAGCAGGACGGTGCTCGCCCTGGTTTCCGCCATCTGCGGAAGAGGTCGATCTACCGGGGGAGGAGCATTCTCGAACAGTTCCTGACCGAATGCGGCACCGACCTGAGCAATCGTCGGGCCGGCCACGACTCCGACTCCCGGGATCATCGAGCCACCGGTTCCCAAGCCGGCCACGGCGGCGTCAAACCCATTCTTCTTCCACTGCGTCTCATTTACTTCGGCTTGGTGTCCGTTCGCCTCGAATGCCTGGAAGGCTTCGTGGGCACCGACATCCACCAAGCCGCGCATGGTCGCCGCTGCTTCCAGGTGGGCCTGGGACTGTGGGTCCTTCGCATCCATGGCGAATGCAGTCTCCTCTTTCATCGCCAGATCGTATGCGGTCGAGTTGATCAGATCGGCTGCGTCTGCGTCGGTGTTCAAGACCGCGAAAACGCCTTTGGCGTTGGGCATCAATCCGTCGTGTCGCGATGTGTCGCCGTCAATTTCAAAGGTTCCGCCAGATCCGGTCATCCCGCCCATGTCGTCTACAAACGGCACGAGTCCGTGTGCATACCGCTGCGTCAGTTCGGGATTCAGTTGACCCAACGTCTGGCCGTCGATATCCAACAGGTCTGGGCGATGAACACCGAGGTACTCGGCATATCTTTCAGCGGTTTCAGCGGCACGCTCGGCCTCCTCCGGGGTGCCGAAGCTGTCCTCGTTGGTCCAGCTGAACAGGTATCCCGCAGCCTTGCCGTCGTCCTGCCAATCAATCGTGTTCACGTCGTGCAGGAAATCGTCGACGTCCACGCCATTCCTGCCCATGAGGTGGTCATTGACGATCTGGTGGTCGTCGTCGACTGCCTCGAACAAGGCCTGCGCGGTTGACCGACCGTTGTCCAGCCCTCCATGGGATTGTTCGGCGTCCATCACCCTGTCCGCGGCGAGGATGAGTTGGCGGTCAAGTTCTGTACCGGTCTGAAACTTCGGATCTCCGTCTTTGACGATGTCGGCGATGTCGGTGATGCGATCGCCGTAGTACAGCGATGTCGGCCGTTCGCCGTACTCGCCAAGGGGGGCGAAATCAGCCTTCTCCAGCGCGAACCGCACCTCGTCGGGCAATTGGCTTGCAGATCCCTTGACCGGACCCTCGGCGCCACCGGTGATCTCGACGTCATCGTTGCTCATCAACTGCCACGAGTCGGCGATGATGTTGCCTTTGTCGCCGAGGCGTTCATTGGCGTCTTTGAGTTCGGAGACGCTCATGTCTTTCTGCTGTTTCTGCATTTGTGACAGATAGGCGTTCTGCTCCGGGCTCAGCGGGGTGCCCGGGCTGATCGAATCAAGGGCGTTGTTGACTCGCTCGGCGGCACCTTGATCGCCGTCCTGGAGCGCGTCCTCGACATCCCGAGCGGCTTGCTCCTCGATCGGGAGCGCGGTCATCTCTTCTTCATTGCTGACCAGCTGGATGTCGTCGTCCTCAGCCTCGCCCTCGCCGGTCCCGCCCATCTTCTGGTCCTTGAGCGCATCCCATTCCGGGCCCAGCTTGGTGATGTCACCGGCAACCCGGGCGAGCTCGTCGTTCGACGACGTCACGATCCCGGTGAGTTCGCTGAGTCCGCGCTGCACAATCGGCATCAACAACTGATCGCGGTTCTTGCCCGGCGGCACCGAAGCCGCCGCGTCGACAACCCATTGCCGCAGGTTGTCCAGGTTCTGCCGGCCGTTGGCAACGACATTGGCGGACTCGTTCACGTGGGCGGCCAGCCGCCTGTCCAGTTTGGCGAGCTCACCGAGGACGCGGGCGTGCTCGGTGTTGACCGCGCCGTAGGCGTTGGCGGCGGTGCCCGTCCAGTTCGATCCGGGCGCGGCGGTCTGCACCGTCGACTGCAGCGACTCGAACTGTGCGCTCTGATCGAACTGTTCGCCGGTCTGCGGCACACCCGAACCGAACGTGTCCCGCGCCTTGTCCCAGGTCGACAGAAACCCGTCGAGCGCACTCACCTGAACATCACCGTCCCCCGAATTGCTCCTCGAGCAATCTTAAAACGGCGGCAGACCCGCTCGATGCAGCTTTTTTGTAGCGGGGTTCAGCGTCGGGAACTCGAACGGGGACGGTGATATTCGTGCGCGTTCGGGTCCCACGCATAGCGCCGTGAGGCCCAGTCCTTCGGTCGATACGGTGTCACGAGTACGAGCGCACCGATGGCGGTGACGACGAACCCCGTCGTCACGGAAATTTTCTTCAAGGCCTGACCCCCCAGGTCACGTCGCTGCCGTGCGCGCCGTCCGGGCCGTCCCCTGGACCGCAATGACCGCGCTTATGGCATGTTCTGCCAATTGTTAGCCATCGCCACGTTACCGCAAAGTCGCCGAAGTGTGGGGCAAAGTTGCCGACTAAGTTCCCGGGCGGTGTGCGTGCCGCACGCTGTGGGTCATGCCGCGGGGTGTCATATGGGGGTCGCGATCCAGATAATGCAATTGGAAACGGTGGTGAATCACCTTGGTGCTCGACGTCTCCGACGTTTTGTCCGGCTCGTCGGCTTGGGCGGGTGCCGCGGTGAAGAGCACGCCGGCCGTGATGGCGATCGTTGCTGCGGTTACTGCAATGCGTCTCATTGCCGGCTCCTTCTGCCAACGCTCACAGTAGGGCCGCAAACTTGTGGCTCACTGTGGTCTGACGCCGGATTGGCTGAACAGTCAGACACGTTGCGCGGAGCCGAATTACCTCAGTTGATCCCGACCGGCCGAAGTGGTGCAGGTCGAGCGGCCTTGAACATGGTGAGAATGTCCTGACCGGGTGGCGTCGGTCCCGTGGTCGTCGGCGGGCGCAGGTAGCTTTCGGCCGCCGCGATGAACGCGCCGGAGAGCACCCGACTCATCTCGGTCGTGATGTGGCTGCCATCGCGATAGACCAGCGTGTCGCCAATGACGCTGGGGCACTTGGTGGCATTGCAGAACAGTTCGGTGAAATCGAGGTAGGAGACGTTGTCGTACTGCTCGGCGACGGACCGCTCGACGGCCCGTAACTCGGAATCCAGTGCCTCGGTTCTGTCGAGCGCGCAGTAGTCGGCGTCATCGATGAAGCGGGACAGGCAGATCGAGGGTGTGGTTCCGGTGGATGGGGTGTCGGCGAGCAGGACCAGATGCGACTGAGTGGGCAGTCGCTCGACCGCTGCGGTCAGCGCTTCGCGCCAGAGCTGTCCGCGATTCTCTTCGCCGGGGAAGTACAACTTCCCGAAGTTGCCCATGATCACCAGCGCCGGCGGATCTGCGGCGAGCTTGCTCGCCACATTCTCGATCCACGTCGGGCAACTGGTCGAGGCAATATTCGACGGCGGCGCGGCCGGGCAACTGCTCTTGGTATGCGACTCCAGGCGCACCTCGCCGCTCTCGGCCAGCGGCCGCAGCGCCGGATACCACTGCGCGGCATGTGAATCCCCGAACAGCACCACCCGTGGAGCGGCAGGGTTGGAACCGATGACGCAGTCCGCGAGCTCGGTCTGACTGAGATTGCGGTGGCAGCCGTTGTCGTAGACGACCGGCTGGTCGTTGTCCGCCTCGGCCAGCGTCGGGATCAGATTCGTCGGCACGTACCCGGTGCCCGCGGGGCTCGCACTGAGCACGATCGGCTCGGCAGGCTGACCGTTGTCCAGCCGGGGCTGGACCACCAGGCCGGCCGTCAGGGCCGTCACCACGACCGTCGTCATGGCGCCCACTGCCACACCGAAGGTGCGGCGTGGCCGCGCCGTCGTGAGCCACCTCAGTCGCTGACCGGGAATCTCGACGTAGGTGTAGAGCAGCCACGCCAGTGGCACACAGGCCAGCGCGAGCGCGATGCGCGCCCACATCGGCAGGTGTTCCATATAAGCGCCGGCAGCGACCGGCAGCATCAACACCGGCCAGTGCACGAGGTACAGGGAGTAGGAGATATCGCCGATCCAGGTGGCCGGCCGCACGCTCAGCATTCCGGCCGGGCCGCCCGGCGCGGTGCCCGCGGCGATCAGCAGGGCGGCGCCCAGCACGGGGATGGCCACCGCCGCACCGGGATAGACGGTCTTGGTGGTGAAGACCATGCCGGCACCGATGATCGCCGCCAGGCCGGCCCACCCCAGCGCGGCAGCGATGCGCGGCGAGAACAGCTTTCGTCCGTCGAGCAGTGCGAGGGCCACCAGCGCGCCGAGCCCGAACTCCCAAACCCGGGCCGGCAGCAGGAAGAACGCGTCGGGTTGCGTGTAGGTCGTGGAGTACTGACAGACCGCGAAGGACACCGCGATGATCGCCGACATGGCGATCGCCATCGTCCAGCGCGCCTTGAAGAATCGGAACAAGATCGCCAGCAGCAACGGCCACAGCAGATAGAACTGTTCCTCGACGCCCAGGGACCAGTAGTGCAGGAACAGCGACGGGGTCTTCTCCGCGAGGTAGTCCGTCGCGTTGTAGGCGAACCAGAGATTGGGGATGTAGAAGGCCGCGGCCATGGCGTCTTTGACCACATAGCCGAATTGGATCGGCGAGACCAGGAGTCGGGCGGCCAGCACCGTGGCGACGATGACGACGAAGGCTGCCGGCAACAGGCGGCGGGCACGACGGGCGTAGAACGATGCGAAGCCGATGCGGCCGTTTGTCCGCAGTCCTTCGAGGAGGTGGGTGCTGATGAGGAAACCGGATATGACGAAGAAGACGTCGACGCCGACGTATCCGCCGCCGAATCCCGGTATCTCCGCGTGGAACAACACGACCAGCACGACGGCGACGGCGCGCATGCCCTGAATGTCGAGGCGTTTCTTCCGGACTGCCGCGCTCGCGTCCTGCTCCCTGATGGTTGCGCTCCTTGTAATCGCAATCAACTGACGGACGTCACCCTAAAGGGTTTGCCGTCTGTGTGGAGAGTCTTGATCAGAGCTCGTGCGAGCGCTCCGCCGGTGCGGCCGGCGGGGCGTTCAGAGGCCTTCTCGACATTCCGAGCGCTGCAAACCTTTTAGCAACGGAGTCCAGCCCCTCTTGATCTTGAACTGCCTGCGCTCGCGCATGTTCGAGCGTCAAACGAGCGAAGACGCAATCCAATTCGAGCGCGGCGACGCTTTCGGCGGCTCGGGCGTCGCCGAGACGGACAGCGTCGTGCAGTGCGCGCAATGTCACAGCAGACTGGCCACCCCGCGAAGCGGCGCGCGCCGCTTCGCGCGCGGCGGCGATCGCTCCCACCGCGTCCCGTCGCGCCGCGCAGGTCCAGGCCCGGGCCAGCGCCAGTTCAGGGGCGAACTGCATCGACTTCAACCCGTGTCGCGACTCCGCGCGCGAGAGCGCTTTGGCCGCATCGACCGCCAGTCCCTGCTGCCCGAGCGCCTGAGCCAGCAGCATCCACGCCAGCGGTCCCCACGAGTATCCGGTCACTGCCAGCGCGGCGGCGGATTCGCGCAACAGTGGCACAGCCTCGTCGAGGGCACCGCGCACCAACAGCACATCGGCCACCAGTAGCTGTCCGATCGCACGGGACGGCTGGGCCACTGACACCAGGTCACGCGCCAGCGCCTCGGCGCGATCCAGCTCGCCGGTGAGGATCAGCGCGGTGGTCTGCCCGAAAGCGGAGGTGAACCGCAGCAGCCCGGGATTGCCGGACGCGACCGCCCGGGCGGCCAAAGTGTCGACCGAAGAGAACAGGCCCATCCGGGCGGACGACAACGCCGCCGCCGAAGCCGCCCAGCCGATCGCCCGACGGTCGGCGTCCGGCGTCGCGAGTACGGAGTCGGCGAGTTCCAGCGCACGCTGCGGGCTACCGGCGTTCATGGCGAAGGTGCTCAGTAACGCGTCGACGGTGGTCGCGGAACGCAGCTTGGCGCGTGTCGCGCGCAGGAAGGCGGTGGCCCGTTCGGGCTCGTCGAGCATCCAGAACTGATTGGCCGCCCGGGGCAGCGCCCACGCGATCAGGTCGGCCTCGGTCAGGGTGGCGGGGTCGACCTCGGCGAGCACCGCGTCGGCATCGTTCCCGCGGCCCTGCCAGGCCAGGGCCTGCGCCAACGTCAACCGCGCGGACAGTGATCCGCCCTCGGTCAATGCCGCCCGGGCCAGTTCCTCGGCGGCCCCGAGATCCGCGCGGCCCAGCGCGTCCGCAGCAGCGTCGCTCGACGGCTCAGACACAGCCGCAGTGTATGGCGGGCGGCCATGCGGTCATGGCGAAACCGGCGGTACGTTCTCACTTGTGTCCGAAACCAGCCCGTGGGCCGTCTGCGTGTACTGCGCGTCCGGCCCGACGCACCCTGAACTGCTCGAACTCGCCACCGACGTCGGCCGCGGCATCGCGGACCGCGGGTGGACGCTGGTATCCGGGGGCGGCAACGTCTCGGCGATGGGCGCGGTGGCCGACGGGGCCCGGCAGCGCAACGGGCGCACCATCGGCGTCATCCCCAAGGCCCTGGTGCACCGGGAACTCGCCGACGTCGCCGCCGACGAACTGGTGGTCACCGACACCATGCGGGAACGCAAGCAGGTGATGGAGGACCGCGCCGACGCGTTCATCGCCCTGCCCGGCGGTATCGGCACCTTGGAGGAGTTCTTCGAAGCGTGGACGGCGGGATACCTGGGCATGCATGACAAGCCGATCGTCATGCTCGACCCGTTCGGCCACTACGACGGCTTGCTGAGCTGGCTACGGGGCCTGGTCGACACCGGTTATGTCGGCGAACGCGCCCTGGACCGACTGGTGCTCGTCACCGATGTTGAGACGGCTCTCAGCGCGTGTAGCCCCGGTCACTAGGCTTGACGGCCATGAGTGACGACACAACGCGTACCAGCGTCGGCCTGCTCGACATCGCCACCAAGATTCCCGGGCTGCTGATGGACGCGCCGGCGATCGTGCGGGGTGTGGTCACGGGCATGGGTGCCCGGCCCACCGCCAAGACCTCGATCGGCAAGGTCTTCCAGGACCGCGCCGCGCAGTACGGCGACCGGGTGTTCCTGAAGTTCGAAGATCAGAAGATCACCTACCGCCAGGCCAACGAGACCGTCAACCGCTACGCCGCGGTGCTGGCCGCCCGGGGAGTGGGCCACGGCGACGTCGTCGGTATAATGTTGCGCAACTCCCCGGACTCGGTGTTGCTGATGCTGGCCACCGTCAAATGCGGAGCCACCGCCGGCATGCTCAACTACCACCAGCGTGGCAACGTCCTGGCCCACAGCATCGGTCTGCTCAACGCGAAGGCCATCATCGCCGAATCCGACTTGGTGGAACCGATCACCGAGAGCGGCGTGGAGACCGAAGGCCTGGTCACCGTCGAAGAGTTGCGGCAGGCCGCCACCACCGCGCCCACCACCAACCCGGCCGCCACCGCGGCGGTGCTGGCCAAGGACAAGGCGTTCTTCATCTTCACCTCGGGCACCACCGGCATGCCCAAGGCCAGTGTGATGACCCACTACCGCTGGTTGCGCGCACTGGCCGGATTCGGCGGGCTCGGCCTGCGCCTGAACAGCAACGACACCCTCTATTGCTGCCTACCGCTCTATCACAACAATGCGCTCACGGTGTCGGTCGGTTCCGCGCTGAACGCAGGAGCGGCACTGGCACTGGGCAAGTCGTTCTCCGCGTCGCGGTTCTGGGACGAGGTCATCAGTCATGAGGCCACCGCGTTCGTCTACATCGGTGAGATCTGCGGATACCTGCTCAACCAGCCGCCCAAGCCGACCGACCGCGCCCACAAGGTGCGCGTCATCGTCGGCAACGGACTGCGCCCGGCCATCTGGGACGAGTTCACCAAACGCTTCGGCATCCCGCGGGTCTGCGAGTTCTACGGCGCCAGTGAGGGAAACACCGCCTTCGTCAACGTCTTCAATGTGTCCAAGTCGACCGGCATCTGCCCGAGCCCGGTGGCCTTCGTCGAATACGACCTCGACACCGGGGAACCTGCGCGCGCCGCGGACGGCAGGCTGCGCAAGGTCAAACGCGGACAGCCCGGCCTGCTGCTGTCGAAGGTCAGCAGCTTCCAGCCGTTCGACGGCTACACCGACAAGTCGGCGTCCGAAAAGAAGCTGGTGCGTGACGCATTCAAGGACGGCGACGTCTGGTTCAACACCGGGGACCTGATGCGTTCCCAGGGCTTCGGGCACGCCGCCTTCGCCGATCGGCTCGGCGACACCTTCCGGTGGAAGGGCGAGAACGTCGCGACCACCGAGGTGGAGGCCGGCCTGTCCAGCGATGCGCAGGTCGAGGAGGCGACCGTGTTCGGCGTCGAGGTGCCCGGCGCCGGTGGCCGAGCGGGCATGGTTGCGCTGCAACTCAAGTCGGGGGCCGAGTTCGACGGGGCCGCCTTGGCGCGGACCGCCTACGCGCATCTGCCGCCCTACGCGGTGCCGCTGTTCATCCGGATCGTGCCGGAGTTGGCGCACACCTCGACGTTCAAGAGCCAGAAGGTCGAACTGCGCAAGCAGGGCTACGGCGAGGACATCGAGGACCCGCTCTACGTGCTGGCCGGGCGCGAGGAGGGCTACGTGCCCTTCTATCCGGAGTACGTCGACGAGGTCAAGGACGGCAAGCGCCCGAAGTCCTGAACCATTTCGGCGTGATCCGCTGCGGTCAGCGCAACACATCACGCCGAAATCGCGTGGCCGTAGCCTGGGAGTGTGCAGTTGACAGGCAGGGGTGAGCGCAGCGACGGGAAAATGACGTGGCTGGGCCGCCCGGTCGCCGGTGACCGGGCGATGATCATGGCCATCGTCAACCGCACACCGGATTCGTTCTACGACCGCGGCGCCACGTTCACCGACGAGGCCGCCATGGAGGCCGCCCACCGCAAGATCGCCGACGGCGCCGACGTCATCGACATCGGTGGGGTGAAGGCGGGCCCGGGTAACACCGTGGATGCCGACGAGGAGATCGCGCGGGTGGTGCCGTTCATCGAATGGCTGCGCGGTGCCTATCCCGATCAACTCATCAGCGTGGACACCTGGCGCGCGACGGTCGCCAAACAGGCCTGCGCGGCCGGTGCGGACCTCATCAACGACACCTGGGCCGGAGCCGACCCCGGCCTGCCGGAGGTCGCCGCGGAGTTCGGTGTCGGACTGGTTTGCTCACACACCGGCGGCGCCATCCCGCGGACCCGGCCGTTCCGGGTGAACTACGGCATCAGCGAACGCGGCGTGGTCGACGATGTGATCGCCGAAGTCACCGCTGCGGCCGAGCACGCCGTGTCGGTGGGGGTGTCCCGGGACGCGATCTTGATCGATCCGACCCACGATTTCGGCAAGAACACTTACCACGGCCTTAGTTTGTTGCGCCACGTAAAAGATCTTGTAAACACGGGATGGCCTGTCCTGATGGCCCTGAGCAACAAGGATTTTGTCGGGGAGACTCTGGGTGTGGGACTGACCGAACGCCTGGAGGGCACGCTGGCGGCGACGGCTTTGGCCGCCGCCGATGGAGCAGCCATGTTCCGGGTGCATGAGGTCGGCCCCACTCGACGCGTACTGGAAATGGTCGCGTCGATCCACGGATCGCGTCCACCGACGCGCACGGTGAGGGGACTGGCATGACGGTGCTATCTGAGCTGACACCAGAACTGACCGCAATGAACGAGACTGACGCTGTGTCAGGGCACCGCTGGATGGCAGACCACAGCTTTGGCCGGCCGTCCTGGACCGTGGAGGAGCTGATCGCCGCCAAGGCGGGCCGCACCATCTCGGTGGTGCTCCCGGCGCTCAACGAGGAAGAGACCGTCGCCTCGGTGGTGGAGACCATCACCCCGCTGCTGGGCGGTCTGGTCGACGAGTTGATCGTGCTGGACTCCGGGTCCACCGATGACACCGAGATCCGGGCGGTCGCCGCCGGCGCCCGCGTGGTGAGCCGGGAACAGGCGCTGCCCGAGGTGCCGACCAACCCCGGCAAGGGTGAGGTGCTGTGGCGTTCGCTCGCCGCGACCACCGGTGACCTGGTCGTCTTCGTCGACTCCGACCTGATCGACCCCGATCCGATGTTCGTGCCCAAGCTGCTGGGCCCGCTGCTGACCACCGACGGTGTGCACCTGGTCAAGGGGTTCTACCGGCGGCCGCTCAAGGTCAGCGGCAGCGAGGACAAGAACGGCGGCGGTCGCGTCACCGAGCTCGTGGCACGGCCGCTGCTGGCGGCCCTGCGACCGGAGCTGACCTGCCTGCTGCAGCCGCTGGGCGGTGAGTACGCGGGCACTCGTGAACTACTGACCTCGGTACCGTTCGCGCCTGCCTACGGCGTCGAGATCGGCCTGCTCATCGACACCTACGACCGGTTGGGCCTGGACGGCATCGCGCAGGTCAATCTGGGGGTCCGCGAGCACCGCAACCGCCCGCTGACCGAGCTGGCCGCGATGAGCCGGCAGGTGATCGCCACGCTGCTGAGCCGCTGCGGCATTCCCGACTCCGGGGTGGGGCTGACGCAGTTCTTCGCCGACGGTGACGACTACACCCCGCGCACCTCCACGGTGTCGCTGGCCGACCGGCCCCCGATGAACACGTTGCGCCCGCGCTAGGGGTCTTCCTTGTCACACGGGTAGGGCAGTATCGAGGCGTGACACTGATACTGATGTACCTGGTGGTGCTGATCCTGGTCGGCACGGTGTTGTTTGCCCTGGGCAGTGTGCTGTTCGGCCGCGGCGAACAGTTGCCGCCACTTCCGCGGGCCACCACGGCGACCGTGCTGCCGGCTTCCGGCGTGACCGGTGCCGACGTCGACGACGTCAAGTTCACCCAGACGCTGCGCGGCTACAAGACCAGCGAGGTGGACTGGGTGCTCGACCGGCTGGGCGCCGAACTCGATTCGCTGCGTGGCGAGTTGGACACGGTGCGTGCCGCCTACGGGCTGGAGGACAACGAGGACCGGCCGGCTGTCCACGAGGCTGCGCACGCCAAGCCGGACGAGTCGTGACCGCGCCGGTCGCCGATGACGGACGGATCCGATGTGGCTGGGTACCAACCGATTCCAGCCCCAACGGGGTGCTCTACCGGGAGTATCACGACACTGAGTGGGGCAAACGACTGCGCGGGACCGTGCCGCTGTTCGAACGGGTCAGCCTGGAGGCCTTTCAGAGTGGTCTGTCCTGGTTGACCATCCTGCGCAAGCGTGACGGGTTTCGGCACGCGTTCAAGGGGTTCGACATCGACAAGGTCGCCCGGTTCACCGACCGCGACATCGCCCGGCTGATGGAGGATGCCGCAATCGTGCGTAACCGCGCGAAGATCGAGGCCACCATCAACAACGCGCGCGCCATCGCCGACCTCGACATCGACCTCTCCGATTTGCTGTGGTCGTTCGCACCCGCGGTGAGAACCCGCCCCGCGGAGCTGTCCGCGGTGCCCGCCATCACGCCGGAATCCACAGCCATGGCCAAGGAACTCAAGCGTCGGGGCTTTCGTTTCGTCGGCCCCACGACGGCCTACGCGTTGATGCAGGCAACGGGAATGGTCGACGATCACATCGCCTCATGCTGGGTGCCTGCGGCGGCGTGAGCGTTATCTTTCCGGTCACGGTCGGTGCGTTTCGCCGGGTCTTTTCACACTGCAGCGACGCAATAGGGAACAATAGGTTTAGTTCAGTACCAATTCTGTGCCGGTTGACGCCGGCTTGATCGGGTCCGTTCAGTGCGGGCCGGCTCATGCGGAGGGAGCACACGATGGCGGCGATGAAGCCCCGGACCGGTGACGGTCCATTGGAAGCGACCAAAGAGGGGCGCGGCATCGTGATGCGGGTACCACTGGAAGGCGGAGGGCGGCTCGTCGTCGAGCTCACCCCCGATGAGGCCGCCGCACTGGGCGACGAGCTCAAGAACGTGACGAGCTAACTAGCTCGTCACCACGTTGTAGATCGCAAGGGTCTCCTCGGCGATACGCGCCCAGGAGAACTCTTCGATACAACGCTGCCGCCCGGCCTCGCCGTAGCGGCGTGCCCGGTCGGGATCGGCAACCAGTGCGTTGACCGCATCGGCCAGGTGGGTCTCGAAGAACACCGTGTCGTTGGCGTCGTAGTGCACCAGCAACCCGGTTTCGTGATCGGCCACCACCTCGGGAATGCCGCCGACATCGGAAGCGACGACGGCCGTCGAACAGGCCATCGCCTCGAGGTTGACGATGCCCAGCGGTTCATACACCGAAGGGCACACGAAAACCGTTGATGCCGACAAAATTTCGCGAATCTTGCCGGTCGGCAGCATCTCTCGCACCCAGAACACGCCCGAACGTGCGGCGGCCAGATCCTGGACCGCCGAACTGATCTCCGCGGCAATCTCCGGGGTGTCGGGTGCACCTGCGCACAGCACCAGCTGGATGTCGGGGTCGAAGCGGTGCGCCGCGGCCACCAGGTGCGCGACACCCTTCTGCCGGGTGATCCGGCCGACGAACGCCACGATCGGCCGGTTGAGGTCCACGCCGAGCTCGGCCAGCACCGAACCCTCGGGCTCGGGCTCGGCCGGGAACCAGACCGCGGTGTCGATCCCATTGCGCACCACGTGCACCCGCGCGGGATCCAGGGTCGGGTAGGTGGCCAGCACGTCCTTGCGCATACCGGAGCTCACGGCGATCACCGCGTCGGCCGCTTCCACGGCCGTGCGTTCCACCCAGGACGACACCCGGTACCCGCCGCCGAGCTGCTCGGCCTTCCACGGCCGCATCGGCTCCAGCGAATGGGCGGTCAGCACGTGCGGGATCCCGTGCAACAGCGAGGCCAGATGCCCCGCCATCCCGGTGTACCAGGTGTGCGAATGCGCGACGGTCGCCCCGGCGGCGGCATTGGCCATCACCAGGTCGGCCGACAGCGTGGACAGCGCCGGGTTGGCGGACGCCAGGGCGGGGTCGGGCGCCGCGACGATCGCGGTGTCCCGCGGTGCGCCCATGCAGTGCACATCGACCTCACACAGTCGCCGCAGCTGGGCGACGAGCTCGGTCACGTGCACGCCTGCCCCGCCGTAGACCTCCGGCGGATACTCCCGAGACATCATCGCCACGCGCATGGTGTGCACGGTAACCGGCGAAACTTCGCCGCGCACCCCTCATCCAGTTCACGAATCATGATCAGCGTTCACACGTGTTCCCGAGCGCCCAAACACCTTGACTCGCAGCAGTTCGATCGGGCGATTGGCTAGCCGCACCGCGGCAGGCCAGATAGGTTGGCAGCATGAGGGAAGCGCCACATGTGCTGGGCATCGTCCTGGCTGGGGGGGAAGGTAAGCGCCTTTACCCATTGACGGCGGACCGGGCGAAGCCGGCGGTGCCGTTCGGCGGTGGCTACCGGTTGATCGACTTCGTTCTGTCGAATCTCGTGAATGCGCGATTCCTGCGGATCTGCGTTCTCACGCAATACAAATCGCACTCGCTGGACCGGCACATCTCGCAGAACTGGCGGCTGTCGGGTTTGGCGGGGGAGTACATCACGCCCGTCCCGGCGCAGCAGCGGCTGGGACCGCGGTGGTACACCGGATCAGCCGACGCGATCTACCAGTCGATGAACCTGATCTACGACGAGGACCCGGACTACATCGTCATCTTCGGTGCCGACCACGTGTATCGGATGGATCCCGAGCAGATGCTGGCCCACCACATCGAGAGCGGTGCGGGTGCCACGGTGGCCGGTATCCGGGTGCCGCGCTCGGAGGCCTCGGCCTTCGGTTGCATCGACGCCGACGAATCGGGCCGCATCCGCGGGTGGGTGGAGAAGCCTGCCGACCCGCCAGGCACCCCCGACGACCCCGAGTCGACCTTCGCCTCGATGGGCAACTACATCTTCACCACCAAGGTGCTCATCGACGCCATCAAGGCCGACGCCGACGAAGACACCTCCGACCACGATATGGGTGGCGACATCATTCCGCGGTTGGTGGCCGACGGGATGGCGGGCGTCTACGACTTCGACGACAACGAGGTGCCCGGGGCCACCGAACGCGACCACGGTTACTGGCGCGATGTCGGCACCCTGGACGCGTTCTACGACGCGCACATGGATCTGGTCTCGGTGCACCCGGTGTTCAACCTGTACAACAAGCGCTGGCCGATCCGTGGCGGCTCGGAGAACCTGGCCCCGGCCAAGTTCGTCAACGGCGGCTCCGCCCAGGAGTCCGTGGTGGGCGCGGGCAGCATCATCTCGGCGGCCTCGGTGCGCAATTCGGTGCTGTCGTCCAACGTCGCCATCGACGACGGCGCGATCGTCGAGGGCAGCGTGCTGATGCCCGGGGTGCGTATCGGCCGCGGCGCGGTGGTGCGCAAGGCGATCCTGGACAAGAACGTCGTCGTCGGACCCGGCGAGATGGTCGGCGTCGACCTGGACAAGGACCGTGAACGGTTCTCGATCAGTTCCGGCGGCATCGTCGCCGTCGGCAAGGGGATCTGGATCTAGCGCTCTGCCTGCGCGCGGCGCCGGCGCCACCGCCACACCTGGACCACCGCGAGGGCGACGGCGGCGAGTACGACGAGGATCAACAGCGGCAGCAGCAGCGACACGAAGACCAACCCCACACTGGTGACGTCCTCGGCGGTGCTCAGCACCGGGGCGGCCATCCCTGCCGACCCGATGTTGGCGACCGGGCGTACGGCGGATTTGGTCAGCGACACGACAAGTGCGGTGACGACGCCGATGACGACGCCGATCCACTGGCCCGATGACGCGAAAGCGCCCGGATCGGTGACCGCGGCGGTCTGCGCGGCGGTGCCCGACCCGAAGACGATGCCACCCGCCGTCGGCCGCACGAACGTCTGGATGGCGTCGTTCACCGAGTCCAGCGCCGGGATCTTGTCGGCGACGATCTCGACGGTCAACAGCACCCCGACGATGAGCATCACCCAGCCGTTCTCCAGCCAGGCCCAGCCCGCGGGCAGCGACACCAGTTCGGTGAACCGCGACAGCAGGCCCAGCGCCAGCAGCGGGATGTAGGCGTTGAGCCCGGCCGCGGTGGCCAGCCCGAAACCGGTGAGCAGCTCCATGGATTCAGTATGTGGCCGGACGGTGCCCGATCGGATCAGTTCGGACGGCGGGTGTTCCTGGTGGTCGCCCGGGACGGCTTGTCGTGCCGGGGGACCTCGGGCAGGTCCTTGATCTTGCGTCCTTTTCCGGCCACGGTGGCCAGCGAGCGGCGGCACCGGGGGCATATCGGTTTGCCCTCGATATCGACCGTCCAACTCTTCCCGCTACCCGGGCATGCTTTGTCGGCCATGACCAGCACTGTATCGAGGGCGACGGCGTCACCCCAACCGGTGTGCGATCACCAGAGGTGGGGCACCAACCGGTAGCGCACTGTTGCCATGTATTCGGGATAGCCGGCCAGTTCCTCGGTGAGCATCTGCTCCTCGTCGCGGATGCGTGCCGCGATCACCGGTGCCGAGGCCACCACGCCCAGCAGGCCCCACAGCGAATCCAGGGCCAGCGGGGTGCCGATCATCATGACGGCCGCGCCGGTGTACATCGGGTGGCGCACCAATCCGTAGAGCCCCGTGGACACCAGTGGCTGGTCGGCCTCGACCTGCACGGTCGCCGCCGCATAGTTGTTCTGCACGACGACGAGTTGGGCGACACTGAGCCCGACGGCGACCAGGACATTGCCGACGATGACCAGCCACACCGGGACCTGCGACCACCCGAAGCGGTGATCGAGCGCCGAGAGCACGAACGTCGCGACCACCAGCGCCAGCGTGAGGGTCATGATGATGCGTTGCGCCGGGCGGTTTTCGGCGGTGGGGCCGGCCCTCATTCGCCGGGCCAGGGCGTCCGGGTGGCGGACGGCCAGATAGATGCTCGGCAGGGTGGTCGTCGCGATGAACACCGCCAGGAAGACCCACGCCTGCCAGTAGTCGAAGGTGCCGGCCGGCCAGAACAGGACGGCGACGAAGAAGACCAGCCCGAGGACCGTCTGTGCGATGAATTTCATACCGCGTCCCTTGTTCGGTAGATCCACCCGGCCAGCAGCGTCCCGGCGGCCGCGACGGCCACCATCGTCGCCAGCGCGGTGAGCGGGAAATCGGTCGGTGCGGTCGTCTGCCCGACCGGGGAGGCGTCCAGCAGCCATCGCGGCAACCGCAGCAGCGCACCGAGATACAGCGACACCACCACGAATGCCACGGCCAGCCAGCCGATCCAGGGCCGGCGCAGCGCGACCGCGAGCGCGGCGATCGCGGCGAGCACCGCCATGGCCGGCAGGAAGGCCAGACCGGCCAGGGTCAGCCGCCACACGGTGGCCGGCTCGCCGACGGTCAGACCGGCGCCCAGACCATTGCCCAGCCCCGCGCAGAGCAACAACGCGGCCGCACCGGTCAGCGCCGCGGCCACCGACGTCAACAGCCACTGCCAGCGCGACACCGCGGCGGCCAGCACCGGCTCGGACAGCCCTGATTCCTCGTCGCTGTAGGTGCGCAGCACGGCGGAGACCACATAGGCGCCGGTTGCCGCCGCCAGGAACTGCGACATGGTGGTGTAGACACCGTCGGTGCCCGACACGGCGAGCACCCGCGCCAGCAGTTCGTTCTCCTGCGCCGCATTCAGCAGCGATTTCGTCATCGATCCGAATGCCAGACCGCCCAGGAACAGTCCGACGCTCCAACCGATCAACTGGCCGCGTTGCAGGGTCAGGTGCAGGACAAAGACATTGGGTATCGCGTGTGCGTCGGGACGTTCGCCGCTGGACCTGATGATGCCGTCGTCGTACTGGCGCCGGGATTCCAGCATCACGGCGGTGGCCACCAGCATTGCGGTGAGCCCGATCAGCATGAGCAGCGGCCACCAGCGCACGTCCACGAAGGACCGCATCTGCTGAGCCCAGGCGATGGGGGAGAACCAGCTCAGGGCGCTGCCCGAGGGGTCGATGACATCGCCGATGCCGCGGACCAGCACGGCCAGTGCGAGGGCGCCCATCGCCGCGCCCGTCGCGGTGCGTGCCTGCCGCCACAGCTGGGCGGTGACGGCCGCCAAGGCGCCGAAAACTGTTGCCGCCCCGGTGATACCGAGACTGAGCGCCGCACTGTCCGGGACGGCGAAACCGTAGCCGGCGAGCGCCACGGTCATCGTGACCGCGAGTACGGCATTGACCGCGCCCACCAACGTCAATGCGGAGATGGTGCGGGCGTGCCTGCCGACCACCGAGGACAGCACGAGCTCTGCTGCACCGCTCTCCTCGTCGCGGCGGGTGTGCCTGACGACGGTGAGGATGGCCAGGATCGAGGTGGCCACGATCATGGTGAGCATCAGTTCGTTGGCGATCATGGCGCCCAGTGCGGTCTCGTTGCCGCCGAACATCGGGCCGCCCATGATGGTCCCGGCCGGTGTCTGCATCAGGTTGATGCGGGCAAGACGTTGTTCCTCGCCCGGGTAGGCCACCTCGAGGGCACCCGGGGTGTAGGCCATCATCAGGGTGAGCAAGGCCAGCCACACCGTGAGCCGGATGCGGTCGCGGCGCAACGCCAGTCGGAGCAGGGTGCCGGTGCCGGTCAACGGTGACTGCGCGGCGCCGGCCCGGTGGTCGGCATGCGCGACGGGGGTGCTCACCTAGCTCACCCCCTGATACTCGCGCAGGAACAGGTCTTCCAGTGAGGCCGGCGCCACGGCGAGTTCGTCGATACCGAGGCCGGCTAGGCGGTCCATGGTGGTGTCGAGATCGGCGCGGTCCACCGAGAAGCTGATCTGCCCGTCCTGCGCCGCGAAATCGTGGACGAAGGGCAGCTCGTGCATCTGTGCACCATCACCCCGGGTGCGGGCGGTGACGGTGGTGCGCATCAGGTGGCGCAGTTCGGTGAGCGTGCCGGAACGGACGGTGCGCCCGGAACGGATGATGGTGACGTTGTCGCAGAGCTTTTCGACCTCGGCGAGGATGTGGCTGGACAGCAGTACCGCTGCGCCGCGGTCGGCCACCTCGGCAACGCAGTGCTGAAAGTTCTTCTCCATCAACGGGTCCAGGCCCGAGGTCGGCTCGTCGAGGATGTACAACTCGGCGTCGGTGCTGAACGCGGCGACGATGGCGACCTTCTGCCGGTTGCCCTTGGAGTAGGTGCGGGCCGATTTGTGCGGGTCCAGCTCGAACCGCTGGATCAGCTCATCGCGGCGGCGGGTGTCGACCTGGCCGCCGCGCAGACGGGCGAGGAAGTCGATGGCCTGTGCGCCGGTCAGATTGGGCCAGAGCGTGACATCACCCGGCACGTAGGCGATCCTGCGGTGCAGCGCGACCGCGTCGTGCCAGGGGTCACCGCCCAGCAGTCGCACGGTGCCGCTGTCGGCGCGCAGCAGGCCGAGCAGGATCCGGATGGTCGTCGACTTTCCGGCGCCGTTGGGTCCGAGGAATCCGGCGACATCGCCGGGGGCGACGGTCAGGTCCAGTCCGTCCAGTGCCGTGCTCCGGCCGAATCTCTTGGTCAGCGCGCTGATCTCGACTGCGTTGGTCATCACTGCTCTCCTTGTTCGGGTGCACTGAAGGCGACGCCTTTTTCGCGCTGGGCCACGAAGGCGTCGTACATCGTGGAGTCGGTCATCAGGCCGTTGCTGTAGACCTCCAGGGCGGGCAACACCATGTCTTCGGCGTAGTCGCGCAGCACCGCCCGCACGTCGGATGGGTTGTCGTGCAACTGCAGATAGAGCAGGAACCCGCCGCCGCCCATCATTCCGAGGTACTTGGCCCGCGCCTTGGGGTCTCGGCTGGGTTTGAGCGTCCCGGCCCGCACGCCCGCCTCCAGGTACTCCTCGGTGTTCTCCAGCATCTTCTGCCAGAAGCCTTTCGCGAGTTCGCTGCCGGACTGCATGCTGCGCACCAGGTAGGCCATCATCGGCGCGTAGTGCTCGATCTCGGCCATCTGGGCGAGCCATGTTGCCGGATCGGAGGATTGGATGGATTCCGATTTCGCGCTGCGGATCTGCTCGGCGATGTAGTCGTCACAGGCCTTGCGCAGGCCGTCCTTGGAGCCGAAGTGATGGATGACCAACCCGGCGCTGACTCCGGCGGCGGTGGCGATCGCCCGCACACCGGTGTTGAACCCGTGCTCGCCGAACTGTTGGATCGCGGCGTCGCGGATCCGCGCGGTGGTGGTCAGATCGTCGGCTGAACGCATGTTCAACAGACTAAACGCGCGTTCAGTCGAGCGTCAAGGGTGTTTGGCCGCGAGATTGCGGTTGCCGCGTGGACGTGCGAGTGGACCCCGCGGCACGTGCAATCTCGCGGGGAACTGCTTGTGGAAAGGAGCTAGTCGCGCGCCGCGGCGAGCAGGCCGTCGCCCAGCGGAATCAGCACCGGGGTGAAGCGCTCGTCTTCGGCGATCAGGCGGGCGGCCTCGCGCACCGCGGCGACCTCGGCGTCGTTGGCCGAGGCATCCCCGGCGCGCCCACCGAGTGCGGCGCGGTGCACCACGATCGCCCCGCCCGGGCGCAGCAACCGCACACCTTCGGCGACGTACTGCGGCTGGTCGGCCGGGGCGGCGTCGACGAACACCAGGTCATAGGACTCGTCGGCCAGTCTGGTCAGGACGTCCTGCGCGCGGCCGCTGATCAGCCGGGTACGCGATGCCCCGACGCCGGCCTGGGTGAATGCCTGCTTGGCCAACCGCTGGTGCTCGGGTTCGACGTCGATGGTGGTCAGCACGCCGTCCTCACGCATACCGGCCAGCAGCCACAGGCCGCTCACGCCGGCTCCGGTGCCCACTTCGACGACGGCCTTCGCGCCGGTCAGTCTGGCCAGCACGCTCAGCAGCGCACCGACGGCGGGGGTCACCGCACCCGCGCCGCTGTCCACCGCACGTTCGCGCGCAGCGGCAGTCACCGCGTCCTCGGTGATCGACGCCTCCGCGTGCGAGACGATCGACTGGGCGGCGTCGTCGGTGCTGGCCATGCCCGCAGCGTAGAGCGAACGGCGACCGGCGCCACCCCGACACGCCCGCCCCTGATACGAGAATCACACCCGATTTCCGCTGGTTTTACCTGGTCGAACCATGGGTAATCCGCATTCTCAGGAATTGTTCAGTTTGCTCATATGCCAGGCACACCCCGGTCGGAGACGGTACTTCCCATGGAACACGGCGAAAGCTTGCGATCACGGAATACGGATGGCCTCGGCCACGTTTCCATCGACAACGCGCAGACGCCGACCAAAACGGCCTGCCACCTTGATTCGGAGGATCCCACGATCGCCAACGCCGCAGCCTCAGGAAGCGCCGGAAGCACTGTTGCCAGCCCGGTGTCCATGCCCCATCTGGAGCAGTACACCGACGGCGACTGGGTGGAGCCCTCCGACGAGCTGACCGGCACCGCGGTCTTCGACGCCACCGGCGACAAGGCGGCCATGCCGTCCTGGGACGAACTGGTCCGCCAGCACGCCGACCGGGTGTACCGGCTGGCCTACCGGCTGTCGGGCAGTCAGCAGGATGCCGAGGATCTCACCCAGGAGACGTTCATCCGGGTGTTCCGCTCCGTGCAGAACTACCAGCCCGGCACCTTCGAGGGCTGGCTGCACCGCATCACCACCAACCTGTTCCTCGACATGGTGCGCCGCCGTACCCGCATCCGCATGGAAGCGCTGCCCGAGGACTACGACCGGGTTCCGGCCGAGGATCCCAACCCCGAGCAGATCTATCACGATTCGCGACTGGGGCCGGACCTGCAGGCCGCATTGGACTCGCTGCCGCCGGAGTTCCGCGCCGCCGTCGTCCTCTGCGACATCGAGGGTCTGTCTTACGAGGAGATCGGCGCGACGCTCGGTGTGAAGCTGGGCACCGTCCGCAGCCGTATCCACCGCGGTCGGCAGGCACTGCGTGAGCATCTGGCCAAGCATTCGGATCAGCTGACCGCCTCCGCCTGAGCGTCGTGGGTGTGAGGCGCGGATTACCGCGCTACATTCAAATGAGCAGTGTGTGTTCAATGGCGCGGCGTTCCGAGAGGAGTCGGGTGATGGCTGACCCGGGCGATGTGTTCCGTCGCGCTTTCTCCTGGCTGCCCGCGCAGTTCGCATCGCAGAGCAGCGAGCCCGTCGGGCCGCGCCGTTTCGGCTCCACCGAGCATCTGTCCACCGAGGCCATCGCGGCTTTCGTCGACGGTGAGCTGCGGATGACCGCGCATCTGCGCGCCGGACACCATCTGTCGCTGTGCCCGTCGTGTGCCGGTGAGGTTGATGCCCAGCGCCAGGCGCGGTCGGCACTGCGCGACGCCTGCCCGATCGCGATGCCCAATTCTCTGCTCGGTCTGTTGTCTCAGATACCGGACCGCAATCCCGAGACACCAGCCCCCGAGGAAGCTCCCCAGCAGGTAGCTGAAGGCGCAGGTCGTGCCCGGCGCAAGCGCCGGTAGGGTTTATGCGAAGAGATTCAATTGCGGGCGCCGTCATCGGCGCGCGCTTGACCGGGGAGTGATGCACGGGTGACCAATCAGGACCAATCGGGCACTAACCCGCGTCTGGCCCCCCGTCCGGTTTCGCGTCCGCCCGTCGACCCGGCGTCACAGCGCGCCTTCGGCCGTCCGGACGGCGTGTCCGGATCGTTCCTCGGCGAGGACAAGCACCGCGACCAGGGTGAGTACACCCCCAAGAACCTGTCCCCGGACCCGGTCCTGGCCGAGGCCTTCGGACGCCCCTACGCCGCGGGCGACTCGCTGCAGCGCCACCCGGCCGACGCCGGCGCCCTGGAAGCCGAACGGGACACCGACGCCGACGACATCGACGATCCGTGGCGCGACCCGTCCGCCCCCGCGGCACTCGGGGCCCCTGCGGCCGTACCGAGCGCTCCGGTCACCGTGCAGGCGCCGCAGGGCAAGCTCGGCGTGCGCGATGTGCTCTTCGGTCGCAGGGTGTCGATCACCGCGTTGGTGATCCTGGCGATCATCGCGCTGGTCATCGGAGCCCTCGGCGGCGTCGTCGGCCGCAAGACCGCCGAGGTGGTGGAGGCCTTCACCACCTCCAAGGTCACCCTGGACACCAGTGACCGCCCCGCTGAGCCCGCCGGACAGTTCGCCGAAGTTGCTGCCGCCGTTGCTGATTCGGTGGTCACCATCGAAGCCACCAGCGACCAGGAGGGCTCGCAGGGCTCCGGTGTCGTGATCGACGGGCGCGGCTACATCGTGACCAACAACCACGTCATCTCCGAGGCCGCGATCAACCCGAGCAAGTACAAGATGACCGTCGTGTTCAACGACGGCAAGGAGGTCCCGGCCAACCTCGTCGGCCGCGACCCCAAGACCGACCTCGCGGTGATCAAGGTCGACAACGTCGACAACCTCAGCGTCGCCAAACTGGGCGACTCGGAGAAGCTGCAGGTCGGCGAACAGGTGATCGCCGCGGGTGCCCCGCTGGGTCTGCGCAGCACCGTCACCCACGGCATCATCAGCGCGCTGCACCGCCCGCTGCCGCTGTCCGGCGACGGCTCCGACACCGACACCGTGATCGACGGTGTGCAGACCGACGCCTCGATCAACCACGGCAACTCCGGTGGCCCGTTGATCAACATGTCCGCCGAGGTCATCGGGATCAACACCGCAGGTAAGTCGCTGTCCGACAGCGCCAGCGGTCTGGGTTTCGCGATCCCGGTCAACGAGGTCAAGGATGTGGCGCAGAAGCTCATCGAGGCCGGCAAGATCTCTCATCCCACCCTCGGTCTGACCGCCCGTTCGGCCAGCAATGACCTGGCCTCCGGCGCGCAGATCGCCGATGTCAAGGTCGGCGGACCCGCGGAACGTGGCGGCATCCTGGAGAACGACGTGGTGGTCAAGGTCGGAGACCGCGATGTCGCCGACGCCGACGAGTTCGTCGTCGCCGTGCGCCAGCTCAAGATCGGCGAGCCCGCCCCCATCGAGGTCGTCCGCGACGGTCGCCGGGTCACCCTGACCGTCACCCCGATCGGCGACGGCGCTCCCTAACATGTTCGCGAATGTCGGCTGGGGCGAGATGCTGCTGTTGGTGGTGGCCGGCCTGGTCATCCTCGGCCCCGAACGGTTACCCGGAGCGATCCGATGGACCTCCGGGGCGGTACGCCAGGCGCGCGAGTACCTCAGCGGCGCGACCAGCCAGTTGCGTCAGGACCTCGGCCCGGAGTTCGACGACCTGCGCGAACCACTGAGCGAGTTGCAGAAGCTGCGCGGGATGACGCCGCGGGCGGCGCTGACCAAGCATCTGCTCGACGGGGACGACTCGTTCCTGACCGGCAACTTCGACAAGCCGGTCAAACCGGTGTCCCCGGACGCACCGAAACCCGCGCCCGAGCCGACGTCACCGGACCCGACACCGCCGGTCACCGGCAGCGAGCCGCCCAGCGGCGCCCGCTTCGACAGCGACGCGACCTAACGTCCGGCGGGGTCCAGGCCCAGCGACATCCCGGCCAGGCCACGCTTACGCGCACCGAGAGCATCGGCGACCTTGCGCAGTTCCTTGGCGGCGGGCGAGTCCGGCGTCGACAACACCAGCGGGACCCCGGAGTCTCCGGCGGAGACCAGGCTCGGCTCCAGCGGAATCTGACCCAGCAACGGCACATCGGCGCCGACCGCCCGGGTCAGGGACGCGGACACCTGGGCGCCGCCACCGGAGCCGAAGATGTTCATGACGGTGCCGTCCGGCAGGGTCAGCCCGGCCATGTTCTCCACCACGCCGACGATGCGCTGACGGGTCTGCAGAGCGATCGCACCGGCGCGCTCGGCGACCTCGGCGGCCGCCGACTGCGGGGTGGTGACCACCAGGATCTCCGCGCCCGGGATGAGCTGCGACACCGAGATGGCGATATCGCCGGTGCCCGGCGGCAGGTCCAGCAGCAGCACGTCCAGATCGCCCCAGTAGACGTCGGCCAGGAACTGTTGCAGCGCGCGGTGCAGCATCGGGCCGCGCCACACCACCGGGGTGTTGCCCTGGGTGAACATGGCGATCGAGATGACCTTCACGTCATGGGCGATCGGCGGCAGGATCATCGAATCGACCTGGGTGGGCCGGTCCACGACACCCATCATCCGCGGCACCGAATGGCCGTAGATATCGGCGTCGAGCACACCCACCGACAAACCGCGCTCGGCCATCGCCGCCGCGAGATTGACGGTGACACTTGACTTTCCGACGCCGCCCTTGCCGGAGGCCACCGCATAGACACGGGTCAGCGAGTTGGGCTGGGCGAACGGGATCACCGGTTCGCGCGAGTCGCCGCGCAGCAGCTTGCGCAGCTCGGTGCGCTGCTCGTCGTTCATCACGTCCAGGGTGACCTTGACCGCACCGGTGCCCGGGACGTCGGTGACCGCCGCGGTCACCTTGTCGGTGATCTCGTTCTTCTTCGGGCAGGCCGAGGTGGTCAGGTAGATCTCGACGTGTACGCCGGCATCGGCGTCGACGGTGACACCTTTGACCATGCCCACTTCGGTGATCGGGCGGCGCAGTTCGGGATCGACGACCTTGCTGAGCGCGGTGCGAACCGCGGCTTCCAGGTCGGTATTAGGCGAGGACATCACCCGCGAGTCTAGGCCGCGCCGACGGACCCACGGTCCGCCGGGCCGCTCAGACCGCGAGGCGGCGTCCGACGCTCAGGCCACGGGGCCGGGCGCGGGGCCCGGTGCCGCGCCGAGCGGCCCGGGAGCCACCGGCGCAGCGGGAGGCGGCGGAGCGAACGGATTGAACGGCGCGGCCGGCGCAGCAGCCGGGGGTGGCGGCGCGAACGGGTTGAACGGTGCGGCGGCCGGAGGCGGGGGCGCGAAGGGATTGAACGGCGCTGCCGCGGGCGGCGGTGCGAACGGGTTCAACGGCGCTGCCGCGGGCGGCGGTGCGAACGGGTTGAACGGCGCCGCCGGAGCGGGCGTGTTCTCGCCGAGGCAGAACACCGCGCAGTTCGGGACAGCCGCGGGATCACCCGGGCCCGGCGGCACCGGCAGGCGATCCGCCACATCGGCGCGGCCGAGATCGAAGAACGGCATGACGGCCATCGGGTCGGTCGACGGCAATCCCAGCGCGTTGAGCGGCAGACCGGGCCCAAGGCCCTCGGCATTGGTATCCAGGTGCACATTGCCCATGCCCAGTGCGGGCACCGGTCCGGTGATGGGCGGCAGATTCACCGGCACCACACCGGTGGCGTACGCCGCGGCCCAGCCCAGCACATTGCGCGCATAGGCGACCGAGTTGTTGTAGCGCAGGATCGACGTCATCACCTGGCTCTGATCGCGCATGTTCAGGCCACCGCTGCACAGGTACCGGGCGGCGGCCAGCGTCGCGTCGAACAGGTTCTGCACCTCGGCCTTGCCGTCACCGTTGCCGTCGGAGGCATACCGCGACCAGGTGCCCGGCAGGAACTGCATCGGGCCCATCGCGCGGGCGTAGGTCACCCGTTCGTTGTTGCGGCTCTGCACGATGACCTCGTTGCCCGGCAGGGTTCCGTCCAGGCTGGGTCCGAGAATGGGTTTGACCGCGGTGCCGTTGACATCGGTGGCGCCGCCGTTGGCGTGCATGGACTCGATGCGGCCGATACCGGCGAGCAGGTTCCAGCTCATCCCGCAGGTCGGCGCCGCCGAGGCCATCATCCGTTCGGCGTTGCGGTAGGCGTTGAGGGCGACCGTCGGAATGCGGAGGTTGCCAGGGGCACTCACCACGGCGGCCGGCGGGGGAGCGGACAGTGCGGTGCCCGCGGTCTGGAACGGGCGCGGTGCCTTCATGGCGGCCACCACGCTGACACCGGTATCGCTGTCGGGTGTGGTGACGACGGCCGCGAGCGGCGTCACGGTGGTCTCCAGGACCGGCTTCACGATGGGCGCGGAGGCCCCGACGCCCAGCGTCAGGACCAGCGGGGTGAGGATGGCGATTCCCAGCAATCCACGGGTACTCGGAGCCGAATCAGCCACGGTGCGCATCAGTCGACTTGCTCCGTGCCGCGCTGCAGCGAGGGCGGAGGCTCCCCCTTTGACCACTCAACCGTCCTAGATTTGCGGTACCCGACCGTTTGTGAACCAGGTCACCATACCTAGTCGCAAGTCTCCGTGGTGCGGGTATGGGTGGCAAGGATTTTCATCGGCGCGTAGGCGGCTAGGAATCGGTTTCCGGCTCATCGATCGGTGACACCGGTTCGGCCGCGCGTTTGCCCTTGCTCTTCTTCGGTTTGGGTGGCACCAACTCGACCAGCATCTCGCGCAACTCCTCGAGTTCGCGGCGCAGGTAGTCACGGGTGGCCATCTCGCCGACCGCCAGGCGCAGCGCGGCCAGCTCGCGGGCCAGGTACTCGGTGTCCGCCTTGGTCTGCTCGGCGCGGCGGCGGTCCTCCTCCAGCGCGACCCGGTCGCGGTTCTCCTGGCGGTTCTGCGCCAGCAGGATCAGGGGCGCGGCGTAGGCGGCCTGGGTGGAGAAGGCCAGGTTGAGCAGGATGAACGGATACGGATCCCACTGCAGGGTGAGCGCGAACAGGTTCAGCAGGATCCAGACGATCACGAACACCGTCTGGATCGCCAGATAGCGGCCGGTGCCCAGGAACCGTGCGAACCGCTCACCGAAGCGGCCCGCGGCCTCGACGTCGAACTGTGGGGTGAAGCGCCGCCGCGATGCCCGTGGGGTGTCGATCCGGTCGCTCAAGTCGCCTTCTCCGTGGTGACGATCAGCGACTCGGCTTCGCGTTCGCGCCAGTCGTCGGGCAGCAGATGGTCGAGCACGTCATCGACCGACACCGCGCCGAGCAGATGGTGCTCCTCATCGACCACCGGCCCGCAGACCAGGTTGTAGGCGGCGAAATAGCGGGTCAGTGCCCCGAGGGTCTGCTCAGGGCGCAGGCTCGGCAGGTCCTTGTCCACGATGCCGCTGACCAGTGCGGCCGGCGGTTCGCGCAGCAGCCGCTGCAGATGCACACAGCCCAGGTAGCGGCCGGTCGGCGTGGCGGTGGGCGGGCGCACCACGAAGACCAGCGACGCCAGCGCGGGCGTCAGATCGGGATCGCGGACCCGGGCCAGTGCCTCGGCGACCGTGGTGTCCGGTGCCAGCACCACCGGCTCGGAGGTCATCAGACCGCCTGCGGTGTTCGGCGAGTGGCTGAGCAGCCGTCGCACGTCCTCGGAGTCCTCGGGATCCATCCGGCGCAGGAACTGTTCGGCGTCGGCCGGCGCCATCGAGCCGAGCAGGTCGGCGGCGTCGTCGGGATCCATCGCCTCCAGGACGTCGGCGGCGCGTTCGGTCTTCAGCTGGCGCAGCACGGCCACCTGCTCGTCCTCGGGCAGCTCCTGCAGCACATCGGCGAGGCGTTCGTCGTCGAGCGCGTTGACGACCTCGAAGCGCCGCTTGGGCGGCAGCTCGCGCACGGCATCGGCCACCTCGACCGGGCGCTGTCCCTGGAACTGCTCGAGCAGCTGGGCGACACCCTGATCGGGCATGGCCAGTCCGGACGGCGTGAGCCCGTGCACGTGCTGCCAGTCCACGGGATAGACATTGCTGCGGCGCCCCAGCCGGCGCTGCGGGCGTACCGCCACCTTGGTGACCACCCAGTCCCGGGTGCGGGTCTGCTCGATACCGAGATCGACCACGACCACATCGAGTCCGGCGAGCTGGTCGAGGTCGGGATCGTCGACCCGCACGCGCGTCTCGAGCACCTGCCCGAGCGCCAGCACCTCACCGGGGCGCTGGGAGAACCGGCGCAGTGAGACATTGCCGGTGGTGAGCGTGACGGCGCTGGGCTCGATGGCGGTGACCCGCAGGATCGGCACGAAAATCCTTCTGCGGGTGAGCAGTTCGACAACCAGGCCGAGGACTCGTGGCTGCTGGCGGACGATGCTGATGCTGACCACCACATCGCGGACACGGCCGATCGATTCGCCGTCCGGGCCGAAGACAACCATGCCCGCCAGGCGGGCCGCATATACCCGGGTAACCGCCGCCATGACTCAAAGCGTAGAGACTAGGGGCGTGGACAACGTGTATCGCCCCCGACGAACGTGTCTGTCGGTTCCGGGCAGCAGCGACAAGATGATTGAGAAAGCCAAGACGCTGGCCGCCGATCAGGTCTTCCTCGACCTGGAGGATGCGGTGGCCGCCGATGCCAAGGCCGAGGCCCGGACCCGGGTGGCCGCGGCTCTGGCCGGGCCGGGCTGGTCTGACCGATCGCTGCGCGGTGTGCGGGTCAACGACTGGACGACACCGTGGACCCACGCCGACGTGATCGAGGTGGTGGCGGGTGCCGGGGCGAACCTCGACATCATCGTGCTGCCCAAGGTGTCCGACGCCACCCATGTGCACGCGCTGGACATGCTGCTCACCCAACTGGAGAAGACGCACGGACTGCCGGTCGGCCGCATCGGCATCGAGCCGCAGATCGAGAACGCGCTGGGCCTGACGAACATCGACGCCATCGCCGCCGCCCCGCGGGTGCAGGCACTGGTGCTCGGCCCCGGCGACATGGCGGCCAGCCTCAACATGCGCACGCTGGAGGTCGGCGGGCAGCCCGAGGGGTACGACATCGGCGATGCCCACCACCACGTCTTGATGAAGATCCTGATCGCCGCGCGCGCCCGCGGTCTGAACGCGATCGACGGGCCCTACGTGAAGGTGCGTGACGTCGAGGGGTTCCGGCGGGTGGCGGGCCGATCGGCCGCGCTCGGATACGACGGCAAGTGGGTGCTGCACCCCGACCAGATCACCGCGGGCAACGAGCTGTTCAGCCCGCGGCAGGCTGATTACGACCACGCCGAGCTCATCCTGGAGGCCTACGAGTGGCACACCTCGGCGGCCGGTGGCGCACGCGGTGCGGTGATGCTCGGTGACGAGATGATCGATGAGGCGAGCCGCAAGATGGCTCTGGTGGTCGCGGGTAAGGGACGTGCCGCAGGGATGACGCGCTCCGGCGCGCCGTATCGGCCGCCCGCTTAGACCAGGCTGAAGCCGCTGGCGATGACGCCGATCCACAGCAGGATCATCAGCACCAGGCCGGCGGTGACCAGACCGCCGATGATGGTTCCGGCCAGGGCCAGACCGTAGCCGTCCTGGCCGGTGCGCCTGGTTTCGCGCATGGCGATGACACCGAGCACCAGGCCGACCACCGAGGGCACACCGCAGAACAGCAGGCCGACCAGGGCGGCGATCAGCGCGCCGACCGCCTTGCCGTTGGTGCCGAGCGGTTTCGCCGGCCGGTACGGGTCATACCCCGGGTACGCCGGGTAGCCGGGCGGTGCGAAGCCGGGTGCGCCGGGAAAACCCGGTCCCCCGGGGAACCCGGCCTGCGGGCCGGGATGGATCGGCGGCGGCAGACCCGGATCAGCCGGGTAGTCCCACGGTGCGTTCGGATCGCCGGGAGCCGGCTGCTGTGAACCGTCGCTCACAGCACCGCGAAGGCCAGGATGAGGCTGAACACCAGCGTCAGCGCACCGACCGCGATACCTGCCACCGCAAGTCCGTGGCCGCCCTGGTTGTTCTGCTTGATCTGGTTGAGCGCGACGACGCCGAGCACGATGCCGATGATCGACCCGATCCCGCAGATGACTCCGACCAGTGAGGCGACCAGCGACCCGATGGCCAGTGAATTGGTCCCGGGTTGCGGCGGCGGCCCGTATCCGCCGTAGCCCGGCACCGCGCCGTAGGGCGGCGCCGGCGGATAACCCGGGGGCGGCCCGCCGTACTGGGGTGCGCCGTACTGCGGTCCACCGAACGGCGGGACGCCCTGGGGCGCGCCGTAGCCGGGAGGCGGGGGCGGATAGCCGGTGGACGAATAGTCCGGCGGGGTGAATGCGGGTGGGGGATAACCGGCGGCCGGGTCGTAACCGGGCGTCCCATGGTTCGGCGGTGCGGCGTCGGGCTGCGGGTAACTCGGCGGGGCGTCATAGCCGCCGTAGGCCGGCGGCGGCGAGTAGTCGGGATAGCTCGGCGCTGTTGGCTGGGAGGGCTCGGCGGGGGACTGCTCGATCGGCGGTGCCTCGTAACCGGCGGACGTCGGTTCCGTACCGGAACTCGCATCCGATGGTGGCGTTGCCCCTGCGTCCTCACCCGGATTGGTCATCACTCAAACCTAGCGTACGTGCTGGTACCCGGGGTGATTCGACTGCAGGGCAGCGGCACGCGCCGGCCTGTCGGGGGCTAGGGTTGTGCCATCGAACCCGCAGGACGCGTACCCGTCTGCACAGGTCGTGGGGCGCTGACGCGAACGAAGGAGAACGAGTAGCTATGACCGGTCCCCTCCAACCCGGCAAGGATCCCGTCGGCAGGCCGGGTGTGCGTAACCCGGCGGCACTGCCGACCCCACCGAAGGGCTGGCCGATCGGGGCCTACCCGACCTACGCCGAGGCGCAGCGCGCGGTGGATTACCTCTCCGATCAACAGTTTCCGGTCCAGCAGGTCACCATTGTGGGTGTGGACCTGATGCAGGTCGAACGGGTGACCGGCCGGCTGTCCTGGCCGAAGGTGATCGGCGGCGGCGTGCTCTCGGGCGCGTGGCTGGGCCTGTTCATCGGTCTGATTCTCGGGTTCTTCAGTCCGAGCCCGTGGGGTGCGCTGGCCACCGGTCTGATCGCGGGCGTGTTCTTCGGCCTCATCACCTCGGCCATCCCGTACGCGATGGCCCGTGGCACAAGAGATTTCAGCTCCACCATGCAGCTCGTCGCTGGCCGCTATGACGTCCTCTGTGACCCGCAGAGCGCCGAGCAGGGGCGGGATCTTTTGGCGCGCTTGACGATCTGATGGGCGACGCGCCCAGGAAACGGTTGCATATTACGCGCTTATAGCCCTAGGTTTGCCCCGCGGGACGTTCTCGCCCGGAGCCGCTCCGGCGGTGCCATCAACGCAGACGGAGGCCGGAAGTGCTGAAGCGACGACTCTGCGCCGGGGTGATGGCCGCGCTGACGGTCGGTTCGGTGACCACGGCGTGCGGCGAGGCCGAGGGCGGCACCGTCATCAGCTACTACACGCCGGCCAACGAGATGGCAACGTTCACGGCGGTGGCCGAGAAGTGCAACGAGCAGCTCGGCGGCCGGTTCACCATCAAGCAGGTGTCGTTGCCCAAGGGCGCCGACGATCAACGGCTGCAGCTCGCACGCCGGCTCACCGGTAACGACAAATCGCTCGACGTGATGGCCCTGGACGTGGTGTGGACGGCCGAATTCGCCGAAGCCGGTTGGGCGTTGCCGCTGTCGGATGATCCCGCGGGCCAGGCTGAATCCGATGCAGGAGCCAATACGCTGCCCGGCCCGCTGGAGACTGCCAAGTGGCAGGACAAGCTGTACGCGGCGCCGATCACGACCAACACTCAATTGCTCTGGTACCGAGCAGATTTGATGCCCGCACCGCCGGCTGACTGGGACGCGATGGTGGCAGAGGCCAAGCGCCAGCACGCCGCAGGCGGACCCAGCTGGATCGCGGTGCAGGGCAAGCAGTACGAAGGTCTGGTGGTGTGGTTCAACACGCTGCTGGAAAGCGCCGGGGGACAGGTGCTCTCCGACGACGGCAAGACCGTCACGCTGACCGACACCCCCGAGCACCGGGCGGCCACCGTCAAGGCGCTGCAGATCATCAAAGACGTTGCCACCGCACCGGGTGCGGACCCGTCGATCACCCAGACCGACGAGGGCACCGCACGCCTGGCGTTGGAACAGGGCAAAGCCGCACTGGAGGTCAACTGGCCGTTCGTGCTGCCCTCCATGCTGGAGAACGCCGTCAAGGGTGGTGTCGCGTTCCTGCCGCTGAACGAGGATCCCGCGCTGGCCGGCGCGATCAACGACTCCGGCAGCTTCTCGCCGACCGACGAACAGTTCGATGTCGCGTATGAGGCCAGCAAGAAGGTGTTCGGTTTCGCGCCGTTCCCGGGCGTGCGTGACGGCGAGCCCGCGCGGGTGACCCTCGGTGGTCTCAACCTGGCCGTCGGCAAGAACACCCAGCACAAGGCCGAGGCGTTCGAGGCCATCCGCTGCCTGCGCAATGTCGACAACCAGCGCTACACCTCGGTCGAGGGCGGCCTGCCCGCGGTGCGGGCCTCGCTGTACGACGATCCGGCCTTCCAGCAGAAGTACCCGCAGTACGAGATCATCCGGCAACAGCTGACCAACGCCGCGGTGCGCCCGGCGACGCCGGTGTATCAGGCGGTGTCGACCCGGATCTCCGCCGCGCTGGCGCCGATCACCGACATCGACCCGGAACGCACCGCGGACGAACTGGCCGTGCAGGTACAGAAGGCCATCGACGGCAAGGGGCTGATTCCGTGAGCGCCAAGATCGGCTCGGACGACACGCGCGCCGAACGGCGGTTGGCCTTCTGGCTGATCAGCCCGGCCGTCTTCCTGATGCTGGCGGTGACGGCCTACCCGATCTTCTACGCCGTCTGGCTGAGCCTGCAGCGCTACAACCTGGCCGCCCCCGACGACGTCGAGTTCATCGGCCTGGAGAACTACCAGACCATCCTCACCGACCGGTACTGGTGGACGGCGTTCGCCGTGACGCTGGGCATCACCATCGTCTCGGTGGCCATCGAGTTCGTGCTCGGCATGGCCCTGGCATTGGTCATGCACCGCACCATCTTCGGCAGGGGCACGGTGCGCACCGCGATCCTGGTGCCCTACGGCATCGTCACCGTCGCGGCGTCCTACAGCTGGTACTACGCCTGGACGCCCGGCACCGGGTACCTGGCCAACCTGCTCCCGACCGGCAGCGCGCCACTCACCGAACAACTTCCGTCGCTGGCCATCGTGGTGCTGGCCGAGGTGTGGAAGACGACGCCGTTCATGGCGCTGCTGCTGCTGGCCGGTCTGGCGCTGGTGCCGCAGGATCTGCTGAACGCGGCGCAGGTCGACGGGGCCGGCGGCTGGAAGCGGCTGACCAAGATCATCATTCCGTTGATCAAACCCGCGATCCTGGTGGCACTGCTGTTCCGCACCCTGGACGCGTTCCGCATCTTCGACAACATCTATGTGCTGACCGGTGGTGCGAACGACACTGGGTCGGTGTCGATCCTCGGTTACGACAACCTGTTCAAGGCATTCAACCTCGGATTGGGGTCGGCCATCAGCGTGCTGATCTTCCTGTGCGTCGCGGTGATCGCCTTCATATTCATCAAGATCTTCGGTGCATCGGCACCCGGCGCGGACGAGGAGGGCCGCTAGATGGCGGAGAACGTGGGGGCCCGCCGCGCGACCGGTTGGGCGGTCATCAACGTCATCGTGGTGCTGTACGCCTTGTTCCCGGTGCTCTGGATCCTGTCGCTGTCGTTGAAGTCGTCGTCAACGGTCAAGGACGGCAAGCTGATTCCGGCGGAGATCACCTTCGAGAACTACAAGGCCATCTTCGAGGGCAACATCTTCACCTCGGCGCTGGTCAACTCCATCGGCATCGGCCTGATCACCACGGTGATCGCGGTCGTCATCGGCGGTATGGCCGCCTACGCGATCGCGCGGCTGGCCTTCCCCGGCAAGAAGGTCCTGGTCGGGGTGGCACTGCTGATCGCGATGTTCCCCCAGATCTCCCTGGTGACACCGATCTTCAACATCGAGCGCCGGCTCGGGCTGTTCGACACCTGGCCGGGCCTCATCATTCCCTACATCACCTTCGCCCTGCCGCTGGCGATCTACACCATGTCCGCGTTCTTCAAGGAGATCCCATGGGATCTGGAGAAGGCGGCCAAGATGGACGGCGCCACGCCGGGGCAGGCCTTCCGCAAGGTGATCGCACCGCTGGCGGCCCCCGGCATCGTTACCGCAGGCATCTTGGTGTTCATCTTCGCCTGGAATGACCTGCTGCTGGCGCTGTCGCTGACGGCGACCGAGCGGGCGATCACCGCGCCGGTGGCGATCGCCAACTTCACCGGAAGCTCGCAGTTCGAGGAGCCGACCGGGTCGATCGCGGCCGGGGCGATGGTCATCACCGTCCCGATCATCATCTTTGTGCTCATATTTCAGCGACGGATCGTGGCCGGGTTGACCTCCGGCGCGGTGAAGGGGTAATTCATGGCCGAGATCGTGCTGGAGAACGTGTCCAAGAGTTATGCCGGCGGTGCCACGGCGGTGAAGGACCTGTCGCTGACCATCGCCGACGGCGAGTTCATCATCCTGGTCGGACCGTCCGGGTGCGGTAAGTCGACCACCCTGAACATGATCGCGGGCCTGGAGGACATCAGCTCCGGAGATCTGCGCATCGGCGGGGAGCGGGTCAACGACAAGGCGCCCAAGGACCGTGACATCGCCATGGTGTTCCAGTCCTACGCGCTGTACCCGCACATGACGGTGCGGCAGAACATCGCGTTCCCGTTGACCCTGGCCAAGCTCGGCAAGGACGAGATCGCGCGCAAGGTCGAAGAGACCGCGAGCATCCTGGATCTGGCGGAGCTGCTGGACCGCAAGCCCGGGCAGCTCTCCGGTGGGCAGCGCCAGCGGGTGGCGATGGGACGGGCGATTGTGCGTGATCCCAAGGCATTCCTGATGGATGAGCCGCTGTCGAACCTGGACGCCAAGCTGCGCGTGCAGATGCGCACCGAGATCGCGCGCCTGCAGAGCCGGCTGGGCACCACCACGGTGTATGTCACCCATGACCAGACCGAGGCGATGACGCTGGGGGACCGGGTGGTGGTGATGCTGGCCGGTGTGGCACAGCAGATCGGTACTCCCGAAGAGCTCTACAACACCCCGGCCAACCTGTTCGTCGCCGGTTTCATCGGCTCGCCCGGCATGAACTTCTTCCCGGCGTCGTTGACCGACGGCGGTATCAAGCTGCCGTTCGGTGACGAGGTGGTGCTCACCGATGAGGCGCAGCGGGTCCTGGCGCAGCATCCCAAGCCCACCAACGTGATCGCCGGCCTGCGTCCCGAGCATTTCGACGACGCCGCGCTGGTCGATTCCTACACCCGGATCAAGGGCCTCACCTTCGAGGTGGACGTCGACCTGGTGGAGTCCCTGGGCGCCGACAAGTACCTGCATTTCCGCACCGAGGGATCCGGCGCGAAGTCGGCTCAGCTCGCCGAACTGGCCGCCGAATCCGGTGCCGGCGAAAACGAGTTCGTGGCAAGGGTTTCGGCCGATTCGAAGGTGTCCGCCGGCAAGAAGGCGGAGCTGGCGGTGGACACTTCCAAGCTGATCATCTTCGACGGCGACACCGGGGTGAATCTGTCCATCCCGCCCGCCGGCTAGTGGTCGACGTACCGGCTGAGGTGCGCAACCGGTTGCAGGCGCACTTCACCGCCGCCGGTGTGCTCGGCGACCCGGCCGAGGCGAATGTCACCTTCCTGGGCGCGGAGCGGATCTCGGTGCTGCGCTACGGACCTGACGCCGGCGGCGTCAACCACTTTGTCTCGGTGGGCTGTTCGCGCTATCCGATGGTGGACCCCACCGACTTCGTCACCGACACCCAGCACGGGCCGAGGGCCGAGGTGGTGGTGTCGCTACGGCCCCCGAGCCCCGCCGGCCTGGCCCGGTCCATGGCGGTGCTGGCGGCCGCGCCCTCGGTGGAAGGACTGGTGCTGGAACCCGATGCGCTGATCGATCTGAGCGGCCCGCTGTTCGAGAACGCGCCGTTCACCGCATTCCTGTTGGGCCCCAGCGATATCGAGGATGTCGCGCTACCGGATCCGCTGTCGGATGTGACGATCCTGCAGGCCACCCCGATCACCCCGACCGAAGCGGCCTGGGTGCGGCTCAAGGGTGCCGAGGCGATGCGCGAGGCCTGGCGCAGCGACGGGGTGGACGTGCTCGACGCGAACCGCCGCGCCTCCGAGCCGTCCTAGGCCACGTCAGAGCCAGTGGTTGCGCCGGAACGTCCGGTACAGCAGCGTGCACACGCCCAGCATCAGCAGCAGCACCGCCGGGTAGCCCCACACCTGATGCAGTTCGGGCATGTAGTCGAAGTTCATCCCGTAGATGCCGGCCAGCGCGGTCGGCACCGCGGCGATCGCCACCCAGGCCGAGATCTTGCGCATATCGGTGTTCTGCTGCATCGAGACCTTGCCGACCGCGGCCTGCACCAGCGAGCTCAGCACCTCGTCGTAGCTGGCGATCCGGTCGGCGGCCTGGGTGTTGTGGTCGAGCACGTCACGCATGTAGCGCCGCACCTCCTTGGAGATGAGGTCGTTGTGATCGCTGCCGATGCGCTGCAGCGCCTGGCTGAGCGGCGCGACCGCCCGGCGCAACTCCACAACCTCGCGCTTGAGCAGATAGATGTGCTCGATGTCGGTGGTGCTGGTGGGCGAGAAGACGTTCTCCTCCATGGCATCGATATCGGTCTCGATCAGATCGGTGACGTCGAGGTAGGCATCGACGACATGATCGGAGATCGCGTGCATGACGCCGTACGGTCCGAGCGCGCAACTTGCAGGTGACGAGTCCATCCGCTTGCGCACGCCCGCCAGGCCGCTGAAGTCGCCGTGGCGCACGGTGACGACGAAGTCGGCGCCGACGAACACCATGATCTCGCCGGTCTCGACGATCTCACGGGCATTGCTGATCGAGGAGTGCTCGACGTAGTTGACCGTCTTGAGCACCAGGAACAGCGTGTCGTCGTAGCGCTCCAGCTTGGGCCGCTGGTGCGCGTGCACCGCGTCCTCGACGGCCAGCTCGTGCAGCCCGAACACCTCCGCGACGGCCTGCATCTGATGCTCGTCGGGTTCATGCAGGCCGATCCAGACGAACGCGCTGCCGCCGCCGGCTTCGATCTCGCGCACCTTGTTCAGCGCGGCGGCATGGGTGTACTTGCCCGGCAGACGGGCGCCCGCGCTGTAGACGCCGCAGTCGACGACCGACTGCGAGACGGGGACGTGAATGCCCGAAGCGTCGGGAAGGTCGGGCATCCGACGCCCGGCCGGCCTCAGCATCGACGGTGGCAGGGGGCGGAAAGACGGCATCGCGACCTCCATCATCGGGGGGCGCAACCGCATGCCCCGTGGCCGAATGTTACTCGTCAGTCGCGTTTCCAACCTCTCACGGACAGGGAACCGGTGCCTGTGAGTTCCTTGGGTGAAGTAACGTGACGGCCGTGTCGGAATTGGTCAAGACCCCACAGGTTGTCATTGATGACGCGGAGATCTTCGCGGCCCACGAGGGTGGCAAACTCTCGGTCGAATTGAAGGAACCGCTGGACACCCAGCGCGCACTCTCCATCGCCTACACCCCGGGTGTCGCTCAGGTCAGCCGCGCCATCGCCGCCGATGCGACGCTGGCCAAGAAGTACACCTGGGCGAACCGTCTGGTGGCCGTGGTCAGCGACGGCAGCGCGGTGCTCGGCCTCGGCGATATCGGCCCCGCGGCTTCGCTCCCGGTCATGGAGGGCAAGAGCGCGTTGTTCAAGACCTTCGGTGGGCTGAACTCCATCCCGATCGTGCTGGACACCAAGGATCCCGACGAGATCGTCGAGACGCTGATCCGGCTGCGGCCCACGTTCGGCGCGGTGAACCTGGAAGACATCTCCGCACCGCGGTGCTTCGAGATCGAGCGACGCGTCATCGAGGCACTGGACTGCCCGGTCATGCACGACGATCAGCACGGCACCGCCATCGTGGTGCTCGCCGCACTGCTCGGTGCGGTCAAGGTGCTCGACCGCGACATCCACGACCTGAAGGTCGTGGTCTCCGGTGCCGGTGCGGCCGGGGTGGCCTGCACCAACATCCTGCTCAACAGCGGGATCAGCGACATCGTCGTGCTGGACAGCAAGGGCATCGTGGAGAGCGGTCGCAGCGACCTCAACTCCTTCAAGGCCGAACTGGCCCAGCGCACCAACCCGCGCGGACTCACCGGCGGCGTGGCCGAGGCGCTCACCGGCGCCGACGTCTTCCTCGGCGTCTCCGCCGGTCTGGTGCCCGAGGAGTTCATCGCGACGATGGCGCCCAATGGCATCGTGTTTGCGCTGTCGAACCCCGACCCGGAGATCCATCCCGACGCCGCACGTAAGTACGCAGCGGTGGTGGCCACCGGTCGCAGCGACTTCCCGAACCAGATCAACAATGTGCTGGCCTTCCCCGGTGTGTTCCGGGGTGCGCTGGACGCCGGTGCGCGCCGCATCACCGAGGAGATGAAAGTCGCTGCCGCGCATGCGATCTTCTCGGTCGTGGGCGACGATCTCGCGACCGACCACATCGTGCCGAGCGCGCTGGACCCGCGGGTGGGTCCCGCGGTGGCCGCTGCGGTCGCGGAAGCCTCCGGCGTCTGAGATCCGGTCGACGATGCGGCGGTGGGCAGTCGCGCTGGTCGCGCTGCTGATCGCCGGCTGTGGCGGGCAGGCGCCGCCCCCGCCGTCGGTGTCGGTCGGTGCCGACGGGCAGTCGGCGCTGCTGGCGCACCTGTATGCCGCCGCGTTGCGCTATTACGGCAGCCCGGCGCATGTGCAGAACACGCCGGATCCGTTGGCGGCGCTGGATTCCGGCGAGATCGATGTGGCCCCGGCGTTCACTGGTGACGTCCTGACCCGGTTCGCCCCCGACGCCGCGGCACGGTCGGCGGCGCAGGTGTATCGCGCCATGGTCGGAGCACTGCCCGAAGGGTTGGGCGCCGGTGACTATGCCGACGGCACATCGGACAAGCCGGTCGTCGCGGTGACCGCGCCGACCGCCGCGAAGTGGGAGGCCGGTGACGTCACCGCGCTGATCGCCCGCTGCGATTCGCTGAAACCCGGCGCGGTGGAAGGGACGCGGCTACCGGAGTCGTTCGGCACCTGCACACCACCGGCCTCCGAGGAGTTCCCGGACGCCGAGGTGCTGTGGGCGGCGCTGCGCAGCGGTCAGATCGACATCGCCTGGACGTCGGCGGCGGCCCCCGATTTCCCGGAGGACCTGACCATGCTGTCGGACCGGACTGCGCTGATCCGCGCCGAGAACGTGGTGCCGGTTTTCCGCCGGAACACCTTGAGCCAGACGCAGTTACGTTCGGTCAACGAATTGGCCGGAGTGCTCGACACCGATGCGCTGGCGCAGATGCGCGCCGAGGTGGCCGGTGGGGCCGAGCCGGGGGCGGTGGCCAGTGCCTGGCTGGACGCCCACCCGCTCGGTCACTAGTCACTTCGGGATGAGGCCGTTGGCCACCGTCGAGAACAGCTTCTGATAGCCCGAACCGGTGATCCGCACGAACACGTCGAGGATCTTCGCGTCGGCGCCGACGAGGACCCGGGCGCGGTCCTTGCGGACGGCTTCCAGGATGATCTTGGCGGCCTTCTCCGGGCTGGTCTTGGCGAGCTTCTTGTCGAACGCGTTGGCCATCTTCTGCACGTCGATGCCTTCGGCGGCGGTGGCGTTGCGCGCGATCGCGGTCTTGATGCCGCCCGGATGCACGCAGGTCACCTTGACCGGGTGCTTGGCCACGGCCATCTCCTGGCGCAGGGCCTCGGTGAAGCCGCGCACCGCGAACTTCGCCGAGTTGTACGCGGCCTGGCCGGGCACCGAGAAGATGCCGAAGAGGCTGGAGACGTTCACGACGTGACCGTCGCCGGACTCGATCAGGTGCGGCAGGAAGGACTTGGTGCCGTTGACGACGCCCCAGAAGTCGACGTCCATCACGCGCTCGATGTCCTTGTAGGAGCTGACCTCGACGTCACCGCTGTAGGCGATGCCGGCGTTGTTGTAGATCTGGTTGACCTTGCCGAAGTGTTGCTTGACCGAGTCGGCATAGATCTCGAAGGCCTCCCGCTCGGTGACGTCGAGGCGGTCGGCCTTGACCTCCACACCGATGGCCTTCAGCCGCTCCTCGGTGACGGCCAGGCCTTCGGTGTCGACATCGCTGATCGCCAGCTTGGCGCCCGAACGGCCGAGCTCGACGGCCAGGGCCTGCCCGATGCCCGATCCTGCCCCCGTGACGACGGCAACTTTCCCGGCGAAGCCCTCCATGCGCACACTCCTGTCGTGACCAACTGTTGCTCGATTGCGTTCGACCTTAGCCGTTACCGGCGGTACCGATGCCGACAGGGTCGGCCCGTTCTCCACGAACGCGGTGACGAGGTCGGCGAACTCGTCGGGCCGCTCGATCTGTGGCATGTGCCCGGTGCCGGCGAACAGATGGACCTGGGCGCCGGGGAACTGCCGCCGGGCCGCCTCCAGGTGTGCCGCGGGCAGGATGCGGTCGCGCTCACCCCAGATCACCAGGGTGGGCCGGGGATGCGCGGCCACCGCGGCCAGCAGCGCGTCACGCCACTGCGCCCGTACCCCGCGGGCGGTGCCGAGATGGTTGGCGATCTCGTAGAGGAACGCCCCGGTGCCGGGCTGCGCGGCGATGCGCAGCGCGTGCTCGACGCGCTCGCGGGTGGCCAGCGCCGGATCGGCGAAGATCCGGCGTTCCATCAGCCGGGTGCCGGCCGGGGTGCTGTGGGTTGCGGCATAACGGCCCAGCCCGGGCAGCGACAACATCCGCAGCAGCGGGGTGACCTCGGCGCCGAAGCCGGCGCTGTTGACCAGGGTAAGGCTGGCCACCCGGTCGGGGTGGGACGCCAGCAGCTGCATGGCGACCGCCCCGCCGAGCGAATTGCCGATGACGTGACACGGGCGGTTCTCGCCGAGTTCGGCGAGGGTGCCGGCCACCCCGTCGGCCAGTGCCACCAGATCGGCGGGCCCGTCGCGGCGTGCCGAGAACCCGAACCCCGGTTGGTCCGGAGCGATCACATAGAAGCGCCGCGACAGCCGCTCCACCTGCTCGGACCAGTCCTCGAGGCTGCGCGAGATGCCGTGCAACACCAGCACCGGCGTGTTCTCGGGGTCACCTGCTGTCTGAACCCGGACGGCACGGTCATCGACAGTCAGAAGGTGCATCCGATCATGATGTGACGACCGTCTCGCGATGCCCAGTGGCAGAACGCATCCCATTGGTTGCTCGGTGGTGCACTTTGTGCGTTGCGCTGTAACGAAGCCTGCGCGCGCAGCGATGCCCCCACCATGATGCGTTTGCGATTCGCGGTTGCCGCCGGTGCTGTCTTGTCCGCCGGTCTGCTGGCCGCCGCCCCCGCCCAGGCCGATCCGGCCGGCGACTTCCTGAACACCCTGGACGGCTCGGGCCTGAGCGGTATCAACCCGGCCGATGCCGTCTCGGCGGGACAGTCGGTGTGCCCGATGCTGGCCGACGGGGGTCAGAACCTCGCCGACGTCGCCGGGCAGGTCTCGGACACGATCGGGCGTCCCATCGGGCCGGCCACCATGTTCACCGGGTTCGCGATCTCGGCGTTCTGCCCCGGAGCGATGACATCGCTGGCCAATGGTGAGTCGCCGATCCCGCTGGGACTGCTCGGCTTCTGACCCCTGAGGTCACCACCGCTCAGGACGCGCCGGCGAGATCCATCTCGGGCGGCGTGCTGCCGCTGATCGCCTGCGAGATGAAGCTGCGTGTGGTCAGCGGTCCACCGAACTGTTGCAACAATCCGCCCTGATCGTTGCGGCCGAGATCGACCGCCTCGAACCCGAGCGTTTCGATCAGCCCGGCGACCTGTGCGTTGGCGTCGGAATGATTGCCGGATACGAACAGCACCCGGCGACCGCCGTTGCCGTCACCGGGTTCACGGGCGAGCACCTTGGCCCAGGTGTGACCGAACGCCTTGACCACCCGGCCGTTGACGGCCCAGTCCTGCACCACATCCGAGGATGCACGTCCGCCGAGGTCGGCGGGGGAGAAGTCGGTGTAGTCGATGGCGTTCGTCGCGTCGACGATGATGCGCCCACCCCAGTCGGGGACCTGCTCCACCAACCCCTGCACGGCTTCGAACGGGACGGCGAGCACCACGACGTCGGCCGTCAGGGCCTCGGCGACCGCGGTCGGCGCAATGTGCGAGCCCAACCGCTCGGCCAGCGGCGCCACCGACTCGGGGCCCCGTGAACCGGCGACGGCGACATCGATTCCGGTGCGGGCGAATTGAGTGGCGACAGCCGAGCCGATGTTGCCCGAGCCGATGATCGAATAGTTCACGCGCGTGCCTCTCCTGGTCGTGATGTCCGCGCGAGACCGCGTCGGGCAGCATCTACAAGCGATCCGCCGGCCCGGCTATTCCGGGGCCGTCGCCGGCACGAAAAAGGGGCGGGATCCCCTTTCGGAATCCCGCCCCATTCTCTGGTCCGAACGAGATTACGGCGCGAACGCCTCGTCGATGATCTCCTGCTGCTCGACCGCGTGCACCTTCGAGGAACCCGAGGACGGAGCCGACATCGCCCGCCGGGAGATCCGCTTGATCCCGGTCAGCTTCTCCGGCAACAACTCCGGCAGCGAGAGCCCGAACGTCGGCCAGGCACCCTGGTTGGCCGGCTCCTCCTGCACCCAGAAGAACTGCGACACATTGGGGTACTCGTCGAGCGTGGCGGCCAGCCGGCGCCGCGGCAGCGGGTAGAGCTGCTCGATGCGGATGATCGCCACGTCGTCGCGCTTCTCCTTGGCCTTGCGGGCCACCAGCTCGTAGTAGATCTTGCCGCTGGTGAGCAGCACCCGCTTCACCGTGGACCGTTCGCCGATGCCCTCTTCGTAGGTGGGCTCCTCGAGCACCGAGCGGAACTTGATCTCGGTGAAGTCCTTGACCTCGCTGACCGCAGCCTTGTTGCGCAGCATCGACTTCGGGGTGAAGACGATCAGCGGCCGGTGGATACCGTCGAGGGCGTGCCTGCGCAGCAGGTGGAAATAGTTCGCCGGGGTCGAAGGCATCGCCACGGTCATCGAACCCTCGGCGCACACCTGCAGGAAGCGTTCGATGCGCCCCGACGTGTGGTCGGGTCCCTGGCCCTCGTGGCCGTGCGGCAGCAGCAGCACGACGTCGGAGAGCTGGCCCCACTTTGCCTCACCGGAGGAGATGAACTCGTCGATGATGGACTGTGCGCCGTTGACGAAGTCGCCGAACTGGGCCTCCCACAACACGATCGCCTCGGGGTTGCCCACCGAGTAGCCGTATTCGAAGCCCACCGCCGCGAACTCGGACAACGCCGAGTCGTAGACCATGAAGCGTCCACCGGTCGGGTTGCCGTCGGCATCCGCGGTCAGCAGATCCAGCGGTGTGAACTCGGTGCCGGTCTTGCGGTCGATGATCACCGCGTGCCGCTGGGTGAACGTGCCACGCCGGACGTCCTGGCCGGTGAACCGAACCGTCTTGCCTTCGGAGACAAGCGATCCCAGTGCCAGCAGCTCGCCGAACGCCCAGTCCACCTTGCCTTCGTAGGCCATCTCGCGGCGCTTCTCCAGCACAGGCTGCACCCGGGGATGGACGTTGAAGCCCTCCGGCGCGGCCAGGTGCGCGTCACCGATCCGGGCTAGTACCGACTTATCGACGGCGGTGTTCAGCCCCTTCGGGGTCTGCTGGTCTGATTCCACCGATTCACTCGGCTCGATCTCGTGCTTCTCCAGCTCGCGGACCTCGTTGAACACCCGCTCCAGTTGGCCCTGGTAGTCGCGTAGCGCGTCTTCGGCCTCCTTCATCGAGATGTCACCACGGCCGATCAGCGCCTCGGTGTAGGTCTTGCGGACACCGCGCTTGGTGTCGATCACGTCGTACATGCCGGGCTGCGTCATCGACGGGTCATCGCCCTCGTTGTGCCCGCGACGGCGGTAGCACAGCATGTCGATGACGACGTCCTTGCCGAACTGCTGCCGGAAGTCCATGGCCAACTTGGCCACCCAGACGCAGGCCTCGGGATCGTCACCGTTGACGTGGAAGATCGGCGCGCCGACCATCTTCGCGACGTCGGTGCAGTACTCGCTGGACCGCGAGTCGTGCGGTGACGTGGTGAAGCCGATCTGGTTGTTGACGATGATGTGGATGGTTCCGCCGGTGCGGTACCCACGCAGCAGCGCCAGGTTCAGGGTCTCGGCGACCACACCCTGGCCGGCGAACGCGGCGTCACCGTGCAGCATCATCGGCACCACCGAGAACGCCTCGTGCTCCTCGGGGGAGGCGAAGTCGATCAGATCCTGCTTGGCGCGGACCAGGCCCTCCAGCACCGGGTCGACGGCCTCCAGGTGCGACGGGTTGGCCACCAGCGACACCGCAATGTCGTTGTCCCCGAACATCTGCAGGTAGGTGCCGGTGGCGCCGAGGTGGTACTTGACGTCGCCGGAGCCGTGCGCCTGCGACGGATTGAGGTTGCCCTCGAACTCGCCGAAGATCTGCGAGTAGGGCTTGCCCACGATGTTCGCCAGCACGTTGAGCCGGCCGCGGTGCGGCATGGCGATGACGACCTCGTCGAGTCCGTGCTCGGCGGCCTGATCGATCGCGGCGTCCATCATCGGGATGACGGTCTCCGCGCCCTCCAATGAGAAGCGCTTCTGCCCGACGTACTTCGTCTGCAGGAACGTCTCGAAGGCTTCGGCCGCGTTGAGCTTGGACAGGATGTACTTCTGCTCGGCGACGGTCGGCTTGTCGTGCTTGGTCTCGACGCGCTCCTGAATCCACTTCTGCTGCTCGGGCTCCAGGATGTGGGTGTACTCCACGCCGGCGTGCCGGCAGTAGGCGTCGCGCAGGACCGAGAGCACGTCGCGCAGCTTCTTGTACTCGGCGCCGGCGAAACCGTCGACCTTGAACTCGCGATCCAGATCCCACAGCGTCAGGCCGTGGGTCAGCACGTCGAGGTCCGGGTGGCTGCGGAAGCGGGTCTTGTCCAGCCGCAGCGGGTCGATATCGGCCATCAGGTGACCGCGGTTGCGGTAGGCCGCGATGAGCTCGATGATCCGGGCGTTCTTGTCGAAGATCGAGTCCGGGTTGTCGATGCGCCAGCGGACCGGCTCGTACGGGATCCCCAGCTCCATGAAGATCTCGTCGTAGAACTCGTCGTCGAGAAGCAGCGTGTGGATGGTGCGCAGGAAATCGCCGGACTCCGCACCCTGGATGATGCGGTGGTCATAGGTCGACGTCAGGGTGATCAGCTTGCCGACGCCGAGCTCGGCGATGCGTTCCTCGCTGGCGCCCTGGAACTCGGCCGGGTACTCCATGGCGCCGGCGCCGATGATCGCACCCTGGCCGCGCATCAGGCGGGGCACCGAGTGCACGGTGCCGATGGTGCCCGGGTTGGTCAGCGAGATGGTCACGCCGCCGAAGTCCTCGGCGGTCAGCTTGCCGTCGCGGGCGCGCCGCACGATGTCCTCGTAGGCCGCGATGAACTGGCCGAACTTCATCGTTTCGCACCGCTTGATGGCCGCGACGACCAGCGTGCGGTTGCCGTCCTTGCCGGGCAGGTCGATGGCCAGGCCGAGGTTCGTGTGTGCGGGGGTGACGACGTTGGGCTTGCCGTCCACCTCGGCGAAGTGCCGGTTCAGGTTCGGGAACTTCTTGACCGCCTGCACGATGGCGTAGCCGAGCAGATGGGTGAAGCTGATCTTGCCGCCGCGGGTGCGCTTGAGGTGGTTGTTGATCACCACGCGGTTGTCGATCATCGCCTTGGCCGGGATGGCCCGCACGCTGGTGGCCGTGGGCACGTCCAGCGAGGCGTTCATGTTCTTGACGACGGCGGCCGAAGCGCCGCGCAGCACGGTGTTCTCGTCGCCTTCGGCGGCGGGGGCAGCGGGTGCGGGCTTCTTGGCGGCCGGGGCGGGCTCGGCCTTCTTGGCCGGCGCGGAAGCCTTCGGCGTCGACGCTTCGGCCTTGGGGGCGGCCTTCGGTTCGGCCTTCGCCTCAGCCTTCGCGTCGGCCTTTGCCGGGGCGGGCTCGGCGGGCGCGGGCTTCGCGGGTGCGGCAGGCTTGGCGGGGGCGGTCTGCTTGGCCGCGGCGGGCTCGGACTTCTGGCCCGGGGTGTCAAGCGGTTCGGGGGCGTAGTCCACCAGGAACTCGTGCCAACTCGGGTCCACCGACGAAGGATCCTCGCGGAATTTGCGATACATCTCTTCGACGAGCCACTCGTTCTGTCCAAAAGGTGATGGTGAACTGCTCACAGCAGCGTTTCGCCCCGATTCCGTCTGTCCCGGCAGGCGAAGTCCGGCGTCGCCCGCCCGCTGATTATTTACGGTTTCCCGCATTTGGCCGACTAAAGGCTACGCCTCAGAACACACCCTCACCACGAGAGTGTCACTTGTCACTCACAGCTGGGCGGAGGGCAGCACGTGTAGGGTCGACGGCCACCTCGGCGGCGGGCTGCCGAACGCGAGGGCCGCATTCTTGACGATTCGCTTGCCCATCAACCGGTTACCGACGCCACCCACCACCGCGCCGACTCCCACCGGCAGCAGTTTGCCGAACGCGATCGCCCCGCGCTTGAGGGCGTACTTCTTGACGAAGTACTTCAGCAACCGGTTGTTCAGCTGCGACACCGCGGGCAGCGGCAGCGTCGCGGCCCCGTCGGAGATCCATGCTCCGCTGGTACGACCGCCGCCGAGCAGATCGGCCACCGCACGCTTGCTGTCCTCGCCGACGAGTACGGCCAGCACCAGCGCGCGGCGTCGCTCGCGATGATCGGCGGGGATGCCGTGCACCTCGGCGACCGCCAGCGCGAACACCGCCGTCGCTTCCAGGAACACCAGGGTCTCGCCGGCGACCGCGGACATCGCCACGAGCGTGCCGATACCCGGGAACGCGGCAGCCGAACCGACCGCGGCGCCGCTGGCCATCACCGCGGCCAGGTAGTGCTTCTCCAGCGAGGTGATGATCTCGGCCGGTGTGGCGTCGGGGCGCTGCTTGCGCAACCGGTCCACGTACGCGGTGACGGCCGGCGCCTGCAACCGGGTGCTGCGCTCCAGGATCTGGGACAGGGCCTTGGCGGCGGCACTGGGATCCTCGTCGGATCCCTCGCGGACCGCGGGCAGATTCTTGCTGCTGGACCGAGCGTTCATCGGTGGTTTCTCCCATCGCATCCCTGGGATCGGCTCCCACGGTGCCTGTCGAATACCCAGGTTAGTGTCCGTTCAACGAGTGGGGGTCCAGTCCGCGTGCCCGCCCGCACAGTGACGGCGGTCACTGGCCGACCGGGAAGAAAATGCGGCGGTGCGACGCTGGCCATAGTCGTGGCAACATCCCTGGGCGTGACAACCGAGCCAGTGGCGCCCAGCAGGCTCCGGATGATCGCCGTCCTGGGACTGATGATCGCGCTCGGCCCGCTGACCATCGACATGTATCTGCCGGCGCTGCCGCGGATCGCCGAGGACCTTTCGGTGTCCTCGTCGGTGGTGCAGTTGACGCTCACCGGCACCCTGGCCGGGCTCGCCTTCGGGCAGCTGATCATCGGACCGCTCTCGGACTCGCTCGGGCGGCGCATTCCGCTGATGGCCGGCATCTCGCTGCACATGGTGGCCTCCCTGATCTGCCTGTTCGCGCCCAACATCGAGGTGCTCGGCGCCGGGCGGGTGCTGCAGGGATTCGGTGCCGCCGCCGCGGCCGTGGTGGCCGTCGCCGTCGTCGGCGACCTCTACGTGGACTCCGCCGCGGCCACCGTCATGTCCCGGCTGATCCTGGTGCTCGGTGTCGCTCCCGTCATCGCGCCGTCGTTGGGTGCGGTGGTACTGCTCAAGGCCTCGTGGCACTGGATCTTCGCCGTCCTGGTGGTGCTGGCCGGGCTGCTGCTCCTGCTCGCCGCGCTGGCGCTGCCCGAGACGCTGCCGGTGCCCAATCGGCGTCCGCTGCACGTGCGCTCCATCGTCGCCACCTACGGCGAGCTTCTGCGCGACGTCCGGTTCGTGACGCTGGTGCTGGTGGCCGCGCTGAGCATGGCCGGGCTGTTCGGCTATATCGCCGCCGCGCCGTTCGTGCTGCAGGGCGACTACGGGTTGAACCAGCAGTCCTTCGCGCTGGTGTTCGCCGCCGGCGCGATCATCCTGATCGGCGCCACCCAGTCCAACGTGGTCCTGCTGCGCCGGTTCACCCCGCAGGCGATCATGCTCGTCGCCCTGATCGTGTCCGTCATTGCCGCCATCGTGTTCGTCGTACTGGCGGTGACCGGGGTCGCCGGGCTGGCCGGATTCCTGGCGCCGGTACTGGTGATCCTCGGCGGGATGGGCCTGGTCCTGCCGAACGCGCCGGCCGTCGCGCTGTCGCGGCATCACGACGCCTCGGGCACCGCGGCCGCTCTGCTGGGCGCCGCGCAGTTCGGCCTGGGCGCGATCACGGCCCCGGTGGTCGGGATGCTGGGCAACAACGACTTCGCGCTGGCGCTGGTGATGCTGGTCGGTTCGGCCATCGCGCTGGGCGCGATGGTGTTCGTCGGGCTCCCGTCCCGCGACGGAGAAGCCCCCGGAGACGCCGAGGTACTCGGCGATCCACTGTCCGAACCGGCGTGATCACCGGCCGCCGGGTTTCCCGGTGTGACCGGCCCTGACTTGTCGCAAATCGGGCGGGTCCGTAGCGTCGGGCAGATCGCCGATCTCCTGATGACGAAGTAGATGTTCGAGAACCCCTCTGACCGAAGCGCGCCCGTGGCCCCCCGGCTGACCGAGGAGGCCCGCCAAGCCAACCCGTGGCACGCCCTGTGGGCGATGCTGGTCGGGTTCTTCATGATCCTGGTCGATTCCACGATCGTCGCCGTCGCCAACAAACGGATCATGGAAGCGCTGGACACCGACTACGACGGTGTCATCTGGGTGACCAGTGCCTATCTGCTCGCCTACGCGGTTCCGCTGCTGGTGGCGGGCCGGCTCGGCGACCGGTTCGGCCCGAAGAACCTGTATCTGATCGGCCTGACGGTGTTCACCGCCGCCTCGTTGTGGTGCGGGCTGGCCGGCTCCATCGAAGTGCTCATCGCGGCGCGGGTGGTGCAGGGTCTGGGTGCCGCGCTGCTGACCCCGCAGACGCTGTCCATGATCACCCGGATCTTCCCGGCCGCCGGGCGCGGTGTGGCGATGAGCGTCTGGGGCGCGACGGCCGGTGTGGCCACCCTGGTCGGCCCGATCGCGGGCGGGCTCCTGGTCGACGGACTGGGCTGGCAGTGGATCTTCTTCGTCAACGTGCCGATCGGCATCATCGGTCTGGGCCTGGCGCTGTGGCTCGTGCCGACCCTGCCCACCACCCTGCACCGCTTCGACATCCTGGGTGTCGCGCTGTCGGGTCTGGCGATGTTCCTCATCGTCTTCGCTTTGCAGGAGGGGCAGTCGCACCAGTGGGAGCCGTGGATCTGGGCGGTGCTCGCGACCGGGGCCGCGCTGCTGGTGGCGTTCGTCTACTGGCAGTCGATCAATCCGCACGAACCGCTCATCCCGCTGCGGATCTTCCGCGACCGCAACTTCACGCTGTCCGCCCTCGGCGGCGCCGTCATCGGTTTCGTGGTGACCGCGATGATCCTGCCGGTGATGTTCTATGCGCCGGTGGTGGCCGGGCTGTCCTACACCCGCTCGGCGCTGCTGACCGCACCGATGGCGATCGCCTCCGGTGTGCTGGCGCCGCTGGTGGGGCGGATCGTCGATCGCACCCACCCGACGCCGGTCATCGGTTTCGGCTTCTCCACCCTGGCGATCGCGCTGACCTGGCTGTCGTTCGAACTGACGCCGGCGACGCCCATCTGGCGGCTGCTGTTGCCGCTGACGGCGATGGGCATCGGCATGGCTTTCATCTTCTCGCCGCTGGCCGCGACCGCCACCCGAAACATGTCACCGGAGTCCGCGGGTGCGGGTTCCGGGGTCTACAACGCGACACGTCAGGTGGGCGCCGTGCTGGGCAGCGCCGCGATGGCGGCGTTCATGACGATCCGGATCAGTGCGGAACTCTCCGCTGCCGGTGTCGAGGTGACCGCTGAGGGTCCGGCCCCCGCGCTGCCCGGATATCTGCATGGTGCGTTCTCCCAGGCGCTGGCGCAGTCGTTGTTGCTGCCGGCGTTCATCGCCCTGGTCGGTGTGGTGGGCGCGATCTTCCTGCGCGGCTTCGTGACCGCGCCGGCCGCCCCGAGTGCTGTCGTGCAGGCACCGGAGGTGCACCCGGTCGATGAGCAGCATTCGCTCGACGAGGACTGGGACGATCAGGACGATTACGTCGAGTACACCGTGGACTGGCAGCAGGCGATCCGCGCCGCGGACCCGCCGACCGACCTCATCCCGGCCGTCGTCGACGAGCCCGCCGAGCCGCCCACCGACCGCCTCTACGAACACGTCGAGCATCCGTTGCCTGCGCCCGCCGACGCTTGGCATCCCGGGCCGGTCGAGACCTGGCAGCACGTCACCGACGAGGTGCAGCCGGTTCAGGATTTCGAGCCCGAGCCCGAGCCGGCACCCGAGCCCGAGTCCCTACCGGCACCCGCGCCCGAACCGGAAGCGCGGCCGCATGACGCGGCGTGGCGCAGCATCCTCGACGATCTGCTGGCCGCCCCCGCAGACGGCCAGATCAGTCAGGCCCGCAACGGTTTTCACACCGACCAGCAGGGATGGTTCCAGCCGCTCGAGCAGCCGACCGCCCCCGATCAGGCCGAGTCCACCGGCCGGCATTCGCGGCCGAGCCGCGGCAGGCATTCCCGCGAGGACTGAGCCGCGCACCCGCGACCTCGGGATGCGCAGCGTCGCAGGGTTGTACCGCGGATTCGTCGTGGCGGGCCCGGCTCGGTGGTGTGTGCCGATTCCCGCCGCGTGTGATTTCTCTGTGTAGTTATCAAGGTGCGCAAAGGGTTTGGCTATGCAGCGGTGGGTAGGTCGGTCATGGTGCGTCGTGCGTGGGAGCGCAGGTGCGCCTGCTCGGGTTCGCCGGGGTTGTGGGGTGGGATGAACCAGGGGTGGCGGTCGGCGCCGAGGTAGACCTGCCAGCCGCCGTGGTGGATCGCGGTGTGGTGCAGTCGACAGAGCAGCACGCCGTTGTCGATGCTGGTGGTGCCCCCGCTGCTCCACGGGGTGATGTGGTGGGCATCGCACCACGACACCGGGCACCCGCATCCCGGATACGCACACCCACCGTCACGCACTGCCAACCCTTTCCGGATCACGGGCGTGAACAGTCGCTCGGCGCGTCCGACGTCCAGCGGCGCCCCGGCGGGGTCGACGGTCACCGTGGTGAGGGTGCTGTCGCAGGTGATCAGGTCAGCGGTGACGATGCTGATCGGTCCGGTGAACCCGAGGGAGTTCACGGACCCATCTGCAGCAGGTCGGATGAGCGTGACATGCGGGAGGACGCCACCGCTCATCGGACGCTGTGAGTGCGACAGGTAGGTGCGCATCACCTGACCGAACGCATCGGCGCGGCGACGCCCGGTCGGCCGTGGGTCTGGTGAGCCGTCTGGCAGGGGTATCGGCCGGCACAGCGGATCGAGCGCGGCGAGCAGTTCTTCGCCGGTGAGCACGTCGAGATCCAGGGTGGCGGTGACTCGTCCGTCATCGGTCTGCACCAGGGTCAGGTCGTTGAGGTCGCGGTTCTCCGCGACCGGCACCGTGCCGTCTTCGACTGGTTGGGTGGCGGCTTTGTCGATGGCGATCTCGCGGGCTTTCTCGGCCACCTGCGACGGCGTGGTCTGAATCATCAACGTGGTGACGACCATGGCTCGCTCCTCCTCGGACAACGGGACCCTGGCGCTGATGTGGGTGACCCCTTTGCCGATGGCGTCGGCGAACTCGATGCCGACCCCGCCGAGGCGCTGGGCCCGGGTCAACGCCGGCAGCGTGTGTGCCGCGCGCCCCACCCGCGCGGCCCGGTACGCCGCGCCGGGCGCAACACCACAACTCATGAGCAGATCAGCTCCCGAGCGAAGATGCTTACGTGCCGGGATCCCAAGCCGCTCGGTGGCCGTAACCGCCTGGGCGATCACATGATCCAGGAGATTGCGCGCGGTGACCGCAGCGACCAGCACCGCCAGCAGGGGCTGCTCATCGACGATGCGGCGGGGACAGTCCAACAGATCAAACAGCCGGCGCTCACCGTCCTCACCCGGTGGCGCAACAGCGAGGTCGTCAATCAACGCATCGACAAACGTGTCGAGATGGGTGGCGTCCATAGTGGATACCGACTTTCACAGAAGGTGCCCCAAGGGCACGATCAGTCAATACGGTCCGACCAGTCCCGTGGGACCATCGAACCAATCGGCGACCGGAGTCGCGGTCTGCAGCTCACCGAGTCGTGCTGGGAGCTACGTTGCATTCGAACTTGTGTTCGATATTACGCCGAATCAAGCACCCGCGCAAGGAAAATCTCGATGGATATGGACGACGGTTCGGCCGGGTTTAGTGGCGACCGACATGAGGGTGTCGCCTGTCAGCTGAACAGCACCGCTCGGTTGAGATACCCCGTCGGGTCCAGCGCGGATTTGACCGTGCGCATCGCGGCGATATCGGCGTCGGTGCGGGCCATCGGCAGGTAATCGCGTTTGCGGGTACCGACCCCGTGTTCGGAGCTGACGTTGCCGCCGTGATCGGCGATCAGCGCCATCATCGCCGAGTACAGCGCCTTCTCCCGGTCACCGTCCAGCGCACAGCGCACCAGGTTCAGGTGTAGGTTGCCCTCCCCGATGTGGCCGAACAACACCGGGATTGCCTCGGGGGCGTGCGCGGCGACGAGTTCGACGGCGGCGGTGGTGAAGCCCGCGATCGCCGCCAGCGGTAGCGACACATCGAACTTCAGCGGCGGACCGTAGGCGCCCAGCACCTCGCCGACGGATTCGCGGACCTGCCACAACCGTTGGGAGGCAAGGGCGTCCATGCCGACGGCCGGTTCACCGCTGAGCTCGACATCCTCCAGCGCCTCGGCAAGGCTCTCGGTGTGGTCGGTGTCGCCGGCCAGCTCGATCAGCAGCATCCAGGCGCCGCTCACCGGGGCCGGGACGCCCAGGTGCTCCGCGGTCAGCGCAGCCGCGCGGGCATCGACGAGCTCGAGTGCGGCGATGCCGTCGGCGTCCCGGAAATGGCGCCCGACCGTGATCAGCGCCTCCAGATCGTCGAACCCGGCCACCGCGGTCACCCGGTTCGCCGGCACCGGATGCAGCCGCAGATCCAGCCCGGTGATCACCCCGAGGGTGCCCTCGGCGCCGACGAACAAGGCGGTCAGGTCGTAGCCGGTGTTGTCGCTGCGCACCTCGCTATGCCTGCGCAGCACCGTCCCGTCGGGGAGCGCCACGTCCAGCCCGATGACTTGTTCGCCCATGTTGCCGTAGCGCACGGTGCGCAGACCGCCGGCGTTGGTGGAGGCCATCCCGCCCACCGTCGCGGAATCGCGGGCAGCCAGATCCACCCCGAACAGCAGACCGGCCGCACCCGCCGCGCGCTGCACCGCGGACAGGGTGGCACCGGCCCCCACCCGTACCCGGCGCTCGACGGTATCGACCGGGTCGATGGTGGTGAGCCGCTCGGTGGACAGCAGCACATCGTGGTGTTCGGGCACCGTGCCGGCCACCAGCGAGGTGCGCCCACCCTGCACCGTCACGTACGCCCCGGCGTCCCGGCAGACCCGCAGCACTGCGGCCACCTCGTCGGCGGACCCGGGCCGCACCAGCGCGCCGGCGTGGCCGCGGTAGCGGCCGGTGTGATCGATCGCGCGCCCCGACAGCACGTCGGGATCGGTGCTCACCTGACTGGCTCCCACGATCGCGGCGAGCTGCTCGATCAGTGGGGCAGACAGCGGTTCGGTCACCCCGTGGGTGTATCACATGCGGTGAGGGCGAGGAACGCGCCGAGGTCGATCAGCCCGTCCGGCTGCCCCGGCAGGTAGTCGGTCAGCCGCGCCGAACGCACCATCACCGCCGCGTACTTGGCGCGGCTGATCGCCACGTTCAGCCGATTCCTGTTGAGCAGGAAGCCGATACCGCGGGGCACATCGTCGATCGAGGACGCCGTCATCGACACGAACACCACCGGGGCCTGCCGGCCCTGGAACTTGTCGACGGTGCCGACCTGCACCTCGGACAGTCCCGCCGCGTCGAGGCGCCTGCGCAGCAGCACCACCTGGGCGTTGTAGGGCGTCACGACCAGGATGTGCTGCGGACCCAGCGCGACGGTGCCATCCTCGTCGGTCCACGCGGCGCCCAGCAGCGCGCCGATCTCGTCGATGATCGCGTCGGCCTCTTCGGGGCTCTCGGTCGAGTTGCCGGTGTGCCCGACGGCCAGCACCCGCACCCCGGGTACGACCCCATCGAGGCGCCGCGCCGCACTGACCTTCTCGTAGGCGAGCAGCCGGCCGTCATAGGACAGCCGCGACACCGGCCGGCACACATCCGGATGCATCCGGTAGGACACCTCCAGGAAATACCCGCGCTCCGGCGGCAGCGTGTGGTGGCCTTCCACCAGCCAGCCCAGCGCGGATTCGTTGACCGGTTCGGGGTGGGTGCCCTGACTGACCTGGGGTAGCTGCTGCGGATCCCCGAGCAGCAGCAGGTTGCGCGCGGCGGAAGCCACCGCGATGGTGTTGGCGAGGTTGAACTGGCCGGCTTCCTCGACGACCAGCAGATCGAGGCTCTGCCGCGGCACCCGCGCGTCGTTGGCGAAATCCCATGCGGTGCCGCCGATCACGGAGCCGCCGTCCTCGGCGATGAAGGCCGGGTAGTCCTTCTCGGCGATCTGGGTCCAGGCCACACCCTCGCGGGCCTTCTTCTTGCCGACCCGCTGCGGGTCGGCCCCGGCGGCGACCACACCGTCGAGCAGGTTCTCCACCACGGCATGTGATTGCGCGACCACGCCGACCCGCCACCGGTGCTCGGCGACGAGGCGCGCGATCACCGCGGCCGAGGTGAAGGTCTTTCCCGTCCCGGGCGGGCCGTGCACCGCCAGATACGACGAATCGAGGTCGAGCAGTGCGGCGGTGATGGCGTCGGCGTTCCCGGCCGGGGTGGCCGGCCGCGGCAGCGGATCCCCGCTGACGGTCCGCGGCGGTCTGCGCAACAGCACATCGGTCACCGCATCGGCAGGCAGGGCGGGCAGCCCGGCGGCCACCAAAGCCGCTGTGGCATCGATGGACTCCTGTAGCGGCCGGGTGTTGATCGGCGGGCCCGGAGCCAGCGCGAACGGCAACTGGTCGAAGACGTCCCCCTCCTTGGGCTGCCGCTCGCAGACGATGACGGCGGTGGGCACCTCCGGGTCATCACATTCGAGCACCGCCACCGACCCGAAGGCGCGGCGATCCGGATCATCGGCCAGCCCCTCGGGCGCGGGCGGGTCGTAGAGCGCGTACATGTCATGGGCGAGTTCACCGTTGGCCAGCTCTCCGGTCAACCGGACATGCCGTTGTGGCTTACGCGCCCGGGGCGGCTGGTGCCAGTCGGTGACGACCTCGGCCGTGTCGGCGACGAACACGCCGGTGTTGTCCGACCATTCGTCGACCGGATTGTTCACGCGATCGAAGTGGCTCCACCAGAACGGTTTGTCCTCCCTCTTGTGAAACCCCCGGGCCGCCGCCACCATCGCGACGGCGGTCTGCTCGACGCTGCGTTCCTCGACACCGTCGCCGGCGAACTTCATCAGCTTGCGGTTCAGATCGTCGGCGATCTCGGCGGTGGTCCCGGTTTCGTCGGCGCGCACCGGCTGTGGGCCACGCGGCGGCACCTCCGATTCGATGGCCCTGGCCACCAGCCAGTCCCGCAGCCGTCGGGTCGAACGGCAGTCGTAGCGGTTGTAATCCTCGATCTCCTTGAGCACCACCTCCGCGTCATCGGTGCGGCCCTGGTCCTGCAGTGCGCAGAACTTTGCGTACTGGGTGATGGAATCGGTGGCGGTGGTGACCTCGCCGCTGCGTAGCTCGTTGCCCATGTAGAGCGGTTCGAGGTATTTGATGCTGTAGCTCTCGGCGCCGACCCGAATGCTCTTGCGCACCAACGGATAGAGGTCGACGAGCACGCCGTTGCGCAGCAGGTCGTCGACCGCGTTCTCGCCGACGCCGTAGCGTCCGGCCAGTCGCAACAGGGTGCTCTTCTCGTAGGCCGCGTAATGGTAGACGTGCATCTTGGGGTAGCGCTTGCGCCGTTTGCGCACCATCTCCAGGAAATCCACGAGCGCCTGACGTTCGCTGGCCCGGTCGTGGGCCCAGTACGGGGTGAACTCATCGGTGACGGTCAGGACACCCCAGAGGTATTCCAGGCCCCAGTCCCGGCCGTTGGTGGTCCACAGCGGGTCGCCCTCGAAATCGAAGAACAGATCACCCTTGTCGGCGTCGGGCAGCACCATCAGCGGCTGCGGATCGACCACCTCGAAAGGCGGCTTGCCGTCGATCCGCTCGGCGACCTGCAGCCGGGCCTGCCCGGTCAGCGCGGCGACGGTGCGTTTGGACAGTTCGGGAACGGGCCCGTCATGGGCGGCGAGTTCGTGCACGGTGCTGATGCCGGCGTCGATGAGCCGGGCGCGCTGGCTGGTCCGCATGCCCGCGACCAGCAGCAGGTCGTCGGACTCCTTGACCTGGACGCTGCATTCGGGGCAGCGGAAGCAGGCCCGCACGCCGTCGTCGGCCCAGGTGACCGGGACGCCACCGGCTAAATGCGTGTCGAGCAGTCGCTGCAGGGCATCGCGGCGCGGCAGGTAGACCGGCAGCAGTTCGTCGACGCGGTAGCTGGAGACCGCGCCGTTACCGAGTAGCAGGTCGACCTCCTCGGCGACCGGGACGCCCGCGGTGGCCAGCGCGTCGGCGTAGGCCGCCAACTGCAGCAGCGCCTCGACCTTCACCGAGCGGGCCAGCTTGGTGTCGCGCAGCCGGTAGCGCGAGCCGTCGAAGGTGAGGAAGTCGGCGAACCCGGCGAACCTGCCGTCGAACATGGCGGCCTGATAGATGGCCGGATCGCGCCGCCGGACGGCGGCCATCGTGTGCTCGGCGGCCGCGGTGAGACCGGACACCGTGTAGGCGGGCCTGCCGATCACGGTGACCTCGGTGTCCTCGCGGATCTCGGCGAGGTGGCGCTGCTCGTGCTCGTGACCGAGGTCGGCAGTGCGGGCGAGCAGGTCGTCGTCGGTGGAGACGCGCGGTCCCCAACCCAGGTGAGCGTCGAAGGAGCGCAGCAGCGCGTATTCGCAACGCGCAGCGGCCGCGAGGTCGGAGGCGCTGTAGATGACACGATCCTCAGCGACGAACACGGACCCAGGCTAGGGGAGAGCTCCGACACACGTGCTGCGGGCGGGGCGGTGTCAGCCGGTGTTGCCGATCAGTTCCACACCGTTGCCGTTCCAGCGGAATCGCACGACGCTGTCGAGCCCGGGCACGCCGCCGGTGAACTTCAGGGCGATGGTGTCGCCGGTGCTGATGGTCTGGTCGATGTCGTTGAACCCGTAGGTGTCGGGCACCCCGGTCGGGATGAACTTGCCGAGATGGAACATCACCGCGCGGGTGTTGGCATTCTCCGCATTGGTGTTGGCCTTGACGATCACCACTGACAGCGGCGCGCACTCGTTGTAGTTGCCCGCCAACGGTTCCGGGCTCCACGGCTGGTTGCTGCGCGGATCCTTGGGCAGTGCGGACACGGCCCGGGCGATCTCGGGGGCTGCCAGGTTCACCGCGCACGGATCTGGCGCCGCGGTCGCGGTGGGCGGGGGCGGTGTCGCGGGCGCGGCGACGGTCGGGCTCGCCGGCGCCGCCGCCGTCGGGCGGTCGTCGGGGGTCTTGGAGACGGTGGAATCACTGGACCCGCAGGCGGCCAGCATCAGGGCCAGAATGGGGGCGGCTGCCAGAACTGGAGCTCTCAACGCAAGCACCTCACAAGATCGAACCGTACCCGTGACGGCCATCCGTCCGGCCGACGCCCGGTCACGCTCTAGACTGCTCTTGAAATGACGTCGCCTGATGAACCCACCCCCACTGCCGAGCTGACCTTCGCTGACCTGCAAATTCACCCTTCGGTGCTGCAGGCCGTCACCGACGTCGGCTACGAGTCGCCGTCGGCGATCCAGGCCGCCACCATCCCGGCCATGCTGGCCGGCTCCGATGTGGTCGGCCTTGCCCAGACCGGAACGGGGAAGACCGCGGCTTTCGCGATCCCCATCCTGTCCAAGATCGACCCGACCAGCAGGCACACCCAGGCCCTGGTGCTGGCACCCACCCGTGAGCTGGCGCTGCAGGTCGCCGAGGCATTCGGGCGCTACGGCCAGCACCTGCCCGGCATCAACGTGCTGCCCATCTACGGTGGGTCGTCCTACGGTCCGCAGCTGGCCGGGCTCAAGCGCGGGGCACAGGTCGTGGTCGGTACCCCGGGCCGGGTGATCGATCACCTGGAGAAGGGCCGCCTGGACCTCTCGCACCTGGACTACCTGGTGCTCGACGAGGCCGACGAGATGCTGCAGATGGGGTTCGCCGAGGATGTCGAGCGCATCCTCTCCGATACTCCCGAATACAAGCAGGTGGCGTTGTTCTCGGCGACCATGCCGCCGGCCATCCGCAAGATCACCAGCAAGTACCTGCAGGACGCCGTCGAGGTGGCCGTCAAGGCGAAGACCGCGACCGCGGAGAACATCACCCAGCGGTTCATCCAGGTCGACGGCCGCCGCAAGATGGACGCGCTGACCCGGGTTCTCGAGGTCGAAGAATTCGACGCGATGATCATCTTCGTCCGCACCAAGCAGGCCACCGAGGAGGTCGCCGAGAAGCTGCGGGCACGCGGGTTCTCCGCGGCCGCGATCAACGGTGACATCGCCCAGGCGCAGCGCGAGCGCACCATCGCCAACCTCAAGGCGGGCGGCGCCAAGGGCATCGACATCCTGGTGGCCACCGACGTGGCCGCCCGCGGCCTGGACGTCGATCGCATCACCTATGTGCTCAACTACGACATCCCGCACGACCCGGAGTCCTATGTGCACCGCATCGGCCGCACCGGCCGCGCGGGCCGCTCCGGCACCGCGCTGCTGTTCGTGTCCCCGCGGGAACGCCATCTGCTCAAGTCGATCGAGCGGATCAGCCGGCAGAAGCTGATCGAGATCGAACTGCCCAGTGTCGACGACGTCAACGCCCAGCGGGTGGCGAAATTCAACGACTCGATCAGCGACGCGCTCAATGCGCCGGGGATCGAACTGTTCCGCAGGCTCATCGAGGACTACGAGCGCGACCACGATGTGCCGATCGCCGATATCGCCGCCGCGCTGGCGCTGGAGTCACGGGACGGCGAGGCCTTCCTGATGACCGAGCCGCCGCCGGAGAAGCGCCGCGAGCGCGAGGAACGCGCGCCGCGCGAGGACGGGCCGGGGCGCAAGAAGCACAGCACCCGCAGCGATCTGGCGACCTACCGCATCGCGGTCGGCAAGCGGCACAAGGTCATGCCCGGTGCCATCGTCGGCGCCATTGCCAACGAGGGCGGCCTGCACCGCAGCGACTTCGGCCACATCTCCATCAAGGTCGATCACTCGCTGGTGGAACTGCCCGCCAACCTGCCCGGCAAGGTCTACAAGGCGCTGGAGAACACCCGCATCCAGGGCATCCTGATCAACCTGCAACCGGAACGGAGCAGCAAGCCCCGTCGCAAGGACTCGTGACGGCGCAACAACAAGCCCAGGGTGGTCTGGAGTCCGTCTCGACCACCGATCGGGTAGCTGCGCTCACCGGTGTCCGTGCCGTCGCCGCCCTGCTGGTGGTGCTCACCCACGCCGCGTACACCACGGGGAAGTACCCGCAGGGCTACACGGGCCTGGCGCTGTCCCGCGCCGAGATCGGCGTGCCGATCTTCTTCGTGCTCTCCGGTTTCCTGCTGTTCCGGCCCTGGGTGAAGGCCGCCGCCTCTGGTTCCGCACCGCCATCGGTGCGCCGGTACGCCTGGCACCGGGTGCGCCGGATCATGCCCGCCTATGCGGTCACCGTGCTGGCCGCCTACGCGCTGTACCACTTCCGGCAGGCCGGACCGAACCCCGGCCACACCTGGGAAGGGTTGCTGCGCAACCTTTCTCTGACCCAGATCTACGCCGACAACTACGTCTACCGGTTCCTGCATCAGGGCCTCACCCAGATGTGGAGCCTGGCGGTCGAGGCCGCGTTCTACGTGGCGCTGCCCGCGCTGGCCTGGCTGCTGCTCGTCCTGCTGTGCCGGCGCAGGTGGCGCCCGGCGCTGCTGTACCTGGGGCTCGCGGTGTTGTTCGCGGTCAGCCCGGCCTGGCTGACACTGGTGCACACCACCGATTTCCTGCCCGACGGCGCCCGACTGTGGCTGCCGACGTATCTGGCCTGGTTCGTCGGTGGGATGCTGCTGGCGGTGCTGGAAGCCCGGGGTGCTCGGGCGTACGCGCTGGTGTGCATCCCGTTGGCGGTGGTCAGTTATTTCATCGCCTCGACCCCGATCGCGGGGGAGCCGACCACCTCACCGGCGCTGCTGAGCGAGGCCATCGTCAAGACGATCTTCTACGCGGGCATCGCCACGCTGGTGGTGGCGCCGCTGGCGCTGCCGGGACCCACCCGGGCCGGGGACCGTTGGGGCGAGCGGAGCGACGGGGAAAAGGCCGGCTGGTATTCGCGGATTCTGGCCAGCAGGCCGATGGTGTTCCTCGGCGAGATCTCCTATGAGATCTTCCTGATCCACCTTGTCATCATGGAACTGGTGATGGTCGAGATCCTGCGCGACCCCGTCTACACCGGATCGATGACGGCGCTGTTCCTCGGCACCATGGTGGCGACCGTCCCGCTGGCCTGGTTGCTGCACCGCTTCACCCGGGTACGCGATCGCTAGCGACCTCCTCGGCATTAACTTAGGGTAAGCTAACCTAAGTTGAACCGAGGAGGGGTGATGATCGATCTCAAGCCGCAACGCGGTATCGAGGGCGTGCTGGTCAAACTGTGGCGGGGCGGCGACTATGAACTCACGGTCACCGGCCGCACGGAGATCACCCCGAACTTCCTGCGCCTGCACTTCACCGGCCCCGAACTGCTCACCGAGCGTTCGATCCACCCGACGATGTGGGTCCGCGGCTGGTTCCCGGACGGCTCGCGTTCACATCAGCGCGGCTACACCCTGGTCAATCCGGATCCCGAGGCCGGCACCGTCGACATCGACTTCGCCATGCACGAGGGGGTCGCCACGCGCTGGGCGCGCGAGGCGCAGCCCGGTGACACCCTGGAGGTGACGGTGCTGGGCAGCGATTTCGCCGTGCCGGAACCGGCGCCGGCCGGGTACGTCATCGTCGGCGACACCGCGTCGCTGCCGGCCATCAACTCCCTGCTGGAGGCGATCGGCGATGCCCCCGCGCAGGTGTTCCTGGAGTCCTCGCATGACGATGATCGCGAATTGCCCACCGGCAGAGCCGATGTGACGTGGGTGGACCGCACGGACGACGGTGGCGCGCTGGTCGACGCGGTGACCGCGGCGGCTTTCGATGCGCCGGACCATTTCGGCTGGGTGGCCTGTGACAACCGGACCACCCGGGCGGTCGCCCGGGTGCTGCGCGACGACTACAAGATCCCGCGCAAAGCGGTGAAGGCCCGTGCCTACTGGGCGGCCTGAGGCGCCGCCGCCACCAGTGGCACCACGAAGGTCTCGAGCATCACGCGTTCGTCGGCGGCATCGTGGCCGGGGAATTGCAGCAGCGAGATCAGTACCCGCACCAGCCAGCGCGCGCGCATCTCGACGTCGGTCTGATCGCCCATCGAGGCCAGGAACCCCTGCACCAGGGCTTTGATCACCTCCGAGCGTTCGGCCATCTCGCCACCGATCGGGCGGGCGGTGCTGGCGAACCATGAAGCGAGCGCCGGGGTTTCACGCACCCGCTGCAGCGCGGCCAGTGCACCTTCGATGACCCTCTGCTGCGGATCGGTCACCCCGGTCAGTCGTTCGCCGATCTCACCGAACAGCCGATGGGTCTCCCGGTGTACGTAGGCGGTGTAGAGCACGTCCCGGTTCTCGAAGTAGCGGTACAGCGTGGCACGCGAACAGCCTGCAGCGCGGGCGATCTCGTTCATCCCCACCGCCGCGGCATCGTGCTCGGTGAACAGGTCCTCGGCGGCGTCCAGGATGCGTTCGGCGGCGGCTTCGGTGCGTCGCTCGGCCAGCCAGTCGGTACCCATCAGGTCACTGTAAAGGGCACCGACAGCGGGCGTCGCACATAGCCGCCGCCGGCCCACACGACGTTGTCCTCGTCGACCTCGAAATCCGGTATGCGGGTAAGCAGTTCCTCCAGCGCGACGCGCGACTGCATGCGGGCGGCCGCCGCGCCCAGGCAGTGGTGCGCGCCGTGGCTGAAGGTCAGGATGTTGCGCGGCTTGCGGGTGATGTCGAGTTCGGCGGCATCCGGGCCGTACTGGCGTTCGTCACGATTGCCGGAGCCGTACAACAGCAGCACCCGGCGCCCGGCCGGAATGGTGGTCTCGGCGACGGTGACATCGCGGGTGACGGTGCGGGCCAGGCCCTGTACCGGCGAGGTGAGCCGCAGGAACTCGTCGACGGAATCCGGGATCAGGTCTGGGTTTTCGACCAGCATGCGGCGCTGCCCGGGGTTGCGGTGCAGCAGTTGCACCGATCCGCCCAGCATCCCGGTCGTGGTGTCATTACCTCCGGTCACCATCGTGAAGGTGAACGCCAGGATGGACAACACGCCGGCGATGTCACCGTCGGCGCCCACACCGGCGGCGACCAGATGCGACACGGTGTCGTCGGCCGGTTCGACGCGCCGGCGCTCGATGAGCGCGGTGAAGTACGCCATCATCCCGCCGAGGGCATCGCCGAGGGTTTCCAGCGCCCCGCCGATACCGCCCTCGGAGGTATTGGCCGCCACGATCGCATCGGTCCAGCCGTCGAACTGGCCGCGGTCCTCCTCGGGCACACCCAGGTAGTGCGCCACCACCATGGACGGCAGCGGTTTGAACAGTTCCGCCACGATGTCCCCGCCGCCGTTCGCACGCAACCCCTCGATGCGTTCGATGACGTACTCGCGGACCTTGGGCTCCACGGACTCCACCTGCCGTGGGGTGAACCCGCGCGAGACGAGCTTGCGGAACTCGGTGTGCACCGGCGGATCCTGCATCACCATGGGCGGATTGTCGGCCAGGCCGATCATCTCCAGCTCGCCGTAGTTGACGGTGAGACCCTGCGCGGAGGAGAAGGTCTGATGGTCGCGCGCGGCGGTGAAGATGTCGGCGTGCCGGGACATCACGTAGTAGTCGCCGGCCGGATCCGGTGTCGCGACGTGATGCACCGGGTCGTGATCGCGCAGCGCGCGGTACATGCCGAATGGGTCCGGCCAGCTTTCTGGGGTGCCGAGCTGGAACACGGCCGGCGCTCCATGAGACAGATCTGTTGTCATGTCTCATGACTACGACAAATGAAGCTAACTGTCAAGGGTGCGTAGTCGCGTGGCGCCGCAGCGCGACAGCGGACCCGCGGACCCATTCCGCTGGTCCGACAGGGATCGCGCACCGTGCACCGCAGCGCACGCGAGCTCCTGGCGATCGCCGGCCGAGGCGAGCCGCGCCGGACTGCCCAGCGACACCTCGCGACGCTGCAGCGGCGCACTCCCGGTGAGGACCAGGACGACCGCGAAACCGTCGTGATCACCTGTCGTCGTGGTGGGGTTGTTGTAGGCATTTTCCAGTGGTACGAGCCCGCCGTAGGTGGCCTGGCCGCCCGAGATCAGCGCCGTCGCCAGCGCATCGCGCGCCTCGTTGGACGACACATAAACGTGGCCGGGCAGCAGTCCGGTGAAGCCGACCTGCTCGGTGCTGAAGGCGCCGCTCCAGACGAAGCCGGCGTCGGTCTGGATCGGGTCGGGCCCGAAGAACCGGCCGTGATCGTTGCGGAACAGGAAGAAATTGTCGGAGTAGGCCAGCAGCGGACCCTTGGGCTTCTGCCCGTAGGTCACCCCGTCGATGTTGCCGCGGAATCCGCCGCTGTGCAGGGGCTGCGCAGGAAACCGGGAGCGCAGCATCGCATTGTTGAGTCCACGGTTGGCCTGCGCGCTCGTCGTCGAATGCGGGTCGACAATGATGACGTTGACGGTCTCCAGCAACTTCTTGCCGCCGTAGCGTTTGCCGCCCCAATCCGCGATCTGGCCGTTCATCTTCAGCATCCACTTGCCGATATCCCCGAAGGGGGTGGTGACGGCATCCGCTGGTGTGGGAGCCGGGGGATCGGCGATGGCCGCGGTCGCCGGTTCGTCTGATTCCGGTTCGGCCAGCGCGGTCGCTGCGCGGGATGGTGCGGCGGGCGCCGTCCGTGCGCGGCGCGATTCGTTCCCATCCCCCGGGCCGGCGGACCCCGCGGTGGCCGTCAGGCTGCGGCGCACGCCGGGCTTGGTGGTCGAGGCGTGGGTGGCCGCGGGTCTGCTGGTCGAGGGGGAGGCCGAGCTGTCGGCCGACGTGCCGCCCCCGGCGGGGCTGTCCGCGTAGGCGATGCCGGTGCCGCCGGCAATGCCCGCGCCGATACCGAGGGCCACCGCCAACGATCCGATGAAACCAACCCGCACCGAGGTGCCGCGCCCGCCTATGGCCATATCGATCACCCTCCCCGCGGGGAGCCTATCCGGGTTTTCCGTCGCAGGAATGGCTGTTGAGCAAAGATTCGGCGGCGGACGACCGGTCACCGGGGGCACCACCCGCGAACCGGGTAAGGCTAGCCTTAGCCCAGATGTTTGCAGTACCCGAGACGGGGAGGAGATCGCCGATGGCCCGCGGATTCCAGGGCGTGATGATGCGCGGTTTCGGCGCGCGTGACCACGAGGTCACCGTGCTGGGCACCGAGCGGCTCGCGCCGCACTGCCTGCGGATCCGGATGGTGTCGCCCACGGTGTTCGAGGACGCGAACGCCGACCCGACGTCCTGGCTGCGATTCTGGTTCCCCGACCCCGAGGGCAGCGACACCGAATTCCAGCGGGCCTACACGATCTCGGAGTCCGACCCCGAGACCGGACACTTCGCGGTGGATGTGGTGCTGCACGAACCGGCCGGGCCCGCCTCGACATGGGCGGCCACCGTGGAGCCCGGCACCACCATCGCGGTGATGGTGATGGGATCCAAGGGGTTCTCGGTGCCCGAGGCCGTCGAGGACCGGCCGGCCGGTTACCTGCTCATCGGAGACGCGGCCTCACAGCCCGCCATCAATGGCATCATCGGCGCTGTCCCGCACGACATCCCGATCGAGCTCTACCTCGAGCAGCACCATGACGACGATGCGCTGATTCCGCTCGCCGAGCACCCGCGGCTGACCGTGCACCGGATCGCCCATCGGGACGCGGAGTCCCTGGCGGCCGCCGTCGAGTCCCGTGACTGGTCCAACTGGTACGCCTGGGCCGGGCCGGAAGCCGGTGTCCTCAAACACCTGCGCACCCGGTTGCGGGACGAGTTCGGCTTCCCCAAGCAGGAGATCCACGCCCAGGCGTACTGGACCGAGGGTCGCGCCATGGGCAGCAAACGTGGCGATGACACACCGGCCGTTCCCACACCCCAGCCCAAAGCCGCACCCGCCGCCGCACCCGCCGTCGTCGCCCCGACGGGTACCTGGCGGGCACAGGCGGCCGGCCGGCTGCTGGCCCCGCTGAAGAACACACTGATCATCTCCGGTGTGCTGCAGGCCCTGATCACCCTGATCGAACTCGCACCGTTCGTGCTGCTGGTCGAACTGGCCCGGCTGCTGCTCATCGGCGCGGACTCCGACCAGCTGTGGGACCTCGGCATCGCCGCGGTCGCGCTGCTGGGCACCGGGACCTTCCTGACCGCCGCACTGGCGCTGTGGCTGCACCGCGTGGACGCGCACTTCGCCCGCGAACTCCGCGGACAGCTCCTGACCAAGATGTCGCGGCTTCCTTTGGGCTGGTTCACCGCCCGCGGATCCGGGTCCATCAAACAGCTGGTCCAGGACGACACCCTCTCGCTGCACTACCTGATCACCCATGCCATCCCCGACGCGGTCGCGGCGGTGATCGCCCCCGTCGCGGTGCTGGTCTATCTGTTCGTCGTCGACTGGCGTATCGCGCTGGCGCTGTTCGGTCCGGTGCTGGCCTACCTGGTGCTGATGTCGGTCATGTCCATCCAGTCGGGCAGCAAGATCGTCGCCGCCCCCCGCTGGGCGGAGCGGATGAACGGCGAAGCCGGGGCCTATCTGGAAGGCCAGCCGGTGGTGCGTATCTTCGGCGGTGCCGCCTCGTCGAGCTTCCGCAACCGGCTCGACGACTACATCGGCTTCCTGGTCGACTGGCAGCGACCCTTCGTCGGCAAGAAGACCCTGATGGATCTGGTCACCCGGCCCACCACCTTCCTCTGGCTGATCATGATCGTGGGCACCCCGCTGGTGGTGAGCGGCCGGATGGACCCGGTGAACCTGCTGCCGTTCCTGTTGCTGGGCACCACCTTCGGGGCCCGGCTGCTCGGCATCGGCTACGGGCTCGGCGGCATCCAGGGCGGCATGCTGGCCGCCCGGCGGGTCCAGAGCGTGCTCGACGAACCCGAGCTGACGGTGCGCGAGGGCTCCGCACCCGGCACGGCCGACGGCACCGTGGTCTTCTCCGGTGTCACCTTCGGGTACCGCCCCGAGGTGCCCGTCATCAAGAACGTCAGCCTGACGCTGCGTCCGGGCACGGTGGCCGCGCTGGTCGGTCCGTCGGGTTCGGGCAAGTCCACCCTGGCCGCGCTGCTGGCACGGTTCCACGATGTGCAGCAGGGGGCCATCAGCGTCGGCGGCGCGGACATCCGGACCTTGTCCGCCGACGAGTTGTACCGCCGAATCGGCTTCGTACTCCAGGAAACTCAGCTGGTGCACGGCAGCGCCGCCGAGAACATCGCACTGGCACAACCGGATGCCGGCGTCGAGGCGATCACCGCGGCCGCCCGGGACGCCCAGATCCACGAACGCATCGAACGGCTGCCCGACGGGTACGACACCGTGCTCGGCGCGGCCGCCGGTCTGTCCGGTGGTGAGCGTCAACGGCTGACCATCGCGCGGGCCATCCTCGCCGACACCCCGGTGCTGATCCTCGACGAGGCCACCGCCTTCGCCGACCCGGAATCGGAATACCTTGTCCAGCAGGCACTGAACCGGTTGACCAGGGACCGCACGGTGCTGGTCATCGCGCACCGCCTGCACACCATCACACACGCCGATCAGATCGTCGTGCTCGACGACGGTGAGATCGCCGAGACCGGCACCCACGAGGATCTGCTTGCCGCCGGTGGCCGGTACCGGGCGCTCTGGGATTCCGGCCGATCGGTCACCGCGGGACAGGAGGCGACCCGATGATCCGCACCCTGCTGGCGCTCATCCCCGGAGACCGGCGCGGCCGGGTCTGGCTGTACACCGTGCTCGCCATTTTCTCGGTGCTGCTGCGCGCGGTCGGTGTCGTGCTGCTGGTGCCCTTGGTGGCAGCACTGTTCAGCGACACCCCGGCCGACGCGTGGCCGTGGCTGGGCTGGCTCACGGCGCTGACGGTGACCGGCTGGGTGGTCGACACCACCACCGCGCGACTGGGCTTCGACATCGGCTTCGCGGTGCTCGACGGCACCCAGCACGATATGGCCGACCGGCTGCCGAACATCAAGCTGGACTGGCTGACTCACGAGAACACCGCCACCGCCCGGCAGGCGATCGCGGCGACCGGTCCCGAACTCGTCGGCCTGGTGGTGAATCTGTTGACCCCGCTGATCGGTGCGGTGCTGTTACCCGCGGCCATCGCGGTGGCGCTGCTGGCGGTGTCGGTCCCGCTCGGACTGGCGGCTCTCGCCGGGGTGATGATCCTGCTCGGTGCGTTGTGGCTGGCCGGACGGCTGAGCAGGACCGCGGACCGGGTTGCGGGGGAGGCCAATTCGGCGTTCACCGAACGCATCATCGAGTTCGCCCGGACCCAGCAGGCGTTGCGTGCGGCCCGTCGCGTCGAACCGGCCCGCAGCCTGGTCGGCACGGCGCTGGAGTCTCAGCACGGCGCCAGTCTGCGGCTGCTGACCATGCAGATCCCCGGGCAGGTGCTGTTCAGCCTGGCCAGCCAGCTCGCGCTCATCGTGTTCGCCGCGGCGACCACCATGTTGACGATGCGCGGGGATCTCACTGTCCCGGAAGCCATTGCGCTGATCGTCGTCATCGCCCGCTATCTGGAACCCTTCGCCGTGCTCAGCGAACTGTCCGGGGCGCTGGAGTCCACTCGCGCGACGCTGGCGAGGATTCAGCAGGTGCTCGACGCACCCACCCGCTCGGCCGGTACCGCCGCGCTCACCGATGCCGGTGGGTCACCGCGGATCGTCTTCGACGACGTCACGTTCAGCTACGGGGGTGAACCGGTGCTGCAAGACCTCAGCTTCGCGCTGGAACCCGGCACCACGACGGCCATCGTCGGACCCTCCGGATCGGGAAAGAGCACCATCCTCGGGCTGATCGCCGGACTGCACGAGCCCGACCGGGGCCACGTGCTGTTCGGAGATGTCGACCTGGCCACCGTGGGACCCGAGGCCCGCCGCGCCGCGGTGAGCGTGGTCTTTCAGCACCCCTACCTGTTCGACGGGTCGCTGCGCGACAACATCCTCGTCGGTGACCCGGGCGCCGATGCCGACACGTTGGCCGGCGCCACCCGGCTGGCCCGGGTGGACGAGTTGTCCGCCCGGTTGCCCGACGGGGAGCAGACCGCGGTCGGGGAGGCCGGGTCGGCGCTGTCCGGCGGTGAGCGTCAACGCGTCAGCATTGCCCGCGCGCTGGTCAAACCGGCCCCGGTCCTGCTGGTCGACGAGGCCACCAGCGCGCTGGACACCGAGAACGAAGCGGCCGTCGTCGACGCACTCACCGCCGACCTGCGCCCGCGCACCCGGGTGATCGTCGCGCACCGGCTGGCCAGCATCCGGCACGCCGACCGGGTGCTGTTCGTCGACGGAGGTCGCATCGTCGAGGACGGCACCATCGACGAACTGCTGGCCGAGGGGGGCCCGCACCACCGGTTCCGGGAGTTCTGGAGTCAGCAGCACGCCGCGGCCGACTGGCAGATCACCGTCTGAACCGACTCGAATAGCCGCAATTTCGTCCGCGCGCGGCGTCGATTGGGGAAGGTGGTCTGCATGCGCCAATACCTGAAGTTCTTCATCGACGGTGACTGGGTCGACCCGATACAGCCCGCGACCCTCGACGTCGACAACCCGCGCACCGAGCAGGTGTCGGGCCGGATCGCGCTCGGATCGGCCGCCGATGTGGACAAGGCCGTGCGGGCCGCCCGGGCGGCCTTCCCGGCCTGGTCGGTGACCAGCCGCGAGGACCGGCTGGCCGTGCTGGGCGCCATCCTCGCCGAGTACCAGAAGCGCATGGGCGACCTGGCCGAAGCGGTCGCCGAGGAGATGGGTGCCCCGCCCGGGCTGGCCGGCGGCCCGCAGGTCAACCTGGGCCTGGGCCACCTCGCCGCGGCCATCGAGGCCCTCACGAACTTCGAGTTCGAGTCCGACCGTGGCGCCACCCGGGTGATCAAGGAGCCGATCGGGGTCTGTGGGCTCATCACGCCCTGGAACTGGCCGCTGAACCAGATCGCGGCCAAGGTGTATCCGGCGCTTGCCGCGGGCTGCACCATGGTGCTCAAACCGTCCGAGGTGGCCCCCTACTCCGGTCAGATCTTCACCGAGATCATCAGCGCCGCAGGCCTTCCCGCCGGTGTCTACAACATGGTCTTCGGTGACGGCCCCGGTGTCGGTGCGGCCATCTCCGGTCATCCCGACATCGACATGGTGTCCTTCACCGGGTCCACCCGCGCCGGTATCGAGGTCGCCCGCAACGCCGCGCCCACCGTGAAGCGGGTGAGCCAGGAACTCGGCGGGAAGAGCCCGAACATCGTGCTCGACGATGACGCGTTCGCCAAGGGGGTGGCCGCCGGTGTCTCGGCGATGATGCTCAACAGCGGCCAGAGCTGTAATGCCCCCTCGCGCATGCTCGTGCCGAACTCCAGGATGGATGAGGCGGTGGCGATCGCCCGGGAGGTCGGCGCCGCGGTCACGGTCGGCGATCTGGAGGACAAGACGGCCATCGGGCCGGTCGCCTCCAAAATCCAGTTCGACAAGATTCAGGGGCTCATCCAGCAGGGCATCGATGCCGGCGCCGATCTGGTCGTCGGCGGTACCGGGCGCCCCGACGGGCTGGACACCGGGTACTACGTGCGGCCCACCGTGTTCGCGAACGTCAAGAACGACATGGTGATCGCCCGGGAGGAGATCTTCGGCCCGGTGCTCTGCATCCTGGGTTACGACGATCTCGATCAGGCCATCGAGATCGCCAACGACACCGATTACGGTCTGGCGGGCTACGTCTGGGCCGGTGACATCGAGAAGGCCCGCGAGGTGGCGCGCCGGATCCGCGCCGGCTCGGTGGCCATCAACCACGCCTTCGATATCGCCGCACCGTTCGGCGGGTACAAGTCCAGCGGCAACGGCCGCGAGTGGGGCGATTTCGGCTTCCACGAATACCTGGAGGTGAAGGCCGCCCTGGGCTACGCGGGTTAGAGCTACAACCCGGCGCCGGGATTCAGGATGCCCGCCGGGTCCAGCGCGGCCTTGATCTTGCGGTTGAGTTCCATCGCCTCGGGCCCCAGATAGCCTGCCAGCCAAGGTTTCTTGAGTCGCCCGACGCCGTGCTCGCCGGTGATGGTGCCGCCCAGCGACACCGCCAGGTCCATGATCTCGCCGAACGCCACCTCGGCGCGGCGGGCCATGTCGGCATCGGCGGGGTCGAAGACGATCAGCGGATGGGTGTTGCCGTCGCCGGCGTGGGCGATCACCGAGATCAGCAGATCGTGGTGGGCGGCGATCTTCTCGATGCCGGCCACCAGGTGGGCCAGCGCCGGCAACGGCACCCCGACATCCTCGAGCAGCAGTGACCCCTTGGCCTCCACCGCCGGGATGGCGTAGCGCCGGGCCACCACGAACGCTTCGCCCTCGGCCGGGTCGGAGGTCGAGAACACCTCCGTCGCACCGGCTTCGGTGAACACGCCGGCCATGAACTCGGCGTCCTCGGCCCCAGCGGGCCCGCGGTCGTCGGAGGCCGCGACCATCATCGCGGCGGCATTGCGGTCCAGCCCCATCTTCAGTTTGTCTTCGACGGCGTTGATGGCCACCGAATCCATGAACTCCAGCATGGACGGCCGGATACGCCCCGTGATGGTGACGACGGCGTCGGCGGCCGCCTGAACCGAGTCGAAGGTGGCGACCACGGTGCACGGTGTGTGCTGCGGTGGCAACAGTCGCAGGGTCACCTCGGTGATCACCCCGAGGGTGCCCTCGCTGCCGACGAACAGCTTGGTCAGGCTCAGCCCCGCAACGTCTTTCAGTCGTGGGCCGCCCAGGCGCACCGCGGTGCCGTCGGCCAGTACCACCTGCAGCCCCAGCACGTAGTCGGTGGTGACGCCGTATTTGACGCAGCACAGCCCGCCGGCGTTGGTGGCGATGTTGCCACCGATGCTGCAGATCTCGAAGGAGGACGGGTCCGGCGGGTACCACAGGCCGTATTCGGCGACCGCCGCCTTGACCTCGGCGTTGAGCAGACCGGGCTGGGCGACGGCGGTGCGGGTCGCCGGATCGACGGTGATATCGCGCATCCGCTCGGTCGAAAGCATCACCGCGCCGTCGAGCGCGGTCGCGCCGCCGGACAGTCCGGTACCCGCGCCGCGCGGCACCACGGCGATACCGTGGGCGGTGGCCCAGCGCAGCACCGTCTGCACCTCCTCGGTGCGGCGGGGCCGCACCACGGCCAGCGCAGTGCCGGCGTCGGGGTCGGCGGCCCGGTCCTGGCGGTAGGACGCGACGATATCGGGGTCGGTGACAACGCTGCCCTCGGGGAGAGCGGCCACCAGGTCATCCAGCGCGGAACTCACGGCCGCCAGTCTAGGGTCGGCGGCGTTTGAACAGTTTGGCCAGTTCCTCGCGGGTGGTGGTGCCGGTCTTGGCCATGGCCCGGTAGATGTGGCCCTCCACCGTGCGCACCGAGAGGTTCAGCCGTTCCGCGATGACGCGACTGGAGCTGACACCCGCCGCAAGCAGCGCCACCACTTCGCGTTCCCGCGGTGTCAGCGGGATCCGCTCGGCGGCCTGTTCGGTCGCCGGAGTGACGACACCGCATTCGCGGGCCAGGTCATCGGCCCGGGTGGAGCAGGTCAGCATCGAACCGCGGCGTCCCTCATGCCGATAGATGATCGCGGCCTGGGCGGCCGCATCCGCCGCGGCCACCGGATCGCCCATCTGCTCGTATTCATCGGACAGCAGGCTCAGCGCGTGGGCCTCGCGATCGCGCAGCGCCGCGGCGAACCGGGCGGCCAAACCTGCCCGCGGACCGTCGACGATCGCTGCCAGCTCGGCCAGCCGGTCCGCGTGCGTCCGGTCGCCGAACTGGGCAGCGGTCTGCAGGCAGAACACCTCCGCGGCGAATTGCCGCTTCTCGCCGCACTTTTGGGCCGCCTCGGCCAGGATGTCGATCGCCTCGCCGACCGTGCCCTGGCTGGCCGACACCCAGGCCCGGCCCACGCTGCGTTCATGATCCAGGGACCGGAACGGGCGCTCCACGGCATCGAGGCCGTCCAGGATCTCGGCCGCCTCCTCGGTGGCTCCGCGCATCGCCGCCGCCGTCGCCCTGGCCACGCTGTAGCGGAACCCCCACCCGGTCGAGTGGCTCGCCATCACCACCGCGACCTGATCGAAAAGCTCGGCCGCGGTGTCGAGTCGGCCGCGGGCGAGGGCAGCCCGGGCCGCGATGGCAGGCCCCAGCGAATGGGCGACGCCGGGCAGATCGGTGGCCTCCAGCCGGGCCTGTTCGGCCACCTTCTCCGCGTCGGCGAGGCGACCGGCCAGGACCAGCGCGGTGAGCTCGGAGTCCGCCAGGTTGAACCGGATGTGCGGGGTGTCGAACGCATGCGCCGACGTCCGGTAGCCGATCTCGGTGAGGTCCAGCGCGTCGGCGGTGCGTCCGGCATCGGCGGCGACGGTGGCCAGCGCCCACGCGGCCTCGCTGCCGACGAACTCCGGAAGATTATGCAGGGAAAGCAGTTTCGCGCACCGCTCGGCTTCCTGCGGCTGATCCATGGCGAACCAGTACACGGTCAGGAACGCGTCGAGCCATTGCCGGCCGTCGGCGTTCAGCTCGGCGTACACCTCGTCGACATGAGACTTGGCGTCGGCCGGGCGGCGTAGAGCCCACAGCAGATTGCTGGCGCGCAGGTGGGCGAACCTGGCGCGCTCGGTGTCGGGCAGATCGGTAGTGCTCAAGCCGGCGAGCACGTCCTCGGCTTCCTGCCCGCGGAACAGCCAGGACAGCGCGTGCGCCCGCAGGTAGGTGGCCTCCGGACCGGCGCCGGCGTGTTCGGCGGCAGAGGCCAGGCGCTCGGCAAGGGACAGGTCGGCCAGCCGGGTCGCGCCCTGGGCCGCCCGCACCAGCAGCGCAGGGTTCGGGGTCAGATCCGAGTCGACGCTCAGGGTGGCCCGGCGCACCGCGACCCGCATGTCGTCGGCACGGTTGCCTGCCGCGAGTTCGGTGGCGATCCGGCCGCGCAGCCTGCGCAGCGTGGCCACCGGCGTCCGGGTCCGGCGCATCTCGCCGTAGAGCGGGTGCGATACCCGCGCCTCCACCCCGTCACCGTTGTCGTGCAGGGCGATCAGTCCGCGGACATTGGCCTCCTCGACCGCCTCGGTCGAGGTGATCCGCTGCAGGATCGACAGTTCCAGCGGCTCGGCGACGGCCAGGGCGTCCACCACATCGCCGACGGCCGGGGTCAGATCCCCGAACCGGGATTCGATCAGCTCCACCAGATTGGTCGGCAGGACCGGCAGGCCCACCCAGTGCCAGCTGCCGTCGCGCTGCTGCAGCCGGCCGTCGGTCAGCTCCTGCTCGACGATGTTGCGCAGATACAGGGCATTGCCGCGGGTCAGTTGCCAGAGCCGGTGCGCGGCGTCGGAGTCGACGGGCCCGTCCAGGGCCGCCGCGAGCAGTTCGGCGCTGTCCTGTTGCCGCAGCGGACCCACATCGAGCCGGTCGAACGGGTGGTCCTTCCAGATCTCGCGCACGCTGTCGGGGATGGGGTCACCTTCGCGCACGGTGAGGATCACCCGGGCCGCACCCCGCTGCACCACCTGGTGCAGCACGAATGCCGAGAGGTCGTCCAGCAGTTGCGCGTCGTCGATCCCGAGCAACGCGGGAGCGCCCGTCGGTGTCGAGGTGATCGCCTCGATCACACCCCGCACCAGCTGCAGGCGGTCCCCGTCGGGATCGCCGGCCCAGGCCGCGAACGCGCCGAGCGGCAAACCCCTGGCGGCCGTCGTCCCGACGATCCAGCGCGGGTTCGCCCCCTTCAGGGCCTCCCGGACCAGACGGCTCTTGCCGACGCCCGCGGCCCCGGAGACCACGATCCCGCTGAGGTCCGGTGCCGTCACGGCCGCCCGAATGGTGTGTATCTCCGCCGCTCTCCCCACGAGTGGCCAATTCACGCGCACGTCAGCAGCGTAGGAGTCGTGATGGCGTTGTGCAGGGTAAACGCGGAGTTCAGGCGTTGGGCCCCGGCTCGACGGGTCGGTCGAGTTCTCGCAGGGACGGCAGCCCGATGGCCGCCAGGCCGAGCAGCAGCATCGGTAGCGACAACGCCAGGAAGGTCGTCTGCAACCCCGCCGAGTCGGCGAGCGGGCCGGCGAGCACCAGGCCGAGCGGGCCCGCCGCGTAGGCCAGCGAGCCCATCACACCGACCACCCGGCCGCGCAGATGCGCCGGGGCATTGGTCTGCATGACGTAGTTGTAGATCGGCTGGATCGGCCCGTAGACGAAGCCGACCACCGCCGAGAGCGACAGGATCACCGGCAGCGGCGGCAGGAACGCGATGATCGTCATCGCCACGCCGAGGGTGATGACAGCGATGAGCATGGTGACGCGGCGCTTGACGAATGTGGCCAGCACCGCATAGCTCAGTGCGCCGATGAGACCACCGATGGACAGCGCCATCAGCACCCAGCCCAGCTGCGCGGGCTCATTGCGGTCGGTGAAGTACTTGGGGAACAGCACCGCTTCCATCGGCATGTAGAGCCCGGTAACGGTCAGATCGATGATCGCGAGGGTGCGCAGCACCTTGAGGTTCCACACGAACTTCAGGCCCTCGACGACACCGGTCCACACCTTGTCGGGCAGCGCACTGCGGTCGGGCTTTCCGGTGCCCTCCAATTTCAGCACCGAGATGGCCGCAATGGAACAGCCGAAGGCGGCCGCGGTCACCCACATCGTCTCGATACCGCCGAGGGTGGCGATGAGCATCCCGCCGATACCGGGCCCGACGATGTAGGCCAGGTTGAACACGGCCTCGTAGACGCTGTTGGCGTGGTCCAGCGTCCAGCCCGCCCGGGTTGCCGCCTCGGGCAGCATGGTTTCCCGGGCCGTCATACCGGCCGGATCGAATGCCGCACCCAGCGCGGCCAGTCCGGCCAGCACCGCGACGTTGATGGCGTCGACTCCGAAGATCAGCGCCACCACCGGGACGGCGGCCACCGACAGCGCCGACAGCAGATCGGAGATCATCGAGACGCGGCGGCGGCCGATGTAGTCCACCGCGGCACCGGCGATCACCGTGGACACCAGCAGCGGCAGGGTGCCCGCCATCGCCACCACGGACGCCTCCACGGCAGAACCGTTGCGCTGCAACACCAGCCATGGGAACGCGATCATCGAGATACCGTTGCCGGCGCCGGCCATCAAGGCGGCGAACAGGATCAGGTACGCCGGACCGCGGCTGCGAGTGTTCATCGGTATCGCGGCGAATCTAGCAGCGCGATCACCGGCGCGACCATCGAATTTCTCCCGACGGTGCAGGATGGACGGGTGCCTGTAGGACAGCCGGGGGAGCGACGCCTCCCGCATCCGCGGACCGGACGGCGATTCCCGTCGCCGGTCCCGCCCGGTGCGGGATGGCCCGGTGACCCGGCCCGCCCGGACACCCCGGTCGCCCACGACGGGGCCGACGTGGCCGATCTGGCGGGCCGACTGAGCACCGTCGCCGAGCTGGACGCCGAGACCAGTGTGTGCCGGGCCTGCCCGCGGCTGGTCGAGTGGCGCGAGAAGGTGGCGGACACCAAACGGCGGGCTTTCGCGGAGGAGCCGTACTGGGGGCGCCCGGTCCCGGGGTGGGGGGCGCGCCGGCCCAAGGTGCTGATCGTCGGGCTGGCGCCGGCCGCGCACGGCGCCAATCGCACCGGCCGGGTGTTCACCGGTGACCGGTCCGGGGACCAGCTGTTCGCGTCGCTGTACCGGGCCGGCCTGGTGAACTCACCGCTGAGCGTGGATGCCGCGGACGGTCTGCGCGCCAACGGGGTTCGTATCGTGGCGCCGGTACGGTGCGCGCCGCCGGCGAACAAGCCCACCCCGGCCGAGCGGGCCACCTGCGCACCCTGGCTGCAGGCCGAATGGCAGCTGGTGTCCCCGCATGTGCGGGTCGTGGTGGCGCTCGGCGGGTTCGCCTGGCAGGTGGTGCTCGGCATGCTGGCCGATCAGCTTGCCGGGCAACCGAAACCGGTGTTCGGGCATGCGGTGCGCTATCCGCTGCCGTCCGGGCTCACCCTGGTGGGCTGCTACCACCCCAGTCAGCAGAACATGTTCACCGGCCGGCTCACCCCGGCGATGCTCGACGACGTCTTCACCCTCGCCGCTGGACTTGCGCACAAGTAGTGACGCTCAGCGTTACGAATCGTGCGGAAATCGCGGGGCCTGGGAACGAACGGGGCGCCGCGGGCGTTGCAACCTTAATGCGTCTTTCCGTTCTCGACCTCGTCCCGGTCCGCAGCGATCAGAGCACCTCGGATGCGCTGGCGGCGACGGTGCGACTGGCTCAGACCGCCGACCACCTCGGATACACCCGGTACTGGGTGGCCGAGCACCACAACATGGCCTCGGTCGCCGCGACCAGCCCGCCGGTGGTGCTGGCCTACCTGGCCGCTCAGACCTCCCAGGTGCGGCTCGGCTCGGGTGGGGTGATGCTGCCCAACCACGCGCCGCTGGCCGTCGCCGAGCAGTTCGCCCTGCTGGAGGCCGCCGCCCCCGGCCGTATCGACCTGGGGATCGGGCGTGCACCCGGGTCGGACCCGGTGACGTCGATGGCGCTGCGCGGTGCCCGAGCCCAGAACGACGAGGACATCGAGCGCTTCCCCGAATACCTCGACCACGTCGCGGCGCTGATGAGCACCCGCGGAGCCCGGGTCGAACTGTCCCGCGGCATGCTGGCCCAGCAGGAATACGTCCTCAAGGCCACCCCGGCCGCGGTCGGCGAGCCCCGGCTGTGGCTGCTGGGTTCGTCGATGTACTCGGCACACCTGGCCGCCGCCAAGGGCCTGCCCTACGTGTTCGCCAACCACTTCTCCGGGCAGGGCACCGCCGAGGCGCTGGCCGCCTACCGCGCCGAGTTCCGGCCCAGTGAGCTGCTGGCCGAACCGACCACCTTCATGACGATCAACGCGTCGGTGGCCGATACCCGCGACGAGGCGCTGCGGCTGCTGCTGCCCAACCTGCAGATGATGGCCCGGCTGCGCACCGGTCGCACCCTCGGCCCACTGGATCTCGTCGAGGACGCCGAAGCCGCGCAGCTCGCCGCGCAGGAACAGCTGATCGTCGACTCGGGTCTGGCCCGCACCGTGGTGGGTGACCCGGCCGAGGCGGCCGACCAGATCCGGTCGGTGGCAGCACAATTCGATGTCGATGAGGTGATGGTCTCACCCGTGGCCTCCGCGTTCCGGGGCACCGATGTGCGCACCGCGCCGGGCCGGGACCTGACGCTGGAACTGCTCGCCAAAGAGCTGCTCTAGGGCGAGAGCACCACCACCGGGATCGGGCGGGTGGTGCGCTTCTGGTAACCGATATAGCGGTCCTTGTTCCCGCGCATGTCGTTGACGATCCGCCACAACCGCGGGAAGTCGGGATCGTCGGGGAACACCGCCCTGGCGGTCACCGGAAACCGCTTCGGGCCGACGTTGATCTCGACCTGCGGGTTGGCCTTCAGATTGTGATACCAGCCCGGGGCCTTGGGTTCGCCGCCCTTGGAGGCCACCACCAGGTAGTCGGCGCCGTCGCGGGCATAGGTCAGCGAGTTCGCGCGCTGCTGCCCGGTCTTGGCGCCCACGGTGTGCAGGATGAGCGCCGGCGGACCGAACGGGATGGTGTGCCCGATCCGCCCGTCGGTCGCCTTGTAGAGCTTGTCGTGCAGCAACAGCATCGGGAGGCCGATGTAACGCTCCCACGGAGGCATACCCATGGGCTCAATCCTGCGCGGCTTCGTCGAGTTGCGCCAGTGCCGCGCGCAGCAGCCGTCCGGACTCTTCCCGATCGGCGTCGCGGCGCACCAGCATGCCCTTGGCGAAGGCCAGCTTGTCGCCGTCGTGCCGGGGCACCACGTGCAGGTGGATGTGGAACACACTCTGAAACGCCGCTTTGCCGTCGTTGATGGCGATGTTGTTGCCGTCGGCGTGCAGCCCCGAGGCCCGGGCGGCGCGGGCGATGCGCTGCCCGAGGACGGCCATCGCGGCGACCGTCGCCGGCGGGGTGTCGGTCAGATCCACCGCGTGTTGCTTGGGGAACACCAGGGTGTGCCCGCGGGTGAACGGCCGGATGTCGAGGATCGCCAGCAGGTCCTCGTCCTCGTGGATACGGATGGCAGGGGCGTCACCGGCGGCGATGGCGCAGAACACGCAGGACATGCCGCCACGGTAGCCGCTGCGCGTCCTCTAGAGTTCGGCCATGGGACTGTTCGGTGGCTCGGACGACGATCTGCACCGCCGGGTCGAGGAGTTGGAGCGCCGCGTCGCCGCGTTGGAGCGGGCGCTGCACACCGGTTATCGGCAGTCGGGGGAGCTCACCGAGACGTCCGGCTCGGAGATCGGTGACCCGCGGTCGGGCGTCACCGAGATGGTGCGCCAGTTGGCCCTGCAGGGCAACAAGATTGCGGCGATCAAGCTGCTGCGCGACGAGACCGGGATGGGTCTGCGGGAGGCCAAGAACGCCGTCGACCGGCTGGCCTAACGCCGCAGCGCCGCCCGCCAATGTGCGAGTTTGTCGGCGAACCGCATGGTGTGCGCCGGGCTTGTCGACGGCAGCCGGAGGCTGCGGACCGCGGGGGCGGCGCGCACCAGGCGATGGTAGTTGGCCTCGGCGGCGGCTCCGTTGAACAGTAGTAGATCGATCTGCGGACGATCCCGCAGAAATGCGCCGAAATCGTTGGGCACCATGCTGTCCCGTTCCACCGCGGCGTCCAGGCTGCCGGCGCGACGGCAGGACCGCAGCACATCCCACACCGCGATCTGGTGTCCGGCGAGTTCGGAAACCCGCTGTTCGTACGGTGCTGCGCCGTCGAATCCGAGGATGTCGGCCATGACCGGCCAGAAGGCGTTGCGCGGATTGCCGTAATACTGCCCCGATGCCAGCGACATCACGCTGGGCATGTTGCCCAGGATCAGCACGGTGGGGTCGGCACCGACGATCGGCGGCAGTCCGTGCAGCAATTCGTTCACCGACCCGATGATGCCTGCCCGCCGGTATAGGTTGGCCCGGTGGGTAGCGACTTCGATATCGAGGCCTCGGGTCTGCTGGACGGCTTGGAGGGCAGGGCCCGCGCCGACCGGGCCGAATTGATCCCGTGGTTGCTCGACCAGGGTGTGACGATCGAGCAGATCCGGGATTCCGATGAGCCGGTGCTGCTGGCATCGCGACGGATCCTCGGCGACGACGGCGACTACGTATCCGCGCGCGAGATCAGCGACAGCACCGGAATCAATCTGGATTTGCTGCAGCGTATCCAGCGGGCGCTCGGCCTGCCGCGGGTGGACGACCCGGACGAAGCCGCGCATCTGCGGGTCGACGGTGAGATTGCCAGCTATGCACGACATTTCGTTGACATGGGCATCGATGAGGACAATATCGTTCTGGTCGTCCGGGCGCTTGCGGACGGGTTGTCGAAGACGGCGGAGGCGATGCGGTTCACCTCGATGGCGGCGGTGATGGCGCCGGGTGTCAGTGAGCTCGACGTCGCAGTCGCCTCCGAAGCATTGTTGCGACAGGTAAATCCGCTGCTCGGCCCGATGATCGAGGACATGCTGCGGCTGGAGCTGCGGCGCACCATGGAGACGGACGCGGTGACCGCGGGGGAGCGGGCCGCGGGTCGCCCCCTTCCTGGTGCGCGCGAGGTAACGGTCGCGTTCGCCGATCTGGTCGGTTTCACCAAGCTGGGGGAGGCGGTGCCGCCGGAGGAACTGGAGGGGCTGGCGAACCGCCTCGTCGAGGCCACCCATGACGTGGTGGCGCCGCCGGTGCGGTTCATCAAGTCGATCGGTGACGCCGTGATGCTGGTGAGTCCGGAGCCGCTGGCCCTGCTGACGACGATGTTGGCGCTGCTGGAAGCCGCGAGCGCCGACGACGAGTTCCCTCGGCTACGAGTCGGTCTGGCGTCCGGGATGGCGGTCAACCGCAGCGGCGACTGGTTCGGCAGCCCGGTCAACCTGGCCAGCCGGGTCACCGGCGCGGCCCGGCCCGGTGCCGTCCTGGCGACCGAAGCGGTGCGGGACGCGGTCGGCGACGACTCCGGGATCGAATGGTCCTTCGCCGGTGCCAAACGACTCAAGGGCATCAGGGACGACGTGAAGTTGTTCCGGGCACGGTACGTGTCGGGTCAGCCGTGATGTCCAGTGTCGCGCTCAGCCGGCCGAAAAGCGGCGCAGCCGCAGGCTGTTGGTCACCACGAACACCGAACTGAAGGCCATCGCGGCACCGGCGATCAGCGGGTTGAGCAGCCCCGCGGCCGCCAGCGGCAGGGCGGCGATGTTGTAGGCGAACGCCCAGAACAGGTTGCCCTTGATGGTGCCCAGGGTGGCCCGCGACAACCGGATGGCGTCGACGGCGGCGCGCAGATCGCCGCGCACCAGCGTCAGATCCGAAGCCTCGATGGCCACATCGGTGCCGGTCCCCATGGCCAGCCCAAGATCGGCCTGCGCCAGTGCCGCGGCGTCGTTGACGCCGTCGCCGACCATGGCGACCACCCGGCCATCGGCCTGCAGGCGTTTGATCTCGTCGACCTTGCCCGCAGGCAGCACATCGGCGACCACGCGCTCGATACCCAAGTGCGCGGCCACCGATTCCGCGGCGCGGCGATTGTCGCCGGTCAGCAGCACCGGGGTGAGCCCGAGCGCCCGGAAACCCGAAACAGCCTCGGCGGCATTGTCCTTGATGGTGTCTGCGACCACGACGACGGCACGGATCTGACCGTCGGTGGCGAACCAGATCGGCGTCTGCCCCTGTTCGGCGGCCGCATCGGCGGCCCGGACCAGCTCCCCGGGCGTCGTCAACGACCAGTCGTCACGCAGCCAGCTGACCCGTCCGGCGGCGGCCGCCCGGCCGTCCACCACCCCGGTCACCCCGAGGCCACCGTGATTCTCGAAGTCGGTGACCTCGGGCAGCGGCCCGCGTTCGGCGGCGTGGCCGGCGATGGCACGGGCGATCGGATGCTCGGAGCCGTTCTCCAGGGCGCCGACCGATCTCAGTACGGCGTCCGGGTTTTCGCCGTCGGCGGCATACACCGCCACCACCGACATACGACCGGTGGTGATGGTCCCGGTCTTGTCGAGCACGACGGTGTCGACCCGGCGGGTCGACTCGAGCACCTGCGGGCCCTTGATCAGGATGCCCAGCTGCGCTCCGCGGCCGGTGCCGACCAGCAGCGCCGTCGGCGTGGCCAGGCCCAGCGCGCAGGGGCAGGCGATGATCAGGACGGCGACAGCGGCGGTGAACGCGGCAGCGACCGATCCGTCACCGAAGATCAACCAGCCCAGCAGGGTCAGCAGTGACAGCACCATGACGATCGGCACGAAGACCGCCGAGACCCGATCGGCGAGACGCTGCACCTCGGCCTTGCCGCTCTGTGCCTCGGAGACCAGCCGGGCCATCTGCGCGAGCTGGGTGTCGGCCCCGATGTGGGTGGCGCGCACCTCAAGACGCCCGCCCACGTTCACCGTCGCACCGACGACGTTGTCGCCCTCGGTCACCTCGACCGGCACCGGCTCCCCGGTGAGCATCGACGCATCGACGGCGGATCTGCCCGCGGTGATCACGCCGTCGGTCGCGATCTTCTCGCCGGGGCGCACCACGAATACGTCACCGACGGCGAGTTGGCTTATGGGAATGCGGATTTCGGTGGCAGCGTTTCCCCCCGTCGCTGCGCTCGCCCCGTCTCGCAGCACCGCGACGTCCTTGGCGCCCATGTGCAACAGCGCGCGCAGCGCGGCGCCGGACTGACGTTTGGCGCGTGCCTCGAAGTAGCGCCCGGCGAGCAGGAAGGTCGTCACCGCCGCGGCGACCTCCAGGTAGAGGTGCGGCTCGGAGCTGGTGGAGATCAGCTCGAACGGCATCTTCATCCCTGGCATGCCGGCGTGGGTGAAGAACAGCGCCCACACCGACCATGCGTAGGCGGCGATCACACCCACCGAGATGAGGGTGTCCATCGTCGCCGCACCGTGGCGCAGATTCGTCCAGGCCGCCTTGTGGAACGGCCAGGCGCCCCACACCACGACCGGTGAGGCCAGTGTGAAGGCCAGCCACTGCCAGTTGTCGAACTGCAGCAGCGGGACCATCGACAGCAGCACCACCGGTACGGCCAGTGCCGCCGAGATCAGCAGCCGCTGACGCCAGGGCGCCGACTCGTCGGGCTCGTCGGATTCGGTGGGAGCAGCGTCGTTTTCGGGCGGCAGCGCCGCGGTGTAACCGGTCGCCTCGACCGCGGCCACCAGGTCCTCTGGTGAGACGCTGTCGGGGAAATCCACCCGGGCCTGCTCGGTGGCGAAGTTCACGCTGGCCTGCACACCGTCGATACGGTTGAGTCGCTTCTCGATTCGCGCCGCGCACGACGCACAGGTCATGCCGCCGACGTCGAGCGTCAGAGTGCTCATGCTGACAGGGCGGGACTCACGTCGTATCCGCTGTCCTCGATCGCGGCGGTGACGGCGCCGACATCGGCGCTACCGTCCACGGTGACTTTGCCGCCGGCCAGGTCGACATCGACGGAGGTGACGCCGGCCAATGGGGTGACCGCAGCGGTGATCGCCGACACGCAGTGGCCGCAGCTCATACCTTGGACCTCAAGAACCATGCTCATGCCGCCATGATATACCGGTAGGGGGTATGGGTAAATAGCTTCGTTCTGCGAGGAGGAACACATGATGCGCACACCGGCAAAGGTGATCGCGACAGCCGCGGTCGCCGCGCTGCTGCTGGCCGGCTGTACCGATCAGTCGGCTCAGACCGGCGGGGATGGTCATACCGACCATGATCACGGGACCAGTCACAACGGCAGCGGTGCGAGCCCGGGGCCGGCCGCCGACGGCGCCTCGGCGCACAACAACGAGGACGTCATGTTCGCCCAGCACATGATCCCGCACCACAGTCAGGCGGTGGAGATGACCGACATCCTGCTGGCCAAGGACGATGTCGACGCGCGCGTGACCGAACTCGCCAAGGAGATCAAGGCGGCGCAGGCTCCCGAGATCGAGCAGATGCAGGGCTGGCTGACCAGTTGGGGTAACCCGCCGATGCCGGCGATGGACCACGGCTCCATGGAGGGCATGGTGGCGCCCGCCGATATCGAGAAGCTCAAGGCGGCCTCCGGCCCAGAGGCCACCACACTGTTCCTGAACCAGATGATCGGTCACCACGAGGGCGCGATCACGATGGCGAAGAGCGTGCTCGACGGCGGTCAGTTCGAGCCGGCCAAGACCATGGCGAAGGCGATCATCGACAGCCAGCAGCACGAGATCGACGAGATGAAGGCGATCCTCGACTCGCTCTAGGCGTTACTGCACCGGGTAGGTGATGCCCTCCGAGGGCTGCACGATCACGAAGCCCTGTCCATGGAAGGCGACCTGCACCGCTTCGCCGGACCCGCGACCGATCAGGGCGCCGGCCTTGAAGCTGGTCTTGAGCTGGGTCTGCAGGTTCGCCGACCAGGCCACCACCGCATTGGTGTCGGCGAAGGTCGGCGCCTCGGCGGCATTGAGCACCACCGGGGGGCCGTCGGTGGTCAGGGCGACCCACCCGCTGCCGCGCAGCGTGGTGTTGAACAGTCCGCCGGTGGCGATACTGCCGCCTTTGACCCGCTCGATGTTCCAGTCCAGGCTCGCCGAGAAGGCCAGCACGTTCTTGCCGCTGATGGACAGCCCGGAGTTGGTCAGCTGCAGCAGGTGCACGTAATTGGCCTGCTCGGCGAGAAAGACGTCACCCTGGCCCTGGCAGCGCATCAGGGGCAGCCCCTCGCCGGTCAGCGCCTTCTTCAAGAATTTCCCGGCACCGCCGCCCTCGAAGGCGAAGTCCACATTGCCCTGGTAGGCGACCATGGAGCCCTGCCGCGCCATGAACGGCTCACCGAGCCGGACGCGCAGCAGCCGCTCGTTCTGCAGGGCGATCGCCTTGGATTCCTTCTCGCTGAACCGGCCGTCGATCAACTCGCCGCTGATGCCGGCGAAGCCGTCGCCCTGGGGCTGGGGTGCCTGGCCCTGAGGGTCATGATGCTGGGCCGCCTGCTGCGGCGCACCCTGGGGTTCGAACTGCTGGGCGGGCGGCGCCTGCGCCGGTGCGCCGCCGAGCGGCGCGGTGTGGACCTGCCCCTGCTGGGATACCTGATCGGTCCAATTCTGGCCGTCATACCAGCGGTACTCGAAGCGGCCCTCGGGGTCGCGCAACCATTGACCACTCACCGTGTACTCCTCAACAACTCAGCCGATTCGATGCGTACAGGATCACCTTAGGCTGGCATTCTTGGATGTATGGCAGGTGACGAGATCGACCGGGTCCGGGCGAAGAGCGCATTGGCAGTGGTCAAGGAGCATCCGGGGATGGTGCTGTTCCTGGCATCGCCGGCGATCCTCGCGGTGGCCGCCGTCTGGTGGCTGGCCGGTGCCGGCTGGGCGGGACTGCTGCTGGTCGCGCTGGTGCTGGGCGGCGGAGTGGCCCTGCTCAGAAAGCGCTAGCACCGATCATCAGGGCTTTCGCTGTGTGAGAACACTGCCCACCGCGCGTTGTAACGGTGTAATCATGTAATCATGAGACATCATCAGCACGGGCGGCGCGGCTCCGCCGACGCCGTCACCGATGCCGCGGACTGGTTCGCCGGGCGCCTGCCCGACGGCTGGTTCGCCGGTGATCCGACCGTTGTGGTCGATCGCGAAGAAATCACGGTGATCGGGCAGTTACCCGAATCCGACGGCGACGAGAGTGTGGCCCGGGCCTCCGGCCGGGTCGCCAAGTTCCGCGAGGAAACCCGCGGCGAGCGGATGCGCATCGCCGACGAGGCCCAGGATCGCTTCGGTCGCAAGGTCTCGTGGGGTGTGCAGGCCGGCGGTGAACGCACCCTGTTCACCCATATCGCCGTCCCGGTGATGACTAGGCTCAAACAACCGGAGCGCCAGGTGCTCGACACCCTGGTCGATGCCGGTGTCGCCCGCTCACGCTCGGATGCCTTGGCGTGGTCGGTGAAACTGGTCGGCGAGCACACCGAGGAATGGCTGGCCAAGCTGCGCGAGGCCATGACCGCGGTCGACGATGTGCGCGCGGAGGGCCCGAACCTGTAGTGATGTCGGCGCTCGCTCAGCGAACGTCAGCGCGCCGAAGTAGCTCGATGGCGACGTGGGTGCCGCCCAGCGCCGAGGTCTGCGACAACGGATCCAGGGCGGCGCCGTCGACCAGCAGATTGCGGTTCACGCCGTAGGTCTGCGGCGCCGCACCGGAGCGTGGATCGAAAACCCCCGAACCCCAACCGTGTTCCATCACCACCAAACCACGGCGGGGCCGGTCCGACAGCGCTGCGGTGATCTCGACCGAGCCGACCGCCGACGTCACCCGCACGGTGTCGCCATCACCGATGTCGAGTGCGGCCCCATCCTCTGGATGGACGAAGACGACGTTGCGCTTTCCGGACGGATGCAGGCCGGGCAGTTCGTTGAGCCACGAGTTCATCGCGTGCCGGTTGCGCCGGTTGCCCAGCAGGTAAGGGAAGTCCGGCTCCGTGCGAGGGCCGGCGCCCGCCAGCAGCTCGCGGGTGCGCGCGACGAACTCCGCCGGTGCCACCTGCACCTTCTTGTCCGGGGTCCGCAGCGCGGCGCGGAAATGCCCGAACTCGCGGGGCCCCAGCACCAGGCCGTGCGGATTGTCACGCAGATCCCGCCATTTCAGCTTGCGGCCGTTGACCTTCCGGGACGTCGCGATCATCAGCCGGTTGATCCAGTGCGGACCGAACGCCAGGCCGGGACGTCCGGTCGCAGCGGCGGCCCGCCGGCTGGACCGGATGAAACCGTTGAGACCGCGGGCACCGAACAGCGGCCGCTTCATCGCCAGCGCCAGGTCGACGAAGATCCGCCACTCCTCACGGGCCTGCGGCGGCGGGTCGACGGCCCGGGCACCGAACTGGACGAACGGTTCGTCGTGCATGCTGCTGGTGAAGGCCAACAGGTCGTCGCGCTCCAACCAGTGCACCGCGGGCAGCAGCCAATGCGCGTGACGGTGGCTCTCGCGTTGCACGAAATCGATGGCCACCAACAGATCCAGCTGTTGCAGGGCGGAATCGAGCCGGGCGCCGTCGGGACCGGATATCACCGGGTTGCCGGAGTTGATCACCAACGCCCGGATCTGTCCTTGCCCGGGTGTGAGGATCTCATCGGGCAGTTCGGCCAGCGCGTGGGCGCCGGCCACCATCTCGCGCCCGGCCACCCGGCTGCGGTGCGGCGCGGTCTCGGCCAGACCGGCCAGTCGAAGCGTGTCGACGTAGCCGGGTTCGAACCGGCGGCCGCCGGGCCGGTCCATCCGGCCGGTGATGACGTTGAGCACATGCCCCAGCCATTCGGCGACGGTGCCGGTCTCCTGTAGGGACACCCCGGTCCGGGTGATCACCATCGCACCGGGCGCCGCAGCGAAATCCCGTGCCAACTGCGCGATCTCATCGCAGGGGATATCGCAGCGGGCGGCCAGATCGGCGAGGTCGCACGCGGTCACCAGCGCCCGGATCTCCGGCATGCCGGAAGCCAGGTCGGCACAGTCACCCACGTGTTCGAGGCGGGCGTCCAGGATGACCTTGACCATCGCCAGCAGCAGCGCCCAGTCCTGGCCCGGGTGCACGGCCAGATGGGTGTCGGCCTTGTCTGCGGACTCGGTACGCACCGGGTCGACCACCACGATGCGCGCGCCATGCCGCTGACGATCCAGTGCGCGGCGCCACCCGCCGGGCGCGGACTCCAGCCAATTCCAGGCGCTGACAGCCGGGTTCGCGCCGACCAGCAGGAAGAAGTCGCAGTTGTCGATATCGGAGACCGGCACCATCAGGGCCGATCCGTACATCGACTGCGCGACCACGTGGACGGCATTCTGATCCACCGACCCGACGGCATAGCGATTGCGGGTACCGACCGCGTCCAGCCAGCCGTTCATGAACACCAGGTTCGACGACGAGTAGCCGGCCGGGTTCCCGTAATAGGCGCCGACCGCGTCCGGCCCGTCGGCGTCGATCAAACGGTTCATCCGGTCGGCAATGTCGCGCAACGCCTCGTCCCACGAGGCCTCGACGTAGCGGTCGCCGTCCCGGCGCATCGGTGCCACCACGCGGCGCGGATGCTCGACCACTGCGGCCGCGGTGCGCCCCTTCGCGCAGAAATCGTGCCAGCTGTGCGGGTTGAGTTTGTCCGCGGCGATCTTGCGGACCCGGTTGTCCTCGACGGTGATCTCCACGCCGCACGTTGCCAGGCAGTACCGGCAGAAGGTGTGCACGGTGTCGGCCATATCGCCATACTGCCCAACGGGTTCCGGCGCTGTCCGGGGATTGGAATTGAGCAGGGTGCTTGATCGGGCTCGGCTACTTCCCGTCGCTGCGCTGCGCTGCACTCGCCTCGACCGACATTGCCCAGTACTCGCCGTGGCGTTCCAGCAGTTCGGTGTGGGTGCCCCGCTCCACGATGCGCCCGGCCTCCATCACCAGGATCTGGTCCGCGTCGCGGATGGTGGACAGCCGGTGCGCGATGATGAAACTGGTCCTGTCCCGCCGCAATTCGGCCATCGCCTGCTGGATCAGCAATTCGGTTCGGGTGTCCACCGAACTGGTCGCCTCGTCCAGGATCAGCAACGCCGGCCGGGCCAGCACCGCCCGGGCAATGGTGATCAGCTGTTTCTCACCGGCGCTGATGGCGCCACCGTCATCGCCGACCCGGGTGTCGTACCCGTCGGGCAGGGTCTGCACGAAACGCTCGACGTGCGCGGTGCGGGCAGCCTCGTGCACTTCGTCGGGTGTGGCGTCGGGGCGGCCGTAGGCGATGTTGTCGTAGATGGTGCCGCCGAACAACCAGGTGTCCTGCAGCACCATGCCGATCCGGGCGCGCAGCACCTGGCGGGGCAGCGACGCGATATCCACCCCGTCGATCGTGATCCGGCCCGCGTCGATGTCGTAGAAGCGCATCAGCAGATTCACCAGCGTGGTCTTGCCCGCACCGGTCGGGCCGACGATGGCCACCGTCGAGCCGGGCTCGGCGATCAGGGACAGATCTTCGATCACCGGGGTGTCGGGCCGGTAACCGAACGAGACATGCTCGAACTCGACGCGACCTGCTCTGGAGGCCGGCGCGGCGGCGGTGGGTTCGGCCGACTCTTCCGGCGCGTCGAGCAGGTCGAAAATCCGCTCCGCGCTGGCAATCCCGGACTGCAGCGAGTTGTACATCGATGCGACCTGCGTCAGCGGCTGGTTGAACTGGCGAACGTACTGGATGAACGCCTGGATGCCGCCCAGCGTGATCTGACCGGTGGCGACCTGGATACCGCCGACGACCGCGACCGCCACATAGCTGAGGTTGCCGATGAACGTGGTGGCCGGCGAGACCAGTCCGGACAGGAACTGGGCGCCCAGACTGGCGCGGTACACCTCACCGTTGAGTTCGGTGAACCGTTCGGCGGCCGCGGCACGGTGACCGTAGGTCTTCACCACGGTGAATCCGCTGTAGGTTTCCTCGATATGGGCGTTGAGCCGGCCCGTGTTGGTCCACTGCGCCACGAACAGCTTCTGTGAGCGACGGGCGATGGTGCGGGTCGCCAGCAGCGACAGCGGCACCGTCACCACCGTGATCAGAGCCAGCAGCGGCGAGATCGTCAGCATCGCCACCAGCACGGCCAGCACCGTCACCAACGCGGTCAGCAGTTGGCTGATCGTCATGGCCAGCGAGGACTGCACGTTGTCGACATCGTTGGTGACGCGGCTGAGCAGTTCGCCGCGCTGCCGGCCGTCGACATAGGACAACGGCAGTCGGTGCACCTTGTGCTCGATCTCGGTGCGCAGCGCCGCCATGGTGCGCTGCACCACCACGTTGAGGATGCGGGCCTGCAACCAGACCAGCAGCGCGGCAACCAGATACAGACCCAGCGCGAGCGAGAGGGTGTGCGCGACGGCGGCGAAGTCGACCCCCCGGCCGGGCACCACGTTCATCCCGGAGAGCAGATCGGCGAAGGTTCCGTCACCGCGGGCCCGGGCCGCCTCGACGGCCTGATCCTTGCTGAGCCCGGCGGGCAACTCGCGGCCGATCACCCCGTTGAACAACAGGTCGGTGGCGTGACCGAGGATGCGCGGCCCGATCACACCGATCGCGATACCGCCCACGGCGAGCGCGATCACCAGTGCGGTCAGACTGCGTTGCGGGGCCAGCCGTTTCAGCAGCCGGACCGCCGCGCCCGTGAAATCGCGCGACCGTGCCGCCGGGGGTTCCGCCATACCGCGGATCGGCCTGGTCATCCCCGCACCGACTGCGAGTCCACGAATTCCGCGTAGGTGGGGCAGTCCGTCAGCAGCGCCTCGTGGGTGCCCGCGCCGACCACCCGGCCGTCGTCGATGACGATCACCTGATCGGCCTGCGCCACCGTCGAGATCCGCTGCGAGACGATGATCACCGTCGCTGTCGCGGACACCTCGCGCAGTGCGGCGCGCACCCGGGCGTCGGTGTGCACGTCCAGTGCCGAGAACGCATCATCGAACAGGTAGACCGCCGGTCGCCGGATCACCGCGCGGGCGATGGCAAGTCGCTGCCGCTGGCCGCCGGAGAAGTTGATCCCGCCCTGCGCGACGCGCATCTGCAGGTCGTCGGGATGAGCGCGCACGAAATCGTCGGCGGCCGCTACCCGAAGCGCGTCCCACATCTCGTCCTCGGTCGCCGATGCCCTGCCGTAGTGCAGGTTGTCGGCGACGGTGCCGGAGAACAGGTACCCGCGCTGCGGCACCAATCCGACGGTCGCCCAGAGGTCTTCGGGATCGAAATGGCGCACGTCGACGCCGTCGAGGCGGATGGTTCCCGCCGTGACGTCGTACTGCCTGCTGATCAGGGATATCAGGGTGGATTTGCCCGAACCGGTGCTCCCGACGATCGCGGTCACCGTGCCGGGCCCGGCGGTGAACGAAACATCCTGCACGACGGCGCGATCCGCGCCCGGATAGCTGAAGGTGGCGCCGGCCAGGTGCACCTCGCCGGCGACGGGAGCGGGGGCGGGGTCCTGCGGTGCCGTGATCTCCGGTGCGGTGGAGAGCACTTCGGTGATCCGCTCGGCGCACGCCGACGCGCGGGGCAGCAGCACCACCAGGAAGGTGGCCAGCAGGACCGCGTACAGGATCTGCATGAAGTAGGCCAGGAACGCGATCAGCGAACCCACCTGCATCTGGCCGTCGTCGATGCGCTGCCCGCCGAACCAGATGAGGGCGACGCTGGAGATGTTGATGACCAGCGTCGTCACCGGCAGCATCAGCGCCTGCCAGCGCCCGGCGCTCAGCGCGGTATCGGTGAGCGCCCGGTTGGCCTCGTCGAACCGGCTGCGTTCCAGGGGTTCGCGTGCGAAGGCCCGGATCACCCGGATCCCGGAAAGCTGTTCGCGCATCACCCGGTTGATGTTGTCGATGACGCGCTGCATGGTGCGGAAGATCGGCATCAGCCGCGACACCAGCCACCCGTTGGCCAGCGCCAGGATCGGCACGCTGATCAGCAGCAGCCAGGACAGCCCGGCGTCCTGGTGGATGGCCATCGCGATACCGCCGATGCCCATGATGGGCGCGGTGATGAGCATGGTGCTCGTCATCTGGACCAGCAACTGGATCTGCTGAACGTCGTTGGTGGTCCGGGTGAGCAGTGTCGGTGTCCCGAACCGCGCGGTCTCCACCGCGGAAAAGCCGAGCACGTGGGAGAACATCGCGCCCCGCAGATCGTGGCCGAACCCCATGCTGGCCCGCGACCCGAAGAACACCGCGCCGACGGCGCACACCACCTGAAGTGCGGTGACCCCCAGCATCACCAGGCCGAGGTGCACGATCCGCGTCGTATCGCCCACCGCAACGCCTTCGTCGATGATCGCGGCGTTCACCGTCGGCAGATACAACGAGGCCAGCGTGCTGATCACCTGCAGGCCCGCCACCACGGAGAGCAACCCCCGGTACGGCTGCACATACCGGCGCAGCAGGGCGAGCAACATCTGGCTACTGTCGCACACCCACCTGTAGGACCCGGTGTGGGACCGGGACACGAAAAGGCAGGTCAGTCGGTATGTCAACGGTTCCGTGCCGACCGGCCGCTACAGTGCATGTCGTGACCCCCAGAAGCGGCCATGCTGTCCCTCACGGACGGCTCACTCGTGCAGCGAAGATGCTGGTGGCCGCCGCTGCGGTGCTCCCCGTGGTGGCAGCCTGCTCCAGTTCCGACGACCCCGCCACACCCTCGGTGCCGCCGAGTACCGAGGCGGCGCCGGCCGCTCAGCACGGCCCGGATTTCCCGGAATGCGGCGGCATCACCGACCAGACCATCTCGCAGCTGACCGAGGTCGTCGGGCTGGTGAACACGGCCCGCACCTCGGTGGGCTGCCAGTGGCTGGCCGGCGGCGGCATCGTCGGCCCGCACTTCTCCTTCACCCACTTCCGGGGCAGCCCCATCGGGCGGGAACGCAAGACCGAGGAACTGTCCCGCGCCAGCGTGGAGGACATCAGCATCGAGGGCCAGAATGGATTCATCGCCATCGGCGAAGACCTGGTGCTCGGGCCCAGCCTGTGCGAGATCGGCATCCAGTTCGACGATGACTTCATCGAGTGGTCGGTCAGCTTCGCCCAGAAGCCCTACCCGGATGCTTGCGAAGTCGCCAAGGAACTCACCCGCCAGTCGATTGTGAACGCCAAATGATGCGCCGCGCCGTGAAACGTCCGCTGACCGTGGTGATTGCGCTGCTTGCCGCGTTGACCATGGTGATCGGCGTGCAGGGCTGCTCGCGTGCGGTCGACGGGTCGGCGATCAAGGCCGGTTCCGGCGGCGCCGGGCCGCGCAATAACGACTCGGAGAAGACCTACCCGAACCTGCTCAAGGAATGCGACGTCCTGACCGAGGACATCCTGGCCGAGACCGTGGGCGCCGATCCGCTGGACATCCAGAGCACGTTCGTGGGCGCGGTGTGCCGCTGGCAGGCGGCCAACCCGGCCGGGCTGGTCGACATCACCAGGTTCTGGTTCGAGCTCGGGGACCTGGAGAACGAACGCCAGGCCGCCGAGGTGATGAAGTTCCCGATCGAGGATCGCCGGGTCGCCGGCGTGCAGTCGATCGTGATGAAGAACCCGGCCGCCAACGGGGCGTGCGGGGTGGCCAGCGACGCCAGCGGTGTCGTCGGCTGGTGGGTCAATCCGCAGGCTCCCGGTATCGACGCCTGCGCGATGGCCATCAAGCTGATGGAACTGACGCTCGCCACCAACTCCTAGTCAGCGGCGGGATCAGCGCGGAACGTGGAATCCCGCCAGTTGCGCGCCGCCGACCTCGAGGTCACGCCAGGTTGTCGGCACCCGTAGCAGCGCCAGCGCCGAAGTCGGGTACTTCAATTCGATCTCCGCGACCACGTCGGCATCGCTGTGGTCATCGGCCAGGGCGAGTGCCAGCCCCGACATCACCGGCTCGTGTCCGATCACCAGCAGCGTCTGCACATCATCGGCGACGCCGTTGATCTCGCCGAGGACGATGCCCGGCGTCGCGTCGTAGATCCGGTCCACGAAGCGCGCCGGCGCCTCGATCCCGGTCCGCTCCAGGGTCTGTCGGGTGCGGGTCGCCGTCGAGCACAACACCGCGTCGATGGGTGGCGCCTCGGCCCGCAGCCAGTCACCGGCCAGCCCGGCCTCCCGGATGCCGCGCGGGGCCAGCGGGCGGCCGTGGTCGCCGATGCCGCTGGGGTAGTCCGACTTGGCGTGACGCAGCAGCAGAAGCGTTCTCATCCCACTGAGGTTAGGCCATGCCGACGCACGTCCCCGGACTTGTCGGACAGCGGACCTACACTCTCCACGAACGACGATCACCGACCCGGAAAGGAGTGCTGAGATGCGCTTTCTCCATACCGCCGACTGGCAGCTCGGGATGACCCGGCACTTCCTCAGTGCCGGTGGCGGTGAGGCACAGTCGCGCTACGCGGCCGCCCGTCGTGACGCCGTCTCGGGTCTGGGTGCGCTGGCAGCGGAGGTGGACGCCGAGTTCGTCGTCGTCGCCGGTGACGTCTTCGAGGACAACCAGCTGGCTCCGCGTGAGGTGAGCCTGGCGCTGGAGGCCATGCGGGCCATCGGCGTTCCGGTGTATCTGTTGCCGGGCAACCATGATCAGCTCGACGCCGGCTCGGTGTACACCAGCACGCTGTTTCTCGACGAATGCCCCGACAATGTCACCGTGCTGGACCGCGACGGTGCCTTCGAGGTGCGGCCCGGGCTGGAGATCGTCGCCGCGCCTTGGCGTTCCAAGTCGCCCACCACCGATCTGGCGGCCGCGGTGAGCGCCGACCTGCCTGCCGACGGCACGGTGCGCATCCTGGTCGCGCACGGCGGGGTCGACATCCTGGACCCGGATCCCGGAAAACCGTCGCTGATCCGGCTGGCCGGGTTGGAGGCCACCATCGATCGTGGTGCCGTGCACTATGTGGCTTTGGGGGACAAGCACTCTCGCACCGCGGTCGGCGCCACCGGCCGAGTCTGGTACTCCGGTTCCCCGGAGGTCACCAACTACGACGACATCGAGACCGACCCGGGGCACGTCCTGGTCGTCGACGTCGACGAGCACGATCCGGCGCACCCGGTCCAGGTGTCCGCGCGCCGGGTCGGGCGCTGGCGCTTCCTCACCTTGCGCCACGACGTGAACGATGACCGCGATATCGCCGGGCTCGACGTCAATCTGGATCAGCTGCCCGACAAGGAACGCACCGTGGTGCAACTGGTGCTCACCGGCTCGCTGACCGTCACCGACAAGGCCAAGCTGGACGCCTGCCTGGACCGTTACGCGCGGGTGTTCGCCTCGCTGCGGTTGTGGGAGCGGCACTCCGACATCGTGGTGCTGCCCGCCGACGGCGAATTCGACGACCTGTCGATCGGCGGGTTCGCCGCCGGCGCGGTGCAGGAGCTGGTCGATGCCGCGCGCACCGACGGCACCGAGGCCGAGGACGCCCGATCGGCGCTCGCGCTGCTGCTCCGCCTGTCCGGCGGACACCTGGAGGGCAACGTCGCATGAAGCTGCATCGTTTGGTACTCACCAATTACCGCGGGGTGGCCCACCGCGAGATCGAGTTCCCCGACCGCGGTGTCGTGGTGATCAGCGGCGCCAACGAGATCGGCAAGTCGTCGATGATCGAGGCACTGGACCTGTTGCTGACGATCAAGGATCGCTCCACCAAGAAAGAGGTGAAGGCGGTCAAACCCACCCACGCCGATGTGGGTGCCGAGGTGGTCGCCGAAATATCCACGGGCCCCTACCGTTTCGTGTACCGCAAACGCTTTCACAAGCGCGCCGAGACGGAGCTGACCATCATGGCGCCCAAACGCCAGCAACTCACCGGCGACGAGGCGCACGACCGGGTGCTGGCCATCCTGTCCGAGACGCTCGACACCGCGCTGTGGGAGGCACAGCGGGTGCTGCAGGCCTCGGCCACCGCGCCGGTGGACCTGTCCGGCTGCGACGCCTTGTCGCGCGCGCTCGATGTCGCCGCCGGTTCCTCCGACGATGTCGCAGGCGATGCCGATCCGCTGCTGGTGGACCGGATCGAAGTCGAGTACCTGACCTATTTCACCCCGACCGGACGCCCGACCGGTTCCTGGGCCGCGGCGACCAGTCGGTTGCGCGCCGCAGAGGACGAGGTGGTGCGCAGCGCCGCTGCGGTCGCCGAGGTCGAACAGGCCGTGCTGCGACATGCCACCCTGACCACGCAGCTGGCCGCGTCCGTCGCGCAGGTCGAGGCGGCCCAGGTGCGCGCGACCGCGGCGCAGCAGGCAGCCGCCGCCGTGGCACGGCTCACCCGCGAACGCGACACCGCCCGGGTGGTCGCCGAGGCCGCGACCGCCACCCACACCGCATCGCTCGCGGCGGTCAACGAGCGCCGCCGACTGCGCGCCGCGATCGACGAAAGGTCGAAGTCCGCAGCGGATTTGATTGCCGTGGCCGCCGAATCCGCACGAACCCATGCTGCGGCCCAGCAGGCCAAAGAGGCCGCCGAGATCGCCGCCGAGCAGGCATGCGCCGCCGCGGACACCGCCGCCATCGCAGTCGAGAACGCACGCGCCGACCTGGCCGCGCTGATCGCTCGAGACGAGGCGGCGCGGCTCACCGTCCAGCTGAGCAAGCTCGACAGTGCCGCAGCCGAACTCGCCGACGTGGACCGCGAGCTGGTCGGCAACACCATCACCGATGCGCTGATGCAGCAGATCGAGACCGCCGGGCGCGCCGTGCAGCGGGCGGCCGATCAGGCCGAACTCGCCTCGGCCCATATCGAACTCGTCGCACTGGCCGACGTGCGGCTGCGGGTCGGCGAGCAGACCGTCGACCTCGCTGCAGGCCAGGACTGGTCGGCCAGCGTCGGCGCCCCGACCGGAATCGAGCTGCCCGGGCTGTTGCGGGCCCGGGTGGTGCCGGGAGCCGACGCGCTCGACACCCACGCCACCCTGGTCGCCGCCGAAGAGGCCCTCTCCGAGGCGCTGCGGCGTGCCGGGGCAGACAACATCGACGACGCGCGCGAAATGGACGCCCGCCGGCGGGAACTGCGATCCGCGCAGAACCGGCTGCATGCCACCATCGCCGCGCTCACCGGCGATGAGACCCCCGAGCAGCTGCGTGCCCGGCACGCCGAACTGACTGCCGGACAACCGGTGGTCGCCGGGGACACCGACAGTGCGCGCGCCGCGCTGAAAACGGCCCGCGCGGCGCACCGGGCGGCATCGGAGAACGCCGACGTGCAGCGTGCGCTCGCCGCCGCTGCGGTCACCGCGTGCAATGACGCCGCCGTCACCGCGAGCGTGCTGCGGGAGAAGCTCGGCACCGCGCAGTCCGAGCTGCAGGCGGCCAACGCGCGGTTGGTCGCCGAACGGCTCACCGCATCCGATGACCAGCTCAGCCTGGTAGCCGAAGAGGCTGCCGAGAAGGCCGCCCGGGCGGGCACCGAGGTCACCCGCCTGGACGGCGAGCTGGCCGCCGCGCACCCGGAGACGGTGGCCGCCGAACTCGACGCGGCAAATCGCTCCCTACAGGGGCTGTTGCGCGAGCGTGAGGCCGCCGCCACCGCGATCACCGAACTCAGCGCAACGCTCAAACTCTATGGGACGCAGGGGCGTAAGGGCACCCTCGATGCCGCCCACACCGAACGCGAGCATGCCCACGGTGAATACCTGCGCATCGAGCGGCGCGCCCGCGCCGCGCAGACACTGCGCACGGTGATGTTGCGGCACCGCGAATCCGCGCGTCAACGCTATGTCGCGCCGTTCCGCGACGAGATCGAACGGTTGGGCCGCATCGTGTTCGGTGCCGACTTCGAGGTCGACATCGACACCGACCTCACCATCCGCAGCCGCACCCTGGGCGGCCGGACCGTGGGCTACGAATCGCTGTCGGGCGGGGCGAAGGAGCAGATCGGCATCGTGGCGCGGCTGGCATGCGCCTCGCTGGTGGCCAAGGAGGACACCGTGCCCGTCGTCATCGACGATGCGCTGGGCTTCACCGACCCGGACCGGCTCACCCGGATGTCCGCCGTGTTCGATTCGGTCGGCGGCGACGGCCAGGTCATCGTGCTGACCTGCAGCCCGGATCGGTACGCGGGCATCGAGGACGCGCGGCTGATCGAGCTGACCGCGTAGACCGCGGCTTCGACCCGACCGGGGTCAGTGATGGGGCGGTCTAGAAATCCTGCGTCAAGAACAGGTTGAGCGGCGGTTTGCCCTCGCACGTGTCGACCTCGCGCAGGGTGCTGCTGTCCAGAGTGACTGCGCAGACCGAACCGGAACTCAGGGCGTAACTGCCCGTCCACGTGCTGCCGCCCTGCAGGTGCAGGTCGAAGGCAACGGAGCCACCGGTTTGCAGGTGCATGCAGTCCGGGCCGCACGGTGTGAACGTTGCGGTGGACGCCATCGGCGTTCCATCGATCACCCGGGTGTAGGTCCCGGTCAGCGGATCTGCCGATGCCGGTCCCGCCAACGCCACCGCGGCGCCAGAAACCGCCGCGATGACCGCCAATCCTCGGATGAAAGCCGGCATGGTGTGCCCCTCGTTGTCGGTCCGCGGAACCCTCGCTGGTTTCGTCGATGCCGAACATCATCGCAACAACGGTGCAGTACGTGGGCGTTTTCGCGAATTGGCAGCGATTGACAACATGTTGCTGAACAAGCATGGCTCGAGAGTTTCACCGTCGGTGGCGGCGTGTCGGGGCAGAACCTCCACTAGGCGACGGCGTCCGCCACCCCTGCTGTCGCCTGGAGGTCATCCACCGTCGCCCCGGCGGGCAGCGCGCTCAGCCCGAGATGATCCCGCAGGGTGTCGCCGGTGTACTCGGTGCGGAACAGGCCGCGACGCTGCAGTTCGGGGACGACATAGTCGACGAAATCGTTGAAGGTGCCCGGGCTTTGGGCCGCCGACACCATGAAACCGTCGGCCTCGCCGGACGTGAAGGACTCTTCGATCTGATCGGCGACCTGCGACGCGGTCCCGACGTACTGGGGCAGCAGCACGCCCTGGGCGTACCACTTGCCGATATCGCGCAGGGTCAGGTTGTCCCGGTTGGCGACGCGACGGGCGGTGTCGAACAGGCCCTGGGTGCCGGTCACCTGGACGTCCTCCACCGGTGCGTCCAGGTCGTACCGCGAGAAATCGTGATTGGTGTGCACGCTCAGCGTGATCAGCCCGGAGATCGGATCGGCCAGTTCGTTGTGGAAAGCCTGCTTCTCCCTGGCGATGGATTCGGTCTCGCCGATGAACGGGATGAAGGCCGGGAAGATCAGCACACCGTCCGGGTTGCGGCCGAAATTGCTTGCCCGCGACTTGATGTCGTCGTAGTAGGCCCGGCGGCCCTCCGGCGTCGGGTCGATCTCGAAGATGGCCTCGGCCCAGCGGGCGGCGAAATCCCGTCCGGTGTTCGATGAGCCGGCCTGGATGAGCACCGGACGGCCCTGCGGTGAGCGCGGGACGTTCAGCGGACCGCGGGTGCGGAAGAACGTGCCCTCATGGTCGACCCGGCGGATCTTGTCCGGGTCGGCGAACACCCCGGTGGCCTTGTCCACCACCAGTGCATCCGGATCCCACGACGACCACAGCTCCAGCGCGGTCCGCACGAACTCGTCGGCCCGCTCATAACGGAACTCGTGGTCCAGGTGGTCGTCCTGGCCGAAGTTCTGTGCCTCGCTGGCCGTCAATGAGGTGACGATATTCCAGGCGACCCGTCCGCGGGTGATGTGGTCCAGGCTGGCGAAGATGCGGGCCAGCTCGTAGGGGTGAAAGTAGGTCGCGGACTTGGTGATCGCCACGCCCAGCTTCGAGGTGACCGCGCCGATGCTGGCGGCCACGATCGACGGGTCCAGCGTCGCGGTGGCCTGGGTGCCGCGGCGCAGCGGCTCGGTGATGTCGGCGCCGTACTGGGCCGGGGCGGCCAGCAGGTCGGCGAAGAACACGAAATCGAACTTGCCGCGCTCCAGGATGCGGCCGATGCGGTGGTAGTACTCCGGGGTGGTGAAGTCGGTATCGCTGCCGGGGTGCCGCCACGCGGCGTGGCTGTGGGTGACCTGGGAGGCGATCTGGAAACCGCCGAGGTGCAGTTGCTTGGTCATGGATGGTCTCTCCTTGTGATTTCGGCGTGATTCGCTGCGCCTACCGCAGCGGATCACGCCGAAATCGCCGATTGTGGCGATCAGAAGTAGGCGTTGGCCGGGATCGGGGTGCCGTGCAGCAGGTTCTGCCCGATGACGCGCGCCTTGAGGCCCACCGGGTTGTGCAGCGTGATGGTGCGGATGTTGCGCCAGTGCCGGTCCAGGTTGCGCTGCCGGCTGGACGCGCTCGCGCCGCCCAGCTCCAGCAGGCGGGTGGCGGCGATCGGCGCGATATCGTCCAGATGCACCTTGACCTTGGCCACCTTCAGCTGCGCCGCGGCGGCCAGCGCCGCGTCCGGCACACCGTCGACCTCGGACTCGGTGGCCGCGCCGATGGCCTCGGCGGCGTCCAGCACCGCGGTGCGCGCGATGTAGGCCACCGAGGCCAGTTCGCCGAGCTGGCGCTGCAGCAGCGGGTCGTCGGCGGGGCGTTCGGCCAGCGCATGGCTGAAGCTGCGCTCCCGGGAGCGCAGCAGGTCGACCCCGTCATCGACGACATTGGCCAGGATGCCTGCCACCACGGCATGGATGTAGAGCTGCAGCGACGCGTACTGGACCGTCGGGACCGGCTCGGCGTCATAGGGGCTGTCGCTGAGCACCTCGTCCTCGGAGACGCTGACACCGGTGAAGGTGGTGGTCCCGGTACCGGTGCGGCGCTGCCCGAACCCGTCCCAGTCGTCGATGATCTTGACGCCGGGCCGGTCTGCGGGCACCACCACGACGGCCACGGAGTCGTGATCGGTGGTCGCGGTGGTGGTCAGGTAGTCCGAGAACAGCGTGCCGGTGCTGTAGAACTTCTCGCCGTCGAGCCGGAAACCACCGGCCGGGTTGGGGAGCAGCCGGGTGTTGAAGACCAGGCTGCCGACGGCCTGCGTGCCCTTCTCGCTGAACGCGTTTCCGAAGATCTTGCCCTCGGACACCAGGTCGAGCCATCTGCGCGACTGCGAGCGCAGCCGCTCCTCGACGAACCAGAAGTGGGCGCGGAAGATGTGCGCGACAATGGGATCTGCCTGCGCGACATCGATCACCGCGGAAAACATCTGCGGCACAGTGAGTCCTGCGCCACCGAACTCGGCAGGAAGTCGTAGTGTGCCGAAGCCGGCGCGCTTGAGGGCGGCGACCTGATCAAAAGGGTTCTCGTCGTTGAGGTCTCGGTCTCGGGATCCGGAGCCGATACTGCTCAGCAGATCCTTCCACTCGGGTGTCCCGGGCAGGATGCGCTGGTTGTGTGCGACGGTTGTCATGTCGACCATTTGTACTGGTGGCACCCACCGGGCCGCACTGCTTGCGATCACCGCGATCCTGAGAGTCACCCGGTGGATGCTCAGGGTGTGGCCGTTCGGGGCGCGGGGCAGAATGGTGGGTGATGACGATGTCCGCCAAGCGCCGCAAGGCCCACGACAAGCTGGCCGCCCTGCCCGGCGTGCGCCCCATCCGCCGGCCGGTGACCCGTGCCGGGGACGCGGTGTCCGACCCGCATCACGCGGCGTTCGACCTGTACTACGTGCGTGTCGGCCGCAAGACGGCCCACCCGGTGGTGGTCATCCCCGGCGGCCCGGGGCTCGCGTCGGTGGCGCCGTACCGGGCGTTCCGGCGGCACGCGGCCGCCGCGGGCTTCGACGTGATCATGATCGAGCATCGCGGGGTGGGGCTGTCCCGCCACGACGACGCCGGCGTGGACCTGCCGCCGGAGGCGATCACGGTCAAGCAGGTGGTCGACGATGTCGCCGCGGTGCTCGACGATGCCGGGGTCGAGACCGCGCACATCTACGGCAGCTCCTACGGCTCCTACATCGCGGCGGGCGTCGGTGTGCGGCATCCGGGCCGGGTCGCCGGGATGGTGCTGGACGGCCCGGTGCTGTCGGCCGGCGATATCGACGAGATGCGCACGGCGATCCGCGGGCTGCTCTGGGACGGCACCGACGCCCCCGAAGACACCGACGATCCGGCCCCCGATCTGGCACTCAAGGTCCGCACGCTCGCCGATGAGGGGATGAGGCTCGACGGATCAGCTCAGGTCGCCAGCATGGTGTACGAGTACGGGGGCGTCGGTCTGCTCAACCGCCAGCTCGACCTGCTGCTGCACGGGCGCACGCTGCTGTGGGCCGGACTGAGCAGGGCATTACGGATCACCCAGCGCAAGACACCGTATCGGCACGAGGACGATCTGGTGGGGCGTATCGCCTTCCGCGAACTCAACTTTGCCGGAGAGCCCGACGGGCTACCGCTGGATCCGTCGGTGGTGATGCGGGAAATCCACGAACCGGCCCAGGAATTCGAGCGTGAGCCGTTCGACCTCGTCGCGGCGATGCCCGAATTCGACTGGCCCACCGCGGTGTTGTCGGGTGGCCGGGACCTCACCACGCCGCCCGCGGTGGCGCGTCAGGTGGCTGATCTCATCCCCGGCGCCACGCTGGTGACCTTGCCCACCGCCGGCCACAGCGTGCTGGACACCCGGGAGCGGGCGGCGCTGGAGGTCATCGGTGCGCTGCGGATCGGGGCGGTGCACACCCTGGCCGACCGCGGCGTGGAACTGGACAATCTGCCCGTCAACCCGCTCGTGCGGACCGCGATCACCGTGATCTCGGCGGCCGCCGCCCTGGAATCGACACTGCCGGCGGCGGTGCCGCGGATCGTGTCGCGGATCAGGGTTTCATGAATCCGATCGCCGAGAAGTTGACGTCCCCGATACCGCTGGGGCCGTAGTTCGCCAGGGTGCTGCGGACCGCGACGTTGCCCGGGGCCTGGAACAGCGGCAGGCTGTGGCCTTCGGTCCAGATCAGCTTGTCGAGCTCATTGGCCAAAGTGCGTGCCTTGGCCGGGTCCAGCTCGGAGAGCGTCTCTTCGATCTTGGCGTCGATCTCGGGGCTGCCGATCTTGCCGTAGTTGCTCTCGCCCTGCGCCGCGTAGATCTGGGTGAGGCTGGCCAGCGGGAACGCATCACCGCCCCAGGCGAACTGGGCAATGTCGAAGTTCCCGATGGTGACGTAGTCGGGGAACAGCGCACCGCCGGGCGCGGGCACCAACTCGAGGTTGATGCCGATCTGGGCGAGCTGGTTCTGCGCGATCTGGGCGACCGCGCGGGTGCTCGCACCGTCGTAGAACACATTGCGGATCTTGAGCTGCTTGCCGTCCTTCTCGCGGAACTGGCCGTTCTGCGTCCAGCCGAGCGCGTCGAGTTCGCTCTTGGCCGCCTCCGGGTCGAAGGGCACGCTGTTGTCCTGGTAGCCCTCCTGACCGGCCAGGTAGATGTGGTTGTTCAGCGATGTCGGGTTGTCGGCCAGCCCGCGCTGGGTGACCGCGGCGATGGCCTGGCGGTCGAGGCCCTTCATGACGGCGGTGCGCAGGCCGGGATCGGACAGGATCGCGCCCTGGTTGCCGTTGATGGTCAGGTGGTACCAGTTCGGCGCCGGCGCCCGCCGGATCGTGACACCGGCGGTGCGCTTGGCGTTCTCCAGATCGTCCAGCGAGGCCAGCCCGGCCGCATCCAGGGCGTTGTTCTGCAGCGCCGGGATCACTGCGGCGTCATCGAGCACGGTGTAGGTGATGGAATCCAGCAGCGGCGGTGTTCCCCACCATTTCGGGTTGCGGGTCAAGATGATTCGCTGCGCACCCCGGTCGACGGTACTGATGGTGAACGGTCCCGCCGACACCGACGGCCCGTTGAGGAAGCCCTTGTTGAACGCCTCCGGGTCCGAGGTCACCGCCTTGGGCGCGAGCATTGCGTTGCCTGCGAACATTCCGCGCCAGTCGGCGAAGTGCCTGTCGAAGGTGATGACGGCCTGTCGCTCATCGACCCCCTTGGTCACCGAGGCCACCCGCTCGCTGCCGTTGGGCGAGGCGAACAGGAATCTCTTGTCCTTGCCGCTGGTGGCGTTGATCTGGGCGGCCATGTCCTCCCAGGTGATCGGTGAGCCGTCCGACCAGACCGCCTTGGGGTTGATCGTGTAGGTGACGATCTGCGGTTCGGTGCTGGTGAGTTCGACGCTGGTGAAGTAGTCGCTGTTGACCGTCATCTCGCCGTTGGGCTTGATGACGAAGGCGCGGGGCAGCGTCGCCCGCAGCATCCTGCCGAGCTCGCCGAGGTTGCCGTCGACGTGCAGGTAGTTGAAGTTGGGCGGGAAGCCGGTCAGCGCCAGCCGCAGATTGCCGCCCTGCTGCAGGGTGGTCGGGTCCTGCGGGTTGATGTCCGCGGTCGCGCCGATCTCGGCATTACCTCCGGCCGACGGCACCGAGGTGTCGGGGGCCGAACAACCGGTCAGGGCAAGCGTCACCGCTGCGCCCACCGCGAGCAGACGTGAAATCGCACTCATGCGTCCAGACTCTAACCGGGATCGGGCTGGTGGCGGGGGACCGCCGACAGCAGGCGACGGGTGTACTCGTGTTGCGGAGCGCCGAACACCTGCTCGCTGTCACCCTGTTCGACGACGCGGCCCTTGTGCATCACCGCCACCCGGTGGGCCAGGTGCCGCACCACCGACAGATCGTGGGAGACGAACAGGTACGCCAGCCCGAAACGCTCCTGCAGGTCCAACAGCAGGTTGATGATGCCGGCCTGGATCGACACGTCCAGCGCCGACACCGGCTCGTCCAGCGCCAGGATCTTGGGTTGCAGCGCCAATGCCCGGGCGATGCCGATCCGTTGCTTCTGCCCGCCGGAGAATTCCGCCGGGTAGCGTCCGGCGTCCTCGCGGCGCAATCCGACCAGGCCGAGTAGTTCGGCCACCCGCTCTTCGGCTCTTGCGCGATCGAAACCGTTGGCGCGCAATGGTTCCGCCAGTACATCGAGTACCGGCAGGCGCGGGTCCAATGAGGCGACCGGGTCCTGGAAGACCACCTGCAGATCGCCGCGCAGCAGCCGCCGGCCCGGCCGGTCCAGTTTCGCCACATCGGTGCCGAGGACCTCGATGGTGCCGGACTGCGGGGCGGTCAGCTCTAGAACCTGATGCAGTGTCGTGGACTTGCCGGACCCTGACTCGCCCACGATGCCCAGGGTGCGGCCCTGATGCAGGTCGAAGCTGACACCGTCGACTGCGCGCACCTCGCCCACCCGGCGGCGGAACACCACACCCTTGGTCAGGGCGTAGGTCTTGGCCAGATCGCGCACCCGCAGCACGATCTCACCGCTGTCTTCGGCCGGATCCGCCTGCGGTGTGAGCGGCACCCCGTAGATATCGGCCGCGCTGCGCCCGCGGACCTGTTGGTGTCTGATGCAGGCGACTTGGTGGGCCGGGCCCACCGTGACGAGTTCGGGTTCGGCGGTGTGGCAGGCGTCGATCACCAGGGGGCAGCGGGGGGTGAACGGGCAGCCCGGCGGCAGCGCCGCCAGGGACGGGGGCGCACCCGGTATGGGCACCAGGCGTTCACCGCGGGGTGCGTCCAGGCGGGGCACCGACCCGAGCAGCCCTGCGGTGTAGGGCATCCGGCGGTTGCGGTACAACTCGGCGACCGGCGCGGTCTCGACCGCCCGGCCGGCGTACATCACCAATGCGCGGTCGGCGAATTCGGCGACGACCCCGAGATCGTGGGTGATGATCAGCACGCCGGCACCGGTGACATCGCGTGCGGTGCGCAGTACGTCGAGGATCTGGGCCTGCACGGTCACATCGAGCGCCGTCGTGGGTTCGTCACAGATCAGCAGATCGGGGTCGTTGGCGATGGCAATCGCGATGACCACGCGTTGCCGCTCGCCACCGGACAATTCGTGCGGGAACGCCCGGGCACGTTGGTCGGGCTGGGCGATGCCGACGAGTTCGAGCAGTTCGACCGCGCGGGTCCGGGCCTGGCGGGCGCCGATATCGCGCCGGTGGATCCGGATGGCCTCGGCGATCTGATCGCCGACGGTGTACACCGGGGTCAGCGCCGACATCGGATCCTGGAAGACGGTGCCGATCCGGGCGCCGCGGATGCGCGACATCTGCGCGTCGGGCAGCCCGATGAGCTCGTCGCCCTGCAGCCGAACCGAACCGGACACCTCGGCGAACTCGGGGAGCAGACCGATGACCGCCATTGCGCCGGCCGACTTGCCCGCCCCGGACTCGCCGACCAGCGCGACCACCTCACCGGAATTCACGTGGTAGTTCAGCCCACGGACGGCGGCCACGGTTTCGGTGTCGGTGGGGAACTCGACCCGCAGGTCGCGCACTTCGAGCAGTGTCATGAGCGCCGCCGCCGCGGTCGGGCTGCCGGGTCGAGCGCGTCGCGCAGACCGTCACCGATCAGGTTGGCGCACAGCACGATCAGCACCAACACACCGGCGGGGAACAGGAACACCCAGGGGAATGTCGTCACCGACCGGGTGCCGTCGGCGATCAGGGTGCCCAGTGAGACATCGGGTGGCTGCACGCCGAACCCCAAAAAGCTCAGCCCGGTCTCGGCCAGGATCGCGATACCGACGTTCAAGGCGGTGTCGATGATCAGGATGGAAGCCACGTTGGGCAGGATGTGGCGGACGATGATCCGCCGGTTCGAAACGCCCATGTACCGTGCCGCGGAGACGAACTCGCGTTCCCGCAGGCTCATCGTCATGCCGCGCACGATGCGGGAACTGATCATCCAGCTGAACCCCGACAGCAGCACGATCAGCCACAGCACGCTGCCGCCGGACTCGCGGATGCGTGGCGTCACGATCGCGATGAGCAGGAAGCTGGGAACGACCAGCAGCAGATCGACGATCCACATCAGGGCGCGGTCGCGCCAGCCCCCGAAGTACCCGGCGATCGCACCGACGGTGGCGGCGATCAGGGTCGAGATGAATGCCACGGCCACGCCGATCAGCAGCGACTTCTGCATGCCGCGCAGCGTCTGCGCCAGCAGGTCCTGACCGATCGAGTTGGTGCCGAACCAGTGCACCGTCGTCGGGGGCTGTTGCAGCGCGTAGTAGTCCAGATCGGTGTGCGAATAGGGCAGCAGCGGGGGCAGCGCCCAGCAACTGATGAACAGCAGGGCGAGCACCGCCAGGGAGATGACGGCGGGCCGGTTGCGCAGGAACCGGCGCAGCACCAGGGTGCGCCGGGACACGAATCGGTACTCGGTATCGGTCATCCCACACGCACCCGTGGATCGAGGGCGGCGTAGACGACATCGGAGAGCAGGCCGGCGAGCAGGATCGTGACGCCGGTGAAGACGGTGATGGCGACCACGATATTGGTGTCCTGGGTGGTGATGCCCTGAATGACCCACTCGCCCATGCCGTGCCAACCGAAAATCTTCTCGACGAACACCGCACCGGTGAACAGCCCGCCGACGCTGTAGGCGAACAGGGTGGCCATCGGGATGAGCGCGGTGCGCAGGCCGTGTTTGAACAGCGCCTGGCGGCGGGTGAGTCCCTTGGCCCGCGCCGTGCGGATGAAGTCCTGCCCCAACACATCCAGCATGGCGTTGCGCTGGTAGCGGCTGAACCCGGCGATGGAGGCCAGCGCCAGCGTGAACGTCGGCAGCACCAGATGCTGTATCCGGTCCACGAACTGGTTCCACCACCCGCCCACCGCATCGGGGGACGTCTCCCCGGTGTATTCGAACAATTGCAGCCCGAGTATCGAATTCACCTTCAGCGCACCGAGAATCAGCAGGTTGGCGATCACAAACGTGGGGGCGCTGATGATCAGCAGCGAGGCCACGGTGATGGCGCGATCGGAGAAACGGTACTGCCGGATGGCGCCCCAGGCGCCGACCACGACCCCGATGATCGTGCCGATGACCGACCCGATCAGCACCAGTCGCAGGCTCACCCCGATGCGGCGCCACAGTTCGTCGGTGACCGGCTGTCCGGTGACGGTGGTGCCGAAGTCGCCGCGGACGGCTCCGGACACCCAGTCCGCGTAACGCACCGGGATCGGCTTGTCGAGGTTGAGCTCGGCGGCCTTGGCGTCGATGACCGCCTGCGGCGGGCGCGGGTTGCGCTCCAGCAGGCTGTCCAGTGGGGAGAACGTCAGCGATGTCAGCGTGAATGCGAGGATCGAGGCCAGCGCCAGCAGGATGACGTAGTTGAGCAGCCGGCGCGCCAGGAACCGGGTCATCCGATGGATCCGCTGCTGGGCTGCATGCGGAACAGGGTAGGAGATGGACGCGCCGCTGGTGCGCCGACGCCGGCGAACGGCGCGTTTTCGTGACGGACCGGGCGGGTAGCCGAGTGTCATGACATCGAACAAACTGAAGCTGCTGTGTGCCGGCGCCGGCGTCGGTGCGATGCTGACCATGGCGGGTGTTTCCGTGGTTCAGGGCGCCACGTTCAGCGCCGATCCGGCCCCGCCGGGCCCCGGTCCGGGTGTCACCGCGCCGGAGACCACCGAGCCGCTGGCACCCGGCGACAACATCGATGTGACCACCGCACCGCGGGAAGCCGACGAATCGGGGACCTGATCACTCACCGCGGGAAGGCCGGGCCGGATCACATCCGCCCGGCCTTTTCGCTGTGTAAACCGAAGGTGAATTCACGCGGCCTGGGTTTCATGCCCGGGGGTAGGGGTAACCCACCCGGCATGACATCGAACAAACTGAAGCTGCTGTTTGCAGGCGCGGGCGTCGGTGCAGTACTGGCCATGACCGGCATTTCCGTCGTCCAGACCACTACGTTCAGCGCCGATCCGGCGTTACCCGAGCCGACGGTGCCGGGCATCGTGACCGAGGTGACGGAGGCGCCCACCGAGGGGCCCACCCTGGAGGCCGAGACCCCGACCTACACCACGACCACCACCGTGGCACCGGCACCCTGACCGCTATCTGCTCTGTGACCGCGGCGGTGGGCCGGGCGGACCGAATCCGCCCGGCCCACCGCTGTGGTCCGGGTCGTCGGTCGCCGCGTAGATCGCCCCGCCGCCGACAACGCCGATAACCGCCGCCACCACCACCGCCAGCACCGTCTGACGTGGATTCCACTCGCCTGCCATACCGCCCACCCTGACCGACACGGCTGGGCGCAGGCTGTGCGGGACATCGGAGGGCGATGAGCGTAAATCTCACAGCTTGCGCATAGGAACGGCACAGGGTCCGCCCACCGCAGTGCCAATAATGGAGACATGACGTCCCACGAGGCACCGGCACGCGCGGTGATGCACCGCGCCGACGGCAGGCCGATCCAGGTTCTCGTCGTCGATGACGAGCCGGTGCTGGCCGAGCTGGTCTCGATGGCACTGCGCTACGAGGGTTGGGACATCGCGACGGCCGGTGACGGGGCGGGCGCCATCGAACTGGCGCGCGACAACCCGCCGGACGTGGTGGTCCTCGACGTGATGCTGCCGGACATGAGTGGGCTCGACGTGCTGCGCAGACTGCGCGAGATGCAACCCGGTCTGCCGTTGCTGCTGCTGACGGCGAAGGACTCGCTCGAGGACCGGATCGCCGGACTCACCGCGGGCGGCGACGACTACGTGACCAAACCGTTCAGCATCGAAGAGGTCGTGCTTCGACTGCGGGCGCTGCTGCGCCGCACCGGGGTGGCCAACGATGCCGGCGACGCCCAGATCGTCGTCGGGGACCTGGTGCTCGACGAGGACAGTCACGAGGTGACCCGGGCGGGTGAGCCGATTTCGCTGACCGCAACGGAATTCGAGCTGCTGCGGTTCATGATGCGCAACGCCAAACGGGTGCTGAGCAAGGCGCAGATCCTCGACCGGGTGTGGAGCTATGACTTCGGTGGCCGGTCCAATATCGTCGAACTCTATGTGTCGTATCTGCGCAAGAAGATCGACAGCGGTCGCGAACCGATGATCCACACGCTGCGCGGCGCCGGCTACGTCCTGCGTCCGCCGCGCTGATCCGATGAGCAGCCGCCTGCTCGCACCGCGCACCTGGTCGCTGCGGATGCGGCTGCTGGTCACCCAGGTGATCCTGCTGGCGTTGGTCTGCGTGGCCATCGGTGTGGCCACCGAATTCGCGTTGCAGCGTTTCCTGATGCGACAGCTCGACACCCAACTCGTCGAAGCGGCTCGCCGCTCGGCCGGAATCATGGAACTGCCACCACCGTTCCACCTGCCACCCCCGCCGCCGGGCAGTCCCGCGCCCCAGATCCGGTTCCGGTTCGATCCCGAGCAGGGGCCGGGACCAGGGTTTCTCAACGCACCGGGGCAGGCGATCAATACCGTCGGGGCGGTCATCGGGCCCGGGGGCCGTGGCGGCGGGCAGGAGCGCAGCGACCAGGGAATCCAGATCGACGGCGGTGTGATCACCTCCGAAGGTGCCACCGCCGATATCAGCGCGGCAGCATCCGCGCAGTTGGCCCAGGTGGCGCCCGACCGCACCCCGGTCACCATCGACCTCGACGGGCTGGGCTCGTACCGGGTGATAGCGGGACAGTTGCGCCACGGCGGACACCGCGTCGTCGTCGGGCTGCCCACCACCGTCGTCGACGAAACCCTGTGGTGGGTGCTGCTGATGTTCTGCGTGGTCTCGGCGGTCGCGCTGGCCGCCGCCACCGCCGTCGGGATCTGGATCATCCGACGCCAATTGGAGCCGCTGTCAAAGGTTTCCGCAGCGGCACGCGATGTCGCCGATCTGGAACTCGACAAGGGTGAGGTGCGGTTGCCGACCCCGATCGTGCTCGTCGATCCGGAGGGCGCGCACACCGAGATCGGTCAGCTGGGCTCGGCGCTGAACCGGATGCTGGACCGCATCGCCGGGGCGCTGTCCGCGCGCCATGCCAGCGAGACCCGGGTCCGGCAGTTCGTCTCCGATGCCAGCCATGAGCTGCGCACCCCGCTGGCGGCCATCCGCGGCTACACCGAATTGGCACAACGTAAACGAGATGAACTTCCCGAGGATGTCGCGCACGCGATGAGCCGGGTCGAATCCGAGACCCAGCGCCTCACCACCTTGGTCGAGGACATGCTGCTGCTGGCCCGCCTGGATGAGGGGCGCCCGCTGGAACGGGCCCCGGTGGATCTGGTCCGGGTGGTGGCCGACGCGGTCAGCGACGCCCATGCCGCGGGGCCCGAGCACGAGTGGACCCTGGAACTGCCCGATGACCCGGTGCAGGTCACCGGCGACCAGGCCCGTCTGCATCAGGTGCTGACCAATCTGCTGACCAACGCCCGGGTGCACACCCCGGCAGGCACCACCGTCACCACCTCGGTCTCGATGCGCAGCGATGGCGCCGCTGTGCTGGCGGTCACCGATGACGGCCCCGGCATCCCGGAAACGTTGCAGCCGGAGGTCTTCGAGCGGTTCGCCCGCGGCGATTCCTCGCGCTCCCGGCGCGGCGGCAGCACCGGACTGGGACTGGCGATCGTCGCGGCAGTGGTGAAAGCGCACCGCGGCACGATCGATCTGCACAGTGTGCCCGGCGATACCCGGTTCGTGATCACCCTGCCCGCCGACGGTCACAGCTGACGCACAGCCAGGACACATACCGGGCGTAGCGGCGCACACCAGAATCGTTGGATGACTGCCGTACTGACGCGTGCCCCCGTCACGACCGCACCGCCGCGGCGGCCCGGCGGCGAACGTCTCGCGTTCGGGTCCCTGCTGGTCGCGACGGCGGCGCTGTACCTGTGGAACCTGTCGGCCAGCGGCTGGGCCAACAGTTTCTACTCCGCGGCGGTGCAGGCGGGAAGCCAGAGCTGGACGGCGTGGCTGTTCGGATCCAGCGATGCGGCCAACGCCATCACCGTCGACAAGACCCCGGCAGCACTATGGGTGATGGGTCTGTCGGCGCGGATGTTCGGATTCAGTTCGTGGAGCGTGCTCCTACCGCAGGCCCTGATGGGTGTGGTCTCCGTCGCGCTGCTGTACGCGGCCGTGCGGCGGGTCAGCGGGCCCGGCGCGGCCCTGCTCGCCGGTGCGGTGCTGGCATCGACACCGGTGGCGGCGTTGATGTTCCGGTTCAACAACCCCGACGCACTGCTGGTGCTGTTGCTGGTGGCCGCGGCGTACTGCGTACAACGCGCCTGCGCGCCCGACGCCGGACGGTGGTGGATGGTTGCCGTCGGCGTTCTGGCCGGATTCGCGTTTCTGGCCAAGATGCTGCAGGCCTTCCTGGTCCTGCCCGCATTCGCCGCCGCCTATCTGATCTGTGCGGCCGCCCCGCTGCGGACCCGGATACTACGACTCGGCGCAGGCATTGCGGCGCTGGTGGTTTCGGGTGGCTGGTACCTGCTCCTGGTCGAGTTGTGGCCGGCCGGTCGCCGTCCCTATATCGGGGGATCGCAGCACAACAGCATCGTCGAACTGGCGCTCGGATACAACGGTGTCGGCAGGCTGACCGGGGCCGAGACCGGCGGGCTGGGGAACCTGAACTTCGACGTCGGCTGGGGGCGGTTGCTGGGCAGCGGGATGGGAGCCGATATCGGGTGGCTGCTGCCTGCCGCACTGATCTGCACCGGCGCCGGGTTCGTCCTGACGCGGCGGGCGCCGCGTACCGACGCGGCCCGGGCGGCGCTGATCATCTGGGCCGGCTGGCTGGTGCTGACGGCCGCGGTGTTCAGCTACGCCAATGGCATCGTGCACTCGTACTACACCGTCGCCCTGGCGCCCGCGATCGCCGCATGCCTGGGCATCGGATCGGAATTGTTGTGGCGCAACCGGAACAAGCCACCCTGCGCGACCGCACTGGCCGGCACGGTGCTGGTGACGATCACCTTGACGGTGGTGCTGCTGGCGCGCAGGCCGGACTGGATGCCGTGGCTGCGGCCTGCGATCGCGGTGATCGGCGTGACCGCGGCGGTGCTGATCCTGGTGAGCGGCCGGCTGCCGAAACCGGTGGACCGAATTGCCGCGGTGCTGGCGGCCGCGGCGACACTGGCCGGGCCCGTCGGCTACTCGGTGGCCACCGCGGCGGCCCCGCATCAGGGTGCGATCCCGATGGTGGGACCGGCGCGGGGCGGTGGGGGCTTCGGTCCCGGTTTCCTTGATGCGCCGGAACCGACACCGGAGCTCACTGCGCTGCTGACCGATGACGCCGCGCGCTATACCTGGCCGGCAGCGGTGGTGGGCTCCAACAACGCTGCGGGCTATCAGCTGGCCGCCGATGTCCCGGTGATGGCGGTCGGCGGGTTCAACGGCACCGACCCCGCACCCACCCTGGATGAGTTCCGCGGGCTGGTGGCCGCGGGGCGCGTCCACTACTTCATCGAATCGCGCATCATGGCCAGTTCGCGCACCGACCACGGCGGCAGCGAGGCCGCGGTGGACATCGCGGGCTGGGTCGTGCATACCTTCGTCCCGAGGACCGTCGGCGGCACCGTCGTCTACGACCTCACCGGCGCCGGAGCCGACTCATAGCCGGCACACAGCTTGCGCCAACGGACGGCACACCGTGGGCACCGAGCATGGACACCATGACCGAGATCCTCTCCGCGGCACGCCCCAACGTCGCACTGACCGTCCCCGGTGTGCCGGTCGTCGACATCGTGGTGCCGGTATTCAACGAACAGGCTGCCCTGGAGAACTCGGTGCGCAGGCTGCACCGGCACCTACAGGACAATTTCACCTTCGCGGTGCGCATCACCATCGCCGACAACGCCAGCACCGATGACACCCCCCGCATCGCCGCCGCGCTCGCCGGTGACCTCGAGGGCGTGCGCATGGTGCGACTGGAGGAGAAGGGCCGCGGCCGCGCACTGCACAAGGTGTGGATCGAATCGGACGCGCCGGTGCTGGCCTACATGGATGTCGACCTGTCCACCGATCTGGCCGCGCTGGCGCCGCTGGTGGCCCCGCTGCTGTCCGGTCATTCCGACCTGGCCATCGGCACCCGGCTCAACCGCAGCTCACGCGTCGTCCGCGGCGCCAAACGGGAGTTCATCTCCCGCTGCTACAACCTGATCCTCAAATCGACACTGTCCGCCGGCTTCTCCGACGCGCAGTGCGGTTTCAAGGCGATCCGCGCAGATGTCGCCCGCGAACTGCTGCCCTATGTCGCCGACACCGGCTGGTTCTTCGACACCGAACTGCTGGTGCTGGCCGAACGCAGCGGCCTACGGATCCACGAGGTGCCGGTGGACTGGGTCGACGACCCGGACAGCCGGGTGGACATCGTCGCCACCGCCAAGGCCGACCTGCGCGGAATCGGACGGCTGCTGCGCGGCTTCACCGACGGCTCGATCCCCGTCAACACCATTGCCGCCCAACTGGGTTCGCGGCACGCAGCCGCACCGGGCTCCCTGCTGCGCCAAGTCGTGCGGTTCGGCACCGTGGGTGTGCTGTCCACCGCGGCATACCTGGTGTTGTTCCTGTTGCTGCACGGAGTCGTCGGAGCCCAGCTGGCCAATCTGCTGGCGCTGCTGCTGACCGCGATCGGCAACACCGCGGCCAACCGGCGATTCACCTTCGGCGTGCGCGGCGCCGGTGCGGTCGCGCGGCATCATGTCGAAGGTCTCATCGTGTTCGCCATCGCGCTGGCCATCACCAGTGGTTCGCTGGCCGGACTGCACGCCGTGACCGATCGCCCCGACCAACTGCTGGAGACATCCGTACTGGTGATCGCCAACCTGGTGGCCACCGTCGCGCGCTTCGTCCTGCTGCGCGGCTGGGTCTTTCACCCCCGCCGCCGCTGACTCCCACCACCGAAGGATTGACATGACCACGACTGCAGAAGTTCAGACGACGGCCGCACAGGCGCCCGTGCCCGATATCCGCCCACGCTGGGAACGTCCGGGGTTGCTGGCGCTGCTCGCCGGCACCGCCGCGCTCTACCTGTGGGCGCTGGGCTCCAACGGATGGGCCAACAGCTACTACGCCGCCGCTGCACAGGCGGGCACCCAGGACTGGAAGGCCTGGCTGTTCGGGTCCTTCGACGCGGGCAACGCCATCACGGTGGACAAGCCGCCCGCCGCGCTATGGGCAATGGCCTTGTCCGGCAGAGTGTTCGGATTCAACGAGTTCACCATGCTGCTGCCGCAGGCCCTGATGGGCGTGGCGGCCGTCGCGGTCTTGTACTTCACCGTGCGGCGCAGCAGTGGACCCGCGGCGGGGCTGATCGCCGGTGCCGCGCTCGCGCTGACACCGGTTGCGGCGCTGATGTTCCGGTACAACAATCCGGACGCGCTGCTGGTGCTGCTGCTCGTGGTCGCGGCGTACTGCATGGTGCGGGCAACCCAGCAGGGCAGCATGCGGTGGGTGGCGCTGTCGGGGAGCGCGGTCGGTTTCGCGTTCCTGACCAAGATGCTGCAGGCGTTTCTGGTGGTGCCCGCGCTGAGTCTGGTGTTCCTGGTTGCCGCACCGATGGCATTCTGGAAGCGCATCGGCGCGTTGCTGGTCGGGGCAGTGGTCGCCGTATTTTCAGCGGGGTGGTACATCGCACTGGTGAGCCTGTGGCCGGCGGATTCCCGGCCCTATATCGCCGGATCGAGCGACAACAGCCTGCTGCAGTTGGCATTCGGCTACAACGGTATCGACCGCATCGTCGGTCAGGGCCAGCCCGGCGGCGGGCCCGGACAGGGTGGCCCCGGCCCGGGCGGACCCGGCGGTGGGGGAGCCAACCTGTTCTTCGGTGGGGACCCGGGTATCGGCAGGCTCTTCGGCGCGTCCATGGGGACCGAGGCGTCCTGGCTGCTGCCGGCGGCACTGGTCGGCCTGGTCGCCGTGCTGTGGCTCACCCGGCGCGCCGCGCGCACCGACATGGTGCGGGCGTCCACGCTGATGTGGGGTGGCTGGCTGCTCGTCACCGGTGCCGTGTTCAGCTTCATGGACGGCATCATCCATCCGTACTACACGGTGGCCCTCGCTCCGGCGACCGCTGCACTGGTGGGGATTTCGGTGGTCGAGCTGTGGCGTCGCCGCGAGCACCGGGCCGCGCGGGCGGTGTTGGCACTGACCCTGGCGGGCACCGGAGGGTGGGCCTTCGCCCTGCTGGCGCGACTTCCGCAGTGGTGGCCGGTGCTGCGGTGGTCGGTGCTCATCGTGTCCGTGGTCGTCGCGGTGGTACTGGCGTTCGGGGCGCACCGACTGGGCCGGGCGGCCGGTGCGGCGCTGGTGGCCGCGGCCCTGCTGGCCGGCGGCGCGGGTAGCGCCGCGTGGGCGGTGGCGACCGTCGCAGGCGGCAACAGCGGTGGCCCGATGGCGGTGTCCGGTCCGGCTCAGCAACACGATTTCGGGCCCGGCGGTCCGGGCGGGCGCCCCGGCGGACCAGGGTCCCGCGTCGACGACACGGCGCTGGCCGACCTGGTGACCGGGCTGGACAATCGGTGGGCGGCAGCGACAATCGGCTCCATGATGGCCGGAGATCTGGAACTCAAGAGCGGCGCCTCGATCATGTCGATCGGCGGATTCGCGGGCGGGGACAATTCGCCGACACTGCAGCAGTTCCAGGACTACGTCGCCGCCGGGGATGTGCGGTACTTCATCGCCGGCGAGCGGTTCGGCCCCGGCGGTCAGCGGGATGGCTCGGGCACCCAGATCACCGAGTGGGTGCAGCAGAACTTCGGCACGCTCGATGTCGGTGGCAGCACGGTGTACGACCTGAGCACACCGCTGCGTTGATCGCCCACCGCTTCGGCTCAGCCTGATTCTGGCGGGTACTCATCGCCTGGCTTGCGGGCTAGTGTCCGGCGTATGTCTGTCACCGATGAATACCTGGCCAACAACGACGCGTATGCGGCCCAGTTCTCCGGGCCGTTGCCGTTGCCGCCGAGCAAGCACGTCGCCGTGGTCGCGTGCATGGACGCCCGCCTGGACGTCTACCGGATCCTCGGGCTCGGCGACGGGGAGGCGCACGTCATCCGCAATGCGGGTGGTGTCGTCACCGACGACGAGATCCGTTCCCTGGCGATCAGCCAGCGACTGCTGGGGACCAAGGAGATCATCCTGATCCACCACACCGACTGCGGCATGCTGACGTTCACCGATGACGGCTTCAAACAACAGATCCAGGACGAGACCGGGTTGAAGCCGCAATGGGCGGCCGAGGCATTTCAGGACCTCGACGAGGACGTGCGTCAGTCGCTGCGGCGCATCGAGGCCAGCCCCTTCGTCACCAAGCACGAGTCGCTGCGCGGTTTCGTCTTCGACGTCGCCACCGGCAGGCTCGCGGAGGTCACTCCCTGACGACTTGCGCACGTTCGGTAACGCCTGGCGTTACCGAACGTGCGGAAATCGGCGGCCAGGGCACGAACCGCGGGATGTAGCGCCACATCATCGCCGCCCCCGTCACCGAGACCACCCCCAGGACGCTCAGCCCGAGGCTCAGCGGCGCCACGATGGCGGCGGTGCCCAGCGACAACGGGCCCAGGAACATCCCGGCGTCGTGGGTGAGCCGCCAGGCGGCCAGGAACTCGGCCCGGGTCGCGGCGGGCGCGACATCGGCGCCCAGGGTCATGATGACGCCGTTACCCAGCCCGTTGCCGATCCCCATGATGACCGCCGCGACGATGATCGACCAGAGCGAGTCGGTGAACGGCAGCGTGAAGAAGGCGACCGCGATGATGAGCAGGGACGGTACCGCCAGCGCCCGCCTGCCGTAGCGGTCCATCAGTTGCCCGGCAGGGTAGGAACACAACAGGTCGAAGACGGCACCGACGCCATAGACCAGCGACACCGTCGCGGCGGCCAGACCGATGTGATCGGCCCACAACGGCAGCGCGGCATCGCGCGACGCCCGAGCCGCGCCCATCAGCAGCGAACCGAAACCCAAGGTGGACAGCAGGATCCCGTGCCGGGTCAGGACGCCGATGACCGATATGCCGCCCGGCGTCGCATCGCCCGCGCGTGGCGGATCGGGCACCCGGGTCAGCAGATAGCCGGACAGCAGCACGGCGACGCACTGCACGGCCAGCCCACCGCGCAGGCCGATCAGCAGAATGGCGCCCGCCCCGACGAACGGCCCGACCAACATGCCCAGCCGCCACATCAGCGCGAAGGTCGCCATCGCGCGGGCCCGCATGTGCGCCGGTGCGGCCTCGGCCAGATAGCTCTGCCGGGCCAGCCCCCATACCGCGGTGGACAGTCCGGTCAGCACCGCACCGATGGCGAGCGCAGCCGGTGTCCACGCCGTCGCCGAGAGCAGCACACCCGCCGCTCCGATGGCCGAGCCGACGACGATCGCCCGCCGTTCACCGAACCGGGCGACCAGCCGCCCGGCCGGCAGATCGCCGAGCACCGAGCCCAGGCCGACGAACGCGACGATCAGCCCGGCGACACCGACGGAGGCGCCGAGTTCCCGGGCCAGCAGCGCGATTACCGGTATGCCGGCACCCTGTCCGATACCGAAGATCGCCGAGGGGATGAAGACGGTGGTGACGAATGGGCGCAGGGTGGCCCCGGAGGTCATGCGCTCGTTTCGGCGGCGTGCTGACCGGCCGGCGCGAATCGGCTCTGCGGGCGGCACAGTCCATAGTGGTCGCGCAACGTGTGTCCGCTGTACTCGGTGCGGAACAGGCCGCGGCGCTGCAGGATCGGCACCACCTGGGAGACGAAGTCCTCCAGCCCGCCGGGCAGGTAGGGCGGCATCACGTTGAATCCGTCGGCGGCGCCGGCCTCGAACCACTCCTGCAGGTTGTCGGCGACCTGCTCGGCGGTGCCGGCGAAGGTGCGGTGCCCGCGTCCGCCGCCGAGTTTGGCGATCAGCTGGCGGACGGTGAGGGACTCCTGCTCGGCGAGATCCTTCACCAGTTGGTAGCGGCTCTTGTTGCCCTGGATCTGCTCGATCGGTGGTAGCGCGGGCAGCGGTGCGTCCAGCGCATGGGCGGTCAGGTCGACTCCGAGCATGTTGGACAGTTGGCGCAGCGAATATTCCGGTGAAATCAGGTCGGTGAGCTCCTGTTCCAGTTCCAGGGCGGCCTCTTCGGTGGGGCCGATGTAGGCCACGATGCCGGGCAGGATCTTGATCTCATCGGCGCTGCGACCGTAGGCCACGGCGCGGGCCTTGACATCGCGGTAGAACGCCACCCCTTCGTCGATGGTGCGTTGGGCGGTGAAGATCGCCTCGGCGTAGTGCGCGGCGAAATCCTTGCCGCTCTCCGAGGACCCGGCCTGCACCAGCAGTGGGCGGCCCTGCACCGAACGCGGTGAGTTGAGCGGGCCGCGCACCCGGAACAGATCTCCGTCGTGGTCGATGCTGTGCACCTTGTCCGGGTCGGCGAACACCCCGGTGCCGGGGTCGAGCACGATCGCGTCGTCATCCCAGCTGTCCCATAACGCGGTGGCCACGTCCACGAATTCCTGTGCGCGGCGGTACCGCCCGGCGTGATCGGGGATGTCGTCGAGTCCGAAGTTGGCGGCTTCGTCGGCGCCCGCCGAGGTGACGATGTTCCAGCCGGCCCGCCCGCCGCTGATGTGGTCGAGCGAGGCGAAGCTGCGGGCCAGGGTGTAGGGCGAGTGGTATCCGGTCGACGCGGTGGCGATGAGGCCGACGTGCTCGGTGGCCGAGGCGATCGCGGTCAGCAGCGTGATCGGCTCGAACACGGCCTGGGTGTTGTGCTTGATGCGCGGGCCGACCGCCAGACCGTCGGCGAAGAACACCGAGTCCAGCCTGCCGCGCTCGGCGATACGACCCAGCTCCTGGAAGTGCGCGACGCTCAGGATGTTGCGCGCGTCGGTTCGCGGATGACGCCAGGCCGCCTCGTGGTGGCCGACACCCATCAGGAACGCGTTGAGATGCAACTGCTGTGACATTCTGACTTTCTGGTTGGTGAACGGTGCGCTAGTTGTTGACCCGCCAGCGGGACAATCGCCGTTCCACGGCGACGATCACACCGTTGAACGCGAGCCCGACCAACGCGATCGTGACGATGCCGGCGTACATCTCGGGAATCTGGAAGTTGAGCTGCGACGCGGTGATCAGATACCCGAGACCGGCTTTGGCGCCGACCATCTCGGCGGCGATGAGCACCAGGATCGATGAGGCCGCAGCCATCCGCAGCCCGGTGAAGATCGTCGGGACCGAGGCCGGCAGGATCACCTTCTGGAACAACCGGACCGGGGACAGTCCCAGCGAACGGGCGGACTTGATCAGCAAGGGATCGACCGTGCGGACGCCGGAGATGGTGTTCAGCAGGATCGGGAAGGTCGAGGCGTACACCACCAGAGCGACCTTGGAGGTCTCACCGATCCCGAGGATGAGGATGAACACCGGCAGCAGCGCCAGCGCGGCCGTGTTGCGGAACAGCTCCAGAATCGGGTTGAGGAACTCGGCAACCGGCCGGTACCAGGCGATCGCGATACCCAGCGGGATGGCGACGGCGACCGCGATGACGAAGCCGAGCAGGGCCCGGGACAGGCTCGCCGACACATGCTCCCAGAGTTGACCGTTGCCGACCAGCGTGATGAAGGTCTCGGCCACCTGGCTGAACGGGGGCAGGAAGACCTTGTCCACCAGCCCGATTCGCGGGGCGATCTCCCATACCGCCAGGAACGCCAGGATGGCGGCGGCCGGTTTGAAGATCTTCCAGGCCAGCGAGCCGACCGACCGGCGAAGCCCGCGGGACGCCGGGGGAGCCGACGCCGGAGGTGCCGGTGACGACGCGGCGACGGGAACGGCCTCGGCCGGGGTGGCGATGGCGCTAGACATGGACAACCTCGCTGTCGTCGGCCGGGGCCGTCAGCTCCTGGGTGCGGGCACGCTCGACCTCGTGATGCAGCAGCGTCCAGATGTGGTGGCGCAGCGACCGGAAACCCTCGCTGGATCGGACATCCTCGGCGCTGCGGTCGATGTCGACGTCCACGATGTTCTTGATCCGGCCCGGTCGTGAGGTCAGCACGGTGACCCGCTGGCCCAGGTAGATCGCCTCGTCGATGCCGTGGGTGATGAACAGGATCGTCTTGCCGGTGGTCTCCCAGATGCGCAGCAGTTCGTCCTGCAACGATTCCCGGGTCTGGGCGTCCAACGCGGCGAAGGGCTCGTCCATCAGCAGCACTTCGGGGTCGAAGGCCAGGCTGCGGGCGATCGCCACCCGCTGTTTCATGCCGCCGGAGAGTTCGTGCGGATAGCGATCGCCGAAACTGCGCAGGCCCACCAGATCCAGATAGTGCTCGGCGCGTTCCCGACGTTCGGCTTTGCCCAGGCCCTTTGCCTCCAGCCCGAATTCGATGTTCTTGCGGGCGGTGCGCCAGGGCAGCAGCGCGTACTGCTGGAACACGATGCCGCGGTCAAGTCCTGGTCCGGTCACGGGTGTGCCGTCCAGCAGGATGGCACCCGACGTCGGTTCGGTCAGGCCGCCGAGCAGATCCAGCAGGGTGGACTTGCCGCATCCGCTGGGGCCCACCAGCACCAGGAACTCGCCCGCGGCCAGATCGATGGTGATGTCCTCGACGGCGGTGAAAGCGGTGTCCTCGCCGCGGATCGGGAACTGCTTGGTCACATGCTGCAAGCTCAGCTTCGGATGTCCGGTCATTTCTTCGCCAATGGTTGTCCGTCGGGACCGCTGCCGTCGGGATAGCTGCCGTTGGCATACGGATTGAATTCGTTGGTGTAGAGGTCGGAGGCCTTCAACGTGCCCTCGTCCAGCTCGCCGTTGCGCACCAGCCAGTCGATCCAGGTCTGCAGTTCGCGTTCGGCGATCACCCCGCCGGCCACCGGAATGCCCGTGCTGCGCCAGAAGTCGATGGCCGCGGTGTTCTCGTTGCGCTTGCGCTGATGGATGATCTCCCTGAATTTCGCCAGTACCTCCTCGCGAGGGGTGACCTGGGTCCAGCGGGTGGCGCGGGCGGTGCCCTGGACGAAATCCGCGGAGGCTTCCGGGTTGTCGGCGATGAAGTCGTCGCGCAGGACGTAGGTGCCGTAGCTGAACGCGCCGAACAACGACTTGTCGGTGAACAGCGGGCGGATCCCGCCGCGCTTCAAGGCGCCTTCGCGATAGATGTCGTTCAGGGCTGCGACGTCGATCTGGCCGTCCCGCAACGCCTGCTCCGTGTTCACCGGGGGCACCACGGTCAGCGCGACGGTCTTGATCTCGTCGCTGGAGAGGCCCTCCTTGGCCAGCCACTCCCGGGTCAGGAACTCGTGGTGCGCTCCGAGGGTGTTCATCCCGACCTTCTTGTCGATGAGGTCGCGGGCGGATCGAATGGGGCTGTCCTCCAGGACGTAATAGCCGGTGTATTCGGCGTCGTCGGCACCGTAGGAACTGAGCACCGAGGTGATGTTGGCACCCGCCGCGTTCAGTTTCACCACGGCGCCGTTGAACGCCGAACCGAATTCGACATCACCGGTGGCCGCGGACTGGATGTCCTGAGGGCCACTGGTGGTGTCGCCCACCCATTCCAGCTTCACCTTCTCGAAATAGCCGAGCGCCTCGGCCAGTTCGGGCATCTTCACTTCGCCGGTGGAACCCTGGTACCGCAGTACGGTTTTGCCATCGGCGTTCTGGGTGCCCTGGTCGGACGACCCGCAGGCGGCGAGACACAGCGCCACCACCGCCGCGAGCGCGGTGACAAGTGTTCTGCTGGATCTGTGTCTCATCGATGTGTCCCCCTGGATCTGATATGCCCATGCTGGCAGCGGGCTCGCGTCCGCTGAACCTTTTGCCTCTGCCGGAATGCAAAGGGCGGAGCTAGTTCCCGTCGCCCACCGCGCCGCGGAACTCTGCTCCTGCGATGGACAGGGACGCCAACCCGTCCGGGCCGACCGGGATGTCGCCCTCCAGCGTGGTGCGGTACAGCACCCGGGTGGTCTGCACGTCGTCGAGATCGGTGGGGGCCAGGTGCGCGGTGGCGCGGTTGTCCCAGAACGCGACGGTGCCCGCGCGCCAGCGCAGCCGCACCGTGTACGCCGGGTTGGTGACCTCGTCGAAGAACAGATCGAGCAGCCGGTCGCTCTGTGCAGGCGACAGGCCGACCAGGCGGGCGGTGAAACCCGGTGTGACGAACAGCGAACGCTCGCCGGTGACCGGATGCACGCGCACCACCGGGTGTTCGGTGACGATCGGATTGGACCGGGTCTTCTCGGCATAGCTGCTGTCATAGGACCATTGCGGATGACGTCCGCCGAAGCGATGCTCGGCGCGCAACCCGTCGGCCAGCAGTTTCAGCGGCTGCGGGAGTCCGTTGTAGGCCGCGGCCAGGTTGGTCCACTGGGTGTCCCCGCCCTGCTCGGGCACGATGTCGGCGCGCAGCACGGTGGCCGCCGGAGGATTGACCAGTGCGGTGACGTCGGTGTGCCACTTGTTGTCGTAGCTGTACTTGACCTTGCCGAATCGCTTCGCGTACTTGCGGCTGTCGACGGCGAGAATCTCCGGAAAGCCCTCCGGTGCCTCATCGTCATAGGGGTGCGACGGGGTCACCGTGCCGAACCGGGCCGAGAACGCGATCTGATCGGCGTGTTCGATCTGCTGGCCGTGAAAGAACAACACCTTGTACCGGTGCAGCGCGGCCCGGATGGCGTCGACCTGAGCGTCGGTCAGGGTGTGGCGCAGATCGACCCCCGTGACCTCGGCGCCGATATGGCCAGCCACCGCAGCGAAGTGCGGTGGCGCGGCGGAATCTGCTGATGTGCTGTCTTTTTCGATCGTGACGCTCATGATGATCCCCCTGGTTGGCTGTTGGCTGTGTCTTCATGATCGGCAACGCCGGTGCCACCGGGAATGCGGCTTTCACGATGTGAGAGAGGATCAGCGTGAGCTTATGTCCCGCCGTGCTCCGATGCGCCTGGCGTGCTGCTGAATCACCGGCAGGATGTCGCGGATCAGCTCGTCGGTGAGCCGGCTGCGCAATGCCTGGACCCCGACCGAACCCCACACCAATCCGTCCGCACCGAAAACCGGTACCGCGATCGCGCGGACGTGCTCACCCTGGGTGCCGACGGTATCGGCGTAACCCCGGCGGCGCACCCGTTCCAGCGTCGCCACCGCGGGCCTGCGGTGGAACGCGAGCATCGCCATCCCCATCGCGCTGTCGGTGAGTGCCTGCCGTGACCCGGGAAGCTGGTTGCCGCAGAATTTCTGCACCGGGCGGCCCGAGCAGACGGTGACGACCTCGTTGTCCTCGGGCATGCCGAGGCTGGCGGTGATCCCGATATCACCGGCCAGTGAATACAGGTGCGGGGCAACCGTTTGCACGTTGAGTCGGTGCAGGGCCGGTGCCGCCAGCGCGACCATCCCGGCGCCCACCCGGTAGTACTCGCCGTCTGCGGAACGCTCCAGCAGCCCGCCGTGCAGCAGCGCCTGGCTCAACCGGTAGGCGGTGCTCAACGGCAGCCCGGTGCGGGCCGCGATGGACGTCAGCGTCAGTTGGTCCTCGGACTCCCCGACGGCGGTGAGGATGGCGATGGCCCGGTGCAGGACCTGCGGCCCGGGCGGGGCCTCACCGGCCGAGTGCCTGGCCATCGGGGCCCGCGTCCTTGGGGTAGGTGCCGTTGGCGTAGGGATTGAACTCGTTGGTGTAGAAGTCTTCGGGTTTCAGTGTGCCCTCCTCGAGTTCGCCGTTGCGGACCAGCCAGTCGATCCACAGCTGCAGCGATTTCGGGTCGATAACACCCCCCGGTTCGGCGACTCCGGTGCTCTTCCAGTACTCGGTCTTCTCCACGTTCTCGTTGCGCCCGCGGGCGTTGATGATCTCCTTGAACTTGGCGATCACCTGCTCACGGGGGGTGACCTGGGCCCACCGGACCGCCCTGGCGGTGCCCTGGGTGAGGTCGGCCACCGCATCCCTGTTGGCGTCCAGGAAGTCATTTCGCACGATGTAGGTGCCATAGGTGAAGTCGCCGAACAATGACCCGTCGGTGAAGAGCGGCCGAACCCCGCCACGCGCCACGGCCTCGTCACGCCAGATGTCGAACAAGGCGATCGCGTCGATGTTGCCCTGCCGAAGGGTCTGCTCGGCATTGACCGGCGGCACCACCGTGAGCTCCACCTGCTTGATCTCCTCGGGGGACAAGCCTTCGCGGGCAAGCCATTCGCGCATCACGAACTCCTGATGGGCGCCCAGGGTGTTCATCCCGAACTTTTTGCCGATCAGATCGCGGGCGGAGCGGATCGGGCTGTCCTCGAGCACGTAGTACCCGGTGAAATTCTCCTTGTCCGACCCGTAGTAGCCGATGATCGAGGTGATCGGCGCACCGGCGGAGACGAGCTTGACCACGGCACCGTTGAACGCCCCGCCCACATCGATATCGCCGGTGGCGGTGGCTTGGATGTTCTGCGGACCACTGGTCGTGTTGCCGATCCAGTTGAGCTTGATCTTCTCGAAATAGCCGAGGTTCTCCGCGAGTTCGGGGAAGGTGACCTGGCTGGCCCAGCCCTGGTAGCGGATGATGGTCTTGCCGTCTTCGGTGCTGGCGGTGTCCGAGGACGATCCGCACGCGGAGACCAGCCCCGCGATCATCAACGTCGAAACCGCCAGGGCGAGTGCACGCAACTTCATTCCAGTGATCCTGTGAGCAGCGATACCCACTGACAACCGTTCGGCGTCCGGCGATTTTAATCGGGGCGATTGCAGCCGTGGTGGTCCGGCGGTGCCTCACCTACGGTGAGACGATCCCGCACTCGAACATGTTCGTTATCAGGGGGTTTCGCTGTGCCTGAAGCCAGCACACATATCGAAGAATTGACCGCGGATGTTTTCGTCGCCGGTGGGGGACCGGCGGCGTCATGGTCGGCGCTGCGGGCGGCCCGCGACGGTGCAGAGGTGGTGCTCGCCGACAAGGGGTACTGCGGTACCAGCGGCGCGACCGCATCGGCGGGCACCGGAGTCTGGTACGTCCCGCCGGATCCGCAGTTGCGTGCCGAGGCCATCGCCAGCCGCGACGGTCTGGGTGGCCACCTGGCCGATCATCGCTGGGCGAACCGGGTGCTCGACGAAACCTACAACCGGATCAACGAATTCGCCGATGACGCGAGGTTCCCGTTCCCGGTGGGACCCGATGGCAGGCAACTGCGTAACGGGCTGCAAGGCCCGGAATACATGCGCCGGATGCGTATTCTGTTGCGTCGGGCCGGTGTTCGGATCCTCGACCACAGCCCGGTCACCGAACTGCTGGTCGACGCCGACGGAGCGGCGGCCGGGGTGGCCGGTTATCGGCGGCACGAGAAGCAGGACTACCGGGTGCGCGCCGGTGCCGTGGTGCTGGCCACCGGCGGATGTGCCTTCCAGTCCAAGGCGCTCGGGTGCGATGTGAACACCGGCGACGGAACGTTGTTCGCCGTGGAGGCCGGCGCCGAACTGTCCGGGATGGAGTTCTCGAACGCCTACGGCATCGCCCCCGAGGGCACCTCGGTCACCAAGACGGCGTTCTACCACTTCGCCACCTTCTACCGGGAAGACGGCACCGTGCTGGAGGGGGCGAGCGGACAGAACCGGTCACCGATCGCCACAGAACTTCTGCAGGGCAGAGTGTTCTGCCAACTGGACCGTGCCGATCCGGACAATCGTGCCGCGATGCGGCTGGCGCAGCCGAACTTCTTCCTGACCTTCGACCGGATGGGTGTCGACCCGTTCACCCAGCGTTTCGCGGTCACGCTGCTGGCCGAGGGCACGGTGCGCGGCACCGGCGGCATCCGCATCGTCGACGACGAGTGCGCGACAACAGTGCCCGGATTGTTCGCGGCCGGTGACGCCGCGACCCGTGAACTGATCTGCGGTGGGTTCACCGGCGGTGGCAGCCACAACGCCGCCTGGGCGATCTCGTCGGGCAACTGGGCCGGCCGCGGTGCGGCGAGGTATGCCCGCGCGCTCGGTCCGGCCTCGGCTGCGCGCCGGGTCTTCGGCGTGGGGACCGCGGGGATCCGTCCGCAGTCCGGCGCGCGGGCTGCGGATCACCGCGAGGTGGTGACGGCGTTGCAGCGCGAGGTGCTGCCGTACGACAAGAACTATCTGCGCCGGGGGCCGGTGCTGACCGACGCGCTCGGTGTCATCGATGGGATCTGGGGCGATGTGCGCGGCTCCCTGGCTGGTGACGGTGAGCAACTGGTGCGCAACAGGCAGGCCGCGGCCATGGTCGCGCATGCCCGTTGGATGTACCGGACTGCGCTGACGCGGACCGAGACGCGGGGGATGGCCAAGCGGCTCGACCACCCCGAGCAGGATCCGGCCCAACATCACCGGCTCATCACCGGTGGGCTCGATGACATCTGGGTGCGGTCCGACAGCGCGGCGAGATGGCGGGTGGCTTCATGATCGAACTGGTCTCGACCGAACGCTGCATCTCGTGCGACAAATGCGTCGCGGTCTGCCCGACGAACGTGTTCGATCGTGATGCGGCGGGAGTTCCGGTGATCAGCAGGCAGGACGACTGCCAGACCTGCTTTCAGTGCGAGGCCAACTGCCCCGTCGACGCGCTGTTCGTGTCCCCGTTCGTCACCCCGCAAGCAGGAATCGAGGAACCCGACCTGGTGCGCCGCGGCCTACTGGGCAGCTATCGGGAGCGCATCGGCTGGGGCCGGGGCCGGGTGTCCGGCGCCAGTACCGCGGTCGGTCCGGCCCTCAAACCGGGCACCCTGCCGCTGATCTCCTAGCGACGTGCCCACCTCCGGTAACGCCCACCGTTGCTGAATGTGCGTACGGCGCAGGGTCGACTAGATTTCCTGCAGTGTCAGAGCCCCAGAGCCCGCCGCCGTTCCCCCGCGGGATGGCCCTGTTGGTGGCCGGCGCGTTCTTCATGGAGATCCTGGACGCCACGATCATCACGCCCGCCATCCCGCTGATCGCCTCGTCGTTGGGCGTCGAGGCCGTGGATGTGAACGTGGCGATCTCGGCGTACCTCGTCACCGTGGCGGTGCTCATTCCGGCCACCGGATGGATGGCCGACAGGTTCGGCATTCGGCGGGTCTTCCTGGCCGCGATCGTGGTGTTCACCCTTGCCTCGGTGGGCTGCGCGCTGAGCACCTCGCTGCCGATGCTGGTCGGGATGCGGGTCTTGCAGGGTGTCGGCGGCGCCATGATGGTGCCGGTCGGACGGCTCGCGGTGCTGCGCTACAGCGCCAAATCCGATCTGGTGCGGGCCATCGCCCTGCTCACCTGGCCGGCGCTGGCGGCGCCGGTGCTGGCTCCCGTGTTGGGCGGGGGCATCGCGACGGTCGGCAGCTGGCGGTGGATCTTCCTCGTCAACATCCCGCTCGGCATCATCGGTTTCGCCTTGGCGCTCAAGCTGGTTCGCGGCGGCCCCGCCGAATCGGTGCGCAAGCTGGACTGGCCCGGCATGCTGTTGCTCGGCGGTGGCATCGCTGCGGCGCTGATCGCGCTGGAGAGCATCCGCATCGCCGGGACGGACTGGCTGTTGGTGGGTGCCTGCGGCGCGGGCGCGCTGGTGCTGCTCGGGCTGGCGCTGTGGCATCTGCTGCGGTCGGCCTCTCCGTTGATCAAATTGCCGGTACTGCGGGTGCGGACGCTGCGCATCACGGTGACCGCGGGGTCGCTGTACCGGATGGTGATCACCGCGGTGCCCTTCCTGCTCCCGCTGAAGTTCGTGCTGGAGTTCGGGTGGACGCCCTTCCAGGCGGGATTGATGGTGGCTGTGCTGTTCGCGGGCAACCTGACCATCAAGCCGGCCACCACCCCGCTGATGCGCCGATTCGGGATTCGCACCGTGCTGGTGGTCAATGGCATCGCCTCGGTGCTGTGGTTCGGGCTGCTCGCCCTCATTCAGCCCGGCATGCCGGTGGTGCTCATCGTGATCGTGCTCTACGTCAGCGGCGCGCTGCGCTCCATCGGATTCACCGCCTACAACAGTTTGGCGTTCTCCGATGTCGACGGTGATGACCTGACCCACGCCAACACGCTGAACGCCTCGGTGCAGGAACTTGCTGCCGGGCTGGGTATCGCGGTGGCGGCGCTGCTGGTGAGCCAGCTGGCGTCGTACTCGGTGACGTTCCTGGTGCTCGGCGCGGTGCTGGCGGTGACGCTGGTGGAATCCGTCCGGTTGCCTCGCGCGGCCGGTGCGCATGTGACCGGCCGCTGAGCCGAATCGTTGACATCGCCGCGGGTCGGCGGTTAAATACCCAACCATGATTGCAATTCTGGTCATATCTACCAACTTTATGGAGATGCGATGACCGCGCCCGCCGATCTCGACCCGGCCGCCGCCCGCTACGAGCTCAGCCACCTGCGCGCGCTGGAGGCCGAGGCGATCCACATCATCCGCGAGGTCGCCGCGGAGTTCGAGAAGCCGGTGCTGCTGTTCTCCGGCGGCAAGGACTCCATCGTCATGCTGCACCTGGCCGTCAAGGCGTTCGCGCCCGGTCGGCTGCCGTTCCCGGTGATGCACGTCGACACCGGCCACAACTTCGACGAGGTGCTCCAGGTCCGCGACGACCTCGTCGCCGAGACCGGTGTGCGGCTGGTGGTCGCCAAGGTGCAGGACGATATCGACGCCGGCCGGGTCGTCGAGACGATCCCGTCGCGCAACCCCATGCAGACCTTCACGCTGCTGCGTGCGATCCGTGAGAACAAGTTCGACGCCGCGTTCGGCGGAGCGCGGCGCGACGAGGAGAAGGCCCGCGCCAAGGAGCGGGTGTTCAGCTTCCGCGACGAGTTCGGGCAGTGGGATCCCAAGGCGCAGCGCCCCGAACTGTGGAACCTGTACAACGGTCGCCACCACAAGGGCGAGCACATCCGTGCCTTCCCCATCTCGAACTGGACCGAGTTCGACATCTGGTCCTATATCGGGGCCGAGAAGATCAAGCTGCCGTCCATCTACTACGCGCACCAGCGCCAGGTGTTCGAACGCGACGGCATGCTGCTGGCGGTGCACAAGTTCCTGCAGCCGCGCAAGGACGAGCCGGTCATCGAGAAGACCGTGCGGTTCCGCACCGTCGGCGACGTCACCTGCACCGGATGCGTGGAGTCGTTGGCAGGCAGTGTTTCCGAGGTGATCGCCGAAACCGCGGTGTCCCGCCTCACCGAGCGCGGCGCGACGCGCGCCGACGACCGGATCTCCGAAGCAGGTATGGAAGACCGCAAGCGCGAGGGGTACTTCTGATGTCCAGGGCTAGCGAAGCGACAGGAAACTAACATGGCAACACTTCTTCGCATCGCGACCGCAGGCTCCGTCGACGACGGCAAGTCGACGCTGATCGGCCGGCTGCTGTTCGACTCCAAAGCCGTCATGGAGGACCAGCTCGCCGCCGTCGAGCGCACCTCCAAGGAGCGCGGAAACGACTACACCGACCTGGCTTTGGTGACCGACGGCCTGCGCGCCGAGCGCGAGCAGGGCATCACCATCGATGTCGCCTACCGTTACTTCGCCACCGCCAAGCGCAAATTCATCATCGCCGACACCCCCGGGCACGTGCAGTACACCCGCAACATGGTGACCGGTGCCTCCACGGCGCAGCTGGTGATCGTGCTGGTCGACGCCCGGCACGGCCTGCTGGAGCAGTCGCGCCGGCACGCCTTCCTGGCCTCGCTGCTGGGCATCCAGCACATCGTGCTGGCCGTCAACAAGATGGACCTCGTCGGCTGGGATGAGGAGCGGTTCAACAAGATCCGCGATGACTTCCACGAGTTCGCGGCGCGCCTGGACATCCACGACGTGACCACGATCCCGCTGTCGGCGCTCAACGGCGACAACGTCGTCACCAAATCCGATGTGGCGCCCTGGTACGAGGGTCCGGCACTGCTCAACCACCTCGAAGAGGTGTACGTCGCCGGTGACCGCAACCTGGTCGACGTCCGTTTCCCGGTGCAGTACGTCATCCGCCCGCAGACCCACGAGCATGCGGATCACCGCAGCTATGCGGGCACCGTGGCCGGCGGCGTCATGCGCACCGGTGATGACGTCGTCGTGCTGCCGGCGGGAAAGACCACCCGCATCACCGCCATTGCCGGCCCGTCCGGTCCGGTGGACGAGGCGTTCGCCTCGATGGCGGTGTCGATCAGCCTCGCCGACGATATCGACATCTCGCGGGGCGACATGATCGCCAGGCCCAACAACCAGCCCGATGTCACGAAGGAATTCGACGCCACCGTGTGCTGGATGGCTGATGGTGCAGCCCTCGAACCGGGGCGCGACTACATCATCAAGCACACCACCCGCACCACCAGGGCGCGGGTGACGGCGCTGGACTACCGCCTCGATGTCAACACCCTGCATCGCGACAAGAGCGCAACGGCGTTGAAGCTCAACGAACTCGGCCGCGTCACCCTGCGCACCCAGGTGCCGCTGCTGCTCGACGAGTACTCGCGCAACCCGGCCACCGGGTCGTTCATCCTCATCGATCCCGACAACAACGGCACCGTCGCCGCCGGCATGGTGCGCGACACCGAACCGGCGGCCAACCGCGCCGCCAGCCCCAACGCGGTGCGCCACCAGAATCTGGTGACCGCCAACGACCGGCTGTCCAAGGGCTCGACGGTGTGGTTCACCGGGTTGTCCGGATCCGGAAAGTCCTCGGTGGCAATGCTCGTCGAGCAGAAGCTGCTGGCCGCCGGTCGGCCGGCCTACGTGCTCGACGGGGACAACCTGCGGCACGGACTTAACGCCGACCTGGGCTTCTCCATGGATGACCGTGCCGAGAACCTGCGCCGGCTAGCGCATATTGCGACGCTGCTCGCCGACTCCGGACAGATCGTGCTCGTCCCGGCGATCAGCCCGCTGGAGGCACACCGCGAGCTGGCCCGCACGGTGCACACCGAGCAGGGATTCGACTTCTACGAGGTGTTCTGCGACACCCCGCTGGAGGACTGCGAACGCCGCGATCCCAAGGGTCTCTACGCTAAAGCTCGCCGTGGTGAAATCACCCACTTCACTGGTATCGACAGCCCCTACCAGCGGCCCAAGAACCCCGATCTGCGGTTGACGCCGGAGCAGTCCGCCGACGAACTGGCGCAGCAGGTCATCGACCTGTTAGGTAGTCGGGAATGAGCGCCAGCGAGGAGCCGAAGGTGGATCGCGCATGAGCAGTGATCACGAACTCGCCGGCAGGCTGGCCACCGAAGCCGGCGAACTCCTGCTGGGAGTGCGCACCGAGTTCGCCGACGCCGAGTCCGCCGACCGGAAGGCTGCGGGGGACAAGCGGTCCCACGATTTCCTCATGGCCGCGCTGGCCGAGCACCGGCCGGGTGACGCGGTCCTCTCCGAGGAGGGCGCCGACGACAAGGTCCGGCTGAACTCCGAGCGGGTGTGGATTGTCGACCCGCTCGACGGCACCCGCGAGTTCTCCGAACTCGGCCGCGAGGACTGGGCGGTGCATGTGGCCCTGTGGGAGCGTGGCGAACTGGTCGCCGGTGCGGTCGCAATGCCCGCGCAGGGCGTCACGCTGGCCACCCCGACGGTCGCCGCACCTCCGGCCGCCCCCGGCGCCCCGCGCGTCGTGGTGTCGCGTACCCGGCCGCCCGCGGTCGCGCTCGCGGTACGGGACGCGCTCGGTGGCACCCTGGTCGAAATGGGCTCTGCGGGAGCAAAAGTCGCCTCCGTGGTGCAGGGCATCTCCGATGTCTACGTGCACGCCGGCGGTCAGTACGAATGGGATTCGGCGGCCCCGGTGGCGGTGGCCCGGGCGGCCGGGCTGTTCACCTCGCGCATCGACGGTTCGCGGCTGGTCTACAACCAGTCCAACGTGTCACTGCCCGACCTCATCGTGTGCCGGCCGGAACTGGCGGACGCGGTGCTGGCGGTCACCAAGGCGCACTGACGCGTACGCCACACCGGACTCCGTCAGCCGGGCAACAACACCTTCTCAAATGCAGTACTACCGGCGGTACCAGATCGCGGTGGTACTGCCGGTAGTACTGCATTTCGCACCGCCCTGCGCCCTCCAGCGCCGATACTCGGCGTCGCGGTGCTACCGCCCCGTCGCACCGTCGATCAGCTCGCGCAGGATGTCGGCGTGACCGGCGTGGCGGCCGGTCTCCTCGATCATGTGGGTGAGCGCCCAGCGGACGCTGGGTGAGTCCCTGCCCGGCACCGGGTCGGACAGGTCGGTGCACCGGTCGAGGGCATCGTTGGCTTGGCGCACTGTCGCCCGATAGCGGTTCACGACGTCGGCCACGGTGTCGCCGGGGTCGGCGTGGAACGTCGCCGGCCAGTCGGTGACGTTGTCCCCGAGGAAAATCCAGCGTTCGACACAGGTGACGTGCCTGAGCAGACCGAGCAGATTGGTGCCGGACGGCACGAGCGCGGTCCGCACCTGGGGTTCGGGGGCACCGTCGACCTTCGCCGCCATCGAGGTGCGCAGGTAGTCGAGAAAGCCGCGCAGCGTCTCGACCTCGGTGCCGCCGGTTCGCGGCGGCGGGGTATCGCGTCGCCGGGTCGGCACCACACCAGTGTGGCGCAGGTGAGTGGCGAGGTGCGGGACCCTTGCCGTTCCGGCAAGGACAACTAGGCTGACCACATGAGTCGCCCCACCCTGCGCAACCTGGTCGATCTGCCCGCTACCCCGCCCGCGCTTCGGGATTCGGCGCTGGTGCTGGTGGACTGCCAGAACACCTACACCTACGGGGTGATGGAACTCGACGGCGTGCAGGCGGCCCTGGAGGAGACCGCCACACTGCTGGACCGGGCCCGCACCGCGGGCATCCCGGTCATCCACATCCAGCACAACGGTGGGCCGGGCTCGCCCTACGACATCACCGCCGAAGTCGGCGCCATCGTCGATTCGGTGGCCCCGCGCGACGGCGAGCCGGTGGTGGTCAAGCAGTTCCCCAACTCGTTCGTGCAGACCGATCTCGATGAACGCCTCAAGGCCGTCGGCGCCACCAACCTGGTGCTGGCCGGGTTCATGACGCACATGTGCATCAACTCCACTGCGCGTGGCGGGTTCAGCCTCGGTTACGCGCCGACGGTCGTCGCCAGTGCCACCGCGACCCGGCCGCTGCCCGGTATCAGTGGCGAGGTCGTACCTGCGGCAACACTGCAAGCAGCCAGCCTCGCGGCGTTGTCAGATCTGTTTGCTGTCGTCGTCCCGGATGCTGCCGCGATACCGGACTGACGGCACAGAACCCGGCAAAAACCCGGCGGGCCGGTGACGGCCTGACCGGCGAGCAAACACCAGAACCGGCGGTGTGTCGGCCGCGCACAGTGTGTGTTCACTGAGACGATGGTGTAAGTGGACTGCTGGGACTTGAACTACTGCGCCTACCCGTGGCCGGTTGAACTAGACGTGAGCGTTGACGGCGCGAACTGGGTGCCGTTCCTTGGTTCGCTACTGCTCTTCCTGGCCTCTCTCGCTGCGTCAGGCGTCGCGTGGTACGGCATCCGCAAGAGCAACGAGACGAACCGCGAAAGCAATAGAACTAACCGGCTTGCGATCGCTGCTGCTGATGACCGAGAAATTGAGAAGTGGCGTAGGGACCGGCTGCTCACGTTGTGCTCTGACGCCGTCGCAGCGGCGACAGAGTTCCGCATGGTCATGAGGAGTGCTAGGGACAGGGAGTCTGGCGCAATGGTCCCGGAAGGCCAGCTGGAGAAGTTCAGTGATGCTGTCCGCCTGCTGGCGGACAGCAGAGACCATCTGCTGCTCGTTGCTGCGTCTCGGCTAAGCGAGCTGAGTCAAGAGATGCTCGATGCCGCAAAGCCAGTCGTCAAGAAACAAGGGGAGGTGACTGCGGCGAAGGCGCGTATGGCGAAACAACTGAAGGACGACTATTTCGATCTGGTCGAAGTCGGTGCAGATAGCCCAGAGGAACTCAAGGAGCATGAAGAGGAGGTTCATGCAGAGTTGGTGGCGGAGCCACTAGCTGCCTTTGATGCCGCACTGGACGGCTTTGAAGCCGTCCGGGAGAGGTTCGTTCTAGAGGCGCAGCGGCAATTGAACGCGCCTACCCAAACAGCTGAACAACTTTCGGCGTCGGCGCAGCCACCGGCTCGCCAAGCGGATTGACCGGGGCCTCTTCGGGCAGGAAGTCCGCGTAAACCGCGAGCGTCATGTTCTTGTTTGCGTGACCGCACCACTTCGATACCTGCACGATGTTCACCCCGGCGGTTAGCAGCATGACGGCGAAGGTGTGGCGGGTGTCGTGCAGCCTGAAGCCATTGGTAGGCGGTGCCACCGTGCCGTCCTCGTTCAGCTTGCGGGCGGTGCCGACCGGGATACCGACCGCCTCGCAGGCATCGCGCAGAGTGCGCCGCGCGAAGGTGCTCAGCTCCACCGTCTCGGACCAATCGAGCTGCGCTGCGGCATGCTCACCTTTGCGGCGTGCACCGCCCTGCAGCCGGTTCGGCCACAGCGGGGCGGCGGGGTTCGCCGGGTCGCCGTGCGTGGCGCTCAGGTAGGTGTGCATGCGTGCGGCGAGCCAGGGTGGCAGCGGCACCGTGCGCTCGTTCTCCGTCTTCGTGAGGCCGATGTCGAGCTTGCCGCCACGGCGCACGGCGGAGCGTTCCACGCGGATGCTGCCGGTCACCCCACCGTCAGCGGTGTGCGTGAGGGTCAGGTCCGCCAGGGTCAGCGCTTGCAGCTCGCCTCGGCGCAGGCCGGTATAGCACAGGAACAGCACCATGAGTTCGTATGCGGGGTGACTGATTTCCCCCACCTTCGCGGCCAGCGTGGCGACCTGCGTCGGTGTGAGCGGGTGCGGCTTGAACTTGACCCGTGACCGGCGGCCAGCGGGTGCCCGGTCCACAGCATCGGCGGGTGAGGACTGGATTGCCCTGGCGCGCATCGCATATCGCAGCACCGCTGTCAGGGGCCACCACACGTTCCGCAGGCTGCGCGGGTTGAGTCTCGCAGCCAGGTCGGCGCGGAATTCTTCGCAGTCCACGAGCGTGATTAGCCCAACCGGCATCATTCCGAAGCGGGGGAGGATGTCCACGTCGAGCAGACGGGTGTAGTTGTTCAGCGTCCCAATCTTCAGCGTGCCCTCGGCGTGGCGGCGGCGCTGCTCAGCCAGCCAGCCCGCCGCGTAGTGCGAGAACGGCATCGCTGCCGCCCGGCGCGCGTCGGAGACACCGGACGTGCCGCCGACCGTGTGGCGGGCGGCGTTCAGCTCGTCGCACAGTGTCTCGGCGTCGGCGCGGTTGCGGAACGTGGCCTGCCGTTTGTGGCGCTGCAGGTCGCCGTCTGTGTCGGGGAGGTACTCGTCCCAGTGCACCGTGAACGTGAAGACAGGCTTGCCGTTCCGGCGCTGCTTCGTCTCATTGGCATCAATGTGAGCCATCAGGCAACCGCCGTTTCGGTTGTGCGCGTGGCACTCTGGTAGATCCTGCGCACCGTGGACGGATGCCAGGTGCTGCCGCCGCGAGGTGTCGTGATGCCCTCTGCGGCGAGTGCTTTCGCGATGCGGTCGAAGCTCATGCCGCCGTCACGGTCCGCGATGATCCGGCGGACGACCGCCGTCGAGGCCTCGCGGGGTCGGCCAATGCGTTCACCTCGGGCCTTCTTCGCGGCCAGCGCGGCCGATGTGCGCTCGCTGGCAAGCTCGCGCTCGTACTGTCCGAAGTTGACAAGGTTCATCGCCACCATGCGGCCCGCCGCTGTCGTCAGGTCGACGCCGAGGTCGAGCACAACAAGAGACCACCCCTGCGCTTGTGCCGATTCGATGATGTTGGCGGCGTTTACGATTGAACGCGACATTCGGTCGAGCTTCGCAACGATCAAGCCATCAGCTTGACCAGACGCGAGCAACTCCAGCGCTTTTCGCAGCTCCGGTCCGATGCTCTTGCCGCTGACGCCTTCGTCGGCCAGGTGCTCGACGGACCATCCTCGGCGCTCGGCCTCGGCGTTGATGGCGGCGCGCTGCGCTTCGAGGCCGTTGCGACTGTCGGCCTGCTCCTGCGTGCTGACGCGGCAGAATCCGATGAAGTGCTTCTGACCTGCATTTTCCATGCTCTCGGTCCTCTCGATAGGGCGGAAACGAACAGTTCGGCTTTACGCCTCATGCCCGAAGGTACGCCCCGCAACCTGCGGCTTCAACCGATGGACTACTGAAATAAGCTGTGCTGCAACCAATCCCATTGGTAGCTCTGGGAACTGCTGGGCTGGCATCATATTCGGCGCAACTCGTCCTCCCAGTAGTCACGGCGGGTGCCGTCTGCAAACTGCACCGTGACCTCGATGTCCCCACCGCGCAGCACTGTTCGGCGCACGGTGCCGACCTGGCTGACGTGCGGGTCGTTCCACGCCAGCGGCGTGACCGCATCGCCGTACCCCAGTAGGGCCGCATCTGGTTGGGCGGGCTGCGGCTTGCCTGGCTGCGCGCTCACGGGTAGCCCCGTCCGTTCACCCGCCGACGGGCCGCTCTGGGCGCATATGGGCGCACAGGTGGCAAAGCGGCGGTCATTTGAACCGCTCGGACCGCACCCGGCGGGGCTGGCCTTGCTGCCGCCGGAGGTCAGCGGTGAACGCTGCGGCGTCTTCCATCGTCAGCAGCTCCCCGCCGGAGCTTGCGGGCGGCTGCGGCACACCGGCCCATGGTGGCGGTCGCAGCGGGCCATCGGGTTGGGCCGGCGGATTCGGGTCGGGGACCACTTCGGCGTCTACTGGTTCCGCAGGGTCGGCGGCGGTCAGCTCGCGGGGCGGTTCGATCAGGCCACGGCGGCGCTGGCTCTCGTCCAGCGGCACCCGTGCGATACCGGCCAGCATGCCCTGCCACGGCGCGGGCTCAGCGACGGACACCTCGACTGACGTCTTCTCCGTGATGCCGCCGAGCGCCAGGGCGTGTTTGATCGCGGCCAACCGAACGGCCTCGCTCTCGCCGCTGTCCGCAATTCCCAGCAATTGCTTCGCCATCCGGTCGGCGCTCTCTTCAAGTCGTTGGTGCGCGCGGCGTTTCACCTGCGGGGCGCGGCCACCGTGCGCGTCGCAGACGTTCGCGCCTCGGCGGGCTTGGCGCTTGCAGCGGTCGCCGTTCTTGCGGTGCGCGGTGCAACGGGTGGCCGCATTGCCCTTCCAGCCGTCGTCCACGGGTACATCCGTCGATAGGTCGTTCATCGGTACAGGTTCCTTCCGGTCTCGGGAAACTCTCTATGTTGTTTCCTCCCTAAAGGTCGGAAACAACACTTTCCGGGTGCGGGAAACATGCGGAAAGTGTGGAAACAAAGTGCAGCACAGTCGTTTTCAAAATCGCGCATCTCGCAACTCTGGGCGGAAACACCGGAAACAAGCACTTGAACTGCGTATTTACTGTGCATTTTGGCTCCGTTTCGGGGCTTGTTTCCGCCGGTCGGAAAGTCTGACGACATCTTCGTCGGCCTCCGGTTCGCCGTCGCCGAGCGTGTGGATCTTCGCCGAACTGATCTTCTGAATCCTGATGTAGTCGCGGTGCTGAGCCCGCGCGTACCAGCTCTGGCACCTCGCTTGACCGCGCCCGGTCATCTCCCAACCCAGCTCACCGAAAAGCTCGCCCTTGTTGGGATTCCGGCCATCGGCCTGCCAGCGTGCCACGACATCGCGGGCTCGCAATGCTTCGCGCTCGGCTTCTAGATCGGTGCGATTCGCCCGCCCGGTTGCTGACAGTGTCCGCGTGGCGACGGTGTAGCCGACCTCAAAGTCCGCAACGTCTACGTCCCGGCCGACCGCTTTGAAGTGCCTAGGGCCGCGCCGGTCTGGCTGGCCGTTGCTGTCGGTGCCGAGCCGGAAAGCGATGTTGACATCGGGGCAGTCCATCATCGCGCTCGCACCACGGGCGCGGTCACCTGCTTCTTCCGAGAACCCTGTGTGATGCGCGATGAACATGCCTCGCAACTTCGCCTCGCGCATGATCGTTTCCAACACCACCCAGAACGCGTTGTACGCAGCGTTGATGTCACCGCCACCCCATGAGCCAGGGTTGAACAGCTTCGACAGCGGATCCCATACCGCATAGGTGATCCCATGATCGACTAGCCATTTGATGATCCACTCGACGGCCTGCGGATTGCTGAGATCCATTGCGCCAAAGCCATGTTCGCGAGCGTGATAGAACCACACCCGCTTGCCTGCGTCTTCGGGCAAGTTGAGGTCTGCGCACCATTGCAGCATCTGCCGCTTCCCAAGCTCCATATTGAAGTACCCAACTTGCTCAAGGGTTCCGAAGTTGACGTCGAAGCGGCCGAGGAACGGATCGCCGGTGACGAGTGATTGCACAAGGTTGAGCGCGAGCGTTGTCTTGCCCGACTTCGCTGCAGCGTTCACCTGCACCACCCCAGACGGCGCAAGGTCTCTCACGATCCAATCGACCTCGGGAAGGTCACCGGCAAGCTCTTCGGCAAGTGACACAGAGGGCTCCGGCGGGTGCCACCTGGCCTGCGCACGCTCCTGCCGCACCATCTCGCGAGCGAGTGTTGCCATCCGTTCGCCGTTGAGGTAGTCCGCGAACTTGTCGTCGTCGGCGAAGTCGTAGAGGTCAGTCATCGGGCGGTCCGTCCATACTTGGGGCGTCTGGGTGTTCGGGGTTGGGCCGGCCGCGGGCGCAACCATCCGCCTCCTGCCGTTACGGGCATGCGGTCCTCGCCCCAGTCCTCCACGAGGTCGGCGTAAGGATCGTCATCGTTGGCATCGAGTGCCGCCGCAATCGCACCTTCGGCCATGCGGTCAAAGTCGTGTTCGTCCAGCTCGCCGCCGCGCTCTGTGTAGGCCGCGATGGCTGCGGTCCTGATTGCCTCGTAGGCCGTCGTCCACGGGTAGTAACCGCGCACGGCGTCATGCGCGGCTCGCCACAGCGCGTCAAGGCAGGCATTGCGGGTGCCGCCGGTCTTGCCGGTCGCGAGCACGGTCGCGACGACGCCGCGCAGGATATTCGGGTACTGGTCCAGCGTGTACTCATCAGCGAAGGCCGTCACGTCAGCGGAGGTCACAGCTTGCCCACGCCTGCGGGATCGCTTCGGCTTGTCATCTCGCAGCGCCGCGCACCACGCCGCTGGCAGCTCGGGCAGCTCGTCGGGGCGTGGCATCGCCTCAACGGGCAACGGTGCGCCGCCTGGGCCGTAGAGCTGATAGGTCGCGCCCGTGTGATGCACTCCGCCAGGTGCCACGGCGCAGCGGTGATGGCGTTGGATCACCTCAACGTCGCCGCCGCCGTTCAGCACACCGACCCCGACCCAATCGGCAGGCACGCGGTAGAACCGGATACCGCTGCCGGTGTCGTAGTCGCGTGCAGTCGTTCGCCAGGTTGGCGGCAGGTCGCCGTAGAGCTGTTCGTGGCTGCGCACCGTCGTCAGCCCGTGCTTCGGGCCGTACTGATCAACGTCGATCCCGGCGACACCGACCGGCATGCGGAGAGCGATGTTCAGCACGCCGCGCTCTGGCGATCCGTTGACGATGCGCCGCGCGATGCGTTCGGGATCTTCAAGCACGTCTGCGAGCGGTCGGTCCACGCCGGTCCATCCGCTGACCTTCGTGTCCCATGGCACCTTGCCGGGGCGGTCGTCTGGCTTGTGCGGGTTGATCCGCCCTACCGCGATGACACCCCAGCCGGCGCCCATGATTGCCCACGCTGCTCTGCGGTACTCGTCGGCATCCATTCCGGCGATCTCGACCAGAAGTTCGCCGTTACCAATGTCTTCCACGTACGCGCCGTAGTCGGCGAGGTCGTCGCGTAACGGCGGCTTGACCTGCTTGGTGGCGGGTGTGTCGGGTATCATCTGATCAGTTCCGTTCTGGCGATCGAGGACTAGCGATAACCCGGCTCAACGTCTCAGGTGAGCCGGGTTTCGCGGTTTATACGGCTTGTGCTTCTTGGTGTTTGGGTTCCACGCGGCAACTGTCGATGTACTCGATCAGCGCTGAGCGACTGGTGAACCTGGCTCTCCCGATCTTGACGAACGCAATGCGCTGCTGGCGGATTGCGAACCGAGCCGCGTTCTCGCTGATCGGCGTACCCAGCTCCGCCGTCGCCTCGCTGATCTCCACCTCGCGATAGGGAATGCTCCACTCGCTGACTTGATCCATCGCCCTGTCTCCTGTTCCTGTCGGTTAGGCCGCTTGCGGGCCTGCGATGAATCTACGCCCGTCGGCCGTTCCACGGCTCGCGTAAGCGGCGTTAATTGCGTTGTCGCGCTTGATAACCCGACGAAGGTTATTCGGTCAACCTGTCGTCCCAGCTCCGCGCCGTACTCGTGTTCGCCTTGTGCTGCTGACCTGAATTGTCACGCTGTCCCTCCCCGCAGCACCTTCATCGGTGTCTGCAGGTGGCTCAGTGGCGGCGTCAGGGGTCGGTGCGGCGGGCTCCTGCTCGGGTATCCGCCGTTGTCCGACGCGGGTGCGGATGTGGCCGGGCAACGCCTTGTCCGGGTCGATCATCTGCGCGGCCAACCGGGCGGCCTGCTCGGCATCCCGCCGCCGGGTTTCGCCAGGGTCCGCGAGCTGCCCGTTCGGGGCCATTCTTCTCGGGCTCATTGGTCGTCACCGGCTTGCGCTGCGCGGATTGCGCGAACGCGTACGACGAACTTCTCACCGGCCGCGTCGGCCCTGGCGCTGGCGGGTATCTCGGTGAGGATCTCACCGCCTTCGGATACCTCGCGTAGCCAGGCAAGGCAGCGACCGCAGATCTCCACAGCCACCGTGACCGGCGGGTGCGAGGACACCGTGACGTAGGCCGTCGGCCCTACCTCGTTGCGCATCGGCGGCTCATAGCCGCTCGTGTTCAGGCAGTCGGGTGCATCGCCGATGTCGCATCGGCCGGTTGTCCACCGCACGCCCCACAGCCAACGCCAGTCATCGCGGATCTCGCGGAGATCCCGCAGCACGTGCACCTTCTCCGGCTCGCCCATGAACACGAGCTGCGGCACGGCTTCACTGGCGGTGTCGTCACTGAATCGCGCCCGCCGCACAACATCGGCGATCCGCTCAAAGCCTTGAGGGTTGGTGTCCGGGTCAAACAGCCGGTTGACGTTGGCTGCGTCGAGGTAACGGTCGAATGACTCGGCCACCGCCTCCGATGCGCGGATCGCGGTGAGTGATTGGTCAACGTTGGGTACATGGTTCTTCCTCTCGGTCGGGCTCGGGCCGCGGCGCGTACTCGTGGGCCGGCTGGTGATGAAGCGGTACAGCTCGGCCGTGCTGTAGCACGCCCGCCCGCAGACGATGTGCGCCTGAAGCTGGCCGCGCCTGCGTGCGTTCGTCAGATAGGTGGCGGTCACAGTCACACCATGACCACCAAGCCAATCCACGGCGGCCTCTGTGGACAGCGTTGGTAGATGATTGATTTCGTCCGCCAAGCGCGGGGGCGCTGGCGGCGGAGGTGGCTTGCTCATTCACTGAGCGTGGCACACTGAATGCCGCGATGCCTCGCATAAGGTGCTCGCATAGTGCACGTAAGGGATTGCAAGGTAAACGCATTGGTGCCATGCGGCCCAGTTGTTAAGCGCGGCCTCGCGTAGACCGGCGTACGTTCAGATCAACAGCGGCATTGTGTCGCAGCGAGATCGGAGGACATCATGGCCGGGAAGTTTGGCGTCGCCAACAGCGCAACCGTGTTGCGGGACAGGAACGACCGCGTCCCGCTTGACCAGTTGTGGCAGGAGATTCAGGACGCCGTGGCGCTCTACTCGGCGGAAGTCGATGTGTTGACCGGGCTGCTCACCTACCGCACGACCAACGCCGCCGACGCCATGCCCCAAAGCCTCACGCCCGGTCGTCTCGAGATCGCATCAGAACATGGTGTCCCCATTGCGATTCGACCTGAGGCTCCGCATGACATTCTGGGCTACACCCTGCGTGACTACGACATCGCATCGCGGCTCACGCGCTTCTTCTGCAGGGACGCGTCGGCCTCTCAGATTCGCGCCGCTGTGACCAGGATGCTCGAGGCCGACCGTGCAACCGTGCAGGCGACCGTCCTGCAGCGGATGTTCTCACCTGCGCAGGAACGCAACGAGTTCGCGCACCAGTGCCTTGGCGCGTACGACGGCACGAGCAACAGCAAGCCGCCGGATTTCATGGGCAAGACGTTCACCAACGGTCACGCTCACCAGATTGCGACGGGTTCAACCGATTTGGACTCAGAGGATCTAGAGCTGGCAGCGAAGCACGTGACCGAGCACGGTTACGGCCTCGGCGGCGGTCGCGGCCAGCTCGTCGCGATGTTCAACCCGGAGGACGTCGAGGACTCCGCCCTGACCTCCTGGCGCGCCGGAGTCACCAACGCCAACAGCAAGAAGGCCCGGTTCGATTTCATTCCGTCCGGTTCGGCTCCCGCGTTCTTGACCGCCGAACATCGAGTTGGGGCCGCGCCCCCAGATGACATCGACGGTGTGCCGGTGCTCGGCAGTTACGGCAAGACGTTCGTCGTGTCGTCGGAGCTGATCCCGGCGGGCTACTTCGCGATTGCTTCCACGCACGGTGTGGATCACCAGGACAACGCCATCGGCTTCCGTGAGCACCCGGACGAGAGCTGGCAGGGCTTCCGCATGATCGAGGGCAACGTCGAACGCGATTACCCGATCATCGAGAGCTACGGCATGCGCTCGTTCGGTGTCGGCGTTCGGCGCCGCGGCGCGTTCGTCGTCTGCCAGCTCACCGCCGGTACCTACACCGCACCAACCGAATTCGCTCTGTAGGCCGTCGCGATGTCCTATCCGCAGAACCCGTACCTGCCGCCGCCACCTCGTGACCCCGACCGCCCTGGCGATGACGCGTCAGAGCTGGGTGTGCCGCGCGGGCATCAGGAACGGTTGGCGCGCAAGCGCATTGGCCCTGAACATGGCGGGCCGTACCGTCCGAAGGCCCCCGCGATGAACCCGGACGGCCCGCAGCATCAGAGCGGTTGTCCAGGGCGGCGGCGCGCCCCGTAGACATAGCGGCGGCGCTGGCACAGGTGGGCAACCCGCCTGAATTCTAGCGGTGTCAGTGCTGTCGCTATTACGTTGGTGCGCACTACTTTTTCTTGCGGCGGTTACTCTTCGTCGTCTTCTTCGGTTGCTGGCGCTGTCCACGGCGATCAGCCCGGTTGCCCGCGCCCGGCGACGGTGGCGGTCCGAAGAGCCTGCGGTAGCCCTCGGTGTTCATGCCCATCGCCTCCTTGTACCACTCGTAGTAATCCTCCGCAGCCGTTTGGTATTCGCTGAGCGCCTCGGCGTTGAGATCCTTGATTCTCTGCACAAACCAGTTGAAGAACTCGCTGGCGGTGTTGACGTAGCTCTCGATCACCGGCCCGAGATCGAACCGTTCGTCCTTCGCCCCCAGGTATGCCTTTGCGGGTGCTGTCCACCCGTCCCACTCCAAGAGCGCGGACCGGTCGAGTGTCAGCCGGTTAATCATCATGCTCGGTCGGTCGCGTCCGCCACTGAACGTTGTGCTGATGCCGGGCAACGGAGTTGATCGGTGCGTGCAGTAGTTGCGCAGCTCGGTCATGAACTCGGCCTCGCCGGTTTCGAACGATGCCTTACGGTGCTCCGTGTACTCCCCAAGCTCGAATTCGGACCTCTTGCCCCAACAGTGCCGTATGACAACTCGTTGCGCTTCGATCAGTGAGTACACCGATGTGAGGTAGTTGTGCAGGTAGCGCACCAACTCCTTCTCGAACTCGTCGGTGGTGTCTCTTGAGAATCCCCGGCGACCGGTCAGGAACTCGGCGGCGTGGCCCGACAGCTCCTGGGCATTCCGGTGCATCACGTGGCCCGCCCGCCCGAGGGCCTCCACGTCCAACTTCAACTGGAAACCCGGCATTTCCTCAAGCTCGGCTTTGCGCCGGTCGTTCTCGATGCTGGTCGGATTCGTCCACGTTTCCAGCACGGTGGTCTCGTCGTCGGTGGTCTGCTCGTCCGTCATCGGCGGTCCTTACCTTGTTGCCCGTGGTCGCTCGGGAGCTGGCACATAGAGCTTGTCGATGCTCTCGACGCTGTCCGGCGATTTCCCAAGCGCGACAAGGTAACTCTTCACGAAATCTACGCCGTACCCGGCGTCCATCAGGATGTCGATTGGTGGGTAATATTTCGCGGCGAAGAAGCTTTCACGCTGCCGGGCGTACCCGTTGTATCCGGCATCGTGGAGATCCTGCAGCGCCTCCGCGATGTCGTCGGGCACGCCGGGATGACGCTCGCCCGTAACAACGTCCAGCGCCTTCGTTGCCGCCGCCCACCCGGTCACGTCGCGCATGATGGGCGTCGCCACACCGAAGATTTGGCCGTGAGCCAGTTTCAGCCCAAGGCCCAGTTCCTTCAGCAGCGGATGCACCGCCACAACAGGTCCACCGCGCTCAGGTCGCTTGCCGCGCGCGGTGCCGATGTTCTTGTTGGCGCTGTAACTCTGGTGGTACGCCTCGTGCTGCACCGACATGTGCGGCAGCAGCAGCGCACGGCGCGCATAGGTGGCGGTGTCGCTGTGCTCGCAGATGTGGTTCTCCACGGCGTCGAATGCAAAGTCCAGTCCGCGCTCGCTGCCGTCAGCCCACACGTTGTCAGTTGGTGCCATGTCTGTAATTGTCCCAGCGGTCACCGACAACTTTTCGGCAGGCGCGCCGAGCGGGTCAACCGTGCAGGATGTCCGCGATCCGGCGCTCAGCGGCGGCGTGCACGGCGGCCAGGGCGGCGGGGGAGCGGTCCACGAGGGCGTATCGGTACAGCGCGGCCTCGGTGTCGGTGTCCCCGAGCCCGGAGCACAGCACAACCCCGTCGCCCGCCTCGGCCCGCGCGATGTGCCACGCCAGCACCGCGCGCAGCTCGTCCACGAGCTCATCGCGTGTGAGCTGGCGGGCCGGGGCGGTGACGGACATACAGCCGTTTATACGCTCGCCCGGCGAACCGGGTCAGCAAACACGTTCACCCCGGCGAGAACCCGGCGGGCTGCGGGAATGCCACCTGCGGGTTCTCGGGCGATGCAATGCCAGCTCATCGGGCTGGTCCGATAACCCTGATCGGGATATTCCCATGTCAGACCGGTTCTTTCAGGGTTATTCAGTGCGGTTTCGCTGCAGGTCGTGAGAGCATGACGCACATGTGCATCAACTCCACCGCGCGTGGCGGGTTCAGCCTCGGTTACGCGCCGACGGTGGTTGCCAGTGCCACCGCGACCCGGCCGCTGCCCGGCGTCGGTGGCGAAACCGTGTCCGCGGCCGCGCTACAGTCCGCCAGCCTGGCCGCGCTCAATGATCTGTTCGCCGTCGTCGTCCCCGACGCCGCCGCCGTGCCGGACTGAGGGCTTCGGCACCGCCATAATTGGACTTGCTGGTCCAAAAAAACCGGATCACCATGGAGCCGTAACGCTCATGTGATGCGGAGGTGCGCAATGGAACTCGGAACGTACGGTGTCTGGCAGCCGGGCTATGCGACGACGCCGGAGATGGCGGCGAAGATCGAGGCACTCGGATTCAGCACGCTGTGGTTGGGGGGTCCCGATCCCGCCCTCGACGGTATCGACGACCTGCTCGCCGCCACCGACAGCCTGGTCGTCGGCACCAGCATCTACAACATCTACCGGGGCGATCCAGCCACGCTGGCGGCGTCCTATCGGCGCATCGAACAGCGGTTCCCCGGTCGACTGCTGCTCGGCATCGGCGTGGGACATCCCGAGCAGACCGCGGGCTATGTCCGGCCGATGGCCGCGCTGAGCGACTTCCTCGATGCCCTCGACACCCACGGGGTGCCCGTCGAGAACAGGGCGCTCGCCGCGCTGGGCCCCAAGATGCTCGAGGTGGCGCGCGACCGCACCGGCGGGGCGGTGCCCTACCTGGTGACCCCCGAACACACCCGCCGCGCCAGGGCGGCGCTCGGGCCGGACAAGCTGCTCGCCCCCGAGCAGAAGGTGGTACTCGAACCCGAGGCCGAACGCGCGCGGGCACTGGCTCGGCCGCGGATCAAGCACCCCTACCTCGGCCTGGTCAACTATCGGAACAACCTGCGCCGGTTGGGTTTCTCCGACGCCGACCTGGCCGAGGACGGCAGTGACCGGCTGATCGACGCGCTCGCCGTGCACGGCAGGCCCGAGCAAGTGGCCGCAGGCCTGCAGGCGCATCTCGACGCCGGCGCCGACCATGTGCAGATACATCTGGTCACCGAGAACTCCGCGCCGCATCCGGCGATGCCCGAGGTGCTGCTGCAGGTGTACGACGACGCGGCCTTCCGCGCCTACACAGCACTCGCACAGGCACTGGGCATCACGCCCTGACCCGATATTCGCAGGCGAACATGCGCAACTTCGGCCAAGCTGGTCCTTGTGAACACCGAGTCCGCAGCAGGTCAACCGTCCACCCGCGTCAGCCGGCTGCGGGAGAAGCAGCGCACCGAACGCGAAGGGCTCGATGATCTGCTCGACAGCACACCGCTGGCCACCGTGGCGCTGATCCGCGACGGGCACCCGGTGGCCTTCCCGACCGGATTCGCCCGCCTCGGTGACGATCTGGTGATTCACGGTTCCACCGGCTCGCCGTGGATGCGGGCGCTCGCGACCGGCGCCCAGGCCGCGGTGTCGGTGACCGCACTGGACGGAGTCATGGTGGCGCGCAGCGGGTTCGAATCGTCCTTCCGCTACCGCAGCGCGACGTTGTTCGGCACGTTCACGGTCGTGCCCGATGCCGACAAGAACCGCTACCTGGAAGCGCTGACCGATGCCTTCATCCCCGGGCGGGTGGCCGAACTGCGGGCCAGCACCGGCCGCGAACTTGCGGCCAGCCTGGCGCTGCGACTCCCGATCGCCGCGGACAACTGGTCGCTGAAAATCAGCGCCGGCTGGCCCGAGGATCCTGAGTCCGATGTGGCCGCCGGCGCGTGGGCCGGGGTGGTGCCGCTGACCGTCGGCTACGGCACCCCGCAACGTGCACCGGACTGCGATCCGGCGACTCCGCTACCCGCATCGGTGCAGGCCATGACCGGTCCGCTGCGCAACGCCGCGCCGCCACTTCGCTGATCAGCGGGCCTGCAATGGCACAATTCGCGGTATGCGGATGTCGGCGAAGGCGGAGTACGCCGTCCGCGCCATGATTCAGTTGGCCACCGTGGACGGCGGGGGACTGGTCAAAACCGACGATCTGGCCAAGGCGCAGGGCATACCGGCGCAGTTCCTGGTCGACATCCTGTCGGACCTGCGGACCGACCGGCTGGTGCGCAGCCACCGCGGCCGCGACGGTGGGTATGAGCTGGCCCGCCCGGCCGCCGAGATCAGCATCGCCGATGTGCTGCGCTGTATCGACGGGCCACTGGCCAGCGTCCGCGACATTGGCCTGGGGGACCTGCCCTATTCGGGTCCGACGGCGTCGCTGACGGATGTGTGGCGGGCGTTGCGGGCCAGCATGCGCTCGGTGCTGGAGGAGACCAGCCTGGCCGATGTGGCCGCCGGGTCGCTGCCCGCGCACGTCGCGACGCTGGCCCGCGACTACCTGGGCCAGGAATCAGACCGGGGCCACGCGTCTAACTGACGGCCCCGGCGATCCCGTCGACCAGCATCTGCAGTCCCCGGGTGAAGTCGTCGTCCACCGAGGTCTGCATCGCGACTTTGGACAGCGCGGCGATGTGCGGGTGCTCGGGGCCTGCGACGGCACCGATCTGCGCCGCGGCGTCGCCGGCATCCTCGGCGCCGGCCGAGAGCGGGCCCGCCAGTTCGGCCTGCGCGGCACCGATCACGAAACCGAGCACGCCGTGGAAGGCGGCCAGTCTGTCGCGATCGGTCAACCCGGCCCGGCTGAGAGCGGCGATCAGTGTGTCGGCGACGACGAATCCGGTGGCCGAGGACATCCGTCGGGTCAGCACCAGAGGCACCGCGGCCGGATGGGCGCGCACTCCCTGCCACATGGCGTGCGCGACGGCCTTCACGTCGTGGCGCCAGTCCTCGGTGGGCTGGGGGACCGTGATCGCTGCGACGACCGCTGAGACGACGAGTTCTTCCAGGCCGGTTTTGTCGGTCACGTAGTTGTAGACCGTCATGGGGCCGGTGCCCAGCGCGGCGGCCAACGCCCGCATGCTCAGGGCGTTCAGCCCCTGATCATCGACGATGCGCAGCGCTGCGGCAGCGATCTCATCGACGGTGAACCGAGCCCGCATGGCATTCCCACCCCTTGACAAGTACGACGTACGTGTTGCAGCCTAGCTCATACGTACATCGTACTTATAAGGCAGGTAGCCATGCAGATCACCCTCCCGACCGAACGCGTCGATATCGACTCCGGCGGCACGCGCTGTGCCGCCTGGCTGACAATGCCCAGCACCCCGGGGCCGCACCCGGGCGTCGTTCTGGCCCACGGCCTCGGCGCCACGCACGACATGATGCTGGCGACCTACGAGCAGCGGTTCGCCGCCGCGGGTATCGCCACACTCGCCTTCGACTATCGCTGCACCGGGGAATCGGATGGCTATCCGCGCCAACATATCTCGCTGCCAGACCAACGCGATGACGTCATCGCCGCGGCCGCCTGGCTGCGTGCGCGCACCGGAATCGACCCGGGCCGGATCGCCTTGTGGGGCACCAGCCTGGGTGCGCTGAACGTGGTGCGGGCGGCCGCGCGCAGCGATATCGCGGCCGCCGTCATCCAGTGCCCGATCGTGCACGGCCCCGCCGCGGCGCGGCGCCTCGATCCGGTAGCGGCGCTGCGTATCACGCCGGCCATCACCGCCGATCTGCTGCGCAGACTGCTCCGCCGAAACCGCCGGTACATCCCGATCGTCGGCGAACCCGGGACGCAGGCGATGGTCACCGTGGCCGGCGCCCTGGCCGGCTGGAAGTCGACGGTGCCGCCGGGCGGGCGGTTCGACAACCGGATCSCCGCCGCGGATGCGACGGCATTGGTGGCCGCGTCGGCAGTGCGGGAGGCTCCAAAAGTGCGCGCCCCGCTGTTGGTCTGCGCGTGTGACCGGGAGACGCTGACGGACCCGAAGTACTCGGTGCGCGTGGCACACGCGGCTCCCCGTGGTGTGCTCAAGCGCTACCCGTCCGATCATTTCGAGATCTACCACCGGCCGCTGGTGGACACGGTGCTGGCCGACCAGATCAGCTTCCTGCAGGAGCATCTTCGTGTCCGCGGCTGAGATGCTGCGCCACAACGATGTTCGCCTTCTCGGAGTGATGGCCGGTTTCACGGCCGCGGAGTGGGCCGCGTCCAGCCTGTGCGAGGACTGGACGAACCATCAGCTGCTGGCTCATCTGGTCGTGGGCTACAGCGCGGCACCGAGCGCGTTTGTCGCCGAAATACTGCATCACCAAGGATCATTCGACACCGCGAACACCGCGCTGGCCTGCCGGCTGGCGGACACCCGTGCACCGGGCGAACTCCTCGACGATATGGACCGGTTGCGCTCCCGTCCGCGCGGGCTCGGCAGGGTGTTCCCCAAGCAGCTGCTGCTCGGCGACCACATCACCCATGAACTGGACATGCTCTACGCGCTCGGGCGAACGCCTGACATCGCGCCGGACCCGCTGATCGCGGTGCTCAGGACGCAAGTGGCACTGCCGAATCCGTTCGTCCCGGCCTACCGCAACAGCCGCGGACTGCGTCTGGTGGCCACCGATGCGGACTGGAATCACGGTCTCCCGGAGCATCCCGACGTACGCGGGCCTGCCGCCGCGCTCGTCTCGGTGCTGGGAAACCGGTCGGCGGCGCTACCGCAGCTGACCGGCCGGGGCGTGCAGATCCTGCGGTCCCGTCACGTCCCGCTGCCGTAGGGCCGGGTGATGATCTCCAGGTAGTGCCCGGAGGGGTCCTGGAAGTACACCCCGCGACCCCCGTCGTGGTGGTTGATCTCACCGGGATGCCGACCGTGCGGGTCAGCCCAGTGCTGCAGACCACGAGCATTGATACGCCCGTAGATGCCCTCGAACTCGTCCTCGGACACCAGGAACGCGTAGTGCTGCGGCGTAATCTCTGTGCCGTCGGGGGCCTGCGCGTAGTCCAGGCTGACGCCGTGATTGAGGGTGACCGCCAGGAACGGCCCGAATTCCAAGGCCGCCGGCAACCCGAACAGGTCGGTGAAGAAAGCCGCCGACTCGGCCCGGTCCCTGGCAGCCACGATGGTGTGATTGAAGGTGATGGCCACAGCTGAAACGTTACCCAATTCAGCGGCCGATGGACCGGAGCGTTTCGACCGAGATCTCACCGTCACGCGTGCTCGCCGTGACCGTCGCGGCGGCCCGCGCAGGATCGGTGGTCTGCGGCACCCGCACCGTGGCCGAGCCGTCACCGGACTGGGCCCGCACCAGGTAGGGCCCCGGGGTCGGCAGCGAGATGTCGACGTCACCGTCGCGGGTGGTGGCCTTGATCTGCGCCGGTGCGTCGGCGAACCGCACCTGGACATCGCCGTCCCGCGTCTCGGCGATGAACGACTCGCCGACCGAGATCGGTTGACGGGTGTGGATTTCACCGTCTCGGGCACGCACCTCGATCTGGCGCACCGTGCCCCGCAGCAGCACCGCGCCGTCGGTGGTGGTGGCGGTCAGCTCGTCCAGGTCGGCCTCGGCCATCAGCACACCGGTGTCCTGGCGGACCGTCACGGCCAACTGCCTGCCCAGCTCCGGGGGCACGGTGATGGTGAGTTCGCCGGGATCACCCCAGGCCAGAAAGCTGCTCTGGGCATCGACGCGCAGCAGGGTGCCGTTGCTGTCGTTGGTGACGGTCAGCTCCTCGCGGTCACCGCGGTCGGTGGTCACCATACGGACATCCACCCGCGGCGCGGTGGCATTGCGGTCGGCGACGATGCGCACCGCCATCGGGGAGGCGGCGGTGTCGACCGTCAGCGCCCGCATGTTCGGGGGCAGGTCGTGATGGTCGGTCACCAGCCGGAATGCGCTCAGCCCCAGGGCGGCCGCGGTCAGCAGGGCCAGGGTGGTCGCGATGATGGCGACGGCCGCGATCACCAGTGCCGCGCGTGCCGCCGTGCGTCCGCCCGGTGACAGCGACGGCGGTCCGGGGGCAGTGAGTGTGGTGGTCATGTGGTTCCCTCTCGGGTCGGCACGGATCAGGATTCGAGGTGGCGCAGGACCGCGAGCACTCGCCGGTTCTCGCTGTCGTCGGCAGCCAGCTGCAGTTTGGTGAAGATGGAGGCGATGTGCTTTTCGGCGGACCCGACCGAAACATGCAGGGCCGCACTGATCGCCGAGTTCGTCTTGCCCTCGGCCATCAGTTGCAGTACCTCCTGTTCGCGCGGCGTCAGGGCATCCAGCGTGGCGCGTCGTCGTGAGCGCACCAGGATCTGGGAGACGACCTCGGGGTCCAGTACCGTGCCGCCGGCGCCGACCACCCGCACGGCATCGAGGAAGGCCGGGACATCCGCGATCCGGTCCTTCAGGAGATATCCGAAACCCTTTGTGTCCGAAGCGATCAGATCGGCAGCGTAGCGCTCTTCGACATAGTGTGAGAGCACCAGTACCGGTGAATCCGGGTTCTGGGACCGCAGCAACGCCGCGGCGCGGATGCCCTCGTCGGTGAAGGTGGGCGGCATCCGGACGTCCAGGATGGCCAGGTCGGGCTTCTGGTCGTTGACGATCCGCAGCAGTTCGGTCGCATCCGGGACGCCGGCGACGATCTCGTGCCCGGCGTCGGCGAGGATCCGCTCGATACCGGCGCGCAACAGTGCGGAGTCCTCGGCGATCACGATGCGCATGGCAGCACCGCCGTGACGATCGTGGGGCCGGTGACGGGGCTGGACACCGTGAAGGTTCCGCGGGCCGCTCGCACCCGTTCGGCCAATCCGCGCAGCCCCGTCGAATCCTCGTCGGTGTCGATGTGTGCGCCGCCGCGCCCGTCGTCGAACACCGAGACGTGCAATGTGTTGGCGGCCTCGTCGGTGCGTACCGTCACCACCGCCTGGGTGGCGTCGGCGTGCCTGGCCACATTCGTCAGCGCCTCGGCGACGACGAAATAGGCGCACGCCTCGACCTCCTCGGGGAGCCGGACCGGCAGGTGGATGTCCAGGGTGGTTGGCACACCTGAGGTTTCGGTTCTCTGCACCACCGCCGAGAGCGCGGCGTCCAGACCGCGATCGGCCAGGATGGTGGGGGCGATACCGCGCACCACATTGCGTAACTCGGCCAGCGCGCTCATCGCATCACCATGGGCCTCGGAGATCAGCGTGCGTGCCGTCGGCAGATCGTTGTCCAGTTTCGTCTGGGCCAGCCCGATCGTCATGGCCAGCGAGACCAGTCGCGGCTGCACACTGTCGTGCAGATCGCGTTCGATGCGGTGCCGCTCGGTCTGTGCCGAGGTGACCGCACCCGCACGGGCCTGCGACAGGGCACTCACCTCATGCTTCAACGCCGCGGTCGGCGAGGCCGCCAACAACCAGCGGTCGATCTTGGCATCCACGGCGGGCGCGAAGATCAGGATCGCCACCGCCGCAGCCAGCGCAACCACCGCCAGCACCCAGGCCAGGGCGGGCGAGATGAACCGCAGACCGGCGTCATCATCGCTGCGCTGCACCGCCATTGCCGCGGCCGGGCCGAGGAAGGCGAAGGCGAGCAGGGCGACCGCGAGCCCGGTGACCAGCAGGTCATAGGTCATCCGCAGATAGTGGTGCCCCGCCGCCTTCCAGAATCGGGCACTGCTGATGTCGAGCCACAGCTGGTGGGCCCAGCGCTGGAATCCGGTGTAATGCGAGAGTGCCCGCGCCGGCACCGGGATCTGCAGGCCGAACACCGCTTCGCTGCGGGCCCGCTCGATCCACTCGACGCCGCGCATCAGATAGATGAACACCACCCCGGCGAGCAGGAACCCGACGATCGAGGGGATCGACGAGATCCCGATGACGAAGATGGACAGGGGAATCCAGAACCACACGACGGCCAGGAAGGCGCCGGTGATCATCGATGCCGTCGGGACGACGCCGAGATGACCGAAGCGCTGGTGCGGAGCGGACTCCGCGGCGACGGTGAGGGGGGCACTGGACGTGATTGCGACCATGCGACCAACCTATGGACTCCCGCGCCCGGACGACACCGCGTTTCCCCGCCGGGTTGGTGGGGGTTAACCCCCGGATCGGCCGATCCCGGTGTCGATATCTGGCCCCCGTGCCAGAATCGCCGACGTGCGAGTCGGAATGACGATGCCGGTCATGGAACCGGACCTGGATGCGGTGACCCTCAAGGCCTGGGCGAAGGTGATCGACGACGGGCCGTTCTCATCGCTGTGCTGGGGTGAGCGCATCGCGTTCGACAACCCGGACTCGATGACGCTGCTCGGGGCACTGGCCGCCTGGACCGATCGGGTGCGTCTGGTGACGACGGTCGTGGTGCCGCAGCTGCATGATCCAGTGGCGCTGGCCAAGGCGCTGGCGACCGGCGATGTGCTCAGCGGTGGCCGCCTCACGGTCGGCCTGGGCGTCGGTGGTCGGCACGAGGACTACCAGGCGGTCGGCGCTGATACCGCCACCCAGACCATGCGCGGGATGGCCGAGCGGGTCGCGGTGATGAAACGGGTGTGGGCGGGGGAGAAGGTCACCGAGTCGGTGCTGCCGGTGGGACCGCCGCCGGTGCAACCCGGTGGACCCGAGCTGCTGGTGGGCACCATCGGTCCCAAGACGGTGCGCAGTGCGGCGGGCTGGGCGGCCGGGCTGGCCGGCACCACCCTGGACCTCGACGCCGATCAGCAGAACGACCTGTTCGACGTCGCCCGGCAGGCGTGGGATGCGGCAGGCAAGCCGAAACCGCACCTGGCCACGTCATTCTGGTTCGCGATCGGCGAACCGGAATCCGCTCGCGAGCAGGTGCGCCATCACCTGTTGCGCTATATGAACTGGATCCCCGAGGAGTTCGTCGACGCCATCGCCCCCACCACGGGATGGTCGGGCGGCCAGGACGAATTACTGGCCGTGCTGCGCCGTTTCGAGAGCATCGGCGCCGACGAGGTGCACCTGATCCCGACATCGGATGACATCGAGCAGGTGCACCGCGTCGCCGAGGTGATCAGCGATCTCGGCTAGACCGGCACAACGGCAGGCGCCGGAACGTAATTAACGTTCGCGGGCATGGCGCTTCAGTCGCGACCCGTGGCTTACATCGCCGAATACTTGTGCCCAAACGTCCAGCTATCGAGCACCGATCACCACGCGCCGATCGGCGGGTCGAACACGAAGGAACCATTGGACTCGAGGTTGAACGGGGCGGCCTTGGAGCCGACGACCGCCTTGGTGGAGTCGTGAACCTCGCCCTGTGCGCTCACGATGCCCATATCGCCGTTCCTGGTCTCGCCCAGGCCGCGGGCTTCGCCGTAATCGGCCGAGCGCAGGGCGTTGTCATCGATCAGCAGCGCCTGGCGGCTGGTGACCTGCGGGGAGGGGGCCATCTCTTCGACATCGGCGCTGGCCACTGCACTGCTGAGAGTCATGAATGCCGCGGCGACGGCGAACGAGCCGATCCCCAGCGCGGTGATCTTTGTGGTGGCAGTCATGTGCGTGTCCTTCTCTCCTGGCAGCCTGTCGAGGCCTGATACCCGGGAACGCTACGGCTGAAAGGGTCGCGGCGACGGTTGAGCAGGGCTATTCCCAACCACTTCACAGGCCGCGGCTGACAAACGTCCAGAAACCGGCTCGCCGGCAACGGCATATCCATCGCCTGCGCCGTTTCCTGCCCGCACCGCCGCATCACCCCTACGCTCGGCGCATGGCGACATTTGCGCTGGTGCACGGGGCGTGGCACGGCGCATGGTGCTGGGAGTCCCTGGCGCCGCTCCTTCGTCATGCCGGGCACGATGTCGTGGCGATGGACCTGCCGTGCGACGACGGCGAAGCCGGCTTCGATACCTATGCCGATGCGGTGTGTGACGCCATCGACGGCAGCGAGGACGTGGTGCTCGTCGGGCACTCGTTGGGCGGTCTCACGGTTCCCCTGGTCGCGGCGCGGCGACCGCTCCGACATCTGGTCTATCTGTGCGCCGCAGTTCCGCATATCGGCCGAACCTTCGCGCAACAACTGGTCGACGAGCCCGACATGTTCAACGCGGCCTGCTATGCGGGCCTGAGCGAACTCGATGGGCAGGGCCGACGGAAGTGGGTTGATGACGACCTTGCCCGCGCGCTGCTGTACGCCGACTGCGACCGGGCCGTCACCGATGCTGCGCTGGCGCGCCTTCGGCCGCAGGCACGGTTCCCGTACTCCGTGCCGTTTCCGTTGCCCGCTTTCCCGGCTGTGCCGACCACCTCGGTGATCTGCACCGAGGATCGGGCGATCGGGCCGGACTGGTCGAGGTCGGTGGCCCGCGGCCGGCTGCGGGCCGACGTCGTGGAGCTGCCGGGCAGTCACTCGCCGTTTCTGTCCCGCCCGGACGCACTCGCCGCACTGCTGGTCGGGCTGGTAGAGAATCAGGCGTTGGCGAGGTCGTAGAGGTGCTCGGGCGTGACGATTTGCGTCACGGCCTTGGCGATCTGGCCCGCCGCGTGATCTTTGGGGACATCGGAGTTGACCGAAACCGCCAGCGTCGCATCCCGTTCCGGGAGATAGACCAGCACCGTCGTGTAGCCGGGGATATCGCCGTTGTGGCCGATCCAGCCGTGGGTGTCGAATATGGCGAAGGAGTAGCCCGCACCCGGCGCGGCGGCGCTGGGGTTGGACAGCCGTCGCGCCTGCGTCTGGGGGCTGAGTAAGGCGCCGGTACCCAGCGTCTTGGCCCACGTCTTCAGGTCGGCGGTGGTGGACACGATCCGTCCTGCCGCATCACCCCAGGACGGGTTCCAATACGTTGCGTCGACGACGGGACCGTCCGGCAGTTGCAGGTAGCCGTGGGTGTGCGGGTCGGGCAGCGCCCCGGTGGCGGGGTAGGACGTCCGGAACAGCCCGACGGGGGCAAAGATGTTCTGCTGCAGGTATTCCGCGAACGCCACGCCGCTGACTTTCTCGACGACCAGCGCCAGCAGCACGGTATTGGTGTTGCTGTACTGGTAGTCGGAGCCGGGCGCGAAATTGGGCGGGTGGGCGAACGCGATGTCCAGCAGGTGCTGCGGACTCTGAGCGAAGGCGTCCGGGCCCGTCGGCGACTCCGCGAAGAACTCACCGACGAAGGCATCGTCCTCGCTGTAGTCGAACAGGCCGCTGCGCATGCGGCCCAACATGTCCAGGGTGATCGAGTCGCCGCCGGGCACACCGTCGACGTACTGCGAAATGGGATCATCGAGCCGGATGCGTGCCTGGTCCACCAGTTGCAACACGGCCGTGCCGGTGAATGTCTTTGTGACGCTGCCGATACGGGTGTGGTCTTCCACGGATTGCGGTGCGCCGGTGGCGGTGTCCGCAACCCCGACCGCGGTCTGGTAGTCGATGACGCCCGGCACCGAGACGGCGACGATCGCTCCCGGAACTCCCATGGCGGCGACCTTGTCCGCGATCGCGCGATCCAGGCGGGCGCTCAACTCCGGTTCGGCGGAGGCCGGCGGCGCGAGGGTCCCGCAGGCAACCAGCACGGTGCAGGCGACGGTGAAGGCAAACCGGATGCAACGCACAGCGGACCTCGCTTCTCGCGAAAGAGCTTGGCCCGACTATATCCAGATCGCACCCGCGGTATAGGCTCCGTACTAGGTTAAAATCGTCTCTTACGAATTCCAGTTGGTGCGCCGGGTCAACTGTGAGGGACTACGAACTTGCTCGTGTCGCGCGTCAGTCCGCCGGGCCGGCGTTCATCCACACTCTGGCGGACTATCCCGATCCGTTCCCGGACCAGGCCTCCATGGGCCTGTTCCGCCAGGACTGGACCCCCAAACCGATGGTTGCGGTGGTCACCCAGGTGATCGCGGAGAACCAGGCGATCAACGCGGCGGGTGCCATCTCGGCCTAGGCGGCTAGGCTGAGGGACATGGCCGAGTCGATATCCGCGAAGAAGAATGCCGCCGCGGTCGCCAATTTCCTTGCTGCTCAGCTGCATACGCGTGACGAGGTCTTCAGCGATCTGGACGTGGTGCCCGCTGCGGCCGGTGCCTACGGGTGGTGGTTCCGCGAGATCCCGAGCGGCATCGATACCGCCGGGTGCGAACAACGCGACGGGTGGACGTTGCTGTACGTCGGCATCAGCCCCGGCCCGCCACGGGCGGACGGCAAGCCGCGCGCTCCCCAGGATCTGCGCAAACGCATCCGCTACCACTTCGGTGCGGGCAATGCCGGTGCGGACGGGTCCACGCTGCGCAAGTCGCTCGGCGTCCTGCTCGGTGAACAGCTCGGTTTCGCGCTGCGCCGGATCGGCTCGGGCAAGAGGCAGACCTTCGCCGGCGGCGAGGCCGTCCTGACCCAGTGGATGGCCGAGAATGCCGCGGTGTCCTGGGTGCTGCATCCCGAGCCGTGGTTCCTGGAACCCAAGCTGATCAATGCGTTGGTGCTGCCGCTGAACTTCCAGGACAACGAGCGAAACGCCTTCGCGCCGGAACTCAAGAGACTGCGCAAGGATGCCGGGGTGAAGGCCGGCAAGATGCGCGTGCTCGCGGAGTGGACCTGACCATGCGACGCGTTGCTTCCCGTTCGGTGCTGGTGCCTGCGCTTCTCGCTGCGACGGTGATCGCCGCACCGGTTGCGCGGGCCGAACCGGTGCCCGTCGTCCAGCCCACCGTCGTGGCGGTGGTCCCGCATGATCCCGGCGCCTACAGCGAAGGACTGGAGTTCGACGGCCCGGCGCTGTACGAGGCCACCGGTGAGGTAGGCAAATCCGAACTGCGGCAAGTCGATCCGGCGACGGGAGCGGTGATCCGTGCGGTGCCGCTGCCCAACGATTATTTCGGTGAAGGCATCTCTGTGGTGGGGGACAGCATCTGGCAGCTGACCTACCGGGACGGTGTGGCGATCGAATGGGACAAGGCGTCGTTCACGCCCCGCCGCGAGGTGCCGGTCGAGGGGCAGGCCTGGGGCCTGTGCCACGACGGTGGGAGATTCATCAGCAGCGACGGCAGCGACGTGCTGCGGTTTCGCGACGCCACGACGTTCGCCGAGACCGGCAGCATCCGCGTGACCCGCGACGGTCAACCGGTGAGCGGCCTGAACGAACTCGAGTGCGTCGACGGGCAGGTGTGGGCCGCCGCGTGGCCGGATGACACCTTCGTCCGGATCGATCCCGGGACCGGCGTGGTGAACCTGGTCGCCGATGTCTCCCAGCTCTGGCCCGCAGCGCAACGCAATTCACGCCTGGTGGTCAGCGGGATCGCGCACATCGCCGGCTCGGAATACCTGATCAGCGGCAAGGAATGGCCGCAGAGCTACCGGGTCATCCTGCCGTAGACCAGCTGCGTGCTCGTCTCCCACAGGTCGCGCGCCGTGGCGGTGTCATAGGACTGCTCCGACGACCGAATCGACTTGGCGCCCTCGAAGTACTCGCCGGTGACCCCGTCGAATCGTGGGTCGATGGCCAGCGCGGCCAACCGCGCTCCCGAGGTGGCCACCGCGTTGACGTTGGGCAGCACCCGCAGCAGCGGAGACATCAAGCGCCACAGGATCTTCTGTGCCGGGGTGTAGTCGCGTGACAGGCCCGAGGTCGGCATCAGTCCGGGGTCGAACGCCGTCACGGTGATGCCTTGGCTGCCGTTGCCCAGCCGGCGGTCGAGTTCATAGGTGTAGAGCACATTGCACAGCTTCGAGGTGGTGTAGCGGCGCCGGCCGTCGACGGGCTCGCCGGGCTGCGGATGGGCGAGCGCCTCGGCTGAGGTGTAGCGCGGGTGCGGCATGCCGGTGAACTTCTTGGGGTCGTGAGTGCCGCTGGCGACCATGACGATTCGGGCCGGCGCGACGAGGTGATCGCGGAGCCCCTCGATGAGCGCGAAGTGCCCGAGATGGTTGACACCGAAGGTCGTCTCCACGCCGTCTTCGGTCCGCCGGATGCCGGACACCACCTGAAGACCGGCGTTGCCGATGACGGCGTGCAGCGGCGGCAGGCCGGCGGCGGTGAACGTGGTGGTGAAGTCACGTACCGAGTGCAGCGACGCCAGATCGCAGGCCAGCACCGTGCACCGGTCGGGGGAGCCGAGTTCGGCGACGGCGGCCTCGCCCCGGGACACATCGCGGACAGCGAGCACGATATGCCAGGACTCGTCGCCCAGGATCGCCCGGGCGCATTCGAGGCCCAGACCCGCATTGGCCCCGGTGATGATGATCGATCGGGTGTTCATTTCTCCTCCAACAGGATTGGGATCAGGGCCTTGACGGCCTGGATCAGCCGGACATACATCCGGTCGACATCGGTGGAGTCCGGTTCGAGGTGCTCGGCGAAGAACACGCCGTCCGACATCGCGGTGGCGACGGCGGCGAGTTCGGTGACGACGCGGTCTGCCTGCTCCGGTGCGATGTCGGCGGGCAGCATCTGGCGGATCACATCGGCGAACCCGGCGATCGCGGTATCGCGGACCCGGCGGATCGCGGCGGCCACGGCGGGATGGTCACTGCGCTCCAGCGACAGCATGTACATCAGCCGGAAGAAATCCGGGTTGGCCACCATGAGCTTCGCGACGGCGGCTCGCTGGGTTTCGATGTCGGGGCTGTCGCGGGGGATCTGGGCGAAGTAGCGCTCGGCGCCGCGCTCCATCACGGCGGCGAGCACGCCCTCCTTGGACCCGAAGTGCCAGTAGATGGAACTCGCGGGCAGGCCGGTCTCCCGGCGGATGTGGCTGATCGAGGTGGCCGCGTAGCCCTGGGTCGACATCAGCCGTTCGGTCGCGTCGAGGATCACCTCGCGGGAGTCCTCGCCCTGGCGCTGTCGCTTGGTCGGTGTCATCGGCGTCGATTCCTATCTGTAAGGATCGTTACAGACACGGTAGCAGAGACAAGCGGACGCCGACATGGGGAACGAACGGGTGCGGGAGGGAGAGTGCACGCCGGTGAGTCGGCCGTGCGGTTCGAGATGAGTGCCCCCGGCAGGAATCGAACCTGCGGCCTTCTGCTCCGGAGGCAGACGCTCTATCCCCTGAGCTACGGGGGCGCAAACAGTGATGCTGCGCCGTTGGGCGTGCACAGCGTAACGCATCTTCAACCGGTAATGGATTCGGGACCTGAGTACCCCGCACCATAGGATGGTCCCTCGTGACACCTGCCGACCTGGCTGCCCTGCTCAAGACCACCGCTGCCGCGGTCCTGGCCGAGCACAGCCTCGATACCAGCGCACTGCCCGAGACGATCACCGTCGAGCGGCCGCGTAACCCTGAGCACGGCGACTACGCCACCAACGTGGCCCTGCAACTCGCCAAGAAGGTCGGGGTCAACCCACGCGAGCTGGCCGGCTGGCTGGCCGCCGCGCTGGCCGAGGCCGACGGCATCGCCGCCGCCGAGATCGCCGGACCCGGGTTCGTCAACCTGCGCATCGAGGCGTCCGCACAGGGCGTCGTCGTCACCAACGTGCTGTCCGCCGCGGCCGACTACGGCCACTCGGCCGACCTGGCCGCCCAGAACATCAACCTGGAGTTCGTGTCGGCCAACCCGACCGGCCCCATCCACATCGGCGGCACCCGCTGGGCCGCCGTCGGTGACGCGCTCGGCCGGCTGCTGAGCACCCAGGGCGCTCAGGTCACCCGCGAGTACTACTTCAACGACCATGGCGCCCAGATCGACCGGTTCGCGCGCTCGCTGGTCGCCGCCGCCAAGGGTGAGCCCGCACCCGAGGACGGCTACGCCGGCAGCTACATCAATGACATCGCCGCCGCCATCCTGGCCCAGGCTCCCGACGCGTTGAGCCTGCCCGCCGATCAGCAGCAGGAGACCTTCCGTGCCATCGGTGTGGACCTGATGTTCACCCACATCAAGCAGTCGTTGCACGACTTCGGCACCGACTTCGACGTCTACACCCACGAAGACTCGATGCACACCTCGGGCCGGGTGGACCAGGCCATCGCGCGGCTGCGTGACAACGGCAGCATCTACGAGAAGGACGGCGCAACCTGGTTGCGCACCACCGCATTCGGTGACGACAAGGACCGGGTGGTCATCAAGAGCGACGGTAACCCGGCCTATGTCGCCGGTGACCTCGCCTACTACCTGGACAAGCGCGAACGCGGGTTCAACCTGTGCATCTACATGCTCGGCGCCGACCACCACGGCTACATCGCCCGGCTGAAGGCCGCGGCAGCGGCCCTCGGTGACGACCCGGCCACCGTCGAGGTGCTGATCGGCCAGATGGTCAATCTGGTCCGCGACGGTCAGCCCGTCCGGATGAGCAAGCGGGCCGGCACCGTCATCACCCTCGATGACCTGGTGGACGCCATCGGCGTCGACGCCGCCCGGTACGTGCTGATCCGGTCGTCGGTGAACAGCCCGATCGACATCGACCTGGCGCTGTGGTCCTCGGCGTCCAACGAGAACCCGGTCTACTACGTGCAATACGCGCACGCCCGGCTTTCGGCCCTGGCGCGCAACGCCGCCGAACTCGGGCTGACCGCGGACACCGCGCATCTCGATCTGTTGACCCATGACCGCGAGGCCACCCTGATCCGGACCCTCGGGGAGTTCGGGCGAATCCTCACAACGGCCGCCTCGCTGCGGGAACCGCACCGCGTGTGCCGGTACCTCGAAGACCTGGCCGGCGACTACCACCGGTTCTACGACTCCTGCCGGGTGCTGCCCCAGGGCGACGAGACGGCCGGCGACCTGAACGCGGCGCGCCTCGCACTGTGCGAGGCCACCCGACAGGTCATCGCCAACGGTCTGACCATCCTCGGTGTCAGCGCCCCGGAGCGGATGTGAGCGCACAGCCGGGCACCGGTGTGCCGCCCCAACCGCAGAGCGCCGACGAGATCATGCTGTTGGCCCCGAATGTCTGGCCGCAGAACCTGGTTCGCGGTGCGGACGGCGTCGTGTCGGTGGCCGGCGTCTCGGTGGCCGACCTGGCCGCAGAATTCGGCACCCCGCTGTTCGTGATCGACGAGGACGACTTCCGGGGACGCTGCCGTGAGATCGCCTCGGCCTTCGGTGGCGGCGAACACGTGCACTATGCCTCCAAGGCGTTCCTGTGCAGCGAGGTCGCCCGCTGGGTGCACCAGGAAGGCCTGTCGCTGGACGTGGCCACCGGCGGCGAGCTCGCCATCGCGTTGCACGCCGACTTCCCGGCCGAGCGAATCACCGTGCACGGCAACAACAAGTCCGTCGACGAGCTCACCACCGCGGTGAGCGCCGGCGTCGGGCACATCGTGGTCGACTCCGAGATCGAGATCGAGCGACTGGAGGCGATCGCCGGTGCGGCGGGCGTCGTCCAGGATGTGCTGGTGCGCGTCACCCCCGGCGTGGAGGCGCACACCCACGAGTTCATCTCCACCGCGCACGAGGACCAGAAATTCGGGCTGTCGCTGGCCAGCGGTGCCGCGCTGGAGGCGGTCCGCCGGGTCTTCGCCACTCAGAACCTGCGTCTGGTCGGCCTGCACTGCCACGTCGGCTCCCAGATCTTCGATGTGTCCGGCTTCGAGATCGCCGCACGCCGCCTGCTCGGTCTGCTGCGCGATGTCGTCGCCGAGTTCGGTGTCGAGAAGACCGCACAGATGGACATCCTCGATCTCGGTGGCGGCCTCGGCATCTCGTATCTTCCGCACGACAATCCGCCGCCGATGAAGGAACTGGCCGACAAGCTCAAGGCCATCGTGAAGCACGAATCGGCGGCGGTCGGACTGCCCACCCCGACGCTGGTGGTCGAACCCGGGCGCGCGATCGCCGGGCCCGGCACCATCACCCTCTACGAGGTCGGCACCATCAAAGATGTGGCCATCTCGGCCGACAAGCACCGGCGCTACGTCAGCGTGGACGGCGGCATGAGCGACAACATCCGGCCCGCGCTGTACAACGCCGAATACGACGCCCGGCTGGTGTCCCGGGTCAGCGATGCGCCCGCGGTGCTGGCCCGCATCGTCGGGAAGCACTGCGAGAGCGGCGACATCATCGTCCGCGACACCTGGGTGTCCGAGGATCTCATCCCGGGTGACCTGCTGGCCGTCGCTGCGACCGGTGCGTACTGCTATTCGATGTCGAGCCGGTACAACCTGCTGCGGCGCCCGGCCGTGGTCGCGGTGAAGGACGGAAGTGCGCGACTGATTCTGCGCCGGGAAACCGTCGAGGATCTTCTGAGCTTGGAGGTTGGACAATGAGTGAAAAGGCCATCGGCGTAGCGGTTCTCGGACTCGGTAACGTCGGCACCGAGGTGGTGCGCATCATCGAGGAGAGCGCCACCGACCTGGAAGCACGCATCGGTGCACCGCTGGAGCTGCGCGGGGTCGGGGTGCGCCGGGTCGCCAAGGATCGCGGGGTCCCGGTCGGCCTGCTCACCGATGACGTCGACGCACTCGTCTCGCGCGATGACGTCGACATCGTGGTGGAACTGATGGGACCGGTGGAACCGGCCCGCAAGGCCATCATGGCCGCTCTGGAGAAGGGCAAGTCGGTCGTCACCGCCAACAAGGCGCTGATGGCCCAGTCCACCGGTGAGCTGGCGCAGGCTGCCGAAAAGGCACGCGTCGACCTGTATTTCGAGGCGGCCGTCGCCGGTGCGATCCCGGTGATCCGACCGCTGACGCAGTCGCTGGCCGGTGACACGGTGCTGCGGGTGGCCGGCATCGTCAACGGCACCACCAATTACATCCTGTCGGCGATGAACGACACCGGGGCCTCCTACGAGGACGCCCTGGCCGATGCCAGCGCGCTGGGCTACGCCGAGGCCGACCCGACCGCCGACGTCGAGGGATACGACGCCGCGGCCAAGGCCGCCATCCTCGCCTCCATCGCGTTCCACACCCGGGTGACCGCCGACGACGTCTACCGCGAAGGCATCACCAAGGTCAGCGCCGCCGACTTCGAATCCGCCAAGGCGCTCGGCTGCAACATCAAATTGCTGGCCATCTGCGAGCGGCTCACCAGCGGCAAGGGCAAGCAACGGGTTTCGGCCCGGGTGTACCCGGCGCTGGTCCCGCTGGACCATCCGTTGGCCACGGTCAACGGCGCGTTCAACGCCGTGGTCGTCGAGGCCGAAGCCGCCGGCCGGCTGATGTTCTACGGCCAGGGTGCCGGCGGCGCACCGACCGCCTCGGCGGTGATGGGCGATCTGGTGATGGCCGCGCGTAACCGCGTCCAGGGCGGCCGCGGACCGCGCGAGTCGAAGTACGCCAAGCTGCCGATCGCGTCGATCGGCGCCATCCCCACCCGGTACTACGTCAACATGAACGTCAAGGACCAGCCGGGCGTCCTGTCCGCCGTCGCAGCGGAATTCAGTCGGCATGAGGTCAGCATCGCCGAGGTCCGGCAGCAGGGTATGACCGATACCGAGGGTGAGCCGTGCGGCGCCCAGATTGTCGTCGTCACCCACCAGGCCACCGACGCCGCCCTGTCCGAGACCGTCAAGGCGCTCGCCGAACTCGACGTCGTGCAGACCATCAACAGTGTGCTTCGTATGGAAGGAACCACAGCATGACCGACGGGGCGAGTGGAGCCGGCGCACGAGCAGCAGTGCACCAGGCATGGCCGGGACTGATCGGCGCCTATCGGGATCGTCTGCCGGTCGAGGACAGTTGGACCCCGATCACGTTGCTGGAGGGCGGAACTCCGCTGATCCACGCCAAGCGGCTGTCCGAGCAGACCGGATGTACGGTGCACCTCAAGGTGGAGGGGCTCAACCCCACCGGCTCGTTCAAGGACCGTGGCATGACGATGGCGGTCACCGATGCGATCGCCCGCGGCCAGCAGGCCGTGCTGTGCGCATCCACCGGCAACACCTCGGCCTCGGCGGCGGCGTACGCGGCCAAGGCCGGAATCACCTGCGCGGTGCTGATCCCGCAGGGCAAGATCGCGATGGGCAAGCTCGCCCAGGCAGTCATGCACGGCGCCAAGATCATTCAGGTCCAAGGCAACTTCGACGACTGTCTGGAACTGGCCCGCAAGCTGACCGCGGACTATCCGACCATCGCACTGGTCAACTCGGTGAACCCGGTGCGCATCGAGGGGCAGAAGACCGCCGCCTTCGAGATCATCGACGTGCTGGGCACCGCACCGGACGTGCATTCGCTGCCGGTCGGCAACGCCGGAAACATCACCGCGTACTGGCGCGGCTATCGCGAGTACCACCGCGACGGCCTCGCGGACCGGCTGCCGCGGATGCTCGGAACCCAGGCTGCCGGCGCCGCGCCACTGGTCAGCGGACACCCGGTGAGCAACCCGGAGACCATCGCCACCGCGATCCGTATCGGCTCGCCGGCGTCGTGGAACTCCGCGGTGGAAGCCCAGGAACAGTCCGGGGGACGCTTCCTGGCCGCGACCGACGAGGAGATCCTGGCCGCCTACCGTCTGGTGGCGGCTGCCGAGGGCGTGTTCGTCGAGCCCGCGTCGGCGGCAAGCATCGCCGGCCTGCTCAAGTCGATCGAGGACGGCTGGGTCAAGCCCGGGTCCACCGTGGTGTGCACCGTCACCGGTAACGGCCTGAAGGACCCCGACACTGCCCTCAAGGGCATGCCCGAAGTCACCCCCATCGCGGTCGATCCGGCCGCGGTGGTGGCGAAACTGGGTCTGGGCTGACGGTCGGATCCTTGGTGAGCAAAAGTCTGCCGGCCGGGCTGCGGGCCCGTGCCGTCGTTGCGGCCTCCAGCGCGAACCTCGGACCGGGATTCGACAGTCTCGGCCTGGCGTTGAGTCTGTATGACGAGATCATCGTCGAGACAACCGATTCCGGCCTCGTCATCGAGGTGCAGGGTCAAGGTGCCGGCCAGGTCCCGCTGACCGCCGACCACCTGGTGGTGCGTGCGATCGAGCGTGGAATGGCTGCCGCCGGCCTGCGCGCTGATGGACTGAACGTCCAGTGCCGCAATGCAATTCCGCATTCGCGCGGCCTCGGATCGTCCGCTGCTGCCGTCGTCGGAGGTTTGGCGGTGGTAAATGGCTTTGCTGCGCAGCTTGATTCGACCGAACTGACGATCGACGAGTTGGTGCAACTGTCCTCGGAGTTCGAAGGTCACCCCGACAATGCGGCAGCCGCGGTGCTCGGAGGTGCGGTCGTCTCCTGGACGGAAGACGGCAGCGATCCGGCCCGCTATGACGCGGCGCATCTGCAGTTGCATCCCGACATCCGGCTTTTCCCGGCGATCCCCGAAACCCGGTCATCGACCGCGGCGACCAGAGGACTGCTGCCCGATCAGGTCAGTCACACCGACGCGCGGTTCAACCTGGCACGGTCGGCGATGCTGGTGGTGGCACTCACCCAGCGCCCGGATCTGCTGCTGGAGGCGACCGGTGACCGGCTGCACCAGACGCAGCGTGCGCCCGCGATGCCCGCCTCGGCGGAATATCTCGCCGTGCTCCGGCGTTCTGGGGTAGCAGCGGTGCTTTCAGGCGCCGGACCAGCGGTGATAGCTCTGACCAACGGATCCGATCTGCCGGCCCAGGTGCTCGAATACGGTACCGCCAATGGTTTCACGGTGACCGAGATGTCGGCCGGAGACGGTGTGCGCTGGAACGCGGAGACCCCCGCCCAGACTGTGTCGGGTTAACACGCGAATGCGTGGCGCTCCTTGCTTCCAGCTCTGATGCGGGTTATTCTCGCTTCCGTCCAGCAATCGCAGCGGCTCTACCTGCGCCGACACTAGGACGACTACCCAATCTTTCGTTTCACTCGTGGACTGATGGTTCGCCGCACGCCGGTGGGCCCAGGTGATCACTGTTGCGCAGGCGATGGTGACGCCGCGGAAGAACACGCGTTCAGCTCTTCGGCTGAGTGCAGATGACCTTCGGGGAACCCCTCGCGCACTTGCGATATGCGAGGGAAAGAAAGGAAATCCGTGACTGATACGGACCTCTTCACGGCAAGCGACAGCGGCGAAACCGCCGCAGATTCCGCTGCCGTGGATTCAGGCAAAGCCGCGCGGAGCGCAGGCACACGTGGCGGCCGTTCCGGCTCGCTGACGTCGATGCTGCTCCCTGACCTGCGCGCGCTGGCCGGTGAAGTAGGTGTCAAAGGCACCTCGGGCATGCGTAAGGGCGATCTGATCGCCGCCATCAAGGAACGTCGGGGCGAGAGCAACGGTGCACCTGCCGCTGCTGCGGCGCCGGCACCCGCCGAAGCAGCCCCGGCCCCGGCAGCGGAGTCGGCACCAGCCGCACCGCAGGCAGGCGCCGGTGAGGCCCCGCAGCAGAGCAACCCGCAGCGCCGTGAGCGCCGCAGCGCGGCGCGCCAGTCCGGTGCGCCGGAGGGCCAGAAGGCGCAGGACGCCAACGGCGCCAAGGCCGAGAACGAGGGCGCGCAGGAACCTGCACGCTCGGAAAAGGCCGACAACACCGCCGGCAACCGCAATGCGGACAACCGCAATGCCGACAACCGCAACGCCGACAACCGCAACGCCGACAACTCGGACACCCGTTCGGAGCCGCGCGAGAACCGTCCGCCCAGGAACGCCGAGGGCGGCGACCAGCAGGGCGGCGGTCAGCAGAACCGCAACAGCGGCGGTAACAGCGGTGGCGGCAACGCCAACAACTCGAACAACAACAACAACGATGACGGGGACGACCGTCAGGGCCGTCGCGGCCGGCGGTTCCGCGACCGTAAGCGCCGCGGAGAGCGTGGCGACGGCGGCAGCTCCGGTGGCGGCGACCGCGGCGATCGCGGTGATCGCGACACCGAACTGCGCGAGGACGATGTCGTCCAGCCGGTGGCCGGCATCCTCGACGTGCTCGACAACTACGCGTTCGTGCGGACCTCCGGCTACCTGGCCGGCCCGAACGACGTCTACGTGTCGATGAACATGGTGCGCAAGAACGGTCTGCGCCGCGGCGACGCGGTGACCGGCGCCGTGCGGGTGGCCCGCGAGGGTGAGAACACCGGCGGCGGCAACAACCCGCGCCAGAAGTTCAATCCGCTGGTCCGCCTGGACACCGTCAACGGTGGCCCGGTGGAGAACGCCAAGAACCGGCCGGACTTCCAGAAGCTGACGCCGCTGTATCCGAACCAGCGACTGCGCCTGGAGACCACTCCGGACCGCCTCACCACCCGCGTGATCGACCTGATCATGCCGATCGGTAAGGGTCAGCGCGCGCTGATCGTGTCACCGCCCAAGGCCGGTAAGACCACGATCATGCAGGACATCGCGAACGCGATCACCAAGAACAATCCGGAATGCCACCTGATGGTCGTGCTCGTCGACGAGCGCCCGGAAGAGGTCACCGACATGCAGCGTTCGGTGGTCGGCGAGGTCATCGCCTCGACGTTCGACCGTCCGCCGTCAGACCACACCCAGGCCGCCGAACTGGCCATCGAGCGGGCCAAGCGCCTGGTCGAGCAGGGCAAGGACGTGGTGGTACTGCTGGACTCGATCACCCGCCTGGGCCGCGCGTACAACAACGCGTCGCCGGCATCGGGTCGCATCCTGTCCGGTGGTGTCGACTCGACCGCGCTGTACCCGCCCAAGCGTTTTCTGGGCGCGGCGCGCAACATCGAGTTCGGTGGCTCGCTGACGATCATCGCCACGGCCATGGTCGAGACCGGCTCCACCGGTGACACCGTGATCTTCGAGGAGTTCAAGGGCACCGGTAACGCCGAGCTCAAGCTGGACCGCAAGATCGCCGAGCGGCGTGTGTTCCCGGCCGTCGACGTCAACCCGTCGGGTACCCGTAAGGACGAGTTGCTGCTGGGTGCCGACGAGTTCGCGGTGGTGCACAAGCTGCGTCGGGTGCTGTCGGGCCTGGATCCGCATCAGGCCATCGACCTGCTGATGAGCCAGCTGCGCAAGACCAAGACCAACTACGAGTTCCTGGTCCAGGTCTCCAAGAACACCCCGGGCGGAAACAGCGACAACGACTGATCCCCGCTGCGCGAGCAGACACAAATGGCCCCGTTTCCCCTGCGAAACGGGGCCATTTGTGTCTGCTCGCCAGGACGGAAGGTACCGCTAGTCAAAGTTGAGTACTCTGGGAGTGTGCCCGCCACCACCGTCCCGCTGCTGCCCTGCGTCGCGCCCGAATCGACCGTGGAGTTCTACGAAACGCTCGGTTTCGACACCTCCGATCAGCAGACCAAGCCGTACCTCTACCTCGCGTTCACCTTCGACGGTGTCGACCTGCACTTCAAGGAGGCGGCACCCGGCCTCGACATCAGCCACGAACTGAGCGGCGGCTGCCTGTTCTTCGTCGACGGGGTCGCCGAGTATCACGACGCGTTCAGTGCCCGCCTACGCCGGCGTTACGGGCGCGTCCCCGCCACGGGCCTGCCCCGCATCGAACGACTCCGCCCCGGCCAGAGCCGATTCCAGATCCTGGACCCCTCCGGAAACTGCATCGTCTTCATCAACCGCGCCGAAGAGGACATCGAGTACGGCGGTTCGACGGCGCTCACGGGGCTGGCCAAGGCGCACGACAATGTGCGGATCTTCCGGGATTTCAAGAACGACGACGAACTGGCCGCCCGCGCGCTGGACACCGCGTTGCAGCGACACCGCGACACGGCGAGCCGGGTGGATCTTGCCCGCGCCCTGGCCGACCGGGTGGAACTCGCCATCGCGCTCGCCGACCCCGAGGCCGAAGCCTGCGCCGCTGCGGCGCTGGAGGCGATGGCGCTCACCGGCGCCGAACGCGAGGCCATCGCCCTGGAACTCGGGGCCATCGCCACACTGAGGCAATGGCTGGCGTAACCGCACCCACCGTCCGACTGCTGGTGCTCGGCATGGTGCACACCCATGCCGACCGCGACGGCATGCACGGCTACGCCATCCACAAGGAACTGATGTCGTGGCGCGTCGACACCTGGACGGCGGTCAAGCCGCCGTCGATCTATCACGCGGTCAAACAGCTCACCAGGGAAGGGCTGTTGCGCGCCGCCGAACCCGCGAGCAGCCCGCGCGGCCCCAGCCGGGTCTCCTATGCGATCACCGAGGCCGGTGTCGAGGAGTTCCGCCGGCTCCTGCAGAGCGCACTGGTCAGCCCGGATATCGAGGAGCTCGGCGCGGGCATCGCGTTCATGCGCTGCCTGCCCCGCAGTACGGTCGCCGCGCTGTTGCGCACCCAGCTGCAGACCACGCGCGACATCGGCGAACAGCTACAGGACATGAAGTCGCTGTGGCCCGAACCCGGCGAGCCACCGCATGCACAGCACCTGCTGGATCTGTGGCGGGGTTCGTTCGCCGCGCACGCCGGCTGGACAGCCGCCATGGTGGAACGCATCGCGGCGGGGGAGTTCCGCTTCGCCGACGACCCAGTCGGCTAGACCGTAGGAGCGCTGCGCAGCGCGGGGATCAGATAGCGCCGGACATGGGTGAGAAGCTGCGCCGAATCGGTCGGATCCAGCGTCTCGCCCGGCACCGTCGCCAACGAAATCACAATGCGGGCAACCCATTCCGAAGCTTCGTCGATGACGACATCGGAATGGATCTCGCCGCTGTCCCGTGCGGCGATCAAGTAGCGCGACCAGAATCCGGCCAGATCGGGCACCAGGCCCTGTACGCCGGCGCCGGCGCACGCGGCGAACTCCTCGGGCTCGTCGACCCGCAGCTTCATCAGCAAGGCGCCCGGATCGTCATAGGCGGTGCGGCCGTGCCGGATGCCCGCGACGATCTGCTCGTCGAGTCCCTGGATCTCTTCGAGGACCGCGTGTGCCTGTGACCAGTACACCTCGTTGAGGCGCACGATCGCGGCGCCGAGCAGGGTGACCTTGTCCGGGAAGTGCCGGTAGAGCCAGCCCCGGGACACCCCTGCGGTTTCGGCCACCTCCGAGACGGTGGTGGCCCGGATGCCCTTGGCGTGCAGACACACCTCGGCCGCATCGATCAGGCGATCGCGGACGGTGGCCGTGCTGGTGGGCACTTGTGGGCTCCTCGATGGTCGGGATCTGCGGATTAGCAGACGTGTTGCTGCATTCTGCCAACAACCCCACCGATACGGTGGAGCAGGCCAGCAATGGTAGACAGTTCGCAGAATCTGTTCACCGAGACGGAGGTGCCCCGGGCATGGCGGAGACCCTGCAACAACTGCTGCGCACTCGGGCCGAGGGCGACACCGTCGCGGTCAAGTACGGCAACGACGTCTGGACCTGGCGCGAACACATCGCCGACGCCGGTCGCCAGGCCGCGGCTCTGATCGCCCTCGCCGACCCCGCACGACCGCTGCACGTCGGCGCATTACTGGGCAACTCGCCGCGCATGCTCACCGCCCTGGCCGCCGCCGGGCTCGGCGGTTACGTGCTGTGCGGTATCAACACCACCCGGCGCGGGGACGCCCTGGCCCGTGACATCGCCAAGGTCGACGTCCAGATCGTGCTCACCGACGCCGACCACCGCCATCTGCTCGACGGGCTGGACCTGCCCGGCGTCACGGTGATCGACACGTCCGCAGCGCAGTGGGCGCGGCTGCTCGCCGAGGCCCCTGAGCTCACGCCGCACCGGGAATGCGCTCCGGACGACACCTTCATGATGATCTTCACCTCCGGTACCAGCGGCGAACCCAAGGCCGTCGAGGTGCCGCATTCGACGGTGCTGTTCGCCGGCAGCGCCCTGGTGCAGCGCTACGAGCTGAGCGATCAGGACACCTGTTACCTGGCCATGCCGCTGTTCCACTCCAACGCCGTCTACGCGGGATGGAGCGTCGCGCTCGGCGCGGGTGCGGCGATGGCGCCCGCGACGTTCTCGGCGTCGTCGTTCCTGCCCGACATCCGGCGCTACGGCGCCACCTACATGAATTACGTCGGCAAGCCGCTGGCCTACATCCTGGCCACCACCGAAGGCCCGGACGACGCCGACAACCCGTTGCGCGTCGCGTTCGGCAACGAGGCCGCCGACCGCGACATCGAAGCCTTCGGTCGACGATTCGGGTGCACGGTGTGGGACGGATTCGGTTCCACCGAGACCGCCGTGATCATCACCAGGCTGGAGAACTGCCCGTCCGGCTCGATCGGCCAGGGCTTCCCGGGCGTCGCGATCTACAACTCCGAGACCGGTCAGGAATGCGAGGTCGCGCGTTTCGATGCCAACGGCGCCCTGCTGAACGCCGAGGCCGCCACGGGGGAGTTGGTCAACACCACCGGCAGCGGGCTGTTCCGCGGCTACTACAACGACCCCGGCGCCACCGGGGAGCGGCTGCGCGGCGGCATCTACTGGTCCGGTGACCTCGCCTACCGCGACGAGGACGGCTGGATCTACCTGGCCGGCCGCACGGCGGACTGGATGCGGGTCGACGGCGAGAACCTGACGACGGCCCCGATCGAGCGGATTCTGCTGCGACTCGACGCCATCAACCGGGTGGCGGTGTATCCCGTCCCCGACGAGCATGTCGGCGATCAGGTGATGGCGGCCGTGGTGCTGCAGGACGACGCCGACCTCACCCCGGCCGCATTCGCCGAGTTCCTCGCCGCCCAGGCCGACCTGTCGCCCAAGGCGCGGCCGCGCTTCGTCTGGATCGCCGAGGACCTGCCCAGCACCGCGACCAACAAGATCCTCAAACGCGAACTGGTCGCCCTCGGCACCGCACCGCAAGGCCGCCGCATCTGGAAACGCGACGGTCAGAGCTACCAGGTGGTCGATCAGCCGTAGATCACCGACGGCAGCGTGGGTGCCGGCGGGGGCGGTGGCAGTGGCGGCACCGTGACCACGACGCCTGGTGGTGGTGGCGGCGGCGTGGGCGGCGGTGGCGTTGCCGCCGAGCCGGCTCCGACGATCAGGGCGGCGATGCCGGCGGCGACGGTGCCGTGGCTGACTGTCTTGAGCAGTTCCATGGTCCCACCTCGTTTCTCCGGATCGGATGAGGTCTTTCCGTCTATCGGCTACCCGGGGCGGAGACGGCTGACACCCGGGAATAGCAGGCGGTGGTGAGGCGTTTTCGCATTCGACGGTTGACCTGGCATAATTCACCGTCGACCCTCGGTTCCGGTTCACGCTCGAAGACTCCCAGGTCTGGGCTCGGGCGACCCGGCGGCCAACGATTGCAGAGGAAAAGCCATGAAATCGGGTATTCACCCCACTTACGCCGAGACCAACGTGGTCTGCGGCTGCGGTAACACCTTCACGACCCGCAGCACCAAGGACAACGGCCACATCGTGGTCGAGGTCTGCTCGCAGTGCCACCCGTTCTACACCGGCAAGCAGAAGATCCTCGACAGCGGCGGCCGTGTTGCCCGCTTCGAGAAGCGCTACGGCAAGCGCGACACCAAGGCTGCTGCAGACAACTAGCTGAGCTATCGGCGCCCGAACCTGGCACACGTGTCAGGACCGGGCGCCGATTTGCGTCTACAGGCCGTTTTTGAGGAGTCCAGGTGACCGATACCGCACCCGCGATTGAGGCGTTGCTCGCGGAGCACGCCGACCTGGAGACCCAGCTCGCCGATCCCGGCCTGCACGCGGACGCCGGTGCGGCCCGCCGCGTCGGGCGCCGATTCGCGCAGATCTCGCCGATCGTCTCGACGTACCGCAAGCTGGAAACGGTCCGCGGCGACCTGGAGGCCGCTCGTGAGCTGGCGGCCGAAGACGAGGCGTTCGCCGCCGAGGTGCCCGAGCTCGAGGCACGTGCCGCCGAACTCGACGGCCGGCTCACCGATCTGCTGGCCCCGCGCGATCCGCACGACGCCGACGATGTCGTGCTCGAGGTGAAATCCGGTGAGGGCGGCGAGGAATCGGCACTGTTCGCCTCCGACCTCGCCCGCATGTACATCCGGTACGCCGAGCGGCACGGCTGGACGGTGACCGTGCTCGACGAGACGTGGTCGGATCTGGGCGGCTACAAGGACGCCACCATCACCATCGCGAGCAAGGGCGATTCCGCCGACGGCGTCTGGTCGCGGATGAAATTCGAGGGCGGTGTGCACCGCGTGCAGCGCGTGCCCGTCACCGAATCTCAAGGCCGGGTGCACACCTCGGCCGCCGGCGTGCTCGTCTACCCCGAACCCGACGATGTCGAGGCCGTTCAGATCGACGACTCCGATCTGCGCATCGACGTCTACCGGTCCTCGGGCAAGGGCGGCCAGGGCGTCAACACCACCGACTCCGCCGTCCGCATCACCCACCTGCCCACCGGCATCGTCGTCACCTGCCAGAACGAGCGCAGCCAGCTGCAGAACAAGGCGCGCGCCATGGTGGTGCTCGCGGCCCGGCTGCAGGCACTGGCCGAGGAGCAGGCCTCCGCCGACGCCTCGGCGGACCGCGCCAGCCAGATCCGCACCGTCGACCGCAGCGAACGGATCCGCACCTACAACTACCCGGAGAACCGGATCGCCGACCACCGCATCAACTTCAAGTCGCACAACCTCGACCAGGTGCTCGACGGCGACATGGATGCGCTGCTGGACGCTCTCGCGGCCGCCGACAAGCAGGCGCGCCTTCAGCAGGCGTGATGAACGCGCTGCAGCAGGCGATCTCGGACGCGGCCACAGCGCTGGCCGCAGCCGGTGTCGACTCCGCGCGCACCGATGCCGAACAGCTGGCCGCCCATGTGATCGGCACCGACCGCGGCCGGCTCATGTTCGCCGAGCCGGGCCCCGGTTTCCTGGACGAATTCCGCGCCCTGGTCGGGCAGCGCGCGCTGCGAATTCCGTTGCAGCACCTGTTGGGTAGTGCCGCCTTCGGTCCGCTGACGCTGGCCGTCGGGCCAGGGGTGTTCATCCCGCGGCCCGAGACCGAGGCGCTGCTGGAATGGGCGCAGGCGGTCCCCGTCCCGCCCGGCGGCGTGATCGTGGACCTGTGCACGGGTTCGGGCGCGCTCGCACTCGCCCTGGCCTCCTACCGACCCGACGCCCGCGTCATCGCGGTGGAGCGCTCCGAGCAGGCGCTGCGCTACGCCGGCACCAATGTGGACGGCACGGCGGTGGAATTGGTGCACGCCGATGTCACCGACCGCGATGTGCTGGCCGACCTCAGCGGCAATGTCGATCTGGTGGTCGCGAATCCGCCCTATATTCCCGACGGTGCAGAACTGGAACCCGAAGTGGCAGAACATGATCCGCACGTCGCGCTGTTCGGCGGCGCCGACGGGATGGCTGTCATCGCCCCGATCGTCGAGCTCGTGTCGCGGCTGCTGCGGCCCGGCGGGCAGGTGGGGGTCGAGCATGACGACACCACGTCGGCGGCCACCGTCGAGCTCTTCGGCGCCGCCGGCGTCTTCACCGATGTCGCGGCACGCCGCGACCTGGCCGGTCGGCACCGGTTCGTCACCGCGGTGAGAAGCTGAATGGCATGAGCCAGCTCTTCGACTGTGCGGACCCCGAACAGCGGGCCACCGGCCTCACGTCGGCGATCAGCGCCGTCAAGGGCGGGGGACTGGTCGTGCTGCCCACCGACACCGTCTACGGCATCGGCGCGGACGCCTTCAACAGCGAAGCGGTGACCGCGTTGCTCGCGGCCAAGAACCGGGGGCGCGATATGCCGGTCGGCGTGCTCGTCGGCTCCTGGCACACCATCGACGGACTGGTCTATGCGGTGCCGCCTGCTGCGCGTGAGCTCATCCAGGCCTTCTGGCCGGGCGCGCTGAGCCTGGTGGTCCGCCACGCCCCGTCGCTGCACTGGGACCTCGGCGACGCCAACAACACCGTCATGCTCCGCATGCCGCTGCAGCCGGTGGCCATCGAACTGCTGCGCGAGGTCGGCCCGATGGCCGTCTCCAGTGCGAACATCTCCGGTTTCCCGGCCGCGGTCACCGCCGCGGATGCGCAGGCCCAGCTGGGCGCGCGGGTCGAGGTGTACCTCGACGGGGGACCGTCGCCACAGGGGGCGGCCTCCACGATCGTGGATGTGTCCGGCGCACAGCCGCGGGTGCTGCGGGAAGGCCCGGTCTCGGTTGCCGACGTCGCCCGGGTACTCGGCGTGGAAGCCGACGCACTCACACCCGAGGACACCCGTGGGACCACCCCTTAGGCCACAGCCTCTTCGCGTACGGTTCACCCCGTGGTGAGCGAACCGGTCTGGATGGCTGACGGTCTGCTCGCCCTGTCGGACCGCGGCGCGGGCGTCCCGCTGCGCGAACTCGCGCTCGTCGGGCTCACCGCCGCCATCATCACCTACTTCGCGACCGGCTGGGTCCGGGTGCTGGCCATCCGGGTCGGGGCGGTCGCCTACCCGCGCGAACGCGATGTGCACGTAGCGCCCACGCCACGAATGGGCGGGCTGGCGATCTACATCGGTGTGGTGGTCGCGGTGCTGCTGGCGTCCCAGCTGCCCGCGCTCAATCGCGGGTTCGTGTATTCGACCGGTATGCCCGCGGTGGTGGTCGCCGGCGGACTCATCATGCTGGTCGGCCTCATCGACGACCGGTGGGGCCTGGACGCGCTGACCAAATTCGCCGGCCAGATCACCGCTGCCAGCGTGCTGGTCACCATGGGGGTGGCGTGGAGTGTGCTGTACATCCCGATCGGCGGCGTCGGCACCATCGTGCTGGATCAGGTCACCTCGATCCTGCTCACGCTGGCGTTGACGGTCTCCATCGTCAACGCCATGAACTTCGTCGACGGTCTCGACGGTCTGGCCGCCGGGCTCGGTCTGATCACCGCCCTGGCCATCTGCATCTTCTCGGTGGGCCTGCTCCGCGATCACGGTGGCGATGTGCTGTTCTACCCGCCGGCCATGATCTCGGTGGTCCTCGCCGGTGCGTGTCTGGGATTTCTGCCGCACAACTTCCACCGCGCGAAGATCTTCATGGGCGACTCGGGGTCGATGCTGATCGGCCTGATGCTCGCGGCCGCCTCGACCACAGCCGCGGGCCCGATCTCGCAGAACGCCTACGGGGCGCGCGACGTGTTCGCGTTGCTGTCGCCGTTCCTGTTGGTCGTGGCGGTGATGTTCGTGCCCGCCCTGGACATGCTGCTGGCCATCGTGCGCCGGACCCGCGCCGGCAAGAGCCCGTTCAGCCCGGACAAGATGCATCTGCACCATCGGCTGCTGCAGATCGGGCACTCGCACCGCCGCGTCGTGCTGCTCATCTACATGTGGGTGAGCATCGTCGCGCTCGGGGCGGCCAGCACGATCTTTTTCGACCCGCGCCACACCGGCGCAGTGATGCTCGCCGCAATTCTGGTGGCCGGGGTGGTGACGCTGATACCGCTGCTGCGGGGGCGGAACAGTCCGGTCGAAGACCCGTAGAAGCCGATGTACGACGAAAAGTAGTAGGCCTGTTTTTGTGCCTCCTACCTTGTGGTACGGTTCTGCGCATAACCCGAAAAACCTCGCGGGTTGCCGGCCCGGCCCATCGGTCCACCCGACCGATCGGTGCCGATACACGACCGACAAAAGGGAGCTACCCCTTGGGTGATTCCAGCGCGCCCGCTGCCCTCCGATACTCTCGTCGGGCACGCACAGGAATTTTGCAGTTTTCTGAGTTATTGCAGTTTTCGATCAGGACCCCCCTCGACGACGCGGGATTGAGGTGAACGACGTGACGACGCCAGCGCAGGACGCGCCCCTGGTGTTCCCTTCCGTCGGCTTCCGTCCGTTGCGGCTCCTGCTGGTCTGCCTGGCGCTCACCGCCGTGGCCATCGCGGCCGCCGGTTATGTCGGCAACATCTTCTTCGGTGTGTTCTTCGGTATCGGGCTCGGTCTCGGTTTGCTCAACGCACTGCTGGTGCGACGGGCCGTCGAGTCGATCACGATGGAGGACCACCCACTCAAGAAGAAAATGGCCATAAACTCCGCCACGCGACTGTTGGTCATCACCGCAGTCGCCATGGTGGTGGCCATCTACTTCAAGGCACACGGCGGAATTGCGGTGCTGTTCGGGTTGGCAATCTTCCAGGCATTGCTGGTGATGAGCACCAGCATCCCGGTGCTGAAGAAGATCCGCTCCAACGGCTTGGACGTCGAGGACGTCCCCGCATCGGATTCGAAGGATTGAGCTGACCCGAATGACTGAGACTGTGCTTGCCGCCGAAGAGGGTGGCGCCGCCATCCACGTCGGACACCACACGATGGTGTTCGAACTGTTCGGCATGACCTTCAACGGTGACACGATCATGGCCACCGCGATCACCGCGGTGATCATCATCGGGCTGGCGTTCTATCTGAAGTCCAAGGTCACCTCGACCGGCGTGCCCGGCGGCGTGCAGCTGTTCTGGGAGGCGCTGACCATCCAGATGCGCCAGCAGATCGAGGGCTCGATCGGCATGAAGATCGCCCCCTTCGTCCTGCCGCTGGCCGTCGCGCTGTTCGCATTCATCCTGATCTCCAACTGGCTGGCCGTGTTCCCGTGGCAGTACGGCGGATCCGACGGTGCCGCGGCCGAGCTCTACAAGCCGCCGGCCTCGGACATCAACTTCGTGCTGGCCCTCGCTCTGTTCGTGTTCATCTGCTACCACGCGGCGGGCATCTGGCGGCGCGGCGCCATCGGACACCCGATCGCGGTCGTCAAGGGCCACGTCGCCTTCCTGGCCCCGATCAACATCGTCGAGGAACTCGCCAAGCCGATCTCGCTGGCACTGCGACTCTTCGGCAACATCTTCGCCGGCGGCATCCTGGTGGCGCTGATCGCGATGTTCCCCTGGTACATCCAGTGGCTGCCCAATGCCATCTGGAAGACCTTCGACCTGTTCGTCGGTTTGATCCAGGCCTTCATCTTCAGCCTGTTGACGATCCTGTACTTCAGCCAGTCGATGGAAGTTCACGACGACCACGACACCAAAGAGCACGCGCACTGACTTTCGACCGTTTGACCTAGCTGCACTGACACGTACGACAGAAGTCCTGGTGGCACCGCCACCAGTTACAAGGAGGAAAAAGGAATGGAACTCGATCCCAACGCCATCATCACCGCTGGCGCGCTGATCGGTGGCGGTCTGATCATGGGTGGCGGTGCCATCGGCGCCGGTATCGGTGACGGCATCGCGGGTAACGCGCTGATCTCCGGCATCGCCCGGCAGCCCGAGGCCCAGGGCCGGCTGTTCACCCCGTTCTTCATCACCGTCGGTCTGGTGGAGGCCGCGTACTTCATCAACCTGGCGTTCATGGCGCTGTTCGTCTTCGCCACGCCGGGCCTGCAGTAGTCCGACGGCATGGACCAGCTGACCGTATCCATCGTGGCCGCGGAAGAGGGCGGGGGGACCAGTAACTTCCTGGTCCCCAATGGCACCTTTTTCGCCGTGCTGCTCATCTTCCTGATCACGCTCGGCGTGATCTGGAAGTGGGTGGTGCCGCCGATCAGCAAGGTGCTCGCCGAGCGCGAGGCCATGCTGGCCAAAACTGCTGCCGACAGCCGTAAGTCGGCTGAACAGGTGGCAGCCGCTCAGGCCGACTACGACCAGGCGATGGCCGGCGCACGCGCCGAGGCATCGGCACTTCGTGACGAGGCACGCGCCGAAGGCCGTCAGGTCGTCGACTCGAAGCGGGCCGAGGCCAGCGGTGAAGTCGCCGAGACGGTACGCCAGGCCAACGAGAAGCTGTCCCAACAGGGTTCAGCTGCTCAAGCCGAGCTGACCTCGTCGGTGGATGGCCTCTCGGCCACCCTGGCGAGCCGCATCCTCGGCGTCGACGTGAATTCGGGACGGAACAACTAGATGTCGACATTCATCGGACAGCTGATCGGCTTCGCCGTCATCGTGTTCATCATCGCCAAATGGGTGGCACCCCTGGTGAAGGGGCTGATGGTCAAGCAGCAGGAGGCCATCCGCGTCGCCCTGGCCGAGAGTGCCGAGGCGGCGAAGAAGCTCGCTGAGGCCGATGCCATGCATGCCAAGGCACTGGCCGACGCCGAGGCCGAGGCCGGCAGCGTCACCGGTGAGGCAAAGCAGGACTCCGAGCGCATCAAGGCCCAGCTCGAAGAGCAGGCCGGGATCGACGCCGAGCGCATCAAGGCTCAGGGCGGGCAGCAGGTTCACCTGCTCCGCCAGCAGCTGGTGCGCGAACTGCGGCTCGGGCTGGGCGATGAAGCAGTCGCCAAGGCCGCCGACCTGGTCCGTGCCCACGTGGCCGATTCGGCCGCGCAGGCTGCCACCGTCGACCGCTTCCTGGACGATCTCGACCAGATGGCCCCGTCGGCCGCTGTCATCGAGACCGGTGCCACCGCGGGACTCCGGGCGGCCAGCCGTGAAGCCTTGGCCAGTCTGGTGTCCGAGTTCGACAGCCTGGCAGGTGGTTTGGATGCCGACGGGCTGACGGCTCTGGCCGACGACCTGGCTGCAGTGGCAAAGCTGCTCATCACCGAGAGCGCTCTGACCAAGCACCTGGCCGAGCCGGCGGATTCCGCCACGGCCAAGGTCTCGCTGGTCGACAAGCTGCTGACCGGCAAGATCGGTGAGCCCACCCTGAAGCTGGTCCGCACCGCCGCATCCCAGCGCTGGTCCACCGAGGCCAACCTGGTCGACGGGATCGAGCACATCGCGCGTCTGGCCCTCCTGCAGCGCGCGAACGCGGCCGGCGAGGTCGACGAGGTGGAAGACCAGCTGTTCCAGTTCGGGCGGGTTCTCGACTCCGAGCCGCGGCTGTCTGCACTGCTGAGCGACTACACCACCGATGCCGCAGGTCGAATCGCCCTGCTGGACAAGGTGGTCGGTACCGGAAGCAGCGCCAATGGCACCGCCGCCGCGCTGCTGTCGCAGACCATCGGCCTGCTCCGCGGGGAGCGCGCCGACGAAGCGGTCATCGATCTCGCCGAGCTCGCAGTGGCCCGTCGTGGAGAGGTCGTGGCTCATGTCAGCGCCGCTGCGGATCTGACCGATGCACAGCGCGATCGCCTGGCGACCGTGCTCTCGCGCATCTACGGGCATCCGGTGTCCATCCAGTTGCATGTCGATCCGGAACTGCTCGGTGGTCTGTCGATCACCGTCGGTGACGAAGTGATCGACGGATCCATCGCGTCCCGATTGGCCGCCGCGCAGACCCAGCTGCCGGACTGACCCAGAAGACTTATCACCCAGATCAAAGGTAGGAAGACGAAAAACCATGGCAGAGTTGACAATCTCGGCTGCTGATATCGAAGGTGCCATCGAGGGCTACGTATCCTCGTTTTCCGCCGACACCGAGCGGGAAGAGGTCGGCACCGTTGTCGATGCCGGTGACGGCATCGCCCACGTCGAGGGCCTGCCCTCGGTCATGACACAGGAGCTGCTCGAATTCCCGGGCGGCGTTCTGGGCGTGGCGCTGAACCTCGACGAGCACAGCGTCGGCGCCGTGATTCTGGGTGACTTCGAAAAGATCGCCGAAGGCCAGCAGGTCAAGCGCACCGGCGAGGTGCTCTCCGTCCCGGTGGGCGACGCCTTCCTGGGCCGCGTGGTGAACCCGCTCGGACAGCCCATCGACGGTCAGGGCGACATCGCCGCCGAGACCCGTCGTGCCCTCGAGCTGCAGGCCCCCTCGGTCGTGCAGCGCCAGGGTGTCAGTGAGCCGCTGCAGACCGGTATCAAGGCCATCGACGCCATGACTCCGATCGGCCGCGGCCAGCGACAGCTGATCATCGGCGACCGCAAGACCGGTAAGACCGCCGTCGCCGTCGACACCATCCTCAACCAGCGTGGGGCCTGGGAGACCGGCGACCCGAAGCAGCAGGTGCGCTGCGTCTACGTCGCGATCGGCCAGAAGGGCACCACGATCGCCTCGGTGAAGCGGGCGCTCGAAGACGGCGGCGCGATGGAGTACACCACCATCGTCGCGGCCCCCGCCTCCGACGCTGCCGGCTTCAAGTGGCTGGCCCCCTACACCGGTTCGGCCATCGGCCAGCACTGGATGTATGACGGCAAGCACGTCCTCATCGTGTTCGACGATCTGTCCAAGCAGGCCGACGCCTACCGCGCCATCTCGCTGCTGCTGCGCCGCCCGCCGGGCCGTGAGGCGTTCCCCGGTGACGTGTTCTACCTGCACTCCCGTCTGCTGGAGCGTTGCGCCAAGCTGTCCGACGAACTGGGCGGTGGATCGATGACCGGCCTGCCGATCATCGAGACCAAGGCCAACGACATCTCGGCGTTCATCCCGACCAACGTCATCTCCATCACCGACGGCCAGTGCTTCCTGGAGTCCGACCTGTTCAACCAGGGCGTGCGACCGGCCATCAACGTCGGTGTGTCGGTGTCCCGCGTCGGTGGTGCCGCTCAGATCAAGGCGATGAAAGAGGTCGCGGGCTCGCTGCGCCTCGACCTGTCGCAGTACCGCGAGCTGGAGGCCTTCGCGGCCTTCGCCTCGGATCTGGACGCGGCCTCCAAGGCGCAGCTGGACCGCGGTGTGCGCCTGGTCGAGCTGCTCAAGCAGCCCCAGTACAGCCCGCTGTCCGTCGAGGATCAGGTTGTCGCGATCTTCCTCGGCACCAAGGGCCACCTGGATTCGGTTCCCGCCGAAGACGTCTCACGCTTCGAGACCGAGCTGCTGGAGCACGTCAAGGCCAGCCACTCCGACCTCCTGAACGGCATCAAGGACAGCAAGAAGCTATCCGAAGAGGCCGAGGAGAAGCTGGTCACCGTGATCAACGACTTCAAGAAGGGCTTCTCGGCATCCGACGGCAGCTCGGTCGTGGTGAACGAGTCCGACTCCGAAGCCCTCGATCCCGAGGACCTGGAGAAGGAATCGGTCAAGGTCCGCAAGCCTGCACCCAAGAAGGCCTAGGTAACCAATGGCAGCCACACTGCGCGAGCTACGCGGACGTATCCGCTCGGCCGGGGCGATCAAGAAGATCACCAAGGCTCAAGAGCTGATCGCCACGTCGCGGATCGCCAAGGCGCAGGCCCGGGTCCAAGCGGCCCGGCCCTACGCCACCGAAATCACCAGCATGCTCACCGAGCTGGCCGGCGCCAGCGCGCTGGATCACCCGCTGCTCGTCGCACGGGAGAACCCGAAGCGGGCCGCCGTGCTGGTGGTGTCCTCGGACCGTGGGCTGTGCGGTGGGTACAACGCCAACGTGCTGCGTCGCGCCGAGGAGCTCTTCTCGCTGCTGCGTGACGAGGGCAAGTCCCCGGTGGTCTACGTCGTCGGTCGGAAGGCTCTGGGCTACTACAACTTCCGTCAGCGTGACGTGGCGGAGTCGTGGACCGGCTTCTCGGAGCGACCGACCTACGAACACGCCAAGGAGATCGCCGACACCCTGGTGACGGCATTCATGTCCGGTGCCGATGACGACGGCGACGACGGCGGCGCGGACGGCATCCTCGGTGTCGACGAGCTGCACATCGTGTCGACCGAGTTCCGCTCGATGCTGTCGCAGACTGCGGCTGCGCTGCGGATCGCCCCGATGGTCGTCGAGTACGTCGAAGACGCACCGGATGAGGGCCCGCACACCCTGTTCTCGTTCGAGCCGAACGCCGAGAACCTGTTCGACGCGCTCCTGCCGCGCTACATCGCCACCCGCGTGTACGCGGCACTGCTGGAGGCGGCCGCCTCGGAGTCGGCTTCACGCCGGCGCGCCATGAAGTCGGCCACCGACAACGCCGACGATCTGATCAAGGCACTCACGCTGGCGGCCAACCGCGAGCGTCAGGCGCAGATCACCCAGGAAATCAGCGAGATCGTCGGTGGCGCCAACGCGCTGGCCGACGCCAAGTAAGCCCCGTAGGAAGCGAAAAGAGATATGACTGCTGTCGCAGAAAAGACCACGACGGGTCGCGTTGTTCGTATCACCGGCCCCGTGGTCGACGTGGAGTTTCCGCGTGGCGCGGTGCCCGACCTGTTCAACGCCCTGCACGCCGAGATCACCTACGGCGAGCTGGCCAAGACGCTGACCCTGGAGGTCGCCCAGCACCTGGGTGACAACCTGGTCCGCACCATTTCCATGCAGCCCACCGACGGCCTGGTGCGCGGCACCGACGTCAGCGACACCGGTAAGTCGATCTCGGTGCCCGTGGGTGACGGCGTCAAGGGCCACGTGTTCAACGCCCTCGGCGACTGCCTCGACGAGCCCGGATACGGCGAGGACTTCGACCACTGGTCGATCCACCGCAAGCCGCCGGCCTTCGCCGACCTGGAACCCCGCACCGAAATGCTGGAGACCGGTCTGAAGGTCGTCGACCTGCTCACTCCGTACGTGCGTGGCGGCAAGATCGCCCTGTTCGGTGGTGCCGGCGTCGGCAAGACCGTGCTGATCCAGGAGATGATCAACCGCATTGCCCGCAACTTCGGTGGCACCTCGGTGTTCGCCGGCGTGGGTGAGCGCACCCGTGAGGGCAACGACCTGTGGGTCGAGCTCGCGGACGCCAACGTGCTCAAGGACACCGCCTTGGTGTTCGGCCAGATGGATGAGCCGCCGGGCACCCGTATGCGCGTCGCGCTGTCGGCGCTGACCATGGCGGAGTACTTCCGCGATGAGCAGCAGCAGGACGTGCTGCTGTTCATCGACAACATCTTCCGGTTCACCCAGGCCGGTTCCGAGGTCTCCACGCTGCTCGGGCGTATGCCTTCGGCCGTGGGTTACCAGCCGACGCTGGCCGACGAGATGGGTGAGCTCCAGGAGCGGATCACCTCGACCCGTGGTCGCTCGATCACCTCGATGCAGGCCGTGTACGTGCCCGCCGACGACTACACCGACCCGGCACCGGCGACCACCTTCGCCCACCTGGACGCCACCACCGAGCTCTCGCGTGCGGTGTTCTCCAAGGGCATCTTCCCCGCGGTGGATCCGCTGGCATCGTCCTCGACGATCCTGCACCCCAGCGTGGTCGGCGACGAGCACTACCGCGTCGCCCAGGAAGTCATCCGGATCCTGCAGCGCTACAAGGATCTTCAGGACATCATCGCCATCCTCGGTATCGACGAGCTGTCCGAAGAGGACAAGGTGCTGGTGTACCGCGCCCGTAAGATCGAGCGCTTCCTGAGCCAGAACATGATGGCGGCCGAGCAGTTCACCGGTCAGCCCGGCTCGACCGTGCCGCTCAAGGAGACCATCGAGGCCTTCGACAAGCTGTCCAAGGGCGAGTTCGATCACCTGCCCGAGCAGGCGTTCTTCCTCATCGGTGGCCTTGACGACCTGGCGAAGAAGGCAGAAACCCTCGGCGCCAAGCTGTGATGGTGAAAGCACGAAAGGTGGTGTGGCATGGCTGAACTGGACGTCGAGATCGTCGCCGTCGAGCGTGAGTTGTGGTCCGGCAAGGCCACGTTCGTCTTCACCCGCACCACCGCAGGTGAGATCGGCATCCTGCCGCGGCACATCCCGCTGGTGGCCCAGCTGGTCGACGACGCCATGGTGCGCGTCGAGCGGGAGGGCGAGGATGACCTTCGCATTGCCGTCGACGGTGGATTTCTGTCGGTGACCGAGTCCGGGGTGAGCCTCCTGGTGGAGAACGCCCAGTTCGAGTCGGAGATCGACGCCGACGCGGCCAAGCAGGACTCCGAATCCGACGATCCTGCCACCGCAGCCTGGGGCCGCGCGCGACTGCGCGCGGTCGGGCAGATCGACTAGTAGGAACCGCCGATGAGCGCGTCCATGTTGTTCATGGTCGCGCTCGTCGGCGTTTTGCTGTTGGCGGTCGTCGCACTCGGCTACCGGCTGTGGAAGCTGCGCCAGGTGGGCGGCACCGCCGCCATCCTGCGTGATTACCCGGCCGAAGGCGGCCACGGTTGGCGGCACGGCGTGCTGCGCTACCGCGGCGGCGAGGCCGAGTTCTATCGGCTGTCGAGTGCGCGCTGGTGGCCGGACCGCCGGCTGAGCCGGCTCGGACTTGAGGTCGTCTCCCGGCGTTCCCCGCGCGGTGACGAGTTCGACATCATGACCGAAGAGATCGCCGTCCTGGAGCTGCGCGATGTCAGCCCCGAACGCGGGCGCGGCTACGAGGTCGCACTCGACCGCGGGGCATTGACGGCCTTCACCTCATGGGTGGAATCGCGGCCGTCACCGCGGGCCCGCCGGCGCAAGTGAATCCCGAGTCGCTTCGTTCTGCCCCGTAAGCGGGAGGTGCCCCCAGTCCGCCGTGACTAGGTTCGCTGGCCGCCGGGCTGCCATTTCACATCGCCGTCCGGATTGGCCACCCGCGACAGGATGAACAGCAGGTCAGACAGCCGGTTGAGGTATTTCGCCGGTAGTACGTTGATGGATTCGCCGTGCTGGTCGACCGCCCGCCAGGCAGAGCGCTCGGCGCGACGGGTGACGGTGCGCGCCACATGCAACAGCGCCGATAGCGCGGTGCCGCCGGGCAGGATGAACGAGTCGAGCTTCGGCAGATCCTCGTTGAACTCGTCGCACCAGCCTTCGAGGCGGTCGATGTAGTCCTGCAGAACACGCAGCGGCGGGTATTCCGGGTTCTCCACCACCGGAGTCGAGAGGTCGGCGCCGGCATCGAACAGGTCGTTCTGGATCTGCAGCAGAACCTCGCGGATCCGGTCATCTGGTTGGCCCAGTGAGACCGCGACACCGATGGCGGCGTTGGCCTCATCGCAGTCCGCGTAAGCCTCCAACCGGGCGTCGTTCTTGGAGACCCGGCTGAAATCACTCAGCCCGGTGGTGCCATCGTCGCCGGTCCGGGTGTAAATGCGGGTCAGGTGCACGGCCATGGTTAAACCGTACCGGGCAGGTCCGGGCCGTTGTGGCCGCAGCGTTCTGAAACCGGGGCCGGCTCTGCTTACACTGGCCCGCGTGAGCGATCGATTCGTGGTGACGGGCGGAAGCCGGTTATCTGGTGAAGTCGCCGTCGGGGGAGCGAAGAACAGTGTTCTCAAGCTGATGGCGGCAACGCTGTTGGCCGAAGGCACCAGCACGATCACCAACTGCCCGGACATCCTGGATGTGCCGTTGATGGCCGAAGTGCTCCGTGGCCTGGGCGCCACCGTCGAACTCGACGGTTCGACGGTCCGGGTCACTTCGCCGGACGAGGTCAAGTACGACGCCGACTTCGCCGCGGTGCGCCAGTTCCGCGCTTCGGTGTGTGTGCTGGGTCCGCTGGTCGGGCGGGGTAAGCGTGCCAAGGTCGCGTTACCCGGTGGCGATGCCATCGGTTCCCGGCCGCTGGACATGCATCAGTCCGGTCTTCGACAGCTGGGCGCCCGTTGCAATATCGAGCACGGCTGCGTGGTCGCCGAGGCCGATCAGCTACGTGGCGCGGAGATCCAGTTGGAGTTCCCGTCAGTGGGGGCTACGGAGAACATCCTGATGGCGGCGGTGCTGGCAGAGGGTGTCACCACGATCCACAACGCGGCCCGCGAGCCCGACATCGCCGATATCTGCACCATGCTCAATCAGATGGGGGCGCAGGTCTCCGGTGCCGGCTCCTCGACGTTGACAATCACCGGGGTGGACCGGCTCTATCCCACCGAGCATCGGGTGATCGGGGACCGCATAGTCGCAGCCACCTGGGGGATCGCCGCGGCGATGACCCGGGGGGACATCTCGGTCACCGGGGTCGACCCCGCGCACCTGCAGCTGGTGTTGCACAAGTTGCACGACGCTGGTGCGACCGTCACCCAGCATGACAACGGTTTCCGGGTGGTCCAGTACGAGCGGCCCAAGGCCGTCAACGTCGCCACCCTGCCGTTCCCCGGCTTCCCGACCGACCTGCAGCCGATGGCGATCGGGTTGGCGTGTATCGCCGAAGGCACGTCGATGATCACCGAGAACGTGTTCGAAGCGCGGTTCCGGTTCGTCGAGGAGATGATCCGGCTGGGGGCCGACGCCCGCACGGACGGTCATCATGCCGTCGTGCGTGGTCTGCCTCAGCTGTCGAGTGCACCGGTGTGGGCATCCGACATCCGGGCCGGCGCCGGCTTGGTGCTTGCCGGCCTGGTCGCCGACGGCGACACCGAGGTGCACGACGTCTTCCACATCGATCGGGGCTACCCGTTGTTCGTGGAAAACCTGGTCAGTTTGGGTGCTGAGGTGGAGCGGGTAAGCTAGGACCTACCGGCTGATGCAGCGACATCGAGCCTCTGACCTGCGGATTTGACTTCGCAACGATCGAAGTCCTAATCTAATCGAGTTGCCCCGGACACGGGGAACAGAGAAGTTTGACTCCCCGGCCTAGATAGTTTAAGCTGGCAGGGTTGCCCCGAAACGGGAAACTTCTACACAATCAAGTCTGTTGTTTGAGAACTCAATAGTGTGTTTGGTGGTTTTTGTTTGTTGTTTTTGGCCATYCATTTGGGGGGATTCCCGTCTTCCTGAGTTGGTGGGTGGCCTGTTTTTTTGATGCCAGTTTGTTGGTGTCTTTTGTTTGGATATCAGGTTTTTCTGATTCGAATTCCACCTGGCTTTGGCTGGGTTGTTTTTGTTTGGANCTGTTTTTTTGATGCCAGTTTGTTGGTGTCTTTTGTTTGGATATCAGGTTTTTCTGATTCGAATTCCACCTGGCTTTGGCTGGGTTGTTTTTGTTTGGAGAGTTTGATTCTGGCTCAGGACGAACGCTGGCGGCGTGCTTAACACATGCAAGTCGAACGGAAAGGCCCTTCGGGGTACTCGAGTGGCGAACGGGTGAGTAACACGTGGGTGATCTGCCCTGCACTTTGGGATAAGCCTGGGAAACTGGGTCTAATACCGAATATGACCATGCGCCTCCTGGTGTGTGGTGGAAAGCTTTTGCGGTGTGGGATGGGCCCGCGGCCTATCAGCTTGTTGGTGGGGTAATGGCCTACCAAGGCGACGACGGGTAGCCGGCCTGAGAGGGTGACCGGCCACACTGGGACTGAGATACGGCCCAGACTCCTACGGGAGGCAGCAGTGGGGAATATTGCACAATGGGCGCAAGCCTGATGCAGCGACGCCGCGTGAGGGATGACGGCCTTCGGGTTGTAAACCTCTTTCAGCACAGACGAAGCGCAAGTGACGGTATGTGCAGAAGAAGGACCGGCCAACTACGTGCCAGCAGCCGCGGTAATACGTAGGGTCCGAGCGTTGTCCGGAATTACTGGGCGTAAAGAGCTCGTAGGTGGTTTGTCGCGTTGTTCGTGAAAACTCACAACTCAATTGTGGGCGTGCGGGCGATACGGGCAGACTTGAGTACTGCAGGGGAGACTGGAATTCCTGGTGTAGCGGTGGAATGCGCAGATATCAGGAGGAACACCGGTGGCGAAGGCGGGTCTCTGGGCAGTAACTGACGCTGAGGAGCGAAAGCGTGGGGAGCGAACAGGATTAGATACCCTGGTAGTCCACGCCGTAAACGGTGGGTACTAGGTGTGGGTTTCCTTCCTTGGGATCCGTGCCGTAGCTAACGCATTAAGTACCCCGCCTGGGGAGTACGGCCGCAAGGCTAAAACTCAAAGAAATTGACGGGGGCCCGCACAAGCGGCGGAGCATGTGGATTAATTCGATGCAACGCGAAGAACCTTACCTGGGTTTGACATGCACAGGACGCCGGCAGAGATGTCGGTTCCCTTGTGGCCTGTGTGCAGGTGGTGCATGGCTGTCGTCAGCTCGTGTCGTGAGATGTTGGGTTAAGTCCCGCAACGAGCGCAACCCTTGTCCTATGTTGCCAGCGGGTTATGCCGGGGACTCGTAGGAGACTGCCGGGGTCAACTCGGAGGAAGGTGGGGATGACGTCAAGTCATCATGCCCCTTATGTCCAGGGCTTCACACATGCTACAATGGCCGGTACAAAGGGCTGCGATGCCGTGAGGTGGAGCGAATCCTTTCAAAGCCGGTCTCAGTTCGGATCGGGGTCTGCAACTCGACCCCGTGAAGTCGGAGTCGCTAGTAATCGCAGATCAGCAACGCTGCGGTGAATACGTTCCCGGGCCTTGTACACACCGCCCGTCACGTCATGAAAGTCGGTAACACCCGAAGCCGGTGGCCTAACCCCTTGTGGGAGGGAGCCGTCGAAGGTGGGATCGGCGATTGGGACGAAGTCGTAACAAGGTAGCCGTACCGGAAGGTGCGGCTGGATCACCTCCTTTCTAAGGAGCACCACGAGATTCAGGCCCGCCCACGCGTGTGGGGGTTCGGTGATCTGGACGATTCGTTGGATGGGCTGTCCTCTGTAGTGGAGGCGGTTCTGGTGCAACTCAACAAACTTTTTCGGTGCTTTCCCGTKTGGGGGGTGCTGGGCTGCCAGACACACTATTGGGCTTTGAGACAACAGGCCCTGCGGATCCTCTGCGTTGGTGGAGGTGTCCGGCCGTGAGTCCACGRGSTCCCMGGTGTTGGGGGCCGGTGGTGAGCGGTGTTTGTTGTTGCTCCATCTTTGGTGGTGGGGTGTGGTGTTTGATTTGTGGATAGTGGTTGCGAGCATCTAGCACGCAAGAAATGGTCGCCGGCTTTCGGGTCGGTGGGTGTTTGTTGTGTGTGTTTGATGTGCAATTTTTTTCTTTATTTGGTTTATCTGTGTTGTAAGTGTTTAAGGGCGCATGGTGGATGCCTTGGCATTGGGAGCCGATGAAGGACGTGGGAGGCTGCGATATGCCTCGGGGAGCTGCCAACCGAGCGTGGATCCGAGGATGTCCGAATGGGGAAACCCAGCACGAGTGATGTCGTGTTACCCAGCGGTGAATATATAGCCGTTGGGAGGGAACGCGGGGAAGTGAAACATCTCAGTACCCGTAGGAAGAGAAAACAAAAGTGATTCCGTGAGTAGTGGCGAGCGAAAGCGGAGGATGGCTAAACCGTATGCATGTGATACCCGGCGGGGGTTGTGTGTGCGGGGTTGTGGGGCGTTTCTTCTCCAGTCCGCCGACTGGGGCAACAGTAAAAAAAGTGTGTGTTAGCGGAAGTGGTCTTGGGATGGCCTGCCGTAGACGGTGAGAGCCCGGTACGCGAAAACATATGCTCTGTTGTGGAACTGTCCCCGAGTAGCAGCGGGCCCGTGAAATCTGCTGTGAATCTGCCGGGACCACCCGGTAAGCCTGAATACTTCCCAATGACCGATAGCGGATTAGTACCGTGAGGGAATGGTGAAAAGTACCCCGGGAGGGGAGTGAAATAGTACCTGAAACCGTGTGCCTACAATCCGTCAGAGCCCTCGTTTTACGTGGGGTGATGGCGTGCCTTTTGAAGAATGAGCCTGCGAGTCAGGGACATGTCGCGAGGTTAACCCGTGTGGGGTAGCCGCAGCGAAAGCGAGTCTGAATAGGGCGTATCCAATCCAGAGGGGTTGGTGTAGTGGTGTGTTCTGGACCCGAAGCGGAGTGATCTACCCATGGCCAGGTTGAAGCAGCAGTAAGATGTTGTGGAGGACCGAACCCACTTAGGTTGAAGACTGAGGGGATGAGTTGTGGGTAGGGGTGAAAGGCCAATCAAACTCCGTGATAGCTGGTTCTCCCCGAAATGCATTTAGGTGCAGCGTTGCGTGTTTCTTACCGGAGGTAGAGCTACTGGATGGCCGATGGGCCTCACAAGGTTACTGACGTCAGCCAAACTCCGAATGCCGGTAAGTGAAAGCGTGGCAGTGAGACGGCGGGGGATAAGCTCCGTGCGTCGAGAGGGAAACAGCCCAGATCGCCGGCTAAGGCCCCTAAGCGTGTGCTAAGTGGAAAAGGATGTGCAGTCGCGAAGACAACCAGGAGGTTGGCTTAGAAGCAGCCACCCTTGAAAGAGTGCGTAATAGCTCACTGGTCAAGTGATTGTGCGCCGATAATGTAGCGGGGCTCAAGCACACCGCCGAAGCCGCGGCAGCACACTTTGTGTGCTGGGTAGGGGAGCGTCCTGCATCCAGTGAAGCAGCGGAGTGATCCAGTTGTGGAGGGTGTGGGAGTGAGAATGCAGGCATGAGTAGCGATAAGGCAAGTGAGAACCTTGCCCGCCGAAAGACCAAGGGTTCCTGGGGCAGGCCAGTCCGCCCAGGGTGAGTCGGGACCTAAGGCGAGGCCGACAGGCGTAGTCGATGGACAACGGGTTGATATTCCCGTACCCGTGTGTGCGCGCCCATGATGAATCAGAGGTACTAACCGCCCAAAACTGCCGTTACCGATCACCTTCGGGTGTGAGGATTGGCAGGGCTGCGCGGGACCTTCTCTGGTAGTAGTCAAGCGATGGGGTGACGCAGGAAGGTAGCCGTACCAGTCAGTGGTAATACTGGGGCAAGCCTGTAGGGAGAGATCCAGGTAAATCCGGGTCTCACATATCCTGAGAGGTGATGCATAGCCGATTGAGGCGAATTCGGTGATCCTATGCTGCCGAGAAAAGCCTCTAGCGAGCTCACACACGGCCCGTACCCCAAACCAACACAGGTGGTCAGGTAGAGAATACTAAGGCGTACGAGTGAACTATGGTTAAGGAACTCGGCAAAATGCCCCCGTAACTTCGGGAGAAGGGGGACCTCCTACTGTCATGGCTCTTGCAGCCGGCAGCGGTGGGGGGTGGCACAAACCAGTGAGAAGCGACTGTTTACTAAAAACACAGGTCCGTGCGAAGTCGCAAGACGATGTATACGGACTGACGCCTGCCCGGTGCTGGAAGGTTAAGAGGACCCGTTAATCCTTCGGGGTGAAGCGGAGAATTTAAGCCCCAGTAAACGGCGGTGGTAACTATAACCATCCTAAGGTAGCGAAATTCCTTGTCGGGTAAGTTCCGACCTGCACGAATGGCGTAACGACTTCTCAACTGTCTCAACCATAGACTCGGCGAAATTGCACTACGAGTAAAGATGCTCGTTACGCGCGGCAGGACGAAAAGACCCCGGGACCTTCACTACAACTTGGTATTGGTGCTCGATACGGTTTGTGTAGGATAGGTGGGAGACTGTGAAGCATGCACGCCAGTGTGTGTGGAGTCATTGTTGAAATACCACTCTGATCGTATTGGGCCTCTAACTTCGAACCGTATATCCGGTTCAGGGACAGTGCCTGGTGGGTAGTTTAACTGGGGCGGTTGCCTCCTAAAATGTAACGGAGGCGCCCAAAGGTTCCCTCAACCTGGACGGCAATCAGGTGTTGAGTGTAAGTGCACAAGGGAGCTTGACTGCGAGACTTACAAGTCGAGCAGGGACGAAAGTCGGGACTAGTGATCCGGCACCTCTGAGTGGAAGGGGTGTCGCTCAACGGATAAAAGGTACCCCGGGGATAACAGGCTGATCTTCCCCAAGAGTCCATATCGACGGGATGGTTTGGCACCTCGATGTCGGCTCGTCGCATCCTGGGGCTGGAGCAGGTCCCAAGGGTTGGGCTGTTCGCCCATTAAAGCGGCACGCGAGCTGGGTTTAGAACGTCGTGAGACAGTTCGGTCTCTATCCGCCGCGCGCGTCAGAAGCTTGAGGAAACCTGTCCCTAGTACGAGAGGACCGGGACGGACGAACCTCTGGTCCACCAGTTGTCCCACCAGGGGCACGGCTGGATAGCCACGTTCGGACAGGATAACCGCTGAAAGCATCTAAGCGGGAAACCTTCTCCAAGACCAGGCTTCTCACCCATTAAGTGGGATAAGGCCCCCCGCAGACCACGGGATCGATAGACCAGACCTGCACACCTAGCAATAGGTTTAGGGAACTGGCACTAACCGGCCGAAAACTTACACACACCCAACCATGTTGGGTAGCAGATAAAACCGTGTAAGAAAAAATGACGCACATTAAACGCCCGCAACCACACCCACAACATCGGACACATTCACACCAGCAATGGCGTGAACACACTCCACCACCAAAACACACTCCCCCCACACACACGATGGGGGCGCCCAGAAACGGGTGAATAAAGTTACGGCGGCCATAGCGGCAGGGAAACGCCCGGTCCCATCCCGAACCCGGAAGCTAAGCCTACCAGCGCCAATGATACTACCCAAAAGGGTGGAAAAGTAGGACACCGCCGAACACACATTAAGACCCGAGCCCCCCAAACACACCAATTGGGGGGCTCGGGCATTTGTG
>NZ_LMJA01000003.1 GCF_001428895.1 Mycobacterium sp. Root265
GCGACCTATGTGTTCCCGCCGCGGGAGAACAACTGCCCCAACCCGGCCTGTGACAGCGACACCCTGGCGTTGGTCCCGCTGTCGCGGCGCGGCACCGTGTGGAGCTACACCGAAAACCGCTACGCACCACCCCCGCCGTATCCCTCCCCGGACCCCTTCGAACCGTTCGCCGTCGCCGCAGTCGAACTCGAAGAAGAAGGCCTCATCGTGCTCGGCAAGGTCGTCGAAGGCACCCTGGCCGCCGACCTCAAGGTCGGCATGCCCATGGAACTGACCACCATGGCCCTCTACACCGACGACGCGGGCGTCATCCGCACCACCCACGCCTGGAGGATCGCCCAATGAGTGAGCCCGTCTACATCCTCGGCGCCGGCATGCACCCCTGGGGCAAATGGGGACGCGACTTCACCGAATACGGCGTCGTCGCCGCCCGCGCCGCCCTGGCCGAAGCCGGACTGCACTGGCGCCAAGTACAACTCGTGGCCGGCGCGGACACCATCCGCAACGGCTACCCCGGCTTCGTCGCCGGCGCCACCTTCGCCCAAAAACTCGGCTGGAACGGCGTCCCGGTCACCTCCAGCTACGCCGCCTGCGCCTCCGGCTCCCAAGCCCTGCAATCAGCACGCGCCCAGATCCTGGCCGGCTTCTGCGACGTCGCCCTGGTCATCGGCGCCGACACCACCCCCAAAGGCTTCTTCGCCCCCGTCGGCGGAGAACGCAAAAACGACCCCGACTGGCAACGCTTCCACCTCATCGGCGCCACCAACACCGTCTACTTCGCCCTGCTGGCCCGCCGGCGCATGGACCTCTACGGCGCCACCGTGGACGACTTCGCCCAGGTCAAAGTCAAAAACGCCCGCCACGGCCTGAACAACCCCAACGCCCGCTACCGCAAAGAAGCCACCGTCGAAGACGTCCTGGCCTCCCCCGTAGTCTCCGACCCGCTGCGCCTGCTCGACATCTGCGCCACCAGCGACGGCGCCGCCGCACTCATCGTGGCCTCCAAATCCTTCACCGAAAAACACCTCGGCAGCCTCGCCGGTGTCCCCTCGGTACGCGCCGTCAGCCTGCAAAGCCCCCAATACCCCCAGCACCTCCCCGAACTACCCGATATCGCCACCGACTCCACCGCCGTGGTCCCCGGCCCCGAACGCGTCTTCAAAGACCAGATACTGGATGCCGCCTACGCCGAAGCCGGCATCGGACCCGAAGACCTCTCCCTGGCCGAGGTCTATGACCTGTCCACCGCCCTGGAACTCGACTGGTATGAACACCTCGGCCTGTGCGCCAAAGGCGAAGCCGAACAACTGCTGCGCTCCGGAGCCACCACCCTCGGGGGCCGCATCCCGGTCAACGCCTCCGGCGGGCTGGCCAGCTTCGGCGAAGCCATCCCCGCCCAAGCCATCGCCCAAGTCTGCGAACTCAGTTGGCAGCTCAAAGGCCAAGCCACCGGCCGCCAAGTCGAAAACGCCACCGTCGGCGTCACCGCCAACCAAGGCCTCTTCGGCCACGGATCCTCAGTCATCGTCGCGCGGTAGCGCTTGCGGGACAGGTGGTTNCTCAGTTGGCAGCTCAAAGGCCAAGCCACCGGCCGCCAAGTCGAAAACGCCACCGTCGGCGTCACCGCCAACCAAGGCCTCTTCGGCCACGGATCCTCGGTCATCGTCGCGCGGTAGCGCTTGCGGGACAGGTGGTTACGTGATCACACCGGGTCGAGCGCTGAGATCAGCCACTTTCCGTCGACCTTGGTCACGCTCACGACCACGCTGCTCGCAACAAGTGAAGGCTCAGGGCGGTCGCGACTGATCGTTTCCTGGTTGAGGAACACCAGTACTTTGGCGTTGTCGGGCTGCATCTCCATTACCGCCGAGTTCATCACCTGCGCGCTGGCCTTGATTCCTTTGTCCCGCACCGCCGGCGCCACCACATCGGTGGTGAACTTGCCGTAGTAGGTCAGGAATTCACCCGTCATCAAGGACTGCGCGCGTTCCATATCCCGGTCGAGCGTTTCGGGCGAGTAGGACAGCAGCGCGACCGTCGCCGATGACGCTTCATCCACCACAACCTGTTCAACCGCTGCACCCGTCTGCATGATCGGACGGAAGTCGTTGACGTACAGCGCCGCCGTCAGAACCGAAGCGATGAGTACCAATCCCCCGACGGCAATCCCTCTCCAGCGCACGACGACTCTCGATACGAGCGGTGCCGTATCAGCTTTCTTTCCAGCCGTTTCCGGGTCGTCGGCCACCTCAACCGTCATGTCACTGATCGTCACGGAACAAACTCCACCTTCGCCATCTTGATCTGATCACCCTCCCGCTGCAGGTCCACAGTGAGGCGCCAGCTTCTCGGTGCCTCGTCTGCGCCCGCCGCGTTGGTCACGGTGGATGAGACAGACACCAGCGCCACGGCAGAATCCACAGTGATCGACTCGACTGCCGCCGCGGTAGCGGTTGCCTTGGTGGTGACCTTGGCGTCTTTCGCCATCTTGATGAAATCGTCTGCCGCGCCTTCGAACTCCTGGCGGAACGAACCGGTCGAGTTGTCGACGATCCGCTGCACGCTTTCTTGAGGATTGTTGAAGTCGATGGACATCAGGGTCACCGCGGCCTGCCGTGCCGCGGCGACGAACTCGGCGCGGTTGCGATCGCCGGCCTGCACGTTGTGCCCCTGCTGGATCATGTATCCACTCGCGGTGAACAAGGCAACGCTGCCCAGCACAGCCAGGACGGTGGCGATCCGCGCCCATCGCAGCGTGGACAGCCGCAACCGGGCACGTGTGCGCCACGACGCGTCCGACGTGCCGCCGCGCTTATGCTGCAGCTGATCTACGCGAGCTCGCGCCTCGGCCGCCCGCCGCTCTGCTTCAACAACCTCGAGCTCGGCCTGGTCGGCCGTGAGGTCCGACGACGCTTCGGTTACCGACATACCGGCACGCTATTCCGAAGACCCGGCCGCCCCGGGGCACGTTCCCATCCAGTGGGCCACGTCACAGATCTGCCGGTCACCAGTGACGTATGGCGCAGAGTGCGCCTTTGGCGCCTTCTGCAGTCGCGACAACGACACCGTCGATCGCCAGCTCGCATCGAAACATCGGGTCCACGGGGTGCCGTCCGCTGGTGGCCGAGACCATGGCCCACCTGTCCGGATCGACCAATGCGGCTCGCAGGACCCAGGGCCGGTCGGGCCCCAGCTCGACGCTGACCTTCGGACTGAACATGTATGGGTTGTGGCTGTAGTCCGCCCAATTCGGCGGGTCGACATCGCGGAAATAGATGTCTGCAGACACTGGATTCGCGGTGGTCACGGTGTAGGTGACAGCACGAAGAGTCGGCGGGTCGGATTGGGCGGGAACGGCTGTCGCGAGCGCGGCGGCCCCGGCACACAACGCCGCGATGAATCTCCTATTCATCCCCGCGACCCCACAGTGCGCTCCCGTTCCGGGCATGGCAGCTGAGGAACAGGCCATCGGGCGCTTGCGCCACCCAGTTCTCGTAACCGGCGCAGCTGGCGCCGAGTTCCTTCACTCCGGCCATCGACGGCGAACGGAAGTATCGGGGCTCGTATCGGCGCGGTGAGCCGCAGAACACCATCCGGCCCCACGAGGTCGTTCCGAAGACGAAGGTGGCGGTGTCCGAGCAGGTCGCGCCGAGAATCACGCCGGGAGTGATACCCGGTGTGCATGTCGGACCGTCGCAGGTTGGTATGTCCGCCTGAGCCGGGGCGGACATCATCAGCCCAGCGGCCAGCGATACCGCCGCCAGCACCGCACTCTTTCGCACGTTCGGCACTCTGTCAGGAAGTGGGCAGCGTCGGACGAAGGTGGCCCACTCAGCGGACACGTTGGCGGCCGCCGTCTCGAGGCGGGTATTTACTTTGTGCGCTGCTGATTCCGGGCAGCAGGCCAGTCATAGGAGCAGGCAATGCTGCGTGTACCCGCAATCGTCCTCGCCGCCGCCATCACCGGCGCGGCGACGACGCCCACCGCACACGCCGACAATCCGGACTGGGGCCTCAACGGCACCTACACCGCGACCTCGAACGGGGAGTGGGCGCGTAAGAACGAGGTCTTTTACGACCAGGCCAGCCTACGCAGCACCTGGACAGTCGAGACTCAGTGCAGCTACCCCGGCGAGTGCACCGGCACCGTCGAAAGTGATTGGGGCTGGGCGGCGCCGATCTATCAAAAAAGCGGCGTCTGGTACGTCAAGCACACCGTCGACGGGTGGATCCCCTGCCCCGACGGCAGCACGGCACCCGGGCTGCAGGTGTTCCGCTTCAAGCCGATGACGCCCGAGGGCGCCAACTTCGATCTCACCTCGACCACTCTCGTGGGCGAGGACGTCACCACCGGGCCCAGCGGTGCCTGCGGCGTGAACAAACCGGTGTACATCAACATGCCGTTCAAGCTGGTCAAGATCACCTGACCAGCGAGATCATTTGGGCATCAACTCTTCCCAGCTCTGCGCGGCCGGCTGAACCAGATCTGGCTGGCTGTAGACCTTGCCGTCGGGGGCGGCGTACTGCCCGGTCGCAGTGTTGTAGGTCGCGAAGGCCACCGAGGGTCCGTCATCTCCTGTGGAGTGCGCGCTACTGGGAACCGCCGGTGCGGCACCTCCCTCGACAGGCGGGGGCACGACTTCGGCTGCCGCCGGTGGCGGCATCGGGGTTCCCGCCACGGGCCCGAAGATCTGCTCGTCGAGGGTGATTCGATCATCGGGGGGAACGCCCTGAGCGATCAGGCTGGGATCGATCGGGTACGGGCCGGTGGCGTGCTGACGCATGGCAAGCGGTTCATACGGGCGGTCACTCTCACAGATCTCGACCGTTGGCGCGCGCTTCCCGGGCTTGTCCATGCACGGGAAGTTCCTCGCCCCGCGCACGCCGATCGGGGAATCCTGGGGAAGCTTGCAGTACAGCCCGTCCGGGGTGTCCACATCGGTCAGGTCCGACGGCGAGCGCCACGAAGAGGGTGGCAGGAAGCCCACCGAACAGGCCGGAGGATCACCAAGGGTCAGGGTGAACTCCGACAATGCCATCCCGGTCGGGTTCTGCAGGGATGACCCGTAGGACTGGGTGGCTGCCAGATACGGCGGCAGAAGTACCAGGAGTTGCTCGATCGAGGGATGATAGGTGACGGCGATCTGGCCGACAGTGGTGAGATTGGCGAGCAGCACCGGCAGCGTCGGCTTGATCTGATTGAGCAGCCGCGACGCCTCATTCGCGGCACCCGAACCGGTCTGCAGGATTGTGCGCACTTCCTGGTCCCGGTCGGCGATCTGACCGGTGATGCCGGCCAGGCTCCGTGCCCATAACCGGATCGAATCGACCTTCTCGGCCTGACCGTCCAGCAACGGGCGGCCGTCCTCGATCAGGTCGCGGGCGTTGCCCGACGCATCGTTGAGCCCGGCCGCCAGCTCACCCGAGGCGTCGAACAGGGCGCCGAGATCATCGCCGGTTCCGTTGAGCGCCTTGAATGATTCATCGAGCAGGTCGCCGAGTTTTCCCGTCGGGACGCTGTCGACCAAGGCACTCATCTGATCGAGCATGGGCCCGACGGCTTGGGGCAGCGACGCATTCTCCACGGTGATGACCGAGCCGTCCTCCAGGTAGGGCTCGTCCTCGGTGCGGGGCACCAGATCCACGTACTGCTCACCGACGGCCGACACACTGCGGACATTGGCCTGAAGGTCGGCGGGGATCTTCGGTGACCGCTGCAGCGACATCGTCACCTCGGCGCCGGCGCGGGTGGGCCGGACCTCGGTGACCTTTCCGACCTCGACGCCCCGATAGGTCACGTTCGAGAATTGGTAGAGGCCGCCCGTCGCGGGAACCTGCAACGTGACCCCGATCCGCCCGAGACCGAGCAGCATCGGAGCCTGCAGGTAGACGAAGATCATCGTGCCGACGCCGATCACCGAGGCGATCGTGAAGATGATCAACTGGTTTCGGACGAAGCGTGTCAACATCAGTTGCCCCCTTCGATCGGCGCCATGGCATGGTCGACCGGCGCGGACTGGACCGGATCTGTCGGCGCGGCGTCGATCAGCGGCGGAATGGCGGCCACCTCGTTCGGAATCGGGGTGAAGGGCGCCGTCAGCGGATCGCGGGTATACGTCGAATACCAGGGATCGCCGGGGGCCGGAACCAGCGACGCATCAGGGTCTCCCCACCTGGTGCCCAGGAGCATCCCCTTTTTCAGTCGCGGAATCGTGAAGTCGAACACGATGAACTGATTCATGTAGTCGCCGCGGATACCGCGATCGATGAATTCCTGGGTGTAGGGGTAGGTCGGCAGGTAGGTCAGTGCCGTCGCCAGGTCGGGTCCCACATCGGCCAGTGCGCGCACCGTCGGTTCGAGGTTCCGGAGGTTGCGCACGATATCGGCCTGCGACTCGTCGATCAGTTGTGAGGCGGTATCGCTGAAGGTGCCCAGCTTCGTCAATGCACTGGTGATTCGGGGTCGCTGTTCGTTGAGTACGTCCAGTGCCGCCGGGATGCGGTTCAGTGCGTTTGTGAGCACACCACGCTGGCCGGCGAACGTCCCCGCGAGTCGATTCAGCGCCGAGATCGTCGCGATGATGTTGTCTTTCTGGCTGTCCAGCAGACCGATCACCGTGTTCATCCGGGTGAGCAGGTCGCGGATCTGGACTTGGCGGCCGTCGAGTGCAGCGTTGAAATTGCGGACGATGTCACCGATCTGAGTGAGTCCGCCACCGTTCGCCACCACCGACAGGGAGGAGAGCGTCTCTTCGGTCGAAGGGTAGGTCGACGCCCTGTTCAAAGGAATCGTGGCGCCCGGCTCCAACCGGCCCGCGGGCTCCTGGCCCAACGGCGGATCGAGCGCCAGATGCATCGACCCGAGCAGGCTCGTCTGGCCCACGGTGGCTATGGCGTTCGCCGGGACCACTGCGCCGGGCTTGACGGAGATCTCGACGTTGGCAGTCCAGTTGTCCACCGTCATCCTGCGGACCGTTCCGATGACGACATCGTCGACCATGACAGGCGAATTGGATTCAAGAGTAGCCACATTGGCGATCTGCACCCGGTAGGTCGTCGCGTCCGACGCGGTACCCACGGTGCCGGGCAAGGGCAGTGAGTTGATGCCGTCAAACGAGCACCCGGACGTCACCAGCACCGCGCAACAGGCGATCGCGGCTGACCTGCGCGTTGCCTTCGGTGTCATCACGGAGTGCCTCCTGGATGGGGTGCCGCGACGCCGGCCTCGGCGGGGAGCAGCAGTTCCGTCAGGTTGGACGCAGCAGGTGCCGGCGGCGGCACGGGCACACCGGGCGGGACGGGCGCACCCGGATAGAGCGCAGGCGTGCGGGCAGCCGGAAGTCCGTTCGGGGCATACGCGCCCGGCGGCTGCGGTGGATCGCTCCAGCCCGGCGGTGGCGGCACATCGCCGGCGCCGGTGTAGGCCGATACGGCAGGTGCTATCTCGGCCGGGAGGGGGGCTGCACCGCTACCGCCGGGCGCCAGGTTCGGATCGGAATAGATCACGTTCTTCGGCGCCGGCCCCAGATAGGCGTTGAACGGGAATGGCAGATGGTTGAAGTTCATCAGCCGCAGCGCGGGCCCCAGATACTGCGCGCAGGCCTTGCCCGACTCTGCGGCGGTGACGTTCTCGACGGCCGCGATCGCCGAACAGACCGTCGCGACGGGGTTGGAGAAGTTGTTCATCGCAAACGATCCGCGGGGGCCGCCGGAATCGGGGTTGTAGATGTTGTAGCCGTTGACCAGAGCGTTCGGCGCCGCGTGCAGAATGTTCTTGACCGCCATGCTGTTGTCGGAGAGCACCTGCGTCACATTTGCGAGACGTTCGATCTGCTCCGCGGTCTGGTCACGCGACCCGGCGACAAAGCGCTGGACTTTACCGACGGCCGTGGACAGCTCCTTGATGGCCGAATCCAGATCGCCACGACTGCCGTCGACCACACTGGTCACGTCGGCGAGACGATCCTGAAATTGCACGATCTGGGTGTTGCTGTCACGCAGGGCGGTGACGAACACCTGGAGGTTCTTGATGACATCGACGATGTCTCCGCTGCCCTCACCGAGAATTCTGCCGACATCTGACAGCTGGGTGATGGTCTCGCGCAGCCGATCCCCGTTGCCCGCCATGGCATCTGCCGTGCTGTCGATGAAGCGTCCCAACGAGGTGTCCGCTACGCCGCTGGCCGGGCCGAGTTCGGCTGCGAGCCGGGTCAGTTGCTCCTTGATGTCGTCCCACTCGACCGGGATCGCCGTGCGGTCCTCGCCGATCTCGGCACCATCTGACATGGTGGCACCGCTGGACTCCGGTGACGCGCCGTAGGCGGGTGTCAGCTGCACATAACGGGCAGAGACGAGGTTGGGCGCCACGATGATGGCGTTGGCGTCCGCCGGCACCGGGACATCGCGGTCGACCTTCAGCGTGACCCGGGTCCGGGTGCCCAGCGGTTCGATCGCGTCGATGGTGCCGACGCGGACGCCGACGACACGGACCTCATCGCCGGGGTAGATGGCGGTCGCGGACGTGAAGTAGGCAGTGATCGTCTTCGGGCTCAGGAACTGCCGATAGGCAACGAAGCCGAGGCCGGCTACCAGGGTCGCGACAATCGCGACGACGGTCACCTTTCTGGTCCGCGGACCGAGAGCCATCATCGCGAACCTCCGGGGATGCCGTTGTAGGGGAACGGGAATTCCGCGCGGGGGCCGGCGTTGTCCGGTGGTTGCCCCGCGTCGACACCGCGACGGAACCCGAGTGCGTAGTCGAGAAACGGCTGAATAGCCGGTCCCGGCAGCAGGTTGGATGCGAAACCGTAGTAGTAGAACCCGTTGTTGACCGCTTCACCCTGGGTCAGCTGGTACTTGGCCAGGCCGTTGAGCGATTTGGTCAGATTGTCCCGATTGCGTTCGAGCACCTCCGAGACACGGTTGAGCTGTTCGAGGGTCGGTGCAAGTTCCTGCTCGTTCTCGTCGACCAGGGCGGATAACTGCTGAGCCACTGCTGTGGTGTTGGCGAGCAGGTTGACGATCGCGTACCGACGATCCTGCAGCACGCCGAGCAGATCGTTGGCGTTCAGTAGCAAGCTGTTCACCTGTTGACTTCGTTCCGAGAGTATTCCGGTGACATCGGCAGCGGTGGAGAGCAGACCGCTCAGCGACTCGTTGCGGCTGTTCAGCGATTTCGACAGCCGGCTCACACCGTCGAACGTCGGGCCCAGCTGCGGCGCAAGACGTTCGACGGTCTCCGACAGCACATCCAGCGATTGGTTGATGGCAGCAGTATCGGTCTCGGCGGTATTGGCGGTGAACTCATTGAGCGCCTCCGTCAACGAGTACGGAGACGACGTGCGCGCCAACGGAATCACTCCGAGGGCCCGCATGCGGTCGTTGCCACGCGGCTCGACCACCAATACCCGCTCGCCGAGCAATGTGCCGATGCCGATCTGCGCGATGGTGTCTGTGCCGAGTCGAACCTTGCTGTTGACGGCGAAGGTCACCAACGCCGCTCCCTTGTCGAGTTCGACATCGGACACGGTGCCGACGGTGACACCGGAGATCTTGACGTTGTTACCGGCGGTCAGTCCGCCTGCTTCGGCGAAGACGGCCTGGTACCGAACCGAGGTGGCCATGGCCACCAACTGCTGGGGCTGTAACCCAACAGCGATGATCAGCACGATCAGCACCAGTCCGATGAATCCTGAACGCACCAGGGATGATTGACGATATTTCAGCATCAGGGTTCCCCGCACCTTCCGGTGTTCTGGATGACCCATGGGAAGTGGGCTGTACGTCCCTGCAGATCGGACACTCGAATCGAGATTCCACAGAGATAGAGATTCAGCCAGCTCCCATAGGAGCCGAGCCGGACCAGTTTCCGGTAGTTCTGCGGGGTCTTCTGCAGGACGAGGTCGAGACGGGCCAGGTCGGTGTCGTTGGCCAGCAGCGGGGCAAGTCGGGTGAGCTGGTCCACGGTGCCCGACAACGGCGGGCGCGCCTCGGTGAGCAGGCCTGCCAGCGAGGCTGTCCCGTTGTCCAGTGCGGTGACGGCCTCACCGATCGGGTCGCGCTCCTGCGCGAGGCCCGTGACCAGACGCTCCAGCCCGTCCACCGCGCCGGAGAACTTCTCGCCGTCCTTGGACAGCACGGTCAGTGTGTCATTGAGATTGTCGATGAGGCTCTCCACGGTCTGCCCGTTGTCGGCCAACGCGTTGGTGAATGACGATGTCCGAGCGAATAACGACTCCAGGTCACCGCCCTGGCCCTGCAGGATCTGGATCAGCGAACTGGTCAGCGCATTGACATCGTCGGGGTTGAGTCCTTGGATGACCGGTTTGAGACCGCCGAGCAGAAGATCGAGGTTCAGCGCCGGTTCGGTCTGATCGACCCCGAATCGCGTGCCGGGTGGCCGGATTCTGGTCGATCCAGGTTGATCGAGGAGTTCCAGGTAACGGTCACCGACCAGGTTCAGATAGCGCACGGCCACCTTGGTGTTCTCGGTGAGGCGGATGTTGTCATCCGCGTCGAAAGCGACCAGGACAGTGTTGTCCGACTGCAGGTCGACATCTTGCACCGTGCCTACCCGAATCCCGGAGATCCGCACCGAGTCACCGGATTTGAGGCTCGATGCATCCCGGAACAGAGCCGAGTAGCCCACGGTGGATCCTGATCGATATTGACTGAAGATGGCGAAGAGCCCTGCGGTCAACACGACCATCGTGAGGGCGAATGCTCCGAACTTGATTGCCGTCCTGGTCATTGCACTCATCCGGGTTGTCCGACCTGCGCGGAGTTGCGGGGAGGCCCGTCAATCGGGCCGAACAGTGCCTGTTTGAGGCCGTCGGAGTTCAGCAGGATCCCTTCATTGCCGTACTGGGCAGGGTTGGCGTTGACATCGGCGATCACGAACGGCGGGCTCTTCTGGAAGGGCACCTTGGGGAGGTCGGTGCACTGCGGTCCGCCGGTGGCCGCCACCTTGGGCAGGTTCTGCGGATAGCGGTAGCGTTCCTGACCGAGGACGATCGTCTGGAGGAGCACGCCACCGGGCAACGGCGTACCTGGTGCTTTGGCCAACTGCACCGCGCCGCCGAGCCCGCAGGTCAACGCCGGGTTGTATTCGTTGGTCAAATCGGTGGTCGGGACGAGCAGGTGCATGACGTCGGTGATCGCCTGTCGGTTGACACCGACCACTTCGGTCCCGGTGTCGGCCAGGCCGATGACGCTCACCAGCAGCGCGTCGAGGTTTTGCCGTTCGTCGACCAGCGTGTCGCTCATCTGCGTTGCGGCGTCGACGGTGGTGATCAGATCAGGGGATGCATCGGCGTAGGCGGTGATGACCTCGGGTGCCGTGCCGATCTCGTGCTCCATGGTCGGCAGACTCGGGTCGATCTTGGCGAGAAACCCGTCGAAATCCGCCAGCATCTGGCCGATCTGGTCGCCCCGGCCGTCCAGCGCGGTGGCCAATGCACCCAGGGTCTCGTTGAGTTTGGTGGGTTCGATCTTCTTCAATACGGTCGACAGCTGTTCGAAGACCGTGTTGATCTCGACGGTGACATGGCCGGCGTCGAGCACTTGTCCAGGACGCAGCGCCTGCGCCGAGGGGTCTGGCGGAGACACCAGTTCCACGAATTTCGAGCCGAAGACCGTGGTGGACGAAATGTCCACCCGAACGTTGGCGGGGATGATCTCCATATACGACGGATCCATGGCCAGGTGCAGCGCGGCACGGCCGTCGTTGAGAGATTCGATCGATTGAACCGAACCTACCTGCGCACCATTGAGTTTGACCTTGGCATCGGCGTTCATCACCAGACCCGCGCGTTCGGACAGCACGGTGACCGGAACCGTCGTGGTGAAGCTCCCCCGGAACAATCCGACCGAGAGTGCGACGACAGCCAGGCCCACGCCCACCGTCACCAGGCCCACGAGGGGACGTCTGACTTTCGAACTGATCGCCATCTGCGTTCCGCCCTATCCCGACAGGTTGAAGTTGCCGTGGGAGCCGTAGATCGACAGGGACACCAGCAATGTCACGGAGATCACGACGATCAGGGATGTTCGGACGGCGTTGCCCACTGCGACGCCGACACCGGAAGGTCCACCGCTGGCGAAGTACCCGAAGTAGGTGTGCACCAGCAGCACCGCGATCGCCATCAGGATCGCCTGCAGGAAAGACCACAGCAGATCAACCGGGTTGAGGAACGTCGAAAAATAGTGGTTGTACAGGCCCGCCGACTGCCCGAACAACCCCACCGTGGTCAGCTTGCTGGCCATGAACGACAGAATCACCGCGATCGAGTAGAGCGGCGTGATGGCGATCATGCCGGCGATGATGCGGGTGCTCACCAGGTACTCGACGGGACGAATTGCCATGGCATCCAATGCGTCGATCTCTTCATTGATCCGCATGGCACCCAATTGGGCCGTGACGCCGGCGCCGAATGTGGCAGCCAGGCCGATGCCGGCGACGACGGGCGCCGAGATCCGGACGTTGATGAATGCCGCCAGGAATCCGGTCAGAGCTTCGATCCCGATGTCACCCAACGAGCTGTAGCCCTGCACGGCCAGGGTGCCGCCGGCGGCCAGGGTGAGGAACCCGACGATCACCACCGTCCCGCCGATCATCGCCAGCGTGCCTGCGCCCATGCTGATCTCGGCAACGAGACGGATGACCTCACGCCGGTAATGGACAACTGCATGCGGCACACCGGCCAGCGAGCGGCCGTAGAACATCGTGTGATCACCGATTCTCCCCAGGGTGCTCACGGGTCTGTTCAGTTCCCGCGCAAGGTGCGGGCGGAGCGTTCGTGTGGGGGTCATCGGCTAGTCCGATGTCATCTGGATGCCGATGGCCGTGACCAGAACATTCACCACGAACAGCGCCATGAAGGCGTACACCACGGTCTCGTTGACGGCGTTCCCCACTGCTTTCGCTCCCCCGCCACTGATCATCAGACCGCGGTAGCAGGCCACCAGGCCGGCGATCAGCCCGAACAACCCGGCCTTCACGCACGAGATGATCACCTCGGGTACACCTGTCAGCAGCGTGATGCCGGCAGCGAACGCACCCGGGTTGACGCCCTGGATGAAGATGGAGAAGACGTAGCCACCCAGGATTCCGATGATGACGACGAGACTGTTGAGCAGCAGCGCCACCAGTCCCGAGGCGAGCATCCGGGGTGTGACCAAACGCTGCACGGGGTTGATGCCCAGCACCTCCATGGCATCGATCTCCTCGCGCACCGTTCGCGATCCGAGGTCGGCGCACATCGCCGTCGCGCCGGCACCGGCGACGATCAGCACGGTGACCATGGGTCCCACCTGGGTGACGGCGCCAAAAGCCGCACCCGCTCCCGACAGGTCCGCCGCTCCCAATTCGCGCAACAGGATGTTCAGCGTGAAGCTGACCAGCACGGTGAACGGAACCGCGACGAGGATTGTCGGCATCAACGACACCCGGGCCACGAACCAGGACTGCTCCAGGAATTCCCGGCCCTGAAAAGGGCGCTGGAACAGAAACTTGACGGCATCGGCGGACATGGCCAGCAGACCGCCGATGGCGCGCATCGGTCCCGGAGCGCCCGCTCTGAAGACCGGCAATCCGGAGGACCAGCGGTCCTGAGTCTTGCTCACCATGTACCGAAGGACCCTCCACGACTGGCTCTGACGAACCTCACAAGCGACCTGTCGGCACGCTGACCACAGAACGGTGACAGCCATGCATGATGTGGGACACACCGCGTCCCATCCACCGGGAACCATCACACCGGCCGAGGCCAGTTGCACGGGAACGTGATTCCTGTCGATACGTGTAAGCGTTCATCCACCCGCAAGGAGCTGTGCTGTGTCTGTATCCACCCCACCGTCGCCCGACCTCTCGCGTTATGCCGAGCGGCGCGTCCTGATCACCGGTGGCGGTTCGGGTATCGGTCAGGCGTGCGTGCTGCGGATCCTCGCCGAGGGTGGCCGCGTGGTCGCCGCCGATATCAGTGCAGAGGGCTTGAGCGACACCATCGACAAAGCGGGCGGATCTGCGGCGCGGCTTTCGCCTCTGGTGATGGATATCGGCGACGAAGCATCGGTGCGGACCGGCGTCGCGGAGGCGATCTCGGTTCTCGGCGGACTGGATACTGTTGTCAACGCGGCAGGCATCCTGCGGTCATCGCACCTTGCAGAGACCACGCTCGCAGACTTCGAGCAGGTGCTCCGCGTCAATCTCGTCGGGACTTTCCTGGTCACGCGAGAGGCCCTCGGGGCGTTGCGGACGGGCAACGGCCCGGCAGTGGTCAACTTCAGTTCGACCTCAGCCCACTTCGCGCACCCGTACATGGCGGCCTATGCGGCTTCCAAAGGCGGCGTGCTGTCGATGACGCACGCCTGGGCATCGGAGTTCGCCAAGGCCGGCATTCGGTTCAATTGCGTTCAGCCCGGATCGATCTCATCCGGGATGACTGACGGCACGGGTGCCGCGAGGCAGAGTATCGGCCCTGGTCTGCCCGAGGACGCCGACTTCGGCCTGTTCGGCAAGGTCGCACCGATGTTGCCGCTGGCCGACGGCGCAATCTTTGCCAAGCCGGATGCAGTCGCCGGAGTCGTGGCGATGTTGGGAAGCGACGATGCGTACTTCATCACGGGCACGGAGGTCCGGATCGACGGCGGATCGCACATGTAGCGCGCCTGTTTCGGACGGCGTCGCGAGGAAAGGGATCGGTATGAAGGTCGCGAGAATGGTGTACGTATGTGCTGCGCTGGCGGTGGCCACCCTGGTGGGTCCGCCCGCAAGCCAGGCAGAGGCGTTCTTCGCCAACTATCAACTGATCATTCCGGAGCGATACGATTTTCACACGTGGACCTGGGCAATTACACACTGCATCCCAGCTGCGGAGAATTGCGCCACTGTCAACGCGATCCCGATGCCGGTCGCCAAGGCGTTCGAGTACATCGGCGATGCCCGATTGGCCGACGGCCGGTACACGCTGACCGTCGACGTCCCGGACGGATTACGTTGCGGCAACCTGTATTACGGTCCGGTCGTCCCCACGCGGGATGTCTACTTCTGGGATGCGGTGACGCTACAGGGCATCCTCACATCGTCATTCGCGGAGGGCTGCGACGGGGCGCCGGGTGGCCCGTTCACCTACCCGTTCTCACTGGTGCGGCTGTGACGACGGACAACGTCCATTCACCGGAACATGCAGTGCACTAAGTCGTTTCAACACTTCATTGTGGTGGTGATCACACCTCACACTGAAGGGTCCTCGATGATGCCACGAGCCATATCCACTCAGACGCAGACCGAAGGTAGAACGACACGGTCGCAACAGATGTCGCGCATCACCAAGACCACCGCTCGGGTCGGTGGATACGGGGGCGCCGCGGTGTCCGCGTGGCTGGTAGCCGCGGTGGCCACCGGATACGGCATCTCTGCCGCCGACGACTCGTCGTCGGCTACATCCTCCGACAACACGTCAGCCTCCTCGACCGCCGAGCCGGCGCCATCGGCGACCAGCACCACCCAGCGGAGCGGGCCGAAGCGGCCCATGACGGCTTCGACTCGAAAGACGCACCCCAGGTCGGCGACGACGGGCTCACCATCATCGCGGACCGGCGTCGCCGCATCGGTGACGAGCCTGCAGGAGCCAGCCGACTCGGAGCCGAACCCGGCGCCGGCCGGCGATCCGGTCACTTCGTCGGCCTCGCCGGTCACCGGCAGGACTGAGCCCGCCACGTCTCGGCGGTCAGCGATGACGGCCCGTTCCTCGGCGGCCGCCGGAGCTGCACGCCGCCTGACCGCGGTTCCGACTCCTTCGGCACCGCTGGAGAGCAACACGAGCGCCATCACCACCTCGGTCGCAACCTCCCCCGGGTCGCCCGCGGCCCAGTCGACAGCTCCTGTCGCGTTGTCCACCACCACGACAACGAAACTCGCGCTGCCCGCGGCGCTCCCGACATCGGGACCGCTGGCCATCATCAACAAGATGGTGACCGGATTCTTCAACGCGGTCCTGGGCCCCGTCATCGGTTCGTCGCCGACGACCCCGTCCGGGCAATCGCCGTTCGCCTGGGCCCTGTTGGCCTTCGTGCGGCGCGGATTCTTGAACAAATCACCGGTCATCACGTCCGTGCAGATCGGCGAGCAGAGCGCCACCGGTGTCATCACCGGCAACATCGACGCCGTCGATCCCGATGAACTCGGCAAGACGGTCCAGATTCGCTCGAGCGTCTATGCCGGGGCCGCCGTACCGACCGACTGCGGCTGCGCGCCGGAACCCGGCCTGATCGGACTGTCGTTCACCAACCCGGCGATCCTCGGCGGAGCGCCGGGCGACAACTGGCATGCTCCAGCCGCGGTGGACAATACCTGCGCTTACCTGAACCCCGAGGACTACAGCGTCGCCTTCTACCGCGGAACCGAGACGGGTGAGGTGACCATCGACGGCCTCGGAACCGGTGTTGTCGCCCTCAGATTCGAGGGCACGCTGCTGGAAGGCGGCGCAAGCGAGCAGTCTTTCGCGACATTGGTGCCAGAACTCGGTACAGGCGACCTCAGGGGCGTGACCGGAACAGTGACCAGCGTGAGCAGCTTCAACCCTGACGGCTCACTCAACGGCGTACTCACCGGGACCGTTGTCCGGCCCGAGGTGCGCTATATCGTCGTCGGATCGCCCACACACGGGACGGTGACAGTCGACGAGCTCACCGGATCGTTCACCTACACGCCCGATTCCGAGTTCGCCGCGCAGGGCGGGACGGATTCGTTCAAGGTGGTGGCGACCGACAATCGGCTCAACCTGCTGAAGTTGTTCACGCCCCACAACGGCGATCCCGTGAAGACGATCAATCTCAACGTCGTCGGCACCGTGGTCTGAGCTGTCGCCACCTGGGCCAGTGCTCGGTGGCGACGGTGTTCTCATGTCGAAAATGCAGAACCACCCACAGCGAATTGCCAGTGCCGCGTTCTAGCGTCGGCGCGATGAGCGAGGGGCAAGCGCCACGACCGGCCCTGCGTCCGATCCTGCTCGGAGTTCTGCTCGATATCGGGCCGCCGCTGGGCGCCTACTACGGTCTGCGTGCCGCGGGGTTGTCCGATTACATCGCACTGCTGACCGCGACGGTGCTGGCCGGGATCAAGGTGAGCGTCGACGCCATCAGAGCCCGCCGGCTCGACCCGTTCGCCGGCTACCTGATGCTCAACTTCGGCCTGAGTCTGGCGGTGGGACTGGTGACGTCCGACGCCCGGATGCTGATGGTGGGCGACACGCTGGTCGGCGGGATCGGCGCGTTGATCTTCCTGGGCAGCTGTGTCGTCGGTAGGCCGCTCACCCAGGTGGTGGCCGAACGCCTGCACGGCGCACCGGAACCCGGCGAGCAGGACTTCACCCGCCGCGTCCACATTCTGCTCTCAGCGATGTGGGGAGTCGGCCTGCTGTTCGGCATGTTAGTCAGTCTGGCGATCATCTTTTCGCTGTCCGTGGACGTCGGGAAGGGCGTGAACACCGTGGTGTCCCTGGCGTTGACCGGGTTGCTGATCCTGGCGACGGCGGTGGTGGCCAGGCGGGCGCAGGCGATGCGGACGACTCTTGAGGAACAAAAGACCGCCCCCCTGAGTTGAGTGCATCAGAATCAACTTTGGAGGATTGATGTCTGAACCCATCTCCGTCCCGGTCTTGTTCGTCAGCGAGCCCATCCTGCTGCCTGGAATGGTGGTGCCCATCGAGCTCGACGACGCCGCCCGGGCCGCGGTCGACGCTGCCCAGTCCAGCGACTCGGGCCAGCTGCTGATCGCCCCTCGCCTGGACGACCGGTACCCCACCTATGGTGTGCTCGCCTCGATCGTGCAGGTCGGGCGCATTCCCGGCGGTGGCGCGGCCGCCGTCGTCAAGGGCGAACGACGCGCCCACATCGGCACCGGGACCACCGGACCGGGTGCGGCGCTCTGGGTCGAGGTCACCGAGGTGGCCGACGCCGAGTCGACCGAGGAAACCCGCGCACTGGCCGCCGAGTACAAGAAGCTGCTGCTGGCGATGCTGCAGCGGCGCGAGGCCTGGCAGATCGTCGACGTGGTCAACAAGATCACCGACCCGTCCGCCGTGGCCGACACCGCCGGCTACGCGTCGTACCTCACCGATGTGCAGAAGCGTGAACTGCTGGAGACCGAGGACGTGTCGCAGCGGCTGCGCCAGCTCATCGAATGGACCGGCGAGCACCTGGCCGAGGTCGAGGTCAACGACAAGATCGCTGAGGACGTCCGTTCCGGTATGGACAAGCAGCAGAAGGAATTCCTGCTGCGCCAGCAACTCGCCGCAATCCGCAAGGAACTGGGCGAGGGTGAACCGGAAGGGTCGGACGACTACCGGGCCCGCGTCGAGGCGGCCGACCTTCCCGAGAAGGTCCGCGAGGCTGCCCTGCGTGAGGTCGGCAAGCTGGAACGCTCCAGCGACCAGAGCCCCGAGGGCGGCTGGATCCGTACCTGGCTGGACACCGTCCTGGAGCTGCCGTGGAACGTCACCACCGAGGACTCGGCCGATCTGAAGGCGGCCCGCGAGATCCTGGATGCCGATCACCACGGGCTGGACGACGTCAAGGACCGCATCGTCGAGTACCTGGCCGTGCGGGCCCGACGGGCGCAGCGCAACATGTCGGTCGTCGGCGGCCGCGGCTCCGGCGCCGTCATGGTGCTCGCCGGTCCGCCCGGTGTCGGTAAGACCTCGCTGGGTGAATCGGTGGCACGGGCTTTGGGCCGCAAGTTCGTTCGCGTCGCCCTCGGCGGTGTGCGCGACGAGGCCGAGATCCGCGGTCACCGGCGCACCTACGTCGGCGCGCTGCCCGGCCGTATCGTGCGGGCCATCGGCGAGGCGGGTTCGATGAACCCCGTCGTGCTGCTCGACGAGATCGACAAGGTCGGCTCGGACTACCGCGGCGACCCGTCGTCGGCCCTGCTCGAGGTGCTGGACCCGGCGCAGAACCACACGTTCCGGGACCACTACCTGGAGCTGGATCTGGACCTCAGCGATGTGGTGTTCCTGGCGACGGCCAACGTCATCGAGAACATCCCGTCGGCGCTGCTGGACCGGATGGAACTGATCCAGATCGACGGCTACACCGAGGACGACAAGGTGGCCATCGCGCGGGATTACCTGCTGCCCAGGCAGGCCGAACGGGCGGCGCTGACCTCTGACGAGGTGACGCTGACCGATGCGGCACTGCGCAAGATCGCCGCGGACTACACCCGCGAACCGGGCGTGCGGCAGTTCGAGCGGTTGCTGGCCAAGGCGTTGCGCAAGGTCACCACGAAGCTGGCTTCGTCGACCGAGGCGTTGACCATCGATGAGCCCGATCTCGTTGAGTACCTGGGCCGTCCGCGGTTCACGCCGGACTCCGACGAGCGCACCGCGGTGCCGGGCGTGGCGACCGGACTGGCCGTGACCGGGCTGGGTGGCGACGTGCTCTACATCGAGGCCGGGGCCGTGGATGCCGAACCGGGGTTGAAGCTGACCGGCCAGCTGGGCGATGTCATGAAGGAGTCCGCGCAGATCGCGCTGTCCTACGTGCGGGCCCACGCCGAGCAGTTGGGTGTCGACCCGAAGGCCCTGGACCGCCAGATCCACGTGCACGTGCCCGCGGGTGCCATCCCCAAGGACGGTCCGTCGGCCGGCGTCACCATGGTGACGGCCCTGGTCTCGATGGCCACCGGGCGACAGGTCCGCGGTGACGTCGGCATGACCGGTGAGGTCACGCTGAACGGCCGGGTGCTGCCGATTGGCGGGGTCAAGCAGAAGTTGCTTGCCGCGCAACGGGCAGGGCTGAAGACGGTGTTCATCCCGCAGCGCAACGAACCGGACCTCGACGAAGTCCCGGCCGAGGTGCTGAAGGCCCTGGAGGTCAGGCCGATGACCGATGTCGCCGAGATCGTCGCGCTGGCACTGGAGCCGGCGGCTGAAGCGGCGACCGTCGCCGCCTGACAACCAAATACCGCGAGCAGACACAAATGGCCCCAGATCCAGTGGATTTGTGGGCCATTTGTGTCTGCTCGCGCAGAGAAAGGTGACGCCCGATGCCACGACGCGGTGAACGGCTGCGCAAGCTCGGTTTCCTGACCATCGGCCGTTTCGACGCCGACAATCCACGGCCCGGCATCGAGGAGACCCTGCAGGTCATCGAGCACGCCGAGGACCTCGGCTTCGACAGCGTGTGGCTGCGATGCCGGCATCTGCAGCCGGGCATCTCCTCGCCGGTGACCATCATGGCCGCCGCCACGCAGCGCACCTCGCGCATCGAGCTCGGCACCGCGGTGATTCCGCTGGGCCTGGAGAACCCGCTGCGGCTGGCCGAGGACCTCGCCACCGTCGACCTGCTCTCCGGCGGGCGGATCAATCCCGGCGTATCGGTGGGCACCCCGATGCTCTACGACCACTACAAGACCGCCCTGTACCCCGACACGCACATGAGCGAGGACTTCTCCAAGGAGCGGGTGTCCCGGCTGCTGCGCGCCCTGCGCGGCGAACCGGTCAGCGACTTCGAAGGCACCGTCGGTATCGAGCAGTTCACCAACCGGGTCCAGCCGCACTCCCCCGGGCTGGCCGGACGCCTCTGGTACGGCGGCGGACGGGAGTCGGCGGTCTGGGCCGGCCGGCAGGGCATCAACTATCTGACCAGTTCGGTGGTCAGCACGGAGGGCACCGAATCCCGCGATTTCGCCACCATTCAAGCCGAGCAGATCGACGCCTACCGCGCCAGCCATCCCGACCCCGAAAAGGCGCGGGTGTCACAGGGTTTGGTGGTCATCCCGACCGATTCGGCCAGCAACGACCAGGTGCAGCGCTACCGCGACTACGCCGCGAGCCGGTTCGAGCGGACCACGACACCCCAGGGTCCCCGCGGCATGATGTTCTCCCCCGATTACGTCGGCCCCTCCGACGAACTCGCCGACCAGCTGTTCGCGCACGCCGGTTTCCAGCGCGCCGACGAGATCACCTTCGCGTTGCCATTCACGTTCGCCGCCGAGGACTACACGCAGATCATCGGCGATATGGCCGCCCGACTCGGACCCGCCCTGGGGTGGGCTCCTACCGTGTGAACATGGCCGACAAGACCCATCACTACGAACTCGACATCACCTGGACCGGCAATACCGGCTCCGGCACCAGCGGCTACCGCGACTACGAACGCGCCCACGACATCAGCGCACCGGGCAAACCCACGATCCCCGGCACCGCCGACCCCGCGTTCCGGGGCGTGCCCGAGCGCTGGAACCCCGAGGAGCTCCTGGTGGCGTCGCTGTCGCAGTGCCACATGCTGTGGGTCCTGGCGTTGTGCGCCCAGGCCGGTGTCACGGTGACCGGCTACACCGACCAGCCGTCGGGCACCATGGCCCAGACCGCTGACGGCGGAGGCTATTTCACCGAAGTCGTGCTGCGCCCGACCGTGCACATCACCGATGCGCACCAGGCCGAGACACTCACCGAGATCCACGAACGCGCGCACGAACTCTGTTTCATCGCCAACTCGGTCAATTTCGAGGTCCGCTGTCAACCGCGGGTCGTCGCCCAGGTCTGAGAGTCGGCCACCGCCTAAACTCGACTGACCAGCGACCCGGGGAGCCCGATGACCGACTTCAACACCGCCAAGCGCCGCGTCGTGCACGCGGTGCAGCGCCGCGTCGTCAACCCGATCGGGCGCAAGCTGCCCGTCACCATGCTGGAGACAACGGGCCGCAAATCCGGTCTGCCACGGCGCACCGCGGTCGGCGGACGGGTCATCGACGGCCAGTTCTGGATGGTATCCGAGCACGGTGAGCACTCGCACTACGTGCAGAACATCAAGGCCAATCCGGCTGTCCGGGTACGTATCCGCGGACGGTGGCGCACCGGCACCGCGCACCTGCTGCCCTCCGATGACCCCATTGCCCGGCTGGCCCATCTGCCCCAGCTCAACAGCTCCATGGTCCGGGTGATGGGCAGCGACCTGCTCACCGTTCGCGTCGATCTGGACTAGGCCGATGGCCTACGACGAAGACCTCGCCGAGCGGATCCGGGAACTGCTCGCGACCACCGCCGGCATCGACGAGAAACGCATGTTCGGCGGTCTGGCCTTCCTCGTGCACGGGCATATGGCCGTCTGCGTGTCCGGCCACGGGGGTCTGATGGTGCGCGTGCCAGCCGAGGAGACCGCCGCGCTTCTCACCCGCGCGCACGTCGAACCGATGGTGATGGCGGGCAGGGAAACTCGTGGCTGGATCCGGGTCGCGGCGGCCGGTGTGACCACCAAACGCCAACTACAGCCGTGGGTGACCCGCGGCCTCGGGTACGCATCGGGCCTGCCGCCCAAGTAGGACCGGTTAGCCCTCGAAGCCCCGGGGTATGCCCACCCCATGGCAGGCTCCTCCACATCGATCAGCCGCCTGCTCAAGCAGGCGGGCACCACCTACGCCGACGAGGCCGGCATCACGCTGGACAACAAACCCAAACCGCTGTTCCAGCTGCTGAACCTGACCATGCTGGCCAGCAAGCCCATCGCCGCTTCGGTCGCGGTGGCCGCGGCACGCGAACTGTTCGGCAGCGGACTTCGCACGCCCGCAGACGTGCTGCGCGCCGACCGGCCGACCATGATCAAGGCCTTCGGCCGTGCCGGTTACGCCCGGTACGACGAGAGCTCGGCGACCCGGCTCACCGAAATCGCCACCGCGGTGCAGGACCGCTACTCCGGTGACCTGCGCAATCTGGCCGACGAGGCGGGGCACGACGTCCGCGCCGCTGCTCGGGCCCTGCAACAATTCGACGGTATCGGCCCCACCGGAGCCGATATCTTCCTGCGGGAAGCGCAGAACGTGTGGCCCTGGGCGCAACCGTATTTCGACAAGCGGGCGCTGAAGACCGCACGCGAGCTGGGATTGCCCGGCGAACCCGACGAGTTGCTCGCGCTGTCCAAGGGAAGGCCGGCCGAACTGGCCGCCGCACTGGTGCGCGTCTCTCTCGACGACGAACTACGCGAACAGGTGTCCGCGTAAACCCTTGACCAGGGTCGTCGCAGCGCCCGCAGTGTCGTCGTCAGCCCAGCGTGGCGGTGCCGTCGGCGTGCACGGTGACCTTGGCACCGGCGATGTCCTCGGCGACGCTGGCCGCGGCCTCGGAGCGGTCGTTGAGTACCGCCAGGGCACGGGTGTCCGCCGGTGTCCAGACCGCCAGGTAGGCCTTTTCCGGCGCCCCTTCGCGGTCGAACGGTGTCGTCCAGGTTTCGACGGTGCCGACACCTTCCCATTCGACCTCGGCGGCGCGGGTCGGTTCGGCGTCGACGCTGGATTGCACGTCTTCCCAACGGAACCCGTCGGTGGGCGGCTGGGTGCCGTAGACGCCGAAGCTGTGTTTGGTGAGGTAACCGCCGTTGGCCGTGATCAGGCCGACCGCCCCGGGCGCCGCGGTCAGACGCTCGGCCATGGTGGCGATGGAATGGGTGACGTAGTTGTTCCACGGTCCGCCGGCGAAGGTCAGGCCACCGGTCACGGTCAGCGGGCGCTGCGGATCATCGAGTGCCAGGCCGAGTTCGTTGGCCGCCACCTGCACCGCGGACGGGAAGCACGAGTAGACGTCGACCAGACCGATGTCGTCGACGCCCAGCCCGGCGAGTTCCAGTGCCCGCTTGCCGCCGATGCGGATGGCCGGCGACCCGTGGAACTCGGCGCGGTGGCTGATCTCGTAGGTGTCGTGTGCGTCGGTGCCCGCGTACGGGAAAACCCAACGCTCCTGCGGGATCTGAAGATAGGTGGCCTTCTCCGCCGACATCAGGATCAGGGCCGCGCCCTGATCGACCATGTTGTTGGAGTTCATCAGCTTGGTGTACGGGGCGCTGATCATCCGGTTCTTCGGCCCGGGCTGAGCGATCTCCTCGGCGGTGAGCGCCTCCTGGTTCCAGGCGTGCGGATTGCCGGTGGCGACCGCGCTGAACCGGGACCACAGCGCACCGATGCGCTGCTGGTGGTCCTGCGGGGTGGCGCCCGCCGCGATCCGTAACGCCTGCTCGAACATCGGGTACACGAACGCCGGTCGGTCCAGATGGATGCGCAGCTCGCCCGGTCCGGCCAGCTGGAATTCGTCGTCGGAACCGGGCGCCGGCGGAACCGACTCGTCCTGCTTGGTACCGACCAGCTTCTCACCGCGCGCACGCAGCCGGGTGCGCGAGCGCCACGTCTCGCCGCCGCTGATGAGCACCACATCGTTGCGGCCCTGCTGGATATCCAGGCAGGCCTGGTTCACCAGCGACTGCGGCACGTTGCCGCCGATCGGTGTGTACCGGGTGGCCGCGTCCTGGGCGCCGATGCGCTGCGCGAGCAGCAGACCCGGATCGCGGTAGCGCCAGGACAGCAGGTTGACCACGCGCACCGAGTCCACGGCGGCGAGCACCCGGGGGTCGGCGGCGGCGCGGGCGGCGGCCTCCATCAGATCCACGGGTTCGGTCGTCGAACTCTCGTCGCGCTGGTTGACCTGTCCGTACCCGACGAGCACCGGGGTTCTGGGGTCGATGGTCACTGTGTGGTCCTCTCCACGAGCGTGCGGAAACTTGGTGTCGCGCGCGGCGTGTCAGGCAACAGACACGCACGCTCGCGCCGGGTCAGGCCGGTCCGACCCGGTAGATCGATTTGAGCGTCTGATAGGCGGCCAGCCCCTCGGGGCCGAGTTCGCGGCCCAGTCCGCTGGCCTTCACGCCACCGAACGGGGCGTTGACATCCAACTGGTATTCGTTGACGCCGATCGTGCCGGTGTGCACGGCGCGGGCGATATCGGTGGCGCGATCCACATCGGGTGACCACACCGTGCCGCCCAGGCCGAACTCACTGTCGTTGGCGATGTCGACGGCTTCTTGATCCGTGCCGTAGGGAATCACCGTCAGCACCGGGCCGAAGATCTCCTCCTGGGCGATACGCGACGAGTTGTCGACGTCGGCGAACACCGTCGGGGAGACGAACCAGCCGCGCGGCTGATCAGCCGGGATGGTGCCGCCGGCAACCAGTTTGGCCTCGGACTTACCGACTCCGATGTACTCGAGCACCCGCTCCTGCTGGCGGCGGCTGACCAGGGGCCCGATATCGGTGGATTTCTGCAGTGGGTCACCCACCACCAGACCGTCTGCCAGCGCCGCCACCGCGTCGACCACTTCGGCGTAGCGCGACCGCGGTGCCAGGATCCGTGAGCTCAGGTGACAGGTCTGCCCGTTGTTGACGAACGAGGCCGACCGTAGCCCTTTGACGGTGGCGTCCAGATCCGCGTCGTCGAGGATGATCGCGGCCGACTTGCCACCGAGTTCCAGGGTCACCGGCCGCAGTAGTCGGCCGCAGGTCTCGGCGATGATGCGTCCGGCGACCGTCGACCCGGTGAAGGCCACCTTGTCCACCCCGGGATGTGAGACCAGATGGGCACCCGCCTGTGCGCCGCCCGCGATGATGTTCAGTACGCCGGCCGGCAGCCCGGCCTCCTCGGCCGCTTCGGCGAAAACCAAGGCGTCCAAGGCGGTCTCGGGTGCTGCCTTGAGCACCATGGCGCACCCTGCGGCCAGCGCGGGCGCGATCTTCATGATGGCAAGTGCCTGCGGGTAGTTCCACGGGGTGATGGCGGCGACGACGCCGACGGGCTCGCGGCGCACGATGGTGTGGCCGATCGCGGCCGGGCGCACCTCCTCCTGGTCGGTCTTGTCCAGCAGGTCGGCGTAGTACCGCAGTAGCACTGCGGGGAACATGCCGTTGGCGCCCTTGGACAGCCGGATCGGCATACCGTTCTCGCGCGAGCAGAGTTCCAGGGTGCCGGCCGCCCGTTTCTGCAGCGCATCCGCCATCAGCCGCAGCACGCCCGCGCGCTCGGCGGCCGGAGTCGCCGCCCAGCCCGGCAGGGCCGTCCGGGCCGCGGTCACAGCGTCATCGATCTCGGATTCTGTTGCCGCGGCGCCCAGCCCGAGCTGCTCCTCGGTGGCGGCCTCGATGACAGCGATGCTGTCGGACGCGGGACGGAACTGTCCGGCAATGAAGACTGATGCGGTGCTCACGGGGCGCTCCTCTGGTCGGTGGTGCTCTCGGAAGGCACGCTGCTGGTGAACGGAACGTCGCTTTCGAACAGGACACCGTCGGCGATGAGCCGGTCGATCTCGGCGTTGTCCAGTCCGAGTGCCCGGTGTGCGATATCGCGGGTGTGCTCCCCTGCCACCGGCGCCGGGCGGAGTTCGCCGCGCGGAATCGTGCGGTAGGGCGCCGGACCGGTCTCACTGGGCATCGGCTCGTCGAAGAGCGGATGTTCCAGATCGGTGTAGAGCGAACGGAACTGGAGCTGAACATCGTCGAGCACGTCGCCCGGCCGGTTCATCGGCCCGGCCGGGATGCCGACGCCCTGGAGTTCCTCGGTGATGACGTGCTTGTCCCGGCTGCTGGTGTAGGCCCCGAGGATGGCGGTCAGTGCGGTGCCGTCGGCGGGCAGGTCGATACCGATGAGCGCCGCCAGTGCGTCGCGGTCGGCCTGGTGGCGCACCGAGACGACGCACCATTCGTCCTCTCCGGCGCACGGGCAGACCGCGTGCACGGCCGGATCCTCGGTGAGCGGCAGACCGGCCTGCGCCGCGGCCTCGGCGACGTATGCCACAGCAAGTTGATTGACCGCGACCTCGGCCTGCGAGATGTGCACGTGCGCACCGGTTCCGGTGCGTTCCCGGCGAATCAATGCGGCGAGGGTGGCGATCGCGGTGATCCTGGCTGCCACGTGATCGGGGAAGATCGTGGTCGCATCGAAAAACTGCGAGAATTGGTCCTTCTCGGCGCCCACGCCCCGCCACAACCGCGTGACGCCGGTGGTGGCACGCACCAGTGGGCCGTAACCCATCCGGTCGCTCCATGGGCCGGTGTCCCCGAAGGCGCTGCTCTCGGCCAGCACCACCGTGGGATTCAACGCGCGCAGCGCGTCGTAGGAGAAGCCCAGTGCAGCAAGTGTTCCCGGCTTGAAGTTGGCGAACACCGCATCGGTCCTGCGCACCAGCCTGCCGAAGATCTCGGCACCTTCTGGCCGGCGCAGGTCCACCCCGAAGCTCAGTTCGTTGCGGTGGGTCAGCGCCCAGGACGAACTCATCGCCTGCCCCGGCGCGGTCTGGCGCAGCCCGTCGGGGTAGGCCGCGCTCTCCACCTTGACGACCCGGGCTCCCAGATCGGCGAACAACCGGCCGAGTTCACCGCCGGCGACGATCACCCCGAGATCCAGGATCCGCAGTCCGTCGAACGGCCGCCGCCCGTTTTTCTGCGGCCGGCCCAGCGCGTTGCTCGGGCCCAGCCACTCCGGGGCCGCGCCCGCGGCCGGCGGTGCGGTCACACCGCGGTGGGCGCCGTCGACGACGAACGGGCCGACCGGCACCGTCACGGTGTCGCCGCCGGCCACCGGCAACGGTGCCAGGGCGCCCACGGCGCGGAAGTGGTCGGAGGCCAGCGCTTCGGCCGGCGTCTGCACCGCGGCGATCGGCACGCCCCGCGACTGTCCCTGCGCCACCAGATCGGCCATGGACTCGGCGGCGAACAATGCCCCGATCGCCGCGTTCAGCTGTGTGGATGCGGCGAATCGCGCCGCGATCGAATCGAATTCGGGCCCGCTGAACTCCTCGGGTTCACCGAGCCAGGCCCGCATCCCGCGCCATTGCCGCGCCGAGAGCAGACAGATGCGCACGTACCCGTCGCGGCACGGGAACGTCGGGTAGATCTGCTGGTTGCGCGGGCGGCCGCGCCAACCGCCGGAGCGCTTCAGCCCGGACGCCGCCTGTCCCTGCGACCCGAACGGCGGATCGAGGGCCTGCACCACGGCCTCGAACCGGGAGAAGTCGATGTAGTCACCGCCGCCGTGACGCAGCCGGTGGTAGTAGGCGGCCAGCACCGCCCACGCCGCCTGCGCCGCCGCCGTGGCCGACGCGATACCGATCGGCGGCAGCACCGGTGTCCCGGCGGCCGGGCCGGACCGCGACAGCGCGGTGGACATCGCGTAGAACACTGCGTCGGTGCCCAGCCAGGACCGGTAGGGGCCGTCCGTGCCGAAATCGGTGACCGACAGCGCCACCAGGTCGGGATGACGGTCGGCGAGGTCGGCGCAGGAGGTGCCGAAAGCACCGGTCAGTTGATTCCCGTCGGCGACGAGGATGTCGGCGCCGGCGACCAGTTCGTCGAACCGGCGCCGGTCGGCCTCGTCGGCCGGATCCAGCGTCGCGCAGCGCTTGTTGGCATTGTCCAAGGTGAACGGCACGCTGGTGGCACCCACCAGCGGCGCGGTGTGCCGGTCGCGGTCGTCGCCGGGCAGCGCGATCTTGAGCACATCGGCACCCAGATCGGCCAGCAGCCGGGTGATCGCCGCGCCATCGGCACCCGTGAGGTCGAGCACCCGCACGCCACCCAACAGGGGCCCCTGCGCCGTCACCGCATCATCCTCAGCACGCTCGACACCATAGCGTGTCAGTTCGCTAACTTAGGTAGACAACCACGGCACGTACACTTACAGACAATGTCTGACGCCGGCGCGGTGGCTGCACCGCTCGAAATGCCTGCCCATCCCCTGGTTGGGCAGCTGTCGGCGTTGCACCATTTCCGGGTCTACGTCGATGTGGGCATCGTGGTGGTGGTGCTCGCGCTCACCAATCTGGTGGCACATTTCACCACGCCGTGGGCCAATGTCGTGATCGTGCCCGCCGCCGCGGTCGGCCTGGTGATCCTGGTGCGCTCCCGCGGGCTGGGCTGGTCCGAACTCGGCCTGGGCCGGGAGCAGTGGCGCTCGGGTGCCGGCTACGCCGCCGTCGTCGTAGGAATCGTGCTGATGGTCATCGCGATCGGCGCGCTGCTGCCGTGGACGCGCCCGATGTTCATGAACAACCACTACGCGACGCTGTCGGGCGCGCTGATCGCCTCGATGGTGATCATCCCGCTGCAGACGGTCATTCCGGAGGAACTGGCCTTCCGCGGTGTGCTGCACGGTGCGCTCGACCGCGCCTGGGGGGTCCGCGGTGTGGCCGCCGCCGGCTCACTGCTGTTCGGCCTGTGGCACATCGCCAGCTCGTTCGGACTCACCAGCGGCAATGTCGGGTTCTTCCGCATCCTCGGTGGCGGTGTTTTCGGCATGGTGGCCGGTGTCGTCGGCGCGGTGATCGCCACGGCCGCGGCCGGATTCGTGTTCACCTGGTTGCGGCGGCGCAGTGGCAGTCTGCTCGCGCCGATCGCGCTGCACTGGTCATTGAACGGCATGGGCGCACTGGCCGCCGCGCTCGTGTGGCACGCGTCCACCTGAGCGCGGCGCCAATGTGCCGGTAGCCGCTAGACCTTCTTCCTGGTCACCAGGCCCACAATCCACAACAGGATCACCGAGCCCAGCACCGCGGTGAACAGCGTGAACCACCAGCCGCCGCCCGCGGTGTCCAGGAAGAAGCTGAGCAGGAAACCACCGATCAACGCACCCACGATGCCGATGACGATGTTCATCAAGATGCCGGATCCACCGCCCTTGACGATCTTTCCGGCGATCCACCCGGCGATGGCGCCGATGATGATGTAACCGATCCAGCCCACGCTCGTCTGCGTGGAGGAGCGGGCGAGAAACTCCGTAGCGGCCAGCATGTCCATCAGTGAACTCCTGCCTAGGTGACCCGTGTGCGGGACTCCCGACCGTGCGGCCGGGATGTCATCCGGTGTACCCGGCCCGGGTAACGATCATGCCCAAGAAATGGGCACGATCGTCCATCGCCGCCACGACCATGACAACGCAATGTCGCCCCGAGGGAGCCGCTGCGGATATGTATCCGCGCTGCGGCGCTCAGGGCGACATGGCGATGGTTCGTGGCGATTAGGCCGGCAGCATCCCGGGGGCGCTGTTCGGATCGACCGGGACCGGAACACCGACTCCGGGCCGCGGCGGCGGCGCGTTGGGGTCGGGCGGAGGTGCGTTCGGGTCCGGCGGCGGCGGGGGTGCGTTCGGATCCGGCGGCGGCGGCGGGGGCGGCGGGCTCCACGGCTTGATCGACTGGGCCAGCGCCGTCGCAGCAGCCTTGTCCACCGGGTTGTTGGCGGTACCGAGCCACACCACGAACCAGCGCTCGGGTGCGCGCTGACCGCGAGCGGCCGCGGCGGGCGCACCGACCACACCGGCCCAGATCTGTCCGGTCGGCTTGGTGGTGTCGGTGAACTTCACCTCGTAGTAGGACGCGGTGCCGGTGAGATCGCCCGCTGTCAGCGGTGTGGTCTCCTGGCCGAGCCGGGTCCCCGGGAACGGCATGAAGAACTCGCCCATATCGGAGGCCAGCCGGGCGGCCGCCTTGGCGTTGTCGGCTTCGGAACCGGCGAAGAGCTTCATGTCGAGCCGACCCAGCAGCACGCTGGTGTCGTTCGGCGGCTGTTCGGTTCCCGGCGGCGGGATCTTGGTCAGCAGCGCCTGGCCGTAGGACAGCTGGGTGGCGTCGGCCACCTTCCACCCCTCGGGCAGCAGGTAACTGAAGCCGCCGGGAGCGTTGTTGACGCGGCCCGGCTCCGGAGCCGGTGGCGGCGGCGGAGCGTTCGGATCGACGGGCGGTGCGTTCGGGTCGGCCGGTGGGGGCGGCACCCCCGGAGGCAGGGGTGCACCCGGGGGCAGCGGGGCGGCCGGCGGCACGGGGGCGCCGGGCGGCAGCGGGGCCGGCGGCACCGTCGGCTCGGCGGGGGCGGGCACCGGTGCGGGCGGCACCGGCTCCGCGTGCGACACCGCGCCCGGCAGGGCCAGGGCCGCCGCGGACGCCACCGCTGCAGCGACCGAAAGCCTCTTGCCGAGCCGCTTGCGGTGTGAGGAATTCACGTCCGACTGATCCATGGTGAAGAAACTACCGTGTTACGGCCGTGACGCAAGTGTGAGTTGCTCATTGAGTGCAAACCTGAGAGGTTGCTGAACATCACAAAACCCTACGCAGCGACGGGTTCACAGCGTTGCTGATTTTCTGCACCCACGACGGAGTCCACCGGTGGCGTTCGGGTGTGCCGTGCGCGCCCTCGGTGGAGTTCTGCACCATACGTCGCCCCCGCCCTGCGTTGCGTTACCAGACGTTGCCGACCATCCCTGCCGATGGCGCGTCTGATTTCCCCCAGCTAGCTACTGTCCAGTAACATCAAGGTCACTCGCTGGCTTCAGCGCTGAACCAAGGAGGTCCCATGGAGTTGCTCGTCACCGGTGGCGATACCGAACTGGGTCGCGTCATTGCGAGCGGATTCCGCGACGAGGGCCACAGCGTGATGATCGCCGGAGCCCAGCGCGCCGAGCTCGAAGTCGCCGCCAAGGAACTCGACGTCGACTACGTGGTTTTCGACAACAACGACCCGGCCAGCCTCGAAGCCGCTCGCAGCGCCTTCCCCCAGCACCTGGACGGCATCATCAACGTGCCCGCCCCGCGCTGGGACGCCGGCGACCCGCGCACCCACACGCTGACCGACCGCGCGTCGGCCTGGCGCCACGCCCTGGACACGACGGTGTTGTCCGCAGTCCTGACGGTATCGGTGCTCGGCGACCAGCTGAGCTCGGGCGGTTCGATCATCAACGTGGTGGCCTCGAACCCCGCCGACGGCAGCGCGGACGCCGCCATCAAGGCAGCACTGTCGAACTGGACCTCGGGACAGGCCGCACACTTCGGCATCCGTGGTATCACCATCAACCTCGTCGCCGCCGGCCGCGGCGTCGACCCGGGATACGACGGCCTCGGCAGCTCCCCCACCACGACCGCCGACGAAATCACCCGTCTCGCACTGTTTCTCACGACGCCGTCGGCTCGGCACATCACCGGTGAGACGTTGCACGTCAGCCAGGGCGCGCTCGCCAGCTTCGGCTGAAATATTCCCGTGTTCGCCCCGAGCTAAAACGGGGTGACCGCTCCGCTTAGTTGTGGTTACGTGAGTCGCATGGCCATTCGACTTGGACTTCAGATCCCCAACTTCTCCTACGGCACCAGCGTCTCCGAACTGTTTCCGACCGTCATCGCCCAAGCTCAGGAAGCAGAGACCGCCGGTTTCGACTCGGTCTTCCTGATGGACCACTTCTATCAACTGCCCGGGCTCGGCGCGCCCGAAGAGCCGATGCTGGAGGCCTACACCGCGCTCGGTGCGCTGGCCACCGCCACCGAGCGGGTCCAGCTGGGAACCCTCGTCACAGGCAACACCTATCGCAATCCCACCGTGCTGGCCAAGGCCATCACCACGCTGGACGTCATCAGCCAGGGCCGCGCCATCCTGGGCATCGGCACCGGCTGGTTCGAGCTCGAGCACGACAGCCTGGGATTCGAGTTCGGCACCTTCACCGACCGCTTCAAGAAGCTCGACGAGGCCTTGCAGATCATCGTGCCGATGCTCAAGGGCGAGCGCGTCACCGTCGACGGGGCCTACTACAAGACCCAGGAAGCGTTCGCCAATCCCCGTTTCCGCGAACACATTCCGCTGATGATCGGCGGCAGCGGCGAGAAGAAGACCATCCCGCTGGCGGCGCGGCACTTCGACCACCTCAACATCATCGCCGGTTTCGACGAGCTGCCACGCAAGCTGGACGTGGTCCGTCAGCGGTGCGAGGAGATCGACCGTGACCCGGCCACCCTGGAAACCAGCATGCTGGTCGTGGCCATGATCGGCGAGCAGTTCACCGCGGACATGATTCCCGACGACTTCAAGCAGCAGGCGGCGTTCGGCACCCCGGAGCAGGTCGCCGAGCAGATCAAGGAAAAGGTCTACGACGCCGGTGTGGACGGGGTGATCATCAGCCCGGTGACGATGGGCGGATATGTGCCCGGCGGCGTGACCGCGGTGGCCGAGGCGCTGAAACCGGTTATCTCGGGGTAACCCCCTGCAGATGAACTTTCGGGTGGTGCGCCATCTCACCGCGCTGGTGGGATGGCCACCGACTACCCTAGGGTTGTATTAACAAAGTACTTCGCTAGGAGCAGAGATGAGCCACCCCGGAGCTACGGCATCGGATCGGCACAAGGTAGTCATCGTTGGTTCGGGTTTCGGTGGGCTGAACGCCGCACAGGCGCTCAAGCGGGCCGACGTCGACATCAAGTTGATCGCCCGCACCACCCACCACCTGTTCCAGCCGCTGCTGTACCAGGTGGCCACCGGAATCATCTCCGAGGGTGAGATCGCCCCGCCGACGCGACTGATCCTGCGCAAGCAGAACAACGCGCAGGTGCTCCTGGGCGACGTGACCCACGTCAACCTGGAGAAGAAGACGGTCGACTCGATCCTGCTCGGCCACACCTACAGCACGCCCTACGACACCCTGATCCTGGCGGCCGGCGCCGGTCAGTCGTACTTCGGCAACGACCACTTCGCGGAGTGGGCGCCGGGTATGAAGACCATCGACGACGCGCTCGAACTGCGTGGCCGCATCCTCGGTGCCTTCGAGCAGGCCGAGCGGTCCAGCGATCCGGAGCGCCGCAAGAAGCTGCTGACCTTCGTCGTCGTCGGCGCCGGACCCACCGGTGTCGAGATGGCCGGCCAGATCCAGGAGCTGTCCGACCAGACGCTCAAGGGCAGCTTCCGCCACATCGACCCCACCGAGGCGCACGTCATCCTGCTCGACGCCGCCCCGGCCGTGCTGCCACCCATGGGTGAGAAGCTCGGCCTCAAGGCCAAGGAACGGCTGGAGAAGATGGGCGTCGAGATCCAGCTCAACGCCATGGTCACCGACGTCGACCGCAACGGCATCACCGTCAAGAACCAGGACGGCACCCTGCGCCGCATCGAATCGGCCAGCAAGGTGTGGTCGGCCGGTGTGGCCGCCAGCCCGCTGGGCAAGGATCTCGCCGCGCAGTCCGAGACCGAGATCGACCGCGCGGGCCGCGTGGTCGTCAATCCCGACCTGTCGATCCCCGGACACCCCAATGTGTTCGTCATCGGCGACATGGCCTTCGTACCCGGCGTCCCCGGGATGGCGCAGGGCGCCATCCAGGGCGGCAAGTACGTCGCCGCGATCGTCAAGAACGAGGCCGCAGCGCGGGCGCACGGCACCAAGCCCAAGCCGCGGGTGCCGTTCAAGTACTTCGACAAGGGCTCGATGGCCACCGTGTCGAAGTGGAACGCCGTCGCCCAGATTCCGCTCGGCGAGAAGAACAAGTTCGAGTTCAGCGGTTTCTTCGCCTGGCTGGCGTGGCTGGGACTGCACCTGATCTACCTGGTCGGCTTCAAGACCAAGATCGCCACCCTGCTCTCGTGGGCGGTGACCTTCCTGAGTCGCCAGCGTGGTCAGCTGACGATCACCGAGCAGCAGGCCTACGCCCGCACCCGGATCGAAGAGTTGCAGGAGATCGCGGCCGCGGCGCAGGAGGGCGAGAAGGCGGCCAGTTAGCCGCCCAGTCGCCGGCCCTGCCACGTCGACAGGCTGCCGCCACCGGCCAATTCCAGAACGGTGCCGGCGCTGTCGAATCCGGTTTCCGGATAACGCAATTCGCTGACACACGCGCGCGGGGTGCCCAACTCGTCGTCGGCCACCGAGCCTTCGCCGAGTTCCACCCGGTGCCGCAGCAGCGGAGTGCCGTCGACGTCGGCGTACAGCGCCGAGGTCCAGAACCCCTGGTCCTCACCGGTTCTGCCGATCTGTGCGCTCTCTCGCACCCGCGCCGTGGCGGTCCGCCCCACCTGCAGCCGGGTGCTGGTGTGGTGGCGCGCTCCGCCCGCGACGACGGTGGGCTGGGGATCGAGGTCCAGTTCACCTGACACCTCAAGATCCCAGAAACTGTGCGACACCACGCTTCCCGCACCAGGGAGCGCGACGCTGGCCGCGACGCTGTGCACCCGCAAGCGGGCACCTTTCTCCACGACGATCCGCACCGAGATGACATCCCCGCCCAGCGGGGTCGCGGCGGCCGACAACAGATGCACGACATCGGGTTGGGTGCGGCGCGCGGCGAGCCCACCCGCACATTCGATGTGCGGGCCGCGGCCGGGCCGCGCCACCAGCAGGACGTCCGACCGCATCGTCAGCCCAGCACCGGCACCCGGAGTTGCTCGTGCACCCACTGCAGCACCGGGCCGGCGGTCGGGTCGTCGGTGAGCGAGACGAGTACGAAGGGCCGATCGCCCCGTACCGCGGTGGAGTCCCGCCGCATCACGTCAAGGTCGGCGCCGACCATGGGCGCGAGGTCGGTCTTGTTGATCACCAACAGATCCGAGAAGGTCACCCCGGGCCCGCCCTTGCGCGGCACCTTGTCACCGCCCGCGACGTCGACGACGAAGATCTGCACATCGATGAGGCCCGAGGAGAAGGTCGCGGTCAGGTTGTCCCCACCGGATTCGACCAGGATCAGGTCCAGACCCGGATTGGCGGCGACCAGATCGTCGATGGCATCGAGATTGGCGGTGATGTCATCACGGATGGCGGTGTGCGGGCAACCCCCGGTCTGCACCGCGGCGATGCGCTCATCGGGCAGTACCGCATGCCTGCGCAGGAAATCGGCGTCCTCGGTGGTGTAGATGTCGTTGGTCAGCACCGCCAGTGAGATCTCGTCGCGTAACTGACGACACAGCGCGGCCACCAGTGCCGTCTTACCCGAACCCACCGGTCCGCCCACCCCGATACGCAACGGTTCCCCCGGCTGACGTACCCGCTTGGGCCGGTCGGCGTGGGTGTGCGGTTCACCGTCGATGAAATGTGGTGGCATATCGGGACCTTTCGACTCAGCTCATGAACTTCAGGAAAAGAACAGCGGCCGCTCGCGTGCAGCGTGACCTTCGGCCAGCACGTCGAGCAGCGGATCGGACAGGTCGGCGAGTTCCTTGACGGCCTGCGCCGCGGTCTGCTCGCACAGCGGGGACAACTCGAAGGTCAGCACCGCCACATCGGCGGGATCCAGCGCCAGCAACCGCTGCGCCGCGGTGGCCGATCCGGTCATGGTGGTGTACACCACGGATAGCGCGGTGTGTTCGGGTGCCACCGCGCTGGCCGTCCCCACCGCACCGGCAGCCACCGCGAGATGCGGCTTGGACCCGAGGGTGCCCCACTGATGTTCCGGCCACACCCTCTTGGCCAGCCGGAGCAGCCCGCGGCCCTGCGCCCGAGAAGCGGCCCTCGCCGCCGGGGACGGTGTGCGGGCATCGGTTTCGGCATCGGCGGCGTCGATGGTGAGGCTGCCGGTGTGCACCGCGGCGGCCAGCGACGCACTCACCAGGCCCTGACTGCGGATCCGGCGGCACAGGTAGGCCCGCAGCGTCGCGACGCCGGTGACCCGGCCGGCGGTGATGGCCTCTTCGACGCCGCCGGAGTGCACGTGACCGCCGGTGGGGAGCCGGGAATCGGCCAGCGTGAGAAGTGTCGCCAGTGACCCGGGAGAGCGAAGCGACGGGGAGTTCGGCCCGGGCGAGCGAAGCGACGGGAAATTCGAATTCATCAGAACAAGAAGTAACGCTGCGCCATCGGCAGTTCGGTGGCGGGCTGCTCCTGCCAGACCTCGCCGTCGATACGCACGGTGAACGTGTCGGCGTCCACCTCGATACGCGGCAGTGCGTCGTTCAGCGGCATCTGGGCTTTGCCCACCTGCCGTACGTTGCCCACCGCCAACAACTTTCGCCTCACGTCGAGTCGGTCGGCCAGGCCGTCCTCGAGCGCTTGCGGTGACACGAAGTGCACCGACGTGGCCGCGGCGGCTGCGGGCGCGGCACCGAACATCGGCCGGGGCAGCACCGGCTGCGGGGTGGGAATGGAGGCGTTCGCGTCCCCCATCGCGGCCCAGGCGATCATGCCGCCCTTGATCACGGCATGCGGACGGACCCCGAAGAACGCGGGCTCCCACAGGACCAGATCGGCCAGCTTGCCGACCTCCACCGAACCGATCTCGTGATCCATGCCGTGCGCCACCGCCGGGCAGATGGTGTATTTCGCGACGTAGCGGCGGGCCCGGTTGTTGTCGGCCCGCACGTCGCCTTCCAGAAATCCCCTGCGGCGCTTCATGACATGCGCGGTCTGCCAGGTGCGCAGCACCACTTCGCCGATACGTCCCATCGCCTGGGCGTCGCTGCCGATCATCGAGATTGCGCCGATATCGTGCAGCAGATCCTCTGCGGCAATGGTCGAGGGCCGGATCCGGCTCTCCGCGAACGCGAGATCCTCGGGAATCCGGGGGTTGAGGTGGTGGCACACCATCAGCATGTCCAGATGCTCGTCGAGGGTGTTCACGGTGTGCGGGCGGGTCGGGTTGGTGGAACTGGGCAGCACGTTGGGTTCGCCCGCGACGGTGATGATGTCGGGCGCGTGCCCGCCGCCGGCGCCCTCGGTGTGATAGGCGTGGATGGACCGGCCCTTCACCGCGGCCAGGGTGTCCTCCACGAACCCCATCTCGTTCAGGGTGTCGGTGTGGATGTTGGCCTGCACACCGGCGGCCTCGGACACGGTCAGGCAGGCGTCGATCGCGGCCGGTGTGGTGCCCCAGTCCTCGTGCAGCTTGAATCCGGCTGCACCGCCGCGCAATTGCTCCCACAATGCATCGGAGCTGACCGTATTTCCCTTACCCAGCAGCGCGATGTTGAGCGGCCAGGTGTCCAGTGCTTCCAGCATCCGTGCCAGATGCCAGGAACCCGGCGTCACGGTGGTGGCCTTGCTGCCCTCCGCCGGACCCGTCCCGCCGGCGATGATGGTGGTGATGCCGCCACCCAGGGCCTCCTCCATGATCTGCGGACAGATCAGGTGGACGTGACAATCGATGGCGCCCGCGGTGACGATGCGGCCGTTGCCGGAGATGATCTCGGTGGACGGACCGACCACCAGGTCGGGGTGCACCCCGGACATGATGTCGGGGTTGCCCGCCTTGCCGATCGCGACGATGCGGCCGTCGCGGATCCCGATATCGGCCTTGATGATTCCCCAATAGTCGAGGATGACCGCCCCGGTGATGACGGTGTCAGGTGATCCGTCGGCCCGGGTCGCCCGGCTCTGGCCCATCGATTCGCGGAGCACCTTGCCGCCACCGAACACCGCTTCGTCACCGGCCAATCCCGGTCCGCCGCTGCGATCCTCGGTGATCTCGATGAACAGGTCGGTATCGGCCAGCCTGATCCGGTCGCCGGCAGTGGGTCCGTACAGCGCGGCGTAGCGATCGCGGGAGAGGTAGGTCACTGCGAGGAGTCCAATCTGCCCGGTGGATTCAGCGATAGCCCGTACACCTCGCGCGTCCCGCCCAGCGGCACCAGCGAAACGTGCTGAGCGATGCCGGGTTCGAAGCGCACCGCGGTGCCGGCGGGGATGTCCAGACGGTGCCCGTGTGCGGCCGCGCGATCGAATTCGAGGGCCGAATTCGCCTGCGGCAGGTGTACGTGACTGCCCACCTGCACCGGCCGGTCACCGGTGTTGACCACCTCCAGCGAGATGCGCGGCGCGCCCTCATTGAGGCCGATATCGCCGTCACCGAACACGATCTCACCTGGGTTCATGCCACGCCCTGTCACGGAATCGGGTGGTGGACGGTGACGAGTTTGGTGCCGTCCGGGAAGGTCGCCTCGGCCTGGACGTCGTAGAGCATCTCCGGGACGCCGTCCATGACCTGCTCACGGGTGAGGACCTCGCGGCCGCTGACCATCAGCTCGGACACCGTGCGCCCGTCGCGCGCACCTTCCAGGATGTGGTCGGTGATCAGCGCGATGGCTTCGGGATGGTTCAGCCGGAGGCCGCGTGCCTGCCGTCGCCGGGCGAGGTCGGCCGCGTAGGAGATGAGTAACCGCTCTTGTTCATGCGGCGTTAAACGCATAGTGCGCGATACTGCCACGCCTTGGGCGAATCAGCAGCGCTCACCGTCATTCGGCGACGTTCTGCAACCGCACCTGACCGCGCGCCACCGGGCGGTCGTCCTCGTCGGTGATGGTGATCAGCCACAGCTGCTGCCGCCGGCCGCGGTGGATCGGCGTCGAAACAGCCGTCACCGTGCCGGATTTGATGGCGCGCAGGAAGTCGGTGTTGTTGTTCACACCGACGACGGTGCCGCCGCCGTGCTCGGCGAGCCAGACGTGTCCGGACACGCTGGCGAGGCTTTCCACGATGGAGCAGTAGACACCGCCGTGGACGATCCCCCACGGCTGCTTGACCTTGTCGGTGATCTCCAGACGGGCACGTCCGCCGTCGGGGGTCACCTCCAGGTACTGCAGTCCCAATTCGCTGTCGAAGCCGGCGCCGAGGCCGGGAGGCAGAGGTGCGGTCACGAGATTTGTGTCTACACCTACTGAAGCGGGAATGCGGAAGGGCCCCACGCGTAATGCGTGGGGCCCTTCCTTCGAGTGGACCGGGGGTCTCTGCAGCCCTCAGGACTCCGGCTCGGTCCGTTAGCCTCGCGACTTTAGGATAGGCAAGGCTGCCCTAATATAGCAAGACCTTCCCCGCGGCAGTTCTGCTGGCGCCGCGAACCGGCAGGCCGAACCCGACCAACGCGTCGAGGATCGCCTGGCCGCGGCACATGCTCGTCAGCTCGCTGGACCCGGCGAGCAGGGGCACCTGGGTCGACGCGCCCACCACGGCCGCTCCCACGATGTTCCACATCGAGGCGATCGAGATCGCGCCGTCGCTGACCTCATAGAGCTTGGCGAACAGCGGAGCCAGGGCCCGATGGCTGCGATGCGCCACCCAGGTCGTCAACGCCGCCTCACTGGGCAGCGCCACGATGCCGTCGCGCGTGGTGCGCACCGTGCCGACAGTGGAACGTTGCGCCAGGTGCGGATCGTCCGGCAGGGCGCGCAGCGTCGGATCGACCACACCGACCCAGTCGATGGCGCCCTCGGAGTCGACGTGCACCCAGAGGTTCTCCAGCCCGGTATCCCAGGCGCGCCCCTCCAGCGCGACCAGTGGAGTCACGCGACCGATCACGACATGCGACAGCGTCGCCGCCAGCTGCTGCGCCACCGCGGCACGGCTGTCGGTCTCGGCGATTGCGGCGTCGAACATGGTGCGCAGGCGGTCGGTGGTCATCACCTCGACCAGCGGCCACCAACGTCGCCGGGACAGATCACCCATCACCGCCACGCCGTAGACCCGCGGGCATTCCGGGTAGAGCTCCCGCAGTCGCCGGCTGGATTCGTGCAGCGGCAGTGCCCGCCTAATCGACATGCGTGCAATCAGCGGATCGTCGACCACGACCGTCATCAGCACCTCCTTCTTCGGTTAGGTTAGCCTTACTATAGTCATCGTCGCCAACCGGACCAGTACCTGTGACTGGACTCACAGGTACCTCGGAAACGGGCCGTGACCGGCGCGGGAGAGTACGACTCCAGGTAAACGACCTGGTGCATAGATGGGATACGACGCACGGTAGTAACCGCGTAGTACCCTGATTCCATTGCTCAGGAGAGTGAACAGAACATGGCCAAGTTGACGCGGCTCGGGGAACTCGAGCGCGAAGTGATGGACCACCTCTGGATCTCGCGCGAACCGCAAACGGTGCGTCAGGTCCACGAGGCCCTTGCTGCGCGCCGTGACCTGGCCTACACCACGATCATGACGGTCCTGCAGCGGCTGGCGAAGAAGAACCTCGTCGTCCAGCATCGCGATGACCGTGCCCACCGCTATGCCCCGACCCATGGCCGCGACGAGCTCGTCGCCGGCCTGATGGTCGACGCTCTGGACCAGGTCTCGGACTCCGGAAGCCGCGAGGCCGCACTGGTGCATTTTGTCGAGCGAGTCGGCGCCGACGAGGCCGATGCCCTGCGTCGCGCCCTCGCCGAACTGGAGTCCAAGCACCGGGTTGTCCCACCGGCTGGTAATTCGGGTACCGACTGAGGGAGACTTACGGCGTGTCCGCGCTGGCCTTCTCCATAGTCGCGCTGGTGCTCGTCGGTCCGGTTCCCGCGCTCCTCGCGCGCGCATCCTGGCCACTACGCGCGCCGCGCGCCGCCATCGTGCTCTGGCAGGCCATCGCCCTCGCCGCGGTGCTCTCGGCGTTCTCCGCGGGTATCGCCATCGCCAGCCGGCTGTTCGTCCCCGGCCCCGACGGCCGCCCCACTGCCACTCTGACCAGCGAAATTGCCGTCCTCGGCTGGCCGCTGTGGGCGGTGTACGTCGTCGTCTTCGCGCTCACCCTGATGATCGGCGCGCGGCTGATCGTCGCCGTCCTGCTGGTGGCCGTCGCCACCCGGCGCCGGCGCGCCCATCACCGCATGGTCGTCGACCTGGTCGGTATGTCACGTGACGAAGTGCCCACTCCCGCCCGTCGCCCCAGTGGACTGCGCATCCTGGGCGTCGCCCAGCCGATGGCCTACTGCCTGCCCGGCGTCCGCAGCCGCGTGGTCGTCAGCGAAGGCGCCCTGACCACGCTCTCGGAATCCGAGATCTCCGCCATCCTCAGCCACGAGAGCGCCCACCTGCGGGCCCGCCACGATCTGGTGCTGGAGATGTTCACCGCCGTGCACGCCGCGTTCCCGCGGTTCGTCCGAAGCGGTAACGCACTCGACGCTGTGCGCCTGCTCATCGAACTGCTCGCCGATGACGCCGCCGTGCGGGTCGCCGGGCCCACTCCCCTGGCCCGCGCCCTGGTCGCCTGCGCCGGCGGGCGCACCCCGTCCGGTGCATTGGCCGCGGGTGGACCGACCACGGTGGTCCGAGTGCAGCGGCTCTGCGGCAAGGGCAATAGTCTTGGCCTGGCAGCGGCGGCCTACACCGCCGCGGCCGCGATCCTCATCATCCCCACGGTGGCGCTGGCACTTCCCTGGCTCACCGAGTTGCACCGCCTGTTCAGTCACTAGGGCATAAAACCCCGAGCCGGCGGCGATCTAACCATCGAAGACGTAGACGACACGAAAGGCTGCCGCATGACCAACTCGGGCAACACCGGCAAGGCACAGATCGGGGTCACCGGCCTCGCGGTCATGGGATCCAACATCGCGCGGAACTTCGCCCGCCACGGTTACACCGTTGCGCTGCACAACCGCTCGATCGCCAAGACCGACGCACTGCTGGCCGAGCACGGCTCCGAGGGCAACTTCGTGCGCAGCGAGACGATCGCCGAATTCCTGGACGCGCTGGAGAAGCCGCGCCGCGTCCTGATCATGGTCAAGGCCGGTGATCCGACCGACGCCGTCATCAATGAGCTCGCCGACGCGATGGAGGAAGGCGACATCATCATCGACGGCGGCAACGCGCTCTACACCGACACCATCCGCCGCGAGAAGGCGATCCGGGAGCGCGGACTGCACTTCGTCGGCGCCGGCATCTCCGGCGGCGAGGAGGGCGCGCTCAACGGCCCGTCGATCATGCCCGGCGGCCCCGCCGAGTCCTACGTCTCGCTGGGCCCGCTGTTGGAAGAGATCTCCGCGCACGTCGACGGCGTGCCCTGCTGCACCCACATCGGCCCCGACGGCGCCGGGCACTTCGTGAAGATGGTGCACAACGGCATCGAGTACTCCGACATGCAGCTCATCGGTGAGGCCTACCAGCTGCTGCGCGACGGCCTGGGCCTGGCGGCCGGACAGATCGCCGACGTCTTCACCGACTGGAACTCCGGAGATCTGGACAGCTACCTGGTCGAGATCACCGCCGAGGTCCTGCGCCAGGTCGACGCCAAGACCGGCACCCCGCTGGTCGATCTGATCCTGGATGAGGCCGAGCAGAAGGGCACCGGCCGCTGGACGGTGAAGTCCGCGCTGGATCTCGGCGTGCCCGTCACCGGCATCGCCGAAGCGGTGTTCGCGCGGGCCCTGTCGGGTTCGGTGGCCCAGCGCAAGGCCACCACCGGTCTGGCGTCCGGCGGTCTCGCTGAGCGGGTGCCCGCGGGAGGGGAAGCCGCAGCCCAGTTCACCGAGGACATCCGCCAGGCGCTGTACGCCTCGAAGATCATCGCGTACGCCCAGGGCTTCAACCAGATTCAGGCCGGCAGTGCCGAATACAACTGGGACATCACCCCCGGCGACATGGCCACCATCTGGCGCGGCGGCTGCATCATCCGGGCCAAGTTCCTCAACCGCATCAAGGACGCCTTCGACAACGACGCCGACCTGCCCACCCTGATCGTCGACCCGTACTTCCGCGAGGCCATCGAGGCCGCCATCGACAGCTGGCGCCGGGTCGTGGTCAAGGCCACCGAACTGGGCATCCCGATTCCCGGTTTCAGCTCCGCGCTGTCCTACTACGACGGACTGCGCACCGAGCGACTGCCCGCGGCGCTGACCCAGGGCCTGCGCGACTTCTTCGGCGCGCACACCTACGGCCGCATAGACACCGACCGCGACAAGCGCTTCCACACGCTGTGGAGCGGCGACCGCAGCGAGGTCGAGGCCTGAGCTTTTCCCGCGAGCAGACACAAACGGTCCAGAAAACGGCCGAATATGCGGCCATTTGCGTCTGCTCGCGGGATGTTCGGAGCCCACTAGACTTACGGACGTGCAGTTCCTCAACGGTCACACCCCGCCCTACGACCTGACCTACAACGACGTCTTCGTCGTGCCCGGACGCTCCGAGGTGGCGTCGCGCTTCGATGTGGACCTGTCCACCGTCGACGGATCGGGCACCACCATTCCGGTGGTGGTGGCGAACATGACCGCTGTCGCGGGCCGGCGGATGGCCGAGACGGTGGCCCGCCGCGGCGGCATCGTGGTGCTGCCCCAGGACCTGCCGCTGTCGGTGGTGCAGCACACCGTCGACTTCGTGAAGAGCCGCGATCTGGTCGTCGACACCCCGGTGATCCTCGGGCCCGACGACTCCGTCTCCGATGCGATGGCGCTGATCCACAAGCGCGCGCACGGCGCGGCCGTGGTGGTGTTCGAGGGCAGGCCGATCGGCGTGGTCACCGAGGCCTCCTGCGCCGCGGTGGACCGGTTCGCCAGGGTCCGCGACGTCGCGATCAGCGATTTCATCACCGCCCCCGCGGGCACCGAACCCCGCAAGGTGTTCGACCTGCTGGAGCACGCCCCCGTCGACATCGCCGTGCTCACCGATGACAAGGGCGAACTCGCCGGTGTGCTCACCCGCACCGGCGCCATCCGCGCGGGTATCTACACCCCCGCGGTGGACGCGGCCGGCCGGCTGCGCATCGCCGCCGCGGTCGGTATCAACGGCGACGTCGGCGCCAAGGCCCGTGGCCTCGCCGAGGCCGGCGCGGACCTGCTGGTGATCGATACCGCGCACGGCCATCAGGCCAAGATGCTCGACGCCATCGCCGTGGTCGCCTCGCTCGACCTCGGCCTGCCGATCGCCGCCGGGAACGTGGTGTCCGCCGAAGGCACCCGCGACCTGATCAACGCCGGTGCCTCCATCGTCAAGGTCGGCGTCGGCCCCGGCGCCATGTGCACCACCCGGATGATGACCGGCGTCGGCCGCCCGCAGTTCTCGGCCGTCGTCGAATGTTCAGCTGCGGCAAAGGAACTCGGCGGCCACGTGTGGGCCGACGGCGGGGTGCGTCACCCCCGCGACGTGGCACTGGCACTGGCCGCGGGTGCCTCGAACGTGATGATCGGGTCTTGGTTCGCCGGCACCTACGAATCGCCCGGCGACCTGCTGCGCGACCGCGACGGCCGGCCCTTCAAGGAGAGCTACGGGATGGCCTCCAAACGCGCGGTGGCCGCCCGGACCGCCGCCGACAGCGCCTTCGACCGGGCCCGCAAGGGTCTGTTCGAAGAGGGCATCTCCAGCTCCCGGATGGCGCTGGACGCGGCACGCGGTGGCGTGGAGGATCTGCTCGACCACATCACCTCCGGGGTGCGCAGCACCTGCACCTACGTCGGCGCGACGACGCTGCCCGAACTGCACGACAAGGTCGTCCTGGGCGTGCAGTCGGCCGCCGGATTCGCCGAGGGACACCCGCTGCCGACCGGTTGGTGATTCCGCACACCACATCTGGGCAGTTACCATGTACCGATTCCGTCGCCAATGACATCCGTCGCATGACAGAGAGGGACCCCGTGCCACAGGCACCCGTGGCAGCCCACGGAGATCGAGTGGGCTCCGGGATTCCGCTCGGCACACCGCCCCCGCCCAGCGATCCCGGTGAAGCCGAGCCATCCAGTAGCCGGCCGGGCACCAGGCCCGGCAGACCGGCGGTGAGAACACGATGAGTCTCACCGTGACGCTTCTCAGCCTGCTCGCGTTCGTCCTGCTGACCGCGGGCACCGCGCTGTTCGTCGCGGCCGAGTTCTCCTTGACCGCACTGGAACGCAGCATCGTCGAGTCCAACGCACGGACCGGCGGGCGGCGCGATCAGTTCGTCCTCAAGGCGCACCGCACCTTGTCCTTCCAGCTGTCCGGCGCGCAACTCGGCATCTCCATCACCACCCTGGCCACCGGTTACCTCGCCGAGCCGGTGGTGGCCCGGCTGCTCTACGCGCCGCTGACCGCGCTGCGCATCCCGGCCGACTGGGTCAGCCCGATCGCACTGGTGCTGGCGCTGCTGATCGCGACCTCGGTGTCGATGATCTTCGGTGAGCTGGTGCCCAAGAACCTGGCCGTCGCCAAACCGCTGCCCACCGCCCGTTTCGCCAGCGCGCCGCAGTGGTACTTCGCGAAGCTGTTCACCCCGGTCATCAAGGCCACCAACGGCACTGCCAACTGGATCCTGCGAAGGATGGGCATCGAACCGGCCGAGGAACTGCGCTCGGCGCGCTCCCCGCAGGAGCTGGTGTCGCTGGTGCGCACCTCGGCGCGCAGCGGCGCACTGGACGCCGACACCGCCGTCCTGGTCGACCGTTCCCTGCAGTTCGGCGACCGCTCGGCCGAGGAGCTGATGACCCCCCGGTCCAAGATCGAATCCCTGGAACTCGAGGACACCGTCTCCGACTTGTTGGACGCCGCGATCCGCACCGGCCACTCGCGCTTCCCGATCGTCGACGGCGATCTGGACCAGACCGTCGGCATGGTGCACGTGAAGCAGGTCTTCGAGGTGCCGCCGGAACGCCGTGCCACCACCCCGCTGTCCCGGCTGGCGGTGCCGGTGCCGACGGTGCCCGCCTCCCTGGACGGTGACGCGGTGATGACCCAGATCCGCGGCAACGGCATCCAGACCGCCATGGTCGTCGACGAATACGGCGGCACCGCAGGCATGGTCACCTTCGAGGACCTCATCGAGGAGATCGTCGGCGACGTACGCGACGAACACGACGACGCCACACCCGATGTGGTGCAGAGCCGCGCCGGCTGGCAGGTCTCCGGACTGCTGCGGATCGACGAGGTGGATTCCGAGACACCGTTCCGGGCCCCCGAGGGCGACTACGAGACGATCGGCGGCCTGGTCCTGGAGAAGCTCGGGCACATCCCCGACGTCGGCGAAACCGTGGAACTGACCGAATTCGACCCGGAACAGCCCGGCGATGACCCGGTGCGCTGGCAGGCCCGCATCCTGAAGATGGACGGCCGGCGCATCGATCTGCTGGAACTCGTCGAGACCGACGGCGCCGGCGCGTCAACCGCCGAGGGCAAGGAGCAGACCGATGGGCGGTGACCTCTTCGCGGTCGCACTGACCGTCCTGCTGCTGGGCGCCAACGCGTTCTTCGTGGGCGCCGAATTCGCGCTGATCTCGGCGCGGCGTGACCGCCTGGAAGCGCTCGCCGAACAGGGCAAGAAGCGCGCCGTCACGGTGATGCGTGCGGCGGAGAACCTCTCCCTGATGCTGGCCGGCGCGCAGCTGGGCATCACCATCTGCTCGATCCTGCTCGGCCGGGTCGGCGAGCCCGCGGTGGCCCACCTGCTGGAAAAGCCGTTCGCGCTGGTCGGGGTCGGTGACGCCGTCCTGCACACCGTGTCGTTCATCGTCGCGCTCGCGGTCGTGGTGACCATGCACGTGCTGCTCGGCGAGATGGTGCCGAAGAACATCGCGATCGCCGGCCCGGAGGCCACCGCGATGCTGCTGGTGCCGCCGTACCTGATGTACATCCGCGCGGTGCGCCCGCTGATCTCGTTCTACAACTGGGCCGCCAACACCACCCTGCGGGCCTTGCGGGTGGAACCCAAGGACGAACTCGACGTCACGGTCTCCACCGTCGAACTGTCCGACATGATCGCCGAGTCGTTGTCGGAGGGATTGCTTGACCGGGAGGAGCACACCCGGCTGACCCGGGCGCTGCAGATCCGCGATCGCAGCGTGGCGGACCTGGCCATCCCGCTGGACCGCATCCACGCGGTGCCGGCCGCGGCGCCGGGTTCGGGTCCCACCATCGCGGCCGTCGAGCAGGCGCTCTCCGAGACCGGGTACTCGCGCTTCCCGGTCACCAACGCCGACGGCAGCTACCTGGGTTACCTGCACATCAAAGACGTGCTGCCGGTGCTCCACGAGGAGCGCACGGCGCTCGACGCGGCGATGGTGCGCCCACTGATCCAGGTGGCGTCGACGCTGCCGCTGCCCGATGCGCTGACCCGGTTGCGGCGCAACAAGAGTCACCTCGCACTGGTCACCGACGGCGGCCGGGTCACCGCGATGGTGACGCTGGAGGACCTGGTGGAAGACCTGGTCGGCACCGTGCGTGACGGGACGCACCGGATCTGATGGTCGCGGTCCTCACCGAATCGGACTGGCTGGCTCGGGAGTCCGCACACCAGCGGCGGGTGCAGCGGTTCATCGCACCGCACCAGGATCGCGCGCAGCGCGGCGAGCCGCACCCGGTGTGGGATTTCCTGTTCACCTACTACAGCCTGCGGCCCCGCCAACTACGCCGCTGGCATCCCGGTTTCGGCGTCGCGTTGGCCGGACCCGCCGCCGACCGCTTCGCCACCCGCACCGGCTACCACCGCACCGAGGGCACCGTGTCGGTGACCGACGAGCTACTGGTGGCCCGGCGCGACACCGTGGCATTCATCGCCGATCTGTTGTCGCGTACCGCGCAGCGTCCCGCCCGTTTCAACTGTTTCGGGCTGCACGAGTGGGCGATGGTCTACCGCTCGCCGGAGGTACGGCACGGTCAGGTGCCGCTTCGGCTCGGGGCCTCCGGCACCGACGCCGTCGTCGATTCGATGCCGTTGCGATGCAGCCATTTCGACGCCTTCAGGTTCTTCACCCCGGCCGCCACCGTGCTCAACGGTGAGCAGTTGCGCCGCGACACCCAGCTGGTCACCGAGCAGCCGGGCTGCATTCACGCGGCGATGGACTGCTACAAGTGGGCGTACAAACTGGGGCCGCTGGTGCCCTCCGAGTTGGTGATGGACTGCCTGGAACTGGCCGCCGACGCCCGGGCGATCGACATGTGTGCCAGCCCATACGACCTGACCGACTATGGTTTCGAGCCGATTACCATCGAGACCGCTGCCGGCCGCGCCGAGTACGTCAAGGCGCAGCAGGGCATCACCGAACGGGCCGCGCCGCTGCGCGCGGAATTGGCCCGCCGGTGTGACGTGCTGCTCGCGCGCTCCGGCGGGCTGGGGCGTAGCGACCGGGGGGTGACTCCTGCCGCGGGATCACCGGTAGTTACCGGCGGGTAAACTAGTCCGACTGCTGAGGAGGAAACATGACCGAGCGCGTGACGGTGGGAAACCTGCGGGTTGCCAAGGTTCTGCACGACTTCATCACGACCGAAGCGTTGCCCGGCACCGGCCTGGACCCCGATACCTTCTGGGCGGGTGTGGACAAGGTCGTGACCGACCTGACCCCGCAGAATCAGGATCTGCTGGCGCGCCGCGATGACCTGCAGGCCCAGATCGACAAGTGGCACCGCGCCCGAGTCATCGGCGGTTTCGACGCCGCGGAGTACAAGCAGTTCCTCACCGACATCGGGTACCTGGCGCCCGAGCCCGCCGACTTCAGTGTCACCACCTCCGGCGTCGACGCCGAGATCACCAGCACTGCAGGACCGCAGCTGGTGGTGCCGATCCTCAACGCCCGCTTCGCCCTGAATGCCGCCAACGCCCGCTGGGGCTCGCTGTATGACGCGCTGTACGGCACCGATGTGATCTCCGAGGAGGGCGGCGCCGAGAAGGGTTCGTCCTACAACCGGGTGCGCGGCGACAAGGTCATCGCGTACGCCCGCACCTTCCTCGACGAAGCCGTCCCGCTGGCCGACGGCTCCTGGGCCGACATCACCGAGGTGACGATCACCGACGGCGTGCTGGCCCCCGAGCTCGCCGATCCGTCCGCGTTCGTCGGCTACACCGGTGAGCTCGGTTCCCCGGCGTGGTCGGTGCTGCTGGAGCACAACGGCCTGCACATCGAGATCCTGATCGACCCGGACTCCCCGGTCGGCTCGACCGACAAGGCCGGCATCAAGGATGTCGTGCTGGAGTCCGCGATCACCACGATCATGGACTTCGAGGATTCCGTGGCCGCAGTGGACGCCGAGGACAAGGTCGTCGGCTACCGCAACTGGCTGGGCCTGAACCGCGGCGATCTCGCCGAAGAGGTCAGCAAGGGCGGCAAGTCGTTCACCCGGGTGCTCAACCCCGACCGGGTGTTCACCACCCCGAACGGCGAGGGCGAGCTCACCCTGCCCGGACGCAGCCTGCTGTTCGTCCGCAATGTCGGGCACCTGATGACCAACGACGCAATCGTGGATGCCGACGGCAACGAGATCCCCGAGGGTATCCAGGACGCGCTGTTCACCGGCCTGATCGCCACCCACGGACTCAAGGAGTCCGACGAGAACGGGCCGTACGCCAACAGCCGTACCGGCTCGGTCTACATCGTGAAGCCCAAGATGCACGGACCCGACGAGGTCGGGTTCACCTGCGAGCTGTTCAGCCGCGTCGAGGACGTCCTCGGCCTGCCCCAGGGCACGCTCAAGGTCGGCATCATGGACGAGGAGCGCCGCACCACGCTGAACCTCAAGGCCTGCATCAAGGCCGCCGCGGACCGGGTGGTGTTCATCAACACCGGCTTCCTGGACCGCACCGGCGATGAGATCCACACCTCGATGGAGGCCGGCCCGATGATCCGCAAGGGCGCCATGAAGAGCCAGCCGTGGATCAAGGCCTACGAGGACAACAACGTCGACGTCGGCTTGGCCACCGGGCTGTCCGGACGCGCCCAGATCGGCAAGGGCATGTGGGCCATGACCGATCTGATGGCCGACATGGTCGAACAGAAGATCGGCCAGCCCAAGGCCGGCGCCACCACCGCGTGGGTGCCGTCCCCGACGGCGGCCACCCTGCACGCCATGCACTATCACCAGGTCGACGTGGCCGCGGTGCAGAAGGAACTCGCCGGCAAGAAGCGCGCCACCATCGACGAGTTGCTGACCATCCCGCTGGCCGGTGAGCTGGCCTGGTCGACCGACGAGATCCACGAAGAGGTCGACAACAACTGCCAGTCCATCCTGGGCTACGTGGTGCGCTGGGTCGACGCCGGTGTCGGTTGCTCCAAGGTGCCCGACATTCACAATGTCGCGCTGATGGAAGACCGTGCCACGCTGCGCATCTCGAGTCAGTTGCTGGCCAACTGGCTGCATCACGGGGTCATCACCGAAGGTGACATCAAGGCCAGCCTGCGCCGGATGGCCGCGGTCGTCGATGAGCAGAACGCCGGCGATCCCGACTACCTGCCGATGGCCACCGACCCCGAGGCCAGCATCGCCTTCCAGGCCGCTCAGGAACTGATCCTGTCCGGGGCCCAGCAGCCCAGCGGCTACACCGAGCCGATCCTGCACCGCCGTCGCCGCGAGTTCAAGGCGCGTGCCGCGAGCCAGTGACTAGACTTCGGCGGGGCATTCGACACGACGAGTTAAGAGGGTAGGGATGGGCAGGCACAGCATTCCCGACCCCGACGAAGCCGACGACCGGACCGGGAACGGACAGGACGCCGGTTACGGGTCGGAACCCGCCGGGGACACTGACGCGGGACGCGGTGACTCCGGTTACGGCGCTGACGAATACGGTCCCGACGACTACGGGTCTGACGAGTACGGTTCCGACGACTACCAGTACGAGGTCGACGGCGGGTACGACGAACCCGACCCGGCGCCACGGGGTTTCCCCGCCGTCGCCGACGAGGATCAGCCGACCCAGGCGTTCTCGGTCACCGGCCGCCAGCGGGCCTTCGAGGACGGCGAGTGGACCGGCAGTCACCGTGCGGTGGAAACGGGGCGTCGCAAGGTCAGCCCCGTCGTCATCGGCGCGCTCATCACCGTCGTGGTGGTGGTCGGCGCCGTCATCCTGTGGCGCTTCTTCGGTGACGCACTGTCCAACCGCAGCCAGGCCTCGGCGGATCGCTGCGTGGAGGGCGAGGTGACCGTCGCGGTCATCGCCGACCCCGCCATCGCCGATCAGGTCGGCACCTTCGCCAAGCAGTACAGCGAGACCGCCGACCCGGTGGGTGACCGCTGCGTGCAGGTCGCGGTGAAGGCCGCCGACTCCACCGCGGTGATCAACGGTTTCGCCGAGACGTGGCCCGGTGACCTCGGTGACCGGCCCGCGCTCTGGATTCCGGCGAGCTCGATCTCCGAGGCACGGCTGGAAACGGCCAGCGGCGGCAAGACCGTCATCGACAGCCGCCCCCTGGTCAGCTCCCCCGTCGTGCTGGCCGTCCGGCCCGAACTCAAAGATGCGCTGGCCCAGCAGAGCTGGTCGAGCCTGCCGGGACTGCAGAGCAATCCGACCGGGCTGGACGGGCTCAACCTGCCGGGCTGGGGCGGCCTGAAACTGTCCCTGCCGCTCACCGGCAACAGTGACGCCGCCTACCTGGCCGCCGAAGCGGTGGCAGCCGCCTCCGCACCTGCCGGTTCCCCGGGCAGCGCGGGTGCCGGCGCCGCGCAACGCCTGCTCGCCGGGCAGCCCGAGCTGGCCGACGCCGCGGCCTCGACCGCGCTGGACGCCCTCGTCAACGCCGCCGACCCGGCAACCGCACCCGTGCACGGCGTCGTCACCACCGAACAGAAACTGTTCGAGCGCGGCGCGAACCTGGCCGATGCCGACAGCAAGCTCGGTGCCTGGATCCCGTCGGGTCCGGCCGCCGTCGCCGACTTCCCGGCGGTCCTGCTCAGCGGCGACTGGTTGTCCAAGGAACAGCTCGCCGCAGCAAGCGAGTTCGATCGCTTCATGCGCAAACCCGAGCAGCTCGCCGAACTCGCCAAGGCCGGGTTCCGGGTCGAAGGGGTGGCACCGCCGGCCAGTCCGGTCACCGACTTCCCGGCGCTCTCGGAGCCGTTGTCCTTCGGTGACGCCGAGTCCCGCTCCACGCTGGCCACCCGGATGACGGCCCCCGCCCAGAGCGGCACCGTCACCGTGATGCTCGACCAGTCGATGCCGGTCGACGAGGGCGGGCGCAGCCGGCTGGCCAATGTGAGCACTGCACTGAATGACCGGCTGCAGGTGCTGTCACCGACCTCGTCGGTGGGTCTGTGGACCTTCGACGGTGTGGCGGGCCGGTCGGTGACCACCACCGGACCGCTCGGCGACGATGTCGGCGGCGGGCCCCGTTCGGCGGCGTTGTCCTCGAATCTGCAATCCCAGGTGAGCTCCGGTGGCGGCGCGGTGTCCTTCACCACGCTGCGCCTGATCTACGCCGATGCGCTGGCGAACTTCCGCGCCGGTGAACCGAATTCGGTGCTGGTGATCACGTCGGGCCCGCACACCGACCGCAGTCTGGACGGCCCGGGATTGATCTCCTACATCCAGGGCGCGGTGGACACGGATCGGCCGGTCGCGGTGAACGTCATCAATCTCGGTGACGATCCGGACCGCGCGACGTGGGAAGAGGTGGCGCGGGTCAGTGGCGGCGAGTACCGCAACGTGCCCAGTTCCACGGACCCCGGCCTGGCCGACGCGGTGGCCGCTTTCCTGGGCTGAGCGCCCGCTTCAGCGCCGGCGCAGCACGCAGCGCACCCCGAAGTGGTCGGACGGGAACACCCGCGGCAGTGCGGCCGAAATCGGCTCGCGGCCCAGTAGTTCGATCGATTCGGGGGTCCAGCGGTCACCCTTGACGAGCACCCGGTCGAATCGGACGTGGCGGTGCTTGTCCTCCATGTCGTAGCGCATGTGGTTGATCGTGGTGTCCTCGGTGAAACCTGGTTCGCCGGGGCGCAACGCCGGCCACACGTCGCAGTAACCCGCGGGCAGGATCCCGTTCTCGGCATCGCGGAGGTTGAAGTCGCCCAGGATCACCGCGTCCCGGTCGTCGCGTACGGACCCGACGATCCTGCGTAGCTGCCGATCCCGCAATTGGACTGCCGCCTTGCCGCTTTCGAGGTGGATACCGAGCACGGTCAACGTGTGGCCACCGATCCGGTAGCGCGCCGTCAGATAGCCACGGGACCTCTGCGACGGTAGCCCCGTGTAGGTGACCTCGGTGACCGGCGGCCGTGATAGCAACAGCATCCCGTAGTTGCCGGCGTACCCGCCGGTCACCGCCGCGCTGTAATACCCCTCCCGGATCCACTGCTGCTCCAGCAGGACCCTGCGGGCTGTCTCGGTGACCTCCTGGAACATCATGATGTCCGGGGTGTGCTGGGACAGCAGACCGGCGATGGTGCGGTACCGCTGCTCAGCGTGCAAGCCGTCGCACCAGATGTTGTAGGTGGCCACGCTGATCCGGTCGGCCAGCACGTCGGCGGCGGTGACCCGACGCGATGTCCACAGAGTCCGGTCGAATCGCCGGACCGGAACCGCCGCCGGCCGACGGAACATGTCGAGCCACAGCGGTTGCATGCCGCCCAAGCTACGCGCAGGCGGCAGCGCATTCGCGCGGAGCGCGCCAAGCGCGCGGCAGGGTCACCGCGATACCGATGAGCCCGACGCCCAGCGGCACCAGCAGCGCCGCGCGGTACGAGTCGAGCAGATCGGCGCCGGACGCCAGGACGGCGACCTGCACGGCGGTGGTCACGGCGAGTCCGATCGCCGCACCGAATTGGAACGTGGTGTAGAGCAACCCCCCGGTCAGGCCCTGCGATGACTCCTCGACGCCGTCGGTGGCGGCAATGGTCAGCGGGCCGTAGGCCAGGGTGAACGCGATCCCGAGAGCCAGGAAGCTGGGCAGCATGCTCAGATACACCCAGTCCTCCTCGACACCGGTGAACAGCGCGAAGGACAGTGCCGAGAACGCCATCCCGGCCGCGATGACGCGCCACAGCCCGAACCGGCGGACCAGGATCGGGGTCAGGGTGGGGGCCAGCACGGCGTCGATCGCCACCACCAGCAGCGCCAGCGCCGTGGTCAGCGCCGACCAGCCGCGCAGTTCCTGCAGATAGAGCACCACGATGAACTGGAATCCCATGAATCCACCGGCCAGGCAACCGGCGCCGATGTAGGCGTTCACCAGGCTGCCGTTGCGCAGCAGGCCGGGCGGCACGAGCGGGTCGGCGGCGGTGCGCTGGCGGACGATGAATGCCGCGAACAGGATGACCGCGACAGCCCCGGTGGCTGTCGAGGCGAAAATGGAAGCGTGCGCGGCATTCTCGATCGCGGTGACGGTCAGGACCACCGCGCCGGTGATCAGGATCGCGCCGGGCAGGTCCAGCGACCTGTTCGCCCGGGGCGAGCGAAGCGACGGGGAATCGGGGCGCGTGGCGGTATCACGCGGGATCAGCGGGAAACCCAGCGCCAGCACGGCCAGCGCGAGGACGACGGGGGCGAAGAAGACCCAGCGCCAGCCGAAGGCGGTCAGCACACCACCGGCGACCAGCCCGAGCGAGAAGCCGGCGGCGCCGATGCCGGCGTAGATGAGCACCGCGCGATCCCGTTGCGGGCCTTCGGGAAAGCTGGTGGTGATGATCGCGAGCCCGGCCGGCATCAGGAACGCCGCGGCGATGCCCGTGATGACGCGGACCGCGATGATCATCGCCCCACTGGGTGCGATACCGCCCAGTGCCGAGACACCGATGAAGACCACCAGGGCGATCAGAAACACCCGCCGCCGCCCGTAGACATCGGCGGTGCGCCCGCCGAGCAGCATGAAACCGCCGTAGCCGATGACGTATCCGCTGACGATCCATTGGAGTTGGACGGTCGGCAGCGCGAGTGCCTCCCGGATCACCGGCAGTGCGATGTTGAACATCGCGATGTCGATGCCCTCCAGGAAGGCGGCCCCGCAGAGCGCCATCAGGAGCAGTGCCGAGCGCGCCCGCGAAGGCGTACCGGTGGGACGTGCCGCAACTGTGTCCATCTACCCCAACCTTAGGTTCCTATTGGTAACTGACCACATCATCAGGCACCATGGCGGTATGGCGGAAGAAGGCACTTTGAAGTCAGCCAGTACCCCTGAGGTAACCGACTGCTGCCCGGACGCCTTTCAGTGGGATCGCCGCGAGGACTGTGAGGTGCGCCAGATCCTGGACCGGATCGCGGACAAATGGTCGCTGCTGATCATCGCTCTGCTCGATGACGGCTCCATGCGGTTCACCGAGCTCAAACGCATGATCGACGGTGTCAGCCAGCGGATGCTGACCGTCACCTTGCGCCAGCTCGAACGCGACGGGCTGGTGCGCCGCACCGTGCATCCCGTCGTCCCGCCCCGGGTCGACTACGAACTCACCGATCTCGGGCGCACCCTGCACGAGACCGTCCAGTCACTGGTTCTGTGGACCGAACGCCACCAGGCCGATATCGCGGCGGCCCGGCAGCAGTTCGACGCCGCTCAGGCGAAGGCCTCCACCGGCGGGCACGAGCAGACCAGGTTGCGGTCGCCGTAGGCGGCGTCGATCCGGCGGACCGGCGGCCACACCTTCGGACGGAAGCCCTTGCCCAACGGGTAGGCGGCCTGCTCCCGGGTGTACGGGTGCTCCCACTTTTCGACCAGCAGCGAGTCCGCGGTGTGCGGGGCGCCGCGCAGCGGGTTGTCGTCCACCGGCCACTCCCCCGAACCGACCTTGTCGATTTCGGCCTTGATGGCGATCATCGCCTCACAGAACGCGTCGACCTCGGCCAGGCTCTCGCTCTCGGTGGGCTCCACCATCAGCGTGCCGGCCACCGGGAAGCTCATCGTCGGTGCGTGGAAACCGAAGTCCGCCAACCGCTTCGCCACATCGTCGACGGTGACGCCGGTGGCCTTGGTGATGCCGTTGAGATCCAGGATGCACTCATGGGCGACCATGCCGTTCTCGCCGGTGTAGAGCACCGGGAAGTACTCGTCGAGGCGGCGGGCCACGTAGTTGGCCGACGCGATCGCTGTCAACGAGGCGGCCCGCAGCCCCACCCCACCCATCATCCGGATGTAGGTCCAGGTGATCGGGAGGATGGAGGCCGATCCGTACGGGGCCGCCGACACCGTGTAGCTGTCGCCGAGTTCGTCGGCCAGCGGATGCCCTGGCAGGTACGGCGCCAGGTGGCTGCGCACCGCGACCGGCCCCACGCCGGGGCCACCGCCGCCGTGCGGGATGCAGAACGTCTTGTGCAGGTTCAGGTGGCTGACATCGCCGCCGAAACGACCGGGGCGGGCCAGCCCGACCAGCGCGTTGAGGTTGGCGCCGTCGACGTAGACCTGACCGCCGGCGTCGTGCACGGCCGCACAGATGTCGGCGACGTCGTGTTCGTACACCCCGTGGGTGGACGGGTAGGTGATCATCAGCGCGGCCAGCCGGTCCGCGTGCTGAACGACCTTGGCGCGCAGGTCATCCAGATCCACATCGCCGTTGGCCCGGCAGGAGACGACGACCACGCGCATCCCCACCAGCGCGGCCGAGGCGGCGTTGGTGCCGTGCGCGCTGGACGGGATGAGGCAGATGTCGCGGTCGGTCTGACCGTTGTCGCGGTGGTAGGCCTGGATGGCCAGCAGGCCGGCGTACTCCCCCTGCGATCCGGCGTTGGGCTGCAACGAGATCTCGTCGTAGCCGGTGATGCCGGTCAGCCAGTCCTGCAGGTCGGCGATCAGCCGGCGCAGGCCCGGGTTGTCCGACGCCGGTGCGAACGGATGCTGCTTGGCGAACTCCGGCCAGGTGATCGGCTCCATCTCGGCGGCCGCATTGAGCTTCATCGTGCACGAGCCCAGCGGGATCATGCTGCGGTCCAGCGCAATGTCCTTGTCCGCCAACGCCCGCAGGTAGCGCATCATCGAGGTCTCGGTGCGGTACAGGTGGAAAGCCGGGTGGGTCAGGAATTCCGATGTCCGGGTTGCGATATCGGCCACCGCGCGCTGCCCGGGCGCCACCGCGAACGCCTCCAGCACGGCGGCGACATGCGCGTCGGTGGTGGCCTCATCGCAGGCCACCGACACGTGATCGGCATCGACGCGCCACAGGTTGATGTTCGCGGCCTTGGCCGCGGCGACGACCTCTTCGGCCCGGCCGGGCACGTTCGCCAGCACGGTGTCGAAGAAGGTGTCGTGCACCAGCGAATCACCCAGGGCCGCAGCGATCTTCGCTGCATGTCCGTGCACCCGGCGGGCGATCTGGGTCAGTCCGGCGCCGCCGTGGTAGCTGGCGTACATGGCCGCGATCACGGCCAGCAGCACCTGTGCGGTGCAGATGTTGCTGGTCGCCTTGTCGCGGCGGATGTGCTGCTCGCGGGTCTGCAGGCTCAGCCGGTAGGCCGAGGTGCCGTCGGCGTCCAGTGAGACACCGACCAGGCGGCCCGGGAGCTGACGGGCGTGCTTGGTGTGCACGGCCAGGTAGCCGGCGTGCGGACCGCCGAAGCCCATGGGCACACCGAAGCGTTGGGTGGTGCCGAAGGCGACGTCGGCACCGAAATCGCCGGGCGGGGTGATCAGGGTGGTCGCCAGCAGGTCGGCACCGACCGCGACGAGTGCGCCGCGCTCATGGGCCTGCTCCACGAGGGCGCTCCAGTCGTCGACGCGTCCGCTGGCGCCGGGCAGCTGCACGATCACCCCGAAGAAATCACCCTCGGGCAGGCCGTCGCGCAGGTCGGCAGTGACGATCTCGATGCCGAGCGGTTCGGCGCGGGTGGCGATCACCGCCGCGGTCTGGGCGTACACGTCGGCGTCGACCGCCAGCCGGTTCGAGGGGCCCTTGACGGCGCGGTGCATCAGCGTCATGGCCTCGGCGGCGGCGGTGCCCTCATCGAGCATCGAGGCGTTGGCCACGTCCAGCCCGGTCAGGTCGCTGACCATGGTCTGGAAGTTGAGCAGCGCCTCCAGCCGGCCCTGGCTGATCTCGGGCTGATACGGCGTGTAGGCGGTGTACCAGGCCGGGTTCTCCAGGATGTTGCGCTTGAGCACCGGCGGGGTCAGGGTGTCGAAGTACCCCTGGCCGATCATCGACACGGCCACGGTGTTGGAGTCGGCCAGTACGCGCAGCTCGGCGAGTGCCTCTTCCTCGGTGGCCGCCGGCGGCAGGTGTTCCAGGCCCGGCGCCAGGCCGTCGGCGCCGACCGCGTCGAGGATGCCGGCCGGCAGTGCCTTGTCGGCCAGCTCGTCGAGTGAACCGACGCCGATGACGTCGAGCATGGTCGCGATGGCATCGGCATCGGGCCCGATGTGGCGGGTAGCGAAGCCGGAATGGTCAACAGACACGTGATCTCCCCTGTTCGAGGGCGCGGACAGCCAGTCCCTCTCCCTCTGTCGGGGCGCCTGAGAGATTCAGCCGGACCGATCGAATCGGGTCCGGCCTTTCCCCATGGGCGGGTGCACGAGGCACCGCTTTCCAGAGGCATCGTGGCCGTCCGCGGTCCTGGGTGCCTGAGAGGTTGACGGAGAGGTATTGCTCCTTCGGCGCCCGTGACTGGCCGTCACGGAACTCTCCCGCGCAAGGGCGATGCGCTGCTGATTCTACCGGTCGGCCAGATCCAGCGCCGTCCACGCCAGCGCAGTGGCGCCATCACGCAGCGCCACCTCGGCCGCCGGACCCACCGCGGCATCGGCGAAAGCCCGCTGATGGTTCACCGCGGGCAATGATCCGATGCCCAGATAGGGGTGGATCGCGGGCACCACCTGGGACACGTTGCCCATGTCGGTCGAGGCCGTGCGCATGGCCGCGGCCCCCTCGGCGGGCTCGGCGGTCATGTCCCGGCCCAGGTCGGCGGCGTTGGCGATGAACATGTCCAGGATCTCGTCATCGGTGCGGAACTCCGCATACGGCGGGGATTCGAGTTCGATGTCGAGCTCGCAGCCGGTGCCCAGCGCACCCGCTTCGAAACAGTTGCGGATCCGGCGTTCGATGCCGGCCAGGTCGGCGAGGGTGCGGGCCCGCACATACCAGCGGCCGGTCGCCGAATCCGGGATCGCGTTGGGCGCGGACCCCGCATCGGTGACCACCCCGTGCACCCGGGTGGTCGGGGGCAACTGCTGGCGCAGCAACCCGATCGCCACCTGCGCCACGGTGAACGCGTCGGCGGCGTTCACCCCGAGATGCGGATAGGCGCCCGCGTGCGCGCTCACACCGCGGTAGCGGACCCGCCAGTGCGCGACAGCCAGCGGTTCGGCCCGCGGCGCGTCGACCGGGCCGGGATGCATCATCAGCGCCGCGTCCAGACCGTCGAACTCGCCGGCGTCCAGCATGGCGATCTTGCCGCCGCCGCCCTCCTCGGCCGGGGTGCCGATGACGTGCACGGTGATCGCCTGTGCGGTGTCGGCGGCGCGCACCATCAGGGCGGCCCCGATCGCGGAGGCCGCGATCAGGTTGTGTCCGCAGGCGTGCCCGAGGCCGGGCAGCGCGTCGTATTCGGCGATGAACGCGATGTGCAGCGGCCCGCTGCCGGCCCGGGCGTGGAAGGCGGTGTCCAGCCCGCCGGCCCGCGGGTCGACGCCGAACCCGCGCTCGGTCAGCAGTGTGGTCAGCATCCGGTGGGCACGGAACTCCTGCCACGCCGGTTCGGGATCGGCGTGCAGCCGGGTGCTGACGCCGCGCACCAGGTCCCAGTTGCGGGCCAGGTGCTCGGCGGCGAGGGCTTTAGAGGTCACCCGGCACCCCGAAGCTCGGGGCGGCCGACGGGTCCAGGGCCCGGCGGACATAGTCGTCACGCTGCGGTTCCCACACCGTCCACAACTCGGCCAGCCGGGGGTAGGGGTCCTCCGCCCAGTCCACCCGCAGCGTGGTCTCGGGCCAGTCGACCTCCCGGTAGACCAGCAGGCCGGCCGCGTGGATCGGACCCTCCTCGCCGCCGGCCGCCAGTGCGGCGGCCAGCCCGTCGAGCAGGCGGCGTTCGAATTGTGGTGCGGCGGAATGTTCGTAGCCGCGGATCAGCTCGGTGATGGTCGCCGGACCGGCGAGCATGTTGCCCGCGGCCACCACACCGTCGCCGGCTGTGTGGTGGTGGGTGCCGAGTGCGCCGGCCCCGCTGAACGCCGCGGACCGGCCCTGGCTGTCCAGCACGGTGAGCTGCCGATAGTCACGCAGTTCGTGGGTGTCGACGACGGTGTCCAGCGCGGTCCGGGCGTCGTCGCCGGCTGCCAGCCGGTCCAGTAACCGCCCGCCCAGTCGCGGATCGGTGACGTTCTGGCTGGCCGCCGCACCGAGTCCGGGCCGGATGTTCAGGCAGCGCGAGGCCACCGCCGGCGACGAGGACGCGATGATCATGCCGAATGCCCCGGTGTCGCGGTCGAGCGCGGCAAGAGAGAACGTCACGACGCCCGCTGCCTGACCGCGATGACGTCCACCTCGACGAGCCACTCCGGTCGGGCCAGTGCGCTGACCACCAACCCGGTCGACACCGGGTGCACCCCCTTGAGCCAGCGGCCGATCACCCGGTACACGCTCTCGCGATAGCGCGGATCGACAAGGTAGACAGTTACTTTGACGATATCGTCGAGGGTCGCCTCGGCCTCGGCGAGCAGGGTGGCGATATTGGTCATGGCCTGTTCGGTCTGCGCGCCGACATCCCCGACTCCGACGTTCTCGGAGGTGTCGAGGTCCTGTCCGATCTGTCCGCGGACATAGACGGTGTCCCCGGCGACCACGGCCTGGCACAGGTCGTTGTCCAGATTCTGTTCCGGGTAGGTGTCGCGGGTGTTGAACGGGCGGATGCGCTGATGGGTCACGCGGGTATGCCGCCGTTCACCCGGTCGGACAGTTCGGCGGCGGCCTTGACCATGCCAAGCGGACCGTCGAAATCGAAGTTGCGGTAGACCGCCGCATAGTGCGCGAACGGCGGAGCCTGGGCGAACAACTGGAAGGTGAGCCGGTGCCCGGCGTAGTCGCTGTTGAGCAGATCGCGCGCGAAGGCCAGCAGCTTGCGCCGGTCGTCGGCCTGCCATTCATCGGTGATCGAGTAGTACTTCTCCAGCCACTCCGACGCCCCGGGGACGCCGAAGGTGGCCGAGTCCGGGGTGATGCAGATCTGACCGCCGCACAGTTCGCGGGCCCAGTGCATCATCTGCGGCAGCTGGGTCTGCGCCCACACCCGGCCGGCCATGAGCAGCGACTGGTTGGGCATCAGCAGGCCACCGGGGCTGGTCTCGGCGGTGGCGATCGCCGCGGTCAGGTGCGCGTCGATGCCCTCGCGGTAGCAGGCCAGCATGGCCAGCTTCTCCTGCACCGCGGGATTGCTGTCCAGACCGGTCTGCCGGACGTTGAACAGCGCGGCACCGATCATCAGGTCGGCGTACCGGATCGACCGGTGCACGTAGGGCAGTGCGCTGTAGCGGTGCAGGCAGCTGCGCACGAAGGTGGCGGCCCGGGTGTGCCGGTAGAACAGGATGTCGTCCCAGGGGATCAGCACATTGTCGAAGATGACCAGCGATTCGACCTCGTCCACCCGGTTGGACAACGGGTAGTCCGCGGCATCGCGGCGGCCGGCGAAACCGGTGCGGCAGATGAACTTCAGGTTGGGCGCGTTGAGGTCGGCGATGAACCCCACGGCGTAATCGGAGAGCTTGGCGTCACCCCAGTTGGCGATCGTGGGTTTGGTGTAGGCCTGGGTCGCGTACGGCGCCGCGGTCTCGTATTTCGCGCCGCGAACGATGATCCCGTCGTCGGTCTCCTTGACCACGTGCAGCAGCATGTCCGGGTCCTGATCCTGGGGGCGCTTGGAACGGTCGCCCTTCGGGTCGGTGTTGGCCGAGATGTGGAACGGGTCCCCGGTGGAGGCCTTCTTCACGTGCCGCCGGATGTTCTCGGCGAACCGGGGGTCGACCTCGTTGAGCACGTCCTGGCCGTCGTAGAGGGCCCACATCTCGCCGACGGTCTCGTCGCCGACGCGGGTGACCACACCGCGCGCCTCGTCCAGGACGAGGTCGATCGCCGCGCGCTTGTCGTGCCAGTCCTGTTGCGTCAGCGGCATCTTGTTCGCGATCGAGTTGCGCTCGCCGTTCTCGTCGACGTAGCTCATCACGTCCTGGCTGGCGGCCTCGTGCGCCATATCGTAGATCCGGGCCCTGATGTCCACGATCGGGGCGAACATCGGGTGCTTGGTGACATCGTGCACCTGCTCACCGTCGATGTAGATCTCGCGTCCGGTGTTGATGGCCTCGCGGTATTCGTCGCCGGTCCTGATCATGCGTGGTGTCCTTCCGTGGTGTGGGCAGAGAGCGTGCGGTACGCGCCGCGCAGATGCAGCAGCGGTTCGGCATCGGTGTGCACGACGTGCCGCACCTCGCCGAGGTAGAGATGGTGGGAGCCGACGTCGGTGACGCTGTGCAAGGCGCATTCGAAGGCCGCCACGCTGTCGATGTAGACCGGGAGCCCGTTCACCCCGTCGGCCCATTCGCTGTCGGCGAAGGTGAACGGCAGCCGCCCGTCGCGCCGGCGCCCGGCGAAAGCGTCTGCCGCACCGTGGTGTTCGGGGCCGAGCAGGGAGACGTTGAACGCTCCACTGGTACGGATGGCCGCGTTGATCGGACTGCGCCGGTTGATGCACACACCGAGAACGGCCGGCTCGTCGGAGACCCGGCTGACCGCGGACACGGTCTGTCCCCAGCGGGTGTCGCCGGTGTGAGTGGTCACGATGGTCACCGGTGTCGCGGCACAGCTGATCGCGCGGATGAACTCCCGCGTGCCGGTCGGTGTCAGGGTGGATTTCACGTCAGATCCCTCGCAATTCGGGTTCGTGGCCAGGATCGCGGAAGGCAGCGTCGAGATCCGCGCCTTCGATGCTGCCCTGGTCCTGTCCATCAGGCAAAGAGTTGATTCCGTTGTTCTGCATCGGTTTTCGAGATGTCCATGGTCACGACGACCTTGCCGGCGCGGCCGGGTTCGGAGAACCTGCGGTGGGCCGCCGCCAGGTCGGCGAAGGCGAACGTCGAATCCAGCACCGGTTGCACGCTGTGCGCCAACACCTTCGGCAGCACCTCGGCTGCCACTTCACGGCAGATCGCCGTCCGCATCTCGTCGCACAGCCTGCCCAGGCTGGACGACGAGATCTCCACTCCGCCGGCCATCAGCGCCCCCAGGTCGACGGCGGCACCCGTGCCGGAGGCGACTCCGACGATGACCAGCCGGCCCAGTGGCGCGAGCACGCCGATGTTGGCGGCCACCGTCGCCGCCCCCTGGTTGTCCAGCACGATGTCGACGCCCGCGGGCGCCAGCCGCTTGACTGCGTCGAAGACATCGCTCTCGCCGTAGTCGATGACCTCATCGCAGCCGAGCGCCTCACACAGGGCGGTCTTCTCCGCTCCCCGGGCAGTGCCGATGACGGTGGCGCCCAGCCCGCGGGCGATCTGGACCGCCGTCGAGCCGACTCCCCCTGCGGCGCCGTGGATCAGCACCCGCTCACCGGGCTGCAGGCGGCCGCGGTGCACCAGATTCCACCACGCCGTCGCGGCGGCCTCCGGCAGCGCGGCGGCCACACTCAGCTCGAGGTCGTCGGGGATCTCGATGCAGGCGCCGGACGGGACGGCGACGTATTGGGCATATGCGCCGGCCCGGGTCAGTGCCGCCACCCGGTCACCGGGGCGCCATCCTGCACCCGCCACGACCACCGTGCCCACGCACTCCAGACCGGGAACACCACCGGGCGGCGGTGGCATCACCCCACGACACTGCAGGATCTCGGCATTGTTGAGCCCGAAGGCATCGACCGCCACCAGTACCTCGCCGGGGGCGGGCTGCGGTATCGGCACCCGCTCGATGCGCAACGGATGCCGTCCGCCCGGGTCGCGAAGGACCGCCGCGGCCATGGTGGGCTCGGTCATCGCAGCACCACATCAGCGTGGAAATCCACCACCGCCCGGGCGAACTCGCTCGGGCACGTCTCCGGGCTGGCGATGTCACCGTCGGCCAGTACGTATTGCCTGGCCTGCGGGAAGGCCGCCATGATCCGGTCGTGCCGCGGGTAGGCCCGCGGGTCACGGGCTGAGGCGACGCACAACACCGGACCCGGATACCGGCCGACGCCGTCCTCGGAGCGATACGCGGCGACTGCGGCGTGCCCGCGGTCGGGATCGGGATGTGCCAGCACGTCCCGCACATAGCGCCCCTGCACGTCGGGATCGGGATGGGCCAGATACTCGGCGCGGCGCTGCCACAGCCGGGCGAGGTGTCCGCCGTCCGGTTCGGTGGCAATATCGTTGAACGGCGGCGCGGTTCGCCGCCGGCGACGCTCGTCCTCGTCGATGAACGGTGTCGATGACAGCACCACTGACAACACGCGTTGCGGTGCCGACACGGCCAGCTCGTAGGCGACGAGCCCGCCGAAATGATGCCCGACCAGATGGGCGCAGGGCACCCGCAGTTCGTCCAGCACATCGAGGACGGCAGCCGCCGCCGACTCGATCGTGTTGTCGGGTAACGCTTGTGAAGCGCCGTAGCCGGGAAGATCGGGTATCACGATGCGATACCCCTCGATCAGGCCGGCGACGGCGCGGAACTCATCCCAGCTACGCGGCGTCTGGTGCAGCAGCACCAGGCAGGGGCCGTCGAGGTGACCGCCCACGGTCACGACGTGCATGCGCCCGGATCGGGTCTGCACGTACATCGGTGTCGGCTCGGTGCCGCTCACATGGCCTCCAATACGGGTCAAGGTCCTTGACTCGATCCAAGACGCGTCCGGCTTGCGGAGCAAACAGTGAATAGTGCTGCATCACATCGGATTAACAGATGCAGTGCATCTACGGAAGCGATCGATCCGGGTGGGTGGATCAGCTCGCGCCGGTCACCACGGTGCGGCACCGTTCGGCGAAGGCCCCGGCGCGGCGACTCATCCGCATGGACTGCAGTGAGGCCACCACCACCCGCAGCGGTCGCACCTCGTCGGCGAGCGGGACGGCCACCACCCGGCCGCCCGCATAGGTGCTGTCGGTGGCCGGGCGCTGGTGCAGCAGGCTGTAGCCGTGGTCCTGGGCCACCATCGCGCGCACCGTCTCGTAACTGCTGGAGCGGTACTGCACGTTGGGCTGCAGTCCGCGTTCGGTGAAGACGCCGATGAAGTAATCGCGACTGAAGGGCAGATCGACCAGGATCATCGGTTCGTCGACCAGGTCGGCGAGTTTTACGCTGTCCTCTCCGGCCAGCCGGTGCGCGGCCGGAAGTGCTGCGTAGGGGTGGATTTCGGCCAACACGTCGCGATCGATACCGTCACCGAGCGCCAGGTCGTAGGTCAGGGCCACCTCGGCCCGGCCCGATTCCAGGTACTCGCTCACCTCACCGGCGACGGCCTCGGTGACGTGCACTTCCAGGCCGGGGTGGTCCCGTTTCAGCCCCGCCAGGATCGACGGGAGGTAGAACGGCGCGATCGGGCTGAAACACACCACGTGCAGCGGACCCCAGAATGCCTGCGCCTCACCGGCGATCGATTCCAGCGATTCGGCAAGTGCGGTGAGCGTCTGGCGGGCGCGGAGCAGCAACTCTTTGCCGGCCGCGGTGAGGATGAGCCCCTTGGCATGCCGCCGGATGAACAGCTGGACGCCCAGCTCCTTCTCCAGGTGGGCGACGGCCGAGGACACCGCCGACTGCGCGACGTAGAGATCCTCGGCCGCGCGCGTCATGCTTTCCCGCTCGGCGACCCGGATGAAGTAGCGCAGCTGCGTCAGCGAGATGCCGCGCAGCTGGTCCACCCCGGTCATGGCCCACCAAGGACCGTCGGCAGCCAGGTCGCCAGCGCCGGGAAGACGATCACCAGGGCGAGCACGCCGACGGTGGCGATGAGGAACGGGGTGTTGGCGCGCAACACGCCCCACGCGTCCACCTTGGCGATCTTGGCGGCCACCACCAGGGACATCGCCACCGGCGGGGTGACCTGACCGACGATGACGGTGAGCACGATGATGACGCCGAAGTACACCGGGTCGATACCGACGGCGAGCATGGTCGGCAGCATCACCGGCATGATCACCGGGATCAGCGGGTCGAACAGCATGCCGGCCAGAATGGCCACCACCGTCAGCACCACCACGTAGCCGAGCTGGGCGTCACCGGGCACGATCTGCGTGGCGAATGCGGTGAGCGCCTTGGGCAGTCCGGCCATCGCGAGCACCGCGCCGAGGGCGACGGAGACACCGACGATCAGCATCACCTCACCGGTCAGGACCGCGGCCTCGATCAGGCACCGGTACAGCCGTCGCACCCCGAGGGAGCGGAACACCAGCGACGAAATCAGGATGGCGTAGACGACGGCGAAGGCACCGGACTCGGTCGGGGTGAACACACCGAGGGTGAGTCCCAGCACCACCAGCAGCGGCACACCGAAAGCCAGGAAGGCGCCACGAAAGGTGCGCCACACCTCGCGCCAGTTGAACGGGATCTTCTCGCCCCACCCGTTGCGTTTGGCCTGCACCGCCACCACCACCATGAGCACCACGGTCAAGATGACACCGGGGATGATGCCGGCCAGAAAGAGTGCGCCCAGCGAGGTTCCGGTGGCCGCGGCGTACAGGATCATCGGTGAGGACGGCGGGATGAGCGGTCCGATGCCCGACGAGGATGCCGTCACGGCCGCGGCATACGGTCCCGGGTAGCCGTGCTTCTTCATCTGCGGGATGAGCGTGGAACCCGTGCCGGCGAGATCGGCCACCGAGGTGCCGACCATGCCACCGAAGAACAGGCTGGTCGATACGTCGACCTGGGCGAGTCCGCCCGGCAGGGATCCGAAAATCGAACGCGCGAAAGCGAATACCCGTTCGGCCACCCCACCGGCGTTCATCACCACACCGGCGAGGATGAACAGCGGCATGGCCAGCAGCACGAAGCTGCTCATTCCGTCGGTGACCTGTTGCGGGTACTGCAGCATCCAGGAGCCGCCCAGGGTGGCGTACACCGCGACACCACTGGCCATCGCGATGATCAACGGCGTGCCCAGCAGCAGCAGGCCGACGATCACCACCAGGGTGAGAGTCAGGATCACGATTTCTCCTCGTCGAGCTGGCGCAGGATCGCCGCTCGGCACCCAGGCAACTGGAACAGCACGATCAGTGCGGCCACGGTCGCCCCGATGGGCAGCGCAGCGATGAAGAAGCCCTTGGGCAGCCGCAGGTACGGGCTGGGGTCACCCCCGAACTTGGTGACGTACAGGTAGGCGAACCAGGCCAGGTGCAACAGGACCGCGGCGGTCAGCAGATCGGTGCCCAACTTCAGCCAGGTCTGGATCCGGACCGGCAGCCGGCCGACGAAGGCCCGGATCTCGATGGACTCCCGGCGGCGCACCCCGAGGGTGAAGCCCAGCATGGTCAGCCACAGCATCATGCCGGTGACCAGTTCCTCGGTCCAGCCCAGCGGGGAGTTGAAGGCGAACCGCATCACCGCGTTGGCGAACAGGATCAGGGTGATCGCCGCCAGCAGCGCGGCGCAGAGGACCTCGAGCACCCGGTCGATCACCGTGTGCGTACCCGGATTCGGGTCGACGCCGAAGGTGGAGTCGAGTTGCATCTCCACGTCGGTCGGTTCGGCGATCGGATGGTGCGTCTCACGTGCAGTGGTCATGCGGGGGCTCCCGTCGCGTCAGGGTCCAACCTGTCCTCCAGCAGCGCCCCGAAGCCCGGTCGCGCCGCCCGCACGCCAGCGATCTGCAGTGCGTACCAGAACGACGCCTGCACCGCGCTGATCACCGGTTTGCCCAGCTCGGCCTCCAGTGCGGCGATCGCGCCGACGCTGGCGAAGTTCGTGCAGCTGATGAAGACGGCACTCGACTCGTCGGTGTCGGTCTCGACGGCAAGGTCGAACACCCGCTCCAGCGGTACCTCGGCCAGTTCCTGGTCACTGGTGATGCCCAGACCGACGCTCGTGACGACCGGATGGCCGTTCTCGCCGAAGAACCGGCTCGCCCGGTCGATCACCTCCTGCCGGTAGGGCGTCACGAGGCTGATCGGCCCGGCGCCGACCGCCTTGAGCGCGGCGATGCTCGCGGTCGAGGTGGTGGTGCAACGACCGGTGAGCCCGCTCCACTGCTCGAAGTGGCCGACCAGCATGCGATCCCACGCGGTGCCGTGCAGAAACGACGCGCTGGTGCCACCGAAGACCAGGACATCCAGTGGCGCCTGGGCCACCAACTCGACGGCGGTCCGCAGCTCGGGCGAGCGCATCATCGCGTCGATACCGTCGACGGTGACGCTGGGCAGCGTGACCCGGCTGGTGTGGATGGTCGCGCCGGGGGTGGCCATGGCATACATCTCGGCCTCCATCAGCGTGCTGGATGCCATGTACACCAGCCCGATCCGGGTCGCCGTGTTCAGCGCCCCGAGCGGGAGTCTGGGCCGTGCCCGGTGCTGGGCCGGGGTCACTGGCGGTACTCGGCGAGCACCCGGTCGGCGAAGTCGCCGGGGATCCCCGCGGCGATCTCGTCGCGCACACCGCTGACCGCCTCACTGAGCTGATTCACATCGGCCTCGTTGACCTGCACGCCGGCGCCTTCGAACTTGGCGATCAGCTGCTCGTCGGCCTCCGCGCCGGCCGTCCTGCTGGTGGCCGCGGCGGCGGTGGCCGCCGTTTCCAGACCCTGCTGAATCTCGGGCGACAGTCCCTGCCAAGTGTCCTCGTTGACGGTGAGGTAGACCGGGCTGTAGATGTGCGATGTCATCGACAGGTAGGGCTGCTTCTCGTAGAAGGAGAAGGCGTCGATGACCTTGAGCGGGTTCTCCTGGCCGTCGAGCACGCCCTGATCGAGCGCGAGGTAGGCCTCACCGATATCGATCTGGGTGGGCGCCGCGCCGAGCGCCTCGAACAGCGCGACCCGCGCCGGGTTCCCGGGCACCCGGATCTTCAGGCCGGCCAGATCCGCGGAGGTGACGATGGGCCGCTTGCTGTTGGTGATCTGACGGAACCCGTTCTCCCCGAAGCCCAGAACCCTGGCCCCGACCGTCTCGACGAGTGACTCGCTCAGTTCGTCACCGAAGGGTCCGTCCAGGAAACCCGAGACGGTGTCGCGGTCGGTGAACAGGAAGGGCATGTCCATGATGCCGAAGGTCGGGTCCAGGTTCGCCACCGAGCCGCTGACCGCGGCAATGTCGATCGCGCCGGCGCGCAGGCCCTGAAGCACGGCCTCCTCGTCGCCGATCGCCCCGCCGCTCTGCACCGTCACCGAGACCGAGTTGCCGAGTTCCTTCTGCACCTCGTCGGCGAAGGCGAGCAGCATGTCGGCCAGCGGGTCGCCGGCACTGGTCTCCACCGCCAGCGTGAGTGTCGTTGCACCGGAGCTGTTCTCGGTTGAACTCGAGCATCCGGCCAGCGCAAGTGCAGCGGCCAACCCGGACGCGGCAATCGCCTTCGACAGTGACTTCATCGTTTTCCTCTCATGGGCCCAACGTTTTTCGGGATCGAGTGTGTTTCCGGGCCGGCGCCGATGCCAACGCGATGGAGTCAAGATTCCGAGTACAGGTGGACCCGCGTCAAACAGTCAAAAGCGGCTGCCTGCATCTGTCAAACAGATGCTACGTAACACGAATTTAACTGCGGCAGAAGATACTTCGGCGTGACATCCGCGTAACGCGGCTGCGGTTCACTACCGGGTTGGGAGCCATCGGGTGGCCGCCGTTTTCCTGGGAGTTTTCGGGGCCGGCGGAGCGCTGCGCCGCGCCGGTCGGGGTCGGCGCAGCTGAAATCGGGGTGGTGTGATCAAACTCATCGCCGGGGTGGGCGCCGCAACTGTGTCCAACACCATGGTGGCGCGGAGCGGAGAAGACATCAAAAAGGGCCGCCGCAGCGGCCCTCTTCGATGTGGTGCGGCGTATCTCAGCCGATTTTGCGGTCGCGGGTCTTACGCCGCGAGGCCAGTTCGTCCTCCGGGGCGGCGATCGATTCGCCGCCGTCGGCACGTTCTCCCGGGAAGTCGGCGATCGCGCCGGTCAGTTCCCGCATGGCACCCGAGACCGCGATCCCGAACACGCCCTGCCCGCCTTGCAGGAGGTCGACGACCTCTTCGGCGGAGGTGCACTCGTACACGGTGGTGCCATCGGAGAACAGGGTGATGTTGGCGAGATCCTGCACCCCGCGTTGACGCAGGTGATCCACCGCGACCCGGATGTTGTGCAGGGAGATACCGGTGTCGAGCAGACGCTTGACGATCTTGAGGACCAGGACGTCCTTGAAGGAGTACAGCCGTTGGCTGCCCGATCCGGCGGCGCCACGGATCGATGGCACAACCAGCGAGGTGCGCGCCCAGTAGTCGAGCTGCCGATAGGTGATGCCGGCGATCTGGCAGGCGCTCGGTCCGCGGTAGCCGACCAGCTCGTCCGGGATCGAGTTGTCCGGGAACAGACCGCCCTGCACGGGTTCGCCGGGTGCGCTGCTCACGGGCGGCGTGGAACCGCCGGCTGAAGACAGATCCAACTCCCCCTGATGTGGCGTGTCGCCCACAGTCCATCCTCTCGCCGTCGCCCCCGGGCCCGTGACCGTACCCGCGTCACGTCCGAGTTTGAATGTGTCGAGCATACGCTCAACACATTGCTGCTACTGCTTGTCGTCGATCAAAATTATGGCTGCCCATTTCCCGTGCGGCTCACACTCGACCCGCGTGTCGAACTCACGAGACGCATCCGTGATGTTCGACGTCACGCGGCCGGAGCAGGGTCAGGTGGCCTTGAAATCATCGGGTGAGACGCTGTCGAGGAATTCCTTGAACTTCTCGACCTCGTCCTCGCGGACCGTTCCGTCGGTCTCCTCGTCGGTCTCGTCGGGTATCAGCAGCCCGGCCTCGGCCAGTACCGCTTCCTCGACGTAGATCGGCACCCCGACGCGCAGCGCGATGGCCACCGAGTCCGAGGGTCTGGCCGAGACCTTGATATCGCGGTCGAAGATCAGGTCGGCGTAGAAGGTGCCCTCCTGCAGATCGACGATGCGCACCTCTTTGAGCGAATGGCCCAGGGCAGCAATCAGATCCCGGATGAGGTCATGGGTGAGCGGGCGTGGCGCCTCGACACCCTGCTGTTCCTGCGCGATCGCGGCGGCCTCGGACTGCCCGATCCAGATCGGCAGGTAGCGGTCACCATTCGACTCGCGCAGCAACAGCACCGGCTGATTCTGGGGTTGCTCCACACGAATACCGACTACCCGAACCTCACCCATCAGCGCCTGCCCTCCGCAACGAAGCCGTCGAGGAAAGTCTAGTCCTCAACGATCGAGAACGTCTCGCACAGCGGACTTGATCAACGACGTGTGCAAGGTGATCGCCAGCGCCGCCACCTCCCGGGCCAGGTCGTCGGCGCGGTCGCGGGCGCCGGCCTTGCCCGCGGCCGCCACCGGCCCGGCGATCTGGGCGATCAGATCGGACTGCCGGTCGGCTGCCGACCGGAACGCCCGCAGATGCCGGGGTTCGACACCGTAGTCGGCCAGCGCCCGCGCGCACTGCGCGATGGTGACCGAATGTTCGTCGAAGAATCCGGCCGGTCCGGGCTTGATGACCCCCGCGGTGACCAGTGCCGCCAGCAGCGCGTTGTCCACACCCGACCGGGACAGCAGGTCCTCCCGGCTGAGCCGCACCTGTGCCGGTGCCACCGCGTCGGTGCCCGCATGGTCGGTGTCGGCGCTCGCATCCCCGGTGATCTGGACCAGGCGCGGGACCGTGTACGCGGAGCCGAGCGCAGGCAGTTCGCCGTCGGGTTGGGCGTCGAGTTGGGCCTTGATGACCTTCAGCGGCAGATACTGCTCACGCTGCGCGGTCAGGACAAACCGCAGCCGCGCGCAGTCGTAGGCGGTGAACCGGCGATAGCCCGCCGCTGAGCGCTGCGGGGTGACCAGCCCTTCGGCCTCCAGGAACCGGATCTTCGAGATCGTCACGTCCGGGAAGTCCGGGCGCAGCAGATCCAGAACCGCTCCGATGGACATCCCGGCGGGCGCCGGTTCGGGCTGGGTCATCTAGTCCTCGCGCGAGCGCTCCGCAGTCAGCCTGCGTCGTCGGTCTTCGGCCCGGTCAGGAACACCAGGCGGAACTTGCCGATCTGCACCTCGTCGCCGTTGGCCAGCACGGCGGAGTCCACCGGCTCACGATTGACGTAGGTGCCGTTGAGGCTACCGACGTCGACCACCTGGAACTCGCCGGACTCCAGCCGGAACTCGGCGTGCCGACGGCTCACGGTGACGTCATCGAGGAAGATGTCGCTGTCGGGGTGGCGACCGGCCGAGGTGGTGGCCTGGTCGAGCAGGAAGCGCGAGCCCGCGTTGGGGCCCCGCTTGACGACGAGAAGTGCCGAACCCGCAGGCAGCCCCTCGACGCCCGACACCGAACTCTCGGTGCCGGTGCTGGCCGGGGCATCCAGTTCATTCAGGAAATCAGCGCGGAAAACCGATGTCGTCTCCACTGTGACTTCATCGGACTGGTCGGCCTGAAAGTTGCTGTTTTCCGTCACCCGCTGCTCCTCTACTGGCTGCTGTGGCGTGCTTGTCCGGCGGCCGGCGCTGGCCCCCCGACCGTCATTGCGTCTTACGACGACCGTACCGCGCCGGGCAGGCCATTGGGTCCACCACCGCCGGATCCGGTCACGCAGACTTGCTCACGCTTGTCGCTGATCAACCGATCCGCAAAACCCTAACAACCCCTACTCGGGGAGAATCCCGCGGTAGCCGTCCGCGTCCAAAAGGTCCGGGAGCGGACCGGCGGGCGCGGCGGTCTCGGTCTGCAGTTCGACCAGCCAGCCGGCCCCGTAGGGATCGGAGTTCACCAGCTCCGGGCTGCCCTCGAGCTCACCGTTGACCGCAACGACTTTCGCGGTGATCGGGGCGTAGAGGTCCGACAGCGATTTGGTGGATTCCACCTCACCGAACGCATCGCCGGCGGCGACCGCTGCGCCCACATCGGGCAGCTGCACGAACACCACGTCGCCGAGGGCGGCCTGCGCGTAGTCGGTGATGCCGACCCGCACGGTGTCCTCGCCGGTGCGTCGCACCCATTCGTGCTCGGCGGTGTACTGCAGATCGGACGGGATCTCGCTCACGGGACTCCTTCGGCGGCGGGACTCGGGCGCACTACTTGACGGGCTGAGCGTATTGGCGAGGTTTCGGTTGCCGCAAGGCGGTCACCTCGACGGACTCGGACTGGGTCACCGTCATCGCGCCGCCGACCCGTTTCACGCTGTCCATCGCCCCGCCCGGAATGTTCATCGCGGCCGACAGGGTGGGCGGATCACCAATCGCCAGAACCGAATACGGCGACCCGAGCGTGACCCCGTCGATGATCAGAGCGCCCGGCGCGCCGACCACCCAGGTGTCCACGCCCACGCGCACCGCCCCGCCGGCCCCGCTTCCCCGGATCTCCATGGCCTCGGCGCCCGCGGCCCGCAATTCGTTGATCACATCGAGCATCGTCTCCGGCGACACGCCGCGCGCGTTGTCCTGGACGTTGATCGTCACGCCCGGGCCGACGGCGGCCACGGCGCCGATCAGGATGGACAGCGCCGCCAGCCTGGCCTGAGCGTTCTCGATGGCCGCCTGATCGCTGCTGCCGGAAGCCTGCAGTGAGTTCAGGGTCTGCTGCAAATCCGCCACCTCGGTGTTGAGCGCGGCTTCCCGCTGCTGCAGGGAATCCAGCAGCACCAGCAGGTCGGCCGGCCGTGCGGTCTCCAGCGAATCCCCGGATCCGGTCTGCCGGACCTGGGTGACGATCGCGATGCCGAGCAACATGCACAACAGGACGCCGAGAGCGCCGAAGATCCATTGCGACCGGGTCCGGCCGGCCTGCGCCGCGGCATCCTCCGGCAACTCGTGGCGGCCGTGCTCGGGCTGCTCGTCACCGTCGTGCTCAGCCATCTCTCACGCCCCGAACAGCCTGCGCCGCAACGCGGCAGCGTTACCGAAGATACGGATGCCGAGCACGACGATGATCGCCGTGGACAATTGGGTGCCGACACCGAGCTGGTCGCCCACGTAGACGATGAGCGCGGCCACCAGCACGTTGAAGACGAAGGAGACGACGAACACCTTCGCGTCGAAGATCCGCTCGAGATAGGCGCGCAGCCCACCGAACACCGCGTCCAGCGCCGCCACCACGGCGATGGGCAGGTACGGCTGGATCGCCTCGGGCACGCTCGGGTGGAAGACCAGCCCCAGCACGATGCCGACGACGAGTGCGGCGATGCCGATCATGTGTGGATCACACTCAGTCCCATACCTCAACGCTCAATCTGTTTGGCGAAGCGGATCTCTCGTACCGAACCGCCGGGCACGCTCAGCGCCTCGCCGGTACTGACCGTAACCCCCACGCCGTAGGACTGCTGCAGCAACGTGAGGCGCTGCATCCCGGGACTGCGGTTGAACACGTCCTGCAGGGCGTGTGGCGGCCCCAGCGCGATGACGGCATACGGACTGGTGATCGGGCGGTTGTCGACGAGGATGCCGCCGCCGGCCTGCCGGATGGTGACATTGGGACCGATCCGCACCCCGCCGACCGCGATCGCCTCGGCTCCCCCGACCCACAGCGAGTTGACCACCAGCTGCAGATCTCGGTCCAGGATCGCCTGCTGGCTGCCCGCGACCCGCTGTTTGGACACGTCGGTGAGATCGCGGGACATGCCGGGGTCGGTCACGGTGACCTCAAGGCCGGGCCCGATCGCGGGGGTGACCGCGGCCTCGAACTCCGCCTCGTCGAGCGCGGCGAGCAGCGCCCGGCCCTGTGCGTCGCCGGCCAGGCGGCTGCGGCGCTCGGTCTCCACCTCGGCGGCCAGCCCGTCCCTGGTTGCCTCGACGGCGTCGGTGCGGTTCTCGCCGGTCCGCACGCTGTCGGCCAGCACCAGCTGGGTCTGCCGATTGGCCGGCGCCACCGACTGCGCCTGCGCGGCGGCCACGGCGAACACCACCGCCACGGTCAACCCGGCCAGCAATGTCCAGCCCCCGGAGCGCAACCGGCCGGCGGGCCGGTCGTGGCGGGCCGACGCGGCGGCCGCGTAACCGGGGTCGAGGTGATCGGAGAGCAGCGAACGTAGCAGCGACGGCACCGGGATGCGTTGCGGCGCACCGGCTTCGTGATGGTTGAGTCCGGCCTCGGGGTGATAGCCACCCAGCGAACTCACGGGATCAACCATTTCCGGGTATCCCCCGGCTCGCCGCGGCGGTGCGGGGCAGTCGCTTGATCACCAGCCCCACCTGCGCCAGGTAGAGCACCGCCGACCACAGGTACAGCGCCATCCCCCAGATCAGGAACGCCCACCCGATGGCCAGGATCACCCGGCTCCACAGCGCGTCGAACTGGCCCAGCAGCACGAACGGCAGCCCGGACATCAGCGCGAATGTCGCGGCCTTGCCCAGATAGGTGACCGGCAGCGCGGTGAGCCCACGACTGCGCAGCACCGGCAGCGTCGCGGCCAGCACCACGTCCCGGCCGATCAGCACCGCGACGAACCACCACGGCACCACCCCGGCGACGGCCAGGGCCACCGGCGTCACCACCATGTAGATCCGGTCGACGGCCGGGTCGAGAAGCTCCCCGAGTCGCGAGGACTGATCGGCGACGAGCCGGGCGATCTTGCCGTCCGCCCAATCGGAGAACCCGCTGAACATCAGCACCGCGACCGCCCAACCGATGGCACCGGTGAACAGCAGATACAGAAAGACCGGCACCAGCAGCAGGCGCAGCACACTCAGCGCATTGGGGATCGTGAAGATCCGATCCCTGCCTTCGCCCCCTGAAGGCTCCATGACGGTCAACCTAGCGGAAGACACCCGGCAGGCTCAGCGCCGACATGACGTTGTCGGCCAGCGGGTCGTCGTGAATCATGTACGTCCACGTCGAGGTCGGGCGAGCCAGCCTGGTCAGGTCCAGGCCGGTCTCGCCGCCGACGATATTGGCGGTGTCGAAGGTCTGCTGGGCCGCCTCGATGGCGTCGGCCGCCAGCGAGGCGAAGGCGTCGACCGCCATCCGGTGGAACTCGTCGAGCGGGCTCTGGTTGCCCAGTGCGCGCAGGCTGATGCTCTCCCGGATGTCGGCGAGGTACGCCAGGTGATCGGCCCAGCCCCGGTCCAGGTGATACAGCATGATCAGCCGGCAGATCTCGTCGAGCCGTTCCTCGGAGACCGATTCGGCGATCTGCTCATAGCGTTTCGGCGAACGTTCCTGCAGCTCTTCGCGCGCCGTGGCGGTGCGCAGCAGGGTGTCGCGGCGGTCGACCAGGATGGCGCGCTGCTGCGCGGTGAGCTGGTTGTAGCGCCAGGTGTTGGCGTGCAGGTCCAGCGTCTTGCCCTCGGCGACCCGCTGGGCGTGGTCGAGCAGGGTGGCCGCCTTGGTGCTGGTGACCTTGCCGTCCTCGTCGGTCTGCAACGGCAGCTTGTTGGGTTCCAGGAAGGACACCACCACGTCGTCCTCCCAGCTGGAGAAGAACACCGAGGAACCCGGGTCGCCCTGGCGGCCGGCGCGGCCGCGCAGCTGGTTGTCCAGCCGCTCGGTGTAGTGCCGTCCGGTGCCGATGACGTGCAGACCGCCCAGCTCGGCGACCTCATCGTGCTGGGCCTCATCCGAGCCGCCGAGGCGGATGTCAGTACCGCGGCCGGCCATCTGGGTGGACACCGTGACCCGGCCCTGCGCGCCGGCCTCGGCGATCACGGCCGCCTCTTCGGCGTCGTTCTTGGCGTTCAGCACCACCGCCGGGATACCGGCCTTCACCAGTCGTTCGTGCAGTTCCTCGGATTCGGCGACATCGCGGGTGCCGACGAGGATCGGCTGCGACGATGCGTGCACCTCGGTGATGTGCTCGACGATGGCGTCGTTCTTGGCGGCCACCGTGATGTAGACCCGGTCCGACTCGTCCTCGCGCATGTTCGGCTTGTTGGACGGGATCGGTGAGACCCCCAGCTTGTAGAACTGGCGCAGCTGCTCGCCGGCGGCCAGCGCGGTACCGGTCATCCCGCACACCCGCGGGTACCGGTTGATCAGTGCCTGCACGGTGATGGTGTCGAGCACCTCACCGGTCTCGGTGATGTCAATGCCCTCCTTGGCCTCGACCGCCGCCTGCAGGCCGTCGGGCCAGCGCTGCAGCGAGGCGATGCGGCCGCGGGAGGCGTTGATCAGGTGTACGGCGTCGTCGCGGACGATGTAGTGCACATCGCGCTCCAGCAGCACATGCGCGTGCAGCGCCACGTTGATCTCGGTGAGCGTGGTGCCGACGTGTTCCTCGGAGTACAGGTCGATCCCGCCGAGGGCCGCCTCCAGCCGACGCGCACCGGCATCGGTGAGCTGCACGTTGCGGCGGTCGGCGTCGGTCTCGTATTCGGCGTTCTCGCGCAGCTCGCCGACGAGCTTGATGATCTCCAGCCGCGGGGTCTCGCGGTGTGAGGTGCCGGCCAGCACCAGCGGGACCAGGGCCTCGTCGACCAGCACCGAGTCGGCCTCGTCGATCAGCGCCACGTCCGGGCTGGGTGAGACCAGATCGTCCACCGAGATGACCAACTGATCGCGCAGCACGTCGAAGCCGATCTCGTTGACCGAGCCGTAGGTGACATTGCAGCCATAGGCCTTGCGGCGCTGCTCGGGCGTCGCGTCGGCGGTGATCCAGCCGACGGTCAGACCGAGCGCCTCCAGCAGGGGGGCCATCCATTCGGCGTCGCGGCGGGCCAGGTAGTCGTTGACGGAGATGACGTGCACGCTGCGGCCCGCGATGGCGTAGCCGGCCGCCGCGATCGCGCCTGCCAGGGTCTTACCTTCACCGGTGGCCATCTCGACCACATCGCCGGCGAGCATGCGCAGCGCCCCGAGCAGCTGGACGTCGAAGGGTCGCAGGGAGATCGACCGGTCGGCCGCTTCCCGCACGATGGCCAAAAACTGCGGGATATCGCTGGAGTCGGCGAGCTCGTCGAGGTTCAGCAGGCCCGCGGCCTTGCGCAGCTGCTCATCGTCGAGGCCGGCGGCCTTCTCGTCGAATGTCGACGAGGCGCGGACCTGGGTCATGGAGCGCGCCTGGTCCTTGTCGGTGCTCGCGCCGAGCAGCTTCCAGAATCGGTTGCTCAACCCGCCTGATTTCGAGCCACCGGACTTGGACGCCTTCGAGGTCTTGGAACTCACAGCCACATTCATACGGTACGCGGCAGCGGCACGGTGGCCGCACTGCCGTGGCGCGGCGCCACGGCACCTACGCTGCGGTAGCTTCCTGCCAACAGCACGCCAACGGCCGGCACCGTCGAACGGACAGAGATGGACACAGCGACGCTCGGCCCGTCGATCGACTGGAGTACCGAGTTCGGGCGTTCGGCGCGGTGGATCCTCGAAGCGTTCGGTGTCACCGCGGCCTGTCTGGCGATCGTGATCGCCGTGGCGGCCCGCCGCACCGAGTGGGGCCGTCAGTTCGTCCGCATCACCGGCAGCTTCTTCACCGGCAGGGGCAGCGCGCCGGTGTGGCTGGCCCTGGGCACCCTGTTGCTCTCGACGATCATCGCGGTCCGGCTCAGCGTGTTGATCAGCTATTACACCAACGACCTGTTCACCTCCCTGCAGATGGCATTTCAGGGCAGCGGCACCGGCGACGACTCGCTCAAGGCCGATGGCATCTCACATTTCTGGGATGCCCTGCTGGTCTACCTCGTGCTCGCCGTGCTGTTCATGACGCGCTACTTCGCCGACCTGTACCTCACCCAGCGCTTCCTGATCCGGTGGCGGCTGTGGCTGACCCGCCACGTCCTCGACGACTGGCTCGCCGGGCACGCCTATTTCCGTGGCCGGTTCGTCCGCGATGCGGTCGACAACCCCGACCAGCGGATCCAGGCCGACGTCGACATCGTGACCACCGGCTCGGCGGAGGAGAACAATCCGGCGCACGGCTCCAACCACATCCTGTTGTTCGGCGCGATCGAGTCCATGCTGACGGTCGCCTCGTTCGGGGTCATCCTGTGGAACCTGTCCGGGCCGCTGAACCTGCTGGGCATCGTGATCCCGCGGGCGCTGTTCTGGACGGTGATCGTCTACGTGCTGGCCGCCACCGTCGTCGCGTTCTGGATCGGCCGCCCGCTGATCCGGTTGAGCTTCCGCAACGAGGTCCGCAACGCCGGCTTCCGGTTCGCGATGATCCGGCTCAAGGAAGCCGCCGCGGGCGTCGGGCTGTACCGGGGAGAGCCGGCCGAACGACGCGGGCTCGACGAACGTCTGGTCGGGGTGATCGGCAACTACCGGAATTGGCTGAACCGGATGATGCTGTTCCTGGGCTGGAATGTGTCGATGAGCCAGGCCATCAATCCGCTGCCCTATGTCGTGCAGGCCCAACGGCTGTTCTCCCAGCAGATCTCCTTCGGCGATGTCATGCAGTCGGCCACCGCGTTCCATGCCATCCATGACGGGCTGTCCTTCTTCCGCACCAGTTACGACGCGTTCGCCGGGTTCCGGGCCGCGCTGATCCGGCTCGACGGACTGCTGGACGCCAACCGGCGGGCGCGGGCCATGCCCGGGATCGATTACCTTCCGCCGGCCGATGACGCGGTCCGGCTGCACGGCGTGGAGGTCCGCACCCCGGACGGCCGCCGGCTGGTCGACAGGCTGAACCTGACGCTGGAAAGCGGGGCCACCCTGTTGGTCACCGGGCCGTCCGGGGTGGGTAAGTCGGTGCTGTTGCAGAGCCTGGCCGGGTTGTGGCCCTACACGTCCGGTCACGCGCAGTACCCGCTGGACAGCATGTTCATCCCGCAGGTGCCGTATCTGCCGCTGGGGACACTGCGCACGGTGGTGGCCTATCCGCACGACCGCGCCGGGTTCAGCGATGACGCCATCCAGCGGGTGCTGCTGCAGGTGGCACTGCCGCACCTGGTCCTGCAGCTCGGCGACACCCGTGATTGGGCGGCCATCCTGTCCCCCGGTGAACAACAGCGCATCGCGTTCGCCCGGGTGTTGCTGCACCGCCCGCCGCTGGTGTGCCTGGACGAATCCACCTCGGCGCTCGACGAGGGCCTCGAGCTCACGCTCTATCAGCTGCTGCAGGCCGAGCTGCCCGGCACCACCGTGGTCAGCGTCAGCCATCGCCGCACGGTGCACCGATTCCATGAACACCGGCTCGATCTGCTCGGCGACGGCCGCTGGTCCGACAGCACCCTCCGACCACCTGTCGACAGCTTCTAGGGGTACCTTGCCCGCATGGAAATGTTCACCACGTCCCTCGACTGGGGCAGTGAGCTCGTCACCTCGCTGATCTGGATCGCCAAGGCGTGGGCGATGGCCGCTTGCGGCACCCTGGTGGTGCTCTTCCTGCTCGGCAGGTTCACCACCTGGGGCCGCCAGTTCTGGCGTGTCACCGGCGCCTACTTCACCGGCCGCGAGTCGGTGAAGGCGTGGGCGTGGCTCGGCGCGATCCTGCTGTCGGTGATCTCCGGGGTCCGCCTCGATGTGCTGTTCAGCTTCCAGGGCAACGACATGATGACCGGCGCCCAGGTGGCAGTGCAGGGCCTGTCCAGTGGTGACGAGGCGGTCCGGCAGTCCGGCGTGGACGGGTTCTGGACGGCGCTGTGGATGTTCGCGCTCCTGGCGACCATTCACGTTGCGCGGGTAATGCTCGACCTGTACATGATGCAGCGTTTCATGCTGGCGTGGCGGACCTGGCTGACCGCCCGGCTGACGGCAGATTGGCTCGACGGCAAGGCCTATTACCGCAGCCGGTTCATCGATGACACCATCGACAACCCGGATCAGCGAATCCAGTCCGATATCGACATCTTCACCACCAACGTCGGCCCGCTGCCGAATACGCCCAACAACACCAGCGGATCCACCCTGCTGTTCGGCGCCATCTCGGCCGTCGTCTCGGTGATTTCGTTCGCGCTGATTCTGTGGAACCTGTCCGGCGATCTGGAGCTCTTCGGAGTCACGGTGCCGCGAGCGATGTTCCTGATCGCGTTCGTCTACGTCTTCATCGCCACGATCATCGCGTTCTGGATCGGCCGCCCGATCATCCGGTTGAGCTTCGACAACGAGAAGTACAACGCCGCGTTCCGTTACGCGCTGGTCCGCCTGCGCGACGCCTCGGAGTCGGTGGCGTTCTACCGCGGCGAGGTCGCCGAACGGGTGCAGCTACGCAATCGGTTCGAGCCGATCGTGTCGAACTATCAGCGCTTCATCAATCGGTCGGTCGGGTTCTACGGGTGGAACTTGACCATCAGCCAGATCATCAACCCACTGCCCTGGGTCATCCAGGCGCCGCGGCTGTTCAGCGGGAACATCCAGCTCGGCGACGTCTCCCAGACCGGTTCGGCATTCGGCCAGATCCAGGAATCGCTGTCGTTCTTCCGTAACTCCTATGACGCGTTCGCCGGCTGGCGGGCCTCGATCATCCGTCTGCACGGGCTGGTGATCGCCAACGAGGAAGGCCGCGCCCTCCCCGAACTCAACGTGGAGCCGTGCGGCAGCTGCCCGGTGGAGTTGCACGATATCGATGTCCATACCCCCACCGGCGAATGCCTGATCGAGAATCTGAACCTGGAGATGTACCCGGGTGACACGCTGATCGTGACCGGTCAGTCCGGCACCGGTAAGACCACGCTGCTGCGCAGCCTCGCCCAGCTGTGGCCGTACACATCGGGCACGCTGCGTTGCCCGGACGGCATCAACGAGACGATGTTCCTGTCCCAGCTGCCCTACGTGCCGCTGGGTGATCTGCGCGCCGTGGTGTCCTACCCCAAGGGCCCCGACGTGCTCACCGACGCCGAGCTGCAGGTGGCCTTGGACAAGGTGTCGCTACCGCAGTGCGCAAGACGCCTCGGCGAGCTGGCGGACTGGGCCAAGGTGCTCTCCCCGGGCGAGCAGCAGCGCATCGCCTTCGCCCGGGTGCTGCTGACCAAACCGCGGGTGGTGTTCTTCGATGAGGCCACCTCGGCGCTGGACGAGGGCCTGGAGTACACCATGTACGACCTGGTGCGCCGGGAACTCCCGGACACCATCCTGGTCAGCGTCACCCACCGCAGCACCGTCGGTCAACACCATGAGCGGCACCTGCACCTGCTCGGCGGCGGCAACTGGATCCTCGGCGATGTCGACGATGACATCGACAAGCCCGACAAGGAACCCGAGCCCAGCTAGGCGCTGCGCACGCCCGCGCGTCGCCCTGCGTGGTCTCCCGCCCGCCGCCCGAAAAAGGACCCCTCGCCCAGCTGCACCCCGCTGGCGTAACCCTTGCCGTCGCGGGCGATGTTGGATGCGCACGCACCGGCGGCGTAGAGCCCGGGGACCGGGCTGCCGTCGGCGCGCAGCACCTCACCGTCGATCGACACCGTCAGCCCACCCATGGTGAACCCGGAGTACATCGCCACCCCGAGGGTCAGATCGAAGGCTGCCCACGGCCCGGTGTCCTGCACGGCGATGTAGTCGGGCTGCTTGTGGAAATCGGGATCGGTTCCGGCCGCGGCGTTCTCGTTGTACCGGGCCAGCGAGGCGGCCAGCTTGCCTTCCGGGATGCCGAGCGCGGATTCCATTTCGGCGACCGTCTCGAAGCCGTCGATGAACTTGATCAGCGGCATCTCCGGCATCTGCATGTGCGCCTCGTCGACGATGAGATACGCCGCCTGGTCGGGTTGCTCGAGGACGAACGCCGAGGTCCGCGAATGATAGGAGTCCTCGGCGACGAACCGCTGCCCGTCCTTGTTGACGATGATGCCGGTCAGCAGGATCTCCGGCGGATAGGCCGCGGCGGTGATGAACAGCTGGTCGAGATTCTTCGCGACGCCGCCGGCCGATACCCCGAGCCGGATGCCCAGGCCGTCGTCGTTGGGGTTGCCCAGGATGTAGGGCGCCACCATGCCGTGGTGTTTGGTCTTGCGTTCCTGGCCGAGTGCCGGGGTGTACTGGGCGACCATCTCCGGGTTCATCGCGAACCCACCCGCGGCGATCACCACCGACTTCGCCCTCACCGCACCGGTTTCGGTGAAGTGCTTCCAGTTCACCCCGACCACGGCACCGTCCTCGACGATGAGGTTGGTGGCGCCGGTCTCGTAGCGGATCTGGACGCCGAGTTCGGCGGCGCGCTTGAGCAGCAGTTCGATGACCATGTTGGCTCCACCGAGTTCGCCGGGTACCGGCACCGAGTGACCGCGCGGGGCGGGGGCGGCCTGTTCGATGAACGGCCACACCTTCTCGTTGCCGGTGTAGGACAGGCCCTCGGTGCCCGGTGGCACCACCACCTTGCCCGGGTAGTAGCTGCGCTCGAACTGAAATCCCAGCGACTCAAGCCAATTGAAGTGGTCGACGCTGCCTTCGCAGTAGGCGCGGATCTTGTCCAGCTCGGGATCCTCGGTCACCGCGACGAGGTACTCGTACATCGCCTCGGCGGTGTCGGCGTGCCCGGTGGCCTCCTGTACGGCGGTGCCGCCGCCGAGGTAGAAATGACCGCCGGCCATCGAGGTGGTACCGCCGGCGGCGGCGGCGCGTTCCAGCACCAGCACCCGGGCGCCGGCCGCGGCGGCCGATACCGCCGCGCATCCCCCGGCGATGCCGAAACCGACGACCACGACGTCGACCTCGTCGGACCAGTCCGCCGCATCGGCGACGGTCAGGGTGTCCGGAATCTGCTGCAGTGTCATATCTCTCACTTCTGCTCGTTCTTGATGTGGTCGAAGACGGCCTGGATGTCGGCCGGGATGTGGGCGATCTCGATGAACGGCACGCCGGCGCCGGCGGCGCTGACATAGGCGAAACGCATCCCGCCGGGCATGACGCCCTGCATGACGACCGGTGCGCCGCCGGCTTGCGCGTCACGCACCGCGGTATCGAACCCGGCCTCGTCGGCGGCGGCCATGCAGATGTGGTGCAGACCGGGTCCGGAGGTGGCCAGAAACTCGGCGTAGATGCTCTCGCCGTCGACCGGCGCGATCAGCTCGAGCTGTAGGTCGCCGGCATAGCTGAGCGAGATGTCGGCGGTGAAGTCGGCAGGCTCACCGCGGTGGGTGCAACTGTCCGGGCCGAAGTGGATGCCGGGCATGCGCACCCACTTCTTGGCGCCGAGCAACGCGGTCAGCGTCCGCTCGGTGGTGTCGAGGTCGCGGGTCACCCAAGCAACCTGGACAGGTGTCTGATTCAGCATCGCCAGTGAGGATATCGCCACCGTGCCACGATGGCTAGAACGTGTTCTAGTTCTGCCCTGTGTCCGGCCACGATTCGCCGACCGATGAGACCAGCGCCTGCACCAACAACCGGACCTGGCCGTCGAACACCACCTCGGGCGCCGTCAGCGTGTCCGGGCCGTACTGTCCGAACACCTCCAGGCTGATCGCGCCCACCAGCGTCGCCCACACCAGGAAGCACTGCAGCAGCACGGGGTCACCACCGGCGAAACCGAACTCTTCTCTCACCCGGCCCAGGTCGTCCGATACCGGTTGCGGCGCAGTACCTTTCGGGTCGGGCACCGCACCGGCACGGATACCGTCGGCGATGGCCGCGAACAGGGCGCCCACCACCCGGGTGCCGGGGCCGACCGTCAACTCGGCCGGCGCACGATAGCCGGGCACCGGACTGCCGTAGAGCAGCGCCCAGCGCGCCGGCTGCCCGACGGCCCAGCGGCGCGCGGCGTGCGCCATGGCCACCAACCGCGCCGCCCAGTCGCCGGGCATCGCCTCGGCGGCGGCGTCCACCGCGTCGGCCAGTTCGGTGTAGGCGTCGATCAGCAACAGGGTCAGCAGATCGTCCCTGCTGGCGACGTAGCGGTACACCGCAGAGGACACCAGGCCGATCTCGCGAGCAATGGCACGCAACGACAATCCGGCGGCACCGTCGGTGACCAAATGACGCCGACCCACCTCGATGATCTGCGCCTCGATCCGGTCGCGCGTCTCCTGCCGTTTTCCCACCGGGTCAGTGTGCCAGAAAAGAGAACACTGCTCTTGATTTTGAGCGCCCGGCGTGCCAGGCTTGATTCAAGAGCACTGCTCTCCAATCGAAGGGAATGACATGACCACACGTTATGACCAGCCGAATCGGGCCGCCCGCGCCTTCAATGAGATGATCCGGCAGTTGGCCGAACTGGGTATCGGAATCGCCGGCAGCCGGGCGCTGCGGGTGCGGGGGCGGACCACGGGTCAGTGGCGGTCGGTGGTGGTCAACGTGCTCACCGTCGACGGCCGCGACTACGTCGTCTCACCGCGCGGGAACACTCAGTGGGTGCGCAATGCGCGGGCCGCGGGAAGCGTGCAGACCGGCCCGCGCTGGCACCGGCGCCAGGTGGCTATCCGGGAGGTCCCCGATGCGGCCAAGCCGGAGCTGATCCGCCGCTATCTGGACAGGTGGTACTGGGAGATCAAGGGTCACTCGGGCGGGTTGACGCCCGTATCGACCGACTCTGAGGTGAAGGAGATCGCCGCTTCGATCCCGGTGTTCGAACTGGCAGGCTGAGTCGCGACGGCCTCGCGGATCCGCTGGCCGGTGGACTGCCAGGACACCGCGGTCGGGGCGCCGCCCCAGGTGCTGTTGAACAATCCGACGATCGCCGCCCGGCCGTCCGGGGTGAGCGTGTAGACGGGGCCGCCCGAGTCGCCCTTCTGACTGACGACACCGTTGCCCATGGTGAACCAGCCGTTGTTGACCGCCGCGACGGTGCCACAGCTCTCACCGGTGACGACGCCGAAGTGGCAGACCTGCTGTCCGGGCTGACTCACCGCCAGCGCCTCGTCGATGACGAGTGCGCGCCCGCCCGGCAGCACCGGGTTGACCTGGACATCGTCGGCCAGGGTGATGGCACCCCAGTCGGCGATCTGGTGATCGCCGGTGACCGTTGCGCCGTCGGGGGTGTTGTCGTCGAACAATGCCATCGCACCGATGACATGACCGGCCTTGTCGGTGACGGGTCCGTCGCCCCGGCAGTGCCCGGCGGTGAAGGCGGCCCGCGCCACCGGATCGACGAATCCCAGCGTGCACAGGGTGCTGCCCTGCCGGATTTCCATCCCGGGATACACAGTCACTCCCGGTTCGGCGGTGGCCGCGGGCGCGACGGCCAGAGCCATCACCGCTGCCGGCGCCGCCGCCATCAGTCCCAGGAACAGGCGTGCACGCATCGAGCCCTCCGATCCTCCACCCCACACAGGAATCGACGCTACCGGGGTGCTGTGGAGTGAATCGGATAACGGATCGATCTCGTTACATCACAGGTCTCATAACAACTCGCGTGTCACAACAGCAACAAAAGCCCGGCCCCGTAGAGGGGCCGGGCCGATGTTTCTGCGATCGGAACTACGGAATCGTGAGCACCTGACCCGGGTGGATCAGGTCCGGATTGGCCACACCGCTGGCGTCGGCAATGCGCTGATACTGATTTCCGTCGCCGTAGAAGCGCTCCGAGATCGCCCACAACGTGTCCCCGGAGACCACCGTGTAGGTGCGTGGGGCCGGCGGCGGCGGTGGAGGAGGAGGCGGGGGCGGTGGTGCCGCAGGCTCGGCGGCCGGTTGCGGCGCGGGCTCCTCGGCGGCGGCGAGCTCGACCTCGGGCTCGGCGGCCGGCGCGGCGGGCGGCGGTGTCGCCGGCGCCGGCGGAGCTTCGGTCGTCTCCGTACCCGAGGCCCAGGCCACCCCGTCGAAGCCATAGAGCACCAGGTTGCGGTCATCCTGGATGATCAGCCGGACATCCTTGGCGCCCTTGGTGTCGGTGTGCCAGACCGGCTTGTCGGGTGTGTAGAGCACGAAGTTGCCGTCCTCCTGCACCTCGGCCCGGACCACGTTCTGGCCGTTGGTCTCCGTGGACCACACTGCGGTGTCGCCGCTGTAGAGCACCAGGTTGCCGTCGTCCTGCAGGACCACGCGGTAGGCCCCGTTCTTGGACGTCAGCGACTCCCCCTGTGCGAGCTTGCCGCCCTTCTGAAGTCTGTCGCTCATGTCGCTCTCCCCTTTCGACAGTTGATGTGCCGAGCCTAACGACCGTGGGGGCTGCGGTGTCCGGTTCTGCTCGCCCGAAGCAGAACAATCGGCGAACATCGGGTGCGAGCGGTCAGGAGTCGAAGCCCAGACCCAGCTTGTCCAGGGTCTTCAACAGCACATTGCGTTTGCCCGCGGAGTGGTCGGCACGATCCAGCGACCACCGGGTGGCCTGAATCCCGGCGCTGGCAACCGGTTCCGGCGGGAACGGCAGCGGCCGCTTGCGGACCATCTCCAACTCGGTGCGCGGTGTCGTTGACCCGTCGAGCAGATCCAGGCAGACGTCGGCCGCGAACCGCGTGGCTCCGACCCCGAGCCCGGTGAATCCGTTGACGTAAGCGACCCGGCCACGGTGCGCGGTCCCCCAGTGCGCACAGAATCGGGTGTTGGTGTCGATGGCGCCCGCCCAGCGGTGGCTGAACCGGATGTCGTCGAGTTGCGGGAAGGTGATGAAGAAATGCTCGGCCAGCTTGCGGTAGGTCTGCTGCCGGTCCTCGTACACCGCATCCACCCGGCGCCCGACGTAGTAGACGGCGTCATACCCGCCCCACACCACGCGGTTGTCGTCGGTGAGCCGGTAGTAGTGGAACTGGTTCGCGCAGTCCCCGACGCCCTGCCGGTTCCGCCAGCCGATCCGGTCGAGCTGGTCGTCTGTCAGTGGCTCGGTCGCCAGCACATAGTCATATACCGGCACTGTGTACCAACGGTTTCGGCGCACCAGGCTCGGATACACGTTGGTCGCCAGCACGACCTGTTTGGCGTTCACCACCGCCGTCTCGGCGCCGACCCGCACACCGCTGCCCGACGACTGCACCGAGACTGCGCGGGTGTGCTCGTGGATGTGCACGCCGGCCTCCCGGCAGGCCCGCGCCAGCTCGACCGCGAGCTTGGCCGGGTGCACGATCGCACAGGTGTTGGGCTCGAACAGTCCCGCCCGGTAGGTCGGTGACGCGACCTCCGCACGCACCTGCTCCTGATCCAGGAACCGGCCCTCCCCCGCGGCCGCGGACTCGGCCAGCCAGTCGACCTGATGTGGTTCGGTGGCCACCGACAACATGCCGGTCCGCCGCCATTCCGCGTCCAGGTCGAGCCGCTCGATATCGGCGGCCATACCATCGAGGTTCTCCAGGCCCATCGCCTGCAGGGTGTCGAACTCGTCGGCCCAGCGCGACTTTCCGTTCTCGGCGCCATGGGTCAGGCTGGCGTCGACGAACCCGCCGTTGCGCCCGGACGCCGCCCAGCCGATCCGGTTCGCCTCGATCAGCACGATCTTGCGGTCCGGGTTGCGCTCGGCGGCGTGCAGGGCCGCCCACAGGCCGGTGTAGCCGCCGCCGATCACCAGCAGGTCGCAGCTCACCGCCCCGGTCAGCGCGGGATGCTCGGGCCGCTGGATGTCGAGCCACATCGGCGCGAACGTGCTTGCGGCAAGCGAACGTTCGACGAGCGCGGGGTCGACGTGGGCGTCGAAAACGGTCTTCACATCATGAGACTACGGGGTCCACCCGTGTTTGCGAGCAGACTTCAGCCCGCGCTGCGGGACACCGAGCGCGCGGCCTCGCGCGGTGCCCAACCGGGCGGCCCGAACGCGTAGCCGAACCTGTCCCGCCAGCGCTTTGCGGCCCGGACATCCCGGCCGATCGCCACGTATTCGTGAGTCTGCAGTTTCCAGATGTTGAAGGTGTCGACCTGTTTGGTCAGCCCGTAGTGCGGCCGGAACAACTCGTCCTGGTAGGTCCCGAAGATCCTGTCCCACAGGATGAAGATGCCCGCGTAGTTCTTGTCCAGATACTCGGGATCCATGCCGTGGTGCACCCGGTGATGCGACGGGGTGTTGAACACGAATTCGACCGGCCGCCAGAGCCGGTCGATCCGCTCGGTGTGCACCCAGAACTGGTAGATCAGATTGACCGAGAAGCTCGCGAACACCATCCACGGCGGAACCCCGAGCAGCGGCAGCGGAATCCACATCAGGATCTCACCGCTGTTGTTCCACTTCTGCCGTAGCGCGGTGGCGAAGTTGAAGTATTGACTGGAGTGGTGGGCCTGATGTGTCGCCCAGATGAGGCGGACCCGGTGCGCGGTGCGGTGATACGCGTAGAACAGCAGATCCACACCGACGAGCGCGATCAGCCAGGTGTACCACTGGTCCGAGGGTAGATGCCACGGTGCCACGTAGGCGAAGATCGCGGCATAACCCAAGAGCGCCAACAGTTTCCAACCGGCGGTGGTGGCCACCGAGACCAGGCCCATGGACAGGCTCGCCCACGCGTCGCGGCGATGATAGGACCCGGCCGGGCTGCGGTCGGCGGGCTCGAGGTGGGCGAGCTTGCGTGCCGCGGTCCACTCCAGCACCAATAGCAGCAGGAAGAACGGGATGGCGAACAGCACCGGGTCGCGCATCTGCGGGGGCAGCGCGTCGAGCACCCCCAGCAACGCGTCCATGGCGGTGAGCCTAACTTCTTCGGTCGGCCGCTGAGGCCGGTCCGCTGACAACCAGAACGGTCATCGGAAACTCAGCACTTCGGCGCCCCAGGTGGCGCGCTGCACGTGGTCGGGATCGTCGGCCAGCACATCATCAGCGCCGATCAGCAGGGTGGCCCGATCGTCGGCGCGGTACGGGCGCCAGACCGGATCGCCCGGTCCCGCCGCCGGCTCGTGGCCCGCGGCGAAGCTGGTCCAGCGGGCCCGCATGCGGCGCGAGACCGCCTTACCGGTCGCCAGGCCGCCCAGCTTGAAGGTCGGGTCCTTCGGTCCGGCAACCAGATTGCCCCACACATAGGGCAACTCGGTGGCGTGCGCACCGCCCAGGCGCAGCGCCCGCAACATCGGGGTGGCCCAGTCGAATCGGTACATGTAGACCGGCGCGACCTGGCTGTGCCCCTCGGCGAACCAGATCGACGGCATCCGGAAGCCGACGTCGCGGGCCACGCCCATCCCCGGCTTCTTTCCCCGGCCGCGGTACACGGCGCCGATCTCCGACTGGCTCGGGATCTGCACACCCGGCTGCTCGGCGGCGATGGCGGTGAACATGTCCGTGATCGCCTGCGGGGTGATCGGCAGCAGAGGCGACCTCATCCAGCGGAACAGCGCCGCCTCATGCTCGTTGGTCCCGATGATCAGCGGTACCGGCAGCGTGCGCCCGGCGCGCGCCAACTGCACCGGGTAGTCGGGCACCAGGTCCCCGTCCATGATCGGCACGAACGCCAGGGTCCCGGGGGCACGCGCCGGGACATCGTTGAACAGATGCTTGGAGGCCGCCACCAGAGCGGTGACCGGCAGGTTCGGCAGCTGCCCGGCGTCGCGGTCCGACAGGCCGAGTTCGGTGAGGAACTCACTCGCGATCCGCCGCCCGCGGGCCTGGTCGTACACCGAGGTGACCGGTGAACTCTGGGCGATGGCGCGGTGGAACAGCCCGGCGGCCGCCGGGCTGCCCAGCAGGGTGGTGACGATGCCGCCGCCGGCGGATTCGCCGAACAGCGTGACACGGTCGGGGTCGCCGCCGAAGCCGGCGATGTTGTCGCGCACCCATTGCAGCGCGAACAGCACATCGCGCAGGCCGTTGTTGGTGTCGAAGGCATCCCCGAACGAGGACAGGTCGAGGAAGCCGAACACGCCGAGCCGGTAGTTGACCGTCACCACGACGACGTCGTCGCCGACGGCCAGTTCCCTGCCGTGATAGAGCGGCTGTGCGCCCGAGCCCAGCACATAGGCGCCGCCGTGCACCCAGACCAGCACCGGCTTTCCCCGGCTGGGCTCGCTCCGGCTGGATGACCCGTCGCCGGCCGGCACCCAGACGTTCAGCGTCAGGCAGTCCTCACCCTGCGGGGCCCCCAGGTCCAGCGGGATCCGCGGGTCTGTCGGTTGCGGACACACCGGGCCCACGGCGGTGGCGTCGGCCGGCTCGGTCCAGCGCGCCGGAGGTTGCGGGGCCCGCCAGCGCAGGTCGCCGGTCGGCGGCGCGGCGTAGCGGATGCCCAGCCACGCCGAGACGACGCCGTCGCTGATGCCGCGCACGGGTCCGTTGCTGGTGTCGACGATGAGCGGGTCGTTCATGTTCTGTCCTACCTTCCGTTGTTCCACGGTACGCATGCGTTCCAGCGGGTGTGCAGACCTGGCGGAAGTACATACATTCGTGCTGCTCAGAACCCTCGGCGCGGGACGGCGGCGACCGTACCGTCGTGCGCCATGGCCATCGATATCGCTGAAACCACCTCCTCGATCCCACTGCTGAATACCCCCGAAGCGGCCCTCGCCGCAGCCGCCGCGGTGGCGGCCGAGCTGGCCGTCGGCGCCGCCGAACGCGAGCGCACCGACACCTCGCTGCTGCCGCAGCTTCGGCTGGTCGCCGAGGCCGGACTGCTCGCTGTTCCGGTTCCCGCCGCGCACGGCGGGCCCGGCCTGCCCGCCTCGGTCCAGGTCGAGGTGCTGCGCCGGCTCTCCCGCGGTGACGGTGCCCTCGGCCAGTTGCTGCTGGCCCATTTCGTGGTGTCCCAGGCGATCGGCGGACTCGGCGTCGACCAGCAGCCCGCGCCGCGCATCTACGGCGACATCCTGGCCGGCGGCCAGCTCGGCAATGCCACCGCCGAACGGGGTACCGCCAGCGCGCTGGACCGCAAGACCAGCATCACCCGCCGCGAGGACGGCCGCTGGGAACTCAACGGCGTGAAGTACTACGCCACCGGCACATTGGGCGCCCAGTGGATCGCGGTGGCCGCGGCCATCACCGACAAGCCGGGCGAGACGGCCACCGTCTTCATCCGGCCGGATCAGCCGGGCGTCACCCTGGATCTGGAGAAGTGGTCGGCATTCGGGCAGCGCGGGACCAAAAGTGGTGCGGTCCGGCTCGACGCCGTGGTGGTCGACGACGATCTGGTCATCGAGGAGGGGCCCGCCCCCGACCCGGTGGACGGCCCGCCCAGCGTGCTCGGCGCCTATGACCAGGCTCTGCACGCCGCGATCGACATCGGCATCGCGCGCGCCGCGCTGGAGGACGGCGCCGAGTTCGTGCGCACCAGGTCCCGGCCGTGGAAGGAAGCACTCAACGCCGGTATCGAACGCGCCGACCAGGAACCCCACATCGTGCGTCGCTTCGGTGAGCTGACGGCCCGGCTGTACGCGCTGGAGGCGCTGCTGGCCCGCGGCGCGTCGCTGGTCGACGAGGGTCAGGCCGCCGAGGAGCTGTCCCGGGATGCGGCGGCCGAGGCCAGCCTCACCGTCGCCGCGGCCAAGGCGCTGGCACAGGAGTTCGGCGTCGAGATCGCCAGTGGCATCTTCGAACTCACCGGCACATCGGGCACCGACGGCGAGGTGAACCTGGACCGGCACTGGCGCAATGTGCGCACCCATTCCTTGCACGATCCGGCCCGCTGGAAGTACGTGCACCTGGGCAACCACACTCTGCACGGCACCCGCCCGCCGCGTCTCGGTCTGGTCCTCTAGAAAGGCGAATCATGGGATACCAGAACAGTTTCTACCTGACCGGCAGCATCAACCAGCCGACCGTCGAGGAGGCGTTCCGGTTCGTCGGGACACGTCTGCAACCCGCGGTGAAGCGGGTGCCCGACGGGGAGCCCGGCGAGCGCGCCAACTGGGTACTGACCCAGACCCCGCACTTCCTGGAGAACCCGACGCTGGATGTGGTGGACAAGGACGGCCGCGCGCTGGCGCGGCTGAAACCCGGCACCACCGGCGCCGACGTCCGGTTCCCCGCCTTCGATTACGCCGATCACGCGATCGCCTCGTACGCGCTGTTCCGCGCCGCCCGCCAACGCGGTGAGCTGGCACCGGATTCGAAGTTCCTGGTGTCGATCCCGACGCCGTTCAACGCGGTCAACTTCTTCGTCGAGTTCGAGTCACAGGTCGAGGTGGCCCGCGCCTACGAGGTGCCACTGCGCGACAGTGTCGAGGCCATCCAGTCCGCGATCCCCCACGAGGATCTGGTGATCCAGTGGGATCTCCCGGTCGAAGACGCCACCGTCGAAGGCTGGTTTCCCAACCCGTACAAGGATTTCGAGGAGATCTACGAGGTGACCGCGCGCCCAGCCTCCTGGGTGCACGACGACGTCGAACTGACCTTCCACCTCTGCTACGGCGATTCCAAGTTCGGGGCGTCCCCGTTCATGGGTGACCCACCGGACGACGAAGCCGCCGCGCGTGGCGGACGGCACATCTACCCACGCGACGCGTCGACGATCGTGGCGGTGTCCAACGGTCTGTCCCGGCATGTCCCCCGCCGCATCGACGCCATCCAGGCAGCCACGGTGACGGCCTGGAACCGGTTGGCGCACTGGCAGCCGTTGGCGAACCTGGCCATCGAGCCGGACACCGAGTTCTACCTCGGGCTGCTGCACGCCGAGGACGGCGCCGCCGGCGCCCGGTACCGGGCGGCGCTGGCCGCCAAGTTCCTTCCGGAGTTCGGTATCTCGACCGAGTGCGGGCTGGGCAGACATTCCGCCGAGCAACTCGATCAGGTGGTGTCCGCGGTCGACGAACTGTTCGAGGCCCGGCAGACCGCGCTGGCCTGATCGCGGCTAGGCTGCCGCGATGCGTAAGTGGGTGCTGCTGAGCGCGGCGATCGCCACCGAAGTCACCGGCACCCTGTCCCTGCGGGCATCCCAGGACCACTCCGCCTGGCTGGCCGTCGTGGTGGTCGGGTATGTCTCGTCCTTCATCTTGATGGCGGCGGTGCTGCGCGCCGGCATGCCGGTCGGCGTGGCCTATGGCATCTGGGGCGCCATCGGCACCGCGGTCACCGCGGCCGCCGCGTCGGTGATCTTCGGTGAGGCCTTCACCTGGTCCCTGGCGGGCGGTATCGCGCTGATCATCGCCGGGGTGCTGCTCGTCGAGTTCGGTTCGCACGAACGCGCACCGGAGGTGCCCGCATGATGTGGCTGGCGCTGGCCGGGGCGATCGGCATGGAGGTGCTGGCGACGCTGTCCCTGCGCGCCTCCGACGGATTCCGCCGCCGGAAATGGATCGTGCCGGTGGCCGCCGGCTATCTCGTGTCCTTCTATCTGTTGTGGCTGTCGCTGTCGCTCGGCATGCCGGTCGGGGTCGCCTACGGCATCTGGACCGCGTGCGGGGTGGCGCTGGTGGCCGTCGCCGCGCGATTCCTGTTCCGCGATCCGTTGACCTGGCGGATGCTGGCCGGGATCGGGTTGATCATCGCCGGGGTCCTCACGATCGAGATGGGTGGCGTCCACTGAGCACACCGGGGAAGCAGGCGAGCAACGCAACCAGCACCCCCGCCGCCGGAACCAGCAGCAGCCCGGCCCGCAGCCCGGCGGCGTCGGCGATCAATCCCACCACCGGCGGGGACGCCACGAATCCCAGGCGCATCAACCAGGCCACCGCGGTCAGCCCCGTCCCGGGACGCAAACCCGGCAACCGGTCGGCGCCGTGCATGGCTGCCGGCACCAGGGTGGCGACCCCCAGGCCCACCGCGGCGAATCCCGCGATGGTGCCCGGCACGCTCGGAAAGGCCAGCGCCGCACCCATCCCGGCGGCGATGACCAGACCGCCGGACAGCGTCACGGCGCGTTCCCCGAACCGGTCCACCAGTCGGTCGCCGGTCAGCCTGCCGATGAACATGCACCCCATCAGCGCCACGTAGCCGAGCACCGCGACCGCCCCCGGCGCCCCGACACCGTCGCGCATGTAGAGCGTGGCCCAGGTGCTGCCGGCATCCTCGATCACCGCGCCGGCGATGGCCATCGCGATCAGCGCCGCCAGCACGGCGTAGACGGCATAACCCGCCCGCAAGACCGTCCCGGTCTCCTGCGTGCCGTCCTCGACACGGTCGGGCCCGGGCAGCAGGAACGGATACGCGGTGAGCGCCACCGCCGCGAAGAGCGCCGCCGAGATCGCCAGATGTGTTCCCCGGTCGATGTGCAGGGCGATGGCCCCCGCTCCCATCAGCCCGCCCAGAATCGCGCCGGCCGCCCACACCGCATGCAGGGAGTTGATGATGGAGCGCCCGTAGCGCTGCTGGACCCGCAGACCGTGCGCGTTCTGGGCCACATCGGTGACCGCATCGCAGGCCCCGCCGAGGAAGAGGGCGGCCGCCAGCACGATCGGGCCGCCGGCATAGCCGGCAACCACCAGCAGCAGAGCCAACAGCACCGTCGAGCTCACCGCGGCGCGGGCCGAACCGAACCGGCGGATGACCACGCCCGCGGCGAGTCCGGCGACCAGCGCACCGGCCGGGAAGGCCGCCGCGACGGCACCGTAGGCGGCATTGGTCAGCGCCAGATCGGTCTTGATCTCGGGATACCGGGGCAACAGGTTCGCGAACACCGCTCCGTTGGTGAGGAACAGGGCGCTCACCGCGATCCTGGCCCGCCGGTCCTGCACGGGGTCGATCCGTCCGGAAACCATGCCCGCCGACAGTACTGGTCGCTGGGCGGACAGCGATGCGCCGACGGATCCGGCAAGATTGCGGGCATGACCGAACTGGCCGATCTCGCACAGCTGTACGGGGTGGCGACCGATTTCATCGACTGGCGCGGGCGCAGCGTCCCGGTCCCGGAGCACACCCTGGTCGGCGTGCTGGCGTCGCTCGGCGTGCCGGCGGGCGGCCCGGCCGAACGCGACGAGGCCCGCCGCAACCACGAGCGTGAGCACTGGGGTTTCACCCTGCCCCCGACCGTCGTCGCCCGCTCCGGCACCGCGTCCTCTTTCTGGGTGCACGTCACCCACGGCGACCCGGTCGGACTGTGGATCCGGCTGGAGGACGGCTCGGTACGCGCCGGGCTTCGGCAGCTCGAAAACAACCGGCCGCCATTCGATTTGGACGGCAGGCTGATCGGCGAGGCCACCTTCGAACTCCCTGCGGATCTACCTCCGGGATACCACCGGTTGCACGCCCAGACCGGTCAGCTCGACATCAGCACCACCCTGATCGTCTGCCCCGCCACACTGGCCGCGCCGGCCACCCGGCAGTGGGGCCTGGCCGCTCAGCTGTACAGTGTCACGTCCGATAATTCTTGGGGCACAGGCGATCTCACCGACCTGACCGATCTTGCGGTGTGGTCGGCGGCCCGGCACGGCGCGGGCTTCATCCTGGTCAACCCACTGCACGCCGCCGCCCCGGTCGCACCGATGGAACCCTCGCCCTACCTGCCGACCTCCCGACGGTTCGTCAACCCGCTCTATCTGCGTGTCGAGGCGGTCCCCGAATACGTCCATCTGCGCAAGCGTGGGCCGCTGCGCAAGGCGCGCGCCGACCTCGCCGCCCGCGCGCGCCGGCAGGACGGGATCGACCGTGACGCCGCCTGGAAGGTCAAGAGAGCCGCGCTCAAGCAGCTGTACCGGGTGCCGCGCTCGGCGGGCCGCGAGCTCGCCTACGCCGCCTTCCGGGACCGCGAGGGACGCAGCCTCGACGACTTCGCCACCTGGTGCGCGCTGGCCGAGGTGCACGGCGCCGACTGGCACGGCTGGCCTCAGCCGTTGACCCATCCGGACGGTCCCGCGGTCGCGGAGTTCGCCGCCACACATGCCGAGGCCGTGGACTTCCACCGCTGGCTGCAGTGGCTGCTCGACGACCAGTTGACCGCCGCCCAGGCCACCGCGATCCAGGCCGGGATGTCGCTGGGCATCATGCACGACCTGGCTGTCGGGGTGGACCCCGACGGCGCCGATGCGTGGGCGCTGCAGGACGTGCTCGCGCTCGGGGTCAGCGCCGGGGCGCCGCCGGACGAGTACAACCAACTCGGCCAGAACTGGTCGCAGCCCCCGTGGCGCCCCGATCAGCTGCAGAAGTCCGGGTACGCACCGTTCCGCGCGCTGGTCGCCGCGGTGCTGCGGCACGCCGGCGGCGTCCGCATCGACCACATCATCGGGCTGTTCCGGCTGTGGTGGATCCCCGAAGGCGCCCCGCCGACCGAGGGCACCTACGTGCGCTACGACCACGACGCGCTGATCGGCATCGTGGCATTGGAGGCCATGCGCGCCGGTGCGGTCGTGGTCGGTGAGGATCTCGGCACTGTCGAGCCGTGGGTGCGGGACTACCTGAGCGATCGCGGACTGTTCGGCACCTCCATCCTGTGGTTCGAGCGGGACCGCGAGTGGGGGCAGCCGGACAAGCCGCTGCCCGCCGAACGGTGGCGGGAGGCCTGCCTGTCCTCGGTGACCACTCACGATCTGCCGCCGACGGCCGGATATCTGGCCGGCGAGCACATCCGGCTCCGGGAGGAACTTGGTCTGCTGACCCGGCCGGCCGAGGAGGAACTGGCCGCCGACCGCGCCGAACAGGCGGCCTGGCTGGCGGAGCTGCAACGGCTCGGGCTGGTCGGCGCGGACCCCGATATCGACGAGATCGTCCGCGGCCTGTACGCCTTCCTGGGCCGGACCCCATCCAAGCTGCTGGCTCTGGCACTGCCTGACGCGGTGGGAGATGTCCGCGCCCAGAATCAGCCGGGCACCACCGATGAGTACCCGAACTGGCGGGTGCCGCTGGCCGGGCCGGACGGCCGCCGGCTGCGGATCGAGGACATCTTCGGCGATCCACGGGCCAACGCGCTGGCTGAAGTAATGAAATCCCAGGTACGGACGATGGAGACGTGACTGGAGTTTCTACAGGTGTGGTTCTGCGATATGTTCGCAGCGCACCGCGACACCCGGAGGGCACGTGAACAAGAAACTGATCGCGTTAGGGCTCGGCACCAGCGCCGCAGCACTGGCGGCTCTGATCACGGCCGGCACCGCCAGCTCGGATCCCGCTGCGGAAAGCCCCTACAACGTCGTGGGCGAACCCTACGGCCGCGCGGTCCAGATCCTGGCCGGCGCCGGTATGAAGGCCACCTTCGGCGGTGCCGTCGGCAGCGACATGCAGCAGAGCCTGTGCGTCGTGGAGAAGCAGAAGTTCACCAGCAACGGGCGCGTGCAGCTGATGCTGAACTGCACTCAGGCGGCCTTCGACGAGGCCGGGCTGAACAGGTCGAGCGGTTCAGGTCCCGGCGGGCGCACCATCGGCGCCAACGGCATCACCACCGTGACGCCCACTCCGGTGCCGCCTCCCGGGGCAGGGGTTCCGACCTCGCCCGCACCCGTGCCTCCGCCGGTGGGCTGAGTCCACGCTTTAGTATTCGCCCATGCCATTGGCAGCTGGGACCGACTTTGCCGGGTATTCCGTTGTCCGCTGCCTGGGTACCGGGGGGATGGGTGAGGTCTACCTCGCCCAGCACCCCCGCCTCCCCCGCCAGGACGCGCTGAAGGTTCTGCGCGCCGGGGTCTCGGCCGATGACGAGTACCGGCAGCGGTTCGAACGCGAAGCCGATATTGCCGCGACGCTGTGGCATCCCCACATCGTCGGCGTGCACGACCGTGGTGAACACGACGGCCAGCTGTGGATCGCGATGGACTACGTGCCCGGCACCGATACCGCCCGGTTCGTGCGGGAGCATCACCCCAAAGGTCTGCCCGCACAGCACGTCGGCGAGATCGTCAGCGCGGTGGCCGATGCGCTGGACTATGCGCATCAGCGCGGTCTGCTGCACCGCGACGTCAAACCCGCCAACATCCTGCTCTCCGACACGCAGTCCGCGGGTCACCGGATCCTGCTGGCCGACTTCGGCATTGCCCGGTGGTCCGATGACGTCAGCGGACTGACGGCCACCAACATGACGGTCGGCACGGTGTCCTATGCCGCGCCCGAACAACTGATGGGCAACACGGTGGACGGCCGTGCCGATCAGTACGCGCTGGCCGCCACCGCCTACGAACTGCTCACCGGCAGGCCGCCGTTCCAGAACTCCAACCCGGCGGTGGTCATCAGCCAGCACCTGTCGGCGCTGCCGCCGGCCATCGGGGATCACCGCCCCGAGTTGGCGCACCTGGACCCGGTGTTCGCCAAGGCGCTGGCCAAGGACCCCGCCGACAGGTTCGACCGGTGCGCCGATTTCGCGCGGGCGCTCGTCCATCAGCTCGAAGGCGACACGCTCGGGCTGACCCAGACCGCCGCAGCGAGCGCACCGGGGGCGCAGGCCGGTCGGTCACGCGCCACGATGGCGATCATGGCCGTACTCGCGGTGTTGCTGTGCGTTGCCGTGGCGGCGGCCGTCTTCGAGCTCAACCGCGCCGACGACGAGGAGCGCCCCACCGCCGCGCCGACACCGTCGTCGACCGCCCGTCCCGCAGCGCCGGTGCCATCCGCGGCACCGTCCACCACGGCACCGGTCACCACGACGCCGGTCACCGCGACGTCGGGCACCGCGGCCGCGACGACTCCGCCGGTGGTCATCGGCGCCGACTGCCTGCCGGAGGGCAGCACCGCGGTCACCGCCTCGGGTGCGTCGGCCTATTGCTCATCGATCCAGGACACCGACGCCACCGTCTGGTCGCTGACGCCCGGCGCGGTGCCGATCCCGACGGTGACGACCGATCCCGCCGAGGAACCGTTGCCGGCCGCCGAGGAACCGCCGGTGCGGGTGTGCATGCAGCAGACCGGACAGACCCGCCGGGAGTGCCGTGAGCAGATCCTCCGGAGCAACGGGATGCCGTGAGCTACTCGCGGTGACCCAACTCCTGCAGCAGTAGATCCAGTAGCGGCCGTTGGCCTTTCAGCAGCTTTTCGCGCGCCTCCACCACCCCGAACCAGCCGACCCGGTCCAGTTCCGGATACTCCCGGAACTTCCCGGACCCTCGGGGCCATTCCAGGGTGAACGTGTTGCTGACCGCGTCGCGGATGTCCAGATCGGCCTCGACCGCGAACACCGTGACCACCTTGCCGCTGGGCTGCCGCAGCGGTGCGAACGCAATGGGCGGACCCTCCGGTGGTGCCAGGCCGACCTCCTCGGCGAACTCCCGCCGGGCCGCCGCCCACGGGTCCTCGGTGTCGTCGTATTCGCCCTTGGGGATGGTCCACGCCCCGTCGTCCTTGCGGGCCCAGAACGGACCGCCCGGATGGCCGATGAGCACCTCGGGAATGCCTTCGATGATGCGGTACACCAACAGCCCTGCACTCAATCGCGGCATACCGCAGGTTAATACGTCGTGAACGTCACATGTCAAGCGTTGTGCGCCCGCGGAATTTAGCGCCACCGCCGCCGGTTGAACACGGCATAGCACCGAAAGAAGGCAGTAGTCCATGAGGGCAAGAGGTTTCAGGACCCCGCGCACACGCGCACACATCGGTACCGCGCTCGGAGTAGCGCTGGCAGGTCTGTCGATCGGACTCGCCGCCCCCGCATCCGCCGCCCCGGAAGGGCCGGATTACCTCGACGAAACCCCGGTTGAGCAGCAAAGTCAGGGCAGTGTCGTGATCGTCGACCGGTTGGGTCCGGTTCAGTTGAACCGGAGCAGGGTCTCGGGTGTCGGACCCGGACTCGCTCCGCTGGAGCTGAACAGGTCCATCCTTCTCCTCGACGCCGGCTGACCACACGGTGTGGCCCAGCACACACCGCACCGCACGGAACCCGTTCTGCCCATTACAGTCTGCACCGTGGCCGACCACCGGTACCGCAGATACGTGGCTGTGGGCGACAGTCAAACCGAAGGACTCTGGGACGTCGATGATTCGGGAACCCTGATCGGGTTCGCCGACCGGTTGGCCCGGATGATCGACGCGCATTACCCAGGGCTCGGCTACGCCAATCTCGCCGTCCGCGGTAAGCGGGTGCGCGATGTGCTGGACGTGCAGCTGCCACAAGCCCTGTCGATGCAGCCGGACCTCATCACCGTCTGCGTCGGGATGAACGACGTGACCCGTCCGGGCCGCAAGTTCCGGCAGGCACTCGAAGATCTCGACGAATTACACCGACAACTGGCGTCTTCGGGCGCCACCGTCGTGACGACGACGTTCCCCGACATCACCCGCATCCTGCCGGCCGGGCGGCTACTGGTGTCGCGGGTGCTGGAGATCAACGATGTCATCCGCACCGCGGCGGCCGACCACGACTTCCGGCTCGTCGATCTGTACTACGCGGAATCCATGACCGATCCCGACGTGTGGAGCCCGGACCGGGTGCACGGTTCACGCAGCGGTCATCTGCTCTTCGCCGCGGCGGCCGCCGAGGCACTGGGTTTGCCTGGCAGCAACCATGATTGGTCGCTGGCCGGGGCGGGTGTCACAGAACACCAGGCTTTCCGGTCACGCATGTACTCACAGCTGCTGTGGACGCAGAACATGTTCATGCCGTGGATCTGGCGGCATCTGCGCGGGCGCGGCGCCGGGCACGGCCGGGTGCCGCGCCACCCCGAACTCGCCCCGGTGTCGGCGCGCACGGAAGCCCAATAACGCGCTGGGCGCTCAGAAGTCCGATGATGCGCTACGCACTCAGAAGCCCAGTACGTCGATCCCGAACACCTTGCCGTCACCGATGCCGGCGACCGCGGCCGGGCAGAACGCCGAGATCGCGAGTCCGGTGAACATGGTGGCCGGTCCCAGCGGCATGCCCGCGGAATCGGCGACCCTGGCGGCGACGTCGGCGACGTTCTGACCGGGTTCGGACAGCATCGGGCACACCGACTGCCCCAACGCGGCGTTGTCGACCATGTTCGGAGCGGTCACACCGGCCTGGTCGACGGCGTTCAGGAAGCTGTCCGTGACGGAGTCCGCGCCGGCCGGCGCGGCAACGGCCAGTGCAGCGGTCGCCGCGGTCATGGTGGACAGCAGGCAAAGCGAAATACGGCGCATGGGCGGCAATTCTACGGTGCTCAGATCCCGGCCCAGCCCGCGTCGATCTGCGCGGCCACATCGATGATCCTGGCCTGTCGTGCGCCCGGGCTGTCGATCTCGCCCACCACGTGCGCGGCGATGAAACGTTTGATCTCGGCGTCGACACCGGCGAGCACCCGCAGCGCCTCGGCCCGCAGCGTGCCCGAGGTCACGTGAATCGAGATGTCCTTGGAGCCCGGCTTGTCCACGTCGATGATCAGCAGCAGCGGGGTGGCCGCCCGCGCCGTCGCCTGCAGGGCGATCTCGCCGAACACCATGAAGCGCGGCCGGTCGATCCGCAGGTCGATCACCATGTTGATCTCCAGCGGGATACGGATGTCGAAGGTGATGGCCTGACCGACGTGCCGGGTCACCCGGGGCGCCTGGATGCGCACGCGGGCGGTGACCTTGGCGATCCCGCCGGGCCCTTGGGCCATCGGCCCCATCTCGAACTCGTCACCGGCGATCGCGCCGATCGCGTCCGCGACACGCTTCTCGGAGACCGCGACCTCGAAGAAGCGGCGGCCGAACTCCTCGTAACTCAGGTCCTGCGGTGCGTTGTCGGCAGCAGACCCGGGGGAAGAACTGTCCATGGTGGATACCACCGTCTCATGTCACCGGGTCGCTGCGATCCCCCGCCTGCGCTTTGTCACCGGCCTCGACGAACAGTCGCAGCCGCTGCACCCGGGTCGGTCGCGATGCCACATCGGCGATCAGCACCGCGTCACCGCCGGGCCCGGTGACGCTCACGGCGACGTGCCGTCCCGCCACGACCGTGGTGCGTCGTCGCGTACCGGCCAGTGCCGCGACGAGTTCGGTCGGCTTGAGCCGGTCCTCGTCGCCCGAAGTGATGTCGGCGTCGGGCCCCAGCACCCGCTTCACCGCGACCTCGTTGCCTGCGCAGGCGTCGTCGATCAGCTGCGCGATGTGGCGTTTGCCGCGCACGCCGACGCCCACCGCCCCGGACATGAACCCGGCCGCCCCCGACGGCCCCTGGTTGGTCAGCAGTGCCCGGGTCAGCTGCAGTGCGGCAGGTACCGCGGCGGGGCCGTTGCGGGCGAACTGCCACGCCATCGCCGGTAGCTCCCAATACGCCTGCAACCGGGAGATGAGCAGTTCGTCGGGGCTCCCGGCCGATTGCACGTCGTAACGCAGGATCGCCGGGATGTGCATTGTCACCGCGGCACCCATCGACACCTCGAGCACCAGGTCACGCAGCACGGTGGCACCGCGCACGATGTCGATGCCGCGGTGGAAGGTGATGTCCCGCGGGCCGATGAAGGTGTTGTAGAACCGCTCGATCTCGGCATGCCCGACATGAGGACGCGAACCGACCGGATCCTGGACCTTCCCGTCGCCGGTGAACAGCCCGACCCAGCCGGCCCGGTCGTGTGCACCGGCGGCTGCGGGCGAGCGCTCCACGGTTGCCAGAACCGCACCTCGTGTTATGGACATATCCTTGGGTACCACCCCTGCGTGAAGGAGGACGGCGATGAGCCAGAACGGGCCGTTCGGCATCGACCCAGAAGAGTTTGACAGGCTTGCCCGCGAAGCCGGCGAGGGGCTGCGCGACGCGCTGGACCGGTTCGGCAAGCGGGCGGGCTGGGCCACCCTGATCGATCAGTTCACCAGCCAGGCCCAGCCGGTCCGGCCCGAGACCACCGGTGACACCGGCGACGGGGTGTGGGCGATCTACAGCGTCGATGCCGCGGGCGGCGCCCGCATCGAAGAGGTCTACCCGAGCGAGCTGGACGCGCTGCGGGCCAACAAGAACAACACCGATCCGTCCCGCCGTGTGCGTTTCCTGCCCTACGGGATCGCGGTCAGTGTGCTCGACGCGCCCGAATAGCCCCGCGCTGAGCGTCGACACCATTAAACTTTGCCGCGGTACGGGCACGACCTGGCAAAGGGTGGGACATGATTCGTGAATTGACGGTTGCTGTATCGATCGCGGCCGCCGCGCTGAGCTTTGCCGCGCCTGCCGCAGCCGATGACGAGTCGGGCCGCTACCCGACCGATGTGCCCGGAATGAACTATCACGCCGCGCTCGGTGCGCCGTGCGACAACACTCAGCTGTTCACCTTCGGGCGCGGCCGCGGTGGTCAGGCGATGAAGTGCAGCTGGATTCCCAACCAGTGGCCGCCGGTGTACACCGGGTTCTGGACGATCTCCTATCCGCTGCACGGTGTGCAGGAGACGGGCGCTCCCTGCTCGGTGGCCAAGGGCGCAGCACAGACACCCGACGGTCGCCCGATGCTCTGCCTGGGCGCGCAGGGCTGGCAGCCCGGCGTACTGACCGGTGACGGGTTCTTCCCGGCCTGAGTCGGCGGCTCAGCTCTCGACCGGCACGAGGGAGCTCAGCGGACCGAATCGAGGTCCGGTGTCCCCGAGCTGTGACTGACGTGCCAGCAACAGCCCGTGATCGGCCAGCTCCACCTGATGCGCCCGCCGTTGTGATTCCCAGCGCTCGAGCGCGTCGGCTCGTCCGCCGCGGGCGGACCCGAGGGCGTCGGCCAGCGCAGCCGCGTCACCGAATGCCTTGGACGTCCCGGACGCGGTATGTGGCCGCACGGTGCCCGCGGCGTCGCCGATGAGAACAACACGGTCACCGAGCATCGGTCCTCCCGGCATGTCGTACACCGGCTGCATGAAGACCGTCGAATGCCCGACCAGTTCGGCGAACTGCGGCGGCAGCACAGTGCCCGCCAACGCGCCGAGCCACGCGGTCGTCTCCTCGGTCAGTTCCCCGGCCGGCACGAAATAGTCGTAACGGCGCCCCGTCCGTCCGGTGAGCAGTCCGGCAAGTGCCGGTTCCTCGACGTTGACGTACCAGACCCAATTCACCCGCCGGTTCCCCGGCGTGGTGTCACCGTCGGCCCCGGGCACCAGGTAGCAGAGCAGCTGCAGGCCGGGGACACCGAACAGCGTGAACCGCTCGGCGAGCAGGTCGATCAGATCCCGGGGCAGACCGGCCTCGGGTTCCAGACCCCGGAACGCGACATAGCCCGAAAAGCGTGGCACCCCGGCCACATCCATCGATGTGCGCACCGCCGAACCCACCCCGTCGGCGCCGACGACGAGGGACGAACGCACGTGGTGGCCGCCGAAATCGGCGGTCACACCGCCGTCGTCGATCGCTGCCGAGGTGAACGTGCTGTCGAGTTGGTAGGCGCCGTCGGGCAGCGCACGGCGCAGCGTGTCGAAAAGGGTGTCCCAGGACGTCATCCATTGCGGCGCGCGGTAACTGGTGAGGCTGCCATCGCGGTGCAGCTGCTGGCGTTCCTGCAGCAGCACACTCACCGCGGACACCGGGTGGCCGAGCCGCCCGAGTAGGTCCGCGACCTCGGGCTGCATGACGATGCCGGCGCCGCGCGGCTGGGTGCGATCCTTGGACCGCTCGTAGACCGTGACGTCGGCGCCGATCGCGCGCAATTCGTGCGCCGCTGCCAGCCCGCCGAGCGAGCCGCCCACGACGGTGATGGTGTCGAATGCCATGTCCGTAATCGTGGCACCGGCCGGCGCTGGTGTCGTTCCCGCTGTCAGCAGACTCGCTCTACCGGCTGGCCGGTAGAGCGACAACATTCCTGGGCTGAGACAGAAAGCTGACTGACCGATCTCGACCATACGCAGAGGTGGCCAATGTATGGTCTGTTGTCATGAGCGGCGTGACCTTCGACCTGTCCTCGGTATTCCGCACGGTGGCCGGCGCCATCGGCGACCAGACCTTTCTGGTCTGGCGGGATCGCCGATTCAATTATGCGGAATTCGACGCCCGGATCGACGGGTTTGCGCACTACTTGGCGTCTGCGGGGCTGGGCTGCCACACCGAGCGCGGCGCCCTCGACGGTCACGAGTCCGGGCAGGACCATCTCGGCATCTATCTGCGCAACGGCAACGAGTACCTGGAGTCGATGATCGGCGCCTACCGCGCCCGGGTCGCGCCGTTCAACGTGAGCTACCGCTATGTCGAGGAAGAACTCGTCTACCTGCTCAATGATTCGAAGGCCCGTGCCCTGGTCTACAACGCGGAGTTCGCCCCGCGGGTGGCCGCGATCCGTGAGCGCGTCCCGCATCTGCAGGTGCTGATCCAGGTTGCCGACGAGTCCGGCAACGACCTGCTGCCCGGCGCCGTGGACTACGAGACGATCCTGGGCACCCCGGCACCGGCCGGCGGACTTCCGGCCGCATCCGGCGATGACCTCTACATCCTGTACACCGGCGGTACCACCGGCATGCCCAAGGGCGTGCTGTGGCGCCAGCACGACATCTTCCTGTCCTCGATGGGCGGCCGGCCGTTCGGCAGCGATCAGGCACTGGCCTCCTACGAGGAACTCGCCGAGAAGGCCCGCGCCGGCGGCGGGGCGATGTCGATGCTGATGATCCCCCCGTTCATGCACGGCGCCGCACAGTGGGCGGCGTACAACGCGATCACCATGGGCGGGCGCCTGGTCATACCCGACGATGTGGAACGGTTGCGTCCCGCCGAGGTCTTACGACTCGCCGAACGTGAACGGGTCCTGACCATTCCGGTCGTCGGTGATGCGGTGGCCCGGCCCCTCGTCGAAGAGATCGAGAAGGGCGACTACGACCTGTCCGGGCTCTTCACCATCACCAACGGCGGTGCCGCGCTCTCACCGACGGTGCGCGAGCGCATCTTGAGCGCCCTGCCGCACGTGATGCTGCTCGACGCCGTCGGCGCCTCGGAATCCGGCGCGCAGCTGAGCACCTTCTCCACCGCCGGGGGCGCGACGACCGCGGCCGTGTTCGACGCCCAGTCGGATACCGCGGTGGTCGCCGAGGACTTCAGCCGGGTGCTGGCACCCGGCGAGGGCGGCGGCTGGCTGGCGCGCCGCGATCTGATCCCGCTGGGCTACCTCGGCGACCCGGACAAGACGGCCCGTACCTTCCCCACCATCGACGGGGTGCGCTGGTCGGTTCCGGGTGACCGGGCGAATGTCCTGGAGGACGGACGGATTCATCTGCTGGGCCGAGATTCGGTCACCATCAATTCCGGCGGCGAGAAGATCTTCGTCGAGGAGGTGGAGCGCGCCATCGCCGCGCACCCGGCCGTCTACGACGTCGTGGTGGTGGGCAGGCCGTCCGAACGCTGGGGCTCCGAGGTGGTGGCAGTTGTGCAACTCGCCGAGGGCGCCAGTGCCGACGACGAGGACCTGGCCGCGGTGTGCGGGCAGTCGGTGGCACGGTACAAGATCCCGAAAGCCTTTGTCCGCCATCCCAAGATCGTGCGCTCACCAGCAGGCAAGGCCGACTACCGGTGGGCCAAGGCGGTGGCCGCCGGAGAGAGCGTGCCGGCGAGCTGATCGCGGGCCGTCTTTCGCGCCGGCACCGCCCTCACCACACTCAGCCCGCGGGCACCCAGTTTCCGTGGAAGCCGGCGGGCACCCGGTGCGGCAGTTTGACCGCGGCCATCGGTTCCAGCGTCCGGGCATCCACGATCGCCAGCTCACTGCGGTCGGTCGGCCGGTCGTAGACGTAGCCCATCAGCACGCCGTCATCCTCGTCGGCATCCGGAGCGGCCGGGTGAAAGACGAACTCCCCCAGCGACTTGTCCACGCCGAAGGACCGTGCCTGGCTGCTCCCGCCGACGAAGTCGTGCTTGAGCAGCGTGCCGGTCCCACCGGTACCCTCGCCGACCGCGGGCGCGTAACCGTAGCGGTGCCGCTTACCGACGAGCCGCTCATCGACGCGCGGGAACTCCTGTCCGCGATCGTCGATCCGCGACTCACGCACCTTGCCGTCGGCGAGGTCTACCGTCCAGCGATCCAGCGTCGGCAGACCCTCGTTCGGCCCGAGGTGGTCGGTGTCGAACATCTTCGGGTGCCGGATCACGTCGAGCACAACCGTCTCGCCGTCGTCGTAGGCGTTCATCGGGTGAAAGACGTAGCAAGGCTCCACGTCGAACCAGCGCACGTCGGCGCTGCCGCCGTCCCGCGGCATCACCCCGACCCGGGCGGGGTAGCGCGGGTTCCACGAGTAGGGGAACCGGCGGTCGGCGCTCATCCCGGACGGTGTCCTCGCGCTGATCGGGTCGGGGATGCGGACGCGACCGATCAACGCGGACAACAGGAGCCGCGCCGGCAGCCGAAGCCCGCGGGGCACCGTCATCTCCGCGGCCTGGCGGCCGTCGAAGGTGACCGGTAGGTCGTAGAAGACGACGTGTCGCTCCGTCAGCGAGAAGTCGTGCATCATCGGGCTGCCCGTGACCTCGATGTCGACGGTGCGTCGCGCCCGGCCGTCGACGCCGATCACCGAGTACTGCACGGTGTTACCGCGATACATGTTGTAGGACACCGCATGTAGTTCACCGGTGTCCGGGTCGCGCTTCGGGTGTGCGGTGTAGCCACCCGTGATCGTGCCGTCGAAGTCGCAGGGTCCCACCGTGTCGAGCTCATCGGTCAGCTCGTAGTTCGCGACGCCGCCCTCGACCAGTGCCACCGTCTTGCCGGCATGTCCGATCACGTTGGTGTTGGCACCGAGCGCGGAGATCCCGGTGTGCCCGGTGCGCCGCTCCTCACCGAGCATGCGGGCTACGTGCGGGCTGCGGACCCACCGGTTCCGGTACCACTCGGCCTTGCCGTCGCGGATACGCAGACCGTGCACCATGCCGTCGCCGATGAACCAGTGGTATAGCTCGGGATCGATCTCCCCGATCGGGTTCGGGCCGTTTCGCAGGTAGCGGCCGTCCAAGAAGTCGGGGATCGTGCCGGACACGTCGAGGTCGGTCAGCGTGACCTCCTCGTCGATCGGCGCGAACGGTCCCTCGAGGTAGCGGTTGGTCATGTCAAGACCTCCATAACAGCGTTATTGATTCCCCCGTTATAACAGCGTTATGGCAGGATCGCAAGAGTGAGTGATGTCAGGGAACGGTTGATCGAGGGCGGTATGCGAATACTCGAGCGCGACGGGTTGCAGGCACTGAGCGTCCGCAGCCTTGCCGCCGAGGTGGGAACCTCGACGATGGCCGTGTACACCCACTTCGGCGGGATGACCGGCGTCATCGACGCGCTGGCCGACGAGGCGTTCGCGCGGTTCACCCGGGTCTTGACCGATGCCGAGCAGACCGACGATCCGGTCCGCGACTTCTTCGTCATGGGTGCGGCCTACCGAGCATTCGCTCTCGCGAACCCGCAGCGTTACCAGCTGATCTTCGGCACCACGTCTCCGGCGTCGGTGGTCGGTCAGCGCACCGACGTCACCAGCACCGGAAGTGCCAACGATCGTGCCGAGCAGGCGGAATCCTTTGAGGCACTGCGACATGCCGTTCGCCGGATGATCGCATCGGGCCGCATCCGCGACGACGGTGAACTGAATGTCGCGGGCCGGCTCTGGAGCCTCGTTCACGGCGCGGTGATGCTCGAGCTGGCCGGCTTCTTCGGTCACGAGGGCCACGGCCTCACGCATGTCCTCGCACCGTTGACGGTCGATTGCGTCGTCGGGATGGGCGACGCACGGGCCGACACGGTCCAGTCACTTGCCTCGGCAGGCGAGGTGCTCGCCCGCTCGCGCTGACGCGTCGCACCGCCGCCTCCGGCGGTGCGGCGCCAACTAGGCGAAGTACCTTCGGATCCCGGCCAGCATCGCGGCGTGCGCGGCGACCGCCTGCCGCGCGGTGTACCCGGTCAGCGGCCACGGCGCGCTGATGCTCAGCCGCTCGGTCAACCGGGTGCCCTCGTCGACCTCGTCGAAAGACACCCTGCCGCGCAACCGCACCCGCGGAAACTGCCGAGCCTCGGTCCAGACCTCGCCCACGACCGGCACATGCAACGTCGCGGTATAGGTGACCGGTAAGCTGCTGCGGCCGAATGGGATTCGGTCCTGCACCCGATAATCCGACACATAGCCGTCGGGTCCGACGGTGCGCGCGGTGCGCTGCACGGCGACGATCAGCGGGTGCAGCGCACGGAGGTTGTCGAGGTCGACGTAGAAGTCGCGGACGACGTCCGGCGCGGCCGGAATGACCTCACTGATCGTGCGCTGAGCACTCACCCGAGTGTGGCGCTGACGTAGACGACGTCACCGAACGACGACAAGCCCTCGGCCGACGGCGGCAGCCCGTAGTCGGCGAACAGTTCCGAGCCTTTTCGCAGCGCAGTTGCCCAGCCCCGGCCGGCCAGGTAGCTGGCCGCCTCGGTCCGCTCACCGGCGTAGAACAGTTCCGCCACGTCCACCTCGTCCCCGAGGTCCATGCCCTTGGCCTGCCATTCCTGCTGGGTGGCGCGCATACGTTCGCTCATCTCCTGCAGATCCTCGACGCTGACCGTCGGGGTGTTCTCGGTGGCGATCATGCTGCCGGGGGCACTCAGCTCGGTGATGTTGTCCAGCAGGCGATCCTGCGCCTCGGGCGGAAGGTAGATGAGCAGGCCCTCGGCCAGCCAGGCCGTCGGCCGGTCGGTCGCGTAGCCGGCGGCACGCAGCGCGGCGGGCCAGTCATCACGCAGGTCGACGGCGATCGGGCGGTGCTCGGCGCCGGGCACCGCGCCCAGGTCGGCGAGCGTACGCGTCTTGAACGTGATGACATCGGTCTGATCCAGTTCGTAGACCGTCGCATCAGCAGGCCAGGGCAGCCGGTAGGCGCGAGCATCCAGACCGGAGGCAAGGATCACGAACTGGCGGATGCCGGCCGCCAGTGCCCCGGTGACGAATTCGTCGAACCAGCGGGTGCGGGCCGCGATGCCGTCGGCCATGCGTACCGCGTCGGCGGGAACCTCGTCACCGGATTCACCGCGGGCGTGTCGGATGTAGGTGGGCACGCCCACCGCCGACACCAGCGCTTCGGCGTACGGGTCGTTCACTCCCGCCGTGCCGGACCGGGTCGCGATGGCCCGCTGCATGGCCACCACGGTGGCCGTCACGCCAACGCTCGAGGCCAGATCCCAGGTGTCGTTGTCCGTTCGTCCCATAGTTAGACAGTCTACGCTTCATCGCGTCACGCCTCGGGCGGGCCGACACTGGACATCACCAACTGCAGGAAGGTCCGGTACAGATCCTCGCCGTCGAGGTGACTGGCCAGCGTGACACCGTCGTTGGTGGCCAGCAGTACCCGGGCCAGCGGCTCGGCCGGAATCTTCAACGAGCCGCCCAGTCGCGCAACGCCTTTGGAGATGTACTCGGCCAGTGAGCGCACCGTCTCGCGACGCTGCACGGCCACTCGATCGCGCGCGGCGGGGTTGCGCAGCAAGAACAGGGTGAACTCGTGGTTCAGCGCGGCGGCCTGTTGTGCGTCGGTGGCACCGCTGAGCACCCGCCAACGTTCGGCGAAGCCTTCCACATCGATATCGGCGAACCGGTCGAAGGATTCCATCACATCGGCGAACCCGTCGAGGAAGCGCTGGCGGTGCCGCTCGATCACCGCGAGGAACAGTTCGTCCTTGCCGCCGAACTGCGCATAGATCGCACCGCGGGTGTAGCCGGCCGCCTCGGCGATGTCCTCCAGCGAACCCGCGTACCCACGGCCGGCGAAGATCTTCTCGGCCGCATCGAGCAGCACCGTGCGGGTCTGCTCCATGCGCCGCTCTCTGGTCCAGCGCTCGGTCATCGCCCCATTCTCGCAAACATCAATCTCAAATACACCCTTGTATCTGAAATTCATCTCTGTATTATCGTGACTGCCGTCACAGCCCCGACGCCGCCGTCGCGTCTTCCGCGAACACCCGCCCGCAGAAGGGAACCCTCGATGTCCATCGATTCCGCACAAACCGCCCGCCCAGGTGAATGGGTCGACTCCGACGGCCTGAGCCCCGACGATGCGAGCGCGCTGTTCCGTATGCAGATCCCGACCGACCGCTACACCTCGAAGGACTTCGTGAACCGGGAGCGCGAGGCCATCTGGATGCGGGTCTGGCAGATCGTCGGCCGCGTCGACGAGCTGGAGAAGACCGGGGACTTCAAGGAGTACCGCATCTTCGACCAGTCCTTTGTGGTGATGCGCGGAAATGACGGCGCGCTACGGGGATTCGTCAACGCCTGTCGGCACCGCGGGAACCCGCTGTTCAGCGGACAGGGACACGCGAAACAACGCATCGTCTGCCAGTACCATCTGTGGTCCTACGACCAGCAGGGAAAGCTGCGCGGCTGTTCCAAACCCGAGATCGACAAGGACGACTACGGCCTGCTGGAGGTCCCGGTGGACACCTTTGCCGGTTTCGTCTTCCTCAACCCCGACCCCAACGCGGCGCCGCTGCGAGATTTCTTGGGCGAGGACGTCATCCGCATCCTGGAGCCCTACCACCTCGACCAGATGACCACCGTGCTCAACGTGCGGGAGGCCCTGGACTGCAACTGGAAGGTGGTGATGGACGCCTTCGAGGAGGGTTACCACGTCTCCGGGATCCACCCACAGCTGCTGCGGGTCCTGGTCATCGACCCCAGCAAGGTGAAGTACCGCTTCCTGGACAAACACAGCATCGCCGTCGCCCCGTTCGAGGTCGCCCACGTCGAGGGCATGGGACCGGAGAAGCAGGTCGAGGGCATCATGGAGCTCCCCGAAACCTTCCCGGGAGTGGTGCGGGTGCTCCCCCGGTTCACCGAACTGGTCGACGAAAACCGCACCGCCGACGGCACTCTGGTGTTCCCCGAGGATGTCACCGGACGCACCCTGCTACAGCAGGCCACCCGCGACACCCTGTCCCGCGACGGACTCGACGTGGACGGACTGACCGACGCACAGATGAGCGACAACCACGGCTGGGTGCTGTTCCCGAACTTCTTCATGACCATCCGGGCCGGTGAGGCGACCATCATCATGTCCACCCCGCACCCCGACGGCGACCCGAACCGCTGCATCTGGCACATCACCAGCTTCATGTGGCTGCCCGAGGAGCACCGCAAGGCGTTCGCGGCGGACCTCATCGATGTCCAGGAACCGGGCAGCTTCAAGTATTTCGAAGCGCTGCAACAGGATTACGAACAGATGCCCCGCCAGCAGATGGGCCTGCGCAACGCCCGCCTGGACCATATGGCGCTGGTCAACGAGGAAGTGGTCATCGCGCACTATCACTCCGTCATCGACCGCTACCTGGCGGCCGTCTGATGCCCGAACTCGCCGAGCTCCTCACCCGGCACACCGGGCGCAGCCGCACCGTGCTGGAATACGCCGCCACCACCGGCCGCCTCGTGGGTGAGGCAAAGACGCCGGGTTTCACCGAGACCGGCTGGGCACCGTTGGCCGACCTGGTCGACACCGAGAACTTCCTGCGCGTCGGTGCTTTCAAGGAGGAGATGGACTGGGCCGGCTACACCGCCTTCCTCACCGGCTGGGCGACCACCTCCGAATGGGAGTGCACGTTCAAACGCATCACCGAACACGACGACCTGGTGTTCCTGGAACTCGAAGAGCGCAGTGTCGTCGGCGATTTCCGTAGCGTGGTGAATTCGCTGTCGGTCTATCAGTTCAGCGATGACGGCCGGATCCGCCGTCTCGACCTGTACCTGCAGATGGCGCTGCCTTCGTGACCGAGACACCGCGTATGGCGCCGCTGGCCCCCGATCAATGGGGCGACCCCGAATACGCCGCGTTCGGCGCGCTGCTCGGCTTGCCCGCCGACAAGGTGCCCAGGGCAGGTTCCGGAGAGCCCTACGACCCGCTGAACTTCGACATCATCGGGATGCTGGCCCGCCACCCCGAGATGGCCCGGTTGTTCCTGCAGTTCAACGGTTTCCTGCTGCAGCGCGGAGAACTGCCGGCACGGCTGCGTGAACTGATCATCCTGCGGGTCGCGCACCGGCACCGCTCGGCGTTCGAATGGGGCCAGCACGTCAGGTTGGGTGCCGCCGTCGGGATCACCGACGACGATGTCAGCGCACTGGCCGAGGGCAATGACGGGTTCGACGGCACAGACCGACTGGTGCTCGACGCCGTCGACGAGGTGATCGCCGACGGGAAGGCGCACTGGCCGACCTGGCAGCGGCTCGTCGGCGAACTGGGCGAACACGCCGCGATGGAGGTCATCTTCCTGATCGGCACCTACACCCTGACCGCGATGGCCTTCGGTACCTGGGGCTTACAAGCCAAACCGGGCAGCGCACCGCTGCCGACGGACTCGACCACGACAGAGGAGCAAGCGCAGTGAACCTGGAAGAGCGTATCGCCAAGCACCGCCGGATGGCCGAGAGCTACCGCGACAAGTACGTGCTGCAGAAGGTCGCCGACGGCGAGAGCTATGACGAGTGGGAGTTCACCGACGATGCGGTCTACACCTCCCCCTACTTCGTCGCCGACCAGGAACTGGTGCTCAAAGATGTGGCGACACACTGGGATACCGCGGCCACCGTGGAAGCCAAGGCCTACGGCATCACCTTCCCGGACTGGAAGCCCGTCGACTACAAGGTCTGGCCCGCCGAGAACGGCTTCGTGATGCGCTACCGCTGGCAGGGCACGAACGTCAACGACGGCAAGGTGATGGGCTTCTACTCGATCAGTTTCGTCGACACCAACGACGACGCCCAGATCACCCACTGGTCCACCTACGTCAACGACGAGGAATACGGCCCGTTCCTGGAGGCCGCCATCGGGGCGCGCGGACCGTTCCACGGGGATTCCTACATGCAGGCGCTGGCACAGCATTTCGAGAAACACGGACTGAGCTTCTAGGGAGCCGATGATGACGACCAGCGCCACCGACAAGGTGTATTACGACCCGTGGGATGCGGACCTGAATGCGAACCCGTACCCGATGTTCAAGCGTTTCCGCGACGAAGCGCCGCTGTACCACAACGAGACCCACGACTTCTATGCCGTCAGCCGCTTCGAGGACGTGAACCGGGCGCTGGTGGATCACGCCACGTTCAGCTCGGCACGCGGCGCGGTGCTGGAAATCATCAAGGCGGGCATCGAGATTCCGGCGGGCACCCTGATCTTCGAGGACCCGCCGATCCACGATATCCACCGCAACCTGCTGTCGCGGGCCTTCACGCCCCGCAAGATCAACGCGCTGGAACCCAGGGTGCGCGAGTTCACCGCGCGGTGCCTGGATCCGCTGGTCGGTGGCGACCGGTTCGATTTCGTCAAGGATCTCGGCGCCGTGATGCCGCTGCGCGTCGTCAGCGCGCTGTTCGGTATTCCGGAGGACTACCAGAATCGTGTGCTGGCCGACGGCGACAAGTATGTGCGCACCGAGCGCGGCGCCCAGATGACCGACAACCCCGACGGTCCGATCACCGACGGCGAGTTCTTCGCCGAGTTCGTCGACTGGCGGATCGCCCACCCGGCCGACGATCTCACCACCGAACTGCTGAACGCCGAGTTCACCGACGAGACGGGCACCACCCGCAAGCTGCGCCGCGAGGAGCTGCTGCTGTTCATGTCCGTTGTCGCGGTAGCCGGGTCGGAGACCACCACCCGCCTGATCGGCTGGGCGGGCAAGCTGCTGTCGGAACACCCCGATCAGCGCCGGAAGCTGGTCGCCGATCGATCGCTGGTACCCGGTGCGGTCGAGGAGGTCCTGCGGTTCGAGCCGCCGGCGCTGCAGGCCGCCCGCTACGTCACCCGCGATGCCGAATTCCAGGGCTCGACGGTGCCCGAGGGAAGCGCGATCATCCTGTTGATCGGTGCGGCCAACCGCGACGAGCGCCGGTTCGGGGAGGACGCGGAGCGGTTCGATGTCACCCGGTCACCACGCCAGCACCTGTCGTTCGGCGTCGGGGCGCACTACTGCCTGGGCAATGCCCTGGCGCGCATCGAGGGCCGGATTGCCTTGAACGAGATCATGAATCGTTTTCCCGACTGGGAGGTCGATCTCGATGCCGCGGTGTTCTCCTCGGCTTCGGTGGTCCGCGGCTGGGACAGCATGCCCGCGCGGGTCTGACCTGTTGTCAGGGTAGGGCGCCCAGCACCGGGTCGACCGGCGGGGCGGGCGGCGGCAGGTGCTCGACCGGAGCCGCAAGCGCCTCCGGGGCCGGCGCGACGACCGCCGGCGGCGGCGGGGCCGGCACGAACGGCGGTGCCAACCAGAACGGTGGCGGCGGCGCGACCGGTGCGGGCGGAAGAACCTCCGGCGCGGCCACCGGTGCCGCAGCCGGTGCGGGCTGCTCCGGCACGACGAGCGGCGCCGCGGGAACCGGAGTCGCGTCGGGGGCGGGCAGTTGCGGTGCCGCGAGCGGCTCGGCGCTCACCGGCGGCGCCACCGGGACCGACAGTTCGTCGGGGACCGACGGTTCGACGGGCACGGACGGTTCGGCCACCGGCTGGGGTTGCGGCAGGGCCAGCTGTACCGGCGGTGCGCTCACCTCGGCAAGGGTGGGCGTCGGCTCCGGGACCGCGGCCATCGGCTGCGCCGGCGGCTGCTGCGGTACCACCTGGGTGGTCTGCGCTGTCGGTGCCGAGGTGCTGCCGGCCAGCGCCGCTTCGGTGGGCTGTGTTTCGGTTCCGACGAACTGCGAACCGACCGCGAACAGGGCGACCACCGCGGTCACCGCTGCCGCCGACACCAGACGGGCGCCCGATACCGCCGGGGTCCACTCGGGAACCCAATTCCGGCGGGCACGCTCCACCAGGACAGGTTCGGCCGGCGCGGCGTCGGTGACGACGGCCTGCGCGGCGTCATAAGCCGGTGTCTGCCCCGCATCGGGCCCACAGATCACGTCGTGTTCGACGAACGCCGTCTCGCCCTCGGCATCGGTCTCGGTGTCGTCGGCGAGCATCCCGGCCAGCAGGCCGCAGAGGTCCGTCCGCTCGACCCGGTCGGCGGGTGGCACGTCGCTGTCCAGCGGTGTGACCTGACGGACCGAGCGCACATCGGGGCAGCCCGCGGTTCGCAGTTCCGCGAGCAGGGTGATGACCTGTTCCTCGACGTCCTGACTCCAGCAGACCCCGATCGAGTCGATCCGCCGGCCGCTGCTCGCGGCGATGGATTGAGCGCCGCGGACGGCGGCAAGACAGCGGGGTACCAGGTCATCGAGACTGCGGACGCCGAATTTGTCGTCGTCGACGGGCGCGGTGCCTTCGACGAGTACCCAGCCGACACCGGCTGCTGTCACCGACAGTCCAAGTACGGTCTCCACCCTCGGTTCCGACTCCTGTCCCGGGTCTGGTGCTGGTCGCGGACGAGCCTAGTTTGCTCGTTCACACTCGGCATCTCGGCGAAACCGCCGTTTTCACGGCTGTGTATCCGCTTATCGGAAGTGCCACCGGCAGTGTTACCAGGTGGAGCACCGTCCGCGGCGGGTGATCGCGGTGCCCGATGTGGCGATACTCATTCACCGAGAATTCATCTTCTGCGTTCGGCTACCTGCGCACCGCCACCATCCGGTGTTCGACGACCCCGAAGATGCCGTCACTGAGCTTGCCCAGCACCGCCAGCAGCACGATCGACAGCAGCATCACGTCGGTCCGCCCGGTGTTCTGACTGTCGATGAGCAGAAAGCCGAGACCCTTCGAGGACGCGATGAGCTCCGCCGCGACCAGGAACAGCCAGGCGTTGGCGAGCCCGAGCCGCAGCCCGTTCACCAGCGTCGGCGCCGCCGCAGGCAACAACACCGTCAGCAACAGCGCGGGGCCGCGGCGGCCGTAGGCCCGCCCGACCTCGACGAGTTGCGGATCCACGTGCGACAGCGCCGACGCGGTCGTGGTGTAGACGGGGAAGAAGGCGCCGATCGCGATCAGCAGGACCTTCGGCTCCTCACCGATCCCGAACCACAGCAGCAGCAGCGGCACCCACGCCAGCGACGGCACGGTGCGCAGCGCCGCGACGGTCGGCCCGAACAGTCGTTGCACGCTCACCGACAGTCCGACCAGCGAACCCAGAGCCAGCCCGGCGAGTGCCCCGGACAGATAGCCGACGACCACCCTGGACAGGCTGGTGCCCAGGTGCGTCCACAGCTCGCCGCGGCTGATGAGCTCGCGCCACGCGCTCACCACATCGGCGGGCGGCGGTAGCTGGCCGGCCGAGAAGACCCCGCCCGCCACCGCGAGCTGCCACACCACCAGCACGGCGATCGGCACGATCAGCCCCACCAACGCCGCCGGGGCGCGGCGCAGCGTTGCGGTCAGCTTGCGGACTGCTGGGCGAACTTCGGTTCGATCAGTGTCTCCAGGGCCTGCTGTCCCGCTTCCTCGGACTTGATGTCGCCGTCGCCCACCGCGATCGGCAGGATGACCGTCAACACGTCGATCTGGGCCTGCCCCGGTGTCGGATCGACCTTCAGATCCGTGCGCTTCAGCACTTCGCCCGCCACGCTCGGCGAGATCTTCGCTTCCCGCGCCAGCAGTTCCGTCAACTCGTTCGGGTGCGCGATAGCCCATGCGCGGGCCTCCTCATAGACGTCGACGACGGATTGCACGGCCTCGGGGTTGCCGGAGATGAAGTCCTCGCGGGCATTGAGCGTGCCGTAGCTGTTGAAGTCGGGGTTGCGGTAGAGCAGCCGCGAACCGGACTCCTGCACCGTCTGCGCGATGAACGGGTCCAGGCCCGACCAGGCGTCGACGTCACCGCGCTCCAGGGCCGTCTTCCCGTCGGCGTGCTGCAGGTTGACGATCTCCACATCGCTGCGGGACAGCCCGGCCGCCTTCAGCGACTGCAACAGGAAGTAGTACGGGTCGGTGCCCTTGGTCACCGCGATCTTCTTACCGCGCAGTGCGGCGACGGTCGTGATCGGTGAATCCTTGGCCACCACCAACGCCGCCCATTCGGGCTTGCTGTAGATGTCGACGACCTTGATCGGGGTGCCGTTGGCGCGGGCCACCAGCGCGGCCGCCCCGGCGGTGGAACCGAGATCCAGCGCGTCCGAGCGCAGCGCCTCGTTGGCCTTGTTGCTGCCCGCCGACAGCACCCAGGTCACGTTGTAGCCCTGGTTCTCCAGCAGTTTCTGGTCGCGGATGACCAGGCTCAGCGGGTTGTAGTACGCATAGTCGAGTCGGATGTCCTTCGCGGTGTCCGCACCGTCACCGGAGCCGCACGCCGAGGCCGTCCAGGCCAGACCGGCGATCACCAGGGCTATCAGCCCGCGAGCCTTCATGCCGAAATTTCCTTCCGAGGGTGGTTTTCCGGGTCGTCGGCCGTGCGCCGCGGCAGCCCGAGTTCGTCGAGCAGGGTGATGCGCAACGCCGCCAGCTCCGGATCGGCGCGATCGCGTGGCTTGGTGATCGAGACATCGTGTGTCGCAGCGATTCCCGCCGCACCCGAGGCGTCGACGCGCAGGATGAGGACCCGATCGGCGAGGATCAGTGCTTCATCGACGTCGTGGGTGACCAGCAGTGTGGTGATACCCGCCGTCTGCTGCACCTCGTCGAGCAGATCCTGCATCCGCAGCCGGGTCAGCGCGTCCAGCGCGGCCAGCGGCTCGTCGAGCAACAGCACGCCAGGTGTGCGCGCGAGCGCGCGGGCCAGTCCGGCCCGCTGAGCCATGCCGCCGGAGACCTGCCGGGGCCGGTACCCGGCGAAACCCCGGAGCCCGACGACGTCGAGCCAGTGCGCCACCAGCTCGTCACCTTCGGCGCGGGAGGTGCCCGCGGGCAGTCCGTAGGCGACATTGCCCGCCAGCGTGCGCCACGGCAGCAGACGCGGTTCCTGGAACACCACGGCGCAGCGCGGATCGATACCGCGCACCGGTTTTCCGTTGATGTCGATATGACCTTCGGTCGGCTCGTCGAGCCCGGCGATCAACCTCAGGAGAGTGGACTTGCCGCTACCGGATGCGCCGAGGAAGGCGACGACCTCGCCGGGGGCGATCTCGATGTCGATATCGCGAAGAACGGTGCGCTCGCCGAACACCTTGCCGACACCGCGCAGCGAAACGCCCGCCGGCATCGGTGTAGTCGACGTCACTGCTGCAATGTAGGGAGCCCGACCGGGTCGGACAAGGTTTGCGCGCAGCGTGATTCAAACGGTCGTCGGCCGGCGCCGCTGCCGGCGCTCCCCGATCGCCGCGAACTGACCCTTCAAGCCCTCGATGAACGCAGTGAGGGCGAGTTCGAAACTCGCCGTGTCGATTTCACTGGCCTTACCACGCAGCAGGTGCGCCTGATCCATGTGCGGGTAGCGGTCGCGATAGACCTGGACGTCGTCGACGAATCCGCGCGAGAACGAACCGACGGTCGAGCCCAGCACCAGCGACCGGGTGGCCGCACCGATCAGCGTCGCCTCGCGCGGGGGCCAGCCCGCGCGCACCAGACCACCGTGGACCGAATCCGCGATGCGCAGACTCTCATCGCGCTGGCCGGGACCGCCGGCCAGGAAGGGCACCATGTTCGGGTGCGAGACCAGCGCCGCGCGGTAGGAACGCGCCCAGGCGGCCAGGGCGACCTCCCAGTCCTCGTCGGCGTCGAAGGCCGACGTGTCCACCGCGGTGACGATCTGGCTGGCGACGTCGTCGAGCACGTCGTCCTTGGTCGGGTAGTGCTTGTACAACGAGGCGGCCTGTACACCGAGTTCGGCGGCGAGTTTGCGCATGGACAGCTCGCCGAGACCGGCGCGGTCGATGATCAGCAGTGCGCTGTCGCGGATGCGCTCGCGACTGAGCAGGCGTGGTCTTCCCACCTGTTCCCCACCTCCCCCGCGATTGCCTAAGTAAACGACGTTAGCTTATAGTGGTGTCAAAAGCTAACACTGTTCGCTAAGGAGAGCCACTGATGCAGAGGACCGTCTACAACCAGGAGCACGAAGACTTCCGCGCGATGATCCGGGATTTCATCGCCTCCGAGGTCGTCCCGGTGTACGACGAGTGGTTCGAAGCCGGTATTGCGCCCCGCGACTTCTATTACAAGCTCGGCGAATTGGGCATCTTCGGTATCGAGATCCCCACCGAGTACGGCGGCTCCGGTATCGATTCCTACAAGTTCCAGGCCATCGTCACCGAGGAACTGTCCCGGGCCGCGGTGTCCTTCGGCGGGTCCAGCGTGCACATCGGGTTGTGCCTGCCCTACCTCAAGGCGCTGGCCACCGAGGAGCAGAAACAGCGCTGGTACCCCGGCATGATGTCCGGCGAGATCATGTTCGCCATCGCCATGACCGAGCCCGGAACCGGGTCCGACCTGGCCGGGATGCGCACCACCGCAAAGCCTTCCGGCGACGGCACGCAATACGTCCTGAACGGCTCCAAGACGTTCATCACCGGCGGTGTGCACGCCGACCGCGTCATCGTCTGTGCCCGCACCGCCGCCCCGCGTGAGGACGACCGCCGCTACGGCATCTCGCTGCTGGTGGTCGACACCAAGTCCGCCGGCTACGAGGTGGGCCGCAAGCTCGACAAGCTGGGCCTGCGGACATCCGATACCGCCGAGCTCAACTTCGTCGATGTCAAGGTGCCCGTCGAGGACGTCCTGGGTGAACTGCACATGGGTTTCTCGTATCTGGGCCAGAATCTGCCCCGCGAGCGGCTGGCCATCGCGGTCGGCTCCTACGCCCAGGCCAAGGCCGCTGTCGCCTTCGCCGCGCAGTACACCAAGGACCGCACCGTGTTCGGGAAGCCGGTCGCGGCGTTCCAGAACACCAAGTTCGAACTGGCGGCCTGCAAGGCCGATGTCGATGCGGCCGAGGCCGTCGTGGACCGTGCCATGGAAGCCCACGATCGTGACGAGCTGACACCCGCCGATGCGGCCGCGGCGAAGCTGTTCTGCACCGATATCGCCGCCAAGGTCATCGACCGCTGCCTGCAGTTGCACGGCGGCTACGGCTATATCAACGAGTACCCCATCGCGCGGCTCTACGCCGACAACCGGGTGAGCCGCATCTACGGCGGCACCAGCGAGGTGATGAAGATGATCATCGCCAAGGACATGGGACTCTAGCCCGGGGCGCTGTTACCGGCGTCACAATCGAGGGTTCGCCCCATCAGCGTCACAGTTGGGCAGCAACCCCAAAAGCGTTGCCCTGTGGTGCACTTGGGCCATGATCACGGTGCCGGAGCATGACCAGGTCGAGGTGGCGGACGAGGGCGCCCTCAACGACCCGAAAGAGCCGCCGTACCGGGCCGCGGGCGCTGTCCTGCTCGTGATCGTCTTGCTGGTGTTCGGGATGACATGGGCGCTGTTCCGCGGATACTTCGACACCAACGTCACGCTCGTCCTGATGGCCGAGCGTGCCGGGCTGTCCATGGATCCCGGTTCCAAGGTGACGTTCAACGGTGTCCCGATCGGGCGGCTGGTGTCCGCCGGCGTGGTGAGCGATGGTCGACAAGCCAGGGCAAAGTTGCTGCTGGACGTCAAACCCCGGTATCTGCCGCTCATCCCGGCCAATGTGGACGCCCAGTTGCGCGCGACAACGGTGTTCGGCAACAAGTACATCTCGTTTCTGTCGCCGGCGAATCCCTCCGAGGACAGACTGCGGCCGGGCGCGGTGATCGATGCCTCGGCGACCACCACCGAGTTCAACACCGTGTTCGAGACCATCATGGGCATCGCCCAGCATGTCGACCCGGTCAAACTGAACCAGACCTTGACGGCGGCAGCGCAGGCACTCAACGGGCTGGGTGACAGCTTCGGTCGGGCCCTGGTCGACGGGCATGACATCCTGGGTGAGATCAACCCCCGTATGCCGCAAATCCACCGCGACACAGCAGGTTTGGCCGATCTTTCCGCGGCGTACGCCGACTCGGCCGCGGAGCTTTTCGACGGGCTCGATCATGCCGCGGTCACCGCGCGCACGCTCAACGCCGAACGGCACACGGTGGATCAGGCCCTGATGTCGGCGGTGGGTTTCGCCGACACCGCCTCCGACGTATTCGAACGCGGCGGCCCCTTCCTGGTGCGCGGCGCCCAGGATCTGCTGCCGACAAGCGCTTTACTGGATTACTACAGTCCCGAATTGTTGTGCACCCTGCGCAACTACAGCGATGTAGCACCCCGATTCGCCGAAATGCTCGGCGGTAACGGCTACTCGCTCAGGCTGCGGAATGAGTTGGTGGGCGCGGGCAATCGCTACGTGTACCCGGACAATCTTCCGCGGGTGAACGCGCGGGGCGGGCCCGGCGGGCGTCCGGGATGCTGGCAGCCGATCACCCGGGATCTGTTCCCGATGCCGTATCTGGTGATGGACACCGGCGCCAGCATCGCGCCGTACAACCACCTGGAGATCGGACAGCCGCTGACCGCCGAATACGTCTGGGGGCGGCAGGTCGGTGAGGACACCATCAATCCGTAGGACGGCTATGCCTTACCGGTACGCTCCCGGTGCTTGCACCCCGGCCAGCAGCAGGGCCGGCGCTGGCCCTCCTCGAGCTCTTCCTGGGTCCGCCGGATGCGACGTTCCCGGGTCTTCTCCTGCTTGGCATCCTCGACCCAGCAGATGAATTCGTTGCGGGCCAGCGGTGTGATGTCCTTCCACGCCGTCAGCGCCGTGTCGTTGGCCAGCAGGGCGGTGCGCAGATCCGCGGGCATCTTGTGCACCACCCCGCCGGGAATCCGCTCGCTCACGAGCTCAGGATAACCCTGGCCTCAGCGCCCGAACCCGGCATTGCGCAGCGCGTCGGCCATCGATCCGCTGGGCGCCGCCGTCTCCCGGCGGCCGGAATTTTTGGCGCGGTTCTGGTTGCGCTGCGGGTTGCCGCCGCGGTTCTGCTCGGGCGTAGGTTTCCCGGACTGCTTCGGCTTGCCGGCACCGGGAGTGTCGTTGAGCCGCAACGACAATCCGATCCGCTGGCGGTCGACGTCGACCTCGAGCACCTTCACCTTGACCACCTGGCCCGATTTCACCACCTCATGCGGGTCGGAGACGAAGCGATCCGACATCGCCGACACGTGCACCAGGCCGTCCTGGTGCACGCCCACGTCGACGAAGGCGCCGAAGGCCGCCACGTTGGTGACCACGCCCTCCAGCACCATGCCCACTTTGAGGTCGGCCACCTTCTCCACCCCGGCGGCGAAGGTCGCGGTGGAGAAGGCCGGGCGCGGGTCGCGTCCCGGCTTCTCCAGTTCGGCGAGGATGTCGGTGACGGTGGGGATACCGAACCGTTCGTCGGCGACCTCGGCGGGCTTGATGGTGCGCAGCGTGCGCTCGTTGCCGATGAGTTCGGCCAGTGTGATGTTCGAACGGTCCAGGATCCGCCGGACCACCGGGTAGGCCTCGGGATGCACACCGGAGGCGTCCAGCGGGTCGTCACCGCCGGTGATCCGCAGGAATCCGGCGCACTGTTCAAATGCCTTGGGGCCCAGACGGGGAACTTTCAGCAGCGCACTGCGGTTGCGGAACGGGCCGGTGTTCTCCCGGTGCGTGACGATGGCCTCGGCCAGCGAATCCGTCACCCCCGACACCCGGGCCAGCAGCGGTACCGAGGCGGTGTTGAGATCGACCCCGACGGCGTTCACGGCGTCCTCGACGACGGCGTTGAGGCTGCGCGCCAGGGTTCCCGGCGTCACGTCGTGCTGGTACTGGCCGACACCGATCGACTTGGGCTCGATCTTCACCAGTTCGGCCAGCGGGTCCTGCAAGCGGCGCGCGATCGACACCGCGCCGCGCAGCGTGACATCGAGTTGCGGCAGCTCGTGTGCGGCGTAGGCCGAGGCGGAGTACACCGAGGCGCCGGCCTCGCTGACCATCGCCTTGATCGGTGCGTTCGCGCCGGCGGACCGGATATCGGCGATGAGTTCGGCGGCCAGTGCGTCGGTCTCCCGTGACGCCGTCCCGTTGCCGACCGCGATCAGCTCGACACCGTGCCGGGCGACCAGCGCGGCCAGCGTGGCTTTGGCGGTGTCCCATTGCTTCTGCGGCTGATGCGGGAAGATCGCGCAGGTGTCGACGACCTTGCCAGTGCTGTCCACCACCGCCACCTTGACGCCGGTCCGGAATCCCGGATCCAGGCCCAGCGTGGTGCGGGTGCCCGCGGGGGCCGCCAGCAGCAGGTCTTTCAGGTTGCGGGCGAACACAGCGACCGCGTCCACTTCCGCGCGCTGGCGCAGCCGGATGCGGGCGTCGACGGCAGCCGAGATCATCAGCTTGGTGCGCCAGGCCAGCCGCACCGTGGTGGCCAGCCAGGTGGTGGCCGCCGCCCCGGCGGTCATGTCGATGCCGAGGCTGCGCGCGATGCGGGCCTGGTAGGCCAGCTCGTCGCCGCCGTCGAAGTTCAGTGCCAGGATCTGTTCCTTCTCACCGCGCATCACCGCGAGCACCCGGTGCGACGGCATCTTCTCCAACGGCTCGGCGAACTCGAAGTAGTCGCGGAACTTCTGTCCCGCAGGGCTTTTGGCCGCCTCTTCGGACCACGGGGCGGTCTTGAGCGTACCGTCGTTCCAGAACGTGGCCCGCACCTCGCCGACCAGTTCGGCGTCCTCGGCGGCGCGTTCGATCAGGATGTGCCGGGCACCGTCGAGCGCGGCGGCCGCATCGGTGACCTCTTCGCCGAGGAATTCGGCGGCGGCGGCTTCGGGCGCCAGGGTCGGGTCGGCCAGCAGCCGGTCGGCCAGCGGCTCCAGACCGGCCTCGCGGGCGATCTGCGCCTTGGTGCGCCGCTTGGGCTTGTAGGGCAGGTAGATGTCCTCGATACGGGCCTTGGTGTCGGCCGCCCGCAGTGCCGCGCGCAGCTCGTCGGTGAGCTTGCCCTGTTCTTCGATGGAGGCCAGCACGGCGTCGCGGCGTTGATCCATCTCGCGCAGGTAGGCCAGCCGTTCCTCCAGCAGACGCAGCTGCCCGTCATCGAGGCTGCCGGTCACCTCCTTGCGGTACCGCGCGATGAACGGCACCGTCGACCCCTCGTCGAGCAGTCGCACAGCGGCGGCCACCTGCCCCTCGGCCACGGCCAGTTCCGCAGCGAGACGGGCGTTTACAGATGTGATGGTCCCCACGGGTGCGCTCGAAGTCACCCGGAGACCCTACCGAACGTCCCTGACACCGGCGCAGGCACGCGCCGCCAGTACCGCCACCAGGAAGCAGGCCAGCGGCACCCAGCCGTCGGCGCCGGCCAGACCGTTCTTGGCGACCAGCAGCATCGCCACCCCGGCCAGGCAGACCAGCGCGCCGGCCACCGTCGAGCGGGCACCGGTGGCGCCCACCGCGTCGTCCCACCACGGCAGCCTGCGGTGCTCCAGCGGGGACAGCAGCAGGAACGTCGCGAGCATCACGACCGCGAACACCACCGCGCGCAGGGCGAGCAGTGCCCAGAAGTTCGGGGCGTGCACATCCCAGGCGTCCAGGCCGAACGCATTGAGCGTGAACGCCGCGACCGCGATGGCCGGGATGTGCCAGAGGTAGAGCGTCATCGCTCCCCCGTTGCCGACGGCGACGACGTACCAGACCCGCGGACGTTCGGCGAGTCGCTCCACGATCCCGGCGATGGCCACGAAGACACCCGACATCCAGATGCAGTGCACCGCCAGCAGCACGGTCGGCGGTGACACGTTGGACACCCCGTCGGTGCTGCCGTTGGTGACCAGCGAGACCTCGTAGGGCCCGTACACCACGAGCAGCACCTGGGCCGCGAGGGCCACGGCGGCGGCGAGTAGCGCCACCCGCGGCCGGATCAGGCGCCGGGCATACCCGACGCCGACGACGACCGGGATGAGCCAGACGATGACGAAGTTCAGCACCCCGGCCTCGGCGGATCCGACCGCGAAGCGCACCTGGTCGATCAGCGCGGCGGCAACCACCAGCGCGCCGATCACCGCCGCGTACGCGCCCGGGCTACGCAGCCGGGTCAGGGCCGGCACGAAGGCGATGACCACCAGGTAGACGCCGAGGAACCACAGCAGGGCCACGCACTCGCGGCCGAGCCGGTCGGCGGATTCCGCGCCGAGCGTCATCCGCGCCACCAGCAGCGCCGCCGACCAGAACGCCAGGTACCAGAACACCGGCCGGCACAACCGCTGGGTCCGGCTGACCAGCCAGCTGCCCCAGGCCTTGCCGGCCGCCGAACCGTCGGGATGCCAGCCGTAGGCGCCTGCGGCACCGCCCGCGAAGAAGAACAGCGGCATCACCTGCACGACCCAGGTGATCGGCGACAGCTCGGGAAGCTCACCGAGGATGTTCCCGATGCGCAGGCCGTGTTCGTTGACGGTGGCCAGCAGCAGCGCGCAATGACCGAACATGACGGTCACCAGGGCGGACAGCCGGGCCACATCGATGGCGCGGTCGCGGCCGGGCGCGGGGTTGGCGACACTGTCGCGCGCGGGAAGCAGATTGGCGAACGGCATGGCTACAGCGTGCCCGACCAGGGTCGCGGGTGCGATGAGTAGGACTACCCGACTTCCGGCGGGCTGAGGCGTAGCCACTCGGGGAGGGTCATCACGCCTTGTTGTCGACCAGCGCCTCGATGCGCTTGAGCGCGTCCTCGGCGGCGGTGGCGACGTCGATACCGCCGGCGGCACCGCAGCTGGTGGTTTCGATGGCGGCGTTGTGGGCGGCGACGAACAGGTTGTCGCAGTTCCAGTCGGCGGCCCGCAGCGACCACAGCACCGCGCCCTCGGGTGCGGCCTGCTCCGCCGCCGCCAGACGGAACGTGTAGGTGCGGCCGTACATCGTGGTCACGGTGATCGGGGTGTCGCGGCAGGCGTCGATCGTGCCGCGCGCCGCGGTCAGCGCGTCCTGTGCCGAGAAGTCGGACGGCATCACCGCGACCATCTCCTCGACCACGGCTTCGATCCCGCCGACGTCGGTCGACCAGTGCCCGCCATCGCGGGCCTCCGGCTCGTGGTCGACGATGAACGGCGGATCGACCTCGCGGGCCACTCCGGCGCAGCGTTCCGGTTCGACGGTGGCGAACAGGTTGCCGTCCTTGTTGAAGATCTCCGGGCTCAGCAGGTCGCCGACCTGAAGCGGGGAGATCGGCCCCACCTGGGGCGCGGGCCGGGCCTGCGGATCGTCGATCGGCCGGGTGCAGCCCGCGACGGCCAGCACCAGGACCGCCGCCACCCACCATTTCGCCACGGCAGCAAGTTTAGGGAAGCGCCGACCCTGTCGGGCCGGACCGCTAGCGTCGCGCCCATGCCCCTGCGGAACCGGGTCACCCCGGACGGCCGGATCATCGCGGCCGCAGCGCGCGGCACGATGATGGGCAACCGCGGCATCCTGCACGACGAGCACCGCCGAATCGTGCGGACCCACAAGAACATCGCGTGGCTGATCTGCCGGCTCGAGTTCAACGGGCGCCGCCGCGCGGTGATGAGCCCGGGGACCTACACCGAATTGTTCTTCCTCGACGAGGCGGTCGCGCTGGCCGCCGGTCACCGCCCATGCGCAGAGTGCCGCCGGGACTGCTACCGCGCGTTCCTGGACGCCGCCGGGGCCGCCCGTGCCGGTGAACTCGACCGGCTGCTGGATCGGTCCCGGCGGGCACCGCGGGTGAACGCAGCGCTGGACAGCTTGCCCGACGGCGTCTTCGTCGTACAGCACGAGGACCGACACGATGAGCTGCGGCTGCTCTGGCGGGGTGACCTGCACCGGTGGACGCCGGCTGGCTACGGTGATCCGGTCGCGGCCACCGGCACCGCGGAGGTGATCACACCGGAGCTCACCGTGACCGCGCTGCGCCACGGCTACCCGGTGCAGGTGCACCCGTCGGCAGGAGGCGCCGACGTGGCAGTGACAATCTGATCCTGTCCTGTCAGGCTGCTCGGCACCGAACCACAGAGGAGAACGATGTCGACACCGCGGGACACCGCCGCGCTCGAACCCCTGGCCACGCACGGACCGCGCCGCGCGTGGGCCGCGGTCGCCGTGCTCGCCCTCGTCGGCACCCTCAACTACGTCGACCGTTTCCTGCCGGGCGTGCTGGCCGAGCCCATCAAGCGGGATCTGGCGTTGTCCGACACCGCCATCGGCGTGATCAACGGGTTCGGGTTCCTCATCGTCTACGCCGTGTTGGGCATCGTGATCGCACGGGTCGCCGACCGTGGCATGTTCGGTGCGGTCATCGCGGGCTGCCTGACGCTGTGGGGCTCGATGACCATGCTGGGCGGCGCGGTGCAGTCCGGCTTCCAGCTCGCGCTGACCCGGGTCGGGGTGGCCATCGGCGAGGCGGGCAGCACACCGGCAGCGCACGCCTATGTGGCGCGCAACTTCGTGCCCGAGAAACGGTCGGCGCCGCTGGCGGTGATCACCATGTCCATCCCGCTGGCCAGTGCCGCCAGCCTGCTCGGCGGCGGCCTGCTCGCCGAGAGCTTGGGCTGGCGCATGGCTTTCGTGGTGATGGGTGGGATCAGCGTGCTGCTGGCGCCGCTGGTGCTGTGGGTGGTCGGCAGCCGCCAGACCCTGCCCACCCCGCCGCCGCGGGAACGCGCGGCCGCGGTGAACTGGTGGGATCTGCTGCGCAAACCCAGCTTCCTGGCCATGGTGGCCGGCACCGCGCTGGTCTCGGCGGCCGGCTACTCGCTGACCACCTTTGCCCCCGCATTCCTGATGCGCACCCGCGGCATGTCGCTGGGCGAGGTCGGCATCTCCTACGGCCTGGCCACCGGGCTGCTCGGAATCCTGGGCCTGCTGATCGTCGGCCGTATCGCCGACCGGCTGGCGTCCCGCGACCCGCGCTGGCTGCTGTGGATCGTGGTGATCCTGATCGCGGTCCTGTTGCCGGCGTCGGCGCTGGCATTCGTGGTCGAGAGCCAGCTGGCGTGCGTGTGGCTGCTGGCGCTGGGCTATGTCATCGGCACCGCCTACCTGGCACCGTCCATCGCGGCGATCCAGCGTCTGGTACTGCCCGAACAGCGCGCGACGGCGTCGGCCATCTTCCTGTTCTTCAATGCGACGCTGGGCTCGGTGGGGCCGTTCCTGACCGGCGTGATCAGCGATTCACTGACCGCGGAGCTGGGACCCCAGGCGCTCGGACGCGCGCTGCTGATCCTGGTGCCGACCATGCAGCTGGTCGCGATCGGCTGCTACGCGCTGGCCGCACACCGGTACCGCCGCGACATCATCGAGGAACGCTAGCCGGCTCAGCCTTCACCGGCCTGCGCGCGGCACCCCACAACCCCACCCCGATCCCGACGACGGCACCGCCGAGCCCGATGACCTGCTGGGAGCGCCGCATCTCGTGGTGCACACCGGCGCCACCGAGCAGGTCGGCGGCGTCGGCCCCGCCGGAGGCCAGGAACCAGCCGCGGGTGTTCTTCCCGCGCAGCGCCGCGGACAGCATCAAACCGCCGATCAGCGCGTCCCGGTACCCCATCGAGCGCAGTAGCAGCTGCGCGGTGGCATCGGGTTTGTCCGGCGAACCCCAGAGCTTGTTGGCCCGCAGCGGGTCGACGAGAAACGATATGCCCGAGGCCAATCGGATACCGCCCACGGCCAGTGCCGCCCGGTCGATAGACATGGTGGGCAGCCTAGGGCTCAGTCCGTTGCGGCCGTGCACAATTGCCCAACTCGGTCCGGCACGCGCCACGCGCCGCGATAATCAAGGAACCCGAGCTCGAAGAGGAGCAGACACATGGCCAAACGCGCAGCCGACGCCGCATCCGGAGAACAGGACTTCGAACAGGATGTGGCGGCCACCCAGGAGTACTTCGACAGCCCCCGATTCGAGGGCATCACCAGGCTGTACTCGGCCCGCCAGGTCGCCGAACAGCGCGGCACCATCCCCGCGGACTACCCGGTGGCCCGGGAGGCCGCGACAGCCTTCTTCCCGCGGCTGCGGGAACTGTTCGGCCAGAAGAAGAGCATCACCACCTTCGGCCCGTACTCCCCCGGCCAGGCCGTGACGATGAAGCGGATGGGTATCGAGGGCATATATCTGGGTGGCTGGGCGACCTCGGCCAAGGGTTCCATCAGTGAGGACCCCGGACCCGATCTGGCCAGCTACCCATTGAGTCAGGTGCCCGACGAGGCGGCCGGCCTGGTGCGCGCCCTGCTCACCGCCGACCGCAATCAGCAGTACCTGCGGCTGAAGATGACCCCCGAGCAGCGTGCGACGACCCCGGCGGTGGACTACCGGCCGTTCATCATCGCCGACGCCGACACCGGCCACGGTGGTGATCCGCACGTGCGCAACCTGATTCGCCGGTTCGTCGAATCGGGCGTGCCCGGATACCACATCGAGGATCAGCGGCCCGGCACCAAGAAGTGCGGTCACCAGGGCGGCAAGGTGCTGGTGCCCTCGGACGAACAGATCAAGCGACTCAACACCGCCCGCTTCCAGCTCGACATCATGCGGGTGCCCGGGATCATCGTGGCCCGCACCGACGCCGAGGCCGCCAACCTGATCGACGGCCGCGCCGACGAGCGTGACCAGCCGTTCCTGCTGGGCGCCACCAATGTGAAGATCCCGCCGTACAAGTCGTGTTTCCTGGCGATGACCCGGCATTTCCACACCCTCGGCGTCAACGAACTCAACGGTCACCTGCTCTACGCGCTGCCCGACGGCGAGTACGCCGCGGCCGAGGCCTGGTTGGAGAGCCAGGGCATCCTCGCCGCGATCGCCACCGCCGTCGAGGCCTACAAGAAGGAGCCCGGCCAGTCGGTGGACGCCCTGTTCGACGGGGTGGAATCGCAGTTCGTGGAGGCCTGGCAGAACGACGCCGGGCTGGAAACCTACGGTGACGCGGTCGCCGAGCTGCTGGAGTTCCGAGAGCGCGAGGGTGAGAAGGCCGAGCTGAGCGCGGCGGAATGGCGCACGTTCGCCGCGCAGGCGTCCCTGTATGTGGCGCGGGGCAAGGCCAAGGAACTGGGCGCCGACGTGGCGTGGGACCCGGAGCGGGTGAAGACCCCCGAGGGTTACTACCAGATCCGCGGCGGCATCCCGTACGCCATCGCCAAGTCACTGGCGGCCGCACCCTTCGCCGACATCCTCTGGATGGAGACCAAGACCGCCGACCTGGCCGACGCCCGCGAGTTCGCGGACGCCGTGCACGCCGTCTACCCGGACAAGATGCTGGCCTACAACCTGTCGCCGTCGTTCAACTGGGACACCACCGGCATGAGCGACGACGAGATGCGGGCCTTCCCGGAGGAGATCGGCAAGCTCGGGTTCGTCTTCAACTTCATGACCTACGGCGGGCACCAGATCGACGGGGTGGCGGCCGAGGAGTTCGCGACCGCGCTGCTGCAGGACGGCATGCTGTCGCTGGCCCGGCTGCAGCGCAAAATGCGTCTGGTCGAATCCCCTTACCGCACACCGCAAACCCTGGTCGGCGGGCCGCGCAGCGACGCGGCGCTGGCCGCCTCGTCGGGACGCACGGCCACCACCAAGTCGATGGGCAAGGGCTCCACCCAGCATCAGCATCTGGTGCAGACCGAGGTTCCCCGCAAGCTGCTGGAGGAATGGCTGGCCCTGTGGGGCGAGCATTACCAGATCGGCGAGACCCTGCGGGTGCAGCTGCGTCCGCGCCGGGCCGGTTCCGATGTGCTGGAGCTCGGCATCTACGGCGACGAGGACGAGAAGCTCGCCGATGTGGTGGTCGACCCGATCAAGGACCGGCACGGCCGCAACATCCTGACGGTGCGCGATCAGAACACCTATGCCGAGAAGTTGCGCAAGAAGCGCCTGATGGACGTGATCCACCTGTGGCTGATCCACCGGTTCAAGCCGGAGATCGTGTACTACGTGACGCCCACCGAGGACAACATCTATCAGACCGAGAAGATGAAGAAGCACGGCATTTTCAGCAACGTGTATCAGGAGGTCGGAGAGATCATCGTCGCCGATGTGAACCAGGAGCGCATCGACGAGCTGCTGGCCTCCGATCAGAAGGCGCTGGGCAAACTCATCCGCAAGGAGGATTAGCGATCTCGGCGCGCCTGCGCTCGCTCACCGAGCGCAGGCGCGCCGAAACCGCTTGAGTAGCATCCGAACAATGCCCATCAAACTGGAGAACGTCGGCATCGCCGTTCGCGACCTCGACGAGGCGATCGCCTTCTTCACCGACCTCGGTCTCACGGTCATCGGCCGGGACACCGTCAGCGGTGAATGGACGGACACCGCCGTCGGTCTCGACGGCAACCACGCCAAGATCGCGATGCTGCAGACCCCGGACGGCCAGGGTTGCCTGGAGCTCTTCGAGTACATCCACCCCGACGCGATCGAGACGGAGCCCACGCTGCCCAACGAGATCGGGATGCACCGCGTCGCGTTCTCGGTCGACGACATCGACGCGGCACTGGAGGTCGCCGCGCGGCACGGTTGCCACCCGCTGCGCGGGGTGGCGACCTATGAGGACGCCTACAAGCTCACCTACCTGCGCGGCCCCAGCGGCATCCTGGTGATGCTCGCCGAGGACCTCAAGAAGGGCTAGCCGCCGGCTCCGTTGTCGAGCCCGAGATGGGTGCCGTAAAACCACGGGACACCGACCTTGGCGACAAGGGCCACAGCGACGAACGCGAGTACCGCGACCGGGAGTCCGATCGCACCGGACCGTGACCGGATCGGCGAAAAGGTCAGGCCCAGGAACAGAATCGCGAAAGCCACCGCCGCCCACATGACCACCTGCAGCGGTGTGTCCACCGCCGCCCCGTAGTCGGTGACGTGGCCATCGGGAAAGCCGGCCATCGACACGTCCATCGACGTCGTGAACGCCAGCCACACCGCGGCGACGGCGCCGAGCAGACAGATGATGGTGCCGAAGGTCCTCATCGGGCTGATTATCCAGCCAGCGCCTCACCGGCCGGTCCCAGGTCGAGGAATACGGTCTCGCCGTTGGCGTCCTCGAGCCCGTCGTTGTCGGTGACGACGTACAGATTGCCGTTGCCCGCGACCGCGAAGCCCTCGACCTTCTCCTGCACGAATCCCTGGGTGGCCTGCAGGTCCGGCAACAGGTCCCGGGCCGGCGTCTTGGGCAGCACCGTGGGCACCGCGGTGCCGCTCACCCCGTCCTCGGTGGGGATCTGCACGCGGTAGATCGCCTTGACCCGGGCATCGGGTCCGTTGAGCTTGTCGCGCTCGAGCACCAGCAGCGCGCCGTCGTGCACCGCGATCTCGGACAGCCCGACCCAATCGCCTTCGGTCTCAGTCGAATCCAACCGATAGCCGAACCACTGCCAGGACTTGTCGGCCGGGTTGTAGCGCCCGATGCGGGCCACACCCTTCGGGTCGGATTTCAGCTCGCGCTGCAGCGCCACCCAGACGTGGTCACCGTCGACGGCGACACCCTCCAGACCCTCTCCGCCCAGTTCCGCGGCGATCTCGGCGGGCAGCGCGATGCGGTCCTTGATGCTGCCGTCGGTGGCGACGTTGATCAGCTCGTTGCCCGCACCGTCCTCGCCCTCCACGGCGAGCACGAAACCGTCCTGGCGCGCGGCGATTCCCTCGATGTCCAGGCTGACGGGCTTGCCGTCCTCGGTGACCGCGAGCTGGCTGTCGATCAGCGCGGGCGTCTTGGTGAGGTCGACACTGAGGATGCGGGCCGGGCCGTAGGCGATGTCGGTGGCGGTGAACAGCCGGTCCGACGCGGCCGGGTCGGCGGCGAGCGCTCCGAGCGCACCCCAGCCGATCGGGGTGCCGTCCAGATCACCGGAGACGATCGACGGGAATGCCGGCTTGCCACCGTCGGCGGCGAACCCCGCACCGTAGCCATAGATGTTGACCGACGCACGCACCCGGTTCTCCGCGTCATCGGACTCCGACGAGATCACCAGCAGATTGCGCGCCGGGACGGCCAGGATGCCTTCCGGTCCGGGCGTGGTGGGCATGATCTGCCGGAACACCGGGGCCGCCGGGTCGCTGACGTCATAGGCGGCGACGAAGTTGCTCCGCTCGGACGCCACCAGTGCCGTTGGGCGACCGCCGATCTCGGTGATCGCCAGCCCCTCGGGCTCGGGCCCCTTGGACTCGGCGCGGCCCTCGATGTGCAGGCCGGTCCGCACGGCGAGTTGCTCGACGGAGTTACCGGCGTCCCAGACCACCGTGCCGGTGGCGGCATCGAAGACCGACCAGCCGCGGGTGCCGCCCTTCCAGTCCCCTTCGTTGGCGGTCGCCACATGGCCGTCGCCGATCCAGCCGATCGCGTCGGGCTCGCGCGGCGCGGCCTCCAGGGAACCGCTCTGATCGAGGGCGCCGTCCTCGGCGGTGTCGATACCGTCCACGGCCTGGGTTCCCGCGCTGAAGATCTTGGACACCGCGCCGGTCTTGCCGTCGATGATGGCGATGCCGTTGTTTTCCTGCAGGGTCAGCGCGACCTGACCGCGCGAATTGATGCTGACGTATTCGGGCTCAAGGTCTTCGGGGGTGTCCAGGCCGGCGGCACGGGCCTGCTCGACATCGAGATCCACCTTGCGGGCCGACCATGCCGCGGGCGCCCCGGTCAGGGTGAGCAGCTGCAGGAAGCCGGTCGGGGGCTGGGGCAGGTCGCCCTCTTCGCCGCCTTCGGGGGTGAACTCCTCATTGCGCTGGTTCTCCATGGCGATGGCGGCGAAGGAGCCGTCCGGGCTGATGGCGATCGAATCCGGCTGACCGCCGAGGTCGATGCTGCGCACGCGGGTCCGGTCGGCGACGCGCACGATGTCGACGCGGCCCGACGGGTTGGCGAAGTCATCACCGGTGGTGTCGACGACGACGAGGACGAACTCACCCAGGGCGGCCACCGAGGTCGGCTGGTCGTCGGCATGTCCGAGCTCGGCCAGCGAAAGGGTGCCCAGCCCTACGGTTTTCAGTGGGTCGCGGATGTCGAGGAAGCCGACGCGCTTGGCCGCGGCGTCGGTGTAGATGACGGTGTTGCCGTCCGGGGTGACCGTGGAGATCTCGGCGACGGTTTCGGTGGCAGGGTCCTCGCCGGCCGGGCGGTTCAGATACACCGGGTAGGTGGTCAACCGGTGATAGCGCTCGGCGTCGGGCAGGTTGAAGTCGATCGGCGAGGTCGCGCGCTGCGTCTGCGGGGCGGGCGCATCGGCCTTGTCCTCCGGTGTGCTCGGCGAGCAGGCGGCCGCGAGCAGTGCGGTGACCGCGGCGGCTGCCGTCACGCGACCCAGGTTCGACGTCATGGGGACCCCTGTTCAATTGGCGGTGAAGTCGAGTGATCTTGACGAAGCCGGATGAACGACAGGCAACACTCAGGTGGCCAACGAGAAAGGGCCGGTCCTGGGTTCCAGGACCGGCCCTTCTATTCACGTGTTGAAGCCAGACGACGAGCCTTTAAACGACGTTGCCGCCGGTGTTGCCGGGCCTGCCGCCGGGGCCGCCGCCCAGTCCACCGCTGCCGTTGGACTCTCCGCCATTGCCGCCGTTACCGCCGAAGCCACCGAAGTTGCCGCTGCCGCCGTTGCCGCCGTTGCCGCCGGTTCCGGAGTTGAGGCCTTGATCGCCGACGCCGTTGCCGCCGTTGCCGCCGCGACCGCCCCCGGTCAGGATGCCGCGACCGTCGCCACCCTCGCCGCCGTCACCGCCGATTCCGCCCTCGCCGTCGTTGGTTCCGTCGCCGCCGTTGCCGCCGCGGCCACCGCCGCCGAGCACCAGGCCGCTACCGCCGCCGGATCCGCCGGTACCGCCAGCGCCCGTGCCGCTCTCGGAGGTGCCGCTGCCGCCCTCACCGCCGCGCCCACCGCTGCCGACGATGGCGTTGCCGCCACCGCTTCCGCCGTCGCCGCCGGTGGCGTTTCCGTCAGTCGCGGTGGCGTCGCCGCCGGTGCCGCCCCAGCCGCCGCTGCCGACCTCGACCACGCCGCCGGTGCCACCGGCGCCGCCGACCGCCGACCCGCCGTCACCGGCCGTGGCGCTGCCGCCGTCACCGCCGCGCCCCGGGTCGTACAGGCCCTGGCCACCGTCGCCACCGGCGCCACCGGTTGCGGTGCCGGCCCCGTCGCCCTGGGCGGTGCCACCGGCGCCGCCGTGCCCGCCGCCGCCCACGATGCCCGCGGTGCCACCGTTACCACCGGCGCCACCGACCGCGTTGGCGCCCTCGGCGCTGCCGCCGGCGCCGCCGTGGCCACCGTCGCCGCCGATCAGGCCGGCCGCGCCACCGTCGCCGCCGGCACCGCCGGTCTCGTCCGCGCCGGCCTGGTCGCCACTACCGCCATGCCCGCCGCTACCGAAGAGCAGCCCACCGCGGCCGCCGTTGCCACCGTCGGCGTTCAGACCGGAACCGTCACCACCGCTGCCGCCGTTGCCGAGAAGCCCTGCGGCGCCGCCGTTTCCGCCGCCGAGGCCGCCGTCGCCGCCGCTGCCGAGCAGGCCGCCCTGGCCGCCGTCGGCGCCGAAGCCACCGGCGCCACCGTTACCGAAGAGCAAACCGCCACGGCCGCCGTTCACGCCGGCCGTGATGGAGCTGAATCCGTTGCCGATCAGCAGGCCACCCTCAGGATTGGCCAGCGTGCCGTTGCGCACGAAGAAGCTGACGACCGGGATGCGGCCGCCGATGTCACCGAGCAGACCGGCGATCGCGCCGGGCAGATCGCCGAGGGTGGTCTGGGCTACCTGCAGCGCGCCTGCGGCATCGGCCACCATCACGGTGACCTCGGTGTTCGAGTTACCACCGGTGCGCGCGACGGCGTCGGCGAGCACCTCGGGAGTGAAGGGGGCGGCGCCGCTTCCAGCGGCCGCGCGCGAGGAGGAACCGCGTTCACCGGACGCGCCGTCGGCGCCGCCGCCGGTGGGCGCAAAGGTGATCAGAGTGCCGCCGGTATCCACGGGGCCGGGCACCGCGGCTGCGGGCGCGCCTCCGCCGGCGATCTGGGCGCCGTACAGGGCGTTCGGCGACGGGTTGGGCAGCACCGCGGCGGCCAGCACCGGTTGGGCGTGCACGACCGCGGGCGCGGAACCGGCCGCCGGTCCGGCAACCTCCGCCCGGTCACCGTCTACGGAGATGACGGTGACCCCTGTGGTCGCCAGTACACCCGCCGCCAATGCCGAAAATATTGTGCTGGGCACGTTTCCCACCGTTGCTCCTTAAGCTGGCCCGATTTGCCGTCAGCAGTATGTCAGACACGTGCTTAGAAATCTCTCAGTTTGCGGCAAACCGGGTGAAAGTGTTGCGCCCACCGTCCCGCAACGGCCACTGTCGGTTCTTTTCCCAGGAATACGGGGTTCCATGGACAGAACCCTTGACATCGGCACTATTTTGCTGTGCGGTCGACGACCGCCGAACGGCAAGTCACGCGACCCGGTTGCTAACCGCCGACCCGCACCGTGGTGCCCGAGGCGGCGGCTCGGCGCGGGAGAACAGTTCGCCGACATTGACACCGCACACCCGATTCGGCATTTAAAGTGCACACCGTGGGCAGAAACCTGTTAGCCGCGAACCGGGGACGGTGGTTGGCGATCGCCGGCTCCATCGTCATCTCCGGAGGCGTGCTCTACGCCCAGAACGCGGCGCCTCGCCCCGTGCAGAATCCGGAGACTGCCGCGTCCGGCGAGGTCTCGGCCGCACCCGCCGCTCCCCTGCTGCCCACCAGCGCCGCCGCCCAGGCCCCGACCGAGGCCGAACTGCTGGCGGTGAGCGCACCGGTGGACACCCGGGTCCTGGATTTCCCGCTCGACAAGGGTGTCGCGCCCGAGGGTGGGCTACAGATCAAGACCATCTGGGTGGCCCGTGCGATCAGCATGATGTACCCGGAGATCACCACCATCGGCGGCTACCGCCAGGATGCGCTGAAGTGGCATCCCAACGGGCTGGCGATCGACGTGATGATCCCCAACCACAGCAGCGATGAGGGTATCGAACTCGGCAATCAGATCGCCGGGCTCGCCCTGGCCAACGCCGAGCGCTGGGGGGTCATCCATGTCATCTGGCGGCAGGGCTTCTACCCCGGGATCGGCGCACCGAGCTGGACCGCGGACTACGGCTCGGAAACGCTGAACCATTTCGACCACATTCACATCGCGACCGATGGGGGCGGGTACCCCACCGGCCGCGAGTCGTACTATCTGGGCTCGATGAAGCCCTGACGGGCTCGAGGCCCCGGGCTCACACCGCGATCGACGGCACCACGCAGGCGCCCAGCGCCGGGTCCCCGCACACCTGAAGTCCGCCCAGCATCGACGGCGGTGCCGGCGGCGTGTACGACGGGAAGTTCGGTGCGGCCGGCGGCCAGAACGGATAGATGCTGGCTCCCGTGACACCGGTGATCCGGGCCACGATCTGCGCCACGAAGTTCGTCGCCACGTACCCCAGATCCCCAAGGAACCGCACCGGCCCGACCGCCAGCCCCGCAAGTAGGCTTACGACCGGAATATTCTGTGCAGCAGCCGATTTGATGCCGCCGACGATCCCGTCGACGATATCGACCAGGAAGTACGGGATCGAGGTGAAGATGGTCCGCACCCCGAGGGCGACGTTGGTGATGGTGTCCGGATAGCCGTTCTTCGAGATGAGGTCCTGCAGCGCCGCCCGCAGCGCGTCGTCGGTGACCGGGAAGACGTTGTTGTTCAGTTCGGTCATCGACGTGCCATCGGTCGCCCGCGGGGTGCCGCCGAACAACGTCACCACGGTGGGGGTCACGTCGACGATCTCGTACTGCAGGTTGATCGCGCCGGGCGCAAAGCCGGGCCCGTTGACGATGACGAAGGTTTCGGTCTCGTCCGGTGATTGGAAGCCGTGTCCGAGGCCGCGCTGCGGCTGGTGTCCGTGGTCGGTGACCAGGACGATGGTCCACTCCTCGTTGTTGGCCGTCTCCCAGGCGTTGACCGCGGCGATCATCTCACCGAGGTTGCGGTCGAAGTTGTTGAGCGCCAGCTTGTATTCCTCGGAAGCCCCGCCGTACGCGTGGCCGTTCTCGTCGACTCCGACGAAGTAACTGAAGACGAAGTTCGCGACGTTCGGGTCTGAGCCGGCGATGACCAGTTCGGTGGTGTCCCCGACGGCATCATCGGTCTTCAACCAGTTCGGGTCGTCGTCGCGTTTCCCGATGTAGCGCACCAGGTCTGCGCCCAGGTCACCACCGGCGGCGGCGATGGCCGCGATCACGTCCCAGTTGGCGACCGCGGTGGTCTGGATGCCTTCGTCGTGGTCTTCTTCGAGCTGGTTGAACACCGTCGGCCATCGGTTGTAGGTCCACGGCGTGAAGATGTTGTTGATGACGCCGGTCTTCTCACCCCAATTGCCGGTCAGGATGGTCGACCAGGACGGGTTGGAGATGGTGGTGTGCCCGACGATGCTCGTCGGAGCGGTCGAGCTCGTCTTGATCAGGTTGAAGAAGTTGACGTTGGCCGGGTCTGCGAGCACCCGGCTGAGGTTGGTGCCGTCCACGCCGATGACCAACACATTCGGGGTGTCCACCGCCGCGATGCCGACCTGCGGTCCGCTGGTGGCGTTGCGGCGCAAGGTGTTGCGTTCCAGCTCGTCGCGCACTGCGGCCAGCGCCGCCAACGCGGCGGGCGCCTCCACCGGCGGGGTTCCCGGCTGCGGATTCACCAGTGGGGCCGCCGGGTTCACCGGGATGGTGACGAGCGTGACCGCGGGCTCGGCCGCCCGCGGCGCACCGGCCGACAGCGGGCTGGTCTTGGCGGTGCGGGCGGTGGTCGCGCGCACAGGGGACGTGCGGTCGGACAGCGGCACGCTCACCGTGTCGGAGCCGGCGGCCGATCGGGTGGTCCTGGTGGTCTTGGTGGTCTTCGTCTCGCCGGTGCTCGAGGCATTCGATTCCGACGACGTGCTGCTCCCTGTGCTCGACGCGCTGGAGTCCGATGACGACGACGAACTGGACGAGCTGTTCGAACTCGACGACGACGACGACGAAGAGGACGAAGACGACGAGGACGAGTCGCCCGTCTCCGCGAACGCGGTCGGTGCCGAGGCCAGCGCGACACCCACTCCCAGGGTTACCGCCAGAGCGCCGACACGACCGATGTGCTTGGCGTAACCCATGGAGTTCCTTCCGACGTCCGCGCACCGGGTTGGCGCGGTTGCGATCGATTCGCTTCGCGGCGTTGCTATCGTCGCCACATCGCTGTCACACGCTGCTCGCCGAATCTGTACCGCAAATTACCGCCCGGACACCGCCTGATGGACACGAATGCACGAGTTGGCCCGACGCCCGTTCGCGGCCTCGCCGCCCGGTTCGCTGCGGCCTTCGTAATGCTCATCGCGCTCTCGGGGTGTGCGGACACGTCCTCCCCGGCCACACCGCACACATCCTCGACTCCCCCGACGGCCACCGAAACCAGCACGGCGCCAACGACACCACCGCCACCGCAGACACCCGTGCCCGCCCAGCCCCGACTGGCGGAAGAGCCCGCGCAGGTGGCCGACGACCTGGTCACCGACGAGCAGACGCTACGGAATCCGTCGTCCGCGCCCGAGGTTCGCCGCGCGGCCGCTCGACGTCAGCAGGCGGCCTACCGCGCCATCGGCAGACACCCGGAGTGGGACGGCGTGGTCCGCCCCAGAATCCCGGCGCCGTTGCTGACGGCCTACGACCTGAACATCGCGGCGCGCAGGCACCTGGACGCGCTGCTGACCGGCGAAGCCAAGGACACTGTGCCCGCATGGCGCATCGAGGCCCCGCGTCCGGCCGAGGAACTGCTGGCCCACTACCGCGAGTCCGAGGCCGCCTCCGGGGTCGGCTGGAACTACCTGGCCGCGGTCAATCTGATCGAGACCCGGTTGGGCAGCATCGCAGGGACCAGCACCGCCGGCGCGCAGGGACCGATGCAGTTCCTGCCCTCGACGTTCGCCGCCTACGGCGCCGGCGGTGACATCCACGCGCCGCGGGACAGCATCATGGCGGCCGGGCGGTATCTGTCCGCCAACGGTTTCCGCAACGATCCCGACCACGCCCTATACCGGTACAACAACTCCGACCACTACGTGCAGGCGGTCAAGAACTACGCGGCGGTGCTGGCCGCCGATCCCGCGGCATTCGCCGGCTACCACGACTGGGAGGTGTATTACCGGACGACGGCCGGCGACGTGCTGCTGCCCATCGGGTATGCACAGAACAGCACCATCCCGGTGGCGGAGTACCTGGCGGCCCACCCACAGTAGCCGGCCGTAGCATATTGCTACACTTGTAGCAGACTGCTACGAGCGAAGGGGATCGTCATGGCCAATGCCGCTGATCGCGTGACCAGGGTCGCCGCTGATCTCATGGACAGTGCAGCCGCCGAGGGCGCTAGGCAGAGCCGTTCGGCCAAACAGCAACTCGATCACTGGGCCCGGATCGGGCGCTCGGTGTCGGGTCAGCACAGCGCCGCGCGCCGCAAGGTGGAGGCCGCTTTGGCGGGCGGGGTGGAACTGTCCGAGCTGAGCGCCGAGGAAGGCGTCGTGTTCAACGCCGAGATCTCGGCGGCCATCGAGGAGAACCTGACCGGCACCGACTACGGGGCCCTGTTGGCAGCACGTGGGATCACCACCGTCGCGCTGGACGATTCCGGCCAGATCGTCGAGCACCGCCCTGACGGTAGTTCGTCGGTGCTGCACCCGCACAGGTGAAACGCCTCGACCTCGTCGTCGGCTGCAACGGTGCCGGCAAGTCCACCTTCATCGAGTTGACGCTGGCGCCACTGCTTCCCGGCAGCCCGGTGGTCAACGCCGATGAGATCGCCAAGCACCGCTGGCCCGGCGCCGCGGTCGAGCATGCCTACGAGGCTGCCCGCATCGCCGCTGACACCAGGGCCAAGCTGATCGAACTCGGTGAGTCATTCATCGCCGAGACGGTGTTCTCGCATCCGTCCAAACTCGATCTGATCGACGCCGCGCACATCGCCGGCTACACGGTGGTGCTGCACGTGGTGCTGATCCCCGAGGAGCTGGCCGTCGAGCGGGTGCGGTTCCGGGTGCGGGCCGGTGGCCACCAGGTGCCCGAGGACAAGATCCGGCAACGCTACCGGCGGCTCTGGGACCTGGTCGCCATCGCCGCGCTGCGCGCCGAGGCCACCAGCTTCTACGACAACAGCGCCCGGCACGGGCCGCGCATCGTGGCCCAGCTGAACGCCGGGTTCGAGGTTGGCACGCCCTCGTGGCCGGACTGGGCGCCGGTAGCTCTCACCACGAAATGGCTTGCAGAATAGGCGAAATACCGGCGGCGATGCCCTCAGGCGGCGACGACAGGGCCGTCCGGTGCAGCGACGCCCTGTGCAGCCGCCATCAGGGGCGCGCATGCCGCGCACGGATGCGGGCCCATCACCGGGTAACCGCATCCCGGGCAGGTACCCACCGTGCGTCCACTCAAAGCAGCGGCACCAGCCATCGGAGTTCCTTTCGCCGTCCGCACCCATGTACCCGGTGCGCGGGCGAATCATGCCATGCAGCACCGCCCTTTATGGAATCGCTGGTGAACGTGGTCACAGCGGCCTGGCTGCGGGTGACCCTTGGCTAGGCTTTTGAGATGAGTCTGGTCCGGGCGCGAGGCTGATCGCCTGCATGTTCATCATTATTTTGAGCTCGGTTCTCGGGCTGGCACACCTGTACGTGTGGAAACGGGTGATCAAGGACACCACTGGCCCGGGCCGTACCCGCTGGGTCCTGACGGCGGTGTTCCTGGCGCTGGCCGCACTGCTGGTGATGACGCTGATGGTGCCGCGGTTCACGGGGATCGACGAGTCCGCCTGGTTCGCCTGGCCGGGCTATATCTGGTTCGCACTGGTCGGATACCTGCTGCTGGCCCTGCTGGTTCTGGAGCCGGTGCGGTTGCTGTTGCACGGCTGGGTGAAGCGCGGCAGGCCGCCCGAGTCGGTCGTGACCGACGAACCGTCCGCGACAACGGACGAGCCGACCGCCGCGGCGGGAGTGAACCGGCGGGTGTTCCTGGCGCGCACGAGTGCGGTCGCTGCGGGTGTCGCGGCCTCAGGGCTGGTCGGCTACGGCGCCGCCACGGCGCTCGGTCCGCCCAACGTCCTGCAGGTGCCGATCCGGCTCCGCCGCCTGGACCCGGCGTTCAACGGGTTCCGGATCGCGGTGGTCTCCGATATCCATCTGGGTCCCCTGCTCGGGCGGCGGCACACCGAGCGGATCGTCCGGATGATCAACGAGGCCGATGCCGATCTGGTGGCCATCGTCGGCGACCTGGTCGACGGCACCGTGGAGAAGCTCGGCCATGCCGCAGAGCCTCTGCAGGACTTGGTGTCTCGCGAAGGATCCTTTTTCGTCACCGGTAACCACGAATATTTCGTCGAGGACACCGTGCCGTGGTTGCGTGAGCTGGAGCGGTTGGGGGTATCGCCGCTGCGCAATGAAAACACCGCGATCCGGCGTGGCGGTGCGTCGTTCGATCTGGCCGGGGTGAACGACCTGGCCGGTGAGGAACGCGGGGACCCACCGGATTACGACCGTGCGCTGGCCGGAGTGGATCCGTCGCGCCCGACGGTGCTGCTGGCCCACCAGCCGGTCATGGTCGAGGAAGCCGCGGCCCGCGGGGTGGATCTGCAGCTGTCCGGACACACCCACGGTGGCCAGACCTGGCCGTTCCAGTACGTCGTGGAGGCGGTGCAGCCGTCGCTGGCCGGATTGTCGACGCACCAGGACACCCAGTTGTACGTGTCCCGCGGGGCCGGGTTCTGGGGGCCGCCGGTGCGGGTCGGCGCACCGCCGGACATCTCGGTGCTGACGCTGAACGCCGGGCCATAGCCGAAGGCGTCGAAACAGGTAGCGCTCTACTCATGGCACCGGCGCCGCCACGCACGAGAATTGCGCTGTGACCATGACAGACGCAACTTCGCCTGTGGCAACGACACATCCACTCGCCGTCGCCGCAGCGCGATTCAAGACCGCGATGAGAGCCACCGACAGACTGATCATCGATGGCCATCTGGCACACAAAGCGGTGCAGGCCAGAGTCGATGCCGCCTGCGAGGCGCTGTCCGATCAGATGCGGGTGCACCTGCGCGGAGGCGCACCGGATGCCAATGAGCTGGGTGCGTTCGTGCACGAGGAAACGTATCCATACCTGGGGCTGAGCACCCTGGTCGATCGTTCCTACACCAAACCTCGGGGCTACGCCGGGGACTATCTGACCCTGCAGATGGTGTATGACGACGAACCGGACGGGGTGCGCAGGCTCGGTCCCTTCATCGACCGGTGGTTTCTCGACATCGCCGCCTCGCGGGCAGTCAAGAACCGTCGACAGCTGTTGCGCGAGTTGATCATCGACACCGCACAGCAGGTCTGCGACGACAGACCAGCGCGGATCACCAGCCTGGCCTGCGGGCCTGCCCGGGAGATCTTCGACATCTTCACCGAACCCGAGCACCCGGACATCGTGGTGACCTGCCTGGACATCGATGATCAGGCCCTGGACTACGCGCAGCGCATCGCGGTCGATATCGGCGCGCAGGAACGGGTTTCGTTCGTGCGGGCCAACGCGGTCAAACTGGCTCTGGGACGCGAGACCCTGGCTCTGCGCGGTCAGGATCTCATCTATTCGATCGGTCTCATCGACTACCTGCCCGATCACCTGGTGATCAAGTTGCTCGACTGGATTTTCCGCGGCTTACGCCTCGGGGGAACCGCGGTGGTCGGGAACTTCGACATCGACAACCCGGACAAGGCGTTCATGGATCACCTCCTGGACTGGAGGCTGATCCACCGGTCACCCCAGGATCTGGTGAATCTGTTCGCGCAGTCCGAGTTCGCAACCAGCGCCGTGGAGATCCGCCGCGAGGCCACCGGGGTCAACCTGTTCGCCTCGGCCAGACGGACGGTGCGCTGAGCGCGTACTACCGTTGACTGCATGGAAAAGAACGAGTTCGACCAGATGAACGCCGCCGTGATCACCGAATTCCGGGAAACCGGAGGTAAAGCGGGCGGCGTGTTCGAAGGCAAGCCGCTCGTCCTGGTGCACCACACCGGCGCCAAGTCCGGGACCGCGCGCATCGCGCCGCTGGTGCCACTGCTGGACGACGGCCGGATCTACATCTTCGCCAGCAAGGGCGGGGCCGACACCCATCCCGACTGGTACCGCAACCTGGTCGCGCATCCCGAGATCACCGTCGAACTCGGCACCGACACCTTCGCGGCGACGGCACGCGTGCTCGACGGCGACGAACGTGACGGCGTCTACGCCAAACAGGTCGCCGTCGAGCCGCAATTCGGCGAGTACCAACGCAAGACCGAGCGCATCATCCCGGTCGTGGAGTTGGTCAGGGCCTCCTGACAGCCGTGCGGGTTGCCGATGGCGTCGGTGACCCCGGCGCCGTGGGGGGTGCTTCCTGCGTGCCCGCCTTCACGGCCGGATGCGGATCGTCGCGTTACCGCCGTCGCGTTTGGCGTCGAACATTGCGCTGTCGGCCCGCTCGATGATGGTGTCGAGCACCGTCAGGGAATCCAGTCCCGGCGCCGCGAAGTCCGTGATGGCAACGCTGGTGACACCGACACTGGCCGTGATGACGGGATCCGCCGGGGCCGCGATCGCGTCACGCACCCGATCCGAGTCACGCTCCGTCTGACCGGAATCGGCCAGATCGATCACCACGAATTCCTCACCGCCGACTCGGGCCACCAATGCGCTACCACGAACGGCGGCCTTGATTCTTCGCGCAGTGCGGACGAGGACCTTGTCGCCGACCGGGTGACCGAAGGCATCGTTGACGTCCTTGAACCGGTCCAGATCGATGACCATCACGTCCACCTCGGCATCGGCGGTGATGTTGTCGCGCAGGAGGTCCCCGATGTGCAGGTGCAGCCCGCGCCGGTTCAGCAGCCCGGTCAACGGGTCGGTGACCGCCTCATAGGCGTCGTTCCGCATGGCCCAGATGCCACACTGGATGCCCAATGGCGCCGCAACCATGGGCACCACCCACACCAGTGCCAACACCGCCAGTTCGGCCTTGTCGAGCGCTGCCGGACTGGCGCCCGCGACGAACAGGCACGTCGTCAGAATCACCCATACTGCGTGTCCCACAGCAACTTTAGGACCATCGAAGAACATCACGTACACCGACATCATGGTGAAGAAGTACCAACCGAACAGAGCGAACAACCAGCTCCCGTCCAGCAGCACGACCGCCGCGATGGCGACGTCGGCGGACGCGACGAATGCCAGTGACAACGAGCGCGACGGCCAGGGCAGAAAGCACCACGCCAGACCCCACGCGATCTGCAGGACGGCGAACATCGCCATTGCCACGCCGGCAACAGAGTTACTCGCGAACGGCTGCAGTAACACCAGTGAGGCAATGCCGTCGAGCCCGGTGCCGATGCCGATCGCCACCTGGATCGTCTTGGCCATCGAGCGCTTGGTGAAGTACTGCACCTGGTTTGCGTAGGCGACGGGCTCGTTCCACCACGCGCGGATGAGGCCCCCGAAAACGGCGAAACTGCTCGAATACTCCGGCAACCCTCTCCCCTGTCGGCGCTTCTGTGAACCGGCCCACCTGAGCTCACCGGCCACGCGAGCCTGCCGTCAGCGCAGCCGTCGATTAGCGCTCAGGATATCCTCTCGTGGCTCTGGCCGGGGTCACCGAATCGTGCAACCAGCAGCCACGTTGCTGCAATGCGAACCGCCCTTACATGTGCCGCAATGACATCTACAGCCGTCATTGGACATCGGCCGTATCCCGTCACGGTCGCGGTCGTGGCGGCCATGATCACTGTCTGGATGATTGGGTCGAGGCATGTCGGTCTCCTTACATCTGGGTGTGCTTCCGACGCTAGACCGGGAGATCGGCCGTGGTGGCGAAATTGACACGGGTATCGAATGCCACCCGAAACGGCTAGCGTCAGTATCGGAGAGAACCGGGTAGCTCACCGGTCGGGGGACATTTGTGAGCGCCGCGGTGCTCTTCAGGAAGGCTCTTACGCCAATGCCCAAGCATCTCAAACCACATTTCGAAGACGTCCAAGCGCACTACGACCTGTCCGACGACTTCTTCCGGCTGTTCCTCGACCCGACGCAGACCTACAGCTGCGCGTACTTCGAGCGTGACGATATGACGCTGGAAGAGGCACAGACCGCCAAGATCGACCTGGCGCTGGGCAAACTGGACCTGCAACCGGGCATGACACTGCTCGATGTCGGCTGCGGCTGGGGCTCGACGCTGAACCGCGCGCTGGAGCGCTACGACGTCAACGTGATCGGGCTGACGCTCAGCGCGAATCAGCAGGCCCACGTCGAGCGGTTGTTCGCGGCATCGGACAGCCCGCGCTCCAAGCGGGTGGAGCTACGCGGCTGGGAACAGTTCGACGAGCCGGTCGACCGGATCGTGTCGATCGGCGCCTTCGAGCATTTCGGTTTCGACCGCTACGACGATTTCTTCACCTTCGCCTACCAGGCGATGCCCGACGACGGCATCATGCTGCTGCACACCATCCTCGGACTGCATCCCGACGACGTGCTGGCTCTGGGCATACCGCTGACCTTCGACATGGCCCGGTTCTGCAAGTTCATGATCACCGAGATCTTCCCCGGCGGCCGGTTGCCGTCGGTGCGGATGGTCGACGCACATGCGGTGAAACCCGGATTCACCGTGACCCGGTACCAGTCGCTGCAGCCCCACTACCCCACGACGCTCGACTACTGGTCGGCGGCGCTGGAGGCACACAAGGATGAGGCCATCGCCCTGCAGTCCCAGGAGGTCTACGACCGCTACATGAAGTACCTGGTGGGCTGCCCGCCCCTGTTTCGCAGCGGGTTGATCGACGTGGGTCAGTTCACGCTGGCGAAATAGCTTGTCGCACCGACGGTTCACGACCAGGATTCGTCCAGCTCACCCAATGCGGCGATCAGCGCGCTGTTCGCGGAGTAGTCCACCGGGCAGGCGATCACGCTGACGGTATCCGCCGACAACGCCTGGCGCAGGGTGGGCAACAACTCGCCGGCCGAGGTGATGCGGTACCCGCTGGCGCCGAAACTCTCTGCGTAGGTCACGAAGTCGGGATTGCCGAACCTGGTGTCGACGTTGTGCCCGATTTCGAGGTCCATCTTCCAGCTGATCAACCCATAGGCGTCGTCCACCCAGATCAGAATCACCATCGGTGTGCCGACGCGAAGCGCCGTCTCGATCTCCTGGGAGTTCATCAGGAACGACCCGTCACCGGTGGCGACAAGGATCTTGGACGACGGGCGGGCGATCTTGGCGGCGATCGCGCCGGGCAGCGTCCATCCCATCGTCGAGAGCCCGTTGGAGATCAGGCAGGTGTTCGGCTCATAGGTGGGATAGAGCCGCGCCATCCACATCTTCAGCGCACCGGTGTCCACCAGCGCGATGTCCTCGCGCGCCAGGGCGGTGCGGGTGTCGGCGACGATGCGCGCGGGCGTCAACGGGAAGCTGTCGACGGCGCGGCCACGGTCGAGTTCCTCGGCAAGCAAGCCGCGGATGCGTTCATGCCCCGACGAATACCCCTGATCGCGGTCCACCGCTGCGGCCAGGGCGTCCAGGCACTGCCCGATATCGGCGTGCAAGCCCACGGCCACGTCATAGTGGACGTCGACTTCGGCCGGAAACCGGTGCACGTGAATGATCTTGGTGTCCCCGCGCGGGTTGATACGGACCGGATCGAATTCCTGTAGTTCGTAGCCGGCCGCGACGATGACGTCGGCCTGGTCGAAACCGAAGTTGACGTAGTCGTGGCGCATGAAACCGACCGCACCGAGGGCCAACGGGTGATCATCGGAGATCACACCCTTGCCGTGAAACGTGGTGGCGACGGGCATTCCGAGCGTCTCGGCGAACCGTCGCACCGCAGCGGACGCATCGCCGCGCACCGCGCCGTGGCCGGCGAGCAGCACCGGATTGCGCGCCGAGTTCAAGATCGCCGCGGCACGGGCGATCTGCGCCTGCGACGGGTCATCGGGGCGCGGCACGTTGACGCGCAGCGGATTGGCGCCCGCGGGCGCTGCGGCGTCCTCGACATCTTCGGGCACCGCGAGGTACACCGCACCGGGACGCTCGGTCTGCGCGAGCTTGAACGCCTTGCGGACCATCTCCGGTACCGAGCCCGGCGTGGCAACGAGAGCCGACCATTTGGTGACGGGTGCGAACATCGACACCAGGTCCACGCTCTGGTGGGACTCCTTGTAGCTGCGCCGCATACCGACCTGTGCTGAAAGCGCCAGCACGGGAGTGGAATTCGTGGTGGCATCGGCAACGCCGAGCAGCAGGTTGATCGCGCCGGGCCCCAGTGTCGCCGAGCACACCCCGGCCTTGCCCGTCAGGCGCCCGTAGACCTCGGCCATGAACGACGCACCCTGTTCATGACGGGTGAGGACGTACTCGATCGATGACCGCGACAGCGCCTCGATCAGCAGGATGTTCTCTTCGCCGGGGATGCCGAACACATGGGTGACGCCCTCGTTCTCCAGGCATTCGACGATCAATTCGGCGGTGGTGCGGCTGGCCTCAGACACCAGACGAGCTAACCACAGCCCACGATGGCCTGAACCCCGATCATCATCGCGCAGATGCCCTTCGTGAGAGCGGTCGAGCGGCCGACCACCCTCGGACTGCCGCGGTTCCGCGGCTGCGATATATTGCATGTCGCAGCTAGGCTGCGGTCATGTCCAGAGTTCTCAGGAGACGCCCCTATGGCCATCGAAGACTTCAAGCGCTACCCGTTGACATTCGGGCCGAGCCCGGTCCATCCGCTGCGGCGCCTGAGCCAATACCTCGGCGGGCCGGAGATCTGGGCCAAGCGTGAGGACGTCAACTCCGGACTGGCGTACGGCGGCAACAAGACTCGCAAGCTGGAGTACTTCATCCCCGAGGCGCTCGATCAGGGTGCCGATACGCTGGTCTCGATCGGAGGAGTCCAGTCCAACCACACACGCCAGGTTGCTGCCATCGCTGCCAGCGTGGGCATGAAAGCCGTACTGGTGCAGGAAAAGTGGGTCGACTGGCCCGATGCCGTCAACGACAAGGTCGGAAACATCCTGCTGTCGCGCATCATGGGTGCAGATGTCCGGCTCGATCCCTCCGGCTTCGGGATCGAATTCAAAGACAGCTGGCGAAAAGCCATCGAGGACGTCGAGCGGGCCGGTGGAACTCCGTACCCCATCCCCGCAGGCGCATCCGATCACCGCCTGGGTGGACTCGGTTTCGCCAATTGGGCCTATGAAGTGCAGCAGCAGGAGAAAGAGCTCGGGATATTCTTCGACACCATCGTGGTCTGCACGGTCACGGGTTCGACACACGCCGGAATGATCGCGGGTTTCGCCGGACAGGATCGGCCGCGGCGCGTCATCGGCATCGATGCGTCGGCCACCCTGGACAAGACGCGGGCCCAGGTCGAACGCATCGCACGAAACACCGCTGAGCTCATCGGGCTCGGCCGCGACCTCCGGGATGACGAGATCACCGTTCTCGGGGGGTGGGCCGGCGACCTCTACGGCATACCGGTGCAGTCCACGATCGATGCGATCACCCTGACCGGCCGACTCGAAGGCGTCATCCTCGATCCGGTCTATGAAGGCAAGTCGATGGCCGGTCTGATCGACTTGGTCGGGTCCGGGCAGATCGCGCCCACATCGACGGTGCTCTACGCACACCTCGGTGGCCAACCGGCACTGAACGCGTACAGCGGTATCTTCTGACGGGCTATCGTCGGCGTCAGGCCCGGAACGAGTCCCGGGGAATATCCACGACAAAGGCGAGGTAGTTGGAGAAATGACGACAACCTTTCCGCTGGGTCCGTTCACGGTGCGTCGAGTGGGCTTCGGCGCCATGCAGTTGCCCGGCCCCGGCGTCTTCGGGCCACCCCGCGATCACGATCAGGCCATCGCTGTCCTCAAGCGGGCCGTGGCACTGGGTGTCGACCACATCGACACCGCGCAGTTCTACGGGCCCAAGGTGTCCAACGAACTCATCCGCGAAGCGCTTCATCCCTACCCCGAGAACCTGGCCCTGGTCAGCAAGGTCGGCGCACGTCGCAACGACGGGGGCGAGTGGATCGCCGCACAGCAACCCGACGAGCTGCGCGCCGATATCGAAGAGAACTTGGCGACGCTGGGCACCGACCGACTCGCCGCGGTGAACCTCCGCATCCACTCCGGCGACCCGAACAGTGTCGGCGCGGTCGACCACGAGTTGTTCGACCGCCAGCTGACGGCCATGATCGCCGCCCGCGACGAGGGCCTCATCGCGGGCATCGGACTGTCCAGCGTCTCGATCGATCACCTGCGAATTGCGCTGGACCGCACCGAGATCGTCACGGTGCAGAACGCCTACAATCTCGTCGACCGGTCATCGCAACCCGTACTCGACCTCTGTACCGAGCGCGGCATCTCCTTCGTCCCGTTCTTCCCGCTGGGTTCGGGTTTCAACGCCGACAATCCGGTGTTGGGCAACGCCGCCGTCAAGCAGGCCGCCGCCGACCTCGGCCGTACGCCGGCACAGATTGCGCTGGCCTGGACCCTGTCGGTCGCGCCCAACGTGCTGCTGATCCCGGGTACCTCGTCGGTGGCCCACCTCGAGGAGAACATCGCGATCTCCGACATCGAGCTGCCCGCCGACTTCACTCCGTAGACGCTGTCAGCACGTTTGTGCCCGGCACCACGGGGTAATCTCTGGCCGCACCACAGCTGAACAACGCTGCCCGTCTCGCCGGGCGACCGGAACTCACGCGCGAGGAGATCGGTGATGTCGGACGCGACGGATCGGCGCTGACGATGTCGCACAGACTGGCGCGCCTCGCACTGCTCCCCCTGGTGCTCGTGGGGGTCCTGCTGTTCGCCCTCACCAGTTGCCCGGCCAATCGCGACGGCATGCCCGGTCAACTGGCCAGTGCCATGGAGGAGACCCTGTCGGGCGCGCGGTCCGGGGCGGTGGCCATCGATCTGTGGCAGCGCGGACGGTCCACCGGGCAGTTGGCGAGCGTGCAACTCTCCGACGCCCGCGACGAGGTGGCCAAGGGCTACGAGGGGATCGCCGTCCTGCGGGCCGAAGACCCACACGATGTGGCCCGCCAGACGCTGCTCATTCAGACGATGACCGACATCATCGCCACCCTCAATGAGTCGAATGCCGCGGTGCGACAGGCGGGTGGCGCCGAAACCGCCGAACTGCGGGTGGCGCTGCTGCGCGCCGCCGACACCCTGGAACGCGACTACCGCTGATGAAGAAGCTGTTCGCCGTCGCCCTGGGGGTGCTCACCGCGATCGGTGGGTTCCTCGACATCGGCGATCTGGTGACCAACGCCGTGGTGGGATCGCGCTTCGGTCTCGCGCTGGCCTGGGTGGTCCCCGTCGGCGTCATCGGGATCTGCCTCTACGCCCAGATGGCCGGGCGCGTCGCGGCCGTCAGCGGACACGCGACGTTCGAGATCATCCGTGAACGTCTGGGCCCGCGGGTCGCCGCGGCCAATCTCGGCGCCTCCTTCTTCATCAACCTGATGACCGTCACCGCTGAGATCGGTGGTGTTGCGCTGGCATTGCAGCTGGCCACCGATGTCGGTCCGCTGCTGTGGATTCCGGTGGCCGCCGCTGCCATCTGGATCGTGATCTGGCGGGTGAAATTCTCGGTGATGGAGAACGTGACCGGCGTGCTGGGCCTCAGCCTGATCGTCTTCGCCGTCTGCGTGTTCCTGCTGCACCCCAACTGGTCCGATCTGTCCGATCAGGCGTTCACCCCGGTCATCCCGGAGAACGAGTCGGCGGCGACGTACTGGTATTTCGCGATCGCGCTGTTCGGCGCGGCCATGACGCCCTACGAAGTGTTCTTCTTCTCCTCCGGGGCCATCGAGGAGCGTTGGACGGTCAAGGATCTCGGCAAGTCCCGGGTCAATGTGCTGGTGGGTTTCCCACTGGGCGGACTGCTGTCCATCGCGATCGCGGCGTGCGCGACGATCGTGCTGATGCCGGCCCAGATCACCGTGACATCGCTGTCGCAGATCACCATGCCGGTGGTGGAGGCCGGCGGCAAACTCGCGCTGGCCTTCGTCATCATCGGCATCGTCGCAGCGACATTCGGTGCCGCGCTGGAGACCACCCTGTCCTCGGGCTACACCCTGGCGCAGTACTTCGGCTGGGCATGGGGCAAGTTCCGCCGCCCCGCCGAGGCCGCCCGGTTCCACACCGTGATGCTGGTCGCGATCTGCGTCTGCAGCGCCGTCCTGTTCACCGGTATCGACCCGATCCTGGTCACCGAGTACTCCGTCGTGTTCTCTGCGATCGCGCTGCCACTGACCTATCTGCCCATCCTGATCGTCGCCAACGATCCGGGCTATATGGGTGAGCACGTCAACGGCCGCATCACCAATGCGCTGGCGTCGGTCTATCTCGTCATCATCCTGGCGGCTTCGCTGGCCGCCATTCCGCTCATGATCGTCACGGGAGCCGGTCAATGACACACGTCGACAACGACTTACCCGACGCCCCGCAACCCGCGGGCGCCCAGCTGATCGACGCCCGGCTACACCTGCTGGACCGCCAGCTCGTCGACGCCGACGGCGAGCCGGTCGGCATCGTCGACGATCTGGAGATCGAGGATGCCCACGGCGGCGACGCACCGCCGACCGTCACGGCCATCCTCACCGGGCAGATGCTGTTCACCCGGATCTTCGGCGGAAGACAACCCCGGGAACATCTCCAGGAGATGCGGTGGGATCTCGTCGACCGGATCGGCACGTCGGTGCATCTGCGGCCCGGTGCGGACACTCGCGGCGGTCTGTGGGTCGAGCACTGGCTCCGCGACCGGATCATCAGTCGCATCCCCGGAGGCAAGCATGCAGCTGAGTGATCTGCTGGGGGTCGATGTGCGCGATGCCGCCGGGCGCCGATTGGGCACCGTCACCGATGTGCGCCTGGCCGTCCCCGGCGCCATGGACCACCACCCCGGTCCCCCGTCGGTGTTCGGACTCGTCGTCAGCCCGCGGACCGGCTCGTCGTATCTGGGCTACGAACGTTCCGAAGTCCGCCGCCCGGCCGCACTGGCAGCACTACTGCGTTGGCGGCACCGGGGCACCTTCCTGACACTGTGGACCGACCTGCACACCGTGAGCGCCGACCGCGTCACGGTCCGCGACGGATACCGACGCTATTCGCCGATACTGCGCACGCGATAAACCCGTGCGGGCCGACTAGCTCATATCGGCCCGCAGCTGAGCGAGTGTCTTGGCGAGCATCCGCGACACATGCATCTGGGATACACCGATGCGCTCGGCGATCTGGGACTGCGTCATCGACTCGAAGAAGCGCAATGCAAGCACGGTTCGCTCGCGTTCGGGAAGACGGGCAAGCAACGGACGCAGAGCTTCCCGGTTGTCGATGTGGTCGAGTTCGGGATCCGCGCTTCCGAGACGTTCGGCGATGGACAGTGTCTCGTCGTCGCTGCCGCTCCCGCTGTCGATCGAAAACGTCCGGTAGGAACATCCCGCCACCAGACCTTCGACGACCTCCTCGCGGTTCATCCCGAGTTCTTCGGCCAATTCCGACGCCGTCGGTGCCCGGCCCAGTCGCTGGGTCAATTGTGCTGTCGCAGTGGCAATCCGCAGATGCAGCTCCTTGAGCCGCCGCGGCACCTTGACCGCCCATCCGTTGTCCCGGAAATGACGACGGACCTCCCCCATGATGGTCGGCACCGCAAAGTAGGTGAAGTCCGAGCCCGCCTCTTCATCGAAGCGAATCACCGCGTTCATCAATCCCACCCGGGCCACCTGGAGCAGGTCCTCGTAGGATTCACCCCGTCCGCTGAAGCGCCGGGCGATGTGCTCGGCCAGCGGCAGACATCTCCGCACGATGCGTTCACGCTGCCGCGCATACTGTTCCGAGGTCTCCGGCAGCGGGCGGAGCTCACGGAACATGTCGGTGACATCCGCGTATTCGGTACTCACCGTGACAGGCGCCTAAACCGCCGGGGGTACAGCCGAGGCCACCACTTTCGGTGCCCGGTCCCATGCACGATGCAGGCCCAGCGCCTCGGCCAGCGCGACGAAAAACGCCTTGTCGGCGGTCTTCGCCACTTCCACGCCGGCACCCTTCGCCGGAATCCGTGCGGTCTTCAGCACCGCCGCGCCGTCGCCCCAGGCCCCGAGCGCCTTGCAGTGCCGGAACGCTTCCTGCAGCAGCACCACCAGTTTGATGTCGGCGCCGACCGTCGTCCCGTCCGCCACCACCACCGCGTCGAACTCGATGGAGCGGGCCGTGGCGAAGGTCCGGTCGACGGTCACCTTGCGCCGGCGGGCCTTGAGCTCGCCGCCCACCGGGGCCACCACCAGAGCCGTGGCCCCCAACCCGGACATCGCCTTGACCAGCGCCGCAACGCCGGCAAGATCGGATCCGGCGTCGGCGATGATGCCGATCTTGCGGCCATCGATGGGCCCTGGATCGGTCACGATCTGCGACAGGGCCGGCGAGACCGGGACGTCCTGGGCGGGGTCGCCGTCCGGGGCGGGCAGACCGAGCCCGGCCGCCACCTGCCGGCACAGGTCGGCGTCGACGTTGGCCAGCACCTGGAGTTGCCGCTCCTTGATGGACTGCTCGTAGACCTTGCCCAGCTCGAAGGTGAAGGCCTCGACCACATGCGCCTGCTCGACCGGGCTGAGGCTGCGGTAGAACATGGCCGGCTGCGAGAAGTGATCGTCGAACGAGACCGGCTGGGCCCGAACCGCGGTGCCTTCGATGACGCGCGGTGTGTGGACGTAGCCTCCGTCCTCGGCGCCGGCGGGTTTGGGCTCGTCGCCGTCGATGCTGTTCGGGTGGTACGGAGCCAGGCCGGTGTGGACGGCGGTCTGATGCATGCCGTCGCGCAGCATGTCGTTGACCGGGCAATGCGGACGGTTGATCGGCAACTGGGTGAAGTTCGGCCCGCCCAGCCGGGTCAACTGGGTGTCCAGGTAGGAGAACAGCCGGGCCTGCATCAGCGGATCGTTGGTGACCTCGATGCCCGGGACCAGGTTGCCGGTGTGGAAGGCGACCTGCTCGGTTTCGGCAAAGTAGTTGGTGGGGTTGCGGTTCAGCGTCAACTTGCCGATCACCTGCACCGGCACCAGTTCCTCGGGGACCAGTTTGGTCGGGTCGAGCAGATCGATGCACCCGTAGCTGTCGGTCCCGTCATCCGGCATGACCTGGATGCCGAGTTCGTACTCGAGGAACGCACCTGCCTCGATACCGTCGGCCATGTCGCGGCGGTGGAAATCCGGGTCGCAGCCCGCCGCGATCTGGGCTTCCTCCCAGACCAGCGAGTGCACGCCTGCGGCCGGTTTCCAGTGGAACTTGGCCAAGCTGGTCTTGCCCTCGGCGTTGACCAGCCGGAAGGTGTGCACGCCGAAACCTTCCATGGTCCGGTAGGACCGGGGAATGCCGCGGTCGCTCATGTTCCAGAAGACGTGGTGGGTCGCCTCGGTGTGCAGCGAGACGAAGTCCCAGAACGTGTCGTGCGCCGACTGCGCCTGCGGGATCTCGCGGTCCGGGTGCGGTTTGCCGGCATGGATGATGTCCGGGAATTTGATGCCGTCCTGGATGAAGAACACCGGCATGTTGTTGCCCACCAGGTCGAATACACCGTCATCGGTGTAGAACTTTACGGCGAACCCGCGGGTGTCGCGGACGGTGTCCGCCGATCCGCGGGAGCCGAGGACCGTCGAAAACCTGGTGAACACTTCGGTTTTGGTCCCACGTTTGCCCAGGAAGCCGGCCCTGGTGACCGAGGAGGCGGTGCCGTAGGACTCGAATACTCCGTGGGCGGCCGCGCCGCGGGCGTGCACGACGCGCTCGGGGATGCGTTCATGGTCGAAGTGGGTGATCTTCTCCCGCAGGTGAAAATCTTCGAGCAGCGTCGGTCCGCGTGATCCGGCTTTGAGCGAGTGATCGGTGTCCGGCAGCCGCACACCCTGCGCCGTGGTCAGATACTCACCCGACTGGGCGCGGTAATCGGGATCTGGTTGCGCGGCGCTGCCGGTCGGACCGACTGCTTTGGCGGCGGCTTGATCAGATTTGCGTGCTGGGGCCATGGCAAACTCCTGCCGGCAAGTAGTGATGCCGCGCAGGCTGGCTGTACGCGGGGGCGGATGCCGGGTACCCGTTGCAGCGGCATCTGAATCCTCGATATCCGGGCCGACGTTTGGTGCAGCGAGTCCGAGGGCAGTCCGGATCCAACGAACGAAGGGGGTCCCATGAAGGCTTCTGATCTAGTCGCATTGCCGTTGCAGCTCGGCTCGGCGGTGCGCCGGCGCCGCATCTTTCACCCGCTGGGCGTGCTGGCGTCGGGGCACATCGATCGGGTCGCGCCACCCGATCGGGGCCTCCCGATCGAGTCGGGTGAGATCATCGGCCGGGTATCCAAAGCCGTCGGCATCCCGGGCGGTCTGCCCGATCTGATCGGTCTTGCCTGGCGCATGCCGACACACGCCCTCAACGCATCCCCGTGGGACGTATTGATGGTGTCCACCGGCGGTCCCGGGATGCTCGCCCGGTTCGGACTGCTGCCGACGACATCGTGGACGGGTACGACTCTGTCCACCTTGATGCCGTTGCGTTATCGGGATGACTGGTGGTGGCTGAAGGCGCACCTGCGCACCGACGTGGCAGGCGGGCTGTCGCTGGACACGCTGCGAGACGAGATCGAGGCCGGCGAACTCGTTTTCGACGTCCTGCAGGCGCACGGCACCGGCGTCTTCCAGCCCCTCGCGACGTTGACGTTGACGGCTCCGATTCCGACCGACGAGGACCACGACGTGTCCTTCGATCCGACCCGCAACACCATCCCGGGTATTGCGCTCGGCCCCCGGTGGCTCACCGCGCTGCGCGAACGCGCCTACCTGCGCAGTAGGCACGGCCGGGACGCGCCGGATGAAGCGGCGCTCAGCTGACCGACCGGCCGAGGAAGCCGGTGAGCACGTCGGCCATGCCGTCGATGGCATCGCGTTTGATGACCTCGTAGCCGTGGGTGCTCAGCGTCGGAATGCACAGTAGACCGGCGCGGGCAGCCAAGCCGTTCTGCTTCGAATGTGAGGCGTCGGACTCGAAGGCGCCCAGCACCGCAGCCTGAGGTGCAAGGTCACGCTCGGCGGCGACGGCCATCAGCGCGTCGGCCACGGCCTTGTCGTAGACACATTCGGCGTCGCTGTACGCGACGATCGGCCCACCCGAGCATGTCGTGGCGTACTCGGCTTCGGCCGGCCCCACCTCCAGGGCGATCGTGAGATCGCCTGGCAGAGTGCGACTTGCATACGATCCGCCGATACCGCCGATTTCCTCGTTGGTGGTGAACACCGCGTACAGGTCACCGGCCGGCGTAATGCCTTGCTGTGTGAGCAGGCGCATCGCCCGCAGCAGGGCCGCCGCCGGCGCGCGGTCGTCCATGAAATAGCTCCCGAGATAGTCGCCGAATTCGATCAGCGTGCGCTTGCTCTGATGCACGCACACCCGGGTGCCGAGATGCACGCCGGCAGCCTTCAGTTCTTCGGCCCGAAGACCGGTGAAGACGTAGACGTGTTGCCAGTCCATCGCCTGGTCGCCCTGGTCGGGTTTGGTCTCCCAGATGCGCCGGCTCTCTTGCGTCGTGTGTTCCGAACCCAAAGTCAATACCCCGCACAGGGTTTCGTGATCGCCCAGTATCGCCACCGGACCCAGTCCGAAGTTGCCCGGATACATCGTCCCCAACTGGGTGACGTGCAGGGAACCATCGCGCTCAACACGTTTCACGATCATCGACAGTTCGTCCAGGTGCGCCATCACCCGTATCGCCGGGGCATCCCCGCCACGCAGGACTCCGACCAGGTTGCCCGCGGGATCCACCCACACCTCGTCGGCCAGCGGCTCGAGTTCGCGTCGACACACCTCGCGGACGTCGTCCTCGGCGCCGCAGGGTCCGTACGCGTTGAGTAGCTCCTGGAGCAGCCCGAGATCGGGGTCCGTCATTCCTCGACGTCACCAGGTGTGCGTCGTTCCGCCAGCGCCGCCAGCCGCCACGTGCATTCCCGGTTTCGGGGAAAGGCGGCGGCAAGGGAAAGCCGATCGGGCACCCACCCCATCGGCGCGCCGACCGGCACCTCGGCCATCTCGATGCGGCATCCGCCGCCGTCGATGTCGAACAGCCGCACAGTGACCCGTGCCTTGCCGAATGGGCGGCCCTTCGCGAGCAGCACCAGTTTCTCGGACGGCCGGCATTCCTCGACAATCGTCACATCATCGATCAGCAGCGGCCACACACCGATCGAATGCCTGATTGTGCTGCCGACCTGTGGCCAGTTCGGGTCGACGGCGCGCATCCGGCTGTTGCCGACCACCCACTGCGAATACGTCCAGCCATCCGCGATCACTTCCCATACCCGGTCACGACTGGCCGTGCTGTCCCGCTTGACGGTCAGTGAGCTGTTCACCTCGTCCGGCTGCTCAGCCACGCGCCTCTCCTCATCCGATCAGCGGGCGTCCCCGGCGTGCGACTCCCGAGCCACAGGGGCCGCTGAGACGGCTTCCCGCTGCACACCGTCGCCAAACCTGCAGAGTCGGCTGACGTTCGTTCGATGGCTGCTCAACGATGCATAACGGCATCTGCATGGGGTATTCAGCGGAGCACAAGCAACCCACGGGGGTCCAGTTGTTCGTCCCGGCCACCCCCACATCGAAACGACCGACCTAAACGGCAACGACACGCACGGCCGCCTCACCGGCCGGAGAGGACACCACCATGGGATTTCCCGAGCAGCAGCAAATTCCGCCCGGCATCCAATCAGAGATGACGCCCGTACCGGATTGCGGTGAGAACAGCTACCGCGGCTCCGGCAAGCTGACCGGAAAGCGCACGCTGATCACCGGCGGCGACAGCGGTATCGGGCGCGCGGCGGCCATCGCCTTCGCTCGTGAGGGTGCCGATGTCGCCATTGCCTATCTTAACGAGCACGACGACGCCAAGCAGGTGCAACAGCTGATCGAGGCCGAGGGCCGGCGTGCCCTTTCCCTGCCCGGGGACCTTTCCGAGGCCTCGCATTGTCGCTCCGTGATCGACACCGTCGTCAGGGAATGGGACGGACTCGACGTGCTGGTGATCAACGCGGCCTACCAGATGACACATGACAATTTGCAGGAAATCAGCGACGAGGAGTGGGACTACACCTTCAAGCTCAACGTCGGTGCTTTCTTCTACCTGGCCAAAGCCGCCGTCCCGCACATGCCGGCCGGCTCCTCGATCATTGCGAGTTCCTCGGTCAACTCTGATTCGCCCAACCCGACCCTGGCGCCGTATGCAGCCACCAAATCGGCGATCGCGAACTTCAGCGCCAGCCTCGCGCAGCTGCTCGGCCCCGACGGCATCCGGGTCAACAGTGTTGCGCCGGGGCCGATCTGGACACCGCTGATCCCGTCAACCATGCCTCCGGAGAAGGTCGCCACGTTCGGCGAGAACGTTCCGCTCGGCCGGGCCGGTCAGCCCGTGGAACTGGCGCCGGTGTACGTCATGCTGGCCTCCGATGACGGCAGCTACGTTTCCGGTGCGCGCATCGCGGTGACCGGCGGTCGCCCCATCTTGTGAGTCCGGCGATCAGGGGTTGTCGACGATGCGCTCGGCGATGAGGCGCACAGGTGTGTTGGTGTCCTGCGAGAGTTTCGTCATCAAACTGAACGCCCGTACCGCGTCGATCTTGAAGCGCTCCATCAGGATGCCCTTGGCCTGGCCGAGCACGTCACGGCTGTGCAGTGCGGATTCGAACTGCAGCTGGCGGTTGGCTGCAATGAGGGCGGCCGCGGCGTGGGTGGCCAGCATCGCGCCGACAGCCTGATCGGCCAGGCTGAACGGACCGACGTTGCGGCTGAACAGATTCAGCGCGCCCCGGCCCGTGATTGCGCCGCGCGTCCTGTCCGGATAGGTGTAGAGGTGAAACGACATCATGCTGCGGATGCCGTGTGCCATTGCCGCCGAACTGAATTCGGGCCAGCGCGGTTCGCAGCTGAAATCGGCGCTGTGGACCAGCGGCTCGCTGGTAACCGCCTCCAGGCAGGGGCCCTGCCCCAGCGTGACCTGGACCGTGTCGAGTTCGACCGTGAGAGGTGAGGTCGGCGCCAACGAACGGTGGGTATCCCCGTCGATGAGCAGAATATCCGCGAAGTCGACTTCGGCGATCAACCGCACGGCCTGCTCCGAGACGGTGTTCAGAATGGGTTCCAGCTCGGTGCGGCCGGCGAAGTTGGTAGCCAGCTCCTGCATCGCGAACTCGATGTCATCGAGTGAACGAGAGTCCTCAGATGCGCTCACTGCAGCCTCCCGTATTTCATTTTCCTGCCCACCCCGAGTAGGCCAACAATAGCCGTCGAACGATTCTTCGTTCAGACTCCGCGCGGTGTGATGGCCGTCGGCGGTAAGAGCTGCGGTGGTGTGGTCAACAGTGCGTGTGCGGCGAGGTCTGCGGACGGGTCACGGTCGTAGGCGGCGACAATGGCTGCGGCGTGCGAGCTCACCGTGACGCCGTGGGCGCGGGCCACCCGGTTGAGCGTCAGCCGCGCCTGTTCGATGGTGCTGCCGAAGGTTTCGGCGACGATGCCGGTCGCCGAGGCGATCGTGGCGCTGCCCTGCAGCACCGATGCAATCAGGTCTTCGGAGGTACTGCGGCGAACGTCGGTGCGTGGAGCGATGGACAAGGCGAGGGCCGTCAGATTGGCCAGTGTCTGGCCCAGGTCGTTGGGCCGGGCAGTACCCCAGGGTTCGTCGGTGTGCACCACCAACGACCCCATGCGCGCACCCATCGCGGTCACCGGGAAGGCCCGCATCCCGCGCATGCCGGCGCGTAAAGCCTCGCGCCGGTAATCCGGCCACCGCGTCTCGTGGGATTCAACCAGGTCGTCGATCATCGTGACCGCACCGTCGCGAGCACTCTCGTAGGCGGGACCGGTGGCCACGAACCCGAAGTCGGTCTCAACGGGTTCACGCAGCGCCTCGGCGACCACCCTGACTTCCGCGTCGCCGTCGACGTCACCGTCATCCAGCAGCCCCACCACCGCCGACACCGCGGTGTAGCCCCGGCAGACGTCGTGGGCGATGGTGCTCAGTACCGTGGGTAGATCGAACTCTGTGTTCAAAGTCGCGGTCAGTTCGGCGATCGCCAGCCGATTGCGCGCTGCAGTCATCTCTTTCGGCCCTTCCTGCTCCGTGGCGGTCACGTCATTGCCCCGACACATGACCCGCGTGGCCGTCGAGGTCGCGGAACGACAACTTCCGGCTCACCACATCGGCGGCGACTGCGACCACCGATCTTCTCTCGGCGTACGCGTGTGCCCGCAACCGTGTCATCCCGTCGTGCGTGGATACCTTCAGCTGTACCGCCACCATGCCCGCCGCGATGTGCACCTGAGCGCGAGTGAACCGGTCGTCGACATGGGGTGATGCGCCGTCGTGCAACCCCACGGCCTCGATCGCCGCCTGGGCGTTGCCGCTGCGCCGCACCTGGCTCTGCCAGTTGGTTTCCAGCCGGTGACTGATGGCGGTGGTGCACGTCCGGGCGGACTCCAGCTCGCCCTGGGCCAGGGCACCGGGAGTCCGGCGGTACAGCTCGAGGATTCCCATCGGGCGTGACGCACCGGACACGGGAAATGCGAACACCGCGGCTACTCCGAGCGGCGCCACTTCGGCGGTGAACAACGGCCAGCGCTCCGCGAACTGAGGGTCTTCCACCGCGGGCCACAATTCGTCGCGATTCTGCGCGTAGGCATCCAGGCAAGGGCCCTCACCCACCGTGAACTGCAGTTCATCGATCTGCTGCGCCAGCGCATCGGTCGCGTGTACCAACTCACGCACGGTGCCCGACAAGACTGCCACCGCGGCACCGTCCACACCGGTCAGTCGCGCCGCGGTATCGCAGATGGCGCCCAGGCCGACAAACAACGACTCTCCGTCCAGGCGAAACAGATTCGACTCGCCACGGCCGGTTATCGCCCCCGCGCCGTCGGGATGCCCGGGATAATTCGACGAGTCGCCTTCCACCCGTTCACCTCTTCATTCCGGGTTCTGTGGTCACATCCACTATTGCCCCTTTTGCGGAGAATAACCATCTCGGCTCCGACGGTCGGGGCGACCCGTCATGACACCCTCAGCGGCGACCCGTCACAGGTCCACCACGACGGCCCCGGAGGGCTGTGCGCAACAGATCAAGATGTTCCCCTCGGCGGGCGGTTCCAGCGGCTCCGGGTCGTAGCGCACGGTTCCCGACAGCAGCGCCGTCTCGCAGTTGTGGCACACCCCGGTGCGGCAGGACCAGCGGGTCGGGACGTCGCACGTTTCGGCGAATTCGAGCAGGCTGGTGCTGGGCGGCCCCCAGGGTGCCGAGAGCCCGCTGCGCGCGAACTGCACCTCCGGTCCGGGTCCGGGCGACCCCGCAGGCGGGTGCGGGGCGATCGACGTCGCGGCGATTCCAGGGGTGAGGGCGGCGGCCGCACCGAACAGTTCGGAGTGCACCCGGGCGGAATCCAGTCCATAGGACTCCAGGGCATTGGTGAGGTCGTTCATGAATGCCGCAGGCCCGCACAGATAGGCGTCCGCGTCGCGCGGCAGGGCCAGTCCCGCAATGGTTTCGCTGGTCAGCCGGCCCTGGTCGGTGAAATCGGCCCCCAGCCTGTCGGCTGACGTAGGTCGGCTGTAGAAGATGCGGAAATGGCTGCCGGGCAACTGTTTCAGCAGATCGCGGCTCTCCTGAGCGAATGGGTGCTCCTCTCCGCTGCGGGCCCCGTGCAGCCACCACAGCGGACGGCCCGAATGTGTCGCCGCAAGCCAGTGCAGCATCGAGAGCACCGGGGTGGCCCCCACCCCGGCGGAAATCAGAATCAGCGGTGCAGTTGCCTCGGTGAGGAAGAAGGTGCCGCGAGGCGCGGCGACGTCCAGGAGATCACCGCGCTGGACGTGGCTGTGGATGTTTCCGCTGGCCAAGCCGTGTGGCTCTCGTTTGACGCTGATTCGGTAGTCGGCGGCCCCCGGCTGGTTGGACAGTGAGTAGTTGCGGATCAGCGGCGCACCGATGGGTTGGGGGTAGAGCCGCAGCGTGATCGATTGTCCGGGAAGCCATTTCGGTAGCGGTACGCCGTCCGGGTCGGCCAACGACACTGAGCGCACGTTCTGACTTTCGTCGTGCACAGCTTCGACCCGCAGTGGGCGGAATCCGGTCCACGCCGGTGGCGGGCTCGTCGCGCCGGTCAGCCCGACGTTCCCGGCGGGGCCCGTCGGCTTCTGGCTCTGTTCCGCCAGGCTCTGCAGGGACGCCTGCCAGCCGGGGCTGAGTGCCGGGATGCGAAGTGCGCGTTGCAATGTGTCGCGGGGGTGCCCGGGCAGGTAGAGCAGCGCGTCGATCTCGGCGACCGACACCTGCTCGGGTCCAGAGCTGAGCTTGACGATTTCCTGACCGGCTTCGATTTCGCCTTCGGTGATCACCCGGCAGTAGAACCCGGGCCGGCCGTGCGAGACCAACAGGGCCGCCATTCGGGGTTCGCCGATGCGCATGCCGGCCCGGTAGCAGGTAACCCGTGGCTGGGTCACCTCGAAGACCGCCTCCCCGATGCGGTATCGGTCACCGATGCACACCTCGTCGTCGGGCAGCCCCTCGACGGTGAGGTTCTCCCCCAGCAGCCCGGGCGCCAGGTCGTCGCGGCCGAACACCTGCGCCCAGTGCCGGTAGGAATCGAGTTGATAGACCAGGACGGCCCGGTTCTCCCCGCCGTGGCCACCGAGGTCACCTTGACCGTCGCCGTCGATGTTGAGCCGCCGCGCCATCCGCGGCCCGGTCACCGGTTGTTTCCACGCGCCGGTGTAGACGGTGCGCTGATTCCACTCGACGTCCCTGGGCAGGCCGACGTTCACCGAGGTCAGTGTGGCCACAAGGGTGTCCCTTCCTCGCCGTGCAGCACGACGGTCTTTGGCGGGGTGGCTATCGGATTCTTACACGGTGCACTGACTGCGAGACCTCACAATGGCGTCTTGCCGCCGATCGTGTTGGCGCCACGCCAAAGTCGAACTGCCCAAAAACGTTGTTTTGTACATACTTCGGGCCTCCGGACTGACGTGTCGGCAACAGTTCCCCTCGCGTGAATGCAAACCCGTGACTGTTGCCAGGTGCGGGCAGGTCGCCGATACCGAAAAGCAAGTAGTGCACTACGCGGACCAGCGGACTGCCGAAGCGTAACGATAACGACGGGTAACCGTTGCAGCACGAAGCGGTGACGGTTGCGGCACAGGCGAAAGGCATCTCTGTCGGTCACTGGGCCACTCGGGGAACGCCGCCCAACGGCACACAGGGAGGAATGAAAGGGACAGAGCCATGAGTGCTCACATCATGCCGATCACAGGCTCGCAGCATTCGCCGGCCGACGCGTCGCGGCGACGGGGTTGGTTCGGCACCACGGACAACAGCGACGAAGACCGTGGCTGGTTGCACGACGCGAAGGTACTCGGAGGCGTCGTCGCCGCGGTTACTCCGCTGATTCTGTTGGTCGCACAAGTGACCGACTTGGGCGTCGACGACGTGCACGACCAGACTGCATCGGCCAAGGGGTCGATCGCCATGGTGGCTCCCAGTCTCGACGCGAGCAAGATCACCGTCGCCGGGACCGCAGACCCGGGTGTGAACACCGTCATGGTGCGAGTCGGTTCACTCGGCCCAGAGGGTCAGGGGTGGGCGAGAAAAACCGAGGTCTTCGCCCAGGAGTGGAAGATGGTCATTCCGACTGCGCCGAAACTGGTCGGAGAATACGAGATCGAGGCGTGGTACTACACGCCATCTGGCGTCAAACTGGCCGCGAGTCAGCGTGAACTGGCCTCATCCTTCATGGAGCCGCCACCTCCGCCGAACCTGCCAGGCGACCTCGCCGACTGTGTTGCCCAATACGGCGATGTCTGCTTCCAGGGGCAGCCCGGCTGGAGTGACCCGTCGGTCTATCGATCAGGTCAGTGAGGGGCGCGCTCTCTCACAGGAACGCGCCACAGAACCGAAAAACCCGCTCCGACACTGGTCGGAGCGGGTTTTCCTTGGTCGGGCCGACTCATTCCGATCATCGAATTGCCACACCGCCAGACGCGAGAGTTCGAGGGCCGATCCGATGAATCAGCCCACGGCCGCACCAGCGCTACCTCACTCCGCCTAACGCCGGGGCCGCTGGACTCCGATTCGGACTCAGAGCAGCACGACCACGCACAGCTCGCGTTGCACCATTAGTGCGATATAGTGCACTACATGGATGAGGTGGCGGCGAAACTCGCCGCGGCGATCGGCGCGCGCGTCAAGCAGGAGCGACGCGCACGGGACTGGACACTCGATCGGTTGGCGGAAGTGGCCGGCGTGAGCCGTCGCATGGTGGTCAGCGTCGAGCAGGGCACCGTCAATCCCAGTGTGGGAACGCTGCTTCGACTCAGCGATGCGTTGGGGATCGGTCTGCCCGCGCTGGTCGAACCTCCTGGGCGCCGCACCGTCACCGTCACCCGCAGCGGCCAGGGCGCAGAACTGTGGACCGGCGCCGAGGGCGGATGCGGAGTCCTGGTCGCCGGCACCACCGCTCCCGATGTCGTCGAACTGTGGGACTGGAGCCTGGGTCCGGGCGACATCCATGCAACCGAGGCCCATGCCGCCGGCACCACAGAACTCCTGCACGTTCTGCACGGCGAGATCACCGTCGAGGTCGCCGGTGAGTCGATCGCACTTCAGACCGGCGACGCGTTGACGTTTCCCGGCGACCTCCCGCACACCTATGCCAATACCCATGGCGTAGCGGCACGGTTCTCTCTGGCGGTGTTCGAGCCCGGCGTCGGTACCTCTACCCCACCGCGGCCCGAAGGGACCCATGACTGACCTCGACGAGGTTCTGGGCACCACACATGGACGACGCGATGGCACACAGCGGCCAGCCGAATGTTGACTGCAACGCAAGGAGATTGAGATGCTCATCCACCCCTGGGACGCTGCGCGGGACGCCGCCGAATGGCAGCGGTGGCTGGCGACCACGGACCGGTTCGGGACCCTGGCGGTTAACAACATCGATCCCGGTCAGGCCCCACTGCTCATCCACACTCACTTCACCCTCACCGACAGCGAGTTGGTCTTCCACCTGGCGCGCCCCAACCCGATCTGGCCACACTTGGAAGCGGCCGGCGAGGTGCGCCTGGCGGTGATCGGCGACTACGCCTACATCCCGTCCTATTGGCGGGCCAAAGCCGGCGGCGCTGACGAAGACGGTGTTCCGACGAGTTACTACTCTGCCGTCCAATTCGTCGGCCGGCCTTCAGTTGTCGATGATCCGGAGGGCAAGGTGCAGATCCTCAGGACCCAGTTCGGCGATCTGCAGCCCGAAGGCGGCCACGCGGCCGTCGCTGTCGGAGAGGATCCCTACGGCCGGTTACTGCCCGGCATCCGTGGGGTCCGCATGTCCATCGTGAGGGTCGAGGCCAAGTTCAAGTACGACGACCACAATCCGGTCGAGCACCGGGAGCGCGTCATCGGCCGGCTCCGCGAGCGTGACACAGGACTAGACACCGGCGCGGCGGCTCACCAACGCCTCCGCCTCGACACCATCGGCGATTGGAAAGCCCGCCGGAAGCCGACATAAGAGTGAGGTCGCCGACTGCGCTTCGCGCGTGGACGCTCGCGCTGGATGATGGAACCGCAAAACTGATCGATCGATCACAATGGCAATGCGTGGAATGCCTGCGAAGCTCGTGCCGAACTGTTCTTCCGACCGCTGACAACAGCGGCACTGTAGGTCTGATGACAGCGGCGTCCGGCCAAACTCGGTCAACACGGGCGACGGCCAGATCATGCCCGACGGGCGTACGTCGCGGTGGGCAGGCATAAACAGCGGGCCTGAAACATCTGCCGGCTCTCGCCGACACCTCGATAGAGAGTCCCTCCTGGGTGGCATTCGGCGAGGGCTTCCCAGTTGATGACCGATCAGCGATATTCGGGGTTGAGTCATTCTGGCGCAGCGTGATTGGCGACAGGCTGCAAGCCCACTGCTGGCTGCCCCGACGATCGCCAAGGCGGGTCCGCGCTTTGTCCGTGCAGGATGTCGTGATCACCTGACCGACCAGATCAGTCGGCCTCTCGAGTCATTCACGCACCCGACCGTGGCGGGACGAAGTGAACACGCCCCTCGATGCACATTTCAGCAACGTATGGGCTAGCGCCGACACCGCCGGCGCAAGCTATCGCCGATCCAGGTGCGGGGTACGCACCGTTGACAGCCGTGGTGATCCATGTCACTCTTCCTGATCAGTCGACCAAATTCTGACACACCATTCGGGCGTCCGGCCGCACCATCAGAACTCAAGACGTGCACCGAAGACGATCAACTGAACACGGATTAACCCCTCAAACCCATATGGAGCTGAACCCATGGCGAGCGCCGATCACCCCACCAACCCCCTGTTCTCTGCGCCTTCGTCGAACACCCCGGTGTGGGCCGTCGCGCCCTCTCGAACAGCTGCCCAACGCGCGGTGAAGTTCGGCGGATACGGCGGTATGGCCGTGGCGGCGTGGCTTGTCGCCGCGGTGGCCACCGGCTACGGCGTGGCCGCGGCCGACACGACCGGTGGTGCGTCGGAATCGTCCTCGACGTCGAGTTCGGCGGACTCAGGGTCGACTACGAGCTCGGCCGCTTCATCGGACAAGGATTCGTCGGCGAACGACGACGCCGCCAGCGGGTCGGGCGCAACATCCGCGACCGGGCAGGCCGACACGATCGGTGCCGGTGACAGGGATGAGGCCGATGACACCGAATCGGATTTGCCGGTGGACTCGACATCGCCCGGCGATGAAGCTGGCGACGGCACCGATGACGCTGGGACTGAGACTGATTCGAGTGAGCCCGCCGGCGATGAGGAGTCATCGGAGGTGCCGGTGTATAGCCCGCCGGTGCTGACGGTGCCGGACGCCGGGCAGCCGACGAAGGCTCCTGGCAGGAACGGCTCGCACTCGGATTCCGATGACACCCTTACAGCACCCGCCGGACCGCCCGAGACCGAGTCGGCTCCGCAGGCGACCGAGGCCGGAATCGATGATGCCGTCGTCAGCACTACACCATCTGCTGTGAAGGCGGTCGCAACCATCGCTGAGACCAGCGTCAACGCCGCCAAGACGAGCCGAAGCGGCGCATCCATCGCGATGACTGCCGATCCGGCCGCGCCCGTGACCGAAGCAGCCACCATGCACGGTGTCCTCGCCGCCGTACTCGCTCCCTTTGTGGCGCCGTCGCCCGCCGCACCGTCGACCCCGTCGCCGGCTCTGTGGACGCTGCTGGCCTGGGTCCGACGCAGCTTCTTCAACCAGGCGCCGACCATCGCCTACAACCCCACCACCACGGTGCAGACCGGGCAGACCCTGAGCGGCAACCTCGGTGCCACCGATGCGGAAGGCGACGCCCTGACCTACAAGGTCACCAAGGGACCGCAGTACGGCACCCTGACGATCGACCAGGCGACGGGCAACTTCACCTACACCCCCGACGACATCAATTACGATGCGGCGCAGATTGATTCGTTCACGGTGTCGGTCACCGACGGCAAGTTCAACCTGCTCAGCCTGTTCCGTCCGCACGGCGACCGGGACACCATCGGGGTCAATGTTCTGAACCCCACCGTCGAGCGAGCAATTCTGAACATGCCCGATGGCGTGACCAAGCCGGTCAATCCGCGCTACTCGGAGGACGGGAAATCCGTCTACTTCTCCGGCACACCGGCCGCCGGCGGCCGTGGCGAGATCTATCAGATCAACATCGACGGAACGGACGCGAAATGCCTCACCTGCGGCCTCGTCGCCCCAACGGTTGCCGGGTCGGACCCGGCGGTGCCGATCAACATCCTCAAACCCGTTCCGTTCTATGACGGAACCGGTCGAGTCGTGGTGCTGCTCAACAATCCCGATCCCCGCTACGCGATCTTTGAGCCGGCCGGCTACAACGGCATCGGCTCCCCGGCGCGGATCGTGAACGTCATCACCCCCGATGGCGGCGGGGCCACCCTGCCCGGCCTGCCGCCCGGCGGCATCTTGAACCGGGAACGGGAGATGCGGCCGTCACCTGATGGCACGCACGTACTGTTCACCCGCATCGTCTTCGGCCAAACCGGCAACTTCCAGGCCCTTCCGATCGTGGGCGCGTTGACGGCGAATGGTGACCACTACGAGGTCACCAATGCGCGGGTGGTGTGGCCCACCGGCGAGTCCAAACAATGGACCCCCGACGGCAAGGGCGTGATCATTCAGGGCGGAGCGATTGATGCCGGCAACATCGACGACATCATGGTCGACCTGTCGGGCCAAACCGGGGACATTCTCTACCCGGGCAGCCCCTTCCGCGGTACTCGGGTGACCGGCAACCTCGATTACGACGAGGACATCGACATGTCGCCCAACAAGCAGTGGATCACCGTCGGCAGCCTGCGCGGATTCGACGCGCTTACTGCGATGACCCGCTTCGTGCGGCAGAACTTCTTGCCGGTCTACCTGGCTGCGATCTATGACCAGTACGCGGACGGGCAGGTGCGCAACGTCTCGAACCAGAACTGGGCGGTCGCCATCGAAGATGACCTCAAGGGCGCGAACGGAATTCCGCTCTTCGTTCAGGATGATCCCAACACTCCCGACGTCGACGAAGGTGACGGCTGGATCTCCCGAAGCATGCCCAGCTGGAATGCCGATGGCACCGCGGTCACGTTCTGGGAGTCCGGTAACGGCGACGAGCACGGAATTGCGCCGACAGAATCACGACTGGTCATCGCGAATTTGAAGTACACGACCAGCGTGGGATCGGTCGGGGACACAACGACGGTATTCAACACTTCGGCGTTCCCGGACCTAACCACCTACGTCGCCAAGACGACACCGCTGCCGCCGACCGGCAGCTACAACGGCGTCGGCGGGGGCACCGCGGCGGTCAGCGAGGTCATCGACCCCACGACGCACCAAACCACCCGCACGGTGCAGTACACCAACTACAAAAATGAGGACGGATTGATCCTCAACGGCACCGAATCGGCGATCTACGGGCCGTCCCAGCTCAGCGTGACGTATCTCGCCGACGTCGATGTCACCGACGCCACCGGAGCCAGCCGAGGCACGCTGGATGCCAACGCCGTGGTCACCCTGCTGCCCACCCAAGCGGTGACGGGCTACATCACCTCGACCCTCGACGGTGACACCCAGACCATCCCGGATCCGGCCAAGGTGGAGGACGCGAAGACCGGCGCCTGATCTGTAGGCAGCCTTCTCCAAGAGTGGTGCAGCGGCGGTCGCGGTGTTCGTGGCCGCCGCTGCACGGGGTGCTTCGAGGAGGACGGCTTCCACAGAACCGGCGGAGCAACGGTTTACCCGAAATATGGCAGCGAAGAACGTCCGGATCGGGATGCGGTGACGACCAGAGAACAGGAGCAGCGATGACCGTGGCCAAAAGTACCGTCCACCCTGTTTCACATTCCGTCAGATATCAGCTTGACGTCGTCGCCAGCAGTGTCGCCCACGCGGCTCAATCTGCAGGCGGCTGGTTGTTCGACCGAGCGATGGCTGGATGGGACGTGGCTGTTCTCGTAGAAGAGTTGAACGAAAGCCCGATGCCGCTGGAGATCTTGGGTGTAGAGGTCGTCGACTTCGAGGCCATGACGCGAAGAATGAACGGAAGCCGCCCGTCTACTGTCGCCATCGCGGTCGCCGCCGATCTCTGCGGCGGAGCCGGCCGAATCCAGTACGACGCGCTGCTCACACCGGAAAGCGGACACACCGAGGTGACGCTGTGGGGCACTCATCCTCGTGAAGCCGACTGCAGTTGCTTCGTGGAATATCAACCCAGTGTTGCCGCACGTGCTTTCAAGGCCCAAGCTTTGGCCGCGGCAGGACTGCCCGCCGACCCGATCTCCGCCGTCGAGGTGTACCGCAACCGACCAGGCCGCTGCGCCGTGCCCTGAACTGATGCGCGGCACCTCAGCACCAGCGTGAGCCTGATGCTCGCCGGCGGTGGTCCGGTACACGTCGTCGCGGCGCGGCATGGCCACGATCCCGCGGTGTCGTTGTCGATCTATACGTGCGCCCAGCGCGATGATCTACGCGCCGCCGATCCCGCGCTCTTCGGCTCGCAGGTCCCGCACGGAAAAAACCCGCTCCGACACTGGTCGGAGCGGGTTTTTCTTGGTCGGGCTGACAGGATTTGAACCTGCGACCACTTGACCCCCAGTCAAGTACGCTACCAAGCTGCGCCACAGCCCGAGTTGCCTTCCGGGATCGCCGGTAGGCGGTCGAAACTCTACCTCAGCCCCCCACCCAAATCCCAACCGCGTCATCCGTCCCGGATCGGGGTATCTACGACGGGTGACGCAGACCCGCGATGACACTCCCCTGTGGCTGTTCGCCGACCAGCTCGGCCCCGCCACCTACGGCGGCGAGCACGCCCACCGCGAGGTGCTGTTGGTGGAGGCGACCGCGGCGTTGGCCAAGCGCCGCTATCACCGTCAGAAACTCCATCTGGTGCTGTCGGCCCTCAGACATGCCGACAAAGACCTCGGCGAGCGCTCCACCCTCATCCACGCCGCTACCTACACCGACGCGCTGCGCCAGTTCAACCGGCCCGTGCTGGTGTACGAACCCACCTCGCACGCGGCCGAGAAATTCGTCCATCGGCTCCACAAGGACGGTCTGGTCAAGGACATCCTCCCCACCCCGACATTCGCGCTCCCCCGCAAGGACTTCCAGGAGTGGGCCGGTCAACGCACCCGGTTCCGGATGGAGGACTTCTACCGCGATCAGCGCCGCCGGTTCGATGTCCTGATGGAGGGCAAGGATCCCGTCGGCAACCGGTGGAACTACGACGAGGACAACCGCGAGCCCCCGCCGAAAAAGCAGAAGACCCTGGAGGTGCCCGCCCCCTACAAGCCGCGCGAGGACGATATCGACGAGCAGGTCCGCCGCGACCTGGACCGGATGAACCTCGACACCGTCGGCGTCGACGGGCCGCGCCTGTTCGCCGTCACGCCCGCCGAGGCCAAGCGCGCGCTGACCCGCTTCATCGAGCACCGGCTGCCCGCCTTCGGCCGCTACGAGGACGCCATCATGGGCGAGGACTGGGCGATGTCGCACTCGCTGCTGTCGGTGCCCCTGAACCTCGGCGTGCTGCACCCACTCGACGCGGTCGAGGCCGCCGAGCGGGCCTACCGCGACGACCAGGCGCCGCTGGCCGCCGTGGAGGGCTTCATCCGCCAGATCCTCGGCTGGCGCGAATACATGTGGCACCTGTACTGGCACTTCGGACCGGACTACACCGAGAACAACGAACTCAACGCCCGCACCAGACTGCCGGACTGGTGGGCCGGCCTCGACGCCGACGCCGTCACGGCCCGGTGTCTGCACGACGCCCTCAAAGGCCTCCGGGACCGCGGCTGGAACCACCACATCCAGCGCCTCATGGTGCTCGGTAGCCACGCCCTGCAGCGCGGCTACCGACCCGATGAGCTCACCGACTGGTTCGCCACCGCCTACGTCGACGGCTTCCGCTGGGTCATGCCCACCAACGTGGTGGGCATGAGTCAGCACGCGGACGGCGGGTTACTTGCGACCAAGCCCTACACCTCCGGCGGCGCCTACATCAACAAGATGAGCGACCATTGCGGTGACTGCGAGTTCGATCCCAAGAAACGGGTCGGCGACGATGCGTGCCCGTTCACCGCCGGCTACTGGGCCTTCACCCACCGGCACCGGAACCTGTTGGCCCGCAACAACCGGACCCGACGCATGGTCTCGACGATGGACCGGCTCACCGACCTCGAAGCAGTTCTGGAGCAGGAGTCGGCCCGCGAGCATTTCTAACGCGTGGTGTCCTCGACCTGCGGCGCGTCGGTCTCGACCTCGGCCTCCAGGTCCGCGGGCACGAACTCCGGCGCCTTGGACGACCGCCAGGCGTAGAAGACCAGACCCGCCCAGGCCACGACGATCGTCGCGTAGATGACCGTCGACCACGCGCCCGTGATGCCGAAGTACTTGACCAACTTCTGACTGTTGGTCAGCACGATCACGCCACCGACGGCGGTACCCAGCAGGGCCGGGCTGACCTTGGTCACCAGCCACGCCGCGAACGGCGCCGCGATCACGCCGCCGATGGCCAGGCCCGCCACGATGGGCAGGTTGTCGAGAAACTCTTCGCGCAGCCCGATGGCGAAGCCGATCGACGCGGAGATCGCCACCAGGAACTCCGAGGCGCTGACCGAACCGATGATGGTGCGCGGCGCGGTCTTGCCCTGCGACAGCAGCGTGCTGGTGGTCACCGGTCCCCAGCCACCGCCACCGGAAGCGTCGATGAAACCACCGAAGACGCCCAGCGGGGCAAGGAACTTCGCGGTGTGCGGGGTGTGGGTCTTGTTCAGTCCGGGCGGGCGGCCGAGCGAGAACCGGACCAGCACGTAAACACCGATACCCAGCAGAATCGCGGCCATCAGCGGCGCGGCGTCCTCGGTGGACAGCGAGGACAGCACCGTCGCGCCCAGGAAGGCGCCGATGGCGCCGGGCACACCGAGCTTGGCCACGATCGACCAGTCGATGTTCTTGAACTTCCAGTGCGACAGGCCGGAGGCGAAGGTGGTGCCGACCTCGGCGAGATGCACTGCGGCGCTGGCCTGCGCCGAGGCCACCCCGGTCAGCACGAGCAACGTCGAGGCCGTGACGCCGAAGGCCATCCCGAGCGCACCGTCGACGAGCTGGGCGCCGATACCGACAAGAGCAAAGATGATGAGCGAACGCATGGGTTCGGCTTTCGTTCAGGGGCCGGGAATCGGCTGGGTGAAGGGTGGACGCGGAATCAAACCCGCGGACAACACCATTCGCTGAACGCCATGGACCGTCGCGACGGCCAGAACGGCTCCAGGGCAGACAGAGCCGACGGCGCGGTGCTGCACGCACGCTCAGCCATCGAAGTCCCCTGTCACTTGCCTGAAGTCCAGGTCACCCTACACCGTGAGCAGGCGGTACAACCCGATGAGTCCGACGACCACGATCACCAGACGCAGCGCACCCGGCGAGAGCCGGCGCCCGTAGTGGGCGCCGAGGAATCCGCCGATCAACGATCCCACCGCGATCAGACCGGCCGCGACCCAGCTGATCCGATCGAACGCGACGGCCGTGTACGCGATCGCGGCGACAATGTTGACCAGCAGAGACAGCAGATTCTTGGCGGCGTTCATGCGCTGCATGTCTTCGGGCAGCAGCGCCCCCATCACCGCGATCAGCAGGATCCCCTGAGCCGCGGTGAAGTAGCCCCCGTAGATCCCCACCGCGAACGTCCCGGTGACCAGTGCCGCCATTCGACCCACGCTGACGTGATCTGCGGACTGGCCCAGAAAATCCGCGCGGCGGCGCGCCCACGCCTGAATCCGGGGGCCGACCACCACCAGCACCAGGGCCAGCACCAGCAGGACCGGCACAACCTGTTGGAACACCTTTTCCGGCAGGTGCAGCAGCAGCCAGGCACCCACGCCGGCACCGAGCAGCGAGGCCGGGATCTGCCAGCGCAGCCGGCTCCACTGCCCGCGCAGTTCGCGGCGGTAGCCCCAGGTGCCCGACACTCCCCCGGCCACCAATCCGACGGCGTTCGACATCGTGGCGGTGACCGGAGGAAAGCCGAGAGCGACCAGGGTCGGGAAGGTGATCAGGGTGCCCGAGCCGACGATGGCGTTGATCGCTCCTGCACCCACGCCGGCCAATGCGATCAGAATCATGTGAGCGGTCGACACTATGGCCACCCTACTCACGCGACGTGCGCTACTTGCGGACGGAGCGCTTCTCCCGGACCCGCACATTGATCCGGATCGGGCTGCCCTCGAATCCGAAGGTCTCACGCAGCTTGCGCTCCAGGAACCGGCGATAGCCGGCCTCCAGGAAGCCGCTGGTGAACAACACGAACGTCGGTGGGCGCGAGGCCGCCTGGGTCGCGAACAGGATGCGCGGCTGCTTACCGCCGCGCACCGGCGGCGGGGTCGCCGCGACGATCTCCTTGAAGAACGTGTTCAGCCGCCCGGTCGGGATGCGGGCATCCCAGGACTGCAACGCGGTTTCCAATGCGGGCACCAGTTTCTGCACGGCGCGACCGGTTTTGGCCGAGATGTTGACCCGCGGCGCCCACTGCAACTGCGCCAGCTCCCGGTCGATCTCCTTGTCCAACAGGTAGCGCCGGTCCTCGTCGACCAGATCCCACTTGTTGAACGCCAGCACCAGCGCACGCCCGGCCTCGATCACCATGGTCAGCACCCGCTGGTCCTGCTCGGTGAGCGGTACAGAGCCGTCGATCAGCACGACCACCACCTCGGCGGCGTCGATGGCGCTGTGGGTGCGCACCGAGGCGTAGAACTCGTGCCCACTGGCCGTACCGACCTTGCGCCGCAACCCGGCGGTGTCGATGAAACGCCAAGGCTTTCCGCCCAACTCGATCAGCGAGTCCACCGGATCCACGGTGGTGCCCGCGACATCGTGCACCACCGAACGTTCGTCACCGGTCAGCCGGTTCAGCAACGAACTCTTGCCCACGTTGGGTTTACCCACCAACGCGACGCGACGCGGCCCGCCGGGACCGCCGGCCACCTCGGAGGCTTCGGGCAACTTCTCCAGCACGCTGTCCAGCAGGTCGGCGACGCCGCGGCCGTGCATCGCGCTGATCGGGTACGGCTGTCCGAGGCCCAGCGACCACAGTGCGGCGGCGTCGGACTCACCGCGCTCGTTGTCAACCTTGTTGGCCGCCAGGAACACCGGTTTCCCGGCGCGCTGCAGGCGCTTGGCCGCGGCCTCGTCGGCCGACGTCGCGCCGGTGATGGCGTCGACGACCATGACGATGGCGTCGGCGGTCTGCATGGCGATCGACGCCTGCTCGGCCACCTTCTGCTGCAGACCCTTGGCGTCGGGTTCCCAGCCGCCGGTGTCCTGGACCACGAAGCGGCGGCCCAGATAGCTGGCGTCATAGGACACCCGGTCGCGGGTCACGCCAGGGATGTCCTGGACGACGGCCTCGCGGCGGCCCAGGATCCGGTTGACCAGCGTGGACTTGCCGACGTTGGGGCGTCCCACCACGGCGAGCACCGGCGGCGGAGCGTAGTCCTCCTCGCCACCGTCGTCCTCGAAAGACCCTTCTTCCCAGTCGCTTTCGTCGTACCAGGTGCCGTCTTCGCTCATCGGTTCGCTCCGGCCCGCTGTTGTACCAGCTCCTGCAGGTGAGCAATCACCTGTGCTTCGTCCATGTCGCTGGTGTCGACGATCACCGCGTCATCGGCGGCCCGCAGCGGTGACACCGCGCGGGTGGAATCGAGATGGTCGCGGCGCTTCACATCGGCGAGCACCGCCTGGTAGGAATCCTCGATACCGCCGGCGATGTTCTGTGCGTGGCGCCGCTGCGCACGTACCTCGGCCGACGCCGTCAGGTAGATCTTCACGTCGGCATCCGGCAGCACCACGGTGCCGATATCGCGACCCTCGACCACCACGCCGCCATCGCCGGCCGCCAGCTCGCGCTGCAGCTGCACCAGCCGTGTCCGCACCGCGGGCACCGCGGAGACCGCCGATACCGCACCGGTGACCGCGTCACCGCGGATCTCGGCCGAAACATCTTCTCCGGCAAGGAAAGCCCGATCCTCATCGGGGTCGTACCCGACGGCCAGGTCCACACGGCCCGCGATATCGGCCACCCGCTGCGCATCGGTGGTGTCCACTCCGGCACGCAGCACCGCCAGCGTCACGATCCGGTACATGGCCCCGGTGTTCAGGTAGCGCAACCCGAGGGTGCGCGCCAATCCGCGTGACACCGAGGACTTTCCGGTTCCTGCGGGCCCGTCCAGGGCGATCGTCAGCACGTCACTCACATTCCCACCGCCTGGTACAGCTCACCGATTTCCTTGCGGGTCAGCACCCGGATATTGCCGGGCCGGGTGTCGCCCAGTTCGACTGCACCGATGCTGGTGCGCACCAGACTCTCGACCGGGAAGCCCACCGAGGCCAGCAGCCGTCGCACCAGGCGCTTGCGGCCCTCGTGCAGCGTGACCTTCACCATCGACTTGCCCGGCAGCGTGTCGACGACCGCGAAATCGTCGAGCGCAATCGGTCCGTCGTCCAGTTCCACTCCGGCACGCAGTTTCTTGCCGAGCCCGCGCGGCACCGAACCGACGACGGTGGCCAGATAGGTCTTGGGGACCTCGTAGGACGGGTGCATCAGGCGGTGCGCGAGTTCGCCGTCGTTGGTCAGGATCAGCAGTCCCTCGGTCTCGGCGTCAAGGCGCCCGACGTGGAACAGGTTCTTGTTCCCGCGCACCCGGTGCTCCACCAGATCGCCCACGCAGGGCCGGCCCCGGTCATCCGACATCGTCGAGTGCATACCGCGCTCTTTGTTGATCGCCAGGTAGACCAGGGTGTCGTCGAGCTGCACCCTGGTGCCGTCCACCCGGATCTCCGAGTTCTCGGTGTCCACCCGGGTGCCCAGCTCGGTGACGATGCGACCGTCCACCTCGACCCGGCCGTCCAGAATCATCCGCTCTGCCACACGACGCGAGGCAATTCCCGCCTGCGACAACACTTTCTGTAACCGAACACCATCCGGTTCGACCATGATCAGTCCTTGTCCACATCGAAACCCGACGGCTTGCCGGGTACAGCGGCCGAACCGTCGAGCTTCGCGAAGCGCGGTTCGGCACTGAGGTTTTCACTCAGGTCATCGATGACGTCGACATCGGGCAACAGGGGCGCGATATCGGGTAGATCAGCCAGCGATGACAATCCGAGCCGTTCCAGGAACAGCTCGGTGGTGGCGAAAGTGACGGCGCCACTATCGGAATCGTTTCCCGCTTCGGTGATCAAACCGCGGGCCACCAGGGTGCGCACCACAGCGTCGACGTTGACGCCGCGCACCGCGCTGACCCGGGCGCGGGTCACGGGCTGACGGTAGGCCACCACGGCCAGTGTCTCCAGAGCGGCGCGGGTCAGCTTGGACCGCGAACCGTCAAGTAACAGCCGCTCCACATACGGGGCGTAGCGGGCGCGGGTGTACATCCGCCAGCCGCCGCCGGCGTCACGCAGATCGATCCCGCTGTCCCGCTCGGTCAACTCGGCGGCCAGTTCGGCGAGGGTGGCCGCCACCCGGTCTTCCGGGTTGTCGGTGGCCGAGGCCAGCGCCTCGACCGTCACCGGGGTGTCGACCACCAACAGCAGCGCCTCGATGACCGAGCGGAACTCGGCGTCATCGAGCGCTTCGACCGTGGGTTCCAGGGTCTCATCGGCGATCAACTCGGCGTCCGAATCCGGAGCCGGGTCGACGCCCGGTTCGGTATCGGTCACATCGTTGGTCATGAGTCTTCTTCCACTGCGGCTGCGAGGTGTTCGTTGGTTGGCCGATCTCCGGTCCACGAAACCTGGAGCACACCAAGCGGTTCTACTTGCTCGAATGCTACCGCCCTGGCCCGGTACAGCTCCAATAGCGCCAGGAAGCGGCCGACGATCTCCATCGCGCCGTCGCAGTCCTCGACCAGCTCGGAAAACGACGCCCACTGCCCCACGCCCCGGGCTTCCAGCAGCCCCATCAGACGTTTGGCCTGCTCGGGCACCGAGACGGACTGGATGTGCAGATGGTCCAGGCGCACCGTCGGGACCGGTCGCGGGGTGAACGCCGTCGCCGCGATCTGAGCGAAGCGATCGGCGTCCACACCCAGCATGACCTCGGGTAACAGCTCTTCGAACTGCGTTTCCAGCGAGACCGCACGCGGGTAGCTGCGCAGCGCGGCGGCCTCCAGTTCGGCGAACATCTCGGCGACGTGCTTGAAGGCGCGGTACTGCAGCAGCCGCGCGAACAACAGGTCGCGCACCTCCAGCAGGGCGAGATCTTCCTCGTCGTGCACCTCGCCGGCCGGCAGCAGCCGGGCGGCTTTGAGGTCCAGCAGTGTGGCAGCAATCACCAGGAACGCCGTCGTCTCGTCGAGCTCGAGCTGGCGGCCGATCTCCTTGGTGTAGGCGATGAACTCGTCGGTCACCTGGTGCAGCGCGACCTCGGTGACATCGAGGCGGTGCCCGAAGATCAGCTGCAGCAGCAGATCGAAGGGTCCCTCGAAGTTGCTCAGCCGGACCTGGAAACCCTGGGCGGCCTCGGGAGCAGCCGCCTCGGTCACGACCCGAACCGGGCGATGACCTCGCGGGCAAGAGCCCGATACGCAAGGGCGCCAGTGGATTTGGGGGCCCAGCTGGTGATCGGCTCACCGGCCACGCTGGTTTCCGGGAAGCGCACGGTGCGGGTGATGACGGTGTCGAACACCAGATCGCCGAACCGCTCGACCACCCGGGCCATCACTTCACGGGCGTTGACGGTGCGGTGGTCGAACCGGGTGACCAGGATGCCGCTGATCTCCAGCTTCGGGTTGAGCCGGTCCTTGACCTTTTCGACCGTGTCGGTGAGCAGGGCCAGCCCGCGCAGCGAGAAGTACTCGCACTCGGTCGGGATGATCACGCCGTCCGAGCAGGCCAGCCCGTTGACGGTGAGCAGGCCCAGCGACGGCTGGCAGTCGATGAGCACGTAGTCGTAGCGATCCAGCACCGGATAGAGGGCCCGGGCCAGTGACTGCTCGCGGCCCACCTCGTTGACCAGCTGGATCTCCGCGGCCGACAGGTCGATATTGCTGGGCACCAGGTCCAGTCCGGGGACCCGGGTGTTGATGATCACCTGTTCGATCGACACCCGCGGCTCGATCAGCAGGTTGTGCACGGTGTGGTCGAGTTCGTAGTGCGGCACCCCGAGTCCGGCGGACAGTGCGCCCTGCGGGTCCAGGTCGACCAGCAGCACCCGCCGGCCGTATTCGGCCAGGCTGGCGCCCAGATTGATGGTCGAGGTGGTCTTCCCGACGCCACCCTTCTGGTTGCACATCGCGATGACCTTGGCGGGGCCGTGCACGCTGCGTGGGCGGGGTTCGGGGATGTCGCGGGGCGGGCGGCCGGTGAGGCCGATCTCCGGGGCCGCGTCGTCTTCGCTCACGCTGCAGCCACGCAGGTCGGGTGGCCCTCATCCATGGCGAACATCGCAGCAGAGTCTAACTGTGGATAACCGTCCAGTACTGCAGACCCGCTGGCTAATGTCGCAGGTATGAGCCTGACCAGACGGCTGCCGTTCCTGCGCTGGTCGTTCATCCGGCTGGCCTGGGGTGTCCGCAACATCACCACCACCGGCCAGGTCGGTGACGGCCGGGAAGCGGCCGCCGCGGACTTCGTGGAGACCAAGGCCCGCCCCGGGGATCTCGACGACGTCATCGCGGCCATCGACCGGTTCGCCTACGAGCACTCCTACCTGATCAACGTCGGCGACGAGAAAGGGCTGCTGCTCGACGACGCCGTTCGCCGGGTGTCCCCGTCGACCGCGCTGGAGCTGGGCACCTACTGCGGATACGGCGCGCTGCGCATCGCCCGGGCCGCACCGCAGGCGCGGGTGTTCTCGGTGGAACTGTCGGCGGCCAACGCCGAGGTGGCCCGCCGGATCTGGGCGCACGCCGGGGTCGCCGACCGGGTCACCTGCGTCGTGGGCACCATCGGTGACGGCGGCGCCACCCTGGATGCGCTGGGCTTCGCGCCCGGGGAACTGGACTTCCTGTTCATCGACCACGACAAGGACGCCTACCTGACCGATCTGCGCGCCGTCCTGGACCGGGGCTGGCTGCGCACCGGCGCGGTCGTCGTCGCCGACAATGTCGGGATTCCCGGCGCCCCGCGGTACCGCGCCTACATGAAGGAACATCAGGGCACCCTCTGGCGGACCGTCGAGCACAAGACGCACGCCGAGTACCAGACGCTGCTGACCGACCTGGTGCTGGAGTCCGATTACCTGGGCGGTTAGCGGGCCCGCGGGTGCGCCCCGGCCCACACCTCACGCAGGGCGCTGACCGTGACCAGCGTGTAGATCTGCGTAGTGGTCACCGAGGCGTGGCCCAGCAGTTCCTGCACGACGCGCACATCGGCACCGCCGTCGAGCAGATGGGTGGCGAACGAGTGCCGCATGGTGTGCGGTGAGACCGCCGAGGCGATCCCCGCCGCTTCGGCGGAATCCTGCAGCACCTGCCACGCACTCTGCCGGGACAGCCGGCCACCGCGGGCATTGAGGAAGATGCCCGGCGTGCCCTTGCCGCGCCGCGCCAGATCGGGGCGTCCGCGCACCAGGTAGGTGTCCAGCGCGCTGACCGCTGGCCTGCCGATGGGCACCAGCCGTTGCTTGCCGCCTTTACCGCGCAGCAGCACCGAGCGGGATTCGGTGTCCACATCGTCGATGTCCAGCCCGACGGCCTCGGAGATCCGGGCGCCGGTCGAGTACAGGACTTCCAGCAGCGCGCGGTTGCGCAGCGTCAGCGGCCCGTCGGATTCGCGTTCACCGCCGGCGGCCTCCAGCAGGGAGACCACCTCGTCGAGGGTAAGGCTCTTGGGCAGTCGCCGGCTCGGGGTGGGTGGTTTGACGGCGCGGGCGACGTCGACCTCGACGACGCCTTCGGCGGTGAGGAAGCGGTGCAGCCCGCGCACCGCGACGAGCGTGCGGGCCGCGGACACCGCCGACAGCGCGGTGGTGCCGTTGTCCGGGTCGCCCTTACGCAGCGCGATCAGGAAGTCGCTGACATCGGTCTCCCCGACCGCGCGCAGATCGGCGATCCCGCGAGCGGTCAGGTGTTCGGCGTAGCGGCGCAGGTCGCGCCGGTAGGAGCTCAGGGTGTTGGCCGCGACGCCACGCTCGATGGTGAGGTGGTCCAGGTAGCCCTGTATCTGCTCGTCCAGCACCCCCATCGCGGTCGTCACGGTCAGCCCTGTCGGGCCGCGAACGCGTGGGGCAGATCCGTCCACGGGCTGTCGACCGGCCGCAGCGAGGAGCGGTCGGTGACCGCGTGGGCGGCCAGGATCCCGGCCACCGCAATCGAATTGACGATCTCACCGGCCAGCACCTGCTGCACCGCCTCACCGAGGGGCAGCCAGTCCAGTGTCAGATCGGCCTCTTCGTGCTCGGCGTCGGGCCGCTCGATCTCGGAGAGCCCGGTGGCCAGGAAGACCCGCACACTTTCGTCGCTGAAGCCGGGTGAGGACACGATGTCGACGAGCACCGACCAGTTCTCGGCGGCCAGGCCGGCTTCCTCGTGCAGTTCCCGCGCGGCGGTCAGTGCCGGGGCTTCCCCGCCCACATCGAGCAGGCCGGCCGGGATCTCCCAGAGCCGGCGCCCCACCGGGTGCCGGTACTGGTAGACCATGGCCACCCGGTCGTCGTCATCGAGTGCGACGACGGCCACCGCACCGAAATGCTCGACCACCTCACGTCGTGCCACGGCACCGCCCGGCATGTGCACCTCATCCAGGCGCAGGGCGAGAATCTTTCCGGCGTAGACGGTCTCGCTGGACTGGGTGACGAAATCGTGTTCAGCCACGGTGGGCCGGTTCGGCGTCCTCGTGCTGTTCTGACTCGTGATGCTCGGCACCGTTGGAGCGCGACAGCTGCTCCAGCGGGAGCAGCTCGCCGGCCTTGTAGTCCAGCGCGGCGCCGATGAAGGCGGCGAACAGCGGGTGCGGGCGGGTCGGGCGGCTCTTGAGTTCGGGGTGGGCCTGGGTGCCCACCAGGAACGGATGCACATCGGCGCCGTATTCGACGAACTCCACGAGGTGCCCGTCCGGCGAGGTGCCCGAGAATTTGAGGCCGCTCTCGGCGATCCGGTCCCGGTAGAGGTTGTTGACCTCATAGCGGTGCCGGTGCCGTTCGGAGACCTCGGTGGCGCCGTAGGCTTGCGCCACAATGGATCCCGGCTCCAACACGGCGGGATACGCACCCAGGCGCATGGTGCCGCCCAGGTCGGCCTCACCGGCTACGGCGTCGAGCTGATCGGCCATGGTGGCGATCACCGGGTCCGGGGTGTCCGGATCGAATTCGGCCGAACTGGCCTCGGTGAGCCCCACCGAGCGGGCCGCCTCGATGACGATGCACTGCAGACCCAGGCACAGCCCGAGCACCGGAACGCCGCGCTTGCGGGCATAGCTGATGGCGCCCAGCTTGCCGTCGATGCCGCGGATGCCGAAGCCGCCGGGGATCAGCACACCGTGTACATCGTCGAGTGCAGCGATGGCGCCGGCGTCGGTCTCACAGTCATCGGAGGCGATCCACTGGATGTCGACCTTGGCGTAATGCTTGAACCCACCGGCGCGCAGCGCCTCGGCCACCGACAGATAGGCGTCGGAGAGGTCGATGTACTTGCCCACCAACGCGATCCGCACGGTCTCCTGGGGCTCGTGCACCCGCTGCAGCAGATCGTTCCACTGGGTCCAGTCGACATCGCGGAACGGCAGGTTGAGCTTGCGCACCACGTACGCGTCGAGTTCTTCGCGGTGCAGCACCTTGGGAATGTCGTAGATCGACGGCGCGTCCGGGGTGGAGATGACGCCGTCGATGTCGACGTCGCACATCAGCGCGATCTTGTTCTTCAGTCCTTCGGGGACCTCCCGGTCGCACCGCAGGATCAGTGCGTCGGGGGCGATACCGATGCTGCGCAGCGCGGCCACCGAGTGCTGGGTGGGCTTGGTCTTGAGTTCCCCGGAGGGCTTGAGGAACGGCACCAGCGAGACGTGCAGGAAGAACACGTTGTCGCGGCCGACCTCGTGGCGGACCTGGCGCGCGGCTTCCAGGAACGGCAGGGATTCGATGTCGCCGACGGTGCCGCCGATCTCGGTGATCACCACATCGGGCCGGTGGCCCTTGTCGTCCGCGTCCGACATCGCCAGAATCCGGCGCTTGATCTCGTCGGTGATGTGCGGGATCACCTGGACGGTGTCGCCGAGGTATTCGCCGCGGCGCTCCTTGGCGATCACCGAGGAGTACACCTGACCGGTGGTCACGTTGGCCGACCCGGACAGGTCGCGATCCAGGAAGCGCTCATAGTGGCCGACGTCGAGGTCGGTCTCCGCGCCGTCTTCGGTGACGAACACCTCACCGTGCTGGAACGGGTTCATGGTGCCGGGATCGACGTTGAGGTAGGGATCGAGCTTCTGCATCGTCACCTGCAAACCGCGCGCAGTGAGCAACTGGCCGAGGCTACTGGCCGTCAGGCCTTTACCGAGTGAGGACGCGACACCACCGCTGACGAAGATGTGTTTGGTCGCGGTCTGCGGGTGCTTGCGTAACGATGGCAAGAACAACCTCCGTGGCGATGGGGCGAGTCGATTTTCATCAACTCAGGGCCTGCCGACCCACGGAATCTCACCTTAACACCAGCGCCGACAAGCCGCGCCTGACGCGCCGGGTGTTGTGGCTTACTGCGGGACGGTGACGGAGTTCGCGCCCTGACCGATGCCGTACCGGCCGGGCTGCCCGCCACGCAGCAGATCGCTCAGCGCCAGGGCCGTGGTGATGCGCCCGGACTCGAGGTCCACGTCGTCGACCGTGCTGACCGCTGCGGCCAGGCCGGCATCCGAACGGGTCACCGCGACGGCCGCGGTTCCGGTCGCCGATCCGTCGCGTCCGGCGAGCACGATGCCCCCGCCGTGCGGGGCCAGGCCGGCGGCGAAACGCGCCACGGTGGTCCCCCGGTTACCCGCGTCATCACCGAGCGAGCCCCCGGTGATGATGACGGCGGTGTCCGCGGCCTCGATACCCTGCGCGTCGTAGGTGATGAATCCGGTGTCCCGCAGGGTCGCCAGCACGGTCTCGCGCTGATCTTCGGGGACGGCCTGCTCCTTGCCCCGCAACAGCGCGATCCCGAGCAGATCACCGGCCTGAGAGCCCTGGTCCAACGAGGCGGTGCTCAGCTGCCGGCCCACCGGCACGATCGGTGAATTGACCACCGACAGCAGTTTTTCCGAGGAGTTCGCATCGACGAACTGCGGGGTCAGGGCAATGGTTGCGGTGGTGGTGGCACCGCCCTGCCCGACCAGTCGCACGACGGCGTCCACATCGTCGTCGGCGGCGTCGGGGGTCCGGAAGATCACCACCGATTTGTCCCGCAGGGTGTCGCGCAGGATGCGCGGCGCCACGATCCCGTCGAACTCCCCTGCCGCGCTGAGCTTCTCGTTGAGTTCGTTCTTCTCGTCGGTCAGCGTCTCGATCTCGGTGTGGAGGTCGGCCTTGTCACTGCGCAACCCGGACAGCACCGTGTCGGAGAACAGCCCGGAGCCCAGCACCACCCCCACCGCCAGGGCGAGGAAGACCGCGGCCAGCGAAATGGCATGCGTGCGCAGCGAAATCATGATGCAACCCTTCGGAAGGATTCAGGGTGTCGCGGGAGCTAGGACACCAAGCCCTGGGCCCAGAGCAGGAAGCGGTTCCAGTAGTCGACGACCCAGTCGATCACGGTCGCGTCGACCCGGGTCACCCACAGCGCAACGATCACCGCGACCAGCATCGCGAGTACCAGCAGGGCGATCGCGCCGGCCGAGACCCGGCTGCGGTAGAGGGTGGCGACGGCCTTGGCGTCGACGAGTTTCTCGCCGACCTTGAGCCGGGTCAGGAATGTCGAAGGGTTGCTCTGCTGACGGGACCGGTCGAAGAATTCTTCGATGGTGGCACTGTGACCTGCGGTGACGATCAGCGACGCGCCATGGTGGTGGCACAGCAGCAGCGCCAGGTCGGCGGCCGATCCGGCGGCCGGGAACGTCATGGCGCCGACCCCGAGATCCTGGATGCGTTCCAGACCGGGGGCGTGACCGTCGGCGTCGGCGGGCAGCACGACCTGGGCACCGCAGCGCAGCGCGTCGGTGCTGATGGTGCTCGGATCGCCGACGATGAGCGCGGGCCGGTACCCGGCCTTGCGCAGCAGATCGGCTCCGGCGCCGACCCCGACCAGCACCGGCTGGTACTCCTTGATGAACGGCTTGAGCGCCTTCAGGTCGTCGGCGGCGGTGGGTCCCTCGGCGACCACCACGACATGCCTGCGGTCCATGTCGACATCGATGTCGGGGATGCCCATCCCGTCGATCAGCAGCGGGCTCTCGCTGCGGATGAACTCGATGGTGTTGCCGGCGAAGGCTTCCAGGTGTGCGACGAGCCCGCTCTTGGCTTCCACCATGAGCTCGTGGATCTCCAGATCGGTGCGCTCGGTACCGAGCCCGATGCGGCGGTCTCCGGAGTAGACGCCGCCGTTGTTGATCCGGATGCGCGCGCCGTCCTTGATCTTCTTGAAGATCTCGGGTCCCGCTTCGTCGATGAGGACGATGCCGTTGGCCACCAGAACCTCGGGACCGAGGTTGGGGTAGCGACCCGAGATGGACGGCGAGGCGTTGACGACGCCGGCGACCTCCGCCTCCACGAGTGCGTCCGCGGTGATGCGGTCGAGGTCCTGTGCATCGAGGACGACGATGTCGCCGGGCCCGATGCGCCGGAGCAATCGGTCAATGTCGCGGTCAACGCGGGCAGTACCGATGACGCCCGGCTTTGAGCTGGCATTACGCGATAGCAACGCTGACATCTTCATGCGGCGATTCTGGCGATAAACCCTCAAGTTGAGGTGGAGGCGCGCCGTAACACCAGCCCCATAAGTTTTCTTTTGTCACATCTGCAACATCAACACGATCTCAATCGCGCCTCGCCGCGTAGTGCCGGGCGGCCTTGGCGCGGTTGCCACAGGTGGTCATTGAATGCCACCGCCGGGTGCCGTTTTTCGACGTGTCGTGGAACCAGAGCACGCAGTGCTCGTGGGCGCATTGTTTGATGCGGTCGGGGGCCCGGGCGAGCAGGCGCAGCAGATCGTCGGCGGCCAGCCAGCCCGGCAGCCACTCCGGACGCGCCACATCGGCCTCCTCGCGCGGGCCGCTCTCAGCCAGCAGGCGACGGACCCGTCCGTGATCCAGTACCGCGTTCAACTCGTCGACCTCGTCCTCTGCCACCGCGCGCAGCACCGCCTCGCGAGCGCGCACCAACGCCACCCGCGTCTTCTCATCGGCCGGGCAGCGCTCATCCAGATCATTGGCCACCAGCCAGGAACGCAGGCCGGCCACGTCGGTGAGCAGGTCACGCGGTCCGTCGGGCGACATCCAGACGGTGTTGAGCAGATCCAGCGCGAGGGGTTCCCCGACGTGCGGACGCGGATCATTCATGACCCCAGCGTAACGCACTAACCACTGAAACCAAGATAGATGGTTGACACGACAGCCGAACCGCCCTAACCTGCGAAGGGACTTATACCGGTTACATGGAGGATCAGGATGAGTACAGCCACCGCCCCGCAGCTCGCTCCCGGCCACGTCGGGCTCAACGTCACCGACCTCACCCGGTCGGTGGACTTCTACCGGCGCGCACTGGGTTTCGAACAGATCGGGATCAACGACGAGGGCGACCGCCGCTTCGCCTTCCTGGGCTTCGACGGCAACCTGCGCCTCACGTTGTGGCAACAGAGCAACGGCGAGTTCTCCACCCGGACACCCGGCCTGCACCACCTGTCCTTTCAGGTCGACAGCATCGAGCAGGTGCGGACCGTGGAGCGCGCGCTCAAGGCGCTGGGCGTCACGTTCGCCCACGACGGTGTGGTTGCCCACGGGGAGGGTGCGTCCTCGGGAGGCATCTTCTTCACCGACCCGGACGGCATCCGGCTTGAGGTCTTCGCGCCGAACGGTGCCGAGGCCCAGCCCGCGCCCACCGGCGAGTCACCCACCTGCGGATTCTTCTGAGCCGTCCGATGACCGTCTATCACGCGGGCGAGCTCGCGGTACAGCAGCGCCTGGGCCAGAGTGAGATCGCCGCACGTCTCGGTGGGATGGTCCGCGACGAGATCCCGGAGGCCGCGGCCGAATTCCTGGCCGACCAACCGATGGTCGTGCTTGCCGCGGCCGGCGACGCCGGCCGGATCTGGGCGAGCCTGCTGACCGGCCCGCCCGGATTCGTGCACGTCACCGACGAGCAGATCGCCGTCGACGCGCTGCCCGTCACCGGCGACCCGCTGCACGACGTGCTGACCGCGACCCCGCACCGGGTCGGCATGATCGCGGTGCAGCCGCAGACCAGGCGCCGCATGCGGGTCAACGGCGTCGCCGTCCCGACCGGCGCCGGCCTGCTGATCCAGCCCGACCAGGTGTACTCGAACTGCCCGAAGTACATCTCCCGCAGGCATATCGAAGGGGTGGCGGGTGTGTCCGACGATCACGTGCGGCGCCAGGCCCATGCTTTGGACGCGCGCACCGGGCAGATCGTGTCCGCCGCCGACACCTTCTTCATCGGTTCCGCGGATACCGAAGGCAACGCCGATGCTTCGCACCGCGGCGGCAATCCGGGCTTCCTGCAGGTACTTTCGCCGAACCGGCTGCGCTGGCCGGACTACCGCGGCAACTCGATGTTCATGACGTTGGGCAATATCAGCGCCAACCCGCGGGCCGGACTGCTGATCCCGGACTGGGACGCCGGGACCACCCTGCAGCTCACCGGCACCGCGGAGATCATCTGGGAGAGCGGGCCCGGAGCACAGTGCGCAGTCGAGTTCACCATCGAGGAGGTCGTGGAACTGACCGATGTCAGCCCGTTGCGCTGGAGCGGCGCGGGACTGTCTCCCGCCAACCCGGCCTGACTACTCTTCGCGGTCGCGCTGGGCGGACTCCCACAGCTCACGCGCATGTGCCCGGCCGCTGTCGGTGTCGCCGAGCCCGGCCAGCATGCGGGCCAGCTCGGCCACCCGGTCTTCGTCCTGCAGACGCACCACGCGGCTGGACTTCGGACCGCTCTCCACCACCAGATGGGTGTCGGCGTAGGCGGCCACCTGCGGCAGGTGGGTGACGACGATGACCTGATGGGTGCGGGCCAGCCGGGCCAAGCGGCGACCGATCTGCACCGCGGCGCGCCCGCCGACGCCGGCGTCGACCTCGTCGAACACCATCGTGGTGCCCTCCGCCGACGCAGACAGCACCACCTCCAGGGCCAGCATGACGCGCGACAGCTCACCGCCGGAGGCACTCTTGGCCAGCGGCAGCAGTTCGGTGCCGCGGTGCGCGGCGAACCCGAACTCGACTGCGTCGACCCCGTGCTGCCCGGCGTGCGCGGACACGCCACCGGCCAGCGTGATCGGTGCGGAGTCATCGGCTCGGGCGGCCAACGGCGCCAACGAGATACCGAAATCGGCTCCCGTCATCGCCAGCCCGGACAACTCGGCGGTGACCGCCTTGGACAGCCCTTTGGCCGCCTTGGTGCGGGCCTTGGTGAGGTCGGCGGCCGCGGCGACCACCTTGGCCTGCAGGTCATCGACATGTTGCTGCAACCCCGCCAGCGCCTCCTCGGAGACGTCGAGCTGGGACAGCCGGTCCCGCGATTCCTTCGCCCAGGCCAGCACGGCGTCGATATCGGCACCGTACTTGCGGGTCAATCCGCGCAGCTCGCTCTGCCGGGCCAGTTTGCCTTCCAGCGTGCTGGCGTCGCTGGGCAGTTCGGACAGGAAATCGCCGAGTTCGGTCGACACATCGGCGATGACGGCGACCGCTTCTGCCAGCCGGTCCCCCAACGCCTGCAGGGCGCTGTCATCGGTGCCCTGCAGGGCGGCCCTGGCCGAGGCGACATTGGCCGCCGCCGAGGCCGCGTCGGTGCCGTCATCGTCGGGCGGACCTGCCAGCGCGGCGCGTGCCCCGGCGGCGGACTCGCGCAGCGCATCGAGTTCGGAGAGCCGCCGGATGTCGGCGACAAGCGCGTCGTCCTCGCCCGGCGCCGGGTCGACGGTGTCGATCTCGTTGAGCCCGAAGGTCAGCCGGTCCGCCTCGAGCGCGAGTTCGCGGGCCCGCTGCGTGCGGTCGATGAGGTCGCGGCGTGCGGTCAGCCACTCCTCCCGCAGCGCCCGGTACTTGCGTAGCGGTGTGCTGACGTCGGCGAACCGGTCCAGCGCAACGCGTTGCTCATCGGGGCGCATCAGCCGCAGCTGATCGTTCTGTCCGTGCAGTGCCAGCAGCTCGTTGGTGAAGCCGCTCAGCGATTTCGCCGGCACGCTGCGCCCGCCGAGGTAGGCCCGCGACGGACCCTCGCGGCTGACCGACCGCGCCGCGATGATGCTGTCGTCGTCGTCGCGGTCGGCACCGGAGGATTCCAGGATCTCATCGATGCGCCCGGTGACATCGTCACCGAGATCGGTTGTGGCGAAACGGCCTTCCACCACGGCCCGATCGGCGCCGGTGCGTACCCGGCTGGCATCGGCCCGCGCGCCGCCGAGCAGGTGCAGACCGGTCACCACCATCGTCTTGCCTGCGCCGGTCTCGCCGGTCAGCACGGTCAGGCCGCGATCGAACTCGGCGGTCGCCGAGCTGATCGCACCCAGGGAATCGATGCGTATCTCGGAGAGCACTACTGGCCGCGCCATCCGGTGACGGGCAGCCGGAACTTGCGCACCAGCCGGTCGGTGAACGGCGCACTGTCCAGTCGCACCCACTTCAGCGAGGTCTCGCAGCGGGTCACCTCCAGGCGCGCGCCCGCCGGCACGATCATCTTGCGCCGGCCATCACAGAAGGCCACCGCATCGTTGCCGCTCGCCTCGATCTCGATGGCGATGGAGGCGTCCGGGCTGGTGACCATCGGCCGCGCGAACAGCGCGTGGGCGTTGTTGGGCACCACCAGGATCGCCTCGAGATCGGGCCACAGGATCGGCCCGCCCGCCGAGAAGGCGTAGGCGGTGGAACCGGTGGGCGTCGAGACCAGCACACCGTCGCACCCGAAGCCGGACACCGGTCGGCCGTCGACCTCCAGCACCACGCCCAGCACTCCGAGTCGCGGTCCCTTTTCCAGGCTGGCCTCGTTGAGCGCCCAGCCGTGGTCGAGAATCTCGCCGCCGCCCGCGCGGACCACGATGTCCAGGGTCATCCGCTTCTCGACGCGGTAGTCGCGGGCGATGACGTGGTCGAGGACCTCGTCGAGGGCCTCATGCTCGGCTTCGGCCAGGAAGCCGATGCGACCGAGGTTCAGACCCAGCACCGGGATCTCGGCGTTGCGGGCCAGTTCGGCGGCGCGCAGGAACGTGCCGTCGCCACCGAGCGCGAGCACCAGTTCGCAGCCCTCGGCGGCCTGCTCGTCGGCGTCGACCACCTCGATGTCCACGCCCAGCGCCCGGATCTCATCGGGTGCGAGGTGCAGCGACCCACGGTCGACCGCTTCGGCGGTCAGCACCCGCAGGCCGATGCCGTGTTCACCGAGCACCTTTTCCACCCGGCGGGCGGTCTCGGTGGCCTCGTCACGCCCGGTGTGCACGACGACCAGGACGGATCGTTCGGATGTCATTGCGGCCCTTCGTCGATCGCACGAGCAACAGCACGTTCCAGGTCTTCACCGAGCAGTGGCTCCTCGGTGTCGGCCCGGAATCGCAGGAAGAACTCCACATTGCCGGACGGACCCGGCAGTGGGCTGGCAGTGACAGCGACTGTGTGCCATTGCAATTCGGCGGCGCGGTGCGCGACGGCCAGTACCGCCTCGGCGCGCAGCGCCGGATCCGAGACGACGCCACCGGCGCCGACCCGGTCCTTGCCGACCTCGAACTGTGGTTTCACCATCGGGACGATATCGGCGTCTCGGTGGCAGCACGCGGTGAGCGCGGGCAGCACGGTGGCCAGCGAGATGAACGACAGGTCGGCGACCACCAGGTCGACCGGGCCGCCGATGGCCTCCGGGGTGAGGGTCCGGACGTTCGTGCGTTCCAGGACATGAACCCGTTCATCGGAGCGCAGCGACCACGCGAGCTGTCCGTACCCGACATCGGCGGCGACGATCTCGGCGGCACCCCGGTCCAGCAGGACCTCGGTGAAACCGCCGGTCGATGCCCCGGCATCCAGGCACCGGCGGCCCTCGACGGACACACCAAAGGCGTCGAGCGCCCCGATCAGTTTGTGCGCGCCCCGCGATACCCAGGTGCGTTCATCGGCGGCGACGGTGAGGTTGGCGTCCACCGATACCGCGGTGGCGGGTTTGGCCGCCGGCATGCCGTCGATGCGGACCCGTCCCGCGCCGATCAGTTCGGCGGCCTGCTGCCGTGACCTGGCCAGTCCGCGCCGCACCAGTTCGGCGTCCACCCGCGCTCGTCGCGTCATCGGGTCAGCGCCCCCGGATCGCGTCGCCCCGGCCCTCCACCGATTCCAGGGCGCGGACCAGCAGGTCGTGCGCCTCTTCCAGGCGCGCTGCGACGGCGTCGATTTCGGAGTCCTCCAGCCCGCCGGATTCGATATCCGGCAGGTCTGCCAACAGTGCCGCAATCTGGGTGCGGATCTGCTCAGGATCGGTACTCATATCGCTGATCACGCTAGCCGATGCGGTCAGGTGAGCAGCGACCAGCGTTGCAGTGCGGCGCGCGCCGTGTCGTCGCCGGCCGCGACGGCGACGCTGTTGCCGCCGGCCCACACCGCGTGCGCCGTGGCCCGCACGATGCTCAGCGGATCGCCGGCGTCGGCGCCGGTGGACCGCACGGTGAGCGTCGATCCGCTGGTCTCGATCTGCCATGCCGGGTGCGCGGCGATCCGCAGAACCTCGGCATCGGTGTGCAGTGCGCGCAGGTCCTCGGACAGGAAATCGGGGCGGCTGCCGGGCGCCGCGTGCACCATGTCGGCGGCGTTGTTCACACCGGTGAGCACCATGAGGCTGGGCAGTCCCGCGGCGTTGGCGCCCTCGATGTCGGTGTCCAGGCGGTCGCCGATCACCAGCGGTGTCGTGAAGTCACCCCGGGCCAGCGCGTCGTTCATCAACGTCGGGGCCGGCTTGCCGGCGACCTGAGGTTCGACATCGGTGGCGGTGCACAGCGCAGCGACCATGGAACCGTTGCCGGGCAGCAGTCCGCGCTCGGACGGCAGCGTGCGGTCCACATTGGCCGCGACCCACAGGGCGCCGGCCCGGATCGCCAGGGCGGCCTCGGACAGGATGGGCCAGCCCGTCTCCGGGTTGTGGCCCTGCACGACTGCGACGGGGTTCTCATCGAACGCCCGGACGGGTTTCAGGCCGACGGCGACGATCTCGGCCGCCAACGACTCGGTACCGACGACCAGGACGGTGGCGCCGGCGGGCAGTTGGCTCGCCAGCATCCGGGCGGCGCTCTGCGCGCTGGTGACGACGTCGTCGGCCTGGGCGTGGAAGCCGAGTTCGCGAAGGTGACCGGCGACCTCGGCCGCCGAGCGCGACGCGTTGTTGGTGACGTACAGGGTGCGGGCGTCCAGCGCGGCCAGGCTGTCCACCGCGCCGGTGGTGGGTTCGTGGCCGCGGAACACGGTGCCGTCGAGATCCAGGAGCAGGCAGTCATGCTCCTGTGCCAAGGTGCCCATCTCAGGTCAGCTCGGTGAGACGTTCTTCGGCGTCGGTGACACCTTCGACATCGACCGCGGCGGCGTTGATGAAGGCCTGCACCGCGTCATCGGTGCGGCCGAGTGCGAGCAACGTCTCGGCATAGACGTAGAACAGCCGGGCGCTGGTGGTGCCGAGGCGGGTGGTATCCAGGGGCGGGCTGGAAAGCAGCGCCAGGGCCTGTTCGTGCTGCCCGAGATCGGATCGCGCGCCCGCCACCACGATGCGCAGTTCGTCGGCGTCGTCGCCGGTGAGCTGCAGGGCCTCTTCGCTACGGGACAACTCGACGGCGCGTTCCGGGCGTCCCACACCGCGTTCGCAGTCGGCGATCAACGGCAGCAGGGCGGACTTGCTGCCCATCCGGCGGGCGGCACGCAGTTCGGCGAGCGCCTGCGCCCAGTCGCCGCAGTAATAGGCCGCGATACCCACGGCCTCGCGGACGGCGGCGATGCGACCGGAGCGGGCACGTGCGGCACGCGCATGTTCCAGCGCAGCGGCGGGATCGTCTTCGAGGAGTTCCCCGGCAGCCACCAGGTGGCGGGCCACGACGTCGGCCGTGGACTTGTCCAGGGTGATGAGTTCACTGCGGATTTCCGGGGAAAGCTGCTTGGCTTCGATCTCGGGTGGAATGCGCGGTCCGACCGGTTGGTCTTCGCCGTTCTGGTCCCGCCGGCGACTGGGGCCCGAGGACCATGGCGGACTCGGCCGATCACGGTTGCCCCGAGGTGCGCCACCACTCGCGCCGGAGCGCTGAGCACCGTTGGCGCCCGGGCGGTACCCACTGTTCCCGCCGGCGCGCGGACCGTCGCCCGTCGCCCGGCGGGGTCGCCGTTCGTCGCTGCCGCCTTGTCTGTCCTCGGCCACAGTCGCCTTCCTGATCGATCAACCGTCTTTCCGAAAGGATAGCCGGGTGCCGGCGAAACGAGACAGTTGCATAAATATCAACCATTCTCGGCCAATTAATTCGCCTCGATGAATGGTCGATTGTTTTCCATATACACAAATGCCCGAGCCCCCCAATTGGTGTGTTTGGGGGGCTCGGGTCTTAATGTGTGTTCGGCGGTGTCCTACTTTTCCACCCTTTTGGGTAGTATCAT
>NZ_LMJA01000004.1 GCF_001428895.1 Mycobacterium sp. Root265
ACGCCACCGCCGCACGAATGTCCATCGCCGTCACCTTCTGGGCCATGAACCACTCTGGATCCAACCAGCCCGCTCAGGTGTAAGCGATGTCCCGAGACACACCCCTGTAAGCGATGTCCTGCGACTTCACATCGGAACCATTCCGACGAGCACTCCACAAACCGCGATGTGGGGAACCGATCGGCGGGATGCTGCGTCCAAATCAGTGTGCTGGCAGACCTACTGCGCGACCATGACGGCGTCATCACGCTTGCCCAGGCACAGGACGTCGGGCTCGGACGGGACGACGTGCACTACCGGGTGCGCACCGGCGCCTGGCGACAATGCGCACGTGGTGTCTACTTCGCGGATGACCGGGAATTCACCGACCGGGCACGAATTCGTGCCGGGGTGTGGGCTTACGGTCACCGAGCCGTCGCCAGCGGCCTGACCGGGGCCTGGTGGCAGCGCCTCACACAGTTCGCGCCCGAGATCGTCGAAGTGACCGTGCCGCGGGAATGCCGGCTGCGTCTCCAGCCCGGGACCAGGTTGCGTCGTCGCGATCTCGATCCGGCCGAGGTGATCGAACGAGACGACTTGCGCGTGACGGCGCTGCCACTGACGGTCGTCGAAGCCGCCGTTCGTCGCGGTGGGGGCGCCAAACTGATGGACTCCGCCCTGCAACGGCATGTCGAACTACCCGCGCTGTGGAAGGCCCACCTCAACAACACAGGCCGGCACGGTTCACCGGCCGCGCGACGCCTGCTGAGAGCTGCGGAGGACGGAACCCGATCCGCGGCCGAACGCCTGCTCGCGACGCTCCTTCGCCAGGCCGGGATCACCGGGTGGAAGGCCAATCACCGGGTGGCCGGGTACACAGTCGACTACGCGTTTCCCGACGCGAAGCTGATCCTGGAAGTCGATGGCTGGGCATTCCACAGTGACGCAGCCGTTTTCAATCACGACCGGGTGCGTCAGAATGCCCTTATTCTGGCCGGCTTCCAGGTGCTGCGATTCACCTGGCTGGACCTCACCGAGTACCCCGATCACGTCATCGCGCAGATTGCACACGCACTCGCGCGGTGATTTGGGGAGTTTTCGTCGGATTGGTTCCGACGAAAACTCCACAAATCGCAGGGGCTAGGGGAGGATCACCGTGCGCTGCACCGGCTCGGCGGCGGCCTGACGGGCGCGCAGGCCCCGGCGCAACGCGTCGAGCAGCTGATCGCGGGTCTCGCGCGGGTCGATCAGCTCGTCGAAACCGAGATGGTCCGCGGACCGGAAGGACGCGGACAGTTCGGCATCGCGCAGCTGCGCGGACAGATCCGCCTCGGCGTGTGAGGCCTTCGACAACGCCGCCGCGCTCATCGCGCCCATGGTGGCCCCCGGGAAGGCGAACGTCGCCTCCTGACTGTCGAATCCCAACAGCGACATCACCATCGAGCCGAACCCGTAGGCCTTGCGCAACGTCACATGCAGCTTGAGCGTCGTCGCTGCCGTCTGCGCCGCGAACATCCGGGCACCCGCGCGCAGCACGCCGGTCCGCTCCGAGCGGCTACCCGGCAGCATGCCGGGGTTGTCGGCGAGGAACACGATGGGCAGGTGGAAGGAGTCGGCCACCATGATGAAATGCGCTGCCTTGTCGGCGGCGTCGGCGTCGATCGAGCCGGCCAGCACATTGGGCTGATTGGCGACCACGGCGACCGGGTGCCCGCCCAGGTGGGCGAGCGCGCAGATGATGGCCTTGCCGAACTGTGGCTGGACTTCGAACCAGTCGGTGTTGTCGAACAGGATGTCGAGCACCGAGCGCATGTTGTACACGCGGCGGTTGTCGCGGGAGATGATGTCGAGCAGTTCCGGGGTGGGCCGCGGTTCGGAGTCTTCGTCATGGGGCAGTTGGTCGGGATAGGACCAGGCGCTGGACGGGAAGTAGGCCAGGTAGCGGCGGATATCGTCGATGACGGCTTCATCGGTGTCGGCGTGGTTGTGGATCACCCCGCTGTGCAGCGCGACCGCCGGCCCGCCGAGGTCCTCCTTGGTGATGTCCTCGCCGGTGGACTCCTTCACCACCGGAGGCCCGGCGGTGAAGATGGCGCCCTGACTGCTCATGATGCGGAAGTCGCTGACCGGGGCGACCAGGGCGCCGTGTCCGGCCGACGGGCCCAGCACCGCGGCGACCGTCGGCACCCGGCCCGAGCACTGCGCCTGGGCGATGAGGTCGGTGGGGGTGCGGCCGTAGTGCGCGCCGGTGGGGCGGAACCCGGCGCCCTCGAGCAGCATCACCAACGGGATCTTGTCGCGCACTGCGAGTTCGGCCAGCCGGTAGCGCTTGGCGTTGCCGGTGGAACCGATGCTGCCGGCCAGGGTGGTGAAGTCCTCGGCGCCCACCATCACCGGTGCGCCGTTGATCAGGCCGGATCCGGTGACGATGCCGTCGGCGGCGATCTCACCGCCGGCGAAGGTGCCGAATTCACGGAAAGTGCCTGCGTCCAACAGTCGGTCGATACGGGCTCGCACGTCCAGCTTGCCCTTGGCGTGATGCTTGGCGACGCGCTCTTCGCCGCCCATCGCCAGGCTGTGCTGACGACGGCGGTCGAGGTCGTCGAGCGTGTCCTGCCAGTCGGAAGCGTTCGTCATACACCGGTCCTGTTCTCGGTAACCCTGGTTATCCCTGTGACCATACTGATTGACCATACTGAATTGCTTACTGTAGCGTCCCCGGCATGGGTAATGTCGCCCGGCTGAGCATCGATCGCGGTATCCCGAGCGACCTCACCGCTGTTCCCGCGCGGGCCCGGGAAATCGAACTGCAGGGCTACGACGGCTGCTGGACCGGCGAGCTCGCCCACGACCCGTTCCTGCCGCTGCTGCTGGCCGCCGAACACACCTCCCGGCTGCAGCTGGGCACCAGCATCGCGGTGGCGTTCGCGCGTAACCCGATGCTGATCGCCAACCTCGGCTGGGATCTGAACACCTACTCCCAAGGGCGGTTCATCCTCGGTCTCGGCACCCAGGTGCAGGCGCACATCGAGAAGCGCTACGGAATGCCGTGGAGTCATCCGGCACGCCGGATGCGGGAGTTCGTCGCTGCGGTACACGCCATCTGGGCGACGTGGCAGGGCGAATCACGGCTGAGCTTCGAGGGCGAGTTCTACACGCACAAATTGATGACGCCGATGTTCACTCCCGAGCCGCAACCGCACGGGGTGCCGAGGATCTTCATCGCCGCGGTCGGTGATCTGATGACACGGACCGCGGGTGAGGTCGCCGACGGCCTCATCGCGCATGCCTTCACCACCCGCCGCTACCTCGATGAGGTGACCGCGCCTGCCCTGCAGTCCGGACTCGACGCCGCGGGCCGGTCCCGGGAGACCTTCGAGCTGTCCTGCCCGGTGTTCGTGGTGACCGGTGAGAACGCCGAGCAGTTCGAGGCCTCGGCGGCCGCGCACCGAAAGCAGTTGGCCTTCTACGGTTCGACGCCGGCCTACCGCAAGGTGCTCGAGCTGCACGGCTGGGGCGATCTGCACACCGAGTTGCACCGGCTGTCGCGGCTGGGGGAGTGGGACACCATGGCGACGCTGGTCGATGACGACGTGCTGGCCGCGTTCGCCGTGGTCGCCGAATTGCCGGATGTCGCCGACGCCCTGGTGCGGCGCTGTGCGGGTGCGATCGACCGGGTGCTGCCCGGATTCCCGGCGGGAATGTCGGAGAACGCGATCGCGACGGTGCTCGGTGATGTTCGAAAGTCGTTGGCGGAGAACCAATCATGATCGACAGAATCGGCGGCAAGGTTGTCGTCATCACGGGTGCGGCCCGTGGTATCGGGTATGCGACAGCGCGCGCACTGCGCGATCGCGGCGCCCGGGTGGTGATCGGGGATCGTGATGTCGCCGTGCTGGAGAGCGCGGTGCAGTCCCTGGGCGGCGGTGTCGAGGGATATCCGCTCGATGTCACCGACCGGGACTCGTTCGCGGTATTCCTGGACAAGGCGCGCGGTGGGGGTCCCATCGACGTGCTGATCAACAACGCCGGTGTGATGCCCATCGGCGGTTTTCTCGACCAGGGCGAGCAGGCGTTGAGATCGGCGATCGAGGTCAACTTCTACGGCGTGGTCACCGGTTGCCAACTGGTGCTTCCCGAGATGATCGAACGCGGAGGCGGCCACATCATCAACGTCGCGTCGCTGGCCGGTTTGATGCCGGTGCCGGGGCAGACCGTCTATGCCGGAACAAAATCCGCGGTGATCAGCCTGTCGAGCGCGATGGCCGACGAGTTCGCCGCGCGGGGCATCCAGGTCAGCGTGGTGATGCCGCCGTTCACCCGCACCGAACTGATCGCGGGCACCGCGGAGACCAGGACCAACAAGCCCGTCGAACCCGCGGCGATCGCGGCGGCGATCGTCAGGGCGCTCGACAAGCCCAAGACCCATGTCACCGTGCCCGGTGGCATCCGGTTCGTGCTGGGCCCGATCGGGCTGCTCGGCCCGCGCGGCCGGCGCTGGGTGGGCCGGCGCTTCGGCACCGACAAGGTGTTCCTGGAATTCGACACCACCGCGCGGTCGGGATATGAGCAGCGGGCGCAGGACGCACTCGGCGTCGTGAGCACGGAACAACGAGGAGCAGACCGGTGAGCATTCCGACCATGGACGACGCAGCGAAGGTACTCGCGGATCCGAAGGCCTATACCGATGAGGCCGGACTGCACGGCGCGCTGACGCATCTGCGCGCCCACGCGCCGGTGTCGTGGGTGGATGTGCCCGGCTACGCGCCGTTCTGGGCCGTCACCAAGCACGCCGACATCATGGAGATCGAGCGCGCCAACGACATCTTCACCAACTCTCCGCGGCCCGTGCTGGTCACCAGGGAAGCCGATGAGCAGCAGGCCGCCATCGGCATCAAGACGTTGATCCACATGGACGACCCGCAGCACCGGGATTTCCGCGCCATCGGGGCGAACTGGTTCCGGCCCAAGGCGATGCGGGCTCTGAAAGAGCGCGCCGACGAGTTGGCCGTACAGTTCGTCGACACGATGGCGGCCGAAGGCCCGGAGTGCGATTTCGTGCAGCAGGTGGCGGTCAACTACCCGCTGTACATGATCATGACCCTGCTGGGCGTGCCGGAAGCGGACTTCGCGTCACTGTTGCGCTGGACGCAGGAGTTGTTCGGCAACGACGACGAAGAATTCCAGCGCGGCCAGAGCATGGAGGAGCGGGGGCTGGCGCTGCTCGAGATGTTCCAGTACTTCACCGAGCTCACCGCGTCCCGGCGGGCGAACCCCACCGACGATCTGGCCTCGACCATCGCGAACGCAACCATCAACGGCGAACCGCTCGATGACATCGCCACCGTGTCCTACTACGCGATTCTCGCTGCGGCCGGCCACGATACGTCGAGTGCCAGCATCTCCGGCGGCATGCATGCGCTGATCGAGCACCCGGATCAGTTGGCCCGGCTGCGCGAAAATCCCGCCCTGATGCCGCTGGCCGTCGAGGAGATGATCCGGTGGACCACCCCGGTCAAGGAGTTCATGCGAACGGCCCAGCGTGACTATGAGATCCGCGGGGCGCGCATCGCGGCGGGAGATTCGGTGCTGCTGTCCTACGTATCGGCCAACCGTGACGAAGACGTCTTCGGTGAGCCCTTCCGGTTCGACATCGGCCGGGATCCCAACAAGCACATCGCCTTCGGGTACGGCGTGCACTTCTGTCTGGGTGCCGCCCTAGCCCGCCTCGAGGTGAACAGCTTCTTCTCCGCGCTGCTACCGCGGCTGGAGTCGGTCGAATTGACCGGCACCCCGGCGCACGTCGCGACCACGTTCGTCGGCGGGCTCAAGCACCTGCCGATCCGGTATCGGGTGAGCTAGCAGCAGCGCGACTGCGGGTTGGCCTCGGTCGCCGCGTGGCGCATCCGCCAGTACTCCCGTTCGGTGGGAACCGGCGCACCGGGGTGCACACGATCGAGGTGCTCGACGTAGCGCCGGTAGTGATTGTCGCCCATCAATGATGACCAGTACCAACCGATCTGGCGTGCGATTTCGGTAGCGCGTCCCATTGCTTTTGCACCTCCTTCTCGGCAGCGGTGGGGATCATCCCCGAGGGCGCGAAGATGCGCGAGGGCACCGGTTCGTCCTCGGTCAGCGGCCGGCCCGTGCCGCGGATCGCCTTGAGCGCCATGATGACACCGGCGGCGACCACGATGATCACCAGGACCGCGAACACGATCGACAGTGTGCCCTGTATGAAGGTGTTCCGGATGACGGCGTCGATCTGATCGGGATTCTTCGCGGCGCCGAACGTCGCCTGGCCCGCATCCTTGGCGTTGCGGTACTGGAAGTGCTGAGTCCAGTAACCGACCTTCGGGTCGCCGGAGAAGATCTTCTGCCATGACGCCGTCATCGTCACCACCAGATCCCACAGCAGCGGAACCCCGGGTATCCAGGCCCATTTCAGCAGGCCGCGTTTGATGATCACCACGGTGACGACCGTCAGGGCGATGGCCGCCAACAGCTGGTTGGCGATACCGAACAGCGGGAAGAGCGTGTTGATGCCGCCCAGCGGGTCGGTCACGCCCATCAGCAGGATGCTGCCCCAGGCGAGCACCACGACCAGACTGCAGATCCAGGCGCCGACCCGCCAGCTCGGATTCTGCAGCTTCTTCAGCGGACCGCCGAGGTTGCCCAGGGCATCGGAGAGCATGAAGCGCGCCACCCGGGTGCCCGCGTCGACGGTGGTGAGGATGAACAGCGCCTCGAACATGATCGCGAAGTGATACCAGAACGCTTTGAGGCTCTCCCCGCCGAACACCTGGTGCAGCACCTCGGACATGCCGAAGGCCAGGGTCGGGGCACCGCCGGTGCGGGAGACGATCGACTCCTCGCCGACACCGGCTGCCGCGCCGGTGATCTCGTCGGCGGTGATATCGGGCCCGGACAGTCCCAGCCCGTTGACGTAGTCGGCGGCGGTCTGCGCGGTCGTCCCGGTCGACGCGGCGGGCGCGTTCATCACGAAGTAGAGGTGCTGGTTGAGGATGGCTGCGGTGATCAGCGCCATGATCGCGACGAACGACTCGGTGAGCATGCCGCCGTAGCCGATGAGGCGCATCTGGCTTTCCTTCTCCAGCAGCTTGGGCGTGGTGCCCGAGGAGATCAGCGAATGGAAACCCGACAGCGCGCCGCAGGCGATGGTGATGAACAGGAACGGGAACAGGGAACCGGCGAAGACGGGGCCGGTGCCGCTGGTGGCGAACGACGAGATCGCCGGCGCCTCCATGATCGGCCGGGCCACCAGGATGCCGACCGCCAGCAGTGCGATGGTGCCGACCTTCATGAACGTCGACAGATAGTCGCGCGGAGCCAGCAGCAGCCACACCGGCAGCACCGAAGCGGCCAGGCCGTAGATGATGATGCACCACGACAACGCCACCTTCGACAGCGTGAACCAGTCGGTGCCCCATTGGGTTTCGGCCACCCAACCGCCGGAAACGACGGCGAGCAACAGCAGCACCACACCGATCAGCGACACCTCCGAGACCCGGCCGGGCCGCAGGAAGCGCAGATACAGGCCCATGAAGATGGCGATCGGGATGGTCATGGCGATGGAGAACACGCCCCACGGGCTCTCGGCGAGGGCGTTCACCACGACCAGCGCCAGCACCGCGAGCAGGATCACCATGATGACCAGCACGCCGACGATGGCCGCGGCGCCGCCCACCACGCCGAGTTCGTCCTTGGCCATCTGGCCCAGTGACCGTCCGCGCCTGCGCACCGAGATCGACAGCACCAGATAGTCCTGGACGCAGCCGGCGACCAGCGCGCCGATGATGATCCAGATGGTGCCGGGCAGATAGCCCATCTGCATCGCCAGCACCGGGCCGACCAGCGGTCCGGCTCCGGCGATGGCGGCGAAGTGGTGCCCGAACAGCACCCGTCGGTCCGTCGGCATGTAGTCGGTGCCGTTCTCGAACACCTCTGCCGGGGTGGCGACCTCATCGCGCGGCTTGACGATCTTCATCTCGATCAGCCGGGCGTAGAACCGGAAGCCGATGACGTAGGTGCAGATCGCGGCGATGACGAACCACACCGCGTTGATGGTCTCGCCGCGGAAGAACGCGATGATCGCCCATGCGACGGCGCCCAGCACCGCCACCAATCCGAAGATGATGCGGTGCTTGGCGGTGATGGGAGACCGGTCGACGATCGCTACCGGCGGCAGATCCTTGTCGGTGCGGATGTAGGTGATGTCGCCGTCATGTTCTTCGAGGCGCTCCGGTGCGCGTGGTGAAGCCATGCGTTGATCCTTGCACCGGAGATAGGCCGCAACGGGACTTTCCGGTCATCCGTTGCGTTCGTAGTGTTCACGGACGGTGTCGACCGTGTCGGCCTCGGCGGCGTTCTTGTCGTCGCGGTAGCGCAGCACCCGGGCGAACCGCAGTGCCATCCCGCCGGGATACCGGGTCGACCCCTGCACACCGTCGTAGGCGATCTCCACGACCTGCTCGGGCCGCACCTTCACGACGTAGCTGTCGGTCGGCCCGTCGGCGAGCTCGGTGAACCGCCGGGTCTGCCAGGCCAGCATCTCGTCGGTCATGCCCTTGAACGTCTTGCCCAACATGACGAAGCCCCCGGACTGCGGGTCGCGGGCGCCGAGGTGGATATTCGACAGCGTGCCGGTGCGCCGCCCGGAACCCCACTCCACGGCCAGCACCACCAGATCCAGGGTGTGCACCGGTTTGACCTTCAGCCAGGCCGCGCCGCGCCGGCCCGCGGCGTAGGCGGCGGCCGGGTCCTTGGCCATCACACCCTCGTGGCCCGCGGCGAGCGTCGAATCCAGAAATTGTTGCGCGGCAGCAGGGTCTGAGGTGTGCAGGCGCTGCATCCGCTGCTGCTCGGGCACCACTTCGTCCAGCGCGGCGAGGCGTTCGGTCATCGGCAGGTCCAGCAGGTCCGTGCCGTCGCGGTGCAGCAGGTCGAAGAAGAACACCGACAGTGGCTCGCGGCCCAGCTCACCGGACCGGGTACCGAACCGGGACGCGGTGACCTGGAAGCGGTGCGGCCGTCCATCGGGGCGCAGCGCGATGGCCTCCGCGTCGGCGATGAGATCGGTGACCGGGAGCGCCAGCGTGGCCGCGACGACCTCGGGCAGGCGTGCGGTCACATCGTCGAGGCTGCGGGTGTAGATCGAGACGGTATCGCCGGCCCGATGGACCTGCACCCGGGCACCGTCGAGCTTGGATTCGAACAGTGCTGTGCCGCCGAGTTTGTCGAGCGCGTCCCCGACCGAGGTCGCGGTCTGGGCCAGCATCGGTCCGATCGGGCGGCCGACCTGAAGGGTGAACTGACCCAGCGCCGGCTCCCCACCGCTGAGGGCGGCGGCCGCGACGACCGGCAGATCCCCGGCCAGCATGGCCGCTCGCCGCACCGCAGCCACCGGTACCGCGGCGGCCTTGGCGACGGCGTCGACCATGACCCCGGCCAGCGCCCCCTGGCGTAACTCGCCGGCCAGCAGCCGTCGTAGGAACTGCTGCTCATCAGCGGTGGCGGCGCCGAACAGCGCGCCGAGATACTCCGCGCGACGGGCCTGCGAACCGGGCCCGGCCAGCCCCTTGAGCGTCGAGAACGTCGCATCGACGCCGGCCGCGGTGAGGGTGGCGGTGGCGGCCGGGTCCGGCAGGGTGCGCAGCGAGGCCCAGCCGACGCCGATCTGGCGCTGCGGCAGCTCCCCGGACAGCCACGCCACCACCACACCGATGTCGGCGGGCGTGCCGGCTGCGGACAGTACCGCCGCGACCCGGTTGACCTTGGCCAGGCGCGACGACAGGGAACCCACCTCCGTCGAGGTGGCCGCGATCTCGGCGAGCAGCATCGGTCCAGCCTGCCACCGGGCTCCGACACAAAATGAGGGAAAACATGCTCAGCAGGCAGTTCAGTGGTTCCCTTAGAGGTGTGACACCGTGGAATCGGCCCGCCATCCGGGAGCGCCGTTCATGAAGCGAGGCCGTGAGCACGGCCGACCTTCCGTCGTGCTGCAACACCGGACGGTGTGGCAGGGCAGCGCGCTGCTGCTGAAACGGCCCGACGAGCGGTTCCCGGCCCGGCTGGCGACGGTCGAGGAAATGCTCGGACACCTCGATGCCGGGTTCGCGATACTGCTGGGCCGGACCACCGCCGCACTGCGGAACCTCGACACCGGGGCGGCAGTTCTCGATCACACGCATACGTTCGGCCGGCGCAAGCATTGCAGCCTGCTGCTCACGCACTGGATCGCCGACGACAACCGCGAACGGGCCGTGCACCGGCAAGCGTTCGTGGATGCCTATCGTGCGGGCGGGGTGCCGCCGCCCGCCGGCGTCATGCCCGACCATCTCGCGGCGGTGCTGGAGTTCGCCGCCCATGTCGACCCGGAGGGGGGCCGGCAGCTGTTGGTCGAGCACCGGGTGCCGATCGCGGCGCTACAACGGGCACTCAGCGACGCCGGTTCGCCGTACGCCCACGCCGTCGCCGCGGTCTGCGCGACACTTCCCGAGGTCGGCGCCGAAGAAGTCCGCAGCGTGCCCGGCAGCGGAGCGGCTGCCGAAACGGTTGGCACGCAACACGTTCACCTGGACGTTCCGCCGAACTGAGGACCTTTGGCCCTGTCGCGCACCCCCGTTGTCCCCGACACTGGAGGTCGACGCGGCGAGACATGCACGCCGCCCCAGGGAGGTGGCCACGATGTCCGCTGTCACGACGCACGGAACGCAGCTCGATGTTCTGAACCGCAGGCAGTGCCTGGATCGGCTGGTGCAGGTGCGGGTCGGCAGGCTGGTGTTCACCGAGGACGCGTTGCCCGCGATCCAGCCCGTCAACTTCCGGGTATGGCGCGACGATGTGGTGATCCGGGTGGCCGGCGGGCCCAAGTTGCACGCGGCCACCGCCCACCAGGTGGTCGCCTTCGAAGCCGACGTGCTGGACCCTGACCTGCGCAACGGTTGGAGCGTGACGGTGGTCGGGCACGCCGAACCCATCACCGGGGTCGACGATCTGGTGGATGTCGCCGGCACCTTCATCGAGCCCTGGGCGCAGGGCCGACGGGATCATTTCATCCGGATCCGGACCGACCGGATGACCGGGCGGGAGTTCCGCGAGGCCGCTGCGCCGCGGTACCGGCCATGATGGAGTCATGCCGGTGGTGAAGGTGTTCCTGGTCGACGATCACGAGGTCGTCCGCCGCGGTCTCATCGACCTGCTCGGATCCGATCCCGACCTGGAGGTCGTCGGCGAAGCGGGCACGGTCGCCGAGGCGCTGGCCCGCGTGCCCGCCGCCCGCCCGGATGTGGCGGTACTCGACGTGCGGTTGCCCGACGGCAACGGCATCGAGCTGTGCCGTGACCTGCTCTCGGACCTGCCGGAACTGCGGTGCCTGATGCTGACATCGTTCACCTCCGACGAGGCCATGCTGGATGCGATCCTGGCAGGCGCCAGCGGGTATGTCATCAAGGACATCAAGGGACTCGAATTGGCAACGGCCATCAAGGATGTCGGTGCGGGGCGGTCGCTGCTGGACAACCGTGCCGCCGCGGCGTTGATGGCCAACCTGCGCGGCGCGGCCGAACGCGATGACCCGCTGACCGGGCTCACCGAGCAGGAACGCACACTGCTACATCTACTCTCGGAGGGCCTGACCAACCGCCAGATCGCCGCGCGCATGTTCCTCGCCGAGAAGACGGTGAAGAACTACGTGTCCCGGCTATTGGCGAAGCTGGGCATGCAACGCCGAACGCAGGCAGCGGTTTTCGCGTCGAAGCTGGAGCAGGGAGTCAGACCACCGAGAAGCTGACGGTGTGCCAGCCGGTGGCGCCGTCGGGGACGACGTCGGCCATCTCCTCGGTCTGCACATAGCCGGTGTTGTCGGTGGCCCGTACCGCGATCAGATGGGGCCCGGTCTGATCGGCCTGCCAGTCGAAACTCCACAGCCGCCAGGTGTCATCCGAGTACGCCGCCCCGAGAGTGGCCTGCTGCCAGGGGCCCTCGTCGATGCGGACCTCGACCGCACGCACACCGCGCGGCTGGGCCCACGCGACCCCGCCGAACCGGACCGGCCCGGCCGGGACGTCTTGCCCACTGCGCGGCACCTCGACACGGGACTGCGTCTTGATCGGGCCACGCTCGGACCAGCCCAGCGGTGTCCAATAACCTTCGGCGCGATCGAATCTCGTCAACTCCAGATCGACCACCCACTTGGTGGCCGAGACGTAGCCGTACAGGCCCGGCACCACCAGACGGGCAGGGTAGCCGTGTTCGATCGGCAGCGGCTGACCGTTCATCGTGATGGCCAGCAGCGAATCCCGATCGTCGGTCATGGCCTCGGTCGGGGTGCCCGCGGTGAACCCGTCGCTGGATTTCGAGAGCACCATATCGGCGTCGGGGGAGACCCCGGCCGCCGCCAGCAGATCCCGCACGCGGTACCCGCCCCAGACCGCGTTGCCGACGAGATCACCGCCGACCGGATTGGACACACAGGCCAGCGTCACCATCTGCTCGATCAGTTCGAACTGTTCGAGATCGGCGAAGGTGAAGGTCTTTTCGTTGTCGACCATGCCGTGGATGCGCAGTTTCCAGCCCTCACGCGACAGTTGCGGCACGCTCAATGCGGTGTCGATGCGGTAGAACTCGGCGTTGTCGGTGACGAATGTGCTCAGGTCGACGCCGGCGGGCTGAACACCGGGCGGCAGCGGCGGCGCGGGCTTGGCGATCTTCGGCGGGGTGAACGCCTCGCGGTCATCGGCCACCGAATGCACCCGCCGCGACCACACCGAGCCGACCGCCCCGCCGAGCACGCCGAGACCGAGCAGGCCGAGCGCGGCCAGCGACAACCGGCGGCCGGGGTCTGCTTCGGCGGATTCGTGGGCGGTCCCGTCGCTCAACCGCCCGGAGGTCAGGAAACGCAGGACCAGGATGCCGGCCACACCGCCGACCGCGGTCGGGATCACGTCGACCGGAGTGGATCCGGGGCGGGTCAGCACCGCCACACAGCCGGCCGTCGCGGCGGCGGCGAACATGACGCTGCCGATCGGGACCCGGCGCCGCTCGGCCAACCCGGCGATCGCGGCCAGCACGGCGATGACCAGCAGCACCGCCACCGCCAGGAACAGCTTGTCGGAGGTGCCGAAGGTCTGGATCGCCCACTCCTTGACCGGACCAGGGGTCAGGTCGATGACGGTGGACCCGATGGCGTTGCGGGCGTCGGCGGAGGAGCCGAGCGGGACTGCCACCAGTGCGCTGACGCCGAGGGTCACCGCGGCGGCCGCGATTCCGCTGAGAATGCGGGTGCCGGGGGAGGGGGAAGTCACGCTGACCACGCTAGCCCAGCGAAGTTCCCGAAAGGCTTACCGTACTGTGACGTCGGAACGTAGCGTTACATTCTGACCGCTTTATGGAAAGGGAGCCAGATGGAGATTTCGGGTAAGAAGGCCGTGGTTGTCGGCGGGGCATCCGGCTTCGGGCGGGCCACCGTGGAGGCGCTGGCCAAGCGTGGCGCCAGCGTGGCGATCCTGGACCGGCCCCAGTCGAAGGGCAGGGAGGTCGCCGACCAGGTCGGCGGATCGTTTTACGAGGTGGACGTCACCGACTTCGACGGCACCGAGCAGGTATTGGCCAAGACTGTCGAAGACCTGGGCGGCCTGCACATCGCGGTGACCACCGCGGGCGGCGGCATCGGCGAGCGCACCGTCAAGAAGGACGGCCCGCACAGCCTCGAATCGTTCCGCCAGACCATCGATCTCAACCTGATCGGCACCTTCAACATCAGCCGGTTGTCGGCCTGGCACATGAGTAAGAACGACCCCGTCGACGAGGAAGCCGAGGAGCGCGGCGTCATCATCAACACCGCGTCCATCGCCGCGTTCGAAGGCCAGATCGGGCAGGTCGCCTACACGGCCGCCAAGGCCGCGATCGCCGGGATCACCCTGACGATGGCCCGCGACCTGGGCAGCCTGGGCATTCGCTCGCTGGCCATCGCACCGAGCCTGTTCGCCACCGGCCTGACCGAGGGCATCCCCGACGAGTTCGCCACCGTGCTGACCAAGGATGCGGCCTTCCCCAAGCGCCTGGGCAAGCCCGAGGAATACGCCAAGCTGGCCGTCGCGATCGTGGAGAACCCGATGCTCAACGGTCAGTGCATCCGCCTGGATGCCGGGCAGCGTTTCGCCCCCAAGTAGACGTTGCGGGTTCGGCGCGCCGGTGACCGCTGAGCGGTCGCGGGCGCGCCGAAATCGCATTGTGCGCATGCAATGCCCATTTTGCCGAAACACCCGTTAATGTTTGCCCATGAACATCAAGATCATGTTCGCGACGGCTGCCGTGCTGATGGTCGCGGCGTGCGGTTCTCCGCAGCCGGAGATCCCCTCGCAATCGGAGAAGAAGGCCTCCGCGCCGGACACCAGCAGCATCACCGTCGAGGGTGATGCCTCCACTCCGGTGAACCAGATCGCGATCCAGGCGATCGCGGATCTGGAGCAGTACTGGGCCGAGAACTTCCCGGCCCTTTACGACAAGGATTTCGAGCAGATCGCCGGCGGCTACTACGCCATCGACGACGGCAGCCCGGCCCCGCCGTGCACGACCGATCCCGAAGAGGTCTCCGGCAACGCGTTCTACTGCTCGACCGAGGACGTGGTCGCGTGGGATGCCAAGTACCTGTTGCCCGACTTGCAGTCCCGCTTCGGCGATTTCGTCATCCCGGTGGTGATGGCCCACGAGTTCGGCCACGCCGTCCAGGCCCGCTCGAACTTCACCGCCCGCACCGTCACCCGTGAACTGCAAGCGGACTGCTTCGCCGGTGCGTGGGCCCGGCATGCCAAGGACGACGGTGTCTTCGAGGTGACCAGCGCCAGCCTCGACACGGCGCTGGCCGGTGTGCTCGACCTGCGGGACAACCCGGGGACCTCGAAGACCGACCCCGACGCGCACGGTAGCGGCTTCGACCGGACCAGCGCCTTCCAGGACGGCTTCGACAACGGCCTGGATCGGTGCAAGGAGTACCGCGACGACGAGCCGATGGTGCTGGCGCTGCCGTTCAACAACATCGAGGATGCGGCATCTGAGGGTAATGCGCCGTATGACTCGATCGTCAACGGAGTGCCCTATGACCTCGAGGACTACTGGACGCAGCTCTACCCGGAGCTGACCAATGGTCAGGCCTGGACGCCGGTCGCGGGCCTGGAGGCCTTCGATCCGGCCGACCCGCCGATGTGCGGCGATCAGTCGACCGACGGTTACTCGCTGTTCTACTGCGTCCCAGACGATTACGTGGGCTGGGACAATGTCGAGACGATGCCTGAGGTGTACCGCCAGGGCGGCGACTACGCGGTGTCCACGCTGCTGGCCACCCAGTACGGACTGGCCGCGCTGAGCCGCCTCGGCGACGAGTCCGATGAGAAGACGTCCACCCTGCGCGCCGACTGCCTGGCCGGCGGCTACACCGCCAGCGTGATCCTGCACAACCGCGCCGAAACCAGTTCCTGGTCGATCTCACCGGGTGATCTCGACGAGGGCATCAAGGCGCTGTTGGTGTTCCGTGGCGACGGCGACGCCGACCGCCAGGGCGCCGGTTTCGACCGGGTGCGGGCGTTCCGCGAGGGTGTCATCAACGGCGCCGAAAGCTGCCTGAGCTACGAGAACTGACGCTCACCGGTAGGTATCGAAGCCCAGCTTGACCGCCAGCGCCAGACCGGCGACCGCGATCAGCATGCGCAGCGGGGTGGCGGGTGCGTGCCGCACCACGGTGGGGCCGAGTCGGGAGCCGATCAGGCAACCGATGCCCATCGCCGCCACGGCCGGCCAGTGCACCGGTGCGACGATCGCGAACACCACGGCCGCAGCGCCATTGGAGGATCCGAGCACCACGTTCTTGGTGGCGTTGGCATCGGCGAGGGTGTTCGCGCCGGTGCGCAGGAACAACGCCAGCAGCAGCACTCCCGCTGCGGCACCGAAGAATCCGCCGTACACCGCGATGACGCCCACGGCGATCGCCTGCAGGGTGAGGTGCCGTGCCGTCGGTGCGTCGTCGGTGTCCTTGCCCCGGGGCAGCGCGATCGCCACCGCGGCCACCGCGAGCAGGATGGGCACCGCGTTCTCGAAACCCTCCGAGGGAATGGACAACAGCAGCACCGCACCCGCGAGACCGCCGAGCACGCCCACCGGGACGAGTCGTCTGAGGGTGGGAGCCTGACCCACCAGTTCGGGCAGCGAGCCGCGCACCGAGCCGAAGGCGTTGAACACCAGTGCCACCGTGTTCGTCACGTTGGCGGTCACCGGCGGCAGACCGACCATCAGCAGGGCCGGGTAGGTGGACACCGAGGCCAGCCCGGCGATGCTGCCGGTCAGCCCGCCACCGATACCGGCGGCGAACAGCAGCGCGATCTCGGCCCATGTCACCGGGCCATCTTTGCCTATCTGATTCGCCGGGTCGCTGCGCTCCCACCCGCCGCCACAAAGAAGTTGCGCGCACCCGCCCAACGGGTCTAACCTCGGCCACGTGATTCACCTTCTCGTAGTAGCCAGCACCCGCAGCGGGGTCTGATCCAGACCGACCCCCCGCTGTGGGTCGGAAGCTACTACCCGTCGGTCGCTCCCTTTGAGCAGAGAAGACCGGCACATGAACACTCACACCACCACCATCGCGAGCCCCCGCTTCGCGGACTTCTTCGACGCACCCCTGCCGCGCGGACTGCGTGACCTGGCTTCCGAAATGTCCTGGGATGACGTCGCGGACACCTTCGGTTCGAGCGCCGGGCCCCTGCACCTGGACCGGTGGGAGCGCGCCGATCGGACCCACGGGCGCCACGCACACACCTACCAGGCCACCCTTGCCATCGGCGAGCGCACCATCACGTCATCGGCCACCGCGTCGGGCCCGCTCGGGGCGCTGACCGCGATGCTCCACGAGCACGGCATCGCCGTCGAGATGCTCAACTTCCATCAGCTGCGCGCCGGCGGGCAGACCGCGACCTTCATCCGTGGCACCGACGGTTCGGATACCGAATGGGCGATCGGCTGGTCGGAATGCCCGAACCAGTCGGCGCTGCGGGCCGTCATCGCGTGCGCGAACCGGTTGATCGCGGCTTGCTGACAGGCGCAGGGAGAGCTAACGCAGCGCCCAGGCGCCGAACGCCACGGCAGCCGCGGGCACGCCGACCATCGCTGCGGCACTGAGCGGTGTGACCTCACCGCGGCCCAGCGCGCCGGCGGTGCCGTCGGCGACATCGCAGGCCAGCCCGACCCGCGCCCACACCCGGCGGCGTGAGCCGGTCGAGGCCACCGTGCCCAACCCGACCATCACATCGCGCACCCCGAACAACCGCCACAGGTAGCGCGCCTGACCGTCAGGGCGCGGGAAACCGAACAGCGACGAGGCCGCATCCGGTCGCACCCAGGCCAGGGCGCCGATGCCGATCCGCATGGCCGCCAGGGACACGATGCCCGCCTCGGCAAGGCGGGCGCCGCGGTCGGGGGCGGTGCTCATCAGAGCGGGCGCAGGATGACCGGCATGCCGTCCATCGGCACCGGCATCCCGGCGTAGTCCAGCTTCGCCTTGTAGCCGGGGTAGGGCGGCTCCAGCCGGTACTTGCGCAGCAACCGGTGCATGACGGTCTTGATCTCCAGCTGGCCGAAGACCATGCCGATGCACTTGTGCGCGCCGCCGCCGAACGGAGCGAACGCGTAGCGATGCCGCTTGTGTTCGTTGCGCGGTTCGGCGAACCGGTCCGGGTCGAACTTCTCCGGGTCGGTCCACAGTTCGGGCAGGTAATGGTTGATCGACGGCCAGGTCACCACGTTGGTGTTGGCCGGGATGAAGTGGCCGAGCAGTTCGGTGTCGCGCACCGTGGACCGCACGTTGAAGGGCAACGGGGTCACCAGGCGCAGCGCCTCGTTGATCACCAGGTCGAGGGTCTCCAGCTTGTCCAGCGCCTCGATGTCGAGCGGCCCGTCCCCGAGTCGTGCGCTCTCTTCGCGACAGCGTTCCTGCCATTCCGGGTTGGCAGCCAGGTGATACACCATGGTGGTCAGCGTCGAGGTGGACGTGTCGTGCGCCGCCATCATCAGGAAGATCATGTGGTTGACGATGTCCTGATCGGTGAACGTGTTGCCGTCATCGTCGGAGGTGTGACACAGCACCGTGAGCATGTCGGTGCCGTCGGAGTTGCGCTTCTCCTTCACCCGCTCCTCGAAGTAGTTGTCGAGCACCTTGCGGGCCTGCAGTCCCCGCCACCACTTGAACGGCGGCACGCCGGTGCGGATGATGGCGCCGCCCGCGCGGGTGGTCATGGTGAACGCGTCGTTGACCTTCGTCACCAATTCCTTGTCGCTGCCGGGCTCATGGCCCATGAACACCACCGAGGCGATGTCCAGCGTCAGCTCCTTGACCGCCGGGTAGAAGAGGAAGCGGGCATCGTTTTCCACCCAGTCATGGGCGATGACCGCCGACGCCACCCGGTCGATGTGCTCGACGTAGCCCGTGAGCCGGCTGCGGGTGAAGGCCTCCTGCATGATCCGGCGGTGGAACATGTGCTCATCGAAGTCGAGCATCATCAGCCCGCGGTTGAAGAACGGCCCGATGACCGGATCCCAGCCCTTCTGCGAGAAGTCCTTGTTCCGGTTGGAGAACACCGCCTGGGTGGCATCCGGCCCGAGCGCGGCCACGCTGGGCAGCGCAGGGGAGTAGGCGTAGTGCACCGGGCCGAACTTCTTGTACACCTCGAGCAGATACTCGGGCCCGGCCCGGAACGTCTCGATCATGTGGCCCAGGATCGGCACACCAGAGTCGCCCATCACCGGCTTGAGCCCGCTGCCGGCGGGCGGCTCGGCCAGCACGAACTGCTTGAAATCGTGCTGCCGCAGCCGCTTCTCGACCGACCCCAGGCCGGGCATGTTGTTCAGGGTGGGGGTGAGTTTGCGCTTGGCCTGATCGAGCAGATAGGCCGGAGTACTGACGGCGGGCTTGCTGGTGGTCGGCACTGGCGGGCCTCCTCAAACGGTTCGTGCGGACAGACCTGTGGTCGATGTCACTCTTGGCAGACATCCTGTACGTCAAACTTGACGCATGTCAAGTTTGATCGCGGTGTGGGCTCAGCGGATGGGGCGCAAGATGATTGGCATACCGTCCATCGGCACCGGCATCCCGCCGTTGTCCCATCGCGGGGTGTAACCGGGCTTGACCACTTCCAGCCGGTAATTGCGCAGCATCCGGTGCACGATCGTCTTGATCTCCAACTGGCCGAAGACCATGCCGATGCACTTGTGCGCGCCACCGCCGAACGGTGCGAAGGCGTAGCGGTGCTTCTTGTGTTCGCTGCGCGGCTCGGCGAAGCGGTCCGGATCGAAGGTGTCCGGGTCGGTCCACAGCTCGGGCAGCCGGTGGTTCATGCCCGGCCAGGTCACCACGTTGGTGCCGGCGGGCACGTAGTAGCCGAGCAGGTCGGTGTCGCGCACGGTCTGGCGCATGTTGAACGGCAGCGGTGTCACCATGCGCAGCGACTCGTTGATCACCAGGTCGAGGGTCTCCAGCTTGTCGAGCGCCTCGATGTCGAGCGGGCCGTCCCCGAGGCGGTCGGACTCGTCGCGGCAACGCTCCTGCCACTCGGGATTGGCGGCCAGGTGGTAGGCGATGGTGGTCGTCGTCGACGTCGAGGTGTCGTGTGCGGCCATCATCAGGAAGATCATGTGGTTGACGATGTCTTCGTCGGAGAACGAGTTGCCGTCGTCGTCGCTGGTGTGGCACAGCACCGACAGCATGTCGGTGCCACCGGAGTTACGGCGTTCCTTGATGCGCTCGACGAAGTAGTCCTCCAGCACCTTGCGGGCGCGCAGCCCCTGCCACCATTTGAACGGCGGCACGCTGAACCGCAGGATCGCCCCGCCCGAGCGGGTGGTGGTGGCGAATGCGTCGTTGACCTTGGTGACCAGTTCGTGGTCGTGCCCGCCGTGCTCGTGGCCCATGAACACCACCGAGGCGATGTCGAGGGTCAGTTCCTTCATGGCCGGGTGGAACAGGAAACGGGCATCGTTGGTCTGCCAGGCCGCGACCTCCGCGGTGGCTACTTGGTCAATGTGCTCGACGTACCCGGTCAACCGGGTCCGGGTGAAGGCCTCCTGCATGATGCGGCGGTGGAACATGTGTTCCTCGAAATCGAGCATCATCAGCCCGCGGTTGAAGAACGGGCCGATGACCGGATGCCAGCCCTTCTGCGAGTAGTCCTTGTTCCGGTTGGAGAAGATGGTCTGGGTGGCGTCCGGGCCGAGCGCGACGATCGAGGGCAGGATCGGCGAATCGGCAAAGGTGATGGGCCCGCGGGTGTTGTACAGGTGCAACGGGAAGTCCGCACCCTCGCGGAACATCTCGATGATGTGCCCGACCAGTGGTAGGCCCGAATCTCCGGCGATGGCCTTGAGCCCGCTGCCGGCCGGCGGTTCGGCCAGGATGTGCTGCTTCCACTCGTGGTTGAGCAAACGCTTCTCGATGGCCCCCATGCCGGGGATCGTGTTCACCGTCGGAGTGAATCGTCGTTTGGCCTGATCCAGCAGGTAGCTCGGGGTGCTGACGGTCGACATCGGGCAAGCTCCTCAGAAGGTCATCCCACCGACAGGGCCATGTGGTGGATCTCACTCTCGAAACCCATCCTGTATGCCAGACTTGACGCATGTCAAGTTTTGTTTCGGCGGGTCGCGGTGCCAAGGTTTAATGCCATGAGCGCCATCCCCGAAACGGAATCCGAGACGCGGCGCAGTCGCGGGGACCGCCAACGCGATGCGATCGTCAAGGCGGTGCGTGAACTGCTGGGCACCAAACCGTTCGCCGACCTGTCGGTCAGCATGATCAGCGAACGCGCCGGAGTGGCCCGATCAGGCTTCTACTTCTACTTCGATTCCAAGTACGAAGTGCTGGCCTTCATCGTCAAGGACGCACTCACCGAACTGGATGTGCTGACCCACAACTTCGCCCCGCGTGACCCGGAGGAATCGCCCGCCGCGTTCGCCAAGCGGATGGTCGGCAGTGCCGCCGCCGTCTTCGCCACCAATGACCCGATCATGGCGGCCTGCACCGCGGCACAGGCGACCGACAAGCAGATCGCCGCGATCATGAACGATTTCGAGGATCTGGTGATCGCCAAGATCGTCGGGGTCGTCGAAGATGAGGTCCGCAAGGGCACCCGGCCGATCTCCGATGACATCCCGGCCCTGGTCCGCATGCTGACCGCGACCACCGCGATGACGCTGTCGCATGACGCGGCGTTCGTCGGACGCGGTACCGACCCCGAGCGGGCGATCGATGTGCTGGAACGGCTGTGGCTGAGCGCCCTGTGGGGAACCGCGGCTTCCTGGGAGGACTGATCGACCAGCATCGGCGCTCGGTAGTGTCGAGAACATGGGTCAGGCGGACAGCTTTGCGGGGAAACGTGTTCTGCTCACCGGCGCGGCGAGCGGTATCGGCCGGGCGGTCGCACTGAATCTGGCGCGCCAGGGCGCCGAGCTCTATCTCACCGACCGCGATGTCGAGGGCCTGGCCACCACCGTGGTCGATGCCCAGGCGTTGGGCGCGCAGGTACCCGCCCACCGGGCGCTGGACATCTCCGACTTCGACGCCGTCTCCGCGTTCGGCGCCGACATCCACTCCGCCCACGGCGCACTGGACATCGTGATGAACATCGCCGGGATCTCGGCGTGGGGCACCGTCTCCACACTGACCCATCAACACTGGAAGTCGATGGTCGACGTCAACCTGATGGGGCCCATCCACGTCATCGAGACGTTCCTGCCGCCGATGGTCGCCGCCGGGCGCGGGGGACACCTGGTCAACGTGTCCTCGGCGGCGGGCATCGTCGCGCTGCCCTGGCACGCCGCCTACAGCGCCAGCAAGTACGGCCTGCGCGGCCTGAGCGAGGTGCTGCGCTTCGATCTGGCACGGCACCGGATAGGGGTGTCTGTGGTGGTGCCCGGTGCGGTGAAAACTCCTCTGGTGCAGACGGTTCAGATCGCCGGCGTGGACCGCGAGGACCCGCGGGTGGCCAAATGGGTGGAACGGTTCGCCGGGCATGCCGTCTCCCCGGAGAAGGCCGCCGAGAAGATCCTCACCGGGGTGCGGCGCAACCGGTTCATGATCTACACCTCACCGGATATCCGCGCGCTGTATGCGTTCAAGCGCACCGCGTGGTGGCCCTACAGCGTGGCCATGCGTCAGGTGAACGTCCTGTTCGCCCGGGCGTTGCGCCCGAAATCCCGCAGCTAGGCCGGAGCCAGGTCCCCGCCGGGTGCCGGCGCGAACTCGGGAGCACTCGGCGCCCCGGGTCTCGTGGTCGTGGTGGTTTTCGTCGTGGTGGTGGTCGACACCGGGGCCACCGTGGAGGTGTCTGCCGGCTCGGAGGTGTGTGCACAGCCCGACAGTGCGAGGGCCACGGCGACGGTGCCCACGATGCGCTTGCTCATGGGTGTCGATGGTAGGTGTTCAGCGCTTACCCCAGTCCCAGGGCGGCGCGGTCAGCATCGTCTGTCCCTCGACACGGGTTTCACCCCACTCCTTGATCAGCTCCACCGTCAGCGCATCTGCGGCGGCCAGCCGTTCCTGCATGGCGCCGGAATGGGTGACCACGACCACCTGTGTATTCGCGGCCGCCTTGCAGATCATTCCCGCCAGTGGCGGGATCAGGTCGGGATGCAGTGAGGTCTCGGGCTCGTTGAGCACCATCAGCGACGGCGGCCGGGGACTGAACAGTGCTGCGCCCCAGAGCAGGAAGCGCAGGGTGCCATCGGAAAGCTCGGCGGGCCGCAGCGCACGCAACATACCGCGCTGCCGCAGCTGTAGCTCGAAAAGTCCGTCGTTGTCGGCGACGGAGATGGTGGCGCCGTCGAACGCGTCGGCGACGGCGCGTGCCAGATCATCGTGGCCCACCTCGATGATGGTCTGCAACGCGGCGGCCAGGTCGGCGCCGTCATCGGAGAGCACCGGGGTGCGGGTACCCACGCGGGGCTGGCGTGCCGGTGCCGCGGCGTCGACCCGGAATCCGTCGTAGAAACGCCAGCCGCGCAGCCGATCACGCACCGCATCCAGCTCCGGGAGTGCGCCCGCGTATTCGGACAGAACGCTGCGATGGGCCGGCAGTGCCTTGGTCAACTCGGTGAAACCGCGCCCGGTTTCGTCGGCCACATCGGCATAGTCGCCCTGGCGCCGGACGAGGGCGGAGGACGGACGCAACCGTGGGCCCGCGAACACCGACTCCCGTTTGATCTCCGGATCGCGGCCGAACATCGAGCGGGGCCCCGCGTACTGCGGCAGGCCCAGGTCCACGAGGTAACCGAATTCGTCTGAGGCAAAACCGAGTTCGAGCGATACCGGACGAGTGCGGGTGGTGCCTTCCGTCGCGCCGGTGCGACGGGCGCCCGCCGTCTGTTCAGGGCCGGCCCACAGCACCGACTGCAGCCCGCCCTCGCGGGCCAGCGAGCCGATCACCTCACCCCGACCACAATCCGCGAGCAGCATCAGCGCGCGATACACCGAGGACTTGCCGGTGCCGTTGGCGCCGGTGATGACCGTCAGCGGGCCCAGTGGAAGCACGATGTCACGCAGTGACCGGTAGCCGCGAAAGGCGACGGTGCTCAGCACGGCATCTCCAGTTCCAGTCGGACACCCAGAAGCCTTACGGGGCGGTCCAATTCGAAGTCGTCGAGCAGGGACAGGGCCTGGGCGGTGATGGCGGCCGGGTCGGTCCCCGGCGCGGCCAGCTTGCGGATCTTGGTCCGGGTGAAGAACGTGCTGGTGCGCACCGTCACCGCCACCCGGGTCACGGTGCGGCCCTCGGCGACGATCTCGGTGAGCGTCTGGGCGGCGAGATCGGTGACGGCGCGGTCCATCTCGGCGCGATCGGTGAGGTCGTGCGGGAAGGTCACCACATGGCTGCGCGATCGCGGCACCCAGGGCTGCGAGCTGACCTCGGTGTCGCCGCCGCCCTTGGCGAGCAGCAGAATCCCCAGGCCGGTGCTGGGGCCGAAGGCCTCGGTCAGGGTGGTGGCATCGGTGGCGGCGAGGTCGGCAACGGTGCTGATATCCATCGCGGCAAGCTTTTTGGCGGTCTTGGGACCGACTCCCCAGAGTGCGTCGACGGGGCGGTCGCCCATCAGCGCCATCCAGTTGTCCGCCGTCAGCACGAAGATCCCGGCGGGTTTGCCGAACCCGGTGGCCACCTTGGCGCGCTGCTTGTTGTCGCTGATGCCGACCGAACAGGACAACCCGGTCTCTGCGGCGACGACGGTGCGGATCCGGTCGGCGAGGTCGACGGGATCGGCGACGTCGGCGCCCAGATAGGCCTCGTCCCAGCCCCACACCTCCAGTGGGTGGCCGAGGTCGCGCAGCAGGCCCATCACCCGTTCGGAGGCCTCGTCGTAGGCCTGCGGATCCGACGGCAGAAAGGTGGCATCCGGGCATCTGCGGGCCGCGACGCGCAGCGGCATCCCGGCGTGCACGCCGAACGCGCGTGCCTCATAGGACGCGCAGGTGACGACCTTGCGCGCCTCGGTGGGGTCCCCGCTGCCACCCACGATGACGGGCTGGCCGACCAGTTCGGGATGGCGCTGCAGTTCGACCGAGGCCAGGAACTGGTCCAGGTCGACATGCAGGATCCAGCCGCTCACGTGCCGCAGAGCTTGCGCGCCACGGTCTCCCAGGCGTCGCCGAGTTCGTCGAGGGTCTTGCCGCGGTCGGTCAGCTCGTGTGCCACCCGGTCGGCGTCGAGCAGGGCCGTGAGCGCATCGGCCTGCGCATCGAGATCGCCTGTGGTTCCAGCATTTTCGAGCAGCATCCGGACGTGGGTGCGATGCAGGTTCGACGGCGCGTTGAAGCGGGTGTGCGGGTCACGTGCGGCATCGGAGAGCAGCGCGTGGTGGACGTGGACGAACCTCAGCCTGCTGCGCCCGTAGGCCAGCAGACGCTCCAGCGGCGGCGCGCCGGGGCCCAGTGGTGGAGGGCCGAACATGAACGCCTGCTGCTCGATCACCTCGTCCTCGTCGAGCAGCACGATCATCAACCCCGACCGGCTGCCGAAACGGCGGAACAGGGTGCCCTTGCCGACGCCTGCCGCGGCGGCCACGTCGTCCATGGAGACCGCATCGGCGCCGCGTTCGGCGATAAGCTTGCGGGCGGCATCGAGCAGCAGCGCACGGTTGCGCGCCGCATCGCCGCGTTCGGCCGGTGCGGCGGTGCTCAGCGGCAGTGCATTCAGCCGGTCGGGTGCGCCCACCCTTGCACTTTAACTCAGCCGGAATTATTCGGACCGTAGTCCGGTTATCCTGTGCGAGGATCACCCAGACCACGAAAGGGAACATGACCATGGCCCAAAACCAGGACAACGCCGATACCAACGTGCTGGTGCTCGTCGGGAGCCTGCGCGCCGCCTCGATCAACAAGCAACTGGCCGAACTGGCCGTCGAATCGGCTCCCGAAGGCGTCACGCTGCAGGTCTTCGACCGCCTCGGCGAGCTGCCGCATTACAACGAGGACATCGACACCGAGGATGTCGCCGAGCCCGTGCAGGCACTGCGTGCCGCCGCCGCGGCGGCCGGGGCGGCGCTGGTCGTGACCCCGGAATACAACGGCTCCATCCCCGGCGTGCTCAAGAACGCCATCGACTGGCTGTCCCGGCCGTGGGGCAACGGTGCGCTCAAGGACAAGCCGGTGGCCGTGATCGGCACCGCACTGGGCGGATTCGGCGGTGTGTGGGCGCACGACGAGACCCGCAAATCCTTCGGTATCGCCGGCCCGCGGGTCATCGAGGAGCTGAAGCTGTCGATCCCGTCCAAGACCCTCGATGACAAGCATCCCCGGGAGAGCGCCGAGGTGGCGGCCAACGTCCGTGAGGTGGTTGGGAAGCTCGTCGCCGAGATCAGCTGATCCCGTGTAGTTCGATCGTCCGCGTGTGGGCCGCCAGTTGTGGGAATAGACTCCCACCTGTGAGTCGAAGCACCGGCTCGGCTCCCGAGCGTGGGGTGTTGACGTGCGACGATGTCTACAATCCTGGCGTATACCTCGCCGTCCCTAGGCAATCTGTATCCCATCGCCGCGCTTCTGTCCGAACTGCACCGCCGCGGCCACCGGATCGTGCTGAAAACCCATACCGCCGGGCTGGCGGTCGGGCGCAGCGCGGGCTTTGACGTTACCCCGGTCGACCCCCGCATCGAGGCGGTCGCCATGACCGACTGGATGGCACGGACCGGCTGGCAGGCGATCAAGACGGGGTTCGCGGTGTTCGCCGAGCGGGCCGCCCTGGAGGTCGACGACCTGCGCTCGGCGATCGCGGCGGCCGTACCGGATGCCCTCGTCATCGACGCGAACTGTTGGGGCGCAGCGGCGGTCGCCGAGGCGCAGGGATTGCCGTGGGCGTCGTTCTGGCCGTACCCGCCGTACCTGTCCTCCCCGGCGGTCCCGCCGTTCGGGCTGGGGCTGCGTCCGCGGCAGGGACCGCTCGGGCGCGTCCGCGACGAGGTGGTGGGCGCGGCGATCAACGGACTGCTGGACAGGTCGATGATCGAACCGCTGGGCCGTATCCACCGTGCCCTGGGCACCCGCCCCATCCGTTCGGGTGACGACTTCATCAGGCGCGCACCGCTGATGCTCGTGGCCACCGCCGAGCCGCTCGAATACCCCCGTCCCGATTGGGGCGAACGCGTCGCGTTGATCGGGCCGTGCGAGTTCGGCGCGCCGCCGGGGACGGCCCGGGAACGTTCACTGGTCGTGGTCACGAATTCCTCGGAGCGCCAACGTGATGACGCACTGCCGGTCATCGCGATGGCGGCGCTGGCCGATGAGCCGGTCGACGTCGTCGTGACGTTCCCGTGTGGCGTGCCGGGTGGCATCGAGGTTCCCGCCAACGCGACGGTCCTGGGCTTCGCCGAGCATGGCCCCCTGCTGGACCGTGCGGTGTGCGCGATCACCCACGGCGGCATGGGCGTGACGCAGAAGGCGCTGGCCAGGGGAGTGCCGGTGTGCGTGGTGCCCTACGGCCGCGATCAGTTCGAGGTGGCCCGCCGGGTCGAGGTGTCGGGCAGCGGCACCCGATTGCCGGGTAAACGGCTCAATGCCAAACGGCTACGGTCCAGGGTTCTGGAAGCGATGACTATGACCGACGGCGCCCGTCGGGTGGCGGCCGGATTCGCCGCGGCCGGCGGTGTGCGGCGCGGTGCCGACCTGCTGGAGCGCCGGCTGCTCGGCATCCCGGTGACCGGCGGCTGACATGCCGGCCGGATGCGCGACATGCGGCACCGAACCCCGTGCGGGAGCCCGGTTCCGCGACGCCTGCGGCGCCGCATTATCTTCCGTTGCCTCGCTCGCCCCGCCGCTTTCCCCCGCCGCGCACCACGCGGAGTTCAAACAGGTCACCGTGCTGTTCGCCGACGTCGTGCGATCGATGGATCTGGCCGGTGCGTTGGGCACCGAGCGGCTGCGCGAGGTGATGAGCGAACTGTTCAGGCGTTCCAGTGCGGTCGTCCAACGCTACGGCGGGTCCGTGGATTTCACCGGTGACGGCGTGATGGCGGTCTTCGGCGCACCGGTTGCGCTGGAAGATCATGCTTTTCGCGCCTGTCTGGCGGCACTGGATCTGCAACAGCAGGTGCGCCAGTTCGGTGCCGAGGTGCACCGGCGCGACGGGGTGGGGCTGCAGCTACGGGTCGGACTGAACTCGGGCCAGGTGATCACCGGTGAAATCGGTTCCCTGCCCGGCAGTTACACCGCCATCGGGTCGCACGTCGGGATGGCGCAGCGGATGGAGGCGGTGGCCCCGCCCGGCGGCGTGATGCTCAGCGGTTCGACCGCCCGGCTGGTGGACGGTGTCGTCAAGCTCGGCGCGGTCGAGATGGTGCGGATCAAGAACGCCGACGCCCCGGTGCCCGCCCGGCGGCTGGTATCCGCGGCGATGAGCGCGGGCCGCGGGCGCCGAGAGTCGAGTCTGGTCGGCCGGGAAGCCGAAGTGCGTTTGCTGGCAGGCCATCTGGACAACGCTCTCAATGGGGCAGGTGGCATCGTCGGGGTGATCGGGCCGCCGGGGATCGGCAAGAGCAGGCTGGTCACCGAGGTGCTCCGGGTCGGGCAGGGCAAGGGAATCGGCGTCGTTTCCACGTTCTGCGAGGCGCACGCCCGCCAGGTGCCGTTCCATGCGGCGGCCCGGCTGTTCCGCAATCTCACCGGTGTCGGCAGCCTGCACGGGCAGGCGGCACGCACATGCGTCCGCGAACATCTGCCCGCCACCGACCCGGACGAACTGCTGCTGCTCGATGATCTGCTCGGCATCCGGGAATCCGAGAACGACCTTCCCGCCATCGATCCGGACGCGCGCCGGCGCAGGCTCGGCGCCCTGCTGACCGCCGCGTCGGCGGCCCGGCCGGACCCCGCGGTCTACGTCGTGGAGGACGCGCACTGGATCGACGAGGCCAGCGAGTCCACCATCGCCGAGTTCCTTTCGTTGCTGCACGGCAGCCGGTCGATGGCACTGGTCACCTACCGTCCCGAATACCGGGGCAGGCTGGCCGTCCGGGATGCGATCTCCCTTGTGCCGTTGAATGACTCGCAATCCACGGTGTTGATCGGCGAACTGCTCGGGACCGATCCGTCGGTGGCGTCGGTGGCGGACGAGATCGCCGAGCATGCTGCGGGCAACCCCTTCTTCGCCGAGGAGATCGTGCGCGATCTCGCCGAACGCGGCGTGCTGCAAGGTCGTGCCGGCCGCTATGTGGCCATCGACGGCGCCACGGTGACGGGAGTGCCGGCCACGCTGCACTCGACCATCGCGGCACGCATCGACCGGCTCGGCGACACGGCCAAGAACGCGCTCAACGCGGCGGCGGTCATCGGTGCCCGGTTCACCGAGAGCCGCCTACACGACCTCGTCGAGCCGATGTGCATCGATGAACTCATCACTGCCGAGATGATCGAGGTGACGGCGTCCGGCGCGGAATACGGGTTCCGGCACCCGTTGATCCGCACGGTCGCCTACGAGTCGCAACTGCGCTCGGAACGCGCCCGGCTGCATCGGCGGCTCGCCTCGACCATCGAGCAGCACGGGCCGGGAACGCCCGAGGCCAACGCCGCGCTGATCGCCGGCCATCTGGAGGCCGCCGGTGATCTGAAGACGGCCTACGACTGGCATATGCGGGCCGGGGTCTGGCTGACCGGACGCAATGTCGCGGCCGCCCGCGCGAGCTGGCGCAGCGCCGCAGAGGTGGCCCAGCGGTTGCCGGTCGGCGACCCGGACCGGCTGCGAATGCACATCGATGCCAGTGGTGCGCTGTGCGGTATGTCCTGGCGCGCCAGCGTTGCCGACGCCGAGGCCGAGTTCGGCGAGCTGCGTCGGCTGTGCAGGGAACAGGATGACCAACGATCGCTGGCCACCGGAATGGCGGGCTATGTGATGGCGCTGACCTTCCACAACCGCCCCCGCGCCGCCTCGGCACACGCCTCGGAGTTGGAGCGGCTGCTGGAACGCAGCGGCGATGACACCCTGACGGTCGCGGTGTCGTTCGGCGCGCTGGCGGCCAAATGGGAAACCGCCGAAGTCGCCGAGATCACGCGGATTGCCCAGCGGGTCATCGACCTGGCCGCGGGTGATCTGCATCAGGGCGGAACCTTCTTCGGCTCGCCGTTGACCTTGGCCATCGCCATGCGCGGGGTGGCCGGCATGTCTGTGGGAAAGCCCGGATGGAAGGACGACCTGGACCGCGCCATCGAGTTGTCGCGCCCACTGGATCCGCTGATCCTGGTCACCACCACCCTGCACAAATACGCGCAGATCGGACTGGGCGCCCTGCGGTCCGGGCCCGACGCGCTGCGCGACACCGCCGCGGCGCTGGCCGCCGCCGAACGCGACGGTGACGATTTCACGGTGGTGCACGCCCACCTGGCCCGCGGTTTGGTCCTGGTCGCCGGGGAGGAAGCCGGCCGCGACGCCGGGTACGAACACCTGCGCCGGGCTCGGCTCAGCGCGCTGCAGGGCTGCGGTAACTCGTCGATCGTGCACATCGCCGACATCCAGTTCGCCCGCCGCCGGTGTGAGCTCGGCGACTTCGACGGCGCCGTCGAACTGGCCGGCGTCGTGGTGGATGCGCTGTTCTCCATCGGCGCCGTGGTGTGGCGCGGTCCGGCCGTCAGCGCACTGGTCGAGGCACTGCTCGGCCGCAACGCCGCCGGGGACGTGCGTGCCGCGCGCGCGGCGATCGACCGACTCGCGGCCGTGCCCACCGATCCCGGATTCATGCTGCACGAGGTTCCGTTGCTACGGTTGCGGGCCCTGGTGGCCCGGGCCGAGGGCGACCTCAGGGCCGAGCGGGACTTTGCCGCCCGGTACCTGGCCGCCGCCGAGTCCTGCGGGTTCGACGGGCACGCGGCGGTCGGCGCACAGATGATGTCGGCAGCCGGGCGCCCGTCGCCGCTGCGGTGATTTGCTACCCGGCGTCGGGCCGCGGATCCGCCCGGGCCGATCGGCCGGGCGCGTAGACCCGGGCCTCCCGCTAGCCGACACACCCCCAATTGTGACGTTCGACACGCCGGTGGACGCGCCGATCAATTGGTTACGACCTGGGAATTCCACGAATGTTGTTCAGAACATCTTGTATCTCTTCGGTTTGTCGGACACTAGGTGTAGTGTCTGACGGACCGCGAGGCCCCAAAGCTTCAGGAGCCGGCGGAGCAGGATTCGAAAGCGTGTCGGTGGCCCCGTACACAATGGATCCGGCTCTCGAGATCCGGAATTTTCGGGCCCCGCGGTCCGCTGAAACTCAGAGGAAAGCAGTACCCGGTGAGTTGCCGGTCCCGATACAAGCTCAACCCTTCCACACCACACAGGAGCCGTGCCGCAGATGACCGTCACCGTGTACACCAAGCCCGCGTGCGTGCAGTGCAATGCCACCTACAAGGCGCTGGACAAAGAGGGCATCGCCTACGAGAAGGTCGATATCAGCATCGACGCCGAAGCCCGGGATTACGTCATGGCGCTCGGCTACCTGCAGGCGCCCGTCGTGGTCGCAGGCAACGATCACTGGTCGGGTTTCCGTCCGGACCGGATCAAGGCGCTCGTCGGCACCGCGGCTGCCGTCACGGCCTGACCCGACGGATCCGGCGACAGCGAGGAGGAGACCATGAGTCATCTCGTGTACTTCTCCAGCGTGTCGGAGAACACCCACCGCTTCGTGCAGAAGCTGGGCTTTCCCGCCGACCACGTCACCCGGATCCCGCTGCACGGCCGTATCGAGGTGGACCAGCCGTTCGTGCTCGTCCTGCCGACGTACGGCGGCGGCAGGGTCAGCCCCGACATCAACAGCGGGGGCTATGTCCCCAAACAGGTCATCGCGTTTCTGAACAACGAGCACAACCGGTCGTTGATCCGCGGCGTCATCGCCGCCGGAAACAACAACTTCGGTGAGGAATTCGCCTACGCGGGCAATGTGGTGTCCGCCAAGTGCGGCGTGCCCTACCTCTACCGCTTCGAACTCATGGGAACCCCGGACGACGTGGAATCCGTCCGTGCGGGCTTGGAAGACTTTTGGAAGGAACAGACGTGCCACCAACCGTCACAGCTGCAGAGCCTGTAACCACGGGCGCTCATGCGCTCCCGGGGGAGACGGACTACCACGCGCTCAACGCGATGCTCAACCTGTACGACAAAGACGGCAACATCCAGTTCGACAAGGACCGGGAAGCCGCCAACCAGTACTTCCTGCAGCACGTCAACCAGAACACGGTGTTCTTCCACAACCAGGACGAGAAGCTCGACTACCTGGTCAAGGAGAACTACTACGAGCGCGAGGTGCTCGACCAGTACTCGCGGAACTTCGTGAAGTCGCTGGTCGACCGCGCCTTCGCCAAGAAGTTCCGGTTCCCGACCTTCCTGGGTGCGTTCAAGTACTACACGTCCTACACGCTGAAGACCTTCGACGGGAAGCGCTACCTGGAGCGCTTCGAGGACCGCGTGGTCATGGTGGCGCTGACGCTGGCCGCCGGCGACACCGACCTGGCCGAGAAGCTGGTCGACGAGATCATCGACGGACGGTTCCAGCCGGCCACCCCGACGTTCCTGAACTCGGGCAAGAAGCAGCGCGGTGAGCCGGTCTCCTGCTTCCTGCTGCGCATCGAGGACAACATGGAGTCCATCGGGCGCTCCATCAACTCGGCCCTGCAGCTGTCCAAGCGCGGCGGCGGAGTCGCGTTGCTGCTCACCAACATCCGTGAGCACGGCGCACCGATCAAGAACATCGAGAACCAGAGCTCGGGCGTCATCCCGATCATGAAGCTGCTGGAGGACTCGTTCTCCTACGCCAATCAGCTGGGTGCGCGCCAGGGTGCCGGTGCGGTGTATCTGCACGCGCATCACCCCGACATCTACCGGTTCCTTGACACCAAGCGCGAGAACGCCGACGAGAAGATCCGGATCAAGACGCTCTCCCTGGGCGTGGTCATCCCGGACATCACCTTCGAGCTGGCCAAGAAGAACGAGGACATGTACCTGTTCTCGCCGTACGACGTCGAGCGCGTCTACGGCGTGCCGTTCGCCGACATCTCGGTCACCGAGAAGTACTACGAGATGGTCGACGACGCGCGGATCCGCAAGACCAAGATCAAGGCGCGCGAGTTCTTCCAGACGCTGGCCGAGCTGCAGTTCGAGTCCGGCTACCCGTACATCATGTACGAGGACACGGTGAACCGGGCCAACCCGATCGCCGGCAAGATCACCCACAGCAACCTGTGCTCGGAGATCCTGCAGGTCTCCACCCCGTCGGAGTTCAACGAAGATCTGTCCTACGCCAAGGTCGGCAAGGACATCTCGTGCAACCTGGGCTCGCTGAACATCGCCAAGGCGATGGACTCGCCGGACTTCGCGCAGACCATCGAGGTGTCCATCCGGGCGCTCACCGCGGTGAGCGACCAGACCCACATCTGGTCGGTGCCTTCGATCGAGCAGGGCAACAACAGCTCGCACGCCATTGGGCTGGGGCAGATGAACCTGCACGGCTACCTGGCCCGCGAGCGCATCCACTACGGCTCCGAAGAGGGCGTGGACTTCACCAACATCTACTTCTACACGGTGCTCTACCACGCCCTACGCGCGTCGAATCTCATTGCCATCGAACGGGGTTCACGGTTCGGCGGGTTCGAGCAGTCCAAGTACGCCTCGGGTGAGTTCTTCGACAAGTACACCGACCAGGTCTGGGAGCCGGCCACCGACAAGGTGCGAAAGCTGTTCGCCGACGCGGAGATCCACATCCCGACCCAGGACGACTGGAAGCTGCTCAAGGAGTCCGTGCAGAAGCACGGCATCTACAACCAGAACCTGCAGGCCGTGCCGCCGACCGGTTCGATCAGCTACATCAACCACTCGACCAGCTCGATCCACCCGGTGGCCAGCAAGATCGAGATCCGCAAGGAAGGCAAGATCGGTCGCGCCTACTACCCGGCGCCGTACCTCACCAACGACAACCTGGACTACTACCAGGACGCGTACGAGATCGGGTACGAGAAGATCATCGACACCTACGCCGCGGCCACCCAGCACGTGGACCAGGGCCTGTCGCTGACGCTGTTCTTCAAGGACACCGCCGATACCCGTGAGGTCAACAGGGCGCAGATCTACGCCTGGCGCAAGGGCATCAAGACGCTGTACTACATCCGTCTGCGCCAGATGGCCCTGGAGGGCACCGAGGTCGAGGGTTGCGTCAGCTGCATGTTGTAGCGCTCGCGTAGCCAGAAGCAGGCCAGGGGACACGTCTCCTGGCCTGCTTCTCTTATGTCTGTGGCGATGAGTTCCGGAGCCCCGCCCGGTCTATCCATTGACGGCGCCCGCTCCCGGACGCCGTGGACCACAGGAGCCCCCGATGCACACCACCCTCTTCGTGAACCTGCCCGTCGCCGACCTGGAGCGCTCGCGAAAGTTCTTTGCCGACCTCGGCTACTCCTTCAACGCGACGTTCTCGGGACCTACCGCGGTGACAGTCGTGTTGGGCCGGAATCAGTTCGCGATGCTGATACAGCGCGATGCCTTCGACGCGCTACACCCGTTCGAGACCGCGGCACCCTCGGTGAAGGAGTGCGTGATCTGCCTGGGTGTCGAGAGCCGAGAGTGCGTGGACGGGTTGGTGGACCGTGCCCTCGCCGCGGGCGCTGCGGCAGGAGACTGCGAGGACCACGGCGATATGTACGGCCGCAGCTTCACCGACCCGGACGGGCACTCGTGGCAGATATTCTGGATGGACCCGGCCGCCGTCGAGGCTGGCGCCGAGGAGTTGGACGCCGCGGTGGGGTGACGGGGCTGAATGCGCGGTGTGGAACCATCCGTCCATGAACACCACGGGAAGCGAGCCGGACGCACCACGACCGACGCACCGGGTCAAGTACGCGATGGCCGTCGCGGTGTCGGTCGTCGTGGCCATCGCCGCGGTGGTCGTGGTCGTCGGAGACGTTCCGGGCCGGATCAGCCGTGCGCTAGGTGGCGTCTCGAGCGAGCCCCTGTACTCCGCGCAACGGCTGGACGCGGAACTCGACGTGGTGCGCGCCCAGCTCGGCGAGCTGCCCATGCGGCGGGTGGACGTGACGTCCAACCTGATCTCGGTCGAGGCCGTCGCCGCTGACGGTCAGCTTCACAAGTACTGGGTGCGCGACGGCGAGGTGGAGGACGTGGACTCGATCGCCGACCTGCATGCCGGCGAGACGGCGTTCACAGCTGCGGACCTGTCGGGGCAGCGGATACGGGCGGCAGTGGCCGATGTCCGCAGTCTCGGGAAGCCCGGCGACATCGAACTGGTCTCCTACATTTTCCGCCCGGGGCATCCGCTGTCGGTGGCCGTGTGGATCCGGCACGACCCGGTGAGCTCGGTACTGCACTTCGACCCGAGGGGCGGTTCCGCCGTGGTGCGCGAGGAGTCGATCGAGACCGACGAACACACCTCATCGTTCGGCGGTTGCTGGTGTTGACGAGGCGGTGGCCGGAGTGCGCGATGATGTCCCGGTGTCGACCACCGTTGAGGCGATCCTCATCACCGCCCTGGTATTCGGGATCGTCGCCGCGATCTTCGGCGTGATCTACGTCTGGGACAAGTGGGGCAAGGGTTCTCGACTGGAGCAGCGTGTCGATCGCTTCTTCGATCGCCTCAGCGACCTGTTCGACCGGTAGGCCGCCCCGGGTAGCCGGCGTACCCCAAGGCGATCGCGATGGCGGCGAACTTGAGTGAGGCCGCGACCTGGGCGCGACGCGCATTGGCCGGGATGTCCCGCCGGTCGAGCACGCGCAGCAGCGCCACTCCCTCGATGGCGTCGGCCGCGACGGCACCGGCGACGATGCCCGGTACCCATGCCGCGTGACCCCGGCGTCGCCGGCGTCGGTCGACGAGCAACCCGAGCAGGATTCCGTAGCTGCTCATGTACCCGAAGTCGAGCCGCATGGACTGACGGGCTGCGCGCCGGCCGTCCGGCCCCCAGCGGCCCATGATGGCCTCCGCTTTGGCGGCAGTGCCCGCGAGCTCGAACGGGATGACTCCCGGTCCGCCGGCGCATCGCATGCGGTCTTCCAACCGCATCATCACCGCGGTATAGCCGACGAACACGACCGCGGCCGCGGCGATCCGGTTCATCAGCTCTTACGCGGCTTGTGCGCCTGCAGCGCCTTCACCCGGCGCTCCTCGCTCAGCACCGCCTGGAAGCTCTCGCGTTCGGCGACCAGCCAGTCCGGCTTCTCCTCGAGCAGCGCAGTGATCTGCGCGGTGGTGAGCGCTTCGGTGACCCCGCCGCGGGCCAGGCCGGCGATCGACACGCCCAGCTTGGCTGCCACCAGGTTCTTCGGGTGCGGCCCGTTCTTGCGGAGGTCCTGAAGCCACTGCGGCGGGTCCTCCTGCAGTGCTGCGAGTTCGCCGCGGGTGATCGCGTTCTCCTGGAATTCCGCAGGCGTCGCAGGGAGGTACACGTCCAGCTTCTTCGCCGCGGTGGCGGGTTTCATGGACTGCGCGTTGGGCCTGCTCATGACCAGAGCTTATCGATGAGGCCCAGCGGTAGCCTGATGCGGTGCCCCAGCCCTCGCTCACCCTCGGCTACGTCCCGGGAGGGACGCCCGCGAAGTGGGCCCGGACCTGGGCGCAGCGCCACCCCGATGTACCCCTGCACCTGCGCACCGTCGCCGCGGCCGACGCCGCCGACCAGGTGCGCACCGGTGCCGTCGACGTCGTGGTGCTGCGGCTGCCCGCCGACACCTCGGGGCTGTCGGTCATCCCGCTCTACGAGGAGACGACGGTGGCGGTGGTCCCGGCCGATCACCTGCTCACGGCCGCCGACACGATCACCGCCGCGGACCTCGACGGTGAGCCGACCCTGTGTCCGCTCGACCACGTCGTCGACTGGGCGGACGCCCCTGGTGCTCCGGTCGAACACCGCCCCGAAACCACAGAGGACGCAATAGAACTCGTGGCCGCCGGGATGGGTACGCTCATCGTTCCGCAGTCGCTGGCCCGGCTGCACCACCGCAAGGACCTGACTTTCCGTCCGATCACCGACGCGCCCACCTGCCCGGTGGCGCTGGCCTTCGCCGACGGACCGCAGTCCGAGCTCGTCGAAGAGTTCATCGGGATCGTGCGCGGCCGCAAGCCGAGTTCGTCGCGCGGACAGGCCGAGTCGGTACCGAAACGCACCGCCCGGGAAAAGACACTCGCCAAACAGGCCGCCCGCGCCGCCGCGGGAAAGGTCGCCCGTAAGCCGGGACCGGCCAAGCGCGGCCGCCGCTGACGCTCAGGCCGACAGGTCCAGCGTCGTCCCGATTCCCCGTGCGGTGGCACGCTCGACGAGCGTATGCGCGGTCACCAGGTCCTGCAGCCCGATACCGACCGAATTGAACAGGGTGATGTCGTCCTCGCTGTGCCGGCCCCGCCGCGCATCGATGATCACCTCACCCAGCTCGACGCTGACATCGGCCTCGGACAGCTGGCCCTCCGCGATCGCCAGCAGTACGTCACCGGACTTGGCCAGCGCGGTCGCACGGCTGTCGACCACCAGACGCACCGAACCCATTCCGGCGCCGTCGATCTCGCGGTGATCGGCGCGCGGCGGTGCCCCGACGGCATTGAGGTGCAGGCCGGGCCGGAACCAGGCGCCGTGCACGATCGGCTCCTTGGAAGGTGTCAGCGTGCAGACCACATCGGCCGCGGCGAGCACCTGCCGCGGGGATTCGGCGTATTCGACGCTCAGATCCAGATCGGCCACCCGGCCGCGGAACGCCTCCACGGTCGCCGGGTTGCGTGACCAGACGAGCACCTTCTCCACCGGGCGCACCCGCGCGATGGCCCGGGTGTGCTCGACGGCCAGGGTTCCCGCCCCGATCAGACCGAGAGAGCTGCTGGTCTCGCGGGCCAGGTGCGCGGTGGCCACCGCACTGGCCGCCGCCGTCCGGACCGCGGTGATGAGCCGGCCGTCGAGCACCGCGCGGCATTCGCCGGTCTCGGCCGACATCAGCAGGATGGTGGACCGTTGCGTCGGCAACCCGCGGTCGCGGTTGAACGGCATGTCCGACAACATCTTCACCGCGCTGGATCGCTGCCGCGAGGAGGTGGCCGCCATCGGTAGCGCGGCCCCGCCGCCGTCCAGTGCCAGGTTCGCCGGTGCCGGATTGCCTGCGGTGCCGGCCGCCAGATCCGCGTGGGCGCGTTCGACGGCATCGTAGACGCCCGCCCGGTCGATCAGGGCGTTGATGTCGGAGTGGGTGAGAACGAGGGTCATGGGAGGTCCTTGGTAGAAAGGGCGGGGGTCAGACGCGGCCGACGTAGGGGACCGTCAGGCAGGACGGTGCGGTGCGTCCGCCGACGAATCCGCTGATGGCGATCAAGGCGATCAGGTAGGGCAGCATCACCAGGACTGCATAGGGGATATCGACCCCGACCGCGGGCAGCGCGAACTGCATCGCCCGGGCGACACCGAAGAACAGCGCGGCCCATAGGATTCCGGTGATCTTCCAGCGGCCGGCGATGACGGCGACGACGGCGAGGTAACCCATTCCGGCGGTCATGTTCTCGCTGAAGGAGCGCACCTCTGACAGCGCGAGCTGAGCACCGGCCAATCCACCGGCACCCGAGGCGATGAGCACCCCGAGCGCCCGGGTCCGGTTGACCGCGAGCCCGGTCCATCCTGCCGAGGTGGCGTCCTCACCGACCGCGTCGATCCGGATACCGGCCATCGTGCGGGCAGAGAAGACCACGGCGAGCACGACGATGGCCCCGATGCACAGGTAGCCGAGCAGGGTCTGGCCGAACACGGCGGGGCCGATGACGGGCAATTCGCTGAGCACCGGGATCCGGATGTCGGCGAAGGCAGCCACGTTCTGCCCCTTGCCGTCGGCGAGCAGAATCCGCGCGCCGAAGGTGGTGAGTCCCAGCGCCAGCGCGTTCGCCGCGATGCCGACCACGATCTGATCGGCGCGGAATCGCACGCTCAGCAGTGCCTGACCGAGCCCGAACAGGAGGCCGGCGAGCAGCCCGGCGAGTGCGCCCGCGACGGCCGATCCGGTGCTCACCGAGCCGAGGACGCTGGCGAACGCGCCGGTCAGCATCATGCCCTCCATGCTGAGGTTGAGCACTCCGGCCCGCTCACTGATCGATTCGCCGCTCGCGGCGAGCAACAGCGGGATCGCGAATGCCACACCGCTGGAAATTATTTCGGTGAGCATGGCGATGTTCATACGGCTACTTTCTGAGCGGAGGGCCGGGTGGTGGTCGTCCACCAGGCTGCGCCGGCGATCACGATGATCAGGACGCTCTGCACGACGGTGATGGTGGAGGACGGGACCCCGGCGGCCAGTTGCAGGTTGATGCCGCCGGACACCAGGAATCCGAACAGCAGGGAGACCGCGGCGACGGCGGTCATGGATCCGCGAGCGAGGAGGCCGACCACCAGCCCGGCGAACCCGAAGCCCGAGGAGAACCCGTCGGCCAGGATGAACGGCGCTGTGGTGACCAGGCAGCCGCCGGCCAGCCCGGAGAAGGCCCCCGCGGTGGTGAGTCCGAGGAAGGCGGTGCGGTCGACCTGCACACCGAGGCGCGCCGAGGCGGCACCGGACAGCCCCACTGCGCTCAGACGCAGTCCGGCGGCGCTGTGTCGCAGCATGATTCCGACGGCGGCCACCAGAATGACGGCGAGCACGATGGCGATGGTCGCCGGATTCTTGGCCAGACCCAGCAGCGGGAGGTGAGCCGAGGCGGCCAGCGGCTCGGACTGAGGAAGTGTCTCCGAGGACGTCATGGGCTGGCGCAGCAAGGAGGGTTCCTGCACCATCAGCACCACCAGCGCCAGGCCGACGAAGTTCAGCAGCAGCGTGGTGATGATCTCGCTGGTGCCCCGTTTCACCCGCAGCCAGGCGGCGACCGCGGCCCATCCGGCGCCGGCCAGTGCCGCGGCCGTCAGCGTGGTGAGCACTCCGATCGGCGCCGGTATACCCGCCGGCATCGCCACCCCGACCGCGGTGGCGGCGATGCCGCCCAGGCACAGTTGTCCCTCGCCGCCGACGTTGACCAGCCCGGCCCGGTAGGCGATGGTGAAACCGGCCGCCACCAGCATGAGCAGAGCCGCATTGTTCAAGGATGTGCCGATGGCGAACGGCGATCCCAGGGTGCCCTCGACGAGTGCGTCGACGACGTCGGCGGGTCCGGCGCCGGCGGCAGCGGCCAGGACGAAGCCGACGAGCGCCGCGATGACCATGGCGGCCAGCGCCACCACCACCGGGTGGCGGGGGTGCAGGGTCGGCGTCATGTGCTCACTCCCGTCATGAGGGTGCCGATATCGTGTGCCGCCGTGTCGGATTGCGTGGGCACCGAGCCCAGCAGCCGGCCCCGGTAAGCGACGACGATCCGGTCGCACACCGCGATCAGTTCGTCGATCTCACTGGAGGTGACCAGTACGGCGGCCCCGTCATCGGCGGCGGTGCGCAGCCGGTCCAGCACGAACGCGACCGCGCCGGCGTCGAGGCCGCGGGTGGGCTGGGCGGCCACCACCACCCGCAATCCGGCGGTCGACAGCTCCCGCGCCAGCACCACCTTCTGCTGATTGCCCCCGGACAGCGATCCGATCGGTGCGTCGGGTCCCGGTGCCCGGATGGAGAACTCGGTGATGGCGGCGGCCGCGTCCGCGCGCATCCGCGTGCGGTCGAGCAGTCCCCAGCGCCGGTAAGCGGACAGCCGGGGCATGGCGATGTTCTCCGCGATGGACAGGGCACCGATGATGGCCTCGGCGTGGCGGTCTTCGGGGATCACCGCGACACCGCCGGCGGTCCGATCCGCGGGGGTCGCGGTGGTCAGGTCGGCACCGTCGATGTGTACCGAGCCCGCGTCCGCGGCGAGGGCGCCGGAGAGCACCGAGGTCAGTTCGGACTGCCCGTTGCCCTCCACGCCGGCGATGCCGACGATCTCACCCCGCCCGACGGTGAGGTCCACCTCGTCGAGTGCGGTGCTCCCGTCGGCCCGGGTGACGCGCAACCCGCTGATCTGCAGCACCGCGTCGCCGCCGGCGCCACGGCGTGACCGGGGAGCGACGGCGCGGTCCAGTGGTTCGGTATCGCCGAGCATCAGCTCCAGCAGGGTGGACATGCCCATCTCGGAGACCCGGCCGCCACCGACGACGGTGCCGCCGCGCAGCACCGTGGCCTCATCGGCGGCGCGGGCCACCTCACCCAGTTTGTGGGTGATCAGCACGACGGACTTTCCGTCGGCGGTCAGAGCCGCGCAGGTGGCGATCAGCGCATCGATCTCCTTCACGTCGAGCACCGCGGTGGGCTCGTCGAGCAGGATCAGCTGCGGGTCACGCAACAAGGCCTTGACGATCTCGACCCGTTGCCGCGCACCGACGGTCAGCCCGCCGACGGTGGCCTTCGGGTCGACACGCAGCCCGTAACTGTCGGCGATGCGATCCAGATCGGTGGCCAATTGAGCGCGCGGCGGGCGGAACCCGTCCCGGCCGAGCAGCAGATTGTCCGCGACGGTCATGGTGGGGATCAGCGAGAAATGCTGATGGACCATCGCCACCCCGGCCTGCAGGGCGTCGGCGGGGTTGCGCGGGCGGTACTCGTTGCCGCCCAACGTCATACTGCCGGTGTCGGGGGAGACGGTGCCGTAGATGCTGTTGCACAGGGTGGACTTGCCCGCCCCGTTCTCGCCCAGAATGCAGTGCACCGAGCGGGGCTTCACGTTGAGCGTGACGCCATCCAGGGCGCGGACCGGGCCGAAGGACTTGCCGACGCCGCTCATGGCGAGCAGTGCGGTGCGTTCGGGAGCTGTGGTGGTGGTCATCGGTGCCGGCTCACTCAGTACGGTGTGACACTGCCGGCGACGATCGCCGCCTGGGCATCGGTGACGGCCGCGGCGACCGCGGGATCCGTTGTGCAGGTCAGGAAGTCGCTGCCGCCCTTGTCGGTGGTGACACCGAAGGGCACCTGCGCGGCGGTCCAGCTGCCGTCGAGCACCGAGGACACCGCGTATTCGATCTCGGTGCCGATATCGGTGCGGACATACCCCGCGTAGACGCTGTCGGTGCATTCGCCGGGGATCGGGCCGCCGTTGAGCCGGTTACCGGATTCCTTGGCGGCCTGTTCCATGCCCTGCTTGCCGAGGTTGACGATCTGGCCGAGCACATCGGCGCCGCCGGCGTAGGCGGTGCCGGCGGCCTGCTTGGCCTTCGCCGGATCGTTGAAATCACCGACGTACTGCGGGTTCAGCACGGTCACGTCGGGGCGGACGAAGCGTGCGCCGTTGCCGAAGGCGGTGGCGGCGTTGACGATGGCGGGCAGTTCGACGCCGCCGACGAAGCCGACCGTGCCGGTCTTGGACGCCGCGGCGGCAGCCGCGCCGGAGAGGAACTCGGCTTCGGCCTGCTGCGGGTCGTAGTAGGCGAGGTTCGGCAGCGGCTCGGCGTCCGAGGGGCCGCCGATCTCGACGAACTTCACGTCCGGGAACTGCGGGGCGACCTTGCGCACGTCGGCGTCGGTCTGCCCGCCCACCGAGATCACCAGGTCGTTCTGGGAGGCGAACCGCTGCAACGCCTGCTGATAGTCGGCAGCGGCCACCTGTTCGACATAGCTGGCGTCGATCTTGTCGCCGTGGGTGGCCTGGATGCGTTGGAAGCCTTCATATCCCGATTGCATGAAGCCGGTGTCGTTGACGGATCCGGGCAGGAACACCCCGACGGACAGTGCGTCGCTGTCGGCGGCGTCGCCGGAGGAGCCGCAGGCGGTGGTGGCCACGGCGAGCGCTCCCGCGGTGGCCAGGGCGAGGATTTTCGGCAGGGTCTTCACGGATTCTCCTGGTCTCGGTGGCTACCGGTTAGCGGTATACCGTTACGCAGAAGCATTGAGCCCGGCCATTTCGGTGCGGTTAAACGAATGTAAGGATCGAGTTAATGGTATACCGCTATTGAGGCGTGGGTTAAGCTCGACGGCAACGCCGATGGGAAAGGCTCAGGAAGTGACCTCAGTTGTTGCGCACAGTCGAAAGCCGTTGCGCGAACATGCCTATGACGAGTTGCGGGCCCGCATCGTCGGCCTGGAACTGGCACCCGGCACCCGGCTGATCGAGCGTGATCTGGCCGAAGAGCTCAAGGTGTCGCGCATCCCGTTGCGTGAGGCGATGCAGCGACTCGCCCAGGACGGACTGGTGGTCGTGGTGCCCCGCCAGGGTGCGATCGTGTCACCGTTCACCGTCGACGATGTCCGGGATCTTTTCGATGTCCGGGAGAGCCTGGAAGTGCTGGCCGCCCGGCTGGCCGCCGAGCGGGCCGATCAGGCGGGTCTGGATCTGCTTGCCGCGCAATTGGATACCGCACGGAAGGCGACCGAGCGCAAAGACGGCCCCGCCATCGCGGCCGCCAATGCCAGGTTTCACGTGATCATCGTCGATCTGGCGGCCAACCCGCTGCTGGAGTCGCTGCTGGAACCGCTTCAGGCGCGGGTGCAGTGGCTGTTCCATCTCACCAGCGATCGTGACGCCCACGTCCAGTGCCACGAACATGAGGAGTTGCTGGCCGCGATCGCCGAGCACGACCCCGACCGGGCTGCCGCGTCGGCGTTCCATCATGTGCACTCCGGTCGCGCGCACAGCTTGGAGCTGGCAGCGCAGTGGTCGCGGGTGGAGATCGACCCGATCGAGCTCACCAAGAGCCGGCGCCGCGGCGCGGGATAGGGACGTCAGATCGTCAGTGTGCCGTCGGAATTGATGGTCCACTCCGGGTTGAGCGCGACCTCCCAGACGTGACCGTCGGGGTCGGCGAAGTATCCCGAATACCCGCCCCAGAACACCTTTTCGGCCGGTTTGAGGATCGTCGCGCCGGCGGCCTCCGCCTCGGCCAGCACGGTGTCGACATCGGCCTCGGTGCGCTGGTTGATCGCGATGCTGAAACCGCTGAACCGGCCGTCGATCGGATGGTGGGCGTCTTCGGCGAGATCCGCGCGGCCGAACAGCGCCAGGGCGATGCCGGCGAGCTGATAGAACACCACTCCCTCGGGCGCGGCCTTGGGTTTCCAACCCAGACCCTGCTCGTAGAAGGTACGGGCCCGGTCGAGGTCGTCAACGCCGAGCGTGATCAAGCTGATGCGTTGTTCCATGCTCCGCAGGTTACGCATGCCCCCCGACAAGCACGCCTCACCAGCTGTCGGGCTGGCCGGGGAGGTAGGTGCCGATCGACCACTGCCGGCCCTCGGGGTCGAGCAGCTCCACCCGGAAGTTGCCCCACGCCGTGGTCTCGGGAGCGACGAGAACCGTGCTTCCGGCGGCGACCGCGCGCTGGTGAATGACGGTGACCTCGGCGTCGTCGACCACGACGTACAGACCCGAACCGACGCAGTCGCCCTTGGGGGCGGGCACGTCGTAGCCGCGGTCGTCGTGCTGCACACACAGCACCGCGTCACCGCGGCGCAACTCCACATGAAAGAGCTGGCCGCCCTCGCCGAAGCTGCGCACCACCTCGAACCCGAGCACGCCGGTGATCCAGCGCACCGCTGCCTCGGGGTGGCGGTAACAGATGAACGCGGTCAGCTGCCCAGTCGTCATGGCTCAGGTGTACCCCTCACCACCGACACCGGGCAGTGACTACTTCACCTTGTGCTGAGGCCCCTGTGCCTTCTTGTACAGCGCCTTGAGCATCCGATCCCGGAACGCGGCATTGTCGATGAGCTTGATGCCGGCGTCGGCGACCTTCGGGTAGCCGATCAGCTTGTGCATGTAGCGGCCGCGCTTGTATTCCTTGCCCCACGCCGCTTCCATGCGCTGCGCGTAGTTCGTGAAATCGTCGGGACCGCCGTTGTTCAACGCGGCGACCGCACACTCGCCGGCGGCCAGCCCGGACTCGAGGGCCTTGGAGATGCCCGCCCCGGAGGCCGGCTTCCCGGCACCCAGTGAGTCGCCGGTGAAGAGCACGCCGGGTCGCCACGGCGGCCAGGCGGTGAAGCCCATCGGCAGTCGCCAGGCCCGTACGCTCTTGTTCTTCTTGAGCTCCTCGATGGGCGGGGCTTCCCACTCGGCGGGCAGGCCGCGCAGGAACTCACCGAGGAACTGGGTGGCGTTGATCGACTGCCAGTTCTTGTAGCTGTTCACGTAGCCCAGGCCGATGTTGAAGATGTTCCCGCCCATCGGGAAGACCCAGCCGTAGCCCGGCAGCTGATCACCCTGGAACAGCAGCTTCAGATAGATGTCGAGGCTGTCGTTGTCGGGCCGGTTGAGGTGCATCTCGGAGCGGATGGCGATCGCCGAGTAGCCGTTGTACTCCGAATCCAGCTTGAGGGCGCGTTTGATGGGGGAGTAGGCGCCGTCGGCGGCGATGACCGCGTCGCCGAGCACCTTCTCGCCGCTCTTGAGCACCACGCCGACCACGCGGCCGTTGGCATCGAATTCGGGTCCGGCGACCTCGGCGCTCTGACGCACTTCGGCGCCGGCGGATTCGGCGTGCTTGAGCAGCACGGTATCGAGGTGCTCGCGACTCACGGTGTGACCGTGATCGGGCATTCCCGGGCGGCGCGGGAACGACAGCTCCCATGCGCTGGGGCTGAACACCGTCACCTTGTTCACCCGGTGGTAGGTGGCGACCTCGTCGGCCAGGCCCATCTTCTGCAGGTAGCTCACGGCGCGTGCGGTCAACCCGTCACCGCACGGTTTGGATCGGGGGAACTCGGCCTTGTCCAGGACGACAACACGCGCGCCGGCCTGGGCGGCCTGCCACGCGGCGGCCGAACCTGAGGGGCCCCCGCCCGCGATCACAACGTCGTATCGGGCAGTCATTGTCTCGTCTCGATGAGGTGGGCTGTGGACCTTTGGATGTTACCGAAGCAACGTGCAGGCCGCCGGTTGGCGGAATCTCGGCCGGGGGTTACCCACTCACGGCGCGGGCCAAACCGCCCGCACGGCCGGGCAGTCTGACCAGGTCAGCATCGCCCGGTACAGTGAGCGGGTGCGCAGACCATCGCTTCCGCTGCCGGGACAGCCCGGCGTGAAGGTCGATGCGCGCAGCGAACGTTGGCGTGAGCACCGCAAAAACGTCCGGGCGGAGATCGTCGAGGCCGCCTTCCGCGCCATCGACCGCCTCGGCCCCAACGTGAGCGTGCGCGAGATCGCCGAGGAGGCGGGCACCGCCAAACCCAAGATCTACCGCCACTTCACCGACAAGTCCGACATGTTCGCTCAGATCGGCGAGCGCATGCGAGACATGTTGTGGGCTGCGGTCATCCCGTCCATCGATATCGAGTCCGACTCGGCGCGCCAGGTCATCGGCCGCGCCGTCGAGCACTATGTCGAACTGGTGGAACAGCATCCGAACGTGGTGCGTTTCCTGCTACAGGGCCGTTTCGCCGATCAATCCGCTGCCGCGATGACCACCGTCAACCGGGGACGCGACATCACCCTTGCGATCGCCGAGATGGTCAGCGGTGAGCTCAGTGAGATGGATCTCAATCCCGCCGTCTTCGAACTGGCCGCCTTCGCGCTGTTCGGCACGGCGGCATCGGCCACCGACTGGTGGCTGGGCGGCGACGCCGACAGCCCCCGCAGGATGCCCGCCGAGGAGTTCGTGGCGCACATGACGACGATCATGATGGGTGCGGTGAACGGCACCGCCGAACTGATGGGCGTCCAGATCGATCCCGATCAGCCCATTCACGACGCGGTGCGCCGCCAGGAGCCCGCGCAGCAGGCCTGACCGGAACTCCGCACCCACCTGGGGCGTTGACAGTTGTTATCCGCTGCCGAAAGACTGAAAAGTATCCGGTACCGGCGCTCCCAGGAAAGGCGTTGACGTCATGTCTGCCATCACCACCCGCGCACTGATCATCGGTTCTGGATTCTCCGGACTCGGCATGGGGATCGCGCTGAAGAAACAGGGCGTCGACTTCCTGATCCTGGAGAAGGCCGATGAGATCGGCGGTACCTGGCGCGACAACACCTACCCCGGTTGCGCGTGTGACATCCCGTCGCACATGTACTCGTTCTCGTTTGAACCGAAGGCCGATTGGACCCACATGTGGTCCTTCCAGCCCGAGATCTTCGATTACCTCAAGGGTGTCACCGACAAGCACGGCCTGCGTCGCAGTATCCGGTTCGGCACCCACGTCGACAGTGCGCACTGGGACGAGGACGAATCGCGCTGGCATGTGTTCGATACCGCCGGCCAGGAATACATCGCGCAGTTCCTGGTCTCCGGTGCCGGCGGACTGCACATCCCGCTGATCCCCGACATTCCCGGAGTCGACGAATTCGCCGGTGCGGCTTTCCATTCCGCGCAGTGGGATCACGATGTGGACATCAGGGGCAAACGGGTCGCGGTGATCGGCACCGGCGCCAGTGCCATCCAGATCGTGCCGGCCATCGTCGAGGACGTCGCCGAATTGCAGCTCTACCAACGCACCCCGGCCTGGGTGATGCCGCGGCCCAACAACGCCTTCCCGCAGTGGATGCGCAACGTGTTCCGCCGGGTGCCCGGTGTCCGGGCGCTACTGCGCGCCGGCATCTACTGGACTCATGAGGGCGTCGGCTTCGCCATGACCAAACAGCCCCGGTTGCTCAAGATCGGTGAGCTGATGGGTAGATGGAATATCAAGCGCAGCATCAAAGATCCCGAACTGCAGCGCAAGCTCACCCCCGATTATCGGGCCGGATGCAAGCGAATCCTCAACTCCGACACCTACTATCGTGGGATCGCGAACCCGAAGACCAGTGTGATCACCGAGCGGATCGAGCGGGTGACCCCGAGCGGTGTCCGCACCGTCGACGGGGTCGAGCATCCGGTGGACGTGTTGGTGTGGGCCACCGGATTCCACGTCACCGACTCCTACACCTACGTGGACATCAAGGGCGCCGACGGTGAGGATCTGGTGGACCGCTGGACCTCCGAGGGGATGGCGGCCCACCGCGGGATCACCGTCGCCGGGATGCCGAACCTGTTCTTCCTGCTCGGACCGAACACCGCGCTCGGGCACAACTCGGTGGTGTTCATGATCGAGTCCCAGATCCGTTACGCCGCCCAGGCCATCGCCGCGGTGGACAAGGCGGGTGCCGTCGCACTGGCACCGAGCCGCCGCGCGCAGGACGAGTTCAATGCCGAGCTGCAGCGCGACCTGGCCGGCACCGTGTTCAGCACGGGCGGTTGCCAGAGCTGGTACATGGACTCCCATGGCGTCAACCGCACCCTGTGGAGTGGCATGACCTGGCAGTACTGGCTGGCCACGCGCACGTTCAAGCCGTCGGAGTACCGCTTCACCAGTCGGCCGCAGACGGTGCGTTCCTAGGAGAACCGCGGCCTCCCATGCGCATTGAGACCCTCCTAGCGTCGGTGTCATGACATCGATGACACGGTTCACCCTGTGGGTCCTCGGCGCTCTGGCGGCGACCCTGATGCTCGGATGCAGTAGCAACGCCGAGAATTCGGCACGCGACGGCCAGCAGCAGCGCAACGCCGATCTGGTGCGCGACGCGTTCGCGCGCGGAGTGGGTGACCAGGACAGCTTCTATGCGATCCTCGCCGACGACGTGGAGTGGACGGTGGCGCGCGCGAACGAGCCGGCCACCTACACCACCCGCGCAAAATTCCTGCGCGACGGTGCCGGTCCCATCGTCTCCCGGCTCACCGGCCCCATCCAGGCCGAGGTCCGGGAACTGATCACGGAGGGCGACGTCGTGATGGCCCGCTGGCGCGGCACCGCCACCGCGCTCGACGGGCGCCCGTACGTCAACGACTACGCCTGGGTGATGACGATCCGCGACGACCGGGTGGTGCGGGTGACCGCGTATCTGGACCTGGTGGCGTTGCAGGAGATGCTCGACAGGGTCGCCCCGGCGGCCGGCTCATCATGATCAGTGGCGACACGCCAGAAACACAACATCTCGTACAGCTCGGCGATGTCGCACACCAGTTGTAGTGTTGGTGTCGTCGCGGGATACATCCCGGCGAAAGCACAAAAAGCCAGGTGAAATGGGGTCCAAGGTGTCCGATGGAATGAAGCTGATCGACCGCGTCTCGGCCATCAACTGGAACCGTCTCCAGGACGACAAAGATGCCGAGGTGTGGGAGCGGCTGACCGGCAACTTCTGGTTGCCCGAGAAGGTGCCGGTCTCCAACGACATTCCGTCCTGGGGCACCCTCAACGAGCACGAGAAGCAGCTCACCATGCGGGTCTTCACCGGCCTGACCCTGCTGGACACCATCCAGGGCACCGTCGGGGCCGTCGCCCTGATCCCGGATGCGCTGACCCCGCACGAGGAAGCCGTCTACACCAACATCGCGTTCATGGAGTCGGTGCACGCCAAGAGCTACAGCAACATCTTCTCCACGCTGTGCTCGACCGCCGAGATCGACGAGGCGTTCCGCTGGTCGGAGGAGAACCCGAACCTGCAGCGCAAGGCGCAGATCGTGATGGACTTCTACAAGGGTGACGACCCGCTCAAGCGCAAGGTCGCCTCCACCCTGCTGGAGAGCTTCCTGTTCTACTCGGGCTTCTACCTGCCGATGTACTGGTCCAGCCGCGCCAAGCTCACCAACACCGCCGACATGATCCGGCTGATCATCCGCGACGAGGCCGTGCACGGCTACTACATCGGCTACAAGTACCAGAAGGGCCTGGCCCTGGTCGACGACGCCCGCAAGCAGGAACTCAAGGACTACACCTACGAGCTGCTCTTCGAGCTCTATGACAACGAGGTCGAATACACCCAGGACCTCTACGACAGCGTCGGCCTGAGCGAGGACGTCAAGAAGTTCCTGCGCTACAACGCCAACAAGGCGCTGATGAACCTCGGGTATGAGGCGCTGTTCCCCAAGGACGAGACCGACGTCAACCCGGCGATCCTGTCCGCGCTGAGCCCCAACGCCGACGAGAACCACGACTTCTTCTCCGGCTCGGGGTCGAGCTACGTGATCGGCAAGGCCGTGGTCACCGAGGACGAGGACTGGGACTTCTGAGCCGTCGGTAGGTGGCAGGCCGGATACTCTCCGAGGCTGAGATCGATGACGCGTGGCGGCCGTGGACTCCCGACGAGGTCGCCCGGCGACTGTCATCGGTCACCGCCCCGTGGTGTGTGGCCGCGGGGTGGGCACTGGAACTGTTCTCCGACTCGGCGGCCCGCCCACACCACGACCTTGAGATAGCCGTGCCCGCCGCTCGGTTCGAGGAGATCGAGGCGGCGCTACCGGGGTTCGCCTGGGATGTGGTGGGCGACGGCCAGGTATGGCCGTACCCGCAGGAACGGGCGAACCATTTCCAGACGTGGCTGCGCGATCCTGAAAACGGCCACTATCACCTCGACGTGTTCCGGGAACCGCACGTCGCTGATCGTTGGGTCTGCCGCCGCGACCCGGCGATCACCCTGCCGTACAGCCAGCTGATCCTGCGTACCCACAGCGGTATCCCGTATCTGGCGCCCGAGGTGGTGCTGCTGTTCAAGGCCAAGCACCTGCGACCGAAGGACCAGGCCGATTTCGCCCAGGTCTTACCCGCCATGGATCGCGAACGGCGGTCCCGGCTGGGTGGCTGGCTTCACCGGATCCATCCCGGGCACCGGTGGATCCCCGACCTTTCACAGCAAAGTCTGTGACAGCGCTGGGCGTTGTGACGTTTCATCGGGTGAACTCGGTATCAGTGTGCTAGACACGCAAGCGGAATCAGCATGCCGCTAATGGCGCCGACGACTGGAGAACCAATATGACCGAGCCCGTCAGCGCTGCCGAAATCGACGGTGTCGTGCCGCCGGCCGAGCCCAAGAAGTCGAACTGGCGATTCCTCGTCGACGCGCTCAAGCCGTCTACGGTCTGGAAGATGGCCGACGGCCAGCCCGTGGTGCTCAAACAGTTCGTCCAGTTCTGCCTGATCATCGTCTATCCCGGGTGGGTGCTCGGCATCCTGGGCTGCCTTGCCGTCTATGGCCTGTTCTACATCACCGTCTATCCGGTGCTGTGGGTGCTGTTCTGGCCGATGCGGGCCTGGATGAAGAAGAACCGCCCCGAGGAATACGCCGAGAGCCAGCGCAAAAAGTAGCCGGTTACCGTCGGCGTTTGATGTCCCACCTCAGCGGGCATTCTTCTTACCAAGTTCACGGCCTTTGTTGAGGGTCCTCAATGATCCGCAGCGGAGTCTGGAACACAGACGGTGAGAAAGCCGCTCCTAGGAGGACATCATGGCGACGATCGCAATGGCCGACACCAATGTCGTCGAACTCTCGACGCGCCGGGCCCGCCGCAACCTGCGAGCGATCAACGAGGCCAAGCACCGGCACCCGTCCTTCATCGGCCGGATGACCGTCGCCAAGAACGACTCCGAGGCGTGTCGGGTCCTGCAGTTCAGGAGCTGACCGGGATCGTTGCGCGCAGCGTGGTGCCCGCACCCGGGGCGCTCGTCACCCCGAACGCACCTGAGAGCGCCTCCACCCGGTCCCGCAGACCGATCAGCCCCGACCCGACGCCTGCTGTGGCGCCACCGACGCCGTCGTCGGTGACCGACAGGTGCAGCACGCCGTCCTCGACGTACAGACACACCGTCACCACGTCCGCTCCGGCGTATTTCGCCGTGTTGGTCAACGCTTCGGCGATGACGTAGTACGCGGCCACCTCCACGGACTCGGGAAGCCTGCCCTCGACCCGCAGGTCGAGTTCGACGGGGATCGGTGAACGCCGCGCCAAGGCTCGCAGCGCGGGTCGCAGGCCGCCACGCGACAGCACCGCCGGGTGCATACCGCGAGAGAGCTCCTGCAGATCGGTGTGCAGTTCCGCCAGACCGGTGACCACCTGCGACAACTCGGTGCGCAACGCCTCGTCGGCGGCAGCCTCGATCGCGCGCAACTCCAGGCTCAACGACACGATCCGCTGCTGGGCGCCGTCGTGCAGATCGCGCTCGAAACCGCGACGGGCCTCATCGGAGGCGGCCACGATGCGGGCCCGCGACGCGGTCAGCTCGGCGCGGGTCTCGGCATTGGCGATCGCCGTGGACACCAGGTCGGCGAAGTCGCCGATATGATCCTGGAATTGCGCCGAAATCGCCTGCGGTTGATGCGTTCCCACCAGGAGCGCACCGCGGACAACGCCGTCGACGATCAACGGGGTGCCGGCTCCGGAATGCACCCCGAGGCCCTGCAGGCGGGCTGCGATCGGGCCCGATGCGTCGGCATAATCATCGATACGGTCGGGCAGGCCGGTCGTGCGAATGCGGGCACTGATGCTGTCGCCGGTCAGCGGAAACCGCTCGCCGGCAACCAGTCCGGGGTTGGCCTGTTCGGTCCGGTCCCGCGCCGCCAGCACCACGCACTCATCGGACTCGAAACGGACCAGCGTCACGTGATCGGCGGCCAAGCTGTGGGCCAACTCATCGACAGCCACCGTGTACACCTCGGCGAGGTCGGCCGATCGCGCGACCAGGGTGGCCACCCGGCGCAGTGCGGCTTGCTGCGCGGCCAGCAGATCCGCCTCCCGCCTGCGCTCTTCGGCCTCGGCGGCACGCAACCGGGCTTGCCCGACAAGCACATTGGTCAGCAACGCGAGCGTCAGGAACACCGCCAGCGCGGGCGCGAGGCTGTCCCGACCCTCCAGGTGCAGGTAGGCGTAGACGGCCGCGCTGGCCAGCGAGGTCGCGATGGCCAACCCGAAGTCCCAGCCCGCGGACACCACCAGCACACCCAGCAGCAGTACCGCGCCGAACGCGTTCTCCGGGGCCACCTGCTTGAGCCCGACCACGGCGCCGATCTCGGCGATCAGGAAGACGATCGCGACGACGATGCCCACACCCAACGGCCGAGCGGTCGGGCGCACCACCTGGGCCAGCAGCCGGTTGGGCAGCGATTGCCAGTTCACCGGGAGATGGTATGCGACGGGTGGGGCCGGTGACGCCCGAAGATTCCCGTTAACAGGAATGCCATCGCCTTCGCACCCTGCCAAGCTGGATGCATGAGAGTTCCGCGCTGCTTGATCGTCGACGACAGCGCCGCCTTCCGGGACGCCGCGCGCGCCATGCTGGAGCGCGGCGGTTTCGCGGTGGTCGGCGCCGCTGCGGATGCCGCCGAGGCGGTGCGTCTGACCGAGGAGCTACACCCCGACGTCGCCCTGGTCGATGTCGATCTCGGTGCCGACAGCGGGTTCGACGTCGCCGGCCTGCTCCACGACGAACACGGCGATGTCGCCGTCATCCTCACCTCGACCCACGACGAGCAGGATTTCTCCGACCTGGTCGCGGCCAGCCCGGCCCGGGGATTCCTGCCCAAGCTCACGCTCACCGCAGACGCGATCCGCGGCCTGCTCTGAGCGGTCAGCGGGCTTCGAGATACATGATGACGGCCCGTACCCGGCGGTGATCATCACCGGTTTCGGGGAGGTCGAGCTTGGTCAGGATGCTGCGCACGTGTTTTTCGACGGTGCCCTCGGTAACCCACAGCCGGCGCCCGATCCCGCCGTTGGACAGCCCCTCGGCCATCAACGTCAGCACCTCGCGTTCCCGCGTGCTCAGCGCGGCGAGCGGATCGTCGCGGCGGCGTGCGGACACCAACTCGGCCACCAGCGCGGGGTCGATGACCGACGCACCGTTGGTGACCCGGCGCAAGGTGTCCACGAAATCGTGCACATCGGTGACCCTGCTCTTGAGCAGGTAGCCGATGCTCTGGCCGCCCGCCAGCAGTTCCATGGCGTGGTCGACGTCCACGTGGGCGGACAGCACCATGATCGCCGTCTCCGGCGAGCGCTCGCGGATCACCCGCGCGGCGTCCAGGCCTTCGGTGCTGTGGCCCGGCGGCATCCGGATATCGGTGAGGACGAGATGCGGGCGCTGATCGTGGACGAGGCCCAGCAGTTCCTCGGCGTCGCCGGCCTGTCCGATGACCTCGAATCCTTCGCGCTGCAGCAGGCTGGCCAAACCCTCGCGCAGCAGCACGTCATCGTCGGCGATGACCACCCGTAGGGCATCCATGCGGTCCTTCCGGCGCCGACCCATTCAGCGCGGCTGCATTGTCGCACCCGGGCGGGGTTTGCGCGCGGATGCGATGCGGAATGGGGGTTAGCCGGTAGCGCGGCCTGCGAGAAGTCCGCCCCGGCGATTGCGGCCAGCGGCGGCGACAGCACACCCCGCCGTATACCAGGCTGGGACCTACCGAGATCGACTCCAGCCGAGGAGAGCACATCATGACCGCAGCACCCGTCCGCAGCCCGCACGCCACCTCGCTGTTCGACAGCGATGACGTCGAACAGTCCGAGCTGGGCTCGATCCACCGGATCACCGCCGACAACTTCCCGATCCTGCGTGGGCTGTCCATGAAGCGGCTGGTGCTCAACCCCGGGGCGATGCGGACCCCGCACTGGCACGCCAACGCCACCGAACTCACCTACTGCGTGTCCGGGACCGCCCTGGTCTCCATCCTCGACGACGGCAGCACGTTCTCCACCTTCGTGGTGACCGCCGGCCAGATGTTCCACGCCGCCTCCGGCTCGCTGCACCACATCGAGAACATCGGCACCGAGGCGTGCGAGTTCATCGTCGCCTTCCGCAGTGAACGGCCCGAGGACTTCGGTTTCGGTGCCACACTCGGCGCTTTCAGCGACGCAGTGCTGGGCAACACCTACGACCTGCCCGCCTCGGATATGGCCAAGATCCGGCGCAGCACCGTCGACCGCAAGATCGCCGCCCGCGTCGGCGACCCGGTGATCCCGGCCGGGGCCTACTTCGGCGATCCGCACAAGTTCGACATCGAAGCGCAGGAACCCGGCCTCAACTATGTCAGCGGCAACGCGCGCTTCGCCCGCGACCAGTTCTGGCCGATCCTGAAGGACATCTCGATGTACTCGCTGCGCGTCAACGACAACGGGATGCGGGAACCGCACTGGCACCCGGTGACCGCCGAGATGGGCTATGTCCAGCACGGCGACGCCCGGATGACCATCATGAATCCCGATGGCACGCTTGATACCTGGAACCTGACCGCGGGGGACATGTACTTCATTCCGCGCGCCTACCCGCACCACATCGAGAACACCGGCACTGATCCGTGGCATTTCCTGATCTTCTTCGACCAGCCCGTCCCAGCCGATATCGGCTACCGCGCCTCGGCGAGCGCCTACTCCCGCGAGGTGCTGGCCGCCGCCTTCGACACCCACATCGACGATCTGCCGGCGTTCCCGTTCACCCCGGCCGACCCGCTGATCGTGTCGCGGTGCAACCCCGTCGACACCGACACCGTCGCTCGATGACACCCGCCACCGGCCGGCCCGTCGACCGCATCGAGGGCCGGGACAAGGTCACCGGGGCGGCCCGCTACGCCGCCGACACCGTGATCGACGGACTCGTGCACGCGGTGCTGGTGCAGTCCACCATCGCCAACGGCCACGTCACCGCCGAATCCATGGCAGCGGCGTCAGCCGCGGCGGCAGCAGCGCCGGGCGTGCTGCACGTGCTGACCCCACTGAACTGCCCACCGCTGCACGTGCTTCCGGTTGACATGACCTGGGACCTGCCGCTGGAACGCCGCCCGCCGCTCTCGGATCTGAGCGTGCAACACGTCGGTCAGCACCTTGCGGTGGTCATCGCCGAAACCCCGGAGCAGGCCGCCGAAGCGGCGTCGCTGATGAGTTTCGACTACCTCGGCGAGCCCGCCCAGCTCAGCGCTGCGGACGTGCTGGGCAGGCCGGTGCCCGCCGACGAGAAGGACGGGCAGATCCGCCACGGCACCTACCGACCGGATCATTTCGTGAAGCTGGACGAGGAGAAGCTGCAGGACAGCCGAGGCGCCGCCGACGAACCCGATGGCATCCGTATCGCCTCGCGGTTCACCACACCGATCAACGCGCACTATCCGATCGAACTGTCCGCGACCGTCGCGCACTGGGACGGCGACATGCTCACCGTGCACGACAGCACCCGCTGGATCACCGGCGAAAGACGGGCACTGGCCGCCTATCTGGGCATCCCGGAGGACCGGGTGCGGATCCTGTCCCCGCTGGTCGGCGGCGCATTCGGATCCAAGAGCTTCCTGTGGATGCACGTGGTGCTGTGCGCGGTGGCCGCCCGGCAGGTCGGCAGGCCTGTCAAACTGGTGCTGACCCGCAACCAGATGTTCAGCTCGACCGGGCACCGGCCCCGCACCGAGCAGCAGGTCGTGCTGGTGGCCGCAGCCGATGGCAGCCTGCTGAGCACCGAACAGCACACCCTCACCGAGACGTCCACGGTGGCGCACTTCTGCGAACCTGTCGGACTCACGGCCCGCTTCCTCTATGAGTCCCCGCGGATGGTCGTCTCCCATACGGTCGCCCGGATCAACGCACCCACACCGTGTTTCATGCGCGGACCGGGCGAGGCGCCGGGAATGTTCGCCCTCGAAGTGGCCATGGACGAGCTCGCCGAGGCCACCGGAACCGACCCCGTCGCGCTGCGGCTGCACAACGACCCGGCCTGCGACCAGCCCAGCGGCCGGGCCTGGTCCGGTAAGCACCTGCGGGACTGTTACCTGCAGGGTGCCGAACGGTTCGGCTGGTCACAACGGCCGGCCGCGCCACGCGCGATGCGCCGCAACGGGATCCAGGTGGGATGGGGGATGGCGACCGCGAGCTACCCGGGACGCCGGATGGCTTCCGGGTGCCGGGTCGTCACCACCCCGGACGGGCAGATCCGGTTCGCCGCGGCCACTCACGAGATCGGCACCGGGGTCCGCACCGTGATGGCGCAGGTCGGTGCGGATGCCGCCGGGATGCCGCTGGAGGCGGTGACCTTCGAATCCGGTGACTCGTTGTTTCCCGACGCGCCCTACAGCGGTGCCTCGCAGACCACCGCCACCGTCGGATCCGCGGTGGAACTTGCCGGCCGGCAGTGGCGGCAGCGGTTGGGTCGCACGGTGACCTCGGCCGCCGAACTGCGCGACGCGCTGCGCGCCGACCCCGACCTGTGCGAGCGCCTGACGTTCACCGTCACCAGTGCCGGACCCGACGAAACCGGTCCGTTGTCACAATCTTTCGGCGCTCATTTCTGCGAGGTCGAGGTGGACGAGGAGATCGGCCGGGCAAGCGTGACCCGATGGACCGCGGTGATGGACTGCGGGCGTGTCCTGAACCCGAAGCTGGCGGCCAACCAGGTCATGGGTGGTATCACCTTCGGGCTGGGTATGGCGCTGCTGGAACAGGTGCCCTACGACGAGCACACCGGCCAGCTCATCGGCGAGTACTACCTGCCCACACACGCCGACCGCCCCGACTTCGACATCACCTTCATCGACGTGCCGGACTACGGCCTCGACCCCATCGGGGTGCGCGGCATCGGCGAGATCGGTACCTGCGGAGTGCCCGCGGCCATCGCCAACGCGGTGTACCACGCCACCGGTAAGCGGCTGCGTGATCTGCCCATCACCCTGGAATCCCTGCTACAGCCCTTCGAATCGGAGCCGGCATCATGACCGATCTGCACCTGACCGTCAACGGCACACCACAACGGTTGTGCGCCGATATCCGCACCACATTGCTTGACCTGCTGCGCGAACGGCTCGGGCTCACCGGTACCAAGAAGGGCTGCGATCACGGGCTGTGCGGTGCCTGCACGGTAACCGTCGACGGGGAACGGGTGCTCAGTTGTCTGACGCTGGCCGCTTCGATCGACGGTGCCGCGGTGGAAACCATCGAGGGCGCCGGTGGGGACCTGGACAACGTGCAGTGCGCCTTCATCCGGCATGACGGATTCCAGTGCGGCTACTGCACTTCCGGTCAGATCACCTCGGCGCGCGCGGTGCTGCGCGAATTCGCCCGCGGAGATCTGTCCGCGGCATCGTTCGACGGGTGCCGGCACAGCGTCACCGACGGACCCGAAGAGTTGTCCGACGAGGAGATCCGGGAACGGATGGCCGGCAACATCTGTCGGTGCGGCGCCTACGCCAACATCGTCTCGGCGATCAAGGACGCGGCGATATGAAAACCTTTGCCTTCGAGCACGCCGGTACGGTCGACGGTGCGGTGCGTAGCGCCGCCGCGGGTGCCCGCTACTTCGCCGGTGGCACCAACCTGCTCGATCTGATGAAGCTCGGTGTGGAAAGCCCTGGCGCACTGGTCGACATCGGCCGCCTCGACCTGCGTGCCATCACCCCGACCGAGGATGGTGGTGTGCTGGTGGGGGCGGGGGCCACCAACAGCGCGGCGGCCAACCACCCGTTGATCCGCCAGCAGTACCCGATGCTGTCGCAGGCCATCCTGTCCGGTGCCACCACCCAGATCCGCAACATGGCCACCGTCGGGGGAAACCTCATGCAGCGCACCCGGTGCCCATATTTCATGGATCCGTCCTTCGCCCACTGCAACAAGCGCGATCCGGGATCCGGTTGCGCCGCGCAACAGGGCTTCAACCGGGAACACGCCCTGTTCGGCGCCAGCGCGGCGTGTGTGGCGGTGCATCCCTCGGATATGGCGGTCGCGCTGGCCGCGCTCGATGCCCGGGTGCACGTCCGGGGGCCCGACGGTGCCCGGTCGGTGCGCATCGATGAGTTCTTCGCGTTGCCGGGGGACTCGCCGGAACGCGACAACACGCTGCATGCGGCCGAACTGATCACCGAGATCGAGCTGCCGCCGTCGACCCTCGGCCCGCACAGCTGGTATCTCAAGGTGCGCGACCGGCACAGCTACGCGTTCGCCTTGGTGTCGGTGGCGGCCGGTGTCGACGTCATCGACGGTGAGATCGTGTCGGCCGCGCTGGCACTCGGTGGTGTCGCCGCCAAACCCTGGCGGGTGCCCGCGGCCGAAGCGCGCCTGGTCGGCGCCCCGGCCGGCGATGCCGCATTTCGTGCCGCGGCCGAACTGCTCACCGAGGGCGCGGCCCCGCTGGCGCAGAACGGCTTCAAGGTCGATCTGGCCCGAAACAGTGTCATGCGGGCTCTGCGCCGTGCGGTCCAATGAGACACTCACATCATGACCGTCACGAATCTGATGGCTTCGATCTTGAACTGGTTACGCGCCGGATACCCCGACGGGGTGCCCGGTCCGGACCAGGTGCCGCTGCTGGCGCTGCTGCGGGCGACTCCGCTGACCGAAGAACAGGTGCAAGAAGTGGTGCGCAATATCGCCGAGGTCGCAGCGCCCGCCGATATCGAGGACCCGATCACCCGCGACAGTATCGAGGCGTCGATCTCTGAGGTCACCAACCACGATGCGGGCCCGGAGAACACGGCCCGGGTGGCGGCGAAATTGGCGGCCGCGGGGTGGCCGCTCGCCGACCTCGCCGGACCGTAGCCGGCTAGCGCCGACCCGGTGTCCACATCTGCTCGTTGGCCTCGAGGCGCTGCCGCTCCTCGGTGCGCTCGTCGGCCCAGGCTTCCTCGAACCGCTTACCCGGTTTGGCGCTGGGCACCCGGTTGAGAATATTGCTCAGCCACTCGGGCGGCTGGGACGGTTCCCATTGGGGCAGTGCGGTACTCAGCGAGGCCATGGTCTTCAACACCACGAACACCCCGAAGAACGTGTCCGGGGCATCGGTGACGGCGATCGCGACGAAACCGATGAGCAGCGTGAGATGCACGACCATGACGCGGCTGAGTACCTGACTGGCGGTCTGCTCGAGCCGGCGGAACGACCAGCGCCGAAGGCTGAAGAGGTCCACCACGAAGCCCACCGTCAGAAAGACCAGCACGCTCAGGCAGCCGAATCCGGCACTGCGCCAATCGACCTGGGCCAGATGTCCGACACCGTTGTGGTCGAGTAGCAGGAGGATGGCGCCGAGGAACACCGCGTGCGCTGCGCAGAAGCTCAGACTGATGACGGCGAAGCTGGACAGGAACGTCGACAGCGCCTTGCGGCCACCACCCTCGTTGCCCGGCCCGTTGTAGCGGAAGTGCCCGCGCCGCGGTGACCACCGCCGGTGCAGCGCGATACGCGCCACGATGAACAGACTGGCGGCCAGCGTCTCGAACCAGTAGACCGCCAGTGTGGTTCCGCCGGACCAGTCCTGGGTGAACCAGCCGACCACGGGGACCGCGATGACCCCGAGCACCGACAGCACGTGCAGGATCCGGTTCACCCGCAGATCGTCGCACGCCGCAACGCAAGACACCGGGTATCGCCTCAGCGGCGATACCCGGTGGCTGTCAGTTGGTGTTACAGCGTGGCGGTGTCGATGACGAAGCGGTACCGCACATCGCTGGCGAGCACCCGCTCGTAGGCCTCGTTGATGTAGTCCGCCGAGATGACCTCGATCTCGGGCGTGACACCGTGCTCGGCGCAGAAGTCCAGCATCTCCTGGGTTTCGGCGATGCCACCGATCATCGAACCGGACAGGCTGCGACGGCCGCCCGCGAGGGGAAAGAACGGAACTTCCAGCGGCTGCTCGGGAGCGCCGAGTTCGACGAGGGTGCCGTCGATGGCGAGCAGCCCGATGTAGGCACCCATGTCGAGGTTGGCCGACACGGTGTTCAGGATCAGGTCGAACTTGCCCGCGAGCTTGGTGAAGGTGTCCGGGTCGCTGGTGGCGTAGTACTCGTTCGCGCCGAGACGCAGGCCGTCCTCCATCTTCTTGAGCGACTGGCTGAGCACGGTCACGTCGGCGCCCATCGCGTGCGCGATCTTCACGCCGACGTGGCCGAGTCCGCCGAGTCCGATGATGGCGACTTTCTTGCCGGGACCCGCGCCCCAGTGGTGCAGCGGGGAGTACAGGGTGATGCCGGCGCACAGCAGGGGAGCGGCCTTGTCCAGCGGGATGCTGTCGGGGATGCGCAGCACGTAGTTCTCATCGACCACGGTTGCCTGGCTGTAGCCACCGTAGGTGGGGGTGCCGTCCTTGCCGGTGGCGTTGTAGGTGCCGATCATGCCGCCCTCGCCGGTGCAGTACTGCTCGAGGCCGGCCTTGCACTGGTCGCATTCACGGCAGGAATCGACGAAGCAGCCGACCCCGACGTGATCGCCGACCTTGAATTTGGTGACCTCGGAGCCGACCTCGGTCACGATGCCCGCGAGCTCGTGACCGGCGACGACGGGGTAGTTGGGCTCGCCCCACTCGGCCTTGACGGTGTGGATGTCGCTGTGACATATGCCGGCGAACTTGATGTCGAACGCGACGTCGTGCGGGCCGACGTCGCGGCGCTGGATGGTCGTCTTGGTCAGCGGTGCGGTGGCCGACGTGGCGGCGATGGCGGAAACGGTCGTAGTCATTTTCTCAGTCCTCTACATGCGTTTTGTATTTATGGACAGCAAGGCATGTCCACGTGCGAATACATGCACCTTCACCCGACAGTAGTGAAGGCGACAGAATCAGGCGCTGCTGTGCGCCCTGTGAAGCACAACGAACGGAGTACCCGAGCTAATCCCGGTTCACGCTGTGAATCGGGTTATAGCCCGGTCGCACGGAACCCGGCGTTGAAGCTGACCCGGTCATAGCGCACGACGCCGGCCTGGGTGTACGGGTCGCTCGCGGCGACGGCGTCGGCCTCCGCGGCGGACATGTCCCCGGCGATCAGCACCGCACCCTCCTGTGATTCCACCCGGCCGGCCAGCAGGATGCGACCGGCGGCGACCTCGTCGGTCAACCATTGCAGGTGCGCCGGACGGGTCTGGTCGATGACGTCGAGCGGCTGCAGATAGGTGATCGTGAGTACGTGGAACACGCCCGAAGACTAGTTGATCGGCGCGTTCAGCCAGCGCAGGTCTTCGATGATGCCGCGGGCCGCGACCACTCCCTGTCCCGTCTGCCAGACCTCGTTGTTCACCGCGAACACCCGGTCGTCCCGGTTGGCCGACAGCTTGCGCCAGGCGTCGCTGTTGAGCACGGTGGCCGCCCGCTCCCTGGCTTCGGCCGTCTCGAAGGACAGGTAGATGATGTCGCCGTCGGCCGCGGACAGGTCGGTGTCCCCGGACAGGTCGGCGGTACTCACCTCGGTGTAGGGGACATCCGTGAAGCGTTGTGCGGCAGGGCGATCCACGCCGACCGCGCGCAGCACGGTGGCCGGGAAATTCGCCGCGCCGTACACCCGCATGGACGTCTCGGTGAATTGCACGACCGAGGCCTGGAAGTGGGTGGCGTCGGCACGTTCGCCGGCCTCGCGGGCGTCACGCTCGAAATTGTCGAGCACCGCATCGGCGGCGCCGGGGCGCCCGGTCGCTGCCGCCACGGCGCGCAGGGTGTCCTGCCAGTCGGTGGCACCGCCGGTGAACACCGTCGGCGCGATATCGGTCAGCGCGGCGAAGGAATCCGGGGTCTGGTCCGCCGATCCGAGGATCAGGTCCGGGGCGGCAGTGCGGATGGCGTCCAGGTCAGGTGCGTCACGCGGACCGAAGGCGGGGGCGTCGTGCAGGACGGTGCCCAGGTAGGACGGCGGGGGCGCGGCGGTGCCGACCACCCGGCTCTGCAGGCCCAGCGCGCACAGCGCGTCGAGCTCGGAATCCGACAGCGCCACGATGCGTTGCGGATCGCCGCGCACCTCGGTTTCCGGCGCCACGCCGCCGGCGTTGCGCACTCGGCGCGGTTCATCGGGGGACTGGGCGGGCGCCGGTTCGGGGGCACACGATTCATCGGGCCTGCGGTGGTTGCCCAGCACGTCGGCGCTGGCTATCCGGGTGGTGCTGGTGATGGGGGCGCCCGGTTCGGTGATGGGTGCGGTGTCGTCGGCCCCACACGCCGTCAGCAGAGCGAACGTGACTGCGACACCCGCGGCGAACAGGCCTTTGCGCGCACTGGGTAACGGCACGGGCCGAGGGTATCAACCGGGCTGTTTCCGGCCGGTCAGGCACCGTTCGGGCTCGAATACGACAGTTTGTAGGACACCGATGCCGCGCCCGGCGGAGATGGGGATAAGATGCCCGACAGAGCCATTGCCGGGATGACCCGTCGACTTTTTATGGAGGATCTGTTGGTAGCCGAAGCGCCCCCAATCGGAGAACTCGAGGCACGGCGTCCGTTCCCGCAGCGGATGGGCCCCAAGGGCAACCTCATCTACAAGCTGATCACCACGACCGATCACAAGCTGATCGGCATGATGTACTGCGTCGCCTGCTTCATCTTCTTCTTCATCGGCGGCCTGATGGCCCTGCTGATGCGCACCGAACTCGCGGTGCCGGGCCTGCAGTTCCTCTCCAACGAACAGTTCAACCAGCTGTTCACCATGCACGGCACCGTGATGCTGCTCTTCTACGCGACGCCGATCGTGTTCGGTTTCGCGAACCTGGTGCTGCCGCTGCAGATCGGCGCCCCCGACGTCGCGTTCCCGCGGCTCAACGCCTTCTCCTTCTGGCTGTTCCTGTTCGGCGCGCTGATCGCCATGGGTGGCTTCATCACCCCCGGTGGCGCCGCAGACTTCGGCTGGACCGCCTACTCGCCGCTGACCGACGCCATCCACTCCCCGGGCGCCGGTGGCGACCTGTGGATCATGGGTCTGGCCGTCGGTGGTCTGGGCACCATCCTCGGTGGCGTCAACATGATCACCACGGTGGTCTGCATGCGCGCTCCCGGTATGACCATGTTCCGGATGCCGATCTTCACCTGGAACATCCTGGTGACCTCGATCCTGGTGCTGCTGGCCTTCCCGCTGCTGACCGCGGCGCTGTTCGGCCTGGCCGCCGACCGACATCTCGGCGCACACATCTATGACCCGGCCAACGGCGGTGTGCTGCTGTGGCAGCACCTGTTCTGGTTCTTCGGGCACCCCGAGGTGTACATCATCGCGTTGCCGTTCTTCGGCATCGTGTCCGAGATCTTCCCGGTGTTCAGCCGCAAGCCGATCTTCGGGTACACCACCCTGATCTACGCGACGCTGGGCATCGCGGCACTGTCGGTGGCGGTGTGGGCGCACCACATGTACGCCACCGGCGCGGTGCTGCTGCCGTTCTTCTCGTTCATGACGTTCCTGATCGCGGTGCCGACCGGTATCAAGTTCTTCAACTGGATCGGCACGATGTGGAAGGGGCAGTTGACCTTCGAGACACCGATGTTGTTCTCGGTGGGCTTCCTGATCACCTTCCTGCTCGGTGGCCTGTCCGGCGTGCTGCTGGCCAGCCCGCCGCTGGACTTCCACGTCACCGACAGCTACTTCGTCATCGCGCACTTCCATTACGTGCTCTTCGGCACCATCGTGTTCGCCACCTATGCGGGCATCTACTTCTGGTTCCCGAAGATGACCGGCCGCCTGCTCGACGAGCGCCTGGGCAAGCTGCACTTCTGGCTGACCTTCATCGGCTTCCACACCACCTTCCTGGTGCAGCACTGGGTCGGAGACGAGGGCATGCCGCGTCGTTACGCCGACTACCTGCCCAGCGACGGGTTCACCACGCTGAACGTCATCTCCACCGCGGGCGCGTTCATCCTGGGCATCTCCACGCTGCCGTTCGTCTGGAACGTCTTCAAGAGCTGGCGTTACGGCGAGCCCGTCGTGGTCGACGACCCGTGGGGCTACGGCAACTCCCTGGAGTGGGCCACCAGCTGCCCGCCGCCGCGGCACAACTTCACCGAGCTGCCCCGGATCCGTTCCGAGCGCCCGGCGTTCGAGCTGCACTACCCGCACATGGTGGAGCGGATGCGCGCCGAGGCGCACATCGGCCGGGCACACGGGCCCTCCGACGGTGACGTCACCAGAATCGACGACGTCGAAGTCCGCAGCTGATCTGACGCGTACCCCACATCAGCTGACTCGAGGCATCTAACGGAGGTGAGTGTGCCGACGGCCTCGCAGTCAGTCGACCCCTCGCGCAAGCGTTCGTCGTTGTTGATCACCGTCAGCGGCGTGGACCAGCCCGGCGTGACATCCGCACTTTTCGAGGTGCTGTCGCGGCATCACGTGGAGCTGCTCAACGTCGAACAGGTCGTCATCCGCGGCCGGCTCACCCTCGGTGTGCTGGTGTCGGTGGACACCAAGGTCGCCGACGGCGCCGAGTTCGCCGACGAGGTCCGCGCCGCCATCCACGGCGTGGGCCTGGACGTCGAGATCGAGCGCAGCGACGACAAGCCGGTACTGGAGGAGCCCTCCACCCACACCATCGTGGTGCTGGGCCGGCCCATCACCGCCGAGGCGTTCGGGGTGGTGGCCCATGAGGTCGCCGCGCTGGGGGTCAACATCGACGCCATCCGTGGTGTCTCCGACTACCCGGTGACCGGCCTGGAATTGCGGGTCTCGGTGCCCCGCGGCGGCGCGGCCTACGTCCAGTTGCAGAACGTGATGGCCCGCACCGCCGTCGCGCTCGGTGTCGACATCGCGCTGGAGGACTACAGCCTGTCGCGGCGCACCAAGCGGCTCATCGTGTTCGACGTCGATTCCACGCTGATCCAGGGCGAGGTCATCGAGATGCTCGCCGACAGGGCGGGTGCGCTGGCCGCGGTCGCCGAGGTCACCGAGGCGGCGATGCGCGGTGAGCTGGACTTCGCCGAGTCACTGCACAAGCGGGTGGCCACGCTGGCGGGCCTGCCCGCCGAGGTGCTCGACGAGGTGGCCGACCAGATCGAGCTGACCCCGGGCGCGCGGACCACCATCCGGACGTTGCGTCGGCTGGGATATCACTGCGGCATCGTCTCCGGCGGCTTCCGTCAGGTGATCGAGCCGCTCGCCCACGACCTGATGATGGACTTCGTGGCCGCCAACGAACTGGAGATCGTCGACGGTAAGCTCACCGGCCGGGTGGTGGGTCAGGTCATCGACCGCCCCGGAAAGGCCAAGGCGCTGCGCGATTTTGCGCAGCAGGTCGGGGTGCCGATGGAGCAGACGGTGGCCGTCGGTGACGGCGCGAACGACATCGACATGCTGTCGGCGGCCGGGCTCGGTGTGGCCTTCAATGCCAAGCCGGCGCTGCGCGAGGTCGCCGACGCCTCGTTGAGCCATCCCTACCTGGACACCGTGCTGTTCATCCTCGGGGTGACCCGCGGTGAGATCGAGGCCGCCGATGCGGTCGACGGGACCGCGCGCCGCGTCGAGATCCCCGAGGACTAAACGACGACCGCCGCGCGGGTTTCGCCCGTGACGGCGACACCGGTGATGGACTGCCAGGCCCGCGCCATCAGGTCGACGGCCGCTTCCAGCTGAGGTTCGGGCAACGCATAAGGCACCCGGATGAACCGTTCCAGGGTGCCGTCGACCCCGAACCGCGGTCCAGCGGGCAGGTCCAGTCCCAGCCGCGATGCCGCCGCGGACAGTGCGGTGCTCATCGGCGCGGGCAGTTGCACCCACAGCGACATCCCGCCGCGCCCCGGACCGGGACGCCAGTCCGGCAGCCGGCGGGCCAGCAGCTCGATGAGGAAGGCCCGCCGGGCCAGCAGCAGCTCGCGGCGCTCCGGGAGTACCTCGTCGCGGATCTGGAGAAGCCTTGCCGCGGTGAGCTGTTCCAGGATCGGCGTGCCCAGATCCACCGAGGCGCGGTGCGCCGCGATGGTGGCCAGGGTGGGGGGCTCGGCGCGGATCCACCCGATGCGCAGCCCGCCCCAGAACGACTTGGACATCGAACCGACAGTGAGCACCAGGTCGTGCCGGGACGGCACGGAGGCGGCCAACGGCGCGGGCGGCTCCTCGTCGATCCACATGTCCAGGATGGACTCGTCGACGATGGTGCGTGTCCTGGTCTCGGAGATGATGTGGCCCAGCCGGTTTCGTTCCTCCGGCGGCATGGTGAAACCGGTCGGGTTGTGGTTGTCGGGGATGACGTAGGCGAGCGCGGGCGCCAGCTGACGGATCGCGGCGTGCAGAGCGTCCAGCTCCCAACCGTTCTCGTTGAGCGCCACCGGAACCGCACGGGCTCCCGAGGTCGAGATGCAGGACAGCGCACCGTGATAGCTGGGCTGCTCGACGAGCACCCGGTCGCCGGGCTGGGTGAACGCCGCCAGGATCAGGCCGATGGCATGCTGGGCCCCGCTGGTGATCATGATCTGCGCGGGGTCGGTGGGTAATCCACGCGTGCAATATCTTTCGGCCACCGCGGTGCGTAGCGCACAGACCCCGGTCAGCTCGTGACCCGGTTCGGCCAGATACGGCGTGATGTCGCGGGCGGCATCGGCGAAGGCTTCCAGCACCGCGGCACTGGGCGCCGACAGCGCGGCGGCCGCCAGGCTCATCGTCGGTGCGCCGTCCGCGGCGGGGATCTCCGGGCGCGGAGGCAGTGACGCGGTGCTGCGGGCGCCGCGGCGGGCGTTGAGGTAGCCGTCCTCGCGCAGCGCGTTGAATGCCGCGGTGACCGTGGTCCGCGACACCCGCAGCGCATCGGCCAGGGCGCGCTCGCTGGGCAACCGCGAACCCACCGGAACGCGGCCGTCGACGATCAGCAACCGGATGGCATCGGCCAGTCCGAGATAGGCGGGGCCGGTCAAACTGGACGTGCGCCAGTTACCCAGTTCGCGGGCCAGTAGGTCCACATCGAGTGCTCGGGTACCCATATCGCTAGACATTGAGGCCAGTATCTGCCAACTGGCTATTGATTGGCAAGCCACATGGCCACGATCATCGAGTCATGCGAAAGAACTGGATGTCTCGAGTGGCGGGAAAGTATCGGCGGTCCGGCACCTATAACCGGCGTGCCATCGACAGCACCGATGCCCGTCGGGTCCACGGCGAACTCGACGCCATCCGCGCACGTTTCCCCGACCACGCATGACCACCGGACTGACCCGCGGAGCGCTACTCCTGCTCGGCCTGACCGGTTACGGCTTCTCCATGGCCCTGATGGTCCAGGCCGGACTCGGACTGGACCCCTGGGACGTGTTCCACCAAGGCCTGAGCCGGCACACCGGGATGACCATCGGTGTCGCCTCGGCCGTCGTCGGTCTGGTGGTGCTACTGGCCTGGATCCCGCTGCGCAACCGGCCCGGTATCGGCACGATCGCCAACGTCATCGTCATCGCGGTGACCGTCGACATCGGTATCGCGGTGCTGCCCGCCCCCGACGACCTCCGGCTGCGGGTGCCGATGATGCTCGGTGCGGTGCTGCTCAACGCGATCAGCACGGTGCTCTACATCGGCGCCGGGCTGGGCCCCGGCCCGCGCGATGGGCTGATGACCGGCCTGGTGGCGCGCACCGGCCTGTCGGTGCGATTGATCCGCACCCTCATCGAGGCCACCGTGCTGACCGCCGGGTGGCTGCTCGGCGGCACCGTCGGCGTCGGGACCGTCATCTACGCCTTCGGCATCGGACCGCTGGTGCAACTGATCCTGCGGCACATGCCGCGCCGGCTGCTCTTCCACGACTTCGGCGCAGCCGGGCGAGCGGAGCTACGGGAAAGCACGCCGAGCGGTGATGGGCGGCCCCGTTCGGCCAAGGGCGACGACACTACGATGAGCGGGTGCCAGCAGACGAGCCCATTGCAGACCCCGACCTGCTGATCGATTTCGCCAAGGTCACCCTGCGCCGCGGGGGCAAGACCCTGGTCGGGCCCATCAACTGGGCCGTCGAACTCGACGAACGCTGGGTGGTGATCGGTCCCAACGGGGCGGGCAAGACGTCATTGCTGCGGATGGCGGCCGCCATCGAGCACCCGTCGTCGGGCACCGCGTTCGTGCTCGGTGAGCGACTCGGGCGCACCGACATGTCGGAGCTGCGGTCCCGGGTCGGGCTGAGCAGTTCGGCTCTGAGTCAACGGATCCCCGACGACGAGGTGGTGCGCGACCTGGTGGTCTCGGCCGGGTATGCGGTGCTGGGCCGCTGGCGCGAGAAGTACGACGATGTCGACTACGAGCAGGCCGTCGACATGCTGGAAAGCCTGGGCGCCGAGCATCTGGCCGAACGCGCCTACGGCACCCTGTCCGAGGGGGAGCGCAAGCGGGTGCTGATCGCCCGCTCGTTGATGACCGATCCGGAACTGCTGCTGCTCGACGAGCCGGCCGCCGGACTGGACCTCGGCGGCCGCGAGGAACTGGTTTCCCGGCTGGCCGATCTGGCCGCCGACCCCGATGCGCCGGCCATCGTGCTGGTCACCCACCACGTCGAGGAGATCCCGCCCGGGTTCAGCCATTGCCTGCTGCTCTCGGAGGGCAGCGTGGTCGGTGCCGGGCTGCTCACCGACGTGCTGACCGCGGAGAATCTGTCCACGGCGTTCGGGCAGTCGATCGCCCTGGAGTACCTCGACGGCCGCTACTTCGCCCGTCGCACCCGCAGCCGCGCCGCACACAGGAGGCGAGCCACATGACAGACCCCAACGATCCGCTGGTGCCCCGGCCCGCCTCCACCGTCATGCTGCTGCGGGACCAGGGCACCCCGGAGTCCCTGGAGATCTTCCTGATGCGCAGGCACTCGGCGATGGACTTCGTGGCCGGTGTGATGGTGTTCCCCGGTGGCGGCGTCGACGAGCGCGATCGGGGGACCGGGACAGCCTGGTACGGCCCGGAGCCCACCTGGTGGGCCGAGCGCCTGAACGTCGATGTCGACCTGGCCGAGGCGCTGGTGTGCGCCGCAGCCCGGGAGACCTTCGAGGAGTCCGGGGTGCTGTTCGCGGGCGCCGCGGATGATTCCGACATCCTCGTCGACGACGCGTCGGTGTACCGCGAGCAGCGCGCGGCGCTGGCCAACAACTCGCTGTCCTTCGCCGACTTCCTGCGCGCCGAGAAACTGGTCCTGCGCGCCGATCTGCTGCGGCCGTGGGCCAACTGGGTCACCCCCAAAGAGGAACGCACCCGCCGCTACGACACCTACTTCTTCGTCGGCGTCATCCCGGAAGGCCAGCGCGCCGACGGTGAGAACACCGAGAGCGACCGGGCGTTCTGGTCCACCCCGCAGGCCGCGCTCGACGAGTTCGCCGAGGGCCGCTCCTTCCTGCTGCCGCCCACCTGGTCGCAACTCGACTCCGTCAATGGCCGCACGGTGGCCGACGTACTGGCCACCGAACGCCGGATCGTGGCGATGGAGCCGAGCCTGACCGCGGACAAGGGGACCGGCGACTGGGACATCGAGTTCTTCGACGGCGCCCGCTACAACGAGGCCCGCAACCGGCGCGCCCCGCAGGGCTACAAGGACGCGAAGCCCACATGACCGAATGTGCCGCCTCCGCGGCGGGAAGCGAATTCGTGTCCGCTGTCGTCAACGACGGAATCGGCACCCTGGTGCTGTCCCGTCCGCCCAGCAATGCGCTGACCCGGCAGATGTACCGCGAGATCGAGGCGACAGCCGCCGATCTCGGCGCCCGCGACGATGTCGGTGCCGTCATCGTGTTCGGCGGGCACGAGGTCTTCAGCGCCGGTGACGACGTACCGGAATTGCGCCGCCTCGGTGCCACCGACGCCGAGAGCGTCACCACCGCCTGCCGGGCCGCGCTGGACGCCGTCGCGGCCATCCCGAAGCCGACCGTCGCCGCGGTCACCGGCTACGCGCTGGGTTCCGGGCTGGCACTCGCCCTGGCCGCGGACTGGCGGATCTCCGGGGACAACATCAAGGTGGGCGTCACCGAGGTGCTCGCCGGCCTGCTGCCCGCCGCGGGCACCGACCGGCTGGTGGGCACCGTCGGCCCCGCCCGGGCCAAGGAACTGGTGTTCAGCGGCCGGTTCGTCGGAGCCGAAGAGGCGCTGGCACTCGGTCTGGTCGATGAGTTGGTGGCCCCGGACGGTGTCTATGACGCCGCGCTGAGCTGGGCGCGCCGGCACGCCGAGGCACCCGGATACGTGCTTGCCGGAGCCAAGGCGATGATCGACGCCCCAGGTGAAGGGGTACGCAGCTACGTCGAGGTCTTCGGGGCGACCATCGGCAGTTAGGCTGCCCATATGACGAGCACGGACCATACGCCCCACGTCGATGACGACGCGGCTGCTTTGACCCATGTCGCCGAAGCGGCTCCAGCGCCCAATCCGCACGCCACCGCCGAGCAGGTCGAGGCCGCGCTGAAGGACACCAAGCTGGCCCAGATCCTCTACCACGACTGGGAAGCCGAGACCTACGACGACAAGTGGTCGATCTCCTATGACCAGCGCTGCATCGATTACGCGCGCGGTCGCTTCGACGCCATCGTCCCCGACGAGGTGCAGCGCGAACTGCCCTACGACCGGGCGCTCGAGCTCGGCTGTGGCACCGGGTTCTTCCTGCTCAACCTGATCCAGGCCGGGGTGGCCCGCCGCGGCTCGGTCACCGACCTGTCCCCGGGCATGGTCAAGGTCGCCACCCGCAACGGGCAAGGCCTGGGACTCGACATCGACGGCAGGGTCGCCGACGCCGAGGGCATCCCATATGAGGACAACACCTTCGATCTGGTGGTCGGCCACGCCGTGCTGCACCACATCCCCGATGTGGAGAAGTCGCTGCGCGAGGTGGTGCGCATCCTCAAGCCGGGTGGCCGCTTCGTCTTCGCCGGCGAGCCCACCAGCGCGGGCAACGTCTACGCCCGCAACCTGTCCACCCTGACCTGGCGGCTGTCCACCAACATCACCAAGCTGCCCGGCCTGGAGGGCTGGCGGCGCCCGCAGGAGGAGCTCGACGAGTCCTCGCGTGCCGCGGCGCTGGAGGCCGTGGTCGACCTGCACACCTTCGATCCCGAGGATCTGGAGCGGATGGCGGCCAATGCGGGTGCCGTCGAGGTGGCCACCGCCAGCGAGGAATTCACCGCGGCGATGCTGGGCTGGCCGATCCGCACCTTCGAGGCCTCGGTGCCTCCGGGCCGGTTGGGTTGGGGCTGGGCCAGATTCGCGTTCAACAGCTGGACGACGCTGAGCTGGGTGGACGCCAACGTGTGGCGACGCGTCGTGCCGAAGGGCTGGTTCTACAACGTGATGGTCACCGGGGTCAAGCCGTCGTAACCTTTACGACTGAGGACGTCGGCTACCTGGCCCGCGACGAGGGCCGGGCGGCGCTGGACATGGTCGCCGGTCATGCGCTGACGGATGCCACCCGGGTCGCCGATATCGCCACGGTACGAACACGTTTCGGTGAGCGCACCGCGGTACTGGTGGAGACGACACTGTTGCGACGCAGGGCGGCGGCCAAGTTCGACGATCCCTCGTCGTGGTTGTTCACCGACGACGCGCTACAGCAGGCCACCGCTGCGGCGGTCGCCGCGCACCGGGCCCGTCGGCTCACCGGCGCGCGGGTACACGATGTCACCTGCTCGGTGGGCGCCGAACTCGCCGCGCTGCGACCGCTCGCCGGGCAGTTGCTGGGCAGTGACCTGGACCCGGTGCGACTGGCCATGGCGCGCAACAACGTTCCCGATGTAACCGTGTGCCGCGCCGACGCGCTGCGGCCGGTCACCCGGGACACCGTGGTGCTGGCCGATCCGGGCCGGCGCACCGGAGGACGGCGGCGGTTTGATCCGCGCGCCTACACCCCGCCGCTGGACGAGCTGTTCGACGCCTACCGCGGGCGCGATCTGGTCGTGAAGTGCGCGCCCGGAATCGATTTCGATCAACTACCCGAGCTCGGATTCGACGGCGAGGTCGAGCTGTGCTCGCTGGGCGGCAGCGTGCGTGAGGCCTGCCTGTGGCCTGCGGGTCTGGCCGAAGCGGGTGTGCGCCGGCGCGCCACCCTGCTGGATCGCGGCGAACAGCTCACCGATGCGGACCCCGACGAGTGCACTGTCGGACCGGCGGGGCGCTGGATCGTCGACCCCGACGGGGCGGTGGTACGGGCGGGCCTGGTGCGCCAGTACGGCACCCGGTACGGGCTGTGGCAGCTCGACCCCGATATCGCGTACCTGTCCGGAGACGAACTCCCGGACGGGGTACGGGGTTTCGAGGTCCTCGGCGAGATCGGGTTCGACGAGAAGCGGCTGCGCCGGGAACTGACGTCCCGCGACGGCGGGGCGCTGGAAATCCTGGTGCGCGGGGTGGACGTGGACCCCGACGCGCTGCGGCGCCGGCTGAAGCTGCGCGGGGCACAACCGCACTCGGTGGTCATCACCCGCATCGGCACCGGAGCGGCCGGCCGTGCGGTGGCATTCATTTGTCGGCCGTCCCGATAGCGCCACAGGTACCCTGACGGGCAGCGGCGCCTGTGCTGCTCCCGGTTCTGGAGGATCCCCTAGATGCGCGTACCCACGGTTGCCGTATCGGTGCTGGCCGCAGCCGCCACCGCCCTGTCGGGTCTTGCGGGTGCCGCCACGGCGTCGGCCGCGCCGCCCAAATGCGAGGACGTGGGCGCCATCGCCGGGCCCGGGTTCACCTGCCAGATCCAGCAGGCCGAACCGGCCTACATGCTCAACATCAGCTTCCCGTCCGATTTCCCGGACCAGAAGGCGGTCGTGGAGTACGTCAAGCAGACCCGCGACGGTTTCCTGAATGTCGCCAAGACCCCCGACTTCCGGGGGATGCCTTATGAGTTGGACACCACCTCGGCGCAGTACAGCTCCGCGGTCCCGCCGCGCGGCACCCAGTCGGTGGTGTTCACCACCTATCAGAACGTGGGCGGCGCGCACCCGCAGACCTTCTACAAGACGTTCAGCTGGGATCAGGCCTACCGCAAGCCGATCACCTTCGAGAACCTGTTCCGCCCGGGCACCGACCCGCTGCCGGTCATCTTCCCGGTGGTGCAGGCCGACCTGGCCCGGCAGTCCGGCATCCCCGACCCGGTGCTGCCCGAAACTGGTCTGGACCCGGCCAATTACCAGAACTTCGCCATCACCGACGATGCGGTGATCTTCTTCTTCGGTCAGGGCGAGCTGCTTCCCGAATCGGCCGGAGCCGTTCAGGTGTCGGTGCCGCGGGCGACCGTCGCCCCGCTGCTCGCCTAGGCGGGCGCGAACCCGTAGACCTGGCCGTCGCTGGTGGCGGTGACCACCCGGCCGTCATGACCGATCGACACCCCGACCGGGCGGCCGGTGGCCTCCGGCAGCGGGTAGCGGTTGATGGTGCCGCCCTCGATCGGATCGAACACCAGCAGCGCCTGCCCCTGCTCGCCGTCGCGCACCACCGTGTAACCGATGTCCTCACCGGCCCGGCTCGATGTCGACAGCGGCTCCACATCCGCACGGGTCCAGACGATCTCACCGGTGTCGCTGATACCGGTCAACTGAGCGCCCGGGCCGCCGCCGGCGACGATCACGCCTTCGGCGGACACCGAGGGCGGTGTCTGCGGCTGATAGCCCAGCTCCACCGACCATCTCGCTCGGCCGTTGGCGGTGTCGACGGCCCACAGCCGCCCGTCGCGGCCGTTGACGTAGGCGGTGGACCCGTCGGCCGACAGCACCGGGCTGGCGATGGGCCCACCGCCCACCGCCTCGCTGGTCCACTCGCGGCTCAGGATCGGGGTCTGGTCCGGCCGGTACCGCAGGCCGACGAGCACGGGTGCCTGCGCGCCGGGCTCCCACAGCCCGACCACAACGATCCCGGTGTCGACGCCGAACGCGGGTGCGGCCGCGATCGGGCATTGCGGGCGGGCCGGTCCGCAGTCGGCGAGACCACGCGCGGAATCGGTGGGATCCACCCCGGCGACCAGATCCAGTGACGTGCCCACGACGGTGCCCTTGTGCGCGTCGAACACCAGCACCTGACCCAGATGGGTCAGGACGAGCAACTGGCCCGGCGCCAGCAGCCGTGGCGTGGTCGGCATCCCGATCACCGGCTGGCGCCACCGGATCCACTGGGTGGGCGGGTAGGACATGATCGCGCCGGGCTGGCCGACGTAGAGGTTGTCGAAATCGTCGAAGAGGGGACTGGACAGCGCGCCGCCCTGCCACAACCGGGTGCACCAGCGTTGACGGGCGTTGTTGTCGGTCTCCCAGACCATCAGCGAGCAGCCGTCGCGGGTCTGGCCGTTGAGGGCGAGGTAGCTGCCCGAACCCAGCGAGGCCTGCGCGCCGAGCTCACCCTTGACCGACCGCTCCCAGTCGGGGGAGAGCGTTTGCGCCCCGGTGACGGGGCTGTAGCTGCTGTTGGCGGCGTCGGCGTACTGGGCCGCCCAGCCGATCGACGGGTGGGCCTCGACCCACGAATCGGTTTTTCCGCAGGAACTGACGGTCAGCGCCGCGATTCCCAGCACGGCAGCAAGCCGGCGCACAGTTCCTCCTCGAGCAGGCATCGAGGTCCGAGACTAGCCCGTGCCGGGCTCGCGTAGGCTGACCGGCCATGACGACGATGTGGGGCGCGCCGTTACACAAGAGGTGGCGTGGTTCGCGCTTGAGCGATCCGCGCCAGGCGCAGTTTCTGACCCGCGACTCGCTGCGCTGGGTGCTGGCGAACAAGGCGTACACGCCGTGGTACCTGGTGCGCTACTGGCGGTTGCTGAAGTTCAAGCTGCGCAACCCGCACATCATCACCCGCGGCATGGTGTTCCTGGGCAAGGGTGTGGAGATCGAGGCCACCCCGGAGCTGTCCACCATGGAGATCGGGCGCTGGGTACACATCGGGGACAAGAACACCATCCGGTGCCACGAGGGGTCGCTGCGCATCGGCGACAAGGTGGTGCTGGGCCGGGACAACGTGATCAACACCTACCTGGACATCGAGCTCGGTGATTCGGTACTGATGGCCGACTGGTGCTACGTCTGCGATTTCGACCACAAGATGGACAGCCTGGAGCTGCCGATCAAGGATCAGGGCATCATCAAGAGCCCGGTGCGGATCGGTCCGGACACCTGGGTGGCGGCGAAGGTCAGCGTGCTGCGTGGCACCTCCGTCGGCCGCGGATGTGTGCTCGGTGCGCACGCGGTGGTCAAGGGGGAGATCCCGGACTTCTCCATCGCCGTCGGTTCACCGGCGAAGGTGGTCAAGAACCGCAAGGTGGCCTGGGACGCGTCGGCCGCCGAGCGCGCCGAGTTGGCCGCGAACCTGGCCGATATCGAGCGGAAGAAAGCCGCGCGCTGATCAGCGCAGCGCGCCCTCCAGCAGTTTCTGCCACGCGGGCTTCGCGAGTTCGGCGTTGCTCGCCGCATCGTCGCCGTAGAAGAACGCGTTGATGCCGGTGGTGGTCTGACCGCCCGGTGCGCACATGCCGAACATCACCGCACCCGTGGTCGGTTCGGCCAGCCGCGCCACCAGGTAGCGCTGTTTGTCGTCCTGATACACCCGGTCGACGAGACCGACGAAATCGTCCTGCGCGGGCCGCAGCGTGCGCAGGTCTCCCACATCGGCGTGGTCGAGCCCGAAGGCGGCCAGCATCAGCTTCCACGCCTCGGGCTGGGGGATGTCCCCGGTGGCCGACAGGTGAAAGGTGACGGCCGGTGTGCCCGCGAAGTGCGCGAGATAGTTGTGCAGCACCGCGAAGTGGCCGGGCCAGCCCGATTCGAAACCCTCGATCTGGTCATCCCAGTCGGCGCTGTCGGTGAACAGCGAGTGCACCATCCGGATGACGCAGCGCTCGCCGGAACGCGCGGTGACGGTGACCTCGGTGGCCACCGGCGGTGCGTCGTCGCACCACTCGCGTTCGACGTAGCCGAACCGGTGCGGCGGTTCCCATTGCGTCACTTCGCCGCTGGAGGATCCGTTCGGCCCGAAGTCGAAGGCGACGGCACCGCCCACCTTCTCCTCGATGGTGGTGTTGGTGAACCAGGCCGTGTTTCCCGGTCCGGTGGCGACGGCCTGCCATACCTGTTCCGGCGTGCCGGGGACCACGAGTTGCATTTCGACCCAGCGCTTTTCGTCGTCATGGTTCACGGGCATGTCGGTTCTCCTGGCTCTCGTCGGGCGACGGCGCGGGGTAGGACGCGACGAACAGTCGATGAGGACGTCCGCGTGGTGCCGTCTCGTCGTGGTAGCGGGCGGCGAGCGCCGCGACCGCTTCGGTGAGGTCCCTGGTGAAAAAGGCACGATCCGCCGGGGACCGGAAGCGGATCGTGGTGTCGATGGACAGCGTCGCCAGGCGTTTGTCGGCTTGCCTTGCCGCCTGCCAGATTTCACCGACCTCGTTGACCACCCGCGCCGCCAGCGCGATGAGGTGGCCGGCCGAGAAGCGGTCGTTGGTGTTGTCGACCCGGGAGGCGACCTGCCCCAGCGCGCTGGGGGACACCACATAGGAGGCCGCGCTGGCGACCAGCAGGCGTTCGGTCAGCCCGCCCCACTGCCGCTCCTCGGCGACGGCCACCAACCGATGACGTTCCAGCGCGCGCAGGTGGTAGTTGACCTTCTGGCGGGAAAGACCGACCCGAGCCGCCAGCGTCGCGGCGGACGCCGGCTCGCTCAGCTCGGCCAGCAGTCGTGCACGCACGGGATCGAGCGCGCTTGTCGCGGCCGCCGGGTCGGTGATCACCTCGATCTCGACCATGTGCCCAGTTTGACCTTGACAAAAAATATTGTCAAGGGTGCCGAAACACGCGTACCCGTTGCTCCCAAGGCCTGTGGAGCAACGGGTACGCGAGTTTCGCCGGGTGAAGGCGCGGGTGGGTCAGCCGTAGTCGGGCAGCGGGCGTTCCACGATGAGCCGGCGCGGTTGCGGTTGCCGCTCGGCGCGTTTGGCGGCCAGGTAGACCTGCGCGGTGTGGTCGGCCACCGTCGGCCAGGAGAAATCGGAGGTCAGCCGGTCACGGGCGGCCAGTGCCCGCTGCTGGGCGGCGGCCGGGTCGTCGAGCACGCCCCGCACCGCGGTGGCCAGGCCCGCCACGTCGCGCGGCGGGCAGGACATGCCGGTGACGCCGTCGATGACGGCCTCACCCAGCCCGCCTGCGGTCGAGGTCACCAGCGGGGTGCCGGTGGCGGCGGCTTCGAGCGCGACGATGCCGAACGGTTCGTAATGCGAGGGCAGCACCGCCGCATCGGCGCGGTGCAACAAGGTGACCAGGCCCTGATGGTCCACGCGGCCGATGAACTTCGTGGCCTTGAGCACCTTGTGCTTGCGGGCCTGTGCGGTGAGGAAGTCCAGCTGGGTACCGTCGCCGGCGATGGTCAGCGTGGTGCCCGGGTGGGTCTTGCGGATGCGGGGGAGTGCGGCGATCGCGTCGTGCACACCCTTCTCGTACTCCAGTCGACCGAAGTAGAGCAGCTCGGCCGGGCCGCCGTGGGCGCGGCGCGGCGCGAACGGCCAGCCGTCGGTGTCGATCCCGTTCGGGATGACGGTGGTCTCGGACAGTCCCGGTCCGAACAGGGCGTCGATCTCCTCGCGCATGGACGCCGAACACGTGATCAGCGAATCGGATTCGTGCACCAGCCAGGATTCCAGTGCGTGCACCTGGCGGCTGACCGGTCCGGAAACCCACCCCGAATGTCGTCCCGCCTCGGTGGCGTGAATGGTGGAAACCAAAGGCACATCGAAGAATTCGGCCAGCGCGATAGCGGGGTGGGCCACCAGCCAGTCATGCGCGTGCACCAGGTCGGGTTCCCAGTCGCGCAGCGTCAGCCCGGAGCGCACCATGGCGTGTCCCATGGCCATCGTCCAGGCCATCATGTCTGTGCCGAAGGTGAATTCGTGCGGGTCCTGGGCGGCGGCGATGACGCGCACGCCCTCGGTGACCTCGTCGGTCGACGGGTGGGTGCTCGGGTCGGTGCCGGTGGGCCGGCGCGAGAGCACCACCACCTCATGGCCGGCCATCACGAGTTCGGTGGCCAGGTGGTGCACGTGGCGGCCGAGGCCGCCGATGATCACCGGTGGGTACTCCCACGACACCATGAGGATCTTCACGTGCACGCACCTTCGACGGACGGGGTCATCGGGGGAGCCGCCTGGCGTCCAGGGCGCCGAACAGCCCGTCGGCGCGGTTCCAGTCGCCGGCCAGCCGCTGCGCCTGCTCGCGCCGCCCGGAGGCCAGCGCCGCCGAGATCTCCCGGGTGGCATGGGCGTGCAGATGGGCGCGGTAGCGGGCGTATTCGGCGGCGGAGTCCTTGCTGACCATGAACGGCCAGTCACTGGACACCGTCAGCAGGGTCTCGCGCAGGATCTGGTCGGCCACCAGATCGCGCGACGCGCCGGGCCCGCGGTGGGCCAGCGCCTTGTCCACCGCCGACAGCGCGGTGTCGACGACCTCGGCGTTGAGTTGCACCAGATCGGACACCTTCTCGCCGTTCCAGACCTGCCAGTCCTTGCCCGAACCCCAAGAGCTGGGCGGCAATTCGACCGCAGGGCCGACGAATCCGGCCTCGATGGCGTCGGAAAGGGTGCCCACCCGGATACCGGCCTCGGGCAGCGCGCGCAGCAGTCGTTCCAGCCACCGCGGGCCCTCGTACCACCAGTGCCCGAACAGTTCGGTGTCGAAGGCGGCGACCACATGCGCCGGCCGACCGATGCGTTCGGATTCCTGACGCAGCCTGCGGCGCACCACGCCGACGAAGTCCGCGACGTGTTTGTCGATCGCCTTGTCGGCGCGCTCGGGTTCGTAGGGCGCCTTGGCGTCGGAGGGCACGTTGCGCCCCGTCACCCGCGCGGGCTTGAGCCCGGTGAGGTGGTCATAGGTGTGGAAGTCGCGGTAGGCGGCGTGCCCGGGGTAGCCGGACTTCGGCGACCACACCCGGTAGCTGACCTGCAGGTCGCGACCGAAGGCCACCACGTCGGTGTCACCGACGGGCCTGCCCAGCGCGGTATCGCCGTGCAGCGACGGACCGTCGACCATGAAGTGGCTGACACCGGCTGCGGCGTAACCGGTTTCCATTCCCGGGGCGTACGCGCACTCGGGGGCCCAGATGCCCGTCGGGGTGTGGGCGAAGCGCTGCCGGGCATCGGCCAGGCCCTCGCGTAGCGCGAACTCGCGCAACCGCGGATTGAGCAGCGGCTGGAACGGGTGCGAGAGGGGACCGCCGAGCAGCTCGATGGTCCCGGCGTCGACGAGCTGGCGCAGCAGCGGACTGCCGCCGTGGCGCCACAGCGTGGTGAAGTCCTCCAGGGCCTCGGTGGCGGCCGCATGTTCGCGGATACCGAACTGGCGCATCGCTTCCGCCGAACCGAAGGTGCCCGCGGCGCCGGTGCCGGTCTGCACGGTGGTCGCTTCCAGTGCCCGCAGCTGCCAGTTGGCCAGCCAGTGGTGCATGCCGGTCAGGCAGTACGGGTCATCGAGCTGGGCGGTGACCACCGGGGTCATGCCCAGGCTGACCAGGTGGCTGCGGTCCTCGGCGGCCAGCGTGCGCAGCACCCGCATGAGCGGCAGATAGGCCGCCGCCCAGGACTGGTACAGCCATTCCTCGCCGACGGGCCAGCGGCCGTGGTGGGCCAGCCAGGGCAGGTGCGTGTGCAGCACCAGCGTGAACATGCCGGGGGACTCCGGCACAGATTCCGGCGGGCGGGAGCGCAGCGACTGGGGAAGTGATCGCGTCACGGCAGCACCGCGATGGCCACCAGATCCAGGCTGTCGTCGATTCGGCTTTCCTTCGCGTCGAGCAGATCGAAATCCTCGGCGCGCACCGCGGCGACGTCGGCGAGCAACTCCTGCGACCACGGCGCATCCGCAACCGCGCGGTCGATCTGGGCCGCAATGATGGAACCGCCGTGGCGGGCGTCGCGTTCGGCCAGTGCGGTGCCGTGGAAAACCCCGAGCATGGCCTCGACGCGGAAGCCGCCCTGCTCCAGCAGTTCGGTGAGTTCGTCGGCGTTCAGTTCCCGGGTGTGGAACGGGTTGAGCGGGGTGTCACGGCCCGGTGAGAAGGTGATGCGATTCGGCGTGGACATCAGCAGCACCCCGCCCGGGCGCAGCACGCGGGCGCATTCGGTGACGAACTGGCCCTGGTCCCACAGATGCTCGATCACCTGGAAGTTGACCACCACATCCACCGAGCCATCGGCTAATGGCAGGTCTGCGAGGTTGCCCAGGTGCATCTGCACCCGCGGATACTTCGCGCGGATGTGCGCGACGGCCTGCTCGTCGTAATCCACCCCGGTGACACTGCGCGCGACGGCGGCGATCAGATCGGCGCCGTACCCCTCGCCGGGGCCGGCCTCCAGCACGTCGCGACCGGCGCAGCGGTCGGCGAGTCGCTGATAGACGACCTCGTGGCGGCGGAACCAGTAGTTCTCCTCGGCCAGGCCGGGGATGGTGCGCTCGCCGGTCAGGGGCAGGGGATCGCCCGGGCCAGCGCTGTCGACGGAACCGATTGTGCTCATTGGAAGGCAGGCTAACCCGTAATGGCCGGTTCGCGAACGGATGCCCTGGCGACCGTGGGGTCTGAGCGAACCAACCAACGGGTTATGGTGTCCATGCGTGCCGTCAAAGTTACCCGCGAGTAACCTGGAGGCCGTTCGACAAAACGTGATATGCCCAGGCCGGCTGCCGGCCTCATCGAGGAGGACGAACCACAGTCATGACAAACATCGTGGTCCTGATCAAGCAGGTCCCTGACACTTGGTCCGAGCGCAAGCTGTCCGAGGGTGATTGGACCCTGGACCGGGAAGCTGCCGACGCCGTGCTCGACGAGATCAACGAGCGTGCCGTCGAAGAAGCGCTGCTCATCAAGGAGCGCGAGGGCGGCGACAGCACTGTCACCGTGCTGACCGCCGGCCCCGAGCGCGCCACCGAGGCCATCCGCAAGGCGCTGTCCATGGGTGCCGACAAGGCCGTGCACCTCAAGGACGACGGCCTACACGGCTCCGATGTGATCCAGACGGGCTGGGCCCTGGCCCGCGCGCTGGGCACCATCGAGGGCACCGAGCTGGTCATCGCCGGTAACGAGGCCACCGACGGCGTCGGCGGCGCAGTGCCCGCCGTCATCGCCGAATACCTGGGTCTGCCGCAGCTGACCCACGTACGCAAGCTGAACGTCGAGGGCGGCAAGGTCACCGGCGAGCGCGAGACCGACGACGGCGTCTTCGGCCTTGAGGCCTCGCTGCCCGCCGTGGTCAGCGTCAACGAGAAGATCAACGAGCCCCGCTTCCCGTCCTTCAAGGGCATCATGGCCGCCAAGAAGAAGGAAGTCACCGTCCTGACCCTGGCCGAGATCGGTGTCGAGGCCGACGAGGTGGGCGTGGCGAACGCGGGTTCCAAGGTGCTCTCGTCGACCCCCAAGCCCCCGAAGACCGCGGGCGAGAAGGTCACCGACGAGGGCGAGGGCGGCAAGAAGGTCGCCGAGTACCTGGTCTCCCAGAAGCTGATCTAGTCGCCGATCCCACTCTTCTCTGACAACACATAAGGACATATTCATGGCTGAAGTACTTGTGCTCGTCGAGCACGCCGAAGGTGCACTGAAGAAGGTCAGCACCGAACTGATCACCGCCGCCCGCGTTCTGGGTGAGCCCTCCGCGGTCGTGGTGGGTGCCGAGGGCACCGCCGCGGCCCTCACCGACGGCCTCAAGGCCGCCGGCGCCGCCAAGATCTACGTCGCCGAGTCGGCCGACGTGGACAGCTTCCTGGTCACCCCGAAGGTCGACGTGCTCGCCGCGCTGACCGAGTCGGCCGCTCCCGCCGCCGTCGTCATCGCCGCCAACGCCGAGGGCAAAGAGGTCGCCGGCCGGCTGGCCGCGCGTCTGGGCTCGGGCCTGCTGGTCGACGTCGTCGAGATCAAAGAAGGCGGCATCGGCGTCCACAGCATCTTCGGTGGCGCGTTCACCGTCGACGCCCAGGCCACCGGTGAACTCCCCGTGATCACCGTGCGCCCGGGTGCCGTCGAGGCCGCCCCGGCCGACGGTGCCGGCGAGGTCGTCTCCGTCGAGGTTCCGGCGCAGGCCGAAAATGCGACGAAGATCACGTCCCGCGAACCCGTCGTGGCGGGTGACCGTCCGGAGCTCACCGAGGCCAGCGTCGTGGTCGCCGGTGGCCGTGGTGTCGGTAGCGAGGAGAACTTCAAGGTCGTCGAGGAGCTCGCCGATTCGCTCGGTGCCGCCGTCGGCGCCTCGCGTGCCGCCGTGGACTCCGGCTACTACGCCGGTCAGTTCCAGGTCGGTCAGACCGGTAAGACGGTCTCCCCGCAGCTGTACATCGCGCTGGGCATCTCCGGTGCCATCCAGCACCGCGCCGGTATGCAGACGTCCAAGACCATCATCGCGGTCAACAAGGACGAAGAGGCGCCGATTTTCGAGATCGCCGATCTCGGCATCGTCGGCGACCTGTTCAAGGTCACCCCGCAGCTGACCGAGGCGGTCAAGGCCCGCAAGGGTTAATCCCGCTCTCTGCAGCTCGGAAGGCGCCCCGGAACACATGTTCCGGGGCGCTTTCGCGTGCTGTGCGTGCTGTTCACGCACCGTGCACGGACACGTCACGCCCCTGATGCCGCCCGGAGACCCGCAGGCGCGACCGTGCTCAGCATGAGCACCGCATCTGTACTCATACCGGCTGATGACATCGACCAGGCGACACCCGGGACACCGGGGCCGCGCTACACCCTGCTGCTGTCCACCGAACCCGCGGATATCGAGGCGGCCCAGCGCCTGCGCCACGATGTGTTCACCTCCGAGCCCGGTTTCGCCATGGCGCAGACCAGCGACGGACTGGACGCCGACCGCTTCGACCAGTTCTGCGATCACCTGCTGGTGCGCGAGGACGGCTCCGGCGAACTCGTCGGCTGCTACCGGATGCTCCCGCCGCCCGGCGCCATCGCCGCCGGAAGTCTGTACACCGCCACCGAATTCGACGTCCGCGCGCTGGACGCCCTGCGGCCGTCGCTGGTCGAGATGGGCCGCGCCGTGGTCCGCGGGGATCACCGCAACGGGGGTGTGGTGCTGCTGATGTGGGCGGGCATCCTGGCCTACCTGGACCGCTGCGGCTACGACTACGTGACCGGCTGTGTGTCGGTGCCCACGCATCCAGCCGGCGACCTGGAGCGCCCCGGCAGCCAGCTGCGCGGGGTCCGCGACTTCGTGCTGCGCCGCCACGGCGCCCCGCGGGAGTTCACCGTGCGGCCCTACCGCCCGGTGGTCATCGACGGCCGCGGCCTCGACGAGATCGCACCACCGGCCCGGGTCACCGTGCCGGCGCTGATGCGCGGCTACCTGCGCCTCGGCGCCCAGGTGTGCGGTGAACCCGCCCACGATCCCGAGTTCGGCGTCGGTGACTTCCCGGCGCTGCTGGACAAGCGGCACGCCGACGTGCGCTACCTGAAGAGGCTGCGCTCGGTATCGCAGGCCGCCGACACCACCGAGAGCGAGACCGGATCATGACCGTCGCGAGCGATCACTCCTGGCTGCCGCGGGCCTCCTGCGACGCCAGCTGCATGCACGCCGGTGCGGCCCCGCTCGGATCCCGTCCGGCGGTCTGGACCCGCACGACGCTGCGCGTCACCGGTGCACTGCTGTTGTTCCTGGCGGTGCCGCTGCTGGCGGTGCCGCTACCGGGCCGCTCGCACCTGCAGCGCGCCTACTGCCGGCTCATGCTGCGCTGCGTCGGCGTGCGGATCACCGTCTCCGGTGGCCCCATCCGCAACCTGCGTGGCGTGCTGGTGGTCAGCGGCCACGTGTCCTGGCTGGACATCTTCAGCATCGGGGCGGTGATGCCGGGGTCGTTCGTGGCCCGCGCCGACCTGATCAACTGGCCTGCGCTCGGTGTCGTCGCCCGCATCATGAAGGTCATCCCGATCGAACGGGAGAATCTGCGCAGGCTGCCCGCGGTGGTCAGCGCGGTGGCGGCGCGGCTGCGCAACGGCCACACGGTGGTGGCCTTCCCGGAGGGCACCACCTGGTGCGGGCTCGGATACGGACGGTTCCGGCCGGCCATGTTCCAGGCCGCCGTGGACGCGGGCCGCCCGGTGCAGCCGCTGCGGCTGGACTACCACCATCGTGACGGCAGCCCGTCGACCGTGCCCGCCTACATCGGCGAGGACACCCTGCTGGACTCGATCCGCCGGCTCGTCACGGCCCGCCGCACGGTGGTGCACGTGCAGGTGCAGTCGCTGGAACTGCCCGGGGAGAACCGGCGCGACCTGGCGGCCCGCTGCGAGGCGGCCGTGCGCGGCACCGCCCGCCGCGCCGTGGCACCCGGCGCGCACGGTCACACACCGGGGCACGCACTGGCCGCCTGACCTCGACGGCCGGCCGCACCCGGGCCGGCGGCTATCCTTGATGGGCCATGACAGCCGTTTACCTCGATCACGCTGCCACCACCCCGATGCACCCCGCTGCCATCGAGGCGATGGTCGGTGCGCTGGCCACGGTCGGCAACGCATCCTCGCTGCACACGTCCGGCCGCGCGGCGCGCCGGCGGATGGAGGAGGCCCGCGAGACGCTGGCCGGTCTGCTGGGTGCCCGCCCGTCCGAGGTGATCTTCACCGCCGGCGGCACCGAGTCCGACAACCTGGCGGTCAAGGGCATCTACTGGGCACGCCGGGATGCCGATCCGCGCCGCCGGCGGATCGTGACCACTCCCGTCGAGCATCACGCCGTGCTCGACGCCGTCGAGTGGCTCGCCGAGCACGAGGGCGCCGAGGTCACCTGGCTGCCCGTCGACGCCGACGGTTCGGTGGCGCCCGAGTCGCTGCGTGCGGCACTGAGCACCCATGACGACGTGGCACTGGTGTCGATCATGTGGGCCAACAACGAGGTCGGCACCATCCTGCCGATCGCCGAATTGGCAGCAGTGGCAGCCGAATTCGAGATCCCGATGCACAGCGACGCGATCCAGGCCGTCGGGCACATCCCGGTGGCGTTCGCCGAGAGCGGGCTGTCGGCGATGAGCGTGGCCGCGCACAAGTTCGGCGGACCGACCGGCATCGGCGCACTGGTACTGCGGCGTGACACCGCCTGCGTGCCGATCCTGCACGGTGGTGGTCAGGAGCGTGACGTTCGTTCGGGCACACCGGATGTCGCCGCCGCGGTGGCGATGGCCGCGGCCGCCCGGGTGGCGGTGGAGGGACTCGCCGAGTCCAGCGCCCGGGTACGCGCGCTGCGCGACCGGCTGATCGCCGGCGTGCAGGCACAGATCGAAGATGTCGACGTCAACGGCGCGAGCGGCGATCACCGACTGCCCGGCAACGCCCACTTCACCTTCCGCGGCTGTGAGGGCGACGCCCTGCTGATGCTGCTCGACGCCAAGGGTGTCGAATGTTCGACCGGTTCGGCCTGCACGGCCGGTGTGGCGCAGCCCTCCCATGTGCTCGTCGCGATGGGCGCCGACCCGGCCGCTGCCCGTGGTTCGCTGCGACTCTCGTTGGGGCACACCAGTACCGAGGCCGACGTCGATGCCGCGGTGGCTGTGCTGCCCGCCGCGGTGGAGCGGGCCAGGCAGGCCGCGCTGGCCAGTGCGGGGACACGACGATGAGGGTTCTGGTCGCGATGAGCGGCGGGGTCGACTCGTCGGTGGCCGCGGCGCGGATGGTGGACGCCGGCCACGATGTCGTCGGTGTGCACCTGGCGCTGTCGGCGGCCCCGGGGACGCTGCGCACCGGGTCGCGGGGCTGCTGCTCCAAGGAGGACGCCGGCGATGCCCGCCGCGTCGCCGATATTCTCGACATCCCGTTCTACGTGTGGGACTTCGCGGACCGCTTCAAGGAAGAGGTGATCGACGACTTCGTCGACTCCTACGCGCGCGGCGAAACGCCCAATCCGTGCGTGAAGTGCAATGAGACGATCAAGTTCTCCGCGCTCTCGGCGCGCGCGCTGGCGCTGGGATTCGACGCCGTCGCCACCGGTCACTACGCGCGGCTCGCCGACGGCCGGCTGCGCCGCGCGGTCGATATCGACAAGGACCAGTCCTATGTGCTGGCGGTGCTGACCGCCGAGCAGCTGCGGCACGCGCTCTTCCCGATCGGTGACACCCCCAAGCCGGAGATCCGCGCCGAAGCGGCCCGCCGCGGTCTGGCCGTCGCCGAAAAACCGGACAGCCATGACATCTGCTTCATCCCGTCCGGCGACACCCGCGCCTTCCTGGGCGCCCGCATCGGGGTGCGTCCCGGTGCGGTCGTCGACTCCGGTGGCGCCGTCCTCGCCGAGCACGACGGCGTGCACGGTTTCACCATCGGCCAGCGCAAGGGCCTGGGCATCGCCGGGCCGGGCCCCGACGGACAGCCGCGGTACGTGACCGGTATCGACGCCGAGACCGGGACGGTGCGCGTGGGCGCCGCCGATGATCTGGACGTGTCGACGCTGACGGGGGAGAAGCCCGTGTTCACCGCAGGCACCGCACCGACCGGGCCCATCGAGGGCGTCGTGCAGGTGCGCGCCCACGGAGGTTTCGCCGATGCCGTCGCCCAGCTGCACGACGGCCGGCTGATCGCCGACCTGCGGACCCCGATCCGCGGGGTGGCACCCGGGCAGACCATGGTGCTCTACCGGCCGGATCCCGCCGGCGACGAGGTCATCGCCAGCGCCACCGTCACCCGCTGACACCGCGATCGAATACGGTTGGCCGATGAGTGTTTTCGCCGCCGCTACCGGCATAGGTTCCTGGCCGGGTGAGTCGGCACGCGAGGCCGCCGAGATCGTCATCGGGGAGCTGCACACCCTTCCGCACCTGGTGGAGTTGCCCGCCCGCGGTGTCGGCGCGGACCTGATCGGGCGCACCGGCGCGCTGCTGGTGGACATCGGTTTCGACACCGTGGCCCGCGCCTACCGCATCGCCCCGGGCCGCAGTTCGGTGTTGCGCCGCGCGGTCAGCATGCTCAACGAGGACCTCGACGCACTGGAGGAGGCCTGGGAGAAGGCCGGTCTGCACGGTTCCGGGCGCCCGGTGAAGGTCCAGGCCGCCGGGCCGATCACCCTGGCCGCCCAGCTGGAGCTCGCGAACGGGCACCGGGCCATCACCGACAGCGGTGCGCTGCGCGACCTGGCCGAGTCGCTGTCCGAAGGTCTGTCGCAGCACCGGGCGGAGGTGGCGCGCCGGCTGGGCACCGAGGTCGTGGTGCAACTCGACGAACCCTTGCTGCCCGCGGCGATGCTGGGCCGGCTGACCGGGGTGACCAGCTTCTCGCCGGTGAATCCGGTCGAGGAACAGGTCGCCGCGGCGTTGCTGGACGAATGCATCGCCCGGGTGGGCGGCGAGGTCGCGCTGCACAGCTGCGCCCCGGACCTGCCGTGGAAGCTGTTGCAGCGCAGCCAATTACAGGCCCTTTCCGTCGACGTCGCCACCCTGCAGGCCGCCGACCTGGACGGGGTCGGCGAGTTCGTGGAGTCCGGGCGGACCGTACTGCTCGGCGTGCTGCCCGGCACCGCGCAGCAACAGCGCTGGACACCCCAGCAGGTCGCCGCCGCGGCGGCCAAGGTCACCGACCGGCTGGGCTTCCCCCGAACGGTGCTGCGCGAGCGGATCGGCATCACCCCTGCCTGCGGGCTGTCCGGTGCCACCGAGGAGTGGGCGCGCACCGCGATCGGCCTGGTGCAGAAGGCCGCCGACGGTTTGGAAACCGATCCTGAGGGAATCTGACAAGCAAACTTCGCGGTGGCGTAAGGTGAGCTCTGAAGGTTGGGGAGCCAGTGAATCAGTGGAAGCGTGTGGTCACGGCCGGTGCGGGCGCAACGGTCGCATTGACGCTGGTCATTGCACCTGGCGCCATCGCCACCGCTGACCCGGGACACCGCGGATCACACTCAGACCATTCCGATCGCCGCGACGATTCCGGCAGGCGTGGCAGTGACGGCTTCCGTGGCGGTACCTCCAGCAACGACTCCCGCGGCGACAGCGCGAGCCGGACTGAGCAGACCACCGCACGCACCAGCGGCACGGAGCAGAGCACCGCGCGCACCGGCAGCTCCGCAGCCGCCGACACCGCACGCAGCAGCGAGGACTCCTCGTCGAGCGCAACGAGACGGCCCTCGGTGACCACCGCGGACGGCGCCCGCACGGTGCGCACGGCCAGAACCGCGCGAACGGCCGATGACATCAGCACCGGTTCGGGACTGCGCCCGGCCGCACCCGTCGCACCCAGCTACCCCTCCGCGCCCGACCTCACCCCGTCGGCAGGCGTCGCCGAACCGGCATCGCCACCGCGATCGCCGGTGACGCCGGTGGACGTGTCGGCCGATGTGATCGCATCGCAGGCCGCGGCGCCCGTGGCGGCGCCGATCGCGCCGCCGGTCGCGGGGTTGCGGGTGGCCGATATGGGCCTGTCGGTGCTGCCGATCGGGCCCGACCCACGCCCCGGCCAGCCCATGACCTCACTGTTCGGCATCCTCGGCCTGCTGCTGATCCCGCTGGCCGGCGCCGCTCTGGGCTACCGGCAGGCCCGGGCGGCGCGCTCCGTCGGCGCGCTGCCACGCATCTGACCCGCTACTTACCCCGTAAATCCTTGCGCAGGATCTTCCCCGCCGCCGACTTCGGGATGGCATCGATGAACGCCACCTGACGGACCTTCTTGTACGGCGCCACCTGCCCGGCGACGAACTCCATCACCGCATCCTCGCTGAGCTCGGCGTCGGGCTGGCGCACCACGAACGCCTTGGGCACCTCCTCGCCGGACTCCTGCTCGATCACCCCGATGACGGCGGCGTCGGCGATCGACGGATGGCCCAGCAGCACGGCCTCCAGCTCGGCGGGCGGCACCTGGTAGCCCTTGTACTTGATCAGCTCCTTGAGGCGGTCGACGATGAACACGCAGCCGGTCGGGTCGACGCGCGCGAGGTCCCCGGTGTGCAGGAATCCGTCATCGTCGATGGTGTCGCGGGTCGCGGTGTCATTGCCGAGGTAGCCGACCATCACGTTGGGGCCCCTGAACCAGAGCTCGCCGGTCTCGCTGAGACCGGATTCGGGCAGCCCGATCTCCGCCCCGGTGGCGGGGTCGACGAGCTTGGACTCGGCGTTGGGCACCGTCCATCCGCAGGAGCTGACGGGCGCCGCCGCTCCCACGAGTTCCTTGCCGCCGTCGAACGGGGTGATGTGGCTGACCGGGCTCAGCTCGCTCATCCCGTAGCCCTGCACCAGCGCACAGCCGAGGCGGGCCGTGACGGCGCGGCCGAGTTCCTCGTCCAGCGGCGCGGCACCGGACATGATGGCGCGCAACGAGGACAGGTCGTAGTCGTCGATGAGCGGATGCTTGGCCAGGGCCACCGCGACCGGCGGGGCGATGAAAGCGTGCGTGCACTTGTGCTCGGCGATGTTGGCCAGGAATTCGGTCAGGTCGAAGGCGGGCATGATGACCAGCTGGGCGCGAGCGTGCAGTGCGGCGTTGAGCAACACCGTCATCCCGTAGATGTGGAAGAACGGCAGCACGGCCAGGACGACGTCACCGGAGGTCATGCCCTGCAGCGGCCGGATCTGCGCGACGTTGGCCACCAGGTTGCGGTGGGTGAGCATCACGCCCTTGGGGTTGCCGGTGGTGCCCGAGCTGTAGGGCAACACGGCCAGGTGGGTGGCCGGATCGAAGCTCACCTGCGGCGCCGGGTGGGCCGGACCCAGCAGATCCTCGGCGTTGGGGTGCCCGTCGGCGTCGGCGCCCGGGCCGTCGAGCACGATCACCGCGGACGCGTCCAGGCCCGCGCCGGCCGCGCCCTCCAGGGCCTGCGGCGTGAGCGCGGTGACCGTCACCAGCAGTGCGGCCTTGCTGTCGGTGAGCTGCTTGGTGATGTCCTTGGCGGTGAACAGGGCATTGATGGTGGTGGCGGTGGCACCGGCGCGCAGGATGCCGTGGAAGGCGACGGCGAACGCCGAACTGTTCGGGGCCAGCAGGCCCACCACGTCACCGGTGCCGAGCCCGCGGGCCGCGAGCGCTCCGGCGAACCCGTCGATCCGCTCGACCAGCTGGCCGTAGGTGGTGGTGTTACCGGTCTTGGCGTCCAGCAGCGCGACCTGTTCTGCCACTGCGGGATCGATGTCCGCGAACAGGTAGTCATAGACGCTCGATGAGGGGATCTGGACCTTGGGAAACGGGCTTTCGATACTCATGGTGCTGCCCATCGAACCACGCCGTCGGGGCAAATGGGGGCAACCTCCGAAGCCGTCGCGTTACCAGCGGTACTGGATACCGTAGATTGTCGTCATGGACAACCCGCCCGATCTCCCCGGCGTGCAACACCGCTATGTCGATCTCGGTCGCGGCGTGACGATCCACGTCGCCGACGCCGGTCCGGCCGACGGCCCGCCGGTCATGCTGGTGCACGGTTTCCCGCAGAACTGGTGGGAATGGCACGAGCTGATCGGCCCGCTCGCCGAGGACGGATACCGGGTGCTGTGCCCGGATCTGCGCGGGGCGGGCTGGAGCTCGGCGCCCAAGGACCGTTACCTCAAGAACGACATGGCCGACGATCTGGCCGCGGTCTGTGACCGGCTCGGCGTGGGACCGGTCAAACTCGTCGCCCACGACTGGGGCGGGCCGGTGGCCACCATCTTCCTGCTGCGCCACCCCGAGAAGGTCGCGGCCTTCATGGGCCTGAACACCGCGGTGCCCTGGCTCAAGCACGACCGCGAGGCACTGATCAACATCTGGCGCATGTGGTACCAGATCCCGATGCTGCTGCCGGTGATCGGCCCGAAGGTGATCGCCGACCCGAAGGCACGGTTCTTCCGGTTCCTGGGCTCCTGGGTGGGCGGGGACTTCCAGACACCCGACGAGGACATCGCGTTCTATGTCGCGTGTATGCGTCGCCCCGGGTACGCCCGAGCCGGCTCGCGCTGGTACCGGACCTTCCAGACCCGCGAAGCCGCGCGCTGGATGCGCGGCGAGTTCGACGATCACCATGTGTCGATACCGGTGCGCTGGTTGCACGGCACCGACGACTCGGTGCTCACCCCGGAACTGTTGCGGGTGCTGCCCGAGCACTGTTCGGACTTCGAGCTCGAACTGGTACCCGGCGTCGGGCACTGGATCGTCGAGCAGCGTCCCGAGCTGGTGCTCGACCGGCTGCGGACGTTCCTGACGACCACCTAGCCCGAATCTGACGCCCCGGCAGCCAGTTTCGCCGCTAGCGCTCGTCGAGCTGTCTGACCAGTTTCTTCGCTGCCACCAACCGGAACGAGGCGTCCAGCAGTTCGGTGACCTCGTCCCAGTCGACCTTCGCCGCAGTCAGGTCCAGGCCCATCCACCCGAACGGGCCCATGTACGCGGGGAAGAAGAACCGGTCGTCCTGCTCGAGAGACTTGCGGTCGGAGTCGTCCACCTTGACGAGCAACGAGTGCGGGAAGGCAAGCATCTCGCCTGCCGTCTTCACGTTGCCGCCGTACATGGCGAACATCTTGGGCACGCAGAACACCGGCCGGCCCCAGGAGACCTTCTCGAAGGCCGAGGGAAAGCCGAGCGCCAGCTCGCGCAGCTCGGCGAGCCCGAAGTCGTCGTCGGAGAACATGATCGGGTGCGGCACGGGTAGCAGTCTATCGGCGCCACCAATGGGTTGGGCTACCCTTACTTTCGCAGGTGAGGAGTGGTCATATGCCGACGTCGTGGATGGATACCGTGCTCCGGCAGAGTAGGCGGGTGGGTGACTTCCCGTATCCGCACTGGGCCGCGGTGTTCTTGAACAACCCGATCCGCAGGCTCGTCGGGCGGCCCGGCAGCGTCGTGGCTTCGCTGCGGCTGACCGGAAACGAACGCGTGCTGGAGATCGGTCCCGGACCCGGATACTTCAGCACCGAACTCGCCCGGCGCCTGCCGCTGGGCCGGCTCGACCTGTTCGATCTGCAACCGCAGATGCTGGACAAGGCGCGGCGCACGCTGGCCGATATCGACAGCGGGTGCCGGGTCGGGTTCCATTCCGGGGACGCCGGTGACGGACTGCCGTTTCCCGACGAATCCTTTGACGTCGCCTTCCTGGCCGCGGTGCTCGGCGAGGTACCCGACCAGGACGCCTGCATCCGCGCGCTCGAACGGGTGCTCAACCCGGGGGCGCTGCTGGTGTTCGTCGAGGCCTTCCCGGACCCTGATCGCCAGAGCGTGGCGGCGCTGCGCGAACTGGTCGAGCCCCGCGGATTCGTGCTGCAGTGCTGGGAGGGCACCACCTGGCGTGATGTGGTGCAATTCCGGCGCATCCCGACCCTGTGAATCGTGTCGGAGGGCTCGACTAGCCTGACCAGGGTGAGCTCACCGGACGCAGAGGCACGAGGTCGATGGCAGGAACTCGCCGAGGAAGTGCGCGGGCATCAGTTCCGCTACTACGTCAAGGACGCACCGGTCGTCTCGGACGCGGAGTTCGACACCCTGCTGCGTGAACTGCAGGGCCTGGAGGACACCTACCCGGAACTGCGCACCCCGGACTCGCCGACCCAGCTGGTCGGCGGCGCCGGATTCGCCACCGACTTCGCCGCGGCCGACCATCTGGAACGGATGCTGTCGCTGGACAACGCATTCGACACCGACGAGCTGTCGGCGTGGGCCGCGCGGGTGGGCGCCGAGATCGGCACCGATATCGACTATCTGTGCGAACTCAAAATCGACGGCGTCGCGCTGGCACTGGTCTACCGCGACGGTGTCCTGGTCCGCGGCGCCACCCGAGGCGACGGCCGCAGCGGCGAGGATGTCACCAACAACGCCCGCACCATCGACGATATCCCCGAACGACTCACCGGCACAGACGAATTCCCGGTACCCGCCGTGCTCGAGGTACGTGGGGAGGTGTTCTTCCGGCTGGCCGATTTCGAGGACCTCAACGCCGGTCTGGTGGCCGAGGGCAAGCCGCCGTTCGCCAATCCGCGCAACAGCGCGGCCGGTTCACTGCGGCAGAAGAACCCCGCCGTCACCGCGCGGCGCAAGCTGCGGATGATCTGCCACGGGCTCGGCAAGGCCGAAGGTTTCACCCCCGCCTCCCTGCACGATGCGTACCGGGCGCTGGGCGCCTGGGGACTGCCGGTGTCCACCCACATTGTGCAGGTGCAGGGCATCAAGGCGGTGGCCGAACGCATCGCCTACTGGGGCGAGCACCGCCATGACGTCGAACACGAGATCGACGGTCTGGTGGTCAAAGTCGACGACGTGAACCTGCAACGCCGGCTCGGCGCGACGTCACGGGCACCCCGCTGGGCCATCGCCTACAAGTACCCGCCCGAGGAGGTCACCACCAAACTCCTCGACATCCGGGTCAACGTCGGGCGCACCGGGCGGGTCACCCCGTTCGCCTATATGGAGCCGGTCAAGGTGGCCGGGTCCACGGTCGGGCTGGCCACGCTGCACAACGCCTCCGAGGTCAAACGCAAGGGTGTGCTCATCGGTGACACCGTGGTGCTGCGCAAGGCCGGTGACGTCATCCCCGAGGTACTGGCCCCGGTGGTCGACCTCAGGGACGGGTCCGAACGCGAATTCGTCATGCCCACTGCGTGTCCGGAGTGTGGCACCACCCTGGCGCCGGCCAAGGAGGGCGACGCCGACATCCGCTGCCCCAACACCCGCAGCTGCCCGGCTCAGTTGCGGGAGCGGGTGTTTCACGTCGCCGGCCGCGGCGCCTTCGACATCGAGGGCCTCGGCTACGAGGCGGGCATCGCGCTGCTGCAGGCCGGGGTGATCGCCGACGAGGGTGATCTGTTCACCCTCACCGCGGAACAGCTGCTGCGGACCGAGCTGTTCACCACCAAGGCCGGCGAGCTGTCGGCCAATGGAAAGCGGCTGCTCGCCAACCTGGGCAAGGCGAAATCCCAACCGCTCTGGCGGGTCCTGGTCGCGCTGTCCATCCGGCACGTCGGGCCGACCGCGGCCCGCGCGCTGGCCGGCGAATTCGGCAGCCTGGACGCGATCATCGCGGCCTCGGAGTCCGAACTGGCCGCGGTGGAGGGTGTCGGTCCGACCATCGCCGCCGCGGTGATCGAATGGTTCGAGGTCGACTGGCACCGCGCGATCGTCGACAAATGGCGCGCCGCCGGTGTCCGGATGGTCGATGAACGTGATGCCGGTATCGAACGCACCCTGGAGGGTCTGTCGATCGTGGTGACGGGTTCGCTGACCGGGTTCTCCCGCGACGAGGCCAAAGAGGCCATCCTCACCCGGGGCGGCAAGGCCGCCGGCTCGGTCTCCAAGAAGACCTCCTACGTGGTCGCCGGGGACGCGCCGGGATCCAAGTACGACAAGGCGATCGAACTCGGGGTGCCGGTGCTCGACGAAGACGGCTTCCGCAAGCTGCTGGCCGACGGGCCCGAACCCGAACCGGAGCCGGCCGAGACCTAGCTCCGCGCCCGCGATCACCGAGGCCGGTCCAAAAGTCAGGGCGGGCCCGAAGTGTCTTCGGACCCGCCCTGTGCATGGGAGTGTCGCTCAGTCGTTGTATGGATCAACGGTGGCCTGGGGGGCCGTCACCGGGGGAGTGAAGACGTTTCCGGCGGTGGTGTCGACCGATTTCTGGCGCCCGCTGCGCGTCCCGTTGGCCTGTACTCCGTCGCCCGGGCTGGGTTGGTCGGCTACGGTTTTGACGGCCGAAGCAGGCGCCGACGGGGTCGCAGACACGGCCGGCGCGGTCCCGAGAATCGTGGCCGTCAACGCGATGACGCCGGCTGTGATCAAGCTGGTTTTGTGCATTTCTCTGTGCCTTTCTGGTGCGTTGTTGACAGTGTGTTTGGCGCATGAGTGTGCAATGTCATTGTCTATCAATGATTTTCAGGAGCTTCATTCGCCTTCCGTGGTGTGGATATTTCCTGTCTTCCAACCTATGGGCCAGGAAAATCTCTGTCACGGGACTCATACGGAACGCCAAGAATCGTTCAGTCGGACAGCATTGCGGGCATCGTCGATATCCGCGAACGCGCGGGAACCGGGGCCTTAGCGGTACCCCGCGCGCATGTCCTCGACGATCCGCGGATTGTCCAGCGTCGAGGGCTCGAGCACCTGTGGGGCGTTGTCCGGTGAGAACACCGTCGCCGCGTCGAGCACCTGTTGGGTCAGAAATCGCAGCGGGGGAGCGCCTTCGGGAATCGTGGGCGCCGGCGGCGAGGTCCCGCGCCGGGCCAGCGCAAAACCCCAGTCGCCGAAGGTCGGTACGTGCACGTGATACGGAGTCACCGCGAACCCCGCCGACCCCAGGGTGGACACCGTGCGCCAGAACGCATTCGGAGTCGAGAACGGGCTGCCCGCTTGCACCACCACCAACCCGTCGACGGCCAGCACCCGGGTCACCAGCGCGTAGAACTCGAGCGAATACAGCCGGCCCAGCACCGGATTGTCCGGGTCGGGCAGGTCGATGATCACCGCGTCGAACCCGCCCTCGGGCAGCACCGAGGGTTCGCGTAACCAGGTCATGGCGTCATCGACCACCACCTGCACCCGCGGGTCGTCCAGCGCACCGGAATTGGCGGCGCGCAAGGGTCCGCGGGCCAACGCGATCACGGCCGGATCGAGTTCCACCTGAACGATCTGCTGCACCTGGGGCATCCGCAGCAGCTCGCGGGCCGCCAGACCGTCGCCGCCGCCGAGGATGAGTACCGAACGCGCGTCTTCGCCGATGCCGGGGTACACCAGACTCTCGGTGTAGCGATATTCGTCGCGCGTCGAGAACTGCAGTCCGCCATCGAGATACAACCGGGTGTCGGTGCCGCGGCGGGTCACCACGATCTCCTGGTAGGAGGACTGCTGATAGGCGACGATCGGGTCGGCGTACAGCCGCTGGCGGGTGGTGCTCTGGATGCCGTCGGAGGCGACGATCAGCGCGGCCAGCCCGATGGCGGCGGCGGTGAGCACGGCCAGCGCCGAGGTGAGTTGGCGGCGGCTGATGATGGTGCGCAGCAGGAACACCGCCACGATGGCCGCCGCGGTCAAGTTGATCATCCCGGTGACCGCGGCGCCGCGGATCATCCCGAGTTGCGGCAGCACCAGGAACGGCCAGGCCAGACCGCCGATCAGTGCACCCAGATAGTCCGCGGCGTTCAGGTTGGCCAGCACCCTGCCGGCGTCGGCCGCACCCGCGGTCCGGCCCCGCTGCAACAGCGTCATCAACAGCGGCACCTCGGCACCCACCAGCGCGCCGATCACCGCGGTGCCCAGCACCAGCACCCACAGCGAACCGCCGATGAAGGAGAACGCCACATACATGGCCGCGGCAGACAATCCGCCGATCACCCCGAGCAGGGTCTCCACGGCGATGAACGTGATGGCGGCGTGCGGAAGCAGCGGTTTGACCAGCAGTGCGCCGGCGCCGAGCGCCGCGACGTAACCCGCGACGATCAGTGAGGTGGCGACGATACCGCCGCCGTGCAGACTGGCCGACAGCGTCAGCAGGGCGAGTTCGTAGATGAGCCCGCACGCCGCGCAGGCCGCCACCGCGGCCAGCAGTAGTGCCCGCCAGCGCGTGGTGCCCGTCATGACAGCGCGGCTGCGTTCACCCCTCCGACGGCCAGCAGGATCACCGCGGTCGCGACGGCACCCGGGTGCAGCTTCTCGTCGCCGATCAGGTCGCGAAAACGTCCCGGCACCAAGCCCTCCAGCACCAGCAGCGTGACACCCTGTAGCACCACCCCGACCAGTCCGTACACCAGCGCGTCGACCAGTCCCTGCGCCAATTCGGCCGAACTGGCGATGATCGCCACGGCCGTCACCAACGACAGCGCCCCGTACATGCCGCACGCCACCGCGACCGCATTCGGGCGGTGTTGCACGAACACCAACTCGCGCAGGCTGCCGGGCGTCAGCACATCGGTCATCACGAATCCGGCGCCGAACACCACGATCCCGACGACGAAGTACAGCACTGCCGCGACCACGTTCTGGGTCAGTGCGCCGCCGTCGACCGTGCCGAACTCCAGTGCAAGATAGGACGTGTCCATCGGTGTCTCCTGCTCTTACTTCGTTCCGCCGGGTCCGCCGGAGCTGCCGCCCGAACCGCCCGCTGGTGAGCCCGGGGTGAATCCCGGACCCAGGAAAATGAATCCGCCACCGCTGTAGCGGGAATTGATGTCCTCGACCCGGACGCTGCACGGATACTGTCCGTCCGGCCCGACGATGACGATGTCATCGGGATAGCGCAGATACTCACTGCCGCGGTCGGAAGCGCGTGACTCCGGTGCGTCGTAGGACGCGATGTCGTCGGCCACCGACTTCGGGGACCCGCTGCACTCGTAGCGGCCGTCACCGCCGTCCGCCGAGTACTGCCGGTAGTTCTCGCCCACATGGCCGCGAACATCCTTGTTCAGCAACACCATTCCGGAGACCAGCAGGACGGCGCCGAGCGCCCCCAGCGCCGCGGCCAGCCCGAACAGCGCATTGCGGCTCATGGCCGCCACCTGCTGTCGGTGTGCACAATGGTTCCGCCACCTGAGGCGACCCCGCGGTCGGCGGGGTAGAGGTGCCAGGTCTGCCAGTGCCAGCCGGGTCCGTCGGGCGTCGCGCACAACGCCGTGAGTGCGGCCTCGTCACCGGGGAAACTGCCGCCCAGCCAACCGGTCTCGTGTTCGCAGCGGTGCCGCAGGTCGGCGGCCACCCGGCGGAAGGTGATCTCGTCGTGGCCGGCGGTCTCGGACTTCAGCGCGTAACCGGGTGCCCGCGCGGTCTCCGGTAGCGCCGCACTGGTGTCGTGCTCGGTGCAGGACACCTGCTCGGAAAACCCGGCCACCGTGACGACGTGGGACGCGCCGAGCACCCCGAGGACCAGATCGGCGCCGTCGGGATGGCGCAGCGTGCAGGCCGCCAGCGGCGCCGGGGCCGCGGCGTTCAGCGTCAACCGCAGACTCGCGCCGCTGACATCGGCGGGAACCACCCTGAGACGGTGCAACGGCAACGCGGTACCTAGGAGCCGGCCGGCGGGGCCGGGTAGACGGTCAGTTCTCCGGCGCGCACCGGCGTGCCGTAGGAGACCTCCCACGCCATGGTGGGCGCCCAGCGCTCATAACCGAGCAGGGCGGTACCGCCGTTGGCGCTGTAGTCGACGTAATCCATGTCGCCGCCCGCGGGCAGTCCGGTGGTGCCTTCGGTGGTGTAGGACGCGCGGCCGTTCTCGTCGACGGTGAACGACACCCCGTCGACCTCGACGCTGCTGCCCGGCACCGACGGCAACTCAGCGGGCAGTCCCGCCCTTTTGTGCCACCACACCAGCTCGAGACGGCCCTCGTCCTCTTCGACGCTGAACCAGACCGGCGGCTCGTCGGCTTTCCCTTCGAGCAGGTGCTCCCACCAGACGAACGGACCCTCGCGCAGGGTGACCGAGCCGCGCACCACATAGTCGGTGCCGCCGTAGCTGACGATGGCACCCGGGCCCAGTTGCCGCGGGCCGAAAGCCTCTGTTTGCGAAGCGAATCGCAACGGGTCCTGTCGGGCCGCGGGCTCCTTGGGCTGCTTCGGGCGGTTGCGGGCGACGAGGAAGACGATCACGCCCGCCGCGAGCGCAACGATGGCGAGGACGATCAGTAGTTCCCCCACGCAACACCTTTCATCGTGTTCGACAGCCAGATTTCCACCGTACAGCCTTGCTCACAGCGCCTTCTCAGCTTTATCAGCGAAGGATCGTCGCCACGATGCCCGCGAGATAGCCCAGTCGGGCCACCTCCGACGGACGGAACGCCGGGCCGCCGGCACGGCCCAGCACCACCGCGGTGAGCGGGTCGCCCAGCGGGGCCGCGGCCAGTGCGGTGTCGATATCGCGCCACACCTGCGGCACCCAGTCCGCGGTCGCGTCCAGCGCCTCGGCGTGTTCCAGCGGAAGCCACGGGGCGGCGGTGGCCTGGGTCTCCGGGGCGCCCGAGCTGCCCGCGACCCGCTCGACACCGTCGCCGGTGGACCGGACCACGGTGCACCAGCTGACCCGCAGCACCCGCGGGGCGTCCTGGGCGAGCACGTGCAGTTTGTCGGCCCGGCCACGCGCCGCGGCGATGTGGTCGATGAGCTCGAGCTCACGGTGGGCTTCCAGCAGGCCGGTGTGCGGGCGCACGCTGTCGACGTACACACCCTTGATGTGCTCGGCGGCGGTGATCAGGGAGTCGGGCATGGCGCCGGGCGGCAGTTCGACCACCAGATCGTCGATGGCGTAACCGGCACCGCGCTCGACGACGTCGAGGGACAGGATGTCGGCGCCCACCGAACCGAGCGCGACGGCCAGCGAGCCGAGGCTGCCCGGTCGGTCCTCCAGCTGGACCCGCAGCAGATATGACGGCACGGCCAACACGATGTCACAGGGGTCGGGGCGCAGCGACCCGGGGAATGCAGGGTGACTAGGCTTTGCAGTCGTGTCACAGATTTCCCGGGACGAGGTAGCGCACCTGGCGCGGCTGGCCCGGCTCGCCCTGACCGACGGTGAGCTGGACAGCTTCGCAGGCCAGCTCGACGCCATCCTGGCCCACGTCGGCCAGATCCAATCCGTCGACGTCACCGGCGTCGAAGCCACGGACAACCCCCTCAAGGTTCTCAACGTCACCCGTCCGGACGCCGTGGTGCCCGGGCTGACGCAGGACGAGGCGCTCGCCGCCGCGCCGCGCGCCGAGGACGGCCGGTTCGCCGTGCCCAGGATTCTGGGGGAGGCAGAGTGAGCGAGCTGATTCGCGAGGACGCCGCGACCCTCGGCGCCCGCATCGCCGCCAAGGAGGTGTCCTCGACCGAGGTCACCCAGGCCCACCTGGACCAGATCGCCGCCACCGACGAGCGCTACCACGCCTTCCTGCACGTCGCGGGGGACAAGGCGCTGGCCGCGGCCGCCGAGATCGACGCCAAGGTGGCCGCCGGTGAGCAGCTGCCGTCCCCGCTGGCCGGTGTGCCGCTGGCACTCAAGGATGTGTTCACCACCACGGACATGCCGACCACCTGCGGGTCGAAGATCCTGGAGGGCTGGAACCCGCCGTACGACGCGACGGTGACCGCGCGGCTGCGCGCGGCCGGCATCCCGATCCTCGGTAAGACCAACATGGACGAGTTCGCCATGGGCAGCTCGACGGAGAACTCGGCGTTCGGCCCGACCCGCAACCCGTGGGACACCGACCGGGTGCCCGGCGGCTCCGGTGGTGGCAGCGCCGCCGCCCTGGCGGCCTTCCAGGCGCCGCTGGCAATCGGCACCGACACCGGCGGCTCGATCCGCCAGCCCGCCGCCCTCACCGCGACCGTCGGCGTGAAGCCGACCTACGGCACGGTCAGTCGCTACGGTCTGGTCGCCTGCGCGTCCTCGCTGGACCAGGGCGGGCCGTGCGCGCGCACCGTGCTCGACACCGCGCTGCTGCATCAGGTCATCGCGGGCCATGACGTACGGGACTCCACCTCGGTGGACGCCCCGGTGCCCGATGTCGTGGCAGCCGCCCGTGCGGGCGCGAGCGGTGACCTCAAGGGCGTGCGCATCGGCGTGGTGAAGCAGCTGCGCGGCGACGGGTATCAGCCCGGCGTGCTCGCCTCGTTCAACACCGCCGTGGACCAGCTCACCGCGCTCGGCGCCGAGGTGACCGAGGTGGACTGCCCGCACTTCGATCATGCGATGGCGGCCTACTACCTGATCCTGCCCTCGGAGGTGTCCTCCAACCTCGCCCGGTTCGATGCGATGCGGTTCGGGCTGCGCGTCGGCGACGACGGCACGCACAGTGCCGAAGAGGTGATGGCCCTGACCCGCGCGGCCGGATTCGGCCCGGAAGTCAAGCGCCGCATCATGATCGGCACCTACGCCCTGTCGGCCGGGTACTACGACGCCTACTACAACCAGGCGCAGAAGGTCCGCACCCTGATCGCCCGCGACCTCGACGAGGCCTACCAGAAGGTCGACGTGCTGGTTTCCCCCGCGACGCCGACCACAGCCTTCCGGCTGGGGGAGAAGGTCGACGATCCGCTGGCCATGTACCTGTTCGACCTGTGCACGTTGCCGCTGAACCTGGCCGGGCACTGCGGTATGTCGGTGCCCTCGGGTCTGGCGGCCGAGGACAATCTGCCCGTCGGTCTGCAGATCATGGCGCCGGCGCTGGCCGATGACCGGCTCTACCGGGTCGGTGCGGCCTACGAAACGGCGCGGGGAGCGCTGCCCACCGCGCTGTAGCCGTCAGTCCAGGATGCGGCGCGCCACATTGGTGCTGACCAGATCCAGCAGCTCGTCGGACCGTCCGGCCAGGATGGTCCGGATCGCGTACAGCGAGAAGCCCTTGGCCTGTTCGACGGTGATGGCCGGCGGAATGGACAGCTCCTGACGCGCGGTCACCACGTCGATCACCGCCGGGCCGTCGTGGGCGAACGCCTCGGTGAGCGCGGACTCGAGGTCACCTGGCTGTTCCACCCGTCGGCCGAAGAGCCCCAGTGACCGCGCGACGGCCGCGAAGTCGGGATTGTGCAGGTCGGTGCCGAAGGTCACGATGCCGGCCGCCTTCATCTCCAGTTCCACGAAGTTCAGCGACGAGTTGTTGAACACGATCACCTTCACCGGCAGCCGGTTCTGGCTCAGGGTGATCAGCTCACCGAACAGCATGGTCAGTCCGCCGTCGCCGGCGAAGGCCACCACCTGCCGGTCGCGGTCCACGGTCTGGGCGCCGATGGCCAGCGGCAGCGCACACGCCATGGTGCCGTGGTTGAACGAGCCCAGCAGGCGCCTGCGCCCGTTCATCGTCAGGTATCGCGCCGCCCACACCACCGGTGATCCGACGTCGACGGTGAACACCGCATCGTCGTCGGCCAGCCGATCGGCCGCGGCGGCAAGGTATTCCGGCCGAATGGGGGTTTTGTCGCGGTCGTTGACGGCGAGCTCGTCGAGCCGGCGCCGGGTCTTGCGGTAGTGCGTCAGCGACCGGTCCAGATGCGTGCGGTCGTTCTTGGCGGTGAGCAGCGGCTGCAAGGCGGCCATGGTGTCGCCGACGGAGCCGACCAGACCGAGGTCGATGGGGGTGCGCCGGCCCAGGTTGCGGCCGCGGATGTCCACCTGGATGACGGTGGCGCGCTCGGGATAGAACTGCCGGTACGGGAAGTCCGTGCCCAGCATGAGCAGCACCTCGGCCTCCTTGATGGCCTTGTAGCCGGAGGCGAATCCGAGCAGGCCCGTCATCCCGACGTCGTACGGATTGTCGTATTCGACGAACTCCTTGCCGCGCAGCGCGTGCACCACCGGCGCCTGCACGGTGCCGGCCAAGGTCACCAGCTCGTCGTGGGCGCCCTCGACACCGGCGCCCGCCAGGATGGTGATCTTGCTGGAGTTGTTGAGAATGGTTGCGGCCTTGCGCAATTCATCATCGGCAGGCCGGCAGATCGAGCGGGTGGGCAGCACGGGAGTGACCCTCAGGTCGCCGACCTTGTGCAGGAACACCTCGCCGGGGATGACGACGACGGCCACCCCGTTCTCCTCGACGGCGGCACGCATGGCCATCTGCAGCACCCGTGGCGCGGCCTCCGGTGTGGTGACCAGCTCGCAGTACACGCTGCACTCGCGGAACAGTTCCTGCGGCCGGGTCTCCTGGAAGTACTCCGAGCCGATCTCGGACTGCGGGATGTGCGCCGCGATGGCCAGCACCGGCACCCGGCTGCGCTGGGCGTCGAAGAGCCCGTTGATCAGGTGCAGGTTGCCCGGCCCGCAACTGCCCGCGCAGACCGCGAGTTGTCCGGTCAGGGCGGCATCGCCGGCCGCGGCGAAACCGGCCGCCTCCTCGTGGCGAACGTGTTCCCAGGTGAAGCCGTCGGCACGCCGGATGGCGTCGGTCAGCCCGTTGAGACTGTCTCCGGGCAGCCCGTAGACGCGGGTGATCCCACTGGCCTGCAGTGTCGAGATGACGTGATCGGCGAAGGTGGTCATACCTCAACCCTAAGACGCTGAGCTCCACTTTCGCTGTGGGCGAGCCCGGACTGGACGAAGCTGGCAGGATCTAACCCATGCGTATTGGTGTTCTCACAGGTGGCGGTGACTGTCCTGGCCTGAATGCGGTGATCCGCGCGGTGGTGCGCACCAGTGCGGTGCGGTACGGCTCGTCGGTGGTGGGTTTCCAGGACGGCTGGCGCGGTTTGTTGGAAGACCGCCGCATCCAGCTGTCGAACGACGACCGCAATGACCGGCTGCTCGCCAAGGGCGGCACCATGCTGGGCACCGCGCGTGTCAACCCGGACAAGCTGCGCGCCGGTCTGGACCAGATCAAGCAGACCCTCGAAGACAACGGGATCGACGTCCTGATTCCCATCGGCGGCGAGGGCACGCTGACCGCGGCGCACTGGCTGTCCGAGGAGAACGTCCCGGTGGTCGGGGTGCCCAAGACCATCGACAACGATATCGATTGCACCGACGTCACTTTCGGCCATGACACCGCCCTGCACGTCGCGACCGACGCCATCGACCGGCTGCACAGCACCGCCGAATCGCATCAGCGGGTGATGCTGGTCGAGGTGATGGGCCGCCACGCCGGGTGGATCGCGCTCAACGCCGGCCTGGCCTCGGGGGCGCACATGACGCTGATCCCCGAGCAACCTTTCGACGTGGAGGAAGTGTGCCGGCTGGTCAAACAGCGCTTCGTGCGCGGTGATTCGCACTTCATCTGTGTGGTGGCCGAGGGTGCCAAGCCTGCAGAGGGTTCGATGCAGCTCAAGCAGGGCGGTACCGACGAGTTCGGGCACGAGAAGTTCACCGGTGTGGCACACCAGCTCGGCGTCGAGATCGAGAAGCGGATCAACAAGGAAGTGCGGGTCACGGTGCTCGGCCACGTGCAGCGTGGCGGTACCCCGACGCCGTATGACCGGGTGCTGGCCACCCGATTCGGCGTCAACGCCGCCGACGCCGCGCACGCGGGTGAGTACGGGATGATGGTGTCGCTGCGCGGACAGGAAATCGGCCGGGTCCCGCTGGCCGACGCCGTGCGTCAGCTCAAGCTCGTCCCGCAAAGCCGCTATGACGATGCCGCGGAGTTCTTCGGGTAGCCGCGGCTGGTCCGCGCTTCGCGCTTCCCGATGTTTGCAAAGGCGGCAACCAAGTTAGTCGTCCTTACTTTTTCCCGGCGAGCCCCGGCCGCATCGAAATCGCCTAAGCCGCAGGCGGATCAGTGATTTCACCTCTTGCAGTTCGCGCGCCGGAACGGGTCTCCGGGTGTAGCGTCCGAGACACCGAATCGGGAAAGGTGTCGACATGGCGGCAGGGAATGACGACTGGACCAAGCCGGCAGCGATGGCCATCCCCAAAGAGGGCTATTTTGAGCTGGAACGCGGAAGGTACGGTCCGGTCTACCCCAGGACGCCCGCGTGCCACGGCTTCTCGATCATCGCGAAGGTGAAAGAGGGCCGCGAGGAGGCGGTCCGCGCCTACGGCAAGACGATCGAGGAGACCATCGCGGCGAGCCCGGAGGCATTGGCGCCGCTGAAGTTGCACTACCTGCGGTGGAATCTCTTCGACATCGGTTCCGGCCTGCACTTCCAGTACATGGGCATCTTCGACACCGACTTCGACAAATACACCGAGGATGCCGTCCAGTTGTTCAGTGCGACCGGCATCACCACCATTTTCACCCAACTCGAAGGCTTCCCCGAGGACTGGAAGGAGAACCCCGAGGCCTTCATCAAGTTCGTCCGCGACCACCAGCAGCCGAGCTTCCTGGAATACGGCGAATACCCCTACGTGACCGCCGACGAGATCAAGAAGGCACTGAAACTCAAGGCCGCCTTCTCGGACATGCTCGACCAGATGCAGTGACCACAACGCTCGAATTCGACGATATCCAGCACATCCTGCTGACCAGGACGCCGGCGATCACCGGGCGTTACGAGTTCCTGACGTTCGATACCCCGGCCGGTGGACGCGCCTGGCTGACGGCATTGCTCGATCGGGTGCAGTCCGCATCCGACGCCACATCGACCATGGACGAATCGGACCGCTGGGTCACCCTCGCGTTCACCTGGACCGGCCTGCGCGCACTCGGCGTGCCCGAGGAATCGCTGGCCACCTTCCCCGACGCGTTCCGCGAGGGGATGGCCGGCAGGGCCGCCATCCTCGGTGACACCGGTACGTGCGCACCCGAACACTGGGTCGGCGGGCTGGCCGGCGACGATGTGCACGCCATTGCGATCCTGTTCTCCCGCACCGACGAGCAGTGCGCCCGCTCGATCGAAGAACACGACAAACTGTTGGCGCGCACCGAGGGTGTGCGCAGCCTGTCCTACCTCGACCTGAACGCCTCGCCGCCGTTCAACTACGCCCACGATCATTTCGGCTTCCGGGACCGGCTGTCCCAGCCGGTCATGAAGGGCTCCGGCGAGGAACCGACACCGGGATCGGGCGACGCGCTGGAAGCCGGCGAGTTCATCCTCGGGTATCCCGACGAGAACGGTCCGGTCGCGAATCTTCCTCAGCCCGAGATCTTGTCGCGCAACGGAAGTTTCATGGCCTACCGCAGGCTGCAGGAGCACGTCGGAACGTTTCGCGAGTATCTGAGCGATCACGCCGAGACGCCCGAGGAGCAGGAACTGCTGGCCGCCAAGTTCATGGGCCGCTGGCGCAGCGGCGCACCACTGGTGCTGGCACCCGAGCACGACGATCCGGAGTTGGGTGCCGACCCGATGCGCAACAACGATTTCAACTACAAGGAGATGGATCCGCACGGGTACGCCTGCCCGCTGGGTTCGCACGCCCGCCGGCTCAACCCGCGTGACACTGCGCATTACATGAACCGTCGCCGGATGATCCGGCGCGGCGCCACCTACGGTCCGGCGCTACCCGACGGCGCACCCGATGACGGTGTCGAGCGCGGTATCGCGGCGTTCATCATCTGTGCAGATCTGGTGCGCCAGTTCGAATTCGCGCAAAACGTCTGGATCAATGACAAGGCATTCCACGAGTTGGGCAATGAGCACGATCCGATCGCCGGGACCCAGGACGGCACGCTGGATTTCACCGTCCCCAACCGGCCGATCCGCAAGGTCCATAAGGGCCTGCCGGCGTTCACCACCCTCACCGGAGGGGCGTACTTCTTTCTGCCGGGCATGTCGGCGATGAGGTACCTGGCGGCACTGGACACGGGAGAGTGACATGACCGCTGCGCGCACCTACAACCAATCCCATGTGCCGCGACCGCACAACGGGCGCCGCCGGATCAGCATCTACTGGACGTGGAGTTATCCCTGGGAGGCGCAACGCGATCCGGCGGCCATGGCGAACCGGTTCTCGACCATCACCGAAGTCCGCAATGTGCTGTGGCCGGCCTACGAGACGCCCGAATACGACGCGGCGAACTTCCTGCAAGGCATCCCGGGCACGCTCGAACTCTTCCACCGGTCCACGCTGGCGTTCCAGGCGCTGGCCGAGGAAGCCACCGGGCATCCAGTGGCGGTGTTCCAGCGAATCGACCAGGCCGGCTACCGGCTACCGATCGACGAACGCATCCTGGCCGACACCGACACCCTGATGGTGTTCGGGCTCGACCATCTGCCGTCGGCGCAGGACGCCGACCCCGACGAGATCGCCGCGATCAAGCAGTGGCTGCAACGGGAGGGCACCTGCCTGGTGCTGGCCCCGCACCATGACGTGGGATTCACCGACGACTACGACCAGCGCCAGGTCGAGTACCTGCACCACGGCGACCGGCTGGTGCCCCGGCAGCAGCGTTTCAGCCAGTACACCCGCTCCCTGATGGCGGCGCTGCAGGTACCGGTGCACAACACCTGGGGGCTGCGCCCGGCCGTCGTCGACGGCACCACCAACCAGATCGCGCCGCTGACCGCGTTTCACGATCTCGACGGGACCGGCCTGCTGGCCGACGTCACCACCTTCAACTTCCACCCGCACCTGCCGCACTACGAACTGACCGCCCCCGAAAGCGCGGATCTGGTGGTGCTCGGCAAGCAGCGCGTCGACCCCAATCGGCCCCACCCCTTCACCGCGGCCGGCCATACGGAGTTCAACGCATTGATCTCGATGCCACCGACCGGGGCACGGGCGGGTCACATGGTGCTGGTCGACTCCACGAACTTCACCACCCTGTTCGGCGGCACCGACAGCCTGCAGAACTTCTGGCGCAACGTCGCCACCATGACGTGATTCCCGCTCACGCCGACGCGAAGGCCTCGCGCCGGACCATCTGCCACAGGGTGGGAGTATCGGCCACGGTGGAGATCGTCACACGGGAATTCGGCCCGGATGTCTGCGCCAGCGCCAGCAGATAATGCGCAAGGTCGGTACGTGAGGTGAAGGCCCCCACCGGATCGACCTTTCCGGCAACGTATTCGGTGACATGGTCCAGATCGAACAAGCCGGACGGGCGCACCACCGTCCAGTCCAGCCCGCAGCCGGACACCACCGCTTCCATTGCGCGCTGATCGGCGTAGGTGGTCCGGCCGATGCTCGTCTTGAGGACGGGCTCGACGAATTTCAGGGCCAACGGCGCTCCGGTGCGCCCGGGATAGGTGGCCACCGCGGTCGAGCTGACGGCGATGAGGCGCCGAATCCCACTGTCCGCCATGGCCTTGACGATGTTCTGAGCGGCGACCGAGTAGGTGTCGATGCGGCGCAGGCCCATCGGCACGCCGAGCACCGATATCACGGCATCAGCACCCGCGACGGCGGCTGCGACATCGGCGGGGTGATGGGCGTCCGCCTCGGCGACGCGTAGCCGCTCGCCGGACAGTGGAAACCCGGCGGGCTTGCGCGTCACCGCGACCGCATCGTGTCCTGCGTCGAGGACCTGCTGGGTCAGCAGCCGACCGGTCTGACCGTTCGCGCCGAAGACGGCAATGCGCATGATGATCTCCAATAGTCACTGGTTGTGATTATCACACTATATGACTATCAATTCTCGGGCTAGTCTTGGGCGGTGACCGGACCCGGCATCGTCGAGCTGCATCAGCGCATCCCGTTCCTGCTGTCTCAGCTCGGCGTGCACATCGCCGACGACTTCGTCACCCGCCTGCTGCCCTACGAGGTGGGTCCGCGCACCTATGCGGTGCTGATGGCGCTCGCCGCCGGCGACGGACAGTCGCAGCGACAGCTCTCCCAGCGGCTCGGCATCCACCGCAACGCGATGGTCACGGTCATCGATGATCTGGAGGTCAAAGGCCTGGTGGCGCGCCGTCCGCACCCGGATGACCGCCGGGCCTTCGCCGTCACGCTGACGGACGCCGGCCGTGAGCTGCTGCCCGATCTGGATGCCCAGGGGCGGGCCCAGGAGGACGAGATCACCGCCTCGCTGACGGCTCAGGAACGCACCGTGCTGCTGGGTCTGCTGCAGACCATCTCGGCGGGTCTGGGCATGAGCCCGGGTGTGCATCCGAAGCTGGCGGAGGGCTGACACTAAAATCGCGGTCATGACCACTTCTACTGCCGACCTCGTCGACTACGACGACGTCATCGCCGAGTTCGACCCCGTGATGGGCATGGAAGTGCACGTCGAGCTGTCCACCGCCACCAAGATGTTCTGCCCGTGCGCCAACAAGTTCGGCGCCGAGCCCAACACGCAGGTGTGCCCGGTGTGCCTGGGCCTGCCCGGGTCACTGCCGGTGCTCAATCAGGCCGCGGTCGAATCGGCGATCCGGATCGGGCTGGCCCTCAACTGCGCCATCGCGCCCTGGGGACGTTTCGCCAGGAAGAACTACTTCTATCCCGATCAGCCGAAGAACTATCAGATCTCCCAGTACGACGAGCCGATCGCCATCGACGGCTACTTGGACGTGCCGCTCGACGACGGCACCACCTGGCGCATCGAGATCGAACGCGCGCACATGGAAGAGGACACCGGCAAGCTCACCCACCTGGGCAGTGACACCGGCCGGATCTCCGGTGCGACCACCTCGCTCGCCGACTTCAACCGGGCCGGTGTGCCGCTGATCGAGATCGTCACCCGGCCCATCGAGGGCACCGGCGAACGGGCCCCGGAGATCGCGCGCGCATACGTGACCGCCCTGCGCGATCTGCTGCGCGGGCTCGATGTGTCCGATGTGCGGATGGACCAGGGATCGATGCGCTGCGATGCCAACCTGTCACTGAAACCCAAGGGCGCCAGTGAGTTCGGCACCCGCACCGAGACCAAGAACGTCAACTCGCTCAAGAGTGTCGAGGTCGCGGTCCGCTACGAGATGCGCCGTCAGGCGGCGGTGCTGAAGTCCGGTGGCACCGTCACCCAGGAGACCCGCCACTTCCACGAGGACGGACACACCAACGCGGGCCGCAGCAAGGAGACCGCGCAGGACTACCGGTACTTCCCGGAGCCCGACCTGGAGCCGGTGGCGCCGTCGGCCGAGCTGGTGGAGCGGTTGCGTGGCACCATCCCGGAGCTTCCGTGGTTGGTGCGCAACCGCGTTCAGCAGGAGTGGGGCATCTCCGATGAGGTGATGCGCGACCTGGTCAACAATGGCGCGATCGACCTGGTGGCCGCGACCGTGGCCCAGGGCGCGTCCAGCGAGTCCGCCCGCGCCCTGTGGGGAAACTTCCTCGTGCAGAAGGCCAACGAACAAGGGGTCGAACTCGAGGCTCTGCCGATCACGCCCACCCAGGTGGCCGCGGTGATCAAACTCGTGGACGACGGCAAGCTGTCGAACAAGTTGGCCCGTCAGGTCATCGAGGGTGTGCTGGCCGGTGAGGGCGAACCCGAGCAGGTGATGAACGACCGCGGTCTGGTCGTGGTGCGCGACGATTCCCTGATCCAGGCCGCCATCGATGAGGCGCTGGCCGCCCAACCCGATATCGCCGAGAAGATCCGCGGCGGCAAGGTGCAGGCCGCAGGCGCGATCGTCGGCGCGGTGATGAAGGCGACCAAGGGCCAGGCCGACGCCGCCCGGGTGCGCGAACTGGTGCTCGCCGCCTGCTCCTGAGTGACGTCGGTCAGGGGTCTCGTTCCTCTGCTTTGGGTTTGCGTTCCTTGGTTACCTGCGTCTCCGGCGGCCGCGTTCCCAGCATCCTTTCTGGATGGTGGAACAGATTTGTCCGCGGTCCGGCGGTGTCGAGGGCCGCGGGTGGATGCCAGTGCACGGTGCCGTCGGCTGAAATGGTGGTCCTCCAGCCGCCTTCGGTGACGAGCCGGTTGTGCACACCGCAGGCCAGGGCGAGTTCGTTGATATTCGTCTGGCCGTTTCTTGCGAAGTCTCTGACGGCGTGGTGGACCTGGCAGCCATAGGCGGGGACCCGGCAGCCGGGGAAGGTGCACCCGCGTTGCAAGTAGGTCAGCACGAGGCGTTGGTCGAGGGTGGCGCAGCGTTTTGTGCGCCCGAAATCCAGCACTTTGCCGGTGACGTCGTCGAACACCGTCAGGCACAGGTAGGCGTGGGAGGCCAGCCGGATGACATCACGGGTTGGGATCTTGGTGCCGTCGGCGGTGTGTCCGGTGCCGGTGCCGGCGTCGAGTTCGGCAGCGCCGACCCCGATGACGACGGTGACGGGCAGCCCGTTGTGGTCGCCGAGTTTCCCTGAGGTCAGGGTGCCGCGGGCGAGTGTCATCAGAGCGTCATGTTGGCGTTGCCCGGTGGTGCGGGTGTCGGTGTCGATCTTGTCCTGGCTGGGGGTGCCCGCGGTGCAGGGTGTGTCGTTGTCCGGGTTGCACATGCCCTTGCCGGCGAATTTGGCGAAGATCGGCCCCAGGTAGGCCCGGAACTCCGGGGTGATGGTCAGCCGCATCTCGGACATGCCGTCCTGGTCCTGGTCACCCAGGACGCAGTCGCGACGGTCGCGGCGGCGTTGTTCGACCTCGTCGTCGTTTGGTTCGGGTCCGTCGGGGTCGAGGACGTCCAGCAAGTGGTTGGCGGCTTTGCGTAGGGCTTCGGGGGTTTGTTCACAAGCGATCTGGGCCAGGGTGGCCTCGGCGTCGGCACGGGTCGCAGCGTCGATGTGGGCCGGCATCGCGGCCATTGCGGCGGTGATGATGCGCACGTGCTCGGCGGTGATCGCCCCGGCGGCTTGGGCGCCTGCGGTGTGCGGATACTTCGGCGGCAATGCCTGCCCGGTCACCGAGCGGCGAGGACCCAGGGTGTCGGCTTCGGCGAAGCGTCGGTGTGCATCGGGGGACGAGATCAGCATGCGGACCTGGAGCACTTCGGCCCAGCTTTTGGCGCCCAGTTCCGCGGGAGTGGTCTGGAAGGTCAGCGCGGCCAGCAGCCGATGTTCGACGGCGGGGATGCGTCGGGCGAGATCTTCCAAGGCGGATTCGAAGCTGAGCAGTTCGGCCGGGGTGGCGCGGTCGAACCCGATGCTGGTGACCTTGTCGAGCAAGGCCACCAGATCGGTGAGCAGACCGCCATCCATGCTTCGAACATTAGTTCGATAGACCGACAAAAATCGCCGAGATGTGGCAGGTGGGACCACAGTGAGCAAAGTTTTTCGATGGCGCCCGAATGTCGCCGGCTGGTCGGGCGATCCACCCCAGCAGGCGGGTATTCCCGTTACGTCTTGTCGGCGTTACTGCGGGGGAATCCGCCACCGGACGGGAACAGCGGAAAGACCACATCGTCGAACGACCCGGCGTCCCCGGAGGTCTTGTTCACCGTGGCGCCCCAGATGTTGCCGTCCGGGGACACCGCGAGCGCCCAGGCGTGGCCGTGCTGGTCCTGACGCACGACCTCGGGCTCGCCGGTGACCGCGCCGGTGTCGGGCGCCAACCGCAGTGCCACCGTCTGCTTGGTGTTCACCAGGTTCACCAGCACGGTGCCGTCGAGTGCGGCGCAGCCGGCCACCCCGGGACGGTCCGGCCAGGTCCACACCGTCGAGACGTTGGAGTCCTTGGTGATCCGCTGTACGCGGTCCGCGGTCGGGGTGCGGTCGGTGACATACAGCGCGCCGTCGGCCGGATCCACGCACATGCTGCCGCCGGCGCCCATCCCGGACAGCGCCGTGGTCTGCGGTGCCTGGTCGACGGTCGTCGGCTGCTCGATGCGCAGCACCTTGCCGGCCATCGAGCCCGGATCATTGCTCTGCGCCGGGTTACCGGCGTCACCGGTCAGCACCAGCAGGGTGGTCGGACTGGTGAACACCAGTGCCCCGGCATTACCCGTCGCGCCCTTCGGGATCCCGGTGAGGATCGGCTTGGGCGGATCGCCGTCGGCGATGCGCACCACACGGTTGTCGGTGGGCGTGCTGATGTAGGCGTACATCAGCCGGTCCTGGGCGTAGGTCGGCGACTTGATGATGTCGAGCAGACCGCCGTCGCCGGTCGGATCGACCGGGATGACGAGCTTGACGATCGGCTCGGCCCTCGTCGACACCTCTTTCACCACACCGGTGGTGCGCTCGGCGACCAGTGCCGACTGGCTGTCGCCGCCCATGATCAGCCCGCTGGTGCTGTCCAGGCAGCCCTGCATGACGCCCTGGGCCTTGCACTCCTTGGGGAACGGCGTCGCCGGCAGCGGTGGTGGCGGTTCGGGCTTGGTCGGCGGCGGAGGCGTCATCGCGGGTTGGGTGGTGAACGGCTGGGACTGGGCGTCGTCGAACCGCGCGCAGCCCGAACCGACCAGCAATGCCGCGCACAGCAGCGCGGCCAGTCGCGCCGGCATGCTCCGCGTCGGTCCGCCCAGTCTCATGCTGGCCAGATTACGGATCGCCGAGCAGTGCGCGCCACGAAGGCCTGTTGTATGCGCCGGTGTGTCACAACTCGGCAACGGTGTGGATACGCTGCGCAATGCGCCGCGCCAATCCCTTGCTCTGCGGTGACTTGCACTTACGCTGGCATTCGTGACCGCTGAACCTCAGAACCTGACCGACTGGCAACGGCCGGCGTCGGCGCAGTTGGTCGACCCCGAAGAAGACCTTCCCTCGTCGACCTATGGGGGAGACTTCGAAACCACCGCCATCCCGCGCTATGACATCGATGGCAGCCCCAAGCCCGATCAGTCGCCCTTCGCGCTGCTCAACGATCCCGAGCCGCTGCCCTATGTCTCTCCGGCGCAGCCCAACCCGTACGCCGCGGCACCCGCCGCCCCGACCGAGATCGGCCCGTACGACGCTGAACAGCAGATTCGCCACGCCGGCCGGCGTGGCACCACCGACCTGGGCCTGATGCTGCTGCGGGTCGGCCTGGGTGCACTGCTGATCGTGCACGGCCTGCAGAAGATCTTCGGCTGGTGGGGTGGCGCGGGCCTGAGCGGATTCGAGGGCTCGCTGGCCGACCTCGGTTACCAGCACGCCGGCCTGCTGACCTATGTCGGCGCCGGAGCGCAGGTTGCCGCCGGTTTGCTGCTGGTGCTGGGGCTGTTCACCCCGCTGGCCGCGGCCGCCGCGCTGGCCTACCTGGTCAACGCGCTGCTCGCGTCCATCGCCGCCGAACCCGGCGTCAGCTTCGTCGATTTCGTCATCCCGACCGGGCATGAGCATCAGGCAACTCTGGTGCTGGTGGCCGCCGCGCTGACGTTGACCGGTCCCGGGCGCTACGGCCTGGACGCCGGCCGCGGCTGGTCTCGGCGCCCGTTCGTCGGATCTTTCCTGGCGCTGCTGCTCGGCATCGGCGTCGGTGTCGGTATGTGGGTGCTGCTCAACGGCGCCAACCCGCTGGGGTAGACCCGCGCAGTCGCCAGTTCACCCGTCAAGGCCTCACCCGTCGAGGGGGTCGGATGCTGGAATTGCGTCCCAGCTGCGAGTGCTGTGATCGTGACCTCGATCTCGCGGCACCGGACGTCTACATCTGTTCCTTCGAGTGCACGTGGTGCGCCGATTGTGTTGCATCATTCCCCGGCCGGGCCTGCCCGAACTGCGGCGGCAACCTGACCCCGAGGCCGATCCGGCCGGCCGCCTTACTGGCGGCCAATCCGCCGGTCACGACCCGAACGTACAACCCGGACTGCCGCATCGCACCGGCGTGAAGGCCCGCTACTCGTAGGGGTTGGGCACGCGGCCGCCGCTGACCGCCGTCAGCAGCGGCAGAGTCGCGAATGTCACTGCAGGAAGCGTCAATTCGCTGCCATCGGTGAGCCGGGCCTTGGCCCAGGAGGACCTGTCGAAACGCAGACCGTCGATCTCGGTCCACGGCACGGTCCGGCTGCGGAGCAGCGTCCGCGAGGTCACCTGGTCGCGGTCGGCCACCGTGCGGTAGCGGACGACGGCCGCCGACACCAGCACCGGGATCACGAACAGCACCCGTGTCCAGCTCGGCCACACGAACACCAGCGCCGCCAGCCCGAGGAACAGAAAGAACACCGCGAAGTGCGCCATCGGGGAGATGCGGATGACAAGCGGGGAAGGGTCACTCACCCCGCCATCTTCTCACCGCCGGTGGGACCGCCTTTTCGGCGGACGTCGCCGGCGCCGGGATCCTGGATGGGCAATTTGACCTTTGAGCAGTGCGGCGGCTACCGTCAAGGTCTATGTACACCCCGGACAAGCTCGTAGTAATTGGTTGGCGCGTTGATGCCGCGCTAGCTCTCTGCCGGGCTTAGCCAACAGCATCGACGCGCCAACCCTCGTACAGCGGACTCCGCTGACGGGGGTTTTTTGCTGTCACAGAACGTCACAACACCACAGAAACACCGAATCAACGAGGTAAAAGTGAGCGCACCCACCACGCGACCGCCGGAGTCCACCCCGCGCGCGAACGGCGTCCAGGCCCCCGCCAAGGCGGAGCCGAAGCCCAATGTTGTTGCACCACAACGGATGACCGGCGCGCAGTCGGTCGTGCGGTCGCTCGAGGAGATCGGTGTCGAGATCATCTTCGGCATCCCCGGTGGCGCCGTGCTGCCCGTCTACGACCCGCTCTACGACTCGAAGAAGCTGCGCCACGTGCTGGTGCGCCACGAGCAGGGCGCCGGGCACGCCGCCAGCGGCTACGCCCACGCCACCGGCAAGGTCGGCGTGATGATGGCCACCTCGGGCCCGGGTGCCACCAACCTGGTGACCCCGCTGGCCGACGCCCAGATGGATTCCATCCCGGTCGTGGCCATCACCGGACAGGTCGGTCGCGCCCTGATCGGCACCGACGCCTTCCAGGAGGCCGATATCACCGGCATGACCATGCCGGTCACCAAGCACAACTTCCTGGTGCGCGAGGGCGATGACATCCCGCGGGTGATCGCCGAGGCGTTCCACATCGCGTCGTCCGGGCGCCCCGGTGCGGTGCTCGTCGACGTCCCCAAGGACATCCTGCAGAGCGAGTGCACCTTCTCCTGGCCGCCGGTGATGGATCTGCCGGGCTACAAGCCGAACACCAAGCCGCACAGCCGCCAGGTGCGCGAGGCCGCCAAGCTGATCGCCGCGTCCCGCAAACCCGTGCTCTATGTCGGCGGCGGCGTCATCCGCGGCGAGGCAACCGCCGAACTGATGGACCTCGCCGAGCTGACCGGCATCCCGGTGGTCACCACCCTGATGGCCCGCGGCGCGTTCCCCGACAGCCACCCGCAGCACATGGGTATGCCGGGCATGCACGGCACCGTCTCGGCGGTGGCCGCGCTGCAGAAGAGCGATCTGTTGATCGCGCTGGGCACCCGCTTCGATGACCGTGTCACCGGCAAGCTGGATTCCTTCGCCCCCGACGCCAAGGTGATCCACGCCGACATCGACCCCGCCGAGATCGGCAAGAACCGGCACGCCGACGTGCCGATCGTGGGCGATGTGAAAAATGTCATCACCGATCTGCTGGAGATCCTGCGCCGCGACGAGACGAATGCGGCATCGCTGAAGCTGGACAGCTGGTGGGACTACCTGTCGAGCATCAAGGCGACCTTCCCGCTGAGCTACGGCCCGCAGAGCGACGGCAGCCTGAGCCCCGAGCTGGTCATCGAGAAGCTGGGCCAGATCGCCGGACCGGAGGCGCTGTACGTCGCCGGTGTCGGTCAGCACCAGATGTGGGCCGCCCAGTTCGTGAAGTACGAGAATCCCAAGACGTGGCTGAACTCCGGCGGTCTGGGCACCATGGGCTACGCGATCCCCGCGGCGATGGGTGCCAAGTTCGCCCGTCCCGAGGCAGAGGTGTGGGCGATCGACGGTGACGGCTGCTTCCAGATGACCAATCAGGAACTGGCCACCTGCGCCCTGGAGGGTGCGCCGATCAAGGTCGCGCTGATCAACAACGGCAACCTGGGCATGGTGCGGCAGTGGCAGACGCTGTTCTACGGAGAGCGCTACAGCCAGACCAACCTGTCCACGCACAGCCACCGGATCCCCGATTTCGTGAAGCTGGCCGAGGCGCTGGGTTGTGTCGGATTGCGTTGTGAGCGTGCCGAAGACGTCGAAGACGTCATCAACCAGGCGCGCGCCATCAACGACCGTCCCGTCGTCATCGACTTCATCGTCGGCGCCGACGCGCAGGTGTGGCCGATGGTCGCCGCAGGCACCAGCAATGACGAGATCCAGGCCGCCCGCGGCATCCGTCCGCTGTTCGACACCGAAGAAGGGCACGCCTGATGAGCACGGTCTCCACCCACACGCTGTCGGTGCTCGTCGAGGACAAACCCGGTGTGCTGGCGCGCGTCGCGGCACTGTTCTCCCGACGCGGCTTCAACATCCAGAGCCTCGCCGTCGGCGCCACCGAGCAGAAGCACCTGTCCCGGATGACGATCGTCGTCGAGGTCGAGGACTTCCCGCTGGAGCAGGTCACCAAGCAGCTCAACAAACTGATCAACGTGATCAAGATCGTCGAGCAGGACGATGCGCAGTCGGTCTCGCGTGAGCTCGCGCTCATCAAGGTGCGCACCGATGCCACCACCCGCAGCCAGGTGATTGAAGCGGTCAATCTGTTCCGTGCCAAGGTTGTGGACGTGTCCACCGAGTCGCTGACCATCGAGGCCACCGGGACGCCCGAGAAGCTCGAGGCATTCCTGCGTGTGCTCGAGCCGTACGGTATTCGGGAAATCGTGCAGTCCGGCATCGTCTCGCTGTCGCGCGGACCGCGCGGTATCGGCACCGCCAAATAGCTTTCATCGACACAGCTTCATCAAGAACGAAAACAAGAGAAGGAAAATTCAGTGGCAATCGAACTGTTCTACGACGACGACGCGGATCTGTCGATCATCCAGGGCCGCAAGGTCGCGGTGATCGGCTATGGCAGCCAGGGCCACGCCCATTCGCTGTCACTGCGTGACTCGGGCGTGCAGGTCAAGGTCGGCCTCAAAGAGGGCTCGAAGTCCCGCGTCAAGGTCGAGGAGCAGGGCCTGGAGGTCGGCACGCCGGCCGAGGTCGCCAAGTGGGCCGACGTGATCATGGTGCTCGCGCCGGACACCGCGCAGGCCGAGATCTTCACCAAGGACATCGAGCCGAACTTGGAAGACGGCAACGCGCTGTTCTTCGGGCACGGCCTGAACATCCACTTCGGTCTGATCAAGCCGGCCGAGAACATCACCGTCGGCATGGTCGCCCCCAAGGGCCCCGGCCACCTGGTGCGCCGGCAGTTCGTCGACGGCAAGGGCGTGCCCGCCCTGATCGCCGTTGCGCAGGACCCCAAGGGTGAGGGCCAGGCGCTGGCGCTGTCCTACGCCGCCGCCATCGGTGGCGCGCGTGCCGGTGTCATCAAGACCACCTTCAAGGAAGAGACCGAGACCGACCTGTTCGGTGAGCAGGCCGTGCTGTGCGGTGGCACCGAAGAGCTCATCAAGACCGGTTTCGAGGTCATGGTCGAGGCCGGCTACGCCCCCGAGATGGCCTACTTCGAGGTGCTGCACGAGCTCAAGCTCATCGTCGACCTGATCTACGAAGGCGGCATCGCCCGGATGAACTACTCGGTGTCCGACACCGCGGAGTTCGGCGGCTACATCTCCGGTCCGCGCGTCATCGACGCCGACACCAAGGAGCGGATGCGCGCCATCCTCAAGGACATCCAGGACGGCAGCTTCGTCAAGCGTCTGGTCGCCAACGTCGAGAACGGCAACACCGAGCTCGAGGGCCTGCGCAAGGAGAACGCCGAGCACCCCATCGAGGTCACCGGCAAGAAGCTGCGCGACCTGATGAGCTGGGTCGACCGGCCCATCACCGAGACCGCGTAACTCGCTGAACCATCCGAAATGGCTGCCACCGGAGTTCCGGTGGCAGCCATTTCGTCATTCTGGAAGCTACGGCGTCGCCTCGTGACCGTCGCGGCCCTTCGTGCGCCGGTCCTCTTTCATCTCCGCTTCGAACACGTGTCGCCGGCCGTCCATCAGCTCATCGCGGACCCTCTTCTCGTGCTCGCGGAAACGCGACCAGTAGTCGTCGTCGAATTCCTCGACGACCTGGAACGTCCAGCGGCCGCGAATGACGTTGCGGCCGACCATGTCGTCGGTGAGCCGATCGGCAATCCCGTCGTGCCCGGCGTCGCGCAGGGCGTCGGCTGCCTCGCCGAGCAGCAGGTCGGCGTGCCCCATCAGCTGATGGAACGAGTACAGGTGCCCGCGCGCCCGTTCGACGTATTCCAGCGCCTCGGACACCTTGCCGACGGCCTCGACGGTGTCATCGGAGGTGCCCGGTGGCCGGGCGTGGGCTGAGTCGACGGACGTCATGACGAGCGCTTCTTCAGCGCCTCGGGTTTGTGCACCGCGTCGCGGCCACTCTTGTCGCTGGTCACGCGGTACTGCGGTTCGTCCGTGCTGGCCTTCACCGTGCGACCGGCGGCTTCGGTCTCGGAGGTGATCTTCTCTTCAACGGTGCCGGGCACAGTGGTGCCGTGGCTCTGCCACGACACCTTGTCGCCCTTCTTCAGTGAATCACTCATGCGCCCTGGTGTACCCGCGCCGGGACGCTTTCAGTCAGGTTTCAGGATGCGAGGCGGCCCGCGATGCCGACCACCCGCCGCGCCAGGTGATCGAGGGCATCGTTGGTCGCGTCATCGAACTCGGTGACGTTCTCCCGGTTCGCGATCAGGCCGGCCCCATAGGGGTTGCCGTCGACGAATTTCACCGGATCGGTGTATCCCGGCGGCACGATGATCCCGCCGAAATGCATCAGCGTCACATACAGATTGAGCAGGGTGGATTCTTGTCCGCCGTGCGCGGTCTGGGTGGAGGTGAACGCGGCGTACACCTTGTCGGCGAGCTTGCCTTCGGACCACAACCCGCCGAGCGAGTCCAGGAAGGCCCGCAGTGGCGCCGCCGGAGAACCGAATCGGGTGGGGGAGCCGAAGATCACCGCGTCGGCCCACACGATGTCCTCGCCGGTCGCGGCCGGCAGGTCCTTGGTGGCCTCATGGTTGGCCGACCACGCGGGGTTCTGCGCGAACGACGCGGGGTCGTTGGTCTCGGCGACGTGGCGGGTGCGCACCTCGGCGCCCGCCGCCTCGGCGGCAGCAGACACCCGGGCGGCCATCGAGGTGCCGTGCCCGGTGGCCGAGTAATAGATGACGGCGAGTTTGGTCATGGCGCCAGTCTAGGAAGCTCCCGGATGCCGAATTCCCGTTTCAGGACGGTCCGCGCGGCATAGAAACCGGCCATACCGTGCACGCCACCGCCGGGCGGGGCTGCCGAGGAACACAGGTAGGCCTTCGGGATCGGGGTGGACCACGGATTGATCCGCGGGGTGGGGCCGGCGATCGCGCTCACCATGTTGTTGCCGCCGACGCCGATGTCCCCGCCGACCAGGTTGGCATTGTGATCGGAAAGTCGTGCGGCGGGCACGCTGCGCACCGCGACCACCGCATCGCGGAATCCGGGGGCGAACCGTTCGAAGATGCCGGTGACGGCCTCGGCCATGTCCACCGTCGAACCGGCAGGCACATGGGCGTACGCCCACAGCGGCCGCCGGCCCTGCGCATCGATGCGGGCCGGGTCGGCGATGTGCGGCAGGGCCGCCAGCACCATCGGCCACTCCGCGTGCCTGCCGGCGGCGATCTCGGATTCGGCGAGCGCCATCTGCGCTCGGCTGCCGCCCAGATGAAGCGTCGGGGCCTGCGCCAGACGTGGATCCCGCCAGGGGATTTCGCCGGACAGGACGAAGTCGACCTTGGCGACGCCGGGCCCATAACGGTAGCGCTGCAAGGCTTTTGCGTACCGGGGGGGCAGAGTCGAGCCGTAGATGAACAGCAGGGCCGTCGGCGCCGTGTCATAGAGCACCACGCCGCCCGGAGGTGTGCTCACCTCTTCGCCGAGGATGAGTTCCCCGCCGTGATCCAGCAGGTCGGCGATCAGGACATCCGGAATGGCCTGGGATCCACCGACCGGGATCGGCCAGCCGACCGCGTGCCCGAGGGTGGCCAGCATCAATCCGGCACCGGAGGCGACCAGCGACGGCATCTGCGAAATGGTATGTGCGGCAACACCGGTGAACAGTGCGCGGGCATCCTCACCCTTGAGCGTGTTCCACAGCGGGCCACCCTGGAGCAACAGCCGCGGTGCGAGTTTGAGCGCGGCGGTGACCGACGGCGGCAGCGAACGCTTGTCGCCGAGGATCAGCCCCACCACGCCCTCGCTGTCGGCCGCGAGCGGTCCGAGCAGTCGCCGCCAGGAGTCGCCGTCGGACAGTTCGGCGGCGGTGCGCTCGATATCGCGATAGCCGATGGCCGCCGGCCGGTCGACCAGAGGGCTGGCGTAGGAGATCTCCGGGACCGACAGCGTCACCCCGCGCGCCTGCAGGTCGTAGGCGGCGAAGAACGGCGACGCCAACGCCAGCGGGTGCACCGCCGAACAGATGTCGTGGCTGACACCGTCGAATTCCGGGTCGGGCAGGGTGCGCGCACCACCGCCCGCGGTGGTCTGCGCTTCGATGACGCGCACGGACAACCCGGCCCTGGCCAGGATGACGGCTGCGGTCAGCCCGTTGGGGCCACTTCCGACGACGGTGACGTCCACCACATCAGTAGACATCATCGCCCGCGAGCGCACGTGGCCTGTGGTAGCGCGGCGGGCACACACTAGGCTGTAGCGCCGTGAGTCTTCCCGTTGTTCTGATCGCCGACAAGCTTGCCGAGTCGACCGTCGCCGCGCTCGGCGACCAGGTCGAGGTCCGCTGGGTGGACGGCCCGGACCGTCCGAAACTGCTGGAGGCCGTCGCCGACGCGGACGCGCTGCTGGTGCGCTCCGCGACCACGGTGGACGCCGAGGTCATCGCTGCCGCGCCGAAACTCAAGATCGTCGCCCGCGCCGGCGTCGGCCTGGACAACGTCGACGTCGACGCGGCCACCGCACGCGGCGTGCTGGTCGTCAACGCGCCGACCTCCAATATCCACAGCGCCGCCGAGCACGCCCTGGCACTGCTGCTGTCGGCGGCCCGCCAGGTTCCGGCCGCCGACGCCACGCTGCGCGAGCACACCTGGAAGCGGTCCGCGTTCTCGGGCACCGAGATCTTCGGTAAGACCGTCGGCGTGGTCGGGCTGGGCCGCATCGGTCAGCTCGTCGCCGCGCGGCTCGCCGCGTTCGGCACCCACATCGTGGCGTACGACCCCTATGTGTCCTCGGCGCGCGCCGCGCAGATCGGCATCGAGCTGGTCAGCCTCGACGAGCTGCTGAGTCGGGCCGACTTCATCTCGGTGCACCTGCCCAAGACCAAGGAGACCGCGGGCCTGCTCGGCAAGGAAAACCTCGCCAAGACCAAGCCCGGCGTCATCATCGTCAACGCCGCGCGCGGTGGCCTCATCGACGAGCAGGCGCTCGCCGACGCCATCACCAGCGGGCACGTCCGCGGCGCGGGACTGGACGTGTTCTCCACCGAACCGTGCACCGACAGCCCGCTGTTCGATCTGCCGCAGGTCGTGGTCACCCCGCACCTGGGCGCATCGACCGCCGAGGCGCAGGACCGGGCCGGCACCGATGTGGCCGCCAGCGTGAAGCTGGCATTGGCCGGTGAATTCGTGCCCGACGCCGTCAACGTCGGCGGGGGAGCCGTCGGCGAAGAAGTGGCGCCGTGGCTGGACCTGGTCCGCAAGCTCGGCCTGCTGGTCGGCTCGCTCGCCGAGGCCGCGCCGGTGTCGCTGAGCGTCCAGGTCCAAGGCGAGCTGGCATCCGAGGACGTCGAGATCCTTCGCCTGTCGGCGCTACGCGGCCTGTTCTCGGCCGTTGTCGACGAGCAGGTGACCTTCGTCAACGCACCCGCCCTGGCCAAGGATCGCGGCGTGACCGCTGAGATCAGCACCGCCAGTGAGAGTCCCAACCACCGCAGCGTGGTGGACGTGCGCGCGGTCTACGCCGACGGGGGTTCGCTGAACGTGGCGGGCACCCTGTCCGGTCCGCAGCAGGTGCAGAAGGTCGTCCAGATCAACGGGCGCAACCTGGATCTGCGCGCCGAGGGCTACAACCTGGTGGTCAACTACCACGATCAGCCCGGCGCGCTCGGCAAGATCGGCACGCTGCTCGGTGGTGCCGATGTCAACGTGCTGGCCGCGCAGATGAGCCAGGATGCCAGTGGCGACAGCGCCACCGTGATGCTGCGCCTGGATACCGATGTGCCCGAAGATGTGCGCGCCGCGATCGCCTCGGCGGTCGGCGCCACCACACTGGAAGTGGTCGATCTGTCATGAAGCTCGCTGTAATCGCCGGTGACGGTATCGGTCCGGAGGTCATCGACCAGGCGCTGCGGGTACTGGATGCGGTGCTGCCCGGAGTCGAGCGCACCGAGTACGACCTGGGAGCGCGGCGCTACCACGCATCGGGCGAACTGCTGACCGCGGAGACGATCGAAGAACTGCGCGGTTATGACGCCATCCTGCTCGGCGCGATCGGTGATCCGTCGGTACCCAGCGGCGTGCTGGAGCGTGGGCTGCTGCTCAAGCTGCGTTTCGCGCTCGACCATCACGTCAACCTGCGTCCCGGTCGGCTCTATCCCGGTGTGAGCAGCCCGCTCTCGGGTGTCACCGGTATCGATTTCGTCGTGGTCCGCGAGGGCACCGAGGGGCCCTACACCGGAAACGGTGGAGCGCTGCGGGTCGGCACCCCCCACGAGGTGGCCACCGAGGTCAGCGTCAACACCGCCTTCGGGGTGGAGCGCGTCGTGCGCGACGCGTTCGCCCGCGCACAGGCCCGCCGCAAGCATCTGACGTTGGTGCACAAGACCAATGTGCTGACCTTTGCGGGCAGCCTGTGGTCGCGGGTGGTGGCCGAGGTCGGCACCGAGTTCCCCGAGGTCGAGGTCGCCTACCAGCACATCGACGCCGCCACCATCCACATGGTCACCGACCCGGGACGTTTCGACGTCATCGTCACCGACAACCTGTTCGGCGACATCATCACCGACCTGTCGGCGGCGGTGTGCGGCGGTATCGGTCTGGCCGCCAGCGGCAATATCGATGCGACGCGGACCAATCCGTCGATGTTCGAGCCGGTGCACGGCAGCGCGCCCGACATCGCGGGCCAGGGCATCGCCGATCCGACCGCGGCCGTGATGAGCGTGGCGTTGTTGCTCTCGCATGTGGGCGAAGAGGATGCGGCGACGCGGGTGGACAAGGCGGTCTCCGAGCACCTGGCGACCCGCGGCGACGCAAAACTGTCGACCAGCGAGGTCGGCGACCGGATCCTGTCTCTGCTGTAGCTCCGGTGTCCGCCTTCGCGACGCTGAGCCGGCAGTGCCGGCTGTTCGCGATCGGTTCGATGTTCTTCGCGGTGGCCACCGCACCGGGATTCGCCGCGCTCGCGGGGGCCGGTGCGTCCAACGCGTTGTGCTTCATCGGCTCGTGGTTCTTCACCACGGCCGCATGGATACAACTGGCATTGTCGGGTCGCGGCATCGGCTGGTGGTCATCGGCCAGCCAGTTCGCCGGCACCATCCTGTTCAACGTCAGCACCGGGGCGTCGGTGTGGGCGCACACCCTCCATGCCGAGCGCCGTGACGTGTGGGCGCCGGACGCGACGGGCTCGGTGGCGTTCCTGATCAGCGGCGTGCTCGCCGTCACGGCGGTCGGCCGGTGGGCTCCGCGATCGGTGGACTGGCAGGCGGGGTGGATCAATCTTGCCGGCTGCATCGCGTTCGGGGTGTCTGCGGCTGCGGCGTTCGTGTTCACCACCGGGGAGACGGTGAACGCGGCGGTGGCCAACCTCGGCACCTTCGTCGGGGCATTGTGTTTCCTGGCGGCGGCACTGGTGGTGCTGCCGCGGCGATGAGTTCGGGTGGCCTTGCTGGTCTATCCGGTATGGGACTCATCGATATCGAACTGTTCGCAACGCTGGATCTGGTCGGGCAGGGGCCCGGCGGCCCCGAGGAGGATCCGATCGGCTTCCCGTTCGGTGGCTGGCAGGCGCCGCTGGTGGACGAGGTGGCCGGCGCGCAGGTGGCGGCCGCCTACGAAGGCACCGACGCACTGCTGCTCGGCCGGCGGACCTATGACATCTTCGCCGCGTTCTGGCCGCACCAGGATGACGAGTTCGCGGCATTGTTCAACCGCATCCCGAAGTATGTGGTCTCGCGCGGCAGGCCCGACCTGTCCTGGGCGGGATCGACGCAGCTCGGCCCGGACCTGGTCGGCGCGGTGCGAGAGATCCGGGACCGGCACGAGCGGGTGAAGGTCGTCGGCAGCCTCAATTTGGTGCAAACGCTGTTGCGCGAGAAGCTCTTTGACGGGATCGACCTGTGGCTTCATCCGATCATGCTCGGCGTCGGGAAGAAGGTGTTCGACGGTGGTGTGGTGCCCACGAACATCACACTGCTGCAGCCGCCGGTCGCCAGCCCGAAGGGATCGGTGTATCTGCGCTACGGTCTGGCCGAGGGTGTGCCGGCCACGGGGGATATGACCGCCTCCTGAAAGTTGTTCGCAGCTGGGCTATTTCCCGCGTGCGACGGCGTCGGAACCGGGGTCGGCGGGCACCAGGAAGACCGCTGCCGCAGGGAACAGCGCGCACACAGCGAACGCAAAAGGAAATCCGACGGCTGCGATCAACCCACCGAACAACGGCGACCCGACCGCCGTGGCCAGATGCTGGCTGGTGTTCTGGGTGCCCAGCGCGCGTCCACTCCAGAACGGACCGGCGATCTCGGCGATCGCGGTGAACGCCAACCCGTTGTCGGACACCGTCACCACCGAGGCGATGACGATCAGTGCGATGCTCACCGGCGAGCTCAGTGCGTCGGTGACGGCAAGCAAGGCCATCGTCGCCGCCGCGGCCGCAGCGATGAATCGGATGGGCCGCAGGCGCAGGCCCAGCACATCGGACCACCGCCCGGCCGCAATGCGACCCGCTGCGCCCAGCACCTGAGAAGCCGTGACGAGCGCGCCCGCCGACGCGGCCGACCACCCGCGCTCGGTCATCAGCCACACCAGCATGAAGGTCCACACGAAACCCTGAGGGATGACCAGCAGCACGGATACCGCGTGAATGCGTGCCAGCACAGACGATCCGCGGTACGGGTTGGCCAGATCCTCTGGCGGCGCCTCGGCTCGGGGCGGCCGCGGCGGGTCCAGTACGCCGATCGCGCAGATCACCGCGGACAGCACGCACACCACTGCGGGAAACAGCAATGCGGTGCCCACACCATGGCTTTCGGCGACCCGTGGGATCATGAGGGCGCCCAGTCCGACGCCCAGGGGTGTCGCGGTCTGACGGATTCCCATGGCCAGGCCGCGCTGCTCCGGCGGGAACCAGCCCACCACGACGCGTCCGCTCGCGGCATTGCTGCTCGCTGCGGCCATTCCGCCGAGCAGCAGGAATGCCCCGACGGCGAACAGGGAGTGCACCGACGCGGCACCGAAGGCGAATGCCGCGGTGAGTGCCGAGCCGACGGTCAGCACGATGCGTTCGCCGACCCGGTCCACCAGCCAGCCCCAGGCGATCAGCGTCACCACCATGCCGAAGCTGGGCATCGCCGAGAGCAGTCCCGCCGCAGCCAGGTCCACGCCGCGCTCGCTGTGCAGGGTGGGAATGAGAAAGGCCGCGCCGTTGATGAAGACATTGGCGCACGTGGTCGCCGTCAGGGCGATCACCAGCATGGACCAGCGCCGCGCGGTGCTGATGGTCGACGTGGGCATGACGACATGGTGCCATGGCCATCCCATGATATTGAACTCTGATCTCATGATGTGAGAGACAATGCTCTTGCGCAGGCAAAGGTCGACGCCGCGCGGCGACCGGCTGCCGGGGCTCATTAGGCTGAGCGGATGCGCCTCGGTCGAATCGCCAGTCCTGACGGGGTCGCCTTCGTGGTCATCGAAGGCGACTCGAACTCCGATGCGGTGTGCCGCGAGATCGCCGAGCAGTACCTGTCGCGAAACCCCACCTTCACCGGTCGCAGCTGGCCGCTGGCCGACGTGCGGCTGCTGGCCCCGATCCTGGCCAGCAAGGTGGTGTGCATGGGTAAGAACTACGCCGCGCACGCCCTCGAGATGGGTGGCGAGGCGCCGGAGGATCCGGTGATCTTCCTCAAGCCCAACACCGCGATCATCGGGCCCAATGTCGCCATCCAGCTGCCCGCAGATGCGCACCCGGTCCATCACGAAGGCGAACTGGTGGCCGTCATCGAACGGCCCTGCAAGGACGTGCCCGCCGCGAAGGCCGCCGACTACATCCTCGGCTACACCATCGCCAACGACGTGTCCGCACGCGACCAGCAGCAGAAGGACGGCCAGTGGATGCGGGCCAAGGGCCATGACACCTTCTGCCCGGTCGGTCCGTGGATCGAAACCGCCGTCGACCCCGCCGAGCTGGACCTGCGCACCGAGGTCATCCACCCGGCCGAGGACGGTTCGGTCGGCGAGATCGAGGTTCGTCAGAACAGCAACACCGCGATGCTGCTGCATGATGTGGGCGCCATCATCGAATGGGTGTCGGCGGTCATGACACTGCTGCCCGGCGATCTCATCCTGACCGGCACCCCCGAAGGCGTCGGCCCGATCGAGGACGGCGATATCGTCAGCATCACCATCGAGGGCATCGGCACCCTCTCCAATCCTGTTGTGCGTAAAGGAAAGTAGCGATGACCGTTCGGGTACGTTTCTGCCCATCACCGACGGGCACCCCGCACGTCGGGCTGGTCCGCACCGCGCTGTTCAACTGGGCCTACGCCCGGCACACCGGTGGCGCCTTCGTCTTCCGCATCGAGGACACCGATGCGGCCCGCGACAGCCAGGAAAGCTATGACGCGATTCTGGACGCGCTGCGCTGGCTCGGTCTGGACTGGGATGAGGGCCCGGAGGTCGGGGGACCCTACGAGCCCTACCGGCAGTCGCAGCGATCCGATCTCTACCGCGATGTGATCGCCAAACTGCTCGCCGCGGGCGAGGTGTACGAGGCCTACTCCACGCCCGAGGAGGTCGAGGCCCGTCATATCGCCGCGGGCCGAAATCCCAAACTGGGCTACGACAACCATGACCGCGACCTCACCGACGATCAGCGTGCGGCCTTCACCGCCGAGGGACGTAAACCGGTGTTGCGGTTGCGGATGCCGGATGCGGACCTGACCTGGAACGATCTGGTGCGCGGGGAGACCACCTTCGCTGCCGGCGTGGTGCCCGATTTCGCGATCACCCGGGCCAGCGGAGATCCGCTGTACACCTTGGTCAATCCCGTCGACGACGCGTTGATGAAGATCACCCACGTGCTGCGCGGCGAGGATCTGCTGTCCTCCACGCCGCGCCAGATTGCCCTGTACCAGGCGCTGATCCGGATCGGTGTCACCGACAGCATTCCCGAGTTCGCGCACCTGCCAAGCGTTCTCGGCGACGGCAACAAGAAGCTGTCCAAGCGTGACCCGCAGTCGAATCTGTTCCTGCACCGCGACCGGGGATTCATCCCGGAGGGGCTGCTGAACTATCTCGCGCTGCTGGGCTGGGGTATCGCCGACGACCACGATCTGTTCAGCCTCGATGAGATGGTCGCGGCGTTCGACGTCGTCAACGTCAACTCCAACCCGGCCCGGTTCGACCAGAAGAAGGCCGACGCCATCAACGCCGAGCACATCCGGCGCCTGTCACCCGAGGATTTCTGCGCCCGGCTGCGGGCCTTCCTGGAGGCGCACGGCCACGACACCGGTCTGGACGACGCCGGCTTCGCGGAAGCGGCGGCACTGGTGCAGACCCGCATCGTGGTGCTCGGCGATGCGTGGGATCTGTTGAAGTTCTTCGACGACGACAGCTATGTGCTCGACGAGAAGTCGGCGGCCAAGGAACTGAAGGCCGAAGCCGCCCCGGTGCTCGACGCCGCCCTAAGCGCTCTGGAGGCTGCGCCGGAGTGGACGACGTCCTCGATCGAAGAGGCGCTGAAGACGGCGCTGCTGGACGGCCTTGAGCTCAAACCGCGTAAGGCCTTCGGTCCGATCCGGGTCGCGGTCACCGGTTCGTCGATCAGTCCGCCGCTGTTCGAGTCGATGGAGCTGCTGGGTCGCGACCGCAGCCTGGCCCGGTTGCGCGCCGCACGGGGTGGGGTGTGAAAAGTGGCCGCGATTCTTTGGTAATCTGTTCGTCGGCCCGAAAAGCACAGCGGAGATCATCACCGCGGCGCTGATTGGGCCAAATGATGCCCTGACCTGCAGTGATGGGCATCAAATGGGGTATGGTGTAATTGGCAACACTAGGGATTCTGATTCCCTCATTCTAGGTTCGAGTCCTGGTACCCCAGCGGTGATGAGCGTTCACGCGAAGAACGTTCAGGCACAGCGGTGATTAGGTCTGCATACGCTCCTGAGCTATGCTGGCTCACCGGAAGTTCTAGCCCCCGTCGTCTAGCGGCCTAGGACGCCGCCCTCTCACGGCGGTAGCGTGGGTTCGAATCCCATCGGGGGTACAGACGAAGTCCCAGGAGAAATCCTGGGACTTTTTTTGTGCCGTGTCGCGAACGTCACAGAAAGCCGATGGGTCGCCGGCCCGGGCCCACCGATGGCTCCGGATCGGTGCCCAACGTCTGATCGAGCAGTTCGTGATAGACGTCGCGAAAATCGGTGGTGGTCTTCAGGTCGCCGTCACTCAGATCGGTGAGGCTGGGCGCGTCACCGTAGAACCCGCCCCGCACCGACTCGCCGAGAATCAACACCGGACCCGAGGTGCCGTGGTCGGTGCCCTGGGTGGCGTTGGCGGCCACCCGTCGGCCGAACTCCGAATAGATCATCGTCACCACGTGCCGGCCGTAGGCGCTGTTGCGCATCTGCTTCAGGAACGGTGTGACGGCGTCGTTGAGGGCAGTGAGCAGTTTCTGTTGGTCACCGCGCTCGTTGGCGTGGGTGTCGAATCCGCCGAGCGAGACCATGTACACCTTGGTGGGCACCCCGGCCCGCACGCACTGGGCCACCAGTTCCAGATCGTCGGCCAGTTGTCTGCCCAGATCGGTGGCCGCCGTCGGGGGTAGCGGATTGTCGGTGAAGGTGCGGAACGTGTCATCGGTCGTGCGATAGGCCCGGTAGTCGGCACGCACGGCCGCCATCGCGGGGGTGTCGAGCGGGTCGGGGGCGCTCATCGCCTCCAGAACGCCGGGCATATCGGGTGGCAGCTTCGGGATGGTCGCGGAAAGCCCGGCCGCGGTGTGCTTTTGGCCGATGGCCATCGGGGGCAGCACGGTTCCGATGTTCACCGCGCGCAGCGGATCGTCCCCGCCTGCGTCCAACCAGCGTCCGATCCAGCCGGATGCGGTCGGGTCGTCGGGGGAGGCCGTCTGCCAGATATCCATTGAACGAAAATGACTTCGGTCCTGTTTCGGATAGCCGACACCGCGGATGATGGCCAGGTTGTCGCTGCGCCACGCCGACGCCAGACCGGTCAGCGCGGGGTTCAGCCCGAACGCACCGTCCAGATCGATGACCGTCTCCGGTCCGAACGCCAGATCGGGACGTGCGTCGTAATAGGCGTTGTCGGTGAACGGGATCACGGTGTTGAGGCCGTCGTTGCCGCCGTAGAGCGTGAGGATCACCAGGATGCCGGTGTCGGCGGGCAACGGTTGTTGTTGCGCGCGCTCGAACATCTGGGGCAGGGTGACCGCCGCGCCGGCCGCTGCGGCCAGCCCGGCGGCCCCCGCACTGGCGATCAGGAATCTGCGGCGATTCATCTCCGGCATGGTTGTGTCACCCCAACTTCGCTAAACCGTGAGGTATTCGGGTGTGTTGACGGCGGCGGCGACCAGCCGGTCCGGGCGGTCGGCCAGCGGCTTCAACGCCCCGGCCGTGGTGTCGGTCCAGGCGCCGATACCCAGCAGGTAGCCCGCGGCATCGATGCGGTCGCCGGGAGCGGCATCCGACACCAGCGAGAGATCACCCAGGGGGACGAACCGGTCGGCCGCCCAGACCCGCGCGGCCGCACTCGTATTGGACAGCCACACCCGGCCCTGCGGCCAGCCATCGACGTCCGGTGGCGCAAAGGGACGCTGGCCCATCACCTTGAGCACGACATCGCAGGCGGTCAAGGTGTCCGGGCCGTCGAGCGGCACCGACAGCGAGCGCAGCATGCCGACCAGCCACTCCACCGGTGTGACGACCGAGGTGCCGGCGCCTGCGGTGAAGTCGGGGTCGAGAAAGATGGCTTTGGTCAACGCTTTCAGATCCCGGTTCGGGCCGTAGGCGGCGACCAGCCGGGCGGAGGCGGCCTCGCTCGGGTCGGTATCGGAGGCCAGCAGACGCCACAGCTTGGAGCTCACGAAGCGTGCCGACGCAGGGTGCCCGACCACGATGTCGCAGAAGTCGTTGTCCCCGAAGGGGCCGGTCTTGCCCAGGATCGTCTTGGAACCGCCGTCGTGGTGCTCTGCCACCAACAAGGTGCCCCGGCCCAGCGTGTCGAAACGCCCGGTGAGCGCCCGCGCGCCCTCGCGGACATCGCTTTCGTTGTAGCCGTTGTCGTGACCGAGGGCGAAGAGTTCCATGAATTCCCGGGACAGGTTCTCGTTGGGCGCCTCTTTGGTGTTGCCCAGGCCATCGAGCCAGCGCAGCATCGCCGAGTCGGTCAGGATGGCGTAGGCGAGATCCCGGAAGTCACCGAGCGTGTGGGTGCGCAGAGTCTGGTTCTGGGCCGCCATGAATTCCGCGGCCACCACCTTTTCCGCCGAGGTGGCGAAGTGGTTGTGCCAGACGAACGTCAGCTTTTCGTGGATCGGTTGACGCACGGCGACCATACGACGTATCCACCAACCGGACAGATCCTGCATCTGCGCCAGCATGCTGCTCACGAAGGGCGCCGTGGTGGCTTCGCTGGCGGGCAGTGCTGGGGTCGAGTAGGACGCCATCGGCGTCGCGATGGCACCCGGGTCGGCGGCGGGGTCAAGATCGAGCACCTCGTCGAGGTATGCCCGCCACTCGCGATTCACCACCGCGTCGATTTCGCGCCCGGTCGCACCGAAACCGGACCGCCGCATCATTCGTGCGGTGGCCAGCCATTGCGGCGATTGCGAACCCGTGATCTGCTCCTCCGGCCAGCGCAGCTGCGCTCGTGGTGTCGACAATAGGGCCCGCGCGCGAAGTTTGCTAGAGCCGGCGGGTCAGGGCTTCCGACGCGGCCAGCAGATCGGCGGCCCAGCGGGCGCCCGGCCGGCGCCCCATCCGGTCGATGGGCCCGGACACCGAGATGGCGGCGATCACCGCGCCGCGTCCGTCGCGCACCGGCGCGGACACGCTGGCGACCCCGGATTCGCGTTCGGCGGCGCTTTGCGCCCAGCCCCTCTTGCGGACCTCGGCGAGCGTGCGTTCGGTGAATTTCGCGGTCGTGAGCACCGACTGCTGGGTGGCGCTATCGCTGTAGGCCAGTAGCACTTTGGCCCCGGACCCCGCCGTCATGGGCAGCCGGGTGCCGACGGGGACGGTGTCACGCAGACCGACCGGTGGCTCCAGGGAGGCCACGCACACCCGGGAGCTGCCCTCCCGGCGATAGAGCTGGACGCTCTCGCCGGTGAGTTCGCGCAGCCGGGGCAGGACGGCGGCACCGGCGGCCAGCAGCGGATCGTTGACCTGCCCGGCCAGTTCGGTCAGCGCCGGTCCCAGCCGCCATCGACCCTCGGTGTCCCGGGCGAGCAGGCGGTGCACTTCCAGTCCGGCGGCCAGCCGGTGCGCGGTGGCCCGCGGCAGGCCGGTGCGTTCGCACAGTTCGGCCAGACCGCAGGGTGACTCGGCCACCGTGTGCAGTACGCCCACCGCTTTGTCGAGGACGCCGATACCGCTATCCTGTCTCACAGGGAGATACTAGCGTCCCGCATCGTGAGATAGCCAGCCCGTCACGGCAGGACGCCCGAGTCGAATAGAGATACCCATGGAGCAGACACAGTCCAGTCCGCGGCCCCGAACCCTGGCCGAGAAGGTGTGGGATGACCACGTCGTGGCCCGCGGCGCCGGTGAACCCGACCTGATCTACATCGATCTGCACCTCGTGCACGAGGTCACCAGCCCGCAGGCCTTCGACGGTCTGCGGTTGGCCGGGCGCCCGGTGCGGCGCCCCGATCTCACCATCGCCACCGAGGATCACAACGTGCCGACGGTGGATATCGACAAGCCGATCGCCGATCCGGTGTCGCGCACCCAGGTGGACACCCTGCGGCGCAACTGCGAGGAGTTCGGTATCCGGCTGCATCCGATGGGCGACGCCGAGCAGGGCATCGTGCACATCATCGGACCGCAACTGGGTCTGACACAGCCGGGTATGACGGTGGTGTGTGGCGACAGCCACACCTCGACCCACGGCGCGTTCGGCTCGATCGCCATGGGTATCGGCACATCTGAGGTCGAGCATGTGATGGCCACCCAGACGCTTCCGCTCAAGCCTTTCAAGACCATGGCGGTCAACGTCGACGGCGAGCTGCCCGAGGGAGTGAGCGCCAAGGACATCATTCTGGCGGTCATCGCCAAGATCGGCACCGGTGGCGGGCAGGGTCACGTCATCGAATACCGGGGCAGCGCCATCGAATCCTTGTCGATGGAGGGCCGGATGACGATCTGCAATATGAGCATCGAGGCCGGCGCCCGGGCAGGCATGGTGGCGCCCGATGCCACCACATTCGAATTCCTCAAGGGCCGTCCGCACGCGCCGAAGGGCGCCGATTGGGATGCCGCGGTGCAGGCCTGGACCGAGTTGCACACCGATGAGGGCGCTGAATTCGACACCCAGGTCTACATCGACGCCGCGACGCTGAGCCCGTTCGTCACCTGGGGGACCAACCCCGGGCAGGGTGTGCCGCTCTCGGCGACGGTGCCCGATCCCGAGATGATGCTCGATGACGACGCCAAGCAGGCGGCTGAGAAAGCGTTGACCTATATGGACCTTCGCGCCGGCACCCCGATGCGTGAAATCCCGGTGGACACCGTCTTCGTCGGATCGTGCACGAACGGACGCATCGAGGATCTGCGGGTGGTCGCCGAGGTTCTGGACGGCCGCACGGTGGCGGACGGGGTGCGGATGCTGGTGGTCCCCGGCTCGATGCGAGTGCGCGCACAAGCCGAATCCGAGGGTCTGGGAGCAATCTTCACCGCCGCCGGGGCGGAATGGCGCCAGGCCGGCTGTTCGATGTGTCTGGGGATGAACCCGGATCAGCTTGCCCCCGGCGAGCGTTGCGCCTCGACCTCCAACCGCAATTTCGAAGGCCGACAGGGCAAGGGCGGGCGCACCCATCTGGTGTCGCCTGCGGTGGCAGCAGCCACCGCAGTGCGCGGCACGCTGTCTTCCCCGGCCGATCTCGAACCAGCCGCCGCCACCCACTAGGTCTTCGAACCGCAAGGAGTACCAGGACATGCAGGCTTTCACCACTCATACCGGAATCGGCGTGCCGCTGCGCCGTACCAATGTCGATACCGACCAGATCATCCCGGCCGTCTATTTGAAGCGGGTCACCCGAACGGGTTTCGAGGACGGTTTGTTCGCCGCATGGCGTAACGACCCGTCGTTCATTTTGAATCTGGCGCCCTTCGACAAGGGGTCGGTTTTGGTGGCCGGCCCCGATTTCGGCACCGGATCGTCGCGCGAACACGCCGTCTGGGCGCTCATGGACTACGGCTTCCGAGTCGTCATCTCACCGCGATTCGCCGATATTTTTCGGGGCAACGCCGGCAAAGCGGGTCTTTTGGCGGCCGAAGTGTCACATGATGATGTCGAACTTCTCTGGAAGCTGATCGAGCAGAATCCGGGCTTGGAAATCACTGTGAATCTTCAAGATCGGACCATCTCCGCTGGAACGGTCCTGCTGCCGTTCAACATTGATGACTACACCGCATGGCGGCTGCTCGAGGGACTCGACGATATAGGCCTTACGCTGCGGAAACAGGACGAAATCGAAGCCTACGAGCAGCGTCGACCGAGCTTCAAACCGCGCACACTTCCGGTCTGAATTCGGGGTTTCCGGGGCCCCAAATATGGCCCGGCAACCACATTCTCGGACGCCGGTACCACTGTCCAAGTGGGCCAATCGGATTGCCGAATATTCATCAGCTACGTATGAAACTGCGCGTGGCTCTTGGAAATATGCGCCCAATGGGTTTACCGTGTCCTCTAGTCGGTCCAAGGTGGACCACTGGACTTCGGAGGGTTTGCATGAACAAAGCAGAGCTCATCGACGCACTCACAACCAAGTTGGGCACCGATCGTCGACAGGCTACTGCCGCGGTTGAGAACATCGTTGACACGATCGTGCGTGCCGTGCACAAGGGCGAGAGCGTCACCATCACCGGCTTCGGCGTTTTCGAGCAGCGTCGCCGTGCCGCCCGTGTGGCTCGTAACCCGCGTACCGGTGAGACCGTCAAGGTCAAGCCGACGTCGGTTCCGGCATTCCGCCCGGGCGCGCAGTTCAAGGCGGTTGTCTCTGGCGCGCAGCGTCTCCCGGCAGACGGCCCCGCCGTCAAGCGTGGTGTGGCAGCGGCTCCGGCCAAGCGCACCGCCGCCAAGAAGGCCGCTCCGGCCAAGAAGGCGGCAGTGAAGAAGGCTGCACCGGCCAAGAAGGCTGCACCGGCCAAGAAGGCTCCGGCCGCCAAGAAGGCTGCACCGGCCAAGAAGGCCGCTGCACCGGCTAAGAAGGCTGCACCGGCCAAGAAGGCTCCGGCCGCCAAGAAGGCCGCACCGGCTAAGAAGGCTCCGGCCGCCAAGAAGGCTGCACCGGCCAAGAAGGCCGCTGCACCGGCAAAGAAGGCCGCCGCGAAGGCTCCCGCCAAGAAGGCTCCGGCCAAGAAGGCGGCTCCGGTCAAGCGCGGCCGCAAGTAGTTCCGGCTCTTACCCACAAAAGCACCCCAGAACAGTGGTTCTGGGGTGCTTTTGTGTGTGCCTATTCCAGGACGGCCAGTGGGCTGCCGATATGGTCGGCGGCGATCAGGCGGCCACCCACCGACGACAGCACCCAGGTGCTGCCCTTGCGGTTTCGTGACTTGTCGGGCCGCACACCGTCGCGCTCGCACCACCACGCGATGAGATCGGGAATCACCTTGCCCTGGGTGCAGATCACCGGCGTCGCATCGGCTGAACCGGAGGCGATCTCCAGAACCCGGGCGCGGGCGGTCTTCTTGTCATCGGAGTAGGCCTCATCGGTGAGGGCGGCCTCTGTGTCGATGGGCACACCGATTTCCTGAGCCAGTGGCTCCAGCGTCTGCCGGCATCGCACCCGCGGGGCGGCGTGAAGCTCGGTGGCACCAAAGGCAAGTAGTTGACTCACCAGCGATTCGGCCTGTGCGCGACCGAGCTTGTCCAGCGGTCGTTTGGAATCCTCGCCCTTGTACTTGGACCGCGAACCGGCCCGCGCATGCCGCACGATGATCGTCGTCGCGGTGTCGGCGGGTGCTTTGGCGAAGCGTCGCAGCACCTTACGGTCCTGCTGGTACTGCAGCCGCTTCATTGCGTCTTTCGGCGGCAGCCAGAGCAGTTCGTCCACCTCGTCGTTGGCGCTGAACGCGCCGTCACCCACGCCGGCCGCCCAGTACACGACCCGCTTGACCGCACCGTCCACCGGATAACTGATGACGGCCAGCCTGCGCCCGAGTCGGCTCTGAAATCCGGTCTCCTCACGGATCTCCCGGACCGCGGTGGCGGGGTGGCTCTCGCCGGGGTCGACCTTGCCCTTGGGAAGAGACCAGTCGTCGTAGCGCGGGCGGTGCACGACCGCGACCTCGGTGCGTCCCGCATGCTCCCGCCACAGCACCGCACCGGCGGCATGGACGGTCTTCACCTTCTTGCGGGTCGAGCTGTCCGACACATCAACTCCTAGGTGTTGTCAGTGGCCGACAGTCCGGGGGTCAGGGTGAGCGATGTCTCGCCATCAGGGCGACTTGGTGGTCGCGCACCGTCTGGCCGGGGAGCGGCAGCGCATTCCATCGACCGTCGGCCTGGAGCTCCCAGCACCTGGTCGCCGGATCCATGGTGGACTCGAACATCTCGTCCAATTGGGCCGTCAGCCGCTGATCCTTGACCTGTGCCATGACTTCCACCCGGCGGTCCAGATTACGATGCATCATGTCGGCACTGCCGATCCAGAACTCATCGATGGCGCGGAAGTGAATAATTCGGGAGTGTTCCAGGAAACGGCCGAGAATCGAGCGCACCACGATGTTCTCGGACAGACCCTCATGGCCGGGACGTAACGCACAGATTCCGCGGACCACCACCTCGACCCGGACACCGGCCTGCGAGGCCCGGTACAACGCGTCGATCACCTGTTCGTCGACCAGGGCGTTGGCCTTCAGCCGGATTCGGCCCTGCCCGGTCTCCAGATGTGCAGCGGTCTCCTGCTCGATCCGCCCGATGATGCCCTTGCGCACACTGTGCGGCGCCACCAGCAGGTTGCGGTAGGACACCTTGCGGGAGTACCCCGTCAACGAGTTGAACAGGTCGGTCAGGTCGGCGCCGATGTCGGGGGAGGCGGTCAGCAGGCCGACATCCTCATACAGCCGGGCGGTTTTCGGGTTGTAGTTGCCGGTGCCGATATGGCAGTACCGCCGTATCGTCGAGCCCTCACGCCGGACCACCAGGCAGGTCTTGCAGTGCGTCTTCAGCCCGATGAGCCCGTAAACCACGTGCACACCGGCTTGTTCGAGGGCACGTGCCCATTTGATGTTGGCCTGCTCGTCGAACCGCGCCTTGATTTCCACGAGCGCCACCACCTGCTTGCCGGCCTCCGCGGCGTCGATCAGCGCGTTGACGATCGGCGAGTCACCGGATGTGCGGTACAGCGTCTGCTTGATGGCCAGCACGTTCGGGTCGGCCGCGGCCTGTTCGATGAAGCGCTGCACCGTCGTCGAGAACGAGTCATAGGGATGATGCACCAGCACATCACCGTCACGCAGCGTCGAGAAGATGCTCTTCGGCGTCTCGCGCTCGCCGAACGCGGCGGGCGTGGCGGGCACGAACGGACGGTCCTTGAGATCGGGCCGGTCCACCCCGTAGATCTGCCACAGTGACGAAAGGTCGAGGAGCCCTGGCACCTCGATGACATCACCGGGATGCACGTCGAGTTCCCGCAACAACAGCTCGAGCATGTTCTCGGTCATGTCGTCGGCGACCTCGAGACGCACCGGCGATCCGAACCGGCGCCGGGCCAGTTCCCGCTCCAGCGCCTGCAGCAGATCTTCGTCGCGATCCTCGGCGACCTCGAAGTCGGCATTACGGGTGATCCGGAACGCGTGCTGCTCGACGATCTCCAGGCCCGGGAACAGTACCGACAGGAAGGCGCCGATCAGCTCCTCCAGGGGCAGGAAGCGCACCGGACCCGGCGTGCCGTCCTCACCTTCGCGGCGGGGCAGCTCGACGAACCGGTCGACGTTGTCGGGCACCTTGATTCGGGCGAAGTGCTGGGTGCGGTCATCGGGCTGGCGCACCGTGATCGCCAGGTTCAGGCTCAGGCCGCTGACGAACGGGAACGGGTGCGCCGGGTCGACAGCCAGCGGCGTCAGCACCGGGAACACCTGCTCGTGGAAGTAGGTGGACAGCGTGGCGTGTTCGTCCTCGTCCAGATCGGCCCAGCTGACGATCAGGATGCCCTTCTCGGCCAACGCGGGTCGCACCGATTCCAGGAACACCTGGGCGTGGCGGCTGGAGATCTGCTGGGTGCGCTCACCGATGCGGCGCAACTGTTCCCGCGGGGACAGCCCGTCGGCGGAGCGCACCGACAGTCCCATCTCGTCACGACGTTTCAGGCCGGCGACGCGCACCATGTAGAACTCGTCGAGATTGGAAGAGAAGATGGCCAGGAACTTGGCCCGCTCCAGCAGCGGCAGCGAAGTGTCGGCGGCCAGCGCCAGCACCCGGGCATTGAAGTCCAGCCAGCTCAGTTCACGATTGAGGTAGCGGTCCTCGGGCAGCGCGTCCTCGATGGCGGCGGTGGTCTCCGCGGGGGGAGCGTCGGGTGAGCCGTCCACGGCCTCGGCCGGCGTCCACTCGGTGTCAGTAGTCGTTGTATCGGCGTCGGTCATGTGTCGATCATTGCCTATCCCCACCGTGCATTCCAGTGCGCATCGTGATCAACCGTCGCTGCCGGTGGACGGCAGCGCGCCGACCACGCGGTGTGTCGCCGGACCGAGGCCGAGGTGCAGTGCCGCGGCGAGATCATCGGGGGTGTCGATATCGCAACGCAGTCCCGGCCAGCTGCCGGTCAATTCGGTCGCGCCCGAATCAGCATGGCGGCGTGTGGATTCCACCCCGAACCGAGGGTCGAGCGGGACGCCGAACGCGAACAGCGCCGACGTCCCGGTGCCGTGCCGGTCGCCGACGAAGCTGCGCGGGTGCCGGCGTGCGGCGGCGAGCGCCTCGGCCAGCTCCTCGGTTCGCAGCGCCGGCAGGTCACCCTGGAGGACAACGATGTTGGGGACGAGTGCCGCCGCTTCGGCGACGCCGAGAGCGTTGTTCAACGGGTCGGGGTGCCCGTCGGGGGTCGGGTCCATCAATGCGTGGGCGCCGAGCTCGCGGGCGGCCGCAGCCGCATCCGGATCCGGAGTGACCACGGTGATCGAACTCACGGCGGGCACGGCCGCGGCTGCGGTGACGGTGTCCACCAACATGGCCAGCACCAGACTCTCCCGTGCCGAGGCCGAGAGCACCGGCGCCAACCGGGTCTTGGCTGCGGTCAGCCGCTTCACCGCGATCAGCACACCGACCTCCGGCTGCGCGTTGCTGCCCTTCATATCCGCCATCCTGCCAGTCTCCGCGGGGCAGCTAGGGTTGAGCCGTGGTCGAAGCCGCTGTGATGGGAGCCGGTGCGTGGGGAACAGCGCTGGCCAAGGTGCTTGCCGACGCCGGTAACAACGTGACGCTGTGGACACGTCGGCCCGAACTGGCCGACGAGATCAACGCGACGCACCGCAACCCCGACTACCTCGGGGACACTCCGCTGCCCGCCGGCATCCGGGCCACCGGTGATGCTGCCGAGGCGCTTCAGGGAGCCTGCACCGTCCTGCTCGGCGTGCCGTCCCAGACCCTGCGGCCCAACCTGGAGTCCTGGAAACACCTGATCGGACAGGACGCCACGCTGGTCAGCCTGGCCAAAGGCATCGAACTGGACACCCTGATGCGGATGAGTCAGGTGATCTCTCAGGTCACCGGTGCCGATCAGGCGCGGGTCGCGGTGGTGACCGGACCGAACCTGGCCAAAGAGGTGGCCGATGAACAACCCGCCGCCACGGTGGTCGCGTGCACCGACTCGGGTCGGGCGGTAACCATACAACGGGCGCTGTCCACCGCCTACTTCCGTCCCTATACCAACGCCGATGTGATCGGTGCCGAGATCGGGGGCGCCTGCAAGAACGTGATCGCGCTGGCCTGCGGCATGGCCGCCGGTGTCGGCCTCGGCGAGAACACCTCGGCGGCGATCATCACCCGCGGTCTCGCCGAGATCATGCGGCTGGGAATAGCGTTGGGCGCCAAGGGCGCAACGCTGGCCGGCCTGGCCGGAGTCGGTGATCTGGTGGCCACCTGCACCTCGCCGCAGTCACGCAACCGGACCTTCGGGGCGCGGCTCGGGCAGGGCGGTTCGATGGAGTCCGCGCTGCGTGCCGCTCAGGGGCACGTCGCCGAGGGCGCCACGTCATGTCAGTCGGTGCTGGCGCTGGCGTCGAGTTACGACGTCGAGATGCCGCTCACCGACGCGGTCCACCAGGTCTGCCATCGTGGTCTGTCCGTCGAGCAGGCCGTCATGTTGCTGCTGGGACGCAGCACCAAACCGGAATGAGCGCCACCCGGAGCGACGGGAGATAAGCATGGATGGTTATGGTGATTCCACCCGCAGCGTGAATGCTGTTGGAGCACACGGAGTTCCAGGTTCACCCATCGCGCCGGTGCCGGTTCCGGCGTCGGCGTACCACCTGTCGCCGGACGAGTCCGCACCGCTGGACACCTACGGTCGGGCCTCGAATCCGACGTGGCGCCAGCTGGAATCGGCACTGGCCGAGCTGGAGGGCGCCTCCTCGGCGCTGACCTTCGGTTCCGGTATGGGCGCCATCAGCGCGGCACTGCGGGTGCTGGCGAAACCGGGCAAGACACTGGTCGTGCCCGCCGACGGCTACTACCAGGTGCGCCGGTACGCCGCCGAATACCTGGCACCGCTGGGCGTCACCGTCGTCGAGGCGTCCGCCGCGCAGATGTGCGCGGCGGCCGAGCACGCCGACGTCGTACTCGCCGAGACGCCGGTGAACCCGACGCTGGACGTGGTGGACCTGCACCGACTGGCCACCAGTTGTCGTTCCCGCGGCGCGACCCTGCTGGTCGACAACACCGCCGCCACCCCACTGGGCCTGCAGCCGCTGTCGCTGGGTGCCGACCTCGTGGTCGCCAGCGCCACCAAGGCACTGTCCGGGCACAGCGATCTGCTGGCCGGCTACGTGGCGGGCTGCCACCCCGAACTGATGGCCGCGGTGGAACGCGACCGGCTGCTGGCCGGGCCGGTGCTCGGCACGTTCGAGGCCTGGCTGGTGCTGCGCAGTCTGGGCAGCGCCGGGCTGCGCATCGACCGGCAGTGCCGCAACGCGCAGGCATTGGCGCTGATGTTGCGCGATCATCCGGCGGTGCGTTCGGTGCGCTACCCGGGCCTGCCGCAGGACCCGTCCCACCCGATCGCCGTCGAGCAGATGCGGCGTTTCGGTGGCCTGGTGTCCGTCGAGCTCGCCGATGCCGACGCCGTGCACAAGCTGGTGGAGCGCAGCGCGCTGCTGGTGGCGGCCACCAGTTTCGGCGGTATCCACACCTGTGTGGACCGTCGGGCACGGTGGGGAGACCCGGTGCCCGAGGGCTTCGCCAGGATCTCGCTGGGTATCGAGGACACCGACGACATCGTCGCCGATATCGAGCGCGCGCTGGCCTGAGCCAATCCCTGAGAATCCGGCCGGTGCCCGAAGCCGGTAGCCTCTGCAGGTTGTGAGTGCCCGTACCCGTGTCGCCGTCATCTATGGCGGACGCAGTTCTGAGCACGGGATTTCCTGTGTTTCCGCAGGAAGCATCCTGCGCAATCTCGACCCGCAGCGCTTCGACGTGGTTGCCGTCGGGATCACCCCGGACGGCTCCTGGGTGCTGACCGACGGTAAGCCCGAGACCTTGGCGATCACCGCCGGTGAGCTGCCGAATGTGGCCGGCGGCACCGCGCTGGCGCTGGCCGCCGACCCGGTGCGCAGGGGCGAACTGCTCTCGCTGGGCGAGGGCGCCGGTGAGGTGCTGGCCGCCGTCGACGTGGTGTTCCCGGTGCTGCACGGCCCCTACGGCGAGGACGGCACCATCCAGGGCCTGCTGGAACTGGCCGGCGTTCCTTATGTCGGGGCCGGGGTGCTGGCCAGCGCCACCGGTATGGACAAGGAATTCACCAAGAAACTGCTGGTCGCCGACGGTCTGCCGATCGGCGATCATGTGGTGCTGCGTGCCCAGCAGGACACCGTCGCACTCGACGACCGGGAACGCCTCGGCCTGCCGGTGTTCGTCAAACCCGCCCGCGGCGGCTCCTCGATCGGCGTCAGCCGGGTGACGGCCTGGGATCAGCTGGCCGCCGCGATCGCCGACGCCCGCCGGCACGACCCGAAGGTCATCGTCGAGGCGGCCATCATCGGCCGCGAACTCGAGTGCGGCGTGCTGGAGTTCCCGGACGGACGCGTGGAGGCCAGCGAGATCGGGGAGATCCGGGTGGCCGGGGTGCGCGACCGCGAGGACACCTTCTATGACTTCGCCACCAAATACCTCGATGACGCCGCCGAGCTCGATGTGCCGGCCAAGGTCGACGACGAGATCGCCGGCGAGCTCCGTGCGCTGGCCATCAAGGCGTTCCGCGCCATCGACTGCCAGGGCCTGGCCCGGGTCGACTTCTTCCTCACCGAGGACGGTCCGGTGATCAACGAGATCAACACGATGCCCGGCTTCACCACCATCTCCATGTACCCGCGGATGTGGGCGGCCAGTGGGGTGGACTACCCGACGCTGCTGGCGACGATGGTCGACACCGCGGTGGCCAGGGGTACCGGCCTGCGGTGATGCTCGGTCAGCGCGGCGGCCCGGGATCCAGCGGCTGGGCCGGCATGGTCCGCGCGATCGCCTTGGATATCAGCTGGATCGGCGTCGGACCGGACCCCGACGGCAGCGTGAGCGCCACATAGGTGCCCCGGTCCACGGCGAACCAGGTGCTGATCCCGTAGGCGTTCACCTCGAACCACTGCACCTCGTCGACGACCTGCAGTGGGGTGCCCACCACGAAGTCGGCCGGGCGGTCCAGGCCGCAGCGCAGGATGACCGCGTCGGCATCGGGATCGGCCTGCCAGGCGGCGGCGCCGGCGGGTACCGGTTCTACGGCCTGCGCGCGCCGGTAATCACCCAGCTGTTCGGGCAGCGCTTCCAGCAGCGCCGCGCACTGCGGGCTGTCGGCCTGCGGGGCGGGAGCGGCGGCGATGGCCACCGGTGTGTCCGGCGGCGCGGCTTGGCGGGTCGCGGCGAAGGTGAGCACCACGATCACCGCGGCCACGGCTACTCCGACCGCCGCGATGATCAGCGACCGCGGCGGGCCGTCCTGCTCATCGGGCTGCGTCACATGGGTAACTCTAGGGATGCTGCGTCTCGGCGATCGGGCAGGTCAGGGTCCGCGTGATTCCGGCCACCTGCTGCACCTTGTCCACGACATCGCGCTGCAATCCGTCCAGCGTGTCGGCGCCGACCCGGGCCACCACGTCGTACGGTCCGGTCACATACTCCGCCGAGTGCACCCCGGGCAGTCCGGCCAGCTGTTTGGCGACGACCTCGGCGCGGCCCACCTCGGTCTGAATCAGCATGAATGCCTCTACCACTGGGTGTGCCCTCCGTTTCCGCTGCATAGACTCGTCGCCGCAGGGACCAAACGTACCGCAGGTCGCGGCAGTGTTCAGGCCGGGAACCCCTACCCAGGACGGTGAGATGAGCGACAGCGAGCCGACGTTGGCACAGGTCGGGGAGTTCGGCGTCATCGACCGGATCAACGCGGGGCGTCACCAGCCCGCGGCCGTGGTGCTGGGTCCCGGGGATGATGCCGCGGTGGTCACCGCGGCCGACGGGCGCACCGTGGTGTCGACGGACATGCTGGTGCAGGACAGGCATTTCCGGCTGGATTGGTCCACGCCGCACGACATCGGCCGCAAGGCCATCGCCCAGAACGCCGCCGATATCGAGGCGATGGGTGCGACGCCGACGGCGTTCGTGGTCGCCTTCGGTGCACCGCCGGACACCGCGGCGTCCGCGGCGCAGGCCTTGTCGGACGGTTTGTGGGATGAGGCGCAGCGCTGTGGGGCGGGGATCGCCGGCGGTGATCTGGTCAGCGCGCCGCAGTGGGTGGTGTCGGTGACGGTGCTCGGCGATCTCGGCGGCCACGCTCCGGTGCGACGGGACACCGCGCGCCCCGGTGACATCGTCGCCGTCGCGGGTGACCTGGGCCGTTCGGGTGCCGGATATGCGTTGTGGCTCAACGGCATCGGCGAACCGGCCGCGCTGCGCGAACAGCATCTGGTGCCGAAACCGCCCTACGGTCAGGGCCGCGTCGCCGCCGCTGCCGGGGCCACCTCGATGACCGATGTGTCCGATGGGCTGCTGGCCGACCTGGGCCATATCGCCACCGCGTCCGGGGTCGTCATCGAGGTGTTCAGGGAAGCGCTGGGCAGCGATCACGATGCCTTGGCCGATGCCGCAGCGGCCACCGGATCCGACGCCTGGAACTGGGTGTTCGGCGGGGGAGAGGACCATGCGCTGGTAGCCACCTTTCCCGGTGCGGTTCCGGCCGGGTGGCGGGTCATCGGCCGGGTGCGCGACGGTGCGCCCGCAGTGCTCGTCGACGGACAGGCCTGGCAGGGAAACGCGGGCTGGCAGTCCTACTGAACCGGCGGCACGCTAGTTTTGGGCCTCGTGACACCACGCCCGCTGACAGATCTCGTCGAACCCGGTTGGGCGCGTGCGCTCGAGCCGGTGGCCCCGCAGGTGACCGAGTTGGGCGAGTTCCTGCGCGCCGAACTGGCCGCCGGACACCAATACCTGCCGGCCGGAGAGAACGTCCTGCGGGCGTTCACGTTTCCGTTCGAGGCGGTCCGCGTACTGATCGTCGGCCAGGATCCGTACCCGACTCCGGGACATGCCGTGGGACTGAGTTTCTCGGTGGCCCCGGACGTTCGCCCGGTGCCGCGCAGCCTGGTCAACATCTTCACCGAGTACGGTGCCGACCTCGGCTACCCGGTGCCCGCCAACGGCGATCTGAGTCCGTGGGCCGCGCAGGGTGTGATGCTGTTGAACAGGGTGCTCACCGTGCGGCCCGGTGCGCCGGCCTCACATCGCCGCAAGGGGTGGGAGGCCGTCACCGAATGCGCGATCCGGGCACTGGTCGCGCGCCCGCAGCCGCTGGTGGCAGTGCTCTGGGGACGCGACGCGCAGACGCTGAAACCGATGCTGATCGAGGGCGGCTGCGGTGTCATCGAATCGGTGCACCCGTCGCCGCTGTCCGCGTCGCGAGGATTCTTCGGATCGAAGCCGTTCAGCCGTACCAATGAACTGCTGACGAAGCTGGGCGCCGATCCGATCGACTGGCGACTGCCGTAGCAGTACCTGGAGTCACCAAAACGACGGCACCCGCGAGGGTGACCGTCGATGTGGTGCAGATTTCAGCTGTGGACCGCGCGAGGCGGAATCAGCCGCGTGCGACCTTGCCGGCCTTCAGGCAGGAGGTGCAGACGTTCAGACGCTGCTTGTTACCGCCGGGGCGGGTCACGGCGTTGACGGTCTGGATGTTCGGGTTCCAGCGACGGTTGGTCCGGCGATGGGAATGCGACACCGACTTGCCGAAGCCGGGGCCCTTAGCGCAGATGTCGCACACGGCAGCCATGTCTAGAACTCCTTGTAATCAGTACTGGGGGCCAGCGACCGCAAGCGGGTGACCCGACAACTGGACCAGGATACCGGCCCGGTGAACGGATCTCCAAAACGTCCCGCTGATCCGCTCGCCGCGTTCACCCGAGCTGTCCACAACCTGTGCGGCTGCGGCCCCGCTGTCGGCGGCGATGGCTATTCTGGCCCGCACGGCTGGTGCGACGCTCAGGAGGTGTAGATGTCGGCTGCGCGGCTCGACGCATCGGCGATGCGACGTTGGGCCCACACCGCCGTCGGGCACCTGATCACCCACACCGACGAGATCAACCGGCTCAACGTCTTCCCCGTCGCGGATTCCGACACCGGCACCAACATGCTGTTCACCATGCGGTCGGCGGTGGCCGGGCTGGAGGGGCGCGAGGATCTCGACCTGATGGCGGTCACCGGCTGCCTGGCCGACGGCGCCTTGCGCGGTGCCCGCGGCAACTCCGGGGTGATTCTGTCCCAGATTCTGCGCGGCCTCTCCGATGTCACCGCCGAACGGCACCTCTCCGAGATCGGCGGTGAGGCCTTCGCCGCCGCCCTGCGCCGCGCCGAGGGACTGGTGGTGGCCTCGATGGGTGAGGCGGTCCCCGGCACCATCGTCTCGGTACTCGGCTCGGCAGCCGACACCGCCGAAGAACGCGCCGCCGCGGGTGCCGATGTCAGCACCGTCGTCGAAACGGCCGCCACCGCGGCGGTCGCCGCCTTGGAGCGCACCACCGACCAACTCGACGTGCTGGCCGAGGCCGGGGTGGTCGACGCCGGCGGGCGAGGTCTGCTGGTGCTCCTCGACGCGCTGACCGCGACCCTCGTCGGAAACGCACCCCGGCGGCACGCTTACGAACCGGCCGCCGGCGCCCCCGAACCGGCCGTCGGCTCGGCCGCGCCCCCGCAGTTCGAGGTCATGTACCTGCTCGACGGCTGCCGGGCCGAGTCCGTGGAGGGGTTGCGCGCCACGCTGGCCGCGCTCGGCGACTCGGTGGCCATCACCGCCGGCCGCAGCGGAACCCAGTCGGTGCACGTGCACACCGACGATGCCGGCGCCGCGGTGGAGGCCGGGCTCGCGGTAGGTAGTCCCAGCAGTATCCAGATCACCGTGCTCACCGGCGCCCGTCCGGTGCACACCGCCGGGCGCGACCGCGCGGTGCTCGCCGTGGTCGACGGCGACGGCGCGGCGACTCTGTTCGCCGGCGAAGGTGCCCGGGTGCTGCGCCCGCACGATGGCGTGCCGATCAGCGCGCAGCAGCTGCTGCGCGCGCTGGTCGACGCCGATGCCGCGCAGATCATGTTGCTGCCCAACGGTTTCATCGCCGCCGAGGAACTGGTGGCCGGCTGCACGGCCGCGACCGGGTGGGGTATCGATGTGGTGCCGGTGCCGACCGCCTCGATGGTGCAGGGGCTGGCGGCCCTGGCCGTACACGACGGGGCCCGCCAGGGTGTGGACGACGGATACACCATGGCGCGCGCCGCCGCCGGCGCGCGGCACGGTTCGGTGCGGGTGGCCACCGATGACGCGCTGACCTGGGCGGGGCACTGCAAACCCGGTGACGGACTGGGCATCTCAGGTGATGAAGTGCTGATCGTCGGGCGCGATGTGGCCTCGGCCGGGGCCGGTCTGATCGATCTGTTGCTCGCCGCCGGTGGCGAGCTGATCACCGTGCTGATCGGCAGCGGTGTCGACGAGGGAGTGGGGGAGCGGTTGCGCGATCACGTGCGCCAGCAGCATCTGGGTGCCGAACTGGTCAGTTACCGCACCGATCACGACGGTGACGCGCTGCTGATCGGGGTGGAGTGACCCGTGGTTGCGCTCAACGACCTGCTCTCACCCATCATCGGCGCCAAGGCCGCCGACAAGCTGGAGGAAGCCTTCGGCATCCGTACGGTCAACGACCTGCTGCGCCATTACCCGCGCAAGTACAGCGACGGGATGACCGTCCGCGAAGAGGGCGAGGAGATCGAACTCGAGGAGGGCACCCATGTGACCTTCGTCGACGTCATCACCGCCACCGATGTCCGGCAGATGAAACCCCAGCCGGGCAAGCGACCACGCAAGATGCTCAAGGTCACCCTCGGTGAGCGCAACCCCGCGATCACCGCCACCTTCTTCAACGCCGATTACCTCGTCAACAGCCTCACCCGGGGCACCAGGGTGATGCTCTCCGGTGAGATCGGCTACTTCCGGCAGACGATGCAGCTGTCGCATCCGGCGTTCCTGATCATCGGCGCCCCGGGCGAACGGACCATCGGGACAAGGTCGTTCGCGAAGATCGCCGACGCGTCGGGGGAGTCCGGCTCGGACGTCCTGGCCGCCTTCGAAAGAGAGTTCTTCCCGATCTATCCGGCGACCAAGAAGCTGCAGAGCTGGGACATCTACGCCTGCATCTGTCAGGTGCTGGCGGTGCTCGACCCGATCCCCGAGCTGCTGCCGGATGCCTTTCTGCGGCAATGGAATCTGATCTCGGAAGACACCGCCCTGCGCCGCGTGCACGTCTCGGAGAACGCCGTCGAGCGGGAGGCCGCGCAGGAACGACTGACCTACGACGAGGCGATCGGCCTGCAGTGGGCGCTGGTGTCGCGGCGCTACGGCGCGCTCGGTGAGACCGGGCCGGCGGCCCCGCTGCGCAGCGACGGTCTGGCGGCCGCCCTGATGAAGCAGTTGCCGTTCGAGTTGACCGGCGGTCAGCGTGAGGTGCTCGACGTCATCTCCGGTGAGCTCGCCAAGACCCGGCCGATGAACCGGATGCTGCAGGGTGAGGTGGGCTCCGGCAAGACCATCGTGTCGGTACTGGCGATGCTGCAGATGGTCGACGCCGGCATGCAGTGCGCGCTGCTGGCGCCCACCGAGGTACTCGCCGCGCAGCACTACCGTTCCATCCGCCAGGTACTGGGGCCGCTGGCGATGGCCGGTGAACTCGGGGCCGCCGACGGGGCCACCGCCATCACCCTGCTCACCGGTTCGATGTCACCACAGCAGAAGCGCCAGGCCCGTGATGAGATCTATTCCGGCACAGCAGGAATCGTGGTGGGAACGCACGCCATCATCCAGGAGTCGGTGGAGTTCGGCCGGCTCGGCATGGTGGTGGTGGACGAACAGCACCGGTTCGGCGTCGAGCAACGGGACCGGTTGCGCGCCAAGGCCACCGGGGGGATCACCCCGCACCTGCTGGTGATGACGGCGACGCCTATCCCGCGCACCATCGCCCTGACCGTGTTCGGCGACCTGGAGACCTCCACGCTGCGAGAGCTGCCCCGTGGACGCCAGCCCATCACCAGCAATGTGGTGTTCACCAAGGACAAGCCGTCCTGGCTGGACCGGGCGTGGGCGCGCATCATCGAGGAGGTGGCCGCCGGGCGGCAGGCCTACGTGGTGGCCTCGCGTATCGATGAGGAGCCCGACAAGAAGAACGCCTACGAGCACGGCCCGCCGCCGGTCACCGTGCTGCAGGTGCTGGAACGGCTGAGCACCGGGCCGTTGGCCGGGTTACGGCTCGGGCTGATGCACGGGCGGCTGGCGCCCGAGGAGAAGGACGCGGTGATGTCGGCATTCCGGGCCGGCGAGATCGACGTGCTGATCTGTACCACCGTCATCGAGGTCGGCGTCGACGTGCCCAACGCCACCATGATGGTGGTGATGGATGCCGACCGGTTCGGCATCAGCCAGTTGCACCAGCTGCGGGGGCGTATCGGCCGCGGGCAGCATCCGAGCCTGTGCCTGTTGGTGACACGGATGCCGGAGAGTTCCAAGGCCGGTGAACGGTTGCGCGCGGTGGCGGGCACCCTGGACGGTTTCGCGTTGGCCGACCTCGACCTCCAGGAGCGTCAGGAGGGAGATGTGCTGGGCTACAACCAGTCCGGACGTCTCACCACGCTGCGCTTCCTGTCATTGGCAGATCATCTGGGCATCATTCAGGACGCCCGCAGTTTCTGCGAGTCCGCGTATCTGGACAATCAGTACCAACCCGGGCTGGACGTGCTGGCCGCGCCGTTCGCCGACTCGGATCGGGTTCAGTACCTGGACAAGTCGTGAAGCGGATCGGTCTGCTCGGGGCCGGCGTCGCGCTGGCGGTGCTGGTCGCCGTGCAGGTCAGCACCGAACCCGGTGCGGGTTCGGCGCGATATGTGGCCGAGGCCGATATCCCGACCGTCGCGCCCGGCGTCGACGTGCTGGCCGGGGTGATCGAGATCCCGGTCCGGATGCCCGGTTACGACTACCGCCGTGACGCGTTCGGGGAGTCCTGGGACGATGACAACGATGCCCCCGGCGGGCGCAACGGCTGCGACACCAGAAACGACATCCTGGACCGCGATCTCGTCGAGAAGTCGTACGTATCGATCAAGCGGTGCCCGACCGCGGTTGCCACCGGCACGCTGATCGATCCGTACACCAACACCACCATCGCCTTCGTGCGCGGCAACCAGATCGGGGCGTCGGTGCAGATCGACCACATCGTTCCGCTCTCGCTGGCCTGGGATCTCGGCGCCCGCACCTGGACCGGCGAAATGCGGCTGCGGTTCGCCAATGACCCGGCCAATCTGCTCGCCGTCGACGGGCCGACGAATCAGAACAAGGGTGACAACGAGCCGGCGGTGTGGATGCCGCCCAACCGGGCGTTCTGGTGCCAGTACGCGGTGCAGTTCGCCGCGGTGCTGCGCGGGTACGGGCTGCCGGTGGATGCGCCCTCGGCACGGGTGCTGCGGGAGGCGGCCGGGACGTGCCCGACGGGCTGAGGCGCGATCTACGTAGCAGAGGCGTAGATTGGCCGTTCGGGAACGGAGGTGCGCATGCAGCAGCGCGGGTTCGGTGACCTCGAGGCGACCGTGATGGACCGGGTGTGGGGCCGCGAGGACGGCGTCACCGTGCGTGAGGTCTTCGAGGAACTCACCGACGCACGCCAGATCGCCTACACCACGGTGCTGTCCACCCTGGACAATCTGCATCGCAAGGGCTGGGTGCGGCGTGTACGCGAAGGCAAGGCCTACCGGTACTGGGCGACGATGACCCGTGAGGAGCGCTCGGCCAACCTGATGCGCGCCGCGTTCGAGTCCGGCGGCAAGCCCGAGGCGGTGCTGGCGTTCTTCGTCGAACAGATGTCGGCCGACGAATCCGCGCAACTGAAGGCGGCGCTGCGGTCGTCCGGTACCCAGAAGCGCCGCCGATGACCGCCGCGGTCTACCTGCTGGCCTACGGGGCGCTGGTGACCTGGCTGGCGCCGCCACTGTTGGCCAGGCTCACCCGCCGCGGGCTGAACCCGCAACTGGGAGTGGCGGCCTGGCTGACGGCCATCGTCGGTGTACTGGCGGCATGGGCGGTGGCGATATCGCTCATCGTGGTCAACGGGTTACGCGGACTACCGGATTCACCGGTGCTGGTCGTCTGCCTGGAACTGCTCGGGATCCCCGAACAGGTCGCCACCCCGGGGTTGCCGGGCCTGTTGCTGGTGATCGCCGCCGGTGTGGTCCTGACCGCAGCGGTGAGCATGAAGGTGGGACGCGCGGTGCGGGGGTCCCGCGATCGCAGCCATGATCACGCGCACGCCGCCCGGCTGGTAGGTCTGCCCACCGATCGTCCGGATGTCTTTCTGCTCAATGCCGAACGGCCCGCCGCATATTGCGTGGTCGGGCGCCCGAACGCGATCGTGGTGACCACCGCAGCCGTGCAGCGCCTTACCCCATCGCAGCTGAATGCGGTGCTGGCCCACGAAGACGCGCACATCGCAGGCCGTCACCACCAGGTACTGATGTTCTTGCGGGCCTTGGCCGCAACACTGCCGCGTCTGCCGCTCTTCCCGCGCGGTGCCGCGGCGGTGGGTGACCTGCTGGAAATGTGCGCCGATGACGCCGCCGCTCGACGGCACGGCAGCCGGGCGCTGGTCGCGGGAATGCTCGAACTGGCCGGACCGGTGCAGCCGGCAGGTCTGGCGGTCGGCGCAAGCGCGATCGCCGTGCGTGCCAATCGGCTACTCGTGCCGGCGGGCCGGGGGAGTCTGCAGCGTCACCGGTTGCTGGCGTGGGCGACCATCGCCGTGACGGCCGGCGCACCCGTCGTCATCAACCTGATCTGTCATCACTGATAACCAGGTGAGACGGCTGGTCAGGCGGCGGCGTTGCCCGCTTTCCACTGCTCCCACGGGATGTTCCAGTCACCGAGACCGTCGGTACCCGGCAGCGTCGGCCCGACGGTGTTCACCACCTCGACGATATCCCCGCGTTTGGTGTTGTCGTAGAACCACTTCGCGTTCTCGGTGCTGGCGTTGAGGCAGCCGTGGCTGACGTTGGCCCGGCCCTGACTGCCCACCGACCAGGGAGCGGCGTGCACGAAGATCCCGCTGTAGGACATCCGGGTGGCCCACTTGACCTCGGTGCGATACCCGTCGGGTGAGTTCACCGCCACGCCGTAGGTCGACGAATCCATCACCATGTCCGCCAGGCGTTCGGCCACGATGTAGGTGCCGTGGTCGGTGGGTGTCTTGTCCTTGCCCATCGAGATCGGCATCGTCTTGGCCACTTCGCCGTTGACGCGCACGGTCAGCGTCTTGGTGGCGTCATCGGCGGTGGCGATGACCTCGTCGCCGATGGTGAATCGGGTGGTGGCATCGTCCTGGCCGAACAGGCCATCGCCGAGATCCACGCCGTAGGTCTTCACCTGCACCTCGACGATGGTGCCGGGTTTCCAGTATTGCGCGGGCCGCCAGCGGACCTCGCGGCCGCTGAGCCAGTAGAACGCCCCCTCGACCTCCGGGGTGGTGGTCACGGTGATGGCGCGTTGCGCGGCCACCCGATTGGGGATGACCTCATCGAAGGTCACCGAAATGGGCTGGCCCACACCGACCACCGCGCCGTCATCGGGCATGACGTAGGGCATCGCCAGATTCTGCGGGGAGTGTGTCTCGAAGGTCGCGCTGGTGTGGGTCACCCCGCCCAATCCGAAGGCGTCGGCGTCGAGCGTGTATTCCTTGTTGTAGCCCAGTGGTTCGGCGGAACGCCAGGAGACGCCGTCGGCGCTCAGTTCGCCGTCGACGACCCGGCCCTGGGCATTCACCAGTGTCACCTCGCCGAGCACACCGGCCTCGACGCTGACGGTCACCGGTTCCTCCACCGACACGCCGATGTCGCCGTCGGTGACCGAGGCCTGCAATGTCGGTACCAACAAGTCCCCGTACGGCGTGCCCTTGTCCGTCACCGTCTGTGCTTGCGGCGGGGCCGGTGCCGAGGTGCAGGCACTCAACCCCAACACGACCGCCACGACGGTCAGCAGAGCCAGAGCCGCGGTTGCCGATGTCGCCCGCCTCATCACAGTGTTCCTGCCGTCCGTCGAAGTGCCCTTGCGCTAACATCCTACGTAGTAACTACGTAGATGCACGTCAACGCGTGTGCGGGGCGACGCGAGCGGTGCATCGGGGAAGAGAAACCGTGTTGAAGACCCGCGCCGGCCGCGCCTGGGTGACCGCATTCGCCGTCCTGGTGATCCTTGCGGTGGGTGTCGTGCTACTGGCCACCCGCGGCGAGGACGATCGCGACGCGCAGGCATCGGACACCGGCGCGGTGCAGGTGGTGCGCGACAGCAGCCACCGCCTGAACGCTCCGCAGGACGCGACCGTGACATTCGTCGAATTCCTGGACTTCGAATGCGAGGGCTGCCGGGCCGCCTATCCGATCGTCGAACAGCTGCGCACCGACTACGGTGACCGCGTCGAGTTCGTGCTGCGGTACTTCCCCTTGTCGGGTCACTTCAACGGCGAACGCGCCGCGCGTGCCGTGGAAGCCGCAGCGCAGCAGGGCCGGCTTGAAGCGATGTACCGAAAGATGTTCGACACCCAGGCCGAATGGGGCGAGCAGCGCACGCCCGCCGATGACGTCTTCCGCGGTTTCGCCGGCGATCTCGGCCTGGACCTGGCGGCCTTCGACGCCGCCTACAACGACCCGGCCACCCTGGAACGCATCCGGGTCGACCAGCGTGACGGCGAAGCGCTCGGTGTGATGGGTACACCCACCTTCTTCGTCAACGGCGAGCAGATTCCCGTACAGAGATCAGAAGACCTGCGCAACGCCATCGACAGCGCGCTGGGGTGACACCCGCACGTGCCCTGGTGGCGGTCTGGATGCTGTGCGCGGGCCTCATCGCCGCTCCGGTGGCCTCGGCGAACTGCGATACCTCGGACCCGCAATGTGTGCTGCAACAGCGCGTCGCGACCGCCGAGAAGTACGTCGCGACCCGACCGGGAACGGTCGGGTTCGTGCTGCGTGACCGGGTCACCGGCGCGCGGTACCGCAACGCCGCGGCGGGGACACCGATCTGGACCGCGTCGACGATCAAACTGGCGATGGTGGCCGACCTGCTCACCCGCGAACAGGCCGGGACGTTGCGTCTCACCGCGGCAGACCGGGATCAGATGGCCGCAATGCTGCGCAGTTCCGACAACGAGGCCGCCGACTCACTGTGGTCGCGCCACGGCGGCACCGACAACGTGTTCAATACGAACTTCGCTCGGTTCGGGATGAAAAGCGTGCGGCCCCAATCCGGTTTCGGTGACGTCTATCCGTACTGGGGCTTTCAGAAGGGCACCGCCGACGATTTCGACGCCTTGATGAACTATGTGCTCACCGGGCTCACGCCGGCCAACGCGGCAGCGGTGGTCGCCGAGATGCAGCGGGTGGACAGCTCGCAGCAGTGGGGTGTCTGGGGTGCCGGTGCGGCGATGACGCCGGGCAACAAGAACGGCTGGTCGCAGGAGCAGGGTGGGTGGGTGGTCAATTCTGTCGGATTCGCCGGCCCGGGCCAGCGCTACACCCTGGCCATCATGAACGGTCTCGGTGGCGACGGCGGATACGACGACGGGGTGCAAACGACGACCGAGCTGTCCCGAATTCTGCTGGGACCGTAGGGTTCAGCCCGCCGGCTGCCAGCCGTTCATCGCGGTGTCCATCTGATCGTCGTCGAGTGCGTTCACCGGCAGCCGGGCCTGTCCGTCGCGGTGCCGCAGACCGTCGAGCAGCAACGCGACGTAGCGGCGCCAGAGGTCGGGCTCGACATGGCCGGCCCACTCACTCACGGTGCCGGCCAGCATGCTGAGGATCGGCATATCGGTGTGGTCGGCATCGGCACGCAGATAACCATCGGCGCGGGCGCGGTCGACGAGTCGCGAGATCGGGGGCACCAGCCGAAGCCGCGCGCATTCGACCGGGTATCCGCCATAGGCGGTGCTGTAGACCATCTCGCGCAGACCGCGATCGGTTGCGGTCAGCTCACAGAGATGTTCGACGAACCACACGAAGCCGTCCCACGAGTTCTGGCGCTGCATGGCCGATTCGGCGAGCGCCACGATCTGCTCGATGGCGTTCTCGAAGATCGCGTCGAGCAGTTCCTGTTTCGTGGCGAAACGCCGATATACGGTTCCGACACCGACATTGGCATGGTGGGCGACGTCGTTGAGGGTGGCTTCCAGGCCTCGCTGCGCGAACAGGTCCCGCGCGGCATCGAGGACGCGTTGCCGATTGCGTTCGGCGTCCTTGCGCAACGCGCGGCGGGGTTCGTCGGTGGTGGTCACGGCGGGAACACCTGTGTGATGCTGCCGGTGGCGGCGTGCGCGATGTGATCCCGCTGGGCGGCCACCGCGCCACCGAGCCAGCGCCGCAGGAATTTTCGTAGCTCGGCCGGTGGCCGGTGGGCGTCGTTGGGCGCGACGAAGAAGGACAGCATGATCCGCAGCGTGAACTCCACCAACTCCTGAAGGCTGGCTTCGTCATAGCCGTGGGCGGCCCAGTCCACGTCGAAACGGTCGACCATGCGCATGCCGATGGCGCGGGCCTCCTCGGAGGTCAGATCCTCGGTGTGGTTGTGCGGGTAGGACTCTGAGAGCAGGATGCCCAGGTGCGGGGTGCGGCTGACCTCGTCGAGGGTGAACAGGGTGCCTTGGGTGAGCGCGTCGGCCGGGTCGTGCAGACCGCGCACGCTGTCGGCGAGACGGTCCAGAAAGGCATCGACCGAACCCATGGCCACCGCGTGCATCAGGGCATCGGAGGTGGGGAAGTAGCGGTAGACGGTCTGGCGGATGATGCCCAGTGAGTTGGCGACCTCGGCGAGGGAGACGGCCGATCCGGTGGCGCTGATCAGATCGACGGCGGCCGTGATGATGCGCTGGGTGGCCTCTTCATCGGTCTGGGGTGGGTTGCCGCCCCACCCGCGCCTGCGTGCCATGACCAACTCCCTCTCGGCGGTACGCGACGGTAGCACGCACATGTCATCATACAGTTAGACGTAGAGTCGTATGATCGTGTGATAGTTTGCGGGCATGACCAACCTCCAAGTGCGCAAGATGCGGTTCGGCTTCGCCGACCACGACGTGCCGTTCCTCTGGAATGAGACCAACCCGGCGTTCTCCGCGATGGCCAATGCGGTGTCATTTCTGGCCATCGCGTTCGAGAAGATGATCGTCACCACGATGGCCGAGGCGAAGCCGCTGCTCACCGACCCGGCCATCGCCGAGGAGGCCGACGCCTTCACACGCCAGGAGGGCCAGCACTCGATGGCCCACCGCCAGCACGCCCGCGGTCTGATCAAGGCCTACCCGGCACTCAAGGAAACCCTCGATGAGGTGATCGCGGCCTTCGACGACCTCGTGGACACCAAGCCGCTGAAGTACCGGCTCGCGTACACCGCCGATCTCGAAGCCACGTTCACGCCCGTCTTCAAACTGATGCTCGATCACGACGACACGCTGTTCGCTCCCGGCGATGACCGGGTGGCCTCACTGTTCCTCTGGCACTTCGTCGAAGAGGTCGAGCACCGTAGTTCCGCGCTGATCATCTACGACGGACTCGTCGACGACCCCTGGTACCGGATGCGGGTGGCGCCCTCGATCTTCAAGCACGTCCTCGACGTGGTCCGGTTGGCCTGCGACGGGTTCAACAAACACATTCCGCTGGAGGTGCGCAAGGTCGACGCGGTCTCCACCTTCGCCTTGGAGCGGCGCAAGAACCAGTTCCTCACCCGCATCGGGCGCCGCCCCAACTACGGGCCGCTGGCGAACGCGTTCGCCCACCTGCCCAAGCGCGAGATGGCCACCGCGATGGCCGGCATCGTGCGCAGCCAGATCCCCGGCCACAATCCGGAACACGAAAAGCTGCCCGCGCTGGCCGCGCAATGGTTCGATCGGTTCGACGCCGGATACGACGTCACCAAGTGGTACACGGCCGACAACAAGGAGGCAGCCGATGTCTGACCTGTGCGCACCGACGTTCGAGCAACTGGCCGAACGCCTGGGATTCTCCTGCGCGGAGGCCGGCGGCCTGGTGGAACTTCGCAGCCCGTTCGGTCTTGAGAACTGGACACTGCCGGTGCTGGAACTCACGGTGATCGCCGGCGCGATCCTGGCCCTGGTGTACGCGGTCACCCGACTCCGCCGGCACGGAGACGCGACCAATATCGCGCTGTGGTTCGGCGCCATCGCCTATCTGCTGATCATCGAACCGCCGCTGTACTTCCCGGCGCAGTTCGGAATCTCCGAGTACGTCGACACGATGTTCGCGCACAACGTGTTCACCGTGGACTTCCTGTGGGGCCGGCTGCCGCTCTACATCGTCGCGATCTACCCGATGATGGCCACCATCGCCTTCGAGATCGTGAGAACCCTTGGGGTCTTTCGTCGTTACGGCACCCTGGTCGGCGCGGTGTGCGTCGGCTTCGTGCACCACGCCTTCTACGAGATATTCGATCACCTGGGCCCGCAACTGCGTTGGTGGGAGTGGACGCTGGATCACCCGATGAACCAGCCGTTCCTGGACTCGGTGCCGTTGCCCAGCGTCGTGGTGTTCGCCGCGCTCTGGCCGATGTCGCTGGCCTTCTGCGTGCAGTTCTTCGTCGGGCGCCACGCCGACCGGGGCCGGCGGTTCACCGGTCTACAGATCGTGTGGCGCACCGTCGTCATCGGCCTGTTGGCCTCGATCGGCACCGTGCTGCTGCCCGCACCCGCGACGGTCATCGGATCGTTCACCAACGTCACGGTGATGGGTGTGGTGTACGCGCTGGAACTCGTGGTGATCGCCGTCGTCGCGATCCCGGTGATGGTCAAACAGTGGCAGCGGCTGCGCAACACGCCGGCCGGTGCCACCGAGGCGCGGTATGCGAACCCGTTGATGGTGCGCTTCGGCGTCGGCTACCTGGCGGTCATGGCCGTGCTGTGGGTGACCGCGCTGCCCGCGTATTTCGGGTCCGTCGACGGCGTCACCGACAACGGGGACCCAGTGGGCAGTCTCTGGTACACCGCACTGTGTTTCGTCATCGCCGGCCTGAGTACCTTTGCCGCGCTGACGGTCTCGGCGGCCCAGACCCAGAAGGTGCCCGCGCCGGTGTCGTGAGCTCGCGCCGAGAAGTGGGCTACTCGCCGGTGTAGGTGGTGGGATCCGGGCGGAACCGGGTGCCGTCGTCCAGGCCGGTCAGCGCCGCCAGGTGCTCCTCGGCCAGCTCGAAGTCGAACACGTCGAAGTTCTGCGCGATGCGTTCCGCCGAGGTCGAACGGAAAACGACCGCATTGCTCAATTGCAGATTCCAGCGGATCAGCACCTGGGCGGGCGTCTTGCCGTACTCACCGGCGACCGAGGTGACCGTCGGGTTCTCCAGCAGCTTGCCCACGCCCAGCGGGCTGTAGGCCTGCGTGACGATGCCGTGCTCGGCATGCGCCGCGCGCAGCTCGGTCTGGACCAGTTGCGGGTGCAGTTCCACCTGGTTGACGGTCGGCACCACATAGGTCAGATCGATGATCGTCGACAGATGCTCCGGGGTGAAGTTGGCGACACCGATCGACTTGGCGAGCCCGTCGCTCTGGACGCGCATGAGTCCACCCCAGGTGTCCACGTACTTTCCGCCCTCACCGCCGGGCCAGTGGATGAGGTAGAGGTCGACGTACTCCTGACCCAGGCGCTCCACGCTGGCCCTCGCGGCATCCTGGGAGGCCTGGAATCCCAGGTCCGCGATGTCCAGTTTGGTGGTGAGGAAGATCTCGGCGCGCGGCACGCCGGAGGCCGCGATGGCCCGGCCGACACCCTCTTCGTTGCCGTAGGCGGCTGCGGTATCGATAAGGCGGACACCGATTTCCAGTGCGGCCGCGACCGCCTGCTCGGCCTCGGTGTCGGAGAGACCACCCACTCCGATGCCGAGGGCCGGGATGGTGTTCTCATCGCTCAAACCGATGTTTGGCGCCGCAGCTGCCGATGTCATGTCTACCTAGCCTGTCCAGTTGAAAGTCCGCGGATCCGGTCCCAGTCGGGTGCCGTCGTCGAGTGTCGCGATGGACTCGATGTCCTGCGCGGTCAGCTCGAAATCGAACACGTCGAAGTTACTCGCTATCCGGTCGGGGTTCACCGACTTCGGGATGACGATATTACCCAGCTGCAGATGCCATCTGATCAGCACCTGGGCTGGGGTTTTCCCGTGCGCTTCGGCCACACCGACCACGGTGGGGTCACTCAGCAACGCACCCTGCCCGAGCGGGCTCCACGCCTCGGTGGCGATACCGAGCTCGGCGTGCACTTCCCGCAACTCCTGCTGGGGGAATCTGGGGTGCAGTTCCACCTGGTTCACCGCGGGCACGATGCCGGTACCGTCCACCAGGGTCCGCAGATGCTCGGGCGCGAAATTGCTCACGCCGATGGAGCGGACCCGGCCCTCGTCACGCAGTGCGGCCAACGCCTTGAACGTGTCGACGAACTGATTGACCTCGGGCATCGGCCAATGAATCAGATACAGATCCACGTAGTCGACGTCGAGGCGCTTGGCGCTCGCGTCGAAGGCCTTGAGCGCCTTGTCATATCCGTGCTCGGCGTTCCACAGTTTGGTGACGAGGAACACATCCTCGCGCGCCACGCCCTTGTCGGCGGCGGCCTTCAGGGCCTGGCCCACCTCGGGTTCGTTCTTGTAGGCCGCCGCGGTGTCGACGTGCCGGTAACCCGTCGTCAGGGCGGCCTCGACCGCCTGCCGGGTCTCCTCGGCCGGGGTCTGCCAAACTCCCAACCCGACCGTGGGGATGGAATTACCGTCGTTCAGCAACAGCGTGGGATGCGAAAGGCCAGTCATGTCACAGAGTCTGCCAGCACGGCAGAACCCGAGCCCGTTCCGGTTGAAGTTCGCCGAGGTCGCCAGCCGGCTGTCGTTGCCGGTCATGGCGCGAACTCCGGACCCCGTCAAACGGGTCCTGCTGGGCCGACGTTCGATCACCATCGAGGGCAACACGTTGGACACCACCCTGCAGTTGATGCTCAACGCGCAGCAGCTCTCCGGGGTCGGCGGCCTCGTTGCCAGCGACGATGTCGTCGTCGCCAGAAATCAGCTCGACAGCGTCGCCTCCGCGCTGAGCACCCCGGTTGTCGTCCCGGCGCGGGATTTCACCATCCCGGGCCCGGCCGGTGAGCTGACCGTTCGGCACTACGCCGCCGAGCCCGGAGCGCCGCTGCTGGTTTTCCTTCACGGTGGCGGATTTGTGGTCGGCAGCCTGGGCACCCACGACGGTTTGTGCCGGCGCCTCTGCCATGACGCCGGGGTGCACGTCCTGTCGGTCGATTACCGGTTGGCCCCCGAGCACAAGGCGCCCGCCGCCGGTGAGGACTGCATCGCGGCCTACCGCTGGGCGGTGGAGCACGCCGACGAGCTCGGCGCCGATGTTCGACGGGTGGCGGTCGGCGGGGACAGCGCGGGCGGGAACCTGGCCGCGGTGGTCACCCAGGCCGCCCGTGACACCGGGGTGGCGCTGCCGGTTCTGCAGATGCTCATCTACCCGATGGTCGACCCGGGAGGCGAGACCGTGTCCCGGACGCTGTTCGCCGACGGCTATTTCCTGACCAAGGCAGATATCGACTGGTTCAACACGCACTACATCGACGGCTCCGGTCTCTCGCCGACCGATATCCGGGTGGCCCCGTTGCGGGCCACCGATCTGTCAGGGCTGTCGCCGGCGTTGGTGCTGACCGCGGGGTTCGATCCGTTGCGCGACGAGGGTGCCGCCTACGCCGCGGCGCTCGCGGCTGCGGGTGTACCGGTGGACCTGCGTGAGTACGGATCGCTGACGCACGGCTTCGCCAACTTCTTCCCCCTCGGCGGCGGCAGTGAGGTGGCGCTCACCGACCTGACCTCGGCACTGCGGGCACATCTGAGCCGGTAGGCTGCATCCCGTGGCGAACAAACCGAAGAAGCAGGCCAGCTACGACTTGAAGGCCGCCGACCGCAAGCGCAACCTTTTCGTCCAGATCGGGCTCACCTCGGTCGTGGTGCTCTTCGCAGTCGCGTTGGTGCTCTGGATCGTGCTGTCGGGCGAGACCAAGCCCGAATCCGGCGAGGCCCGCTCGGTCCGCATCGAGTCGAGCAATGTGGTCAAGAAGGACGACGGGATCGAGCCCAAGCTCGTGCTGTCGGTCTACGAGGATCCGCTGTGCCCGCACTGCGGCGCCTTCGAGAAGGCCTTCGGGCCCACCATCAACAAGCTCATCGACGGCGGCGCGATCGCGGTCGACTACTACATGGTCGGCATCCTGAACAGCGCCGGCAACCAGAACTACTCGTCGCGGGCCAGCGGCGCCGCCTACTGCGTCGCCGATGAGTCGACCGAGGCGTTCCGCCGATTCCACGGCGCCCTCTACGCCCAGCAGCCCAGCGAGACCGGCGGCGCCTACCCGACCGACGCGCAACTCATCGAGACCGCGCGCCAGGCCGGCGCCGCGGGCAAGGTGCCCGAGTGCATCGACAAGGGCCGCTACGTCGACATGGCTTCCGGCATGGCCGCCGCCACGGAGATCAATGCCACCCCGACCGTCCGCGTGAACGGCGAGGACTACCAATACAGCACCCCCGAGGCCCTGGTCGCGAAGGTCAAGGAGATCGTCGGCAACGTGCCGGGGATGCCGTGACGGTAGAAGCGCCTCTCGAGTCGGCCGAGGTTCCGGCCGAGCAGAGCGGGGTGCGCAGGTCCAGCGCGATCGGTGTGCTCATCGCCGGCGTGCTGGGGCTCGCCGCGGCCGCGACGCTGACCGTCGAGAAGATCGAGATCCTGATCGATCCCAGCTACATCCCGTCGTGCAGCCTGAACCCGGTGTTGTCCTGCGGGTCGGTGATGACGACACCGCAGGCCTCGGTCTTCGGGTTCCCCAATTCGCTGATCGGCATCATCGCCTTCACCGTCGTGCTGGTGACCGGCGTGCTGGCCGTCGCGCGGATCGATCTGCCGCGCTGGTACTGGGCGGGTCTGGCCATCGGCACCGGCCTGGGCGTGGTTTTCGTGCACTGGCTGATCTTCCAGAGCCTTTATCGGATCGGGGCGCTGTGCCCCTACTGCATGGTGGTCTGGGCGGTGACCGTCCCGCTGCTGGTGATCGTCACGTCGATCGCCCTGCGTGCCGACACCGGCACCGGGGTGCTGGGCGCGGTCTACCAATGGCGCTGGTCGCTGGTGGCGCTGTGGTTCACCGCGGTGCTGCTGATGATCCTGGTTCGTTTCTGGAATTACTGGTCGACTCTGGTGTGATTTCTGGCGGCGACGCCGGTGTTACATCCAGGTAACAACAGCGAAGTTAGGGTAGCGCCGTGATTACCAAACTCCTGGTGGCCAACCGCGGTGAGATCGCCATTCGCGCGTTCCGTGCGGCGACCGAGATGAATATCTCGACGGTCGCGGTGTATCCGTTCGAGGACCGCAACTCGTTGCACCGGCTCAAGGCCGACGAGTCCTATCAGATCGGTGATGAGGGTCATCCGGTGCGGGCGTATCTGTCGGTCGACGAGATCATCCGGGTGGCCAAGCATGCCGGCGCGGACGCGGTCTATCCCGGGTATGGCTTTTTGTCGGAGAACCCGGAGTTGGCCTCGGCGTGCGCGGCCGAGGGCATCACGTTTGTGGGTCCGGGCTCGGATGTGTTGGAGCTGACCGGCAACAAGGCACGGGCGATCGCGGCGGCGCGGGAGGCCGGGTTGCCGGTGCTGGCGTCCTCGGAGCCTTCGGCGTCGGTGGATGAGTTGGTGTCGGTGGCGGAGTCGATGGCGTTCCCGCTGTTCGTGAAGGCGGTCTCCGGTGGTGGGGGGCGCGGGATGCGCCGGGTGGCGGAGGCATCGGATCTGGCCGAGGCGATCGAGGCTGCCAGCCGTGAGGCGGAATCGGCGTTCGGTGATCCGATGGTGTATCTGGAGCAGGCGGTCATCAATCCGCGCCATATCGAGGTGCAGATCCTGGCCGACGGTGCGGGCAAGGTGATCCATCTGTTCGAGCGCGACTGCAGTCTGCAGCGCCGCCATCAGAAGGTCATCGAGCTCGCGCCGGCACCGAATCTGGACCCGGCGGTGCGGGAGAGAATCTGCGCCGATGCGGTGGCGCTGGCGCGGCACATCAACTATTTCTGCGCGGGCACCATCGAGTTCCTGCTCGATGAGCGTGGCCATCATGTGTTCATCGAGTGCAACCCGCGCATCCAGGTGGAGCACACGGTGACCGAGGAGATCACCGATGTGGATCTGGTGGCCTCGCAGTTGCGGATCGCGGCGGGGGAGACGCTGGATGATCTGGGGTTGAGCCAGGATTCGATCCAGATCCGTGGCGCGGCGATGCAGTGCCGCATCACCACCGAGGATCCGGCGAATGGTTTCCGCCCCGATACCGGGCGGATCACCGGGTACCGGTCCCCGGGTGGTGCGGGTATCCGCCTGGACGGTGGTACCCACACGGGTGCGGAGATCAGCGCGCACTTCGATTCGATGCTGGTGAAGTTGACGTGCCGTGGTAGGGATTTCGCGATGGCCGCGACGCGTGCGCGGCGTGCGTTGGCGGAGTTCCGGGTTCGTGGTGTGTCCACGAACATCCCGTTCCTGCTCGCGGTGTTCGATGATCCGGATTTCCGGGCGGGCCGGGTGACGACCTCGTTCATCGACGAGCGCCCGCAGTTGCTGACCGCACACATCCCGGCCGACCGGGGCAGTAAAATGCTCAACTATCTGGCGGATGTGACGGTGAACTCGCCTCACCGGGACCGGATCAGGGTGTATCCGCAGGACAAGCTGCCCACGTGTGATCTTTCGGTGGAGCCGCCGGCGGGCTCGAAGAACAAGCTGGTCGAACTCGGCCCCGAGGGTTTTGCCAAGTGGCTCAAGGATTCTCCGGCTCTCGGTGTCACCGACACCACGTTCCGTGATGCGCACCAGTCGCTGTTGGCGACTCGGGTGCGCTCGTCGGGTCTGCTCGCGGTGGCGCCCTATATTGCGCGGTTGACCCCGCAGTTGTTGTCGGTGGAGTGCTGGGGCGGGGCGACTTATGATGTGGCGCTGCGCTTTTTGAAGGAAGACCCATGGGAGCGGTTGGCGGCGCTGCGGGAGGCGATGCCCAACATCTGTCTGCAGATGCTGCTGCGCGGCCGTAACACCGTGGGCTACACCCCGTACCCGGAGCTGGTGACCCAGGCCTTCGTCGATGAGGCCACCGCGACCGGGATCGATATCTTCCGGATCTTCGATGCGCTGAACAACGTGGACTCGATGCGCCCGGCCATCGATGCGGTGCGCGAGACCGGCACTGCGGTCGCCGAGGTCGCGATGTCCTACACCGGGGACCTCTCCAATCCGGCCGAGGACCTGTACACCCTGGATTACTACCTGCGCCTGGCCGATCAGATCGTGGATGCCGGGGCGCATGTGCTGGCCATCAAGGACATGGCCGGGCTGCTGCGCCCGCAAGCGGCCACCAAACTCGTCTCGGCGCTGCGGGAACGGTTCGATCTGCCGATCCACGTGCACACCCATGACACCCCGGGCGGGCAGCTGGCCACCTACCTGGCGGCCTGGACCGCCGGGGCGTCGGCGGTCGACGGGGCGTCGTCGCCGTTGGCGGGCACCACGAGTCAGCCCGCGCTCTCGGCGATCGTGGCCGCGACCGCGCACACCGAGTTCGACACCGGCCTGGACCTGGCCGCGGTGTGTGACCTGGAACCGTATTGGGAGGCGCTGCGCAAGGTCTACGAGCCGTTCGAGGCCGGGCTGCCGGCCCCGACCGGTCGGGTCTACACCCACGAGATCCCGGGCGNGAACCGTATTGGGAGGCGCTGCGCAAGGTCTACGAGCCGTTCGAGGCCGGGCTGCCGGCCCCGACCGGTCGGGTCTACACCCACGAGATCCCGGGCGGACAACTCTCCAACCTGCGGACCCAGGCCGTCGCGCTGGGGCTCGGGGACCGGTTCGAGGATGTCGAGAACGCCTACGCCGGTGCCGATCGGGTGCTGGGTCGCCTGATCAAGGTGACCCCGTCGTCCAAGGTGGTCGGCGATCTCGCGCTGGCCCTGGTGGGGGCGGGCGCGGATGCCGCGGAGTTCGCCGCCGATCCCGACNATCAAGGTGACCCCGTCGTCCAAGGTGGTCGGCGATCTCGCGCTGGCCCTGGTGGGGGCGGGCGCGGATGCCGCGGAGTTCGCCGCCGATCCCGACAAATACGACATCCCCGACAGCGTGATCGGTTTCCTGCGGGGTGAACTCGGTGATCCCGCAGGTGGCTGGCCGGAGCCGTTGCGTACCAAGGCGTTGCAGGGTCGCGCCGAAGCCAAGCCGATCGTTGCTCTCGACGCAGCCGACGAGAAGCTGCTGGGTGAGCCCGGACGGACTCGGCAGACGACCTTGAACCGGCTGCTGTTCCCAGGTCCCTCAAGGGAATTCGAGGAGCATCGTGTTCTGTACGGCGACACCTCGCGATTGTCGGCCAATCAATTCTTCTACGGCCTGCGCCACGGTGATGAACACCGCATACAGCTGGACAAGGGTGTCGAGCTGATCGTCGGGCTGGAAGCCATTTCCGAACCTGACGAACGCGGCATGCGCACCGTCATGTGCATCCTCAACGGGCAGCTGCGCCCGGTGCTGGTGCGTGACCGCAGCATCGCCAGTGAGGTCGCCGCGGCCGAGAAGGCCGACAGGTCGAACCCCGACCACGTCGCCGCACCGTTCGCCGGAGTGGTCACCATCGGCGTGGCGACCGGGGAGAAGGTCGATGCCGGGCAGACCATCGCCACCATCGAGGCCATGAAGATGGAAGCCGCCATCACCGCACCCAAGGCCGGCTCGAGGGCGGAGACCTCCTGGCGGTCGTCACCTGACCCGGATCGTCGCCGGACAGTTCAAGGGACGCCGAATCTCGGTGCCCGCCAGCGGAACTCGTCCGACCACCGACAGGGTGCGGGAGTCGTTGTTCAACGTGCTGCAGGCGCGGATGGATCTCGACGGTATCGCGGTGCTCGATCTGTACGCCGGCTCCGGCGCGCTGGGTCTGGAGGCGTTGTCCCGCGGCGCATCCTCGGCGCTGCTGGTCGAGTCCGATCGTCGCGCCGCCGCGGTGATCGAGTCCAATATCGCCGCGCTCGGGGCCAGGGGAGCGGTGCTGCGCCGCAGCCCGGTCGACAAGGTCGTCCAATCCACCGGCAGGCCGGTCGATCTGGTGTTCGCCGACCCGCCGTACGAGGTGGATGCCCGCGCCATCGAGCGTGTCCTGGTCGCGCTGCTCGCGAACGGCTGGGTGCGCCCGGGTGCGCTCGCGGTGATCGAGCGCGCGGCGGGAGGGCCCGCGATCGTGTGGCCGGACGGCTGGGAGGCCGAGGAGGAACGCCGCTACGGCGACACCCGACTGGAGTTCGGCGTCATCGCGTAGCGTCTTGCACCATGAGTGGCGCTGTATGTCCCGGATCATTCGACCCCGTCACCCTCGGTCATCTCGATGTCTTCGAGCGGGCGGCCGCCCAGTTCGACGAGGTCGTGGTGGCCGTGCTGGTGAACCCGAACAAGAAGGGGATGTTCAGCGCCGAGGAGCGCATCGAACTGATCCGCGAGTCGACGACGCATCTCTCGAATCTGCGCGTCGAGTCCGGCTCCGGTCTGGTGGTCGACTTCGTCAAGCAACGGGGTCTGACCGCCATCGTCAAGGGCCTGCGCACCGGCACCGATTTCGAGTACGAGTTACAGATGGCGCAGATGAACAAGCACGTCGCCGGCGTCGACACCTTCTTCGTGGCCACCACGCCGCAGTACTCGTTCGTGTCGTCCTCACTGGCCAAGGAGGTCGCCCAGCTCGGCGGCGATGTCGCCGATCTGCTGCCCGAGCCGGTGAACGCGCGGTTGCGCGAGAAGCTCAAGGGCTGATCGCTCGATTGATTGGCGGTATCCGAGGGCGACACACCGGCCGGTAAAGCCGAGTCACAGGCGTAACACCAGGCACACTGGTCACTAACAACTACGCCTGGAGGGTGTTGCCGTGTATCGAGTGTTTGAGGCGCTTGACGAACTCAGCGCAATCGTCGAAGAAGCCCGTGGCGTGCCGATGACGGCCGGGTGCATGGTGCCGCGCGGCGACGTCCTGGAGCTGCTCGACGACATCAAGGACGCCATCCCCGGTGAACTCGACGACGCCCAGGATGTACTGGACGCCCGGGACGCGATGCTCAACGAGGCCAAGGACCACTCCCAGTCCATGGTGGCCACGGCGTCCGCCGAGGCCGACTCGATGGTCAACCACGCCCGCGGCGAGGCAGATCGCCTCCTCGCCGACGCCAAGTCCCAGGCCGACCGGATGGTCGCCGAGGCACGTGCGCACAGCGAGCGGATGGTCGGCGAGGCCCGCGAGGAAGCCGGCCGTATCGCCTCGACCGCCAAGCGTGAGTACGAGGCCGCCACCGGTCGCGCCAAGGCCGAGGCCGACCGTCTCATCGAGAACGGCAACATCTCCTACGAGAAGGCCGTCCAGGAAGGCATCAAGGAGCAGCAGCGCCTGGTGTCGCAGACCGAGATCGTGCAGACCGCGACCAGCGAGGCCACCCGCCTGGTCGACACCGCGCACGCCGAGGCCGACCGGTTGCGCGGCGAATGCGATATCTACGTCGACAGCAAGCTGGCCGAGTTCGAGGACTACCTCAACGGCACCCTGCGCTCGGTGAGCCGGGGCCGTCACCAGCTGCGCACCGCCGCGGGCACGCACGACTACGCCACCCGGTAACCAACCCGAACGACGACAACATGGTCGCCACCCTGACCCGGGGTGGCGACCATGTTGTCGTTGGCGCTAAAGCTGTCCGTGCCGCGGCGGTTTGGTGCCCGACAGGGCGTAGCGGCCGATGTGCTGCAGCTTCCAGCGGGTCGCGTCGTGCAACGTGTGGGTGCGGGCATCACGCCAGTACCGCGACAGGTTCGCCGTCCCGGAAGCGCTGCGGGTGCCGCCCAGTTCGAACAGCGTGCTCGACGCCTCCAACGACGCCCGGGTGGCGGCCACCTTGGCCACCGCAACTGCCACCGAAGCCACTGCGGCACTGTCGGAATCGAGATCGGCGGCCGCGGCGTCGACGGCGCGACCTGCCTCGGCCAGCAGCGCCTGTGCGCCTCGCACCGTGACGGTCAATTCGCCGGCCAGATGGACCACCGTCGGATCATCGGCGGCGGTATCCACCCCGGCCTCGAAATGTGGGCGGGCCTTCGCAGACTGCCGGACCCCTTCGGCCAGTGCTGCGGTGGCGATCCCGACATCGAGTGCGGCGTGGAACAACTGGGCGCGTGCCCCGTACACACTGGGCGCCTTGAAGATCGGGGTGAATGCCACCACCTGCTCGGCCGGCACCCGCACGGCGTCGAGGGTGACGGTGCCCGAGGCGGTGGTGCGCTGACCCATCCCGTCCCAGTCGTCGACCACCTGCAGGCCCTCGGTGTCGGCGGGCACGAAGGCCAGCGCCTTCGGTGTGGACGATGTCGGGGTGTCCCCGGGGTGCTCCGGCAGCGAGGCCCGCACGATCACCCAGTCGGCGAACAGCGCACCGGTGGAGTAGAACTTGCGGCCCTCCAGCACATAGTCGTCATTGTCACGGACCAGTGTGGTGGCGTCCACATCGATGGGGTGCGGGCCGCGCTCGGATTGCGCGTTGGCGAAAAGCGCGCCATCCAAGACCTTCTCGAAGAAGAACGCCTGCTGTGCATCGGTGCCCTGCAGCCGCACGGCCTCCAGGAACGTGTAGTGCGAATGCGGGATCTGGGCCAGCGAGGGATCACCGTGGGCGAACAACCGGAACACCTCGGCGATCACTGTCGCGGGTGCGGCGATCCCGCCGTGCTCGACCGGCACCGACAGCGCGAGCAGGCCGGAGTCCTTGAGCGCCTGCACCTGATCGTGCGGCAGCGCCCGGTCGGCGTCGCGGGCACCGGCGTCGGCGGCGAACGCAGCGGACAACTCGGCCGCGACGGCCAGAGCCTGATCGACGTCGGCGATCCTGGTGGCCTTACCCGACGTGCCGGTGGTCACGGAATGCAGGCGCGGAACGCGCGGAGGGGACACTTCGCAGAGCGTGCCCGCCGGCAGCGGACCGGTCACCCGTTGGACTCAGCGAGATTCTGAGTGCTCAGCGCTGCAGGAACCGGGCCAGGCTGTCGTCGAGTTCCTCCCACCAGGTGGAACTGGGAACGGGCCCGACCGTGCCGGTGCACGGGGAGGAGAACGATTTGTCCCGGTACCCGGTGATGCTCTCGTCCTTGTCGTGTTCCCAGGTGACGAAATGTCGGCGCACCAGTTCCAGATCGAACGTCTGGTAATCGGTCAGCGCCATCAGATCCCGGACGTAAGCGGTCTGGAAGTCGATCTGTTCCATCACGCTGTCCACCGCGGCGTACATGGCCAGCCAGGCGTCGACATCGTCGGCCATCGCCTCCGCGGTGGGCAGCGGAAACCGGCCCAGCACCACATCGCGGGCCACGAACGCCTGCGCGTCGAACATGTTGAAGGTGTAGTACTGGTCCTGCATGCCCAGGTAGAGCAGCTTCGGGTTGGCCGTCCACACCACACCCTTGTACAACCCGGCGGGATAGAGGTTGTTCGCGGTCGTCAGCCTCAGCTCGGGGTCGATGAACGGGAAGTGGTGCTGGTATCCGGTGCACAGGATGATGGCGTCGACGTCGCGGCTGGTGCCGTCGGCGAAATGCGCGGTGCGACCGTCGAGGTGTTGTAGCGCAGGGACTTCGGTGATGCCATCGGGCCAGCCGAATCCCATCGGGGCATTGCGGTAGGCGACGGTGATGGATGCGGCCCCGTACTTGAGGGACTGCAGCGCGATGTCCTCGGCCGAATAGCTGCTGCCCAGAATCAGCAGGTTCTTCCCGGCGAACTCGACGGCATCCCGGAAGTCGTGCGAATGCAGGATGCGGCCCGGAAAGCACTCGAAGCCCGGGTATTCCGGCACGTAGGGGGTGGAGAAGTGCCCCGTCGCGACGATGACGTGGTCGAAGGTCTCGGTGCGCAACACGCCGGGGCCGGTCTCCCATGATTCGACGGTGACGGCGAACGTGTCCCCGTCGAAGGTGATATCGCGAACCGCGGTGTCGAACTGGATGAACTGGCGCACATTGCTCTTCTTGGCCCGCCCGACGATGTAGTCGTAGAGCACCTCACGCGGCGGGAACGACGGGATCGGGCCACCGAAGTGCTCGTCGAAACTGTAGTCGGCGAACTCCAGGCATTCCTTGGGCCCGTTGGACCATAGGTAGCGGTACATGCTGCCGTGCACCGGGTCTCCGTGGGAGTCCAGACCGGTGCGCCAGGTGTAGTTCCACAGTCCACCCCAGTCGCTCTGCTTCTCGAAGCACACCACCTCGCCGACGTCGACGCCGTCCTGGCGCGCCTGCTCGAACGCATGCAGCTGGGCCAGTCCGCAGGGGCCGGCGCCGATCACGGCGGTTCTGGTCATCGGGTTCTCCTCAGGGGCGTCATGAGCGGGGTCGGGTCTTGTCGGGGTCGTAGAACGGAAAGGTGGTCACGGTGGCCGGGATGCGTTTACGGTGTCCGTCGAGCTTGCCGACCTCCACCCGGGTGCCGGGCTCGCTGTGCTGAACGGCCATACGGCACAACGCGATGCTGGCGCCCAGAATCGGTGAGCGCACACCGCTGGTGATCACGCCGACCTGGGCGCGCCCGAGGTGCACACAGTCCCCGTGGGTGGCGGTCTCGTTGCCGTCCAGGCGCAGCCCGACCAGTGTGCGTTGCGGATGTGCCTTGCGGTCGAGCAGCGCGTCCCGGCCGATGAAATCGTCGGTCTTGGATTTCAGAGGCACGGCGAACCCGATACCGGCCTCGAACGGGTCGGTCTGATCGTCGAATTCGTGACCCGCCGCGATCAGGCCGGACTCGACGCGCAACATCTCCAGTGCCTCCAGGCCCAGCGGTGTCAGACCGTGCGGTTCACCGGCCAGCCACACGGCGTCCCAGAGGGTTTCGGCGTCGCCAGGATGCACCCACAGTTCGTAGCCGAGCTCGCCGGAGTATCCGGTCCGCGACACCAGCAGCGGGATCCCGTCCGGCCCGCCGAGCCGGCCGATCAGGAACCGGAACCACCCGAGGTCGCGCAGTGCGGGCTGGGTCGGTGGCGTCCAGATCAGCCCGGCGAGCAGGTCGCGGCTGGCCGGGCCCTGCACGGCGATATTGTGCATCTGATCGGTGGAGTCCTTGATCCACACCTGCTGCAGCCCCAACTTCTCGGCCTGGGTGCGCAGCCACATCCCGTCGTGCGGGTCACCGCCGATGAAGCGGAAGTTGGTGTCGCTCAATCGCAACACGGTGCAGTCGTCGACGACACCGCCGGACTCGGTGCACATCGCCGAGTACACCACCTGCCCGCGCGACAGCCGACGGATGTCGCGGGTGAGCGTGGCCTGCAGCAGGGCCTCCGCGTCGGGGCCGAGGACCTCGAACTTGCGCAACGCCGACAGATCCATCACCGCGACGCGTTCCCGGCACGCCCAGTACTCCTGCTGCGGTCCGTGGCCGTCGAAGCTGTTGGGCAGCCAATAGCCCTGATACTCGGTGAAATTCGAGGTCAGCGCGCCGGTCCTGGAGGCGAACGCGGTGGGTTTGGTCAGCACCGGTTCGGAGTCCGGGGTCAGCCGGTGTCCCACCGCCACAGAGAACCTCCTGGTGGAGTCGTAGACGCGGACGTGGATGTCGGTGGGCGTCCAGCCGTTCGCCGGATCGATGTCGTCCGGGCAGGCCGATGACGCGCACACCAGGTCGGTGCAGGCCCGCAGCATCACGTAGTCACCCGGGCGTGACCAGGGCTCATCGGAGGTCAGCTGGTGCGCCGCGTCGAATGCGGTGTTGTAGAACAGGTTCAGCGCCGGCCACCCGGCGCGGGCCGCCACCCCGAACCGTGCCAGCGACGCGTTGAAATTATCGGTGCAGTTGACGTGGCCGGGGTAGCCGAAATCGGCGTAGTACTTGGCGGTGCAGGCCAGCGCGAAGGTGTCGTGCCGTCCCACCGTGTCCCGCACCACCTCCACGAGGGGCTGGGCCCGGCCGTCGAAGAACTTGCCGAACAGGCCGGGCTGCGGATACGCGCCGCCACCGATGGTGCGGGTGGTGGTGGCGTCCAGGCTGTACTCGTTTCCGCCGTCGAGCCCGCGGGCATCGAAGGCCAGAAAGTCCGAGCACTGCCGGCCCTGGACATCGATGATCTGGATGAACTGCCCGGCCCGGATTTCATAGGACGACGCGGTCGACGCATCGATACGCATATCCCACAACGGTTCGGCCAGCGGCACAGGGAGTTCGCGCTCCTGCGCAGGCACCGGGGTGGCCCGGCGCACCTCGATGAGTACCTCGGAGGGCGGATTCGGTTCGGCGAGGGCCAGGTTCATCGGCGCGGCGGGCGCGGCGATGAGGACGACGGCGTCCGCGTCGACGGCGAAGGCGAGCCGGGCTCCGGCCGCGGAGTCACCGCCGAACAGCCGGGTGGCCCTGGCCTGGTCCTGATCGACGTGGCGGGAGAGCAGTCCCAGGATCCGACCGGCCGCGTAGCCGTTCTCGTCGGGGCCGGCCACCAAGCTGCGCAAGACCGTGGCAGGGGAGTCGGGCGCCGATCCGCTGACTGCACGGGGGTCGGTGGCGAGCACCGTCAGTTCCACGGGCTGGCGCCCGTACCGGTCGATGACCTCGAAGCGGTCCCCGCCCGTGACCGACAGAGCAGTGACCGACCCGGGTGCCACCCGGAAACGTTCGATCATGGGAGTCCGGCAGCGGGATCAGGGGGCGAACGACCGGTAGCCGACGTAGAACGCCAGCGCATGGTCGGGGGTGGAGAACAGGATCCGCGAGCCCTTCGGGAAGAAGATCGCGTCCTTGGCCCGCGCGATCTGCACCTGTCCGGTGTCCGGGTTCTCCAGCCGGAACTCACCTTCGAGGACGACCTTCATCTCGTCGTAGGCGTAGTAATAGTCCAGCGGCGCATCGGTATTGCGCAGTTCGAAGTACCCCGAGCACATCGGCACGCCGTCGGGGTTGGCGTAGACGTCGTCGATGAACCCCTCGGTGCCCGGGTACTGCTCCAGGGGCATCTGCGGAAGTGATTCCCAGAAACCAGAAGTCACCTGAAAGATGGGCGCGGCCGTACTCGTCACAGAACCTCCATCGTGATCTCTCACATGAAACAGCGTCTGATGCGAGGAAACCACGCGTGGATTTCGGCGAGATTACGCCGACGTGCCTGTGTCGTTAGCGCGTCGACCCGACGAACGGGATCGAGACGCTCGGCGCTATCGGCGAATGCTGCCCGGATCCAAGGTTGAAGAGGCCGCGTTCACGCAGTACCGGCACCACGCCCTCGCCGAACCAGTACAGCTCCTCCAGATGCGGGTAACCGGAGAAGATGAACTCGTCGATGCCGATCTCGGCGTATTCGGCGATCCGGTCGGCCACCTCGGTGTGGCTACCGACCAGAGCGGTCCCCGCCCCGCCGCGCACCAGCCCGACACCGGACCACAGGTTCGGCGCGATCTCCAAACTGCGTGCGTCGCTCCAGGTTCCGTTGGTCCGGTTGGCCTCGTGCAACGCCAGCATCCGCTTCTGGCCCTCGGACTGGCTGCGCGCCAGCCCGGCCTGGGCGGCCTGCACGGTCTCCTCGTCGAGCGCGCCGATCAGCTTGTCGGCCTGCGCCCACGCCTCGTCGGCGGTGTCGCGGGAGATGGTGTGCAGCCGGATGCCGAAGCGCAGCGTCCGACCCGCGGCCTCGGCTTCCTTGCGGATCCAGGCGATCTTCTCGGCCACCGCGGCCGGCGGCTCACCCCAGGTGAGGTAGACATCGGAATGGCGCGCCGCGACCGGGCCGGCGGCCTTTGAACTGCCACCGAAGTACAGCGGCGGCACCGGGCTGGGCGGCACCGCCAGGGCGGCCTCCTCGACGTTGACGTACTCGCCGTTCAGGCTGACCGTTTCCCCGGCGAAGAGACGGCGCACGACTTCGAGGAATTCGTCGGCGCGGGCGTACCGGGCGTCCTTGTCCAGGTGGTCGCCGAATGAGCGCTGCTCGTGTGCCTCACCGCCGACGACGACGTTGAGCAGGATGCGTCCCGGGGCATGGCGGGCGAACGTGGCGGCCATCTGAGCCGACAGCGTCGGGCTGACCAGCCCGGGGCGGAACGCCACCAGGAACGCCAGCGATGTCGTTTCCCGCGCCAGCAGCGCGGCGGTCACGAAGGCATCCTCGCACCAGGCCCCGGTCGGGATGAGCGCGCCGGTGAAGCCGAACCGCTCGGCGGCCCGCACGATCGACGCCAGATAGTCGATGGACGCTTCGCGGTCACCCCCCGCGGCACCGGCCGGAGTGCCGTGTCCACCTCCGACGATCAGCCGGCTGTCGCCGTAGGTGGGCAGAAACCAGTGCAACTTCACGGTCACAGATACGTCCTTTACGCAGCAAGTCGTCTTCGTGACCACGAGTATCGGCTTCCGCGGCGGTCGACACCGCCCGGTCCGCCGTTTGGGCCATTGCGCCACCGACCTCACCGGCCACAGCGCCGTCGGCGATTTAAAATCTCGGTGATCGAGTGTCGGGTGCGGCGGAGCGCTGTCGGCACCGAAGTAAGATCGGCGTCATGGCTGGCAAAAATCCCCTCGCGATCGACATCTCGCGGCTGGGTCGTCGGCCGGGCTCGATGATCGAGGTGCACGAGACGGTGCCGTCACCGTCGCGCATCGGTCTGGACCTGGTCCGCATCGAGCAGGGCGCCCCGCTGGAGCTGGACCTGCGCATCGAATCGGTCTCCGAGGGCGCCCTGGTCACCGGAACGGTCTCCGGGCCCACCACCGGCGAATGCGTGCGCTGCCTGGAACCGGTCAGCGACGAGGTGTCCATCGACATCATGGAACTGTTCGCCTACCCGGGCAGCACCACCGAGGCGACCACCGAGGAAGACGAGGTCGGCCACGTCGTCGATGATCGCGTCGACATCGAGCAGACCGTCGTGGACGCGGTCGGGCTGGTGCTGCCGTTCTCGCCGGTGTGCCGCGAGGACTGCGCCGGGCTGTGCCCGGACTGCGGTGTGGCGCTCGCCGACGCCGAGCCGGACCATGGGCACGACAAGATCGATCCCCGCTGGGCCAAGCTGGCCGCGCTGAAGGACCAAGCCGGAGATGCCAGTGACGGCTGAGCATGAGTCGTTGATCGAAGGCCTGGGCGTGCGGCTGCCCGAGGACCTGCTCACGATCGCCCTGACCCATCGCAGCTACTCCTACGAGAACGGCGGGCTGCCCACCAACGAGCGCCTGGAGTTCCTCGGCGACGCCGTGCTGGGCCTGACCATCACCGAGGAGCTCTACTACCGCCACCCGGACCGCCCCGAGGGTGATCTGGCCAAGCTGCGGGCCAGCATCGTCAACACCCAGGCCCTCGCCGATGTCGGACGCAAACTCGGCCTCGGCAACCATCTGCTGCTCGGCAAGGGGGAGGACAGTTCCGGCGGCGCCGACAAGTCCAGCATCCTCGCCGACGGGGTCGAATCCCTTTTGGGTGCAATCTATCTGGACCAGGGCAATGTGGTTGCGCGCGAAGCGATCCTGCGGCTGTTCAGCGAACTGCTCGATACCGCACCGACGCTCGGCGCCGGGCTGGATTGGAAGAGCAGCCTGCAGGAGCTGTCCGTCGCACGCGGGCTCGGCCCACCGGCGTACACCGTCAGTGCCCAAGGTCCCGATCACGACAAGGAATTCACCGCGATCGTGGTGATTGCCGAACGCCAGTACGGCCGCGGGATCGGGCGCACCAAGAAAGAGGCCGAACTCAAGGCCGCCGCCGCAGCGTGGAGTGCCATCGACGCCTCGGCCGACGACGAGACCGGGGATGCCGGAACTCCCTGAGGTCGAGGTGGTGCGGCGGGGGTTGGCCGCGCACATCCTGGACCGCACCATCACCGACGTGCAGGTGCTGCACCCGCGGGCCTCGCGCAGGCACGTCGCCGGCTCCATCGACCTGGCCGCGCGCCTGCAGGGCAACACCATCACCGGCACCGGCCGGCGCGGAAAATACCTGTGGCTCACCCTCGCCAGCGGCGACGCACTCGTCGTGCACCTCGGGATGAGCGGGCAGATGCTGCTCGGTGACGTGCCGAACCCGTCGCACCTGCGGATCGCCGCCACCTTGGACAACGGTGTCACGCTGAACTTCGTCGACCAACGCACCTTCGGGGGCTGGATGCTCACCGACCTGGTGACTATCGACGGCACCGAGGTGCCCGAACCCGTCGCGCATATCGCCCGGGACCCGCTGGACCCCGAATTCAACCGCGACGGTGTGGTCACGGTGTTGCGGCGCAAGCATTCCGAGATCAAACGCCAACTGCTGGACCAGACGGTGGTCTCCGGGATCGGCAACATCTACGCCGACGAGGCGCTTTGGCGGGCCAAGATCAACGGGGCCCGGTTGGCGTCGTCGCTGACCAGACGCCAACTCGCCGAACTGCTGGATGCCGCCGCCGAGGTGATGACCGGCGCGCTGAGTCAGGGCGGCACGTCGTTCGATTCGCTCTATGTCAACGTGAACGGCGAATCCGGGTACTTCGAGCGCTCACTGGAGGCCTACGGGCGTGTCGATCAGGCGTGCCGGCGATGCGGCGCGGTGATGCAGCGTGACAAGTTCATGAACCGGTCGTCGTACTACTGCCCGAAATGTCAACCGCCGCCTCGGATTCGGCGCAGACCTAGCGCTGGCTGAACTCCACCGCGGCGGACATACAGACTTTCCACTCGCCGGACTCCTTGCGGAAGTAGGCGGTGTCGAACGGGCCGCCGGCATTCATCTTGGCCGACGCCACATCGCCCTTGACCTTGATGTCGGTGGCGGTCACCTCGCTGGTCTGCGTGCTCTGCGGAACGTCCATGCCTTCCAGGATGTCGCCGAGTTCGCCGAGGGCGCCGAACATCCCGGCCTCCGCGGCGCAGAAGTACTGACCGAGATCGGAGAACTTCCCGGTGTTGCCCGCGGCGCCGAATTCCTCGACGAGCTGCTGGATCTGGGCTTCGTCGGTGGACACCAGGATCTGATCACCGGAGCGGAACAGGAACACGCCGCCGACCACCAGGGCCGCCACGATCAGCACGCTGGCCACTCCGCCGAGAATCCACCAGGTGCCGTTGCTCTTCTTCGGGGGCCGCGGAGGCTGCGGGGGATAGCCGTAGGGATAACCCGGAGGAGTGCCGTATCCGTAGAGCTGCTGGCCGTACGGCGGCGGTGGCGGCACGTCATAGGCCGGGTACTCGTAGGCCTGCGGCGGTTGCTGCTGCTGGGGATCCCACGAGCCCTGCTGTTGTGGACCCCATGGTCCCTGCGGCCCCGGTTGCTGCGGGGGGTAGTACGTCACGGCGATAGCTCCTCAGCTGGTGTAGTTCAACACTAACTCGCCCCTCCGTAGACTCGCCGGAATGACAGAACTGTGGGTCGAGCGCACCGGCGTGCGCCGCTACACCGGGCGCAGCACGCGTGGCGCAGAGGTACTGGTGGGGTCCGAGGACGTCGAGGGCGTCTTCACCCCCGGTGAGCTGATGAAGATCGCGCTCGCCGCGTGCAGCGGGATGAGCAGCGACGCCCCGCTGCGGCGCCGCCTCGGCGACGAGTACGCCACCACCATCCGGGTGTCCGGGGCGGCCGATCGTGACCAGGAGCGCTACCCGCTGCTGGCCGAAACCCTGGAGATCGATCTGTCCGGCATGTCCGAGGACGAGGTGAAGCGGCTGCTGCTCGTCGTCGAGCGGGCCGTCGACCAGGTCTGCACCGTCGGGCGCACCCTCAAAGCGGGCACCGAGGTCACCTTTGAGGTCAAGAACATTGGCTGACGGCGAGGTCCGGCTCAGCGCCTATGTGCACGGGCACGTGCAGGGCGTGGGTTTCCGCTGGTGGACGCGCGCCCGGGCGCTGGAAATCGGGCTGACCGGGTATGCGTCCAACCGGCCCGACGGGCGGGTGCACGTCGTGGCACAGGGCCCCCGGGCGGACTGTGAGCGGCTGCTGGACCACCTGAAATCCGGCCAATCGCCGGGAACGGTGGACGCTGTGATGGCCGATTGGTCCGCGCCGGGCGACCCGATTGACGGCTTCAGCGAACGTTAACCGCCGCGACGGTAGGGTTTCACCTCGTGCATCTCAAGAGTCTGACGCTGAAGGGCTTCAAGTCCTTCGCCGCGCCGACGACTCTGCGCTTCGAGCCGGGCATCACCTGCGTGGTCGGGCCCAACGGGTCGGGTAAATCCAATGTCGTCGACGCCCTGACCTGGGTGATGGGCGAGCAGGGCGCCAAAACGCTGCGCGGCGGCAAGATGGAAGACGTCATCTTTGCCGGCACCTCCTCGCGCGCACCGCTGGGCCGCGCCGAGGTGACGCTGACCATCGACAACTCCGACAACGCGCTGCCCATCGAGTACAACGAGGTGTCGATCACCCGCCGGATGTTCCGCGACGGCGCCGGGGAGTACGAGATCAACGGCAGCAGCTGCCGCCTGATGGACGTGCAGGAACTGCTCAGCGACTCCGGCATCGGTCGGGAAATGCACGTCATCGTCGGGCAGGGCAAGCTCTCCGAAATCCTGGAATCGCGCCCCGAGGACCGCCGCGCCTACATCGAGGAAGCCGCCGGGGTGCTCAAGCACCGCAAGCGTCGCGAGAAGGCCGTCCGCAAGCTCGACTCGATGCAGGCCAACCTGGCCCGGCTCACCGATCTGACCACCGAGCTGCGCCGCCAGCTCAAACCCCTGGGCCGCCAGGCCGAGATGGCGCGCCGTGCGCAGACCATCCAGGCCGATCTGCGTGATGCCCGGCTGCGGTTGGCCGCCCATGACCTGCTGGTGCGCCAGACCGAGTTCAACGACACCAACCAGGCCGAGACCACGCTGCGCCGCGAGCACGATGACGTGACGACGCGGCTGGAGGTCGCCACCGCCGAGCTGGCCGCCCACGAAACCGCCGTGACGGAGCTGACCGAACGCGCCGAGGCCGCCCAGCAGACCTGGTTCCGGCTCTCCGCGCTGGCCGAGCGGGTCAGTGCGACGGTGCGGATCGCCAATGACCGCACCCAGCTGCTCGATGCCGAACCCGACACCGACTCCGGTCGCGACCCCGATGCCCTGGAGGCCGAGGCCGACGAGGTCGCCGCCCTCGAACAGGAGCTGCTCGCGGAGCTGGAGGCCTCGCGGGAGACCCTGGAATACGCCCGCGCCGAACTCGCCGAACGCGAACGCATCGCCGCGGACGCCGAGCAGGCGCACCGCGCGGCGGCGCGCGCCGAGGCCGACCGCCGCGAAGGCCTGGCGCGGCTGTCCGGGCAGGTCGACACCATGCGCACCCGGGTGGAATCCACCGATGACGAGGTAGCCCGGCTCACGGCCCGCATCGAGGAAGCCGCGACCCGCGTTCAGCAGGCCCAGGCCGACTTCGAGAACGTGCAGGCGCGCGTCGGTGAACTCGACGAGGGCGAGGTCGGCCTCGACGATCAGCACGACCGCTCGGTCACCGCGCTGCGCACCGCCGACGAACGCGTCGCCGAGCTGCAGTCCGCCGAGCGGGCCGCCGAGCGGCAGGCCGCCTCGCTGCACGCGCGTATCGACGCGCTGTCGATGGGTCTTGCGCGCAAGGACGGCGCCGCCTGGCTGTCGGAGAACCACGGTGGCACAGGCCTTTTCGGATCCGTCGCCAAGCTGGTCCGGGTGCGCCCGGGCTACGAGGTGGCGGTGGCGACGGTGCTCGGTCCCGCCGCTGACGCGCTGGCCGCCGAGAACGTCGGCGCCGCTCGCGCGGCCGTCGCCGCGTTGAAGGAATCCGACGGTGGGCGGGCATCGATCCTGCTCGGCGACTGGCCCGTGCAGTCCGCCCACAACGGCGAGGCGCTGCCCGCCGGCGGACAGTGGGCGATCGATCTGGTCGAGGCTCCCGACCGGCTGCGGGGCGCGATCAGCGCGCTGCTGTCCGGGGTGGCGGTGGTGGACGATCTGTCGGCAGCGCTGAGCCTGGTGGCCGAGCGGCCGCACCTGCGGGTCGCGACCGCCGACGGCGACCTGGTCGGTGCCGGCTGGGTCAGCGGCGGCTCCGACCGCAAGGTCTCGACATTGGAGATCGCGTCCGAAATCGAGAAGGCCCGAACAGAACTCGCCCATGTGGAGCGTCAGGCCGGGGAGCTGACCGCGGCGCTGGCCGGTGCCAAAGAGGAACAGACGGCCCGCCAGGATGCGGCCGAGCAGGCGCTGGCCGCGCTGAACGAATCCGATGCCGCGATCTCGTCGATCTACGAGCAGCTGGGCCGGCTCGGCCAGGAATCGCGAAACGCCGACGCCGAATGGCAGCGGCTGATGAAGCAACGCGACGAGCTGGAGGCGGGCCGGACCAGGGCGGTCGAGGAGCTCACCGAGCTGGAGACCCGGCTGCACAATGCGCAGCAGTCGCCGATGTTCGAGGTCGACGACACCGAGGACCGCCAGGAATTCACGCTGGCTGCTGAGACGGCGCGAGCCACCGAGGTGGAGGCCCGCCTGGCGGTGCGTACCGCCGAGGAACGTGCGAATGCGGTTCGGGGACGGGCTGATTCGCTGCGACGGTCGGCCGCGGCCGAGCGGGAGTCACGGTTGCGTGCGGCCCGGGTCCGGGAGGCCCGCGAGCATGCCGCGACGGTGGCGATCGCGGTGGCCGAGTCGGGACGGCTCGTCGCGGGACGGTTGGCGGCCGCGGTCGCACTGGCATCGCGGACCCGCGACCAGGTGTCCGCCGAGCGCGCGCAGCGCACCGAGGCGCTGAACCGGGCGCGCACCGAGGTCAACGAGCTGGGTGCCCGGATCAATGCGCTCACCGATTCGCTGCATCGCGATGAGGTCGCCAAAGCTCAAGCGGCACTGCGCATCGAGCAGCTGGAGCAGCAGGCGCTGGAGCAGTTCGGGTTGGCCGCGGCCGATCTGATCGCCGAATACGGCCCCGATAATCCGCTGCCGCCGACCGAGCTGGAGATGGCCGAGTACGAGCAGGCCAAAGAGCGAGGCGAGCAGGTCACCGCGCCGGCGCCGATGCCGTTCGACCGGCCCACCCAGGAGCGGCGCGCGAAGAAGGCCGAGCGTGAGCTCAATGAGCTGGGCCGGGTCAATCCGCTGGCGTTGGAGGAGTTCGCGGCGCTGGAGGAGCGCTACAACTTCCTGTCCACCCAGCTGGAGGACGTGAAGGGCGCCCGCAAGGACCTGATGGATGTCATCGAGGACGTCGATGCCCGCATCCTCACTGTGTTCACCGAGGCCTACGCCGATGTGGAGCGAGAGTTCACCCAGGTGTTCGCATCGCTGTTCCCCGGTGGTGAAGGCCGGCTGCTGCTGACGAACCCCGACGACATGCTGACCACCGGTATCGAGGTCGAGGCGCGGCCGCCGGGCAAGAAGGTCAAGCGGCTCTCGCTGCTGTCCGGTGGCGAGAAGTCGCTGACCGCGGTGGCGATGCTGGTGGCGATCTTCCGGGCACGGCCTTCACCGTTCTACATCATGGACGAGGTCGAGGCGGCCCTGGACGATGTGAACCTGCGTCGACTGCTGGGGTTGTTCGAGCAGCTGCGGGAGAAGTCGCAGCTCATCGTCATCACCCACCAGAAGCCGACGATGGAGATCGCCGACGCGCTGTACGGCGTCACCATGCAGGGCGACGGCATCACGCAGGTGATTTCGCAGCGCATGCGCGGGCAGGACCTCGCGACCACCGGCTGATTTTGGTGCCCGCAGGGGTGTGAGGCTCCGGTAGGGTTTTCGGCGAGGAGTGTGTCGCGGGAGGGGGCTTCATGACACTGGAACCGTTGAAGGTGGACGCCGAGATGCTCGGCGCGGCGGGGCAGCGGCTGTTGACGGCGGCCCAGGGCCTGCCCGATGCGCCCGAGGCGTTCACCCCCGCGTATGGATCGGATGCGTTGTCGCAGGCGTTGTCGACCGATGTGCCCAAGGCCGAGGCCCCGATCATCGAGGGTCTGCCGCCGTTGAAGCAGTCCGCCATCGGGACCGCGGAGTCCGTCGTGGAAGCGGCCCGACGGTATCTGAGCGCCGATTCGCACCTCAAGAGCAAGATCGAAGAGACCATGAATCAGCCCGCCGGAGGTGGTTCATCGGCCGGTGGCGGTGGATTCGCCTCCCCGGCAATGGGTTCCGGCGGTGGCGCTGCGGCCGGTGCGGCTGCTGCCGCAGCGGGAGCTTCTGCGGCCGGAGGCGTAGGCAACGCCGGCGGCGGCATGGGAGCCATGGGCGGGATGATGGGCATGCCCATGCAGATGGCCCAGCAAGCCGGCCAGATCCCGCAGCAGATCGGCGGCATGGCCGGGTCGTTACCGCAGTCTGCGATGCAGGGTGCGCAGCAGGTGGGTGATCAGGTCAAACAGATTGTCGAGCAGTTCAGCGATAAAGAGCCCGGCGAGAAGGACGAAGCGGCTGAGCCCGGCGGGAAGCACCGCGCCGAGGAGCAAGCTGCCGGTGCCGCACCGGGACAGGCCGACGGCGAGCGCGAGCCGGCGGCGCCCGCTTCACCTTCGCCGAAGCCGGCCACTCAAGCGGATCCGACGATCAACTTGTAGTACTGGCTGGGTCAGCTCACCATCGCGGCGAGCGCATCGGCGCTGAGCACACTGATGTGTTGCCAGTAAATCCATTCCGCGATCGCGGCCCGCTGTAGTTCGGCGTCTTGCGCGTTGTGGGCGCGGAACAGTGCCACATTCTGCAGGTGATCGGCGTAGGCAACCATCGCCTTCAGATGTGCGCCGGCGCGATCCGGATTGGCGCTCATCAGCGGCTTGCAGACCTCCAGCAGCAGGTTGATCCTGTTGTCGGCCGGTGGCGTGTTGTTCGCGGGTGCCGGCGGCAGCAGTTCGGTCAGACCGGTGGCATTGATACCGGCGAGCTTGCTCGCGACTTCGGGTGCGATGACCTCTAACCGGCTGCGGCCCTGCATCTTTCCACTGTCAGGCATATCGTCGGGTGTAATGATGTCCCGCGCGGCGCCGAGATCGAAACCTTTGAGATTCTCCTCGGTGCCGGCCACGGCCTGCAGGGTGACATTGTGGTGGCGCGCCCATTCCTGGACTGCCAGTAGGGGATAGGTGGCCCAGGTGCCGCGGGTCTGGGCGGGAATCGACTCGTCCGCCGTGACCATGCGGACCTGTTCGGGCAGGTGTACGTGTTCGGGGATGTAGGCCAGGCCGTAGTTGTTGGCGGTCAGGATCTGTCCGTCGGAGGTGACGGCGGTGATCCAGAACAGGCTGGGGTCGGTGATGTCGACGTTGAGGGCGGCGGCGATGTGGCGGGCGAGTTGGCGGGGGTTGGGTCCCTTGCGTCGCATCGCGCCCGCGGTGGCGGCGGCAGCGATGGCATCGCGTTCTGCGCGGGCGGCCGAGATCGGCACTGGCGCAGCAGCTCCACCGGCAGCGCCCTGGCTGGTAGAAGCGGGGGCGACGGCGGGGCCGACGGGTCCAGCGCCGGGTGGCACGGGTGCGGCGGGTGCCGGGGTGGACGGGTTGCCCAGCGGCATGGGTGGGGCACCGGTCGGTGCGGCGGGCGCCGGTGGTGCTGTCGGAGCAGGGGCACTGGTCGCCGGTGCGCTGTGGTTGGTGGCCGCGGCGGGTGATGTGGCGCTGGAAGTGTCCGGTTGTTGGTAGACGGGTGCAGCCGGTTGGGGCGGCGGCGCTGAAGGACTGAGCGGAGTTTGATTCAGCGGCATCGGGTTGGCGTTCGCGGCCTTGGTGGCGTCAGTGAAGCCCTTCTGGAAGTCCTGCTGCGGAGTGCTGACCGGGGCCGGGCCAGAGCCCTGGCCTGGGCCCGCCGTAGCCGCGGGTGCTTGGGGGCCTCCGCCGCCGGGTCCGCCGCTGGGACCTTGAGTGCCCCCGATGCTTGGGCCGGGGCCGCCTCCGGTGCCGCCCTTGCCGCCTCCCGTGGAGACCGGCGTGGCCGGTTGGCCAGTTGACGGCGCAATAGGCCTCGGCGGAGATCCGGGGGTCGGCGTTGGGGAACCTAGCGGCGCGGCTGGTGGAGGGCCGTAGGTTCCTAATCCGGACTGATTATCGCCTTGTGACGAGGGGGCGGGCGGCGGCGCTGGTGACGCGCCGGGCGCATCAGCCGGAGGCGTGTTAGATCCCAGGCCAGTCTTGCTGTCTCCATCAGGCGAGTTGGCCGGCGGTGGAGGCGATGCTTCTGGTGTGTCATTCGGGGCCGAACCAGGTGCAATTCCTGATTTGATATCGCCTGTCTGGCTTATCGCTGCTGGCGGTGCCGAATTGGTGACGGGGCTCCGATTTCCGACGGCATTCGACCGGGTAGGAGGGTTTGAAATAGGTAGAGATGGGTTTGGTGGAATCGACTCGGGTTTCAGCAACTGATCCAGGCCGCGTTGAAATTGCTCATCCGAGACACGCCAGTCCGCGAACCGCGCGGTAGTTGCTGCGGCTGCGACATCGGCAACATTCTGCTCGTGTGCCTTCGTTACAATTTGATCGATTTGTTGTTGTCGAACTTCGGGCTTGATGCTGGTTGCTTCTAACTTTGCAATTTCGCTTTCGGCGGTTACTACTCGCTCGAAGATCTCGATTTTTGTCGAAAGTATATTGCCGAACTGCGTGTTCAGCCATGAAATTGCAGTAACAAGCGCGCGTTGTTGTTCAGCCATAAGTGTTGATTGCGCAGCGACCGCATTTCCGCCCGCCGCTGCGCCGCTTCCAGCCCAAATTGCGCCCGAGGTAATCTCTGCTTTCTCGTGCAGCCATGCCTCATGTTGCTGCGATAAATTTCGGAGCAAATCGGTGAGTGCCTGTCCGCGCTGTAAAAATGCTTGTTCGTCGACTTCAGGCCATCCATCGGGGCTGAGCATCTGCTCGGCATACTCGCCTGGCGGTTTTGCGAAGCCCATTGCTGACTCTATTTTCCTGTGGCCGCGCAGGCGTTGAAAACGATGAAGTTTGCATACGAGGCGGTTGCGGAAAGGTAGCTGTCGGCCGAAGTGTAGCTAGGGATCGATTCGGTATAGGCACGGAAATACTGAGCTGACAGAGTTGCGAAATCCATCAGAATGGGATTCCCGCTGCGTGCGCCAAGCGCTTGGATGGTATCCGCATAAGCAAGCATCTTCGATGCAGCGTCTTCCATGACTGCTCGGCGCTCTGGCGTCCATTCGGTGGCTGGAGTACCGCCGTCACTCTCGCGCCAGGATTTGGTGTCGTCGTCAAACTTGTCGGAGGCCGAAGTCCACTCCGCGCACACCGTGTTTCCGGAGGTCGGTAAAAACATAGCGGGGCTAGCCGGATCTCCAATCGGAGCAAGTTTGGTTGGAGCTTCACCAGCAGTTACAAGGGGGCCTCGGGTGGCCGCAGAACGATAGTCGATTGTCGCACATATCGTTACAACGGCGCCGGAGGTATCGCTAGCGGTCACGGCGAGAGAATTGTCTCCAACGGTGTATGTGGGGATGCTGTCTGCGTAAGCGCGCCAGTATGCAATCGACTGCTCATATAATTCTCGCATAACACGATTTGGCGTCATTTTGGCAAGTTGTACCGTCTGGTCTGCGGCGCGGCGCATCGCAGTTGCAATTTCGTCGTGGAGTGTCCGTTGTTCCGGCGACCAAGACGATGCGGGCAATGAGTAATCGCGTTCTCCCCATCCTTTTCGCTGCTGGTCGACCAGCGAGTCATTAATCGGTCGCCACGGGTCACAGGTCGGATCCTCAGTAATTATCCCAACCGGCCCAGTGTCGTTCGCACTCGCAATCTCACCCGCTGCCGGCGGGTTCCCGGTGGCCGTCTGCGTGGTGCCGCCGCCACCGTCCCGCGTGAAAAGCAGTGTGGCGCCCACGGATATGGCGATCACCAGTAGCACTGCGACGCCGATCAACAGCCACTTCAGATTGTTGTTCTTTGGCGGCTGTGGTGGCGGACCCCAACCCTGCTGCGGCGCCCATTGCCCGGGCCCGTACGGCGGCTGTCCCTGGCCATAGGGCGGCTGCGGTGGACCCCAATTGCCCGGCGGCGGTGGATTCGTCACTGGCGCCACCCCTGATAATCGCGCGCCGTCACCGATCCACCCCCGTTGCCGTCGAACTTCCCTCAGTCGATGCTAGCCACATGGCCCGAATGTCAGTTTAAGTGAGCCCGCAGCGCGGTTAATGCACTTCTTTCACTGCAGCACCGCCGGAAGTTATGTCAAAAATGACAAAACGCATCACCGCAAACGGTAACGTCCTACCCGTGGAGCTGACCCTGCAGCGCATCGGCGCCTGGTGCGGAACAGTCATGATCGTTCTGTACGGCACCAGCTTTTCCGGTATCGCCCAGCTCTTCCCGCCGCTCTCGCCGGCATCCTCGCCCGACGAGATCGCCGCATTCTTCGTCGAGCACAAGCTCTGGATCCGCTTCGGTGTCTCGGGCGCGCTCCTCAGCGCCGTCCTCGCGCTGCCGTTCCTGGCTGCGATCATCCTGCGCATCCGCCGCGTCGAGGGTCACTGGGGCATGCTCTCGATGACCCAGCTGATGGCCGCCACCGTTTTCGTGCCGGCATTGCTCTTCCCGCAGTTCTTTCTCGGCGTTGCCGCCTACCGCCCCGAGGAACGCTCCGCGGAACTCACCCAGGCCCTCAACGATGTCTTCTGGCTGTGGTTCATCGGGATCGTCGGCACCATCATCATTCAGAACCTCACGCTGGCCGCCGCGGCGTTCATCGACAAGACCGACCCGCCGACCTTTCCGCGCTGGTACGGCTACCTCAACCTGTGGGTCGCGACGCTGTCCTTGCCGGGCTGCGTCGTGGTCGTCTTCAACGACGGACCGCTGGCATGGGACGGCATCTTCGCCTTCTACATTCCGGGCCTGGTCCTGGTGGTCTGGCTGCTCTCCACTACCGCGGTGATGCTCAAGTCGATCAAGGCCGAACAACAGGCCCTGCAGCCCGCGTGACAGTGACAGCAGCAGCACTGCTACACCAGAAACGGATCCCCGGGGAGAGCGGCACCTGGGTTTTCCTGTTCGGCGACATGCTCGTTTTCGGCGCCTTCTTCGTGACGTTCCTCGTCGAGCGCGCCAAGGAACCCGAGATCTTCGACGCCGCCCGCACCACCCTGCACATCGGCGTCGGTGTCATCAATACTCTTGTGCTGCTGACCAGTTCGCTATGCGTCGTGCTCGCCCTCAACGCGATGCGCGTGGGCCACGGGCAGATCGCCACGAAAGCCACCGCCGCGGCGATGGCCTTCGGCGTCACGTTCATCGCACTCAAGGTCTACGAGTACGTCTCACTGGGCACCGCCGGCCACGGACCGGGCGCCAACGACTTCTACCTGTATTACTTCATCCTCACCGGTCTGCACCTGTTCCACGTCTGCCTCGGCCTCGGCGCGCTGTCCTTCGTCCTCACCCAAACCCGACGCCCCGAACTCAGCGACACCCGCACCGCCGTCGTCGAAGGGGCCGCCTGCTTCTGGCACCTCGTCGACCTGCTGTGGATCTTCCTGTTCGCTCTGCTTTACCTGGTGAGCTGATGACCGCCCTCAACCTGCTGAAGAACCGCGCCGGAGCCAGCTGGCTGTTCCTCGTCGCCGCGACGATCGTGTCCTGGGCCGTCGGCGCCGAACACGGCACCGGCTCCCTGGTTGCCGTCCTGGTCCTGGGCATTGCCGCAATCAAAGTGCGCCTGGTCGGCCTGGACTTCATGGAGCTGCGGCACGCCCCGATCCCGTTGCGCGCCGCGTTCGAGGCGTATTGCCTCGGGATGTGGGCGCTGCTGTCTGCGCTTTACCTCTGGCTGTGAACCTGGATCAGATGCCTCGAACAGCTCGAGGAAACACTCACGCTGCATGTCCGACCCCACCGGTAGAATCGCACGTATGTTCGAAGTCTTGGATCGGGCCGCGATTGCGGAGTTGAGCGATGAGGCGCTCATCTCTGCGGTGACGGCGACGACCCGAAACGAGGCGTCGGTGGCGGCTTACCGGTTGGCGTTGATCGGTGAGGTGGTGGCCCGCCAGTGCGATGACGAGGACGATGCGATCGCCCATCAGGTCATCGACGGTTGGGCGTGGGCGCAGGCCGCGGTGGCCGCGGCCTGCAATCTGAACACCCACGCCGCGTCCAAACAGATGCGCATCGCCCAAGCCCTACGCGACCGGCTGCCCCGCACCGCCGCCCTGTTCGCCAAGGGTGCCATCTCGGCGACGGTGATCGATGCGATCACCTGGCGCACCCATCAGGTCGTCGACGATGACGCGCTCGTGCTGATCGATACCGCCATCGCCGGGGAAGCGGGCGAGTACGGCGCACACTCCGAGAAACAGCTGATCGGCGCCATCGATCTGTGGGTGGAGAAATTCGACCCCGAAGCCGTCGTGCGCTCCAAACGCAACGCCAAAGACCTCTACGTCGAGTTCGACGACAAGGACGACCCCAACGGCGTGTCCTCGTTCTGGGGCAGGCTGCGCGTCACCGACAAAAAGATCCTCGAACAACGCCTCAACGACCTGGCCGACACCGTGTGCCCGAATGACCCCCGCGCACGGGGCGAGCTGCGTGCGGCCGCGTTGGCCGCGTTGGGTGCGGTGGGTCCGCAACTGGAGCGGCTGGCGTGCGCGTGTGGGGGTGCTGGTTGTGAGGGCAGCGGGAAAGATCCGCGCTCGGGCGCAGTCACCATCTACGTGCTCACCGACCAGATACCGGCCGCCGGCGAAGAGTCTCCGCGGCACACCACGCCGGGCACCACGGGCACCCCGGAATCCGGGCCGGCCGCACCGGAGAGTGAGCCGCAGACTCCGGCAGCAGAATCCGAACCCGCTGAGCCCGCCGAACCTGCGGCCCGCGATGAGCCCGCGGCCAACACCAAACCCGCGGCCTGCAACCCCAGCCCCGGCGTCATGCTCGACGGCGCCATCATCCCGGCCAACATGCTGGCCGATCTCGTCGCCACCGGCGCCAAAATCAAACCAATATCCGAGATCGCCGACCTGCCGGCCGAACGCCAATACCGGCCCTCGGCCGCACTGACCGCGTTCGTCCGGATGCGCGCCATGACGTGCAGCTTCCCCGGCTGCAACCGGCCCGCGCACCGCTGCGACCTCGACCACCTGATCCCGTGGCCCGCCGGGGCCACCCATCCCGGCAACCTGGCACCACTGTGCCGTCTGCACCATTTGATCAAGACGTTCTGTGGTTGGGAACCGGCAGCGAAACCCGAAACCCGACGGCCGCATCCAATGGTCAGCACCGACCGGGCACACCTACACCAAGGCGCCCGGGGCAGCAATCATGTTCCCGCATTGGAACATCGAGACACCCATCCCGCGGAAGCGCGCCATCCGGCTGATTAACGACACCGACCGCAACGCGAAGATGCCCACCCGACAACGCACCCGCGCACAAGACCGGGCGCAACGCATCAAAGCCGAACGCGCCCGCAACGCAGCAGAACTCGCCGAGAACAACAGCGACCCGCCCTTCTAGGGTGCTCTAGACCGGGTCGACGCCTACGGCTCGCAACGCCGCAAGATCAGCCGCCCCGCACCCGTGCAGGCAGATGCGTAGCTCAGCGATGAAGCGCTCCAACCATTCCTGCACCGCCGCCGCCGACTCGATGGCCGGCACCAGCAGTGGATGCGCCACCGCCACCACATCGGCGCCCAAGGCGATCGCCTTCGCCGCGTCCATCCCGGTGCGGATCCCGCCGGAGGCGACCAGCGGCACCCGGGGCAGCACCGAACGCACCTCGACCAGCGCCTGCGCCGTCGGCAGGCCCCACTCGGCCAGGCCCAGATCATTGATCCCGCCGTAGCGCACGAACTGCTCCACCCGCGCCCACGACGTCCCGCCGGCACCGGCCACGTCGACCGCGGCCACCCCGATATCGGTCAACGACGCCGCCGCAGCCGCCCCGATCCCGTGCCCGACCTCTTTCAGCAGCACCGGATACCCGATGGTCTCGACCACCTCGCGCAGCCGGGCCAGCGACCCGGTGAAATCGGTATCGCCGCCGCGCTGCACCGCCTCCTGCAACGGATTGGTGTGCACCGCAAGAGCATTGGCGCCCACGCCGACCAAGACGCGGCGCAACTCCGGCACCATGTCACGGTTCAGCTGGGCCAACCCGATATTGCCGACCAACAACACATCGGGCGCGACCTCGCGCACCTGGAAGCTGGGCACCGATTCCTCGCCGAGCATCACCCGCTGGGAGCCCAGCATCATGCCCACGCCCAGCGCCTGCGCCGCGGTGGCCAGATTGCGGTTGATGGTGCCCGAGAGCTCCGACCCGCCGGTCATAGAACCGATCAGCACCGGCGCCCGCAGGGGCACCCCGAGGAACTCAGTGCCCAACTCGATGCCGGCCAGGTCGGTCTGTGTCAGCGCGTTATAGGGCAGCCGGTAGCGCTCCAAGCCGGTGGTGACGGTCTGATACTGAACGGCCTCGGATAGGCAGACGTCGATATGACGCCGCTTACGCACCTGGATGCGGTCATCGAAGCCGGGGCCGATGGTCACCTGCCCGAGACTGCCACATCGGGACGGCGCGCCTCGATGAGATGCCGGGTGGAATGCGCCACGAACGGTCCGCCGGTCTCGATGCGTGCGTGCAGCTCGGCGAGCTTGTCCCGGTAGCGCTCGACGGTGAAGTCGGGCACCCACCAGATCACCTTGCGTAGCAGGTAGACCACCGCGGCCACATCGAAGACCTCGATCCGTGTTCGGGCCACCCGCAGGTCGACGACCTCCAAACCGGCGGCGCGAGCCTCGGCCGCCTCGACGTCGGGATCGCGGCGCCGGCGCGCATCGGGCTGCGGCCCAGTGAAGAACTCGATCAGCTCGAACGCGCTTGCCGGACCCACGTGCTGAGCCAGATAGGACCCGCCCGGCCGCAGCACGCGGGCAATCTCGCGCCACGCGATGGTGGCGGGATGACGGCTGGAGACCAGCTCGAAGGACGCATCCGGGAACGGCAGCTCGGACTCCGGGGCGGCCGACACGGTCACCCCGTCCAGCAGCCGCGCCGCCGCGGCGACGTTCGGCGGCCACGCCTCGGTGGCCGCCAGCACGCTCGGGCGTGCCTCGGCTGCAGTCAGCGCTTCGTGGAACGCCTCACCACCGCCGGTCTGCACGTCCAATGCCGCGGCGACGCCGCCCAGCCGCGACGACAGCAGCCGGGCATAACCCCACGATGGGCGTTCCTCGGTGGCCCGACCGTCGAGCCAGGAGAAATCCCAGCCGGTGACGTCGGCGGCCGCGCCTTCTGCGATCAGGTGCTCGAACATGGCAGCCAGTGTGGCCTGAGACAATGGCCCGGTGTCAGATGCCTTATGGATCGCCGTCGCGGTCGTAGCAGTCCTGCTTGTCACTGCACTGGTCGTCGGGCTGGTGCGTTACCGCAAGCGGCGGATCACCCTGTCCGCGCCGGACACCACCACCCAGATCGACAAGTCGGGCGGCTATAAGGCCTCATCAGGCATCACGTTCAGCGGGCCGAGCACCGCGCCGCCGGTCGAGAAGGTCGATCCCACCGGACTGCCCGGCGTCGGTGACGACGCCGCCGTGCCGCGCGACGCCCCGAAGCGCACCATCGCCGAAGTCAAGCTGCCCGAGCCTCCAGTCGCCGAGCCGCCGAAGCCGGTCCTCGAACCCGAACCGAAGCCCGAGCCGAAACCGGAACCGAAGCCGGAACCGACGCCCGCCCCCGAGCCGACGCCCGCCCCCGAGCCGACACCCGAGCCCGCACCGCCCGCGGCCACCGAGATCGAGGACATCGCCCCGGCGGAGGGCCGGCTGGAACGCCTGCGCGGGCGGCTGGCCAAATCGCAGAGCACCCTGGGCCGCGGCGTGCTCGGCCTGCTCGGCGGCGGCGACCTCGACGAGGAATCCTGGGAGGAGATCGAGGACACCCTGCTGATCGCCGACCTCGGCCCCGTGGTCACCCAGAACGTCATCGCCGCGCTGCGCACCAAGATGGCCAGCGCCTCGGTGCGCACCGAGGCCGACGCCCGCGCCGTGCTCAAGGAGGTGCTGATCTCCGAACTGCGCCCCGATCTGGACCGCTCCATCCGCGCACTGCCGCATGAGGACAAGCCGTCGGTGCTGCTCGTCGTCGGCGTCAACGGCACCGGCAAGACGACCACCGTCGGCAAGCTGGCCCGCGTCCTGGTCGCCGACGGGCGCCGCGTGGTGCTCGGCGCCGCGGACACCTTCCGCGCCGCCGCCGCCGATCAGCTGCAGAGCTGGGGTTCCCGGGTCGGCGCCGATACCGTGCGCGGACCCGAGGGCGCCGACCCGGCCTCGGTCGCGTTCGACGCCGTCGACAAGGGAATCCAGAACGGCGCCGACGTCGTCGTCATCGACACCGCCGGACGCCTGCACACCAAGACCGGGTTGATGGACGAGCTCGGCAAGGTCAAACGCGTGGTCGAGAAGCGCGCCAAGGTCGACGAGGTGCTGCTGGTGCTGGACGCCACCATCGGACAGAACAGCCTGCCGCAGGCCAAGGTTTTCGCCGAGGTCGTCGCCATCACCGGGGTGGTGCTGACAAAGCTCGACGGCACGGCCAAGGGCGGCATCGTTTTCCGCGTTCAGCAGGAACTCGGCGTGCCCGTCAAGCTCGTCGGATTGGGCGAAGGACCCGACGATTTGGCGCCGTTCGAGCCCGCCGCGTTCGTCGACGCCCTCCTCGGATAGCCGTTTCGCAACCCAGAAACACACGTGTAACAGACAAGGCCAATCCGTTCACCCCAGCGAAACATCTGTGAACCACGGATGAAACGCGGGCAAAAGAGTCTCTTCGGGAGGCCGATTCGTCGGCGAAATCCCGAGGAGGTTCACACAAAGTGGTCTTTGCCTTAAGCGACGTCGTCACGGCTTTGCCGGACGATAGTTTCCTGCCGTTCGGCCCGGATGGATTGGACACCGGTAACACCGCGTGGGTCCTCATCTCGGCAGCCCTGGTGTTGTTCATGACGCCCGGCCTCGCGTTCTTCTACGGTGGTCTGTCCCGGCAGAAGTCCGTCCTGAACATGATGATGATGTCGTTCGGCTCGCTGGGCCTGGTCAGTGTCATCTACGTGCTGTGGGGCTACTCGATGTCCTTCTCCGCGGGACACACCGGTGACCAGCCCGGCCTGTTCTTCGACAGCCCGTTCTCGCTGTTCGGCGTGAACCAGCTCGCCGAGGTCCGCGAGATCAACGGCGTCGAGAGCTTCGTCTACGGCGGCTTCGGCACCGTGCCGGCCATTGTGTGGGTCGCCTTCCAGCTCACCTTCGCGGTCATCACCGTCGCGCTCATCAGCGGCGCGGTCGCCGAGCGCATGAAGTTCGGCACCTGGCTGGTCTTCGGCGGCCTCTGGGTCACCTTCGTGTACTTCCCGCTGTCGCACATGGTCTGGGGCGGCGGTCTGCTGTCGGCCAACGAGCAGGGTCTGGCGGCCAAGCTGTTCGGTGTCGACGAGGAAGGCGCGGCCAACGTCGCACCCATCGACTTCGCCGGTGGCACAGTCGTTCACATCAACGCCGGTATGGCCGCGTTGGTTCTCGCGGTGCTGCTGGGCAAGCGGGCCGGCTTCGGCAAGACCGCGTTCCGTCCGCACAACATCCCGTTCGTGATGCTCGGCGCCGCCATCCTGTGGTTCGGCTGGTTCGGCTTCAACGTCGGTTCCGAGGGCGGCGCCGACATGCTGGCCGGTCTGGTTTGGGTCAACACCACCGCCGCCACCGCCGCCGCTATGCTCGGCTGGTTGATCGTGGAGCGTCTGCGTGACGGCCACGCCACCAGTGTGGGTGCCGCCTCGGGTGTGGTCGCCGGTCTGGTCGCCATCACCCCGGCCTGTGGCAACCTGACCCCGGTCTGGTCGCTGGTCGTCGGTGCCATCGCCGGTGTGTTGTCGGCCTTGGCAATCGGTCTGAAGTACAAGTTCGGCTACGACGATTCGCTCGACGTCGTCGGCGTGCACCTCGTCTCCGGCCTGTGGGGCACCGTCGCGCTGGGCTTCTTCGCCACCGACGCCGGCCTGTTCGTGGGCGGCGACTACAAGCAGCTGGTCGTCCAGATCGTGATCGCCGGAGTGGCACTGCTGTTCACCGCCGTGCTGACGACGATCATCGCCTTCGTGGTCAAGCCACTAGGCTGGCGAGTCACCAAGGAAGACGAAGACACCGGTATCGATGAGACCGAGCACGCAGAAACCGCTTATGAACTCGCATGATCGGGAACAATTGACTGAGTCCTGGAAGGAATCGACTAAATGAAACTGATCACTGCGATCGTCAAACCGTTCACTCTTGAAGACGTCAAGACGGGCCTGGAGCAGACGGGCATTCTCGGAATGACCGTCAGCGAGGTGCAGGGCTACGGACGCCAGAAGGGCCACACCGAGGTTTACCGTGGCGCCGAGTATTCGGTGGACTTCGTGCCGAAGGTGCGCGTCGAGGTCGTCGTCGACGACTCCGCCGTGGACAAGGTGGTGGACGTCATCGTGCAGGCGGCCCGCACCGGAAAGATCGGTGACGGCAAGGTGTGGGTGAGCCCCGTGGACACCGTTGTGCGTGTGCGCACCGGTGAGCGGGGAGTCGACGCACTCTAATCAGCTGGAGGGTCGTTTCCCGGCCAAATATGTGACCGTTCGAACGTAGGGCCGGGGGAGGACCGAAATGACTGATCAGACACCAGATCCCGCTGCTGGAGCTTCCCGATGGGAGGCTCCGGCAGCGGGATCGCCGCGTCCGGCCAATGATCTGGCCAAGGCATCGAAACAACTGCTCGACATCGGTGGCAAGCAACTGGATTCAGCCGCACTGCGCGACGCACTGCTCGACCTCAACGAATTCTGGTTGTCCACCAAGGCCGCCGAGATCGGCATCACCCCCACCAGCGGGTTCGCCATCGTGGCCACCGGTGGCCTGGGACGTGGCGAACTGCTGCCATACTCCGACCTCGACCTCATGCTGCTGCACGACAACATGCCGGCCGATATCGTCTCCCAGGTCGCCGAACTGCTCTGGTACCCGCTGTGGGACGCCAACATTCACATCGACCACAGCGTGCGCACCGTGCCCGAGGCGCTGCAGGTGGCCGGCGAGGACATCTCCGCCGGGATGGCCATGCTCGACGCCCGCCACATCGCCGGTGACGCCGAACTGTCCGCGCTGCTCACCGGCGGCGCCCGCCGCCAGTGGCGCATCGGAATCGCCCCGCGCTACGAGGAACTCGTCGAGCACACCCGCGCCCGCTGGGAACGCAGCGGACAGATCGCGCATCGCGCCGAGCCGGACCTGAAGAACGGCCGCGGAGGCCTGCGTGATGTGCAGCTGCTCAACGGCCTGGCCATCGCCCAACTCGCCGATGTCTACCCGAGCCGGCTGCTGGCCTCACCCACCGGCACCCTCGGCGAGGCTCACCTCGCGCTGCTCAACGTCCGCACCGAACTGCACCGCGTCTCCAAGCGCGGCCGCGAACAGGTACTGGCCCAGTACGCCGATGAGATCGGCGCCGCCCTGCGCATCGGGGACCGGTTCGACCTGGCCCGCACCATCTCGGATGCGGCCCGCACCATCAGCTACTACGTCGATGCCGGTATCCGCACCGCGGGAAACGCATTGCCGCGCCGCGGATTCGCCGCGCTGCGCCGCCCGGCTCGCCGACCGCTCGACGAGGGAGTCATCGAGTTCGCCGGCGAGGTGATCCTGGCCCGCGACGCCAAGCCCGAACGCGACCCCGGCCTGATCCTGCGGGTGGCCGCCGCCTCGGCCACCACCGCGCTGCCGATCGCCGCATCGACGCTCAGCCGGCTCGCCGGTGCCGCACCCGAACTGCGCACCCCGTGGCCGCGCGAGGCGCTCAAGGACCTGCTGGTGCTGCTGTCCGCGGGGCCCGCCGCGGTGAACACCATCGAAGCGCTGGACCGCACCGGCCTGTGGGGACGGCTGTTCCCCGAATGGGGTGCGGTGCGCGACCTGCCGCCACGCGATGTCGTGCACATCTGGACCGTCGACCGGCACCTGGTCGAAACCGTTTCCCGGGCAAGTGCATTCACCACCCGGGTGTCCCGCCCGGACCTGCTGGTGCTCGGTGCGTTGGTACACGACATCGGCAAGGGACGCGGCGGCGACCACAGCGTCATCGGAGCCGAACTGGCCACCCAGATCGGCACCCGACTGGGCCTGTGGCCCTCCGATGTCGAGGTGCTGTCCAAGATCGTGCGCTACCACCTGCTGCTGCCCGACACCGCCACCCGCCGAGACCTGCAGGACCCCAAGACCATTGCTACCGTCGTCGACGCGCTCGGCGGCGACTACCAACTACTGGAACTGCTGCACGTGCTGGCCGAGGCGGACTCGTTGGCTACCGGACCCGGGGTGTGGGGGGACTGGAAGTCCTCGCTCATCGGTGATCTGGTGCGCCGGTGCCGGCTGGTGATGGCCGGCGAACCGCTGCCCACACCGGATCCCGTCGACCCCCGCTACCTGGAACTGGCCGCCGACGGGGTGGTCCATGTCGAGATGGTGGCCGGTGAAGGCCCGCACATCCACAACGTCACGATGATCGCCCCGGACCGCCGCGGTCTGCTGTCCAAGGCCGCCGGTGTGTTGGCGCTGCACGCCCTTCGGGTGCACTCGGCGTCGGTGAACAGCCGCGACGGGGTGGCCATCAACACCTTCGCGGTCTCACCGCACTTCGGTACGCCACCGGCCGCCGAACTGCTGCGCCAGCAGTTCATCCTGGCCCTGGACGGTCAGCTCGACGTCATCGAGACCCTTGAGCGGCGGGACCTGGAAAGTGCGGCGGCTGCTCCGCACCGGGCGGGGGAGACCCCGGCCTCGGTGCCGGTCAACCACACCATCGCCCCGCCGCGCATCCTGTGGACCGACGGCGGCGCACCCGGTGAGTTCTTCGTCCAGGTCCGCGCCTCCGACCGGCCCGGTCTGCTGGCCCGGCTCACCGCCGTCATCGAACGCGACGACCTGGACATCAACTGGGCCAAGGTCACGACCCTGGGCTCGGTGGTGATCGACGTCTTCAGCATCACGGTGCCCGCCCTGACCGCCGGTGAGGACGCCGCCAAGATCGCCGAGGCGCGTGCCGATCTGGAACGCGATCTGTACGCGATGCTGCCCGCACCACCGCCGAAAAAAGTGCCCGAAGCCAGCTAGGCCGGGGCGACCGTGACCCAGGTGTTGTTCACCGCCGCCGTCCCGGTGAAGGTGTCCACCTGATCGGGGTCGTGCAGATCGTTGACGTTGGCGCCACCCAACGTGTTCGCGTGCTGCCAGCCGGTGTCGCGGTGTCCCCAACCGTGCGGCACGGCGACCGCGCCCGCCCGCATCTCGTCGCTGATGTCCAGCGGAATGTCGATGTGCCCGGTTTCCGAGGTGATGCGCACGGTGTCGCCCTGGGCCAGTCCACGCGTCGCCGCGTCATCGGGATGCATCAGCACCGTGCACGTGTTGTTGCCGCCCGTCATCGACGGCACGTTGTGCAGCCAGGAGTTGTTGCTGCGCAGGTTGCGTCGGCCGATCAGCTGCAACCGGCCGTCCCTGGGCTCCTCGTCCGGGGTGGCCAGCCGGGCGGCGGCGTCGGTGATGAACTCCGCGGGTGCCAGATGCACCCGGCGGTCCGAGGTGGCCAGCACCTTGTCCAGTCGGGGTTGCAGCGGGCCGAGATCGATACCGCCGGCACTGTTGCGCAGCGCCTTCATGGTGACGCCCTTGCGGCCGCGCCGCAGCCGGCCGTACGGACCGGTGGCCAGCGCGGCGGCGGTGACCCGGAGCGGATTGGCGAAGGCGATGAACTTCTCGCGCAGCGGCGCGGCGAGCTGGCGCAGCGGGGCCGGGAGTAATTCGAAGGTCAACCGGCTCAGGATCTCCCAGTCCTCCAGGGCGCCGACCGCCGGTTCGAAACTGCGGTGCTGATAGCGAATGTTGTTGCGCACACTGAACACCGTGGTGAGCAGCCCGACATCCTCGCGTTCCAGCGGGGACACCGGCGGCAGGATGAAGTCGGCGTGCCGGGTCGTCTCGGTGATGTACATGTCCACGGCCACATAAAGATCCAGCTGCGCCAGGCCCTCGGCGAGACGGCCCTTCTGCGGGATCGAGGACACCGGATTCCCGGCGTAGGTGATCATCGCCCGGATCTTCCCCGCGCCCTCGGTGAGGATCTCGTCGGCCATCGCCACCGCGGGCAGTTCGGCGCGGAATGCCTTGTACCGGCCGGAGCGGTCGGTCCACAGGCCGTGCCCGACGGGGATGAACTTGGCCAGCCGCGGCACATCGACGATCGGGGTGGAGAACATGGTGCCGCCCGGCCGGTCCAGGTTGCCGGTGACGGTGTTGATCACCATGACCAGCCAACTCACCAGCGTCCCGGTTTCCTGCTGGCAGATGCCGATACGGGCGTAGATGGCCGCCGATTCGGCGGCGGCGTGCTCGCGGGCCAGGGTCCGGATCTCGTCGGCCTCGACACCGGCGCGAGCGGCCATGGCTTCCGGGGTGGCGTGCTCGACCAGGTCGGCGAGGTCCTGTCGGCCCGTCGTGATCGTGTCGAGGGCCGCTGTGTCGCAGAGGTTTTCGTTGATCAGTACATGGAGCATGCCCAGCAGCAGGTAGAGGTCACCGCCCGGGCGCACCGCGACGTGCTGATCGGCCAGCCGGGTGGTCTCGGTGCGGCGGGGATCGATGACCACCACCTTGCCGCCGCGGTGCCGCACCGCTTTGATACGCCGTCTGGCGCCGGGCATGATCGACAGCGAGCCGTTGGACACCGCCGGGTTGGCGCCCAGGATCACCAGCCGCTGGGTGCGGTCGATATCGGTGATCGGCACCAGCACGTTGGACCCGAACACCCGCCACGCGGCGTACTCGTGCGGCATCTGGTCGATGGACGACGCCGAATAGAAGTTCGGGGTGAGCAGCGCGATGCGCAGCGCAAGCCCGTACATGGCGCCCGAACTGTGCGCGGCGGGGTTGCCCAGGTACATGCCCAGCGCGCGCACGCCGTGCCGGCGGCGGACACGCCGCAGCCGGGCGCCGATCTCGGTGAAGGCCTCGGCCCAGCTGACCGGTTCGAAGGAGTCCCCGACCCGTCGCATCGGCGTGCGCAGCCGGTCGGGGTCGTGGTGCAGGCCGCCCATCGCGGTCGCCTTGGGGCAGATGTAGCCCTTGGAGAACACATCGTCGGGGTTGCCGGCGATTCTGCTGACCTGGTCATCGGTGACCGTCACGTGGATTCCGCAGTGCGCCTCACACAGCGTGCACTGGCTGATGTGCGTCACGCTCGTCGGCTCGTCGAGGTTGCTGCGCACCTCGGGGAGGGGGACGTCGATCGCTGTCATGGGGGCCTCCGGCCAAATCTGTCATCGTGCGTTGACAGATTAGCGTCAGCGGGCCGCCTCGGGCCAGAACTCCGACCGTTAGGCTTATCAGGTGTTTGAATCGCTCTCTGACCGGTTGACCGGTGCACTGCAGGGCCTGCGCGCCCGAGGTCGGCTGACTGAAGCCGATATCGACGCCACCGCGCGGGAGATCCGGCTGGCCCTGCTCGAAGCCGACGTGTCGCTGCCCGTGGTGCGCGCCTTCGTCGGCCGCATCAAGGACCGCTCCAAGGGCGCGGAGGTCTCGGCCGCGCTGAACCCGGCCCAGCAGGTCGTCAAGATCGTCAACGAGGAGCTCGTCGGCATCCTCGGCGGGGAGACCCGGCAGCTCGCGTTCGCCAGGAACCCACCGACGGTGATCATGCTCGCCGGTCTGCAGGGTTCCGGTAAGACGACGCTGGCCGGAAAGCTCGCCAAATGGCTCAAGGCGCAGGGGCACACCCCGCTGCTGGTGGCCTGTGACCTGCAGCGCCCCGGCGCGGTGCGCCAGCTGCAGATCGTCGGCGAGCGCGCCGGTGTCGCGGTGTTCGCACCGCACCCGGGGGTCTCACCCGACGGCGTGACCATCGACCAGATGACCACCGGCGATCCGGTCTCGGTGGCCACCGCCGGCCTGGCCGAAGCCAAGTCCAAGCACTACGACGTCGTCATCGTCGACACCGCGGGCCGTCTCGGTATCGACGAGGAGCTGATGAGCCAGGCCGCGGCCATCCGCGACGCCGTCACGCCCGACGAGACGCTGTTCGTGCTCGACGCGATGATCGGCCAGGACGCCGTCACCACCGCCGAGGCCTTCGGATCCGGCGTCGGATTCACCGGCGTCGTGCTGACCAAGCTCGACGGTGACGCCCGCGGTGGTGCTGCGCTGTCGGTCCGCGAGATCACCGGCGTGCCGATCCTCTTCGCCTCCAGCGGTGAGAAGCTCGAAGACTTCGACGTCTTCCACCCCGACCGAATGGCCAGCCGCATCCTTGGCATGGGCGACGTGCTGTCGCTCATCGAGCAGGCCGAACAGCACTTCGACGCCGAACAGGCCGAAGCCGCGGCGGCCAAGATCGGCTCGGGTGAGCTGACGCTGGAGGACTTCCTCGAGCAGATGCTCACGATCCGCAAGATGGGCCCGATCGGCAACCTGCTCGGCATGCTGCCCGGCGCCGGCCAGATGAAGGACGCGCTGGCCGCCGTCGACGACAGCCAGCTCGACCGCGTGCAGGCCATCATCCGTGGCATGACGCCCGCCGAGCGGGCCGACCCGAAGATCATCAACGGCTCGCGCCGGCTGCGCATCGCCAACGGATCCGGTGTCTCGGTGGGCGAGGTCAACCAGCTCGTCGACCGTTTCTTCGAGGCCCGCAAGATGATGTCCCAGATGGCAGGCCAGATGGGAATGCCGTTCGGGCGCAAGAGCTCCCCGCGCAAGGCCGGCAAGGGCAAGAACAAGCAGGCCGGCAAGAAGAAGGGCCGCGGGCCGACGCCGCCGAAGAATCCGATGGGCGCGGGTCTGCCCGCCGGGTTCCCGGACCTGACCGGGATGCCCAAGGGCCTGGACGAGTTGCCGCCGGGTCTGGCCAACATCGATCTGTCCAAGCTGAAATTCCCGGGGCAGAACTAGATATGCAGCCGCTGCATCTTCGCGGCCGGGGCCTACCCGATGGCGAGGAGGTGCAGTGGTGGATTCACCGGGGCACGCTGTCGGCCGAGTCGATCGCCAACGCCGACACCGTCTTTGACGGCGGCTGGATCATCCCCGGTCTGGTTGATGCGCACTGCCATGTCGGGCTCGGGCCCGGCGGCGCGACCACTTTCGACGAAGCGATCGAACAGGCCGAGACCGAACGCGGCGCCGGCGCCCTGCTGCTGCGTGACGCCGGTTCCCCGGTGGACACCCGCAGCCTCGATGACCGCGAAGACCTGCCGCGCATCATCCGCGCCGGCAGGCACCTGGCCCGGCCCAAGCGCTACATGCCCGGCCTGCCGATCGATATCGAGGACGAGACGCAGCTGCCGGCCTATGTCGCCGAGCAGGCACGCTGGGGCGACGGCTGGGTGAAGCTGGTCGGCGACTGGATCGACAGGGGAGTGGGCGACCTGGCGCCGCTGTGGTCCGATGACGTGCTGGTCGAGGCGATCGCGGCCGCGCACGCCAACGGGGCGCGCGTCACCGCGCACGTGTTCGGTGAGGATGCGCTGCCCGGGCTGATCAACGCCGGCATCGATTGCATCGAGCACGGTACCGGCATCACCGAGGACACCATCGAGCTGATGCTGGAGCACGGCACCGCGCTGGTGCCCACGCTGATCAACATCGACAACTTCCCCGGGATCGCCGATGCCGCCGGAAAGTACCCGACCTACGCCAAGCACATGCGCGACCTCTACGCGTCCTGCAAGCAGCGCGTGGGCGCCGCCCACGACGCCGGGGTGCCGATCTACGCGGGCACCGATGCCGGCGGCATGGTCAAGCACGGCCGCATCGGTGATGAGATCGACGCGCTCAAGGGCGTCGGGATGAGCCCGACGCAGGCACTGGGTGCGGCGAGCTGGGACGCGCGGGCCTGGCTGGGGCGACCGGCCTTGGAACACGGCGCATCCGCGGACCTGCTGTGCTTCGCCGAGGACCCCCGCGAGGTCGGGGTGGGCAACCCGGATCTGGTGATCCTGCGCGGCCGGGTCTGGAAGTAGCTCAGTACACGTCGCGCACGTAGCGGTGGCTCTTGATCATGTCGTTGACGTAGCTGTGCGCGGCCGCGGCATCCAGCCCGCCGACCCGGGCGATCACATCGTGTAGGGCGGCGTCCACATCCTTGGCCATCCGGTCGGCATCCCCGCACACGTACACGTGTGCACCGTCCTGCAGCCAGCCGTAGAACTCCTCGGCATTCTCCTGAATACGTTGCTGCACATACACCTTGGCGTCCTGATCGCGCGAGAAAGCCAGGTCCAGCCGGGTCAGCACACCGGAGGCGACGAACTCCTCGAGTTCTTCGCCGTACAGGTAGTCGGTCGCGCGGCGGCGGTCACCGAAGAACAGCCATGACCGGCCCGTCGCGGAACTGGCCTTGCGCTCCTGCAAGAACGCGCGGAAGGGTGCTATGCCGGTGCCGGGGCCGATCATGATGATCGGCACATCACCGGCGGGCAGCCGGAAATGGTTGTTGGGCCGCAGGTGCACCAGCACGTCCTTGCAGCGGTCGGCCAGGAAGGTGGAGGCGACACCGCCGTGCCGACGGCCCTGGACGTCGTAGCGCACGCTGGCCACGGTCAGGTGGACGCTGTCGGGGTGAGCCAGCGGGCTACTGGCGATCGAGTAGTCGCGGAACTGCAGTGGACGCAGCGTGTCGATGACCTCGTCGACCTTCACGTCGGCCAACCCGATGATGTCCAGGACGTCCTTGCCGTACAGCCAGGAACCCTCGGTGCCGCCGTGGGTGTCCCCGGACCGCAGGGTCTCGGCGACCGTCTCATCGGGGGTGCGCGAGGCGGCCAGGCTGAGTAGCGCGCGTGACGGCGTGCGGATCTCGAAGTGTTCGGTGAGCAGGGTGCCCAGCGGCTTGTCATGACCGTTGACCGCGTAATCCGCACCGACGCCGAGTCCGGCCAGCAGCGCCTCGACCAGAGCCGGATCGTTGGTGGCGTGCACCGCGATGGAATCGCCTGCCTGATAGGTGATCCCGGTCCCGGTGAGGTCCACCTCGAAGTGCCGGACCTCCTTGTCGGACTCGGTCGCATTGAGCCACCGGTTGACCGCGAGGCGCGCGACGACGGGAACGTTGCGTTCGCGGGGTTCGGCACGTTCGGGGACGGGGACGGGTGCTGCCGCGGAGTCCTCCGCGCTTCCCTCGCCCTGCTCCGCGGTCAGCAGCTTGACCAGTTCGGCGGTCCACGCCTTGGCCGGCTCCTCGTAGAAGCCGTCCACATCGACGCGGTCGGTCATCCGCTTGGCGCCCAATTCCTCCAGGCGCTGATCGAGCAGCAGGCCGGCATTGCAGAACAATTCGTAGGAGCTGTCGCCGAGCGCCAGGACCGCGAAGTTGAGGTGCTCGAGGCGGTCGGTGTCGGCGCTGAGTGCCTCCCAGAACAGCGTCGCCGAATCGGGGAACTCGCCCTCGCCGAAGGTGGACACCACCGTGATGAAGTGGGTGGTGTTCTGCAGCTCGGAGACCTCGACCTGGTTGAGTTCCACCGCTTCGACCTCGATGCCGATGTCGCCGACAGCCTCGGCGAACGTCATCGCGGCGTCTTCGGAATTCCCCATATCGGTGCCGAAGGCGACGATGAGTGAGAGATCAGCCTGGCCGGACACGTCGTCCCCCTTGTTTTACGCGCCTGGACGGATGTCCGGCGTTCAAATTAGGGTGACCTTACTTGGTTGGGGGGCGGTTGTGGGGAGCTCCCCCTCAGGGTTGGCTGAATCCCCAGTCCAACAGGCTGATCGCCTGGCCATACAGGTCACCGGTTCCGTACATCTGTACCACAACCAGTCGGCGGTTCCCGCGTTGAGCTGCCCCGACGTAGGTCTTGCGGGCCCGGTTGGTGAACCCCGTCTTGCCACCCAGGTCGCCCGGGTACCGCGTCAGCAGCTCGTTCTGGTTCGACAGCGCCTTACCCGGGAACGGTGCGGACTCCGACCGCATGATCTGCGCGATCAGCGGGTAGCGCAGCGCGGCGCGGAAGATGACGGCCAGATCGTGCGGGGTGGTGATCGACTCCCAGCCGGGGCCGTCCAGACCGGACGGCGACGACGCCTTCGTGCCGCGCGCGCCGACGCCGACGGCCTTGCGGTTCATCGCGGCGACCGCCGCCCGCTGGCCGCCCAACATGTCGGCAAGCATGTTCGCCGCGTCATTGCCCGACACCATGAGCAGCGCGCTGAGCAACTGCGTCACCGTGTAGGGCTGGCCCGGTTTCAAGCCCACACAGGAACATTCGACCTTGGTGTGCGAGGCGTTGGCGCGCGCGAAGTTGTCGGGCCGCAGATTGTCGAGCACCACCATCGCCAGCAGCACCTTGATGGTGCTGGCCGGAGCGTAGGAACCGCCCGGATCCTTGGCGGCGAGAACGGCGCCGGTGTCCAGGTCGGCGACCAGATACGCCTGGGCCGGGCCGTTGGTGAACGATTGCGCGCCAATGGGTTCCACGGCGGGCGCCGCCTGTGCGGGCGCCGCGATGACCGTGCTGAGGGCGAGCGCGGTCGCCGCGAGCAGATGTCGCACGTGCGAAGGCTACGGTCGGCAGGACGCGAAACGTGCGCGGGACGGTCTCCGTCGGGTCTCGACTAGAGCGCCCCGACGGTGGCCGCGCGGTCCTGGGCGAACCCCCAGTCCAGCAACGCCGACGCCTGATCCCAATAGGTCGGGCCGCCCTCGTGGATCAACCCGAACATCAACGCGACCACCAGGCGCCGGCCGTCGCGTTGGGCGGCGCCGACGAAGGTCTTGCGGGCCAGGTCGGTGAATCCGGTCTTACCGCCCAGCATGCCGGGATAGCGGCCCAGCAGTTCGTCCTGATTGACCAGCACCCGGTCGCCCGCTTTCCCCGGGAACACCGCCGTCGGTTGCGCGGTGATCTGCGCGAACACCGGGTTGGCCATCGCCGCCCGGAAGAGGACCGCCAGATCGTGCGGGGAGGACCACATGTCGATCCCGGGACCGTCGATCCCCGACGGGCTGCCGGCCACCGTGGCGTGCGCCCCCAGCGCCGCGGCCTTGGCGTTCATCTTCGCCACCGCAGCCGGCCGGCCGCCGAGCATGGTCGCCAAGGTGTTTGCGGCGTCATTGCCCGACACCAGCAGCAGACCCTCCAACAGTTGGCGCACCGAATAGGTCTGCCCGGCCGCGACCCCGGCGCAATTGCACTCCACCCGGGTGTCGTCCTCGTTGGCGACCACCGTCGCATCCAGGGGTAATTCGTCGAGCACCACCATGGCCAGCAGCACCTTGATGGTGCTGGCCGGGGCGTACCGCCCGTAGCCGTCCTTGGAGGCCAGTACCGCGCCGCTGTCCATGTCCGCGACCACCCACGCCTGTGCAGGTCCGTCCGGTATCGGCACCGAACCCAAGGGTTGGTCGACGCCCAACTCGGCGACGGCGGTGCCGGTGCCGACGCAGCAGAGCAGGATCACGGAAATCAGACCGGCAAGGAGCCTTCGCATGGGATGTGAGCCTAACTACCTTTCACCGCCCGACGTTTGGCGAGACCGCCCACCGGTAACGTAAGACCAGCGCGAACCAGAGTGGCCGAACACCATCGAGGGGGACGAAAAGAATGTGCGGCATCGCCGGCGAGGTTGCTCGCGGCCGGTCGGCAGACCTAGGGGCCATCGCCAAGATGGCCGACTCGATGGTGCCGCGAGGCCCGGACAGTGGCGGCTTCTGGGCCCAGGACGGAATCGCCTTCGGGCATCGCCGGTTGGCGATAATCGACCTGTCCAGTCACGGGCAGCAGCCCATGCACGACCCCGATCTCGGGCTCACCGTCGCCTTCAACGGCTGCATCTACAACTACCCGCAGCTCCGCCAGGAGCTCATCGGCAAGGGCTACCGGTTCTTCTCGCACAGCGATACCGAAGTCGTGCTCAAGGGGTACCGCGAGTGGGGCGAACGTGTCGTCGAGCACCTGTTCGGCATGTTCGCCTTCGCGATCACCGAGGTCGACTCCGGCCGGGTGCTGCTGGCCCGCGACCGGCTCGGCATCAAACCGCTGTACTGGACCGAGGTCTCCGACGCGCTGCGGTTCGCCTCCTCGCTGCCGGCGCTGGTGGCCGCGGGCGGGGTGGACACCGAAATCGATCCCGTTGCGCTGCACCACTATCTGAGTTTCCACTCGGTGGTGCCGCCGCCACACACCATCCTGCGCGGCGTGCATAAGCTGCCGCCGGGCACCCTGATGCGCATCGAGCCCGACGGCAGCCGCACCCAGCACACCTACTGGGAGCCCATTTTCGAGCGCTCGGCCGAACGTGCCGACTGGTCGGAGAACGAATGGGAAGAGGCGATCCTCGCCTCGCTGCGCACCGCGGTGGAGCGGCGACTGGTCGCCGACGTGCCGGTGGGCTGCCTGCTCTCCGGTGGTCTGGACTCCAGCCTGATCGTCGGGCTCCTGGCCGAGGCCGGCCAGCACGGCCTGGCGACCTTCTCGATCGGGTTCGAGGCCGCCGGTGGGGAAGAGGGCGACGAGTTCAAGTACTCCGATGTCATCGCCCGTCACTACGGCACCGACCACCACCAGATCCGGATCGACACCGCCCGCATGCTGCCCGCACTGTCCGGGGCGATCGGCGCCATGAGCGAGCCGATGATGAGCCACGACTGTGTCGCGTTCTACCTGCTGTCCCAGGAGGTCAGCAAGCACGTCAAGGTGGTGCAGTCCGGGCAGGGCGCCGACGAGATCTTCGCCGGGTACCACTGGTATCCGCCGATGGCGCACGCCGCCGATGACGACCCGCGCGCCGCGCTCGCCAGCTACCGCAAGGCATTCTTCGACCGCGATCACGTGGCGCTGAACAACCTGGTGGGGCCGGCCTGGCGCCTGGACGCCGACATCGCAGGCGACTACGTGCTCGACCACTTCGCCCATCCCGGCGCGGCCACCGCGACCGACCGGGCGCTGCGCCTGGACACCACCGTGATGCTGGTCGACGACCCGGTCAAGCGGGTGGACAACATGACGATGGCCTGGGGCCTGGAAGGCCGGGTGCCGTTCCTGGACCACGAACTCGTCGAACTCGCGGCCACCTGTCCGCCGTCGCTGAAGACCGCCTACGACGGAAAGGGCGTGTTGAAAGAGGCCGCCCGCAAGGTCATCCCGCACGAGGTGATCGACCGGCCGAAGGGTTACTTCCCGGTGCCCGCGCTCAAGCATCTGGCCGGGCCGTACCTGGACCTGGTGCGCGACGCCCTGCACAGTGACGGGGCCCGCGCCCGCGGACTGTTCAACCCGACCGAAGTGGATCGCCTGCTGGCAGAACCGAATGGTTCCCTGACCCCGCTTCGGGGTAACCCGCTGTGGCAACTCGGTCTGTTGGAACTGTGGCTGGCGCATCATGTGGATGGGGTAACAACGAGATGACCCCGGAGAAGGGCACCGAGTCCAAAGAGGTCATCCAGGACCTCGGTTGGGGTCGGCTGGTCTTTGGGCAGACATTCGATGATCCCGGCGAGCTGGGCACGGCGCTACGCGCCGAAGCCAGCGGTCGCCGCGATATCGGCATGTACCTGGAGGCCCCGCACGTCTTCGTGGCGCTCAATCCGCAGGACTTCTTCATCGACCCGAGCTTCACCTACCGACTGAACCTCACCGAACCCCTGGCCTATCTGCCGCCGGAGTTGCCCGGGGTCACGGTGCGGCCGGTGCAGAGCATCGCCGACTGCGCCGCCATCAACGAGATCTACCTGCAGTGCCGGATGGTGCCCGCCGATATCGACCTGATGTGGCACAACAGCCAGTCCGAGCCGCACATGATCTACCTGGTGGCAGTGGAGGACGACACCGACACGGTGGTCGGCACCGTGACCGGCATCGATCACCAGCAGCTGTTCGACGACCCGGAGAACGGCTCGTCGCTGTGGTGCCTGGCGGTCAGCCCGACCCTGTGCCGGCCCGGGGCCGGTGGCCTGCTGGTGCGCTCGCTGGTCGAGGAGTTCATCCGCCGCGGCCGCGCCCAGATGGATCTGTCTGTGCTTCACGACAATGCGGCGGCGATCGCGCTGTATGAGCGAATGGGTTTCGATCGCGTCCCGGAACTCGGCGTCAAACGCAAGAACGCGATCAACGAGCGCCTGTTCGCCCCGGCCCAAGCCGAGGAGGAACTCGCCCAGCTCAACCCGTACGCGCGGATCATCGCCGACGAGGCCATGCTGCGCGGTATCGCGGTGCGCATCCTCGACGCCCAGGCCGGGTTCATGCAGCTCACCCACGGCGGCACCTCGATCACCACCCGGGAATCCCTGTCCGAACTCACCAACGCCGTCGCGATGAGCCGCTGCGATGACAAGCGGATCGCCCGCAAGGTGGTGGCCGAAGCGGGGGTGCGGGTGCCCCGCGGCGTCACCGCGACCTTCGGTGAGGACGACAAGCGGTTCCTGGCGAAGGTCGGTTCCGTCGTGGTCAAGCCCGCCCGCGGTGAGCAGGGCGCCGGCATCACCGTCGGTGTCACCCGCCACGACGAGCTCGACCGCGCACTGGAAGTCGCGAGCAAACACTGCCCCGACGTATTGATCGAAGAGCGCTGCGAGGGTGAGGATCTGCGCATCGTCGTGATCAACGGCAAGGTGATCGCGGCCGCCGTGCGCCGACCGCCCGAGATCATCGGCAGCGGCAAGCACACCATCGCCCAGCTCATCGAGGCGCAGAGCCGCCGCCGCGCGGGCGCCACCCACGGTGAGTCGAAGATCCCGATGGACTCGGTCACCGAGGACACCGTGCGCGACGCCGGCTGGGAACTCGACGATGTGCTGCCGGCCAACGAGCATCTGGTGGTGCGCCACACCGCCAATCTGCACACCGGGGGCACGATCGTCGATGTGACCGACGACCTGAACCCGACGCTGGCCAAGGTCGCGGTGGATGCCGCGGATGCCATCGGCATCCCGGTGACCGGTATCGACCTGATGGTGCCCTCGGTGAAGGGCGAAGAGTATGTTTTCATCGAAGCCAACGAGCGTCCGGGTCTGGCCAATCACGAACCACGGCCCACCGCACAGGCTTTCGTGGACCTTCTCTTTCCCCGCACCGCTGCCACGCCCTGGGCGTGGCACCCCGACCCAGTGGAGCCGCCTCAGTGAGTTCCGGAACAACCGAACAGACGCCTGCGCCACGGATGCCGGATGCTGACCGCGACTGGATGGTCGACACCTTGTTGTCGTTGCTCCAGACGCCGAGTCCGTCCGGGCGCACCGACGCCGTCATGCAACTCATCGGCGAGATCTTCACCGATCTCGGCGTGCCGTTCACCCTGACCCGCCGCGGCGCCCTCAACGCCGAACTTCCCGGCGATTCCGACACCGTCGAACGGGCTGTCGTCGTGCACGCCGACACCATCGGCTGCATGGTGCGCCGCCTCAAGGACAACGGCCGACTCGAGCTGATCCCGGTGGGCACGTTCTCCGCGCGGTTCGCCACCGGAGCGCGGGTGCGCATCTTCACCGACGATCCCGACGAGTTCTTCACCGGCACCGTGATGCCGCTGAAGGCGTCCGGGCACGCGTTCGGCGACGAGATCGACACCCAGCCCACCCAGTGGGAGGACGTCGAGGTCCGGATCGACCGCAAGGTGTCCACGGCTGCGGACCTGGAGCGGCTCGGATTCCAGGTCGGGGACTTCGTCGCGCTGATCGCCAGTCCCGAACTCACCGAGGACGGATTCATCGTCTCCCGGCACCTCGACGGCAAGGCCGGTGTCGCCGTGGCGCTGGCCCTGGCCCGCGACGTGATGGCGCAGCGCACCAGGCTGGCGCACCGGACCACCATCATGGTGACCATCACCGAGGAGGTCGGCCACGGCGCGAGCCACGGCCTGCCGCCCGACGTCGCCGAACTGGTCTCGGTCGACAACGCGGTGTGCGCGCCGGGTCAGCACTCCATCGAAGACGGTGCGACCATCCCGATGGCGGATCTGCACGGGCCGTTCGACTATCACCTGACCCGCAAACTGTGCAGGCTGGCCGAGGAACGCGGCATCCCGTACGCGCGGGACGTGTTCCGCTACTACCGCTCGGACGCGGCGGCGGCCATCGAAGCCGGTGCGGCCACCCGTGCGGCGCTCGTCGGCTTCGGGCTGGACGGCAGTCACGGTTGGGAACGCACCCACATCGAATCGCTGGAGGCGGTCTACAACCTGCTGCATGCGTGGCTGCGGACACCGCTGACCTTCGCCAAGTGGGACGCGCACGCCGAGGGCGAACTCCGCGACTTCCCGTCGTCGAAGCAGCCGGCCCCCACCGAGCAGTGGGTGCCGCTCGCCCGCGGCGAGCACGCCGAGCCCGGCGAATGGTCGGGGGAGCACTGGCCGCCCTCGGAAGGTCCGCAAGCCTGACCTGCGCGAGCGGTGGCGGTGGTTCAATCAAGGCGTGCTGAGCATCGAAGAGATCTCCGACCGTCTGGAAATCCAGCAGCTGCTGGTCGACTACTCCACCGCCATCGACGCGCGCCGCTTCGACGACCTGGACCGGGTGTTCACCGCGGACGCCTATATCGACTACCGCGCCATGGGCGGGGTGGACGGGCGCTACCCGGAGGTGAAGGCCTGGCTGGCCCAGGTGCTGCCGAACTTCCCGGCCTACGCCCACATGCTCGGTAACTTCGACGTGAAGATCGACGGTGACACCGCGACCTCCCGGACGCTGTGCTTCAACCCGATGGTGCTGGGCGGCGATGAGCAGCAGGTGCTGTTCTGCGGGCTCTGGTATGACGACGAGTTCGTGCGCACCGGGGAGGGCTGGCGGATGACCAAGCGCGTCGAGGAGAAGTGCTTCGACCGGGTCGTCTGACGCAGCCGCCCGTGGCCGCCGCAGAGGATTTGGGCCGGTAGCGCCCGCTCTGGCAGAATAGGCCGCTGTCCCGCGCGCGACACGTTAGATGCGCCGCACGCCGGTCACACACGCAGAGGCAAAACCGGACCGGGCAACCCGCCCGAGTCGCTGAATTGCAAGCGTGGCAATCACAGGAGAACGCTTCACCATGGCTGTCAAGATCAAACTCGCCCGCTTCGGCAAGATCCGCAACCCCCAGTACCGCATCTCGGTCGCCGACGCGCGCAACCGTCGCGACGGTCGCGCCATCGAGGTCATCGGCAAGTACCAGCCGAAAGAAGAGCCCAGCCTGATCGAGGTCGATTCGGAGCGCGTGCAGTACTGGCTGAGCGTCGGCGCACAGCCCACCGAGCCCGTCCTGGCGCTGCTCAAGATCACCGGTGACTGGCAGAAGTTCAAGGGCCTGCCCGGCGCCGAGGGCACCTTGCGGGTCAAGGAGCCCAAGCCCTCCAAGCTGGACCTGTTCAACGCCGCGCTGGCCGCTGCCGACAACGCGCCCACCGGTGAGGCCACCCAGCTCAAGAAGAAGAAGGCCCCGGCCAAGAAGGCCGACGAGGCTGAGACCACCGAGACCACCGAGGCCGCCGAGGCCGAGGCTCCCGCCGCAGAGCCCGCCGCAGAATGAGCACCGTCGTCGTCGACGCCGTCGAGCACCTCGTTCGCGGGATCGTCGACAACCCCGACGACGTGCGTGTCGACCTGGTGACCAACCGGCGTGGACGCACCGTCGAGGTGCACGTACATCCCGATGACCTGGGCAAGGTCATCGGCCGCGGCGGACGTACCGCGACTGCGCTGCGCACATTGGTCGCCGGTATCGGTGGCCGTGGGATCCGCGTCGACGTGGTGGACACCGACCAGTAGTAATGGACCAGTGGTAATGGAGCTGGTCATCGGGCGGGTCGCCAAGGCACACGGTGTCACCGGCGAGGTCGTCGTCGACGTCCGCACCGATGATCCGGCGGGGCGATTCGCCGCCGGATCGGTGCTCCGCGGGCGCAAACCCCGCGGGGGACCGGAGCGCAACTTCGTCATCGACACCGTCCGCGAGCACGGTGGCCGACTGCTGGTGCGTCTCAACGGCGTCGGCGACCGCAATGCCGCCAACGAACTCCGTGGCACCCTTTTCCTGGTCGAATCCGGGGATCTGCCCCCCATCGAGGATCCCGACGAGTTCTACGATCACCAGCTCGAGGGCCTGGCCGTGCGCACCGTCGCCGGCGAGGCCCTCGGCACGGTGACCGAGGTGCTGCACACCGCGGCCGGCGAACTGCTGTCGATCAAGCGGCCCGACGGCGCCGAACTGCTGGTGCCGTTCGTCAGTGCCATCGTCACCGCGGTGTCGCTGGCCGAGGGCACCATCGACATCGATCCGCCCGACGGTCTGCTCAACCTCGAAGACCTGTAGGCGCCGCATGCGGATCGACGTCGTCACGATCTTCCCGGCCTATCTGGACGCGCTGCAGCAGGCGTTGCCGGGCAAGGCGATTCAGTCCGGCATCGTCGAACTCGGCGTGCACGATCTGCGTGAGTGGACCCATGACGTGCACCGGTCGGTGGACGATTCGCCCTACGGCGGTGGGCCCGGCATGGTCATGAAAGCCCCGGTGTGGGGTGCTGCGCTCGATGACATCTGTTCGCCGGACACCCTTCTGGTGGTGCCGACGCCGGCGGGCCGGCCGTTCACCCAGGCCACCGCGCAACGCTGGAGCGCCGAGGCCCATCTGGTGTTCGCGTGCGGACGCTACGAGGGCATCGATCAGCGGGTCGCCGACGATGCGGCCCGGCGGATGCGGGTCGAAGAGGTGTCCATCGGCGATTACGTGCTGGCCGGTGGTGAGTCGGCGGTCCTGGTGATGGTCGAGGCCGTGGTGCGTCTGTTACCCGAGGTGCTCGGCAATCCGGCGTCGCACCAAGACGATTCGCATTCCAACGGTCTGCTGGAGGGCCCCAGTTACACCAGGCCGCCGGTGTGGCGCGAGCTGGAGGTGCCACCGGTGCTGCTGTCCGGGGACCACGCCAAGATCGATGCCTGGCGCCACGAACAGTCTTTGCAGCGGACCCGCGAGCGCCGCCCGGATCTGCTCTAGATACTCCCGCCGGGGAAGATCGTCTGCACCGCGTCGGTGATGGTCTGGCGTGCAACCTCGGCGCCGGCCGGCTGCATCGAGCTGATGGCCATCACATAGCGCCGCTCCGGGCCCACCACACCGGTGGACAGATGCATCCAGTCCGAGCCGATACAGCACATCCAGCCCTGCTTGACCGCGACCGGCTCGGCGAACAGCCCCTCCGGGATGCCGAACCGCTGCGGGTAGACACCGCCGGGCACCATGCCGTCGGGTGCGGTCGGCGTCGACTGCGCCAGGTTGGACACGATGATGCTGGCGCGCTCGGACGGCAGCCCGCCGGTACCGGCCAGCAGCATGTCGTAGTAGCGCACCAGATCGGTCACCGTGCTGATGGTGTTGAACCAGCGGCCGTTGTTCGGGGCGCGCGTCGAGCCGAGTCCGTAGCGGTCGACGACCCGGTTGATGATCGCGCTGCCGCCGCTGCGGTTCCAGAACACCTCGGCGGCACTGTCATCGGAGGACCGCAGCATCACGTCGAGCATGCTGCGATCCTCGGGGCTCAGCGAGGTCTGTCCGTTGGCCTCCTGCAGCAGCAGGTCGTCGGCGATGAAGAGCTTGACCACCGAGGCGATCGCGATGGTGTTGTTGCGGCCGTTGGTGACGAGCTCGCCGGTGTTGCGGTCCAGCACCGCCACCGTGATGTCGGCACCGGCGTCGGCGGCCTCGGCGGTGGCCTGCACCTCGCGGGCCTTCAGCCCCTCGAACGTCCCGGACGGGCGCTCGGGCGGCGCTTCGGGCAGGGGAGCGGCGGAGCCCAGCGGCGCGACGACGGTCAGTTGGGGCGCGTCGGGCGGTGGCGGCGGGCTGCCGTACACCTTCGCCTCGCACCCGGAGATCGTGGCAGCCGTACACACAGCCGCCACGGCCACCGTCAGAAACTTCGACGGCCGCGGCATGCGTTCCTCCAGGGGTCATGGGGGCGGGGGGTCCCGGCCACGATGTCGGAACGTCTACCCCTGATACCAGTAGGGTAACCACCGTCGACCACCCGCGCGCGCCCCGGCTGGGGGCGGCGTTTCGCGGTCGACCGGTGCTCAGGGCGACGATTTCGCCTCATGCGCCGCGTCTGGCACAATTGAGCAGTTGTCTGCGCAGGTTCACCCCTGCTGCCTGACGAACACAGTCAGATCCGCCCGAATACGTCGGTTCGGCAGCGCGTCACCGCGCAGCCCATGAAGAGCCGCCAACAGCAAGGAAGAGTCACCGATGAACACGCTTGACTTCGTCGACAAGGCGTCGCTGCGCGACGACATCCCGGCATTCGGCCCCGGCGACACCGTCAACGTGCACGTCAAGGTGATCGAGGGTTCCAAGGAGCGCATCCAGGTCTTCAAGGGTGTCGTGCTGCGCCGCCAGAACGGTGGGATCAGCGAGACCTTCACCGTCCGCAAGGAGAGCTACGGCGTCGGCGTCGAGCGGACCTTCCCGGTGCACTCGCCCAACATCGACCACATCGACGTCGTGACCCGCGGTGACGTGCGTCGCGCCAAGCTGTACTACCTGCGCGATCTGCGTGGCAAGAAGGCGAAGATCAAGGAGAAGCGCTGACGCTGATCGTGTCAGGTGCTCGCACCACGACACGCTCGCTCAGGCTGTCAGGCTGGTCCCCAGCCTCGCTGGCTACCCTGATGCCGTGACCGACGACGCCGAGGACTCCGCTCCCGCTGAAACCGCCGAACCCGCCACCGGATCGGACACAGCAGCGGAGCAGGAGCCGCAGAAGAAGCGTGGCGCGCTGCGCGAAGGCGCCATCCTGGTCACCATCGCGCTGGTCCTCTACTACGTGATGCTCACCTTCGTGGCGCGTCCGTATCTGATTCCCTCGGAATCGATGGAACCCACGCTGCACGGCTGCCCCGGCTGCGTCGGTGACCGGATCATGGTGGACAAGCTCACCTACCGGTTCACCGAGCCCGAGCCCGGCGACGTCGTCGTGTTCAAGGGCCCGCCGGCCTGGAACGTCGGCTACAAGTCGATCCGTTCCGACAACCCCGCCATCAAACTGGTGCAGGACGCGCTGTCCTTCGTCGGATTCGTGCCGCCCGACGAGAACGACCTCGTCAAGCGGGTCATCGCGGTCGGTGGACAGACCGTGCAGTGCCGTGCCGACACCGGCCTGACCGTCGACGGCAAGAAGCTCGTCGAACCGTATCTGGACTCGGTCACCATGAACGCCGACACCGAGGTCTATCCGTGCCTGGGCAATGAGTTCGGCCCGGTCAAGGTGCCCGAGGACAAGCTGTGGGTGATGGGCGACAACCGCACCCACTCGGCCGACTCGCGGTCGCGTTGCACCAACCTGCCCGGCGACGCCCAGCGCGGGCTGCTGTGCACCGGTGACCCGGAGGCCGGCACCGTGCCCGTCGACAACGTGATCGGCAAGGCCCGTTTCATCGCCTGGCCGCCGTCGCGCTGGGGTGGCGTGAGCAGCACCAACCCCCAGACGGCATCGGCCGATTAGGAGTTCCGGCGTTGCCGGCGAGTTGGCCCCCCAGAACAGTGATCCGCAGGTCCGGCCTGCGGACCCTGGAGTCCGCGCTGTACCGCAACGGCCTCGGCCCGGTGGCCGGTGTCGATGAGGTCGGCCGCGGCGCCTGCGCCGGGCCGCTGGTGGTGGCATCCTGCGTACTGGGCCCCAACCGCCTGACCAGCCTTGCCGCGCTGGACGATTCGAAGAAGCTCAACGAAGCCGAGCGGGAACGGCTGTTCCCGCTGATCCGCCGGTACGCGCTGGCCTACCACGTGGTGTTCATCCCGTCGGTCGAGGTGGACCGCCGCGGTGTGCATCACGCGAACATCGAAGGGATGCGCCGGGCGGTGGCGGGACTGCCGCTGCGGCCCGGGTACGTGCTCTCCGACGGCTTCCGGGTACCGGGGCTGCCGATGCCGTCGCTACCGGTGATCGGCGGCGACGCGGCGGCGGCCTGTATCGCGGCGGCCAGCGTGCTGGCCAAGGTGAGCAGGGACCGGCTGATGGTCGCGATGGAGACCGAACATCCCGGATACGGCTTCGCCGAGCACAAGGGCTACAGCACGCCGGTGCACATGGCCGCGCTGGAGGAGCGGGGCCCGTGCAGCGAGCACCGCTATTCCTTTGCGAATGTGCGACGGGTTGCGGGATCGGTGCAACGTGGCGCAGCGGTGTGGGGAATGATGGAGACCAACCTAGACGAAGGACAGCAGAGCAGATGAGTGCCGAGGATCTCGAAAAGTACGAAACCGAGATGGAGCTCTCGCTGTACCGCGAGTACAAGGACATCGTCGGACAGTTCAGCTACGTGGTGGAGACCGAACGCCGGTTCTATCTGGCCAACAGCGTCGAGATGGTGCCCCGCAACGCGGACGGTGAGGTCTACTTCGAGCTGCGTCTCGCCGACGCCTGGGTGTGGGACATGTACCGCCCGGCCCGCTTCGTCAAACAGGTCCGGGTCATCACCTTCAAGGACGTCAACATCGAAGAGGTCGAGAAGCCCGAACTGCGGCTGCCCGACTGACGGGTCACGGGCAATGAGCTGATTCATTGCCCATCCGGTGCCGGTGTTTTCGCTACCCGGCGCCATTCTTGGCGTGGTTGCGCCATATATGGGCCGTACCCGGCGATGCCCGAGCGCTGCCGAAAAGTGTTTGCCCACAGCCTGGTTCGCAACATTTGCGATCGCGTCGTCACGTATGACCGACAACGTGAGCTGACGCACAGTGCTTGAAAACCTTTGCGCTTCTGTGTTTATCGTGGCGTAACACCAACGAATTCGGCCCGTATCAATCGATTTCGCCGTTCTGGAGGTGAAGCACTGTGCACTTTTCTGTATCTCGACCAGGTGCAATGCAGGGGACAGCGTCGTTCCGGGTGCTGCGGCCACGCCGACACGGTGTGAAAGCAGGTATGCATTGGTGAGCGTGGCGATCCCGGCCCGGCAAGCGCACGAGCAGACGCCGGGTCCGGAACCGGATCCACATATCCATCGATTTCCGAGAACACGATTACTGAGCGGGGTCGGCGCGATGCCGACCTTTTTGCTGTTGGTGTCACTGTTGTCGGCCGCGACGCTGTTGTTGTTGCGGGCGCCGGTCGCACCGCAGGTTCCCGATACCCTGCCCGGAGAGCTCCGGGCCGAGGCCAACCGTGTGGCAACCGCCTACCTCGCGCCGGCGGACCAGCTGGCCAGTACCGCCGCGACCGATCACCTGGCGATCGCGTCCAAGAAACGCGGGGCGCTGCTGCGGCTTTCCCGTGCCAACCCCGACGTCGACGGCCTGGCCCTGATCGACCGGGCGACGGGCAAGGTGCTGACCAAGCGGGGCGACTCCATGTCGGTTCCCGCGGTGCTGCCCGCACCGCAGGACGGCCCGGCAGTGAGCATCATCGATGACGATCTGGTGGTGGCGATCCCGGTCTCGACGGACCGGACCCTGATCGGCTCGCTGTCGGCACGGCCACCGCGGCTGCCCGGCGCGCCGCCGGGGCAACGTGTCCTCATCACCGGCAGCGACGGTGCGATGCTCGCCGAGTCCACCGGTCGTCCCGTCGTGCCGCCCGCACTGGTCCAATCGGTCGCCGGCACCACCGCCCGTGGTGAATCCGGTTTCTCCGTGGATGATTCCCGTCTCGCGGAATCATCCAGCGGGGGGATCCTCGCCGTTCCGGGCAGGGCGCAGGCGTTGCCGGATCCGGTGGCGGTCGTCGGTGGGGTGCCGCTGCACGGCGTTGCCGAGCGCAGCGGCCTGTCGGCGCTCATCGCACGGAACGTACCGGTCACCTCCAGCGCGATGACGAGTCCGGGACGCGTCGCGGCCATCGCGGTCGCCTCGGGGGGTGTCCTCGCGTTCATCCTGCTGCAGCTGTTGCTCGTCCGGCCGGTCCGGCGGTTGCGCCGCGATGTCGATCGGGTGGTCGCCGATGTCGACGCCGCCCGCGAGCCCACCGCCGGCATCCGCCGATCGAGGCTGCGTCAGGTCGATCGCATCGCCCGGTCCGCGGCGCAGCTACCGCTGACCGTCGACAAACACATCCCCAAACGCCGGCTCGCGATTCCCGGCACCGCCCTCCACGTCCTGGTGGGCACGCTTTTCATCGCTGCGCTGGGACTGGGTTTCGCATCGATCGGCGCGCACGAATCGGCCCGCACCGATGCGCTCACCGAACGCAGCAGAACCATGCTGGAGAAGACCGCGGGCGCCCTGGAGGGCACCCTCACCGAGGGGCTGGCTGCGGTGCAGGCCGCTGCGGTGCCGAAAATCGGTGAGGTCGATTCCGACTGGGCCCATGTGGTCACCGAGTTGCATGCCACCCGTCCGATCTTCCGCTCGGTGTACGTGCGGGACGCGGCGCAGCACATCGTGGCAGTCGCCGGTGAGGCACCACAGGCCGATGCCGCGCCGTCGGCACCATTGGCGCAACTCAACACCTCGGGGCCGGAGCCGATCCTCACCGCGGCCGAACGCACCCACGACGGGCGCTTCACGGTGGTCGCCGAGTACGACGCGCGGGCCCTGAACAATGTGCTGCGCAGCGCCGACAGCCCGACCGAGGTGTACGACGACGGGTCCCGTACGGTGCTGGGCTCCGACGGCTACATCTCGTTCAGCCCACTCGATGACCCGGTGTTGCGGCGCAACGCTTCCGAGGCAGGCGTGGCGGCGCATGCCGCCGTGCAGGACGTCGCCGGTGCCGAACAACTGGTCGCCGGTCAGCGCATCGGCCGGTCCGAGGCGACCGCTGCGCTCGGATGGACCGTGCTGCAGCACCGCGAGGTCACCGCCGCGCGCTACACTGTCGATCCCGTCGGACGCGCCGCGACCGTTGTTATCGGCGCCACCGCACTGGTGGCGGTGGGGCTGCTGCTGTGGAGTCACAACGCGATCGTCGGGCCGCTCGGACGGGTGCACCACTGGCTCACCGGAATCGTGGCCTCACCGAAGGACCGTCCCGCCGCCGGGCCGCCGCCGCGACGCCTCGACGAGGTCGGTGCGGTGATGGCCGGGCTCAACCACTGCATGAATCGGGGTGATCGACGATGACCTTTCTCTTCAGCTTCTACCTGACCGGCTGCCTTGCCATGCTGGTCGCCGGCCTCGCCGAACAACGCGCGCATCACAAGAGCCTGCACAGCATCCCGCATCGGATCGTGATCAACGGGATCCGCGGCAAGAGTTCGATCACCCGGCTGTGTGCCGGTGCGCTGCGCGGCGGCGGGGTCACCACGGTCGCCAAGACCACCGGCACCGCAGCACGTTTCATCGGGCCCGACGGTGTCGACGAACCCATCTACCGCAAATTCAACCTGGCCAATGTGATCGAACAGGTGGCGATCGTGCGCCGTGCGGCGGCTTTCCGGCCCGAAGCGCTCGTCATCGAATGCATGGCGGTGCTGCCGGACCTGCAGGAGATCAACGAGCGCAAGCTGATTCACTCGACGATCTGCGTCATCTGCAATGTGCGGGAGGATCATCTGGCCGAGATGGGGCCGACGTTGCCGGATATCGCGCGTTCGTTGTCGCGGTCGATGCCGACCGGCGGGGTGTGCGTCACCGCGGAGAAGGAGCAGATCGCGGTGCTGCGCGAGGAGGCGCGACGGCGGAAGTGCGAACTGATCCAGGTCGACGCCGACGAGATCGACGACGAGACGGTCGCCATGTTCCCCTTCATCACGTTCAAGGAGAACATCGCGATCGCGCTCGCGGTGGCAGGAATGTGCGGCATAGAGCGGGAATCGGCCCTGCAGGGCATGATCACCTCGCCACCTGACCCGGGCACCGTCGCCGTGGACGACTACGAGGTGGACGGTCGGCGGCTGTCGTTCGCGAACCTGTTCGCCGCGAACGACCCGTCATCGACCCTGATGAACATCGAGCAACTCACCGACCGCGGCCTCATCGATCGTCCGCTCAACATCGTGATCAACTGCCGGCCGGACCGGGTCGAGCGCAACGGTCAGATGGGGGCGCTCACCGGGGCGCTGGAACCCGACAGAATCATCCTGATCGGCGAGCCGACGCGCTCGGCTCGTGTCACCGTTCCACCCGAATTGACGGACAAGATCAGGGATTTCGGGAGTCGGCCGGACTACGACGACCTGTTGGGCGATGTGCTGACCGAGAACGGCAGTGGATCTGTCATCACCATCGGCAACATCCACGGTCAGGGCGAGGTGTTGCTCGAGCATGTCCGGAAGCTCCCACGAGCCATGGAGGATGCATGCTGAACGGAACTCTCGGGCCCGAGGTCGCGACGATCGCGCTGGCGATCGGATTGATGTTCGCCTTCGTGTGCTACCTGGTCACCAACTTGTCTCCGGGTGGCATGATCACGCCCGGCTGGTTGGCCGTGACGGTGACCGAAGATCCACGCAAGGTGATCGTCATCGCCGGTGTCACCGTGTTGACCTACCTGTCGACTCTGCTGCTGCAGCGCGGTGTGATCCTCTACGGCAAACGGCTTTTCGCCGCGGTCATCATGGTGAGCGTCTTGTTCTCCACCGGGCTTTTCCTGTTGGTGTACAACGACTATCCGCTGCTCTTCGTGCATCAGACTCTCGGGTTCATCATCCCGGGTCTGATCGCCTACCAGCTGGTGCGGCAGCCGCGGCTGGCGACCATCGCCGGCACCACCGCGGTCAGTCTGGCCACCTACGGAGTACTGGCCAGCGGGATACTGCTCAACCTGGTGCCCACCGGCTGACTCGACAGCGAGGAGACGTTGCAATGGGTGTACGAGAACTGCACCACCGGACCGTCAGGCAGATCGCGTTCACGGCCGCCGGAGTGTTGATCGGCGTCGTCGGCATCGTGGTCGGGAGCGTGCGTGAGCCGGCGCCGGCAGCGCCTGTTCCCGCCGCCGCACCGGTCACCGAATCACGACCCGTCACAGGTGAATTCGACTTCCGCAGACTGGCCGATCCGCCGCGCACCGTGGTGACCGACGGTGCCGGGCGGGTGGTCGCGACTCTCACCGACGCGGCACGCACCGTCAACCTGCTCGGGCCGAGCCGGCGGTTCAGCGAGCCCGCAGGCACTGGCGTGGGAGTCACCTCGCAGACCTGGGTGCGGATGTTGCCCGGCCCGTGGTCGGCAGGCGCAGAACGCGAACCGTGGTTCCGGCCATGGTTGGACGCGGCGCTGCGCGATCGCGGGCCCGATGTGCTGGCGGTGGCGGCGCAACACCTGCCCGGCGCCGGCGACGACGCGCGCTTCGGTGTGTTCGATACCGATGGCGACGGGCGCGGCGACCACTCGGATTTCTTTGACTATCTCGGGCAGCCGTGGACCTATGAGGACGGCAGGGTGGAACAACCCGACCCCGCCCAGAGCGGTTCGGTGGACGCATCCGGATTCGTGCGGCTGGTGTTCGGGTACCGGTCGGGTATGCCGGTCCGTACCGATGGTGACGAGCAGAAAGGGGCCATCCCGCGCAGCACCGACGACATCGCGGTGGACGGACCGGGCGCGGTGATCGTGCCAGACCGGCAGTCCAGGGTCACCGATTTCGGCGCCATTCAGGCAGGCGATCTCGTCTTCTTCGACACCGATCCGGATCGCCGGGCCGATCTGGTGGGCATCTGCATGGGCCGCGACGAGGCCGGTCACTTGCGATTCATCGCCAGCCGCCAGTCCGCCGACGGTCCCACCATGGGCGATGCCGGTGGCGCGTCGATCCTCGACGGCCAGGGCGAATACCCGTCGGCATTCCGCAGTGTGAAGCGGCTGTGACCTCTGTGCCCGGGCATCTCGATCGCCGCCAGGTGCTGCGCGGGCTGACCGGCTGCGCATCGGTCGGGCTGCTCGCCGCTTGCGGGATGCGGCCCGAGGCGCATGCGCCGCCCGGACTGGACCGCCAGATCGACGACCTCACCGAGCGGCTCAATCCCCGCCAGCAGTACCGCCCGCCCTCGGATGCCGAGGCACGCCGGGCCGTCGAGGCCGTCGAGCAATTGACCGCCGCTGAACTGGACGCCGGGCGAGCCGGTCTCACCGCATTGGGGTTCACCGTCGACTCTCTCCACGACGCTGCCGCACAACGCGATTGTCTGGTCGCCGCCGGCGAGAGCCATGGCCACCGGACCTGGGGGACGCTCGTCGTGGCTGCCGACGCCGACCGTCCCGACGTCCTCGTCGAGGTGCCGCATCCACGGGCGGATCTGGACACCGAGCGCATCGGTCTGGCCATGTTCCGTGCGCTGCCCCGCTCGGGACTGCTCCTGGCCGGTGCGCACCGGCGCGCCGCCGACGGAGCGGCAGATGTTGCGCACCAATCAGATTCGCTGTTCCACGCGCTCGCCGTGGAACTGGGCCGCCAAGGTGCGCTCCAGGTTCAGTTGCACGGGTTCGCCGATGCCAGCCTGCCCGGCAAGGATGTGGTGATCTCCAGCGGCAGGGCCCGGGTCGGGGCGCGCGCCGAACGCCTCGCCGACGCACTCGACGATCTCGGCCTGGACGTCGGCCGCGCCTGGCGGGAGCGGTGCGCCGGTCTGGAAGGCAGAAGCAACGCTCAGGGTAGAGCCGCCGCGCGGCACGATCTGGATTTCGTGCACCTGGAAATGAACCATCGCACCCGGATGGACGCGCGGCGGCGCAGTGCCGTCGTTGGTGCCGTCGCCGCTGCGCTCAACGGCACGCAGTGAACACCCTCAGGCCCGCAGATGCGTCTCGAAGAAGTCGAACACCCGGCTCCAGGCATCCTCGGCGACGGCCTCGTTGTAGCCGAAACCGGTCACCCGCAACAATGCCTGCGCGGGAAGCTGATTGGCGAAGCTGTGCCCGGCGTTCGGGTAAACCTTGACGTCGGCGGCGATGCCCTGGGCCGCCACGGCCTTGTTCAGCTTCGCCGGGGCTCCGCGGCCGATCGGGTCGCGGGCTCCGAAGCTCGCCACAATCGGGCAGGCGCCGCTGAGTGTCTCCTCCAGGTTCTTCGGCAGCGGTGTCCCGTAGAACGGCGCCGAGGCGCTGAAACCCTTGGGGGACAAGATGAGCGCGAACTGACCGCCCATGCAGAAACCGGCGATGCCGACGACGCCGGTGCTGTCGGGACGGTCCCGCAGATAGTCGCGGGCGGCCAGCAGGTCCTCGATGGCGGGGCCCTGCTTGGTCAGTGCGGCGCGCATCACCTTGGTGATACAGCGGGCCCGGCCGCCGCGGGCGTACAGGTTCGGGGTGATACTCAGATACCCGGCGGCAGCGATACGCGCGGACACCGCCTCCTTGTCGGGCTGATAGCCGATGGCGTCATGCACCACGACCACGCCGGGCCAGGGGCCCTGGCCCTCGGGTACGTCGACCAGCGCATCGATGGGGCCGGCGGGGGTGTCGAGCTCGATCGAGGACATGCCACCGAATCTAATGGCACAAGCCGAGAGGCCGTAACCTGACGTGTCGTGTCTGAATCCGTCGACCTGGCACCCGAGGTCATCACCGCGCTGTGGGCCCTGCGTGACGCGGGTGAAATCCCGCTGCGCTGCAACAAGGGGCCGATTCGGGCCGCCGTCGCCGCCGCGGTGCGGGCGCTCAACGAGGACAACCTGGGCCCCAAGGTCCGGCCCTGGGATCTCTCGGCGTTGCGGCGCCGGGCCGCTGAGCTGGGCGAGATCACCGGCGCCGTCGTTGTGTACCTGAGCAAGGAGGTGGTGGTCGCCGAGCTGCTGCCGGGCCGCGAGCGGGTGGTGCTGCGCGGTGTCGGTGACGCCTGGCGGCTCGTGCGCTTCCTGGACGCCGCTGAGGTCAGCGAGGAGGTCCGGCTGAGCCCGGAGACCACCCGGGAGATCGCCCTCGCGGAGTTCTCACCCGACGCGGTGCTCACCGCACTCGGCGTCGCCAAACCCGACGATGTGGACCTCGACATCGAGTCCCAGGATCTGGGGCAGGGCCACACCGAGACCCGATACCGCTACCTGTTCACCGACAACGGACGGTCGGTGCTGGCCGAAGAGGTCAAGAGCGAGATCTTCGACGGCGCGACGGCGAGTTCGCGGTATCTGCGCGGTGTGCTGATCGACGGTGGTCGCGGCACATTGGTGACCGCGAGCCGAGACGGCGCCGTGCTGACCGAGGGTTGATAGCTTGACCGGGTGACTGGTGCGGCGCAGGGGCCCCTGGCGGGGGTACGGATCATCGAGATTTCCAGCTTCGTGGCGGTCCCGCTGGCGGGGATGACCCTGGCGCAACTGGGCGCGGAGGTGATCCGCGTCGACCCGGTGGGCGGCGCCGCCGATTACAGGCGCTGGCCGGTGACCGATGACGGGGACAGCATCTATTGGGCCGGGCTCAACAAGGGCAAGCAGTCGGTGGCTGTCGACATGCGGGCACCCGAGGGTCAGCAGCTCATCCGCGAGCTGATCGCCGACGCCGGCGTGTTGATCACCAACGTGGCCGGACGAGCCTGGCATTCCTACGACGAACTGGTGGCCCTGCGACCGGATCTGATCCACGTCGAGATCTCCGGGCGCGGTGATGGTTCCACCGGCGTGGACTACACCGTGAACGCCGCCGTCGGTTTCCCACTGGTGACCGGCCCCGCCAACCTGGCCACGCCGGTGAACCACGTGCTGCCCGCCTGGGATGTGGCGTGCGGGTTGTATGCGGCGCTGGCGGTGGTCACCGCGGTGCGCCACCGCGAGGTCAGCGGTGCCGGCCAGCAGGTCGCCATCCCGCTGGAGAACGTCGCGCTGGCCACCGCGGGCAACCTCAGCTTCCTCACCGAGGTGATGGTCGGCGGCACCGAGCGCCGGCGGATCGGCAACTCGCTCTACGGCCAGTACGGCCAGAACTTCACCAGCAGCGACGGCGTGGTGTTCATGCTGGTCGCGCTGACCGGACGGCACTTCCGCGATCTGACCGAACTCACCGGTACCACCAAAGCCGTTGCCGCACTTGGTGAGGCGCTCGGCGCGGACTTCACCGACGAAGGGGAGCGGTACCGGCACCGCGATGCGCTCACCGGGCTGTTCACCCTGTGGTTCGCCGAACGCAGCGCCCAGGACGTCGCCGCCGCGCTGTCGCAGACCTCGGTGCTGTGGGAGCGCTACCGCAGCTTCGCCGAGATCGCCGCCGATGAACGGGTGACCTCCAACCCGCTGTTCACCACCCTGGACCAGCCGCGGATCGGGGAGTACCTGGCCCCGGGCCTGCCCATCTGCATCGACGGCAGCTACCCGCCCGCCACCGCGTCACCGGCGCTGGGCGATCACACCGCGCAGGTCCTGGGCCGCCTGGGTCTCAGTGCCGCGGAGATCGAGAAGCTCACCGGTGCGGGAACCATCGCGTGAGTGTGTTGCTGCGCCTGCTGACGCTGGCGCCGGACGGTGCGGACCGGTGGCGCGGACCCGGGGCCGGCCCGCAGGGCAAGCGGTCCTTCGGGGGTCTGTTCGCCGCGCAGAGTCTGGCCGCGGCGTGCGCCACGGTCGACGCCGGGAAACGGCCCACCAACCTGCACCAGCAGTTCCTGCGCGGCGGCGAGGCCGGTGACGACTCGGACTACCAGGTCGAACGCGTCTATGACGGCCGGACCGCGGCGTCGCGCCGGGTGCAGACCCGCCAGCACGACCGGCTCCTCAACATCGCAACGGTGTCGTTCTCCGCGCCGCTGCCCGGCCCCGAACACGGGACCCGGCAGTCGATGCCGCCGCACCCGGACACCCTGGACCGCACCGGGCCGCCCGGCCCGGCACCGTCACTTCCGCTGGACGAACTCGACATCCGCGTGCAGGACGGGCACGACGGCGGCGAGTTCGTGCGGCGGCTGTGGTGGCGCACCACCGTCGGGCTGCCCGACGACCCGCTGATCCACACCCTGGTCGCGGTGTACGTCACCGACCTCTACGGCGTCGACCCGATACTGCAGGTGCACGGATTCTCGATGGCCGACCGCACGCACCGCAGCGGGACCACCGATTCGTCGATCTGGTTTCATCAGCCGCTGCGGGCCGATCAATGGAATCTGCTGGAATCCCGGTCTCCGGCGGCCGCCCGCGGGCGCGGCGTGATGTCGGCGTCGCTCGTGCGCGCCGACGGCGTGATCGCCGCAACCCTGGTCCAGGAAGGCATCATCGCCGACCGCTGATGGAACCGGCTGCGCAGCCGCGCCATCGCCTGGGCCAGCACCACACCGAACACCAGTGCCGCCAGCACACCCAGCAGACGGTGTTCGCCGAACAGCGGATAGATCTGGAAATGGCTCAGGTAGACGTACAGCGAGGCGTCGGCCAGTGCGGCCACCACGCCGGTCAGCAGCACCGGGCAGCGGATCGACGGCAACCAGATCATCACCGCGATCCCGGCGAACACCAGCGCTTCCCGGATATGGTCACCGAAGTAGCCGTACAGGCCGACCGCCAACAGCGCGGTGATGGCGGCGCGCTGCCAGGCCGTCGATGACTTCGCCACGGCCCAGCCGACCGCGAAGAACCAGAACGCCAGCATGCTGAACCAGGCATCCTCGCCCATGTCCGGTCCCGGGGCGTCATAGCGCAGGGCCACTCCCGCGGCCAGGAACACCAACGCGAACGCGAACGGTCGGCGGCGCTCCAGCCGGTCCACCCCGGGTACCCACAGCAGCAGGGTCAGCAGCACCAGGATCCAGACCAGCACTTCGATGAACCACAGCCGGCCCGCGGTCATACTGTCGAACGGACCGAGAATCTTGTTGGCCAGTAACAGATTCGACCACTGATAGTCATCGCTGAAGGTCATGGTGACCGCCACCCAGGCGATCGCGGGCAGCGCGATCCAGGTGATCGTGCTGCGCAGGTGCCGGATCCGGTCGGGGCGTGGTACGGAGGTCAGACAGAACCGGCCGAAGTTGTAGCCGGCGACGCCGAGCAGGATGTGCGCCCCACCCCACATCTCGAACAGTTCGGCATGGGATCCGACGATGAGCACGATCGCCACCGCCCGCAGCGCCACGCTGGTCTCCAGCGTCGAGGTCCAGCGGCGCTTGCGGGTGCTGAGTTGCTCCAGTTCGCGCAGTGGCATCCGATGCCACTCGGGTGGGAGTTCGTGCAGCACCCGTTCGATGCGCACCGACATCGTCACGTAGCTCAGCGAATTGCCGCCCAGGTCCACGAAGCTGGCACCGGGGTCGATGTCTGCGGGATTCAGGTGCAGCACGTCGGCGAAGACCCCGCGCAGCGCGGTCGATGCCGCCGTTTCGGAACGCAGTGCAAGTACCGCAGGATAGTCGGGTTTGCCCGACGGCAGCATCGGTAGCTCGTCGACGCTGACCGCCCGCACCGCACCGGCGGGCAGCCCGGTGATCTCGGTGGCGGCGCTGCGCACCGCCTGCGCGTCGTGTATTGCGGCGATGACGAGGACGTCGTCATCGGTGGTGCACAGCGCGCAGATACCGCGCTCGCGCAGAGTGGATTCCACCCGTTGCAGGTCGATGCGCAGGCCGAACAGCTTGGCGAACCGGTTGGCGCGGCCCACCACTTCGAAGAGCCCGTCCGCGCCGCGTCGGGCCAGATCCCCGGTGCGCAGTTCATCGGTGCCGGCGGGCGCGGAGAGATCGGCGGCGTTGCGCGCGTAGCCCATCATCACATTGGGCCCCTGGTAGACGAGTTCGCCGATCTCATCGTCCGGACTGTGCTGATTCCCCGTCGCTCCGCTCGCCCCACCATCGATCCACAGTCGCCCGCCGGGGATGGCCCGGCCGATCGCCTCGGCCCGTGTCCCGGCGAGTTCGGGCGGCAGATAAGCCATTCGGGCGGTGGCCTCGGTCGCGCCGTACATGACGAACAACTGCCAGCCGCGACGCTGCCCGAGCGCGGCGAATTGGCGCACCCGCTCGGCTTCCAGTCGCCCGCCGGCCTGGGTGATGTAGCGCAGGTGCGGCAGACGCAGGGTGTCGAAGCCGATCCGGTCCAGCAGGTCGAAGGTGTAGGGCACACCCGCGAACGAGGTGCCCTGGTGGCGGATGAGCAGCTCCCAGAACGCGTCATCGATGACCGAGAGATCGGTGAGGATCAACGCCGCGCCGCGCAGCAGGTGGCTGTGGATGACCGACAGCCCGTAACAGTAGGACATCGGTAGTGTCGTTGCCGCGCAGTCGGTATCGCGGATCTCGAGGTATTCGGCGATGGATTCGGCGTTGACCAGCAGATTGGCCGCCGACAAGCGGACCAGTTTGGGTGAGCCGGTGCTGCCCGAGGTGGACAGCAGCAGCGCCAGGTCGGGGTGCAGGTCGTGATGCTGGGCGCCGCGGTGGTGCACGCCGCCGGCGTCGATGACGACATCGGGGCGGTAGGTGTCGATTAGGTCGGCGTGATCACTGCCGGGTGGCACCGGCAGCACCACGTGCCCGCCGGCCATGGCGCCGAGATAGCGTGTCAGGGTGGCGATGTCATTGTGCGTCTCCAGCAGGATCAGCTTGCGGCCACCGGCGAATTCTGCTGTGGCGCAGTCAACCCGGTCGGCGAGTTGTCGGTAACTGAGCGTCTGGTCGCGGGTGTGCACCGCGGGCCGGTCGCCGTGCGCCCGCAGGTGCGCAACGAGGTGTCTCATGGCAACACCAGACCGCCACCGAGTATCTCGATGCGAACCTTCGCGGATTCCCCGGGTGGTGAGATGCTGTGCTGGCGCACGGTGATCGGTGGGGTGTCACCGCCGGCGTCGATGGTGAGCAGCACATCGTGGCCGAGGAACTCGGTGGCCACCACGGTGCCGATCCCGGGCTCCAGTTCCGTTCCGGCATCGGTGATCTCGACGGCGACCAGCTGTTCGGGCCGCAACATCAAGGTGGCCGGACCGTCGGGCGCCGGTACGGCCAGCGGAATCCGGCCCAGCACGCATTCGGCGGATCCGGCACGCACCGTGCAGGAAAGGAACACGCAATCGCCCAGGAACTCGGCGGTGAACCGGTCAGCCGGCGTGCGGTAGACCTGTTGGGGCGTACCGACAGCGGTGAACCGGCCGTCGCGCATGACGGCGACCTGATCGGCGATCGACAACGCCTCGCCCTGATCGTGGGTCACCAGCAGGGTGGTGACACCGGCGTCGTTGAGGACCTTGGTGACCGCCTTGCGGGTCGCGGCGCGCAGCCCGGTATCGAGTGCGGAGAACGGTTCGTCGAGCAGCATCAGGGCCGGCTGCCGTGCCATGGCGCGGGCCAGAGCGACACGCTGCTGCTGGCCACCGGACAGTTCATGGGGCCGCCGTGCGGCGAACGAGGGCAGCAGGGACACGGTTTCGAGAAGTTCGGCGACGCGGGCCTGGGCCGCGGCGCTGCCGGCGCGCCCGGGTAGTCCGTAGGCGATGTTCGCGCCGACGCTCAGGTGCGGGAACAGGGCGCCGTCCTGCGCGACGTAGCCGACGGACCGCCGGTGCGGTGCCAGGCTGCTCGCGGCGGAGGCCACGCGGCGCCCGTCGATGTCGATGGTGCCGGCGTCGGGTGCCTCGAACCCGGCGACCAGTCTCAGCAGCGTGGTCTTACCGCAACCCGATGCGCCCACCACGGCGGTGATGCTGCCCGGGGTCAGCGTCAGGTCGACGCCGTCGAGCACCGGGTGATCGGCGAACGTCTTGGTCAGGCCGTGGACGGTCAGAGTGTGTTCGCTCATGACGTCCCCCGCGTCGCCTGCCGGAACAGCGCCACCGTCACCGGGATCGACAACGACACCAGCACCAGTGCGTACGGTGCTGCGGCCGCATAGTCCAGCTCGCTCGACAGCGACCAGAACCGCATCGCCAGCGTCCTGGTGCCGGTCGGGGCGAGCAGCAGGGTGGCGGTCAGTTCGGTGGCGACGGCGACGAACACCAGCGCCGCGCCGGCGCCGGCCGCAGGCGCGGTGAGCCGCAACGTGATTCGCACGAAGCTGCGTGCCGGTGACAGCCCCAGCGAACGTGATGCCTCCTCGAGTCCGGGCGGCACCTGGGCCAGTCCCGAGCGCAGGCTCACAAGCGCGCGCGGCAGGAACATCAGCACGTAGGCGCACAGCACCAGCGCCGCGGTCTGATACAGCGGGGGAGCGAACCGGATGGCGACGGTGACCAGCGCGAGCGCAGTGACGATGCCGGGCATGGAACTGGTGACGAAGTTGGCGCCCTCGACCGTGCGCGCGAACGCGCCGCTGTAGCGGACGGCGAGCCACGCGAACGGGAACGCCGCCACGGTGGTGATGGCGGCGGCCACCGCGGCCAGCAGCGCGGTCTGGCCCAGCGCCTCACCGAGATCGGCGAGCTCCCAGACCTGGGCGCCACCGATCCACAGCCAGCGCAGCAGTGTCCAGACCGGCACGCCCAGCGCCAGTGCGGTGAGCGCGGCCAGGCCTGCTGTGGCCGGAATGTTCCAGGTACGCAGCCGGATCGGGGTCGCCGCACGTGGCGCGCCGGATCCGATCCTGGCGAATCGGGCGTTGCCGCGCAGCAGTGCCTCGCCCAGCAGCAGCACCAGGCACAGCAGGACCAGCACCCCGGCCAGGGTGGCGCCGGCGGCGCCGTCGAACGTGGCCTGGAACTGTTCGAAGATGGCGGTGGTGAACGTCGAGAAACGCAGCATCGCGAACGCACCGTACTCGGCGAGCAGGTGCACCCCGATCAGCAGTCCGCCGCCGAGCACGGCCAGCCGGAGCTGCGGCAGCACCACCCGGAAGAAGATGCCGATGGTGCCGGAGCCCAGCGCTCGTGCCGACTCCTCGATGGAAGGATCGAGCCGGCGCAGCGTGGCCGCGGCGGGCAGGAACACGAACGGGAAGTACGACAGGGTGGCGACCAGCACGCCGGCGCCGAACCCGTGCAGCGTCGGCCACACACTGACCCAGGCGTAGCTGTTGATGAAGGCGGGCACCGCCAGCGGGGCGACCAGGAGTGGACGCCACACCACGGCTCCGAGGACGTCGGTGCGCTCGACGAGCCATGCGGCCCCGATGCCGAGGACCAGGCACAGCGGGACGGTCACCACCACCAGACCGACGGTGTTGAACAGCAACTCGGCCACCCGGGGCCGCACCACCAGTTCATAGATCCGGGTGGGGCCGGTGCTGATCACCGCCCAGGCGACATAGCCCAGCGGCACGAAGGTGACCGCGACCAGCAGGCCGATGCCCCCGGTCAGCAGCGTCCCCGGCCGGGCGGGTGGTCGCGGTCCGGCGGTCGGGCGTTCGGTCTGGGTGGAGACCACCTAGAGCAGGCCGGCCTTGGTCATCAGGTCGGTGACCTTGGCGGCGTCCAGCGTCGACGGGTCGACCTTCGGTGCCTGCAGGGTGTCCAGCGCCGGGAGCGCCGGGTTTGCGGGCACGCCGCTGGCCACCGGGTACTCGAACGAGGTGCCCTTCTCCAGGACTTCCTGCCCGGCCTTGCTGGTGACGAACTTCAGGAACTGCTGAGCCTGATCCTTCTTCTTGCTCGACTCCAGCACGCCGCCACCGGAGATGCTGATGAACGCACCCGGATCCTCGTTACGGAAGTAGTGCAGCTCGGTGTTGGCGCTGATCTCCTTGGTCTTGGCCTGATCGCGGAACCAGTAGTAGTGGTAGATGATTCCGCCGTCGATCTCACCGTCGTTGACCGCGCGCAGGGTGGCGATGTTGTCCTGCAGCAGGGTGGCGTTGGTCTTCATCCCGGCCAGCCACGCGGAGGTGGCCTGTTCGCCGGTCAGCTGCAGCATCGCCGAGACGATGGCCTGGAAGTCGGCCTTGGGAGGCGGGGCGCCCCAGCGGCCCTTCCACTCCGGCTGCTGCAGATCCATGATCGATCGCGGCAGCTCGCCCAGCTGCAGTTTCTGCGCGTTGTAGGCGAAGACGGTGGTGCGGGCCGCGACACCGGTCCACTTGTTGGTCGACGGGCGGTACTCGGCGGGTACCTGCTCGACGGTCGCGGCGTCGACATCGGCGAACAGCCCGGCGTCCTCGACTGCGGCCATGGCCGGTGAGTTCTCGGTGAGGAACACGTCGGCCGGGGAGGAATCGCCCTCGGCGATGAGCTGGTTGCCCAGTTCGGTGTCACCGCCCTGCCGGTAGGTGACCTTGATGCCGGTCTCCTTGGTGAACGCGTCGATCCACTCTTTGGTGAGCGATTCGTGCTGTGCGTTGTAGATCAGCAGCTCGTCGCCTCCGTCGTCGGACGAACATGCCGTCGCCGAGGCAACGACAGCGAGGACGGACAATGCCGCGGCAAAGCGGCTCCACCGGAGGCTCATGGGGGAATCCTTTCATCCCCCGATAAGGATAGGGTCGCCTACCCGCGATATTCACAGCTAGCTCGTCGACCCCTCCTGAATCTCGTCGCGCCAGCGGCCGCTCGGGTTGTCACAGACGGTCCGCGGATCCACCCATTGGATGGACGGGCTGTCACCCAGCCGGATGAAGTAGGCGAACGCGCTGCGGTTCCTGGCCAGCCGCGGCGGGAGTGCCAGCCGGTACACACCGCCGTGGAACAACCGGGCCCCGGCGGCCTCCGCCGCGTCGAAGGTCAAGTAGCGCATGGCGATTGAGCGCTGCTCGGCTCTGCGGACGGAGGCGATGGCATGCAGGGACAGTTCGCCGCCGAGCACCGCCCGATACAGACCTTCGTCGAATTCGGTGCCGTGCAGGTAGAACGGCCCGGAGCCGTCTGACCATTCGATGGCAGGTCGGCCGGTGTCGCAGTGCAGCACCCGTGCGTTGCTGTCGGCGTAGCGCGTCGTGGGCATCGGCACCAGCAGCACCTCGCGCTGAACAGGCAAGATCCAGCCCAGGCCCAAACTCTGCGCCTCGCGCATGGCGTGGGAGAACCGCGCCCACCGGCTCACCGAGGTCACGGTGTTCGGGGGTAGCCAGTCCGCATCGGGCAGTGCGGCCACGAACCTGTTGTAGAGGAAGTCCCGCTCATCGGTGAGCAGCACCGTCTCGGGGAGCCCCTCGATATCGTGGTTGCCCGACCAGCTGGCCATCCGTCGCCAGCGTCGGTCCGGGCCCGTCAGCGACGCGATGCGCAGCGCTTGATCCAGTCGCGGCACCACCGAATACCGGGTGTGCCGGGCGACGTCGTAGGCGGTGCAGAATTCGATGGCCGCGGCGACGGCCCTCTCCGCGTCAAAAGTCCCGGTCGGAGCCGGGAAATCAACCTGGCGAGCGAGTGTGGGAAACGACATGGCGTGAGGGTAGCGACGGGTACCGACATATCCAGTTCGCGACAAGGCCGTGCAGGGGGCCACGATTTCCCGCAGGATCGACCCATGAAACCGATTGTCACGCTCGTCCTCGGCGGAGTCGCCGCGTCCTTGATCGCTGCTCCGACCGCCGCCGCAGCGGAGCCGTGCTCGGCAAGCAATCTCGCCACCGTCGCCAGCGGTGTGCTGAATCAGGCGGGCGGCTACCTGGAAACCCATCCGGGCGCGAACGACGTGCTGACGGCGGCCGGCAATCAGACCACCGCCGACGCGGAGAACTCGGTGCGCGGTTACTTCCTGACGCATCCCGGCGAGTTCCTCGACCTGCAGAACATCGCGCGCCCGCTGATCGACCTGCGCCACCAGTGCGGGGTGGCGGTGTCACCCGGGCAGCTGGCCGCGCTCATCGACGCGCTCAGCTGAGTCCGGTCACAACCGGCCGTAGCGGCTGCGCACGAAGCTGTACAGCCCGAACGCCGCGATGCCGAGCGCGGCGACGATGAGCAGGAACTTGCCGAACGGTGCCTCACCGAGCGTCTTGACCGCGGCGTCCAGGCCGGAGGCCTTGGCGGGATCGGCCTGCAGCGTCGCGAAGACGACGAGGATGCCGGCACCGGCGAGTACCAAACCCTTGGCGACGTAACCGGCGACCCCGACGGCGGTGATGCCGGTGCCGCCGGACACCTGCAGATCCTTGAAGAATTTCTGCGAGACGCCCTTGTAGACGTGGTATCCGCCGACGCCCAGCACCCCGAGGCCGACCGCGACCAGGAGTGCCTTACCCCAGCCGGACTGCATCAGTTGTGCCGACAGGCCGGAATTCTGCTGGCCGCTGGACTTACCCGAGCCCATCGCGAAACGCATGGCGGAGAACGCGATCGCGATGTTGGCGATCGCCAGACCGACCGACTTGGCGCGTTTCCAGGCCGGTGAGTCGTCGTTGCCGGAGCGTTCGCTGGGCTTGGATCCGACGACCGCCTCGGCCAGATGCCACAGGCCCAGGGCGAACAACCCGATCGCGGCGATCCACAACATCACCTGCCCGCCGGTCTGGGCGGCAAGGGTGGCCAGGGCCCCTGATTGATCCGCGTTGCCGCCGGTGCCCAGCGCCAGCCGCAGGATGATGTACCCCAGCAACAGGTGCAGGACACCGCTGGCGGCGAAGCCGGCCCGCGCCGCGTATTGGAAGGCGTCGTTGTCGGTCGCCCTGTCCACGGCGCCGTGGACGGTGCTGGAGCTTCTGCTCATGGGGCCTCCTCGGCCGGTGATCGGATGGCCCCGTATCCCCCTTTTTGACGCCCGCGAAACCAATTCAGCCGAAGATGAGTCCGCCGGTGTTCGCGGTGGCCTTGGCGTAGCGGTCGGAGACGTCGGCCCAGTTGACGACGTTCCAAAAGGCTTTGACGTAGTCGGCCTTGACGTTCTTGTATTGCAGGTAGAAGGCGTGCTCCCACATGTCGACCTGCAGCAGCGGGATGATGCCCAGGGGGACGTTGGCCTGCTGGTCGTAGAGCTGGAAGGTCAGCAGGCGCTGGCCCAGGCTGTCGTAGCCCAGTACGGCCCAGCCCGAGCCCTGCAGTCCGTTGGCTGCGGCGGTGAACTGGGCGCGGAACTTGTCGAAGGATCCGAACTGGTCG
>NZ_LMJA01000005.1 GCF_001428895.1 Mycobacterium sp. Root265
CCGATACTTTCGACTGCCGTGATCTCGTCATCTGACACTCCTTCTGACATGTCGCCAGTCTTACCCCGACGAACATGACAAGAAGTTTGAGTCAGTAGATCGGCGTATGATCGAACATAAGTTCGAATGCGACGTAGCTCCCACATCGCGACGGTGAGCTTCAGACCGCGACTCCGGTCGCCGAAAGGTTCGACGGTCCTACGGGACTGTGCGAGCCGTATTGACTGATCGTGCCCGTTGGGCACCTTCTGTGAAAGTCGGTATCCAGCATGGACGCCACCTATCTCGATACGGTCAATGATGCGCTCATCGATGACCTTGCTGTTGGGCCCCCACCCGCCGACGATGCCGATCGCCGGTTGTTCGATCTGCTGGATAGTCCGCGGCGGGTGCTCGATGAGCAGCCCCTGCTGGCGGTGCTGGCCGCCGCGGTGGTGACACGCAACCTGGCCGATCATGTGATCGCCCAAGCGGTTGCGGCCACTGAGCGGCTCGGGATCCCGGCCCGCAAACACCTACGTTCGGGAGCCGATCTGCTCATGAGTTGTGGTGTGGCGCCCGGCGCGGCGTACCGGGCCACGCGGGTGGGGCGCGCGGCACACACGCTGCCGGCGTTGACCCGGGCGCAGCGACTCGGTGGGGTCGGTATCGAGTTCGCCGACGCCGTCGGCAAAGGAGTCACCCACATCAACAACAGGGTCGCCCTGTCCGAAGAGGAGCGGGCCGGGGTCGTCACCAAACTGATGATCCAGACCACGCCATCGCAGATAGCGGAAAAGGCCCGCGCGATCGCCATCGACAAGGCCGGCGCTCAACCCGAAGACGACCTGTCGGTGCCCGTCGCGGAGAACGCTGACCTCAACGAGATGACTGTGGTGGTCACCGAGGAGGGGCGGGTCGCGGCGACCCTCGATGTGGACGCGTTGACCGGTGAGGAATTGCTCACCGCATTGGACCCGTTGTGCCGGCCAATGCCACTGCCGGACGGATCACCGGACCCACGTCCGGTCGGTAAACGTCGCGCGGACGCCCTCGGGCAGCTGGTGCGCACCTACCTGTCGAACTCGCGGCGCCCAGCGTCGGGTGGGGTGCTTCCGCACGTCACCCTCATCCGGCCCGCCGCAGCAGGATTCGTCGACACCCTCGGTTTCACCGGACCGGTGAGCGCCGATACCGCCGACCTGATCACCTGCGACAGCACCGTCGGGGTAGTGACCGTTGATAGCGCCGGGGCGCCACTCGACGTCGGGCGTAGCGAGCGACTTTTTACGCCCGTGATCCGGAAAGGGTTGGCAGTGCGTGACGGTGGGTGTGCGCATCCAGGATGCGGGTGCCCGGTGTCGTGGTGCGATGCCCACCACATCACCCCGTGGAGCAGCGGAGGCACCACCAGCATCGACAACGGCGTGCTGCTCTGCCGACGCCACCACACCGCGATCCACCACAACGGCTGGCAGGTCTACCTCGGCCCCGACCGCCACCCCTGGTTCATCCCACCCCACAACCCTGGCGAACCCGAGCCGGCGCACCTGCGCTCCCACTCACGACGCACCATGACCGACCTACCCACCGCCGCGTAAACCTTTTGCGTACCTTGACAACTACACAGTGAAACCGCGTAAGCAGCGGGTCCGGCGGCAGATCACGCCGCCGGACCCGCCACCGCGGCTCGATCCCGATTGAAGCTGACGCCGGTGGGCACCAGTGTCGGTCGGCTACCGCGCAAAGTTCGCGCTGATCCGTTGCTGCAGATAATCTTTCGCGCTGATCGGCGGATACTTACCCCCGGGTCCGGCGATCATCACCTCATGGTTGGCCTGGGCGAAGAACGCGATGCTGTAGCGCGCGCCGCGGTGATCTGTCGGTCCGGGGCTCCTGACCCGGTGGAAGTTCGACGGCAGCAGATCGTCACTCCAGCGCATCAGCATGTCGCCGATGTTGCAGGTGATGGCCTCTTCCGAGGGATGTACCGACGTCCACACCTGGGCGTCGCGTTCCTTGCCCGGGCACACCTGCAGGCCTCCTTGACCGTCCCGCTGGAACAGCAGTGTCAGACAGTCGAAGTCGGTATGTGCACCCGCGCGCCACACGCCGGTCAGGTCGGCATCCGCTGGGAGCGCGAAGTAGTGCAACAGGCGCAGTGTGCTCTGGTAGGTCGGTGACGACGGGTCGTGCGCCCGGGTGAAGAAATCCCGGTCGAAACCGAGTTTGCCGGCGAACAGGGACAGTAGCTCCATGGCCAGCGCCCAGCACTTGTGCTCGAAATCGCGGATGGTCGTGGAAAAGTGCGCGAGTTCCTGGTCGCTGGGCCACAACCCGTCCATGTTCGACAACGTGACCTGATAGGACTCCTTCTGATCGGGCACCCCGACGGACGGCCGGATCTGGGTCAGCTGCTCCCAGCCCGAGTTGTACCGCTTGGGCCAGCGGGCCTTGACCTCGTCGGGCAGCGCGAAGAACCGCTCGGACATCGCGAACGCGGCACGTACGTCCGCGAGGTCGATACCGTGATCGACCACCTGGAAGAACCCGATATCGGTTGCTGCGCTCCATAATTCGTCGGCGATCTGGTCACGCCTGGTGGCCAGGTCGGCCAGCGATATCCGTCGCACCTCCCGGTCGCTCTCGGTGCCCAGCGCGCCCATGGCACGTTCGCGCTGCAGTTCGGTCATCTCGACCATGTCGGTGTCTCCTTTGTCGGCGTCAGCTCATCGCGATCGAGGGATCGCTGAACTGGTTGGTGAACAGGTCGTCCGCGGTCATCTCGGCGGGTACGACATTTCCGGTGGTGGCGAGCACGCCGCGCAGATCCTCGACGTTACGGGCGGTCCGGGCGGTGTCGTAGACGCCGAACGACCCGTCGTCCTCGGCGGCCAACAGGCCCTTCTCCACCAGGGTCTGCGCCCCGTAGGCTGCCTCCCCCTCGGTGTAGGGAGAGTAGGTGCTGTCCTGCGCGATGATGTCGACGATGACGGAATTCACCGGTGCGGGCTCGGCCGCGTAGTCGACGCCGGACTGCTGGATGATCGGCACCAGCTTCTCCAGGCACGGCGCGAGTTCGTCGACCCGGTCGGCACGCACCGACATGTTGGATGCGTAGATGTCGTAGCCCGCGTCCTTGACGAGCCCGTAGCCCACCGGCTTGTTCCACGCGGGGGTGTCGTGTTCGTACACGTGGGGCTCGGAGTTGGCGAACCCCTGCTGCACGATGGTGGGATCGCCGACGAAGCGCGCGGGCGAACCGTCGTAGCTGGGGTCGATCTGCGACTGCTTGAGCAGGCCCTTGTCGACCAGCCAGGCGGGGTAGATCTGGCCTTCGGAGGTCACCACGGTGGCATCGGTCTTGCCGATGTCGGCGACGGTCCTGAAGTCGGGGTGGGTGGCCGGATCCCACATCAGGATGGCCGGGCTGTACTTCAGCAACGGGGTGACCCCGACGACCGGCTGCTCGGCGGCGGCGGCGACCAGCATGTCACCGTGCACGATGCCGAGGATCAGCGAGTCATCCAGATAGAGCTGGGACGGCACCGACTGGAAACCGATGGCGGGCCCGCCGGACTTCAGGGTGATGTCGACGCCGGTGTCCAGGCCGCCGGCCACCAGCGGCCCGGTGACCGACTTGTCCTCGGTGTCCACCTGGTAGCCGGGACCGAGCATGCCGAAGACCGCACCCATGTCCGACTGCGGTTGCCACTGCAGTTGGATGCCGATATCGGCGGGGCATACGTCGGCGAGCTGTTGTGCCGCGGGAGCCGGCGCCAGCGAAGCCGCCGGCTCGGAGGCCTGTCCGCCGGGGGACTCGGAGGCCGACGAACAGGCGGTGAAGGTGAAGGAGGCGACGGCGCCGGCGGCGGCCGCACGCCAAAAGGCTGATCGGTTCATGGGTTCCTCGTGACTTCGTCAGTAACGTGGCGGGCAGAGACGGTTGCGCTGCATCGATGGGGCGCATGCAATTACATGCAATCATGGTCACTGTTGCGGCTGTGTAAACGAATCGTCGTGGCACCTCGTGTGGGCAGCTTTCCAGGGCTTTCGGCGGGAATCCTTACCTGCGCTTTACCGCCCGAAATGCGGACGTAATACATGTAATCAACGCTGTAGGCATCCCACAGCGGTCACGCTGCATGTAATGCCAATCTTCGGGAGTTCTAGTGGAACCGGACAGGACCCTTCGCGAGCCCGCCCAGCCGCCCGGCGGGGTCGCCCTCGCCGCCGCGCAGATCGAGTTCAGCGACATCACCAAACGTTTCGACACCGGCACCGTCGCGCTCGATGGAATCGACCTGTCGATCCGGCCCGGCGAGTTCGTTGCCGTGGTCGGTCCGTCCGGGTGCGGCAAGTCGACGCTGTTGCGGATGGCGGCACATCTTGAGCAGCCCACCTCGGGTTCGGTGCGGCTGGGGACCTCGTCGGTGGGCTTCATCTTCCAGGAGCCCACCCTGCTGCCGTGGCGCAGCGTCCGGGCGAACGTCGAGCTGTGCGCGGAGCTCAGCAAGGCCGGTCGCGCCGAGACGAAAAAGCGTGCAGCGGAATCCATCTCAGCGGTCGGATTGGAGGCCTTTGCCGATCAGCTGCCCAGGTCGTTGTCCGGCGGCATGAAGATGCGGGTGTCGATGGCCCGGGCGCTGACGTTGTCGCCGGACGTGCTGCTGCTCGACGAGCCGTTCGGTGCGCTGGACGAAATGACGCGGCTGGAGATGCAGGTCGAACTCCAGCGCCTCTACGCCGACCGGGGTTTCACCGCGATGTTCGTCACGCACTCGGTGTCGGAGGCGGTGTACCTGGCCAACCGCGTCGTGGTGATGACACCGCGGCCGGGTCGCATCGCCGGCATCGTGGACGTGGGGTTCGACTATCCCCGTTCTCCCGAACTGCGTTTCGAGTCACAGTTCATCGATTACACCGCCGAGATCTCGGCACTTCTCCACGGGAGGGCGTCATGACCGTGCTCGGGACCGCGCTGGAAGCGCCGGGCAGGCTGCTGGCCCGCAGGACTGCCGCCGCGCAGTCCGCGCCGGCGGTGGCCAGAGACAGCCGGGGCAGAAAGATCAGCGGCGCCGTGCTTTATCCCTTGTTGTCCCTGGGATTCGGTCTGGCGTTGTGGTCGGCGGTCAGTTACCTGGTCCTCGAACCCCACCGCCGGTTCCTGTTGCCGCCACCGATGGACGTGTTCCGCAACTCGCTGATGGACTGGACCCGGCTGAAGCCGATGCTGGAGGCACTGGCCGTCACCGCGGAGGTCACCCTCATCGGGTTCGCTGTGGCCGCCGTCGTCGGCGTCGGCACGGGAGTGCTGATGTGCCAGGCGAAGTGGCTGGAGAAGATCATCTACCCGTACGCGGTGGTCATCCAGGTCATCCCGATTCTGGCCATCGTGCCGCTGATCGGGCTGTGGATGGGCTACGGCATGGCCGCCCGCACCTTGGTCTGCATGCTGATCGCGGTATTCCCCATCATCACCAACACCCACTTCGGCATCCGGTCGGTGGACCGCGGCATGCACGAATTGTTCACCGTGTCGGGCGCCTCCCGCTGGGACAGGATGGTGAAACTCGAACTGAGAGCGGCTCTTCCGGCGATCATGACCGGGATGCGCACCGGAGCGGGGCTGGTGGTGGTCGGCGCGATCATCGGCGACATGTTCTTCGCAAAAGGTCAACCCGGCATCGGCACCCTGCTCGACGTGTACCGCGCACGGCTGCAGTCCGAGGACCTCGTCGCCGCGATCGTGCTGGCGTCGGTGTTCGGCGTACTGGTGTTCGCCGTGATGGGCGCGATCTCGCGGGTGGCCGTCGGTCGTTGGCACGAGTCAGGGAGTCCGCTGTGAACCGTTTCGTCGTCCCGGTCCTGGATGTCAGCCCGTATGTGGCCGGCCGCAACGCCGCATCCGACCCGGAGTGCGCGGCCGTGGCCGCCGCCTTCGATGCCGCGTGCCGCGAGGTCGGATTCATCCAGATCGTCGGTCACGGCGTCGATCTGGACGCCATCGCCGGTCTGACGGCGGCGCTGGACGAGTTCTTCGGGCTGCCACTGGCGGTGAAACAGGCCTACCGGCGGGATCCGTCGACAAACCGCGGCTATTCGCCCCCGAAGAGCGAATCGCTGAGCATGAGTCTGGGCATCTCGGCCAATCAGATGAACGACTACTACGAGGCCTTCACCATCGGCACCGAGGTGACGTCGTTTCCCGGGTTGAATCTGCCCGAGACCAGTTACGCGCCGAACAACTGGCCCGATGCCGCCCCGGGGTTCCAACCGCAGGTGCAGCATTACTTCGGCCAGGTGCAGGCGCTGGCCCGAACACTGATGGGCACCGTCACCGACGCGTTGGCGTTGCCGCACCGCTACTTCGAATCGATGATCGACCATTCCATCGAGGTGCTGAAGATGAACAACTTCGCGCTCCCCGAAGGCGACCAGCGCTTCGCCGGTGACCTCCAGGGCATGGGCGCGCACACCGATTTCGGGATCCTGACCATCCTGTGGGCCGATCAGGTGCCCGGTCTGCAGGTGCTGGACCGCAGCGGGACGTGGCACGATGTGCAGCCCGCGGACGGCGCCCTGCTGATCAACCTCGGCGACGCCATGGCCCGGTGGACCAACGACCGCTGGCTCTCCACCGTGCACCGTGTCGATCCACCGGTGTTCGACGGCCGGATCCAGCGCAGACGGTCGGCGGCCTTTTTCTTCGACGGCAACCACGATGCGGTCCTGGCGCCGCTGCCGGGCACCGTGGCAGACGGCGAGACCGGCTATGAGCCGATCACCGTCGCGGAGAACATCGCGATGAAGGTCGCGGGTCTGCGCACCGGTGCGGCACCACCGATAGCGTTGCGGGAAGCCGCCCGGGTGTCCGCCGCGGCCGAGTAGGAGGGCACCACCATGACCAGTTCGGACGGTGCCCTGCTCACCGAGTCGGTGCACAGTGCGTTGCAGGAGCTTATTTTCAGTGGTGAATTGGCGCCCGGCAGCCCGCTCAGCGTGCCGGCCCTGGCGGCCCGCCTCAACGTCAGCCGCACGCCGGTACGTGAGGCCGTTCAACAGCTGATCTACGAGGGGCTGGCCACCCACACCCGGAACGCAGGCGCCCGGGTGACCCTGCTGGACGAGGAAGCGGTCAAGTCCGTCTTCGACGTCCGCGAGGTGCTCGACGGATTGGCCGCCCAGAACGCCACCCTCAACGCCAGTCGGGCCACCGTCGAACAGCTGCGCAAAATGGTTCAGGTGCAACGCGAGATGCTCGACGAGTCCGCGGACCGGTTCCGCGACGCGAAACTCGACCTCGAGTTCCACACCCTGATCCGGGACACCGCGCGCAACCGGCCGCTCAGCGATGCGCTGGCACGGCTCGACGGTCAGTCGCACCTGTACCGGTCCGATATGTGGACCGCGGAACTGAACCGCCGCCTGGCGGTAGGTGAGCACGAGCGCATCGTGGCGGCCATCGAGGCCGGCGATGCCGAGGGGGCCCGCGCCGCAGCCTGCGCGCACGTGTCCGGACTGTATGTGCGGACCCGGCGAGGGTGACGATGCCCGTTTCAGAAACAGGGCCGGCGGGACAACAGCTCTCGACGCTGACGAACGCGACGCTGGCCGACGGTTCGGTGGTGGATGTGAGCCTGGGGCGCGACGGCGGGCATGCCGTCGTGGCCGCCGTCCACCCGGCCTCCGGTGCCGGGCACGGCGATGTCCCCGGCGTACTCGATCTCGATGGCTTCGTGCTGCTGACCGCGCCCGCCGAGCCGCACGCCCACCTGGACAAGGCGCTGTCCTGGGACGAACTGCGACCGGAGCCCGGCGACCTGCACCATGCCATCGCCACCTGGAAGGAGGGTTCGCTGCGGTTCGACGAGGAGTCGTTCCGGCGGCGGGCCCGCACGGCGGCATTGATGTTGCTGCGCAATGGAACCACCGCAGTGCGTACCCACGTCGATGTGCTCTACGGCGATGACCCGCTGCGGGGCATCCGCGCCGTGCATGCGGTACGTCGTGAACTGCGCGCCGTGATGGACATTCAGATCGTCGCGTTGATCAAGGCCTATTCGGATGTCGAATTGCTGCACGGCGCACTGGATGCCGGCGCCGACCTGGTGGGAGGGTCCCCGCACAGTGCGCCGGAACCGCTGGCCGAGCTGGATCGCCTGCTCGGTGTCGCCGAGGACCGCGGCGTCGGCACCGATCTGCACACCGACGAATTCCTGGTCGGCGACCACCACACCCTGCCGGGGTACGCCGCCCGGGTGCGCGACTGGCCGGCCGATCGCAACCGCACCGCCAGCCACTGCACCCGGCTGTCGATGATGACGGCCGCTGAACTGGACGAGCTGCTGCCGCAGGTGGTTTCGGCGCGGCTGGGGGTGGTCGCGAACCCGCTGACGAACCTGTCCATCCACGGCCGCGACATCGAGACCGCGACACCGCGCGGGATCACCCCGATGGCGCGCCTGCGCGCCGCCGGTGTGCCGGTGGCCGCCGGCGCCGACAATGTCCGCGACCCCTTCAATCCGCTCGGCCGCAGTGACGCGCTGGAGACCGCGATGCTGGCTGTCGTCGCCGGGCACGTGGACCCCGACGCCGCCATCTCGCTGGTCACCGATGACGCGCGGGCCGTCCTGGGTCTGCCGGCGGCGGGCCCGCGGGTGGGCGCACGCGCCGAACTGCTGGCGGTGCGGGGCACCGGGGTGACCGATGTGATCGCCAACGCCCCGGCCGATCGCATCGTGATCCATGACGGTGTGGTGGTGTCCCGCAGCGAGACCCACACCTGGATGGCGGTTTAGACAGCGAGGCCGTGCGCCCGAAGCGCGGTGACCAGCCCGTCCGGTCGCTGGCCGGTGGGCAGCGGGTCGACCAGCGCGAAGGCGCAACCCACCGCGCGGGCCCCGCCGTCGGCCTCCTCGCTGTCACCGACCATCAGCGCATCGGCGGGCTCGACACCCAGCCGCGCCAGTGCGGTTTCGAAGATCGCCGGGTCCGGCTTGACCGCGCCGACCTCGAAGGACAGCACGTATTCGTCGGCCGCGGTACCGATGGCGACCAGCGCAGGCCGCAGGTCGAAGGCGATGTTGGACACCACCGCCGTCTTGATCCCGGCCTCGCGCAACCCGTTCAGGGCGGCCGCGGTGTCCGGGTACGGCGTCCAGGACGCCGGGTCGACCAGTTTGGGATACAGCGCGGCGGCATCCGCACCGGTGAGCCCGGACTCGCGCAGCACATGTAGATACGCCTCGCGGTGCAGGTGCGGTTCCAGATCGCGGTTGGCCCAATTGTGCTGCTGCTCTTCGGACATCGGCACCGAACTGCCGGTGGGGGCGGTGACCCGGCGCATCAGCTCGGCCTGCACGTGACCGTCCACCGCCTTCTCGTCGACGGTGATGCCGTCGAACCAGCTGTCGTCTTCCTCCAGCCGGAAGAGGGTGCCGGAGAAATCGAAGAGCACGGCGCTGATCACGGGGTGCCATCCTTCCTAGAAGTGGTCGGGGATCGCGGGTGCGACGGGCCAGCCGAAGGCTACCGCGGCCCGCAGCGCCGAGCCCGGGGTGAGTTCGTCGACCAGGCCCGCGGCGACCAGTTGCGTCAGATTGGTGCCACCCAGATAGACGGCGCCGAGGTCGCGCGCGGAGATCGCGATGTCGGCCGGCGCGTCGGTGCTTTCGCAGGCGGCGTCGTGGAGGCCACCCCGCAGCCGGTAGCGGCCGGTGTTCCACGGGCAGAACGCGTCCCGCACCTCCAGCACGATGTCGACGGGTGCGGCATACCGGCGCAGCGCCAGCGCGCGGCCCACGTCGACCAACCGCACGAAGATGCCGTCGACAACCTCGCATTGCAGTGCACGCTGGTCGGCCGGCAGGTAGCGCACCGGCTCGTCCACCGCCGCCCCGTCGTACTTGATGCTGCGGACCAGGTCGATATCCAGCAGGAAACGCCAGATACGGGCGTAGGCGCGTGGATTGGTGGCGCGCACCTCCTCGATGTGCAGGGTGCCGTTGGGCCCGGTCGCCGCCCAGTCGGACTTGGGCCGGTAGATCGCGAAACCGCTCGGGGTGCCGTCGGGTTCGTGGTGCAGGGCGAACCGGATCCGGCCGCTGTCCTTGCGCCGTTCGTCGTTGTCGTGGATGTGGTAGTCCCACCACGGGCGCGGCCGGTCCATCCGGCCGGGTAGGCCCGCGATCGCCCGGTCGTAGATCGCCGGGCCGTGGGCCAGCAGTGTCGCGGCGTCGGTCTCGGTCACGCTTCCGTCGCCGAGGTCGACCTCCGGCCGGAATCCCAGGTCGCGTACCTGGCCGGTCAACACGGTGTTCTGGCTGGCCAGCCCGTAGCCGAATCGGCCGTAGATCATGGTCTCGGAGGCGAACAGCATGGCCAGGGCCTCGGTGCCGCGGGCCCGGATGCCGTCGAGCTGGTAGCGCATCATCTGCGTCAACAGTCCCTGGCGACGGTGCGACGGTGACACGGTGACGGCGGTGACCGCGGCGACGGGCACCAGCGCACCGCCGGGCAGGATCACCTGCTTGCGGTAGTCGCCGGCCGTGGAGGCCCACCGGGTCCCGTCATGGAAACCGAACATCCGGTCCAGGTCGGTGATGGTTCGGGACAGCTCGGTCTCGTCGGGTCGCGGATCCTTCAGGAACACCGAGTACAGCGCATGGTCGAAGGTCACGAAATCGTCGTCGTCGCGGACGGTGCGCAGGGTCAGGTCAACCACATGCTCATGTCTACCGTGCCGCCCCCTGTGAGCGCGCGGCCTTTTTCTCCAGTACGCCGCGTTCGCGCTCGTTGGCGGTCAGGCCGGCCGCGGCGGTGAACTCGGCGGCGGCCTCGGCGTCGCGGCCGAGCCGCGCCAGCAGTTCACCGCGCACACTGGGCAGCAGGTGGGAGCCGTCGAGCCCGTCGATGGCATCGACGATCAGCAGTGCCGCCGCCGGCCCCTCGGACATCGCGACGGCCACCGCCCGGTTCAGTTCGACGATCGGGGATCCGGCGATCTGCAGCAACGCGTCATAGAGCGCCACGATGCGGGCCCAGTCCGTGTCGGCGGCCGTCGGCGCCACGGCATGGCATTCCGCCAGCGCGGCCTGCAGAGCGTAGGGGCCCCAGCCGCGCTGCCCGCGGGCCTGGTCGGCGCGCTGCATGGCGGTGACACCCCGACGGATCTGGGCGCGGTCCCAGCGGGTGCGGTCCTGGTCCTCCAGCAGGATCGGATTGCCGTGTGCGTCGGCGCGGGCGGCGAACCGCGACGCCTGGAATTCCATCAGCGCCACCAGGGCGTGCACCTCCGGTTCGGTCGGGGTCAGCGCCTGCAGTATCCGCCCCAGACGCAAAGCCTCACTGCACAATTCGTCGCGGATCCAGCGCTGTCCGGCAGAGGCCGCGTAGCCCTCGTTGTAGATCAGATAGATCACCGCCAGCACCGCGGACAGTCGCGAACCGAACTCGGCGCGGTCGGGCACCTCGAACGCGGTCCCGGCCAGTGTCTTCTTGGCGCGGGTAATCCGCGCGGCCACCGTAGCCTTGGAGGTCAGCAACGCCCGGGCGATCTCGTCGGTGCTCAGCCCGCCGACGACCCGCAGGGTCAGCGCGATCTGCGATTCGCGGGTCAGCGAGGGGTGGGCGGCGATGAACACCAGCCGCAGCACGTCATCGTCGATGCGATCGGGATCCCACGCGTCCTCGACGCGATCCTCGAGTTCACGCGCCAGCACCGCGTACTTGGTGTCCAGGTTGTCCTGCCGGCGCCACAGGTCGATGGCCTTGCGTTTGGCGACGGTGGTCAGCCAGGCCCCGGCGTTACGGGGCACGCCGGTGGACGGCCACTGCGCCAGGGCGTCCACCAGAGCTTCCTGCGCCAGATCCTCGGCGAGTCCCACATCGCCGAACGCGCGGGTCAGGGTGGCGACGATCTTGGCGGCTTCCATCCGCCAGACGGCATCGACGGTGTCGCGCAGGTCGGTGTCTGCCACGCCGCCACGCTAGCGCCTAGGTGGCGTCGTGGTCCTGCGCGTCGGCGCTGAAGAAGAACATGCTGGCCACGAAACTGGTCAGCGAGAGCAGGCCGGCACCCAGCGACAGGCCAATGTTGTCGAATCCGAAGGTGCCGACGGACATCGCGAACCCGACGATGGCGATCATGCTCAGGAAGAGCGCCCAGGTGCTGAGCGCTTCCGAGGTGCGGGCGGGTGCTGCGGCGACAGCGGTGCGGTCGTCCATCGGGCGGGTCCTATCTGGGCGAAGCTACGTGGTCAGCGCATCTGTACCCCGCTTCGCCTCCCGCTAACCCACCGAACGTCCTGCGCCCTCCCAGAACTGCGCGCGGACGGCCTTCTTGTCGGGCTTGCCCAGCGCGGTGATCGGCACCGAATCGACGACGACGACCTGCTTGGGTACCTGTACCGATCCCTTGCGCTCCTTCACCGACGCCTGGATCTCGGCGATCATGGTCGTCACCGCATCCTCGGACGTGTCGGCGTCGGGCCGCAGCACCACCACCGCGGTCACCGCCTCGCCCCACTTCTCGTCGGGGGTGCCGATGACACACACCTGGGCGACCGACGGATGTTCGGCCACAACATCTTCGACCTCGCGCGGGAAGACGTTGAAACCTCCGGTGACGATCATGTCCTTGGTGCGGTCGACGATGAAGTAGAAGCCGTCCTCGTCCTCGCGGGCCAGGTCGCCGGTGTGCATCCAGCCGCCCTTGAAGGTGTCGGCGGTCGCCTCGGGCAGGTTCCAGTAGCCACCGGACAGCAGGGGACCGGCCACGCAGATCTCACCGACCTCGCCCTGGGGCACCGGCTGGCCGTCCTCGCCGAGCAGCGCCACCTTCGCGAACAGGGTGGGCCGCCCGCAGGAGGTCAGCCGCTTCTCGTCGTGATCCTTCTTGGACAGGTAGGTGATCACCATCGGCGCCTCGGACTGCCCGTAGTACTGGGCGAAGATCGGCCCGAACCGCCGGATCGCCTCGGCCAGGCGCACCGGGTTCATCGCCGAGGCGCCGTAGTACACGGTCTCCAGCGAGGACAGGTCGCGGGTGTGGCTGTCGGGGTGGTCCATCAGCGCGTAGATCATCGACGGCACCAGCATCGTCGCGGTGATCTTCTGCTCTTCGATCACCCGCAGCACCTCGGCGGGATCGAACTTCGTCAGCACGATCAGCTCGCCACCCTTGACGATGACCGGGGTGAAGAACGCCGCGCCGGCATGCGATAGCGGCGTGCACATCAGGAAGCGGGGATTCTCCGGCCATTCCCATTCGGCCAGCTGCACGGTCGTCATCGTGGTGATCGACTGGGTCGTGCCGATGACGCCCTTGGGCTTGCCGGTGGTGCCGCCGGTGTAGGTCAGGCCGCCGATGTGATCGGCGGGCAGGTCCGCAGCGACCAGCGGTTGCGGCGCGTACTTGGCGGCTTCGGCGCTGAGGTCGGTGGCCACATCGGCGAGCTCTTCCGGGACCGGTCCGATGGTCAGCACCTGCTTGAGCGAGGGCACCTTCTCCAGCAGTCCCAGCGCGCGCTCGGTGAACATCGGGTTGGGGTCGATGATCAGCGAGGTGACCCCGGCGTCGGACAGCACGTAGGCGTGATCGTCCAGCGAGCCGAGAGGGTGTAGTGCCGTGCGGCGGAAGCCCTGGGTCTGGCCGGCGCCGATGATCATCAGCACCTCGGGACGGTTGAGCGAGAGCAGCCCGACGGCGGCGCCGGTTCCCGCCCCGAGGGCCTCGAAGGCCTGAATGTACTGGCTGATGCGGTCGGCGAGCTCGCCGCCGGTCAGCGTGGTGTCCCCGAGGAACAGCACGGGACGGTTCTTGTGGCGCTTCAGCGCGCCGACGGTGAGGTGGCCGGAGTGCTGGAAATGGCGGAGATGCTCGTCACTCATAGCTTCAGATTAGAACGTGTTACAGAATTGCTGGCAAGGGCCGCCCGATTCGGCTTGACTGGACGGGGTGAACCACGACATCCGCGCCGCGATCCTGTCGCTGGCCCGCGAACGCGGACCGGACAAGACGATCTGCCCCTCGGATGCCGCCCGCGCGGTGGGCGGGCAGCAGTGGCGCGACCTGATGGACGACGCCCGCGCGGAAGCGCGAGCGCTGGCCAGGCGCGGTGAGGTCGAGATCAGCCAGCGGGGTGAGGTGCTCGACCCGGACGCGCAGTGGCGCGGACCCGTGCGGATCCGCGCCACATCCTGATCAGCGGTCAGCGGCCTCCCGTGCCGCCTTCGCGATCTTCTCGGCCAGATCCGCCTTCCACTGGATCTCCTTCTGGATCCAGGGGTTGTCCGCGGCGAACTCCTCGATCTCGCTGACGCGGCGCACCTCCAGCTTCACGCCGGGACCGAGCGGGCACTTGCGCGCCCATTGCTTGGCCTCCTCGGCCGATGACGTCTCGATGATCCAGAACCCGTTGAACAGCTCCTTGGCCTCGGCGTACGGGCCGTCGGTCACCACCGGCGGGTCGGAATCGAAATCGACGACGAAGCCCTCCTCGGGTCCGGTGAGTCCCTCACCGGCCAGCATCACGCCCGCCTTGATGAGTTCCTCGTTGTAGCGGCCCATCGACGCGATGATCTCGTCGAAGTCGATCCCGGCCATGGCGGCCTCGGCGGCGGCGGGATCGGCGACTCGCATGATCAGCATGTAGCGCGACATCTCGGTGTCTCCTTCTATTCGGGAAGGGGCACGTCGATCGTGCCCTCATGGATACGTCGAACGGAACCCACACAGAATCGACACGCGCCGCGAACTTTTCTCATCGCGCAGTCCGGTCGCCCGCCGCGAACTAGCCTTTGCGGGATGACCAGCCCACAGCAGCCGGCCGATCTGATCATCACAGGAACCATCCTCACCGTCGACGACGCGCTGCCCACCGCGCGCAATCTGGCCGTCGCCTACGGGCGGATCGCCGCGGTGGACCTGCCCGACGACGAACTGCCGCACTGGATCGGGCCGGACACCATTGTGGTCTCGGTGGGCGAGGGCTGCGTGCTGCCCGGTTTCGTTGAGGCGCACGGGCATCCGTTGATGGAGGCGGTGGCGCTGTCGGACCGGATGGTCGACATCCGGCCGGTGACGCTGCCGTCCACCGATGACGTCGTCGCGGCAGTGCACACCGAGGTGGCCCGGCGCGGTGCCGAGGGTGCCTATCTGAACGGCTGGGATCCGCTGCTGCAGAAAGGGTTACCGGAGCCGACGCTGGAATGGCTGAACGGTGTCGCCGACACCCCGCTGGTGATCATGCACAACTCCGGGCACAAGGCCTTCTTCAACTCGGCGGCGGCCCTGGCGGTGGGGATCAGCCGCGACACCCCGGACCCCAAGGGCGCCCGGTACGGTCGTGACGACAACGGCGACCTGGACGGCTCCGCGGAGGAATCGGCGGCGGTGTTTCCGCTGATCGGTGGCGCCATCTCGGTGGGGGACTACCCGGCGATGCTGATGGCCGAATGCGACCGCCTCAACCGGGCCGGCCTGACCACCTGTTCGGAGATGGCGTTCGACCCGATGTTCCGGCCGATGCTGGAGGCTCTGCACGATCGGCTGACGGTGCGGCTGCGCACCTATGAGATGTCCACCGCCGAACTGCACACCGATGCCAGCCCGTTCGACGGTGACGATGTGGTGCGCCAGGTCGGTATCAAGATCTGGGTGGACGGTTCGCCGTGGATCGGCAACATCGACCTGAGTTTCCCGTACCTGGACACCGACGCCACCCGCAGCATCGGCGTGATCCCCGGCTCGTGCGGGCACGCCAACTACACCCGCGAGCAGCTGGCCGAGATCGTCGGGACCTTCTACCCGAAGGGCTGGCAGATGGCCTGCCATGTGCAGGGCGATGCCGGCGTCGACACCATCCTGGATGTCTACGAGGAGGCCTTGCGCGCCCACCCGCGCGATGACCACCGGCTGCGGCTGGAGCACGTCGGCGCCATCACCGACGCGCAGCTGGCCCGGGCCCATGCGCTCGGGGTGACCTGCAGCCTGTTCGTCGACCAGTTGCACTACTGGGGTGATGTCATCGTCGACGGGCTCTTCGGGCCGGAACACGGCGAGCGGTGGATGCCGTGCGGTTCGGCGGTGGCGACCGGGATGCGCATCTCGCTGCACAACGATCCGCCGGTGACACCCGAAGAGCCGCTGCGCAATATCAGCGTGGCCGCGACGCGGCGGGCGCCCAGCGGCCGGGTGCTCGCACCGCAGGAGCGGCTCACGGTGGAGCAGGCCATCCGGGCGCAGACCCTCGACGCCGCCTACCAGTTGTTCGCCGACGACCGCATCGGCTCGATCAAGGTCGGCAAGTATGCCGATCTCGTTGTGCTGTCGGCAGATCCGCGCGCAGTGGACCCCGAGGAGATCGCCGATCTGGAAGTCCGGGCCACCTATATGGCGGGTCGGCAGGTTCATCCGAAACCCGCGTGAGGGCGTTGCCGGCGTGGCAGGCTGTCGGACATGTCTGACCTGGCAGTCCCACGGTTCCTCGACGAGCGCGTCGCCCACTGGGCGGCCACCAAACCCGATGACGAGGCAGTCACTTATCTGAGCCGGAGTTGGACCTGGGCGCAGTGGGATGACCGCGTCCGCCGGGCCGCCGGCGCGCTGGCCGACCGCGGTGTCGGGCGGGGTGATGTGGTCGCCTTCCTGGACAAGAATCACCCGGCGTGTGTGGAGGTGACCCTCGGTGCGGCCTCGCTGGGGGCGGCGACCGCGATCGTGAACTTCCGGCTGGCCGCCGACGAGATCGACTATGTGCTCAACGATTCCGGGGCCAAGGTGCTCTTCGTGGGGGAGGAACTGCTGGCGGCGGTGACCGCGATCAGGGACCGGTTGCCCGGGGTCGCCGATGTCATCGAGGTCAAGCCCGAGGGTGACGACGAGTACGAGGCGGTGCTGGCCGCGGCCACCCCGGTGCCACGGTGCGCCGATGTGGAGTCCGACGACACCGCCATCGTGATGTATTCGTCGGGAACCACCGGAAAGCCCAAGGGTGTCGCGCTCACCCACGCCAATGTCATCGCCCACACCGTCAACGCGTTCGACGAGTGGCCGTTCGACGAGGGGGACAAGAACCTGGTGGCGATGCCGCTGTTCCACGTCGGCGGCACGTCCTACATGCAGATCGGGCTGTACAACGGCGTGCCGAGCTACATGACACGCGATGTCGACGGCGCCGCGCTGGCCACCGGGATCCTGGCCGGCGCGAACCGGACGTTCCTGGTGCCCGCGGTGCTGGCCAAGGTGCTGGAGGCCGGCCCGGATGCGGTCAAGCTGTTCGGGGCGCTGAAGACCTACGCCTACGGGGCGTCACCGATGCCACTGCCGTTGCTACGGGAGGCGCTCAAGGCCTGGCCGGACACCGATTTCATCCAGGTGTACGGGCTGACCGAGGTGTGCGGTGTGGTCACGCGGCTGGGCCCCGAGGACCACCGTTCCGGTGATGAAGAGCGGATCATCAGCGCAGGAAAACCGATTCCCGGTGTCGAGGTGCGCTTCGTCGATCCGGACACCCTGCAGGATGTCGAGGCCGGCAAGCAGGGTGAATTATGGTTCCGCACAACACAGTTGATGAAGGGATACCTGAACAGGCCGGAGGCCACCGCGGAGGCGGTCACCGAGGACGGCTGGTTCCGCACCGGTGACATCGGTCGGATGGATCCCGACGGCTATGTCTTCGTGGAGGACCGGATCAAGGACATGATCATCACCGGCGGTGAGAACGTGTACTCGATCGAGGTCGAGCGGATCCTGGCCGAGCATCCGGCGGTCATCGAGGTCGCGGTGTTCGGTGTGCCCGACGAGAAGTGGGGTGAGGCGGTCAAGGCCGTGGTGGCCCTGGAGGGTGACGGTGTTGCCGAAGCCGAGCTGATCGCCTGGGCTCGTGAGCATCTGGCCGCCTACAAATGCCCCAAGACCGTCGATATCATTGACGCGCTGCCGCGTAATCCCACCGGCAAGATCCTGAAGAAGGATCTGAGGCAACCGCACTGGGAGGGTCGCGATCGCGCCACCGTTTGAGTGCCCGCCGCTCGACGATCTGCTGGATCGTCTGCACGTCGTCGCGCTGCCCATGCGGGTGCGCTTCCGCGGTATCACCGTTCGCGAGGTGGCGCTGTTCGACGGCCCGGCCGGTTGGGGCGAGTTCGGTGCCTTCGGTGAGTACGGGCCGCCCGAGGCGGCGCACTGGCTGCTGTCGGCCATCGAGGCCGCCTACCGGAAGCCACCGGTGCCGCTGCGTGACCGCATCCCGGTCAACGCTACCGTTCCCGCCGTCGAACCGGAGCGGGTGCCCGAGGTGCTGGCCCGCTTCCCGGGGGCGCAGACCGCGAAGGTGAAGGTCGCCGAGCCCGGGCAGACGCTGGCCGATGACATTGCGCGGGTCGAGGCGGTGCGTGCGGCGGTGCCGAAGGTGCGCGTCGACGCCAACGGCGGCTGGAGTGTGGCCGAGGCGGTGGCCGCGGCCGGCGTGCTCGGTCCGCTGGAGTACCTCGAACAGCCGTGTGCCACGGTCGAAGAGCTCGCCACGCTGCGGCGGCAGATCGACGTCCCGATCGCGGCGGACGAATCGATTCGCAAGGCCGCCGACCCTTTTCGGGTGGTCGCGCTGGGGGCAGCCGATATCGCGGTGGTGAAGGTCGCGCCGCTGGGCGGGGTGGATCCGCTGCTGGTGATCGCGGCCCGGATCGGTATTCCGGTGGTGGTGTCGAGTGCGCTGGACAGTGCGGTCGGTATGTCGCGGGGGTTGCTGGCCGCGGCCTGCCTGCCCGAGCTGCCCTACGCCTGCGGTCTGGGCACGGGTGGGCTGTTCGTCGAGGATGTCGTCGACCCGGTAGCGCCCGTGGACGGCTACCTGCCGGTCGGCCCGGTGATCCCGGACCCGGCCCGGTTGGCTGGGCTGGCGGCGCCTGCGGACCGGCGGCAGTGGTGGATCGACCGGATCCGCGCCTGCTACCCGCTCTCATATAAGTAGGCGCCTACTCTGCTCGGCCCCGACCAACGGTTTCAGACTCGAGGTCATGACCGATTTCAAAGTGGGTCTGATGGACCCGATCATTGCGTCCAGGCCCACCGTCGATACCTTCACCCGAGCCACCTACCTGTCGGCGGTGGCCAACAGGGTGGACTCGTTCTGGGTGCCCGACCACCTGAATGCGCTGTTCCCACGTGCTTTGTGGCAGCCGAAGTTCAGCGGCGCCGCCAGGATTCTGCCCTCCGCGGATGCCTATCTCGAGCCATGGACCATGCTCGGGCACATCGCGGCGCGAAACAGGGTGGGCCGGCTGCGTCTCGGGGTCGGCGTCACGGACACCGGCCGGCGCAACCCGGCCGTCACCGCGCAGGCCGCCGCCACCCTGCATCTGCTCAGCAAGGGCCGCGCCATCCTCGGGATCGGAACAGGGGAGCGGGAGGGCAATGAACCCTATGGTGTCCCCTGGGACAAGCCGGTGGCGCGATTCGAGGAAGCCATGGCCACCATTCGCGCGCTGTGGAATTCCGGCGGTGAGTTGGTGAATCGGGATTCCCCGTATTTCCCGCTGCACAACGCAAGTTTCGATCTCCCGCCGTACCGCGGGAAGTGGCCGGAGATCTGGATTGCCGCACACGGGCCCCGTATGCTGCGTGCCGCCGGCCGCTACGCCGACGGGTATTTTCCGGCCTTTCCACACATGCCGCAGGAGTACGCCCAGCGGTTGGCGGCGGTGCGCACGGCCGCCTCCGATGCCGGACGCGATCCTTCCGCGATCGTTCCGGCGATGTGGTTCATGGTCGTGACCGGCCGCACCCACGACGATGTCGAGGAGGCGCTCGATTCAGAGGTGTTTCGCGCCGGGGCCTTGAACGCGCCAGATGCGTTCTACGCGAAACACGGTGCACAGCACCCGCTCGGTGAAGGTTTCGCCGGCGCGCAGGACATCCTGCCTCAGAGCTGGGATGAGCAGACCGCGCTGTCACACATCAAGAAAGTTCCCAAAGACGTGGTGCGCAGCATGCTGTTGTGCGGTACGCCCGATGAGATCCTGGAGCGGGCGGCAGAGTGGCGTGATCACGGGGTGCGCTACCTCGTCCTGTCCGATGTCACTGCCTTGCAGCGCAACACGCGAAAGGGCTTGGCCGCGATGCCGTCCTTCTTCAAGGTTGTGCGTTCCCTGAAGAAGTTCTGATCGCTTGGCGGCTGCCCGGGCCGACATGACCTTGTGGAAATCGGTACTGCCGGTAGTACTACGTGTACCGCAGTACTACCGCTGGTACTACATTTCGCAGGGTCTTGTCGTCACCGGCGGCGGTTCGTCAGTTTCTGCAGCACCCACTGGTTGAGAGAAACTCCCTGTTCTGCCGATTCGACCGCCAGGTGCGCGTGCAACTCCGGCGACATGCGCACCACGAATTTTCCGCTGTACTGGCGGTCGGTGAGCGATTCCGGCGGCGTCCAGCCGGTGCCCTCGGCCAGCGCTACGTCGTCGTTCACCAATTTCTCGACCGCGGCGATGGACTCGGCCGCCGTCTGCCCGCGTCCCCGGAGCCCGGGAAATTCGAGGCAGGTACCGACGTAGCACCGATCGCCGGGCGACCACATGGCGCGGTAGGTGTATTCAGTCATACCGCAGGATCGCGGGTACCTCCGACATGTCCTGATCTGTGGGGTGCCCGGCGTAGACGCCATCGGAAATCACGATCACCATGAGAGACGTGAAGCGATCAGTGGTGCTGCTCGGCTACCCGGGCGTGCAGGCACTCGATCTGGTCGGGCCGTTCGAGGTGTTCAGTACCGCCACGCTCATCCTGGCAAGCCAGGGCCGCTACGAGGATGGCTACGAGATCATCATCGCCTCGCCGGACGGCAGCCCGGCCAGTACCTGGAACGGCCTGCAGATCGTCGCGCAACCGCTGCCGCACCACCCGGTCGACACGGTGCTGGTCCCCGGCGGCGCCGGGATCGAGGATCTGCGCCGCAACCCCGATGTCATCGACTGGCTCCGGCGCGCGGCCAAGACCGCCCGCCGGGTGGTCAGCGTGTGCACCGGGGCCTTCCTGGTGGCCGAGGCCGGCCTGCTCGACGGGTGCCGGGCGACCACCCACTGGGCCTTCGCCGACCGGTTGGCCGCCGAATTCCCCGATGTGTCGGTCGATCCCGATCCCATCTTCGTGCGCAGCTCGGACACGGTGTGGACGGCGGCCGGTGTCACCGCCGGCATCGACCTGGCGCTGTCCCTGGTCGAAGACGACCACGGCACCGAACTCGCGCAGACCGTGGCCCGCTGGCTGGTGCTCTATCTGCGCCGGCCCGGCGGCCAGACCCAGTTCGCGGCGCCGGTGTGGGCGCCGCGCGCCAAGCGTGCACCCATCCGCGACGTCCAGGAACACATCGAGACCGAACCCGGTGGCGTACACAGCATCAGCGAGCTGGCCCGCCGCGCGGCCATGAGCCCGCGCCACTTCACCCGGGTGTTCACCGACGAGGTCGGCGAGGCCCCCGGCAGCTACGTCGAGCGGGTCCGCACCGAAGCCGCCCGCCGGCAACTGGAGCAAACCGACGACACCGTCACCGTGATCGCCGCCCGGTGCGGCTTCGGCACCGCAGAAACCATGCGGCGCAACTTCGTTCGACGGGTCGGCATCTCGCCCGACCACTACCGCAAGACGTTTGCCTGAAGGAGAGATCATGCAGATCGCGATCGTGCTGTACCCCGGATTCACCGCACTGGATTTCATCGGCCCCTATGAGGTGCTGCACTACCTGCCCGATGCCGAGGTGCGCTTCCTCTGGCATGAGCCCGGACCGGTCACGGCCGACTCCGGTGTGCTGACCGTCGGTGCCACCCATACGTTCGACGAGACCCCGTCACCGGACATCATCCTGGTCCCCGGCGGCCCGACCACCTTCGAGCACGCCCGCGACGAGAAGGTGCTCGCCTGGCTGCGCACGGCCGATGCCACCTCCACCTGGACCACCTCGGTGTGCTCGGGATCGGTGTTGCTGGCCGCGGCAGGGCTGCTGGAGGGCCGCAAGGCCACCTCGCACTGGATCGTCGTGCCGTTGCTCAAGACCTTCGGCGGGGTGACCGCGGTCGGTGACGAGCGGATCGTGCACCAGGGCAAGTATGTGACCGCGGCCGGGGTGTCCGCCGGGATCGACCTGGGATTGTGGCTGGCCGGGCAGATTTCCGGCGAGTCGCGGGCCAAAGCCATCCAGCTGGGTATCGAATACGACCCGCAGCCGCCGTTCGACTCCGGGCACCTCTCGAAGGCCTCGGTGGCCACCAAGGCCGCCGCCACCGCGTTGCTGTCCCGCGACGTGCTGAAGCCGGCCACCCTGAAGGCCAGCACACAGCTGCTGTGGGACCAGGCGATCCGCAAGGTCCGCGCCCGCAAGTAGGCTCGAGCGGGTGAATCTCGCTTACGTCGACAAGGGCGGCACCGGCGAACCGGTGCTCTTCATCGCGGGCCGCGGAGGCGCGGGCCGCACCTGGCACCTGCATCAGGTCCCGGTTTTCCAGCGGGCCGGCTACCGCGTGATCACGTTCGACAACCGTGGCGTCGGTGCCACCGAGAATGCCAGCGGTTTCACCACCGAGCAGGTGGTCGCCGATACCGCGTCCCTGATCGAGAAGGTGGTCGGCGGGCCGGTGCGGGTGGTCGGGGTGTCCATGGGCTCGTTCATCGCCCAGGAGCTGATGGTGTCCCGCCCCGAGCTGGTCAGCCAGGCGGTGCTGATGGCGACCCGGGGCCGGCACGACGGCGCGCGTGACTTCTTCAACAGGGCCGAACGCGAGTTCCACGACGCGAGCATCACGCTGCCGCCCAGCTATGACGCGAAAATTCGGCTGCTGGAGAACTTCTCGCCCAAGACGCTGAACGACGACCGCGCGGTGCGCGACTGGGCCGAGATGTTCACCATGTGGCCCACGAAATACACCCCGGGCCTGCGCAGCCAGCTCGCGGTCGCCCCGGAGGGCAACCGGTTGCCGGCCTACGCGCACATCAAGGCTCCGGTGCTGGTCATCGGTTTCGGCGACGACGTGCTGATGGCGCCGCACCTGAGCCGGGAGGTGGCCGAGTCCATACCGGCAGGCCGCTACCTGGAGATCCCGGACGCCGGTCACCTGGGCTTCATCGAGCACCCCGATGCGGTCAACGAGGCGATCCTGGAATTCTTTGCTGAAGCCAAGCAATAGGCTGTTCGTGTGAACCCCTCGACGACTCAGGCCCGCGTCGTCGTCGACGAACTGATCCGCGGCGGCGTCCGCGACGTGGTGCTGTGTCCCGGGTCGCGCAACGCCCCGCTGGCCTTCGCGCTGCACGACGCGGACCGGGCCGGGCGCATCCGTCTGCACGTGCGCATCGACGAACGCACCGCCGGATTCCTGGCCATCGGGCTGGCGGTCTCGGGACAGGCACCGGTGCCCATCGCGATGACCTCGGGCACCGCGGTCGCCAATATCGGTCCGGCCGTGGTCGAGGCCAACTACGCACGGGTGCCGCTGATCGTGCTGAGCGCCAACCGGCCCTACGAGTTGCTGGGCACCGGCGCCAACCAGACCATGGAACAGCTCGGCTATTTCGGCAGCCAGGTGCGGGCGAGTATCAGCCTCGGACTGGCCGAAGACGGCGACACGGCCGCGGCCAATGCGCAGTGGCGCTCGGCGACCTGCCGGGTGTTGGTGGCGGCCAAGGGATCTCGTACCGCCAATGCGGGGCCGGTGCAGTTCGACATCCCGCTGCGCGAGCCGCTGGTCCCGGACGCCGACAGTGACCGCGCGACCCCGGACGGCCGGCCCGACGGGCGCTCCTGGACCTACACGCCGCCGGTCACCTTCGATCAGCCGCTGGACATCGACCTCACCCCGGACACCGTCGTCATCGCCGGTCACGGAGCGGGCCCGCACCCCAACCTGGCCGGGCTGCCCACCGTCTCCGAGCCGACCGCGCCGCCGGCGGCCAACCCCCTGCATCCGCTGGCGCTGCCGCTGCTGCGCCCGCAACAGGTCATCATGGCCGGCCGCCCCACCCTGCACCGCACGGTGTCCACGCTGCTGGCCGACTCCTCGGTGCCGGTCTTCGCGCTGACCACCGGACCGCGCTGGCCCGACGTATCGGGCAACTCGCAGGCCACCGGCACCCGCGCGGTGACCTCCGGCACGCCCGATCCGGCCTGGCTGAAGCGCTGCGCCGAGCTCAACGAGCGCACCTGCGCGGCCGTACACAGTCAGCTCGACGAGCATCCGCACACCACCGGCCTGCACGTGGCGGCCGCAGTGGTCGCCGGTCTGCGCGACGGGGACCAGCTGGTGCTCGGCGCCTCCAACCCGGTGCGCGACATCGCCCTGGTCGGATTGAGTGCGCCCGGGGTCAAGGTGCGGTCCAACCGCGGGGTCGCCGGTATCGACGGCACCGTGTCGACCGCGATCGGCGCCGCACTGGCCCACGAACGGTCCGACGGTGGGGGCACCGTCGCGCTGATCGGTGACCTGACCTTCGTGCACGACAGCTCGGGCCTGCTGATCGGGCCCACCGAGCCGAGACCGCGCAACCTGACCATCGTGGTGTCCAACGACAACGGCGGTGGCATCTTCGAACTGCTGGAGCAGGGCGACCCGCGGTTCTCCGATGTGTCCGCGCGCGTCTTCGGCACCCCGCACGACGTGGACATCGCGGCGCTGTGCCGGGCCTATCACGTGGACAGCAGGCAGGTCGAGGTGGACGGCCTTGCCGACGCGCTGCGCGAACCGTTCGACGGGATGCGGGTGCTGGAGGTGAAGGCCGACCGGTCCTCGCTCCGTGCGCTGCACGCGTCCATCCGGGCGGCGCTCTAGTGCACCTGCTCACCACGCTGAAAGACCGGTGGTGGCACCGGGTTCCGCGGATGTTCGGGGACGGCACCGAGACCAGACCCCAGCGGGTCATCCGGCGGGTGCGGGTCGGGATCATCCTGGCCGCGTGTCTGGTCACGTTGCAGTCGGTGCTGCTGGTGCTGGGCGCCTGGGAGAACGACCGCCGGATCGAGGCCGATATGGGTGTCGCGGCCGCCGAGGTGCTCGACGCCGGCCCGCGACGGTCGACCATCGAATTCGTCACCCCCGACCGGGTGACCTACCGGCCTGAACTCGGCGTGCTCTATCCCTCCGAACTGGACACCGGGATGCGGATCTACGTGGAGTACGACCGCTCGGACCCCGATCTGGTGCGGGTGCAGCACCGTAACGCGGCGCTGGCCATCATCCCGGCCGGGTCGATCGCGGTGCTGGGCTGGCTGATCGCCGGGACGGCGCTACTGGTGGTGGCGGTCATCGCCCGGCGGGTCGAGCAACAGGCCATCAACGATCAGGCCGCCCAGGATCAGGACGACGCCATCAACTTGTCGAGCCAGTCCTCCTCGTAGATGTCGACCTTCTCGTCGTTCACCAGGTCGTACACCGTCGGTGTCCCGGTGTTCTCCGAGTCGACCATGTACAGGAAGTCGTAGTTGGTCTCATCCATCTCGACGGCGTCCACCGCGGCCTCGCCGTCGGCGATCCGCTGCGCCAGTTCGCCGGGTATCCCCGCGGTGCGGGCCTTGTCGGCCAGCTCGTCATCGGTCGGTCCCTTGCCGGACGGATCCTGGTCGGCCCACAGTTCCTCGACGAACTCCTGGAACGCCACCGCGGGTGTGCTGCCGTCCTGGGCCGCGACGAACAACGCATTGCTGACCCGCTCGGAGTAGTGCGAGCCCGACATCTCCAGGAAGGTCATGGGGCGGTAGGTGACGGCGAGTTGGCCGGCGGCGATATGGCGCTGGATCGATTCGCCGACTTCGCGCTGCAGGTCCGCGCAGTGCGTGCACTGCGGTTCGGCGAAGATCTCGATCTGCACCGGCGCCTCGTCGAATCCGGCGTGGATACCGAAACCGTCCTCACTCACCTGCGTCAACGGCTTGATCGGGTCGGAAAGGGCGCTACCTTCGATCTGGCGTGTGCAACCCACGGCGGTCAGCAGCGTCAAACCGGTGAGCAAGGCCAACATTCGATGCACGTGGCCACCGTACCGCTGTCGTGGTGTTCGCACGCCATATGCCCGCTGGCAACCGTGCTGTCAACCTGCGGTGCGACAGTCGGCGATGTGCGCGTTGCAATCGTTGCCGAATCCTTCCTCCCGAACGTCAACGGCGTGACCAACTCGGTGCTTCGGGTGATCGAGCATCTCCGGCGCTCGGGACACGAAGTTCTGGTCATCGCACCGGACTCCCCGCGCGGCCTGCCGCCCGCCGATCGTGTGCACGACGGGGTCCGGGTTCACCGGGTGCCCTCGCACATGTTCCCGAAGGTGACCTCGCTGCCACTCGGGGTCCCGCTGCCCCGGATCGTCGGTGTACTACGCGGTTTCGATCCCGATGTGGTGCATCTGGCGTCACCTGCGCTGCTCGGCTGGGGCGGCGTGCACGCCGCCCGGTACCTCGATGTCCCCGCGGTGGCCATCTTCCAGACCGATGTCGCCGGCTTCGCCGAGAGCTACGGCGTCGGCGTGCTGTCCCGGGTGTCCTGGGCGTGGACCCGCCGGTTGCACAGCAAGGCCGACCGCACCCTGGCACCGTCCACCTCGGCGATGGAAAATCTTGCTGCCCATGGTGTTCCGCGCCTGCACAAGTGGGGACGCGGGGTCGACATCACCGGCTTCGTGCCGTCGGCGCGCGATGAATCGTTGCGGGCCAAGTGGTCTCCGGCCGGAAAGCCGGTCATCGGTTTCGTCGGCAGGCTCGCCCCGGAGAAACATGTCGAGCGGCTGGCCACCCTTGCCGCCCGTGATGACCTGCAGGTCGTGGTCGTCGGCGACGGTGTCGACAAGGGAAAGCTCGAATCACTGATGCCCACAGCGGTTTTCACCGGCGAGCTGCGTGGCACGGATCTCGCCGCCGCCTACGCCAGCATGGATGTCTTCGTGCACCCCGGCGAACACGAGACGTTCTGCCAGGCCGTCCAGGAGGCGATGGCCTCCGGTCTTCCGGTGATCGCTCCCGATGCCGGCGGCCCGCGCGATCTGGTCGTTCCGATGCACACCGGCCTGCTGCTGGGCGTCGGCGAGTTCGAGACCCGCCTCTCGGGCGCCGTCGACCACCTGTTCGCCGAGCGGGCCCGCTACTCGGCGGCCGCCAGGCGCAGCGTGCTCGCCCGCACCTGGCCGGCCGTCTGCGACGAACTCCTGGAGCATTACGAGTCGGTCATCGGCCAGCGACGTCGTAAGGCCGCCTAGCGAATCTGCACGACGCAATGTGTTGACACTTCTTGGCAGCGGCCACCATGGTTAGCTGCGAAGGGGGTGCGTGCGTGTGAACCGAATTCTCAGGGGCGTGGACCCCGCCGTGCTGTGGGGCTCGGCGGTGGTCATCACCGGTTTCGTGGGCTGGGGTCTGATCGCCCCGGAAAGCCTCGGCTCGGTGATGACGTCCACGCTCAACTGGATCATCGGCAACTTCAGCTGGGCTTTCGTGCTGATCGCCACCGCCGTCCTGGTGGTGTGCATCGTGCTGGTGTTCAGCAGGTGGGGCAAGATCCGGCTGGGCCCTGACGATTCCCGCCCGCAGTTCAACACGTTCTCCTGGGTGTCGATGATGTTCGCGGCCGGCCTGGGTGCGGGTTTGCTGTTCTTCGGTGTGGCCGAACCCGTTACGCACTGGACCGCCCCGCCGCACGGGCTGGCCACTCCGGAGAGCGAAGAGGCCGCCCTGCTGGCCCTGCGCTACACCTACTTCCACTGGGGTTTCAACGGGTGGGCGATGTACGCCGTGATGGGCGGCGCGATGGCCTATTTCGCGTACCGCAAGAACATGCCGATCCTGGTCAGCTCCACCCTGTCGCCGTTCCTGGGCCGTGACGCGCCGTCGCGGCCGCTGGGCCGCCTCGTCGACGGACTGGCGATCGTGGCCACCCTGTTCGGCACGGCGACGGCGCTGGGGCTCAATGGCCTGCAGCTCAACAGCGGTCTGGAATACCTGTTCGGGGTGCAGAAGTCGAACGTGATCGCCGTGCTGATCATCGTGGTGGTGACCGCGCTGTTCATCCTCTCGGCCACCTCCGGGGTGGAGAAGGGCATCAACTACCTGGCCAACCTGGGTGCGGTGGCCACCATCGTGCTGTTCCTGTTCTTCCTGGTTCTGGGCGGCAGCACCGTTCTCGTGGTGTCCAACGGCATCGAGTCGATCGGCAACTACATCCTGCAGGTGCTGCCGATGTCGCTGCAGATGGGCGTGGGTGACGAGGCCTGGATGGCGAGCTGGACCATCTTCTATTGGGCGTGGTGGATCTCGTGGGGTCCCTTCGTGGGAATGTTCGTGGCCCGCATCTCGCGCGGCCGCACCATCCGCGAGTTCGTCCTGGGCGTGGCGGTCGCGCCGACCGGATTCGGGTTCGTCTGGTTCGCGATCGTCGGTGGCACCGGTATCGAGCTGCAACGCAGCGGTGCCGCCGACATCGTCGGCTCGCTGTCCACGCCGGAGCTGGTGCTGTTCACCGCGCTGGACGCGCTGCCGCTGGCCGGCATCGTGTCCTTCCTGTGCATCCTGCTGATCGCGCTGTTCTTCATCAGCGGCGCGGATGCCGCCGCGGTGGTGATGGCGACGATGGCGAGCAAGGGCTCCATCGCGCCGTCCAAGATCGTCACGGTGATCTTCGGCGTGCTGATGGGTGGCATCGCCTGCGCGATGCTGCTTGTCGGTGGCCTCAATGCGTTGCAACAGGCCGCCATCCTGGGTGCCGTCCCGTTCACCTTCGTCCTGATCGCGGTGACCTTCGCGTGGTTCAAGGCGCTACGGGAGGAGGACGGCACCGCGGTGCTGGAGGTCGATCTGGCCGAAAGGCCCGAGGCCACGCCGGTCGTCGTCAGCACAGACGGTTCGCCGAAGTGACCGCGGGAAGGGAAGATTCACAGGTGGCCCGCGACTTCCTGCGCAGCGTCGATCTCGCAACACCACTGCGGCACTGAATCCACCAGGAGAGGCATATGTCCGGTTCGCGACCCAATATCTTCGAAGGCGTCACCGACTACTTCACCGAGCTCACCCGGATGCGCAGCCTGGGCATCCACGGTGCGCCGGAGGCCGAGCGCACGCACGCCTCCGCATGGGTGCCGGTCACCGACATCTTCGCCCGCGGCGACGACCTGGTGGTCCGCGTCGAACTCTCCGGCGTGGACCCCGAAGACGTGGCGCTGAGCTTCAGCCGCGGCGTGCTCACCATCTCGGGCACCCGCGGCCGCGAGCTGCCCGACGACGTCGAATTCCTGGTGCACGAACGCTATTACGGTGAGTTCCGCAGGCTGATCACGTTGCCCGAGGACACCCGCACCGAGCAGATTTCCTCGGTGCTGGACCGCGGACTGCTGGTCATCACCGTGCAGGGCGCACTCGGCTCGTCGGTCGCTGCCGAACGCATCGAGGTCGTCGACCGCTCCCAGGAGGCGAGCACGCCCACCGTGCGGTCCGACGAGTAGGGCCGATCACTGCGGGGTGGTGCCGTGACCGTCGAGTTTGCGCAGGAGGTTGTCGGCCACCGTCGGGTCCACTCCCTGCTCGGTGCGCGCGGACAGAATGGCGTTGCGGGCGGCGGTCAGCACTTCGGCCTCAAGCTCGTCCGCTCGTTCCCGGCGGGCAGCGCTGCAGTCGTCGGCCCGCTCCTCGAAACCCAGTCGCAGCCAGACCCTCTCGATGTCGTCGCGGGCGGCCTGCGCGGTCGCCTGATCGATGTCACCGTCTCGGGTGAGCTCGTCCAGGCGTGCGGCGCCGGCCCGGCGAGCCCGCGTGGTGAGCTCACGCTGCAAATCAGCCGTCTGCTCCGGGGGCACCCGGACGTCGAGGCGGCGCACCACCCACGGCAAGGTGGTGCCCTGCAATGTCAACGTCACCACGATGACGACGAAGGCGATGAAGATCAGCCGGTCGCGTTCCGGGAAGTCGACCGGAAGCGCCAGCACGGCGGCCAGCGTGACCACACCCCGCATCCCGGCCCATGACGCGATGAGGCGTTCGCGCCATCCGGTGGGCTCGGCTTCCGGTTTCGACCGGGCGGCCAACCGTTGATCGATGGTGCCGACCACGAAGATCCATCCGAACCGGATCACGATCACGGCGGCCGTGACCACCAGCGCCTGGGTGATCAGCTCGCCGAGGTCGCCAGGAACGGCCTGGGCCACCACCCGCAGCTCGAGCCCCACGAAGGCGAAAGCGGCGCCCGTGACGAGCAGTTCGATGATGTCCCAGGCGGTTTCGGAGACCAGCCGGGTTTGTGCGGATTCGCTGTCGGGATGCCTGCTCAAGGCCAGCGCCAGGGTCACCACGGCGAGCACGCCACTGCCGTGGGCGACATCGGCGATCCCGTACGCCGCGAACGGCATCAGCAGGACGAAGGCGCTACCCACGGGGTGGGCGGGCAGCTTGCCGATCAGCCAGCGCGCCCCCACGGCAAGCACCAGGCCGATACCGACCCCGACGACGACCGACAGGGCCAGACTCGACGCGGCGCCCCACACGGAGAGCGTCCCGGCGACGACGCCGGCGACGGCAACCTCGTAGAGCACCAGTGCGGTCGCGTCGTTGGACAGTCCCTCGCCTTCCAGGGTGGTCCGCAACCGGCGTCGCAGACCCAGCTCACGCACCGCTGCGGTGGCCGCCACCGGGTCCGGCGGTGCCACCGCCGCCCCCAGCGCCAGCGCCGCGAGCAAGGGTGCGCCGGGCACCAGGGCGTGCACCAGCACACCGACGGCGAACGCCGTCACCAGCACCAGTGCGATGGCGAGAAGACCTATGGCCCTGCGGTTGTCGAGAAACTCGCGCCACGATGTGCGGCGGGCCGCAGCGAAGAGCAGTGGCGGTAACACCAGCGGAAGGATCAGCTCCGGGTTGATCGACGGTGTCGGCAAACCCGGGATGAACGCGACCGCCAGACCCGCGACGAGCAGCAGCACCGGGTACGGCAATTTGAGACGCGTCGCCACCGGCGCCAGAAAGACGGTAGCGACGAACAACGCCAGTAGCAGCGTCAGCTGTTCCATTCGCACCGATTCATCCAGCGGATATACCCGCTGCCGCATGCCACAAACGCGGCCCGCAGCCTCTAGCGTGGACGGATGACCTCGGTAGGCACATCGGCACCGTCCACGTCGACGTGGGCACCGCTGCGATCGCCGGTCTACCGCGCGCTGTGGATCGCGCAGCTGGTGTCCAATCTCGGTACCTGGATGCAGACCGTCGGGGCGCAGTGGATGCTCGTCGGCGACCCGCGCGCGGCGGTGCTGGTGCCACTGGTGCAGACCGCGACGACGCTGCCGGTGATGCTGCTCGCGTTGCCGTCGGGCGTGCTGGCCGACCTCATCGACCGGCGGCGTCTGCTCATCGCCACCCAGGGCGCGATGGCCGCCGGGGTGGGTCTGCTCGCCTCGTTGACCGGCGCCGGGCTGACGACTCCGGCGGTGCTGCTGATGTTGCTGTTCGTGATCGGCTGCGGGCAGGCGCTCGTCGCGCCGGCCTGGCAGGCGATCCAGCCGGATCTTGTTCCCGCCCAGCAGATCCCGGCCGCCGCCGCGCTGGGGAGCATGAGCATCAACTTGGCCCGCGCCATCGGGCCTGCCATCGCCGGTGTGCTGGTGTCGCTGTCGGGCCCGACCCTCGTCTTCGGGCTGAACGCGGTGTCGTTCGTAGGGATCGTGGTCGTGCTCGTCATGTGGCGACCCGCCTCGGTGGAACGCAGCGAACCGCCCGAGCGGGCGCTGGCGGCGCTCAGTGCGGGTGGACGCTTCATCCGCAGCTCACCGATCGTGCGACGGATCCTGCTGCGGGCGGCGCTGTTCATCGCTCCCGCCAGCGCACTGTGGGGGCTGCTTCCGGTGATCGCCAGCAGCCGCCTCGGCCTGTCGTCGTCGGGCTACGGTGTGCTGCTCGGCGCGCTGGGAGCCGGTGCGGTGCTCGGCGCCTTCCTGTTGTCGCGGTTGCGGTCCCGATTCGGCCAGAACGTGCTGCTGACCACCGCCGCGGCGGGTTTCGCGGTGGCCACCGTGGTGCTGGCTCTGGTGCCCAACTTCTCCATCGTGCTGGCAGCACTGTTGGTGGGCGGCGCCTCCTGGTTGCTGTCGCTGTCGACGCTGAACGCGTCCATGCAGCTGAGTCTGCCGGGCTGGGTACGGGCCCGCGGGCTGTCCGTCTATCAGCTGGTCTTCATGGGCGGGCAGGCGGTGGGGTCGCTGGTGTGGGGGCTGGTCGCGGCCGGCACCACCAGCGTGACGAGCTTGTTGATCAGCGCGGGTTTTCTGCTGGTGTGCGGACTGTCCTCACTGTGGTGGCCGCTGCACGCCAAGACCGGCGACCTCGACCTGACCCCGTCCTCGCACTGGCCCGAGCCCAACCTGGTCTTCGATCCCGCCCCGCTCGACGGACCCGTCCTGGTGATCACCGCATACCGCGTCACGCCGGAGGACGAGCAGCACTTCCTCGCCGCGATGGACGTCATGGGCCGCTCCCGGCAGCGCACCGGGGCCTCGCAGTGGCGGCTGTTCCGCAGCGTCGAACACGAAGCGACGTTTGTGGAGACGTTCATCGTGCGGTCCTGGGGTGAACACATGCACCAGCACCACACCCGGCTCACCGGCCAGGACCTGCTCATCGAACAGGCCGTGGAGCGCTACACCGACGGTGTCCCGGTGTCCGAGCACTATCTCGCGGTGCGCAACCCCTAGCCCTGAGCCTCCACGGACACCGGCTGCCATTCCCGCCACGTCGCCAGCCGCTGCGCGTAGTCGGCCTCGGCCAGCTGCAGCGGGATCTCCCCGAAGAACACCCGCAGCGGCGGCTTCTCGGCGTCCACGATCTTGAGCACTGCGGCGGCCGACGCCTGCGGGTCGCCCGACTTCGCGGTGCGCTTGGCACGGGCCTCCTGCGCCTCTTTGTGGGCTTCGGCATAGTCCGGCAGCGGCTCGGCCCGCTTGGCCGAGGACCCGGCCCAGTCGGTGTCGAAGCCGCCCGGCTCGATCAGCGTGACGTGGACGTTGAAACCGGCGACCTCCTGGGCCAGCGACTGCGAGAAACCCTCCAGCGCCCACTTCGAGGCGTGGTAGATGCCGACGTTCTGGAACGCGGTGATGCCGCCGATCGAGGACACCTGGATGATGTGCCCGCTGCGCTGGGCCCGAAGGAACGGCAGCGCAGCCTGGGTCACCCACAGCGCGCCGAACACGTTCGTCTCGATCTGGTCGCGCGCCTCGGCCTCCGTGAGCTCCTCGATGAACCCGAATTGCCCGTACCCGGCGTTGTTGACCACGACATCGAGCCGGCCGAAGTGCTCGTGGGCGGCCTTGACCGCGGCGAAGTCGGCCTCCCGGTCGGTGACGTCGAGTTGTAGCGGCAGGATCGCCGCGCCATATTTGGTGACCAAGTCGTCCAGCGACGCGGTATCGCGGGCGGTGGCGGCCACCTTGTCGCCGCGCTCCAGGGCCGCGATGGCCCATTCCCGGCCGAAGCCACGTGATGTGCCGGTGATGAACCAGACCTTCTCAGCCATATCGGTGCCTTTCGTTCGCGGAGCTCTCCAGCGGTACCAACGTCATCACGGAATCCCCATTCCCGGAACCCCGAGACTCACAGGTAGTTTTAAAGCGATGAGCAGGGCATCGCTGGAGAAGGACCCACATGAGGTCGCGTCGATGTTCGACGCCGTGGCCCGCCGTTACGACATCACCAACACGGTGATGTCGCTCGGGCAGGACCGGTACTGGCGCCGTCAGACGCGTGCGGCACTGGCCATCGGGCCGGGGGAGCGGGTGCTGGACCTGGCGGCCGGCACCGCCGTGTCGACGGTCGAGCTGGCGAGTTCGGGTGCCTGGTGTGTGGCGGCGGACTTCTCGGTCGGCATGCTGTCCGCCGGTGCGGCCCGCAGTGTGCCCAAGGTGGCCGGCGACGCCACCAAGCTGCCGTTCGCCGACGGCGTGTTCGACGCGGTGACCATCAGCTTCGGGCTGCGCAACGTGGTCGACCATGTGGCGGGTCTGCGGGAGATGGCGCGGGTGACGCGCCCCGGCGGCCGACTGGTGGTGTGCGAGTTCTCCACGCCGACCAACGGGCTGTTCGCCACCGCGTACAAGGAATACCTGATGCAGGCGCTGCCCATGATGGCGCGCACGGTATCGAGCAACCCGGACGCCTATGTGTATCTGGCCGAGTCGATCCGGGCCTGGCCCACGCAGTCCGAACTCGCCGACCGTATCCGCGACGCCGGCTGGGAAGCCGTGCGCTGGCGCAATCTGACCGGTGGGATCGTCGCGCTGCACGCAGCCGTCAAGCCGGTCTAGCCGCGGAGCCGAGCCATGAGCGTCCCCGTCCTGGCCCTTGCCGGCTTCCTCGGCGCCGGTAAGACGACGCTGCTCAACCACCTGCTGCGTAACACCCGCGGCGTGCGAATCGGGGCGCTGGTCAACGACTTCGGTGCGGTGAACATCGACGCCATGTTCGTGGCCGGGCAGGTCGACGCGATGGCCTCGCTGTCCAACGGGTGCATCTGTTGCGCGGTGGACGCCTCCGAGGCCGCCGAGATGCTGGGCCGGCTCGCCGCGGTGCGGCCCGCGCTGGACCTGATCGTGGTCGAGGCCAGCGGTATCGCCGAGCCGCCGGTGTTGGCGCGCACGATCGCCACCGCCGGGGACGACCGGTTCCATTACGCCGGACTGGTGTTGGTGGTCGACGCCGCCCAACCGGCCGAGCTGGGACACGGGGTGCGGGTGGCCGACCTGGTGGTGCTGAACAAGGCATCCGACGGTGATGCCGATGCGGTGGCGGCTGAGGTCCGCGCCGAGAACCCGCGAGTCCCGCTGGTGTACACCGACTTTGCGCGGGTGGATCCAGCCTTGCTGATCGACGCGCCGGTGAGGCGTCGGGAGCGCCCGACCCAGCTCTCCCTGGATGAACTGCTCCTCGAGGACGATCATCATCACGAGCACCCGGAATATCAGAGTGTGGAGTTCAGCGCCGATGCGCCGGTGAACCCACGCCGCTTTCTGGCTTTTTTGCAGGACCGGCCCGTCGGGCTCTATCGCGCAAAGGGTTTCGTGGATTTCGGCGACGGCGGCCGGTACTCTGTTCAGCTCGTCGGCACGTCGCTGCGCTTCGAGAAGCGCCGCGGGGCGGGGCGGGGGACCACGCTGGTGCTCATCGGCACCGGCATCAACGAAGTGGCGGTGTCGTCCGCGCTCGAAGACTGCACCCGCGAACCGGCCGATGAGAACGCGATGCTCGGCGTGCACAAGTACCTGGTGTAGCCGGCCGGGTATTCTGGCCGCTCACCCCATCTCGGAGGAGCTGTGCGTGTTCAAGGTCAATGAGTACTTCGGCGGCGACGTCGCGTCGATCGCCTTCGCGACCGCGGAAGGACCGGCCACCGTCGGTGTCATGGCAGTCGGCGAGTTCGAGTTCGGGACATCGCAGCTGGAGATCATGAGCGTGGTGTCCGGCGCGCTGACCGTGCGGCTGCCAGGTCAGGACGCGTGGCAAACCTTTGCGGCGGGAACCCAATTCACGGTGCCCGCGGACAGCACGTTCACGGTGCGCGCGGAGGTCGAGACGGCCTATCTGTGCGAGTACCGCTGACGCGGCTCAGGCAGCCATGCGGGCCCCGGCGGAGGCGCACAGCGCGTTGACGTGCGCGACCGCATGCGCGATGTGGTTCACCCCGGGCACCGCGTCGGTGGTGTCATAGCTGACGTGCGGTCCGGTACCGGCGGCGACGAACTGAAGCGCCAGCACCGCCGCCTCGATGGCGTCGAACGGCGTGACGCCCTCGACCGAGTCCGACGGCAACTTCGCGATGGCGGGATTGTTCAGCAGTTGGCCCGCCAGACCGGCGGAGGGGCCCAGCGCGGCCAGCCCGCCGAGTCCGGCCAGCGGACCGAGCAGATCGATCAGCAGTTGCACCACGCCCCGGGCGATCGACTCGACCATCGGTAGCGGGGTGGGCGCGAGGCCGATGTCCACGCCCATCGAATAGAAGTTCCGGATGATCTGGCCCGCTCCGTTGAGCGGGGTGGCGGAGTAGAGGTCGATGCCGACCGCCCGATTCTTCGGTCCGTTCGCCGCGTAGCGCCATCGCGGGTCGGGGGTGGCGATGCGGACCGGACTGATGCCCGCACCGCCCGGGTCGGGTGCGCCTCCGCCGGTGACCTTCTCCGGACGCATCGGGTCGCCGAAGCTGAAACCGCCGATGAAATCCCCGAATCGATGCTCCAGCACACCTCCGGGCAGCAATTCCAGGTAGATCTCGCCGGCGCACTGGGCGCCCTGACTGTAGCCCCCGAGCCCGAACGTCTGGTTCGGATGGGCATTGATCCAGTCGATCGCCCAGCGCTTGCCGGTCGCCACGCTCTGCCGGTAACTCGGGGCGTTGGCATCGGGTCCGCCGACCGGCCCGAACGACCATGGTGACTGGACGGGCACCTCGAACACCAGATCGGGGTCGGCGTTCTGCACGACCCACGAGCTGTAGCCGGTACCGGGCGGCGCCCAGGTACCTGAACAGGTCAACCATGCGTGCCGGACCCGGCGCACGCCGCGGATATCGGCAAGCAGGTCCCCGAAATCGGTCATCGCGGTGCGCGTTTCGCCGGCGCTTTGGCCGGCGCTTTCTTCGCGGCCTTGGCGGCGGGCCGCTTGCGCGGCGGCCGGGGGGTGTGCCCGTTGGTGTGACCGTTGGTGGCGGCCGGCACCTCGGTGTCGGCGAAGGCGCTGGTGGACAGATCGTTGGAGGCCCGCCACTGAATGGCGAACTCCATCAGTTCCAGCAGGACATCACCGGAATCGCGTTCGATGCCGTCGGAAAATGTGTGGCGCCAGGCGATCTGTTCGTTGATCGGCACGATCTGCTCGAAGGCGTCGGTATGCCCGGCGTGATCGGTGCCATCGGGCTGCCGACGCATCCACGGGCCCCGATCGGCGTCGTTGACGATCTCGTTGAAATCGCGCGGATGCCGCGAGTAGGCGTACCGCCAGGCGAACGGCCATCCGTTCGCCGCGGTCCCCGTGGTGGCATTGCGGATCTCTTCTGCATCGGCCATGGTGATGTCTCCTGTCTGAGTTGTCAAAGCAGTTAGTGGGGAACCTATTTCGCGGCAGCGTTGCCACCGGAGCTTGCGGTCTTCCAGGCCGTTGAGCCCGCCGTTGATGGCTCGGGTGACACCTTCGAGATCGTTGGCGTCACACATCGCGTTGATCTGCGGACGTGCCACCGTCCAGTACCAGATCGCCCCCAGGAAGCTGAACTTGTCGGTCCCCAGCTGTTCGGGAGAGTCCACGAAGAATGTCGGGCTGGGCACCAGGCCGCGACTGTGGGCCCACTGCGACACCTTGGTGTAGTTGTGCCGGCCGGTGACCTGGATCGGGCCGCGGCCCTTGAACCGGCGGCCGTCCCCGGGATGGGTGTTCCCGAGATCGGCGCGGCCCTCGTAGGCGCCGCCGTCGGCGATCTCTTCCATGAACTTCAGGCCGCCGGATTCGTGCCCGATCTGGGCCAGCCACATGGTGATTCGCTCCGGGGTGTTGCACCCGGACTCCTGCAGTGCCTGTGTCACGGCCGGTAGCAGAGCGCGGTAGCGGTCGAACGAGATACTGCCGCCCATCGCACGCATCAGGTTCTCCGCAACCTGATCGCTCGGCGCGTTCGGTGCGATCGGATTGACGTCGATATCGGCGTAGCAGTAGCCCTTGGGCGGGATCAGCGTGGCCGCCTGATCGAAGCTGATCCAGTAGTTGAAGGGTTTGAACCCACTGTCGGCGATCCACAACGCACGTTCGCCGGGGGTGTCGTCGTAGCCCATGCACGCGACATAGTGGAAAACGGTGCCGCCGCGGTACGCAGGTGACGTCGTGCCCTTGACGGCGCGCGGGTAGTTCGATGGTGGTGCCACCCAGTTCATCACCACGCCGAATCCGCTGTTGATCGAGGCCACCACATCGGACCACAACCGGTCTTTCTGCTGCGGGGTCGGCGGGTCATCCGTCATGTTGACCGAGGTGTACCGGGCATCGCAGACCTTCTTGTCGAGCACCCGCTCGATCAGGCCGATGAAGTCGGTACCCGCTGTGGTGGTGCCGATCTCGCGTGCCAGATCGGCCTCGGCCAGCCGGACACCCCGGGACTCGAGCACGACCTGAGTCGATGCCGGTCCACACCAGAACGGTGTCTCCTGCACGACGATCGTCCGGTCATACGGCAACAGTTTCTCGGTCATCACAACCCCGTTCATTCCGGTTCACCCGTGCGGTACTGCGATCGTCATCCACGCCGCGACGGGGGATATGCGTAGAGCCGTACTCGATTCTGCCGCCGGCGCGTACGTGCCGATCTGCGAAGTGAGTACCGCTCTACCCGGATCGGCGTCTCCACCGACTCCTACCGTGGGCCCATCGGCTCGTCGAAGGAGCAGGGATGAAGAACATCGTGATCTGTCTCGATGGCACTTCCAACGAGGTGAAGGCCAGGGCTGTCACCAACATCTTCAAGATCGTGGAAATGCTGCAGCTCGCCGACCCCGACCGCCAGCAGGTGTATTACGACCCCGGTGTCGGCACGCTCGCTGCGCCGGGGTCCTGGAGCGCGCTGGGCAGGAAGCTCTCGGTACTCGGAGGTCTGGCCCTCGGGCACGGCATCCGGGAGAACATGGCCGAGGCCTACACCTACCTCATGCGCACCTGGGAACCCGGGGATCAGATCTTCATCTTCGGGTTCAGCCGCGGTGCGTACACGGCGCGCGCGTTGTGCGGTCTGCTCCGGTCGGTGGGGCTGCTGCGGCCCGGTTCGGAGAACCTCGTGCCGTACGCCGTTCGCGTCTACGCCCGAAATCCCGGGGATTCCAACCTTTCCGGTCCTGAGGGGTGGGACCGGATCGACCGCTTCGCCACGACGCTGAGCCTGCCCACTCCCGGTGAAACCGTGTCCTGTCCGGTCCGCTATCTCGGTCTGTTCGACACCGTCAAGGCCACCAGCTTCGTCGGCCCGGACTTCAGGTGGCCGTGGACGCGCCAGCTGATCAACGTCGAGACGGTGCGACACGCGGTGTCCATCGACGAGCAACGCCGGCCTTACCAGCCCTATCTCCTGAAGTTCCCGCCCGAAGGCCAACGGTTTCCGCAGATGGAAGAGGTCTGGTTCGCCGGTATCCATTCCGATGTCGGTGGCGGATTTCCCGATAACCCGGCACTGGGCGACATTTCGATGCGCTGGGTACTGGACGGGGCGATCACCGCGGGACTGCGTGTCCGCAATGACGAGTACGCCGGGAGATACACCCTGTCCGGGGAGCATGCCTCGGCGCCGGTCAGCCGGATGGAATGGCGCGGGCGCCTCGCGGGCACCCCGCCGATCGGCAGCAGGCGCATCGTCCCCGCCGGTGCCGTCGTGCACGGAAGCGTCGCCGTCCGGCGCGACGGTGACCCTCGGTACGGCCCGAACCTGCCCGCGGATGCGCTGTTCCTCGACCGCGACGACTGGGTCGGTGAGCCCGGCACTCCCTTGGCCGGGGTGATGTCATGGTGAGCCCGGACTACTGCACCGTCACGATCGTGGTGCAGGACCCGACCGTCGAACGCGACGGCAAGGTTCTCACCGCCGAGGTGCAGATCCCCCGGGAGGAACTCATCGACGGCCCGATGGGGTCCGCACTCTACGTGGTGGATTACGACGCCACCTCCCGCCGGATGTACCGGGCGGCGCCGACGAAAGACGGTCCACCGCACTGGCAGAAGCGCGACGAGATTCTGGCCGATCCGGTGTTCCACGCGTGGAACGTGTACGCGATCGTCACCAGAACCTTGCGGCGGTTCGAGTCGGCGCTGGGACGGCGGGTGCGGTGGGGCATCCGCGGTCACCAACTCAAGGTGGTACCGCACGCTTTCGAGGACGCGAATGCGTTCTACTCACCCGAGGCCGAGGCGCTGTTGTTCGGCTACATCCGCCGCGGACCCAGTGCCTCGAACACCTACCTGTGTCTGTCGCACGACGTCGTCGCGCACGAGGCGACGCACGCGCTGCTCGACGGTCTGCGTGGCAGCTTCATCTCGCCGTCGTCACCGGATCAGGCGGCCTTTCACGAGGCCTTCGCCGACATCGTCGCGCTGCTGTCGGTGTTCTCGTTGAAGGAGGCCGTGGAGTATCTGGTGGACCCGCGCAACGAAAACGAGTTCGTCGACAAGTCGGTGTTCAACCCGGAGCGGCTTGCCGAGACGGACCTGTTCGGGCTCGGTGAGAGCCTGACCCACGTGAATGCACTGCGGCGTTCGGTGGGCATCGCGCCGACGCCCGGACTGCTCGACGAGCCCGGCTTTCACGAGGTCCATCGGCGGGGCGAGATCCTGGTCGGTGCCGTGATGCGCACCCTTCTGGTGGCGTGGGAAAGGCGCATGGAGGATCTTTTTCCCGGCGAGGACACCCTGATTCCGCGCAGAATTCTCGTCGAACAGGGCGCCGACATCGCCGATCTGCTGCTGACCATGAGTGTCCGCGCCATCGACTACACACCACCCATCCACATCACCTTTGCCCATTTCCTGAGGGCGATGCTGACCGCCGACCGCGAGGTCCGCGCCGATGACAGCCGCTACAACCTGCGGAGCGCCCTGCGCGAGCAGATGGCCGGGTTCGGCATCGCCGGCACCACCCAGGATGGGGATGGTTGCTGGTGTCCGCCGAAACGCAAGGATGGCTTGCAGCGCAATGGGGTTCACTTCTCTGCGTTGCAGAGCGATGACACCGAGATGTTCCGGCACATCTGGGGCAACCGCGGCAACCTGCACCTCAATCCACACGCCTTCACCCGCATCTCCAGTGTGCGCCCGTGCGTCAGGAGCGCACCGGATGACGGCTTTCACGTCCGCGAAACTGTCGTCGAGTGCACGCAGTACCTCAAGATCGCGGCCGGCGAACTGCCCGCCTACGGGTTGGCCCCGCTGGAGAAGCTCGACCCCGACACCCAGATCGAGCTTCGCGGGGGATCCACGCTGATCCTCGACGAATACGGCGACCTGAAGTTCGAGATCTCCGACAAACTGCCCAGCCTGCAAGGGATCGAGCCGGACGCCGACGCGGACGCGGACGCCGAAGCCGACCGCGAGCGCATCCAGCGGTGGAACCGCCGGATCGCCTACCTCTATGAGTCCAGAAGCCTCACCGACGGGCCGCGCACTGCCCATGCGCTGGCGCTGCGGCACCGTGACCGCAACGCGGCCGAGAATCCGGAGGCTGCCGCCGCAGAGATCGTGCGGCGGGCCCGGGGAGCGCGAGAGGAGTGGTGATGCGCAGTATCAAGAGGGCGGGGATCCGGGCCTACAACGTGGGATTCGGTGATTGCGTGCTGTTGTGGGTCGATTACGACGATGCGGTCCGCCGCGCGGTCCTCATCGATTTCGGATCCACCGAGTTGCCGGGCGACTTTCCCAAGGATCACATGGACCGCATCGCCGAGGACATCCGCGATGTGGTGCTCGGACGCACCGCGAACGCGGATGGCTCGATCACCCGGGGCCGTCTGCAGATGGTCGTCGCCACCCATCGCCACGCCGACCACATCAGCGGATTCGGCCGCGCAAAGGCGGGATCCATCATCAGGGATCTGAACCCGCGCAGGGTCGTGCAGCCGTGGACCGAGGATCCGTTGCTGCCCACCGATGCCAAGGCGCCGCTCATGGACCGGCAAATGGTCGGCACGATGGGCGATATGCAGCTGTTCGCCGCCGGTGTGACGGCTGCATCCGCGAAGATGAATGCGCTGCAACGATTCCCTGACGGTGTCGGCGACCGTCTGCAGTTCCTCGGTGAGAAGAACATCTCCAACCGGGAGGCCGTCGACTGTCTGCAGACGATGGCTGCCGACGGCCGGGGACGCTACGTCAAGTACGGCGACGACCTCACCGACCAGCGACTGCTGCCCGACGTGACCATCAAGGTCCTCGGGCCGCCCACGCTGGCCGCCGCGCCGTCCCTGGCACGGCAGGCGCAGATCAACAATGAATTCTGGCACCTCGCGTCGAACTGGTCCCGAGCCGCTCAGGATGGGGACGCGACGTGCGACGACCTGTCGCCGCTGTTCGAGACGGCGACCGAAGCCGTGCCGCAGGCCGCACGCTGGCTGACGCCGCGCATCGACCGCGCGCATGCCGACAACATGCTCTCGCTGCTGCGGACCTTGGACTCGTCGCTGAACAACACCAGCGTGATCCTGCAGATCCGGATCGGCGAATCACTGCTCGTGTTCCCCGGTGACGCCCAGATCGAGAACTGGAGTTGGGTGTTGTTCGACGCCGATGAGAACACCGGCAATGCCCGGTTGCTCCACGATCTCGCGAACACCAACATCTACAAGGTGGGCCACCACGGAAGTCTGAACGCCACACCGAAAACTCTGTGGGAGAAGTTCATTCACCGCGGGGCGGAGGATTCCACCGCGAATCGGCGACTGATCACGCTGCTGTCGACCCTGGACGGCCGGCACGGCAGCCGCGAGGACAACACCGAGGTGCCCCGGCAGGCTCTGGTGCGGGCGCTCAAAGCGGAGTCGAATCTGTTCAGCACCGAGTTGCACAAGACACCGTGGTGGACCGATATCGAGGTGTCGATCTAGATCAGGGCCTTCTTGCGCCGGATCCGGCGCCGCACATCACCCATCAGTATCTGACTGGCGCCCTGGCGGATGAAACGCGGCAGGAACCGGTTGACGAACGAGACGAACACGAACAGGTTCTCGAAGCGGCGCCGGTCGGCGTCCGACCAGTGCAGACCCATGGCGTCGCGGAACACCGGCGCCAGCGACCCGATGGTCAGGAACTTCAGCAGCGGCCCGAAGGTCACCCGCAGCGGCCACCGGATCATCTTCAGATCCACCAGGGCCATCAGGTATTCGCGGATGTGATCGTCGATCACCACCCGCTCGCAGGCGGTGTTCCAGTACACGTCGAAATCGGCCCGGGTGGCCGGCCATTGGTCCGCGGTGACCTGCAAGGTGGTGCCGAGCGGCTGTGCGGTCCGGTAGAACTGTTCGGCCTGCTCGTCGGTCATCACACCGTGCAGCAACTCGAAGGTGTCCTCGAACCCGATGAACAGGCAGGCCGCCACCCACATCTGCAGTTCACGGTTGAAGGCGTTGTAGCGCACCGGGCTGGTGTCGGTGGAGAGCACCTGGCGATGCGCGCCGTTGACCGCCTCGCGGTAGGCGGCGCGTTCCTCCTCGGTGCCCAGAATGGCGACGGCGAGGTACTGGGTCGTGGTGCGCGCCCGTTTCCACGGATGCTCCATCAGGCTGCCGGATCTCACCCGGCTTTCGGCCACCCCGTAGCCGACCTCCGGCCAGGACAGCTGCATGACCACGTTGGCGGCGGCGCCGGCGAAGGACCAGAAGTCCAAGGCGTCCTCGATGGCGACATCGCCGTGGTACCAGCGCGGTGTTCGCTGCTCGATGGTGATGCGGGTGTCGGCGTTGGTCAGTCGTGGGGATGATCCGGAATCGAGGTAGCGCGCCGACATCGCGACAATCTCCTCCCTGGGCGAGCGAAGCGACGCGAAAGCCTTGGGCTGATCAGCAACGTCGACCGCTACGCCGTATGGCAAGCCTGACACACGGATTGACGTTCGCGCAAGGGTTTATGTGAATGTCCATTCTCTGATGTGAGTGAGCGGTATCGACTGAAATGTGCAGCCGTATATGGCGAAATGTGATCGATCATGAAGTGGCATTCCCAGGATCTGTCGGTCACCGCAGAATGCGTTACCGTGAGGGTATGTCTTCGGTCGGCCGCCCCGCGCAACCTGCTGTGCGTCGCCGGCCGCGTGATCGCAAGGCACAGATCGTCAAGGCCTCGGCCGATGCTTTCAGTGCGCTCGGCTACCACGCGGTCAGCATGGAGGAGATCGCCACTCGGGTGGGCATTTCGGCTGCGGCGCTGTACCGGCATTCGTCGAGCAAGTACGGACTGTTCCGGGACGCCGTCTTCGGTCTGGGTCAGCAACTGGTGGACAGCACCGATATCGGCGATCCGGAACGTGATCCGGCCACCCTGCTGGCCGACCTCGTCGACGCCCTTGTGGAGACCGCGATCGCCAACCGCAGCTCCGGCGGGCTGTACCGGTGGGAGGGTCGCTACCTCAATGAGGATGATCAGCAGATCCTGAACGGGCAGATCGGGCTCGTCAACCGCAGGCTGCAGGAACCCCTGATCCGGCTGCGGCCGGAGCTCACTTCGCACGAACGCTGGACCCTGTCGTCGGCCGCGTTGAGCGTCATCGGCAGTGTCACCGATCACCGGGCCTCACTGCCCGTCAACGAGATGCGGGTATTGCTGGCCGGCCTGGCCACCGCCGTGCTCTCGGCCACCCTGCCGGCCCCGTTCGAGTCACCCGAATCGAACCCGTTGACGCCCAGCGGCTCCGGCGCCGGCGGCAAATACGAGATGCTGTTGCATGAATCCCTGCTGCTGTTTCACAAGAAGGGATTCCGGGAGACCAGCATGGAGGACATCGCCGCGGCGGTGGGCATCCAGGCATCCGGGATCTACCGGTACTTCCCGGGCAAGGCCGATCTGCTGGTCGCGTCCTACCGTCGCAGCGCCGACCGGGTGTCCGGAGATGTATCGAGTGTTCTTGCCGCGGAATCAGATCCGGAGCAGGCGTTGGCTCGTCTGATCGATCTGTATGTGGCCCGGTCGTTCCGGGAGCCCGAGATCGCCTACGTGTATTACGCGGAACGCGGCAATGTGCCCGAGGCCGACCGGGGGGCCATCCGCAACATCCAGCGCTCCACGGTCGATGAGTGGGCGCGGCTGCTCGCCGCGGCGCGTCCCGAGTTCAGCCACGCACAGGCGAAATTCGCCGTGCACGCCGCATTCGGTCTGGTGGTCGATCTCGGCCGGCTGGTGCAGTACCAGGACACCGAGCATTCCCGTGCCTGCGTGAAGCTGCTGATGGAGATGACGTTGTTGGGGCGCGAACCGCAACTGGTCTGACTGGTCAGCTGAACGGGGTGCGTTCGTCGAGCCTGCGCGACGCCAGGCCGGCCGTCCGCCAGACCCGGGCGATCCAGTCCTCGTCCTCCTCGGTGACCAGATTGCCCATCATCCGCACCGCCACCGTCATCAGGAAGTGCGAGCGCATCGCCACCGGGCCCGCCGCGGGCAGAAATCGCGGCAACGTGAGCAGCAGCGCCAGCCGTCGGGCCGCGGAGAACCCGCGCGCATAGTGCTCGGTCAGCACCGACGGCCACGCCGTGGTCAGATCGCCGGATCCCAGCAGTTGCGCGGCCAGTCGCCCGGTTTCCAGGCCGTAGTCGATGCCCTCGCCGTTGAGCGGATTGACGCACGCCGCGGCATCGCCGATCAGCATCCAGTTCGGCCCGGCCACCCCGGACACCGCGCCCCCCATCGGCAGCAGAGCCGACAGCCCGGCCCGTGGTTCGCCCTCGAAACCCCACTCCTCGCGCCGCAGATCGCAGTAGTAGGACATCAACGGTCGCAGGGCGGCATCCGACGGCCGCTTCGCCGTGGCCAGCGCCCCGACGCCGACGTTCACCTCGCCGTTGCCCAACGGGAAGATCCAGCCGTAGCCGGGGAGCACTTTGCCCTCCGGGGAACGCAATTCGAGGTGTGAGGTGATCCAGGGCTCGTTGGCGCGTGGGGTCGCGATGTATCCGCGGACCGCCACGCCGTACACCGTCTCCTGATGCCAGGTGCGGCCGAGCGTGCGCCCCAGTGTGGAGCGGGCGCCGTCGGCCACTATCAGCTCACCCACGCCGATCTCCGAGCCGTCGTCGAGGATCAGCTCCGAGACCCGTCCGGTTGAATCATGGCGCACATCAACCACTTTGACGCCGAGCATCATCTTTGCGCCGTCATCGGCGGCGACCATCCGGATCCGGTCGTCGAGCTCGGTGCGTGGGACCGCGCTGCTGGTCGGGGGGAATGAGGGGCCGGGCCACCGGATCTCCACGTCGGCCCCGAACCCGGACATTCGCAGCCCGTGATGGCTGATCCGGCCGCCCAGCCAGTCACCGAGGCCGAGGCGCTGCAGCTCCGAGATCGCCCGCGGGGTCAGCCCGTCACCGCAGGCCTTGTCCCTGGGGAACTGCGCGGAGTCGATGACAAGCACGTCGCGGCCCGCCCGGGCCGCCCACGCGGCCGCGGAGGAACCGGCGGGCCCGGCCCCCACGACAACCACATCGGCCTTGATCATCCCCGCGTCGCTCCGCTCTGCCCGCCGTGTTCATCCACCGAGTACCTCCACAGTATGTTGGACGCATGAGGACACCGGCGAGCGTGGTGGCGGGGGTGGACTTCGGGAATCCCGAATTCGCCGCGCAGGTACGCGACGGAGTGGCGCGCGTCGAAGATCTGATGGCCACCGAGCTGGGTAAGGCGGATGAGCTGATGGCCGAGGCCGTCCAGCATCTGTTCCAGGCGGGCGGCAAGCGGTTCCGGCCGCTGTTCACCGTGCTGTCGGGGTCGCTGGGGCCACGTCCCGAGGACGACGACGTCACCATCGCCGGCGCCGTGATCGAGCTGGTCCACCTGGCCACGCTCTATCACGACGATGTGATGGACGAGGCCCAGGTGCGCCGCGGCGCGGACAGCGCCAACGCGCGCTGGGGCAACAACATCGCCATCCTGGCCGGCGACTACCTGTTCGCGACCGCCTCCCGGCTGGTGTCCCGGCTCGGACCGGACGCGGTGCGGGTGATTGCGGACACATTTGCCCAGCTGGTGACCGGTCAGATGCGCGAGACCCGGGGCGCTGCCGGCGGCACCGACGAGATCGAGCACTACCTCAAGGTGGTCTACGAGAAGACGGCCTGCCTGATCTCGGCATCGGGCCGTTTCGGTGCCACCTTCTCCGGTGCCGGCGAGGATCAGATCGAGCGGTTGTCCCGTCTCGGCGGCATCGTCGGCACGGCGTTCCAGATCTCCGACGACATCATCGACATCGACAGCGATCCCGACGAGTCCGGCAAGGTGCCGGGCACTGACCTGCGCGAAGGCGTGCACACCCTGCCGGTGCTGTACGCGCTGCGGGAGTCCGGCCCGGACGCCGAGCGGCTGCGGGTGCTGCTGGCCAAGCCGCTGGAGGACGACGACCTGGTCGCCGAGGCGCTGACGCTGCTGCGCCGGTCCCCGGGCATGGCGCGCGCCAAGGAAACCGTCCGCGAATACGCGGTGCGGGCGCGCGAGGAACTGGACAATCTGCCCGCGGGTCCCGGGCGCGATGCGCTGGCCACCCTGGTGGATTACACCGTCAACCGGCACGGGTAGCAGGAACCTACGGGGGTCGACCGGCGTTACATCAGCGAAGACTTTCGTAGGAGGAACTCTGATGACCTGGCATCCTCATGCCAACCGGATGAAGACCTTCGTGCTGCTCGTCGGCATGTCAGCGCTGATCGTGTTCATCGGTTCGCTGTTCGGGAACCCGTCCATCCTGTGGCTGTCGGTGCTGTTCGCCGTCGGCATGAACGCGTACGTCTACTTCAACAGCGACAAGATGGCGCTGCGGGCGATGCACGCCCAGCCCGTCAACGAGATGCAGGCGCCGGCGATGTACCGGATCGTCCGCGAACTCGCGACCACCGCCCGCCAGCCCATGCCGCGGCTGTACATCAGCGACACCGCCGCCCCCAACGCGTTCGCCACCGGCCGCAACCCGCGCAACGCCGCGGTGTGCTGCACCACCGGAATCCTGCAGATCCTCGACGAGCGGGAACTGCGTGCGGTGCTGGGCCACGAACTGTCCCATGTGTACAACCGCGACATCCTGATCTCGTGCGTGGCCGGCGCGCTCGCCTCGGTCATCACCGCGCTGGCCAACATCGCCGTGTTCGCCTCGATGTTCGGTGGTAACCGCGAGGGCGGCGCGAATCCCTTTGCCTTGCTGTTGGTTTCACTGCTTGGCCCGATCGCGGCCACCGTGGTCAAGCTGGCGGTGTCGCGGTCGCGGGAGTACCAGGCCGACCAGTCCGGTGCGGAACTGACCGGCGATCCGCTGGCCCTGGCCAACGCGCTGCGCAAGATCGCCTACGGGGTGCAGGCGGCGCCGCTGCCACCCGAGCCGCAACTGGCCGATCAGGCGCACCTGATGATCGCGAACCCGTTCCGGGCGGGGGAGAAGATCGGCAAGCTGTTCTCCACCCACCCGCCCATGGAGGACCGGATCGCGCGACTGGAGGCGATGGCGGGTCGCGGGCCGGGTCAGTACTGACCCAGCTCGCCGGCCGCGGCCCCGGCGGTCAGCAAACGTGGCCCGACGTGCACGGACAGGCTAGTGTGTCGCCATGCGTATGCGAGGTCTGCTCTTCGTCATGGCGGCGGCCGCCGCTGTGAGCGCCCCGGCGATCGCGGGTGCCGAACCGGCTCCGCCGCCCCCACCGCCGCCCGGCCCGAACATCAACGCCTGGGAGCTGGTGAAGCCCTCCGCGTACGCGGTCAACGACGGCAGCCTGTACGCCTTCACCGTGCCCGGTGACATCACCTGTGTGCTGAGTCGCGGCACCGGCGGCTACGGCTGCAGCGGGCCGTTCCCGGCCGCCCCCAACGGCGCCAACGTGGTCACCGGTGGTCAGGTCGGCGCGCCCGGTTTCGCCAACGCGGCCAATCCCATCTACGTCGGCGACCAGCCGGCCCAGCCGTTGCCCGCGAACACCCGCATCGGCTTCCGGAATGTCAGCTGCGGCACCGACGGTGTGCTCACCTCATGCCAGAACTCGTTCGACCAGTCCGGTTTCGTGATCGGCCCGGCCGGCAGCTACGTCCTCAATCCGAGCAACCCGCTGCTGGACCGTCCCGAGGGCACCAACCCGTACTTCAACTGACGGAACGCTAGAAGCCCGAGCCGTGCACCTCATGGCCGGGCTTCTCCAGCATCAGTCCACGGTAGGCGTCCTCGACGGTGCAGCCGCGGTTGATCACCCCGTCGACCTCGCGGGCGATCGGCATCGAAATCCCGTACTGCTCGCCGAAATCCGCGATCACCGACGATGCCTTCACACCCTCGGCCACCTGGTTCATCGCCGCGATGATCTCCTCGACGGTCTTGCCCGACCCGAGTTGTTCGCCGACGTGCCGGTTCCGGCTGCGCTGTGAGGTACAGGTGACGATCAGGTCGCCGATCCCGGCCAGCCCGCCGAAGGTGTCGCGATGCCCGCCCATGGCCACGCCGAGCTTGGACATCTCGGCCACCGCGCGGGCCATCACCATGGCCCGGGTGTTCTCCCCGATGCCCAGCGAGTAACCCATCCCGACCGCGATCGCGTACACGTTCTTGAGCGCTCCGGCCATCTCGACGCCCACCACGTCGTCGGAGGTGTACGTGCGGAACCTCCTGGTGCGGAACAGATCCGCCAGATTGGCGGCCAGATGCTGGTCGGGCATCGCGAGCACGGCGGCGGCAGCGTAACCCTCGGCGACCTCGCGGGCGATGTTCGGTCCGGCCAGGATCCCGGCCGGATGCCCGGGCAGCACCTCGTCGACGATCTGGCTCATCCGCAGATTGGTGCCCTGCTCCAGACCCTTCACCAGCGAAACCACCGGAACCCACGGCCGCAGCTCTCGAGCGAGTTCCTCCAGCACACCGCGGAACCCGTGCGAGGGAACGCCCATCACGATGACATCGGCACTCTGGGCGGCCTCGGAGAAATCGGTGGTGGCGCGCAGGGCGTCCGGCAGTGCCACCTCCTCACCGAGATAGCGCGAGTTGCGGTGGTTGTCGTTGATGTCCTTGGCGGTGTCCTCCGATCGCACCCATTGCAGCGTCGGCGTGCGCCGCGCACAGATGGTGGCGACGGTGGTGCCCCAGGACCCTCCGCCCAGGACGACGACGTGGGGTTCGCGTTGTGCAGGTGCCATCCGGTCAGCGTATTGCCGCGACCGGGCCGGTGACCGCAAGTTGCTGAACTGGCTCGGATGCCGCAGGTGTGCCGCGCGATGTGCGCGGACCCGAAGACCTGTTGACCGCCCCTCTCCGCGGAATGACCTGGTCCGAATAAGTTAATGAGACATACCGCCTGTTGCGGGCGGAACGAAATGCCCCCGTCGGCGCACTTCGTGCAGGTTGGGCTTCTCCAGGTTCGGGGTTCGCTGCGGGTGCTACGCTGCACCCGCCAAATATGTGAATGAGAATTCTCAAAACGTTGACGCCGATCGAACCGCGGCGATACCGTGCCAAGCATTGCGAGTGATCGGGCCCGGGGGCGGTCGGGGCTCGGTACCGGGAGGGAAGCGCTTTGCCCATTCAGCGCACGTCCGATGGGGCCGGACGGGGTGACGGCCTCCGGGCCATCGAGCACTGGGGCGCCGGCTACGTCCAGCGCCACCCGATCGCCTCGCTGCGCACCGTCGGTGATCAGTTCGTCCTCGGCGTCCGTACCCTCCAGCATCTGTTCATCGATCTGTTCACCGGGCAGTTCCAATGGCAGGAATTCATCAGGCAGGGCGCGTTCATGGCCGGCACGGCGGTGATCCCCACCGTGCTGGTGGCACTGCCGATCGGCGTCACGCTCTCCATTCAGTTCGCGCTGCTGGCCGGGCAGGTCGGCGCGACCTCGCTGGCCGGCGCGGCCAGCGGACTGGCCGTCATCCGTCAGGCGGCATCACTGACCGCTGCGGTGCTGATGGCGGCCGCGGTGGGTTCGGCGATCACCGCCGACCTCGGCTCGCGGACCATGCGTGAGGAAACCGATGCGATGGAAGTCATGGGAGTCTCGGTGATCCGGCGACTGGTGGTGCCGCGATTCGCCGCCGCCGTCATGATCGGCGTGGCGCTCACCGGCGTCGTGTGCTTCGTGGGCTTCCTGGCCAGCTTCCTGTTCAACGTGTACTTCCAGAACGGCGCGCCGGGGAGCTTCGTGGCGACCTTCGCCTCCTTCGCTACCACCGGTGACATGGTCATCGCCCTGGTGAAAGCGGTGATCTTCGGTGCCATCGTGGCCGTCGTCTCGTGTCAGAAGGGGCTGTCCACGGCGGGCGGGCCGACCGGCGTGGCCAACTCGGTGAACGCGGCGGTGGTCGAATCGATCCTGCTGCTCATGGTGGTCAATGTCGCGGTGAGCCAGCTCTACATCATGTTGTTCCCGAGGGTGGGGCTGTGACGGCCTCGACGTTCGCGGGCTCGTGGACCCGAGGTCTGCGGCGCAGCGCCGTGCCGGTGATCCGGATCGGGCACATGCTGGTGTTCTTCGTACGGGCAGTGGCCGGCGTCCCGGTGGCACTGCGGCACTACCGCGGTGAATTCGTCCGGTTGCTCTCCGATATCGCCTGGGGCAACGGGTCTCTGGTGGTCGGCGGCGGCACCGCCGGGGTGGCGGTGGTGCTGGGCATCACCGTCGGTGCGCTGGTCGGCATCGAGGGCTACAACTTCCTGGATCTGCTGGGACTGGGCCCGGCCACCGGCATCATTTCCTCACTGGTGAACACCCGCGAGCTGGCGCCGATCGCCGCCTCGCTGGCCTTCGCGACGCAGGCCGGCTGCCGCTTCACCGCGCAACTGGGCTCGATGCGCATCGCCGAAGAGGTCGACGCGTTGGACGCCCTGGCGATCCGGCCGATCCCGTATCTGGTGACCACCCGCCTGATGGCCTCGGTCATCGCGGTGATACCGCTCTATGTCGTGGTTCTGGCGGTCAGCTACCTGACCACCCAGGTGGTGGTCTATCTGATCAGCGGCGGATCGACCGGCTCCTATCTGCATTACTTCAGCCTGATGTTGTCGGGTCAGGACATCCTGTACTCGGTGCTCAAGACCGTCATCTTCGTGTGGATCGCCTCAACCGTGCAGTGCTACTACGGTTTCTACGCCTCGGGCGGTCCGGTCGGCGTGGGTGTCGCCGCGGGCCACGCCATGCGGGCCAGTATCACCGTGGTGATCATCGTCAACATGCTGCTCACCATGGCGCTGTGGACGGTCGACTCCGGCGCCAGGTTCGGCGGGTAGATGCCGAACTCGATCGAAACCGACGGACGCGGCCTCTCGGACCGTCAGCTGCTGGCCACGGGGACCGCGATTCTGGTTGTCGCGGCTCTGGTTTCGGGACTGCTGTTGATCAAGGCCACCGGGCGCCTGGATGCCCGGGTTCCGGTGGTGGCCGCCCTGATCAATGTCGGTGACGGCCTGCCGCAGCGCTCCGACGTGAAGTACCACGGGGTCCTGGTCGGCATGGTCGACGATGTCACCCCGGCGGCCAACGGTGATCCGAACTTCGTGCGTATCGACCTCAAACCCGAGTATGCGGCCTCGATCCCCGACACGGTGACCGCCCGGGTGGTGCCCAGCAACGTCTTCGCGGTGTCCTCGGTGCAGCTCGTCGACCGTGGCCCCGGACCGGCGATCAACGCGGGTGCGACGATCCCCGAAGACACCGAGCTGCCGACGGTGTTGTTCCAGACCACGATCAGCAAGCTGCGCGATATCCTCGCCGCCACCGGCCGCGGCCGTGAGGACAAGACCATCGGCGTGCTGGCCGCCATCAACGCGGCCACCGAGCATCGGCGCTCCGAATTACTGGGCAGCGGAGCCCAATTGAATCGTCTGGTCGACCAGCTGGACGCGATCGTGGCCACCGAGCCGGGACCCTCGACGGTGTCGGCGTTGATCGACGCGACGAAGGGTCTGCAGAGCACGGCACCCGAACTGCTCGACGCGCTGCACGTCGCGGTGGCGCCGATGCAGACCCTGGTGGAGCAACGGGCACAGCTCACCTCGTTGATCAACGGGGGCGTCAACACCATGGGCACCACGCACACCGCGCTGAACAACCACGCCGACCGTCTGGTGCAGATCACTTCCGATCTCACCCCGGTGCTGGGCCAGCTCGCTGATACCGACCAGCACTGGGTGCCTGCCTTCGTGAAGCTGAACCAACTGTCGGACAAGTTCTTCGACCATGCGTGGATCCCCGAGCTGGACACCGGCAACATGCGGGTGAACCTGTCGTTCACGCCCACCTACACCTACACCCGGGCGGATTGCCCGCAGTACGCCGGGCTCAAGGGGCCGAGCTGTTTCACCGGCCCGCTGGTGCCGACCCGTCCCGAGCTGCCGGATGTCCTGCTGCCGCAGAACTATCAGCCGCCCGCGGATCTGCAGCCGCCGGCCGGGACCGTGCTGGGGGCCAACGGCAACCTCACCGCGGTCGGGCCACCGCTGGTCGTGCCGAACCCCAGCCTGGCCGATCCGAACCCGCCGCTGCCGCCGTGGATGGCGCCATCGGCGCCGGTGCCCGGCACCGCCAACCCGGCGCTGGTGCCGACCCCACCGCCGCCGGTCCCGCTGTCGCCGCTGGCCCCGGTGGCACCCCGACCGGGGGACCCGCCGCCGCTCGCGGCCGAGGCCGCGCCCGCCTCGTTCGGCGGAAACGTGGGTCCGGTCGGCAGCCCGCAGGAGCGTGAGGTGCTCAGTGCCGCAACCGGTCAACCCGCCACCACCGCAACCCAGCTGCTGCTGGGTCCGGTCGCGCGCGGCACCACCGTGTCAGTAGGGGGAGCCCGGTGAAGTATCGCGGTGCGATGATCGGACTGTCACTGTTCATGGTGGTGGCTGTGACGTTGACCTGGCTGGTCTATGTCACGCTGCGCCGCGATGTCGCCGGTGACACCGTCGGCTACACCGCGGTGATCTCCGACGTGTTCGGGTTGCGCGAAGGCGATGACGTCCGGATGGCGGGTGTGCGGGTCGGCCGCGTCGAGAAGATCGAACTGCAGGGCGATGCCGCGAAGGTGTCCTTTGTGGTGCAGAGCGATCAACAACTGCTCGGCAACACCGTCGCCTCGGTCACCTACCAGAACATCGTCGGTCAGCGGTATCTCGGCCTGTCCCTGGGCAACACGGGCGAGCCGGAGCCGCTGCCGCCGGGCAGTGAGATCCCGTTGGAGCGCACCGACCCGTCGTTCGACGTCGGCGCGCTGCTCAACGGGTACGAGCCACTGTTCAGTGTGCTCAACCCCACCGACGCCGACAACCTCACCAAGGGCGTCATCGAATCGTTGCAGGGTGACCGCGCCTCGGTCGTCACCCTCGTCGATGAGACTGCGCGACTGACCGATTCATTCGCCGGGCAGGACCAGCAACTCGGTGAGGTGATCACCGACCTCAACGTCGTGGTGGACAACCTCGCCCAGCACAACGACAGCCTCGACGAGGTCATCACCCAGACCCAGGGGGTGGTGTCCACCTTCGATGCGCGCCGCCCCGAACTCGTCGACTCGATGGGATCCATCACCAGCGTGGTACGCCAGCTGTCCACCATCGCCGACGAGGTCTACCCGTCGCTGAACGAACTCGTGGTCCGCGAGCCGGGCTTCGCTCAGCATCTGGTGGGCATCGAACCGCAGCTCGCCTTCACCGGCGCCAACCTGCCGTTGCTGCTCAAGGGCTTTGCGCGGATCACCAACGAGGGTGCCTACGCCAACTCCTACGCGTGCGACCTGAACGCCACCGGCTTCTTCCCGGGTCTCAACGACGTGACACCGATCATCGTCGACGCCGCGACCCCCGGCGAAGGGGCCCACTACACACCGAGGTGCAGGAACATGGCCAATGGCTGACGGACAGCGATGGTGGCGACGGCCGTTGCTCAGCTGGGACCGGACCTGGCTGGGCGTGACCGCCATCGCCGTGGTGACGGTACTGATCGGCGCCATGCTGCTGGTGAAGGTCGCCGACATCGGCTACCGCACCTACACGGCGCGATTCCTGCAGGCCGCCGCCCTCAAGACCGGCAACCCGGTGACGGTGGCGGGCATCCCGGTCGGCGAGGTGACCGACATGAAGCTCGTCGGCGATCATGTCGAAGCCAAATTGAAGGTGCGCAATGACGTCGCGCTCGGGCAGGACTCCCGGGCGGTCATCAAGGTCACCACCATCCTGGGGTCCAGGTACCTGGCGCTGCAGCCCGCGGGGTCGGGAGCGTTGCCGGACAACACCTTCGACCTCAGCCAGACCGAGGTGCCCTACGACCTGCAGGAGGCGCTGGCCGATGTCACCACCACCTACGAACAGGTGGACACCGACCAGTTCGCCCAGACGCTGGGCATTCTCGGCGAGCAGATGCAGGGGCTGCCCGAGGTGGTGCCCCAGGCCCTGACCAACACCCACACCCTGTCGACGATCATCGCCGACCGCCGCGACCAGCTGGGTTCGCTGCTCAAGACCACCGAACTGGTCAGCACCACGTTGCGGCGCCAGCAGTCGGCGATCGGACAACTGGTCACCCAAGGCAACGATCTGGTCGGTGAGTTCGTGGCCCGGCGGGCGTCCTTCCGCGCACTGATGGCCTCGCTGACGAATCTGGTGGAAACCTTGAGCGGCATCGTCATCGACGACCGTCCGGAACTGGAGAACCTGCTCGTCAACCTCCGTGAACTCTCCGACATGCTCGGCAAGCACGACGATCTGTTGCGCAGCACCCTGCAGGCCGGGCCGGTGGCGCTACGGGGGCTGACGAACGCCACGGGTACCGGCAATGCGGTGGACCTGAATGTGTCCAATGGGCTGCTGATCGACTCGTGGATGTGTGCGATCAGCGGCCGCGCCGAGCAGTTCGGGATGATCGAGTACTTCCAGGACTGCAAGTGAGGCGGCCGTCGGTCAGGCTGCTCGCCATCGGTGCCGTTGCGGTGGTCGCGGCGGTGGTGGTGATCGGCGTCGGCTGGTCCTACGTCCGCGACCAGATCAACACCATCAGCGTCACGGCCCAGTTCGACAGTGCGGCCGGACTGTACGTGGGCAATGTCGTTGCTGTACTGGGCATGCCGGTCGGCCAGGTCACCGAGATCAACGCCAAGGGCGGCTACGTCGAGGTCGAGTTCAGCGTGGACAAGGACGTCGGGGTGCCCGCCGATGTACAGGCCGTCACCATCTCCAACTCCATCCTCACCGACCGGCAGATCGAGCTGACCCCGCCCTACCGGGGTGGCCCGACACTGCAGAACCACGACACCATCGGACTGAACCGCACCAAGACGCCGGTCGAATTCGCCCGTGTTCTCGATGTTCTGGACAAGCTGTCGGCATCGCTGCACGGAGACGGCGCGGGTGACGGCCCGGTCGCCGATCTGGTGAACGCGTCCGCCGCAATCGCCGACGGTAACGGTCAGCAGATGAAAGACGCGCTCGGTGAACTGTCGAACGCCCTGCGGCTCAGCGCCGATCGCGGCAGCCTGACCCGCGATCAACTCACCACCAGCATCCGCAACCTGAGCTCGCTGGTCGAGGCCACCGCCCGCAACGACGCGACTCTGCGGGAATTCGGCACGTCGGTGAACCAGCTCAGCCAGGTCCTGGCCGATGAGCAGTTCGGTACCGGCACCACCGGCAAGAAGATCAACGATGTGATCACCCAGGTCGGTGAGGTGTTGTCCACTCACCGCGATGCGGTCAAACAGATCATCCTCAACGGCAACACCGCGGTGACCACGACGGTGGACCACCAGCGTGACCTCGCCGAGTTCCTCGACCTGACCCCGATGACGCTGGACAACCTGTACAACATCGTCGATCAGAAGAATGGCTCGGCGCGGGTGCACGTCCTGGTGGACAAGGTGCTGTTCGACAGCCAGACGGTCAAAGAGATGTGCAACATGATGGGTCTGCGCCAATTGGGTTGCAGCACCGGAACGATGCAGGATTTCGGTCCGGATTTCGGGCTGTCCTACATGCTCGACGGCATGGCTGCGATGGGGCAGAAGTGAGGGCGCGGCTGCGCAGGTCCGTCCTGCCACTGGCCATCGCGACCTGTCTGGGCGTGTCCGGCTGCGCGACGGAGGGGCTGGCCAGCCTGCCGCTTCCGGCGCCCGGGGTGGGCTCGGGCGGCTACGAGCTGACCGCCGTGTTCGGCAATGCGCTCAACCTGCCCGCCAACGCGAAGGTGAAGCTTGCCGGCGCCGACATCGGTCAGGTCGAGACGATGGTGGCCCGCAACTACACCGCCGTGACCACGCTACGGATCCTCGACGGGGTGCAATTGCCGCAGGGCAGTACCGCCGAATTGCGTTCCGCGACACCGCTGGGTGATGTGTTCGTCGCGATCAAACCGCCGACGCCCATCGCGGCGGACGCGGTGCTGCTGCGTGACGGTGACACCATCGATCTGGATTCCACCACCGCGGCCGCGACGGTGGAGTCGCTGCTGAGCTCGGCCGCCGTCATGGTCAACGGCGGCGCGGTGCGTAACCTCACCAACATCATCAACGGCGCGGGCAAGGCGACCGGCGATCAAGGCAAGGCCTTCGGGGATCTGATCGCCAAGACCAACCACACGCTGGGCACGCTGAACGCCCGCTCGGACCAGATCTCCACGGCACTGACCGAGACATCGGGGTTGCTGGGTGAGATCGAGGCCAAGAACGACACCATCGGCGAACTGATGGACGCGGCGGGCCCGGCCACCGAGACACTGGCCGCGCACACCACCCAGATCACCGATCTCGTCCAACTGATCGGCGACACGTCCGTGCAGCTGCAGAAGTTCCCGTCGATCGCGGGCACCGACACCAGTGGCCGCAGCGCCATCGCCGATATCAACAGCGTGGCCGGCGCCTGGAACGATGTCGCGCTGGCGCCCGATGCCAGCCTGTACTCGCTGAACCGGCTGATGCCGGCCCTGGTCAAAGCGACTGCCAGTAACGCGATCTCGACCAGGGCGAGCATCGACCGGCTGGTACTGGGTTCGATACCGGACATCGGGTTCGCCGGTGACGCCGGTCTGCACGGTCCCAAGCGCTACAACTGGCATCAACTGGTCGGCTCGTTGCAGTACACCCTGCTGCGGTTGCAGGAACGCGTCGTCGGGCGCGGACCCGGGGTACCGCAGGTCCCGGTGATACCGAGTCCGACCGAACCGGGGCAGATCATTCCGGCACCCGCACCGGAGGCCCCCCGATGATCGCCGGTCTGGCCGATGCCCTGGTCGGCGTGGTACGCGCCGGGCACCGCAAGCGGGCGTGGCTGTCCGCGGGGGCGCTGGCGATGACGTTCGTCATCGCCACCGGGTACCTGCTGATCGGTGCACTGCAGGTCAATCCGTTCGACTCGGACTACCGGGTCACCGTGCAACTACCCGAATCGGCGGGCCTGCTGCCCCACCAGGACGTGACGCTGCGCGGGGTGCCGGTGGGCAAGGTCGAGCGGCTCGACATCACCCCGGCCGGGGTCGACGCGGTCATCGCGGTGAAATCCTCGGCGCCCATCCCGATGTCGAGCGATGTCCGGGTGTCCGGGCTGTCGCCGGCCGGTGAGCAGTACATCGACTTCGTGGCATCCTCCAACGACGGACCATTCCTGGGGGACGGCAGCATCGTCGAGCAGGGGCGTGCGACGGTGCCGGTGAGCCTGGCCGATCTGCTGGCCCATGCCGACGGCGCACTGGCCCAGGTGGACACCGCAAAGCTGGACATCATCCGGCGCGAGTTGAGCCTCAGCGAGGAGGGCCCGCAGAAGCTCGCCGACATCATCGACGGCGGGACGTTCCTGCTGTCCACCCTGGACTCGGTGCTCCCGGAGACCACCAGCCTGCTGCGGACAAGTCAGTCGGTGTTCACCCTGGTCGCCGACAAGAACGCCGGAATCGACGTGGCGGCAGACAATCTGGGGTCCACCCTGGACGGTGTCAGCCGGATGCGGGAAGGCTACCGTCGGCTCACCGATCAGGCGCCGGGCGCGCTCACCGATATCGACAACCTGTTCGCCGACAACTCCGACACGATGGTGCAACTGCTCGGCAACCTCACCACCACATCGAGGCTGCTGTACCTGCGCGTGCCGGCGCTCAACGCGTTGTTCCCGGACTACCGCACCTCGGTGCTGGACGCGCTGGGCAGCATCATGCACGACAACGGGCTGTGGGCCACCGGCGAGATCTACCCGCGGTATGCCTGCGACTACGGAACACCGCGCCGCCCACCGTCATCGGCGGACTATCCCGAGCCCTACATGTACACCTACTGCCGCGACGACCATCCCGGGGTGCTGGTCCGGGGAGCCAAGAATGCACCCCGCCCAGCCGGGGACGACACCGCAGGCCCGCCGCCCGGCGCGGACCTCGGCCGCATGACGGATCCGACGCCCAAGGGCCGGTTCACCATTCCCACGCCATACGGGGGCCCGGTGCTGCCCATCGAGCCGCCCCGCTGAGATAGGAGTAGATGTGACAGTGACGACCGACAAGAAGACCGAAGACGATCAGCTCACGGCGCAGGACACCATCGACGATGCCGAGACCACCGATACCGGGACCACCGAACCCGAGGCCGGCGAACCCGAGTCCCCGGAACAGCCCGCGCCGACCCGGCGCCGACGCGTTCTCGTCGCGGCCGTGATCGCGGTATTCGTTGCCCTGGTGGCGGTCTCGGGTGTGCTGGGGTGGCTGCTCTGGCAGAGCCATCAGGTGACCCAGGCCGAACAGCAGGCGCGCGATGCGGCGGTGTCCTATGCGCAGGTGCTCACGAGCATCGACTCCAACAAGGTCGACGAGAACTTCGATCAGGTGCTGGCGGGCGCCACCGGTGAATTCAAGGACATGTACTCGGAGTCCAGCGTGCAGTTGCGGCAGTTGCTGATCGACAACAAGGCCACCGCGCACGGTGTCGTGGTGGAGTCGGCCGTGCAGTCGGCGACCAAGGACAACGTGGTGGTGCTGCTGTTCGTCGACCAGTCGGTGGCGAACGCGAGTGTGCCGGACCCGCGGCTGGATCGCAGCCGTATCAAGATGACGATGGAGAAGGTCGACGGTCATTGGCGCGCAGCCAAAGTCGAGCTGCCCTAGACATGCACCTGGGCAAGGTTTGCGGAGCATTCATGGTGTCCGCCGGGATGCTGACGGCGCCTCCCGCGGCGGCATCCCCGGTGACATTCTGCGATGAGCTCGCCGGCAGCTGGAACGGTCAGTACTGCCAGACCTCGGTGGCCTCGGAGCGTAATGCGGTGCGCGATATCAAGATCGCCGTGCCGGGAGAGCTCATCGATGATCCGGTCGCCGGGCCGGTGCTGCGCAACTACCTGAGCACCCTGGTCGACAACTGGACCCGGGTGGGTCGTGGCATGGCGGCAAACAGCTTCGGCGAGGCCAACTATCAGGTGTTCCGGCACGGTGACACCACGTCTGCGGTGTTCCGGGAGACCTATCACGCCGACGGACCGGATTTCAACAATGCCTACCGCACCTTCACTTTCGGCGGTGGCAGGCAACTACAGCTGGCGGATCTCACCAGGCCCGGAGTGGAACCGCTCACGGCCATCGAACCGTTGGCGCGGCCCTTCGTCGAGCAGGCGCTGAATCAGGCACCGCCGCAACATCAGCCGGGCAGCTACCCGTTCCAGCCCGAGCGCTGGACACCGGACAAGGTGTACTCCGGCGGCTATAAGGCGTGGGCGCTGACACCCGATGAGCTCATCCTCTACATGCCGGATTACCCGGTCGCGCGGGACACTCCGACCGATTTCACACCCGGTGTCATGCAGTGGTCGATGGACGGCGGCACCGTGCAGGCGCGTATCCCGCTGTCGGTGCTGAGCCCGATCCTGCGGCCCGAATACGGCGGGAGCTGACTCGGGGGAGCGCTCCTGGCCCCTAGGAGCGAGATCGACCTCAGGGTCGTGATTCGGCGTCCATGACGTCATTCCACAGCGCTGAGGTCGATCTCGTCCCTAGTAGGACCACACGGGTCCCCTGCCGGAGTCCGCTACCGGTAGTTGACGAACTGCAGCGCCACCTCGAGGTCGGCGCCGCGCAACAGGGCCTGCACCGCCTGCAGGTCGTCCCGCTTCTTCGAACTCACCCGGATCTCCTCGCCCTGGATCTGCGCCTTGACGCCCTTGGGGCCCTCATCGCGGATCAGCTTGGTGATCTTCTTGGCGTTCTCGCTGTCGATGCCCTGCTTGATGCTGCCGATCACCTTGTAGGTCTTGCCCGAGGGCTGCGGCTCGCCGGCGTCGAACGCCTTCATCGAGATGTCGCGGCGGATCAACTTCTCCTTGAACACGTCGACGGCGGCCTTGACGCGCTCCTCGGTGGAGGAGACGAGAATGATGCCTTCCTCACCCTGCCACTCGATGGTGGTGTCGGTGCCGCGGAAGTCGAACCGGGTGGACAGCTCCTTGGCTGCCTGGTTGAGCGCGTTGTCGACCTCTTGTCGATCTGCCTTGCTGACGACGTCAAAGCTTGAATCCGCCACTGGAGCCTCCTCATGGTGCTGGCCGTTTTCGTCTTCAGTACATCCTCGTTGTACCCTGCTACTCGCACCAAATTCCGGCAGGTTGCCCGAGCGGCCAATGGGAGCGGACTGTAAATCCGTCGGCTTACGCCTACACAGGTTCGAATCCTGTACCTGCCACACCAGTCAGGCCCCCTCATCGAGGGGGCCTGACGTGTGTGAGCGGTAGGGATCTATCCGATGCCGATCAGGTGGGATTGGCCGTGGCCACGAACACGCGATTGATGACGTACCTCACCGATCCCGTGGCGTCGAGGGACACCGTGACGAAATCCGTTCCGCCACCGTTCGCATTGATCGAGAAGCCCGATGCCCGTCCCGGAAGATTCACCGTCACGGAGCGATTGGCGGTGTTCACGATGGTGAGGTTGACGCTGGTGCCGTCCACATCGGTCGGCAGGTAGATCACTCCATCCGGTCCGACCTGCGCGGGGTTGCTCACTAGACCGGGCGCCGGAACGATCAGGTAAGCACCATCGGCCCGCAGCACCGTGATGTAGCTGAGGAATCTGTCGACGCGCGTGGTGGCGACCACCGTGCCGTCACCGGTGACCGTGAGTCCTCCCCACCCGCTGCCGATCGTCCCTGCGGTCAAGGTGCTCTTTCCCGGGCGCATCACGACGATCTGGGTGGATACCTCTCCTGTGGGTTCGTAGATGCTGCCGACGATGAACGCGACCGTGCCGTCGCTACCGATCGTGGGTGCGATGCTGATTCCGCCGGGATAGGTGACGACGATCGGCGGTTGGCCCGGCCGGAATACGGCGATGGTCATTCCGTTGTTGCCCCACATCGAGGCCACGGTGCCGTCGGGCCCGACGGCGGGCGAGACGCGGTAGGACGCGTTGGTCGTCTTGGTCATCGTGTCGACGGTGCCGCTCCGCCGCATGATCGTCACCGTCATGTCGGCGACGAACTCGTACGCCGGCCCCGTGTAGGTGTGGAAGGCCACCGTGCCGTCGGGGCCGGCCACCACGAAGGCGACCAGCGTGCCGACCACGGTCGAGGCCTGATCCGGCAATCCTGGACGCAGTACGGTCACGGTCGTCGTCGTGGGGGCGTCGACCGTGCCGGAGCCCGTGGTCGTCACGTAGGCCACGGTGCCGCCTGCGCCGGTGACCACCTGAAGCAGCGAGCCGGCGGGGGTGTTGGCCACGGCCTCTTCGCCGGCGCGCCAGACCCACAATGTCGTCGTCGATGCCGCTCGGGCAGCGAAGCCCGCCGCACCGACCGTCGTGAAGACGAGGGTGCCGTCATCGGCGACCGTGACGGGCCCCTGCGGGGTTCCGGACAGTTCGAGGTACTCGGCGTCGGCGCCCGGTCGCAGCACGCCGATGGTGGTACCCCCGGACGCGTTGGTCGCCGTCAGAGCGATGGTCCCGTTGGCCCCCACGTTCGCCTGGTCCTGGGTGGCACCCGCGATGCGCAGCACTTCGCGCCGCTCGCCGTCACTGATGATCGTGACGGTGGTCTGTGTGTCTTCGGGGGCGCCTCCACCGGTCGCCGCGGTCAACATGAAATCACCGGCGGCGGTCAGCATCGGTCCGCCGACGGGAGTGCCGCCCGGCACCGTCCACTGCACCGGGGTCTTACCCGGCTGCAGTGTGGTGACGGTGAACTCAATGATGGTGAAATCGGCTGGGTTGTACACCACCGTGGTCAGGTGCACGGTGCCATCGTCGTTGATGAGTGGTGCGCCGCCGTACACGAGACCTGCCGCCGTCGCGGTCCCCGGAGCCCGACCGGGGCCTTGCACCAGGATCTTGGTCGTGAAGGGATCTTCTGCCGTCCCCGTCCCGAAGCGTTGGGTGATCGCCACCGTCCCGCCGGGGCCGACGATGGTGCGCGGGCTCGTCCATCCTTGCGGTACGGCGACGGGAATGGTCTCGGTGACCCCGGCGACACCACCGATGAGTTGGACCGTGACAACTCGCGTGGCCCTGTGTCCCGATCCGAACAAGAACCCGGCCAGCCCGTGGGTGTGGAATCCCTTGTCGGCTGCCGACATCGTGAAGCTGTCGGTCAGTGGATCGGTGCCGTTCCAGCCGGCCGGTGCGACGTAGGTGAACGTGCCGGCGGCGTCGATGGTGACGGTGCCGCCCTTCACGGTGGACGGTGTCACCCAGAACTTGATCGGGTCGCCGTCGGGATCGGTGCCGACCACGGTGCCGGTGACGGTGTCGTCGATCTGCTCGACGTCGACTGGTGCGGCCGCCAGACGTGGCGCACGGTTGAAGAAGGTCCGGTGCAGCTCCTGGCGTGCCCACGTGAGCATCGCAAACAGTGTGGTGGGCGCGGGCGTGCGCGGACCGGCAGGGCCCAGTAGTGCGCTGACGATGGAATCGAAGATGCGCACCGGAGCGGCCAGCAGCACCTGCAGCGGTCGGGGGGCTGCACCGGACTGAACGGTGGTGACGCTCTGGGTGCTCCGCAGGGTGGGCGCGACCGGCGCGGCCTCCGGGGTGGTGACCGCCGGGACGTCCTGCAGGTCCGGCGCGGTCAGCGCAGATACGACGCCCTGGCGAGTGGACGCGACGCCCGAAGCGTCGGCGGCCTTCTTCTTCGGCGCCCGAAACGTTCCCGGCGTCCACGCGGTCGTGTGCGAACGCGCCGCGCCCGCAACGGATCTTGCCGTCAGGACCGACGGCGGCTTTTTGTCGTCCGACACGTCGTCACCGGTCGCATCGTCGCCGGCAACATCGTCGCCGGCCGCCGATGAGTCCGGTGGTTCGGAGTTCGGTGTGCCGGACCGGTCGTGACCGGAATCTTCGGTGCTACCGCCGTCCGTGCCTGCGCTCGTGCTGGTCGAGCCGCCGCTGTCGGAGGGATCGGCAAGGGCGATGCCGGGTGCCCACAGGACGCTCGCCCCCACGCCGAGGGCGACTGCCAGGGCCCCGACTCGTCCGACGTACCGTGCATGATCCATGCGAATCCCATCCGTTGAGGCGGTGGGATTGCTGGTGTCACCGCCCGCTGATTGTGTGGCATGGCGACGGCATTCGTGGCGCTAATGGCTCAACTAATTATCGCGGGGGTAAATCTCGTCGCTGTTCGGTGCATCCCGGGCGGCGTGCGGCCCGATCTCCGCGGGGGCTGGGTGCGAGCAGGGCAATCATGGTGATGATCTTGATCAGCTGACTTGACGTTGACAGCAATTGTCATTGACCCGCCGATCCCGGTCGGTCACCGGCCGCGACGGGACGTTCGATGATGTCGATCGTTCGTTGCGCGTCGTCGAGGAGCGCGTTGCGGCGCCGGCGCCCAGGCGCACACCGAAGGCGCGCGCAGCGACTCTGCGGTCCGTTGCTGCGGCAGCGATCGGACACCCGATTGCTTCTCCGCTCACGGCCGACTCGCCTCGGTCGCTGACGCGACTGATGGTGGAGCAGTCGAGAACCGTCCGTCGTTCGGGTGAATTTTCCGGGCCCGGCATCACTGGCATCCCGGCACAGCAACGGCAGCCCGGCGGTTCGGGGCATCGTGAGATCCTGACGTCGGCAGGACGGTCGGTGGCACCCCGCTAACTCGGCCGTCAATTTCGTCGGCGGCTGTGGAGGTCGCGCAGCGGTGTCTGGCAACGGCGCTGTCCACGCCGGGCTTGCCAGGCGCACCGCGGTGAGCTCGGCATCTACCCCGTCCTGCCCGGAACTGATCAACATTGCGAGCGAACACTTCTCGAACTCAACTGCTCGGCGAGCCCGCTACCGGAACTGCCGTGGCTCGCGCGCCGTGGCGTTGCCGCGAACGGCGGATCACCATGCCGCGGCAGCGAACTCATCGCCGCGATCCGGGCAAATTTTCTCGCCGAGAACAACAGCAATACCTGACGTAGGGTCACACCGAAAATGCCAGGCTGAACGGGTCGTGGTGCCGCGGGCATCTGAATAACGCTCCCGGCGGGCCCATTTCAGCTACGGCAGATCGTGGAAGAACCCATAGAGGAGGCGCCGTGAGCGCACGTCACCGAGTCAAGAAGCGCAGCCGTGCCGCCAGCGTCGTGGTGGTGCCCGCCGTAGCGGCACTGCTCGCCGCGGGAATCGTCGATCAGCCGGTGAGCCCACCGGTACCGATCGCGGTGCACCAGCAGCACCGCGTCGTCACCGCCCAGGACGTCGCATTGGCCGCGCTGGCGCTCTTCGCCGTACCGGGCGCCGGGGTCCAGTTCCCGCCGGGCGCGCTCGACACCCAGGACGGCGGCATCTGGCGCCGCATCCAGGACGTCACCGTCCTCAACGACCCGACGCGCTACCCCGGTACCGTCACGGCGGCCTCCGTCAATGCCGGTGCCACCTGGCTGACCGAGCTGATCTTGGCGCGTGATCCGTCCACCACGGTCAGCGGCATCAACACCGGGTCCTTCGGCGGCCGGGTCGCCGCCGAGGCGCTGAACCGGGTGGCGGCGACCGGCTACGACATGTCCAGTGTGTTCGGCGTCTTCTACGGTGACTCCAACACTCCCGGCACCGGCATCTTCGCCCGGTACGGGCCGGACGAGACGACCTTCGGATCCGACGTTCCAGGCGGTGCCATCCAGCTACCCGATGGGACCTACCTGCGGATCAACCGTGAGTACGACCCCATCGCGTACTTCCCGAAGTACCTGTTCAACCCGATGAGCTGGATCCAGCTGGCGGCCGGGTTCGTCTTCGAGCACTCCCGGCTGCAGGATTTCGACTTCGACGATCCCGAGAACGTCGTCACCGTCGACGGCAATGTCGTCACGGTGCGGGTGAACAGCCCGGTGATGCCGCTGCTCATGCCGCTCAAGATCCTCGGCGTGCCGAAGCGGATCATCGACGCGTTTCAGGCGATCCTGCAGCCGATGGTGGAGAGCACCGGCATGTACGAGACGGGCAAGGTCGGATTCCTCCCGACCCCCCAGAAGCTGTTCCAACAGCTGCAGGCCGTCGCCGCCGGCTTCGAGAAGGCCAGCCAGATCCTTGCCGGGAACTACCCCGAGCCCGAGGAGCCCGGCGAGCCGCCGGTCATCACCGTGCCTGATACGACCACCGAGATCATCGACGCCATGGAGGATCGCGACGAGGAACTCAACGGACCGACCCTGAAGACCGCACGCGTCGCCGCGGCGCGGCCGCAGCGATCGATCGTCCCGGTGAAGGTGCAGGAAGAGGCTGTCGAAGACGAGATCGTCGACGAGCAGGACGACGACAAGGACGACAAGCCGTTGTCGGATATCGGTGACGACCTGAGTGAGTCGGAGTCGGAGGACGACACGACCACCGAGTCCGAAGAAGAGACCGAACCGGCGAAGGACGAAGAGTCGACCGCGCCGGAGCCCAAGGACGAGACGCCCAAGGATGCCCCCGATGCGAAGCCGGCCGCTGACAACGGCGGCGACACCCAGTAGTCCACGCAGAAATCAGGCCCCCTCGAAATGAGGGGGCCTGATTCATGTCGTCCGTGTCAGCCGACCTGCGCGGCCGCCTGCACGATGGGCGCCGCCGGGGCTGCGACTCCCAGTCGGCCGGCCACGAAGTCCGCTGCCTGGACGGCCATTCCGTTGCTCTTGTAGGAGCTGTGTGCGGACCGGTCCAGTCCACCCGGGTAGCAGATCGGGTCGCCGACGGCGCACAGCTGCAGGGTCTTTGCGGCGTACAGGTCGCCGATGGCGATCGGAGGAGCGCCGCGGTCGGCGACATTGAGGACCCAGTTGTTGGGGGTGCCGAACAGGACGACGGCCGACACATGGGATGCCACGGAGGCGGGCATCGGACCGGACAGGCCGGCGGGCAACACGAAACCGGCCGGGACGCTGCTGCTGGTGCTGTAGCCGGCGACTGCGGCGCCCTGCGAGTAGCCACCCAGCACGATCTTGGTGTCGGGGCAGTCGGCCGCGATCTGCTGAATCTTGTTGGTGGCGTCGGTAATACCGTCGACGGCGCGTCCGAAGTCCAGCGACGCCGGGTAGTTCACCCCGTACACGCTGACCGACTGGCCCGGCAGGCGCGCATTGAGCGCATCCACAAACGACTGGCCGGTGGCGCCGACGCCGGGTCCTTCGAAGGTGCCGCGGGCGAAGACCACGGCGACGTCCGCACAGGAGTCGTCCGCGGCGTTGGCGGTCGCGGCCGGACCGGCAAACATTCCGGCGACGACGGCGAATACCGCCAGTGCGGCGAACATCGCCGATCGCGCGGCATTGACGCCCCAGGTCTGTGGCGATGTACTCATGAGGTTCCCCGTTCTGGAATCCGCTGTGCCATCGCTTCGGTGTAGAGGTGGCAGCTACCTGCTACAAGCCAAGATCGCCAGGCTGGATTCCGGTTACGCGGAGTGATCCATCTCACCGCAGGCTGTGGAATGGCCGGACGGGATCCGGAGTTTCAGTCGGACCGCCCGGGCTCAGTCCAGGTCGGCGAGTACTCTGCGGGCGGCCTCAAGCTCGGCCTCGAGCGCAGAAACCTTGGCGGCCTGCTGAACTCGGGCTTCCTCGATGATCGAGTCGATCGGGGTGGCGAGATCCTGGTGCAGTTCCTTGGCGGCGCGCGACACGGCAGCGGCGGCGACGGCGAGGTCGCGGGCCAGGTAGCTGCTGCCCTGCTTGAGTTCGGCGCGCCACTCTCCGTCGGCGGTGCCGGTCACGGTGAGCACCAGTTCGATGGTCTTCGCCTTCTTGCCGGGCGTCTTCCTGGCCGCAGGCTTCTTGGGTGCCTCGTCGACGCGGGCCTCCGGAGCCTCGGGGGAGGCGGCCGGCAACGTCTCGGCGACCGGAGTGTCTACAGTCATGGTCATGGCGAACTCCTTCTGAACATGGTCCGCATCAAGGCGGATCGCGGTCGCAGCCATTAGAACACACGTTCGATGAGTGTGATGTCACCCGGGATGTCGGTGCGCGTCGGCGTGTAGCCTTCACGGGAAGCAATTGGCTTGTACCGGTGTGACTTCGGTCATGCCGGGGCGGGCCGCGAAGGGGTGAGACGGCAAACATGGGCTACCCGAGTGTGGGCACCCGGTTCGGGCCGTATGAGCTGCAGTCGGTGATCGGCATCGGCGGGATGGGCGAGGTCTACCGCGCCTACGACACCCGCCGCGAGCGGATGGTGGCGCTCAAGGTGCTGCGGACCGACGTCGCAGCGGACCCGAGCTTTCAGGCCCGCTTCCGGCGGGAGTCGCGCATCGCTGCCCGCTTGCAGGACCCGCATGTCATCCCGGTGCACGACTACGGAGACATCGGCGGCGTGCTCTACATCGACATGCGCCTGGTCGAGGGCCCCAGCCTCAGGGAGCAGGTGCGGGTCAACGGGGTGCTCCCGCCGGCGCGTGCGGTCGCGATCATCGCGCAGGTTGCCGCGGCACTGGACGCCGCGCACGGCGCGGGTCTGGTGCATCGCGATATCAAACCGGAGAACGTGCTGCTCGCAGGCGACGACTTCGCCTACCTGGTCGACTTCGGCATCGCCTACGGCGGCGGGGAGGCGACCGTGACGAAGACCGGGCTGGTCATCGGTTCGTGCGCCTACATGTCTCCCGAACGCCTCAACGGGACGCCCGGTGGCCCGCCCTCGGACGTGTACTCGCTGACCTGTCTGCTCTTCGAATGTCTGACCGGCCGCGCCCCGTTCGAGGCTGACGACATCAGGCAGGTGATGAGCGCGCACATGTTCGCGGCGCCGCCGCGGCCCAGCGCGGAGCGACACGGGATCAGTCCCGCCTTCGACGACGTCGTCGCCAAGGGGATGGCGAAGAACCCCGCCGATCGGTACGGCTCGGCGGGCGCTCTCGCCCGGGCTGCGGCCGCTGCGTTACACGGCGCACCCGCGCCCACCCCGCGCCCGGTGCCGCCGCCGACCAGGCCGCTTCAGGCGGCGCCGCCGAACCCGTACGTTCCGCGCCCGGCGGTGGCGCCCGCCACTAAGGCCCGACTCGGCCGCTCACAGACGGGACTGCTGCTGGGCGCGATCGGCACGCTCGTGGTGGCCGCCGGGCTGGCCGCGGCGATCGTGTTCACCGGCGGCAGCAACGACTCACCAGCGCAGAGCCGGCTCACGGTGCCGCCGTCGTCCACCGACTCCGCGCCGCCCTCGACCACGACGACCACCAGCGCGACCGCCCTGGCCGGATTGTCGGGCACCGACGCGCTGGGCTTCGTCGGGCAGGCGGCGCGCTGCGATGCGGGGGATTCGCTGGTGGCCGCGATCAGGACCGCATCGTCGTTGGCGGTGATCTGCGATGAGTCGTCGGGCGGCTACTACTACCACGGCGAGCGACTGCGCGACGGAGCCAACGTGCGGTTGGCGAACGCCGTGCCGTCCGAGGACGGATTCGACGCGGTGAACCCGGCCGACGGCGCCCGCTATGAGGTGCGTCCGGACAAGCTGACCATCCTGAGCAACGGGCACGTCGACTCGGCGGAAAGAGCGCTGGAGTACGGATCGCAGTAGATCCTGTGAGCCCGCTGCGAGGTCGCTGTACCCCCGTGACAGCAGTTAGCCAGAATCCTCACAGTGCGTAGCACTGGTATGCACAGGTCCGGGGTGTGACTCTGTGCGAATCGTCGGCCCTACAGCGCGGTAGCCGCGACAGACCAAGCCTATAACGGTGAACGTCGCTCAGCTCCAGATTATTTCGACACCACCGCCATGACCCGGTTACCGCGGGCAATGACATCTAGGGACATGCCATGTTGAAGAAACACTTCCTCGCCATCGGTGCCGCAACTTTGCTGCTGCCGGCCGCCATCGGCTTTGCCGGGCCGGCGCAGGCCGCCAACGGATTCGTCATGCCCAGTATCGACGGGATGAACCTGCAGGAAGCCGAGGACGCGGTGAACGCCGCCTCCAACAGCGTGCCGCTGGAGATGCATTCACACAACCTCAAGGGCATCAAGCAGAAGCAGCTGAGCCTGGCCGACTGGCTGGTGTGCGATCAGGTGCCCGCGGCCGGCGAGAAGATCACCAGCGCGACCGACGTGAACTTCGGCGTGGTGCGCGAGTTCGACGCCGCCCGCAACACCTGGGACGACATGGTCTCCAAGGCCTGCAGCTGACCCGAAGCCGCCGCCGAGTGTGGGGGCTGTGCCCGGCTTCCCCCGAAAAACTGTGCACGACACCCACGCTCGGCGCGCGCGGAGTTCACCACCACCCGGTGGCGCCGGCCAGTTGCCGGCCCAGCTCACCGGCCATCGAGCGCACATACGTGCCCGACAAATGGTGGGCGTCGTGGTAGATCAGCACGTTGCCCTCGACGGCCCGGCAGATGTTGGGCCGACACACCGCGTCACTGAGATCGAGCAGCTGCATCATCGGGTAGTCGGCCGCGTAGTCCAGCGTCGGATTGCGCTCCTGCAGCGCCTCCTCGCGGGCCAGTCCGCAGGTGTCGGCGTCATCGCCGGCGGCCAGACAGTCGACGGGGGAGAAGAACCGCCCCTCGCGCAGCATCCACGGGGTGTCCCGGATCCCGAGCATCGCAATGCCGTTGTCCGACAACTCTTCCCAGATGCCCAGGTAGTAATCCGGCACGTAGTCACCGGGCCCGTCGAGCACCGGCCGCGTCGTGGTGAAGAACACGAAGTCGGGGCGGTCGGCGATGATCTGCGCCAGCGCGTTGTCCGACCAGGTGCGGCATGACGGATACGGCGTGAACGGTCCCGCGATGATCGGCACCTCCGCGGTGGTCAGCGGGCAGCCCATCTTCAGGTAGGTGGTCACCCGGAAACCGTGTTCGCGGCCCAGCGCGTGTAGCGCGGTCAGCCAGTGCTCGGAATGCGAGCCGCCGGCCAGCGCGATCGTCCTGTCGGCGTGTGGGTCGCCGTAGACGCAGGTGACCACCTCCTCGCCGCCGAAGTCGGCCAGGCATCTGTCGATGGTGGTCGGCGGGACGTCGTCGGGGGCTTCCAGCCCGGTCGGGCGGACCGGCAGCCGGGCGGTCTTGCGGTTCTCGATGACCGCGCGGGCACCGGGGTAGTCGCGCAGCGACAGTGCGGTCAGCTCGGAGCCGCTGTCCCGTACCCGCTCGACGTGGTCACGCCACCCGACCGAGCCCACCGCCAGCGCGGCCACCAGACAGGCGGTGACGCTGCCGGTCAGCAGCGGGTGCCAGGACGGCCACCACCGGGTGTCCACGCAGCGCCATGTCGCGAGCGCCGCGACGACGGCCACGGCCAGGATCGCGGTGGACTCGCCGGCGCCGACGGTGTCGTCGTTGGTGTGCGCCATCCAGAAGATGAGCAGCGGCCAGTGCCACAGGTAGAACGCGAACGCCCACCCGGCGAAGGGCACGGTCCCGGTCCCGGAGCCGCCGACGATGACGAGCACCGTGGCCAGCACCGGCACCAGGGCCCACGGCCCCGGGTAGTCGGCCAACCCGTCTGCCAGGAATCCTGAGGCCACGATGGCGAGCAACCCCGCGGCCACGGCCATTTGGCTCAGCCACCCCGGCCACTGCACACGCCCGACCGCGAAGGCCGCGAGCACACCCGCCAGCAGTTCCCAGGCCCGGGTGAAGCTGCTGTAGTAGGCGACGGTCTGGTCGCCGGCGTTCTGCACGATCGCCCAGACCAGTGAGGCGATGGCGGCCGCGGCGAAGATCGCGATCAGCGCGGCCCGCCGACGGATCAGCCAGGCCACCAGCAGGACGGCCAGCAGTACCTGGGCGGCCACCGAGAGCGCCCACAGGTGTTGCAGCGGGGTGACGGTCTCGCCGGCCTGCACGTAGTCGCCTGCGGTCGTCGCCAGCAGCCAGTTCTGATAGAAGCCCAGGTTGGCCAGGGTCTGCTCGGCGAACGATTCCCAGCGGGTCTGCGGCTGCACCACCAGCGTCAGCCCGGCACCCACCGTCAGCGTCAGGACCAGCGCCGGGATCACCCGCCGGGCCCACCACCAGATCTCTGCCGGAACAGAGGTACCGCGCAGCGCGCGGATACCGACGAAGTAGCCGGCCAGCACCAGCAGCACGTCGACGCCGCCGGTGACCCGTCCGAGCCAGAAGTGACCAATGACGACGAGGGTGACCGCGACCGTCGCGACCACGTCCAGGTCGCGCCGCGTCTGCCGTGCGACCGGCGCGACGGTGACTGGGGTGTGGTGTGTTGTCTGCAAGTTCGAGGGTCCTGGACTGTCGCCGGCCCGAACCCAGGCACGCGCGTATCGCCGCACCGAGCATAACCGGGCCCGGTGCGGCAGGAACTACGAGCGGGGCTGTCCTAGCACTTACCGGGGCGGTTGACCGCGACCGCCGTGTACGACTTGGCGGCGATCTTGGCGCCGGCCTTGGGTGCCTGCTCGCAGACCTCCCACATGACCGGGGCATTGATCCCGCCGGCCGCCGCGGGCGCCTTGTTGATGAGGTCCAGCCACGGCCCTTCCGGGCCCACCGTCTCGGTGTAGAGGCTCTGGGCGTCCTCCAGATTCATGCCCACCAGGTCCGGCATCTGCCACGTCGTCGCGGCCATCGCCGTCGGAGCGGCGACCACGGACATCAGAAGTGTTGCGGCACCGGCCACTACAAGCGTTTTCACCATTGGAACCCCCTGGGTTGTGTCGTGCCACGATAGACGACCTATCTCAGTGGATCGGCGGGTATCGCCGATTTGTTACGGCTGCGCGATGGCCAGCCGATCCCCGCCGTCGCGTTTGGCCGCGTACATCGCGGTGTCCGCCAGATGCAGCAACCGGTCGAAGTCGTCGGCGCCGTGCAGTTGCCCGCAGACCACGCCGACGCTGGCGGTCACCGCCGGCGGTCCCGCCGCGGCGATGGCGGCACGCAGGCGTTCGCCGACGCTGGATGCCTCCTCGGCGGGCAGGTAGTCGATCACCACGAATTCCTCGCCGCCGGTCCGCGCGATGAACGCTTGCCTGCGCAGCGCGTCGCGAAGGCGATGGGCGGTCCGCACCAGGACCAAATCGCCGACGACGTGACCGTGCCGGTCGTTGATCCCCTTGAACTTGTCGAGATCGATGACGAACACGCACATGGGATTTGGCTGGTCGGCCGACGTGGTCAGGCGCGAGACGTAGTCCAGCAGCCCGCGCCGGTTGGCCAGCGAGGTCAGTTCGTCCACGAGCGACTCGACCGAACTGTTGCGGATGAGCCAGAAGCCGAACTGGGCGAAGGGCAGGATGCCGACCGTCACCAGCAGCGACACCAGGGCCTTGCAGATGGCGAGGAAAACGGCGTCCGGTTCGGCGGACAGGCCCAGCCACACCGCGACACCCAGGACGGTCACGGTGGCGATCAGCAGATGCACCGCGGTGGCGCGCGGTCCGTGGAAGTACACCAGGTAGATGCCGGTGACCGCGAACAACGGAGTGGTCGCCATCGCGGCCATCGGGGAGCCGTGCGCCGCGCAGGCCATCGCGATGCCGATGTCGGTGAGGATGAACAGGGTGATCGACGTCCGCGGCGAAGGCCACGGGAAGAACCACCAGTAGACGGGCCAACCGAAAGCGGCGACCGTGAGAAGGCCCATCACGGCGCGCGACACCGCCGCCGGTTCGGTGAGCTGGGTGAACTGGACGAGCACCAGCGCGATGCCCATCACGACGCCGCCCGAGCCGATGAGCACCCGTAGCGGGACCAGATGTCCGCGGGGGCGCAGGAAGTTCAGCAACCAGTAGTGGTCGACGGGGTCGTTCCACCAATGCGCGAGCGTGCTCGGACGATGGCTCGAGTTGGTCATGTCTGTCTCTCGGGCCGATCGAAGTGGGACGGCCGGCGGGCAGTTCAGCGCCGGTTGAGCACCCAGATATGGGTGGACAGCGCGGTGGCGAATGCGCACCACAGCGGGTACAGCGCCAGCGGTGCCGCCTTGACCCCGCGCACCGCGGCGGCCCGCCGCGTGAGGTCGGCGCTGCTGGCGGTGAGCAGGCCGGAGGTGATGGCCGCGGCACCGAGCTTGCGCTGGTTGAAGAACAGCCAGGACCAGCCGCCGTTGAGGATCAGGTTGATGACCAGTGAGCCGATGTAGGTGCGGCGCACCTCCGGGGGTGAGTCATCCAGGGTCTGCGCCGAGACCACGGCGATATCGGTGTACAGCGATGTCCAGGCGATCGGGAACGCCTGACGCGGGGGCTGATACGGCGGCTTGCGCAAGGTGGCGTACCAGGCCGATTCCACGGCGGGTCGGGTGGCCAGCGTGCCGGCCACCGCCGTGGCGGCGACGGCCAGTGCGGTCGGGGCAAGCGTGCGGATCTGCAAGGAGACGCTCCAGGATCGATGTGGTTCGGTGCTGGTCAGATATCCACAAACCGCTGTCGGCAAACCTCAGATCATGTCGTTGCGGGTCAGCCAGCGCATCACCGGCCAGCCCACGAACACCGGCAACCAGCAGGTCAGCACCCGGTACAGCAGCACCGACGGCACCGCGACCGCGGCGGGCACACCGAACGCGGCGAGGCCACCGATCAGCGCCGCCTCCACCGCGCCGACACCGCCGGGGGTCGGCGCCGCCGAGGCCAGGGTGCCGCCGATCATGGTGACCACCGTGACCGTGACGAACGACGTATCGCCGCCGAATGCTTCGATGCTCGCCCACAGTGCCAGTGCGGATCCCAGAGTCGTTCCGGCGGCGCCCAATACGATCAGCCCCAGCCGCTTGGGCTCCCGGGACAGCTCCCATAGGTCGGTCTTGACCTCCTGCAGTCTGGGCCGCACGGCCGACGCCAGCCAGCGACGCAGGTTCGGTACCGCCAGGAAAACGCCGACCAGGCCGAGCGCGACGCCGGCCACCAGGTACAGCACGGTGGCGCTCGGCACGAAATGCTGAAGGTTCGCCGAGGTGCCCGCGACGGCGGTGAACAGGATGAGCAGCGCCACGTGCACCATCACCTGCACGCTCTGCTGCAGGGCGACGGCGGCGGTGGCGCGCATGGTGCTCAGCCCGCCCTTCTGCAGCACCCGGGTGCTCAGCGCGAGCCCGCCCACCCCGGCCGGGGTGGTGGTCGCGGCAAAGGTGTTGGCCACCTGCATGATCGCCAGGTGGCGGAAGCGCACCAAGCCGTCGGCGCACGCCCACAGCGCGCCCGCGGCGCCGAGGTAGCGCAGCGCCGAGACCGCCAGGCCGAGCAGCGCCCACCACCAGTTGGCATTGCCCAACTCATCGAAGAACGCCGGCACCGTGCTGATGAACGGATAGGCCACATAGACCAGCGCCACCAACAGCACCAGCTGGACGAGCTGTACCCGGGTGAACCGGGTGATCGTCTCGGTGCTGATCTTGTCGGCGCCGGTCTGGTGCTGCACCTGTTCGCGGGCCGCGGCGATGACGGCCTTGGCATCGGTCACCGAGTCGCGGATGCGGGCGGGCACAGCCGTTTTGGTGAGTCGTCGCGACGCCGTCAACACGGTGTCGCGGCCGAAGGCGTCGATCGCCGCGGACACCGCCGAGGCCGGGTCGTACATCGAAGAGGTGGTCACCAACAGCTGAGCGATATCGGATTGCAGCTGCGCGTCGGTGGCGCCGTATTCGGCGTTGTCGAATCCGCCGAACTGCACCCGCCCGTCGTGCACGGTGATTTCCCCGCAGCACAGGTCGCCGTGCGAGATCTGGCTCTGGTGCAGGGTGTGCAGGGCTTGCCAGACGTCGGCCACCGCGGCGGCATCCGCGCTCAGCGGGGTCCCGCGGGCGGGCTTGCGCGCGTAGAGCGTCCAGCCGCGGTCCAGCGCGCTCACCGTCACCGACGAGATGTTGGACAGCCCCAGATCGTCGATGGCGATGGCCATCAGGGCTCGGTGCTCGACGGCGCGGCGCATCGAGGCCTGCAGCGGAGCCGTCTCATCGGTGCGCAACCGGAACTTGCGCCACAGCTGGCTCAGCGCGCCGCCGCTGCGCTGGTTCGGTCCGTACAGCTCGACGACTGCGGTGCTGTCCGGGCCGGTTGCGGCCAGCACCAGCGGGCCGGGTCCGGGTGGCCGGATGACCGCGAGCGCCGAGACCACGAAACCGCGCCGGGTCAGCGCCCGCACCGCCCCGTCGAGCGGGACCTCCAGGGCGGGTGTGCCGACCACCCACACCACCAGTGCGCCGACGAACCAGCCGACGGCCAGGCCCAGCAGTGAGCGGGCCGGGACGACGGCGCTGACGAACAGATGGATCGGCACGAACGCCAGCAGCAGCGCCCACCAGTACCGGCGCAGCCGCCGCGACAGCCAGGGCCCGGACACGGTGAGCACCGCGGCCAGCAGCGCGATCCAGCGGGGGTCGTCCAGGAACTGGGACAGCTGGGTGTCCAGGCGATCGCCCAGATCGAAATGCCACTGCGGCGCCGCGATACCCCGGCCGCTGATCGACAGCGCCAGCACGGCCAGCACGCCGGCCGCGGCGTAGGCGGCCAGCAGCGTCCAGTGCCTGCCGATGACCAGCTGGACAAGGATGACGAACGGCAGCGCGAGGATGGCCACGCCGTAGGCCAGATAGACCAGGTTGGACTGGGTCGGGGTGAGCACGCCGATGATCTCGGACACCGACCGTTCCAGGGCCACCCAGTCATTGCGGGTGATCAGTGAACTGGTGATGACGACGCCGAGGAACGCCGCCGACAGCACCACTCGCAGGATCTCGTTGGTGCGCCGGGTCAGCGGTTGCAGCAGGCTGCCGGTGACGCTGATGTCACGACCGTCTACGCGCACGGTGAACAACGTAACCATGCCGGGACGCTGTACGCGCGAAGCGCGACGTTCGGCGCTGTGAGATGATCCCGGTATTCGCAGCCGGCGTGAGGGATTCCGCATGGCGCACAGCACCGAACCCAACAATGTGGAGCCTCAATGCGTGCCGATCGAATCGTAGAAGTCCTGCTGGCGGCGATAGCCGCGGTGGTTTCCGCGCTGGCGCTGGCCGCCGCGACGACGTGGCCGACGGCGGCGGTGATCGCCGGCGGACTGGTTGTCGGGGTGTTGGCCGGCGCGGTCGGCAGGGCCATCGCGTCGGGACGCTCAGCCTTGCCGGGCCGGGTGGTCGTCGGTGTCGCGGTCGGGGCGCTGCTCGGGGAACTGGCCGCCATGGTGGTGTTCGGCGGAGCCATCGACGCCGAGTTGACCAGGCAGGCGTCGCCGCGCACCGAGCTGGCGGCAACCGCACTGGAGCAGGCCCGCCAGGCGCGCACCGGACTCGACGACGCGGTCGTCCGGGCCGAGCAGCGCCGCGACGAAGCGCTCGTGGTGGCGCGCTGCGAGGTCAATCCCGCTGCGGACTGCCCGCAGAGCCGGATCACCGGCCGACCCGGCAGCGGCCCCGGCGCGCGCACCGCCGACGACTTCCTGGGCGATGCCGACCGTGCGCTCGACGCGGCGATGGCCGAGCGGGACAGCCGGGCCGCCGCATTGGACTCCGAGGTGGAGGTGCGGGGACAGGCCCTGACCTCGGCCCGCGACGCGCAGCTGACCGGAGGTATCGGGGCCCGCTGGCAGGCGATGAACGCCTACACGCTGGACCATCCCGGCCCGCTGGTGCTGCGGTCGCTGATCGCGGCGTTGTTCGCGCTCTTGACGCTGCTACCGATGTTGTTGACGCGGTGGCGGGGGACCACGACGCAGGACGCCGAGACCGCGGCCGAAACCGCGATCGCGGTGAAGCGCGCCGAGGTGCGGGCGCAGGTCGATCAGCTGTGGGCCGAGCAGGAGTTGAACAGCGCCCGGATGGCGGTGGAGGCGCAGAACGCGATAGACGCCGAGCGGCAACGCCGCCGGGTCGCCGAGGCCCTCGGTCCGGCGCGCGACGAGGAGACGGCACCGACTGCGCTGCCCGTTGCGTCCAGTAGAGAACCGGAAACGTCCAAGGAACTGGAGCCGCACCGGGGCGGCGGGGTGCCGATCATTCCCGATGTCACGCGGGCCGCGGTCCGGTTCATCCGGCCGTTCGTGCCGCAGATCGTCGCCGGTGCCATAGATAACGCGACCAAGCCGATACGGCAGGTGTTCGAAGAGACCGAGGAATTCCACTTCACGATGCGGCGCACGCACCGGGTCACGGTGGAATCCGAGGGTGGCGAGCAAGCCCAGCAGTTGACGACGGAACGCGAATGGGTGGACGTATCCCGACCGCGGATCGAGTCGCGCCGGGGTGTCGTGCTCGACGGATCCGACGATCGCCGGGAGATCGATGCCGGGGACGGCCCACGTGAGTTGCCGCCGGCGTAACTGTCTCGTCATGACATTTTTGCCAGGTGTGATGTAACTTCGATCGACAGATCGAGGCCCCGGGGGCCTTCGCCGAGAGGAAACCGGTGGACGCGACACCTTTCGGCCACTATCAGCTCCAGGAGCTGATCGGCCGGGGCGGGATGGGCGAGGTTTACCGGGCCTACGACACCAAGACCGATCGCGTCGTCGCCCTCAAGGTGCTGCCGCCGCAGCTGGCGCAGGACAGCGTCTTCCAACAACGGTTCCGCCGGGAGTCTCAGGCGGCCGCCGGCGTCAACGATCCGCATGTGGTGCCGATCCACGGTTACGGCGAGATCGACGGCCGGTTGTATCTGGACATGCGGCTCATCGAAGGCCGCACGCTCGGCGCGATGCTCTCCGAGACCGACAAGGCGCTTGATCCGGCGTTCGCCGTGCAGATCATCGAGCAGGTGGCCTCCGCGCTGGACGCGGCCCATCAGCTGGGTCTGATCCACCGCGATGTGAAGCCGTCGAACATCCTGCTGACCAAGCAGCAGAACTTTGCGTATCTGATCGACTTCGGGTTGGCCCGCACCGCCGGCGAGTCCGGGATGACCACGGCAGGCAGCACGCTGGGCACGTTGGCCTATATGGCACCCGAGCGTTTCGACGGTGGGTTCGCCGATGCCCGGGCCGACACCTATGCGCTGACGTGTGTGCTCTACGAATGCCTGACCGGGGCTCGGCCCTACCCGGCGGACAGCCTCGAGCAGCAGATCGCCGGGCACATGGTGTCCCCGGCGCCCAAGCCGTCGGACGCCAATCCGCGCCTCGGCGCCTTCGACGAGGTCATCGCGAAGGGCATGTCCAAGAAGCCGGAGAAGCGCTATCAGACCGGCGCCGAGCTGGCGGCGGCCGCCAGGCGGGCCCTGGCCGCGCCGGTGCGGGTCACCGGTTCGGGACGGCACACCGCGGCGCGCTCCGCTGCCGGCGGTGGGCGACGGTTGCCGCAGCGTGCGCTGGTGGTGGCCGGGGTGCTGGTGCTCGTCGGCGCCGGGGCGGTCGGCGCGTGGAAGTGGTGGGACGCACGCCCGACGCAGGACTTCCCAGAAGGCGCGGTACCCGCCATCGCGGCCGCCGTGCCCGCGGATCTACGCGCGGACGGCACGCTGGTCATCGGGGTCAACGTGCCCTACGCCCCCAACGAGTTCACCAACTCCGAGGGCGAGATCGTGGGCTTCGACGTGGATCTGATGGACGCGGTCGCCCGCACGATGGGGCTGACCACGCAGTACCGCGAGAGCGAATTCGACGACATCATCCCCGCGGTGCAGGACGGCTCGCTGGACGTCGGGATGTCGTCGTTCACCGACACGCTGGATCGCCAGAAGCTGGTCGACTTCGTCACCTATTTCGAGGCGGGCACGCTGTGGGCCCAGCAGCGGGACTCCTCGATCGACCCGGCGGCGGCGTGTGGGCTACGGGTTGGCGTGGCGCACAGCGTACTTCAGGAAACGGTGGAGATTCCGGCCAAGAGCGACGCGTGCGTGGCGGCCGGGCTGGCGCCGATCGAGAAGGTGGTGTTCACCCGGCAGGACGACGTGACCGCCGCGCTGATCGCCGGGGAGATCGATGCCATGTCCGCGGATTCACCGGTCACCGGGTTCGCGATCAAGCTCAGCGGCGGGGCACTGGTGCCCGCGGGTGAGGTGTTCGATTCGGCGCCGTACGGCTGGCCGGTCGCCAAGGGCTCTGCGCTGTCGGGGCCGTTGTCGCGGGCGTTGGAACACCTGATCAAAACGGGCGAGTACAAGACCATCGCGACCATGTGGGGCGTGGAGCGCGGGCTCATCGACGCGCCGCAACTCAACGGGGCCGCGCGGTAATCCCGTGCCGGGCGCCATGCTCACTGCGCGCTGAAAATCGGGGGTGGCAAGTGCCCACCTCGGAGCGACATCTCAGCGACAAATCGTCTTTGTCGCTCGTTGCCGGGGTGGCGGTGCGCTCAGAGCGTGATCGGACCCCATATCGCGATCTGTGTGCACGCTCGGGGAGCGGTGGTCAGCGCTTCTTGTTGTTGAAGACGTCGTCGGTCGTGTTGCCGGACGAATCTCCGCGCTTGGCCGCGCGTTTCTCCTTGAGAGACTTGCCGGTTTTCTTCGTCATGCTTTGACGCGGAGACTTGTCGGCCATGGTGGCCCCTTCGATGAGGGGGCCTGAGGTGGTCCCTGTTCCTCGACCATACACCTCGGTGCGACCGATCTGGCGGCGCGAATTTTATTGGGAATTTTCGATTTTCGTGTCTCAGTCCGCGCTGCGCAGCCGCACCATCCGGGTCGTCGAACTCTCGTCGAGCTCAACGACATCCGTGCGGGATCGCAGAAAATCACTGAAAGACCGGAATCCCAGCGACTTTTCGCTGAACGACGGATCCATCCGCTTCATCTGCGCCTTCAGCGCCGAGTTGTGCAGCCAGTCGACGTCGTCCTTCTCCAGCCCGATCTGCAGTGCGCGCGTCAGCAGCGCGGTCGCCGCGGTCTGCGGGTCGGGTTCCTCGGGCTCGGACTTCTTGCGCCGGGTGTTCTTCTGCGGTTCGGTGACCGGTTCGGGTTCGAACACCGGCACCCCGGGCAGCGCGTCGTAGACGACGAACTCGTCGCAGGCGGCGGCCAGCGCGCGACTGGAGGAGCCGGCGACCCCGATACCCACCACGTAGCGGCCCAGCCGTTTGCAGCGCTGCGCCAGGGCGATGTAATCAGAGTCTCCGGCCACGATCACCACATGGGTCAGGTCGGGCAGCCGGAACATGTCCTCGACGGCGTCGACCGCCAGCCGGATGTCGGCGCCGTTCTTGCCGTACGCGGCGGCGGGGAAGAGTTGCACCAGATCGACCGCACGGCCCACCACCTGCTGGCGGTATCCGGCATTGACGTCTGCCGACCAGTCGGCGTACGCCCGGGTGAGAACGAGCGTCCCGAATGACGACGTGAAGTCCAGAATCGCGCCGACGTCGACGGTCGCGCGGTTCAGCTTCTCGGTTTCCAAGCCCTTCGCCTTGTCGCGCTGAAACGAGTTGCGGCCGTTGACCTGGTCGTATCTCGATATCACGATGTTGTCGAAGTCGAGGTAGACCGCGACGCGGGTGGCGGCGGTTTCTGTCATGACTCCAGTCTTGCGCATCCGCGCACCGACTTGGCGCACATCGCGGTCGGGGCATAGGCTTGAGGGCACACCGCAGGTGGTCCGGACCCTCGCCGCCGCACATCGGACCAGGAACTCAGGTGGCAATCAGCGATATCGCGGAATACGCGAACATGAGTAGTGCCGACGTCGAGGCATTCGGGGCAGAACTGGACCGCATCCGCAGCGATGTGGAGGAGAGCCTGGGTGCCAAGGACGCGTCCTACATCCGGCGGACCATTGTGTTCCAGCGCACCCTGGACCTGGCGGCCCGGCTGACCATTGCCGGGACCCGCTCCAAGACCGGCTGGATCATCGGCACGTCCGCGCTGGCGTACGCCAAATCCGTTGAGAACATGGAGATCGGGCACAACGTCAGCCATGGCCAGTGGGATTGGATGAACGATCCGGAGATCCATTCCACCAGCTGGGAGTGGGACATGGTGGGGCCCTCGTCGCAGTGGCAGTACTCGCACAACTACCGCCACCACGTGTTCAGCAACGTGCTCGGGGTCGACGACGATCTCGGGTTCGGTGTGCTGCGGGTGACCCGCGACCAGCCATGGAAGCGGGAGCACCTGTTCCAACCGCTGCGAAACTTCCTGCTGGCGCTCATCTTCGAGTGGGGGATCGCCCGGCACGGCTACCACTCGGATCGTGAACGCGCCGATTCCGAGGAAGCCAAGGATGCGGTGACGCAGAAGATGCTCGCCAAGATCCGCAGGCAGGTGACCAAGGACTACCTGGTGTGGCCGGCCCTCAGCGGCAGGCGGTGGCGGCGCGCGCTGGGCGCCAACCTCAGCGCCAACCTGTTGCGCAACCTGTGGACCTACGTGGTGATCTTCTGCGGGCATTTCCCCGACGGCGTACAGCAGTTCACCCCGGAGTCCATCGAGAACGAGACCAGGGCGGAGTGGTATCTGCGCCAGATGCTGGGCGCGGCGAACTTCAAGGCCGGACCGGTGCTGGCGTTCTCCAGCGGCAACCTCTGCTACCAGATCGAGCACCACCTGTTCCCCGATCTGCCGAGCAACCACTACCCGCAGATCGGCGAGCGGGTACGCGAGCTGTGCGAGAAATACGATCTCGCCTACACCACCGGTTCGCTGCCGCGGCAGTATCTGCAGACGCTGCGGACCATCTTCCGGCTGGCGCTGCCCGACCGCCCCGACGCGGCCCGGGTGTAGATGTCGACGGCGGAGTCCCCCACACGGGACGAGGGCAACTCGGCCGCCGCCGACCTGCAGGCCGGGCTGACCCGGCTGGCCGGACTGGTGGCCGACAGCCTCGGACTGGCGCAGGTGCTCGCCGAGGTCGCCGCGTCGGCCGTCCGCGCGGTGCCGGGCGCCGATGGTGTCGGGGTCACGCTGATGCACGGGGAACACGGGGACAGGACCGTCGTGGCGTCGGCGGCCAGCGCGCCGTTCGTCACCGAACTCGACGAGATCCAGTACGGGCTGCTGCAGGAGGGGCCGGGCGTCACCGCGGCCGAGGCGGGACGCACCGTGTGGTCGGGTTCGCTGGGCGGCGACCAGTCCTGGCCGCGGTTCGGCCCGCGGGCCGGGCGCCTGGGGGTGCACAGCGCACTGGCGTTGCCGCTGATCGTCTCCGATCGCGTGGTCGGCGCGATCACCGTCTACGCCTACGGCAAGAACAGTTTCGACGAGCACGCCGCGCAGTTCGGGGAATTGTTCGCCAAGCCGGCTGCGGTCGCGGCGCACAACGCGCGCATCCTCGCCGACGCGTTGGCGCTGACGGATCAGTTGCAGACGGCGTTGTTGACCCGACCGGTCATCGATCAGGCGATCGGCATCATCCGGTCGCGCACCGGCCGCAGCGCCGCCGAGTCGTTCGATCAGCTGCGGGCGATGAGCCAGGCCGAGCACCGCAAACTGGCCGCGGTGGCCGAACGCGTCGTCGAGGAGGCGGTGCGCCGGGCGCGTGCCCGGCGTCGTTGATTCCCCGGTCGCTGCGCTCTGCCCGGCGTCGTTGATTCCCCGGTCGCTGCGCTCCAGCCCGCCGACGTTGACCCCTCGGGTACAGGTCACGGGGTGTAACGTGGGGGAAGTTGGGAACCCAGCCGGTCCGGGATGAGTCAGCCGTCCGCCGTTGCACTCGCCGAGCGTCAGCTCGCGCCGGACACTCAGGTGACATCCGCCTTTTAGGGATCACCCTTGACTGCTGTATCCAACGCACCCTCCTTCCACTTCTCGGGCACCCCGGTGCTGGAGCGCCCGCGCGGCCGCACCCCGTCCGTCGGCCTGCTCAGCACCTATCCGCCCACTCCCTGCGGGCTGGCGAATTTCAGCGCAGCACTGGCCGACGGACTGTCCGCCAACGGTTCGCGCGTCAACGTCGTGCGGGTGGCCGATGGGCCGCCGAGCCTCAGCGGGCGCGTCGTCGGCGAACTCGTCAATGGCTCCTCGACGTCGGTGGCCGCCTGCGCGGAGCTGCTCAACGACAGTGATGTCGCCGTCATCCAGCACGAGTTCGGCATCTACGGCGGCACCGACGGTGACGAAGTGGTCGATATCCTTGGCGGACTGAGCATTCCGTCCATCGTCGTGCTACACACCGTGCCCGGTCACCCCACCCCGCATCAGCGCTCGGTGCTCGAAGCGGTGATGAGCCTGGCCCATCATGTGGTCGTGATGTCCGACTCGGCCGGGGCGTTGCTGCGCTCCGGGTTCGACGTCGAACGCCGGAAGGTCTCCACGATCCCGCACGGGTCGACCGCCCCGACCGGCCTGCCCACCAAGCGTGCCGGTAGGCCGACGATGCTGACCTGGGGATTGCTCGGTCCCGGCAAGGGCGTCGAGCGGGTCATCGATTCGATGGGGGCGCTGCAGGGGCTGCGGGGCAACCCGCGCTACCTGATCGCCGGCCGGACCCATCCGAAGGTGCTGGCGCATGAAGGTGAGGCCTATCGCGAGGCTCGTGCCGAACAGGCGCAGCGACTCGGGGTGACGGGCTCGGTTTCCTTCGACGCCACCTACCGCAGCACGGCCTCGCTGGCGGCGCTGGCGCAGAGCGCGGCTTTGGTGGTGCTGCCGTATGACTCCACCGAACAGGTCACCTCCGGGGTCCTGGTGGACGCGATCGCCAGCGGACGTCCGGTGGTCGCGACCGCCTTCCCGCACGCGGTGGAGCTGCTCGGCAGCGGCGCCGGACTCATCGTCGCCCACGATGATCCCGACGCGATGACGGCAGCGCTGCGGTCGGTCCTGTCCGATCCTCGGCTGGCCGGCGGCATGGCTGCCGAAGCGCGGCGGCTCGCGCCCACCATGGCCTGGTCCCTGGTCGCAAAGTCTTATCAGGCTGTGGCGCAGCAGATCTCGAAGCCGCGGGAACGCACATGGGCGTTCTAGAACCCGGATTCGAACATCTGCTCGCGTTGTCGGATCACCACGGCACCTTTGAGCACGCCTGCGGTGCGCAGCCGCGGCGCGAGCACGGCTACTGCACCGACGATATGGCCAGGGTGCTGGTGGTCACCACCCGGGAACCCGACGCCGGTGATGCGGTACGCGGTTTGGCCAAGGTCGCGGTCAGGTTCCTCGATGAGGCGCAGGCCTACCTCGGCGGTTGCCGAAATCGCATGGACCACACCGGGCGATGGACCGATGCGTACGCGTTCGACGACTGCTGGGGCAGATGCCTGTGGGGACTGGGCTCCGCTGCCGCGCACAGTGACAACGGGTTGATTCGCAGGCTCGCGGTGATCCAGTTCGAGCGGGCCGCCCACGGCCGTTCGACGTGGCCGCGGGCCATGGCCTTCGCGGCCATCGGGGCGGCCGAGCTGCTCAGCGTCGACCCCGCCAATGCCGCCGCACGCAAGCTGGTCGGCGATTACGCCGCCGGTCTGTCCGAAGCGAACGGTGACACCGACTGGCCGTGGCCGGAGGCCCGCCTGAGCTACGCCAACGCGGTACTCGCGGAGGCGATGATCGCCGCCGGTGGCGCGCTCGACGACGCCGCGCTGTGCCAGCGCGGGCTGGACCTACTGGGCTGGCTGATCGGGCAGGAGACGTCCGGCGGTCACCTGTCGCCGACACCGGCCGGTGGCTGGGCCGCGGGTGAGCCGCGGCCGGGCTTCGACCAACAGCCGATCGAGGTGTCCTCGCTGGCCGACGCCTGTGCGCGCGCGTCGACGGTGGATGCCGCGGCGATCTGGCCGGACACCGTGCGCGCCGCGGCCGCCTGGTTCCAGGGCGACAACGATGCCGGGGCGGTGATGTGGAATGCCGAGACCGGTGGGGGATTCGACGGTCTGCACGCCGACGGTGTGAACCTCAATCAGGGCGCGGAATCGACACTGGCGCTGCTGTCGACCTTTCAGCAAGCCCGGCGGTTCGTCGGCGTGACCCAGTGACGGCGGTGCGGGATGCGTTGGTCACCCGGAGCCCACAACGGCTGATCGCCGACCGGTCCCGCGTCATCACCACCCTGTTCGTGCCGGGGCAGGAGGGATTCGAGGCGCATGAATCCCGGGCCGGAGCGGCGCTGCGGCGGGTGCTCGCGCTGAGCGAGGACGACGTGCAGGTGTCGATGAACGATGTGATGACGCGCTTCGGCGGGCGACACCGCGATCTGGTGGTGACCTTCGGCAAACATGCCCGTGAGCTCACCGACCGGCTGGATCCCGATATGGAGTTGTCACCGGATCGCATGCTGCTGCTGGGAGCGACGTTCACCAACGAAGTGGCGATCGAGGGTGCCGCCCTGTGCAATCCGAGCATCGTTGCGCACCCCGATCAGGGGGCCACCGCGCCGGGCAGCCTGCGATTCGTGATGAGTGTGCGCGGCATCGGCGAGGGACATCGGTCCTCGATAGGGTTCCGCACCGGAACCATCGACGACACGGGTGTCGCCGTCATCGACAAGCCGGTGCCGTTCGCCGCAGCCGGGTTGACGACACCGACGCTGCTCGACGCGTCGGTTTTCCGCCACGAGTTGGCACGCGCGCACGAGGCGGAGGCCGCGGAGTACGTGCTCGCGGGGCTGGGGGAACGATTCACCCGGACCGACCTTGAGGGCCAGTTGGACTGGCTGCACCGCCATCGCGTCACCCGCAGGCACGCACCGGAGACGATCGACCTGATCCGGTCGATAGCTGACCGCGCTTACGCCATCGAATTCGCTTCGGACACCGATCTTTCCGAGCGCGTGCTGTGGCCGGCGACCGAGGCGGAAGCCGTCGGCATGGAGGACGCGCGTTTGGTGCGCTTCGTCGACGACGACGGTTCGGTGGTCTACCACGCCACCTACACCGCCTACAGCGGATCGCGGATCAGCCAGCAGCTGTTGACCACCGACGATTTCCTGTCCTTCACCTCCGGGCCCCTGGTGGGCGACGCGGCGGCGAACAAAGGGCTGGCGTTGTTCCCGCGCCGAGTGAACGGCCGTTTCGCCGCCATGTCACGGTCGGATCGGGAATCGAACAGCGTCGCCTTCAGTGATGACCTCTCGGTGTGGACCACGACGTTGCCGTGTCAGCGGCCGCTGCAGGCGTGGGAGACGTTGCAGTTGGGCAATTGCGGCCCGCCGCTGGAAACCGAGGAGGGCTGGCTGGTCCTCACCCACGGGGTCGGGCCGATGCGGACCTACCGGATCGGGGCGATTCTGCTCGATCTGGATGACCCCACCCGGATGATCGGCCGGCTTCGCCGACCGTTGCTGACTCCGACTCCCGACGAGCAGGACGGCTACGTGCCCAATGTCGTCTACTCCTGCGGCGCCCTCGTGCACGCCGACACCCTGGTTCTGCCGTACGGGATCGGGGATGCCCAGATCGGTATCGCGACCGTGCCGATGCCCGATCTGCTGGCACTTCTGACGTCCTCGTAGCCGACCCGATGTGAGCTGTCTGCATAGTCTGTCCGCATGCTCACCGAACTTGCCGCGCTCCCCGGCGGCACCTACCGCATGGGATCACCGGACTTCTATCCCGAGGAAGCGCCGGCGCACGACGTCACCGTCTCACCGTTCGCGATCGAGCGGCACCCGGTGACCAATGCCCAGTTCGCCGAGTTCGTGGCCGCCACCGGACATGTCACCGTCGCCGAGCAACAACTCGACCCCGCGGCATTTCCCGGTGCGCCCGCCGACGAGCTGGTACCGGGTGCGCTGGTGTTCCAGCCGACATCCGGGCCGGTGAACTTGCGGGACTGGCGGCAGTGGTGGACGTGGGTGCCGGGGGCGTCATGGAAGCACCCGAAGGGCCCGGCTTCGACGGTCGAGGATCGGCCCGACCATCCGGTGGTACAGGTTGCCTACCCCGACGCTGCCGCCTACGCGGCATGGGCGGGACGGCGATTGCCGACGGAGGAACAGTGGGAGTACGCCGCCCGCGCGGGTGCGGTATCGGCCTATGCGTGGGGCGACGACGTCCGTCCCGGTGGCACGCTGATGGCCAACACCTGGCAGGGAGACTTTCCGTATCGCAACGACGGTGCCCTCGGCTGGGCCGGCACCTCACCGGTCGGTACCTTCCCCGCGAACGGATTCGGACTGCTCGACATGATCGGCAACGTGTGGGAGTGGACTTCCACCCGCTACGCTCCGCGGCACGGCGCACGTCCCGAGGTGTCCGGATGCTGCCCGGCGCCGGGCGGCGACCCGACGGTCAATCAGGTACTCAAGGGTGGCTCACACCTGTGCGCACCCGAGTACTGCCACCGCTACCGGCCGGCGGCCAGGTCATCACAATCACAGGACAGTTCGACCACCCACATCGGTTTTCGCTGCGTCGCCGACACCGTTCAGGCGGCGTAATCGGCGACGAAACGCTGATCCATAGCCACTGGCCTAGGGCTTTACCTGGCAGCAGGTGGCGTAACACGCACAGTATCGCCACCAGCTGAGATCGGTGGCACAGTTCTTGACATGACCCGGCGTCCGCACATTCCACCAAAGGACTTTCCACGTCCTGCGAACCGGGATTACGCGGGAACCCGAGCGGATGCCGCCCGATGGGCACGCGATGTCCTGCGCGGAAAGATCCTCGATGGTGTCTACGGAGGGCTTGCCGCGGCACGCCCGATGCTGCCGTCGGAGGCCGAACTCGCGGCCGAGTTCGATGTCAGCCGCAACGCGATCCGCGAGGCGCTGGAACTGCTGCGCGGCGAAGGTCTGATCACCCGGGTGCAGGGTGCGGGAACGTTCGTCACGGGCGCCAAATTGAGCCAGCGTCTCGACCGCCTCGAAGGTCTCGCCGAATCTCTCGCCGGTCATCAACTGCCGGTGGACAATACGGTGCTCTCCGTGCGCGAGTCGGTGGCCTCACCGTTCGTGGCCGCCAAACTGCAACTACCCGAGAACTCGCCGATCATCTTCATCGAACGGCTGCGGTCGGTGGGTGGGGTGCCGTTGTCACTGGACACCACATCGCTGCGCGTCGGTGCGATTCCCGTGGACGCCAATCTCGATCGTCAAGATGTGTTCGCGATGATCGAGCGGGAACTCGGCGTGCGCCTGGGCTGGGCCGAGGTCACTGTGGAATCTGTCGCAGCCGACGCGAACACGGCGGGGCTGCTGCAAATCCGCGCCGGTGCACCCCTACTGCTCCTGCACCGACTCACGTTCCTCGAAGACGGCACGCCCTTCGACTTCGAATCTGTGCGCTACCGGGGCGACAGGTGCTCCTTGGTGACCACCGCAGCGCGGGAACCCGATCAGCAGTCCCCGCCGCCAAAGTAGCCGGCACCCCCTTTCCGCTTCACCCTTCACCCATATCGAGAGAGGTCGCTCAACCATGCCCAAAAAACCCAATATCGTCTACTTTCACGTCGACAACCTAGGTATGGGTGAGCTCGGCTGCTACGGCGGCGGCATTCTGCGGGGCGCGGACACTGCCCGGATGGACGCCTTTGCGGCCGAGTCGCTCAAGCTGTCGCACTTCGTCGTCGAACCGCAGTGCACGCCGACCCGATCGGCCCTGATGACCGGGCGCTACCCGATCAGGTCGGGCAACCACACCATCGCGCTCGGTGGTAACGGCGGCGGCATCGTGGCGTGGGAGCGCACCATGGGGGACATCCTGTCCGAAGCCGGTTACGCCACAGCGTGTTACGGGAAGTGGCATATCGGCGCCGAGGACGGCCGGTGGCCTACTGACCACGGATTCGACGAGTGGTATGGGCCGGCCCGCACCTACGACGAGTGCCTGTGGCCCGACGATCCCTGGTACAACGGCGATCGCGACGGCTACTCCTACATGTACGACGGCACCAAGGCCGACGGTGTGCGCACCACCGACGAGCAGCTGACGGTCAAGCTCAAGGGCGAGGTTGACGGCGAGTACGACCGTCGGGCAAAGGAGTTCATGAAGCGTAGCGTGGCGGCCGACAAGCCGTTCTACCTCTACCACAACCACTCGCTGATGCACTTCCCGATGGAGGTGCGCCCGGAGTTCAAGGGTAAGAGCACCAACGGCGCGTGGGGTGATTCACTGCTGATGCTCGATCACGACTTCGGGAGCATCCTGGACACGCTCAAGGAACTGGGCATCGAGGACAACACCATCGTCATCATGGCCGGGGACAACGGCGCCGAGGACCACCTGGCGGGCCGCGGCACCGCCGGGTTCTTCGACGGCTCCTACTTCAGCTCGGCAGAAGGCGGCATCCGTACACCGTGCCTGATCCGCTGGCCGGACCAGGTCGCCCCGCGTGAGAGCAACGAGATGGTGCACGTCACCGACATGTTCCCCACCCTGTTGCGCTGGGCGGGCTGCGAGGTCCCCGACGACCGCATCATCGACGGAATCGACCAGCGCGAATTCTTCGGCGGTGCAGAAGAATCCAAGCGGGACGGCTGCATGGTGTGGCTCAACGAGGAACTCCACGCGGTGAAGTGGTCACAGTTCAAGATCAACTTCAAACGCCAGCAGCATTTCCACGACCCGGAGATCCCGCTGGGCTTCGCGCGCATCACCAACCTGCTGGAGGACCCGAAGGAGCGCGAAGCCGTCAACCAGACCTGGGTGCGGTGGTGGGTCATGCAGCACGCCTACCGCTTCATCCAGGAATTCGATGCCACCGTCGAGCAGGAAGAACTGATCCCCGCCGGCGCACCGATCGATTTTGTCCCGGCCCGCAACCAGTAGCACTAGTACCGATGCCCTGCCCGCACCGATGTGAGGGCGGGGCATCGCCCTTGAGAGGGGATTACCAGTGACCAGTCCCGCCTATGGCGCCCAATCGATCACGATCCTGGAAGGCCTCGACGTCGTTCGTAAACGCCCGGGAATGTACATCGGGTCGACGAGTGAGCGCGGACTCCACCACATGGTGTGGGAGGTCGTGGACAACGGAGTCGACGAGGCGATGGCCGGCCATGCCACCCGCGTCGAGGTCACCTTGCTTCCCGACGGCGGCGTCGAGGTCACCGACGACGGGCGCGGTATCCCGGTAGCCGTCCACGAGACCGGGATACCGACCGTCGATGTCGTGATGACCCAACTGCACGCGGGCGGTAAGTTCGACAGCGACTCCTACCAGGTGTCCGGCGGTCTGCACGGGGTGGGAGTGTCGGTCGTCAATGCGCTCTCCACGCGACTGGAGGTGCTCATCCGCCGCGACGGCTACGAATGGTTCCAGCACTACGACCGGTCGGAGCCGGGCACGCTGCGCAGGGGAACGCCCTGCACCCGCACCGGCACCACCGTCAGATTCTGGTCCGACCCGCAGATTTTCGAGACGACCACCTACGACGCCGACACCGTCGCCCGCCGCCTGCAGGAGATGGCCTTTCTCAACAAGGGGCTGGTGCTCACGCTCACCGACAACCGCGGTGACGGGGGCACCCGAACCTTCCACCATCCCGGCGGTCTGATCGACTATGTCGCGCACATCAACCGCGTGAAAGACCCGATCCAGCCCAGCGTCATCGCGTTCGACGGTGCCGAGACCGGCCATGAGGTCGAGATCGCGATGCAGTGGAACGCGGGTTATTCGGAGTCGGTGCACACCTTCGCCAACACCATCAACACCCGCGAGGGCGGCACCCACGAAGAGGGTTTCCGTGCGGCGTTGACCACGGTGGTCAACAAGTACGCCAAGGACAAGAAGCTGATCAAGGACAAGGATCCCAACCTCACCGGCGACGATATCCGCGAGGGTCTGGCCGCGGTCGTCTCGGTGAAGGTCGCCGAGCCGCAGTTCGAGGGCCAGACCAAGACCAAGCTCGGCAATGCCGCCGTTCGCTCGTTTGTGCAGAAGGTCTGCCACGAGCGGCTGGCGCACTGGTTCGAGGCCAACCCGGCCGAAGCCAAAATCATCATCACCAAGGTCTCGTCCTCGGCGCAGGCCCGGTTGGCGGCGCGCAAGGCGCGCGAGTTGGTGCGTCGCAAGAGCGTCACCGATATCGGCGGATTGCCGGGCAAGCTCGCCGACTGCCGCTCCACCGACCCGAGCAAGTCCGAACTATATGTGGTGGAGGGTGATTCGGCCGGCGGCTCGGCCAAGAGTGGACGGGATTCGATGTTCCAGGCGATCCTGCCGCTGCGCGGCAAGATCATCAACGTGGAGAAGGCCCGCATCGACCGGGTGCTCAAGAACACCGAAGTCCAGGCCATCATCACCGCGCTGGGTACCGGTATCCACGACGAATTCGAGCTGTCCAAGCTGCGGTATCACAAGATCGTGCTGATGGCCGACGCCGACGTGGACGGGCAGCACATCTCGACGCTGCTGCTGACCCTGCTGTTCCGCTTCATGAAACCGCTCATCGAGAACGGGCACGTTTTCCTGGCCCAGCCGCCGCTGTACAAGCTGAAATGGCAACGCTCCGAACCGGAGTTCGCGTATTCCGACCGGGAGCGCGACGTCCTGCTGCATGCCGGGCGCGCGGCAGGCCGGCGGATCAACACCGAGGACGGTATCCAGCGCTACAAGGGCCTCGGCGAGATGGACGCGAAGGAACTGTGGGAGACCACCATGGATCCCTCGGTCCGGGTGCTGCGGCAGGTGACCCTCGATGATGCCGCCGCCGCCGATGAGCTGTTCTCGATTCTGATGGGCGACGACGTCGAGGCGCGCCGCATCTTCATCACCCGCAATGCCAAGGACATCCGTTTCCTGGACGTGTGATCAGCCGACGGGCAGCGCCAGGTACGTCACCACCAGAGCGGCCTGGACGATCACGGCGACCCCCATCCCCGGTAGGTACCGCGGGGCCGCGCCGCGGGGGTTTCGCCGCAGCTGATGGCGGCGGAGCGCCCCGACGGCGAACACTCCCGCGGCGAGCACGGCCGCCGCGGCCACCACCGCGAGGCGTGCCGGGTTCCCGCCGACGTCGATCGTGCCGTCCCGCAGCAGCACCAGCACGCCGGACGCGGCGATCGCAAGCGCGGTACGGGTCCACGCCAGAGCCGTCCGCTCGGCCTGCAGGCCGCGGTCCTGCTCGAGTGCTTCGCGCGTCATCGCAGGGTGCCGGTGATCGCGAGACCGATTGTGACCACACCCAGCATCGCCAGGCCCGCGGTCAGGTAGGTCACCGCGGCGGCGCGCGGCAGCGGCTTGTCGTACCTCATCGCGCGGTCGACCTGAACCCATCGGTGCAGCCCGGCGACCGCGGTCAGGATCGCCAGCGCACCGACCGAGACGCCCAGCAGCTGGCGCAGACCGGGAACCGCGACCTCGGGCATGAATTGCACCACCGCGACCGCGGCGGCCAGCAGCCCGAGCGATGTGCGCTGCCAAGCCAGGAAGGTGCGTTCGTTGGCCAGCGTGAACCGGTAGTCGGGTTCGATCTCGGTGTCCTGAATATCCACGGCTGCAAGCCTTTCCGATGGCGCGAGATACGGCCAGCGTCGGTGTGGTGGCGTAACTCCGATGTCGCCGGCGTACAGATGGCGTAACTGATGCGCAACCTCAGATGACAGCGAGGTAACAGAAGCGGTCGAGGCTTGTGCCCATGGACGACGATCAACATCGCATTGGCGGCCGGTGGCGGGCCCGGTCGGCAGCACTGCTGAGCGCACTCGCGGTGGGCGGGGGACCGCTGCTGACGGGGTGCGGCGTGCTGTCCGAACCGACCGTCGTGGTCAATGTCGGCTACCAATCCAAGACCATCAACACCATCAACGCCGGCACCCTGCTGCGTGACCGCGGTGACTTCGAGAACGCGCTGAAGGAAGTGGGTGCGGCCACCGGCGCCAAATACCGGGTGGTGTGGCAGGACTTCGCGTCCGGGGCTCCGCTGACCGCGCAGATGATCGCCAGCCACGTCGACATCGGCTCGATGGGTGACTACCCGCTGCTCACCAACGGGTCCAAGACCCGCAAGTACGACGACGCGGCCACCGAGATGATCGCCACCACCGGCTACAACATGCGCGGGTCGCTGAACCAGGTTGTGGTACCGGTTGATTCGTCGGCGCGCTCACTCGAGGACCTGGTGGGCAAGAAGGTGTCGACCAGTCTCGGTTCGGCGGGTGACGGAATGTTCTCCTCGGCGCTTGCCGGCGGCGATATCGCCAAGGACGCCGTGCACATCGTCAACCAGGACCCCTCGGTGGGCGCCTCGGCGATCGACGGCCGGCAGGTCGATGCCCTGGCCCAGTTCGTCCCGTGGCCACAGCTGGTGGTCTACCGCGATCAGGGCCGGCTGCTCTATGACGGCGGCGACAACAACGTGCCCACCTTCCACGGGGTGGTGGTCCGCAAGCAGTTCGCCGAGGGGCGCCCCGAGGTGATGGCGGCGTTCATGCGGGCCATGAAAGCGACGACCGACGAGATCGTCGCGCGGCCACTGCAGGCCGCGCTGCGGGTGGGCGAGTTGACCGGTATCGAACCCGAGGTCATCTACCTCTACAACGGCCCCAACGGTTTGGTCAGCTTCGACATGACGCTCAAGGAGCAGTTCCTGGGCGCCTTCGCCAAGGTCAAGGATTATCTGGTCGGGCGCGGTTCGGTGACCCCGGATTTCGACATCGCCGGGTTCCTGGACGACGGCTATCTGCGCGATTTATTCGGACAGCAGTACCCGCAGCGCCGCGCCGACATCACCAATCCGATGACGCTGGCCGGTTTCGACGACGTGTGTGACATGCCGGTCGACGATCCGGCGCAGGCCTCCGAGGTCTGGGCATCGGGGAGTGCCGCCGAGGTCGCTGCGACCCCGACCTGCCTGCTGCGCCGTGTCGCCGAACAAGAACAGGTGCGCGCCGCCTACGTGCCCGACACCCTCACCGGACTGCGGATCTTCGCCGATCACGCTGTCTGGCTTCACGATCCGTCCGCTGTACCCGCCCAGCGCTACAAACCGTTCGCCACCGCTGTCGGGGCGGACACCTACCGTGCCCGACATCCGCAGGCTCGCGACGTCGACTACAGCGCCGCAGTCGGCCAGTCCCGCACCGCGGGCTGATCCACCCCACCCAGGAGAGGACACACCGATGACCCAGATCATGAACCGGCCCCTGGCGGCACCGCCGCCGACACTGTCCCCGCCGCGCGGGACGGGTACATCCCTGCGCCGCAGGCTGGTCGGCCTGCTACCGGCCTCCGTCGCGCGGCGCGCCCCGGCGCTGGTGCTACCGCTCATCCCGATCGTCGCGTTCCTGGTGCTCTGGCACCTGTTGACCGCCAACAACGTCGTCGCCTGGTTGCGGTTCAATCGGATGCCGTCGCCGGACGCGGTGCTGAGCACGCTGCTCGCCCGGGTCAGCACTGGCACCTACTACGACGATCTGCTGGCCAGCCTGCAGCGGATTCTGCTCGGATTCGGGCTTGCCGCGGTGATCGGGATCGGGGTAGGCGTGCTCGTGGGCCGCTCCGAGGTCGCCCGGATGACCCTCCGGCCGTTCATCGAACTGATCCGGCCGATCCCCGCGATCGCGTTGGTGCCGCTCACCATCCTGCTGTTCCCGTCGAGCGAGCAGGGCATCGTCTTCATCACGTTCTTCGCCGCGTTCTTCCCGGTGGTGGTCAGCACCATCCACGCCATGGACTCGATGCCCAAGGTGTGGGAGGAGGCCGCGCAGACCATGGGTGCGGGCCGGATGTCGCTGCTGTTCCATGTGGTGATCCCGGGTGCACTGCCCGGCATCTTCGCCGGACTGTCGGTGGCGATGGGCGTGGCCTGGATCTGCGTGGTGAGCGCGGAGATGATCTCGGGCCAGTTCGGTATCGGGTACTACACCTGGCAGGCCTACGGTCTGCTCGACTACGCGGGCGTGGTGGTCGGCATGATCTCCATCGGCGCGCTGGGGCTGGGCACCGCCTGGCTGGTCGAACGCGTCGGCCGTCGCGTCAACCGCTGGCTGCCGAGGGCGTCCCGATGAGCACCGGCGCCGTCAACCTCCAACAGCTGCAACTCGGTTTCGACGGTGTGGTGGCGGCGGACATCACTCTGACCATCGATCCCGGCGAGGTCGTCGTGTTCCTCGGCCCGTCCGGCTGCGGCAAGTCGACCATCCTGCGCGCCCTGGCCGGGCTGCTCACCCCGATGGGCGGAACCGCCACCGTCGACGGTGCGCCCGTGGCCGGCAACGCCGCTCAGTGCGCCATGGTGTTCCAGGAAGACGCACTGCTGCCGTGGCGCACCGCCCTAAAGAACGTGCAGTTCCCGCTGAAACTGCGCGGTGTGCGCGGCCGGGAACTCAAGGAGAAGGCCACCACCCGGCTGGAACAGGTCGGACTGGGCGACTATCTGGACCACCTGCCCAGCCAGCTGTCCGGCGGGATGCGTCAGCGCGTTCAGCTTGCCCGCACCCTGGCGTGTGAACCCCACGTGATGCTGATGGACGAGCCGTTCGGCGCGTTGGATGCCCAGACGCGCCTGGAAATGCAGCAGCTGCTGATGTCGGTCTGGGAGACCCAAAAGATGACGCTGCTGTTCGTCACCCACGATGTCGACGAGGCACTGTTGCTCGCCGACCGGATCGTGCTGTTGAGCCACCGGCCCGCCACGGTCGCCGAGGTCATCACGATCGAGAAACCCCGCACGCCCGAAGCCCAGTTCGAGGAGTCCTACCAGCGTCGCCGTCGCGCCATCCTGGAGTTCCTCGGCCACCGTCCGGCCGCCTAGCTTTTCTGCAGTCGTTCAAGGAGATTCAATGAGTATCACCGTCCCTGGGTTCCGTGCGGCCGCGACCGGTCCGTCGCTGCGTTCACCGGCGGTGCTGCGCACCGAGGTGCTCGCGGGTCTGGTCGTCGCGCTGGCGCTGATCCCCGAGGCCATCGCGTTCTCGGTGATCGCCGGCGTCGACCCCCGGGTGGGTCTGTTCTCGACGGTCACCATGGCCATCGCGATCGCCTTCACCGGGGGACGGCCCGCGATGATCACGGCCGCGACCGCGGCGGTGGCGCTGGTGGTCGCGCCGGTGTCGCGGGAGTACGGCGTGGGGTATCTGGTCGCCACCATCCTGCTGGCCGGCGTCATCCAACTGGTGCTGGCGTCGCTCGGGGTGGCCCGGCTGATGCGGTTCATCCCGCGCAGCGTGATGGTGGGTTTCGTCAACGCGCTGGCAGTCCTGGTGTTCGCCTCCCAACTGCCGCATCTGATCGGTGTGCCGTGGCTGGTCTATCTGTTGGTCGCCGTCGGCCTGCTGCTGATGGTGGCACTGCCGAAGCTGACCACAGCGGTGCCGCCACCGCTGCTGGTGGTGCTGGTGCTCACCGCCGCGGTGGTGGTGTTCGGATGGCAGGTGCCCGACGTGGGAGATCAAGGGGCCTTGCCGGATTCGCTGCCGATCCCCGGTCTGCCGGATGTGCCGCTCACCCTGCACACGCTGCAGGTCATCGCGCCGTACGCGTTGGGGGCGGCCGCGGTCGGGCTGCTGGAATCGTTGATGACCGCCAAACTCGTGGACGAAATCACCGACACCCCGTCCAACAAGACCCGAGAGGCGGGCGGACAGGGCTTCGCGAACGTGGTGACCGCGTTGTTCGGCGGCATGGGCGGGTGTGCCGTGGTGGGGCAGACGATGATGAACGTCAAGGTCGCCGGCGCGCGAACCCGGCTGTCCACCTTGATGAGTGGGGTGTTCGTGCTGATCCTCGTGGTGGCGCTCGGCGATCTCGTCGGACGCATCCCGATGGCTGCGCTCGTCGCGGTGATGATCGTGGTGTCGGCGGCGACGTTCGATTGGCACAGTGTGGCGCCCCGCACGCTGAAGATCTTGCCGCGCAGCGAGACCCTGGTGATGCTGGTGACGGTCTCGGGCACGGTCGCGACCGGGAATCTCGCCGTCGGCGTGGGTCTCGGTGTGCTTGCCGCGACGCTGGCCTTCGCGCGGCGCGTGGCGCACTTCACCTCGGTTCAGGCGATGGAGGGTCCCGACGGCACCCGCACCTATCAGGTGCGCGGTGACCTTTTCTTCGTGTCCAGCAACGACCTCGTGCACCAGTTCGACTACGGCAACGACCCGGACGACGTGGTGGTCGACCTGTCCGGAACGTCGGTGTGGGACGCCTCCTCGGTCGCCACGCTGGATGCCATCCGGAGCAAATACGCGTCCCGGGGGAAGGCTGTGCGCTTCACCGGGTTGGACCCGATCAGTCTGGACCGGCTCAACCGGTTGTCGGGACGGTTGGGCGCGTAGGCGTGCGCCGTCCTCCCTTGTGCCGGGATGGACGAAATGGCTGCTTCATAGACATGCGAAGCAGCCAAATCGTCGATTTCGGCGCAAGCGTAATGGCTAGTTCATCTAACTGAGCCAGGCAGTGATCGGTACTACGCCTGCCTAACAAAAATTCGGTTCCGGATCGCCGCAAACACCGCTGCGCGCTGCGCAAATGCGCGTAAGCGATCGTGTCCGAACTGCCGCCCGTATGACTGTGATTCACGGCACGCTATGCGCTACATTGTGACGGCAGTCATACGAAAGGGCGCGATCATGAGCGGTGTACTTCTGGGCATAGTGTTGGTCTTGCTGGGCGCCGGTTCCATCGCCGCCGTCGTGGCCGCCGCCGTCCTCGGATACGGCACGATCGCCCTCGCGATCGGCATCGTCTCCAGCGCGGCCTTCGCCGCCAAGACGGTCTGAACGCCCGGATCTGACTCCCCGGCGGTTGCCGGGTCAGTACCTCACGGTCGTATGGGCGTCGATGTACTCGAAATCGAACTGCTCACCCAGGCCGGGTAGTGACGGCATGTCCACGTGACCGTCCTTGGCCAGCGGATCCACGTTCGCGAGTTGATGCGGCGGCACCCAGTCATAGTCCACATGAGGGTGAAGCAGTCCGCGCTCGTACCAGGGTGCATTGGGTGAGGCGCCGACCAGCGCCAGGTTGGCCGCGCCGTGCCCGTGGATCTCGCACGTCATGCCGAACGCATCAGCGAGGTGTGCAGCTTTGAGCGCCGGAGTGATTCCGCCGGTGTTCATGGCGCCGGCACGCAAGATGTCGCAGGTGCCGAGCACCCAGTCGGCCCGGGACCGGTGCCGTCCCGCGACGGTCTCCGGGCCCACCACGGGTGTTGCCACCTGCTCGGACAACCACCGGTAGGACTGCGTCGAGTACTCGTCCATCGGTTCCTCGAACCACGCGAACTTCAATTCGTCGAGGGCCCTGCCGATCTGCAACGCCTGGGTCCGCGAATACCAGTGATATCCGTCGAGCATCAGATCGATACCCGGGCCGACCGCCTCCCTGACCGCGGCGCACGCCGCGATATCCCGTTCGACACTCGGCGCACCCTCGATGGGCGGCATCCAGGTGTGCAGCTTGATCCCGCGGTAGCCGCGCTCCACCAACTCGACGGCAAAGTGTGCGTAGTCCTCCGGGGTGGCCAACCCGCCCGGTATGTCGTCGCCGCACATGACGCTCCCATAGGCGAGCACTCGTTCCTTGAAGCCACCCAGAAGCTTCCACACGGGTGTGCCGAAGCGCTTTCCGGCCAGGTCCCACAACGCCTGATCCACATAGCTCAGGGTGTGGTCCGGCAGTTCCGCCGCGCGCGAGCGTGAACGTCGGAAGAGATCCTCGCCGATGTGTTCCCGCATCAACGGATCGGTGTTCGTGAGCACGGGCCGCAGGTGTTGTTCCACCTGGTCGGCCCGAAGGTAGGCCGGTTTCCCGACGACCACGCCTTCGGCGCCGTCGGTGTCGCGCACCCGCAGCAGCGCCAGCGTGATCTCGGTGCGTGGCCCGGGATGGTCATGGCCGTCCGAGTCGAGGACTGTCATCTTGGCGCTCTGGAACAGTTGAACGCTGACGGTTTCGATCACCGGCGAGCTGTGGGCGGTCACTTGTGGATCCTTTCGATGTCGGAGTCCGAAACCTGTTGTGCAGCTTCGTCTTCGTCGAGTTCGGTGGTTGTTCGATTGTGGAAGGTGAAGAAGGCGGTAGACGTTGCCACGACGACCACCACCGCGAGAAAGGCGAACAGCGCGCGCGGCCCAGCCAGCAGGATGGTCGGAGTCAGCAAGGCGAACGCCGCGGCCAGGCCGCGGGCCGCCGCGATGATCGCGCCCTGGGCCGTGGAGCGCAGCAAGGTCGGAAACGATTCCTGGGTCCAGAGTTTCATCATGGCCTCGCTGGCGAACACGGTGCCGATGGCCCAGAGGACCAGCATCGTCGAGAGCGTGAAGGTCGTCGGTCCGGCGATCGCGGGTAGCGCAGAGCCCGCCACCGAGCACAACGCGCCGAACACGAACCACTTCATCCGGTTGGGGCCGTCGACGACCTTCATCAGCACGAACACCAGGAAGAAGCCCACCGCGGTGGCGATCAGCTTGACCGTCGAGAAGTGACTCACGGTGGACCCGGCGACCTTGACGAACATGTAGGCGCCGAACTGGCCGTTGGTGTTACTGCCCAGGTTCATGAGTGCGTAGAAGATGATCAGGGCCGTGAACGACAGCACGTAGGGCGGTTTCATCAGTTCGCGCAGCGCGCCCTTCGACCGCGTCCCGGTGGCGTCATCGAGCGCGACGGCGCGGGCGGTCTGCCAACGATCGGATTCGGGCAGGCTGATCCGGGCGAGCAGGGTCAGCAGTGTGACCAGTCCGATGTGGGCGTACATGATCTGCGCGCCGCTGCGGCCCGAGTCGCCGAACACCGAGCCGAGCGCCAGGCTGGCGATGGTGCCGAGTTTCCAGAGCAGGTGCGAGAAGGTCACCAGACTGCCGCGCTGGCCGGCCTTGGCGGCCTCGGCGATCGTCGCCAACGAGACGGGCAGGTCGGCCCCGGCGCCCAGGCCGATCAGCACCAGGCCCGACACGAGATAGCCGTATGTCGGCGCGAGAATGACCACCACTGCGCCCAGCAGGATCACCGCCATGGTCACCAGGAAGACCGAGCGGCGCCCGAACCGGTCGCCGAGGCGTCCGCCGATCACGGAGCCGATGGCGATGGCCACGGTGAGGGAGGCCGAGGCGGCGCCGATCTGCCCGGCGCTCAAGCCCATGCTGTCGCTGAGCATGACGACGGCGGTCCCGCTGGTGACGATGGCGGCAGCGTCGATATAGGACGCCATCCCCGCGACAAATGCTGTCCACCATATGGATCGGGCAGTTGTTTCCGGTCTCATTGTCAGCTCCTCATCGAGTTAACCGCCCGCTTCCGCAATGTGAAACGTTTCAATTTCTGCGGTGGGTGAAGGGTAGATCACACCGGCGCCGACGATCCAACACTCGTTGAGCATCGATTGATACCGAAAGTGGATCGGCTTACGATTGAACACCCTGCTAAACCCGCAACCGCAACCCGAGCCCGGTGGCCCGTACGGCCTGCCGGTCGATCGCTGCGCGCACCTCGGCTTCGGATCCCACCACCCGCACGCGGCGCTGGGCCCGTGTCACCGCGGTGTAGAACAACTCCCTGGTCAGCAGCCGGGAATCCTCCGGAGGCAGCAGCACCGTCACCTCGGCGGCCTGGCTGCCCTGCGACTTGTGGATCGTCATCGCGTGCATGGTCTCCACCTCCGCCAGCCGGCCCGGGGTGAACGACAAGGCGCCGACCGCCACCCGCAAGCCGTCCGGTGATGCCACCGTCACTCCGGTGTCCCCGTTGTACAACTTGAGTCCATAGTCGTTGGCGGTCACCAGGATCGGCCGTCCGGCGTACCACGTGGACCACAGCGGCTCGCCGGTCGCCTCGGTCAGCCACCGTTCCACCTGACGGTTCCAGTGCGCCACCCCGAACGGGCCGCGCCGGTGCGCGCACAGCAACCGGTGCTCCTCCAGCGTTTGCAGCGCGGTCGCCGTGTCGCCGAGCACGCACGCCTCCCGCAACCGAAGTGCCTGCGGCAACAGCACATCGCGCAACGACTGGGCCGAGCGCAGCCACTCGATGTGCTCCCCACCGGAACGCAGCACCTGCAGCGCGGCGTCGGCATCGCCGTCGCGCACCGCGGCGGCCAGATCACCGATGTCGGCCCCGAACCGATGCGAGGTCCGCAACGACGCCACCCGTGACGCGCCCAGCCCCTGCACCAGATCCGCCAGCACCGCACCGGCTTCCACCGATGCCAGCTGATCCGGATCACCCACCAGCAGCAGCCGGGTGTCCGGGCGCACGGCCTCCAACAATCGGGCCATCATGGTCAGCGACACCATCGAGGTCTCGTCGACGACGATGACATCATGCGGAAGCCGGTTGCCGCGGTGATGGCGGAAGCGCGAGGAGGTGTCCGGCCGCGACCCGAGCAGCCGGTGCAACGTGGTGGCCTGCAGACCGGTCAGCCGGGACCGGTCCGCCTCGTCGAGTTCGTCGACAGCGGTCTGCACCGCCTCCTGCAACCGGGCGGCTGCCTTGCCGGTGGGCGCGGCCAGCGCGATCCGCGGGGAAGGCCTGTTCTCCAGCGCCGCCTGCTCGGCGAGCAGGGCCAGCAGCCGCGCCACCGTCGTGGTCTTGCCGGTGCCCGGCCCACCGGTGAGCACCGTGAGTCCCTGGGAGAGCGCCATGTTGGCCGCTTCGCGCTGCTCTGCGTAGTCGTCGTCGAACAGCCGCAGTACGTCCGGAGCCTGCCCGGGGGGAACGGTCCCGGCCAGTGCCAGCACATCGGCGCACACCTGCTGCTCCTCCAGCCAATACCGGTCCAGATAGAGCAGGTCGCCGAACAGTCGCAGCACCGGCGGTGTCTGGGCCAGCGGGCTCGCCGCCACCGCTGCCAGCCAGTCATCGGCCACCAGGTCCACCGACGCTGCGGCCGCACGCAGATCCACGCACACCGAGCCGCCGCGCAGCGCTCGCACGACCAGCCGCACGGCCAGCGCCACGTCCTCCGAGGTCTCCCCGGCCAGTGCCGTCAACCGTTGTGCCACCTGGATATCGGCGGATTCGAAGTCGTCGATGATCATGGACGCCCCAGAAGGTCGGACAGTGCGATGGTCAGCGCGGCCGGGGGGTCCCAGCTGAAGACACCGGCGGGATGGCCGTCCTGCACGGGGGTGAGCGCACCACACATGCCGCGCACGAACAGATACATCACCCCACCGAGGTGGCGCTGCGGGTCGTAGCCGGGCAACCGCCACGACAGATAGCGGTGCAGCACCACGCTGTACAGCAGCGCCTGCAGCGGATAGTCGGAGTGCAGCATGGCCTCGACCATGCGTTCGCGGCCGTAGTCGGCGGCGGTGAGCGGCGTATCGGCGATGCCCAGCCAGTTGGTCTTGTAGTCGACGATCACGAACCGCTCACCGATCCGCAGCACCGCGTCCACCGAGCCCGACAGATATCCCCGCAGCGGTTGCCGGCCCAGCGCACCCGCCGACAATCGGCCCGCGTAGGACGCCAGCGGGTCGTCGGTGCTCAGATGCTCGGCCAGCAGTGCGCCGACGTCGGACAACCGCGCGAACGTCCCGGCCGCGATGTCGCCGCCGGCCAGTGGGAACTCGAAGTCCAACTCCCGCAACCGGTCCGGCAGGCCGATCTGGCGCAGCGTGACCCCGGGCGCCAGCGGGCCCAGGTCGGTGTCGTGCATCGGGACGAGTGCTGCGGCCAGCTCCTCGGCAGCCACCGTCACCGGCCAGCGCGCGGCGTGCTTGCGCACGTGCTCGGCCAATTCGGTGGCCAGATCGGCTGCGAACGGGTCGGCGGTCTCCAGCACCGCGTGCACCAGCGAGCCGAAGGCCGCCCCGCTGGGAAGCTCGGCCATCGGCGAGGGCACATCCGCGCCGGAAGCCGGTGCCACCAGCGGGATATCGGCCACCTCATCGTCGAGTTCGGCCACCTCCGGCTCACTGGACACCGGGGACTCTTCGGCGGCCCGCAGCAGACCGGAGTACGAGGTGCGCCGCCACGAGGTGTCGATGGCGCGGTGAAAATGGCGCACCGCGAGTTCGGTGGGCGCCGGTGGCGTCGGTGCCGGGGTGATCGGCTCGATCAGCGATTCCTCCAGCACCGGGCCGCCGGCTTCCTCCCACGCGCGCAGCCGGGCCAGCGCATCGAGGTCGGAGACCTTGGCGGGGCTGCAGACGGCCGGCACCTCGGCCTCGCCGGGCGAGCGGCCCCGCATCAGCCGCGACAGCCCGCCGTTGGGTTCGTCCCAGGACGGCGCCCACCACGCCACCACCTGCGAGCAGGCGCGCGTCATCGCCACGTAGGTCAGTCGGCTGTCATTGGCGGCGGCCTCGGCCTTGCCGGTGCGCAGCACCACCGGATCGGGGTCGCCCACGTAGAGGCAGCGGACGCCTTCGTCGTGGTACAGAACCGGATTCGGGTCCGGCGAGTATCGGTTGAACGCGAACGGCAGATACACGATCGGGTACTGCAGGCCCTTGGAGACCCACACCGTCATGATCTGCACCGCGGCGGCGTCACTGTCGAGGCGACGGTTGCGTTCGGCCGACCCGGCCTCCTCGATTGTCTGGGTGCGCAGCCAGTCGCGTAGCGCGGGCAAACCGAAACCTTCACGGTGCGCGGCGTTCTGCAGCAATTGGGTGACGTGGGCCAGGTCGGTCATCAACCGCTCGCCGCCCTGCCAGGACAGCACCTGCTTGCCCATACCGCCCAGCTGCGCGGCCTCCAGCACCGCGGCCACCCCGCGTTCCCTGGCGTGCCCAGCCCAGCTCCGCAGCTCCTCGGCGACCCGGTCGGTCAGCGGGTCACCTCCGGCGGCAAGGCTTTCCGCGGTTTCGCGGAAGAACACCGTCGACGCCGCCGCCCGGACCAGGCCGGGGCGGTGCGGCTGCTCGAACGCCTCCAGCAGGCACAGCCAATCCTGCGCGGCGGCCGAGGCGAACACATTCGAATCCCCGGTGTACACCGCGGGGATACCGGCCTCGGCGAGCGCGGTGTCGCAGGCCCGGGCGTCCTTGTGGGTTTCCACGATGACGGCGATATCGCGGGCCTCCAGCGGCCGTCCCGCGAAGGTGGCGCCGCCGGCCAGCAGCGCGCCGATATCGGCGGCCAGGTCTCGGCCGATGTGCTCACGGAGACGGTCGATCCCGATGGTTCGGGTGCCCTTGCCGCTGCGGGTCACCACCCGCAACCGGAACGGATCGTTGCGCGGTGCACCGGACAGGCGGTGGCCCCGATGATGCGCGGACACCTCGTGTACGACGATTCCGGGACCGCCGAGTTGTGCGCCGCCGAGCACCACCTGCAGCCGGTTCACCAGGGCGGCGTCGCTGCGCCAGTTGATGCCGAGGGTCTGCTTGTCCCCGGCGGTTTCCGCGGCCCGCAGGTAGGTGTCGATATCACCGCCGCGGAAGGCGTAGATGGCCTGTTTCGGGTCGCCGATCAGGATCAGCGTCGACTGCCCGGCGAAGGCCCGCTCGATGACCTGCCACTGCACCGGATCGGTGTCCTGGAACTCGTCGACCATGACCACCGGCCAGCGTTGTGGCATTCGCACCCGGGCCGCCGAATCGGGGTCGGCCAGCGCGTCGGCCAGTCGGGTCAGCAGATCGTCGTAGCCCAGTACGCCGCGGCGCCGTTTGCGGATCTCCAACTCCGCCAGCACATCCCGGGCGAAGCTCAGGCACTCCGCGGTGAGCGAGTCCGGGTCGGCCTCCAGCGGCCGCAGTTCGGTCGCCGGGTTGCGCACCACCTGGGACGCGAGCTTCTGGGCGTCACGGTAACTCAGCCGGGGTGCGTCGGAGTCATTGCCGAACCGGGCCAGGTACAGGTCGTCGACGATCTCGGACACCAGTTCGTCGAGGCTCTCCACCAGGGTGACGCCGCTGTCGCTGTCACCGGCCACACCAAGGGATTTCAGCACGATGTGGCAGAACTGATGCGTGGTCGCAATGGTGGCGGCATCGAATCCGGCCAATGCGTCGCGCAGCCGCTGATGCCGCGCGCCGCGGTCCTCGGCGATCAGGTGGCGCAGCAGATCGTTGTCCGCCGCCGATGGATCCGCGAAAGCGGCGAGCGCGCCCACGATCTGGCCGCGCACCCGTTCGCGTAGTTCCTGGCTGGCGGCCCGGCCGAAGGTGATGAGCAGCATCTCGTCGAGGGTGGCCCGGCCCTCGGCGACCATCCGGGTCACCAAACCGGCCAGCGCGAAGGTCTTGCCGGTGCCGGCGCTGGCCTCCAGCACCGTGGTCGATCCCGGCGCGGGCAGGGGCCCGGTGAGGTCGAAGGTGCGCACCTCATCGCTCATGCGGTTCACTCCGCAAGCGTCGTTCACGGCGCCACCCCTTCGGCCTGCAGCAGCGGCAGCCACAGCCGCTGCGCGTACTCGTCGAGGCCCACCAGTTCGTCCAGGCCGGGGTCGCGGCCCCACACTCGTGCGATTGCCGGGTCGTCACGATCGTTGCGCCAGCGGTAGTTTGCCGCTTGCGTCGGGTCGTCGCCGACGTGGCGGGCCCCGGCCCACGCATAGGAGGTCTTGATCGGCAGCGGGAGCGGGCGCCGCCGGCCCTCGTCGTACATGGCGACGAGATCGCGCAGCAGGACCACGGAGTCGTTCGGGCCGTCCAGGCCCTGGATGCGCGGAGTGGTGCCGCGCGGCGGCCTGCCGATGCACACCGCCGACCACTGCTGCCCGCGCTGAGCTGTCAACGCCAGCAACGGAATCCAGGAGGCCAGCAGGTGTTGACCGCCGAGCTTGGAGTAGGTGACGCTGACCAGCCGATCGGCGAAGACAGAGTTCACCGTCCCGGTGAGCCGTCGCCCCGCCCCGAGGTCGATGTCCACGTCGAATGCCTGGCCGTCGGCGCGACGGTAGCGCAGTGCCTCGGCCGCCAGCAGGGCGGCCTGATCGCGCAGCCGCACCGACAGCCGCCAGCCCAGCTTTCCCGGCGGTAGCGTGCCGCGCCGCCATTCGGCCTGTTGCGCGTCCTGCGGGGTCATCCCGCGCATGATGTCGCCGAGCATCCGGTCGCCGACCGTCCATTCCTGCAACGCGTCGATCTCGACGGGCATCACATCGGACACTCCGTCCACATCCCACGGCAGGGTGTAGTCCAGCGCCCGGAAGAAGCCCTTGACCGGGTTCTTGAAGAACGCGATCAGATCGGCCAGCGACACGTCGCCGGTCGGGTGTTCGGGCAGTGGACCGGAGATGAAGTCCGGTTGCGGGCCGCGCGTGCCCGCCATCGCGCGGGCGGTGTCGAGCACCGTCGGGTCGAAGGTGAACGGCGAATCCGGGATCAGCCGGCCCGGCTGCACGTTCTGGACGTCGAAGGGCTGCAAGGGATGCCGGGTCACCAGTTGGTCGACGGGGCCGGCGGCGGTGGCTTGCAGGGTGTCGAGGAGTTCGGCGATCGGCACCGCGGGGGGCCGCGGCTGCCCGCTGTACTCGTTGGCGCCGGTATAGGTGATCACCAGGGTCTGGGTGGCGGCGCCGATCGCGTCGAGCAGGAGTTGGCGGTCCTCGGAGCGGATATCGCGCTCACCGGTCATCGGGTCGCGGGCCAGCGCATCGTCACCGTCGACGGCGCCGAGGCGTGGGAAGACTCCATCGTCCAGGCCGACCAGGCACACCACCCGGTGCGGCACCGAGCGCATAGGCACCATCGTGCACACCGTCAGCGTGCCGGTCCGGAAGTTGGCGCGGGTGGGGCGCCCGGCCAGGTGCCGGTCCAGCAGCGCGCGAATATCGCTGAGGCGCAGCAAGACGGAGCCTGCGCCCGAGCTCTCGGCGATATCGGCGAACTCGCGTTGCACCTGGGCGGCCGGCCATTCCTCGTCGTCGAAGGCCAGCGCCTCGATACCGTCGGTGAGTGTCTGCAGCCAGTCGGCAAGGGTGCGGGTACCGCTCATGGCGTGGATGGTGTCCGTGAGCTTCTGCACGAAGTCGGCGAAGCGGCCGGCCAGTTCCACCCGGTTGCTGCTGACATCGTCGAGCGGCAGCGTGGTGCCCAGCCAGGCGCGGGAATCGTCGGACATGGCGACCCCGGCGAGTACCCGGTCGACGCCGAATCGCCAGGTGTTGTGCAGGAATTCGACGCCGTAGGGTGTCCGGTGCGGCTGGTCGAAGCCCCACCGGATGTTCGCCTCGCGCACCCACCCGGTGACGGCGTCCAGATCGTCATCGGTGAAGGAGAACCGGGCCCGCACCGGGGCGGCCGAGGCGATGTTGAGCACCTCGCTGGCCCCGGCCCGGCCACCGGCAAGCACCAGAAGTTGCGCGGCCACCGACAGCAACGGATTCGTCTGCACCAGAGCACGATCGGCCAGCCGCACCCGCAGCCGGTGCGCCGGGTGCGCGTTGCGGACCACCTCGCCGAGCCCGAACCCGGCGGTGATCAGGGGTGCGTAGGTCTCGATGTCCGGGCACATGACCAGAATGTCGCGGGGTTCCAACGTGGGGTCGTCGGCGAGCAGGCCGAGCAGCACCTCGCGGAGGACGTCGATCTGTCGGGCCGGGCCGTGGCAGGCGTGCACCTGGACGGAGCGGTCGGATTCTTGGTGGGTCCGGCCGTCGGGACGTACCGCGTCGGCGGCGATGTCGGATTGCAGCCAGCCCAGCAGGGTGTCGGGATAGGTTGCGGTGGATAGGTATTCGTCGGTTGTCGGCTCGGGCAGGGCGCGCTGGAGTTCGCGCAGGTCCCGGCCCAGGGTGGCCAGCAGTGGATGCCCGACATCGCGGTGGCTGGTGTCGTCGCGGCGGGGAATGGCGCCGCGGCGGCCGGACAGTGCGCGCCACAGGTTGTCACTGGGGTGTGGCAGCCACAGGTGCAGGTCGTGGTGGACGGCCAGCGCGCCCAGCAGTTCGATCTCGGTGGAGGGCAGCCGGGTGTGCCCGAACAGCGAGATGCGCTCGGGCAGGTCGCTGCGTCCGGCGCGGAGCCGGGCCAGTGTCTCGGCGTGCCGGATGTGCGGCGCGGGGGCGTCGATGCGCTGGATCAGCCTGTCCCACAAGGGCTGTTGCCAGGACAGGTCGGCGGGCAGGTCGTCCCAGTCGGTGAGCAGCTGGGGACGTTGCCGCGCGTAGGAGGCGTAGAGGCCGGCGAGCCGTCGGGCGACGGCGTAGCGACGGCCCTGGCGGAGTTCCCGTTCCTCCGCGGCGGTGTGATGGCCGAGGTGGGCGGCGAGTGTGGTGCACCAGGGTTCGTCGAGGCTGTCGTCGATGACGTCGAGCAGCGGCCACACCATGGCATCGGCGGCCCACGGGTCGGTGGTCGTGGTGCCGGTCAGCTCGGCGATCAGGGAGCGAGGGTTGCGGAACTGCACGCCGGCACAGATGCCGAGGTGGTTGGACAGCCGTTGGCTGAGCCAGCGCTCGACGCCCTTGGCGGGCACCAGCACCAGTTCGGTGGCGAACGGGTCGGTGAGCGGCTGGGCCAGCATGGCACCCAGTCCATCGGCGAGCTGATCGGTCCGCTCGGCGCGGTGCAGGTGCAGAGCCATCGAGGTCAGCGTAGTGCGCGGGTGCGACAGCCTCGGGCGGTATCGGCCGTGCGTAGCGCCGAGGAAAGTTGGTCGCGACCGGCGTGCTGGCGCCGCGTCGAAAAAAGGCGGCACTCGAGTTGCCCGCCTATGCGCGACAACCGAGCGACAACCCGGGTGCGCCAGTTGCAGCGAGCAGCCTGCGAAGCGGTTGTCGGACTCCTCCGGCATCGTGTCGGCATGAAAGCGGAAGCCTTGATGCGGGTGAAGGGGCTAGATCTGCGCTACCTGCTGAGCTGGTTGTTGGCCGATTCCGGGTCCGCGACCGTGCCGGAATTGGTGGATCGGCTCGCGATGTACGGATTCGACGTCGACGGCCGACCGTCCAAGACGGTATCGGATGCCTTGCGGTGGGAGGTGCGGCACGGGCGGGTGCGGCAGCACGGTCGGGGCCTGTATGGGCCGGGGCCGACTCCGCGCGCCACCGAGTACCGAATACATCAGCGGATCATTCGGCTGCGCGTGCAGGCCGGAACACTGGCGAGCGAGCGGGCAGTGATCTCCGGCTACCTCTGAGCGTTGTCGCTGGGTTGTCGCTCATAGGCGGGCAACTCGAGTGCCGACTTTTTCGGCGCCAACAGGGCTGCAGGCGCGACCGGCGCGGCCACAGCGCGCCCGCCGATCCCGAAAATCAGCTCAGCGACATCTTGAACTCGGCCGCCAGACCGTCGATCCCGGCCTGGATCGCCGCCAGAGCCGACGACCGCGCCTTCAGCTTGCTGGCCACGTGCGACTTCAGGTGCAGCGTCGCCGCATACTCCGCCGCTACTTCCTGAGCTCGCGCCAACACTGCCTCGCGCTCCACGATCTCGTCGAGCCAGCCACCGGCGATCGCCGCGTCCCCGGCGAACACCGCGGCCACCGACACCGCACGCGAGAAGGCCGGCGCCGTCAGTCGTGCCCGCATGATCTCCAGCGCCGCCACCGGCAGCGTCATCCCGATCGCGACCTCGTTGGCCTGGCAGCGCGACCGCTCCGAGCCCACTCGATGGTCACCGCTCAGCAGCAGGAAGGACCCCATCGCGATCGCGGGTCCCGTCGCGGCCATCACCACCGGCGCCGGGAAGGCCAGTGTCCGGATCGCCAATTCGAAACCGCCGGCGAGCATCCCGTGCCCGGCGTCCGCGTCACCGGAGGCGAACACGCTCAAATCGAATCCGCCGCTGAACACCCGATCGTTGCCGGCCAGCACCACGGCCTTGACCGTGCCCGCGGCGATATCGGTCTCGGCCTGATCCAGGGCGGCGTTGATGGCGGCCTGCATGGCCGGCGACAGGGCGTTGACCTTGCCATCGTCGAGCGTGATGGTCGCGACGGCTTCGTGAACAGCGTAAGTGGCGGTCATATGCCCGGACTTTACGGAGCGCGGTGCTTAATTCCGATGGCGGGGCTGGAGTGGTGCCGTCCGTTCGACGTCTCGGGCGAGATCCAGGGGAACTCCAGCTCGGTGGTCTCGTCGGACTGCCGGGTGCGCCAACGGTCCTGGGTCTCGCGCACCGCCCGGTTCATCCGATCGATCTCGGCGCGGAACACCTCGGGCTGGGTCTCCTTGGAGGCGTAGTGGAAATACGTGAGCACACTGCGCAGCAGTTCCAGCTTCCGCTTCTCCCGCTTGGCCAGGTCGTGGGTGGTCATCAGTTCCAGCCGCTGCACCGGCTGCAGGGTCGCCCAGTCCAGCACCACCGCGGCGTCGAACTCGCGGCGTTTACCACCGGCGGGCCGATCTCCGTAGTACACCGTGCCCTCGAAGCGGGCCCGGATCTGACCGCCGAACTCCTCACGGCTGATCGCCGAATCCCACACAGTTCGCCATTCCTGCCCGGGCGCGAGTTGGGTGAGTTCGCTGGGCAACCGGAGTTCGGCCACCTCGGGCAGTCCGTCCGCGCGGGCGTCCTCGTAGCGGCCGACCGTCAGCGGATGCGCGAATTCGAACCTGATGTTGTGCGCCGCGGACTGCCCGAAGTTGCGCACCACGAGTTCGATGACATGCCAGTCCGAGGGGTGCGGTTCCATGTAGACCACCACGTGCGGCCGCAGCTCATCACTCTTGATCAGGCGATTCCGTTTGAGCGCACGCGCGGTGAACAGCAGCGCACTCAGCCCGAGCGCCAGTCCGGCCCACGCTGCGATCGTCAGCCATCCGGCCGACCCCAGGCCGCTCAGATCGGCCCACCGATCCCTAAACCATTCCACCGCGACCTCACCTGATCATCCGATTGCGCCTCGGACATTAGCGCTTCGCTGATGATCGCGTAAACCGCAGCGCGCGGTTTAGCTGGCGGGGTTCAGGATGCGGTGGCGAGTGCCCGTGGCCGCAACGGTGTGGCCGGTGCGCTCGCCATCAACCGCTCGCCGCGGTCCAGCCAGTCCTGATCGGCCCATTCGACCTGGGCGGGCAGCCGGCGCCAGTACCGCGGATGCGCCCGCACGTGCATCTGGACGCTGGCGTGCACGACGGCGTCCTGGGGCAGCCGGCGTAGCCCCATGTTCAGTGCCGAGCTTTCCGACTCGGCATGCGCAGAAGGTGCGCGGTCCACCCGCAACCCGGCCTGCTCGGCGCCGTCGAGCATCCAGTCGAGCGTCAGTGGGCTGGAGACGATGTCGCGGTGCGAGCCGCGGAACCACACCTCGTCCACACCCTCGACGCGCTGCAGGTTCGGTGCGCCGTCGATGGCCACCGCGTGGCGGCCCGCGATCACGTTGACCGGCCCGGCGGTCCCGCGGATGCGGGTGGAATCCCACAGGCCCAGGAAGCGGACCGGCAGCGTGATGTCGTCGTGCTCGGCCAGGCCGGCCGCGACCTCGGTGACGTGACGCCACTCCTGTGCGGTGCGGGTGGTGCGCGGCAGCGCGTAGGTGGACAGCATGTAGCTGCGCAGTTCGCCGTCGAGCACACCGATGGTGCCCAGCAGGCGGGTCAGCGCCTGGGCGCAGGCCGCGCCGCTACCGGCGCCGAAGACGTAGACGTTGTCACCGGGATGCCAGTGATCGACGAGGTGCGTGTAGGCCGAGGCGACCGATGCGCGGGCGTCCTCGGGACGCCGGTTGGTGTATTGCCGCCAGCCGACCTGTCCGGCGTGGTCGACGAGCCGGAAGAGGGCCGTGGCATTGCTTTCCCCGGAGTGGTCGAAACACAACACGATGTTCTTCATGGCCACCCCCGGCGATGCAACGCAAACGATCTCTAGCGAACAATTCTGCCAACACGCCTCCCAGCTACCAAGGCGTAATCTCGCTGAAGAGTCGTCAGTATTCAACGAATTTCAGCGTCAGAAGGCTAACTTGCCGCGGAATCGGTTGTCTGTCCACCAAATGACGTACACCGTCAATTGTTTGCAGGCAACTTCGGGTCAGGAAAGCGGCAGAACCGCGCCCGCGCTGGCCAGGTCGCCGTGGACCTGCAGGGACTCCGGAGCCGTACCGGGCGGAACGTCGTAGGCGAAGGCGACGTCGACAGGTTGGCCCGGGTACAGCACCGCCGAGATGCCACCGAGGTAGAACGTGCTCTCGGTTTCGGTGTTGTAGGTTTGCCCGCCGGCGTTGAGTACCTGCTGGTCGGCGAGGAACGTGGCCGGCAGTGCACCGTTGTTGAGCAGTGTCAGGCGCACGACGACGAACTCGCCGGAGGCCGTCTTGGTGAGCATCTCGTTGTCGACGGCCGACACGGTCGGGGTGACCTCCACACCGTTGCTGGTGATGGTGACTTCGCCGTCGGCGACCTGTCCGCCTGCGCCGGTGACCTCGCCGGCGGTGGTCTCGGTGGGGTCGGTGGAATCCGTTGCGGGGGCGGTCGTCCCAGCAGTCTCGGTGGTCCCGTCAGCCCCGGTGGCCTCAGTCGCGCCGGTGCCGGGATCGGCGAAGGCGAACGCCCACACCAGCACCGCCACCAGCACGATGAGCAGTCCGCCGACGCCGATGAGGTAGCCCTTGAGCGGACCGGACGGGCCGGACGCAGGCTCGGCCGGCGGTGCGGTGGCCGCGAACGCGAGGGCTTCGGGCGGCGGCGGAGCCGTCGGGACCGCCGCGGCGGGCGGTTCGGGCAGCTTCACCACGGCGGTGGGCTGATCCTGATCGACGAGTCCGACGACGGTGGTCGTCTGATCTTCGGCCGTTTCCGGCTCGTCGACGGCGGCGGGCTCGACCTCTGGCTCGATCTGCTCGCCCGCTTCGGCGGGCTCCTCGACCGCCTCGGGCTCGGACGCGGCGTCCGGCTCGGGGGCTTCGACCTCGCTGACCGGCTCGGCCTTACCGGCCTCTTCCCAGGACGGCATCGTCATGTCCTCGGGCCACGGCGGCAGCTCCGAGGGCCATGCGGAAGTCTCTTCGGTGGACGCAGACGCATCGGAAGCCTCGGGGCCGTGATCACTCCACGTGGCACCGTCCCAATAGCGTTGACCCCCGGATCCGTCGGGATCGGGGTACCAGCCGGCCGTGGTCGGCGGTGTCGTCATGCGGGGTTTCCTCCCTATGCGCGCCACCGGGGCGCTGTGACCTCGCAGAATAGTCCAGGCGGAGGTACGCCGCGAGAGTATTGCGGGTCGGGCGGCGCTGTCAGCCGCCCATCAGCATGCGCCACTGGTCCAGATTGCTGGCGCGGTAGACGTAATTGGACCGCTTCACATCCGAAAGCGGGGCACTCGGTTCCGTCGAGTACCAGTGGCCTGGGAAGACGGTCGGATCGCCCGTCAGTGTGGACAGCGCCTGCAGACTGCGGAACATGTCGTCGACGTTGCCGCCCGGGAAATCGGTGCGCCCGCAGCCCTCCAGGAACAGCGTGTCCCCGGCGACCAGTCGTCCGTCCAGCAGGAAGCACTGGCTGCCCGGGGTGTGCCCGGGAGTGTGCAGCAGTTCGATGTCGATATCGCCGACGTTGACCTTGTCGCCGTGCTCGTGAGCGGTCAGATCACTCATGGCGATCCCGGTGACCTGTGAAACCCATTCGGCCTCAAGCGCATTCACGTGCACCGGCACGCTGACGCGCTCCAGCAGCTCGGCCACGCCGGCCAGCGTGAAGCCCATCATGGTGCCGCCGACGTGGTCGGGGTGGTGGTGGCTCACCAGCACACCGGAGAGGTGCATGCCGTCGGCCTCGAGTGCGTCGACGAGCTCGCCTGCCGAGTACGCGGGGTCCACCACCATGGCGTCACCGGTTTCCCGGTCGCCGATCAGGTAGGCGAAGTTGCGCATCTGCTGGGCAATCGGGTCGGCGGCCGCGAAATCGCGACCCGAGAGCAGCTGGCGGAAGTACAGGCGATCTGCGTCGGAAGCCATGGCGACACTCTAGGGGGACGTGCCTGGGCGTCGAAAATCCCAGTTACGTGCGGCGCGCGCCGTGCACCGCCGAGCGGGGCAGCCGCCCGGCACGGGAATGCTCGGAGAGGTGGTCGCCGTCGAGGCGATGGCCACCTTGGGTCGGAATCTGGCCAACTGCGCAATACCCGCTGGTGCAAAAACCGCACGAAATCGGGTGTTTAAGGGCACAGCCGTTAAATCTCGTATTTGACATGCAGGATTTGTAGCGTCAGTCCCATGCAACTCACCCGGTTCACCGATCTGGGGCTGCGCACCATGATGCTGCTGGCCGCGGGCGACGCGGCCGAACGCCGCATCACCACCCGCAGCATCGCCGTCGGTGCCGATGCCTCCGAGCATCACATCGCCAAGGCCGTCGCGCGCCTGGTGGAACTCGGCATGGTGAACGCCCGGCGCGGACGGGTGGGCGGGCTCTCGCTGACCGAAGCCGGCCGCACCGCGTCGGTGGGCTGGCTGGTGCGCCGACTCGAAGGTGACGCCGAGGTCATCGACTGCGACGGCGGTGCCACCCCCTGCCCGCTGATCGCCGGGTGTCGATTGCGCCGCGTGCTGGGCGAAGCCAAAGAGGCCTTCTATCGCGAACTCGACAAGCACACCCTCGAAGACTTGACCGGTGGCGGCTTGCTGCCGGTCGTGACTCTCCCGCTGGAAAGGATCACCCGATGACCGTCACCACCCCCGCACAGGACCTGGAGCCCGCGCACGCCGACATGATCACGGCCACGCTGCCCTTGGTCGGGGCCAATATCGACGCGATCACCCGGTCCTTCTATCAACGACTGTTCGAGGCGCACCCGTCGCTGCTGCGCAACCTGTTCAACCGGGGCAATCAGGCCCAGGGCGCCCAGCAGCGCGCACTGGCCGCGTCCATCGCGACCTTCGCGACCCACCTGGTGAACCCCGACCTGCCGCACCCGGCCGAACTGCTGTCGCGGATCGGGCACAAACACGCGTCGCTGGGCATCACCGCCGACCAGTACCCGATCGTGCACGAGCATCTGTTCGCCGCGATCGTCGAGGTGCTGGGCGCCGACACCGTCACCGCCGAGGTCGCCGAGGCCTGGGACAGCGTCTACTGGATCATGGCCGACACCCTGATCGACATGGAGCGTGCGCTCTATGAAGAGGCCGGGGTGGCCGCCGGTGACGTCTACCGGCGCGGGCGGGTCGCGGGCCGGGTGGACGACCCGTCCGGGGCGATTCTGGTGACCGTGGACGGCCTGGACGCGACGTTCGAGCCGGGGCAGTACGTGTCGGTCGGGGTGACGCTGCCCGACGGCGCGCGCCAGCTGCGGCAGTACAGCCTGGTCAATGCGTCCGGTAGTGGTGAGCTGACGTTCGCGGTCAAGCCGGCCGGCGAGGTGTCGGGCTGGATCCGGGACAACCTGCGGGTCGGCGACCTGATCGACATCACCGTCCCGTTCGGTGATCTGCCGACCCCGCAGCCGGGCGCCCCGCTGGTGCTCATCTCCGCGGGCATCGGCATCACGCCGATGCTCGGCATCCTGGAAGCACTGCCGGCCGATGCCCGCGTGCAGGTGTTGCATGCCGACCGCAGCGAGCAGACCCACCCGCTGCGGGAGCGTCAGCGCGAACTCGTCGAGAAGCTGCCCAACGCGACGCTGCAGCTCTGGTACGAGGACCTGCTGTCCTTGGATGGGGTGGAGTTGCCCGCCGACGCCGAGGTCTACCTCTGCGGCAACGACGGATTCGTGCGCGCGGTGCGCGAGCAGCTGGTCGGCCGTGGCGTGACCCGGGTGCACTGCGAGCTGTTCAGCCCCAACGACTGGCTGTTGTCCTGAGTTACGTGGCTTCAGCTTCGTGACCATGCTTGTCGCGGAACTGAAGCCACGTACGTCCGGGCGCCGAATTCCGTACCTGGGTTCAGCCGCGGCCGGTTTCTCCACACGAAACTGATGCCTGGGATGTCGGCCGGAACTTATCCACAGGGGCCCGAAACCTGGCATCGGATCTGTCGGCGAAAGGTGCCAGCATCTGGCCATGGGGGTCGTGATCGGCAGTGAAGCGTTGGCGGCGGGCACGGTGACCCGTCACGAGCTACGGACGCGCTATCGCCGCATGTTCCCCGACATCTACGGACCGATCGAACCGTCGGTGCGGGACAGGGCCCGCGGGGCGTGGCTGTGGTCGCGGCGCCGAGGAGTGATCGCAGTAGTCGCGGCCTCGGCGTTGCATTACGCGAAGCGGATCGACGATGACGTGCCGATCGAGATGCTGTGGCGCAACACCCATCCCTCAAGATCGCCGTGCAGTACGACGGCCGCCACCACCAGACCGACCGCGTGACCTACGTCCGCGACCAGAAGGTCAACCGGGCGCTGACGGCACTGGGCTGGATCGTCGTCCGGGCCATCGCCGAGGATTCCGACGCCGACGTGGTCGGCCGCGTCGCCGCCGCGTTGTACAGCCGCGGGTGGCGGGCCGCGTGAGTAACGTGAGTTCAGCATGGATGCGCCGACGCTCACGCGGCCGAAGCGAGGCAGGGGAGAAGGCCAATTCGTCGACCCGGCTTGAGTATCGTGGCGGCGAGGCCCGTGAGAGCCCCAAAAATGAGCCACAGACCAGCCGTTTTGGAGCCGGGAACAGGGAGAATGTACCCTCTTTAAGGCCCTACGGCCGCAGGTAGTGCAAGGCCCCCTTAGCTCAGTCGGTAGAGCGTTTCCATGGTAAGGAAAAGGTCAACGGTTCGATTCCGTTAGGGGGCTCGGTAGACGCTCGGCGGAGCTCCGCCGCGTCGATCGGGGCGGTGTAGCTCAGCTGGTTAGAGCGCACGACTCATAATCGTGAGGTCGGGAGATCGAGCCTCCCCACCGCTACAGGTAGAACAACGAGAGGCAAGAGACGTGGCGTCGAGTACCGACGTACGGCCGAAGATCACTTTGGCCTGCGAGGTGTGCAAGCACCGTAACTACATCACCAAGAAGAACCGGCGGAACGATCCCGATCGCCTGGAGATCAAGAAGTTCTGCCCGAACTGTGGTCACCACCAGCCCCATAAAGAGTCGCGGTAGCCCTTCGTCGTGACACTGTCGGAGAAAATCGTCGGGATGCATTACCGCTATCCCGACGCCTACGAGGTTGGCCGCGAGAAGATCCGTGAGCACGCCATCGCCGTCAAGAACGATGATGCTTTCTACTTCGATGAGGCTGTCGCCGCCGAGCTCGGGCATGACTCGCTGCCGGCGCCGCTGACGTTCATTTGCATCTTCGGGTTGACGGCGCAGTTGGCATTCTTCGACGATGCGAACATCGGCATCCACGACGCTCAGATCGTGCAGGTCGATCAGGAGCTGAAGTTCCAGCGGCCGATCCGGGCCGGGGACAAACTGTATTGCGACGTCTACGTGGAATCGGTCCGGAAGGCACACGGCACCGACATCATCGTCACCAAGAACATCATCACCAACGACAGCGGTGACGTCGTCCAGGAGGCCTTCACGACCCTCGCGGGGCGTTCAGGCGACGGAGAAGAGGGCTTTTCAGATGGCACTGCGTGAGTTCAGTTCGGTAAGCGTCGGCGACACCCTTCCCGAGAAGGTCATCCCGTTGACCCGTCAGGATCTGGTCAACTACGCCGGCGTTTCTGGCGACCTGAACCCGATCCACTGGGACGACGAGATCGCCAAGCAGGTCGGCCTCGACACCGCGATCGCGCACGGCATGCTCACCATGGGTCTCGGTGGCGGCTACGTCACCTCCTGGGTCGGCGACCCGGCCGCCGTGACCGAGTACAACGTCCGCTTCACCGCGGTTGTGCCGGTGCCCAACGACGGCGTCGGCGCCGAGATCGTGTTCAACGGCCGCGTGAAATCGGTTGAGCCCGAGGACAAGTCGGTGACGATCGCGATCTCCGCCACCACCGGTGGCAAGAAGATCTTCGGCCGCGCCATCGCGACCGCGAAGCTGGCCTGACATGGCCTTACGCACAGACATCCTCGGGATGGTCTACAAGTACCCCGAGGTCTTCGTGGTGGGCCGCGAGCAGGTCAAGCAGTTCGCGCTCGCGGTGAAGTCGCCCGATCCGGCGTCGCTGCACGAAGAGGCCGCCGCCGAGTTGGGCCATGACACCCTGGTCGCCGGTCCGACGTTCGTCTCCATCGTGGCACTGCTCGTCCAGCAGGACTTCTTCCGCAACGTCGACGTCGGCATGGAGACCATGCAGATCATCCAGGTCGACCAGCGCTTCGTGTACCACCGCCCGATCAAGGTGGGCGACCGGCTGCACGCCGAGCTGGAGATCAAGTCGGTGGAGAACCGCTTCAACGCCGACATCGTGGTGACCCGCAACGTCCTGACCGACGATGACGGCGGGATCATCATGGAGGCGTTCACCACGTTGATGGGCCACGAAGGCGACAACTCGGTGTCGGTGCGCTACGACCGTGAGACCGGACAGGTGCTCCGGGCCGCGGTAGGGGAGTAGCGACCTAGGGGATTAGTAACTCGCATGTGGGCCGATGTACACTCGGTCCTCGGGGTTTTCCCACTACAGCGCGCTGTCCGTCGGTTCGGAAATCGGCCGATCGGAGAGCGCGCAGTTATGTGAAGCCTCGAACGAAGGGGCGTAGCTCAACTGGCAGAGCAGCGGTCTCCAAAACCGCAGGTTGCAGGTTCAAGTCCTGTCGCCCCTGCTCAACTGAATACTCGACAAGTGTGGACACTGGAAGGTGACCACACGTACACAGACGAAAGGCATGCGGTGAGCGACGATCAACCGCCTCTGGGGCCTTCGGCAGGCGAAGGGCCAGAGGACGGCCAGACGAGCGGTGCCGCCGCCGTTCCCGCCGGACCGCTGCGCCCCACCGGAAAGCGGTCGCGACGCACGGCAGCCGAACCGGCCGGAGGCGCCGTCGCGGTGTCCGACGCCGAGGACGCGGATGACGCCGGATCCGATGACAAGCCGGCCAAGCGCACGAAGCCGGCCAAGGCTGCGAAGACGGGCGAGGAACGGGTCAATCCGTTCCAGTTCGTCTGGACCTACCTGAAGCAGGTCATCGGAGAACTGCGCAAGGTCATCTGGCCGAACCGCAAGCAGATGGTCACCTACACCACCGTGGTCTTGGTGTTCCTGGCCTTCATGGTCGCGCTGATCGGTGGTGTCGACCTCGGGCTTGCAAAGCTCGTGGCGATCATCTTCGGCTGACCCGGGAAGTATGAGAGAGGACTGACAACCGTGACTAGCTTCGACGGCGACGAGAACTTCGACGCCGACACGCCTGAGGGTGAAGCCGTCGTCGACGTTATCGACGAAACCGCCGCAACTCCGGAAGCCGACGAGGCTCCCGCGGCTGAGGCTGCCGAGGTGGAGGTCGAGGCTGAGGACGAGGATCCTGCGGTCGCGCTCAAGAAGGACCTGCGCACCCGTCCGGGCAACTGGTACGTCATCCACTCGTACGCCGGTTACGAGAACAAGGTGAAGGCCAACCTCGAGACCCGCGTGCAGAACCTCGACGTCGGCGACTACATCTTCCAGGTCGAGGTGCCCACCGAAGAGGTCACCGAGATCAAGAACGGCCAGCGCAAGCAGGTCAACCGCAAGGTGCTGCCGGGCTACATCCTGGTGCGCATGGAGCTCAACGACGAGTCGTGGGGCGCGGTGCGTAACACCCCGGGTGTCACCGGCTTCGTCGGTGCGACGTCCAAGCCGTCCCCGCTGTCGCTGGACGACGTGGTGAAGTTCCTGCTGCCGCCGGCCGCTGCCAAGAAGCCCGCCAAGAGCACTGCAGGTGCCGCGGCGTCGTCCGAGGCAACCCTGGAGCGTCCCGAGATCCTGGTCGACTTCGAGGTGGGCGAGTCCGTCACCGTCATGGACGGCCCGTTCGCGACGCTGCCGGCCTCGATCAGCGAGGTCAACGCCGAGCAGCAGAAGCTCAAGGTGCTGGTGTCGATCTTCGGTCGTGAGACGCCGGTCGAGCTGACGTTCACGCAGGTCGCCAAGATTTAAGTTTTCGGGCCCGGATATCGGCTGGGCCCATCGAGAGAAGGAAAAACCAGAGCATGGCCCCCAAGAAGAAGGTCACCGGGCTGATCAAGCTCCAGATCCAGGCCGGGCAGGCCAACCCTGCGCCGCCCGTGGGTCCGGCGCTCGGCCAGCACGGCGTCAACATCATGGAATTCTGCAAGGCGTACAACGCCGCGACGGAGTCGCAGCGCGGCAACGTCATCCCCGTGGAGATCACCGTCTACGAGGACCGCAGCTTCACGTTCGCGCTGAAGACCCCGCCCGCCGCCAAGCTGCTGCTCAAGGCCGCAGGCGTGCAGAAGGGTTCGGGCACCCCGCACACCACCAAGGTCGCCACGGTGACCTGGGATCAGGTGCGCGAGATCGCCGAGACCAAGAAGGAAGACCTCAACGCCAACGACATCGACGCCGCCGCGAAGATCATCGCCGGCACCGCACGGTCGATGGGCATCACGGTCAAGTAAGTCGCCCCAAGGCACCGGAAAAATTTGTGGGAGAGCCCGCTTCGGCTCGCCAACCACATCCTCTGAACTGGAGATATGAATGAGCAAGAACAGCAAGGCATACCGCGAAGCCGCCGAGAAGGTGGACCGCGACAATCTCTACACCCCTCTTGAGGCCGCACGGCTGGCCAAGGAGACCTCCTCGAAGAAGCAGGACGCCACCGTCGAGGTTGCGGTCCGCTTGGGTGTCGACCCCCGCAAGGCGGACCAGATGGTGCGTGGCACCGTCAACCTGCCGCACGGCACCGGTAAGACGGCCCGTGTCGCGGTGTTCGCCGTGGGTGAGAAGGCTGAGCAGGCTGTCGCAGCCGGCGCCGATATCGTCGGCAGCGATGACCTGATCGAGAAGATCCAGGGCGGTTTCCTGGACTTCGACGCCGCGATCGCCACCCCTGACCAGATGGCCAAGGTCGGTCGCATCGCGCGCGTCCTGGGCCCGCGTGGTCTGATGCCGAACCCCAAGACCGGCACCGTGACCGCTGACGTCGCCAAGGCCGTCAACGACATCAAGGGCGGCAAGATCAACTTCCGCGTCGACAAGCAGGCCAACCTGCACTTCGTGATCGGCAAGGCGTCCTTCGACGAGAAGGCCCTCGCCGAGAACTACGGTGCCGCGCTCGACGAGATCCTGCGCGCCAAGCCGTCGTCGTCCAAGGGGCGTTACGTCAAGAAGGTCACCGTCTCCACCACCACCGGCCCGGGCATCCCCGTCGACCCGGCGGTCACCCGTAACTTCACGGAGGATCAGGTCTGAGAGTGACCCGCAGCTCGTCCCGAAGCCCCGCCATTGGCGGGGCTTCGGTGTTTCTGGGGTTGGGTCAGTATGCGGACCGCATTTTGGTTTCCGGTGCAAACAACCGAGTATGCCGGAGGGACGTGTAGTCAGCCATTGGGACAGGCATGTGTCACGATATGCCTGTGCGGGGCATCATTCTGGCGGGCGGTTCGGGTTCGCGACTTCATCCGATCACGTTGGGCGTATCCAAACAGCTGGTTCCGGTCTACGACAAGCCGATGGTGTACTACCCGCTGTCCACGCTGATGCTGGCCGGGATTCGCGACATCTTGGTGATTACCACCCCGCACGATGCCGAGCACTTCGCCCGCCTTCTGGGCGATGGTTCGCAGTTCGGGGTGTCGATCACCTACGCGCAACAGCAGTCACCGGATGGGCTTGCCCAGGCGTTTACGATTGGCGCCGAATTCATCGGCGGCGAGAAGGTGGCGCTGGTCCTCGGCGATAACCTCCTCTACGGACCAGGATTGGGTGCTCAGCTCATCCGATTCGGCGATATCGACGGCGGTGCGGTCTTCGCCTACTGGGTCGCCGAGCCCGCCGCATACGGGGTCATCGAGTTCGACAACGACGGACATGCAGTGTCGCTGGAGGAAAAGCCGAGATACCCGAAAAGCAATTACGCGGTGACAGGCTTATACTTCTACGACAACGATGTCGTGTCGATCGCGCAGGATCTGACCCCGAGCGACCGCGGCGAGTACGAAATCACCGATGTGAACCTCGCTTATTTGAAGCAGGGCCGACTGCGCGCCGAGGTGTTGCCGCGCGGAACGGCGTGGCTCGATACCGGGACGTTCGATGCCATGACCGATGCCGCCGACTTTGTACGCACCATGGAGCGAAGAACGGGGTTGAAAATCGGCGCCCCAGAAGAGGTGGCATGGCGACAGGGTTACCTCACCGATGATGAATTACGTTGCCGTGCTGAAAAGTTGGTGAAGTCGGGTTACGGAACGTATCTGCTCGATCTGCTGGACAAGGGGCGGTAGTGGCACGGTTGCTCGTTACCGGAGGCGCGGGGTTCATCGGTTCGAACTTCGTCCACCACGTCATCAACCACACCGACTATGACGTCACGGTGTTGGACAAACTCACGTATGCCGGCAACCGGGCGTCGCTGGCGGGGATATCCGAACGCCGAGTGCTGTTCGTACAAGGCGATATCTGCGACGGGTCGGTTGTGGATGAGTTGGTGAGATCCGCGGATGCGATCGTGCACTACGCGGCCGAATCACACAACGACAACTCGTTGCACGACCCGCAACCGTTCCTGCACACGAACCTGATCGGTACCTTCACATTGTTGGAGGCGGCCCGGAAGCACGGTACGCGGTTCCACCACATATCGACCGACGAGGTTTATGGAGACCTCGCGCTCGAAGACCCGGCCAAGTTCACCGAAACAACGCCCTACAACCCTTCGTCGCCGTATTCGTCGACCAAGGCAGGCAGTGATCTGCTGGTGCGCGCCTGGGTTCGGTCGTTCGGTGTAGCGGCGACGATCTCGAACTGTTCCAACAACTATGGGCCCTACCAGCATGTCGAGAAGTTCATTCCACGCCAGATCACGAATATCCTGCGAGGCGTGCGCCCCAAACTGTACGGCGCGGGACACAATGTGCGCGACTGGATCCACGCCGATGACCATTCCTCGGCAGTCCTCACAATCCTCGGGCAGGGTCGGATCGGTGAGACGTATCTGATCGGGGCCGACGGTGAGAAAGACAACAAGAGTGTGGTCGAGTTGATCCTGACTCTCATGGGTCAGCCCGCGGATGCGTACGACCATGTCACGGATCGGTCGGGGCATGACCTGCGATACGCCATCGACTCCACCAAACTTCGTGCCGAACTCGGTTGGCAACCGCGTTACAGCGACTTCGAAGCGGGGCTCGCGGCCACGATCGAGTGGTACCGCGACCATGAAGACTGGTGGACGCCCGCCAAAGCCGATACCGAGGCGTTCTACGCCAAACTCGGCCAGTAACCAGAGGCCCAGATAATGGTCGAGTACGGTAAAGCCTTGCAGGTCAGCGCAACTCCGATTCCTGGTCTGATGGTCGTCGATCTACCAGTGCATGGGGACAACCGTGGCTGGTTCAAGGAGAACTGGCAGCGCGAGAAGATGGTTGCCGCTGGACTCCCGGACTTCGGCCCGGTCCAGAACAACGTGTCGTTTAATGACGCCGTAGGAACGACGCGCGGTATCCACGCCGAACCGTGGGACAAGTATGTCTCGGTGGCCACAGGCCGGATCTTCGGAGCGTGGGTGGATCTGCGTGCCGGTCCGACCTTCGGCACCGTGTTTACGGCCGAGGTCGACGCATCTCGCGCGGTATTCGTACCCCGCGGGGTAGGCAATGCATTTCAGACACTGGAGCCGAAAACCGGTTACGTCTATCTGGTGAATGATCACTGGACGGCGGATGCGCAGTATGCGGCCGTGAACCTCGCTGACGGGACACTTGCCATCGACTGGCCGATTCCACTGGCAGACGCTGAGTTGTCGGCAAAGGATCGGGCTCACCCAGCGCTGGGAGATGTCACACCGGTCTCAGCACGCAAGACCTTGGTGCTGGGGGCGGGTGGTCAACTAGGTCGTGCCCTGCGCGAATTGTATTCGGATGCATCATATGTCGAGTTCGCGGAGCGTTCCGATCTGGATCTCGCCGGCGATGTGGGCGGTGCTCGCCGGTGGCGCGACTACGACACGGTGATCAACGCTGCGGCGTATACCGCTGTCGATGCTGCCGAGACATCAGATGGCCGAGCTGCGGCGTGGGCCACCAATGTGACCGGCGTCGCCGAGTTGGCCCGGGTCGCCACCACCTACGCTCTGACCCTCGTGCACATCTCCAGTGACTATGTGTTCGACGGCAGCGCGGACGGGCCGTACCGAGAGGATGATCCTGTTGCCCCGCTCGGTGTTTACGGGCAGACCAAGGCTTCGGGGGATCAGATCGTGGCGACGGTGCCGCGCCACTACATCGTGCGAACATCGTGGGTGATCGGCGACGGGCGTAACTTCGTGCGCACCATGCTGTCGTTGGCTGAACGCGGCATCAATCCCTCGGTGGTGAACGATCAGTGTGGCCGCCTGACATTCACCAACGAGATCGCCGGATCCATCAGGCATTTGTTGGAATCGGATGCGCCCTACGGCGTGTACAACGTCACCGGGTCCGGGCCGACCATGTCGTGGGCCGATATCGCCCGACGAACCTTTGAGCTCGCCGGGCACGACCCAAATCGCATCACCGGAGTCAGCACTTCGAATTATTTCGCCGATGCTGCAGGACCGACTGCGCCGAGGCCGAGTAACAGTGCGCTGGATCTGACGAAGATCGAGGCGACGGGGTATTCGCCCGACGATGTCGATCTGAGACTGAAGCGATACTGCGAGGCGGCGGGGAAGTCGGGCTGAGCAATCGGTCGGTGAGCTTCACTCTGGCTCCACCGGTATCGCGACGGTGGCCAGCAGCGCCCGATGGTCGGACCCCGGGATGTCGACCGTGTGGATCGACTGCGCCGCTGAGTTGCGGGTCAGCACGTGGTCGATGGTGATCAGCGGCGGGATCGCGGGGTGCGGTGAATAGGTGGGTGAGAAGCCCGCCCCGGTCTGGTTGACCGCATCGCGGTAACCGACGTCCAGGAGGTCGCGGAACTGGCGCATATCGGGCGTGGCATTGAAGTCGCCGGCGATGATCACCGCGGCCGGGCCGGCGGTCTCGGCGTAGTCCGCGAATTCGGACTTGGCGGCGGTGATCCGGTGGTTCCACTCATCGAACGTGTTGGCGCCGGCTGCGAGTGGTGACATCAGGTGCACGCTGGCGACCAAGGGATCATTCGGTACGCCGGGCACGCGCACGCGCGCGGCGATGAAATTGCTTCCGTACCTTGACGGCGGAAGTGCGATGAGCGGGTATCGACTCCACAGGCCCATACCGCCGGCGCCGGGTCGGGGGATCAGGATCGAGTAGGGAAAGGTCTTGCGAAGTCCGCCGTCCCGGAATCGCGCCGCGGCCTCGGCCGTCAGCTCGGACATCGTGATGATGTCGGCGCTGTCGACGGCCAGGTCGATGAAGGCTGCCGCATGAGCCTCACCCTTCTGGATATTCGAGGAAAGCACCCGTAGTTCGGCGGTGCTAGGGCCGAGGTCGGACGTCTGCCCGAGGTTGTGCCAGGGCACCTGGATTGCCACGGAGATTGTCAGCAGGACGATGCCTGCCAGGGCGAGCAGCTTCTTGCGGCAGACCGCAGCAAGAAGGAGCGCGCAAAGAGCGACCAGCGGGACATAGGCGAAGCTCGCTGCGAGGACCAGGGCCGGCAGGTTGGCCAGTAGAACGGTGCGCGCGATCAGCGCGGCGAGGACATAGAGCAGCGCAAGGACCACCAGAGTGGCCGAAAAGGAGACAGTCCGTCGTCGTGTTACGCCGGGATGCTGTTGGGGCTGGCGTGACCCCATCAAGGGCGGCAAAGTTCGAGCACTGGCGGCAGTAGTTCGGCGATCTGCCTGCCAACCGCCGCGAAGACCTCATGATTCTGGCCGATGGGGTCGACGATGTCCGGCACTTCGCCCGTGATCAATCTGTGTCTCAAATTAGCGAGATCTGCAACGTTCTGCGCGCCAAGTGCACCGACGAGCTGTGCGGCTTCGGGCAGGATGAATGTTGTCCTGAGCTTATTCGGAGCAAGCTCAAGCACTCTGTCGCGGTGCACGCGGGTCATCGTGAGTATCAGGTCGGCGCCCGACGCGATCTTCGGCGTCAGCTGCCTCGCAGCGAAGTTCGAGGCGTCGCCCCCGAGCGTCCGCAGTACTCGCTCCGCGTCGGGGTGAACGGGATGGCCAATGACGGCGTGAGTGCCCGCGCTGGAGGCGGAAAAATCGGTGATACTGGCTTGGCTGGAATAAGCCACGGCCAGGCGTTCGGCGGACGGTGACCGGCAGATGTTCCCAGTACACACGAATAAGACGTGCAGGGCAGGCTCCTTGCGTCGATGCCGGAATCGGTGATGGGACGTGCATCATCTGTGTGTCCGAACCGCATTCAGTATCGGCGTTCGACCCTCGCCGCCGCCACCTGACCCGTTGCTGACGGACGTGGCAAACCCCCTCGCGAGCGCAGGGTTCGGGCCGATGGCGAGCGATACTTGGCCGCAAATATCGGAGCCTGCAGATTTGGCAACGGTGCCATCGGCGCGAACCCCCGCCGCCTCGATGACCTCTGTAGGCGTCAGCTCTGTCCTAAACGGCGAACACGCTCGATTTGCTGGAATAGCGCATTGGCGCGCACAAAGTGGGCGGGACGGTCGTCGGTTTGGCGCCGGGTCACCGACGCTGAAGAACTGGTACCGATCGAAAAGCGTGCACAGTCTTGGCAATTGCAGCAAACAAAAGTTCGCCTCAGTCCAGCCAAAGCTGTAGATGGCGGGGAAAGACCCGCCACCAGCCAAAAGTTCCTGCGCAATATGGCTATTACCTGCGTAAATGCTGGCGGCGTTGTCCTGTGGCGACGGATATCGTGGTTAACACTGAGAAAAATCTGAAATCCAACTGTCTCCTGCGTCAATTTGGCACTAACATGCTGATCAATGGATATCTGGGCAGAGTGCGAGTTCCACATCGGGGTCGAACCGGCGGTACCCGGTGAAGTCGTGGCTCTGTTCTAACTGGCAAACCATCGACGGACAGTCACAGGAGGAGCGGTGGGTCCACGAATGGCACGAGCGTACAACTTTGCACCTTGCGGACATGGTGCTTGCGCCGTTTATCACATGGCGGCGCCGTCCAATTTTGAGTGTTTGCCCGGTGACGGGACCGTAAATAATACAACACGTCCGATGGCTCGCAAGTCATGACAGTCGTAGATCCCAGTCCCGTCACGGCGCTTCGACGTGTCGATGCCGATCGCCACGACGCGAAGACCGCAGGACCAAAGGTCGACGGCTTCACCGCCGATGCCAAGAGCGTCGCGGACAGACTTATGAACGGCTCTGCCGATCAGAGCAGCCGTATTGGTCTGCGCTCCGAGGCCGTTAACTCGTCGGCTGAACGCGAAAAGTCTGTCAGGCGTTATCTCGGGCGTGTCCGGGCTTGGATGGTCGTGCCGGTAGTCGACTTCGTAATGATGCTGGCTCCGCTCGCATGGCGGCCACCGCAGCCCATCACCATCGTGACCATGGCCGTTCTGGGGGTCCTGCTTCTCACCGGTGGCGGGAGGTATGCAGCCCCGCTGCATCTGAGCGTGCTCGATGAGCTCCCGACGATCATCACCCGACTGCTCGCTGCGGTCGCGGCGGTTGCCGCCGTGGTGCTGTTCCTTCATCAGAAGGCGCAGGTGCAGATCTTCCTCGAAACTGCCTGTCAGGCCGTGGCTCTGGTGGTTGTCGGCCGCGTACTGACAACACGGCTCTGCGCGTGGGGACGCAGGCGAGGGATTGCGAAGCACCGAACGATTCTGATCGGCGGTGGCCCGGTAGCGGCCGAGATCATCAGGACCTTGGCGGAGCACCGTGAATACGGTCTGCAGGTCGAAGGCTTCGTCGACGATGGCGACGACGACTGCCCGGCTGCAGAATTTGCCGCCAAGCTGGGGCGTATCGCCGATCTGGATATGGCGGTCGTGACCATGGGCGCAGACACCGTACTGGTGGCAGACGGCAGCTTCGACGAGCAGGAGCTGGAGCAAGCTGTCCGCACGGAGGTGTGTTTGACGGCGGAGTTACTGGTTGTCCCGCGCATGCACCACTTCCACACGCTGACCGGGATGGCTGACCACGTCGGTTCCACCCCGATTATGCGGATCAGAAATCCCAACCTCAGGGGTCCGGCGCGACTGATAAAGCGCATGTTTGACATCGTCTCGTCATCTGCTGCACTTGTCCTGCTGTCACCGCTGCTGTTGGTCGCGGCGGCCGCGGTGCGTATTGAAGGTGGCCCGGGCGTCATCTTCCGCCAGATTAGGGTGGGCCGCGACGGCCAGGAGTTCGAACTGCTGAAGTTCAGGTCCATGCGGCCGGCCAACGAGGCGGAGTCTCAGACGCGATGGAATGTAGCGGCGGACAATCGGATTGGTGCGGTCGGCCGGGTTCTTCGTTGTACGTCGATCGATGAGCTTCCGCAGTTGTGGAATATCTTCCGGGGCGATATGACGGTGGTCGGGCCTCGGCCTGAGCGGCCCCACTTCGTGGAGCAGTTCTCGACGCAGTTCGACCGATACGCACACCGGCACCGAGTTCAAGTGGGGCTCACGGGATTTGCCCAGGTGAGTGGGCTCAAAGGCGATACTTCTATCGCCGACCGCTGTCGGTACGACAACTTCTATATCGAGAACTGGTCGCTCTGGCTAGATATCAAGATCATCATCCGGACTTTCCGTGCAGTGGTGTTGTACCGCGAACGTTGACGCAGTGCTTGGCGGTCGCGGCCAGATGCAATCTGATGCTCAGGAAGGTAAGAGCTGAATAATGAAGATGAGTACCGGTCCATTGCTGGCCCCGAGAGCGTCAGGTTTGTATCTGTGGGTTTAACGAAATTCAAAGGCGCGGCTCGAAAGACACTTCGCCGTTCGGAGAGGATTCAAGATGCCTACGAACGCTACAAGAACTCTCGACGGCAAGAAGTTCTGAAATCGCTGATACCGGTGGGTGGTGTCGGGGCCGAACTCGGGGTGCACAAGGGGCATCTGACACCGTTCCTGGTGAATTGGCTCACGCCGAAGAAGCTCTACGCCGTTGACCCCTGGTATCTCTTGGGACCGACATGGGAATGGGCTGCTGGCGACAAGTCCACAGTAAATGCATTGGCGCGCACCATCCGAAGGCTTCGGCCCTCCATAGAGGTCGGCCAGGTGGAAGTGATCGTCCGGGACGACTTGGTGTTTCTGTCGGATCTGGCCGATGGCGCACTTGACTGGGTCTATCTCGACTCTTCACACATGTACGACCACACCGTGAAAGAGTTGGAACTCCTCCTACGCAAGGTCAAGTCAGGCGGCATAATTGCCGGAGATGATTGGCAGCCGGACCCGAGTCATCGCCACTACGGCGTATGTCAAGCGGTGCGTGAGTTTGAATCTGCCGGCCGGCTGAGCGTGATCTATGCCAACTCATCCAACCACCAATGGGCTTCCACAGTGCCAGAATCATCGTGAAACAACAGAACCGTAATGTCCAACAGCGGATTTCGTCCAGCGGCACATCGGGAGCAAGTTGATGAGCAGCAGTAAGTACTCAGTCTATCGACGCTTCGGCCGGCGACTGGTTGGTGGATGGCTCGCGCCCGAGGTTCTAGAAGTCCTTGCGGTGCTTGATAACGCCCAAGCGGCGCGGGGAGTTCGAGGGTCGGTGGCAGAGATCGGAGTGCATCACGGAAAACTCCTGATCGCGCTGGACTTGCTACGCAACGACGGCGAGACATCGGTAGCCATCGATCTGTTCGATGACCAGACGCAGAATGTGGACAAGTCCGGCAAGGGTGACCTATCTGTCTTCCGGAGAAATCTGGCACGTTGGTCGAAAGTTGACTCCCTGGCAGTTCACGCTGGCGACTCCACGAAGCTGTCTTCTCAAGCTCTTTCGGAGCTCGCGAACGGGAAGATTCGGCTGTTTAGTGTTGATGGCGGTCACGATGAGCCAGTGGTGTTCAGCGATCTGCAACTCGCTGAGACCGTACTTGTGCCAGGCGGAATCATCGTTGCTGACGACGTATTCCATCAGGAATGGCCAGGGGTGATGACGGGCCTCATCCGATACCTCAACCAGGATCCGAGACTCGTGCCCTTCGCGATCGGCTTTAACAAGGTTTTCCTCACCACGCCAGAGTCTGTCGAGGATTACCGAGCAGCGGTCGATTTCGCATTCTCCGACCGGTACCTGACGTCTGTGAAAGCATCAGAGTTCTTCGGCAACCCTGTGTCGGTGGTGGCGAGGGTAAGGCGCACGCCCAGACTGATCCTCCGTCGGAACAAGACTCTGAGGCGCGCCTATGGGCGCATACGGGACCTGCGAGACTCAGAGGCCAACACGCTTGCCGCACAGCGAGTATGAGCGAGGTCAAATTCGCAATGCTTGGGTTGGCTGGATCCGGCGATTTTCAGGCTCAACTGGCGTATCCACGGTACGAGAAGTCGGGGAGACAGGTATGAAACACGAATCGATCCCGAAAGCCCGCTGCGAAGTCTTTCCGAAGATCTCTGTCGTGATACCAACAATTGGTCGACCAGAGCTGATTCGAGCCCTGCGGAGTGTGCGAGCTCAAAGTTCCGTGGGCACGATCGAGATCATTGTGGTGAATGACGCTCCACCGGGCATCGAGCTCAGTGCTGAGGTTTTCGACCTCGCAGATCACGTACTTCGAACCCCGGGCAAGGTAGGCGGTTCACGGGCACGAAATCTTGGCATCAAGTCGGCCACAGGTACGTATGTTGCGTTGCTTGACGACGATGACGAGTGGCTGCCGCGCAAGCTCTCGTTGCAAGTCGCCTTGTTGCAGTCGTTGGTCGATCCAGCACGGGCTGTGGTCGCGGGGCGACAGCTATATGTGAATCCGAGCACCGGCGAGGTGTCTGATCCCGGTCCGAGGAGATTGATAGCCCCGGGAGAGAAGGTCGAGCACTACCTGTTCCGTCGTCGACCGCCGAGCCTGGCCAGGCCGAGCATGTATACATCGTCGTTGCTCTGCTCGAGGCAGCTCGCGGTGAAGGTTCCCTGGGATGAGTCGCTGCCTCGCCACCAAGATTGGGACTGGCTGATTCGGCTGGGTCGCATTCCAGGCTCGTCGTTTGCGCAGACTGCGGAACCCGTTGTGCGGATCCAGCTTGGTTCCGCTCTATCGATTTCGGCGGGAACTGATTGGCGGAGCTCGTTGGATTGGGCGGACCGTGCACTTCGACGTGACCCCAAGGTGTATGTCGATTTTCTCGCCGGTCAGGCTCTCCGGTACGCGCTGACTGCGAGGTCGGGGGAAGGCGTTCGGAAGATCACTGCCTCGATACTGAAAACGGGACGCTTGCCGGCTGTCGGCCCCACTGTCGTGGGTGCCGCCGGTGTCCTGCCGCGAAAGACATTTGAACGAGCCATTGTGGCGTCGGGCGGGGGACGGCGGACCGGGCAACCGGTGCCAATGTGATGCGTGTTCGCTTTTTGATTCCCACTGATGTTGCGCAGCTGTGAATCTCGACATAAAGATGGCATCGAAGTTTGTCGTACTTGAGGCAACGGCACCACCGAAGGCAACCACCGAGTACGTGGATCAGGTTGTGCGGTACGCCGACCCAGCAATGAACTTCAGGTACCTGAACCCCCGCACCGCGGTGCTGCGCGCCGATGTCTTCCATGTTCATTGGCCGGAACTCATTGTCCGCGGGGGCGGCCGAATCGAAACCTACGCGCGCTGTCTCGGTCTGCAGGTTGTACTGGCGCTCATGCGTCGGCGCGGCACCGCGATCGTCCGTACCCTTCACAATATTGAGCCCCACGAATCTGGCGATGCGATCGAGCGTTGGGCTCTTGCCAGGTTGGATGCGCGGACCGATCTGTACGTCCGCATCAATTCGGCGACCCCGTTACCGGCTGACCAGGGTCCGTTGATACCGCACGGTCACTATCGGGAAGCGTACGAGAAGTACTCCAAGCCTCCTTCAATTTCTGGACGAATTCTCTTCGCGGGTCTCATCCGCCCATATAAAGGTGTCGAGGCGCTGATCGCGGCGTTCCGTCGGACCACGTCGCCGTCGGTGACATTGCGGATTGTGGGAAAGCCGACGCCTGAGTTGGAGAAGGAAGTAACTGAAGCAGCCACTGCTGACTCGCGGATATCAATCAAGTTTGGCTATGTGCCTGATCAGGAGTTCGTGGAAGAAGTGTCTCGTGCCGAGCTGGTCTGCCTGCCGTACGACAACATTCACAATTCCGGAGCGCTACTGGCGGCACTTTCGCTGAACCGTCCGACGCTCGTGCGTGATACACCGACGACACGCGCCCTGGCAGAGGAAGTGGGTCCCGGTTGGGTGCATCTGTTCACTGGTGAGCTGACATCGACTGACCTTGAACTTGTCTTGCGCGCGGTGCGAACAAAGAAGCCGGTTGAGGGCCCGCGTCTGCAGAACCGAGACTGGAGCTTTATCGGTGAGGCGTATGGAGCCGCATTTCGCGAGGCGAAGCGACGCGTCGATGAGAGGAGACGACGTGCGTACGCATAGCGCGTGTGGATCTTCAAATCGACTGTGGATTATCAACCAACCTGAGGTATCGCTGCGAAAGCTGGTTGATGGCAGTGGAAATCAGTAACATATCATCGGCGGAACCCCGTTTCATTTCGAAAGCCAAGTACATGCGGGTCTGGATCGTTGTCGGGCTGTGGACCTTTCTGGTCGTGCAATTTGCGGTCGACACGGTATCGACGTTGGTCAGTAGCGAGCCCTTTCCGACCATTACCATGCCGGCTTTCAGTGCTGAGAGAATTGACCGCGATGGGACTGCCCGCATAACGACCAGAACCATCGCGGTGATCGGCAGCGACGGGTCTGTCCATCAGGTCGAGGCAGCCGACCTTCTCTCACCGCTCTACTCCGTGCCGGCTGGATTGACCTTGGACCGTCTTCTGAAACCGACCCAAGGTGTGGCGCCTGGCCTGTCGGATGAGGCCCTCAACTGGTTACGCAATCGGACTGAGCAACTTGCGGTTACGGATCAGCCCGTTGGCCTACGCGTCGAATGGTTGCCCGGGATTCTTGACCTTCGTTCCTCCAAGACTACCGTCGCCGCGGATCCGAGCATTCGCGAGGTGCGTTGGTGACGCCGCTACTCGACCGCTCGAACTCAGGCGTCGAATGGATCAGCGACCGATACCGTCCGGCGGACCGACCGTTGGCAATTTTGCGCGTCCTCTTCGCAATCTATGTGCTGATCTGGCCAAGGGACATCTCTTGGATAAGCAGCATGTCGGCGCTAGCCTACGCACCGCCGCCCGGACCCTTTGCGCTAATCTCCGGACCCGCACCGGGCAGCGTCATCATCGCGCTCGAGATATTGCGGGCAATTCTTGCTGTGTGTGTACTGGTGGGCTGGAACACACGGGCAACATCAGGTCTGCTATCACTCGTGCTCGTAGTTTGCAGCGGTCTCGCCTACTCGTACGGCAAGGTCGACCACGTGATTCTGTACGAGCTGGCTCCGTTGATGCTGGGACTCGCAGGCTGGGGCTCCACCTGGTCAGTGGATAGCTGGCGGTGCAAGGCTGGCCAGACCAATGGCTACGCAATGTTCCTCTACGGAACGATGATTGCCTTTGGAATGCTCACCGCGGCAGTCGCCAAATCTGCCACTGGATGGCTCGACCCGGCCCGTCAGGCCACCCGATTCTTTGTCGTTGAGGCTACTCTGGGACCGCGATCGGGTCCGCTTGCAGACTCGTTGCTGAAGATTGACAACGTCGTCTTCTGGAAATTCCTCGACTACACAACTTTGTTAGTCGAGGGAGGCCTCGTGCTGGCCGTACTCGTCCCTGTAGTCTTCCGCGCTGGCTTGTTAATCATGGGACTGTTTCATGTGGGAGTGTGGGCGCTGCTGGGAATCGACTTTCACCAGTACGTTTTCGTGTACATGGGATTCTTCCTGCTTCCCGCGGCTGCCTGGATCCAACAGGCTGCGGAAGTGCGCACCTGGGTGCAGGATGCGTGGAAGACGGTGATTAGAAAGAAGAGATCGATTGGCCGGCACTGAGGGTGAGAGACCCGGGAGTTTGACCGAACCTGGAGTTCAAACCCGAGAATTGGGCGAGCGCCGCCAGGCTGGAGCGGTGGTGGGTTCCGTCGCGATCGTGGTCTCCCTGGTCGTATACGCGCGCCCTCAAGAAGTCTCTGGCCAAGTCATACTGATCGTCGGCTCAACTTTGGTGCTGCTGTCTCTATGGCGAGGTCTCACTCATCCGCGCCCGTTGCTCATTCCGTGGGTCTTCGTCGGTTTCGCGTTTATATCTGCGTTGTGGAGCGACCACAGCTGGACAGTGTTGACGCGTGCGGCGGCTCTGGCTGTGCCGTTGATACTCGCCGGAATTATTGCTAGCAATGTCCCATTCGAGCGGTTTCTTGTAATTGCAGACAGAACCCTGAAGACGATCGTCGTAGTCAGTCTGGCCACAGCCCTGCTCGTTCCTACGATTGCCTTGACGCAGAGCGCGGTTCTCTACGGAACGCTACGCGGAGTCTTTGTCCACCGGAACCATATGGGCTACGTGATTATCCTGGCGGTGATTGTGTTGTTGGCGCTCAACTGGAACCTCCGGAAGGTGCGGTTCAGGACGTTTGCCTGGATGGCGGTCTATGTTTTGGCGCTTATCTGGACTGGCTCTGCCGGTGCTGTGGTGCTCGTACTGACGAGCATCTGCCTATACGGGCTGGTGCGCTGGTTGGCTAGTGTTAGGTCGGCTGATCGCGGGCTGCTTCTTGTTAGCGCGACTTGCCTGGCCGCGTTCGCGGCTCTCGTTGCCGTACCGCTAGTTCCGAATATTCTTGGACTTCTCGGTCGGGATTTGACGTTCACGAACCGAGTTGGGATCTGGCGGGGAGCGATTCAAGCATGGCAGGAGCATTTCTGGCTCGGATACGGGTGGGGCTCCATTCTAGGTTCGGAAGATGACGCTGCCAGTGTGATCAGTCGATCGTCGGGATGGATGGTGACCAGTACGCACAACGGCTATCTATCGACGGCACTTCAAGTGGGTGCGTTGGGCTTATCTGTGGCGGTGCTGTTCCTTGCAGTGGTCTTGGTGAGAACACTAAAGATGGTTGTTGTATCTCCAGGGCCCCAAGCTATTTGGGCGCTTCAGGTTGTCGTTGTTCTCATTATCGGAGACTTCACTGAAACCCGTGCGTTCGCAAATATCGGTTGGTTCTTGTTGTGCTTGGTGGCCTGCTATGGAGCTCAGAGCATGGCTAGAAGCGACCGATTTGGTGGTTCCTGGTAGTGAGCGCCGGGTCGTTAGGGCTCGGACGGGCCTACTTGGCAATTTCGGACTTCTAGCGGAATCGTCGGGCGTGTCAAATGGTCTGTGTAAGTCCTGTTAACGGAAGGATCGCAGGACGTGGCGACAGGCAAGGACGTGAATTCATCGCTGGTTGAGGCGGGGTCCACAGTGGAAATGGCCGAGGCGCTTCGGGCCTCAGGTGCTGTTGATGATCTGCTGGCTCAGGTCGACACCGGCGAGGTGGCCCTGACCGGTGAAGGAGGGCTGCTACCCGGGTTGATCAAGCTCGCCCTGGAGCGCGGATTGGCCGCCGAGCTCACCGAGCACCTGGGCTTTGAGAAAGGCGATCCCATCGGGCGGGCGATGCCCAACGCCCGTAACGGCAGCTCACCCAAGACGGTGCAGTCTGAAGCCGGGCCGGTGCCACTGGAGGTGCCACGAGACCGCGACGGCTCGTTCAGCCCGACGCTGGTTCCAAAGGGCACCCGCCGGATCGGCGGGCTCGATGACATGATCATCTCCCTCTACGCCGGTGGAATGACGTTGCGGGACATCCAATTTCATCTCGCCTCTACGATCGGCACCGAGGTGTCACATGAGACGATGTCCAAGATCATCGACGAGATCTCTGATGAGGTGCTCAGCTGGCAGCGCCGGCCGCTGGAACCGCTATACCCGGTGATCTACCTCGACGCGATGATTGTGAAGGTCAAAGACGGCGGCCACACCCGCAACAAGGCCGCCCATATCGCCGTGGGCGTGGATATGGACGGCGTCAAGCATGTCCTGGGGATCTGGGTCCAGCCCAACGAGGGAGCGTCGTTCTGGGCGTCGGTGTGCGCGGATCTAGCCAATCGCGGCATCAAGGATGTGCTCATCGTGTGCTGCGACGGGCTGACCGGGTTCCCGGAGGCGATCGCGGCGACCTGGTCGCAAGCGGCGGTGCAGACGTGTGTGGTGCATCTGATCCGCAACGCCTTGCGGTTCGTGTCCTACGGCGACCGCAAGGCCGTGGCCGCAGCACTCAAGTCGATCTACACCGCGCCCAGTGCCGATGCCGCCCACGCCGAATTGCAGGCGTTCACGACCTCGGAGTTGGGGAAGAAGAACCCCACGGTGACAAAGGCTTTCGAACGGGCCTGGGAGCAGTTCATCCCGTTCCTGGCGTTCCCGCCGGAGTTGCGTCGGGTGATCTACACGACCAACTCGATCGAATCGCTGAACTACCAGATGCGCAAGGTCATCAAGAACCGCGGTCAGTTCCCCAACGACGCCTCCGTCGTGAAACTGCTGTGGCTGGCGATCTGCAACATCGAGGACAAACGGGCCGCTGAACGGGCCAAAGAACGCGGCAAGAAGCTCTGCCGAACAGCGCCCGGGCGCCTCGTGGAAGGGCAGGTCGTCACCAACTGGAAGAAGGCACTCGAACAACTCAGCCTGGTCTACCCAGACCGTATCGAGCGGTATCTGTAACTACAGCAACAGCAACAGCAACAGCAACTCAGGAAATATCAGATGGGCGACTTACACAGAAAACTTGACAGGCTCGCGGAATCGTCAGCGACAAAGCGCTACCGGGACCCAACAGCCCCGCGGATCTTGGCCGACATCAATGCCCAGAACTGCCCGACAATTGCGTAATCCTGCCGGACTGAGGGTATTAGCCATACCGCGAGCACGATGATCGCCAGCATCAGGGCCATCCCGAGCGTCATGGAACCGAAAGAGCTCTCAAAAGGGCGCACGATGGTGACCAACCATGCGCCGACACCTGCCCACAGATTGACGGCGACCATTCGGCTGGCATTTACAATTAGGTGGACGACGCGGATCGACGATGCCCGCGAGAGCGCGATGAGCGCAATAGGCCAGCCCAGCCCTGCGCCCACCGCGTACCCCCAGGCGACAGCGTCGACGTTGAACTGCGCGCCGACTATGACAGAAATGATCAGGAGCGGGCGGCTTACCAGGGCTTGAATGAGCTGAACGCGCGTTAACCCGAGCGCCATGAACGCCCAGTCCAGTGGGTACGTCAACGTCTGAAAGATTCCGGCCACGGCCAAGATCCGGAGAATAGGGACACTCTCGACCCAGTTGGCGCCGAGCACGATCATTACGATTGGCTCGGTCAAACTGGCGAGCGCTACAAGAATGAAGAGCATGAATGCAAGCAGTGCCGTCTGCGCGCGAGCCAGATAGTCGTTCATGCGGTTGGCGTCGCTTTGTAGCTTGGCGAGCACGGGAACCGCGACGCGGATCATGCCGTTGGCCAGTTGAATCACGGGGACGGCCATCAGTTGGAAGGCTCGGTTGTAGTAGCCCAAAGCCGTCGGACCGAAGTTGAGACCCACCGCGACTGTGTCGACATTGGCGCTGACGTAGGTCAGCGTCTGTACAGCCATCACGCGCCACCCGAAGATCACGAAGTGTTTTGTTCCCTGGTGACGGTAGAACCCGCTTGGTAACCACCTCGATACCAACACCAGTATGGTGACCACTACTGCCGGATGCACCACGACCTGGATGACAATGGACCAGTAGGATAAGCCGTTCATCGCGGCGATGATCCCAGCGGACACGCTGATTATCTGTCCCGCGGTTTCGGCCAGAGCCAAGGCTCCGAAGGACAGCGAGCGCTGCAGACTGGCGCGATACTGCGACCCAATTCCATTGATCACGAATGTGATTGCGATGACCTGCGTAATGGGTACTAGTCGTGGATCGTTGTACAAGTCGGCGATCGGCCATGCGAGGCCGAATACTGCAGCTCCGATGGCGGCGCCGAACGCGGTGTTCAACCAAAACAGGTTGCTTCGTTGCTTCGTAGAAAACGTGGGCGCTTGGACGGCGGCGTAACTCAGACCGAAGTCCCTCAAGATGTCGCCCACACTGACTACTGCGACAACCATCGCCACCAGTCCGAAGTCGATCGGCGAGAGAATTCGTGCCAGTACGACCAGCCCGACCGCTTGGACCAGGATCCGGATCACCAACCCGGCAGCGGTGATACTCGCGCCACGTGCAGCGCTTCTGCCCAGATTCTGAGGTGGTGCCTCAGGCGATTCGTTCACTCGAGCTGCGTTATTCGGCAGGCTTTTCGCGTGCTAGGTCCGGTGCTTTCGACCTAGTCGTGGTGGCCGCTGGATCAGCTTTTACTGGTGGAAGAGAAGGCAGCGCCGACTGCTCCGGAGTGTTGTTGGCTTCGATCTGATTGGGCTGGTCAGAACCGTAATAGCCGGAATACCCATAGTAACCCGACGAGTTGCGGGTCGTCGGTCGCTGTGTAATGACGGTGCCTAGGAGCGGCGCTTCTACATCATTCAACGCATCGACGGCCTGCTGGAGTTGTTCAAAACTGGTACGGCCGTAGCGGACTACGATCAGTACCCCGTCCGCTGCGGCTCCGAGAATCGCTGCATCTGTTACCGCAAGGAGCGGTGTCGAATCGATGATCACGTAGTCGAATTTCGTGCGCAGCTCTTCGAGGAGTTTTTTGGCGGCCTGAGAGCCCAGGAGCTCGCTGGGATTCGGCGGGATGGCGCCCGCAGTCAGAACCGTCAAGTTGGGAAAACGGGTGTTCTGAAGCGACTCAGACAGGGACGATCGGCTACTGAGAACCGTGCTGAACCCGACCTGACCCACAAGATCGAGCTTGGTGTGCACAGTAGGGCGGCGAAGGTCACCATCGACTAGTACGACGCTGTGGTCTGCCTCAGCTAACGCGAGTGCGATGTTCAGCGAGGTAGTCGACTTACCCTCGCCAGGAAGAGAACTGGTGACGGTTATGACACGCGGAGGATTATCGACCGATAGAAACTGTAGGTTGGTGCGCAATTTTCGGAATGATTCGGCTACGTGCGACATGTCGCCCTCGAAGGAAATGGTGGGCTGCTCCCGGAGCTCTTTCGAGAGGGGGATTGTGCCGACGATTCCTTTACCAGTGATCCTGTCGACCTCCTCGCGATCCTTGACCGAGTTGTCAAGAATGTCGTGAAGTACCGCGGTGCCAATGCCCAAGCCAATACCGAGGAGTAACCCTAGGCCAAGGTTACGGAGCGTATTGGGGATGACAGGTTCCTGTGGAATTGATGCCCTCTGCTCGACGACCACACGCGAATCGGGTCGGGACCCGTCTTCCGGGGCCTCCAACTGGTGGATCATGACTACGAACTCGTCAGACAGAGCGTTGGCGACGTCTCGTGCCCGCACTGGCGATTCATCGAGAACCTCGACAGTGATCAGAACCGTGCCGGCCTTGGCCTTCGCAGTGACGTTCGCTTGTAGATCTTTGGCTGTGGTGTCGAGCCCGAGTTTGTCGATTGTTCGCTGGGCGAGTGTTTCGCCCATTAGCAGGTCGGTATAAGACACGACCCGTTCCTGCGAGAATCGGCTGCCCTGGTAGGCGTCCGAAAGTGTCGATCCCGACGACGTTGACACGAAGAGTCGTGTTGCGGCTTGGTACTTCGACGGTGTGAGCGCTGTGATCACGGCAGCTACGGCTACCGCAAGAACGATGACTCCGCAGACGATGATCCACTGTTTACGTAGGAGCTTCAGAGAACTCGCCAGCGTCATTGCCTCGCCACCTTTGGTATGTGCCGCAGTTGTCTCGTCGAGTCGCTCGCCTCGTTGGTCCCCGTGATCACTAGGAGCACGTGGGTACCGCGACCTTAGGGGCAACCGTATCTACCAGCGGTTGAACAGGTACTCGTGCCGCGCCGGGAGCGATCGGCTCGGACAGCCGAAAGCTCAGTTCCCCCGAAGTGCCCGGTGGGATTACTACCTGAATTTCGAACGTGGGGTGGTTTCGCTCCGTGCCGACGAAGACCTGTGTGCGTTGTCCATTGGCCAGCGCGCTCTCGAGAGTCGCACCTTGCGTGCCCAGCAGTCGCACGGAAGTCAACATCGATCCGCTAGGCACATCGATCGGTAGATCCCGATTCACCCCGTTGGCGCTCGCAACATAATCCGGCAGTGCTCCGGGCGGCGCGGTGTTCTTCAATCTGACGGTCACCGTCGAGTTTCTGGTCTCACCATCACATCCGTCGGCTACGTACTCGATCTCGCGCTCCAGGTAGTAGTCCATCTTGTTGCCACCGAGATTGTTGACCACCACCGCGGCGTAGGGTGCGGGATCGTCGGGGATGATGTGGGCGAGAGGAGTCTGTTCCAGCATCGCCTGTTCGGCCGGCAGCGCACTCCAGATGGCGATCCGGCGCTCGCCTACGGCGTGGCCGAGCGCCTCCAACAGCGCCCGGGGCGAACCAGTCGAGGTGGTCACCTTCTTGACGACTTCTGCGGCGATATCCTGGAGATATTGTTTGCGCGCTGGTTGATCGGTGGGAAACCGTGTGTATGCGGTGGACTCGGTCAGCTCAACTACATTGTCGTTGGTCACCCGTTCACCGTCGGGCATGGTGATTGGACCCACTGCACCCAGAATGTCGCTGAGGGCCAACGGATCCAGAGCGATCACGCCGTCGACGTTGATCCCGGTCTGCTGCGCCCACATGGACCTCCAGATTTGGGCGGCATAGGGGAAGTGCGCGCTCATATTGCTGTTCCGAAAATCGCTGAACGGGTTGGTGTAGCCGTAATTCTCCTCGAACTCGGTTCCCAGATCAATTGGCGCAGAGGGCCTGCCGAGCTCGGTGTTGGCACCAAGAGTGTCCACCGTGGCGGTGCCGTTGTCGAAGCGGAGCACTCCGAACCCGCCGAGAAGCCCACCCGTTCCGCGGGCCTCGGCGTTGGTCTGGAATGCCATGAAATAGCTGCGAGGTCCGTCGGCACCCATCATGCTCGGTGCGAGGCGGGCCGCCAGTCCAGTGTTCTCAAGAAGGCCGGAGAGGTCGGCGGTCTGCTGCTGAAGCTGTGTTCGAGCATCGCCGAGCACCGAGACGTACCGCGGATCCGATATCGCCTGCGCATCGGCATTGAGTCGAGTTGCTGCGCTGGAGATTTCGGTCAGCTTCGGCTCCTCGGAGCGAAGCAGTCGCACATCGACCTTGCTGCCATCCACCAACCGGTCCGGCGACAGCGCTGTGCCGGCCTCGGCCGCAGGCTTTAGGACGTCGGTCGCCAGGCCGAGAACGACATCCGAGATCTGCTGACCGGTCTCGAACGGACTGCCCAACCACGGGACTACCGACGCGACATTCCACGGCAGCGAGTGCGTCGCCTCGCGCGCCTTTTGGGCGTGGAACTGTGCTTGATCGGCAAAGCGCGTAGCGTCTTCGGATTCTCCCTGTTGGAGAGCAGCTTTGGCGAGCTGCGCGTTCTCCCGCGCGTGCTCGAGGCTGGATTTCGCGTCAAATCCGCGGACGGCCAACCAACCACCGAATGCAGCGGCAGCCAGTACCAGCACCGAGGAGCCAATCACTAACTCGCGCCGATGACGCCTGACGTTCGAGCTCAGCGATGAGCGTCGACCGTCGGCGTCGTTTGGTAGAGCAGTGCTTTCCTCGCCGTTTGGTTGTGATTTCTGCACTCAGCAGGCTTTCCGCACCCGGTGCAGGCAGGGTTCCCATGACTGCACCGTCGACATCACAATCGGTACCGCATACAACCTAGTTGCAGCCTCGTCCGAATGCCACGGTCGTGGTGCCGTACGGGCCGACCTTCACTGAACCGCCCAACAGGCAGACCTCGAAGTTGAGGTTCTGGGTGAACCAGCCGTAGGCGGGCTTGAGGAATCCGGGGACCAGGCTCATCGGGGTGAACACCAACACCTCGGACCGCGCCGGCGGGTTCGGGTTGGCCTTGCCGATCCACCACAGATCGTTTTGGAAGACGCTCTGGATGATCCCTCCGGGACCGTTGGCCGACTGGAGTGCGGCCGCCGTGGGCAGCTTCGACGCCGGCGCGCATGGAGTCGTAGCGGTCGGTTCGCACTCCGCTGACCCGATCTTGGAACCGAGAGAACTGATGGCTATCGAATTATCTGCATTCGCCACTGTCACGGGAGAAAGAGTTGCTGCGGCGGCCATCGCGCCTGTGGCGATACCAACACTTATCTTGCGAGCGATCGCTGACATTTTTCCCCTTAGTACGACCTGAAGTTGCGAGAAGCATCGCATGCTGTGACGACGCTGTCAATAACATCGCCGCAGCTAGAAAGGCATGTTGGTGCCGTCATTTCGGTAACTTCGTGTTCACGTACGGGCAACGGATTCACGCAAATGTCGCGGCCGAGATCGATGCGAACCAAAGTGTCGGCGGCGCTGGTAGGTAGCGTTTGCCAGAGTTTGCTGGAGGGCGACATGAGTTCGCGGAGTGGATAGCTGCGTTAGTAGCTGTAACTGTTCGACGTCGCGCAACACGCGCATGAGTTTGTCCCATCATGCGAGGTGGTGACGCCCATAGTCGCTCTGGGGCGATCGCTCGGGTCGCCAGCCCAAAATTAGCGTCCAGTCTCGCGACGGTCCACGGAGCTGTGGCGATATTGACGTTGCTGTAGATTGACCGGCGCGAACGTCATTGATCGGAAAGTGCGCTGCCAGGGTGCATTCCGCAACGTGTGGCGAGGGTTGCGGCGAGTTCCCATGAGCACGGCGTAGATTCAGCACGTGTCTAGCGAGAGATGTCAGTGCGGCCATGACCGAGCCGCGCACGAGCACTATCGCCCGGGAACCGATTGCGCACTGTGCGCGCCAGGGGAGTGCGGCGCATACGCGGGGCCGCGCGCATCATGGTGGCGGGCTTTGATCTCAGGCTGGAGTAAGCCGCGCAATACCGAGGGCTGACTGCAGCCGTTCGGCGGGATTGAGTCCAGGGATAGGACAACAGGTTTGGCGGGCTGGCGCCCGCCAACGGGACCGGCGCCTAGTTGCAGCCGCGGCCGACAGAGAGTTTCGTGGTGGCGTAGGGCCCAAGGGTTGCCGTCAGGCCGAAGATGCACAGCTCGACATCCCACTTGGCGGTGAACCAGCTGAAGGCCGGCTTGAGGAACCCGGGAACCAGGCTCAGTGGGGTGAACTCAAGAATGGTGGACCGAGGGTGGTCATTCGCGGGGCCCAGCCACCAGAATTCGTTCTGGATGAGGCTGTCGGGGAAGGTCGGATCGGCGGCCGCCACTGCAGCGGCCGTGGGTAGTCCGATCGGATCGCAGGACGTGGTCGCAGTGGGCTCGCACTGGGCGGACCCCACGCGCGAACCCAGTGTGCCGGCGCTCGCAATGGTGGTGTCCGCATTGGCGGTGGTAACCGGCGAAAGAGTTGCTGCACCACACAAGAGTCCTGCAGCTATACCGGAATTGATTTTCAGAGCGATGGCCGACATTGTTCCCCCTGTATGCACCGAAAGATGGGAAGAGCATTACAGGCTGTGCGTCCGCTGTCAACGCATTTGTGCTGTACAGGGCGATATTCTTAGAGTTGCCGCGGCTTGTTGATATGCGTCGCCAGCACACTGTTGGCGGCACAATTGCAACCTCGAAAGTGTTTCGATTCGCTGTAAACGACGCCGCGTGACGTGTTTGCCACACGCCTGCAGATGTTCGCTGGGGATCAGCTCGGCTTCGATGGGCGATCAGAACTTTGCCGGAATTGACGCATTTGACTATTGATGCAGGTACGAAGATTGCATTGCGACTGGATGGCTCCGCCAGAACCGGCCATCAGCAACCTGGCGCGAAAGGCCGAGGCGCTGGAAGTGTTGTGGTCAACCCGCTACGCGAGCGCATATTGACGTTGCTGTAGATACTTGCGCTTGCCTGTTCCGGCACGGGGCGCCGACTACCCCTGTAGGCCAACCACATTCGCTGAACTCAGTGCAGCACCACAGTCGCGGCCAACGCGAGGTGGTCGGACCCGGCCACCGACACCGTCTGCAGCGACGTCACGGTCGCGTCGCGCGTCATGACGTGATCGACCGCCAACAGCGGCGGGATGATCTCGTTGCTCGGGTGGGTGCGGGTCAGCCCGGCCCCGGCCTGCGCGGCGCCGTCGCGGTAGCCGTCCTGCAGGAGTTGGCGGAACTCACGGACATCAGGCGTGGCATTGAGATCGCCACCGACGATGACCGGGCCACCGGGTGGGAACCTGCGCAGTGCCGTTCCCAGCCGGGCGATGTCGTTGCGCCAGGACGCGAAAGCCGAACGAGGCGGCGGCATATGCGTAGAAACCACCGTCGTCTCGAAGTCGGTGTCGGGTACCTGGACCCGTGCGTGGATCAACCCCCGGCTGAAACTCTCGTCGCTTCCGGAGCTGACAATCGGATACCGGCTCCACAGGCCGACGCCCGCGGCCCGCTCCCGGGGGCGCAGCGCGGAGTAGGGAAACTCCCTCGCCAAAGAGGGGGACAGCGTCGCGGAGAGTTCGGGAGTGAGCTCCTGGACGGCCAGGACGTCGGCGTGCTCGGAGGCCAGCCGCACGACCGCCTCGGGATCGGCCTCGCCGAGCAGCAGGTTGGCCGAGACGAACCGCAGCGTCGTCCCGGAATCGGGATCGGGACTGCCGATGTACCAGGGCAACTGGATCGCCAGGACCGCGACGGTCAGGACCGCCGCGATCGACACCAGCGTCCAATGCCGCGACAGTGCGAACACCAGCACGGCCAGTGGCGCACCGAGCATGAGATAGGGCGACAGTGCGGCCACCACCAACAACGCGCGGTTGGTGGCCGGCACGTACCGCGCCATCAGGGCACTGGCCGCGAGCAGGAGCAGCAGCAAGCCGACGATGCGCATCAGCGCATTTCACAACGAATGCGAATGCCGCTGCCGCGCAACGGAAAAGCTACGGCTTGGCGTAGGTGACCAGGCTGACATCGATCGACTCGTCGACGAAGTAGTACTGGCAGCCGGTCAGGTAACGCATGTAGTCGTTGTAGTGCTGCTCGCCGGCGGCGGCGATCGCCTGGTCCTTGTTGTGCTCCAGGCGGGCGGCCCAGATGCCGAGGGTCTTGATGTAGTGGTTGCGCAGCGAGATCACCTCGGGAACGGTGAAGCCGGCCTTGACCCCGTGATCCACCATCATCTGGGTGCTGGGGATGCGTCCGCCGGGGAAGATCGTGTCGATCATGAACTTGGCGAACCGTGCCAGCTCGAAAGTCAGTTTCTTCCCGCGGGCCGCCATCTCGTTGGGGTGGTAGCCACAGCTGCTCTGAATGGTCATCCGGCCGCCGGACGGCAGGCTGTTGAAGCAGGTCTCGAAGAAGGCGTCGTAGCGCTCGAAGCCGAAGTGTTCGAACGCCTCGATGGAGACGATCGCGTCGACGGAGCCTACGAACTGCTCCCAGCCCTCCAGACGCACGTCGAACTTGCGGTCGGTGTCGATCTTGCTCAGGAGCTGCTCGCAGTACGCCTGCTGGTTCTTGCTCAGCGTCAATCCGATGACGTTGACGTCGTACTTCTCCATCGCGCGCTGCAAGGTGAGTCCCCAGCCGCAGCCGACTTCCAGCAGCGTCATGCCGGGCTTGAGGTTCAGCTGGTCGAGGTGCTGGTCGACGTTGGCGACCTGAGCCTCGGACAGCGTCACGTTGGGCCCGGTGAAGTAGGCGCAGCTGTACTTGCGGGTCGGATCCTGGAACACGCCGAAGAAGTCGTCCGACAAATCGTAATGAGCCTGGATGTCCTCGAAGTGAGGCCGCATATCCGCAGTGCTGGTTGAGTTGTCAGACATGAAAGCGATTGCCCTTCTCGATGGTGCACTGCGGCGTCCACCGGGTTCGGGTGTCCACTCGGTGGAGACCCTACCCGCAGTGAGCCAGGTCACTCGGGACGCCTACAGCGTGTCCTTAGTCCAGCGCAGGCCGTTGTCTTGACCATGCGCACTACAGATTGTGCGTTGTCTCTTCAATTACTTAGCTCTGTGAACTGATCGACGTCGATGCAGCCCCCGAAGCCCGTTGCCAGGCTTCGCCCTTCAAAGACTGTAGCGCTTCTGTCCGCCAGCACCGTCACTGTTGCCGACCGATCCGTGACCTGGCTTTACTGGATATGGAAAGAACCTGTTTTCCTGGTGCGTGAATGTTGGCAAACGTTCCTCCTCAGCGGTCGAAAAGCCGTGTGCTGCCGAGGTGGCGGCTAACCGGCCGACCGTATGGCCGCTGGCAAATGTTCATTCTCTTTCGCCTTGACGAATGTCGAAGATCGCATGCGTCCTTCACCGTGTGGTCATTGCCGTCGGTTCTCGGTTACCCCCGTTGGGCGCACCTCGGAATAGAATGTTGCCAGCAGCAGGCGGCTGAACAGCCCAAACCGGAGTGTCACCGAATAGCGAAAACTGCCACTCGCCGAACGGGAAACGCATCGCGGACGACGTCAAGGCACGGTCGTCGCGTCCTGTACGAATGGGTCCGTGCGCTGCGACGGCAAATGCGTACGCAAATCGTCGGGAGCGACACAAGTGCAAAGTCCAACTATTGCGGACTGCGGGCTCGACACATCTGAAAGCCCGTCGGTGCGGTGAAACAGGTCGGTCGGCAGCCGGGGCCTGGGCGAGCGAGACCGTCCCCGACGTGACAGTGCTGAGCCTGCACCATCACCCGGGGCGGTTCAGCCCCATCGGCGACCGGGAATGCGGACGTAGACCAGATTCTTGCCTGACAGCAGCAGCTGGAACGGCAGCCGGCCCATCGTCTGTTGGAGATTACGGCTGGTATTGCGGTCCGGGAACTTCCAGTCGTGCGGTTCGACGATGATGACGCTCGCTTGTTCCGCCCATTCGGTGTGGGACGCGAACAAGTCGTTCTCGAAACCCTCGATGTCGATCTTGGCGATGAACAGCTCGTGGCCGGGCCGCACCGCGAGGATCTGATTGACCGTCACGACGGGCACACCGCCGTCGGGGGCTCGCGTGGTGGTGCAGGCGATGGTGCCGGCGGGCTTGTCCAATGACACGCTGCCAGGTGTGCTGCCGATCGCCGCATTGACGACGTGCACGGGATAACCCTCGTTGTTCAACCGGCAGATCCGGGCGTTGTCGGGATCTGGTTCCACCGCAACGATATCGGCCTGCGAATACTCGCGAGCGAACCATCGGGCCGAGGCACCGTTGTTGGCACCCAGGTCGAGAATCAGTGGACGACGGCCGCGCCGGATGATGTCCCGATAGGCGTCGTCGATCTGCGTCTGCTGCGGGAAGCGGCTCAGATCGTATTGCTGCCAACTGAACACCTGGCTGACCACGGCGGCGTCGGTGGACCGCGGTCGCAGCGTCAGCGCGCCGACATCCTTGATGTGTACCTGAAACTCGGACTTGGCTCGCCGGTGGAGGTGACGCGTCTGGTAGGGCAGCCCCAGTGCCAGCAGATCCTTGACGTGCCAGATGGCCTTTTTTCGCAGATGCGTCATGGCTGCCATCGGCTGTCTCCCCTGAGCGAAAACGATGTGCCTGCAACGGTAGCGGGCACGGCCTCACCGCGTAGTGGTTGGAGTTGGTCGCGTCGACAATGCCCGCACCGCGTCCTTCGGCAGGCGCGGGGCAGGGGCGAATCACGAGGGAAGCCAGAAACGGCTCATTCGTAGCCGATATCAACCGGTCGTCAGAAGTTCGCTGGCTGGGTGCACGATTCGACTGATGCCTGAGTTAACCAGAAGGTGCGGTCTTAGGATGCCCTATGTCAGTTCGGTTGTCGGGCAGGGGGATCGACTCTTTCGTCATCGTGAACTGGTTGACGTCGATGTAGCCCACCCGGAAGCCGTTGGCGCAACCGGTCAGATAGTGCATGTAGCGCTCGTACACCTCTTCGGATTGCACGGCGATCGCCTCGTCCTTGTGGGATTCCAGGGCCTGCGCCCTAAGGTCCAGCGTGCGCGCATAGGGGAACCGCAGGGACTGGCGCCGCGTAATGGTGAAGCCGTCGAGCCGTACGCGGCCGGGGTCAGGCCGAGAAGTTCGACTTCAGCTCGCCGACGATGTCGTCCCAGAGCGGTTCGGGCAGCTCATGGCCCATTCCGTCGAACAGCACCAGCCTCGCTCCGGGGATGGCCCGGGCGATCGAGCGGCCGCCGGAAGGGCGCATGAGCTTGTCTGCCTTGCCGTGGATGACCACGGTCGGCGCGGTGGTCTGACGGTTGTAGTGCAGCAGGCTGCCGCTGCCCAGGATGGCGGCGAACTGCCGGCCGACCCCGGCCGGGTAGTAGGACCGCTCGTAGCTCTCCAACGCGTCGGCGTACGCCTTGTCCTCGGCGACCGGGAACCCCGGGCTGCCGATGGTCCGTGTCACCCGGATCGAGTTCGCGATCACCCCCTCGCGGGTGGTGTCGGCGGGCTTCTGCAACAGCGTCAGCAGCTGCTTGGGCCCCGGCGGTGGCAACAACGCGCGATTGTTGCTGGAGAAGATCACCCCGAGAGAACGGGTGCGGACGGCATGGCGGGCGGCGAACACCTGGGCGATCATGCCGCCCATCGAGCCCCCGACCACATGGGCGCGGTCGATGCCCAGATGATCGAGCAGCGCGGCGGCGTCATCGGCCATGTCTTCTAACGTGTAGGCGGCCGGGCTCTTGACACCGACCAGCGAGCGCGCCATCCGCGGGACCAGCGGAGCGCCGCTGCGCGCGCCGGGCAGCTTCGAGGACAATCCGACGTCGCGGTTGTCATAGCGGATGACGCGCAGGCCCTGGTTGACCAGTTTCTCGCAGAACTCCTTGCGCCACAACAGGAGTTGCGCGCCCAGGCCCATGATCAGCAGGACGGCCGGATCATCCTCGTCGCCGAAATCCTCGTAGACGATGTCCAGATCGCCGGACTTGGCGGTGCCGGTGCGGACCTTCACTCCTGGCCCGCCTTGTGTTCCCGGCTGACTTCCACCATGAAGTTGGCGAAGTACCCGGTGAGTTGTGGGTCGCTCATCATCTGCCAGCGCGGGGCCAGCAGCTTCATGTACCGCTCGACGTAGAGGAACTGCTTGCCGATCAGCACCAGCTCGCGGGGCAGTTTGACGTCGTAGGCATCGGCCAGCGTGGAGAGCTGCTTGCCGATGTCGGCATAGCTCATCTCGCCCAGCGACGACACGGTCAGCGGGGTGGTGAACTTCTCCAGATCCTTGGCGGCCTGGGCCTCGGGCTTCACCGTCCCCACCGCGCCCATCATCACCACGATCTTCCCGGCCGCCGCATGGTCCTTCTTGACCAGCAGCGCGTGCACGAGTTCACGCAGCAGCCAACGGGTCCGCGGATCGATGCGGCCCATGATGCCGAAGTCGAAGAACACGATCTTGCCGTCGTCGTCGACGTACAGGTTGCCGGCGTGCAGGTCGCCGTGGAACAGGCCGTGGCGCAGCCCGCCCTCGAACACACTGAACAGCAAGGCCTTCACCAGTTGCTCGCCGTCGAAGCCCTTCTTGCGGATGGCGGCGACATCGTCGACCCGCACCCCCTGGATGCGCTCCATCGTCAGTACGCGCTCGCTGGTGAGGTCCCAATACACCTGGGGCACACGGATATCGGCGCCGAGAGGAGAGGCGTGCATATGGGCCACCCAGGCGTCCATGGACTGGGCCTCCAGCCGGAAGTCCAGTTCCTCGGCCAAGTTATCGGCGAAGTCGGCGACCACATCCTGGGCGGAGAGGCGCTGTCCGAGCTTCGCGAACTCGACCAGACGCGCGCCGCGCTTGAGGATCTGCAGATCCGCGGCCACCCGTCGACGGATGCCCGGCCGCTGGATCTTGACCACGACCTCCTCGCCCGAATGCAGTGTCGCGTAGTGCACCTGGGCGATCGAGGCCGATGCGAAAGGCTTCTCGTCGAACGACTTGAACAGGTTCTGCGGTGTGTCGCCGAGGTCCTCTTTGAAGAGTTTGTGCACCTCCTGCAGGTCGGCCGGCGGTACCCGGTCCAGCAAGCTGCGGAACTCCCGGCTCAGCGGCTCACCGAAGGCGCCCGGACTGGACGCGATGATCTGCCCGAACTTGACGTAGGTGGGGCCCAGATCGGCGAAGGTCTGCGGGATCTGCTTGGCGATCTTCTGCTGCAGTGAACCCTTGCCCATGAGATTTGCGGCCACTCGGGCACCGGTGCGGGTGATCTGCCAGCCCGTCGCGCCGACGCGGGCGGCCTCGACCGGCAACGGCACCCGATCCAGCCTGGCGGGCTCGCGGTGCTTGGTTTTCGGCGAAGAACTCATCCCTGCAGTGTCTCAAAACCCGCGGTAGCACCCAAGAATGTGTCAGGGGTCACACTCATGCGAAGCTGTGCTCGACCGCGTCGCGGCTCAGTTGCGGGTCGCTACCCAGCACGTATTCCGGTTCGGTGTGGTCGCAGGTGGTGCCGTCGGCCACCCGGGCCTGGGCCTGGCGGAACTCGGGCGTGGGTCCCGCGGCGGTGTGCAGGCCGTTGATGATCGACCAGACCGTCGCCCGCCGGGCCGCCCGCTCGACGGGATTGGGGTCGGTATGGCCGATCAGCTGTTTGGCCCATTTGGGCATGGTGTCGCGGATGGCCCAGTCCACCGCGGCCTGCGGCATCGGCAGGTTGGAGCCGGTGGCCATCGCCGCGCCGTGGGTCAGTGCCAGGCGCGGCAGATAGGAGTGCAGGCACTCCAGCGTCTCGGCCTTGGTGGTGGGCAGATCGGTCCCGCCCAGGGCGTGCCCGACGCGGATGAACTCGCCGTAGTAGCGGTCGAGCTTCTTGCCGCGCAGCGGGTTCGGGTGATAGATCTCGTGCGCCGTCGCCAGCCCCCAGACCACGGTGGCGTAGTTCCAGCGCAGCCAATCGGGATCGTCGGCGTCATACACCGCGCCGTCGGGGCGGGTGCCCTTGATGGTGTGGTGCATGGAGCGCACGATCTTGGCCATCCGCTCGGCGGTCTCGGTGTTGCCGTAGGCGGTACCGATGAAGAACGCGATGGAATGCCCGAGTCGCACCGCGGCGCCCTTCGGGTCGATGACCGGGACTGCATTGCCCTGGTCATCGCGTTTGACCAGGCGTGAGTGGTGCATGCCCATCCAGTAGATCGACGGGTCGAGGCGCTCGATGTAGGCGGCGCACTGCAGCCCGAAGATCAGCGCCTCGGTATGGGAATGGACGTGCCAGACGGCGCTGCCGGGCCCGAACCAGCCCGGATCGCCCGTCGGTTCGGCGAACTCCATGCCGCGGAAGTAGTGCTTGCGAATGTCCTTGTCGAACTTGCGCTGCAGCATCTGCTCAAGAACCTGGTGCGGCATGTCCACGCCGAAACCCCTTTCTGGTCACGTCTGTAGCCAGACTACCTTTTGGATACGGGTGTGACCAGACGTAGGCTGCCTGGATGTCCACTCCGACCCGCTGGGCGGGCGTGCCGCTGGATGACCGTCGCGCCGAGCGTCGTGGGCTGCTGATCGACGCCGCATATGCATTGTTCGGCGACGGCGGTGAGGCCGCGCTGACGGTGCGTTCGGTCTGCCGCGCCTGCGGACTGAACACCCGGTATTTCTACGAGAGCTTCGCCGACACCGACGAGCTGCTGGGTGCGATGTTCGACAAGGTGTCCGCGGAACTCGCAGCCGCGGTGGACGTGGCGATCGCGGCGGTGGGGGAGTCACCGGCCGAACGCACCCGCGCCGGGATGGCCGCGGTGCTCGGCTTCAGCTCCGCCGACCCGCGACGCGGGCGCGTGCTGTTCACCGATGCCCGCGCGAACCCGGTGCTGACCGCCCGCCGGGCGGCAATGCAGGATCAGCTGCTCGCCGCGGTGCTGGAAGAGGGTTCACGACTGCACCCCGGCTCGAATCCGGTCGCGACCCGCATCGGCGCCGCGATGTACACCGGGGCGATGGCGGAGCTGGCCCAGCAATGGCTCTCCGGCACTCTCGGCGACGACCTCGACGTCGTGGTGGATTCCGCGCTGGCCTTCTTCCGCTGACCCCCTCTTTGCTGCGGCGAAACTCGCGTACCCGTCGTCAACTGACCCTTCGAACTACGGGTACGCGAGTTTCGCCAACTTGAGGGGATCCGCAGACGACGCTGTTGCGTCCAACAAGACATGGCCATTCCCATCCGCGGCGCCGATGCGCTGGCAGACGGATCGCTGACTGTGGGGCAACTGCGTCACCGCTTCGCCCCGGTGTTCCGCGGGATCTACCTTCCGAAGGGCCACCGGCCGACCCTGCTCGACAGGATTGTTGCTGCCAGGCTGGCCGTGCCGCACGCCGTGATCGCGGGCACCGCGGCATCGGCGCTGCACGGGGCGAAGTGGGTGGATGACGACGTGACCATCGACCTGATCGGACGTTGCCGGCCGCAGCCCGGGCTGAAGGGGCGGGAGGAAACACTGCGCGTGGGTGAGGCGATGACTGTGCGCGGAATCCCGGTGACTACCCCCGCCCGCACAGCATTCGATCTCGGCCGGCGACTCACCCGGATCCCGGCCATCAAGCGGATGGACGCGCTGATGAATGCGTCACCGTTTGCGGTCGAAGACGTCCTGCTGTTGACCAAGGTGCACCCGCGTGCGCGCGGTCTGGTCAACCTTCGAGAAGCTCTGCCTCATGTCGATGGAGGCGCTGAGTCTCCCCAGGAGAGCTGGCTGCGCATGCTTTTCGTCGACGCCGGATTGCCCAGGCCGACAACGCAGTTCGTCGTGTGCGCGGCCGACGGGCGGTACATCAAGCGGCTCGACATGGTCTGGGAGGAATACAAAGTCGGCGCCGAGTACGACGGGGAACAGCATCTGACCGACCGCACGGTGTATGCCCGCGATGTGTGGGTCGGTCGGGAACTGCAGAGGATGCGATGGCACCTCATGAGAGCGGTCAAGGAAGACCGCGGCGACGATCTCGTCGCGCACGCCCGCGCGGTGTTGCTCGCCCGCGGATGGGATGGCCGTCCGTAGCGGCGAAACTCGCGTACCCGTTGCTCCGCATGCCGCGACAGCGACAGGTACGCGAGTTTCGCCCCAAAAAGTCTAGGAAACGGCCTCCTTGCCCCACGGCGTCAGCCACTCCGTCGCCGGCCAGTCCTCGATACCGGCCAGCAGTTCGTACAGCGTCGCGCCGTCGATGCTCTCCCGGATGATGTCGCCCTGACCGGCGTGCCGGGCCAGCTCCTCGATCATGTGGAAGATCACCCAGCGCACCGACCACGCCGCCACGTCCTTCGGGAACCACGGCACATGCTGCGGAATCGGCACGGCCGCAGACAGATCCGAGGTCTCGATGAGCCGGATGGTCTCGGCGTTCTGCGCCTCGAACTTCTCCAGGATCTGCGCCAGCGTCTCGTCCTTACGCATCACGAACTCGTCCTGATAGTCGGCGGCCTGCTCCTCCATAGGACGCTTGTCGCCCTCGGTCATGTCCGGCGCAGCCGCGACCCGCTCCATCCAGCCGGCCTGACAATTGGTGACGTGCTTGATCAGACCGCCGATCGATAACGAGCTGACCGACGGCGCCGAGCGCGCCTGCTCATCGGTGAGCCCGAACGCGATCGCGTGAAAGGCGTACTGCTGGGCGGCGACGTATTCCTTGAGGCCGGCGCGCTCATCAGCGATCGGAGGGGGCATTGCGGACATATCAGTTCTCCTTCATGTGGGTGTAGAGATCTCGGAGCAAAGCGATTTCGGCGCCGTGGTGGATGACCTCACGGTTGATGTGGAGCACCAGCACGGACATCGGTTCGTCGGCGTACGGGCCCTCGGCCGGTCCGCACGGGCGGTTCAGATCGTCGTCGGACAGCGCACGCACCCCTGCCGTCCACCGCCGGTATTCGGTGTCCAGCTGTGCCAGTGCGGTCGCGGCGTCGGTGGCATAGGGCCAGCTCTCGTAGTCCGCGGCCGGGCCGCCGAAATGCGAGTGGTTGCGCATTGCGAAGACGCCGATGATCACGTGGGCCAGTCGCCAGGCGATGGTGGTGAACGGCGTGGGCTCCGGCTCGGGGTAGACGAAGTCGACGCCACCGTCGGGGTGCACGGTCCAGCAGTCCGGCACCGGCTGCCAGAAGTACTCGTCATCGGTGAGGCCGTCCAGCCGGGGCCGCAGCTGGTGGGACCAGTGGAATTCCAGTTGGTCGGCGAGTAGGTCGGTGTTCATGGCTTCACTCTGACAGCTATAGCGGACAGGTTCTGTCCTATAAGTGCGGCAGTATCGAGATATGTCAGAAACGACCGCCCGGGTGCTGCAACTCCTCGGACTGCTGCAATCCCGGCGGGTATGGACCTCCGAGGAACTGGCCGAGCGCCTGGCGGTCACCACCCGCAGCGTCCGCCGCGATGTCGAACGCCTGCGTGACCTCGGGTATCCGGTGCACGCCAGCACGGGGCACGGCGGCGGCTACCAGCTGGGCGCCGGCGCGGCGCTGCCCCCGCTGCTACTGGACCCGGAGGAGGCCGTCGCGATGGCGGTCTGTCTGCGGCTGGCCGCCGGCGGCAGCGTCGCCGGGGTGGGCGAGTCGGCGTTGCGTGCACTGTCGAAGCTGGACCAGGTGATGCCGGCGCGGTTGCGATCCCAGGTCGCCGCCGTGCACGAGACCACGGTGACGCTGACCCCGACCAGCAGGGACGTGCCGGTGGACCCCGAGGTGCTGATGACGCTGGCGCGGGCCTGCCGCGACCATGAGCACGTCAACACCGGCTACACCGACATCCGCGGCAACGTCACCGCGCGCCGGCTGGAGCCCTATCAGCTGGTGACCACCGGCCGTCGCTGGTACCTGCTGTCCTATGACCGCGACAAGCAGGATTGGCGCAGCCTGCGCCTGGACCGGATGGCCGACGTCAGGGCGCTGGGCAGCATCTTCACACCCCGGGAGGCTCCGGACGCGGCGCAGTACGTGCAGCGCGCCATCACCAGCTCGCCGTACCGGTATGTGGCGAAGGTGCGCTACTACGCCGCCCACGATGTTGTGGCGCAGACTTTCTCGTCGGCCTCGGTGCAGATCGAGGCGGACGGGCCAGACACCTGCATCCTCACCACCGGCGCCGACGACCCCGATGTGATGGCGCTCTACCTGGCCATGCCGGGCTGCGAGTTCGAGGTGCTCGAACCGGTCGAGGTGGCCGACGCGGTGCGAACCGCCGCCGAACGGCTCCGGAGGGCGGGCGCCCGATGACTGGCGAAACTCGCGTACCCGTCGCTGTAGAGCACCCGCGGACGGCGGGTACGCGAGTTTCGCCGAGAACTGCGGGCGCCCGAACGTAGGGTGCCAGGATGCGCGTCACGGGAGCGGAGTCGACGGACCTGTTCGTCGGGCCACCGGACGCACCGGTGCAACTGGTCCGTATCAGCTACGCCGATTGCGCGGCGCCCACCCCGGTGCGGGTGACGGGCACCGGCATCGAGGGCGAGGCCGTCGCGCAGCCGGACGCGACCACGGTCGAAGTGCCGATGAGCGTCACCGATCCCGAGCCCGGCCGCCGGCGCGAGGCCAGCATCGGCAATACGGCCTTCACGTTCACCGACGCCGAACCCGGCTGGACGATGTACATGATCAGCCACTTCCACTACGACCCCGTGTGGTGGAACACCCAGGCCGCCTACACCAGCGTCTGGACCGAGGACCCGCCCGGCGCCTGCCGCCAGACCAACGCGTTCGAACTCGTCACCGCCCACCTGGAAATGGCGCGCCGCGACCCCGACTACAAGTTCGTGCTCGCCGAGGTCGACTACCTCAAACCGTTCTGGGACACCCACCCCGAGGAACGCACCGACCTGCGCCGGCTGATCGGCGAGGGCCGCGTCGAGATCATGGGCGGCACCTACAACGAGCCCAACACCAACCTCACCAGTCCCGAGACTGCGATCCGGAACTTCGTGCACGGCATCGGTTTTCAGCGTGATGTGCTGGGCGGTGACCCGGCCACCGCCTGGCAGCTCGACGTGTTCGGGCACGACCCACAGTTCCCGGGGATGGCCGCGGACGCCGGGCTGACCTCCAGCTCGTGGGCGCGCGGGCCGCACCACCAGTGGGGCCCGATGGCCGGTGACGGTGACCCCACCCGGATGCAGTTCGCCAGCGAGTTCGAGTGGACGGCACCGTCGGGGCGCGGACTGCTGACGCACTACATGCCCGCGCACTACGCGGGTGGCTGGTGGATGGATTCGGCGGCCTCGCTGGCCGACGCGGAAGCCCAGACCTACAAGCTGTTCGCCGGGCTGAAGCAGGTGGCGCTGACCCGCAACGTGCTGCTGCCCGTCGGTACCGACTACACCCCACCCAACAAGTGGGTCACCGACATTCACCGCGACTGGAACAGCCGCTACACCTGGCCCCGGTTCGTCTGCGCGCTGCCCAAGGAGTTCTTCGCCGCGGTGCGCACCGAACTGGACACCCGCGGCGCGCGGGCGTCGGTACAGACCCGGGACATGAACCCGATCTACACCGGCAAGGACGTCTCCTACATCGACACCAAGCAGGCCAACCGGGCCGCCGAGAACGCGGTGCTGGAAGCCGAACGGTTCGCCGTGTTCGCCGGATTGCTGGGCGGCGCAACCTATCCGCAGGCGGCGCTGGCCAAGGCCTGGGTGCAGCTGGCCTACGGCGCCCACCACGACGCCATCACCGGCTCGGAATCCGATCAGGTGTACCTCGACCTGCTCACCGGCTGGCGGGACGCCTGGGAGATCGGCCGCACCGCCCGCGACAATGCGCTGCGACTGCTCACCGGAGCCGTCGATTCCGCTGTCGTGGTGTGGAATCCGTTGGCGCACGGCCGCACCGACCTGGTGACCGCGCATCTGGACGAACCGTTCTCGGGGGTGGTCCGCGACATGAACGGGCGGGCCCTGCCCACGCTGATCGAGGACCACACCGTCACCTGGCGGGTCGACGACATCGGCTCGCTGGGCTGGCAGGGCTACCAGTGGGACGACGATATCGACGGGTCACGCTGGCAGCAGATGGACGGTGCCACCGTCGCCAACGCGCACTACACGCTGACCGTCGACTCGGCCCGCGGCGGTGGGGTGAGCTCACTGGTCGCCGATGGCCGCGAACTGATCGCCGACGGGCGGGTCGGCAACGAACTGGCCGTCTACGACGAGTATCCGGCGCACCCGCAGGCCGGCGAGGGGCCATGGCATCTGCTGCCCAAGGGCCCGGTGATCGGCTCGTCGGAATTCCCCGCGACGGTGCAGGCCTATCGCAGCGCGCTGGGGGAGCGGCTGGTCATCTCCGGTCAGATCGCCGGCGAGCTGCGCTACACCCAGACCGTGACCCTGTGGGACGGTATCGACCGCGTCGAATGCCGCACCACCATCGACGAATTCACCGGTACCGACAAACTGCTGCGGCTGCGCTGGCCGTGTCCGGTCCCCGGTGCCATGCCGGTCAGCGAGGTCGGTGACGCCGTCATCGGCCGCGGTTTCGGGCTGCTGCACCACCACGGGGCCCCGGACGCGGTGGACTCTGCGGAGCACCCGTACACCCTGGACAACCCGGCCTACGGCTGGTTCGGGCTGTCCTCGATGCTGCGGATACGGATCGGTGCCGGGGTGCGCGCGGTCTCGGTCGCCGAGGTGGTCACCCCCGACGCGTCATTCGACGAGCGCGCGCTGATGGTGGCGCTGGTGCGCGCCGGGGTCACCGCCACCTGCAGCGTCGCCGGGCGCCCGCGCTACGGCGACCTCGCGGTGGATTCGAACCTGCCCGATGCGCGCATCGTCATCGGCCACCCGGACGAGAACGCTTTCGCCGCAGCGGTGTTGGACAGCGCGCCCGACTACCGTGCCGAGCTGGACCGCCAGGTCGGCGTCACCGGGGCCGCGCGGGTATGGGTGCCCGCGCAGGCCGCACTGGCCCAGGAATGGGCGCCGGGCGCCGACCTCAAGGGGGCCCGGGCGCTGCCGGTGCTCATCGTCGTCGGCGGTGTCGAGGCACTCATCGACGAGATCGGCGACGCGGAGATCTCGGTGCGTCAGCATCCCGACGGCGGCGTGGAACCGTTCGAGCCGGCCACCGTGGCGCTGCTGAACCGGGGCGTGCCCGGCTTCGCGGTCGAACCCGACGGCACGCTGCACACGTCGCTGATGCGGTCCTGTACCGGCTGGCCGTCGGGCACCTGGATCGACCCGCCGCGGCGTACCGCACCCGACGGCTCCAACTTTCAGCTCCAGCACTGGACGCACACCTTCGACTACGCCATCGTCGCCGACGAGGGCGACTGGCGCGACAGCGAAATCCCCAGCCGCAGTGCTGCGTTCTCCCATCCGCTGCTCGCGGTGCCCAACCGGCGGGCGGGAACCGACGGGTTGCCCTCGCACGGCGCGCTGCTCGACGTCGACGCCGCCGGTGGGGGAGTGCAACTGGGTGCGCTCAAAGCCGCGGGCAATCCCATCGCGGCGGGCAGTGTCGACACCGTCGACCCTGCCTCAGTGGCCCTACGTATCGTCGAAACGCACGGCCGCACCACACAATTCGTGGTCCGCTCGGGTCTGAGCGCGGTGTCTCCGCTGGTTCCGGCCGATCTGCTGGAACGCCGCCTGGACCGCAGCGCCGGATTCACCTTGCACGGCTATCAGATCGCCACCATGCTGACCCACCTGGACGCGGTGAAGATCCTCAACGCCGACAACGAGCAGCTCGCGCCGGAAGCCGAAGCGGCACAGCCGCTCTACGCCCGGTACTGGTTGCACAACCGGGGCCCCGCGCCGCTGGGCGGGCTGCCCGCCGTCGCCCACCTGCACCCGCACCAGCTGCAGGCAGAAACCGGTGAGCAGGTGCGTCTGCGGCTGACCGTGGCCAGCGACTGCACCGACGCGGCGGTCCACGGGCGGGTCAAGCTGATCTGCCCGGCCGGCTGGAACGCCGAGACCCCGGAGCTGCCATTCGTGCTGCCACCCGGGGACTACCTGGACACCGACGCCACCGTCACGATACCGGCCGGGCAACCGCCCGGGCTGTATCCGATCCGCGTCGAACTGGCGCTCAATGGGCGCGGCGGTCTGCCGCCGTCCTGGCGTCAGGTCGTCGAGGACGTCTGCGTGGTCCGAGTGGGCGCAGCCACCGGGGGAGTGGACGATGCCGAACTGCTGCGCCTGGTGGCCGGTCCGTCCGAGGTGCGGGTGCGCGCCGGCCAGACCGCCCGGCTTGGTGTCACCGTCGGTACCGATGCCCGTGCCGACCTGTCGGCCGAGGCCCATCTGATCAGCCCGTGGGGGACCTGGGAATGGTTGGGCCCGGCGGCAACCGGGGCCGAACTGCCCGCCGGCGGTACCGCTCGGATCGAGTTCGATGTCGCACCGCCGCCGTGGGTGCGGCCGGGAACCTGGTGGGTGCTGATCCGGGTGGCGTGCGCAGGCAAGCTGGTCTACTCGCCTGCGGTGGCGGTGGTGGTCACATGACCGCGGCGCGGGTCGCCGGCCACATCGTCACCATCGCCGAGATCGACGAACGGGAAAGAGCGCTGCGGGCGGGCAACATGGCCGCCGCACTGCCGCGCCCGGGCACCAGCGAGGGACGTCAATTGCGGCGCTGGCTGACCCAGCTGGTGACGGCCGAACGAGTGGTGGCACTGGAAAATACCGGGGCCGAACAGATTCCGGACCTGGAGGACGTGTTGCCGGACATGGCCGCGCGACTGGAGATCGGCAGCATCGCGGCCGCGGTGCTGACCACCGAGAGCGGCCGGGCCGCGTTCGCCCGCGTCACCGCGCAGGTCGGCGTCTCCGATATCGAGATCGTGGCCTACCACCGGCGCAACCCCGGCAGGTTCGCCGCCCGCCGCACCGACGTCGTGGACTTCGCCCGGGCCCGGCCGCTGATCGCCGCGCACCTGGGGGCCGCGGCGCGGCGCCGGGCCTTCCGGCTGTGGCTCGACGCGCAGTGCGCCGAACTCGTCGCCCTGTCACCGGGCTATGAACATCCCGGCGATCCGCGCCAACCCGACAACACCCACAAGCACTGATGGCTGTCACGCTGGCTCTCGACATCGGGGGCACCAAGATCGCCGCAGGCATCGTCGACGATGAGGGCACCGTGCTGCAGCGCTTCCAGCAGCCCACCCCCCGCGACTCCGCCGACGCCGCCTGGCAGGTGACCGCGGATCTGATCCGGCAGGCAACCTCGATGACACCGGTGCAGGCGGTGGGTATCGCATCCGCCGGACCGGTGGCGCTCGGCGCGGGCACCATCAGCCCGGTGAATATTGCTGTGTGGCAGGAATTTCCGATCGTCGCGCGGGTCGAGGAGCTGACCGGGCTGCCGGTGCGGCTCGGCGGTGACGGACTGTGCATGGCGCTCGGCGAGCATTGGCGCGGGGCCGGGCGGGGCGCGCAGTTCCTGCTCGGGATGGTGGTGTCCACCGGAATCGGCGGCGGCCTGGTGCTCGACGGCGCTCCCTACGACGGGCGCACCGGGAACGCCGGGCACGTCGGCCACATGGTCGCCGATATCGACGGGGAGCTCTGCGTGTGCGGCGGTCATGGCTGTGTGGAGACGATCGCCTCCGGTCCGCGGATGACACGGTGGGCGCAGCAGCAGGGCTGGGTGGGTGCGGACGCCAAGGAACTGGCGGCCGCGGCCGAAGCGGGCGACGCGGTCGCGCTGGCCGCGTTCCGGCGGGGGACCGCGGCGTTGGCCTCGATGGTCGCGTCGACCGCCGCGGTCTGCGACCTGGATCTGGTGGTGATCGGTGGTGGGGTGGCCAAGGCCGGTGAGGTGCTGTTCGGCCCGCTGCGCGAGACGTTGACCCGCTACACCGGGTTGACCTTCATCCGCGATCTGCGGGTGGTGCCCGCCGACCTGGGAGGCGACGCCGGACTGGTCGGCGCCGCCGCCCTGGTGCGGTGATTATTTGGCGATGCGGATGAGTTTTTTGTTGACGAATTCGTCGATGCCGAAGCGTCCGAGTTCGCGGCCGAACCCGGAGCGTTTGACTCCGCCGAAGGGCAGCTCGGCGCCTTCGGCGCCGACGGCGTTGACGAAGACCATGCCGGCCTCGATC
>NZ_LMJA01000006.1 GCF_001428895.1 Mycobacterium sp. Root265
ACTCAGTTGGCAGCTCAAAGGCCAAGCCACCGGCCGCCAAGTCGAAAACGCCACCGTCGGCGTCACCGCCAACCAAGGCCTCTTCGGCCACGGATCCTCAGTCATCGTCGCCAGATAGCCGCGTCAGGCGTCGATGCGCTTTCGGAACTCGAACAGCCGGGTGTCCGGCTCGAAAGGTGCTGTCTCGCCGTCGAACCGCTGGGACCCGACGCTGAAGTCCGTGCCGTCTTCGTAGTCGAAACCGATTTCGCTGAACCCGGCCTCGGTGAACCAGGTGCGGATGGTCGGTGTCAGGTCGGGTTCCCGGCGCGAGCGGGTCCACAGCACGGTCGCGCCCGGCTTGGCGAGCTGCCGCAGCCCGATGATCGTGCGCTGGATGTACTCGTCGACGACGTTGCCGAAAATGCCGCAGGCCAGCACGATGTCGGCCGGCGTCAGCCCGGCGTAGGCGGAGACCGCTGCGGCGTCGCCGGTGACCACCTCTACCCCGGTCAGCCCGGCGTGCTCGGCGGCGGCCCGCGCCGTGGCCGCGATACCCGGGTCGAGTTCGACCAGTCGCGCGGTCACGTCGTCGCGGCGGGGATGCGTCGGGAGCACCCCGATCACGTCGCGTCCCTCGCCCGCGCAGAGGCTGATCAGCCGAATCGGACCGGCCGGCGCATTGTCCAGACCGTCGGCGAGGCGGCGCTGAACATGACGCAACCTGCGGGAGATATCGGATTCGGGGTCGTCGTACTCCTGGTGCCAGGTAGCCCATTTCGTCATCTGCCCGAGGTTACGGCGCTCCACGCGGGGATCGGGAGCGCCGGTGGGCGGGCCGAGACGAATCCCCCGTCAGATCGCCGCGGCGGATAAATTCACGTCGAGATAAACGCCAAACCCGCTGCAGCTTCCCACTTTCTGCCTGCGTAACCGCCGCAGGTGGTGCGCACCCTGCCCACACCCGGTGGTCAACTGGACGGACCCGGGAATGAACGGAGGCACGGTGTCGTTGCGCACGACACCGACCGGAACCGAGGGAGTTCGACCATGCCCGCTATTGACACCGTGACGTTCGAGGCCGCTTGGCAGCAGTGGCACCAGGAGCGGGAAAGCTACTTCGCCGACCCGCTCGGCTGGGTCAGCCTGACCGGTTTGCACTGGCTGACAGATGAATTCGAGGCCGTTGCCGATCTGCCCGGCCGCTGGCGCGCGGACCCCGAGGCCGTCTACATCGAAGGGGTGCCGGGCACGGAACGGCTGGAACCGGTGGAGGGTGCGCCGGGACTGCTCGTCGAGGACGGGCCGCGGCGCATCGAGGTGATCCGGCGGACCGGGTCGGTGGCGTTGCGGGTGCACGATCCGAAGTCGCCGCACCTGGCGAGCTACCGGGGCATCCCGACGTATCCACCGAGTGAGCAGTGGGTGGTGCCCGGAACGTTCACGGCCTACCCGCAGCACAAGGCCGTCACCACCGGCGCCGTCGTGGACGGTCTGCAGCACCACCACACCGCTGTCGGTGTCGTCGCCTTCGAGATCGACGGTGTGACACAACAGCTGGTCGTCTTCGGCAAGCCCGGCGGCGCGCTGACAGCGCTGTTCACCGACGCCACCAGCGGCGTGACGACCTACCCGGGCGTCCGTTCCGTGGCGGTACCCGCCCCGGGACCCGACGGCGCGGTGCACCTCGACTTCAACCGGTCCGCGAACCTGCCGTGCGCGTTCACCGACTACGCCACCTGCCCGGTGGCCCCGGCCGAGAACCGGCTGCCGATCGCGGTGACCGCCGGTGAGAAGAACCCTCGCTGACCGGCGGTTCACCAGAATCAGCCTGACCGCAACCGCTTTCACCGATACCGGTTCCGTTTAGGGTCGTGCGGGTGACCACTCCCGCAGCCCGATTCGGCGTCTGGGCCCTGGTGTACGGCACCTGGGGCGCCAAACAGCATCCACAGGAGCCGGTCGATGCGTCGTGGGCGCGCAACCGCGCGCAGATCGTCGAAGCCGACCGGCTGGGTTTCGACGCCACGCTGATCGCCCAGCACGAGGTCAACCCGTCCGGTGATCACTACGATCAACTCGAGGCCTGGACCGCCAGTGCGGCACTGGCCGCGGTGACCGAGAACATCGAGATCATCACGGCCATCAAGCCGGCGCTGTACCACCCGGTGGTCCTGGCCAAGCAGGCCCTGCAGATCGAGGAGATCAGCGGCGGGCGCTTCGGTGTGAACGTGGTCAACGCCTGGTTCCAGCCGGAGATCGCCCGTGCCGGACTGCCGTTCCTGGAGCACGACGAGCGCTACGCCTACGGCCGTGAATGGCTGACCGTCGTGGACTCACTGATCCGCGGTGAGCGAACCACGTTTCACGGCAGGTATTTCGACGTGGACGACTATCAGCTGCGGCCCGCCGGCAGGCACCGCACCCGCCCCGCGATCTACGTCGGCGGTGAGTCCGAACCGGCACGGGCGCTGGCCGCCGACTTCGCCGACGTGTGGTTCATCAACGGGCAACCCCGCGACGATGTCCGAGGGCTGATCGCCGATGTGGCGCGTCGGCCCAGGACCGGGTCGCCGGCCCGGTACGGCCTGGCGGCCTTCGTCATCGCCCGCGACAGCGACGGTGCGGCGCGCGATGAGCTGGCCTACGCGTTCGATCTCGCCGGCCACGACACCGCCGAAACCCACTCGGTGCTGTCCAACGCCGACCCGCACGCGCAGATGTTCAAGACGTTCGCCAGGAATCCGCACGTCGGGACCAACGGCGGCACCGCGGCAGGACTGGTCGGCAGCTACGACACGGTCGCGGAACGTATCGTGGCGTTCAGCCGCCTCGGTATCGATCTGTTCATGCTGCAGTTCCAGCCGTTCGAGCGGGAGATGCGCCGGTTCGCCGAACACGTCATCCCCCGGGTCCGGCGGCTGGAAAGGAAGGCCGCATGAGCGCGCAGCCGCTCAAAGTACTCGTTCCCGACGACCTCGGGGTCAAGGCGCTGAGCGCGTCACCCGGCGTCGAGGCCATTCGCTACGTGCCCGGCGATCCGTGGCCGTCCGGCCATACCGATGCCACCGTGGTGGTCGTCGGCCATGAGGGCGCCGCCGCGGTGGGCGCCCGGTTCACCGAACTGCCCCGGCTCCGGTTGGTGCAGACGCTCAACGCCGGGTACGAGCAGTGGCTGCCGCTGCTGCCCGACGGCGTGGTGCTGTCCAACGGGCGTGGGGCGCACGGTGGTTCGACGGCCGAGTGGGTGGTCGGCGCGCTGCTGGCGATCTACCGGGATTTCGCGCGCTACGGCGCGGACCAGCGCGCCGGAGTGTGGCGGCCGGAGTTCACCGACACGTTGATCGGGAAGCGCATCGTGGTGCTGGGCGCCGGTGACCTGGGCGAGAACCTGGCGGCCCGGCTGGCGCCGTTCGAGACCGAGGTGACGCTGATCGGGCGACTGGCACGACCGGGTGTGCAGACGATCGCGGATCTGCCCGGGCTGCTTCCCATCGCCGATGCGGTGGTGTCGGTGCTGCCCGCCACGCAGTCCACGTATCGCATCATCGACGCCGATTTCCTGGCCCAACTACCCGACGGCGCGGTGGTAGTCAACGCCGGCCGCGGCGGCGCGGTGGACACCGATGCCCTGGTGCAGGAACTGGAGAGCGGCCGGCTGCGGGCGGCCCTCGATGTCACCGATCCCGAACCGCTGCCCGCCGGTCACCCGCTGTGGTCGGCGCCCGGGCTGTTGCTCACCCCGCATGTCGCGGGCAGCACGACGGGGTCCGAGGAACGCGCCTGGGCGGTCGCGGCCCGTCAGATCGACAGCTACGCCGCCGGTGAGATGCCGTCGAATGTGGTGGCAGGCGGCTAAGCCACGCCGAGGTAGGCGGCCCGGATGCTGTCGTCCTTCAACAGTTCACCGGCCACCCCGGTGCGGGTCACCTCGCCGGTCTCCAGGATGTATGCCCGGTCCGATCGGCTGAGGGCCTGCTGCGCATTCTGTTCCACCAGCAGCACCGTGGTGCCCTGGCTGTTGATCTCCGAGATGATGCGGAAGATCTGCGAGATCACCATGGGCGCCAAGCCCATCGAAGGTTCGTCGAGCAGCAGCACCTTCGGCCGCGCCATCAGCGCCCGGCCGATCGCCAGCATCTGCTGTTCGCCGCCGGACAAGGTGCCACCGACCTGGTTGCGTCGCTCGGCCAGCCGCGGGAAGGTCGTCAGCACCCAGTCGAGTTTCTCGTCGTGCTCGGCCTTGGTCGGGAACTTCCGCCCGTAGCAACCCATTTCGAGATTCTCGATGATGGTCATACCGGGAAAGACGCCGCGTCCCTCGGGAGCCTGGATCAGCCCGTCGGTTACCCGCCGGTGAGCCTTGACCTTGCCGATGTCCTTGCCGTCGAACCACACCGAGCCCGATGTGAGCGGGAGCAGTCCGGAGATGGCCCGCATCATGGTGGTCTTGCCGGCGCCGTTGGACCCGAGCAGTGTGACCAGTTCACCTTCGTGCACCACCAGCGACACACCGTGCAGGGCACGGATCCTGCCGTAGTGCACCACGATGTCACGCACCTCCAGCAGCACCGGACGGGTATCGGCCTCAGGCGAGTTCGTCATCGGGGACCCCCAGGTAAGCGGCGATGACCTTGGGGTCCTCGCGGATTTCGGCCGGCAGACCGTCGGCGATCTTGCGGCCGAACTCCAGCACCACGATCCGGTCGGTCACCCCCATCACCAGCCGCATGTCGTGTTCGATGAGCAGCACGGTGTAGCCGTCATCGCGGATCTTGCGGATCAGATCGATCAGCGCCGACTTCTCACTCGGGTTGAACCCGGCCGCGGGTTCGTCCAGGCACAGCAGCTTGGGCTCGGTGGCCAGCGCCCGTGCGATCTCCAGGCGGCGCTGGTCACCGTAGGGCAGGTTCTTGGCCTTCTCCTCGCCCCGGTGCGCGATACCCACAAAATGCAGTAGCGCAGCCGACCTCTCGATGGCCGACCTCTCTTCACGGCGGTGCCGCGGCGACCGGAACAATGCGCCCGGCACCGAGGTGTGGTGCCGCGCGTCGGTGCCGACCATGACGTTCTCCAGGGCTGTCATCTCACCGAACAGCCGGATGTTCTGGAAGGTCCGCGCGATGCCCAGCCGGGTGATCTGGTGTCGCTTGATGCGCCCGATCGTTGATCCGTCGAACGTGACGGAGCCCGAACTGGGCCGGTACACGCCGGTGATCGCGTTGAAGCAGGTGGTCTTGCCCGCCCCGTTGGGGCCGATCAGCCCGAGGATCTCCCCGCGCTTGATGTTGAACGTCACCGCATCCAGAGCCGTCAGACCGCCAAACTGCACGGTCAGATCGTTGGTCTGCAGCAGGACTTCGCCCTCATCGACCTTGATCTCGCGGTGCACACTGGCGATCTCCGCGACGTTCTCGAAGCTCTCGGCGTCGGTCATTTCACCGGCTCCGTGTCCACCGGCTTGCTGCGCAACAGATCTCGTGCGGCCTTGGCATAGGTGAGCAGATGCTGACGGGCCGGGAACAGGCCCTGCGGCCGGAAGATCATCAGCACCACCAAGGCGAGCCCGAAGAACAGGTACTTCAAATTGCCCATGTCGATACCGGCGAAGTGCACGCCGAGCAGCCGGTTGGGCAGGTACACGATGATGAACGCGCCGAGGATCACGCCGAGCTTGTTGCCCTGACCGCCGAGCACCACCGCGCACAGGAACAGCATCGAGTTGATGATGTTGAACGTCGGCGGCGCGACGTACTGCACCTGGCCGGCATACAGTGCGCCGGACAGACCCCCGATGGCAGCGCCGATGGTGAACGCCCACAGCTTGAACTTGAACGCGTTGACGCCCATCACTTCTGCGGCGTCCTCGTCCTCACGGACCGCGATCCAGGCGCGCCCCACCCGGCTACGCTCCAGGTTTCCCACCAGCAGCAGGATGCCGATGATCAGGACGAGACCCAGCCAGAACCACCAGGTGCCGTAGTTGGCGTCACCGCCGGAGTTGGACACCGAGAACACACCCTCGGGGTGCTGCTCGCTCTCCAGGAAGTGCGGGAAGGCAACCTCATTGAGCCCGCGCGGGCCGTTGGTGACATCGGCCAGGTTGTCGGCCAGCAGCCGGATGATCTCGCCGAAGCCCAGTGTGACGATGGCCAGATAGTCCCCGCGCAGGCGCAGCGTCGGGGTACCCAGGATCAGCCCGCTCAGTGCGGTCACCGCCATCGCGATCGGCACACAGGACAGCCATGCCCACGGGGTGCTGAAGAACCCCGATGCGCCCATCTGATTCCATGGGCTTTCCGGGCTGGTCAGCAACGCCACCGTGTAGGCGCCGACGGCGTAGAAGCCGACATAGCCCAAGTCGAGCAGACCGGCTTGCCCGACAACGACATTGAGTCCGATCGCGATGATGGCCACCATCGCGAACTGGGCCATGGTGCCGCCGAAGCTGATTCCCGGGGTGTCCAGGAACGCCGGCGTGAACAGCGGTGAGAGCGCGATCCCGGCGAACAGCACGATGCCGAACACCCATTTCTGGGCTCGGGTGAGGCCGTCCCACCAGTCCATGATCTTCGCCCAGCGGGTGCTCGGGCCGGTTGTGGAAGTACTCATACTCGCGCCTTCCCGAGGCTTTCGCCCAAAATGCCGGTCGGTCTGATCAACAGCACCAGGACCAGCAGGACGAACGCGACGACGTCACGCCATTGGGTACCGAAGACCGCCTGACCGTAGTTCTCCATGACGCCGAGCAACAGGCCACCGAGCAGCGCACCACGCAGGTTGCCGATACCGCCGAGCACCGCAGCCGAGAACGCCTTGATCCCCAACAGGAATCCGCCGGAGTAGATGATGCCCTGCGGCACCTTCAGCGTGTAGAGCAGTGCCGCCGCACCGGCGAGCAGGCCGCCGATGAGGAACGTCGTCATGATGACGCGTTCGCGCGAAACCCCCATCAGCGTGGCGGTGTTCGCGTCCTGGGCGACGGCGCGGACGCCGCGGCCGAGTTTGGTGCGGTTGAGCGCCACGTCGGTGAGCAGGGCCAGCACCAGCGCTGACCCGATGATCACGATCGTGGTGTTGGAGATGGCGACACCGAACAGTTCGAACTGGGTCTTCGGCTGCACCAGCACGACGGGCTGCTGCGCATTCGGACCGCCGTAGCCGGGTATCAGTTTGGGCAGGATGAACAGCACGAACTGCTGCAGCACGAACGACATGCCGATGGCGGTGATCAGGAAGGTCAGCGCCTTGGCGTTGCGCTTACGCAGCGGCCGGTAGGCGATGAACTCCAGGCCCACCGCGGCGCCCCCGGAGACGAGCATCGCGAACAGCATGGCGACACCGAGATACAGAATGGTCAGCGCCACGCCCTTGTTGTAGGCGTTTCCGCTCGGGGTGAAGCCCAGCAGGATGTCGAGCGCGAAGTAGGCGCCGAACATGCCGAGCATGAAGATCTCGGAGTGCGCGAAGTTGATCAACCGCAGCACGCCGAAGACAAGGGTGTAACCGACGGCGACCAGGGCGTAGATCGCGCCCCACGACAGGCCGTCGATCGTCAACTGCCAGAAGCTGTCGAACAACGCTCCGACATTGAAGTTGATGTTGGCGGCCAAGTTCATCCGGTGGTGAGCTCCTCAGCGTGTGCTGGACGTACGCGGTGCGGGGGGTGTGAAGACGAAAGCGCGTCCGAGGCATGCGCTCCCGGACGCGCTTTCGCTTCAGTGGTTACTTGACCTCGTAGATCCAGATGAGGGTCGAGGTGAGCTCACCCTCGGGGGTCCACTGGTATTCGCGAGCCACACCCTGGCCCTTGTAGTTGCGGACGAAGTCCAGCAGCGCCGGACGGGTGATCGCGCCGGAGTCGATGCCCTTGAGCAGGATGGTGCCCAGGTCATAGCCCTCGGTGCTGTAGGTGCCGGGTTCGGTGTTGAACTTCGCCGTGTACTCCTCGGCGAAGGTGCCCGTCGCCGGGCCGCACGGGCAGGCCAGCAGTGCGCCCGCGGACGATTCCCCGGCCTGCTTGACGAACTCGTTGTCCTTGCTGCCGTCGGCGCTGACGAAGGTGCCTTCGAAGCCACCGTCCTTGAGCTGCTGCACCAGCGGGGCGGCCTCGGCGTAGTAGCCGCCGAAGAAGACCGACTCCGGAGCGGCGCTGTTGATCTGGGTGACCGCGGCGGAGAAGTCCTTGTCGCCCTTCTTCACCGAGATGTTGCACGCCGGATCCGCGACCGGGCCCAGCGTGTCGCGCACCGCGGTCGACAGGCCCAGACCGTAGTCGGTGCTGTCGTCGACGACGCAGATCTTCTTGTGCCCCAACGTGTTCTTCAGGTAGTTGGCGACCGACGGACCCTGCACACCATCGTTGGCCAGCCCGCGGAAGAAGGTCTTCCAGCCGTTCTCCGACAGCGTCACGTTGGTCGCCGACGCGGTGGTGGACACCAGGCCGGCCTGATCGAAGACGCCACCGGTGGCCTTGGTCTCGCCGGAGAAGGCGGGACCGACCAGACCGATCGTGTACTGGTCCTCGACGATCCGCGGGGCGATGTTGGACGCCTTCTGCGGATCACCCTCGGTGTCGAACGGCTTGAGCTGCACCTGGCAGCCCGGGTTGGCGGCATTGTGCTGGTCGATGGCCAGCTGCACACCGTTCTTGATGTTGATGCCGAGCGCGGCGTCGGGTCCGTTGAGGGCACCGGCCATCGCGATGGACACCGGCGGGCAGGTCGCCTTGCCGTCACCGGCGGGATTGGCGGGTGCAGCGCCCTCGGCGGCCTTGACCTCGGCGCCGTTCTCGTCGATCTGCACCTTCTCCACGATCTTGAGGTTCGTCTGGGACGCCTCTTCTTCGGGCGTGCTCTGATTGCAGCCGGCAATAGCCAGGGCCATCAGGCCCGCGCTTCCGAGAGCAAATGCCTTGCGTGCCACGTGACCGCGCACGTCTCACCTCCGGTTCCATGTTCAGGTCGGCACCTTCGTTCCGGTCGGGACGACCGGGGCGGGGATGCTTCGCCGAAAACCATAACCATTCCGTCGCCCCGTCGCGTGATGTTGGACGACGCGTTGCGCAGATCAGCCCGGTTAGCCGGTCAAACGAAGGAACCGGAAACGCAGTCTTAACCGGCAGGGTCGGTCAGGAGGGTCATTTCTCGGCGCCGGAGGCATCCTCGGTCGGCGCGTCGAGGGTCTCGAGCACCACTTCGGCGACCCGCTTCATCGTGGTACGACGGTCCATCGCCGCCCGCTGGATCCACTTGAACGCCTCCGGCTCGGTCATCCCCTGGTTCGCCTGTAGCAAACCTTTCGCCCGCTCGACCAGCTTGCGCGTCTCCAGGCGATCCGACAGGTTCGCCACCTCGTCCTCCAGGGCGGCGATCTCACCGAACCGGCTGACCGCGACCTCGATGGCCGGGATCAGGTCGGTGATGGAGAACGGCTTGACCAGGTAGGCCATTGCGCCCGCGTCGCGGGCCCGCTCGACCAGTTCGCGCTGGCTGAAGGCGGTGAGAATGACGATCGGCGCGATGCGCTTGGTCGCGATCTCGGATGCCGCGTCGATGCCGTCACGGCGCGGCATCTTGACGTCCATGATCACCAGATCCGGCTTCAGGCTCTCGGCGAGATCGACCGCCTCCTGGCCGTCTCCGGCCTGCCCGACGACCTCATAGCCTTCCTCACCCAGCATCTCGGCCAGGTCCATACGGATGAGCGCCTCATCTTCGGCGATGAGCACGCGGCGGGGTGCGGGAGCGTCGGTCATGACGCACATTGTCGCGCCTTTGTGGTCCCGGGGCGAGCTTGGGGTTAACAGTGCCTGCCGGGAAGGATGACTGTGCGCATCCATTAAGGTGGTAGCTCGCGCCCTCGTATCCCAACTGGCAGAGGAAACGGATTCAAAACCCGTGCAGTGTGAGTTCGAATCTCACCGAGGGCACCATCAGGACGCGGTGGGTGAAAACCGGCTGCACTCGCACACGTCGTCGGTGATGCCATCGACGAGGCGACAGCCGTCCGTGTCATCCCAGTGACACATCGCGCTGTGTCCGCACCGGCACATCGGCGACAGCTCACCTCCGGACCTGCGCCGTAGCGCGGACCAGACGTTAATGGGACACCTAGGCACACCCTTCCGGCCCGGGCGTGCGGTCAGACCCGGATCGCGTCGTACAGCCTGTGCCGCCAAACGTACGCCCGATCCCCGACCCGTGCGGGCGCTACTGGATTGGCATGCGTGATTGGTGCAGGCTCAGTCATTCGGCGTGATGACCGCGCGACCTTTGATCTGCCCGTGGTGCAGCAGGTCGTAGGCGCGCGCCGCCTCATCCAGTGCGAAATGTTCGACCAGCATGCTGATCTTTCCGCTCTGCGCCAGGGCGATGACGTCGATCAATTCGGGGATCGATCCCCAGAACGGTGCAGCGACCGAGCATTCGTGGGGCGGGCTGTGGAAGTTGACCGGCAGCGCCGCCGAACCGACCCCGACGATGGTCAGGTGGCCCAGCACGCGTGCGACGCGCGCAGCCATGCCGAGCGTCGCGTCGACACCGACGAAGTCCAGCACCAGCTCCGCGCCCAGGCCTCGGGTGATGTCCTTGATGGTCGCGATGGCGCCGTCGCCGGAGACCAACGCCTCGTCGGCGCCGAGTGTCCGCGCGATCTTGAGCTTGTCCTCGGAGGTGTCCACCGCGACGACGGTTGCCGCACCGGCCAGCGCGCGGAGCAGCTGGATCGCCATCTGGCCCAGGCCCCCGGCTCCGATCACCACCGCGGTGGATCCCGGCCCGAGCAGATGCAAGGAGCGTTTGATGGCGTGATAGCTCGTCAGCCCCGCGTCCGACAGCGGTGCCGCGTCTCGCGGGTCGAGATCGCCGAGCGGAATCAGGTAGCGGGTAGCGGGAACCAGCAGGTACTCCGCCATGCCGCCGTCGGCGCCGCCGAGCCCTCCGGGGCTGGGCTTTCCGGGAGCCTGGCAGTAGTTCTCCAGCCCCTGGCGACAGTTCACACACAGGCCGCAGCCCCAGGGGCCGTAGACGATCACCGCGTCTCCGGGTGCGAAACCCGTTGCGCCGGGCCCCATCGTCTCGACCCAGCCGGCATTCTCGTGGCCGAGGGTGAACGGCAACGCGAACGCCTGAGCGGGCGCCTCCAGCAGGTGCAGATCGGAATGGCAGGCGCCAGCGCCACCGACCTTCACCAGCACCTCCCCCGGCCCTGGCACCGGCACCGGAACCTCCCGAAGTTGGCCCGGCCGTTGCCATTCGACGAACTGGAAGGCCTTCACCGCTATGGGTTCGTGATTCGGTCGAACTCGACTTCGAGGTGCAGTGGACCGCGGAATATCTGGTTCTGTCGATACGGCGGTGGGTCCACCACCAAACGCGGATTCTCCACACGCCGCAGGAAGGTCTCCAAGGCGATGTTGACCTCCAGGCGTGCGAGCGGACCACCGACGCAACTGTGCACGCCACGCCCCCAGCCCACATGCTGATTGTCCGGACGCTGGATATCGAACTTCTCCGGATCGGGGAAACGCTCGGGATCGCGGTTGGCCGCGCCGTAGAGCAGGTGGACCGCCGAACCCGCCGGGATCGTGGTGCCTCCCACTTCGATATCAGCGGTCACGCTACGGCTGGGAAAGAACTGCACCGCCGACTGCAGTCGCAGCACCTCTTCGATCGCCTTGGGGATCAATTCCGGCTTCGCGCGCAGCAATTCGATCGACTCGGGGTTACGCAACAGCAGCAGCACACAGTGCGCGATGGTGTTCACCGTGGAGTCGTGCCCGGCGATCAACAACAGCATCGCGTTGGCGGCAGCTTCCTTCGGTGTCATCGGCCCATCCGGACCGTCCGTGTCGTTCACCAGCTTCGACAGCACGCAGTCCTGCGGCTCGGTCAGAAAACCCTGAATCAGGTCCGCCATGTAGGCCGTGAGCGCTGCGGTGCTCTCCTGCCCTTTCTGCTTGCGGGCCCGCCCTTCTGCGGTCGCAGCATCGGGCCCCATGTCGGCGCCGGCCATGAAGTCGAAAATCCAGCCGTGAAAGGTCGGCTCATCTTTGATGGGCACACCCAGAATCTGACAGATCACCGCGACCGGCACCGGATAGGCGTAGTCGTCGACCACATCGAATGTTCTGCTGCCCTTGGCTTCTACCCGGTTCAGCGAATCATCGCAGAGTGCCTGAATGCCTGCGGCCATGTTCGGGATCACGTGCGGCGAGTGCGGCGGTGCAAAGTGCCGCATCACCTGGCGGCGTTGCCGGTCATGCTTGGCCGGATCGGACACGATCAGGCTGGGTTCGCGTCCGTACGCCTGCATGTGTTCGGCGCCGACGTCGGGACGTGCCGAGATCGGGCTTTTCGAGATATCGGAACTGACATGCGGGTCGTGCGCGAGTTGCAGCAGCTCGCGGTAGCCGGTGACGACGTAGACGTTGTCCGCCACCTGGACGACCGGGGTCTTGCGCAACTCGTCGAAGAACCGGTAGGGATCGTGCCGGTTCTCGTAGCGCATCGCCTCGGTCCAGGCGCTGGCAGCAGCGGTGGTCATTGGGCTCCCATTTCTAGCGGCGGGCTTTGGGGCGGAATTCGGCACCCCGCGATGTCGGGTCGTGGCCGGTGAGCACGACATCGGGAATCCCGGTCGGCTCGCGTGGATCCGGGAATCGGGCCGACATCGGCTCCGCATTCGCCGGCACGTCATATCCTGGCGGCGGGGGCGGAAACGGCGCCGATTGTTCGATCAGACGTGCGTAGTACTCCAGCCACTTGCCGTGGTTGAAGGTGATGGCGCCGACGATGCGGCCGTTCTTACCGAATGCCGCGGCGAAACGCAGATCCTCGACCGAACCCTGGGTGAACACGATCTCATCACCGAACGAGCACACGCCGACGCCCTTGATGTTCACCCCGAACTGGCCGGACCAGAACTGCGGCAACGGCAGGTGCGGGCGGCGGGCCCTCTCGAGGTTGACCATGTTGTGCGCCGCGGTCCTCGCGCCGAGCACCGCGGCGTCCACATGTTCGATGGCCATGAACTGGTACTCGTAGAGCACGTGTGGCGCCCGTGCGATATCGCCGGCGACGAAGATGTTGTCGGTCACCACCCCGTTGATGTCGAACGCCCGACACCCCGCATCGCAGGCCACACCCCAGAATCCGCTGGCGAGCTCGGCGCCCTCCAACCATTCGACATTGCGGATCGATCCCAGCGACGCCACCACCACGTCGACGTCGAGCAGGGTGCCATCCGAGAGCTGAGCCTGCCGCACGTGACCATCCGCGTCGCCTTTGAGCGCCTCGACGGCCACCCCGGTCCGTAGGTCCACTCCGGCATCGCGTTGCATTTTGGCGGCGATGTCTCCGATCACCCCACCGAGTGGGCCGACCAGCGGCGCGCTGGACCGTTCCGCGACCGTCACCTCGAGTCCGAGTTCCCGGCACACCGAGGCGATCTCGGAGCCGATGAAGCCGGCGCCGACGATCAGCACCCGTTTGGGCCCCGCCTGTAGCGCCTGCTGCAACTCGGCGGCGTCGCCGCTGGTACGCAGTGTGAACAGACCTTTGAGTTTCGCTTCCTCGGGGTTGAACCAGGCCCGCGACCGGACACCGGTGGCGATGAGCAGCCGGTCATAGGGCACCGTGTCGCCGTTGGCCAGCAACACCACCCGGTTGTCGCGGTCCAGTCCGGTGGCCGCGACGCCCAGCCGCCAGTCGGCGTCGACGGCACGCAGCCGAGGGAGTTTGGTGTTGCCGGCCGGCACCCAGCCCTTGAGCACCTGCTTGGACAGCGGCGGACGGTCGTAGGGCTCGTGCACCTCGTCACCGATGATGGTCAGTGATCCGGTGAATCCTTCGTCTCGCAGGGCTTCTGCGGCGCGCAAGCCCGTCAGCGATGCCCCGACGATGACGATCCGGCCCTCGGCTTTGAATGTCCGGACCAGGTCGTCGATCAGCGACCTCACAGCGTCACCCGATCCGTGGGGGGATCCATCTCGGCGATGATCGCCTGCACCGGGCAGGAAGCCACCGCCCGCGCGACCTGTTGACGTTGAGACTCATCGGGATTCGGGTCGTAGGTCAACGCTTCCTCGCCGCTGAGCTGAAGTACCTCAGGTGCCAGGGGCACGCATTGCGCGTATCCGAGGCACCGATTCAAATCCACCACAATACGCACGACCGACTCCTATGAAAATGGCGTCGAGGGGCTGCTCGACACCGGCTCCCTCAACAGTTTTCGTTGGCAAGGAACTCACTCCCGACCGCCAGAACACTCCAGGGAGGGCTGACGCTACTCCACGCGCGTCCAGATCGCGCAGCATTGGTCCAGAAGTGCAACCAGTGGCCGAACATGTTGACCCCGAGTCGATCCGAACGGCCGAAACGCGGCGTAGCGCCGGGGTGAAGTCTGTGAATCGTGCGAGGAAACGCGTCATCGAGGCCGGCGCCTGTTCCCCTCCCGCACCACCGCTCGCATCCTGAACTGGACACCACGACCAGGGGGTCCAGATGACGCATTCACCTCACACCGTATGGCGTGTGCAGCCCACCCATGTGGATGCCGACGGCCACCTCGGCGCGGGCACTCTGCTGGAGTGGGTCGAGTCGGCCGCCCGTGGGGCAGCCGCCCGGTGGCATGACGGCGTGAGCGTCCTCGCCTCCGTCGGCACCTTCCATCTGGATCACCCCGTCGTCGTCGGAACGATCGTCGCGCTGCACGCCGATCTGGTCTACACCGGTCGCACCAGCATGCACATCCTGGTCACCATCCGTGCCGGTACCCCGATTCAAAGCGTCCAGTGCCCAATGGTTTTCGTGGCACTCGACGGCCAGGGCAACCCGGCCACCGTCCCGGCGTGGGCACCGGTGACGATGCTGGATTTGCAGCGCCACCGGCAGGCCAGGGTTCGGGCCGGGACGCGCACACGCATCGAGACCCTGATCGCCGCTACGCGTTTCCCGGACAGCGACACACCACGCACCGCCATGCGCTTTCGTACGGGCCGCGCAGACGTCGACCCGGACGGCACCGTCCGCGGGGGTCGGGTGCTGCGATGGATCGACGAGGTCGCCTATGCGTGCGGTGCCGGGTGGACGGATTCGGACGTCAAAGTCGGCTACCTGGCAGGTATCCGGTGCACCGCACCGATCGGCGTCGATGAGCCCGTCGATGTCACCGCGCGGATCATCCACACCGGGCCGCGCAGCGTGCACTGCGTTGTCCGTTGCACGAGCGCCGATGACAGCGGAACCCGGCTTCTGGCAGAAGGACTGGTGGTTCTCGTCGCTCTCGACGCGCACGGCAGCACCCGGCCCGTCCGGCAGTGGCAGCCGCAATCCGAACCGGACCGTCTGCTCGATCGGCAGGCCCGGGATCTGATCGCGATACGCCAGTACCTCGAACCCTTCCCCACGGTCGCCGAACACCGCAGGGGTGCCTGATGAGCGTGATCGAACTGCACGGCGGCCCGGTGACGCTACCGCTCGCGCTGCACGGGCGGACCTACCTACTCGCCCACGACCGCCGCGCCCGCCGGCTGGACCACGAAAAACAATGGCTCCTGGGCTTTTCCCTGCGCGCGGCCATGTTGACCGACCTGTACCTGACCGGCCACCTGCGCGATGTCGAGGGTACGGCGCAGCTCTGCCGCAGTGCGCGTCACGGCGATCCGGTACTGAACGAGGTACTCAGAATGGTCGAGGTCAACGTGCCGAAGACCTGGGCATGGCTGATCGCCGCCGAACAGGACAACGCACCGGCCCTGGTGTGCCATCAGCTCACCGGCCACGGGTGGTTGCGGCTTGAGCGGTACCGGAAGCTGGGGATGTTCCCGGCCACCCGGCTATGGCTGACCGATGAGCATCTGGTCTCCCAGTTGGCCGCCCGCGTCGAGGCCGCGCTGGCCACTGCCAGCGACGGCCGGCGATCGGATCCACAACTGCTGGCGCTCGGGCTGATCGGTGAGATGTCGACCGCGTTCCCGACCGGGGACCGGGCACGGCACGTCGAGCGACTGCGGGCGCTGACCGACGAGGCGATCCCGCCCATCAAGGGTCTGCGCGCGTCGATCGAATCCGTCTACGAGGAGCTGGACATCAGGTCCCGCGACGGCGTCACGACCGGCGCCGGGTGCGGCGGATGCGGTGGCTGTGGCGGCTGCGGTGGATAGCTGATCACCGGGTAACCACGACGTTGGCGATCTAAAACACGTTTGCTACGCAATGCTCTCGCTTCACACGGGCCCAGCCGCGGAATCCGCAAGGCACCACCGACCGATGGTTCGCTTGCTCGTGAAAATCCCATTCCGCTGGAGATATGCGTGAATGTCGCTCGTTCGGATGACCTTTCCTGCTCCAGTTTTGCAGACCACGAGCATGTGATAGGAATCCTGACGGGGGCGTCAATAGTTCGCCATTCGGGTCACGGCGAACTCTGGCCAGTATCGGAGACCACACTGCCCATGGGCGCCCATCACCGTCGAAGTCATGCCCGCATCCGTTCCGCGCAGCAGGGCTCCGGGCGCCATCGCGCAGCGCCCGAGCGCCCGAACGCGCCCCAGCACTGGCTGGGTCCGGTGGCGGCCGCGGCGATGTCGCTGTCCCTGGTGGCCCCCGTCTCGGCTCAGGCCAGCACGTTGATCTCCATCGGTGCGACCGGATCCTGGGACAACGCTCCGGTGACCGCGCTGCGGCAATGGCCGGCCACGCACGCCTTCGCCGACGACCCGGTGACCGACACCGTGGTGGTGCAGTACCCGGCGTCGCTGGGTTTCATCGGTATGCCCATGGGGGAATCGGTCGCCGAAGGTGCCGCCGGCCTGCTCCGCGCGATCGAGTCGATCTCCGGAAGAAAGATCATCGCCTGCGAAAGTCAGGGCTGCCTCTCGGTCACCCAACTGCTCGCGCAGTTCATCGCCGACGCCACCACCGCGCCCGCCGCCGAGGACCTGATCATCGTGATGATCGGCAATCCCGCCACCGCGGGCGGTGGCGCCTCGGCGCAGAACCCGGGTGGCTACGAACCGTTCTTCCGCATCACCTTCGCCGGAGCCACACCCGAAAGTCAGTACGAGACAGTCAATGTCACTCGCGAATACGACTTCTTCGCCGATCGTCCGGTGAATGACCCGAATGCCCTGGCCGTGTGGAACAACCTGGTGGCCTTCCTCGTCGTTCACCCGATCTACGGAGACGTCGACATGGACGATCCGGACAACCTGGTCAAGGTGGTGGGTAACACCACCTATGTGCTGGTTCCGACGAAACAGCTGCCGATGCTGCAATCCCTCTACGACACGGCCGAAGCATGGCGGCTGCTCACCGGTCAGGCCGACCTGCTGCAGCAGGTCGAGGCGCTCGACGCCCGGCTTCGTGCCATCATCGATCAGGATTACGACCGCAGCGGCTTCCTGCCCAAGGGCTCGCCGGGGCAGACCGACACCGACGATGGCCCGGCCGACACCGATCCGCCGCCCGAACCGGAACCGGTGAACGCCGGCAATGATTCCGAAGGCACTGCCGCAGAGCGGGATAGGGACGATAGTCACGACACCACCGACAGCGATCGGGACAGCGGCAACGAGGCGGCACCCGACTCCCCCGCACCCGAAGAAGAGGACGGACCCGAGCGGCCGGTGGGCATGGCCGATGTCGACACCGACGAGGACGACCCGCACGAACCGGCGGATGATCGGTCCCCGACGGAGGATTCCGACGCGACGGCGGATCCGGGTGACTCGCCGTCGTCATCGGCGACGGATGCCGGCTCCGCACCGGATTCCGGGAGCGATTCAATCTGAGGATCGTGCAAGAAACAGACTGAAACGCGGAGCCGCCTCTTCCGCTTGTCGTGGTGTGGGTCACATGATTGACCCAACACAGACGGGCAGGTTGGAGCCATGCGATCACCACATCCGCGACGATGGTTGCCGCGTCGCCGTTCACGGGACGCCGATTTCGCCCGGTCGCGCGCCGCGGTGGCCGAACTCGAACTTCCGCCCGCGGTGTACAAGACCTGCCCGTGGCAGCCGCGGGAGCTCGTCGAGCTCGGCCTGCGTCAGTGGTTGCGTTGCTGCGCAGCAGCTTTGCGCGACAACGAGCATATCGGGATGCCGTCGCATGCGGTCGACGAGGCCTGGCACGGCCTGATTCTGTGCACGGCCCGGTATCAGGTGTTCTGCTACGAGGCCTACGGGCAGTTCATGCATCACCATCCGGCCGGTGGTGCGCCCGCGGGCAGTACGGCGGCGACCGAGCCGATGGATGAACAACTGCGGCGCACCGTGATCGCCTGGGAATTGGTCGCCGACCCCGGTGAGCGATGCGTGCTCTGGGATCTGGACACCCAGGTCGGCGTCGCCGAGCCCTGGGGTATCGCGGCCGACAGGGTCGAATACATCAAGACCGCTGCGGCCGGACTGCACCGCCATCCCCCGCGATAGCGACCGGGAGGGGTCCTACCATCAGCTCCATGAAAGTCCTGCTCGTCGAAGACGACGAGGGCGTTGCGTCGGCACTGACCGAGCTTCTCGGCCAGACCGGCGCCGACGTGACGTGTGCCGGCCGGGGCTCCGACGCACTGCACCGGGTGAAGGACTGCGATCTGGTCCTGCTCGATCTCGGTCTGCCCGATATGGACGGTCTGGACGTGTTGCGCACCCTGCGACGCGCGTCCTCGGTCCCGGTCATCATCATGACGGCCAGGGACAGTGACGGCGCCGTGGTGCTGGGATTGCGTGCGGGCGCCGACGACTATCTGGTCAAGCCGGTGCGCAAGGCGGTGCTGTTGGCGCGGATCGACGCGGTCATGCGCCGGATGCGCCGTGGCGTGGGCGAAACCGCGACACCGGCCGGCCCGGTGCTGGCCGGACCGGTCAGCATCGACAGGGAACGCCGCGAGGTCACGTTGAACAGCATTCCGCAGACCCTCACCCGAACCGAGTTCCAACTGCTGAGCACCCTGGCCAACCGGCAGGGTGAGGCCGTCAGCCGCGAGGAGCTCATGCTCGAGGTGTGGGGCACGGCCGTCGTCGGACGGTCGCGTTCGCTGGATTTCTTCGTCGGGCAGATCAGAGCGAAGCTCACCGGTCTCCCCCTGCAGACGGTGCGCGGATTCGGTTTTCGGCTGGATCCCTGATGGGGCCTCGGGTTCGCGCCGTGCTGGTGGTGCTGTTGCTGATGGTGATCGCGGCGCTCGCGATCCCGTTGGCGCTGACGCTGGCGGATCGCCGCACCGATGGGCTGGCGACCGAACGCCATCGCCAGTTGGCAGCGCTGGCGGAGGCCGCCGCCGCTCCGGAAGCCCCGTTGCAGGCCCTGGTCCAGCGGTATCGACAGGTCTACGGCGAGAGCTTGCTAGTCACCGACTCCGATGGCCGGACGCTGGCCGCCGACGGCCTCGACCCAGCCGATCCGGACGTCGCGACGGCGGCCGGCCGTGCCCTCGTCGATGCCCCGGCATTGCGCTGGAACGCCCTCCGGCCCTGGGACGAACACCGGCTGCTGGCCACCGCGGCAATCCGGCGCGACGGCGAAGTGGTCGGCGCCGTCGTGCTCGGGGTGGACTCGTCCGAGGCGGTCCGCGATATCGCGGCGGGCTGGGTATGGCTGGCCGCGGGCGGGCTGGCCATTCTTGCCGCGGCGGTGGTGGCCGCCCGGATGCTCACCCGCTGGGTGTTACGTCCGATCACCGGTTTGGAGCGGGCGGTGGCCGAGATGACAGCGGATGTTTCCGGTCCGTCCTGGGCGAGCGAAGCGACCGGATCCAAGCCGGCCGATGTGACCGGACCACCGGAATTGCGGCACTTCACCGCGGCTTTCAACGCGATGGCACAGGTCGTGCGGGCCTCGCTGGACCGGCAACGGCGGCTGGTCGCCGATGCCTCGCACCAGTTGCGCAATCCGCTGGCCGCCGTCCGGTTGCGCGCGGACACCCTGGAAACCTATGTGGCCGAGGAGGGGCTGACCACCTACAACTCGCTGACCGCCCAACTCGACCGGTTCGAGAATCTGTTGCAGCAGCTGATGCGGTTGGCCCGCGCCGAGCAGGTCAGCGGGAGCCGACAGGTGGGTCTGGCCAGCACGGCCGAGGAACGCACCGATCTCGACGACGTGATCGCCGAACGCCGCGCGTTCTGGGAGCCGGTCGCGGCACGACACGGGCAGCAGTTGCGTTCAGAACCAGTGAGTTCCGTTGCGCAGGTGCAGGTTTCCCGCCACGAGGTCGAGCAGCTTCTCGATGTCGCTGTGGACAATGCGCTGCGTTATGCCGGCGACGGCGCCATCGTCACCGTGTCCACCGCTTCCGCCGAGGACGCCGTCGACCTGATCATCAGCGATGACGGCTGCGGGCTGCCCGAGGAGGATCGCGCGCGGGCCTCCGCCCGTTTCTGGCGCGGCCGTGACGACAGCGCGGGTACCGGGCTGGGACTGGCGATCGCCGCCGAAATCGCTGCGGGCCACGGCGGCACCATCTCGGTGGAGCAGGCCCCGGAGGGCGGACTGCTCATCCGGTTCCGCCTGCCTTCGGCGGGAGCCCCGTCGTGCTGAGTCGTCGCGCCTTCCTTCTCGCCGCAACGGCAACCGTTGCCGCGTGCAGTTTCCGGGGCGCACCGCACGGGCACCTGCGCCTGGCCGCCGGCGATCCGGGCGGAATGTATCTGGCCTTCGCCGAGTTGCTCGCCACCCGGGTGCAAGCCCGGTTCCCGGATGTCGAGGTCGAGGTCGTACCCACCGAGGGCACCGTGGAGAACCTGGCGCTGTTGCGCTCGGGAGACGTCGATGCCGGCCTGGCGCTGGCCGATGTCGCCGAACGGGACCGGGTCACCGGCCCGACCGACTCGGAACCCGTCGCCGTCGCCCGGGTGTACGAGAACTACCTGCAGGTCATCGTGCGGGATTCGGTCGGTGTGCACCACGTGTCAGAGCTGCGCGGACGGCGTGTCTCGTTCGGTGCGGCCCGTTCCGGTGGCGCGGCGACCAGCGCGGTGCTGTTCGACGCGGCCGGTCTGGCCGGCGACGTCCAGATCTCCTGGCTCCGGTTGCGGGAGGCGCTGTCGCAGCTGGCCGGCGACGGCATCGAGGCCCTGGTGTGGTCGGGCGGGGTACCCACGCCGGCGGTCGCGGAGCTCAATACCCGACTGCGGCTGCGGGTTCTGGACATCGGCGCGCTGGCCGCACCGATGAGCCGGATCTCGTCCTACCCGTATGCGGTCCGGCGGGTGCCCGCCGGAGGCTATGTGCCACCGGGCATTCGCTCCATCGGCGTGCCCAACCTGCTGCTGTGCCGCAGGCAGATCGCCGAGGACCTGGTGGCCGCGATGGTGAACGTCATCGCGACCGAATCGCCGCACCTGGTGCCGCCGTATGTGCGCGGGTTGCAGTACCTCGACGCGCCCTCGATGATCCAGACCGGCGCGATACCACTGCATCCCGGTGCCGTCGGCGCTTACCGCGACCTGCACGGGTGATCGGCCCCAGACGCGGATCTGCCGCTGTGGGAATGTCCGAGTTCCCACAGCGGCAGTTCCTCGCCCCCTCGCGAGTCTCAGTTGTCGCCACCCGAGGCCGACGTGGCCCCCGAGCTCTGACCTGCAGGCGACGCCGAACCCTGCCCGCTTTCGCGGTTCGCCCGCACCGCATTTCGCGGTCCCCGCGGGGCACGCAGCTCGTGGCGTGCCTTCAGGTTGGGCGCCACCGTCTGCCGCACTTCGTGCTCGCCACTCTCGTCAGAATCCGTGGCCGCGAGGTCGTGCTTGCCGGTGAGCGACGTGGTGGCGTTCTTCTCTGGTGCCGCCGTGTCGGCTGCCTCGGACTCGTCGATGACCTTGTCGTTCACGGTCTCGGTGGACTCGGTGGTCTCCTCGGCCGGCTCGGTCGCGGTCTCTTCGGTCTCGGTCGCCTCGTCATCCGGGACTTCCTCGGTGACCTCCTCGTTGACAGGTGCCTCCACGGTCTCCTCTTCTGTGACCGGCAGCTCCGCGACGGGCAGTTCCTCGGTGACCACTGCCTCGGCGGGAGACTCCCCAACCTGCTGCACAGACTTCGCTTCCTGCACGGAATGCTCTGCACCGGAAACGGTTTCGATACCCTGACCGGAGTCGACCTCGACTGCTTCCAGCCCGTCAGCACCCGCGGCCGGGTCCTCCTGCAGCCCGTCCACGCCGGCACTGGCGGTCCTCGCGCTCAGCGCGGTGGTCTTCGCCGACGAAGGGTTCATTCCGAACAGTCCACCGAGCAGGTTGGAGAAGATTGCTCCAATGGCAGTGAACAGATTGGGAAAGACGTTGAACATTCCGGATATGGCCTGCGAGATCGCTTGCAGGAAGGCCGCCAACGGGTTCGCAGGGGGCGCTTCCGCCCCCGGTCCCTGACCGGGCCCCGTACCGGGATTGGTGGGCGGCTTGGTCAAGAAGGCGATCAGCTCCTTGATGACCTCCCCGACCGGCTTCATGGTGCCGTCCGGACGGAAGATGCCGAGGTTGGCTTCATCGTTGTCCGCGGGTGGATTGAGCCAGTCCTTGATGGTGTATAGGAAGATCGGCCCGGCCCCCTGCATGGTCTGCCAGAACTCGATCAGGTCTCGGACGAAGGCGGCCTGGGTGGCATCGGACACTTTGTTCGTCGGCAGACCATACTCGGTGATCCAGATCTTGATTTGCTCCTGCCCCTCTTCGAGGAAGGAGTCCATGAGTTCGCGGATCTGATTCAGCTGGAAGAGCGGCATGCCCTCTTTCCAGGGCAGGTTTTCCCCGACCGAGAACTTCCATTCGAAGTTGTAGGGGTGGAAGGACAGCGCGTCGAAGAAACCGTGTGCGCCCGCTTCGTACATTTTACGGACGAAATCGACGGGGTTCATGGTGAGTCCCGGCCACGTCTTGCCTGCGCCAACGACACCACCGATCACCGTGATGTCCGTGCCGAGTTGCGCGGCAGCTTGCTTCAGCGCGGTGTAGGTCTTCTTCAGCATGTTGGCGTAGGCGACCGGGTCCAAGGTGTTCCAGAACTGGATCGAGTTGGGCTCGTTCCACACCTCGTAGGCCGAGATCTTGTCGCCGTAGCGGAGCGCCACGGACTTCGCGAAGGCCGCAAACCGGTCGAAATCATTGGGTTGACCATTGATGGGGGTGCTGCCCGTCGCCCACATGGGGGTCGAGTTGAGCACCCCGAGGATGCCCATCCCGCGGGCGGCGGCGGCGTTGACCACCATGTCGAGCTGGTCCCACCGGGGGGCGCCGAGGCCGAACGGGGTGTCCGGGTGCAGCGGCTGCACGCCGGCCCACGGCACCATGATCCGGACATTCGTCACGCCGAGTGACTGCATGAGGTCCAACCTGGCGTTTATCTCCGCCAGAGACGTCGACAGGTACAGCTCCGAGTCGGCGATGCCAATGGTGGACGGGGACTCGTCGATCTGCGCGACCTGCATCACGTTGTAGGACCGTTGTTTGGTCAGTGGCAAGACATGCTGAGTTGCCGTGGCCGCGAAAAGTGCCGCAGCTATCAAAGCGATCATTCCTCTGACGGCAACGTGCCGGATGGGTTTCCGCATCTGGTCCCACATGGTGACTCCCCTTCTGACATGCGACGTTCGGACATTGACCTCGCACTCCGCATGAAATTAACCCATGTGACAGCAAATTGCGAACCTTACTCGAAAGTACAGTTCGGACCCATTTTGTTACGCACCATTAGCCATTTCTAGCAAACTCGTGTCAGGGACTGTTGCATTCGGATTGAGACGGTTCAATGCGGAACTGGCAAAGAAAACCCGGAACAAGATCGAGATCGGGCCGAGACCGCCTTGTGACATGAGTCACAGCAGTTTGCTGGCGAGAGCACGGATTTCGCTGTGTCGGTTCAAGATCACGACACGCCGAGACTTCGGTTAGCGAATATTGACGTAAACGTTAGCTAATATGCGGGCCTGTCCACCGAACGGTGGACATGACGCATCCGTCAATTTTTGGACAAGCACTGCCCGTCGCGCGCGCAGATCCGCCAAATCGGGCCCTTCGTCGCGGGGGTCCGGGAGTACGCTCCGTTGGTGGCTGTCACGGGGCCCCGCGGGTGCCTTCCCGACCTTCCGGAAGGCCGTCGGGACTACTCGGATGCGGCCAGCAGGCGACGGGCGACGCTGACCATCAGCACCCGGATTGCGGCGGGAATCGTGGCTATCTACGGCATCGCCGAGCTGATCCTGATACCGGAAGTACCGCATATCGGGGTGATAAATCTCGTCAGCGCAGCGGTTTTCATGGCCACTCCGCTGCTCTACAGATTCGGCCCACTGGTTGCCGCGACGGCATTCGTCATCGCCGCGTACACCTTCACCGTCTATGTCTGCAGCCAGCTCGGCACCGACAGCGGTCTGCAGTTCTACTTCTTCGTGGGCGCGGCGCTGATCATCCTGGTGATAGGCAGCGACCACATGGTCATCGCATCGGTATTGGCCGCATCCGGAGCGATCCTGGCGGTGGCGCTGGAATGGCTCGTCCCGCGCAACACCGGGGTGTATTCGGAGTCGGCGATGCGGATCAGCTTCGGCATCACGGTGGTCGCAGCAAGCCTGATGATGATCATCGTGGTGGGGTCGGCGATGCGCCGGATCGACCACGCGGAAAGTGCGCTGAAGCTGGAATTCGCCAAGTCCGAGGCGCTGCTGGCCAACATCCTCCCCGACAGCATTGCCACCCGGCTGAAGGATCGGGATGACTCGATCATCGCCGACGGGTACGCGGACGCCTCGATCCTGTTCGCCGACATCGCCGGCTACACCAAGCGCGCCAGCGATACCGACCCCGCCGACCTGGTGTTCTTCCTCAATCAGCTCTACACCGACTTCGACAGGCTGGTCGACCGGCACGGCCTGGAGAAGATCAAGACCAGCGGCGACTCCTACATGGTGGTCAGCGGGGTACCTCATCCCCGCGTGGACCACCTGGAGTCCTTGGCCTGCCTGGCACTCGACATGGCCCACGCCGTCGCCGGACTGCGCGATCAACAGGGCCGCGAGGTGCCGCTGCGGATCGGCATCGCCGCCGGACCCGTCGTGGCCGGCGTGGTCGGCTCACGCAAGTTCTTCTACGACGTCTGGGGTGATGCGGTCAATGTGGCCTCCCGGATGGAGAGCACGGACGTGGAGGGGCGCATTCAGGTGCCCCAGAACGTCTATGACCGCATCAACAGCAGTTATCTGTTCGAGGAGCGCGGCGAGGTCGAGGTGAAGGGCAAGGGACCCATGCACACCTGGTACCTCGTCGGCCGCAAGCCTGCCGAGCTCGCCGCGGGCATCACACCTTGTAGTTCTCCGAACTGATCAGCCAGGCCAGCTTCTCCAGCCCGTCGATCAGCTGGTGCAGGATGTCGGCGGTGGTGGGATCTTCGGCGTCCACCGCGTCGTGCACCCCGCGCAGCGTGTCGACGGCCGCGTAGACACGGGTGGAGATCAGCTCCACCACATCGGCGGTGCTGTGCTCGTACGGCGGGAACTGGGGCAGCGTGGTGCCGGCCGCCACGATGTCGGTGCGGCCGTCGGCCGTGGCGTGCAGGGCACGCATCCGTTCGGCGATGGTGTCGCTGGCCTCGCGGGCGAAGTCGACCAGTTCGTCGAGCTGCAGGTGCAGATCACGGAAGTTGGTGCCGACGACGTTCCAATGCGCCTGCTTGCCTTGCAGGTGTAGTTCGATCATGTCGACGAGGACCTGCTGCAGACTCGCCCGCAGTTCCGCCGAGGCGTGAAAGCCCTGGATATCGGTATCGGTGCGACGCTTTCCGGTGGTGATTGAGGTAGTCATGACTATTCCAACCAGAGCTTTTCTGGAATCATTCCAGAATTATGGCTCTTTTCGCTGCTGATCCTGCTGGGTGAGCAGGCGGGCGTATCCCGCACCCATGCCCAGCAGCACCAGCCCGACGACGATGAACACCGCGACCCGGAAGATGCCGTCCAGGGTGCCGAGGTCGAAGAGGAAGAGCTTGGCCACCGCCGCGGTCACCAACGCCATACCGCCGCCGATGGGCAGGGATCGGTCTGCCCGGTCGATCCTGGCGGCGTATCCGAACAGCCCGGCCGCCAACACGATCCAGCAGATCGTCGCGGTCATGTGCCCGGCCAGGAACCCACCGCCGGTGCCACCGATCAGCACTCCCGCGGTCACCGTGAAGACGGTCACCGCGTAGGCGATCACCACGGCGGCAACAGCCATCAGCACGCGCCCGGTATCGGCATCGCGACCGCGGCTCAGCGACCAGGTCTGCGCCAGTGCGTACACGGTCAGCAGCAGACTGGACACCAGCACCGAGACCGCTTCGGTGGTGGCCATCACCGAAGCGTCGGTCAGGGTCTCGGGCCCGGCCAGCGCCAGGAAGTAGATGCTGCCGATGGCGCCGAAGCCCAGCGCTGCGCACTGCGCCGCCACACTGTGCCGACCGGCGACGGCCACCACCACCGCCAGTGCCAGCAGCACCGGTCCGGCCACTTCACCGTCGAAGGCGACGGCGACGGCCACCAGGACGGCGACTGCGGCCAGCGCCGCCCACACCTGGCGCACAGCCGGTGTCATGCCGGGCCAGTTCTCGCCGAGCAGCACCACCGCCAGCAGTGCCGCCGCGACGGCCACGATGATGAGCGCGGCCGGCACCCGGTCGACCGCCGCCGAGACCCCGAGCACGGGTACCGCGCCGGCCGCGGCGAGCAACGCCAGACCGGTCCGATGTGTGCTGTGCGGCAGCAGGATCAGCGCCGAACCGACGGCCAGCAGCGCCGCGATGGCGGCGGCGCCGGCCAACCACGGCTGCTGGCTGGTGCCGAAGCTGGCGCCGACGAGCGCGAGCAGCACCCATCCACTGCCCGCGGCGGTGCGCGCGGCGTACATCCAGGTCCAGTCCTTGCCCAACTGAACCGGCAGCGTCGCCGCCGAGAGTGCCAGCATGAAACCGATGAGCAGCAGCGTGATGTCGCCGACGACCACCGGTGCCAGCACCGCCAGCGGTATCAGCACCAAAAGGCCGAGATGTTCGGAATCCCATCGGCGGGCCAGAGTCAGACCGCCGCCGGCGATGATTGCCGAGATCACCAGTCCGGCCACCGCGGGCAGCCATTGATAGATGGTGGTGACGGCGATGACGTCGATATAGGCGCCTCCGATGCCGGTGGCCGCCAACGCGATTGCGCCGACCCGCCCGCCGGGACGGGCATACAGCCAGAGTGCGCCCGCGACGAGGCCACCGGCGAGCACGGCCCCGGCGGCCACCCGGACGGGCGGGGCCAACAGACCGGCCTGAGCGGCGAGCACCACCAGCAGCACGACACCGATCAGTGTCACCGCCACACCGGCCGCGGCCAGCGCCTTACCGATCCAGTTCTGCGAGGGCTGCTTCGGGGCCTCGGCATCCGGGGTAGCCCCGGGGACCGGCGTACCGGCCGCCGACGGCTGGGGCGCCGGGGCATGCTGCGGGTACTGGGGATACTGCGGGTATTGAGCGTGCGCATACGGGCTCTGCGGGTACTGGGACTGCGGATATTGGGCCTGCGGATATTGGGCGTAGTACTGCTGGTACTGCGCATAGGTCCACGGCACCGGCTGCGCCGGGGGCTGGGCGGCTGCGGGTGCGGACGCACCGAGCGTCCCGGCCAGCTGAGTCAGTTCGGCCGAGGCGCGGGTCAGCTGCTGCGACATCGTCACGAAGTCGGCGGACAGCCGCGCGAGCACCTGCTGGGGTTCGGTCATGCCTGACATCGTCGCCCATGAGAGGCGCGGAACAGATGAGTAGGACTACTCGGCTGTGCTGTGTCCTCTATACACGGAGCGCTACTGGTCGAGGCCGTGCTCGATCGCATAGCGGGTGGCCTCCACCCGGTTGGCGACCTGGAGCTTGCGAAAGGTGGCCTGCACGTGGTTTTCCACGGTGCGATGACTCAGCGACAGTCGCTCGGCGATCTGCTTGGCCGTCAGGCCCTTTGCCACGTGGCGCAGGATCTCGGTCTCCCGTTCGGTCAGACTCGGCAACGGAACGCCGGCCTGGACCGTGTCGGGCTGCTGGGCGATGCGCCGGTACTCCCCCAGCACCAGCCCGGCCAGCCCCGGGGTGAAAACCGCCCGGCCGGCCGCGGTCGCCCGAACCGCTTCGGCCAGTTCGGTTTTCGATGCACTCTTGACCAGATACCCCGTCGCCCCCGCCTTCACCGCCTCCAGCACGTCGGCACGCTCATCCGAGGCCGACAGCACCAGGATCCGCGAGGACGGTGACACCGTCAGCACCTCGACGGTGGCCTGCGCGCCGGTGCCGTCGGGCAACTGCATGTCCATGACCACCACGCCCGGTTGCACCACCTCGGCCCGCCGGCGCGCCGAGGCGACACCGTCCGCCGTTGCCACCACGTCGAAGCCCGCCTCGGCGAGATCGCGGGCCACCGCATCGCGCCAGATGGGATGGTCGTCGACCACCATCACCGTCGTCACCGCGTCGCTCATCGCGGCACCGTGAACTCCCACTCGGTTCCCCCACCGGCCGGAGCGGTCAGTTCCGCGCGCCCGCCCAGCGCCGCCAGCCGCCCCTGAATAGATTTGCTCACACCCACCCGTCCCTCGCCGATTGCGGCCTCGAGTCTGCCCGCCGGTATCCCCGGCCCGTCGTCGCGGATGCTGACCACCACCTCGTCGCCGAGATCCTCCAGCAGCACATAGGCACGGGCCACGGGGCCGGCATGGCGCGCGACATTGGTCAGCGCGTTGATGGTCGCGGCCTCCACTTCGGCGGCCACCTGCGGATCGAGGTAGACCGCGGCCGCGGGCACGCTCACCGATACCCGATCGCTGGCGTGTCTGCGCAACAGCAGTCCGAGGTCACCGTCGGCTGCCGCCGCCGCTTCGGGTTCGATGTCCACAGCGCTGAGCAGACGACGCAGCGCACGCTCCTGCTCGCCAGCTGCTTCGGCCAATTGTGCTGTCTCACCGCCTATTTCGCGGCCACGCCGGGCGACCATCGCCAGCACCTGCATCACCCCGTCGTGGACATGGCGGGACAGCCGTTCGCGCTCGGCCAGCGCTGCGCTGAGCCGTGCTACCTTCTCCACCTCGGCGTGGGCGCGTCGTGCGGTGTTCGCGGCCATCCCGATCGCCAGTCCGACGCTGAGTTCGATGAGAATGGTCGGGCTGCGCACCAGATCCACCGCGATGGCGCCCTTGAGCGCGGCGGCAGTGGCCATCACCGCCAGGCCCATACCCATCCCGGCGACCGGGCCTGCCAGGATCGCCGCAGACACCACCGCATTCGTCGCCCACAGCGTGGTCGGCCACGACTGGTTGGCCAGCGTCCAGTGCTCCGAGGCGACGAGCACCGTGCTGGCCATCAGCCCGACCACCACCACGGCCTCGGCCAGCACCCAGGACCGGCGCCTGCCGAATCCGCGCAGGTAGGCGATCCCGCAGGCCACGCTCCACGCGGTCAGGACGCCGAAGAGCACCCAGCCGAGCGCGGAACGCTCGAACTCGGCGTTCTTGGACACCTGGAAGTAGAGCGCATAGGTCCAACTGAGCAGCCGGAACACCTGCGCGGCCCGCCACAGCGGGGCGGCCGGGTCGACCTGCTGGTGCGCGGGCACGGCCTACATGACCTTGGACAGAAAGGCCTTCGTCCGCTCGTGTTGCGGGTTGCGCATCAACTCGACGGGCTCACCGCGTTCGACGACCACGCCACCGTCCATGAACACCAGTTCGTCTGCGACCTCACGCGCGAAGCCCATCTCGTGGGTCACCACGATCATGGTCATGCCCTCGGAGGCAAGCTTCTTCATCACCGCCAGCACCTCGCCCACCAGTTCGGGATCCAGCGCGGACGTCGGCTCGTCGAACAGCATCAGCTTGGGGCTCATGGCCAGCGCCCGTGCGATCGCCACCCGCTGCTGCTGCCCGCCGGACAGCTGGGCGGGGTAGGCGGTCGCCTTGTCGGCCAGTCCGACCTGATCGAGCAGATCCATGCCTCGTTCGATCATCTGCTTCTTGTTGAGTCGCTTGACCTGGGTCGGCGCTTCGACGACGTTGCCCAGTGCGGTTCGGTGCGGGAACAGGTTGAAGTGCTGGAACACCATGCCGACGTCGCGTCGTTGTTTGGCGACCTCGCGCGGCTTCATCTCGTGCAGTTTGCCGCCGCGCTCGTGATACCCGACCAGTGCCCCGTCGACGTAGAGTCGGCCGGCACTGACGGTCTCCAGGTGGTTGATGCAGCGCAGGAATGTCGACTTGCCGGAACCCGACGGCCCGACGAGCACCAGCACCTGCCCCTTCTGTACTTCCAGGGTGATGCCCTTGAGCACCTTGAGTGCGCCGAAGTCTTTGCAGACCAGTTCGGCCTTCACCATGGGGTGAGCGGCCTGCTCCGGTGTCGTCACGGCAAGGTACCCATCTGCGCCTTGGCCAGCGCCTCGAGTTGCTTGGTGGTCAGCTTGCGCGACGCGCCCCGGGAGAAGTAGCGCTCCAGGTAGAACTGGCCGACCATCAGCACGCTGGTGATCACCAGGTACCAGGTTGCCGCCACCAGGAGCAGCGGTACCGGTTCGAAGATGCGGGCGGCGATCTCCCGGGTGGCGATGCCGTAGACGTCCAGTGCGTAGGGTACCGCGGTGACCAGCGACGTCGTCTTGAGCAGGCTGATCAGCTCGTTGCCGGTGGGCGGGATGATGACGCGCATCGCCTGCGGCAGCACGGTGCGGCGCATCGCCAGACCCCACGACATGCCCAGTGCGGTCGAGGCTTCCAGCTGTCCCTCCGGCACCGACATGATGCCGGCCCGCACGATCTCGGCCATGTAGGCCGCCTCGTTGAGCGCCAGACCGATGACGGCCAGCGCGAACGGGAACGACAGGCTCTGCAGGTCGAACTCGAAGAACGACGGGCCGAACGGCACGCCCAGCTGGATCTTCTGGTAGATCGTCGGCATCAGCCCCCAGAACACCAGCTGCACGTACACCGGGGTGCCGCGGAAGATCCACAGGAACACCCAGGCCACCGCGCTGAGCACCGGGTTCGCCGACAGCCGCATCACCGTGAGGATCACGCCCAGCACGACGCCGATCACCATCGCGTAGATGGTCAGCTGCAGGGTGTTGAACACGCCGAGCAGAATCCGCTCGTTGAACAGGTACTCGGCGAAGGTGGACCAGCCGTAGGCCGGATTGGTGGCGGCCCCGTAGAGGAAGAGGCCGACCACGACGATGATGACGGTCGCCGCCACCCACCTCCAGGGATGGCGCAGCGGTACCGCGTCGATGGCTTGCGCTGTGTCGGACGGTGGCGGCGAACCGGCATCACTCATAGGTGTCGCGTGCTCCTAGGAAACCGCGCCGTTGATCACCGGCTTGTCGATCATGCCCTCTTCCAGGCCCCAGTTCGCGGCGATCTCCTTGTACTTGCCGGACTCGATCAGGTGCTCGAGCGCCTGCAGCAGCGACTGCGCCAGCGGCGATTCCTTCTCCACCGGCCAGCCGTAGGGCGCGGAGTCGAAGGTCTCACCGGCCTGCTCGAGCTTGCCGTTGGTCTGCTTGATCGCGTACAGCGTCACCGGGGAGTCGGCCGACATCGCGTCGGCCTGCCCGAGCACGACGGCGTTGGTGGCCGCGTCCTGGCTGTCGAACGGAATGATCTCGATGGGCGGCTGCCCGGCGTCGGTGCACTTCGTGTTGCGCGCGGGAAGCTCTTCGGTTTCCTGCACCGTGGTCGCCTGCACCGCGACCTTCTTCCCGCAGGCGTTCTCCGGGTCGATGGCGTCGCCCGCCGGCTGCGCCCACAAGGTGCCTGCGGAGAAGTAGGTGACGAAGTCGACCTGCTGCTCGCGCTCCTTGCTGTCGGTGAACGACGACATGCCGACGTTGAAGGTTCCGCCCTGGATGGACGGAATGATCTTCGCGAAATCGGACTCACGGTATTCCGGGGTCAGCCCGAGTGTGCCGGCGACGGCGTTCATCAGGTCGACGTCGAACCCGACGATCTTGCCGGCCTCGTCCTTGAACTCGTTGGGCGCGTACGGGATGTTCACCCCGACGATCAGTTTGCCCGAAGCCTTGATCGCTTCCGGGACGGTGTTCGCGATCTCCTCCACCTTGTCGGCCGGCGCGGCCGCGGTCGGCGACTCTTCACCACCGCTCGGCTCCGAGCTCGAACAGCCCGACAGCGCCAGGGCGCCGGTCGCGGCGAAGACGGCCGCGATGCGCCAGAGCTTGTTCCGGTCCTGGATTCCACCAAACACGGTATCCCTCTACTTTCTTGTATGAGTTGTCACAGTCTCGTCTGTCGACATCTCCAGCCAAGGACGTTAACGACCGATGGCCCAGCGCGCAGCGCCGGTAACGGAACAGTAGTGGAGCCGTAACGTCGAAGCAGGAGAACGCGGCAGTCCTCATCAAATTGCAGCGACTCCGGCATACCCTTCGGGCCTGCGGAATCAGTACCACGGGCTTGGACATGGCTACTGTCGCGGGCGGTTTCGCGCCATGGGCGGGTTTGCCCGGCTACCCGCAGCGAGCGGGAATCCGGACCGCCCGGCCCCAGCCTGTGCGACACTCACCGCATGCAAACCGCTGCTCCCCCAACCTTGTTGCCGCAACTGTGGAAGTCGACCCTGATCTCGGGTGTGCTGGCAGTGGGACTCGGCGTCGCCGTCGTCGCGTGGCCGGGTATCTCCATCCTGGTGGCCGCCATCTTCTTCGGCGCCTACCTGCTCGTGACCGGCATTGCACAGGTGGTGTTCGCCTTCAGCCTGCACGTGTCGGCCGGCGGCCGGGTGTTGCTGTTCATCAGCGGTGCCGCATCGGTGATCCTTGCGGTGCTGTCGTTCCGGCACCTGTTCGACGCGGTACTGCTGCTGGCCATCTGGATCGGCATCGGCTTCATCTTCCGCGGCGTCGCGACGGCGGTGTCGGCGATCAGCGACCCGACGCTGCCGGGCCGCGGCTGGAACATCTTCGTCGGCGTGATCAGCCTGATCGCCGGCATCGTGGTGCTGGCCTCGCCCTTCGAGTCCATCGGCACACTGGCGCTGGTCACCGGGATCTGGCTGATCGTCATCGGTGTCATGGAGGTCATCACCGCCTTCGGTATCCGGTCCGCAGGCAAGAAACTCTCCCCGACCACACCCACCACACCGGCGGAGCCGCCCGCCGAGCCGCCGGCACCCGCGGTGGCGGCACCGACCAGCTGAGTAATCCGCGCCACGATTACTGGGCATGTGGACAGGGGGACTACTACACTCTGTCGTAGTCGAGCAATGGAGCTCGATCCGCAGCCGAGAAGTTGGTGCACATGGAAGCGCTCGACGTCGCACGGTGGCAGTTCGGAATCACCACCGTCTACCACTTCATCTTCGTGCCGCTCACGATCGGCCTGGCACCGCTCATCGCGGTGTTCCAGACGTTGTGGGTCATCACCGACAACACCGCCTGGTACCGGCTGACCCGGTTCTTCGGCAAGCTCTTCCTGATCAACTTCGCGCTCGGCGTGGCCACCGGCATCGTTCAGGAATTCCAGTTCGGGATGAACTGGAGCGAGTACTCACGATTCGTCGGTGACGTCTTCGGCGCACCGCTGGCCATGGAGGGCCTGGTCGCCTTCTTCTTCGAGTCGACCTTCCTGGGCCTGTGGATCTTCGGCTGGACCCGGCTCCCCAAGCTGGTCCATCTGGGGTGTATCTGGATCGTCGCGTTCGCCGTCAACGCCTCGGCGTTCTTCATCATCGCCGCGAACTCCTTCATGCAGCACCCGGTCGGTGCGCGGTACAACCCTGAGACCGGACGCGCGGAACTGACCAGCATCGTCGAACTGTTCACCAACAACACTGCGCTGGCGGCGTTCCCGCATGCGGTGGCCGGCGCATTCCTGGTGGCCGGGACCTTCGTCGCCGGCGTCTGTGCGTGGTGGATGGTGCGCGACCCGGACAACCCCGACGCCCGCACCATGCACCGGCCCGCCGCGATCCTGGGCTGTCTCGTCGCCTTCGTCGCCGCGGCCGGGCTGGCCTACACCGGCGACGTCCAGGGCAAGTTGATGTTCCAGCAGCAGCCGATGAAGATGGCCTCGGCCGAATCGTTGTGCCACACCGAGGTCGACCCCGACTTCTCCATCCTCACCGTCGGCACGCACAACAACTGCGACAGCGTGACCCACCTCATCGAGGTGCCCTACGTGCTGCCGTTCCTGGCCGAGGGCAAGTTCAATGGCGTCGAATTGCAGGGCGTACAGGACCTGCAGGCCGAATACGAGCAGAAGTTCGGCCCCGGCGACTACCGGCCCAACCTGTTCGTCACCTATTGGTCGTTCCGCGCCATGATCGGCTTCCTGGCGGTACCAATGCTTTTCGCGATGACCGCGCTGTGGCTCACCCGCGGCGGCCGGATACCCCGGCAGCGGTGGTTCGCATGGTTCGCACTCGCGACGCTGCCGACACCGTTCCTGGCCAACAGCGCCGGCTGGGTGTTCACCGAGATGGGCCGCCAGCCATGGGTGGTCGCGCCCAACCCGACCGGCGATCCGGTGCTGCGACTCACTGTCTCCCAGGGTGTGTCGCACCATTCCGCGGGCATGGTGCTGACCTCACTGATCATCTTCACTGCGATCTATGCCGTGCTGGCGGTGATCTGGTTCTGGCTGATCCGGCGCTATGTCGTCGAGGGCCCGCTGGAGCACGACACCGAACCCATCCCACCGACCCCGCCCGGCGAGGACGAGGTCGCACCACTCTCGTTCGCGTATTAGGAGGCGCACCATGAATCTTCAGATTTTCTGGTTCGTCACGCTGGCGGTGCTGTTCGTCGGCTTCCTGGTGCTGGAGGGTTTCGACTTCGGTGTCGGCATGCTGATGGCCGTCTTCGGCCGCAGCGCCGCAAAGGATTCCAGGGACCCGGAGAAGCACCGCCGCGCCGTACTCAACACCATCGGACCGGTCTGGGATGGCAACGAGGTTTGGCTGATCACCGCAGGCGGTGCCATGTTCGCGGCGTTCCCCGGCATGTACGCCACCATGTTCTCCGGCCTCTACCTACCGCTGCTGGCCATTCTGGTCGCGATGATCGTCCGGGTCTGCGCCATCGAATGGCGCGGCAAGGTCGACGATCCGACCTGGCGCCGCCGGGCCGATATCGCCATCGCGGTCGGGTCCTGGGTGCCCGCGGTGCTGTGGGGCGTCACCTTCGCCGCGCTGCTGCGCGGCCTGCCCGTGGACGCCGACCACCAGATCGCGCTGGGCTTCGGCGACGTGCTCAACCCATACACGATCCTGGGCGGGCTCTCGACGTGCGGGCTGTTCCTGCTGCACGGCTCGGTGTTCGTGACGCTGAAAACCGAAGGCGCAGTGCACACCGACGCCCGTCGCTACTCCCGCCGGCTGGCGCTGCCGGTGACCGCGGTACTGCTGGTCTTCGGGCTGTGGACACAACTGTCCTACGGCACCCACTGGACCTGGCTGGTGCTCGGTTTCGCGGTGGTGTGCCAGCTGAGCGTGATCATGCTGGTTTTCACCGACGGTGGTGACGGGCTGGCGTTCAGTTGCACCGCCGCCGTGGTGATCGCCGTGGTGGTGCTGATCTTCGGCAGCCTGTATCCCAACCTCATCCCGTCGTCGCTGGATCCGGCCTGGAGCCTGACCATCTACAACGCGTCATCCTCGGCGTACACGCTGAAGATCATGACCTGGGCGGCGGTCCTGGTCACCCCGCTGGTGCTCGTCTACCAGGGCTGGACCTACTGGGTGTTCCGGCAACGCATCTCGGCCGAACGGATACCGGACCCCGCGGGCCTGTCCCCGCGGATACCGTGACGCTCGGCAGCACCCCGGGACTGCGCCGCTACCTCGCCGCGGCGGTACTGTACGGCGCGGTGATCGCGGCCGCCACCGTGGCCGGGGCCTGTGTGCTGGCCCGGGTGGTCGCCGGGATCATCACCGACCCGGCAACCCGCACGCTCGGGCACTGGACCGCCGAGCTGACGATGCTGGCCGGCGTGTGGGCGGCACGGGTGGTCGCCCAACGCCTTCAGGCCGGACTGAGCCAGCGAGCGGCGACCGCGGTGATCGGCGAGCTGTCCGCGAACGTCCTGCGGACGGTGACCGCGCTGCCTCCGCAACGCTTGCAGGCGGTGCGCGACGAGGCCACCGTGGTGATCACCCGGGGACTGGACGGGCTGCGGCCCTACTTCACCGGCTACCTGCCCGCGGTCATCTCGGCCGGAATCCTGACCCCGGCAACGGTGGTGGTGCTCGCCGCGACAGATCTGCAGGCCGCTGCCGTGGTGGCGGTGGCGCTACCGCTCATCCCGTTGTTCATGGTGCTCATCGGACGGCTGACCGCCGACCGGTCCGCCGCGGCGCTCACCGCCATGACGACCCTGCAGTCGCGGTTGCTCGATCTCGTCGCCGGGATACCGACCCTGCGCGCGCTGGGACGGGCATCGGGTCCCGCCCACCGCATCTCGGAATTGAGTGCTGCACATCGCCGTTCGGCAATGGAGACACTGCGCATCGCCTTTCTGTCGGCGGCCGTGCTCGAGCTGATCGCCACCCTGGGCGTCGCGCTGGTCGCGGTGAACGTCGGCCTGCGACTGGTGTTCGGGGAGATGCCGCTCGTCGCGGCTCTGACGGCGCTGCTGCTGGCACCGGAGGTGTTCTGGCCGTTGCGCAGGGTCGGCGTGCAGTTCCACGCCGCCCAGGACGGCAAGGCCGCCGCCGACGCCGCGCTGGCACTGATCGACGACGAACCTCGGCGGCCCGCCGGAACCCGGGCGCCGGCCGACTCACGGATCGGGATCGAGCTCCAGGAGCTGTCGGTCGCCGGGCGGGATGGCCTGGCGCCCGACGGCCTCAGCGCCGCCATCGGGCCGGGCCGCGTCACCGTGCTCACCGGGCCCAACGGCAGCGGGAAGACCACGGCGTTGACAGCCATTCTCGGGTTGACCGCGCCCACCGCGGGCCGGGTCCTGATCGACGGTGTGGACATCGCCGACATCGACCTGGCGCAGTGGTGGAGCCGCATCTCCTGGCTGCCGCAGCGCCCCGCGCTGCTGCCCGGCACGGTACGCAGCAACCTGGAGCTGTTCGGCCCCCTGCCCGATATCGACGGTGCCTGCCGCGCCGCGGGATTCGACGAGGTGCTGGCCACCCTGCCCGCCGGCCTCGACGAGGTGATCGGGCGCGGCGGCACCGGGTTGTCGCTGGGGCAGCGTCAACGCCTCGGGCTGGCGCGGGCGCTGGGATCGACCGCGCCGGTGCTGCTGCTCGACGAGCCGACCGCCCACCTCGACGGCGAGGCGGAATCGCGCGTGCTGTCCGCGATCTCGGCCCGGGCCGCAGCCGGAACGACCGTGTTGGTGGTCGGCCACCGCGGACCGGTGCTGTCCGTCGGCGATGATGTCGTACAACTCGGTGGTGCCCATGTCCACCCGTGATGTGTGGCGCCTCCTTGAACCCCGGCTCCCCCGGCTGCTCCTCGCGGTGTTGTTCGGCACCCTGGCGCTCGGCAGCGCCCTGGCCCTGGCCACCGTCGCGGCCTGGCTGATCACCCGCGCCTGGCAGATGCCGCCGGTGCTCGACCTGACGGTGGCCGTCGTGGCGGTGCGGGCACTCGGCATATCCCGCGGGGTGTTCAGTTACTGCGAACGACTTGCCATTCACGACACCGCTTTACGCGCCGCGGGCAACACCCGGGTCGGCCTGTACCGCAGGCTGGTCGACGTGCCGCCGGAGACCGCGCTGCGGTTGCACAGCGGTGATCTGGTGGCCCGGGTCGGCGCCTCGGTCGATGACCTCGCCGATGTACTGGTGCGCGCCATCCTGCCGATCTGCGTGGCCGCGGTGCTCTCCGGCGCCGCGGTCATCATCATCGCGCTGATCTCGCCGGTGGCCGCGGCGGTCCTCGCGGCCTGCCTGCTGGTGGCCGGCGTGGCCGCGCCCTGGCTGTCGGGGCGCGCCGCCGTCGCCACCGAAGCACTTGCGGCCGAGCATCACAGCGCCCGCGATACCGCGACCCTGCTGGCGCTGGAACACGCGGCCGAACTGCGGGTGGCGGGCCGTCTCGATCGGGTGATCGCCGAATCTGTGCGCGAGCACCACGATCTGGGCCGAGCCCAGGACCGGGCAGCGGCACCCGCCGCAGCCGCGGGTGCGGTATCCACGGCCGCGGTGGGCATTTCGGTGCTCGGAGCCGTCATCGTCGGGATCATGATCGCCGGACACACCAGCCCGATGTCACTGGCCATCCTGATGCTGGTGCCGCTGTCGGCTTTCGAGGCCACCGCCGCGCTACCCGCCGCTGCCGCCCAGCTGGTGCGCTCCAGGATCGCCGCCCACCGGCTCACCGACCTCACGGCAACACCGGCGTCCACCCGGTCGCGACCCGAAACCGGCCGGGTCAGCCTGTCCCCCGGCGACAGGCTTGCCGTCCTGGGCCCGAGCGGATGCGGGAAGACCACCATGCTGATGTCCATCGCCGCCGGCTACCCCGAGACCCCGCTCACCGCAGCGTTCTTCGCCGAGGACGCCCACCTGTTCGACACCACCGTGCGGGACAACCTGCTGGTGGGCCGCGGAGACGCCACCGACGATCAGCTGACCGCGGCACTGCACGACGTCGGGCTGGGCGACTGGCTGGCCGGGCTGCCCGACGGTCTGTCGACCATGCTGGCAGGCGGGGCGGCCGCCGTCTCGGCCGGGCAACGTCGCCGTCTGCTGCTGGCCAGAGCGCTCATCTCCGACTTCCCCATCCTGCTGCTCGACGAGCCGACCGAGCATCTCGACGCCGCCGACAGTGATCGCCTGCTCACCGAGTTGCTCACCCCGGGCGGTCTGCTCGCCGCCGACCGGACCGTCGTCGTCGCCACCCATCATCTGCCCGCCGAACTGCATTGCCCGGCCATCCGGCTGGGCCGGTAGCCTCACGCTATGAGCTCCCCCGGGCCGTATCCCGCGCCGCACGCGCCCTACCCCGCGCACTATCCGCCGCCACCGATGCGGCCCCGCAACGAGCTGGGTACCTGGGCGCTGGTGCTGGCCATGCTGGCGCTGCTGTTCTCGTGGAGCATCATCGGTGGTGTCATCGGCGGGCTGATCGCCGTGGTGCTGGGATTCGCCGGGCGCGGCAGGGCTGCGCGCGGTGAGGCAGATAACGGTCCGATCGCGAACGCCGGGATCGGTTTGGGCGCACTGGCCGTCATCGTGGGCGTCGCATTCGTCCCGATCTGGATCGGATTCTTCACCGAGGCCGGCATGGGCGACTACGTCAGATGCATGGAGCAGGCGGGCACCGACCGCACCGCGCACACGCAGTGCGAGAACACTTTCCGCGAGCGGGTCGAGCGGGACTACGGCTTCTCCCCCGGCTGACGGGCCGGGAAGTACTTGACGATCCCTTCCTGCATCACCGTCGCCAGCGCCTCACCGCGCTCATTGAAGAAATGTCCGCCGCCCAGGCCGCGGGAAGCGGCGGCCACCGGCGACGACGTCGAGTACAGCACCCACTCGTCGAAGCGGATCGGCCGGTGAAACCACACCGAATGGTTCATGGTCACCGCGAAAATCCGGTCGAAACCCCAGGACAGGCCGTGCGTGGTGATGATCGAATCGAGCACCGTGGTGTCCGAGGAATAGACCAGGGCGCCCGCGTGCAGCACCGGATCGTCGGGCATCGGACCGTCGGCGGTCAGCCACACCCGGTTGTGATCGAGTTGACCGCCCTTGTCCCGCATCACCCAGGCCGGGTCATTGGTGTAGCGCCACTGGATGGGCCGCAGCGCACTGACGAAATGCGGCACCGTCTCCTCGTAGCCCACCAGCAATTCGTCGATGGTGGGCAGCGAGTGCGGGGCGGGGACCTGCGGGGCGGTGATGTTGTGCTCGAGCCCACGGCCGCCGGCCAGATGCGAGACCAGGGCGGTGCCCAGCAGCGCACCGTCCTGGGTGACGTCCACCCGGCGGTTGGCGAACCGACGTTCGTCGCGCAGCCGGACCACCTGGAATTCCAGGTCTTTCTCCGGATCGCCGCCGGCGATGAAATGCATCGACAGGGTGCTCGGCGGCAGGTTCTCGGGCACCGTGCGGCTCGCGGCGACGAAGGCCTGCGCCATCATCTGCCCGCCGAAGGTACGCACCGGGTTTCGGCTCGGATGCGTTCCGGTGAACGCATCCTCGCCGACCCGGGTGAGATCGAGAACCGTCAGCAGTTCCTGAAGATGCTCCGCTGACAAGGTTCTCTCCTGGGGTCCGCCCCGTTGCGGGCTAGTGGTCGTCCTCGCCGATCCGGTGCACGTGGATCAGGTTTGTCGAGCCTACTGTGCCAGGCGGCGCGCCCGCGACGATGACCACCAGGTCACCGCGCTTGTAGCGGCCCAGGTCCAGCAACGACTTGTCGACCTGCCGGATCATGCCGTCGGTGGTGTCGATGTGCGGCACGATGAAGGTCTCGGTGCCCCACGTCAGTGCCAGCTGGCTGCGCACCTCGGGCAACGCGGTGAACGCCAGCAGCGGCAGCGGGGTGTGCAGCCGGGCCAGCCGGCGCACGGTGTCGCCGGACTGGGTGAACGCGACCAGCGCCTTGGCCTCCAACCGCTCGCCGATATCGCGGGCGGCGTAGGAGATGACGCCGCGCTTGGTGCGCGGTACGTGGGTCAGCGGCGGCGCCTCGGTGGAGTTCGCCTCGACGGCGGTCAGGATGCGACCCATGGTCCGCACGGCCTCCAGCGCGAACTTGCCCACCGACGTCTCGCCGGACAGCATCACCGCGTCGGCGCCGTCGAGCACCGCGTTGGCCACATCGGAAGCCTCGGCACGGGTGGGCCGCGAGTTCTCGATCATCGATTCCAGCATCTGGGTGGCGACGATCACCGGCTTGGCGTTCTCGCGCGCCATCTGGATGGCGCGCTTCTGCACCAGGGGCACCTCTTCGAGCGGCAGCTCCACGCCCAGGTCACCGCGGGCCACCATGATGGCGTCGAAGGCCAGCACGATCGCCTCAAGATTCTCGATCGCCTCGGGCTTCTCCATCTTGGCGATCACCGGGACCCGGCGTCCCACCCGGTCCATGACCTCGTGGACCAGCTCGACATCGGCAGGCGAGCGCACGAACGAGAGAGCCACCAGGTCCACGCCGAGCCGCAGCGCGAACTCGAGATCTTCGATGTCCTTCTCCGACAGCGCGGGTGCCGAGACGTTCATCCCGGGCAGCGACATGCCCTTGTTGTTGCTGACCTTGCCGCCCTCGGTGACGGTGCACACAACATCCTCGCCGTCGATGTGTTCGACGACGAGCCCGACGTTGCCGTCGTCGACCAGGACCCGGTCCCCGGGCGTGGCATCCTGGGCCAGCCGCTTGTAGGTGGTGCTCACCCGGTCGTGGGTGCCCGCGACGTCCTCGACGGTGATCCGGACGGTCTCGCCGTTCTTCCACACCGTCGGGCCGTCGGCGAAGCGCCCCAGCCGGATTTTGGGTCCCTGCAGGTCAGCGAGGATGCCGACGGCACGACCAGTGGAATCGGAGGCCGCACGGACCCGCCGGTAGGACTCCTCGTGGTCGGCGTAGTCGCCGTGGCTGAAGTTCAGTCGTGCTACGTCCATCCCGGCCTCGACCAGGGCACGCACCGACTCGTCGGTGGAGGTTGCCGGTCCGAGGGTACAGACGATCTTTCCGCGTCTATTCACGACTCCGAAGCTTAGCGGTTAATCGATTCAGATGACGGCCAGAGGTAGGGCACCGGGCCGCACGGGGGCCGGCAGGTCCGAGTCACCCATGAGGTATGCATCCACCGCGTGGGCGGCGCTGCGCCCCTCGGCGATGGCCCAGACGATCAGCGATGCGCCGCGGTGTGCGTCGCCGCACACGAAGACGCCGGGCTCCTCGGTCTGCCAGTCCGATCCGCAGGACAGGGTGCCGCGGCCGTTCAGTCGCAGCCCGAGACCGTCCAGCAGCGCCATCTCCTCGACGCCCTCGAATCCGATGGCCAGCAGCGCCAGATCGCACGGCAGCTCGATGGGCTCGCCCACCGGGGTGATGACGCGACGGCCGTCGGCGTCGCGTTCGACCTTCACCTCGGCGATCTGCATCGCCCGCACATTGCCCTGGTCATCGCCGACGAACCGCTGCACGGCCACCTCGAAGCGCCGGGCGCCGCCCTCGGCGTGCGCCGGTGAGGTGCGCAGCAGCAGCGGCCAGGTGGGCCACGGGGAGCGTTCGTCGTCGCGGGCCTCCGGCGGCGCCGGGTTGTAGTCCAGCTGGGTCACCGAGATGGCGCCCTGCCGGTGCGCGGTGCCCAGGCAGTCCGCGCCGGTGTCGCCGCCGCCGATGATGACGACGTGCTTGCCGGCGGCGGTCAGCTCGGCCGGACCGTCACCCTCGCACTCCTTGTTGGCCGGCACCAGATGTTCCATCGCCAGGTGCACGCCGTTGAGTTCGCGGCCCTCGACCTGGTTGTCCCTGCCGCGCAGCGCACCGACGGCCAGCACGATGGCATCGTGCTGGGCTCGCAGCGCCTCGATCGACAGGTCGACGCCGACCTCGCATTCGGTGACGAACCGTGTTCCCTCGGCCCGCATCTGGGACAGCCGTTGGTTGAGCGTCGCCTTCTCCAGCTTGTACTCCGGGATGCCGTAGCGCATCAGCCCGCCGATGCGGTTGTCGCGTTCGTAGACGGTGACGTGATGTCCGGCCCGGGTGAGCTGCTGGGCGGCGGCCAGCCCGGCCGGACCCGAACCCACCACAGCCACACTGCGTCCCGAGGCGATGGCCGGCGGCTGCGGTTCCACCGAGCCCGTCATCCAGGCGTGGTCGACGATGGACTGCTCGATCCGTTTGATGGTGACGCTGCCGCCGGTGGTCTCCTCGGCGATGGACAGCACACAGGCCGCCTCGCACGGAGCCGGGCACAGCCTGCCGGTGAACTCCGGGAAGTTGTTGGTCGCGTGCAGCCGGTCGCTGGCCGCATCCCAGCGCCCGCGGCGCACCAGGTCGTTCCACTCCGGGATCAGGTTGCCCAGCGGGCAGCCCGCGGTTCCCGAGTGGCAGAACGGGATTCCGCAGTCCATGCAGCGCCGCGCCTGCTGGGAGACCTCGCCGGCACGTTCGTTCGGATCCTGGCTCTCGTAGACTTCGTGCCAGTCGCCCACCCGCTCGTCGACCGGCCGCTTGGCCGCGTCCAGTTTGCGGACCCTCAAGAATCCGTTCGGATCAGCCACGGCTGGCCTCCATGATCGCGGTGTCCACGTCTCGCCCTTCGGCTTTCGCCATCCGGGTGGCACGCAGCACCCGCTCGTAGTCGGTCGGCATGATCTTGGTGAACTGGGCGCTGCGGCGCGGCCAGTCCGCCAGCAGGGAGGTCGCAACGGTGCTACCGGTGGCCTGCGCGTGCTGCGCCACCACATCGTGCAGCCAGCTCAGGTCCTCGGGATCGAGGCGCTGCAGGTCCACCATCTCGGTGTTCACCTTGGCCGGATCGAGACCCAGCACGAACGCGATACCGCCCGACATCCCGGCCGCCATGTTGCGTCCGGTCTCGCCGAGCACCACCACCCGCCCGCCGGTCATGTACTCGCACGCGTGGTCGCCGCAACCCTCGACGACGGCGAGCGCACCGGAGTTGCGGGCGCAGAAGCGTTCCCCGACCCGTCCGCGCAGGAACACCTCACCGGAGGTGGCCCCGAACAACAGGGTGTTGCCCGCGATCACATTGTCCTCGGGTAGGAACAGCACGTCATCGGGTGGCCGGACGATCACCCGTCCACCCGAAAGGCCCTTGCCCACATAATCGTTGGCGTCACCGATCAGGTCGATGGTGACACCCGGCGGCAGGAAGGCGCCCAGCGACTGCCCCGCCGATCCGGTCAGCGTGACATGGATGGTGTCATCGGGAAGCCCGGCGGCCCCGTAGCGGCGGGTGACCTCCGAGCCCAGCAGCGTGCCCACCGTGCGGTTGACGTTGCGCACCGGCAGTTCCAGCCGGACCGGGTGCGCGTCCTCCAGTGCGCCTTCCGAGAGCGCCACCAGGGTCTGGTCGAGTGCCTGAGCCAGCCCGTGATCCTGATCGCGCAGCCGGCGGCGCTGAGTGAGCTTGGCGCCGTGGGCATCCGTCGGGACCGCGAAGATGGGAGACAGATCCAGCCCGTGGCTCTTCCAGTGCGCGACACCTTCGGCGGTGTCCAGCAACTCGACCCGGCCGATCGCCTCGTCGAGGCTGCGGAAACCGAGTTCGGCGAGCATCTGCCGAATGTCCTCGGCGATGAACTGGAAGAAGTTCTCCACGAACTCGGGCTTGCCGTTGAACCGCGCGCGCAGTTCCGGGTTCTGGGTGGCGACCCCGACCGGGCAGGTGTCGAGGTGACACACCCGCATCATGATGCAGCCCGCGACCACCAGCGGCGCGGTGGCGAACCCGTATTCCTCGGCGCCCAGCAGTGCGGCGACCATGACATCGCGGGCCGTGCGCATACCGCCGTCGCACTGCACGGTGATGCGGTCCCGTAGTCCGTTGAGCACCAGTGTCTGCTGGGTGTCGGCCAGGCCGATCTCCCAGGGGGCGCCGGCATGTTTGAGCGAGGTCAGCGGCGCCGCGCCGGTACCACCGTCATAGCCGGAGATCAGGACGACGTCGGCGTGCGCCTTGGAGACGCCCGCGGCGACCGTCCCGACGCCGACCGAGCTGACCAGCTTGACGTGGATACGCGCCTGGTCGTTGGCGTTCTTCAGATCGTGGATCAGCTGCGCCAGATCCTCGATCGAGTAGATGTCGTGGTGCGGCGGCGGCGAGATCAGACCCACGCCGGGCGTGGAATGCCGGGTCTTGGCGATGTTGGGATACACCTTGTAGCCCGGAAGCTGTCCGCCCTCACCGGGTTTGGCGCCCTGGGCCATCTTGATCTGGATGTCGGTGGCGTTCACCAGGTAGTCGCTGGTCACCCCGAACCGTCCGGATGCCACCTGTTTGACGGCGCTGCGCCGCTGGGGGTCGTACAACCGGTCGGCGTCCTCGCCGCCCTCACCGGAGTTGGACCGTCCGCCGAGGTTGTTCATGGCGACGGCCATCGTCTCGTGCGCCTCGGCGGAGATGGACCCGTAGCTCATCGCGCCGGTGTTGAACCGTGTCACGATCGCTTCCACCGATTCCACTTCGTCCAGCGGGACCGGTGGCCGCATGCCGGTCTTGAAACCGAACAGACCGCGCAATGCGCCGCCCTCGCGGGAGAGCCGGTTCACCTCCTCGGAGTACTGGGCGAAGATGTCCTGGCGTCCCGTCCGCGTCGCATGTTGTAGCAGGAACACCACTTCCGGGGTGAAGAGGTGCAACTCGCCATCCCGGCGGAACTGGTACTCACCGCCCACCGACAACCGCCGGTACGCCCGCTCGGTGGGGTTTTCCGGATAGGCCCGGCGGTGCCGGAACCTGACCTCTTTGGCCAGCACGTCCAATCCGACACCACCGAGTTGCATGGGTGTGCCGGTGAAGTACTCGTCGATGACGGCGCGGTCCAGCCCGATCGCCTCGAAGGCCTGGGCGCCGGTGTAGGAGGACACCGTGGAGATGCCCATCTTGCTCATCACCTTCATCACGCCCTTGCCGAGCGCGGTGAGATAGTTGCGCACCGCGGTGGCCGGTTCGATCCCGGTGAGCTCCCCCTCGCGGATCAGGTCCTCGATCGATTCGAAGGCCAGGTACGGGTTGACGGCTGCGGCACCGAAACCGATCAGCATCGCGATGTGATGCACCTCGCGGGCATCACCGCTTTCCACCACCAGCGCGACGCTGGTGCGTTCCTTGGTGTGCACCAGGTGGTGGTGTACCGCCGAGACCGCCAGCAGCGACGGGATCGGCGCCCTGGTGTGATCGGAATCGCGATCCGAGATCACCAGGGTACGAGCGCCTTTCGCAATCGCCTCGCACGCGCGGATGCGCAGCTCCTCCAGCGCTTCGGCCAGGCCTTCCCCGCCGCGTTCCACGTCGTAGAGGGCGCGCAGCACCGCGGTGCGCAGACCGGGCTGCTCGCCGTCATCATTGATGTGCACGATCTTGTTGAGATCGTCGTTGTCCAGCACGGGCCAGCCCAGCCGGATCTGGCGGCACGATGCGGCCGTCGGCTCCAGCAGGTTCTCCTCGGGACCCATCACCCGGCTCATCGAGGTGACCACGGCCTCGCGGATGGCGTCCAGCGGCGGGTTGGTGACCTGGGCGAACAGTTCGACGAAGTAGTCGTAGAGCAGCCGGGACCGTTGCGACATCACCGCGATCGGGGTGTCGGTGCCCATCGATCCCAGCGGCTCCGCCCCGGCGGCGGCCATCGGCGTCAGCAACACCCGCAGTTCTTCCTCGGTGTAGCCGAAGGACACCTGCCTGCGCACCACGGATTCGTGATTGGGTTGCACCCGAACGCGATCGGGCAGCGTCTTGAGATCGAGCAGTCCGGCATGCAGCCATTCGCCGTAGGCGTGCGCGCCGGCGAGTTCGTCCTTGATCTCGTCATCGGAGACGATGCGGCCCGCCGCCGTGTCGATCAGGAACATCTTGCCGGGCTCCAGGCGGCCCTTGGCCACCACCTCGGCGCTGGGCACGTCGAGTACGCCGCTCTCACTGGCCAGGATGATGCGGTTGTCGATGGTGCGCCACCAACGCCCGGGCCGTAACCCGTTGCGGTCCAGTACAGCTCCGACCACGGTGCCGTCGGTGAAGGTGACGCAGGCCGGGCCGTCCCACGGCTCCATCAGCGAGGCATGGAACTGCCAGAACGCGCGGCGCGCGGGATCCATGGTGGTGTTGTTCTCCCAGGCCTCCGGGATCATCATCAACACCGCGTGCGGCAGGCTGCGCCCGCCCAGGTGCAGCAGCTCCAGCACCTGATCGAATGATGCGGAGTCCGAACCGTCTTTCGGGCAGATCGGCGAGAGCCGGCTCAGGTCACCGGGAATCAAGGTGCTGCCCAGCTTGGCCTCGCGGGCATGCATCCGGTTGCGGTTGCCGCGGACGGTGTTGATCTCTCCGTTGTGGGCGACGAAGCGGAACGGGTGGGCCAGCGGCCAGGACGGGAAGGTGTTGGTGGAGAAGCGGCTGTGCACGATGGCGATGGCGCTCAGGCAGCGGTCATCCCGCAGATCCGGGAAGAACTGCGGCAGCTGCATGGTGGTGAGCATGCCCTTGTAGGCGATGGTCCGGCTGGACAGTGACGGGAAGTAGACCGCTTCCTGTTCGGCCCGCTTGCGCAGCGGATACACCCGGCGGTCCAACTCGATACCTCCGCAGCCGTCGGGGGCGGCGACGAAAAGCTGTGCCATATAAGGCATACAGCTCACCGCCGTCGCTCCGACCTCGGCGCCGTCGGGGTCGACCGGCAGCGCGCGCCAGCCGAGGACCAGCAGACCCTCCTCCGCGGCGATGTCCTCGACGCGGGCGTACGCGGCGGCCCGGGCGACCGGATCCTGCGGCAGGAAGCAGATCCCGGCGGCGAAGGTGTTGGCGCCCTCGGCGTTCGGCTGCGGCAGATCGAAATCGACCGCCGCGGCGAACAGCTCCACCGGCAGCTGGATCAGGATCCCGGCGCCGTCACCGCTGTTCGGCTCGGCCCCGGCGGCACCGCGATGCTCGAGGTGCTCCAGCGCGGTGAGTCCGTCCGAGACGATGCCGTGTGACCGTCGGCCCCCGATATCGGCGATCATCGCGACGCCGCAGGAATCGGACTCGTTGTCCGGGTCGTATAAACCTTGGGCCTTGGGAAGTGCCGAGAACAGCAAGCGAATCTACCTCCGCAGTCTCCGTCATGATGGGAGGGACTGCATCGGCCCGAAGTTGCAGTGTATCAGCGAGAACGTGCTACTTCTCGGCGATATTCAGCCGGTGAGAACCGTGGGGACCAGCGGGAACCCCGGCCAGTTGCGCATCACGGTCCACGCAACGGCGGCCACGACGACGGTGACGGTGGCCGCCGTCGGCATGAGTGCCAGGCCGCGACGCCAGCGCACCACCAGCCACACCGCCAGCGCCGGCAATGCCACCAGCAGGAAGGCGTTGTCCACCACGGCGGCCGCCAGGTCCCCGTTCAGCAGATCGTGGGTCATCCGCAGCCCACCGCACGCCGGGCAGTCCAGACCGGTGAGGGCCTTGAAGGGGCAGGCCGGGAAGAGGAAGCCGGGCCGGTGCGGGTCGGCCAGACCGATATAGGCCAGGGCGCCGGCGAGTGCCACCCCGGTACCGATCAGGCCGGCTCGGGCGGTCGCGCCCTCAGGTGCCATCGCGCAGCGGACGGCCCTGCGGGTCGCGCACCTTGTCGGTCAGCAGCAGGATGGCGTCGATGATGCCCCAGATGACCGCGCCGATGCCGCAGGTCAGCAGACCCACCAGCAGCTGTGCCACACCCAGTCCGGTATAGCCCAGGTAGAAACGGCCGATACCCAGGATGCCGAACAGACCCAGCAGCTGGAGCAGACCGGCGATGACCTTGGATTTCTCCGAATAGGGCTCCCCGGTCATGGGGTGGCGGCCGTAGGGGGCCAGCGGGTCGTAATACGCGCCGGGAGGCGCCGGCGGCGGGTAGCCCGGTTGACCGGACGGCGGGAAACCGGCACCGCCGGGCGGTGGCTGGTAGCCCGGCGGTGGGTAGCTGCCCGGGTCGCCCCCGTACGACTGCGGATCGGTCATGACCTCAGGATGCCAGAAGGTCGATGTCCACGCGGTGACCCCAGCGCTGCAGCAGATCGATCATGATCGGCACCGCCGTCGATGCTCCCGGCGAGGCGCCGAGCAGACCGGCGATCGAGCCGTCTGCCGACACCACCAGTTCGGTGCCCGAGCGCAGCACTCCCCGGCCCCGGGCGTCCGGCGAGACCAGTTGGGCGCGCTGCCCCGCGGTGATCAGCTCCCACTGGGCCGGATCCGCAGTCGGGTAGTACCGGGCCAGGTAGGCGTGTTTCTGCCGGCGGCCGGCGACCAGCTGGCCGATCAGATAGCGCACCAGCGCCAGATTCGCCCACATCGCCGTCGCGAGCACGGCCACGTTGTGCCAGCGCAGCGTGGTGAAGAAGTCGGTGAGGCGTCCGTGCTTGAGCAGCTTGGTGCTGAAGGTGGCGTACGGACCGAACATCAGGTGCCCGGCGCCGCCGACAACCCGCTTGTCCAGGTGCGGCACCGACATCGGTGGCGCCCCGATCGGCGCCTGCCCGTACACCTTGGCGTCATGCCGGGCGACGACCTGCGGGTCCGAACACCGCAAGAAGGCCGCCCCCACCGGCAGCACCCCGTAGCCGCGGACCTCAGGGATTTTCGCGCGCTGTAACAGGCGCAGCGCATTGCCACCGGCGCCGACGAAGACCCTCGGTGCCCGCAGGTCGAAACTGCCCTCGGCGTTGCGGCCGGCGACCCGCCAGGACCCGTCGGCCTCGCGCACCACGGCGCGCACGTCGTGGCCGAGCAGCAGCCGGCCGCCCCGGTCGGTGACGATCCGCACCAGAGCGGTTGTCAGCGCGCCGAAGTCGATATCGGTGCCGCCGGGATGCCGGGTCGCGGCGACCCGTTCCTGCACTGCGCGGCCCTCCATCACCAGCGGCGCCCACCGCGCGATGGTGGCCCGGTCCTCGCTGTACTCCAGGCGAGCGAACAGCGGATGGGCGCGCAGCGTCTCGAATCGCCGGCGAAGATAGTCGATGTCGCGCTCGCCGAACACCACGTCCATGTGCGGCGCAGCGTGCAGGAAGGTCCCCGGGTCCAGTAGCCCCTTCTCGACCAGCTGGTCCCACCACCACCGGGACAGCTGGAACTGTTCGGCGATCCCGATCGCCGCCGTCCCGTCGGCGGGGTCGGGCATGTAGTTGAGCTCGCAGAAGCCGGAGTGGCCGGTGCCCGCGTTGTTCCAGGCCTGGCTGCTCTCGGTGGCCACGGCGGCCGCGCGTTCGACGATGACGATCCGCCGCTGGGGCTCCTGCACCGCAAGCATGGCGCCCAGGGTGGCGGACATGATGCCGCCGCCGATGAGGACGATATCGGCTGTGTCTCGGTCGGTCATGAATCCACCATGACCCTGCGGCTTTGATCCGTCCAATGAATGTTCGGTCGATTATCATCCGGATATGGATCGATGGATGGGTGAGCTCGCACCGCAGCTGCGCGCTCTGGAGGAGTTGGCGGCGCGCGGCGGGCACATGACGCGGGCCGCCGACAGCCTCGGTATCCCGCAGTCCTCGATGAGCAGGCGTATCCACGCGCTGGAAAAAACGCTGGGGCTTGCCCTGCTCGTCCAGGACGGCCGCACCGTGCGGCTGACGCCGGCCGCCGTCCGGCTCGCCGACCGGGCCCGAGATCCGCTGCACGCCCTGGAAGCCGCGGTCGAGGCCGTCGCCGGAGAGGCCGACGCCCATCACGGCATCGTGCGACTCGGATTCCCGCTGACCATGGGCTCGGGGCGGTTGCCGACCCTGATCGCGGAGTTCCATCGTCGTGCGCCGAATATCCGGTTACAGATCAAGCAGGCGCACGGGTCGCAGCTGAGGGCCGACCTGAAATCCGGCGAGTTGGATGTCGCGGTGATGATTCCGGCGTCGGACGAGGTGCGCCACCACGTCATCGGGGTGCAGACGATCCTCGCCGTGCTGCCGGCGAAGCACCGTCTCGCGGGGCGCAAGAGGTTGCGCCTCAATGAGCTGCGCGACGAACCCTTCATCGCGAACCCGGTGAGCTACAACCTGCGCCAGTTGACCGAGACGTGGTGCGCAGCGGCGGGTTTCACCCCGCAGATCGCCGTCGAGATCACCGAGTTCGCCACCATGCACGAGTTGATCGGCCGCGGCCTGGGCATCGCGCTGCTCCCCCATGACGAACGCAGCGCACCGAATACCGTCGAGGTCGCGCTGACCCCCAACACCTACCATCGCGAGATCGCGCTGGCCTGGTCACCCACCGCCGTCACACCGGCGAGCCGGCGACTGCTCGCCTTCCTCCGCGAACAGTTCTGAGGATCAGCGCGTCTCCGACCAACGGAAGACGGTGAGGCAGCCGATCAACCCCCCGATACTCCACGCCGCAAGCACGAAGAAAATCCGCCAGTGTTCCCAACTGCCTGCGGGTTCGATGGCGGCCATTTCGGGCGGCAGCAGCACCGACCTGAATCCCTGGGCCATCCACTTGACCGGGAACAGCGAGCCGATCACCAGCATCCACGTGGGGAGCACCATGATCGGGACGTACGTGCCGGACACGAACTGCAGTCCCACCGCGGGACCATTCGTCAGGGCGGCGGCCGACACCGCACTGCTGGCGACGTTGCTGATGAGTACCCCGAGCAACGAACAGCTGATGACGCCCAGCAGGAACACCCAGGTCAGGGTGAACCAGCCGAAAACGTCGGTGGGCAGGCGGAGACCGAACGCGAGCACACCGACCACCAGCAGCAGCACGGCCTCGGCCAGACTGACCACGAGCACCAGCATGATCTTGCCGATGAAGTAGGACGTCGCCGTCGTGGGAGTTCCGTGCAGGCGGCGCAGGGCCCCGGTCTCCCGATCGGCCGCGATACTGATGCCCAGATTCACGAAGGACGTCGACAGGATTCCGTAGGCGAGCATGCTGGCCGCGATCACCGCTCCGGTGCTGACGTTGCCGTAGGGCAGTTTCGCGGAGAAGATCGAGCCCAGAAGCAGACAGATCACCGCCGGCATCGAGAAGGTCAGTACCACCTGCTCGGGCCTGCGGTAGAACATCTTCAGTTCCGGGATGACCCGCGAGAATCCGATCCGCGCCACCGACGGGATCGGTGCCCGGGTGTGCTGGCCTACGGTACTCACGAATGGCCGATCAGCTGGAGATAGGCATCTTCGAGGGTCGGGCGGGTCACCGTCAGGCGGTCGAGTTCGGCGTGACCACTGCTGAGCTGCCGGATCAGTTCGGTGGGCGTCGCCGTCCGTTCCACCCGTTCCCGGCCGTCCTCCATCCACCGGACAGTCGCCGCGGTGTCGACGTGCTCGATCAGCCTGGCGGGCGAGTCCACGGCGACGACCGTCCCGGCTGCCACGACGGCGACACGGTCCGCCAGCGCGGCCGCCTCCTCCAGGTAGTGCGTCGTCATCACGATGGTGGTGCCGTCCGCTGCCAGCAATCTGATGAGTTCCCAGAACTGTTGCCGGGCTTCGGGATCGAATCCGGTGGTCGGCTCGTCGAGGAACAGCAGCTCGGGCCGGCCGACGATGCCGAGGGCGACATCGAGGCGGCGGCGCTGACCGCCCGACAGCGTCCTGACCCTCGCCGCGGCGACAGATGCGAGGCCGACGAGATCCAGCACCTCTGCCGGGTCTCTGGCGCCGCCGTAGCAACTGCCGAACATCTGCACGGTTTCGCCGACGGTGAGCATCCCGGCGTCGCTGACCTCCTGAAGAACGATGCCGACCCGTGCGCGCCAATGTCTGTCCGCGGTTCCCGGGTCCGCGCCGAGCACGCTCACCTGGCCGGCATCACGCCTGCGGTTTCCCTCCAGGATCTCGACCGTCGTCGACTTGCCCGCGCCATTGGGGCCGAGGATCGCGAAGATCTCCCCGTATTCGACATCGAGGTCGAGGTTCGCTACCGCCCGGAGGGTTCCGTAGGACTTGGACAAGCCGCGCACCTGTACCGCCCGGGACTGGGCCGCACCGCTCACGGCTGCACCCTGCCGGCCTCCGGTTGGGTGTCCTCGGCCTCGATCTCCGCCAACAGCGCCCGCAATTCGGCCTCGGACAGATCGTCCAGCAGGGCGTCGACATCGTCATGCTCCACACCGGTCTCGTCGTCGGTCGCGTCCTCGACCACGACGGGCGCATCGCCGTGTATGGCGTGCAACTCGGTGAGTATCCGGTCGGACAGCGAGTTCACGCTGACGCCGCGCAAGATCTCCAGCACGGGCACGTCGATCGAGAAGGTCGCGTTGATGCGCACCCGGAACTCCATGGCCATCATCGAGTCCAGACCGATATCGTCGAGCATCGCTGCGGGCTCGATATCGGTGGCGCTGCAATCGAACACATCGGCCACGACCTGTTGGACACGCTCGGAGATGAGGGCGGCCCGCCCGCCCTCCGGGGTCGCGGCCAGTAGGTCGAGAATCGAGGATCCCGAGGCGTCCGGTGCCGTGGCCGCATCGACGGATTCGAGCTCGCCGAACATCGCCGGTAGCGGTCCACCCATTCCTGCCTGGCGGGCCCGGTTCCAGTCGACGGTGATCGCCACGACAGTGGGCACCGTCTGCTTGATGAGCCTGTCGAGGATCCGGGCCCCCACGGCGGGGGTGATGAGCTCGATTCCCCGCTGCGCGTAGACCTTCTCCAACTTGAGCTCCTCGACCATTCCCACCGACCACGGCCCCCAGCCGATGGTGAGGGCCGGCAGTCCCTGCCCGCGACGGTGGTGGGCAAAGGCGTCCAGGAACGCATTGGCCGCGGCGTAATTTCCCTGCCCCGGCGCGGCGATCGTCGAACCGGCGGAACCGAACATGACGAAGAAGTCCAGGTTCTGACCCTCGAAGGCGTGGTGCAGCACCCTGGTGCCGATGATCTTCGGCGCGGTCACCTTTGCGTAGTCGTCCTCGCTCATGTTGACCAACAGTTGATCACGCACCGAGCCTGCGGCATGGACGATGCCGCGCACGGGCCGGCCGCCGCGGGACAGATGGTCGGCCAGCCAGCCGGTCACGTCGTCGGCGCTCGTGACATCGACACTGGCCGTGTCGATATGGGCGCCGAGCCGTTCGATCATCTGTAGTGCAGTGACGGTCTCGAAGTGCGGATCTCCCTTGGTCAGCCCGGCCCACTGGGCTCTTGCCGGGATGGGAGTCCGCCCGAGCAGGGTGATGTGGCGGGCGCCGCGCTCCGCCAGATAGGTGGCCACGACCCGGCCCAGCGCACCCGCCCCGCCGGTGACCACGTACGTCGCATCGGCGGAGAGCTTCGTCGGGAAAGGATATGTCAGTTCCTTGCACAGCCGCAGGCGAGGAACGAACGTCTTCGCACCGCGGATCGCGATCTGATCCTCGCTCCCGCCACCGAGCACATGGTCGCTGATCCGCGTGGCGATCTCCGGGTGGCCATCGGCGTCGTCGATATCGACGAGCCCGCCCCAGTACCCGGAGAACTCCTGGTGTCCGATGACGCGGCCCAGGCCCCACATCGAGGCCTGATCCACACCGGTGAGGGGGGTGCCGGGCGTCGGCTGCGAATTGGCGGTCACCAGAAAGAGTCTGGGTGTGACGGTGTGCAGCTCGGCCAGCGTCTTCACCAGCCGAAGAACGGTGAAAGGACCGATCTCGTCGGAGTCGGCGCCGTCCGCCGACATGTCCAGCGGCCAGCAATCGATGATGCCGGCGAGGCCGCCGTCACCGGTGGTGTGCCTGTCGATCAGCGCACGCCAGTCGACGCCCCCGGCCGCGTGCCGCACGGTGTCGACGAGGTGACCGCGGGACCGCAACTCGTCGGCGAGTGCCTCCCCGACGCCGGACTCGTCGGCCAACACCAGCCAGCCTGCCGCTGCGGAGTCCGGCACGGCGACGGGATCCGCTGCGGTGTCCTCGATTTCGAACCACTGCAGTTCGTACAGCCCCTTGTCGATGTGCTCGACGGACATCCGGGAGGACGACGTCAACGATTGCACGGTGAACCCGTCGAAGACGGCGAGCACACCACCCTCCTGGTCGGTGATCGAGATATCGCACTCGACGGCGTCCCGGGTCGCCGACACCACGCGCACCTGCACCCGCATGTTTGGGGTGGGAGATCCAAAGACCGCGCAGTGCCGGATACGGGTGGGCAGATACGGGTCTTCGTTCTCTTCCTGGCCGGAGAACGGTGCTCCGAAGAGCGTCTGGAAGGCTCCGTCGATGAGCGCCGGGTGGAACCGATATTCGCCGGCCTGGTCCGCGATGTCGGCGGGCATCGTCAACTCGGCGATCGCCCAGTCGTGACCGGCCGTCACCCCGGACACCGACCGGAAGGCCCGGCCGTAGTCGAACCCGAGGTCACTCGTCCGGCGGTAGAACTCGTCGCCATCCATCTCGGTCTGGGGCCCCTCCGCGGGGTTGCCGGCATCGGGCGGCACCGCCGCCAGGGTGCCGAGTTCGGCGGTCGCCGTGATCGCCCATTTCAGGTCACCGTCCGAGGTGGCCGTGAAGGAGGAGAATTCCAGCGTGCCGTCGTCCTTGTTGAGAGTGGTCCTGATGATCGGATCACAGGTGTCGTCCAGGATGACGGCACGGTGCAGCACGAGATTGTCGACGCTGTGGTCGGATCCGTAGGTTTCCCGTCCGGCGGCCATCGCCATCTCGACGTACACCGCGCCCGGCACCACCACGCTGCCCTGTATACGGTGATCGGCGAGGAATTGGTGGGTGGCGGTGCTGATCTCGGCCTCCCAGGTGGGATGCACGCCGCGAACCGGCTGACCGAGCAACGGATGCACCGGTCGGTAGAACAGGGCTTCGTCGATTTCGTGATTGTCGTGCCAGTAACGTTTGGTCTGCCACGGATAGCCGGGAATCTTCAGCAGGCGCGCATCGCCGCGGGGGTACAGGCGATCCCAGGCGATGTCGTGGCCGGTGTTGTGCAAGACCCCCAGGCAGTTCAGCAGCGTGCGCACGTCGTCGTCCTCACGACGCTGCGCCGCGGTCACCGAAACACGCTGGGTGCCGGCTATTTCCAGGATGGAAGCCGCCAGCACGGGGTGGGGCCCGAGCTCGATGAAGTGGGTGAAATCGTCGTCGAGCATCCGGCGCAGTGCCGGTTCGAAGAGAACGGTGGCACGGGTGTTCTGCCACCAGTAGGCCGCCCCCGCGTCATAACCGGTCAACAGTTCACCGGTGACCGTCGAATAGAGCGGCAACTGTGCGGACTTCGACGACAGACCCGACAGCGCACCGTAGAGCTCATCCTTGATGGCGTCCATGTAGTGGGTGTGGTAGGGCACCTTGACGGCCAGGTAACGGTTGAAGACCTGCGCCTCGTCCAGTTGGCGGGCAATGTCTTCCAGGACGTCGCCGTCGCCCGCGACGGTGACCGCGGAGGGACTGTTGATGGCGGCGATCGACACCCGGCGACCGAATTCGTCGATCATCTTCTCGTCGAGCGTGCGTATGAGGGTGTCGGCGTCCAGGCCGACAGCCAGCATGCGACCCTGCCCGCTGGTGCGCTGTTGCAGGCGGCTGCGATGATGGATCACCTCGACGGCCTGCTCGAACGACAGCAGACCGGCCAGGTGGTGTGCTGCGACTTCGCCTGCGCTGTGGCCGATCACGGCGTCCGGAGTGATACCGAAGTGGGCGAGCTGCTCAGCGAGGGCCACCTGAATCGCGAAGTTGGCGGGCTGAGCGAACTCTGTTTCGTCCATCCGGGAACATGATTCGTCGCGTCGCAGCTCCTCGATCAGCGACCAGTCCGCGTACCTGGACAATTCCCGGGAGCTGCGCATGATGCTCTCGGTGAAGACAGGGAACACATCGAGCAATCCCCGGCACATCTTCCACCACTGCGGACCCATGCCGGTGCAGACGAAGGCGACCTTGGGCGGAGCGGAAGGGGTTCGGCCGGTTGTGATCTCACCGCCGTTGCCGACGGCCCGCAATTGTTCGCGCGCATCGACGGTGTCTTCGGCGATCAATGTGTGCCGGTGGCTGAGGTGCGCGCGCCGCTGGGCGAGGGTATAGCCGAGGTCGGACAACGCGATGTCGGGATGGCGGTCCAGGTGGTCGGCCAACCGAGCGGCCGCCGCCACCAGAGCCTGTTCGCTGCGCCCCGATATCGGCAGCACGGTCAGCGGCAGTGTTGCGCTGCCCCCAACGGGGTCCTGCCGCGCAGAGGGAGGTTCGGCAAGCACCACGTGGGCGTTGGTACCCCCGAAGCCGAACGAGTTGACCCCTGCCACCCGGCGCTCGGTGTCGGGGAACGGCCTTCCCGCGGACGGGATGTCGAGTTTGAGTTCGGTGACCGAGACGTGCCTGGTGGGGTTCTTCAGATGCAGGTTGGCCGGCACGTACCCGTGCTTGACAACGAGCGCCGCCTTGATCAGCCCGGCCACTCCCGCCCCGGCTTCCAGATGACCGATGTTGGTTTTGACGGACCCGATCAACAGCGGTTGCGTCGCCGGTCGGTCGGAGGTGAGCGCTTGGGCCAGGGCCCGCATCTCGATGGGATCACCGACCGGCGTGCCGGTACCGTGCGCTTCCACGTACCCGATCTCGGCCGGCCCGACGCCGGCGCGATCCAGTGCCGTTCTGATCGCCGCTTCCTGCGCTTCTTCGCGGGGCACGGTGATGCCGTCGGTGTGCCCGTCCTGCGAGACGGCGGTACCGAGGATCTGTGCGTAGACATCGTCCCCGTCGGCCAGCGCCTGCGCCAACGGTTTGATGACGACGACGGCACCGCCCTCGCCCCGCGCGTAACCGTCCGCGGACTCGTCGAAGGCCTTGCTCCGCCCCTCGGGGCTGAGGAATCCGCTGCGCGATTCCGCGATGGCGGTATTGGGACCGAGCATCAGGTTGACACCACCGGCGAGTGCCACAGCGCATTCGCCGTTCCAGATGCTCTGCGCGGCAAGGTGCACAGCGACCAGCGAGCTCGAGCATGCCGTGTCGATCGTCATGCTCGGACCGCGGAAGTCGAACGCATGCGAGATGCGGTTCGCCAGCATCGTCATCATCATCCCGGTGGCCGAATGGGCCTTGAACTGATACCGGCTGCTGCGACCCTGGTTCTGCAGGAGCTGATAGTCGAGGGTGAAACCTCCGATGAACACACCGACGTCGGTACCCGCCAGTCGATCCACGGGTATCCCCCCGTCTTCGAACGCCTCCCAGGTCACCTCCAGCAGCAGACGTTGCTGGGGGTCGAGAGAGTGGGCCTCGCGCGGCGAGATACCGAAGAACTGGGGATCGAACTGATCGACCTCGGGCAGGAATCCGCCCCGCCGAGTGGCGACCTTGCCCATTTTCGCCGGGTTGGGGTCGTGGTAGCGCGCGGCATCCCACCGTGACGCGGGAACCTCACCGGTCGCATCGACCTCATCGCACAGCAAGCGCCAAAAGGCCTCTGCCGAGTCGGCACCACCGGGGAATCTGCATCCGACTCCGACTATCGCGAGCGGTTCACGGTTACTGGGCAGTGGATCGGTCACAGTCATCGGCACTTTCTCGTCGCGCTACACACTTCCCGAGGTATTCGTAGCCGCGGTCGCGACGGATGGGGTCCCGGACGGATGAATTTCGGCCAATGTTCGCGGGCTCAGCTCGGCTGCAAGACCGGCGATCCGGTGACGATCCAGTCGGAGCTGATCGGGTCGGCCTCCTGATCCCTGCGGTACGCCGCCCGCAACTCGCGCAACAGCGGATCGCGCTGCCAGGCCTGGACCTGATGCATGGCCTCGTCGTCCTCGAACATCGTGGACTTCGCCGCGAGCACCGTCTCGACGAGCTGACCTGCAATCTGGTGCAGCAACCGAGCATTGGCGTCGAACTGGGCATCGAAGTTCGGACTGGGCTCCACCATCGCGGTGTGCAGCGACACCATGAAGTTCAACGGCGCGTACAAGTCCATGAACGGTACCGTCGCCAACTCGTTCGCGGGTCCACTGCCCTCCAACGCAGCCCACTCCCGGAAGAAACGCTGAATACGGTTGCTGAGCGCGATGAGACCTTCGAGCTGGGGGACGAACTCCGGGTCGTCGGTGATGCGGACGAACCGGTCGTTCATGTAGAGCAGGCCGATGAATCCCCAGTAGAAGGCGATGTCCCAGACGACCTTCGCCGACATCACCGCCGGGGTTCCCATCAGCACGTACTGGTCCTGGTACACGGCCAGCCACATCTCGGTGAGCGACCGGAACAGCGTGTCACTGACCTGCGCGCGGGCCACCACGTGCTCGCCGTTCAGGTCGCGGACGACCATGTCGGTGATCAGGCCGTTGCCGATCGCGACGAGGTCCAACCCGGATGAGTACAGCGGATCCAGGAACACACCGGCGTCACCGGTGAGGCACCAGCGGTCAGCACCGTCGAAGATCTTGCTGGCGCCATGGCTGTACTTCTTCATGACCCGGAAGTCCTTGATCTGGTGCTCATGTTCGGCCAGCACCGCGTCGCACTGCGGTTCGTGTTCACCCAGCCACGCCCTGGCCTTGGGCAGCGTGTTGAACCCCTCGAACGGATGCAGAGCGGGGTCTGCGACGATACCCACGCTGGTGGCTCCGGAGCCCAGTCGGATCAGCCAGACCCAGTAGCCCTCCCCCATCAGATGGTTCGTCGACATGGCCCGATTGCCCTCCACGAGACGGCTGTGAAAGTCGGGGTCGTCGCTCCACCCATTGACATCGATCTCAGTGGCCACACGCAGCCATGCCGCATTGCAGTGATGCTCGTTGGGCTGTTTGAGGTTGAGTTGTCGGGGCAACACCCGGTTACGGCCAGACGCGTCGACCACCCACCTGACCGTGGTGTCCGCGCGGTGTTGATCGGTCTGAATGGACACCGTGTGGGAGCTGTCGTCACCGCCGAGGGCGACGGAGGCGACGCGACCGCGCCGGATGTCGACACCCGCTGCCAGACAACGGGTGTGCAACTCGTTCTCCAGTCGTCCCCGATCGATCTGATAGGTGACCAGGGGGACGAACGACGAACCGCCGAGCTCCATCCGGGACGCGATGTCGCTGTTGCGCCCGTGCGAGAAGAACATCCGCAGACCCATCTTGCGGATGTGGGCGGTGCTCAGGTGTTCGCCCAAGCCCAGCCGGTCACGCAGGTAGTGCGCGGACACCTCGACCGTCGATTCACCGACGGTGTGGGTGATCTCCGGCACCGGATGGGTGTTCGGCTCGATGATCAGGATGCGGGTGTGCGGACGCGCGTTCCTGATTTCCAGCGCCAGGGCCATGGCGGCGATGCCACCACCGGCGATCGCGACATCGTGATCGGTCGACGGGGCATCGGCGGTGGGCAGCTGGCTTCTGATCTTTCGTGCGAGGGCCGCCCGGGCCTGCGCATCGAGTCGCGAGAGTTGGGGCCGCATGCATTTCAACATACCCACAACGGGCGGGGTTCAGACCCTGAAACAACAGGCAACGGTCCGCGCTACGCGGCCTCGGAAAGCTGGCGATGTCGTCCGTAGACCCATTCGAAGATCGGTGATGTCATGAGGGTGGTGACCACGGCCACCAGCACCAGGATGGTGAACAAGGTGGGCGTGATGATCCCCGCCTCCAGACCGATGTTGAGCAGGATCAGCTCGATCAGGCCGCGCGCGTTCATCAGTGCGCCCAATGCCACCGACTCGCGCATGGGGACTTTGCTGAGCCGTGCCGCCACCGCGCATGCCACGCCCTTTCCCACGACGGCGACGACGATCAGACCCAGCGTCACCCCCCACAGCGCCGGGGAGTTCACCAGACCGATCTGCGTGTTCAGACCCGAATAGACGAAGAACAGCGGCAGCAGCAGCTTCGTGGTGAGGGGCTCCAGCTTGTCGGTGAGATCGGTGGCGAACAATCCCGACGGCATGGCGACGCCGAGAATGAAGGCGCCGAAGATCGCGTAGATGCCGATGACATCGGTGAACCATGCGCAGGCCATGAGCAGGATCAACACGGTGCTGAGCATCGACGGCGTTACGGCCCGGTTGTCGTCGGCCATCCGGCCCAACGAACTCAGGCCACGGCGACCGATCGTCAGCAGAACCACGGTGTAGAGCAGACCACCACCGATCGCGACGACGGCCAGCATCGGGCTGCTGCGGTGGATGGCCAGCACGGCGGCCAGGATGCACCACGAGATGGCGTCGGCCGTCGCGCCGCACGCCAGCGCCAAGGTGCCCAAAGACGTTCCGGTCAGCTTCTTTTCGAAGATGATCCGGGCAAGCATCGGGAATGCGGTGATCGCGATCGACGCGCCGAGGAACATCATCGCCATACCGAGGTTGACGCCGTCACCGAAGAAACCACCGGCGCCCAGCAGCGGTATTGCGGCCAGCGCGCCGACGGCCAATGGTGCGACCGTTCCGGTGATGGACACGGCGGCCGCGGTGCCGGCCCGCTGCCTGACGTGATCGACGTCGAAATTCAATCCGATGATGAACATGTAGAGCACCAGCCCGACCTGCGCCGCGGTGTAGAGCACCAGGTTCGACGTTCCGGTCGGGAACAGGTCGCTCTGCAGTTCGGGGGCCATCCGGCCAAGAAGGGAAGGCCCCAGCACGACGCCGGCGATCATCTCACCGACGACCTGCGGCTGACCCACCCGCTGAGCGGCCAGTCCGGCGAGCTTGCACGCCGCGAGAATGACGGTCAGCTGGAGGAAAAAGTGGATCGCGGTTTCCGCGGGCATGCGTCAGTTAACCAGTCGGTCCGGACTTCCTGCTCGAAGTGGGTGTCAACGCGGCACGTTCGCGGTCAGGGTGGCCAGCGCCGCCGTGGTCAGGTCCGCGAGCTCGGCCGCCTCGTCCACGTCCAGCGCGGCACTCACGAGTTCGGCCATCCGGCGGTTGGTGGCCTGCTCGATCTCGACGTAGCGGTCCTTCTTGTCCGCGCCGTCCGCGAAGGGCTGGGGCCAGCCGAACATGGCCGCGTATCGCGGGCCCTTGTTGAGCATGTGTGCCTCGATGGGGCTGACGCCCGACAGACTGAGCGCATTGAAGTGCAGTCCGGCGCGAAGCTCCCGCAGCACGAACATCACCTGCAGTGCCCGGGCGGGCGCATCGTCGGCCAGTGGCATGGTCCGCCAGCCGGCGAACAACGGCGATGCCGCAATCGGCGCCACCGCAATGAGCTTCTCCCCCAATGCCGCAATACGGTCCAGCCCGTCCGCGCCGGCCAGATACTTACGTCCGAACTCGGCGGCCTGATCCCAATACACCTGCGATGCACCGGCGGCGCCGCGCACGGCGACGCCTTCCTCCCACATGGCCGAAAGGCCGGCGGGTTCGAAGACGGCGAACACCGCGCTGACGGTCGCACCGGTCACCTCACCGAGCACGCCACCGCGGCCGGCCACGTATCCGGCCAGGGGGTTCTGATAGCCGGCGGCGACGCTCTCGCCGTAGGTCTGTGGGTGCAGCATGAAGACTGCCACCGCCTGTTCGATGGCGCCTCCCGCAGTGGCGGTCGCTTCGACCAGATCCGTGTTGCTCATGGACCGACCCTAGCGTCTGCCGATTGCGCCGCGGCTGCAACAGCGCGTTCGGTATGAAAGTGCCCACCTCTCAGCGACTTTCGAGCGACAGGTGAGTCCCAAAAATTTCTTTGGACTCATTAATCACGGCCGTCACTTTTCGTGACGGATTGTCGGTGATCGCACGTATGTTCGACGTATGAACGGTGACGTGGTCGGTGGTCGGGAGGCGGTGCAGCACGCACTCTCCGATCGCGCCGCGTCGCTCAAGGCACTGCTGGACGCCGACTTCACCGTCTTCGACACCGCGGAGTTGCTCGGACTGTTGTCCGAGCGGGAGCAGTACGCCCGCGCCGACGCAGCGGTCGATCACCGCATCCTGGCCGCCCTGATGGATCGGGCCACCCCGCACGAGATCGGCGGGAAATCCTGGAACGACGTACTGGCCACCCGGGACGCGTTGAACGGGGAGGTGTTGGAGCCGCTGCTACCCGCATGCGCTCACGCGTTGGCGACGGGGTCCATCAACACCGCCCACATCACAGTCATCCGGTCCGCACTCAAGCAGGCCTCGCGATATCTCGACGCCGGCGAGCGAGCCCAGATGGAGGCCACCCTGGTCGCGGTCGCCGAAGCCAATACCCCCGAGACGCTGGCCGAGCTCGCCGACCAGATGGTCTACGTGCTCAACCAGAACGGCGACAGCCCGGACCTGACGCGGCACAAGGTAGGGCTCACCATCGGCAAGCCCGATGTGGATGGATTGTCGAAAGTGTCGGGGCGGGTGGATTCGGAGTTCGCGGCCTACCTGCGCACCATCCTGGACGTGTGGGCGCGGCCGGGGATTAACAACCCCGACGACGCGGAACCCCAGCACAATCCGCAACCAAATCCATTGGAAGAACGGGCCGAACCCGCGGCCGACACTGAACCAGCGCCCGATCCAACACCGGAACCCGAACCCGCACCCGAACCTGCAATTGAGCCTGCGCCCGAATCGGAGCCTGCCGAGGAGCGCCCACTTCCACGCGACTTCGGCGAGCTCGCCGACCTCGCCGACACCCTCCCACCACCGATCAAGCGCGACCTGGAACCGCCGGCCGGTGATCACCGCACCCAAGCCCAGCGCAACCACGACGCCATCAAAGCGGTCCTGCGCGACACCCTGATGTCCAAGCGCCTCGGCCAACACAACGGGCTACCGGTCACCGTGGTGGTCTCCACCACGCTGGCCGAGTTGGAGGCCGGTGCCGGGATCGCGGTCACCGGCTCCGGAACCCGCATGCCCATGCGGGATCTGATCCGCCTCGCCGAGCACGCCCACCACTATCTGATCGTCTACCGCCACCACACCGCCGAACCGCTCTACCTGGGCCGCACCAAACGCCTGGCCACCAAAGCCCAACGGCTACTGCTCTACAACCGCGACCGTGGCTGCACCCGCCCCGGCTGCACCAAAGGCGCCTGTCACTGCCAGGCCCATCACGCCCACCCCAGCTGGCACCACGGCGGGCTCACCGACGCCCCCGACCTCGCACTCGGCTGCGGACCGGACAACCGGCTCGCCGAACTGGGCTGGACCAACAGCATCGACCCCCGCACCGGCCGCGTGCACTGGCACCCACCACCACTCATGGACACCGGCGGCGACACCCTCAACCACCACTTCCACCCCGAAGAACTCCTCCCACCACCCGAGGAGGACGACGATGGCTGAGTCAGAACTCGGAGGGCTTCACCGCCAGAACGGGTTTCGGGCATTCCAGGATCAGCTTCTGCGCGACGCTGCCGAGCAGCAGCTTGCCCACCGGGCTGCGGTGCCGGATACCGACGACCAGCAGTTCAGCCTCCGGGCGGTCCATCGTGGTCAGCAGCTCTTCGACGGCGTCGACCCCGACCGGCTGGGCGAGCTCGAACGGCACCCCGCATTCCGCCAGCCGGGTCTCGACGTCCTGCACCTGCGTCCCGCTGGCGAACCGCGAATCCACGTAGGACTCACCCGATGTCGAGTTGATGACCAGCAGGCTGGTGTTGCGCAGCTTGGCCTCGGCGATCCCGTGTTCGAGCGCCGCATGACCGAACTGGTCGGCGGTGTATCCGATGACGATCATGCCTGGCCCGCCTTTTCCTTCTGGTCCTTATCGTCCTCGACGATCAGCAGCGTCTCCTCGCTGCGGTGGAACAACCGCAGCACCAGCGGAGCGAGCAGCAGCAGCGCCATCAGCACATAGGTGACGATCGCGACCGGCTCGGTGAACAGGCTGCCCCATTCGCCACCGCCCAGCTGCAGGCTCTGGCGCAGTTGCCGTTCGATCCGCGGACCGAGGATGACACCGATGATCAACGGCAGCACCGGAAGTCCGAACCGCCGCATCATCAGACCCATCAACCCGAAGACCAACAGCAGCAACAGATCCAGCGGCTGCAGGTTGACCGCGAACGCACCGAGCGCGGCGAAGAACAGGATGCCCGCGTACAGATACGGTCGCGGCGTGCGCAGCAGCTTGGCCCACAGCGGCGCCAGCGGAAGGTTCAGCGCCAGCAGCATGAAGTTGCCGATGAACAGGCTCGCGATCAGTGTCCAGATCAGCAGCGGTTCCTTGTCGAACAGGGTGGGACCGGGCTGGATGCCGTAGGACACGAACGCCGTCAGCATCACGGCGGCCGTCGCGTTGGTCGGCAGACCCAGCGACAGCATCGGTACCAGAGTGCCTGCGGCCGAAGCATTGTTGGCCGCCTCCGGCCCGGCGACGCCCTCGATGGCGCCCTTGCCGAACTCCTCGGGATGCTTGCTCAGCTTCTTCTCGGTGATGTAGCTCAGGAACGTCGGCAGCTCGGCGCCACCGGCGGGCAGCGCACCGAACGGGAAGCCGTACGCGGTACCGCGCAGCCACGGCTTCCACGACCGCTTCCAATCGCTCTTGCCCATCCACGGCCGCCCGACCGGGATGACATCGGCGGGACGCCGGCGCAGATGCGCGGCCACCCACAGTGCCTCACCGACCGCGAACACCGCGACCGCGATCACCACGATGTCGATACCGTCGGCCAGCAGCGGCACCCCGAAGGTGGCGCGCGGCTGACCGGTCAGCGAATCGATGCCGACGATGCCGATCGCCAGACCCAGCAGCAGCGAGATCAGCCCGCGCATCTTCGAGGAACCCAGCACCGCGGTCACCGCGACCAGCGCGAACAGCATGATCGCCAGGTAGGACGGCGCACCGAGGGTGACCGCGAACCGGGATACCGCGGGCGCGAAGGCCGCCAGCAGCACGGTGCCGATGGCGCCGGCCACGAACGAACCGATGGCGGCGGTGGCCAGCGCCTGCGCGGCGCGGCCGGCCTTGGCCATCTTGTTGCCCTCGATCGCGGTGATCACCGACGACGATTCACCGGGCGTGTTCAGCAGGATCGAGGTCGTCGAACCGCCGTACATACCGCCGTAGAAGATGCCGGCGAACATGATGAACGCCGCACTCGGGCTGACGTTATAGGTGATCGGCAGCAGCAGCGCCACCGTCATCGCCGGCCCGATACCGGGAAGCACACCGACCGCGGTACCCAGCAGCACGCCGATCGCGGCGTACACCAGATTCATCGGGGTCGCCGCCTCGGCGAACCCCTGCAGGAGCCAGTCGAAATTCTCCATCTACAGAATCCCATCCAAGATGCCTGCGGGCAGCGGGATTCCGAGCCCGGAGTAGAACGCGTAGAAACTGGCCAGCGCCAGCACGACGCCGATCGCGATGTTGCGCACGTAATGCCTGCTGCCCAGCACAGTGGCGCAGCCGGCGAAGAACAGCGCACTGGTGATGGCCCACCCGAGCGGGTTCACCAGCACGATGAGCATGACGAACAGTCCGACCAGCATCCCGACGGTGCGCCAGTCACTGGGCATGTCCGGATCGATGTCCTCGCCGGCGTCGGCCTCACCCTTGAGGCCACGCGGGATCGCGATGGCCAGGATGACCGCCATCACCAGCAGACCCGCACCGATGACGATCGGAAAGAAGCGCGGCCCAACGGGATCCACCTCGGCGTAGCCGCCCGGCATGTTCAGCGCGTCATAGAGCAGGAAGGCGCCGACGGCGACCATCACCGCACAGACGACGTACTGCGCGTAATCGGGCCGGGACTTCTCGGCCGCGTCCACTTCGGTACTCACACCAGCCCCAGATCCGTCAGCGTCGTCTCGACACGGCGATCCTGCTCGGCGAGGAACTCCTCGAATGCGGGGCCGGTCATGAAGGCATCCGTCCACCCGTTCTTCACCAGCGCCTCCTTCCATGCGTCGGTTGCGTGCAGCTCTTCCAGGATCTTGACCATCGCCGCCCGGTCGTCCTCGGAAATTCCCGGCGGCGCAAGAACTCCGCGCCAGTTGGTGAACGTCAGGTCGATGCCTGCCTCCTTGAGCGTCGGCGCATCGACCCCCTCGACCCGCTCGTCTCCGGACACCGCGAGCACCCGCACCTGGCCGGCCTCGATCTGGTCGACGTATTCACCCAGACCCGAGGTGCCTGCCGCGATCTTGTTGCCCAGCAGAGCAGTCAGCAGATCGCCGCCGCCGTCATAGGAGATGAAGTTGACCTTGGTCGGGTCCAGACCGACCGCCTTGGCTGTCTCCATCGGGAACAGGTGGTCCGGACCGCCGGGATTCGAACCCCCGCCGACGGTGACCTTTGCCGGGTCGGCCTTCCACGCGTCGACGAAATCCTGCACCGTCTTGAACGGCGAATCGGCGGGCACCAGGATGCCTTCCTGCTCCTCGACCACCTTGGCCAGCGCGGTAGCATCCGAGGCGCGGGCGGTGGATCCGTTGGTGAAGACCGCGCCGACCACACCGAGGCCCATCATCATCATCAGGTCGCCGTTACCGCGCTCGTTCATCAGGCGCGCCATCGCGACGGTGCCACCGGCGCCGATCACGTTGAACACCTCGACGCGACCGGTGATGTCGTCGTCCTCCATGATCTTGACCGCGGTGCGCGCGGTGAGGTCGTAACCACCACCCGGGCTGTTGGGCACCATCATGCGCAGGCGGTGCAGACCGGTCTCCTCGCCGCGGGTGACCCCGCACGCGGAAAGCAGAAGCGCGGCGATCACGGCGATGACCACGCCTGTGGTCACCCGACCCCGTTCGAACATGTCGTCCCCAATCACTTGTTTGTGATGCTCAGCAATACTGGACCCCGGCAGTGACTCAGGTCACTGATATGGACGCAAAGGAAGTATTGGTCATTAAGAACACGAGCTGGAGCCGCAGCCTCGCCGGGCAGTTCCTGGCGTTTCAGCTGGTCGTCGTGGCGGTGGTGCTCGTCGCCGTGGCCGCGGTGTCGGTGGCGCAGTCGACCAGCGAGTTCCGCGAGGTGCGCGGTCTGCGGATGATCGCCGTCGCCGAGAACATGGCGTCGACCCCGATCGTGCGGGACCGGTTCTCCGACCCGTTCGCCGAGAAATTTCTGGCGCCCGAGGTCGACCGGGCGGTGGCGCTGTCCGGCGCGAGCCTGGCCGAGATCCTCGGCCCCGACGGCACGGTGCGGGCCTCCTCGGATCCGTCCCGCATCGGGGCGCAGACCGATCTGGGTCCCAGCCGGGCCGACGAGGGCCGGGCCTGGTTCGGTGACGCCGACGTGGCCGGGGTACACAGCCTCATCGGGCAGGTCCCGATCCTGTCCAGCGACGGCGAGGTGCTGGCGGTCGCCTCGGTCAGCGAGGGCTATCCCTCGGTGTGGCAGCTTTTCAGCGGCGCCGGCGAACGCCTGCTCATCTATCTGGGGCTGGGCGCCGTGCTCGGGATGGTGGCCTCGTGGTTGTTGTCGCGGCGGATCAAGCGGCACACCCGCGGACTGGAGGTCGCCGAGATCGCCGGCCTGGCCGATCATCGGGAAGCACTGCTGCACAGCATCCGGGAGGGGGTGGTGGCGGTGAACACCGACGGGGAGATCACGGTGCTCAACGACAGCGCCCAGGAATTGCTGGGGGTCGGGGCCGACACCGTCGGCCGGCGCGCCGACGACATCGGCCTGGAGCAGGCCGTGGTGGATTTCCTGCTCTCCGGCGAAGGCGAGAATGATGTGGTGATCGCCACCGGCAGCCGGGTGCTGGCGCTCAACCGGCGCGCGGCCAGCAGCCAAGGCCGACGTATCGGTACGGTGACCACGATGCGCGACAGCACCGAACTGGCGGCCCTGCAGGCACAGTTGTCCTCCCACCGCAGTGTGACCGATACCCTTCGAGCCCAGACCCATGAGTTCGCCAATCAGCTGCACACCATCTCCGGGCTGGTCCAGCTGGGCGAGTTCGACGCGGTGCACGACCTGGTGGGCACCCTGACCCGGCGCCGCGCCGAGATCAACGATGCTGTCACCCAACGGGTTTCCGACCCGGCGGTGGCGGCACTGCTGATCGCCAAGACATCGCTGGCCGCCGAGAGCGGGGTGACCCTGACGCTGGACAACGACAGCCATCTGCGCGCGCTGCCGCCGGCGCTGGCCACCGACGCGATCACCGTGCTGGGCAATCTGATCGACAATGCCGTCGACGTCTCGGTGGGCTCCGAGCGCGCCCAGGTCACCGTCCGCGTCGATGACGCCGACGGCCTGCTGATGGCGGTGACCGATTCGGGTCCCGGTGTGCCGCAGGAGCTTCGGGAACTGGTGTTCGCCCGCGGTGTCACCTCCAAGCCCGAGGGCCCGGGTGGGCCGGCAGAGAAACGCGGTATCGGGTTGGCCCTGGTTCGGCTGGTGACCGCCCAGCACGGCGGGCACGCCGAGATCGACGACGCACCCGGCGGCGGGGCGTCGTTCGTGGTGCGGTTGCCGGAGTCGGCACTGGCGGCGGGGCGAGCGGAGCGACGCGGAAGCAGCGAGTCAGCCCGTGCGTGATGTGCTGATCGTCGACGACGATTTCATGGTGGCCGAGATCCACCGCCGCTTCGTGGAGCGCATCGAGGGCTTCCAGCCGGTGGCGGTGGCCCGCACCGGCGCGGAAGCGCTCGCGGCGGCAGCAGCTCACCGTCCGCAGCTGATCCTGCTGGATGTGTACCTGCCCGATATGACGGGTCTGGAGGTGCTGCACCGGCTGCGCGCCGAAGGCGATCGCGTCGGCGTCATCATGATCACCGCCGCCCGCGAACTCGACACCGTCCGAGGCGCGCTCGACGGCGGCGCGGCCGACTATCTGATCAAACCGTTCGAGTTCGACCAGTTGGCGGCCAAGCTGGCCGCGTTCGCAGCCCGCGCCGACGCGCTGGCCTCCGACCGAGGGGCGGACCAGTCGATGATCGACGCACTGTTCGGCGGCCCCGCCGCCGCTGCCGCACCGGACGCCCTGCCCAAGGGGCTGGGCGCCGAGACGGGACGGTTGGTGCTCGACGCGGTACGCACGGCCGACGAGGTGTCGGCCGCAGAATGCGCCGACCTGGTCGGTATCTCACGGGTGAGCGCCCGGCGCTACCTGGAGCATTATCTGGCCGCCGGGGTGCTGGAACTGCGTCTGCAGTACGGGGCGGGCCGCCCGGAGCGCCGTTACCGCACCGCGGGCTGAAACCGGGTACCGCTCTACTCGGTCGATCCCGGTCCGGGGGATCCACACTGGGCCCATGACTGCTGCCGATACCACCGGCCGCGACGTCTTCGACGCCGATCTGCCGACCCTGAGCTACGAACAGTTGCCGAGTTCCGCGGCAGCGCACGCCGCGATCGGTGCCGCGCACCGACAGGCGCCGATCGCCATCGGCGCGCACGGGCCGGAGATCCTGGACTACAACCTGGTGCGCGCGGTGCTGCGCGACGACCGGTTCCGGGTGCCCGAGGGGCTGTTCCTGGCCAACCAGGGCATCACCTCGGGCCCGCTGTGGGATCGCGCGATCAGCAACCTGCTCAGCCTCCACGGGGCTCCGCACACCCGACTGCGCAAGCTGGTGGCGCGGGCGTTCACCCCGAAATCGGCGGCCCGCCTACGCCCCATCTGCGTGGAAGTCATCAACGATCTGATCGCCCGGACCGATGCCGGTCGCTGCGATATGGTCGCCGACATCGCCAGGCAGTACCCGATCCCGATCATCTGCGCGCTGCTGGGCGCACCCCGCGAGGACTGGGGACTGTTCTCCGCGTGGACCGATGACATCTTCAAGATGTTCAGCTGGAATCTCGGCGACCAGGCACCGGTCGTGGAACGCGCCTGGGATGCGCTGGACGGCTATGTGGACGCCATGGTGCACCGACGCACGGAGACGCTCACCGATGACCTGTTGTCGGATCTGATCCGCGCCGAATGCGACGGTGACCGGCTGACCCACACCGAGCTGCTGATGCTGGCCGGCGGCATCCTGATCGCAGGCACCGACACCACCCGCAATCAGCTCGCGGCCGCGGTGCAGGTGCTGTGCGAGCATCCCCAGCAGTGGTCGCTGCTGGCGGGCCATCCGGAACTGGCCGCGCACGCCGTCGAAGAACTCATGCGCCACACACCGGTGGTCTTCAGCACCATCCGCGAGACCCTGCAGGATGTCGAACTGGCCGGCTACCTCATCCCGGCAGGCACCCTCGTGGTGGCCAATACCGCTGCCGCCAACCGGGATCCGGCCATCTACCCCGAGCCGGACCGGCTCGACATCACCAGGGAGGGCGCGCCGGCCATGCTGACCTTCGGCGGCGGCGTGCACTACTGCCTGGGCGTGCATCTGGCCCGGCTCGAGCTGGTGGAGGCATTGGTGGCCATCACCCAGGCCATGCCGGACGCACACATCGTCGGCGCGGTGCCGTGGCGTCCGCTCACCGGTATCAGCGGCCCGGCCGCCCTGCCCATGGAGTACGCCCTCGCCGGGTGACAACCATAAGCCGATGCTGCAGGCAGCGGTGTGCCACGATCCGCGGATGACGGCTACCCGGCGTGCCCTCGGGGCACTGCTCACCCTTGTCGTGTTGACCGGGTGCTCGGCAGGGGCGGGCGAATCACCCGGCCCGGCGCGCAACGATCCCGCCGTGGCCGACGCGGTGACCCGCATCGTGGAGGCGGTGATGGCCCGGGGCCACCTCAAGGCCGTCATCATCCGGGTCACCGAGGACGGACAGGAGGTCCTGACCCGCGCCTTCGGTGAGTCCATGACGGGCGTGCCCGCCACCCCCACCATGCACTTCCGCAACGGCGCGGTGGCGATCTCCTATGTGGCCACGTTGCTGCTGAAGCTGGTCGAGCAGGGCACGGTGAGCCTCGATGACACGCTGTCGACCTGGCTGCCCGACACCCCGCACGCCGACCAGGCGACCCTGGGCCAGCTCGCCCAGATGACCTCCGGGTACGCCGACTACGTGATCGGTAACGAGGAATTTCAGAAAGCCTTCTACGACAATCCCTTCCGACGATGGGAACCCGAGGATCTGCTGCGGTTCGCGACCGCCAAGCCGCTGCACTACCCGCCCGGCACCAACTGGAATTACGCCCACACCAACTACGTGCTGCTCGGGCTGGCACTGGAGAAGGCGACCGGGCGCGCTATGGCGGACCTGCTCGACGATGAGGTGCTCGGCCCGCTCGGACTGACGAACACCGCCAACTCGTTCACCGCCGAGATTCCCGCGCCCGCGCTGCACGCCTTCACCTCCGAGCGCCGGGAGACGCTCGGCATTGCCAGCGGCACAGCGTTTTACGAGGAATCCACCTTCTGGAACCCGTCCTGGACGATCACACACGGAGCCGTGCAGACCACGAACATCTACGACATGGAAGCCGGCGCCGCCGCCATCGGCTCGGGCAGGCTGCTGACCCGCGAGTCCTATCAGACGATGACCGCACCGGACCTGCGCGGAAAGACCACAACCCTGCCGGGCTGCCCCACCTGCGCGCCGCAGACCGAGGGCTACACCTACGGGCTCGGCATCGTCATCTCCGGTGGCTGGCTGCTGCAGAACCCGTTGTTCGCCGGGCAGGCCGGCGTCGCCGCGTACCTGCCTTCGAAGAAGATCGCGATCGCCATCGCGCTCACCTATCTGCCCGACGCGTTCGACGACACCGGCGGCTACCCCAACGAGGCCGAGACGCTGTTCCGCACGGTGGGCGCCGAGCTCGCTCCCGACGACGCTCCCCCGACACCACCGGGTACTCCGAAGTAGATTTGTCGGGTGGCACCGACAGTTCTGTTCCTCTACAACGACCCCATCGCGACCGAGGCGATGCTCGGCGAGGCATTCACCGACGCCGGCTACGACGTGCAGACCTTCGAAGTCGTGCCGTTGTCGCGGACCGCCGACCCGGCGGTGGCCGTCAGCTTTCCCGACCCCACCGCCTTCGACGTCATCGTTCCGCTGGGAGCACGCTGGCCGGTGTACGACGAGGCGCTGAAGTCCACTTGGGTCGGCGCGGAGACCGAACTGGTCCGCGAGGCCGCGGTCGCGGGCATCCCCACCCTCGGCGTCTGCTTCGGCGGGCAGCTGCTGGCGCAGGCCTTCGGCGGCAGTGTCTTCCGCTCGGAGACCCCCGAGATCGGCTGGTACGAACTGGAATCCGATCAGCATGAGGTGATCCCGGCAGGCCCGTGGTTCGAATGGCATTTCGACCGCTGGACGCTACCTCCGGGTGCCACCGAGATCGGGCGGACCCCGGGCGCATCCCAGGCCTTCACACTCGGCCGGTCGGTGGGGTTGCAGTTCCACCCCGAACTGGATCCGGCCCTGCTCGAACTCTGGCTCGATGATGACCGCGAGGCCGGGGAGGCCACGCTGGCCGGCCGCACCCACGACGAATTACGCGCCCGCACAGCCGAATTACACGACGACGCGGCGCGGCGGATCAGACGCCTGGTCCGAGGGTTCCTGACCTATACGGCCCGTCAGCCGTGCCCCAGTTCGTGAGCCAACGCCGCGTCGATGACGGGGCGGCGGAAGGTGTGCCCCAGCCCGTTGAGCTTGGCCGGTATCACCCGCTGATCGGCTTCGGCGAGTTCCTGGGCGCCCTGCGCGCCCAGCAGTAGCTTCGGACCGAAAGAGGGCACCGGAAGCAGCGTCGGCCGGTGCAGCACCCTGCCCAGCGCGGCGGTGTAGTCGTTGTTGCGCACCGGTTCTGGCGCCACGGCGTTCACCGGCCCGGTCAGCCGGTCGTCATACAGCGCGCGATGGTAGACGTCGAGCAGATCGTCGATGCCGATCCAGGACAGCCACTGGGTGCCGCTGCCCAACCGGCCACCCAGACCGGCGGCGAACAGCGGGCGCATCAGTCGCAGGGTGCCGCCGCGCGCCGATTGCACTACACCGGTGCGCACGTTGACGACGCGCAGACCGGCGGCCGCGGCGGGCTCGGTCGCGGCCTCCCAGTCGGCCACCACCTCGGCGAGGAACCCGTCGCCCCGGGTGGCGTCCTCGGTGAGCAGCGAGTCGCCGCACGCGTATCCGTAATAGCCGACGGCCGAGGCACTGACGAAGATCTTCGGGCCGTCGACGACACTCGCAGCGGCCTCGGCGAGCTTGCGGGTGGGCCCGATCCGGCTGTCCCGGATGGCCGCCCGGTGCGAGTCGGTGAACCGCCCCGCGATCGAGGCCCCGGCCAGGTGCACGACGGCGTCCACGCCGGCCAACAGGTCCGGAGCCGGGTTGTCCGGATCCCAGTGGCGCTCATCCGATCCCGCCGGTGTGCCACGCACCAGCCGGATGACCCGGTGAGCACCGGTGCTCAGGAACGCGGTCAGCGCATCACCGACCAGACCGCTGGCGCCGGTCACGGCGATCACCATCGGCGCCAGACCGGCCGCACGGTGCGCGGCGAGGTCCTCGGCCAGCTGGGTGTGCCGGTAAACGAACATCGGGCGCAACGCCGCCGCGGGCACCACCGCGTCGATCCGGTCGTATACCCGGGTGCCGGCGCCCGCCTCGGCGTACTCGTGGGTGTGCCGCCAGGTGCCGATCACCCGGGCCGGCCAGGAGGCCGGGCCGTCGGTGGCGAGCGTGTCGACGAACCGGTGCGGCGGGTCGAACTCCGCGGGTTCGTGCTGGGCCACCCAGCGCAGTCCGCCGGGCAGCCCGAGTATGGCCTGTCCGTCGGCCAGCGAGTCGGTCTCGGCGATCACCGTCATCGGCTGCCACGGCGGTACCAGCCGCCGCATCGCCCCGGGCCGGGTGTGCCAGGCGAAGACCTCGTCAATCGGATGGTCGACGATGCTGTCGTACTCGATACCCATGGACTTCCGTTCCTGGTTGGACCCTGCGGGCCGGGGGGTACCCCAGATCCTGTGAACGAAACGGGCATCCGGTTTCCGAATCGACGCGCAGCGGGGCGCTCGCTGGCCACCGCGCTCGCGCATCACCGCGGCGCGACGGCGACCGTGGTGCTCGGTCTGGCCCGGGGCGGCGTCCCGGTCGGTTTCGAGGTCGCGGCCGCGCTCGGCCTTCCCTTCGATGCCTTTTTGGTCCGCAAGCTCGGCTTGCCGCACTGGCCCGAGCTGGCGATGGGGGCATTGGCCACCGGCGGCGCGGTGGTGCGCAACGCGGATCTGATCCGCAGTCAGGCGATCACCGAGGACCAGCTGCAGGAGGTCATCGAAGCCGAGCGGGTGGAGTTGCGCCGCCGCGAGGCGGCCTACGGTGTCCAGCAGGCACCGGATCTGGCCGGACGCACCGTGATTCTGGTCGACGACGGCATCGCCACCGGCGCGAGCATGCTCGCCGCGGTCCGGGCCGTTCGCGCGGCGGGGGCCGCCGCCGTGGTGGTGGCGGTGCCGGTGGCATCCCGCACGGCATGCCACCTGATCGATGACGAGGTCGACGAGTTGATCTGTGTCGATGCCCCGCCGGACTTCCGCGCGGTGGGGCAGGCCTACGACGATTTCACCCAGACCAGCGACGACGAGGTACGCGCGCTACTGGCCGGACACCGCTAGCTCTTCGGGGTGTCCTCGGGGTCGGGCGAGATCTCGACGGCGCCGCCGGACTCGTTGTCGTTGTCGTCGGCGTCGGTGACCCCGGCGACCTCGGTATCAGCGTCCACGGCCTCGGAGTCGTGGCGATCGGGCTCTGTCACTTCCGGCTCCTCGGGATAGTCCTGGACACCTTGCTCGTCCTCGTCCGCATCGGCGGCATCGACGTCGGGGTCGCCGTCGCGCCGGGAACGCAGCGCATCGGCGATGAGCAACAACACGCCGATGACGCTGGCCCCGATGCAGACCCAGGCGATCAGCTCATTGCTGGTGACGACGGCGGCCACCAGGGCGACCAGACCGATGACAGCTAGAACGAGCGCGATGATCAGCATGGGACGAACTTAACCGGTGCTGAGCCGGTCAGTTGTTACCCCGGTTGAACTGGTTGAAGCCGCCACCCTCGTTACCGGCAGCGGAATCGACCGGTGCCGCCGAACCACGCTGGCCCAGCTCTTCGAGCTGAGATTCCAGGTAGGTCTTGAGGCGGGTGCGGTACTCGCGCTCGAAGGTGCGCAGCTGCTCGAGGCGACCTTCCAGCACGGTGCGCTGCTGGTTGATGGTGCCCATGATCTCCGAGTGCTTGCGCTCGGCGTCGGCCTGCAGGGCGTCGGCCTTCTCCTGCGCCTGACGCAACTGCGTCTCGGAGCGGGTCTGGGCATCGGACAGCAGGGCGTCGGCCTTGGCGCGAGCGTCCGCCACAGTCGTCTCGGCGGTGCTGCGCGCCTCGCTGACCAGGGCGTCGGCCTGGGCGCGGGCATCGGCGAGCAGCTTGTCCGACTCGGCCTTGGCCGTGCCGGTCAGGCGGTCCGCGGTGTCCTGGGCCAGGCTGAGCACCTTGGCCGCCCGCAGATGCGAATCCTCGGAGACCGGGGCCTGCTGCGCCACCGGTGCGACGGGCGCGGGGGCCTCGTACACCGGCTGGACCGGCTCGGGCTCCGGCTCGGGCTGCGGGGCCTGATAGGGCGGGATCGTCTGAGTCGCCTGGATGCCGCCGCCGGAACGTGCACCGGCCAGCTCCGAGTCGAGCTCGGACACCCGCTGACGCAGGTCGGCATTCTCCTCGATGAGCCTGGTCAGCTCGTTCTCGACCAGGTCGAGGAAGGCGTCTACCTCGTCCTCGTTGTAGCCGCGCTTGCCGATCGGCGGCTTACTGAATGCGACGTTGTGAACGTCGGCTGGAGTGAGCGGCATTGTCTGCCCCCTTGAAGTCTGGACCGTCAACCGGTTTCGAAGTGTAGAGCGTCAGTAGAAGTAACTGGCGTCCATCCTGTCACAGCAGACTCTACGGTTGCACCGGAGGCTCATAATTAAGAGCGAATTTCAATGTTCGGGGCGACATGCGGAGACGATCGCGGTCAGATCGTGGCGCTGGCAGCGGCACCGAATGCCAGCTGCATCCCGATGAACGCGACCAGCAACAACACCATGATCGACAGATCGAATCGCACCGCGCCGATGGTGAGCTGCGGGATGATCCGGCGCAGCAGCTTCACCGGCGGATCGGTGACGCTGAGGATGAGCTCGAGCACCACCACGGTGGCACCCTTCGGCTGCCAGTCACGACTGAACGACCGGATGAATTCGACAACGACCCGGGCGATCAGCAGCAGCCAGAAGACGAACAGCACAAAACCCAGGATTTGAAAGACCATCGACAACTGAAGCCGACCTCACTACTGCATACACAGACGGGCAGGTACTAGGGACATTGAGCAGATGGGACGAGCATGCGATCCCAGGACGTCAGCCTACCTGGCGGGCCGAGACGACCTGAGAGACGCAGCGTCGCCACTGCTGATGGCTCTACTGGTAGGAGTAGAAGCCCGCTTCGGCGATTCGGCGGCGCTCGTCGGCGCTGACGTCGATATCGGCAGGCGAGAGCAGGAAGACCTTGGTGGCGACCTTGTCGAAGGAGCCGCGCAGCGCGAACGCCAGGCCGGCGGCGAAGTCGACCAGCCGCTTGGCGTCGGCGTTGTCCATCGACACCAGGTCCATGATCACCGGGGTGCCGTCGCGGAAACGCTCACCGATGGTGCGCGCCTCGCTGTAATCCTTGGGACGCAGCGTGGTGATCTTGGCGAGCGGGCTACCGGCCTCGAACAGTTCGGCCATCCGGCGCGGTTCCATGGCAAGCGCGCCACGGGTCGGCGCGCCTGCGAAACGCGGTGCCGGGCGGTCGAACTCACGCGGTGCGCGCAGCCGGCCCTCGAAGCGCGGGGCATCGCCGTAGCCGCCGCGGTACGCGCCGGGGACGTCCTCGTACTCGCGGGCCGGAACCCGGTCGTCGAACGCCCGGGGCTCGCGGCCGTAACCCTCGTCCTCGAAACGCTCTTCGGCGCCGCGCCGCGGGTACGCACGCGGCCCACGCTCGTCGTCGTAGTACTCATCGTCGTAATCGTCCATCGGCGCCATACCGAAGTAGGCCTTGACCTTGTGCAGAGTGCTCATCGCCTGCCCCTTTAACGACTTGTGTCTGTGTTGTCTGTGATGAAGATGTGACTGGAGTGACTACTCAGGGTGACGTTAGAGGACGTTGCCCCATCAACGCGGTTCCGACACGCACACACGTGGATCCGTATCGGACGGCCGTCTCCATATCCCCCGACATCCCCGCCGAAAGCCCCAGCGGATGGGTGAAGGACCGCTGTACCCGGTCGCGTTCGGCCTGCAGCCGCGCGAACGCGTCCTCGGCTTCCCAGTTCAGCGGTGGGATACCCATCAACCCCGCGAACTCCAGTGCGTCGATGGCATGTGTTGCGGCACATAGCTCGTCGATGAGGTCCGGCTTGTTCACATCCACCCCGCCACGATCGGGATCGCCGTCGAGACTGATCTGCAGATAGACCCGTAGCGGCCGGGTGCGCCCTCCGCCGTCCAACTCCTGCTCGGCGCCTCCCCCGAGCGCGGCGATCAGCCGGGCACTGTCCACCGAATGTGCGGCATAGGCCCAGCGGGCAATCGCGCGCGCCTTGTTGCGCTGGATGTGGCCGACCATGTGCCAGCGGATCTCGTCGGAGGGAAACGCGGAGCGCAGATCGGCGACCTTGCGGGCGGCTTCCTGCTCCCGCGACTCGCCGAACTCGGTACAGCCCAATCGCCGCAGGATGACGACATCGGAGGCGGGGAAGAACTTCGTGATCGGGAGCAGGTCGATATCGCGCACCGGTCGGCCGGCGGCCTCGGCGGCATGGGCCAGCCGGGTCCGCACCGCGGCCAGCGACCCGGCCAGTTCGACATCGCGGTGAGTGCTCATTCCATCCACACCAAGGACGCCAGGCGCCCGGTCGGAGCATCGCGGCGATGACTGAACAGCGCGGTGTCCTCGACGGTGCAGCGGCGATCGATATCGATGGCCTTGACCCCCAGATTCGTGAGCTGTCGGGCGAGCCCGGCGCGGATGTCCAGGCCGGGGGTGCCCTTGGCGGTGCGGCAGCGACTGCCCGGCAGTACGGCGTCCACCTCGGCGGCCATCTCCGCGGGTACCTCATAGTTGCGCCCGCTCACCGCGGGACCCAACAGCACCGAGATATCGGCGACGGAAGCGCCCGCCTTCACCATTTCCTCCACGGTGCGGGGCACGATCCCGATCTGGGCCCCCACCCGGCCCGCGTGCGCGGCGCCGATGACCCCGGCTCGCGCATCGGCCAGCAGCACCGGGACACAGTCCGCGGTCACCACGGCCAGCGCCAGCCCGCGGGTGGTGCTCACCAGCGCATCGGTCTGGTCGACGACGGCGTCTTGCGGGCCGTCGACCACCACGACATTGGCCGAATGCACCTGATTCATCCAGACCACGGCGTCCTCGGCCAGACCGATCGCGGTCGCCAACCGTTTCCGGTTGGCAGCCACCGCGGCCGGGTCATCGCCGACGTGGTCGCCGAGATTGAATGTGTCGAACGGACGTGCCGATACTCCGCCCGCGCGGGTGGTGGTCACGCGCCGAACCCGAACGGGCACGACGGATCAGTGGCGCATGAACGGCGGCACGTCGACGTCGTCGTCGGAGATGCCACCGTCGTCCGGACCGCCGATCTTCACCGTCGCGCCGTTGGTGTGCACCGGGACCGACATGGCGTCGGCGGGCTCGAACACGCTGGAGCGCACCTTGCCGGCCGTACCGGGAGTCACGCCGGCGGCGCCTTCACCGACAACGGGTTTGCGGCTGGGGCCCGTGGTGTCGAATCCGGCGGCGATGACGGTGACCCGGACCTCGTCGCCCAGGGAATCGTCGATCACGGTGCCGAAGATGATGTTGGCCTCGGCGTGGGCGGCTTCCTGCACCAGCGAGGCGGCCTCGTTGATCTCGAACAGTCCGAGGTCGCTGCCACCGGCCACCGACAGCAGCACGCCCTGCGCGCCCTCCATCGAGGCTTCCAGCAGCGGGGAGTTGATGGCGATCTCGGCGGCCTTGAGCGCGCGTCCGTCTCCGCGGGCCGAGCCGATACCCATCAAGGCAGTGCCCGCGCCACTCATCACACCCTTGACGTCGGCGAAGTCGACGTTGATCAGACCCGGGGTGGTGATCAGGTCGGTGATGCCCTGGACGCCGTTGAGCAGCACCTCGTCGGCGCTGCGGAACGCGTCCATCAGCGAGACGGCGGCGTCGCCCATCTGCAGCAGCCGGTCATTGGGGATGACGATCAGGGTGTCGCAGCTTTCGCGCAGCGCGGTGATCCCGGTCTCGGCCTGGTTGGACCGGCGCTTGCCCTCGAAGGAGAACGGCCGCGTCACGACGCCGACGGTCAACGCACCCATCTTGCGCGCAATGCTGGCGACCACGGGTGCGCCACCGGTGCCGGTGCCGCCGCCTTCTCCTGCGGTCACGAAGACCATGTCCGCGCCGCGGATCAGTTCCTCGATATCGTCCTTGGCGTCTTCGGCGGCCTTGCGGCCGACCTCGGGGTCGGCGCCGGCGCCAAGGCCACGGGTGGAGTCGCGACCGACGTCGAGCTTGACGTCGGCATCGCTCATCAACAACGCCTGAGCGTCGGTGTTGATGGCAATGAACTCCACTCCCTTCAGGCCTTGTTCGATCATCCGGTTGACGGCGTTGACGCCGCCGCCGCCGATGCCGACCACCTTGATAACGGCGAGGTAGTTATGCGGGGGGGTCATCGCGGGTCGCCCTTTCCTGCCCTGAAGTATCGATGTCGGTGTGCGAAACCCTCAACCTCAACCATAGGCTTAGAGTTATGTCAAGTAGTTCCGCGCAAACAGAACGGTAGGGCGACCCGGCGCAGGAACACTGCAGGCGCGCCGACACGACGCGACAATTTCTCTGGCTCTGCGCGCCGTGTCCTCTTGCCGCGCGCGGCGTGTCCTACTTGACGGTCGGCAGATCCGGGCTGGAGACGTCGTAGACCTGCCCGGGCTGGGTGAGCAGCGCCGCCAACTTGAGCGCCTTCTCCTGGGTGCGATCGGTGGTGCCCCACACCACTTTCCGGCCGTCGAACAGGATCAGTGTGATGGCCGCCACCGAGGGCGCCTCGACCCGGCTCACCTGACCCGCCACCTCCGGCGGCAGTGAGGTGAGCACCTCGAGGGCCGCCTCGGTCGCCGGATCGCTGGGCCCCGGTGCCTCGGTGTCGATATAGGGCAGGCCGGGCGGCGGCGGGGCGGTCACGAAATCGACGCCGTCCTTGTCGAACAGGTGCGGACCGTCGGGATAGTCCTTGACCACCAACGGAATCCGCTCCTCGACGGTGATACGCAGCGTTGAGGGGTACTCGCGCTGCACCCGGGCGCTGGCCACCCGCCGGATGGAGGCCACCCGCTCGGCCACCGCATCGGTGTTGACCTGCAGCAAGGGTGTCCCCGACGGCACGGCCGCGGCCTGCCGGATCTCCTCCTCGGTGAGGGCGGTCAGGCCGGTGACCACGGTCGCGCGCGCCGACATGATCGGCGTGAAGTACAGCAGCAGGCCGGCGCCGACGATCAGCACGGCGAGCAACGCCGACCACATCAGCACCTTCAGACCGCGGATCACCCCGCGACTGTTCGGTGCCGGCTGTTCCTCGGTGCGCCCGAAGGCGCGCCGCTTGGCCTCGCGACGGTTCTGCTCGATGGCCATGGCGCGTGCCTGCGCGGTGCGGCGTTCCTCGCGTTCCCGCCGGGCGCGGCGGCGCGGCCCCTCGAAGTCCTCGTCGGGCTCGGCGCCCTGCTCGGGAGACTCGGTGTCCGCGGCGGGCGGGGCGTCCTCGACGGGCGCTGCCGTCTCGTCGGCGGCTACCCCGTCAGCCGAGGTGGTTTCGGGCTCGTCCTGCCCGTCGGCCGGGCCGGTCATCTAGCGCGCCGCCCGGTCGGCACGCGCAGTCACGGCGTCCAGGATCTCGCGGCCCAGCAGGGTGACATCGCCGGCGCCCATCGTCACCACCACGTCACCCGGTCCGGCAGCGGCCGCCACCTTCTCGGCGACCGCCGAGAAATCCGGCACGTAGTGCACCGGCACGCTGACATGCTCGGCGATGCTGCGCCCGCTGATTCCGGCGATCGGCTGCTCGCGCGCCGCGAAGACGTCCAACACGAACACCTCATCGGCCGCACTCAGCGCCGCGCCGAACTCGCGCGCGAAAGTCTGTGTGCGCGAATACAGATGCGGCTGGAAGACGACGATGGCGCGGCCCTGCGATTCGGCGGCCAGCGTGCGCACCGCGGACAACGCGGCCGACACCTTCGTCGGATGATGGGCGTAATCGTCGAACACCTTGACCTCGGCCGCCACACCGACCAGTTCGAACCGGCGGCGCACACCCTCGAACTCGGCCAGCGCGTCGAGCACGACGTCGGGATCGGCGCCGGCCTGCATCGCAGCCAGCAGCGCGCCCAGCGCATTGAGCGCCATGTGCCGGCCGGGCACCGACAGCCGCATGGTCCGCGGGCCGCTCTCCCCCGCCAACTGCACCGTCGCCACCGCGCTGGTGCCGTGTTGCTCCCAGTCCAGCAGGGCTCCGGCCAGGTCATCGCCGGCACTGCCGTAACGCAGCACCCGGATACCCAGGGCCGCAGTGCGTCCGGCGAGTGCGGCGGCGCCTGGATCATCGACGCAGGCAACCAGGGCGCCGCCGGGCGTCAGGCGCTCCATGAAGGCGTCGAACACGTCGACATAGGCCTGCTCGCTGCCGAAGAAGTCGAGATGGTCGGCCTCGATATTGGTCACCACGGCGATATCGGGCTGGTACTGCACCAGCGATCCGTCGCTCTCGTCGGCCTCGGCGACGAAGTAGGCGCCGCTGCCGTGGTGCGCGTTGGTGCCGGCCGCGCCGAGATCCCCGCCGACGGCGAACGACGGGTCGAATCCGCTGTGCTGTAACGCCACGATCAGCATCGAGGTCGTGGTCGTCTTGCCGGCCGTCCCGGTGACCATCAGCGTGGTGTCACCGGCCATCAGTTTGGCCAGCACCACCGGGCGCAGGATCACCGGGATACCCCGGCGGCGCGCCTCGACGAGTTCGGGATTGGTCTTCGGGATCGCCGCGTGCGTGGTCACCACCGCGGTCGGACCGCCGTCGAGCATGTCCAGCGCCGAACCGTCGTGCCCGATCCGGATCACGGCGCCACGGGCCCGCAGCGCCGCGACACCCCGGGACTCCTTGGCATCCGAGCCCGAGACCTGCCCCCCGCGGTCGAGCAGGATGCGGGCGATACCGGACATCCCGGCACCGCCGATGCCCACCATGTGCACGCGCTGCAGCTCCGGCGGTAACCCTTTCACCGCACTGACTTTCGGTTCGCGCGGAACTGGCGCGCCACCTCCAGCGCCACCTCGGCCACCCGGCGGGCGGCGTCGCGGTGCCCGGCCAGCGCGGCGGCCGCCGTCATCTGCTGCAGGCGGTCGGGATCGGCCAGCACCGAGGCCACGGTGTCGGCGATCAGGGACGGTGACAGGTCGGCGTCATCGATCAGCAGACCGCCGCCGGCGTCGACCACCGGCAGCGCATTGAGGCGTTGTTCGCCGTTGCCGATGGGCAGTGGGACGTAGACGGCGGGCAGGCCGATGGCGCTGACCTCGGCCACCGTCATCGCGCCCGACCGGCAGATGGCCAGATCGGCGGCGGCGTAGGCCAGGTCCATCCGGTCCAGGTAGGGCACCGCGACATAGGGCGGCCCCGAAGGTTCGGGCAGCTCGAGGGTGTTCTTCGGACCATGTGCGTGCAGCACCGAAATACCCTTGGCGGCAAGTGCGCCCGCCGCGCCGGAGACCGCACGGTTGATCGACTGCGCGCCCTGGGATCCCCCGAACACCAGCAGCACGCGGGCGTCCTCGGCGAAGCCGAACGCGGCTCGCGCCTGCGCGCGCAGGGCGGCGCGGTCCAGTGCGGTGATGCTGGCGCGCACCGGCACCCCGACCACCTCGACGGCGCCGAGGCCCGGATCCGGTGTCGCGGCCAGCACCCGCTGCGCGGAACGCGCGCCCAGGCGGTTGGCCCAGCCGGCGCTGGCGTTGGCCTCGTGGATCACCACGGGCACCCGGGACCGGCGCAGGCCGGGCCGGGCGGCGAGGTAGGCGGGCACCGAGACGTAGCCGCCGAAACCGATGACGACGTCGACATCCACCGAGTCGAACACCGCTCTGGTCTGCCGGACCGCGGTGCGCACCCGCAGCGGCAGCCGCAACAGATCGGCCGACGGCTTGCGTGGCAGTGGCACCGGGGTGATGAGCTGCAGGTCGTAGCCGCGCTCAGGGACCAGGCGGGTTTCCAGGCCGCGCGCAGTGCCCAGCGCGGTGATCCGTACCTGTGGGTCCAACTCGGTCAGTGCATCGGCCACGGCCATCGCGGGTTCGACGTGTCCCGCCGTGCCGCCCCCCGCCAGAACGACCGATATCGTGCTCACCCGTAACGCTGACCTTCCAATGACCGGGCACGTCCCTGTTGGCCACGCCCCTGGCGGCCGTTTCGGCCGTCTCCATGATGCCCTGCGCGCCGTGCCGCCCGTTCGCCCGGTTGGGCAGTGCGGCGTGGGTCGGCCGCCGGGGCCTTGCGGGGCTGCTTGGTCTTGGCCTTTGCCGGTGCCTTCTTGACGGCCTTGCCAGGGGTCTTGGCCTCCTTGGTGCGCAGCCGGTCGCGGGCCACTTCGAGGCGGCTGGGCACATACGGCACCGGCGGCGGCAGCCGCAGCAACCGGGTGACGCGGTCATCGCGGCCGGCGCGCAGCGCGGCCACCGCCTCGGGTTCGTGTCTGGCCGCGTTGGTGATCACGCCGAGGATGAGCATCGTTGTCGCCGTGGAGGTGCCGCCGGCGGAGATCAGGGGCAGCTGCAGGCCGGTCACCGGCAGCAGGCCCACCACGTAGCCGACGTTGATGAAGGCCTGACCGATCACCCACAGCGTCACCGTGGCGGTGAGCAGACGCAGGAACGGATCGGCGGAGCGGCGGGCGATCCGCATCCCGGTGTAGGCGAACAGGCCGAACAGGCACAACACGCCGGCGGCACCGATGTAGCCGAGTTCCTCGCCGATGATGGCGAAGATGAAGTCGTTGTGGGCGTTGGGCAGGTAGTTGTACTTGGCGGTGCCCTGTCCCAGGCCGTCGCCGAACAATCCGCCGTTGGCCAGCGCGTAGCGGGCTTGGCGGGCCTGGTATCCCGAGCCCTGGCCGTCCGCCATCGGGTTGAGCCAGGATTGCACGCGGGCCGAGCGGTACCCGGCGGACACCGCGAGGATGCCGGCGGCGATCACCGCGCCGGACACCGTGCTGACGAACAACTTCAGCGGCAGACCTGCGTACCAGAGCAGGCCGAGCAGGATGATGCTCAGTGACACCGACTGCCCGAGGTCGGGCTGCATGAAGATCAGGGTCAGCGCCAGCCCCGCGGCGGGCAACAGGGGCACCAGCATCTGGCGCAGCGTCGCCTGCTCCATCCGGCGGGCGGCCAGCAGGTGCGCACCCCAGATGGCGAAGGCCATCTTGGCCAGCTCCGACGGCTGCATGGAAAACCCGCCGAACACGAACCAGCCACGGGAACCGTTGGCGATCTTGCCGATTCCGGGGATGAGCACCAGGACAAGCAGGATGATGGTGAACACGAACGCGGGCAACGCCAGCCTGCGCATGATCCTGATCGGCATGCGCAACGCGATGTAGAAGGCCACCAGGCCGACCAGGGTCCACACCACCTGCTTCAGGAACACCGTCCACGGTGAGCCGCCGGAGTCATACGAATAGACCCCCGATGCGGACAGCACCATGATCAGTCCGAGCGTGACCAGGATGGATGCCACCGCGATGATGAGGTGGAACGACGTCATCGGCCGGCTCAGCCAGGCACCGAACCGGGTACGCGGTTGTTCGGCGGCGGCGACGGTGGCGGGTTTCTTGGCGGCGGTCGCCGTGTCGGACGTGGCCTTCGTGTCGGACGTGGCCTTCGTGTCGGACTTCCCGGGACGGCGCAACCGCGACCGCGCCGCGGTCAGAAGATTGTTCACCCGCCACTCACAAGAGTCACAGGCGTCACGCCAGCCCCAGTAGTCCCCTGCACCCCAGAATCCTCCCCCGTCCCGCGCCGGAGGGCGCGGATATCTGGGGCGTGTCGCGGTAACGGTCCGATTGACGGTGGTCAGCTAATCCAGGAAACGCAAAGCGGCCGCCGTGACGGCGGCAAAAGCAGTCGTTTCAGGTGTCTCGGCGAAATCGCCACGACTGAGCGGCTAAGCGCCGACGCCGGCCGCACCGCGGCGCCTAAGCGCCGACGCCGGCCGCACCGCGGCGCCTAAGCGCCGACGATCGAAAGCCATTCGCCGTAGAACAGCGCCACACCCAGACCACACGCGATCGCGGTGAGCAGCCAGAACCGGATGATCACCGTGGTCTCCGCCCAGCCCACCAGTTCGAAGTGGTGGTGGAACGGCGCCATCCGGAACACCCGGCGCCCGGTGGTCCGGAACGCCAGGATCTGCACCACCACCGAGGTCACCTCGGCGACGAAGAGCGCACCCAGCACCACGGCCAGGATCTCGGTGCGACTGGTCACCGACAGCCCAGCGATGATGCCGCCCAGCGCCAGCGACCCGGTGTCCCCCATGAAGATCTTGGCCGGGGCCGCGTTCCACCACAGGAAGCCGATGCAGGCGCCCGCCGTCGCGGCGGCCACCAGCGCGAGATCGAGCGGGTCACGCACGTTGTAGCAGCCGAGTCCCGGGCTGGTCGCACACGCATTGCGGTACTGCCAGAAGGTGATGAGCACGTAGGCGGCGCTGACCATCGCCATCGCGCCCGCGGCCAGCCCGTCGAGCCCGTCGGTCAGGTTCACCGCGTTGGACCAGGCGCTGACGAGCACCACCACGAACACCACGAACACCAGCGGGGCCAGCGTGACGGTGGCGATCTCGCGCACGTAGGACAGCTGCGCGCTGCCCGGCGTCAACCCCTCGGCATTGCTGAACTGCAGCACCAGCACGCCGAACAGCACCGCAGCGGACAGTTGCCCGACGGTCTTGGCCGTCTTGTTCAGGCCCAGGTTGCGGGACCGGCGGATCTTGATCGAGTCGTCGATGAAGCCGACAATGGCCAGCGCGGTGGCCAGGCCGAGCACCAGCACACCGGAGGCCGAGGGCCCTTCGCCGTCGAAGGCCAGGCCCACCAGGTGGGTGCCCAGGTAACCGGCCCAGATGCCGCTGATGATCGCCACCCCGCCCATCGACGGCGTGCCGCGCTTCTTCTGATGGCTGGGTGGACCGTCCTCACGGATCTCCTGGCCGAATCCCTGCTTGGTGAACAGCCGGATCAGCACCGGCGTCAGGATGATCGACACCGCGAGCGCGATGGCGACCGCGAAAAGGACCTGCTTCACCGCTACTGACCCCCCTGCTCGGCGAGCAGGTCGGCGAGCGCGCCGAGTCCGGCGGCGTTCGAGGCCTTCACAAGTACAACATCCCCCTCGGCCAGTTCGGCCCTCAGCAAATCCAGTGCGGCGTCGGCGTCGGGAACCAGCACCGCCTCACTGCCCCATGAGCCTTCCATCACCGCCCCCTGGAGCATGGCGTTCATCGGTCTCCCGGTTCCCACGACAATCAGACGAGACACATCTAAGCGCACGGCGAACCTGCCGATGCGATCGTGTTCGGATATCGCGTCGTCCCCGAGTTCGCCCATCTCGCCCAGGACAGCCCAGCTACGCCGTTTTCGGCCGGTGGTCGTGACGGCCTCACGCGCCATCCAGGCCAGCGCTTTCAGCCCGGCCGTCATCGAATCCGGGTTGGCGTTGTAGGCGTCGTTGATGATGGTGACGCCATCGGCGCGGGTGCTGACATGCATCCGGCGCGCCGAGACCGGACCGGCCGCGGCGAGGGCGTCGGCCACCTGCTGCAGGGTCGCCCCGCATTCCAGCGCGACCGCGGCCGCGCACAGCGCGTTGGACACCTGGTGTTCGCCGTGCACGGCCAGCGCGACGTCGACCGCACCGTCGCCGGCGTGCAGCGTGAAGCGCGGGCGCGCCAGCTCGTCCAGGGACTCCGCACTCGACCAGACATCGGCGCCCGAACCGCGTGACACCCGCACCACCCGGGCCCGGGTCTTCTCGGCCATCGCGGCGACCGCCGAGTCGTCGGCGTTGAGCACGACCACCCCGGACTCCGGAACAGCTTGCGGCAGTTCTGATTTGGTCGCCGCAATGATCTCGCGCGAGCCGAACTCGCCGAGATGGGCGGTGCCGACGTTCAGCACCACCCCGATCGACGGTGTCGCGATGGAGGCCAGTGCCGCGATATTGCCGGGATGGCGTGCCGACATCTCCAGGATGAGGAAGTCGGTCTCGGCGGTGGAGCGCAGCACGGTCCACGGATGGCCGAGCTCGTTGTTGAACGAACCCGGTGGGGCCACCACCTCGCCGAGCGGCGCCAGCACCGCAGCCAGAAGATCCTTGGTCGAGGTCTTTCCCGACGACCCGGTGACACCGATGATGCGCAGTCCGCCCGCCACCAACTCGGCGGCCACCGCGGAGGCCAGCTTGGCCAGCGCGGCGAGCACCGCGGCGCCCGACCCGGCCGCGTCATCGTGCTCCAGTGCACCCGACGCGGTGTCGGCGGCCGCGACGGCGGGCACCACGACGGCAGGCACGCCGACCGGGCGGGCGGCGAGCACCGCCACCGCGCCCGAGGCGATGGCCCCAGCCGCGAAATCATGGCCATCGGAGCGGGCGCCCGGCAAGGCCAGGAACAGCCCGCCGGGGGTGATCGCCCGCGAATCGAACTCGACGGTGCCGGTGATCCGGACGGTTTCGGCCTCGGCCTCGGTGATATCGGCCAGCTCGCCACCGACGATCTCGGCGACCCGGGCCAGCGTCATCGCGATCATCGGGTCCGCCCGAGGGCGGTCAGCGCGTCGGCGAGCTCTACCCGATCGTCGAACGGACGGGTGACGCCACCGCTGGTCTGCCCGGATTCGTGGCCCTTTCCGGCGATCAGCACCACATCTCCGGTGCGCGCCCAGGCCACGGCGTGGTCGATGGCCGCGCGGCGGTCCCCGATCTCGACGACCTCGGCGGTCCGGCCGGTGGTACCGGCCAGCACGGCGGCCCGGATGGCCGCCGGGTCCTCATCGCGCGGGTTGTCATCGGTGACGACCACGAGGTCGGCCAGTTCGGCGCCGACCCGGCCCATCGGTTCGCGCTTGCCCACGTCACGGTTGCCGCCGGCGCCGAACACCACGGCGATCCGGGCGCCGGGCTCCTGGTCGCGCAATGTCTGCAGCACCGCCTCCAGCGCACCCGGCTTATGGGCGTAGTCGACGAGCGCCAGGAAGTCCTGACCGCGGTCGACGATCTCCAGCCGGCCCGGCACCGCCGCGGCACGCAGACCGGGGGCGCTCTGCTCCGGCGACACCCCGACCACGTCGAGCAGTGCCACCGCGAGCAGCGCGTTGGCGATGTTGTAGCGCCCCGGCAGGGCGATCTGCAGGGTGTGGTGCACCCCGGCGGGGTCGACGGCGACGAACTCCTGGCCGCCCTGCCCGACCGCGCGCACCGCGTCGATCCCCCAGTCGGCGTCCGCGCCGCCGGCACTGACCCGCACCGGCGATCGGGACCGCTCCGCGATCTGGCGGCCCCAGTCATCGTCGACGCAGACCACCGCGTGCGCGGCATGGGTGGGCGCCGCGGGTTCGAACAGCCGGGCCTTGGCGTCCAGGTAGTCCTCCATCGTCGGATGGAAGTCGAGGTGGTCGCGGGAGAGGTTGGTGAAACCGCCGGCCTCGAAGACCGTCCCGTCGACGCGGCCCAGCGTCAACGCATGGCTGGACACCTCCATCACCACCGTGTCCACGCCGCGTTCCAGCATCACCGCCAGCAGCGCCTGCAGGTCGGGGGCCTCCGGTGTGGTCAGTGAGCTGGGCTCGTCGCGTCCGTCGATGCGTATGCCGACGGTGCCGATCAGGCCCACGGTCCGACCGGCGGCCCGAAGGCCCGCCTCGACCAGATAGGTGGTGGTCGTCTTGCCCGACGTTCCGGTGACACCGATGACGCGCAGCGTCCGGGACGGATGACCGTAGACATCGGCGGCGAGCGCGCCGAGCACCGCCCGCGGTTCGGGATGCACTAGCACCGCGGCATCCAGGTCGGCGGGCAGCTGTTCGGCACCGGCCGGATCGGTCAGCACGGCCAGCGCACCGGCGGCCACGGCGTCGGCGGCGAATCGAGCTCCGTGTGCCGATGCCCCCGGTAGCGCGGCGAACAGGTCCCCGGGCCGGACGTCCTGGCTGCGCAATGTCACACCGGTCACCCGGGTGTGGGCGCTCACCGCGAGCACTCCGATCCGCTCGGCCAGCGGTCCGAGCAGCTCACCGGAGGGTTGGGAGGGACGCAGTTTCATGGCGTTGCCACAGTACCGGGGAGCAGAACAACGGCCGCGACGACGCGGACCGCGGTTATTCGGCCACCAGCGTCAGCGGCGGACCGGGATCGGCCGACAGCGGCACGTTCTCGCGCTGCAGCAACCAGGCCGCGATGTTGTGGAACAGCGGGGCCATGGTGGTGCCCGGCTGCCCGTCGGCGGTGCGGTGCGGGTTGTCGGCCATGATGCCGACGACGTAGCGGGGGTCGTCGGAGGGAGCCAGTCCGGCGAATGTGATCCAGTAGTGGTCGTCGTAGTAGCAGCCGCAGTTCGGGTTGATCTGCTGGGCGGTTCCGGTCTTTCCGGCGATCTGATAGCCCTCGACCGCCGCCTGCCACCCGGTGCCCTGCTGCACGCCGCGCGGGTCGCGTTGCACGGTGGCGCGCAACATGTTGCGCACCGCCACCGCGGTCGCCGGCGAGACCACCCGGATACCCTCGGGCGCGTCCTCGGCGCTGCGGGTGCCGTCGGCGGCGACGACGGCCTTCACGATCCGCGGCGGGATGCGCATACCGTCGTTGGCGATGGCCTGGTACATCCCCGCCATCTGCAGCAGGGTCATCGAAAGACCCTGCCCGATGGGCAGGTTGGCGAAGGAGCTGCCCGACCACTGATCGATGGGCGGGACCAGACCCGCGCTCTCACCCGGCAATCCGACGCCGGTGCGCTCACCGAGCCCGAACTTGGCCAGCATCTCGGCGTACTTCTCGGGCCCGAAGCGCTGGGCCAGCATCAGGGTGCCCACGTTGGAGGACTTCCCGAAAACGCCTGTGGTGGTGTACTGGTCGACGCCGTGGTTCCAGGCGTCCTTGACCGTGACCCCACCCATGTCGATGGAGCCCGGAACGGACAGCACCTCATCGGGATTGGTCAGTCCCATCTCGATGGCCGTGGCGGCGGCGACGATCTTGTTCACCGAGCCCGGCTCGAAGGGCGAGGCGACGGCCGGGTTGCCCATCTGCTTGGTGGCCTGCCGGCCGACGTCCTGGGAGGGGTCGAACGTGTTGTCGTTCGACATCGCCAGCACCTCACCGGTTTTGGCGTCCAGGACGACCGCGGAGACGTTGCTCGCGCCGGAGACGTCCTTGGCCTGCTGGACCTGCTGCTGGACGTAGAACTGGATGTCGTCGTCGAGGGTCAGTTGCACGGTCGAACCATCGACCGCCTCATGACGGTTGCGCATGCTGCCCGGGATCATCACGCCGTCGGAGCCGCGGTCATAGGTGACCGAGCCGTCGGTTCCGGCCAGCTTGGCATCCATCGAGTCTTCCAGCCCCAGCAGACCGTGTCCGTCCCAGTCGATTCCGCCGACGATATTGGCGGCCAGCGAGCCACCGGGATACTGACGGATGTCCTGACGCTCGGAACCGACCTCGGGGAACTTGGCCATGATGGCCTCGGCGACGGCCGGATCGACCGCGCGGGCCAGGTAGGCGAAGGAGTCCTTGCTGGTGAGCTTGGCCAGCAGGGTCCTGGCGTCGGGCCTGTTGTTCAGCCGGGTCGCGATCTCGGTGGCGATCTCACGAAGCCGGGTGTCCGGATCGGGCTCCTCGGGATCCTTGGCCTTCTCCTCCTCGAGCTGCTTGCGCACCTTCACCGGCTGGAAGGTCAGCGCCCGGGCCTCGATGGTGAAGGCGAGCTTGTCGTCGTTGCGGTCGACGATGCTGCCGCGCACGGCTTTCTGCACGTCGGTCACCTTGAGCTGACCGGCGGCCTCCGCGCGCAGACCGGCGGCATTGGAGATCTGGAGATTGAACAGCTGCGCGGCGGCGACGACGAGGACCAGAAAGATGACGACGTTGCCTGCGCGGTGCCGGAAGACGAAGGACGAACTGCGCAAACCGGTCTGGGGCTCCGGGCGACGGATCCGCCGGTCTGTCGCGGCGTGTTCCTGCGACTTGCGACTCATGCCGGCGCCCCGGGCACGGCCACGGCCGCCTCGGGAGCGACCGGAACCTCGACCGGTGCCGGCGCCTCAACCGGTGCGGGCCCGACGTTTTCGATACCGCCGACCGGGCCGGGCTGCGCGGGCAGCTCCGGAGCCGCCAGATGCGGGAGTCCGTCGGCGGGCAGCGGAGCGGGTAGCAGGTCGGCGACGGGCGGCACGGCGGCGGGATCCATCGGGGCGGCAAGCGGTGCGGCCAGCGGTGCGGCAGGGGCGAGCGGGGCGGTCAGTGGCGTCGCGGGAACCGGGGCCTGCGCTCGCGGTGGTACCCGCACCACGACCTCGCGTGGGTCCACGACCCGGGGTGCCGGCGGCGCATCGGCGGCCGGACGTGCCGGCCGCTCCGTCACCGGGGTGTCATCGGGCAGCGGGGAGTTCAGCGGCGGCGGCGGAACACCCTCGGCCGGCTTGGGTGTGCCCACCACCACCCAGGCGCCGGTCGCATCCTGCACCAGATGCGCGGTGTCACGGGACGGGATCATGCCCAGTTCGCGGGCGGCCTCGGCCAGCGCCGGCGGGGCCTGCGCCTCCAGCACATCGCGTTCCAAGGCTTCTTTCTGCTGGGCCAGAGCCTGATTCAGCTGACGTGCATGCCCGAGCTGATAGGAGCGTTCGGCGGCATCGGTGGACAGCCACAGCGTGACGCCCAGTCCGATGCCGAGGGCGCCGATGACCAGCACCACGAACGGCACCCGCGCCGCAAGGGTCCGCGGGTTGAACTCGATCTCGGACAGCCGGGCGATCAGCCGTTCCCGCAGTGGCAGACGGACAACTTTGGGGGCCTTGGCCTTACGTGCCTTGGCGCGGGCCTTGGCCTGGCTGGCGTTCTTGGGCCGGGCGGGCGCGTCGGCGGGACGCCGCATCGGGGTGCTCTTCGGCGCCGACCGCTGCGGACGCTGCTCGGGCGCACCGCGGCGCTTGCGGGCCGGCGCTTCGGTCTGCCGGGCGCGGGAACGCTGGGGGTTGCCGCGCCGAGCCTCGTCGGCGCCGGGCACCGGTGCGGGTCGCTTGCCCTTCATGAGTGGTCCTTTCCGGCAACCTTTTCCAATGCCCGTAACCGCACCGAGGCGCTTCGCGGGTTCCGTTCGATCTCGTCGGCGTCGGCCTGTTCGGCCCCGCGGGTCAGTGAGACGAATTCGGCTTCATACCCGGGTAATTCGACCGGGAGCCCGGGCGGCGTGCGGGATGCCGTGGCGGCGGCGAACAGTCCCTTGACGATCTTGTCCTCCAGCGACTGATAGGCCATCACGACAATGCGCCCGCCGCCGGACAACGCCGCCAGCGAGGCCGGCAGGGCATCACGCAACGAATCGAGTTCGGCGTTGACCGCGATTCGCAGCGCCTGGAAGGTCCGCTTGGCCGGATGGCCGCCGGTGCGCCGGGTCGCGGCGGGAATCGCCTCGTACAGCAGCTCCACCAGCTCGGCGGTGCTGTTCAGCGGTTGCCGCGCACGACGTTTCACCACTCGGGAGGCGATCCGGCTGGCGAACCGCTCCTCGCCGTATTCGCGCAGCACCCGCGTGAGCGCCCGCTCGTCGTAGGTGTTGAGGATGTCGGCCGCGGTGAGTTCGGCGTCGGGATCCATCCGCATGTCCAGTGGCGCGTCGTGTGCGTAGGAGAAGCCGCGGTCGATCAGGTCCAGCTGCATCGAGGACACGCCGAGGTCGAAAAGCGCTCCGTCGACGGTGATTTCGTCCCGCTCGGCCCAGTAACCGTCGTAGCGGGTGCGGACGAACCGGAAACGGTCGCCGAAGGGCGCCAGCCGTTCGGTGGCGATGCGCAGCGCATCGGGGTCGCGGTCCAGGCCGACGACATGCAGTCCGGGCAGTTCGGTGAGGAAGCGTTCGGTATGCCCGCCGGCACCCAGGGTCGCGTCGACCAGGACTGCTCCGGTGCCGTCGGGGTGGTGACGGGTAAGTGCCGGCCTCAGAAGCTCGACGCAGCGGTCGAGGAGGACGGGGACGTGGCCATGATCGGAATCGTCAGGCACTGCGGCTCCCCTGTTGCGAAGGGGCGCCCCTGCAACGGGGTCCCTGTCCGAGGGTGCGGACCTGGCGTCGGGGAAGTACGCCAGGGCCGGTTCGGACAGAGGCCGCGTTGCACGGGCAGGGTGGTCAGATGATGTCGCGAAGAGTGTCATCGCTGGCCGCGGAGAAGGTCTCTTCGTGGGTCTCCTGGTACTGCAGCCAAGCCTGTGCGTCCCAGATCTCCAGGTGACCGAGCGAGCCGATCACCACGCATTCCTTGGACAGGTTGGCGTACCGGCGATGTTCGGCCGACAGGGTGATCCGGCCCTGTGCGTCGGGATGCTGCTCATCGGCACCGGCCGCCAGGTTCCGCACATAGGCGCGGGCCTGAGGATCGCTGCGTGAGGCGAGCATCGCCTTCTCGGCCAGCTTCTCGAACTCCGTCCGCGGGTACACGGCCAGGCTGTGATCTTGGTGCTTTGTAACCATCAACCCTCCTGCCAGTGCGTCGCGGAACTTGGCGGGCAATGTCAGTCGCCCTTTGTCGTCGAGCTTGGGCGTGTAGGTGCCGAGAAACATCTCGCCACCTCCCACCACTCGGTTGGATCCCGAGTCGCTTCTGCCCTCTTGGCGGAGCTCCGGTTGCTCCGTTGTCCGCCACTTTACCCCACAATCCCCCACTTAGCTCCATTTGCTGCCACCGAGTTGGTCCCACGCCCCACTCCAGGACCACGAGCGCCCCTACGCCCCACCCGCCATATCCCCACGGCACCCGTCCGATTGGGCGAAACCGCAGCTAGAGGCGCCAGTAGACCCTTTGCGGGCACTGGTGGGGAGCGGTGGGGAGAAAGTGGGGACGCCGCCCTGACACCGCCGACACGCCGCGGTTCCTGGGGTGCCATCGGGCACAAAAAACGGGGCAGCTCCTGACGGAGCTACCCCGGTGGGGAGAAGTGGGTTAACCGCTACTCGTCGAAACGCCGACGGAACCGATCCTCCATGCGGCTGGTGAAAGACCCGCCGCCGGAGCTCTTACCGCGCTTGGGCCGCGCCGAACCCGACGAGGGCGCCGACTTGTCGGTCGGACCGGACGCGCGSGAGCCGGTGATCGCGAACACCACGCCACCGAACATCACGATGAAGCCGATGACCGAGAGGATGGGCAGGCCGCCGATCCAGGTCGCGTTGATGGCGACGCCGGACACCAGCATCGCGAGGCCGACGACGAAGAGTGCGACACCCTGTAGCCGACGACGCGCCGAGGGGGCCCGCATGGCGCCACCCCGAACGCTGGACGCGAATTTGGGGTCCTCGGCATAGAGCGCGCTTTCAATCTGGTCGAGCATGCGCTGCTCATGATCGGAGAGTGGCATCCGTCCCTCCTTATCCGCGCCCTGGTCCGGTGGTTCCGGAACCGTGTCATCAACGTGTAATACGCCCGCGATCACGGACGTCTGATCACCATGATACGAGGTCAATCTGAGCCGTACCACCTACTTGGTACACGATTGTATGACGTGCAACACCAAAGCCGGTCATCACCTCACCCGCGCGACCACAACCCCCAACCCGGGCCCGATAATGAACGGTGACCGTGCGCACCGAACAAGACCGCGAAGGACACCCGTTGTCGACATATCTGGTGGACCTCTCGGCCGATGTGATGCGCCAACGGCTGTCCGAGGCTCTGACCGTCTACGTCGAGGCGATGCGCTATCCGCGTGGCACCGAAGAGCAGCGTGCGTCGATGTGGCTGGAGCACACCCGCCGGCTCGGCTGGAAGGCCGTCGCGGCGCTCGACGGCACCGAGCTGCTCGGGGTGGCCTACGGCTACAGCGGGGCGCCCGATCAGTGGTGGCAGCAGCAGGTGGTGCACGGCCTGCGCCGCACCGGTACCGATCCCGAGCAGGCAGACGCGCTGCTCGGTGACTATTTCGAGCTCACCGAACTGCACATCCACCCGCGCGCCCAGGGCCACGGGCTCGGCGAGGCGCTGGCCCGCCGACTGCTCGCCGGACGCACCGAGGCACACGTGTTGCTGTCCACACCGGAGATCAACGGCGAGGCAAACCGTGCCTGGCGGCTGTACCGCCGGCTCGGGTTCGGGGATGTCATCCGCGACTATCACTTCGCCGGGGATCCGCGGCCCTTCGCCATCCTTGGCCGGTCGCTGCCCCTGGACTGACCGGGTCTGGCACGATTACCGGGTGCACGCGCGCCCCCGTCGCCACCGGCTTCCCGCCCTGGTCCTGCTGCTGTTGATCCTCGTTCCACTGGCCGTGGGCTGCGTGCGGGTGCGCGCCTCGATCACGGTGTCCCCCGACGACCGGGTGTCCGGCCAGATCGTTGCCGCCGCCATCCCCCGCGACGGCGACGACAAGGGACCGCAGCTGCTGAACTCGTTGCCGTTCAGCAACAAGGTGGCGGTCTCCAAGTACGAGCGCGGTGACTACGTCGGCTCGCAGGCGGTGTTCTCCGATCTGACCTTCGCCGAACTGCCGCAGCTGGCGAACATGAATCGCGACGCCGCCGGGGTGGACATCTCACTGCGCCGCGCCGGGAACCTGGTGATCCTGGAGGGCCGGGTCGACCTCACCTCGCTCGGCGATCCGGAAGCCGATGTCTCGCTCAGTGTGTCGTTCCCCGGCGAGGTGACGTCCACCAACGGGGACCAGGTGTCCAGCGACGTCGTCGAGTGGAAGCTCAAGCCCGGCGTGGTGACCACGATGAACGCCCAGGCCCGCTACACCGATCCCAGTGCGCGGTCGTTCACCGGCGCCGCGATCTGGCTGGGCATCGGATCGCTGGTGGTGGCGGGCATCCTGGCCTCGGTGGCGTGGGTGAGCCGCGACCAGTCACCACGCGTCGGCCAGGCCGACAAGACAGCCTGAACCTCAGGCCGCCAGGCTCATCCCCAGGTTGGCCAGCACCTCACCGGTGGCCCGGGCGAAGTTCAGGGTGCAGAAGTGCAGGCACGGCGCGCCCTCGGCGATCAGCCGCACACTCATCTCGGTGGCCAGCTCGATGCCGATCTTGCGCACCTCATCGCGGTTCTCGACCGGGCCGTCCCCGGCCGCTGCGGTCAGCCGGGCCAGCAGCGCCGGCGGGATCGCCGAACCCGACAGCTCCACCTGACGCTGCACCGTGCGCAGCGAGGTGATCGGCATCAGGCCCGGGATGATCGGTTTGGCCGCCTGCTCCGGGTCGACGGCCGCCACCCGGTCACGTAACCGCAGGTAGTCGTCGACCTCGAAGAACATCTGGGTGATGGAGTACTCGGCGCCCGCACGCAGCTTGGCCACCAGGTTCGCGGTGTCGTTGGCCAGTCCCCCGGCGCGCGGATGGCCCTCCGGGAAGGACGCCACGCCGACGTGGAAATCGCCGAGCCCACGTACCAGCTCCACCATCTCGGTGGCGTACTCAAGCCCGTGGGGGTGCTTGATCCATTCGTCGTGCACCCCGCCCTGCGGGTCGCCGCGCAGCGCGAGCACATTGGTGATGCCGCAGTCGGCGAACGCCCCGATCATCGAACGCAGTTCCGCCACGCTGTGCCCGACCGCGGTCAGGTGCGCGACCGGCAGCAGCGTGGTGTCGCGAGCCAGCTCGCGCACCACCCGGACGGTGCGGTCCCGGGTGGAGCCCCCGGCGCCGTAGGTGACCGACACGAACGCCGGTGTCATCCGCTCGAAAACGCGTGCCGCCCGCCACAGCCTGGCCTCGGCATCGGCGTCCCGCGGCGGGTAGAACTCCACCGAGAAGGGAACCCGGTTGCGGCCGATCTCGGCGATCCGGTCCACCACCGAGGTGGTGCGGCTGACGCCCCGCGTAGCGCCACCGCGCACATTTGACACGACGACAGCATAATTGCGTGGTTGTAAGCGCGCCTGACTCCCATGACCCACCGGCGACGCTCTACGCTGAAGACGCTCGGGGGAGCAAATCGGGATCAGAAAGGGGCGACCGCTGAGCGTGTACACAGCGGCACCGTCGGCCGCCGAGTTGGTGAACGCCGTGGTCGAGCAGTTACGGCAGTATCTGGCCGAACGCCGGCGCGATTCCGCCTACATCGGTCCCGAGTACGCCGAGCTGACGGCAGCCCTCGAAGAATTCGTCCTGCGCGGCGGCAAACGCGTGCGACCACTGTTCGCATACTGGGGCTGGCGCGCGGTCGCCGGCGAGGACCGGCCCTCCGACGCGGATGCGCTGCGGCTGTTCTCCGCGCTGGAACTGCTGCACGCCTGCGCCCTGGCCCATGACGACGTGATCGACGCCTCGGCCACCCGCCGCGGACTTCCGACCGTGCACCGGCATTTCGCCGACCGGCACCGCGCCAACAACTGGCATGGCTCCTCCGAGCAGTTCGGTCTGTCGGCGGCGATCCTGCTCGGCGACCTGTCGCTGGTGTGGGCCGACGACATCGTCGCCACCGCCGACCTGCCCGCCGACGCACACCTGCGGGTGCACAAGGTGTGGGCCGACATCCGCACCGAGGTCCTGGGTGGGCAGTACCTCGACATCGTGGCGGAATCCAGTGGCGCGGACTCGGTGGCCTCGGCGATGAACGTCAACACCTACAAGACCGCCTCCTACACGGTGTCCCGTCCGCTGCAGCTCGGCGCGGCCGCCGCCGCCGACCGCCCCGATGTGCAGGCCGTCTTCCATCAGATCGGCACCGACCTCGGGGTGGCCTTCCAGCTGCGCGACGACGTGCTCGGCGTGTTCGGCGACCCCCAGGTCACCGGCAAGCCGTCCGGTGACGACCTGCGTTCCGGCAAGCGCACCGTGCTGTTGGCCGAGGCGGTCGAGCTCGCCGAACGCACCGACCCGGCGGCGGCAAAGCTGCTGCGCGAGTCGATCGGCACCGAGTTGACCGATGTGGCCGTCAAAGAGGTCTGCATGGCCATCGAATCGGTCGGTGCGCTGGCCGCCGTGGAGAGCCGCATCGACATGTTGAACCGCCGCGCCATCGAGGCGCTCAACGAGGCCCAGATCGACCCGGAGGCCAAGATCGGCCTCGCCGAGCTGGCCAGTCTGGCGTCGAACCGGTCCGCCTGAGGAGATGACCACCCCGGCATCGGTCGAGTCCACGAAAAGTGGTCTCAACAAGCAGCTGTCCCGGTTGCTGGTGTTCGCCGCATCGCCCGAGGCACGGCCGGCCCGGCTGGGCTTTCTCGGCGCGGCACTGATCACCGCGGGCGGGCTCGGGGCGGGCAGCACCCGTCTGCACGATCCGCTGCTGGAGTCTCTGCACATGTCCTGGCTGCGTTTCGGCCACGGCCTGGTGCTGTCCTCGCTGCTGCTGTGGGGCGGCGTCGCGCTGATGCTGCTGGCCTGGATGTGGTTGGGCCGGCGCGTGGTCGACCGCACCGCCACCCAGTACACGATGCTGGCGACCACCGGTTTCTGGTTGGCGCCGCTGCTGTTGAGCGCACCGGTGTTCAGCCGCGACACCTACTCCTATCTGGCCCAGGGCGCCCTGCTGCGCGACGGTTTCGACCCGTACGTCGTGGGCCCGATCGAGAATCCGAACTCGCTGCTCGACGATGTCAGCCCGATCTGGACCACCACCACCGCCCCGTACGGCCCGGCGTTCATCCTGATCGCCAAGTTCGTCACCATGATCGTCGGCAACAACGTCGTCGAGGGCACCATGCTGCTGCGGCTGTGCATGCTGCCGGGGCTGGCCCTGCTGATCTGGGCGACGCCCCGGGTCGCACGCCACATCGGCGCCAACTCGGCTGCGGCACTGTGGATCTGTGTGCTCAATCCGCTGGTGATCATCCACCTGATGGGCGGCGTGCACAACGAGATGCTGATGGTCGGGCTGATGATGGCCGCGATCGCGCTGACCTTCGGCGGCAGACCGATCATCGGGGTCGGCTTCATCGCCACGGCGGTCGCGGTCAAGGCGACCGCGGGTATCGCGCTGCCGTTCATGGTGTGGGTCTGGATGCGGCGACTGCGCGACACCCGTGGCTACCGTCCGCTGCCGGCCTTCGCCTTCGCGACCGCGGCGTCGGTGGCGATCTTCGGAGCGGTGTTCGCGGTGCTGTCCCTACTCGCCGGGGTTGGCCTGGGTTGGCTGACGGCACTGGCCGGTTCGGTGAAGATCATCAACTGGCTCACCCTGCCCACCGCGGCGGCCAACCTGATCAACGCGATCGGCGGACTGCTCATGCCGGTCAACTTCTACGCCGTGCTGGAAGTCACCCGCATCATCGGCATCGCGATCATCGCGATCTCACTTCCGTTGCTGTGGTGGCGTTTCCGGCACACCGACCGGGACGCGCTGACCGGTATCACGCTGGCGCTCGGCGTGGTGGTGCTGTTCGTCCCCGCCGCGCTGCCCTGGTACTACACCTGGCCGCTGGCGGTGCTGTCCACGCTGTGGCAGAGCCGCGCCGCGATCGCTCTGATCGCCGGCTTCTCGACGTGGATCATGGTGATCTTCAAACCCGACGGCTCACACGGCATGTACTCGTGGATCCACGTGCTGCTGGCCACCGCGTGTGCGGTGGCGGCCTGGTATTCGCTGTCCCGGGCACCCGAGCACGAACCGGTCAGTAAGCCACGACCGGCGCCCGGTCAGTAAGCCATCGCCTGCGCGCGCCGCACTACCTCGCGCGCCTGGTGGGAACGCAGCGCGTCCACCGGCCTGGCGTTCTCCTGGCGATCGGTGCTGCCGTCCCGGCTCACCGTCAGCGACGGATCCGGGGTGAACAGCCAGCGCATCGCCTCGGTGACGTCGAAACCACCGTCCTTGAGGACGACGAGCAGCCCCGGAAGGGGCTTGACCACGGTGCCCTTCTCGTCGAAGAACACCTTCGGCACGACGAGGGAGCCGTTGCGCCGCACCGCCATCAGGTGGCCGTCACGCAGATGCTGATGCACCTTGGTGACCGAGACGCCGAGAAGCTTCGACACCTCGGCCAGTTCGAGGACAGTTTCGTCGGGGTCGAGGATGTCTTTGGCCGCCGGGATGCTCACCGCACAGATTCTAAGCGGAGTCGTCGAGATCCGTACCATGACTTCGATGGAGACCTACCAGCGAGCCGACCCGCTCATCGGCACCGCGCTGGAGGGCCGCTACCGCGTCGACGCCGTGATCGCCACCGGCGGCATGTCGACGGTGTACCGCGGCCTGGACACCCGGCTGGACCGGCCCGTCGCGCTCAAGGTGATGGATTCCCGCTATTCCGGTGACGTCCAGTTCCTCACCCGCTTCCAGCGCGAGGCCAAGGCTGTGGCCCGGTTGAAGGGCGACGGGCTGGTCGCGGTGTACGACCAGGGCGGCGGATCCCCCGGCGACGAGCCGCCGTTTCTGGTCATGGAACTGGTCGACGGGGGCACCCTGCGTGAGCTGCTGCGCGAACGCGGGCCGATGCCGCCGCACGCGGTCGCCGCGGTCCTGACGCCGATCTGCCGCGGCCTGGCCGTCGCACACGCCGCGGGGCTGGTGCACCGCGATGTGAAGCCGGAAAACGTCCTGATCTCCGACGACGGCGAGGTCAAGATCGCCGATTTCGGCCTGGTGCGCGCCGTCGCCGAGGCCGGGATCACCTCGACCAGCGTCATCCTGGGCACTGCCGCCTACCTGTCCCCCGAACAGGTCGGCTCCGGCGATTCGGACCCGCGCAGCGATGTGTACGCCGTGGGCATCCTGGCCTACGAACTGCTCACCGGGCGCACCCCGTTCACCGGGGACACCGCGCTGTCGGTGGCCTACCAGCGGATGGACAACGATGTGCCGCCGCCGAGTTCGGCGATCGCCGGGGTGCCCGCACAGTTCGACGCGCTGATCGGCCGGGCCACCGATCGTGATCCGGCCGCCCGGTTCGCCGACGCCGCCGAGCTGGGCGCCGCACTGGCCGAGGTGATCGACGAACTGGGGCTGCCCGCATTCCGGGTCCCCGCGCCCACCCAGTCGGCCCAGCACCGCGCCGCCACCGCTTTTCACAGCCGGGTCCTGCAGGACCCGGCCACCGCAGCCGTGCGCCCGCCGGACCCGCGCCGCGACACCCGGGTCTTCACCCCGGCCGAACTGCCGCTACCGCCCGAACCATTGCAGGACGAGCCCGAATATCAGCCCATCTCAGGGCAATTCGCCGGTATCGAACTCGAGCAGTTCCACTGGGCCCGGCAGCGCAGCAAGCGGGTGCTGGCGGCCTGGGTGGTCATCGTGCTCATTCTGGCCGGACTGCTGGCGATGGGCGCCTGGACGCTGGGCAACAATCTGCCCAATTTGATCTGACCGACAGCTAGCCGCGCAGCATCTCCGCGACCAGGAACGCCAACTCCAGGGACTGCTGGGTGTTCAGCCGCGGATCGCAGGCCGTCTCGTAGCGGCCGGCCAGATCGGAATCGGAGATGTCCTGTGCGCCACCGAGACATTCGGTGACGTTCTCACCGGTGATCTCGACGTGGATGCCGCCCGGATGGGTGCCCAGCGCGTGGTGCACCTCGAAGAATCCCTGCACCTCGTCGACGATCCGGTCGAAGTGCCGGGTCTTGTAGCCGGTCGACGATTCGTGGGTGTTGCCGTGCATCGGGTCGCACTGCCAGATCACCTGGTGCCCGGAGGCCTGCACCTTCTCGATGATGGGCGGCAGCACGTCGCGCACCTTGCTGTTGCCCATCCGGCTGATCAGGGTCAGGCGGCCCGGTTCGTTGCGCGGGTCCAGCCGTTCCACGTACTCGACGGCCAGCTCCGGTGAGGTGGTCGGGCCGATCTTGATACCGATCGGGTTCGAGATCACCTCGGCCAGCGCCACATGGGCGCCGTCGATCTGACGGGTGCGCTCACCGATCCAGAGGTAGTGCGCGGACAGGTCGTAGAGCTTGGGCTCGTCGGTCGAGTCCGGCGCGGCACCGGAATCCATCCGCAGCATGGCGCGCTCGTAGTCGAGCACCAACGCCTCATGGCTGGCGTAGATCTCGGCGGTGTCCAGGTTGCGGTCGTTGACCCCGCAGGCCGTCATGAAGCGCAATCCGCGGTCGATCTCACCGGCCAGCGCCTCGTACCGGGCCCCGGCGGGTGAGGTGCGCACGAACTCGCGGTTCCAGTCGTGCACCGCCTGCAGCGAGGCCATGCCCGAGGAGGTCAGCGCACGCACCAGGTTCATCGCCGCGCTGGCATTCGCGTACGCGCGTACCAGTCGGGACGCGTCGTGCTGGCGCACGGCGTCATCGGGGGCGAACCCGTTGATCATGTCGCCGCGGTAGGACTTCAGGCCCAGCGCGTCGGTGTCCGAGGAACGCGGTTTGGCGTACTGGCCCGCGATGCGGGCCACCTTGACCACCGGCATGCTGGCGCCGTAGGTCAGCACCACCGCCATCTGCAGCAGGGTGCGGATGTTGGCGCGGATGTGCGGCTCGGTGTTGTCCACGAACGTCTCGGCGCAGTCGCCGCCCTGCAGCAGGAACGCCTCACCCCGGGCGACGGCGGCCAGCTGGGTCTTGAGCTTCTCGACCTCGGAGGGCACGGTCACCGGCGGGACGCTCTCCAGCACGGTGCGCATCGCCTTGGCCTGACCGGGATCCCAGCTGGGCTGTTGCAGCGCCGGCTTGGCCAGTGCGGAATCGAGGCGCTGGCGCAGGTCTTCGGGCAGCGGCGGAAGCGCGGGCAGCTGGTCGATGGGCACGTCGACGGTCCAGTTCACCGCTCCATGGTAGCCATCAGCGACCGGCGGCCCACCGGGCGTAGTCGTCCTCGTTCTCGGTCATGATCTGGAAGCGCCGCAGGTTGTGCTTGGCGTCGACCAGTGCGTCGTGGGTGTCGCGGGGGCGCGGCGGCATCCGCGGGCTGCCGCGCTCCTCCCAGTACTGCCGCAGCTCCCGGGTGAACCGGGGGATCTGCGGCGGCAGGCTGGTCATCGGCCCCCACAGTTGGCACAGCACCACATGGTCATATGCCGCCACCCAGGCCCACAGTTCGATCGCCTCGTCACCGTCGATGCCGAAGAACTCCTCCAGGTCCTCCCGGATCTGCCTGCGTGAGCGCCACAGTTGCGATGACGGCGGCGGGAGTTTCGGCAGCACATGGGTGCGGACCCATTTGCCCGCCTGCTCCGGCGGGAATTCGTTTGACACTGCGTAGTATTCGCGGCCGTCCTCGGCGGCCACCCCGATCGAGATGAGCTCGATGGTGCGACCGTTGTCGATGAACTCGGTGTCGTAGAAAAAGCGCATGTCTCAAGCAACTCCCTGGCTGGGGGCGGGCGCCGGCGCGGCGTGGATCTCGCGGTCCAGTTCCTCGTTGACCTTGGCATCGTCCGGGAAGTGCGGTTCGCCCGCGACCACGTGCTGCACCCACAACTTCGCCTGCACCACCGGCCGGCGCAACCTGCGTTCCCGTTCCAGCGCCTTGTGCATCCTGCGGGGTCGCGTCGTATAACGCCAGCGGGCCCACGGCGCGTGCGGGCGGGAGAGCCGGATGGCACCGACGAACAGCAGCGGGGTGATGAACATGCCCACCAGACCCGTCCACACCTTGCCCTTGAGCAGCACCACCACCGCCAGCGCCAGCGTCAGCACCGCCAGCACGACGACCAGGGCCCTGGCCGCCAGGGTGTCATCGGCGCGCCAGATGTTGATGTCGAAGAAGGACAGCGGGTTGAAGCCCAGGATCAGCAGGCCCGCGACGGCGATCGCGACGAACACCGCGTCCACCGAGGTGCGACCGTCCTCGGCCCAGTACACGTCCTGCAGGTGCAGGATGAGTGCGAACTCGTCGAGCACCAGCGCCGCCCCGACACCGAAAAAGATTGCGGCGACCGTGAACTCCGCGACTCCCCCGCTGACCGCCAGCGTCACCATGGCCACCCCGGACACCATCACCAGCACGACGCCGATCACCACGTGGTGCAGGTGAACGCCACCACCGACGGACATGTTGCGCGGTTGCCACCATTTGCGCGGCGCGTCGGTACCGGGGTGGCTGCGGATGTAACGGACGATGAGACGCGTCACGAAGAACGTCAGGATGAATGCGATCAGGCAGCACAGTAGTGGCAGGCGGTCCCCGGTGATGAAGTCCAGCTGGACGTTCAGATGCACGGTCGAGAAGATACGCCGGTCGGCACCCACTCCGGGCCATCGGCCACCGTGTGCCGTCCGTCGCGTCGCCGGCCCCCGATAGGCTGGTCGGCGAAATGAGGAATCGGTGGACGCCCGTCGGGCCTGCTGGGCGGCTGTCCATACTGTGGCGGCTTTTCCAGCTGGCCACTCTGGCGATGCTCGGTTGGGCCGGTTGGCGTCTGCTCGGTCACGCCATCTACCGCATCGATATCGACGTGTACCGGATGGGCGGGCGTGCCTGGCTGGACGGCACGGAGCTCTACAACGACGCCACCGTCTTCCAGACCCAGGCCGGGCTCGATCTCCCGTTCACCTACCCGCCGCTGGCCGCCGCCGCGTTCTCCCCGTTCGCCTGGCTGTCGCTGCCCGCGGCCAGTGCCGCGATCACGCTGACCACGCTGGTGCTGCTGATCGTCTCCACCCATATCGTGCTGACCCGCCTGCAGGTGTGGGAGCACTCGTCGTTGCGGGCCCCGGCCTGGGCGCGCCGCGGCTGGCTGGCCGCCGCACTGGTGGCGCCGGCGGTGGTCTTCGTCGAACCCATCCGGGCCAACTTCGAGTTCGGCCAGATCAACGTGGTGCTGATGACGCTGGTGATCGCCGACTGCGTGCCGCGCCGCACCCCGTGGCCGCGCGGCCTGCTGCTGGGGCTGGCCATCGCGGTCAAGCTGACCCCGGCGGTCTTCCTGCTGTACTTCCTGCTGCGCCGCGATGTGCGCGCGCTGCTGATGACCACGGCGTCGGCGGTGGCGGCGACCCTGCTCGGGTTCGCCCTGGCCTGGCGCGACTCGTGGGTGTACTGGACCGAGACGCTGCGCGACACCGACCGCATCGGGTCCGCCACGCTGAACACGAACCAGAACATCTCCGGCATGCTGGCCCGGCTCGGCGCCGGCGAGGATGCGCGCTTCGCACTGTGGGTGGTGCTGTGCTTCGCGGTGCTGGGTCTGACCGTCTGGGCGGTGCTGCGGCTGCTGCGTGCCGGTGCCGACAGCGATGAGGCGGTGCTGGCGGTGATCTGCGTGGCCATGTTCGGCCTCATGGTGTCCCCGGTGTCGTGGTCACATCACTGGGTGTGGGCGCTGCCCACCGTGGTGGTCACCGTGGTGGTCGGGCTGCGCCGGCACCACCTGCCTTTGACGCTGATCGGGCTGGCCGGCCTGGCGCTGACGATCTGGACGCCGATCACCCTGATGCCCGAGCACCAGGAGACCGCGGCCTCGCTGTGGCGGCGACTGGCCGGTGGGTCCTATCTGTGGTGGGCGCTGGCGGTGATCGTCGCGGCGGGCACGGTGCCCGCGTCCCGGGCCACGGTCGCAGGCGAACAGCCCGCTGACCCGCTGCGCGCGGCGAAGGCGACCTAGCCGGCCTTCGCGGTGACCGCGGCCGGGGCCTTGGCCTCTTCGGCCTGCAGTTTGAGATCGGCGGCGTACAGATCCACGTACTCCTGACCGCCGAGGCGCATCAGCTCGTACATGACCTCGTCGATGACGGCGCGCTCGATGAACCGGTTGCCAGCCAGCCCCTCGAACCGGCTGAAATCCATCGGCTTGCCGAACCGGACCTCGACGCGGCCGAAGTGCCACATCTTGCTGCCCGGCGGGTTGACGACGTCGGTTCCGATCATCGCGACGGGAATGACCGGGATGCCGCTCTCCAGGGCGACGCGGGCCAGGCCGGTCTTGCCCTTGTACAGCCGCCCATCCGGTGAGCGGGTGCCCTCGGGGTACATCCCGAGCAGCTTGCCCTCACCGAGGATTCGCTGTGCCGTCGTCAGCGCAGCGTGCGCGGAGTCGGCATCGGTGCGGTCGATCGGCACCTGGCCGGTCGAGGAGTAGAAGAACTTGGTCAGCTTGCCCTTGAGGCCGGTGCCGGTGAAGTACTCGGCCTTAGCCAGGAAGGTGATGCGACGCTTCAGTACCAGGGGCAGGTAGAAGCTGTCCGCGACGGCCAGGTGATTACTGGCCAGGATCACCGCGCCGGAGTCCGGAACATACTCCAGGCCTTGCACTTTCGGCCGGCCCAACAGGGACAGCAACGGGCCCATCAAGATGTACTTGTAGAACCAGAAAAACATGGACCCTCCTGCAACGGCGCCTGACTCCGAGACCGGGCCGGACGGGGTCAACTGTACCCAGCGTCGGTGAGTGCGACCACACGGTGAGCCGTCAGTCGTCCAACGTCACAGGGATCTGCTCGTAGCGGCTGAATCCGTTGGGCCCTCGATCGCCGTCGGCGGGCGGCGGTGGAGGTGGAGGCGGCTCCTGGTCGCCGACCATCGCGCGGACCACCGTCAGCAGCGCCACGCTGTGCTCGGCGATCACCGACAGCAGCGGATGTTGTTCGCCGTTCACCAGCGCGGCCAGCGCGCAGACCGGGCACCACACCTGCTGGCACGGACCGGGTCCGGCGCCTTCGGCACTGGCGCGGGCGGCCACCAGCCGCACCGCAGGATCGAGTTTGTCCAGGATGGCCTGGGCGAGTTGGCGCAGTTCCGGCGGGATGTCCGAGTGCTCGCTCACTTCGGCCACACCTCCGGATTCGGCTTGAAACGTACCGTCAACTCCCCGCCCCGGAACTGTGCGCCGATCACGACGCAGCGCCGCAGTACCGAGGCCAACCGCACCCGTCGCCGCATCCCGCCGGAGCCGATGATGAGGTCGTCGTCGACCCGGCCGAGTGTCAGCGCACCGGGGTCGACCTGCGGCAACTCTAACCGCATCCGGTACACCGCATCGAGGCCGGTTCCGGATTCGCGGTCCACCACGGGGCGTAGCGGTCCGGGTGGCGGCGAGCCGTCGCGCAGCCGGGCGGCATCCAGGAGTTCACCGAGCGCCTTGGGCCCGATCGGCTCCCCCGCCAGGTGCGGCACCAGCACCAGCTTCACGTCGCCGATGGCCGTGTCCAGCTCATCGAGCACCACCTGTTGCTCGGCGATGCGCTCGGAGTACCAGTCGAATGCGGGGTGCGCCGGAAGGTTGCGGTACTCGAACGAATCATCTTGTACCAGAATCTGGTTGACCAGCAGCTCGGCCACCCGTACACCCATCAGCGCCAGCGACCCGAGGGTGCGGGCGGCCTCGGCGGCGACCACCCGTTCGGCGGTGAGCACCAGGTGCGCGCTCACCCGCGAGGCGTCGGCGAGCAGGGCCGTCAGGCTCTCCGTGCCGTCGGCGACACGTTCCAGCAGGGTGACCGCGGCGGCCGAGGCAAGGTCGGCGGCCGGCTGGGCCAGCCGGCGGTGCCGGGGCCAGGCCCGCTCCAGATAGAGGCCGAAGGTGGCGGGCAGGGTGAGCATCCGCAGGGCGTCGGCGGTCGAGGCACAGTCCACCACCACGTGGTCCCACCGCCCGGAGTCGGCGAGCTCACCGACCTCGTGCAGCCCGAGCACCTCCTGGATACCGGGCAGCGCCGAAAGCTCTTCAGGGGCAACGGTTCCCAGATCGGACTGGGGGAACTTCTCCACCAGAATGCCGGCGATCTCACGCCAGCGGGTCTCCAGTAATGCCAGGGTGTCCAGCGCCAGCGCGTCGAGGAAGCCGCCTCCGCCGTCACCGGTCCCGATGTCCAGGTCGGCAAGCACCCGGGTGGGCTCACGCCGACCGGTCGGGACGATGCTGACGCCGAGCACATCGCCGGTGGAATGCGCCTGGTCGGTGGACACGATGAGCACCCGCAGACCGCTGCGCGCGTCACGCACAGCGGTGGCGGTTGCCAACGTGGACTTGCCTACCCCACCCTTGCCGACGAACAGGCTGACCCGGGCGGGCGCGGGTGAAAGCTCGGCACTCAGCTCACTGCACCTCGACTCGCTTCTTGAGATCCTTCAGCGCGGTGTCGGTCAGCCGGCGTTCGGCCTTGCGCTTGAGCAGCCCGATCATCGGGATGACCAGGTCGACGGACAGCTCGTAGGTCACCTCGGTGCCGGAACCCTTGGGAGACAACCGGTACGCGCCTTGCAGCGCCTTCAACAGGGAGCTCGACACCAGGGTCCAGGTGACGGAATTACGGTCGGCGGGCCAGTCGTAGGACAGCACCATGGTGTCCTTGAGCACCGCGGCGTCCAGCACCAGCCGGGCCGTCTTCGGGTTGCCCGCGGCGTCGGTGTCGAGCACCTCGGTTTCCTTGTATTCGGCCACCCATTCCGGGTAGGAACCGATATCGGCGATCGCGTCCATCACCGTCGAGGGATCAGCCTCGATGTAAATCGTCTGCGCCGTCTTTTCCGCCACGCCCAGAAATCTACCCTCACGCCAAGAGGCCCTGCGCTCCGTCGAGCGCCGGCCGCATCAGACCAGGCGGGAGACCCCTACCGGGCGCTGCGCCTCCAGCCGCGTCTTGATCTCGAAGGCCATCTTCTTGCCCGCCACCCGGCGGTGGTGGTTCAGCTTTGCCAGATCGAGCCGCGCGGGGTCACCGGCCGGCTCGGCATGCAGGAAGTAGTGCAGGATGACGCCGTCCATCATGGGCTGCAGCCAGACCTCCATGGTGCCGGTCAACCCGCCGGCCACGGTCCAGCGGTGACCTGCCGGACCGCGGTCCTCCACGACCGTGAGCCGCAGATCCGGCCACCAGCGCCGCCAGCCGGCCGGGTCCGCGACCGCCCGCCCGACGTCGGCCGGGTCGGCGCACACAAAGGTCTCATCGGCGATCTGCACGCTGTTCATCGCCCTCTAGCTTCACATACCGGACGGCAGCACTGTGACCTAGCCGACGTGCTGCCATTAGGCTTACTCGCCAGTAACCCGTAACCAGGACCCGAGGGGCCAAGATCGTGCGTGAGTTCACCGTTCCGGCGTCGTTTGAGATCGCCGAGTATGACACCGTCGTCAGCTCGGTCTATGCACATGAACGCGAGGATCCCGACCATGTGATCTTCCAGCGTCTGGTCGACGGCGCCTGGACCGATGTCACCTGCGCCCAGGCGGCCGCCCAGATCCGTTCGGCGGCTTTGGGTTTGATCGCCCATGGCGTCCAGGCCGGTGACCGGGTCGCCATCCTGTCGGCCACCCGCTACGAATGGCCGATCATCGACTTCGCGATCCTGTCCATCGGTGCGGTCACCGTGCCGATCTATGAGACGTCGGCGCCCGAACAGATCCGGCACGTGCTCAACGATTCGGGTGCGGTGCTGGTGATCGCCGAGACCGATGCCCATGCCGACCGGGTGGAGCAGCTGACCGACCAGCTGCCCGAGGTGCGCGCGGTGTTGCGCATCGAGAGCAGCACCACCGAGGCCGCCCTCGACGTGCTGGCCAAGGCCGGGGAGTCCGAAGACGCGGCCGCGGTCGATGCCCGCGTGGCGGCGATCAAGGCAGACGATCCCGCGACGCTGATCTACACCTCGGGCACCACCGGCCTGCCCAAGGGCTGCCAGCTCACCCACTCCAACCTGCTCTACGAGATCCGCGGCGCCAAGGCGGCCTTCCCGACGCTGCTACAGAAGGGTGAGCGGTTGCTGGTGTTCCTGCCGCTGGCACACGTGCTGGCCCGGGCGATCACCATCGGCGCGTTCGCCAACAAGGTGGCGCTGGGATTCACCAGCGACATCAAGAACCTGGTGCCCGCGCTCGGGGTGTTCAAGCCGACGCTGGTGGTCTCGGTGCCCCGGGTGTTCGAGAAGGTCTACAACACCGCCGAGCAGAACGCACGCAACGACGGCAAGGGCCGCATCTTCGAGATCGCCGCCAACACCGCCATCGAGTTCAGCCAGGCTCAGGACGGCAACGGGCCGGGGCTGGTCCTGAAGGTCAAGCACGCGCTGTTCGACAAGCTGGTCTACGGCAAGCTGCGGGCCGCGCTCGGCGGCAACTGCCGCGCCGCGATCTCCGGTGGCGCGCCACTGGGTGCCCGGCTCGGGCACTTCTACCGCGGTGTCGGGCTGACCATCTACGAGGGCTACGGACTGACCGAGAGCAGCGCCGCGGTCACCGCCAACCAGGTGGGCGCGGTCAAGGTCGGCTCGGTCGGGAAGTTGTTGCCTGGCAACAGCATGCGACTGGCCGACGATGACGAGCTGCTGCTGCGCGGCGGCGTGGTGTTCGGCGGCTACTGGCGCAACGAAGAGGCCAGCGCGGCGGCGTTCACCGACGGCTGGTTCCACACCGGCGACCTCGGCGCGATCGACGCGGACGGCTTCCTGACGATCATCGGCCGCAAGAAGGAGATCATCGTCACCGCCGGCGGCAAGAACGTCGCCCCGGCAGTGCTGGAAGACCGGCTGCGCGCGCACCCACTGATCAGCCAGGCGATGGCGGTCGGCGACGCACAGCCGTTCATCGCGGCGCTGATCACCATCGATCCGGAGGCCTTCGTCGGCTGGAAGCAGCGCAACGGTAAGGCCGAGTCGGCGTCGGTGGCGGATCTGGCCGAGGACCCGGACCTGAAGGGCGAGGTCGAACTGGCGGTCAAGGACGCCAACCAGGCGGTGTCCAAGGCCGAGGCCATCCGCACGTTCCGGATCCTGCCGGTCGACTTCACCGAGGACACCGGCGAACTCACCCCGACGCTGAAGGTCAAGCGCAAGGTGGTCGCGGAGAAGTTCGCCGATCAGATCGCGGCGATCTACGCCTGACCGCCTAACCCCCGAGCAGCCGCTGCAGTCGCGCACCCTGGGTGCGCCACTGCCAGCTCTGCACGACCCAGTCCCGCCCCGCCGCCCCCATCCGGGCGGCGGTGGCCGGGTCGGCGAGCAGATCGCTGACGGCGGTGGCGATGGCATCCACGTCGGTGCCGTCGACCACCCAGCCGGTCTCACCGTCGCGCACCGTCTCCGGGGCGCCGCCGGAGCGGCCCGCCACCACCGGCACGCCGCACGCCGAGGCCTCCAGGAACACGATGCCCAGGCCCTCGACGTCCAGACCCGCGCCGCGGGTGCGGCACGGCATTGCGAAAACGTCGGCCATCGCGTGATGGGCCGGTAGTTCCTCACCGGGGACGCCGCCGGTGAACAGCACGTCGTCGGCGACGCCCGTGCGCTGCGCGAGTTTCTCCAGATCCTCCCGGTACGGCCCGCCGCCGACGATCACCAACGCGGCGTCGGGCACCCGCGCACGGATCTGGCCGAACGCGCGGATCAACATGTCCTGCCCCTTGCGCGGTACCAGCCGGGACAGGCACACCACCACCGGCCGGTCCCCCAGCTCGTAGCGGGCCCGCAGCCGCGCACGCGACACCGAATCGGGGGCGAAGCGGTCGATGTCGACCCCGGGTGAGAGCCGCTCCAGGCAGGCCCGCGGGCCGAAGGCCGCGGCGAACCGGCCCCGGGTGTAACCGCTGACGTAGGTGACGACGTCGGCATCGTCGCCGATGCGGCGCAGCGCATTTCGCGCCAGCGGCAGCATCGACCAGCCGACCTCATGGCCGTGCGTGCTGGCCACCACCCGGGACGCCCCGGCGCTGCGGGCCAACGGCGACAGCAGGGCCAGCGGCGCCGCCGCGCCGAACCACACCGTCTCGACATCGTGCTCGGCGATCAGGGCACGCATCCGGTTGGCGACCGTCGGCTCGGGCAGCATCAGGGTGGTGGGGTGTCGCACCACCCGGTAACCGGCACGTTCGTCATATTCCGGGGCACCCTTCCACGTGGGCGCGTACACGGTCAGCTCGTGGCCACCCGCCGCGGTCAGTTCGCCGACGAAGGCCTCCAGGTAGGACTGGATGCCGCCGCGGCGCGGGGGAAAGTCGTTGGTCACCAACAGGACCCGGGTCATCGTTCTCCTAGCTACCGGCTGACAACGCGATCGGTCATCCACTGGCGCCACTGCGCCAGCACCGCATCGAGGTCCTCGTGCAGTGTCTCGCGGACGGCTGTGGGCGGGTCGGGATGCCCGGGTCCGCAGGCGCGCACGTACAGCGCTCGCAGCGTCTCCTGCTTGTACCGTTCGGCCACGAAGCGGCTGAACCACCAGGCCCGGTCGTAGGCCAGCGAGCGGCCCGCGCCTTCGGTCTGCAGATCGGCGTCCGTGGGCAATTGGGCAAGTTCCTCGGCCTGCTCGCGGGCGGGCCAGCCGTCCGCCGGCCGGCTCACGTAATCGGCGACGCCCTCGGTGACCCACAGCGGCGCGTCGGCGACGGTGTGCGGGCGGGCCGCGTAGTGGAACAGTTCGTGGCGCACCACGATCCGCAGGGCATCGTCACTCATCCCCGATGCGCCCGGCGCGAACACCATGCCGTCGGCGGTGGTGGCTGCCGCGATATCGGGACTGCCGTGGGCGAGTACGCGGAACTGTTCATCGGATTCGGTCACCACGACCACGATCTCGCGGGGCCAGTCCGGTCCCCAGAACCCGGTGACGGCGGCCGCTGCGCCGGGCAGTTCGGCCGCGATCCGGTCGATCATCGGCGCGCTGCGCTCACCGCCGAGGCCGCGCAGCTGTGCGGTGCGCCCGTCGGGCAGCGAGATGCCGGTCGTGGTGGCGGTGCTCGATGGCGAACTCTGTGGCGACGGCGCGGACGGCGACTCGTACTGGCAACCCGACAGCAGGACCGCGGCGATGAGCGCGACGGAGCCGAGGGCTCTCAGCCCGTCAGTACCGACGGACGCTTCAGTACCGACGGACGTTGTAGATCGGCGCGTTGTTGACCGGGGCGACCACCACGGGCTTACCGAAGGTCGAGGCATGCACCATCATGCCATCGCCGATGTAGATACCGACGTGCGAAGCATCCGAGTAATAGGAGACGACGTCACCGGGCTGCATCTGGTCGGTGGAGACCGCCTGGCCACCGGCGGCCTGCGCATAGCTGGAGTGCGGCAGGGAGATTCCGGCCTGCTGGAAGGCCCACTTCACCAGGCCGGAGCAGTCGAACGCGCCGGGGCCTTCGGCGCCCCACGAGTAGGGCGAACCGATCCGGGTCAGTGCGGCCTGCATGGCCACCGCGGCCGTGCCGGAGCCGGCGCCGGGCGCCGCCTCGGGCGGGGCGACATCACCGGGCGGGATGCCCTCGGGCGGGGCGGCCAGCACACCGGGATCGTTGTTCGGCAACGCCTCGGGGGCCGGCGCCGGGACCGCGGCGGGCACCGGTGGGATGGCGGCCAGCGCCTCGCGCTGGGCCGGGGTCAGCACCTCGTACTGCGACTTGACGACGGCGATCTCGACCTGCAGCTTGCTTTGCTTGGATTGCAGGTCCGCGCGTACCGCGGCGGCCTGCTCGGCGGCGGTCTTGGCGTTGGCGGCGGACTGGGCCGAGGCCGATTCGGCCTGCGCGGCCCGCACGCTGGTGTTCCGGAAGTTCTGCATCTGCGCCGACATCTCGGTGGCCATCACGCGCTGCACGGCGAGCTGATCGATGAGCACCTGCGGGGAGCTCGCGGTGAGCATGGAATCCAGACCATCGGTGCGGCCGCCCATGTACTGCGCGGCGGCGATCTTGTCCACGGAGGTCTGGAACTTTGCCAGATCAGCCTTGGCGGCCTCGACCGCCGCGGTGTCGGCCGCGTGCTTCTGTTCGGCGGCGCGCTGCGCGACCAGCTTGGTATCGAGATCGAGCTGGGCGGCGTGCATGTTCTCGGTGGCGATCTCAGCCTGATGCGACAGCTCATTGAGCTTTGCCAGTGCATCGTCGGCCGGGTCGGCCTGCACGCCCGAGGCGAGGATCCCGCCGAACACAGTCAGGGCCGCTAACGCTCCGACTAGGGGTCGCTGGACGACACTCTTACGCCGGTGTGTGCGATCAGGCCTCAAGATATTGCGTCCTTACAACTGCTCTTCAGCCGCGATTAACTGCTATCAGGTCTCGAATAGGTTACGAAACGGCATCGGGCTTGTCCAACGGGAGACGTGAACTTAACAGGCACCCGGGATGAAAATCGGGCTTCCCGGCGTTGCCAAAGGTCACTCGCGTGTCCTCATGCCACACCAGTTCTACCATCCGGACGCTCATTCCGATGGATCGGAACCAGCCGCAACCGTGGCGCCAGCCCGACCTCCGCGAGCACCGCGAGTGCCTCGCGTTCGTCGTTCAGCAAAGTCTCCGGCACACCGAGCAGCACACTGACCACGCAGTCCTGGCACCCCGGTCCGCGCACCGCGCAGTCGTCGCAGTCGATCACCACCGAGCCGGTGTCCAACGGCTCCTCAACTCGATCTGTCCGGTCTTGATTCATCGGCGTCACCTTTCGTTCCTGGTCAGTTCCTCCGCACCGTAACGACGGGTACCGACACGCCCGCCGACGAACGACACGCTGGCCCGACTTGTCGGAGGCGGGGCCTACCGTCACCGGTGTGCAGCAGCTGAGCTTCGCCGATATCGATCCGGTCGCCGATCTGCTGCTGGCCGACACCACCTTCGTGGTGGTGGACCTGGAGACCACCGGAGGCCGCGCCACCGCGAGCACCCCCGGCGGCGATGACCATGACGCGATCACCGAGATCGGCGCGGTCAAGATCCGCGGCGGTGTCGTCCTCGGCGAACTCGCCACCCTGGTCGATCCGGGCCGCAGCATCCCGCCGCAGATCGTCCAGCTGACCGGCATCACGTCGGCGATGGTTCACGACGCACCGCGGATCGACGCCGTGCTGCCGGCATTCCTGGAGTTCTCCAGGGGCGCGGTGCTGGTTGCCCACAATGCGGGATTCGACATCGGGTTCTTGCGCGCCGCGGCGACGCGGCTGGGCATCAACTGGCCGCGTCCGCCGGTGCTGTGCACGGTGCGGCTGGCGCGTCGGGTCCTGACCCGCGACGAGGCGCCCAGCGTGAAGCTCTCGGCACTCGCCCGGTTGTTCTCCGCCACCACCACCCCGAACCACCGGGCCCTCGACGACGCCCGCGCGACCGTCGACGTGCTGCACGGACTCATCGAGCGCGTCGGGAACCAGGGCGTGCGCACCTATCCCGAGTTGCGCGCCTATCTGCCCGACGCCACCGCCCCGCAGCGTCGCAAGCGTCACCTGGCCCAGGGCGTCCCGTCGCGGCCCGGCGTGTACCTGTTCCGCGGCCCGGCCGACGAGGTGCTCTACATCGGCACCGCGGTGGACCTGCGCCGCCGGGTGGGCCAGTACTTCACCGGGGCGGACCCGCGCACCCGGATGAAGGAGATGGTGGCGCTGGCCACCCGCGTCGACCACGTGGAGTGCGCGCACGAACTGGAGGCAGGGGTACGCGAGTTGCGGCTGCTGGCCGCGCACGCCCCGCCGTACAACCGCCGGTCGAAGTTCCCGCGCCGGTGGTGGTGGATCACCCTCACCGATGAGGCCTTCCCGCGCTTCTCGGTGGTGCGCGCACCACGCAGTCCCCGCGCCATCGGGCCGTTCACCTCACGCGCGGACGCCGTCACCGCCGTCGACGTGCTGGCCCGCGGCACCGGTGTACGGACCTGCACCGCCCGGCTGGCCCGCAGTGCGCGCCACGCCTGCGAGGAACGCGAGCTCTCCCCCTGCCCGGCCGCTCGTGACGCCGACATGGCGCAGTACGCCGGCGCACCGCAGCGGGCCGCCGATCTGCTCGACGGTGTCGACAGTTCCCCATTCGGCACCGTGCTGAGCCAGATCGAGGCGCTGGCGAGCCTGCACCGCTACGAGACCGCGGCCCGGCTGCGCGATCACACCGCGGCCGCCGTGGAGGTCACCTGGCGGGGCCAGCGGCTGCAGGCGCTGGCCGCGGTCGACGAACTGACCGCGGCCCGGCCCGACGGGCGCGGCGGCTGGGAATTGGCCGTGATCCGGCACGGGCAGCTGGCCTCGGCCGGGTGCGCCCGCCGCGGCGTGCCGCCGATGCCCGTCGTCGACGCCATAACTGTTGCCGCACAGGCGATCCTGCCCCAACAGGCCCCGCTGGGCGGCGCACTGGTGGAGGAGACGGCGTTGATCACCCGGTGGCTGTCGGGGCCGGGCGTGCGCATCGTCAGGGCCGAAACGGGCTATGCCAGCCCGATCGGGTCCGCGGCCCGGTGGGCCGACTGGGCCGCCACCGCACGGTCGGCGCGACTCGCGGCCGAACGGCATGACTGGGCCCACACCGACGATGACAGCGCCGGAGAACTCGACGACCGGTACGGCGTGCACCGGCCGCGCCGGGCCCGCGCGCAGGCGGGCTGAGTCAGCCGGCGGCCTTCTGGGTGAACCGCACCCAGTTCGCCAGAAGTCGTTCTGCGGCACCGGAATCGATGGCTTCGACGGCGCGGGCCAGGCCGGACTGCCAGGCGGGCACCCACTGGGCGTCACCGGAGAGACCGGCATGGGCGACCATCGCGCCTGCGGCATTGAGCACCACCGCATCGCGCACCGGCCCCTTGGCGCCGCTGAGCACGGCGCGCACCGACGCGGCGTTGGCCTCGGCATCGCCGCCGACGAGTTCGCTCAGATCGGCCCGGCGGAACCCGAAGGCCGCGGGGTCGAGGGTCAGGCGTTCGACCGTGCCGGCCTGCACCCGCCAGATGGTGCTGGTGGTCGTGGTGGTGAGTTCGTCCAGACCGTCGTCGCCGTGCACCACCAGCGCGCTGGCCCCGCGGGCGGCGAACACCCCGGCCATCACCTCGGCCAGATCACCCCAGGCGCAGCCGAACAGGCCGGCCCGCGGTGCGGCCGGATTGGTCAGCGGGCCGAGCAGATTGAAGACGGTCGGCACACCGATCTCGCGGCGGACAACCGAGGCGTGCCGGTAGGAGGGATGGAACTGCGGCGCGAACGCGAAGGCGATACCGACCTCGGCGACACTGCGCGCGACCTCGTCGGGACCCAGATCGATGCGCACCCCGAGCGCCTCCAGGGTGTCCGCTCCACCCGACAGCGAGGAGGCCGCCCGGTTGCCGTGCTTGATCACCGGTACGCCGGCCGCGGCGGTGACGATCGAGGCCATCGTCGACAGGTTCACCGTGTTGGACCCGTCGCCCCCGGTGCCCACGATGTCGACGGCGTCGGTGCCGATCGCGCTGTCGGGGATCCGGCGGGCATGCTTGAGCATCGTGTCGGCGAGTTCGGTGACCTCCGCCGACGTCGGACGTTTCATCCGCATCGAGACCGCGAACCCGGAGATCTGCGCCGGCGTCGCCGCCCCGGTCATGATCTGGTCCATGGCCCACGCCGACTGACCACGCTTGAGATCCTGGTGGGTGGTCAGCAGGCCGAGGATCTGCGGCCAGGTGAACGAACTCTCGGATGCGCTCTGAGCGGATGACACGCCGTGATGCTATCGCCCGTGCAGGACTCGTCCGGAGCCTGTCACGACTGCCTACCGGGACACGTTTCAACTCAATTACGAACCCGGGTGGAGTTAATCAACTACAAAGCGTCATACTTGCTTCTGTGACGAGCGCTGTTGGGACCTCGGGGACCGCGATTACCTCCCGCGTACATTCGCTGAACAGACCGAATATGGTCAGTGTCGGCACCATTGTGTGGCTTTCCAGTGAACTGATGTTCTTTGCTGGACTGTTCGCGATGTACTTCACCGCGCGTGCGCAGGCGCAGGGCGCCTGGCCGCCCGAGCCGACCGAGCTGAACTTGTGGCTCGCCGTGCCGGTGACCGCGGTGCTGATCGCCTCCTCCTTCACCTGCCAGATGGGCGTGTTCGCCGCCGAGCGCGGCGACGTGTTCGGGCTGCGCCGGTGGTACGTGCTGACGTTCTTCATGGGACTGTTCTTCGTGCTCGGCCAGGGCTACGAATACATCCACCTCGTCGACCACGGCACCACCATCCCGGGCAGTGCCTACGGGTCGGTGTTCTATCTGGCCACCGGCTTCCACGGCCTGCACGTCATCGGCGGTCTGGTCGCCTTCATCTTCTTGCTGATCCGCACCAGGCTGTCGAAGTTCACGCCTGCGCAGGCGACCGCGGCGATCGTCGTGTCCTATTACTGGCACTTCGTCGACATCGTGTGGATTGCCCTGTTCGCCGTCATCTACTTCGTCCGATGATCGGCAAGCCGATGGGTCCGTTGACGACGAGAAGGGGTTCGATGACCAGCAAGTCCGGCGCAGCCGGGAAGACGATCAAGCAACGTCGCTTGCGTCGGCGCGTGTCCGCAGCCGTCCTGCTGCTGCTCGGGCTGTCGGTCGCCGGCGTCACCGCCGCCACCTTGACCCCGACGCCTCAGGTCGCGGTCGCCGACGAGTCCCAGTCGGCGCTGCTGCGCACCGGCAAGCAGCTGTTCGACACCTCGTGCATCAGCTGCCACGGCGCGAACCTGCAGGGTGTCGCGGACCGTGGTCCCAGCCTGATCGGCACCGGCGAGGCCGCCGTGTACTTCCAGGTCTCCACCGGCCGGATGCCCGCGATGCGCGGTGAGGCCCAGGCCCCGCGCAAGGAACCGGTCTTCGACGAGCACCAGATCGACGCGCTCGGCGCCTTCGTCCAGGCCAACGGCGGCGGCCCCGTCGTGCCCCGGGAAGCCAACGGCCACATCGCCGATGAGTCCCTGCTGTCCGGTGACGTCGCCCGCGGTGGCGACCTGTTCCGGCTGAACTGCGCCTCCTGCCACAACTTCACCGGCAAGGGCGGAGCCCTGTCCTCCGGCAAGTACGCGCCGGACCTCGGCGAGGCCTCCAAGGTGCCCGCGCAGGTCTACACCGCCATGCTCACCGGCCCGCAGAACATGCCGAAGTTCTCTGATCGCCAGCTCTCCCCCGAGGAGAAGGCCGACATCGTCTCCTACGTGCGGCAGGCGGCGAACACTCCGGATCCCGGCGGCTACGGCCTCGGCGGATTCGGCCCCACCACCGAAGGTATGGCCATCTGGATCATCGGGATCGTGGCTGCCGTCGGCATGACCTTGTGGATCGGAGCTCGCGCATGAGCGGGGATATCCAGGGCGGTGACACCTCGGGCCGTCCGGTCCCGGGTCAGCCGACCGACGCCGAACTGGCGGAGATGTCGCGCGAGGAACTGCTCGCGCTCGGCGGCAAGCTCGACGGTGTCGAGGTCGTCTTCAAGGAACCGCGGTGGCCGGTCGAGGGCACCAAGGCCGAGAAGCGCGCGTCGCGCACCGTGTCCTACTGGCTGCTCCTCGGCGGGTTCTCCGGACTGGCGCTGCTGCTGGTCTTCCTTTTCTGGCCCTGGGAGTACGTCCCCTACGGCGCCGAGGGCGAGCGGATGTACACGCTGGCCACCCCGTTGTACGGCCTGACGTTCGGCCTGTCGATCCTGGCGATCGGTGTCGGCGCGGTGCTCTTCCAGAAGAAGTTCATCCCCGAAGAGATCACCATCCAGGATCGCCATGACGGCTCGTCGGCGGAGATCCACCGCAAGACCATCGTCGCGAACCTGAGCGACGCCCTTGAGGGTTCGACCATCAAGCGGCGCAAGCTGATCGGGCTGTCGATGGGCATCGGCCTCGGCGCGTTCGGCCTGGGCACCCTGGTGGCCTTCGCGGGCGGGTTGATCAAGAACCCGTGGAAGCCCGTGGTGCAGACCGCCGAGGGCAAGAAGGCGGTGCTGTGGACCTCGGGATGGACCCCGCGTTTCCAGGGCGAGACCATCTACCTGGCCCGCGCCACCGGCATCCCCGGCGAATCGCCGTTCGTGAAGATGCGTCCCGAGGACATCGACGCCGGCGGTATGGAGACGGTGTTCCCCTGGCGCGAGTCCGACGGTGACGGTGTCACGGTGGAATCCAGCCACCACCTGTTCGAGGTCGCGATGGGTGTCCGTAACCCGGTCATGCTGATCCGCATCAAGACCCAGGACATGAAGAGGGTCGTCAAGCGGCAGGGCCAGGAGAGCTTCAACTTCGGCGAACTGTTCGCCTACACGAAGGTCTGCTCGCACCTGGGCTGCCCGTCCTCGCTGTACGAGCAGCAGACCTACCGCATTCTGTGCCCGTGCCATCAGTCGCAGTTCGACGCGCTGCACTTCGCCCGGCCGATTTTCGGTCCGGCCGCACGTGCGCTGGCGCAGTTGCCCATTACCATCGACAAGGACGGCTATCTGGTCGCGAACGGCGACTTCATCGAACCCGTCGGACCGGCATTCTGGGAGCGCAAATCATGAGTCCCAAGCTCGGAGATATCGCGGCCGCTCAAGGCGATGCGATCGATTCCCGGTACCACCCCTCGGAGGCGGTACGTCGCGGAATCCTGAACAAGGTCTTCCCCACGCACTGGTCGTTCCTGCTGGGTGAGATCGCGCTGTACAGCTTCATCATCCTGTTGATCACGGGTGTGTGGCTGACGCTGTTCTTCGACCCGTCGATGGCGCACGTGACCTACGAGGGCGTGTACCAGCCGCTGCGCGGTGTGCAGATGTCGCGGGCCTATGAATCGGCCCTGGAGATCAGCTTCGAAGTGCGTGGCGGTCTGTTCGTCCGCCAGATCCACCACTGGGCAGCGCTGCTCTTCGCGGCGTCGATCATGGTGCACCTGGCCCGCATCTTCTTCACGGGCGCGTTCCGGCGTCCCCGCGAAGCCAACTGGGTCATCGGCTCGCTGCTGCTGATCCTGGCGATGTTCGAGGGTTACTTCGGCTACTCGCTGCCCGACGACCTGCTCTCGGGCACCGGCCTGCGCGCCGCGTTCTCCTCGATCACCCTGGGCATGCCGGTCATCGGAACCTGGCTGCATTGGGCGCTGTTCGGCGGCGACTTCCCCGGCGAGATCATCATTCCGCGGTTGTACGCCCTGCACATCCTGCTGATCCCCGGGATCATGCTGGCACTCATCGGCGCGCACATGGCGCTGGTGTGGTTCCAGAAGCACACCCAGTTCCCCGGCCCCGGCCGGACCGAGAAGAACGTCGTCGGCGTGCGCGTCATGCCGGTCTTCGCGGTGAAGTCGGGTGCGTTCTTCGCCATGATCACCGGCCTGCTCGGCATCATGGGCGGTCTGCTGCAGATCAACCCGATCTGGGTGCTCGGCCCGTACAAGCCCTCACAGATCTCGGCCGGCAGCCAGCCCGACTTCTACATGATGTGGACCGACGGCTTGGCCCGTGTATGGCCGGCCTGGGAGTTCTACATCGGCAACCACACCATCCCGCAGTCGGTGTGGGTGGCCATGGGCATGGGCCTGGTGTTCGTGCTGCTGTCGGTTTACCCGTTCCTGGAGCGCAAGCTCACCGGCGACACCGCCCACCACAACCTGTTGCAGCGTCCGCGTGACGCCCCGACACGTACCGCTGTGGGCGCCGCGGCGATCTCGTTCTACATCCTGCTGACGTTCATGTGCATGAACGACATCATCGCGCTGAAGTTCCACATCTCGCTGAACGCGACCACGTGGATCGGCCGCATCGGCATGGTGGTGCTGCCGATGATCGTCTACTACATCACCTACCGGTGGGCGATCAGCCTGCAGCGCAGCGACCGCGCGGTGCTGGAGCACGGTATCGAGACGGGCATCATCACGCGGCTTCCGCACGGTGCCTACATCGAACTGCACCAGCCGCTCGGCCCGGTCGATGATCACGGGCACCCGATTCCGCTGGAGTACCAGGGCGCGGCACTGCCCAAGCGGATGAACAAGCTCGGATCCGGCGGCGCACCCGGCAGCGGCAGCTTCCTGTTCGCCGATCCGGTCGAAGAGCACGATGCGCTCGCCGAGGCGGCCCATGCCGCCGAGCATCGGGCGCTCGCGGTGCTCAGCGAGAGCCAGGGCACCAACGGTTCGAACGGTCACGGTTCCAACGGTTCCCGGAACGGATCCAACGGGCACCACTAGCAGTTCACGACGAGGAAGGCCCGCGCAGCACGCTGCGCGGGCCTTTTTCGTCCGCCACTCCCCTACCCCGGCCGGCGCCGAACAGTACGCTGACCCGCATGGTCGATGATCCGCCCTGGGAACCACCACTGGCCGGGACGGAGGAGCAGCACCTCGTCGCCGCGCTGGAGCGCCTGCGAATGACGTTCCGCTGGAAGGCCGATGGGCTCGACTCGGCCGCGCTGGCGATCAGAATCGGCGCGTCCTCGCTGACCCTCGGCGGCCTGCTCAAACACCTCGCACGCGCCGAGGCCCAACGGTTCGGCCCCGGCCTCGATGGCTCGCCCATGGGTGCGCCGTGGGACGACGCCGATTGGGACGCCGACCCGGACTGGGACTTCACCTCGGCCGCGGACGACACTCCCGCTGAGCTCTATGCGTTCTGGGATCGGTCCGTCGCGCATTCCAGGGCCACGCTGACGGCCGCGCTGGCGCACGGAGGCCTCGATCAACTGGTCGGCATCGCCTGGCCGGATGGATCCCGGGCCAGCCTGCGCCGCAGCGTGTGTGACCTCGTCGAGGAATATGGACGCCACACCGGGCACGCCGATCTACTGCGCGAGGCCGTCGACGGGCGCGTGGGCGAGGACCCGCCACCCGATTGGCGGCCCTAACCGGCAGCCGGTGCGTCCAGGCCGAGCACCCCGCGCAGCTCGCGCAGGTAGAACCACGGCAGCACCGGCATGGCCACCGTGACGATGCCGGCGATGATGTAGAACGCCACCGCGGCACTGCCGCCGTCATTGGCGGACAGATAGGTCGCCAGGCCGACCGCCAGCGTGCCCACTCCGATCGCGCATGCCATCGACAGCCCGAACCGTGCGAACACCTCGTCGACGACACCGGGCTGGGCGGCGGCACGGGTGCCGGTCTCCAGGGCCGGTTCGGTGCTCCTGCGCCGGGCGTCGCGGGGCGGCACGGCGGCGATGTCCTCGGCCACCGACCCTCCGGCCGGCGTGTGGTCACGGATCGGCCGGTGGCTGGTCTGCTGACGGGCCCGCACCAGCAGCGGGATCGCCACCACGATCACGGCGGCCGAGATGCCGATCACGGTGTAGAGCACCCAGGGCGTTTCCGAGCCGGAGGCCTCGGACAGTTCGGCGCGGACGGTGCCGCGGCCGCCGGCCATGTCCACCAGGGACACGGTGGCGGCCACCGCGGCGCCGAGTGCGGCCAGCCAGATGACCGCGCAGGCGCCCAGCAGGATCCGCTCCAGGTTCTCCGGACCGGATAAGGGACGTCGGGAAAATTCAGTGTCTTTGAGCATCAGCAACTTGTCTGTGCGGCGTTGCCGGTGTTGGACGACAGCACGGTGCCATCGCTTGTGGTGATCGAGCAGTTCAGCCGGCTGACCAAGAACAAGCTCGACGCCTGTACCGAACCGACCTCGGACTGCGAGATCGGCGTGACGGTGAGCGACCACGGGATGTAGACGTTGCGCTGGGTGCGGCTGCGCCCGGACGCGTCGATATAGGTGACGGTGATGATGTCGCCGGGTGCCTTGGTGCCGGTGACCGAGTAGGTCACCTGACGGGGTCCCGGCGGCCGCGTCGTCGTCGGCGGGGGCGGCGGCGCCTCCGTGGTGGCCGGCGGCGGCGGGGCCTCCTCGCTGGGCGGCGGAGGTGGTGGTGGTGCCGGCTCCTGCGTCACCGTGACGGTCTCCGGTGGCGGAGGCGGCGGCTCCTCGGTGGGAGGCGGCGGGGGCGGTGGCTCACTGCTGGGCGGCGGGGGCGGTGTCGTGGTGATCGCGTCCTGCACGGGCGGCGACGTCGAGGTCGACGTCTCCGGGTTGGCCAGCCCGGTGTTGTCGGTCCGGGTCACCAGCAGGGCGACGGAGGCGACCAGGGCGACGGCGGCGACGATGGCCACCACGCCGACGACCCACGGCCACTTCGGGGGTACGTCCTGGTCGGGATCAGCGGCCGCGTAGGCGTCGTATTCGTACAGCGCCGGATCCGGCGGCACGTACGGAGCGCTGGTGAACTGCTCGGATTCCGGGGCGGAGTACGCCCGGGATTGGATGTCGGTCTCGTCGGCGCGGGATTTCCGATCTTTGTTCCCACCCGGCGACTCCGGTCCTGACGGCCCGCTCATCTGCAACTAAACCTCGGCCTATCCTTCTCGACTGCTGCCTCGGCAACCCTACCCAACCAGGCGACAGTGGGGACCACGCCACGGCGTCACGTCAGCGAACTGACGCACGGTTGTGACCTGGGGAGAAGAACGTCAGTGCTTCTCGGGGCCGATGTAGTACTCGAACACCAGGCCTGCGGCCGAGGCCAGCACGAAGCACACGCCGGCGACGATCAGCCAGGGCAGCCACAGCGCGGCACCCACGGCGGCGGTGGAGAAGGACAGCGCGATGAGGATCGGCCACCAGCTGTGCGGGCTGTAGAAGCCCAGCTCGCCGGCGCCGTCGCTGATCTCGGCATCTTCGTAGTCCTCGGGACGGGTGTCGAGGCGACGTGCGACGAACCGGAAGAAGGTACCGGTGATCAGCGTCAGACCCGTGGTGAGCACCAGGGCGGTGGTACCCGCCCACTCGATGCCGCCGGTGGCGAACATCGCGGTCAGCACGCCGTACACGATGGATGACAGCAGGAAGAACGCGGTCAGGAACTCGAACAACCGGGCTTCAATATGCATGAGTCGTCCTTACTTGCTCGCCTGCGGGGGAACGCCGACCTGCTCGCCACGACGGGTGTCGAACGGCGCTGTGGTGGTGGCCAGCGGAGCCTGGTTGATGGCCTCCAGCGCCTGGGCGTTGGTCAGACCGTCGGTCCGGGCATCCAGGTAGGCCTTGAAATCGTTGGGCTCCACGACACGCACCTCGAAGTTCATCATCGAGTGGTACGTGCCGCACATCTCCGTGCAGCGGCCGACGAAGGCGCCGGTCTGTTCGATCTCGCTGACCTGGAAGATGTTGTCGGAGTTGTTCTCCTTGGGGTTGGGCAGCACGTCCCGCTTGAACAGGAACTCGGGCACCCAGAACCCGTGGATGACATCGGCCGAGGCGATCTGGAACTCGACGCGCTTGCCCTTGGGCAGCACCAGGATCGGGATCTCGGTGGAGGTGCCGATCGTCTCGATCTTGTCGAAGTTCAGGTAGGTGCGGTCCTCGGAGTTCTTGCCCGCGATCGGGCCGACCTGCTCGATACCGTGCTCGTCGACGCCCTCGGGCGCCGAGGCCATGGCCTCTTTGCGCTCGTTGTCGACGCCGTCGTAGGACAACGTGCCGTCACCGAACTCGATCTTCTGGTACCCGAACTTCCAGTTCCACTGGAAGGCGGTGACGTCGATGACGACCTCGGGGTTGGGGTCCTTGTGCAGCATCCGCTCCTGCACGACGACGGTGAAGTAGAACAGCACCGAGATGATCAGGAACGGCACCACGGTGAGCACCAGTTCCAGCGGCATGTTGTAGCCGAACTGACGCGGCAGCTCGGTGTCGGTGTCCTTCTTGCGATGGAAGGCGCTGGTCCAGAAGATCAGGGCCCACACGATGCCACCGACGACGAACGACGCGATGACCGACCAGACCCACAGGTCGCGGTTCAGACGGGCTTCCGGAGTGATGCCCTCGGGCCAGCCCAGGCCGAAGATCTCCTGGTAGCTGCAACCGCTGAGCAGGATGGCCGCGCCACCCAGAACCACTGACAACGCCACCAAACGGTACCCGCGAGCGGTCACGTTGGCGCCTCCTAAATGAAGTCGGTGAACCGCAGGGCGGTCGGTGAAACTTGGCGAATACTACGCAGCGTAGACCACGCCCGCCGGGTGGAGCGAAGCGACCGGACGATTCGGCATACTGGCCCGGTGTGCGGACTGCTGGCGTATCTGACCGACCCGTCCGTCGAGACCTCCCCTGCGTTGGTCGAAGCGGTATCGGGAGCCTCCCATCTGATGCGTCATCGAGGCCCTGACGAGCCTGGGACCTGGTCCGATGGCGATATCGTGCTCGGTTTCAACCGGCTGTCGATCATCGATATCGCGCATAGCCATCAGCCGCTGCGCTGGGGCCCGCCGGAGGCGCCGGAGCGCTACGCGCTGGTGTTCAACGGGGAGATCTACAACTACCTGGAACTGCGCGATGCCCTGCGTTCCGAGCACGGTGTGCTGTTCCACACCGACGGGGACGGCGAGGCGATCGTCGCGGGCTTCCACCACTGGGGCACCGACGTCCTGACCCGGCTGCGTGGCATGTTCGCCTTCGCGCTGTGGGACACCCAGACCGGTGAGTTGCTGTGTGCGCGGGACCCGTTCGGCATCAAACCGCTCTACCTGGCCACCGGCCCGGGCGGCACCGTGGTCGGCAGCGAGAAGAAGTGCATCCTGGACCTGGCCGCCACGGCCGGCATCGACCTGGCCATCGACGAGCGCGCCGTGCAGCACTACACCGTGCTGCAGTACGTGCCCGAGCCCGAAACCCTGCAACGCGGCATCCGTCGGCTGGAATCGGGCAGTTATGCCCGCATCCGCCCGGGACAGCCACCGGTGGTGACGCGTTACTTCGAACCGAAGTTCACCGCTGTTCCCTTCAAAGCGGGCGGCGAGCAGGCCCGCTACGACGAGATCACCGCGGTGTTGGAGGACTCCGTCGCCAAGCACATGCGCGCTGATGTCACCGTGGGCGCGTTCCTGTCCGGCGGTATCGATTCCACGGCCATCGCCGCGCTGGCAATGCGGCACAACCCGCGCCTCATCACCTTCACCACGGGCTTCGAGCGGGAGGGCTTCTCCGAGGTCGACGTCGCCGTGGAGTCGGCGAAGGCGATCGGCGCGCGCCATGTCACCAAGGTGGTCAGCCAGGCCGAGTTCGTCGCGGCACTCCCCGAGATCGTCTGGTATCTCGACGAGCCGGTCGCCGACCCCGCCTTGGTGCCGCTGTTCTTCATCGCCCGCGAGGCCCGCAAGCACGTCAAGGTGGTGCTCTCCGGGGAGGGCGCCGACGAACTCTTCGGCGGCTACACCATCTACCGGGAACCGTTGTCGCTGAAGGCGTTCGACTACCTGCCCAGGCCGGTGCGACGTTCGCTGGGCAAGGCGTCGCAGCCGCTGCCGGACGGGATGCGCGGCAAGAGCCTGCTTCATCGCGGATCGCTGACACTGCAGGAGCGCTACTACGGCAACGCCCGCAGCTTCTCCGATGCGCAGCTGCGCGCGGTACTGCCCGGGTTCCGCCCGGACTGGACGCACACCGATGTCACCGCGCCGCTGTACGCGACGTCGGAGGGCTGGGATCCGGTGGCCCGCATGCAACACGTGGACCTGTTCACCTGGCTGCGCGGCGACATCCTGGTCAAGGCCGACAAGATGACGATGGCCAACTCGCTGGAGCTGCGGGTGCCGTTCCTGGATCCCGAGGTGTTCGCGGTGGCCTCACGGCTGCCCTATGACCAGAAGATCACCCGCACCACCACCAAGTACGCGCTGCGCCGCGCGCTGGAACCGATCGTGCCCGCGCATGTGCTCAACCGGCCCAAGCTCGGTTTCCCGGTGCCCATCCGGCACTGGCTCAAGGCCGGCGAGCTGCTCGACTGGGCCCACGCGACGGTCGCAGCGTCGGCGACCGGCGACCTCATCGACCTGAACGCGGTGCGCACCATGCTCGACGAGCACCGGGACGGCGTGAGCGATCACAGCCGCCGGTTGTGGACGGTGCTGATCTTCATGCTGTGGCACGCCATCTTCATCGAGGGCAGCGTGACACCGCAGATCAGCGAACCGACCTACCCGGTGCAGATCTAGGCCTAGATCGCGGCGCCGATTTCCGCGCCGGCCTCCGCGCCGTAGGCGTCGGTCAGCCGCTTGACGGCGGCATCGCGGTCCCAGCTCCATTCCTGCGGGCCGGTGGCCTCCAGCACCAGGGTGGCGACCATCGACGCCAGCTGGGCGGACCGCTCCAGGCTGAGGCCGGCGGCGCGGCCGGTGAGGAATCCGGCGCGGAAGGCGTCGCCGATCCCGGTCGGGTCCGCCTGATGGGTCTCCGGGACGATGCCGACGTGCACGAACGTGCCGTCGCTGCCGACGATGTCGACGCCCTTCTCGCCCAGCGTGGTGACACGCAGCGTGATCTGGCTCATGACCTGCGCTTCGGACAGGCCGGACTTCTGCAGCAGCAGGTCCCATTCGTAGTCGTTGGTGAACAGGTAGGTCGCGCCCTCGATCAGGCTGCGGATCTGCTCACCGTCGAGCCGGGCCAGCTGCTGGGACGGGTCCGCGGCGAATGCCAGGCCCAGGGCGCGGCATTCCTCGGTGTGGCGGAACATCGCGTCGGGATCATTGGCGCCGACGATCACCAGTTCCGGTGTGCCGCTGCGCTTCACGACCTCGGCGAGATCGATGTTGCGGGCCTCGGACATGGCGCCGGGGTAGAACGACGCGATCTGGGCCATCGCCTCGTCGGTGGTGCAGACGAAGCGCGCGGTGTAGGCGCTCTCCGAGACGAGCACGTTGTCGGTGTTGACGCCGTGATCGGTCAACCAGCCCCGGTAGTCGTCGAAATCCTTGCCGACCGCGCCGACGAGTGCGGCATCGCCGCCGAGCACACCGATGGCGAAGGCCATGTTGCCCGCGACGCCGCCGCGGTGGATGACGAGGTCATCGACCAGGAAGCTCAGCGACACCTTCTGCAGGTGTTCCGGCAGCAGCTGCTCGGAGAACTTGCCGGGAAACTTCATCAGATGGTCGGTCGCAATGGAGCCGGTCACGGCGATGGTCACGAATACAGCCCTTCAGTTCATGTACATAGCTAGGCGAACACTACAGACGCGCGGCTGCCGGTGCTTCGGTCCGAGGGGGCCGTGACCGGCGTGCGCTAGCCTGCATGCGAGTCCGCCGCACACCCCCACACCTGAGAAAGCACCGATGTCCGGTCCCGTGCCGTATCCCGAATCCACTCCTCCACAAGGGTTTCCGCCGTTTCCCGGCGCGTACCCCGGCACGCTGCCGCCGCCGGTGCAGTATCCGAAACGCGCACCATGGAAGGCGATCGCGGCTGTCGGCGCTGCGGTGGTGGTCGTCGCGGCCGTCGTCGGCGGGGTGCTGGTGTCCTCCGGCGGGGACGACGATGCTCCGGTGGCGATGAACACCGAGAATGTGCGGCCGGCCATCCAGGGCTTCCTGGACGCGCTGACCGACGGTGACGACCAGGCCATCGCCCGGCACGCCCTGTGCGGGCTGTACGACGCGGTCACCGACCGCAATTCGGATCTGGCGCTGGCCGACCTGAGCTCGGATGCGTTCCGCAAGCAGTTCACCGAGGTCGAGGTGACCTCGGTGGACAAGGTGGTGCCGTGGTCGACGAATCAGGCCCAGGCGTTGTTCACCATGACGGTGGTGGCGCCGGGAAGCGGCCGCGGATCGGCCGATGCCGGCAGCGAGATACAGGTGGTGGCCCAGCTGCTGCAGTCAGACGACGAGATCCTCGTCTGCTCCTACGTGCAGCGCAGCAGCTGAGCAGGGTAGGTCAGTTGAACGAATCGCCGCAGGCGCAGGAGCCGGTGGCGTTCGGGTTGTCGATCGTGAAGCCCTGCTTCTCGATGGTGTCGACGAAGTCGATGGTGGCGCCCTGGATGTAGGGCGCGCTCATCCGGTCGACGGTCAGCGCCACGCCACCGAAATCGGAGGTCAGGTCGCCGTCGAGGGTGCGGTCGTCGAAGAACAGGTTGTAGCGCAGGCCGGCGCAGCCACCCGGCTGCACGGCGATACGCAGCGCCAGGTCATCGCGACCCTCCTGGTCGAGGAGTGCCTTGGCCTTGCTTGCGGCCGCGTCGGTCAGCACCGCACCGTGGGTCTCGGTGGTGGTGTCGTCCTGAATAGTCATCGCATTCTCCTGAAATACCTGGAAGAGCCAGTGCATGCATTCGCGCTGTGTTCAACGGTACCTTGTTCGCGCGCTATTCCCGAGCTGTGTCATTCCCCGTCGCTGCGCTCGCCCCGGATGTCATCCCATGTCCCAACCGGCGGCGGTGCGCCGGGACAACCCCCGCAGTTGGGCCTCGGCATCATCCATGGCCCGCTGCACGGACCCGGCGAAGTCGGTGATCGAGTAGGCCGCGGCGATTCCCGCCGGCCCGAGCGCGGTCGGCGCCAGCGTGACCTGCCCGGCCAGCACCAGCACCGGGGTCCCGCGACCACGCGCCCCGCCGGCCAGCGCGCTGACCACCTTGCCGTGCAACGACTGATCATCGAAACGGCCCTCACCGGTGATGATGAGGTCCGCTCCGGCCACGTCGGCGGCCAGATCGGTGTGCTCGGCGATGACGGCGGCGCCCGGTTCACGGCGCCCGCCCAGCGCCAGCAGGGCCGCGCCGATCCCACCGGCGGCACCGGCGCCGGGCTGGTCGGCGATGTCGTCACCGAGTTCGGCCGCCCATTCGGCCAGCCGGGCTTCGAGCAGGTCCACGGTGGCCGGGTCGGCCCCCTTCTGCGGCCCGAAGACCGCGGCCGCGCCCATCGGCCCCAGCAGCGGGTGCTCGACATCACTGGCGGCGATCAGCTCGATCCCGGACAGAAGAGCCCGCCCCGCCTCCAGTCCGCCCAAGGCGTCCACCAGGCCGCGCCCGCCGTCGGTACAGGAACTGCCGCCCAGCCCGACCACGATGTGCCGCGCCCCGGCATCCACCGCGGCGGCGATCAGCTCGCCGACTCCCCCGCTGTGCGCCGCGACCGCGGTGTGCACCGTCGGCGGCCCGCCGAGCAGCGTGAGCCCGCACGCCTGCGCGCACTCGATGTAGGCGGTCTGGCCGTGCAACACCCACTGCGCGGTCACCCTGGCCTCCAGCGGGCCGCTGACGGTGGCGGTCTGCAGCCCGCCGAGCCTGCTGGCCAGCACGTCGACGAATCCGGGTCCGCCGTCGGATTGCGGGGCCAGGGTCAGCCGGTCATCGCCGCGCGCCTGCCGCCAGCCCTCGGCGATGGCGCCGGCGGCCTGCACCGCAGTGAGACTGTCTCCGTAGCAATCCGGCGCTATCAGCACTGCGAGGCCCGTCATTCCAGCAGCGTAGAGCCTCACTTTCCGAGGTGCATGACGGGTGACCGCCGCCCGGGAAGTAATCTGGTCGGTGTGAATCTGCTCGGCCGCAAGAAGGACAACCCGCCCCCGGAGGATGACAATTCCGCCGACACATCGGTGGAAACCGGTGACGCCCGAGCGACCGCTCCGAAGGGCCGGCCGACCCCCAAGCGCAGCGAGGCCTCGCGCCGGCGCGGCCCGGTCGCACCCGCGCCGATGACCACCGCCGAGGCACGCAAGCGTCGCAAAGAGGTCGGTGGGCGCAAGCTCACCAAGGAAGAGCGCAAGGCCGAGAAGGTGACCCGGCGCGCCGATATGGCCGACCGCCGCGAGCGGATGATGGCCGGCGACGACGCCTACCTGCTGCCCCGCGACAAGGGTCCGGTCCGCCGGTACGCGCGTGACCTCGTCGATTCGCGGCGCAACCTGCTCGGGCTCTTCATGCCGATCGCACTGGGTCTCATCCTGGTCACCCTGTCCGTCCCGTCCCCCGCGGTGCAGCAGCCGCTGTCGTTCGCGATGCCGGTGCTGCTGATCGTGATGGCCATCGACGGCGTCATCCTGGGTCGTCGGGTGAACCGCCGCGTCGACGAGCGGTTCCCGGACAACACCGAAACCGGCTGGAAGCTCGGCTTCTACGCCGGCAGCCGGGCATCGCAGCTGCGCCGGATGCGCGCTCCCCGTCCCCAGGTCAACCGCGGCGACGACGTCTGAGTCTGTCTGAGCACATGACCCGTCGCTCCGCTCGCACCGGAGTGCGCGTGCTGGTGCTCGGCGGTATCCGTTCGGGCAAATCGCACCATGCGGAGAACATCGTCTCCGCGGCCGGCGCCGTGCGTTACCTGGCCACCGGACCGTCCCCCGAAGGTGACGACAGCTGGTCGGCGCGTGTCGACGCGCACCGCAAGCGTCGGCCCCCGCACTGGGTGACCGTCGAAACCCCGGATGTCGCAACGCAATTGCAGGCCGATGCCGAGACACCCACGCTGGTCGACGATATCGGCGGCTGGTTGACCGCGGCCATGGACCGTCGTGCTGCGTGGACCGGTGGCTCGATCGCGGCCGACGTCGACGCACTGTGCCGCGCGGTGCAGGGGTTCACCGGCCCCCTGGCGCTGGTCAGCCCGGAGGTCGGGCTGACGGTGGTGCCCGCGACGGCCGCCGGCCGGTTGTTCGCCGATGAACTGGGCATGTTGAACCAGCGACTGGCCGCGCTGTGTGACCGGGTGGTGCTGGTCATCGCCGGGCAACCGTTGGCCGTGAAGGAGAGCACGTGAATGCGTTCCCCGCGGTGGTCCCGCCGGACCCCGAAGCCGAGCGCGCCGCCCGGTCCCGCCAGCTGACACTGACCAAGCCGCCCGGATCGCTGGGCCGGCTGGAGGAACTGTCGGTCTGGGTGGCGGCCTGTCAGGGTGTCTGCCCGCCGCAACAGTTCAGTCGCGCCCGGGTGGTGGTGTTCGCCGGCGACCACGGCGTCACCGCCGCGGGTGTCTCGGCGTTCCCGTCCGAGGTCACCACGCAGATGGTCGCCAACTTCGATACCGGGGGCGCGGCCATCAATGTGCTGGCCGAGCTGGCCGGCGCCGGGGTGCGGGTGGCCGATATCGCGGTGGACGCCGAACCCGCCAACGCGGTGATCGGCGCGCACAAGGTGCGCCGCAGCAGCGGCAACATCGCCGTCGAGGACGCCCTGAGCGCCGATGAGGTCCTCGCCGCCGTGCAGGCCGGCCGCGCCATCGCCGACGAGGAGGTCGACGGCGGCGCCGATCTGCTGATCGCCGGCGATATGGGTATCGGGAACACCACGCCCGCAACGACATTGATCGCCGCACTGACCGGATCGGAGCCCGTGGCGGTGGTCGGGCGCGGTACCGGCATCGACGACGACGGCTGGGCCCGCAAGACCTCGGCCATCCGCGATGCGCTGTACCGGGCCCGCAGTGTGGTCGCCGATCCGCTCGGTCTGCTGCGGGTGTGCGGCGGCGCCGACCTGGCCGCGATGGCGGGTTTCCTTGCCCAGGCCGCGGTGCGGCGCACACCCGTGCTGCTCGACGGTGTCGTCGTCACCGCCGCCGCCCTGGTCGCCGACGAACTGGCCCCCGGCGCGCGGGCCTGGTGGCGGGCCGGGCACCGGTCCACCGAACCGGCGCACACGCTGGCACTGCAGCGCCTGGACCTGGAGCCGATCCTCGATCTGGGGATGCGCCTGGGCGAAGGCAGCGGTGCCGCGGTGGCGCTGCCGGTACTGCGCGCCGCGGTGGCGACCCTGGCGTCCATGGCGACCTTCGATCAGGCCGGCATCTCCACCGCCCCGGCGTGATCGGACCACGATGAGGAGCTCGCTCGCTTCGGCTTTCGCGTTCGGCACGGTGCTCCCGGTGCGATCGTCGACACCGTTCGGGCGCGGCGCGCTGACCGCGCTGCCGGTGGTCGGCGCCGTGCTGGGCGCCGTGGCCGCCGCGCTGGCCTGGGCGGGCGGGCAGCTGTTCGGGCCGGGGGCGCTGGCCGGCGTGCTGGCGGTTGCGGCGCTGCTGCTGCTCACCCGCGGCCTGCACATCGACGGCCTGTCGGACACGGTGGACGGGCTGGGTTGTTACGGCCCGCCCGAGCGGGCGCTGGCCGTGATGCGCGACGGGACCGCAGGACCGTTCGGGGTCGCCGCCGTCGTCATCGCAATCCTGGTGCAGGGCTTGACCTTCGGCATGCTGGAGCCCGCCGCGGTGGTGGTGGCGGTAGTCGCGGGCCGGGTCGCGGTGGTGCTGACCTGTCGTCGCTCGGTGCCGGCGGCGCCGGGCAGCACGCTGGGCACGATGGTGGCAGCCTCCCAGCCGGTCTGGGTGGTGGCCGCCTGGACCGTGCTGCTGGCCGCCGCTGCCGCCTTAGCCACCGAGCGACCGTGGCAGGGTCCGCTGGTGGTGCTGGTGACGCTGGGCCTGTGTGCGGCGCTGGTCGGCCACTGCGTGCGCCGTTTCGGTGGCATCACCGGCGATGTGCTCGGCGCATCCGTCGAGGTCACGACGACGCTGACGGCGCTGGGGCTGGCCATCAACTAGCGTCGAGAGATGACCACCTCGACCCTCTCGCTGGGCAACCGCTTCGCCACCGAGCTTCCCGAGCTGGCGATCAGCTGGCAGGCGCAGAATCCGCCGCAGCCCACTCTGCTGCTGCTCAACGAACCCCTGGCCCGCGAGCTGGGGCTGGACCCGGACTGGCTGCGCACCCCGGCCGGTATCGGTCTGCTCACCGGCACCACGCTGCCCGCGTCGGCGACACCGGTGGCCCAGGTCTATGCCGGTCATCAGTTCGGTGGGCTGCAGCCGCGCCTGGGTGACGGCCGGGCGCTGCTGCTCGGCGAGTTCGACGATGGCCGGGACCTGCACCTCAAGGGCTCGGGGCGGACCCCGCTGGCCCGCGGCGGTGACGGTCTGGCGGCGATCGGCCCGATGGTGCGCGAGTACCTGATCAGCGAGGCGATGCACGCCCTGGGCATTCCCACCACCCGCGCGCTGGCGGTGGTGGCCACCGGTGCGACAGTGCACCGTGAGACCCCGCTGCCCGGCGCGGTGCTGGCCCGGGTGGCCGCCAGTCATCTGCGGGTCGGCAGTTTCCAGTACGCCGCGGGCACCGGGGACATGCACCTGTTGCGCCGGCTCGCCGACCACGCGATCGCCCGCCACCACCCCGGCTGCGCCGACGCCGCCAACCCGTACCTGGCGTTGTTCGACGCGGTGATCTCGGTGCAGGCCGAACTGGTGGCCCGCTGGATGCTGGTCGGGTTCATCCACGGCGTGATGAACACCGACAACGTCACCATCTCCGGTGAGACCATCGACTACGGGCCGTGCGCGTTCATGGACACCTTCGACCCGGCCACGGTGTTCAGCTCGATCGACAGCTGGGGCCGCTACGCCTACGGCAATCAGCCTGCGATCACCGGCTGGAATCTGGCCCGGTTCGCCGAGACGCTGCTGCCCTTGATCGACGACGACGCCGATAACGCCATCGAACTCGCCACCACCGCGCTCGGCGAGTTCGCCCCGCGCTACCAGGCGGCGTGGCGCGCCGGGATGCGCACCAAACTCGGCCTGCCCGAAGGCTTCACCGATGACGCTCTGATCGACGAGCTACCCGCGCTGCTGGAGGAACACCGCACGGATCACACCTCGTTCTTCCGCGGGTTGGCGCGCGGCGACATGCCGCTCGGCTTCATGGCCTGGGTGAAGCGCTGGCGTGCGCACTCCCCGGATACCGCGTCGATGGATGCGGCGAACCCGGTCTACATCCCGCGCAACCATCTGGTCGAGGAGGCGTTGGCCGCCGCGACCGCAGGTGATGTCGGACCGGCACACGAGTTGCTGGACGCGATCGGGGATCCGTTCACCGAGCGCCCCGGCCTGCAGCGCTACGCCCTGCCCGCAGCGGAGGACTTCGCCGCCGGTTACCGCACCTTTTGCGGCACCTGAAGGCTCAGTTCAGCCGGGCCATCCAGCCGTGCGTGTCGGCGAAGGTGCCGCGCTGGATCCCGGTCAGGGTGTCGCGCAGGGCCATGGTGATCTCGCCGGGCTGACCGTCGGCGATGGTGAACTCGCCCTCGCGGTGCTTGACGTGTGACACCGGGGTGATGACGGCGGCGGTCCCGCACGCGAACACCTCGGTGATCTCGCCCGCGGTCGCCTTCTTCTGCCATTCGTCGACGTCGATCTTGCGTTCCTCGATGGCGAAACCGGCATCGGTGGCCAACTGCAGCAACGAATTCCGGGTGATACCGGGCAGCAGCGAACCGGACAGCTCCGGGGTGACCAGGCGCGCCGACCCCCCGCTGCCGAAGACGAAGAACAGGTTCATGCCGCCCATCTCTTCGACATAGCGGCGCTCGATCGCGTCCAGCCACACCACCTGATCGCACCCCTGCTCGGAGGCCTGCGCCTGGGCCAGCAGCGAGGCCGCGTAGTTGCCACCGAACTTCGCCGCGCCGGTGCCGCCCGGGGATGCCCGCACGTACTCGTTGGACAGCCACACGCTGACCGGCTTGATGCCGCCCTTGAAGTACGCCCCGGCGGGCGAACCGATGACCAGGTAGCGGTACTCCTCGGAGGGCCGCACGCCCAGACCGGGCTCGGTGGCGATGACGAAGGGACGCAGGTACAGCGACTCCTCGCCGCCCGCGGCCGGCACCCACTGCTCGTCGACCGCGATGAGCTGGCGCAGCGACTCCAGGAACAACTCGGTGGGAAGTTCGGGGATGGCCAGCCGGTGCGCCGAGGTCTGCAGCCGGGCGGCATTGGCCTCCGGCCGGAACGACACGATGGAACCGTCCGCCCACCGGTAGGCCTTCAGGCCCTCGAAGATCTCCTGCGCGTAATGCAGCACGATCGCGGACGGATCCAGCTCGATGGGGCCGTACGGCAGCACCTGGGCGTCGTGCCAGCCCTTCGCGGTGGTGTAGCTCAGCGACACCATGTGGTCGGTGTGGAACCGGCCGAAACCCGGGTCGGCGAGGATGCCGGCTCGTACTTCATCGCTTGCCGGAGACGTGTTGCGGGCAAGCTTGAATTCGAGGGGGCCGTCGGTCATACCGCGATTGTATCGCTGCAGCGCTACCGAGTTTTCGCGGCTACGAACGGGGTCTTGACCACTTCACACTCCAGGGCCCGGCCGCGCACGTCGACGGTCACGGTCGCGCCGTCCTCGATCCCGGCGGCGGTGTCGATCAGCGCCAGCGCGATGCCGACCTTCAGTGTGGGAGAGAAGGTTCCCGAGGTGGTCACCCCGATCGGTTGGTCGCCGGCCAGCACCGTCAGATCGGCCCGCAGCACTCCCCTGCCCAGCGCCTTCAGTCCACGCAGCAACCGCACCGGCCCGGCCTGCTTCTCGGCGAGCAACGCGTCGCGGCCCCAGAACGCGTCCTTCTTCCAGGCCACCGCCCAACCGGTGCGGGCCTGCAGCGGCGAGATGTCCAGTGACAGCTCGTGGCCGTGCAGGGGGTAACCCATCTCGGTGCGCAGGGTGTCGCGGGCGCCCAGGCCGGCCGGCTCGCCGCCCGCCGCACGCACGGCCTCGATCAGGACGTCGAACACCGCGCCGGCACGATCCCATTCCGGCAGCAGCTCGAATCCGTGTTCACCGGTGTAGCCGGTGCGGCACACCCGGGTGGGCACCCCGGCCACTTCACCGTCGGCGTATCCCATGTAGTCCATCGTGGTGGGCAGCCCCAGCCCGGCGACGATCTCGGCCGCCTTGGGCCCCTGCACCGCCAGCACCGCATAGGAGCGGTGCTCATCGGTGATGGTCAGGTCTTCGGGTGCGTGGCGCTGCAATTCGGCGACGACGGCGGCCGTGTTGGCGGCGTTGGGCACCAGGAAGATCTCGTCGTCGGACACGTAGTAGGCGATCAGGTCGTCGATCACCCCACCGGATTCGTTGCAGCACAACGTGTACTGCGCCTTGCCCGGTCCGATGCGGTTGAGGTCGTTGGTGAGCGCGCTGTTGACATAGGCGGCCGCACCCGGGCCCTTCACCAGGGCCTTACCCAGGTGACTCACGTCGAACAGGCCGACGGTGTTGCGGGTGGCGGTGTGCTCGGCGACGGTGCCCGCGTACGACACCGGCATCAGCCAGCCACCGAATTCGGCGAAGGTGGCGCCCAGTGCGCGGTGTTGATCTTCCAGCGGGCCGTGCAGCAGGTTGTCACTCACGAACTCACCCTAATGGTGCTACCAGTGCTGTCACACTGACCCGGTGGTGGACTTCGACGCGCTGCAGGCCGCCGGGATCGCCGATGCGCACGGCCGGGCGGCACTGATCGAATACCTGGCCGGGCTCGGCTTCAGCGCCGAAGAGATGGTCGACGCCGAACAGCGCGGACGGCTGTTCGGGCTCGCCGGTGACGCCGTCCAGCTGACCGGACCGCCGATTCACAGCCTGACCACCGCGGCGCACGCCCTGGGACTCCCGGTCGCCGAGGTCGGGCGGGCCTGGGCGGCGCTCGGTCTCACCGTCGCCGGTCCCGACGAGTTCGTGCTCAGCCAGGCCGATGTGGACGGTTTGGCCACCTGGGCCGACATGCGCGGGCCGCTCGGCGATGAGGCGGCCACCGCCCTGCTGCGGGTGGTGGGGTCCGGGATGGCGCGGCTCTCGGAGGCGGTCGCCTCGATGATCCGCGCGAACACCCCGGACATCCAGATCGAGCAGTCCCACGACGAGTTCCGCACCGCCAGGGCCTACCGGGTCGCCGCCGAGTTCGTGCCACGCCTCGGCGCGCTGATGGACGCCGTGCACCGCCATCACCTGCGGACCACCCGGATGTACTTCGAGCAGGTGGCCCGCGAGGATCCCGCGACGGTGGTGTGCGGCGTCGGATTCGCCGACCTGTCCGGTTTCACGTCGCTGACCCGGACGTTGAGCATCCCCGAACTGACGGCCCTGCTCAACGAATTCAGCGCCGCCGCAGCCGATGTCATCCATTCCCTCGGCGGCCGGCTGGTCAAGTTCATCGGCGATGAGGTGATGTGGGTGGCACCGACACCCGAGCAGCTGGTGCGGGTCGCCGAGGACATCGTCGGGCATCCGCGCGCGGCCGAAACCGGTCTGCTGATCCGGGCCGGGCTGGACTACGGCACGGTGCTGACCTTCGGCGGGGATTACTTCGGCAATCCGGTGAACCGCGCGGCCCGGCTGGTGGCCGCCGCGACGCCGGGGCAGATCCTGGTCTCGGAGTCCGTCCACGAACTGTCGCCCGGCCGTGCGACCGCCGCCGCGGCACCGCTACGGCTGAAGGGGTTCGACGAGCCGGTCAACGCATACGCGTTGATCTGATTAGGGTTGGTCGGATGAGCAGCGCACCCGGATACCAGGCCCCCACCGTCACCGTCAGCTCGTCCCTGCCCGGCAGGGGGATCGGCGACGCCGTGCTCGTCGTACCGGTGGTCACCGGCGATGCCGGTCCGACCGTCCTGGACGTCGATGGCGTGCTGAATGCCGACGCCATCGCGGCGATCGAGTCCGGTGTGCAGGCGCTCAATGGGACCGGCGGCGAGGGTCAACTGCACCGACTGGTGGTCGATGCGCTGCCGGTGGCCAGCGTGCTGACCGTCGGTCTGGGCGATGCGGCCGACGAATGGCCGGCCGACACGATCCGCCGTGCCGCGGGTGCCGCGGCGCGCTCGCTGGACAAGGTCGGCACCGTCGTCACCGCGCTGTCCACCCTGGACCTGGAAGCCGCCATCGAGGGGCTGATCCTCGGGGGCTACCGGTTCACCGACTTCCGCAGCGACAAGACCGCGCCCAAGGACAAGGGCCTGACCAAGATCGTCGCGCTGGCAGCCGACGCGAAGGCCGCCACCAAGGCGGCAGCCGCCCGTGCCGTCGATGTGGCCTCCGCCGTCGCGACCGCCCGCAATTTCGTGAACACCCCGCCCAGCCACCTGTTCCCGGCCGAGTTCGCCAAGCAGGCAAAGGCATTGGGCGAATCGGTCGGCCTGGTGGTCGAGGTGCTCGATGACAAGGCACTGATCAAGGCCGGTTACGGCGGCATCGTCGGCGTGGGCCAGGGCTCGTCCCGGCTCCCGCGGCTGGTGCGGCTGACCTACAAGGGCGCCAAGCGGGGCGGCAAGCGGGTCGCGCTGGTCGGCAAGGGCATCACCTTCGACACCGGCGGCATCTCCATCAAGCCCGCCGCCAACATGCACCACATGACCTCCGACATGGGTGGCGCGGCCGCCGTCATCGCCACGGTGGTGCTGGCCGCCAAGCAGAAGCTGCCCATCGACGTCATCGCCACCGTGCCGATGGCCGAGAACATGCCTTCCTCCACCGCGCAGCGGCCCGGCGATGTGCTGACCCAGTACGGCGGGATCACCGTCGAGGTGCTCAACACTGACGCCGAGGGCCGCCTCATCCTGGCCGACGCGATCGTGCGGGCCTGCGAGGACGACCCCGACTACCTCATCGAGACCTCGACGCTGACCGGTGCGCAGACCGTGGCGCTGGGCTCGCGCACCCCGGGCGTGATGGGCAGCGACGAGTTCCGCGACCGGGTGGCCACCCTGTCGCAGTCGGTCGGCGAGAACGGCTGGGCGATGCCGCTGCCCGAGGAACTGAAGGACGACCTGAAGTCGACGGTCGCCGATCTGGCCAATGTCAGTTCCTCGCGCTTCGCCGGCATGCTCGTCGCCGGGGTGTACCTGCGCGAGTTCGTCGCCGATGACGTGCAGTGGGCGCATATCGACATCGCCGCCCCCGCCTACAACACCGGCGGGCCGTGGGGTTACACCCCCAAGGGCGGCACCGGTGTGCCGACCCGGACCATGTTCGCGGTCCTCGAGGACATCGCCGCGAACGGCTAGCCCAGGTTGGTGCGCGCGGTGCTGCGCATCACCTGCGGCAGCGCATGCGCCACCCCGTAGACCAGGTAGGCCTCCGGGGTCACCGGACGGATGGGCTTGTTCTTCTGCACCGCCGACACGATGGCCTTGGCCACCTTCTCGGGTCCGTAGCGGCGCAGGGCGAAACCCTTCTTGATCTGTGCCCGTAGCGGTTCCACCCCGGCCTGCTTGTGGGTGGGCACATCGAAGCGGGTGCCGTCGATGATGTTCGTGTCGATGACGCCCGGGCATACCGTCGTGAGCCCGATCCCGGCCGGATCCAGCTCGGCACGCAGGCAGTCGGAGAACATGAACACCGCGGCCTTGCTGGTCGCATAGGCGTTCATCACCTGGGTGGGCGAGTACGCGGCCATCGACGCCACGTTGACGATGTGCCCGCCGGTGCCGCGTTCGACCATCCGCGTCCCGAAGGCCCTACAGCAGTTGACGACTCCGCCGAAGTTGATGTCCAGCACCCGGTCGTACTGGTCGGCCGGGGTGTCCAGGAACAGCCCGGCATGCCCGACACCGGCGTTGTTCACCAGCACATCGGGCACCCCGTGCGCGGTGCAGACCTGCTCGGCGAACCTGTTGACGGCCTCGGCGTCGGCCACGTCGAGCCGGTAGGCGTGGGCGGTCCCGCCGCCGGCGGTGATTTCGGCGACCGTCGCGGCCGCGGCACCCTCACTGATGTCGCTCACCACGATTTCGGCGCCCAGGGCGGCGAAGGCCAGGGCGGTGGCGCGCCCGATACCGCTGCCGGCGCCGGTCACCGACACCAGCTGATCGCCGAACGGCGCACGCTCGACGCCGACCTCGGCCCGCGCGAGCTCGCGGCCGGCCGGGGCGCCGCCGAGGTGGTCGACGAATTCGGTGACGGCCCGGGCCAGCGGGCCCGGATGCGACATCGGCGACCAGTGCCCGGCGACCAGGTCCCGGCGCCACAGCCGGGGCACCCAGTTCGGGATGTCGGCGTAGGCGTAGGGCCGGACGTAGGGGTCCCTGGTGTTCACGATCAGCTGAACCGGGACGTCGACGCGATGGTCGGGGCGAGCGTGCCGCAGACCGTGGAAGAAGTTGGCCCGGTACACCTTGACGCCGTTGACCGCATCACCGACGAACGACTCGGAATGGTGGATGGCCTCGGGCGCGATGCCGTCCTTGAGCAGCCGCCGCCGCATACCGCCGCGCGCGAACGCGATCCGGACGGCGGCGGGCGCCAGCACCGGTGTGGAGAACGCACCCATGTAGGACAACCGGGCGAGTTGACCGAGCCCGTGCACAAATCGGCGCGGCCGGTAGGGCCGTTTGAGTCCATCGACGATGAAGCGGTTGATGTGGTCGCTGCTGGGGCCGGAGACCGAGGTGAACGACGCCACCACGTCGGCCGCACCGGGGCGCGCCAGGTACTCCCATACCCCGACCGAACCCCAGTCGTGCGCCAGCACGTGCACCGGCGCACCCGGGTTGACCGCCGCTGTCACCGCGGCGAAATCGTCGGCGAAACGGGCCATGGTGTAGCGCGAATGATGTTTGGGCGCCGTCGATTTCCCGGTACCGCGGTTGTCGTAGCGGATCACCCGGAAGCGTTCGGAAAGCAAAGGCACCACGCTGTCCCACAGCACGTGGGAGTCCGGCCAGCCGTGCACCAGCACCACCGTCGGGCCGTCGGGGTTGCCCTGTTCGAAGACCGCGATGCGGGTCCCGTCGGCACTGTCGACGAACCGTTCGGTGGTGTCGGTCATGGCTACCTTTCGAGGTCTTTGCGCATCGCACGGTCGCGCTCGATGCGGCGACGCGCATCGTAATCGCGCATGCGCTGCGGGTAGCCCACTTTCTGCACGTCGTAGACCGGGATGTCGAGTTGCTTGCTCAATCGGTGTGCCCCGGCGTCCCCGCCGGTGCGCCGCCTGGTCCATTCCCCGTCGGCGGCCACCAGTACGACGGTGACCTCGGTGACGACGGTCTGAGGCTCCACGAAGGCCTCCACCCCGGTGTGCGTGGCAACCCAGTCGCGGAGGTACGCCAAGTCGGCAGAAGCTTGTTTTCGGGTCTGTGCTCGCGATCCGCTGCGCGGACGCCGCCACCTGTCGAACAGTCCCAACTGGGGTTACTCCTCTCGGACGCCTTCTTCGATGGTGCCAGAGCATCGACTCGACGGTCCGCGACGACCGCGCGCGACGGACGTGACAGGATAGAAGGGCATTTCATACGACACGTGACGATGACTTTCGAGGAGTCAAAACCCATGGCAATCTCCGTCCAGATGCCCGCACTCGGTGAGAGCGTCACCGAGGGGACCGTCACGCGATGGCTTAAGCAGGAGGGCGACACCGTCGCCGTCGACGAACCCCTGCTTGAGGTCAGTACCGACAAGGTCGACACCGAGATCCCGTCGCCCATCGCCGGTGTGCTCACCAAGATCATCGCGGCCGAGGATGACGTCGTCGAGGTCGGTGGCGATCTCGCGCTGATCGGCGAGGAGGGCGAGTCGGTCGACTCCGGCGACTCCGCCCCCGCCGAAGAAGCCGAGCCCGAGCCCGAGCCCGCGGCCGAGCCGGAGCCTGCCGCCGAAGAAGAGGCGCCCGCCGAAGAGGCCGAGCCCGAGCCCGCCGAGTCCGAGCCCGCCAAGCCTGCCGCCTCCGGTGGCGGCGATGCCACCTCGATCACCATGCCCGAACTCGGTGAGTCCGTCACCGAGGGCACCGTCACCCGCTGGCTGAAGAAGGTCGGCGACGACGTCGCCGTCGACGAGCCGCTGGTCGAGGTGTCCACCGACAAGGTCGACACCGAGATCCCGTCGCCGGTCGCCGGCACGCTGCTCTCGATCACCGCCGAGGAAGACGACGTCGTCCCGGTCGGTGGTGAGCTCGCCAAGATCGGTTCGGCCGACGCCGCACCGGCGAGCGATCCCGAGCCGGAGCCGGCCCCCAAGGAAGAGCCGAAGGAAGAGCCCAAGCCCGAGCCGAAGGCCGAGTCCAAGCCGGAACCCAAGCCCGAACCGAAGGCCGAGCCCAAGCCCGAGCCCAAGCCCGAGCCGAAGCCGGAACCCAAGCCCGCGGCAGCCCCGGCCGCCGAGAGCGCACCCGCCGGTGACGGTTCCCCCTACGTCACGCCGCTGGTACGCAAGCTGGCCACCGAGAACGGTGTCGACCTCAACTCGGTGAAGGGCACCGGTGTCGGTGGACGCATCCGCAAGCAGGATGTGCTCGCCGCGGCCGACGCCAAGAAGGCGCCCGCCGCCGCCGCTCCTGCTGCTTCCGCGCCCGCGGCCGCTGCCCCGTCGAAGCCCGCCGCCGCTCCCGCGCTGGCGCACCTGCGCGGCACCACCCAGAAGGCCAACCGGATCCGGCAGATCACCGCGAAGAAGACCCGCGAGAGCCTGCAGACCACGGCCCAGCTGACCCAGACCCACGAGGTCGACCTGACCAAGATCGTGGCACTGCGGGCCAAGGCCAAGGCCAGCTTCGCCGAGCGTGAGGGCGTCAACCTGACGTTCCTGCCGTTCTTCGCCGTGGCCGTCGTCGACGCGCTCAAGGCACACCCGAACGTGAACGCCAGCTACAACGAGGACAGCAAGGAGATCACCTACTACGACGCCGAGCACCTCGGCTTCGCGGTGGACACCGAGCAGGGTCTGCTCTCCCCCGTCGTGCACAACGCCGGTGACCTCTCCCTCGGTGGGCTGGCCCGCGCGATCGCCGATATCGCGGCCCGCGCGCGCTCGGGCAACCTGAAGCCCGACGAGCTCTCCGGTGGCACCTTCACCATCACCAACATCGGCAGCCAGGGCGCGCTGTTCGACACGCCGATCCTGGTCCCGCCGCAGGCGGCGATGCTGGGCACCGGCGCGATCGTCAAGCGTCCGCGGGTCGTCGTGGACGGCAACGGCAACGAGTCGATCGGTGTGCGTTCGGTGGCCTACCTGCCGCTGACCTACGACCACCGCCTGATCGACGGCGCCGACGCCGGCCGCTTCCTCACCACCGTCAAGCGTCGTCTCGAAGAGGGCGCATTCGAGGCCGACCTGGGCTTGTAGCCGGTGGCGAGCATGGTCGTCGCCATCGCGGGATCCTCGGGTCTGATCGGCTCTGCGCTGACCACGGCGCTGCGCACCGCCGATCACCGGGTGATCCGTATCGTGCGCCGGCGTCCGTCGAATGCCGACGAGGTGTTCTGGAATCCGGACACCGGTGAGTTCGATGTCGGCGAGCTGGCCGGCGTGGATGTCGTGGTGAACCTGTGCGGCGTCAACGTCGGCGCCAAGCGGTGGTCGGGCGCGTTCAAGCAGAGCCTGCGCGACAGCCGGATCGAGCCCACCGAGGTGCTGGCCGCCGCCGTCGCCGAAGCCGGTGTGCCGCTTCTGATCAACGCCAGCGCGGTCGGTTTCTACGGCGACACCCGCAACCGGGTGGTGGATGAGAGCACCCCGCACGGCGCGGGTTTCCTGGCCCAGTTGTGCGTGGACTGGGAGGCGGCCACCGCGGCCGCCTCCGAGGCCGGTGCGCGGGTGGTGCTGCTGCGCACCGGGCTGGTGCTGTCACCCAGCGGCGGCATGCTCAACCGGCTGCGTCCGCTGTTCGGGTTGGGCCTGGGGGCCCGGCTCGGCGATGGGCGGCAGTACTTTCCGTGGATCAGCCTGGAGGACCAGGTGCGAGCGATGCTGTTCGCCATCTCGCACACCGCGCTGGCCGGGCCGGTCAATCTCACCGGGCCGGCACCGGTCACCAACGGGGAGTTCACCTCCGCGCTCGGTCGCGCCCTGCACCGACCGACCCCGATGATCGTGCCCGGCTTCGCGTTGCGGGCCGTGCTCGGCGAGTTCGCCGACGAGGGTCTGCTCGGCGGGCAGCGCGCCATCCCGGCCGCACTGGAGCAGGCCGGTTTCGTGTTCCATCACAAGACGGTCGGCGAGGCGCTGGCCTACGTCACCGCGGGCGCGCCGCCCGCGTAGCGTTGTGGTCATGGATTCCATCCGGTCGTCCCCGGCGCCGTTGCAGGTCAAGCTGTTGGGCACCGTCGATTACCGCGAGGCCTGGCAGCTGCAGCGCGAGATCGCCGAGGAGCGGGTGGCCGGTGGTCCGGACACCCTGCTGCTGCTGGAGCATCCGCCCGTCTACACCGCGGGCAAGCGCACCCTGCCCGAGGAACGTCCCGTCGACGGGGTACCGGTGGTTGACACCGACCGCGGCGGCAAGATCACCTGGCACGGCCCAGGCCAGCTCGTCGGCTATCCCATCATCGGGCTGACCGAGCCGCTCGATGTGGTGAATTTCGTTCGGCGCCTTGAGGAAGCACTCCTCACGGTGTGCGCGGATTTCGGGGTGGACGCCGGCCGGGTCGAGGGACGCTCGGGGGTGTGGGTGCCGGGACAGCCCCCGCGCAAGGTCGGCGCGATCGGCATCCGGGTGGCGCGCGGGGTGACCCAGCACGGGTTCGCCCTGAACTGCGACTGCGACCTGGGCGCGTTCGGCGGCATCATCCCGTGCGGCATCTCCGATGCCGGGGTGACCTCGCTGACTGCTGAACTGGGCCGGGAGGTCGGAGTGAAAGATGTCACGACCGCGGTCGCCGACGCCGTCTCCGGTGCTCTGGACGGACAGATCCGCGTAGCATTGACCCGGTGAGTGTCGTCCCCGAAGGCCGTAAGTTACTGCGCCTTGAGGTGCGCAACGCCGAGACCCCGATCGAGCGCAAGCCGCCGTGGATCAAGACCAAGCTGCGCACCGGGCCGGAGTACACCGAACTCAAGTCGCTGGTAAAGCGCGAGGGTCTGCACACCGTGTGCGAAGAGGCCGGCTGCCCCAACATCTACGAATGCTGGGAGGACCGCGAGGCCACCTTCCTCATCGGTGGCGA
>NZ_LMJA01000007.1 GCF_001428895.1 Mycobacterium sp. Root265
CGGCACGCTCGGCGGCAGACAACACAATCTCAGCAGCATGAGGGGTCGGCACAACCCAGATTAACAACTAGATCGTAATTAATGACTCAGGACACTAGGAGTTCTCCAGCAGTTCCAGCACGGCCGGGGTCACCTCGTCGGCGCCGGCCGCGAACTCGTCGTGCTTTTCGATGAACTTCGCCACGAACGGGCATACCGGCACGATGCGCAGGCCGGCGTTCGACGTCTCGGTCAGGGCGGTCTGGATCAGCTTGCTGGCCAGTCCCTTTCCGCCGAACTTCTCGCCGATCTCGGTGTGGTGGAAGATGCGCTGCCGGTCGTGGTCGACGTATTCGGCGAAGCCGGCGATCTCGTCGCCCTCATAGATCTCGAAGCGGTTCAGCGCCGGTGCGTTCCTGACGATGTCGGTCATGGTGTCCTCACGGCCCGGTGTAGCCGGGCGGGTTGGGGGTGTCCACCCACAGGTCGACACCGAGCTCGGAGCCGGGCACACAGTCGTACACCGACAGGTCGGTGACCCCGGCGTCGAGCAGCACGTCCTCGCACAGCAGGCTCTGGCCGGTGTATTCACGTGCCGGACGGGTGAACACGGCGTAGGCGGCATCGGCGTACACGTCGGGCTTGCGGGCCCGGCCCATCGCCTCGTCGCCGCCGAGCAGGTTCTGCACCGCCGCGGTGGCCACCAGGGTCCGCGGCCACAGCGTGTTGGAGGCGATCTCGGCCTCGCGCATCTCCTCGGCGATGCCGAGCGCGCACAACGTCATCCCGAACTTGGCCATCATGTAGGCGGTCGGGGTGAGCCATTCGGACTCCAGCCTGATCGGCGGGGACAGCGTGAGGATGTGCGGGTTGGTGCGACCCTTCATGTGCGGGATACAGGCCTGCGAGACGGCGTACGTGCCGCGGATCTGGATCCCGTTCATCAGGTCGAAGCGCTTGAGGGGCACCTCCTCGATCGAGCCCAGGTTGATGGCCGAGGCGTTGTTCACGCACAGGTCGATACCGCCGAATTGAGCCACGGCTTGATCTACTGCGGAGGCCACCGAGTCACCGTCACGCACATCACCGACGATGGGGAGCGCCTGACCGCCGGCGTCCTCGATCTCCTTGGCCGCGGTGTAGACGGTGCCTTCCAGCTTGGGGTGCGGTTCTGCCGTCTTGGCCAGCAGCGCGATATTGGCGCCGTCGGCGGCCACCCGCTTGGCGATGGCCAGACCGATGCCCCGGCTGGCCCCGGAGATGAACATGGTCTTTCCTGACAGCGGAGCTTCACCCATGGCCCAACCTTAGATCGCCCGGATATCTGCCACGACGCCTTCGGTGAGCCGGACGAGGTCACCGGGCGCCAGCGCGACATCCCAGCCACGCTTGCCCGCGCTGCACAGCACCCGGTCCCATTCCAGCGCCGAGGAGTCGATCACCGTCGGCAGCGCGCGGCGCTGGCCCAGCGGAGAGATGCCGCCGAGCACATAGCCGGTGGACCGTTCGGCCGCGGCCCGGTCGGCCATGGCGGCCTTCGGCACGCCGAGGGCGGCGGCCGCGGCCTTCAGCGACAGTTTCGAGGGCACCGGCAGCACCGCCACCGCCAGCCCGTGCGGGACGGCCAGCACCAGCGTCTTGAAGATCTGTGCGGGGGCGAGGCCATGTGCCGCGGCCAGTTCGGCGACCGCCTCGTCGCCGAAGGACGCGGCGCGCGGGTCGTGCTGGTAGCGCAGGATCTCGTGGTCCGCGCCGTCGACGAGCAGCGCGGCGATCGCGGGGGTCGCTGCTCCTGCCACCCGGCCAGACTAGTGCGGGAATGCAGACCCACCGGGCCGCCGTTGTTGCTTGCATCGACGGAGTCGGGCGCCCTGCGCCCGGGCGATGTCGGTCATTGCCTTTAGGATCGTCAGATAGGGGATTTTGGTGCCAACGGCCTGCCTGGATCGTCCGGTGTTCACACTGGAGCTGTTCGGTGATGCCGCAACAGAAGGGACGGTGTCTCCCGCGATGACCGATATCGATGAGGCGGCTCGTGCCGCAGAGACAGATGCCGAGCTGACCGCCCGGTTCGAACGCGATGCCATCCCACTGCTCGACCAGCTCTACGGCGGTGCCCTGCGGATGACCCGCAATCCGGCCGACGCCGAGGATCTGCTGCAGGAGACGATGGTCAAGGCCTATGCCGGCTTCCGATCGTTCCGCGCCGGCACGAACCTCAAGGCGTGGCTGTACCGGATTCTGACCAACACCTACATCAACAGCTACCGCAAGAAACAGCGGCAGCCTGCCGAGTACCCGACCGAGGAGATCACCGACTGGCAGCTGGCGGCCAACGCCGAGCACTCGTCGACCGGTCTGCGTTCGGCCGAGGTGGAGGCGCTGGAGGCGCTGCCCGACACCGAGATCAAGGCGGCGCTGCAGGCCCTGCCCGAAGAGTTCCGGATGGCGGTGTACTACGCCGACGTCGAGGGATTCCCGTACAAGGAGATCGCCGAGATCATGGACACGCCGATCGGCACCGTGATGTCGCGGCTGCACCGCGGTAGAAAGCAGTTGCGTGAGTTGCTGGCCGATGTGGCCAGGGACCGTGGATTCATCCGAGACCCACAGCTCGGTGCGCCCGAGGAGGTTTCGTCATGACCCAGTCACCCGAGGATGAGCGCTGGTCGCCGCCGGTCGGCCCGGTCGATCCCGAGCACCCCGAATGTGCCGCGGTGATCGCCGAGGTGTGGACGCTGCTGGACGGCGAATGCACCGCCGAGAGCCGTGACAAGCTCAAGCAGCACCTCGAAGATTGCCCGACCTGCCTGCGCGTCTACGGAGTGGAGGAGCGGGTGAAGAACCTGATCGCCAGCAAGTGCCGTGGTGAGCGGGCACCCGAGGGCCTGCGGGCACGGCTGCAGATCGAGATCAGCAGGACCACCATCATTCGGGGCTGAGCGCCCCGTACACAGCACAAAACAACCGCCCGGGCTCTCTTGCGAGAGCTCGGGCGGTTTGTTGCGTGCAGCCCCGTGGGGGCTACGACAACGCGTCAGGCGTTGGGACGACGGCCGTGGTTGGCCTTCGAGTGCTTGCGGTCGCGCTTCTTGCGGCCTCGCTTGGCCATGGTGAACCTCCGGATCAGATGAATACTTGAGGCCCAGTATCTCATGCCGGACGGACTGCTTTTCCCGCGTGGTATTCGATGCGTCTTTTCCGGTTGTGGTTCGATATAGGCCGGTCGGCGGAACAGCAGCCAGCCAAAGCGACGTGAGTGGGGTGAAGATGGCCGAGGATGTTCGCGCAGAGATCGTGGCCAGCGTGCTGGAGGTCGTTGTGCAGAAGGGCGACCAGATCGGTGCGGGCGACACCCTGGTGCTGCTGGAGTCCATGAAGATGGAGATCCCGGTGCTGGCGGAGGTCGCGGGCACCATCACCGAGGTGAGTGTCTCGGTGGGTGACGTCATCCAGGCCGGCGACCTCATCGCGGTGATCAGCTAGCTCGTCTGCGGTAACGGCTCATGTCGACTCTCGGCGATCTGCTCGCCGAGCACACCGTTCTTCCCGGTAACGCCGTCGACCATCTGCACGCTGTGGTCGGCGAGTGGCAACTGCTGGCCGACCTGTCCTTCGCCGACTACCTGATGTGGGTGCGCAGCGATGACGAGGTCCTCGTGTGCGTGGCGCAGGTGCGGCCCAACACCGCCTCCACCATGCTGCTGGCCGACGCCGTCGGCACCGCCACCGCCGCCGCGGAGATGCCGGTGGTGCGCGCCGCGTTCGACTCCGGTGCGATCGGCCGGGAGAGCGATGTCAGCCAGCCCCGCGGGGACGGCCAGTGGCTGAACGTGGAGGCCGTGCCGGTGCGGCACGCCGATCGCGTCGTCGCCGTGCTCACCCATCAGACCGCGCTGGCCGAGGGCCGGACGTCCAGTCCGCTGGAGCGCGCCTACCTCGACTGCGCCGCCGACCTGCTGCACATGCTCAGCGACGGCACCTTCCCGAACGTCGGTGACCTGCCGATGTCGCGGTCCAGCCCACGCGTCGGCGACGGCTTCATCCGGCTCGGGGTGGCCGGGGAGGTCGCGTTCGCCAGCCCCAATGCCATTTCCGCGTATCACCGGATGGGCTTCGCCGCCGAACTCGAGGGGCACAACCTCGTCACGGTCACCCGCCCGCTGATCTCCGATCCCTTCGAGGCCCAGGAACTGGCCGAACATGTGCGTGACTCGCTGGCGGGCGGGTCGAGCATGCGCATGGAGGTCGACGCCGGCGGTGCCGCGGTGCTGCTGCGCACGATCCCGCTGCAGGTGGGCGGCGCGGCCGCCGGCGCGGCGGTGTTGATCCGTGACGTCACCGAGGTCAAACGGCGCGACCGCGCCCTGTTGTCCAAGGACGCGACGATCCGCGAGATCCACCACCGGGTGAAGAACAACCTGCAGACCGTCGCCGCGTTGCTGCGCCTGCAGGCCCGCCGGACCAACAACGCCGAGGGGCGGGAGGCGCTCATCGAGTCGGTGCGCCGGGTGTCGTCCATCGCGCTGGTGCACGATGCGCTGTCCATGTCGGTCGACGAAGAGGTCAACCTCGACCAGGTGGTGGACCGGATCCTGCCGATCATGAACGACGTCGCCTCGGTGGACACCCCGATTCGGATCACCCGCGACGGCGACCTCGGTGTGCTCGACGCCGACCGGGCCACCGCGCTGATCATGGTGATCACCGAACTGGTGCAGAACGCGTTGGAACACGCCTTCGACGGCGATGTGAAGAAGGGGTCGGTGACCATCCGGGCCGAGCGTTCGGCGCGCTGGCTCGACGTCGTCGTGCATGACGACGGCCGCGGGCTACCGGAGGGTTTCAGCCTGGAGAAGTCCGACCGGCTCGGCCTGCAGATCGTGCGCACGCTGGTCTCGGCGGAACTGGACGGCTCGCTCGGCATGCACGATGTGGACTCCGGCGGTACCGATGTGGTGCTGCGGGTGCCGATCGGGCGGCACCGCAGAGCCGCGATCTAGTGCCGAAGCGCCGCGAAATGTGATGCGGCGCACAATGACTGGTGGCTCACAATGGGGCCCATACGCAAAAAGACTGCGGCCCCGACAATTGCTGTCGGGGCCGCAGTCGATGTCTTGCGGGGGACCTAGACGCTGGTGCGTGCCTTGGTCCGCGCGTTGCGACGCTTGAGCGCGCGACGCTCGTCCTCGCTCATGCCACCCCACACGCCGGCATCCTGACCGGACTCGAGTGCCCAGCTCAGGCACTCGGTGGTTACCGGGCAACGGTTGCAGACGAGCTTCGCATCGGCGATCTGGGCGAGTGCCGGGCCGCTGTTTCCCACCGGGAAGAACAGTTCCGGATCCTCATCGCGACAGACCGCCTTGTGACGCCAATCCATGCTTCCATCTCCTAATCAAGTCGTTACAGTGGCGCTACAAAGACACCCTGAGTTTTTTCGGCTGTTAACGCGCACACATCAAATGTTTCTGCGCTGTTGCGTCCAATGCTTTCACAGGCTGAACAGATGTCAATAGAAGTGCGTTAACACGTGGGCAATGTCACTGCGGTACCGGGTTACCAGTCCGCTCACTCGTTTGTACTACACTCAACTCACTTGCGCTCTAAATTTATGCTGCTCACAGCGAATTCGCAGGTCAAGCGGTTTCGGCAGTAGGCGCCACCACGCACAGCGCATCCGGAACCGAAGTAAAAGTCATCGCATCACGTAATCCGATGTAGTCGCCGTCGATCTGGCAAGCCACCGGTGTGTCACTGGTCACCCGCAGCCACGCCAGGTCGTCTTCCCGGATCAGATGGGGTGCTTCGATATTCGGTTTGGCCGACAGCATCCGGCGCACCAGGCCGAGATTGCGCCATACATTCATATTGGTGATCGCGAATACCCCGAGCCCGGTCTCGAAGGTCGTCCCCGGGTTCGTCCACACCGGCCGGGCGTTCGCGTACGTCCACGGGCTGGAATTCGACACGAACGCGAAGTGCACGCCGGACTGGGCCTCGCGGCCGGGCAGTTCGACGGTCAGCAGCGGCTCCCTGCGGGCGCTGGCCAGCATTTCGCGAATCGCCACCCTGATGTACCGGGATGCGGTCACGGTGCGGCCCTTGGCCCGCTGAGCCTCCACCGCGGCCACCACGTCGCCGTCGACGCCCATGCCCGCGGTGAACACGCCCCACCGCTCACCGCAGTTCATCAGGCCGATGCGGCGCCACGGCGCCCCGCGGCGGTAATCGCCGAGCAGATCGACGAGCTGGTTGGTGGCCACGACGGGGTCCGGGCTGATGCCCAGCGAGCGGGCGAAGACGTTGGCCGATCCGCCCGGCACCACCCCGACCGCGGGGGTGCGTTCGGAAGGCTCCTGCAGCACGCCGTTGACCACTTCGTTCACCGTGCCGTCGCCGCCGTGCACGATCAGCACGTCGATCCCGTCGCGGGTGGCTTGGTGGCCGATCTCGATGGCATGGCCTCGGTGATCGGTGTGGATCACGGTCAGATCGACGCGGCTTTCCAGCGCGTGAGCCAGCAGGTCACGTCCCGCCGGGGTCGTCGATGTCGCGTTCGGGTTGACGATCAGCACGGCACGCACGGGGACCCAGCCTAACCGCGAATCCGCCGGGGGCGAATCGGCCTGCGCAACGCAGGGTGAGCAGTCGGCGCATTTCCGGTGATCATCGGGTGAATATCCGGGCCCCCGATACCGTTGGCGTTCAAGCCCGTTCGGTGACCCAGGTCAGTGCGCGCCCGCGGCGTCGGGCAGCAGTGCCGGGCAGGCGCCGAACAGATCGGTGGTCAGTTCGAAATGCCACGTCTCGTTGGCGTAGATCTGGCACAGCCCGAACCGCGGCCCGTTGGCGATCATCCACCGGTCGGCGCCGGGTCCGCCGATGTCCACCGCCGCGCCCACCACATGCCGCGACTGTTCGGGAGTCTGCACGTACTGCCGGGCCGCGGGGTAACTGCCGTAGGTCACGATGGCGTCGTCGAGCAGCTGCTGCTGGAACTCCGGCGAGCGCCACCCGGACGTCACGGTCACGGTGACGCCCTCGGCCGCCGCCGCCGAGGTGGCGTTCTGCACCGCCGCCAGCAGGGTGGGGTCCAGCCGGCCGATGGCGGGATCGGCCACGTCGAAGGCGGTCAGCGGCGCGCTGTCCGTCGCGGTCTCACCGGCAGGTTCGGCATGAGACAGCGGCGCCGACAGCACGGCTGCGACGGCCATGGCCGCCACGATCAGCACGAAACGCATCAGGCCAGTTTACGGACCGCGCCCGATCTCCCCGTCCACATAGCGCCAGGAGCCGTCGCGGCCCCGGCGGAAACGGCTGCGTTCGTGCAGGATGTGCCGCTTTCCGTCCTGCAGGTACTCGGCGCGGAATTCGACGATCCCGGTGTCGTCGTCGGCGCCACCGGCCTCGGTGTCCACGATCTGCAGGCGGCGCCAGGTGATCTGGTCGTCGAGGTCCAGCCGCGCGGGCCGGGTGCCGGGATGCCAGCTGCTCAGCAGGTAGTCGGCGCGACCGCGCGCGAAAGCGCTGAACCGCGAACGCATCAGCGCCTCGGCGGTTCCGGCAACCACCGTCCCGTCGTGTAGCGGTCCGCAACAGTCGCGGTAGGCCTGCCCGGATCCGCAGGGGCAGGGGCCGGTATCAGCCGCGGACATCCGAAGTCCCTACCGCAGCGGCGATCTCGTCGACCAGAGCCTCGATCCGAGCCGGGTCGTCCAGCCGGTCGGGCGCCCAGGCCAGCGCGATCCTGACCGGGGCCCAGGTGCTTTCGTCGATCGGGATCAGTTTGAACTCCGGGGGCGAGAAGATCCGGCCGATCGCCGATGCCGGCGCGTAGGTCACCATCGCGACCAGATGACGGTTGAACACCTGGGTCGCCATCTCCAACTCGCCGCCGAGTTGGTTGGTGGTCCGCACGATTCGGTGCACTCCGCGGGCCTGCAGGCCGCGGGTCAGTCCGGCCAGCACCACCGGGTTGGGGCGCGCGAAGTCGATCACCACATCACGGTCGCGCAGCGCATCGATGGTCACGCTGTCATCGGCGGCCAACGGATCATCGAAGCGGACGGCGATCGCGCCCGGATAGCTGGTCACGACCCGGTGACGTAATCGCTTGTCGGAGTGGGGCAGATGGATCAGGCCCAGATCGAGGTGCCCGGACACCAGTTTGGCGGTGACCTCCGCCGCGGATCCGGGAACGCTGAACTCGGCCGGTGACGTCAGTGCGGCGACCGTCGTCTCCAGCTGCGCCAGAAAGTCCGACGGCGCGTACGCGGTGGCGCCGATGCGGACCGGCTTGACGCCGTTGGTGATTCGCGACGCCATCGCCTTGAGGTCGTCGACCCGATCGAGGATGTCGCGGGCCGGGCCCAGCAGCTTCTGCCCGAGTGGGGTGAGCCGGACGTTGTGGTAGTCGCGTTCGAAGAGCCGGCCGCCGAGCTCGTTCTCGAGCAGCTTGATCTGCTTGCTCAGTGGCGGCGGGGTGATCATCAGCCGGTCGGCGGCACGTTTGAAGTGCAGTTCCTCGGCGACCGCGACGAAATAGCGGAGCCTGGTGAAGTCCACTTGCATGCGGGCACGTCCGAAACGGGTCGAGGCGGATGTTGGCTCCCGGATCTTAAGCCGCTCCGGCCGGCCGGCGGTCAGCGAGGCTGCGAGGCCGCCTCGAGCACGGACTCCAGCACGCCGCGGGCCATCAGGTCGTCGATGTCGGCCTGGCTCAGTCCGAGCAGTTCAGCGGCCAGCTCGCGGGTCTGCTCGCCCAGCAGCGGCGCCTGCCCGAGCGGAGGGTCGGCGATGCGGTCGGAATGGATCTGGACGTTCTCCAGGATGTAGGGCTCGCGGCCGTGCGGGTGCAGCTCCTCCCGGAAGGCGCGGCGGTCGATGTAGTACGCCCAGCCGGGCACATCGGCGGCGTGCAGTACCGCGCCGGCGGGTACTCCGGCCGCCTGCAGCAGGTCCATCGCCTCGCCTGGGCTGTGCTCGGCGGTCCATTCGGCCAGCGGGTGCTGGCCGATCACGGTGCGCAGGGCCCGGTGGTCGGCATCGTCGCGGACGGTCACCGCGACCCACGCGTCGTCGCCGCGGGCCGGGAACAGGCCCCAGGGGTGCTCGGGCTGCTGCTCGGGCAGCCCGGCCACCTTGCCGGCGATCTCGGCGGCAAGGTGGCTGGTCATCACCTCGGACTGCGCAACGCTGGCCGCCCCACCGGTTCCGGTGCGTTCCCGGCGCAGCAGCAGGGCCAGTGCGGCGAGCGCGCCGATCCGGGCAGCGACATGATCGGGGTAGACGGTGACGGCATCGCAAAAGGTTGGGTGGGGCGAGCGAAGCGACGGGGGATGATCCTGCCCGCCGGGGTAGGCCCACTGGGCGGTGAAGCCCGCGGCGGCCCGGACCAGCGGTCCGTAGCCGAGCCGGTTCGCCCACGGCCCGGTCGGCCCGAACGCCGAACTGTCCACGACGACGATGCCGGGGTTGATCCGGCGCAGCGTGTCGTGGTCCATCCCCAGGGCGGCGGCGACACCGGGCTTGAAGTTGGTGAGGACCACATCGGCGGCCTCGACGAGCCGGTGCGCCAGCGCCTGTCCTTCGGCGATGCGCAGATCGATGCTGATGGACTTCTTGTTGCGGTGTCCGGCGGCGTAGGTGTGCGATATCGATGCCAGGTTGCCGCGCAATCCGTCCGGAAACGCCGAGTTCTCGATCTTGACGACATCGGCGCCGAGGTCGCCGAACAACCGGCCGGTATCGCTGCCCACCACGATGACACCGAGATCCAGCACCCGCACGCCCTCCAGCGGCAGGCCCTCGTCGCGGCGGGTGCGCCCGGCCAGGATGGGCGCGCGCTCCGGTCGCCCGGCCGGCATTGCGGGGGCATTCAGCGTGCTGGCCCGGTGACCGTCGATCTCGACGACGCCCACCGGAACCGGAACCGTCACGCCCGTGCCGAGGTCGATGTCGCGAAAGAAGCCGCGCTCGGTGACGTGTTCGCTGCGCAGTGCCTCGTCGAGGGTGAGCACCGCCGCGGTCGGTACCCGGTGGCGTTGACCCTGCTGCTCCAGTTCTGCGCGGGTCTTGCCCGCGCAGAACCGTCCTATCGCGCCCAGCAACTCGACCGAGGTGAGGCGTTCGCGCAGGCTGTAGTATTTTGGGTCGGCGAATTCGGCTGGGCGGCCCATCCATTCGAACATGCCCTCCCACTGCCGTTTGGCCAGCAGACAGATCCGCACGTGCCCGTCACGACAGGCGATGATGGGATAGCGCAGCTGCTCGGCGGCCCAGTTGCGTTTCTGCGCGCTGAGCGCCACCCCCGCCGAGGCGGTGCCTGCGGTGCCGTACGGCGGATCGAGGGTCTGCATGGCGCCTTCGAGCACGGCGAAGTCGATGAGATCACCTGCACCGGTGCGTAAGCGGTCCAGCAGCACGCTGACGGTGAACACCGCCGCCTGTGCGGCGGCCACCTGGTAGGGCAGGTGGCGTCCGGGCGGCACCAGGGGTTCGCGCCCGGGGATCCCGGACCGGGACAGCTCACTGGTGAGCGCGTGCAGCACCGGTGTGGTGGCCTGCCAGGTGCGGAATCGGGTGTCGCGGCCGAAATCGCTGATGGACAGGATGACCAGCGCCGGGTGCGCGGTCCGGATCGCGCGGACGGCCAGTGCGGCTTCGGCATCCGAGCCGGGCGCGGTGTTCTCGATGAGGATGTCCGCGCCGGCCAGCATGCCGGTCCAGCTGTCGGGGTCGTCGACGGTCACCGTTTCCAGGCCGTGCCGGTTCATCGCGGTGTCGAGCGGCACCGGTCCGTCCTGGGAGCTGACGCCGTGCAGCACCACGGGACTGACGTCGGCCCCCAGATCGGCCAGCAGGCGTCCGACGGCGGTCATCGGTCCGGTGGTCAGATCGAGGACCCGTACGCCGGACAGTGGTGGGTCGTAGTCGTTTTCGCGGTTCATCGGGCTCAGTTGCTCCGGGCCTGGCGGAACGGGATGTCGCGGTCGACTTCGGGTTCCTTGGGCAGTCCGAGCACCCGCTCACCGATGATGTTGCGCTGGATCTGGTCGGTGCCGCCGCCGATCGAGGTGAAGAACGCGTTCAGGGTCAGGAAGTTGACGTCGTCGGATTCGGGGTTGTCGGGGCCGGCCAGGAGGGCCTGCGCGCCGATGATGTCGGTTTTCAGTCGCGCCTCGGCGTGCAGGATGCCCGACATCGCCAGCTTGCCCAGTGACATGACCGGACTCGAGGTGCCCTGCTTTGCCTCGGCTTTCGCGCGGGCATTGTTGAGGCCGTTGAGTTCTCGCAGGGCCAGCACATCGGCCAGCGACCTGCGCACCGCGGCGTCGTCGAGTCGGCCGTGCTCACGGGCCAGTTCGACCAGGCTGTTGGCGCGGGACTGGTTTCGTCCGGAGCGGCCGGCGGCGCCCATCAGGGACCGCTCGTAGGCGAGCGCGGTCTGCAGCACCCGCCAGCCGTTACCGGTACCGCCCACGACGTAGGCGTCGGGCGTCGTGGCGTCGGTGATGAACACCTCGTTGAAGTGCGACTCACCGGTGATCTGGTGCAGCGGTCGGACTTCGATGCCGGGTTGTTTCATCGGGATGATGAAGAAGGTGATGCCCTTGTGTTTGGGCGCATCCCAATCGGTGCGGGCGATCAGCAGCGCGTAGTCGGAGGTCAGGGCTCCCGATGTCCACACCTTCTGGCCGTTGATCACCCACTGGTCGCCCTCCTGCACGGCCGAGGTGCGGATGCCGGCCAGATCCGATCCGGCGCCCGGTTCGCTGTAGAGCAGGCAGGTGCGGGACTTCTCGGTCAGGAAGTCGCGCAACAGATCGTGTTTGATCTGCTCGGTGCCGAACGTCAGGACGGTGTTGGCCGGGATGCTGTACTTGTCCTGGCGGGCGCCTGGGGCGCGGACCGCGCGGAACTCCTGGTCGATGACATTGGCGAGTTGGTTCGGGTATTCGCGGCCGAACCACTCGGTGGGGTAGGTCGGTGTCGCGTACCCGGCGTCGAGGACCGTCTCCAGCCAGGCGATCCGTTCCGGGGAACTCGCCCACGGGTCATCGGATTTCGGCAGGCCGGTCCAGTTGGCGGCCAGCCAGTCACGGACCTCGGCGCGCAGTTCGTCGGCAGCGGGCAGGGTGTGCGCGGTCATCTCAGGCGCCCTTCGCCAGCAGGTAGCGCTCGCGGTGGGCCCCGGAGTCGCCGAACAATTGCAGCCCGGAGCGGGCCCGGCGCAGGTACAGGTGCGCGGGATGCTCCCAGGTGAACCCGATGCCACCGTGCATCTGGATGGCCTGCATCGCGGTGTCCACATACGCCTCGGCGCAGGCGAAACCCGCGAGTGCGACTGCGCCGGAACGCGTTTCGGGGTCGTCGTACCGGGCTGCCGCATGCTGGGCCGCCGAGGTGGCCGATTCGACCTGGAGCAGCAGGTCGGCCGCAATGTGTTTGAGCGCTTGGAAACTGCCGATCGGGCGGCCGAACTGGATGCGGGTCTTGAGGTAGTCGACGGTGATGTCGAAGATCCGCCGGGCGCCGCCGGCCTGCTCGCCGGCCAGGGCGATCACCGTCAGATCCAGCGCCTGCTGCACCGCATCCCAGCCGACGGCACCGATGCGCCGGGCCGGGGTGGCGGCGAAGGTGTAGGTGGACAGCGGGGTGGTCGGATCGAAAACCGTTGCCGCGGTGCGCTGGAAGCCGGGAGCATCGGGGGCCACCTGGAAGACGGCGGGCCCGTCGGTGGTCTGGGCGATGACCAGGATGACATCGGCGACCTGCCCGAAGGTGACGTAGTGCGCGGTGCCGGTCAGGGTGCCGTCCGCGCCGGCCCGGATGTCGAGGGCGTCGGCGGTCCAGGTGCCCCGCGGTCCGGTGACGGCGACGGTGCCGATCTCGGTGCCGTCGGCCAGCCCGGGCAGTAGCCGCTGCTTGTCGGCATCGGTGCCGCCGGACTGGACGAGCGCGACGGTGAGCACCGCGCTGGACAGGAACGGGGCGGGCAGCAGCGCGGCCCCGGTCTCCTCGGCAACGGCCACGAGTTCCTGGGCGCCCAGACCGACACCGCCGTACTCGGGCTCCACCAGCAGTCCCGTGACGCCCTGCGCGGCGAGCTTGGCCCACAGGTCGCGGTCGAATCCGTCCGCGGAAGTCATCACCCGCCGCACGTCGGCCTCGCTGCATTCGTCGTGCAGCAGGTCGCGGACTGCGGATCGCAGCTCGGCCCGCTCGGTCACGCTGATCGTCATGGCGTCCATGCAACGCGGTGGCGCGGGCTGTGTAAATCACGCACGCCGACACCGGTACGTTTCCGATCGGGACATGTACCGGCCGCGGGTGCGCGATGGTTACTCGCCGAGAACCTCGGCGGCGATCCGGAATGCGTTGTTGGCATCGGGGACCCCGCAGTAGATGGCGCTCTGCAGGATCACTTCCTTGATCTCGTCGGCGGTCAGTCCGTTGCGCAGCGCGGCCCGCACATGCATGGCGAATTCCTCGTGGTGGCCGCGGGCGATCAGCGCGGTCAGGGTGATCATCGAGCGCGATCTGCGGTCCAGGCCGGGCCGGGTCCAGATCTCGCCCCAGGCGTACCGGGTGATCAGGTCCTGGAAGTCGGCGGTGAATGCCGTGGTGGCGGCCACCGCGCGGTCGACGTGCGCATCGCCGAGGACTTCGCGGCGCACCGCCATACCGTCGTCATGTGTGGTCACGATTCTCCTTCGAGGTTGCGCCGGGCGCGGTGCACCGCGGCATCGACGAGATGGGCGGTGGCGCCGAGATAGTCGGTGGGGCCGGTGTGCCCGGTCAGCGCCCGCATGGACTGTTGCTCGGCGTCGATGCCCGGGGCGGCGGCCAGGTTCGCGGCCGCCGTGGCGGTGTCGACGCGCAGCCCGCTCAGCAGATCGGAGGCCTGGGATGCGGCCACGACGGTGCGTCGCGCCAAGGTCCGCAGGGTGGCCCATTCGGTGTGCCAGCCGCCGTCGGAGCGTTCGTCGACGCTGGCCGCCGACGCGGTGTGCAGGGTGGCGCCCAACTGCGGCGCCGACATCGCGCTCCGGCGCAGCAGCACGGTGAGCACCGGATTGTTCTTGTGCGGCATGGTCGACGATCCGCCGCCGGAGCCTTCGGCGAGTTCCCCGACCCGGACACCGGCGGCGATGTCGTTGGCGACGTGGCCCCACGCGTCGGTGCAGGTGATCAGCGCGTCGCCGTGGCGGGTCAGCACCGAGCGGGTGGTGTGCCAGGGACGTGCGGTCTCCAGATCGAGCGCGTGGGCCAGCGCGTCGGCCAGTCGCAGTGCGGCCTCCGGTGACCCGGACAGTTCGGTCGCCGCCGCCATGGTGCCTGCCGCGCCGCCGCACTGCACCGGAAAGCCAAGGGCCGAAAGGGGTTCGGCGGCGTCCAGGATGGCGGTGAGCCAGACGGCGAACTTGCCGCCGAAGGTGCCCGGCAGCGCAGCCTGAGTCAGTGTCCGGGTGAGAACCGCTGCGTCACGGTGGGTTTCGATCAAGTCCACCAGGGTGTGCACCTGTGCGGTCAGTTGGGTGCGCACGGCGGTCTGCGCATCGCGCGCGCACAGCATCAGGGCGGTATCGAGCACGTCCTGACTGGTGAGCCCGCGGTGCAACCAGGTGGCGGTCGCGTCGCCGGCCCGCGCACGCAGCAGTGCCACCAGCGCGGTGACGGGATTGCCGTCCCGTTCGGCGGCGACGGCGATGTCCTCCAGGTCCGCCTCCGACACCAGCGCGGTCAGATCCGCGGTGGCCGTCGCCGGCGCGACACCGGCGTCGACAAGGACTGTCAGCCAGGCATTTTCGACGGCGGCGAGTGCCGCCAGCAGCGCGATATCCGACATCACCGCGCCGGCGCGGTGGTCACCCGGCCAGAACAGGTCGCTCACTGGCCCGGGTACCGCAGGAAGACCGTCTCGCCGTCGCCCTGCAACCGGATGTCGAAGCGCAGGCCCTGCTCCTCGCGGGTGGCGATCAGGGTGTCGCGCCGGCCGGCGGGCAGCCCGGACAGCAGGGGATCGTCCGCGCAGGCCGGACCGGGGATGTAGGCCCGGGTGAACAGCCGGTTGAGCAGCCCGCGTCCGAACACGGTGATGGCGATGAACGGCGCGCGACCCGGTGTGCCGGGCGCGGGTTCGACGGTGCTGAAGCTGAAATGGCCCTCGTCGTCCGTGGATACCCGGCCCCACCCGGTGAACGTCCAGCCGTCGCGATGCAGCGATCCCGCGGTGTGGGGGACCCGGCCCTCGGCGTCGGCCTGCCAGATCTCCAGCAGCACATCGGGTACGGGCCGGCCCGCACCGTCGGTGACGACGCCGTGGAAGCGGATGGCTCCCGGCGTGCCGGCGGGCACCAGCTCGCCGCCGCGTTCGAACGGCAGGGCGTAGCCGTAGAACGGGCCGATGGTCTGTCCCGGAGTTGCGGCCAGCATGGTCATCAGTGCTCCTCATCCTCATCACGGGCGGCATTCTCGAAATGCGTGCGCTGCGAGCCGGTCAGCACGATGTCCCAACGGTAGCCGGTGGCCCATTCGTGGCTGGTGACATCGTGGTCGTAGGCGGCGACCAGCCGGTCACGCGCCTTCTGGTCGGTGATGGACTGGTAGATCGGGTCCAGGGCGAACAGCGGATCGCCGGGAAAATACATCTGGGTGATCATGCGCTGGGTGAAATCCGTTCCGAACAGCGAGAAATGGATGTGCGTAGGCCGCCACGCGTTGCGGTGGTTCTTCCACGGGTAGGGGCCGGGCTTGATGGTGGTGAAGCGGTAGTTGCCGTCGGCGTCGGTGAGGCAGCGCCCGACACCGGTGAAGTTGGGATCCAGCGGCGCGTGGTGTTGATCGCGCTTGTGGACGTACCGGCCTGCCGAATTGGCCTGCCAGATCTCCACCAACTGGTGGCGCACGGGCCGGCCGTCACCGTCGAGGACACGGCCGGTGATCACCATGCGTTCACCGATCGGGTCGCCGCTGTGCTGGATGGTCAGATCCGATTCCAGGCGGTGGACGTCGCGCTCGCCGAACACCGGCGCCCACAACTCCAGGGCCTCCGGGTCGGCGTGGTGCAGATCCTTGGTGGGATGGCGCAGCAGACTGCTGCGGTAGGGGGCGTAGTCCAGCCGGGGCTGCAATTCTTCGATACCTGTTTGCAGGTAACCGGTTTCGATGGCTGCCATCTCGGCGTTGATCTCAGCCTGGCTCGCCGAAGCGCTATCGGGATTGGTATCCGTGATGGTGAGGTGCGGGGCTGTCATACGGACTGACGTTAGTCAGCAAGGGGGTGGCCACGGAAGAGTAGACTTCCGCTCAGCGAAAGGATTCTGCGGTTGGCGGGGAACACGTCGGTACCGGGCACCACGGTGGCCTCCAGGTTGCTGGCGATCGTCGGCGCCTTTGATGAGCGCCACCGCGCGCTGACGCTCACCGAACTCGCCCAGCGGGCCGGACTGACGGTACCGACCGCATCGCGGCTGACCGGGGAACTGGTGGCGGGGGCGGCCCTGGAACGCCGCGCGGACGGGCGGTTCGTGATCGGCAGGCTGTTGTGGGAGGCCGGTCTGCAGGCACCGGTGGAAGGCCGGTTGAAGCAGGTCGCCGAGCCGTTTCTGTACGACGTGTACGCCGCCACCCTGGCCACGGTGCACCTCGCGGTGCGCGACGGGGCCCAGGTGCTCTACCTGGCCCGGATGTCGGGGCGGGCGTCGGTGCCGATCGTGAGCACGGTGGGCAGCCGGCTGCCGATGCACAGCACCGGGGTGGGTAAGGTCCTGCTCGCCCATGCGCCGGCCGACGTGCGCGGCGAGGTGTTTGCCGCGCTGGTGCGGGTCACCGCCAAGACGATCACGTCGCCGGCGGTGCTCGACGCGCAGCTGGAGCGGATCCGCCGCGATGGGGTGGCGGTGACGGTGGAGGAGATGTCGATCGGGGCGTGTTCGATGGCGGTGCCGGTGATCCGCGCCTCGGACAACGCCGTGGCGGCCGCGATCGGGGTGGTGGTGCCCACCCTGAAACGCGACCGCCAGCGGTTGTTGGGAGCTCTGCAGGTTGCCGCGCGGGGAATCGGGCGCCTGCTCTGAGCCTCAGTGCTTGACGAGTTGGCCCTCGGGTAGCACGCGATGACCCAGCTGTTCGGTGGGCACGTCCCGGGTTTCGCGGGCGGTCAGGGCCGACCCCGCGGCGATCAGGCACACCACCGCGGTGAAGATGCTGATGACCACCCAGCCACCCTCGCGGACCCCACCCAGTGCGGTGACGATCGACGGCGCGAAACCTGCTACCAGGAAGCCCAATTGGGTGCCGATGGCCAGGCCCGAGAACCGCACCTGGGTGGAGAACATCTCACCGTAGAACGAGGGCCAGACCGCGTTGGCGGCGGCGTAACCGCACGAGAAGGTGGCGACCGCCAGGGCGAAGGTCAGCAGATGGTTGCCCTGGCTCATCGAGAGCATGTAGAAGGGCATCAGTGCCGCCGAGGACAGGGCGCCGTAGATGAACACCGGCTTTCGGCCGATGCGGTCGGCGAGCCTGCCGAAGAACGGCTGGGTGATCAGCGCACCGACGTTGGCGACCACGACGAGCCACAGGGTGAGGTCGGCTTCCAGGCCGACCGCTTTGCCGTAGGCGAGGGCCAGGTTTCCGAAAACCGTTGACACCGCGGCGATGAAGGCGCAGAGGATGACCCGCACCACATCGCGCCAGTGGTTGCGCAGCAACGGGATGAGCGGCATCCGGGCGATCGTGCCGGCCTTCTTGGCCTCGGTGAACTGCGGGGTCTCGTGCAGCTGGCGACGGATGAAGTAGGCGACCACCACGACGACGGCCGACAGCCAGAACGGGACACGCCAGCCCCAGCTGTACTTGGCTTCATCGGGTAGCGCCATGAAGGGGATCATCACCAGTGAGGCCAGGATGAGGCCGCCCTGGGTGCCGGTCAGCGTCCACGATGTGTAGAAGGCCCGCTGGTTGTCCGGGGAGTGCTCCAACGTCAGCGAACTGGCGCCGGCCTGCTCACCCGCGGCCGAAAGTCCCTGCAACAGCCGGCACAGCACCAGCAACCCGGGTGCGGCCCACCCGATGGTGTCGAAGCCTGGCAGGCAGCCGATCAGGAAGGTGGAGATGCCCATCAGGACCAGGGTGAACATCAGGACGCGCTGGCGGCCGATGCGGTCACCGAAGTGACCGAGGATGACGGCGCCGACGGGGCGGGCCACGTAGGCGAAGCCGAAGGTGGCGAACGACATCACCAGGGCGGCTTCGTCATTCGACGGGAAGAAGACGTGCGGGAAGATCAGTGCGGCGGCCGAGCCGAACAGGAAGAAGTCGTAGTACTCCACGGCACTTCCCATGAAGCTGGCCAGTGCGGCCTTGCGTGGCGTGCGGATCGGTGTTGATTCCGGAGGCTGCGCTTCGGTGGTGGTCATCCGGGTCTCCTTTGAACGGATCTGGCGGGTGGGTGGGGATCAGGTCAGGCGGGCGGGTTGGTCTCAGGCGACGAGATTGCGGAAATGGGTGGACATGCGGGCGGCATCGGGGGTGATGCCGGTGATCAGTGCGAAGGCGTCGACGGCTTGGTAGACGGCCATGTGGCCGCCGTCGAGGGTGCGGCACCCGGCCGCGCGCGCGGCCTGCAGCAGCGCGGTGTCCAGCGGTCGGTAGACGATGTCGGCGACCCACAGCCCCGGGTGCAGCAGCGCGGCGTCGAAGGCGATGCCGGGGTGTTCGGCCATCCCGGTCGGGGTGGCGTGCACGACGCCGTCGGCGCCGGGCAGCAGCACCGAGAGTTTGTCGAAGGACGAGGCGTCGACACGGGCCAGCGGGTGCCGGCCGCCGAGTTCGTGCGCGAGTGCGGTCGCGCGGTCGATATCCAGGTCGACGATGCTCAGGTGCCCGACCCCGAGGCGCAACAGCGCGTCGGCGACCGCCGTGCCTGCTCCGCCGGCGCCGATCAGCACCACGGTGTCCAGTGCCGCGCCCGGCAAGGCCTCCGTGACACCGTGGGCGAACCCGGTGGTGTCGGTGTTGTAGCCGATGGCGCGGGCACCGTCGAAGACGACGGTGTTGACCGCGCCGAGCGTGGCGGCCACCTCGTCGATGTCGTCGAGGTGGGGGAGCACCAGCTGCTTGCACGGGTGGGTGATGTTGAGGCCGTTGTAGCCCAGGGTGCGGGCCCAGGTGAGGATCTCGCCGACCTGTTCGGGCGCCAGGCCCAGCGTGCCCAGGTCCAGGGTGCGGTAGACGTAGTCGAGGCCCTGGGCGCGGCCCTCGGCCATGTGCAGCGCGGGCGTCAGCGACGGACCGATGCCGTTGCCGATGAGCCCTACCAAGTATGGCTGCGGATGGTTCATCTGCGTCCTGCTCCCTTAATGTACTAACTGGTACGTACGCAAAGTAGAGCACTGTGTCGCGGGTCGCGTCAAGGGGCGAATGTGAACTGGGTCTCTGACCTGGGTTCGGGCCGGTGAGCCGGCTGGTGTGCGGTGCGGTGGCCGCGTCAGGGCTGGGTGGTGAGCCAGCCGACCACCATGTCGCCGAGCATCCGGCGTAGGTGGGCGCGCTGCGACGTCTCGGTGAAGTCCACGTCGAACAGGTATCCGAAGGTGAAGCGATTGGCCACCTGGAACACGCAGTAGGAGCTGATCACCACGTGCACGTCGAGGGCCACGACGTCATCGCGGAAGACGCCGGTCGCGCGCCCGTCGCGCAGGATCTCATCGAGCAGCGAGGTGGCCGGCCGGGACAGGTCGGGCAGTTCGCGCAGCTGCTGAATGAACTCACCACGGTGGATGTTCTCGATGGACACCAGCCGGATGAACGCGTCGTGGGCGATGTGGTGATCGAAGGTGACCTCGGCCAGCCGGCGGATCGCCACGACCGGGTTGTCGTGGTCGACGCGCAGCTTCTGCTCGGCCTGGCGGATGCCGCGGTACGCGTTCTCCAGGACGGCCAGATACAGCTGTTCCTTGCTGCCGAAGTAGTAGTAGATCATCCGCTTGGTGGTGCGGGTCCGCTCGGCGATCTCGTCCACCCGCGCACCGGAATAGCCGGATTCGGCGAAGACCTCGGTGGCCACCGCGAGCAGTTCCGCCCGCGTGCGCTCGGCATCGCGCTGCAGTTCGGCTTTGGGCTTGGCGGCCATGGGGGCAGAGCTTACTGGGGCCGACCCCTTCCCAGGCAATGAACTAACTAGTACATTAATTGGGCATGAAGACTTCGATCGCCACCGTGTCACTGTCGGGCTCGCTGGTCGAGAAGCTGCACGCGTGCGCCGCGGCCGGATTCGACGGCGTCGAGATCTTCGAACCCGACCTGATCGCCAGCGTCCATTCACCCGAAGAGATCCGGCACCTGGCCCACCGGCTGGGGCTGCGCCTGGACCTGTACCAGCCGTTGCGTGACCTCGAAGGCGTCGACGAGACCACCTTCGCCGACAACTTGCGGCGCGCCGATGCCACCTTCGCCACCGCCGAGCGCCTCGGTATCGACACCGTGCTGGTGTGCAGCAATGTCGCCACCGCGACCATCGACTCCGATGAGGTCTCCGCAGACCAGCTGCGCCGCATCGGTGACATCGCGCGGGCCCGCGGCATCCGGATCGCATTCGAGGCGTTGGCGTGGGGCCGCTATATCGATGACTATCGCCGCGCCTGGCGCATCGTCGAGATCGCCGATCACCCGAATGTCGGTGTCTGCCTTGACAGTTTCCACGTGCTCTCGCGCGGGCACGATCCGTCGGCGATCGAACAGATCACCGGTGAGAAGATCTTCTACCTGCAGCTCGCCGATGCCCCGGCACTGTCCATGGACGTGCTGTCCTGGAGCAGGCACCACCGGCTGTTCCCCGGGGAGGGCAGCTTCGATCTGGCCGCCTTCGTACGACACACCCTGGCCGCCGGGTACGACGGGCCGTGGTCGCTGGAGGTCTTCAACGACACCTTCCGCCAGACCGATCCGGGCCACACCGCGGTCCACGCACTGCGCTCGCTGCGCTGGCTGGGCGATCAGGTGCTGCACACGCTCACCGATGCCAAGCCGCCGACCGGCTTCGACTTCGTCGAGATCAAGGCCGAGGACACCAGCGAGGTCGAGGTACTGCTGGGCCAGCTGGGCTTCACGCCGCGCGGCAAGCACCGCACCAAGCCGGTGTCGCTGTGGTCCGCCGGTGATGCCCGGGTGGTGCTCAACGAACAGCAGGCCCGCGATCAGGTGCCGCACGTCGCCGCGGTCGGTCTGCAGGTACCGGACGCCGCGGCCACCTCGCAGCGCGCCGCCGAACTGATGGCGCCGGTGGCCTACCGCCGGACCTACGCTGCCGAGCAACCGCTGGGCGCCGCAGTGGCCCCCGACGGCACGGAGTTTTTCTGGACGGCGGCCCCCCGGTGGGTCGACGAATTCGAGGGCGGCCTCGCCGACGACGGCCGGGCCATGGCGATCGATCACGTCAACCTGACCCAGCCCTGGCAGACCGCCGACGACGCGGTGCTGTTCCTGACCAGCGTGTTCGGTCTGTCCGCCGGGGCGCCCGCCGAGGTGCCCGGCCCCACCGGACTGATCCGCAGCCAGGTCATGCACAACGCGGACCTGTCGGTGCGGCTGCCGCTCAATGTCGCCCCGCACATCCTGGACGGCGCAGGCTTGCCCCAGCACGTCGCCTTTGCCTGCGATGACGTCATCGCACTGGCCCGCGCCGCCGCGGGCAACGGCCTGCCCTTCCTGCCGGTGCCCGACAACTACTACGACTACCTGTCCGGGCGGTTCGGGCTGCCCGATGAGCGGGTTGCCGAACTGAAGGCGCTCAACCTGCTCTACGACCGCAGCCCGCGGGGCGAGTTCATCCACTTCTACACCCGCACGGTCGGCACGGTGTTCTTCGAGTTCGTGCAGCGTATCGGCGGGTACGACGGCTACGGCACCGATAACGCGCCGGTGCGCCTTGCCGCCCAGCGCTAGTGCATCGGTACCGTATTTGCGTGACCCAACCCCGCCTGCTCCTCGTCAACGGGCCGAACCTCAATCTGCTCGGCACCCGCCAGCCTGAGGTCTACGGCGCCACCACGCTGGCCGAGATCGAGTCCGATGTCGCCGCCCAGGCCGCCGGATCCGGGTTCGAGGTGCGCGCCACCCAGAGCAACCACGAGGGCGCGCTCATCGACGCGATCCACGCCGCGCGCGGCGATTGTGTCGGCATCATCATCAACCCCGGCGCCTACAGCCACACCTCGATCGCCATCGCCGATGCCCTGCGATCGGTCGAATTGCCGGTCGTCGAAGTGCATTTGAGCAATGTGCACGCGCGTGAGGAATACCGCCGGCACTCGTTCGTGTCGGAGGTGGCCGACGTCGTGATCGCCGGTGCCGGGCCCGCCGGCTACGAGTACGCGGTGCGCTACTTCGCCGCCAAACTGTCGTGAACCTGCAGCCGCCGATCGTCCGCTATGTGGGGTTACTGGTGGCGGCCGAAGGCGTGGCCGCGCTCGTCATGGCCGTGGTGCTGCTGGTCCGGGCCTTCGCCGGTGCCGATCAGCAGATCGTCAACGGCTACGGCACCGCGGTCTGGTTCCTGCTGATCGGCGGCGGCGTGCTGGCCGGTGGCTGGGCGCTGATCACTGCCCGGCGCTGGGGCCGCGGCATCGCGGTGCCCACCAACCTGCTGCTGCTGCCGATCGCCTGGTACGTCATCACCAGTCATCATGTGGTCTACGGCATCCTGGTCGGTCTGCTGGCGCTGACCGCGCTGGGCATGTTGTTCAGCCCGTCGGCGGTGCAGTGGATGGCGGGCCGGGACTAACCCGTTTCGCCGGCCAGTGCGGTGAGTTCCGGCCCCGACACCCGGTAGGTGGTCCATTCGGTCTGCGGTTTCCCGCCGACGGCGTCATACAGCGCGATGGCATTGACGTTCCAGTTCAGCACCGCCCAGCTCAGTCGCGTGTAGCCGTGGGTTTCGCACTCGGCGGCCAACGTGGACAACAACTTCCGGGCCAGACCGCGGCGGCGGAAATCCGGCCGCACGTAAAGGTCCTCGAGGTAGATCCCGGACACCCCGTCCCAGGTGGAGAAGTTCAGGAACCACACCGCCGTTGCCGCGGCCCGGCCGTCGATCTCGACAATATGGGCGTGTGCCGTCGGCTGATCGTTGAAAAGAGCGTTGTGCAGCGATGTTTCGGTCACCACGCATTCATCGGCGGCGTGTTCGAACTCGGCGAGCTCGCGGATCATGGCGACGATCTCGGCCTCGTCGCCCGGTCGTGCGCGGCGGATCACTTCGGTCATGTGGGTGCCCCCAGCCCTGTCAGGATCGTGCGGAATTTCGTGGTGGTCTCGTCGACCTCGTCATCGGGGTCGGATTCGGCGACGATGCCGCCGCCGGCATGGGCGAGTGCGCTGAGTCGGTCCGCGGCCAGCACCGCGCACCGGATCGACACGACCCAGCGGCCGTCGCCGCGCTCATCGCACCAGCCGACGGCGCCGGCGTAGAAGCCGCGGTCGCCCTCCAACTCGGTGATCAACTCCGCGGCCAGGTCGGTGGGCACCCCGCCCACCGCCGGTGTCGGGTGCAGCGCGAGCGCCAGATCCAGGGCGGTGGTGTCCGCCGACCGCAACCGGCCGCGGATCGGGGTGCTCAGATGCCACAGCGCATCGGTGCCGTGCAGTTCCGGTTCCGCGGCGATCTCCAGATCGACGCACAGTGGTTCCAGGGCCGAACGCATCACGTCGACGACGAGCGCGTGCTCATGCCGGTTCTTGCCGGACGCCGCCAGCGCCGCCGCATTGCGCGCGTCGGCGTCGGGGTCCGCCGAGCGCGGCGCGGAACCGGCGAACGGCTGACAGACGACCGTGTCACCGTCGCGGGCCACGAGCAGTTCCGGACTGGCGCCCACGAGGAACTGTCCCAGATACTCGGGCCCGGCGGGGGACAGGTCGGCCAGGTAGACCGTGGCCGCGGGATCGGCACCGGCCAGCCGTCGCAGCACCGAGCGGGCATCCCACGGGGTGTCGGCGGCCAGTCGCAACGCGCGCGCCAGCACCACCTTCTGCAGCGGCGAGTCCGGCGCGCGCAGGCGGCGCACGGCCTCGGCCACCCGTTCCCGGTGCACGGGGCCCGGCGGCAGGGTGTCGCGGGTGTGGATCGCCGGTGCGGGAGTGTCCGGCCACTCCGGCAATCCGCCGGTCTGCTGCACGGTGCCGGGCACGTGCAGGGCGGCGGGGCCGTCGAGGTCAAAAGGCAACGCGCCCATGATGATCGGCGCGGCACCCGTGCGCAGCGCGTGCTGAGCCGCGGCCACCTCGGAGAAACCGGCGCGGCTGCCGTCGGCCACCAGGGTGCCCGACGGTCCGGACAGGACAAAGGTTGGGGTCACGCCGGCGGTAGGCACGGGTTGGTGTGCCCGGTCAGCCCGAGCGCGCTGATCTGACGGATGCCCTTCTCGAATCCGCACACCGCGATCGAGGCGGCGGCCATCGAGAACCGCACCCCTTCGGAGAGGGGCAGCTCGACCCACCGGCTCAGCACCGACCGGGAGAAATGGCCGTGGCCGACGAACACGACGTCCCGGGACTGCATGTGTTCCAAGGCCAGGGCGATGGCGGCGTCGGCGCGGTCGGACACCTGGATGGCCGTCTCGCCGCCGGGGGATTCGTGCGTCCACACCGTCCAGCCCGGAACCGTTTCGCGGATCTCGGGGGTGGTCAGGCCCTCGTAGTCGCCGTAATCCCATTCGGCCAGCAGGGGTGAGACCTCATCGACGGTCAATCCGGCGAGTTCGGCGGTCACCTGTGCGCGCTGTCGGGGGCTGCTGACCACCAGCGGGTTGCGCAATTGCAGGTCGCCGATGACCTCGGCGGCCAGCTTGGCCTGTTCGCGGCCGATGTCGAGGAGTTCGATGTCGGTGCGTCCGGTGTGCCTGCCACTGCGCGACCACTCGGTTTCGCCATGGCGCAGCAAGATCAGCCGATGCTGGTGGACGCTCACAGGTGCGATTCTGCCGCACGGAGCAGCCAACCGCCGCATCCGTGCTTGGATGGTGCTGTGACGCGAGTATTAGCGGTCGCCAATCAAAAGGGTGGGGTCGCCAAGACGACGACGGTGGCGTCGATCGGTGCGGCGATGGCGGAAAAGGGCCGGCGGGTACTGCTCGTCGATCTCGATCCGCAGGGTTCCCTGACGTTTTCGCTTGGCCACGACCCGGACACACTTGCGGTGTCGATCCACGAAGTGCTGCTCGGCGACGTCGAACCGGACACGGCGCTCGTCGAGACGCCCGAGGGCATGACGCTGTTGCCGGCCAATATCGACCTGGCCGGCGCGGAGGCGATGCTGCTGATGCGGGCCGGGCGCGAGTATGCGCTCAAGCGCGCGCTGTCGAAGCTTGGCGTCGGAGCCGCGGGAGCGGCGACATCGGACGAGGCTTTCGACGTGGTGGTGATCGACTGCCCGCCGTCGCTGGGTGTACTGACGCTCAATGGCCTGACCGCCGCCGACGAGGTGATCGTGCCGCTGCAGTGCGAGACGCTGGCGCATCGCGGTGTCGGGCAGTTCCTGCGGACCGTGAACGACGTCCAGCAGATCACCAACCCCGATCTCAAGATGCTCGGTGCACTGCCCACCCTCTACGACGCGCGCACCACGCACAGCCGCGACGTGCTGTTCGACGTGGCCGATCGTTATCAGCTGCCGGTGCTCGCGCCGCCGATTCCGCGCACCGTGCGGTTCGCCGAGGCCAGCGCCTCCGGATCGTCGGTGCTGGCGGGCCGCAAGAACAAGGGCGCGGTCGCCTATCGGGAACTGGCCGAGTCGCTGCTCAAGCACTGGAAATCCGGCAAGGCGCTGGCGACTTTCACTCCGGAGGTCTAGGAGTTCAGGGTGATCCCAGCGCGACCACGGTGTCTCCGCGCTGTTCGATCAGCGTGGAACCGGCCGCGGCCGGCACGACGGCCGTATCCGCCGGTGGGCGCTCCAGGTCGATATGCCTTACCCCGGTGCCGGTTTCGGCGTTGAACACGTCGTAGCCGTCGGTGACCGGGATCAGCAGTTCGCCGGCCATCATGGTGCCCGGGCCGGTCGGCGCACCGCCCGGTGCGGGCGCGACGGTGTACTTGTAGCGCAGCCCTGCCGCTTCGAAGACCAGCACCGAATCGCCGGTCCACCAGGTGATCAGGTCACCGGCCCGCGACATCGTGGCCGCCGCCGACGGCGCCCGGTCCAGCAGTGTGCTGGCGGTGACCGTACCGGTGTCGTCGACGATGTTGACCACCGGCTTCGGCGTCGGAAGGTACACCGCGGTGGTGGTGTCCGAGACCGCGATCACCCGGGCGTCGGCATCGGATGACACACCGGGCTGCTGCTCGTATTTGACCTCGGGGGTGTCTTCTTCGTCGGACGGGCGCAGCAGGGTCAGGCGCATCTCGGTCTGTTCCGGGCAGGACTCGAGCACCGACACCGCGGCCGAACTTGCCGCCGCCGACACCAGCCGGCACAGCGGTGACTGCGGCACATCGGGTTTCACGCGGGCGTCGAGGGTGCCCCAACCGAGCATGCGGACCATGTCCGAGCGCCACAGTTCCAGGCGGCTGTCGCCGGCCGAGAGCACCGTGCTGCCGTCCGAGGACAACTGCACCTCACGATCGGCGTAGGCGGTGCGAGCCGGGCCGCGCTTGCCGGTCCCGGCGTCGATGGTGCTTGCCTGCCCGCAGCCCCGTGCATCCGGGTAGACCGCCACGGCGTACTGGTACACCGAGGTCACCCCGCACAGCTCGAGATCGCGGGCATAGCGCCACAATTCGTTGCCGGAGACCGGATCACGGCCGATGACGCCGTCTCCGTCACCGGTCACCAGCGCACCTGCCACCACCAGGGGCATCGTGGTCTTGGCGCTCGGTGCCGACCACAGTTGCCTGAGACTGGTCGGCACCTGGGTCGCCGGCGTGAGGGTCGGCACCGGCTCGGCGGCCGGCGTGCTGATGGTGGCGCGGGCATCGCTGGTCCACCAGATCAGTGCCGCGGCCACGGCGACGACCAGGACGATGGCCGCGGCCGCGATCAGATCGCCGCGCGTGCGGCGTTCCGGTTGAACCACTTAGCCGGCGGCAGGAGTGCTGGTCTTGCGCGGACGACGGCGGCGGCGGCGCTTGGCCGGCGCGTCGGCACCCTCGGACTCCGAGCCCGCATCATTGGCCGGACCTTCGGTGCCGTCCTGCGGTGCGGGCGCAGCCTCACCCTCCGGATGGCCGGTCGCGGGCTGGCCGGCGCGGGTGCGCTGCCGGGTGCGGTTGCGGTTGCGGGCCGGGCGTTCGGTGCGCTCGACGCGTTCGGTGCGCTCCCCTTCGGTGCGGGGCTTGGACTTGCGCGGCGCGGCTGTCAGGGAACCGGTCACGTCGGCCGGGATCTTCAGCTCGGTGTACAGATGCGGTGAGCTGGAATAGGTTTCGACGGGATCGGGATTGTTCAGGCCCAGCGCCTTGTCGATCATCGTCCAGCGCGGCAGCTCATCCCAGTCGACGAGGGTGACCGCGATACCGGTCTTGCCCGCACGCCCGGTCCGGCCGATGCGGTGCACGTAGGCCTGCTCGTCCTCGGGGATCTGGTAGTTGATGACGTGGGTGATGTCGTCGATGTCGATACCGCGGGCAGCGACGTCGGTGGCGACCAGCACGTCGACCTCACCGGTGCGGAAAGCCTTGAGCGCCTTCTCGCGTGCGATCTGGCCGAGGTCACCGTGCACGGCGCCGACCTTGAAGCCGCGCTCGGCGAGCTCGTCGGCGACCTTCTGCGCGGTGCGCTTGGTGCGGGTGAAGATCATGGTGGCGCCGCGGCCCTCGGCCTGCAGGATCCGGCCGACCATCTCCACCTTGTCCAGCGCGTGGGCGCGGTAGGCGAACTGCTCGGTGGTGTCGTGGGTCTGCGAGGACTGCGGAGCCTCGGCCCGGATATGGGTGGGCTGGTTCATGAAGGTGCGCGCCAGCGTGATGATCGGGCCCGGCATGGTCGCCGAGAACAGCATCGACTGCCGGTCATCGGGGGTCAGCCGCAGGATCCGCTCGATATCGGGCAGGAAGCCCAGATCGAGCATCTCGTCGGCCTCGTCGAGCACCAGCACCGACAGGCTGCCCAGCTGCAGGTGTCCCTGCTGCGCCAGGTCGAGCAACCGGCCCGGGGTGCCGACGACGACGTCGACGCCCTTGCGCAGCGCCTCGATCTGGGGCTCGTAGGGGCGCCCGCCGTAGATGGAGGTCACGACGAACTTGCGGTCCGCGTGGCCTTCCACGTCGTCGGCGCGCAGGTACTTGGAGGCCAGCTCCAGGTCGCTGTAGACCTGCAGGCAGAGCTCGCGGGTGGGCACCACGATGAGGGCGCGCGGGGTGCCGTTGAGCGGGCGGCCACCGTCGGTGGTGATCCGGTGCAGCAGCGGTACGCCGAAGGCGAGGGTCTTGCCCATACCGGTGCGGGCCTGCCCGATCAGGTCATCGCCGGCCAGCGCGAGCGGCAGGGTCAGCTCCTGGATGGCGAAGGCGTGTTCCTTGCCGGTCTCGGCGAGGGCCCGGACGATCTCCTCGCGGACGCCCAGCTCGGCGAACGAGATTGCCGGCTTGGTCTCGGGTGCGGTCAGTTCGGGTGTTTCGGGTGCAGTCAGGTCAGGTGAAGTCATATTTGTGGTCGGCGTAGCTTTCGCTGCCGTCAGCCTTTCGGTGTCAATCCTCGTCGCGTCCACGCGCGCACGACGATGACGAGTAAAAGGCGGGTATACCCAGGTAGACGGGGGATACCGCTCCGTCGGGCCCTGCCAATCGAGGGCGGGCCAAACCACGTGCACGCACATTTCTCAGGCAGCGGCTGGTCGTAAAAAGTCGCAGATGGAGCTCGAAACGCCACTACCTGACTTCCATGATAGCTGGTCAACCCGCTACCCGAGCGCCAGATGGGCCGGAGACTAGAGTTGGGCCATGATTTCACCGACGCCGCAGACGTCGTCCACGCAGCCTGTCGTCCCCGCCGGCGAGACTCGGACGCCGGGCGTGTCGGTCGATCAGCCCGGTGTCACCGAACTGTTCGCCCTCCTCGCGTACGGCGAGGTGGCCGCCTTCTACCGGCTGACCGAAGAGGCCCGGATGGCGCCGAATCTGTCCGGCCGGATCAACATGGCCAGCATGGCCGCCGCCGAGATGCGCCACTACGAAGTGCTGCACGAGGCGTTGGCCGCCCGCGGGGTCGACACGGTGCGGGCGATGACGAAGTTCGCGCCCGCACTGGAGAACTACCACCGCTTGACCACCCCGAGCACCTGGCTGGAAGCGTTGGTCAAGACCTATATCGGTGATGCGCTGGCAGCCGATTTCTATCTGCAGATCGCCGACGCGCTGCCGCCAGAGGCCTCCGACGTGGTGCGCTCGGTGCTGGCTGAGACCGGGCACTCGCAGTTCGTGGTGTCCGAGGTACGGGCCGCGGTCACCGCCAGCGACCGGCAGCGTCACCGACTGGCGCTGTGGTCGCGGCGACTGCTCGGTGAGGCCATCACCCAGGCCCAGTTCGTGCTCGCCGATCACGACGAACTGGTCGACCTGGTGATCAGCAGCAGCGAGGGGCTCGCCCAGCTCTCGGAGTTCTTCGATCAGCTGCAGCGCACCCACACCAGCCGCATGCAGGAACTCGGCCTGGCCTGACCGGCTACCGGGTGCAGGTCGTGATCATCGTGTTGTTGGCCTGAACCGCCACGGCGGCGCCGCTGCCGTCGACGATCGAGCAGTTGAGTTGGCCGCCGACGCTGGTCGCCGTCACCGATGTCAGCGACACCCCCGGATCGAGGGTGACGGTCTTCACCCACGGCAGCGCCACGTTGACGTCGGTCTGCAACGCGCCCTGCTGGTCGGTGTAGATGACGGTGATCAGATCGATCAGCTGCCGGTTGCCGGTCACGTGATAGGTCACGGTGCGCGCGGCCAGCGCCGGATCGGCCACCGGCGCCTCGGGGACCACGACGGGTGCCGGAGCGGTCGGGATCGGCTCCGGGACGGGAGCGGCGGTGGCGCTCGGGGTGACCGTGGTGACGGTCTCGGGCGGTAGCGCCGGGACCGCCGGTGCCGGGGCGGTGGCGCTGGGGGCGACGGTCGCCGAGGGCTGCGCGCTGGGTTCGGCGTCCGCGGACGTGGTGGCGCCCGCGGAGACGGTGCCGCTGTCGCCGCCACCGAGGATGATGCCGGTGCAGATGACCGCGACCATCAGGATGACGCCCGCGACGCCGGCCACCCAGATCCAGCGACGGTCCAGCGGCTCGTGGTAATCGGCCGGGAACTCGTACTCGGTGTAGTCGGTGTCGATCTCGTCGTCATAGGCGACCTCGTCGTAAGCGGGGTCGTAGGTGTCGTAGTTGGCGTACGTCGCACGCGGGACGCGTCCGTAGCCGGCGCCTCGCCGGGCGGCCCGGCGGCGCTCACGGTCGCTGCGGTACTCGGTCTGCTGATCGGCTTCCGGGTCGGTCGGTGCGGCTGACTGGTAGCCGTTGCCCGAAGAGCGGTCGCGAGTGCTCGAATATGGCGCATATTGCCTGCTCATAACCTATTTCCCAGATAGTTTCGGCACGTACTCCACCGATGTTAATGGGACAGATGTGACAGATGATGTTGACGCGGTCGCGGTCCGGTCACGGTCCGGACTCGGTCTGATCAGGGTGCTTCGCTCACGGCGCAACGACCACGGCGGCGCGATCCGGAGTGCGTCCACTAGCCTTTGACGAAGCATCGCCAACCAACCGAAAGGCCCGCAGCGTGGACATCAAGATCGGGGTCACCGACAGCCCGCGAGAGCTGATCATCAGCACCGCGCAGACACCCGACGAGGTGGAACAAGCGATCGTCAAGTCACTGGGTGACGCGACGGCCGTGCTCGCGCTGACCGACGAGAAGGGGCGCCGCTACCTGGTGCCGTCGGCGAGGATCGCCTACGTCGAGATCGGAGCGGCCGACAGCCGCAAGGTCGGCTTCGGGGTCGGCGCAGAGGCCATCAAGACCAGCTAGTGCTCAGCTGGCCCGGTCCTCAGGACCGGGTCAGCGGCACGTGTGACAGACCGCCCCAGGCGAACTGCACCGTGCCCTCGACCGCCGCGTCCTTGGAGATCGGCCGGTCGTTGTCCAGCCAGTAACGCGCGCAGTCGACGCTGGTGGACACCAGCCCCACCGCGATCATCCGGGCGCGGTGGGCTTCCAGTCCGGAATCCCGGCTGATGAGGTCGAACACCGCGTCGGTGCACGACTCGGTGGCGACCTTCACCTGAGCGGCCACCTGTGGCTCGGTGACGTAGTCGTTCTCGAAGATCAGCCGGTAGCCCTGGCTGTCGTGCTCGACGAACTCGAAGAACGCCTGCACCGCCGCGCGCAGTCGCTGCCGGTTGTCCGTGGTGGTGCGCAGCGCCTGGCGCACACCGGAGACCAGGTTGTCGACATGGCGCTGCAGGACCGCGAGGTACAACTCCAGCTTTGACGAAAAGTGTTGGTACAGCACGGGCTTGCTGACACCGGCCCGGTCGGCGATCTCATCCATACCGGCGGCGTGGTAGCCGCGGTCGACGAAGACCTCGCTGGCAGCAATAAGCAGTTGGCCGCGTCGTTCGTCGCGGGGCAGACGGTTGCCGCGCCGGTTGCCGCCGGTGCCCGCCTTGGCGCCCCGCGCTCCGGCGGCGTTGGCGAGATCGCTCATTACGTCCTCAATTTCACAAATTGTGCTGCTCACGCTCGTGCGCTGGTGTGCGCGTCATCGACGGGTGAACCTGCCGATCGACACGACATTACTACCGCACGCTGGGGGAGCGCCCGGTGTCGGTGCCCGTGTCGGTGGCGCGGCTGTGCCATCCTGGTTCGGTGACCTACGACCCGGGGCGTCGCGTCGGCGACCGTGCCCGGGCAGGGCAGGGCAGAAGCGACCCGGGAAACCGGTTCACCGGGGACTCCGGTGACCGGTACAACGATCAGGGCGCCCGGTACAACGACCAAGGCGTCCGGTACCGCGGCCAGGAGCGCAGCCAGCGCACCGACCCGGACCGCGTGCCCGTGCGGCGCGATGACCAGCGTGAGCCGTTGCGGGCCCAGCGCGACCCGCTGGCCGATGATCAGGGTCGCCCCCGGGCCAACCGCGACGAGCACCAGCAATGGCGCAAGCAGACCTGGCTGGGCCGCTTCGTCTCGACCTACGGCTGGCGGGCCTATGCGCTGCCCATCCTCGCCGTCGTCACCTGCGTCGTCCTGTACCAAACGGTGACCGGCACCGGCACGGCTCCCACCCCGGTCAACGCCGAGGGACCCGTGCAGGGCCCGCCCACCATCGACGCCCCCAGCACCGCGATCGTCGGCGCACCGCCGAAAGGGCTGACCGAATTCGACGCCAACCTGCCGACCGGCATCCTGCCCGGCGGCGGCCCGTTCACCCAGGCCGGCGCGAAGACCTGGCACATCGTGCCGGGCACCTCACCCAAGATCGGTCAGGGCACCGAGAAGACGTTCACCTACACCGTCGAGGTCGAGGACGGTCTGGACACCGCATCCTTCGGCGGTGACGAAGGATTCGCCCGGATGGTCAGCGAGACCCTGGCCAACCCGAAGAGCTGGACCCACAACGCCCAGTTCGCGTTCCTGCGCGTGGACAACGACAGCGAGGGCCCGCCGGATTTCCGGGTGTCGCTGACCTCACCGCTGACCATCCGGGAGGGCTGCGGCTACGACATCCCGCTGGAAGCGTCCTGCTTCAACCCCGCCTATCTGGGGGACCAGGCCCGGGTGTTCATCAACGAGGCCAGGTGGGTGCGCGGCGCCACCTCGTTCCAGGGTGACATCGGCTCCTACCGGCAGTACGTGGTCAACCACGAGGTCGGCCATGCCATCGGTTACCGCCAGCACGAGCCGTGCCCGGAGAACGGGGCGCTGGCGCCGATCATGATGCAGCAGACGTTCTCGACGAGTAACAACGACGGTGCCCGGTTCGACCCGGACTCGGTCAAGGCCGACAACCTGACGTGCCGTTTCAATCCGTGGCCGTATCCCATCGCCTGAAACCCTCAGCTCGGCGCACACTGGGAACGTAATGCCCTGAATTGCTGTTGAGTACGTGTGCCTGGTCTGATTGGCCCAGGAAATCGTCGTCGATTCGAGGAGCACACGGTGACGTCGTTGCCACCGCTGGTGGAGCCAGCCGCTGAACTGACCCGCGAAGAGGTCGCCCGCTACAGCCGGCACCTGATCATCCCGGACATGGGCGTGGACGGTCAGAAGCGCCTGAAGAACGCCAAGGTGCTGGTCATCGGTGCCGGCGGGCTCGGCTCGCCGACCCTGCTGTACCTGGCTGCCGCCGGCGTCGGGACCATCGGCATCGTCGAATTCGACGTCGTCGACGAGTCCAACCTGCAGCGCCAGATCATCCACGGCCAGTCCGATATCGGCCGGTCCAAGGCGCAGAGCGCCCGCGATTCCGTGCTCGAGGTCAACCCGCTGGTCAACGTGGTGCTGCACGAGGTGCGGCTGGAGCCCGAGAACGCCGTCGAGATCTTCGAGCAGTACGACCTGATCCTGGACGGCACCGACAACTTCGCCACCCGCTACCTGGTCAACGATGCCGCGGTGCTCGCAGGCAAGCCCTACGTCTGGGGCTCCATTTACCGCTTCGAGGGCCAGGTGTCGGTGTTCTGGGAGGACGCCCCCGACGGGCTCGGCCTGAACTACCGCGACCTCTACCCCGAGCCGCCGCCGCCGGGAATGGTGCCCTCCTGCGCCGAGGGCGGTGTGCTCGGCATCCTGTGCGCCTCGATCGCGTCGGTGATGGGCACCGAGGCCATCAAGCTGCTCACCGGCATCGGCGACCCCCTGTTGGGCCGGCTGATGGTCTACGACGCGCTGGACATGACCTACCGGACCATCAAGATCCGCAAGGACCCGTCCACCCCGAAGATCACCGAACTGATCGACTACGAGGCTTTCTGCGGTGTGGTCTCCGACGAAGCCGCGCAGGCTTCTGCGGGCGCGACCGTGACCCCGAAGGAGCTGCGTGAGCTGCTCGATTCCGGCAAGCCGGTGGCGCTGATCGACGTCCGCGAACCCGTGGAGTGGGAGATCAACCACATCGAGGGCGCCAAGTTGATCCCCAAATCGGTGATCGAGGCCGGCGAAGGCCTGGCGACCGTCCCGCAGGACAAGACCGCGGTGCTCTACTGCAAGACCGGGGTGCGCTCGGCCGAGATGCTCGCCGTGCTCAAGAAGGCCGGCTTCTCCGATGCCCTGCACCTGCAGGGCGGCATCGTGGCATGGGCGAAACAACTCGAGCCCGACATGGTCATGTACTGACACCGTGTCGACCGACGCACCGCTTAGGCTGACGTGCGTGTCTGACGATCTGCCACCCGACCATGTGATGGCGGCGTTTGGTCTGGCCGGCCTGTCGCCGGTTCCGCTGGGTTCCAGCTGGGAGGGCGGCTGGCGCTGCGGCGAGGTCGTGCTGTCGATGGTCGCCGACCACGCGCGCGCCGCCTGGTCGGCCAAGGTCCGCGAGACGCTGTTCGCCGACGGTATCCGGCTCGCCCGCCCGGTGCGCTCCACCGACGGGCGCTACGTGGTCGCCGGCTGGCGTGCCGACACCTTCGTGGCCGGCACCCCCGAACCCCGGCACGACGAAGTGGTCTCCGCCGCGGTCCGGTTGCACGAGGCGACCGCGAAACTGGAGCGTCCGCGCTTCCTGACCCAGCCCCCGGTGGCGCCCTGGTCGGATGTCGACGTGTTCATCGCCGCCGACCGCGCCGCCTGGGAGGACCGACCCCTGCACGGGCTACCCCAGGGCGCGCGGCTGGCGCCCGGCTCGGCCGACGGCCAGAAGTCCGTGGAGCTGATCAACCAGCTCGCCGCGCTGCGCAAGCCGACCCGCAGCCCGAGCCAGCTGGTGCACGGAGATCTGTACGGCACAGTGCTTTTCGCCGGCACCGCGGCGCCGGGCATCACCGATATCACCCCGTACTGGCGGCCTGCCTCCTGGGCGGCCGGCGTGGTGGTCGTCGACGCGCTCGCCTGGGGCGAGGCCGATGACGGCCTGGTCGAACGATGGAATCCGCTGCCGGAGTGGTCGCAGATGCTGTTGCGTGCCTTGATGTTCCGGCTTGCCGTGCATGCGCTGCATCCACGGTCGACGGCGTCGGCGTTCCCGGGTCTGGCCCGCACCGCGGCCCTGGTCCGGCTCGCGCTCTAGGCTCGCCTTCTTTCGGCGAGCAGACGCAAATGGCCCGTAAAGGCGCCTATTTTGGCACCATTTGTGTCTGCTCGCGCCTAGAACGCGTGGCGGTACTCGCGCAGCGGCACCCGGCCGTCGACGGCCAGCACCCCCTCGGCGCGTAACCGCTCCAGCTGCCGGGTGGCCAGGTGCGGCGCCGGCCATCCGGAGGCCCGAATCACCCGGTGCCACGGCAGATCCGAGGAATCGGTGCGCATGATCCACGCCACGATGCGTGGGCTGGACAACCCGGCCTCCTCAGCGAGATCGCCGTAGGTACTCACCCGCCCGGCCGGGATCCGGGCCACGAGCGCCCGCACCACCTCGACCTGATCCTCGGTGATCGGCGCCACGCTCAGGCCAGGTGCCCGCGGATGATCGCTGCGGTCTCAGCGGGCAAAGCCTGGGCCACCATGTGGTCGCAGTCCACCTCGGCCACCGTGAAACTGTCACCGAGCGCGTCGCGCAGGGTGCCGATCAGGGTGTCGGTCGCATACGGGGGAGTGGTGCGGGTGGCCAGCATCAGCGTGGTCGGTGTTCCGCTGCGCGGCAACGGGATCGGCCGGGTCAGCTCGCTCCAGTAGGACATCGCCGCCGGGACGCTGATCCGCCAGCCCACGCGCCCGTTGGGCAACTCGATCAGGTGCTCGTCCAGTTCACGGGTCAACTCCTCGGGGAACGTGGCGGCCACCTCGGCCCACGACCCGGACAGCTTGTCGGCGGTGGCCTCCTCGCGGTCGGGATAATCGGGGGAGGACAGCATCGCGTCGGCGATCTCGGCCATCCAGGCGCCGTCCAGCGCGACCGCCGGATCCAGCAACACCAGCGAGGAAACCAGATCGGGCCGGGTCGCGGCGAGGCTGAGCGCCACCGCGCCGCCGAACGAATGCCCGGCCACCAGGACCGGCCCGCCGCCCTCGGCGTCCAGCAGGGCGGCCAGCGCCGCCACGTTGGCCTCCACCGTCCACGGCGCCGCCCAGGTGGACCGGCCGTGCCCGATCAGATCCGGTGCCAGCACCGAGAACTCGGGCAGATACTCATTGGACAGCGTTTCCCAGCGCCGGCCGTGCCCGGTGAGCCCGTGCACGCCCAGGATCTGGGCCGGCCGGGACGGTCCGTAGCGGTAGGTGTGCAGGCGATCGGTCACGCCTCGATCGTAGGTGCCACCGGACAGTGGGTGCCTGCCGGGCCGTCTGCGCTGGTCAGTGCGACTTGTCGGACCTCCCTGATCAAATGCTGACATGTCCGCGCCGCACACCGATCTCACCCCCGACGCGCTCACCACACCGGGTGTCCGCGGCACGGTGCGGGTGCTCGGCGGCGCCGGCACCGGCAAGAGCACGCTGCTCGTGGACACCGCGGTGGCCCACATCGCCGCCGGCGCGGACCCGGAAAGCGTTCTGCTGCTGACCGGTTCGGCCAAGCTCGGCGCGCAGGCCCGCGCCGCGATCACCGCAGCACTGCTCACCGCCGGTGCGCGCGGTGTGGTGCGCGAGCCGCTGGTCCGCACCGTGCACTCCTACGCCTTCGCGGTGCTGCGCCTGGCCGCGCAGCGCAACGGTGATCCGCCGCCGCGGCTGATCACCAGTGCTGAGCAGCACGGCATCATCCGAGAACTGCTCGCCGGCGATCTCGAGGACGGCGCCGATGGCTGGCCGGTATCGCTGCATCCGGCGCTGGGCACCGCCGGTTTCGCCACCGAACTGCGTGATCTGTTGGCGCGGTGCGCCGAACGCGGTGTGGACCCGGTCGCCCTGCAACGCCTCGGCAGGCTGTCGGCGCGCCCGGAATGGGTGGCGGCGGGACGGTTCGCGGCCACCTACGAGCAGGTGATGTTGCTGCGTTCATCGGTCGGCATGGCCGCACCGCAGGCCACCGTGCCTGCGCTGGGCGCGGCCGAACTGGTCGGCGCCGCCCTGGATGCGCTGGCCCTGGATCCCGCCCTGCTGGCCGCCGAACGCGCCCGGGTCCGCGTTCTGCTGGTCGACGATGCGCAGCAACTCGACCCACAGGCCGCGCTGCTGGTGCGGGTGCTGGCCGCCGGATCCGATCTCGCGGTGCTCGCCGGTGACCCGGATCAGGCCGTGTTCGGTTACCGCGGCGGCGATCCGGCGCTGCTGCGCACCGACACCCCGGCCGTCGTGCTCACCGAATCGCATCGGTGCTCGACGGCAGTGGCCGCCGCGGTCACCGGGATCGCGCGTCGCCTACCCGGAGCCGACGGGCTGCGCGAGTTCACTGGGGCGCCCGGGCGGCCGGGTTCGGTGGCGGTCCGCATCGCGGCGTCCACACACGCCGAGTCCACGCTCATCGCCGACGCACTGCGCCGCGCCCATCTGATCGACGGTGTGCCGTGGTCGCGGATGGCCGTCATCGTCCGCTCGGTGTCGCGGGTGGGCGCCGCGCTGGGCCGCACCCTGACCGCCTCCGGGGTTCCGGTCGATCTGCCCGGCACCGAAGCCGGCCTGGCGCAGCAGCCCGCGGTCCGCGCGCTGCTCATCGTGGCCGACGCGACCGCGAACGGGCTCACCGGCGCGGCCGCGATGGACCTGGTGACCGGACCCATCGGACGGGTCGACCCGGTGTCCCTGCGGCAGTTGCGTCGGGCTCTGCGCCGCACCTTCGGCCATCAGCAGGAGTTCTCCGAGCTGCTGGTGAAATCGGTGCAGCGCGTTCCCGACGGCCTGCCCGCCGATCTGGCGCGCTGCCTGCAACGTGTGCAGACGGTGCTGCGCGCGGCCAAACACAGCCACCGCGGCGGTGAAGACCCCCGGAACACGTTGTGGCAGGCCTGGAATCGCAGCGGTCTGCAGAAGCGTTGGGTCACCCAGGCCGACCGCGGCGGTGCCGGGAGTGCGGCCGCTGAACGCGATCTGGCGGCGGTCACGGCGCTGTTCGACATCGCCGACCAGTACGTCACCAATACCACCGGCGCGACGCTGAGCGGCCTGGTCGACCACGTCCACGCGCTGGAATTGCCGATCACCGGCACCCGCCCGGACCGGGCCGACGCGGTGGCGATCTGCAGCCCGCACGCCGCACTGGAACGGGACTGGGACTTTGTGGTGCTGGCCGGACTTCAGGAAGGGTTGTGGCCCAACACCGTTCCCCGCGGCGGGGTGCTCGGCACCCAGCACCTGGTCGACGTGCTCGACGGCGTGACCGGTTCCGACGGCCCGACGGCCCGGGTGTCGACCCGGGCGCCGTTGCTGGCAGAGGAGCGCAGGCTGCTGATCGCCGCGATGGGCCGCGCCCGTGACCGCCTGCTGGTGACCGCCGTCGACAGTGACACCGGCGATGCCGCGATGCTGCCCTCACCGTTCTGCGCCGAGCTCGCCGCCCTGGCCACCGAGGATCCGGACACCGGCGACGAGCGAGAGATCGTGCCGGCGCCGCGGGTGCTGACGCCGGCCGCGCTGGTGGGCCGGCTACGGGCCGTGGTGTGCGCCCCCGAGGGCGACGTCGAGGCCGACGCCAAGGCATGTGCGGCAACGCAGTTGGCCAGGCTCGCCGAGGCGGGTGTGCCCGGCGCGGACCCGTCGTTGTGGCAGGACCGTACCGAACCCTCGACGTCCGAGCCGCTGTGGTCGGGGGATGACCACGTGAGCACGCTGTCGCCGTCCACGTTGCAGACCCTGACGGACTGTCCGCTGCGCTGGCTGCTGGAACGCCACGGCGGGTCCGACAGCCGCGATGTGCGCTCCGCGGTCGGCACATTGGTGCACGCGCTGGTGTCGGACTCGACCAGGACCGAGAGCCAGATGCTTGCCGAGCTGGAGAGCGTCTGGGCCGGGATGCCCTACGAATCACAGTGGTACGCCGACAACGAACTGGCCCGCCACGGGGCCATGCTCTCGGCGTTCGCGCAGTGGCGCCAATCCACCCGCGACCAGTTCAGCGAGGTCGGCACCGAGGTCGCCGTCGACGGTATGGTGGCCCCCGGCGTGCGGGTGCGCGGACGCATCGACCGCCTGGAGCGGGACAACGCCGACCGGCTGGTGATCGTCGACGTCAAGACCGGCAAGAGCCCGGCGACCAAGGACGACGCCCAGCGCCACGCCCAGTTGGCGATGTATCAGCTCGCCGTCGCCGAGGGTGTGCTGCCCGACGGCGACGAGCCCGGCGGCGGGCTGCTGGTCTACCCGGCCAAGACGACCGCCAGTGGAGTCACCGAACGCACCCAGGATGCGCTGACCGCCGACACGGCCCAGCAGTGGCGCGATACCGTTACCGCGGCGGCCGCAGCGACGCAGGGCCCGCAGTTCGTCGCGCGCGCCAACGACGGGTGCGGACACTGCCCGGTGCGTGCCATCTGCCCCGCCCAGAACCCGGAAGGCCGGTCGTGATCGCCCAGCAGCAGTACAGCCCGGCCGAGCTGTCCGAGGCGCTGGGGCTGTTCGCACCAACCACCGAACAGGCCGCGGTGATCGCCGCGCCGCCGGGCCCACTGGTCGTCATCGCCGGCGCCGGCGCCGGCAAGACCGAAACGATGGCCGCCCGGGTGGTCTGGCTGGTGGCCAACGGATATGCCCGGCCCAGTGAGGTTCTCGGCCTCACCTTCACCCGCAAGGCCGCCGGTCAGCTGCTGCGCCGGGTCCGCACCCGGCTGGCGCGACTGGCCGGCACCGGCATCGGCCGCGACATCCGGGCCGAGGACCCGCCCACCATCAGCACCTACCACGCCTTCGCCGGGGCGCTGCTGCGCGATCACGGGCTGCTGCTCCCGGTCGAGCCCGATACCCGACTGATCGGCGCAACCGAGTTGTGGCAGTTCGCCTTCCGGGTGGTCTGCGATCACCCGCGGGTCCTGGACACCGAGAAATCGCCGGCCGCGGTCACCGCCATGGTGCTGCGACTGGCCGGTGCGCTGTCCGAGCATCTGGTCGACACCGCCGCACTGCTGGACACCCACACCGAGCTGGAACGCCTCATCCACCACCTGCCCGCCGGTGGCAGCCGTGCCGATCGCGGGCCGGCGCAATGGCTGCTCAAGTTGCTTGCCACCCAGAACGAACGCACCGAACTGGTGCCGCTCATCGACGAACTGCACCGCCGCATGCGGGCAGAGAAGGTGATGGACTTCGGCGCCCAGATGTCGGCGGCCGCCCGGTTGGCGGTGGCCGCACCACAGGTCGGTGCCCAGCTCCGGCAGCGCTACCGGGTGGTGTTACTCGACGAATACCAGGACACCGGGCACGCCCAGCGCATCGCGCTGTCATCGCTGTTCGGTGGCGGCGTCGACGACGAGCTGGCGCTGACCGCGGTCGGCGACCCCATCCAGTCCATCTACGGCTGGCGCGGGGCGTCGGCGACCAACCTGCCGCGGTTCGCCACCGACTTTCCGCACGCCGACGGCAGCCCGGCGCCCACCCTGGAACTGCGCACCAGCTGGCGCAACCCGCCCGAGGCGCTGCACCTGGCGAACGCGGTGTCCGAGCAGGCCCGCACGCGGTCGGTGAGCGTACGGGAACTGCTGCCCCGACCGGACGCCGAACCGGGCACCATCCGCGCCGCCCTGCTGTCCGACGTTGTCGCCGAACGCAATTGGGTGGCCGATCAGGTGGCCACCCGCTACCGGGCCACCCCGACGCCGCCGACCGCCGCGGTCCTGGTCCGGCGCAACGCCGACGCGGCGCCGATGGCCGAGGCGCTGACCGCCCGTGGCATCCCCGTCGAAGTGGTCGGGCTGGCCGGGCTGCTGGCGATCCCCGAGGTCGCCGACGTGGTCGCCATGCTGCGCCTGGTGGTCGACCCGACCGGCGGCGCGGCTGCCATGCGGGTGCTGACCGGGCCGCGCTGGCGGCTGGGCGCCCGCGACATCGCGGCGCTGTGGCAGCGCGCCGTCGACCTCGACGTGCCCGCGCCCGGGCAGCTGGGCACCATGGAACGCATCGTGGCTCAGGCGGCGCCCGACGCGGACACCGCCTGCCTGGCAGACGCCATCTGCGATCCCGGCCCGACCGAGCTGTACTCGGCCCCCGGGTATGCGCGCATCGTCGCACTCGGTCGCGAACTCACCGGTCTGCGTGCCCATCTGACGTATCCACTGCCCGAGCTGATCGCCGAGATACGGCGGGTGCTCGGCGTCGACGTGGAAGTCCGAGCGGCCCGCCCGGTGCCCGCGGGCTGGGGCGGCACCGAGCACCTGGATGCCTTCGCTGACGTGGTGGCCGACTTCGCCGCCCGCTCCGATGGTGCACCGGCCGGGTTGCTGGCCTACCTGGATGTCGCCGCGGACGTGGAGAACGGGCTGGCGCCGGCGGAGGTGACGGTCTCGACCGACCGGGTGCAGATCCTCACCGTGCACGCCGCCAAGGGCCTGGAATGGGAAGTGGTGGCCGTGCCGCATCTGAGTGGTCGGGTGTTCCCGTCCACCGCGATGGCCCGCACCTGGCTCAGCGACGCGGGGGACCTGCCGCCGCTGCTGCGCGGGGACAGAGCCACCGTTTCCGAGCATGGGGTACCGGTGCTGGACACCTCTGATGTCAACGACCGGAAGACGTTGTCCGACAAGATCGCCGATCACAAGGACATGCTGGCGCAGCGCCGCGGGGACGAAGAACGGCGGCTGCTGTACGTGGCGCTGACCCGCTCGGAGGACACCTTGCTGCTCTCCGGGCACCACTGGGGCCCCACCGAGGCCAAACCCCGCGGGCCCTCGGAGTTCCTGCTGGAACTCAAGGCCATCATCGACGCCTCGGTGGATGCCGGGCAGCCCTGCGGCGTCATCGACGAATGGGTGCCCGACCCGCCCGACGGTGAGCCGAACCCGTTGCGCGGCAGCATCGTCGAAGCGACATGGCCGGTTCCGGCGGCCGGTGGTCGCCACGCCGATGTCGAGCGGGGCGCCGCCCTGGTCGCCCAAGCCGCCGAAGGAACCGTCGGGTCGGCGTTCGATCCCGAGGACTGGGCGGCCGACGTCGACGCGTTGCTCGCCGAGCGGGAGCGCGCCGCCGAGCAGGCCCCGGTCGAGTTGCCCGGGCAACTCTCGGTGAGCACCCTGGTCGATCTGGGCAAGGATCCCGCGGCCGCCCGGCAGCGGCTACGCCGCAGGCTGCCGGCGCGGCCAGATCCACATGCCCTGTTGGGCACCGCATTCCACGAGTGGGTGCAGCGCTACTTCCACGCGGAACGGCTGTTCGATCTGGACGATCTGCCCGGTGCGGTGGACGGTGACACCGGACGGCTACATGCCGAAGAGCTGGCCGATCTGCAGGCCGCGTTCGCGTCCTCGCCCTGGGCGTCGCGCACCCCGATCGACGTCGAGGTGCCCTTCGACATGATCCTCGACGGGCCGCGCGCCACCGTGGTGCGCGGCCGCATCGACGCCGTCTTCGCCGAACCCGACGGCGGCGCGGTGGTCGTCGACTGGAAGACCGGTGAGCTACCGAGCACTCCGGAGACCCAGCGCCACGCCGCGATACAGCTCGCCGTGTACCGGCTGGCGTGGGCGGGCCTGCAGGGGTGCCCGGTGGAGTCGGTGCGGGCCGCGTTCCACTACGTGCGCAGCGGGGTGACCGTCATGCCGGACACGCTGCCCGACGAGCAGGAACTCGCCGGGTTGTTGAAGGACGCTCAGGCGCTGCGATAGATCTTGTAGGCCTGGGTGATCATCGGGACCTGCAGCGGCAGCCGGGCGACCGCGCCGATGCGCATCCAGACGGGCTTGGCCGGCTCTTGGGACCACAGGCGCACCATGTTGACGTTGGCGGGAAACACCCCGAGGAACAGCGCGATCGAGGCCAGTGCGCCGAACTTGCGGGTTTTCGGCGCGATCAGCAGCGCACCCGCGGCGACCTCGGCGACACCGGAGGCGTGCGTGTAGAAGCGGGCACTGCCGGGCAGCTCGGTGGGCACGATGGTGTCGAACGGCTTGGGCGCCACGAAATGCAGGACGCCCATGCCGACGAGCCATCCACCCATCTTCACGGCACGGCTGGCAGCTGCTTGCTTCTGATCTCCGGATGCGGGGCTTGTCATGGTTACATTGTGACGTGCCCACCCCGTCCCGATCGGTGATACGTGGCCAAAGGTAGATTGCGCCGGCGTTTGGCGGCCGTGAACGAGAACCTGACGTCGCGTCATGACGCCGACCTCGTTGACGTACTCAACATCCCGGAGAAGTTCGTCAGCCCGTGGCGGCGGATCTTCACCCGGGTGCTGTTGGCGCTGGGTGCGTTGTTCGCCGCGGTGCTCATCGTCTACATCGACCGGCACGGCTACCGCGACATCGGTGACAGCCCCAACCCGGACGACCCGCTGTCGTTCCTGGACTGCCTGTACTACGCCACGGTGTCGCTCTCGACCACTGGCTACGGCGACATCACCCCGGTGACGGCCTCGGCCCGACTGGTCAACGTTCTGGTCATCACGCCCCTGCGGGTGGCATTCCTGATCGTGCTGATCGGAACCACGGTCGAGACCCTGACGACCCAGTCGCGTCAGGCGTTGAAGATCCAGCGATGGAGGAAAAGCGTGCGTAACCACACCGTCGTCGTCGGCTACGGAACCAAGGGCCGCACCGCGGTGGCGGCGATGATCGGTGACGATGTCCTGCCCGCCGACATCGTCATCGTCGAGAACAACCCGGCTGCACTCGAGCGCGCCAAGAACGCCGGTCTGGTCACCGTGCGCGGCAGCGCCACCGACTCGGAGATCCTGCGGCTGGCCTCGGCTCAGCACGCCAAGTCGATCATCGTCGCCTGCAACAGCGATGACACCGCCGTCCTGGTCACCCTGACCGCCCGGGAACTCAACCCGCGGGCCAACATCATCGCCGCCGTGCGCGAGGCCGAGAACCAGCATCTGCTCAAGCAGTCCGGCGCGAACACCACCGTCGTCACCTCCGAGACCGCGGGGCGGCTGCTGGGCATCGCCACCCAGACCCCGAGCGTCGTCGAGATGATGGAAGACCTGCTGACCCCCGACGCCGGATTCGCCATCGGAGAACGGCCGGTCGAGCCCAAGGAGGTCGGCGGCTCACCGCGCCATCTCACCGACATCGTGCTCGGCGTCGTCCGCGAGGGCGAGCTGCTTCGGGTGGACGACGAACGGGTAGATGCGCTGGAGCTGACCGATCGGCTGCTCTACATCCGCTCCAAGGAAGACCGGTAACGCTCCGTGAGTTTCACGCTCCGCAACATCCCTCTGTTGTCCCGGGTCGGGGCCGACCGCGCCGACACCCTGCGCACCGATATCGACGCCGCCATCGCCGGCTGGCCCGACGCTCTGGTGCTGCGGGTGGACCGGCGTAACCAGGTGCTGATCGCCGGTGGCAGCGTGGTGCTCGGCAAGGCCACCGGCCTCGGCGACGCCCCGCCAGAGCAGGCGGTCTTCCTGGGCCGCCTCGAGGACGGCCGCCACGTCTGGGCGATCCGCGGCGCGCTGGAGGCGCCCGAGGATCCGACCGTGGAATCCGAGGTGCTCGACCTGCGTCGTGCCGGTGCAATCTTCGACGATGCCAGCGCGCAGTTGGTGTCCACCGCGACCGCCCTGCTGAACTGGCATGACAACGCCCGGTACAGCCCGGTCGACGGGTCACCGACCAAGTCCATCAAGGCCGGCTGGTCGCGGCTGAATCCCGACAACGGCCACGAGGAGTTCCCGCGCATCGACCCCGCGGTGATCTGCCTGGTGCACGACGGCCACGACCGGGCGGTGCTGGCCCGCCAGGCCGTCTGGCCGGAGCGGCTGTTCTCGATCCTGGCCGGGTTCGTGGAGGCGGGGGAGTCCTTCGAGGCCTGCGTGGTCCGCGAGATCTCCGAAGAGGTCGGCCTCGACGTCACCGAGGTGCAGTACCTGGGCAGCCAGCCCTGGCCGTTCCCGCGTTCGCTGATGGTGGGTTTCCACGCACTCGGCGATCCCGAGCAGCCGTTCGCGTTCAACGACGGCGAGATCGCCGAGGCGCAGTGGTTCACCCGCGCCGAGGTTCGCGACGCGCTCGCAGACGGGGACTGGAGTAGCGAATCGACGTCGCGGCTACTGCTCCCCGGATCCATCTCGATCGCCCGCGAGATCATCGAATCCTGGGCGGCGCTGGACTGATCGCTACGGCCCCAGCGCGTCGATGTCCCGCAACACGAGGCGGGCGTCGTCGTGGGTGACTTTCAGCTGGGTCGACACGAAATCCACCCAGGACCGTGCACCGAGAGCGCCCGGCGTGGTCTTCGATTTCAGGGTTGCCAGCAGCCGAAGCTGTTCCTCGCGGGCCAGGTGTTCGGCTCGACCGTAGAGCGCGATGGCGTGTTCCATCGTCGGCCGTGACCGTGACCTCGCCAGCAGTGCTTCGGCTTCGGCGACGAGCGCTGAGCGTTCGGTGCGGAGGGTGTCGATACCCGGAAGACTCTGAGTCATGCATCGAACACTAGTTCGATGCACCGACAGATCTGCCGCGTCAGCTCAGCTTGGCCTTGACCTGCTTGATGTTCGGGTTGGTCAGGGTGGACCCGTCCGCGAACTTCACCGTCGGCACCACATGGTTGCCGTTGTTCACCGACCCGACGAATTCGGCGGCGGACGGATCGGCCTCGATGTCGATCTCGTCCCACGCGATGCCCTCGGCCTTCAGCGCGGTCTTGAGCCGATTGCAGAAGCCGCACCACGACGTGGTGTACATGGTCAGCTGAGCGTTGGTCATGCTGGAAACAACCTATCGACGTCGGTGCGTATTTCCGTGCCAGCCTAGGTGGCGGCACGGGCGCTGCTGATGTCGGAGCCCCCTGCCATGATGGACGGCATGCCGTCCGTCGACAGTCTCCTCGGCGACCTCGATGACGAACAGCGCGAGGCCGTGCTCGCGCCGCGTGGTCCGGTCTGCGTGCTGGCCGGCGCGGGCACCGGCAAGACCCGCACCATCACCCGCCGCATCGCCCACCTGGTGGTGGGCGGGCATGTGGCGCCCGGCCAGGTCCTGGCTGTGACGTTCACCGCCCGCGCGGCCGGCGAGATGCGCAGCCGGTTGCGGGCCCTCGGCGAGCAGTCCGGGGTGCCGACCGCTGCGGTCCAGGCCGTCACCTTCCACGCCGCGGCCCGCCGTCAGCTGCAGTACTTCTGGCCCCGGGTGGTCGGCGACACCGGCTGGCAACTGCTCGACAGCAAGTTCTCGGTGGTGGCGCAGGCCGCCAACAAGGCGGCCGTGAAGGCCAGCACCGATGACGTGCGCGACCTCGCCGGCGAGATCGAATGGGCCAAGGCTTCGCTGATCACCCCCGAGCAGTACGTGGCCGCGGTCGCCCAGGTCCGCCGCGACGTCCCGATGGACGCGGGCACCGTCGCCAAGGTCTACAACAACTACGAGCGGCTCAAGACCCACCGCGACGGCACCGCCCTGCTGGACTTCGACGACCTGCTGCTGCACACCGCTGCCGCGATCGAGAACGACGCGGCGGTCGCCCAGGAATTCCGGGACCGCTACCGGTGCTTCGTCGTCGACGAGTACCAGGACGTCACGCCACTGCAGCAGCGTGTGCTCAACGCGTGGGTCGGCGAGCGCGACGACCTGACGGTGGTCGGGGACGCCAACCAGACCATCTACTCGTTCACCGGCGCCACCCCGAAGTTCCTGCTGGACTTCTCCCGGCGCTTCCCCGAGGCCACCGTGGTACGGCTGGAGCGCGACTACCGGTCCACCCCGGAGGTGGTGTCGCTGGCCAACCGCGTCATCGCGGCGGCGCGCGGCCGGATGGCCGGCAGCAAGCTGCACCTGATCGGTCAGCGTGACCCGGGTCCCAAGCCGTCTTTCGCCGAGCATCCCGACGAGGTGGCCGAGGCCACCGGCGTCGCGAAGAAGGTCAAGAAGCTCATCGAATCCGGCACTCCCGCAGCCGAAATCGCGGTGCTGTACCGGATCAACGCCCAGTCCGAGGTATATGAGGAGGCGCTCACCGAGGCCGGCATCGCCTTCCAGGTGCGCGGCGGTGAAGGGTTCTTCAGCAGGCAGGAGATCCGCCAGGCGCTGCTCGCGTTGCAGCGCAACGTCAACAGCGAGTACGGCGACGATCTGCCCGGCCTGGTCCGGTCGCTGCTGGAACCGCTGGGCCTGACGGCCGAGCCACCCGCAGGCACCCAGGCGCGGGAGCGCTGGGAAGCGCTCGCCGCGCTCGCCGAACTGGTGGACAACGAAGTGGCGCAACGCCCTTCGCTGGACCTGCCGACCTTGCTCGCCGAACTGCGCCAACGGGCCGACTCCAGGCACCCGCCGGTGGTGCAGGGCGTCACGCTGGCCTCGCTGCACGCCGCGAAGGGCCTGGAATGGGATGCGGTGTTTCTGGTCGGGCTGGCCGACGGCACCCTGCCGATCTCGCATGCGCTGTCCCATGGCCCCGACAGCGAGGCCGTCGAGGAGGAACGCCGGCTGCTCTACGTCGGTGTCACCCGGGCGCGGGTGCATCTGGCGCTCAGCTGGGCGCTGGCCCGTACCCCCGGCGGGCGGCAGGGCCGTCGTCCCTCGCGGTTCCTCAACGGGGTGGCCCCCCAGTCCCCGGCCGACGCCGCCCCGGCCCGCCCGAAGCGCGCCAAGGGTGCCACCCCGCGCTGCCGGGTCTGCAATGGCCCGCTGAACAGCCCGACGGCGATCATGCTGCGCCGCTGCGAGAGCTGCCCGTCCGACATCGACGTCGAACTGCTGGCCGAACTCAAGGATTGGCGGCTGCGCGTCTCCCAGGAGATGAAGGTGCCGGCGTTCGTGGTGTTCACCGACAACACGCTGATCGCCATCGCCGAGACGCTGCCCGCTGATGCCGCCGCCCTCGTCGCGATTCCCGGTATCGGTGCCCGCAAGCTGGAGCAGTACGGCCCCGATGTGCTGGCGCTGGTGAAAGCCCGGTCCTGAGGCCGGGTCGCAACGTCGGCCAAGTTTCACACATATTCCGCCAAACCCGCTGGTCAGAAATTCGCTTGTGCGTTTGCACTGTTAGGCTCTAGCCTCAAGATCACAAGTTCCGTGTGGGACTACATCTTTGTCTGGCGAGAGGAGGGATTCGGCATCATGACGATTTTCACAATGCAGCAAGGCGTAAACGTCAGTGGCATGCCGCTGTCCGCCCGCGCCGTCGTCGGCATTCCCGCCGCGCATCGAGCTGGTTGGGCGCCCGCTGCCGCCGCGCCGCAGCACAAGCGCCGCACCGCCGAAACGACCGCCGAGTCCGTGAAGTGGGGCACCACCTAGGTAGCCCCCAGCACCGCCGAAAAGGCCACGGACCCGCGCAACCGGATCCGTGGCCATTGTTTTCGGAACACCCGAACACCCTGGTCACCCGGTCCGGACAAGTACACCGACACCGAAGAAACGACCAGGAAGTAGGGAAAGACATGTCCGTCCAGACATGCCCGCAACGATTACTGCCCGCGGTGCCGTGCCACGAGGCCGATCCCGACCTGTGGTTCGCCGAGAGCCCCAGCGAACTGGAGCGCGCCAAGGCGCTGTGCGCGGACTGCCCGATCCGGAGCCTGTGCCTCGACGAGGCGCTGGAACGTCAGGAGCCGTGGGGAGTCTGGGGTGGCGAGATCATCGAACGCGGAACCATCGTGGCGCGCAAGCGGCCCCGTGGACGTCCGCGTAAGGACGCGCAAGCGGCCTGACGAAATACGTCAGGCCGCTTGTCGGCGCGCTATGCGGCGTCGGTGAAGCCCGGAACCAGTTCGGTGGCAATGGCTTTCATCGGAACGTGGGCGTCCAGCTGGCAGCAGATCGCGATGGTCGACGCGATCACGCGCAGCGGGATGGCCAGGTTCGCCGGCAGGTCGAGCTGGCGCGCCATCTTGATCTGGGCCACCGAGTTGTCCATCTGTCCGGCCGCCATCCGCTGCAGCCAGCGCCGGGTGTAGTGGAAGACCTCGGTCTGCACCGGTTCCACGTACTGGCGCAGCATGTCGTCGACTTCCTGGGCCGAGACTTCCTGACCCTTCTGGATGAACCCGGCGGCTTCCATCGCCGGTAGCAGCTCGACGTAGTTCTTGTCCCGGGCCAACCGGATGCACTTGCCGAGTGCGGGCGGGAAACCACCGGGAAGCGGTGCGACAGCACCGAAATCGATGACGCCCATGCGGCCGTCGGGCATCAACATGAAGTTCCCGGGGTGCGCGTCGCCGTGCATCATCTCCAGGCGCTCGGGGGCGCCGAAGGTCAGTTCGGTCAGCCGGGTGCCCATCGCATCGCGCTGCTCGGGGGTGCCCTCGCGGATGATCACCGACATGGGGATGCCTTCGATCCATTCGGCGATGACGACCTTGGGGGCACTCGCGATCACCGCGGGCACCACGAAATGCGGATCGTCGGCGTAGGCCTTGGCGAACGCGCGCTGGTTGTCGGCTTCCAGCCGGTAGTCCAGCTCCATCTCGGTGCGCTCGATGAGTTCGGCGACGACACCGTCGATATCGGCGCCCGGGGCGAGTTGTTTGAACACACTGGTCAACCGCTGGATGGTCTTGAGGTCGGCGCGCAGGGCCTCATCGGCACCGGGGTACTGGATCTTGACCGCGACCTCGCGACCGTCGGACCACACCGCTTTGTGCACCTGGCCGATGCTGGCCGACGCGATCGGCTTGTCGTCGAAGGACTGGAACCGTTCGCGCCATTTGGTGCCGAGCTGTCCGTCGAGGACGCGGTGCACCTTGGCCGCGGGCAGCGGCGGGGCTTCGCGCTGCAGCTTGGTCAGCGCCTCGCGGTAGGGCTTGCCGTACTGCTCGGGGATCGCGGCTTCCATCACCGACAGGGCCTGGCCGACCTTCATGGCGCCGCCCTTGAGTTCCCCCAGGACGGTGAACAGCTGCTGTGCAGCCTTGTCCATCAGCTCCGCGGTGACCTCGTCCCGGGATTTGCCGGCCAGTCGCTTGCCGAACCCGAGCGCGGCCCGTCCGGCAAAGCCGACGGGAAGGCTGGCGAGCTTCGCGTTTCGCGCGACGCTGCCTCGTTTGATTTCGGACACCTAACCATCATCCACGACGGGCCTGAATATGCCGCAACGAACTGGCAACATGCGATGTCAGCATGCGCACGCCGGGTGCCGCGACCAGCGCCTCGTCACCACCGAACCGGTGCCGACGTCGAATTCGACGGTGGTGTCCAGTGTGATCGGCGTCGGCGAAGCGTCCTGAGAGTCGGGCTCCTCACGCATCGCCCGGAGCACCAGATCGACCTGCGTGAGCGCCAGCGCGGCGGTGCCCAGCACGGTGGCTCGGTCGGCGGTGGTGACGGCGTGGCGAAGCTGCGCGGCCAGCGCCGGCCAGGCCGCGTCACGGTCGCTGCGGTGCAGATCCGCGCACGCCAGGCAGGAGGTCAGACCGGGGATCACCAGCGGTCCCACCAGCCCGGTGCCGTCGCGCACCCGAACCGGAAGATGCGGCACCCGGGCGGTGTGCAGATCGCGCAGCACCCGCGGATCGGTGACCAGCGCGTCGGCCAGCACCACCAGGTCCGTCTTGTCGGTGGTCACCACCGAATGCCGTCGGCTGCTGCGCGTCACCCGGGTCCCCGAACAACTCAGCGCCCCGGACAGCAGGTCTGACAGCGGGCCCCGGCCATGTACCCGCACCGACACCGACCGCAGCGACGGACGGGTCCGGGTCACCACACCGGCCGCCAGCAGCGCGTCCAACAGGTCCGGAAGGGCATCCGGGGTCAGGCCGAAAGCTTCGGCGCGCGTGGTCAATTCATCGGCGGTGGCAGGGTTCTGCATGGATCGGAGCAACCGGGCCAGCGTCGCGCCGGTCGATCCGGCGGGAGGATGCACCAGCACGGCGCGGCGCGGGTCCCAGCCGACCTGCACGGTTCCGTCGGGCCGCAGCAGGACCGGCATCGCCGGGTTGAGTGCATAGCGCCGCATGCCATGACTGTGTCACGGCAGGCGCGATCGCCGCGTCAGTTATCCACAGGGCCGTCGGGGCGCTCGTTGCGCTCCAGGTCTTCGAGTAGCTGATCGATGCCACTGGTGTCCCCGCCGATGGCCCGGTCGATGAAGGCGGCCGGCTCGTCGAGATCGGCGGCACCGGGCAGCAGGTCGGGGTGCTGCCACACCGCGTCGCGGGCATCGGCGCCCACCGCCTCGGTGAGCTTCTCCCACAGCGCGGCGGCCTCACGCATCTTGCGGGGTCGCAGTTCCAGCCCGACCAGGGTCGCGAAGGTCTGCTCGGCGGGCCCGCCGGTGCCGCGCCGGCGGCGCAGCGTCTCGCTGAGCGCCTCGGTGCCCGGCAACCGGTCCCCGAGCGCGGCGATGACGACGGTCTGCACCCAGCCCTCGATGAGCGCCAGCAGCGTCTCGAGTCGCTCCAGCGCGGCGGTCTGCTCCGGGGTGGCCTTGGGTTCGAACATGCCCTGGCTGAGCAGCTGCTCCATGGCCGCGGGATCGGCCAGCGACGCCGGGTTGAAGCCCTGCGCCATGTCCTCGATCCCGCTCATGTCGATCTTCATGCCCTTGGCGAACGCCTCTACCGCGCTGAGCAGCTGGCTGGACAGCCACGGCACATGGCTGAACAGCCGGTGGTGGGCCGCCTCGCGGGCGGCCAGGAAGGTCAGCACCTCGCTGCGCGGCTGCTCAAGACCCTCGGTCAGGGCGTCCACGGCCTCGGGCATCAGGGCGGCAACACCCTTGGGGCCCAGCGGCAATCCGATGTCGGTGGAGGTCAGCACCTCCTTGGACAGCTTGCCCAGGGCCTGGCCGAGCTGGCTGCCGAAGGCCATTCCACCCATCTGGGACATCATCGCCAGCAGCGGCCCGGCCATCGCCTGGGCCTCCTGGGGCAGCGCCGAGGCCCAGACCGTGGAGATCTGCTCGGCAACCGGGTCGCACAACCGCTTCCAGGTTTCCAGGGTGTTGTCTAGCCACTCCGTCGGCGTCCAGGCCACCGTGCGGGTGGTGCCCGCGGGCAGCGCGGTGGCGCCGTCGAGCCAGGTTTCGGCCAGCCGCACCGCGTCGGCGATCGCGGAGCTGGTGGATTCGGGTACCGGTGCCACAAAACCGATGGAACTCGTTGCCAGCTGGCGGGCCAGGTCGTAGTTGACCGGTCCGGCCTGCTGGCCGCCGGCGGCCATATTGCCTGTGCCGCTGAACATCTCGCCGAGCCGGGTGAAGATCTGGCCGAGATCGGACATGTCGAAACCCTCACCGCCCAGCCCGAACGGATCCCCGGAGGGATCTTTCTTGCGCTTGTCAGGATCCGGGTCATCTCCGTGGGAGAAGCCGAAGGGCAGGTCAGCCATAGCGTCAACGGTACCCACCGGCGGCGGTGCGGGTGGGGCCGCGGGTCACGCTGTGAGCGAAGGAGCGTCGAGGGAAGCCGTCGAGCGCGGCTGAAGCACAATCGGATAGAATATCCAACGCCGATGCATCGAAGACGCCCCAATCGAACCTTCGGTGGACGCGCGAAATCGACAAGCAGTGAATCCTGCTCAAGCGGCGAATGGGCCTTAACGTGACCAAAGAAGGCCTGACGGCCCCATGACACCGCGCATATACCGGCCAGGACCACGAATTCGAATAGAGTATCCAATACTTGAAAGGAGAGCTGATGCCACCGCGAGCAACGAAGCGCAGCCCCCGTGTTGCGGCCGGCGCGAGCGCGAGTGCACGCTCGGAGTTTGTGCGCCCGAAGACGGCGAACCAGGCCGTCGCCGAGGCGATTCGCCGCGACATCAGCAGCGGTCGATTCCCGCCGGGCAGCTGGATCGTGCAGGAAAGCCTCGTGGAAATGTACGGGGTGTCGCGAATTCCCATCCGGGAGGCGTTGAAGACGCTGGAGGCCGAGGAGTACGTCACCTACGTACCGCACAGCGGCTATCGAGTCACCGAACTGGGTCTCGAAGAGCTCCGGGAGATTTTCCAGCTGCGTGCCACGCTGGAAGAGATGCTGATCCGCGATGCAATGCCCCATGTCACCGACGAGATCGTCGATCAGATGCGGCTACGGATGGCGGAGATGGACGAAGGTGTTGCCAGCGGCGACCTCGTCGCAGTCGGCCTCGCGAACCGGCAGTTTCACTTCCTGACCTTCGAGAAGAGTCGGCTGGCCCGCACGAAACGTATTGTGACCCAGCTGTACAACACGGCTGATGCGTACCGGCCGCTGTACGCGCATCTGATGAATCTGCCGAAGGTCAATACCGAGCACATCCTGCTGACGGACGCGATTGCCGACCGCGACGTGGAGAGGGTGATCGCCCTGAATTACGAGCATCGTTCGCACGCGATCGATAACCTGACCAAGGCGCTGGCCGAGGACCTGAAGGACACGGCCGCCCAGTAAGCGGTTACCGCGGCCCGCCCAGGGTTCGTCCGAGAGCGAGACCCAGCGCCACACCGGCGAGCGCCGTGACAGCGAGCACCAGGCGTTCGTCGGCGTTGGGGGAGTAGCTCGCAGCCCGACGGTGCGGCGAGCTGTCGGCGGCAGGGCGGTGCGGGTCGTCGGGGCCGGCGATGGCGTCGTTGAGGCGATTGGCGAACTGCTTGAGGATTCGGTTGCTGACCTGAGCGATCACCCCGCTGCCGAACTGCGCGATCCGCCCACTGAGCTCCAGATCGGTGGTGACGGTGACCGCCGAACTGCCGCCACGCTCGTGGGCAACCATGGTGACCGTGGCCTCGGCCGAGCCATTGCCCTTGCCGTCGCGGGCGGTTCCCCGGACCACCATCCGATGCGTTCGGTCGTCGCGGTTCACGATCCGTGCCGTCCCGCCCAGCGTGAGGCCGACGGGTCCGACCTTCACTGTGACGTTGGCCCGGTGCTCATCACCCTCGCTGCTCTCCAGTTCGGCGCCCGGAATGCACGCCGCCACCTGCGGAATGTCGGTGAGTACGGCCCACGCGATATCGATCGGTGCATCGACGACGAACTCGTTGACCAGCTGCATCGCGGTGCTCCCTGTGTGACTGCGCTGTTGAAGAACCCGGTGAGGTCCGCTTTACTATTGGATATTCTATCCAAGACGCACCGTAAAGGGAGTTACGCATGTTGAGCAAGGGTGTTGGACTTTTTCCCACCGAGCCGGTCGGTCCGATGTGCGACTACGTCAAACTCTGCGAATCGCTGGGCTATGACAATGTGTGGTTCGGCGATTCGCAGAACATCTGGCGCGAGTCCTCAACCGTGATGGGCGCAGCGGCCGTCGGTACCGAAAAGATCGTCTTCGGCACCGGGGTGACCAATGCCGTGACGCGGCACCCGTCCGTGCTGGCGTCGACCTGGGCGACCTTGGCGGAGTTCACCAACGGCCGAGTGGCGCTGGGCATCGGCACCGGAGACTCTTCGCTTCGGACCATGGGCCTTCGCCCGCAGAAGCTTGCCGAGCTCGAACAGTCGATCACCGACCTGCGTGCCTTGTTCCGTGGGGAATCGGTGGCAGAGTCGAGCAGTGGCGCCGATTTTCACCTCAACTACGTGACCGAACCGATGGACATCCCGATCTACATCGCGGCGTCGGCACCGAAGATCCTGCAGATGTCCGGCCGTATCGCCGATGGCGTCATCGTGCTGGTGGGAACGGCACCGCATTTCATCGAAGCGGCGCTGCAGACCATCGAGGCCGGCGCCAAGGAGAGCGGCCGCACACTCGACGACCTGCACATCGTGTTGTGGACACCCACAGCGATCGCCGAAGACCGCACCGAGGCCCGCGATCTGGTGCGCGCTCATGTATCCCGTGTCGCCATCCGTCCGTTACCGGCCAAGGTGGACCCGGCGCTGGAGAAAGCGATCGACCGCATCCGGGACAGCTACAACTACTACGAGCACATGAACACCGAAGCCGCGCACGCCGACCTCGTCCCCGACGAACTGGTCGATCTGTTCGCCCTGGCGGGGACCCCCGATGAGTGTGCGCAACGGCTCAAGGAGATCGAATCCGTGGGTGTCAACCAAGTGTCGATCGTTCCTTTCGTGCGTCCCGGGCAGAGCAAGGAAGCAACCATCCGCACCTTCGCCGATATCGTGGGCGGCCTCGGGCAATGACGGACCGCCGAGGTGCGCCCGCTACGGCTGCCGCCGGCTTCCCGGCTCCGGGCAGCAGGGTCGCCGGGGCGCCACCGGCACTGAAGCGCGTGCTGACACCGGCCGACGGGGTACTTCACGCTCCGCCCGTTGCTGAAGTGGCGACCGCCGCGGTGCCCGCGGCCGATCTGCGACGACCGTCCTTGTCGTCGTTCACCGCGGCCGCCGCCATGGCGGGCATCGCGGTCGGCCTCGAGCTGGCGCGACTGTCGAGAGGCGCTCGGTGAGGTGTTATTTACGTCAAGTTAACGCGATCGGTTGACGCACCTCACACCCCCTTTTATAGTTGGATCCAATATGCAGTTACCAGATGGAGGTGCTTTGATGTTGCGTCTGACCAAGTGCGTGACTGCGTCACTCACAGTCTTCGCCGTACTGGCCACCGGTGCGTGCGCCGACGAGGGGGCGGCGCCCCAGAGTGGATCCGGCAGCAACACGCTGAGCATCTCGGCCACCGGCGTCGACAGCCTGCCGTTCATGGCCATCCTGCAGGCCGGCATCAACAAGAAGTGGTTCGAGGAAGAGGGCCTGGCCGTCGACCTGTTCTCGGGCGGCGGCGGTGGTAACACGCTGCGAGTCGTCACCAGTGGCGACGCCGACGTCGCCATCGCGGGCAACAGCTCGGTCCTGCTCGCCGCCCAGCAGCCCAATTCCAATCTCAAGGTGATCGCGCCCTGGTTCCAGGTCAACGACTTCTCCTGGATCAGCCCGCCCGGACGAAGCCTGGAGGGCGCGACCCTGGGTTTCAGTTCCGCCGGATCCTCGACCGAACTGATCGTCAAGGGCCTGCAACGTGAACTCCCCGGAGTGCAGGCACAGGCAGTCGGCCCGATGGGCGACAACTGGACGGCGGCGAAGGCCGACCAGATCACCGCAGGCTGGGCCATGCAACCCTTCATCGCCGACAAGCAGGCCACCGACAATGCCGAGGTGCTGGTGAATTCCCGGGAGTTGCTGGGTGACCTGCCCGCCGATCTGGTGGCAGTCAACACCGCATACGCCGAAGCCAACCCGGAAAACTTGCGCAAGTTCTTCAAGGTCGCCGACCGGCTGAACCAGTGGGTGGTGGAAAGCCCGGATGAAGCCGCGACCGAACTGGCGCCGCTGGTCGGTGTCGGTCCAGAAGTGATGAAGGCAGCCTTCCGTGACAATCCCGACCTCGCCAAAGGCTACTCGCTCAAGGTGGACACCGAGGGCCTGAAGAACCTGTCGGACCTGATGGTGGAGGCCGGGCAGATCTCCGAACCCGTCAACTGGGCGGAGACATTGGATCAGCAGTACCTGCCCGACGACGCCCAGTCCACGTTCTGAGCCCGCAGCGACCGCGTGAACCGAACCCGTTGATGTCCGACAGCCTTGAAAGAGAGCGAAATTCGTGAGCAATCAGGGAATTCAAATCGAGAACGTGTCGGTCGTGTTCGACACGGCAGCCGGGCAGGTGACGGCGGTCAAGCAGATCGATCAGCACATTCCGCCCACCAGCTTCGTGTCGATCGTCGGCCCCAGCGGCTGTGGCAAATCGACTCTGCTCGCCGTGATCTCCGGATTGCAGAAGGCCACCAGTGGAACGGTGAGTGTGGCGGGGCGACCGGTGAGCGGGCCGGACCCCAAGATCGGCGTGGTGTTCCAGGAGGACTCAACGTTGCCCTGGCGCACCGTCGAGGAGAACGTGGCGTTCGCGATGGAGATGATCGGGACCGAGAAGGCGGCCAGACGCCGACGGGCTCAGGAGGCGATCGAGCTGGTCGGTCTGCGGGGGTTCGAGAAGTCCTATCCCTCACAACTTTCCGGTGGCATGCGCCAGCGAGTGGCATTGGCGCGCACGCTCGCGGTCCAGCCCGAGGTGGTGCTGATGGACGAGCCGTTCGCAGCACTTGACCAGCAGACGCGCTTGTTCCTCGGTGCCGAGGTCCGCCAGATCTGGGCCCGCACGCATCAGACCATCATGTTCGTCACGCACGACATCTCGGAGGCCATTCTGCTGTCCCAGCAGGTGTGGGTGATGTCCTACCGGCCCGGAACCATCATCGATGTCGTTGACATCGACCTGCCCGACGAGCGTGACGCCAGTGTTGTCTCGACACCCCGGTTCAACGAGTTGCACAACCGGATCTGGAGTTCCCTGCAGGCGGAGTCGATGCGCGGGTTCCAGCAGCAGGACACCAAGGAGAAGGCGTCGAAGTGACCACCTCCTATGTGGCGGCCGACGATCTGCCGTCGGAAACTCTGCACGGGTCGCAGCGGGAGCCGGAGAACAGCACACCCGCGTGGCGTCCGGGCAAGCTCACGGTGAGTGTGTTGTCGACGGTGGGTCTGTTCGCGGCATTCATCCTCTTCTGTGAGATCGGTGCGCGCGCCGGATGGTGGAGCGCGGGCATCCTGCCGGCCCCGTCGGTCATCGTTGCCGAACTGGGCGTCCTCCTCACCGAGCCGCAATTCTGGAGTGACGCGGGCCGCACCGGATTCGAGGTGGCACTGGCCATTGTGTTCGGCGGGCTGCTGGGATTCGCTGCCGGCCTGGTCTTCTGGAAGATTCCGCTGGTCGGCCGGATCTTCGAACCGTATCTGGTGTCGTTCTACGCCGTCCCGTTGGTTTTGTTCTACCCGGTCATGATCGTCCTGGTAGGCATCAACGCCATGTCGGTGATCATCCTGGCGACCATCATGGCGGCCATCCCGATGGCGCTCAACACCGCGGTCGGTCTCAACACCATGCCCCCCGTCTACATGAAGCTGGCTCGATCGTTGAAAGCCTCACCGCGACAGACGCTGTTCGCCATCGCCATCCCAGCGGCCGGACCTTTCATCGTCGCCGGTCTGCGACTCGCCGTGGTGTACGCCCTGATCGGGACCATCGCCATGGAATTCACCACGGCCCAGGCAGGATTGGGATACCGCATCCGCTACCTCTACGAAATCTTCGACAACGAACTGATGTTCGCCCACATCGTGATGGTTCTCGTGCTCTCCGGCATTCTCACCATCCTGCTGGCCGTGGTAGAGCGGGCACTGCTGCGCGGAAGGAATCTGTGATGACCACCATCGCCGGCCGGCACGCGGCCACCGAGCCGCCGGCGCGGCCCGACAGGTTCCAGGCCCGTGCGATCGTGACCAGCCAGGCTTTCGGGGCCGTGATGCTGGGATTCGTGATACTTGCCGTCTGGCAGGTGATGTCGGGTGTCACCTTCGTCATCCCTTCGCCTGCGCACACGGTGGCCGTGCTGTTCTCCAATCTCGCCGATCCTGCCTACCTTTTCGATCTGCGGGTCACGGCCCAGTCGGTGCTGATGGCATTCGTGATCGGCACCGCGGTGGGCGGCGGCATCGGCCTGCTCCTCGGACTGTCGCCACTTCTGCGAACGGTCCTCGAACCGTCGATCATCATCCTCAACGGTATCCCCAAGATCGTGCTCTACCCGGTGCTGCTGCCCATCTTCAGCCTGTCGGGGTCCAAGGTGGTCATGGGCGTGTTGTTCGCCCTGTTCCCGGTTCTGATCAATGTCTCGACCGGCGTCCAGGAGATCCCGCGGGTGTACTGGAAGCTCGCGAAGTCGGTACGGGCGAACTCCTGGCAGACGCTGGTGCACATCATCTTTCCTGCCATTCGCCGTCCGCTGCTGACCGGCATCCGGCTCGCGGTGAGCCTGTCGGTCGTGGGCGTCGTGCTCTCGGAGTTCTTCGCCACTCGTCGCGGGCTCGGTCGAGTGGTGCTGCAGTCTTACAGCCACGGTGAATACCCGGCGATGGTCGCCACCATCATGCTGCTCATCACGATCTCCTTCGGTATCTCGATCGCGCTGTGGCAGTGGGAAAAGCGACTCCATTGAGTTCGGAAACGGGCGGCGGACGCTACATCGGGACGTCGGTCCGTCGGCGTGAGGACGACCGCATGCTCAGCGGGCGGGGCCGATTTCTGGCCGACCATGCCGCCGGTGCCCACCACATCGTGTTCGTCCGGTCGAGTCAGGCACACGCACGGATCACCCGAATCGACACATCGCGGGCGGCGGAGATGCCCGGGGTGCTGGGGGTGTTCCTCGCCCACGATCTCGGTCTGGCGGACACACCGATCACCGGATTGACCACTCCCGATCCGGGTTTCACTGCGGCGACGTCGTGTGTGATCGCTGAGCAGCGCCTACCGATTCTCGCCACCGACCGGGTGCACTATGTCGGTCACCCGATCGCGGTGGTGGTGGCCGATGACCGTTACCGGGCCGAGGACGCTGCCGAGAACGTCGACATCGAATACGAACCGCTTCCCGTCCTCACCGATGCGACGGCCGCACTCGAACCAGGGGCGCCGGTGCTCTTCGATCACCTGCCCGACAACGAGGCCGCCCGGATGCACTACGCGTTCGGTGATCCCGACGGTGCGTTCAGCCGTGCCCACCGCATCGTCGAGGGCAGCTACCAGATGAGCCGGCACGGCGCGGTGCCGTTGGAATGTCGGGGCGTGGCAGCCAGTTTCGATGCCAGATTGCAGCGCGTGGACATGCTCACCTCCACCCAGGTTCCGCACATGGTGCGTAACGCGATCTGCGCAGCCACCGGCTGGACCCGGGAGGACATCAAGGTCTCGGTACCCGACGTGGGCGGTGGCTTCGGGACGAAGGCCAACGTCTACGGCGAGGAGATCATCGTCCCGGTGGTGTCCCGATACACCGGCTACCACGTTATCTGGGTGGAGGACCGGCAGGAGCATCTGGTCGCCAGTGCCCAAGGCCGCGATCAGCTGCACAAGACCAGACTGGCGGTGGACCGCGACGGCCGAATACTCGCGTGGCAAGACGATTTCGTCGTCGATATCGGTGCCGGCAGCCTGTGGGTCGCCGGAATCGTCGCCAACACCGCCATCCACCTGCTCGGGTCCTACCGGGTTCCGGCGGCGCGCATCAGTGGCCGGGCAGCATTGACCAACAAAACGCTTGTCGCCCAGTACCGGGGAGCGGGTCGGCCCGAGGCGACGTTTGCCCTGGAACGCAGCATGGACGCGGCGGCGAGGGAACTCGGGCTCTCGACGGTGGAGATACGCCGCCGAAATCTGCTGACCGCCGACGACCTACCCTATCCGCGGCCGATCCCTTATCGCGACGGCGTACCGATCCTCTACGACGGCAAGGACTACACGGCTTGCCTGGAGTCCGTGCTGACCTCCCTTCCCCAGTCGGAGGCCGACGAACTGGCGGACACCTATCCGGATCACCGGATCGGTTACGGCTTGGCGTGTTACATGGAAGCCACCGGCCGCGGTCCGCACGAGACCGCCCGCGTGAGGGTGTTGCCGAACGGCCAGTTCGAAGCTACCGCCGGCGCGGCCTCGGCCGGGCAGGGGCACGAAACCACATTTGCGCAGATTGCTGCGGACGCCCTGGAGGTGCCGCTGGAGCGGGTGCGGTATCTGGCTTCCGACACCGAACGCCTGCCCGACGGTGTGGGCACCTTCGCGAGTCGGTCGGCGATCCTGGCCGGATCGGCGATCCATCAGGGCGCCCGCGAACTCATCGACCTGGCTCGGGGGCGGGCGGCCGGTCTGCTCGGCTCGGCCGACGTGGTGTACCGCGACGGACGTTTCGAGGCCGACGGCAAGGCCGTCGGCTGGGGCGAGCTGGCCGCTGCGGTCCGGGACGGCGCGCCACTCGATATCAGCACGGTGTTCCGGGTGAACACCGTCACCTGGACGATGGGGGTGCACGCGGTGATCCTCGGGGTCCATCGGCATACCGGGATCGTGACGGTGCTCCGGTATGCGGTATCGCACGAAGGTGGGCGGGAGATCAATCCGCAAATCGTCGAGGGACAGGTGATAGGCGGTGTTGCGCAGGGCATCGGCGGCGCGTTGTTCGAGAAGTGGGCGTATTCGCCCGGCGGCGAACCGCAGTCGACCACCTTCGCTGCATACCACCTACCCCTGAGTACCGATGTTCCTCGGGTGCGGGTGACGCATCTGCATGTCGACACGCCGTGCAACCCGATCGGCGTGCGTGGAGCAGGTGAAAGCGGCGCAATCGCGGTATACGCCGCTGTCGCGGGTGCGATCGATGACGCGGTGGGTGGAAACATCCACATCGACCGCACGCCGATCAACACCGGTGACATCTGCCGAGCCCTGGACGCGGTGGCGTCATGAAGCCGGCCGACTTTGATTACGTCCGGCCGCATACGGTTTCGGACGCCCTTGACCTGCTCGCCGAGAACCCAGATGCGAAGATCCTCGCCGGCGGCCAGTCGCTGCTGACGCTGATGAACCTGCGGTTGGCCCGTCCGACGATGCTGATCGACATCGGCGCACTGGAAGAACTGCGCAGGGTCTTCGATGACACCGACGATCTGGTGCTGGGGTCCCTGATCACCCATCGCACCGTCGAGACGGATCCTCTCATCGGTGCCCGCGCGCCGTTACTGGCCGATGCCGCGCGCTATATCGGTCATATCGGCATCCGGAACCGGGGAACCATCGGTGGCTCGGTGGCACATGCAGACCCCGCTGCCGAGATGCCACTGGCCACTCTCGTTCTCGACGCCACATTCCACATCGAGTCGGCCATGTCCGGCCGCCGCGAGTTGTCCGCCGAGGACATGTTCGTGTCGTTCTACACCAATGCCCTGGAGCACCACGAGATCATCACCTGGATCTCGATTCCGAGTGCCCGACCCAATGAGGGCTGGGGATTCGTCGAATATTCCCATCAGCATGGCGATTACGGCATGGCCGGTGCGGGGTGTGCGCTCACGTTGAGCCCGGATGGCCGGGTCTCGGCACTGCGCGCCGGCGTTCTCGCCGCGGCCGACCGGCCGCTGCTTTTCGTGGGGGACGAGGCCGTGGGAGCCGTGCCCTCGGAGAAGCTGTGGGCCGACCTCGCCCACGAATGGGCGGCGCGCACCGAACCTGCGGCTGATGATTCCGACTATGCGCGCCGGCTGTGCGCAACGGCGCTACGCGAAGCGCTGACCATGGCAGCGCATCGAACCATCGACCAATCAGAGGAGGAGGGCAGCTATGGCGGCTGATTCTCGGGACTCGAATGCGGTTCCGGTGTCGATCTCGGTCAACGGTCGCAATTTCCGGCGGACTGTCCCGGCCCGACTGACACTTGCCGACTTCCTGCGGGACCACCTCGGACTGACCGGAACTCATCTCGGCTGCGAGCACGGGGTGTGCGGCGCCTGCACGGTGCTCGTCGATGGCCACAGTGCCCGATCGTGCCTGATGCTGGCGGTCCAGGCCGACGGAGCTCGGCTTGACACGGTCGAAGGGCTCGGCCGATACGAGCAGTGTGACCGGCTACGCGAGGCGTTCTCCCGGAACGGGGGATTGCAGTGCGGTTTCTGCACGCCGGGCTTCCTGGTCACCGCGCTGGAATTGCTCCGCGATCCGGACACCGAGAAGCCGCTCTGCGAGCAGTCGGTACGGGAAGCTCTGTCCGGCAACATATGTCGATGCACTGGCTACCAGGGGATTGTGCAGGCCGTCCTCGACGCGGCGGAACCTCCGGATCCAGGTCCTGAGGTCGAGCCCGACTAGTGCGCCGCTCACCGGTGTGCCCGTGTGTGGCCGAGCTGGTGCGCCCGGTCGGGCAGGCGCAGTGGGCGATGGCGACATGTCTGGCAGTGACGCTCGGCGCGATTCTCACGATCACCGCGGCCGTCGGCCACGCGGAGCTGGGCTCGGCGGTGGGACTGGGTTTCGTGCTGACCGCGGTTCCTTCGCTGCCGCAGGAGTTGGCCGCGGGACTGAGATTGATCGCTTTACGCACGGCCACGGTGATCGTCGGTGCGGGGTTCGTGGTGGTGACCGTCGAGGTTCCCGGTGCGCACGCGGTGGCCGTCGTGGTGGCGGCAGTGTGTGGTTCGCTGATCGAAAAGATAGGCGCGACAGCGGGTTTGGTGGTCATCTTGACCGCCATCGATGTCGGGGCATCGGGCGCCACGCACGTCCCGTGGTGGAATGTGTGGCCTTACGCCACAGGTTCGCTGACGGTGTTGATGGCCTGGCTGGCATGGTGGTGCGTTGCGCGTGTCAGAGGCTCGGGACCAGAGCCCGCCGTGTCTCCCTCAGTCGGCACGACGGTCGTACCGTACCGGCATGCCGCGCGGGTGGCGGTAGCCGTCACGGCGGCCGTCCTGGTTGCCCAGGCGCTACCCGATGATCTGGTGGGCGGGCACTGGCTGATCACCAGTGTGCTGCTGACCATTCAGCCGCAGCGGGACCAGACGCGCACCCGGATCGCGCAGCGGCTCGGCGGAAACGCGGTCGGAGCGTTGATCGCGGCCGCCGTGCTCGGGGTGCAACCACCTGCGCCGGTGGTCATTTCCGTGGCCGTCGCGTTGTTCCTCCTGGCCATGGCGCTGCGGCCGGTCAACTACACCTGGTGGGCGGTCACGGGGCCGCCGGTCCTGCTGATCGTCAGCGAGTATCCCGCGCTGTTCCCCTGGTATGAGGGCGGTGTGCGGTTGGCGATGAACCTCGCCGGTGCGGTGGTTGTCGTCCTGGTCGTGTTCGGCCCGACTCTGCTGATGCGCCGGGACCGTGCACGTGCATCCAATAATCGGATAGTGTATCCAAAATGGAGAGAAGGAGCCGCGGGTGACGACCCTGTTGATCGATGACATCGGCCTGCTGGTGCACGGTGACAGCTCGAAGTCTCCGATCCGAGACACGACTGTCGTGGTCGAGGACGGTGTCATCACCGGTATCGGAAGCCGCCATCCCGCACCCGATGCCGTGCTCTCCGCGGGCGGGATGACGGTGATGCCCGGCCTTGTCGACGGCCACGTCCACCCCACCTTCGGTGAGTGGACACCGGCGCAGAACTCCATCGGGTGGATCCACAACTATCTGCACGGCGGCACCACATCGATGGTGTCGGCGGGCGAACTGCACATTCCCGGACTGGACTTCGGCGCACTGACACCGGAACTCGTGCTGAGCATCGCGATCGTGTCCAAACACACGACCGGCCGGATGCGGCCCTCCGGGGTGAAGGTGAATGCCGGTACCGTGCTGCTCGTTCCCGGCATGACCGAGGCGCACTTCGACCGGGCGGCCGCAGAGGGCATCGATCAGCTCAAGTTCATCTTCTACGACTGGAACCGGTTGGGCGACGGCGAAGCTCAGCAGTATGTCGAGTGGGCGCATCAACGGGGCATGACGGTCAAACTGCACTCGGGCGGCGTCTCCCGTTCGGGCAGCAGCCGAGTCGCCGGACGCGATGTCGTCGCCGCGGTTCAGCCCGATATTGTCGGGCACATCTCCGGCGGCCCGATCCCACCTCCGGACGCGGACATCATCGCGATCATCGAGGACGTGCCCTCGGCAAGCCTGGAAGTGTGCAGTTCGAACAATTACCGGGCTACCAAGCTGGTCATCGATGAACTGACGGCCCGCGGTCAACTCGGACGCCTGACCATGGGTACCGATACCCCCGGTGGAACCGGGGTGATCCCACGCGGCATGATGCGCGCATTGTGCTTCCTGGCCTCGGTGTGCGGAGTCGACCCGGTGACCGCCGTGGCAGCAGCCACCGGACAAACCGCACGGGCGCACGGGTTGAACACCGGTGTGATCGCCGAGGGCATGCCCGCTGACCTGTTGGTCCTCGGGCCGATCACCGGATCCATGGCCCGCGACGGGCTGGAATGTCTGGCACTGGGCGATCTTCCGGGTATCGCGACCGTCCTTGTCGACGGTGTCCCGCTGGTGCCCACCCGCAGTGAGCAGACCCCGCCGCCGAGCCGGTCGGTCACCTGGCGTGGATCGCCGGAGACCATGGTGCCCGCCGCGCCGGTTCCGGCCGGCGCCCCGCGCCCGGGTTGCTGCTGACCCACCGCTGAACAGAAAGGGCGACTCATGACCAGAGCGCATCCCGTCATCTGGGCGGTAGGCAGTCTGGAATCCGCGTTGCCCCACGGGGGCACGAGCCAAATGCCTACGCTGGTTGCCTGTCACGCCTGCTCCGGCGGGTCCGCGTTCCGCTGAATCGCGAAGTGAGGGTTGCCCGGTGGTCGAACCTATAGATACCTACTTTCTCGACACGATCGCCGGCGCCACCGCGGGCCCGGGGGAGCGCGAACAGGGGCCGCTCGGTGACCAGCTCCGGCTGGATCTGTTCGACGCGCAGTTGGGCAGTCGCCACCTCGATCTGGTGGCGCGGTGGCTTCGATCGAAGGGCAAGGGCTTCTACACGATCGGGTCGTCCGGGCACGAAGGTAACGCGGCGGTGGCAGCGGCGCTGCGCCCCACCGACCCGGCACTGCTGCACTACCGCTCCGGTGGTTTCTTCGTCGCCCGGGCCCAACAGGTGATCGGTAGTGACCCGTTGCGGGATGTTCTGCTCGGATTGGTCGCTGCGACCGAGGAACCCATCGCCGGTGGGCGGCACAAGGTTTTCGGCCGCCGCGATCTCAATATCATCCCGCAGACGTCCACCATCGCCTCGCACCTACCGCGCGCAGTCGGGGTTGCTTTCTCCATCGCACGCACCAGGAAACTGGGCGTCGCGTGTCCGTGGCCGGCGGACGCGCTGGCGGTCTGTAGTTTCGGGGACGCCTCGGTGAACCACTCGACCGCGGTCGGCGCCATCAACACCGCGGTGCACACCGGCTATCAGGGGGTACCACTGCCGCTGCTGTTCGTCTGCGAGGACAACGGCATCGGTATCAGCGTGAAATCCCCGCCTGGCTGGATCGCGGCGAACTACGCCCACCGCACCGGACTGGAGTACTTCAGCGCCGACGGCTCCGATCTCGCCGAGACCTACGCCGTCACCGCGGCGGCGGCACAGTGGGTGCGCGCCGAACGCCGCCCGGCGTTCCTGCATCTGCGCACGGTGCGGTTGATGGCTCACGCCGGGTCGGACTTCGAGCCGGCGTATCGCTCGCCGCAGGAAATCGCAGCGGACTACGACCGCGATCCGGTGTTGTGTACGGCTCTGGACCTGGTCGAGCGCGGGCTGCTGACATCCGATGAGGTGTTGGAGCGATATCAGGCAAAGCGGGCACGGGTACTGGAGATCGCCGCCGAGGTGGTCGAGCTCGAGCAGCTCGGTAGCGCCGAGACGGTGATGCGCCCACTGCATGAAGGCCTCGACAATGCCATCACCGTGTCGGGCTACCCGCCTGCGAGGGACGAAACCGGCGCGCGCACCGACGAAACCCCGCTGACGCTGGCACTGTCGATCAACCGGGCCTTGGCCGAGGCGCTGGCGCGCCATCCCGAAGCGGTGCTGTTCGGTGAGGATGTCGCGGGCAAGGGCGGCGTGTACGGAGTGACTCGCGGATTGCAGGCCGGCGCCGGCCGGGCCCGGGTCTTCGACACGCTGCTCGACGAGCAGGCCATTCTGGGACTGGCGCTGGGCGCCGGGGTGTCGGGACTTCTCCCGCTACCCGAGATCCAGTACCTCGCTTACGTCCACAATGCCTCCGATCAGATTCGTGGTGAAGCCGCCAGCCTGCAGTTCTTCTCCGATCGGCAGTACCGCAACCCGATGGTGATCCGCATCGCCGGCTACGGCTACCAGAAGGGCTTCGGCGGGCACTTCCACAACGACAATTCGATTGCCGCGCTGCGCGACATCCCCGGAGTCGTCATCGCTTCACCGGCGCGACCCGACGACGCCGCGGCCATGCTGCGAAGCTGCGTCGAAGCGGCGTCGTCCACCGGGGCGGTCTGCATCTTTCTGGAACCGATTGCGCTCTATCACACCCGCGATCTGCACGAAGACGGAGACGAAGGTTGGCTCGCGCGGTATCCCGGTGCCGGCAGTCGCCTCGACGGGCGGATCGGGCACGCACGCGTGCACGGTGACGGCACCGACCTGACCCTCTTGACCTACGGCAACGGCTTGCGGATGAGTCTGCGGGTTGCGCGGCGGCTGGAGCGACGTGGTATCGGTTGCCGCACCGTGGATCTGCGTTGGCTTTCCCCGCTTCCGGTCGATGACATGTTGCGTGAGGCGACGGCCACCGGCCGGGTGCTGATCGTCGACGAAACCCGCCGGTCCGGGGGCGTCGGGGAGAGCGTCCTCGCCGAACTCCTGAGCGGTGGATTCGCTGGGCGCATCGCCCGCGTGTCGAGTCAGGACAGCTTCATCCCGCTCGGCGACGCCGCACGTCACGTGCTTCTCGACGAGGACACCATCGAAGCCGCCGCGATCGACATCGTCGGAAACTGCTGAGCGGCAACCGAAAGCGCGCCGATCTCAGTCCGCCCTGCGTTGCGGCGCGATCTGCCCGGCGCGCGTGGCCGTCCGGTCGAGCCGGGCGGCCAGAAGCTGTGCGAGGTGCACCCCGTGGCGATCGGTCAGGTCGGACAGCTGGGTTCGACACGAGTAGCCGTCGGCGAGGATGGTGGTGTCGGCGGCCGCCTGCGCGACCGCAGGCAGCAGCTGCTGTTCGGCGACGGCCACGGACACCTCGTAGTGCCCCTTCTCGACACCGAAGTTGCCGGCCAGGCCGCAACACCCGCCCAGTCGTTGCACCTCGGCCCCGGCCCGGCGTAGTAACTCGGCATCCGCCTTCCAGTCCATCACCGCGTGGTGGTGGCAATGTGGTTGAGCCACCACAGATTGTCCGTCCAGACGAGGTGGTTGCCAGCCGCTCTGGACGAGCACCTCGGCCAGCGTGCGAGTGTTGTCCGCAACGGGTGCGGCGGTGCGCGGGTCGAGCAGTTCCGCCGCGTCCGAGCGGAGCACCGCCGTGCACGAGGGCTCCATGCCGATGATCGGCGTTCCGGCGGTGGCATATTCGGTCAGTGTGCGGACGGTGCGACCCAGGATTTTCTTGGCTGCGGTGAGTTGACCGGTGGAGATCCAGGTGAGCCCGCAGCACAGCGACTCGGCGGGCAGCTCCGGCCGGAACCCGGCATCCTCCAGCACGCGAACCGTTGCTCGCCCGATGTCGGGCGTGAAGTAGTTGGTGAAGGTGTCCACGAACAGCACGACAGCGTTGCCGGACTGCCTGCGCTCGGCGGCTGTCCCCTCGAACCAGTCCCGAAAGGTCTGCTGTGCCAGCGGGGGGATGCTGCGGCGACGGTCCACGCCGGCCATCGAGAGTGCCAACCGGCCTGCGCCCGGCAGCCGGGTAGTGGCGTTGGCCAGCCTCGGTGCACGGCTGGCGATGCGAGCCCATCGGGGTAGCCAGCCCAGCGAGTAGTGGGAGGCCGGGCGGATCCGGTTCCGGTAGCTCTGGTGCAGAACCTCGGACTTGAGAGACGCCATGTCGACCCCGGTCGGGCAGTCCGACAGACAGCCCTTGCATGAGAGGCACAGATCCAGCGCATCGTGCACCTCCGCTGCGCGCCATCCCCCGGTGATCTCGGAGCCGTTGATCATCTCCTGAAGGACCCGGGCGCGACCGCGCGTGGAGTCCTTCTCCTCCCGGGTGGCCTGGTAGGACGGGCACATGACGCCACCCGCCGAGGTGTTGTCCGCCCGGCACTTTCCGACACCTGTGCACCGGTGCACTGCCTGGTTGAAGTCACCCGCGTCGTGGCGGTAGGCCAGCGCCAGATTCCGGCCGACGGCCGACGGGACGGGTGCCCTCAGGTCGGCGTCCACGGCCCGGGGGTCGACGACCACGCCTGGATTGAGGATGTTGTCGGGATCGAAGACGTGCTTCACCGCGGAGAACAGGCGCAGTGCAGCAGGGGAGTACATCAGTGGCAGCAACTCGCTGCGCGCGCGGCCGTCGCCGTGTTCGCCGGATAGCGAACCGCCATAACGGGATACCAGGGTGGCGGCCTCGACAAGAAATCGGCGGAAAATCTGGGTGCCGCCGGGATCGTCCAGTGGGAGATCGATACGGATGTGCAGGCAGCCGTCACCGAAGTGGCCGTACGGCAGCCCGGTCAGCCCGAAATCGTGCATGAGAGACTCGAACTCGCGCAGGTAGGCCCCGAGGGATCCGGGCGGCACCGCGGCGTCCTCCCAGCCGGCGTGCGCAGGCAGACCTGCCGGGCTGCGGCCGGCCAGCCCGGCTCCGTCGGCGCGGATCCGCCATAATGCCGCCGCGTTGGCGACGTCCGTGACGATGAGGAAATCGGTCGCACCGCAACCGATACCGACTTCGCGGGCACGGTCCACGACATCGTCGAACTGGTCACCGGCCACTTCGACGAACAGCCACGCGGCACCGTCGGGGAGATCAGGAACCGCGCCGGGTCCGCGCCGCATGCGTACGACGTCGACGATGCGGGAATCCAGGCCCTCGCACGCGGTGGGGGAGAACGCCAGCACGGCAGGTGCTGCGTCACCGGCAGTGGCGATATCGGGATAGCCGAGTACCACCATCACTCGGTACGCAGGCTCTTCGACCAGACGCACGGTCGCGCTGGTGGTCACCGCCAGGGTCCCCTCGCTGCCCACCAGCATCCGGGCGACGTCGAACTTGTGTTCCGGCAGCAAATGTTCCAGCGCATAACCGGACACCTGGCGTCCGAAGGTGCCGAACTCGGTACGGATGGTGCCGAGCCCGGCGCGGGTGACCGCTTGTAGTTGCGAGAGCGTGGGCGAGGAAACCGCTCGGGCACCCGATTCCAGGCTCAGCGTCTCGCCGGTTCCGGTGAGAACTTCCAGGTTGAGCACATTGTCGGAGGTGCGGCCGTAACCCAGCGTCCGGGAACCGCAGGCATTGTTGCCGATCATCCCGCCGATGGTGCATCGGGTGAACGTCGACGGGTCGGGTCCGAAGCGCAGACCGTGCGTCGCCGCGGCGTGCTGCAGCGCGACCTGGATGGTTCCGGGTTCGACAGTTGCGGTGCGCGCGTCCGGATCGATCGACAGCACCTTGGTCATGTGCCGACTGAAATCCAGCACGAGGCCGGTCCCGATCGCATTGCCGGCGACCGAGGTGCCGCCGCCGCGGCTGACTACCGGAACGCCGTCCGCACGGCAGATCGACAGTGCGGTGGCGACCTCGTCGGCATGCCGGGGTCGGGCGATCACCATCGGCCGCACCCGGTACAGCGATGCATCCGAGGAGTAGGCGGCACGAGACGTGTCGTCGGCCAGTACGTCGGCTAATCCGGCACGGCGTAACCGGTCGGCCAGGAAGGTGGCTGAGGTCACGGCGAGGTCCGCGTGGGCCGAACTGCTCCGCCGATGCCCGGTGGTCGAGCCTCGAGTTCCATGCCGATCTCCTGTGGGCTGTTTGTGACGAATTACGCAGTGTCGGCGGGCATCCCAAAGGATGTGCTGAGTCGATCGGTGATCCCGAGTTCGCCCGCGGCTGCCGCCAGGGACCGGGAGCGTTGCGCGGAATAGAGATCGTTGGGGTCTGCGACCTGACGGTCGAGAATGTCGGACATCCAGCCGATGTCGCGTGCCGATCCCGCCAGCGAGGTGTCTTTTCTGCCTTCCGAGGTCAGGTTCGACTGGAAGATGCCGGCCGCCGAACGTGGCAGGAAGTCCTCATAGACGATCGGTTCCGGGATGACCCAGCGGTGTTCGACAAGGCTGGTCAGATTCGGTTCGGCGGGTCCGGTTCGGGCCGATTCATCCGCGACGCGGAAGGTGAAGTAGGCGAGATCCTGTGCCGCGAGCTCCTGTTCGGTGCGCGGGAGATGCTCGGTCCAGACCGCTCTGGCGATGTCCTGCCGGCTCGAGTCCGGATTGTCGGCCAAGCGCGCATCGGTCTTGGCCACCATTGCGTCATAGAGGTCTCGGCCCGCCGGTGTCAGCGCGACGCCACGGGCCTCGACTTCGCCGAATCGCACGCGCAGCGAACCCGTGGAGATGTGCCCGTCGTCGTCGCGGAACCGGCGGGGCTCGGCGAGTGCGCGAAACGACGTCTGGCGCAACAACACATCGGGTCCATCCCACTGCGGGGGGCCCTGGATCTCGTCGATCATCGTGATCCCGCGGCTCTGCATGCGCGCGTAGAGCTCATCGATATCGAGCACCCGGGGCGTCAGATGGTTGATATGGGTGCTGCGCACGCCGCCGATGTCGGCCGCGACCGATGAGATGGCGTCCAGCGTTTCGTACCACGATCGGTCCACCGGCTCGGCGGACAATTCGAAGGCCGCAGTGGCCAGCGCGACGAACCGGGCGGCGTGGGGCTGGTCGAGGCCGCCGTCCGCCTCTGCCTGGCCGGCGAGTTCGAGTACCTCTGGTGTGAAGAGCCGACGCTCGCCGAGGAACGCGGTCAGGCGCTCGGAGATCTTCGGTGAGAAGAACCGGCGGTCGTCCACCACGAGCATCGAGGTGAACACCCGGAACGGGTTGAGGGCGAGTTGGTCGGTGTCCACGGGCCGGAAGGCGGTGGACACCACCGGCACGGCGCTGGTGGCGGCGTCGCGAAGGTCGTAGAAACCGACGGGGTGCATTCCGAAGCCGGCGAAAATCGTTGCCACCTGGTGCATTTCCTGGGGCGTGCCGACGCGGATCGCGCCGTGGCGTTCCTCGGCCACCCGATCGGCGGTGCCCAGTCGTTCGGCGTCGGCGCCGTCGCGGATCAAGACGTCGCGGTTGACCTCGGCTGCCACGTCAACCAGTTCGTTGTACGCCGGCACTTCGGTGCCGTACATCCGGGACAAGGACTGGGCGAATGCGGCCCGTAGTTCCCAGGCACTGACAAATGTCATTCGGCAGGTCTCCTCTTCGCGGCGACGCGGAAGTGCCATGGGTGCTCACCCACTTCTCGGTCGGGAAAACTCAACAAAGTGTATATCGGATCCAATTGCGGGAAAAGCCGGTGTGGCGGGTGGCTCAGCGGTCCACGGCAGCGACGAGGTCGAGTTCCACGCATGCGCCGCCCGGTAGCGACGCAACGCCGATCGCGGTGCGGGCATGGGCGCCGACCTCCGCGCCGAAGACGGCCAGAATGAGGCCGGATGCTCCGTCGATGACCGCCGGGTGGTCGGCCAGCGTCGGCGCGCCCCGCACGTATCCCCGCAGATGTAGCACCGCGGTGACGGCGTCGAGGCCGACCGCGGCATCGATGGCCGCGATCAGATTGAGCGCGGCGACCCGGGCCTGAGCCTGGGCGTGTTCGACCGTCACGTCGTCACCGACGACGCCGACGGTGCCGGGGCCGGCTGGGGTCCGCGCGGTGGCGCCGGAAACCCACAGCTGTCCGTTGTGCAGGCGGACGGGAAAATAGTTGCCCTTCGGGGGTGGGGGAGGCGGAACGGAGAGTCCGAGATCCGTGAGCCGGGCGTGTGGCGAGGTCACTGGGATGTTCCTCCGTGGTCGATCGGTCGACATGGCAATATTGGATACTATATTCAACATTGCCTCGGCGTCCCGTTTGGCGGCATCCCTGCCCTGAAGGGGCAATCCCCGCTGCCGAATGTCGTTGGCGGGCGCATCGGCAAAGCTCGTCCGGCCCGCCGGGTGCGGGCCGACCTGGCCCCGAACCTCTACTGTGGGCGGCGTGAACAGGCGGATTTTGACGCTGGTGGTCGCGCTCGTGCCCATCGTGGCGTTCGGGTTGCTGCTGTCGGTGGTGACGGTGCCCTTCGTCGCGTTGGGGCCCGGTCCGACGTTCGACACACTCGGTGAGATCGACGGCAAGCAGGTCGTGGACATCAAGAGCACCGACGGGGTGGCCGGCGACATCACCCATCCGACCTCCGGTCACCTCAACATGACGACGGTGTCCCAGCGCGACGGTCTCTCCCTGGGCCAGGCCCTGGTGCTGTGGATGTCGGGCCGCGATCAGCTGATCCCGCGGGAGCTGGTGTATCCGCCGGACAAGTCGAAGGACGACATCGACAAGGGCAACACCGCCGACTTCAAGCGGTCCGAGGACGACGCGGAGTACGCCGCCCTGTCCTATTTGAAGTACCCGAAGGCCGTCACCGTCGAGACCGTGGAGGACAAGGGCCCCTCGGCGGGCAAGCTGCAGCCCGGGGACGCCATCGACATGGTGAACAACGTCGAGGTGCCCGACCTGAACGCCTTCCAGGAGGTCGTGAAGAACACCAAGCCCGGCGAGCAGATCGTCATCGACTACCGCCGCAAGAACGCCCCCGCCGGCACCGCCACCATCACCCTCGGGAAACATCCCGAAGGGGATCGGGGATATCTGGGCATCGGGGTGCTCGACGCGCCGTGGGCCATGTTCGACATCGAGTTCAACCTGGCCAATATCGGCGGACCGTCGGCGGGCCTGATGTTCAGCCTTGCGGTCGTCGACAAGCTGACCACCGGAGAACTCAACGACGGCAAGTTCGTCGCCGGCACCGGCACCATCGACGCCGAAGGCAAGGTCGGCTCCATCGGCGGCATCACCCACAAGATTCTGGCCGCCCGGGAGGCCGGGGCGACGGTGTTCCTGGTCCCGGCCGAGAACTGCGCCGAGGCCCTCACCGCGCACGAGGACGGCCTGCAACTGGTGAAGGTCGACACGCTCAGCACCGCGGTGGACGCGCTGAACACGATTTCTGCCGGTGGCGAACCCCCTACATGCTGAGAGGTTCCTTGGCGGGTACTGCGTAGAGTTGGGGCAAGTAGTGGCCCCTCTACAGGGATTCAGACTTGCTGAGGCCACAGACCATGGACTGGAGTTGAAGAGTTGGGTATGCGGCCCGCGGCACGAATGCCGCAGCTGACACGTCGGAGCCGGGTTCTTATCGGCGTCGCGGTAGCTGTAGTCCTGTTGTTGTTGGTGGGCCCACGGTTCATCGACGGGTATGTCGACTGGCTGTTCTTCGGCGAGCTCGGGTACCGCTCGGTGTTCACCACGGTGTTGTTCACCCGCATCGCACTGTTCCTGGTGGCCGCGGTGGTGTTCGGCGCGGTGGTCTTCGCGGCCATGACGCTGGCCTACCGCACCCGCCCGGTGTTCGTGCCGACGGTGGGACCCAACGATCCGGTGGCCCGCTACCGCACCACCGTGATGAGCCGGTTGCGGCTGTTCGGTATCGGCATCCCGGTCTTCATCGGTCTGCTGGCCGGCATCATCGCGCAGAGCTACTGGCCGCAGGTTCAGCTGTTCCTGCACGGCGGCGAGTTCGGCATCACCGATCCGCAGTTCGGTATCGACCTCGGTTTCTACGCCTTCGATCTGCCCTTCTACCGCCTGATTCTGAACTACATGTTCTTCGCGGTGTTCCTGGCGTTCGTGGCGAACCTGTTGGGCCACTACCTGTTCGGCGGTATCCGGCTGTCCGGGCGCTCCGGCGCACTCAGCCGTGCGGCCCGCATCCAGCTGATCGCGCTGGCCGGCACCCTGGTGCTGCTCAAGGCCGTCGCCTACTGGCTGGACCGCTACGAACTGCTGAGCAACACCCGCGCCGGTAAGCCCTTCACCGGTGCCGGTTACACCGATATCAACGCGGTGCTGCCGGCCAAGTTGATCCTGCTGGCCATCGCCGTCATCTGCGCGGTGGCGGTCTTCTCGGCACTGGTCCTGCGTGATCTGCGAATCCCGGCCATCGGTCTGGTGCTGTTGCTGCTGTCCTCCCTGGTGGTGGGTGCGGGCTGGCCACTGGTCGTCGAGCAGTTCAGCGTCAAGCCCAACGCGGCGCAGAAGGAAAGCGAATACATCAGTCGAAGTATCGACGCGACCAGACACGCCTACGGGCTGACCGATGAAGTGGTGACCTACCGCAACTACAGCGGTGATGCCGCGGCGACGGCCCAGCAGGTCGCCGCGGACCGGGCCACCACCTCGAACATCCGGCTGCTCGATCCGACGATCGTCAGCCCGGCGTTCACCCAGTTCCAACAGGGCAAGAACTTCTACAACTTCCCCGACCAGCTGTCGATGGACCGCTACGTCGGCCCGGACGGCCAGATCCGCGATTACGTGGTGGCCGCGCGTGAGCTGAACCCGGACCGGTTGATCGACAACCAGCGCGACTGGATCAACCGCCACACCGTCTACACCCACGGCAATGGCTTCGTCGCCTCGCCGGCCAACACGGTGCGCGGTATCGCCAATGACCCGAACCAGAACGGTGGCTACCCGGAATTCCTGGCCAGTGTGGTCGGCGCCAACGGTGGTGTGGTGTCCCCGGGTCCGGCGCCCCTGGATCAGCCCCGCATCTACTTCGGCCCGGTGATCGCCGGTGCCCCCGAGGATTACGCGATCGTCGGCAAGAACGGCGATGTCGACCGCGAGTACGACTACGAGACCAACACCGAGACCAAGAACTACACCTACGGTGGCACCGGCGGTGTGGGGATCGGCAACTGGATCAACCGTGGAGTGTTCGCGGCCAAGTTCGCCGAGCGGAACTTCCTGCTGTCCAACGTGATCGGCGAGAACAGCCGGATCCTGTTCAACCGGGACCCCGCGGATCGCGTCAAGGCGGTGGCGCCCTGGCTGGACACCGACAACGGTGTCTATCCCGCGATCGTCAACAAGCGCATGGTGTGGATCGTCGACGGTTACACCACGCTGGACAACTACCCGTACTCGGAGTTGACCACGCTGTCGAACGCCACCATCGACTCCAACGAGGTCGCGGTCAACCGGTTGCTGCCGGACAAGCAGGTGTCCTACATCCGTAACTCGGTGAAGGCCACCGTCGATGCCTACGACGGCACGGTGACGCTGTACGCCCAGGACGAGACCGACCCGGTGCTCAAGGCCTGGATGTCGGTCTTCCCGGACACCGTGAAGCCCAAGTCGGAGATCTCGGCGGACCTGCAGGAGCACCTGCGCTACCCCGAGGATCTGTTCAAGGTGCAGCGCTCACTGCTGGCCAAGTACCACGTCGACGATCCGGTGAAGTTCTTCACCAACGCCGACTTCTGGGATGTGCCACTGGATCCCAACCCGACGGCCAGCAGTTTCCAGCCGCCGTACTACATCGTGGCCACGGACCAGGCGCGTCAGGACGGCACCCCGTCGTTCCAGCTGACCAGCGCGATGAACTGGATCAGGCGTGACTTCCTGGCCGCCTACATCAGCGCGAGTTCGGACCCGGACACCTACGGCAAGCTCACGGTGCTCACGGTGCCCGGTCAGGTCAACGGTCCCAAGCTGGCCTTCAACGCGATCAGCACCGACACCGCGGTGTCCACCGAGTTGGGTCAGATCGGCCGCGACAACCAGAACCGGATCCGCTGGGGCAACCTGCTGACGTTGCCGATCGGCAACGGTGGCCTGCTCTATGTCGCCCCGATCTACGCCTCGCCAGGTGCCAGTGATGCGGCGTCGTCCTACCCGCGCCTCATCCGGGTGGCGATGATGTACAACGACAAGGTCGGCTACGGCCCGACGGTCCGTGACGCGCTGGATGAGATCTTCGGCGCCGGTGCGGGTGCAACCGCGACGGGCCCGGCGCCCGCCGAGGGACAGCCGGCAGCACGCCCGCCGGCCCAGCCTGCGGCCAATCCGCAGGCCACTCCGCCGCAGCAGGGGAGTGCGCCCGCGGCGACGCCGCCGCCTGCCGCGGTGGTGCCGGGCGGTCCCGTGCAGTTGTCGGGGGCGAAAGCCGCTGCGCTGCAGGAGGTCAATGCCGCGCTGGACAATATGCAGCAGGCCCAGACCGGTGGTGACTTCGCCGAGTTCGGTGCCGCGCTGCAGCGCCTCGACGATGCGATGAACAAGTACCGCGAGGCCAGGTAGCTCCTTTCCCTTCCCGCGAGCGTGCGTGTCTGCGGCCGGACACGCCGCGCCAGGCCCTGACTTTGCGCACGCTCGCGGCGGGGGGATGCTCGGATTAAGCTGCTGCCGTGCACTATCGGCTGCTCGGACCGCTGCAGGTGCTGCGTGACGGTTCGCCGGTCGATATCGGCCCGCCCAAACAGCGTGCCGCGCTGGCCGTCCTGTTGCTCGCCGACGGTGGAGTCGTCTCGGTCGACCGGCTGATCGATGCGATCTGGGCCGACGATGTGCCGGCCAGTGCCACCGCGAGTCTGCAGGCCTACGTCTCCAATCTGCGCAAGGCGTTGCGCGCCGATGATGGCGCGGTCACCTCGCCCATCGTCCGGCAACCCCCGGGTTATTACCTCGATGTCAGCGCCGCGACGGTCGACACCGCGGTGTTCGCGACCGCGTGTGCCCGGGCGGCCGGCGCGGTCGCGACAGGCCGGTGGGATGACGCGCTGGTGGCCGCGGAGCAGGCGCTGTCGCTGTGGCGGGGACCGCTGTTGGAGGATCTGCGCGACGAGCCGTGGGTGGCCGCAGAAGCCGTGCGCCTCGACGAGTTGCGCAGCGAGTGCCTGGACGCGCGGATCACCGCACTGCTCGCGCTGAACCGGCCCGCCTCGGCGTTGGCCGACATCGCCGCCCTGCGGGCCGTCGATCCGTACCGTGACCGGGGATGCTGGCTGCACATGGTGGCGCTGTACCGCTCCGGTCGTGCCGCCGACGCGCTGGAGACCTACACCCGGCATGCCCGCGCGCTCGATGATGAGCTGGGTCTGGAACCCGGGGCCGAACTGCGTGAGCTGCAGACTGCGGTGCTGCGTCAGGCCCCCGAGTTGGCGGCCTGGCCGCGGCCGCCGGGCTGGACGGGTGCCGAGGACATCCCCACGCCCGCCGCGGTGCACGCCGCGGACACCGCGCCGCCGTCCAGCGCGCAGGACCTCGTCGGACGTGATCGCGAACTGGGCACGGTGGCAAGCATTCTCGCGTCCGCCGAGGCCGGGTCGACCCGCTGGCTCGTGCTGTCGGGGCCACCTGGAATCGGCAAGACCCGGCTGGCCGAGGAGGCCGTCGCCCGGGTGCGTGCCGCCGGAGGTGACACCGTGTGGGTCAGTTGTCCCGACGAGCGGGGGACACCGCCGTGGTGGCCGATGCGCCAGCTGGTCCGGACGCTCGGTGCCGACGCCGACGAGCTGCTGGCGGTGCCCGCGCACGCCGACCCGGACACCGCCCGATTCGCGGTGTACGAGCGGGTGCAGACCCTGCTCGAATCGGCGCCGCGGTTGCTCGCCGTCGTGATCGATGATGTGCAGTGGGCGGATTCGGCGTCGGCCGCCTGCCTGGCCTATATCGCCGGCGCCCTACGGGACCGTCCGCTGGCGATGATCCTGACCGTCCGCGACGGCGAGTACCCGTCGGATGTGTTGCGGTTGTTGGGGACTGCGACACGTGGCGTGGCCAACCGGCATATCCAGGTGCCCGCGCTGTCTGCGGCCGACGTCGCAACGCTGGCGAACCAGATTGCCGACGATCACGTGGCGGAGGCCGAGGCCGCCGCGCTGGCCGACCGCACCGGGGGCAACCCGTTCTTCGTGTCCGAGTATGCGCGCCTGCCCCGGGCCGAGCGGCTCGGCGGGGAGATCCCGACCGCGGTGAAGTCGGTGCTGGAACGCCGGCTCGGTGCGCTGGATCCCGCTGTGCTGCAGACATTGCGGACCGCCGCCATCATCGGTGACGCCATCGACCGCGACGCGCTGCCGGTGCTGGCCGGTGCGACCCGGCTGGACCTCGACACCCTGGCCGACTACCTCGACGAAGCCGCCGACGAGCGCATCGTGGTGGCCGCACCCACCGGCGACGGCTACGTCTTCGCACATGGGCTGCTGCGGGCCCAGCTGATCGCGGGCATGCCCGCGCTGCGCCGCCAGCGTGTGCACGCCAAGGTCGCCGAGGTGCTTGCCGGCGCCACGACCGACGAGGCGCTGACCCGTCGGGCCGGGCACCTGATCGCGGCACAGCCCCTGGTGGAACCGCAGGAGGTGGTCGCCGCGTGCCGGCTCGCCGCCGAACGGGCCACCGCGAGTTGGAGTTCGGACATCGCTGCGCGGTGGTGGCAGGCCGCGCTGGACGCCTATGACCGGCTGCCGCAGGCGCAGCAATCCGATACCGAGCGTGACGCGCTCACGGTGTCGATGCTGGAGGCGCACTCCCGTGCCGGACGCGGCCGGCTGGTCCTGGACGCAGTGGAGCGCTACCTGGTGCAGGCACTGCGGGCGGGCCGGGCGGCGACGGCGGGCCGGGTGGCCAGTGCGCTGCTGCGCGCCAGCGGCGGGTGGCCGTGGTTGGCTCCGGGCGAGGATCCCGGAGCGGTGCTCGCTTTGCTGGATCGCGCTGCGGCACTGTGTGACTCGGACTCTGCTGCAGGCGCCCGGGTGCGGGCGGCCTTGGCGGTCGGGCACTGTTACGACAGGGACCCCACGGTGGCTGCCGATATCCTGGAGCGCGCCGAAGCGCTGGCAGCCCGCGCCCACGATCCCGATGTCACCGCCGACGTGCTGATGGGGCGGCTCATCACCTACTCCGGGGTGACGAGCTCCAGCGCGGAAAGCCTCGCCTGGATCGAGCAGCTGAACGCATTGCGGCACAGCCGGTCCCGGGAGGACAACGTCATCGCCGCATCGGTGGCCACCATGGCTGCGATGTCGCTGGGCGATGTGGAGGGCGCGGTACGCCATCTCGCGGCGGGTATCGCCGGCAGCGAGGAGTTGCAGCTGCCGGTCCTGCGTGCGCAGTTGCGGTGGATGGAGGCGGTACTGGCGATCTGGCGCGGTGACTTCGCTGAGGCGCGCCGGCACCACACCATCGCCGCGCACGTGCATGAGCAGACCGAACTGTATGTGGCGGGCAGCGGCATGGTCGCCGAGGCCAGCTTGCTGTGGGAAATGGGCGGACCCGTACCCGATCTGCCGGATGTGGCGACCCAGGCTGCCTCGGGCGGCCAGAGCCTGGTCGATCTGGTGCGCGCGGTGGCACTGGGCCTGCAGCAGGGTCCGGTCGCGCGCGAGAATGCGCGGGCACTGTTGGCCGAGCGGTTCGGCCCGTCTGCCACCCGGGCTCAGATCTGGACGACGCTGGGCCACAACACCTTCCTGGCGCACCTGGCCGCCGAACACGGCCTCACCGAGTTTGCCGGCAGGTTGCTCACCGAGCTGGAGCCGTTCGTCGACCGGATCGCGGTGATCGGGCAGGTCGGCTCGGCCGGTCCGGTGGCGCTCGGGACAGCCCGGCTGCACGCACTGGCCGGTGACCGGGCCCGGGCCTTCGAGCATCTGGCGCAGGCGCGGGAACTGGCCCGGCGGACCGGTGGGGTGCCGTCGCTGGTGCGCTGCGACCTGCTGGCCGGCGAGCTGGCAGACCCGGCGGATCGCGCGGTGTGGGCGGCACGGGTCGACGCCGACGCGCGCCGCCTCGGCATGGCCGGAGTTGCCGAAAGGGCTGCTGAACTGGGATCGAGGTGACTTGGGGCCGGCTCCAAGAAGATGCCAAGTGGGCCGGGACATCGTGGGTCCCGATGAACAGCCCTGCCCGAAAGGACCCTCGAATGACCCTGGCCGAATCGGTCGACAACAGCGTGGTGTCGACACTGCCCGACCATGTCAGCGCCCTGGTCGCGCTGCCCGGCGAGCCCGGCTATGAACGCTGCACACCGTGGAACGTGGCCGTGCCAGTCCGTCCGGCCGCCGTGGTGTTCGCCACCTCACCGCATCACGTCGCTGAGGCCGTCCGGTTCGCCGCAGGCCACGGTCTGAAGGTCACCGTGCAGGCGACCGGCCACGGCGCGATCCCGGTGGGTGCAGATGCCATCCTGGTGCAGACCGGTGCGATGACCGACTGTGTCGTCGACCTACCCGCCCGGACCGCCCGGGTCGGGGCGGGCGCGCGGTGGCAGCACGTGCTGGACGCGGCCGCACCGCACGGGCTCGCGTCGCTGTGCGGATCGTCACCGAATGTGGGTGTGGTCGGATTCCTCACCGGTGCCGGCGTGGGCCCGCTGGTGCGCAGCGTCGGGGTGTCCTCGGACTACGTGCGTTCCTTCGATCTTGTCACCGGCGCGGGGGAGTTGTTGCACGTGACGCCCGAGGAGCACGCCGAGTTGTACTGGGGGCTGCGCGGCGGCAAGGCCACTCTCGGCATCGTCACCGGTGCGGAGATCGACCTGCTGCCCATCTCCGAGTTCTACGGTGGCGCTTTGTATTTCGACGGCGCCGATGCCGCGGCGGTGCTGCGCGGCTGGCAACAGTGGAGTGCCGGACTGCCGGAGAACATCAACACCTCCGTCGCCTTCCAACAGCTGCCGCCGTTGCCCGGGGTGCCCGAGCCGCTGGCGGGCCGGCTGACCCTCGCGGTGCGCTACACCGCATTGGACGACTTCTCCGAGGCCGCAGCACTTCTGGCGCCGATGCGGGAAACCGCGACGCCGGTGCTGGACACCGTCGGGGTGCTGCCGTACGCCGCGATCGGAGCGGTGCACGCCGACCCGGTCGATCCCATGCCTGTGCACGAGGAGCAGGTTCTGCTGCGCGAATTCGGCGCGGACGCAGTCGATATCTTGCTGGCCGCCGCGGGACCGGGTTCGGCATCGGTGCAGACCATCGTAGAGGTCCGGCTGCTCGGTGGGGCGATGGCACGACAGGCGCCGCACCGCAGCGCGTTCTGCCACCGTCAGGCGGCATACGCGGTGACCGTCATCGGGGTGCCCATGGGCCCGTCCGCCGAACTGGTGCCCGCACAGGCGCGCGCGTTGACGCATGCCCTGGCGCCGTGGTCGACGGGCGGTCTGCTGCCCAACTTTGCGCCCGCGGCGGACCCGGCGCGCATGGCAAGGGCCTACGACGAGGACACCCGGCACTGGCTGGCCGCGCTGGCGGACCGATATGACCCGGCCGGCGTACTGAAGACCGGTCTTGTGGTGCGGTTCTCGGCCTGAAAATGGCGCTGACCACCCGATTTGGTGGTCTGCACCCCCTTGGGTAATCTTGTGTTTACCGACGCGGGGTGGAGCAGCTCGGTAGCTCGCTGGGCTCATAACCCAGAGGTCGCAGGTTCGAATCCTGTCCCCGCTACTACATGGAACGTCCCCCGGAGATTTTCTCCGGGGGACGTTTTCGTCGTGCGGGGCGAGTTGATCGACGGTGCTAGCCGCTGCCGTCGGGCTGATCGTTGTTCTTGTGGGCGCCCCACCCGTGCACCCGGTCGATTTCTATCAGAGCGCTGACCCGGGGCCGGTCCCGGTCCGGGTACGGCTTTCCCTGGTAATGCTCGGACAGCGCATCGATGTCGGTGAGGCCGTCGTCCTCGTAGATGTCGGTGACATGACCGATGGCGGTGACGTGGGTGTACCAATCGTCGCCGTCGATGACGGTCAGCGAGACCCGTGGGTCTCTGCGCATGTGTTGCAGACGTTTTCGGCCGACGTCCATGTTGACGAGCAGGTGATCGTCTCGGAAGAGGTACCACGTGGCGGCGGATACCGGTTGTCCGTCGCGCCGGGTGGTGCTGATGACGGCGGGGTTGGGCTTGCCCAGCATCTGCTTGGCGTCGTCGGTCAGTGGCGAGGATGTCATGGGATTTCTCCGGGTTGGCCGAACGTAAGGACACCTGTGGGATGCCCCGCAGCTGTCCGTTCTAAGCCAAGCGGTGCAACGTCCAAGGGCATAGCTCAGTGGACTTCAGTCGACACATACACCTGGACGCCAAATGCTCACTACCAGAAGCATGTTCGCCCTGACAGCGGTACGTTCTGTCAGGTTGCTGTGAATAGCAAGGGTCGGAAGGGTGCCCGCGTCGCCCGGTGTTGTGGAGTCCGGTCCGGTGTCGTACCGTCAACCTAAATCGTTAGCCTTGCTATAGGAAATAGTGGACCGTCCGCGCCTGTCGGCCCTCATGAAAGGTCACGGATGCAGCGGGTTTCGTTCAGCCGGAGACTCGGCCGGCGCTGGATGCCGTTGGTGGCAGTGGTGGTGATCGCGGTGGCCGGATTCGCGGTGTATCGGCTGCAGGCGATCTTCGCCTCGCAGGACGTGACGTCCACGGCCAGCGGTTCCGGGAACGAGATCGTTCCGTTCAATCCCAAGCACGTGGTGCTGGAGGTCTTCGGCCCGCCGGGCACGGTGGCCACCATCACCTACCTGGACGTGGACGCGCAACCGCAGCGCGCCGATGCTGTCGCACTGCCCTGGGCCTATGACGCGACCACCACCCAGCCGGCCGTTTTCGTCAACGTCGCCGCTCAGGGTGACAGCGACTCCATCGGCTGCCGCATCAAGATCGACGATGTCGTGAAGGACGAGAGATCAGCCGAGAACGTGAACGCGTACACCTTCTGCCTGGACAAGTCCGGATGAGTACCCACCAGGCCGACCGTGAGGTTCACACCCCCACGAAGCGGGACCGCATCCCGGATTTCATCCGCCGCTTCGCCGTGCTCATCGCGCTGTTCTGGCTCGTCCTGGCGGTGATGACGAACGTCTTTGTGCCGCAACTGGAGACCGTCGCCGAATCGCACAACGTGTCGCTGAGCCCGCATGACGCGCCGTCGCTGCAGGCCAGTTTGCATATCGGCAAGGTGTTTGACGAGTTCGACTCCGACAGTTCGGCGATGATCGTCTTGGAGGGCGATCAGCCGCTCGGAGCCGATGCCCACCAGTACTACGACGGGCTGGTCGACAAGCTCTCCCAGGACACCAAACACGTACAGCACATTCAGAACTTCTGGGGCGATCCGCTGACGGCTGCCGGATCGCAGAGCGCTGATGGCAAGGCAGCATTGGTGCAGGTGTATCTCGCCGGCAATCAGGGCGAGTCGCTGGCCAATGAGTCCGTCGATTCGGTGCGCAGCATCGTCGACAACTCCACGCCGCCGCCGGGCGTCAAGGCCTATGTCACCGGCGCCGCACCGCTGGTCACCGATCAGTTCGAGGTGGGCCGGCACGGCACGCTGAAGACCACCTTGATCACTCTCGGCGTGATCGCGGTCATGCTGTTCTTCCTCTACCGCCGGCTCACCACGGTGTTCCTCGTGCTGTTCACGGTGATGATCGAGCTGACCGCATCCCGTGGTGTGGTCGCGGTGCTCGCCAATGCCGGCATCATCGAGCTGTCGACCTATTCGACCAACCTGCTGACGCTGTTGGTGATCGCCGCCGGAACCGACTATGCGATCTTCATTCTCGGCCGTTTCCACGAAGCGCGTCACGTGGGGGAGGACCGGGTTTCGGCGTTCAACACGATGTACCACGGGACGGCGCACATCATCCTGGGCTCTGGGCTGACGATTGCCGGCGCGGTGCTCTGCCTGATGTTCACCCGGCTGCCGTATTTCAACAGCCTGGGCATACCGGCCGGAATCGGCGTCCTCGTCGCGGTGGCTGCCGCCCTCACCCTGGCGCCGGCGCTGCTGGTGATCGGCCGGCATTTCGGGTTGTTCGAACCCGCTCGCCCGATGCGTACCCAGGGGTGGCGGCGCATCGGCACGGCCATCGTCCGCTGGCCCGGGCCGATCCTGGCGGCGACGATTGCGATCGCCCTGATCGGGCTGCTCGCGCTGCCGCAATACGAGACGAGCTATGACGCTCGTCCCTACCTGCCCGCCAGCGCCCCAGCCAACGTCGGTTACACCGCAGCCGAACGGCATTTCACGCAGGCGCGGCTGAATCCCGAACTGATGATGATCGAGGCGGACCATGATTTGCGCAATCCCACCGACATGATCTTGCTGGAGCGGGTCGCCAAGGCGGTCTTCCACACCGACGGCATCGCGCAGGTGCAAGCAATCACCCGACCGCTGGGCACGCCGTTGGACCACAGCTCGATACCGTTCCAGATCAGCGCGAGCAGCGCCGCGCAGATCAACAACCTGCCCTTCCAGCAGGCCCGCGGCGCCGATCTGCTCAAACAGGTCGATGTGATCAACAACTCGATCGACATTCTGCGCCAGCAGTATTCGCTGCAACAGCAATCCGCTGCCGTCACCGACGAGCAGACCAAGGCATTTCAGAACACGGTCGCCACCGCGCAGGACCTGCGCGACAAGATCGCCAACTTCGACGACCAGTTCCGGCCGATACGCAATTACTTCTATTGGGAGCCGCACTGTTTCGACATCCCGATGTGCGCGGCGCTGCGGTCGGTGTTCGACGCGCTGGACGGTGTCGATCAGCTGACGGACCAACTGTCCGACGTCGCGGGCAGCATCGCCAAACTCGATGCGCTGCAACCACAGTTGGTCGCACTGATTCCGCCACAGATCGCCAGCCAGGAGGCCAACCGCGACCTGACGCTCACCAACTACGCCACCACGTCGGGTATCAACGACCAGACGGCTGCGGCGCTGGAGAATTCCACCGCGCTGGGCCAGGCGTATGACGCGTCGAAAACCGATGACTCCTTCTACCTGCCGCCGGAGGCCTTCACCAACCCGGAGTTCGAACGCGGGATGAAACTGTTCATGTCGCCGGATGGCAAGGCGGCCCGACTGATCATCACCCACGACGGCGATCCCGCTACGCCCGAGGGCATTGCACACATCGATGCCATCCGGCACGCCGCCCAGGAGGCCGTCAAGGGCACGCCGCTGGCCGGGTCCAAGATCTACATCGCCGGTACCGCGGCCACCTACAAGGACATTCAGGACGGCGCGAAGTACGACCTCATCATCGCGGCGATTGCGGCGATGAGCCTGATTCTGCTCATCATGATGTTCATCACCCGCAGCATCATCGCCGCGTTCGTCATCGTGGGTACGGTGGCGCTGTCGTTGGGCGCCTCATTCGGGCTCTCCGTGCTGATCTGGCAGGACATCCTGGGTATCCAGCTGTACTGGATTGTGTTGGCGCTGGCGGTGATCCTGCTGTTGGCGGTGGGCTCGGACTATAACCTGCTGCTGATCTCGCGGTTCAAGGAGGAAATCGGCGCCGGCCTGAACACCGGGATCATTCGGGCGATGGCCGGATCCGGTGCCGTGGTGACCGCGGCCGGGCTGGTGTTCGCCGCCACCATGGCGTCCTTCGTCTTCGCCGACCTGCGGATCCTCGGCCAGATCGGCACCACGATCGCGCTCGGCCTGCTCTTCGACACACTCATCGTGCGGTCGTTCATGACCCCGGCCATCGCCGCGATGCTCGGTCGCTGGTTCTGGTGGCCGATGCGGGTGCGTCCCCGTCCCGCGAGCCAGATGCTGCAGCCCTACGGCTCACGTCAAGCGGTACGTCAACTGTTGCTGTGGGAAGACGGAGACCCCGTCGCCGGAGCGCCGGGGCACACCACATCGCAACCGTGAGAACGGCTCAGGGCCTGCCGGCCGCGGCGAGCTCGTCGGTCTGGTCGGATTCCAGCACGGAAACGTCGCGCAGCTTTCGCTTCAACCACGCGACCTTGCGCAGTTGCACGGCCATGTTGATGGACGTCAGCATCGGGATACCGCCGATGAACGTGCGAAAAGAGGGCTGGCCGCCGTCCAGGTGAAGCATGAAAAGGCAGCCGACCACGTAGAAGAACCCGATGGTGAACAGCGCCGCGGGGATCGCGTATGCGAGCGGTGATCGCGCATCATCGACCAGCTCGGTCGCGTAGTCCACTTCGTCGCGCGACATCGGTTCACGCTTACGGAGTTTCGCCAGTACCGCCTTGTGCGCGCCGACTTGTTCCCCCAGCGGATGGGATGTCCGCCTCTCCAGCCGGCTGATGTAGACGAATACACAACTGGCGAAGATCACTTCCATCACAGCAGCGAGGATCGAGAGATCACCCCACGGACCGAGATTCACCCTGGTGCTCCTCTGTTCTCTGTGCGCTCACAACCAAGAAAACATTACCGGACCTAACTAGTTTTGCCGGATCTCACAGCAACAAGACAGGTTGTGCGGTTCTGCGAGCCATCCGAACGGGTAGCTCGGGCCGGCGCTGGGTACCCGCGCCCCATGCAACGTGGATTGATCGTCGTCGGCAGTGGCCCGGCAGGTGTCAGCGCCGCCGCAACATTTCGTGAGCACAACTCCGAACTACCGGTACAGATCGTCACCGACGACCCTGACCATCCCTATGCGCGGCCACCGCTGAGCAAGGAGTATCTCCGCGCGGAGACCGACGATGTCGAGCTGCACGAACCGAAGTGGTTTCCCGAGCGCAACATCGAGGTGCTGCACCTCGGGCCGATCGACCGGATCGATATCGCCGCGAAGACCGTCGCGGTCGGGAGCAAGACGATGCCCTATGGCTCGCTGGTGCTGGCCTGTGGCAGTGGTCCGAACGCGCTGCCGGTGCCCGGCGGCGAATCAGCGCTGCAATTGCGCTCGTTGTCGGACGCCGCTCGGCTGCGCGCCGCCGGCAGCGACGCGAATTCGGCGGTGGTGATCGGAGCCGGCTTCATCGGCTGTGAGGCGGCCGCCTCGCTGGCCATGCGGGGAGTGAAGACCACCCTGGTGGCGCCCGACGCAGCGCCGCAGGCCAAGCGGCTCGGCAGCGAGGCCGGTGCTCGACTGCGCACGATGCTGGACGAGGTGGGAGTGCGTTATCTGGGTGGTGTGTCGGTCGACTCGCTGGAAGACGGCGTGGTGCACCTCGACAACGGCGACGCCATCGACACCGACCTGATTCTGGCTGCCACGGGGGTCACGCCACGCAGCGGTGTGGCGGCGGACGCCGGACTGGAGGTCGACGACGGGCGCATCGTGGTCGGCCCCGACATGCGCACCTCCGTCGGCGACATCTACGCCGCCGGTGACGTCGCCCTGGCGTTCAATGCCGGCGCGGGCCGCCGGCTACCGGTGGAGCACTGGCAGGATGCCGACGATCAGGGCGCGGTAGCCGGTCGGAACGCCGCCGGAGGATCAGCCACCTGGGATGCGGTGCCGGGCTTCTGGTCCACCATCGGGGAAGCGACGATCAAGTACCACGCCTGGGGTGACGGCTATGAGCACAGCCGGTTCATCGACCATGGCGACGGTTTCACCGTCTGGTACGAGGCGCAGGGTGTGGCCGTGGGGGTCCTCACCCACAACTGCGATGACGACTACGACCGTGCCGAAGAGCTCATCGCCGAGGGTAGGCCCGCCCCACGGTGACGCATATCGCCGATCGCGCCACCAGAGTCGGCAAACTTGGGATCGGTAGCGATCCGTCGGTCCAGACTCGATCACAGCAGGCGCCGCCGAAAGGCGCCTTTTCGAGGAGGACACCATGTCGCGAATTCTTGTCGCCGCCGTTGCGGCCACCGCCCTGATGACCGGTGGCCTGGGGGCTGCTGCGGTGGGGATGGCTGCCGGGACGGCCCAGGCCGCTCCCCAGTGCTCACCGGGGGAGGCGAATACCCCTCGCTGCGCGCCGCCGGAAGGGCCACCGGCCTGCAACGCTTTCGGCGACTGCGGTCAGATCTGGTGCCCGGCGTCGGGGATGAACTCGGTTCCCGGTTGGGATCTCAATACCTGTCACACCTTCCACTTCGACCCGAACGCGCCGTTGAACAGGCCGATCATGATCTCGGGCAACCCTCCGGGACCCGCGGCGCCGCCACCGCCGCCGTGCATTCTGTTCATCAACTGCCTGCCGGGGCTGACGCATCCCTGATCGCACCGGTGCACCGGAAGGGTCAAACTCGGCATCGGGCCGCCAGCACGTCGGCGACCACCGCGGCGACGGTATCCGCCAACGGGATCGGGGCGTCGACCTCGGTGTCGTAGAGGAAGTGCGAGGACGCGACGTGGGTCCCGCAGTATTCGAAGATGCCGTGTTCGATGCCGGTCCGCATGGACTCGGTGTAGCCGTGCCGTTCGTAGGTGCCGGGGTCGGTGCCGGCGAGTGCCAGTAGGTGAATGTCACGACGGGTGAGGGCATCGCCGGGGGCGGCCTCGTCCCCATAGGCCCAGCCGTAGTTCAGCACGCGGTCGATCCAGCCCTTGAGCAGGCCCGGCATGCCCCACCAGTAGACGGGGTAGACGAGCACGACGGCGTCGGCGCGTTCCACCCGCTGCTGTTCGCGCCGCACATCGTCGGGATACGGTCCCTTCCCACGCATCGCGGCCAGATCGTCGGCGGTGAAGCGTGGATCGAACTCTTCGGTGGCCAGATCGGCAACCTCGGCGGTGTGGCCGAGTGGGGCGCTGAGTTCCGCGGCCAGCATGTGCGCGGCGGAACCGGTCAGCGACTCGGGTTGCGGATGTGCGTACAGAACGAGCGTGTGCATGCTTGCTCCCGGTATCGTCGGCATGAGATTAGTTACAGTTGGTAACTTACGAATAGTAACTTAATTGCGGCAGGAGGTGCAGGCGTGGCGGAGGTGACGCGAAAGCGCATGTCGAACGCGGAGCGCCACGCTCAGTTGCTCGATATCGCCCAGGAACTCATCCGTGTCGACGGCAGCGACGCACTGACCCTCGCTCGGATCGCGGAACGAGCCGGGGTGGCCAAACCGCTCGTCTACAACCACTTCGGCACGCGCGCCGCGGTGCTGGCCGAGCTCTACCGCGCCTTCGACGAACGCCAGCATGCCGCTCTGGACGCGGCTCTGGCCACCTCGCCCGGCGATCTGGACACGGTGGCGCACACGATCGCCGACGCCTACGTCGGTTGCGCGCTGAGCGAAGGCACGGAGCTGCCCGGACTGATTGCCGCGCTCGCCGGCTCACCGGAACTCGAACGCCTACGCCGCGACGCCGATCAAACCTTCGGCAGCAAATGCCGAAAAGCGCTGCTGCCCTTCGCCCGCAGCGGCGAGATTCCCGACGCGGCCATCCACGCGATCCTGGGTGCGGCCGACGGTATCGCGCGGGCGGTCATCGCGGGGGAGATCTCTGCCGAGGATGCGCACGCGGCGCTGTCCACCGCGATCGCCGCGCTGGTCAGCCCACGCTGATCAGCACCACCCCGGCCAACACCACGGCCGATGCGATCGCGCGCCGGCCGCCGAGCTTCTCGCCGAGGAACACCGTCCCGATCAGTGCACCGAAGACGATGCTCGTCTCCCGCAGCGCGGCGATCGGCGCCAGTGCCCCGCTGGTCTGCGCCTACAGCACGATCGAGTAGGCGGCCAGCGAGATCACTCCTCCCGTGATCCCCGCCCCGGCGGACTCGCGGAACGCCGGCGCGAGTCTGCCGCGCCGCCGTATCACCGCCAGCACCGCGATCGGCGGGCCCCGCAGCAGAAACATCCACCCGATGTAGGCGGCCAACGGCGCCTCCCGCACCCCGAGCCCGTCGACGACGGTGTACGCGGCAATCATCACACCGGTGAGCGGCTCGATGACGCAGCGGCCGCAAGTTCACGGTGGTGCGGGTGGGGTGGCGGGACCGCCCGGCCCTGGTCGGGGTGGATGACGCGAGCGGTACTTGTCGGTGTGCGGGGTTAGCGTCGGGGCAATGCGCGAGCGTGAGGGCAAGTCGCTGCTGGAGGAGCTCATGGACAACTTCATGGCCTTGTTGGCGTCGTTCTCCGGCCGCTTCTATCAGTCGCGGTCCCGAATTAACAGCGCCTGCTCGATGCTGCTGCCCGTCGGCTGAGTGAGTGCTGACATGGTGATTCAGTCGGCGGTGCCGTTGCGGATTGCCGCGGCGGTCGAGGATGCCACCGGTGAGGTCGTCGATATCGACGCCAGGGTGGGCTGGCTGCTGGACCTGATCCACCAGATGAGCGTCGAGTTGATGCAGTCATGCTGGCGGCCCGAGGCTTTCGCTGCGCTTCATGCCGGGGTCGACGGGCTTGGCCGCAAACTTCCGTTGTCGGCGGCGGTGGTCGCAGCGCGGCTGGGCTGGGTGCCGACGCAGCTGGCAGGAGTCTACGTGCCCTCCCGGGTGGTGCGCCTGGCCCAGGCCAATGTGGTTCCTGTGCTTAAGTCGCTGACGTTTCGGGACGCATTGATCCCTGCGGCGCTCGCTGCCCTCGATGACGGGGGCCGCCTGGATCGCCGGGGCTTGGGCCAGGGCCAGGCCCGACATGTGAGTTCGGCGTTTCTGCGCAACTTGTGCCGTCAGCTGCGCCGCGTCGGTGCTGGGTCCGTCACGTCGATCACCGAGATCCAGGGCCCACCCGCAGTGGCGCGGATCGCGCGGCTCGGGGCGGCCGATGTCCAGCTGGTCGAGCTGGACGACTCTGATCCGGCCGGTGTGTCGCTACGTATCAAATTGCCCAACAGCCCGCAGCCCGAGGGGCGTGGCGATTGGTCCTGGTACCGGTTGTGGTGCCCGACCCCACCGCATCTGAAGCAGCGCGACATAGCGCGTTGGCACCTGCCGGTAGTCTGCATCCAGCGGGGAAAACCGTTGTTGCGGTTCACGATCACCGAAATGGTCCCGGAACCGGCCACGGCCACCGCGACAGCCGCCCTGGGGATCGACTGGTCACCGGCTTCCCTGGGTGCGGCCACGATGGTCGTCGAGCGTGGCGGCCAGCTGGTCACCGACGCCCGAACCCACATGTACGACGATCGGGGTCTGGGTGTGCGGTTGACGAGGCTGCAGACCGAGGGGCAGGCGCTGACCCGCAAGATTGCCCGGCTTACCAACCTCGCCGCCAACGCACCCGAACCCACGCAGGCCAGACTCGCCACGAAAATCGCGGTCATGCGCGAGAACCGCCGCGCGGTGGGGGCCAAGCGAGCGCGGATCAACCGGGGCATGGCGTTCGATTTCGCCGCGTCCATGACCACGATGGCCACCGCATCGGGGGCCGAAGTGATCGCCGTGGAAGACCTGCGTGACCTCGAAACTCGCAAGCATGGCCGGACCAACAACAACCGCGCCGCCCAATCCGCCCGCCGGCGTGCGGTCGCCGCGCTTGAGCACACCGCCGCCAAGGCTGGGCTGGAGGTGGTGATGTGCCCACCCCGGGGCACCTCCGCGAACTGCCCGGGCTGCGATCAACAACTCACCCGGCCCGGCGGCTACCACACCGCCACCTGCCAAGCGTGCGGTATCCGCGCAGCGAACCGGGACCAGGTCGCCGGGCAGAACATCGCCAAACGCGTCCTGCTAGCCAAGACGAAAGTCAAACGGCCCAAGGGCAAACCGAAACGAGTAACCGCCGTCGAACACCAGCCAGTGCGCAAGACCCGGCACAAAACCACGGCCACACCCAAACAGCGTCGGCACAAACGAGCCCGACACACCCCGACCACGCTGGCCCGCAGTCAGCGCCATCCAATCATTCCTGCACGCACAGCGTCCGTGTGGGACAGAGATCAGCCAGCTGCCATCCCGGCGGGAAGCACCTCTGCACAACCGATCCCCGACACCCGCGACACCCAGGTGTCAGCAAGTGCCAGAGACCGATAGACGCTTTTATCCGTTCAGATGAACGTTATCGACAGCGACGGTACTCGCAGGGTCTGTACACCGGAGCGCGCCGTCGTCATAGTCAATGCCCCACGACGCGGACAGCGTCGCGTCGGGGGCCAGCCAGCGCAGACCGACCCCGTTGTTGAACGCATCGGCCGGTGCGGTCATCGGTTCGAGTGCCACCGCCGTCGCGAACCTGTCTGCGTAGGGGAACTCCCGGGTGATGAAGACGTGCACGAATCCGAAGCTCTCGTCGGCCCACAGCGCGACGGTGCGACCGTCGGGGGAGCGCAGCGTGTGCACGCTGCGACCCTCTGGCGGTATCGGGACCGACCACGCGTCGTCGAGGTCCAGATCGGCAATGAGGCGTCCACTGCGCAGGTCCCACTGCGTGCCCGCCACGGCGGTGCACCCGGTCGGGATGAGCCGGTCGTCGACGTCGATGTGATGCGACCCGTCCATGGTGAGCGTCAACGCCTCGGTGGGGACGTCGCCGATCTTGAGAAAGGGATGGGCGCCGATCGCCACTGGGGCGCAGTCCGATCCGAGGTTGCGCACCGTGTGCGTCACACTCAGCCCGTCGGGCACCAATCGGTAGGCGACCTCGGTCTGGAGATGGAAGGGATACCCGGGCTGCGGAACCACCGGCGCAGCGAGGGTGATCGCCGAGGCCGACCGCGCGATGACCTGATGAGTGGTGTCGCGCAGCAGCCCATGTAGTGCGCTGCCGTGACACGGATCGGTGACATCGAGTTGGTGGGTACGCCCGTCGTGGACCCACCGGCCGTCGCGCACCCGATTGGGCCACGGAATCAAGACGGCACCGCAGCTGAAGGGCACGGGCGTGTGGTCGTCGACACCGGCGGTGATCTCCACGCCGTCGACGCACAGCCGCCGAATGGCCGCGCCCTCCGCGGCGATCACCCCGCGCACCGTGCGCCCATCGAGGTGCAGGGCGAGCTCGTACCCAGCGCCTGCCATGGGACTAGCCGCCGGCGCCGTGGCCGGCATGGGTCGCCACGATCGTCGGTTCGTGGTGGCCGTGGCGACGCATCGCGGCGCACACCGCGTCACCGACGGACCCCGATCGCTCGGTCTCGACCAGCGCGATCACACAGCCCCCGAAGCCGCCGCCGGTCATCCGGGCACCCAATGCTCCTGCCTGCACCGCGGTTTGGGCGATCCGGTCGATGTGATCGGTGGTGATCTCGAAATCGTCTCTCATCGATTCCTGTGACGCGGTCAGCAGTCGGCCGACCTCGACGAAGTCGGAACGATGCAGCGCCTCGACGGTATCGAGCACCCGCTGGTTCTCGGTGAGGATGTGCCGGGCGCGCCGGCCGTCCTCGGAGTCCGGTAGCTCGCTGAGCACCTGTGGTCCCCGGTCCTGCAGATCGCGCAGCGTGGGAACACCCAGCGCGGCCGCGGCGCGCTCGCAGGAGGCGCGGCGGTCGGCGTATTCACCGCCGGCATGCTGATGTGCGGCATGGGAATTGATGAGCAGCAGGGTCATGCCGTGGGCCTCGGGCTCGAACGGCACCGAGCGGGCGCTGAGGTCACGGAAATCGATCAGCTGGGCGCGTCGCCGTTCGGCGAACAGGATCGCCAGCTGATCCAACAGCCCTGTCGGCGCACCCACATAGTCGTTCTCCGCGCGCTGTGCGATCCGGGCCTGCTCGACGCGGTCCAGCCTCCGGTCGGTGGCCGACAGAATCGCGCCCAGTACCGCGCACTCCAGCGCGGCGGACGACGCCAGGCCGGAGCCCGTGGTGACACCGCCGGTGACTGCCATCGCGCCGCCGGGGACGGGATGCCCCGCGCTCTGCAACGCCCACACCACACCGGCCACGTACGCGGCCCAGCCGCCCACGTCGCCGGGCACCGTGTTCAGCGCCAACCGGACCGGCGCCGCCTCCCGGTCGCTGCGCACGACGAGTGCGTCGGTGTCATCGGGTGCAAACGTCACCGTGGTGCGTTCGGGTAGCGCGATGGGCAGCGCGAAACCGTAGTTGTAGTCGGTGTGTTCGCCGATGAGGTTGATCCGGCCCGGTGCGCTGTACTCGACTGGTCGTGTCATAGTTCCCGCAACCTGCCGGCGACGATCTCGGGGGTGGTGTCGTTGATGAAAGCGCCCATCGCCGATTCCGAGCTGGCCAGATACTTGATCTTGTTGGCGGTGCGCCGTATCGAGAGCAACTCGACGTGGAAGTACCCCTCGCGTTGCGCGTCGTCATCGGTGTACTGGTGCAGTGCCGACATGTACGGCAGCGGCGCGTCGTACAGCCGGTCGAACCGTCCCAGCACGTCGAGATAGATCCGTGCGAAGCTCTCGAGTTCCGCATCGTCGAGTTCGGTCAGGTTGCGCACGAACCTGTGCGGATAGATGTGGACCTCCAGCGGCCACCGTGAGGCGAAGGGGACGAAGGCGGTGAATGCCTCGTTCTGTGCCACGATCCGGCTGCCCTGGTCGAGTTCATCGGCGAGGATGCGGGCGAACAGGTTGGTGCCGTGCCGGTCTCGATGTAGTCCGGCTTGGCGCAGCATGGTGGCGGTGCGTGGTGTCAGGTACGGGTAGGCGTAGATCTGACCGTGCGGATGGGTCAGTGTCACGCCGATCTCCTCGCCGCGGTTCTCGAAGCAGAACACCTCTTCGATACCCGGTCGCGCCATCAACTCCGCGGTGCGGTGCCGCCAGGCCTGCACGACCAGCAGAGCGTGGGCGGCATCGAGATCGGCGAACCGGCCGGTGTGGTCACTGGAGAACGCGATGACCTCACAGTGACCGGTACCCGGTGCGGAGGTGAACCCGTCGGTGGCGTCGGGAAGCCCAGACGTGCTGTCGCCGGCCAGACTGGGGAATCTGTTCTCGAACACCACGACGTCGTAATCGGGTGCCGGGACCTCGCTGGAGATCCCGGAGGGTCCCGGGCACAGCGGGCACTGGTCGGGAGCCGGCTTGTAGGTGCGGTTCTGGCGCAGGGCCGCGATGACCACCCATTCGCCGGTCTGGCGGTCCAGCCGTAACTCGGTGTGCGAGCCGGCCCGGCCCGGCAGGGTGCGACGGTCCGGATGCGGTTCGGCAGCATGTCCGGGCAGCGAGAAGAACAGCAGTTCGCGTTCGTCGGCCAACGGCCATCGCAGCGGCTCGATCGTCATGTTCCGATCATCCGGGCGCGTTCGCGCGAGGCCTGGACGCGCTGCCAGGGCTGCGCGAGTTCCTGGAAATGCCGGGCATTCTCGGCGGCGATGATGTGGTTGACCCGCTCGGCGAGCTGGCCCGGCGTCAGGCCGAACTCCGCGAGAACCTCGTCTGAGGGCGGGCCGCCGTAGGGGGACCAACTGCGTACGTAGTCGAGGATCTCGCGGTCGAACCGGTCCATGGGGCTACGAGCCGCCCTTCTTCTTGTTGTAGACGTCGAATCCGACCGCGGCCAGCAGCACCAGTCCCTTGATGACCTGCTGGACATCGCTGCCGATGCCGATCAACGACATCCCGTTGTTCAACACGCCGAGCACGAAGCCGCCGATGATGGCGCCGAACACGGTGCCCACGCCGCCGTTGGCCGAGGCGCCGCCGATGAACGCCGCGGCGATCGCCTCCAACTCCATGCCGATGCCGGCCTGCGGGGTGGCCGAATTGAGCCTCGCCGCGAACAGCAGACCGGCCAGGGCTGAGAGCAGACCCATGTTCACGAAAACCAGGAACGTGACGCGCTTGGTCTTCACCCCGGAGAGCCGGGCGGCGGCCACATTGCCGCCCACCGCATACACCTGCCGTCCGAACACGCTGCTACGCATGACGAATGCGTAGATGACGAATGCGACCGCCAGGATGATCCCGACCACCGGTACACCGCGGTAGCTGGCGAGCAGCAGCGTGAAGGCGGCCAGGGCGGCAACGATGGCTGCGCATTTGAAGACGAACCATCCGAAGGGCAGGACGTCGAACTCATAGCGGGTCTGGGCGTTTCGCTGGCGAACCTGCTGCCACACCGCGGCGACCATCACCAGCGCACCGAGGATCATCGTGGGCCAGTGGTAGAGGCTGCTGCCGCCGACCTCGGGCAGGAAGCCACTGCTGACCTGACTGAAGCTGCGGGGGAACGGTGCAATCGACTGACCCTCGAGCAGATACTGGGTCGCGCCACGGAACACCAGCATGCCGGCCAGCGTCACGATGAACGACGGAATCCCGACGTAGGCGATCCAGAACCCCTGCCACGCACCGATCAGCGCGCCCAGCAGCAGGCACAGCCCGACCGCGACCGGCCACGGCATGTCCTGTCGGATCATCAACACCGCCGACATGGCACCGATGAAACCGGCGATGGAACCGACCGACAGGTCGATGTGGCCGGAGATGATGACGATGACCATCCCGATCGCCAGGATCAGGATGTAACCGTTCTGCTGAACGATATTGGTGACATTGAGCGGTTTGAGCAGGATCCCACTGGTCCACAGCTGGAACAGGATGACGATCAGAACCAGCGCGACGACCATGCCGTACTGCCGGAAGTTCTTGCGTACGGCCGTCACCAGTCGCGCTGCGCCGGATTCCGGCGGCGGCGCCGGTGCGCTCGAGGCCGCGTCCACCGTGGAACTGGTGGTCATGAGGTCGATCCCTTCATCATGTAATGCATCAGTGTTTCCTGCGCGGCGTCCTCGCGGGCGACCTCACCGGTGAGCCTGCCCTCGTTGAGGGTGTAGATGCGGTCACACAGGCCGATCAGCTCCGGCAGCTCGGAGGAGATCACGATCACCGATTTCCCCTGGGAGGCCAGCGAATTGATGATCGTGTAGATCTCGTACTTGGCGCCCACATCGATACCGCGGGTGGGTTCGTCGAGGATCAGCACGTCCGGGTCGGCGAAGATCCACTTGCTCAGCACCACCTTCTGCTGATTGCCGCCCGACAGGTTGCCGGTGGTGGCCCGCACCGACGGAGCCTTGATGTGCATGTCCTTGCGGAAGCGCTCGGCGACGACGGTCTCTTCGTGTTCGTTGATGACGGTCGCTCTGCTGACCTTCGGCAGCGAGGCCAGGGTCACGCTGCGGGCGATGTCATCCATCAGGTTCAGTCCGTAATGCTTGCGGTCCTCGGTGGCATAGGCGATACCGTGCGCGATCGCCTCGGACACGGTGCGGGTGCGGATCTCCTTGCCGTCCTTGAAGACCGAGCCGCCGCCCTTCTTCCCGTAGCTGCGCCCGAAGACGCTCATCGCCAGCTCGGTGCGCCCGGCCCCCATCAGCCCTGCCAGGCCCACCACCTCGCCGCGTCGCACGCTGATCGACACCCCGTCGACGACCTTTCGCTCCTGATCGAGCGGATGGAAGACGGTCCAGTCCTCGATCGCGAAGGTGACCTCGCCGACGGGATGGGGAGTGCGCGGCGGGAAACGGTCGACCATGTCCCGACCGACCATGCCGCGGATGATGTGTTCCTCGGTGAGTCCGGCTTCGACGGGCCGGGTCTCGATGGTCTGACCGTCGCGCAGGATGGTGATGGTGTCGGCGACCCGCATCACCTCGTTGAGCTTGTGCGAGATGATGATGCAGGTCAGGCCCTGGCCGGCGAGCTCGACGATGAGGTCGAGCAGGTGCCTGCTGTCCTCGTCGTTGAGGGCCGCCGTCGGTTCATCGAGGATGAGCAGCTTCACCTTCTTCGACAGCGCCTTGGCGATCTCGACGAGTTGCTGCTTCCCGACTCCGATATCCGAGATCAGGGTCTGCGGGTTCTCGTTCAGACCCACGCGGTCGAGCAATTGCTGGGCGTGACTGGTGGTCTCGTGCCAGCTGATGATCCCGCCCGAGGCGTGTTCGTTGCCGAGAAAGATGTTCTCGGCAATGGACAGCACGGGCACCAGGGCGAGTTCCTGGTGGATGATGCCGATGCCGCGGCGCTCGCTGCTGCGGATGTCCTTGAACTCGCCCGGCCGGCCGTCGAAGACGATGTCGCCCTGGTAGCTACCGTGCGGGTAGATACCACTGAGCACCTTCATCAACGTGGACTTACCGGCGCCGTTCTCCCCGCAGATGGCGTGGATCTCACCGTGGCGCACCGTGAGGTTGACCTCGCTCAGTGCGGTGACGTTGCCGAATCGCTTGGTGATGTCGCGCATCTCGAGCAACGGCGCGGCCGTCGCCCCGCTCACGCGAGTTGTGCCGACGTGTAGTAGCCGGACTCGACGAGCACCTTTTCGTAGTTGGTCTTGTCCACGCTGACGGGGTCGAGCAGGAAGGCCGGGACGACCTTGATGCCATTGTCATAGGTGGTGGTGTCGTTGGTCTCGGGTGTCCCGCCGGTGAGCAGCGAATCCACCATCTGCACAGCGGCATTGGCCAACTCGCGGGTGTCCTTGAACACGGTCTGGGTCTGCTCGCCGGCGATGATCGATTTCACGGATGCGAGCTCGGCATCCTGCCCGGTGACGATGGGCAGCGGGTTGGCCGGTGTTCCGTAGCCGGCGCTCTTCAGCGCCGAGATGATGCCCAGTGACATGCCATCGTAGGGGGAGAGCACCGCGTCGACGCGTCCGCTGGTGTACGCGCGGCTCAGCAGGTTGTCCATGCGCGACTGTGCCAGCCCGCCGTCCCAGCGCAGCGTGGCCACCTGGTCGAAGGAGGTCTGACCGCTCTTGACGACCAGCTTCCCGTTGTCGATGTAGGGCTGCAGCACGCTCATGGCGCCGTCGAAGAAGAACGTCGCGTTGTTGTCGTCGGGGGAACCGGCGAACAGTTCGATGTTGAACGGGCCCTTGCCATCTGCGACGCCGAGCTTGTCGACGATGTAGGTGGCCTGCAGCACGCCGACCTTGAAGTTGTCGAAGGTCGCGTAATAGTCCACGTTCTCGGTGCCGCGGATCAGCCGGTCATAGCTGACCACCGGGATGTCGGCGTCAGCGGCGCGTTGCAGGATGTCGGTCAGCGAGGAGCTGTCGATGGGGGCGATGACCAGAGCCTTGACGCCCTTGGTGATCATGTTCTCGATCTGCGAGACCTGGTTCTGCACGACGTCGTCGCCGTACTGCAGGTCGGTCTGGTAGCCCAGTTTCTGGAACTGCGCGGCGATGTTGTCGCCGTCGGCCACCCAGCGTTCGGATGACTTGGTGGGCATCGCGATGCCCACCGTGCCGGTGCGTTCACCGCCGCCGCCGGCCGCGTCCGGCGCGTCCGGGCGACCACAACCGGCGCTGGTCAGTGCCGCCACCACGGCGAGTGCGCCGAAAGCGCGAGCAAGGCTCTTACGCATGAAATCCTCCGAATGGGTTCTGCTCAAAACGCGCGGCCGGCGTGACCGGCGCGCGGTGATGTGAGCGCTAACATCGAGAAGTGTGTGACCGGGCTCACGGCTTTGTCAAGCCCTCGGAACAATCGATGTGAGCGCTCACAAGGTCGTTGACAACCGCTGAATGTGAGCGTTAACATTCGCTCGGTGTAACGCCGGTCACATCGAAAATCCATCCCTCGGCCGGCCTCAAATCTCCGCACATCGCGGCCCGATCTCGGCAAACAGCGAAAAAAGAGGAGTTACCGTCATGAGGTTTCGCACTGTGGTCGTAGCCGCGGCGTCGGCCGTCCTGTTGGCCGGATGCGGCAGCGGGCAGGCCCCCGGCGGCGGGTCCGAATCCGGAAGCGACGGGGGACAGCTCACCATGGGCTTCTCGCAGGTCGGTGCCGAGAGCGGCTGGCGCACCGCGAACACCAAATCGATCCAGGAGGCGGCCAAGGACGCCGGGGTCGACCTGAAGTTCTCCGACGCCAACGGCGAGCAGGAAAATCAGATCTCGGCCATCCGGTCCTTCGTGCAACAGGGCGTCGATGTCATCGCGTTCAGCCCCGTCGTGCGCACCGGCTGGGATGCCGTGCTGCTCGAGGCCAAGAACGCCGGCATCCCGGTGATCCTCACCGACCGCGCCGTCGACACCCAGGAGCCCGATGTCTACAAGACCTTCCTGGGCGCCGACTTCGTCGACGAGGGCCGGCGTGCCGGCGACTGGGTGGTCCAGCAGTACGCGTCGGCGCCCGGACCGGTCAACATCGTGCAGCTCGAAGGCACCACCGGCGCCGATCCGGCCATCGATCGCAACTCCGGCTTCGCGGACGCCATCTCCGCCAACCCGAACCTGAAGATCATCGCCTCGCAGAGCGGGGACTTCACCCGCTCGGGCGGCAAGCAGGTGATGGAAGCGTTCCTGAAGGCACACCCGCAGATCGACATGGTGTTCTCGCAGAACGACGATATGGGCCTGGGCGCGATGGAGGCCATCGAAGCGGCCGGGAAGAAACCCGGTCAGGACATCAAGATCGTCACCATCGACGCCACCCACGACGGGATGCAGGCGTTGGCCGACGGCAAGTTCAACTACATCGTCGAGTGCAACCCGCTGCTCGGCCCGCAACTGATGGACCTCGCCAAGCAGGTCGTGGCCGGCGAGCAGGTACCGGAGCGGGTGGTCACCCCCGACGAGGCCTTCGACCAGCAGCAAGCGGCCGCCGTGCTGCCGGACCGCAAGTACTGATGACTGCGTCGCTGTCGGAAACCGTTGTGCAGCCGGTGATCCAGCTGACCGGGGTCACCGTCGAGTTCCCCGGGGTCAAAGCCCTCGACGGTGTCGACCTGCGGCTGCTTCCCGGCGAGATCCATGCGCTGATGGGTGAGAACGGCGCCGGGAAGTCCACGTTGATCAAGGCGCTGACCGGCGTCCACGACATCGCTGCGGGGACGATCACCATCGACGGCGAGGAGCGCCGGTTCAGCACTCCGCGTCAAGCACAGGACGCCGGCATCAGCACGGTGTATCAGGAGGTCAACCTCTGCCCGAATCTGACGGTGGCAGAGAACATCCTGTTGGGTCGCGAGCCCAGACGCTTCGGGCGGATCGACTACCGCGCCATGAACCGCCGCGCCGCCGAACTGCTCGGTGAGCTCGACCTGACCATCGATCCGGGCGACACGCTGGGAGCGCACCCGATCGCCTTGCAGCAGCTGGTCGCCATCGCCCGGGCGATGGCGGTGTCGGCGCGGGTGTTGATCCTCGACGAACCCACGTCCAGCCTGGACGCCGACGAGGTCGCCGAACTGTTCCGGGTGATGCGCAACCTCCGCGACCGCGGGGTGGCGATCCTGTTCGTCTCGCACTTCCTGGATCAGGTGTACGAGATCTCGGACCGGATGACCGTACTGCGCAACGGACGGCTGGTGGCCGAGTATCTGACCGCGGAACTCGATAAGGTGGCCCTGATCTCCGCGATGCTCGGGCACGAACTCGACCTGCTGGACGACCTCGAGGAGGCGGTCGCCGCCGCGAGCGGCACCGGCGCCGAGGAGACCGTGCTCAGCGCGCAGCAGCTCGGGCGTGCCCCCGGCATCCACCCGACCGACCTCGACATTCACCGCGGCGAGGTGATCGGTCTGGCGGGACTATTGGGTTCGGGACGGACAGAACTGGCCAGGCTGCTCTTCGGCGCCGATCACGCCACCAGCGGACGCATGGTCATCAACGGCAAGGCCGTGCCGATGCGTACGCCGCGGGCCGCCATCGCCAACGGTTTCGCCTTCTCCTCGGAAGACCGCAAGGGTGAAGGCATCATCGGCGAGCTCTCGGTGCGGGACAACATGATCCTGGCGCTGCAGGCCCGCCGCGGCTTCGCCCGGCCCCTGTCGAAGAAAACCAAGGACGACCTGGTGGCTCGCTACCTGGAGGCCCTCGACATCCGGCCCCGCGACCCGTCCGCGCTGGTGAAGAATCTCAGCGGCGGCAACCAGCAGAAAGTCCTGCTGGCCCGCTGGCTGATCACCGCGCCCCAACTCTTCATCCTGGACGAACCGACCAGAGGCATCGATATCGGTGCCAAATCGCAGATCCAGAAACTCGTCACCGACCTGTCGGCCGACGGGATGGCGGTGGTGTTCATCTCCGCGGAACTCGAAGAGGTGTCGCGGATCAGTGACCGCATCCTGGTGCTGCGCGACGGGCACTGCGTCGACGAGGTCGGCAACGACTGCTCGGTCCAGCGGCTGACCGAACTCATCGCCGGGGTGAGCGCGTCATGAGGGCCAAGCTGCTGGCGTCACCGCTGCTGTGGCCCGCGCTCGCGCTGATCGCCCTGCTGGCGGTCAATGTCATTCTCACACCGAGCTTTCTGACGCTACGGATGCAGGACGGCCACCTCTTCGGCAGTCTCATCGACATTCTGCGTAACGGTGCTCCCACCATGTTGATCGCGCTCGGCATGACCCTGGTGATCGCCTCGCGCGGCATCGACCTGTCGGTGGGCGCGGTCGTCGCGATCGGCGGCGCGCTGGCCTGCGCCCACATCGCCGCATCCGCGGACCCGGGCAGTCCCGGCACCGTCGTCACCGCGATGGCGATCGCCCTCGGTGTGGCGGTGGCCCTGGGATTGTGGAACGGGGTGCTCGTCTCGGTCTGCGGCATCCAACCGATCATCGCGACCCTGGTGCTGATGACGGCCGGCCGCGGTATCGCGCTGCTGGTCACCGACGGCCAGATCGTCACGGTGACCAGTGCACCGTTCAAGGTCCTCGGCGCGGGTTACGCATTCGGCTTGCCGGTGGCAATTCTGGTCAGCCTGTCGGTGTTCGCGGTGGTGGCCCTGCTGACCCGGTGCACCGCGCTGGGCATGCTGCTGGAATCGGTGGGCATCAATCCCGAAGCCAGCCGCCTCGCCGGCGTGCGCCACCGCTCCATCGTCTTCGCGGTCTACGTGTTCAGCGCCTTGTGCGCCGGAGTCGCCGGCCTGATGATCGCGTCGAACATCTCCGCGGCCGACGCCAACAACGCCGGGCTGTGGATAGAAATGGACGCCATCCTGGCCGTGGTGATCGGTGGAACATCGCTGCTCGGCGGGCGATTCAGCCTGACCGGCACGATCCTCGGCGCGCTGATCATCCAGACCCTGACCACCACCGTCTACACGGCGGGAATCACGCCGGAGACCACCCTGGTGTTCAAGGCGCTGGTCGTGATCATCGTGTGCCTGCTGCAGGCCCCGAAGTTCCGGGCGCTGCTGTCACGGCGCCGGACACCTCGGCTCCCGAGCACGATCGACCCTCCGGAATCACAGTTGAATTCGTCTGAACGGCCCTCGATCTCGCAGCGCGCCCCGGTGGTGGTGACCAAATGAGCATCCAGACCGCCGTGCGACCCCGCGCCGTCCGCGCCGAACTGATCCGGCGTGCGCGGGGGCGCTACCTGTCACCGCTGGCCTCGCTGGTGCTGTTCATCGTGCTGTTCGTCGCGGTCATCGCCCGCTACGAATTCGCGAGCCCCGCACAGGTCTTCCTGAATCTGCTCGTCGACAACGCCTACCTGATCGTGCTGGCCGTCGGCATGACCTTCGTGATCCTCACCGGTGGCATCGATCTCAGCGTCGGCGCGGTGGTCGCGCTGTCCACCGTGATTCTGGCGACCACGTTGCGGGCCGGGTGGCCCATGCCGCTGGCCGTGGCGGTGGTCCTGGTGGCGGGCCCCGCCCTCGGTCTGATGATGGGGCTGGTCATCGAATACTTCGATGTCCAGCCGTTCATCGCGACGCTCGCCGGGATGTTCCTGGCCCGCGGGCTGTGCTACGTGCTCAGCGTGGATTCGCTACCCATCAGGGATCCCGCCCTGCGCGCGTTCGGACTCAATTACGTCTACCTCTATGACGACAAATTCATCCGCTGGAGCGTCGTCGTCGCGCTCGCCGTCGTGGTGATCGGTGCGTACGTGCTGCACAAGACCCGTTTCGGCCGCACGGTGTACGCGGTCGGCGGCAACCGGCAGTCGGCGCAGCTGATGGGGCTCGACGCCGCCCGGGCCAACGTCTCGGTGTACGCCATCAGCGGGCTGTGCGCGGCGGTGGCCGGTCTGCTGCTCGCCGTGCAGAAACTGTCCGGATACAGTCTCAACGGCATCGGGCTGGAACTCGACGCCATCGCCGCCGCGGTGATCGGTGGCGTACTGCTCTCCGGCGGTGTGGGTTTCGTGCTCGGATCCGTGATCGGCGTGCTGGTGCTCGGTACGATTCAGACATTCGTCACGGCCGCGAACCTCGACTCGTATTGGACGCGCATCATGACCGGGGCTTTGCTGCTGGTATTCGTTCTCGTGCAGCGCCTAGTGGTGAGGAAGTCCGGATGAGCATCCAGCCCAACAGCCCGGTACCCGGAAAGCCGGTCATGGCCGATGTCGCGCGTCTGGCGGGCGTCAGCCACCAGACGGTGTCACGGGTGATCAACGGATCGCCCAGCATCCGACCCGCCACCAAAGAGCGTGTCGAGCAGGCGATCTCGGAACTCGGGTACCGTCCCAACACCGCGGCACGCGCCCTGGTGACCCGACGATCCAGGATCATCGGCATCGTCGGCACCAACGACGCGCTGTACGGACCGTCGAGTATCCAGCGGTCGGTGGAGGAGGCCGCGCGGGCCGCCGGCTACTTCTCCAGCATGGTGCCGCTGGTCGACCTGACCGGTGAGGCGCTGCACGATTCCCTCGATCATCTGGCCCGGCAATCGGTGGAGGCGATCGTGATGATCGCCGCGCAGGAGGGCGCCCTCGCGGTCGCGCATGCCGCCGACGCCGGCGTGCCGCTCATCGTGGTCGAGGGTGACCTCTCCGGGCGCGGGCTCAGCGTCGGCGTCGACCAGATCGACGGTGCCCGCCAAGCCACCCAGCACCTCATCGACCTCGGCCACCGCGTCATCGACCATGTGGCGGGCCCGCCGACCTGGACCGAGGCCAAGGGCCGCCGGATCGGATACGAAGAGACCATGCGCGACAACGGTCTTGCGGTACGGGAGTCGTTGGCGGGGGATTGGACCCCGGCCCGCGGCTACGAGATCGGCTGCGAACTGGTGCGGCGCAACGAGGCGACGGCGGTGTTCGTGGCCAACGACCAGATGGCGATCGGAGTACTGCACGCATTAGCCCAGAACGGGATACGCGTTCCCGAAGATGTGAGTGTCATCGGATTCGACGACATCCCCGAGTCCGCCTACCTGAACCCCGCGCTGACGACCATCCGGCAGGACTTCAAGGCCGTCGGACAGCGCGCGATCGAGCTGGTGATCGCCACGTTGGGCGGATCGACACTCGACGTTCCGCTGCTACCCCCCGAGCTGATCATCCGCGACAGCACCGCCACCATCCAGGAGAGTTCATGAGCACCGAGAAGTACACGGTCGGTGTCGATTTCGGCACCCTGTCCGGGCGCGCGCTGGTGGTGCGGGTCAGCGACGGCCACCCGCTCGCCGCCGCCGAACATGCCTACCGGCATGGCGTCATCACCGACACGTTGCCCGGCAGCACGACACGCCTGCCGGCGCAGTGGGCGCTACAGGTTCCCGAGGACTACCTGGACGTGTTGCGCAGCGCCGTCCCCGATGCCGTCGCGAAGTCCGGTGTCGACGCGAGTGACATCATCGGCATCGGCACCGACTTCACCGCGTGCACCATGGTGCCGGTCCGCCGCGACGGGACACCGCTGTATCAGCTGGCGGAGTTCGAGGATCGTCCGCACGCATACGGCAAGCTGTGGCGTCACCATTCGCCGCAGCCGCAGGCCGATCGCATCAACGCCGTTGCCGCCGAACGCCGTGAGCCATGGCTGTCGCGTTACGGTGGACTGATCTCCAGTGAGTGGGAGTTCGCGAAGGCCCTGGAGATCTTCGATGAAGATCCGCAGGTATACCAGGCGATGGATCATTTCGTCGAGGCCGCCGACTGGATCGTCTGGCAACTGTGCGGGACCTATGTCCGCAACGCGTGTAGCGCAGGCTACAAGGGCATCCGGCAGGACGGCGGATACCCTTCGCCGCAGTTCCTCTCCGAGGTGCGGTCGGGCTTCGGCGATTTCGTGACCGAGAAGCTCGACGCCCCGATCGGCCGGCTCGGTGACCGCGCCGGTGCGCTGACCGCGCAGGCCGCGCAGTGGACCGGGCTGCCGGAGGGCATCCCGGTCGCGGTGGGCAACGTCGACGCGCATGTTACGGTCGCGGCGGCCGATGCGCTGGACATCGGGCAACTGGTCGCCATCATGGGCACGTCGACCTGTCACGTGGTGAATTCCGACGTGCTGCGCGACGTCCCCGGCATGTGCGGAGTCGTCGACGGTGGGATCTCCTCGGGCAGTTGGGGATACGAGGCGGGGCAGTCCGGCGTCGGCGACATCTTCGGCTGGTTCATCGAGAACTGCGTGCCCGAGCGCTACCACGTCGAGGCCCGTCGCCTGGGTGTATCGCTGCACGCCCACCTGACCGAACTGGCGAGCCGCCAGCAGGTGGGAGAGCACGGCCTGGTGGCGCTGGACTGGCACAGCGGCAACCGTTCGGTGCTGGTCGACCACGAGCTGTCCGGTGTCATGATCGGGCAGACCCTGCACACCACCTGCGTCGACATGTACCGGGCGTTGTTGGAGGCCACCGCGTTCGGTACCCGGATGATCGTGGAGACGTTCGCGACCTCGGGTGTCCGCATCGACGAGCTGGTGGTCGCCGGAGGGTTGCTGAAGAACGAGCTGCTGATGCAGATCTATGCCGATGTGGTGGGGTTGCCGCTGTCGACGGTGCCGTCGGATCAGGCGCCCGCGCTGGGATCGGCGATTCACGCCACGGTGGCAGCGGGCGCGTACCTCGATGTGAGCGCGGCCGCCCGGCACATGGGCACGCGGACCCGCAACGCCTATCTGCCCATCGCGCACAACGCCGCCGCCTACGACCGGCTCTACCGCGAGTACGTGGCGGCCTACGAGTGGTTCGGTCGCGGAAACGACATGATGCGCCGGCTCCGGCGCATCGCCACCACGGAACCGGTAGGAGCCACCCGATGACCATCACGTCGGACATCGACCACGTCATTGCCGAACTGCGGCAACAGGTGTGCGATCTGCACGCCCTGCTCACCCAGTACGAACTGGTGATCTGGACCGCAGGCAACGTCTCGGCCCGGGTGCCCGGGCGCGACCTCATGGTCATCAAGCCCTCGGGTGCCGAGTACGCCTCACTGCGCGCCGAGGACATGGTGGTATGCGACCTGTACGGCAATCTGGTCGACGGCGCGCTGGCACCGTCCTCGGACACCGCCGCCCACGCGTACGTGTACCGGCACATGCCCGAGGTGGGCGGGGTGGTGCACACGCACTCCACCTACGCCACCGCATGGGCCGCCCGCGGCGAGCCGATCCCGTGTGTGCTCACCATGGCCGCCGACGAGTTCGGTGGCGAGGTGCCGGTCGGTCCGTTCGCCCTGATCGGCGACGACTCGATCGGGCGTGGCATCGTGGAGGTGTTGCGGGACAGCCGATCCCCGGCGGTGCTGATGCGCAACCATGGGCCCTTCACCATCGGCCGGACCGCGCGCGATGCCGTCAAGGCCGCCGTCATGGTCGAGGACGTGGCGCGCACGGTGCACATCAGCCGGCAACTCGGTGCCGCGCCGCCCATCGACGCCGCCGACGTGACCGCGCTCTTCGACCGGTACCAGAACGTATACGGCCAGAACGAACAGACTTCCGACGTCCACCAGGAGAACCCATGATCGCGTCCCGACTCGCCACCAGCCAGGTATGGCTGATCACCGGCAGTCAATCGTTGTACGGACCCGATGTCCTGGACCAGGTCGCCGACCAGTCACGCCAGATCGCCGAACGTCTCGACGGCAGTGCCGAGATCCCGGTCGAGGTGCGCTGGGTTCCGGTCGTCACCGATTCCGAACAGATCGCCCGGGTGCTCAGCGATGCCAATGCCGCACCGGAATGTGTCGGTGTCATCGCCTGGATGCACACCTTCTCACCGGCGAAGATGTGGATCCGCGGGCTCAAGTCACTGCGTAAACCATTGCTGCATCTGCACACCCAGTTCGGTGTCGAGTTGCCCTGGCAGACCATCGACATGAACTTCATGAACCTCAACCAGGCCGCGCACGGAGACCGCGAGTTCGGGTACATCCAGTCCCGGTTGTCCACCTCGCGGAAGACCATCGCCGGACACGTCAGCGATCCGCGCACCCAGGTGCGGGTCGGGTCGTGGGTGCGCGCGGCACTGGGAGCCGCCGAGCTGTCGACGCTCAAGGTCGCGCGGTTCGGCGACAACATGCGTGGTGTCGCGGTCACCGAGGGCGACAAGGTCGAGGCGGAAGCGCATTTCGGCGCCTCCATCGATGCCTTCGGTGTCAACGATCTTGTCGGCGTCGTTGAACGAGTGCAGTCGGCTGATATCGACAAACTGGTGCGCGAGTACGAACACACCTACCGGGTCGATCCGGACCTGTTGCCCGGCGGTGACCGGCATGTCGCCCTGCGGCACGGCGCGCAGATCGAGCTCGGACTGCGGAAGTTCCTGACCGACGGTGGGTTCCACGCCTTCACCACCAACTTCGAAGACCTCGGCGGGCTCCGTCAGCTGCCGGGGCTGGCGGTGCAGCGGCTGATGGCCGACGGCTACGGGTTCGGCGGCGAGGGCGACTGGAAGACCGCGATGATGCTGCGCACGGTGAAGGTGATGGCCGAGGGGCTGCCCGGTGGCACCTCGTTCATGGAGGACTACACCTACGATCTGACGCCCGGCCGCGAGCGCATCCTCGGTGCACACATGCTCGAGGTGTGTCCCAGCATCGCCGCATCGACCCCCACCCTGGAGATCCACCCGCTGTCGATCGGTGATCGCGACGATCCCGTCCGGTTGCGGTTCACCGCCGCACCCGCCGATGCCGTGATCATCGGGATCTGCGATATGGGCAGCCGATTCCGGCTGGTGGCCAACGAAGTTCGGGTCATCGAACCGACGGAGGAACTGCCGAACCTGCCGGTGGCGTGCGCGGTGTGGGAACCCTCCCCGTCCTGGTCGACCTCGGCGGAAGCCTGGTTGATGGCCGGTGCGCCGCACCACACCGTGCTCACCACCGCCGTCGGCACCGAGGTGTTCGAGGATTTCGCGACCATGACCGACACCGAACTGCTCGTCATCGACGACACCACCACGGTGCGCAACTTTCAGCACGAACTGCGGTGGAACGACGTCTATCACCACGTCGCCGCCGGACTGTGATCGCGGCGCGCCTGCACGCCGTCGGTGATCTACGCGTCGGCACCGAGGACGATCCCGGTGACGCCCCGCCGGGGTGGTCGCTGCTGGCGGTGACTTCGGTGGGCATTTGCGGTTCGGATCTGCACTGGTTCACCGACGGCGGTATCGGGGAGAACCGGATCGAGCATCCCGTGGTGCCCGGCCATGAGTTCGCGGCGCGCGCCGTCACCGGACCGTTCGCGGGCCGACGCGTCGCTGTCGATCCGGCCATCCCGTGCCAGAAGTGCGAACTGTGTCTGGCCGGTCACCACAACCTCTGTCCCACAGTGCAATTCGCCGGGCACGGCACGCTCGACGGTGCGCTACAGGAATATCTGGTGTGGCCGGACCGCCTGCTGCATCCGCTACCCGATGAGCTCAGCGACGATGCCGGGGCGCTGCTGGAACCCCTGGGTGTGGCCATCCACGCGGTGGGCGTGAGCCATCTACGGCGCGGGGACGACGTGTTGGTGGTCGGTGCCGGCCCGATCGGTGTGCTCGCTGTTCAGGTGGCTCTGCGCGCGGGTGCGGCACGGGTTTTCGTGACCGAACCGCTTGCGCACCGGCGAGACACCGCGTTGCGCAACGGTGCAGATGGCGCGTGGTCGCCGACGGAAGGCACCGCCGAGGTCCTGGAGGGCACCGAGGGGCGCGGAGTCGACGTGGTGATCGAGTTGGCCGGGACCGACGCCGGGATCGCCACCGCCGTGGCCGCCGTCCGCCCGGGCGGACGGGTGGCGCTCGCCGGAATCCCCTCAGAGGATCAATCGTCGTTTCCGGCCGCGGCGGCACGGCGTAAGGGCCTGACTTTCGCGATGGTCCGCCGGATGAAGGACACCTATCCGCGTGCGATCGCCCTGGCCGTGGACGGTGTGGACCTCGATTCGCTGGTCACCGGGCGTCATCGCCTGGATCACGCGGCCGAGGCCTTCACCGCGGCGGCGCGGCGCGAGGGCGACAAGGTCGTGGTGGCGGTGTCCGGTACCTGAGCGGTTGGCACGCCAAGTTACCCATCAGTAGGCTCAGAGGTCGACGGGTGGGAGCTGGAGTGATCGAACCGAAGTTCATCGAGATTCATGGCATGCGACAAGCGGTCGTGGACGAGGGTGACGGCGACGAAGTCCTGTTGTTGATCCACGGAATGGCGGGCAGCGCGCAGACCTGGCGCGCCGTCTTGCCGCAACTTGCCAAGAAATACCGGGTCATCGCCCCGGATCTGCTCGGGCATGGCCAGTCATCCAAGCCCCGCACCGACTACTCGCTGGGTGCCTTCGCGGTTGGCCTGCGTGATCTGCTCGACGAACTCGGCGTGGAATCGGCGACCGTGGTCGGCCAATCCCTGGGCGGTGGCGTCGCGATGCAGTTCCTCTATCAGCATCCCGACTACTGTCGCCGGCTCGTGCTCATCAGCAGTGGCGGACTAGGCCCTGATGTCGGATTGATTCTGCGTCTGCTTGCGGCGCCGGGAGCCGAGTTCGTGATGCCGGTGATCGCGCCGTCACCGGTGCTGCGCGCCGGAAACGCCGTGAAGTCCTGGCTGAGCTCGGCCGGTCTGCGCTCCCCCCGGGGCGCGGAAATGTGGAGCGCGTACTCGTCGTTCGGGGACGGCGAGACGCGTCAGGCGTTTCTGCGGACCCTGCGTTCGGTGGTCGATTATCGCGGCCAGGCCGTGAGTGCCCTGAACCGGCTGAATCTGCGCGAAGGTTTACCGATACTCGCTATCTGGGGCGAGGACGACAAGATCATCCCGGTCGACCACGCCTACGCGGCGTTGGAGGCTCGTCCGGACTGCCGCCTCGAAATCCTGCCCGGCGTCGGGCATTTCGCGCAGGTCGAAGCCCCCGATAAGGTGATCGACCTACTCGACGAGTTCATCTCCACGACGGAGCCCTCGGGCCCGAGCCGCTGATTTTCGCCCTCCCGTCCCATGGGCTCGAGGCGGTTCTTATTACGAGACTCTTGAATTCCGGAACTAACTAGTTCAGGATTCAGGTGTGACGACAACCACACCGATCGGTGCGCCCCGCCGGGGCCGACCCCGCGACGAGCGTCTGGACGCGGCGATTGTGGCGGCAGCCGTTGCCGAGGTCGGCGCCAAGGGGTGGGGTGGCGCGACCATCGAGGGCATCGCCGCCCGCGCAGGCGTCGGCCGCGCCTCGATCTACCGGCGCTGGGGCAGCAAGTACGAGCTGTTCCAGTACGCCGCGGTATCGATCACCCAGCCGTCCGACGCGGTGGACACCGGTTCGTTCGCCGACGATCTGTTCGCCGCACTGCTGCCCATCGCGGAGATGCTGACCCAGCCCGAGCTCGCCGCACTGCTGCCCTCGCTGCTCGCCGAGGCCACCAATGACGAGGCAGTGCGCTCCACGGTGCGCACCTTCGCGGGGCGGTGCCGCCAGCAGGCGATCGACGCCGTCGAGCGGGCCCGCGAGCGCGGCGACGTCCCGGCATCGACGAACGCCGACGCCCTGGTGGACATGCTCGCCGGCGGGCTCGTCTACCGCCGGCTGCTACTCGGCGAGGCGGCCGACGCCACGGCCGTGCGCGCACTCATCCGGCAAGCACTAGGGGAGCAGACATGACACACGTCCTGGACGTCGATCTCACCGATCCGGCGCTCTACACGAACGGCTTCCCGCACGAGGTCTTCACCGAATTGCGCAGTCGCGGTGCGATACACCGGCACCTGGCCGTCGAGGGCCGCCCGGCGATCCCGCCGATTCCGTTCTGGTCCATCGTCACCCACCCGGAGATTCAGCAGGCCAACCGCGACTGGAAGACGTTCGCGGCGACCGGCGGGCCAATGATGGAGCCCAACCCGCTGCTATCGGCCGGACGGACCTTGGTCTCGATGGATCCGCCCGATCAGGCGGAGATGCGCCGGATCATCACCTCGGAATTCACGCCGCGCATGATCGGCAGGCTCGAACAGCTCATCGCCGCCCGGACCGCGCAGATCCTGGCGGCGGCGACGGGGGAGGTCTGCGACTTCGTCGCCGATATCGCCTATCAGGTGCCCATGCACCTGATCGCCGACATCGTCGGTATCCCCGAGTCGGATCGGCCGTGGGTGTTCGAGCGGGTCGACCATCTGCTCAAGTCCGGTGATCCCTACCGCGGCTACACCGAGGACGACCGGCTGGGGTTTCAGGTCGAACTCTTCGAGTATGCGCAGCGGCTCACCACGGACAAGCGAGCACACCCGACCGATGACGTCTGGACCAAGCTCGCCGGTCAACTCGACGGGTTCGAGCTGGAGATGTTCTTTCTCATCCTGTCCATCGCCGGCAGCGAAACCACCCGAAACGCGTTGACCCAAGGCCTGATTGCGCTGTTGGACAACCCGGATCAATGGACCGAGCTGCGAACCAATCCGGATGTCGCGCTGACCGCCGCCGACGAGTCCATCCGCTGGGCCAGCCCGGTGCTGTTCTTCGGACGCACCGCCACCTGCGATGTGACCGTCGGCGGGCAGGACGTGAAAGCCGGTGACCGCGTCCTGTTCTGGTATCCGTCGGGCAACCGCGACGAATCCGTCTTCGCCGATCCGTTCCGGTTCGACGTCCACCGCTCACCCAACCCGCACCTGTCCTTCGGCGGGGGCGGTGTGCACTACTGCCTCGGTGCCAACCTGGCGCGCAAGGAGGTCCAGGTGGTGCTCGGTGTCATCGCCGCGGGCTACGACATCGAGCTCGCCGGGCCTGCCGTGTGGGCGGGCGGCGGACCCGTGCACAACGTCGGTATCGGGATCGATTCGCTACCGGTGCGGGTCACCGCGCGCGGCTGAACAGCAGATCGCCGGGTGCCGGCACGGTGTGGCCGCCCACGGCTACCCGGCTAGCCGGAATCCGTGAACGGACGCCAGCCATGGCGACTCGGCGATCGTGGCCGACGATGCTTACGGTCAACGACGGTCGAATCGTGCGACCTTCTATTCAGCGAGGAGCATCATGACGACCATCGGCTTTGTCGGTCTCGGCGATATGGGCTCGAAAATGGTGCCGCACCTGGTGAAGTCCGGTCATCGCGTGATCGTTTACGACGTGATCGGCAGCCGGTTGGAGGCAATGGTCGACGCCGGAGCCGAACCGGCGGACAGCCCGGCGGGCGCGGCCCGCGACGCCGCGGTGGTGATCAGTGCCGTCATGTCGGGTGATATCCAGACCGCACATCTCGGTCCTACCGGCATACTCGCCGGGCTTCGGCCCGGCAGTCTGCTGGCGGTGCTGTCGACGACGACTCCGCAACTACTGCAGTCGATTGCCGCGTCGATGCCGGAAGGCACGCACCTGGTCGACGCACCGCTGGTGGGCGGGGTCCGCTACGCCGCGGATGCCGCGTTGACCATCCTGCTGGCGGGGCCCGATGCCGCCGTGGCCATCGCCGAACCGGTCTTGAGCACATTCGGTGAGGTCGTCCGCGTCGGCCCTCTCGGCGCCGGGGTGGCGCAGAAGCTGATCACCAACGTCGTTGTCATGGCAGCCGAAGCCGGCCTGCGCGAGGCCCTCGACCTGGCCGATATTCTGGGCCAACCCTACGAGACCACGCTGGAACTCCTGGCCCGCGGACCGATGGCAGCGGTCACCCACCGCGCGTTGGACCGCGACAACCCGCGGGCGATCCGCGACTCGGCCGTGGACTTCGACGTGCTGATAGACGCCGGCGGCGAAGGCAATCTGCCGATCAGCGCGGCGGGGCGCGCAAGGCTTTGGGCGGCAACGAAATCGGGACCGCCGGCTCCGGTGTTCTTCGACCTGACCACCCACACCACGGCGCTGCCGCAGTTCCGCAGCTGACGTACGGGCGCAGCCGAAGGGCTCAGTCCGGCACGAACTGTGTGTCGGCGCCGGTCTTGAACACCACGTACGCGCGTTTCCACGGCGCGTCGTCGACCAGTCGCCACTTGTGCCCGGTTCCGGTGTGGTCGACGGCAAGCAGAACGTCGCCCGGCTGGATGGTGAAGGTCTCGCCACCGACCGTGGAGAACTCCAATACCCCGGACAGTGTGATGACGTACTGAGGAATCGGATCGTTGTGCCAGTCGAACGACGAATGCGCCGGGGTCTCCTTGAATTCGATCGATTCCGCGTCCACCAGCGCCCCGGCAGCGATGCTGCCGCGCTCGACGTGCGAGTTGCCGTCGGTACCGGTGTACAGGCGGTAGGCACGGATCATGACGGTGTCCTTTGTTCGATGCCGGCATCAGGGTAGCGGCAGCAGCGGCTCGATCAGCGCCCATTCGGCGGCGCTGACCCAGGAGGGGTTGGACTGCTGGGGTGCGCGAAAGACTTCCATCGCGCGCAGTCCCGGTACCGCGCCCAGTTCGGCGGCCGTGACCGGTTCGGCGAACAGCGGGATACGAACCGGAACGTGCAACGCCTCGTCGTCGGTCGTCACAGCGCCATCGATCCGGCCTGCGCCCCAGATTCCTCGTCGCGGATGTGCCGATACCCAGAACAGCACCCGCTGGCCTGGTCGGATGAGCCGCGAGCGGTAGTTGTCGGCAACGCACCAGGAGGCTTTCGCCTGCCCGGCCGCTCGCATGGGTTCCACAGCGGTTTTGCGCGGGTTGCATTTGATCACCCACGCACCGAGTTCCTCGGCGGTCACATTGCGCGCCACCCAGGCTCCTACAGCCGACCCTTGAGAATGAAGTTCCAGTAGATCTGCGGCAGACCGTACCGATCGAAGGCCCAGGCGCTGCGGCGCGGCTTGAACGGGTCGAGAAAGGACGGCAGCGACGCCGCCGAGTCGCCGCTGCGATCGAACTCGGCAGCGATCAGTGTGTGGGCGTCGGTGGCGATCGGCGCCACGGTGTATCCGTCGTACGTCGCGGTCGCCGAGTCGCCTCGGCGCGCCGCGATGAGATTGTCGACGAGCACCGCGATCTGGCGTCGCAGCGCGCCGCCGGAGGGATCGGTGTCCACCGCCGCGGCATCCCCGGCCGCCCAGACATTGTCATGGGCGCGGTGGCGCAGCGTAAGGGGATCGATGTCGATCAGACCGTGAGAGGTGTTGCCCGCCAGGCCCGAATCGGTCAGCCATCGGGGTCCACGGAAGGGTGGCACGAGGTGCAGCATGTCGTAGGGCAGTACGCGGTCCTCGCCGATGCCGATGGTGTGCTGCTCGGGCTGTAGCTCGGTGACCGCCGTACCGAGCAGGGTGTCCACATCCAGCTCGCGAAGCCGTTGACGGAGTTTGTCGTCGACGGCGGGGACACCGGTCAGGCCGGGGCGATCGACGACCAGGGTGATGTGTACGCGGCGGCGGGCACGGGCCCAGTGCGCGGCGGCGAGAAACAGCGGTTTGAGCGTGGTGCCGGTGCAGCTCACCGGTGGGCGCGGCACCGTGAAGACGGCGCGACCGTCATCGGGAAGTGTCTTGATGAGTTGCCAGGTTTTCTCGGCCCGGTCGAGGTAGTTGCTCGTGACGTTCTGGGCCTTGATCGCGGAGAAGACGCCGGGTAGTGCGTCCTCGTCGACCTCAAGGCCGGGCACCAGGATCAGATCGCGGTAGCGCAGTGTTGCCCCGCCGGCGGTCATAACGGTCTGCCCGGTGGGATCGACCGCGGTCGCGGTGTCCTGCACCCAGGTACAGCCCGACGGCGTGACGGACCGTTGGGTGCGTTCGGCGGCGCGCTGCTCGGCTTGCCCCGCACCGACATAGGACAGCAGCGGACGGTAGGTGTGAACCGCCTGAGGTTCCACGACGGCGACATCGGTGACGCCGCGGCGTCGCAGACGTGCCGCCGCACTGATACCGGCGTTACCGCCGCCGACGATCACGACATCGAAAGAGGAAGCACTGCCGGACGCGGCGTTGGTCATGGTCGCTGGCTACCCAGAGAGCAGGCGGCGCAACCCGCCGCCGCTAGGCTGGACGCGATGTTTGCGATCAGCACCACGACACTGGCCGTCGCCGGCTCCGCGGAGCGCTTCCCCGTCCGCCGGGTCTACTGCGTCGGGCGTAACTACGCCGACCATGCCCGGGAGATGGGCGCCGACCCGGACCGGGAACCGCCGTTCTATTTCACCAAGCCCGCCGACGCTGTCTTCACCGACTCCGAAGGCTACCGCGACGGTCCGCCACATCAGTTGCCGTACCCGCCCCAGACGCAGAACCTGCATCACGAGATCGAACTCGTGGTGGCCCTGGCCGCCGGCGGCGCGGACATCGGTGCTGCCACTGCGCTAGAACGCGTTTGGGGATATGGCGTCGGTGTCGATCTCACCCGTCGCGATCTGCAGGACGCGGCCAAACAGGCCCGCCGTCCGTGGGATCTTTCGAAGGGCTTCGACGCGTCGGGCCCGGTGTCGGAGCTGGTGCCTGCCGCGTCGGTGGACCCCACCCGCGGACGGATCTGGCTGAGCGTCGATGACGACCTACGCCAGGAGGGTGATCTCGCCGACCAGATCTGGCCGGTCGCCGATGTCATTGCCCACCTGTCGAAATCGGTCACCCTGCGTCCCGGTGACCTCATCATGACCGGCACCCCGGCCGGGGTCGGGGCGATCGCCCGCGGGCAGCACGTGCGGGGTGGCATTGACGGTGTCGGTGACATCTCGTTCGTGGTGAATTGAGCCCCGACGCCGCGCCGTCAAGCTAGTTGTTCGACGGTGGTGGTGGTTCGTATGGTGTGTACCACCACCATTGCGCGCGTTCCCCGGTCGGGCCTGTGCACGGTGGTACGTCGGGTGGGGGTTTGGTGGGTGGTCGGGCCAGTGATCGGTTTCGGTTGGTGAGGGGTTCGCCTTCACTGTCGGTGACTCGTAGTGTCTCGGCGGGTCCGGTGATCGTGATGCCGCCGCGGTGATGCATGCGGTGGTGGAACGGGCAGAGTAAGACCAGGTTGGACAGCTCGGTGGCCCCGCCATTCTCCCAGTGCACGAGGTGATGGGCGTGCAGGCCGCGGGTGGCCCCGCAACCCGGGACGACGCAGGTCTGGTCGCGGTGCTCCAGCGCGCGGCGCAGCCGGCGGCTGATGGTGCGGGTGGCCCGGCCCACCCCGATGGGTCGGCCGTGGCGTTCGAACCACACCTCACAGGTCGCATCACAGAGCAGATATCGCCGGTCGTCTGCTGTCAGCGCAGGACCCAGATGCAGCGCGGCGACGGGCTTTTCGACATCGACGTGGACGACGACGGTGGTGTGCTGGCCGTGCGGGCGGGCCGCCACTTCGGTGTTCCAGCCGGCCTCGATGAGGCTCATGAACGCATCCACCCCGTCCGGGAATGGCGGGGCCTGCTCGGAAACCTGGATCTCGGCGTCGTACTGGCGTTTACTGCCGTTCTCGGGGTCGATGCTGTCGTGCGTGTCGTGGTCGCGTTTCCAGTCCGCGACCAACGCATCGCGGTGTGACTGCAGGCCGGCCTCGAACTTCGCGGCCTCCACCTTGGGCAGGGTGATCCGCCACGTCGTGGAATCGTCGCCCTCGATCATGGTGATCTTGCGTTTCGGTTCGGGCTTGGACTCTGGTTCGGGGCGGGG
>NZ_LMJA01000008.1 GCF_001428895.1 Mycobacterium sp. Root265
ATCCGACCACACCAAGCCATCCAGGACCACACCCCACAGCAGGCATACCTAAACCCAATTAACCAAAAAAACCTGCCAACTTCTTGACTCAAGACACGCTCTATGGACCGCCCGCAAGTGTCATGTCTCGGGACATCGGTGACAGTTCTGCCGCTCACGCGGCACGGCCGAAAGCGCCGAACAGGGACAGGCGCAACACTGTTCACGTAGACCAGACACGCCCTACTGCCGAGGCAGCACCTTGAGTTCCGCCAGCACCGCATCGGTGTCGGCGCCAAGCTCCGGAGCGGGCCCGTGCACTCGGCCGGGGGTCCGGGAGAACCAGGTCGGCACACCCGGGATACGCATCGTCCCGTGCTCGGTCTCGATGGTCTCGAATAGTCCGACGGCCTTGAGGTGTTCGTTGTCGAACAGGGCGTCCGGGGTGTTGACGGCGGCGGCCGGGATCTCCAGTTCGCGGAACAGTTGCAGCCACTCGTCGGTGGTGCGTTCCTTGAGCGTCTGCGCCACCAGCCCGTACACGGTGTCGATCTGTTTGGCGCGCTGCTCGAGCGTGGCGAACTCGACACTGTTCCAGACCGGCTGCACCCGCTCGATGAAGGCGTTCCAGTGCTTGTCGTTGTAGATGAGCGCCGCAATCTGACCGTCTTTGGTCTCGTACGGCTTGCGGTTGGGCGCCACCGCGCGGGGATACACGGCCGGGCCGAGCGCGGGGTCGAACATGGCGCCGTTGGCATGTTCGACCAACATGAACGATGCCATAGTCTCGAACATGCTGACCTCCACCTCCTGCCCCTCCCCGGTGCGCTCGCGGTGGAACAGCGCCATCGTGGTGGCATACAGCGCCGTCAGGCCCGCCACCTTGTCCGCCATGATGGTGCCGACATAGCTGGCTTCGCCGGTCAATTGTTCTTGTACCGCAGGCAATCCGCATTCGGCCTGGATGGTGTCGTCATAGGCGGGGCGGTCCGCATCGGGACCACGCCTGCCGTACCCGTAGCAGTTGGTGTAGACGATGGACGGGTTCAGCGCGACGACATCCTCATAGGCGAATCCGAGCTTGGCGATCGCCTTGGCCCGCATCGAGTGGATGAACACGTCGGCGGTCTCGATCAACGACCGCAGCGCGGCCTTGCCCTCGCTGGTCTGCAGATCGAGCATCACGCCCCGCTTACCGCGGTTCACGTTGATGAAGACACCGCTCAACCCGGCGACGGGGCCCACCGAGATGTAGCGGGTGTTGTCACCGGCCGGCGGTTCCACCTTGATGACGTCGGCACCCATGTCGGCCATGATCTGGGTGCAGTACGGCCCCATCACCATCGCGGTCAGGTCGATGACCCGTACACCCTTGAGCGGACCCTGGAATTCAGTCATGGGCGGCGACCCCGAACGAGTAGCGAATGTGATCGCTATGTCCGTCGGGCACCGGCGCGAAGACCAGCGGTGCGGTGTCGTCGCGGATCGCGTCGATATTGGCCGCGATGTCCTCGATGGACCACGACGGCTGATACACCCCTGGCGTCTCGGCGATGAAGGCCCGCGCGACCCGTCCCGCGATTGCCACGAAGAATTCCCCGGTGACAGAGCATGATTCGTGTGCCAGCCAGCCGACAGCCGGTGCCACCAGATCCGATCCCATCGGCGGGTAGGCCGAAGTGTCCAGTCCCTCGGCCATTCTGGTCACCGCGCCGGGAATGATCGCATTACAGATCACACCCTCGGCCGCCCCTTCCAGCGCCGCCACATTGGTGAGGCCGAGTATCCCGGCCTTCGCCGCGGCATAGTTGGCGACACCCTGATTGCCGTACAGCCCGCCGATCGACGAGGTGAGCACGATCCGTCCGTAGCCGGCGGCACACATCAGCGGGAATGCCGCACGCACCACGTGAAAGGCGCCACGCAGGTGCACATCCAGGACGGACTCGAAGTCCTCGTAACTCAGCTCCTTGAGTGAGCCGCGACGGACGGTGCCCGCGTTGTGGATGAGGATGTCGACCCGCCCGAAGTTCTCGGTAGCGGTATCCACGATGGCCTTGCCGCCGTCGGCGGTGGCCACCGAATCGGTACTGGCGACGGCTTGGCCACCGGCAGCGATGATCTCGCGCACCACGTGATGCGCGGGGCCCTCATCGACCCCGGTCCCGGTCAGGCTGACGCCGGGATCGTTGACGACGATTTTGGCGCCGCGCGATGCCAGCAGCAGCGCGTACTCGCGGCCCAGGCCGCGACCGCCGCCGGTGATGACGGCGACGCGATCATCGAAGCTGAGTTGACTCGTCAAGCGAACGGTTCCTCGCCCTCGAGCTTGGTGCGTTGCAGCAGCCGGCCCGAGCTGGGGTCATACGGTGTGGCGCGGTGCATGGTGCCGGTGTTGTCCCAGATGACCAGATCTCCGACGGTCCACTTGTGCCGGTAGGTGAACTGCGGCTGGGTCGCCCAATCACGCAGCCGGACCAGCAGTTCCGCGCTCCTGGTGTAGTCGATGTCGGTGATGTGGCGTGCTGTGGCGCCCAGCACAAGTGACTTGCGGCCCGACTTGTGCGTCCACACCAGAGGCAGTTCCCGGTCACCGATGGCCATCATCTGCTTGAGGGTCTTCACCGACGGTTCCGGGTCGTAGTAGAACAACGTGTTCCACGCCGAGTGCATCACCCGCAGGTCCGCGATCTCGGCCTTCTCCTCGTCCGGCAGGTCGTCATAGGCGGCGTAGGTGTTGCAGAACTCGGTGTCTCCCTCGTCCGGGTTACCCAACGCCACACTCTGCAGCAGCGACGCCAGGATCGGCACCTCGTTCATGGTGCCGTCCAGATGCCAGTACAACGACCCTTTCAGGTAGTCGGCCTGCTTGTTGACCTCGGTGTCCAGCGACACCTTGTACAGCTTCTCGCCGCGGGCTTCCGGGGCGAACGTGCCGAGCGTCTCGGTGAAGGCGATCTGCTCCTCATCGCTGAACCCGATCTGCGGGAAGACCAGCACGCCTCGCTGCTCCAGCAGATCCCGGATCTCAGCGGCGTATTCACCGGACAGCAGGGTGGCCTTGTCGGCGCGCACCTCGGATCCGATGCGGGGCTTGAGGTCCCGTGCCTGTAGTGCCTCGACAGCGGTCGTCATGTGGTGAGCTCCAGTCCGTCGAGGTCGCCCTTGGCCCGCCACTGCGCGATCAGGTCATCGAAGGCGTAGAAACCCGGCGAGTAGAAGTCACCGAGGAACGAGCCGTTGCGTTCCGCGCCGCCGCGGCCTTCGTTGTTGTAATAGCCGGGCGTGCAGGATAATTCGAACGCCGAGTTGTCGATCGACAGCTCGCGCACCGTCGAGACCCACCCGTCCTGACCTGCTTGGCTGGGTTCGACCGTCCTGGCGCCGCGGTTCTGGGCTTCGGCGATGATGTAGGCGATGTGCTCGGCCTGCTGCTCGAACATCGCGGTGGTGTTGGCCGAGACACCGCCCTGGATGAAGCCCATGAAGAACTGGTTCGGGAATCCACGGGTGGTCATCCCGTGCAGCGTCTTGTAGTCGTTCTGCCAATAGTCGAACAGCGACAGGCTATCCCGGCCGATGATGTTGTCGATGGCGAAGCGGCGGCTGATCTCGGTGGAGATCTCGAAGCCGCTGGCGAAGATCACGCAATCGACCTCGTACTCGGCGCCGTCGGCGACTATGCCCTTCTCGGTGAGCCGTTCCACGCCCTTGGACGCCGACACGTCGACGAGCGTCACATTCGGCCGGTTGAACGATGCCAGGTACTGCTCGCTGGAGGTCGGCCGCTTGCACATGAAGCGGTAGTACGGCTTCAGCGCCTCGGCGGTCTCGGGATCCTCGACGATCTCAGCGACGCGGCGACGCAGCCGCTCCATGATCTTGTAGTCCTCTTCTTCCCGGAACGCCATGATCTGTTCGATCGTCACCGCTGCGGGGTCATCGCTGCCCGCGATCCGGGCCGTCAGGTTGCGTCCGAGCTCGGTCCAGAAGTCGCAGACCAGATCCGGTTCACCGAAGACCACGCCGACAAACGGTGACCAGTTGTGGAAGTTGCGCTTGCGCTCCTCCTGCCAGCCCGGCTGCAACGACGCCGCCCAGTCCGGATCGGTGGGCGGATTGGACCGCGCGTCGACCGAGGACGGTGTCCGCTGGAACACGAAGAGCTCTTTGGCGTCACGGCCGAGGTGCGGCACCAGCTGGATGCCGGTCGCACCGGTGCCGACGAGAGCGACGCGCTTGTCCGCCAGCTTGTCCAGGCCACCGTCGGCGTCACCGCCGGTGTAGTCGTAATCCCAGCGGGCCGAATGGAACACGTGACCCTGGTAATCCTTGATCCCCGGGATTCCGGGCAACTTCGGGCGGTTGTAGGACCCTTGCGCCATTACGACGAACCGTGCCCGGATGGCGTCGCCGCGGTCCGTGCTGATCTGCCAGCGCTGCGTCGCGTCCTCCCAGCGCAGATCGCGCACCTGGGTGGAGAACAGCGCACCGTCGTACAGGCCGAAGTGCTTGCCGATGTTGCGGCAGTGCTGGAAGATCTCGGCGCCGTCGGCGAACTTCTTGGACGGGATGAAACCGAGTTCCTCGAGCAGCGGGACGTAGCAGTAAGCGTCGTTGTCGCACTGGATGCCCGGGAAGCGGTTCCAGTACCAGACGCCGCCGAAGTCACCGGCCATCTCGATGACGCGGATGCCCTCGACGCCTGCCTTCTTCAGGTACGCCCCGGCCAGCAATCCGGCGAAGCCGCCACCGAGGATGACGACGTCGACGTCCTCGGTGATCGGGTCCCGCTCGGTGACCGTCGTGTAGGGGTCGACCTCGTAGAAATCGGCGAAATCGCCTTCCAGTTCCAGATATTGGTCGGCGCCCTCGGACCGCAGTCGTTTGGCCCGTTCGGCGGCGTACTTCTCCCGGATTGCCGGGATGTCGATATCGGTCGGGGTGTCGGTGGGCCCGCAGGTCTGTTGGGTGGTCATACGGTGGCGTTCTCCGGCAGAGCAGCGGGATGCAGTGGTGCGGCGAGTTCGTGCACGGCCGGCAGCACCTCCTTGGCGAACAGCTTGGTGCTCTCGAAGGCGTCCTCGTAGGGCATGGTGCCGAACTGCGGGACGATGGTCACCTCGGAGAACGAGCACGCCTCCTGGGCGGCCTTGAGCTTCTCGAAGACCACCTCGGGTGTGCCGATGAGCAGGTTGGAGGCGTGGTATCCGGGCGGGCCGCCCTTCTTCTGGTCGCCGGTGACCGATGAGGCGAGGACCGCGGTGGCGGTCGCCTCGCGGGCCGCGTAGGCCTCATATCCGCTGACGCCCTTGAAGTTCGACGAGTCGGCGAAGCCGTAATGGACGTTGACGTCGCGGTTGGCGGTCCAGATCCACTGCTCGGTGAGCGCCGCGAGCTTGTCGTCCTCCTTTTCGGTGACGTACATGAACATCACGTTCTTCGGCTGGCAGGGCTCGAAGCCCTCCTCGGCACGGAAGGTGTTGACCTTGCGGACTTCCTCGCCGGCATCCCAGATGGGCTTGTTGCCGACGAACAACGGCACCATCCCGCGCCGAGACAGGATCTCCAGCGATTCGGCCGTCGAGGAGGAGCTGAAGATGCGGGAGAACAGGTCCTTGCTGAGCGGCTCGGGGCGCAGCGACATCTCCGGGAAGCTGAAGATCTCTCCGTCGTAGGAGAACCGCTCACCGGAAAAGGCGAGTTCGAGGATGTCGAGGGTCTCGTTGAAGCGCTGACGGCTCTGCTCGCGGGGCACACCGACGGCGTCGAACTCGGTCTTGGACACCCCGCGGCCGATGCCGATGGTGTTGTAGCGGCCGTTGGAGACGATGTCCAGATAGGCAATCTGATGGGCCAGCCGCACCGGATTCCACCACGGCGCGACGGCGACGAAGGTGCCCAGGCTGACTCGCTCGGTGCGGGCCGCGAAGTAGGTGAGCGCCTGAATCGGGTTGGGCGTCATCCCGTACGGAGTGCCCTGGTGCTCGGGGAACCAGATGCCGTCGTAGCCGAGCGGTTCGGCCAGATCACCCAATGCCAGCGCGGCCTGCACGCACTTGTAGTCCGGCGTCGCCGGCGGGCTGCTGAAATCGCCCGCCATGACGCGTTCCCAGTCGTGCGAATTCTGCGCACCGGTACCGAGGTTGACCTTCATATCGTCTCCTTGCTGAGGTGATTTCGGCGTGATTCGCTGCGCTCAGCGCACCCGATCACGCCGAAATCGCTAAATATCTTGAGGTTTTCCGGCGTCCATGTATTTGGAGAGCTGGTGGTGCAGGTTCACGGTGCTGCGCTCGCGGTACGGGTTGGGCAATGTACCGGGAAATCCGGCCGACTTCATACCCTGTTGCACCGCAGCCATATTGGAGAAGTCCTGCGGCAGCACCGACAGCCAGTTCGGTGAATCCTTGGGGGTGTAGGCCCATTCCGTCTCCGGCTCTTCACCCTTGGGGTACAGCTCGTAGACCGCGACCTCGAAGATGCACTTGTTCGGGTCGTAGCTCGGGTCGGGGCGCGCGGCGTAGCACAGCGCACTGGTCAGGCCCTGGCCCACTTGGAAGTTCGGGAAGATCTGCCACGCCGTTCCGCTCTGGCCGAGGATGTCGGGCGGGATGGTCGGCCAGACCACACCCCTGGCCTCGTCATCGCGGCGCGCCGAGGCCAGCCAGTGCTGCAGCACCTGATCGGCCGGGGTGCCCTCGGGCAGCTCGTCGACCAGACGCTTGGCCGCATTCACCAGGGTCTTCGTCGTGGTCGCGTTGGTTTCTTCCATGGTGTAGACCTGCATCTCGGCGGTGGAGATGCGGGGGTCCCCGGTGCCGAGGCGGATCTTGGACTTGGTCTCGTCCATACCCTTCGGCGCGTCGTAACCGATATTGCTGTGCTTACCCTGCGCCTTGGCCCAGCCCTTGAACTCACCGAACTTGTTGAATTCCGGGTGGGTGGTGAACACGTGGTAGGTCTCGTTGAAGGCCTCCATCGCGACTTTCCAGTTGCAGTCGAAATACAGCCACTTGCGCCACTTGTAGCGCATGTTCTCCAGGCCGAACGGATCGAGGATCTTGGCGGCCGGATACAGATAATCGACCAACGCCTCGCAGTGCGGATCCATGTTGATGAAAAGCCATCCGCCCCAGGTGTCCACCTGCACCGGAGCCAGGTGGGTATTGCCCGGAGTGAGCTTGCCCTGCCAGTCGTCCTGCTCGCGGATGTGGGTGCAGGTGCCGTCGAGACCATAGGTCCAGCCGTGGAACCCGCAGACGAAAGACTTGCGCGCCCGCCCGGTCGCGTTCTTGGCGCCTTCGGGGTTGTCGATCAGCTTGCGTCCGCGGTGCATGCAGACGTTGTGGTGGGCCGCGAAGTCCGAAGGGCCCGGCCCGGTCCGGACCACGATGATGGAGTCGTCGAGAATGTCGTAGGTCAGGTAGCTGCCGACCTCGGGGATCTCCTCGACCCGGCCGACCTGCTGCCAGACCTTGCGCCACAATCTGTCTCGCTCGTTGCGTGCATACTCCGGGGAGATGTAGGCGTCGACCGGGATGGTCATCGCCGTCGACAGGTCCTCGGCGATCTCGCCCGTCGAATCGTCGGGGTCCGCCTCGATCTCGATCGCGGCGTCGAGATCGGATTCGGTGTGGGTCATGGCTTGTCTTTCCTTCAGATCCGACTGATCGCTTCGCGGAAGTTGTCATCTTTGAGGAACAACGACGTGTTGTCCGCTCCCAGGTGCGTCCACCGCAGATTGAGACCGCCGTCGACCAGCAGCGTCTGTCCGGTGACATAGCCCGCAAGGTCCGACAACAGGAACAGGATCGCTCCGGCCTGCTCCTCGGGCGTCCCACGGCGTCCCATCGCGATGGCCCTCTGATCGCGGGCCGGGTCGGCATCGACATAGGTGGCCGATGCCGCGGTCTCGGTCACCCCGGGTGCCACCGCATTGACGCGGATGTCGTGATCCGCCAGCTCGACCGCCAGCGTGCGGGTGGCGGCCACGATCGCGGCCTTCGCGGTGCCGTACGCGATGTGGAACGGCGCAGTGTTCATCCCACTGATCGAGGACACCGACACGATCGAGCCGGGGTCACCGGCGGCCCGGATCTCGGCGGCCACCGCCTGGCTCATGAAGAACATCGTCTCCAGATTCGCGGTGAACAACTCGCGCCAATCCGAACGGGAGACGCGGGTGGCCGGCATCCAGGTCGCCGGCGCGGCACCACCCGCGATGTTCACCAGCCCGTAGAGCGTGCCCTCGGCGATGCGTGCCGCTTCCAGCACGGTCTCGATGCCCTCGTCGGTCGACGCGTCGGCGGCCACCGGAATCACCGACAGCCCGCGATCGGCCAGCGGCGCGACGTGGGTGTGCAGATTGTCCTTGGAGCGGCTCACCGCGATCACCGTCGCTCCGGCCTCGGCCGCCAGCCGGGTCACCGTGGTTCCGATTCCGCCACCACCGGCGCCGGAAACCACCACAATGCGGCCATCGAGGCTCAGGAGATCAGTCATGACTCGCTTCCGTGGATCCGCGCCGGAATCCATCATTTGTCCGTACAACATATGTGACTCTACTCAACGGAGAACACTATTCCGCAGCAGTTATCTCCTCGTCAAGGGTGAGCCGCGGACCTTGACGGACTATTGTCTGGACTAGCAGTGGCTTGATAGCGTCCAGCACATGAGCACCCTGCAGGCCGGTCGGTACCCGGTCGCGTCGTCACCGGAAGCCGCCACCGGCTGGATCCTCACCCGCCTCACAGCACCCAGTCGGCTGTTCGGCGCGAACGGCCTACGCACCGGACCCGACGGCCGGCTCTACATCGCACAGGTGACCGGCAGCCAGATCAGCGCGCTGAATGTGAACACCGGCGAGATCGAGACGATCAGCGCCAAGGGCGGCGACATCGTCGCCCCCGACGATCTCGCCTTCGGCGCTGACGGCAGCCTCTTCGCCACCGAGGTGATGGACGGCCGGGTCAGCGCGCGCGACGCGTCCGGAACCACCCGCGTGCTGCGCGACGACCTGCCCTCGGCCAACGGCATCACCGTCCATCAGGGCCGGCTGTTCGTCAACGAATGCCGAGAAGGTGGGCGCCTGTTCGAGATGGACCTCACCGGTGGCGAGCCACGGCTGATCCTGGCCGACCTGCCCTCCCCCAATGCCATGGAGGTCGGGCCGGACGGGCTGCTGTACTTCCCGGTGATGAACGCCAATCAGATCTGGCGGGTGAACCCGGACGGCGGTGAACCCGACGTGGTCGCCGGCGATCTCGGCGTACCGGATTCGGTCAAGTTCGACACCGACGGCACCATCGTCTCCACCCAGGTCGCCAGCGGACAGGTGCTGCGCATCGACCCGCGCACCGGCACCCAGACCGTGCTGGCCACCCTGACACCGGGCCTGGACAACTGCGCGTTCGTCGACGGCCGGCTGTTCGTCTCCAACTTCACCGGCGCCATCACCGAGATCCTCGGTGGCGGGGACACCCGCGCGCTGCTGCCCGGCGGGCTCAACTGGCCGCTGGACATCACCGTCGGGGCCGACGGTCTGCTCTACATCGCCGACGGCACCTACCTCTACACCGTGGGTTCCGACGGGGGGCTGCAGACCGTGGGCATGTTGTTCAGCCCCGGCTATCCGGGCTTCGTGCGCGGGCTCACCCCGGGTGCGACCGGCGAGTTCGTCGTCACCACGTCTGGCGGACAGGTTGCCCGCTACCGCCCCACCGACAATGAAACCGACTATCTGACAGACGGTCTGGACCAGCTCTACGGTGTCACCCTGCTGCCCGACGGCACCCCGGTCGTCGTGGAGCAGGGCACCGGACGGGTGCTGGCCGTCACCGGCAACGGGGTCCAGGTGCTGGCCGCCGACCTGGACACCCCCGTCGGGGTCACCACCGACGCCGACGGCAACGTGCTGGTCTCGGTGAACTCCGCGGTGCTGCGGGTGACGTCGGCGGGCACCGACACCGTGGCCGACGGGCTGATCACCCCGCAGGGCATCCTGGTGCGCGACGGCCTGCTCTACATCGTGGACTCCGGCAGCAAGGCCGTCATCACGGTCGACCTGACCACCGGAGCCCGCCACACCATCGCCGCCGGACTCCCCATCGGAGCGCCGCCCGGCATCACGCCCAAGCCACTGCGCGGCATGCCGCCGTTCTCCGGTCCGCAGGGTCCGTTCGCCGGCATCGCCGCGGGACCCGATGGCACGCTGTACATTTCGGCCGACGGCGAGGGCAGCGTGTACGCGCTGCGAAAGTTGTGATGGCGAGCCATGACCACTGAAACCACGGAGCACCGCTACCTGCAGGTGGCCCGCACGCTGCGCAAGGAGATCGTCGACGGGATCTACCCCGTCGGCTCACAGCTGCCCACCGAGCACGAACTGTGCGATCGCTTCGCGGTCAGCCGCTACACCGTGCGTGAGGCGCTGCGCCGGCTGCGTGACGACAACCTGGTGTCGTCGCGGCCGCGGACCGGCACCCTGGTCGTCCCGCGTCCGTCGTCGAGTTCCTATGCCCAGGACGTGATGTCGATCAACGACCTGCTGGCGTTCGCGGCGGGGGCGCAGTTCGAGATCGACTCCAATGCGATGGTCACCATCGACGCCGAACTGGCCGGGCGCACCGGTCTGGCGCTCGGCGAGCAATGGCTGGCCGTGCGCGGCTACCGTCGGGACGCCGCGACCAACACCCCGATCTGCCGCACCGAGTACTACATCAACCGGGCCTTCGCCGCGGTGGGCCGGATGCTGCAACGCCACTCCGGACCGATCTTCCCGCTGATCGAAGATCTCTACGGTGTCAGCATCACCGAGGTGCATCAGGAGATCACCGCGATCGCGCTCTCGGCCGATCTCGCCGAGCTGCTCCAGATCGATGCGGGCGCACCCGCGCTGCAGATGCAGCGCAGCTACCGGACCTCCGACGGCGAGATCGCGCAGGTCACCGTGAACACCCACCCGGCAGCCCGCTACCGCCACTCGATGACCATGCGCCGCGTCAAGGGCCAGCCGTGACCACACTCGCCGACGCACTTCGCGTTGCGGCGCAGGACACTCCGGACCGGGTCCTCATCGTCGACGGAGACGACGACCTGACCACCGCCGCGTTGTACCGGCAGGCCGGGTCCCTTGCCACGTCGATGTCGCAGCGGATGCCCACCGGTAGCGTGGTCTCCTTCATGCTGCCCAACTGGCACGAGGCCGCGATCGTCTACCTGGCCGCAACCATGTCCGGCATGGTGATCAACCCGATCCTGCCGTCGCTGCGCGACAGTGAACTGCAGTTCATCCTCGCCGACGCCGATGTCCGGATGATCGTCATCCCGGCGCGGTTCCGCGGATTCGACTACGGCGCAATGTTGTCGCGGGTGACCGCCACCATGTCCTCGCCTCCGGAGGTCGTCGTGGTCCGCGGGGTCCATCCGGGGCAGACACCGCTGTCCGAACTTCTCGAAGCGCCGGCCGCCGACCCGCTGGACGTGGACTCCGGCGCGGTACGGATGATCATGTACACCTCGGGCACCACCGGGCGGCCCAAAGGTGTGCTGCACAGCCATGACTCGATCCACGCGCTGATCCGCCAGCTCGGCGAGCACTGGCGCATCGATGCGGGTGACACCTTCCTGGTGCCCTCCCCCATCGCTCATATCGGTGGCTCCATCTACGCGTTCGAATGTCCGCTGCTGCTCGGCTCGGTGGCCGTGCTGATGGAGCAGTGGGACCCCGACGAGGCCGTCGCGCTGATGCAGGCACGCCGCTGCACCCACATGGCCGGCGCCACACCGTTTCTGGACGGACTACTCGGCGCCGCCGAACGCGCCGGCAGCCGGCTCCCCGACCTCAAGGTGTTCATCTGCGGTGGCGCCTCGGTGCCGCCCTCGCTGATCCGCCGGGCGACCGGCTATTTCGACAAGGCCATCGTCACCCGCGTGTACGGGTCCACCGAGGTCCCGGTGTCCACCGTCGGCTCCCCGGAGGACGCGGACCGCGCGGCGGACACCGACGGCCATGCCGGCATCGCTGACATCACGATCGTGGACGGCGAGATCCGGGTCCGGGGTCCACAGATGCTCACCGGCTACCTGCACGACGAGGATGCCGCGGAAGCCTTCGACGGCAACGGGTATTTTCGCACCGGTGATCTCGGCCGCCTCACCGAGGACGGCCACCTGGTGGTGACCGGGCGCGCCAAGGACATCATCATCCGCAACGGCGAGAACATCTCCCCGAAGGAAGTCGAGGACGTCCTGATCGGCCATCCCGGTATCGCCGAGGTCGCCGTCGTCGGGATCCCCGACGCCCGTACCGGTGAGCGGGCCTGCGCGGTCATCGTTTCCCGCGGCACGGACACACCCGATGTGGACGATCTGCGGGAACTGCTGAATGCGCACGGCCTGGCCAGGTTCAAGACCCCCGAGCAGGTGGTCATCTGGGAGGCACTGCCCAAGAACGATGCCGGGAAAGTCCTCAAACACCAGATCCGAGCGACGCTGACGAAGGGGCTCAACTGACATGCAGGTTGCGATCGTGACGGGCGCCAGCAGCGGGATCGGCTTCGGTTGCGCCGTCAAACTCGCCGAGGCCGGGATGGCGGTGCTCGGCGCCGGGCGTGACCGGGATCGGTTGGCCGAACTGGAAACTGCGGTCGGCGATCCGGACCGGATCGCGACGCTGGCCGTGGACCTGACCGCCGACGAGGCGCCGGCGCAGATCGTCGAGGCCGCGGTGTCACGTTGGGGCCACATCGATTTCCTGGTCAACAATGCCGGTGTCGGCAGTCCCAAACCGCTGCACGAAACCGACGACGACTCGCTGGACTACTTTCTGGGCCTGATGCTGCGTGCACCGTTCCGGCTGGCCCGCGACGTGCTGCCGCACATGGGGCCCGGCTCGGCAATCATCAACGTGACCTCGACCTTCGCCGTCGTCGGCGGCATGCGCGGCGGCGCCTATTCCGCGGCCAAGGGCGGTCTCACCGCGCTGACCGGTCACATCGCCTGCCAGTACGGCGCGGAGGGCATCCGCTGCAACGCGGTGGCGCCCGGCGTCACGCTGACACCGATGGTCGCGACCCGCCTGGAGGATGAACGCTTCCGCAAGATCAACACCGAGATGACACCACACACCCGCCTCGGCACGGTCGACGATATCGCCAGCACCGTGGCATTCCTGTGTTCTCCCGGAGGCGCTTTCATCAACGGACAGACCATCGTGGTCGACGGTGGCTGGAGCTCGACCAAGTATCTGTCGGACTTCGCGCTGACCTCGGAATGGGTCGCCAGGTGAATCTGTTCTCGGTACTCGACCAGGCCGCAACGCGTTTCGGGGACCGTGGCGCGGTGTACCGCGGCACCGAAGAGTTGCACACCTTCGCCGAGCTCCGGGACCGCGCACTGCGGCTGGCCACCTCGGTGACCGCCGATCGCGACACCGGGGCCAGGATCGCGATCGCCAGCGAGAACCGGCCCGAGATCATCGAGTTGATGTTCGCCGTCTGGGCCGCCGGGTGTGCCGTCGTTCCGATCAATTTCAAACTGCACCCGCTCGAGATGGCGCAGATCCTCGATGACTCCGGCGCCGCAGTGGTGTTCGCGTCACCGAAGATCGCCGCCGGTCTCACCGCAGTCACCGACGTGCCGGTCGAGGACATCGACTCCCCCGCCTACGCGGGGCGCCTGGAGTCGGAGCCGGCCGTCCCGGTGAACACCGATTCCGCTGCCCTGGCGTGGTTGTTCTACACCAGCGGCACCACCGGCAAGTCCAAGGGCGCGATGCTCTCGCACCGCAATCTGATGGCGATGACGGTGTCGCATCTGGCCGACTTCGACTCCCCGGACGAGAATTCCAGCCTGGTGCACGGTGCGCCCATGTCCCACGGCTCGGGCCTCTATATCGCGCCCTACATCCTGCGCGGGGCACGGCAGGTGATTCCCGCATCGGCCGGCTTCGAACCCGATGAGTTCCTCGACCTGTGCGACCACCACCCGCGCACCAGTTGTTTCCTGGCGCCCACCATGGTGCAGCGGCTGGTCGCCACCGGCCGCCCGCGACCCGGGAACCTCACCACCGTGGTCTACGGCGGCGGCCCGATGTACGTGGACAGCCTCAAGAAGGCGATGGCGGCGTTCGGCCCGATCTTCGTGCAGCTCTACGGTCAGGGTGAGGCCCCGATGACCATCACCGGTTTGCGTCGTGGTGACCACCTGGATGCTGACGACGCGGTGCTCGGGTCGGTCGGCTATTCGCGCTCCGGTGTCGAGGTCGCGGTGCTCGATCCCGATGGCAACCCGTCGGCTGTCGGCGAAATCGGTGAGATCGCCTGCCGTGGTGACGTCGTGATGTCGGGTTACTGGAACAACGCCGCGGCGACGTCGGCCACCCTGGTCGCGGGCTGGTTGCACACCGGGGACATGGGATCGTTCGACGCGCGCGGATACCTGACCCTGCGCGACCGCAGCAAGGACGTGGTCATCAGCGGCGGCAGCAACATCTACCCGCGCGAGGTGGAGGAGGTGCTCATCGAGCACCCCGGCGTCACCGAGGCCTGCGTCGTGGGCGCGCCCGACGAGGACTGGGGCGAGGTGGTGGTGGCGTTCATCGTGGGTACGGCCGCCCAGGACGATCTCGACGCCCATCTGCTGGAACGGATCGCCCGATTCAAGCGGCCCAAGCGCTACGTCTACGTGGACGAACTGCCGAAGAACAGTTACGGCAAGGTACTCAAGCGGGAGCTGCGGGAACTGGTGGCGGAGCGACGGGGATAGATGCGGTAGACACGTTCCATGCAGATCGAAGGCAAGGTCGTTGTCATCACCGGGGCGGGTTCGGGAATCGGCCGCGCCCTGGCGCAACAGTTCGCCGATGCCGGAGCCTCGGTGGTGGTCGGTGATATCGACTCCGAAGCCGCCACAGCGACCGCCGCCGGGATCGGTGAGCGCGCGGTTGGTGTCGGCGCGGATGCCGCCTCGGTCGCCGGTATCGCCACGCTGCTCGACGCCGCACGGGACGCGTTCGGCCCGGTCGACGTCTACGTCGCCAATGCCGGTGTGATCGGCGCCTCCGGGTTGGGTTCCGACGACGACTGGGACCGGGTGCTGGCGGTGAACCTGCGCGCGCACATCCGGGCCGCCGATGCGCTGCTGCCGGACTGGATCGCCCGCGGCAGTGGCCATTTCGTCGGCGTCGCGTCGGCCGCCGGGCTGCTCACCCAGGTCGGCGCGGCCGGTTACGCGGTGTCCAAGCACGCCGCGGTCGGGTTCGCCGAGTGGTTGTCGATCACCTACGGCGACAACGGGATCGGCGTGACGTGCGTGTGCCCGATGGGGGTGGCCACGCCCCTGCTGGACGCGATCACCGACTCCGAGGATGCCACTGCCCGGGTGGCCGCCGCGTCCATCACCACCGCCGGTGAGGTGTTGAGCGCCGAGGACGTGGCAGCGGCGACGCTGGACGGGGTACGTGACGGCCGCTTCCTGGTGCTGCCGCATGCGTCGGTACTGGACATGTACCGGGGCAAGGGCGCCGACTACGACCGCTGGATCTCCGGGATGCGCCGGTATCAGCGGGCGTTGGGTGGCTGAGCACGCATACCCTGCGCCGCAAGACGTGTGACAGTTGGCTGGCTTAAAGGCCCACCATCGCCATACCGGCGGCGTTATAGCGGTCGCCCCGCACGCCGACCCGCGCCGCAAGAGCGTCGAGGTCGGCCACTTCGTCGGCGGACAGCGCCACTCCGGTGGAGGCGGCATTCTCGTCAACCCGTCCGCGACGGCGAGTGCCCGGGATCGGCACGATCCACGGCTGTTGGGCGAGCAGCCATGCCAGTGCGATCTGGCCTGCGGTGCAGCCCCTCGCCTCGGCGAGAACGCGGACGTGCGCTACCAAATCCTCGTTCGCGCTGATGTTTTCGGCGGCGAATCGCGGAATCGTGCCCCGGATGTCACCCGCGCCGAATTGCGTCGAACCAGCCACCGTACCGGTGAGAAAGCCCTTGCCGAGCGGGCTGAATGGTACGAAGCCGATACCGAGTTCCGCACAGGTGGGCAGCACTTCGGGCTCCGGGTCCCGGGTCCATAGCGAGTACTCACTCTGCAGAGCGGTCACAGGATGGACGGCGTGCGCGCGCCGAATCGTGTCGGCGCCCGCCTCCGACAGCCCGAAGTGCCGGACCTTGCCCTCTTGAATCAACGCTGCAACGGTGCCTGCGACGTCCTCGATCGGCACATCGGGATCGACCCGGTGCTGATAGAAGAGATCGATGACATCGGTCTGCAGGCGCTGCAGTGATGCGTCAGCCACCCTTCGGATCTGCTCGGGGCGCGAGTCGGTACCGACCATCTTGCCGTCGGCGATGTTCCAGCCGAATTTGGTGGCAATCACCACCTGCTCGCGCAACGGCGCAAGAGCCTCTCCCACAAGCTCCTCATTCACATAGGGCCCGTAAACCTCGGCCGTATCGAAGAAGGTGATGCCGGCTTCCTCAACCGCGTGGCGGAGCACGCCGATCATGTCGTCGCGGTCGCCGGGGTTGGGCCCATAGCTCTGCGACATGCCCATGGCTCCCAGGCCGATGGCGGATACCTGCAGGCCTTGACCAAGAGTGCGGATATGCATGGCGCCTCCTCAGGCTTCCGGGATCTTCATGCCGAACTTCTCCAGAGTGATGTCCTCGGGCTCCGGGCCCCCGCGAACCCCGGTGTCCAGGGCGTCGATCGCCGCGAGCTGATCTTCACTGAGCTCGAAGTCGAAGACGTCGAAGTTCTCCGCAATGCGCGATGGCGTCACCGATTTCGGGATCACCTGGCGCCCTTGCTGAATGTGCCAACGCAGCATCACCTGAGCCGGCGTCTTGTCGTGTGCGGCCGCGATCCCGCCGATCACCGGATTTTCCAGCGTTGAGGTGTGCGGACCTTCGCGGTAGAACGTGACGCCGCCGATGGGCGCCCAGGCCTGGCTGAGGATGCCGCGCTCGGCGTCGGCCGCCAGCACATCGGACTGTTTGAAGTAGGGGTGCACTTCGATCTGGTTCACGGTCGGCACGATCTCGGTTTCGGCGGTGAGCCGGTCGATGTGCGCGCGCATAAAATTGGAGACGCCGATGGCCCGTACCTTGCCGTCGGCGTAGAGCTGCTCCAGCGCCTTGTACGCACCAACCGTCAGCTCGAATTCGCCGGGCAGAGCCTGATGCAGGATGAGCAGGTCGAGCCGTTCGACGCCGAGCTTTCCGACCGATTTGTCGAACGCGTGCAAGGTCTCGTCGTAACCGAAGTCGGTGATCCAGATCTTGGTCTCGATGAACACGTCGTCGCGCGCGAGTCCAGACTGCTGGATGGCCTTGCCGACCTCACGCTCATTGCCGTAGGCAGCCGCGGTGTCGACATGGCGGTAGCCGACCTGCAGCGCGGTCTCGACGGCGTTGACCGTCTCATCCGGGGGCGTCTGAAAAACCCCGTAGCCGAGGACCGGCATGGTCACACCATTGTTCAGACTGAATTTCGGAATGGTCATGTCCTCGACGGTAGGCCCGAACGCAGTGATGCGGGAGGGCCTGCTGAACCAGGCACCGCCAGTACCTCTCAACGCGTCTCTGCCGGGCATACCGTGGAGGCATGGACGTGCGCATCGAGATCCGCGAATTCCTCAGTTCGCGTCGCGCGCGCCTGACCCCGGAGCAGGCCGGGCTACCCGCCTATGGCGGCAACCGGCGCGTCAAGGGTCTGCGCCGTGAGGAGGTGGCCATGCTCGCCGGCGTGTCTGTGGACTACTACGTGCGCATGGAACGAGGCAGCCTCGGAGGCGCCTCGGAGGCTGTCCTTGACGCTCTCGCCTCAGCACTGCAACTCGATGACGCCGAGAGGGAACACCTTTTCGCTCTTGCGCGGGAATCCGGGGCATCCAGCCATCGGCGTCAACGAAAGGCGCCTGGGACCGTGCGACCGGCGCTACTGCAGATCCTGGACGCCTTCACCGACGCGCCTGCCTGGATCCGCAACGGTCGCCACGACGTGCTCGCCATGAACCAACTCGCCCGCGCCCTGTATTCACCTGTCCTGGCAGATCCCCGACGACCGGCGAACACGACCCGCTTCGTCTACCTGCATCCCGAAGAGGCCGAGCGGTTCTTCGTCGATTACGACCAGGTCACCCGGGATGCCGCCGCGATGCTGCGGATGGAGGCGGGCAACAACCCGCACGACGAGAAGCTGATCGCACTGGTGGGTGAGTTGTCCACGCGCAGCGAGCTGTTCCGGCAGCGGTGGGCGTCGCAGGATGTGCGCTACCACCGTTCGGGCCGCAAGCGGCTCAACCATCCCGTGGTCGGTCAGCTCGATCTCGATTTCGAGGCGATGCTACTGCCGTCGGAACCCGGGCTGCAGCTCAATGTCTATACCGCCGCAGCCGGAACCCCGACCGCCGACGGTCTCAAACTGCTCGCTTCCTGGGCCGCCAGCCAGGAGAATCTGCTGTCCGAGCAGGCCCCGGCCAAGGGCTGAGGGGTACTGCCAGTACTTGTAACGACAGGTACTGCCAGGTATCGGGAAACAGGCGTTGGCTGGAGTCATGAGAGCACGCACTCAGCACCGGAAGATCGCCAGATGACCACCTGGACCTCAGCCGACCTGACCCATTTCGGCGATGCACAAGAGGTGCGGATCGCCGGAGCCCGCCCAGACGGCTCGTTGCGCAAGCCGGTGATCGTCTGGGCGGTACGGGTCGGCGACGACCTGTATGCCCGATCCGTCAACGGCCCGGACGTCGGATGGTTCCGTGGCGCCCGGGCAACGCACCGTGGCCAACTCGGTGCCGGCGCAATGACGATCGATGTGGACTTCGTCGACGCCGTTGGTGACGCCGACGACGAGATCGACGCCGCATACCAGCGCAAGTACGGCCGGTACCCCGGGCCGGTCGCATCGATCACCGGCGCGACGGCCCACGCCACCACCCTGAGAATCGTTCCCCGCCACACCACAAAGGACAGCGCATGAAGAAGATGCCTCGTGGTTCCTCCACAAAAGGACCGGCCGAGATGTTCACCGGCGACGTGTATTTCGATGTCATTGCGAAGGGCGAGGAGCCCTCACGGTTGCGGGTCAACACCGTGCGTTTTGCACCGTGCGCCCGCACCGCGTGGCACACCCACGCATGTGGTCAGACCTTGCACGTCACCGACGGCATCGGCCTGGTCCAGTCCCGCGGAGGTGAGGTCGTCGTCATGCGCCCCGGCGATACCGTCTACACGCCCCCGGGCGAATGGCACTGGCACGGAGCGGCCCCCACGCATTTCATGACCCACCTCGCCATGTGGGAGGCACCCGATCCGACTTCCGGCACGCCGGAGACCGAGTGGGGCGAACACGTCACCGACGACGAGTATCCCCAGCAGGTCGACCTGTGACGATCAGCAACGTACCCGGCGAATAGCCATCAGAGAAGGGACAAGAATGAAGAACGCACAACTCGGCAGCCTCGAAGTTTCCCGCATCGGCCTGGGGGCCATGGGCATGTCCCACGGCTACACCGGCGCCGGGTCCGACGACGACGAATCGATCCGCACCATCCACCGCGCCCTCGATTTGGGCGTTAACCTCATCGACACCGCCGAAATCTACGGCCCATACATCAACGAGGAGTTGGTCGGCCGCGCCATCAAGGGCCGCCGCGACGACGTGGTGCTCGCGACGAAGTTCGGCCTCGTCTCGCACGGCGGCGCGGGTCCGTGGAACATCGACAGCAGCCCGGCCAACATCCGCACCGCAGTCGAAGGTTCGCTGCGCAGGCTCGGCACCGACCACATCGACCTGTACTACCAGCACCGGGTCGACCCCAACACCCCCATCGAGGACACCATCGGCGCCGTCGCCGAACTGGTTGCCGCAGGCAAGGTCCGCCACATCGGGTTGTCCGAGGCGTGGGTCGACACCATCCGGCGTGCCCACGCCGTGCACCCGATCACGGCGTTGCAGTCCGAGTACTCACTGTGGACCAGGGATCAGGAGCCCGAGGTGCTGCCGCTGCTGCGCGAGCTCGGTATCGGTTTCGTACCGTATTCGCCGCTCGGTCATGGCTTCCTCACCGGCGCCATCCGGTCGACCGACCAGTTCGATGCCGATGACTTCCGGGCCACCAACCCTCGGTTCACCGGCGAGAACTTCCAGCGCAATCTCGCCGTCGCCGACGAGGTCAAGGCGGTGGCCGACGAGGTCGGCGCGACACCGGCTCAGGTCGCCATCGCCTGGCTGCTGACCAAAGGCACTGATATCGCTCCGATTCCGGGGACCAAACGGGTGGTCCGGCTTGAGGAGAACGTCGCCGCGGACGACGTGGCGCTCACCGACGCACAGCTGAAGCGACTCGACGAGCTCACCCCGGCCGCGGGCGGCCATCACACCGATGAGCAGATGCAGATGATCGAGCGGTAGGACGGCCCTGGGCGTGTCTGTCACGCCAGGTGCCGGCAGACACCCCATGCTCTGGGCCGCCCGTTTAGGCTGGTGTAGCGGATGGGTACAGGAACCACACCGCTCCCCCGGTTTCAGGATCTGCTTCGAGGAGACTTATGCGTTGGCCGCTGCGTAACCGAACGATGACGGCCATGGCGATCGTCGGGGTGGCGCTGGTCGTCAACGGATGCGAGGCGCAGTCCTGGGGTACGCCCCCGACCGCCGAGAACACCCCGGCACCCGCGACCGCGCCCGCGCTGCCCGAGGCCCCACCCGGCCAGCCGCCCGCGTCCTTCGCCGGACTCGAGGCCCGCGTCCAGCAGGCGACCGCCGACGCGGCCACGTCCGGCGCCGACATCACGGCGGTCGTACTCGACCGCACCACCGGCCAGATCGCTTCCAGTGGAGCGAATCAGTCGTTCCCCATGGCGTCCGTGGTGAAGCTGTTCATCGCCGACGATCTGCTGCTGCAGGAGTCCGAGGGCAAGACGAAACTCTCGGCCGCCGACCGAAGCTCGCTGGACGCGATGTTGCGCTCCTCCGATGACAGCGCGGCCCAGAACTTCTGGGACCGCAGCGGGGGCAACGCTGTCATCGCCCGCGTCAAGGCGCGGTACGGATTGGCGGGCACGACGGCGCCCTACAACGGGCATTGGGACGTGACCACAAGCACCGCAAGCGATCTCGTACGCTACTACGACATGTTGCTGGACGGCAGTGGCGGGCTGCCACCCGCACAGGCCAACATCATCGTCGGCGACCTGGCGCAGTCCACGCCGACGGGCAACGACGGGTATCCGCAGCGGTTCGGCATCCCCGAAGGTCTCTACGCCGAGCCGGTGGCGGTCAAACAGGGCTGGTTCTGCTGCTGGAGCGGTCCCAACCAGTTGCATGTGTCCACCGGCGTGATTGGAGCAGATCGGCGCTACGTGATGGCGATCAGCTCGCTGGATCCCACCAGTGCGGCCGCAGCACGGACGAACATCACCGAGGCCGTCAAGACGATGTTTCCGGGCGGCACGATCTAACCGCCGGCTGACGCGGCGATATCGGCTGCGCTGATGCCGGAGAGGTCGGGCACGTTCTGCATGAGTTCGATGCGGGTGCCGTCGGGGTCGGTCAGGTAGATGAACCGACCCGACGTCGGGTCCGCCACGTCACCCAGCACGGTGCGCGTCGACTCCACGAACGTTCCGCCGGCGGCGACGATGGCCTCGGTGAGGCCGTCGACGTCCTCGACCCGGAACGACAGATGGGTGAAGCCCAGCTCGGTCATCGGCTTGCGTTGCCCCGACCCCGTGATCGGAACGTCGACCCACTGCAACAACTCGATCCGGATGTCGTCGCGGATGAGCATCGCGGACCGGAATCGGCCCTCCTGCTCCATGGTTGCGGCGACCTCGTTGTTGTCGAAGTCGAGCTGATAGAGCTGCGCGAACCCGAACACCTCGGTGTAGAAGCGGATCGAACGGTCGAGATCGGTGACGGCGATGCCGATATGTGAGAAGCCCTGGATCATAAGTGGAGTGTGACATGGGAGTTCGCAACGTTCGCGTCTATTCGGGGATCTTGTGAACTGTCACGCGTGGGCCGCGGTCAGGTAGAGGGTGGCGCCGAGACAGGGATGGCGTTGTCGATGAGGACGACTGCGATGGCGGCGGCGGTGGCGAAGGTGTCGGTGTCGAGGACCCGGTTGCGGGCCGAAGCGCCATCCAAGAGCAGCGCCAGTTGTTCGCCGAGCTGTTCGGGGTCGGCGGCGCCGGCCTCTCGCGCGGTTTCGGTGAATCGCGCGGCAAAAGCCTTCTTGTAGTCGCGGGCCTGCGTGCGTGCCGGGTGGGCCGGATCGTGGATCTCCACGGCCGCCGCGATGAACGGGCACAGGGGCGCATGGATGTCGAAGGCGGCGAGGAGGCGTTCGCGGGGCGTCAGGTCGGTGCGGTCGAATACCTCGGGCAGGATGCCGGGATCGAATCGGCGCAGGTGTTCGGCGATCAGCTCATCCTTGCCGGCGAAGTGCTGGTAGAACGTGCGCTTGGACACCTGAGCCACCGCGCAGAGCTCGGCCAAACCCGTGGTGTTGATGCCTTGGTCGCGGAAAAGTTGCCGAGAAGCGCTGAGGATGCGCTCTCGTGCGCCCCTCCCGCGGCGCAGACCTCGCGGCCCCTTCTCTACCTCCGTCATGCGCCCAGCGTAGCCGACTCGGGTACCGGGCGGTGTACATAGCTTGCATACCGCCAGGACGTCCGATACGTTAAGCACTCCAAGTGGTGTACATAAGACCGGCACCACCGACTGAATGGGATGACCATGGGAAAACTCGACGGCAAGGTCGCGGTAATCACCGGCGCGACAAGCGGTATGGCACTGGCAGGCGCGAAGTTGTTCGTCGACGAGGGAGCTCACGTCTTCATCACGGGCCGACGGCAGGACGCGCTGGATCAGGCCCTTGAAGAGATCGGACGGAATGTGACCGGTGTGCGGGCCGATTCGGCTGACCTCGACGATCTGGACCGTCTGTTCGACACGGTCAGGCAGGAGAGGGGCGCGATCGACGTGCTGTGGGCGAGCTCCGGGACGGGCGCGCAGAGCAAGCTCGGCGAGATCACCGCGGAGGACTTCGATGCCGCGTTCGCGCTGAACGCGCGCGGCACGCTGTTCACCGTCCAGAAGGCGCTGCCACTCCTCAACGATGGTGGCTCGATCTTCATGACCGGATCGAACGCCTCGTTGCGCGGCTACCCCAATTGGAGTGTGTACGCGGGTAGCAAGGCCGTGCTGCCCGCCTACGCACGGGTGTGGGTGTCGGAGTTGAGAGACCGCAAGATCCGGGTGAACGTGCTGACACCCGGTCAGGTCGCCTCGCCGATGTTGGCGGAGGTGATGGACGAGGAGATGAAGGCGCAGTTCGAATCGGTGATCCCGCGGCGAGAGATGGGCCGCCCCGAAGAGATCGCCTCGGTCGCGTTGTTCCTTGCGTCGAGCGACTCGAGCTACGTCAATGGCCAGGAGTTGGTCGTCGACGGCGGGACCACGGTGATCTGAATGAGCAACAACGGCACCACTTTTGCCCCACACCGCGACACCGTGGAGGCCTTCGTCGTCGCCATGCACGGCGGCGCAGACCGAGACGCGCTGTCTTACATCCTCGCCGAGGACGTGGTCCTGTACGGCCCGCTCGGCGACGAGCCACTCACCGGCCGGGAATCAGTCCTGGAAGCCATGCGCGGAATCGGCACGGTGGCAGCCGACCTCACCTATAAGGAAGTCCTCAGCGGCGAGACGCACCATGCCGCGTACTTCCGGTTGCAGATCGAGAACACCGCGGTCGACGGAATGGACTACATCCTGCTCGACGCGGACGGGAAGATCGCCGAGGTGACCATCTGGTGGCGCCCGCTGCCGTCCGGCGTCGAGATGCAGGGTCACCTTGCCGACCTCCTCGGCATGCGGCCCTGGGAATTGCACACGAACGGGGTTTGACGACGAGGCCAGGCCTTTCTTTCGACATTTCGTTCGATCATCAACCAAGACAGGATATTTCATGAGCAGCATCAGCATCATCGGCACCGGGAACATGGCCCGCACCATCGGCACGCTGGCGGTAGCGGGCGGCAACACCGTCGAAGTCATCGGCCGTGATCGGTCCAGGTCCGCTGAACTGGCCGAGGCTCTCGGCGGCAGCGCGACGACGGCAGAGTTCGGCGCCGTCCCGGCCGGGGACATCGTCATCGTCGCTCTGCTGTACGCCAATGTTGTTCCCGTCGTTGCCCAGTACGGAAATGCCCTCGCAGGCAAGATCATCGTCGACATCAGTAACCCGTTCAATGCCGCCGCCGACGGGCTGGCCATCCCCGAGGGCACCTCGATCGCGCAGCAAGTTGCCGAGGTGGCCCCCGCGGGCGCGAGTGTGGTGAAGGCATTCAACACCGTATTCGGCGTTGTGCTGGCGCAGGGCCGGCCGCTGGATGTCTTCATCGCCGGCGACGACACGCACGCCAAGACCGGCGTGGCGGAGTTCATCGAAAGCCTGGAGCTGCGTCCGCTGGATGTCGGCGGGTTGCACATGGCGCATTGGCTGGAGGGAACCAGTCTGGTCTTGATGGGCCTCGCCCGCCACGGGATGGGTAACTTCGACTTCGCCCTCGGCGCCGCGGTTCCCGGCTGAGCCGCACCGCCGGCACAACGCGCGCACTACGATGCCTGGGTGGGCGAAACCCGGCGCCGGCTCTCCCCCGGCGATCGACGTAGCGAACTGTTGATCCTGGGTGCCGAGGTCTTCGGGCAACGCCCCTACGACGAGGTCCGCATCGACGAGATCGCCGAACGCGCCGGGGTGTCGCGCGCCCTGATGTACCACTACTTCCCGGACAAGCGCGCCTTCTTCGCCGCGGTGGTCCAAGCCGAGGGCGAGCGGCTGTTCGACGCCACCAATGCCCCCGCCGATCCGGGGCAGTCGCTGTTCGACCAGGTACGCGCCGGCGTGCTGGCCTACCTGCACTATGACGAGCAGCATCCGCACGGCGCATGGGCGGCGTACATGGGGATAGGCCGCGCCGATCCGGTGCTACGAGGCCTCGACGACCTGGGTGACCTGGCCAATGCCAAACAGGCCGACCGGATCATCGACCGGGTGTGGGCGGCCGCGGGCCAACCGCTGGACGGCACCACGGCCCGCGAGTTGCGGGTCACCGTGTACGGCTGGCTGGCGTTCACGTTCGAGCTGTGCCGCCAGCGCGTGCTCGATCCTGCGTTGGATGCCGATTTCGTCGCCGACACCTGCGCGCACAGCCTGCTCGACGCTGTCGGCCGGGTGCCGGGTATCCCGGCACGCCTGGCCGCGGCGGTATCGGCAGCGCGTCGCTAGCCGCCGCAGCGCGCGCGGAAATCCCTGGTGGGTTGCCGGATGCCCCGAAGCTCATCTCGCACCTGCGGATTGGCGTCCAGGTAGGTACCCAGCTCGTCCCGGCGCTCCTCCTGCGTCTTGCCCTGTAGACCGGTGAAGAAGTCGTTCACCGGCGGATGGGTGAACAGGTAGGCCGATGTCGCCGCGGTCACGCCGGCAATCACCCCGGCCAGATCGGCGGCGGTGCAGTTCGGCGGCGGAGGCGGAGGGAGCGGCTCCGCGGATGCCGTTGCGACGGAACCGAACACGGCGAGCGCCCCCAACGCCACCGCCAACACCCGTCGCGCCGGGATGGAATTGATCAGCATGCCGCTCTCCTTGATCGATTTCTTTTCCTTCATCGACGGCCACCGCCACGCCCGCCGCCACGGCCACCACCGGCGTTGGGCCGGTTTCCGCCCGGCAATCCGACATTGGGTCCACCGGGCCCGCCCGGCCGGCCGATATCCGGGTCCAGGTTGACGTCGATCTCCCAGCCCCAGGCGTCGTTGCAGTCGGTCCAGTCGTAGTCGCATGGGTACGGCACGTACGGCCCGGACGAACCGCTCGGTCCGTCGCCGGTGTTCGAGCCACGGACATCGCCCTGCGAACAGATGGTGGTTCCGCCCGTACTCGTGCAGTCCGCTGCCGCGATGGGGGTGGGCGCTACGGTGAGGCCCGCGCCGATCAGCACGGGCACCACGAGAATGTTGAACAGTCGCATCACTGACTCCTTCAGTCGTCGTGAGCGAAACTGACGTCTCCGTCAGGATCGTATGCCAGTTCGAGCGCCTCTGCACAGCGATTGCCGCAGGTCATCGCAACTTGTCGGTGGGTGGGGGCACCATGGAGGACGTGCCCGCCGAGATCGACCCACTGGCCCGGTTCAGTCCGCTGACCCGGGACTGGTTCCGTGGCACCTTCCCCGCCCCCACCGCGGCCCAGGCGCAGGCCTGGTCGGCGATCGCCGACGGGGACAACACGCTGGTCATCGCCCCGACCGGCTCCGGCAAGACACTGGCCGCCTTCCTGTGGGCCATCGACGACCTCGCCCAGCACCCCTCGGAACGGTCTGCCGGCACGCGTGTCCTCTACGTATCCCCGCTCAAGGCGCTGGCCGTCGATGTCGAGCGCAATCTGCGCACCCCGCTGACCGGCCTGGCCCGGGTGGCCGAGCGCGCGGACGTGCCGGCACCCACCATCACCGTCGGCGTGCGCTCCGGGGACACCACACCCAAAGACCGCCGCGACCTGATCTCCAGACCTCCCGACATCCTGATCACCACCCCCGAATCGCTGTTCCTCATGCTCACCTCGGCGGCGCGCGACACCCTGACCGAGGTGCGCACCGTGATCATCGACGAGGTACACGCCGTTGCCGCCACCAAACGCGGTGCCCACCTCGCCGTCTCCCTGGAGCGACTGGACGCCATGCTGGAGCGGCCCGCGCAGCGCATCGGGTTGTCGGCCACGGTGCGGCCCGCCGAGGAGGTGGCCCGGTTCCTGGCCGGGACAGCGCCGACGACCATCGTCGCCCCGCCAGCGGACAAGACCTTCGAACTGCAGGTCCAGGTTCCGGTGCCGGATATGACGAACCTGACCGAGGGCTCCATCTGGCCCGATGTGGAAGAACGCATCGTCGACCTGGTCGAAGCGCATCACTCGTCGATCGTGTTCGCCAACTCGCGCCGCCTCGCGGAACGTCTCACCTCCCGGCTCAACGAGATCCACGCCGAACGCAACGGTGTCGAATTGCCGGGCGGGCACAACACGAAGGTGGCTGCCGGCGCGCCGGCACACGTCATGGCCAGCGGGCAGAGCTTCGGGGCGCCGACCGTGCTGGCCAAGGCCCATCACGGTTCGGTGAGCAAGGAGCAACGCGCACTGGTCGAGGACGATCTCAAGAGTGGGCGGCTCAAGGCTGTCGTCGCCACCTCCAGCCTGGAACTCGGCATCGACATGGGCGCGGTGGACCTGGTCATCCAGGTGTCCGCGCCGCCGTCGGTGGCCAGCGGCCTGCAGCGCGTCGGCCGGGCCGGGCACCAGGTCGGTGAGATTTCCCAGGGCGTCCTCTTCCCGAAGCATCGCACCGACCTGATCGACTGTGCCGTCACGGTGGAGCGGATGCGGGCCGGCCAGATCGAAACCATGCGGGTGCCGGCGAACCCCCTGGACGTGCTCGCCCAGCACACCGTGGCCGCGGCCGCGCTCGAACCGTTGGACGCCGATGCCTGGTTCGACACGGTGCGACGCAGCGCACCCTTTGCGGCGTTGCCGCGCAGCGCCTTCGAGGCGACGCTGGATCTGCTGTCCGGGAAGTACCCGTCGACCGAGTTCGCCGAACTGCGCCCTCGGCTGGTCTATGACCGCGACGCCCGAACCCTCAACGCACGGCCCGGCGCGCAACGTCTGGCGGTCACCTCCGGTGGCGCCATCCCCGACCGCGGCATGTTCACCGTCTACCTCGCCTCCGAGTCCGAAAAGCCCTCACGGGTCGGCGAACTCGACGAGGAGATGGTCTACGAATCGCGGCCCGGTGACGTGATCTCGCTGGGTGCCACGAGCTGGCGCATCACCGAGATCACCCACGACCGAGTACTGGTGGTGCCCGCACCCGGCCTGCCCGCTCGGCTGCCGTTCTGGCGTGGTGACAGCGTGGGACGTCCCGCCGAACTCGGCGCGGCGGTCGGGGCGTTCACCGGCGAACTCGCGCAATTGGGATCCGACGACTTCCGCAAGCGCTGCCAGGAAACCGGATTCGACGAGTTCGCGACGGACAACCTGTGGCAGCTGCTCGACGAACAGCGTCAAGCCACCGGTGCGGTCCCCAGTGACACCACGTTGATCGTGGAACGCTTCCATGACGAGCTGGGCGACTGGCGGGTGATCCTGCACTCCCCCTACGGCTTACGTGTGCACGGTCCGCTGGCGCTGGCGGTCGCACGGCGGCTGCGGGAACGCTACGGGATCGACGAGAAGCCGACCGCCTCCGACGACGGCATCATCGTGCGACTGCCCGATGGCGGCGACGATCCCCCCGGGGCAGAACTTTTCGTGTTCGACGCCGACGAACTGGAACCCATCGTCACCGACGAGGTCGGTGGTTCGGCATTGTTCGCGTCCCGGTTCCGCGAGTGCGCCGCCCGGGCGCTGCTGCTGCCACGCCGCCATCCCGGCAAGCGGTCCCCGCTGTGGCACCAACGCCAGCGCGCCGCCCAACTGCTCGACGTGGCCCGCAAGTACCCCGATTTCCCCATCGTGCTGGAGACCGTCCGGGAATGCCTGCAGGACGTCTACGACGTGCCCGCGCTGACGGACATCATGAACAGGGTCGCCCAGCGCAAGATCCGGTTGCTCGAAGTCGAGACCGCCACGCCGTCACCGTTCGCCGCCGCCGCGTTGTTCGGGTATGTCGGCGCATTCATGTACGAAGGCGACAGTCCGCTCGCCGAAAGACGCGCCGCAGCACTGTCATTGGACACCGTCCTGCTGGCCGAACTGCTGGGCCGGGTGGAGCTGCGCGACCTGCTCGACCCCGATGTGGTCACCGCGACCACCAGGCAACTGCAACATCTCGATGCCGACCGGGCCGTCCGCGACGCGGAGGGTGTCGCCGATCTGCTGCGCCTGCTCGGGCCGCTCACCGAAGCCGAGATCGTGGAACGCTGCGTGCAGGACGATATCGGCGGTTGGCTGGACGGGTTGCGCCACGCCCGACGCGCGCTGACGGTGTCCTACGCCGGATCGACGTGGTGGGTGACCGTCGAGGACGTCGCGCTCTTGCGCGACGGTGTCGGGGTGGCGGTACCGGTCTGGGTGCCCGCCAGCCTCACCGAATCGGTCACCGATCCCCTCGGCGATCTGCTCGGGCGCTTCGCCCGCACCCGCGGGCCCTTCAGCACCGACGAAGCCGCCGCCCGGTTCGGGTTGGGCATCCGGGTGACCGCCGACGTACTGGGCCGGCTGGCCGGCGACGGCCGGTTGATCCGCGGCGAGTTCACCGAAGCGATCGCCGGATCTTCCGAACAATGGTGTGACACCACCGTTCTCAAGATTCTCCGGCGACGGTCACTGGCGGCCCTGCGCGCCGCGGTGGAACCGGTCAGCACCGCGGCGTACGGCCGCTTCCTGCCGGCCTGGCAACATGTCGGCTCCACCCACAACCGCGGGGTGGACGGCCTGGCCGTGGTGATCGAACAGTTGGCCGGCCAGGCACTGCCGGCGTCGGCGATCGAGACACTGGTGTTTCCCCAGCGGGTGGCCGACTATCAGCCCGCGATGCTCGATGAGCTGCTGGCCTCCGGCGAGGTGACCTGGTCGGGTATGGGTCAGATCGGCGGATCCGACGGCTGGATCGCCTTCCACCTGGGCGACTCCGCGCCGATGACGCTCGCCCCGCCCGCCGAGATCGAGTTCAACGACAATCACCGCGCCATCATGGAGACCCTCGGTCACGGCGGAGCCTATTTCTTCCGTCAGCTGGCCGACGGTTTGTCCGAGGGCGATCTGAAAACAGCTCTGTGGGAACTGATCTGGGCCGGCTGGGTCACCGGTGACACGTTCGCCCCGGTGCGCGCCCTGCTGTCGGGCCCGCGCCGCGCCGGCGCTCCGTCGCACCGGCAGCGCCAGCGCCCCCCGCGGCTGAGCCGCTACAGCCTGGCACAGGGGCAGCCGCGGAGCGATCCGACGGTGGCCGGTCGCTGGTCGGCGTTGCCCGCCGCCACACCCGATTCCACGGTGCGCGCACACTTCCAGGCCGAGCTGCTGCTCAACCGTTTCGGAGTGCTCACCCGCGGTGCCGCCGACGGCGTACCCGGCGGATTCGCGATGCTCTACAAGGTGCTCACCGCGTTCGAGGACGCCGGACGTTGCCAGCGTGGCTATTTTGTGGAATCACTGGGCGGCGCACAATTCGCCGCGGCCTCCACGGTCGACCGGCTGCGCTCCTATCTGGACGGTATCGACCCGCAGCGCCCGGAACTGCACGCCGTGGTGCTGGCGGCCACCGACCCCGCCAACCCGTACGGCATGGCATTGCCCTGGCCGGATGCCGCCGAGGTGACACACCGCCCCGGGCGCAAGGCCGGAGCGCTGGTGGCGCTGGTCGACGGGCAGCTGGTGTGGTTCCTGGAGCGCGGCGGAAAGTCCCTGCTCAGCTTCGGCGCCGAGGCGGAAGCGCAGGGTGCCGCCGCGGCGGCGCTGGCCACCCTGGTCGGACCCGGCGGCCGGATTCCGTCACTGCTGGTGGAACGGGTCAACGGTGTCACGGTGCTCGACCCCAACGCCGGTGAAGAACATGCCGCCGTGTTGGAGGCGCTCGTCGCCGCCGGCTTCGCGCGCACCCCCCGAGGACTTCGCCTGCGTTGAACTTGTCAAAACTGACAAAACTTGAGGCCGCTGTCCGATACTCCGATGATGGTCTCGCTCATCGTTCACCTCGTGCTGGGTATCGGCGTCATCGCCTGGATCGTCCGCGCCAATCAGCACGTGTTCGCCCGCCCGACCGATGGCAGCCCGATGTTCTCACCGTTGGAGATCCTCTTCTACGTCATCGGCGTCGCATCGATCGCGCTCGGTTACTACTTCAACCATCAATTCGTCGCGAGCTACGCAGTCGAGGGCGGCAACCCGATCTGGGGTCCCGGCAGCTGGCAACAGTTCATCGTGCTCGGCTACGCGAACCCGGCGGCCGCCTCGGCCAGCCAGGACTACACCATCATCAACGTCATCCTGCTGCCGCTGTTCACCGTCGTCGACGGCTACCGGCGCGGCATCAAACGTCCGTGGCTGTACTTCGTGGCCAGCCTGTTCACCAGTTGCGCGTTTGCCTACGCGTTCTATTTCGCCACCTTGGACCGGGTACACCGGCAGCAGAAGGCACTCACGTCGGTGTGAGCATGTTCAATGGGGTATGCCCGAAGGTGACACCGTCTTCCGCACCGCCACCAAACTGCGCGAGGCGCTCGCCGGAAAGACGCTGACCCGCTGCGATATCCGCGTCCCCCGCCATGCGACGGTGGACCTGACCGGGCAGGTTGTCGACGAGGTCCTCAGCCGCGGCAAGCACCTGTTCATCCGGGTGGGCGACGCCAGCATCCATTCTCATCTGAAGATGGACGGCAGCTGGGTGATCGGCGGGTTCCGCGGCCCCCAGCACCGGGTACGCATCGTGCTGGGCACCGCTGACACGGTGGCATTCGGGATCGATCTGGGCATCCTCGACGTCCTGGAACGCGACCATGATCAGGATGTCGTCGCCCATCTCGGGCCGGATCTGCTCGGCCCGGATTGGGATCCGCAGCGGGCGGCGGCGAACCTGATCGCCGAACCGGACCGCGAACTCGCCGATGCCCTGCTGGATCAGCGGGTGATGGCCGGCGTCGGCAACGTCTTCGCCAACGAACTGTGTTTCGTGTTCGGCCGCAGCCCCGAGGCGCCGGTCGGTAGCCTTGCCGATCCGCTACGAGTCGTACAACGCGCACGGGACATGTTGTGGCTGAACCGAAACCGGCCGAATCGCATCATCACCGGAAACACCCATCGCGGCCAGCAATTCTGGGTGTACGGCAGGGCCGCAGAACCGTGTCGCCGCTGCCGTACCCCCATCAAGAGGGACGACAGCGGCGACCGGATCAGATACTGGTGCCCGAATTGTCAGGCGGCCTGAGCCGCTTCAGGTTTCGGAGCAGCCGGATTGCGGGTCGGCAAGGCCAGCCGCAGGATCTTCTTGACCACGGTGCCGAACTGCTTGTACAGCGGTCCACTGTTGTAAGGCAGGCCGTAGCGCTCGCAGATCTCGCGGACCTCCACCGAGATCTCGGCGTGCCGGTGGGCCGGGATGTCCGGGAACAGGTGGTGTTCGATCTGGAAGGACAGATTGCCGCTCAAGATGTGGAACCACTTGCCGCCGGTCAGGTTCGCCGAGCCGAGCAGCTGGCGGAAGTACCACTGGCCGCGGGATTCGCTCTTGGTCTCCTCGATGGAGAACTCCTGGGTTCCCTCCGGGAAATGTCCGCAGAAGATGATCATGTAGGACCACACGTTGCGCATCAGGTTGGCGGTCAGGTTGCCGGTGAACACCCACGGCGCGAACGGCCCGGCCAGCAGCGGGAAGGCCACATAATCCTTCAGCGTCTGCTTCTTGGTCTTCTGCCATATACCGCGGATGATATCGCGCTTGTCGGCGACGCTGATCTCACCGGAGCGGATGCGTTCGGTCTCCAGCTCGTGCAACGCCACACCGTACTGGAACAGCACCATCAGCAGGAACGCGTACACCGGGTTGCCCAGGTAGTACGGCGACCACCGCTGGTCCTCGCTCATCCGCAGGATGCCGTAGCCGATGTCACGGTCCATGTCCACGATGTTGGTGTAGGTGTGGTGCATGTAGTTGTGCGAATGCCGCCACTGATCGGACGGGCAGGCGTTGTCCCATTCGAAAGCCTTGCTGGCCAACGCCGGATCACCGGTCCAGTCGTACTGACCGTGCATGATGTTGTGGCCGATCTCCATGTTGTCGAGGATCTTGGCGATCCCCAGCATGGCGGTGCCTGCCAGCCAGAACGGCGGGAAGATGCCACCGAACAGCAGGGCCCGGCCACCGACCTCGAGGGTGCGCTGGGCCTTGATGACCTTGCGGATATAGGTGGTGTCCCGCTCACCGAGGTCGGCGACCACCCGTTCGCGGATGGCGTCGAGTTCGGCGCCGAACGCATCGGCCTGCTCGGGGGTCAGGGAGTACTTGTCGGAGCGCACCGCGCGGTTACGGATGTCGTCCTTGGAAATTGCTTCGGGGCGAACGGAAATCATGTCAGTCATAACTGTTCCTTCCGGTCTCAGAGATCGATGGCGACGTCACCGACGGCGGCGGTGACGCATATCTGGATGTCTTCACAATCAGCGGTGGACACCGCTCCGGTGATGAGGTTTCGCACCGCGCCGCTCTTCTTGAAGCGGGTGCAGCTGTGGCAGATACCCATCCGGCATCCGCTTTCCGGGTTGAGCCCGGCGGCCTCGGCCTGGGCCAGCAGTGGCTGTCCGTCATCGACGACCTCGATACCGCTGTCGACGAAGCTGATTGTGCCGCCGCTGGTTTCGGTCGGCAAGGCGAACTCGGGGGGCACGAAGCTCTCCGAGTGGGCCTGCGGGAAGATCTCGCGGACGGCCTCGATGAGTACCGCGGGGCCGCACACGAACACCGCATCCGGTTCGGGCATCGCGGCCGCCAGATGCGCGGTCCCGAAGCGTCCTTCCAGATCGGATCCGGCGGTTTCGCGGGTGTAGCCGTGCAGCACCCGGACGCCGGGCAGCGCGTGGAGTTCCTGTTGATAGCAGGCCTCGGCGGCCGAGCGGGCGTAGTGGATGAAGGCGATCTCACCGGTGAATCCCTCGGTGCGCAGCGTGCGCACCATGGACAGGACCGGGGTGATGCCGCTGCCACCGGAGACGAACAGGATGCGCCGCGGACGGACGGCGGGCATCACGAAGTCGCCGCCGACGGAGTCCAGGCCGACCACCATGCCGGGTCGGGCGTGATCGCACAGATAGGTCGAGACCAGACCGTCGTCGTGACGGCCGATGGTCAGTTCGATCAGCGGGCTGCCCTCGGCGCTTGCGGGTGAGTAGCAGCGGGTGCGGCGGCGTCCGTCGATCTCGACGGACAAGTTGATGTGCTGGCCGGCGCGGAAGCCGGCGAAGGCGCGGTTCGGCTGCAGGGTCAGGGTGACGCTGCGCGAGGTCTGACGGCGGACGGCGACGACGCGTGCGCGGGCCTGTCCCTGCGTCCAGGTGGGGTCGACGATCTCGGTGTAGCGGTCGACACCGTGGGGTCCGGTGAGCAAATTCAGCAGGGAGGACCGGGACATCCGCCGCGTCAATGTTTCGGTGAACATATGTACACTCTGATCGTGCTAGAGGTTGTTGGTCAAGGAAAATCTGCAGGCTGTGATGGGCGCAACATAGTGAACACTCGTACTCTTGAATCACAAACACCTGGTAGCTCGGCTGGCCAAGAACCGGCCATGCGCGCGGTTGTAGGCTCTTTAGCTGTGGAAAGCGACGTTCCCAAGGCCCGCTCGGGGCGTTCCGGTCGCTCGAGCAAGTCCCGCTCGCGCGATACCTTGTCGCGCGACGAACGCAAGGAGGTCACCCGCCGTGCGATCGTGGCCGCTGCCCTGCACCTGCTGGAAGAGGGCAGCTTCACCGGCCTGAGCCTGCGTGAGGTCACCCGCGAGGCCGGCATCGTGCCCGCCGCGTTCTACCGGCACTTCGACTCCATGGAGTCGCTGGGCCTGGTGCTGATCGACGAATCGTTCCGGTCACTGCGGGACATGCTGCGCGGCGCCCGCGCCGGCAAACTCGACCCCAACCACGTCATCGACTCCTCCGCCGAGATCCTGATCGCCGGCATCAGCGAGCGCCGCGAGCACTGGCGCTTCATCACCCGCGAACGCTCCAGCGGCACCGCGTCCCTGCGGTACGCGATCCGCACCGAAATCCGGCTGCTCACCTCCGAGCTCGCGATCGACCTGGCCCGCTTCCCCGGGCTGAAGAACTGGAGCAGCGAGGACCTCAACATCCTGGCCAACCTGTTCGTCAACGCGATGATCTCCATCGCCGAACTGGTCGAGGATGTCGCCGACCCGGCTGCCCTCGAAGCGATCAAGCAGACCGCGATCAAACAGATGCTGATGATCGCCGTCGGTGTCCGTGGATGGCGCAGCGACGACACCTAGGGTGTCGCACATGCCAGAACTGGAGCTGACCCATCCGCGGCCCGAGATCGCCGTCATCACGCTCAACCGCCCGGAAAAACTCAACGCGCTGTCCTCGACGCTGGTGGAGGACCTGCACAGCACCCTCGACGCCATCAGGGCCGACAACGACTGCCGGGTCGTGGTGCTCACCGGCGCCGGCCGCGGATTCTGCGCCGGGCTGGACCTCACCGATCCCAACCCGCCTTCGGTGTCGGCGGGCCTGGACGCGCCGCGCGCCGGCATGCGCTGGCAGGAACGCATCGCAGAGCTGACGGTCAAACTGCACCGGCTGCGCCAGCCGGTGATCGCCGCGGTGAACGGACCCGCCTACGGCGGCGGCTTCGCGCTGGCGATGGCCGGCGACATCCGGATCGCGGCCCGGTCGGCACGGTTCTGCACGCAGTTCATCAAGCTGGGCATCGGGGGCTGCGACATCGGCGTCAGCTACACCCTGCCGCGCATCATCGGAGCCGGACCTGCCTTCGACCTGATCCTCACCGCGCGCACCGTGGATGCCGATGAGGCCCTGCGCCTGGGCATGGTGTCTCGCATATCCGAGGACGACGCGGTCGTGCAGGACGCCCTCGGGATCGCCGAAACCCTCTGCGGATACGGCAAATTCGGCCTCGAATCCACCAAGCAGGTGCTGTGGGCCAACCTCGACGCCGGCAGCCTGGAGAACGCACTGCAGGTCGAGAACCGCAGCCAGATCCTGGCAGGCACCAGCGGTGAGATGCGGGCCTTCGCCCAGGCGTTCGCCAACCGCAAGAAGGACTAGCGGGGCGTCCCGCCCCCGTCGACGATGACCACCTGACCGGTCATGTAACTGCCTGCACCCGAACACAGCAGCAGCGCCGCCCCGACCATCTCGTCGGGCGAGGCGAGGCGCTTCATCAGCGTGCCCGCGGTCATCGCGTCGATGGCCTGCTGCGGATTGTTGCGCATCATGTCGGTGTCGACGGGCCCCGGCGCAATGGCGTTGACCCGGATACCCGACGGAGCAAGTTCGGCCGCCATCGACCGGGTGACCGACATCAACGCCGCCTTCCCGGACGCATAAATGGCCAGTGACGGCGCGAAATTGAAGGCCCCGACGGACACCATGTTCAGCACCGCGGCCGACGAACTCTGCTTCAGATGCGGCAGTGCGTGCTGCACCAAGAACACCGGCCCCTGCAGATTCACCGAATAGGACTTGGTCCACGCCTCGGGCGTCATCTCACCGAGCGGCTGCGCCAGGGCGTTGGCGGCGTTGTTCACCACCACGTCGACACCACCGAACTCCCCGACGGTGGCCGAGACCAGCGCTGCGAGCGAATCGGGGTCGCCCACATGCGTCGGGACGCCGAGGGCCTGCCCGCCCAGCCCGCGCAGGTGCTCAGCGGCGGCCTCGCAGGCATCGGTCTTGCGACTGGCCACCACCACCCGCGCGCCCGCCAGGACGAACCCCTCGGCCAGCGCCAGACCGATTCCGCGGGTGCCGCCGGTCACGATCACCGTGCGATCCGACATGTCGAACAGTTGGTCAAACCCGGTGCGATCCACGCCGGTCAGTAGATCAGATCGACGTCGCCGGTTGCGGTGAACCACCGTTCAGCAACCATCGGCTAATGGCGGCCCCGCCCGCGACAAAGTCACTACTACGTCACACATGCGCGGCCCTCCGCTGTCAAAATGTGCGCTTACGACTAATCTCATTCGGAACCGGGCATACCTACCGCAAGGTTGACCCGTCACTCTGGAGGTGGAATGCAGATCGCTGGGCGTGGATTCGGCAAAATTGCCGGTTCAGTTCTGCACCGCCGGAACTACATCGCCGCACGCAACATGCTGCGGGTTTACGAGCACCCCGTGGAGATCTTCAGGCGTTACCTCACCGGTGCCGGCACCTACCCCACCGTCATCCGCGTGCGCACCCCGCTGGGCTGGGTCTCGCTGCAGCTCTACACCGCGCATGACGTGCTGACGGTGAACGAGATCTTCTGCCGATCCGACTATCACGCCGACACCAATGACCGTGTCATCGTCGATTTCGGCTCCAATATCGGCATTTCCGCGGCGTATTTCCTGTCACGGAATCCAGAAGCCTTCACCTACCTGTTCGAGCCGCTGCCGCGTAACGTCGCGCGCCTGCAGAACAACCTGCGCCCGTTCGAGGACCGCTATGCGCTGCAGGAAGTTGCGGTCGGTGCCGTCGCCGGCGAGGTCGAGTTCGGCTTCGAGGAAACCGGCCGGTACGGCGGCGTGAACGCCGAATTGGGCAATTCCTTGACCGTGACATGCGTCAATTCTCAGCAGATATTGCGTGACGTCGTCGAAAAGCACGGCCAAATCGACATCCTCAAGATCGATATCGAGGGTTTGGAAGCGGCCGTCATCGGCAATATTCCGGTCGATTTGGCGCGAAACATCAAAAAGCTCTATGTCGAATGGCTTTTCGCCGAGAACCCGTTGGAGCAGACGCATACCTTGCAGCACTGGGGCGGTATCGCGCAATTCACGCTCAAGGAGAACTGACCGCTTCAGACGGTGCAGTCGACCCCGGCGACGTCCCGCGCGATGACGCACGCCGACGGATTGGACAACTTCCACGCACCGCCCTGGTCGATCCAGTAGATGTGGTGCGTCTTGGTCCCGAAGAGCGGGATGGTCACCGCGATCTGCGCGTCCACCTGGTTTCCGTTGAGCACCGGATTCTGTACCTGCCAGTTGACCATGCCGCTGTAGGCGTTGAGCCGGTTGGCGATGTTGTCGGCGGTGGGCACCGCGGCATCCCCGCCGGCGAGCTTGGCGGCACGCGCGGCGACGGGGGCACCCGTGTTGAGCACCTGCTGCAACTCCGAGGTCAGTTCCTCGGCGCTGGGCGCTGCGGGTGCCGCCCACGCCACACCCGTCGCATTCATGACCCCCACCGCCAACATCGACAACGCAGCCACTGCAGCACGCATGAACGAACCTTTCCGAAAACAAATGAGCCGACCCGTCGCACACCTGACCACGCCGGAGGCTTCCCGACAAGACCTACGTCCCGGCGAGCAACGCCCGGCCGCTCGTGAACCGCCGCGGTTCGCCGCTCAGCGGGTCCTCGAATTCCAGCGTCTGCGCCAGCAGTTGCAGCGGGCGGCTGAAATCGTCGGCCGCCACCTCGAGCACGTCCGGGTACAGCGAGTCGTTGTCGATCGGCACACCGAGCGACGCCATGTGCACGCGCAGTTGGTGAGTGCGCCCGGTGCGCGGGGTCAGCCGGTACAACCCGCCGGAGAGGTGTTCGACGTAGGTTTCGGCGTTCGGTTCTCCGGGCTCCTCGTAGGCCTGTAAACGGCCGCGCTCCTTGATGATCCGGCTGCGCACCACCGCCGGGAGGTCGACCGTGGGTGTGCCGGTCGCGCGCGCCAGATAGATCTTGCGGGTCTTCTGTGCGGCGAACAGGGTCTGGTACGCGCCGCGCAGCTCTCGTCGTGCCGTGAACAGCAACACTCCGGCGGTCAGCCGGTCCAGGCGGTGCGCGGGGCTCAACTCCGGCAGACCGAGTTCACGCCGCAGCCGTACCACCGCGGTCTGTACGACATGCCCGCCGCGGGGCATGGTGGCCAGGAAGTGTGGCTTGTCGACCACCACGATGTCGTCGTCGCGGTGCAGGATGGGCATCTCGAACGGAACGGGCACCTCGTCGGGCAGGTCGCGGTACAGGTAGACGAACGCGCCGGGAGGCAGCACCGTCGACGCGCCGACCACCGCACCGTCCGCGCAAACCACCTCCCCGGCAAGCACTTTGGTGGCCGCGCCCTCGCCGAACCGGTCGGCCAGTTCGACGAGGACCGCTCCGCCGCGAAGGCGGACACGGGTAGGTCCCAGCCCGTCGCGGTCGGGCAACGGGGCGCTCAATTCAGCGGCACCGGTTCCAGGATCTCGGCGCGCGCCTCGGGGGCCGCCGCGCGAAGTGCGTCCGCGGACTCGTCGTCGGGCTCCTGCTGCGATTGCACCTCGGCCTCGACCCGGGCCAGGTAGGTCGCCACCTCGCGGTCGATGTCCTCGGCGCTCCAACCGAGCACGGGCGCAATGACTTCGGCAACCTCGCGGGCGCAGTCCACGCCGCGGTGCGGGTACTCGATGGAGATCCGCGTCCGTCTGGCCAGGACGTCCTCCAGGTGTAGCGCCCCCTCGGCCGCCGCGGCGTACACCGCCTCCACCTTCAGATACACCGGGGCGTCGGTGATCGGTTCCAGCAGTTCGGGTTTGTCCTCGGCAGTCGAGAGCACCTCGCTGATCAGCGAACCGTAGCGGTCGAGCAGATGACGCACGCGGTACGGGTGCAGACCGTAATGGGTGCCGACGTGCTCGGTCTGGTTCACCAGCGCGAAGTATCCGTCGGCGCCCACCAGCGGCACCTTCTCGGTGATGGACGGCGCCACCCGGGTGGGCACGAATTCGGCGGCCGCGTCGATGGCGTCCTGCCCCATCACCCGGTAGGTGGTGTACTTACCGCCCGCGATGGCGACCAGGCCCGGTGAGGGCACCGCGACGGCGTGCTCTCGCGACAGCTTCGACGTCGACTCGCTCTCACCGGCGAGCAGCGGACGCAGGCCCGCGTACACGCCGTCGATGTCGTCGTGGGTCAGCGGGGTGGCCAGCACCGTGTTGACATGGCCGAGGATGTAGTCGATATCGGCCTTGGTCGCCGCCGGGTGCGCGAGATCGAGATTCCAGTCGGTGTCGGTGGTGCCGATGATCCAGTGCGTGCCCCACGGGATGACGAACAGCACCGACTTCTCGGTGCGCAGGATGATCGCGACCTCGCTGACGACACGGTCGCGTGGGACCACGATGTGCACACCCTTGGAGGCGCGCACCCGGAATCGGCCGCGCTCCTTGGACAATGCCTGGATCTCGTCGGTCCACACCCCGGTGGCGTTCACCACGACGTGCCCACGGACCTCGGTGACCGCACCGTTCTCGGAGTCGCGCACCTTGACCCCGGTCACCCGGTCACCCTCGCGCAGCAGCGCGACGACCTGGGTGGAGGTGCGCACCACGGCACCGTAGTGCGCCGCGGTGCGGGCCACCGTCATGGTGTGCCGGGCGTCGTCGACGACGGTGTCGTAGTAGCGGATTCCGCCGATGAGTGAACTGCGCTTGAGCCCGGGCGCCAGCCTCAAGGCGCCCGCCCGCAGCAGATGCTTCTGCGCCGGAACGGATTTCGATCCACCCAGCTGGTCGTAGAGGAAGATGCCCGCCGCGATGTAGGGGCGCTCCCAGACCCGCTTGGTCAGCGGGAACAGGAACGGCAGCGGCTTGACCAGATGCGGCGCCAGCGTCGTGAGCGACAACTCGCGTTCGTGCAGCGCCTCGCGGACCAGGCCGAATTCCAGCTGTTCCAGGTAGCGCAGGCCGCCGTGGAACATCTTCGAGCTCCGGCTGGAGGTGCCCGACGCGAAGTCGCGGGCCTCGACGAGGGCGACCTTCAGGCCGCGGGTCGCGGCGTCCAGGGCCGCACCGGCACCGACCACACCACCACCGATGACGACGACGTCGAACTGTTCGCTGCCGAGCCGTTCCCAGGCGGTCGCCCGCTGGGTGGGCCCGAGCCGAGCTTGAGCAGTGCCTGAGATCGGGTCGGTCACGATTACGAGCCTACGTTGCACGACCGCACGGTGTGGGGCGTCAGCGCCCAGACCTCGCCTTTAGTCGAGGTCGTCGTGAGCCATCAGCCGGCGCGCGGCCTCCACGGTCGAACCGGACAGCGACGGGTACACCGACAGGGTCTGGGCCAGGTCGGTCACCGTCAGGTTGTTCTGGACGGCCAACGCGATCGGCAGGATGAGCTCGGAGGCGATCGGCGCGACGACCACGCCGCCGATCACCACACCGGTGGCGGGCCGGCAGAAGATCTTGACGAAGCCGCGCCGCAGCAGCGACATCTTCGCCCTGGCGTTGGTGGTCAGCGGCAGCATCAGGGTGCGGGCGGGGACTGCGCCGCTGTCGATCGCGGTCTGCGGGACGCCGACGGCGGCGATCTCCGGGCGGGTGAACACCGCGGCGGCCACCGTACGCAACCGGATCGGCGACACCCCTTCGCCGAGTGCGTGGTACATCGCGATGCGGCCCTGCATGGCGGCCACCGAGGCCAGCGGCAGCAAGCCGGTGCAGTCACCGGCGGCGTAGATGCCGGGCGCGGTGGTCCGCGACACCCGGTCCACGCTGAGATAGTTGCCCGCTCCGAGCTCGATGCCGACCCGCTCCAGTCCCAGGCCCCCGGTGTTGGGCACCGAACCCACCGTCATCAGGGCGTGGCTGCCCTCGACCACGCGTCCGTCGGCCATCGCCACCTTGATGCCGTTGTCGGTACGGGTCACCGAGTCGGCGCGGGCGTTCTTCACCAGCTTCACGCCGCGCTCGGCGAAAGCCTCCTCCAGCACGGCGGCGGCGTCGGAGTCCTCGTGCGGCAGGATCTGGTCGCGGCTGGCCACCACAGTCACCTTCACCCCGAGCTCGGTGTAGGCGCTGCAGAACTCGGCGCCGGTCACGCCCGAACCCACGATCACCAGGTGCTCGGGCAGTTCGGTCAGGTCGTAGAGCTGGCGCCAGTTCAGGATGCGCTCGCCGTCGGGCCGGGCGTTGGGCAGCACCCGGGGGGTGGCGCCGGTGGCGATCAGCACCACATCGGCCTTGAGCACCCCGGTCTTGCCGTCGGTGGTGGTGACCTTGACCCGGTGGGCCGCCATGCCGGGCACGTCGTCGACGAGCTCACCGCGCCCGCGCACGACCGAGACCCCGCTGCTCAGCAGCTGGGAGCCGATATCGGCCGACTGCGACCTGGCCAGCGTCTTGACCCGGTTGTGGATGTCGGCGAGGGAAATCTTGGCATCGTCGATGGCGATGTCGAAGCCCAGACCGTTGGCGCGGCGCAGCTCGGTGCGCACACCGGTGGACGCGATGAACGTCTTGGACGGGACGCAGTCGAACAGGACGCAGGCGCCGCCGATGCCGTCGGAGTCGATGACGGTCACCTGTACGGCCGGTCCGCGGGCCGCGGCGACGAGGGCTGCCTCATATCCGGCGGGACCGCCGCCGATGATCACGATGCGGGTTGGCACGGTGATAAACGTAGTGGGTCACTGCGCTCGAGCCCACATGACTGATCCGCCGGGTCGCTGCGCTCCTGCCCGCCGCGCCTATCTCCCGGGTCGCTGCGCTCCTGCCCGCCGTACCCCTTAAAGTTGGGCGCGTGCCGCTCTACGCCGCTTACGGATCGAACATGCATCCGGAACAGATGCTGCAGCGGGCTCCGCATTCACCGATGGCGGGGACCGGCTGGCTGTATGGCTGGCGGCTGACCTTCGGCGGCGAGGACCTCAGCTGGGAGGGCGCGTTGGCGACCCTGGTCGAGGATCCGTTGTCCCGGGTGTTCGTCGTGCTCTACGACATGACTCCCGAGGACGAGGAGAACCTGGACCGCTGGGAAGGGTCCGAACTCGGCTTCCACAAGAAGATCCGCTGCCGGGTGGACCGGCTGACCTCGGACACCACCACCGACCCGGTGCTGGCCTGGCTGTACGTGGTGGACGCCTGGGAGGGCGGGGTGCCGTCCGCGCGCTACCTCGGCGTGATGGCCGACGCCGCGGAGATCGCCGGCGCCCCTGCCGAGTACGTGCACGATCTGCGCATCCGCCCCGCGGGCAACGTCGGGCCCGGCACCTAGACCCCTCGGCTGACTCGCAATGTCACCCTGACAGCGTCGCCGTGCCTATATATCCACGACGACGCTGTCAGAGTGACATTGCGGCATGTAATCGCACTAGACGAGGCCCGACTGCTCCACCAGGTTCACCATGGTGCGCACACCCACCGCCAGCGCCCGCTCATCCAGATCGAAGGTCGGCTGGTGTAGGTCCAGCTGCGCCCCCTGCCCCGACCAGACGCCCAGGCGTGCCATCGCGCCGGGCACTTCCTCCAGGTACCAGGAGAAGTCCTCGCCGCCCCCGGACTGGTGAGTGTCGGCCAGCGCGGTCGGCCCGAGCGCCTCGATGGCGTGGGTGAGGATGCGGGTGGACACCTCTTCGTTGACCACCGGCGGCACGCCACGTCGGTAGTTCACGCTGTACTCCACGGCCAACGGTGCCAGCAGTGACGAAACAATGTCGTGGACAAGCGATTCCAGTGTCAGCCAGGTCTCGCGGCTGGAGGTCCGGATGGTGCCCGCCAGCGTGCCGGTCTGCGGGATCGCATTGGCCGCCACCCCGGCGTTGACTGCACCCCACACCATGACGGTGCTCTTGCGGGGGTCGATACGCCGCGACAGCACCCCGGGCACACCGGTGATCAGGGTGCCCAGTGCGTACACCAGGTCACCGGTCAGGTGCGGCCGCGACGTGTGGCCGCCGGGCGAATGCAGGGTGATCTCGATCGAATCGGCCGCCGAGGTGATCGGACCGAGCCGCACCGCGACCTTGCCCACCTCCAGACGCGGATCGCAGTGCAGGGCGAAGATCCGTGCCACACCGGTCACCGCTCCGGCCGCGACCGCGTCGATCGCACCGCCGGGCATCAGTTCCTCGGCGGGCTGGAAGATCAGCCGCACGCCGACCGGCAGTTCGGGAGCCGATGCCATGGCCAGCCCGGCGCCGAGCAACACGCTGGTGTGCCCGTCATGCCCGCAGGCATGCGCCACGCCGGGAACCGTCGAGGAGAACGGCAGCCCGGTGCGCTCCGCCATCGGCAGGGCATCCATATCGGCACGCAGTGCCACGCGCGGACGGTCCTCGGGCCCGAAATCACATGTCAGGCCGGTCCCCCCGGGCAGCACCTTGGGGTTCAGGCCGGCGTCGGCCAGTCGGGTCGCGACGAATTCGGTGGTCGCGAACTCCTGGCGGCCGAGTTCGGGATGGGCGTGGATGTGGCGGCGCCAGGCGACCAGCTCATCGTGGTGGGCGGCCAGCCACGCGTCGGTGTGTTCCCGCAAGGTCATGACGCCCTCCGTCGGGCCTGTGCCTCCAGCACCCGACCGCGTTCGGTGTCGTTCTGCGCCAGGGCAACGACGGTGCGCGCCAACATGATCGACCCGTCGATGACGGCTTTGTCGGCGCTGGGCCCGGCAGCGGCGGCCGCGAACTGCGGCTGGTGCAGCGAGGCACCGCCGGCATCGATGCCCACCACCGGGTGGATGCCCGGCAGCACCTGGGTGACGTTGCCCATATCGGTACTCCCCAACGGCAAGGCCGCCTCCAATTCCACCGGCAGCGGATGCCGGCCATTGCGGATCATCTCGGCACGGAACACCTCGGCCAGGAAACGGTCGGGCGCCAGCGCGTCATAAGGCGGCGCGGTCTCCCGGACACCGTGTTCGCAGCCGGTGGCCACCGCGCCGGACTCGAAACAGCCGGCCATTTTGGCCTCCAGCAGGCGCAGCGAATTCATGTCGGTGGCACGCATCGTGTACTTCATTTCGGCATGTGCGGGAATGACATTGGTGGCCTGACCGCCGTTGGTGACGATGCCGTGCATCATCTGCCCGGGCGCGAGCTGCTGGCGCAGCAACCCGACGGCCACCTGGGCGACGGTGACCGCGTCGGCGGCGTTGATACCCAGGTAGGGCGCGACCGCGGCATGCGACTCACGCCCCGTGTAGCTGACCGCCACCTCGGAGAGTGCCAGCGAACGGGCCGCGGCCATATCGGCGGGCCCCGGGTGCAGCATGACCGCCGCGGCGATGTCATCGAACGTTCCGGCGTTGAGCAGCAACACCTTTCCGCCACCGGCCTCCTCGGCGGGGGTGCCGATGAGGACGACCGTCAGATCCAGTTCGTCGGCCACCTCGGCCAACGCCAGCGCGGTGCCCACCGCCGAGGCGGCGATGATGTTGTGCCCGCAGGCGTGCCCCATCTCGGGCAGCGCGTCGTATTCGGCGCAGATACCGATCACCAGGGACCCACTGCCGAACTCGGCGCGGAACGCGGTGTCGAGCCCGCCGGGCGCGGCCTGGACGGCGAAGCCACGTTCGGCGACCAGCGCCTGGGTCTTGGCGCAGCTGCGGTGCTCGTCGAACGCGAGCTCCGGTTCGGCGTGGATATCGTGCGACAGTGCGACGAGGTCATCGCGGCGGCGGTTGACGGCGTCCTCGACGATCGACGACGCGCTACCCGTGGACATCCTGGCAGTATCTCACTCGTGTCAGATCCCCAGACGGCCGCCAACGACGCCGCCACCGCGATCAGCGAACAAACCGGGGTGCCCGCCCACGACATCGCCGTGGTCCTCGGGTCGGGATGGGCGCCGGCGCTGAGTGCGCTGGGTGAGCCGTCGGCGTCCGTGGCGATGGCCGACCTGCCCGGATTCACCCCGCCCACCGCGGCCGGGCACCGCGGTCAGGTGCATTCGGTCACCATCGGTGCACACCGCGTGCTGGTGCTCGTCGGGCGCATCCACGCCTATGAGGGCCACGACCTGCGACATGTGGTGCACCCGGTCCGGACCGCGTGTGCCGCCGGGGCCGGCACCGTCATCCTGACCAACGCCGCGGGCGGGCTGCGCCCCGAGTACAGCGTCGGCCAGCCGGTGTTGATCAGCGATCATCTGAATCTGACGGCCCGCTCTCCGCTGGTCGGCGCGCAGTTCGTCGACCTGGTCGACGCCTACGCCCCCCGCCTGCGCGCGATCGCCCGCGAGATCGATCCGACGCTGGCCGAAGGCGTGTACGCCGGGTTGCCCGGGCCGCACTACGAGACGCCCGCGGAGATCCGGATGCTGCGCACCCTGGGAGCCGACCTGGTGGGCATGTCCACGGTGCACGAGACGATCGCCGCGCGCGCCGCCGGCGCCGAGGTGCTGGGCGTGTCGCTGGTGACGAACCTGGCCGCGGGCATGACGGGTCAGCCGCTCAGCCACGACGAGGTGCTGGAAGCGGGCCGGCAGTCGGCGGCCAGGATGGGCGCGCTGCTGGCCGGGGTCATCGCCCGGCTTTAGCCGGTGAGGTACCGCTGCAGCGTGGGCCCGATCCACTCGACCAGCTCGTGGCGCGTCATCTCACGCAGCGGCGGGAACGCCAGCACGTATCGGCACAGCGCCATGCCGAGCACCTGCGAAGCGGCCAGGCTGGCCCGCTTGGGCGCCTGCTCCGGGTCGGCGACGGTCTTCATGATCACCGGCGCCAGTTGGGCCGCGAAGATGGTCCGCATCCGTTCCGCGACAGCCTCGTTGGTGACGCCGGCCCGCAGCAGGATGAGCAGCGCCTCGTCGCGTTCCCAGCGCTCCACGAAGTGGTCGGCCAGCGCGGCGCCGATCCCCTCGACGGGGACCTGCGTCAGGTCCGGCAGTTCGAGGTCGAATTCCGCAGCCGCGGCGAACAGATTCTCCTTGTTGCCGTAGTAGCGCATCACCATCGACGGATCGATTCCGGCATCGGCGGCGATGGCCCGGATGGTGGCGCGCTCGTAGCCGTCCGCGGCGAAGCGTTCCCTGGCCGCGGCCAGGATCACCGCCTTGGTCTCGGTGGCCGGTCGTCTCATGTCAACGATTGTAGGCCAACAAGTGTTGACATTGAGCCCATGGGCGACCTACCGTTGTCAACAGATGTTGGCCAACAGTTGTTGACAAAGGAGTCGAGATGTCCCCATCCATGACAGACGTATTGGTGGTCGGTGCCGGCCCGGTCGGCCTCACCGCCGCGATCGTGCTCACCCAACGCGGCCACACGGTGACGCTGGTCGACGGTCAACCCGAGGGTGCCAACACCTCACGAGCTGCGGTGGTGCACTCCCGCACCCTCGAATTAGTGGAGCCCTACGGCGTGACGCCGGACCTTGTCGCCCGCGGCCTGCACACACCCCGGTTCGCGATCCGGGACCGGGACGCACTGCTCATCGCGATTCCGTTCAGCACCTTGCCGACTCCGTACCCCTACACGCTGATGATCTCGCAGGCCGACACAGAGGCCCTGCTGCTCAAGCAACTGGAGAACCTCGGCGGGCGCGTCCTGCGGCCCGCCACTGTGACGGGAGTCGAGCAGGGTGCCGACGGGGTCCTGGCCACGTTCGCCGACGGGCATCAGATCCGGGCCCGCTACCTGATCGGCGCCGACGGCGTGCACAGCACCATCCGCGAACACCTCGCCATCCCCTTCACCGGCAGCACCTATGCCGAATCGTTCGTCCTGGCCGACGTGCGCCTGTCCGGGGGCGTCCCCGCCGACGAGGTGATCCTCTACTTCTCTCCGACCGGCCTCGTGGTGCTCGCACCACTGCCCGACGACCGGTACCGCATCGTGGCCACCGTCGAGGACGCCCCGGCGCTACCCGACACCGCATTCGTGCAGGGGCTGCTCGATGAGCGCGGCCCGCAGGACAAGCCCGTCGTCGTCGAGGAAGTGCTGTGGGGCTCGCGGTTCCGGGTGCACCACCGGATCGCCGACACGTTCCGCAGTGACCGGATCCTGCTCGCCGGGGACGCCGCTCACGTCCATTCGCCCGCCGGCGGGCAAGGCATGAACCTCGGTATCGAAGATGCGGTCGCGGCCGGTGAATGCCTGTCCCGGGTGCTGCACGGTGAGCCGGAGACGCTGCTGGACGCCTACGCCACCCAGCGTCGTGAAGTCGCCGGCCGGGTCGTGCAACTGGCCGACCGGCTCACCGACTTGGCCACCCTGTCCGCGCGCAAACGCCCCTTACGCAACGCCGTGATGCGGCTCGCCGGGAGGCTGCCCGCGGTGCGCCGCCGCCTCGCGGTCCGACTGTCCGGCCTGGACCGGCGCTGAGAGGCGGACGACCGTGAAGATCGTCAACGACCAGTCGGCGGTACCCGTCCGGCTCGCCGAGGCGAGCACCGCCGGATACCTGGTGCTCGCCGCTGAAATCGGCACCTGGGCAGGCCCTTTCGCGTTGCCGAGCAGAACACGCGGGCACACGCTCGCGCGCGCGGTCCAGTTGTGCGCGGAACTGGCCGAGCGCGACGATGTGCTTGAGGCCGTCGTGTTCCGTGGCGCGCTGCGTCCGCCCGGCGAGGGCGCCGACATCCTGGCCAGGGCGGGCGCGCGGCCTGCCCGCTTCGATGTGGTGGTACTCATCCTCACCCGCGGCCGGGACGACCTCGACGCGGTGCGCGGCGACGCAGCCTATCGCGCGTTGAGCGCCGAGATATCGAGCACCGCAAAGTATTCGTACCGGGTCGGCGCCGACAATGCCGCCCGGATTGCCGATGTCGATCACCGCAGCGACGACTGGTTTCTGTTCAATTACTTTCACTGCGACGACGCCGACACCGTGTACTCCGTCTGGCGGTACACGGCAGGCTGGTTCCAACAACGCACCGCGCTGCCGAACTCGACGCTGTTGCGGCCGTTGCCCCGCCAGGACCGTGATTTCAGCGTCGTCAACCATGCGAGTTGGCCCACGTTGCGGACGTTCCTGCCGGCCCTGCTGCTGCGGCCGAGTTTCCGAACCTTCGTCCTGGCGAATTTCGCGGCCAACGGTGTTGCCGCACAGCCGATCATGTACCGACGAGTACCGCGCGCGGCCGGAAGCGGTCACTGACCCGCACGATCGCCTTGGCCACAAACGGTGCGGCGAACAGCATCAACAGGATGCGCACCACCTGCGCGGCGATGATGAAGGTGACGTTGGAGCCGGTCTCGACGGCGGTGGCCAGGACTGCGTACACGCCGCCCGGGCTGGTGGCCAGATACCCCTCAAGCGGGGTCAGGCCGGCGAAGTGGGCCAGCAGCGCGCCGAGACCGGCGGTGGCGACGGTGAGCACCACGATCAGCGTCAGCGCCGCAGGAAGGGTGCGTCCGACCGCACGCAGCGAATCGCGGGTGAACGCGACGCCGGCCTGCCAGCCGATCACCAGGTAGCCGACCTGAACCAGCACGGCGGGCACGCTCAGATCGAACGGCACCCCGCTCAGTTGCAGCGCCACGGTCAGCGCCAACGGCCCGAGCAGGCCCGCGCCGGGCAGCCGGATCAGCTTGCCGGCCGTGGCCCCGACTACCACCAGACCGACGAGCACCAGGACGCTGAGGTACCACGGCGCCGAGGAATTGTGATCGGACAGTGCGCCGTGGTGGGTCCGCTCGGCGCGGTAGATCAGTGTGACGGCGATCGGCATGGAGGCCGTCACCAGCGCCACCCGCAGGTACTGCACGACGGCCACCACGCGGTCGTCGGCGCCGAGTTCGCGTGCGATGGCCACCAGGCCGGAAGCCCCGCCGGCAACCATGGCCAACGATCCGGTCAGCGGACTCACGTCGCGGCGCAGGCCGAGCAGGGCGCCGAAGACCACGCTGATGAGCAGGGTCGCCACGGCCACACCGAGCACGATCATCCAGTGCGGACCCAGTGCGCCCACGGCGTCGCGCGACACCATGGTCCCGATGTAGACGCCGAGCACGCCCTGCGCGGCGATGCCCACTGTGCGTGGCACCGCCGCGGGGGCCAGGTTCGCCAGCGCAAGGACGATACCGACCACGAGGGCGGCGAACAGGCCTGCCGAGGGCACGCCGAGGGCGGTGAGCGGAACGGTGGCCGCCACGCTGACCGCCGCCAGCAGGATCCACTTCGCCAGTCCGCGCCACTTCCTCATCAACAAGCACTCCTCTCGATAGCAAGTATGCCCTTGTAATTGCGCTGCGACAAACTGGGACATTCTCGACAATTAGCAAGGTATAACTTGGTATATGGCGCAGCCCGACACCTCGACAGCGACCGAACTGCGGGAATCGGTGATGGCGGTCGCACGTCAACTGCGACGTCACCGACCCGATCACGGCCTGACCCTGAGCCAGATGCAGGTCCTCGCGGAGGTGACCCGCACCGGAGCCGCCACCCCGGCCGAACTGGCCGCCAGGATGCAGGTGCGCGTGCAGTCCCTGACCGACAGCATCAACGGGTTGGCCGCCGCCGGGCTGGTGTCCCGCCGCGCCGATGATGGCGACCGGCGACGACAGCTCGTCGAGCTCACCGACGACGGCACCGCGCTACTGGCCGCCGACCGCGCCGAGCGGGACGCCTGGCTGGACTCTTCGATGCGGGAGAACCTCACCGAGTTGGAGTTCGGGCTGCTGTTGCTGGTGGCCCCGGTGTTGCGCAAGCTCGCCGACGCCGAGGCAGGCACAATCGGGACATGACGTCGGCACAGGACTGGATCGCGCATGACCCCGACCCCGTCACCGCCGCAGAACTGGCCGCCTGCGATGCCGATGAGTTGGCCCGTCGGTTCGCGCATCCACTGACCTTTGGCACCGCCGGATTGCGTGGGCCGCTACGCGGTGGACCGGACGGTATGAACCAGGCCGTCGTGATGCGCACCACCTGGGCGCTGGCACAGGTGCTCAAGGATCGTTGCCTGGGTGGCTCACCGGTGGTGGTCGGCCGCGACGCCCGGCACGGATCCGAGGAGTTCGCCAGGGCGGCGGCCGAAGTTCTTGCTGCCGAGGGTTTTACCGTCACTCACCTCTACACGCCGGCGCCCACACCGGTGGTGGCGTTCGCGGTGCGGCGCCTCGGCGCGGCGGCCGGCGTGCAGATCACCGCGTCGCACAATCCGCCGGCGGACAACGGCTACAAGGTGTTCGCCGACGGCGGCCTGCAGATCATCTCCCCCACCGACCGGGAGATCGAGTCGGCGATCACGCGGGCCCCGCACGCCGACGAAATCGCCCGCACCCCGGTGGAACCCGCGGGCGCCGAGCTGGTGGCGGCCTACCTGGAGCGCGTCGCGACGGTGCGGCGGTCAGCCGGAGAGGTCCGGGTGGCGCTCACCGCGATGCACGGTGTCGGAGGCGAGTTCGCCCTGGATGCACTGGCTTTGGCGGGCGTCGATGATGTGCACGTGGTGGATGCGCAGTTCGCGCCCGATCCGGACTTCCCCACCGTCGCGTTCCCCAACCCCGAAGAGCCCGGCGCCACCGACCTGCTGCTGACGTTGGCCGCCGACGTCGGTGCCGACGTCGCGATCGCGTTGGATCCCGACGCGGATCGTTGCGCGGTCGGCGTACCCGACGGGGAAACGCAGGGCTGGCGGATGCTGACCGGCGATGAAACGGGTTGGCTGCTGGGCGATTATCTGCTGTCCCTGCTGACCGATCCGTCCTCGGCGTTGGTGGCCAGTACGGTGGTGTCCTCCCGGATGCTGGCCACCATCGCCGCGGATTACGGGGCGCAGCACGCCGAGACGCTCACCGGGTTCAAGTGGCTGGCCCGCGCCACCGCGCCCGGCGCGGCACTGCTCTATGCCTACGAGGAGGCGATCGGGCACTGCGTCGATCCGGATGCCGTACGCGACAAGGACGGCATCAGCGCCGCCGTGATGGTCTGCGATCTGGTGGCGGCGCTGCGGTCACGGGGCCGCACCGTGGCCGACGCCCTCGACGACCTGGCCCGGCGTCACGGCGTGCACCTGACGTCGGCGGTCTCGCGCCGGGTGCAGGACGCGGCTGAAGCCATGGCGGCGCTGCGCGCCGATCCGCCTGCCACCCTTGCCGGTATCGCGGTGAGCCTGGATGACCTGGGGCAGCGCCGCGGCCTGCACCGCACCGATGCCCTGGTGTTCACCGGCGACGACATCCGGGTGGTGGTGCGCCCCTCGGGCACCGAGCCGAAGCTGAAGTCCTATATCGAGGTGCGCCGCGCTCCGACCGATGACCTCGCAACCGCAAGGACGCACGCCCAGCTGCTGCGCACCGAACTGGTGGCCGCCGTCTCGCAGTGGTGACTCAGCGGGGTCCGAACTGGCGATCCCCGGCGTCTCCGAGACCCGGCACGATATAGGCGATCTCGTTGAGTCCGTCGTCGATGGTCGCGGTCACCAGCCTGATACCGGGCGCCGACTTCTCCAGCGCGGCAATACCTTCGGGTGCACACACCACGCACACCGCGGTGATGTCGACGGCGCCCCGCTCGCGGAGCAGATCGATGGTGTGCACCATGGATCCGCCCGTCGCCAGCATGGGATCGAGCACGAAAACGGCACGCGCACTGAGATCGTCGGGCAGCGAAGCCAGATACGGAGTCGGCTGGTGGGTTTCCTCGTTGCGCGCCATCCCGACGAAGCCGACCTGCGCCTCCGGGATCAGCGCGTGCGCCTGGTCCACCATGCCGAGTCCGGCCCGCAGCACCGGCACCAGCAGCGGCGGATTGGCCAGCCGCGTGCCCGTGGTGTCGGTGAGCGGGGTGCGCACCGGCACCGGTTCGGTGGCCGCGTCGCGGGTGGCCTCGTAGATCAGCATCAGCGTCAGGTCCCGCAGTGCCGCGCGGAAGCCCGCGTTGTCGGTGCGCTCGTCACGCAGCGTGGTGAGCCGGGCAGCGGCGAGCGGGTGGTCAACAACGCGACAGTCCATACGGCGAAGATTAATGGAACCGAACGGCCCCGGCGCGCGTCATAACCACATGTTCGCTGATACCGCGGCCATCGGAGCCGCCGGCGTTGAGCTGACCCGGACAGCCGCCGAGTTCGCCGCCATTGCCGCGGCCCTGCCCGCCGCCGCCGGGCCGTGCGCCGAAGCACTGGGGCCGGTCGGGTCGGACTTCGTGTCCGCGCTCGCGTCCGCTCTGCACGACGCCGCACATCGGGTCACCAGCCTGGGCGCGGACCTGGCCCGGGCCGCAGACACCGCCGCGCGGACCGCCGGGACCTACGTGGACGCCGAACGCCGGTCGATCGCCACTCTCGGCGGTTGACGATGCCCGGCGCCGTCACTGCCGCGCTCAGCGCGCCGCTGCACCAGCTACTCACGCTCCTCGGCACCGGGCAGACGGCGCAGCCGGCGGCGGCGCTGGATGGCGCGCAGCGGCGGCTCGGCGATGCCGCCGCCGCCGTCACCCGCACTGCCGACGAGCTGCTGGGGTCATGGGCCGGGGCCGGGGCGACCTCGGCGGCCGACCGGCTGGAGCGGTCGGTGGCGGACATCCGCCTGCTCGCCGGAAGCATCGCCGCACTGGGCGAGAAGATCGGCGCCGCCGCCGAAGCGGTCACCCGGGTGCGCGCCGAACTGGAGCGTCTCATCGCCGACTTCGAGGCCCGCGCCGCGGCACTGGAGGCGCAGCTGGACACCCCGGGCGCCGCCGAGGAACTCGCCGATGAGGCACGTCGAGCCCGGTCATCGGCCGAGCAGATGGTCGATCACCTGCGCGCCGAACTCACCGGCGGCGCACAGCGCGTCACCGCGTCGCCGCCGTCGCCCGCTGCCACCAGTCCGGCCGGCTTCTCGCCGGCACTGCCCAGCGCGGGCGACGGCGGGTTCGCGCCATCGGGAGGCTCGGGCCTGTCATCCGGTCCGGGTGCGGGGTTGTCGTCGGGGTTCGGGTCCGGGCCTGCCGAGGCGATGCTCGCCGCACGCCACGGCGATGTGCCCGAGGCCGCACAGTTCGGCGCCGGCGAGACGGTCACGTTGCCCGACGGCAGCACCGTCATGGCGCCCAACGCGGTGGCCGCCGGTGCCGTGCGGCACGCGCTCACCCAGCTCGGCGTCCCGTACCAATGGGGCGGGACGACGGCCGGTGTCGGCCTGGACTGCAGCGGGCTGACCCAGTGGGCCTACCAGGAGGCCGGGCTGAACATTCCCCGGCTGGCGCAGGAGCAGGACATCGGGGCCGCCGTCGGCGCCGGCTCCCTGCGTCCCGGCGACCTGGCGGTGTGGGACGGCCACGTCGCGATGATCGTCGGAAACGGCACCATGATCGAGGCGGGAGATCCGGTGAAGTTGTCCCCGATCAGAACGACCAACGCCGGACAGGGCTTTCAAGGGTTCTGGCGCCCGACCGCGTGAGTACCCCTGCGATTGTCCAGAACTCAGGTACCGGGATACGCAGACGTGACGTGATGAAGGACCACACACTGATCCGCATGATGCCCACGGGCCTGCCGGACACTCTGCACGGGCAGCTGTACCTGCTGTGCATAGACCGCCGGCGCGGGCGGTTGGATCACACCGGTCCACGACTGCTGGGCATGGCGTTGCGCGCGGCCATGCTGACCGACCTCTACCTGAACGGCCACATCCACGATGTGCAGGGCATGCCGAACGAATGCGGCGGCAGCACACGCCCGCACGACCCGGTGCTGAACGCGATGATCGACGAGCTCGTCCGCCGCAGGTATTCGAGTTGGGCCAGAGCGATATCGCCGAAACCCGATCAGGCGATCCGCACGGTCCGGCTCCAGCTGGAAGCCGAGGGCTGGATCATTCCGCGGCGCACAATTCCGGGATTCACCGCGTCCCGGGTGAGCCTGCACGACGACGCCCTCGTCGAATCCCTTGCCGAGCGCGTCACGCGTGCGGTGCGCAATGCCATCGCTGGGCTGCCCGCGGATCCCCCGCCGCTGGCAGTCGGCCTGCTGGGCGTGGTGGGCCAGCTGCCGACGGTGTTCAGCTTCGAAGAGGCGTCCCATTGTCGCGATCGCCTCCGTGACCTGATCGACGCGACCATCGAACCGATCCTGGGTCTGCACGAGGCCGTTCTGTGGCAGCTGAGGAATGCCCGAAACGAGATCGGATACATCTCCTGAGGGTGTGGCACCGGGTCGCTCAGCAGGCATCGTTACGCTGTGCGCCATGGCGGCTGACATCGTCCCGGTCCGGATCGGGCTGACCAACGGCGACCTCTACACACTGTGGGCACCGCGCTGGCGCGACGCCGGCGACGAATGGGAGGCGTTCCTCGGCAAGGACGAGGACATCTTCGCGTTCGAATCGGTCGCCGACCTGGCGGCGTTCGTGCGCACCGACAGCGACAACGATCTGACCGATCACCCCGCCTGGGAGAAGCTCACCCAGGCCAATGCGCATCGGTTCGATCCCGCCGAGGACCAGCAGCACGACCTGATCGCGGTGCCGGAGCTCGTCGCCGAGAAGCCCACCGAGGAGTCCATCAAGACGCTGCGCGGCACCTTGGGCTTCGTCTCGGCGATCGGCTCGGTGTGCGACCTGCCCACCGTCACCAAGATGTTCAACGGCAACCCCGTGCTGGGCACCATCGGCGGCGGCCTCGACGCGTTCAGCGGCCGCGCCGGACGCAAGCGGTGGGCCGAGATCGAGGCGGTGATCGGCCGCGCCTGGGACGGTGTCGTCGACGCGATCGACGCCTTGGTGAAGACCCCGGACGTGCCCTCGGCGGAGTCGGCGAAGGCCGAAGCCGAGCTGGCCGAGCCCGCCCCCGAGATCGACGACATCATCGTCGACGACGAGGACGACGACGAGGTGGTCATCGAGGGCGTGGTGGACACCGAGGAGGAAAGCGACGCGCTGGAGGCCGAGGCCGAACGCCAGGTCCTCGGCAGCGACAAGGACTTCTGGACCCAGGTCGGTATCGACCCGATCCGGATCATGACCAGCAGCGGCACCCTGTACACGCTGCGCTGCTACTTCGGCGATGAACCGCGCTTCCTGGGCCGCAACGGCCGCATCAGCGTGTTCAGCTCCGAGCGCACCCTGGCCCGCTATCTGGCCGACGAACACGAGAGCGACCTGTCCGGTTTCAGCTCCTACGAGATCATCCGCACCGCGGCGACCGACGGTTCGTTGCGCGTCGAGGTGACCGACGAGAACATCTACGTGCTGTCCGGTCTGGCCGACGATATCGCCGACGGCCCCGAGGCCGTCGACCGTGATCAGCTGGACCTGGCGCTGGAATTCCTCAGGGATGTCGGCGATTACGCCGAAGACCCGAGCGTGTCGAAGGCGCTGGAGTCCAGCCAGCCGCTGGGCGGCTTCGTCGACCACGTGCTCGACCCCAAGAAGCCCAAGCCCAAGGGTTCCACGGCCGAGGCCGTCGACCAGTGGGAAGAGCTGGAGCGCTTCGTCGAATCCCGGCTGCGCGCCGAGTGACGTGTGGAGCGCCGGCCGTGACCATTACGGCCGCCGCTCCACGAATCGCCGCCGGGCTCAGCCGATCAGCACCGCATACCGCGGTTTGATCACCCCGTCGATGAGCGCCAGCCGCTCGTCGAAATGCAGGAACGACGACTTCATCGCGTTGATGGTGAACCGCAGCAGGTCGCTCCAGCCGTAATCGAAGGCCTCCACCAGGCGCAGCATCTCCTGGCTCATGGTGGTGTCGCTCATCAACCGGTTGTCGGTGTTCACCGTGACCCGGAACCGGGCCCGCGCCAGCAGATCGAACGGATGCTCGGCGATGCTGTCGACCGCGCCGGTCTGCACATTCGAACTCGGGCACAGCTCCAGCGGAATGCGCTTGTCCCGCAACAGTGCCGCCAGCCGGCCCAGCTCGAAACTGCCGTCCTCGGCCACCGAGATGTCATCGGCGATACGCACACCGTGGCCCAGCCGATCCGCCCCGCAGAACGCAATGGCCTCGTGGATGGACGGTAACCCGAACGCCTCGCCCGCGTGAATGGTGAAGCGCGCGTTGTTGCCTCGCATGTACTCGAACGCGTCGAGGTGCCGGCTCGGCGGGTATCCGGCTTCGGCTCCGGCGATGTCGAAGCCGACCACCCCGCGATCCCGGAACCGCACCGCCAGCTCGGCGATCTCCCGGGACCGGGCGGCGTGCCGCATCGCGGTCACCAGGCAGCGGACCACGATGGCGCGGCCTGCGCCGGCCGCCGCCTTCTCCCCCGCCGCGAAACCGTCCAGCACCGCATCGACGACCGCGTCCAACGACAGCCCACCGTCGATGTGCAGTTCCGGGGCGAACCGGATCTCGGCGTACACGACGTTGTCGGCGGCCAGGTCCTCCACGCATTCGAACGCCACCCGGTGCAGCGCGTCGGGGGTCTGCATCACCCCGACGGTGTGGGCGAACGGTTCGAGATAGCGGACCAGCGAGCCGCTGTGCGCGGCGGTGCGGAAGAAGGTCGCCAGCCCGTCGACGTCGCCGGCGGGCAGGTCGTCATAGCCGACCTGTTCGGCCAACTCCAGGACGGTGGCCGGCCGCAGGCCGCCGTCGAGGTGGTCGTGCAGCAGCGCCTTGGGGGCTTGTTGGATGAGGTCCAGCGTCAACGGCGTACTCATCTATCCATCTTGCTCGCGGCGGCGCCATTCGGCAGGCCAGTTCACCCAACCGTCGCCGACCCGACCGCTAACCGATGCGGTCGATGATCAACGGGCCGAGTACCGGCGCCGCCGCCCCGACCGTCCACCCGCCGTCGAGTTCGGCGAGTGCGGGGGCCAGCCGCTCGGGGGTGTCGGTGTGCAACGTGAACAGGGTGTCCCCGGCGGCCACGGGTTCACCGGGGCGACGGTGGATCTGCACGCCGGCGCCGAATTGCACGGGGTGTCCCGGCGCGGCCCGGCCGGCCCCGAGGCGCCAGGCCGCCATGGCGACGGCCATCGCATCGATATCGCCCATCACGCCACCGGCGGCGGCCACCACGGTCTCCGCGTGCGCGCCGACGGGCAGTGGCGCGGACAGATCGCCGCCCTGCGCGGCGACCAGCGCGCGGAACCGGTCCATTGCGGTGCCGTCCCGCAGCGTCTGTGCCGGGTCCACCCCGTCGAGGCCCGCCGCGTCCAGCATCTCGGTGGCGAGCGCCAGCGTCAGCTCCACGACGTCATCCGGGCCGCCACCGGCCAGCACCTCCAGGGACTCCGCGACCTCCACGGCGTTGCCGACGGCACGGCCCAGCGGCCGGTTCATGTCGGTGAGCAACGCTCGCGTCGGTACCCCGGAGTCGTTGCCGAGCGCCACCATGGTCGCGGCCAGCTCCCGTGACTCGGCCTCGGTCTTCAGGAACGCACCCTTACCGACCTTCACGTCGAGCACCAGAGACTGCGCACCCTCGGCCAGCTTCTTGCTCATCACCGAACTCGCAATCAGCGGCAGCGATTCGGTGGTCGCGGTGACATCGCGCAGCGCATAGATCTTGCGGTCGGCGGGCGCCAGGTCCCCGGCGGCGAAGATGGCGGCACCGATCTCGGACAGTTGTTGCCGGATGCGGTTTTTGGACAGTTCGGCGGTGAATCCGGGGATCGCCTCCAGCTTGTCGAGCGTGCCGCCGGTGTGGCCGAGGCCGCGACCGGCGGCTTGGGGAACCGCAGCGCCACAAGCCAGTACCACCGGTACCAGTGGGATCGTGATCTTGTCTCCGACACCGCCGGTGGAGTGCTTGTCCACCAACGGGCGCCCCAGGTCGCCGAAGTCGAACCGCTCCCCCGAGGCGATCATGGCCGTCGTCCAGCGGGTGATCTCCGCACCGGTCATACCGCGCAGGAAGATCGCCATCAGCAGGGCCGACATCTGCTCATCGGCGACGCGGCCGTCGGTGTAGGCGGCGATCACCCAGTCGATGGCGGCATCGGAGAGCACACCGCCATCGCGTTTGGTCCTGATCACCGAGGGCGCATCGAAGCTCATGACGCCGGCCCCCGCCCCAGATCAGCCGGTCCGAAGGCGTCGGGCAGCAGGTCGGCGAGGGTGCGGGGTCCGTCTGGATGATCGATCAACAGCGCGGGTCCGCCGTGCTCCAGCAGCACCTGCCGGCACCGCCCACAGGGCATCAGGGGGGCGCCGTCGGCGGCCACACAACTGAGCGCCACCAGCCGCCCGCCACCGCTGGAATGCAGGGCGCAGACCACAGCGCACTCGGCACAGAGACCTAGGCCATATGAGACATTCTCCACATTGCATCCGAGGATGATTCGGCCATCGTCGACAATCGCAGCGGCACCGACCGGGAAGCCCGAATACGGCGCATAAGCCTGCCTTGTGACACTGATTGCGCTGTCCCGCAACGACTTCCAATCAATTTCAACTACCATTGGGGCCCCGTTCACCGCCATCTGAATGCATTCCGAAAACCCCACTCCCGAAGCGGGGAACCAACATAGGGGACCCTAACTTTGTGGTAGGGGGCCCGCTTTCACCACAACGCTAGTTCTTCAAGCACCCGTTTTGGGATTAGAGTCGCCCCCGAGGTTTGGGGACGGATTCAGCCTTGTCCCCGCCGTCCACCGAAGGCGTTGGAGGACTCGATGAGCACAGCCACGGCCGCGGATTCCGCGATACCGGCACCGCGATCAAAGCCTGCGCGTCGCCGCAGTTTGTACCGCGGCGACCCAGGCATGTGGTCCTGGGTATTGCACCGGATCACCGGTGCGACGATCTTTTTCTTTCTCTTGGTGCACGTGCTCGACACGGCACTGGTCCGGGTGAGTCCCGAGGCCTACAACTCGATCATCGAGACGTACAAGACCCCGATCATCGGTCTGATGGAGGTCGGCCTGGTCGCCGCGGTGCTGTATCACGCACTCAACGGCATCCGGGTCATCCTGATCGACTTCTGGCAGAAGGGTCCCAAGTATCAGCGCAAGATGCTGTGGGTCATCGCCGGCGTCTGGCTGGCCGTCATGATCCCCTCACTAGGAGTGATCGGCATGCACATGGCGGAGCGTTTCCTGTGACCGAGGCCTGGACTCCGCACCACAAGGAGGGGCGCATCGCCCCGGTGCAGGAGAAGGAACACGACCGCCCGGCGAGCCTGGATCACCCCCGGGCCCCCCGCAAGCCGCGCGGCATCCCGTACTTCGAGAAATACGCGTGGCTGTTCATGCGGTTCTCCGGTGTCGCGCTGGTCTTCCTGGCGCTCGGCCACCTCTTCATCATGCTGATGTGGGAAGACGGCGTGTACCGCATCGACTTCAACTATGTGGCCGAGCGGTGGGCCTCACCGTTCTGGCAGATCTGGGACATGGCGCTGCTGTGGTTGGCGATGCTGCACGGCGCCAACGGCATGCGCACGATCATCGGCGACTACGCCCGCAAGAACACCACCAAGTTCTGGCTGAACTCGCTGTTGCTGCTGGCGACCGGGTTCACCCTCGTGCTGGGCAGCTACGTGCTGGTCTCGTTCGACGCGAACATCTGATGCGGGCGAGCGAAGCGACGGGAAAGAGTAAGGACGCAGCATGATTCAGGAACATCGTTACGACGTCGTCATCGTCGGCGCCGGCGGCGCGGGTATGCGCGCAGCCGTCGAGGCCGGACCGCGGGCACGCACCGCCGTACTGACCAAGCTGTACCCGACCCGTAGCCATACCGGCGCGGCCCAGGGCGGCATGTGCGCCGCACTGGCCAACGTCGAAGAGGACAACTGGGAGTGGCACACCTTCGACACCGTCAAGGGCGGCGACTATCTCGCCGACCAGGACGCGGTCGAGATCATGTGCAAGGAAGCCATCGACGCGGTCTACGACCTGGAGAAGATGGGGATGCCGTTCAACCGCACCCCCGAGGGCCGTATCGACCAGCGCCGCTTCGGCGGGCACACCCGCGACCACGGGAAGGCCCCGGTGCGCCGGGCCTGCTACGCCGCCGACCGCACCGGTCACATGATCCTGCAGACGCTGTACCAAAACTGCGTCAAGCACGACGTGGAGTTCTTCAACGAGTTCTACGCCCTCGACATCTCGCTGACCGACACCCCCGGCGGCCCGGTGGCGACCGGCGTCATCGCCTACGAGCTCGCCACCGGTGACATCCACATCTTCCACGCCAAGTCGATCGTCTTCGCCACCGGCGGTTCGGGCCGGATGTACAAGACCACTTCCAATGCGCACACCCTGACCGGCGACGGCCTGGGCATCATCTTCCGCAAGGGACTTCCCTTGGAGGACATGGAATTCCACCAGTTCCACCCGACAGGTCTGGCCGGGCTGGGGATCCTGATCTCCGAGGCGGTGCGCGGTGAGGGCGGCCGGCTGCTCAACGGCGAGGGTGAGCGCTTCATGGAGCGTTACGCGCCGACGATCGTCGACCTGGCCCCGCGTGACATCGTGGCCCGCTCGATGGTGCTCGAGGTGCTCGAAGGCCGCGGCGCCGGACCCAACAAGGACTACGTCTACATCGACGTGCGTCACCTCGGTGCCGACGTCCTGGAAGCCAAGCTGCCCGACATCACCGAGTTCGCCCGGACCTACCTGGGCGTGGACCCCGTCACCGAACTGGTGCCCGTCTACCCGACGTGCCACTACGTGATGGGCGGCATCCCGACCAACGTCAACGGTCAGGTGCTGCGCGACAACAACAACATCATCCCGGGCCTGTACGCCGCCGGCGAATGTGCGTGTGTGTCGGTGCACGGCTCCAACCGGTTGGGCACCAACTCGCTGCTGGACATCAACGTCTTCGGCCGCCGGGCAGGTATCGCCGCCGCCGAGTACGCGCTGAACCACAACCACGTCGACCTGCCGGAGAACCCGGCCGGCATGGTCGTCGAGTGGGTCGGCGACATCCTCTCCGAGCACGGCAACGAACGCGTCGCCGACATCCGCACGTCGTTGCAGCAGTCGATGGACAACAACGCCGCGGTGTTCCGCACCGAGGAGACGCTGAAGCAGGCGCTCACCGACATCCACGCCCTCAAGGAGCGGTACGCACGGATCACCGTGCAGGACAAGGGCAAGCGCTACAACAGTGACCTGCTGGAGGCCATCGAGCTCGGCTTCCTGCTGGAACTGGCCGAGGTCACCGTCGTCGGCGCGCTGAACCGCAAGGAATCCCGCGGCGGGCACGCCCGGGAGGACTACCCCAACCGCGACGACACCAACTACATGCGCCACACCATGGCCTACAAGGACGGACCGGATCTGATCTCGGACATCCGGTTGGACTACAAGCCGGTGGTGCAGACCCGCTACGAGCCGATGGAACGGAAGTACTGACATGACTGCTTCGGTCATCGAAAAGCCCGAAACCGGCGGCCCGGACCTTCCGCCCGTGCCCGACGGCGCGGTCATGGTCACCCTCAAGATCGCCCGGTTCAACCCGGACAGTCCCGACGACGCCGGCTACCAGAGCTACCGGGTCCCGTGTCTGCCCTCGGACCGTCTGCTCAACCTGCTGCACTACGCGAAGTGGTACCTGGACGGCACGCTGACCTTCCGCCGTTCCTGCGCGCACGGCGTGTGCGGATCCGATGCCATGCGCATCAACGGGGTGAACCGGCTGGCGTGCAAGGTGCTGATGCGCGACCTGCTGCCCAAGAAGGCCTCCAAGCCGCTGACCATCACGATCGAACCGATCCGCGGCCTGCCCGTGGAGAAGGACCTCGTGGTGAACATGGAGCCGTTCTTCGACGCCTACCGCGCGGTCAAGCCGTTCCTGATCGCCAGCGGCAACGCTCCCACCAAGGAGCGCATCCAGAGCGCCACCGACCGGGCCCGCTACGACGACACCACCAAGTGCATCCTGTGCGCCTGCTGCACCACGTCGTGCCCTGTCTACTGGAGTGAAGGGTCGTACTTCGGGCCCGCCGCGATCGTCAACGCGCACCGGTTCATCTTCGATTCGCGCGACGAGGGCGCCGCCGAGCGCCTCGACATCCTCAACGAGGTCGACGGGGTGTGGCGTTGCCGCACCACGTTCAACTGCACCGAGGCCTGCCCGCGTGGCATCCAGGTGACCCAGGCGATCCAAGAGGTCAAACGCGCCTTGATGTTCGCGCGCTGATTCCCTTCCGCCGAACGTGAACTAGATCGCGAGATTTCGTAGATTTCTCGCGATCTTCTTCACGTTGGGCAGGGGTTCGGGTGCGCCTGCCGCGTCCAGTTCCGCGCGGACTCGCCGGATGATCGTCGGCTGCCGGTATCTCAACAGGTCAGCGCCGACCCGGACGATGCGCCAGCCCAGTTCGCGATACGTCGCATCCTGTTCGATGTCGAGGGTGCGCTGTCGCGGATCGGTCCAGTGCTGGAAGCCGTCGTACTGCACCCCGACCTTCCATTCGGGCCAGCCCATGTCGAGGCGGCCGACGATGCACCCGTGATCGATGACCTTGATCTGGGTCTGCGACGGCCGCATATGTGCACTCGTCAGTACCAGGCGAAGCCGCGTCTCCTGGGGTGATTCGGCGCCCTCGTCGGCCAGGTCCAATACCTGACGCAACTGCACCAGCCCACGCATACCGCGGTGGCCATCGACCAGCGTCGTCACGTCGGCCAACGTCAGGTCCGTCGCCTCCAGCAGCGCGTCCACCCGCATCACGGCCAGTACGATTCCGCGCCGGCGCCCCAGGTCGAAGGCGGTCCGGGCCGGTGTAGTCGTCCGGATCCCATCGACCACGCAGATCTCGGCGTCGACCAGCACGTCACTGTGCAGAAGAATTCCGGCAGCCTTGTGCCGGCTGTCTTGGTTGATCTCGGCGGGCAATGCCGGGTCGATCCATTTCGCGCCGTGGAGCGCAGCTGCCGAAAGTCCGGCCACGACACCGCGCCCGCCTGACCACAGCCATGCGGCTTTCGCTTTATCGGTCGGGGTCAGCACCGAGCCCCGCGGGGCGTAGACATCGCGGTGCAGCATGTCGTAGCAGGTGTTCAGTTGATGGCGGGTGACAGTACCCGCGGCCAGCGCCGCGCTTCCCAAAAGGAGCATGTGGAGTTGGACGCAGCGCAGCGGCACGCGGTTCCACCTGCGTCGAACGTGAAGTCGTTCGCGAGATTCCGGTCAAAGTGCCCGATCTACTTCACGTTCGACGCATCCTCGGCGGGTGCGGCGTCCGCTTCGGGTTCTGATTCGAATTGCAGATCAAGCTCGGGTTGGGGTTCGGGTTCGTTCTCCCGGGTCCGCTCGGCGACCTGCTCGTCGTAGTAGCGGATGATGACCGCCACCGCCGCGGCCACCGGGACGGCCAGGAAAGCGCCGATCACACCGAACGTGGACGCGCCCAGCGTGACGGCCAGCAGCACGATCACCGCGTGCAGGTTCATCGACTTGGACTGCAGCCAGGGCTGCAGCACGTTGCCCTCCAGCTGCTGCACCGCGACGATGATGCCCAGCACGATCAGGGCGACGATGGGGCCGTTGGCGACCAGCGCGATCAACACCGCAAGACCGCCGGCGACGAACGCACCGACGATCGGGACGAAACCACCGATGAAGGTGACGATGGCCAACGCGTAGGCCAGCGGCACCCCGAGGACCACCAGCCCGATCCCGATGAGCACGGCGTCGACGAAACTGACCAGCGCCTGGGTGCGGATGAAGCCGCCGAGCGTCGACCAGATGCGTTGCAGCACCTCGGCCAGGTGCGGTGCGGAAGGGTGCCCGACGGAGCGCCGCAACCACGGGATGAACTGCGGCCCGTCCTTGAGCAGAAAGAACACCACGACGATGGTCGTGAAGACCGTCACCAGCGCCGATGTTGCCGCGCCCACCCCGGTGAACACGCCCGAGGCGATCTGGGAGCTGCTCGAGTTCAGTTGGTCGTTGATCGCGGTGACGGCCGAATCGAGCTGCGCCTGACTGATGTTCAGCGGCGGCCCGCCCAGCCAGTCGCGGACTTGCACCACACCGGCGGTCGCCTGCTCGGCCAGTTCGGTGGACTGCTCCACGATGGCAGGCGCCACCGCGGCGATCAGGCCGCCGATCACGGCCAAGCCGACCAGCAGCATGATCAGCGCCGCCGCGGCCGGCGGCAACCCCTTGGACCGCATCCACCGCACCGGCGGCCACAGCACCGTGCACAGCACCACCGCCAGTGCGACGGGCAGGATGATCACCCATGTCTCGCCGACGACCCAGGCGAGAATCCACAGCAGCGCGGACACCGCGACGATCTGCACCGAGACCGTGGCGGCGGATCGAAGATGCGTCCCGAATACCGAGCCACGGCTCGGCGCTATGTCAGTCACGCTTCCCTCTCTACCCGCCGACGGCCGGTTCGAACGACTTCTGGTGTCACAATCTCGCAGGCTGCCTCGTCTCACCGGTATGACCACGAGAATCGCTCCGCTAGCCCCCAACGATGCCGGCCTGTTGACCCGGATGATGTACCGCTACGCCAAGCGGCGGTTCGGTGAGGTGCCCGAGCCGTTCGCCGTCGCGGCCCATCACCCGCGCCTGCTGATCGCCAACGGTGTGCACGAGACGCTGCTGCAGGCCGGATCGAAGAAACTGCCGACCAGCGTCCGCGAGCTCGCCGTGTTCTGGACCGCCCGCACCGTCGGCTGCTCCTGGTGCGTGGACTTCGGCGCCATGCTGCAGCGGCTCGACGGCCTCGACGTCGACCGGCTCAAACACATCGACGACTACGCGACGTCGGCGTCGTTCAGCGATGACGAGCGCGCCGCGATCGGCTACGCCGACGCCATGACCACCGACCCGCACGCCGTGACCGACGAGCAGGTGGCCGATCTGCGGCGGCGGTTCGGTGATGACGGCGTGATCGAGCTGACGTATCAGATCGGGGTGGAGAACATGCGGGCCCGGATGTACTCGGCGCTGGGCATCACCGAGCAGGGCTTCAGCTCCGGGGACGCCTGCCGGGTGCCGTGGGCGACTGACTAACTGCGCAGCGGAGACGCGGTGAACTTGTCCGGGTTCGCGATATCCCATACCGCGCAGACTTTTCCGTCCCGGATTGTCATCGCGGTGATCCGCGGCATCAGCTCGGGGTAACCGTCGACGGCGGCGGCCCCCGGCGTGTAGGCGCCGAGCTGGCCGTTGATCAGGGCGAGCTGATTGCCCGCGAGCCAGTTCGGCCCGTACCGGGCGGCCAGCCCGAACAGGAACCGCGCCACCTTGTCCGGGCCGTGGATGACGCGCGCCGCCGTGGGCGCCCGGCGATTGGAGTCGCCGGTGAACGTCACATCCGGATGCAGCAGCCGGACGACGGCATCCAGGTTCCCTTCCGCCAGTGCGGCCATCAACAAGCCGGCCGCCTCGTTGTGGGTGTCATCGGAGGCCGAGGGCGCGGCGTGCTCCACGGCGCGGCGCGCCCGCGATGCCAGCTGGCGAGCGGCGGCGGCGCTGACGTCGAGCACGTCGGCGATGTCACCGAACGGGACGCCGAAACCGTCGTGGAGCACGAAGGCCACCCGCTGATCCGGGGTCAGCCTTTCCAGCACCACCATCGCCGCGAACCGGGCGTCCTCGCCCGCCACGACGGCCGCCAGCGGATCGTCACGCTCGAAGCCGGTCACCACCGGCTCGGGCAGCCACTCCCCCACATAGGTCTCGCGCCGGTGGCTGGCCGAACGCAGCCGGTCCAGTCCCAGCCGGCTCACCACCGTGGTCAGCCAGGCACGCAGATCGACGATGTCGTCGCCGGCGCCGCGCCACCGCAGCCAGGCATCCTGCACGATGTCTTCGGCATCGGCGTAGGTCCCGGTGAGCCGATAGCCGACGGCCAGCAGATGCGGTCGCAGCTCCTCGAATTCTCCGGTCCGGGCGCTCGCGGTCATACGCCGAGTCTAGGACCGCCGCGGACGGGCCCAAAGAAGCGATTCCGTCGTCGTGTTACCTCAAAGAAAACCTTTTCGTCGTATCTGCACGCACCAACGACGGAAACCGTATATTTCTGCAAATGGCAATTGCGGAACAGCCGGCACCAGTGACCACCGACAAGGGTCTGCAAGCCGGCGCGCTCGGTCTGGTCGGCAATGTGGTGATCGGACTCGCCGCGGTGGCGCCGGCGTACAGCCTGGCCGCCACGTTGGGCTATGTGGTGCTCAACGTCGGAGACAAGGCACCGGCGATGTTCGTGCTGGCCTTCATCCCGATGCTGCTGGTCGCGTTCGCCTACAAGGAGTTGTCCCAGGACACCCCGGACTGCGGAACGACATTCACCTGGGCCACCAAGGCATTCGGACCCTGGATCGGCTGGATCGGCGGGTGGGGCCTGGCGGTATCGGCGATCATCGTGCTGGCCAACGTCGCCGAGATCGCCGCGGTGTATCTCTTCAAGTTCCTCGGCCAGGACGCACTGGCCGAGAACCTCTGGGCCAAGGTGGCTCTCGGTTCGTTCTTCATCATCTCGATGACCTTGGTGAGCGCGCGCGGGGTCTCGGTGTCGGAGAAGATGCAGAACGTCCTGATCGCCATCCAGTTCGGCGTGTTGGTCATCGCCAGCATCTGGGCGTTGATCCGGGTGTTCAGCGGCACCGCGGGCGCCCAGGCCGTCAGCCCGCAACTGTCCTGGCTCTGGCCGTCCGGCCTGGATGTGTCGTCGATCGCGGCGGCGATCATCCTCTGCGTCTTCATCTACTGGGGCTGGGACGCCTGCCTCGCCGTCGGCGAAGAGACCAAGAACCCCGGCAAGACGCCCGGCATCGCCGCGGTCATCACGACGCTGATCCTGGTCTGCACGTATGTGTTGGTGGCCTACGCGGTGCAGTCGTTCTCCGGTTTCAGCGTGGTGGGGATCGGCCTCAACAACCCCAACAACACCGATGACGTGCTGACGGTGCTCGGCGGGCCGGTGGGCGGACCGATCCTGGCGTCGCTGCTGCTGCTCACCGTGTCGGTGTCGGCGCTGTCGTCCACCCAGACCACCATCCTGCCGACCGCCCGCGGCACGCTGTCGATGGCGGTGTACGAGGCGCTGCCCAAGCGCTTCGCCAGCGTCCACCCCAAGTACATGACGCCCGCGTTCGGCACCATCGTGATGGGTTGCATGGCGCTGTTCTTCTACCTGGTGCTGACGTTCCTCTCCGAGAACGCACTCGCCGACTCGGTGGCCTCGCTGGGCCTGGCGGTGGCGTTCTACTACGGCATCACCGCTTTCGCCTGCGTCTGGTACTTCCGCAGGACACTGTTCTCTTCGGCCCGAAACCTGTTCTTCCGGGGCATCTTCCCGCTGCTGGGCGGGCTGGCGATGGCGGTGGCCTTCGGCATCAGCGCCAAGGACATGATGGCGCCGGACTACGGCTACACCGCCTTCGGACCCATCGGCGGCGTGTTCGTGCTCGGCGTCGGCATGCTGGTGCTCGGCATTCCGCTGATGCTGGCGTGCTTCGCCGTCGGCACCAAGCGCTTCTTCCGCGGCGAGACACTCAACGCCGGTACCGAAGTCAAAGTCCCCGATGTGTACTGATACGAAAGAACAGGCTGCACAATGCATCTGACTGTCGGATATCTGGCGACACCGACCGGCGACGACGGTGTCGCCCTGGCTGCCGCGCTGGCCCGTACCTTCGGCGCCGACGTGGACGTCGTCCTGGTGGTGCGCGAAGAGTTTCCCGACGGCCATCCCGGACGCGGTCAGTATCAGGAGTTCCTGCTCGAACGCGGGCAGGAGTGGATCGCCAAGGCGGTGTCGAACCTCACCGGTGTGGCGAAGTCGGTCAAAGCCAATGTCCTGGTGGGCGAATCGTTCGCCGAGACATTGCTGCAATTCGCCGAGACACACGAATCCGACCTCATCGTGGTCGGCGGCGCCCGCGACGGATTCTTCGGCGGGCATGTGATCGGCCCGGTGTCGAGTGCGCTGCTGCACAGTTCGACGATCCCCGTCGCGCTGGCTCCGCGCGGCTATGCCGACGACGCGCCCGAACGTATCGAAGCCATCACCGCCGCGGTGCCCAGCAAGGTCGGCGACGACAATCCGTTGCCCTTTGCCATCACTCTGGCTAGTGCGGCCAATCTTCCCATCCGGATGGTCTCGCTGGTGTCGGCCGAAAACCTCGCCGAGGCCGCCGATCTCGAGGATCTGCGGGCAATGCAGATCAGCGCCGCCCGGCAGAACCTGACCGTGGCCGCCCGCGCCCTGCCCGATTCACCCGATATCGAATCCCTGGTGGCCGAGGGGATGACGCTGGAGTCCGCGCTCAAGAAGCTCAACTGGGATGACACCGACGTGCTGGTGGTCGGCTCCAGCCGGTTCGCCGCGCCCAAACGCATCTTCCTGGGCTCCACCGCATCACGCATCCTGGCCGGCACCGATGCACCGGTTATCGTGATCCCGCGCGGCGAGGAGTAGCGGTTTGTGGAGTTTTCGTCGGAATGGTTCCGACGAAAACTCCACAAATCGCAATCTAACGTTTCGTGAAGATGGTGCGGTGCCAGTCCTTTTCGGCCGCACCGGTGATATCGCTCATCACGTGCTTGATGGTGAGGTACTCCTCGAAGGAGTAGTCGCTCATGTCCTTACCGAACCCGGATGCCCCGACACCGCCGTGCGGCATCTCCGAGATGATCGGGATGTGGTCGTTGATCCACACGCAGCCCGCGTGGATCTCGCGGGAGGCCCGCTGCGCCCGGTAGACATCGCGGGTCCACGCCGAGGCGGCCAGACCGTAGACGGTGTCATTGGCCTGGCGCAGTGCGTCGTCATCGTCGGTGAACGCGCGCACGGTGAGCACCGGGCCGAAGACCTCGTCGCGGTAGATCTCGGAATCCTCAGCCACATCGGCGATCAGCGTGGGCCGGTAGAACGCGCCCGGCAGGTCCGGGCTGACACCGCCGGTCACGATCCGGGCGCCCTGATCGGGAGCACGGGACACCATGGCCGCCACCTTGTCCCGGTGCGCGAACGAGATGAGCGGTCCCAGATCGGTATCCGGATCGTTCGGGTCGCCGACGACGATCTTGCTCATCACCTCGCCGACCCCGGCGACGAAATCGTCGTACAGATCGCGTGACACGATCGCCCGGGTTGCCGCCGTGCAGTCCTGCCCGGAGTTGATCAGCGCACCCGCGACGGCGCCCTGGATGGCTGCGTCGAGATCGGCATCGTCGAACACCACGAACGGCGCCTTGCCGCCGAGTTCCAGCTGGGTGCGGTGACCGTGCACCGCGGCCGCGGCCATCACCTTGCGGCCCACCCCGGTCGACCCGGTGAAGGTGACCACGTCGACATCGCGATGGCCGGCCAGCGCGGTACCCACATCGGCACCGGACCCGGTCACCACGTTGAGCACACCGTCAGGCAACCCGGCCGCCTTGGCCACCCGTGCCAGGGTCAGCGTGGTCAGCGGGGTGATCTCGGCCGGTTTGATGACGACGGCGCACCCGGCGGCCAGCGCCGGGATGACCTTCCAGACCGCCATCTGCAGCGGATAGTTCCACGGCGTGATGGTCGCGACGACACCGACGGCCTCACGCCGGATGCTGGAGGTGTGGTCACCCGAGTACTCGGCGGTGGCCTTGCCTTCCAGATGTCGTGCCGCACCGGCGAAGAAGGACACGTTGTCGATGCTGCCCGGGACGTCGAACTCGGTGGCCAGCCGCACCGGCTTACCGCACTGGGCCACTTCCTCGGCGATGAAGGTGTCGGCTTCCGCTTCCATCAACTCGGCCAGCTTGAACAGCACGCCGGCCCGCTCGGCCGGTGTCGCGCCGGCCCATCCCGGCTGGGCCGCACGTGCGGCAGCGACGGCGGCGTCGACGTCGGCAGGGGTGGCCAGCGCATAGGTTGCGGCCACCGCACCGGTGGCGGGATTGATGACCTCGAAGGGCGCGCCGCCGGTCTGCGCCACTACTCCGTTGATCCAACTGCCCGGGATTTGCGTTGCACTCACAGAGCTCAAGCCTACGCATTCCGGCAATCTGTGGCACGTCGTACGGCTGATTTCATGGAATTAGTTGCTTGTAACGACGGATTCCGTGCACAATCGTCACATGTCGAACCCGGATTCCCAGCCCGGCGCGTCCGCCGTGTCCCTGCGAATCAACCATTCCCGTCCCGGCGCCGCTTTCCAGCTGGACGAGCTCTCGAAGGCCATCATCGAGAAGCTCCAGCAGGACGGCAGACGTTCCTACGCCGGCATCGGCAAGGCCGTCGGCCTGTCCGAGGCCGCCGTGCGTCAACGAGTGCAGCGGATGGTCGATGCGGGTGTCATGCAGATCGTGGCCGTCACCGATCCCATGCAGCTCGGTTTCGCCCGGCAGGCCATGATCGGCATCCGGTGCACCGGTGACACCACCAAGGTCGCCGAGAAGCTGGCCGCACTCGAGTCCGTCGACTACGTGGTGCTCACCGCGGGAACATTCGACGCCATCGTCGAGGTCGTCTGCGAGGACGACGGTGACCTGCTCGACCTGCTCAACACCAAAATCCGCGCCGTCCCAGGAGTGATAGCCACCGAAACGTTGGTTTACCTGAAACTAGTCAAACAGCAATACAACTGGGGCACGAGATGACAATTACCGAAACAAACACAAGCGCGACAACCGATCTGGCCGCCAAGGCCAACCGCCACCTGTGGGGGCACTTCGCCCGTCACGGCGAGGGCATCACCCCGCCGATCATCACCCGCGGCGAGGGCACCCGGATCTTCGACGACAAGGGCAACAGCTACATCGACGGCCTGAGCGGGCTGTTCGTGGTCCAGGTCGGGCACGGCCGCGAGGAACTGGCTGCCGCGGCCGCCAAGCAGGCCGAGCAGCTGGCCTTCTTCCCGCTGTGGTCCTATGCCACCCCGTCGGCGATCGAATTGGCCGAGCGGGTAGCCAATTACGCGCCGGGCGACCTGAACCGGGTCTTCTTCACCACCGGTGGCGGCGAGGCCGTGGAGAGCGCCTGGAAGCTGGCCAAGCAGTTCTTCAAGCTGACCGGTAAGCCGGGCAAGTACAAGGTGATATCGCGGTCCATCGCCTATCACGGCACGCCGCAGGGAGCGCTGGCCATCACCGGCATCCCGGCGTTCAAGGCGCCGTTCGATCCGCCGACCCCCGGCGGTTTCCGGGTGCCCAACACCAACTTCTACCGCGCTCCCGAGCAGTTCAGCTCCGACCCCAAGGCCTGGGGCCGCTACTGCGCCGACCGGATCGCCGAGGCCATCGAGTTCGAGGGCCCCGACACCGTCGCCGCCGTCTTCCTGGAGCCGGTGCAGAACGCCGGCGGCTGCTTCCCGCCGCCGCCCGGGTACTTCGAGCGGGTCCGCGAGATCTGCGACGAGTACGACGTGCTGCTGGTCTCCGACGAGGTGATCTGCGCCTACGGCCGGATCGGATCGATGTTCGCCTGTGATGATTTCGGATACATCCCCGACATCATCACCAGCGCAAAGGGTTTGACCTCGGGCTACTCCCCGCTGGGCGCGATGATCGCCAGTGACCGGCTGTTCGAACCCTTCAACGACGGGCAGACGGTGTTCGGCCACGGCTACACCTTCGGCGGGCACCCGGTGTCCTCCGCGGTCGCACTGGCCAACCTCGACATCTTCGAGCGCGAGGGCATCAACGCCCACGTCAAGGAAAGCGCCCCGGCCTTCCGCGCCACCCTGGAGAAGCTCTACGACCTGCCGATCGTCGGTGACGTCCGCGGTGAGGGCTTCTTCTACGGCATCGAACTGGTCAAGGACAAGGCGACCAAGGAGACCTTCAACGACGAGGAATCCGAGCGGCTGCTGCGCGGATACCTGACGCCCGCACTGTGGGAGGCCGGCCTCTACTGCCGCGCCGACGACCGTGGCGACCCAGTCGTGCAGCTGGCTCCCCCGCTGATCAGTGGGCAGGCCGAGTTCGACGCGATCTACGACATCCTGCACAACGTGCTGTCGGAGGCGTCGCGCCGGATGTGATCCGGTTCGCCACATAAACCACACAAGTCACATCAGCCACAGCGTGGCGGCCCAGAAATCTGTCCGGAATCTCCTAGTCTGCACAGACGATGGCTTCCAAAGTTTCGCTGCGCCGAGTGGCTTGTGCGGTCACGGCGACCTTGATGCTGACCGGTTCCGCACTGGTCGGAGCGCCGCTGGTCGGCGCAGACCCGGGCCCCGACCCGTGCCCCTACAAGGTGACGACGCCGCCCGCGGTCGACGACTCCGAGGTCCCCAAGGCCGGTCCGCCGCCGCAGCCGCTGCCGGTGCCCGCCACCCCGCTCGGTGGTGACGCACTCAGCGGTTGCGGGCTGATCACCGCACCCGACACCCCGCCGGTGCCCGGTGACGTGTCGGCCGAGGCGTGGCTGGTCGCCGACCTCGACACCGGCGAGATCATCGCCGCCAAGGATCCGCACGGGCGGCATCGCCCGGCCAGTGTGATCAAGGTGCTGGTCGCCATGCAGTCGATCCAGGAGCTGCCGATCAACCGGATGATCACCGGCAGCGAGGGTGACGAGCACGCCGAGGGCAGTAGCGTCGGCGTGAAGAACGGTGAGCGCTATACCGTCAGCGATCTGCTGCACGGCCTGCTCATGGTGTCGGGCAACGACGCCGCCCACGCGCTGGCCGCCCAGCTCGGCGGGATGGACACCGCGCTGCAGAAGATCAACAACCTGGCCCGCAAGCTCGGCGCCCGCGACACCCGCGCCGCCACACCGTCAGGTCTGGACGGTCCGGGCATGAGCACCTCTGCCTACGACCTCGGCCTGTTCTACCGATACGCCTGGCAGAACGACACTTTCGCGAAGATCGTCGGCTCCCAGCAGTACCAGTGGCCGACCTACGAGCTGGAGAACGACAACAAGCTGCTCGCCAACTACCCGGGCGCACTGGGCGGTAAGACCGGCTACACCGATGACGCCGGGCAGACGTTCGTCGGCGCCGCCGAACGCGACGGCCGCCGGCTGGTGGCGATCATGCTCAAGGGCACCCGGGTACCCATCGCCCCGTGGGAGCAGGCAGCCCGCCTGCTCGACTACGGGTTCGCGACACCGCCGGGCACCTCGATCGGCTCGCTGATCGAGCCCGACCCATCCCTGGCCGCCCCGGAGCCCGAGAAGGCTCCCGACCCCACCGCGGTCGCCGCGACCGCGCTGCCGAGTGCCGACGCGCTGCCCGTGCGGGTCGGCGTCGGATTCGTCGGCGTCATCATCGTCTTCGCCCTCATCATGGCGGCGCGGTCGATGAACCGTCAGCGCGCCTGAGAACCCCAGCGCTCCAACAACGCTGCCGCGCCCTCACCCAGCTGCACGACGACGTCGCCGGCGTCGACCTGGCTCCGCACCTGCCCCACGCCCTGCCCTGCATTGACCGCCGACCCGCGCAGCACCCGTTCCGGAATGCCTGCCGGCCACCGGTATCCGGCCGCGATGTCATGCTCAGAGGTCAGCTCGGTCTGCGAACCGGCCAGCAATTCGGCGCGGGCATCGTCGGGCATCAACGCCTGGGTGCACGCCGCGAAGACCGTACCCACCCAGGCGGCCGACGCGCCGGCCGCCAGCACCGCAGCCACGCCCCGTGGCGAGGCGATGCCACCGGCGGCCAGCACCGGGACGTCGACGGCGTCCAGCACCCCGGTGAGCAGCGGCAGGGTGCCCATCACCGGTTTCCCGTGCCCGCCGCCTTCGGCACCACGGGCCACCAGCACGTCCACGCCGGACTCCACCGCGCCGATCGCGTCGTCGACGGTGGCGACCTGCGCTGCGACGGTCACCCCGGCGTCATGGGCTTCCCGCACCCAGCTCCAGTCATCACCGAAGCTGACGCTCAACAGCGCCGGCCGGGCGGACAGCGCCACGTCCAGCAAGTCCGGCTGCTCGCTCATGACCCAGTGCACCAGCCCGATGCCGAACGGCCCGCTCACATCACCGAGTTCGGCAAGTTCGCGGCGCAGCAGATCCGGGGTCGCCGCACTGCCCATTCCGATCATGCCCAGTCCACCGGCCCGCGAGACCGCGGCGGCCAGCCGTCCACCGGCGGCGCCGCCCATGGGCGCATTCACCACGGGGAACGTGAGACCCATTGCGGCAGACCAGGTGGTGACCAAAGACACCACCCGCACGCTACCCGGTTTGCTACCGTTGACGATGTCACCATGTGACACCGGACGAGGCGGCACCGTACCCGGCCAGCGACAAGACGGAGCCACGGAGGGTGTGTCATGGCTTGGTTGATTCTGGTGATCTCGGGTGTGCTGGAGGCCGTCTGGGCCACCGCGCTCGGCAGGTCCGAGGGCTTCACGAGAATGGGCCCGTCGGTGGTATTCGGTGTGGCGCTGGTGTTCTCGATGGCGGGCCTGGCCTTCGCGATGCGCTCACTCCCGATCGGCACCAGCTACGCGATCTGGGTGGGTATCGGCGCCGCGCTGACCGTGGGCTACGCGATGTTCACCGGTTCCGAGGGCGCCTCACTGATCAAGGTGGCGCTGATCCTCGGCATCATCGGCTGCGTCGTCGGCCTCAAGGTGATCGGGCACTAACGACGTGAGCGCAACAGTCGGGACAGTCCGAGTCCGCCGATCGCGCCGGCCGCGAAACTCGCGGCGGCACCGGACATCCCGACGCCTTCACGCACCTCGATCCGCGGGCTGATCCGGACCGGGCCGGGCGGTTCGATCGGCACCGCCTCCAGGTTCTCGGGGGCCGTCGCGGCCCACGCCGTCGCGAACAGGATCAGCCTGGCGGTGATGTAGGCGAACACCATCAGGCCCAGCACCGGACCGAAGGTGGCCCCGGCGGGCCCGGTCACCACCGAGCGCAGGTAGATCGAAGCCACCTGCTTGAACACCTCGAACGCCACCGCGGCGATCAGACCGGCCCGCAGCGAGCTGCGGAAGCTGACCGACTCGCGCGGAAGCCGGGCGATGATCCAGGTGAACAGCAACCAGGAGATCCCGATGGAGATCACCCAGGACGCCACCTGCAGCCCGACGCTCAGACCCGGCACATCCTGCAGCCCGAACCAGCCCAGCACCGTCGTCATCGCTGACTCTTTGCTCAGCGCGGTCAGGCCGATGGTGAGCGCCAGCGCCACGAACGCCGAAACCAGTGCCAGCAGGTCCGACAGCTTGGTGGCCACGAACCCGGCGGGTTCGTGCCGCTGCTCCCACATCTGGCTCAGCGCTTCCCGCAGGTTGGCCATCCAGCCCAGGCCGGCCCATGCGGCGGTGGCCAGACCGATGACACCGACGGTGCCGCGCGAGTCGATCGCCGAATCCATCAACTCCACGAGTTGGGACCCGAGGTCACCCGAGACGCTGGACCTGATCCGTTCCTCGACCTCCATCATCAGGTCGGGCTGGTTGGCCAGCACGAACCCGCCGATGGAGAAACCGACCATGAGCAGCGGGAACAACGCGAAGATGGTGAAGTACGTGATGCCCGCGGCGTAGAAGTCGCCCTTGCACTCGTTGTAGCGGTCCTGAGCCACCATGATGCGGTTGAACCAGAAGAAGCGCTCCCGCAACCGGTCCATCACACCTGGTTTGTCCTGGTCGGACGGGGCTGTCGGTACCGCTTCGCGGTAGGCCATCGGTAATCCCTTCCCAGGGTGGTCAGCTCGTGGGCGCCAAGAATCCCATCCGGTCATATACCCGTTGCAGCGTTGCCGAAGCGACCTCGTCGGCGCGGGCGGCCCCCTTGGCCAGCACCGCCTGCAGTTCGGCCGGGTCATCGAGCAGTTCGTCGACGCGTGCCTTGATGGGGGTGACGAATTCAACCACCGCGTCCGCGGTTTCGGTCTTGAGATCGCCGTAGCCGCGTCCGGCGTAGCCGGCCACCAGGGTGTCGATATCGGTGCCGGTCACCGCGGACTGGATGGTGAGCAGGTTGGACACGCCGGGCTTGGCATCGCGGTCGAAGCGGATCTCACGCTCGCTGTCGGTGACCGCCGACCGGATCTTCTTGGCCGTCTTCTTCGGGTCGTCGAGCAGGCTGATCAATCCGGCATCGGTGGCGGCGGACTTGCTCATCTTCGCCGTCGGGTCCTGCAGGTCGTAGATCTTGGCGGTCGCCTTGGGGATGATCGCCTCGGGGATCACGAAGGTCCCCGGAAGCCGGACGTTGATCCGTTCGGCGATGTCGCGGGCCAGCTCCAGGTGCTGGCGCTGGTCCTCGCCGACCGGCACCAGCGCGGTGTCGTAGAGCAGCACATCGGCCGCCATCAGCACCGGATAGGTGAACAGCCCGACGGTGGTCGCCTCGGCCCCCTGCTTCTGCGACTTGTCCTTGAACTGCGTCATCCGCGACGCCTGCCCGAAACCGGTGAAACACCCCAGCACCCAAGCCAGTTGGGTGTGGGCAGGCACGTGGCTCTGGACGAACACCGTCGCCTTCGCCGGGTCGACACCCAGCGCGAGATACTGCGCGGCGGTCACCAGGGTGCGCTTGCGCAGCACCTCCGGTTCCTGCGGGACGGTGATGGCGTGCAGGTCCACGACGCAGAAGTACGCGTCGTAGTCGTTCTGCAGGCTAACCCACTGGTTGACGGCACCGAGCGCGTTACCGAGGTGCAGGGAATCCGAGGTGGGCTGTGCGCCGGAGAACACGACGCTCTTGGAGGGGACGCTCATGATCCTTCGATTTTCGCACTGCCGTCATTCGGTTTCCGCGCGGGTCAGCAGCTCGAGCACCCGGAGGAAGGTGCGCCGCTCGTCGGCGCTCAGCAGGCCCAGCCAGCGTTCCTCGCCACGCTGGATCTCGGCTTGCGCGGCGTCTTTCACCCGCTGCCCGGCAGCGGTGATCGCCAGCAGGCGGACCCGACGGTCCTCGGGATCGACCTGACGCTCGATATGACCGCGGTCCTGCAGGTCATCGAGGGTGCGGATGATGCGTGTCTTGTCGGCGCCGATCGCTTCGGCCAGGGCGGCCTGGGAGCGCACCGGCCCGCCGTCCAGCGCGCACAGCACGACGTAGCCCCACATGGTGAGGTCGTGCGCCTCCAGCACGGGCAGCTCGGCGGCGGCCATGTCGCGCAGCAACGGGGCGAGCATGGCCGCGAGATCGGGACGACGCGGCACCGCCACATGCTAAGCGTTGCCCAATCATATGCTTTCGCTTATCGTAAGCTCATGCATATTACTTCTGCCGGTATCGCACCCTCCCACCGAACCGCCGTCCTGCACTCCGTTGCCGTCGTCGAAGCGGTCACTTCATCCGACCTGGATCGGCCGACACCGTGCGCGGGGTGGACGCTGGCCGACCTGGTTGCCCACATGACCGTCCAGCACCGCGGGTTCGCCGCGTCGGTGCGGGGCGACGGCGCCGACGTACGGATCTGGGATCCCGAGACGGTCAGCGCGCAGGTGCGGGCCGATCCGGCGGGCAGTTACGCTGCCGCCGCCCGCGATGTGCTCGAGGCCTTCAGCGCGGACGGAATCGATGACGCCGTGTGCGCCCTGCCCGAATTCGGTCCGGACGCAACGGTTCCCGGCTCGATCGCGATGGCCATGCATTTCGTGGACTATGTCGTGCACGGCTGGGACGTCGCCGCCGCCCTGGGGCTGCCGTTCCAGCTACCCGACGAGGTGGTCGCCGCGGCGCTGCCGATCGTGCTGGGCATCCCCGACGACGGGTCCCGAGAGGCCGCGAACGCACCGTTCGGGCACGCCGTCGGGGCCACCGGCACAACGGATCTCGGCCGGCTACTGGCGCACCTGGGCAGGCGGCCGGACTGGTCGACTCAGGAGAACTCGACGGTCACCGGGGCGTGATCGGACCAGCGCAACGCGTACAGTTCGGCCCGCTCCACCCGCGCCGACACCGCACGGGCGGCGAGGCCCGGGCTGGCCAGGTGGTAATCGATACGCCAGCCAGCGTCGTTGTCGAAGGCCTTGCCGCGCCATGACCACCAGCTGTACGGACCCGCGACATCCGGATGCAGCCGGCGCACCACGTCCACCCAGCCGGTGGACATCAGCTCGGTCAGCCACTGCCGCTCGGCGGGCAGGAAGCCCGCCTTCTTGACATTGGCCTTCCAGGCCTTGATATCGCTCTCGGTGTGCGCGATGTTCCAGTCGCCGCACAGCACGGCGTCGCGGCCGTCGGCGAGCAGGGCGGCCATCCGGGCCTCGACCGCGGACATGAAGCGTTCCTTTTCCAGCTGGCGCTCGGTCTCGGCCTCACCGGTGGGCAGGTACACGCTGGCCACCGTGGCGCCGGCGGTGTCGACCTCGATGTAGCGGCCGTGCTCGGCGAACTCCTCGGAGCCCGAACCGATGCGCACCGCGTCGAACGGGGTGCGAGACAGCACGGCAACACCGTTGCGGCCCTTGACATGCGGCTCGGCTGCGGCGAGATGCCAGCCGTCGGCCAGGGCCGGCGCCAGTGCCTCGGCGAGTTGTTCGTCGTCGGCGCGGGTCTCCTGTAGGCAGACGACGTCGGCGGTGCTGTCCTTCAGCCACGGCAGCAGGCCGAGGTTCTCCGTGGATCGCTGTTTGACCGCTGCGCGGATGCCGTTGACGTTGACGGTGGTGACGATCACGGTGGACGACCCTAATGGACGCCTCCGACAGCAGCACATATCCCCCGGTCGCTGCGCTCTCCCCCGCAAGCGGGAGGTCCCCCTGCCCGCCGAGCCTTGCGGTACCGGCGGTACCGCCATACTGTCGGGCGCTATGACCCAACGCGCACCCATCCACCACGGAACGGGTGAACCGATCCTCATGCTGCACCCGTTCCTGTGCTCGCAGAACGTGTGGCGCACGGTAGCCGATCAGCTCGCCGACACCGGCCGCTTCGAGGTGCTGGCACCCACCATGATCGGCCACAACGGGGGCTCCCGCGCCGGCACGTGGCTGTTGGACACCGCCGCCCTCGTCGACGACGTCGAGCGTCGGATGGACCAGATCGGCTGGGACACAGCCCATATCGTCGGCAATTCGCTGGGCGGCTGGGTGGCCTTCGAACTGGAGCGCCGTGGCCGGGCACGCACCCTGACCGCCATCGCGCCGGCCGGCGGATGGAGCCAGCACTCCCCCACCAAGTACGAGACCGTGCTGAAGTTCCTGGCCGGCGGCCCGGCCCTGATCGCCGCACGCCTGCTCGGGCCACGCATCCTGGACCTGCCGTTCGGCACCCGGATCGCCACCCTGCCGGTGAGCGGACCCGCCGACGGACCCAGCCGGCCGGACCTGGTCGCCCTCGTCGAGGACGCCACGCACTGCACGGCCTACGTCCAATTGCTCATCAAGACACTGCGTCTGCCGGGTCTGCTGGAACTGGCTCAGGTCGCTGTGCCGACACACCTGGTGCTGTGCGAGAAGGACCGGGTGTTCCCCAGCCCGCGCGGCACCAAGTACTTCATCGAGAACCTGCCGACCGATGCCAAAGTGACCCGCCTGCCGGGACTGGGCCACATCCCGATGCTGGAAGCACCCGGCCAGATCACCGAGCTGATCGCCGATTTCGTCGACCAGCACACCGAGCGCAAGCGCGAGGCACCGCCGGCGGGCTGACGCCAGTTCTAGCTCTTGGCGGACTCCAGCACGGCGTTGAACGTCTTGGACGGCCGCATCACCGCGGCGGTCTTCTCCGGGTCCGGGTAGTAGTAGCCACCGATGTCGGCGTGCCCACCCTGCACCTCGTTGAGCTCGGAGATGATGGCGTCCTCGCTCTCACCGAGCGTCTTGGCCAGCGGGGCGAAGTGCTCGGCGAGTTCCTTGTCCTCGGTCTGCTCGGCGAGCGCCTGCGCCCAGTACAGCGACAGGTAGAACTGGCTGCCGCGGTTGTCCAGCTCGCCGGCCTTGCGCGACGGAGACTTGTTCTCGTCCAACAGCTTTCCGACGGCGGTGTCCAGCGTCTCGCCGAGCAGCTTGGCCTTGGCGTTGTCGGTCTTGTTGCCCATATCCTCCAGGCTGGCGCCGATGGCGAGGAACTCACCGAGCGAATCCCAGCGCAGGTGGTTCTCTTCGACCAGCTGGCTGACGTGCTTGGGCGCCGAGCCACCGGCACCGGTCTCGTACAGTCCGCCACCGGCCATCAGCGGCACCACCGACAGCATCTTCGCGCTGGTGCCCAACTCCAGGATCGGGAACAGGTCGGTGAGGTAATCGCGCAGGATGTTGCCGGTCGCCGCGATGGTGTCCTGCCCGCGGATCACCCGCTCCAGCGTGTAGCGCATGGCCCATACCTGCGGAAGGATGGTGATGTCCAGGCCCTCGGTGTCCTCGTCCTTGAGGTACTCCTTGACCTTCTTGCGCAGCTCGTTCTCGTGCGGACGCTCGTCGTCGAGCCAGAACACCGTCGTCATACCGGACAGCCGGGCGCGGTTGACCGCAAGCTTCACCCAGTCGCGGATCGCGGCGTCCTTGACGATCGGCATGCGCCAGATATCGCCCTCTTCGACCTCCTGCGAGAGCAGAACCTCACCGGAATCGGCGTCGACGATCTTGGCCACACCCGCCTCGGCGATCTCAAAGGTCTTGTCGTGGCTGCCGTACTCCTCGGCCTTCTGCGCCATCAGACCGACGTTCGGCACGGTGCCCATGGTGGTGGGATCGAAGTTCCCGTGCGTCTTACAGAAGTTGATCATCTCCTGATAGATGCGGGAGAAGGTCGACTCCGGGTTGACCGCCTTGGTGTCCTTGGTGCGGCCGTCGGCGCCGTACATCTTGCCGCCGAGGCGGATCATCGCCGGCATCGACGCATCCACGATGACGTCGGACGGCGAATGGAAGTTGGAGATGCCCTTCGCGGAGTCGACCATGGCGAGTTCGGGCCGGTGCTCGTGGCAGGCGTGCAGATCGTTGATGATCTCTTCACGCTGTGAGGCGGGCAGCGATTCGATCTTGCTGTACAGATCCGACAGACCGTTGTTGACGTTGACGCCCAGCTCGTCGAACAGCTTCTCGTGCTTGGCAAAAGCGTCCTTGTAGAACACCTTGACCGCGTGACCGAACACGATGGGGTGGCTGACCTTCATCATGGTCGCCTTGACGTGCAGCGAGAACATCACGCCCGTCTTGTAGGCGTCCTCGATCTGCTCCTCGTAGAACTCGATGAGGGCCTTGCGGCTCATGTACATGCTGTCGATGACATCGCCGGCGTCGAGCTTCACCTCGGGCTTGAGCACGGTCTCGCCCGCCGAGGTCTCCAGCACCAGCTTGACCCTGCGGTCCTTGTCCACCGTCAGCGACTTCTCGCCGTGGTAAAAATCGCCGGTCTTCATGGTCGCCACGTGGGTGCGCGACGCCTGCGACCACTTGCCCATGCTGTGCGGGTGCTTGCGGGCGTACTCCTTGACCGCATTGGGGGCGCGCCGGTCGGAGTTGCCCTCGCGCAGCACCGGGTTGACCGCGCTACCCAGGATCTTGGAGTACCGCTCCTTGATCTTCTTCTCTTCGTCGGACTTCGGGTCGCCGGGGAAGTCCGGGAGGTCGTAACCCTTTTCCTTGAGTTCCTTGATGGCCGCCAGCAACTGGGGCACCGAGGCACTGATGTTGGGCAGCTTGATGATGTTGGCGGCCGGGTCCTGGGTCAGCTCGCCGAGGGCGGCGAGGTTGTCCGGCACCTTCTGCTCGTCGGTCAGTCGGTCACTGAACTCGGCGAGGATGCGCGCCGCCACGGAGATGTCACTGGTCTTGACATCGATCCCGGCGGCGTCGGCGAAGGTCCGGATGATCGGCAGGAAGGCGTAGGTGGCCAACAGCGGTGCTTCGTCGGTCAACGTGTAGATGATGGTCGGCTGCTCGGCGCTCATGTGTACTCCCGGCGTCACTGTCGGATCAGATGCAGCGAAAGTCGTTTCTGCCGTGATTGATTGAGCAGAGGCGCTCTCGCACCAGCGGGCCGCCCGCAACCGCTGTCACGACGGTTCCCGGCTGCCCTCACCGGCAACACTACAAGGGCCGACGAACCGGCGACGGGTCAGCTTTGACTACTGGCCAGTAGCTTTTTTGTGGCGGCGCGACACCTCCGACAACCAGGTGGCATCGGGTCAACGTCGTGAGCTAGGCTTTGTATCGGTCATGAGCGCCAGCATCAAGCCCCGGCTTGCTGGCCGGCAACCCTCCAACCGCGGTGGGGTGCTCCGGGTGAAGACCAGGTTGAGCAGTCGAATGGCGACTGCCGGCAAGCGCGGGTCCGTGTTGACGGGCCCCCAGACACAGATGGAGGTTCGTTTCTCGTGAGCACCCCCGAAGAAGACATCACCGCCCGTTGGTCCTTCGAGACCAAGCAGGTGCACGCCGGCCAGACCCCGGACACGGCGACCAACGCCCGGGCACTGCCGATCTACCAGACCACGTCCTACACGTTCGACAACACCGCGCACGCAGCGGCGCTGTTCGGCCTGGAGGAGACCGGCAACATCTACACCCGCATCGGTAACCCGACCACCGATGTCATCGAGCAGCGCCTGGCCGCGCTCGAAGGTGGTGTCGCGGCGCTGTTCCTGTCCTCCGGGCAGGCCGCCGAGACCTTCGCGATCCTCAACCTGGCCGCTGCCGGGGACCACATCGTGTCCAGCCCGCGACTCTACGGCGGCACCTACAACCTGTTCCACTACACGCTGCCCAAGCTCGGTATCGAGGTCAGCTTCGTCGAGAACCCCGATGACCTGGAGTCCTGGCGGTCAGCGATCCAGCCGAACACCAAGGCGTTCTTCGCCGAGACCATCTCGAACCCCCAGATCGACATCCTCGACATCCCCGGCGTCTCGGGCGTCGCCCATGAACAGGGCATCCCGCTGATCGTCGACAACACCATCGCGACCCCGTACCTGATCCAGCCGATCGCGCACGGCGCCGACATCGTGGTGCACTCGGCCACCAAATACCTGGGCGGGCACGGCTCGGCCATCGCCGGCGTCATCGTCGACAGCGGCAACTTCGACTGGACCCAGGGCCGTCACCCCGGTTTCACCGAGCCGGACCCGAGCTATCACGGTGTGGTGTTCTCCGCGCTCGGCCCGCCCGCCTACGCCCTCAAGGCCCGGGTCCAGCTCCTGCGTGACCTGGGCAGCTCGCTCGCCCCGTTCAACGCCTTCCTCATCGCCCAGGGATTAGAGACGCTGTCCCTGCGCGTTGAACGGCACGTGTCCAACGCGGTAAAGGTCGCCGAGTACCTCACCGGCCGCGACGAGGTGACCTCGGTGAACTACGCCGGACTGCCCACCTCACCGTGGTACGAACTGGGCCGCAAGATCGCCCCCAAGGGCACCGGCGCGGTGCTGGCCTTCGAACTGGCCGGTGGCATCGAGGCCGGCAAGGCCTTCGTCAACGCGCTGACCCTGCACAGCCATGTGGCCAACATCGGGGACGTGCGTTCGCTGGTCATCCACCCCGCCTCGACCACCCACGCCCAGCTGACGCCCGAGGAGCAGGCGACCACCGGGGTCACCCCCGGCCTGGTGCGCCTCGCGGTCGGGATCGAAGGGATCGACGACATCCTGGCGGACCTGGACCAGGGTTTCGCCGCGGCGAAAGCCTTCGCCGGTACCGGCCAGAGTGTCGCGTCGGTGTGAGCGCAGCCTCATGACCATCTTCGACATACTGAGCGACGTGCCGTCGACTCTGCCCGCGGAAGGTGAGATCGGGGTCGTCCAGATCGGCGCCCTGACCCTGGAAAGCGGCGTCGTCCTCGACGAGGTATCGATCGCGGTGCAACGCTGGGGCGAACTGAACCCCGAACGCGACAACGTCGTCATGGTGCTGCACGCACTGACCGGCGATTCGCACATCACCGGCCCGGCCGGCCCCGACCATCCGACACCGGGCTGGTGGGACGGCGTCGCCGGACCCGGCGCGACGATCGACACCGACCGCTGGTGCGCCGTCGCCACCAACGCCTTGGGCGGGTGCCGTGGGTCCACCGGGCCCAGCTCGATCGCACCGGACGGAAAGCCTTGGGGCTCAAGGTTCCCGGCGATCACCATCCGCGATCAGGTCAATGCCGATCTGGCCGCCCTGGCCGCCCTCGGGGTCACCCAGGTGGCGGCGGTGATCGGCGGTTCGATGGGTGGCGCGCGGGCACTGGAGTGGATCGTCGGGCACCCCGACACCGTCCGCGCCGGGCTGATCCTGGCGGTCGGCGCGCGTGCCACCGCCGATCAGATCGGCACCCAGAGCACCCAGGTCGCCGCGATCAAGGCCGACCCCGACTGGAACGGCGGCGACTACTACGACACCGGTCGCGGCCCAGCCGCCGGTCTGGAGATCGCGCGCCGCGTGGCGCACCTCACCTACCGCGGCGAGGCCGAGCTGGACTCCCGCTTCGCCAACCTCGCCCAGGGCGACGAGGACCCCACCAACGGTGGCCGCTACGCCGTGCAGAGCTACCTGGAACACCAGGGCGGCAAGCTGGTGTCCCGGTTCGACGCCGGCACCTACGTCGCGCTCACCGACGCACTGAGCAGCCACGACGTCGGCCGTGATCGCGGTGGCGTGGAGGCCGCGCTGGCCGGCTGCCCGGTGCCGGTGCTCGTCGGGGGCATCACCTCCGACCGGCTGTACCCGCTGCGCCAGCAGCAGGAACTGGCCGACCTGCTCCCCGGATGTGACGGCCTGCGGGTGGTCGACTCGATCTACGGTCACGACGGGTTCCTGGTGGAGACCGAGGCGGTGGCTCCGCTGATCCGGCAGACGCTGGAGATCGCGTCCCGGTGAGCGCGTCGAACAAGCAGGGATCGCTGTCCTTCGGCGAGGAGGCCGCCGCCTACGAACGCGGGCGCCCGTCCTACCCGCCGGAGGCCATCGACTGGCTGTTGCCGACCGACGCGCAACGGGTGCTGGACCTGGGAGCGGGGACCGGCAAGCTGACCGTCCGGCTCGTCGAGCGCGGCCTGGACGTGGTGGCGGTGGACCCCATCCCGGAGATGCTCGAAGTCCTGAGCGACTCCCTGCCGGAGACCCCCGCACTGCTGGGCACAGCCGAGGACATTCCGTTGCCGGACAACAGTGTTGACTCCGTGCTGGTGGCCCAGGCCTGGCACTGGTTCGACCCGCAGCGCGCCACGCAGGAAATCGCCCGGGTGCTGCGGCCGGGCGGGCGGCTCGGGCTGGTGTGGAACACCCGCGACGAACGGTCGGGCTGGGTCAAGGATCTGGGCACCATCATCGGCCAGGAGCACGACCCGCTGGGCGATGAGGTGACACTGAGCGCTCCGTTCACCGATGTCGAACGCCATCAGGTGGAGTGGACGAGCTACCTGACCCCGAAGGCGTTGCTCGACCTGGTGGCCTCCCGCAGCTACTGCATCACCTCACCCACCGAGGTCCGTGCCCGCACCCTGGAGAAGGTCCGCGAACTGCTGGCCACCCATCCCGCGCTGGTCAACAGCACCGGTCTGGCGCTGCCCTACATCACCGTGGGCATCCGGGCGACGCTGTCCTGATCCGGCGGCCATGATGCCGGCACCGGAATATTCGTTCCGCCGAATGGGTAGTAGACGGTGAACGACGAGAGGCCCGCGATGTCCAAGCGTGACCAAGACCGTCTCGCCGCGGCGGGGGGCACGGCTCCCGTGGTGCAGATCGCCGCGATGGTGGTCGGGGCGGTGTTCCTGGTGTTCGGGGTCGCGGGCTTCATCCCCGGTATCACCAGTGACTTCGACGAACTGAGCTGGGCCGGGCACCACTCCGGCGCGCTGCTGCTCGGAGTGTTCGCCGTGTCGATCCTGCACAACCTGGTCCATCTGGCGTTCGGGGTCGCCGGGCTGGTGCTCGCCCGCTCCGCGGCCACCGCCAAGGCGTATCTGCTCTGGGGCGGCGCGGTGTACGCGGTGCTGTGGCTCTACGGAATGGCGATCGATCACCACGGTCCGTTGAACTTCGTGCCGGTCAATGCCGCCGACAACTGGCTGCATCTCGGCTTGGCCGTCACCATGATCGCCTCTGGCGTGCTGCTGGGACGCCTGGCGATACAGCCCGATCAATCCTGATTCAGGACGTGCCCAACGGGTCGATGGTCCACGCGATATAGAGCATCGTCGCACTGACGGTCGCGGTTGTCGCGAAGTCTATTGTGCGGGAACGAATCACCAGCAGACCCGCGCGATCGTCGGAGAGCGCCAACCGCAGCGCCGCCGCCACACCGACGGCGATTCCGATGACGAGCGCGCCGCGACGCCAGTAGCCGGTGATCACCAGACCCAGCGCGGCGAGCAGGATCACGCCGACCACCAGGATCGGCCATTGACCGCCGAAGACCTTGCGGGCGAACTCCTTCAGCGCCATTGGCTCTTCGCGCCCATCACCGCTCCGCACGCTCCACCACGTTGGTCAGCAGGAACGCCCGCGTCAGCGGGCCCACCCCGCCGGGGTTCGGCGACACGTGTCCGGCGACATCCCACACGTCAGGCGCCACATCGCCGGTGAGCTTGCCCTCGACCCGGCTGACGCCCACGTCGACGACGGCAGCGCCGGGTTTCACCATGTCTGCGGTGACCATGTACGGCACGCCGACGGCGGCGATGATGATGTCGGCCTGCCGGGTCAGCTCAGGAAGGTCCCGGGTTCCGGTGTGGCACAACGTCACTGTCGCGTTCTCCGAACGTCGGGTCAGCAGCAGGCCGAGCGGGCGGCCAACCGTGACTCCGCGGCCTATCACGACCACGTGCGCACCGGCGATCGGGACCTCGAAACGACGCAGCAGGTGCACGATGCCGCGCGGAGTGCAGGGCAGCGGAGCTTCTTTGCCGAGCACCAACCGGCCCAGGTTGGTGGGGTGCAGACCGTCGGCGTCCTTGTCCGGGTCGATGCGTTCCAGGGCGGCGTTCTCGTCCAGGTGCTTGGGCAGCGGCAACTGCACGATGTAGCCGGTGCATTCGGGGTTGGCGTTGAGCTCGTCGATCGTCTCGTCCAGGGTGGCCTGGCTGATATCGGCGGGCAGGTCGCGGCGGATCGAGTTGATGCCCACCTTCGCGCAGTCGGCATGCTTGCCGCGCACGTAGGCCTGCGATCCCGGGTCGTCGCCGATCAGGATGGTGCCCAGTCCGGGGGTGCGGCCGGCCGCCGTCAGCGTGGCCACCCGTCCCTTGAGGTCATCGAGAATTTCGTCGCGGGTGGATTTGCCATCCAAAGTCGTCGCTGCCACGTAGGTCATTGTGGCAGGCTCGCCCGGTATGAACACGCAGGCAGAAGTGTTCACCGACGTGTTTGGCGCGGCCAAGCTCGGTCCGGTGACGCTGCGCAACCGCATCATCAAGGCCGCCACCTTCGAGGCGTCCACGCCGAATGCGCTGGTCACCGACGATCTGATCAAGTTCCACCAACTTCCCGCCGCGGGCGGGGTCGGCATGACGACCGTCGCGTACTGTGCGGTCACCCCGGGTGGGCGCACAGACGGCTGGCAACTGTGGATGCGACCGGAGGCGGTGCCCGGACTGCGCAGACTGACCGACGCGGTGCATGCCGAGGGTGCGGCCATCAGCGCGCAGATCGGTCACGCCGGCCCGGTCGCCAACGCCAAGACCAACAAGGCCCCGGCCCTGGCGCCGGTGCGGTTCTTCAATCCGCTGTCGATGCGGTTCGCCCGCAAGGCCGGTCTCGACGACATCCGCGCGGTCACCGCGGCGCACGCGAATGCCGCACGGCTGGCCATCGACGCCGGCTTCGACGCCGTCGAAATCCACCTCGGGCACAACTATCTGGCCAGTTCGTTCCTCAGCCCGATGCTCAACCGGCGCACCGACGAATTCGGTGGCTCGCTGGAGAACCGGGCGAAGGTCGCGCGTGGGCTGGTGCGGGCGGTGCGTGACGCCGTCGACACCTACGGCGCCAAGCAGATCGCGGTCACCGCGAAACTGACGATGACCGACGGGGTGCGTGGCGGTATCCCGATCGACGAGGCCCTGCAGACCGCCAAATGGCTGGAGGAGGACGGCGGGCTGGACGCCATCGAGCTGACGGCCGGTAGCTCCCTGGTCAACCCGATGTACCTGTTCCACGGCGACGCACCGCTCAAGGAGTTCGCCGGCGCGTTCACCCCGCCGATCAGCTGGGGCATGCGGCTGACCGGCAAGAAGTTCCTGCGTGAGTACCCCTACCGGGAGGCCTACCTGTTGCGGCACGCGCGGCAGTTCCGGGCCGAGCTGTCGCTGCCGCTGATCCTGCTGGGCGGCATCACCAACCGCGAGACCATGGATCTGGCGATGGCCGAGGGGTTCGACTTCGTCGCGATGGGCCGCGCGCTGCTGGCCGAACCCGACCTGATCAACCGCATCAAGGCCGACGGGGACGCCCACACGGTCAAGGCCCTGTGTACGCACTGCAACAAATGCATGCCGACGATCTACAGCCATACCCATTGCGTGGTCACCGGCGCTCCGGACGTATTGACTATCTGAATGGACCCCCAAGTCACCAGGGAAGACGCTGCGGTCACCTACCGCTACGTCCGGGTCGGCCTGGTGGCTCTGGTGGTCTTCTTGCTGGTATCGCTGGTGCTGACCTGGGAGCACAGCTGTCCGCAGGGTTCGATCAGCGCATACTTCTACACCCGCACCCATGCGGTGTTCATCGCCGCGCTGTGCGCGGTGGGCATCTGCCTGATCGCCTACAAGGGCACCCGCCTCGGCGAGGACGCCCTCCTCAACTTCGCCGGCTTCCTGGCGTTCGTGGTCGCGCTGGCCCCGACCGGCAGCGAGGGTGTCTGCGAAGCCTGGTTGCCGACCGTCGAACACCCTTTGGACGCCATCCCGAACAACATTTTCGCCTTGGTCGTCGGCGCGACCGTCGGGACCGGGCTCTACCTGGGTCTGCAGAAGTGGCGACCGCCCCAGTCCGCACCGACCGCCACCACCCCGGATCTATCCGGCGTCCGCGGCATCTGGAAGGTGATGGCCAACGTGCTGCTCACCATCGAGACCGGACTCCCAAAAGTCCTTTTTGCGGCGGTGGTCGGCGGTGGCCTGCTGTTGTTCTGGCCACCGGCCCGTGAGTACGCACATATCACCGCCGCCGTCGCGATGTTCCTGGCCATCATCCTGGTCGCGGTCTACCACGCCTGCTACGCGAAGGCCGCGGAACGCCCGCACCGCGCGCAGTTCTACGCCACGGTCGCCACCCTGATGCTGCTCGCCGTGCTGCTTGCGATCGGCTTCTGGTTGGCCGGTTTCCCGTACGTCGTCGTGGGTGTCGAGATCGCGCTGATTGCGCTGTTCGCGATCTTCTGGGGTGTGCAGACCTGGGATGTGTGGGAACTGCACGACCGCTACCCCGAAGACAGCGTGCCTGCACTCGCCGATGCGGTCGTCACCGAGGGCGAGTGACACGACGGCCACCGCAGCGCAGCACGCCATCGCACCCAACCGATACAGTTGTTCCCGATGAGCCGCCCCGGAACGCCCGCGCTGACCGTTCGATACGAAGGGTCCTCACGCACCTTCTCCGCAGGCAACGACGTCGTCGTCGGCCGCGATCTACGTGCCGATGTCCGTATCGCCCACCCGCTGATCTCCCGCGCGCACCTGGTGTTGCGCTTCGATCAGGGGCGATGGATCGCCATCGACAACGGCAGCCTCAACGGCATGTACCTCAATGGCCAGCGGGTTCCGACGCTCGACATCCTGGACGGCCAGCTCCTCAACATCGGTAACCCGGACGGCCCGCAACTCGCCTTCGAGGTGGGTCGCCATCAGGGCTCGGTGGGCAGTCCCCCGCCCGCGGCCGCCATGCCGACACCCACCGGTCCCCGGCCCAGCGCGTCCTGGCCGACCCAGGCGCCCATGCCGCCCGCCCCGCCCGCCTGGCCTACCGGTGGGGCCCCCGCCCAGCCGCGTTACCCGTCCGGCCCGCAGCAGTATCAGCCGACCGGGCAAGACTCTCAACCAAGCGCGCGATATCAGCCCAGCGCGCCGCAGTCTTACGCCCCGCCGCCGGCCGCGCGTCCCCAGCCCGCCTACATCCCGCCGGCCGATCCGTCGCAGACCGCCATGGGGCCGACCGCCGTGCCACGGCCGTCGGAGAACAATCTCGCGACCAGCATGCTCAAGATCCTGCGTCCCGGGAAAGCACCCGAGGTGCCCCCGGGCGGGATCAAGATCGGTCGCGCCACCGACAACGACATCGTCATCCCCGACGTCCTGGCCTCACGGCACCACGCCACCCTGGTTTCGGGGCCGGGTGGCACCGAGATCCTGGACAACCGCAGCATCAACGGCACCTTCGTCAACGGTGCCCGCGTCGACGACGCGCTGCTGCGCGAGGGCGATGTGGTCACCATCGGCAACGTCGACCTGGTGTTCACCGGCGGGACGCTGGTCCGCGGTTCGGAGACCCAGGCGGCCACCCGCACCGGTGGCCTGGAGGTCCGCGGTCTGACGTGGACCATCGAGGGCAACAAGACGCTGCTGAACAACATCTCGATCGACGCGCGGCCGGGCACCCTGACCGCGGTCATCGGCCCCTCGGGCGCCGGCAAGTCGACGTTCGCCAAGCAGGTCGCCGGCCTGACGCATCCGACCGACGGCCGGGTGTCCTTCGAGGGCCACGACATCCACGCCGAGTACGCCTCGCTGCGTTCCCGAATCGGCATGGTCCCCCAGGACGATGTGGTGCACGGCCAGCTGACGGTCAAGCAGGCGCTGATGTACGCCGCGGAGCTGCGGCTGCCGCCGGATACCACCAACGAGGACCGCGAGCGGGTGGTCCTGCAGGTCCTCGAGGAACTCGAGATGACCAAGCACCTGGAGACCCGGGTGGACAAGCTGTCCGGCGGTCAGCGCAAGCGGGCCTCGGTGGCCCTCGAGCTGCTGACCGGCCCGTCGCTGCTGATCCTGGACGAGCCGACCTCGGGTCTGGACCCGGCGCTGGACCGCCAGGTGATGACGATGCTGCGCCAGCTGGCCGACGCCGGCCGTGTGGTGCTGGTGGTGACGCACTCACTGACCTACCTGGATGTCTGCGATCAGGTGCTGCTGCTGGCGCCGGGCGGCAAGACCGCGTTCTACGGGCCGCCGAGCCAGATCGGTCCGGAACTGGGCACCACCAACTGGGCCGACATCTTCTCCTCGGTCGCCGGCGACCCCGACGCCTCGCATCAGCGCTACCTGTCGCGCAGTGGCCCGCCACCGCAGGCCGAGGCCTCCGAGGAGCCGGCCGACCTCGGCAAGCCCGCGAAAACGAGTGTGCGACGGCAGTTCTCCACCATCGCGCGCCGCCAGATGCGGCTGATCATCTCCGATCGCGGTTACTTCGCATTCCTGGCGATGCTGCCGTTCATCATGGGCGTGCTGTCGCTCTCGGTGCCCGGCGACGTCGGCTTCGGCATTCCCAACCCGATGGGCGATGCCCCCAACGAGCCGGGCCAGATGCTGGTGCTGCTCAACGTGGGCGCCATCTTCATGGGCACCGCGTTGACGGTCCGCGACCTGATCGGCGAGCGTGCCATCTTCCGGCGTGAGCAGGCCGTCGGGTTGTCGACGACGGCTTATCTGCTGGCCAAGGTCTGCATCTACGCCGCATTCGCGATCGTTCAATCTGCGATCGTCACGACGATCGCCGTACTGGGCAAGGGTGGCCCCACCCAGGGGGCGGTGTCGTTCCTCCCGCCGACGGCCGAGCTGTTCCTGGTGATGGCTGCGACCACCGTCGCCTCCGCGATGCTCGGTCTGCTGCTGTCGGCTCTGGCCAAGTCCAGTGAGCAGATCATGCCGCTGCTGGTGGTGGCCGTGATGAGCCAGCTGGTGTTCTCCGGCGGCATGATCCCGGTGACCGACCGGCTGGTGCTCGATCAGTTGTCCTGGTTCACCCCGGCGCGCTGGGGTTATGCGGCGTCGGCGTCCACGGTGGACATCACCCACCTGGTGCCCGGACCGCTGACCCCCAAGGATTCGCATTGGGAGCACACCGCGTCGGCCTGGTGGTTCGACATGGGCATGCTGGCGCTGCTGAGCGTGGGCTACCTGACGTTCGTGCGCTTCAAGATTCGCCTCAAGGCGGGCTAGTACGTCGCGACTTGTGGAGTTCTGGTCGGAATCATTCCGACCAGAACTCCGCAAATCGCGCGGTTACTCGCCGTGGACGTCCAGCCCGTGCGCGGCGGCGTAGGACAGCCCCTGTTCGATGTTGATCCGGGCGCCGCGGATTTTCGCCGTCGTCCAGAAGGTCGGGTCGATCCGCGCACCACGCAGATCGGCCTCGTCGAACTTGGCGTCCTGCACCCGTGCGCCACTCAGGTCCGCTCGCTGCAGGACGGCCTTGCGCAGGTCCGCCCCGACCAGGCTGGCCTCGCGCAACCGGCAGTCCGACAGGTCGACGGTGCGCAGGTCGCAATTGCCCAGCACGCTCAGCGACAGGTCCACCTCGGTCAGGGTGATGGGCCGCAACCGGGCGTCGGTGAACACCGACCCCAGCAGGCTGCACTGCCGGAACACGCTGTGCAACAGCGATGCCCGCCGGAAGTTGCAGTTACGGAAGGCCGATCCCAGATGCACGGACTCGGTCAGGTTCACACCGCTGAAATCGCATTCGTCGAACACCACCCGCTCGGTGCGCAGCCGGCTGAGGTCGTCATCGCGGAAGTCGTGTCCGGTGAACTCGCGGTCCGCCCAGACCTGGTCATCGCTCACACCGCGGCCAGTGCGTATTCGGCCACCGCGATCAGCGCGGCGCGGGCGGAGTTCCGGTCGCGGGCGTCGACGGTGACGATCGGGATGTCCGCGCGCAGTGCCAGCGCCTGCCGCACCGCGGCCTCCGGATGTCTTGGCGCCCCGTCGAACTCGTTGATCGCGATGAGGAACGGGAGTTTGCGGGCCTCGAAGAAGTCGACGGCGGCGAAACTGTCCTGCAGGCGCCGGATGTCGACGAGGATGACGGCCCCGATCGCGCCGCGGATCAGGTCGTCCCACATGAACCAGAAACGGCGCTGACCGGGAGTGCCGAACAGGTACAGCACCAGATCCTCGGCCAGCGTGATGCGTCCGAAGTCCATCGCCACGGTGGTGGTGTTCTTGTGCGGGGTGGCGTCGAGTCCGTCGACGCCGACCGACGCGGTGGTCACCAACGCCTCGGTGCGCAGCGGCATGATCTCCGAGACCGCGCCGACGAATGTGGTCTTGCCGGAGCCGAACCCGCCGGAGATGACGATTTTCGTCGCCCCTGGCCGTTCGGAGCGCCCAGCCGACGCCGAAGGCGTCTCAGAGTGCCCGTAGGCCACGCAGAGTCCTCCCGATCAGTTCACGACGTTCGTCGGCGGAGGCTGTATCGCCCAGCGTCGTGTGTACCCGAAGATACCCCTCGGAAACGAGGTCACCGATCAGCACACGCGCCACACCGAGCGGCAAGGACAAATGCGCCGCGATCTCGGCGACCGACGGACTGTCCTTGCCCAGGAGCAGTATCCGGGCCCGCACATCACTACCCGGCCACCTCGGCGCCGGCGCGATGTCCAGCGTCCTGATCGGCGCCTCCAGCGGCAGGTGCACCCCGGGATCGGTGCGTCCGGCGGTCAGCCGGTAGGGCCGCACCATGCTCGGCACATCCACCGGATCGGCGGACTCCCAGGCATCCGGTGGCGGCTGCACAGCGGCCTCAGGTGTGTTGGCGACTACGCCGTGCCGACTGGATGACATTGCCCACACGCTCCACCAGAATGGCCATCTCATAGCCGATCTGGCCGATATCGCAGGACCGGGTTGCCAGGGTGGCGAGATTGGATCCGTCACCGACGCGCATCAACAACAGATAGCCGTTCTCCATCTCGACGATGGACTGCATGACGTGGCCGCCCGCGAACAACTGGGCCGCCCCCATGGACAGACTCGCCAACCCCGACGCGACCGCCGCCAGCTGGTCGGCGCGCTCGGTGGGCATGTGCTCGCTGGCGGCCATCAGCAGGCCGTCGGCGGAGACCAGCACGGCGTGCGAAACACCGGAGACCTCGCGAGCGAACTTGGAGACCAGCCAGTCGAGTGATTCGCGCTGCGTCGATCCCCCGGTCGCTGCGCTCCTGCCCGTCGTGTCGCTCATGATCCTCCGGTGTCGCGGGTGTGCGACCGACCGGCATGCACCCCACCGAAGTGGCTGCTGAGGCTGGCTCGTACGGCGGCGGGATCCGGCAACGGGCCGGGGTCGGCGGGCTCAGATGTTACCGGGGCGACGTCGTCGCCGATATCGCCCGCCCCGGGCACCAGCCGTTCGCCGGGTTTGCGTACCGGCAGGCCCTCCGCGGTGTGTTCGGTGACCGGCGCGTCCTCGGCCGAGGCCGCCGCGGACCAGCCGTGATCCCACACCGACTTCCAGTCCAGATCGGTACTGGCGCCGAGATCGGTCGGGTCGACGAGCCATTCCGAGAGCATCTTCTGGTAGATGGCGTCATCGGAGGAGCCCGTGTCCGCCGGGGCGGGTTCGGCGGGCGCCTGGCTGCGTGCGCCGAAGAACGCCGAGGTGTCCGCCGGCGCGGAGGTCCGGGTCGGCAACTCGGTGGGTATCTGCACCGGTGTCGGCTCGGTGGGCCAATGCTCCGATTCCGTTTCGGGCTGTTCGGAGCGGAACCCGCTGGCCCCCGGATTGCGTTGTGGCAAACCGGATATCGGGCTCTGCTCGACGAAATCGGGCGTGACGTAGGCCGGCTCGGGCTGCGCCGGCGCGAACTGCGACACCTCGGCCACCGGGGCCGGTTGGAAGCCGGTGACGATCGGAGTCGGCAGCACCCCGGCAAGCAGCTCCTCGGGCACGTACACACCGGCGGTGGTACCCGAATGCGCTTCTCCGGGAACGGTGCTGCGCAACCGGACCACGAATCCGTGCTGGGCGGCCAGCCTGCCGACGACGAACAGACCCATGTGCCGCGCGGTGTAGGGGGTCACCTCGCCACCGGACTGCAGGCGGGTGTTGGCCACCCGCAGATCGGGTTCGGCCATGCCCAGTCCCAGGTCGGCGACCTCGATGACGAGTGCGCCGTTACCGGTTCGCACGGCCGACACTCGCACCTGCGAGTCCGGCGGCGAGTAGCGCAGCGCGTTGTCCATCAACTCGGCCAGCACGTGCACCAGGTCGGCGGCCACCGTGCCGCTGATATCGCAGTCCGGGACGACGTCGGTGATCACCCGGGTGTACTCCTCGACCTCGGACGCCGCGGCATTGACCACCGCGGCGACCGGCACGGGTTCCGTGTGCTCGCGGGTGACCTTGGTGCCGGCCAGCACGAGCAGGTTGGCGCCGTTGCGGCGCATTCGGGCGGCCAGGTGGTCCAGCCGGAAGAGGCTGTCCAGGCGTTGCGGATCTTCCTCGTCGCGTTCGAGCCGGTCGATCAGCGACAGCTGCTGGTCCACCAGCGATCGGCTGCGCCGCGACAGGGTCTCGAACATGTCGCTGACCTGCACCTGCAGCCGGGCCTGCTCACCGGCGAGCAGCACGGCCTGTTCGTGCAGTTCGTCGACCGCGTGCGCGACCTGCCCGATCTCTTCGGTGGTGTGCACCGGAATCGGACGGACCGGGCCCGGGTCTCCCCCGTTGCGGACCTGGTCGAGTTCGCGGGCGAGTTCGGTGTGCGCGACTTTCAGCGCGCTGTCACGCAGCCGGCGCAGCGGCCGGACCAGTGACCTGGCGACCAGCGCGACGATCAGCAGTGCGAACAGGATCGCCGCGATGACGACCACGGCATCCCGGATGGCGGTGCTGCGTTGCGCCTCGGCCTGTTGCCCCACCGTCGTGGTCACCGACGTCGTGGTCTCGGAGATGACGGCGTCGGCGATGTCGTTGGTGGCAGCGATGGACTGGCTGAGTTCCGGGTTGTTCACCAGGACGGCAGTCGGGTTGGCCATGATCGCCATCCTGCGGATGAACTGCTCCTGCAGCTCCTTGGCCTCGGCCGAGCCGACGCCGAGGATCTGACTCATGCCGAACAGGGTGGACGGTTCGGTACCGGCGACGGTGTTCATCGAGGTGCGCAGCTCGGGTTCGGGGACCTCGCCACCGAGGTTGACCAGCAGCTGCTGCATCATCATCTGCCCGCGGGCCCCGACGGCCCGGGACAGGCCGAGGGTGTCGGTGCGGATCTGGGCGTCGTCGACACGCACCGATCCGTTGATGGCGTCCTCGGCGGTCAGCAGGATGGGCGCATAGGTGGTGACCCGGTCACGCAGGCCGATCGAGTTGGAGCTGACCTGGTTCACCAGGTCCTGGCCGTCCTGCAGAATCGCGGTGACGCCGCTGTCCACGTCGGGCAGCACGTCCGTCTCGTCGAGTTGACGCTGCAGCGCCTGGCGGGTGGTGTCGAATTCGCTCAACGCGGCCTGAGCATCACCGCCGCTGCTGCCGGCGAGAATGGCTGCATCCAGTGCGGCCATGTACTCGACGACGGCGGGCACCATGTCGGCACGGTCGGCGGCCAGCCGCAGATCGGTGGCGTCGGTGAATCCGGAGTAGATGCGCAGCCCACCGAAGGTCGCGGCCAGTGCCAGCGGAACCAGCGCGATGGCAAACACTTTCCAGCCGACGGGCCAGTTGCTCAACGCCCAGCGCGACGGCTTCTTGACGGCTTGCGCTGCCGCGCTGTCGAATTCGTCGCGCGCAGACGTAACCGGCGGCGCGGCATGGGCCGTCATCAGAATCCGCAAATCGTTACGTTCATATGCTTCCTGCTTGTGCCCGCCATCGGGGCCGGCGCGGCACGCCTGGCAATTTGTCGAGTATGGCAGTCGCCGACAGCGGTTTCCATACCTCGATATCGAACCGACACAGTTCGTGACCGTTACGTTGCGCAGTCGTGGTGATGCGTACGAACGGCTCTGACGTGCACGTCAGTTCGATCCCGCGGAATGTCTAGGCCGCCCGCAGGATCGCGACCAGAAAGTCGGCGCCTTCGGTGAACGGCCGCACGTCCCAACTGGACAGCAACAGATCCGGGACCAACCCGGCCCGCGCGGCGTCGCCGAGAAACTCGGTGTGCTCGTACTCGCGGCCGGCGCCGAACCCGATGACCGCCCGGCCACCGGAGCCGAGGTGGGCGCGCAACCGGCTCAGCACCGGAGTGCGGGTGCTCGGCGCGAGGAAGGTCATCACATTGCCTGCCGACACGATGAGATCGAACGGTTCGGTGATTCCGCGGGCCGGCAGGTCCAGTTCGGCGAGGTCACCGACGAGCCAGCGGGGGCCGGGGTGGTCCTGTTCGGCGGCGGCGATGAGCGCCGGGTCGACATCGACGCCGACGACGTCATGTCCGGCGGCGGCCAGGTAGCCGCCCACCCGGCCCGGACCGCAGCCCGCGTCCAGGATGCGGGCGCCACGCTCGGCCATCGCGTCGATGAGGCGAGCCTCGCCCGCGAGATCTTTGCCCGCGCGTTCCATGGACCGGAAGCGGTCGATGTACCACTGTGAATGGCCCGGGTTGGCCGCGACCTTCTGCATCCAGATGCTCTGCTCGACCATGACCCCATTATCCGCAGGGCAAGATGACCGGGTGTTCAAGGTGATGTTCTTCTCCCCGCGCATCGCGCCCAATACCGGCAACGCGATCCGGATGGTGGCCGCGACCGGGTGCGAACTGCACCTGGTCGAACCGCTCGGCTTCGACCTGTCCGAGCCCAAGCTGCGGCGGGCCGGCCTGGATTACCACGACCTGGCGTCGGTGACGGTGCATGCGGATCTGCCGGCGGCCTGGGCCGCGATCGGCCCGACACGGGTGTACGCGTTCACCGCGCACGCGGACCGGTCGTTTGCCGAGGTCGCGTACCAGCCTGGCGATGTGCTGATGTTCGGCCCGGAGCCGACCGGCCTGGACGAGCAGACGCTGGCCGATCCGCACATCACCGCGCGGGTGCGGATCCCGATGCTGGCCGGTCGGCGGTCGTTGAACCTGTCCAACGCCGCGGCCGTCGCGGCCTATGAGGCGTGGCGCCAGCAGGGGTTCACCGGCGCGGTGTGAGCGGCAGGCCTACCAGGTGTCCCAGTGCGCGAAGTTCTCGGCGGGAAGTCGCTTGGCCTTCTTGAATTCGGTGCCTTTGGTGTAGGCGATCGGGAACAGCCCGGCCTGCGAGTATTTCTCGAACGGGATACCGAGCACCTCGGCGGCCTGCTTCTCACCGTCGCCGAGCAGGTGCAGCGTGGTCCACGCCGAGCCCAGTCCACGGGCGCGCAGCGCCAGCATGTAGCTCCATACCGCCGGCAGCAGGGATCCCCAGAAGGAGGCACTCAGCCCGGCCGGGGCACCGTCCGGGCGACCTTCCAGCACCGGGATGAGCAGGACGGGGGCCTTCTCCATGTTCTCGCTGAGATAGCTCGCCGAGGAGCGCACCGCATCGATCTGCTCATCGCGGGCGTCACCGTAGGAATCCTTGGGCGATGCCAGGTACGGCGTGGCGTTGGTTCGGTAAATATCGGCGATGGCCTTCTTCTTGGCTTCGTCCTCGACGAAAACCCATTGCCAGCCTTGAGTATTGGAGCCCGTCGGGGCCTGCAGCGCCAGGTCCAGACATTCCAGGAGCACTTCGCGCGGCACCGGCTTGTCGAAATCGAGCCGCTTGCGCACCGAACGCGTGGTGGTCAGAACTTCATCCGCGGTCAGGTTGAGTGTCATACCGCGAGACTACATTCGCGTACATGACTGCTGACCTGACACCGGAGATCATCGAGCGCCTGAAATCCGACGAGTACGGCTGGCTGACCACGGTCGCGAAGTCCGGGCAGCCGGTGCCCAAGCTGGTGTGGTTCTTCTACGACGGCACCGACATCGTGGTGTACACCGAGCCCGGCGCGGCCAAGGTGCGCCATGTCCGCAACCACGCCCACGTGAGCCTGAACCTGGATTCCGACGGCAACGGTGGTGGAATCATCGTGATCGGTGGTCCGGCCCGGGTGGACGCCGAGGGCGCCGACCCGCGCAAGGACGCGCCGTACTGGGCGAAGTACCAGGCGGCCTCCGATCAGTTCGGGCTGACCGACACGATGGGCAACTACAGCACTCGGCTGCGGATCACCATCGAGAAGGTGTGGACGACACCCACCGAAGGCTGATCAGCCGGCCATGCTGGTCAGGAACACCCAGGCGCTCAGTACGCCGCCGATCAATGCCGCGAGTGCTGCCGGGACCAGCAGATAGATCCCCCATGTCACGTTGACCGCGGTGCACACTCCCGCGGCGCCGATCAGCACGATCGTGGTGATGTTCGGTCCGACGCGGTCAAGGACGCGGGCGATCGGGTCCTGGCGAGGGACGCGTTTCGCCCGCTTGTTCAGGGCGATCATCGCGACGCCGCCGAGCACCGCGAGCGCAATCAGCTCCGTGCCGAAGACCTGACGTGGCTGACTCGGCACGGCCAGCAGGAGCGCCGCAACAAGAGCCACCGAGAACAGCGTCAGGGTCTGCGCCGCGCGGCTGCGCAGGTCCGGCGCGCGCGAGATCGCGTCGATGCGCAGCGTCACCGCGACGAAGAGCAGACCCATGAGTGCCGCGGCGGCACCACCGGAGACGACGGTGAAATCCGACCACCCGGGCATGGCGTGCTTCCTATCCTGCGGCGGCGGCGATCCACGCCGCCTCTTCACCGGGTTCGGGCAGCACGCGGCCGCCTTCGACGGCGTAATGAGCGGGGCTGCTTTGGAACACCACCAGCACACGGTCGGCAGGGATGCCGGTGGTCCGCGTGGCTGCTGCCGCGATTTCGGTGGCGAGTCTGGTGGTTTCGCCTTCGGGGTGACCGTCGCGGACCCAGCCGGTGACCAGCAACGGCTGAGCCGGCACACCGTCGGTGTAGACGTTGTCGGCGGGCAGCTCGTGGAAGACGACGTTGACGTAGGTGCTCGGCACGTGATTGTTCTCGGCGTGGATGCGGGTGATCTCCGCGGCGAGTTCGGCCCTCCCGTCGTGGGTGAGCGTCGACTGCGCAGTGGTGCAGGTGTAGATGGGCATGTCGTTCTCCTGGTAAGTATGTCGATTGAACGAGGCCCGGCGGGATCGGTGATCCCGCCGGTGTGGGAGTTCCGGTTGGGTGTGGACCACGATGACGGTGGGTCCGTCGGCATCCAGCGCCAGCTTGAACTCGCCTGCGAGTTCGTCGGTGGTGTTGACTTCTGCTGTACGGCAACCGAAACCGGTTGCCAGCGAGGCGATATCGAGACCCGGAAGATCCAGCGCAGGGACATGAGGCGTCTGCTCCAGCAGCGCGAAGGACTTGAGCACCTCATAGGCCTCGTTGCGCAGCACCACGTACACGATGGGCAACTTGTGCTGTGCCGCAGTCCAGATCGACTGGATGGAGTACTGGAACGATCCGTCGCCGATGGTGGCGACGATGTGGCGGTGCGCCCCGCGCTCCCGGTCCCCCAGCGCAACGCCGACGGCTCCCGGGACACCCCAGCCGATACCGCCGCTGCCGGTCGCGAAGTAGCTGCCCGACCGTGTCGTGGGAAGCCACTGCACCAGTTCGGCCATCGTGGACGTGGACTCCATCACCACCGCCGAGTCCTCGGGTTTGACGGTGGCCAGGGTGGCGTACACCTCGTCGGCCGTCAGCCGCTCGCCGGGCGCCGAGGTCCGCACCGCGCGGTTGCGGTTCAGCGGGGTCGGCGCGGGCCGCCCGACGGGCGCGTTGATCAGGTCGACGAGTTGTTCCAGCCCGATCCGGACATCGCCGAGCAGGCTGTCGCCCACCGGTGCCGCAGATGCCAGGTGCGGATCGACGGTGAGCTGGATCAGCTCGGTGCCCTCCGGCAGATAGTCGCCGGCCACATACGGGTAGTAACGGAAAACCTGTGCGCCGATCACGATGGCGAGATCGTGACCGTCCAGCACCTGATTGACCTCGGCGATCGTCATCGGCATCGGCCCGGTGTAGAGCGGGTGATCCTCGGGGAACGAGGCACGGTCGGCCAGCGCACTGCCCCGGACGGGGGCGCCCAGCTTCTCGGCGAAGGCGATGCCGGCATCCCAGCCGCCGGCCCGGTCGACCTCCGGCCCCAGCACCAGCAGCGGCCGCTGCGCGCGGTTGATCCGGTCGGCGAACTCACGAAGCCGCGCGGCGTCGGGCGCGGTGCGTTCGCTGACCGTCCTGACGACTGCAGGACCGAGGGCGGGCTTCTGCCAGTCGTCGAGCGGGATCGACAGGAACACCGGACCCTTGGGCTCCTGCATGGCGACCGCATAGGCCTGCATGAAGGCTCCCGGCACGTCTTCGGCGCGGGCAGGCTCGTAGGACCACTTGACCCACGGTTTGGGGAATTCGGTGGCGCCCGGGTTGTTCAGATACGGATCGATCATCGACATCTCACGGGTCTGCTGGCCCGCGGTGATGATCAGTGGGGTGTTGGCCCGGTAGGCGGCCACCAGGCTGCCCAGGGCGTTGCCGGTGCCTGCGGCGGTGTGCAGGTTGACCAGGGCCGGCTTGCCGGTGGACTGGGAGAAACCGTCGGCCATCGCCAGCGCGGAGGCTTCCTGCAGCGCCAGCACATAGGTGAAATCTTCGGGGAAGTCTTGCAGGAACGTCTGCTCCGTCGATCCGGGGTTTCCGAAAACTGTTGTCACACCCAGCTTTCGAAGGAGATCGTACGTGACGTCATGTATCGTCTTTTCATCGGCCATCGGACTCACCAGCTTTCATCGGGGAATGAACTCGGCTTACCGGCGGTTGCAGATAAGCACTGATGATGACTGTGGTCCTGTTGCGCGGTTCGAACATCACTGCTCGCCACCAGACACCCCTGCGGTGGTCCGCACTCTGCGATGGACGCTAGCTGGTAGTCACTGGAAGTCCCGCGACCGCGAGCGGACCTTCAGATCGATGGGGCTCATCCTGTCCGCGGCCACCGTCACCGCACCGGTGGCGTTCTGCACGATGCCCCGGATGACCAGCGCCGACGCCGTCTGTGCCAGCTTGCGGTGACGCGCCCACACCCCGCGGGAGCACATCACGTTCACCATGCCCGTCTCGTCCTCCAGGTTCATGAACGTCACGCCCTGAGCCGTCGCGGGCCGCTGGCGGTGCGTCACCGCTCCCGCCACCAGCACCCGGGTCCCGTCGGGCACCTGCAGCAGCTGATCGGCAGGCACGATGCCCATCTCATCGAGCGTCTCGCGCAGGAACTGGGTGGGATAGCTGTCCGGGGACACACCGGTGGCCCACACGTCGGCGGCGGCCAGTTCCAGCGCGCTCATCCCGGGCAGCGGCGGGATATGCGAGGACGACCCCACCCCCGGCAACCGGTCCGGCCGTTCGGCGGCGGCCGCACCCGCCGCCCACAACCCTTCGCGGCGGGTGATCCCGAAACATCCGAGTGCACCCGCGGTGGCCAGCGCCTCGGTCTGCGAGACCGAAAGTTGCACTCTGGCGGTCAGATCCAGCAGCGTCGCGAACGGACCGTGGGCCGTCCGCTCGTCGACGATCCGTTGTGCCAGCTCATCGCCGATGTGACGGACACTGCCCATCCCCATCCGCACGTCCAGGCCACGGTTCTCACAGGTGGCGTGCGCCAGGCCGGCGTTGACGTCCGGGCCGTGCACCATCACGCCGTGCCTGCGCGCATCGGCGACCAGCGACTGTGGCGAGTAGAAACCCATCGGCTGGGCGCGCAGCAGCGCCGCGCAGAACACCGCAGGGTGGTGCAACTTGAACCAGGACGAGTAGAACACCAGCGACGCGAAGCTCAGCGAATGACTTTCCGGGAAACCGAAATTGGCGAATGCCTCCAACTTCTCGTAGATTCTCTCGGCCACCGCCCCGGTGATGCCGTGACGTTCTCGCATCCCGTCATAGAACCGGTCACGCAGCCGCCGCATCTTCTCGGTGGACCGTTTCGAGCCCATCGCCCGGCGCAGCTGGTCGGCCTCGGCCGGGCTGAAACCGGCACAGTCCACCGCCAGCTGCATCAACTGCTCCTGGAACAACGGCACGCCGAGAGTCTTCCGCAGCGCCGGTTCCATCGAGGGATGGTCGTAGACGACCTCCTCTTCGCCGTTGCGCCGCTTGATATATGGATGCACCGATCCACCCTGGATGGGCCCGGGCCGGATCAACGCGACCTCGACCACCAGGTCGTAGAACATCCGCGGCTTGAGCCGGGGCAGAGTGGCCATCTGCGCACGGGACTCGACCTGGAACACCCCGACCGAGTCGGCGCGCTGCAGCATCTCGTAGACCGCGGGTTCGGACAGATCCAGCCGGGACAGATCCACCTCGAGGCCCTTGTGCTCGCGCGCCAGGTCGATGGCATAGTGCAGAGCCGATAGCATGCCCAGTCCGAGCAGATCGAACTTGACCAAACCAATTGCCGCACAGTCATCTTTGTCCCACTGCAGCACACTGCGGTTTTCCATGCGGGCCCATTCCACCGGGCAGACATCGGCGATCGGACGATCACAGATCACCATGCCCCCGGAGTGGATGCCCATGTGCCGGGGCAGGTTGGAGATCTGGGTGGCCAGGTCGACCACCTGTTCCGGGATGTCCTCGACATCGGGCGAGTCGGCCAGTCCGTTCCACCGGCTGATCTGCTTGCTCCAGGCATCCTGCTGGCCCTGCGAGAAGCCCAGCGCACGCGCCATGTCCCGGATGGCGCTGCGCCCCCGGTAGGTGATGACATTGGCGACCTGGGCGGCGTAGTCCCGGCCGTACTTGTCATAGACGTACTGGATGACGTTCTCGCGCAGGTCCGATTCGATGTCGATGTCGATATCGGGTGGGCCGTCCCGCGCCGGGGACAGGAAGCGTTCGAACAGCAACTCGTTGGCGATCGGGTCGACGTTGGTGACCTTGAGCGCGTAACAGACCGCCGAGTTGGCCGCCGAACCCCTTCCTTGACACAGGATGTCGCGCTCCCGGCAGAACCGGGTGATGTCGTGCACCACCAGGAAGTAGCCCGGGAAGTCCAGCTTGTCGATGATGGCCAGTTCATGTTCGATCTGCGCGTAGGCCTTGGGAGCCCGGTCCGGCGGGCCATAGCGATCCCGGGCGCCATCGCGCACCAGTTTGCGCAGCCAACTGGATTCGGTGTGCCCGTCCGGCACGTCGAAGGGCGGGAGTTGCGGGGCGATCAGCGCCAGTCCGAACGCGCACTGTTCACCCAGGTCTGCTGCCGCCGTGACGATCTCGGTGCCGAACAACTGGGCCATCTCCTCCCCCGACCGCAGGTGCGCACCGCCCAGCGGCGCCAGGTATCCGGCCGCGTCGTCCATCGAGTTGCGGGCCCGGATGGCCGCCATCGCCATGGCCAGCCGGCCCCGCGACGGCACCGCGAAGTGGGCACCGGTGGTGGCGACCACGTCCACGCCGAATCGCGGCGCCAGCGCGGCCAGGACGGCATTGCGTTCGTCATCGAGCGGGTGTCCGTGGTGGGTGAGCTCGATACTGATCCGGTCGGCCCCGAACCGGTCCACCAGATCGGCCAGCGCGAGCGCGGCGGCCTCCGGTCCGCCGACTGTATAAGCCTGTTGGACATGGCCTTTGCGGCAGCCGGTGAGGATGTGCCAGTGTCCGCCGGCGGCCTCGGTCAGCGTGTCGAAGTCATACCGCGGCTTACCCTTCTCGCCGCCGGCCAAGTGTGCCGCCGAGATCTCGCGCGACAGCCGCCGATAACCCTCCGGGCCGCGGGCCAGTACCAGCAGATGCGGTCCGGGTGGGTCGGGCTGTTCGGTGCGCGGCACGTTACCCAGCGACAGTTCGGCACCGAACACGGTGGACATGTCGAGTTCACGGGCGGCCTCGGCGAACCGCACCACCCCGTAGAGGCCGTCGTGGTCGGTCAGCGCGATGGCCCGCAGGTCCAACCGGGCCGCCTCCTCCACCAGTTCTTCCGGGGTGCTGGCACCGTCGAGGAAGCTGTAGGCCGAGTGTGCGTGCAGCTCGGCATAGGGCACCGATGAGCCAGAACGCCGCACCCCCTCGACCTCGTAGGCACCGCGCTTGCGTGACCAGGCCGGACTGTCCCCGCCGTCGCCGAGCGGTTCGGCGATGGGCAGCCCGGCCCGCCGCGGCTTGGAGGTGAGGACACGCTCCATCTCGCCCCAACTCGGCGGTCCGTTGTGCCAACCCACCCCGCCAGTCTATCGAACAAACATTCGATTATCAGCCGGAGAGGTCCATCCGTTGCGTCCCCACCACCCCGAGCAACCGCATCGCGTCCTCCGACGGCGTGCCCGGCTCCGCGGCGTAGATGATCACCCGCTGGTCCCGGTCCGCGATATCGAGCACATCGCAGTTCACCGCGACCGGTCCGACCACCGGATTGTCGAAGGTCTGGCACAGTTTCGGCCGGTCCAGCACATCGCGCGATTCCCACAGCTCGGCGAACTCAGCGCTACCGGCGCGTAGTTCGGCGATCAGCGTGACGGTCTCCGGGTCGTCGGGATAACGCGCCGCGGTCGCACGCAGATGCTGGGCGCCGGTGCGTGCGAAATCGGAGCCTGTCACGCCGTAGAGCCGCATCTCACCGGGGCGCAGGAAGGCCCGCCGCAAAAGATTGCGGTCCCGGCGCGACAACGCGGAGAAGTCCTCCATCAGCGCGCAGGCCAGCTCGTTCCAGGCCAGCACCTCATACGTTGCGGACACCACGATCGCCGCGGCCTGCGGCAGCCGCTGGATCAGGTCCAGGATGCTCGGCCGGACCACCAGCGGCGGCCCGTTCGGCCCGAGCAGTTCGACCCCGGCCAGCCGGTGCAGATAGGCCAGTTCTGCCTCGGAGAGACGAAGGGCGCGGCCCAGGCCCAGCAGCACCTCCCGGGACGGATGTGGAGCCCGGGCCTGCTCCAGCCGGGTGTAGTACTCGGTCGAGATGAACGCCAGATGGGCCACCTCGTCACGACGCAGACCCGGCGTGCGGCGGCGGGTTCCCGCGGGCAGGCCGACGTCGGCGGGACCGATCCGCTCCCGTCTGCTGCGCAGGAAGGCGCCCAACTCACCCTTGTCCACGGCCACCATTCTCCGCTCCTACCGTCGAACATCCAGGTATCGGTGATACCTGGATCCGAACTCGATTCCGACGCAGGCTCGTCGGCATGACGACGACAACGGGCCTGCTGGCCGACAAGGTTGCATTCATCTCCGGTGCCGGGCGTGGGATCGGTGCCGCGGCGGCCCGCCTGTTCGCGGCGGAGGGCGCCTGTGTGTTGCTCGCGGCCCGCACCGAGAACCAGCTCAAGAGCGTCACCGAGGACATCCGAGAGGCCGGCGGCACCGCCGAGTACATCGTGTGTGATCTGGCCGACGGCGACAGTGTGCGGGCCGCCGTGCACCGCACCGTCGAACTCTGGGGCCGGCTCGACATCGCGTTCAACAATGCCGCCACGCTCATCCCGCCCGGCCCGCTCGACGAGGTCACCGAAGCCGATCTCGACCACACCTACACCGTCAACCTCAAGGGAGTATGGCTGTCGGTGGCTGCGCAGGTCGCCGAGATCCGGGCCACCTCGAAGACCGGCGCCATCGTGAACACCTCCAGTATCGGTGCCCTGCACAGCAATCCGGAGCTACCCGCATATGGTGCCCTGAAGCGCAGCGTCAACAGCCTCACCGAATCGGCCGCGGTCACCTATGGCCCGGAAGGCATCCGGGTCAACGCGATCGCGCCTGGGCCGACCCTCACCGAGATGATCCAGCAGTGGGAGGACGCCAGCCCCGGCGTACTCGCCCAGCTGGTCGCCGACACTCCCCTGCGACGGGCGGGACGCCCCGACGAGATCGCGCAGGCCGCCGCGTGGTTGCTCAGCGACCGCGCCTCCTTCGTCACCGGTGCGACGCTGCGGGTGGATGGCGGCACCTGGGTTTAGGCCGGCCTACTTGTCGTACCCCTCTTCTAGAATCGCGATATGCCGCCTCCCACAACCGCTTACGCCGAACACGTGCCTCCGGTGCGGCGTATCGAGGTGTTGTTCGAGGAGATGGGTGAGCTGATCGGGCAGCGCAACGCCCTCGATGGCCGGCTGGTGGAGATCATCGCCGAGATCGACGGCAGAGGCGCCGCCGACGGCAACGCACTGTGGGGTGCCACAGGGTGCCGCTCCCTGCAAGCGTTGGTCGCCTGGAAGACCGGTGTCTCCCCCCGCAACGCCGACACCATGGTCGCCATCGCCCACCGCATCGACGAACTTGAACGCTGCGTCACAGGGTTACAGGAAGGACGGGTGTCGCTCGATCAGCTCGGGGTCATCGCCGAACANGGTCGCCATCGCCCACCGCATCGACGAACTTGAACGCTGCGTCACAGGGTTACAGGAAGGACGGGTGTCGCTCGATCAGCTCGGGGTCATCGCCGAACACGGCGGCCAGGGCTGCGATGAGCACTACGCAAACCTGGTGCAGTACGCCACCGTGACCCAGTTGCGCACCGCGGTCAAACAGGAACCCCGCCCCGAACCAGAGTCCAAGCCCGAACCGAAACGCAAGATCACCATGATCGAGGGCGACGATTCCACGACGTGGCGGATCACCCTGCCCAAGGTGGCCAGAGTCCAAGCCCGAACCGAAACGCAAGATCACCATGATCGAGGGCGACGATTCCACGACGTGGCGGATCACCCTGCCCAAGGTGGAGGCCGCGAAATTCGAGGCCGGCCTGCAGTCACACCGCGATGCGTTGGTCGCGGACTGGAAACGCGACCACGACACGCACGACAGCATCGACCCCGAGGACGGCTGGGCCCGCGACGGCGAGGCTGAAACCACGGTGTCCGAGCAGGCACCGCCGTTCCCGGACGGGGTGGATGCGTTCATGAGCCTCATCGAGGCCGGCTGGAACACCGAAGTGGCGGCCCGCCCGCACGGGCAGCACACCACCGTGGTGGTGCATGTCGATGTCGAGAAGCCTGTGGCGTCACTGCATCTGGGTCCTGCGCTGACAGCAGACGACCGGCGATATCTGCTCTGCGATGCGACGTGTGAGGTGTGGTTCGAACGCCACGGCCGACCCATCGGGGTCGGGCGGGCCACCCGCACCATCAGCCGCCGGCTCCGACGCGCCCTGGAGCACCGCGACCACACCTGCGTCGTCCCCGGCTGCGGCGCCACCCAAGGCCTGCACGCCCATCACCTGGTGCACTGGGAAAACGGCGGGCCCACCGAGCTATCCAACCTGGTCTTACTGTGCCCGTTCCACCACCGCATGCACCACAAAGGCGGCATCACGATCACCGGGCCCGCCGAGACACTACGAGTCACCGACAGCGAAGGTGAACCACTCACCAACGGATCACTGGCCCGACCACCCACCAAGCCGCCACCGGATGTGCCACCGTGCACAGGCCCGACCGGGGAACGCGCTCAATGGTGGTGGTACACCCCATACGAACCACCACCGCCAGAAGCCAACTAGCGCTGCGCTATTCCTTCAGCGCCGGGGTATCGCGGCGCAGTGTCTGGCCGGTGAAGAAGTCGGGTCGCTGTGCGCGCATCACCAGCATCAGCACCGCGCCGAGCACCAGGATCCCGAACCCGATGAAGAACACCAACCCGATGCCGCCGATCTCCGCGCCGCTGCCGTTCTCCGGATTCATGCTCTCGCCGATCGAGATGGCAAAGACGGCCGCCAGTATCAACCCGCCCAGGAGTGGGAACAGGAACTTGAACACGATGTTGTGCACATTGCTGAACAGCTCCCGGCGGAAGAACCAGACGCAGGCGAATGCGGTGATGCCGTAGTACCAACAGATCATGATGCCGAGGGCGGCAATGGTGTCCCACAATGCATTGTCGGACAGCAGGGTCACCACGGTGTAGAAGGCACCGGTGACCACCCCGGCCATCACCGTCGAATAGACCGGCGTCAGGAAGCGTGGACTCACCTCGGCGAAGCGGGTGGGAAATGCCTTGTAGGCGCCCATCGCGAGCATCGCCCGAGCCGCCGGCAGGAAGGTGGTCTGCAGGCTGGCGACCGACGAGGCGAACACCGCCACGTACAGCAGCGGCCCGAACCAGTGCCCCAGCACCGGGTCGGCCAGCGCCCCGAACACGTTCTCCGAGTTCTCCGGATTGCCCAGCCCCAGACCCTCTTCACCGACGCCGGCGTACATCATCACGGCGACGGCGATCAGCAGGTAGGTGATCAGAATCGATGTCACACAGAGCAACCCGGCCCGGCCAGGCACCTTGGTCGGGTCCTTGGACTCCTCGCCGAGCGTCAGGCAGGTATCCCAGCCCCAGAACGCGAAGATGGAACCGGTCAGCCCGATGGCGAACACCGCCATCGTCAATCCGGTGAACGGATTGAACCAGTCCAGGTCGAAACTCAGCCCGGCCGGTGCGTCCCCACGCCCCACGCGGACGAACGCGGTGATGGCGAAGGCCACCAGCACCACCAGCTGAAAAGCCACCAGCACGTACTGCACCCGCTCGCTGGTGGTGATGCCCCGGCTGGCGATCAGGGTGGCCAACGCGATGAACACCAGCGTGGTGATGATGTTGACGGGTTTGTTGCCCGCCAGATCAGCGATCCCGGGCTGGTTGAGTATCCGGGCGATGAGCAGATAGAAGAACTCGACCGCGATCGCGGCCAGGTTGGACAGCACGATGATGGACGCGACCACCATCCCCCACCCGCACATCCAGCCCACGTTGGGGCCGAATGCCTTGGTGGACCACGTGAATGACGCGCCACAGTCCGGGGTGCGGGAGTTCAGTTCGCGATAGGCGTACGCGGTGAGGAACATCGGGATGAAACCCGCGATGAAGATCGCCGGCATCTTCAACCCGACCGCCGCCACGATCACGCCGATACTCGCGGTGAGCGTGTACCCGGGTGCCACGCAGGAGATCCCGAGCATGGCGCCCGACAGGGTGCCGACCTTGCCTTCGGCCAGACCCTTCGAGACAGTGCCCGTGGCCGTCTCCGCCTTGTTCGCAGTCATGCTGTCTCCTCGTCGGCGGTTCTGGGTACCACGACCATCGGGACGTCGAGCGCGCGCAGCATCTTGGCCGCGGTGGACCCGAGGAACAACTTGCGCGGCGCGGCGAGCCGGCTGGAGCCCACCATGATCAGATCACCGTCGTGCCAGGGCAACCTGCTCACCGCGTCCTCCACCGAGGTTCCATCCGCGACGGTGGCCGTGACCGAGAACCCTTCGGGCAGTGACTCTTGTGCCTCCTCCAGGGAGCGCCGCGCGTGTCCCAGCGCGCGCTCCCGTAGCGCATCGGCGTCGCCACGAAGCGCACCGAACATCGGATCGAGGGCCACCAGCGACACCAGGCGCAGCGGCACGTCGGCGGCCTTACAGGCCCGCACCGCCGCGTCCAGCAGGGTGCGCGCACCGGCGCGTTCGCCGATTGCGCACGTCACCTCACGCACCCGCGGCACCGCGGACAGCCGAGTTCCTTTCGGCGCCACCGCCACCGGAACATGCGCGGAGTGCAGCAGCTCGTTGACCACCGATCCCAGTGAATAACTTCCGGCCAGACCGCCGCCCGATCCGCCGACGATGACGGCCTGGGCTCCAAGGCGCTGCACCTCGTTGATGAGTCCGTCCGCGGTGGAGTCGCTGACACTGACGTGCGGGTGCGCCACCACATCATCGGGCACCCCGGCCAGTGCCTCGTTCAGCCATTCGCCGGCCTGTTCGGCGAGCAGTTCGTCATAGCCGCCCGTGGGAACCATCGCGGGCACCCCGCGGTCCGGGGGCAGCACCATGCACACGTCGAGCTCGGCGCCCAGGCTCCGGGCGAGGCGGACGCCGAGTGCGACAGCGTCCGCTCCACCCGGGGTGGCGAGATATCCGACAGCCAGTCTCATCGGGCCATCCTGTCAACGCGCGACGGTACGCACTGGCGATTGACCCTACGAAATCAGTTGTATTCGGCGGTCCCGTCATCGAGCACGACCCGAGCATCGGACCCGTCCGGCCGGGCAGCCTCGGTACGGAACACCGCGCGACCCGCTTCGGTACGCCAGATCGAGGTGGTCAGCGTCTCGCCGGGGAAGACCGGTGAGCTGAACCGGGATGCCACCGCGGTGACCTTCGTGGCGTCGCCGCCGCCGAGTTCGGCGACCAGGGCCCGGCCAGCCACACCATAGGTGCACAGGCCGTGCAGGATCGGCTTGGGAAAACCGGCCAGGGTCTGGGCGAACCACGGGTCGCTGTGCAACGGATTGCGGTCACCGGAAAGCCGGTACAGCAGCGCCTGATCGGCGCGGGTGGGCAGGGCGACCTGCGCATCGGGCGCGCGGTCGGGGAACTCGGGCGCCGCCGGACGCTGGCCGGGCTGCCCACCGAATCCGCCCTCACCCCGGATCACCACAGTGGTCAGGGTTTCCACCAGCACCTCACCGCTGTCCGGGTCGGCGCCCACGCCCTTGAGCATCACCACCGCGTTCTTGCCCTCACCCTTGTCCTGGATGTCGGCGACCTCGGAGTGCACGGTAAGCGCGCCCGCGGGCGGCAGCGGCTTGAACAACCGGATCGCCTGCGAGCCGTGCAGCAACAGACTGAAGTTGAACGAACCGATCTGCAGTGCGGCCGCGAACGGCGAACAGGCGATGACGGCGAAGGTGGGCAGCACCTGCTGCTCGATGTCGTGACTGTTCTCGGTGGTGAAGGCCAGGTCGTCGGTGCCGGCGCCGACACCGAGCGCGTAGAGCAGCGTCTCGCGGTCGGTCCAGCTGAAGGTCTGGGATTCGGTTGTGGCACCGACGGCGTTCGGATCGATCGGCATGGGTGAGTATCCCTTCGTGGCGGACTGCGGAGTGTGACCGGGACCATAGTTGACCTTTCCAGGCTCGAGGACGACCATGGCCGCATGCATTATGTCGTTACCGGCGGTACTGGGTTTATCGGCAGCCGCGTGGTGGCCCGACTGCTGGCTCGCGACCCGGACGCGCAGGTGTCCGTGCTGGTGCGGGGCGGGTCGCTGGAGCGCTTCGAGCGACTGGCCGCCGCCTGGGGTCCGCGCGCGAAACCCCTGGTAGGCGATCTGACCGCCGAGCATCTCGGGTTGAGCGACGATGTGATCGCCGAACTGGGCACCGTCGATCACGTGGTGCACAGCGCCGCCATCTACGACATGACCGCCGCCGAGGACGTCCAGCGCGCCGCCAATGTCGAGGGCACCCGCACCGTCATCGGCCTGACCCGGCGCCTGGGCGCGACCCTGCACCACCTGTCCTCGATCGCGGTGGCCGGGGACTTCCACGGCGAGTACACCGAGGACGATTTCGACGTCGCGCAGAACCTGCCGACCCCCTATCACCGCACCAAGTTCGAGGCCGAACAACTGGTGCGCTCCGACGCAGGGCCGCGGTACCGGATTTACCGGCCCGCGGTCGTCGTCGGGGATTCGCGCACCGGCGAGATGGACAAGGTCGACGGTCCCTATTACTTCTTCGGCATCCTGGCCAAGCTGGCGGTGCTGCCCAGTATCACGCCCATGGCGGTGCCCGATGCCGGCCGCACCAACATCGTGCCGGTCGACTTCGTGGTCGACGCGTTGGTGCACCTGATGCACATCGCCGACGCCGACGGACAGACCTTCCATCTGACCGCACCGAAAACCATTGGCCTGCGCAGTATTTACCGCGGTGTCGCGAAGGAGGCAGGGCTTCCGGCGCTGCGCTTCGCGTTGCCCGGCGGCGCCGTCGCACCGGTACTGAAGGCCACCGGACGGGCCAGGGTGCTGCGCAACATGGCCGCCACCCAGCTGGGCATGCCCGCCGAGATCCTCGACGTCGTCGACCTGGCGCCGACGTTCACCGCCGACCGGACCACCGCCGCGCTGGCCGGTACCGGGATCGAGGTACCCGAATTTGGTTCCTACGCAGGGAAACTGTGGCGGTACTGGGCCGAAAACCTGGACCCCGACCGGGCCCGCCGCGATGACCCGTCCGGCGCACTGGTGGGCAGGCACGTCATCATCACCGGCGCCTCCAGCGGTATCGGACGCGCCTCGGCGATCGCCGCCGCCCACCGTGGGGCCACGGTGTTCGCGTTGGCCCGCAATGCCGACGCACTCGATGATCTGATCGCCGAGATCCGCGCCGACGGTGGCGACGCGTACGCATTCACCTGCGACGTCACCGATTCCAGCTCCGTCGACCACACGGTGAAGGACATCCTGGGCCGCTTCGGCCACGTCGACTATCTGGTCAACAATGCCGGCCGGTCCATCCGCCGATCGGTGTCCGCCTCCACCGATCGGCTGCACGACTACGAACGGGTGATGGCCGTCAACTACTTCGGTGCGGTGCGCATGGTGCTGGCGTTGCTGCCGCACTGGCGCGAGCGCCGGTTCGGTCACGTGGTGAACGTGTCGAGTGCCGGCGTGCAGGCCAACAGCCCCAAGTACAGCGCGTACCTGCCCACCAAGGCGGCGCTGGACGCGTTCTCCGAGGTGGTGGGCACCGAGACCCTGTCGGACCACATCACCTTCACCAACATCCATATGCCGCTGGTGAGCACCCCCATGATCGCGCCGTCACGGCGCCTGAATCCGGTGCCCCCGATCACCGCCGAGCATGCCGCCGCGATGGTGGTGCGCGGGCTGATCGAGAAGCCGGCGCGGATAGACACCCCACTGGGCACGCTGGCCGATCTGGGCACCTACTTCACGCCCCGACTGTCGCGGCGGGTACTGCACCAGCTCTACCTGGGCTATCCGGACTCCGCTGCCGCGCGTGGGCAGGCCGGCGAGCAGCCCACCCCGGAGCGCAGGCCCCGCAAGCCGTCCCGCGCCACCCGGAGCGTGCGGGTGCCCCGCCCGGTCAAGCGTGCGGTGCGGGCGATTCCGGGTGTGCACTGGTAGCGGCCCCCGCCTATCGTGGGAGCGTGACCGGGCCTGAAACCGATGCGCCACTACCGGTGTTCGCCGACGTCGACACCGGGGTGGACGATGCGATGGCGTTGGCCTATCTGTTCGCCAGCCCGGACGCCCATGTGGTGGGCATCGCATCGACGGCGGGCAATGTGCCCGTCGCGCAGGTGTCGATCAACAATCTGGGGCTGCTCGAACTGTTCGGGATCGACGATGTTCCCGTCTCCGAGGGCGTCCCGGTCCCGCTGAGCATTCCGCTGCGCACCGCCGAGGACACCCACGGCCCCGAAGGGCTCGGCTACGCGCACCTGCCGGAGACGGACCGGTCGCTGACCCCGTACGACGCCGCCCAGGCCTGGGTGGCCGCGGCCCGCGAATATCCCGGGGAACTCATCGGATTGGTCACCGGGCCGCTGACCAACTTCGCGCTGGCGCTGCGCCTGGAACCCGCGCTGCCCCGGCTGCTGCGCCGGCTGGTGATCATGGGTGGCGCGTTCGACTACCGCGGCAACACCACGCCGGTCTCGGAGTGGAATGTCAGCGTCGACCCGGAGGCCGCCGCCGAGGTGTTCGCGGTGTGGGGCGCGGCGTGGGGCCTGAGCACGCCCACGCATCTGCCGATTGTGTTGGGACTCAACCTCACCGAGAACGCGGCGATGACGCCGTCGATTCTGGGCCGGCTGGCCGCCGCCGCCGGTTCCCCGTCGGCGCAGCTGAGTGTGCTCGACGATCGGGGCACCCGGTCGACGGCGGCCAACCCGCTGATCCGGGTGCTCGAAGATGCCATGCGCTTCTACTTCGAGTTCCACTTCGATCAGGGCGAGGGCTACCTGGCGCACCTGCACGATCCACTGGCCGCCGCGGTCGCACTGGACCCCGACCTGGTGCGCTACCAGCAGGCGACCGTCGACGTCGAACTGACCGGGACCCTGACCCGCGGGATGACCGTGGCCGACTGGCGCGGTCATTGGGGCCGGGAGCCCAACGCGCAGATCGGCGTCGAGGTGGACCCCGCCGCGTTCTTCGACCGTTTCATCGAGCGGGTCGGCCCGTTCGCCCGCCGGCTCGGTCATTCGTAGATGCCCTCCACATGCCACTGCCGCTGGCGGTAGCACAGCAGCATCGCCACACCGACGCCGGCATCATTCTGTCCACCGCGACCGGACACCACCACCTGGGCACGCGCGGTCCGGCCCACCGGCTTGCGCTCGGGATCCCACCAGCGTTCGTCGACCGGCCACGGCCCGGTCCACCAGCTGATGTCTCTCCCGTCGCTTCGCTCGCCCCTGATGTCTCTCCCGTCGCTTCGCTCGCCCCTGATGCCTCCCCCGCGGCCCGGGGACTCCAGCCGCACCGGATCCGAAGAGAACAACCCCCGACTCGTCACCCGCACCGGTTTACCTTCTGCATCAAGCACTTCCACCGGGTCATCGGCCAACACCGCCGGCGATGGCTCGGGTAACTGGCCCGGCCAGGGCTGGGTCGGGTCGGCCTGCGGAACCGGCTCGTCGCCCAGCGGGGTGAAGGTGATGCGCTCGGACGGCCCACGCCCCCCGCTGAGCACCGGCACCTGAACCGCTTCGAGGCCCAGCAGACCCTGCACCCGCACCAGCGCCCGCCGGGCCCGTAACCGGTCGTCGTCACCGGATGACCCCCACAGCGGGAGCTGCAGCGCCCCGGCCGACACCACCTCCACCGGGTGCAATCGCAGGGTGACGATCGCCGCAGTGGGGCCCGCTCCCCCGGTGGCCCGCCGGGTCAGCCAGCCGTCCAGTTGCCAACGCACCCGATCAGCGGTGGCATCCTCGGTCAGCGGTTCGGCACAACGCCAAACCCTGTTCAGCTCTTCGCCATTGGCGGTGACGGCCTGGATGGCCAGCCGGGTGCAGCCCACCCCGGCGCCTTCCAAGCTGCGGTGCAGTTCGCCGGCCAGTGACCGTCCGGCGAAGGCCGCGGCGTCCACCCGGTCGATGGGGGGATCGCAGTTCATCACCGCGTCGAGCTCCGCGGGAAGATCACGCCCGGACGGTCCGCGGTCGGACTCCCCGCAGGCGAATCGGTGAGCGCTGATCGCGTCGGCACCGAACCGGGAAGCCACATCGGTGCGCGACAACTCGGCGAACTGACCGATGGTGCGGATTCCCATCCGCCACAGCAGGTCTGCCAGATCCTCCCGACCTGCCCCGGAAAGGCTGGGTTCGGTGGCCAACTGACGGATGGACAGCCCGGACAGGAACGCCGCGTCCCGGCCCGGCTCGACGATGCGCCCCGCCCTGGCCGCGAACACCGCGGTGGACAACTGATCGGCGATACCCGTCTGACATTCCGCACCCGCCGCGGCCACCGCGTCGACCAGACGTTCGGCGGCCTCCTGCTCCGATCCGAAATAACGGGACGCTCCCCGAACCGACATCACCAGCAGACCGGGCCGCAGCACCTCGGCCCGGGGCACCACCTCGTCGACCGCCGCCGTCACGCCCTCGAAGTGACGGGCATCGCGCGCCGGGTCGGCAGTGACGACATGCAGCTGCGGGCACCGGGACTGTGCTTCCCGGCGGCGCAGTCCGCGCCGCACCCCCACCGCCCTGGCCGCCGCCGAGCAGGCGATGACCCGGTTGGCCAGGGTGACCGCCACCGGGTCGGTGGCGGGCAGTCCGGCCGCGGCGGCGGCGGCCACCGCAGGCCAATCCATGCACCAGAGCGCAAGAACCCGCGGCACGCTAGCTCCCGACTGCGATACGCGGCTGGCCGGGAATCCGGCTCCTGGTCCTGATGTCCACCCGCACCCGCCCGATCCGCCCCCGGCCGGGAACCGCGGCGCCGCCGGAACCGACCATCTCGTAGCCGCAGACCCTGGCATCCAGCCGAGCCGAGGCACCGTGCCAATCGCCGCCGGTGACCAGCAGCGTGCACCCCTTCTGCCGGGCCCGCGCGGTCACGGCCCGCGCTCTGCTCATCGGTACCGATCGCCCACCCAGCGCCAGCACCACCAGATCCAGACCATCCAGCAGGACCGCGGCCACCTCCACCGGATCGGTGCCGGGATAAGGAATCACCGCGACCCGGCTCAGGTCGGCACCCATCTCCACCGCCGCCAGCAGACCCACATCGGGCTGCCCGACGATGGCCGCGTGCCCGCCTTCTGCGGTGGCGGCGGCCACCATCCGCAGGGCCAGTGATCTGGCCCCCGACAGCACCGCCACTGTCCCCCTGGGCAGCAGCTGAGAAAGAGGCCCGGGCACCGACGGCTCCGGCAACGCATCGTCAGGCGGTGCGATCGGCGGATCCGGGGCTTTCAGCAAAGTTTTCGCGGCCGAACTCAGGTCATCGTCGGCAGCCTTCCGCGCACCCGGGATTTCCATCCTCCCGGAGACTTCGGCTATCCTGCGGCGTAACTGTTCTACCTGTTCAGCGCGCTCTTTTCGGTGCTGCTCCAGGTCCATTGCCACCGTCACAGCAGCACCTCCAGCATCATCCGAAACGGGCGTTGTTCGAACACATGTTCGATATCTCGAGTAAACACTCGCCGGGTCCGACAGTCAAGCGGTGGATCGCAGGGCCGGATCGGCGGCACAGGGCATCTCTCAACAATGCTTGAGTAAGGGAATGCACTGATACAGGCGCTGCGTTACAGTTTCTGACACCAGATCCCGGCCTTCAAATGGGACTGCTGCACAAGGTTTTCGCGGGCCACCGCGGCGGCCGAAGTTTCACCACACAGAGACCCCAGTAAAGGATCGAACATGGCATCAAATCGTCTGGCTCGTCGTCGGATTTCGGCAGCGGTTGGCGGTGCCGCCATCATCGCGATGATCGGCTTCACCGCGGCGTGCAGCAGTGACAGCGACAAGCCCGAAGAGTCGCCCACCACGACCACGACCACGACCGAGGTCTCGGTGACCCCGACCGAGAAGTCGCTGAACCCCGGCGGCGGCGTGTTCACTCCTCCGGTGACGGCCCCGCAGCCGACCTTCGACCCCCAGCAGAACGACTGAGCGACAACTCTGAACGGGGCGGGTCCGAATTTTTCGGACCCGCCCTCAGTTCTTCTGGAACCATGAGAACGGTGCTCGCCCGCTCACTGACCGCCCTGCTCCTCATCGGAGCATTGGTGCTCGCCGTCGATCTGTACGTCGACAGGCAACGCCCCGATGACAGGCTCATCGAGGGCCCTTACGCGTCCCTGCTGGATGCGTCGATCGACCTCGGGCCGGCCCGCGAGGAGAGCATCGAGCTCACCGCCACCCTCACCGACGAATCCCAGCCCACCGCGCTGATGGACTGGGCCCGCGACCAATCACTGTCGGTGCAGTGGCGCCCAGGCGATGACTGGGTGATCGTCGAGGGACCCCCGGCCGCCGTCGAGCAGGCGTTCGACGTCTCGGTGCGCGACTACCGCGGCAGGAGAGGACAGCTCTTCTATGCCTCACCGCATCAGCCTGCGGTCCCCGAGCCGCTGCGCGGCGAAGTGTCCGAGATCGGCCGAATCCTCAGCTACACACCACATCACATGTCGCGCCCCGATCACATTCCCCTCGATGTGCCCGATCAGGGCCTGGCGCCCCAGGCACTGCTGAACACCTACAACGTCGACGATCTGAACAGGGACGGCTTCACCGGAAGAGGAGTCACCATCGTGATCTTCGCCTTCGACGGTTTCCATCAATCCGACCTGGACACGTTCAGCACCACATTCGGCCTGCCGCAGTTCACCCCCGAGGTCGTCGGCGGATCGCCCGGCGAACCGCGCGGCGAACTGTCGATGGATCTTCAAGTGGCACATGCGATTGCCCCCGATGCCCGCAAGGTCGTGGTGAACGCCCGCCCCACCGTCGAGGGTGGTGGCGGCTACCGCAAGATCGGCGAGATGCTCGAGGACACCGATCGGCAGTTCCCCGGAGCGGTGTGGAGTTTCTCGATCGGCTGGGGTTGCGACAAGCTCATCACCGCGGCCGATCTGGCTCCGGTCCGGTCCGCGCTGCGCACAGCCCAGTCCCACGGCACCACGGCCTACAACGCCAGCGGCGACCTCGCCGGCATGGAATGCCGTGGCGGACAAGACTGGTCATCCCCGCCGAGTGAACAGGACATCGGCCTCGACTCGATCGCCTCGCTGCCCGAGATGACCAGTGTCGGCGGCACCACCCTGTCCACCGACGCCGACGGCAGGTGGGTGTCCGAGCAGACCTGGTTCGACGTCCCACTGTCGCAGGGCACCGGCGGCGGCATATCGGCGCTCTTCGACATGCCGCCCTGGCAGCGCACCGCGGCGGCCGCGGTTGCCCCGGACCGTCACAACGGCAAGCGCATGACACCGGATATCGCCGCAGTCGCCGATCCGTTCACCGGCGTGAAGATCGTGCTCAACGATCAGATGGTCGTCGGCGGCGGCACCTCACAGTCCGCCCCCATCTGGGCCGGCCTCACCGCGGTGATGAACCAGTGGTTGCTGGAGAACAACGGCTCCCTCATCGGCGATATCAACCCGTTGCTGTACCGCATCGCCCAGGGCGCCCCGCGGCCTGCCTTCCGCGATGTGACATTGGGCGGCAACGCCGTCGACAACGCAGGGCCCGGCTATGACCTGGTCACCGGACTGGGCACGCCCGATATCGACAACCTGGTGCGCAACCTGCAGATCGCGCAGAGAGTGGGTGCCTGATGAGCGCTCCCGGCATGGTCGAATGCCAGGTCTGCCAGATCGACGTTCCCGCAGGCGAATACTGCGGGCTCTGCGGCGTCCCCCTGGCCGAGCACAAACGCGGTGACGGCCCGCACTGGCTGCGCGCCCGTGCGTTCAGCGCCGCTCCCGGTCAGCGTCTGCTCTCGCCGTCGCTGACCAGTTCGCTGTTCCCCCACCTGTCGCCGCGGTCACGCAAGGTGTTCCTGATGGGTCTGGTGCTGCTGGCGGTGGCGCTGACCGTCGGCACCGTGCTGCGCATGCCCGCCGCGCTCATCGCCGTCGCCTCCCTGGGCATTCCCCTGCTGTTCGCCCTCTATCTCCGCGAATCAGGTGTGTCCCGGGATATCCCGCGCAGCACGCTGATATTGACCGCGACCCTCGGAGTGGTGCTCGGCGTCGGTTGGGTGCTGTTGACCGGAGTGGCCCTGGCCCGCGCCTACGGCGTCCCGCTGGGGGCAGGCATCGCCGGCGAACGGATTCTGCGTGACGGTATTGCGATACCGGTCGGCAGCATGCTGCTCATGCAGGTGCCCGCGCTGGTGGCGCGGTTCGGGTGGCGCGGTAACCGGGAATCCTTGGACGGTTACGCCATCGGTGCACTGGGCGCCCTGACGTTCACCGCGGCGGCCACCCTCACCCGGCTGGCACCGCAATTCACCACCGGGATGATCAACCGGGTCCGCCCGCTGGACGGGTTGCTCGTCGAGGCGGGCATCCGCGGAATCGCCGTCCCACTGACCGCCGCCGCCGTCGGCGGCCTGATCGGCACCGCACTGTGGTTCACCCGGCCCCCCACCAAGGTCACCAAGAATCGCGGCTTCGTCCGCGGCACGCTCCTCGCCATCGCATTGGTGGTGATGGTCGTCTATGCCGGACTGGGCCTGCTCGATGTGGCCCGCTTCCCGCAGTGGCTGCAATTGGCCGGGCATCTGACCCTGACCGCACTGGCATTGTTCGCGCTGCGTGTCGGCCTGCACCTGGCCCTGCTGCACGAGGCGCAGGACGAGATCCGCACCGACGAGCCGATCCTGTGCGTGGAATGCGATCACGTCGTGCCCGATGCGCCGTTCTGCGCGAATTGCGGTGCGGCCATGCACGCATCCTCGCGCCGGTCGCGCCGGACCCGGCGCGACGATCGCCCGATCCGGCTCGCCGAGGAACCCGCGGCCGGGGAACTGGTCGTCGGCCTGAAGCCCGGGTACTCGCTGCACTCCGGTACCTTCGAGGCCCTTCAGCCGCCGAAGACGTCCTTCCGCACCGTGGCGCTGGTGCTGGGCATCGCGGTCGTCGTGGTGGCCGGCGGACTGGTCGGGCTGTCCGGGCTGATCTCCAAACCCGCTCCCAAGTACATCTGCCCGCCGGATTGCGGGAGCCCGCCGATGAATCGCGCGGTGGAGATCAATCCCCGGTTCACCGCCCCGGACGGCTCGTTCTCGGTGTCCTACCCGGTCGAGAATGCGGCGTACCAGATCTCCAAGCGCGACAACGGGATCACCGCGGTGCTGCAGGCCGGTGACGGCGGCACGATGCAGCTGTTCAGCCGGCCTGCGGCCGGGCGCACCCCGGAGGAGATCGCCGTCGGGCTGGTCAACGAGACGTTCCCGGACACCAAGACGGCCTACGAGATCCCGAACACCATGGTCGGTTACCAACACGGATACGGGATGGCCGCAGATATGTGGCCGCAGGGCGCGATGAGCAGTTCGTCCCGGATGCGCGTCATCGTGATGGTCGCCGTCAAGAACGATCTGGCCCTGATCGCCGGCGCCGTCGGGCCGTACCGTGCGTTCGGGCCCGACTTCGGTTCCGGTAAACCGTCAGCGGCCAACCTGCAGCTGGCGCTGGACATGGGTAAGTACGTCAACAGTTTCAGTTGGCGCGGCGACCCACCCCGCTAGCCCGGCGCGAGCAGACGCAAAAGGCCGCTGAAACTCCGGTTTCAGCGGCCTTTTGCGTCTGCTCGCCAGGGACCTGGGTCACACAACAACGAATGTTGACATTGACAAATGTCACCAATTGAAGGTGTACTCGTCGGACGCTCGATTGACGGAGGTCCGAATGCCCGAGCAGTCCCTTCCCACCCGCGGATCGTTGCGGTCCCGCGGCGCCGCCACGGTCAGCAGCGTGACGTTGCGGCAGATCAGCGCGGTCCTGCCGCCCGAACGGGCCTGGGGTCTGTGGGCGTCCCGGCAGATCATCGCGCGGGTCATGGATACCTTCGGGCCGTCCCTGGCGGGCACCGACGTCGAGCAGGTGGACATCCGTCTGGCCGACGGGCGCCGGGTGGTCGGCGAATGGGTTCGCAGCCGCCGGGTGACCGATCAGACCCAGGCCATCTACTACGTCCACGGCAGCGGATATGCACTCTGTTCGCCACGCACCCACCGCAGGCTGACCGCCTGGCTGTCCCGGCTGACCGGTCTGCCGGTGTTCTGCGTCGACTACCGGCTGGCACCGAAGTACCGCTTCCCCACCGCTGCCGACGATGTGCGCGCGGGCTGGGATTATCTGCGCACCGAACGCGGCTACCACCCAGAGAGCATGGTCATCGCCGGGGATTCCGCGGGAGGCCACCTCACGGTCGACATGCTGCTGCAGCCCGGCGTCCCGCATCCCGCCGCGATGGCCCTGTTCTCCCCGCTGGTCGATCTCACCTTCGGGCTGGCCCGCGCCCGCGAAGCGCTGCGCGACGATCCGGCGATCCGCGCCTCGGACGCCGCCCGCCTGATCGGGTTGTATTGCGCCGGAACCGATCCGCGTCACCAACGACTCACCCTCGACGTCGCAGGCGGCCGGCGCATGCCGCCCACCCTGATCCAGGCCGGCGGCGCGGAGATGCTGCAGGCCGACGCCCGCACCCTGGACGCGGACATCCGTGCCGCCGGCGGCACCAGCGAGTTGCAGGTCTGGCCGGATCAGGTGCACGTCTTCCAGGCACTGCCCCGGCTCACCCCCGAGGCCGTGCCGGCCATGCGCAAGGTCACTGCCTTCGTCAATGAGTCCCTGCACATCAACGAGATCGGCCGGGTTGCCGGATGAACCTCTTCGGAATCCTCGGTGGTGCCAAACGCAGCCGCAATGCCGACGCCGTCGTGACCGGCGCCGGCAGCGGTATCGGCGCCGCCTTCGCCCAGGAACTCGCCGCGCGCGGCGGCCGGGTGGTCTGCAGCGATATCAACGAGAACGCCGCGCAGGCCACCGCCGCGGAGATCACCGCCGCGGGCGGCGAGGCGACGGCCCTGCGTTGCGATGTCTCCAAGATCGAGGATGTGCAGGCCCTGGCCGACGCCGCGCAGGCCTGGTTCGCCGGTGCTCCCACCCTGGTGATCAACAACGCCGGGGTCGGCGCCGGCGGCACCCCGATCGGCGAGGTCAGCCTGGACGACTGGAATTGGGTGCTCGGCGTGAACCTGTGGGGACCGATCCACGGTTGCCACGTGTTCACCCCCATCCTGCGGGCCGCCGAGACCGATCAGCCGCGCGGCATCATCAACGTCGCTTCGGCCGCGGCATTCGGCGCCGCACCCGGTATGGCCGCCTACAACGTGAGCAAGGCCGGCACGCTGTCGCTTTCGGAGACGTTGGCCGCAGAGCTGGCCGGCACCGGCATCAACGTCACCGCGCTGTGCCCCACCTTCGTCAAGACCAACATCCTCGATACCGACCGCATCACCGCCGGATCCAGCCAGCTGGCCGACACCCTGATGCGCTGGACCGGGTTCTCCCCGCAGAAGGTCGCGCGGATGTGCCTGGACACCAACGATCGCGGCGGCCTGTACTGCATGCCACAGCCTGACGCCCGGATCGGCTGGGGCATCAAACGTTTCACACCGACGGTCTACACCCGTGCCGTCGGTCTCACCACTCGCATCACCGCACCGTAGGAGGTCTGGACAATGGCTGTCGACATGGACGTCATGCTCGCGAAGATCAAGGATCGGCAATGGGCACTGGCCGATATCGACTGGGACGCTCCGGGAGCTGAAACCATCAGCGACGAGTTCCGGCCCAAGCTCAAGGCTTTCATGGCCGATCTGTGCTGGATCGAAAACGTCGGCGCGCGCGGGTTCGCCGCCCTGGCCAAGAAGGCCCCCACCCCGACACTGGCCGAGATCTACCGCTACTTCCACGCCGAGGAGCAGCGGCACGCCAATGCCGAACTGGCGCTGATGAAGCGGTGGGGCATGCTCGAAGACGGTGAGATGCCCGAGCCCAACGTCAACATCCGGCTTGCCATCGACTGGTTGGACACCTACGCCGACGACATGTCGCTGTCGGTGCTGGGCACCGTCATCCCGATGCTGGAGGTAGCGCTGGACGGCGCGCTGCTGAAGTTCTTGCTCGACGAGGTCGACGACCCGGTCTGCCATCAGGTCTTCGAGAAGATCAACAGCGACGAATCGCGGCATATTGCCGTCGATTTCGAGGTGCTCAACATGATCGGGCACTCGAAGGCACGCAAGCTCGCGATCGACTTCGTGGGCAGCGTCGCCTCGCCCGGCCTGATCATCGGGATGATCATCTACGTCCCGTTGCTCAACCGGATGCGCAACAACATCGTCGATATGGGCCTGGAGCCCGAGCGCCTCTACAAGGCGATGATGCGGTTCAAGGACATCGGTGGACGTGCCGAGAACACCTGGCGGGTACCGACCTACCAGATCCTCAAGCTGCATGCCCGCATGGTGGTCAATGACCGCAACCCCTATCACTGGATCGCGAATCCGATGGTGACCGCGTCGGACTATCTGCCGAAGGCGATTCTCAAGCCGATCCCGTCCTGGTTCAAGGAACTCACCTACAAGCCGGCGGCCTGACATGGCAGCGCGCATTCACGACACCATCATCGTCGGCGCCGGTTTCAGCGGAATCGGCACCGCGATCAAGCTCGCCGAATCCGGCGTCGAGGACTTCGTCATCGTCGAACGCGGCGACCGGGTCGGCGGCACCTGGCGCGACAACACCTATCCCGGTGCGGCGTGCGATATCCCGTCGCTGCTCTACTCCTACTCGTTCGCCAAGAACCCGGACTGGTCGCGGGCCTACTCGCCGGCGAGCGAGATCTGCGCACACATCGAGGAGATGGTCGACGACTTCGACCTGCGCCGCCGGATCCGGTTCGGCGTCGAGGTCAACGGTCTGTCCTTCGACGAGGCGGCCGGCATCTGGAACGTCAAGACCACCGGCCGCACACCGCTGCGGGCCCGCACCGTGGTGCTGGCCTCCGGTCCGCTGACCGACCACAAGTTCCCCGACATCCGCGGGTTGGACACCTACCAGGGGCACAAGATCCACAGTGCCCGTTGGGATCACGACTACGACTTCACCGGCAAGCGGGTGGCCGTCATCGGCACCGGCGCCAGCGCCGTGCAGATCGTGCCCGAACTGGTCAAGCAGGCCGAGTTCGTCAAGGTCTTCCAGCGCACCCCGGGCTGGGTGGTGCCGCGGGTGGACATCGCCACCCCGGAGGCGGCCAAGACCCTGTTCGCCAAGGTCCCCGCCGCTCAGGAACTGGTTCGGCAGGTGCTGTACTGGGGCCACGAGGTCACCGCCACCGCGCTGGTCTGGGACACCCCACTGACCGGACTGGTGTCGCGGCTCGGAAAGGCCCATCTGCGCCGGCAGGTCAAGGATCCGTGGATGCGCCGCCAGCTCACCCCCGATTTCACGCCGGGCTGCAAGCGCATGCTGATCTCCAGCGACTACTACCCCGCCCTGCAGAAGGACAACTGCAAGCTCATCGACTGGCCCATCGCCACCATCAGCCCGGTCGGTATCCGCACCAGCGACGGTATCGAGCACCACCTGGACGCCATCGTGTTCGCCACCGGCTATGACGTGCACCTGTCCGGTCCGCCATTCCCGGTCACCGGCCTGGACGGCCGGGTGCTGGCCGATGAATGGTCCGGGGGCGCCCAGGCCTACAAGAGCATCCAGGCTCACGGCTACCCGAACCTGTTCCTGATGACCGGCCCCAACTCCGGGCCCGGCCACAACTCGCTGCTGGTCTACTCCGAGGGGCAGATCGACTACGCGGTGAACGCGATCGGCACGATCCTGCGCGATGACCTGCGATATCTCGATGTACGTGCCGACGTCCAGCAACGCCACAATGCCGCGTTGCAGCGCCGGCTGCGCAGGACCACCTGGATGAGCGGGTGCAGCAGCTGGTACCTGACCGCGGACGGATTCAACGCGTCGATGTACCCCGGGTTCGCCACCCAGTATCTTCGACAGATGCGGGAGTTCCGGTTCGGTGACTACACGGCGGTGGCGCACGACGCACGTGTGACGGCGCTGTCGTCGGCCTGATGGCGACGAACTGATGGCTGAGATCTAGATGGGAACGCCCAAGCAGCCCCGGCAGTCGGCCGGCGCGATCTCGACGATCCTGACCGGACTGCGCCGGGCGCCCCGCCAGATCCGGCGCAGTTCCCGGGACGTCGTCGAGAACGCGGTCACCCAGCTCTTCGATGCGGCGGTGCAACCGCACGGCGCCGCCGCCTCCGGCGAGTACCGGATCGACGAGCTGGCGCAGCTGGCCGGCACCACCACCCGCAACATCCGGGTCTACCGCGATCGCGGTCTGCTGCATCCCCCGCTGCGGGTGGGCCGCATCGCCCTGTTCAACGACACCCACCTGACCCGGTTGCGGCTGATCACCTCACTGCTGGATCGCGGCTACAACATCGCCCACGTGCACGAGATGCTCTCGGCGTGGGAGCAGGGCAAGGGGGTGGGCGACCTACTCGGACTGGAATCCGCGATCGCGGGCAGCTGGGCCACCGAGAAGCCCGAACGGATGAGCGTCGCCGACGCCAAGCGGCTCATCGACGATGATCCGGGGTTCGAGCGCATGCTCGGCCTCGGTGTCATCAAGCTCGAAGATGACGAAGCGATCGTGGTGCGCCCCAAGCTGATCGAGGCGTTCAACGAGATCCGCCAGTACGGGGTGGCCACCGACAAGCTCATCGGTCTGCACGAGCAGATCGCGCCGTTGGTCGACCAGATCAGCGGACTGCTGGTGCAGGCGGGGATCGAGGAGGCGCTGCACCGCATCAACCCCGGTGCGGCGCTGCCACCCGATACCGAGATCGCCGAACTGCTCACGATGCTGGTGCGCTTCCGCACCCAGGCCGTCTCGGCGGTCTCGTCGACGCTGGCGTTCTCCATCGAGACGACCATCGAGTCGGCGGTCGGTCAGATCCTCGGCGAACTCATCGACAAGGAAACCGAACCCGACGCCTGACTGACCGGCGTCACTCCCACTCGATGGTGCCGGGCGGCTTACTGGTCACGTCCAGCACGACCCGGTTGACCTCGGGCACCTCATTGGTGATGCGTGTCGAGATCCGTTCCAGAACCTCATAGGGCACCCGGGTCCAGTCGGCGGTCATGGCGTCCTCACTGGACACCGGACGCAGCACGATCGGGTGACCATAGGTACGTCCGTCGCCCTGCACGCCCACCGAGCGCACATCGGCCAGCAACACCACCGGGCACTGCCAGATCTGCTGATCCAGCCCCGCCGACGTGAGTTCCTCACGCGCGATCGAATCGGCGCGGCGCAGCGTGTCCAGCCGCGACGCAGTAACCTCGCCGACGATGCGGATGCCCAGTCCGGGCCCCGGGAAGGGTTGGCGGCCAACGATTTCCTCGGGCAGGCCGAGCTCGCGGCCGACGGCGCGCACCTCGTCCTTGAACAGCAGGCGCAGCGGTTCGACGAGCTTGAACTTGAGGTCGTCGGGCAGGCCGCCGACATTGTGGTGGCTCTTGATGTTCGCGGTGCCCGCACCGCCACCGGACTCCACGACGTCCGGGTACAGGGTGCCCTGCACCAGGAAGTCGACCTCGGGGCCGCCACCCTCCACGACATCGCGGACCGCACCCTCGAAGGCACGGATGAATTCCCGTCCGATGATCTTGCGTTTGCCCTCGGGGTTGGTGACGCCGGACAGCGCCTCCAGGAAGCGGTCGGCCACATCGACGGTGATCAGCTTGGCGCCGGTGGCCGCGACGAAGTCGCGCTGCACCTGGGCACGTTCGCCGGCGCGTAGCAGGCCGTGATCGACGAACACACAGGTCAGCCGGTCGCCGATGGCGCGTTGCACCAGCGCCGCGGCGACCGCGGAGTCCACTCCTCCGGACAGCCCGCAGATCGCCTGGCCGTCGCCGATCTGCTCGCGCACCTGCGCGATCAACTGCTCGGCGATGTTGGCGGGCGTCCAGGCCGGCCCGATGCCGGCGAACTCGTGCAGGAAGCGGCTCAGCACCTGCTGGCCGTGCGGGGAGTGCAGGACCTCGGGGTGGTACTGCACCCCGGCGAGGCGACGGGCCCGGTTCTCGAAGGCCGCCACCGGCGCACCGGAGCTGACGGCGACCACGTCGAAGCCCTCAGGGGCTTCGGTGACCGCGTCGCCGTGGCTCATCCACACCGGCTGGTTGTCGGGAAGATCCGAATGCAGCTGTCCGCCAGTGACATTCATTTCGGTGCGGCCGTACTCGCTGGTGCCGGTACGGGCGACGGTGCCGCCCAGCGCCTGCGCCATGGCCTGGAACCCGTAGCAGATACCGAACACCGGGACGTCCAGGTCGAACAGCGCCGGATCCAGCCGCGGTGCCCCGTCGGCGTACACGCTGGCCGGGCCGCCGGAGAGCACGATGGCCTGGGGATCGCGGGCCTTGATCTCCTCGACCGTCGCGGTGTGCGGGATCACCTCGGAGAACACCCGCGCCTCGCGGACGCGGCGCGCGATCAGCTGGGCGTACTGCGCGCCGAAATCGATGACGAGAACGGGGCGGGTAGGGGCTGCTTCCACCCGGACAGTCTAGTCGTCAGGTGCCGAACAGCCGGTCCCCGGCGTCGCCGAGGCCGGGGACGATATAGCCGTGCTCGTCGAGCTGGCGGTCGATGGCCGCGGTGTACACCGGGATGTCGGGGTGCGCCTCGTGTAGGGCGGCCAGCCCTTCCGGGCAGCTCAGCAGGCAGACGAACTTGATGGAGCGGGGTTGGTGCTCCTTGAGCCGGTCGATGGCGGCGACCGCGGTGTGGCCGGTGGCCAGCATCGGGTCGACCACCACCACATCGCGTTCGTGCAGATCATTGGGGACCTTGAAGTAGTACTCGACCGCGATATGGGTCTTCGGGTCGCGGTAGAGCCCGATGTGTCCGACCCGCGCGCTGGGCACCAGGCTCAGCATGCCGTCGAGGATGCCGCCGCCGGCCCGCAGGATGGACACGAAAACCAGCTTCTTGCCGTCGATCACCTTGGCGGTCATGGTTTCCAGCGGCGTCTCGATCTGCTCTTCGTGCAGTGGGATGTCGCGCAGCACCTCGTAGGCCATCAACGCCGACACCTCACTGACCAGACGCCGGAAACTGTTGGTGGACACGTCTTTGCGGCGCAATGTGTTCAGCTTGTGGGTGACCAGCGGGTGCTCGATCAGGTGCACCGCAGACGGTGGGGTCATCGAAAGTCCTTTCCTCAGAAGACGGTGCCGTCGCTGATGACGGTGAGCGGTGGCAGTCCGCCGCGCAACCGCTGGGCGAACGCCCGGCCGGCCGCCCAGCTGCCGCCTTCGAGGACGCAGGCCAGTGGCAGCTGCTCATCGGTGACCCCGAGTCGCTCCCGCACCAGGACGGCGAGCTCGTCGAGCAGGGCGACAGTGAGCGCGCGCCACTCCACCACCAGCTCGTCGGCGGGTGTCCAGCCGCGTCGGGTCCAGCCGGGATCGCGCAGGCGCAGCACACCGGTGTCCAGGAACAGCCCGCCGTTGCGGTATTCGGGCAGGCCGGTCAGCGCGTCGAGCCCGGTCACCTGCACGCCGGACCAGCCGAAGGGCTCCAGCAGCGAATAGGTCAGCCACTGCGAGAGCTTGTGGAAGGGCACCCAGCCCGCGGTGGCACCGGCGCCGGGCACCGCGTCGTGACGCCAGCAGTCACCGAGCGGCTCACCGTCGATGGCGTTGTCGGCCAGCCAGATTCGCGACATGCTCGACAGCAGTGCGGACAGGATGTCGTGGGCGGCCACCGCCGGTGCGGACGGATCGGTGACCAGCAGATCGAACAATCCGCCCGGGCGGCCCGGGGTGCCGAAGACCGTCGGCTGATCGGCCAGGGCGGCGCCGAGCCGGCGCAGCAGGTCGACCCGGCCCTCGAAGCCGACCAGTGGATTGTCCGGCCCCAGCTGGAATGCCGCCCCCAATGCGCCGGCATCCAGCCCGGTCAGGCCGGCGGCGTCGGCCTGCAGCGGATGCCCCGGATCCGAGGAGAAGGTGCCCGCCGTGAAGGCATGCCAGCTGGCCACCCCCAGCCCCTCGGAGCGGGTGAATGCCAGGCCGGTATCGGCTTCGCGGTAGCTCCAGTCGGGGCCGGCGCCGGCGTCGAGCAGCACGCTGACCACCGTCAGGTCGATCATCGCGCGGGCACGGCCCGCACCGTCGAGGTCTCCGAGCAGGCCGTCGAGTGCGGATTTGCGGTCCACGCCGCCGGCCTCGAAATGCCGCCACCGGCTGTGGAACGGGATGACCAGATCGGGAAACCGGGCCGCGGTCAGGGCCGCGACCTCGGCGGCCGCGGCCGCCATGGCGCCATCGTGGACGGTGAACCAGTCCGAGTCGCCGGCACGCGCCCGGGTCAGCAGGTGTTGCGAACGGGCCCGGATCTCGGCTGTGCTCCGCAGCGTCGCCGCGGGGGTCACACCAATCCCCGGCCCACCGTGTTCTTCAGGGCCTCGGCATCGGGGACCGGCCCCGGCGTGAAGTACCCCGCGGCCATCTTGGCGTCGATCTCCACCCGGGCGTCCGCGGGAATGAGGTCATCCGGGATGTTGACCCGCTCGCCCACCGTGATACCCGATCCGGTGATGGCGTCGTACTTCATGTTGCTCATCGACACCAACCGGTGGATACGGGTGATGCCCAGCCAGTGCAGCACATCGGGCATCAATTCCTGGAAGCGCATATCCTGCACGCCGGCAACACATTCGGTGCGCGCGAAGTACTGGTCGGCGGTGTCACCGCCGATTTGGCGCTTGCGGGCGTTGTAGACCAGGAACTTGGTGACCTCGCCGAGCGCGCGGCCTTCCTTGCGGGAGTAGGCCACCAAACCCACACCGCCGCGCTGGGTTCCGGCGATGCATTCCTCGATCGCGTGGGTCAGATAGGGCCGGCAGGTGCAGATGTCGGAGCCGAACACATCCGAGCCGTTGCACTCGTCGTGCACGCGGGCGGTCAACTCCACGTCCGGATCGGCGAGATCGCTTGGGTTGCCGAAGATGTAGACGGTCTGACCGCCGATCGGCGGCAGGAACACCTCCAGATCGCCGCGGGTGACGAGTTCGGGGTACATGCCGCCGGTCTCCTCGAACAGAGCCCGGCGCAGAGCCGACTCGGTGCAGCCGAACCGTGCGGCGACGCCGGGCAGGTGCCAGACCGGTTCGACGGCCACCTTGGTCACCACCGCGGCGCCGCCCGCTGTCAACACCTGGCCGTCGGGCCGCAGCCGGCCCTGCTGCATCGCCACCATGACTTCCGGCAGCATGACGTGCGCCTTGGTGATGGCGATGGTGGGCCGGATGTCCTGGCCGGCCTCGAGTTCGGCGGCGAAGACGTCGGCGACGGCGGCACCCCACGGGTCGAGGCTGACGATGGCCGCCGGATCCCGCCACTGCGGGTACGGTCCGATCACATCGGTCGGGGCGGTGTTGGTCAGATCGGCGCGATGCTGCGGGGACAGGGCGCCGGCTGCCACTGCCAGCGCCCGGTAGACGCCGTAGGAGCCGCTGTGGGTGCCGATGACGTTGCGATGCGCCCGCGTGCCGGTGGTCCCCACCACCGGGGCCCGCTCCGCCGGAGTCGGCGCACCCCACCGGATGGCAGGCGCCGTGGCTCCCGCGCTGTGCGATGTCAGCCGGATATGACGTGCGCCGGTGCGATCCGTGCCAGTTCCCACGTCGACTCCTCTCGGGACGAACGCGCAACAACTCAGGCGACAGCTTTGTCACCTGCATCGTATCAGCGCCGCCGGTGCCCCACCGGGCATACGAATGTCGCAGTCTCAGAACATTATTCGTCCACAGGTGTCGAAACTGGCGACCCGGGGTATACGCGCGCTGCAGCCTGCCCGCAGGCTCGAAAGGAGCACAGCGTGACGAACACACAGCCCAAACCGACCACCACCGATGCCGGTATCCCGGTCTACAGCGACGAGCATTCCCTGACCATCGGCCCCGACGGCCCCATCCTGCTGCAGGATCACTACCTGATCGAGCAGATGGCCAACTTCAACCGGGAGCGGATCCCGGAGCGGCAACCGCACGCCAAGGGCGGCGGCGCGTTCGGTCATTTCGAGGTGACCCACGATGTCAGCGCCTACACCAAGGCCGCCTTCCTGCAGCCCGGAGCCAAAACCGAGACGCTCACCCGGTTCTCGACCGTGGCCGGTGAGCGCGGCAGTCCAGACACCTGGCGCGATCCGCGGGGGTTCGCCACCAAGTTCTATACCGCCGACGGCAACTTCGACATGGTCGGCAACAACACCCCGGTGTTCTTCATCCGCGACCCGATGAAGTTCCAGCATTTCATCCGGTCCCAGAAACGCCGGTCCGCGAACAACCTGCGCGATCACGATATGCAGTGGGATTTCTGGACGTTGTCCCCGGAGTCCGCTCACCAGGTGACCTGGCTGATGGGTGATCGGGGAATACCGCGCACCTGGCGCCACATGAACGGCTACTCCAGCCATACCTACAGCTGGATCAACGCCGCCGGCGACATCTTCTGGGTGAAGTACCACTTCAAGTCCGACCAGGGCATCGAATTCCTCACCCAGGACGAGGGCGATGAGATGGCGGGCACCGACGGTGACGCGCACCAGCGCGACCTGTTCGACAGCATCGAGCGCGGCGAGTTCCCGAGCTGGACGTTGAAGATGCAGATCATGCCGTTCGAGGACGCCAAGAATTACCGGTTCAACCCGTTCGACCTGACGAAGGTGTGGCCGCACGGCGACTACCCGCTCATCGATGTCGGCAGGCTGACCCTCGACCGCAACGTCACCGACTATCACACCGAGATGGAGCAGGCCGCGTTCGAACCGAACAATGCGGTCCCGGGTACCGGGTTGAGCCCGGACAAAATGCTGCTGGCACGGGACTTCTCCTACTCCGACGCGCACCGCGCCCGGCTCGGGGTGAACTACCGCCAGATCCCGGTGAACACCCCGAAGACCGAGGTGAACAGCTACTCGAAGGACGGGGCGATGCGGGTCAACAACGTCTCGGATCCGGTGTACGCACCGAACTCCTACGGCGGGCCGAAGGCCGACCCGGCGCGCACCGGTGAGCCGCTGTGGCACGCCGACGGGGACATGGTGCGGTCGGCGTATTCGCTGCACGCCGAGGACGACGACTGGGGTCAGGCGGGCACGTTGGTACGCGAGGTGCTCGATGACGCGGCGCGCGACCGGCTGGTCACCAACATCGCCGGCCACCTCTCCAAGGGGGTGTCCGATGCCGTGCTGCAGCGGGCCTTCGAATACTGGCGCAATGTGGACAAGGAGCTCGGCGACAGGATTGAAGCCGAGGTCACCTAGCGACGCGACGGTGCGCCCGGATCGCGGTTTCTGCCGTTTTCGCGATCCGGGCGCGCCGTCGGCGCGCTACCGAGTTCAGCCCGCCTGCGGCGAGCGGGACAGCCCCGAATTGACCGGTTCGATGGGCAGCCTGCGCAGTGCGGCGGGCGCTTCGGCGGGCACCACCGGGCGTACCGGCGCGATCGGGTCCAGCCGGCGGTAGGGCTCGCCCTGGGCCGGACGCAGGTCCGCCTCTCCCTTGTTCGGCCACAGCGCCGCGGCCCGCTCCGCCTGCGCCGTGATCGACAGCGACGGGTTCACCCCGAGGTTGGCCGAAATCGCCGCTCCGTCAGCCACATACAGCGTCGGGTAGCGGTACACCCGCTGGTAGGCGTCGATGACGCCGGTCTGCACGCTGTCCCCGATGGCCGCGCCACCCAGGAAGTGCGCGGTGAGCGGGATGTTGAACAGTTCGCCCCAGGTGCCGCCGGCCACGCCGTCGATCTTCTCGGCGATGCGGCGGGTGACCTCGTTGCCGGCCGGGATCCAGGACGGGTTGGGCAGGCCGTGGCCCTGCTTGCTGTCCAGCATCCGGTAGCCGAACCAGGTCTTGCGGGTGAAGGTGGTGATCGAGTTGTCCAGGTGCTGCATGACGAGCGCGATCATCGTCCGCTCACTCCACCGGCGCGGGTTGAGCAGTCGTAGCGTTCCGCGCCGGTCGGCCTTGGCGGTCTGGATGAGTTGCTTCCAGCGCGGCACGTCGGTGCCTTCCGGCCCGGTGCCGTCGGTCATCAGGGTCTGCAGCAGACCCATCGCGTTGGATCCCTTGCCGTAGCGGCACGGTTCGACGTGGGTGTCGCTGGTCGGGTGGATCGACGAGGTGATCGCGACGCCCTGGGTGAGGTTGAGGTCATCCCCGACGGTGAGCCGTCCCGCGCCGACGATGGACTCGGAGTTGGTGCGGGTCAACACGCCGAGGCGGTCGGACAGACCGGGCAGCTTGCCCTTGTCCCGCATCCGGAACAGCAGCTTCTGGGTCCCGTAGGTGCCGGCGGCCAGGATCAGGTGGTTGGCCGTGAAGGTCTTCTTGCGGCGGCGCAGTTTCCCGCCGGTGCGCACCGTGTGCACTTCCCACACACCGTCGGGACGCTGCGCGAACTCCCGGACCGAGGTGAGCGGATGCACGTGTGCACCAGCTGATTCCGCGAGACCGAGGTAGTTCTTCAACAGGGTGTTCTTGGCGCCGTGCCGGCAGCCCGTCATGCACTCGCCGCATTCGATGCAGCCGGTGCGCGCCGGGCCCGCCCCGCCGAAGTACGGATCGGGGACGGTCTTGCCGGGCGTCTTCTGGCCGTCTTCGCCGAAGAACACGCCGACCGGTGTGGGCACGAAGGTGTGCCCCACGCCCATGTCGTCGGCGACCTCTTTCATGATCCGGTCGGCATCGGTGAACGTGGGGTTGGTGACGACACCGAGCATGCGCTTGGCCTGGTCGTAGTGCGGCATGAGCTCTTCGCGCCAGTCGGTGATGTCCTTCCACTGCGCGTCGGCGAAGAACGGCTCCGGCGGCACGTAGAGGGTGTTGGCGTAGTTCAGCGAGCCGCCGCCGACCCCGGCGCCGGCCAGGATCATGCAGTTGCGCAGCAGATGGATGCGCTGGATGCCGTACATCCCGAACTGCGGGGCCCAGAGGAACTTGCGCAGGTTCCAGGAGGTCTTCGCGAAGTCCTCGTCGGCAAACCTTCGGCCGGCCTCCAGCACCCCTACGCGGTAGCCCTTTTCGGTGAGCCGCAGGGCGCTGACGCTGCCGCCGAATCCCGAGCCGATGATCAAGACGTCATAGTCAGGCTGCATCAGAACAGTATGGCCCTACCGGCAGGTAACTTTCTAGACAGGAGGGCCTAACTTGTAAAGATCAGCTGATCACGACCCGACGGTCAGGCCGACCTTCTGGAATTCCTTGAGGTCGCAGTAGCCGGCCTTGGCCATCGAACGGCGCAGGCCACCCACCAGGTTCAGCGAGCCGAACGGGTCGTCCGACGGGCCGTTGAGCACCTGCTCCAGCGCCGGGCGTTCCCCGAGCGCCACCTGCAGCAGGGCGCCGCGCGGCAACGACGGGTGCGCCGCAGCCGAGGGCCAGAACCAGCCATCGCCCTGGGCCTCGGCGGCCACCGACAGCGGGGGGCCGAGCACCACGGCGTCGGCGCCGCAGGCGATCGCCTTGGCCAGGTCGCCGGAGGTCTGGATGTCGCCGTCGGCGAGCACGTGCACGTACCGGCCGCCGGTTTCGTCGAGGTATTCGCGCCGGGCCGCGGCCGCGTCGGCGATGGCGGTGGCCATCGGGACGCTGATGCCCAGCACCTCATCGGAGGTCGTCACCCCGGAGGTGGAGCCGTAGCCGACGATGACGCCGGCCGCCCCGGTGCGCATCAGGTGCAGGGCGGTGCGGTGATCGAGCACACCGCCGGCCACCACGGGCACGTCCAACTCGGAGATGAAGGTCTTCAGGTTCAGCGGTTCACCGTCGTTGGCGACCCGCTCAGCGGAGATCAGCGTGCCCTGGATGACCAGCAGGTCGATCCCGGCTGCCACCAGTGCCGGGGTGAGCGCGGCGGCGTTCTGCGGGCTGACCCGCACCGCGGTGGTGACGCCGGCTTCCCGGATGCGCGCGACGGCGGCACCCAGCAGTTCGGGGTCCAGCGGCGCGGCGTGCAGCTGCTGCAGCAGCCGGATCGGCGCCGACTCGTCCTCCGAGGTGGCCGCGGTATCGATGACCTGGGCGATCCTGGCTTCGACGTCGGCGTGCCTGCCGATCAGTCCCTCACCGTTGAGCACACCGAGTCCGCCCAGCCTGCCCATCTCGATGGCGAACTCCACCGACACCAGCGCGTCGGTCGGATGCGCGAGCACCGGGATCTCGAAGCGGTAGGCGTCCAGCTGCCAGGCCGTCGAGACGTCCTTCGACGACCGGGTCCGGCGGGCCGGGACGATGTTGATGTCATCGAGCTCATAGGTCCGGCGAGCTGTTCTGCCCATGCCGATTTCAACCATGTCACGCATGTGTGATGCAGCCCCTTTCGGGCTTTAACGGGCGTAGTAGTTCGGGGCTTCGACGGTCATCGCGACGTCGTGCGGGTGGCTTTCCTTCAGGCCCGCGGCGGTGATCTGCACGAACTGCGCCTGCTGCAGATGCTCGATGGTGTCCGAGCCGGTGTACCCCATGGCCGCGCGCAGACCGCCGGTCAGCTGGTGGATCACCGTGGACAGCGGCCCGCGGAACGGCACCCGGCCCTCGATGCCCTCGGGCACCAGCTTGTCCTCGGAGAGCACATCGTCCTGGAAGTAGCGGTCCTTGGAGTAGCTCTTGGCGGCGCCGCGGCCCTGCATGGCACCCAGCGATCCCATCCCGCGGTAGCTCTTGAACTGCTTGCCGTTGACGAAGATCAGCTCGCCGGGCGACTCGGCGGTGCCTGCCAGCAGCGAGCCGAGCATGGCGGTCGAGGCGCCGGCGGCCAGCGCCTTGGCGATATCGCCGGAGTACTGCAGACCACCATCGGCGATCACCGGGACGCCCTTGCGCGAACAGGCGGCGACGGCCTCCAGGATGGCGGTGATCTGCGGGGCGCCGACACCGGCGACCACGCGGGTGGTGCAGATGGAACCGGGGCCCACACCGACCTTGACGGCGTCGGCCCCGGCGTCGACCAGCGCTGCGGCGGCCGCCCGGGTGGCGACGTTGCCGCCGACCACGTCGACGCGATCGCCGACGGCCGCCTTCAGGCGGCTCACCATGTCGAGCACCAGCCGGTTGTGGGCATGTGCGGTGTCGACGATGAGGACGTCGACTCCGGCGTCCGCCAGCGTCATCGCCCGGGTCCAGGCGTCATCGCCGATACCGACGGCGGCACCGACCAGCAGGCGTCCGTCGCTGTCCTTGGTGGACAACGGGAACTGCTCGGTCTTCACGAAGTCCTTGACGGTGATCAGCCCGGTGAGCTTGCCGTGACCATCGACGATGGGCAACTTCTCGATCTTGTGCCTGCGCAGCAGGCCCAGCGCGGCCTCGGCCGAGACGCCGGCCTGCGCGGTGATCAGCGGGGCCTTGGTCATCACCTCGGAGACCGGCCGGGACTGGTCCACCTCGAAGCGCATGTCGCGGTTGGTGATGATGCCCACCAGCGCGCCGGCCGCGTCCACCACCGGCAGACCGGAGATCCGGAACCGCGCGCACATGGCGTCGACCTCGGCCAGCGTGTTCTCCGGCGAGCAGGTCACCGGGTCTGTGACCATCCCGGCCTCGGACCGCTTCACGGTCTCGACCTGACCGGCCTGCTCGGCCACCGACAGGTTGCGGTGCAGCACGCCCATGCCGCCGGCACGGGCCATCGCGATGGCCATCCGCGACTCGGTGACGGTGTCCATCGCCGAACTGACCAGCGGCACCCGCAGCCGGATCCGTTTGGTGAGCTGGCTGGACGTGTCGACGTTGGCGGGCACCACGTCCGACGCGGCCGGCAACAGCAGGACATCGTCGAAGGTCAGCCCGAGCATCGCGATCTTGGTGGGATCATCACCGCCGGTGGGAACCGGGATGGCGAGCGGGACGCTGCTTTCAGCGATCGACATGGGTGGAGCCTCCACTAGCAACAGTCGCGAATCTAAGAGGCCATTCTATCGGCACTGACCTCGACGCTCGCCGCCACGCCGCCGGGCGGGGTCCCGTTATCCAGATGCGGGCGGCACGCGGGGTGAACCGGTGGCGCGAAACCAGCGGGGCTGCGTAGGCTAGATCCGTGCGAGATGACCTCCCGCCTGGCCTGCCACCCGACCCCTTCGCCGATGACCCGTCCGATCCCTCGGCGGCTCTCGACGCGATCGAGCCTGGCCTGCCACTCGATGCGCAGGAACGCAGTGCCGTGGAAGCGGACCTGGCTGACCTGGCGGTATACGAGGCGTTGCTGGCGCACCGGGGAATTCGCGGGCTGGTGGTGTGCTGCGATGAATGCCAGCAGGACCACTATCACGACTGGGACATGCTGCGCGCGAACCTGCTGCAGCTGTTGGTCGACGGTACGGTCCGCCCGCATGAGCCGGCCTACGATCCCGAGCCCGATGCCTACGTGACCTGGGATTACTGCCGCGGCTACGCCGACGCCTCGCTCAATGAGGCCGCCACGGAGCCCGACGGCTACCGCTGAACTGCGTTTATTCTCCGCTTGACGGCAGTGTCGTCGTGGTGACGACGGTCGGTGCCGGCTCGTCTTCGGTCAGCACCGGTTCTTCGACGGCCGGCTGTTCCACCACCGGAGCCTCCTGCACGACCGGCGCCTGAACGCTCGGCGACGCGGCCGGTGCCGAGGACGGCGGCACACCGGCACGCGGCGGCGGAGCCACTGATGTCGACTGTGTCACCGTCGTGGTGGTGGTCGTGGTCGTTGTGGTCGGCGCGGTGGTGGTGGTCACCGTTGTGGTGGTGGTCGTCGGTGCCGTGGTCGTGGTGCTGCTCGACGGGGCCGTCGTGGTGGTCGCCGGCGCAGTGGTCGTCGTCGTCTCGGTGGTCGAGGTCGGCGATGTCGACGTCGGCGATGTCGACGTCGGCGATGTCGAGGTCTCGGTGGCCGGACTGGTCGACGTGGTGGTCTCCGAGCCGGAGGTCTCGGATGTCGTGGTGGTCTCGGACGTGGTGGTCTCCGAGGATCCCGTCGTCGAGAGCACCTCGGGCCCCGGGGTGGTGGTGACCGTGACGGGGTCCTCGATCACCGGCACCGGCAGCAGGGTCAGCGGCGAGGCAGGCAGCTCCGGCAGCGGCTCACCCGCAGGGGGTAGCGTCGCGGCGGGATTCTGCTCAACGACCTTGTAGGTCAACGCATTCCACTGCTGAATCAGGTCCTGCTTCTGCTCGACCTGATCAACGCTCTGCACGGTCGCCGACAGGGCGGCCAGTTTGTCCTGCGCCTGACCCCACTGACCCTGATCCACGAGTTGCTGCACCTGGGCGAGTTCGGTCTGAGCGGCCAGCACCACCGCGTCATCGCGGGTGGCCTTCTCGTCGCCGAAGAGCATGCTGCGTACGCCGTAGAGCCCGTCACCGGGTGCGGCCGCGAAGACCGCCGTGCCGAAGCCGCCGAGGCAGAGCACGGCCGCGGCGGCCGATCCGACGACCGCCAGCGACAGCCGGTTGGGCCGCCGCGACGGCCCGGCGGTGGCGTCGACCAGTGCGGCGGTGGCCTCCGCGGGGGTGACGACATGTTCCATCGGGACCTGGCGGACCTCGTCGCGCCAGCCCGAGAGCAGGAACGCGAGGTCGGCGTCGCCGCGGTCGGTGGAGAACACCGGCTGTTCGGAGGCCAGCGCGTCCAGGAACTTGTCCGCGCGGTTGATGTCGTTGAGGGAGGGGTCACCGCCGTTGGCGGTCCAGCGACCGAAATCAGGCATGTTCACCTCCCGTTGTGATCTCCGACTTGAGTCGAGCCAGTGCTCGGTGCTGGGCGACCCGCACCGCGCCTGGGGTACTTCCGACCGCTTCCGCGGTTTCCTCTGCACTCATCCCGACGACGACGCGCAGGATGAGAATTTCGCGCTGTTTGTCCGGAAGGATCGACAGCAGTCGTTCCATCCGGGCCGACGCGTCGGCGTCGATGGCCAGCTGTTCAGGGCCGGCCTCGCCGGAGAACCGCTCCGGCACGTTGTCGGTGGGCTCGGCACGGTTGCGCGCCGACGCCCGGTGGGCATCGGCAAGCTTGTGCGCAGCAATGCCGTACACGAAGGCCAGGAACGGACGTCCCTGATCCTTGTAGCGCGGCAACGCCGTGATGGCGGCCAAGCACACCTCCTGCGCAATGTCGTCTGCGGACAGACCACTTCGTTCAGCTGACCCGATCCGTGCCCGGCAGTACCGGACGATGATCGGGCGGATGGTCTCCAAGACCACCCGGAGAGCTTCGCGATCCCCCGCCACAGCATCGGCGACGACAGCATCGAGACGTTCTCCCGAAATTGTCATCGTGGTTGATCTCTCCAGCGTTACGGATGGGGCTTGCGCGGACGTTTGCGTCAGATAAACACTAACGATCGAGATGGGGTGAATCGGCTCAGCGACGCGACCACACGCCGCCTCCGCGTCGCACTGTATCGGCGGCGGCGTCGCGGATCGCCGCGACCTGCGGGGCAGAATGCGTGGTACTGCCAATATCCGCGAGCAGGCAGCCCAGCGCCCAGCGCAGCGGAATCAGGCCGAACCGTTCCGTCTCAGCGAACGCCGCGTCGGCGACCTCGCGGGCAGCAGCCAGCCGACCCGCACAACACAGGGCGGCCGACAGCACCACCTGAGATTTGACGGTGTGGCGTGCCGAGCCGAGCGTGTCGGCCGATTCGACGGCACGTTCGGCGTGCGCGACGGCTGCGGCGCCGTCACCGTCGGCCATCGCGAGTTCCGCGGCCACCCAGCCCAGCCGGACCGGCAGCCGCGGCGGGGCCGCGGAGTCGAGCAGTTCGCCCGCCCGCTGCAGCAGCCGGCCCGACGCCGCCAGTCGCCCCACCCCGAGGGCGTCGGCGGCGAGACCCACGAGCGCGTCGACGCCGGCTTCGGAATCTCCGGCGAGCACCCAGGCCCGCCCGTCCCAGCCGCGCGCCAGATCGTGGCCGCCGAGCTGTCGCAGGAACGAGGCCCGGGTGCTGTGGGCCAGCGAGAGGGTCGGGCCGCGCTGCGATGCGCGGATGATCTGGTCGAGTTCGTGCAGCGCGCTGCCGTAGTGCCCCTGACCACCGGCGGCGACGGCCCGGAGCCAGCGCTCACGCGGGGTGTCGGCGGTCGGCAGGGGCCAGAGCTGCGGTTGGGTGCCGAATGCGGCTTCGGCCAGGAGGGCGGTCACGGTGGATTTCGGGCTGGCCATCGCACCGGACGCTATCAATCGCGGGGTGTCGGCCTGAAAAAAGTGACCAATTCGACCTTGGTTAACAATTGATGGTCGGGACGTTACCAACAGGTCAACGGGCTGCCGATCGGCAAAGTTGCCGAATTGACGCGAGCAGGGGAAATGCACTTCTACGAGCACCCGCGACCGGACATAAACCACCTGTCGCGTTGCCCGCACATGAACACGATGAACGTGACGTAAATTCACACCCTGCGGATATGCCTTTTCCCGGTGAGCCTGGGTATTGACGGTATTTCGGTAGCCCTTCTACGTTGTGTGCACGAGATGTCATCGGCGACATGTGCTCGGTTCAGTTCCGCGACTCACGCACTTCACGCGTTTCGCGAAATGGGTGCGACGAGAGGGGTTTTCACATGCCACAGCCGCAGCAACTGCCCGGACCCAACGCCGACATCTGGGATTGGCAAATGGCGGGTCATTGCCGGGGAGTCGATTCGTCGATGTTCTTCCATCCCGATGGCGAGCGCGGCCGCGCTCGGGCCCAGCGCGAGATGCGCGCCAAGGAGCTGTGCCGGGCCTGCCCGGTGATCACCCAGTGCCGCTCACACGCCCTGTCGGTCGGCGAGCCCTACGGCATCTGGGGCGGTCTGTCCGAGTCCGAACGCGAACTGCTGCTCAAGCGCGGGATGCGCCGCAGCGCCTGACCTCCAACTCTGCGCGAGCAGTCGCGAATGGCCTCTCAGACACCCGCCGGAGGGGCCATCCGTGACCGCTCGTGTAACTCCGGCACCCCCGGCGCCGATCAACTCTTGTGAACTCTTTCAGGCTCGTGGGCGCCACCGCGCTGGCAGCCGGCGCCCTTGTGAGCGCCGCACCGGCCCACGCCGCGCCGCTGCCCAGCTTCTGCGGGCCGGATGTTGTCGTCGACGGTGTCTGCAGCACGAGGTTGACCTCGGTGACAACCGATGTCGTCGACGGGACGATCACCGGGACACCGGTCGGCGGTGACGAGCCGATCACCCTCGCCGGACAGGGTGTCGCGTACCTGAAGTCCGACGGATTCGGCGATAGCCCGCCGGAGGCCGTCCAGAACTGGGACACCACGATCGAGCAGGTGAGCGGCCTGGACGTCTCCCCCGCCGATCCCAACTGGTACGGCAACGCCAAGGCCAGGGTGTTCCTGCCGAGAACCCTCAACGACCTGGCCACCCATTTCCCGCCGGACAGCCTGCGCGTCCGGTTCACCGCCGACGAGGCACAACCGGGCGTGTTCCAGCTGGTGTCCATTCAGCCGACGCTGCCCTGGGGGCCCGACGGCCGGCCCAGTCCGTAGACACGGACAGCGGTCGACTTACCTTTCAGCCCATGCGATCCCCGGTCGAGTAGGTCGGTGACAGGTGTATCCATGGCGCGAATTACCTTTTGTGTCAGCAGGATCGAATCGCCGGTGACTTTTGTCAGCTGTTCGACGCGCGCAGCGACGTTGACGGTGTCGCCGATCAACGCGAATTCCAGATGCCCGGAACAGCCGACGGTTCCGGCGATCACCTCACCGGTGTTGATACCGATCCCGATCCGCAGCGCGCCATCGAACCGTGCGGCGACCAGATCCTGAATCCTCAGCGCGCAACTCACCGCGGCATCCGCATGGCCGTCGAGGTCGTTCGGGGCGCCGAACACGATCATCGCTCCGTCGCCCAGAAACTTGTTGACATGGCCACCCGCGCCCACAACGGTCGGCACCACGATCTCGAACAGGGCATTGAGCCGGGCCACCGTGTCTTCGGCGGTGTTGGCCTCGGCGAACGGGGTGAAGTCACGGATATCGAGGAACAGCACGGTCACTTCACGACGCTCACCGCTGAACACGTCATCGCCCTGTGACAGCAGCCGCGCGGCCAGGACCGGATCGACGTAGGTACCGAATGCGACCTGAAGCCGTTGCCGCTCTTTCAGTCCCGCCTGCATGCGATTGAATGACGCTGCCAGCGCGCCGAGGTCGTCGTCTTGAACCACCGGCAGGCGCTGACCGTAGTCTCCGGACGCGACGCGTTGGGTTCCCTTCCCCAGATCGCGGATGGGTTCCAGCAGTGGCGAATAGGACGCCCACAACGCCGGCCCGACGACGAGCACCATTGCAGCGCCGAGCATGACCGCAAGCGCCGGGCCGTGTGTGCCGACGTCGAGGAGGTCACCCAACAGCGCACCGAGAACCGCGAACGCAAAACCCACCGCCAACATGGTCGCGTTGGTCCACGTCGCGAAGGTCACCCGGGAACGCGGGAACCGGTCGCCGATATCGGTACCCGCGATGATGGCCACCCGGGCCGGTCGCAACGCTCCCTCCACGTAGCTGTGCACCGTGATCAGCTGGCCTGCGGTGCCGGCGATGGCTCCCAGCGCCGCGTACTGGATGAGCCGCGACTCGCTCGCTCCGGCGATCGCCGCGACGCCGACGAACAGCGCCCCGGCCCACACGGCGGTGCCGATCACCGCCCGCGCGATCAGGCCGCGCCCGTACCGGTAGCTGGCGTGCAGTGCGGTCACCCGATCGACGTCGGCGCCCGCGGCCCACCGCTCGACGAGGCGTGCCGGTTCGTTGCCGGGACGGATCACGGCCAACAGGTACACCGGTACCGCGACCACGGTCAGGGCCGCCGCCGCCAGGTAGCGATCCGACTGTTCGAACGCGACGATGCACAACGACCAGGCCAGATAGACCGGCAGCGCGAGCGGCAACGTGACCACCCAACACGCCCACGAATACCTGGCGCCGTACCGGTCCCAGGTCCATCGCCAGATGCGATCCATGCCGAACAACGAAACACCCCCGGCGACCGGGCCGAGGGTGTTTTGACGCAGCGCACTCCCCCGGCGCTTCCCACAGGTCTCAGTGAGTGAGATCACACCTTGTTGGCCGTCCACCCCGAGAGCCACCGTGTGCTGTCTACTCCATCGGCAGGAAGAAGTACTCCATGAAGGATGCGTCCGGACCAGTCAGGTATTGGTCACGCCTGGGCACGCTGCTCGGCATCGCCCTGCTCTCGTCGGCCATGCTCATCGGCGCCGCGATCCCGGCCGCGGCGGCCGAGCTGATGCGGGTGACGTTCGTGCGCCACGGCCAGTCCGCGGGTAACGCCTCCGGGCTGATCGACACCTCCACCCCCGGCCCCGTACTGACTCCGACGGGACAGACCCAGTCCGAGGCCGTGGTGGGCAAGCTCGGCGTGAACAACTACGACGGCGTCTACGCCTCGACCATGCAGCGCACCCAGCTCACCGCCACGCCGCTCTCGAAGTACCTGCACCTGCCGATCCGGGTGCTGCCCGGCGTCCACGAGATCGAGGCCGGCATCTTCGAGGGCACCCCGGAGAGCGAGGCCGCCAACGGCTACGGCCGGTATCCGCTGGCATGGGCGCTGCAGGGCAACCGCGACCTGCGCATCCCCGGTTCCATCGACGGCAACGAGTTCGACGCACGCATGGACGGTTCGCTGCAGGAGATCTTCGACAACGGCGACCGCAATGCCGTGGTGTTCTCCCACGGCGGGGCGATCATGTTCTGGACCATGATGAACGCGACCAACCTCACGATGGAACAGAAGCTCGACCTGCTGCGCTACGCGCCGCTGAGCAACACGAATTACGTTGTCATCGAAGGTAATCCGGTAGACGGATGGAAGCTGGTGGACTGGAACGGCCAGAAATTCGCCCCCGACGCCACGCTGGCCGCCGAGGTGCGTCTGCAGCTGCGCACCCTGCAGCGCCAGCTGTCCGGTGCCGTCACCCAGGTGATGGCGTCGTTCGCGACGTTGAACCCGGCAAAGGTGCTCGCCGCGATCGCCGACAGCTTCTCGGACACCGTGGTCTCGATCGCCAAGTTCGCCGGCGCGGTGAACAACAAGCTGGCCACCGAGTGGGCCAAGAAGACCGAGCCGAGCGTCACGGTGCAGAGCGTCGCGACGGCGTCCATCGAGGAAAGCGCCCCTACGGTGGAGGACGAGACAACCACCGCAGCACGTCAGGCACCGAAAACGACTGCTGTGGTGAGCAACTCCGTCACCGAAGGTTCCGCCCCCAAGGCAGCGGTCGCCATCGCGGAGACGGTGACCGAGGAGGCCGCGCCCGTCGTCGAGTCGGAGACCCCCACCGAGACCGCCGCTTCGGAGACCCCGGAGGCCTCGGAGGCCGAAGCGGTCGAGGTGCCCACGACGGCCAAGCCGGCCAAGGCCCCGCGGACGGCCAAGTCGGCATTGAGCGGTGCGACCACCGCCAAGAAGGCTTCCGCGGGTAGCCCGCGGGCCAAGGCAGGCGCGAGCAGCGCCGGCTGACCAACCCGAGAAGAGATTCCCTGTCATCGACTTCGATGGCAGGGAATCTCTGTGAGGCAAGGACACGCCTCGATACAGTGAGACCGTGCCGCGGGGTGACAGTACGACCAGCCCTCCGGCATCGATGGTCGCGCGGGTGGCGCTGATCGTGAACGCGTTCGACCGGGCCGGCACGGTGCTCCGTCTGGACCAGGTCGTCGACCGCACCGGACTTCCGCGCTCCTCGACGCACCGCATCCTCAACCAGCTGCACGATGCCGGCCTGTTGCAGCACACCCCGGACGGATACTCCTTGGCCGCATCCGCGCTGCCGGCTGCGGGCGCCATCGACCATTCGCAGCTCCGCAGCATCGCCTCTCCGGTGCTGGAACGGCTGCACGCCGACACCGCGCTCGTCGTGCACCTCGGAGTGCTGGCCGCCGCCGACGTGGTCTATCTCGACAAGGTGGCCGGTGGCGGTGGTGCCGCGGTGCCCACCCGGGTGGGTGGCCGGACCCCCGCGCACGCCAGCGCACTGGGCAAGACGATGCTCGCGCGCCTGCGCGCCGAAGACGTCGACAAGACCCTGGACAAGCAGCTGCGCAAGTGCACCCCGTCGACGATCGCCGACCTGCCCACCCTGCACCAGGAACTGGCCAGGATCCGGTCCAGGCGTGGAATCGCCTACGACGACCAGGAACTCGCGGTCGGCCTGTCCAGCGTCGCCGCCCCGATCACCATGTCGGGCACCGAGGTCGCCGGACTGTCGCTCACCGGGGCGGTGCCCGCGCAGCATCTGGCCCGGGTCGCGCCGTTTCTGTCCCGTTCCGCCAACGGCATCTCCGAGCGGCTGGGCAGCGCCGCCACCGAGCACAGCGATATGGAGGCCGTCACCGACGACATGTTGTCGCGGGTGCTGCGCACGCTGGCCTCCGACGCGTGGGTCTGAGCGGCGCTCACCACATCAGATCGTCGACGGCGATGCCCACCGAGTGCCGGCCCACCACCGTCAGCACCTGCTCGACATTGCTGGCCACGTGCATGCGCGCGGTCTGGACGTCCCGCCAGATCCTCTCCAGCAGTGACTCATCCGCGCCGGGGCCGGGGTCGTCGATGACCGCACCGACGGCGCGCAGCGCACGATCGGATGCCATCACCTGATCGCGCCTGGTCCGCAGCATCAACTCGGCATCCGGATATCGTTCGGCGCGAACGCAATCGAGCTGCTCGGCCACATTGCGCCGGATCTGCATCATCGACAGTTCGATGTCCGCACGACCCGGCGTGGCGGGTGTCCCCTCACTGTCGAGTATGCGTTGGGCCGCACCGAGCAACGGCATCGTCCCGGCCAGGGTATAGAGCGTCGGCTGGGGCAGCCGCTGTAATGCGGGCACTGCAGGATCGGCCACCATGTCGAGCCAGCTGAACGCCCGGTACTCCGGGACGAAGACATCGGTGACGATGACGTCGTCGGCGCCGATTCCGCGCAGCCCCAATCCATTCCACGTCGGTTGTACCGTGTAGTCGCTGCGCGGGACCAGTACCGCCATGAAGTCCTGCGCCGCGCCGTCGGCGCCCACCTTCAGCGCGGCCACACTCAGCCAGGACGCGTAGGGCGCTCCCGTGCACCGGGCCCAGCGGCCGCTGAGCCGGTAGCCGCCGGGTACCCGTTCCAGCCGTCCGGTGGGTGCATAGGACGAGCACAGCAGGGTCCGCGGATCGTCATCCCAGAGCTCTTGCAGCACCCGCGCGTCGCGGACCGACAATCCCCAGTTGTTCACCGCCAACCAGCCCGCCAGCCAGCCCGTCGACATGCACGCCGAGGACAGCTCGCGGGTGGCCGTCAGGTAGATGTCGGGGTCGGCATCCAGGCCACCGAAGTCCGGGGGTTGCAGCAGTGCAAAGTATCCGGCGTCGTGCAGCCTGGCGATCACCACACGGTCGACCGCACCCGTGCGGTCGACATCGGCGGCGGCCGCGGCGACCTCGGGCAGCAGGTCACGGACCGAACTGAGGACAGACTGCGACGTACTCTCCCTCGCCCTCGGGTTCGGCGTGCAACGATCGTGTGTATATCAGTCCCCGACAGCGCTGGAGGTGGATATGCCGCAATCGGCCGTCCACGACGGCGTCGACGGTTCGCACGCATACCGCTTGATGCAGCCGCCGGCGCACGACGGCCTCGGGCTTTCCCGAGACGAATTCATCGGGGCGGTAGGTGACATCGCGGCCACCGATGGATCGCTCGGCTGGCTGGCAGGCAGTTACGGCGTCGCCGCGGTGGCGCTGGCGCCCGAGGCGGTTGACAGGGTGTGGGGTACCCGTCCGGACGCGCTGGTGGCCATCGCCCACCACGGGTCGGCCATGGTGGAGAGGGGCCGGCTGACCGGGCGCTGGGGGTCCGTCGTCGGCGCGGAACGCGCCGATTGGTTTCTCCTCAGCTGCGACGGCCGGCTGCTGTTGGTTCCGAGGATCCACGTCGACGTCGACGCCCACCTCCGACCCGCCGACCTTTCCGGTGCGGGGATCGGCGACGTGACGGTCAGCGACTTCGCGATCGACGACCGCGACACCGCCGTGGCCGACCCTGTGATGGCCGCGGCAACGGCCGCCTCGGTCGTGGTCGGTTCCGCTCTGGGCGGATGGCGCCGGCACGTCGAGCAGGTGCGCGCCCGGCTGGCGATCTCCTACGGCGGTGACGAGATCACCGATGAGGCCGCCGCCCAGATCGCCCGTACCGCATCAGACCTCGATGCGTCGCGACTGCAGATTTCGACCGCGGGTTTGTCCGGGGTGGCGCCGTACGCACAGGCCATCGCCAGAGCGCGTGCCGCGGCGGACCGCCTGATGGCGAGCAGCCGACACGCTCTCGATGCGTCAGACCCGGTGACGGCCGCCTGGCGTGATGTGCACGCGGGCTGCCGGCTGGCCACCGCGTTGATGTGATTCGGCACCTCCGCCCCGGCGACGGTCCGGAACTGGGACACCATCAACGGGCAGGTCAGTGACCTCGACGCCGCCAGCGCAGCCCCCAATCGGTACTGCAACGCCGTGGACACACGATCGATCCCTTAGATCCATTGACGGATCCGTAAACCGGCCGCAAGATTGAGCCCTGCTGTGAGGTAGGCGCCGTTGATCTTCGTCGATGGCAGCGGGCAGACGGCGTTACCGCGAGGAGACTGGGATGGTTACGCGTATCCACCTGGCTGCGGGTGCCTGCCTTCTGTCCGCCGGACTCGTGCTGGGCAGCATCAACGGTGCGGTCGCACTGGCGGAGTCCGGCGACCCGTCTCCGTCGGATGCGGGCCAGAGCACCAGCCGCGACGGCGAGGCCGACCAGACCCCATCGACCGATGCACAGACCGAGTCGCAGTCTGCCGACGGCGCCGGCACCGACGACCCGAACGATGACGCTTCCACCCCATCGGCTGACGATCACGAGGATGGTCGGACTCGCTCACTCATCTCCGCTTTCGCCGATCTATCGGATGGCGCGACAGCCGCTGACACAGAACCCGCCGAGACAACAGAGAACGCGAGCGCCGATCCGGTCGTCGATATCCCAGCTGCCGCCGACTTCGGGAGCGGCCAGGAGACGACCGTGGCCGAGACCCACAGCTCGGAGTCCGCCGAACCCGCATCATCAGCGACTTCGCAGAACGCGAGCGAATCGACGTCGCACGTCTCGATCGGCAGCGAGCCGGACCCCGCGATACAGGCCGATCCGACGCCGCCTCCCGACGCCGTGGCCGCCCCAGCGCCGCCGGCAGCCGCGGCCGCGGCGCCGCCGGCCCCGGTTCCATCGATCGCGGCCATGAACATCGGCGAAGCCGTCGCCTATCTCGTGCAGACGCTGGCGACCGCGGCACTCGACGTCGTCAACGCCATCTTCCAACTGGTCGCGGACCTGCGTGCCACGCTGGGCATCCCATCGACGGGCCAAGGGCAGCAGGGCCACGCCTACCCGTCGAACGCAGTCCTGCTGCACGATTCGATAGCGGTACTCCTGAAGAAGATCCTGTCGCATTCGTGGTCGCCGACGATGGCATCTTCGGCTCTGGACCGTGCCCTCGCGGCCGGTGTCGGGCTGATGTCATGGATGACGCTGTTGCAACCCGCCACCGCGGCATTCACCGACCCGCGGTCCGACTGCGCGCAGCCCGGCCCGATTCGGGGAGTGATCACTGCCATGGCAGCGATATCGCTGTGGGCGCTGCTCGCTGCCGCGATGCCCGGGCTCGGCGGCCTTTTGGCATTCGCAGCGACCGGCATGCGGATCGGCTACCGCCAGGCACATGCGCGGATGGCCTTGCGCACAACGGCATTGGCGCAATTCGTCCGCGCCGGACCGATCGGGATCGTACGTGAGGGCGCTTCGGTTTCCCTCCACTCGCGTTCCGCTCCCGGCGACCATCCGCGCTGGGGTCAGCACCTCAAACTCGTCTCCTGACCCAGTCCGGTGAACGAAAACACCCCCGGCCCAACAGGACCGGGGGTGTCTCGTAGCTACTACCTAGTGAGCGTGGCCGTGATGGCCGTGGCCGTGATCCTCTTCCTCGACCGGCTTCTCGACGACAGCCGTCTCGGTGGTGAGAATCATGCGCGCCACCGACGCGGCGTTCAGAACCGCCGAGCGGGTGACCTTGACCGGGTCCACGATGCCCTCGGCGAGCAGATCGCCGTAGGTCAGGGTGGCGGCGTTGAAGCCCTGCCCGTTGGGCAGCTCGCCGACCTTGTTCACCACGACAGCGCCGTCGAGCCCGGCGTTGGTGGCGATCCAGAACAGCGGTGCCGACAGCGCCGAGGAGAACACCTCGAGGCCGAGCAGCTCGTCGCCGGTCAGCGATCCGCGCAGCGCGTCCAGTTCCTTGCGGGCCTGCACGAGTGCCGCGCCACCACCGGTGACGATGCCCTCTTCGACCGCAGCCTTCGCCGCCGCGACGGCGTCCTCGACGGCTTCCTTGCGCTTCTTCAGGTCAGTCTCGGTGGCCGCGCCGACCTTGATGACCGCGACGCCGCCGGACAGCTTGGCGAGGCGCTCTTCGAGCTTCTCGCGGTCCCAATCCGAATCGGTGGCCTCGATCTCCGAGCGCAGCTGCGACTTGCGGCCTTCGATGGCCTCCTGGGTGCCCGCGCCGTCGACGATGACGGTGCTGTCCTTGGACACCACCACCCGTCGCGCCGAGCCCAGCACGTCGAGTCCGGCCTCGCGCAGCACCAGACCCACATCCGGGTTCACCACCTGTGCGGCGGTGACAACCGCCAGGTCGTCCAGGAACGCTTTGCGACGATCACCGAAGAACGGCGCCTTCACGGCGACGGCCTTGAGCGTCTTGCGGATGGCGTTGACGACCAGCGTCGACAGCGCTTCACCCTCGACGTCCTCGGCGATGATCAGCAGCGGCTTGCCCGACTCGGCGACCTTCTCCAGCAGCGGCAGCAGGTCCGGCAGGGAGCTGATCTTGTCGCGGTGCAGCAGCACCAGGGCGTCCTCGAGCACCGCTTCCTGCGAATCGAAGTCGGTGATGAAGTACGCCGAGGTGAAGCCCTTGTCGAAGCCGACACCCTCGGTGACCTCGAGCGCGGTCTCCAGCGTCGAGGACTCCTCGACCGTGACGACGCCGTCTGCGCCGACCTGGGTCATGGCCTCGCCGACCAGATCGCCGACGACCTCGTCGCGAGAGGACACGGTGGCAACCTGAGCGATGGCCTTCTTGTCGCTGACCGGCGTGGCGGCGGCCAGCAGCGCCTCCGACACGGTGTCGGCGGCCTTGCTGATGCCCGCGCCCAGGGCGATCGGGTTGGCACCGGCCGCAACGTTGCGCAGGCCGGCCTTCACGATGGCCTGGGCGAGCACGGTGGCAGTGGTGGTGCCGTCACCGGCAACGTCGTTGGTCTTGGTGGCCACCGACTTGACCAGCTGGGCACCCAGGTTCTCGAACGGGTCTTCCAGGTCGATCTCGCGGGCGATGGTGACACCGTCATTGGTCACCACGGGTCCGCCGAAGGCCTTGGCCAGCACCACGTGGCGGCCACGCGGGCCGAGCGTGACGCGGACGGCATCGGCGAGCTTGTCGACGCCGGCCTCCAGGGCGCGACGCGCAGTTTCATTGAATTCGATCTGCTTGCTCATAAATGTCCTTTGATGTGCCGAACCCCCGGTGCACCGGGGGCAATGCATACCGCCCCGGACGTCACCCGCTCAAACGCGGGGACATCCGGGGCGGTACACGGGTGCTTACTTGTTGACGACAGCCAGCACGTCACGCGCGGAGAGGATCAGGTACTCCTCGCCGCCGTACTTGATCTCGGTGCCGCCGTACTTGCTGTAGATGACGGTGTCACCTTCGGCAACGTCCAGGGGGATCCGCTTCTCGCCATCCTCGTCCCAGCGGCCGGGGCCAACTGCGACGACGGTGCCTTCCTGCGGCTTTTCCTTGGCGGTGTCGGGGATGACCAGACCGGATGCGGTCGTGGTCTCGGCCTCGTTGGCCTGTACGAGGATCTTGTCCTCGAGTGGCTTGATGTTGACTGCCACGATGGGAGCCCTCCACTTTGTTGGGTATAGGAATCCGGATCGGATCCGGGTCCTCAATGGTTTTCAGGTGTTCGGCATGCGTCCGTACCTACGCTCCGTCGTCGCGGGTGCCGGTGCTGCGGTTGGTCGCTTGCCACCTAGCACTCTATACATGAGAGTGCTAGCACTCAAGGTTGGGTTGTGCAGGAGGATCGTCCGCGGCTGCCAGCACGACGAGCCCGTATGCCACGGCGAAGCGGTGACCCAACCCACCGCCGACGTTCCCGCGTCCCACCGTGACGTCGCGACCGAACCGCTCGGCCAGTGCCCGGACGAGTTCGTCATCGCCCGCTCCCCCGCCGACGAGCAGCACCGCGGTCGCACCGGGGGCCACCTGCTGCACACCGCGGGTCACATTGCCGCCGATCACCAGGCGCTTGGCCGCCAGCCGCCAGCTACGCCACTCCGCACCGGTGAGCGCGGACGTGAACGGCAGCAGCCCGCTGGGCGCGGTCGTCAGCAGCCAGCCCGTGCAGCGGCCGTCGATCGGGGTGTCCAGGAACCGGCGCCGGCCGTGTTCGTCCTCGACCAGTTGCACCGTGACCGCGGTGACCGCTTCCGTGCGTTTGGCGTACTCAGCGGCGCTCGTCGAGATGTCCAGCGCCGCCGCCGTCGCCGTCGTGAGAAGTTGCCCGGCGCCCGGCAGCACCACCCGGTCACGGTCGACCACGACGTCGACGGTGCCGCCTCCGACGTCCACGACCACGACATCCGCCGGCAGACCCGGGGTGGTGAGTGCACCTGCCCGCGCCGCCTCGGCCTCGGAGTCGATGCGCGTGACGGGCACGCCCAGTGCCTCGGCGAGCACGTCGGCATCCGCGGGCGGTCCGCCGTCGCCGCCCATCACCGCCATCACCAGACTGTCGACGGAAACCGCTCCGCGGCGCGAATTCGCTTGTGCGGCAATTTCAGCCAAGTTGACTACATGTGCTGTCCCGGAAGGCAGTTCGGGTGCCGGCGCCGGCTCGGCCGCGGTGGGCGAGCTGCGCAGTATCACCACGGCACACACACTGTCGAACAACTGATCGGCGACGACACGGGCGTCGGTGCGCTCGTCGTCGCCCAGACCGAACACATCAGCCAGCCAGAACGCATCGGTGAGCTGATGCAGCGGCGACACACCCTCCCGCACTTCGACGGCCACCAGCTCGGCCGACAGCACCACCTCCACATCGACGTCATCGACGACCGGCACGGCGGTCGCCAGCCGGTTGGACACCAGCACGGCCTCGTCATTGGCGGTGAGGACAGCAGCGACGGTGCGGCCTGCCGCGACAGCGGCGTTCACCATCTCGGCCACCGCGGCGTAGCCGTGTTCGGTTCCCGCGCAGGCGATGACGGGGCGGTCCGGGTCCGCTCCGCCGAGACGTTCGACCGGCACCGGAACGCCGAATCCCGCGGCGTCACCGGCCGTGGTCGCCGCCGACCGGGTGACGATGGCGAGTCGGCCGGTGCGCTGCGCCTGCACCTGGACACGCTCGACGCTGGAGTGCACGGGACGGGTCGGCGCGAAAGCCGCCCGCTCGATGGTCAGTCCGTGCTTGTCCGCCAGCCGCCGGACCAGTTGCGCGGCCCCATGGACCGCCCGCACGGAGCCCTTGCCGCCCCGCGTCGGGGTGCGCGCATTCGCCAGGACTTCCAGATCACGGCACAACACCACCTCGGTGGTCGCATTGCCGATGTCCACACCGGCCCACACGGTCATCGCAGCAGGCCGCGCCGCCGATACACGACCGCAGCCTCGCGTACCAGCGCGGCGCAGGTGGGTGCCTCGTGCGCGTCGAGACGCCCGGCCAACTCCTCCAGGTCGTCGAACGTCGAACGACCGGGACGCAGCGCTTCGTAGGCCGCCAGCATGTCCTCGGCGCTCAGCGCCGTCATCTCGGCGGCGCGACGCAGGTTCAGGCCCAGCTGGAGCGACCCGCTGCGCTCGGCGTTCTCCGCCTGCTTCAGCAGGGTCTCGCGACTGATGCGGATGTCGTCCAGGACGAGGTCGCCGTTACAGGCGGCCTCGACGGTGACCTCGGTGACGCTGCGTCCCGAGTGCGAAAGCGTGCTCATCGCGTGAACTCCATGTCCATGTGCTGGGGGCGTTCGTTGCCATGCAGGGACTGGCATTCGGCCCGCTCGATGGCAACCATCGACACGACCCGTGTGTGATAGCGCGCCGTGATCGCCTCGTCGCTGTAGGCGTTGCGCATGGGCGATGGTGTGGTGCCCTTGGCGTGCCGGCCGGCGTTGATCCCGATGATGCGGTACATCTCCGGGGTGATGAGCGGTGCCACACTGAGCAGTTCCAGGTTGGCCAACGGCGGCAGGTCACGTCGGTGGATCAACGTGGTGCCCTTGGCCTGTAGGCCCACCCCGATGCCGGACCCGGACAGCCCGGCGGCCGATTTGCCGATCGCGCCGAGATCGATGCTGTCGGCGATCCGGACCAGCCGTGGCACACACTTCTCCTCCTCCAGGCCGGCCAGGATCTGCTCGAGGGCGTCATAGACCGTCATCCCCGACAGCGTGCGAAACAGGCTGGCGCCGAACGCGGGTGACAGCCCGACGACGACCTCGCGCGGGTCCGTGCCCACGTGGGACGGACCGAGTACCCGCAGCCGTTCCGGCTCGGCGAACCTCGCCTGCTCGCGGACGAGGTCGGTCACCGAACGGGCCTGTCGCACCGCGTCGATCTGGGCCTGCCGCTCGGGGGTGGGCCGGTACCCGGTTCCGGGACCGCGATAGTCATTCGGATCCTCCAGCGCGGACAGCACGTTCATCTCCTCGTCGAAGATGGCGGCCGTCTGCAGGTAGTCGCCGATCACGCGGGCCCGCGACATGCCCAGCACCCGGTCGGCCAGGTCGGTGAATCCGGTCTCGGCGAGCGCGGTGACGACGTCGAGTACCGTCAGCCCCGACTGGTCGATCATTCGGGCGGCGCTGAGGATCTTCACGCCGTCGTTCTCGGGCAGATCCTTCGAACCCGCCGCCCCGACAACGGCTTCCACGTGGTCGTCGTCGAAGTCGGCCAACCCCAGGTACTCGAACACCGCACGGGTGGCCTCGGCGGCCTGTCGGCGCATCGCCTCCAGCGTCGTCGGATCACAGGACCGCAGCCCGCCGTCGACCCCCCAGTCCCGCTGCATCACCAGGTAGTCGTCCAGGTCGTCGGCATTGAAGTTGGACGGCCCGAACATGTTGTCGTAGGAGACCACCGAACCGAAGCCGGAGAAGATGAAGTCCGATCCCGACAGCAACGTCGGCAGCGTGCGACTGGTGCGGCGCATGGTCGACTCGCTCATCAACGAGTCGTTCCCGCTGCAGGATTCGAGCCCACGCAACATGACCATCAGGTTCTCGGCATGGAGTTCCTTGACGCCGCCGGGCACCGAGGCGGTGATCGCCGCCCCGTCGACCCCGCCATTCTGCACCCCCTGGGCGCCGATGCCCTTGGCCAGCGCGACACAGCGGGCCTCCAGGTAGTTCATCGACTTGCCCTCGGCGGCGCCCATCAGCACCTCCGACCCGGCGCCGCTGGACAGCCGCATCTTGATGCCGCGCGACGCATAGGACGATGTCAGGAACGCCTTGGACCACGGGGTGTCGTCGCCGTCGGTGAAGACCTGCTCGGTGCCGTAGACCGATACCGTCTCGGCGTACGAGACCAGCCCGCGCACACCGAGTTCCAGCTCGCGCGCTTCCTCGACCGAGCACTGCGTCAACGCCCCCGGCGCCGGCACCTGCGAACCGATCAGCAACCCGATCGCCACCGCGGGCGCGTCGTCGAGCACCGGCACGGTCGCCTCGAGCTCCCGGAAGCCGTACACGACGGCGGTGGCGGCGTCGGCCGCGATGAGCAGCGGGTCGTCGAGGCGGTTGGTGACGTGCGCCTGGTTGGCCGGGGTGCGCCGCGCCCGCATCTTCATCATCGCCATCTGGATCTCGACGGGGTGCAGGCCCGCCACCACCCGGGCCATCTTGGCCGGGGTCAGCCCCGAGCACACCTTCAGCACGTCCGCGCGCGGCACGTTCGAGTCGACGATGAGCCGAGCCACGTCGACCTCCGACATCGCCATCGACTCACGCGCCTGGGTGTGATCGACGGCGTAACGCACCACGAACTCGTCGATGGTGTCGAAATCCGCGGCCGGGGTGGAGTCCATCTCCAGCACCGTGCCGTCGTCGTCCACCACCCAGGACGGTTCCGGGTCGTGCGGGGAGAGATGAGAGATCATGCCCAGCGCGGGGTTCGGTTCGGCGAAGCCGTCGAGGTTGACGCGTTGCTCGTCGAGCAGACGAATGCGGCCGAGCCGGCGATCCGGTTCGGGTTCGGGGCTGTTCACGGGTGGCCTCTCTACATCGCTGGTGGACATCTCGTCGCGTGGACACAGCATCAGCCCGGGCGGTGCAACGGACAACGGTATGCCGCGACCTTCCAACAACATGTGTGAGAACGACACATCTTCACCCGCCGATGGTGTGAGCCGATTACAACAAGATGTTGGAAAGTGACGCAGACCTCTGGCAGACGTCCCGACCGTCTCGCAGACTTTCCCCGAACTCGGAGCCGACGAACCGTGGCTCCGCGCCCAGAGGAGGTTCACCATGTCCGAAACTGTCAACACGGGCGACACGCGCAGCGGCGCAAAGCCACCGGGTACCCGCGGCCACCTGCGCGGCAACCTGGGCGTGCCGGCGATCGTGCTGATGGTGGTGGCCGCGGCGGCACCGCTGTCGACCGTCGGCGGCAACGTCCCGATCGCCATGGCGCTCGGCGACTCCACCGGCATCCCGGTGGCGTTCCTGGTGGCCGGCGTGATCTTCCTGCTGTTCGCCGCGAGCTTCGTGGCCATGTCGAAGTACGTGAGCGACACCGGCGCCTTCTACGCCTACATCCAGAAGGGCCTCGGCAAAGCCGTCGGTACCGGTGCGGCGGTGCTGGCGCTGCCCGCCTACATGGCGACGCTGCTGGCGGTCGCCGCCTACGACGGCGTCATCCTGTCCAGTCTGCTGGAGATCGTCGGCGGTCCGGCCGTGCCGTGGTGGGTGCTGACCGGTCTGGTGCTGCTGATCATCGCGTTCCTCGGCTACCGCGACATCGATCTCAGCGCGAAGGTGCTGGGCGTCTTCCTGGTTTCGGAGGTCGCCATCCTCGTGGTGCTCGACTTCGTCATCGTGGTGCAGGGCGGCGACAAGGGCATCACCGGCGACTCATTCACCCCGTCCGGCATCTCGGGCGCCTTCGGCATCGCGCTGCTCTACGCCCTGTGGGGTTTCGTCGGCGTGGAGGCCACGGCCGTGTTCCGGGACGAGGCAAGGGATCCCGACCGGACCGTCCCGCGCGCCACGTACTGGGCAGTGGGCATCGTGGCCAGCTTCTACGCCTTCTCCAGCTGGGCTCTCGTCGAGGGCAACGGCGGCAACGACGCCATCCAGGTCGCCAAGGACGACCCGGACAACTTCATGGTCAACACCGCCGAGAAGTACCTCGGCATCCTCGGCAAGGACCTCACCACCCTGTTCTGGTTCGTCAGCGTGTTCGCGTGCGCGCTCGCCTTCCACAACATCTGCGCGCGGTACACCTTCGTGCTGGGCCGGGACAACGTGCTGCCGAAGAAGTTGGGCGAGGTGCACCCCAAACTGGGTTCGCCGGCCAACGCCTCGGTCCTGATCACCGTGCTGTCGATCGTGCTCATGGGGACGTTCGCCGCGATCGGCCTCGACCCGGTGCTGCAGATCTTCGGTCCGCTGGGCGGGCTGGGTATCTGGGGGCTGTCGATCCTGTGGCTGCTGACCACGATCTCGGTCGGGCTCTTCTTCAAGCGGCGCGGCGGGCCGGCCAACATCATCGTGCTGGCCGTCGTGGCGACGATCGTCCTGGCGCTGGCGGTGGCGTTGATCATCGCGAACCTGACGCTGGTCGTCGGCGGCTCCACCACGCTGGCCATCATCTTCGGCATCGCGCCGGTGGTGTTCCTGGCGATCGGCGCCGCCTTGAGCGGCCGGGCACCGGACGACCTGTCGGCCCCCGCACCCTGATCGCGAAGAGCGCCCTCGGCACCTCGCGGGTCGCTGATACCGTCGCATTGCGGCGGTGTCGGCGACCCGCCGGGTTCGAGAGGAAACGGGCGACATGTCTCAGCGCGCGCCACTGACGGTGGCGACGGCCCTGACGGTCCCGCCGCTGGATCAGGGGTCGGTGCTCGGCGGGCACCGCGGGCTGAACCGCGAGGTGCTGTGGGTGGACATCATGCACGCGCCCGCCGAAGACTTCGTCCGGCCCGGTGACTTCGTCCTGACCACCGGTACCGACATCCGCCAGCCCGGCGTCCGCGAGTTCCTCACCTTCCTGATGTCGTCGCCCGCGGCCGGGGTGGCGCTGGGTGGGCCACCCGATATCGACACCCGCGAACTGCTGTCGACGCTGGTCCCGCTGGCCGATCGGCATGAATTCCCGCTGGTGATGCTGCCGTGGGAGGTGCCCTTTGCCGATATCCAGCGCCAGCTGCTCCCACTGGTCAGCGCCGCCCCCGACGACCCGCCGATCCAGATGGTCATCGGCAGGCGAGAGGACGACGACCCGCACTGGGCCGAGCACGCGCACGCGTTTGCCGCGAGGTTGGCACGGTTGGCACTCGGCGCTGGTATCACCCCGAAGATATCGATCACCGAAGACCTGGTGATGAGTCACTTCTCGGCGCCGCTGTCCGCGTCGGCCGGCTCCGAACTGGTCGAATCGGCCTGGCAGTCCAGCGGTCTCCCGGAAAGCCTCATCAGCTGGGTGCTGCTGCCGCCGGGGCACGGCCACTCCGTCACCGTGGCCGCAGCCGCGGTACCCGACGGCCCCGTCGGTCCCCGGCAGTTCGCCGAGGTGCTGCGCCAGCACCCCCGGAGCATGGCGACCATCCTGAAAACGCTGCAGCCACTGGTGGATTACGACAAGACTCGCCGCGGCCAGCTGGTGCACACCCTGGAGATCCTGCTCAACGAGGCCACCAACACCAGCGCGGCCGCGCGAGCGCTGTACCTCAATCGGCATTCGTTGCTGTACCGGATCAAGCTGATCGAGGAGTTCACCGGGCTGTCGCTGAAGAACCCCGCCGACCGCTTCCAGCTGGAGGTCAGTGTGCGCGTGCACCAGATCAACGAGGCGCGCAACGACTGCGCGCTACCGCAGTGAGCCCTGCTCCTCGCGGGCGAACGTGTCGGCCTGGCGACCCAGCACGGCGCCGACACCGTCGAGGTCACCGGCGTCGATGAGTTCGGCGTCCCGGCAAAGCAATCCGAGAACGTCGTACGTCACGCCACCTGTCCCTTGACCACCGGCAGCCCCGGATCACTGGCCGCATCCAGCCCCGATGCCGGCGCCCCCGCGGCGATGAGGTGCGCCGCGAACGACGCGATCATCGCGCCGTTGTCGGTACACAGCCGGGGCCGAGGCACCCGCAGCGTCAACCCGGCCGCCGCGCAACGCTGCTCGGCGAGTTCCCGCACCCGCGAGTTGGCGGCCACCCCGCCGGCGATCAGCAGGGTCGACACCCCGAGATCGGTCGCGGCGCGCACCGCCTTGGCGGTCAGCACGTCGGCGACGGCCTCCTGGAACCCGGCGGCCACATCGGCGCGCGGTGCGTCCGGGTGTTTCTCCAGATGACGGGCGACGGCGGTCTTGAGGCCGGAGAAGCTGAAGACATACGGCGCATCGCGGGGCCCGGTCATCCCACGCGGGAACACGATCGCGTCGCGGTTCCCGGTGCGGGCCAGGTCGTCCAGCGGCTTACCGCCGGGGTAGCCGAGGCCGAGGAGCCGGGCGACCTTGTCATAGGCCTCCCCCGCCGCGTCATCGACGGTGCTGCCCAGTTCGATGATCGGTTCGCCGAGTGAGCGCACGTGCAGCAGGTTGGTGTGCCCGCCCGAGACGAGCAGCCCGACACATTCGGGCAGCGGGCCGTGGTCGTACACATCGGCGGCCAGGTGCCCGCCGAGATGGTTGACCGCGTAGAACGGCACCTCCCAGGCGGCCGAATACGCCTTGGCGGCAGCGACTCCCACCAGCAGGGCACCGGCCAGCCCCGGGCCGATGGTGGCGGCGACGACATCGGGCCGCGCGATGCCGGCGATGTCCAGGGCGCGGCGCATGGTAGGGCCGAGTGCCTCCAGGTGGGCGCGGGACGCGATCTCGGGCACCACGCCACCGAAGCGCGCATGCTCATCGACGCTGGAGGCCACCTCGTCGGCCAGCAGGGTGACGGTCCCGTCGTCGTCGAGCCGTGCGATACCGACTCCGGTTTCGTCACAGGAACTTTCGATGGCCAGGATGATCATGCCGGGTCTCGCTTCATGGTGTAGGCGTCGGCGCCGCTGACCTTGTAATACCGCTTGCGCACGCCCACCGTGGCGAAGCCGACGCTCTTGTACAGGTTGATGGCCGCCTCGTTGTCGGTGCGGACCTCCAGGAACACCTCACCGCGGGCGGCGAAACTCAGCAGGTCATCGAGTAGCCGGCGCCCGATACCGCGGCCCTGGTAGGCCGGGTCGACGCCGATGGTGTGCACCTCGTACTCGTACGGTGGGATCCGGCCCAGCCGCGAGATGCCGGCGTAGCCGATCAGCCGGCCCTCATCGCGGGCCGCCACATAGTGGTTGTGCTTGCCGTCCAGGGCGTGCAGGAACGCCGCCGGCGGCCAGGGGTCGTCGCCGGCGAACAACTGGGATTCCAACTCGGCGCAACGGGCCGCGTCAGCCCGGGTCAGCGCGTCGATGGGCGTTTGGTCAGGACCGGTCACGCCAGACCTCGTTCGGCCAGTGTCTTGGCATCCGGGCGGCGCAGATACAGCGGCACCAGAGGATCCGGCTCTGCAGTCCAATCCGGCACGGCAGCAACGAGTTCTGCCGCCGTCGGATACTCCGGTCCGATCACGGGAAGACCGAACGTGGCGGCAAGCGCGGGAGATCCGGCCACCCATTGCACGCCCTCTGCGTTCACCTCTGCCGGGGCGTTGACCTCCGGGCCGGCGACCCGCACCCCGTCGCGGTAGCGCGCCCAGTACACCTCGCGACGGCGCGCATCGGTGACCACGAGGACCTCACCACGCGTGGCGCCGCCGATCGCGTCGAGCGTGCACACCCCGTGCACCGGGATGCCCAGCGCCTGCCCGTAGGCGGCGGCGGTCGCCATCCCGACCCGCAGCCCGGTGAACGGGCCGGGCCCGCAGCCCACCACGACGGCATTCAGGTCTGTCATTGTCTTCCCACAGTCAGCAAGTGCGGCAACCACATTCGGCGTCAGGCGCTCGGCGTGGGCGCGGGCGTCGACGATGGTCCGCTCGGCGAGGGTGGAGATCGCATCATCGATCTCGACGATCCCGGCGGTGACCGCCGGGGTGGCGGTGTCGAGGGCCAACACAATCATGAACTGCTCCATTGCCATGTCGCGGTGCGCATCTCGGAGTCGGCGTCGCGGTCGAGGTGAATGTCCAGATGGTGCTCCGAGAGCCGCTCGGCAAGGCCCTCACCCCACTCCACGACGACGACGGCGTCATCGAGGTCGGTGTCGAGGTCCAGCGAGTCGAGTTCGCCGAGCAGGTCGCCGCCGTGATCGAGCAGCCGGTAGATGTCCACGTGCACCAGGGCCGGTGCGCCGGCGCGGCGGGCAGGATGCACCCGCGCCAACACGTAGGTGGGCGAGGTGATCGGCCCATCGACGTCCATGGCCACCGCGATCCCCTTGGTGAACATGGTCTTACCTGCGCCGAGCGGGCCGGACAGCACCACCACGTCACCGGCGCGCAGCTCGCCACCGAGGCGGGCACCGAGCGCGACGGTGTCCTGCGGGGTGGGCAGCTGTGCGGAGCCACCGGTGCGCTCAGCCATGGATGCGCGCGCGTTCCTTGAGCCTCCGGGTGAGCGCGACCAGCTTGGATGGCGTGGCCCGTTCGACCAGTCGCACCAGCGCGTCGTCGATCAGGTCCGGCTGCTCCAACTGGACGAGATGGCCTGCCCCCTCGGCGATCACCAACTCGGACTTCGGCAACGCCACCGCCATGTCCTGCGAGTACTCGAGCGGCGTGAGCAGGTCACGGTCACCGCAGGCGATCAGCGTCGGCACCTTGGCAAGGGCGGTGAGCCCCTCGGTTTCGTCGTGCACCTCCAGCGCATGCAGGAAACCGACCAGGGTGTGCACCTTGGTGTCGTGCATCATGCTCTCGCTGAAGGCGACCACGCTGGGGCTGATGCTCTCGTCGCCGTAGGACGCTGCGCGCAGCACCGGCCCGATGATCGAGCGGGCCACCCCACGGCCGCGGTGCACCAGCCCGGGCGCATACCGGACCACGAACCGGGCCGCCTCCAGCGCCGGGTTTCGCAGGATCTCGCCCAGCGGGGAGCGTGAAATACCCTCAGCGGCAGAGGAGACCAGCGCGGCACCGACGATCCGGGTGGGATAGCGCTGCGGGTACTGCCGGGCGTGCGACAAGACCGTCATCCCGCCCATGGAGTGTCCGACCAGCACCACCGGGCCGCGCGGCGCCATCACCGCGAGCACCGACTCCAGGTCCTGGCCGAGTTGGGGCACGGTGAAGGTGTCCGGTGACGCGTCCCCGGACAGGCCGTGCCCGCGCTGGTCGTAGAACACCATCCGGACCTGATCGCCCCACTGCTGGGCCAGCCGGTCACGCTGAAAGTAGAAGGCGCCCATCCGCAGACAGAACCCGTGCGCGAAGACCACCGTCAGCGGGGCGTTCTCCGGCCCGCACTCGCGGACCGCCAGAGGCACCCCGTCGTTGGCGGTGACGACCACGCTGCGGTCATCGTGCAGCAGCTCGAAATCCTCACCCGCGTACGGATCGTCCGTGCTGACCCGGCGGGCGAGTGACCGCGCGACCGAGACCCCGGCCACCGACCCGACGGCGGTCAGCCCGGCCACCCCGGCCAGCCAGCGGGCCACGGCCCAATCGTCTATTGCCACCGTTCTCAGCCCGTCTCGCCGCGGTAGACGCGGGTGATCCGGCCCCGCGGGGCGGTGACCACCTCGTAGTTGATCGTGCCGATCAGGTCGGCCCAGTCCTGGGTGGTCGGTTCGCCGGAATCGCCGGGGCCGAACAGGATTGCCTCGTCGCCGACGCTGACGTCGGCCGGCCCGGGCCCGAGGTCGACCACGAACTGGTCCATGCAGACGCGGCCGACTCCGGGGCGGCGGCGGCCGTTGACGGACACCTCGAGGCGGTTGCTCAGCGTGCGGAAGATCCCGTCCGCGTAGCCGACCGGTATGAGCGCCAGTGTGGTGTCGCGGTCGGCGATCCAGGTGTGCCCGTAGGACACTCCGTCGCCGGCCTTGATCGAGCGCACCATCGACACCGGCGCCTTGAGCGTCATCGCCGGGCGCAGGCCCATGTTTCCGAGCGCGGGAATCGGGGTCTGGCCGTAGATCGCGATACCGGGACGGATCAGGTCGTAGACGAGGTCGGGCCGGGTCATGGCACCGGGTGAGCTGCACAGGTGCGCGATCTCGAACTGCACGCCGGCGGCGTCGGCCTGGGCGCGCATGGCATCGAAGCGCTGCGCCTGCAGATCGGTGGCGGCCGGGTTGGCCGGGTCATCGCTGTTGGCGAGGTGGCTCATGATCCCGCGGGTGCGGACCGTGCCCTCGGTGACCGCGTGCGCCAGGGCGGTGAGCACCTCGGCCAGATCGGCGGCGGCCACCCCGTTGCGGCTCATCCCGGTGTCGACCTTCAGGGTCGTGACGGCCGTGGTCCCGGTGCGCCGGGCCGCATCGATCAGGTCGTTGAGCTGCGCCAGCGAGGACACCGCGATCTGCACGTCGGCGGTCAGCGCCGGCCCGAAGTCGGTGCCCGGCGTGTGCAGCCACGCCAGCACCGGGGCGGTGATGCCGTCCCTGCGCAGGGCCAGTGCCTCATCCAGGGTGGCCACACCCAGTTCGGCGGCGCCGGCGGCCAGCGCGGTGCGCGCGACCGGGGTGGCGCCGTGGCCGTACCCGTCGGCCTTGACCACCACCATGACCGCCGCGGAGCCCGCGTGTTCGCGCAGGACGCGCACGTTGTGCGCGATGGCGTCGAGATCCACCTCGGCCGTGGGGCCGGGCGGCGCGGTCAGGTCGGTGGGGTGCATTGACTCGATTTTGTCATGCCGGTGCCACGGACCCGTCCCCGACGAGTCGTCGATCAGTGCGCGAAGGGCTGCACCGAGTCGAAGTGGCCGCCCGGTTTGAGCTGGTCGAGATGCTCGAGCGCGGTGACGGTGTCATCCCGTAAGGCCCGGGCCAGATCGGCCGAGAATCCTTCCCGGACCACCACCCGCAGCACCGTCACGTCCTCGGCGCCCTCGGGCATCGTGTAGGCGGGTACCTGCCAGCCGGAGGCGCGCAGGGCCTGGGAAACGTCGAATTCGGTGTAGCCGGGATCACCCTTGAGCCGGAAGCTGACCACCGGGATGGCGGAGCCATCGGAGATCAGCTCGAAGTGTTCGCTGTCGCGCAGCTGGTCGCCGAACCACCGCGCGGTATCGGACAGACAGTGCATGACCTGGGAGTACCCGGCCCGGCCTAGTCGCAGGAAGTTGTAGTACTGCCCGATGACCTGGTTGCCCGGCCGGGAGAAGTTGAGCGTGAAGGTCGGCATGTCGCCGCCGAGGTAGTTGACCCGGAACACCAGGTCCTCGGGCAGGTGCTCGGCGCTGCGCCACACCACGAACCCGATGCCCGGGTAGGTCAACCCGTATTTGTGGCCGCTGACGTTGATGGACACCACCCGCGGCAGCCGGAAATCCCACTGCAGGTCCGGATGCAGGAACGGGACGACGAATCCGCCGCTGGCCGCGTCCACATGCACCGGGACATCGACGCCGCCGTCGGCCGCGAGCTTGTCCAGGGCGGCGCAGATCTCCGCGATCGGTTCCAGTTCCCCGGTGAAGGTGGTGCCCAGGATGCCGACGACGCCGATGGTGTCCTCGTCGACGGCGTCGAGCACCTGATCGGGGGTGATGACGTAGCGGCCCTCGGCCATCGGCAGGTACTTCGGTTCGACGTCGAAGTAGCGGCAGAACTTCTCCCACACCACCTGGACGTTGGAACCCATCACGAGGTTGGGGGTGCGCTGGCGCCAGTCTTTGCCCACCTTGGCACGCCACCGCCATTTCAGCGCCAGCCCGGCCAGCATGACCGCCTCGCTGGATCCGATGGTGGACACCCCGATGGCGGTGGCGGCGTCATCATCGAGCAGGTTCTCGGCGTGGAACAGGTCGGCCACCATGGCCACGCAGCGCGCCTCGATGGCCGCGGTGGCTGGGTATTCGTCCTTGTCGATCATGTTCTTGTCGAAGGTCTCGGCCATCAGCTTCTCGGCCTCGGGGTCCATCCACGTCGTGACGAAGGTGGCGAGGTTCAGCCGTGAGCTGCCGTCGAGCATCAGCTCGTCGTGGATGTAGCGGTAGGCCGCCTGCGGGTCCATCGATTCGCCCGGCAACCGCAGCGCCGGCACCGGGTCCGTCGACAGGCGTCCGGTGTAGGCGGGGGCGATGTGCGGCGGACGGGGATGGTGCCTGCGGCTCATGTGGTTATCCCTTTTCGTTCGTCGATGCGATGGCGGCGCGCAGGTGGGCGAGGATGCCTCCTGCTGAAGTCGGGGCGGCATGCGGACCGGGGTCGGCGGCGGCCAGTGCGGCCGCCCGGGCATGCACGAAGGCAGCCATCGCGGCGGCCTCGGCGGCGGGGATGCCGGCCGCCAGCAGAGACCCGATGACACCGGACAAAATGTCACCGGATCCGGCAGTGGCGGCCCAGGATTGCCCGGCGGGGTTGAGATAGGTGGCTTCGGGTCCGGCAACGACGGTGACGTTGCCCTTGAGCAGCACGGTGGCACCGAGGGTTCGGGCCAGGGTGCGGGCGGCACCGACCCGGTCGGGGCCCACGTCGGCGCCGGCCAGCCGTTTGTACTCCCCCGCGTGCGGGGTCAGCACCGTCGGCGCGGACCGGCCGGCGACCAGGTCGGGCGCGGCGGCCAGCAGTGTCAGGGCGTCGGCGTCGACGATCACCGGGAGATCCGAGGACAGCGCGAACCGCAGTGTGGCAGCGGCATTCTCGTCGGTCCCGAGGCCTGGTCCGACCACCCAGGCCTGCACCCGGCCCACCGATTCGGTGTCCGGGGTGGCGATGACTTCGGGCCAGTGGTTCACCACGTCATGTGCGGCGCTGCCGGCGTAGCGGACCATGCCCGAGGTGGCGGCCACCGCCGCTCCGGTGCTGAGGATGGCGGCCCCGGGATAGGTCGCCGATCCGGCCAGCACCCCGGTGACCCCCTGGGTGTACTTGTCGTCGTGCGGTCCGGGGATGGGCCAGTGGGCCGCGACATCGGCGGCCTCGAACCCCAGGAGGCCGGCCGGCGGCAGGTCCAGCCCGATGTCGATGAGTTCGACCCGCCCGCAATCGGCCAGTGCGTGTACGGGTTTCAGCCCGCCGAAGGTGACGGTGACGGCCGCCCGCACATGCGGGCCGTTCTGGGCACCGGTGTGGACGTCGATGCCGCTGGGAATGTCGACGGCGACGACGGGTGCGGTGTTTCCTTCGAAGACCGCCGCGGCATCGGGACGCAGCCCGCCCCGGCCGGAGATGCCGACGACACCGTCGATGACCAGATCCGTTGCCGCCGGCACGTTCTGCACGACCCGGCCACCGGCTTTTCCGAACGCGGCCAGCGCCGCGGCATGGGTGCGCTCCGGTGCGAGCAGCACCGCGGTGGCGTGCACGCCGCGCCGGCGCAGAAAGGTCGCCGCCCACAGGGCGTCACCGCCGTTGTCTCCGGAGCCGACCACCGCGCAGATACGCCGTCCGGCGACGGCGCCGAGTTCGCGGGCGATGACGGTGGCGAGGCCGTAGGCGGCCCGGCGCATCAGCGCCCCTTCTGGTTGTGACGCCAGCAGGGGGGCTTCGGCGGCACGGATCGCGTCGGCGGTGTGGTAGTGCCGCATGAGCTCCCGTTCCGATTCGATGTGCGCGCGCGCCAACAGGTTACGCGTTCCCGCAGATCCATGGGGTCGATCGCTGGTGACAGTATCCAACTAACCGCTCTAGACGGCTTGACAGGTTAGCCTTTCGGGAGTTTACTCCCCCTAACTGCCGAACAGGTCAAGAGAGGTTAGACATGGTCACGCACCACCGCTACGCCGAGATCGCCGGACGACAGCTGTTCTACCGCGAAGCCGGACAATCCGACGCTCCGGCCGTGGTGCTGTTGCACGGCACCCCGGCCAGTTCGCACATGTACCGCAATCTCATCCCGGCGCTCGCCGACCGCTACCGCGTCATCGCCCCCGACTATCCCGGCTTCGGCCACTCCGAGGTGCCCGCGGTCAGCGCGTTCGATTACACCTTCGACACGCTCGCCGACCACGTCGACGCCCTGCTCGACCATCTCGGCGTGGACCGCTACGCCATCTACGTCCAGGACTACGGCGCCCCGGTGGGCTGGCGGCTCGCCTTACGCCATCCGGAGCGGGTCGCTGCGGTCATCACCCAGAACGGCAACGCCTACGTCGAGGGTTTCGTGGGCGACGCGATGGAACCGCTGTTCGCCTACGGCCGGGACCGTTCGGAGGCCAACGCGGCCGTGCTCCGTGAACTACTCACCCTCGACGGACTCAAATGGCAGTACACCCACGGGGTTTCGGACCCGAGCGTGGTCGATCCCGATGCCTGGGTGAACGCGCACACCGCGGTGGCCTCATCCGAAGACCGCATCGCCGCCCAGTTGGAGTTGTTCGCCGACTACCTGAGCAATGTCGAGCTGTATCCCACCGTGCACGAGTATTTCCGGGCCAGCGGGGTGCCGCTGCTGGCCGTCTGGGGCCGCAACGACCAGATCTTCGGTCCCGCCGGCGCGCTCGCGTTCGGTCGCGACCTGCCCAGGGCCGATATCAACCTGCTCGACGGCGGCCACTTCCTCCTGGAGAGCCGCCTGGACGACGTCGTGGCACTGATCCGGCCGTTCCTAGAGCGGCACCTGTCAGCGGTCCACGTCGCCGAAGAACCGGTGTGAGCGCTCGGCGATCCGTTCCGGGAATTCGCCACTGACCGCATGCGATGCGTCCGGCCAGAGTTCGACCTCACCCGTGGTCAGCAGCCGGCGGGCCCGGGCGGCCGCCCGTGCGGGGTGGTGAATCACGCTGCGGCCGGCGATGATCGCCAGCACCGGCACCGGCAGCGAGCGCAGTTCGTCATCGCCGAATATCCGCGGCGCCGGCTGGCGTACGACGAATCCCGTTGACGCGGCGTCCAACAGTTCGGCCTCGGGCAGCGTCTCGTCGACCGGGGCGCCGCCCGCCAGCCAGCTCATCACGCGGCGGCGCAAACCGGCCGGAAACCTCGGCACCACGAGTGCGATCGACGCGGCCATCGCTTTCGCGGGGATGCGCCCGAAGGTCATCGCGGGGTCCAACAGCATGATCGAGGCAATTCGGTCCGGCCTGCGTATCGCGGCATTGGTGGCCAGCCACCCGCCCATCGACACCCCGAGCAGATGGACCCGCGCCAGATCCAGTCCCGTGATCGCCTCATCCAGCCAGCGGGCCTGGTCTCCGGCATCGGCGATGGTCGCGGACTGCACCGAGAGCCCGGCATCGCCGAGCAGGTCGAGGCTGAACACGGTTCGCTGCGCGACCAGTGCGGCGAGATTGGTGCGCCACATCGGGCTGCCCGAGCTGCGGCCGGGCAGCAACAGCGCCGGGGTCGCGCCACCCGGGCCGTCGTAGCGGTAGACGCGGACGGTGCCGAGGCTGGTGGGCACATCGAGCTGGGCGTCGAACGCGGGTGCGGCGGCGCGATACGCGTTCAGGTAGCGCGTGAAAGCGTCCCGGCTGACGAAATGTCCGATGCGTTGCCGGGACGCGATGTTCACTGCGGGTGCGACGAGTTCGATACCGGCCAGGCTAGTGCGCCGGCAGGCGTCAGGGCTCGACGGTGACCTTGATGGCCTCGCCCTTCTTGACGATGTCGAAGGCGTCGAGCACGTTCTCCAGCGGGATACGGCGGGTGATGAGGTCATTGACCGGAACCTGCCCGGTGGAGATGTACTGCAGGGCACGCTTGTTGTGCTCGGGCGCAGATCCGTTGGCACCGTGGATGTGCAGCTGGCGGTAGTGCACCACGTTGGAGTCGCAGGTGATCGTCGGGTCGGTCTTGGGCAGCCCGCCGAAGAAGGAGATCCGCCCGTTGCGGGCGGCCATCGCGATGGCCTGCTCCTGGGCGATGTTGGCCGCGGTGGCGGTGATGACGATATCCGCGCCCCGGCCGCCGGTGAGTTCCATGACCTTCTCCACCACGTCCACATCGGCGGCGTTGATGACGCCGTCGGGGTTGACGGCGTCGGCGGACATCTTGAGCCGGGCGTCATTGACGTCGACGAGGTAGATCGGGCCACACTTGTGCACACCACGCGCGATGCGGATGTGCATGCAGCCGATGGGGCCGGCACCGAAGACCACGACGGTGTCGCCCTCCTCGATGCCCAGCAGTTCCTGGGCGTTGATCGCGCAGGCGAACGGTTCCGCGGCCGAGGCCTCGTCGAAACCGACGTTGTCCGGAATCTTGTTCAGGCCGTCGACCTTGAGCACCTGCTTGGGCACGATCATGAACTCCGCGAAGCCACCGTCGTACTGGTAGCCCATCGAGGTCTGGTTCTGGCAGACCGCCATCCAACCCTTCCGGCACTCATGACACTCGCCGCACGGCACCGCCGCGATCACCTGGACGCGGTCGCCCACCGACCAGTCACTGCCGTAGGTGGCGTTGACGTCCGCACCCACCTCGACGACCTCACCCGCGATCTCGTGGCCGATGGTGCGCGGAGGGGTCAGGTTCTGATGCCCGTTGTGGAAGATCTTGACGTCGGTGCCGCAGGTGGAGCAGTTGCGCACCCGCAGTTTCACCTCGTCGGGGCCGCATTGTGGCTCCGGGACATCCTCCAGCCGGACATCCTCGGGGGCGTAGAAACGCAGGGCTTTCATGGGCGGTCCTTTCGGTCGTCGGCCGGTTCCCGGGAGCTGTCGCCCGACCTCGCTGTCCGAACTGTAACGCCAATACGGTCACAAAACCACAGAATTGGCTGCCCGTTTTTGCCCGAATTGCTTGCAATGTTGCCCATCTATGCGTTTTACTGGGCTTACTTGTGACCGGCATCACCCACGTGCCGGCAGAACCGGAGGTCATCGGATGTCCACTGTCGAAGCGTCCCCGCAGACCGGCATACGGGTGCGCGTGCAGAAGTTCGGCACCGCGCTGTCGAACATGGTCATGCCCAATATCGGCGCGTTCATCGCGTGGGGCCTGATCACCGCACTGTTCATCGAGCAGGGCTGGCTGCAGGCCATCTTCTCGGGCCTCAAGGACCCCGACGGATGGGTGGCCAAGATCGGCGGCTGGGGCGCCTACGACGGTGCCGGGATCGTCGGGCCGATGATCACCTACCTGCTGCCGGTGCTGATCGGCTATACCGGCGGCCGGATGATCCACGGCAACCGCGGCGCGGTGGTCGGGGCGATCGCCACCATGGGCGTGGTCGCCGGCGCCGACGTGCCGATGTTCATGGGCGCCATGATCATGGGCCCGCTCGGCGGCTGGGCCATGAAGAAGTTGGACGCCCTGTGGGAGGGCAAGATCCGGCCGGGCTTCGAGATGCTGGTCGACAACTTCTCTGCGGGCATCCTCGGCATGATCCTGGCGATCTTCGGGTTCTTCGGGATCGGCCCCATCGTGTCCTCGTTCACCCGGGCCGCAGGCAATGCCGTCGACTTCCTGGTCAACAACGACCTGCTGCCGCTCACCTCGATCCTCATCGAGCCCGCGAAGGTGCTGTTCCTCAACAACGCCATCAACCACGGCGTGCTGACGCCGCTGGGCACCACCCAGGCGCTGGAGACCGGCAAGTCCATCCTGTTCCTGCTGGAGACCAACCCCGGTCCGGGACTGGGAATCCTGTTGGCGTTCACGCTGTTCGGCAAGGGCGCCGCCCGCGCGTCGGCCCCCGGCGCGGCGATCATCCAGTTCTTCGGCGGCATCCACGAGATCTACTTCCCCTACGTGCTGATGAAGCCCAAGCTGATCATCGCCACCATCCTCGGCGGCATGACGGGCGTGTTCATCAACGTGCTGTTCGGCTCGGGCCTGCGGGCGCCGGCCGCGCCGGGCTCGATCATCGCGATCTACGCCCAGACCGCCAGTGGCAGCTTCCTCGGCGTGACGCTGTCGGTGCTCGGCGCCACCGCGGTGTCGTTCGCCGTCGCCGCCTTCCTGCTCAAGACCGACAAGGCTGTCGAAGAACCCGACCTGGCCGCCGCCACCGCGTCCATGGAGTCGATGAAGGGGAAGAAGTCCAGCGTCGCCTCGGCATTGGTGGGCGCGGGCAGCGGACCGATCAAGACCATCGTGTTCGCCTGTGACGCCGGCATGGGATCGTCGGCGATGGGGGCATCGGTGCTGCGCAAGAAGATTCAGCAGGCCGGCTTCGGCGACGTCAAGGTGACGAACGCGGCGATCTCGAACCTGACCGACACATTCGATCTGGTCGTCAGCCATCGTGACCTGACCGCCCGGGCCACCCAGAAGACCGGGTCTGCGGTGCACGTGTCGGTCGACGACTTCATGAGCAGCCCTCGCTACGACGAAATCGTGGAGCGGCTGAAGCAGGCCAACGGCGGCGGCTCGACACCGGCGCCGGCCGCTCCGGCTGCCGAGGAGCCCGCGACTGGCAATGCTGATGTACTGCCGGTGTCCTCGATCGTGCTGAACGGCACGGGCGACAGCGCCACGCAGGCCATCGAGGAGGCGGGTGCCCTGCTGGTGGCCGCCGGAGCGGTCGAACCGTCCTACATCGGCGCCATGCACGAGCGGGAGAAGTCGGTGTCCACCTACATGGGCAACGGTCTGGCCATTCCGCACGGCACCAACGAGGCCAAGACGGCGATCCGCCGCACCGGGATCTCCTTCGTCCGCTACCCCGAACCCATCGACTGGAACGGCAAGCCCGCGGAGTTCGTCGTCGGAATCGCCGGTGCCGGAAACGATCACATGGCGCTGCTGACCCGGATCGCCCATGTGTTCCTGGACAAGGATCGCGTCGCCGAGTTGCGCGCGGCGACGACGGCCGAGGAAATCCAGGCCGTGTTGAACGCCGGGGCATGACACCGACCAGAATGTGACCGTGGATTCGGACAGCCGCCAGCGCCAGATCGTCGAGTTCGCCCGCCATCGGGGGCGCGTCGAGGTACCCGCCCTGGCCGAGGAGCTTCAGGTAGCGACGGAAACCATCCGCCGCGACCTGAAGGTGCTGGCGGGCCGGCGTCTGCTCAAGCGGGTCCACGGCGGGGCGATCCCACTGGAGACGGTGGCGTTCGAGTCCGGGGTCGAGTACCGCAGTCAGGTCGATCTGGCGCAGAAACACCGGATCGCCGGGGCGGCGGCCGATGAGCTGCACGGCGCCGAGACCGTCTACCTCGATGAGGGTTTCACTCCACGACTGATCGCCGAACTGCTCGCCGACCAGGACCTGACCGTGGTTACCGCATCACTGCTGGCCGCCGAGGCGCTGGCGCACAGCAGCACCGTCACCGTCCTGCTGCTGGGTGGACGGATGCGGGGCAGAACGCTTGCGACGGTGGACGAATGGGCGCTCGAACGGCTGCGCTCACTGGTGATCGACGTGGCATTCCTGGGCACCAACGGCATCGACCTGGAACACGGCCTCACCACCCCGGACCCGGCGGTGGCGGCGGTGAAGCACACCGCGGTGCGGGTGGCCACCCGACGGGTGCTGGTTGCCGCGCACTCGAAGTTCGGCCAGACCAGTTTCTGCCGGTTCGCCGAGGTGTCCGATTTCCAGACCATCGTTACCGGCACCGAGTTCCCGGTCGCGCAGGCACACCGTTATGAGGCGCTGGGCCCCAACGTCATTCGGGTGTGACCGCCGGTCAGAACGGCGGTGGGTTGGCCTCGATATCGGCTCGGTTCAGTGCCCGCTCGTGCGCTATTCGGTAGGCGAGGTTCTGCGCACGGGTGCGGCGTCGCCGGGGTGCCGCCAGTGCACGGTGAGGGCTCGGCGGCGGCACGACGATCGATCCCCATTCTCCCGTGGGAACCGCGAGCTGCGGGAAGAACAGCCCGCCGTCGGGTTTGGTCGTGTACACCCGTCCACTGGGCGCGGTGAGGGTGACGGTGCCGTCGGGGTGTTGCTTGTCGGTCCAGCCGCCCGGGCCGCAGTGGAAAGTCTTGATCAGGTGGTGAATCCGGCAATACAACTTGGTGTTCGACGGGTGCGTGGGTCCGTAGGGCCACGGCACCGTGTGGTCCACATCGCAGCGGTCGACGAGCGCATTGCAGCCGGGCCAGCGGCAGGTCACGTCGCGGCAGCGCACGAAGTCGGCGAGCTTCCTCGACGGGTGATAGCCGGGTTCGGATCCCAGTTCATCGGCATCGGGCACGGGCCGGACTTCAGCGTGCGGCAACATCTCCTGCACCTGTTCGGAGGCGACCACGCCGTACCCGGGTAGCACTGCGGGGCGGCCGGATTCACCGGTGACGGTGCCCTGTTCGGCGAGGACGTGGATGACGATGTGGCCCTTGGGTGCTTCGTTGCCGGTGACCGGACATCCCTCGCGCCCACATAGGCACGGAATACTCTTTGCACCGAGGGTGAGGGGCTCGACCGCATCGGCGCGGCGCTCATCGATGGTGCGGGGGTCATCTGGGCACACGGTGCGCGCCAACGCATCCAAGCCCTGATCAAAGACTGCACCCTTGGCGGCATCGACGCGGCCGTGGATCTCGACCATGCCGTCGCCGATCGGTTCGATAGTGATCCCACGCTGCTGCCGCGCCTGCCGTGCCCGCCGTACGGCCTCGGGGTCCACGTCGACGATCATCCAGTCGACCAGCTCGGCGNGCACGGGATGCTCTTCGCGCCGAGGCTCAGCGGCTCGACGGCATCGGCGCGGCGCTCCTGAAACGACCGCGGGTCATCCGGGCATACCGTGCGCGCCAAGGCATCGAGGCCCTGATCGAAGACCGCACCCTTGGCGGCGTCGACGCGGCCGTGAATCTCGACCATGCCGTCGCCGATCGGTTCGATAGTGATCCCACGCTGCTGCCGCGCCTGCCGTGCCCGCCGTACGGCCTCGGGGTCCACGTCGACGATCATCCAGTCGACCAGCTCGGCGATCCGCTCATCGGACAACACATTCCACGAGGGTGCCGCCTCGGCCAATTGCGTGTCGATGACCGACATGACGTCGTCATCGGTGATCAGCGCCGTGCGATGCAGGATGACGCGCAACACCCGCAGATCCACCGCGCCGGTGGCGAAGACCGCGGCGAAGGCCGGCAGCCGGGTGAGCAGGTCGCGGCCCTGGGTGATCAGGGTGCAGGCCCGGCCGCGGCTGATCCCGAGTTCGGCACCCAGTTCGGCAGCGACCAATTCCCAGTCATCGACGATGAGATCCTCGAACGCGTGGCCCAGCTCGGCCATCCTGGCCAGCGCGAACTTTCCGGCCTCGATCATCTTGTGGGCGACCGCTTTGCGTTCGGCGCGTAGCTGATCGCGCGCGGCATCGAGGTAGGAGGCGACACCTCGATTCTCGAACATGCGTTCGATTATGCCACTCTCTACTGACTCAAACTTCTTGTCATGTTCGTCGGGGTAAGACTGGCGACATGTCAGAAGGAGTGTCAGATGACGAGATCACGGCAGTCGAAAGTATC
>NZ_LMJA01000009.1 GCF_001428895.1 Mycobacterium sp. Root265
GACCACCCCGTGAACGCTGCAGCCGCCGCCGACACCGCCGCCTCGATCTGCTCATCGGTCGCGGTGGGATACTCCTTCACCACATCACCGGTCGCCGGATCAACTACCGCGTACAGACTCATCGGTTCTGCTCCTCACTCGTGGTAACAGTCCCCCCGGACCGAACCTACGCGGTTCCACGCGAGCTGCCTCGTTTTGGCCGATCGGGCTGCGGCAGGCTATTCTTTCCGGGTTCCACCGAAGACCGTCGGTCACCGAGCAATCGGTTGAAGGTCCCGGATCATCCGGGCGGCCCACGCAGGAGGACGAGGTAGAGCATTCTTGCGCGCCCCGACCTGTCTGTGTCGGGGCGTTCGTCTTTTCCGAAGCCTTTCAGCGCACGTGCGGCCCCGTGTCGGTTGGTGGACATCCCAACCATCACGAGGAGGCAAGCATGGCCAAGGCTGAAAAGGCCACCGCGGTCGCCGACATCGCCGAGAAGTTCAAGGAGGCGACGGCCACCGTCGTCACCGAGTACCGCGGCCTGACGGTGACCAACCTTGCCGAGCTGCGCAGGTCACTGGGCGACGGAACGACCTACACCGTCGCCAAGAACACCTTGGTGAAGCGTGCGGCGTCCGAGGCCGGAGTCGAGGGTCTCGATGACCTGTTCGCCGGTCCGACCGCCATCGCATTCATCAACGGTGAGCCCGTCGACGCCGCCAAGGCGATCAAGAAGTTCGCCAAGGACAACAAGGCGCTCGTCATCAAGGGCGGCTACATGGACGGCCGTGCGCTGTCCGTGTCCGAGGTCGAGCGGATCGCCGACCTGGAATCGCGCGAGGTGCTGTTGTCGCGCGTCGCCGGTGCCCTCAAGGCGAAGCAGTCCCAGGCCGCAGCGCTGTTCGTGGCGCCCGCGTCCCAGGTCGCACGACTGGCTGCAGCTCTGCAAGAGAAGAAGGCCGGCGAAGAAACCGCCGCCTGAGACCACATCAACAACCCATAAAGATAAGGAACCACCATGGCCAAGCTGTCCACCGAAGAACTCATCGACGCCTTCAAGGAACTGACCCTGCTCGAGCTCTCTGAGTTCGTGAAGGTGTTCGAGGAGACCTTCGACGTCACCGCCGCCGCTCCCGTCGCCGTTGCCGCAGGCCCCGCCGCCGGTGGCGCGCCTGCCGAGGCCGCCGAAGAGCAGAGCGAATTCGACGTCATCCTCGAGGGTGCCGGCGAGAAGAAGATCGGCGTCATCAAGGTCGTCCGCGAGATCGTTTCCGGCCTGGGCCTCAAGGAGGCCAAGGACCTCGTCGACAGCGCCCCGAAGCCGCTGCTGGAGAAGGTCAACAAGGAAGCCGCCGACGACGCCAAGGCAAAGCTCGAAGCTGCCGGCGCATCGGTCACCGTCAAGTAGTTCTCTGCGCACTGTGGGCCGGGTCGAATTCGACCCGGCCCACAGTCGTCTACAGGGCTGTTCAGTGTGCGGTTCGTCGTTGCTGAAAAACTGTGTAGGTTACAGTGACTCAAGCCACAGGCGGGTGTAGCAGGTGGCACGGCGGGGCTGTGAGCGGAAGGAACCTGTATGGGCGTCCAAATCGACGTGACTGGACTGAGTAAATCGTTCGGGTCGTCGAAGATCTGGGAAGACGTCACATTGACGGTTCCCGAGGGTGAAGTCAGCGTGCTGCTGGGCCCGTCCGGTACCGGTAAGTCGGTGTTTCTGAAGTCGCTGATCGGCCTGTTGCGGCCTGAGCGCGGCTCGATCGTCATCGATGGCACCAACATCCTGGAGTGCTCGGCCAAGGAGCTCTACGAGATCCGCACCCTGTTCGGTGTGCTGTTCCAGGACGGCGCCCTGTTCGGGTCGATGAACATCTATGACAACACGGCCTTCCCGCTGCGCGAGCACACCAAGAAGTCCGAGTCCGAGATCCGCAACATCGTGATGGAAAAGCTCGAGCTCGTCGGTATGCCCAATGACGGGCACAAGTTCCCCGGTGAGATCTCCGGCGGTATGCGCAAGCGCGCCGGCCTGGCCCGCGCTCTCGTCTTGGACCCGAAGATCATTCTGTGCGACGAGCCGGACTCCGGTCTGGATCCGGTGCGTACCGCGTATCTGTCGCAGCTGTTGATCGATATCAACGCCCAGATCGATGCGACCGTGCTGATCGTGACGCACAACATCAACATCGCCCGCACCGTGCCGGACAACATCGGCATGCTGTTCCGCAAGAAGCTGGTCATGTTCGGCCCGCGTGAGGTGCTGTTGACCTCGGAGGAGCCGGTGGTCAAGCAGTTCCTCAACGGTCGCCGTATCGGTCCGATCGGTATGTCGGAGGAGAAGGACGAGGCCACCGCAGCGGCCGAGCAGGCGATGATGGAGGCCGGTCAGCATGACGGTGGTGTCGAGGAGATCGAGGGTGTGCCGCCGCAGCTGATGGCCACTCCCGGTATGCCTGAGCGTAAGGCGGTGGGTCGTCGTCAGGCGCGGGTGCGCGAGATCCTGCACACCCTGCCCCCGGCCGCCCAGGAAGCCATCCGCGACGATCTGGAGGGCACGCACCAGTACCAGGCGCACGAGCCCGGTCACGTCCCGGCCCGCCCGCACCACCACGAGGACGACGCCCCGACGACGTCCATCCCGGTCACCAATCAGTAGAACGTCCAGCACGCAGAAAACCGCCCGAGCCTCGGCCCGGGCGGTTTTTTGTTGCCCGCGGGGGCGAGGGTGCGTCCAGAGCGCCGATGGCGCGGTTTACACGATCTGGATGCACTGTCACGCCCTTGGTGGCCGGCAATTCGTCGAAACCGCGGTCGTACCCGGTGCTCAGGGCTAACATCTGGCACCGGGGGAGGTCGTCATGGGGATTTCGATTTCACGGTGGATCGGCGCGGGGTTACTGGCATTCGGGGTGGTGATCGCGCCGACGGCATTCATCAGCTCAGCCGGCGTGGCGTACGCCGACACCGAAGCCGATTCCGAGGCAGGCAAGCCGGCACCGCCGGACTCAGCCGGACCGCAGGAGTCGGAGAGCCCCGACCCGGCAGAGCCCGACGACGAGGCAACGGCCCCGGACGACGAGCCCGCCGAGGAACCCGAGGCCGAACCCGACAGTGACGTCACGAAACCCACCTTGCGGACGGTGGAACGCGTGCGCGATCACGCGCCCACTCCCGGCGGTCTCGCCGACCAAGTGGCTGAGGAGGACGAGCCGGTCGAGGAGGCCGCGGAACCGGAGCGCATCGCGGCGACCAGCCGACCGGTCGAGCGTCGGGTGGCGCGCACCGCGGTCGCGCAGGTGTCCGCCGCGACATCGCGAGTCACCGTGGCCGAGGCACCCGAGGCTGCAACCGCAGCCGCGCAGCCGGCACCCACCGCGGTCGCCGCGACGGGCCGCCCGACCCTGATCAACATCGTCGGCACCTTCTTCTTCAGCCTTTTCGACAGGTTCGTGCGACTGTTCGAGGGGCCGCCGGCGGTCCCGCCCGGCCGAGCGGTGCGACTGGCCCGCACACCTCTTGAGCTCGACTGCGGCAACGGCTACACCGTCGACGCGGACTGGTACTTCCCGACCGAGACCGAGCCGGACAAGATCATCTACCTGCAGCACGGCGCCTTCGCCCGTGCCGGGCTGTACAACGTCACCGCGGCCGATCTGGCGGTGCGCAACAACGCCATCGTCGTGGCGCCCTCGATCACCACGAACTTCTTCGCCTGCGACGGGTGCGCGCTCGGAAACGATCAGATGCACGCCGCCGTCGCAGACCTGTTCATCGGCGACCGGAACGCACTTGTTGCCAGCGCGCTCGCGGCGGGCTGGACCGCACCGCTGCCGCGGCGGTTCGTGATCGCCGGGCACTCCGGCGGCGGTCAGCTGGCGGCGGGCGCGGCCGGCTATTACGCGGTCCGGGCGCCCGCCGACGAGGTGTACAACCTGGCCGGTGTGCTGCTACTGGACACCTCCTCGGTCGGCGGTGCGGTGGAACGTGGGATTGCCAGAGTTCCGCTCGACATCCCCGTGCACCTCATCGCCGGGGCCCCGGCGCCGCTGAACACCTACGGTGACGTGAACTTGGTGCTGGCCCAGCTCCGACCGGGTTTTGTCGGCGTGCAGCTGATCGGTGGCACCCACAGCGACGCGTGGCGATCCAGCAACGGGCTGGCCGAATTCGTCGGCGGTCTCCTCGGCGGTTTCTCGAAGGCTCGCAACGTCGACGCCGTCCAGGAGCTGGCGCAGGCCTGGATCGCCGATTGGTTCAACGGCACCCACACGGATGCCTATTACGGCGAACGGGGCGAGACCATCACCATCGCCACCCCGGCGGGGCCGGCGCAGGCGTACGTCATCCCCGGGCCGGCGCCGCGGCTGACCTTCTTCGACCGGATTCTGAAGGCGATGATCGAGTCGACGGAATTCCTCGCTCAATTCAGCGGTAACTGCGCCGCGGACCCTGCAGTGACCCCGAATGGCGCTGAATCGCTGCTCCTGAGCAGAAACTCCACAGGCGACACGGCTCTATCTCTTGACGAAGGGCGGCAAACGGGCCAGTCTGTTTTGCAGCAATGTAGGAGGGGTTGAACAAGATCGAGTCGCCAGCCAGCGCCCGGTTCGCCCCCTACATGCGGTGGTTGAGGAATGCGCCGTCTTGCGCTATTGTTGGACGTTGCGCTGGCTGCATCCTGCCCACCCTTCACTGCACCTGACATCGTGACCTAGCCTGAGCCCTGCTCAGCGATCTAGACGCGTGCCATGGTTCCGGCGAAGATTCGGGCTTGAGAGCCAGCCAAACCGATGCAGATATAGCTGGAAGGGTGCATCTTGGCAGTCTCGAGCCAGAGCAAGTCAGATTCCACTAATAGTTCCGTTCCGGGAGCGCCGAACCGAATTTCCTTCGCCAAGCTCCGTGAGCCTCTTGAGGTTCCGGGGCTACTTGACGTTCAGACCGACTCTTTTGAGTGGCTGGTCGGTTCGGACCGGTGGCGTACGAAGGCAGTCGATCGCGGGGACGTGAACCCGGTCGGCGGCCTGGAAGAGGTACTTGCCGAACTGTCCCCGATCGAGGACTTCTCCGGCTCGATGTCGTTGAGCTTCTCCGATCCGCGCTTCGACGAAGTCAAGGCGCCGGTGGACGAGTGCAAAGACAAGGACATGACGTACGCAGCTCCGCTGTTCGTCACGGCCGAGTTCATCAACAACAACACCGGTGAGATCAAGAGCCAGACGGTCTTCATGGGTGACTTCCCGATGATGACCGAAAAGGGCACCTTCATCATCAACGGCACCGAGCGTGTCGTGGTGTCCCAGCTGGTCCGTTCGCCGGGCGTGTACTTCGATTCGTCCATCGACAAGGCCACCGAGAAGGACCTGCACAGCGTCAAGGTCATCCCGGGCCGCGGTGCATGGCTGGAGTTCGACGTCGACAAGCGCGACACCGTCGGCGTCCGTATCGACCGCAAGCGCCGCCAGCCGGTCACCGTGCTGCTGAAGGCCCTCGGCTGGACCAACGAGCAGATCGTGGAGCGCTTCGGCTTCTCCGAGATCATGATGGGCACGCTGGAGAAGGACAACACCGCCGGAACCGATGAGGCGCTGCTGGACATCTACCGGAAGCTGCGCCCGGGCGAGCCGCCGACCAAGGAGTCCGCGCAGACCCTGCTGGAGAACCTGTTCTTCAAGGAGAAGCGCTACGACCTGGCTCGCGTCGGCCGCTACAAGGTCAACAAGAAGCTGGGCCTGAACGCCGGCCAGCCGATCACCAACTCGACGCTGACCGAAGAGGACGTCGTCGCGACGATCGAGTACCTGGTGCGTCTGCACGAGGGCCAGACCTCGATGACCGCTCCCGGTGGCGTCGAGGTACCCGTCGAGGTCGACGACATCGACCATTTCGGTAACCGTCGTCTGCGTACCGTCGGCGAGCTGATCCAGAACCAGATCCGGGTCGGCCTGTCGCGTATGGAGCGTGTCGTGCGTGAGCGCATGACCACCCAGGACGTCGAGGCGATCACCCCGCAGACCCTGATCAACATCCGTCCCGTCGTGGCGGCGATCAAGGAGTTCTTCGGAACCAGCCAGCTGTCGCAGTTCATGGACCAGAACAACCCGCTGTCGGGTCTGACCCACAAGCGCCGCCTGTCGGCGCTGGGCCCCGGTGGTCTGTCCCGTGAGCGCGCCGGCCTTGAGGTCCGCGACGTGCACTCCAGCCACTACGGCCGGATGTGCCCGATCGAGACCCCTGAGGGCCCGAACATCGGCCTGATCGGCTCGCTGTCGGTGTACGCACGGGTCAACCCGTTCGGTTTCATCGAAACGCCGTACCGCAAGGTTGTCGACGGCCAGGTCACCGACCAGATCGACTACCTGACCGCCGACGAGGAGGACCGCCACATCGTGGCGCAGGCCAACTCGCCGCTGGATGGCGACGGCCGGTTCACCGAAGAGAAGATCCTGGTCCGCCGTAAGGGCGGCGAGGTCGAGTTCGTCTCGGCCGTGGACGTGGACTACATGGACGTCTCCCCGCGCCAGATGGTGTCGGTCGCGACGGCGATGATCCCGTTCCTCGAGCACGACGACGCCAACCGTGCCCTGATGGGTGCCAACATGCAGCGCCAGGCGGTTCCGCTGGTCCGCAGCGAGGCCCCGTTGGTCGGTACCGGTATGGAACTGCGTGCCGCCATCGATGCCGGTGACGTGGTTGTCGCCGACAAGACCGGTGTGATCGAAGAGGTTTCGGCCGACTACATCACCGTGATGGCCGACGACGGTTCGCGCCAGACCTACCGGATGCGCAAGTTCGCCCGGTCCAACCACGGCACGTGCGCCAACCAGCGCCCGATCGTGGACACCGGACAGCGTGTCGAGGCCGGCCAGGTTCTCGCCGACGGGCCGTGCACCGAGAACGGTGAGATGGCGCTGGGCAAGAACCTGCTCGTCGCCGTCATGCCGTGGGAGGGTCACAACTACGAAGACGCGATCATCCTCTCGAGCCGTCTGGTCGAAGAGGACGTGCTCACCTCGATCCACATCGAGGAGCACGAGATCGATGCCCGCGACACCAAGCTGGGCGCCGAGGAGATCACCCGGGACATCCCGAACGTCTCCGATGAGGTGCTGGCCGATCTCGACGAGCGCGGCATCATCCGCATCGGCGCCGAGGTCCGCGACGGCGACATCCTGGTCGGCAAGGTCACCCCGAAGGGTGAGACCGAGCTGACCCCGGAAGAGCGTCTGCTGCGTGCCATCTTCGGTGAGAAGGCCCGCGAGGTCCGCGACACGTCGCTCAAGGTGCCCCACGGTGAGTCGGGCAAGGTCATCGGCATCCGCGTGTTCTCGCGCGAGGATGACGACGAGCTGCCCGCCGGCGTCAACGAACTGGTCCGCGTCTACGTGGCCCAGAAGCGCAAGATCTCCGACGGCGACAAGCTCGCCGGACGCCACGGCAACAAGGGCGTCATCGGCAAGATCCTGCCGATCGAGGACATGCCGTTCATGCCTGATGGCACCCCGGTGGACATCATCCTGAACACCCACGGTGTGCCGCGTCGTATGAACATCGGCCAGATCCTGGAAACCCACCTCGGGTGGGTGGCCAAGGCCGGCTGGAACATCGAGGGCTCACCCGAGTGGGCAGGCAAACTGCCCGAGGGCATGCTGTCCGCTCCGGCCGACAGCATCGTGGCCACCCCGGTGTTCGACGGTGCCCAGGAAGGGGAGCTGGAGGGCCTGCTGGGCTCGACGCTGCCCAACCGCGACGGCGACGTCATGGTCAACGCGCAGGGTAAGGCAGAGCTGTTCGACGGGCGTTCCGGCGAGCCGTTCCCGTACCCGGTCACGGTCGGCTACATGTACATCCTGAAGCTGCACCACCTGGTGGACGACAAGATCCACGCCCGCTCGACCGGTCCGTACTCGATGATCACCCAGCAGCCGCTCGGTGGTAAGGCGCAGTTCGGTGGTCAGCGGTTCGGCGAGATGGAGTGCTGGGCCATGCAGGCCTACGGCGCCGCCTACACGCTGCAGGAGCTGCTGACGATCAAGTCCGACGACACCGTCGGTCGCGTCAAGGTGTACGAGGCCATCGTCAAGGGCGAGAACATCCCCGAGCCGGGTATCCCGGAGTCGTTCAAGGTGCTTCTCAAGGAGCTGCAGTCGCTCTGCCTGAACGTCGAGGTGCTGTCCTCGGACGGTGCGGCGATCGAGATGCGTGACGGTGACGACGAGGACCTGGAGCGCGCTGCCGCGAACCTGGGAATCAACTTGTCGCGCAACGAATCTGCTTCTGTCGAGGATCTCGCTTAAACCTCCGCCGTTTGAACTGATAGTTATCTAGTCCCGCAAGGGGAAAGGGAGTTACGTGCTAGACGTCAACTTCTTCGATGAACTCCGCATCGGTCTCGCGACCGCGGACGACATCCGCAACTGGTCCTTCGGCGAGGTCAAGAAGCCGGAGACCATCAACTACCGCACGCTCAAGCCCGAGAAGGACGGCCTGTTCTGCGAGAAGATCTTCGGACCTACTCGCGACTGGGAGTGCTACTGCGGCAAGTACAAGCGCGTGCGCTTCAAGGGCATCATCTGCGAGCGCTGCGGCGTCGAGGTGACCCGTGCCAAGGTGCGCCGTGAGCGGATGGGCCATATCGAACTGGCCGCACCCGTCACGCACATCTGGTACTTCAAGGGCGTTCCGTCGCGCTTGGGCTACCTGCTGGACCTGGCCCCGAAGGATCTGGAAAAGATCATCTACTTCGCGGCCTACGTCATCACCGCGGTCGACACCGAGATGCGCCACAACGAGCTCTCGACCCTCGAGGCCGAGATGGTCGTCGAGAAGAAGGCCGTCGAGGATCAGCGTGACGCGGACCTGGAGGCCCGGGCCCAGAAGCTCGAAGCCGACCTGGCCGAGCTGGAGCGCGACGGCGCCAAGTCCGACGTGCGCCGCAAGGTGCGTGACGGCGGCGAGCGCGAAATGCGCCAGCTGCGTGACCGTGCCGGCCGTGAGCTGGAGCGTCTCGACGAGATCTGGACCACCTTCACCAAGCTGGCGCCCAAGCAGCTCATCGTGGACGAGGTGCTCTACCGCGAGCTCATCGACCGCTACGGCGAGTACTTCCAGGGCGCCATGGGCGCGGAGTCGATCAAGAAGCTCATCGAGACCTTCGACATCGACGCCGAGGCCGAGAGCCTGCGCGACACCATCAAGAACGGCAAGGGCCAGAAGAAGCTGCGTGCGCTGAAGCGGCTGAAGGTCGTTGCGGCGTTCCAGATGAACCGCAACTCGCCGATGGGCATGGTGCTCGACGCCGTGCCGGTGATCCCGCCGGAGCTTCGCCCGATGGTGCAGCTGGACGGTGGCCGCTTCGCGACCTCCGACCTCAACGACCTGTACCGCCGCGTCATCAACCGCAACAACCGGCTCAAGCGACTGATCGACCTCGGCGCGCCCGAGATCATCGTCAACAACGAGAAGCGCATGCTTCAGGAGTCGGTGGACGCGCTGTTCGACAACGGCCGCCGCGGCCGTCCGGTCACCGGACCGGGCAACCGTCCGCTCAAGTCGCTGTCCGATCTGCTCAAGGGCAAGCAGGGTCGCTTCCGTCAGAACCTGCTCGGCAAGCGCGTCGACTACTCGGGCCGTTCGGTCATCGTCGTCGGCCCGCAGCTCAAGCTGCACCAGTGCGGCCTGCCGAAGCTGATGGCACTCGAGCTGTTCAAGCCGTTCGTGATGAAGCGTCTGGTCGACCTGAACCACGCGCAGAACATCAAGAGCGCCAAGCGCATGGTCGAGCGTCAGCGTCCGCAGGTGTGGGACGTCCTCGAAGAGGTCATCGCCGAGCACCCCGTGCTGCTGAACCGCGCACCCACGCTGCACCGTCTGGGCATCCAGGCCTTCGAGCCGCAGCTGGTGGAGGGCAAGGCCATCCAGCTGCACCCGCTCGTCTGTGAGGCGTTCAACGCCGACTTCGACGGTGACCAGATGGCCGTGCACCTTCCGCTGTCCGCGGAGGCGCAGGCCGAGGCCCGCATCCTGATGCTGTCCTCGAACAACATCCTGTCTCCTGCGTCGGGCCGTCCGCTGGCCATGCCGCGTCTGGACATGGTGACGGGCCTGTACTTCCTGACCACCGAAATCCCCGGTGACACAGGCGAGTACACGGCGCCCGGGAAGGACACCCCGGAGACCGGTGTGTACAGCACCCCGGCCGAGGCCATCATGGCCCTCGACCGTGGCGTGCTGTCCGTGCGCGCCAAGATCAAGGTGCGGCTGACCAACCAGCGTCCGCCCGCCGACGTCGAGGCACAGCTGTTCCCCGAGGGCTGGCACCACGGAGACGCCTGGATCGCCGACACCACGCTGGGTCGCGTGCTCTTCAACGAGCTGCTGCCCAAGGGCTACCCGTTCGTCAACGCGCAGATGTTCAAGAAGGCGCAGGCCGCGATCATCAACGATCTCGCCGAGCGTTACCCGATGATCGTCGTCGCGCAGACGGTGGACAAGCTCAAGGACGCCGGTTTCCACTGGGCGACGCGTTCGGGTGTGACGGTCTCGATGGCCGACGTGCTCGTTCCGCCGCAGAAGGCGGAGATCCTGGAGCGCTACGAGAGCGAAGCCGACTCGATCGAGAAGCAGTACCAGCGCGGCAAGCTCAACCATGTCGAGCGCAACGGCGAACTGGTGAAGATCTGGCAGCAGGCCACCGAAGAGGTCGGTAAGGCCTTGGAGTCGTACTACCCCGAGGACAACCCGATCATCACGATCGTGAAGTCCGGCGCCACGGGCAACCTGACCCAGACCCGCACGCTCGCGGGCATGAAGGGTCTGGTGACCAACCCGAAGGGCGAGTACATCCCGCGTCCGATCAAGTCCTCGTTCCGCGAGGGCCTGACCGTGCTGGAGTACTTCATCAACACCCACGGTGCCCGTAAGGGTCTGGCCGACACCGCGCTGCGTACCGCCGACTCGGGTTACCTGACCCGTCGTCTGGTGGACGTCTCGCAGGACGTCATCGTGCGTGAGACCGACTGTGAGACCGAGCGCGGTATCAACGTCACCCTGGCTGAGAAGCAGGACGACGGCAGCCTGGTCCGCGATCAGCACATCGAGACGTCGGCATACGCCCGCACGCTGGCCACCGACGCGGTGGACGCAAGCGGCAACGTCGTCGTCGCGCGTGGACATGACCTGGGTGACCCGGCCATCGACGCGCTGCTGGCAGCCGGCATCACCGAGGTGAAGGTCCGCTCCGTGCTGACCTGCACCACGGGCACCGGCGTCTGCGCGATGTGCTACGGCCGTTCGATGGCCACCGGCAAGCTCGTCGACATCGGCGAGGCCGTCGGTATCGTCGCCGCGCAGTCCATCGGTGAGCCCGGCACGCAGCTGACCATGCGTACCTTCCACCAGGGTGGTGTCACCGGTGGTGCCGACATCGTCGGTGGTCTGCCGCGTGTTCAGGAACTGTTCGAGGCCCGCGTGCCGAAGAACCGTGCCCCGATCGCCGATGTCACCGGCCGGGTGCAGCTGGAGGAGACCGACAAGTTCTACAAGATCACCATCGTTCCCGACGATGGTGGCGAGGAAGTCGTCTACGACAAGCTGACCCGTCGCCAGCGCCTGAAGGTGTTCAAGCACGATGACGGTTCCGAGCGTCTGCTCTCCGACGGTGACCATGTCACCGTGGGTCAGCAGCTCATGGAAGGTGCTGCCGATCCGCACGAGGTGCTGCGTGTGCAGGGCCCGCGTGAGGTGCAGATCCACCTTGTCCGGGAGGTCCAGGAGGTCTACCGGGCTCAGGGTGTGTCGATCCACGACAAGCACATCGAGGTCATCGTGCGGCAGATGCTGCGCCGCGTGACGATCATCGATTCCGGTGCCACGGAGTTCCTGCCCGGATCGCTGACGGAGCGTGCCGAGTTCGAGACCGCCAACCGTCGGGTGGTGGCCGAGGGCCTGGAGCCCGCGGCCGGCCGTCCGGTGCTGATGGGTATCACCAAGGCATCGCTGGCCACGGATTCGTGGCTGTCGGCGGCGTCGTTCCAGGAGACCACTCGCGTGCTGACCGATGCGGCGATCAACTGCCGCAGCGACAAGCTGATGGGTCTGAAGGAGAACGTGATCATCGGCAAGCTGATCCCGGCCGGTACCGGCATCGCCCGTTACCGGGACATCCAGGTGCAGCCGACCGAAGAGGCCCGCGCTGCGGCGTACACGATCCCGTCCTACGAGGATCAGTACTACAGCCCGGACTTCGGCCAGAGCACCGGTGCTGCGGTGCCGCTGGACGATTACGGATACTCGGACTACCGGTAAGACCTACCGATAGTCTTCAGTTCGAGAAAAGCCCCCGGGATTCATCCCGGGGGCTTTTTCGTGTCAGCGCACGAGCAGGTTGTTGCGGCCCGAGCAAGCCAGCAGCAATTCGACTGCGGTGCCGCGTATCTCGCGGCCGGTGCCGATCCTCAGGTCTTGGTCCGTCGCTGTGAGGCTGAGGCCGGCGGCGAGTTCCTTGGCCCCGCCGAACTTCGTCGAGGTGCGGATCTGCTGGCGCAGCGACCATTCGACCGCTTCGGGCGGATAGGCACGGTGCAGACCCAGCGCGCGGCGGATGTCCTCGCCGTGCACGACTTCCTCGACGATGCGGGTGCCCTTCGGGGCGAGCGGGGTGGTGGTCCTCGGGGCAGCCTGCCTCAGCCGCTGCAGGGTCTGGGTGGGCGTCGCACCTTTGGCGCGTGCGATACCGCGGTCGTTCTGCCGGTCGAAATCGAAGCCCGCCCTGGCCATGTCGCGCGCGAAGCCGAGGCGGGTGGACTCGGCGACGTCCACGAGGTGCGCGGCCACATCGTGCACGGTCCACCCCGGGCACAGCGACGGCTGCGCCCACTGTTCCTCGGTGAGGCCCTCCAGGTCGGCGATGAGGGCGTGGCGCTCGGTGTGCACGAGCGGCCAGATGTCATTGCTCATGCCGGGTAGACCCGCGCGGGCCCGAAATCTCATCGAGTGTGCGTCCCCGTCGGCATCGGAGCCGTTTCCCCGACGAGGATTCACACTCGGCGGCTCCACGCGTCGCCGAGACGGATCAGGACACTGTCTTCGGTGTCCGCGGCCGTCACGCGGATGATGATCCAGCCCAGTCGCGACAGCTCATCCAGCCGCCGGATATCGCGCTCATAGGTGAATCGGTCGGTCTGGTGGTGTTTTCCCTCGTACTCCAGACCGATCTTCCGGTCCTCCCAGCCCAGGTCGATGCGCGCGAATTCGTAGTGGTGCTGATCGCGAACGCGAATCTGGGTCTGTGGGCGCGGGTATCCGGCCCGACCGACGAGCAGGCGCAGCCAGGTCTCGCGGGGGGACTCCGAGCCGCCGTCCACAAGTGTCAGGGCCTTTCGTGCCGTCGGGATACCCCGCCGGCCGGGGTGAGCGGCCATCAGCTTCTCGACGTCGAGCACGTCGAGTCGAGTGGCATTGACCAGAGCGTCGATGGCGGCCACCGCGCGGTCCAACGGATACCGACGGGCCAGATCGAAGGCGGCTCGGGCGGGCCTGCACACGCGCATACCGCGAATATCGATGATCTCGTCGTCATCGATATCGTCGGACCAGACGCGAATACCAACAGGCGGTCGACGGTTGTGATGGATCAGCTCGGCCGGACTGCGCGCGTCGACCCACTTCGCACGGTGCAGCGCGGCGGCTGAGTTGCCCGCGATGACTGCCCGCCTCTTCGACCACAGCCACGCAGCCTCGGCCCGAAGCGCCGCGGTGAGCTCGATATCCCGGCACAGATGGATGCTCGGGTAGACGGGGCGATACCGAGTGCGGAGCGCGTGCCCGGTGAGTGTCCCGGCAGCGACGGCGCCCCAGTCGATGAACGGACCTTGCATTCAACAAGTCTCACGTCGGGCAGTGTGTGGAACCTCTGAGACTTTGCGGCGGATTGTGTGCGTACCCGTCGGCATCGGAGCCGTTTCCCCGACGAGGATTCACACACCGGCGGGTCCACTAGGCTCTTCGCGATGTGGAGTGATGCGGGCTGGTTCCTGTTGGGCCTGGCCGCACTGGTTCTCGGGGCCGAGGTGATGGTCCGTGGCGGCGCGGAGGTCGCGGCAAGGCTCGGCATCAGCCCGATCGTCATCGGCTTGACCGTGGTGTCGATCGGCACCAGCCTGCCCGAACTGGCCGTCGGCGTGGTCGCGGCGAGTGAGGGCAGCGGCGCGCTGGCGGTCGGCAACATCGCCGGTACCAACGTCGTCAATCTGCTGCTCATCCTGGGCCTGAGCGCGCTGATTCTGCCGCTCACGATGGCCACGCGGACGCTGCGTTTCGAGCTCCCGGTGATGGCCGGAGCGGCGGTGCTGATGCTGGTACTCGCGCTGGACGGCACCTTGTCCCGGGTCGACGGCATCATCCTGGTGACCGGGGCGGTGGTCTACACGGCGGCGCTCATCCAGATGACCCGCCGCGAGTCGCGCGCCGTCGTCGGCGAATACGGCGAGGCCTACGCCCCGGAGCAGCCCGGCGACCTCGTCGTGAAAACCCGGCCCACCGCGCTCTATATCGGCATGATGCTGGCCGGTATCGCGGTCGTGGTGATCGGCGCGGACTGGCTCGTCGACGGCGCGGTGGGAATGGCGCGCAGCTTCGGGGTCTCCGACGCCCTGATCGGGCTGACCGTCGTCGCGATCGGCACCTCCGCGCCGGAGCTGGTGACGACGGTGGTCTCCACCTTGCGCGGTAACCGCGATATCGCCATCGGCAACCTGCTGGGCAGCAGCATCTACAACATCCTGCTGATCCTCGGCGCCACCTGTCTGGTTGCCACCGACGGCCTGGTGATGCCGGCCAGCCTGGTGCGCATCGACATCCCGATCATGGTGGCCGTCGCGCTGGCCTGCATCCCGATCTTCGTCACGGGCCGCCGGGTGAGCCGCGGCGAGGGCGGTGCGATGGTCGCCGCATACCTTGCCTACCTGACGTTTCTGCTGGTCACCCAGAGCTGATCCGGAAAGCGCACGGCCGCCGCGACTCCCGGTGAGGCAGACCGCGGCGGCCGCGTGACAATCAGCTTGTCCTGTCGGCCTCACGACGCTGCTTACGCGTTTCGCGTTGGTACTTCACCAGCGCGACCAGTGCCTTGGGATTGCGTGCCAGGGCGACCGCAGCCTGCCCGCCCATCTTGACCTTCTGACCGAAAGTCGGTTTTTCCTGGGGTTCCACTACTTACCTCTCACCGATCTTGATTGTCCGCTCTGCACCCTAGCCGGGCCGTCACAGCCGGTGCCTACACTGGCCTCGTGCTCATCGGTTCGCATGTCAATCCCGAAGACCCGATCGCCGCGGCCACCGCCGAAGGCGCTGACGTGGTCCAGTTCTTCCTCGGAAATCCGCAGAGCTGGAAGAAACCCAAGCCGCGTGAGGATGCCGAGGTGCTCAAGGCCTCCAGCGTCCCGCTGTACGTGCACGCGCCGTACCTGATCAATGTCGCCTCGGCGAACAACCGGGTGCGCATCCCGTCGCGGAAGATCCTGCAGGACACCTGCGATGCGGCCGCCGAGATCGGCGCCACCGCCGTCATCGTGCACGGCGGGCACGCCGACGACAACGATATGGACGCCGGTTTCGAGCGCTGGGTGAAGGCGCTGGACTACCTGGAGACCGATGTGCCGGTGTACCTGGAGAACACCGCGGGCGGCGACCACGCGATGGCGCGGCATTTCGACACCATCGCCCGGCTCTGGGATCACATCGGCGACAAGGGAATCGGCTTCTGCCTGGATACCTGCCACGCCTGGGCCGCCGGCGAGGCACTGATCGACGCCGTCGAGCGGATCAAGTCCATCACCGGCCGCATCGACCTCGTGCACTGCAACGACTCCCGCGACGCCGCGGGCTCCGGCGCGGACCGGCACGCCAACTTCGGCACCGGGCAGATCGACCCGCAACTGCTGGTGGCCGTGGTCAAGGCCGCCGATGCCCCGGTGATCTGCGAGACCTCCGAAGAGGGCCGCAAGGATGACATCGCGTTCCTGCGCGACAACATCTGACGCATTTCGGACTGTCGGCAAACGGTGAGTGACCGGAAGGTGAACTAGGCTCACCTCTCGTGGCCACGATTGACGAGGAACAGTCAATCGTCGCGGACGGACAGCTCGCCCCCGGGCGTCGCGCCCAGCGGCTGCGATATCTGCGCTACACCGCGATCACCGTCTGGGCGGCCGTCGTCCTGTGGCGCACCATCACCGACGGATTCGCCTTCAACCGGGAACTCGTGCTGCTGTACATCAGCACCGGACTGCTCGCGGCCAGCATCGGCCAGGGCCGGCGCATGTTCTACGTGCTCCGCGACTGGCTGCCCTTCGCGGTGTTGTTGATCGCTTACGACCTCAGCCGGGGAGCGGCCGATTTCGTCGGCCGCCCGACGTTGTGGCACTGGCAGGCCGACGCCGACCGCTGGCTGTTCGGTGGCACCATGCCGACGGTATGGCTGCAGGAACGCCTGAAACTGCCGCAGCCGCCGTGGTGGGAAGTCGGGATCAGCACCGTCTACATGTCGTTCTTCGTGCTCCCGTACGTGATCGCCGGGGTGCTGTGGCTGCGCGACCGCGACGAGTGGAAGCGGTTCGTCAAGCTGTTCGTCGGCTTGAACTTCGCCGGGCTGATCATCTACACGCTGGTGCCCGCCGCGCCGCCGTGGGCGGCCGCCCGCTGCACCGCCGATGACGTCGCAGGTGGTCCGTCGGGCCCGCAGTGCATGTTCAAGTCCGCGCGCGGCGTCCCCGACGGCGGTGTCCTCGGCGCCATGGAGAACGTGCAGGACGGCGCCAACGGCTGGATCGAGCGCATCGTGACGCGGGGTTGGGGCAACCTCAACCTGCACACCGCGACCGCCCTGCTGGACCAGGGACAGGCCAGCGTCAACCTGGTGGCCGCGATCCCGTCACTGCACGCGGGGATGTCGGCAGCGTTGGCCGCGTTCCTGTGGAACCGGTTGAACCACCGGTGGCGCCCGGTGCTGGTGGCCTACCCGCTCGTCATGGCCTTCACGCTGGTGTACACCGCCGAGCATTACGTCATCGACATCCTGCTGGGCTGGGCGCTGGCCGCTGCGGTGATCTACGCCGGGCACGCCTACGAGTCGCGGCGCAGGGCGTCGACGACCTAGGTCCGTCAGACCTGCGCCAGCGCGATGACCATCTCGGCCACCGTGTCCAGATCCGCGCGGGCGCGCCTTCCGTCGGGGTCGCACACGTACTGCATCGTCAGGCCGTCCACTCCGGCCAGAATGATCCGGGCGAGTCGGTCGTAGGGCACCGCGCTCTGCTCGCCGGCATTGGTGGCCGCGGCCTCACACCAGGTCGCGATGGCCTCGGCGTATCGCTGGTACTGCCACTGCGCCAGGTGTTCCAGGCCGGGTTGGCGCAGCGCGTAGTTGAGCAGTTCGAACTGCATCAGCTGCAGGTTGATCTGGTCGACGACGAGCTCTGTCCAGAAGACCGTCAAGCCCTGCCGGATGGCGTGCGCCAGTCCGGAATTGGTCTCGACCGCGCCGGTGAGGACGGTGGCGATCTCATTGATGACGTCCTCGATGACGGCGCGCAACAACTGTTCCTTGGACGGGAAGACGTACTGCAGCGTGCCCAACGGCACCTCGGCCTCGGCGGCGACGGCACGCAACGAAGTGGTCGCGACGCCCTGGCGGGACATGACCTGCCGGGCAGCGGCGACGAATTGCCGGCTGCGGACGGACGCTTCGACGTACGGCATGCTCAGGTCAGGTAGATCTTGCGCAGGGTCTCGGTGACCGTCCAGGTGGTCTCGGCGCCGGCGGCCAGGCGCCCGATATCGCCGGCGCGCAACTGCAGCGCCACAGTGCCGTCGGCGAACTCGACGGTGGCGGCCCCGGAGAGCACGACGAACACCTCGTCGGCCTCGACATCGGTCATGGTGCCCACCGACATCTCCCAGACGCCGATCTCCAGATCGCCGAACTCGGTGAGCGTCGACGCCGCGGTGCTCGGGTCGCCTGCCACGGACTGATCGGCCGGTACCGGCTCGTGGGTGAGTGCCAGTGCGGCGGCGCGGATGACGGTATTGGGCTGCACCGCACGAGTATGCACTGTGTTACGTATCTTGTGCAGCTGTCGAGAAAATGTAACAGTAGTTGTATGGCCACTCACGTCGTCACCAATCAGGTCCCGCCGATGCTCGACCACAATCCGGCTGCCTCGCCGGTGCTCATGGAGGCGCTGGTCCGCGAGGGCGGCGGATGGGGCGCCGACGAGATCACCGAACTCGGCGCGCTGAGCGGATCGGCCCAGGCCCAGCGCTGGGGCGAACTGGCCGACCGCAACCGTCCGGTGCTGCACACCCACGATCGCTATGGCCACCGCGTCGACGAGGTCGAATTCGACCCGGCCTATCACGAGCTGATGAATGTGGCCGTGACGCACGGACTGCACGGCTCCCCGTGGGCCGATGACCGCACCGGATCTCATGTGGTCCGGGCCGCCAAGACCTCGGTGTGGACGCCCGAGCCGGGACACATCTGCCCGATCTCGATGACCTACGCCGTGGTGCCCGCGTTGCGTTTCAACCCCGAACTGGCCGCGGCCTACGAACCGCTGCTCACCAGCCGGGTCTATGACCCCGAGCTGAAAGTGCCCACCACCAAAGCCGGTCTCACCGCGGGTATGTCGATGACCGAGAAGCAGGGCGGCTCCGACGTCCGGGCCGGCACCACCGAAGCGGTCGCCAATGGCGACGGCACCTACACGCTGACCGGACACAAGTGGTTCACCTCGGCGCCGATGTGCGATGTGTTCCTGGTACTCGCTCAGGCGCCCGGAGGAGTGTCCTGCTTCTTCCTGCCCCGGGTGCTGCCCGACGGCACCCGCAATCGGATGTTCCTGCAGCGCCTCAAGGACAAGCTCGGCAACCACGCCAACGCTTCCAGCGAGGTCGAATACGACGGGGCGACGGCCTGGCTGGTCGGTGAGGAGGGCCGCGGGGTGAAGACCATCATCGAGATGGTCAACCTGACCAGGCTGGACTGCACGCTGGGCAGCGCGACCAGCATGCGCACCGGGCTGAGCCGCGCAGTGCATCATGCCCAGCACCGAAAAGCGTTCGGCGCCTATCTGATCGACCAGCCGCTGATGCGCAACGTGCTGGCCGACCTCGCCGTCGAGGCCGAGGCCGCGACCATGCTGGCCATGCGGATGGCAGGTGCCACCGATCGCGCGGTGCGCGGTGACGAGCGCGAGTCGCTGTTGCGCCGGATCGGCCTCGCCGCCGCCAAATACTGGGTGTGCAAGCGGGCGACACCGCACGCCGCCGAGGCGATGGAATGCCTGGGCGGCAACGGCTACGTCGAGGACTCCGGGATGCCGCGGCTGTACCGGGAGGCGCCGCTGATGGGCATCTGGGAAGGGTCGGGCAATGTCAGCGCGCTGGACACGTTGCGCGCCATGGCAACCCGGCCGGAATGCGTCGACGTGCTCTTCGAGGAACTCGCGCTGGCCCAGGACCCGCGTCTGGACGCGCACGTCGCCGCGCTGAAGACGTCACTGAGCAGCCTCGGCGATATCGAGTACCGCGGACGGCAGGTCGCCGAGGACATCTCACTGGCCTTGCAGAGTTCGCTGCTGGTGCGACACGGACATCCCGCCGTCGCCGAGGCCTTCCTGGCCAGCCGCCTGGGCGGGCAGTGGGGCGGCGCGTTCGGCACCCTGCCGACCGGCCTGGACCTGGCGCCGATCATCGAGCGCACGCTGGTCAAGGGATGAGCTCCCTGCGGCAGGAGGGGAGCCCGTGGACACGCTGAAGACCATGACCTATGAGGTGACCGGCCGCATCGCCCGGATCACCTTCAACCGCCCGGACAAGGGCAACGCCATCATCGCCGACACCCCGGTGGAACTGGCGGAACTGGTAGAGCGCGCCGATCTGGATCCGAATGTCCACGTCATCCTGGTTTCCGGTGCCGGAGAAGGCTTCTGCGCGGGCTTCGACCTCGGGGCCTACGCCGACGGCAGCTCCTCGGCCGGCTCCGATCACCGCGGCACCGTGCTCGACGGCCGCACCCAGGCGGTCAACCATCTGCCCGGCCAGCCCTGGGATCCGATGATCGATTACCAGATGATGAGCCGGTTCGTGCGCGGCTTCTCCAGCCTTATGCACTGCGACAAGCCCACCGTGGTCAAGATCCACGGCTACTGCATCGCCGGCGGCACCGACATCGCCCTGCACGCCGATCAGGTCATCACCGCCTCAGACGCAAAGATCGGCTACCCGCCGATGCGGGTGTGGGGTGTCCCGGCGGCCGGGTTGTGGGCACACCGGCTGGGAGACCAGCGCGCGAAAAGGCTTCTGTTCACCGGGGATTGCCTCACCGGCACCCAGGCCGCCGAATGGGGACTGGCCGTCGAGGCGCCCGAACCCCAGGACCTGGACGAGCGCACCGAACGCCTCGTCTCCCGGATCGCCGCCATGCCGGTGAACCAGCTCATCATGGCCAAGCTGGCCTGCAACACCGCGCTGCTGCAACAGGGTGTGGCCACCAGTCGGATGGTCAGCACCGTGTTCGACGGTATCGCCCGGCACACCCCCGAGGGGCACGCGTTCGTCGCCGACGCGGTCGAGCACGGGTTCCGTGAAGCGGTCCGGCACCGTGACGAACCGCTGGGTGATCACGGCCGACGCGCCTCCGGGGTCTGACCGGTGCGACTGACCGCCCGATCGGTGGTGCTGAGCGTCTTGCTCGGTGCGCATCCGGCGTGGGCGTCGGCGGCCGAACTCGTGCTGTTGACCGCCGATTTCGGTATTCGGGAGGCGACAATGAGGGTGGCGCTGACCAGGATGGTGGGTGCGGGGGACCTGGTGCGATCCGCGGACGGCTACCGGCTCTCGGACCGGCTGCTCACCCGGCAGCGCCGCCAGGACGGCGCCATCGAACCGCGGGAACGATCGTGGGACGGAACCTGGACGACGCTGCTGATCACCAGCGTCGGCGCCGATGCCCGGACCCGCGCCGACCTGCGGAACACCTTGGTGCAGAACCGGTTCGGCGAGCTTCGCGAAGGGGCGTGGTTGCGCCCGGACAACCTCGCGGTGGTGCTGCCCGATGACGTGCGGGCCAAGGTGCGTGTCCTGCGCAGCCGCGACGATGACCCCGCCGGCCTGGTGGGGCAATTGTGGGACCTGCGGGCCTGGGCCCGCGAGGGCGAGCGGTTGCTCGCCGAGATGTCCGAGGCCACCGATGTGCCCGGGCGTTTCGTGGTGGCCGCCGCCATCGTGCGGCATCTGCTGACCGACCCGGTGCTGCCGGCCGAACTGTTGCCGGCGCGCTGGCCCGGCGAACGGCTTCGGCTGGCCTACCGGGATTTCGCCGCCGAACTGGTCGCGCGGCGAGACGACCGAGTGGAGGCACTGTGAGTGAAGGTTCGGAGGGCAGCAGCGAAGCGACCCGGGGAATCGGTTCGGTCCGCATCGAACGGGACGGGCCGGTGACGACGGTCATCATGAACCGGCCGGAGGCGCGCAATGCGGTCAACGGCCCGGCCGCCGCAGAGCTGTACGCGGCCTTCGACGAGTTCGACAAGGACGAGACCGCGTCCGTCGCAGTGCTGTGTGGGGACAACGGAACCTTCTGCGCCGGAGCCGATCTCAAGGCGATGGGCACCGCGGAGGGCAATCAGGTGCAGCCCACCGGGCCGGGACCGATGGGGCCGTCGCGGATGATCCTGTCCAAGCCGGTGATCGCCGCCGTCAGTGGTTACGCCGTGGCCGGGGGACTGGAACTCGCACTGTGGTGTGACCTGCGGGTGGTGGAGGAGGACGCCGAGTTCGGGGTGTTCTGCCGGCGCTGGGGTGTGCCGCTGATCGACGGCGGCACGGTGCGGCTGCCACGCCTGATCGGGCACAGCCGGGCGATGGATCTGATCCTCACCGGGCGGGCCGTCGGCGCCCAGGAGGCCATGCAGATCGGTCTGGCCAACCGGGTGGTGCCGAAAGGGCAGGCCCGCGCGGCCGCCGAGGAACTGGCCGCCCAACTGGCCGCGCTCCCGCAGCTGTGTCTGCGCGCCGACCGGCTCTCCGCGCTGCACCAGTGGGGTCGAACCGAAGAAGCGGCAATCGATTTCGAATTCGGCAGCCTGGCCAAGGTGTCCTCGGAGCTGCTGGCGGGCGCCCAACGGTTCGTCGACGGGGCCGGACGGCACGGGGCCGGCAGCTAGCCCTTGCTGACCTTGTTGCCGCTGCCGAGATCCTCGACCTTCGGGTCACCGCCCTTGTAGACCACGGTGTTGTCGATGCCGACCACGCTGATCTCGGTCTCGACGTTGTCGAGCGTCACCTTGTTGTCGGCGCCGCCGATGTTGACGCTGGAGCAGGTGCCCTTGATGGTGAGGGTGTTGTTGGATCCACCCACGTTGATCGCCTTGCCCTGTGCGCAGTCGATATCGGCTGTGGTGCCGAAGGACCCGTAATTGATGGTGTTGCCGATCTCGACCTGGGCGCCCGAGGTGCCTGCGGTGACGGTCGGAGCGTCGGAATCCCCACTCGACCCGCATCCGGCCAGACCGAGCGCGAGCGCCACGGCGGCGACGGTTCCTGCGATGGGAGTGCGCATACTTCCTCGATTCGTAGCCGGTCGGTTCCAGCCTAGGTGAGCGGAACGTTGATGATGGGCCGTCGCTCACCGGCGCCCGGGCCGTCGAAATGCCACCACTCGCCCGAGTAGACGGTCAGCCCGCCGGCGGCCATCGCTTCGCGCAACACCGCCCGGTTGTACTGCGCGGCGGCGCTCACCCCGTCGGTGGCGTAGGCGTGCGAGGCGGCGGTGAAATCGTCGAAACCGGTGCCCATCTCGGAAAGGCTGGTCGCCCCGGCGGTGGTGACATCGACCGACCGTCCCGATTCGTGGCTCTTCGAGTACGGGCCCGGCTGCGCCACCCAGGCCGGGTTGGACACCACCTGGAACATCCGGACCTGGACGTCATGGGGCCGGTAGCAGTCCCAGAACACCAGCCGCAGACCCCGGGCGCGCAGCTGCGCCGCCGCGGTGGCCAGCCCTGCCGCCAGTGATTCGTGCACCAGGCAGCGGGCCGCAGGCGGATACAGCGGTGTGCCGACGAAGTTGTTCGCGGTGGCGTAGCGCAGGTCGATGACGGCGTCGGGCACCGCGCTGCGGACGTCGATGAAACCCGCGGTGCGGGCAGCCGCCGACACCGGAGCGATGGACGGCTCACTGTTCGCCACCGTGACCACCTCGGGAGTCATTGCCGCGCCGCCTATTCCGCCGAGCAGGGCGAACAGTGCGATGAGCCGGCGCACAGGGTCAGGCCGGTGCCCAGTTGACGCGGTTGGTCATGCCGAGTTCTCGGCCGCGGTCGATCACCGCGGGTGCGCCGTTGTGATAGATCACCGTCTGGTCGTACCCGTAGACGGTGACGTCGTTGATGACGTTGTCGGCGATCACGATGTTCGACGACCCCTGCAGCGTCACCGCCCAGCAGGTGCCCTTGGCGTTGATGGTGTTGCTGGTCCCGTTCACGAGCAGCGTGGCGTTGTTGCAGTCGATCGTCTGCACGATGCCCTGGCCGGTGATGTGCGTGTCGCCGTTCTTGGCCTGCGCGGACGGCGCGGCCAGACTCGCCAGCAGCAGGGGGGTGACCAGCGCGCCCGCCGCGATGGACCGGCTCCGACTTTTCACACTCAGGGTCGCCATGGGACAACAGAGTACGGTGCCGTGCCCGCCCGGTGGCACCGCTTGGCAGGGATTCCCGTCCGGTCGCCTACGGCGTTGCCGCTGGGTAGCGTAGTCATCGATGTATGGGCGTGGCTTCCGGACGATTCTCCGGACTCTTGCCGTGGCAGCCACCGTCATGGCCGCTGCGGGCTGCGTGCAGCAGGTCGACGGCATGGCACAACCGGCGCGTTCGGCGGATGCCGACGCCGAACGCAGCTACGGCTACGCCGACAACCGCTGCGGATTGCTGACGGACACCTCGGTGCAGTCCGTGCTGGCCGCCGATGACGTGGTCCGGCCCTACAGCGGTGCGGTCTGCCAATACGTGCTGATGCGTGACCGCACCATGCTCGACGCGACGTTCGCCTGGTTCGACACCGGCGACCTGGACCGCGAACGTGCGCTCGCGGTGGAGCGCGGCGCCGAGGTCAGCGACACCGTGATCGAGCGCAGGGTCGCGTTCCTGGCCCGCCGCGACACCACGGGGTCGGGCTGCGCGGCCACCGCGGCCGCCGGCGGCGGCGTGCTGAGCTGGTGGGTACAGGTGCGCGACACTTCCGGCGCCGACGCCTGCCCGGACGCCCAGAAACTGTTGTCGGCGACGCTGAAATCGGACATGTGACATGCGCCGCCCCGTGTTGATCACCGCATTTGCCGCCGTGATGGCCGCCGTGCCGGCGCTGACGGGATGCGGCGCCGCAGAGACCGAGCGGGCGGCCCCGGCCACCGGGCAGCAGCGCGCCGGCGGCGGTTTCGAGGGCGGGGACTGCCACGGCATCACCGACGCCGATATTGCCCGGGTCACCGGTGCCGAGATGTTCACCAAGGTGCTGGTCAACGACACCGGGTGTTTCTGGCAGGAGAACACGGTGATCGGCACGTTCGGTGCGGGGATGGGCATTTCGACCTGGTGGTACCGGGGCAGCGACATGGAGGTCGAACGGGAACTGGAGAAGAAGGCCGGCCGCACCCTCACCGAGATCTCGATGGACGGCAACAAGGGTTTCAAGGCCTATGACGCAAATGCCTGCAGCATCTACGTGGCGAAGGGAAACGACCTCATCACCTGGTCGATCCAGACGATGAATCCGGCGACCCTGCCCGCGCTCTGCACCATCACCGATGAACTGGCCAAACTCAGCCAGGACCGCGTGAACTAGAGTCATTAGTCAACCCGGCTTCGGGGGATCTCGACGAACCGGAGGGTGGGGGAATGGCAGCGCGGGCGACCAAACTGAGCCGCGACGCAATCGTGAACGCCGCGCTGGCCTTCCTCGATCGGGAGGGCTGGGACGCGCTGACCATCAACGCGCTTGCCATGCAGCTGGGCACCAAGGGCCCGTCGCTCTACAACCACGTCCAGAGCCTGGAGGACCTGCGCCGAACAGTGCGTATGCGGGTCATCCGGGACATCATCGGCATGTTGAATGCGGTGGGAGAAGGGCGCACCCGGGACGACGCGGTGGTCACCATGGCGAGCGCCTACCGCAGCTACGCCCACCACCATCCGGGCCGGTACTCGGCGTTCACCCGGATGCCGCTGGGCGGCGACGACCCCGAATACACTGCGGCCGCGCGGGAGGCCGCCGGCCCGGTGCTGGCGGCGCTGGCGTCCTACGGACTGGTCGGCGATAACGCGTTCTATGCGGCCCTGGAGTTCTGGTCCGCCCTACATGGCTTCGTCCTGCTGGAAATGACCGGTGTCATGGACGACGTCGACACCGACGCAGTGTTCACCGACATGGTGCTGCGGTTGGCCGTCGGTATGGAGCGCAGGTAGCCCGTCTGTACGCTGTCGGTATGCGCCCCAGCGCGGCTGTAGCGTCTGACCTGCGATAAGGGCCTTTCAGACGGGTTTGGTTCGGCACGCCCACCCCTGGTATTGTGGAGCCTCGTGCCTGGCTGTCAGGGGCGTGTGCGGCTATTGAGAACGGCCCATACGCTCGCAGGTCGGGCGAATTCGTGTGTCTTCGTGTCCCCGAATGCATCGGAAGGTTCGGTGCCGGGCGCGTGCGACACGCCCGGTCGCGGGGTAGGCGATCAGGCGAAAACAGCAGTACAGAGACCTAAAGCTTGACCTGAAGTAGCACCGCCCAAGAAGCACTGAGCCACCAGAAGTAGAAGTAGCAACACAGAAAGCCGGTACATGCCAACCATCAACCAGCTGGTCCGCAAGGGTCGCCGCGACAAGGTCGCGAAGGTGAAGACCGCGGCCCTCAAGGGCAGCCCGCAGCGCCGCGGCGTGTGCACTCGCGTGTACACCACCACCCCGAAGAAGCCGAACTCGGCGCTTCGGAAGGTCGCTCGCGTGAAGCTGACCACCGGGGTTGAGGTCACCGCCTACATCCCGGGCGAAGGCCACAACCTGCAGGAGCACTCGATGGTGCTGGTGCGCGGCGGTCGTGTGAAGGATCTTCCCGGTGTGCGCTACAAGATCATCCGCGGCTCGCTGGACACCCAGGGTGTCAAGAACCGCAAGCAGGCACGCAGCCGTTACGGCGCGAAGAAGGAGAAGAGCTAATGCCGCGCAAGGGTCCCGCGCCGAAGCGCCCGTTGGTCAACGATCCGGTTTACGGGTCGCAGCTGGTCACCCAGCTGGTCAACAAGGTGCTCTTGGACGGCAAGAAGTCACTGGCCGAGCGCATCGTCTACGGCGCCCTCGAGCAGGCCCGTGACAAGACCGGCACCGATCCCGTCGTCACCCTGAAGCGCGCGCTGGACAACGTCAAGCCCGCCCTCGAGGTGCGTAGCCGCCGCGTCGGTGGCGCCACCTACCAGGTGCCGGTCGAGGTCCGTCCCGAGCGGTCGACCACACTGGCACTGCGCTGGCTGGTCAGCTTCTCCAAGGCCCGCCGCGAGAAGACCATGGTCGAGCGTCTCGCCAACGAGATCCTCGACGCCAGCAATGGCCTCGGCGCCGCTGTGAAGCGTCGCGAAGACACGCACAAGATGGCCGAAGCAAACCGGGCATTCGCGCACTACCGCTGGTGATCACGGCCCTTCGGGGCAGCACACCGGACAGCAATCAAGCAAGCGAAAGAGTGGGAATCTAGCCGTGGCACAGGACGTGCTGACCGACCTCACGAAGGTCCGCAACATCGGCATCATGGCGCACATCGACGCCGGCAAGACGACGACGACCGAGCGCATCCTCTTCTACACCGGTATCTCGTACAAGATCGGTGAGGTGCACGACGGCGCCGCCACGATGGACTGGATGGAACAGGAGCAGGAGCGGGGTATCACCATCACCTCGGCTGCCACCACCTGCTTCTGGAACGACAACCAGATCAACATCATCGACACCCCGGGTCACGTCGACTTCACCGTCGAGGTGGAGCGCTCGCTGCGCGTGCTCGATGGCGCCGTTGCCGTCTTCGACGGCAAGGAAGGCGTGGAGCCGCAGTCCGAGCAGGTGTGGCGTCAGGCCGACAAGTACGACGTGCCGCGTATCTGCTTCGTCAACAAGATGGACAAGCTGGGCGCCGACTTCTACTTCTCGGTGCAGACGATGAAGGACCGCCTCGGCGCCAACGTCATCCCGATCCAGCTGCCGATCGGCTCCGAAGGCGACTTCGAGGGCATCGTCGACCTGGTCGAGATGAAAGCCAAGGTGTGGCGCGGCGAGACCAAGCTCGGCGAGACCTACGAGACCATCGACATTCCGGCGGATCTCCAGGACAAGGCCAACGAGTACCGCACCGCCATGATCGAGGCCGTCGCCGAGACCGACGACGACCTCATGGAGAAGTACCTGGGCGGCGAGGATCTCACGATCGACGAGATCAAGGCCGGTCTGCGCAAGCTGACCGTCTCCTCGGCGGCCTACCCGGTGCTGTGCGGTAGCGCGTTCAAGAACAAGGGCGTGCAGCCCATGCTCGACGCCGTCATCGACTACCTGCCGACCCCGCTGGACGTCGCGGCGGCCGAAGGTCACCCGCCGAACAAGGAAGACGAGATCATCTCTCGTAAGCCTTCGGCGGACGAGCCCTTCTCCGGGCTGGCCTTCAAGGTTGCGACCCACCCGTTCTTCGGCAAGCTGACCTACGTCCGGGTGTACTCGGGCAAGGTCGACTCCGGTGCTCAGGTCATCAACTCGACCAAGGGCAAGAAGGAGCGTCTGGGCAAGCTGTTCCAGATGCACTCCAACAAGGAGAACCCGGTCGAGACGGCCAGTGCCGGCCACATCTACGCGGTCATCGGGCTCAAGGACACCACCACCGGTGACACCCTGAGCGACCCGAACAACCAGATCGTGCTCGAGTCGATGACCTTCCCGGATCCGGTCATCGAGGTTGCCATCGAGCCCAAGACCAAGAGTGACCAGGAAAAGCTGGGCACCGCCATCCAGAAGCTCGCCGAAGAGGACCCGACCTTCAAGGTCCACCAGGACGACGAGACCGGCCAGACCGTCATCGGCGGCATGGGCGAGCTGCACCTGGACATCCTCGTGGACCGCATGCGTCGCGAGTTCAAGGTTGAGGCCAACGTCGGTAAGCCCCAGGTGGCCTACCGCGAGACCATCCGGCGCACGGTCGAGAAGGTCGAGTACACCCACAAGAAGCAGACGGGTGGCTCCGGCCAGTTCGCCAAGGTCATCATCAGCCTGGAGCCGTTCAGCGGCGAGGACGGTGCGACCTACGAGTTCGAGAACAAGGTCACCGGTGGCCGCATCCCTCGCGAGTACATCCCGTCGGTGGATGCCGGTGCGCAGGACGCCATGCGGTACGGCGTGCTTGCCGGTTACCCGCTGGTGAATGTGAAGGTCACGCTGCTCGACGGCGCCTACCACGACGTCGACTCGTCGGAAATGGCCTTCAAGGTGGCCGGTTCCCAGGCGCTGAAGAAGGCTGCCCAGGCAGCTCAGCCGGCGATCCTGGAACCGATCATGGCCGTCGAGGTCACCACGCCCGAGGATTACATGGGCGATGTGATCGGCGACCTGAACTCCCGCCGTGGTCAGATCCAGGCCATGGAGGAGCGCAGCGGTGCGCGTGTCGTCAAGGCGCAGGTTCCGCTGTCGGAGATGTTCGGCTACGTCGGCGACCTTCGGTCGAAGACCCAGGGCCGGGCCAACTACTCCATGGTGTTCGACTCGTACGCTGAAGTTCCGGCGAACGTCTCGAAGGAGATCATCGCAAAGGCAACGGGTCAGTAACTCTGGCTCGATCCGCCTCGGCGGACCACACAACTGAACACATCAACACACCTGCTTTAAGTAAAAGCACCAACAAGTCCAGGAGGACACCACAGTGGCGAAGGCGAAGTTCGAGCGGACGAAGCCGCACGTCAACATCGGGACCATCGGTCACGTTGACCACGGCAAGACCACGCTGACCGCAGCGATCACCAAGGTTCTGCACGACCAGTACCCCGATTTGAACGAGTCGCGCGCATTCGACCAGATCGACAATGCGCCCGAAGAGCGTCAGCGCGGTATCACCATCAACATCTCGCATGTTGAGTACCAGACCGAGAAGCGTCACTACGCACACGTCGACGCCCCCGGCCACGCTGACTACATCAAGAACATGATCACCGGTGCGGCCCAGATGGACGGCGCCATCCTCGTGGTCGCCGCCACCGACGGCCCGATGCCGCAGACGCGTGAGCACGTGCTGCTCGCCCGCCAGGTCGGCGTGCCCTACATCCTGGTCGCGCTGAACAAGTCGGACATGGTCGACGACGAAGAACTGCTGGAGCTCGTCGAGCTCGAGGTCCGCGAACTGCTGGCCGCCCAGGACTTCGACGAGGACGCCCCCGTCGTTCAGGTTTCGGCGCTCAAGGCACTCGAGGGTGACCCGAAGTGGGTCGAGTCGGTTCAGAAGCTGATGGCCGCCGTCGACGAGTCCATCCCGGACCCGGTTCGCGAGACCGACAAGCCCTTCCTGATGCCCGTCGAGGACGTCTTCACCATCACCGGTCGTGGCACCGTGGTGACCGGTCGCGTCGAGCGTGGCGTGATCAACGTCAACGAGGACGTCGAGATCGTCGGCATCAAGCCGACCACCACCAAGACCACGGTCACCGGTGTCGAGATGTTCCGCAAGCTGCTCGACCAGGGCCAGGCCGGCGACAACGTCGGTCTGCTGGTTCGTGGCATCAAGCGCGAAGATGTCGAGCGTGGCCAGGTTGTCGTCAAGCCCGGCACCACCACCCCGCACACCGAGTTCGAGGGCAGCGTCTACATCCTGTCCAAGGACGAGGGTGGCCGCCACACGCCGTTCTTCAACAACTACCGTCCGCAGTTCTACTTCCGCACCACGGACGTGACCGGCGTTGTGACCCTGCCCGAGGGCACCGAGATGGTGATGCCCGGTGACAACACCGACATCTCCGTCAAGCTGATCCAGCCCGTCGCCATGGACGAGGGTCTGCGGTTCGCCATCCGTGAGGGTGGACGTACCGTCGGCGCCGGCCGCGTGACCAAGATCAACAAGTAACACCAACGCTGTAAAGAAGCGGCGCTCACCCGAAAGGGTGGGCGCCGCTTTGCTGTCCGCATCTTGCGGCGAAACTCGCGTACCCGGGGTTGAGAAAGCCTGCGCAACCCCGGGTACGCGAGTTTCGCGCTAGAGGTCTTCGATGCTGAGGATGCCGTCCTGCACGGCACGGGCGATCAGCGCCGCCTTGGTCGGCGCCGGTCTGCCGACGGCGGCGTACTTCGCGCGGGCCCGCTGCAGATGGGTGCGCACCGTCGACGGCTCGATGAAGAGCCGCTTGGCGACGAACTCCTTGTTCTCGGTCTGGAACCAGGCGATGAGCACCTCGCGCTCGCGGGTGCTCAGACCGGGCCGCCCGACCGTGCGGTCGTTGAACAGCGCCTTGGCCATCCGCGGACCGACGTACGGCGTGTTCGCATGCGCGGCATACACCGCGTCGAACAGGTGCTGCTTGTCCTCGCCCTTGGCCAGGAAAGTGGTGGCGCCGGCATCCAGGCTCGACAGGATCACCTCGTCGGTGGCCATGTGCGAGTAGACGATGACGCGGTGCCCGGCTTCGCACACCTGCCGCAGGGTTTCGAACTCGGGCTGGAAACGGTCGTACTGCAGATCGAACATGACCACCTCGATGTCCTCGCCGCCCTGCGGATGGTCGGCGAGGAATGAGGTGGGGTTCGGGTAATCGGCGACCAGATCGATGGGCGGATTGCAGCCGGCAAACCAGGCGCGGACGCCGGCATGGATCACGTCGTGATCGTCGATCAGTGCGACCGTGATGGCTTCCGTCGTTTTGTCCACCCCGCGATCGATGGTCCTAGTCATGCATTTCCCCCGACATCGACGAGGGCATCAGCGTGTCCCCAGCGCGGTGCAGTTCACAGGACTGTACCTCCAGCAAACCCGTAGTGACGCCTCAACTTGAGATCTTGGCTAACAGAATTGTCGCCGGGGTAGATTTTAGGCGATTTCGGCGCAGTCCTCGACGTCAATGACAGTATCCGGCAGCAGGTGATGGACGCTGATCCACACGGTGCCGCCGATCTCGGTGACCTCGATACGCGGCTGATCGGTTGTGCCCGGCCGCGGCTCGACCCCCGTGCCGTCGTCATCGCAGAGAATGCTGGCGATCAGTTCCCCGGGGACCACGGTCAGCCCCAACCGGGCATGTTCGACGGCGCGGGCCAAGGCCGCCTCGATCGGTTCGAGCAGTCGGCGGCGCTGTTCGCGGTCCAGTTGCGGCAGGTCATTGTCGGCGTTCAGCGACACCACCACACCGCGCGCGTCGGCCTCCTCGATGGCCGGCCGCAACTCGGCGACCAGCGGATGGCCGAAGGTGCGAGCCTGGAAGATGTAGAGGCGCAGCCGACGCGATTCGATGCGGGCCCGCCACCGGATGTCGGCGTCCATGGCCCCGGTGCTCAGCGTCTGCAGCAGCGGGAACACCCCGCGGATCAGTTTCGAGGTGCGCCGCACGTAGTCGTCGTGCAGGGCCTCGGTGATCCGTCGCTGGGCGTCATTGGCCCACCGGGCCCGGATCTCTTCGGCAGCAACGGTATTGGCATTGCGCAGCAGTACCGGAAACGCCAGCGCGAAGATCTGGACCACGAAGATGCCCGCGGTGTACAGCGCCAGGTTGTACGCGGTATCCATGCCCGGGTAGTGGACGAAGTTCAGGATCGCGGTACCCAACCAGAACGCGATCATGACGGCTGCGGCCGGAGCCAGCCGCAGCCGCAACAGGTGCGGCAGTACGCACAGCGTGGTCGCCAGCAGGGGCCACTGGGCCGGCCCACCCAGCATGGTGTCGGGCAGCAGGCTGGCCTGCGCGTAGATCACCATGGCCATCAGCACCAGGGCCGGGATGGTGAGATTCGGGCGCTGGTCCAGCACCCGCGGGATACCCGCGAGTGCCACCAGGGCAGCGAGCCCGCCCAGTGCGAACTGCGCCGTGGGGTGGTCGGTCGTGGTCGCCGCATAGGGCACCGCAAGCGCCAACTGGACGAAGGCGAACGCCACGATGCCCAGGCCGAAGCGCACCAGGATGCGCTCGGTGAGCTGGTCGACGTCGTCGATGCGAGGTGCGCCCGGCGTCGCGCGCTGCAGTTGATGCCAGTTGACGGTGACGACGGTGCCGGTTCCGGGGGAGGAGCGCACCGATGCGGTGCCGTTGGCGCGTCGCATCCTGCCGACGATCGATTCGGCGACACCGTGGCCGAGCGTGGTGGTGATGGGGTCGAACCCGACACCATCGTCGGTGATGGTCACTTTCGTCGGCGAGATGTCGATGACGATGCGCTGCGCCCGGGCGTGACGATCGGCGTTGTTGATCGCCTCACGGACCACCGCGACCACGGCGTTGGCGGTGCGGCCGTCCAGCACCAGCCGACCCAGCCCGGTCATCGCGATGGGGGTGGTGCAGTGCTGGACCTCGACGCGAATCGCGGCGGCGACATCGGTGGCCGACTTGGCGCCGAGGCCGATCGGCTCCCCGGCCAGCAGCGCGAGGTCGCGGCTGGCCTGGGCCGCGATGCGTTCCGGTGAGACCTCGGCGCCTTCGCCGACGAGGTGCAGGGTCGAGGCGGCGGTGTCGTGCACCAGCGCCATGTGTTCGAGTTCGTGATCGCGCACGGCCGCGGCGATCGCGTCGCGCAGCGCGGCATCGTGGTTGTCGGCGCGGGTCTGGTCGACGCGGCGGGCCACGGTCCGCGCGGTCAGCACCAGCACGGTGGTGATGGCCCACTCGACGGCCAGCATGTAGTAGAGCATCGGGATGTGCAGGACCCGATCCCACCCGACGACCTGCGCGCACCCGGCCATGTAGGCCGCTGTGATCGCCAGTGCCGCAGGGAAACTCATTTTCGGGGGCTGAGCGATGGCGTAGGTGATCACCGCGACGCCCGCGATGACCTGGGGTACCGAATTGGTGTACAGCAACTGTGGGTCGGTACCGAAGACCGGAACCGAGGCCGACACCACCAGCACATAGCAGAGGTCGAGAATCTGAAACGTCGCCGACGTCGACCTGGTCGCCAACCGGTAGACCGACCAGCACACCAGCAGTGCCAGCGCGGCCAGTCCGAGATTCGATTCCGGGGTGTTCGGCAGCAACAGTGCACTGATCGACGCCACCAGCGTGACGCTGTTCAGCAGAATGACGGCAAGGGTCTGTGCGTGGGCGATCACCTGCTGCTCGGATACATGGACCGCCGGGTCGTGGCCGCGCTCGAGCACAGGACATTATGTACCGAATGTCATTGTCAACGTCAGCCAATTGACGGACATTGCCACATGGGCCGGCGCCGGTCCGCCGAGCGTCCGACGGTGCAGGCTCCCTACAGCTAATCTGATCGCGTCCAAGCGTCTGGATATCCCGTCGCCCCGAGGAGCGTGGCCGTGTTGTGGCGTTATGTGAAGGCGCAGGCCTGGGTGCTGCTGTGCGGTGGGCTGGTCGGGCCGATCTTTCTGGCCGTCTACTTCGGCTCAGGGCAGAACGATTTCCTGAAGTGGATGTTCTGGGCGGGGCTGCTCGTGACGGCAGTCGATGTGCTCGCGGCCCTGGCCATCGCCGCCTACGGGACCAAGGCGCAGGCCAAGTCCGATCAGCTGGAAGCCCACGGCGTGCTCGGGCTCGCGCAGATCATCGGGATGGCCGAGACGAACACCCGGATCAACGACCGCCCGGTGGTAAAACTCAACCTGCGCATATCCGGACCGGGGATCGCGACGTTCGACGTCGAGGACCGGGTGATCGCCGACGTCACACGGTTGGCCATGCTCACCTCCCGACGGTTGGCAGTGCTGGTGGATCCCGCCACCGGCCAGTTCCAGATCGACTGGGAACGCAGCGGTTTGATCAACGGTCAGGTGCCTGCGACATTCTCGGTCGCCGAGGACAACAGGACCTACGACCTGTCCGGGCAGGCTGAGCCGCTGATGGAGATCCTGCAGATACTCAAGGCCAACGGCATCGGCATGAACAGCATGGTCGACCTGCGCAACAACCCGGGGGCGCGGGCGCAGGTGCAGGCGGTGGTCCGCCGCGCCGCGGCCCAGCAGGCACCGCCGCCGGTCCCGCCCGCCGCCGCGTATGTGCCCCCACCGGTCGGGCTGTACACGCCACCGGTCCCCGAACCCAGCACCGCGCAACGGTTGCAGGAACTGGAGACCCTGCGTGCGACCGGGGTGATCTCCGAGGACGAGTACGCCGCCAAGCGTCAACAGATCATCGCCGATCTGTGAACAGGCGCCATTAGCAAGCCGTACCAGTCCGCTTGCGGTAGCGTCCGCCTCAGCGACCAAGTCCTGGGGAGGACGGTGGGGTGCCATGACCGCAGCGGAAGTCGACGTCAGAGACAACAAGGTCAGTCTGCCGACCCTGACCGCCATGGTCATCGGGTCGATGATCGGTTCGGGAGTGTTCCTGCTGCCGCGCCGCTTCGGCGTGGAGACCGGTGTGGCGGGCGCCCTGATCGCCTGGACCATCGCCGGTGCCGGAATGCTGATGCTGGCCTTCGTCTTCCAGCGCCTGGCCACTCGCAAACCCGACCTGGACGCCGGCATCTACGCCTACGCCCGGGCCGGTTTCGGCGACTACGTGGGTTTCAACTCCGCGTTCGGATTCTGGGCATCGGCGTGCGCGGGCAACACCTCGTACTGGGTGCTCATCATGGCCACCCTGGGGTCGCTGTTCCCGGCGTTGTTCCCCACTCTCGGTGACGGTTCCACCGTCATCGCGGTGGTCATCTCGTCCATCGGGGTGTGGCTGTTCTTCTATCTGATCCTGCGTGGCGTGAAGGAAGCCGCCATCATCAACCGCATCGCGACGTTTGCCAAGATCATCCCGATCCTGATGTTCATCGTGATCGTCGCCATCGCCTTCAAGGCCGATGTCTTCACTGGCAACTTCTGGGGTGGCGACGGGAACTATTCCTGGTCATCGCTTTTCGAGCAGGCCAAAGGCACGATGCTGATCACGGTCTTCGTGTTCATGGGCATCGAGGGCGCCAGCGTCTACTCCCGCTTCGCCAAGAAACGCGAGGACGTCGGCAAGGCCACCGTGATCGGCTTCCTGGCGGTGCTGTCGGTCTTCATGCTGGTCACCCTGTCCTCCTACGGCGTGCTGGCGCAGTCCGAGCTGGCGGATGCGTCTCAGCCGTCGATGGCCGCAGTGCTGGAATCGGTTGTCGGACCGTGGGGTTCGGTGCTCATCCGGGTGGGCGTCATCATCTCGGTGCTGGGTGCCTACCTGGCCTGGACGTTGATGGCTGCCGAGATCCTGTATCTGCCCGCCAAATCCGACGACATGCCCAGATTCCTGTCCCGGGAGAACGCCAATGGGGCTCCGGTCAACGCACTCATCATGGCCGCCGGGCTGGTGCAGTTGCTGCTGATCCTGTTGGTGTTCTCGGACAACGCGCTGGACTTCATGCTCGATCTGACTGCGGCGCTGGCCTTGATCCCGTATCTGCTCGCCGCCGGTTATGCGTTGAAGCTGACCATCACCCGCGAAACCTATTCCGACGGCAAGTCGTTGGTCCCGGACATGGTGATCGCGGCGGTGGCAACTTTCTACACGCTGTTCCTGGTCTACGCCGCGGGTTGGGATCACCTTCTGTTGTCCTGCATCCTCTACGCCCCCGGCGCCCTGCTGTACTGGATGGCCCGCAGGCAGAGCGGACTGCGGGTGTTCAAGCCCGCCGAAGCGGTGTTGTTCGCCATCATCGTGCTGGGTGCGATCGGTGGGATCTCCGGCCTGATCACCGGTGCCATCCAGATCTAGTCTCGACCACAGCTGCTAAGGAGAACGTATGACCGCCAAGCCATCCGACGCCTACGGAGTGCACTCCGAAGTGGGCAAGCTGCGCAAGGTGCTGGTGTGCTCGCCTGGCCTTGCTCACGAACGGTTGACGCCGACCAACTGCGATGACCTCTTGTTCGACGATGTGCTGTGGGTCCAGAACGCCCGACGCGATCACTTCGACTTCATGGACAAGATGCGCGACCGCGACGTCGAGGTCGTCGAACTGCACGAGCTGCTCACCGAGACCATGGAGAACACCGAGGCGAAGGCCTGGTTACTCGACCGCAAGATCACGGCCAACGAGGTGGGCCTCGGACTCGTCGAGGACACCCGCGGCTTCCTGGACTCCCTGCAGCCCCGTCGGCTCGCCGAACTGCTCATCGGTGGGATGTCGACCCTCGACCTGCCGTCGGACATCCAGTCCGGGTACCGCGCGCTCACCCGTGAGGACACCCGGGTCGCCGAGTACCTGATGCCGCCGTTGCCGAACACGCTCTACACCCGCGACACCACCTGCTGGATCTACGGTGGGGTGACGCTCAATCCGCTCTACTGGCCGGCCCGGCAGGACGAGACGCTGTTGATGAAGGCGATCTACGAGTTCCACCCCGACTACGTGGGATCCCGGGTGTGGTGGGGCGATCCCGAGAAGCAGTGGGGACTGGCCACCATCGAAGGCGGCGATGTGCTGATTCCGGGCAACGGAGTGGTGCTCATCGGGATGAGCGAACGGACCTCGCGTCAGGCCATCACCCAGGTGGCCGCCGAGCTGTTCGCGCACGGCGCGGCCGAGAAGGTGATCGTGGCCGGGATGCCCAAGCTGCGTGCCGCCATGCACCTGGACACGGTCTTCACCTTCGCCGACCGCGACGTGGTCACCATCTACCCCGACATCGTCGACAACATCGCCCCGTTCACGCTGCTGCCCAGCGATACCGAACCCGGCGTCGAGGTGATCGAGGAGGACAAGCCGTTTACCGAAGTGGTGGCTGCCGCGCTGGGACTGCCGGAACTGCGCATCGTCGAGACCGGGGGCACCCAGTACGACTCGGAACGCCAGCAGTGGGACAGCGGCAACAACCTCGTCGCGGTCGAACCCGGAGTGGTCTTCGCCTACGACCGCAACACCCACACCAACTCGTTGCTGCGTAAGGCCGGCGTCGAGGTCATCACCATCGTCGGCGCCGAACTGGGCCGCGGGCGAGGGGGCGGACACTGTATGACCTGCCCCATCATCCGTGATCCCGTCGTCTTCTAGTTGCGGCCGCATTTACTAGAACACGTTTCAGTTCTACTGCTAGCCTGACGCGGGGCTGAAGAAAGGACCGGCGATGACGGCGGCAAGCGAACCACTCGAAGGCCGGGTGGCCTTCATCACCGGCGCCGCTCGCGGCCAGGGACGGGCGCATGCCATCCGGCTGGCCAACGAGGGCGCCGACATCATCGCCTCCGATATCTGCGCGCCGGTCTCGAGCTCGGTCACCTACCCGGCGGCCACCGCCGAGGACCTGGCCGAAACGGTGCGCGCGGTGGAGGCGACCGGGCGCAAGGTGCTGGCCCGGGCCGTCGACATCCGCGATCTGGAAGCCCAGCAGCAGCTGGTGGCCGACGCCGTCGAGCAGTTCGGCCGGCTCGACATCGTGGTGGCCAATGCGGGTGTGCTGAGCTGGGGCCGGCTCTGGGAGCTCACGCCGGAACAGTGGGACACCGTCATCGACGTGAACCTCAACGGCACCTGGCGGACCATCCGGGCCACCGTGCCCGCGATGATCGAAGCCGGCAACGGCGGGTCGATCATCATCGTCAGCTCGTCGGCCGGGGTGAAAGCCACTCCGGGGAACGGGCACTACGCGGCGTCCAAGCACGGACTCACCGCCTTGACCAATTCGCTGGCGCTGGAGGTCGGTGAATTCGGCATCCGGGTGAACTCCATCCACCCGTACTCCATCGACACCCCGATGATCGAACCGGAGGCGATGGGCGCGCTGTTCGGCAAGCACCCCAGCTTCCTGCACAGCTTCGCGCCCATGCCGTATCACCGGGTGACCGATGGCAAGAGCGAGGGCCTGGCGGCGTTCATGCCACCCGAAGAGGTCGCCAACGTGGTGGCCTGGCTGGCCAGTGACGCGTCATCGACCCTGTCGGGCAGCCAGATCGCCGTCGACCGCGGCGTGATGAAGTACTAGAGGTTCAGCTCAGCTGCCGGAAATCATCGCCTCGGCGAATCGGTCCACCGCCCAGTCGATCTCGTCCCTGGTGATGACCAGCGGTGGGGCGAAGCGCAGGGTGTGACCGTGGGTGTCCTTGACGAGCACGCCGCGTTCGGCCAACCGAAGGCTCACCTGTTTGCCGGTGCCGAACCGGGCGTCGATGTCGACGCCCGCCCACAATCCCATGCCGCGCACCGCGGTGACACCGTGTACGCCGGCCAGCCGGGTGTGCAGGTGCGCGCCCAGTTCGGTTGAGCGGGACTGGTATTCACCGGTCTCCAGAATGCCGATGACGGTGGAACCGATGGCGGCGGCCAACGGGTTGCCGCCGAAGGTGGAGCCGTGCTCGCCGGGGTGCAGCACGCCCAGCACGTCGCGGTCGGCCACCACCGCCGACAAGGGGACCACTCCGCCGCCGAGTGCCTTGCCCAGCAGATAGATGTCGGGCACCACGCCCCAGTGGTCACAGGCGAAGGTCCGGCCCGTGCGCGCCAGACCGGACTGGATTTCGTCGGCGATCAACAGCACGTTGTGCTCGGTGCACAGCCGGCGCACCCCGGGCAGGAAATCCGCGGGAGGCACGATGATGCCGGCCTCGCCCTGAATCGGCTCCAACAGAACGGCGACGGTGTTCTCGTCGATCGCCGCCGCCACGGCATCGGCATCGCCGAACGGCACCGCACGGAAGCCGGGGGTGAACGGGCCGAACCCACCGCGGGCCGTCTCGTCATCGGAGAAGCTGATGATGGTGGTGGTACGGCCATGGAAGTTGTTGCGGGCCACAATGATATTGGCCTGCCCCGCCGGAACACCCTTGACGTCGGCACCCCATTTGCGGGCCACCTTGATCGCGCTCTCGACGGCCTCGGCGCCACTGTTCATCGGCAGCACCATGTCCTTGCCGCACAAGCGGGCCAGCGCCTCGCAGAACGGGCCGAGCCGGTCGGAGTGAAATGCCCGGCTCACCAGCGTGACGGCATCGAGCTGGGCGTGCGCGGCGGCCGTGATCACCGGATTGCGGTGACCGAAGTTCACCGCCGAGTAGGCGGCCAGGCAGTCCAGATAACGGTGCCCGTCCACGTCGGTGATCCAGGCACCCTCGGCCGACGCCGCGACAACGGGCAGCGGGGAATAGTTGTGCGCCGCGTAGCGGTCGTCGAGTGCGATCGCCGCGCTCGTCCGGCTGCTGACGGCATCCACGACTGTCACGGGTGTACCTCCAGTGTGCAACATTTGATCGATCCGCCGCCCTTGAGCAGCTCGGACAGATCCACCCCGATCGGTTCGAATCCGGCGTCGCGCAGTTGGTCGGCGAATCCGGTCGCACCGATCGGCAGGACGACGTGGCGGCCATCGGAGACCGCGTTGAGGCCGAGCACGAAGGCGTCCGCGGAGGCGACCTCGATGGCGGTGGGGAACAGTTCACGCAGACGGGCCTGTGCGGCCGCGGAGAACGCCGGCGGGTAATAGGCGACGGTGACATCCGGTCCGTCGCTGAGCACCGTGAGCGCGGTGTCGAGGTGGTAGAACCGCGGATCGACCAGTTCCAGGCTGATCACCGGCAGTCCGGTGATCGCGGCGACCTCGTCGTGCGCGCGCCGGTCGGTGCGAAAACCGTAGCCGGCCAACACCATCGACCCGGCCACCAGCAGATCGCCCTGGCCTTCATTGTGGTGGCGGGTGCGCGCGGGCTGATGACCGGACTCGGCCATCCACGCGGCGTAGGCGTCGGCCTCAGCGGCACGCTGCGGGAAGGTGAAGTTCGCGACGACCGCCCGGCCGTTGACGACGAGTCCACCGTTGGCCGCGTAGACCATGTCCGGCAGCCCGGCAACCGGTTCCACCAGGTCGACGGTGTGGCCGAGTTGGGTGTAGGTGTCGCGCAGCGTCTCCCACTGGCGCAGGGCGAGATGCACATCGACGGGGACGCTGGTGTCCATCCACGGATTGATGGCGTACTCGACGGCGAAGTGGCGCGGTGCCGTCATCACGAAGTGGCGGGTGCGGGCCTTGCGGACGAGCGTAGTAGTGGCGGTGAGATCGGAGACCGTCATGATCATGACGGTATTAGCTATCGCTGGTGCAATCAATCGCCGTGTATTGCGTCTGTAGTATCGATTCATTGCGTCACAGCTCTCCGAGCGGTGATTTGTTGTTCGCAGGGGGTGATGGGCGATGGACGAGACCGACGAACGCATCCTCGCCGAGCTGACCGACGATGCGCGCGCCACCTTCGCCGAGATCGGGCAGCGGGTGAATCTGTCGGCGCCGGCGGTCAAGAGGCGGGTCGACCGCATGCTCGACAGCGGGGTCATCCGCGGGTTCACCGCGGTGGTGGATCGCAATGCCCTCGGCTGGACCACCGAGGCCTATGTGCAGGTCTACTGCCACGGCACCATCGCGCCCAGCGAGTTGCACCGGGCCTGGGTGGACATCCCGGAGGTGGTCAGCGCGGCCACGGTGACGGGTACCGCGGATGCCATCCTGCATGTGCTGGCACGGGATATGCGCCACCTCGAGGACGCCCTGGAGCGAATCCGGGCCAGCGCCGACATCGAGCGCAGCGAGAGCATCGTGGTGTTGTCGAACATCATCGAGCGCACCCGGTCCTGAGCGGTACCGCCGGGGTGGTGGACTACAGAAGCGCGCCATCGTGTAAGAAACACCACGTGGCAACCAATGGGGGCATCGTCATTGTCGGTGGTGGGCTGGCTGCAGCCCGCACGGCCGAACAATTGCGCCGCGCCGAATACACCGGACCGATCACCATCGTCAGCGACGAGCAGCATCTGCCGTACGACCGGCCGCCGCTGTCCAAGGAAGTTCTGCGCAACCCCGAGCACGACGTGGTGCTCAAGCCGCAGGAGTTCTACGACGAGGCCGACATCACGCTGCGGCTCGGGTCGGCCGCGCAGTCGGTGGACACCGCGGCGAAGGCGCTGACCCTGGCCGATGGCTCGACGCTCGAGTATGACGAGCTCGTCATCGCGACCGGCCTTGCACCCAAGCGCATTCCGTCCTTCCCGGACCTGGAGGGCATCCGGGTGCTGCGCTCGATCGGCGAGAGTGCCGAACTGCGTGACCACGCCGCGACCGCCCGGCACGCCGTCATCGTCGGCGCCGGCTTCATCGGGTGTGAGGTCGCCSCCAGCCTGCGCCAGCTCGGTGTCGACGTGGTGATCGTGGAGCCGCAGCCGACCCCGCTGGCCTCGGTGCTCGGCGAGAAGATCGGCGCGCTGGTGACCCGGCTGCACGAGGCCGAGGGTGTGCAGGTGCTGTGTGGCGTGGGTGTGGCCTCGGTGTCCGGTGTGGACAAGGTCGAGAAGGTCGTGCTCTCCGATGGCACCGAGCTGGACGCCGACGTCGTCGTCGTCGGCATCGGTTCGCATCCGGTGACCGGCTGGCTCGACGGCAGCGGCATCGCGGTGGACAACGGTGTGGTGTGCGATGACGCCGGCCGGACCAGCGCCGAACACGTCTGGGCCATCGGCGATGTGGCCTCCTGGCGTTCCGAGGTGGGGCACCAGGTGCGCGTCGAGCACTGGAGCAACGTCGCCGAGCAGGCCCGGGTGCTGGTGCCGGCGATCCTCGGTCAGGAACCGGGCAGCGCGGCGATCTCGGTGCCGTACTTCTGGAGCGACCAGTACGACGTCAAGATCCAGTGCCTGGGTGAGCCCGCGGCCGACGACGTGGTGCACATCGTCGAGGACGACGGTCGGAAGTTTCTCGCCTACTACGAGCGCGACGGCATCGTCACCGCCGTGGTCGGTGGCGGGATGCCCGGCAAGGTGATGAAGGCCCGCGGCAAGATCGCCTCCGGTGCCGCCATCGCCGACGTGCTGCCTGCCTAGTGCTCACCTAGGTAGAACCGGGCGCCCTGGTCATCGGTGCACAACGCGGACTTGCCGTACGACTGTGTCGAGGGCTCCTCCAGGACGGTCCCGCCGGCCGCCCGGACCCGTTCGACCGAGGCGTCGATGTCCTCGACGTTCCACATCGGCACCGTCGCGGGCTGCGCGTTTCCGCCGGCTGCACCGGCCATCGGATGCGATTCCTGGACAGCCCAACCGTCGTCGACCCGCCCGGATTCGAAGGTCCAGTGCAGCACCCGGGAGTAGAACGACCGGAAGTCGGCCGAGTTCTCCACGAAGTACGTGATGTACGAAAGTTCGCCGGGCCCAGTGCCGTTGAGTGCAGGCCGTGGGGTGCCCACCGAGTCCCGGTACACCGCGAACGGTGCACCGGACGGATCGACCGCGTCCAGCACGGTGCCGAACTCGCGCTGCTGGGGTTCGCCGACGGTGCCGCCGCCGGCCACGATGGCCTCGCGGGCGGCGTCCAGATCATCGACGGCGTAGCAGCAGAACAGCGTGCTGGGCCCCGCGGTCTCGAAGATGCCCATGGACAGGCTGGAGCCGGCGACGTGGTGCCCGTCGAACGACCAGCCGAGCACTGCCGAGTAGAACGCCGCGGCCCGGGCTGCATCGGGGGTGTTGACCGACACGTAGCCGACGTCGCCGTGCTTGATCTGCACCGGGGCGCCGGTCATCGGGCCGGACAGCATCCACCGGTGTCCGGAGGGGTCGATGATCGTCGCGCCGCGGGCACCGTGGTCCTCGTAGACCTCGCGCAGCACGGTGGCCCCGTGCTCGCGGGCGCGCTGCAGGACGGCGTCGGTGTCGGTCACCGGCAGCATCAAGCTCACCGAGACAGACTGCGGAGCAGGCGCTTTGAGACCCAACTCGGGGAATTCGTCGGCCAGGTAGAGCACCCCGTCGCCGATGGCGAGTTCGGCATGGCCGACCCGCCCGTCGCCCATCAGGATCGGATCGCCGATGACGGTGGCGCCCAGCGCCGCGACGTACCACGCGATGGCGGCCTTGGCATCCGCCACCGCGAGATAGGGGATGGCCGCCGGCCTCGGCGGGGCGGTGGCGGTGGTCGAATTCAGTTCTGCGATAGCGGTATCGGTGCCACTCATGACAACTCCTTCAGCGTTCGCGGGCAGGGTGAGGGCCGATTCCAGTCGTGCGCGCAGTCGGGCCGCGAACGCCGGATCGGGTGCCACCGGGACTTCGTCGCCGTGCAGCACGGCCAGCGGATCCTGGTTGTTGATGTCCCGGTTGTTGTTCACGACGGCCCTCCTTCCGGTGACGGGTATTGCGATCTGAAGGCGCGGCGGGCCCGCACCAGCAGGGTTTCGGTGGCGTGCACGGTGCGCCCGATCAGTGCCGCGCACTCGGGCACCGAGCAGTCGTCGAGATAGCGCAGCGCCAGCACGGTGCGGTGGTGTTCGGGCAACCGTGCCAACACCGCCTCGGCGACGATGCGGTCCAGTTCGGCATCCCAGTCGTCCACGGGATCGATCGCTTCCGGCAGTTCGGCGACGGGCACGCTGAACCTGTCGTGCCGGCGGCGATAGTGGTCGGCCAACTTGTGCCGGGCCACCCCGATCAGCCAGGGCACCGTCATCGGCGGCGGTGCCGGTTTGCGCGCCGCATCCATGGCCGCCAGGAAGGTGTCCGAGGTGAGATCCTCGGCGGCCGCGCGGTCACCGCAGCGCCGGGTGAAGTACCCGTACACCACAGGCAGTGCCTCGTCGTAGAGCTCAAGTAGCTCCCGAGGGGCATCGCGGTGACCCGATTCGACGCTCACACCTCTATCGTCGCCGTCCGGGGCCGAACTCCGACACCCCCACTTTCCTGCGATTTGTGGAGTTCTTGTCGGAATGGTTCCGACAAGAACTCCTCAAATCGCTCAGAGGGTGTGCAGGCCGCGGCCGACCACGTCGAAAGAATCGCCCAGCAGGTGTTCCAGGGAGACCGACTCGTCGGCCAGCCACTGCTCGTAGGCGGTCAGCGCGACACCCAGCAGTGTCCAGGCGGCGGTCTGGGGGACCAGGCCGCCCGGTTCCTCGCCGCGTCTGCGGGCCACGTACTCGGCCACCACGGTGCGCCAGCCGGCATACATGGTCATCGAATGTGCCTGCAGCGCATCGGTTCCCAGGATCAGCCGCATGCGCTGGCGATGGCGTTCCTCATCGTCGAAGCGGTTGAACGCCAGCAGTGCGGTGCGCAGGGCCACGGCGATGTCACCGCGCTGATCGCCCTCGGCGAGCAGTTCGCGCATGAGGTTCAGGTGCGCGTCGAAGTCGCCCCAGGGGATGGCGTTCTTGGACGGGTAGTAGCGGAACAGCGTGCGGCGGGCGATTCCGGCCGCCCGTGCGACATCGTCGACGCTGACCTCGTCGAAGCCGTGGCTGGCGAAGAGTTCCAGCGCGACGGAGGTGATGTGGTCCTGGGTGGTGGACGGCCGGCGACCGACACGGGGCCCGGACGACTTCGCCATGAAACCCACCCTTCCATTTCTGCACTCGATGCCATATTCTTGCGACCCAGGTCACAATTGTCGATGACCTAGACGTATCACAGCCAAGAAAGGTGCGACCCCCATGGACCAGAATCAGCAGGTTGAGACCGAAGCGCAGCTCGTCACCGAGTCCCTCGTCGAAGAGGTCTCGATCGACGGTATGTGCGGGGTTTACTGATCGTGAGCGCACCCACTGCTGATGCAGTGGCGTTCGACCCCGATCGCGGCTGGCGGCTGCACCACCAGGTGGCGGTGCGGCCGGAGCCGTTCGGGGCGCTGCTGTACCACTTCGGTACCCGCAAGTTGTCGTTCCTGAAGAACCGGACGATCGTCGCGGTGGTCAACTCGCTCGACGAGCACCCCGACATCCGATCCGCTTGCCGCGCCGCCGGAATCGACGACGACGCCCAAGGCCCGTACCTACATGCGCTCAGTGTGCTGGTGAAATCCAACATGCTCGTTGCCAAGGAGATCTAGATGACCGCCGTCCTGCCCCCGGCGCTCGTGCCCGTTTCAGCCCCGGAACCGACGAAAGTTCCCCGCCTGGTCGAGCAGTTCGAGCACGGGCTCGATGCCCCGATCTGCCTGACCTGGGAACTGACCTACGCCTGCAACCTGTCCTGCGTGCACTGCCTGTCCTCGTCGGGTAAGCGCGATCCCCGTGAGCTGAGCACTCAGCAGTGCAAGGACATCATCGACGAGCTCGAACGCATGCAGGTGTTCTACGTGAACATCGGCGGCGGGGAACCCACTGTCCGGTCGGACTTCTGGGAACTCGTCGACTACGCCACCGAACATCACGTCGGGGTGAAGTTCTCCACCAACGGGGTTCGCATCAACCGTGAGGTGGCGGCCAAACTCGCCGCCAGCGACTACGTCGACGTGCAGATCTCGCTCGACGGTGCGACCGCCGAGGTCAACGACGAGGTGCGTGGTCCCGGTTCGTTCGCGATGGCGATCCGGGCGTTGGAGAACCTCAAGGACGCCGGCTTCAAGGACGCCAAGATCTCGGTGGTCGTGACCCGCCAGAACGTCGACCAGCTCGACGATTTCAAGGCGCTGGCAGACACCTACGGCGCCACCCTGCGCATCACCCGGCTGCGGCCGTCCGGTCGCGGCGCCGATGTGTGGGACGACCTGCATCCCACGCCGGTGCAGCAGGTGCAGCTCTACGAATGGCTGGTCGCCCATGGCGAGGGAGTCCTCACCGGTGACTCGTTCTTCCACCTGTCGGGTCTGGGCGAGCCGGGCGCGCTGGCCGGGCTCAACCTGTGTGGTGCCGGCCGGGTGGTGTGCCTGATCGATCCGATCGGCGACGTGTACGCCTGCCCGTTCGCCATCCACGAGAAGTTCCATGCCGGAAACATCCTGCAGGACACCGGCTTCGGCACCGGATTCAAGAACGTCTGGCAGAAGTCTCCGTTGTTCCAGGAGCTGCGCGAACCGCAGTCCGCCGGGGCCTGCAGCGGCTGCGCGCATTACGACTCCTGCCGGGGCGGTTGCATGGCGGCCAAGTTCTTCACCGGTCTGCCCATGGACGGGCCCGACCCCGAGTGCGTGCAGGGGTACGGCGAACCCGCCCTGGCCGCCGAACGGGACAAGCCCAAGTCCTCGGTCGACCATTCCCGAGCGGGTGGGCGCAAGGGCCCGATCCCGCTCAAACTGCTCACCGTCCCGCCCAAGAAGTTCTGTAACGAAAGTCCTGTGTAGAGATCATGGCTCGCGATACCTGGTTCGAGACCGTTGCCATCGCCCAACAGCGTGCGAAGAAACGGCTGCCCCGCTCCGCCTACTCCTCGCTGATCTCGGCGAGCGAGAAGGGGGTATCGGTCTCCGACAACGTCGAGGCGTTCTCCCAGCTCGGCTTCGCCCCGCATGTCATCGGTGCCACCGAGAAGCGTGAGATGGCGACAACGGTGATGGGACAGGACATCTCGATGCCCGTCGTCATCTCGCCGACCGGCGTGCAGGCGGTCGACCCCGACGGCGAGGTGGCCGTGGCCCGGGCGGCGGCCGCCCGCGGCACCGCGATGGGGTTGTCGTCGTTCGCGAGCAAGCCGATGGAGGAAGTGACCGCCGTCAACGGCAAGATCTTCTTTCAGATCTACTGGCTGGGCAGCCGGGACGAGATCCTGGCCCGCATGGTGCGGGCCCGCGAGGCCGGTGCGGTCGGTCTGATCCTGACCACCGACTGGAGCTTCAGCCACGGCCGGGACTGGGGCAGCCCCAAGATCCCGGAGCAGATGGACCTCAAGACCATGGTGAAGATGGCACCGGAGGTCATCACCAAGCCGCGCTGGTTCTACAGCTTCGCCAAGACCCTGCGACCGCCGGACCTGCGAGTTCCCAACCAGGGCCGCCGCGGTGAGGCCGGCCCGACGTTCTTCGAGGCCTACGGTCAGTGGATGGGCACCCCGCCGCCGACCTGGGAGGATGTGGCCTGGCTGCGCGAGCAGTGGGGCGGGCCGTTCCTGCTGAAGGGCATGGTTCGCGTCGATGACGCCAAACGTGCTGTGGATGCCGGTGTTTCGGCCATCACGGTGTCCAACCACGGTGGTAACAACCTGGACGGCACCCCGGCCGCGATCCGCTGCCTGCCGGCCATCGCCGACGCGGTCGGCGATCAGGTCGAAGTTTTGCTGGACGGTGGCGTCCGGCGCGGCAGCGATGTCGTCAAGGCTGTCGCCCTCGGCGCCCGCGCGGTGTTGATCGGACGGGCCTACCTGTGGGGCCTGGCGGCCAATGGACAGGCCGGCGTGGAGAACGTGCTCGACATCTTGTCCGGAGGCATCGACTCGGCGTTGCGGGGTCTGGGCAAGTCCTCGATCCACGATCTGACGCGCGAGGACATCCTGATCCCCGAGGGCTTCACCCGGACGCTCGGAGTGCCGCAGTCCTGACACGCCGGTAGCCTGATACGGACGTGACTGACGTGACGGACGTGACCGGTTGTCCGCCGACTGGCCGACAGGCGCGGAAATCAATTGCCGCGCATGCGCCAACAATCGGTGCACACCAGGTGAATTCGGCCTACCATCACCGAGTGGCTTTACCCGGGGAGCTCGGCAGTGTGACGTCGAGTGGACTGCTTGGTACCCCACGCAACCAGCAATCCGGCGGATCGCCTGCGCTCATCGTGCCGATCGGCTCCACCGAACAGCACGGCCCGCACCTGCCGCTGGACACCGACACCCGCATTGCGACCGCCGTGGCACGCGCGGTGGCAGCGCGGCTCGGCGCCGGATGGCTGCTGGCCCCCGCGCTCAGCTACGGCGCGAGCGGCGAGCACGAGGGATTCGCGGGCACGGTCTCGATCGGCACCGAGGCGCTACGGCTGTTGCTGGTCGAGTTCGGCCGGTCCGCCTGCAACTGGGCCTCCCGGCTGGTCTTCGTCAACGGGCACGGCGGCAATGTCGAAGCGCTGGCCGGCGCGGTCGGACTGTTGCGTACCGAGGGTCGCGACGTCAGCTGGAGCTCGTGCATGGTCGCCGGTGCGGACGCGCACGCCGGGCACACCGAAACATCTGTATTGCTACATATTTCGCCCGAGGCCGTACACACCGATGCGGTGGTGCCGGGGAACAGCGCGCCGTTGGCCGAACTGATGCACGCCATGCGTGCCGGCGGTGTGGCGGCGGTCAGCGCGGTCGGGGTGCTCGGGGATCCGACCACCGCCACGGTGGCCGACGGGCAACGGTACTTTGCCGATATGGTCGACGGGTGTGCCCGCAAACTCCTGACTTGGACGCCGAACGGGCACGGGATGCTGACATGACCGGGCCGCGCCTGCCCGACGGATTCGCCGTCCAGGTGGACCGCCGGGTCAAGGTGCTGGGTGCCGGATCGGCGTTGCTCGGCGGCTCGCCCACCCGTTTGCTGCGGCTCGCTCCGGTGGCCCAGACGATGATCGACGACGGCCGCCTGGAGGTCCACGACGCGCTGTCGGCGCAGCTGGCCCGCACTTTGCTCGACGCCACCGTCGCGCACCCGCGTCCCCCCAGCGGTCCGTCACATCACGATGTGACGGTGGTGATTCCGGTGCGCGACAATGTGTTCGGGGTCAGCAGGCTGGTGCGGGCGCTGCGCGGCATGAACGTGGTGGTGGTCGACGACGGGTCCGCCGAACCGCTGACCGACACCGATTTCCAAGGCGCGCGCTGTGAGGTCCGGGTGCTGCGCCATGCCCGCAGTCGGGGCCCGGCGGCCGCCCGCAACACCGGCCTGCGTGCCTGCAACACCGACTTCGTGGCGTTCCTGGACTCCGACGTGGTCCCGCGCCGCGGCTGGATGGAAGCGCTGCTCGGCCACTTCTGCGACCCCGCTGTCGCGCTGGTCGCTCCCAGGATCATCAGCCTCAACGAGCCGGACAATCTGGTCGCCCGGTACGAGGCCGTGCGCTCCTCGTTGGATCTGGGCATGCGGGAGGCGCCGGTGGTGCCCTACGGCACGGTGTCCTACGTGCCCAGCGCCGCCATCATCTGCCGGCGCAGTGCGCTGACCGAGGTGGGCGGCTTCGACGAGACCATGGAGTCCGGGGAAGATGTCGACCTCTGCTGGAGGTTCATCGAAGCCGGTGCCCGGTTGCGTTATGAACCCATCGCGCTGGTCGGCCACGAACACCGAACCCAGCTGCGGGAATGGTTCCAGCGCAAGGCTTTCTACGGGCAGTCCGCGGCCCCGCTGGCAGTCCGGCATCCGGGCAAGACGGCACCGATGGTGTTGTCACGGTGGATGCTGGTGCTCTGGCTGCTGGTGGCGACCAGATCCGGCTACGGCTATCTCTTCGCCGCGGTGGTCGCGGCGTTCTTCGGCAGACGCATCTCGGCGTCACTGGAGTCGGTCGACACCGGTCCCAAGGACGTGGCCGCGGTGGCCGCCGGCGGGCTGTGGGGCGCCGCCCTGCAGGTGGCCTCGGCCATCTGCCGGCATTACTGGCCGGTGGCGCTGCTGGCCGCGGTGTTCTTCCGCCGATGCCGCCAGGTGGTGCTCGTCGCCGCCGTCGTGGACGGTCTGGCCGACTGGGCCAACCGCCGCAACAGCGTCGCCGAGGACACCCATCGCGTCGGCCTGCTGAGCTACCTGCTGCTCAAACGTCTCGACGACGTGGCCTACGGGCTGGGGCTGTGGACCGGCGTGGTCCGCGAACGCCACATGGGCGCACTCAAGCCGCAGATCCGAACCTGAAGCGCGACGCGTTGCAGACGGATGTCCTGATCGTCGGTGCCGGTAGCGCTGGTTCGATTCTTGCCGAACGTCTTTCATCCGACACCGGGCGTACCGTGACGGTCCTGGAGGCGGGTCCGCAGGCCGGTCCGCCGCATGCCGGCGATGCGCACCTGGTGCCGATCGGGCCCGGTAGCCCGGTGGTCAGCCGGTACCCGGCGGTCCTGACCGATGTCCCGCGCCGGGAGGTCGATCTGGTGCGCGGCGCGGTGGTCGGCGGTTCCGGCGCGATCAACGGCGGCTACTTCTGCCGGGGCGTACCCGCGGACTACGCGGACTGGAAGACACCGGGATGGTCCTGGGAGGATGTGTTGCCGCACTTCCGGGCGATCGAGACGGACCTGGACTTCAGCGGCCCGCTGCACGGCGACTCCGGGCCGATACCCGTGCGCAGGACACGTGAGTTCAGCACGGGCACCGAAAAATTCGTGCAAGCGGTGCTCGCGAAGGGGTTCGGCTGGATCGACGATCTCAACGGGGCCGGCCCCGCCGACGGAGTGGGCGCGCTGCCCCTGAACGTGCGGGACGGCACCCGGGTCGGTCCGGGCGCGGCGTTCCTGGGACCGGCTCTGCAGCGGCCGAACCTGCTGGTGCAGCCGGCAACCAGGGCGCAGCGGATCCGCTTTTCCGGATCCCGGGCGGTCGGCGTGGACGCGCTCGGTCCCTCGGGACCGGTGTACTACGCCGCCGACCGCATCGTCCTGTGCGCCGGAGCCATCGGCACCGCGCACCTGCTGCTGGTGTCCGGTTGTGGTCCCGCGGCGGTACTCGGTTCCGCCGGTATCCCGGTGCAGGCGGATCTACCGGTGGGGGAGCGGTTCAGCGATCACCCGGAGTGGGTGCTGCCCGTCGACTGGCCGGCCACCGGTGGACGCACCCCGATCGAGGCGGCGCTGTCGGTGGACGGTCTGGAGATCCGCTTGTACACATCGGGTTTCGCGCAGATGACCGGGGAAACGCCATCGGACCCGCCGCATATCGGGGTGGCGCTCATGCGCCCCGCGGCGCGTGGCCGGTTGACGGTGTCGTCCCCGGATATCGCAGTGGCTCCGGTGATCGAGCATCACTACGACACCGTCGCCGAGGATGTCGAGGCGCTGCGGCGCGGCGCCGACCTGGCCCGGGAGATCGCCGGAGTCGTTGACCGCGAGGCGAACTGGTCCACCACCCAACACCTCTGCGGTACCGCGCCGCTGGGCGCGGTGCTCGATCCGCAGTGCCGGGTGCTGGGTGTCGACGGGTTGTGGGTGGCCGACGGTTCGATCATGCCGGCACCCACCTCGCGCGGGCCCCATGCCACCATCGCGATGATCGGGCACCGGGCGGCGGAGCTGATCGCGGGCTAGTCGCGGTGCCTGCCGGCACCGCGGAGACGGCGCACGAGCCGCAACTGCTGATCGTCGCGGCCGGGTGCCCACAGCCCGATGACCACGGCGCTGACGCCCACGATGACCGCGAGTCCCAGCAGCGACGCACTCATCGATTCGACGAAGGCCGTCCGGCCGAGTTCGGCGATGCGTGCGCCCGCCGGTCCCAGCGTCGCCGACACCTCCAGGGCCTGGCCCAGGGATCCGAGCGCGGCGTCGCGAGCGGGTGGCGGCAGCTCGGCCGGGAGCCTGGGCGCCAGCAGAGCGGTGTACTGCGCGGCCAGCAGCGAGCCGGCCAGTGCGATGCCCAGGGCGGCGCCGATCTCTCGGGTGGTGTCGTTGACGGCGGAGGCCACGCCCTGCTTGTCGTCGGGAGCGGTGTTCATGATCGCGGAAGTGGTTGGTGCGGTGAGTAATCCGATGCCGATGCTCATCACGAGCAAGGGCCAGCCGACGGCCGCATAGCCGTCCGCGATGGTGATGGTGCTCAGCAGCAGAAAGCCGACGGCGATGAACGTGAGCCCGGTGAAAACGACCAGTCGAAGCCCGGCGCGCGGCAGGTACCAGAACGACGTTGCGGACAGCAGCAGAACCGGCCCCATCAGCGGAGTCAGGGCGAAGGCCGTCTTGATCGGGCTGTAGCCGAGGATCAGTTGCATGTGCTGCATCACGACGTAGAAGAAGCCGAACATGGCAAGGAAGAACACCGTGATGGCGGCCGCGCCGGTTGCGAAGGCGGGATTGGCGAACAGTCGGACGTCGAGCAGTGGATGTTCGCGTCGAAGCTCGATGACGCCGAACGCCAGCATCATCAGCGCGCCCACGACGATGCAACCGATGACCAGTGCATCGGACCAGCCACGGGCGGGCGCCTCCAGGATGCCGAACACGAGCACCGCGACACCGCCACCGATGACGACGGCGCCGAGCCAGTCCAGCGGTTTGGCGATCGTCTCCTTCGATGTCGCGATGGTCAGCGTGAGGACGAACAGCAGCACCCCGGCGCCCGCGAAGGCCCAGAAGATCGCCTGCCATCCGAAGAAGTGCAGCAGTCCACCCGAGCCGAGCATGCCGACGATGGCGCCACAACCTGCGGTGCCCGCCCAAATGCCAACGGCCTTGTTGCGCTGATCTTTCGGGTATGCGGAGGTCAACAGGGACAGGGTCGCGGGCATCACGAAGGCGGCGCCCGCGCCGGCCAGTCCGCGCGCGATGATCAGGTGCATCGGGTCCGACCAGAGCACCGGTGCGATCGAGGCGATGCCGAAGATGGCCAGACCCAGCAGCAGGGCGCCGCGGCGACCGTAGCGGTCGCCCAGTGCGCCGGCGGGCAGGAGCAGGCAGGCGAGCACCAGGGTGTAGCTGTCGACGATCCAGGTGAGTTCGGTCTGGGTGGCCGACGTCGCCTTGGCGAGATCGGGGAGCGCGGTGTTCAGCGCGACCATCGAGGAGATGACCAGCAGCACACCGAGACACGCGATGAGCAGTGTCCAGACGCGGACTCTGGTCGAAAGGCCGGCCAGGGAGGAATCGGTAGGCCGGTCCGACTCGGCAAGTGTGTCGACCATTGCCCCTCTTTCGACGAGTGCGTTATTTTTGATACTGCCCGTCTAGTTCCGAGACTAACAGTCTCGTTCTGGGTGGGGAAGGGAGTTGGACGATGGCGACGCATACCGACCCGCGGCCCGCGAGGTCGCGGGCCCGGTTACTGGAGGCTGCGACGGCGCTGCTGCGCACCGGAGGTCCCAGTGCGGTGACGGTGGACGCCGTCATCCGTGCCTCCAATGTGGCGCGCGCCACCCTGTACCGGCACTTTCCCAGTGGAAATGACCTGCTGGCGGCGGCTTTTCACGCGCTGATCCCGCCCGCCCCACTACCGCCGGCGGATGGCACCCTGCGCGATCGGCTGATCGCGGCACTGGACGGCTTCGCCGACCTGGTCGCCGAGACTCCCGTGAGCCTGGCCGCGACCTCCTGGCTGGCACTGGGCGGTGGCCTGAATCAGGCAGGGTGGAACACGGCCGACCCGCATGCCGAGAGCGACGCAGTGCGCACCCTGCGTGAGCGGGTCGCCGATCAGTACGCAGCACCGTTCGACGCTGTCTTCGACAGTCCCGACGCGGTGTCGGGGCTGGTTCACGTTGATCGGGTGCAGGCGGTGGCGCTGCTACTCGGCCCGATCGTGCTCGGCAAGTTGAGTACGTTCGCCGACTTCGACTACCGTGCGGCCGCCAGGGCCGCGGTCGACGGCTTCCTGGCCACCCACCAGAAGGCGGTCCGAACTACCGCAGCGAGTACCTGATCGGCAGGTGCTTGAGCCCGCCGACGAATGTCGTCGCCGACAGCTCGGGCTCACCGGCCAGCTCGATCGACTCCAGACGCGGAATCAGTTCGGAGAACAGGCTGTTCATCTCCATCCGGGCCAACGCGGCACCGAGGCAGAAGTGCACGCCGTAACCGAACGCGACATGCTTGTTGGGGTCGCGGCCGACATCGAAGCGGAACGGCTCCTCGAACACCTCTTCGTCGCGGTTGCCCGAAACATAAGCCAGATAGACGGATTCGCCCGCCGCGATGGGCACACCGCGTACCTCGGTATCGGCGGCGGCGGTGCGCATGAACTCCTTGACCGGTGTCGTCCAGCGGATCATCTCCTCGACCGCGGTGCCCATCAGCGACGAATCCGAGCGCAGCCGCTCCAGCTGGTCGGGATTCTCGATCAACGCCAGCAGCCCGCCGGAGATCGCGTCCTTGGTGGTGTCGTGTCCGGCGCTGGCGACGATCACATAGTAGGAAACGGTGTCCACATCGGTCAGTGGCTCGCCGTCGATGCGCCCGTTGGCGATCGCGGAGGCCAGATCGTCGGTGGGGTTCTCCCGGCGGGACGCGGTGAGTTGGGAGAAGTAGGCGAAGAAGTCCAACAGCACCTGGAGCTGATCCTCCAGGGATCCGCCCTCGCGCTTGTACTCGTCATCGTCGCCGCCGAACATCTCCTGGGTCAGCATGTGCATGCGCTCGTAGTCGTCCTCGGGCAGGCCGAGCAGCGACATGATGACGTAGAGCGGGAAGTGCACCGCGATCTCGGTGACGAAATCGCATTCCGGGCCGATATCGCGCATCCGGTCGACATAGCGTTTGGCGAGCTCGTCGACGCGGACCTTCAGATCGCGCATGGCCTTGGGGCGGAACCAGTCGGCGCCGATGGCGCGGATCTTGCGGTGGTGCGGGTCGTCCATATGGATCAGCGTGCGCAGCCCCATGCCGGCTTCCAGCTGCTCCTTGGCCAGATCGTCGGCCGCGGCGGTGGCCAGCAGCGGCCGGGGTTCGCTGAGGAACAGGTTGTTCTCGCGTTCGATGGCCATGATGTCGGCGTGTTTGGTGATGGCCCAGAACGGGCGGTAGAGCCTGGACTCGACCCGGACCACCGGTTCATGGGTCCGCAGATAGGCCAGCGCTTCGTGCAGGCGCGCGTCATCGGCGTAGGCCTTCGGCTCGACGAACACGTTGGCGTACTGGCTGGCCCGATCATCCTTGGTCGGAGTGCTCATCCATCGGCTCCTTCACACTGTCTTGACGGGTGTCAAGTTGCAGTCTAAGGGGGCGTCTCAGCCCGCACGCGCGGAATGCGGGAATCGTCGTCAGTAGGCTCGGGCGGTGCCTTCCACGTCCCGACTCGTCCGCTGTGCGTTGGCATTACTGGCCACCGGCACGCTCACGCTCGGCTGCGCAGGCAACACCGCCGATGCGCCGGCGTCCCTACCTCCCGACCCGTCAGTGGTCAAGACGACCGCGGGGCTGGTGCAGGGGGTGGCCACCCTCGACAAACGACATTTCGCGGGGATCCCGTACGCGGCGCCGCCGGTCGGGCCGCTGCGCTGGCAGCCGCCGCAGCCGGTGGCGCCCTGGCCCGGCGTGCGCGATGCGACCAAGGTCGGCCCGCGCTGCCTGCAGGACGAGGGCAGCGATCTGGAGATGGGCAGGCAGACCGACGAGGACTGCCTCACCCTGAATGTCTGGACCCCGCCGCCGGCGGAAGAGCCACGGCCGGTGATGGTTTGGATCCACGGGGGCGCGTTCATCAACGGAAATGGCGGGATGTACGACTCCCGCTGGCTCGTCGACCGCGGCGACATCGTCGTCGTCACGCTGAACTACCGGCTCGGTGCACTCGGATTCCTGGCCCATCCGGCGCTCGGCCCGGACGGTGCCGTCGGCAATTACGGATTGCAGGACCAGCAGGCGGCACTGCGCTGGGTGCACGACAACATCGCGGCGTTCGGCGGCGACCCGGACAAGGTGACCATCGCCGGCGAGTCGGCCGGCGGGATGTCGGTGTGCGATCACATGGTGGCGCCCGAGTCCAAGGGGCTGTTCCGGGCCGCGATCATCCAGAGCGGACCGTGTCAGGCCCAGTTGGCGCTACCGCAAGCTGAGCGCATCAGCGAGGACTACGCGCGCGATCTGGGCTGCGGCGATCCGGCGGGCGCGGCGGCCTGCCTGCGCGCGTTGCCGGATCACAAACTGCGAAAACCGGTGTGGTACGACCGGATCGGTGAGGACACGCTCAGCGGGCCGGTATACGGGACCGCTGTCCTGCCCGAAGATCCGATGGCCGCCTTCCGCGAGGGCCGGGCGGCCGATGTGCCCGTGCTGATCGGCAGCAACCATGACGAGTTCACCTTGTTCGTCGCACTGCAGTATCTGCGCGGCAGCAGACAGTACGGGCCGGGCGAGTATCCCGGTCTGCTCGCCAACACCTTCGGGCCCGAGGCGGCGGAGGTCGGTGCGCGCTACCCGCTGGACCGATACGGCGGCAGCACGGCGCTGGCCTACTCGGCGGCAGTCACCGACGGTGTGTTCGCGTGTGTCGCAGACCGGATGGCCGACGAACTGTCCGGCGCCAACCAGGTCTACGCCTACGAGTTCAACGATCCGAATCCGCCGGCGCCGGAACCCATGCGCACGTTGCCCTTCCCGGTGGGTGCCAGTCATTCGCTGGAACTGCGGTATCTGTTCGACGTCGGCGGCGCACCGCCGCTGAACCCGGCTCAGCAGGAGCTGTCGAACCAGATGATCGACTACTGGGCAGAGTTCGTCAGGACCGGGGTGCCCGCGGCGGACGGGGCACCGGAGTGGCCGGCGGTCAGCGGCGACGGGCCCTGGATGTCACTGCGGCCGGACGGCCCGCGGGTCGTCACGAACTTCGACGAGGGCCACCAGTGCGACTTCTGGGCCGGCCGCACGCGCTGAGCGCGAGCTCAGCCGGCGGGTGTCACCCAGGTGGTGATGTCGGCGTGCACGACCTCCGCGCCGTTGCGGTCGGTGATGCTCACCGGCACCACCAACTCGGCACCTTCGGTGATGGCAGCGAAATCGGGCGGAGTGAACTCGGCCCGGGCCCGCAGCGAGGTGGTGGCCTTGGCCAGGTACTGCACCGTCATCCCCTTCGGGATCCAGCGGTGGGTGCCGGGCACGGTGGCTTCCATGGCCATTCCCATCGCGACCTCGGCGGCGTTGCACGAGGCGATCGCATGCACGGTGTGCAGGTGGTTGTAGATGTAGAACCACTTCGGGACCAGCACCTCGGCGCTGCCCGGCCCCATGTGCACCACGTGGGGGAGCACCGAGGCGAAGTAAGGGACCCGGACCATCGCGGCCACCGAGAACAAGCGGCTGCCCAGTGGTTTGTCCGACAGCTGTTGCCAGGCGCGATAGGTCGGACTGTCCGTCATCCGGTCTATCTTACTCTGGAGTAAGATAGATGTCCCGGCCGGGCCGCTGCCGAGGCTCCAAGCTGCTCAAATGGGGATTTGGAGGACGCCGGGATCTGAGGCATACTGTTCGGGTTGCCTTCTGCCGGGTCCGCCTGGCTGAGAGCAACCGACCCGCGTCCTACACGGACGCACCCGGTCCCCACCTCGATTGCGACAGATTATCTACGCAAAAGAGTGTGCGTAAGGGCGACACACCCGAGCGCGGGGGTCGGTGAACCAGAGACAGGTAAACAGCGGCGGCATAGCCAGCGTGCTGTCGTGCGGGGAACACCCCGTTCGACAGAGCGCACGAAGACCAGAGGTATTTCTGCGCCCGAAGCGCGGAAGCCCTTAATAGTGAGGTAGGAAAGCGTGGCGGGACAGAAGATCCGCATCAGGCTGAAGGCCTACGACCACGAGGCGATTGACGCCTCGGCGCGCAAGATCGTCGAGACGGTCACCCGTACGGGAGCAAGCGTGGTCGGCCCGGTGCCGCTGCCGACCGAGAAGAACGTGTACTGCGTCATCCGGTCCCCCCATAAGTACAAGGACTCGCGGGAGCATTTCGAGATGCGTACCCACAAGCGCCTTATCGACATCCTCGACCCGACGCCGAAGACCGTTGACGCCTTGATGCGCATCGATCTGCCGGCCAGCGTCGACGTCAACATCCAGTAGGAGAACCCAGAAAAATGGCTAGAAAAGGCATTTTGGGCACCAAGCTGGGCATGACGCAGGTGTTCGACGAGAACAACAAGGTCGTCCCGGTCACGGTCGTCAAGGCCGGCCCGAACGTCGTGACGCGCATCCGCACCCCGGAGCGCGACGGCTACAGCGCAGTGCAGTTGGCGTACGGCGAGATCAGCCCGCGCAAGGTGAACAAGCCGGTTGCCGGTCAGTTCGCCGCCGCCGGTGTGAACCCGCGCCGTCACCTCGCCGAGCTCCGGCTCGAAAACGAGGCCGCCACTGCCGATTACGAGGTCGGCCAGGAGCTGACCGCCGAGATCTTCGCCGACGGCGCGTACGTCGACGTGACCGGCACCAGCAAGGGCAAGGGCTTCGCCGGCACCATGAAGCGCCACGGTTTCTCGGGTCAGGGTGCCTCGCACGGCGCCCAGGCCGTGCACCGCCGCCCCGGCTCGATCGGTGGCTGTGCCACCCCGGGCCGCGTCTTCAAGGGCACCCGCATGTCGGGCCGCATGGGTAGTGACCGCGTCACCACCCAGAACCTGAAGGTGCACAAGGTCGATGCCGAGAACGGTGTGCTGCTGATCAAGGGCGCCGTCCCCGGGCGCAACGGTGGACTCGTCGTGGTCCGCACCGCGATCAAACGAGGTGAGAAGTAATGACTCTCAAGATTGACGTCCACACCCCGGACGGCAAGAAGGACGGCTCCGTCGAGCTGCCTGCCGCACTGTTCGATGTTGAGCCCAACATCGCGCTGCTGCATCAGGTCGTGACCGCGCAGCTGGCCGCCAAGCGTCAGGGCACGCACTCGGCGAAGACTCGTGCCGAGGTGTCCGGCGGTGGCAAGAAGCCGTACCGCCAGAAGGGCACCGGCCGCGCCCGCCAGGGTTCGACCCGCGCACCGCAGTTCACCGGTGGTGGCGTGGTGCACGGTCCGAAGCCGCGTGACTACAGCCAGCGCACCCCCAAGAAGATGATCGCCGCCGCCACCCGCGGGGCGCTCTCGGACCGGGCGCGCAACGAGCGCATCCATGCGATCACCGAACTGATCAGCGGGCAGGCCCCGTCGACCAAGGCGGCCAAGGCTTTCCTGGAGAGCCTGACCACCAACAAGAAGGTTCTGATCGTCATCGGTCGCAGCGACGTGGTCGGCGCCAAGAGCGTCCGTAACCTGCCGAACGTCCACGTGATCTCGGCAGACCAGCTCAACGCGTACGACGTGTTGCATGCCGATGACGTGATCTTCAGCGTCGAAGCGCTGGATGCCTACATCGGCGCGAACAGCACGGCCCAGAAAGAAGGAGCGTCGGTCTGATGGCAACGATTACTGACCCCCGCGACATCATCCTGGCCCCGGTCATCTCGGAGAAGTCGTACTCGCTGATCGAGGACAACGTGTACACGTTCGTCGTGCACCCGGACTCGAACAAGACGCAGATCAAGATCGCGATCGAGAAGATCTTCTCCGTCAAGGTCGATTCGGTGAACACGTTGAACCGCAACGGCAAGCGCAAGCGGACCCGCAGTGGCTACGGACAGCGCAAGAGCACCAAGCGCGCGATCGTGACCCTGGCCGCGGGCAGCAAGCCGATTGACTTGTTCGGAGCGCCGGCCTAACGGCGGGCAGAGAGACTCAGGAACCAAGAAATGGCAATTCGCAAGTACAAGCCGACGACCCCCGGTCGTCGCGGTGCCAGCGTCTCCGATTTCGCCGAGATCACCCGCTCGACGCCGGAGAAGTCGCTGGTTCGCCCGCTGCACAGCACGGGCGGCCGCAACGCGCACGGTCGTATCACGACACGGCACAAGGGCGGTGGCCACAAGCGCGCCTACCGTTTGATCGATTTCCGTCGCCACGACAAGGACGGCGTCGACGCCAAGGTCGCTCACATCGAGTACGACCCGAACCGCACCGCGAACATCGCACTGCTGCATTACCTGGACGGCGAGAAGCGCTACATCATCGCGCCCCAGGGTCTGAAGCAGGGCACCATCGTGGAGTCCGGCGCCAACGCCGACATCAAGCCGGGTAACAACCTGCCGCTGCGCAACATCCCGGCCGGTACCGTCATCCACGCTGTGGAGATGCGTCCCGGCGGTGGCGCGAAGCTGGCCCGTTCGGCCGGTGTGAGCGTCCAGTTGCTCGGTAAGGAAGGCGCCTACGCCACGCTGCGTATGCCCTCCGGTGAAATCCGTCGCGTCGATGTGCGCTGCCGCGCCACCGTCGGCGAGGTCGGCAACGCCGAGCAGGCCAACATCAACTGGGGTAAAGCCGGCCGTATGCGGTGGAAGGGCAAGCGCCCCACCGTCCGTGGTGTCGTGATGAACCCGGTCGACCACCCGCACGGCGGTGGTGAGGGTAAGACCTCCGGTGGCCGCCACCCGGTGAGCCCGTGGGGCAAGCCCGAGGGCCGTACCCGCAAGCCGAACAAGGCGAGCGACAAGCTCATCGTCCGTCGCCGGCGCACCGGCAAGAATAAGCGCTAGGGAGTAAAGCGATGCCACGCAGCCTGAAGAAGGGCCCGTTCGTCGACGACCACCTCTTGAAGAAGGTCGACGTCCAGAACGAGAAGAACACGAAGCAGGTCATCAAGACCTGGTCGCGTCGTTCGACCATCATTCCTGACTTCATCGGTCACACCTTCGCCGTCCATGACGGTCGCAAGCACGTGCCGGTGTTCGTCTCCGAGGCGATGGTCGGGCACAAGCTCGGCGAGTTCGCCCCCACCCGCACGTTCAAGGGTCACATCAAGGATGACCGGAAAGCGAAGCGCCGGTAATGACTACTGCAATTGAGTATCCGTCCGCGACGGCGGTTGCCCGCTTCGTGCCGTTCTCGCCGACCAAGGCGCGCCGGGTCATCGACCTGGTCCGCGGCAAGTCGGTCGCCGAGGCGCTCGACATCCTCCGGTGGGCACCGCAGGACGCCAGCACCACGGTTGCCAAGGTGATCGCCAGTGCGGCCGCCAACGCGCAGAACAACAACGGACTGGACCCGTCGACCCTCGTGGTCGCGACCATCCACGCCGACGGTGGCCCGACCGCCAAGCGCATCCGGCCGCGCGCCCAGGGGCGTGCGTTCCGTATCCGCAAGCGCACCAGCCACATCACCGTGATCGTCGAGAGCCGTCCGCCCAAGAAGAGCGGACAGCAGGGCGCCTCGGCGAGTGCGGCACGCGCACGTCGTGCGCAGGGCAGTAAAGCAGCTTCGACCAAAACCAAGGCTTCCGCAGAAGCGAAGGAGGGCTCGGAGTAGTGGGCCAGAAGATCAATCCGCACGGCTTCCGGCTCGGTATCACCACCGACTGGAAGTCCCGGTGGTATGCCGACAAGCAGTACGCGGACTACGTGAAGGAAGACGTCGCGATCCGCCGTCTGCTGGCCACCGGCCTGGAGCGGGCCGGTATCGCCGATGTGGAGATCGAGCGGACCCGTGACCGGGTCCGCGTGGACATCCACACCGCGCGTCCCGGCATCGTCATCGGGCGCCGCGGCACCGAGGCCGACCGCATCCGGACCGACCTGGAGAAGCTGACCAAGAAGCAGGTTCAGCTCAACATCCTCGAGGTGAAGAACCCCGAGTCTGTTGCGCAGTTGGTCGCCCAGGGCGTCGCCGAGCAGCTGTCCAACCGGGTGGCGTTCCGTCGCGCGATGCGCAAGGCCATCCAGTCGGCCATGCGCCAGCCCAACGTCAAGGGGATCCGGGTGCAGTGCTCGGGCCGCCTCGGCGGTGCTGAGATGAGCCGCTCGGAGTTCTACCGCGAAGGTCGAGTCCCGCTGCACACGCTGCGTGCCGACATCGACTACGGCCTCTACGAGGCCAAGACCACCTTCGGCCGTATCGGCGTGAAGGTCTGGATCTACAAGGGCGACATCGTCGGTGGTAAGCGTGAGCTGACCGCCGCCGCGCCGGCCGCCGACCGTCCGCGTCGTGACCGTCCGTCGGGCACCCGTCCGCGCCGCAGTGGCGCGTCGGGTACCACCGCGACGAGCACCGAGGCCGGCCGTGCCGCCACCGGAGAAGAGTCGGCCGCACCGACCGCTGACGCGGCTGTCGAGGCGCCCGCCGAGAGCACGGAGAGCTAGTCATGTTGATTCCCCGCAGGGTGAAGCACCGCAAGCAGCACCACCCGAGGCAGCGTGGTACCGCCAGTGGCGGCACCTCGGTGAGCTTCGGCGATTACGGCATCCAGGCACTGGAGCACGCCTACATCACCAACCGGCAGATCGAGTCTGCTCGTATCGCCATCAACCGGCACATCAAGCGTGGCGGCAAGGTGTGGATCAACATCTTCCCGGACCGCCCGCTGACCAAGAAGCCCGCCGAGACCCGCATGGGTTCCGGTAAGGGTTCGCCCGAGTGGTGGGTGGCCAACGTCAAGCCCGGCCGCGTGCTGTTCGAGCTCAGCTACCCGGATGAGAAGATCGCCCGCGATGCTCTCACCCGCGCAATCCACAAGTTGCCGATCAAGGCACGCATCGTGACACGAGAGGAGCAGTTCTGATGGCAGTGGGAGTTACGCCTGGCGAACTGCGTGAGCTCACCGAAGAAGAGCTCACCACTCGCCTGCGCGAATCGAAGGAAGAGCTGTTCAACCTGCGCTTCCAGATGGCCACCGGTCAGCTGACCAACAACCGGCGCCTCCGTGTGGTGCGCCACGAGATTGCACGGGTGTACACCGTGCTGCGTGAACGTGAACTGGGTCTGGCCTCCGGACCCGTTGGTGAGGATTCGTAACAATGGCAGACACTAAAGGCCCCAACCACACGCCGACCACTGAGAAAGTGCGCGGTCGTCGCAAGACGGCCATCGGCTACGTGGTGAGCGACAAGATGCAGAAGACGATCGTGGTCGAGCTGGAGTCCCGTAAGAGCCACCCGCTCTACGGCAAGATCATCCGGACCACCACGAAGGTCAAGGCGCACGACGAGAACGGCGATGCCGGTATCGGCGACCGCGTCTCGCTGATGGAGACCCGTCCGACCTCGGCGACCAAGCGCTGGCGTCTGGTCGAGATCCTCGAGAAGGCGAAGTAGAGCACTCCTTCGGGACAGCTTCCCAAACCCCCGGTACCGCTTGCGCGGGCCGGGGGTTTGTGCGTGTCAAGATCAATTGGCCGTTTCGGGCGTGTCGGCTCGGATAATTAGCCAGCTTGCAACTGCGGGGAACATCTATGGCTACGTCGGGGATCTCGCACCTGCATATGCGTTTGCTGAAACGTCTGTGCCATGACAATTCTTTGCCGGTTCAAGTATTCGGTGTTTGCCCGCGTATCTGGTGACCTACCATCGCGCACATGGCGCGGGGGATTGTGGTGCGAGATCGGCTCATTCGTGAATGCTGCCGAGATCGTCATCCGTCGGCGCACGTGTCACCGTCACCGTCCGGGTGATCTCGATGGCCACTACGACCACCGACGAGCAGCCGCCGCGCACACCGGTCCTCGATCGGTACTACGGCGTCCACCCGCTGTACCGGCTGGGCCTGCGCTGGTTGCTGATCATCGTGCTGACCGCGATCGCCTTCGGCGAATCGTTCGTGAGCCTGGCGATCACCACCCGCGAAGGCGGGGTCGGCGGGTACGTGTGGACGGTGCCATTGGTGGCGACCCTGGTCGCCATCGGCGTGGCGCGGCGCAACCGTACCGAGCTACCCATCCACGACCGGCAGACCGACATCATCGTCGGCGGTATGGGTTTGGGCATGGCGGTGCTGATCATGGCCGCCCTGCTGGAGCGCTACGCGCTGTATTTCCATCTACTACGCCTGGACCTCCTCGCGGCGTGGCTGTTCGTGGCCAGCTGCTGCGTGGTGCTCTTCGGTCTACGCCCGGTGATCCGCTTCGCCTGGGTGTGGGCGATGTTCTTGCTGGCCTTTTCGCTGCCGTATTACTTCGCGGTGATCCTGCTCGGCGGCGGAAAGTTCGCTGCGGGCTCGGCAGCTCTGCTGATCGCCGCCATCGGCACCGGCACGGCAACGGGCCGCACCTTCCGGCGCGGACTTGTCGGATCACTGGGCGCCTGGGCGGTCGGATTCGCCGTCCTGACCGCGATCTCGCAGTTCATCCCGGATGCGCCGATGGTGGTCTACCAACAGGTGCCCGCGGTGACGGCCATCAGTGTCGTCGGTCTGGTCATGTACCTCCAGGCTCGTCGGGGGGCGCCCAAGCGGCTACTGGACCGCAAGGTGGAACCACTTGCTTCCAAACAGGTCTGGGCGGGTGTACCGCTCGTGGTGGTGGCCGCGGTGGCGTTGTCGCTATGCAGCCTGCCCACACAGACCAGTACCGCCACGGTCAGCAGGCCCAGCCCGGACCGGTTGGTACAAGGACGCCCGCTGGACGTGCCGATCGGCTGGACCGTCACCGAGCAGCGTGAGTATCCCCAGGTGCATCGCCTCTACGGCGACGGCGCGGTACTGGTCCGCCAGTACATGCTGGCCGACTCGGGCAATGCGCGCTGGGACAAGCTGTCCCGGCCGCGCACGATCGTGGTCGACAGCATCGTCACCAGGCGGCCGTTCTCCCTCGGCACCTATCCCGCACGCGTCGTGTACGGCCTGACCAGCGCCCGCATCAGCCCGGCACGCCAGATCGACCTCGACATGGGGGTCCAGGGCCGCCTGACGTCGGTGGTCGACGACAGCCTGCTGGTGACCTGGAACTCGGTGCAGTTCGCTTGGGGCGATGATGAACTCGCGCAGCGGGTGACGATCTTTGCGGTCGACAACCATGATCCCGACGCCCCCTTCCCGACGCCGTCGACCAGCGTGGTCTCCAATATCCGAACGCTCATCACGTTGTTGTTCCGTGGCAATGCAGTGCTCGACGAACGGACACCGGTGTTCAAGGACGAGGACCTGCTGCGGACGTTCAGCAGAGCACTGGTGGCGGCCCAGTTCCGATGAAACACGACAGGAAGACGATTTCAGTGGATGTAGCTCTGGCGAACGTATGGCCGCACAGGTCTTCGCGGTGGACCACTCGGATACTGCCGCTGGCGGCCGCCGTGTTGGTCGCCGGCGGGACGGCGCTGCCCGGAGTCGCCGTGGCAGAGCCCGAAGGCGATATGTCGCTGGCCAATTCGCCCACCCTGGGCCTGCGCACCATCGGACTCGACTCCACCATCTCGCTGTACGGGATCGAAGGCGTGCAGACCTTGTCGGTCCCGGTGCAACCCGGCCTGACACCCGCAGAACTCGTCGCCACCGTGGCACCGCCGGTCAATTCGCTGGGTGGCACGCTGGAGGTCAGTCAGGACGAGCGCATCATCTCGCGGGTCCCGTTGCCGCCGGAACAGGCGCCGATCACCATTCCGCTTGCCGGGGCGCGCATCGTGGACAACGCCGTCACGGTGCAGTTGCGCAGCTATCTGAATCTGCCGCAGGGGTACTGCGTCTTCGACGCCACCAACCCGCTTCGGCTGGTGGGGACCGAAGTCCGCTACTCCGGCCAGGAACTCGCGCCGGCCACCGTCGCGGACTTCCTGCCGCCGGTGCTACAACGGCTGACCCTGGCTGTTCCCTCGAATCCGTCCCGGGCCGAATCCGATGCTGCCGTGAGGCTCGCGACGGCCACGGTCGCACGGTATGGCCCGCAACAGACCGAGATCGACGTCATCTCGACCGACGGCGCGTTGCGCCCGCCGGCGCCGCTGGAACGTCAGATCATGATCCGGGAAGGTGAGGCGCCTGGCGTCAGCCTGCAGGGACCCAATGCCGTACCTGCCCTTCTGATCACGGGTTCGGCCGCAGACCTGGACAACCAGGCGCGGCTGCTGTCCAGTGACCTCTCCCAACTGGCAGTGCAGTCCACTGCAGTGGCCGGGCCGTTGTCGACCGTGCCGCAACTGCCCAGCGACCGCACCACCATCCGCAAGCTCGGTCAGCCCGGCGTCAACGCCACCGATCTGGTCAATCCGCGGGTGACCGTCCCGCTCGACCAGACTCGGATCGGCAGGTCGGTGAAGGATGTGCGGGTCCATCTGCAGGGGTCCTACACGCCGCTGCCCGAAGGCCTCGCCGGGCAGGTGACCGTCGGAGTGGGCGGCGAGATGCTGGACCGATGGGCGACCGAGCCCAGCGGTCAGATCGACCGCTGGATCGATGTGCCGGAACGGCTGCTGGAGCGCTACACCAACCTGGACATCGCGGTCGACGCGGCGGGTAACACCGGTCAGTGCGGCGAGTTCCAGCCGATCACGTTGACCATCGACGGCGAGTCGGCGGTGGAGACCGCGCTCGCGAGCCCGCCATCCCCGGCAGGATTCCAGTCTCTTCCGCAGGCCCTGATGCCGCGCGTGGAGATCGGTGTCGACGACGGATTGGACAACCTGCGCCGCGCGGTGCGCATCGTCACCGGCCTGCAACGGTTGAGCAGTCTTCCGTTCGACACGGCGGTCGTGTCCCGCGACGATGCCATCGCCTCGAGCAACCCGGCGATCGTGGTCAGCCCGGACGGCTGGAACGACGACAGGATCGCGCTGCCGGTGACGGTCGATGCCGACGGGGTCATCACCGTCGAGAACGTGGACGGCAGCGGCAATTCCAGCACATTGGCGCTGGATCCGGCTGTCGGGTTCGGGTCCTTGCAGACCCTGTACTCCGGTGGCCGGACGGTGCTCGTCGCGACCTCCAGTGCTGCGCCCGCAGAACTCGACCGGCTACTCACCTGGCTGGACTCCGATATCGGCCGGTGGTCGGGGCTCACCGGCAACGCCGCGGTGTCGATGCCGGGACGCGAACCCATCCAGTTGACAACGCCGGCCGCCGCCGAGGAGGTCGCCGCCGCCACAGCGGACCGAAAGCCGTTGTACATCGCCATCGGCGTGGGCGCGCTCGCTCTGGTGGTGCTGGGTGCGGCATTCGTCGTGCTGCGCGGCAGGCGGTCCCGGGGCACGCCATGACCGCGACCGATGACGTGAAACGGCTGGGCCCGCAGACTGCGAGCACACGGCAGATCTTCGACGCCGACACCGTCACGCCCGAGCAGCAGGCATGGGTGCTGGACCGGGCGATCAACGGGCTGCGCGACGATGATCCCCGGCAGTCCGCGTCCAAGCCGTTACTGGGCTGGCAGAAGCCGGTGCTGCTCAGCCTGCTGGCCGTTGTCATCGCGGTGGCGGTCTGGCGGCCGATGCAGACCGCTGTCGGTCTCATCGGATTCTGCACGCTGGCATACCTTCTGACGCTCGGCGACCGGGTGCTCATCTTCCGGCGCGGGCTGGCATCGCGGCCCATCGTCATTCCCGACGATGTCGCCAGATCGATCGCAGACGAAGACCTGCCGTCCTACACGATCCTGGTGCCCGCCTACAACGAGCCCGAAGTGGTGGCCGACCTGATCGGTGCCATGGATTCGTTGGAGTACCCGAAGGACAAGCTGCAGGTGTTGTTGCTGTTGGAGGCCGACGACCAGGTCACCATCGACGCGGCGGAGGCGTGTGGGGATTCCGAGGTCATCACCATCCTGTTGGTGCCGCCGGCCGAGCCCCGCACCAAGCCCAAGGCGTGTAACTACGGCCTGTACTTCGCCACCGGCGATATCGTCACCATTTTCGACGCCGAGGATCTTCCGGAGCCCCTGCAACTGCGCCGGGTGGTGGCCGCGTTCCGGGACCTACCTGATGACGTCGCGTGTGTGCAGGCAAAACTGGTCTACCACAACGGGCACCAGAATCTGCTGACGGCGTGGTTCACCGCGGAGTACGGACTCTGGTTCGGCTTCCTGCTCCCCGGCATGATGGTCAGCACCTCACCGATCCCGTTGGGCGGCACGTCGAATCATCTGCGCCGCGACATGCTGCAGGGCATCGGCGCCTGGGACCCGTTCAATGTCACCGAGGACGCCGATCTCGGATTACGCATCGCCGCAAACGGATACCACACCGCGGTCATCGATTCCTACACGCTGGAAGAGGCCAACAGCGACCCCATCAACTGGATCCGTCAGCGGTCCCGTTGGTACAAGGGCTATCTGCAGACCTGGTTGGTGCACATCCGGCGACCGCTCAAGCTCTATCGCACCCTTGGCCTGCGCAGCTTCATCCGCTTCACCCTGGTGCTCGCGGGAACCCCGATCATCGCGGTGCTCAACCTGTTGTTCTGGTTCATCACCCTGCTCTGGTTCCTCGGCCAGCCCGCCGTCGTCGGGGAGGTCTTTCCGGACCTCATCTACTTCCCGGCGCTGGTCGCCATGATTCTCGGCAACTTCACCGTCGTGTACATGAACATGATCGCGCTGCGCGAGGACGACAGGTCCGATCTTTTGGTGGCCGCGCTGACGGTGCCGTTGTTCTGGCTGATGATGAGTATCGCCGCCGCCAAGGGCTGTTATCAGATGATCCGGCAGCCGTCGTTCTGGGAGAAGACCTATCACGGCCTCGCCGAGAAGCCCGACGAGACCACCGTGCACCAGCCCGCCGGTCAGCAATGACCGCGACACTCGGCGGGTCGGACCGCCGGCTGAAGTTCACCATCTTCTTCATCTGCCTGGCGGTGTACGTCGGTGTCGGATACTGGCTGCAGATCCAGAACGGATTCGTCATGGGCGACACCCTGTCCCGGGTGGCCTCCACGCGGGCGGTGTTGTTCAGCCGGGACCCGCATCTGGCCGCTCTGGGTTTCATCTTCACGCCGGTCGCGGCCATGGTGCAGATTCCCGCGGTGTGGCTCAGCCCGGTGTTTCCGGACATCGCCGGGCGTGCCTTCTCCGGATCGATGATGTCGGGACTGTTCATGGCCGGCGCGGCGGTCCAGATCTTCAGCATGGGCGCCGATCGCGGTCTGCCGCGCGCATATTCGTTGACGATCACCGCATTGTTCGCGCTCAATCCGATGATCGTCTTCTACGGCTCCAACGGCATGAGCGAGGCGCCGTTCATCTTCTTCATGACCTGGGCGGTACGCAGGCTGATCATGTGGATGGTCGACGACGACGTGCACCACCTGGTCACCGCCGGTGGGGTGGCGATGGGCCTGGCCTACCTGACCCGTTATGACGCGCTGGCCACCGTCGGGGCCGCCGGACTGATCGTGGGCATCACCACCTATCTCCGGGCGAAATCGCCCCCGCGACTTCATCGCGCCGCGATGGACATGTTGATCGTGAGCGGACCGGGGGTGATCGCCTTTGTGGGCTGGGCGGCCGCGGGCTGGCTCATCACCGGTGAGGCATTCGCGCAGTTCACCTCCCAATACGGAAACGCCGCGATCCTGGACCAATCCGGACTCACCGCACCGAACTTCACCGAGGGAGTGGTCTTCGCGGCCCTCTGCGTCATGTTGCTCGCACCGACCCTGATCCCGCTGGCGCTGTGGGTCCTCATGCAGCGGTGGGGCAGGCCGAACTGGCAGACGATCGTGGTCCCACTGGGGATGTTCGGCGCCGTGCTGGGTTTCCAGGCGTTCAGTTACGCACAGGGGTCCACGTTTCCATTCCTGCGGTTTTTCATCATCGCGATCCCGATGGCGGCGACGTTGGCGTTGCTCGGCGTGCCGGACGGAGTCATGGCCCGGTCCAAGCGTCCCGGTAAGCACGCCCCGGTGGTTCCCGACCACGTCCCACAGAAGCGTTCGGCGGGAACGTATGTCGCGGTGGCGGCGACGCTTGCGGTCGGGATCCCGGTGACGGTGGTGGGCATGTCTGCGCCCGACTACGCCCCGCAGGAGTACGCGCTGGCGGCGGTCCTGGCTGCCGACCCGGACGACGTGAGCGAACGGGCGGCCACCGAACAGCGCATCGCGCGGACATTCGGCACCGAGCGCAGGATCGCCGAGTACCTCGAAACGCTGAATCTCCCCGACAGTTCCGTGATCACCGACACCGTGTACGGCTTCGGGATCATCGCCGCATCGCCGCGGCCAAGGACCTTCGTGATTCCGTCCGATCCCGATTTCACCGAGTTGCTCAACGATCCGAGCGACAACGGCGTCCGGTATCTGCTGTCGGTGCCCCCGGTAGGTCGCGGCACCTCCGATGCCCTCAACCTGCGGTACCCGACCCTTTACGAGACCGGCGCCGAGGTGGCCACCCTGGAACTCGAGATCCCCAACGACGGTGACGGTCAACCGGATTGGCGCCTGTATCGGGTCAACCAGCCCGCCGAGTCCGGGTAGCCCGAAGCGGCGCGCATTGTTGCGGGCGTCAATATCCCCGGTCCACGCCATCTGGCGGGTGTAGTGTCCGGGCGTCCGTCAAACCGGGAGGTCCGATGACCGCAGAGTTCCAGGGCAAGATCGCGCTCGACATCCGTGATTCGGAGCCGGACTGGGGACCGTATGCCGCTCCGGTGGCGCCGTCCGATGCGCCCAATGTGCTCTATCTCGTCTGGGATGACATCGGTATCGCCACCTGGGACTGCTTCGGCGGGCTCGTCGAGATGCCGGCCATGAGCCGCATCGCGGAAAAGGGGGTGCGCCTGTCGCAGTTCCACACCACCGCGCTGTGCTCGCCCACCAGGGCCGCTCTGCTCACCGGCCGCAATCCCACCACCGTCGGGATGGCGACCATCGAAGAGTTCACCGACGGATTCCCGAACAGCAACGGACGGATTCCCTACGACACCGCACTGCTGCCCGAGGTGCTCGCCGAACGCGGATACAACACCTACTGCATCGGGAAGTGGCACCTGACGCCGCTGGAGGAATCCAGCCTGGCGGCCACCAAACGGCACTGGCCGCTGGGCCGCGGCTTCGAACGGTTCTATGGGTTCCTGGGCGGGGAGACCGACCAGTGGTACCCCGACCTGGTGTACGACAACCATCCGGTCGCGCCGCCGGCCACGCCGGAGGACGGCTACCACCTGTCGAAGGATCTGGCGGACAAGACAATCGAGTTCATCAAGGACTCGAAGGTGATCGCACCGGACAAGCCGTGGTTCTCCTACCTGTGCCCGGGCGCCGGGCACGCGCCCCACCACGTGTTCGAGGAGTGGGCCGACAAGTACGCCGGCACCTTCGACATGGGCTACGAGCGCTACCGCGAGATCGTGCTGGAGAACCAGAAGCGCCTGGGCATCGTGCCGGCCGACACCGAGCTGTCTCAGATCAACCCGTACCTGGATGTGACGGGCCCGGGCGGAGAACCGTGGCCGACCCAGGACACGGTGCGCCCGTGGGACACCCTCGACGACGAAGAGAAGAAGCTGTTCACCCGGATGGCCGAGGTGTTCGCCGGGTTCCTGTCCTACACCGACGCCCAGATCGGCCGCATCCTCGACTATCTCGACGAGTCGGGGCAGTTGGACAACACCGTCATCGTGGTGATCTCCGACAACGGCGCCAGTGGCGAAGGCGGGCCGAACGGCTCGGTCAACGAGAGCAAGTTCTTCAACGGCTACATCGACACCGTGGAAGACAGCATGCGGTACTTCGACGTGCTCGGCTCGCCACAGACCTTCAACCACTACCCGATCGGGTGGGCCATGGCGTTCAACGCGCCCTACAAGCTGTTCAAGCGCTACGCCTCCCACGAGGGCGGCATCGCCGACAGCGCAATCATCTCCTGGCCCAACGGGATCGACGCTCACGGCGAAGTCCGGGACAACTACGTCAACGTCAGCGACATCACCCCGACGGTGTATGACCTGCTCGGCATCACACCGCCCGACGAGGTGCGCGGCATCGTCCAGAAACCGCTGGACGGAACAAGTTTCGCGGCAACCCTGAAGGACGCGGCGGCGAAGTCCGGCAAGGAGACGCAGTACTACGCCATGCTCGGCACCCGGGGCATCTGGCACGACGGCTGGTTCGCCAACACCGTGCACGCGGCGAGCCCGGCCGGGTGGGGCCACTTCGACACCGACCGTTGGGAACTGTTCCACATCGAATCCGACCGCAGCCAGCGCCACGACCTGGCCGCCGAGCACCCGGACAAGCTGGAGGAACTCAAGGCGCTGTGGTTCGCCGAGGCGGCCAAGTACAACGGGTTGCCGCTGGCCGATCTGAACATCTTCGAGACGCTCGGCCGCTGGCGGCCGTACCTGAGCGGGGAGCGCACCAGCTATACCTACTACCCCGACAACGCCGAAGTCGGCAGTGGCGCAACCCCCGAGATCCGGGGCCGGTCGTTCTCGGTGTTCGTCGAGGTGGACGTGGACGCGGCCGGTGCCGAAGGAGTGCTGTACAAACACGGCGCCGGGCACGGCGGGCATGTGCTGTTCGTCCAGGACGGGCGGTTGCATCACGTCTACAACTTCATGGGTGAGGACGAGCAGCGGGTGTCCTCGCAGGACGTGGTGCCGTCGGGTCGCCACATTCTCGGGGTCCGGTACGAGCGCACCGGCACGGTCGAGAACAGCCACACCCCGCTCGGTGAGGTGTCGCTCTACGTCGACGGCACGGTGGTCGGGACCCGCAGCAATGTGCGCGCCCACCCGGGCAGCTTCGGGCTGGCCGGGGCGGGCATCAAGGTGGGCAGCAATCCGGGCCAGGCGGTGTGCAGTTCCTACCGGGCGCCGTTCCCGTTCACGGGTGGAACAATCGCCAAAGGGGTGGTCGACATCTCGGGCGCGCCCTACCGTGATGGAGAGCGTGAACTGGCGCGGGCATTCGCGAAGGACTGATGACTGGTATCCGAGGGGCTGCAGCCGCAGCGGCGGCGACGCTGTGTCTGACTGCGCCGATGCTGGCCGCGTGCACCACGTCGAGTGAGGGCACACCGGTGGCCGACGATGTCGCCCTCACGACGACCGGCCCCACCGAGACGGCGACGGCCACTCCGACCACCGGCCCCACCACGGATCTCGACCATCCTGATTTCGGTGTCGTCCCGACCAGCACCTCTGCGATCCCGGCGGGCACCGTCACCTGCGAACCCGAGCAGCGTCCCCCGGTCGGCATGGTGGCCAAGGTCGCCGACTCGGTGGCGCCGGTGATCACCGTCGCGGTCCCCGAGGGCTGGTCGATGCAGGGCGGGACGGGCGACGTGGGGGCGCAATTGTCGGGCCCGGACGGGATGTCGGCAACCGTGACGATCATGCCGACGACCCTCGATCCCCAGGCGGCGTTCGCCGAGTACGCGGAGGGTCTGACCGCCGACGCCGCGGTGAGCTCGCTGAGCGTGTTGCCCGCCGAACTGTGCGACTACAGCGGGCAGAAGCTGCTCGGCGCCGTGTCGGACACCCCCGAGAACGCGATCGAGTTCGTCGACCGCGTCGTGCACGTGTGGACCAAACGTCGTGACTACCTGGTCTCGGTGCACACCGAGGCGCCCACCGGAACCGACGGATTCGACCCGGCCTCAACGCAATTGACGGAAGACTTCGAGGTGCGGATTCCTTGAGCCTGTCCGATCTGGTCCAACTGCCCGCGGGCTCATTCCGGATGGGGTCGACCCGTTTCTATCCCGAGGAAGCGCCGATCCGCACCGCGCACGTCGCCGCGTTCGGCATCGAACGCCACCCCGTCACCAACGCCCAGTACGCCGCGTTCGTCGCGGACACCGGGTACCTGACCGTCGCCGAACGTCCGTTGGATCCGCAGCTCTACTCCGGAGTCCCGCAGGCCGACCTGCAGCCCGGCGCGATGGTCTTCCGGCAGACCCCGGGCCCGGTGGACCTGCGGGACTGGCGGCAGTGGTGGGACTGGGCCCCCGGCGCCAGCTGGCGTCACCCGTGGGGGCCGGGCAGCGAAGGCGCTCCCGATCACCCGGTGGTGCAGGTGGCCTACGCCGACGCGCTTGCCTACGCGCAGTGGGCGGGCCGCCGGCTGCCCACCGAGGCCGAGTGGGAGTACGCGGCACGCGCGGGCGCGGAGTCGACCTATCCGTGGGGTGAGGAGGTCGCACCGGCGGGGGAGTTGATGGCCAACACCTGGCAGGGCGGCTTCCCGTACCGCAACGACGGCGCACTGGGCTGGGCCGGAACCTCACCGGTCGGCACGTTCCCGGCCAACGGATACGGGCTGGTCGACATGATCGGCAACGTATGGGAGTGGACCGCCACCGAATTCAGCGGGCGCATCCAGAACCCGTGCTGCCTGCCGGCCGACGATCCCGGCGTCAGCCAGGCGCTCAAGGGCGGATCGCATCTGTGTGCCCCGGAGTACTGCCACCGCTACCGGCCCGCGGCCCGCTCGCCGCAGTCCCGGGACACCGCGACCACCCATATCGGGTTCCGCTGCGCGGCCTAGCCTCCTAGCTCGCGCCCACCAGGTGCGCCCGCCGCGGTGACAACCGCAGGTGACCGAGCATCGCGACCGCGGCAGTCAGTGCCGCCGACAGCGCGAACGGGACGGCGATGTGCCACCGCAACAACAGCGCGCCGACGACCGCGCCGGCGAAGATCATGGCGATGGCGCCGAATCGCCGGTTGAGCAGCACGCCACCGCCCCTGCGTGTCCAGGTCTCACCCGCCAGTGACGCCAGCGTGGAGGTCACCACGACGGTCGTCATATCGGCGACCGCCACGGCCCGGGCGACCATGGCCTGCGAACCCATCACCGCAGCCGTCGCGGCCGCCATCACGATCTGGATGGCCGGGCCGGAGTGGTCACCGACGACGGCGGCGACCACGGTGAGCGCGGTCAGTGTCAGTGCGCCGAGCGTCAGCAGCACGGTGACCCGGTGCTGCCACCCTTTGGCACCCGCGCGCAACACCAGGCCGGCGACGAAGGCCGCGGCGGTGAACGCCGCCAGCGCGATCGCCGGGCCCAGCACCGGCAGATCGTCCGCGCCGGCCACGCCCATGCCGAGGATCACGATGTTGCCGGTCATGTTCCCGGTGAACACCCGGTCCAGGGCCAGGAAGCCGACGGCGTCGACGACTCCGGTGACGAAGGTCAGTGTGACGGTCGCGGCCAGGGCCAGCTTCTGTTCGGTGTCGGTCAGCGCCATCAGAAGACGAGGATGGCGAAGACGGTGGACAGCACCAGACCGGCCATCACCGGCAGGAAGCACTTGCGCGCCAGGGTGAGGACCGGGACGCGTGCGAAGCCGGCCACCGCGACCAGGGATGACCACGCGACCAGCGTGCCGCCGCCGGACCAGATGTTGCCCATCTGCCCGATCGCGGCCAGCGTCGCCGGATCCATCCCGGCGGCGCTGCCGAGCGCACCTGCCAGCGAGCCGGTCAGGGGGAGACCGCTGAACCCGGAACCCTCCAGGCCAGCGATGACACCGACGAAGAGCACCGTGAACGCGACGATGAAGGCATTCGGTGCGACATGTGACAGCGCCGCGTTGATCAGATCGAACAGCAACGCGGGCCCGGTGGCGTCCTCGGGCATTCCCAGGATGCGGGCGGAGAAGTCGCCGTTGCCGATGAAGAAGAACCCGGCGATCGGCAGCACGATGCCCATGGCCTTGAAGGCGAACACCAGGCCGTCGACGATATGGGTCGACGAGCTCTCCAGAAATGTCCGCTTGTCGTTGGTCAGGCAGGCGGCGAACAGCAGCATCGCGGCGATACCACCGACGATGCCCGCGGCGTCACCACCTTTCAGCGGCGGTACCAGGCTGGTGAACTTGCCCAGCAGGAGATAGACGATGAATGCCAGGTAGGCCATCGGCACGGTCACCGCGAAGGCTTTGGCCGCCAACGTTTTCGGCGGATCGACCGGATCCGGCACGGCATCGTCGAGCACGATGGTGGCGGTCGGGGCATTCGCATCGCCACCACCGACACCGCCGCCGGCGGGGACTGGGGCGTCCCCGCGCAGGCTCACACCGGTGCCACCCGACACGTCCGTGCCAGGTTCTTCGTTGGTCGCGACGCCGAACTTGTCGGCCTTGTTCTCCCAGGCCACCAGCAGATCCGGGGACGGTTTCTGCCAGGTCCGGCGCTGGGTGAAGTAGGTGATGGCCAGCGCGACCAGACCCACGATGAGCGAGAGCACCATCGCCTTGTCGGCGACGCTGTCGGTGTCGACACCGGCCGCCGTCGCCGAGATTCCCGGGGCGACCTTGATGATGTAGTCCGACGACAGGGCCATGCCCTGGCCGGCGATGGCGATCACCATGCCGACCGACAGCGGACTCAGGCCGGCGCGGATCGCCACCGGAATCAGCACGGCGCCCACCAGAGGTACCGCGGGAGTGGGCCAGAAGAACAGCGAGATGACATAGGTGACGATGGCCAGTACCACGAAACTGCTTGTGCCCGCCCGCATCACTCTGCGGAACGGCGTCACCATCAGTCGGTCGGCACCCATCTCACGCAGGGCGCCGATCATCGCTGTCACGAAAGCGATGATGAGGAAGATGTTGAACAACTCGTGAGCGGCCACCAGGCTGGCATTGAAGATCGACGCCAGACCGGTCACGATGCTGCCCGAAAACACCCACGCGGTAAGCAATGTCGCGATGACCGCAGGCACCACGATGTTCTTGCGGAGCGCCATCGTGATGAGAATGACGACAATTCCGGCCAGGTAGATCCAGTGGGCCGCGCTGAGTTGTATATCCATCGACGGTCTTTTCACTCACAACTGCTCGTGGGCTGTGCAGTCTGATGTGGGAATGCTCGGCCCGTTGCCCGACCGGGTCAACGCACACTGTGCACAACGGTGTGCGGATGGCCCTGTGCAACGTGTTCCGACATTGTCATCCTGATGTCGCGGTGTTTCGCAAACGTTAAAATCCGCGCTGGGGTGCGGTTTGTCACGAGGCACGCACCCGGCACGGCTGTGCACAATGCCTGATTCCGGGCGGTATCGCTGTGCGCCTTGGCCCGCACATGCGGCACCTTCGCCGCGCCGGGAATGAGACAGTGGCGGTGCGGGTGCCACTGCATCTCGCGCAGCCACACCACACAGATCGGCCACGGAAGTCCCCGCCATGACTGACACAGACAGCCGCGTCCCCGCGGGCCCGGCGGTCCCCGACGGAGCCGGCACGCCGTTGGCGCTCGCCGCGCTGCTCTCCGGAACCTTGGTCGGCACGGTCAGCAACAACGTGGTGAACGTGCCGATGCCCGCCATCCTCGCCGAGTTCGGTGCACCCCTGGGCAGCGGCGTGTTCGTGGTGGTCGGCTTCCTGATGACCTTTACCGCGACGATGCCGCTGGTCGGCTGGATCGGGGACCGGTTCGGCAGGCGCCGGATGTACTGCGCGTCGATGATCGCCACCGCGGTGTGCGCCATCGGCGCCGCGACCGCGCCGTCGCTGGAGCTGCTGATCCTGTGGCGCTGCCTGGGCGGTGCGGCCGCCTCCGCGCTGGGCCCCGCCGTGCTGGGCCTGTTGACCTGGCTGTTCGCCGGCGAGCGGCGGGGCAGGGCGGTGGGGCTGTGGGCCTCGGTGAACGGCATCGGTCAGGCCATCGGACCCACCATGGGCGGATTCATCGCCGACGGCTGGGGGTGGCGATGGGTGTTCGTGCCGCTGGTCCCGGTCGCGCTGGCCGGCCTGATCGGCACCCTGCTCCACATTCCCCGTCATCCGGGCACCACGATGCGCTTCGACACCATCGGCGCCACCGCGCTCACCGTCGGGTCGGGGCTGCTCATCCTCGGCGTCGCGCTCGTCCCGCGGCAAGGAGTGTCGGTGGTTGTCGTCGTCGCCGTGACGGTGGCCGTGGCGATCCTGGTGTTCTTCGTCCGGCACTGCCTGCGGGTGCCGGAGCCGTTCGTCGACGTGCGACTGGTGGCGGAGGCCCGGTTCGTCCGCAGCACCTTGGGCGCGTTCGCGTTCATGTTCAGCCTCGGGGCCACGCTACTCGCGGTGCCCCTCTATCTCGTCGGCAGCGGCCGGACCGGGTCGCTGGCGGGCGTGGTGCTGCTGGCGATCCCGGCCTCGATGGTGATCCTCGGACCGCTGGTCGGGCGCTACCTGGACCGGATCGGGGCCCGGCGGGTGCTACGCACCGGGTTGGCGCTGCTGATCATCGGCCAGGCGCTGCTCGCCGCGGCCGTCGGGGCGCATCTGGTGGAGAAACGTTGGGGGCTGGCCGGCTTCGTGGCGATTCTGGTCCTGGTCGGCATCGGCACGGCATTGGTGCAGACACCGGCGGCCACCGGTGCCACCCGCTCGCCGGCCGGGGCGCAGGGCACCGGACTCGGATTGTTCAACCTGGTGCGCTTCGGCGGCTCGGCGATGGGCGCCGCGTGGGTCGCGATCGCCCTGGGCTTCGGCGCCACCACCGGCTTCACGATCGCGTTCGCGATGGTGTCCGGCGTCGCGGTGCTCGGACTGCTGGGCTCGTTCATCGGGCCCGACCCGGCGCCCGAACCGTAGCGCCGTCCACCTCAACGGAAGCTGGCCTCCCGGTCGACAGCGGCGTGCACCTCGCTGAGCAGGTCCAGCCGGATCGCCAGCCACACGGTGAACTGGTTGTCGGGCAACCGGATATCGAGACCGATCGCCCGCGACACCCGGTCCAGTTTGGTCAGCATGGTGTTGCGGTGCACGTTGAGCACCCGGGCGGTGGCGTTGACGTTCCCGCCGTGGGACAGGTAACCGGTCAGGAAATCGCGCAGGTCGGGAGTGGCGCGCAGGGGTCCCAGCAGGTCGTTGACCAGAGCCTTGCTCTGCTCGGTCTCGGCGATCTCGGCCAGCACCGTGAAACTGCGCAGATCCTGGTAGGACACCGCGCCGGTGAGGCCCAGCCTGCGTGCGATGCCCAGCGCGATGCGGGCCTCGCGGTAGCTGGCCGAGACGGCCTGGGCGCCACTGGCGGGCCTGCTGTAGGACACGGCGACCGCGGCGCCGCGGCGGTTCTCGAGTTCGCCCGCCATCGCCTCGGCGTAATGGACCATCTCGCGGTGCCGCGCGGTGTCGTCATCGCCGCAGAGTGAGCGCACCACCACCAGCACGTCACCCAGCACGGTGACGTAGGAGCGGACGGCGGGATCGGGCGCCACATTGGCGGCGTACCGGGCCAGCCGGACCATGCTCGCCGCGGGGTTGTCCACACCGTGCGGAATCGCGCCCGGCGCGACGAAAACACCGAACTGCGAATCGATGTCGATATCGTGGTACTCGGCTCGTGCGCGCATATCGTGCTCGCTGGAGAAGTGGCCGTGGACCAGAGCCTGGACGAAGTCGCCGCGGGCGCGTTCCTCGGCCTCGTCGACGCTGTGCTGGCGCAGCATCTCCGAACCGATGATCGCGGTCGCCTGTTCGGTGACGACGATGTGTCGCGCCAGATCGTGGGCACCCGGTTCGGAATTCGGGACCAGGACGAGCACCCAGCCCTCGAAGGCCTTGCCGAGCCGGATGGCCGTGGAGATGGCGGTCCACGCATTGCCGTGCGGGTCCGCGAGATGCTCGACGCGGGTGTCGTGATGGCCCGGGAGCCGCGCGCCGGCCGGCAGGTCGACGGTCAACCTCGGCACGATGACCTCGGTGAGGACTCCCGCGGCCTCGGCGGCCAAGCCGTTGTGAGCCACGATCTGGCCGCGGGCATCCAGTGCCACTGCGGGGTTGCGGGCCAGGTTGGACACCTCGCGGATCAAGATCTGTAGCCCGGCTCCGCGGTGGAAGAGCCCCGCCAGGGAGGCGTGCACGTGCGTGGCGTACCGCATCACGTGCACTTCCTGACTCAGCGCCCGCTCCGCCAGCAGCCGGTTCAGTGCGGTGAACCCGACCGGAAACGCCATCTCGATCACCACGAGCCCGGCAGGCAGGGCCGTCGGGAAATCGGCGGGGACCGCGCCGTCGACCACCAGGGTGGTGGCGCCGCGGGCGGCGAGCGCGGCCAGTGCGCCGGCGGTGCCCAGTAGGGCTTCCGGACGTGCGTAGACCGCGACGCCGTCGAGCGGCTCGTGGCGGGACAGCACCTCGGAAAGGGGCAGGACCCAATGCAACTCGCGGCCCAGGTGATCCTGGCCGGCGATCACCCGCGCGCCGGACATGAGCGACTCGTCGAGCAGTCCGGCGACCGTCATCCGGTCGCCGTGCGGGTGCTCTGCTGTCATGTGCTCACCTGCTCTGTGCGGCGTGTTCGTCGATGCGGTGGCGGATCGAACCACCACGATCACACTGTCGACTGCCCACAGCCTATGTGCAGTTTGACCATGATGCGGCCGATAAAGCGGACATTGTGACCAAGGCGGGTGGCGGCTTGCCCCGGTAGACATTCACCAGGCGAACAGCCCGGGGCGGGATCGCCGCCCCGCAGGAACCCAGCAATTCTCAGGAGGTCAGCAGATATGCACCAGATCTACCGGATCACCCTCGACGACGCCCTTCCCCTGCTCGCCGCCGGCCGGGCCAAGGCCGAAGAGATCGGTGTCAAGCAGACCCTGTGCATCTGCGATGACGGTGGCAATGTCCTTGCCCTGCACCGGCTTCCGGGTGCCCGGCTGACCGGCGTCGATATCTCCATCGCCAAGGCGTTCACCGCTGCAGGACACGAGCGGGCCACCCACCTGTTCAACGAGGCCCCGGACGGCCCGGCACTGCCGGGCAACGAGGCCTTCGGTATCAGCCACATGCTGCCGGGCAAGTTCGCGGTCTTCGTCGGCGGGTTCCCGCTCGTCTTCAACGGCCAGATCATCGGCGGCGTCGGGATCAGCGGCGGTAACGGCACGCAGGACAAGGCCGTCGGCGCGGCGATCCTGGCCGAGTTCGAGGCGCTGACCGCTGCGGTCGCGAGTCACTGAGGCCGGTGTGCATCATGCCTCGTCGCCGCGTCCATCAGGGGTGATGTTGTCCATGTCGCAACCCCGGTCCGCTGGCTAACGTCGCTGGTGCAGAGTCGACTTCGCAACGGCGCGTCGCCTCGCAGCCCCCATCAATCGCGAAACTGTCTCTGTTGCTGATGGTTTCGCGAAATCAACCGATCGAAGGGATCTGATCCATGACTGAACTACTGGGCCGTGACGAGTTCCGCGCCGAGCTCGAGAACGCGATCAAGGGTCGTGAGGCCAAGAACGCATCGTTCTCCAAGGCGTGGGCCGAGGGCCAACTGGAGCGCCACCACTTCGCCCGCTGGGCCGAGAATCACTTCCACTACGTCGGGCCGTTCGCCGACTACCTGGCCAACATCTACGCCAACACCCCGGACCAGTTCACCGGCGCGAAGGATTTCACGCTGCAGAACATGTACGAGGAAGAGCTCGCGGACATCCGGCACACCGACCTGCTGATCAAGTTCGGTGAGGCATGCGGCACCACCAAGGAACGCATCGAGGACCCGAACAACATGAACGCCATCACCCGCGGCCTGCAGTCGTGGTGCTACGCGGTGTCGCAGCGCGAGCACTTCGTGGTGGCCACCGCCGCGCTGGTGGTGGGCCTGGAATCCCAGGTGCCCAGCATCTACATGAAGCAGATCGTGCCCCTGCGTGAGGTCTACAAATTCACCGAGGACGAGATCGAGTTCTTCGATCTGCACATCACCTCCGATGTGGTGCACGGCGAGCGCGGCTACCAGATCGTGCTGGACCACGCGGACACCGTGCCGCTGCAGCAGCGTTGCCTGCAGATGGTGCGGTGGGGAGCCGAGATGCGGTTCTCCTACACCAAGGGTCTGTATGACACCTACGTCGCGCCCGAGCTGGAGCCGGTCGCGGTCTGAGTGACTTCGGTGCGTCCACGCCCGCTGCGCGAGCGTGGACGCGCCGGATTCGGACAGGAGAATCATGGAGTGGACCGCGGTCGCCACCGCGCGACAACTGGGCAGACGCCGCAAGCTGCGGGTCGAGGTCGACGGTGTCGCCGTCGCGCTGTTCCAGACCGAAGGGCGGGTGTACGCCTTCGCCGATCTCTGTGTGCACCAGGATCGTTCGCTGTTCAAGGGGACGCTGCTGCACGGCAAGGTGATCTGCCCGGGCCATCAGTGGCAGTTCGACCTGGAGACCGGCTACGAGGCCGATCAGGACCTTTGTCAGCCCACCTACCCGGTGCGCGTCGACGACGACGGCACCATCTACGTCAATCTCGCGCCGGAGAGCCGTGTGCCGGCCCGCACCGAAGAGGAGGCGCGGACATGACACCGCGCACCATCGTCACCGTCGGCGCCGGGCAGGCTGCCGCCGTCGCCGCCCGCAACCTGCGCAGGCAGGGATTCGACGGCCGCATCATGCTCATCGGGGACGAACCCCACGCGCCCTACCAGCGCCCGCCGCTGTCCAAGGAATTCCTGGCGGGCACCGACAGCGAGGCCGCCCTCTGGATTCTGCGCCCCAGCTGGATCGCCGACAACGAGGTGGAGATCGTCACCGGAACCAGCGTGCTGCGGGTGGACCCGGCGTCGCGGAGCGTCACGCTGGACACCGGTACCGAGATCGACGCCGACGCAGTACTTTTTGCCACCGGAGGCACGCCGAGACCGCTGACCGTGCCCGGCCCGCGGCCCGAGCTCGTGCACTACCTGCGCACGCTCGACGACGCCGTGGCGCTGGCCCCGGTACTGGTGCCGGGGAAGCGGCTGGCCATCATCGGCGCGGGTTTCATCGGCCTGGAGATCGCGGCCACCGCGGCCGCCGCAGGTGTGGCGGTCACCGTGTTCGAATCGGTACCCGTGCCGTTGGCCCGCATCCTCGGTGCCGCGATGGGTGAGGCCGTCAGCCGGCTGCACCGCGACAACGGCGTGCAGCTGCGCACCGGAGTGCGGTTGGACGGCATCCGGACCACCTCCGACGGTGTGCTCATCGACGTGACCGGCGCCGCAGCACCTTTCGAGGCCGACGCCGTCGTGATCGGCATCGGCATCACGCCGAACACCGCCGCCGCGGAGGCTTCCGGGCTGCGTGTCGAGGACGGCATCGTGGTGGACGCGTCGGGCCGCAGCAGCATCCCGAACATCTACGCCGCCGGAGACGTGGCACGCCGGTACTCCGAGCGGGCCGGTCGCCACATCCGCCTGGAACATTTCGACAACGCCAGCAGGCAGGGCGTGGCGGTATCCAACGCGATGCTCGGCCGCGATGCGCCCTCCGACGATGCGCCGTGGTTCTGGTCGGACCAACATGGACGAAACCTTCAGTTCGTCGGTACCGCCACGGGGGATCCGGTGATCCGCGGTGACGTCGGTGCACTGGACTTCACCGGCTTCTACCTGGAGGGCGCCGCGGTGTGCGGCGCCTTCGCCATCGACCGCGGCGAGGACATCATGGCCGTGCGGGAGCTACTGGGCCGCGAGGTCGACATCGCGGCGCTGTGCGATGAGGACACCGATCTGTGGGACCTCGCCTACGCAGACATCGACGAAGAATCGCAGGTACAGCAATGACCACAGGACTCAACTTCATCGGCGGCGCCTGGGTGCCCGCCCTGTCCGGGGCCACCTTCACCCGGACCAACCCGGCCGACCCGGCCGATCTCATCGGCACCTTCCCCGCCTCGGGGCCCGCCGATGTGGCCAATGCCGTGGACGGGTTGGAGAAGGCCGCGCCGGAATGGGCCGCGACGGCCCCCGAACGTCGCGCGGCGATCCTGGAATCGGCCGCGATGGAACTGCAGAAGCGCGGTCCCGACCTGATAGCCGAGTTGGTGCGCGAAGAGGGCAAGACCCTCGCCGAAGCGACCATGGAGGTCAGCCGTACCCCGGCGAATCTGCGGTTCTACGCCGCGGAGGCAACCCGCAGCGGGGGAGTGACGCTGCCCGCGGTCGGCGACACCCTGCTCTACACACTGCGCGAACCGGTAGGTGTCGTCGGTGCGATCACCCCGTGGAACTTCCCGCTCAACATTCCTTCCCGCAAGCTCGGCCCGGCCCTGGCGGTCGGGAACCCGGTGCTGTTCAAGCCTTCCGAGATCACCCCACTGATGGGGCAGCGTCTGGTCGAGGCACTGCTGGCCGGCGGGCTGCCGCCCTCGGTGATCGCCCTGGTCCAGGGTGACGGGCTGGCCGGGGCCGCCGTGGCCGCCGACGAGCGGATCGCGGCGATCACGTTCACCGGCTCCACCGAGGTCGGTCGCGCCATCCATGGCCGGGTCGGCCCGCACCGGCGGGTCCAGCTGGAGATGGGCGGAAAGAACCCGGTGCTCGTCGCCGACGACGCCGACCTGGACCGCGCCGCGGCGCTGATCGTCAAGGGCGCCTTCGGGTTGTCCGGTCAGGCCTGCACCGGCACCAGCCGGGTGATCGCGACCGATGCGGTGCACGACGAACTGGTCGAGCGGGTGATCCGGCGCACCGAGGCCCTGGTGGTCGGCCCGGGTGCCGACGACGGCGTGGACATGGGCGCGCTGGCCAGCGCGCAGCAACTCGACAAGTTCGCCCACTACGTGGCGGTCGGGGTCGCCGAAGGCGCGCGGCTGCGGTGCGGCGGCACCACCGTGGACGTGGCGGCCGGTCCGGGTGGCCATTTCGTGCGACCGGCCGTGTTCACCGATACCGAACCCACGATGCGCATCGTCACCGAAGAGGTGTTCGGCCCGTTGCTGGCCTTCCAGCGGGCGGGCTCGCTGAACGAGGCGATCGAGCTGGCCAACGCGACCGAGTTCGGACTCTCGGCGGCCATCGTCACCTCGGATCTGGCCACCGCGCAGCGGTTCGCACGCGAGTCGCGCACCGGACTGGTCAAGATCAATCAGCCGACCACCGGGATGGCGATGAACGCGCCGTTCGGCGGCTACAAGGCCTCGTCGACCGCCACCTTCAAGGAACAGGCCGGGGCGTCCATGATGGAGTTCTACCTGGCCGAGAAGACCGTCTACCTCAACGCCTGACACCCGGTAATCTCAGAATCGCAGAACCGCCAAATTATAGAAACACGGAGAGCAACAATGGATTTCGTTCGGGTAGCACGATCCGGGCAGGTGCCCGAGGGTATCGTCCGGCGGTTCTACTCCGGCGATCACGAATTCGCCGTGGCACGGCTCAACGGCAAGGCCTACGCCACCTCGAACTACTGCACCCATCTGGACTGCCTGCTGTCGTCGGGCAAGCTGCGCGACGACGGCATCGGCTGCTCCTGCCACGGCAGTGCCTTCGACCTGGAGACCGGTGAGCCGATCAGCCCGCCGGCCACCGAACCCATCAAGACCTTCCCGTGCCAGGAACGTGACGGGGAGATCTTCGTGGGTGTGGAGCCCGGGGAGATGCCCGCGGGCCCGACCCGCCGGGCCCGCCGGGGCGCCTGATGGCCGCGGCACAGCGACCGCCGGCGCTGTCGGCAGGCGGCATGGTCAGCAGCAGTCACCCGGCGGCCAGCCTCGCCGGTGCGCGGGTGCTGGCCGACGGCGGGAACGCCATCGACGCGACGCTGGCGATGGCCGCCCTGACCTGGCTGACCCTGCCCGGCCAGTGCGGTATCGGTGGCGATGCCTTCGCAGTGGTCCGGGAACCCGACGGGCGGGTGTGGACCGTCAACGGATCCGGCTTCGGGCCCGACGGTGGAACCCCGGATTTCTATGCTGCGCAACACCTCGGCGCGATACCGATGGACGGCCCGCTGGCCGTCGCGGTGCCCGGCGCGCCCGCTGCGCTGGTGGCGCTGCACGGCGGCGGCGCCACCAGGTCGCTGCCGGAACTGTGGGAACCCGCCGCCCGCATCGCCGAGAACGGATTGCCCTGCTCGGCGCGCACCGCAGGTGATGTCAGCTCGGCTGCCGACGCGGTCGCGGCCGACCCCGGACTCGCCGAGATCTATGCGCCACAGGGTGTTCCGCCCGTCATCGGACGCCGCTTGGCGCAGCCCGCACTGGCGGCAACCATCCGGATGCTGGCGCACGACCCCGGTAGCTTCTACACCGGCGAGTTCGCCGAACGCGCGGTGGCCGCGCTGCGGGCCGGCGGCGCACCGTTCAGCGGTGACGAATGGGCGGCGGGCGCGCAGGTGACACCCGAACCCGCGCTCACCGGGCGCTACGCCGGCGCGGTGCTGCACCAGACGCCACTGCCCACACCGGGATGGATGGTATTGCAGCAGGCGGCGCTGTGCGACGGTGTCCTCGGCGTCGCGGAGTGGATGTCGGCGGCCGCGATCGACCGGTTGGCACGGGCGGCCCGACTGTCGTTCGCGGACCGATTTGCCTTGTGCGGCAGCGATAACCGACGTGACGGCGCCGACTACATTCTCAACGCCGACCGTCTGGACGCGCAGCGCCGCGATCTCGACGCCCGCATCGAAGTGCGCAGCGGCATCGCGGTCGCGGCGGGGGACACCACCTCGACGGTGGCGGTCGACGCCGACGGTCGGGCGGTGAGTTTCATCCACTCGCTGGCGTTCACCTTCGGCGCGAAGTTCAGCGTGCCCGGCACCGGGGTGGTGCTCAACAACCGGCTGGGGCGGGGCGCGTACCTGATGCCCGGGCATCCCAACGAGGTGAAGCCGCGCCGAAAGCCGCTGCACACACTCAATGCCTGGATCGTCACCGACGATGCGGGCGCCCTGAAGCATGTCGGCAACACCCCGGGCGGCGATGGGCAGGTGCAGTGGAACATGCAGCTGATCTCCCACCTGCTGGACCACGGACGCGATGCCGCCGAAGCAGTCGCGGCATCCAGGTTCACCGTCTTCCCGGGCTCGGACGCCGACGTCATCGGCGCGCCCGACGAACTGCGCGTCGAGCCCAGCCTGCCCCCCGCGGTGCGCGACGAGCTGGCCGCTCTGGGGCACCGCATCGTCGTGCAACCCGATCTCGGTGCCGGCGGCAGCGCCCAACTCATCTCCGTCGACGACCGGGGCGTGCTGACCGGTGCCGCCGACCCCCGCCAGGAAGGTGTGGCGCTCGGTGTCGACTGAACGGACCGAAGCCCCGGCGCCGCAGGGCGATTACATCCCCGCGACGTTGCACGCCGGGCTCATCTTCAGCGCCGGGATGACGCCACGCCGCAACGGGGTACTCACGGTCACCGGTACCGGCGGCCGACAGGTCGACCTGCCCACGGCCCGCGCAGCGGCGATGCTGGCCGCCACCAACGCACTGGCCGCGGTCCGGTCGGTGCTTCCCGCGGACGCGTCGGGAGTGCGGTGCCTGCAGATGACCGTGTACGTGGCCTGCACACCGGAATTCACCGCGGCATCGGCCGTCGCCGACGGCGCCTCCGCAGCGATCACCGCGGAACTCGGGGTGGACGCCTTACCGGCACGGAGCGCGATCGGGGTGTGCGCCCTGCCGTCCGGCGCACCCGTCGAAGTGCAACTGGTGGCCGCGGCGCTGTGACGGCCCAGTGGCGCTGGACACAGTGCACAGCCGCAGGGCAGGTGATGTGTGCGTTCTCGGCATTGTTCAAAGTTGGTCCATGGAACAAACTCTCGACACCCACGATTGACCTCAGCCACTGCACTCCCGGACCGTTCAGCCCCATGTGAAACCCTTTCCCGGCCGCTTCGTTTTCTGCCCCGCGCGGCGACCGCAGTCCCGATTGGATGGTGACGTCAGTGTCCATTGCGCACTGGGTGTACCTGCTCGGCCTCGTCGTGCTGATCGTCACGGTCATCGCCAAGAAGAACGTGATCGCCCCGGCGATGATCGCGACCTTCCTGACCGCACTGGCGTTCTCCGGCAGCATCACCACCGGTCTCGGCGCGGTGTTCAACGCGGCGATCATCGGTACCCGCGAGCTGCTGCCCATTTTCATCATCATCGCGCTGGTGACCGCCATGCTCGGAGCGGTGCGCCATGCCGGCGCGGACTCGGTGATGATCCGGCCACTGCGCGGGCTCTTCCGAAATGGCCACATCTCCTATGTGGTCCTGGCTGTGGTGACGTTTCTGCTCTCGGTGTCGTTCTGGCCCACCCCGGTGTTGCCGCTGATCGCCGCGATCCTGCTGCCCGCGGCGGTGAGAGTGGGACTGCCGCCGTTCGGTGCGGCCCTCGCGATCGCCATCGCCGGCCAGGGCATGGCGCTCAGTTCGGATCTGGTCATGGGAGTGGCGCCCGCCCTGTCCGCCGAGGGGGCCGACGTCTCCGCGAGCGTCATCGCCGTGCGGGCGACCATCATCGCGCTGATCGCCGGAGTGGTGGCGCTGGCAGTCGCCTACCTCCGCGACGTGCGCACCAAGATGCTGGATCCGGTGGCGGCCGCCGCGGTGACGCTGCCCGTCGCCGAGGCCTCCGCCGGCTCTGAGCCAGCAGCGGGCAGCGCCCGCGCAGGCGGCGCCGACACCTCTGGTGAGCGGGTCCGCACGACCACCCTGCGTCCCTCCGGCGCCGCGGGCGACGCTCTCGACGTCGAGGATGCCTCGCCGTCGACGAAGGCGCGACTCATCGCGATCGGTGTGCCGACCTTGTTCGCCGCCCTGCTGGCCTTCATGCTGCTGGGCCGGTTCACGCCCTGGGTGCCCGATATCGACGACGGACTGGGGGCACCCCTGGTCGGTGGCGCCGCAGCCCTGGCCCTGGTGACCATCGCCGTCGTGGTGAGCCGACGGACCTGGCTGGCAGATGTCGGTCAGCATTTCACCGACGGCATCACGTTCTCGTTCCGGTCCATGGGCATGGTCATTCCGGTGGCGGGTTTCGTCTATATCGGGTTGTCGGACTACTCCGGCGCCATCCTGGGCCTGGCCCCGGAGGCGCCCGCGCCGGCTTTCCTGCTGGATGCCGTGGCCTCGGTGGAGCCCTATATTCCCCAGGTGCCGGTGTTCGCGGCCTTCGCGATGCTGCTGATCGGCATGGTGATCGGCCTCGACGGCAGCGGCTGGCCCGGCTTGCCGTTCACCGGGTCGCTGGCAGCCTCCCTGGGTGAGAGCTCGGGTGCTGATGTCGCCACCCTGGCGGCGATCGCGCAGAACGGGGCCAGCTGGACCGGCGGGGGCACGCTGGTGATCTGGTCGTCGCTGATCGTGGTGGCGGGCCTGACCGGGGTATCGGTGATGGATCTGGCCCGTCGACTGTTCGTCCCGGTGATGTGCGGCCTGGTGGTGGCCACCTCGGTGGCGGCGGTGCTGCTGCTGTGAAAATTGCAGGGGTGAACGCGGCGACCGTGATCGAGACGGCCGATCTGGTGCGGTCGGGTCAGGTGAGCGCGCAGGACACCGTGGCGCGAGCGCTGACGGCCATCGAGGAGACCAACGGCGCGCTCAACGCCTTCATCCACGTCGACGGTGAACGGGCCATGGACTGGGCCCGCGACGTCGACCGGGTGGTGGCTCGCGGCGGCGATCCGGGTGCGCTGGCCGGGGTGCCGATGGGGGTCAAGGAACTGCAGCCGGTGCAAGGTTGGCCGTTCGCGATGGGGAGCACGCTGCACGCCGGCCGGATTGCCGACCACACCTGCACCCTGGTGTCCCGAGCTGTCGCCGCCGGTGCGGTGCCGATCGGGGTGACCGCATCCCCGGAGTTCGGCCGCGCTTCCTACACCGCATCGGTCTTGCACGGCATCACCCGCAACCCCTGGAACACCGACCTGACGCCGGGCGGGTCCAGTGGCGGGTCGGCCGCCGCCGTCGCGTCCGGCATGGTGGCGGTGGCCACCGGCACCGACGGCGCCGGCTCATTGCGCATTCCGGCGTCCTACTGCGGACTCGTGGGTTTCAAGGCGACGTATGGAGTGGTTCCACGCGGGCCGCGGCACCGGGGAGTCGCAGACAACGACCACTACGGAGTGCTCACCCGGACCGTCGCCGATACCGCGCGGGTGCTCGACAGCATCTGCGGCATCGATCACCATGACCGGGCGTCCCTGCCGGCGCCGGCGCAATCGTTCGAAAAGAACTTGTACACAACCGATTTGAGTGCACTGCGAGTGGCTTTCACGGCGACACTCGGTGGGGCGCCGTGTGATCCCGCGATTGCCGCAGCGGCCGAAGCGGCCGCCGAGAAATTCATCGAGGCCACCGGTGCGCGCCGGGTGAGCGCCGCGGCGATACGCATCGACGCGGCGTGCAGCACAGCGTTTCGCACGCTGTCGGCGCCGGACGTCCACGCCCAGGTCGGCTCGCCGGTGGATCTCGGGAACGTTCATCCGGCGGTGCGCCGCTACTTCGAGGCCGCCGCCGAACTGGATGCCACGACGCTGCTCGATGCGCACGAGGCGCGGGCCCGGCTGGTGGCCGGCATGGCGTCGGCGTTCGAGGCATTCGACCTGTTGCTCACGCCGGCCACCACGGTGCCGTCCTTCGCAGCCGAAGGGCCCATGCCCACCGAGATCGACGGTCGCCCGGTGGACCACTGGGGTGCGTTGGCCGCCACCTACCCGTTCAACCTCACCGGCCAACCGGCGATCTCTGTTCCTGCGGCCCTGGTGGGCGGTGCTCCCATGGGTCTGCAGATCGTCGGCCGGAGGCATGCCGATGCAACGGTGTTGGCGGCCGCGGCGGCCTTCGAGCGGATCGGCCTCTTCTAGCAGGCCACGCACGTTTTGTGCCGCTTCGGTGAGCAATTTGGCTCTCAGCAGGTCGTCCCCTAGACTCTAGGGGTTGCCTGGGGCAGACCTCGGTTCTCTCATGCGAGAAAACCCTGCGTGCTCTCGGGGCAACAAAGACCGCGCACGTCAGGTCGGTATCTGCCGTGCACACATAACCAGGTCAGGAGATCGAGTGATTCAGCAGGAATCGCGGCTGAAGGTCGCCGATAACACGGGTGCCAAGGAGATCTTGTGCATCCGCGTTCTCGGCGGCTCGGCGCGACGCTATGCCGGCATCGGCGACATCATCGTGGCGACCGTCAAGGAAGCCATCCCGGGCGGCAACGTCAAGCGCGGCGATGTGGTCAAGGCCGTCGTGGTGCGCACCGTGAAGGAACGTCGTCGTGCCGATGGCAGCTACATCAAGTTCGACGAGAACGCCGCCGTCATCATCAAGGCGGACAACGATCCGCGCGGCACCCGCATCTTCGGCCCGGTGGGCCGCGAGTTGCGTGAGAAGAAGTTCATGAAGATCGTTTCGCTCGCCCCGGAGGTGCTGTAAATGAAGGTGCACAAGGGTGACACCGTGCTCGTGATCTCCGGTAAGGACAAGGGCGCCAAGGGCAAGGTCATCGAGGCCTACCCGACCCGCGAGAAGGTCCTCGTCGAGGGCGTCAACCGGATCAAGAAGCACACCGCGGAGTCGCAGAACGAGCGCGGCGCCTCCTCCGGCGGCATCGTCACGCAGGAAGCGGCCATCCACGTCTCCAACGTGATGGTCATCGACTCCGACGGTAACCCCACCCGCATCGGCTACCGCGTCGACGAGGAGTCGGGCAAGAAGGTCCGGGTCTCCAAGCGCAACGGCAAGGACATCTGAGAATGACCACAGTAGAGAACGCCGCCAAGGTGCAGCCGCGGCTGAAGCAGCGCTACCGCGAGGAAATCAAGGACGCGCTCAACAAAGAATTCAACTACGCCAACGTGATGCAGATCCCGGGCGTGGTGAAGGTCGTCGTGAACATGGGTGTCGGTGACGCCGCCCGCGACGCGAAGCTGATCAACGGCGCGGTCAACGACCTCGCCCTGATCACCGGCCAGAAGCCCGAGATCCGCAAGGCGCGTAAGTCCATCGCCCAGTTCAAGCTTCGCGAGGGAATGCCGATCGGCGCCCGGGTGACGCTGCGCGGCGACCGGATGTGGGAGTTCCTGGACCGCCTGGTCTCGATCGCGCTTCCCCGTATCCGCGACTTCCGTGGCCTGAGCCCCAAGCAGTTCGACGGCAGCGGCAACTACACCTTCGGGCTCTCGGAGCAGTCGGTGTTCCACGAGATCGACGTGGATTCCATCGATCGCCCCCGCGGCATGGACATCACCGTCGTCACCACGGCGACCAACGACGACGAAGGACGAGTGCTGCTGCGGGCCCTCGGCTTCCCGTTCAAGGAGAACTGAGCAATGGCAAAGAAGGCTCTGGTCAACAAGGCCAACAAGAAGCCGAAGTTCGCGGTTCGCGGCTACACCCGGTGCAACCGGTGTGGCCGTCCGCACGCGGTGTTCCGCAAGTTCGGCCTGTGCCGGATCTGCCTGCGCGAAATGGCGCACGCGGGCGAACTGCCCGGTGTCCAGAAGTCCAGCTGGTAACCAGCATTCATTCGAATTCAAATTTCGGAAGGCCCACGGAGTTGATTGACCGGAAGGCAATCGACCTCGGGGGAACCGCCGCAAGGAAGGTGAACCGGCTGTCATGACGATGACCGATCCCATCGCAGACTTCTTGACGCGTCTGCGTAACGCCAATTCGGCGTATCACGACGAGGTGTCTCTGCCCCACTCGAAGATCAAGGCGAACATCGCCGAGATCCTCAAGAAAGAGGGCTACATCTCCGATTACCGCACCGAGGACGCCCGCGTGGGCAAAGCCCTTGTGGTGCAGCTGAAGTACGGTCCCAGCCGTGAGCGCAGCATCGCCGGCCTGCGCCGGGTGAGCAAGCCCGGTCTGCGGGTCTACGCAAAGTCCACCAATCTGCCTCGGGTGCTCGGCGGCCTGGGCGTGGCGATCATTTCCACGTCCTCCGGTCTGCTCACCGATCGCCAGGCAACTCGACAAGGCGTGGGCGGCGAAGTCCTCGCCTACGTCTGGTAGGGGAACGAAAAACATGTCGCGTATTGGAAAGCAGCCGGTCCTGGTTCCCACCGGGGTCGATGTGGCCATTGATGGTCAGAACGTGTCGGTGAAGGGCCCCAAGGGCACCTTGACCCTGGATGTCGCCGAGCCGATCGTGGTCTCGCGCAACGACGACGGCGCCATCGTGGTGACCCGTCCGGACGACGAGCGGCGTAGCCGTTCGTTGCACGGGCTGTCACGCACCTTGGTCGCCAACCTGGTCACCGGTGTCACCGAGGGCTACACCAGGAAGATGGAGATCTTCGGCGTCGGTTACCGCGTGGTGCTCAAGGGTGCAAACCTGGAGTTCGCGCTCGGTTACAGCCACCCGGTCCTCATCGAAGCGCCCGAGGGCATCACTTTCGCGGTCGAGACACCCACGAAGTTCTCGATCACGGGCATCGACAAGCAGAAGGTCGGCCAAATCGCCGCGGTCATCCGCCGCCTGCGCCGCCCCGACCCGTACAAGGGCAAGGGCGTGCGGTACGAGGGTGAGCAGATCCGCCGCAAGGTCGGAAAGACAGGTAAGTAACCATGGCTTCCACGAAAACTGATGCAGCCACCGGCACCAAGCACAAGCCGGTGGGGCAGAACATCTCCGAGACCCGTCGGGTCGCGCGGATCCGTCGTCACGCCCGGTTGCGCAAGAAGGTCGCCGGAACGGCCGACGCCCCGCGTCTGATGGTCAACCGGTCGTCCCGGCACATCCACGTCCAGCTCATCGACGATCTCGCCGGCGTCACCGTCGCCGCGGCCTCGTCCATCGAGCCCGATGTGCGTGCCGTCGACGGCGACAAGAAGGCACAAAGCGTGCGGGTCGGTCAGCTGATCGCCGAGCGCGCCAAGGCAGCCGGTGTCGAGACGGTCGTGTTCGACCGTGGCGGCTACACCTACGGCGGCCGGATCGCCGCGCTGGCCGATGCCGCGCGCGAAGGCGGGCTGAAATTCTGATGACTGACAACGAGAGGACTGCATGATGGCCGACCAGGCTGGCGCCGGTTCGGCGCAGGACAATCGCGGCGGCCGCGGAGATCGCGGCGGCCGAGGCCGTGACGATCGTGGCGGCCGTGGCCGTGGCGACGACCGCGGTGAGAAGAGCAACTACATCGAGCGCGTCGTCACCATCAACCGCGTCTCCAAGGTGGTCAAGGGTGGTCGGCGCTTCAGCTTCACCGCTCTGGTCATCGTCGGTGACGGCAACGGCATGGTCGGCGTCGGCTACGGCAAGGCCAAGGAAGTTCCGGCCGCCATCGCCAAGGGCGTCGAGGAAGCTCGCAAGAACTTCTTCCGCGTGCCGCTGATCGGCAGCACCATCGTGCACCCGGTGCAGGGTGAGGCCGCGGCCGGTGTCGTGATGCTGCGTCCGGCCAGCCCCGGTACCGGTGTCATCGCCGGCGGTGCTTGCCGCGCCGTGCTCGAATGCGCTGGGGTGCACGACGTCCTGGCCAAGTCGCTGGGTAGCGATAACGCGATCAACGTGGTGCACGCCACCGTCGCCGCACTCAAGATGATCCAGCGGCCCGAAGAGGTGGCGGCCCGTCGTGGGCTGTCCATCGAGGATGTGGCGCCGGCCGGCATGCTCAGGGCCCGGCGCGAAAGCGAGGCGCTGGCCGCCAGTGCCGCGCGTGAGGGGTCGGCATAGTCATGGCAGAGCTCAAGATCACCCAGGTGCGCGGCACGATCGGCGCACGCTGGAAGCAGCGCGAAAGCCTGCGCACGCTGGGGCTGCGGAAGATCCGCCAGTCCGTCGTCCGTGAGGACAACGCTCAGACCCGTGGTCTGATCAAGACCGTGCATCACCTCATCACGGTCGAGGAGGTCTAGGAATCATGAGTGTCATCAAGCTTCACGACCTGAAGCCGGCCCCCGGGTCGAAGACCAAGAAGACCCGCGTCGGTCGCGGCGAGGGCTCCAAGGGTAAGACCGCGGGTCGCGGCACCAAGGGCACCAAGGCCCGCAAGAACGTCCCCTCGACGTTCGAGGGTGGCCAGATGCCGATCCACATGCGGCTCCCGAAGCTCAAGGGCTTCAAGAACCGCTTCCGGGTGGCCTACGAGGTCGTCAACGTCGGCGATATCGCCAAGGCGTTCCCGGAGGGTGGCACCATCGGTGTCGACGAACTGGTGGGCAAGGGTCTGGTTCGCAAGAACACCCTGGTGAAGGTCCTCGGCGACGGCAAGCTGTCCGTCAAGGTCGACGTCACCGCCAACAAGTTCAGCGGCAGCGCGCGGGAGGCCATCACGGCCGCCGGCGGTTCGGCCACCGAACTGTAAAGCTCGTACACGCGAAGGCCCCTGCTCCGGCAGGGGCCTTTTGCGTTGCCGACGAGCGTGAATCCTCGTCGGAACATCGCGAGATCGAGCGCACAGGTTTCACGATCGGCGAAAAGGCCGGGCGCTGTGGCGCCGGTAGGCTCGGAAGATGTTCGGATTCTTCCCCAGCCTGCCCGGTCCCGACGACCTGAAGTCCCTGGTGCGCAAGGTCGACACCGCCCGCCACAACGGTGTGCCCGACGGCTGCGTGCTCGAACTCGACCTGCAGTCCGCGCCACCGGAATCGCTCGGGTTCGATCCGTTCACCCTCATCTCCCTCGGCGGCAAGCCGCTGACGCTGCGGCAGGCTGTCGATGCCCTGCACCGTGCGGCCGAGGACGACCGGGTCGCCGGGTTGATCGCCCGGATCCAGCTGTCGGCGGCAGCCCCGGGTCCGGTGCAGGAACTGCGGGACGCGATCGCGGCCTTCGGCACCTCCAAGCCCACCCTGGCCTGGGCGGAAACCTATCCCGGCACCCTGTCGTACTATCTGGCCTCGGCTTTCCGTGAGGTCTGGATGCAGCCGTCGGGCACGGTCGGGTTGATCGGATTCGCCACCAGCGCACTGTTCCTGCGCGGCGCCCTGGACAAGGCCGGCATCGAGGCGCAGTTCGTGGCGCGTGGTGAATACAAGTCGGCGGCAAACCTTTTCACCCAGGACAGATACACCGATGCGCACCGCGAAGCGGACACCGCGCTGATCGGCAGCCTGCACGCACAGGTGCTGGCTGCGGTGGCCGAATCCCGCGGCCTCGATGCCGCCGAGGTGGATGTGCTGGCCGACAAGGCGCCGTTGCTGCGTGATGCCGCGGTGTCCGGGAAGCTCATCGACCGCATCGGCTTCCGCGATGAGGCCTACGCCCGGATCGCCGAACTCACCGGCGCCGCAGCGGTTGCCGACGGCGAGGACGCCCCGCCGCGGCTGTTCCTGTCGCGCTACGCGAAGGCGAACCCGTTCACACCGGCCCCGCCCATCCCGGGGCGCAAGACCAAGCCCCGGATCGCGGTGGTCACCCTGGACGGGCCGATCGTCAGCGGCCGTGGCGGCCCGCAGATGCTGCCGTTCGGGAATTCGAATGCCGGCGGTGACACCATCGCGGCCGCCCTGCGGGAAGCCGTCGCCGACGACGACGTGTCGGCCATCGTCGTGCGGGTCAACAGCCCGGGCGGGTCGGTCACCGCATCGGAAACCATTTGGCGCGAGGTGGTTCGGGCCACCGAGGCCGGTAAACCCGTCGTCGCCTCGATGGGCGCGGTGGCTGCGTCCGGCGGCTACTACGTATCGATGGCCGCCGACGAGATCATCGCCAACGCGGGCACCATCACCGGATCGATCGGCGTGGTCACCGGCAAGCTGGTCTCCCGCCAGCTCAAGGACAAGCTCGGTGTCGGTTCGGATTCGGTGCGCACCAACGCGAATGCCGACGCCTGGTCGAGCAACGAGCGCTTCACCGAGGAACAACAGGCGCACGTGGAGGCCGAGGCCGACCTGTTCTACGCCGATTTCGTCGAACGGGTCGCCCAGGGGCGCAACCTCACGGTGGCCGCGGTCGAAGAGGTCGCGCGAGGGCGGGTGTGGACGGGTGCGGATGCCAAGGACCGCGGCCTGGTCGACCAACTCGGTGGGTTGCGCACCGCGATCGGCCGGGCGAAGGTGCGGGCCGGGTTCGAGCCGGACACCGAAGTGCGGATCGTCAACTACCCCGGTTCGTCGATGCTGGACGTGTTGCGGCCGAAGGCCTCCTCCCAGCCGGCGGCGGCATCCCTGCCGCAGGCCGTCGGTGCGCTGCTGAGCAGCTCGGTCGCGGGCGTGTTCGACCAGGTGGAGCGCTCGATCAGCGGTGCTCACGCACTATGGCTGGGAGACTTCAGGTTCTGACGTCATCGGGTCGCCACCGCCGGTGACGGTTACGTCTATCGTTGTCGGGTCGGTGCAGGTGAGTCGAACGGAGGGCAGGCGCGATGAGCGGTTCGCCCGTACGCCTGGCCATCGTGAACGACTACGAGCTCATCGTCGCGGGACTGGCCGCTCTGTTGCAGCCCTACCGGGACCGGTTGCGCATCGTCGAACTCGATGCCAGGACCGAGGTGCAGAGCCCGGTCGATATCGCCATCTGGGACACCTTCGCGGCCGCCCAGGGGGACCGCACCGACGTCAGTGACCTGGTCGGCCAGCCGCACATCGGCCGAGTTGCGGTGTATTCGTGGAATATTGACCAGCTGCTGATCGACCGCTCACTGGCCGGTGGAGTCAGCGGGTATCTGGCGAAGTCGCTGCCGGTCGACACACTGGTGGACTGCATTGAGCGGATTCATGCCGGTGAGACCGTGATCGAACGCGGCGATGGCAGCATGTCCATGCCGATGCAGTGGCCCGGCCAGGACGCGGGCCTGTCGGCCCGTGAGGCCGAGGTGCTCGCGTTGATCACCCAGGGCCGGACGAACAACGAGATTGCCGAACGCTGCTACCTGTCCATCAACACCGTGAAGTCGGTGGTGCGTTCCACCTATCGCAAGCTCGGGGTGACCAGGCGCGCCCAGGCGGTGGCCTGGGGGATGGATCACGACTTTCGGCCCGATGTGGCCCGATTGCATCCCTGAAACAGCAATCTCACCCTTAGGGGTGTAGTCCAGCGGGCAAGATGGGCATTGACTGGTCATGATGCGGACATTGATCGATCAGGAACTGCGGTCGCGGCTGTCGGACGACAGGCGCGTCGATGTCTGCGCGGCACTCGGTGTCGCCAAGCAGTTGTCCGATCGGCAGTGCCGCCCCGGTGGCGGGCGCACCCATGACTACCTGGCCACGCTGGCCACGCTCGGCGTGGTCGACGCGTCGCTGGCCCGCGTCGTCGAACCGCATCTCGATGCGCACGCGATCCTGCAGCAGGCCGGCGTGGGCCCGGACATCCCGGCGCTCGGCGCCGACTCGGGTTCCACCTGGGGCGTATACGCGGCGCACGCGTCGGGACTGAGATTGGAGGCCATCGAGGGGCCTGACGGCTGGACTTTGTCCGGCACCAAGCCCTGGTGTTCGCTGGCCGGTCAGCTGTCCCACGCGGTGATCACCGCCGAGGTCGCCGGGCGGGGACAGCAGGCGTTCGCGGTCCGACTGGACCCGCGGCACGTCCGCGTCGCACCGGCGCACTGGGTATCGCGCGGGCTGGCCGCCATCCCCAGCGGCCCCATCGAGGTTCAGGCGCTGCCCGCCGTGCCGCTGGGAGATCCGGGCTGGTACGTACGCCGGCCGGGTTTCGGTTGGGGCGGGGTTGGTGTGGCCGCCGTCTGGTACGGCATCGCCCTGGCCTTCCGGGAACGGATGCTGCGTCATCTGGCCGACCGCGCTCCGGATCCGATAGCGCTCGCCCAGTTCGGCAGCGTCGACGAGGGACTGTTCACCGCCGCAACCTGTCTGGAGTACGCGGCAGTCGCGATCGACGCCGGCACCGAGGACACCGAGCTGCTCGCACAACGGGTACGGGCCGCAGTGGCCCGGGTGAGCGAAATGGCCTTGCACACAGCGGGGTACGTGCTCGGCCCGGCACCGTTGGTCGGCGAGGAGGAGTACGCGCGTCGGGTGGCCGATCTGGGCGTGTACCTACGCCAGCATCACGGACAACGCGATCTGGCCTACCTCGGCGAGCTCGCGGTGGCAGCGCAGGAGCGCCGTCATGGATGAAGCCCGCCCTTTCACCCACCGGGACAGCGGCACCGACGAAGCGACCTGGTTGCTCGACTCCGGATGGGACGGCGTGCCCAGGCTCGATCTGTCCGCGATCATCGCGCGGTGCCCGCGCGTGGTGCTCGTGGCGCCGCACCCCGACGACGAAACGCTCTCGCTCGGGGCGACACTGGCAGACCTGGCTGCCCAAGACGCGGACGTCACCATCGTCTTCGCCACGCACGGCGGCGACGGTCCCGGATCGACGCCGCGTCGCATCGAAGGGGACCGCGCGATCGCGGCACTGGGCACCCGGATCTCGGCGCTCTGGTGGGATCTACCCGACGGCGGCCTCGATTCCGAACACGGCGAAGTGACCCGGCGACTGGCAGAACTGGTCGACGAGCGCACCGTGGTGTTCGCTCCGGTGGAATGCGACGGCCATTCCGATCACGACGCCGTCGCTCGGGCCGCCGAGGTGGCGGTCCGGCGACGATCAGCGGTGCTGATCAACTACCCGATCTGGTTGTGGCACTGGGCGACTCCGGGTGACATGGACTGGTCGCGAGTCCGGACGCTGGCGCCCTCGCTGCACGGCCTGGGCGCGAAGACGTCGGCGATCGACTGCTACACCAGCCAACTGCACTCCGATGACGGCCAGCCGATCGTCGGATCCTCCGTGCTGAGCCGGGCCCGCCGGGTTTTCGAAACCGTCTTGATGCCCGCCGCAGCCGACCTCGCCGAGCGGGTCTGCGCAGCCGTCGACCTGGGGCGGCCGCGGGATGCCATCGCCGAACCGTTCGACGCGATGATGGCGTCGGGTGAGGAGGATCCCTGGCATCTCGATGACTTCGCCTATGAGCGCCGCCGTCTCGAGCTGGTACTGGCCTGCCTGGGACGCGAGCGCTACCAGCGGATCCTGGAAGTCGGCTGCGCCACCGGCCAGCTCGCCGAGCAGCTGACGGGCCGGGCCGACACCGTGGTCGCCATCGATGCGAGCGAACGCGCCCTGGCGGTCGCCAGGAACAGAACCGACGAGGTCCGGTGGATCTGCGGGGCCGCTCCGGCTGATCTTCCTGACGAAACCTTCGATGCCATCATTCTTTCCGAGATCGGCTACTTCCTGGACGGCCCCGACCTGATCGCGACCCTGCGCGCCGTGCGAAGGCATCTCACCACCCGTGGAGAGATCGTATTGGCGCACTGGCGCGGATCCACCACCGGCATTCCGCTCGATGGTGCCGCCGTGCATGCGCAGGCCGCGGCGCTGCTGGATCTTCCGCTCCGCGCCCGGTACGAGGACGTCGACCTGATCGTCGAGGTTTGGGGCGAGCCCGTCTCGGTCTACCGTGAATACCGCGGTGCATCATGACCGGTATCCGTCACGTCGAAGTAGTGGTGCCGGCCCGCAATGAGCAGGCGCACATCGAGGCCTGTCTGCGCAGCATAAGGGACAGCATCGACATCCTGAACGCCGAAAAGGTCGGTGTGTCAGGAGGAATCACGGTCGTGCTGAACAATTGCACCGATGACACCCTCGACATCGTGCGGGAGTTCGGGGTCCGGGTACTCACCAGCGACGCCGACAGCGTCGGCGCCGTGCGCCAGCTCGGCACCGCGGATGCGATCAACCGGGCCCAGCAGGCCGGCGTCGAGCCGGCCGAACTGTGGATAGCGTGCACGGACGCCGACACCGTGGTGCCGGGCGACTGGCTGTCCAGGCAGATCGCGTTCGCGGATTCGGACCTCGATGCGGTGATCGGGACCGTGACGCCGGCCGATGTCAGCCAGGAGATCTACGAAAGCTGGCTACAGCACCACGATCTCACCGAGGGACACGACCATGTGCACGGCGCCAATCTCGGTTTCCGCGCCGATATCTATCTGCGCGCCGGTGGCTTCCTGGACGCCGAGAGCCGGGAGGATGTCGGCCTCGTCGAGCGCATCCGCGCCCTCACACCACGGTGGGTCGCCACCCACCAGACCAGCGTGCTCACCTCCGGGCGCACCGAGTCCCGGGTCGAAGGCGGATTCGGTACGTATATCGCCGCACTGGAATCCGAGGCGACCTGATGCGCATCGCCGTGATCGGGCCGGCACGTCACCCGGTGGCCGAGCCGTACGCGGGGGGACAGGAACGCTTCACCGCCATCCTGATTCGCGGACTGCGCGACCGTGGGCACGACATCGAGTTGTGGGCCCGTGCCGGCACCACTCCGGCGCTCGCCGACGACCTGCACGTCATGCCGGATACCCCGGACCTGTCCACCATTGCCTCGGACGACCCGAACATGCCCGAACCGGACTTCCTCGACGACCAGGTCGCCTACCTGGCGGCGATACGGGATCTGTTGAACCGCAATGATATCGATGCGGTGCTGAACCAGAGCCTGCATCAGCTGCCGCTGGCGCTGAGCTCGGCTCTGCGGGTACCGATGATCACCACCCTGCACACGCCGCCGTTCCCGTGGATGGAGATCGGTGCGTGGTTGGCGGGTCCGGCCTCACACCTGGTCGCGGTGAGCGCGGCGCTTCGTGATCAGTGGGAAACGCTGCGCGGCGTCCGGGTGATCCACAACGGGGTCGACCCCGCGCGGTTCCCGGTGGGGCCGGGTGGCGAAGACCTGGCCTGGGCCGGGCGTCTCACCCCGGAGAAGGGCGCAGATATCGCCATTGCGGCGGCCGCCCGCTCCGGGCGGCGACTGCGTCTGGCCGGACCCGTGAGCGACATCGGATGGTTCGACGGCGTCATCCGGCCGATGCTCGGATCTCGGGTCGAATACGTCGGCGCGCTGGGTGATGACGAACTCGCCGAGTTCTACGGGCACAGCGCGGCAACGTTGGTGACACCGCGCTGGGAGGAGCCGTTCTGTCTGGTGGCTGCGGAATCCCAGATGTGCGGGACGCCCGTGGTGGGCCTGCGCCGAGGCGGGCTGGCCGAGGTGGTGATGTTGCCCGGCGGTGTGCTGGTGGCAGCCGGTGACGGCGAATCGGACCGCCTGGCCGCAGCCCTGGACTCGGTGCTGCGGACAGACCGCGATCGCATCGGCATCTCGGCGCGGGTGCGGCTGAGCAGCGACCGCACGGTGGACGGCTACGAGCAGCTGCTGACGCTGGCCAGACGCACGAACGGACTGGAGGTTTCGCGATGAGTGATCGAGAAGGACACGAAGGAGCAGGTGCTCATGACTAGCCAGCCGTCGGGCTGCACCATCGAAGAACGCCGCATCGGCGGTGTCATCGTGGTGGCGGTCAGCGGAACCGTCGACGCCATCACCGCACCACAAATGGATGCGGCCATTGCCGCTGCCGCGGCCGCCGCGCCCACCGCCATCGTGGTGGACCTGGCTGCGGTGGACTTCCTGGCATCGTCGGGAATGGGCGTGCTGGTGGCCGCGCACGCCGACCTCCCCGCTGAGGTGCGCCTCGTGGTCGTCGCCGACGGGCCGGCGACCAGTCGACCGCTCAAGCTGATCGGCATCGCCGATATCATGGGAGTATTCGCCGAACTCGATGAGGCGTTGTTGGCAGTCAGCGACTGACGGCGGCATTCCACTCGGCGCGGATGTTTAGCCCGCCGCGGCGCCGGGCACGTATTGGCGGACGCGGTGTGCGCTGTGTCGGTGCGCGCATCCGCGCATGTGGCGCTCACCCAGGGAGGGGTGGGCACCGGTGGGCACCGCATCTGAGGCCGGTGAGGCACCCTCGCCGGAAGTGGTCAAACGGGCCGTGGCGGCATCGGCTATCGGCAATGCCACCGAATGGTTCGACTACGGCATCTATGCCTACGGCGTCACCTACATCTCCGCGGCGATCTTCCCTGGCGACACGCAGCGCGCGACTCTGCTCGCACTCATGACCTTTGCGGTGTCCTTCCTGGTGCGCCCGCTCGGCGGCCTGGTATGGGGGCCGCTCGGCGACCGGATCGGGCGCAAACAGGTGCTGGCCCTGACGATCCTGCTGATGGCGGGTGCCACACTGTGCGTCGGCCTGATCCCGTCCTACGCCGCGATCGGCATCTGGGCACCCATTCTGATGGTGGCGTTGCGCATGGTCCAGGGATTCTCCACCGGGGGTGAATACGGTGGTGCGGCAACGTTCATGGCGGAGTATGCGCCATCGCGCAGGCGCGGGTTCCTGGGTAGCTACCTGGAATTCGGTACGCTGGCCGGATTCTCGCTGGGAGCCTGCCTGATGCTCGGCTGCTCGCTGGTGCTCACCGAGGAGCAGATGGGTGAATGGGGCTGGCGGCTACCGTTTTTGGTTGCCGCACCGCTCGGGCTGATCGGCGTGTACCTGCGTTCCCGGTTGGAGGAAACGCCGGTGTTCCGGGAGCTGGCCGAGTCCCACGGCACTGCGGATGACACCTCGACACAGTTCACCCAACTGCTGATCGGCTACTGGCGTCCGATCCTGCGACTCGGCGGGCTGGTGGTGGCGCTCAACGTGGTCAACTACACGCTGCTGACCTATATGCCGACATATCTGGAGCAGTCCATCGGTCTGTCGCCGAACCTGTCGCTGGTGGTGCCGATCATCGGAATGCTCGCGATGATGATCTTCGTTCCGTTCGCCGGGATGCTCTCGGACCGCCTGGGCCGCAAGCCGATGTGGTGGTTCTCGCTGATCGGTCTTTTCGTTGCGGGCGTGCCGATGTTCCTGCTGATGGGCACCGGCGTCGGCGGCGCCATACTCGGGTTCGCGGTGCTCGGTCTGCTCTATGTGCCCCAGCTGGCCACGATCTCGGCGACCTTCCCCGCCATGTTCCCGACCCAGGTGCGTTTTGCCGGGTTCGCCATCGCCTACAACGTCTCGACGTCGATCTTCGGCGGCACGGCTCCGGCGGTGAACGACTGGCTGGTCAATCTGACCGGAAGTAACCTGGTGCCTGCGTATTACATGATGGCGGCGTGTGTGATCGGCGCGATCGCGCTCGCCGGGATTCCGGAGACCGCCCGGTGCCCGATCGACGGCACCGAGACGCCTGGGACTGCCGCGGCCCCACCACAGCTGGACTACGCGGACCGCAACAGCTGATTACGGCAATGTGCCGCTGAGGTAGACGATCTCACCGAGCACGTCGCGTTCACCGAATTCCGGTGCGGGTAGACCGTATCGGGCGAACAGTTCGGTGCGGGGGACGCCGGTCATCTGCCAGCCTTTGCCGGCCAGATAGTCTGCCGCGGAACGTCGTTCGCCATGGTAGATCAGTGAGGGCATGTCCATGTCGAGCCCCAGCTTGGTGAAGGCATCGGTGGAAGTCCGTGCCTGCTCCGGGTTGAAATCCCGCATACCGGGCACGAATTCGGTGGCCACTGTGCTGCCGGGCGCGCTGAGTTCGTGGATGTTGTCGAACAGCCGGTCCTGCGCGTCGGGCGGCAGATAGATCAGCAGCCCTTCCGCGCACCACGCCGTCGGTCGATCGGGGTCCAGGCCCGCCGCGCGCATCGCGGTCGGCCAGTCCTCGCGCAGGTCGATCGGCACGGTGCGCCGTTGCGCGGTGGGGGAGGCGCCCAGATCAGCCAGCGTGCGGGTCTTGAACTCGATTACCTCGGGCTGGTCGACCTCGTAGACCACGGTGCCGTCCGCCCATGGCAGCCGGTATGCGCGCGAATCCAGGCCGGCGGCCAGGATGACTGCCTGCCGGACACCGGACTCGCCGGCGCTGACGAAGTAATCGTCGAAGAACTTGGTCCGGACCGCCATCTCGTCGATATTGGATTTGACCTGCGCCGCAGCGTCGGGGGCGACGTCGGCGATGTTCAGCGTGCCGTCGACCATCATGGTGAAGGCCTCGATGCCCACCGCGCGCACCAGGGGAGCGGCCCACGGATCATCGATCAGGGCGTGCTCCTCGGTGCTGGCGATGGCGCGCCCCACCGCGACCATCGTCGCCGTCGCACCGACGCTGGAAGCCAGGTCCCAGCTGTCCCCTTCAGAGCGTGCCATCGCCATACCTCACTTGCTCGCGATCAGATAGCCGGAGTCTCCCACCATCGCCGACAGTTCGTCATTGGGACGCTCGAAACCGTTGGCGGCGTATGCCTTCGAATTCGGCAGCACGGTGACCTGCCAGCCCGCTGCGCTCAGATGATCGCCCGCCGAGGTGCGTGGACCGCTGTAGAACAGCTCGTTGAGGTCGATGTCGCTGCCGTACCGCCGACCGCGCGCGCTGAGCTCCTTGGCCCAGTCCCCGGTGAGCGCCTTCGCGTCCATGTGCTCGGTGGCCAGCGCGCTGCCTGCAGCGCTGAGCGCGGTGATGTCGTCCAACAGCCGGTCCTGGGCATCCGGGGGCAGGTAGATCAGCAGCCCCTCGGCGATCCAGGCGGTCGGCGCCGACGGATCGAAACCGGCGTCCCTCAGCGCGGCCGGCCAGTCCTCGCGCAGGTCGATGCCCACGGTGCGGCGGTCCGCGCCGGGCGCGGCACCCGCGTCGGCCAGCACCCGGGTCTTGAACTCGATGACGGCCGGCTGGTCGATCTCGAACACGACCGTTCCGTCCGGCCAATCCAGGCGGTAGGCGCGGGTGTCCAGCCCCGAGGCGAGGATGACGGCCTGACGGATACCGGTCGCCGACGACGTCGCGAAGAAATCGTCGAAGAACCGGGTGCGCACCGCGATGTGCTGGCGCATCTGGTCCCGTCCGAAGAGGGGGTCGTGGCTGTCGTCGAACTCGCCGTTGGCCATCCGCACGAAATGGGGGAGCCCGACGGCCTCGACAAGCGTGGCGGCGTAGGGGTCGTCGATCAGGGCGTCGGGTCCGCGGCTGGCCAGTGCCCGTGAGGCGGCCACCGATGTGGCGGTGGCGCCCACGCTGGAGGCCAGGTCCCAGCTGTCGCCCTCCGACCGTGCCATCACTTCACCGCGGTGAGGTAGGACGCCTGCCCGAACTGCTGATCCTCCTCGATGAGGGGCAGCCCGTACTGCGCCAGTAGACCGTTGGTCGGGATCGCCGAGGTCTGCCAGCCCAGTTCGGTGAGGTGGGTCGTCGCGTCCTTGCGGTCACCGAGATAGACCAGCTCGCTGAAGTCCAGATCGAATCCGTGCGAGGACCACTTCTCGGTCACCGTCTGCATCCGTTCCCGGACGGCCTCCGGGTCGATGTCCATGGTGCCGGGAACCGCCTCGGCGGCGACCCGGCTACCGGGCGCACTGTTCTGGGTGATCAGGTCGAGCAGCTTGTCCTGCGCCTCGGGCGGCAGGTAACCGAAAAGGCCCTCGGCAATCCAGGCGGTCGGTGCCGCCGGGTCGAAGCCTGCCGACCGCAGCGCCGACACCCAGTCGTCGCGCAGGTCCGCCGCGACGGCGCGGCGATCCGCGGTGGGCTGCGCGCCCAGGTCGGCGAGCGTCTGGGATTTGAACGCGATCACCTCGGGCTGGTCGATCTCGAACACCACGGTGCCGGCCGGCCACTCCAGCCGGTATGCACGGGAGTCCAGGCCGGCGGCCAGGATGACGGCCTGGCGCACCCCGGCAGCGCCGGCGTCGGTGAAGAAGTCGTCGAAGAACCGGGTGCGGGCGGCCATCCCGTTTGCGAAGCGGGAGATGTTCATCTGGGGGTCGTCGCCCAGGTCTGCTTCGGTGAGGTCGCCGTCGACCAGCTTGGTGAAGAAGTCCACGCCGACCGCGCGCACCAGGGGAGCGGCGAACTGGTCGTTGATCACGGGTTCGGGGGCGGCCGTGGCCATCGCGCGGGCCGCCGCCACCATCGTCGCGGTGGCGCCCACGCTGGACGCCAGGTCCCAGCTGTCTCCGTCGGTGCGTGCCATGACGGTCTCCTCTACAGAATTTAATTAGCTGATGTAATGAACGCGACCGACTGTACGCTTCGAAGCTGAATGCCCTGGTAGATGGACGGCGACGGGCCCCGACACATCTGCCGGGGCCCGCCTCTGTCCGTGTGGTCTGTTACGCAGCGGCGCCGGCGCCGCCCGTCGCTGAGTCCGCCGAACCGTTTTCGGCCTTGCGGTGCCGGCCCGGTGCTGATGCCGTCGATGACCCCTCGGTGGATGACGTGGCCGTCGAATCGGCGGCGTCGTCCTGGCGGGCGTGCTTGCCGTAAGAGCCGCCCTGCAAGGAGTGCCTTCCGTGCGTGGCGCCCTCATCCGCGGTGTCCGCCTCATCGGTGTCGCCCGCTTCAGCGGTCTTCTCGGTGTCCGTCGCCGCGGGCTTGTCGGCGGCCGGATCGCTGCTCTGCTCCGGGGTGGCCTCGGCGGGGCTGTCGACGGCGGTGTTCTGCGCGGGCACGGTGGGATCCACCTCGTCGACGGTCTCGGTGGAGTCCGTCACGGTGTCGTCCTCCGACGCAGCGGTGTCCGCGTCGACAGGGGTCTCGGGGCCGCTCTCGACCTCGCTGCCGGCGAGGGCTTCTGCGCCGTCGGCGGCGTCCTTGACCTCGATGACGGTCGACTCATCGGCGGTCTTCGGCGTGCTGCCCTCAATCGCCGTGGCCGACGGCAGGGCCAGCGTGTGCACGCGCTCACTGGTCACGAACGTGGACGTCACCGAGGCGGGTGCCAGGCCGCCGAACAGGTGCTGCAGCGCCTGGACGTTGTAATTGATCAGCGTCTGGGGCAGCTGGAGAACCTTCTGGAAGGCGGCCACCTCATCGGTCCAGGCCTTCTGCAGGTTGGCCGGGACGAGGTCCCAGTTGCCCTTGTAGATGTTGCCGAGGGCCTGGTTGAGNCTTCTGGAAGGCGGCCACCTCATCGGTCCAGGCCTTCTGCAGGTTGGCCGGGACGAGGTCCCAGTTGCCCTTGTAGATGTTGCCGAGGGCCTGGTTGAGGCCGGTGACGAAGTTCGTCAGGCCGCCGAGTGTGGTCAGGGTGGTGTTCAGGTTGTTGAACGGAATACCGAGCACCACGAGCAGTGCGTTGGTGACGTCCGATTGGGCCGTCGGGAGGGCGGCGGCGGTCGACGCGACGGACTTGGCGGTGAGGGTCGAACCGCCTGCACCCAGGCTGTTGACGAAGTTCTGGATCGTCTTGGTGTTGTAGGTGATCAGCGTCTGGGGCAGCTGGAGAACCTTCTGGAAGGCGGCCACCTCATCGGTCCAGGCCTTCTGCAGGTTGGCCGGGACGAGGTCCCAGTTGCCCCCTTCTGGAAGGCGGCCACCTCATCGGTCCAGGCCTTCTGCAGGTTGGCCGGGACGAGGTCCCAGTTGCCCTTGTAGATGTTGCCGAGGGCCTGGTTGAGCCCGGTGACGAAGTTCGTCAGGCCGCCGAGTGTGGTGAGGGTGGTGTTCAGGTTGTTGAACGGAATGCCGGCCACCAGAAGAAGATTCTGCAGCGCCACAGATGCGGCGGTCAGTTCGTAGGGCTGATCCAGCACCGACACAGTGCGGTGCTGAACCACGGGCAGTTCGGCGGCCGCAGCGTGCGGCGGTACGGCGACCATGGTTGCGGTGATGCACAGCGAGCACACACCGGCCGTCAGCGAAGCGGGCTTGTTCACGGCAGAAACTCCCGGGGTTTTGGGTGAGTTTGACAGGCAGAAAATACCGCAAAATCTTGTAATTAGGTACAGCACAACATATTTCAGGTCCATCAATTCGAAATCAGAAGCTCCGCAACCAAGTATGGACAGCACTTGGCAGAGAATGTCAGATTGACTGCGTTTCGGGCAGTCAATTCAACTGGGATGCAGCTATTTCGGGTCCATGCCTGAAGGTAGTTATCAGGCGGGTGGTGGTGGAAGGTCCGGCGGGAGATCCGCCGGGACCTCCGGTGGGGGAGGCAGGAATTGACCCAGCCCCGGCGGGATGTTGGTTCCGGGCGGAGGCGCGGTGCCCGGTAACGGCTCACCGAGTTGCTGTTGCGGCAACTGCCCGAGCAGTCCGCCTCTGAGCATGCCGGCGCGGTACATGTCGATGTAGCGCCCCATCCACTCCCGGCGGTTGACATCCGCGTTCTCTTGGCCGGGGGCGACATCGAACTGCTGGCATTCGCCGGGGGCCGACGGTACCAAGCACTGCTGGGGGCCGTAGGCGTTGTTGAACACGTTGAGGTTCGGGGGTGTCCCCGGCGCGGCTCCCGGCGCCGAGGGGATCGGGAGCTGGCCCAGCACCGTGGTTCTGTCCAAGCCGAGAACCGGTGGGGCGCCCAGCGGACCACCGGGCTGAGTTCCGCTCTGCGCCAGAACGTTCAACCCTTCCGGCCCGAGCGGTGCACCGACGATGGGCACATTGGGTCCTGCGGGAAGCGGTGGTGCCGGTGCGACCGGGGCCGGCAACGGCTCCGGTGGCGGCTCCGCAGCGGCGGCCGTTGCACAGGCGACCGCCGCTGCGAAGATTGCGATACCAGCAGCGACTCCTCGTGCAACGGAGGGCAAAAGCGCAGCGGATGAGCAGATGACACTGCGATTCATGTTGCAAGCCGCGTGATCTGGTGTCGATGCCATGTCTGCGTCAGACAGACTTGGTCACGCCGTAGTAGGCCACGACGTCATCGGTGTCCTCGGTCGAACTCGTCAACGTGGCGTAGGACCGCAGGAACGACTGACCGACACAGCCATCGACCTTGATGTGCGTGTCCTTGATGGTGACGCGCACCGGCGCCTTCTTGAATTCCTTCTTGTTGACGGTGACGGTCGAGACGGTGCCGGGCTTGGCGTGAATCTCGATGGTGCCCGAGAGCGGGAACGTGACACCGGTCGGGATGAGCCCGCCGGTCAATGACGAACCGGAGGTGCCGATACCCGCCGACCCGATGAGGCGCACCTGGCCGAGTTCGATTCCGCAGCCCACCTGGTAGCCCGCCTCCAGGGTGCCGCCCTTGAGTGTTGTCGATCCTTCACCGGACACCGCGCCGGCGAACGTGCCGCCCACCAGGTACTCGCGGGACGACACCGCCGTGGTCAGCGGTGCGACCGGCAGCTGGGTTTCATTCGAGGCCGCAACGGTCAGTGTCCAGCCGTCCGGGGTCGTCACGATCCCGGGCGGAGACGATGCGACCACGCCGGTGTCCGGCGGCGGTACATCGCTGACCGGCGGCTCCGCCATGGCGATCTGTGCGGTGGCGAGTGGGAGCATCATGCACGCGGTCAGCGTGGCAATTCGCATGATCATGTTGATTCCGTTCAAGTGTGGGGGTAGGGGCAGACGAGTCTCAGACGGCTTTGGTGACACCGAGATAGGTGATGATGTCGTCGGTGTTCTCGGTCGAGCTGGTCAGCGTCGCGTAGGAACGGATGAACGACTGGCCGGCGCACTGGTCGGTCTTGACGCGGACACCCGTGATGGTGATGCGGGTCTCGGTGCCCTTGAACTTCTTCTTGTCCAACGCCACGGTGGTCACCGTGCCGGGCTTGAGATAAACCTTGCCCTGCAGGGAGACGCCGAACGCGCCGGTCGCATTGCCCGTGAACGGAATGCCGATACCCGGGGTGAAGCTGGCACCCGGGTTGATCTCGACCTCGTCGGAGATGATGCCGCAGCCGATCTGCTCGCCTGCTTCGAACGATCCACCGGCCAGCTCGGTGGTACCCGATCCCGTGATCTTGCCGGTGAACGTGCCGGCGATCAGGTACTCCCGCGACGAGATGGCGGTGGTCAGCGGTGCGACCGGCAGCTGGGTTTCGTTGCTGCCCGATACCTCGAGGCGCCAGCCATCGGGGGTGTCCAGGATTCCGGGCGGCCCGGAGGGGACCGCGCCTTCGGGCGGGAGCGGATTGCTCAGGTTCACCGGAGCCGCCACGTCGGGCGCCGGCGGCGGTGGCGCTGGCTCTGCCGCTGCGAGAGGTGCGGACGCTACCGGCACCAGTACACAGGCAGCCAGAGCGGCAAAGTGTTTGAGCATGAGGTGAGTTCGCCCTCTCGTGGTCGGAATGAGATCCAACGGATATGTCGAGTCGGAGCTTCTACGGACCGGGTTTCCGAACGGCAAACTGCCGGACAACGGTCCCCGCCTGATTTGCGTCGGGTGGACGTCTCGGAGCTGTGAGTTCGCTGTCGATGACCTTGGGCGCCAACCGATTCCATGTCCTGACATGGACCGGTTCAGCGAAGGGGGCGGGCCGGTGACCCTGGGAGCTTCCTGTGGGCGACACGCCGACGACGCACTGTGGGACACGCTGTGTAGCAATACATTCCAAAAACAGGAGGTGTATATGCCCGGCCTGATCTGGCAAGTTGCTGTGAATAACCTTGTAATTCAACGTATTTCACTTGGAAAAGAACGCAAGTGGACGGCAACTGGAAGCCGCCAGTCTGCCGACTGTTCACGATCTGGACTCCTGGTCGATGGACCGTGAGCTCGATTCGCCCGCCCAGCCGGCGCGTCGGGTCGAAACACAGCTCGTATTTGGAGGAAACGCCGTGAAGTCATCAATGTTGTGTCCGAAGGCGACCACCGCCTTACTGATCGCCCTCGGCATCGGATTGTCGAGTGCCGCGACAGCGGTCGCCGACGACGTCATCCCCGACCCGGCATCGCCCGATTCCGTCGTGCAGGTGGCGGGCGCGCCGACAGCGGACAACGCAGATCCGGTAGCGGTGCAGGCCTGCGCGCAGTTCGCCCAGGTACTGGATGGTTCGGCCACCTACTACGGGGACTTCGCCGATTCCTACGAGGGGTCCGGCTACGCGGATCCGGCGGTCGCGACCAGCAATGTCACCGGGCGCACCGCGCTGCGGGAGGCCGCCGGACTGTCGATGGGCGCGGCCAACACCCCGGGATTGGCGCCCGATATCGCGGCACCGATGAGGACCTGGTCGCTCGGCGCGACGAAGCTGCTGTTGAAGATGGGCCTGCGCATCGACGGCGAGAGTCTCAACAGCACCGCGGCGGAGATGAACAGTCAGGCGACCCGCGCGCAGGAGGCCTGCGCCGCGGCCGGGACGCATGCCTGATCGCGCGCGATCCATCGCGGTCGGAGCACTGCTGCTCGCCGTCGGGCTCGCCGGCTGCTCCGACGGTGATGCGTCCGCGGCGTCGGCAGCGCCGAAGCCGGTCCCCGACTCGGCGCTGCCCGGGTTGCTGCTCAGCGCTCAGGAGATGGACGCCGTGCTCGGCACCACCGGCGTCGTCGCCCATCCGCAGACCGACACCATGGGCGATCACCGCAACCTGCTCTCGAATCTGAACTGTCTGGGGGTGTGGCAGGTCGACGAAGCTCCCATCTACGACCCCAGCCACTACAAGACGGTGCGTCAGCAGTTGCTCCGGTCGCCCGACAGTGATCAGTGGGACAGCCTCGCCGTGCAGTCGGTGGTGTCCTACCGCACGGCCGACGCGGCGCAAGGCTTCTTCGCCGAGTCGGCGCAGCGATGGTCGAAATGCACGGATCACACCGTGAACATCCGCATCAATGACCAGGTGATGCCGAAGTGGGTGAGCGGTGACCTCGACCGGTCCGACACCCTGTTGGCCATGCCGTATACCCGGGGGGTCGGCGCCGAGGCCAAGTCGTGTCAGCGCGCCCTCGCGGTCGCCGCGAACGTCATCCTCGACATCCAGGCCTGTCGGCCACCGCAGCAACAACCGATCACGGCTGCGGTAGACATAGTGGAGAGCATCGAGGCGAAGCTGCCCAGATGACCGGATGCCGGGCGCAACCGGCCCCTTCGTGGGGCGGTGCCGGCATTCCAGCCAGTGCCGGGCAATCGGTGTCGGGCTGTTACTCTCGTAGACTGTTTGACGCGTGACTTTGCAGGCTGCAAACCTGCAGGTAGATCGCGCGAGACTTTAACCAGACGCTGGACTGTCCAGCCCCATTGCACGCCGCGCGATTGAAGTCGGCTGCGCAGGAGGAAGAGTGCTTTCGGCTTTCATCTCGTCGCTGCGGACTGCCGACCTCAGGCGCAAGATCCTGTTCACCCTCGGGTTGGTCATTCTGTACCGCGTCGGCGCGACCATCCCGTCGCCGGGCGTCAACTACCCGAACGTGCAGCAGTGCATCGAGCAGGTCAGCGGCGGTGACTCGGCGCAGATCTACTCGCTGATCAACCTGTTCTCGGGTGGCGCGCTGCTGCAGCTGTCGGTGTTCGCGGTCGGCGTCATGCCCTACATCACCGCCAGCATCATCGTGCAGCTGCTCACCGTGGTCATCCCGCGGTTCGAGCAGCTGAAGAAGGAGGGTCAGGCCGGTCAGGCCAAGATGACCCAGTACACCCGGTATCTGTCGATCGCACTGGCGATCCTGCAGGCCACCAGCATCGTGGCGCTGGCCGCCAACGGTGGCCTGATGCAGGGTTGCAGCCTGGACATCATCGACGACTCGTCGATCTTCGGTCTGATCGTCATCGTGTTGGTCATGACCGCGGGCGCAGCCCTGGTGATGTGGATGGGCGAGCTGGTAACCGAGCGCGGTGTCGGCAACGGCATGTCGCTGCTGATCTTCGCCGGTATCGCGGCCCGCATCCCGTCCGAGGGCAAGGCCATCCTGGATGCCCGCGGCGGCATGGTGTTCACCTTCGTCTGCATCGGCGCTCTCGCCGTCCTGGTCGGCGTGGTGTTCGTCGAGCAGGGGCAGCGTCGCATCCCGGTGCAGTACGCCAAGCGCATGGTCGGGCGCCGTATGTACGGCGGCACCTCCACCTACCTGCCGCTCAAGGTCAACCAGGCCGGCGTCATCCCGGTGATCTTCGCGTCCTCGCTGATCTACATCCCGCAGCTGGTCACCCAGCTCATCGACAGCGGTCGCGACAATCCGGGCACCGGGTGGTGGAGTTCGTTCGTCGCCAACCACTTGTCGAACCCGACGGACCCGGTCCATATCGCCTTCTACTTCGGCCTGATCATCTTCTTCACGTACTTCTACGTGTCCATCACGTTCAACCCGGAGGAACGGGCCGACGAGATGAAGAAGTTCGGCGGGTTCATCCCGGGCATCCGCCCGGGCAAGCCCACCGCTGACTATCTGCGCTTCGTGCTGAGCCGTATCACCCTGCCGGGCTCGATCTACCTCGGCGTGATCGCGGTGCTCCCGAACGTCGTGCTGCAGGCCGGCAGCGGCGGCGCCACCCTGCAGAACCTGCCGTTCGGCGGTGTTGCGGTGCTGATCATGATCGGCGTGGGGTTGGATACCGTGAAGCAGATCGAGAGCCAGCTCATGCAGCGCAACTACGAAGGTTTCTTGAAGTGAGAGAGGTTCCCAAGTTGAGAATTGTTTTGCTCGGACCTCCCGGTGCCGGAAAAGGAACCCAGGCGGAGAAGCTCGCCGCCCAGCTCGGCATCCCGCAGATCTCCACGGGTGACTTGTTCCGGCACAACATCGGCGCGGGCACCCCGCTCGGTGTGGAAGCCAAGAAGTACCTGGACGCCGGTGACCTGGTGCCCGCCACACTCACCAACGCACTCGTCGATGACCGCATCGACCACGACGACGCCGCCGCCGGGTTCATCCTTGACGGGTACCCGCGCTCGGTCGAGCAGGCCGAGGCGCTCAAGGACATGCTGGCCAAGCGCGGCCTGAAGCTGGACGCAGTGCTGGAGTTCCGGGTGTCCGAGGACGAGTTGCTCGAGCGTCTCAAGGGTCGCGGCCGCGCCGACGACACCGAAGAGGTCATCCGCAACCGGATGGCGGTCTACAACGCCGAGACCGCGCCGCTGCTGGACTACTACGCGGACGAACTCAAGACCGTCGAAGCCGTCGGCACCCTGGACGAGGTGTTCGCCCGGGCGTTGCAGGCACTCGGCCAGTAGCCAGGAGCATCCCTTGATCGGCCAATCATGATCAACGTGCCCGGCCTGCGGCGCAAGGTGGTTCCTCAGCGCAGCCCCGGTGAACTCGACGCGATGGCCGCGGCGGGTGCGCTGGTGGCCGCGGCACTCAAGGCCGTCCGGCAGGCCGCCGCGCCCGGCATCTCCACCGGTGAACTCGACCGGATCGCCGAATCGGTGATCCGCGACGGCGGTGGCGTCCCGTCCTTCCTCGGTTACCACGGGTTCCCGGCGACCGTCTGCGCGTCGGTCAACGACCGCGTCGTGCACGGCATCCCGTCGGACTCCGAGATGCTCGTCGCCGGCGACCTGGTGTCCATCGACTGCGGGGCGATCCTCGACGACTGGCACGGCGATTCCGCGGTCACCTTCGGCGTCGGCACGCTCATCGCGGCCGACGAACTGCTGTCCGAGGCCACCCGGGCGTCCATGGAGGCGGGTATCGCCGCGATGGTGCCCGGTAACCGGCTGACCGACGTGTCCCACGCGATCGAGGTCGGCACCCATGCCGCCGAGGCCCGCGATGACCGGAAGTACGGCATCGTCGCCGGCTACGGCGGTCACGGCATCGGCCGCGAGATGCACATGGACCCGTTCCTGCCCAACGAGGGAGCGCCCGGAAAGGGCCCTTACCTGGAGGTCGGCTCGGTGCTGGCGATCGAGCCCATGCTGACGCTGGGCACCGCGAACACCAAGGTGCTCGACGACGATTGGACCGTCGTCACCACCGACGGTTCACGCGCCGCGCATTGGGAGCACACGGTGGCTGTCACCGCGGACGGCCCGCGCATCCTGACGCTGTAGCGCGGCAGGCTCAGTGCACGTCCTGGTCACTGGCCAGTAGCGTGAGCGTCTCCCAGTTCTGTTGCGTGGCCGCTGCCGCCGCGTCGGCGTCTCCCCGGCGGCACAGTTCGATGATGCGGTCGTGTTGAGCGATCGACTGACGCCCGGACAGCGATGAGAAGCGCTGGAATTCGAGGCGTCTGAGCACCGGGGTCACCGATTCCAGAGCCACCGGAATCACCTGGTTCTGACTCGCCTCGACGGCGACCTGATGGAAGCGATCGTCGGCCCGCATGGCCGCCGCGGGGTCCCCCGCGGTGAGCGCCTCCGCGAACTCCTTGTTGGCGTCCACCATGGCGGCGAACTCACCCTCGTGCATCAGCGGAACCGCGATCCGGACGGCAAGAGCATGCATGGCGGCGGCGACGGCCTGCGCGTCGAGGACGGACTTGCGTTCGATGGTCGACACCACCGTCGACCGTCCGGGCAGTGTGTGCACCAGCCCGGCCGTCTCCAGACGGGCCATCGCCTCCCGGATCGGTGTGCGACTGATCCCGAGCCACTTCTCCAGCTCCGGGTCGCGCAGTTTCTCCCCGGGAGCCAACGTGCCGTTGACGATGGCATCCCGCAGTGACAGGTAGGCCTGCTCGCGGAGCAGCGACCTCTTGTGTTTGCCCTGTTCACCCGGTACCGGCATGGAGAGGATCTTAGTTTGCGTGCTGATGGACACCGACTTCTGCAGGGTCTTTGGGATCCCGGCGTGGCCGGATCAGGTCGGCGGCCTTCTCGCCGATCATGATGGTGGCCACGTTGGTGTTGACCGACACGATCCTGGGCATGATCGAGGCATCGGCCACCCGCAGCCCGGTCAGGCCGTGCACGCGCAGCTTCGGGTCGACGACTGCGCCCGGTCCAATGCCCATCGCGCAGCTGCCGACCGGGTGGTAGTAGGTACTGGTCGCGTGGGCGATGAACGCGCGCAGTGCCGGTTCGCCGGTGGCGTCGGGGCCGGGGAGCACTTCGCGGCCGCGCCACGGTGCGAATGCCCGGGTCGCCGCGACCTCGCGCGCCACCGTCAACCCGTGGATCATCCGCCTCATGTCGGACTCCGCACCGAGATAGTTCGGATCGATCAACGGCGCCGCGGCCGGATCCGGTCCCGTCAGCCGGATGGAGCCGCGGGCGTCGGGGACCGTCGCGAACGCGATCGTGAAGCTGTTGGCCGGCGCCACGAGATGCGGCGGGTGAAAGGGCACGTGGATGAACATCAACTGCATATCGGGCCCGGAGAGTGCGTCGCTGCTGCGCCACTGCATCGATGTCTCAGCCAGGTTGGTGCGCCCGGCAGGAATCGGCTGCAGCGCTTCGTAGACGACACCGCACAGGGGATGGTCGTGCAGGTTGCGGCCCACACCGGGCAGGTCGTGGCGCACCGGAACCCCGGCGGCCTCGAGTTCTCCGGCTGGGCCCACACCGGAGAGCAGCAGCAGGCGAGGGGTGTCCACCGTGCCCGCACTGAGCACCACCTCGGCGCGGGCACGGGCGGTCAGCAACCGGCCCGCTCGCTCGAATTCCACACCGATGCAGTGCTTTCCGTCAAAGATCAGCCGGTGTGCGCGGGATTCGGTGGCGACGTCGAGGTTGGCGCGCTCGCGTGCCGGGTGCAGGTAGGCGGCCGCGGTGCTCTGCCGGATGCCACCGGAGATCGACAGATCGTGCCAGCCGGCGCCTTCGGGGTGGGCGCCGTTCAGATCGTCGGTCAGCGGGAAGCCGGCCTCCGATGCGCCGTCGAGGAAGACCTGCGACAGGACATTGGCCGCATCGGCCGCCGCCGGCGCGGGCAGCAGCGGCCCATCGGTGCCACGCACGCGCGGGTCCCGCCCAGAGGTTGTCTCCATTCGCCGGAAGTACGGCAGGACGGACTCGTAATCCCATCCCGTACAACCATTGTCGGCCCATCCGTTGAAATCGTTCGGGTGCCCGCGCAGGTGCACCATGGCATTGATGCTGCTGCTGCCGCCGAGAGTGCGCCCGCGTGGCCAGTTGTGGGATAGCCCATCGGTGCCCGGCTGCGGGACCGTGCGGTACCGGTGGTCGACATCGCTGCCCCACAGGGTCGGCCACGCCGGAGGCAGGGCAATCGCGGGATGGGAGTCGGCCGGCCCCGACTCCAGCAGCAGCACGTCGATATCGGGGTCCTCGGCAAGTCGCGCGGCCACGACGCAGCCTGCCGAACCCGCTCCGACGACGATGTAGTCATAGTCCTTTTTTGATCCCGGCATGGTTCTGTCTCCTCGGTCATGGGAGCTGGGCCCCGACATGTTGGGCATCAGCTGTTGGTGGCGTCGGCGGCCTGGTCGATCAGGTCGGCGACGGCCTCGGGCCGAGAGACGGTGACGGCATGGGAGGCGTCGATCTCGACGGTGTGCGACCTGGCACGGTCACCCATGAAGCGCATCGATTCGGCGGGGATGGCCAGGTCCTTGGTGGTGACCATGTTCCAGGACGGGATGGTCTTCCATGCCGCCTTGGTTGCCGGATCCGCAAGCGCCGCAGCGGCGATGGGCCGCTGGGTGGCCGCCATCAGGGTGGCGACATCGGCGGGGACGTCGGCGGCGAACACCGTGGCGAACTGGTCCTGCTTGATGTAGAGCTCGTCGGCGGTGCCACCTTCGGGCAGCGGATAGGGCACGGCGTTCAGGGCGGGTCCGAGTTCGGCGCCGGGGAACTGTGCGGCCAGTTGCCCGGTGCTCTCGCCCACCTCGAGGATGAAGCTCGCCACGTACACCAGGGCCTTGACGTGGGGGCTGCGGTCTGCGGCCTCGCTGATCACCGATCCGCCGTAAGAATGTCCGGCGAGGACCACCGGCCCGGCCACACTGTCCACCACGCTGCGCACATAGGCGGCGTCGGAGGCCAGGCCGCGCAACGGATTGGCCGCCGCGACGACCGGGTAGCCGTCGGCCTCAAGTCGTTCGATGACGCCGTTCCAGCTGGACGAGTCCGCAAAAGCCCCGTGCACGAGCACCACGGTGGGGCGGTTCGTCGGGTCGGGCGGTTCGGCTGCTGCGCCGGTGCAACCGGCGCTCAGCGATGCCGCGGACAGCGCGGCGGCCAGGGTGATCAGAGCGGTGCGGATGGTCATCGGGTGTCTCCAGGGTCGGTGGTAAATGCAATATATTGCATATCGGTGGTTTGCGTCCAGCCCGAATGGGGAGGAACGGGTGGCGTCGAGCCTCGGGCCTCCCGCACGGGGAGGGTCAAGCAGTGCCGACGGCGGGCCACCGCCCTGGTGTTCGGCGTTAGTTTGAACTGGACCGCCACCCACGTCGTGTCAGAGACGGAGGTTGGGAGTGGACGATCCGGAGGCCGCGATGATGCGGGTCTTGTATGACGAGCACGCGGGAGCGCTGTGGCGCTACGCGCTGCGCTTGACCGGCGATGCCGCGCGGGCCGAAGACGTCGTGCAGGAAACGCTGCTGCGGGCATGGCGCCATCCGGAAGTCAGCGCCGATCCCGAGCGGCCGGCCCGGGCATGGCTGTACACCGTGGCGCGTAATCTCGTCATCGACGAGCGGCGCAGCGCGCGGTTCCGCAATGAGGCAGGAACGCCCGATGTCGAAACGGTCGCCGGCAATACCGCCGCTGCCGGCCCCGACGAAGTGGATACCGCGTTGGACCGACTTCTGATCAGTACCGCACTGAGCGAACTCTCCGAAGACCACCGTGCGGTGATCCGGCGCGCCTACTACCAGGGCTGGAGTACCGCGCAGATCGCCGCCGACCTCGGGATCGCCGAAGGCACCGTGAAATCCCGGCTGCACTACGCTGTGCGGGCACTGCGACTGAACCTGCAGGAAATGGGGGTGACCCGATGACCGATTTCGAGCAGGCCGGCGCGGGCGACCCGTACCGCACCTGGGACGCCGGCTACGTGCTGGGTGCGCTGTCTCCCAGCGAGCGCCGAGATTTCGAGGCGCACCTGCAGACCTGCGCACGCTGCCGCGACGCGGTCGGCGAGCTGACCGGGATGCCGGCGCTGCTGGCGATGGTGGATCTCGACGAGGTGGAGGCACTCGACCACCGACTGCCCGATCCGCCGCTGCGCCCGGAGTTGCGTGAACAGGTGCTGGACCGGGTGCGTACCCGGCGCCGCCGCTCCAGGTTTGTGACCACCGTCGCGGTGGGCCTGGCCGCCGCCCTGCTGGCTGTCGGTCTGGTGGTGGTGATCGCGCCGGAAACGCTGGGCCTGCAGCAGGGTTCACCGCCGGTGGCGATGCTGGAGATGAACAAGATCAACGAGACGCCGATCAATGCGAGTATCGCGTTGTCCGGCTACAGCTGGGGCACGCGCATCGACATGGCCTGCAGTTACGGGGACTGGGGCCAACGCGACGCCGCGGCACAGAATCTCGGGATGGTCGTGATAGGACGCGACGGTAGCCGCACCCAGATCGCGACCTGGCTCGGGTTGTCCGGCGCGACCGCGCTGCCCAGCGGGAACATTCCGCTGCCGCAGAGTGAAATTGCCTCTGTGCAACTGGTTTCCGCCGACGATGGAAAGGTCCTGCTGGAAAAGAACCTGTGAATCACCTGGTGTGGTGAACCCGGGCACGAGGCGCCACGTGTCTCCTGCAGAACGGGAAAGCAGGTGCACGATGAACAGCAGTCCGCGGGTGGTCGACCATATCGTCGACCGGCTGGTCGGCTACGGTATCGGCCACATCTTCGGGGTCGACGGCGCCAATATCGAGGACCTGTACGACGCCGCCGCTCCCCGTGACGGCCTCACCGCCGTGCTGGCCAAACACGAGTTCTCCGCGGCGACGATGGCTGACGGCTACTGCCGGTCCGGGGCGTCGCTGGGCGTGGTGGCCGCAACTTCCGGTGGTGGATGCCTCAATCTCGTTGCCGGCTTGGGTGAGTCGTACGCCAGCGGGATACCGGTGCTGGCGCTGGTGGGTCAGCCGCCCAGCGCGCTGGACGGTCACGGCAGCTTTCAGGACACCAGCGGACACAACGGCGCGCTGGACGCGCAGGCGCTTTTCGCGGCGGTCTCCGTGTACTGCCGCCGCATCCTGGAGCCCGGCGACATCGTCGACGCCCTACCCGCGGCCGTCGCGGCCGCGCGTCGCGGCGGGCCCGCGGTGCTGTTGCTGCCGAAAGACATTCAGCAGAGCCGGATCAACGCTGCTGGGGGTGAGGTGCCGGACTGTGCATACGTGGGAGACCCGGCCGTGTTGGCCGAGCGGCTCCGCCACGCCCGCGGACCGGTCACCATCATCGCCGGGCAACAGGTGGCCCGCGATGACGCGCGCGACGAACTCGAACGACTACGCGCGACCCTGCGGGCCAGGGTGGCCACCGAGCCGGATGCCAAGGACGTCAGCGGAGCGCCGGGGCTGGGCAGCTCATCGGCACTGGGCATCGTGGGCGTGATGGGCCACCCCGGAGTGGCCGAGGTCATCGCGGACAGCGCGGTGTGCCTGTTGGTGGGGACCCGGCTGCCGGTCACCGCACGGGCCGGGCTCGATGCGGCGCTGGCCCCGGTATCGGTGCTCTCCATCGGGTCGGCGACCCCCCACGTGCCCAGCGTGCATGTGCGGACGGAGGATCTGCGGGCCTCACTGGCTTTGCTCAACGCGGCACTCTCGGGTGCGGGGAGGCCGGTCGGTATCACTGTGCCCGAGAGCATCCCGCATCGAGAGCTGGATCCTCCCGCCCACCGGGGCCCCGGCATCCGCTACCGCGACGCCATCACCGCACTGGACCGCGCGCTGCCCGACGGCACCGATGTGGTGGTCGACGCCGGCAACGGCGGCGCGTCGGCGATCCACCTGCTGCCGGTACGGCGGGACGGGAGATTCCTCGTCGCACTGGGGATGGGTGGCATGGGATACAGCTTCGGCGCCGGCATCGGCATGTGCTTCGCGCGGCGCCGCCGCACCGTCATCATCGCCGGCGACGGTTCCTTCTTCATGCACGGTCTGGAACTGCACACCGCGATCCAGTACCGGTTACCGGTCACACTGGTGCTGTTCAACAACAATTCCCACGCCATGTGTGTCACCCGCGAGCAGCTGTTCTACGGAGATCGATACAGCTACAACCGATTCACCGAGAGCCGCCTCGGTGCGGGGCTCGCCGCGATGTTCCCCGGCCTGCCCTCGCAGGATGTCGACGATCCCGCAGTGCTGCCGGACGCCTTGCGCGCGGCACTGGACGCCGATGGACCCTCGGTGCTCAGCATCGGGTGCTCCGCCGACGAAATACCCACGTTCGCAACGTTTCTCACCACACAGGAGGTTGGCGCCCATGTCCCTGCCCGCACTTGACGATATCGCCGAGCCGATCGACGGATTGGTGCGCATCGAGTCCTCGCCCAGAGAGCGCGCGACGCCGATCATCATGGAGATGATGCGCTCGGTCTATCCGCACGACCAGGTGTTCGGTGCGTTCTGCACCGTGCACAGCTATGTCGATTGCCCGCCGGCCGAACTGTTCGAATACCTCTCGGACACCCGCTCGCTGGAGGAATGGACCTACAGCCTGCGCGGTTTCGTCCGTACCGAGGAGCCGGGTCTGTGGCTGGCCTATGACCGACTGGGCTCGGAGACCAAGATCTTCACGCGCACCGTGACCGACCGCGCCGCGATGACCGTCGACTACCACTGCGCCTGGGATCAGGGTCGCCACCTGTGGATGGTCTACCTGATGCGGGTGGTCGACGCCCGGGTGGTGCTGAACAAGCCGGGATCGGTGGTGTTGTGGACGAATTGTCACCACCCGTTCTACGACGACAACCCGTACCCGGAAGCGGCGCCGCCGCAGCGCCCGGTGTGGGTCGGGGACTTCTGGGACATGTTCGGCGCCGGCCACGAACTGGAGCTGCGCAACCTCAAGGAGATCGCGGAGTACCGGCACCGCAACGGCTTGCCGGTCACCCCCGCCTGGATGAAGGAATCCCGATGACTGCAGCCACTCCCGTGAGCCTTCTGGATGTCGCCACTTACCTGCCGGGCGAACCGATCGGTGCGGACTACTACCTGCAATTTCAGGCGCAGGGCGCGACATCCGATGACCTGCGCGAGAACCTGATGTTCCGGGCACCCGCCTTCCGGCATCACGTCGCACCCGAGGAGAGCGCCACCGATATGGTCGAGCGGGCCGCCGCCGGATTGGTCGAGCGGCACGGCGCCGATGCGCTGGCCGGCGTCGACGTGCTCATCACCCACACCCAGCTGCCCGATATGCCGTTCTACGGTGGCGGCGGCGCCATTGCGCACCGGCTGGGTATGAAACCCGAATGGGTGCTCGACCTGCACAACGGTGGCTGTGCCGCATTCGTGCTTGGGCTCAAGCTCGCCCGCAATCTGCTGGCTTCCGGGCAGGGGCGCACCGCTTTGGTCGCCGTGGTGCAGAACGCGGCCGGACAGATCTTCGATCAGCAGACCGTTCGGTGCAAGGCCCAGGCGGCGGTACCCGGTGACGGCGCCGCGGTCGGTCTGGTGGCCTGCTCGGATCGGTCACCGATCCTCGATGTCGAATGCCGCACCTACGGCGAGTTCGCCGGCGACATGACCATCGCGGTCGACCCGCCCCGCAAGTGGTGGGCGGCCGGTCCGGGGGAGGGCTGCATCGGCTTCACCGAGTCCAAGATCACCAAAGTGCTCGCCAGGGGCAACCGGCAGGTTCCCGAGGTGTCCTACGCGGTGTGTGACCGGATCGGTGTGGCGCCCAGGGATATCGACATACTGGTGACCAACCAGCCCAACCGGGTATTCCTGCGTAACTGGCGGGAAGCACTCGAACTGCCCGCCGAACGGCACGTCGACACCTTCGACGAATGCGGCAACTTGTTCGCTGCGGGCATCCCGGTCAACCTGGACCGGGCGGTGACCGATGGCCGGGTCGGCGTGGGGGACACCGTGCTGATGGCCGCCTTCGCGCACGCCGGGGACTTCGCGGGCGCCGCCGCGGTCCGTTGGGGTGGGCGATGAGTATGCCGCGACCGGAGCCTGCCGCGCGCTGCGTGGATCTTCCGGCCGCGGTCGATCCATCGGCACTGTCGCTGAACGAGAACCCCTTCCCGCCACTGCCATCGGTGCAGTCCGCGCTGATCCAGGCCGTGGGGTCGGCCAACCGGTACCCGGAGTTCCTGCCGCTGCGCATGCGGTCGCTGATCGCCGCCCAGATCGGTATCCGCGACGAGCAGGTGGTGATCGGTGCCGGCGCCACCGGAGTGATCCTGCAGGTGCTGCAGGCCCTCACCGAACCCGGCGATGCCATCGTGCTGACAGCACCGACCTTCGACGGGTACCCGATCCTCGCGCAGATGGCGCGACTACGGTCGGTGACGGTGCCGTTGAATGTGCACGGCCACCACGATCTCGACGCGATGGCCGATGCCGCCGGCACCGCACGGGTGGTGGTGCTGTGCCGGCCGCACAATCCGACGGGAACCATCGAACCGGCAGCAGATGTCGAGCGTTTCCTGCACCGCGTCGGGACGGACACCACGGTGCTGCTCGACGAGGCCTATGTGGAGTTCCTGGCCCCGGCGGAGCGTGTCGATGCCCGGGCACTGGTATGGCGTTTCCCGAATGTGGTTGTCATCCGGACGTTCTCGAAAGCCTACGGACTGGCCGGGCTGCGGATCGGATACGGCATCTGCGCGCCGGATCTCGGCCGCCGGTTGTGGAGCATGCAGCTGCCTTTCGGGACCGCCTTGACAGGACTGGTCGCCGTCGCGGCGTGCTACCGGGCCGAAGACGAACTCCAGCACCGGATCCGGGTCATCGGCGCGGAGCGCAGGCGGCTGCGCGCCCAATTGTCCCGGCTCGGCGTCTACAGCACCGATGCACGCGCCAACTTCGTCTATCTGCCCGGAGGCCGGCCCTGGCCCGAGGTGTTCGACCGCGCCGGTCTGCGGGTGCGGCACTACGCCGACGGCGGGGCACGCGTGAGCGTCGGCACCCGGCAGTCGACCCGCGCGGTGCTGGCCGCGGTGAGCACCGCGGGGCTCCGATAAGGGAAAAGCCCAGCCGGTGCGGTAAGAAAGGTCATGCCCTCACATCCCGGCAAACGTGACCCGATCACGCTGGCGCGCGCGAACTGGGAACGCGCCGGCTGGGGGGAGGTCGCCGACGGCATGGTCGCGGTGACCTCGGTGATGCGGGCCCACCAGATTCTGCTGGCCCGGGTGGAGAACGCGCTGCGACCCTACGACCTGAGTTTCTCCCGGTTCGAACTGCTGCGCCTGCTGGCGTTCACCCGCAACGGTGAGCTGCCCATCACGAAGGCCTCCGACCGGCTGCAGGTCCACGTCACCAGCGTCACGCACGCCATCCGCCGGCTGGAGAGCGACGGCCTGGTGGAACGTCTGCCGCACCCCACCGACGGACGCACCACCCTGGTACGGCTCACCGAATTGGGCCGCTCCACCGTCGAAGACGCCACCGAGACGCTCAACAAGGACGTCTTCGCCGATATCGGTATCTCCACCGACGAATCGCGGTCGCTGGCAACGTCGATCGAGACGCTGCGCCGGCACGCCGGAGATTTCTGAGGCGGGCTACGCCGAGGGCAGCGGGATGGTGGCGGTGACCGTGGTGCCGGCATCCGGCCGGGAGCGGATATGCAGTCTGCCGCCGACGATCTCGGCACGTTCGGCCATCGACAACAACCCGTATCCGCCCATCTCGTCGCTGCCCAGCGGGTGCTCGAAGGTATCGAATCCGACTCCGTCGTCGACGATTTCGAGGCGCGCGAGGTCGTCTCTGACGCTGTAGGTCAGCTTCGCGCGGGTGGCCTGCGCGTGCTTGACGACGTTCTGCAGGCATTCCTGGGCGATCCGGTACAGCGCCAGTTCGATGTGATCGGGCAGCCGGTCCTGCGCGAGGTCGACGTCGATGGCGGGCTCGGGTATCGACCGGGCCAGACTCGCCAGACCGCCGGCCAGCCCCAGATCATCGAGCACCGGTGGACGCAGCCCGCCGATCGCGGCGCGGGCCTCCTGCAGCGTCAGGTCCACCAGTTCGCGGGCCTTGGCGAGATGATCCGCGGCGACGTTCGAGGACGCACCGGCCTCGGCGGCCACTGCACGGGTGGCCGCGTCCAGCCAGTAGGACAAGGTGACGAGGCGCTGGGAGATGCCGTCGTGGATGTCGCCGGCCAGCCGACGGCGTTCCAGTTCCTGGGCTTGAATGACCTGCTCGACGAAGTTCTCGTGGGCGCGTTCGCGGGCCACGAGCTGGCGGTGCAGCCGGGCCTGGTGCAGCGCCCCGGCGATCAACCGCCCGATCACCAGCAGCAGTTCGACGTCACGCGGGGTGAATTCGCGCCGGTGCACGGTGTGCACGTTGAGCACCCCGACCAGCCCACCCGGGTCGGTCTCCATCGGCACCGACACCATCGAGGTGAAATCCGAGCCGCGCAGCGACTCGAACGGCAGGTAGCGCGGGTCGGATTCCTTGTCGTGGCTGATCACCACCGGCTGCCGGTTGCTGGCCACCCAGCCGGAGATGCCGCTGCCCAGCGGCAACCGGATCTTGCCGACCTCGCTGTCGAAGGGTGGGGTGGCTCCGGTGAGTGTGAGCGAGCGATCGGTGTCGTCGAGGACGTGCACGAAGCAGACGTCGGTGGCGGTGGCATCGGTGATCATCCGGGCGGCGGCCGCGGCCAGCGGCTCCACACCCGGCCCGCTGGAGGTCGCCTGGATCAGTTCGCGCAGCAGCGCCAGTTCACGATCGGTGGTCAGTACGTTGCGGCGGGCAGTCACTGGTAGATCCCCTCGCGCAGCGCGGTGGCCACCGCACCGGTGCGGTCACTGACGCCGAGCTTGCGGTAGATCGAGCTCAGGTGGGTTTTGACCGTCTCTTCGCCGATCACCAGCTTGCCGGCGATGCCACGGTTGGACAGCCCGTTGACCACGTAGGACAGGATCTCGCTCTCGCGCTGGGTCAGGCCCTGCCGGACGCCGGGCCAGAACTCGTCGCGCTGCAGGCGGGCGGCGGTGTCGGCGGCGCGGGCAGCCATGCTGGGGTCGATCGCGGTCTGCCCCCGGTGCGCGAACTCCAGCTGGCGCACCAGTTCGTCACTGCTGATGCTCTTGAGCAGGTAGCCCGACGCCCCGACCCGCAGAGCCTGGAACAGATATTGCTCATCGTCGTAGACCGACAGCATCACGACCTTGCGGTCGGGATCCCGTTCGCGGAGGGTCAGGCACAGATCCAGGCCGCTGGATCCCTGCATGCGGACATCGCACAACACTATGTCGGGTTGCAGCTCCTGCACCACGGTGACGGCCTGTTCGGCGCCGATGGCCTGCCCTACGACCTCGACCCGGTCCCCGAAGGTCAGCAGCATCGCCTTGAGGCCCTCGATGACCATCTCGTGGTCATCGACCAGTACGAGGCGCAGGGGGCTGGGGGGCGCCATGGCATCACCTTAGAGGGGGCGACCCACCCGCTTCCGAACTTTGGCAAGCCCGACTTGGCCTGCCCAATCCCCCTTACGGGGGACGCGGCCGGTATGTGATGTGCGCCACTCTGTGGGGCATGTCCACGCATGAGGAAAAAACATGGCCCGCCGCCGGTCAGTTCTGGTGGCATGGCGACGAGCCCGACGACCCGGCCGCCTACCCGCTGCACGCGGTGGTGTTCGACCTCGATGCCCTGTCCGACATGGACCTGGAAGGGCATCGCGTGGTGTACAACGCGGCGTTCGCGTCGCTGGGGCTGGACCTGCAGTGGAGCGTCGGGCGCTACCAGCGGCTGATGGCGCTGCCGGACGAACGCCAGCGGGTAGCCGCCGAGCTGCGCAAACGGTGCGTGGGCACGGAGTGCGATGTGCTGGTCAACCTGCTCGTCGACGAGATCTGCGCCGCCAAGGACATGATGTTCGAGGAGATGATCCTGGACGCCGGTCTGACCCCGCGCCCGGGTCTGGTGGACCTGGTGATGGACGCCTTCGTCGCGCATATCCCGGTCAGTGTGGTCACGACCGGACGGCGCAGCTGGGCCGAGCCGTTGGTACGCCAACTCGTCGGTGAGGGTCTGGTGGAATCCGTGGTGACCGCCGACGACGTCACCGGACCGAACCTGTTCGGTCACGCACTCGCCGAACTCGGCGTCGCGCCCCACGATGCGCTGGCGGTGGCCGGTTCACCGGCCGGGTTGCGCGCCGCGAACGCGGCGGGCCTGGCCACGGTCCTCATCGATGCCGACGCCGGACGCGGACGGGCGGCCGCCGCGGTGCGCTCCGGGTACAGCGACACCGGGGATGCGTTGCGGCTGGCGAACTGTCGACGGCTACACGCCCGGTGGTGGGATCAACACACTCCGTCGGCGGCTTAGCCGTTGCGGATGTACTCGATGACGGCGCTGAAATCTTTGTCGCCGTGGTCGCGAGCGAACTCGGCGTAGATCTCAGCGGCGTGACTGCCCAGCGGCGCCGCCGCCCCGGTCGAGGTCACGGCGGCCATCGCCAGACCCAGGTCCTTGTTCATCAGAGCTGTCGCGAACCCGGGCTTGAAATCGTTGTTGGCCGGTGAGGTGGGAACGGGCCCGGGGACCGGGCAGTTCGTGTGCACCGACCAGCAGTTGCCGGTGGCGCCGGTGATGACGTCGAACAACGACTGCTTGTCCAGACCGAGCTTCTCGGCGAGCACGAATGCCTCGCCGACGGCGATCTGCTGAACCGCGAGCACCATGTTGTTGCACACCTTCGCGGCCTGGCCCGCACCGCAGTCACCGCAGTGAATGATCTTGCCCGCCATGGCTTCCAGCACCGGGCGGCCACGCTCGACAGCCTCGGTGTCGCCGCCGACCATGAACGCCAGCGTGCCGGCCACCGCGCCCTTGACGCCACCGGACACCGGCGCGTCGAGCTGGGCGAAACCGTGGTCGGCTGCCAGCTTGTGCACGTCGCGGGCGTCATCGACCGAGATGGTCGAGCTGTCGATGAACAGGGCGCCCTCGGCGGCCTTGGGCAGGATCTCGGCGTAGCAGCTCTTCACCAGCGCGCCATTCGGCAGCATCGTGATGACGACATCGGCCCCGGCCACAGCCTCGGCGCCGCTGTCGAAGACACTGGCGCCGTTGGCCTTCGCAGCGTCCTTGGCTGCGGCGACGGGGTCGAAACCCTGCACGGCATGCCCGGCCGCCAGCAGGTTGGCGGCCATCGGGCCGCCCATGTTGCCCAGTCCCAGAAAAGCAACGGTGCTCATCTTCTGCCTCACCTCTCGTTAGCCGGCGGCCTTGGCCCGGGCAGCTTCTGCCCGGCCGATGACCACGCGCATGATCTCGTTGGTCCCCTCAAGGATGCGGTGCACCCGCAGATCCCGGACGATTTTCTCCAACCCGTATTCCTTGAGGTAGCCGTAGCCGCCGTGCAGTTGCAGGGCCTGATCGGCGACCTCGTAACAGGTGTCGGTCACGTAGCGCTTGGCCATCGCGCACAGCGTCACCTTGTCGGGGTGATTGCTGTCAAGAGCAGATGCCGCCCGCCACAACATGTTCCGGGATGTCTCCAGGCCGGTGGCCATATCGGCGAGCGCAAACCGGATGGTCGGCTCGTCGAGCAGCGACCCGCCGAAGGCCTGGCGGTCGGCCAGATAGGCCACCGTCTTGTCGTAGGCGGTCTGCGCGCCGCCCAGCGAGCACGCCGCGATATTGATGCGGCCGCCGTTCAGCCCGTTCATCGCGATCCCGAACCCGGTGCCCTCGGTGCCGCCCAGCAGCGCCTCAGCCGGCACCCGGGCACCCTCGAAGACGACCTGAGCGGTGGGCTGGGCGTTCCAGCCCATCTTCTGCTCGGCGGCGCCGAAACTCACGCCCGGCGTGTCCTTCTCGACGACGAACGTCGAGATACCGCGGGGCCCGTCGGCGCCGGTGCGGGCCATCACCACATACAGGTCCGAGACACCCGCCCCGGAGATGAACTGCTTCACCCCGTCCAGGACGTAATGGTCACCGTCCCGAACGGCCTTGGTGCGCAGCGCCGCCGCGTCCGATCCCGCTCCGGGCTCGGTGAGGCAGTAGCTGGCGATGGACTCCATGGACGCGAGCTTGGGCACCAGCGTCTTGCGCTGCTCGTCGGTGCCGAAGCTGTCCACCATCCAGGCACACATGTTGTGGATGGACAGGAACGCGGCGATGGTCGGGTCGGCGGCGGCCAGCGCCTCGAAGATGCGCACCGCGTCCAGGCGGCGTAACCCGCTGCCGCCGGCGTCCTCGGCACAGTAGATTCCCGCCATGCCCAGTTCGGCGGCCGCCCGCAGCACATCGGTCGGAAAGTGATGGGACTCATCCCATTCCAACGCGAACGGCGCAATGCGTTTCTCCGCGAAGGCAGCCGCCGTCTCGGTGATGACGCGCTCGTCATCATCCAACTCGAACACCGGCACCTACTTCATGGTGGGGATGACGAACTCGGCGCCATCCTTGATGCCGGAGGGCCAGCGCTCGGTGACGGTCTTGACCTTGGTGTAGAACTGGATCGAGGCGGGTCCGTGCTGGTTGAGGTCGCCGAATCCGGATCGCTTCCAGCCACCGAAGGTGTGATAGGCCACCGGGACCGGGATCGGCACGTTGACTCCGACCATGCCGACCTGCACGCGGGAGACGAAGTCGCGGGCGGCATCACCGTCGCGGGTGAAGATCGCCACACCGTTGCCGTATTCGTGCTTGGTGGGCAGTTCCAGGGCCGCTTCGTAATCCTCGGCGCGCACGATGCACAGCACGGGCCCGAAGATCTCGTCGGTGTAGATGGACATGTCGGTGGTGACGTGGTCGAACAGGGTGGGCCCGATGAAGTAGCCGCCTTCGAGGCTCTGGTCGTCGAAGGTGAGTTCGTCGGTGGCGCGTTCGCGGCCGTCGATCACGATTTCGGCGCCGGCGTCCACGCCCTGGCCGATGTAGTCGCGGACCCGCTCCAGCGCGGCGCCGGTGACCAGTGGGCCGTAGTCGGCCTTGGGGTCCAGGCTGTGCCCGACGCGTAGTTGGTTGACCCGCTCGACGAGCTTGGCGCGCAGGCGGTTCGCGGTTTCCTCGCCGACCGGTACCGCGACACTGATGGCCATGCAGCGCTCACCGGCGCTGCCGTAGCCGGCGCCGATCAGGGCGTCGACGGCCTGATCGAGGTCGGCGTCGGGGAGCACGATCATGTGGTTCTTGGCGCCACCGAAGCACTGTGAACGCTTGCCGTGCGCGGCGGCGGTGGAGTAGATGTACTGCGCGATATCGGAGGACCCGACGAATCCGACGGCCTGGACGTCGGGGTGGGTGAGGATGGCGTCGACGGCTTCCTTGTCGCCCTGGACGACCTGGAAGACGCCCGGGGGCAGCCCGGCCTCGATGAACAGCTCGGCCAGGCGCAGCGGGACCGAGGGGTCACGCTCGGAGGGTTTGAGGATGAACGCATTTCCGCAGGCCAGGGCGGGCCCGGCCTTCCACAGCGGGATCATGGCCGGGAAGTTGAACGGGGTGATGCCCGCGACGACGCCGAGCGGCTGGCGGATCGAGTACACGTCGATTCCGGTGCCTGCGCCTTCGGTGAACTCGCCCTTGAGCAGGTGCGGGATGCCGATGGCGAATTCGATGACCTCGATGCCGCGCTGGATGTCGCCCAGCGAGTCGGCGACGGTCTTGCCGTGCTCGATGGACAGCAGCTGGGCCAGCTCGTCGGCGTTCTGGTTGACCAGGTCGACGAAGCGCATGAAGACCCGGGCGCGGCGCTGCGGGTTGAACCCGGCCCACACCTTCTGGGCTTCGACCGCGTTGGCGACGGCGGTCTGCACGTCGGCGGTCGAGGCCAGCAGTACCTGGGCCTGGACCTCGCCGGTGCTGGGGTTGAGCACATCGGCAGTGCGGGTGGATGCGAGGGTGCTGCGCTCGCCGTTGATGAAGTGCGGAATCTGTGTGGTCATGACGTCCGTCCAAGGGGTGAGCAGAATTCAGGAGCCCGGCGCACGGCCGAGATACTTGCATATCCTAGTAATTGGTTTCGGGGTTTGGCAAGGACTGTTTCTGGGGCAGGGACCGATCAGTGGTAGGCGCGCAGTTGCTCGACGAACGCGCGGGTGTCCGCCCAGGGTGTGCACGGGCCGCGGCGCGTAGCCCGCGGAGCACAGGTGCATCTCCGTCGAATCATCTTCCAGCACAAGGAAGTGTGGCCAGACCCTCGGACAGGTAGATCGATGTACGTTCGCGGTCGTCGAAGAGCAGGCCGCCGTCGACGTGCAGGGTCGGCGTCATCTCCCAGGCGCCGGGGGAATCTTGAACCCGGCGCCATCGGTGACCGACAGTCCCGTGGGTGAAACCTGTCGGGCTACTTCTTGAGGCCGAGCGGGCCCGCCAGTTCGGTCAGCGTCGGGATGAGCTTGTCCCAGCCGCCGAGCACCTGGATGGCCACGTGATCCGCCCCGGCCTCCAGATGCTGGTGCAGTCGCGCCGCGACGGCACCCGCGTCGCCGTGTGCCACCACCGCGTCGATCAGTCGGTCGCTGCCGGGCTTGGCGATGTCGTCCTCGGTGAAACCGAGCCGGCGCCAATTGTTCAGGTAGTTGCTCAAATTCAGGTAGAAGTCGACCGCCCCACGACCGACCTCCCGGGCCTCGTCCGCGGCAGCATCAGGGTCCTCGCGCAAGCGCTCGTCCGGCGTGAGCACCACCTTGTGCTCGGGCGCCAGGAAAACGGTGTTCCCGATCAGGTTGTGGGCCTGGCCGGTGTGCTGGGGTGTGGTCAGGTAAGGGTGGGCGCCGGCACTGCGGGCGGCCGCCAGCTTGAGCACCTTGGGCCCCAGCGCGGCGATCACCCGGCGGCTGGTGGGCACCTTCTTCGCGTCGAGGGCGTCGAGGTACTCGACCAGCACGTCATAGGGTTTGCGGTACTCCTCGGTGTGCTCGGGGTGGCCAATGCCGATGCCGAGCAGGAACCGGCCGGGAAAGGCCTTCTCCACGCGGTGATAGGCCTCGGCGACCTCTTCGGCGTCGGCCGTCCACACGTTGACGATGCCGGTCGCCACCTGCAGGTTCTCGGTGGCCTCCAGTAGCGGCTCGACATAGTTGAGATCGCCCTTGGGGGATCCGCCGATCCACAACGCCCCGTAGCCGAGTTTCTCGATCTCGGCGGCCTGATCGGGCTTGGGGACGCCGAATGTCCAGACGCCGTAGCGGCCGAGGTCGGGTTTGAGCGTGACAGCGTCGGTCATGTGATGTCCTTAATTCCGGGTTGATTCCGGGTCCGGGTTACTGCAGGCCGAGTGGCCCGGCCAGTTCTGCAAGCGCAGGCACCAGCTTGTCAGTACCCGTCAACACCTGAACCGGAACGTGGTCGGCGCCGGCGCTGAGATGTTCGCGCAGTCGTGCGGCGATGGCCTCGGTCGTGCCGTACGCGACGACCGCGTCGACCAGCGCGTCACTGCCGGGTTTGGCCACGTCCGCATCGGTGAAGCCCAGCCGCTTCCAGTTGTTGAGGTAGTTCGCGAGATTCAGGTAGACCTCAAGCGCGTTGCGACCCACCTCGCGTGCCTTCGCGGCGTCCGTGGTGAGTACCACCTTGTGCTCCGGGGCAAGGAAGGCGTCGGCGCCGATGAGCTCGCGGGCCTCACGGGTGTGCTCGGGGGTGGTGAGGTAGGGGTGGGCGCCCGCGCTGCGACGCGCCGAGAGCTTCAGCACCTGCGGGCCGAGAGCCGCCACCACGATGCGGTCCTTGGGCACACCGTGCTGATCCAGCTCGCCAAGATAGTCGTTGAGCGCGTCGTAGGGCTTCTTGTACTCGGTGTGCGCCTCGGGGTGGCCCACGCCGATCCCGAGCAGGAACCGGCCCGGGTACTCCTTCTCGATGCGATGGAAGGACTCGGCCACCGGGGCGGCCGCCGCGGTCCAGATGTTGACGATGCCGGTCGCGAGCTGGATGGAATCGGTGGCGCCGAGGATCGGGTCGATCCACTCCAGCTCGGCCGGCGGCGAACCGCCGGCCCAGATCGCGCCGTAACCGAGGCCTTCGATATCGCGGAGTTGTTCCCGCGAGAGCTGCTGCCACTGGCTGTAGTGACCGAATACGCCGAACGTGCCCAAGTCTGGTTTGCTCATGGTCAGGTCAACCTCGGGCGAAACCGTGCGCATTCCGATCCGCGCACATTGATTCGAATTACTCGGTGCCGGCTGCCGAGAGTTCACCCGGCGTCGGCGTGACGGGCGCCGGGGCGACCAGCGGGAGACAGACCGCGAACCGGGTGTCGCCCGGCTTGCTCTGCACCGAGATGTTGCCGCCGTGCTTCTCCACCACGATGCGCCAGGCCAGATCCAGGCCCAGCCCGGTGCCCTCACCGAACGGCTTGGTGGTGAAGAACGGCGTGAAGATCCGCTCGATGACGTCCTCGTCGATGCCCGGGCCGTCATCGCAGATCTCGACCCGGATCATCTGGTCGTTCTCCCGCGAGGTGCGGATGGTCAGCGTCCCGTGCCCGTCCATCGCCTGAATCGCGTTGTCGATGATGTTGGTCCACACCTGATTGAGATCGCCTGGGTAGCACTGTAATTCGGGGAGTGTCTTGTCGAGGTCCTTGACGAGGGTGACCGGTCGGCCCTTGCCCTGATGTCCGATTTTGTCGCCGAACATCATGATGGTGCTGCGCAACAATTCGTGGACATTTGCGCTGCCGTAGGCTCCGCGGTCCATCTGCGAATACTGCTTGGCGCCGGCCAGCAGTGCCGATATCCGCTTGCTCGCCTCGGCGATCTCGTTCATCCGGAGCTCGTTGTCGATGGTGTACTTCAGCCACCCGACCGCGGCCTGCAGTGACGCTGTCGCGTCGACGGCGTCGACGGAGGTCAGCACCTTTTCCAGCCAGTCGGTGTCCAGGCCCGCCTCGACGAACGTCGGTGCGTAATCCCAGGCCCCGATGATGTCGTGGTCCTCAAGCCAATCGCCGATCGCGTCCTCGCGGTCCGATGCTTCGAGGGCCGTGAGTTCGACATCGCGGTTCTTGGCGACCTGCTCGGCCACGTCGTCCTGAATGCGGACCAGCACCCGCAGCGCCTCGGGGGTGAACTTGCCGTCCGCGAGCATCGACAGCTTGTGCCGCATCTTGCCGACCGTCTCGCGCAGATCCGAGACGGCGCGCGCGGTAGCGGCGGCCGGGTTGTTGAGCTGGTGGGTCAGGCCCGCCGTGATGGTGCCCAGCGCGAGCAGTTTCTCGCGTTGCCCGATGATCTGGCTCTGCCGGCGGCCGCCGACCAGTTGGCCCTCCATGAGATGGACCGCCATCGGGAACTGATCCCGCATGAACTGGGCGAAGTCATTGGAGTCCAGGACGAAGCACCGCGAAGGCTTGGTCAGCCGTACCGACGCCTGGTAGGTCTGCTCCTCACCGGGAATGTAGGCCGACCACGCGCCGAAGTACACGCCGCGCTGCGAGGTGCGGTTGGTCTGGATGTCGACGCCACCGGAGCGCTTCGACATGATGAGCTCGCCGTCGATCATCACGTAGAAGCACGTTGCGGGTTCGCCCTCCTTGCTGAGCGGCCCGGCCGGGAAGATCTCGATATGCCCGGCCTCGCAGAGGATGTCCAGTTGTTCATCGGAGAGGTCCTCGAACAGGAAGAGCGTGCGAAGTTCGTCCCGGATGCACTCCTCCTCATGGGACAGCACGTCTTCTTGAGACAGGACACCGTCGGGTGAGCTCATGGTCGTCTTTCCTCTCGGCCGGAAGGTCAGGCTTCCGCCAGATACCTGTGCACCAACATCACTGCCATCGAGCCTTCGCCGACAGCGGCGGCCACCCGCTTGGCGGACTCCGATCGCACGTCACCGGCGACGAACACGCCGGGAACGCTCGTTTCCAGGTGGTGCGGAGGACGATCCAGCGTCCAGCCGACCTTGTCGCGGAGATCAGGCCCCGACAATATGAAGCCGTTGTCGTCGCGGGCTATTCCCGCTTCCTCGAGCCATTCCGTGCGGGGGGTCGCCCCGATGAAGCAACACATCCGGTTGCACGGGACGGGTTCGGTTTCGCCGGTCCGCTTGTCGAGGAGAACCAGCCCGGAGAGGAAGCCGTCGCCCGGGGTGATGTCGACGACCTCGGTGCAGGTCCGGACCTTGATGTTGTCGGTCCGGTTGATGCGGTCGACGAGGTACTGCGACATCCCGGCCTCCAGCGACGAGCCGCGGATCAACATGGTGACCGACTTGGCCGTCTGCGACATGTACATCGCCGCCTGGCCTGCCGAATTTGCGCCGCCGACGATGTAGACGTCCTCGCCCGCACATTCGTTGTTGTCGGCCACCGAAGCGCCGTAGTAGACGCCGCGGCCGATGTAGTTGTCCCCGGGGGCGTCGGGATTTTCCCAACATCCGGTGATCTCCAACTGGCGGTAGTCCACGCCGGTGGCCAGGATGACCGCACGGGCACCGATCGTCTGGTCGTCGTTGAGGTGGATGGTGTGGGCCGCGCCGATCCCACCGGTCTTGAGCCGGCCGGCCTCCTGGGTGGTGATGACTTCGGCGCCGAACCGTTCGGCTTGCCGCCGTGCGGTCGTCGTCAGCACGGCACCCGCGACGCCGTTCTCGAAGCCGAGGTAGTTCTCGATCTTCGAGCTGCGGCCCGCCTGGCCGCCGGTGGTCGCCTTCTCGATGAGCACGGTCTTCAGGCCTTCGGAGGCGCCGTACACCGCGGCGGCGAGGCCGGCGGGACCGCCGCCGATCACCGCGAGGTCATACATGTCCAGGGAGGGACTGGTGGACAGCCCGAGCAGCGCCGCGAGTTCCGCGTCGCTGGGTGCGACCATCGTGTGGCCCTTCTCGGTGATGACCACCGGAAGAACGCTGTCGTCGAGGCCCGCGGCCTGCAGCAGCTGTTGGCCCTTGGGCTCGTCGGCGTTCACGCTGCGGAACGAGTACTCGTTGCGCGCCAGGAACTGGCGCACCTCCCAGGAACGGTCGTTGTACCGGTGCCCGATGACCTTGGTGTACGGCATGCCGCGGTCGCCGACCGAGCGCCACTCCTCGAGAAGCCCGTCGATCACGGGATAGAGCTTCTCCTCCGGGGGATCCCACGGCTTGAGGAGATAGTGGTCCAGGTCCACGACGTTGATCGCGTCGATTGCGGCGTGGGTGTCGGCGTAGGCGGTGAGCAGCACCCGGCGGGCCATCGGGAAGAACTCCATCGCCTTTTCGAGGAACTCGATACCGCTCATCTGCGGCATCCGGTAGTCCGCGACGAACACGGCGACGGTGTCGCCGCGCAGCTTCAGTTCCTTGAGGGCCTCCAGGGCGTCGGCGCCGGATTCCGCACGGATGATGCGGTAGCGCTCGCCGTAGTGGCGGCGCAGGTCGCGGGCCACCGCACGGGAGACGGCCGGGTCGTCATCGACCGTCAGGATTGCGGGTAAACGGGGTTGGTTCTCAGATCCGGGCATCGCATATAAGTATGCGCCGCTGGTCTGACGAATTTCTGCCCAGATGTCCGGTCCGGCCATGGCATCGCCCAGGGCGAACACGTCACCGTCGCGGACTTTTCTAAACTTCGAGGATGACCATCCTCGAATTCTCCGACTCCGTCACCGTCGCGCTGGCCCCCGAAGAGCTCTACGCGCTGGTGTCCGATGTCACCCGGATCGGGGAGTGGAGCCCGGTGTGCAAGGCGTGCTGGTGGGACGATCCCGCTGCCGGAGCCGTGGTCGGGGCGTGGTTCACCGGCCGCAACGTCTTGCCGGAGCGCACCTGGGAAACCCGCAGCCAGGTGGTCGCCGCGGAACCGGGCCGCGAGTTCGCGTGGGAGGTGAACAACGGCTGGGTGCGCTGGGGTTTCACCGTCGAACCCGACGGCGCCGGGTCTCGGCTGACCCAGCACTGGCGGTTCCTGCCCAAGGGCATCGAAGGGTTCGGTGAGCGTTTCGGTGCGGACGCCGACGCGCAGATCGCCGAGCGTTCCCGGCTGGCGCTCAGCGGTATCCCGGCGACGCTCGCGGCCATCAAGGCGACCGCCGAGCAGACCGGCTGAGCCCTGTCTGGCTCCGCGTTCCCGGTGCCCGCCCGGAGCACTGGTTTCGCGATTTTGAAGCACACCCCGACAGCGGGTATCGTGGACCAACGGTGCGGCTTCCGTGCCGACTCTTTGCGTGCCTGTCTTGGAACCTTAACGATTTCGTTGATCCGGCTCACGTGCTCAGTCGGTGGCGCGGCCGTGCCGAGCCGAGGGCGCACAGGATACGAAAACGAAGGCAAGGATCGCTAACACAGTATGGCCAAGAAAGACGGTGCCATCGAGGTCGAGGGCCGTGTCGTCGAACCTCTGCCCAATGCGATGTTCCGCATTGAGCTGGAGAACGGACACAAGGTTCTGGCCCACATCAGCGGCAAGATGCGGCAGCACTACATCCGCATCCTGCCCGAGGACCGCGTAGTGGTGGAGCTTTCGCCCTATGACCTGTCCCGGGGTCGCATCGTGTACCGGTACAAGTAACACGCCTCTCAACTGCAACAACCACTACCTGTGGCGGGCGCTCATGTGCCCGTCACAACGACCAAGAAGGATCGCGAAGCCGTGAAGGTGAACCCGAGCGTCAAGCCGATCTGCGACAAGTGCAGGGTGATCCGCCGGCATGGGCGGGTCATGGTGATCTGCTCGGATCCGCGGCACAAGCAGCGGCAGGGTTAGTCCCAGCCAAAGCAACGCAGCGTCCAAGCAAGCAGCACCACCCACAACTGAATGCAGACCTCCCAGTACCAGTGAGCGGATTCGCTGCTCACTACACGCCCGGCACGGAGGCCGGGCCCCGCCAAGACGGGGAACGGACTGGGAACAGACCTCCGCATAGAGAAGGAATCACTGCCTGATGGCACGTCTCATGGGCGTCGATCTCCCGCGTGACAAGCGCATGGAGATCGCGCTGACCTATATCTACGGCATCGGCCGTACCCGCTCCCAGGAAATCCTGGAAGGCACCGGCATCAGCCGGGACCTGCGCACCAAGGACCTCACCGACGATCAGGTGAGCCAGCTGCGCGAATACATCGAAGGCAACCTCAAGGTCGAGGGTGACCTGCGCCGCGAGGTCCAGGCCGACATCCGTCGCAAGATCGAGATCGGCTGCTACCAGGGCCTGCGCCACCGTCGTGGCCTGCCCGTGCGTGGACAGCGCACCAAGACCAACGCGCGTACCCGCAAGGGCCCGAAGCGCACCATCGCCGGCAAGAAGAAGGCCAGGTAACCCCGGATGGCACAGGCAAAGAAGGGCGGCACCGCCGCCAAGAAGGGTCAGAAGACCCGCCGCAGGGAAAAGAAGAACGTCCCGCACGGCGCTGCTCACATCAAGAGCACCTTCAACAACACCATCGTCTCGATCACCGATCCCCAGGGCAACGTCATCGCCTGGGCCTCGTCGGGTCACGTCGGCTTCAAGGGTTCGCGTAAGTCGACCCCCTTCGCCGCACAGCTGGCCGCCGAGAATGCTGCCCGCAAGGCGCAGGAGCACGGTGTCAAGAAGGTCGATGTCTTCGTGAAGGGCCCGGGTTCGGGCCGCGAGACCGCGATCCGTTCGCTTCAGGCCGCAGGCCTCGAAGTCGGCGCGATCTCCGACGTCACTCCGCAGCCGCACAACGGCTGCCGTCCGCCCAAGCGGCGCCGGGTCTAGGGAAGAGGATTTAGACAATGGCTCGTTATACCGGCCCCGCGACCCGCAAGTCGCGTCGCCTCGGCGTCGACCTCGTCGGCGGCGATCAGTCGTTCGAAAAGCGTCCCTACCCGCCCGGCCAGCACGGCCGCGCGCGGATCAAGGAAAGCGAATACCGCACGCAGCTGCAGGAGAAGCAGAAGGCTCGCTTCACCTACGGCGTCATGGAGAAGCAGTTCCGCCGCTACTACGAAGAGGCCAACCGCCTCTCGGGCAAGACCGGCGAGAACCTGCTGCGCATCCTGGAAAGCCGGCTGGACAACGTCGTGTACCGCGCGGGCCTGGCCCGCACGCGTCGCATGGCCCGCCAGCTGGTCAGCCACGGCCACTTCACCGTCAACGGTGTGAAGGTCGACATCCCCAGTTACCGCGTCTCGCAGTACGACATCATCGATGTCAAGGACAAGTCGATCAACACGCTGCCCTTCGAGGCTGCACGTCAGGCCGCGGGCGAGCGCCCGATCCCGGGTTGGCTGCAGGTTGTCGGCGAGCGTCAGCGCATCCTGGTGCACCAGCTGCCCGAGCGGGCACAGATCCAGGTGCCGCTCACCGAACAGCTCATCGTCGAGTTCTACTCGAAGTAATCGTGTGACCGTCCCAGGTCACGGTGGCCTGGGACACCCAGACGGCATCAAATAGCGGGTGCCGAGAAGGAGATAGAAACACCATGCTGATTTCACAGCGACCCACACTGTCCGAAGAGGCGTTGGCCGACAACCGGTCTCGGTTCACCATCGAACCGCTGGAGCCCGGTTTCGGTTACACCCTCGGCAACTCGCTGCGGCGCACGCTGCTGTCGTCCATCCCGGGCGCAGCGGTCACCAGCATCCGCATCGATGGTGTGCTGCACGAGTTCACCACCGTCCCCGGTGTGAAGGAAGACGTCACCGACATCATCCTGAACCTCAAGGGTCTGGTCGTGTCCTCGGAAGAGGACGAGCCGGTCACCATGTACCTGCGCAAGCAGGGCCCGGGTGCGGTCACCGCCGGTGACATCGTGCCGCCGGCCGGTGTGACGGTGCACAACCCGGATCTGCACATCGCGGCACTGAACGACAAGGGCAAGCTCGAGGTCGAGCTGGTCGTCGAGCGCGGCCGTGGCTACGTGCCCGCCGTGCAGAACAAGGCCTCCGGTGCCGAGATCGGCCGTATCCCGGTCGATTCCATCTACTCGCCGGTGCTCAAGGTGACCTACAAGGTCGAGGCCACCCGCGTCGAGCAGCGCACCGACTTCGACAAGCTGATCCTCGATGTCGAGACCAAGAACTCGATCAGCCCGCGGGACGCCCTGGCGTCGGCAGGCAAGACCCTGGTCGAACTCTTCGGTCTGGCACGGGAACTCAACGTCGAGGCCGAGGGCATCGAGATCGGGCCGTCGCCGGCCGAGGCCGACCACATCGCCAGCTTCGCGCTGCCGATCGACGACCTCGACCTGACGGTGCGTTCGTACAACTGCCTCAAGCGCGAGGGTGTGCACACGGTCGGCGAGCTGGTCTCGCGCACCGAGTCCGATCTGCTCGACATCCGTAACTTCGGCCAGAAGTCCATCGACGAGGTCAAGATCAAGCTGCATCAGCTGGGTCTCTCGCTCAAGGACAGCCCGGCCACCTTCGATCCGTCCGAGGTTGCCGGCTACGACGTGGCCACCGGCACCTGGACCGGTGACGCCGGCTACGACCTGGACACCGACCAGGACTTCGCCGAAACCGAACAGCTCTAAACAGGGCACAACCCCCGGGCTACGTCAGCCCGGGATCCGTCCCGGTCCTACCTGATACGGGGATCGGCCACATTAGGAGATAGTCGCAATGCCCAAACCCACCAAGGGTCCTCGCCTCGGCGGGTCGTCCTCGCACCAGGCCGCGCTGTTGGCCAACCTGGCCACCTCGCTCTTCGAGCACGGCCGCATCAAGACGACCGAACCGAAAGCACGGGCGTTGCGTCCGTACGCGGAGAAGCTGATCACCCACGCCAAGAAGGGCACGCTGCACAACCGGCGTGAGGTGATGAAGAAGATCCGCGACAAGGATGTGGTGCACACCCTGTTCGCCGAGATCGGTCCCTTCTTCGCCGATCGTGAGGGTGGCTACACCCGGATCATCAAGGTGGAGGCACGTAAGGGCGACAACGCCCCGATGGCCGTCATCGAGCTGGTCCGGGAGAAGACCGCGACCTCTGAGGCCAACCGTGCTCGCCGTGCGGATGCGTCGCAGAAGGTTGCGGCGGCCGCCGCCCCGCAGGCTGCAGTCGAGCCTGAGGCCACCGAAGGCCCGACCGCCGACGAGGCTGTCGAGGAGACCACCGAGGCGCCTGCCGACGAGGCTGTTGCCGAGGAGACCACCGAGGCCGACGCCGAGGACAAGGCTGACGACGCCAAGTAGCAACGCAATGAACAAACCCGCCATCGACTCCGGTGGCGGGTTTGTTCGTTTGCGCTTGGACATCGCCTATGACGGCACCGAGTTCGCCGGCTGGGCCGCCCAGGACGGGCAGCGCACCGTCGCCGGTGTTCTCGAAGAGGCGCTGTCGACGGTGTTCCGCACCCCGGTGATCCTGCGGGCCGCCGGACGTACCGATGCCGGTGTGCACGCCACCGGGCAGGTGGCGCATGTCGACGTGCCTGAGGATGCGCTGGGCCACGCTTACCCGCGCAGCGTGCGGCCGCCGGGGGAGCCCGAATTCCTGCCGTTGACAAGGCGTCTCGCACGGTTCGTGCCCGAGGACGTCCGGGTGCTCGGCATCGTGCGCGCCCCGGACGGTTTCGACGCGCGGTTCTCCGCGCTGCGCAGGCATTACGAATACCGGCTCGCCACAGCGCCATACGGCGCGACCCCGCAGCAGGCCCGGTTCGTCACGCCGTGGCCACGCCCGCTCGACGTGGACGCCATGGTGGCCGCGTCGCGGCACCTGATCGGGCTGCACGATTTCGCCGCGTTCTGTAAGCACCGCGACGGCGCCACCACGATCCGCGAGATGCAACGGCTGGACTGGACGAGGGACGGCGACCTGCTCACCGCCCACGTCAGTGCCGACGCGTTCTGCTGGTCGATGGTGCGCTCACTGGTCGGTGCGCTGCTGGCGGTGGGGGAGGGCCGCCGGGAACCGGCATGGTGCGCGTCGCTGCTCGACGCGACGAAACGCTCCAGCGATTTCGCGGCGGCACCGGCTCGTGGTCTGACCCTGGTGCGGGTGGACTATCCGGCCGATGATCAGCTGGCCGCGCGTATCAACGTGACGCGCGATCTGCGCACCCTCTGAACGGTCAACGAGGGCAAGGGCACTCAGAGGCGCGGCGCCACGAAATCTGCAGCCTGGTTGACCATGCCCGCTTTGATGTACGCCGGTGCCAGGTGATCAGCCCAATACGACTCCCAGTTCTCCGGGTCGGTCGGATTGCAGATCGGATCGTCGCCGTGGCAGAGCTCGATGGTGCGTTCCTGATAGAGCGGGTTGAAGTTCGAGATGGGCCCCACCCAGGCGATCCCGTTGCCGAACAGGGCCACCGCGGCGACCTTCTGGTCGATGCCGGGAGGCAGCGGTTTCTGGAATCCGAAGGCCGCGAAGGGGACCGCGAGCACCACATCGGTCACCGCGGCCCCGAGTGAATAGCCACCCAGAATGAGCCGGGTGTCCGGGCAGTTGGTCGACATGTACTGCGCGCGGGCGCTCATATCGTTGGCGCCGATGTCGATCTGGGTGTCCGCGGGGTACTTCACCGCGTACATCGCCACATTCTTGCCGGTCTTGGAGCGCAGGGCGCTGACGAGGGCGTTGCCGATCTGGCCGGCGCCGGGAGATTCCATCCGGCCGCGCGCGAAGATCAGCTCGGCGTCGGGGCAGGACACCGCCCCGGCCGTCGGCAGGAGGGCGGGCGTGGTGAGAGTGGGCGTGGTCAGGGCGGCCAGCACGACGAGCACTGCAGACGACAGCACGGTGAAGCGGCGGACCCGACCCCTCGGCTTCAAGATCACCGCTCCGAGTGTAGTCGCCGGAATTGACGTCTGTGTTGCGAAGTTCGCGGTTACCGCACGCGCGCAGCGGCGAAGTCGGCGGCCTGGTCGATGAGTCCGGAGCCGATGTAGCCGTCCTGCAGGTGGTCGCCCCAGACCCGCTGGAGGTCGTTCAGGTCGTTCGGCAGGCCGCCCGAGCAGACCGGATCCTCTGCGTTGCAGACGTCGATGGTGCGGTCCAGGTACTGCCCGGCGATCTGATGCCCCGGAATCGACTTGGAGAAATTACCGACCAGCACGACGGCGGCGATGTGGCTGTCCATCCCGGGCGGCAGGGGGCGGTTGAACCCCATGCCGGTCTGGGTGGCCGACAGTGCCAGCGCGGCCGACGCCGCACCGAGCGAGTAGCCACCGACGATCAGCCGGGTGTCCGGGCAGGCGCCGGCCATGTACTGGATGCGGTTGCTGATGTCGTTGGCGCCCTGGGGAATCTCGGTGTTGGCCGGATAGTTCACGCCATAGACGCCGATGGGCTGCGGCAGCCGGGCGTTCAGCGCGGCCACGAGATTGTCGCCGAGGCGTCCGACACCGGGCGCTTCGTTGCGGCCGCGCGCGAAGATCAGCTCCACGGGTGCGCACGGTTCGGCCGATGCGGTGGGAACCTGTGCGGTCGGCCCGGCCGTCGTCGTGGCCAGGAACCCCCCGGCGAGGGCCGCCACCGCGGCGACGGTGGCGGCGAACTTACGCGCACGGCGCTTTGCTGGAAGCGTTCGGATAGGCACCTGATGCAGTGTACCGGGGTGCGCTCAGAGCAGACCGGCCGCGAAGCTTGCGGCCTGATCGGCGGGGCCGCCGTCGTAGGCGCGGTGCGCGGCGACGTCGTCGCCGGGGCTGCAGACCGGGTCGCCGAAGTTGCACAGGTCGATGGACCGGCCACCCCATACCGGGCTGGCCGTCAGCGGCAGGCCCACCTTTGCCGACGGGTTGCCGAACGCCACCAGCGCGGCGACGTGCTCGGGCGTATTGGGCGGCAGTGGGGCGTTGAAGCCGATGCCGGGCACCGGCACCGCGGCGATGACGTCGATGACGGCGGCGCCCTGGGAGTAGCCGCCCAGCACCAGTCGCGTGTTGGGGCAGTTGTTCATCATCCATTGGATGTGACCGCTGGCGTCGTTGGCGCCGCCCGCGGCGGCCAGGAAGTCGAAGCTCGCCGGATAGTTCACCGCGTAGGTGCCCACCGAACGTCCGCCGACCTTGTTGCGCAGCGAGTTGACGAAGGCACTCCCGATGCGGCCCAGGCCCGGATCCTCATTGGTTCCGCGGGCGAAGACGACCTCGATATCGGTGCATCCCTCGGCCTGCGCCGGCGACGCGGGCGTCAGGATCAGTGCACCGGCTGCCGTGGCAGCGGCGGCGACAAGGACAGAACAACGGCGAACAAGATCAATGGCCACGCCAAAGCATAACGCGAAGACGGGCTAAATAAGTCCCGAGTCAGACGCGGCCGGCGATGAACCCGGCTGCCTGCGGAATGAAACCCGACGATTCGTAGTGGGTGTGCGCGAACGGGTTGCGCCCGCGCGAGCAGATCGGATCGCCGTCCGCGCAGAGGTCGATCCCGCGCCCGCTGAACGGCGGTCCCGCTGCGGTCAACGGGTAGCCGAACTTCGCGCCGGCGTTTCCGAATCCGACCATCGCGGCGACATTCCCGGCCAGGTTGCCGGGCAGCGGTGGCGCCGAACCCATGTCGCCGATGCGATCACCGACCGGCGGCAGGCCGACAAGCATGTTGACGATTGCGGCCCCCTGCGAGTACCCGCCGAGCACCACCCGGGTGTTGGGGCAGTTCTGGGCCAGGTAGGCGACACGTCCGGCCGCGTCGACGGCGCCGTCGGCCGCGGTGAAGAAGTCGTAGGTCGCGGGATAGTTGATCCCGTAGGTGCTCAGGGTGCGCCCCCCGAGTTGCGGGCGCAGCGAATCCGCCAGCGCCTGGCCGACGCGGCCGATGCCGGGGGGCTCGCTGGTGCCGCGGGCGAAGAGCAGTTCGACGTCCGAGCACGGCTCGGCGGACGCGATCGGTGCGGGACCGGCCAGGACGGCGAGTGCAGTTATCAGTGCGGATCCCAGTGCGGCCGACCGGGCAGCCATCGTGCGCAGCTTCACGATCAACATCTTCACATTCAAAGGTTAGCTACGGCTAATCGGTTGCCCGGCCGACGGTTGCACGGGCGGGACGTCGGGCCAATTGGCCTGCGCCACCTGCTCGGTGCGGTCGCCCTGACGGGCAAGTGCCAGGCCGAGCAGAACCACTGCGCCGCCGACGGTCTGAGTGATGGTGATCGCCTCACCCAGCAGCGCCCAGGCGGTGAGCACGGCGAACAGCACTTCGGACAGCCCGACCAGCGAGGCGAACCGCGGGCGCAGCCGGGCCACACCCATGATGCCCAGCGTGTAGGCGATGGCGGTCGGGATGAGCGCGAGCGCGATGACGGGGACGAACCACGGCACCGTCAGTCCGGCCACCACGGCGTTCTCGGCGCTGAAGTGCATCGGCATGATGCCGGAGACGCCGAGTGCGGCGACGGAGACGGCGCCGACGACCAGGCCGGCCGCGGCCAGCGTGATGGGGCTCAGTCCGGTGCCGTCGGAGCTCGCCTTCTCCGACATCATGAAGTAGCAGGCCGCGCAGACTGCGGCGGCGAGTCCCCACATCACGCCGGTCGAGTTGATGTGCGCGCCGGCGAAGACGTCGAGTACCAGCGTGATGCCGGTGATCGCGATGGCGACACCGGCCAGCGTCAGATTGCTCGGTCGGCGCCGGGTCCGTGCCCACAACCAGCCCACCACCAGAATGGGCGCGGTGTATTCGAGCAGCAGTGCCACGCCCACCGACAGATGAGAGACGGCGTTGTAGTAGCAGAACTGGGCGCCCGCGACGGGGACCACGCCGTAGGCGATGATCGTGCGGCGATGCTCCAGCGCCTCACGGACCCAACCCGGCCTGGCGAAAGTGGCGAAGACGGCCATGGCCAGCGCCCCGCCGGCCAGTCGTGCGGTCACCGCGGCGGTGGGGGTCCAGCCCGCCTCCATGAGCGATTTCGCCAGGGGGCCGGACAGGCCGAACGCGAAGGCGGACGTGATGGCGAACGTCAGGCCGAGCCGGAACCGGCTCGTGGACCGCGCGTCGGTCATCGTCATGAGGCGCTCCAAGATGTAATGAGTAAAATGAATGTTGCTCATGACAATATCGGTGACGGGAGTCATGCGTCAAATGATTTTCACTCATGACACGGAGCTCACACTGCGGGCCGCGTGCGTACTGATCAACAGCGACAGGGTCGACGGCGACGAGCTGGGCGACATCGCCGGACTCGACGACTACCTGGCCGAGTTCGGCTGGACCGGACGCCGCGACCGCGACGACGCCGAACTCGCCGAGGTGCACCGCTTGCGGGAGCGGATCGGGCGGCTGTGGGCGGCCGCCGATGACGAGGAGCGCGCGGTCGGACAGGTCAACGCCCTGCTTTCCGACACCAAGGCCTCGCCCTGGCTGACCCGGCACGCCGAGATGCCGGAATGGCATCTGCATCTGGCCTCGATCCACGACCCGCTGGCGCGCAGGATGGGCGCCGAGATGGCCATGGCGCTGGCCGACCTGATCCGCGGCGGCGAGCTGCGCCGGCTCAAGATCTGCGCGGCACCCGACTGCGAAGCGGTGCTGTTCGACGTGTCACGGAACCGGTCCAAGATCTTCTGCGACACCGGGAACTGTGGGAACCGCCAGCATGTGGCGGCCTACCGGGAAAGGCGCGGGAAAGAGGGGGACTGAAGGTCGTTCACCGGGCGAACGGACAACAAGTCGGCCGCATGGTGCGACAAAGGGCTCAGCGGGTGCAGCGAACCGCCGGGGTCTCTTGGTCCGAGCAGTTCCTTCCATTTCGGCGGATCGAGCTTCGACCCGTTCGAAGCATCACCAAGGCCGTTGTTGGTGTCGGACTGCGTCTGATCGGCGTCCGGCGCAGACTTCGACTGATCGGAGTCTGGCCTGCCGGCTCGTGTCGGAGCGCCCGCGACGGGGGTCTCCCTGCTCCACCACTCGGTGCCTGAGACTGAATAAGGTTCTGCAGCAGAAGAATAAAGGGATCGCGGCGCCGGATCGGTGGTCCCTCCGTAGGTGCCGGCTCCGCCTTCGGGTGCATAGGCCGAACCTACGCGGGGTGCGGGCGTCTCATATCCCGGGGCCACCCAAGGTGCAGTCTCCCCGGCATCGGCTCCGGTGGTGGTCTCTGAGGTTCGGCCGCCGTTGTCGATCAGCGGTGGAACACGGTCCTTCTCACGGCGTGACGAGTCGTCGACGGGTGCCGGCGCGGCGCCCCCTGCGGCAGGGGTGCGGAGCGCTTGTTCGAGGAATTGCCGCCAGGCTTGCAGTGCCGTCAGCAGCTGCTGGGTGTGGTCGGCGGGCGCGACTGTCGGCTGAATCGGCGGCGGGCCGAAGGCCGGCGGCATCGGGGTGCCGAACCCGGGGGGCATCGGGGGGATCGGCGGCGGAACGAGCGGCATTGCCGGAGAGGGCAATTGGGGCATCACCGGGAATGCGAAGCCGGGCGCCACTGCTGCGCTCGCGACCTGTTCCAGGTACTGCCGCCACGCTTGCAGATAGGCAAGGAGGTTCGGATCGTGCTGCGGCATGGTCATCTTCGTTCCTCCAGGAATGGCGATGGGAAGCTGGCGCTACTCGGTGGCGAGGACGGGGCGTCCAACGGGTGGGGAAGTGACTGCGCGGCATATCGGGCATCGAGGTTACGCAGCGGACGAGTGTCGGCCGGTTCCCGATTCTCCAGATCGAAGATGTAGCAGTAGTCACCGGCCGGTGTCGGCATCCGGATCGGGCTCGACAAGCTCTGGTCGAGGAACCCATAGGGAAACCGCCAGTCGAGCGTGGTGTTTTCGCGACGATCGGCACCCCGGGTCGCGACCCAGACGTAGTGGTCCAGGATGGCGTTGACCGCGTGACGGCCCGATTCGCAGGCCGCTTCCATGGAGGTCATCCGGGTGAAGGTCTTGGTCCACGTGCCGGCGAAGACGACCGAGTTGTGGTGCACCTGATAACCGCCGTGGCGGGCTTGCCACACGTGGCGCTGCAGCAGATCCTCCAGCCACCACTGCTCGTTCGGCCGGTAGGTCCAGGACGTGCCGTGCGGATTCCAGGGATCGCCGCCGGGACGGTTTGGCCAGTCGCCGACGATCGGTATGAGATAGGGCGTTTCGTTGCGGATCGGGTGACCGGTGTCCGGCGCCAGATGTAGCCCGGTGTCGAGTGTGTACCAGGCGGGCCACGGCAGGATCCCCTCCGGACGGGTCCCGTCGACGGTGGTGAGCGCGTCGACGATCTGCCGCCACACCTCGGTGGCGATCTCGTCTGCGGTGCAGTCGCGGGCGGCCTTGCCGCGGCCGGATTCGTCGCGCAGGTGCTGCGACGCAGTGTTGAAATCGCCGATATCCACCGACAGCACCGAGACGTAGCCATTCTGGGCCAGATTGGGTCGCTGTTCCCACATTCCGTGTTGGTTGATCGAGGACAGCGCCCACTCGGTGCCGGAGTAGTACATGTGCCCGCGCAGCAACTGGAACTCGGTATCGAAGAAGTACTGGATACCACTGAGGGTTTGAAACCGGTCCCACGGCACTCGGCCCATCTGATTTACGGCGTATGGATCTCGCCTCGTGTGCGGCCGGGTGGACCCCGGCTGGAGCGGGCCGTCGGGTGGAGGTGCCGACGTCGTGAAGCCGTCCAGTTCGGCCACCGTGCCCCCGGTGCCGGTTGCGCGCATCGTCGCCGTGATCCGCTCGGCGCCGGGAGCATCGACGGCCACCACGGTGTAGTCCGGTGTCACCCGAGTTTCGTCGGCCAGTGTCACCCGGGCGCGGGGGCGAAGATATGGCGGCTGTGCCGGGTCGACCACGGGCGGATCGATGCTCGCGGCCGCTGCATGCACGAATCGCACACCGAGCCGGACCAGATGGCGATACCAATGGTCGAACCACGACTCGGTGGTGGGCGCGTTGAGGACTCCGTCGGCCTTGTTGTCGCGGCGGTCCATCTGGAGTTGCAGCTGCAGATAGGTGGTCAGATTGGTGCGGGCGTCTCCCCAGCGGGCGTCGAATGCGGCCAGCACCTTGGGCATTTCGAGCAGGTACCGATCGAACTGCGGCGAATAGTGGAAGCGACGGGTGCCATCGGCCTGCCGCCCGACGAAGAAGTCGTAGGCCGATTGGTTCTGCAGTTCGGTGGCGCGGCGCGGCGGGCTCGTCACGAGGTACTGCAGCAGCCGGCTCACGAAGTTCTGCACATCGCCGGGCGAGAATCCCAGACTCATGAGTTGTCGAACAACGCTGACGAATTCACCGGGGCTGCGGGGCGCCTCGCGCGGAAACACCAGGGACGGCTTGCCGGCCAGCGTCGTGCCCTGGGTGACAACGCGTTTGACGTTGTCCAGTACCGTCCGTGAACTCGGCTTCCACCGGAGCGCGCCGCCCGGGTCGGTCGTCGGCTCATATATCGGGATGCGGTTGAACAGATCCCAGGTGTGCAGGTAGTAGGCGGGGAAGAAGCGAAAGCCATGCTCGCCCGCGACGGCATCAACGGGCGGTGTCGGGCGGCCGCGGCAACCGGGAAAGGGACGCAGCTGCGCGCAATTTCCCCCCGTGGTTACGGCTTTCGCGTACTGCGACGCCGCGAGTCCGCCGAGTTTGACCGGCAGATTGCCGCGCTCATCCGCTCGGGCCTCGTACACCGTGACCTCGAAGCCACGTTCGGCGAGTTCCTGAGCTGAGGTCAACCCGGCGATGCCCGCACCCAGCACCGCCACGGTGGGGCGGCGGGCGCTGGACGCTGGGGTGATGATCGGTTCGTTCATCCGCGATCCGCCCGGAGCGCGTTCAATAAGCCGGGTTGTGAGGGTGCCCGCACGGCGGCATGCACGTAGGCCTTGAGCGTGTCGTGGGCTCGCAGGATGTCGTCGAGCGTGCCGTGCACAGTCAAACTGCCCGTCTCCACGGCGCGGTCCAGCGTGATCACCGCGTCGAGCACGTCGAGCACCGTGTCCCGTGACACCTTGACCCGAGTGCCGGCCGTCGGGTCGACGCCATTGGTCACCTCGAGCCGCCGGCCCCCGCTCAGTGAGAAGCATTCGGAGTCGATGTCGAGGCCGACCACCAGAGGTCCGAGGGTGTCGAGCACGATGCGGTAGCTGTCCGGTGCCTCGTCGGCAAGGTGGCCGATGGACTGCCGCAGGAGTGCCGAAATACGTTCAGCCATGGAGAAACTCGAATACTCCGGTACCGATGAAGTCGATGTCCTTGCCGTTGATCGACCCTGTGACCGCTGCCGTTCCAGTGGATTCGCAGAGCACAGTGGAGTCGGTGAGTGACATCTCGCTGGGCTGCGCGAGCCGCGCGTAGGACTGCGGCCGGAACTCGACGTGCACGGTGTCACCGGCTCTGCTCGCGGCCACGTCGACGCATTCGGGTACGCCGGGTACATCGCCATCGAGCAGCAATCGCATCGGTGGTGGGAGCGTGCAATCCGCCTGACGGGCGAGCACACCGGACGTACGGACCGTAACTGACGCATGGCGGAAGATGGCGGCAGGTTCGTCCTGGTGCCATACATAGAGTGCCTGTGACAGGTAGCGATGTCGTCGCCGGTCGGTCATCCGCAGGAACACCAGCGACCATGGCACGTCCGGATCGCTGGGAAGCACCGTCGCCCATTCCCAGCCGAAGTCGTCGCCCCACCAGAACCGGCCCCAGTTGTGGTCGTGATAGGCGATGTCGTTGTCGAAGCGGTGTTCTCGGTCGCCAATGCGCAGCCACCCGGTGGCGTGCAGGCGTGGTACGAACAGCCAGCTCATCCGGCCCGACCCCACCGGTTGATTGTTCACGACGAAGGGCCGGCTGACCGAGACGAACCAGAGTTCGCCTTTGATGCCCTGTTGGGGGAGGTCGATTCTGAGCTCGTAGCCGTTGCGTCCGATGTGCATGCCGCTGTCGCCAATGGACAGGTTACCGAGATCGGCTGCAATGACGAGATCGTCCTCATCGAAACGTTGGATAACGCCGTGCCATTCGTCATCGTGTCCGATGACGATGATCCTGGGGACGGCGCGAATCCGGCCGCCCGGCGCGACCTCCGTGTCGAGGCTGAAGTTGATGAGTACACGGCACTCCTCGGCGTGAATGACGAAGTGGTGCCATTCCTTGAATCCGTGTGGGTTGGCCGCACCGATGGTCGGTGTCCGCATGAAGTCGCTGGCGGCCAGTGAGGCGGTCATCGCAACCACCGCGTTGCGTCGGTGGTCGTGCGCACGGTGTTGGTGGCGGCGGTGTCGGTGTGCTGTCCCAGGCTTTCGATGCCGGCACCCATGCTGGCAAGACCCAGCAGCAGGTGCACGAAGTCGTCGGCAGCGCCGGCTGTGACTGCTTCCGGGGCTCCGGCCAGGGTGTGCACCATTCGTCCGATGCTCGCCAGGCCGACCAGATAGCCGATGAAGCTGCAGTCATCGGCAAGTGCGGCAGTGGGATCGGTCAGTGTCATGCGAATCCCTCGGGCCGCAGACGCGCGAGCATGGCGTCGTCGAGGCCCTGCCCGACGACCGCGTCGGCCAGCAACTCGGCCCAGGCGGTCGGTGCGGCATTGGGTTCGGCTGGACCGTCGAGCACGTTGAGGCTGACCGTTTCCCAGACGCGGCGCAGATTCTCCACGGCATCGGAGGCCACCAGGCGATCGCGCAACAGTGCGCCTTCCGGTGTCCGGCCATAGCGCATGCCCTCGGAGACGAGCATGTCGTGAATGCGGCGCGCCGCAGCGGGGTTGCCCAGCACCGCACGGCGGGCACCGAGGAGCAGGTCGAACACTGCCGGGCTCTGTCCCTCGACGTCATCTGGGGGCGCGGGTAACAGTTGCGGTGCCGCGTTTTCGGCGAGGTCGAGGGTGGCTTCCGTGATCCGCTCCAGCTCGGCCAGCACGCCGATCAGGTCCTCGGCGTTCATCGCGTGCGCTCGTGTACGTAGTCGACCAGGCTGCTCAGCATCTCGCGGTGCTGGCTGGGCGGTAGCCAATCCAGCTCGGCCAGCACGGACTCCGCCGCCTCAGCGTGGCGGGCGGCAACGTCGCGGGCATGGCCCAACGAGCCGACCCGCTGGATCATCTCGAAGAGCCACCGGATGTCGTCGAGTGTCTTGGCGTCGGTGTGACGCTGGGCGTGCAGGAATCCGTCGATCTCAGTTCGCCCGGCCAGGGAAAGCTCGCCGCGCCCGGCCAGGCGATCCAACAGGTCGGTGAGGTTGAGTTCAGCGTCCATGGCGGGTCGGCGTCTGCCGAGAATCTGTACGGCGCGTTCGCGCTCACCGTCGGGGAGATTCCGCAGCATGTGCAGCAGCATCAGGGTGCGCTTGCCTTCCCACAGGTCGCCGCCGATCTCCTTGCCGTAGTCTTCGGGATCCCCACGCAGATTGAGCAGGTCGTCGGTGATCTGGAAGGCGGCACCGATGTGCCGGCCGAATGCTTCCAATGGGACGAGCCGGTCGACCGGAGCGCCGGCGGCGAGGGCGCCGGCTTGTAGCGGTGTGATGAACGAGTACCAGCTCGTCTTGAGCTCGACCATCTTCAGGTAGTCCGCGTCGTCCAGCTGCCACGTATTGCTCTTGACCCAGTCGAGTTCGATGGCCTGACCGTCCACGGTCTGCCTGGTCATGTGGGCGACGGCGCGCAGGATGCGCAGAGCCGGTCCGAGCCCGACGCGTTCGACATTGTCGAGCAGTGGTTGGAGCGTGAGCGACAACATGGCGTCACCGACGTTCACGGCGATGGGGACGCCGTGATCGATGTGCATGGTGGGTTTGCCGCGACGCCACCAGGATTCGTCTTCGATGTCGTCGTGGATGAGGAAGGCGTTGTGATACAGCTCGAGCGTTGCCGCGGTGGGTAGGACCGCTTCGAGGTGCCCGCCGAGACCAAGGCAGATGGCGATCGCCAGCGCGGGCCGTAGCGCTTTGCCGCCGCGTTGCGGATAATCGAGGATCAGGTCGTGCAGGCTGCTGGAGCCTTGTTGCCCCGAGCCGTACAGCCTTTCGATCTCGCCGTCGCAGAGGCTCTTGCATTCGGCGAGATACGTTTCGAGCGAGTCCGCCGCATCCTGAGGCCCAGCCGTTTCAGGGACCCTTGACGGCGACGATACCGCTGGCATCCTTGATCCTCGTCGCGAAGCTGATACGCACCGCAAGTTCGACATGGCCTGCAGCAGTTTCTCCGATCACCGCCAGACTCGGTGGAACGCCGATCGCAATATCCACCGGTTCCTCGCCGGGAGACGCACCTGCAGCCCGACCGTGGGCGATCAAATTGCGCCGACCCACCAGAAGAATTCGAACCTTGTCCTTATTGGCGGCGACCCCATCGATCGTCGTCGATCGGTGTAGCGAATTTGCGTTCGCAGCGGCGAGTAGCGAGTCGAGGACTGAGTAGCCGCTTACAAACTGGCTGAGCTTCACGAGACCGGCGGTGTTGGTAAGCAGCGTGGAAGGCGCGCGATATCCGGCGTCCTCTACCCTGGCCCTAGCAGGAATCAGTTGATCGAGGATTTCCTGTGGCGTAATAACGGTTGGAGCGACCGGGGCGATAGTCAGACCGACGGCTTGGACAGCGGTGTAAAGAAATTTCAGAATGATGTCATCGACCGTGCGGGCCAGTTCCACGGTGTGGCTGATGACAGTTGCGAGCAAGGCATCAGGATTGGGACCTGACGCTTGTGCGAGCGTCACGTTGATCTGAACGTCTTTGGGGTCGAGTGTCAGCGAAGCAGTGAAGAACGGTCCAGGAACTGATGGATTCGAAGGCTGGACCGCAGTTGCTGTGTCGCCGCGAACCTTGGTCGCGCCAGGATCGCCCGTCTCCCAGTGAGGAATGCTCTGCCAGACGATACTGGTTTGCTCAAAAGTCTCTCGAACTTGTTTATTGGCGAGCGCCAATCGGTCGGCAGTCAAGTACATGCCCACCACCCCCTCGGTGTGTCATCGATTCTCCCAGATCAGCGTGTGTTTCGCGTCCGCCGATCGAACTATTTCTGTAGCAAGGCGACTTCACCGCCGGGTGGCAACTCTCCTCGCAACGCCGCGTCGCAGTGCGCCATGTGCAGCGTGGCCACCGCATCTCCGGGCAGCAAAGTGCTGCAGTGCTCAAACGCTGCACGCGCTCGGTCGAATTCGCCGTAGTCGAACAATGCAAATGCCTCATCGAATGCGGGCTGCGCAGCGTATTTCGCCGCACGCAAGAGTTGTGGATCCTCGTCGTAGACCTCATAAACGGTCACCGGCCGGCGCCGATTCACCACCATGACCCGTTCCATCCGGCGGATGCGGAACTGCTCTGGATCCGCCAGTTGAGCGTATGTCGCGTCAGAGATGAGCAGGGCCGAGTCGTAGCGTTTGGTGGTGCCTTCGATGCGGGCGGCCAGGTTCACGGCGTCGCCGATGATGCTGAGCACCATACGATTCACGCCGCCGACGAGCCCGAGGCCGACGACGCCGGTGTTGATGCCGATGCCCACCCGAAAGGCATTCGAGCCGAGGGCCAGTCGTTCGGCGTTGTGTTCCTGCAGCGACCGCAGCATCCCGAGGCCTGCCCGCAAGGCGTTGTCGGGACCGGATTGGAACACGGCCAGGATCTCGTCGCCGCGGAGGTCTTGGATCACCCCGTCGGACGCGATGATCGGCAGTTCGACGGCACGGAAGAAGCCGGTCGCAAGGTTGTTCGCCTCAGCGATATCCATGTCCTCCAGCAACGTCGTGTATCCCCGGATATCGGAGATGAGTACCGTCATCTGCCGCTCGACGCGATGGCCGCTGCGGACGCGGCGGATGTCGTCCAATTCCAAGATGCGGAGCAACTCGTTGGGTACAAAGCGCGATTGCATGTCGAGAAGCGACAGCCGCTGCTCGTCGGCCTCGCGCAGTCGCGCCTCGAGTTGAAAGTTCCACAGGGGAGCGGCGCACTGGGCGCACACGAACATGACCGCGTCCTCGTGTTCGGGGGTGAAGTTGCGGTCCAGTTCGGTGTGCTCGGCATAGATGACACCGATGACGTTCTCCTGCAGTTTGATCGGTGCGGCAATCACCGACGGCGTCCCGCTGGTGGGGTTGGCCATCACCCGGATCGGCGCGCCGGTTTCGGCGACCCGGCGGACCAGGTCGCGGTCGAACGGCACGTCGGTCCACGGGCCCTCGACCACCGAGGTGACGCCGCCTTCGTGGACCGCGCGGACACCCAGACGTTCACCCTCGCCGGTGAGCCCCACGATCCGGCCGGCGCCGGTCATGTCCGCAACGGTGCCGAGCGCCAGGCCGGCCAGGCCATCACGGGTTCTCGCTGCCGAGAGGGCACGCACCAGCTGGTGCGCTCCGGCAGGGTCGATGCCGGCGGATTCGTCGTGCACCAGATCGCGGCTGAGCAACCACGGATAGGCATGGGCAAGACGTTCCGTACGCACCGTCAACCCCACGCTCTGGAAGCGTTGGTAGGCCGACCGGAGCATGTGCTGGCGAAGCCTGGGCCGGCCGGACCGGGCGTACAGGGTCGCCGCCTCCTCATAGGCGGTGGCCGCGATCAAGGGCAGCTGATGCGTCTCGGCCAGTTCGATGGCCTGCTCCAGCAACCGTTCCGCTTTGCGGTGTTGTCCGCGGGCGCTGGCCCATGTCCCCTCGATCAGCGCATATTGAGCGGCGTAGTTGGCCGGTGCATCGGCCGCCCATTTACGGTGCAGGGCAAGGGCCGTGCGCACCGAGCGCCGGGTGGCGCGGTCGTTCGGCGCCGCCTGAATTCGGCTCAGGGCGTCCACCATGTGGATGAGCTGCATCACCGGGTTACCGGCCATGCCACCGATATGCCTCAGCGCTTCGTCTGCGACGGCCAGCGCGCCGGTGTAGTCACCAGCCCAGAAATGCAGGCCGACCTTCATGGTGGCGGCCACGCTCAAGCCGACTCCGTCATTTTCGAGCCGGGCAGCGGGAACCACAACGCGTTCGTCGTATCCGCTCTCGCCGGCCAGCAGGAACACATCTTCGCTGCGCCCCATCAGGTTCAGGCAGATCTGTTGCACGGCCTGACACAGCGTGGCGGGCGCGAGTTGCGACCTGATGCCGGGAACGATGGACTGCGCCAGAGCATCGATCTCGGCCAGCGGCCGCCCCAGCCAGAAGGATTGCGAAAGGACCGCTGCGGCTTGGTATCCCGCGAACTCCTGGTCGCCTTGGTCGAGTGCGGGGCCGATGGCCTCGCGAAGCTGGCTCAGGCTCTCCCGAATCGGGTGCCGCCAGTGACGGATGAAGTGCAGGTAGATGAACAACGTGTGTGGGTGCGCTTCGCGGAACTCCTCCCGCTCGGCCAGTGTCAGCGCGACCTCGCCGAATCGTTGGCTACCCGCGCGGTCCCCGGTGACCACCAACAGGATCGCGTAGTTCGCGAGCATGAGTGGCGAGGCCGGGGTGTGGCCGTGAGCCAGCGCGAGATCGAGTTGTTTGCGAACCAGCAGAGGGAAGTAGTTGGGCTGGATGCTGTAGCAGATGTGAAAGAGCTCGCCGAGGATCCGCTGGATCTCGATGACGCGCTGATCTTCGCAGTACCGGAGCGCGAGAAGCCGCTCGTTGCTCCAGTGCCGCATCGTCAGTTTCATATTCGCCAGGGCAAGGCCCATCCGGGGCTTGCCCGGATTCCGCGGCAACGGTTCACCCAGCTCGTCCAGCGCTTGCAGGCCGGTCTCCAGGGCATCTTGCAGCCGGTTCTGGGCCAGTCTCCCCTTGATCCGCAGGTATGCCACCCGCGCGCGATCGGCCGGGTCGGTCAGGACGTCGTCGGCCTCATCGAGCAGGGTGTGCAATGCCGGAACGTCGCCGACGAGCAGCGCGGCCTCGGTGGCATCGAGATGCAACTCCCGACTCAGGGCGAAGTGCGTTTCCCAGCGCCGTTCGCCGAGCAATGACAGACCGTTCCGGCAGTAGTCGAGTGACAGCGGAAAGGACGCCTGTGCACGGGCTTTGCGTGCCGCGCGGCGAAGGACCTCGACGTAGTGAGCGCGTTCGGGACCGTCGGGTAGCCCCTCGCCTCCGATGCCCACGTGGCGCGCGGCCTCGAAGAGTCGGTCTTCGCCGAGTGTGACCAGGCGCCGGCCGATGCGTAGATGCGTTTCCCGGCGTGCCTCTGCGCTGAGTCCGTTCCCGGCCACCTCGGCCACCCGGTCGTGACTGAACCGGTACCGGGCATCGTGACTGATCGCGTTGGCAATCCGCTGACCCCGGTGGTCCAGTGCCTCCAATTGGCGCAGTTCGAGCGCCGCCCACAGTGCCTGTGCCACCGCGTGTGGTGGCTGGGCGGCCGCGGCCACGGCGTCATCGAGATCGAATTCTGCACCGATGCACGTCAGCGACCGCAGGACCTCGCGGTCAGGCGGACGAAGCTGATCCAGGTAGCGGCCCATCGACTCGGCGGCCGTCGCCGTGACCTCGATGGAGCTGAGCATCCGTAGGTCCCAGCTGGGATCGCCGGTCACGGCTGTCGGCGTGAGTGCCCCTTCGATCTGGGCGCGGTATAACAGCTGTCGGATCTGGAGTGGGTTGCCGTCGGTCCGGTAGTGGAACTCTGCGGCCACGTCGGAGAGCTCCGCAGTGGGACCGCCGGCCGTGGCCAGCAAGTCGTGGACGTCTGCGCGAGACAGCGGCTCCAGGCGCATCTCGCGCACGTTGGCCAGTGTGATGCCGGCTGCGGCCGGATCGAACTCGCCGGCACGATGCGCACCCAGCATTACGACGTTGCGCGGCGATACCGTCAGCAGTTCGGCCAACAACAGCAGAGAGTCACGATCCGCCCACTGCAGGTCGTCCACGGCGAGCACCACAGGACGGTAGGCGGCCGTCTCGGATATCAGGCGTATTGCCGCACGGTGCAGGCGCCGCCGGGCGTCGGCGGCGTTGAGGTCGGTGATGCGAGAGCGCTCACCGAGGACGGCAGCGAGTTCGGGCACGAGGTCGCCCAGCACGCCGGACATCGTCGACATCGCGGCGCTCAGCCCGTCGCGCCAACGGTCGCGTTCGGCAGCGGGGGTGGACTCCATGGACCGAACGATCGAGCTCAGCGCATCACCGAGCGCAGCATAGGGAGCCGGCGCGCCGTCTCGGCAGCGCCCGTAGGCGAATATGCAATTGCGGCTTGAGACCTCGGCGCCGAAGGCCTGGATGAGCGTCGACTTGCCCACTCCCGGTACGCCGGCGAGCAAGATGCATCCGCCGCTGTCTCGGCCCGCTTCATCTACTGCTGTTCGTAGATCCGCAATCTCCTGCCTTCGATCGACCACCCGCCCGTCGAAGTCGAACACGGGCGTTGTCATGGACAGCGTGCCCGAAGGCGTGAGCCGGACGAAGGCCGTGGAAAGGGAACGGTTGGACCCTGCGCCCGACCGTTTCGAGACGGTGCCAGTTCTGAGTGCATCGCCTGACCGAGACTCCTCACGATCACCGGTGACCTGCTGCGTAGCCGGTGACCGGGATAGTGCGGAAGCTTAACCTCTTCCTCCATCACCGGCTTGGTGTTTTCCGTTGCGCGCGATATCGATGTCGCGGCTCTCGCATCCGGCTAAGTTGATTCAGCGCACTTCGCGACGTTGTCCCTCCTGGAGACCGAACCGCGGACGGCCTTTGAACTCGCAAATAAGTTGCTGTGCAATGCATTTTGGGTGATGCGCGGTTGACCACGTTTCGCGAGATTCTGCTATTCGGGTGTAGTTGCACCCAACGCGGATCGCGTAAGTCTTCGGACCGTCCGTCACCAGCTAACCCGTATTCCGATCCCCATGTTTCGCCGGCAAGGACCAGAATTGGTGCGGCGGACCTGCTCGCAGCCCGGTTAGGGTCGAATCCGGGGGACATATGGTTCGGCGTTCGGTGACACGGCTACAGGTGAGCGGCTACCGCTTCCTGACGCGCAGAATGGAATACGCGTTGGCATGCCGGGATACCCGCATGCTCGACGACCCCATCCGCAGCCAGTCGATGGCACTGGCGGCCGGCGTCGTGCTGGCCGCGATCGTGGTGGCGGTGTGTGCGGTGCTGGCACTGATGCGTCCACACGGAAGCCTGGGCGCCGATCCCATCGTCATGGCCCGGGACTCCGGTGCGATGTACGTGCGCGTCGGCGACATCATGCACCCGGTGCTGAATCTGGCGTCCGCGCGGTTGATCGCCGGGACCCCGGCGGTGCCGCGGCTGGTGAGCGCGGCCATGATCGCCGACGCCGAACACGGTCCGCTGATGGGTATCCCGGGCGCGCCGGGCAATATCGCACCGGCGCTCGCAGACGATCAGCAGGCCTGGACCGTATGCGATGACGGCGGCGACCGGACCACCACGGTGATCATCGGCGCGCCCGGGCAGCACCCGGTCGCTCCGCCGGTGCTGGTCACCGCGGCCCAGGAACGCGCGCGCGGAACCTACCTGCTACACGCCGGGCGCCGCGCCGCGGTGGATCTGCGCGACCGCGCAGCGGTGCGCGCGCTGCGACTGGACCGCGTTGTCCCGCTGCCAGTTTCGGCCGCACTACTGGACCCCCTCCCGGAGGCGACGCCGATCGTGGCGCCCCGGGTGCCCGGCGCCGGAGGACCCGGACCCGCCGGGCTGGCCGAGTTCCGGGTCGGCGAGGTGCTGCGGGTGCCGCGGGCGGACGCGGCCGATCACTACGTGGTGCTCGCTGATGGAGTGCAGCGCGTGGGGCCGGTGGCGGCGGATCTGATTCGTTTCGCCGACTCTCACGGCGGCGGCGAGATACCCGATGTGCCGGCCGACCGTATCGCCGCCGTGCCGGTGGTGGACACGTTGACGGTGACCGATCTGGCCGATCCGACGGTGGCCGGTGCCGACCTCGGTGGCGGGCTGTGCACGCGCTGGCAGTGGCGCAACGGATCGGTGCCGGACACGGCCGTGCTGGCACCCGGCACCCTGCCCGACCAGGAACGCGCCCTGACACTGGTCCAGGCCGATGGCGACGGGCCCCGGGTCGACGCCGTGTCGGTTCCGCCCGGGCACAGTCTCTACCTCCGGGCGGCAGGCGTCGCCGGGGAGGGCATGTCGACCGGACCGCGGTACCTGGTCACCGAATCCGGGGTGGCATTCGGCGTCGGTGACGCGCACGCTGCCGAAGCCCTCGGGCTGCCGCAGGCACCGGGCGCCGCGCCGTGGCCGCTGCTCGCGCTGCTACCGCGTGGACCGGAGCTCAGCGTCGCCCGCGCTGCCGTCGTGCAGGACAGCGTCCGCGTCCCGTCGTGACCTCAGAGCCGCCGAGGCCACCGCGAGTGCCGCACACACCGCGGCGCCCATCAGCGCGAACCGCCGTGGCTCAGCGTCGGTGACCACGGTGGGCGGCGACGCCAGTGGACGCGGTGCGTCCGGCGGCGCGGGAGCGGCGATACCGCGCATCGCGGCCAGCACATCGACCACGCCGTGTCCCACCAAGGGATTCCAGTCCGACCCGGGATGGCGTGCGGTGCTCTCGATACGGTGCATCACCTGGCGGGCCGTCAAGGTCGGGGCCGCCGCGCGCAGCAGCGCCGCGACGCCCGACACCACCGGGGCCGCGTAGCTGGTCCCGGAGATCGGTTGCGGATCAGGGTGTCCCGGCATCGTGTCCGCCAGTCCCTCCCCGGCCGGATTCAGCGATGTCACGGACTCGGCGGGGGCGGCGACGTCCACCCACGGACCGGCCAGGGTGAAATCGGACGGTGCCCCGTCGGCGTCGACCGACCCGACCGTCAGCACGTAGTCGTCATACCAGCTGGGGCTCGCCACCACGTCGACGCGATCCCAGTCGGGCCCGCCAGCAGGATCGGGCAGCGGATTCTGTTTCGGGCATGTGCCCTGTCCGCCCACATTTCCGGCCGCGGCGACCACCACCACGTTGCGGGTGTCCACTGCGTACGCCAGGGCCGCACCCAGCGCCCGGTCATCGAGAGCATCGGCGACGGCGAGGCAGGCCACCGAAGAGATGTTGATGACGGTGGCACCCTGGTCGGCGGCGGCCCGCACCGCCGCAGCGAGCGACTCGACGTCCCCGACGCCGTGGCCACCGGCATCGGCGGCGCGGAACTTCATGCTGGACTGGCGGATCGCGAGAATGGCGGCATCCGGTGCGATACCGCTGAACCCACTGGCCGGGTCGGGAGCCGCCCCGATGATCCCGGCGACGATGGTGCCGTGGCCGTCACAGTCGGCGGTGCCGTCGCCATCGGCGACGTAGTCGCCACCCGGCACCAGATGCGGCAGCAGCCGGTGCCGCGCCACACCGGTGTCGATGACCGCCACCGTCTGCCCGGCGCCACGGGTGCGAACCCACGCGGTGCGCAGATCGGGTCGTTCCCGGCGCGGCACCGTCTCGACGAGCGGGGCGGTCGCGCAGGTTTCGAATTGTTCGGTGGGGTAACGCGAAGCGGCCGGCCCGGGCTGCGGCAGTAACCGGCTGTCGATCGGCGGCGGACCGACCGCGACGGCGGGCGCCGCGGTGAGGACCGGTGCCACGGTGAACAGCACGGCCGCGAGCATCGGGGCAGCCCGGCCGATCATCCGACACTCAGCGATCGCACCAACCCGTACACGTCGGCGGCCCAACATGCCAGTGGCACGACGGCAGCAAGCAGGACGTATTCGGCCACATCGCTTGCGCGCGCCCACGACGAGGCGTGCCTGCCTTGGCCTGCCCGGCACCAGCCAGCCAGGCCAACGGCCAGCAGCACCGCCGGACCCGCGTACCGCGGCGCCGATACCGTGGCCAGCGCGGCGACCGCCGCGACACCGCTCAGGCCGCACCAACCCAGCGCGGCCCGGCACCGCGGGTCGGCGTAGAACCGGGTTCGCAACAGCAGCAGTGCCGCAAGCACCGCGGCCAGCACGAATCCCGGCAGCCATGAGCTGCCGCCCCGACAGCCCGCGGCAATCGCGCCGATGGCCAGCGCGGTGGCCGTCGCACCTCCGGTCACCAGGCCCGCGAAGACCGTGTGGCCACCGAACGCGGCCGCCTCGGACACCGGGTCGGCACTGTCGCCAGGAAACGGCGGACGAAGTCCGCTGACCGACAAAGTGATCCGGCCGGCGACGCCCAGTGTGCCCAGGGCCAGCACACCGAGAACTGCACCCGATGCCACGAGGTCCAGGGCCGCCATGAGTGAGAAAGCGGACACCGCGGCCACCGCTGCGGACGCGGTGGCCACAGCGGTGAGCAGCCAGGCATCACCGCGTCCCGCACGCAGTAGCCACAGCGAGGCGAGACCACCGGCAGCCGCGCCGAGCGTCAACCCGGGGCCGCCCCCACCGGGCACCGCGAGAAAGCCTGCGACGCCGACGAAACCGACCGACAAGCCGTGCAGGGTCGCACGCATGGCATCGTGTCGCCACCCGACGATGAGGCACCCCGCCGCACTGATCAGGGCGATGCCGGCGGCCACCATCGGCACGCCGCCGCGGCTGCCCGAGAACCCGAGCGTGATCAGCGCGAGCACACCGACGCACGCCCACATCCGGGCAGAGGTCGTGTGATCCGGTGCGGGGCTGGGTCCGGCCTCGGCCACGGCGCGGAAGGGATCCGCGCGGAGTGGGCCCGGCGCCGGCGCGCCGACGGGGGAGAGCACCATGACGTCGCCGTCGGATACTCCGCTTTCGTGCAGCGTCATCGACTCATCGCAGTGCCCGCCGCTGAGACGGTCCAACCGCCAGCCCTGGGATGCGGTACCCGACTCCGGTTCTGCGGCAAAGAGGTCGACGATATCGGGCAGCAGCAGACCGACTTCGGCATGGCGCGGCAGCATGAGGTCCACCGCCCTCGGCTCGGTGGCACTCTGAATCGACACCCGGCACAACGGATCATCCATCGCCCATCCCCCTGCACGTTCCCCCGATGCCACGGTAACGGGGCGGTGAGCATCCGCTGCGCACCAAAATTGAGGGGAACCCGAGGCGCGCGCGCTGCGTCGAAATAGGAATGGAGTTCCTGAGGGAGAAGCGTCTGCCCGCTCCGCCCGTGCCGGACGGAGAGGTGGTACTGCGGCGACCACCTGACGTGCCCGTGGTAGAGCCGGCGAGTCCGTTGGCGCGCCTGTTGCCGGTGCTGATGCTCGTCGCGGTCGGCGGCATGGTGGTGCTCTACCTGACCTCGTCGACCGGCTCGGGCGCGACGACGCCGCGCAACCCGGTGTACATGATCTTCCCGGTGATGATGGTGATCTCGGTGCTCGGCACACTGGCCCACACCGGGCGGGGCCGGACTGCCGAGCTGAACGCCGGCCGGCGTGACTACCTGCGCTACCTGGACACCGTGGCAGCGGATATCGGTGAAACCGCACGCAAGCAACATGTTTCGGCGCACTGGAGCGATCCCGATCCCGCGACGCTGTGGACACTGGTGGGCGGCAGGCGAATGTGGGAACGCAGACCCGTGGACCCTGACTTCTGCCGCGTTCGGGTCGGAGCGGGCCCCGCCCCGCTGCTCACCCCACTGACCACCGCACCGGCCGACCGGGTCGCCGAGCCGGACCCGGTGACGGCCGGGGCGCTGGAGGGCCTACTCGTCGGCCGAGCGGTGGTGGCAGACCAGCCCGTGACGGTTGATGCCTCCGGTCACCTCGGGTTCGACGGTGAGCCGGCTGCGGTGCGAGACCTGGTGCGTGCCATGGTCTGCCAACTTGCGGTGCTGCACAGCCCGGGTGATGTATCCGTGATGGGGCCCGCCGGTCCGTACTGGGACTGGCTGAAATGGCTGCCCCATCACGCGCAGCGGCCGGGCGCGGGGCGCACCGTGGCGATCCTGGAGGGGGACATGCCCGCCCCGGTCGGCGCCGAGGTCACGGTGCTCGACCTCAATGGAGGCGGCGACACGACGATCGAGCTCGCGGCCATCGCTCACGTGGACGGCCTGTCGCCGGCGCAGGCAAGGATGTGCGCGCGCAGGCTGTCCCGGTGGCGTACCGGCCCGGATGCGGGCGTCGCCGGCACGACATGGGCGGGTCTGGTCGGTGTCGGTGTCGGTGCCGCAGCGGATCTCGATCCGGCGGCGGTATGGCGCCCCCGCGCGGATCAGGACCGGCTGCGGGTACCCATCGGTGTCGGCGACGGCGCGGACAATCGGGGTGAACCGGTGTTCCTCGACATCAAGGAGGCCGCCGAGGGCGGTATGGGCCCGCACGGACTGTGCGTCGGAGCCACCGGATCGGGGAAGTCGGAATTCCTGCGCACGCTCATCCTCGGACTGGTGGCCGCCCATTCCCCCGATGACCTCAATCTCGCCCTCATCGATTTCAAGGGCGGCGCCACATTTCTCGGCTTCGAACAGCTGGCCCATGTGTCGGCGGTCATCACCAATCTCGATGACGAGGCCTACCTGGTCAGCAGGATGCACGAGGCGCTTTCCGGTGAGATGAACCGGCGCCAGCAGGTCCTGCGGGCAGCCGGAAACCTCGGGAACATCGCCGAGTATCGGCGCGCTCGGACGACGGAGTCCGGTCTGCCCGCGTTGCCCGCGCTGTTCATCGTCATCGACGAGTTCTCCGAGCTGCTCAGCCAGCACCCCGACTTCGCCGAGTTGTTCGTGGCGATCGGGCGGCTGGGCAGGTCGCTGGGGATGCACCTGCTGCTGGCCAGTCAGCGTCTCGATGAGGGCAGGCTGCGCGGGCTGGAGACCCACCTGTCCTACCGGGTGTGTCTGAAGACATTCTCGGCCAGTGAATCCCGCGCCGTTCTCGGACTGCCCGACGCGTACGAACTGCCGACCGCGCCGGGCGCGGCCTATCTGAAGACCAGCGACGGCCGGCTGGTGCGGCTGCGCACCACGTATGTCTCCGGACCGGACATCGCCAGGGGTGCTCCGGACCTGCGCGCGCGCCGATTCACGTCGGCATCCGATGACGATGCCGGCGGGGCTGAGGTGCATATCGACACCGGTGCGACCGTGCTGGAGACCGTACTGCACCGGCTGGCCGGTCACGGCAGGCCGGCGCACCGGCTGTGGTTGCCCGCGCTACCGGCATGTCCGGCGTTGGAGGAACTGCTCGCGCTGCACGACGGTGCCCGGCTGACCGCGCCGATCGGGCTGGTGGACAACGCCTTCGCGCAGCGTCGTGACCTGCTCACCGTCGACCTCAACGGGTCCGGTGGGCACGTCGCCGTGGTGGGTGCGACGCGATCCGGCAAATCCACCGCACTGTGCGCACTCCTGCTGGCGCTCGCCGCCACGCACAGCCCCGCCGACGTCCAGTTCTACTGTCTCGACTTCGGTGGCGGCACATTGACTGCACTGCAACACCTTCCGCACACCGGGGTGGTCGCAGGACGCGGTGACGGCGAACTGGTGCGCCGGACCGTGGCGCAGCTACAGACGCTGATCCGTCGCCGCGCGGGCGCCGGACGCACCGCCGCGCCCGACGGCTATGGCGAGGTATTCCTGGTGGTGGACGGCTGGGGCGCGCTCCGGCATGTCGACGACAACCTGGAGGAGGTCATCACCGCAATGGTCGCCCAGGGTCTCGCGCACGGAGTCCATGTCGTCATCGCCGCCTCCCGCTGGGGCGAACTGCGGCCCGCCCTCAAGGACCAACTCGGCACCCGCATCGAGTTGCGTCTGGGCGAGCCTGCGGAATCCGAGATGGACCGCAAGGCGGCCCGCCATCTGGTGGACAGCCCGCCCGGAGCCGCCATCACCCGGGACGGCAGGGTCGCGGCGATCGCCGTGCCGCGCCTCGATGCCCTCGACACCATCGCCCAAGACCTGCGCACGCGTCATGCCGGGCGCTGCGCCATCCCGGTCAGGCTGTTGCCCACGTTGGTGGAGCGCAATTCGGTCCCTGCCCAGGATGCAGGCCCCACCAACGTCACCATCGGCATCGGAGAGTCCGAGTTGAAGCCGGTAACAATCGATTTCGCCGAGACGTCACATCTGATCGTGCTGGGTGACAACGGCTGCGGCAAGACCACGGTGCTGCGCACACTGTGTACCCAATTGGCCCGAACCTGCACGCCGCAAGAGGTGCAGATACATCTCGTCGACATGCGGCGGACCCTGCTCGGCGTGGTGGATGACGAGTACCTCGCCGGCTACCTGATGTCCAACACCATGCTGCAGACACACCTCGCCGGACTGATCGAACACCTTCGCGGCCGGCTGCCCGGCGTCACGGTCACCCAGCAGCAGTTGCGCGACCGATCGTGGTGGACGGGTCCGGAAATGTACGTCGTCGTCGACGATTACGAGCTGATCGCGGGCGCCGGCACGGACCCGTTGGCACCGCTGCTGGAGTTTCTGCCGCACGCCCGCGATATCGGCCTGCACGTGGTCATCGCGCGGCGCGCCGGCGGTGCGGCGCGGGCGCTGTTCAACCCGATGCCCGCCACCATGCGTGAGCTCGGCTGTGCCGGGTTGCTGATGAGCGCGGGCCCCGACGACGGCGCCCTGCTCGGCGTCGCACGGCCCACGCCGTTGCCGCCGGGGCGGGCCACCCTGACCAACAGAGGGCACACCGACGAGCGGGTGCAGATCGCCTGGACCGCCGAGCCGTGAGAGCGACGGTACTGCTGATCGGACCGGGCACGGTCAGCGGTCCTCATCCGGTGCCCGCTGACATCAGCGGTGCGGCAGTCGATGCCATCGATGACGAGTACACCCTCGTCGATGAACGGCCGGTCGCCGTCGACGATGTGTGGGCGTGGGTCCTTCGCGTGGCGGCCGGAGAACCGGACGGCAGCCTCCTGCTGGTGTGTCCCGGCTGGTGGAGCGATGCCCGGCTGAACCGCATCCTGCACGCGGCGCGACAGCACCGCGAACCGGTCCTGCTGCGGCGGCACGAGGCGCTTGAAGCCATACGGAGCGACGGGGAATCACACCGATCGCCGACGGCCTGCATCATCGAGATCGCGCCGGAGTTCGTGATCTGCCGCATCCCGGGCTCGCCGATCACGGTGACACCTCGCCTCGCTGAGATGGGGGAGGTCGCCGGCACCGTCACACGCGGCATCCTCGGGGCCGGACCGGTGGTGATCGACGCCCCGGTGGGCGTGGCCGGCGCAGCAGAACTCGCCGCCGCTCTCGCGAATGACCTCGACGGCCGCGATGTGCAGATTGTGGACGATGCCATGCTCGCTGCGGCGGTCACCGCGGAGCACCTGCCGGCACCGGTGGCGCGCCGGCGGCGCACCACGGTGTGGGCGGTGCCTATCGGCCTGCTGATGGCGCTCGGTGTGCTGCTCGGCCTGCCGAGAGCGGGCCAGCCCACCGAGGCGGCCCTCACGGTGCTGACCGAGGGCCGCGTGACGGTGAAGATCCCCGCGGGCTGGGAGGTCCGGCGGATCACCGACGGTGCGGGTTCGCCACGCGTTCAAGCACATTCGCCGACCGAGGAAGTGGCCGCGATCCTGCTCACGCAGTCGGCGGCAGGACCGGACCTGCCCCGCACCGCGGACGTCCTGGAGGCTGCGCTGGCACTCCAACCGCCAGGGGTGTTCACCGGGTTGCGCACCGACGACCACCAGGGCGGGCGCGCCGTGCTGAGCTACACCGAGACGCGCGCGGACCGCGAGATCGCCTGGGCGGTCTTCCTCGACGGTCGGGTGCGGATCGCGGTCGGATGCCAGCAGCCGCCGTCGGCTGCGGTGATCCGGAAGTACTGCGATGAGGCCATCCGGTCGGCCCACGCAGTGCAGTGAAAACGAATTCGGCACAGACGGAACCGAATCGGGTGCCGCTGCGTCCTATTCACAACAGCAATTCCACACGCAAGTCATCTCACCCGGGGGAGGACCACCATGCCCGCACTGAACACCGATCTGGAACTCATGCACTCGGTCGCCGGCCAGATCGATGCCCGCAACCAGGAGGTCCGGGCCATGCTCGGCACCTTCATCGGACGCATGTGCAGCGTGCCGGCATCGGTATGGGGCGGTGCGGCGGCGGTCCGCTTCCGGGAGGTCGTCGACCGCTGGAACGCCGAATCGCTGGCGTTGCACAACGCCCTGGAGCGCATCGCCGAGACCGTTCGGCTCAACGAGCACACCCTGCGCGAGGCCGCCGAGGGCCACTCGCACGGCATCGGCGCCGTCAGCAATCAGCTGTAGCGAGAACCGAGCTGCAGAGATCAGGAGTCAGGAACATGGACATGATGTTGACCTACAACTTCGATGAGATCGAGTACACGGTGCGGCAGGAAATCCACGCCACATCGGCCCGGTTCAACGCGGCGCTGGAGGAGTTACGGGCCCAGATCGCCCCCCTGCAGCAGACCTGGACAGCCGAGGCCGCCGAGGCGTACCGCGCCGAACAGCTGCGCTGGAACCAGTCGGCGGCCGCGCTCAACGACATCCTCTTCCGGCTGGGCAATGCGGTACGCGACGGGGCCGACGATGTCTCGGCAACCGATCGCCGCGCAGCCGGCGCCTGGGGTCGCTGACCAGCGACCCGCGCCCATGACCCTGTGCGGTCCCGCTTCGGGGGAGAGACCGGCGGGACCGCACAGTCATGGCAAAGCGCCCCCAGGAGGGCGAATTCGATTCAGACTGTCAACCGTCAACTATCCTGATCTCATGCGCTGGTGCCGGCTCTTCGGCTGTGCGCGGGGAGTGTGAGCTTGGTGGCGATATCGAAGACGACCGGCGGCCGTGTGCCGCCGGCGCAGGTGCGCGCCGTCCATGACCTCTTCGTCGCAGGTGAGGTCGACGCGTCCTATCTCGATTCGGTGCCGCTGCGCCGGGTCGTCGCCGAGAGCTGGCAGCGCAGCCTGGCCACGGGTGTGGATCCGGACAGCATGGGCCGCACGGCCGAGGCCGTGAACGCGCTCGACGAGTTGCGCAAGACCCACCCGCTGGCACCGACGTTGCCGCTGATCCGGCGCCTCCTCGTCGAAGATGCGGTGGACGCGGGCGTCGTCGTCGCCATCACCGCCGCCGACGGCACGCTGCTGTGGGTCGAGGGTGACCGGCTGGCCATCCGCAAGGCCGAGGCGATGAACTTCGTGCCGGGCACCGACTGGAGCGAGAACATCGCGGGGACCAACGCACCCGGCACCGCACTCGCGCTGGACCGGGAGGTGCAGATCCGCGGATCCGAGCACTACTCCCGCATCGTGCACCCCTGGAACTGCACCGCGGTGCCCGTCCACGACCCCACCACCGGGGCGCTGCTGGGCGCCATCGATCTCACCGGCGGATCCCGCGTCGCCGCGCCGGAGACCCTGGCCTTGGTCCGGGCCACCGCCGTGGCCGTGGAAAACCAGCTCGCGCTGCTACGCCTGACCACTCCCGCGCAGCCCACCCCGGCCCCCGATGCGGCCGCCGCCCCCCGGCTCTCGGTGCTCGGTGCCGACCGGCCGCGCTGGCAGGCGGACTCGCGTTCCACCACGCTGACCGGCAGGCATGCCGACATCCTGGTGTTGCTGATCCGCCACCCGGAGGGACTGAGCGCCGACCATCTGGCGATGCTGCTCGACGACAAGGACCTCGACGTGGTGACCATCCGCGCCGAGATGTCCCGGTTGCGTCGGGTGATCGGCAACAGCTTCATCGCGTCCCGGCCGTACCGGCTGCTGGGTCCGGTGACCAGCGATATGGGCGACGTACTCGAGGCCTTGCAGGCCGGTGATGTCTCGGCCGCACTCACCGCGTACTCCGGCGCGCTGCTGCCGCAGTCGGTGTCACCGGCGATCGGGCGGCTGCGCACCGAGTTGATGACCAGCCTGCGCGGTGCGGTCCTGGCCGGCGCGGATCTCGGCCTGCTGCGGCGCTGGCTTGAACTGCCCGACGGTCGCGATGACCGGCGCGGGTGGACATTGCTGCACGACCACGCCGAAACCGACCCGGTGGCTCGTGCCGGCGCGCGTGGTCATCTGGCCGGGCTCGACTCCGAACTCGGCTGACCGCAAAACCTGAGCAGAACCCCGCGCGTCAGCTCTGAACTGCACCGACGGTGCCTCCGTAAGCGAGTTGTCAGCTCCGCGGTGGCACCCGACGATCGACACATGGATATCGACCGCTATGCCGCGTTCCTGCCCGCCGACCGTCGCGGCCCGATCGCCGCGCCACGGCAGACCTGGATGGACTGGCGCGGACGCCGCATCCACATCGCGCGCGGCGGAAACACCGACGGGCCTGTGCGCGGAATTCTGGTGCACGGCGGCGGCGGATACTCCGGCGCCCTGTGGCCATTGGCCGGGCTGGTCGCCGGCAACCGGGACGGAATCGGCGTGGAGATCGTGGCACCGGATATGCCGCTGTACGGCTACACCGAGGAACCCGCGCCGGGCCAGGTGCGCTACCCCGACTGGGTCGACCTGCTGTGCGACATCATCACCGCCGAACGTGCCCGCGACGACCGGCCGATCATCCTGTTCGGCGCGAGCATGGGCGGGATGCTGGCCTACGAGGCGGCGCATCGCACCGGCGCCGTCGATGCGGTGCTGGCGACCTGCCTGCTGGACCTGTCCGATCCGGCCGCGCTGGCGGCGGCCTCCCGAATCAAGGTCGGAGGCGGGCTCACGGGGCCGATACTGCGGGCGGCCGGCGCGGCACTGGGATCGGTCCGCGTACCCATACGGTGGATGGCCGACATGTCGGCGATGAGCAGCAATCCGGGCCTGTCGACACTGTGCGCCACCGACCCGCGTGGCGGCGGCGTCCGGGTGCCGATCGGCTTCCTGTCGAGCTGGCTGAACTACGAACACACCCCACCGGAGCGCTACCGCGGCGCCCCGGTCACCCTCGTCGCTCCGGCGGCCGACACCTGGACGCCCCCGGAACTGAGCGTGAAATTCCTGCAGCGGATCGCCGGCCCGACGCGCGTGGAGCTCCTGGAGAACTGCGGGCACTATCCGATCGAGGAACCGGGCCTGAGCCGGCTGGAGGCCGTCGGCCGAGAGGTGCTCGAGGCCGTCGTCGCGTAGGTCATCCGCATTGTCGCGTTGCAACCGTGATGCAACCTCTGCGCGCCTAAGTTGAGTGACGACCGACACACCTCGGTGTCACAACGCAGGAGAAGCCATGACTGTTTATGCACGTCCGGGCGCAGACGGCGCCCTGATGTCGTTCGACGCGCGATATGACAATTTCATCGGCGGCCAGTGGGTCGCACCGACCGCCGGCCGCTACTTCGAGAACCCCACCCCGATCACCGGCCAGGTGTTCTGTGAGATCGCCCGGTCCGACGAGTCCGATATCGACAAGGCTCTGGACGCCGCGCACGCCGCCGCTCCGGCCTGGGGCAAGACCTCGGCCGCCGAGCGCGCGCTGATCCTCAACAAGATCGCCGACCGTATCGAGGAGAACCTCGAATCCATCGCGCTCGCCGAGTCCTGGGACAACGGCAAGCCGATCCGCGAGACGCTGAACGCCGACATCCCGCTGGCCGTCGATCACTTCCGGTACTTCGCCGGATGCATTCGCGCGCAGGAGGGTTCGCTCTCGGAGGTCGATGAGGACACCGTCGCCTACCACTTCCACGAGCCGCTCGGCGTCGTCGGCCAGATCATTCCGTGGAACTTCCCGATCCTGATGGCCGTGTGGAAGCTGGCGCCGGCGCTGGCCGCAGGCAATGCGGTGGTGCTCAAGCCGGCCGAGCAGACCCCGGCCTCGATTCTGTACCTGGTGTCGCTGATCGGTGACCTGCTGCCCGCCGGTGTGCTCAACGTGGTCAACGGCTTCGGCGTCGAAGCCGGCAAGCCGCTGGCCTCCAGCAACCGGATCGCCAAGATCGCCTTCACCGGTGAGACCACCACCGGCCGACTGATCATGCAGTACGCCTCGCAGAACCTGATCCCGGTGACCCTGGAACTCGGTGGCAAGAGCCCCAACATCTTCTTCAACGATGTGCTGGCTGCCAACGATGCCTACCAGGACAAGGCGCTCGAGGGCTTCACCATGTTCGCCCTCAACCAGGGGGAGGTGTGCACCTGCCCGTCGCGCAGCCTGGTTCAGGCCGATATCTACGACGAGTTCCTGGCGATGGCTGCGATCCGCACCAAGGCCGTGCGCCAGGGTGACCCGCTGGACACCGAGACGATGATCGGCGCGCAGGCCTCCAACGATCAGCTGGAGAAGATCCTGTCCTACATCGAGATCGGCAAGAACGAGGGCGCCCAGGTGGTGACCGGCGGCGAGCGTGCAGAGCTCGGCGGCGATCTGAACGGCGGCTTCTACGTCGCACCGACGATCTTCACCGGCCACAACAAGATGCGGGTGTTCCAGGAGGAGATCTTCGGTCCGGTGGTCGCGGTGACCTCGTTCAAGGATTACGACGAGGCCATCAGCATCGCCAACGACACCCTCTACGGCCTGGGCGCCGGGGTGTGGTCGCGCAACGGCAACACCGCCTACCGCGCCGGGCGCGACATCAAGGCCGGCCGGGTATGGACGAACTGCTACCACCAGTACCCCGCGCACGCCGCGTTCGGCGGTTACAAGCAGTCCGGTATCGGACGCGAGAACCACAAGATGATGCTGGATCACTACCAGCAGACGAAGAACCTGCTCGTCAGCTACAGCGACAACGCACAAGGGTTTTTCTGATGAGAGCTTGCGCGAAGAAGATAGCGCACAGCTGATGGATTCCCCGGCAGCCCGGGTGTTGATCACCCGGGCTGCTGCAGGGCTGGTGGTGCATCTTCAAAACCGGAACGGCGCGTTGATGTTTCGTCAGTCCGGCGGCTTCGGTGTGAGCTCCACGCTCATGTGTCATCCCGTCGGTGAGTTCTCGATCGAGGACAGCGATGTGCTTCTCGGCATGCTCGACGTCGTCTCGGACCGCCAGCCGTACGGGGTTCCGGTATGGGTCTCGGGCCCGCAGGTGCCGGTGTGGGAGCACAGTCAATTGGTGATCGATGTGGAATCCGGCCGCGGTACCGGCTTCAGCCTGGAAGAATCAGAAGGGATGCGGTTCGTGTCGCTGGCCCGGGTCGTCCCGGCGCGCCACGTCGATGCGGCCCGCACACCCATCGCAGAACCCGCACGGGTACAACCCTTTCGACGCTAGGAGCAGTGTTGCCCGATTTCGTCGCAGCCATCGATCAGGGCACCACCAGCACCCGAGCCATGATCTTCGATCATGCCGGTGCCGAGGTGGGCCGTCACCAGCTCGAACACGAACAGATCATGCCGCAGCCCGGCTGGGTGGAGCACAACCCGGTGGAGATCTGGGAGCGCACCGCCTCGGTGCTGACCTCCGTGCTCAACAACACCAACCTGCAACCCGATGACATTGCGGCGCTGGGTATCACCAATCAACGCGAGACCACCCTGGTCTGGAATCGCAAGACCGGGCGGCCGTATTACAACGCCATCGTCTGGCAGGACACCCGCACGGACCGCATCGCCACGGCGCTGGACCGGGACGGGCGCGGTGATGTGATCCGGCAGAAGGCCGGTCTGCCGCCGGCCACCTACTTTTCCGGCGGAAAGATCCAGTGGATCCTGGAGAATGTCGCCGGTGTGCGGGAGGCCGCCGAGAACGGTGACGCGATCTTCGGCAACAGCGACAGCTGGGTGGTGTGGAACCTGACCGGCGGAACCCGGGGCGGAGTGCACGTCACCGACGTCACCAATGCCAGCCGCACCATGCTGATGAATCTGGAAACCCTGGACTGGGACGACGAGTTGTTGTCGTTCTTCGGAATTCCGCGCCAGATGCTGCCGGAGATCCGTCCGTCGTCCTCGCCGGAACCCTACGGCGTGACGCTCAGCACCGGACCCATGGGCGGCGAGGTCCCGGTGACGGGAATCCTCGGCGATCAGCAGGCCGCGATGGTGGGCCAGGTGTGTCTGAAGGCCGGCGAGGCCAAGAACACTTACGGCACAGGTAATTTCCTGTTGCTGAACACCGGTGAGAAGATCGTCCGGTCCACCAACGGGCTACTGACCACCGTGTGCTACCAGTTCGGCGATGCGAAACCGGTGTACGCGTTGGAGGGTTCCATCGCGGTGACGGGTTCGGCGGTGCAGTGGTTGCGCGATCAGCTGGGCATCATCAGCGGTGCGGCGCAAAGTGAGTCGCTGGCCAAGCAGGTCGATGACAACGGCGGGGTCTACTTCGTGCCGGCGTTCTCCGGGCTGTTCGCGCCGTACTGGCGTTCGGACGCTCGGGGTGCGATCGTCGGGCTGAGCCGCTACAACACCAATGCTCACGTGGCCCGGGCGACGCTGGAGGCGATCTGCTATCAGAGCCGTGACGTGGTCGATGCGATGGAAGCAGATTCCGGTGTGCACCTTGAGGTTCTGAAGGTCGATGGCGGTATCACCGCGAACAGTCTGTGCATGCAGATTCAGGCCGACGTGATCGGCGTGGACGTGGTCAAACCGGTGGTCGCCGAAACCACGGCGCTGGGCGCGGCGTACGCCGCCGGGCTGGCCGTCGGCTTCTGGGCGAACCCGGACGACCTGCGTGCCAACTGGCAGGAAGGCGAACGCTGGAGCCCGGAATGGTCGGAGGAACAGCGCAGCGGGGGATATGCGGGTTGGCAGAAGGCGGTGCAACGCACGCTGGACTGGGTCGACGTCTCGTAGTTCGAGTGCCCTGAAATGATTGCAGCCCTGCGGATTCCGATCCGCAGGGCTGCAATCTTTGGCGCTGTCGTGTCAGAGTGCCGCCACGCCGGCCTCGGCCACGCTGATGTCCTGGTCGACGCTTCCCGCGCTCACGCCGATCGCGCCGATGACCACGTCGCCGTCGGTGAGCGGGATGCCGCCGCCGAAGATCACCAGGCCGCCGTTGGTCTGCTCCAGACCGTAGAGTTCCGCGCCCGGCTGGGCGAGCGGCATGAGCGCACTGGTGGGCGCATTCATCAGAATTGACGTGCGCGCCTTGCTGATCGAGATGTCGATACTCGCCTTGATGGCGCCGTCCATGCGCGCGAACGCCACCAGGTGTCCGCCGTCGTCGACGACCGCGATGTTCATCGGCTGGCCGATCTCACCGGCCTTCTCGACCGCCGCTTCGACGACTTTGGTGGCCCTGGTCAGGCTGATGGCACTCATTGGAAGACCTTTCGAATCGGTGTTCCCGCAACCAATTTTGACGTTTACGGGGGCGTATTGCCTCGGTTCGATCATAATCTGAACCAACCCGGTGCGGCAGCCGTTTGGACGGCCATTGCCGATCGGCGGCAGACCCTAGCCAAAAACTCGCCAACCGATCAGTTGCGGTACTACCTCCGGTGAGGATGCCACCCAGGTTCCGCCGGTTTGCGCCCCCGTGCCGAGCATCACGACAACCATTGTGCAGCAGAGCATCTTGCCGATCAGATAGGTGGGTTCGTGGCGAACATCGACATCTTCGTATGGGAGTTCCTGGGCACCGCAGTGCTGTGTCTGCTCGGCAGTGGCGCGGTGGCCGCGGTGGCGCTGAAGAATTCGTTCTCCTATGGCGGCGGCGGCGATTGGATCGTGATTGTGCTGGGCTGGGGGTTCGGGGTGTTCACCGGCGCCAGCATCGCCGATCCCGCGGGAGGTCACATCAACCCGGCGGTCACTTTCGCGGTGGCATTGTCGGGCGACGTGCCCTGGTCGAGCGTGCCGGTGTACTGGGCGGCCCAGTTGTCGGGTGCCTTCGTCGGCGCCTCCCTGGCCTGGGCTGCCTTCAAGCTGCAGTTCGACAAGATGGACGACAATTCCGGAACGCGCGGGATCTTCTGCACCTCACCGGCTGTGCGTTCTTTCGGGTGGAACATCGTCACCGAGGTCATTGCCACCTTCGTACTGATCATCTGGGTCCTGACCAACCCGGAGATCAACACGACGCTGGGGTACGCGGCGGTCTCGTTCGTGGTGATCACCATCGGGTTCGGCCTCGGTGGTCCGACCGGTTACGCCATCAACCCGGCCCGCGACCTGGGACCCCGTATCGCGTACGCACTCTTGCCGATTCGAGGCAAGGCCAAGCCCGATTGGGCTTACTCGTGGGTCCCCGTGGTCGGACCGTTGCTCGGCGCCGCGCTCGCCGCCGGCGTGGCCATGCTGCTCCCGGCCTGAGCCCTACTCGCCACCCGATTCGCCGGCTGAATCAGCCGGCGAATTGTGCTGCAACAGGTACGTGACATTCCCCGGGTCGCTGCGCGCCTGCCCGCCGATCGCACTCGCCGGCCACAAAACCGGCCACCGCGCCGATGATGGTGGTGGCGGGCGGCTTGACTCCTGCGGTCCGTGCGGCAGCGCCGACGGTGCCGATGGTGGCACGGATCTCCTGCTGACCGGACAGGGTGCCGTCCGCGATCACCGCCGCCGGGGTGTCCGGGTGCATCCCGCCATCGACGAGGGCACGGGTGATCGTGTCGAGATTGGCCACGGCCATCATCAGCACGATCGTGGTGTTCGCCCGTGCCAGTGCCGCGTAGTTGACCGTGCACTCGGGATGGTCGGGTGGGACATGACCCGACACGACGGTGAAGCCTTGGGTCAGACCGCGGTGGGTGACCGGGATGAGCGCCGCGGCGGGCGCGGCGATCGCCGAACTCACCCCGGGAATCACGTCGACGGTGACACCGGCTCGTACGCACTCGTCGAGTTCCTCGCCGCCGCGGCCGAAGACGAAACCGTCACCACCCTTGAGGCGCACCACGATGCGACCGGCGCGGGCATGTTCGATCAGCATGGCGTTGATCGCGCTCTGCTCGGTGCGCCGGCCACCGGGGATCTTCGACACGTCGATGATCTGGGCTGTGGGCGCGATCTCGTGCAGAGCCCCCACCGGGGCCAGCCGATCGGTGACGATGACATCGGCCTCGCCCAACGCCGCATGACCGGCGACGGTGAGCAGACCGGGATCGCCGGGACCGCCGCCGACGAGCACGACCCTGCCGGTGCCCGCAGCGGCACCCGAGGACTCCGCGTGTCCGTCATCGTCCGGTCCGATGCAGAACAGGCCACGAGCCGTCGCCAGCGCGGCGAGCGCGCGGTCCGTCTCGGGGTCGCCGCTGTACGCACAGAGCAGATCGGCCGTGTCCAGGTCGGAGGCGCGGAATTCGCGCTGTTGCAGGGCGATCAGTGTGCGCTCGGCGAGATCCGCGAGATACGGCGCCGGCCGGGATGCGATGACCGTGACGGCCGCGCCCGCGGTCGTCAGTGCGCCGACCGCCGACAGTGCCCGGTCGGATGAACCGACCACCGTCACCGAACGGCCGCGCACCGGAAGCCGTACCGTCACACCCTCAGGCATTCCGGCGCCCACGCAGCACCGCGGCGACCAGGGCCGCGCGGCTGTGCACCCCGAACTTGCTCTTGATGTTGTGCAGGTGGAACTTCACGGTGGCCTGCGAGATGAACAAGGCACCTGCGATCGCGCGGTTGTCGAGTCCCTCGATGAGCAACCCGACGACCTCGCGCTCACGCCGGGTGAGCGTGCCCGATTCGCCGGGGCGAGCCTGCTCGCGCAGTTCGGCCATCAGGGTCTCGGTGCTGCGGGCATCGAGGGCGCGATGGCCCTCGATCACCCGCAGGACGGTGTTGCGCAGGTCCGCGGTCGATGAGCGACGGTCGATGACCGCGTCGGCGCCGGCCCGGACCAACGGCAGCGCACGTTCGCGCGGATCGTCGCCGTCGATGACGGCCAGGATCTTGGGCGCCGGGTCGAGTTCGGCCAGCAGCGACGCCAGGTCGGCCACCGCCTCGGCGCCGACGAACACGAGTGCGGGCCGCAACAACCGCAGCCGCTCGACGAGTCCGGGACCGTGCGCGAGATCACCCACCAGCTTGATCCCGACACCCTGGGTGACGACATGGATGAGGCCGTGCCGGAGCAACTCGTCGTTCATCACGAACACCGTCCGGATCGGTGCGGGTTCGATGAAAGATGCTGCTATATCGATGTTTTCGACTGAAGCGTCGGCATCGCCGACGCTGTGTTCCCGCTGGGTCGGTGCGTCGCGGGTCTGTGTCCAGCCCATGGTCGAACTCCGTCCTGCTGCTGAGCGGCGAATGCTAGCGCAGGCAGCGTTGCATCGACGTTGCAACGTTCACGGCGCGGCCTCGGGGACGAGCACGCAATCACCGCACAGCCCGGACCGTGGCGCCTGGTAGTACAGGCAGCAGCTCTGCCTGCGGAACCGGCCCTCGACGAACGTCCCCGTTCCGCGCAGCGGACCGGATGCCAGAAGCGCGCGCACCAGTGCCCGGCCCGACGCCTCCAGCTGCGGTCGCGACAGGGCCAGCACCGTCACCGCGCCGTTGGCGGCCGACGTGAGATTGCCCAGCGTGATCCGTGGGGACAGCGACACCAGGGTGTTCAGCCTGGTGCCCAGTTCCGTCAGCACAGGGATGACCGATTCCGCGATGACCTGCGCGGACGTCGTCGGATCGACCATCCGCCAGGCCGGATCGGGTACGGCGAACTGCGCTGCGTGCCCGTCGCTCGGCGTCCACCGCAGCGACTCGTGGTCGAGCACCGGTACCGCCCCGAAACACAACGCGCCGCCGATGACGGGTGAGAGCAGGCGCGCCGCGACGGCGAGCTGGAACGACGACGCCGCCATCCGGATCGGGATCTGGTCCGGTGCACAGTCCGCCGAGGCGGCGAAGGCGGCGCGGGTGCGGTCCACGTGCCCGGTGAGCACGGTGTCGGCGAAAAACTTTGACAGGCAGAGTGATTGGGTTCCAGCCTGGGTGGGAAGCGCGAAGTACCCGCCCAGCGCGCTCAACTCGGCCAGAAAGTCGGCGCGGGCAGGTGACGGCACATCGGTCATGGTGGGTGCACGGTAACCCGCAGGCCCGGCCCCGGACGAGTGGGTGGACCGAATACTGCCCGTACGGCCAGGTTGGTCACCGCTGGTGCAACGTTGTTGCAACGTGACGGGAGACACAATGGGCGGGTCGCGGTCATCCCGCGTCACACAAGCGAAAAGTCGGGTGGCCCCGCACCTGCGGTCACCCCTCACCTGGGAGCTGTGCATGACGGAACCGACCCTCGATCCAACGGTGGACTACCCGTTGAGCCTGAACCGGCAGGATCTGCTGTTCAGCCCCAACGGCAAACCCATTGCTGACATCACCATGGAGGCGGTGATGTCGGGCGAGGTGATTGCCTCGGACCTGCGCATCACCCCGCAGACGCTGCGACTGCAGGCTCAGATCGCCGAGAAGGTGGGTCGCAAGCAGTTGGGTGGCAACCTGCGCCGGGCCGCGGAGATGACCACCATCAGCGATGAGCGCGTCCTTCAGATCTATAACGCGTTGCGCCCCAACGCATCGACCAAGCCGGAACTCGAAGCCATCGCCGAGGAGCTGGAAGGCGAATACGGCGCCACCCTGCTCGCGGGCCTGGTGCGCGAGGCCGCTGACGTCTACGAGCGTCGCGAAATTCTCGCGACCAACGAATAGGAGAGATCGGTGACCGCAGTAACCCCGCAGGCGGCCTCGACCCCCAACACGGGTCAGAAGCGGCAGTCCGAGCGGACCAGGGTTCTCGAGGAACGACCGGTCAATCTGGACGGCTTCGTGCAGGAATGGCCCGAGGTCGGCATGGTCGCGATGGACAGCGAGTTCGACCCCGAGCCCAGTGTGCGGGTCGTCGACGGTGCGATCGTGGAGATGGACGGGCGCGCCCGCGCCGACTTCGACTTCCTGGACCAGTTCATCGCCGATCACGCTATCGATGTCGCGACCACCGAGCAGTCGATGGCGATCCCCGCGCAGGAGATCGCGGCGATGCTGGTCGATCCGCGGGTCACCCGCGACGAGGTGATCGCCGTGACCGGCGGCCTGACCCCGGCCAAGCTGCTCGAGGTCGTCAAGACGATGAACATCGTCGAGATCATGATGGGCATGCAGAAGATGCGGGCCCGCCGAACCCCCGCCAACCAGGCGCACTGCACCAGCGCCCGGGACAACCCGCTGCAGGTTGCGTGCGAGGCGGCGGAGGCGTCGCTGCGCGGTTTCTCGGAAGTGGAAACGACGCTGGGTGTGGTGCGCTACGCACCGCTGGTCGCGATGGCGCTGCAGATCGGCAGCCAGGTCGGCACCGGTGGACGGCTGACCCAGTGTGCGCTGGAAGAGGCCACCGAGCTGGAACTGGGCATGCGCGGCATCACCGCCTACGCCGAGACGATCTCCGTCTACGGCACCGAATCGGTGTTCGTGGACGGCGATGACACCCCGTACTCCAAGGCGTTCCTGGCCGCGGCGTACGCCTCCCGCGGTATCAAGATGCGGTTCACCTCCGGCACCGGTTCCGAAGTGCAGATGGGCAACGCCGAGGGCCGCTCGATGCTGTACCTGGAGATCCGCTGCATCCTGGTCACCAAGGGTGCCGGGGTGCAGGGCCTGCAGAACGGTTCGATCTCGTGCATCGGTGTGCCCGGTGCCGTACCCGCCGGTATCCGGGCGGTGGCCGCCGAAAACCTCATCGCCTCGGCGGTGGATCTGGAATGTGCCTCCGGCAACGACCAGTCGTTCTCGCATTCGCCGATGCGCCGCGTCGCGCGCCTGCTGCCGCAGATGATGCCCGGCACCGATTTCATCACCTCGGGTTACTCCGCAACTCCCAACTACGACAACATGTTCGCCGGATCCAACGTCGACGCCGAGGATTTCGACGATTTCAACACCATCCAGCGTGACCTGCAGATCGACGGCGGACTGCAGCATGTGAAGGAAGCCGACATCCTCGCCGCGCGTCACCGCGCGGGTAAGGCGTTGCAGGCGGTGTTCCGCTATCTGGAGCTGCCGGCGATCAGCGATGCCGAGATCGAGGCGGCGGTGTACGCGCACGGCAGTCGCGAATTGATCCCGCGCGACGTGTTGGAGGACCTCAAGGGTGCCCAGCAGGTGATGGACCGCAACGTGACCGGCCTGGATCTGGTCAAGGCGCTCGAATCGACCGGTTTCAGTGATGTCGCCGAGAACCTGCTGACCGTGCTGCGCCAACGTGTTTCGGGAGATCTGCTGCAGACCTCGGCCATCATGACCCGCGATCTGCAGCCGCTCTCGGCGGTCAACGACCGCAACGACTACGCGGGCCCCGGTACCGGTTACCGTCCGTCGGGGGCGCGGTGGGAAGAGATGAAGCGGCTGCGTCACGTGACGAGTGCCGAGAACCCAGAAGTAGAGGTGGACTGAAATGTCGGAAAGGGTACTCACTTTCGTCGATGAGAAGCCGGCCGAGTCGGGGAAGCGGACCGATGAGGTGCTGGTGGGAATCTCGCCGGCGTTCGCCGATTTCTTCAGCCAGACCATCACCGGGATGTCGCACGCCGATGTGATCCGCCAGATTCTCGCCGGTATCGAGGAGCAGGAGGTGTCGGCACGCATCGTGCGGATCCGGCACAGCAGCGACCTGGCCGTCGTCGCGCACACCGCGGCGAAGCTGTCCGGATCCGGTATCGCGATCGGCCTGCTGTCCCGCGGCACCACGATGATCCACCAGCGGGATCTGCCGCGGCTGTCGAGCCTGGAACTGTTCCCGCAGAGCCCGCTGATGACGCTGGAGACCTACCGGCAGGTCGGCTCGAATGCGGCCCAGTACGCCAAAGGCGAATCACCCGAACCCGTTCCGACGCTGAACGATCAGATGGCCCGGCCGCGCTGGCAGGCCAAGGCGGCCCTGCTGCATCTCAAGGAGACCGAGCAGATCGTCAAGGGTGCAAAGCCGGTCGAGGTGGTGCCGCAGTTCGCTGAAGCCCTGGCGAACTGATGTCGCAGACCGTTGTCGGTGTCGACATCGGCAACTCGACGACGGAGGCCAGCGCCGCGACGATCGGACCCGACGGGTCGGTGCAGTACCTCGGGGCTGCCCTGGCGCCCACCACGGGCGTCAAGGGCACCCCGCGCAATGTCGACGGCGTGGCGGATGTGGTCGAACGCGCACTGCGGGTGGCAGGTGTCGCGGTGGGCGATCTCGACGTCGTGCTGCTCAACGAGGCGACCCCGGTGATCAGCGGGATGGCGATGGAGACCATCACCGAGACCATCATCACCGAGTCGACGATGATCGGGCATGACCCGCGCACCCCGGGTGGCCGCGGCTTGGGCGTCGGCACCACCGTCGGTTTCGATGCGCTCGCCGAAACCTCCACGGCGGAACCGGTGATCGTCGTCGTACCCAGAGGTGTGGACTTCGAGGTCGCGGCGGGACAGATCAACACCGCGACCCGTCGCGGTGTCGCGGTGGCCGCGGCGATCCTCGGGAACGACGATGCCGTCCTGGTGGTCAACCGGCTGGACGGCGCCATCCCGGTGATCGACGAGGTGTCGCGTATCGACGCCGTGCCGCTGGGCATGTTGGCAGCGGTGGAGGTCGCCGGACCGGGCCAGTCGATCCGCACCCTGTCCAATGCCTACGGGCTGGCCACCATTTTCGAACTCGATGCGGCAGCCACCAGGGTGGTGTCACCGGTGGCCCGGGCGCTGACCGGGAACCGCTCCGCGGTGGTCGTCCGCACACCCGCCGGCGATGTCGCCGATCGCACCATTCCGGCGGGATCCCTCGAACTCAAGGGCGAGAGCCGTCGTGCGACAGTCGACGTGTCGCGTGGCGCCGTCGAGATCATGTCCGCCGTCGAGCGGGTCAGCCCGTTGGCCGATGTCAGCGGCGAGGCGGGCACCAACACCGGCGGCATGATCGCGAACGTGCGCCAGAGTATGGCCGACCTCTCCGATCACGCCGTCGCCGACGTACACATCAAGGACCTGCTTGCGGTGGACACCTTTGTCCCGCAGGAGGTTCGCGGCGGTGTGGCCGGGGAGGTGGCGCTGGAGAACGCAGTGGCACTCGCCGCGATGGTGCGCACCCGGGACAGCGGAATGCAGGCGGTGGCCGCCGCGGTGGCCGACCGCCTGCGTGCCGGCGGAGCCGAAGATGTCGAGGTCATCGTGGGCGGGGTCGAGGCCGAGATGGCGGTGCTCGGTGCCCTCACCACCCCCGGCACCGACAAACCGCTTGTCGTGCTCGACCTCGGCGGCGGATCCACCGACGCGGCGCTGATCGAGATCGACGGTTCGATCGAGGCGGTGCACCTTGCCGGGGCGGGCGATCTGGTCACCAAGCTCATCGATGCCGAACTCGGCCTGGACAATCTGGAACTGGCCGAGGACATCAAACGATGCCCACTCGGCAAGGCCGAGAGCTTCTTCCATGTCCGGCTGGAGAACGGCACCGTGCAGTTCTTCGAGAAGCCGCTGCCGGCAACGGCATTTGCCCGGGTGGTCACCCTCGATGGGCACAGCATGAACCCGATTCCGGGACGGCATTCGATGGAGCGGATCAGAACCGTCCGGCGGACCGCCAAGGAACGCATCTTCGTCGTCAATGCGCTGCGTTCGTTACGCACGGTCGCTCCGGGCGGAGATCTGCGTCAGATCGGCTTCGTGGTGCTGCTGGGTGGCTGCGCCCTGGATTTCGAGATCCCGCAGCTCATCGCGGATGCCCTGGCCCCGTATGGGATCGTCTGCGGCACAGGCAATATCCGCGGCACCGAGGGGCCGCGCAATGCGGTGGCGTCGGGCCTTGTCGCCTCCTACGCGGGCCGATCTGCCGGCGTGCTGGTGGGCGACAGTGGCTGAAAGGTCCACCGGCCGCGGTGGCCAGCCGTCCCGGCCGGTGATCGTCGTACTCAGTGACGGCGCCGGACCGCCGGTGCGTGAGGTGCTGGCGGGGATAGAGGAAGAGGGCGTGCCGTCGTCGGCGCGGCCGGTGGCCGACGCCGATCGAGGCATCGCCGCAGCAGATCTCGCCGTGCGGGCCGCAATGCAATCACCGCTGCAGGTCGGGGTGGGCGTCAGCGCGGCGGGGGATATCTGTGTATGCCACGCGAAGCTCGCGCAACCGGTGTTCGAACTGTCTGCCGGAACGCCGGACGCCGCGGCGCGGACCATGGGGCACAACGCCGCCCGCATCGTGGCCGGACTGCCGCTGAAGTCGCTGACCGATTACCATCTCGGCCACGTTTGAGGCCATGTTGGGCTGGACACGGCAGCCTTAACGGACGATACTGCTGTATCAAAGGTTGGGTATCAGACCTTTAGGCTGCCCGGAGTTGAGCAGTCGAACGCTGGAAGTCCGTGGCCGGGCAGGAGCATCTCGCAAGGTTTCGGTTGCCGCCACGCCTTCCCGGTCAGCCCGAGGCTGGCAGTAGTCAGGCAGCGTCGTGAAATTCAGAAAAGACTTGATTGCACTGTGAACGAAGGAGTTCCAAGTGGCCGGTGTTGAAGAACACCTCGAGAGTGCGGACTATCTGCAGAAGCGTCAGCTCAAATCGGGCACCGCGGGCTGGGTGCTGCTGGCAGGTCTCGGCATCAGCTATGTCATATCCGGCGACTACTCGGGCTGGAACTTCGGCCTGGAGCAGGGCGGGTTCGGCGGTCTCGCGATCGCCGCGGTCATCATCGCGGGCATGTACCTGGCGCTGGTGCTGGGCATGGCCGAGCTGTCCTCGGCGCTGCCGGCCGCCGGTGGCGGCTACACCTTCGCGCGCCGCGCGATGGGCCCGTGGGGTGGTTTTGCCACCGGCACAGCCATTCTCATCGAGTACGCCATCGCGCCGGCGGCCATCGCCACCTTCATCGGGGCCTATGTCGAGTCGCTGGGGCTGTTCGGCATCACCGACGGTTGGTGGGTGTACCTGGTGGCCTACGCCATCTTCATCGGCATCCATCTGGCCGGTGTGGGTGAGGCGCTCAAAGTGATGTTCGTGATCACCGCCATCGCACTGGTCGGTCTGCTGGTGTTCGCCATCGCCGCCGTCGGGCACTTCGATGTCGCCAACCTGACCGATATGGCCGTCGACGAGAGCGCCGCCGGCGCCTCCAGCTGGCTGCCCAACGGTTACCTGGGCATCTGGGCCGCCTTCCCGTTCGCCATCTGGTTCTTCCTGGCGATCGAAGGAGTGCCGCTGGCCGCCGAGGAGACCGCCAACCCCGAACGCAACGTGCCGCGCGGCATCATCGCCGGCATGGGCGTCCTGCTGGTCACCTGCGCCGCCGTGCTGATCCTCACCACCGGCGCCGGCGGTGCGGCGGCGATGTCGTCATCGGGTAACCCACTGGTCGAGGCGCTCGGCGACGGCACCGCCGCCAAGATCGTCAACTACATCGGTCTGGCGGGCCTGATCGCCAGCTTCTTCTCCATCATCTACGCCTACTCGCGACAGCTGTTCGCGCTGTCGCGGGCCGGATATCTGCCCAGGGTGCTGTCGGTCACCAACTCGCGCAAGGCGCCCATGCTGGCGCTCATCGTGCCCGGGATCATCGGGTTCGTGCTGTCGCTGACAGGGCAGGGCGCGATGCTGCTGAACATGGCGGTCTTCGGTGCGGCGCTGAGCTACGTCCTGATGATGATCAGCCATATCGTGTTGCGCCGCCGCGAGCCGGATATGCCGCGGCCGTATCGCACCCCCGGCGGTGTCGCCACCACCGGCTTCGCCCTCGTCATCGGGGTGTTCGCCGTCATCGCCACCTTCCTGGTCGACCCGGTCGCCGCGGGCTGGTGCCTGGCTGTCTTCGCCGCATTCATGCTGTATTTCGCGTTCTACAGCCGGCACAAGCTGGTGGCCAACTCGCCCGATGAGGAATTCGCCATGCTGGCGCGGGCGGAGGACGAGCTCAAGTGATCTACCGGCAGCAGGTCTCCGGCGTGAACTACGCCTTCGACGGACTCGTGGAGGTGATGGCCAAGGCCACACCGCTGCGCTCGGGCGACCAGCTCGCCGGGTGCGCCGCCGAGCACGATGCCGAACGCGCGGCCGCCGCGTGGGTGCTCGCAGACCTGCCGCTGGACACTTTTCTCAATCAGGAGATCGTCTCCTACGAGACCGACGAGGTCACCCGGCTGATCATGGATACCCATGACCGTCAAGCCTTTTCGGCGATATCGGGACTGACGGTGGGCGGCCTGCGGGACTGGCTGCTGGAGACTTCCGCGCATGACGACAGCGCCACGCGCATCGCGGCCGTCGCCCCGGGCCTGACTCCGGAGATGGTGGCCGCGGTCAGCAAGATCATGCGCAACCAGGATCTCATCGCGGTCGCGGCGGCCACCCGGGTCACCGCGTCGTTCCGCACCACCATCGGCCTGCCCGGCACGCTCGCGACCCGGCTGCAGCCCAACCATCCGACCGACGACCCGCGCGGTATCGCCGCGGCCGTCCTGGACGGGCTGCTACTGGGCTGCGGGGATGCGGTGCTCGGCATCAACCCGGCGACCGACTCTCCGCAGGCCACCGCCGACCTGTTGGTGCTGCTGGACTCCATCCGCACCCGCTACGACATTCCGGTGCAGTCCTGCGTGCTGTCGCACATCACCACCACCATCGGGTTGATCGAGAGCGGGGCGCCCGTCGACCTGGTGTTCCAGTCCATCGCCGGGACCGAGGGCGCGAACTCCGCCTTCGGCGTGGACATCGCACTGCTGCGGGAGGGACGCGACGCCGCGATGAGCCTGGGACGCGGCACCGTCGGTGACAACGTGATGTACCTGGAGACCGGGCAGGGCTCGGCGCTCAGTTCACACACCCACCTGGGTGTCGGCGGCAAACCGGTCGACCAGCAGACCCTGGAGACGCGGGCCTACGCCGTCGCGCGCGACCTGAACCCGTTGCTGGTCAACACCGTCGTCGGTTTCATCGGGCCGGAATACCTCTATGACGGCAAGCAGATCATCCGGGCCGGGCTGGAAGACCACTTCTGCGGCAAGCTGCTCGGGCTGCCCATGGGCGTGGATGTCTGCTACACCAACCACGCCGAGGCCGACCAGAACGACATGGACACCCTGCTGACGCTGCTGGCGGCGGCCGGCGCAGCGTTCGTGATCACCGTGCCGGGAGCCGATGACGTGATGCTGGGCTATCAGAGCCTGTCCTTCCACGACGTGCTCACCACCCGCCGCACCCTGGGACTGCGGCCGGCCCCGGAGTTCCAGGCCTGGCTGCGCAAGGTCGGGATGGTCGACGAGGCCGGCCGACTGACACCGTTCGATCTGACGCACTCACCGTTGCGTGCGCTCACCTCCGCTACATGAGGAGCGCTGTGAGTAGTAGTGATGCCGCCGACATTCCGACCCGGGAGGGTGATTCGGCGGTCCAGGAGTTCTGGGCCGAACTGCGCAAGACCACCCAGGCCAGGATCGGGCTGGGCCGGGCCGGCAATGCCCTGCCCACCCGTGAGGTCCTGGCGCTGGCGGCCGCGCATGCCGCGGCCCGCGACGCCGTGCACATCCCGCTGGACACCGATGCCCTCGCCGCCGCGGTGCGCGAGGCCGGGATCGGTGACCCGGTGGTCGTGACCAGCAGGGCGAGCACGCGCGAGGAGTACCTGCGCCGCCCGGATCTGGGCCGGATGCCCGCCGAGGACATGCAGGTACCCAGCGCGCCCGCCGATATCGGCTTCGTGCTGGCCGACGGACTGTCGCCCACCGCGCTGAGCCACCACGGCGCCGCCCTGCTGAAAGCCCTGGTGGGGCGGCTGGGTGACCGGTACACCCTGGCCCCACCGGTGATCGCCACCCAGGCCCGCGTCGCGCTCGGCGATCACATCGCGGCGGCGCAGGGCGCACGCACACTGGTGCTGATCATCGGGGAACGTCCCGGTCTGAGCGTCGCCGACAGCCTCGGCATCTATTTGACGCACCTGCCCCGGCCCGGCCGCACCGACGCCGACCGCAACTGCATCTCCAACATCCATCCGCCCGACGGGTTGGGCTACGCCGAGGCGGCGCGGGTGGCCGCAGGCCTGATCGGCGGGGCGCTGGCCCTGGGGCGATCCGGCGTCGCGCTCAAGGACACCTCGCGGCTCGACGCGCTCAACGAGACCGACACTGCTGAACTCTGATCGGGCGAGTGTCGGCTCGTGTGTCACTTCCGGCCGATTCTTCGCACACAAGCCCACAATGGTCCCCAGGAACCGCGTTTTGACCTGGGCGGATGGCGGCCGGTAAGCTCCTCCGTTGGCGTGTGCTGCCCATCCGGGCATACGGGTCCCGGGTCAACGTCGGTCGCCGGGTAACCCTGAGCGCGTCCGCCTGACCGGCACCGTAACCCGAGAGTAGAAGGTAAGCACTGTGCCTACTTACACGCCGAAGGCGGGTGACACCACGCGTTCGTGGTACGTCATCGACGCCCAAGACGTGGTGCTCGGCCGTCTCGCCGTCGAAGCAGCCAAGCTGCTGCGCGGCAAGCACAAGCCGACATTCACGCCCAACGTCGACGGTGGCGACTTCGTCATCGTCATCAACGCCGAGAAGATCGCCGTCAGCGGCGACAAGCTCACCAACAAGTTCGCTTACAGCCACTCGGGTTACCCGGGCGGTCTGCGCAAGCGCACCATCGGCGAGCTGCTGGAGAAGCACCCCACCCGTGTCGTGGAGAACGCGATCATCGGGATGCTGCCGCACAACAAGCTCAGTCGCCAGGTTCAGAAGAAGCTGAAGGTGTACGCCGGCCCGGAGCATCCGCATGCCGCGCAGCAGCCGATTCCGTTCGAGATCAAGCAGGTGGCCCAGTGACCGAAGTGAACGAGACCGAGGTTGTCGAGGTGGAAGTGACCGAAGACGCCGTGCAGGCGCCTGAGGCGACCGAAACCGCCGACGAGACCGTCGTCGTGGAAGCCGCAGTCGAGGAAGCCGCTCCGCGCGAGCCGATCTACATCGACCGCCCCATCCAGACGGTCGGCCGCCGTAAAGAGGCCGTCGTCCGGGTGCGCCTGGTGCCCGGCACCGGCAAGTTCCATCTGGACGGCCGCACCCTGGAGGCCTACTTCCCGAACAAGGTGCATCAGCAGCTGATCAAGGCTCCGCTGGTGACCGTGGACCGCGTGGACAGCTTCGACATCTACGCCCACCTCGACGGTGGTGGCCCGTCCGGGCAGGCCGGCGCACTGCGTCTGGCCATCGCGCGTGCACTGATCATCGTGCAGCCCGAGGACCGTCCGGCCCTGAAGAAGGCCGGCTTCCTCACGCGTGACCCGCGTGCCATCGAGCGCAAGAAGTACGGCCTCAAGAAGGCCCGTAAGGCTCCGCAGTACAGCAAGCGCTGATCTGTTCAGTCTTGGCACCGCCGGGTGTGGATTCCGATCCACACCCGGCGGTTTCTTTTTATCGTGACCTTGTTAGCTGACGTCTTTGCCGCAGGGTGTGGGTAAAGGCGTCGGGGGTGCCGACCTCGCCGGGTCCGTCACTGTTCATCTCGGCGTTTTGCCTTGCAAGGCCCTCGCCCGCAGCGAATTTTCGAGCCTCGGCGATATGTTGGCCCTGACGCCGATGTTTGCGGGGTGGGTTTGACACTGCGTGCGGCGCTGCACCACCTTGGGTGTGGAGCGGGGGCGCTGCAGCATGCGCCCAGGCAGAGAATCTGCCGTCGGTACGAGTCAGTCAGCTCGTGGGGGACCGGCACCGCTTCGCTGACTGAAAGGATGAATATGAACAAGATGACCTTTACGCGAGTGACCGCCGGTGCCGCCCTTGGTAGCGCACTGCTTCTGTTCGGAGGAGCCGCAGCGGCCAACGCCGAGCCCGGCGACGGACGTGTGGACCTCGCCATCGGCACCGCCGGCGTTCTCACCGGTGTGCCCCTTGAGACGGCCACCCAGATCGCCGCAGGAGTCTGCGACAGCGATGCCACCACGATCTCCACCGTCGCCGAGAGCGTCGACGCCAGTGGCGCGCAGCAGAGCGTGTGCAACAACGACATCGGTGCCGTCGACTTCCGGCAGAACACCGCCACCGTCGAGGACGGTTCCTCCGGTGTGATCGATGCGCCGGGTACCGCCGAGGGGGCTTCCTTCTCCGAGGAGCCCGCGACGGAGACCGAGGCGCCCGCACCCGATGACGTGACCGGTGACGAGGAGCCTGCGATCGAGGGTTCCGAATCTCCGGTGACGCCCACCACCACGACCCCAGTTCCTGCCCCTGTCGGGTAGTCAGATCAGGTCGACCAGCAGCATCCCCACCGCCCGTACCCGCCAGGGTGCGGGCGGTGGTCCGTTCCGGCCACGAGCGGGTATCGATCGGGCGCCGACACGGGTTCAGGGGTTGCCAGTTGGCTCTTTGGGCGTCTCGTGTGAGAAATTTGTGGGCATGGCTCGACTGTTCGGCACCGACGGCGTGCGCGGAGTCGCCAATCTCGACCTGACCGCCGAGTTGGCGCTCGCACTGGGCGCTGCCGCTGCCCGGCGGCTGGGATCTGCCGGCGGCTCCCGGCGCAGGGTCGCCGTGGTGGGGCGCGACCCGCGCGCCAGTGGTGAAATGCTGGAGGCCGCGGTGATCGCCGGCCTGACCAGTGAGGGCATCGATGCGTTACGTGTCGGGGTGCTCCCCACTCCCGCGGTGGCCTATCTGACCAGCGCCTATGACGCGGATTTCGGCATCATGATCTCCGCGTCGCACAATCCGATGCCCGACAACGGCATCAAGATCTTCGGCCCCGGCGGGCACAAGCTCGACGACGCCACCGAGGACCGCATCGATGAACTGTTGACCTCCGGTCCGGGCGTCCGTCCACTCGGTGGTGGCATCGGGCGGGTCGTCGATGCCGAAGACGCCCTGGACCGCTATCTGCGGCACGTCGCCAAAGCCGTCACCACCAGGCTTGACGGGGTCAAAGTGGTGGTCGACTGTGCCAATGGCGCCGCCTATACCGCCGCCCCGCTGGCGTACCGCGCGGCCGGCGCCGAGGTCATCACCCTGAACGCCGCGCCCAACGGGCTCAATATCAACGACGGCTGCGGATCCACCCATATGGAGGAGCTGCAGGAGGCCGTCGTCGCGCACGGCGCCGATCTGGGTCTGGCCCATGACGGCGACGCCGACCGTTGCCTGGCCGTCGACGCCGCCGGTGAGCTCATCGACGGTGACGCCATCATGGTGATGATGGCGCTGGCCATGCAGGAAGCCGGCGAGTTGGCCTCCAACACCCTGGTCGCCACCGTGATGAGCAATCTGGGACTGCACCTGGCGATGCGGGCGGCCGGTATCGAGGTCCGCACCACTGCGGTCGGTGACCGGTACGTGCTCGAGGAACTGCGGGCCGGTGAGTTCTCGCTGGGTGGCGAACAGTCGGGTCACATCGTGTTGCCGAGCTTCGGCACCACCGGCGACGGGATCGTCACCGGGCTGCGGCTGATGTCGCGGATGGCGCAGACCGGCTCCACACTTGCCCAGCTGTGCGAGCCGATGCAGACCTTGCCGCAGGTGCTGATCAATGTCGCCGTCGCCGACAAGGCGACCGTTGCCCAGACCGACACGGTGCGGACCGCGGTCGCTGCGGCCGAGGCCGAACTGGGTGACACCGGCCGGATCCTGCTACGCCCGTCGGGCACCGAGCAGGTCGTCCGGGTGATGGTGGAAGCCGCCGACGCGGACACCGCCCGCCAGCTCGCGGTGCGGGTCGCCGAATCGGTCAGCCAACAGAAATAGTCTCTGCCGGAGGGGAACCGAACCGGGCGCCGCTGCGTCCAATTCGGGTATGGGACTTTTCGACTCTGCCCGGATGGATGCCGCCGCGGTACTCGATATCGCGCACCACTACGACAACGCCGCCGACCAGGTGGACAGCGCGTTGCAGCGATGCCAGGCAGCGCTGACGTTCACCGGTACGCGCGCCGGCCGGGAGTACACCGACGGAGGCGGCGAGGTGCGCCGGTCTGTCGAGCACACCATCGGCGCACTGCGCGGCTGGTCGCGCAGCTGCCGCGAAATAGCTTCGCAGCTTCGGGTTTCCGCCGAGGATTACGCGCAGATCGATGACCGCGCCGCACGCCGGATCGGATGATGGACGTGCTGGAAGCGGGAGCGCCCGCGGTCGAGGTGATGACCGAGTATGTGCGGGCCTGTCGCCTGCTCGGGCATTCGGCGCCGGAGCCGGCCGGCCTGCACGCCGCGTACACCGCCGAGGACGGTATGGACCTGCAGGCGCTGGATGACGATCATCGCACGCTGTCGGCAGCCGTCGCCGGAGCCGAGGGGGCACTGCTGCTGCAGGAACAGGCACGGCGAGCGCTGGCCACGGCATGGCGGGGTGCCGGAGCCGAGGCGGCCGCCGATCACCTGGCGCGCCACGCGGAAGCGGCGGCCACCGCCCTCGACGGGCTGCGCGGCACCGCGGCCGCGCTCACGGACCTGCGAAACCGGCTGCGGCAGTTGATCGATGCCAAGGTCGGCACCGCGCAGGACATCGAGGCGCGGGGGATGAGGGCCGAATGGTTGAGCGCATCCCGCATCGTGACGACCGGAACCGGGGACCGGGCCGGCGCCAGCGAAATGGTGGACATGCAGGTCGCGCCGTTCGTGGCCAACGATATTGCCCTCGACTGGGTTTGCGCGATGCGGGACACCGAGTCGGCGGTCCGGCAGGCGTACCGCGATGCCGTTGCAGCGATCGTTGCGGAGGCCTCGGTCGTGTTCGAGCGACCCGGCCTGTCGGTGACCGAACCTTCTGTCGCCGAGTCGGTTTCCGGTCCGTCATCCCCGGCTCCGGTGGCGCCGGCCGGGTATGTTGCGGGCCCGGTACCTGCGGGTGCGGCCCCCGCTCAGGCCCCTGCCGTCCCGATGGCACCGCCATTGGCGGCGCCACCTGCGCCCCCACCGGCGGCGCTGGATCCGATGGCCGCGGCACCCATGCCGACTGCCGCTTCGCCGCTCGGTCCGGGCATGTCGGGCATGTCGGGACTGTCCGGTCTCGGACAGTCCTTCGCCGACCTGCTGGGCAGCCTGTTCGGTTCCGGCGGTGACGGACTCGGCGAAAGTCTGGGGGCTGCCGGTGATCTGGATTCCCTCACCGACGATGTCCCGGAGGACACCGAGCCGGACGACCTGGACGGGATCGAGGACGAGGGCGACGTGGACGACGAAGACGCCGAGGAGGAGGAACCGCTGGAGGACGAGACATCCGTGGCGGAACCGGGGGAGCAGCCTGCCGAGGAGGAGGCGCCGGTGGAAAACGTTGTGCCCGTTGCGGTGCCGCCGGAACCGTTGGCGCCGACGCCGGTGGCCGAACCGCCGGCCGAGCCCGTGGTGGCGGAGCCCGCCGAGCCGGTGCCGTCCGACACGCCCTGCGAGATCGCCGCCGACGAACTGCCGCAGGCCGGGCCGTGAGCTAGGGGCTGCGGGTGACCAGGTTCCAGCCGTCGGCCGGATTACCGCGTATCACAAAGTATCCGGTGTTCTGCAGCGGTGTGGTCGCCAGAGTCGCCGTGTCCACTCCGCGCACGTTCATGGCGACCCACATCATGATGGCGGCCCCGTGCGAGTAGGCAAGGACGTTGGGGTCCGGGTCGCCGACGGTGTCCCGGTACATGGTCTCGACGGCCTCGTCGTACCGGGCGTCGAATTCATTGCCGTCGATCGAACCCGGTATGCGCGCGGCGCGATCACCACGCAGCCACTGTAGGGGAGCGTGGAAGTAGGTGGCGCCTGCCTCGGCCTCGGGCAGGCCCTCGTAGTTGCCGGCTTCGATCTCGCGCAGGCCCGGCAACACCACGACCGGCTCATGGAGAGCCGCCGCCATCGGCTGTGCGGTCTGCTGGGTCCGGACCATGGTCGACGCGAAGATGGCGTCGTAGGTCTGGCCCTTGCCCCGTAGCGCGCCGGCGACGGACTCCGCCTCGTGCACGCCCAGTTCGGTGAGTACCGGCCCGGGGGTCGAGGTGTCGATGAGACCGGAGGCGTTGCCCGCGGACTGCGCGTGGCGGACCAGGGTGAGGGTGATGTCGCGCAGCTGCGCGAGGGCCACCGGCGCTGCGCCGATCGACAGGGTCAGCGCGATCACCAACATGACTGCTGTGCGCGTGCTGCTGCTCCGGGCCACGGGAGATCCTTTCAGAGAGACAACACGGTCGCGACTGAAAATTCAGCCGCGACCATGTCGCCCATCTCATTGCAAAAAGCTAGCGCGAACCGGTGCGCGCCGTTCCGGAACCGGTGCGGCGCTGTCCGCCGCGACCGCCACTGGAGCGACCGCCGCCGGTGTGGCCCGAGCCGGCCGGAGCTGCGCCGCCGGCACCGTTGTGGCGCTGGGGCCTGCGGCGGCGTCCGGGCTGCTGCGAGGTGCGTGCAGGTGCTTCCGGAGTCTCGATCACGAGACCGCCGGTGAAGGAACGCTCGCCGGGGGCGATCTCCTGCAGCACCGGGTGCGAGGCGCCGCTGAACTTGGTGATGGTCGGCTTGACGCCGGCCTTGCGGGTCAGCACCCGCACATCGGCGACCTGATCGTCGACCATCAGGGTCACCACGGTGCCGTCGTTACCGGCGCGGGCGGTACGCCCGGACCGGTGCAGGTAGGCCTTGTGCTCGACCGGCGGGTCGGCGTGCACCACCAGGTTGACGTCGTCGACGTGGATACCGCGTGCGGCGATATCGGTGGCGACCAGCACCGAGGCGGAGCCGTCGGAGAACGCCCCGAGATTGCGGGTACGGGCGTTCTGGGAAAGGTTGCCGTGCAGTTCAACTGCCGGCACGCCACGTGAATTCAGCTTGCGAGCAAGGCCTTTGGCACCGTACTTGGTGCGGGCGAACACGATGGTGCGGCCCGGCGATGCGGCCAGGTCGGCCAGCACGTCGAAACGCGCTGCGCCATCCACGTGCAGGACGTGGTGCACCAGGGTGGAGACCGGTGAATTCTCGGAGTCGACGCTGTGCACGATCGGGTCGCGCAGGTAGCGCTGGACCAGCACGTCGACGCCACCATCGAGGGTGGCCGAGAACAGCAGCCGCTGGCAGTCGCGCGGTGTGCGGTCGAGCAGGCGCTTCACCGGAGGCAGGAAGCCGAGGTCGGCCATGTGATCGGCCTCGTCGAGCACGGTGATCTGCACCGCGGACAGGTCGGCATGACCGGACTTCACGTGGTCTTCCAGCCGGCCGGGGCAGGCGATGACGATATCGACACCGTCGCGCAGCTTCTGGATCTGCGGACCGGCGCTGACGCCGCCGAACACGGTCACCGAACGCAGGCCGGTGGCCTTGGCCAACGGTGCGAGCGACGCGTCGATCTGGGTGGCCAGCTCGCGGGTCGGCGCCAGGATCAGCGCACGCGGCCGACCGGCACGCCGCGGCGTGTCCGAGGCGGCCAGGCGGGCGACGACCGGAAGCAGGAATGCGTAGGTCTTACCGGATCCGGTGCGACCGCGGCCGAGCACATCGCGGCCGGCCAGCGAATCGGGAAGTGTCGCGGACTGAATGGGGAAAGGGGACTCGATGCCTGCGGCAGTGAGTGTGTTGACAACGGCTTCGGGCAGGCCGAAGTCGGCAAACGTAGACAAGAATGCTCCATGGATAGGAATGGTCGTCCTGCCCGGCGCGGATGGTTCCCGCGGCTCTCGGTGTGACGATCGAGCAAGGCTCAAGAAATGGCCTTGGCGAAGCGGCAAAAGGCAGAACAGACGATGCCGCTGTCACCCAGGATACCCAAGGAAGCCCAATGCCGGAAACTATGAGGTGAGCGTCACCAATTCCTCGGTGAATCGCACGGCCTCGGCCTCGTCGGTGGCCAGCGGATGGACCAGCATCGTCGTGACGCCGGCCTCCTTGTAGGCAGCCAGCCGTTCCTTCACGAATCCGCGCGGTCCGACCAGCGACACGTGGCGCACCAGCTCGTCGGGCACCGCGGCGATCGCCTCGTCCTTCTTGCCCGCCAGGAACAGGTCCTGGATGTGGTCGGCGACCTCGCCGAACCCGTATCGGGTGGCCAGGTTGTGGTAGAAGTTCTTGCCCTTGGCGCCCATGCCGCCGATGTACAGCGCCAGTTGCGGTTTGGCCCAGGCCAGCCGGTCCTCGACGTCATCGCCGATGGCGAGGCTGGCGCTGACCATGATGTCCAATGGGCCGCGGGCGGGATCGCGCTTGGCATAGCCGGCGCGCAGGGCGTCACCCCACACCTCGTCGGACTTCTCCGGGTAGAAGAACACCGGCTGCCAGCCCTCGGCGATTTCTGCGGTCAGCTCAACGTTTTTCGGCCCCAGTGCCGCGATGGTGATCGGGATATTCTCTCGCACAGGGTGATTGATGAGGCGCAGCGGCTTGCCGAGCCCGGTGCCGCGACCCTCGGGCAGCGGGATCTGGTAGTGCTTGCCGTCGTAATTCACCTTCTCGCGGCGCCACACCTGCCTGCAGATTTCGACAACCTCACGGGTACGGCCCATCGGGGCGTCGAACGGGACCCCGTGGAAGCCCTCCATCACCTGCGGGCCCGACGTGCCGATGCCGAGCCGGAAGCGCCCGTCGGACACGTAGTCCAGGCCGGCTGCGGTCATGGCCAGCAGGGTCGGGGTGCGCACGTAGATGGGCACGACGCCGGACCCGAGTTCGATCGTCGAGGTCTTGGCCGCCAGGTATCCGAGCTGGCTGATGGCGTCATAGGAATAGGCCTCGGCCACCAGCGCGATGTCGACGCCGACCTTTTCCAGTTCGACGACCTGCTCGACGGCCTGTTTGAAGCCGCCCGCATAGCTGAGGAAGATTCCTGTGCGCATGGAAGAGTTATATCACCAACCGGTTGGTTGGGAGTGCGTCGAGGGCGTCAGCCCTTCAGCAGCGCGACGACCTTGTCCTCCAGCGAGGGCTGGGCGGCCTCCGGGTCGGGTGCCACCGTCTTGGGCAGCACCACCTCGGGATCGGCGAAGTCGCGGTACTCCTTGTCGCCGGTCAGTACGTACAACAGGTAGCCGGTCAGCAACGCGCGGGTCGCCTTCTGGGTGCCCTTGTCGGCGCCGGGCAGGCCGACCGCCTTGGCCAGCCGGCGTCCCTCGATGAGGCCGCCGGCCTCGGCCTTGGCCACGGTCCGCAGAATGGCTCCGGGCCAGGCGTGCGCGAGTGCGTCGGCATTGGATTTGAGGGCCGTGGTGTCGCCAGGTGCTCGCAGGATCAGACCCGGCAGCGTCAGCGCGGCGGCGGGCTGTTCGGCGGGTGGGCTGGTGACTGCGGGGAACAGCGCCGCGGCGGCCTTCAGTCGCGAACCCAGGCCGGCGGCGGTGAAGACCGCGGCCGATCCGCCGAAGCCGTGGCCGACGACGCCCAGCTTGGCGGGATGCACGCTGATCTGGCCGGGCCCCAGACGCACCCCGGCGATGATGTCCAAGGTGGTGCCCAGGTCGACGGCCAGATTGAGCGCCGATGGGGCCAGTGAGCGTTCGGTGTCGGGGGCGGCCGCCACGATGCCCCAGGACGCCAGGTGCTCCAGGGTGCCCGCATAGCGGTCGGCGGCGGCCAGCCAATCGTGGCCGAACGCCACACCGGGCAGGCTCAGACCCGACTCAGGGGTGTAGACGATGCCGGGCTGGCCGGCGAAAGCAAGGTCTCCGCGCAGGACGCGGTGCGGTCCGCGCCGGGTCAGAGCAGCGAAGAGTTTCTTCGTCTTGGCCACGCATAGACCCTAGTCGACGCCTGCGGGCCGTCATCGCCGACTGTGGCGATGAGCACCTCGCCGCCGCGCAAGGCGGGGCTGCGAAGGCGGCTGCACTACCCTGGGTCCCTATGTGTGGAATCGTCGGCTATGTCGGGCAGCGCCCTGCCTGCGAGGTCGTCGTCGATGCGCTGCGGCGGATGGAATACCGCGGCTACGACTCCTCGGGGGTGGCACTGCTCGACGGCGCCGGTGGACTCACCGTGCAACGACGGGCGGGCCGGCTGGCCAATCTGGAAGAGGCCCTCAAGGACGCCGACGCGGGCGACCTCGGCGGGACGACCGGTATGGGGCACACCCGGTGGGCCACCCACGGCCGTCCCACCGACCGCAACGCCCATCCGCACCGCGATGCCAGCGGCAAGTTCGCCGTCGTGCACAACGGCATCATCGAGAACTTCGCGGCCCTGCGCGCCGAGTTGGAGACCGCGGGCGTCGAGTTCGCCAGCGACACCGACTCCGAGGTCGCCGTGCACCTGGTCGCCCAGGCCTACCGCACCGGGGACACCGCCGGAGATTTCGTCGCCTCGGTGCTGTCGGTGCTGCGACGGTTGGAGGGTCATTTCACCCTGGTCTTCGCCTTCGCCGACGAGCCCGGCACCATCGTCGCCGCCCGCCGTTCCACCCCGCTGGTGGTCGGCGTCGGTGACGGCGAGATGTTCATCGGCTCCGATGTCGCAGCGTTCATCGAATACACCCGTGACGCAGTCGAACTCGGCCAGGACCAGGCGGTGGTCATCACCGCCGACGGGTACCGGATCTACAACTTCGCCGGCGACCGTGACGACGCGAATGCTCGCCCGTTCCATATCGACTGGGACCTCTCGGCCGCCGAAAAGGGTGGCTACGAGTACTTCATGCTCAAGGAGATCGCCGAGCAGCCCGCGGCCGTGGCCGACACCCTGCTCGGCCATTTCGTGGACGGCCGGATCGTGCTCGACGAGCAGCGGCTCTCCGACCAGGAACTGCGTGAGGTCGACAAGATCTTCATCGTCGCCTGCGGTACCGCCTATCACTCCGGCATGCTGGCCAAGTACGCGATCGAGCACTGGACTCGGCTGCCCGTCGAGGTAGAGCTCGCCAGCGAATTCCGTTACCGCGACCCGGTTCTGGACCGCAGCACCCTGGTGATCGCGATCTCGCAGTCCGGCGAGACCGCGGACACCCTGGAGGCCGTGCGGCACGCCAAGGAGCAGAAGGCCAAGGTCCTGGCCATCTGCAACACCAACGGCAGCCAGATCCCGCGCGAGGCCGACGCGGTGCTCTACACCCGCGCCGGTCCGGAGATCGGGGTGGCCTCGACCAAGACATTCCTGGCGCAGCTGACCGCCAACTATCTGGTCGGGCTGGCGCTGGCGCAGGCCCGCGGCACCAAGTACGCCGACGAGGTGGCCCGCGAGTACCACGACCTCGAGGCCATGCCCGATCAGGTTGCGCGGGTGCTGACCTGCATGGAGCCGGTGACGGCGCTGGCGCAGCGGTTCGCCCAGGCCTCCGCCGTGCTGTTCCTGGGTCGCCATGTCGGCTACCCGGTGGCGCTGGAGGGTGCGCTCAAACTCAAGGAACTCGCCTATATGCACGCCGAGGGGTTCGCTGCCGGCGAGCTCAAGCACGGCCCGATCGCGCTGATCGAGGATGACCTGCCGGTCATCGTGGTGATGCCCTCGCCCAAGAGCGCGGCCACCCTGCATGCCAAGCTGCTGAGCAACATCCGCGAGATCCAGGCCCGCGGTGCGATCACCATCGTCATCGCCGAGGAGGGCGACGACACGGTGGCCCCGTACGCCGATCACCTGATCGAGATACCGGCGGTGTCAACGCTTTTCCAGCCGCTGCTGTCGACGATCCCCATGCAGGTGTTTGCCGCCGGCGTCGCGCAGGCGCGTGGCTACGACGTGGACAAGCCCCGCAACCTGGCCAAGTCGGTCACTGTCGAGTAACCGTTTCAGCCGGTCCGTCTGGCCCATTCGCTGGGCGGGACGCCGAAGTGGCGGCGGAAAGCGCGGTTGAAGGTACCCGGGTCGGCGAAGCCGCTGGTGCGCGCTGCGTGACCCACCGAGGAGCCCTGGGCAATCAGGGCGCTCGCGAGTTCCAGTCGCTGACGGCGGATCTCCGTTGCCGGCGAGCGACCGTCCTCGGCCAACACCTGCTGGACAGAGCGCAATGAGAGGTGGAACTCGGCGGCCAGTCTGGCCGCCGTGAAATCCGGGTCACGGAAGCGCGTGCGGACATGCTCGAGCAGTCGCGCCCGCAATTCCGTGCGGGACGGCGCGGATTCGGCGATGACGCCGCCGTGCGGTTGGGCCGCCAGCCGTTCGGTGGCATCGGCGAACGCGAGAAGTCGGGTGCCGTCGGACCCCAGTGGTTTCGCCGACCAGGTGACCGGCACGGGCTGACCGGACCGGGTGATGAACCATTCGTGTGCCGTGACCCCGGGTGAGCCGCAGCCGTCGAGGATCGGGCAGGAATGCGACGGGTACCGCGAACCGTCGGGGTGCCACTCGTGCAGGGTGTCGTGGCTGGGTGCGCCGATCACGTCATCGCCGGATCGGTAGCCGAGCATGCTCAGCGCTGCCTGATTCGCCAGCGCCACAGTGCCGTCCGGGCCGATCACCCACAGCGGGGTCGGCGCGACATCGATCGCCGCCGACAACGTCCCGGCGTCGAGCGGGGTCACGCTGAAGTTCGTCTGGTTGACCATGCTCCCACCTGGCTTCCGATGATGAGCCGAGGCTAGGCGCAGGGCGTTTCGAGGTGTTTCTCCGTTCGTTACGGCGCGGTTAAACGATGGGCAGACGCTGCCGGGCTGCGCAAAATGCCGGATTCCCTGCGTCTTCTGCCATGGGCACGATGCCGCCGAAGCGGTGGTATTGAGCCACCACAACCCCACCGCCACGTTTCACGGAAGGAACCCGCACATGGTCTACGACCCCGCCTCGCCCGTCATCACCGAGATCGAACAACGTCGTGTCGACACCGGGATCAGCTGGCAGAAGCTCGCCGAGCACATCGACCGGCCGCTGGTGTGGACGGTGGCGGCCCTGCTGGGCAGCCACCCGATGCCCGCCAAAGAGGCCACCGCTGCCGGCGAACTGCTCGACCTCAGCCCGGAAACCGTTGCCGCACTTCAGCGACAGCCCTACCGGACGGCCGACCCGGCGCTGCAGACCGACCCGACGATCTACCGCTTCGTGGAACTCATCAACGTCTACGGCCCGGCCTTCAAGGCGCTGATCCACGAAGAGTTCGGCGACGGCATCATGAGCGCGATCAACTGCAACGTCTCCTTCGAGCGGCGCGCGGATCCCGGGGGAGACCGCGTCGTCGTGACCATCGACGGCAAATTCCTGCCGTACCAGTGGTGAATCCGACCGAAAGGAATCAGCCCATGTCGTATGTCAAACCCGCCGAACTCGCCGTCCGGATCATCGATGCCGGCGAGTCCAAGGTGTTCATGTCCACCCGTGACACCTTGATCCGCGCGTTCATGGCCGGTGCGATCCTCGCACTCGCCGCGGCCTTCGCGGTGACGATCTCGACGCGCACCGGTGAGCCGCTGTTGGGTGCGGTGCTCTTCCCGGTCGGCTTCTGCATGCTGCATCTGCTTGGATTCGACCTGCTGACAGCGGTTTTCACGCTGGTGCCGCTGGCGTGGCTGGACAAGCGTCCGGGTGTCACGCTCAAGCCCATGCTGCGCAACTGGGGGCTGGTGTTCATCGGCAACTTCGCCGGTGCGCTGACCGTCGCGGTGTTCATGGCGGTCTATTTCACCTACGGGTTCAGCGTCGAACCCGACGCCGTGGGACAGGCGATCGGTCAGATCGGTGAAGGCCGCACGGTGGGCTACGCCGACCACGGCGCCGCGGGAATGCTGACACTGTTCCTCCGCGGTGTGATGTGCAACTGGATGGTCTCGATGGGCGTCGTCGGCGCCATGATGTCCGACAGCCTGCCCGGCAAGGTGATCGCCATGTGGATGCCGATCATGGTGTTCTTCTACCTCGGTTTCGAGCATTCGATCGTGAACATGTTCCTGTTCCCGTCCGGGCTCATGCTCGGTGGTGACTTCACCATCGGCGACTATCTGCTGTGGAACGAAATTCCCACGGTGCTCGGCAATCTGGTGGGCGGACTGGCGTTCGTCGGGCTGGTCATCTACGCCACCCACGGCCGGACGGCGCCGTCGCGGCCGCGCCCGAAGGATCTGGTGTCGGTGGATCAGGTTCCGGTGCCGAGCAAGATCTGATCGCCGGCGGACTCGCGGTCCTCGCGCATCCCGGCCGCGAGTCCGACCCCGATCAGCGCGATGCCACCCCACACCGCGGGCCCGGGTACCGCGCCGGTCAACGGTATGCCGATCAGCGCGGCGGCGACGGGTGCGATCCCGGTGAGCAGCCCGGCCCGCCCGGTGCCCAGTGCACCCACACACGAGTACCAGAGAATGAAGGCCACCGCGGTGACGCCGACCGCGAGGTAGCCGATGGCGGCCACCTCGGCGACGTCGAACCGGGTGACGGCCCCGACACCTTCGGTACCGACCGCCAGGACGGTGAACATCGCCGCCGCCATCCAGGTGCTGTGCACCGACACCCCGACCGGTCCGTGCCGGCCCAGCACCGGCAGCGCCAGCAGGGTGAAGCCCACCTCGCAGAGAAAGACGGTCAGCGCCCACAGCAGACCCACCGTGTCCGCGCGGCCCAGACCGACCACGGCGACAGCACCGGCGCTCACCACCACCGCGGCCGCCAGCACCTTGGCGCGCGGTTGTCGGCCCTCCAGATACGGTCCGAGCGCCGCCAGAGCGACCGGTACGCAGGCCACCGCCACGGCCAGCACCGCGGGCTCGGCGTGCCGCGATCCGTGCACGAGGGCGAGGTTGAACACCACCAGACCGCTGAGCGCGACTCCGGAGAGCCAGAACCATTCCGTGCCCCGCGGGCGATGCAGGGTGCGCCGGGTGAGGCAGGCCCATCCGACCAGCAGGGCGCAGGCCAGCCCGTAGCGCAGTGCCTGAGCGGTGTGCAACGGTGCGTCGGCGAGCAGGCCGGACACGGCGACGCTACCGCCCACGAAGGTCATGCCGGCGGCCCCGGCGAGGGTGACCCGATCGGTGCTGGACATGTGGCCATGATGGCGCGAATATGGTCCTCCCAATAGCACCAAAGGGGGCGTTATCCAGTGGACCAAATGGGGGGCGGTGCCGATTTTCTGCTGCTGGATCCGTCGGGTGTGCCGCCGCGTGGCATCACCGACTGGCTGGTCGGTGCGATGCGCGGTGCCATCGGCGACGGGCGGCTGACCGCGGGGGCCCGGCTGCCCGCCACCCGCACACTGGCCGCCGATCTGGGGGTGTCGCGTGGTGTCGTCGTCGAGGTCTACCGCCGGCTGATGGACGAGGGGTTGGTATCCGGGCGCAGCGGTGGCGGCACCATCGTGCTCGACGCGCCTGCCCCCGCGGCACCGCAGCACCGGGTGCCGGTCGCAGCCGTACCGGACCGGCTGCCGCGACCCCGGCTGTCCCCGGGCGAGGGAGTGGATCTGTCGCCCGGCGTGCCTGATCTGTCGGCCTTCCCGCGCAGCATGTGGTTGCGCGCGGAACGCCGGGTGCTGACCGAGACGCCTCCCGAGGAGTTGGGTTACGGGGATCCACGCGGGCACCCGCGGCTCCGGGCTGCGCTGGCGCCGTGGTTGGGCCGAACCCGTGGTCTGCGGGTCATACCGGAGGACATCATCGTGGTGTCCGGTGTCGCGCAGGCGATGGCGCTGCTGGCTCAGCAGTTGCACCGCCAAGGCGTCACCGACATCGCGGTGGAAGATCCCGGATCACGCGGTGCGGTCGACGAACTCGCCTACTGGGGGCTCAATCCAATCCCGATTCCGGTGGATGAGGACGGACTCGTCATCGCCGATCTGGCCTCGAGCGGGGTGCGCGCCGCGTTCCTCACACCGGCCCATCAGTTCCCGACCGGTGTCGTGCTGGGGCCCGCCCGGCGCCGGGAACTGTTGGCGTGGGCGGCGCAGGCCGAGCTGATCATCGAGGACGACTACGACGCCGAGTACCGTTACGACCGGGCGCCGGTGCCGGCGTTGCACGCCGGTGCGCCGGAGCGGATCGCCTACGCGGGAAGCACATCCAAGAGCCTAGCGCCGGCGCTGCGGCTGGGATGGTTGGTGGCACCGGCGGAGCGTCGTGCGGATCTGGTCGCCGCCAAACACGCCAGCGACCTGGGCAGCCCGACCCTGCCGCAGCTGGTACTGGCCCGGCTGCTGGAGAACGGGGACTACGACCGCCACGTCCGGACGGTGCGCGCCCGGCACCGCGCCCGCCGCGACGCGTTGCTGAACGGTTTCGAGCGGCTTCCCGGCATCGAGGTGCGGGGCGTCGCGGCCGGGCTGCACGTTCTGATCACGTTTGCCGACAACGGGATCGACGATGTCGACGTGGTCGAGGCCCTGCGCGCTGCCGGCGTGGTGGTTCAGCCGCTGTCTCTGCATCGGCAACTACCCGGGCCGCCGGGGTTGGTCATCGGCTATGCGGCACATCCGCCGGACCGGCTGGCCGAAGCGGCCGGAATAATCGCGCACACGCTGCGACGGTCCTGACACAAAGTTCCGATTCAACGTGTCACACCGGAGTTGTCTTGAGTCAAGAAGTTGGCAGGTTTTTTTGGTTAATTGGGTTTAGGTATGCCTGCTGTGGGGTGTGGTCCTGGATGGCTTGGTGTGGTCGGATGG
>NZ_LMJA01000010.1 GCF_001428895.1 Mycobacterium sp. Root265
ACGACAACCCCAAGCCCTACGTCTGGACCAAAACCGCCGACCAAATCCTGGCCAGCATCGCCAACTACTGCACCCGAATTAATGACTCAGGACACTAGCGCACCGGCACGGGCTTACCGAACCGGGCCGCCACCCCGGGTGAGAACATCGCCGGCAGTCGGGCACCGGCCGGCCCGGCACCGCTCGCAACGACCAGATCGTCACGCAGATGGTCGATCTCGGCCTCGTACAGCGGCCACTCGGTATGGCCGTTGGGCACCCACCAGGTGCGCCCCGCCTTGCGGGTGTGCGCACCCCACCGCGCGGTCAGCCACACCTGCAGCGGCGTCGGCTGCAGCGGCGCACCGATGGTCACGTTCAGCGTGCTGCGCAATCCCCTTCGCGGCCAACGTCGCACGCTCGCGTAGCTGATCCGGTCACCGGTGCGGGTCACCCGCATCTTGGCCCATGTGTAGGGCACCCCCAGCCCGATCCGCGTCAGCGGCACCACAGCCAGCCGCTGGGTCTCCAGCGAGCGGAACAGCACGCCGTGCCGCCCGGCGTCATCCACCGAGTACAACCGGACGTTGGTCTCGGCGAAGGCGCCGAAATACGGCAGCGGCACCCGGTCCCCCAGTGCGGTGCGGCGCATGACGAACGGGATGAGCCCGACGTAGGTGAAACCGTCGTCGAAGACGTCCGGACGTGTCCCCTCCGGAAACAGGTGCGCCACGGCATCCGGGCGTACCGGCCAATGCAGGAAGGTCAGATCACCCCAGAACTGGCCGACCAGCACCGGCCGCGGCAGCGGTGGTGCGACGACGGAAAGACCGGCCACTCCGTCATCGTGGCATAGGCTGGCCGGGTGTCAATCTGGTCTGCGGGACGGTATGAGGCCGTCGCCCAACGCATCGCGCCCATCTCCGCCCAGCTGATCGAGACCGTGGACCGGTTGCGCCCGCTCGACGGTGCCGTCGTCGCCGATCTGGCCTGCGGTACCGGTAACGCCGCGCTGGCCGCGGTCGCGGCGGGCGCGCAGGTGACCGGTGTGGACCTGACCCCCGAGCTGCTGGCCATCGCCGCCGACAAGGCCGGCGGCGACGCGGTGCAGTGGGTCGCCGCGGACGCTTCGGCCACCGGGTTGCCCGACGCGGGTTTCGATGCGGTGGTGTCCAACATGGGCATCATCTTCGTGGAACCGGTCAGCCAGGTCGCCGAGATCGCGCGGCTGCTGCGCCCGGGTGGCTTTCTCGGGTTCTCCACCTGGGTGCGCGACACCGACAATCCGTTCTTCAACCCGATCATCGATGTGCTGGGTACGCCGCCGGCCGCGCAGTACAGCCCCGACCAGTGGGGCGAACCCGATATCGTCACCACCCGGCTGAGCGATGATTTCGACGAGATCTTCATCGAAAACGGCAAGCACGCGTGGGAATTCGGCTCGGTGCAGGACGCCGTCGTGTTCGTCACCGATGAGTCCCCGATGCACGTGGACCTGTTCACCCGCTCCGACGAGGAAACCTGCGTGCGACTGACCGAGGCGTTCACCGCGGCGTTCGAGCGTTACGCCACCGCCGACGGAGTCACCTTCGACGCGTCCTATGCGGTGGTGGCGGCGCGGCGCCGCTGATCACTGCGCCTGATAAAGGATCCCGCGACCGATCGCGTCGCGGACCTCGGGCAGCGCCGCCTCGGCGAGCGCGTCGGCGTCCACGCCGTGGTGCGCGGCGAGCAGGGCGATGAGGGTGCCCAACGGCACTTCCCCGCGGCAGCCCGCCAGCAGTGCGCTGAGCACCTCGTCGACACCGATCACCGCGCCGGGCCCACCCGGTCGCCGCACCGCGGCGCCGACCTGCTGCCAGCCCTCGGGCCCCGGCAGGGACTGCTGCTCCAAAAAGACCGGCGCCGTGGACAACCGTGCCGCCAGCAGGGCCTCGTCGCCGGTGTCGCGTAGGTAGTCGCGGCGGGCGAAGAAGGCCTCCACCTCGGTGCCGGTGACGAGTTCGTCTGCACCGGTGATCTCTTCGAGGATCTGCTCGGGCGCCTCGCCGTCGCGGGGCCTCCGCAGCGAGATCAGGCCCATGCCGATCCCGGTGATGCCCTGTTCGGCGAACCAGTCCAGCCAGGCACCGCCGCGCCGGGCCGTCTGGTCCGGGCTCTCCCCGGCATCGGCCAGCCACAGCGACACGTAACTCACCGGGTCGGCCAGCTCGCGCTGCACCACCCAGGCGTGCAGGCCGGTGTCCGCCAGCCAGTCCCGCACACGGTCGCGCCAATCACCCTCGCGGACAATCCAGTTCGCCATGATCTGAGCCGTGCCACCGGGGTTGAGGTAGTCACCGACCTGTTCGATCAGACTGCGACACAAACCGTCCCCGGCCACACCGGAATCGCGGTAGATGTAGTCGCTGACACCGGAGCCGATCACGAACGGCGGGTTGGACACGATGAGGTCGAAACGCTCCCCCGCCACCGGCTCGAACAGACTGCCGGACCGTAGATCCCAGGACATCCCGTTGAGGCGTGCGGTGGCCGCGGCCAGCTTCAGCGCCCGCTCGTTGGTATCGGTGCCGACGATCTCGTCGCAGTGCCCGTCCAGGTGCAGGGCCTGAATTCCGCAGCCGGTGCCCAGATCCAGGGCGCGGCGCACCGGCGTGCGGATGACGGCGCGGGCCAGCGACATCGAGGCGCCGCCGATCCCGAGCACGTGGTCGCGCCGCAGCGGTGCGCCGCGCAGGGCGGCGTCCTGATCGGAGACGACCAGGAAGTCGCGGGCGCCGTCGGAATGCGGGCGGATGTCCAGTGCCGCCCGCACGGTGCCGTCGGCCACCTCCAGCACGCCACCGGCCACCAACGCGTCCAGCGGTACCCGGGTGAAGACCTCGTGCAGATGCCCCCGGGGCACCTCGGCGCCGAGCAGGAACAGCCGCACCAGCGTCGACAACGGGTCCGCCGCGGTCGCCCGCAACGCCGGCCACCACACACCCCGGCCCAGAGCGGCGTGCACGTCGGCGCCGAGTAGTTCGGCGACACCGTCCACGGTGTAACCGGCCGCCCGCAGATCGGCGCCCAGGGCGTCGAGCACCACCGGGCCGAGGGTCAAAACAGTCCCGCTTCGGGCTCGACAGCCTCGATCAGTTCCGGGCCGTTGTTGCGGACGCTGTTCACCAACCGCGACACCTCCCGGATCTCGATGCGGTCCAGATCGCCGTGCCCGCGCAACAGGCCCTCGTCGATCGGGGCATCGGGATCCAGCCAACGGTCCCAGTCCGGCGCGCTGATGGTCAGTGGCATCCGGTCGTGGATATCGGAGAGCTGCGCGGCCGAGTCGGTGGTGATGATGGTGCAGCTCACCAGCGGCGGCACGTCCTTGTCGGAGTCCTTGGGCCGCCAGGTGGACCACAGCCCCGCCATGAACAGCGGCTCGCCGTCGGCGGCGAACATGTAGAACGGCGTCTTGGACGCCTTCTTGCCGTCCCCGGCGGGGTGGGGCTTCCACTCGTACCAGCCGTCCATCGGGACCAGGCACCGCTTGCTCTTGGCCGACCCTCGGAACGCCGGTGAGGTGGTCAGCGTCTCGGAGCGCGCGTTGATCAGCAGCGGGCCCTTCTTGGTGTCGGGGCCGCCGTCCTCGCCGGTCTTGACCCAGGGCGGAATCAGGCCCCAGCGCATCGAACGGAGCCGGCGCGTCGCCTCGCCATCGGGTTCGCCCTGGGGCGAGCGAAGCGACGGGGAGGAATGATCGTGCCGTCTGACCACGGTGCTGATGGTCGTGGTCGGCGCCACGTTGAAGTTGGGTCCGCCGTCCTTGACCGCCTCGACGGTCTCGTCGAGCGCCTTGATCTTCTCCGCCAACAACGCCGGGTCGGTGGTCACCGCAAATCGCCCACACATACCAGGCAGGATAGAGGCCGTGAACAACTGGCCGGCACCCACGACGACCGGACCCGTGAACGCCACGGTGGCGGTACCCGGGTCGAAATCGCTGACCAACCGCGCTCTGGTGCTGGCCGCGCTGGCCACCACCCAGGGGACGACCACCATCAGCGGCGCATTGCGCAGCCGCGACACCGACCTGATGATCGATGCGGTCCGGGCGCTCGGGGTGAGCGTGACCGGTGACGGCACCGAGTTGACCGCCGGCGGCGCCATCTCCCCGGCCGCGGGCACCCGCATCGACTGCGGGCTGGCCGGCACCGTGCTGCGGTTCCTGCCCGCCGTCGCCGCGCTGAGCACCGGCACCGTCGTCTTCGACGGCGACGAGCAGGCCCGGGCCCGCCCGATCGCCCCGCTGCTCGACGCGCTGCGCGGCCTCGGGGTCCGCATCGACGGCGACGGGTTGCCGTTCGAGGTGCGCGGTGACGGTTCGGTGCCCGGCGGTGAGGTCCGCATCGACGCGTCGGCGTCATCGCAGTTCGTCTCGGGACTGTTGTTGGCCGGGACCGCCTTCCGTGACGGTCTGAGCGTCGTGCACACCGGCGAGTCGGTGCCGTCGGCGCCGCATGTGGCGATGACGGTGTCGATGCTGCGCAGCGCCGGTGTCACCGTCGACGACAGCACGCCCAACCGCTGGCGGGTCGCCCCGGGCGTTGTCGCCGCCCGGCACTGGGACATCGAACCCGACCTGTCCAACGCGGTGCCGTTCCTGGCGGCCGCCGCCGTCACCGCGGGCACCGTGCGGATCAGCCGCTGGCCCGCGAACAGCATCCAGCCCTCAGGGGCGATCCTGGATCTGCTGTCCCGGGTGAATATCGTTGCCGAGCACACCGATTCGTACCTGCAGGTGCAGGGCGCACCGAGTTACGGCGGCATCGACATCGACCTGCATGATATCGGCGAGCTGGCCCCGGCGGTCGCCGCGCTGGCCGCGCTCGCCACTGCCGGTTCGGTGTCCACGCTGCGCGGTATCGCCCACCTGCGCGGTCACGAGACCGATCGGCTGGCGGCGCTGAGCGCCGAGATCAACGGACTGGGCGGGCAGTGCGTGGAGACGCCGGACGGTCTGCAGATCACCGCGACACCGTTGCACGCCGGGGTGTGGCGGTCCTACGCCGATCACCGGATGGCCACCGCCGGCGCGATCGTGGGGCTGCGGGTCGCCGGTGTGGAAGTCGAGGACATCGCGACGACGTCCAAGACACTGCCCGACTTCCCGGGGATGTGGACCGACATGCTGGGCACGATTTGAAATCTCGCGAGTACGACGAGTCCGATGTCCGGGTCCGCCCGGGCAAGGGGTCGCGTCCGCGCACCAAGACCCGGCCCGACCATGCCGACGCGGCCGAGGCGATGGTCGTCACCGTGGACCGCGGCCGGTGGGGCTGCGCGCTGGGCGGCGACCCGGAACGCCATGTGACGGCGATGCGCGCCCGGGAGCTGGGCCGCACCCCCATCGTCGTCGGCGACGAGGTGAGCATCGTCGGTGATCTGTCCGGCAAGCCGGACACCCTGGCCCGCATCGTGCGCCGCGGCGAGCGCCGAACGGTGTTGCGCCGCACCGCCGATGACACCGACCCCGCCGAGCGGGTGGTGGTGGCCAACGCCGATCAACTGTTGATCGTGGTGGCGCTGGCCGATCCGCCGCCGCGCACCGGGTTCGTGGAGCGAGCGCTGATCGCCGCGTACACCGGTGGGCTGGCACCGATCCTGTGCCTGACGAAATCCGATCTGGCCGACCCGGAACCGTTCGCGGCGCAGTTCGCCGACCTGGATCTCCAGGTGGTGACGGCCGGGCGCGACGACCCGCTCGACGTGGTGGCGCCGTTGCTGACCGGGAAAGTGACCGTGCTGCTGGGGCATTCCGGGGTGGGTAAGTCCACCCTGGTGAATCGTCTTGTGCCCGCGGCGGAACGGGCCACCGGGGACGTGTCCGGTGTCGGCAAGGGCAAGCACACGTCGAGCCAGTCGGTGGCGTTACCGCTGCTGGAATCCGGCTGGGTGATCGACACGCCGGGCATCCGGTCGTTCGGCCTGGCCCATGTCAGCGCCGATGACGTGGTGCAGGCCTTCTCCGATCTGGCCGAGGCCGTCGACGAATGTCCGCGCGGCTGTGGGCATCTGGGCCCGCCGGCCGATCCGGAATGCGCGCTGGACACGTTGACCGGGCCCGCCGCGGGACGTGTCGCCGCGGCCCGGCTGCTGCTCGCCACCCTCAACGAGGCCGGTTATTGATCGCGAGGGTGCGTAAACGCCGAACCGCGAGCGGCATGTCTGGAACAGACACGCACGCTCGCGGTAAGGGTAGATAATTTATGCGGCGATCTTGCCCTGCCGCCAGCCCCGCACGGTGGCGATCGCGGTCTTCAGACCGCGGCGCTTACCGGTGGCGGGATCGGTGACACCGAAACCTTCCAACTCGTCGAACATCCGCTCGCTGCGGGTCTCCGGCGCGTTGTCGCGGGTGTCGGTGAGGAACTTGTCCGGCAGCGACAGCTTGGCGATGGTGCGCCAACTCTTGCCGTACTGCACGAGGAACGGCCCCGTGGTGTAGGGCAGGTCGTACTTGTCGCACAGCGCGCGCACCTTGATCGAGATGTCTCGGTACCGGTTGCTCGGCAGGTCCGGGAACAGGTGGTGCTCGATCTGGTAGGACAGGTTGCCGCTCATGAAGTCCAGCACCCGGCCGCCACTGATGTTGGCGCTGCCCAGCATCTGGCGCAGGTACCACTGGCCGCGGCTTTCGCCGACCATGTCGGTCTTGGTGAATTTCTCTGCGCCGTCCGGGAAATGGCCGCAGAAGATGATCGCGTTGGTCCAGATGTTGCGGATGATGTTGGCCACGACGTTGGCCTTCAACGTGGACTTGTAGGTTGCTCCCGGCGACAGCGAGGTCAGCGCGGGCCACAGCACGTAGTCCTTGGCCACCTGGTGGCCGGCCTTCACACCGAACTCTTTGACCCGGACCATCGTCGCCTTGCGGTCGTCGCGGCCCATGAAGATCTTGCCGAGCTCCAGGTGCTGCAGACCGATACCCCACTCGAACAGCACCGCGAGCATGGTGTTGTAGAACAGGTTTCCCAGGTTCATCGGCTTCCACCGCGCGTCGCGGGTAACCCGGATGACGCCGTAGCCCACATCGTCGTCCATGCCAAGAATGTTGGTGTACTTGTGGTGCATGAAGTTGTGGGTGAAACGCCAGTGCTTCGATGCCCCGGTGGTATCCCACTCCCAGGTCGAGGAGTGGATCTCGGGATCGTTCATCCAATCCCACTGACCGTGCATGACGTTGTGGCTGATCTCCATGTTCTCGATGATCTTGGCCACGCCCAGGGTCGACGCCCCCGCCCACCAGGCGGCCCGGTTCGAGCTTCCGGCAAGGAGCAGGCGGCCTGCGATCTCCAGCGCACGCTGACCCGCGATCGTCCGGCGGATGTAGCGCGCATCGTTGGCGCCCCGCGAATCTTCGATGTCCTGACGGATCGCGTCGAGCTCAGCACCCAGCGTTTCGATGTCCGCATCGGTGAGATGCGTGAACGCCGGTACGTCGGTAATAGCCACTTATCGGCCCTCCTTCCGTTCCTACGATACCGTAACCTACGCAACCGTAGGTTACCTGCCAGTAAAGTCTATGCGTCCAGCTTGCAGTCGCCGGATGCCGCGGAGATGCAGGTCTGCACCCTGGTCCCCGGTTCGTGCTCGACGCCGGTCCGCAGGTCCCGCACGTGCCCCTCGACCAGACCCACCACACACGACTGGCAGATACCCATCCGGCAGCCGAACGGCATCTGGATGCCCGCGCCCTCGCCGGCTTCCATCAGCGATGTCGCGGCGTCGGCCGCCACGCTCTTGCCGCTGCGCTCGAAGGTGACGGTGCCGCCGGTGCCGTGCGGTGCGGCGCGGGTGACCGCGAAACGCTCCAGGTGCAGATGGGTGGGCAGACCCGCCTCGGCCCAGACCCGCTCGGCGTCGTTGAGCATGGCCTCCGGGCCGCACGCCCAGGCCTGGCGGTCACGCCAGTCGGGCACCACCTCGTCCAGGCGGGACAGATCCAGCCTGCCCTGGGTGCGCGTGGTACGCAGTTCCATCCGGTAGCCCGGGTGGGCGTCGTGCAGTTGCTTGAGCTCGTCGGCGAACATCACGTCGGCCTCGGTGGGCGCGGAGTGCACGTGCACGATGTCGGTGATCTGGTCGTGGCGCTGCAGGGTGCGCAGCATCGACATGACCGGGGTGATGCCCGACCCCGCGGTCAGGAACAGCACCGAAGCCGGCGCCGGGTCGGGCATGACGAAGTTGCCCTGCGGTGCGGCCAGCCGCACGATCGTGCCGGGCTCCACGCCACCGACCAGGTGGGTGGACAGGAAGCCTTCCGGCATGGCCTTCACGGTGATGGTGATGGTGCGCGCCCCGCGCTTGTCCTGACCCCCGCGCAGCGGGGTCGAGGTCAGCGAATAGGAACGCCAGCGCCAGCGGCCGTCGACCAGCAGGCCGATACCGACGTACTGGCCGGGCTCGTAGTCCAGCGAGAAGCCCCAGCCCGGCTTGATGACCAGCGTCGCCGAGTCCTCGGTCTCGCGGCGCACCTCGATGACCCGGCCACGCAGTTCGCGTGCCGACCACAGCGGGTTGGCGAGCTTGAGGTAGTCGTCCGGCAGCAGCGGCGTCGTGATGCGGCCGGCGATGGTGCGCAGCGCATGCCAACCGCGGTGACGATCGGCCCCCGCGATGGTGGGGCGGACGGTGTCGGCAACTTTCGCCGAGACCTTTATTTCACTCTTGGCCACGCAACCTACGGTACCGTAACTTACGCATGCGTAGTGAATTTATGCCCAGGTTGGATGCGACTTACGTCACAGCAGCTCGAGCAGGAATGGCAACTCCTGCGGGGCGTACCAAGCCAGGTCGTGGTCCTGAGCGTCACCCACAGCAAGCTCCGCATCCTCGTCTCCGAGGTCGGCTTCGTCGACCACCCCGACGGCGGTCAGCACCGCGGGCTCCGCCGCGGCGTTGTCCACATAGGCGGCGACGACGTCGGCCACGGGCACCGGACCGGCCAGGCGCACCACCGCGTCGTCGAGATCGGGCCGGGCCGTCGCCTCGGCGACATCGACGACGAGCACCGCACGCCGGGGCGGCAGACTCGACTCCCCCTCGGCGGCCAGCAGGCGCAGCGATGCCAGCGCGGCCTCACGCAGGGCCACCTCGGCCAGCTCGTCGTCATCGCCTTCGGCATAGGACTCGCGCAGCGCCGGGGTGACCGCGAACGCGGTGCCGCTGCGGGCATGGATCAGCCCGTCGGCCACCAACTGCGCCAGCATCGCCAGGGTGGCCGGTATGTAGACACGCACCAGGCGAGGTTAGCCGTCGGCGCGCTCCTTCGGAGCCACGGTCGCCTCGGCGTCCTCGGCATCCGGGTCGGCGTCGGGATCCTTCTCCACCGAGATGACGAAGTCGTCACCGTGCGCGGTGACACCGGCGATCACCGCCGAGTTCACCGCGGCCGCGGCGTACTGGCGGCGCACCATCATCGGGTCCTGGCGCAGGTCCTTCACCAACGCCACCGCCAGCCCGATCATCACGAGCACGAACGGCAGCGCCGCCACGATGGTGATGGTCTGCAGCCCGGTCAGCGCGTCGGAGCCACCCACCAGCAGCATGACCGCGGCGACGGCACCGGTGGCGACACCCCAGAAGACGACGGTCTTCTTGTGGGGCTCGATGGTGCCGCGTTCGGACAGCGATCCCATCACGATGGACGCGGCGTCGGCGCCGGAGACGAAGAACACCGCGACCAGCAACATCACCACCACGGTCGAGACGGTGGCCAGCGGATACTCGGCGAGCAACCCGAACAGCTGGCCCTCGACAGTGCCCTCACCGGCCAGGTCGGCCCCTTCCTGCTGAGCCTTCATCGCCGCGCCGCCGAACACGCAGAACCACACCAGCGACACCAGGCTGGGCACCAACAGCACCCCGGTCACGAACTGCCTGATGGTGCGCCCGCGGGAGATCCGCGCGATGAACATGCCGACGAACGGCGTCCAGGAGATCCACCAGGCCCAGTAGAAGACGGTCCACGAACCCAGCCAGGCCTCCGTCTCGGCGCCTTCGGCACCGGTACGGGCCGACATCATCGCCAGGTCCTGAAAGTAGCTGCCGATCGACGTCGGAATCAGGTTGAGGATGAAAACCGTTGGCCCGACGATGAATACGAACGTTGCCAGCAGCAGGGCCAGCACCATGTTGAAGTTGGACAGCCACTGGATGCCGCGCGCGACACCGGAGACCGCGGACAGCACGAACGCACAGGTGAGCACCGCGATGATGCCGATCAGGACCGCGTTGCCGGCCTCGCCGATGCCGCCGACGATCTGCAGGCCGCTGCGAATCTGCAACGCGCCCAAGCCCAGTGACGCCGCCGACCCGAACAGCGTGGCGAAGATCGCCAGCATGTCGATGACCTTGCCCCAGCCGCCGTGCGCGCGATCGCCGATCAGCGGCTCGAACGCCGCGCTGATCAACTGGAACCGGCCCTTGCGGTACACGCCGTAGGCGATGGCCAGCCCGACCACCGCATAGATCGCCCACGGGTGCAGCGTCCAGTGGTACAGCGTGGTGGCCATTGCCTTCTGGACGGCCTCGGGGTTGCCCTCCGCGCCGGTACCCGGCGGGGGTGACACCAGATGCGAAAGCGGTTCGGAGACACCGAAGAACATCAGACCGATACCCATACCGGCGCTGAACATCATGGCGATCCAGGACACCGTGCGGAACTCGGGTTCCTCGTCGTCGCGGCCGAGCGGGATGTTGCCGAACTTACCGAGCGCGATCCACAGCACGAACAGCACGAACGCCGACGCCATCAGGGTGAACAGCCACCCGGTGTTGGACATCACCCACCCAAGGGCGTTACCGGATGCGGAGGCCAGCGACGCGGTGTCGAGGAACCCCCAGACCAGGAATCCGACGGCGATGGCCGCCGTGACACCGAAGACCACGAGGTCCAGGCGGCCCTCTTTGGCCAGCGCCTCCTCGTCGATCGGCACGTCGAGAATCGGGTGCGGTATGACGTCAAGCTCGGGCTTGACACCGGCTTCTTCGCTAGGCGAATTAATAGACATGGTCGATCCATCACATCGCGATCAGCGGACCGAGTCAACTTCCGCGCCGGGCGTCAGCGCGTTGATTCCAGCAATTCGTCCAGAGATTCGCGCAACAACGCCGGCAACACATCCACGTCGCTCATGGCGTCCCGATCGGCGTTGATACCGAAGTACAGCATGCCGTTGTAGGAGGTCACCGCTATCGCCAGCACCTGGTTGGTCAGCAGCGGCGGTACCGCGTAGGACTCCAGCAGCTTGGTCCCGGCAATGTACATCTGCTTCTGCGCGCCGGGGACGTTGGTGATCAGCAAATTGAACTGGCGGGCCGAGAAACTGGTCGCCACCCGGATACCCATGGCGTGCAGGGTCGGCGGCGCGAATCCGGACAGCGTCACGATGGTGCGGGCGTCGACCAAACTCGCAGCGGTGGAATGCGATTCGGTGGCATGCGCGATCTGGGACAGCCGCACCACCGCGTTGCCCTCCCCGATCGGCAGATCGACCAGGAACGGCGACACCTCGCTGATGGCCTGACCCGGCCCGGCCGAATCGATCTCGGAATCGGGATACACCGAGTTCGGGGCCATCGCGCGGACCGTCGAGGTCGCGGTCACCGGCTCACCGCGCGACAGCAGCCAGTTGCGCAGCGCGCCGGCCACCACCGCCAGCACCACATCGTTGACATCGCACTCGTAGCGCGCCCGCAGCGCGCGGTAGTCCTCCAGCGGGTGCGCAGCAACCGTGAACCGGCGGTTGCGGGACACCGTGGCGTTCAGCGGGCTGCTCGGCGCGGTGCCGCGGGCCACCGTGCGCGCCACGTCCGCGATGCGGCGCCCGGCGTCCACGAGCGCGCCGGCGTTGGTGGCCATCTCCTGCACCGACGCGCGCACCGCGGCGGCCTGCGCGGTGGGCCGGGTGACCCACTCCCCGAGTGCGGCCACGAACAGCTGCGAATCGCTGGGTTCGCGCGCGGGGATCCAGATGTCCTCACCGAACTCCGGCGCCTTCGGGGTGCGGTCGGCGATGACGTGCCCGATCTCCAGTGCCGACATGCCGTTGACGAGTGCCTGATGCGACTTGGTGTAGATGGCGATCCGGTTGCGGGTCAGGCCTTCGACGATGTACATCTCCCACAGCGGACGGGACTTGTCCATCGGCCGGGAGCCGATCCGGGCGATCAGATCATGCAGTTGCGCATCGCTTCCCGGCGAGGGCAGCGCCGAGCGCCGGACGTGATAGGTGATGTCGAACTCGGTGTCGTCGATCCAGACCGGACGGGCCAACCCCAGGCTGACCTCGCGAACCTTCTGCCGGTAGCGCGGAATTTGCGGCAACCGCCGCTCGACGGTGGCCAGCACCGACTCGTAGCTCAGCCCGCCGCGCGGCTTGCGCACGATCGACAGCGACCCGACGTACATGGGGGTCGAACTGTTCTCCAAGCGGTAGAACGCCGAGTCGGATGCCGACAGTCTCGTCACCATCGCGACAGCGTCCTCCCCTCACCCGGTGCGGATTCCCCGTCACCGTATCCGCCATCGTCCACTGCGCGCATCACGGGTGCACGGGAGCCCCGTCCAGCCGTGCGATCATCAATATGACTGTGCCTCTCCAGCAGCCGTCCCGTCCGTTTCCGTGCCCGCTGGAGAGCCCGTGTCACATGTCAGCAACCCCATCCGCCAGGTAGCCGCCGCCGCGCATTCCGCGGTGACATCGCCGATCATCGACTGCGAGCCCCCGGTGCGCGGTGCCGGACGCCCGGCGCCGCATCCACCCACCCTGCGCCCGCGCCCGCCCCGGCAGCCGCGACTGCCCGCGGTTGTCGGTGAGGTTGCGGCGCCGCCCGCGGCGGTGATGTTCGCCGATGCCACCCTGCGCCGCGTGCTGGAGGTGGTGGACCGGCGCCGTCCGGTGACCCAGCTGCGCGGCTTGCTGGCACCGTCGTTGATCGACATGGCGCAAACGCTGGCGCGGGTCCCGCAGGCCGGCGGCGCGGCGGTGCTGCGCCGGATCCGGCTGCGCAGCGTCGGTGCGCCGGCGGACGGGGAGGTGAACGCCGCCGAGGTGTTCGCCACCTATACGCGCGGGCCTCGGGTGCGGGCCATCGCCGCCCGCGTCGAACTCGTCGCGGGACGGTGGCAGGTGGTGGCGCTACAGATCGGCTAGCGCTTGCGGCCCTTGCGCGCCGCCTCGCGGCGTTCCTTGCGGGTCCCGCCGGTGGTGGCTGCGGCGGCTCCGCCGGAGCGCTTCACCTCGGCGGATCCGTCCTCGGCAGGACCGGAGTACGTCAGCGCGGGCTTGCCGCTGCCGCCGATGCCCTTGGCCTGCACGCCCGTCGGGCGTTCCTTGGTGGCCACCTGGCTTTCGGCCTTCTGCGCTGCAGCGGCGGCGAACTCGGCCAGTCCCTGCGACATGGGCGCGACCACCGGAGCCGTCTGCGGCGCGGCCTCGACCGCGACGTTGAACAGGAAGCCGACCGACTCCTCCTTGAGGCCGTCGAGCATCGCGACGAACATGTCGTAGCCCTCGCGCTGGTACTCGACCAGCGGATCGCGCTGGGCCATCGCGCGCAGGCCGATGCCCTCCTTGAGGTAGTCCATCTCGTAGAGATGTTCACGCCACTTGCGATCGATCACATTGAGCAGCACGTTGCGCTCCAGCTGGCGCATCGCACCGTCGCCGCCGATCGCGTCGATCTGCTCCTCGCGGGCGGCGTAGGCCCGCTCGGCGTCCTTGACCAGCGCGTCGAGCAGCTCGTCGCGGGTCAGTTCGCCCGGCTCACCGACGGCATCGGAGTCGATCAGGTCGTTGTGATCGATACCGACCGGGTACAGCGTCTTGAGCGCCTCCCACAGCTTCTCCAGATCCCAGTCCTCGGAGTAGCCCTCGGCCGTCGCACCGTTCACGTAAGCGGTGATGACGTCGACCATCATGTCGTGGGCCTGCTGCGCCAGGTTCTCGCCCTCGAGGATCATCCGGCGCTCTTTGTAGACCACCGTGCGCTGACGGTTCATCACCTCGTCGTACTTCAGGACGTTCTTGCGGACCTCGAAGTTCTGCTGCTCGACCTGGGTCTGCGCGCTCTTGATGGCCCGGGTGACCATCTTTGCCTCGATCGGCACATCCTCGGGCAGGTTCAGCCGGGTCAGCAGCGTCTCCAGGGTCGCGCCGTTGAAACGCCGCATCAATTCATCGCCCAGCGACAGGTAGAAGCGGGACTCGCCCGGATCGCCCTGGCGGCCGGAGCGGCCGCGCAACTGGTTGTCGATACGCCGGGACTCGTGACGCTCGGTGCCCAGCACGTACAGACCGCCGGCGGCGATGACCTCCTGGGCCTCCGCCTTGGCCTCGGCCTTGATCTTGCTGACCGTCGGTTCCCAGGCGGTTTCGTACTCTTCCGGCGTCGCCACCGGATCCAGACCCTGCTCCTTGAGCCGCAGGTCGGCGAGGAACTCGACGTTGCCGCCGAGCACGATGTCGGTACCGCGGCCGGCCATGTTGGTGGCGACGGTGATGGCGCCGCGCCGCCCGGCCTCGGCGATGATGTTGGCCTCGGACTCGTGGTACTTGGCGTTGAGGACGTTGTGCGGCACCTTGCGCTTGGCGAACTGGCGGGACAGGTACTCCGACCGCTCCACCGAGGTGGTGCCGATCAGGACCGGCTGGCCCTTCTCGTAGCGTTCCACCACGTCGTCGACGACCGCGATGTACTTGGCTTCCTCGGTCTTGTAGATCAGGTCGGACTGGTCCTGGCGGATCATCGGCCGGTTGGTGGGGATGGACACCACACCGAGCTTGTAGATCTCGTGCAGCTCGGAGGCCTCGGTCTGGGCGGTACCGGTCATCCCGGCGAGCTTCTCGTAGAGCCGGAAGTAGTTCTGCAGCGTGATCGTGGCCAGCGTCTGGTTCTCGGCCTTGATCTCGACGTGCTCCTTGGCCTCGATGGCCTGGTGCATGCCCTCGTTGTAGCGCCGGCCCACCAGCACGCGTCCGGTGAACTCGTCGACGATGACGACCTCCCCGTTGCGGACGATGTAGTCCTTGTCGCGCAGGAAGAGTTCCTTGGCCTTGAGGCAGTTGTTCAGGTAGCTGACCAGCGGCGAGTTGGCGGCCTCGTAGAGGTTCTCGATGCCGAGCTGATCCTCGACGAACTCCACGCCCAGCTCGTGCACGCCGATGGTGCGCTTGCGCAGGTCCACCTCGTAGTGGACGTCCTTCTCCATCAGCGGGGCCAGCCGGGCGAACTCGCTGTACCAGTGCGAGGCGCCGTCGGCCGGGCCCGAGATGATCAACGGGGTACGGGCCTCGTCGATGAGGATCGAGTCGACCTCGTCGACGATGCCGTAGTTGTGGCCGCGCTGCACCATCTCCTGCACGGAGTGGGCCATGTTGTCGCGCAGGTAGTCGAAGCCGAACTCGTTGTTCGTGCCGTAGGTGATGTCGGCGGCGTAGGCGACGCGACGCTCGTCGGGGGTCAGGCCGGACAGGATGACGCCGACCTCCAGGCCCAGGAACCGGTGGATACGGCCCATCTGCTCGCTGTCGCGTTTGGCCAGGTAGTCGTTGACGGTGACCAGGTGCACGCCCTTGCCGGACAGGGCGTTCAGGTAGGCGGGCAGCACGGCGGTCAGGGTCTTGCCCTCGCCGGTCTTCATCTCGGCGACATTGCCGAAGTGCAGCGCCGCGCCGCCCATCAGCTGGACGTCGAAGGGTTTCTGGCCGAGCACCCGCCAGGCCGCCTCGCGGGCCACCGCGAATGCCTCGGGCAGCAGGTCGTCGAGGTCCTCGCCGCCGTCGACCCGCTTGCGGAACTCGTCGGTCTTGGCGCGCAGTTCGGCGTCTGACAGCTTCTCGACATCGTCGGACAAGGTGTTGACGTAGTCAGCCACCTTCTTCAGCCGCTTGACCATGCGGCCTTCACCGAGACGGAGCAACTTATCGAGCACGCTATTTCCCCTGTGGGTTGATGAATAGTGTCGGCGGGTCGACGCAACGGACCGAACGTGGTCGCTGCACACCTACCTGCCGCTAATCCATCGTAGGCGACCCGCCGAAATCGCTGCCTGAAAGTCTGCTGCGGGCGCGCCAGGACATGCGACGAGCCCCCGGCTTCGCAGCCGAGGGCTCGTGCATGGGCGGCGGCTCAGGCCAGCCGGATGAGTCCGTAGTCGTAGGCGTGCCGGCGGTAGACCACCGACGGCCGGTCGGTTTCCTTGTCGTGGAACAGGAAGAAGTCGTGCCCGACAAGTTCCATCTCGTAGAGAGCGTCGTCGATGCTCATGGGCGTGGCTTCATGGTCCTTGGTGCGCACGATGCGCCCGGGTTCGTGGGCGGGTTCGACGGCGAACGGGTCGTGTGGTGCGGGTTCGTCGACTGCTGCCAGCTCCGCGGTGGCCTCGTGTACCGAGACGGGTGTCTTGTCCCCGTAGTGGATCTTGCGACGATCCTTGCTGCGGCGCAGTCGTGCTTCGAGTTTGCTTGCCGCCGACTCCAGGGCCGCGTAGAAGCTGTCTGCGCACGCCTCGCCACGCACCACCGGGCCGCGCCCGCGTGCGGTGATCTCGACGTGTTGACAGTTCTTGCGCTGGCGCCGGTTCTTCTCATGATCGAGTTCGACGTCGAACAGGTAGATGGTTCTGTCGAAACGCTCCAGCCGCGACAACTTCTCCGAGACATAGACCCGGAAGTGGTCGGGAACCTCGACGTTGCGTCCCTTGACGACGACGTCGGCGTTGAGCACCGGCGCATCGGTCGATCGGTCGTGGTCGTCGAGGACCATGGTGGAGCTGTTGGTTTCCACGGAATTCGTTGACATGCTTGACAACTCGTTTCTGTCGGAAGTCGCACGCGCATCACGTGCCCGGATCGTCACAAATACGCCGTCGGGACGTTGCATGTCGCTGCGCCCGCCGGCGTCAGGTGTCGAGTAATCACCTCCAACCGCACTAGGCAGTCCCGGTATCGCACGGGCGCCCGTACCGGGTGCCGCCGTGAGAAACACGGGTTGTTGGACCCGACGGTAGTCCGTGTTCACCTGACTGTGCCACCAATTTCGCAGACCTGTTTTGAAGTCTTCATCTGCCAGCAATAGAGCAGGCTGATTTCCCGGCCGTTTCATGCATCGGTCAGCGCCAGCACCGCGTGCACGTCCACACCCGCTGTTTGCAGGGCACGCACCGACTCACAGGCGGTCGCGCCGGTGGTGACGACGTCGTCGACCACGACCGCCGGTCCGGTGACCGGCCGTGTCAGCCGCACCCGCCCGGCCAGATTGCGTTGCCGGTCCGCGCTGGACAGCCCCACGGAGTCCCGGGCGAAACCGGTCAGCCGCAGTGCACGCACCACCGTGATGCCGGGGAGATCCGCGGTCGCCGCGAGTGCCATCCGGGTCACCGGGTCACCGCCGCGTCGGCGCGCGGCCATCCGCCGGGTCGGGGCGGGCACCACCGTCAGCGGTGCGCCGAGCAGTCCCCAGTCCAGCAGTCGGGCCAGGCCGGTGTGCAGGGCGCCGGCCAGTGGCGTGATCAGGTCGGCCCGGCCGTGTTCCTTGACCGCGACGATCGCCTGCCGGCGCGCGGCGGCGTACCGGCCCAGCGACAGCACCGGCACCCCGGGGTCCAGGCGCGGTGTCACCAGGCGTGGCTCGGCCGCGCCCGCGACCAGCGTCCCCGCGCAGGCCGGACACCACCGCGTCGAGGGCGCACCGCAGCCGCCGCACTCCAGCGGCAGGATCAGGTCCAGCAGCATGCGCCCAGTTTCGACCGGAGGTCCGACAGATCCGGCCGCCCACCTTGGCGAAACTCGCGTACCCGTCGTGAAACCGCCGCGCGAACGACGGGTACGCGAGTTTCGCCGACAATCGACGGCCACCGTTGCCGTTACCGATAGCATTTCGGCATGTTCAACGGCAAGCAGGCCATCGTGACCGGCGCAGGATCCGGGATCGGCGCCGCGCTGTGCCGCGCCCTGACCGCGGCGGGCGCCGAGGTGGTGTGCACCGACATCGACGACGCCGCGGCGGCGCGCACCGCCGAACCGCTCGGCGCCCGGTGGCGCCGGCTCGACGTCGCCGATGCGGCCGCGGTCGCCGACTGTGTCACCGAGGTCGTCGACCGTGCCGGGCGGATCGACCTGCTGTTCAACAACGCCGGCATCACCTGGGGCGGTGACACCGAACTGCTGACCCTCGATCAGTGGAACGCGATCATCGACGTCAACATCCGCGGGGTGGTGCACGGGGTGGCCGCCGCCTACCCGGTGATGGTGAAACAGCGCCACGGCCACATCGTGAACACCGCGTCGATGGCCGGGCTGGCCGCCGCCGGCCAGATCACCAGTTATGTGATGAGCAAGCACGCCGTCGTCGGGCTGTCCCTGGCGCTGCGCTCAGAGGCCGCCGGCCACGGGGTCGGAGTGCTGGCCATCTGCCCGACCGCGGTCGAGACGCCCATCCTGGACAAGGGCGCGGTCGGCGGGTTCGTCGGCCGCGATTTCTACCGGATGGGCCAGCGCAGCACCACGTTCGCCTCCGCCGACGACCTGGCCGCCGACACCCTGCGCGCTATCGAACGCAACAAGGCGTTGCTGGTCTGGCCCCGGCAGGCCCGGATGGCGTGGCGGTTCGCCCGGTACGCACCGGGGTTGTTACAGCGCATGTCGATCGGGTTCGTCGAAAAGCAGCGCGCCGCACAGCGTTAGCGCCCCAGAAATCTTCCCCGTCGCTTCGCTCGCCCCAGAAATCTTCCCCGTCGCTTCGCTCGCCCCAGGATCAACCCGGTAGCACCGGCAACGCACCCGCGATCATCAACGGGCGCACCTCCGACCAGGTGAGGTCATCGTCGGCGGCCGAACCGGACAGCTGCAGCACCCCGCGCCGGTCGGCGACGTACACCGTCGACGGGTTCGCCGCCACCACCGTCACCGGGCCCGCCAGGTTGCCGCTGGGTCCGTCGGAGTTCACGCCGTCGAGGTTGACGTAGGACACCGGATGGGCGCCGTCGGTGCGGGTGACCACGATATCGTCGCCGGTGCGCCAGGACAGTGACACCGCGGTGTCCCCCAGCCCGAAGCCGAGCCGGCGCGGGTAGGTCAGCGCGTACCCGCCGCCTGGTGTCTGCTCGACGCTCGCCAGGATCACCCGCCCGTCGATCACCATCGCCGCCCGGGTGCCGTCGCGCGAGAGCTGCAGTTCGGTCATGGCGCCGGGGAACTTGGCCGACAGCGCGGTCGAGTCCACCGGAATGCGCGCGGGTTGCCCCGAGGCGTCCTGCAGCACCCGGACCACGTTGACGCCGTCGACCACGATCCAGATGGCGTCATCGAGCGACCAGCTGGGCCGGGTCAGGGTGCGGCCGTCGAGTGCCTGGCCGGCGGCGCCCCCGATCGGGCCGATCCACAACGAGGAGGCCATGTCCGGCGCACCGGGCCGCAGCACCATCACCGAGGCCACTTCCTGCCCGGACCGCGACAGCGCCGCCGACACCTGGTCGGGCATCTGCCCGAACGGGCCCGGCACCCGGGGCGCGCGCTGACCGTCCAGCGACACCAGCGATCCACCCACCAGGGCGTGCAGGCCCGCGCCGGCGCCGTCGGCGGCACCGGGATCGCTGGCCGCCACGTCGGCGGTGTCCCAACCCTCGGCGAAGCGGTCGTCCAGCGCCGCGCCGTCCACATTGATGACGTACGGGCCGTTGATCCCGGCCCGCGACAGGGTCCAGATGATCTGCGCGGCAAGCAGTTGCCGGGTGTGCGGGTCGGTGGTCGACAGGTTCTCCAGCTCGATGCGGGCCCCGCCGTAGCCGCGGCCCACCCCGGTCTTGCTGCCGTCGGCGCGGGTCACCGGGCCGCGCAGCCGCAGCGGTGCGGCCAGCAGGTTGCGCACGGTGCGCGCCATCTCCGGTCGCGGTCCGGCGATCAGCTTGCTCATCAGCTCGGTGGCCAGCTGATCGGAATCGGAGACCGCGACGTAGCGCGGGTCCGGCACCACGGTGTTGCCGGTGGGGTCGGTGAAGTACAGGGTGTTGCGCTTATAGGTCTGCTGAAACTGCTGCCAGTCCAGGAAGACCCCGTTGGGCAGCCGGTCGATGCGCCAGCCCCCCGGGGTCTTGACCAGTTCGATCGGGCCCGGGTCCGGCAGTGCCCCTTCGGCCGTCTCGAACACTCCGAGCTCGGACAGTGAGCCGAGGATATCGGCCTGCATGCTCACCGTGACCAGGTCGGGCCGGCGCGTCTCGGTGAAGACGACCCGGTCGATCAGCAGCGCACTGCCGGCGTCGTCCCAACCGCGCGAAGCGGATTCGGTGAGGAACTGCCGGGCGGCCAGGTGCCGGTTGGCGGGATCGGCGGTGGCCTTGAGGAATTCGCGCAGCAGCACATCGGGTTCCATGCCCGGTGTCGGCGTGGGCAGGCTCGGTGGCGCGGGCCGTTCGACGGTCCCGAGCGCTTGCGGCGCCGAGGAACTCGGCACCCCGGCACAACCGGCGGTCGTCACGGCGAGCACGGTGGCCACGGCCAGACAGAGAACTCTCAGGGCGCGTGTCATACGCCCTCCGACTCGCGGTCGCGCCGGAGCGCGGGATCCTTGACCCGCGCCTGCGGTCCGGTGGATCCGCCCGAGATCCCGGGCGGCTTGAGCGGCAACGGACTCGTGGTGACCTTGTGGCCGCGAACCAGCGGCAGGGTCAGCCGGAAGCAGGCGCCCTTGCCGGGCTCACCCCACGCCTCCAGGCGGCCCTGGTGCAGCCGGGCGTCCTCGATGCTGATGGCCAGCCCGAGCCCGGTGCCGCCGGAGCGGCGCACCCGCGACGGATCGGAGCGCCAGAACCGGCTGAACACCAGCTTCTCCTCACCGGGACGCAGCCCCACACCGTGGTCGCGAACCGTGACGGCGACGGTGTCCTCGTCGGCGGCCATCCGGATCTCCACCGATTTGCGCTCGGCATGGTCGATGGCATTGGCGATCAGGTTGCGCAGGATGCGTTCCACCCGGCGCGGATCGACCTCGGCAATCACCCCGTCGCTCGGCATGTCGACATCGAGCTGCACACCGGCGTCGGCCGCGAGGTGACCGACGTTGTCCAGCGCGCTCTGCACGGTGGAGCGCAGATCGACCGCCTCCACCGCGAGTTCGGCGACACCGGCGTCGTGGCGGGAGATCTCCAGCAGGTCGGCCAGCAGGGTCTCGAAGCGGTCGAGCTCGTTGACCATCAGTTCGGTCGAGCGGCGCAACGCCGGATCCAGATCGTCGCTGTGGTCGTGGATCAGGTCGGCCGCCATCCGCACCGTCGTCAGCGGGGTGCGCAGTTCATGGCTCACGTCGGAGGTGAAGCGGCGCTGCAGGTTTCCGAACTCCTCGAGCTGGGTGATCTGGCGGGACAGGCTCTCGGCCATATCGTTGAAGGAGACCGCCAGCCGCGCCATGTCGTCCTCGCCGCGCACCGGCATGCGTTCGGTCAGATGCCCCTCGGCGAAGCGCTCGGCGATCCTGGATGCCGAGCGCACCGGCAGCACGATCTGGCGGGCCACCAACAGCGCGATCGCCGCCAGCAGCCCGAGCAGCACGATGCCGCCGGTGGCCATGGTGCCGCGCACCAGGGCGATGGTGGATTCCTCGTTGTTCAACGGGAAGATCAGGTACAGCTCAAGATTGGTGACCGACGAGGTGCTGGGGCTCCCGACGATCAGCGCCGGCCCGGAGAACCCGTCGGTGTGCACGGTCGCGTACTGGTAGCTGACCTGACCGGCCTGCACGAAATCGCGCAGTGCATCGGGCACCTGCTGCACCGGGCCCGCGGCGGTCGCCGCGCGGGGGCCGTCGCCGGGCACGACGAGCACCGCGTCGTAGGCGCCGGCCAGCCCTGGTCCGGCATCGGCCTTGCGATCGATGAGGGTGTTGCGGGCCAGCTGCAGGCTGCTGTCCAGCGAGCGGGTCTCCTCGCCGCCGACGATGCCGCCGACGGTGTCACGGGCGCGTTCGATCTCCTCGGTGGCGGCGCGCACCTTGACTTCCAGGATGCGGTCGGTGATCTGGCTGGTCAGTACGAAGCCGAGCACCATGATGACGGCGAGCGACAGTCCCAGAGTCAGGGAGACCACCCGCAGTTGCAGGGACCGGCGCCAGGCATAGCTGACCGCGCGGCCCACCGCGCCCAGCCCGCGCAGCATCGGGGACGGTCCGCGGAAACGGCTGCGGACCCGACGTCGCGTACCCCAGATCACGAGCGCCGCCCAGCCGCGGGCCCACCGATCACGGAGGTCCGGCCTTGTATCCCACTCCTCGAACGGTCAGTACCACCTGCGGGTTCTCCGGGTCGGTCTCGACCTTGGCCCGGAGCCGCTGGACATGCACGTTCACCAACCGGGTGTCCGCCGGATGTCGGTAGCCCCACACCTGCTCGAGCAGCACATCACGAGTGAACACCTGGCGCGGTTTGCGCGCCAGTGCCACCAGCAGGTCGAACTCCAGCGGTGTCAGCGAGATCTGCTCACCGGCGCGGGTGACCTTGTGCGCGGGCACGTCGATTTCGATGTCGTGGATGGACAGCATCTCGGCGGGCTCGTCGTCGTTGCGCCGCAACCGGGCCCGCACCCGGGCCACCAGTTCCTTCGGCTTGAACGGCTTCATCACGTAGTCGTCGGCACCGGACTCCAGGCCCAGCACCACATCGACGGTGTCGGTCTTGGCGGTCAGCATCACGATCGGCACGCCGGAGTCGGCGCGCAGCACGCGGCAGACGTCGATACCGTTCATGCCCGGCAGCATCAGGTCGAGCAGCACGAGATCGGGCCGCAATTCACGGACGGCGGTCAGCGCCTGGCTGCCGTCTCCGATGACAGCGGTGTCGAAACCCTCCCCACGAAGCACGATGGTGAGCATCTCAGCCAGCGAGGGGTCGTCATCGACGACCAGGATCCGTTGCCTCATGGTGACCATGGTGTCACCACAAGGCGATAAAACCCGGGTGCCACGCGGGGTTCGCGGGCTTATCGGTCGATGTCAGGCGATGCGGTCGAGGATCGCGCGACGGCGGGTGCCTCGGCTAGAGCTTCGCGGCCAGCGCGACCGGGTCCGCGTCCGGGGGCACCACAATCCACTCCCCCGCCCAGTTCGCGGCGGCCAGCCCGGCATAGGCCGCGGCGGTGCGCTGCTGCAGACCGCGGTCACGTTCATAGGCATCGCGGGCCCGGTCGGCTTCCTGTTCGGCCCGTTGCCGCGCCCGCCGGTCGGCCAGCTCTACCGAAACATCGAGCAGCAGTTGATAATCCGGCCTGGGCAGCGCGAACCTGTCGAACTCCAGGCCGTACACCCAGTCCACGACCGCACCGTCGATGCCCTGATGCAGCCGCGCCGCGCTGTAGGCAGCGTTGGAGGCGACGTAGCGGTCCAGGATCACGACGTCGTGGGTGGCCGACAAGCGTTCGATCTCGTCCTTGGCCCCGGCCCGGTCCAGCGCGAACAACGCCGCCATCGCGTACACCGAGTCGGTGAGATCGCCGTGCTTGCCGTGCAGCGCCTCGGCCGCCAGGTCGGCGTGCACCGAGGCTCCGTAGCGCGGGAAGGCCAGTGTGGTGACCGACTTCCCCCCGGCTTCGAACGCCGCGCGCAACCCTTCGGTCAGCGTGCGCTTGCCCGCACCGTCCAGGCCTTCGATCACCATCAGCACGCTGGGAGCCTATGCCCCGGTCATCCAGCCCAACACGGTCAGGCCCACCACCGCGAACAGCAGCAGCGGCCCCGCGACACCGGCGATGCCTGTCGCCCCGGCGACGACGGCCACACCGACGATCGCCGCCGCCCCCAGAAACAGCAGCCGCACCACCAGCAGCCGCGCGCTGCCCAACACCGCCCGCAACGTGGGGCCCGGGACGGTGCGCACGGTCCACGCGATGGCGACGAGCAACGGCACCGTGAGCAGGGCCGCGACCACCCGCGGCAGCGCGGTCGACACACCGTCGTCGCGCAGGGCACCCACCACGATGAGCGCCGAGGCCAGCAGGACCACCGCCGCGGTCGCCCAGCGCAGCACGCGGGTGAGCGCCAGCGCGATGTTTCCCAGCGCCAGCGGCGCAAGTGTCGGGTCCAGTCGAGTGGCATCCAGCAGCCCGCGCACCGCCTTGGTGGTGGTGCCCATCCGCAGTCTGCCGACCGCGAGGTTGTGCACCGCCAGCGCATGATCGGGTTGCAGGCGCAACGCCTGCAGGTAGTCGGCCTCGGCCGCACGGGCACCCGACAGTGAACGCTGCAGGTCCCCGCGCAGCACCAGCGCATCCGGCGAGGCCGGACTGAGCCGCAGCGTCTGGTCGACGACCGCCAGCGCGTCGCGATCGCGCCCGGATTCGCGCAGCAGGCTGGCGTAGGTGTACTGCGCCAGAGGCGAATTCGGATGGCCGGCGGCCGTCTGCCAGGCCAGCATCAGCGCCTCGGCAACACGACCCTGCCCGTAGAGCGCCAATGTCCGGGTGTGCATCGCGTCCTCGTCGCCGGGTGCGGAATCACTCACCGACGAACTCCGTCAGTTTGGCTTCCACCGCGGCCTTGTCCGGCGAGCCGAAGATTTTCGGTGACTCGCGGTCGAAGAACGAGATGTACGGGCAGTCATCCGACGGCCCGGGAACCGTTCCGAGGTTTTCGACCAACGCGCCCGTGCGCGCCTGGCGCAGTTCCACGGTGTACTCCACGGAGTACCGTCCGGCCTCATACAGCTCGCCCCCGGATTCGACATCGCAGGTTCCCTCTTTGACCTCGGTACCGGGCTTCCTCGACACACAGGCGACGGTGTCGACCTTCGTCAGATCGGTGCCGACGAGGAACGGGGCGTCACCGGTGAAGGTGATCGTGGTCCACGCGCCGAGACCGTCGTCATCCGCGAACGCCATGATGGTGTGCGGCCTCTCGAAGGAGCGGGCGTTGCTCACCGAGCCGGCGCGGCAGACGATCTCGAAATCGGTGGGGCTGTGTGCGACCCGTGCGTTGGCAGCACGCTCGTCGTCGCTGACCTCGGCGCGGTCGGCAGCGGCGATCATGAGACCCGCGAACCCGGCAACGCAGACCGACACGATCACCGACAGCACGATGAGCAGACCGCGGTTGTTGGACGGAGGCGGCGGGACTGGCGCAGCCCAGTAAGGCGGGCCCTGCGGCGGCCAGCCGGGTGGCGGGCCCTGTGGTGGCACACTCACGTTGCCGATCCCCCTCCGTCCGAGGGGTATTCGTCCCGCACCGACGGCTCCCCCGATGTCCCAGCCTAAGTCACCCGGAAGGAAGGGCAGCACACCAATTCGGGCGGGTCAGTACTGCCCGCAGTTCGGCGCCGTCGGCACCCCGTTGAACCGGTCGGCGACCCACTGCAAGGCAGGTTCACCGTCGACCGCCATCGGCAGCGCGTGGTTGATCACCAGCTTGTTGAAGATCGGCGGACCCTCGTTGGTGCGGAACTCGATGTCGCTGCCCTTGGCGCACCAGTCCTTGCCGAGTTGCACCACCGGCGCGTAGGGCACCAGCGGGTCATAGCGGTTGCTGTTGAGCAGCACCGGGGCATTGGGTTTCAGCGTGCCGAGCTTTTGCAGATCGAAGATCCCGCGGAACTGCGGGTCGTTCAACAGCTCCGGGATGGGATGGTTGAAGTAGGGCTGCAGGTGCCGGAACATGAACTTCGCGACCGTCTCCCCGACACACTGATCCCTGGTCTTGTCGACGAAGTCCATCCCGCGCGGGGTGAGCAGCGCCCGGATCTTGGGCGCGGCCTCCGGGTAGCCCTGCATGACGCTGTTGAGCGCGTAGCCGATCACCCCGACCAGCGCACTGCCGTCGGCGTACGGGATCAGGTCGACAAGGTCGGCGGGCGGGGCACCGGCGTAGGTGCCGACGATGTTGAGTTCGGGGGCATAGGCGACGGCCAACTCGGCGGCCGAGGCTGCCGCGCCGCCGCCCTGCGAGTAGCCCCAGAAGGCAACGGGCCCACCGGGTGTCAGCGAAGTGCCCGGCAACTTGCCGGCGGCTCGCGCCGCGTCGAGCATGGCGTGTCCCTGGGACAGCCGGTTGACGTAGGTATGCGTCGTACCGATGGTGCCCAGACCCTCGTAGTCGGTCATCAGGACCGCAAACCCGCGGTTCACCATGGTGTTCACGAACCCGGACTCGTAGTTGACCATGATGTCCAAATATGGCGACCAGTGGATGCCCTGGTTGAACTGCCGCGACGGTGCGCACTGGTCGCCCTGCCCCTGCGTTCCGGGACCGAACACGATCAGCGGGCGCGGGCCCTGTCCCGGCCAGGCGTTGAACGGCTCGAAGTAGGTGCCGGTCACCACATTCGGATTGCCTCGGCCGTCCGTGCTGCGGTACATGACGCGCGTGCCAGTGGCATTGAGCCTGCCGACCTGACCGGACGGCTCGATCACCAGCCGGGACGGCTCGGTGCGGACGAGGTCGCCGGGCGGGACGTCCGGCAACGGATTCGGTGGTGTGTAGAAGGCGGTGTACTCGTCCTCGTTGTAGTACGGATACCAGTCGTCGGCGTGCGCCAAACCAGTTGTGAGACAACTGATGACAAACCCCAAAGACACCACGACGAACACAGCCCCGGCCCGAATCACTACCGGACAGTAACAAACGGGTAGCCGAATGGCTACGGATTCATCACATGTCGTTCACGGGCGCAGATGTAACGGCGTTTGGTGGCCGACCTGGGCCGATACCGCCGGGATTTGCTCAGCCGGTGGTCGCTCCCCCGATCCCGGCACCGCCGAGCTACCGACTTCGTTGTGTGGTCCGGTCGGTCGATGCTGGTCGCCCCCGGCGCGAGCGTTGCCGACTCCCGGTCCAGGAACGCCCACCCGGCGGGCCGGATTCGGCGGGAACCCACCGCAAGGAGTTCGCCCTGGATCAGGACGGCGCCAGCCAGGCCAGCGCAGCCACCACCAGCGCCTGGGTGCCGGTGTCGAGGGTGGGCTGCACAGCCGGGGCGAAACTCGGCGAGTGGTTGACCGGAATGTCCTCGTTGACCCGGCCGCCTTCGAGGGCCTGCCGGAACGCCGCCGGGTCGATACCGCCGATACCCCAGTACGAGTACGGCACGCCCAGGGCCGACGGGATCTCGCTGAAGTCCTCGCTGCCCGCTCCTTGCGGCAGCTCCCGGCACCGGTCACCGAAGAATGCCTCGAATGCTCCACGCACTCGCCCCGTCGTTTCAACATCGTTGTCGGTCAACGGAAATCGATCGAACATCTCGAACTCAGGGTCCCGCGGGGACCCGGCGGCCGCACATTCGGCGGTGACGATCCGGCGGATTGCCCCGATGACCGCAGCCCGCGTCTGTTCGCTGTAGGTGCGGATGTTGAGCAGGAGGACCGCGCGGTCCGGGATCACATTGCTCTTGCTCCCGGCCTGCACGCTTCCGACGGTGAGCACGGCAGTTTCAGTGGGGGCGATCTCGCGGGAGACGACCGTCTGCAGCCGCACGATGATCATCGCCGCGAGTACCACCGGATCGATCGTGGCCTGCGGCATCGACCCATGCCCGCCGCGGCCGTGCACGGTCACCCGGATGCTGTCGGCGCCGGCCATGAATGGGCCTGCATGGGTACCGATCAACCCCGCCGGCAGTGGCAGGACGTGCTGAGCGAACGCGACGTGCACTGCGGGAAGCAGGGCGGCGAGGCCGTCGTCGACCATGGCGCGTGCACCGTCGGCAGTTTCCTCGGCGGGCTGGAACAGCGCCACCACTGTGCCCGCCCAATGATCGGCACCGTCCGCGAGCAGCTGGGCCGCGCCGAGAAGAGCGGTGACGTGCACATCGTGCCCGCAGGCGTGCATCACCGGAACCTGGTTGCCATCGCCGTCGGTGGCAAGGACGGTGCTGGCGTAGTCGAGACCGGTGTCCTCGCGCACCGGCAACGCGTCCATGTCCGCACGGAGCAGCACGGTGGGACCGGGCCCGTTGCGGAGTATCCCCACCACACCGGTGCCGCCGATCCCGTCGTGCACCTCATATCCGCAGGCGCGCAACCGCTCGGTGACGCTGTGGGCAGTACGGGTCTCTTGATGCGACAGCTCTGGATGTTCGTGCAGTCGGCGGTACAGGTCCTCCTGCCAGGCGCGGACCTGATCCATACCGCCCAGGACGGCGTCGGTGGCGCGCGCTGACGGCATCACCGATGCGGTATACCTCGTGTCATGCCGACCGAAACGCCGTTGCTGCTGGCGCTCGACCTTGCCGGCACCTTCGCGTTCGCACTCAACGGCGCGCTCACCGCGGTACGCGCCGAACGGCTCGACATCTTCGGTGTCATCACGCTCGGCATGTTCACTGCGCTCGGCGGCGGGACCATCCGCGATGTCCTGCTCGGCGCACTGCCGCCGGCGACGTTCGTCGACTGGCGCTACCTGGCCGTCGCGGCGAGCGGTGGCCTGATCGCATTCGCACTCAGCCGCAGACTCGACCGCCTGACCCTACCGATCACGGTGCTCGACGCCATCGGGCTGAGCGTATTCTCGGTGCTGGCCGCCTATAAGGCACTGGACTTGGGTTTCGGTGTCCCACAAGCGATCATCGTCGGCACCGTGACCGCAGTGGGTGGCGGCACCATCCGCGACGTGATGATCGGGCGGATTCCCACCGTCCTGCGCAGCGAGCTCTACGCCATTCCGGCCCTGATCGGCGCGGGGTGCGCCGCCGCAGGCCACAGCCTGGGGCATCACGGCACCGTTGCCGCACTCAGTGCCGCCACGGTCTGCTTCGTGATCCGGATGGTGGGGGTGCGTTTCGACCTCCATGCTCCGCGTCCGCCCGGCCAGCGCTGATAGACAGCTGCGGGTTCGGCGCGCGGGTCAGCCGAGGCTGGTCGCCTGCAGCACGAGCGTGGCCGCGGCTCGGTCCAGGAACGCGTACGTGCTGGTCGAATCGGAGGAGAACCCGGAGTCCAGGAGTTCGCCGGTGAGGAACGGGCCGGGCGGCACCTCGGCGGAAAGTGCGTCCTGAACGTTCGGTGCGCGACCGGTGTCGGTCGGCTTGAACTGGGTCACCATGGCATCGGCCACGGTCGGCGAGAGCTTCACGACGGCGTCCGTCCAGCGCACCGCGGCGTCGGCGTCTCCCCCGGCCGGGTCGCCCCACTGCAGCCAGGCCACCGATACGGGCGCGCCGATACCGGGAAACACCTTGGCCAGGCCTGGGATGTCGCGATGGACGTCGGTCGGCGGAGGTGGCGCGTGCGGAGCCGCCACCTCCTGCGACGGAGTGGAACAGCCGGTCGCCACGGCGGCACAGAGGGCCGCCGTGGCGATACCGCGCAGAATCCGCACAGGGACTAGTAGCGGTAGTGCTCCGGCTTGTACGGGCCGTCGACGTCGACGCCGATGTACTCGGCCTGCTCCTTGGTGAGCTTGGTCAGCGAACCACCGAGGGCTTCGACGTGGATCTTGGCGACCTTCTCGTCGAGGTGCTTGGCCAGGCGGTAGACCTCGTTGTCGTACTCATCGTTCTTGGTCCACAGCTCGATCTGGGCGATGACCTGGTTGGAGAAGCTGTTGCTCATCACGAACGACGGGTGCCCGGTCGCGTTGCCCAGGTTCAGCAGACGGCCCTCGGACAGCACGATGATCGAGTGGCCATCGGGGAAGATGAACTCGTCGACCTGCGGCTTGATGTTGATCCGGCGGATGTCATTGTCGCGCTCCAGGCGCGCCATCTCGATCTCGTCGTCGAAGTGACCGATGTTGCCCAGGATGGCCTGGTGCTTCATCGACCGCATGTGCTCGAGGGTGATGATGCCCTGGTTGCCGGTGGCGGTGATGACGATGTCGGCCCAGCCGATGGCCTCTTCGACGGTCTTGACCTCGAAGCCATCCATGAGCGCCTGCAGCGCGTTGATCGGGTCGATCTCGGTGACCGCGACGCGGGCGCCCTGCGCCTTGAGCGCTTCGGCGCAGCCCTTGCCGACGTCACCGTAGCCACAGACCAGCGCGGCCTTGCCGCCGATCAGCACGTCGGTGCCGCGGTTGATGCCGTCGATCAGCGAGTGACGGGTGCCGTACTTGTTGTCGAACTTGCTCTTGGTGACCGAGTCGTTGACGTTGATCGCCGGGAACGACAGCTCGCCGGCAGCCGCGAACTGGTACAGGCGCAGCACGCCGGTGGTGGTTTCCTCGGTGACACCCTTGACCGACGCCGCGACCTTGGTCCACTTGGTCTTGTCGGCCTCGATGGACCGGCGCAGCAGGTTCAGGAACACCTTGTATTCGTCGGAGTGCTCGTCGTCCTCGGGCGGAACCACACCGGCCTTCTCGAACTCGGCGCCGCGCAGCACCAGCATGGTGGCGTCGCCACCGTCGTCGAGGATCATGTTCGCGGGCTCGCCGGGCCAGGTGAGCATCTGCTCGGCCGCCCACCAGTATTCCTCCAGCGTCTCGCCCTTCCACGCGAAGACCGGGATGCCCTTGGGCTCCTCCGGCGTTCCGTGCGGGCCGACGACGATGGCAGCGGCAGCGTGGTCCTGGGTGGAGAAGATGTTGCAGGACGCCCAGCGCACCTCGGCACCCAGGCTGACCAGCGTCTCGATCAGCACGGCGGTCTGGATGGTCATGTGCAGCGAGCCGGAGACGCGCGCACCCTTGAGCGGTGCCACGTCGGCGTATTCGCGGCGCAGCGCCATCAGGCCGGGCATCTCGTGCTCGGCGAGGCGGATTTCCTTGCGCCCGAACTCGGCCAGCGAAAGGTCAGCGACCTTGTAGTCGATGCCGTTGCGTACGTCGGCGGTCAACTCAGTCATGTGGATAGAGCCCCTTATTTATCGTGTTCTGAATCAGCGTTGCCCAGCTCGCACAGCTGTGCGCGGGCGACACCGGTGGCCTGCGGGCTCGCGGGACAGGCACTTCTTCAGCGCTCTGCCAGCTACCGGGTGTCTATGACACCGTACCGCTCTGCGAACGGTGTCATGAGCCTAGCCAGATCCCTGGCCACATCGTGGTCGGCTTCGGGCGGCATGGAGACGTAGCTCATGGCCAGCCGGACGATGGCCCGGGCCAGCACCCCGGAGTCCTCGTCGCTGGCCTTTATCCAGCTGTTCTGGAAGGTTTCGGTCAGCCGCTGCGAGCACCGGGTGATGATCGGCCCGCTGTCGGTGGTGATGATCTGCAGCAGATCGGGCTTGGCTTCCCCGTTGAGCAGCGAGATCACCAGCGGATCCGATGCCGACTCCATGAAGAACGCGCGGAAACCCTCCAGGAAGGCTTCATAGACGCGGCCGACGTTGTTGTTGATCGCGGCATCGACGGCGTTGACCAGGCGGTCGGCCAGCCGCAACGCATATCCCTCGGCCAGCCCCTGCCGCGATCCGAACTCGTTGTAGATGGTCTGACGGCTGATACCGGCCGCCCGCGCCACATCGGTGAGGGTAATCGAGGACCAGTCCCGCACCAGCAGCATGTCCCGCATGCCATCGAGGATCGAGTCACGCAAGAGCACCCGCGACGCCTCGGCGTAGGGCACACGCGGTGCCGTACGCCGGGGCGAGGGTGCGCTCATAGCCGCGACCCTATAGCTTCGCGCCGCGGTTGCGCTGACTGTCACGGCCGGGCAACCTCGATCATCTCGAAATCTGTTTTGGCCGCCCCGCAGTCCGGGCAGCTCCAGTCCTCGGGGATGTCATCCCAGCGGGTACCCGGGGCGATCCCGTCCTCCGGCCAACCCTTCTCCTCGTCGTACTCGAATCCGCACTGCACGCAGACGAACAGCTTGTAGTCCATGTTCGGGATTCCTCTCTCATATATACGGTTCTAATTCCCGTCGCCCTGGACCTCGAAGTCGACCTTCTCCCGGACCGCACAGTCCGGACAGGCCCAGTCATCGGGAATGTCGACCCATCCGGTACCGGCCGGAAAGCCTTCGCGCGGAGCACCTTTGGCTTCGTCGTATACGAAATCACAACCGGGGCAGCGGTAGGCGCTCACCGGGCGGCCCCGTACTTGGCCAGTACCTTGTCGCGCATCCGCGGGTGAATGTTCACCTTGGTGATGTCGCCGTCGTAGTGGGCCAGCACGCGGTGATCCATCACCTTGCGCCACAGCGGCGGGAAGTAGGTCAGCCCGACCATGGACGCGTAGCCGCTGGGCAGATTCGGTGCGCCCTCCATGCTGCGCAGGGTCTGGTAGCGACGCGTCGGGTTGGCGTGGTGATCGCTGTGCCGCTGCAGGTGATAGAGGAACAGGTTGGTGACGATGTGGTCGGAGTTCCAGCTGTGCTCGGGAGCGCAACGCTCGTAGCGTCCGCTGGCGGTCTTCTGCCGCAGCAGCCCGTAATGCTCCAGGTAGTTCACCGTTTCCAGCAGTGAGAAGCCGAAGACCACGGAGAGGATGACGTAGGGCAGGACGGCGACTCCGAAGACCGCGATGATGGCGCCGTACAGCACCACCGACATCGCCCAGGCGTTCAGCACATCGTTGGACCAGTGCCATTTGCTCTTACCGGCCCGCTCCAGTCGCTTGGCCTCCAACTCCCAGGAGGACTTCAGGCTGCCCCACACGCTGCGCGGCAGGAACTCCCAGAACGTCTCGCCGAAGCGCGCGGAGGCGGGGTCCTCCGGGGTGGCGACCCGAACGTGGTGACCACGGTTGTGCTCGATGAAGAAGTGGCCGTAGCAGGTCTGCGCCAGGGTGATCTTGCCCAGCCAGCGCTCGATGGACTCCTTCTTGTGGCCCATCTCGTGCGCGGTGTTGATGCCGACGCCGCCCATCATGCCGACCGAGAGCGCCAGGCCGATCTTGGCCGGCCAGCCCAGGGAGCCGTCGAAGCCGAGCCAGCTCAGATCGGCCGCGGTGAACAGGTAGGCCCCCAGCACCAGGGTCAGATACTGGAACGGGATGAAGCTGTAGGTGCAGTAGCGGTAGTACTTGTCGTTCTCCAACCGCTCCATCAGCTCATCGGGCGGGTTCTCGCCGTCGGGTCCGAACCTGCGGTCCAGCAGCGGCAGCACGAGGTAGACCAGGATCGGTCCGATCCAGAACGGCACCTGCGCCGCCGCGTGCCAACCGAGCTCGTTGAGCGCCCAGACGATCGGGAGCATCACCAGCACCGCCGTCGGCACGATCAGCCCCATCAACCAGAGATACCGCTTGCGATCCCGCCATTCGACCGCCGGCGCATTCTGTCCATCCACATCGATCTGCGATGTCATCTGCCACACCTCCTGTGAGTGCCATCACTACTGGCGTTGACTATAGAACTTAATTTGTCTCGCGTCTAGACAAAACATATCTATTTGTAAACACAGCTGGCCGCGAGCGTGCACTCAGCGCACGGAAAAGTCGTCAAAGAAGATCTCGATGCACCGTCGGCGCATACGCGCGACAGCAGATGCGCAGCGGTGGCTAGATGCCGACCGTGGTCCGGAACAGCTTGCTCGGCCGGTCCGCGACCAACCGGATGGGCCCGTCATCGGCGGCCACCCAGGCCGCGGCGCCGCGCTCCAGGGTCACCGCGACATCCTTGGCGCGCACCTGCACCGTGCCCTCGGTGCACAGCAGCACCTGCGGCCCGTCGTGTTCGGCGGGGGCGTCGACCTCACGCCCGACCTGGTCCTCGGTCACCTGCAGCACCGACACCGCGAATTCCGGGGCCGGGGTGTCATAGATCAGTTCCGCGCCGCCGCGGATGGCCCGCGGCAGGATCACCGAATCATCGGCGGGCGTGAAGTCCAGCACCCGCAGCAGTTCGGGCACGTCCACGTGCTTGGGTGTCAGCCCGCCCCGCAGGACATTGTCGGAGTTCGCCATCACCTCGACGCCCACCCCGTGCAGGTAGGCGTGCAGGTTGCCGGCGGGCAGATAGATGCCTTCGCCGGGTTGCAGGGTGATGCGGTTCAGCAGCATCGCGGCCAGCACACCGGCGTCGCCGGGATAGCGTTCGCCGAGTTCGAGGATCGTCTTGGCCTCCGCCTGGAAGGTCGTCTCGCCCGAACGGATGTAGTTGATCGCACCGTCGAGCACCGCAGGCACCAGCACATCGAGTGCGGGCTGCGGTGCGGTGATCCAGGTGGTGAACAGCGCACGCAACCCGTCGGCGTCGGACTGGCCCTTGAGCAACGAGATGTAGGGATCCAGTTCGGTGACCGCCAGCGCCCGCATGAACTCCGCACTGCGTTCGGCGGGCCGGAATCCCGCCAGCGCCTCGAACTGCCCGAGCGCGACCATCAATTCCGGTTTGTGGCTGGCGTCCCGGTAGTTGCGGGTCGGCGCCGTCACCGGAATGCCCAGCCGCTCTTCGCGTTCGAATCCGTGCACCGCCTGCTGACTACTGGGGTGAGCCTGCAGCGACAATGGTTCGTCGGCGGCCAGCACCTTGGCCAGGAACGGCAGGGCGTCACCGAACCGGGCCCGCGACCCGGCGCCGAGCTGGCCCTGCGGGTCGGCGCTGATCATGTCCAGCAGCGAGCGCTCACCGTCATCGGTCGCACAGTGTGCGGGATCGCCGGGATGCGCGCCGAGCCACAGCTCCGCCTCGGGATGTTGTGTGGGACTTGGTCTTCCGGTGAACTCGGCAATCGCTGTGCGCGACCCCCACGCGTACTTCCGGACAGCTCCTCGGAGCAGATTCACACCCTCAACCTCGCACCAGTCGTAAGTACACGGCCGTCATCTCCAGGCGCACCGCCACCGTCGCCAGCTGCTGCTCGGGACGGACGCCGCCGACCTTGGTCGCGCTGTCGGGCACGTCGTCGGCACTGACCACATCGAGGTCGGCAAAGCCTTCGGTGCGTGCCACCACCACAGGCCGCTGCTCATCGGAGGTCAGCACCACGGTGCGTACCCGCGACGGCAGCGGGCCGTCGAGTTCCTCGTCGTGGAACAGCGCGGTCTCGTAGTCGACGGGCGCGATGTTCAGCGGGCTCAACGCGCCCAGCGCATCGGTCAGACCGACTGCGGCCACCACCTGACGCGCGACCCGCAGCAGCACCGCCGCGCTGTGCTGGGCCAAGGCCAGCGTCGCCTCGCTGTCGCCGGCCAGCACGACCTCGCGCCCGGCCAGCCGCTCGGCCAGACTCTTGGCGGGATTGGTGAACAGTTCGCGCGCCGCGCTGTTGCGCAATGCCTCGGCGTCCAGTTCGTCGGCCAGCGCCCCGATGTCGACCCGGACGGCCTTGTCGACGACGGCCAGCACCGCCACACCGGCAGCCAGGTAGCGGGTCAATCCGAATTCGTCGGGGACCGGCAGCCGCGGCGCCAGCACCGCCGCGCGCCCGGCGGTCACATCGCGCAGCGGCCCCTCGTGCGGTGCGACGAGCACGACCCGCGCTCCGCGGCGCACCCCGGTCGCCGCGGCCGTCACCAGCACGGGATCGCCCGCGTCGGCACCGGCCACCACCACGACGTCCAATGCGCCGGTCCACGGCGGCAGCTCGGAAGCGACCACGATCGGGACCCCGCTGGCCGCACCGAGAGCGGCCGCCAGCAGTGCGCCCGCCGCGCGCGCCGGGCCACCGTCGGCGACCCAGATCAGCGTGCGGGGTGGCGTGTCCGAGCGAAGCAGCTCCAGGGCGCCCTCGTCGACGGACGCCGCCGTGGCGCGCACCTGGGCGCCGGCCATGGCAGATGCGCGTAGCAGACCTTCCCGGTCGGCAGCCAGCAACCCCTCGACATCGTCGAGGTCGATGGTGGCAGCCCGGGAGGTCACAGAACCGACTCGCTACCCGACTCACTCCGTGCGGCGATCAGTTTCGCCACCTGCTCCACCACCTCGTCGACCTCTTCGGTGGTGCGGGCCTCGACGTTGAGCCGCAGCAGCGGCTCGGTGTTGGAGGTGCGCAGGTTGAACCAGCGCCCGTCGCCGAGGTCGACGGTGACCCCGTCGAGATGATCCAGGGACTGGATCCGGCTGCCGAAGGTGGTCAGCACGGCGTCCACGCAGCCGGGCGCATCGGCGACGGTGAAGTTGATCTCGCCGGACTCCTCGTAGCGCTGGTAGTCGGCCATCAGCTCCGAGAGCGGGCGCTGCTGCTCACCGAGCGCGGCCAGCACGTGCAGGGCGGCCAGCATGCCCGAGTCGGCGCCCCAGAAGTCGCGGAAGTAGTAGTGCGCCGAATGCTCGCCGCCGAAGATGGCGCCGGTCTCGGCCATCAGCCCCTTGATGTAGGAGTGGCCCACCCGCGAGCGCACCGCGGTACCGCCCCGCTCGACGATCAATTCCGGCACCGCGCGCGAGGTGATCAGGTTGTGGATCACGGTGGCACCGATCTCGCGGCCCAGTTCGCGGGCCGCCACCAGCGCGGTCACCGCGGACGGCGAGATGGGCAGACCTTTCTCGTCGACCACGAAGCAGCGGTCGGCGTCACCGTCGAAGGCCAGTCCGATGTCCGCTCCGGTGGCCAGCACGTGGGCCTGCAGGTCGACGAGGTTGGCCGGATCCAGCGGGTTGGCCTCATGGTTGGGGAAGGTGCCGTCGAGTTCGAAATACAGCGGCAGCACCGTGATCCCGGGAATCGCCTCGAGCACCGCGGGCGTGGTGTGTCCCCCCATGCCGTTTCCGGCGTCGACGGCCACCCGCAGCGGGCGCAGTTCCGACAGGTCGACCAGCGAGCGCAGAAAATCGCCGTACTCGGCGAGCACATCGCGGTCGGTGATCGCGCCTGCGGCACCGTCGTGCGCGGGCACACCGTTGATGACCTCATCGCTGATGGTCAGCAGGCCGGTGTCCTTGCCGACGGGCTTGGCACCGGCGCGGCACAGTTTGATGCCGTTGTAGGCGGCCGGGTTGTGGCTGGCGGTGAACATTGCGCCAGGGCAGTCGAGCAGACCCGAGGCGAAGTACAGCTGGTCGGTCGAAGCGAGCCCGATCCGCACCACGTCGAGCCCCTGGGCGACGACACCCTCGGCGAACGCGTCGGACAGAGCCGGCGAGCTGGCCCGCATGTCGTGTCCGATCACCACGGTGTCCACCGACCCGGTCGCGTCCTCATCGCGCACCAGACGGGCGAATGCGCCGCCGACGTCACGGACGAATGCGTCATCGATCTGTTCTCCGACCAGGCCCCGCACGTCATAGGCCTTGATGACAGCGTGGACAGCCTCAGCGGGCCGAGACATGGCTCTCCTCGCTCTCTGTGTACGGGGAATCGGGAACTGCTCTGCCCACTCAGCCTAGTGTCTCGGCACGACAGCCGCGGCAGGTCCCGTGAGCGCGCGCGAAACGGCCGACCCGGGTGCTGCCGGCGCCGGAGATGAGCGGAACTACTCGGAGTTCGGTTCGGGATCCGGGAGGACCCGCAGATGACCGCGACGGCGGCCGTTGGGTTCCGGGCGACGCACCGGCGGGGCCATCAGCGATCCGCCGGACACCCCGGTCGAGGGGTCGGAGAATCCGGCGGTCACGCCGTTCACCAGAGCCTGCACGCCTTCGTGGCCCTCGCGGACCGCGTCGGCGAGGGCACTCAGATCGTCCTCATCGGGATGAGACGGCAGCGGACCGGCGTGGCGGACCAACTCCCATCCGCGGGGAGCGGTGATCCGACCGGCATGCACGACACACAAATCCCAGGAATGCGGCTCGGACACGGTCGCCAGAGGTCCGACGACGGCTGTCGAGTCCCGATAGACGAAGGTCAGCGTCGCCACGGCGTAGTGCGGGCACCCGGGCCTGCAGCAGCGACGGGGAGCGTTCACGCAGGGAAGATTATCGTGCGGCGACGCCGGGGGCCTCCGGACACGCGCGCGCCGCGGCGCCCGATCTCCAACCGTTACCATCTCCTGCGTGGCGCAGCGTAACCATCGGGGTTCCCGGCGCGGCCGTGGAATGCGCGGGTCGCTGCTGCCGCCGACGGTGCCGGGCTGGCGCAGCCGGGCCGAACGATTCGACATGGCGGTGCTGGAGGCCTACGAGCCGATCGAGCGGCGGTGGCACACACGGGTGTCGACGTTGGACGTGGCGGTCGATGAGATCCCGCGCATCGCGCCCAAGGATCCCGACAGTGTGCAATGGCCGCCGGAGGTTGTCGCCGACGGGCCGATCGCGTTGGCCCGCCTGATCCCGGCCGGGGTAGACGTCCGCGGCAATTCCACGCGGGCGCGAATTGTCTTGTTCCGCAAGCCGATCGAACGGCGCGCCAAAGACACCGACGAACTCGCCGATTTACTACATGAGGTGTTGGTGGCTCAGGTGGCCACCTATCTGGGCGTGGAGCCCAACGTCATCGACCCTTCGGCCGAGGACGAATAGCACGTTGCGACCGGGCCGGCCGCAACGTGCCCGCGTCAGATGATGCCGCGCTTGAGGCGACGGCGCTCCCGCTCGGACAGGCCGCCCCAGATGCCGAAGCGCTCGTCATTGGCCAGCGCGTACTCCAGGCACCGGTCCTTGACTTCGCAGCCCTGGCAGATGCGCTTGGCCTCGCGCGTCGAGCCGCCCTTCTCAGGGAAGAACGCCTCGGGGTCGGTCTGCGCACACAGACCGCGCTCCTGCCACTGGTCGTCGTCCTCGAACGACTCGGGCGCCAACTCGATACGGTCGGGCACCAAGCTCAAATTCGGGCGCACAACCAGTTCGCTTGTCGCCGGATCGGTAGTGGTGTGCGGTGCACTGTCCACTGAACCGAGCATCCGGTCTTCGAACCGGAGCGCGCGGTCGAGATCGACCTGCTCAAAAGACATGTTCCGCCTCCTCACCTGATTATTTTCCCCGTTGTTGCCGATCGGGGCCCCTGCTGAATCACGGATCGCCAAACCCCTCCAGCACTGCCCCAGCTATCACTATTGTGATGTCAGGCCATCCGGATTCGAACATACGATCGAATCCCGGTCTGCGGCACCGAAACCGGCGGGCGAACCACGAAATGACACTGATGTGATTAGACACGCGTTAGCTGCCACGGTCAAGCGGAATGGCCAGTTTTCATACCATCTCGTGACATAGATCCGGCGTGTCCACGCACCGGCGTGTTCCCCACACCCCGGGCGGCGACACCGAAGAATGCTGCAGGGCCTAGGGTCTGAGGGCGTGAAGGTCACAGTTCTGGTCGGCGGCGTGGGTGGCGCCCGCTTCCTCCTCGGCGTCCAGCATCTGCTGCAACTCGGGCAGTTTGCCGACGTGGGCGCCGAATCCGAAGCGCCCACTCAACACGAGCTGACCGCCGTCGTCAACGTGGGAGACGACGCCTGGATGTTCGGCGTGCGGATCTGTCCGGACCTCGACACCTGCATGTACACCCTGGGCGGCGGCATCGACCCGGAACGTGGCTGGGGTCACCGTGACGAAACGTGGCATGCCAAGGAGGAACTGGCCGCCTACGGGGTGCAGCCCGATTGGTTCGGTCTCGGCGACCGCGATCTGGCCACCCATCTGGTGCGCAGTCAGATGCTGCGCGCGGGATATCCGCTCTCTCAGGTCACCGAGGCGCTGTGCGCCCGCTGGGCGCCCGGCGCCCGGCTGCTGCCGGCCAGCGACGACCGCAGCGAAACCCACGTCGTCGTCACCGATCCCGAAGGCGAACGCAAGGCCATCCACTTCCAGGAGTGGTGGGTGCGCTACCGCGCCAAGATCGAAACGCACAGCTTCGCCTACGTCGGCTCCGACAAAGCCACCGCCGCACCCGGTGTGGCCGAGGCCATCGCCGAGGCCGATGTGGTGCTGATCGCCCCGTCCAATCCGGTCGTCAGCATCGGTTCCATCCTCAAAGTCGGCGGAATCCGCGGCGCGCTGCGTTCCACCGCGGCACCCGTCATCGGCTACTCGCCCATCATCGCGGGAAAGCCGTTGCGCGGGATGGCCGACGAATGCCTTTCGGTGATCGGCGTCGAATCGTCCTCGGAGGGTGTCGGGAAACACTTCGGCGCGCGCACCGGTGTCGGCATCCTGGACGGCTGGCTGATCGACGAGGGCGACGCCGCCACCATCGAGGGTGTCGAGGTCCGCCAGGCCCCCCTGCTCATGACCGATCCCGCGACCACCGCCGAAATGGTGCGGGCCGGGCTGCAATTGGCGGGCGTCGCGCTGTGAGCCCCGAACACGGCAGCGCGGAGCACGGGACGGCTGCGTCCATCGAGATCATCCCGGTGACCGGGCTCGGCGAATTCCGGCCCGGTGACAATCTCGCCGCGGCGATCGCCGGCGCGGCCGAGTGGTTGCGCGATGACGACGTGGTGGTCATCACCAGCAAGGTGCTCTCCAAGACCGAGGGCCGAATCGTCACCGCGCCCACCGACCCCGAGCAGCGGGACATGCTGCGCCGCAAGCTCATCGACGACGAGGCCGTGCGGGTGCTGGCCCGCAAGGGCAAGACGCTCATCACCGAGAACGCCATCGGGCTGATCCAGGCCGCCGCCGGGGTGGACGGATCCAACATCGACGCCGCCGAACTCGCCCTGCTGCCGGTCGACCCGGACGGCAGTGCCGCGGCGATCCGGGACGGTATCGCAACGCATCTGGGCGTGCGGGTAGGCATCGTCGTCACCGACACCATGGGACGAGCCTGGCGCAACGGGCAGACCGATGTCGCGATCGGTGCGGCCGGGTTGACGGTCCTGCACGGCTACGCCGGCGCGCAGGACCCGCACGGCAACGAACTCGTGGTGACCGAGATCGCGGTGGCCGACGAACTCGCCGCCGCGGCAGATCTGGTGAAGGGCAAGCTGACCGGCATCCCGGTGGCGGTGGTGCGCGGGCTCACGCTGCGCGACGACGGCTCCAACGGCCACACCCTGGTCCGCAGCGGCGAAGAGGACCTGTTCTGGCTCGGCACCGCCGAGGCGATCGAATTGGGCCGCAGACAGGCCCAATTGCTGCGCCGCTCGGTGCGGCAGTTCAACGCCGAGCCGGTCGCCGCCGCACTCATCGAGGAGTCGGTCGCCGAGGCGCTGACCGCACCGGCACCGCATCACACCCGCCCGGTGCGGTTCGTCTGGGTGCGCGATCCGGACACCCGGACCCGGCTGCTCGATGCGATGAAACAGCAGTGGCAGCACGATCTGAGTGCCGACGGCCGCTCCGAGGACGAGGTGTCGCGCCGGGTGGCGCGCGGCCAGATCCTCTACGACGCCCCCGAACTCGTCATCCCGTTCATGGTTCCCGATGGCGCACACAGCTATCCGGATCCAGAGCGCACCGCGGCCGAGCACACCATGTTCACGGTGGCGGCCGGCGCGGCGGTACAGGGTCTGCTGGTGGCACTGGCGGTCCGTGGTGTCGGCAGCTGCTGGATCGGCTCGACGATCTTCGCCGCCGAGATCACCCGCCGCGAGCTGGGTATCGAAGAAGACTGGGAACCGTTGGGCGCCATCGCGATCGGCTATCCCGCCGAGGACACCGGACCCCGTGACCCGGCGCCCACCGACGGGTTGCTGATCCAACGATGAGCCTGCACGCCTCCGTCGTCGATCTGCTGTCCCGATGGGATGCACCAGATCCTGAACAGGACGCGTTGCGCCACGCGGTGCTGGCCTTCGTGCTGGCCCGGCCCGACGCCTGCGCGCGGTCCTGCGAGCCCGGCCACGTCACCGCCTCGGCACTGGTCCTCGACCACCGCGGCGAACACGCCCTGCTCACCCTGCACCCGCGGGTGGGCCGGTGGCTGCAGCTCGGTGGGCACTGCGAGGAGTCCGACAGCGATATCACCGCGGCGGCGCTGCGTGAGGCCACCGAGGAGTCGGGTATCGACGGGCTGCGTATCGACCCGGACATGGTTGCGCTGCACGTGCATCCGCTGACCTGCTCACTCGGTGTGCCGACCCGTCATCTGGATCTGCAGTTCGTCGCGCACGCACCGGCCGATACCGAATTCGTGCGCAGCGATGAATCGTTGGATCTGCGGTGGTGGCCGCTGGACGCGATGCCGCAGGACGACCCGGCGCTGGTGGCGCTGGCGAAGGCCGCGCAGGCCTGATCGGTCCGGTCCGCCCTCAGACGTCGGTGGAGTAGCGGATCCCGCCGTCGGGGATGGTGACCCCCGGCCACACCCGGGCGCCGCGCAGCAGCTCGCAGCGGGCCCCGATATCGGCACCGTCGCCGATGACACCGTCGCGGATGAGCGCCCGCGGGCCGATGCGGGCGCCGAACCCGATGATGGACCGTTCGATGACGGCCCCGGCCTCGACCCGGACCCCGTCGAAGATGACCGCACCGTCCAGTCGGGCTCCGGCGCCGATCTCGGCACCGCGGCCGACCACGGTCCCGCCGAGCAGCAGCGCGCCGGGTGAGACGGCCGCACCGTCGTGGATGAGGAACTCGCCGCGCTGATGCTGCAACGCGGGCGACGGGGCGATACCGCGGACCAGGTCCGCCGATCCCCGCACGAAATCGTCGGGGGTGCCCATATCGCGCCAATAGCTGGCGTCGACGTACCCGCACACCTTCTGTCCCTCGGTGAGCAGCGTCGGGAACACCTCGCGCTCCACCGACAGAGCCCGGCCCTTGGGGATCTGGTCGATGATCTCGCGGCGGAAGACATAGCAGCCGGCGTTGATCTGATCGGTCGGCGGATCCTGGGTCTTCTCCAGGAAGGCGGTGACCCGGCCGTCGGCGTCGGTGGGCACGCACCCGAAGGCGCGCGGATCCCCGACCCGCACGAGATGCAGGGTCACATCGGCCTGATGGCCGGCATGGCAGTTCAGCAGGGCGCCCAGATCGGCGCCGGAGAGCACATCGCCGTTGAACACCAGTGCGGTGTCGTGGCGCAGCTTGCCGGCCACGTTGGCGATACCGCCGCCGGTGCCCAGCGCCTCCTCCTCGACGACGTACTCGATCTCCAGACCGAGTTTCGATCCGTCACCGAAGGCCGCTTCGAACACCTCGGCCTTGTAGGAGGTGCCCAGCACGACATGCTGGATACCGGCCGCGGCGATCCGCGACAGCAGGTGGGTGAGGAACGGCAGCCCGGCCGTCGGCAGCATCGGTTTGGGCGCCGACAGGGTGAGCGGGCGCAGTCGGGTGCCCTGCCCGCCGACCAGGATGACCGCATCCACGTTCGCCGGATCGAGTGTGCTGGCCATTCAGAGCCGCCCTTTCGCCTGTTTACGTCGAGAGTTCCGGACCACGAGACCGGCTCGGGTTGCCAGCGCACCCCTGATCGTCCACCTCAACGGGGCCTGCCACCAGCGCGAATGACGGTCAGCCAGGAAAGTGTAGGTGCTGCGGTGGTGGGCCGCCAGATTCTTCGCGGGATCGCGCCCGGTCGAATGTCCCTTGTCGTGCAGGATCTCGGCGGTCGGCACATAGATGTTCTGCCGGCCCGCCCGCTCCAGCCGGTCGCCGAGGTCGACGTCCTCCATGTACATGAAATAGCGCTCGTCGAAACCGCCGATGTGGGTGAACGCGTCGCGGCGCAGCAGCAGGCAGGCGCCGGACAGCCAGCCGACCGGACGTTCCGTGGGGACCAGCCGTTCCTGCCGGTAGGCCGCCGTCCAGGGGTTGGTCTTCCAGACCGGGCCGACCACGGCGTGCATGCCGCCGCGGATCAGGCTGGGCTGATGCCGGGCCGAAGGGTACACCGAGCCGTCCGGATCGCGGATCAGCGGACCGAAGGCACCGGCCTGCGGCCACCGCTGCGCGGCCGCCAGCAGTTCGTCGATGCTGCCCGGGCCCCACTGCACATCGGGGTTGGCCACGATGAACAGCTCACCGTCGGTCACGAAGGCATCGACGGCGCGGTTCACGGCGGTGCCGTAACCGAGATTGCCGCCGGTGCGCAGCAGCCGGACGTTCGGATATCGCTCGACCGCCTCCTCGGGGGCGCCGTCGGTGGAGCCGTTGTCGGCCATGATCACCGTCACCGGCCGGTCGGTGGCATGCGCCAGCGAGGCCAGGAAGCGATCCAGATGGGGGCCCGGTGAATAGGTCACCGTCACGACCTTCAGTTCGTCAGTCACCACGCCCAGCCAGTTCGTCGCCCACGCTGCAGAGGGTAACCATTCTTCCCCCCGTCGCTACGCTCGCCCCGGATCCCGTCCTCCCGTTCGCTACGCTCGCCCCGGATCCTCAAGGCAGTGCCGTCAAGGCGGCATCCAGCCCATCCCGCCAGGACCGCATCGGGCTGTGGCGGGCGTCATAACGCGCGGTCGACAGCGCCGAGTAGACCGGACGCGGTGCGGGCCGCGGATGCCGGTCGGTACTCACCGGCCGGACCCGCTGCGGGTCGGCGCCGATCCCGGCGAACACCGCGCAGGCGAGCTCGTAGCGGCTGGCCGGGCCGGTGTTGGCCACGTGCAGCAGCGATGCGGGCGCCGGATCGTCGGCGATGAGAAGCAGCGCGCGGGCCAGGTCGGCGACATAGGTCGGCGATCCGGTCTGATCGGCCACCACGTCCACGTGCTCGCGTTCGGACTCCAGTCGGCGCATCGCGGCGACGAAATCGTTGCCCGTCCCGGTGTACACCCACGCGGTACGCACGACGGTCGCCTCCGGCAGCACGTCGTGCACCTGCTGCTCCCCCGCGAGCTTGCTGCGGCCGTAGACGCTGCGGGGCCCGACAGGGTCGTACACCTCGTAGGGCCGCGGGGCTCCGCCGAAGTCCCCGCTGAACACGTAATCGGTGGAGATGTGGATCAGCCGGGCGCCGTTCGCTGCGCAGACGCGCGCGACATTGCCTGCGCCGGTGGCGTTGACGGCGTACGCGCGGGCCTCTTCGGTCTCGGCGACATCGACGGCGGTCAGGGCCGCGCAGTTGATCACCACGTCACCGGGGGCGACGATATCGGCGCCGGCCGCCGGGTCGGTGATGTCCCACTGCGACGACGTGCACGCGAGCAGATCGCGTCCCTGGGCGGGGAGTGCACCGCCCAGGAACCGGCCGACCTGCCCGCCCGCGCCGGTGATGACGATTCGGGCAGGCACAACCGGCTATCCGGCGAGCACGCCCGCGGCGACCTTCGGCTGCCAGTCCGAGGTGAGCAGCGCGCCGTAGTTGGCCTCACGGTCGTTGCGGTTGGAGCTGTCCAGGTCACGCACGGCGTGGATGAAGGCCGGTCCGGCCCACCCGACGGCGGCGGCCGCCCCGAGCACGTCGACGATCTGCTTGGCCTGCTCCTGCTGGCTCACACCGTCGCCGGGGATGTCGCTGGTGGACGCGCCCATCTCGGTGAGCCAGATCTTCTTGCCGCCGTCGCCGTTGGCCGCCATCACGTCATGCATGCGCAGCACATCGGACCACCCGTTGTTGCTGTCGGCGGCCAGGCCACCCGGGAAGACATAGGGGTGCGCGGCGGCCGCGTCGAAGGAACCCTTTGCGCCCGCGGCGTACATCTGCTGCAGGAATCCCGGGGGCGAGTCCGGGCCCTCCAGCGGGCTGAGCCCGGCGGCGACGACGGTCGCGCCCGGGTTGGCGCCCTTGATCGCGGGATAGGCGGCCTTGAGCATGTCGGTGTACCGGACGGCCTTGTTGTCGGCGAAGCCCATGAACAGCGGCAGGTTCGGCTCGTTCCAGACCTCCCAGGCGTTGATCCGGCCGGCGTAGCGCTTGGCCGCGGCCGCGGTGAAAGCGCCGAAATCGCCGTAGTTCTTGGGCGGCGACGACGGGAACAGCAGCTGCGCACCCTCGGTGCGGGCCCAGAACGGGGTATTGGAGATCAGCCCGAGGACGCGCAGACCGTTCGCACTCGCGGCATTGACCAGGCTGTCGAAGTAGCCCCAGTTGTATTCACCCGGACCGATCCCGACGATGCCCCAGTCCAGCGGGAGCCGCACCCAGCTGCCGCTGGTCTTGGCGACCGCGGCGATCTCGCGGGCGGAATCACCCGGGTTTCCGGTGGCCCAGGTGTACCCCTGGGCGAATCCGTAACCGTCGGCGGGGGCCACCACCGCGTTCGCGGTGGCCGGGCTGACCGTGACCATCGACACCACCAACGCGACCATTACCGCCGCGCGGCCCAAAGCCCTGACCCAAGTTTTCCGCATACCGTTCAAGTTACCGGACCTCTCATGTGCTCATCGACCGAACGCCCAGCCCAGACGGGTGAACGCCGCTGTCGGCCGATGACAACTCGTACGCCATCTGTCGTTCGCTGAGCCGCCATCGTTACCGCGGGGGTCCCAGCACATCCGGCACCGCGGAAGTTGGCACGCCGACGCGCTTCGGCGGACATCGATGCTCCGGCCAGTAGCCTGGGCTGATGCAAAATCGGCTGACCAGAACGGTCGGCGTCATTGCCGCAGTGGCGGTGGTGGTGTCCACTGGCGTGGCCTGGAGCACCGTGCGGTCGTTCGAGGACGGCATCAACCACGTCAATTCCGCCGCTCTCGGCGGGGGCGGCGAGGACGGCGCGATCGACATCCTGCTGGTCGGCGTCGACAGTCGCACCGATGCCCACGGGAACCCGTTGTCGGCCGAGGAATTGGCCACCCTGCGGGTCGGCGACGATGTCGCCACCAACACCGACACCATCATCCTGGTGCGCATCCCGAACAACGGGAAGTCGGCCACCGCGATCTCCATCCCCCGCGACACCTACGTCGAACTGCCGGATGACCAGGGAAAGATGAAGATCAACGGCGTGTACGGCGACGCGCGGCTGGCCACCATGAAGCAGCTCATCGAGGTCGAGGGCATGGACCCGCTCGAGGGTGAGAAGCGAGGCACCGAAGCCGGCCGGGAGGCGCTGATCGAAACGGTCGCGCATCTGACCGGTGTGACCGTCGATCACTACGCCGAAATCGGGCTGCTGGGCTTCAGTTTGATCACCGACGCGCTCGGCGGCGTCGATGTCTGCCTCAAAAACCCGGTCTACGAACCTCTTTCCGGCGCCGATTTCCCGGCCGGCTGGCAGAAACTGGACGGTGCGAGGGCGTTGAGCTTCGTGCGGCAGCGCCACGATCTGCCGCGCGGCGATCTGGACCGGGTCACCCGCCAGCAGGCGGTGATGGCATCGCTTGCCCATCAGGTGATCTCCGGTAAGACGCTGTCCAGCCCGGCCACCCTGGGCCGGTTGCAGACCGCCGTGCAGCGCTCGGTGGTGCTCTCCGATGGCTGGGACATCATGGATTTCGTGGAGCAGCTCCAGGAGATCGCGGCCGGTTCGGTCGCCTTCGCCACCATTCCGATCCTGCGCGAGGACGGCTGGAGCGATGACGGCATGCAGTCCGTGGTCCGCATCGACCCGGACAGCGTCAAGGAATGGGTGAGCGGTCTGCTGGACGAACAGGAGCAGGGCAACACCGAGAAGGTGGCCTACTCCCCCGACAAGACCACCGTCGACGTGGTCAACGACACCGATGTCGGTGGTCTGGCCGCCGCCGTCTCCGAGGTGCTGACCGGCGGCGGCTTCACCCCCGGCGCCGTCGGCAACCACGAGGGTGACGGGGTGGCCAACAGCCAGGTACGCGCGCCCAGCGTCGATGACCTTGGCGCGCAGGCTGTTTCGAAAAGCCTGGGCAACCTGCCTGTCATCGAGGACCCGTCGATGGCACCCGGCACCGTGCAGGTCGTGCTGTCCGACGATTACGCGGGCCCCGGTTCGGGCCTGGAAGGCACCACGCCATCGGCCGATCCCGCGTCCACCGAGTGGTACCAGGGCTACGAAGGCGAGGATCTGATCTCCTCTTCCGAGGACGCACCCCCGCCCCCGTCGCCGATCATCACCGCCGGCTCCGACGACCCCCAGTGCGTGAACTGACGTGACGACCGTCAGCGCGGCACTGCTGGACCCGTTGATCAAACGGGACCCGGTCGGCCCGCGGATCACCTATTACGACGACGCCACCGGCGAGCGCATCGAGGTGTCCACGGTGACACTGGCCAACTGGGCCGCCAAGACCGCCAACCTGCTGCGCGACGAACTGGGGGCCGGCCCGGGCAGCCGGGTCGCGGTGCTGCTGCCCGCCCACTGGCAGACGGCCGCGGTGCTGCTCGGCACCTGGTGGATCGGTGCCGAGGTGGTGTTCGGCCGGCCGGATACCACCGATATCGCGCTGTGCACCGCCGATCGCCTGGACGAGGCCGACGCGGCCGCCGGGATGGGGGAAGTGATGGCACTCTCCCTGGATCCGTTCGGTAAGCCGGTGCCCGACCTGCCCATCGGGGTGACCGATTACGCAACCTCGGTCCGCGTGCACGGCGACCAGATCGTCCCGGAACGGGCGCCCGGCGCGGCCCTGAACGGCCGGTCCGCCGCCGACGTGCTCGCACTGGCCGCCGACTCGGCCAGTGCGCAGGAACTGACCGACTCCGACCGGGTGCTCTCCACCGCGCGCTGGGACACCGACGACGACCTGATCCGGCATTTCCTCGCCGTGCTGTCGTCGGGCGCGTCACTGGTTCAGGTCGCCAACGCCGATCCGGCCGTGCTGGACCGGCGACGCGAGATGGAAAAGGTGAGCCGGGGGTAATTCGTCCGATCGGCGGCTATATCAAATACCCTGGGCGTCAATATTGTCCTCGCATAGGCCAAACGGCCTCGGATGAGTACCCTGTGACAGGTGGGAAGCATCGCGATGAAATTCGCTGCATATCGGCATTTGGGCCATCGACGGGTGCAGGGCTATACGGAATCGTCGGCCATCGGGTTGCTGCATGCCGTCGATCAGTACCAGCGCGACGCCGGGATCAATGGCCCCATCGCCGAGATCGGCGTGCATCACGGGCAGCTGTTCATCGCGATGAAGCTCCTGCAGCAACCGGGTGAGGCGGCCATCGCCATCGACCTGTTCGAGGACCAGGAGTCCAATATCGACAAGTCCGGTCAGGGCGACCGGGACCGCTTCCTGCACCACCTCGACCAGTGGACCGACCGCACCGGCCTGGTCATCCATCAGGGTGACTCGACCGCGATCGTGCCCGGCGACATCGCCGCGATGTCGAACGTGCGGATCTTCTCCGTCGACGGCGGACACACCCAGGAGATCGTGCTCAGCGATATGCGGCTGGCCGAGAAGAGTCTCGTCGACGGCGGAGTGGTGATCGCCGACGACGTGTTCAACCAGCAGTGGCCCGGCGTGTGCGTCGGCACCGTGCACTACCTGGAGCAGGGCGGCGCGCTGGTGCCGTTCTACATCGGCTACAACAAGGTGTTGTTCACGCAGCCCGAGCATGCCGAGCGCTACCGCCGCACCCTGGACGCGGCCTACGCCGACCGGACCATGACGGCGGTTTTCGAATCCACCTTCGTCGGCCACCCGGTCAGCGTGCTGGTGCCGGTGCCCAAGCACCCGGTGCACATCGCGCGGCGCAGCGAGACGGTCCGCAACACCTACCAGAAGGTCGCCAAGCTCATCCGCTGATACGCCAATGGCCAGTTATTACACGCCTTTTCGCGAAAAGCGTGCAATAACTGGCCACTCGGCGCAAACCTACTTCAGCAGCTGGCGGCTCATCACGACGCGCTGGATCTGGTTGGTGCCCTCGTAGATCTGGGTGATCTTGGCATCGCGCATGTAGCGCTCCACCGGAAAATCGACGGTGTAGCCGTACCCACCGAACAACTGCACCGCGTTGGTGGTCACCTCCATCGCCACATCGGAGGCGAAGCACTTCGAGGCCGAGGCCAGGAACTGCAGGTTGGGTTCCATCCGCTCGGCACGCGCGGCCGCGGTGTAGACCATCAGCCGGGCGGCCTCGATCTTCATCGCCATGTCGGCGAGCATGAACTGGGTGCTCTGGAAGTCCGCGATCGACTTGCCGAACTGCTTGCGCTCCTTGGTGTACGCGATCGACGCGTCCAGGGCGCCCTGGGCGATCCCGACGGCCTGGGCCCCGATGGTGGGCCGGGTGTGGTCCAGGGTCGCGAGCGCGGTCTTGAACCCGGTGCCGGGCTCACCGATGATGCGATCCCCCGGGATGCGGCAGTTCTCGAAGTACAGCTCGGTGGTGGGCGATCCCTTGATGCCCATCTTGTGTTCCTTGGGTCCGGCGCTGAATCCCTCGTCGTCCTTGTGCACGATGAACGAGGAGATGCCGTTGGCGCCCTTGTCGGGGTCGGTCACCGCCATCACGGTGTACCAGGTCGACTTGCCGCCGTTGGAGATCCAGCACTTGGTGCCGTTGAGGATCCAGTCATCGCCGTCGGCGACGGCCTTGGTGCGCATTGCCGCGGCATCGCTGCCGGCCTCGCGCTCGCTCAGGGCGTAGGACGCGGTGGCTTCGCCGGCCGCGATCGAGGGCAGCACCTTCTGCTTGAGCTCCTCGGAGCCGCGCATGAGCAGTCCGGTGGTGCCCAGCTTGTTGCAGATGGGGATGAGCGAGGACGACGCGCACACCCGGGCGACCTCTTCGATGACGATGCACGCCGCGACCGAGTCCGCGCCCTGCCCGCCGTACTCCTCGGGGATGAACACCGCGGAGAAGCCGGAACCGTCCAGCGCCGCCAGCGCCTCATCGGTGTAGCGCGCCTGCGCATCCACCTCCGCGGCGTACGGCTCGATCTCCTTCTCACACAGCGAGCGCAGCACGGTGCGCAGCTCATTGTGCTCGTCGGACAGCTGGAACAGGTCAAATGACGGGTTGGCAACCATCTGGATCTCCTCGCTACTCGTCAGTAACTTTAGCGGTTAATCCGCGCCACCCAGTAGCCGGTCCCGCAGTGCGGCGTCCTTTGCCAGCACCATCTTCTCCAGGTCGGCCTGGAATGCCTCGATCCGGGCGCGCAGCGCGGGATCGAACGCCCCGAGAATCCGCACCGCGAGCAGGCCGGCATTGCGGGCACCGCCGATGGACACCGTGGCCACCGGCACCCCGGCGGGCATCTGCACGATGGACAGCAGCGAATCCAACCCGTCCAGGCGCGCCAGCGGGACCGGTACCCCGATCACCGGCAGCGGGGTCGCGGCGGCGACCATGCCGGGCAGGTGCGCCGCGCCGCCCGCACCGGCGATGATCACCTGGATGCCGCGGCCCGCCGCGTGCTGGGCGTAGTCGAGCATCCGGGCCGGCGTGCGGTGCGCCGAGACGACACCGATCTCGAACGGGATCTCGAACTCCGCGAGCGCGGTGACGGCGTCCTCCATCACCGACCAGTCGCTGTCGCTGCCCATGATGACCCCGACCCGCGGGCCGGGCACGGTGTGCGCTTCGGTCATGTCAGTGCCCGTCCCATCCATCCGTCCACTGCGCATGCGACAGCCAGTGTGCTGCGCGCTGCGCTCTTTCCCTCAGTGCGCCAACATATTCCGGGTCATCGGCCGATCCGCCGGGTGCACCCACCAGATTCACGTGCCCAATCTTGCGGCCGGGCCGCTCCCCCTTGCCGTACAGGTGCACCTTCGCGTCCGGCATCCGCCCGCACAGGTGGTGCACCCGCTCGTCCATCGACATCCGCGGCGTCTCGGCGGCACCGAGCACATTGCCCATCACGGTCACCGGGGCCAGCGCCGCGGTATCGCCGAGCGGATAGTCCAGCACCGCCCGCAGGTGCTGTTCGAACTGACTGGTGCGGGCGCCGTCCATGCTCCAGTGCCCCGAGTTGTGCGGGCGCATCGCGAGCTCGTTGACCAGGATCTCGCCGGTCTCGGTTTCGAACAGCTCGACTGCCAGCACGCCGACGACCCCGAGTTCGGAGGCCAGCCGCAGGCCCAGCGCCTCCGCGCCGGCCGCGATCTCGCGAGGCAGGCCCGGCGCCGGTGCGATGACCTCCACGCAGATGCCGTCGCGCTGCACGGTCTGCACCACCGGCCAGGCCGCGCCCTGCCCGAACGGGGACCGGGCCACCAGCGCGGAGAGCTCGCGGCGCCATGCCACCCGCTCCTCCAGCATGACCTCGACACCGTCGGCCAGATACCCGGCGACCGCCTCCCTGGCGTGCGCAAGATCGCGGGCCAGCACCACGCCGCGGCCGTCATAGCCGCCACGCACCGTCTTGACCACCACCGGACGGGAGGTCCGCGCGGCAAAGGCATCGACATCGTCGACGGTCCGCACCGCGGAGTAGGCCGGGATGGGTGCGCCCAGGGCCTCCAGCCGGCGGCGCATCACCAGCTTGTCCTGGGCGTGGATCAGGGCCTGCGGCGGCGGCGCCACCGTGACGCCCTCGGCGACGAGCTGTTCCAGATGCTCGGTCGGCACGTGTTCGTGGTCGAAGGTCAGCGCGGCGACCCCCTGCGCGGCGCGCCGCAGTGCGTCCAGGTCGGTGTGGGCACCGATCACCACATCGGGTGTGACCTGAGCCGCAGGATCGTCGGGCCCGGCGGCCAGCACCCGCAGCGTCTGCCCCAGCGCGATGGCGGCCTGGTGGGTCATTCTGGCGAGCTGGCCCCCGCCGATCATCGCGACGGTGGGCGCTCGGGAGTCACTGGGCGTTCGGGGCACGGCACATATGTTGTCATGTCCCGGGTGACCTCCATACGGGACGACCGGTACCGGCAGTGACCTGCACAGGTTCACGTTGGGCAGGGAGTTTCCGTAGACTTGATCCTCGTGTCCTTCGCTGATGCCACGATTGCGCGGCTTCCCCGCCCGATCCGGCCCTTCGCCGAGCGGCACCATGAGCTCATCAAGTTCGCGCTCGTGGGCGCGACGACTTTCGTCATCGACTCCGCGATCTTCTACACGCTCAAGCTGACCGTCCTGGAGCCCAAGCCGGTGACGGCCAAGATCATCGCCGGCATCGTGGCGGTCATCGCGTCCTACATTCTCAACCGGGAATGGAGCTTCAAGGACCGCGGCGGCCGCGAACGCCACCATGAGGCGCTGCTGTTCTTCGGGGTCAGCGGCGTGGGCGTGGTGCTGGCCATGGCCCCGCTGTACTTCTCCAGCTACGTGCTGGGCCTGCGGGTGCCCGAGGTGTCGCTGACGGTGGAGAACATCGCCGACTTCATCTCGGCCTACGTCATCGGCAACCTGCTGCAGATGGCCTTCCGGTTCTGGGCGTTCCGCCGCTGGGTGTTCCCCGACGAGCACGCGCGCAACCCGGAGAAGGCCCTGGAGTCCACCCTCACCGCCGGCGGTATCGCCGAGGCCTTCGAGGACCATGCCGAGCACCACGGTCAGGTCGGTCAGAGCGCCGGGCGCGGCTTCGACGAGAACGGCGCCGGCGACGAGAACACCGTCACCCCGCTACGCCGACGGGTCCGCGACACCGATCAGCTCGGCGATTCCTCGGAGTCGAGGGTGTCGAAGACTTCGTGATAGAGCAGGGAGTGCACCTGCTCGACGCGCGGAATGTCGTAGAACTCCAGCGGATCCTGTGACGCGGACTCGATGATCAGCGTGCCGGTGCGCAGCATCCGGTCCAGTACGCCGTGCTTGAACTCCACGCTGTTGATCCGGGCCAGCGGGATGTCGATGCCGCTACGGGTCAGCAGGCCGTGGCGGAACATCACCCGGCGGTCGGTGATCACGAAATGCGTTGTCCACCACGTCAGGAACGGCCACAGGGTGAGCCATCCGACCAGCACCAACCAGAGCGCGGCGATGACACCGAAGATGATCCGCTTGGCATTGTCGTCCCAATCGGTCTGATTGACCCAGCCGGCACCGAACGCGGCCAGCGCACTGGCCAGCAGCAGCACCAACGCGGGAGCGAGCAGCCGCTTCCAGTGCGGGTGCCGGTGCAGCACCACATGCTCGTCTCTGGCCAGCACGTTCTCCGGATAGCCCACGGTGTGGACTCTACTCAAACACCTCACCGGATAGCGGGCGCAAATGCACAATATCGGCCGCGGCGATGACCTCGGTGCCCGCGCCGGTGTCGATGCAGAGCCGGCCCTGCGCGTCGATGGCCGTGGCGGTGCCGACGATCTCCTTGCCGCCGGGCAGCAGTGCGCGCACCGGTCGGCCCAAGGTGGCGCTGCGTTCCCGATAATCCGTCAGCAGCGCCGCGGCCTCCCCGGCCTGCCAGGCCTGGATGCGGGTGGCCAGCTCGCCCAACAGGATCCGGGCGATCTCGGTGCGTTCGGCGCTCACCCCGAGTGCGCGCACCGAGGTGGCGTGGGGCTGGCCGATCTCCTCGGGCAGTACCGCGACATTCAGGCCGATGCCCAGCACCACGACCGGTTTGGGCGAGGCCACCTCGGCAAGGATGCCTGCGATCTTGGCGCCGTCGATCAGGACGTCGTTGGGCCATTTCACGCCGGCCCGGATGCCGACGGCGGCCAGGGTGTCGGAGACCGCGACACCGGCCAGCAGTGGCAGCAGCCCCCACTGTTGTTCGTCGACGCCTTCGGCGGAGATGGCCACCGACACGATGACCAGTCCGCGCGGCACCGCGGTCCAGGCGCGTCCACCCCGTCCGCGCCCGGCGCTCTGATGCTCGGCGAGCAGCACCGCTCCGGCGATGTCCTCACCGGCGGCGGCCCGCGCGATCAGATCGGCGTTGGTCGATCCCGTCTCCTCGACGATGTCGAGGCGGTGCCACGGCGCGCGCAGATCGGCGCGCAGGGCGTCGACATCGAGGGGTAGCCGGTCAGCAGTCATTTCGCACCGGCTGATCAGCGAAAATCTTTGTCATCCAATCCAGTTGGCTCGCGAGATCGACACCCGCGTGCCCCTTGTCCGGTTCGAACTGCACTGTCACCGTTCCTCCCATGGCGCATGCGCGCTGAATGGCCGCTGCCGTCCACGCCGCGTCGACAAGGGTATCGGCCCCGCCGTACCAGACCGATAGCGGCGCCGACAGTGGGCGCTGCGGAAGTGCCCAGTCCCGCAGCAGCTGTCGCAACTGGTCGGCCGCGGCCACCGACTGCGGTGCGACATCGTGCTGGCGCAGATGTTCTGCGGCACTCTGCCGTTCGTAGATCTGCGGCGCCTGGCACGCGGTGATGACCGACCAGTACTGCGCGCCGGCCCCGGCCCGGAAGTCGTCACGGTTGAGTTCCGGATGAAGCCGCGCGAGCGATTCGACGATGACCGGCATGGCCAGCAGTTGGTCGGCGGTCAGTTCACCGCGCAGCGACTTATCCGCGAAGCCACTCACGTCTGCGGCCGGCGCGGCCGCGACCGTCCCGAGCAGCTTCAGTTCGGGGGCGTACACCGAGGCCTGTTCGTTGGCGGCCCAGGTGGCCGCGCCGCCCTGCGAGTGGCCGAATCCCAGCCACTTGGTGGACACCTCGGGGAAGGTGTGGCGCAGCGCCCGCACGCTGTCGATCATGTTCAGCCCGGCGGTCCTGGCATCCAGGTACGGGTGAATCCCCTTGGCGCCCAGTCCTTGGTAATCGGGCACCGCCACCGCGAAACCGCGGTCGATGAACGGTGTCACGAAGGCCAGCGCGCCGAGCATGGTGTCCGACCGCGACGGGGCGCAGGGATTGTCGATGCCGACGGTGCCGTGGCCGATGGCCACGATGGGCCAGCCGCCCGGCGGCGGGGCGCTTTTGGGGGTGAACACCGAACCGGAGACCACGGTGGGCGCGCCGGTGTCACCGGATGTCGAGCGGTACAGCACCCGCGCCGCGCGCAGATCGCGGGCCTCCACCCGCCGGGTCACCCCGGGCATGGTGGTGGCCGTGACCAACGAGCCGGGTCCGGCGTCGGTGAGGTCGGCGGTGTCGATGGCGACGGGCGCTCCGCCCGAGGACGGGAAGCTGTTCAGGAATTCCAGACCCAGCGGCACGGCGAACGGCAATAGTGCACGGCCGAGCAGGATCTGGGCGAGGACGACGACGAAGATGGTGACGGCGACGGCGGTGCGTTTGAGCCAACGCGGCCTGTCGTTGCTCCGGGAAAGCCGCACGTCCCTACGCTACCGGACGTCCGTCACGGGACTGCGAAGCGAAAGCGACCCGGGTGGGTCAGTAGGCGCCGGTGCCGCCCAGCACGGTGCGCACGGTCTTGAGGGCGATCAGCAGATCACCGCTGATGGACCAGTTCTCGACGTAGGACAGATCCAGGCGCACCGAGTCGTCCCAGGACAGATCGGCGCGACCGCTGACCTGCCACAGGCCGGTGATACCCGGCAGCACCAGCAGACGGCGACGGACCTGGTCGGTGTAGGCATCGGCTTCGCACGGCAGCGGCGGGCGCGGGCCCACCACGCTCATGTCCTTGCGCAGCACGTTGATGAACTGGGGCAGTTCGTCGATGCTGTAGCGGCGCAGGATCCGGCCCACCGCGGTCACCCGGGGGTCGCGGCGGATCTTGAACAGCACGCCGCCGTCCATCTCGTTCATGTCGGCCAGGCCGGCGACCAACTTGTCGGCGTTCTCCACCATGGTCCGCAGCTTGATCATCTGGAACGGCTTGCCGTCCAGGCCGATGCGCTCGGACATGTAGAAGATCGAGCCACGGCTGGTGAGCTTGATCGCGATGGCGCTGACCAGCAGCAGCGGGAATGCGGCGGTGAGCACGGCGAGCGAGACGAAGATGTCGAAGGCGCGCTTCTGCACCTTCGTCGTGCCGCTGTACTGCGGCTTCTCGACGTGGATGAGGTTCAGACCGGCGACCGGGCGCATGGTCAGGCGCGGACCGGCCACATCGACCATGCCCGGTGAGACCACGAGGTCGACGCCGAGGCGATCGAGATCCCAGGACAGCTCGCGCACGCCCTCGGGGCCGAGGTGCTCGGTGGTGGTCAGTGCGACCGTGTCGGCGTTGGCCTTGGCGATCGCCTCTTCCACCTGATGCTCGTCGCCCAGGATCGGCAGTGGGCCGACGCCGGGCACGTCGAGCGTGCCGCCACCGACGCGGCCGGTGAGGCAGACACCCACGACCGAGTAGCCGTAACCCCAGGCGCGGTCGAGGGACTGGACCAGGCTGCGCACCGCGGCCGCGTTACCGACCGCCACCACAGCGTTGACGCACTGTCCGCGCTTGCGGTACCAGCCGAGGACCCGGCGGCAGGCGGCACGGCCCAGCACCAGGAACACCAGACCGAGCGGGAAGGCCAGCGCCAGGTAGCCGCGCGCGTACTCCGGCCGGAAGATCATCAATGTGACGGCGACGACGCCGATGGTCGCCAGCGTGGCCGAGAGCACCCGTCGGTACTCCTCGATGCCGGCACCGACGATGCGCGGGGACCGGCTGCGGTAGGCCGTCAGCAAACCCAGCCAGATCAAGCCGAAGATCACCGACAGCAGGCCGAAGTACTTGGTGAGCGGATCGAAATCGGTAACTGGGCGCCCCAGGCGCACCATCTGGGCGCACGCCATGGCAGCGCCCACGACAACGACATCGGTGACCAACAGCGCCAACCCGTAGCGCCGCTGCCACTGCAGTCCGTCGTGGTCGCGGGCGGGCGCCGCGCTCACCAGAGCGATCGGCGCTTCCGTCTCTCTCACCAACGTCACGTGCGCGTCCACCTTCGTTTGCTGCACCGGTCCAAGCATGCTGACTAAGACTATCGCTTTGTTTCCTGCTTCTTGCAACATTTCGGCCCAAATATCCACCCTTCGGCTGACGCCGGCGCAAATTCGCCGGTGGATATGATCTTGATTTGCCGGATCTGGCCGCGCGGGTGAGTCGGTAAAAACTGACGCCCGCGACGATTTGACCTGGTAATTAAGCCTAAGCCGAGTCTGTTAATCCCATGTACTCATGGGTTATCGCCGGGGTTGCCGATGCGTTACACCTGAATCAAGATCTTCCGGCGCCCGGCGAGTCGGCCGAAGAGCCATTGCTGAAACTGCGCTTGCGTGCAAGGTTCCGACGTTTTATGGCTTAGCCGCGGCACACACCACCGGCAACCTGCCCAGACCTCCCGGCGATCGGCGACGGCCCGATGGGCATTCCGGTATGACGTTGCGAGAAGTCGCTGGCCGCCGGCACGGGAGTGCTTGCAATCGCGAACATGTCCTACCCGCCGTGACCAGCGGCCAAACGCCGGACCAGCCACGCAGACGGACCGGACCGTGCGAATGGCGTCGCGCACCATTGGCGCAGCGGCCCACCCACCTATTCACTTCGGCATCATCCGCCCCAATATGAATGGCACATTCGTGCCATTCCTCATTCGCCATTCCTCGAATAGCGAATCGCAGCGCTGCGAGGACACCGAATTGACAGTGCCTGACACATCGGTTTGCCGGGTAACAGGCACATCACGGCGACTTCGCTGCCGGGGTCCGGGGCAATGCCCCTGCCGGGCCGTAGGAGGGCGCCAGGAGGGAGTTCGCGCCGGTGCGGCGGCACGACCGGGTACCCGTAGCAGGACTAACCGCAGGCGGTGGCGGCGGCTTCACCTACGGGGCGCTCGATCGGCAGCCCCTCGAGCCGTTCGGCCAGCCAGCCCAGCTGGTCGGCGACCTCAAGGTCGCCGTGGCCCTTGTCGGGCTGGAAATCCCACGTCACCGTGCCGCCCAGCTCGCAGGCGCGGGCCAGCGCGTCCGTCGTCCAGCGCGGGTCGATGTACTCGTCCTCACCGCCGTAGACGACCGACATGGGTGCGGCCAGCGGCTGCTGCGGCAATGCCCACTGTCGAAGATAGGCCCGCAACTGATCGGCGGCTTCCGGCGTCCGCGGCTTCACGTCATCGGATCCGAGTCGGTCGATCACGGCTTCCCGGGTGTGCACCGCATCGCCGGAACAGGCGATCAGGATGTCCCAGTTCTCGGCGGCGACACCGTGCCGGAAATCGTCCCGGTTGAGCTCGGGGTGCAGCCGGGCCAGCGATTCGACGACGAGGACCAGCGCCGCCACCTGCTCCTTGGTCAAGGTGCCGTCCACGGACTTGTCGACCAGCCCCGCGATATCGGCGACCGGCGCCAGCGCGAGCACCCCGCGCGGAGGCATCTCCGGGGAGTACGTCCCGGCCTGCTCCCCTACCGCCCAGGCCGCGCCACCGCCCTGCGAGCCCCCGAGTGCGGCCCACCTGTCCGAGACATCGGGGAAGGTGTGCCGTAACGCCCGCACCGAGTCGATCATGTTCAGCCCGGCGGTCTTGGAATCCAGATAGGGATGGATTCCCGGTGATCCGAGTCCCTGGAAGTCGGCGAGGGCCACCGCGAAACCGAGCTCGGTCAACTTGACCACCCAATCGGTCAGCCCCAGCAGCGTCGCCGACATCGACGGGCCGCACGGCTCGTCGATGCCCAGGGTGCCGTGACCGAAGGCGACCACCGGCCATCCGCCGGCCGGGGCGCCCCCGCTGGGCGTGAACACCGCAGCGGACACCACCGTCGGCTCTCCGCTGTCGCCGTTGGTCGAGCGGTACACGACCCGGGCCGAGTTCAGGTCGGAGCCTTGCGGGCTGCGGCTGAATTCGGGCATCGTCATCGCACTGACCAGAGAGCCGGGGCCGCTGCCCGTCAGGTCGGCGCCCTCGATGGGTGTGGGCAGCACCGTCGCGGGCGGCTTAGTCGACAGACCCACCGTCTGGCGGGCGGCCGGGGACACCGCCAGCACCACCGCGGCAACCAGGATCAGGACGGACAGCACAATGCCGGCCGGCAGCAGGTATCGGCGCATCAACTCTTCCGGAACCGCTTGACGAGGCCCAGACCCGGGCGCTCCACGGCGTAGTAGGTGATGGTCGACAGCAGGATCGTCACGACGGCCACCACCGCAACATTACGGAACATGCCGCTCCAGGAGTCGCCGGCGGCCAAGTCGTAGCGGCCCAGCAGCAACAGCACCGGGTAATGCCACAGGTACACCGACAGCGAGATCATCCCGACGAAATAGAACGGTTTGAGGTCGAGGAACCGCGCGATCGGGGAATCCTTGCCGCGGGCCAACGGCAGGACGACGATCGCGATGAACACCGCGGAGACGAAACCGATTCCGGCAGTGGCGAATACGGTGCCCTTCACGGCGAGCACGAGTGCCACGGCGAAGGACACCAGCAGCAGCGGGAAACACAGGAAATGGATCCGCCTGGCCGCCGGGACGGAAATCACGCCCTGTTCGATCGCGACGAACAGGATCGCGGCGAACATCCCGTAGGCGAACAGGTCCGCGTTGGTGATGAAGCTGCGCATGAACACCGCAGCCCAGGTGGGTCCCCAGTTCTGCATCATGACGGTGTCCGCGCCGGACGCGGTGAACACCAGCGGGGCGAACAGTCGGCCGATGACCCCGACCGCCAGCAGGATGGCCGGTGCCAGGCAGGCCAGCACCAGCGGCTTGACGTCGGTGCGCTTACGCAACGCGAAGAGCAGGAAGCCCAACAGCGGCAGCACCGCGTAGAACGCGATTTCCAGGGTCAGCGACCAGGACGGGCTGATACCGGTCTGCACGTAGTCGGGAATGTAGGTCTGCGTCAGCGTCAGATTCGCCAGCAGTTCCCAGGGATCGGTGATCATCCCGGTACCGGCGTCGGTCCCGTGCGGCTGGATCGCCGAATTCTGCACATACGCCACCTGCAGCACGAAATTGCAGATCAGGAAGATCGTCAGATATCCGGGGAAGACCCGGAAGAACCGGTGCAGGGCGTACTGCTTGGTATCCGGCATGGCCGCCTTCGACCGGTCCTTGGTGAGGCGCCGGATATAGGGCAGGAACAGCAGGAAACCGCTGAGCACGAAGAACAGGATGAGCGCCAGGCCGAGCACACCGAGGAAGGCCTTGTCGTGGGTGACCGGCGAATAGCTCAGCGCCACATGGCCCATCACCACCGCCAGACAGCCCAACCCGCGGATGCCGTCGAGGCCGATGATCCTGGTGTGCGTCGGCGAACTGGCGAGCACCTGGGATTCGATGCCCGGCACACCGGAGGCCCCCGCGCCCCCGTGCGCCGCGTTGGTTTCTGTCATGAGCGTTCTCCGGTCGCGGTGGTCAGCGGCGTCGTCTCGACGACTAGGTGGTCTTGAGGATCGACGGCCCGCCCTCGACCCCACACGTACTGTCCGCCGGTGCGTCGTCGAACCGCTTCATGATCCAGTCCAGCGACACGATGGGGTCGAAATCACCGTGTCCCCGGCCGCCAGCGATGAAGGATGCCACGGTGTCGCCCATCTCGCAGGCTCTTCGCACCGCTTCGGTGGTCCACGCCACCGGGACCACGTCATCGGCGTCCCCGTGCACCACGAACATCGGCGCGCTGGCCGGGGCGCGGGGCAGACCGCTCATCTGATTGAGGTACCCGCGCAACGTGTCGAGGGCCTCGGGGGTCGCGGGGCGCAGATCCTCCGGCGGAATCTGCTCGGCCACCGCGAGCCGGTCCTCGGTGGCGTCGGTGGAACACCCGGCGAGCAGATCCCACTTCTCTTCGACCAGGCCGCGCCGGTAATCGTCCAGCTTGAAACCGGGATGCGCATTCTGCAACGACGACAGGATGAGCACCATGGCGATCCGCTGCTGCGGGGACAGGATGCCCTCGGCGGCCATATCCGCAAGACCGGTGATGTCGGCCGCGGGCGACACGCTCACCGAGCCGATCAGCCGGGTGTCCTGCGCGCCGTAACCGGCGATCAATTCGTTGGCGGCCCAGGACGCCTGGCCGCCCTGGGACACCCCGAAGGCGACCCATCGCTCCGAGGAGTCCGGCACCAGCTTGCGGGCCGCACTGGCCGCGTCGACCATGTTGTAGCCGGCCGTGGTGGCATCCAGATAGGGGTGGTAGCTGTCGATGGTGCCCAGCCCCTGGTAGTCCGGCACCACCATGACGTAGCCGAGGGTGACCAGCGCGCGGACCGCCTCGGCCGCGCCCAGCAGGGTCGGTGACAGCGACGGCGCGCAGTCCGACAGCACGCCGGTGGTGCCGTGCCCGAACACGATGACGGGCCAGCCCCCCTCGGGCGGGGGGCCCGCCGGGGCGAACACGCTGCCCGACACGACCTGAGAGCTGCCGTCGACCCCGGAGGTCGAGTTGTAGGTGATGCGGGCGGCGACGGAGGTGACCCGCAGCAGCCGGCGGTCGATGGTGGGCAACCGGGTGGCGCTGACGAGCGCGCCCGGACCGGTGGCCGAATAGTCGGCGGGCAACTGGATTTCCGAGACCACCGCGGCCGACGGGCCGGGGTCGGGCTCCGAGCAGCCCGCGACCACCAGCGCGAGCGCCAGCAGCGAACTCGCCAGCGCCTTGCGGGTCGTCCTCGTCGAGATTGTGTGTGCCATCGAGCTCCTAAGACCTGGGGGGCTCGCCGCTGGACGACGTGTACGAGTTGGCGACCTGGCGGAGTTGGCCGCCGGTCAGCACCTCATCACGGGCCAGTCCCAACGCCAGCACCAGCACCAGGCTGAGGGCGAAGCCGACGCCGGTGGCCACCAGCAGCGTGTTCGTCATATCGGGTTGGACCTCGTGGGCGACGGTCGCCGGATCGACGGCCACGAGTTCGGCCACCGGCCCGGTGTACTGGATCGGGTCGGTGGGTTTGGCCTCGACGTATTCCAGCTCGCCCGACATCTTCATCAGCACGGAGGCGAGCGTGTTGATGGTGTCGATGGTGGTCTGCGGATCGGTGCCCGTCACCCCCACCCGCAGCAGTGCCGACGATGGCCTGCCGAACCGCGACAAGCCGTAGGGCTCCCAGGTTGCGGTGACCTTGGCCGCGAGTTCGCTTGGCGTCAGCGGCAATCCGAGTTGTTCGATGGTCCGTTCGCTGATCACCGAGGACTGCGCCAGCGACACGTAGGTGGACATCCGGCTGTTGGCCCCGATGCCGCCGGCGTAGGCCGAATAGGTGCCGGGGTCACCGGCGACCTGCGCGAACAGCAGCACCGACGCCGTGTAACTGCGTTCGGCGGTGAGCTTCTGGATGCCGAACGCCGCGGCGGGCGCCAGCAGCGTGGCCACCAGGATGATGACCCAGCCCCGGGCAGCGATCCTCAGGTAGTCCCGTGCCCGTGGCACGTCGACCGGCGCCCTCAATTTCTGCTCAGGCAATCGTTGGGCGGCGGGTCGGCGCCGTCGAGGCGGTCCATCAGCCAGGGCAGGGTGAACCCGCTGTCCAGGTCGGCGTGGCCCTTGCCCGGGCCCTTGCGGATCTCGATGTAGCTGCCCATCGCGCAGGCCCGGTCCAGTGCCTTCTCGAACCACGTCTCGTCGACCAGCATGTCCTGGGTGCCGTAGCCGACGACCATCGGTGTGGTGTTGGGGGCTTGTGGCACAGCGATTTCCGCGAGCCGCTCACGCAACCAGACGACGTCCTCGTAGGTCGCAGGCCGCAGGTCCTCGTTGGTCATCAGCCCGCGCACCCTGGCGATGTCGTCGAAGTTGGGCGGGATGCAGTCCAGGAGTTGATCCCAGTTCTCGGCGGTGGTGCCGCGCCGGTAGTTGTCCAGATTCATCTCCGGGTTGAACCACTTCAGCGACTGCAGCGCGAACACGAGCGTCACCCGCTGATCGGCGGTCAGCGTGCCGTTCCAGGCGGCGTCGGCCAACCCGGACATGTCGGCGGCCGGCGCCATCGCGACGGTGCCGAGCAGATTGAGTCCCTGACCGTAGGTGGTGGCCTGTTCGGCGGCCGCCCAGACCGCCAGGCCGCCGGCGGAGTGACCGTAGGACAGCCAGCGGTCGCTGGTCTCGGCGCCGACCCGACGGGCGGCACGGACCGAGTCGATCACGTTGTAGCCGTAGGTCTTGGCGTTGAGGAACGGGTGCTGGTAGCCCTCGACCCCGGCACCCTGGAAGTCCGAGACGGTGACCAGGAAGCCGGACCGGACGAAGACCGACATCGTCCACGCGTTCAACGGCAGGCTGCCGTAGAGGCTGCTCGCGCATTTGTTCAGCACACCCTTGGTGCCCTGGCCGAAGGCCAGGATGGGCCAGCCGCCCTTGGGCGGGTCGCCCGGCGGGATCGCCACCGCACCCGAGACCTCGGTGGGCTGCCCGTCCACCCCGGAGGTGGATCGGTAGACCACGCGCATGTAGGTGGCGTCGTCCTGGTTGAGCAGTTCACTGCCGCTCATCGGTTCGACGGACACCAGCGAGCCCGGCCCGTCGTCGTTCATATCCGGCGGTGGCAGCCGCGGTTTGCCGTCGAAGGGCGGGGTGAAGGTCTTGATCGCGACAGTGTCCGAGCCCGGAGGGGGCGCGGGGGCCTCCGCCGGTGCGCACGAGGTCACCAGCACGACGGTCACGAACAGGACCGCCGCACCACGAATCAGACTCGGCACGCCGTCATCCCGAGGTGTGCGATGAGGTCTGCGACCTCGCGGTGCGGCTGTCGGTTTCTTCCTCGGCAGCGGCCGCGGAGTTGCCGGAGGCGTGGGCACCGCCCTGGTGCTTGCGGTCCGAAGAGAGCTCACGACGGTGTCCCGGCTCGCAGGTGGCGACCACGCCGAGCACCGGTGCGTGCGCGGTCTGGAGCACCTTGAGCGCCTTGCGCAGCGCCGTGGTCTTGGTGTGGCCGAGCCGGCCGAGCACCAGTGCGCCGTCGCCGAGTGCGGCGGGCACGGCGCCGTCGGCGTACTTGGTGAGCGGCGGGGTGTCGATGATGACGTAGTCGAAGTGTCCGCGCAGCAGTTCCAGCACCCGCTGCACCCGCTGGTCGCCCCACAGCTCGCGACGCACCGAGGGCACCGGACCGGACGGCAGCAGCGCGAAACCGGACTGCGGCACCTCGATCAGTGACTCGGACAGGTCGTGCTGGCCGGCGAGCAGCGTGGTGAAGCCCTTCGTTCCGGCCTGCGTGACGGCCGCGGAGTCGAGCTGAAGCAGCTGCGGCAGTTCCGGATTCACCAGGTCACCGTCGACCAGGACCACCGAGTGGCCCGACTCGGCGAACGCGACGGCCAGGTCGATGGCGGTCGAGGACCGGCCGTCCTGGGGGGACGGGCTGGTCACGGCGATCACCCGGGGGTGCTGGCCGGTGGCATTGCGGGCGAACTGCACGTTGGTGCGCAGTTCGCGCAGGCGCTCGACGGCCAGGCCACCGGAGTCGATGTCGATGATGCCGTCGCGGCTCTGCTTGTCGGCCACCAGCGTGCCCAGCAGCGGGATACCGGTGACGTCCTCGATGCGCTCACGACGGCGCAGCTTGGAGTCGGACAGACCCAGCGCGATCGCCAACAGCACGCCGAGCACCAGACCGCCCACCGCACCGGCGGCCAGGCGGGTGGTCAGACCCATGGCGGCCACCTTGGTGCCATAGCTGGCGTCGTCGACGAGCACCGCGGCTGCCGCGGCCTCACCGCCACGGCGCGAGGTCTCCAGTTCGGCGGTCACATTCACCAGTTGGTCGGCGACGGCATTGGCGTAGCGCTGAGCGGCGGCCGGGTCGGGATCGGTGGCGGTGACGTCCAGCAACACGGTCTGCGGCAGCGGAACCGCGGTGATCTTGGCGCGCAGCTCATCGACGGTCAGCGGCGCCTTGAGCTGGTCGATGGCCCGGGCAGCGACCTGGTCGCTGGTGGCCAGACCGGCGTAGGAGAAGACGCGCTCCTGGGAGAACAGGTTGTTCTGGTAGGCGTCGCCCACCGAGGTGCCGCTCTGGGTGGTGACGAACAGCCGTGTCGTCGATGAGTACTGCGGGGTCGAGAAGAGGGTGCTGGCATAACCCACCGCGACGCCGATCAGCGTCGCCAAGAGCACCACCCACCACAACCGGCGAAAAATTCGCAGGTAATCACCGATGGCCAAGGGAGCACTCCATTCGCTCTTGGATCGCCACAACAATGCAACGATAGCGTCAACAACAGTAGCTGCACACTTTGCCGAGCGCCCCTGTAGCGCGGCCAGCTAAGTCGATGCAAGGATAGTTAAATGCAACGACGGTGCGGTAAAGCCGTGAGGATCATTCCGCAATGAAGACGAGTCCGCAATGAAACTCGGCGCGTCTACACGGCCCAACCTGCTGGTCGGAGCCGCGATCATCATATTGGTGCCCGTGATCGCCGGCACGGTGGCGCTCGGCGGCAAGGTCGGGGTGATGGCCGTCGGCGGGCTGATCGCACTGGCGGTCGGCGTCTATATCGGTCTTCGCCACCCGCTGTGGCTGTACTGGGGTATGGCGATCGCCGTCGGCATGCTGCCCTTCGGCTACTTCCCCGGCGTGCACCTTCCGCTGTATCTCCCGTTCGCCGGCGGCGCGCTGGTGGCGGCTCTGGTCCATCCCAACGCCGCCAAACGCTTCCCCGTCCTGGGCAGCACACTGGCCAAGAGCGTGCTGGTGCTGGTGGTCATTTCCGGGGTGTCGATGGTGCTCACATTCAGCTCCATCGTGAACATCCTCGATTACACCAAGTGGGCCATCGCCACGGGCGCTTTCTTCGCGCTGCTCGCGCTGCCGCGGGAGCATCTGGCCAAGTTCGGCCGCATCTTCGTCTATGCGGCCAGCTTCAATGCGCTGATCGGTATCGGGTCAATTGTGCTCGGCTCCAATCAGATACTGCTGCAGCCATTCCGGATCTTCGGCTATGCGGTGGCCAATACCGAACGTTTCTTCTTCACCGGTGGCACCTCGAATCTGCCACGCACCGACCGATTCCAGGTTGCCGCCGACAGCCAGGCGTTCAGCCGGCTCGGCGGGCTGTGGCTGGACCCCAACGCCGCCGGTATCGGTCTGGTCATCTCGTTCGTGATCGCCATGATCGTCTTCGCCGGTTGGCGGCGCGTGGTGATCGCCGCGATCCTCGGTTCGGCCATCGCGCTGACGCTGAGCCGCTCGGCCATCGTCAGCGTATTGGTCGGTGTCGTACTGGTTTTCGTGTTCCACCCGATGCGTTCACGCGATCGCCAGATCCTGGTCGGCACGCTGACGCTGGCCTTCATCGGCGCCTTCATGGTGCCCTCGGTGCGTACCCGCCTGATGGGCACGCTCAGCTCCAATGACGCCGGCGCCACCGACCGGGTGGACTCGATCCGGGAGTTCCCCGGACGCATGGACGGGCACTGGCTGTTCGGTTGGGGTTGGTCGCAGCGCGAGTTCAAGGATGGTGCGTACGCCTTCATCGAGAACTTCGTGTCCAATGCCCCGTTGATCGCGATTCACCGCGGCGGCATCTTCGTCGGTGCGGCGTTTCTGGCGGTCGTCGTGATCGGGTGCGTAATTGGTTACCGGTTGTTGCGATCGAATTCGCTACCGGGCGCACTTTATGGCGGCGTATTCATCGGATTCTCGATCGTTGCTCTGAATCTCGATCACCCCGTGGTGGTCATCCCGCAGATCGTGTTTCTGTACACCATTTTCCTGACATTTCTGGCCTACGCCGATCAACTCCGGCGCGAGGACAAAGAGCGCGCCGCGCTGGAGACGCGCATCGCCGAGGCCACCAGGTCCGTGCCGACGGCGGCACCGGTCAGCGCCGGACGCCACTAACCGGTCAGCAGCGCCTCGACCGCACGGTGGGGCCGTCGCTCCTGCCAATACCGGCTGTTCAGCGCGTACAGCCGGTCCCCAGCCGCGGTGGCGGCCTGCACATCCAGCAGCAGCCGGCGGCACTCGGCGACGAAGTCGGCGTCCTCGTCGTGGACGCCGAGTTCCAACAGATCGCCCAGCGAGCCGACGGCGGGGGTGGTGCCCACCACGGGCAGCCCCATCCGGGCCGCGTCGAGGATCTTCACCCGCACCCCGCCACCGGTGCTGATCGGCGCGATCATGGCCCGGCAGGTCCCCAGGAAACCGACCAGGTCGTCGACGAAACCGAGGTCGCGCACACCGTCGGGATACTGCGGTGCCTTGGCTTTCGAGTGTCGGGCGCCGATGACGCAGAGTTCGGCGCCGGCGATGCCCGCCGAGATCTGCGGCCACAGCCGCAGCGCGGTCAGGAACGCCTCCTGATTCGGCGCCCAGTCCCTGGTCCCCATCAGGACCAGCCGGCGCGGGGTGGCCGCCACCTCGACCTGGGCGGCCGGCGGCAGCGTCAGATCCAGCCAGCGCGCGGACGGAACACCGTTGGCGCGGTAGAACTCCGCCTCCTCGGCGTCGTAGGTGCCCACCGCGTCGGCAGCGCGGGCCACCCGCAGTTCGTCGCGCACCAACCTGCCCACCTGCAGGCGCCCCAACACTCCCCGGGTGGCCCGCCAGACCAGGGATTCGCTGACATGGGTGTTGACCACGAACCGCGCGTTGCCGCGCCGTTCGCTGCGCAGGAACGATTCGGCCATGTAGCTGTGCTCGGCGACGAACACGTCGGCCGGTGACGCGGAGATCGCGGCGACCAGTTCGTCGTTGTCGAACCGGGCGTGCGCGAGGCTGCGCCCGCTGCGCGCGGTGTCCTTCAGCAACCGCAGCGGCTGCACACCGGACTTGGCCACCCGCTGCACGACGGCGCCGCCCTCGACCAGATCGGCGGTGGTGCGGCCCGGCGGCTGATGCGACAGACAGATGACCGACACCTCGTGGGAATCCGAGGCCAGCCGCATCACCAGCCGGGACAGCTCCACATCCCCGCCGTGCTCGACGACCGGATCCTTCGACAGCAGGAACGTCGCCCTGGTCATTCCGGCGCCTTTCTGGCAGGGGGTTTGCGGTAGAGGACATAGGCGTAGATGCCCAGCAGCAGCGCGTCGGCGATCACCGTCGCGATGGCGGCCCCCACGGCGCCCGCCACCGCGAGCAGTGCGACCAGCCCCAGCTTGACCGGCAGCAGGCTGATGTTGGCCACCAGCCGGGTCGTGTCGCGACGTTGCAGGTAGAGCACCGCCTGGAACACCGAGGTGACGGTCCGCATGCCGCAGAACAAGCTCATGATGATCATCGCGACCGCGAGTTGCTGTGGCGCGGGGGTGAACAGCATGACCACACCGACGATCAGGACCAGCAGCCAGGCGACGCCGCCCAGGATCAGGGTGCTCTTCAGCGGCGGCCCGGCGGCCAGCTGCCCGTCACCCTCGCGCAGGGAGCGGTTGTAGGACATGCCGAAGGACTGCCCGACGGCGACGATCGCGATGGTCACGGTGACCGTCAGCGCGTAGTACCCGACGATGGTGTCGTTGGTCAGCCAGCCCAGCAGCAGCACATCGCCCTGCAGGTAGGCGGCCAGGCCCAGCATCTCGCCGACCAGGATGGCGATCAGTTTGGGCGGACCGGGCATACCGGGGCGGGGCCCCAGCACCGAGAAGCCGACGACGACGGCGATCACCACATAGGGCGCCACCAGGAACAGGCTGGCGACCTGCAGGGTGGGGTCGTCGACGAGGAAAACGTATGCGGCAGCACACATCACGCTGACGACCTGGCGGATGGTGTCGAGTTGCGCGACCCGTTGCGGCTGCCCGTCGCGTGCCCAGTGGCTCTGGTAGGCCTTCATGATGATCTCGCCGCCGGCCACGAACAGCCCGAACCAGGCGATGTAGCTGACCTCGACCAGAGCCGCCCCGGCCACCATCAGGGTCAGGCCGAGCAGATACCGGGTGGCCCGTTCGGCGAGGAACCGCTCCTCGGATTCCCGTACCGCGCGCACCGCGAACGGGTTGTCCAGCGGTGGGCCGATCAGTGAGAAGGCGGCATACGCCATGCCGTACTGGCCGTAGTCGGCGATCCCGAGCTGGGCGATGATGATCACCGTCCACAGCAGGCCGACGCCGCGGCCGCCGTAGAGCCAGAACACCGCCCACAGCGTGCGCACCAGATGATGCGAGGTGGGCGCGGGCGCCACCGGCTCGATCGGTTCGGTCACCCGTTCAGGCGCTTTCGCTCTGTCCGGAGAGGACCCGCGTCCAGATCTCGACGAGGGCGTCGGCGGTGCGCTCGGCAGAACGCTCCTGACGGGTCCGGTCGGCGTTACGCCCCAGTTCGGCGAGCCGGGCGGGATCGTTGAGCAACGACTCGATCCCCTCGGCCAGGCCGGTCGCCACGGCGTCCTCACCCTCACCGCGCGGGCTCACGGTGAGAACACCGTGCGCACTGTCCAATTCGGCCAGCGAGCCGTACCCGGTGCACACCACCGGGGTGCTGTAGGCCATTGCGTGCGCCACCACGCCGGAGGCCGGATAGGTCTCGGCGTAGAAGTGCCGCTTACCGTAGGGAACCACGATGGCGCGCACCGAATCGAAGAACGCATCTTCGTGCGCGCCGTCCACACCGCCGAGGATCTCGATGCCGTCGGCCCGCGGCAACTCTTCGGTGCCGCGCCCGGCGACCCGGATGGCGATATCGTCGGGCAGCAACTCGCGGATCCGGGCGATCTGCTCGAAACCCTTGCCGCGGTAGACGAATCCGAAGAAACCGACCGCCTTGGAACGCTCTTCGGCGGGCCTGATGGCGGGCCGTTCCCGCACCAGGTGCGGAACGTAGTAGGTGGTGGTGCGCGGATAGGTGCGTTCGATGGACTGCCTGCCGGTCTCGGTGAGCGCGATCAGCGTCCGGTCCCCGTGCACCCGGCCCTCGATGGCCTGCGACAGCGGTCGCAGCGGGTAGTGGATGCCATGGGTGAGCAGCCGGGACTGCGCGATACGGCGGGTGCGGGCCAAAAACCACAGACCCTGCGGCGGATCGTGAATCGTGGAGGTGACCGGAACGCCCTTGAGGCCCGCCACGGCCCAGAAGGTGGGCAGCACACCGGTGGACAACTCGGCGTGCACCAGGGTCCGTCCGGGCGGCCCTTCGGCCACCAGTCGCCGTACCTGCGCGCGGTGCCTGCGCAGATCGGCCAGACTGTCCTGGCCCGGCCCGGCGGTGCGGTGCTCGACGACCTCGCCGAAATGCGGGCGCAGCGCGGTCAGCAGGTCCTGCGCGTAGTCGCCGACCGCGGTCTGGCCCTCGTCGGGCGCGACGAACACGAGCCGGTGATCACCGAACGGGACCGACGCCGCACCCATCAGTAGAACAGCGGGCGGTGATTGTTGGTGTAGCCCAGGGAATCGGCCGGACGCTTACCGATCACCTTGGCGGGCACACCGCCGACGATCGCGAGTTCGTCGACGTCCTTGTTCACCACGGCATGCGCGGCCACCACGGCGCCGCGGTGGATGAGCGACGGCAGCACCATCGCGCGGCTGGCGATCCACACGTAGTCCTGCACGACGGTCGGGATCGGGACCGGCAGGAAGTCGGGGTGGTTGATGTCGTGGCCGCCGCCGATGAAGTGCACGTCGCTGGCGATGGTCACGTTGTTACCGATGTAGAGGCCGGCGCGGGAGTCCAGCAGGCAGCGAAACCCGATCGCGACACCGTCACCGATGGTGAGGAACTCGATGTCGAGCACCGTGGTGCCACGCAGGATCGAGGTGCGCTGCCCGATCCGCGCACCCATCAGCCGCAGGAAGCCCTGCCGGATGGTGTGCGACGGGATGAAGGTGATGAAGCTGTTGAAGAACAGCTCACCGAGCCGGTTGCGGATCTTGCGGCCGCGGGTCATGCCCTGCATCTTGTAGTCGATGACCCGGTTGTTTTCGTCGAGAATCCACTCGGGCGGCGGGGGCATGTGCAGATCGGGAGCAGCGGCAAGCTTGCGGGCGACGTCTGCCGGATCTGCCGACGCTGGTACTCCGGTCATAGGTGTTGTGCTCCTTTGAGAAATTCGCGTCAACCATAACTAGCCGAACGGGCTCGCGCCGCTCGGTTGGCCGTTACCCGGCCCGTTCAGGATTTCGGGTGCCGCTCAGTTGGTCGACGGCGGCGTACAGCGATTCCGCGTACCGCTGCTCGGTGAACCGTTCGGCGTGCGCCCGCAGTGTGTCGGGGTCGAAGCGGCAGGCCTCGAAGCGGTCGAGCGCCTCGGCGATGGAATCGGCGGCCGGCCGGTCGAAGAACATCCCGGTCGTGCCCTCGACCACGGTGTCCAGGAAGCCACCCCAGCGCAGCACCACCGCGGGTCGCCCCGACACCGCCGCCTCGATGGGGGTCAGCCCGAAATCCTCGTAACTGGCCGCGATCAACGCCCGGCAGGACTGGTACAGCCAGGCCATCTGCCCGTCGGTGAGCGCCGAGAGCATCCGCACGTTGGGTGTCTTCATCCGCTCGATGCGCGCGGCCTCCGGGCCGTGGCCGACCACCACCAGGCGGCGATCGGTGTTCGCGAACGCCCCCACCACGGCGTCGACGTTCTTGTAGGCCATCAGCCGGGACACGCACAGGTAGAACGGTTCGCCTCCGCCGGTGGCCCAGTCCTGCAGTTCGGGGACCGGTTCGGCCGCGGTGTGCGGTTTCATCGCGATCGGGGACGGCAACACGCCGGCGTCGATGCCGTAGGCGGCGTGGATGCGGTGCTTGATGGCCGTCGACACGGCGAGGTAACGGTCGACGGTCATCGCCGCCCGGCGGTCCCACGACTTCAGCAGGGGCGAGCCCACTTTCAGCGCGGCCCGCTTCAGGGTGTCCCCGTCGGGTTTGAGGTAGTGGTCCAACGCGTAGAGCCAGTGCGCCGGGGTGTGGCAGTGCACGAGTTTGGCGCCGTCGGTCCGGAAGCCGTGTGCCCAGCCGCTGCTGCTGGTCACCACCACGTCGGCGTCGACGAACATCGCGCCGGCCGCGAACGGCAGCACGGGCAGGGCCACCCGGTGGTGCTTGCGGAACAATGAGACCCGGTTGAGCGGGGAAACCCGGATATCGCGGTCGGCGAATTCCGGGTAGGTGCCGTCCGGGTCGTACAGCAGGGTGTAGATGGGGGCGTCCGGGAACGCCTTGCTCATCGAGAGCACCACCTTCTCCGCCCCGCCACGCTGGGTGAGGTAGTCGTGGGCGATCGCCACCCGCGGCCCGTCCACCCCGTCGTACCTGTGCGGCGGCGCGCTACGGTCGTCGGGCACGACAACTCCTCCTGCGAAAACGACATGTGCGCGTCGGTACGGCCGACGTCGGGTGCTCAGCTGACGTTAGCTGACCCAGTTCACCATGCCGACCAGTCACCCGCCAGTTGCTCCCCGCCCCGGATGCAGGTGTCAGCGCGTGGCCAGGTTCTCCAGGTTGTGGTTGACCTCTTGTTCCCAGATGCCGAACGCGTGGGTGGTGTCGACCTCCAACTCGAAACGGTCGGTCATCTCCGGCGTCACATCGGCGACGTCCACATAGAACTGCTCGTACCAGCGCCGGTGCTGATAGACGCCGCCGTCCTCCTCGGTGAGCAGCGGGTTGTCGATGCGGGTCTTGTGCTTCCAGATCTCGACGTCTTCTCCGAATCCGTCGCCGAAGGACCGGCTCATCGCCCCGGCGAGCTTGGCGGCCTTGTCGGCGGGCAGGCCCGGCATCTGCTGGACGGCCACGCCGTACTGCAGCACGAACGAGTTGTGCGTCACCGGGTAATGGCAGTTGATCAGCGCCACCTCCACGGTGAAGCCCGGCGCGAGGTCGTTGTGCAGCCAGTTGATCATGTACGCCGGACCGAAGTAGGTGGCCTCGGACCGCAGATGCGTTCCGTCCCAGAGCTTGTCGGGGTCGGCGATGTAGTCCGGCCGCGGTTTGGACTCCATGAACTGGCTGGCGGTGTGGCCTTCGATGACGTTCTTGAAGAACGTCGGGTAGGCGTGGTGGATATAGAAGAAGTGCGCCATGTCGACGTTGTTGTCCACGATCTCACGGCAGTGCGAGCCCTCGATGAGGATCGAATTCCACTGCCACGGCGACCACCGGCCCTCCGCGTAACCGTCGATGGCCGGTGGCGCCAGTTCCGGTGGCGGACTGGAACGCTCCGGGTCGTGCCAGACCAGCAGCTGACCGTTGACCTCGTGGGTGGGCCAGGTGCGGGTGCGTGCCATCCGCGGGGTGCGCTTGGCGTAGGGCACCAGCTTGCATTTGCCGTCGCTGCCCCAGCGCCAGTCGTGGAACGGGCAGGCCAGGTTGTCGTCCTTGACGGTGCCGCGGGACAGGTCCCCACCCATGTGGCGGCAGTACCCGTCGAGCACGTGCACGTCCCCGGCGGCATCGCTGTAGACCACCAGCTTGGTGCCGAAGGCGTCGATGCCGTGCGGTTGCCCGTCGCGGAACGAGTCGGCCAGGCCCAGGCAGTGCCAGCCGCGGGCGAACCGCGTCATCGATGTGCCTGCGTCGATCTCCCGGATCTCAGTCATGCTCAGGTGCTCTGTTCTTCGCGCAAGCGCTCATCACTCCTGCTTAACATGTCTCGCACCGCCAGGTGGCTGAACAGCATGCTCGTTCCGATCGGATTGCCACCGCCGGGGTATGCGGTGCCGCTCGGGGCGGCCATGGTGTTGCCCGCGGCGTACAGGCCGGCGATCACCCGATCCCCGGAATCCAGCACCCGGGCAGCGGTGTCGGTGCGTAATCCGCCCTTGGTGCCAAGGTCGGACACCCCGAAGGCGGCGGCGTGGAACGGGCCCTGCTCGATCGGCACCAGCGGGGACTCGCCGCCGGAGAACGCGCGGTCATACGGTTCGTCGCCGCGGCCGAAATCCTCGTCGGCACCGGCACGCACGAAATCGTTGAACCGGGCCACCGTGGCGACCAGTTCCCGCGGTGGCACCCCGATCTCGGCGGCGAGTTCCTCCAGCGTGTCGGCCGTCCGCCACAATCCGGCCGCGAGGTACTTCTCGGTGTCGACCATCGAGACGTTGGTGGCCTTGACGGGCGGGACGACGCCCTCGCGGTCGTCGTAGACCATCCAGTACGGCAGCGTCACCGTGCCGGCGGCCATCGCGTGCAGGACACCACGGCCCAGCCGGTCGTAGGCGGCGGATTCGTTGACGAACCGCTTGCCGTGATCGTCGACGAAGATGCCGCCGGTGAACCACAGCGCGAAAGCCGACGTCCCGTCCGGGTGGGTGAGCCCCGGTGACCACCACGCCTGATCCATCAGGTCGGTGTCGGCGCCGGCGGCGATACCGGCCAGGTGGGCCAGACCGCGATTTCCCCACGGCCCCATGGTGTCCCGGGCGTCTCCGGGCACACCGTAGCGGGCCCGCATCTCGTCGTTGTGCTCGAAGCCGCCGGCGGCCAGCAGCACGCCGCGGCGTGCGCGGATGGCCCAGCGCTGCCCGTCGGTCTCCACGATCGCACCGGCCACCCGGCCGTCCTGCACCACCAGCTCGACCAGCGCGGTGTTCAGGCGCGCCGAGGCGTCCGGGTAGCGGGCCGTGGCGGTCAGCAACCGGGCGATCAGTGCCCGGCCGCCGACGAAATAGTCCTCGGGTTGCGGATGGCCCAGGCGGTCGGCGTCCAGCGGCCCCCGCACCGATTCCCGCAGTTCGGGTGCCGCGGCGACCTTGAGCGGTTTGGCGGCAATGTGGCGCATACCGTCGGCACGCGCCTTGGGCGCCCTGCCGAAATAGTCCGGCCAGGGCAGCAGTGAGAACTTCAGCAGCTCATCGCTTTCCAGGTACTCGATGAGCGGCGCCCCGTTGCGGACGTAGGTTTCCTGCAGCGCCGCCGGTGTGCGGTCCCCGACCACGGCCCGGTAGTACTCGCACGCGTCATCGAGGGTGTCGTCGACGCCGGCGCGCTGCAGAACGGGATTGCACGGGAACCACATTCCGCCGCCACCGGAGTACGCGGTGGTGCCGCCGAACTTGTCGGTCGCCTCGACGAGGATCACGCCCAGACCTTCCCTGGCCGCGGTGTAGGCGCCGGTCGCCCCGCCGGCGCCCGATCCGGCGACCAGCACATCGGTGGTCTCATCCCAATGCTGCCGATCAGACATGACGTTGCCTTCCGTACGTGGCGAACTCCCCATCCAACGCGGCCCGGTCGGCATCGGTCATCGGCCGATACTCGGGGCCCGTGCGGCCCACCCATCGGTACACCGGTTCCTCGGTATGCCAACGTTGTTGCTGTAGTTCACGTTTGAGTACCTTGTTGGAGCCGGTGACCGGGAGATTACCGGAGACCCGCAACAGTCGCGGCGCACCCTTGGCACCCAGGTCGTCCTGGCCCCGCAGGAAGGCGGCGAACTCGTCGATGTGGAACTCGCCGGGGCGGGCCACCTCGATGGCCGCCATCACCTGGTCCCCGGAGCGCGGATCGGGCACGGCGAACACACCGGCGGCGATCACCTGCGGGTGGCGGCGCAGCACGTGTTCGATGGTCAGGGCGGAGATGTTCTCGCCGTCGACCCGGATCCAGTCGCCGCGGCGCCCGGCGAAGTAGAGGAACCCGTCCCCGTCGAGGTAGCCGAGGTCACCGGTCCAGTACCAGCCGTTGCGGATGCGTTCGGCGTTGGCCTCGTCGTTGTTGTAGTACCCCTCGAAGGTGCGGGTGCCGAACTTGTCGACGATCTCGCCGACCGCGTCGTCGGGGTTGAGCACCCGGCCCCTTTCATCCAGAACCGCTGCCGCACAGTCCTTGAGCGTGTGCGGGTCGACGATCGTGACGCCGTCGTGCAGCGGCCTGCCCAGCGCGCCGGGCGGGGCGTCGGCGGCAGTCGCGACCGCACCACCGCCCTCACTGGACCCGTACCCCTCGAACAGTTCGGCACCGAACCGGCGACGGAACTCGGCTTGGTCGTCCGGTGAGGCCTCGGTGCCGAAGCCGCGCTGCAGCGGGTTGTCCGCGTCATCGGGGTGTTCCGGGGTGGCCATCAGGTAGCCCAGCGCCTTGCCGACGTAGGTGAAGAAGGTGGCACCGAAGTACCGCACGTCGGGCAGGAACCGTGAGGCCGAGAAGGACGGGGCCAGGCAGACGGTGGCACCGACGGCCAGCGCGGGCGCCCACAGCGCCATGATGGCGTTGCCGTGGAACAGCGGCATGCTGCAGTACTCCACGTCCTCGCGCCGGTGGCCGTACTTCTCCACCGCCGCGTAGGCGATGCGGGCCAGCCTGCCCTGGCTGCACCGGACCGCCTTGGACGCTCCGGTGGTGCCCGAGGTGAACAACAACAGCAGCAGCGTGTCCTCGGCGACCTCTGCCCTCAGCGGCGCCCCGCGGTACCCGTCGACCGCTGCGGTGTAGGCGGGGGTGTCGATCACCAGCAGTGTCGCCTCGTGGTCCAGCGTGTGCAGCCGCTCGGCGCCCGCGGTGTCGGTGACGATCAGTCGGCAGTCGGCGAGCCGGATCTCGGCACTCAGCTCGGCGGGCCCACGGGTCGGGTTGATGCCCACCACGGTGGCGCCGGCCAGCGCCGCGCCGCCGAGCCAGAACACAAAGTCCGCGACGTTGGGCAGCAGTACCCCGATATGGGGCGGTGCGCCCGGGCGGTCGGCCAGCAGTGCGGCGCCCAGCGCGCCGCGGGCAGCGGATTCGGCGACCACCTCGTCCCAGGTCCAGTCGCGTTCATGAGAGCGCAGGCCGAGCCGGGTGTCCCCGCGTCGATCGAGCAGCATGGCGGCGATGGATTCGCGGGTCAGGTCGGCGCTCGGCACCGACACAGCTTGGCCGTCGATCGACACGCAGTGAGTTAACTCGCACCTCTCTTATGCAGTTCTTAGAAGTACAGCTAGCATCGACTCCCATGACGAGCACTATCGAGCCGGCGGCAGAGCACGTACCCGATATCCACACCACGGCCGGCAAGCTGGCCGACCTGCGGAAGCGCGCCGAAGAGTCGCTGCACCCGGTCGGTGAGGCCGCGGTCGAGAAGGTGCACGCCAAGGGCAAGCTGACCGCCCGCGAGCGCATCTACGCGCTGATGGACGAGGGTTCTTTCGTCGAGCTCGACGCGCTGGCCCGGCACCGCTCCACCAACTTCGGCCTGGAGAAGAACCGGCCCACCGGTGACGGCGTGGTGACCGGCTACGGCACCATCGACGGCCGCGAGGTCTGCATCTTCAGCCAGGACGCCACCGTCTTCGGCGGGAGCCTCGGCGAGGTCTACGGCGAGAAGATCGTCAAGGTTCAGGACCTGGCCATCAAGACCGGCCGCCCGCTGGTCGGCATCAATGACGGCGCCGGCGCCCGCATCCAGGAGGGTGTGGTCTCCCTCGGCCTGTACAGCAAGATCTTCCACAACAACATCAAGGCCTCCGGCGTCATCCCGCAGATCTCGCTGATCATGGGCGCCGCCGCCGGCGGGCACGTCTACTCCCCCGCACTGACCGACTTCGTCATCATGGTCGACGGCACCAGCCAGATGTTCATCACCGGCCCCGACGTCATCAAGACCGTCACCGGCGAGAACGTCACCATGGAGGAGCTGGGTGGCGCGCACACCCACATGGCCAAGTCCGGCACCGTGCACTACGTCGCCTCGGGCGAACAGGACGCCCTCGACTACGTCCGCGACCTGCTGAGTTACCTGCCGCCGAACAACTACGCCGACCCGCCGCGGTACCCGGCGGTCGTTCCGACCGGGGCCATCGAGGAGAACCTCACCGGTGAGGACCTCGAGCTCGACACCCTCATCCCGGATTCGCCGAACCAGCCCTACGACATGCACGAGGTCATCTCGCGCATCCTCGACGACGACGAGTTCCTCGAGGTGCAGGCCGGCTACGCCACCAACATCCTCATCGGCTTCGGCCGGGTGGACGGGCGTTCGGTGGGCATCGTGGCCAACCAGCCCACCCAGTTCGCCGGCTGCCTGGACATCAACGCCTCCGAGAAGGCCGCGCGGTTCATCCGCACCTGCGACGCCTTCAACATCCCGATCGTGCTGCTGGTGGACGTGCCAGGCTTCCTGCCGGGCACCGACCAGGAATTCAACGGCATCATCCGCCGCGGCGCCAAGCTGCTGTACGCCTACGGCGAGGCCACCGTCCCGAAGATCACCGTCATCACCCGCAAGTCCTACGGCGGCGCGTACTGCGTGATGGGGTCCAAGGACATGGGCGCCGACGTCGTGGTCGCCTGGCCCACCGCACAGATCGCCGTCATGGGCGCCTCCGGCGCCGTCGGGTTCGTGTACCGCAAGGAACTCAAGGACGCGGCAGCCGAGGGCGCGGACGTCGACAGCCTGCGACTGGAACTGCAGCAGACCTACGAGGACACCCTGGTGAACCCCTACATCGCGGCCGAGCGCGGTTACGTCGACGCGGTCATCCCGCCGTCGCACACCCGTGGCTACGTCGGCACCGCGCTGCGACTGCTGGAGCGCAAGATCAGCCAGGTTCCGCCGAAGAAGCACGGAAACATCCCGCTGTGAGCGACGCAAGCGAGGCCCCTGTGGAAGAGACCGCGACCCCGGCGACCCATGAGCCGCACATCAAGGTGCTCAAGGGTTCTCCCACCGATGACGAGCTGGCCGCGCTGATCGGCGTGCTGTCGGCCGCCGGCGGCGGTCCGGCCGAGCCGGTCGTCACCGAGAAGAACCTGTGGGGCCATCCGGTCGACCGGCTGCGCTACCAGAGTCACAGCTGGCAGCGGGTGACCCTGCTGGAGCGGACCCACCTCCGGAAGTGACCCGCCTGGTCCTGGGTTCGGCCTCCGCGGGGCGCCTGAGCGTGCTGCGGCACGCCGGTGTCGAGCCGCTGGTCGTGGTGTCCGATGTGGATGAGGACGCCATCGTCGCGCGGATGGCCGACGACTCACCGGCGCACATCGTGGCAGCCTTGGCCGACGCCAAGGCCCAGCGCGTGGCGGAACTGCTCGATGCCGGTATCGCCGCCGATTGCGTTGTCGTCGGCTGCGATTCGATGCTGGAGATCGACGGGGTGCTGAGCGGTAAGCCCGGCACCGTGGCGGCCGCCCGCCGCCAGTGGCAATCCGCGGCCGGCCGCGCCGGGCAGCTGCACACCGGACACCGCGTGCTGCGGGTACGCGACGGCGCCGTCATCGGCGAGACCGGGCGAACCGGTACCACCACAGTTCATTTCGGCGTTCCCGGCGCGGACGATCTGGACGCCTACCTGGCCAGTGGCGAACCGCTGTACGTCGCGGGCGCCTTCACCCTGGACGGACTGGGCGGCTGGTTCATCGACCGCATCGAGGGCGATCCGTCCAACGTCATCGGGCTCAGCCTGCCGCTGCTGCGGGTTCTGTTGGCCGACATCGGGATATCCGTCGCCGCGCTGTGGGCGGCGAACGCGCCGGCCGGCTGACCTCAGCGGTTCTCGCGCGTCTCCCGGCGATTGGCCACCTGGATGGCGTCGACCAGCTCGTCCTTGCTCATCGTGGAACGGCCCCGGATGTCGAGGCGGCGCGCGATCTCCTGCAGGTGCTTCTTGCTGGCGTTGGCGTCGACACCCTCCGCGGTGGCGCCCGTCGGGTTCGGGCCGCCGCTGCGCGCGCGTTCATCGGACGGTCCACGTTCGGCCTTGGCTTCCCAATGATCCCCGACCTTCTCGTAGCTGTGTTTGAGCGCCGAGTAGGCGGCGCGATGCGCGCGCTCCTCATCGCCGTACTCATCGGCCGCCGCATCGTGCACCTTGGCGAACGTGCGCTGGGCCTTGGCCTCCGATTTTCGGAGGGTGCTCGGCAACTCATCCTGTTTCGGCGTGCCCTGGCGCGTGGTTTTCGGCATCGGAACCGCTCCCTTCGACCGTGGTTGGGTGCCCGTCCCGCCGACCGGAGAAACGCGCATGAATCGCCCGCACCGGGGTATTTCCCGAACATGGCCGACACCGCGATCCTCGTCATCGACATGCTCAACGCCTACCGGCACCCCGATGCCGATCAGCTGATGAACAGCGCCGCCGACATCGTCGAGCCGCTGGCCGATCTGATCCATCGCGGCCGTGATGCCGAGGACGTCGACGTCATCTACGTCAACGACAACTACGGCGACTTCACCGGCGACTGGGACGACATCGTGCGCGCGGCACTCGACGGCGCCCGGCCCGATCTGGTGAAGCCCATCCTTCCGGCCCCGGAATGCCTGCGCCTCACCAAGGTTCGGCACAGCGCCTTCTACGCCACCCAGCTGGACTATCTGCTGCAGCAGATGCAACCAGACCGCCTGGTGATCACCGGTCAGGTGACTGAACAGTGCGTGCTCTACACCGCCCTGGACGCCTACGTGCGGCACTACGACGTGGTGGTGCCACCGGATGCGGTGGCCCACATCGACGCGGGCCTCGGCGAGGCGGCGCTGGCGATGATGCGCCGCAACATGCGGGCCGAACTCATCCCCGCAGCACACTGCCTGCCGGCGTGAGCGCTGCGTCACTGATCATGGGTACGCTCATGGGGTGTCGCTTCCTGCCGATCCAGATCCTGCCCTCGCCGCCTATGCGCACCCCGAACGTTTGGTCACCGCGGATTGGCTGTCGGCCAATCTCGGGCGGCCCGGGCTGTCCATCGTGGAGTCCGATGAGGACGTCCTGCTGTACGACACCGGGCACATCCCGGGTGCGGTGAAGATCGACTGGCACACCGACCTCAACGACCCGGCCGTCCGCGACTACATCGACGGCGCCCAGTTCGCCGAACTGATGGACCGCAAGGGCATCTCGCGCGATGACACCGTGGTCATCTACGGCGACAAGAGCAACTGGTGGGCCGCCTACGCGCTGTGGGTGTTCACCCTGTTCGGCCACCCCGATGTCCGCCTGCTCGACGGCGGGCGCGATCTGTGGGTGTCCAACAGCCGCGACACCACGCTGGATGTGCCGAGCAAGCCGAGCAGCGGTTACCCGGTCGTCGAGCGCGATGACGCCGCCATCCGGGCGTTCCGTGAGGATGTGCTCGGCGTGCTCGGGCAGGAGCCGCTGATCGATGTGCGCTCCCCGCAGGAGTACAGCGGTGAGCGCACCCACATGCCCGACTACCCCGAGGAGGGTGCGCTGCGGGGCGGGCACATCCCCACCGCGGTGTCGATCCCGTGGGCCAAGGCCGCCGAGGACAGCGGACGCTTCCGCAGCCGCACCGACCTGGACGCGCTGTACGGACATCTCACCGCCGACGACAAGACGATCGTGTACTGCCGCATCGGCGAACGCTCCAGCCACACCTGGTTCGTCCTGACCCATCTGCTGGGGTTGCCCAACGTGCGCAACTACGACGGATCCTGGACCGAGTGGGGCAATGCGGTGCGGGTACCGGTCGCCGTGGGCGAGGAGCCCGGATCGGCACCCGCGGCCACATGAGCGTGCCCGCGGCGCTCGCCGAAGTCGTCGGGGAGTTCCAGGAGGTCACCGGGCAGGACAAGCTGCAACTCCTGCTCGAATTCGCCAACGATCTTCCGGAGTTGCCCCCGCACCTGGAGGAGGCCGCCATGGAACCGGTCCCCGAATGCCAGTCGCCACTGTTCCTGGACGTCGACGCGACCGACCCCGACCATGTGCGACTGTTCTTCAGCGCTCCCGCCGAGGCGCCGACGACCCGGGGTTTCGCCTCCATCCTGGCCGCAGGCCTGGATGGGCAATCGGCCGCCGACATCCTGGCGGTACCTGACGATTTCTACGCCGACCTGGGCCTGGCGGCGCTGATCAGTCCGCTTCGGCTGCGCGGGATGTCGGCCATGCTGGCCCGGATCAAGCGCCGATTGCGCGCCGCCTGACGCCTGCCGCGGCCGGACCTCGCGCGCTGTGAGTGCCATCACTGTTGTCGCCGGTGTCAATATTGCCGACCACGGCAATTCCCGTCGATCCGTGCCAGAATGGCTCAAAGCCAGCTAACTAGCCAGCGAGCCGTCCGCACCGCCCGCCAGGCTGGATACGACGGTTGCGGGCGGGGGCCAGCGGCGAAGGACGACCAGGAAAGGGGCCCAGTTCGATGAATCGGCAGGCCAGAGACGTCATTCTTTATGAGCTCAACGAAGTCCCGTGGGATGTCGTCGACATCTACGTCAAGCATCGTCCCGACTCGAACATCGCGGCACTGCTCCGGGAGGGCCAGTCGCTGACCACCGTGCACGAGGACCGCGAGGAGTTGCAGGGGCTGCAGCCGTGGCGCACCTGGCCCACCCTGCACACCTCCTCCTACGAGCACAATTCCTTCGACCTGGGCCAGGATCCCTCGACGTTCCGCGGCGAGCCGATCTGGGATGTCGCCGAGAAAGCCGGTCTGTCCGTCGGACTGTTCGGCCCGATGCAGAGCTGGCCGGCCCGCCCGTTCAAGCACGGCGGCTTCTATGTGCCCGACACCTTCGCCTCCGATGCCAAGACCTACCCGCCCGCCCTGGAACGGTTCCAGGCGTTCAACCTCGCGATGACCGGTGAGAACGGTTTCTCGCCGGACTCCGCGCTGAGCCCCAAGGCGCTGGCCGGCACCGCGGTCGATCTGGTGCGGCTCGGGCTGACACCTCGGGTCACCGCCACCCTGGCCACCCATCTGGTCAAGGAGCGAATCGACCCGCGCTACAAGGCTTTCCGATCGGCGATGCAGGCCCCGCTGAGCTTCGATCTGTATTGGCGCCAGCACCGCAAGAACAACCCGCGCCTCAGCGTCTTCTTCACCAATCACGTGGCCGGCATGATGCACCGGTTCTGGGGCGACGGGATGCCCGGCTACACCGAGACGTACGAGTACGACGCCGACGAGGTGTACGGCAGCTTCATCGTCGCCGCGATGGACATCACCGACCGCCAGATCGGGCGCATCCGCAAATATCTGGCCAAGCATCCGCAGTCGATGCTGGTGCTGTCGGCCAGCATGGGCCAGGGCCCGGTGGAGGTGCCCAAGTTCGACGGTGGCCGGTTCGTCCTGGACGACCACACCAAGCTGATCGCCCAATTGGGCCTCAAGCCCGCCGACGTCGCGCTGGCGATGTACCCGATGCTCTCGCTGGTCTTCCAGTCGGAGTCCGATGCCGCCGAGGCCGTCGCACCGCTGGAGTCGGTTCTGGTGAACGGCACCGAGCGGCTGTTCGCCCGACTGCGGGTGGAGGGCAAGACCGTCACCTTCGGCATCGACTACACGGTGCCCGGCGACGACACCACGACCGTGACCCTGCGGCCCACGGGTGCCGACGCCGGCGTGACCGTCCCGGCCACCGAGTTGGGCCTGAGCGTGCACTCGCGGATCGGTGGGGTGAACACCGGATACCACATCCCCGAGGGCATCCTGCTGGCCGCGGGTGCCGGCGTGACCGCCGATCCCTCGCGCAAGGAGGTCGACATCCTCGACGTGGCGCCGTCACTGTTGGCCAATGCGCTCGGGGTGGACCCGTCGCCGTCGATGAAGGGCATCCCGACCCTGTTCGGCTGAGGAAGAACTCGACAGCTGTCAAGAAACGGCGGTGCCCCCGAACGGGGGCGCCGCCGTTCTACTCTGAGGGTGCATTCGGCGGCATTCCCGCAGCGCAGCTACCGAGCACGTCACACGTACCGACCAGTAACAAACCCGCCTTACCGGAAGGGCGACGGTAACTCCGCCGAAAATCGGGGGTCCGACTCGCCACCCCGGAATTGGACACATAAACTTCGCCCGATACATTCTTAAAGACGTTTCTTAGAGAACATGCCATCAGGAGGCCCAGTGCCCAGTCACGCCAGCTCGAAGATCTCAAAGGTGCTCGTCGCCAACCGCGGGGAGATCGCCGTCCGTGTGATCCGAGCCGCGAAAGACGCCGGGCTGGCCAGCGTGGCCGTCTACGCCGAGCCCGACGCCGACGCACCCCACGTACGGCTCGCCGATGAGGCGTTCGCCCTCGGTGGCCAGACCTCCGCCGAGTCCTACCTGGTGTTCGAGAAGCTGCTGGAGGCCGCCGCCAAGTCCGGCGCCAACGCCATCCACCCCGGCTACGGCTTCCTGTCCGAGAACGCCGACTTCGCCCAGGCCGTCCTCGACGCCGGCCTGATCTGGATCGGGCCCAGCCCGCAGTCCATCCGCGACCTCGGCGACAAGGTCACCGCCCGCCACATCGCCGCGCGCGCCGACGCTCCCCTGGTCCCCGGCACCCCCGACCCGGTCAAGGACGCCGACGAGATCCTGGCCTTCGCCAAGGAGTACGGCCTTCCGATCGCCATCAAGGCCGCCTTCGGCGGTGGCGGGCGCGGCATGAAGGTCGCCCGCACCCTCGAAGAGATCCCCGAGCTGTTCGACTCGGCCACCCGTGAGGCGGTCGCCGCATTCGGCCGCGGCGAGTGCTTCGTCGAGCGCTACCTGGACAAGCCGCGCCACGTCGAGGCCCAGGTCATCGCCGACACCCACGGCAACGTCGTCGTCGCAGGCACCCGCGACTGCTCGCTGCAGCGCCGCTTCCAGAAGCTGGTCGAGGAGGCGCCCGCGCCGTTCCTCACCGAGGCGCAGCGCAAGGAGATCCACGAGTCCGCCAAGCGCATCTGCAAGGAGGCCGGTTACTACGGTGCCGGCACCGTCGAGTACCTGGTCGGCCAGGACGGCCTGATCAGCTTCCTCGAGGTCAACACCCGCCTGCAGGTGGAACACCCGGTCACCGAGGAGACCTCGGGCATCGACCTGGTGCTGCAGCAGTTCAAGATCGCCAACGGCGAGGCGCTGGACATCACCGAGGACCCGACGCCGCGCGGGCACTCCTTCGAATTCCGCATCAACGGCGAGGATGCCGGCCGCGGCTTCCTGCCCGCCCCCGGCCCGGTCTCCAAGTTCGAGCCCCCCACCGGCCCCGGCGTCCGCATGGACTCGGGTGTGGAGAGCGGCTCGGTCATCGGCGGCCAGTTCGACTCGATGCTGGCCAAGCTGATCGTCACCGGCGCCACCCGCGACGAGGCCCTGGCCCGCTCGCGCCGGGCGCTGGCGGAATTCAACGTCGAGGGCCTGGCGACCGTGATCCCGTTCCACCGGGCCGTGGTCTCCGATCCCGCCTTCATCGGCGACGGCGACGGCTTCACCGTGCACACCCGCTGGATCGAGACCGAGTGGGACAACACCGTCGAACCGTTCACCGGCGGTGAGCCCCTCGACGAAGAGGACAACCTGCCCCGGCAGAAGGTCGTCGTCGAGGTCGGCGGACGTCGCCTGGAGGTCTCGCTGCCCGGCGACCTGGCCATCGGTGGTGGCGGCGGTGCCGCGGCGGGCGCCATCCGCAAGAAGCCCAAGGCGCGCAAGCGCGGCGGCGCCGCCGGTGCGGCAGCCTCCGGCGACTCGGTGACCGCACCCATGCAGGGCACCGTCGTCAAGGTCGCCGTCGAAGAGGGCCAGCAGGTCGCGGCAGGCGATCTGGTCGTGGTGCTGGAGGCCATGAAGATGGAGAACCCGGTCACCGCCCACAAGGACGGCACCATCACCGGACTGTCCGTGGAGGCCGGTGCCGCCATCACCCAGGGCACCGTGATCGCCGAGATCAAGGACTGACACCCGCTCACTGGCCACTTATTGCGCGGGTTCGTACCGAATCCCGTGCGATAAGTGGCCATTCGGCATTCTGGAGGCCTGATGGAACCCGTGGAGATCAACAACGGGCAGTGGTACCTGCGGGGGCTGCGCTACGACGATCGCGTCGATGACCGCCCCGCTTTGGCCGACCTCGGCGAAACCGACCTCGATTACATCGACGAGGCCGCCGACGGCTGGGAATCCGACACCCGCTACACCTGGGCGGTGTGCGAACCGAGCACCGGCGAACTGCTCGCCGAGGTCACTCTGGACCGCGAAACGGGGTTCATGGCCAGCAGGGCCCGGCCGGGCTTCGAAGACGCAGCGGCGATGTCCGAGGACACCGTGCGGCGTTATGCATCGGCCGCGCTGGGCCTCACGGTGCACACCTGACTCAATTCTCGGCCCGCTCGTCCATATCGGCACCGCCGGCCAGATCACCACATTCCACCGCGATGACGTCCTCGCGGGCGCGCAGGAACGGCCCGGCTCCGACGTCACCGCTCAGCCCGGTGAGCAATTCCCGCCGATGCCGGCGCGCGATGACGACGGGATGGCCCGGGCGGCCGGCATAGACCGCTCGGGCCAATCCCGACGGTGCCGAGCGGGCCGCTTCGAGCACCCGGGCGACCACGTCGGCCCCGACATCCGGGGTGTCCACCAGATGCACGACGGCGAAGGCCGCGTCCACGGCGTTCAGCCCCGCCCGCAAGGACGCCGACAGACCGTCGGCCCAGTCCGGCGCATGCACCGCGCGGGCCGGGGCGGGCACTTCGACGGCATCCGCACCGGCCGCACCCAGCACCACGACCACCTCATCACAGCCACCGCCAGCCAGGGCCGCAACCGCCCGCCGCAACCAAACTCCGTTATCTGCAAGGACTTTCGGCATCCCATACCGGGTGCCTGCTCCGGCGGCCAGCACGACGCCGGCGGCGGGGGCGGTAATCGACATGACACCAGTGTGAACCGGTCAACGGAATCCGGCCCATCGACCGGGAGAATCACCGTGATGTCAAAAATGACACGTGACATCGCAATTTCCTGAGAGTCCAGCAAGGCGATTGTTCGCATTGATCATGTGGCGTAGGGTCGGTACCAGGTTGAGTTAACAGCCGGCACCACGCGTCATCGCAGCTACGGGGCCCTCGAGAGCCCCCGCCTGATTTGCCTCAAGCACACGGGGTCGATTTCTTCAGAACCGGAACACGCGGACGCGTGCCAGCACGATCAGGTTCATCCAGAGTGCATCCGACTGATGGAGTACACATGACCAACCTCAACGCCGACGTGCGGGTCGCTGCCACGCAGCACCTCACCCGCGACCGGGCGAGCTACACCACCCAGGCCTTACCGCCGTCGACCGTCGTGATCACCGTCGAAGGTGAACTCGATGCGGCGAACACCACCCAGTTCAGCGACTACATCCAGCTCCGCCTGCGTAATGCCGAGAAGCTGGTGCTCGACCTCAGTGGAGTGACTTTCTTTGCCGCAGAAGCGTTCTCGGCTGTTCACAAGGTGAGCGTCCAGGCCGCCGGGCAGAACGTGCAGTGGAATCTGCTGACCAGCGCAGCCGTCGACCGGATGTTGCAGATCTGCGATCCCGACCACGCTCTCGACGAACTGCGCAAGGCAGGCTGACCTACTGCAGTTCGTCGCGCAGGCGGGCCAGGGATTTCGCCAACAGGCGCGACACGTGCATCTGCGAGATGCCGACCCGTTCGGCGATCTGTGACTGGGTCATCGATTCGAAGAACCTGAGGATCAGCACCGTGCGCTCACGCTCGGGCAGGGTCGCCAGCAGCGGTCGCAGCGCCTCCCGGTTCTCGATCTGATCGAGCGCGTCATCTGAGGATCCGAGGGTATCGGCGATCGCCGGCGCCTCGTCATCGCCCGAACCGCCGCTGTCGATGGACAGCGTGTTGTACGAGCTGCCGGCGATCAGACCCTCGACCACCTCTTCGCGATCCATGCCGAGTTCGGCGGCGAGTTCGGTGGGGGTCGGCGCGTGGCCCAACCGCTGGGACAACTCCGCGGTGGCCGCACCCAGGCGCAGGTGCAGCTCCTTGAGCCTGCGCGGCACCTTCACCGACCAGCCGTTGTCGCGGAAGTGCCTGCGCACCTCGCCCATGATGGTGGGCACCGCGTAGGAGGCGAAGTCCGAGCCGGCATCGACGTCAAACCGGTTGACCGCGTTGACCAGACCGACGCGAGCCACCTGCACCAGGTCGTCGCGGGCTTCACCGCGGCCTTCGAAGCGGCGCGCGATGTGATCTGCCAAGGGTAGGCAGCGCTGCACTATCCGCTCGCGTTGCCGCGCGAATTGTGCTGAGCCCTCAGGGAGTTCGCGGAGTTCGCGGAACATCTCGAGGACGTCGGCGTATTCCGAACTCACTGCAGCAGGCTCGCTCGTCTCGCAGTGAGCGAAATCCCGAACACGCTGTCGGACTCGTTGAAGGTGCTGACCTCGTCGGTCAGCGAATTGAGCACGTGCCAGCTGAAGCTTCCCGGAGCCACGATGGTGTCCTCGTCGGTCTCACAGGTCGCCGACGCACGGACCACTACCGCGTCCTCGCGCGGTTCGACCCGTACCAGCAACGGCGAGCCGGGCACCGCCGACCGGATGAGCCGGGTGGCGGCCTCGTCGACCGCCAAGCGCAGATCGGAGACGGCGTCGAAATCCAGATCTTCGAATGTCGCCACGGCGGACACCAAAGCCCGCAGCACGGCGAGGTTCTCCACGGTGGCAGCCACCCGAAGTTCCACCGATCTGTCTCCGACGACCGCACCGTCGTGCGTGCCCGTACCGTGCACCATCTGACCTCCCGCTGAGTCCGCTCGGAGGTTACCCCACAACTGCTGGTAGCTAACCAACGGTCCTGCACCGCCTCACGGGTGTGTCACCTTGACGAGCCATGGGTAATCCCGCGCTATGAGCAACAACACGTTGCGCGGGGTCCTCATCGCCATCGCCGTGGTGCTGACCATCGCCGTACTCATCGCCATCGGTGTGTACGCCGTCGCTTTCATCATGCTCGGGCCGATGATGGCCTGAAATGAGCATGCCGCCCTCGGTACCCCGTCACACCGGGTCGACAAACCTTGAGGCCGTTTCGCCGGTCATACCCCGGGTACTCATCCCCCATGACGAGTCCAGTTCCCGACGAGGTACCCGTCGCCGATGCCCTCGAGCAGTCCCGCGACGCCGCGGAGACCGTCCCGGACCGGGAGTCCCCGGAGCCCGACCACGGCGCCCCGCCGCTGGAGGCGAGTGCGGCCGACTGGCAGGAGCAGACCGCCGCGCTGGATCCGGACGCCGACGCGGACGAATTCGACCGCCGCGGCTGACGCGTTGGGAGCCAACCGGACCCGGCCGACGCCGGTCGGCTTGTTGCGTGTTTGCATCGTGCGAGGGGTGGGCATTCCTGGCCCATGTTGGTTCGACGAATCGCCCGCCCACTGTTGTCAGCCGCCTTCATCGGACAGGGTATTGAAGCCCTGCGAGACGTGAAGCCCGCCGCCGAGGTCGTACAGCCGACCCTTGACGCGGCCCAGGCGCTCCCGAGCTCGGTTGCCGATCAGATCCCCGACAATGCCGTCACCGTCGCGCGCATCAACGCCGCCGTGCAGATCGGCGGCGGTCTGCTGTTGGCCACCGGCCGCATCCCACGGGTCGCCTCGGCGCTGCTGGCGGCCACCGTGATTCCCGGCAATCTCGGCAAGCACATGTTCTGGGACGAGACCGATCCGGCTCTCAAGGCCGAGAAGCGTCGCGGGTTCCTGACCGACCTGAGCCTGATCGGCGGCCTGGTGCTCGCGTCGGCCGACACGGCCGGGAAGCCGTCACTGGGCTGGCGCGGCCGGCGTGCCGGACGTCGTGTGGCCGAACGCGTTTCAGCCGCGCTGCCGTCGTCCTCGCACGACGCACTGATCGATGCGGAGCTGGCCGACAAGCTCAGTCACGGCGTACAGACCGGCGTCGACCGCGGCCGAGAATTGGCCGAGACGGCCTACGACCGGGCCGCCCCGCTGGCCGCGACCGCATACGAGCGCAGCGCCAAGGCGCTACGAAAGGCCGAAGACCGTGCCGCACCGCTGGCGGCCCAGGCCTATGAGCGCAGCGCGCACGCCCTGCAGAAGGGCGCCGACAAGGCCGCACCGCTGGCCGCCGAAGCCTACGAACGCAGCGCTTACGCCCTGCAGAAGGGTGCCGACAGGGCCGCACCGCTGGCCGCCGAGGCACGTCGCCGGGGCACGGAACTGGCCGAGACCGCCATCGAGCAGGGTGGCGACCAGCTGTCCTCCGGCTGGCGACGGGTGCGCAAGCAGGTCTGACGCCGTCCTGATGTCGTGACGGCCTCGCGTCCCCTGCCCGCCGCCGCCGGCCCGTCGTCGGCGGCGGTGACAGCGCACCTGGCAGGGCGGGTGCAGGACCTCACCCGCGTGCGGCCCGGCAGCGCCGACCCGGTGGGGCTCGACGTGCAGCTGGCACTGTATGTCTGTTATGAGTTGGCCTACCGGGGCTTCCAGGGCGTCGATCCGAGATGGGAATGGGACGCCGACCTGATCGGACTGCGCAGCCGGCTCGAAAAGGTCTTTCTCGACCACCTTCGCGACTGCGCCGGCGATACCGGCGGGATATCGGCTGCCGAGGAGATGCGGCGGCTCACCGCGGAGTCCGACGACGTCGGCGGGCCGGCACACTTTCTGCACCACCACGGGACCTGGCAGCAGATGCGCGAGTACTTCGTGCACCGCTCACTGCACCGGCTCAAGGAAGCCGATCCGCAGGCGTGGGTCATCCCCCGGCTCACCGGGCAGGCTAAGGCATCGTTCGTGGCCGTCGAGTTCGACGAGTACGGCGCCGGTCACGCCGCGCACATGGACCAGCGGCTGTTCGCCGAGTTGATGCGGCCGCTGAACTCGACGATGCCTATCTGGCGTACCTGGGCGCGGTCCCCGCGGTGTCGCTGACGGTGGTGAACCTGATGTCGATGTTCGGGCTGCACCGCAGTCTGCGCGGCGCCGCGGTCGGGCACTTCGCGGCGGCCGGGATCACCTCACCGCCGTATTCGCGGCGGTTGGCGGATGCACTGGAGGGGATGGACGCTCCCGGTCCGTGCACGAAGTTCTATCGCGAACACGCGTGCGTTCCCGAGAACGACATGGCGTTCGAGGTGGTCGGCGATCTGTTGGAGGCCGAGCCCGAGCTCAACGAGGATGTGGTGTTCGGCATCCGCGCGCACGATATCGTCGAGAATCGGCTCGCCGAGCACATGCTGAAGAGTTGGGCGGCCGAGGAGACCTCACTACTGCAGGCGCTGAGCTGAATCAGGCCGGCTTGTCGGCCCTGATGACGGCGATCTGCTCTTCCCGTCGCCCGGTGTCGAGTCGTCCGGTCTGCTCCAGCCAGCCCGCCTGCTCACTGAGCACCGGGCCGAACCGGACCTGTTCGGTGAGCACGATCCGGGCATCGAGGCCGCTGCCGCGCAACTGCTCCAACGACCGGTCGATATCGGAGAGCTCCGACTGCACCAACAGCAATACCCCGCGGGCGGCGAGCATCCCGGCGGCCACCTGGCACAGCGGGTCCAAAATCAGCCTGCCATCGGGGCCCCCGTTCCACGGCGTGCTCGGCGCACCCCACGCGCCGGGCGTTGCGCCGCGACCGTCGGGCTGCATCGGCACCCCGGGCGGATTACACGCCACCACATCGAACGGTGCGCATTCCAGCGCCTGCGTCCATGACCCCAGCCGGATGTGGACATCCGCCCCGGCGACCGATGCGCGGGTTCGGGCGTACTGCACGGCACGGGGGCAGATGTCGAACCCCGTGACGCTTTTGGCGCCCAGGCCGGCGGCAGCCATTGCGACCACGCCGCTACCGGAGCACAGATCCAGCACACGGCGCCCGGCCACCGCCGCGGCTTCCTGCAGAGCCTGCACGAGAAGATACGAATCCTGTTGCGGCCGATACACAGTGGCGAGTTCCGAGGCTGTCCGGGTGAAAGTCGTTCTCATCCGAGTTCCGCGCGCAATGCGGTCAGCAGCGGTTGGGCCGCCTCGGACAGGAACTGATCCTGGGTGTCCCCGCCGATCTGGATCAGCGCAATGTCGGTGAAACCGGCGTCCCGGTAGGGTCGCGCCGCCTCGATGATGGCGTCGAGATCGGGCCCGCAGGGTATCGCCGATGCCACGTCCTCGGGCCGGACGAACTTGGTGGCCGCGGCGAACCCTGCCGGGGTGGGCAGGTCGGCGTTCACCGGCCATCCGCCGGCGAACCACCGGAACTGATCGTGGGCACGAGCGATCGCAGTGTCCCGGTCGGGATCCCAGCAGATGGGCAACTGACCGATGACGCGCCCCTCGGTCAGACCCATCCCCTGGCGCTGGTGATGCCAGCCCTGAACGACATCGGTGTCGGGCGCGGTGTTGATCAGATGGTCGGACAGCACGGCCAGTTCCCCGACCGCCCGGTCCCCTGCCATCGCGACCGCGAGCCCGACCGGCTCCTGCGGCAGATCCCACAGCCGTGCGGAATCGACCGAGAAGTACTCGCCGTGGAAGTCCACGAGATCGCCGCCGAGAAGCTCCCGGATCACCTTGATGGCTTCGGCGAGCATGTCCAGCCGGCGACCTGCGGTCGGCCAGCCCTGACCCACGACGTGCTCGTTGAGGTTTTCGCCGCTGCCCAGCCCGAGGGTGAACCTGCCGTCGGCGAGGATCTGCACGGTCGCGGCCTGCTGCGCCACCACCGCGGGGTGATACCGCATCGTCGGACAGGTCACGTACGAGTACAGGCCCACCTCGGAGGTCGCGTGGGCCACTGCGCCGAGCACCGGCCAGGCATTGGGGGCGTGCCCTTGCGCTGCCAGCCATGGCGAGAAGTGATCACTGCAGACCTCGAAGTCGAACCCGACCTGCTCGGCGGAAACCGCATGGCGAACAAGATCTTTGGGACCAGTCTGCTCGGTCATCAGGGTGTAGCCGAATCTGGTCATGGCCGGGGCATACCCGCTCACCCGCTGGGCAAACGCGGCGCTCAACGCTCGGGGCTATGCTCTGCGGTCTCACATTCCGTTGGCCCGGCCCGTATCCGCAGCACCAGTGGCAGCACCAACCAGAAGGCCACCAGGCCCAGTCCGGTGGTCAGACCCGCCAGCACACCGGCCCACAGGTCGAGGACCGCACCGAAGATCAGCACCATCACGCCGGACAGCGTGAGTGCCAGCAGCAGGATGCCGGCATAGGCCAGCCAGTGCGCGGTCGTCACCACCAGATCCAGCCGGTGGCGGCGGAACAGCAGCCGGTGGATGCCGATCGGGGCGATCAACAACACCGTCGCACCGATGGAACACGACACCGTGACCAGGTAGACGATCCGCAGCTCGAGTCGTAGGCCCTCGAAGCCGTCGTGAAACGGCAGGGTCAGCAGCAGGCCGGTGAGCAGTTGGACTCCGGTCTGCACCACCCTCAACTCCTGCAAAAGGCTGGACCAGTTACGGTCCAGCCTTTGCGTACTCGTCTCGTGACGAGCGTTTTCATTCCAACGTCGGTCGCGCTCCAGATCGTCCACGTCGACCTCGTCGGGCCGCGGCACTTCTCCGCCCGCTAATACCAGGCACGCCTACCGGCCACCGGCCTGCCGATGGCACCCAGTGCCCAGAAGACCGCGCCGACGACGAGCAGAACGACCCCGACGACCCACAGCAGATACACATCCAGCACGAAGCCGAGGATCAGCAGTATTGCTCCGAGAACGATCACGACACCCTCATTTCCATCGGACCCATCGAACTGGGCTCTGGCAGTTTGCAATTCGCCACCTTGGGGTTCACGCCCGCGTAGTTCAGTGGCCCGGCGACCACGGTCAGCGCGATGGTCCCGGCGGTCGCACAGTTGGTGGCGCCGCTGTCGAAGTAGTCGCGCTGAAACGCCGCGAACACCCCGATCAACAACCAGATCAACACCAGCGTGCCGATGAGTCCGCGTCCCATGAATCCTCCAGTTTGCTATGGATGAATGCAGACGCCGGGTACCCCTTTGACGGTCGCGTCAAACCTGTTTGGTGGTACTGAAAACTGTGTCGTGGCCCAGGTTTGGCCCGCCAAGGCACCGGGAAGCCTGCGGTGGTGCGGGAAAACCAATCCACTCCCGTAGCGGAAAGGTTGAACATGACTGACAAGAAGACCGGCCCCGAATCCGGCATCAGCGGCGTCGTCGAAGACGTCAAGGGCAAGGCCAAGGAGGCCGTGGGCACCGTCACCGGCCAGGACGATCTGCGGCGCGAGGGCGCGGCCCAACAGGACAAGGCCGAAGCCGAGCGCGATGTGGCCAAGAAGGAAGCCGAGGCCGAGAGCGCTCGCGCCGGCGCCGACGCAGCCGAGCAGCGCCAGAAGGCAGAGCAGTAACTGCCCTCGCGGCTCCACGGACCGGCCCAGCCCAGCTCCCCCGCGGGGCTGGGCCTTTCCGTGTTCGGGCCGTCCTCAGGGTCTAACTGGCGGGACGCTGGCGGATGACCTCGGGGTGCTCGGCATACCACCGCTCTTCGAGGCGACGCACCCGAACATGCTCGACGGTCATCCACAGCGCGCCGATGACAAAACCGGCGGCCGACAGCGAACCGAGCATCAGCCCGACATCATGGTGCCGGGTGGCGAAGGCGGCAAGACAACCGACGAACAGCACGAGTGCCACTCCGATCACGACCAGCGCGGGCATGATCACGTTGTCCGTCATGGACTCGCCGGCGTGGGTGCGCGTCGTGCGGGTGTGGTCTACAGGATCTCTGGGGCCTTTCATGGCGCCTCCTTCTCCCCAACCTGACCCGTTACCGGGTTACCTCAAGGGTAGGACTGTCCGCACTTCGCTGCTGCCGAACGCCGTCATCCGCCGAACCCGGCCAACGCCGGAAGGCTCATGGTCAGGACCGTCATCATCAGCAGCATCAGAAACCAGCCGGCGCCCTGCCACGCCCACCATGTCTGCCGGTGCTTCCAGGTTTGATACGTGCGCACAAACGCGCGGACGCCGCCCCCGAAAAGGATCACCGGCGCGCCCAGTGCCAGCACGATGCGTTGCGGCCGTCCGCACGTCGCCGAATCGACGACCGCGCCGTCGCAGCCACGGGCCAGTATCGCCGCCACGGTGAGGAACAGAACGCCCAGCACGGCCGTCACCAGACCGAATCGGATCGCGGCGCTCACCTCGGGGTCGTCGCGTTGCAGTCTCGGTTCGGCGTGCATCGACGCTCACCTCGCCGCGGGGATTCCGGAGCGGGGCACACCTGTGGCGCCGGTCACCATGAGTGGTGGATGCCCGAGCAGACCGGGGCGTAAACGTCAGGAGTCGACGCGCAGGTGGGCGGTCAGTAGCAGCCGGTCGTACACGCTGCGATGCGGCAGAAGTTCGTGGTAGTCGAGTTCGAGGAAGTCCTTGGCGATCTGCTCGGTGAGCGCCCTGAGCTTGGTGTTGGTTTCCTGCGAGCGCCATTTCAGCAGCTCGAACGCGGCGTCGGCGCTGATGCGGTAGATCAGCATGAGCATGCCCTTGGCCTGTTCGATACCGCTACGGGCCTCGGCGATCTCGGCAACGGCCTCGCTGACACGCTCCTGCTGCTCGCGCGTGCCGGTCTGCGCCGAGGGCGTGGCGTCGATGTAGAACCCATGGGTGCCGATGACGGTGCTGCCGTCATCGGCGAACAACTGGTCGGCGACGACAACGACATGGTGGGTGTTGCCGCGGGTGTCGACGATCCGGTGCCGGGTGCTGAACGCCGCGCCGGTGCGCCGGATCTCGGCCAGCGTGGCCGCGACCTGACCGTAGTCATCCGGATGTTTGTGTGCCAGCACCAGTTCGGTGGTGGGCTCTACCGCGCCGGGCTCGTAACCGTGCATGCGCTGCACCTGTTCGGACCATTCCCATCGCTCATCGGCGAAATGGAAACGAAACCAACCGACGTGTTGATGCTCACCACCGGCGAGTGCGGGCTCGTCCGGCAGTTGTTTGCCAAGGTGTTGTCCATCGCTCATCTCACGATGGATTATGCCCGTTCATCCAGCCCTTCGGCGATGCGCTTGATAGCCAAAAGGCGACGATCCCATTGCTGCCCGATCACTGTGAGTTGGGTGCCCAGCGCGCTCAACCGGGCACCGAGCGCGCGATAGCGAACCTCGCGACCGGCGCGGACGGACTCGACGAGACCGGCCTCGGCCAGCACCACCAAGTGCTTGGCGATCGCCTGCCTGCTCACCGGGAGTCGGGTTGCCAGCGCACTGGCCGACATCTCGGCGGCGCCGAGTTCGGTGAGGATGCGCCAACGCGTTTCGTCGGCCAGCGCGGCCAGCAGCGCCGTCGGCTCCGACGCGGGAGGTGTGGCCGTCACGACGCCGGCGTCAGGAATTCGACCAGTTCGCCGAGTTCGGCGGTCCACCCACCCTGGTTGTCGGCGTGCGCGGCCTCGGGGTTGTGCAATTGTTCGAACCCGCTCTCCACCAGCGCGAGTCGCGTCCCGCCGTCGACCTCGACGAGCTCGATGCGCACCACCGTCGAGTTCCCGGGCACCGGGTCGGTGTCGGCCTCCCTGGCCCACCGGTACACCAGCAGCCGGGGCTTCTCGGCCTGTTCCACGAGCACCCGGTGCTTGCCGTGATCGGACCAGCCGAAGAAGCCGGTGCCACCGGCGACGGCCTCGAACTCCGCGCTGTCACCGAACCATTGTGCGATCAGATCCGCTTCGGTGAGCGCCGACCACACCTTGCCGATGGGAGCGGCGATGTCGATGCTGCGGGTGATGTCGAGCGTGTCCATGGGAGTCTCCCTCGTCGGCTGATGTGCAACCCCAGAATTGCATGATGCCCGGTTTAACGCAACCCTGAAGTTGCATGTCGTCCGATCGGCCTGTCGGAGCCGTCGCCTACCATGCGAGCGTGCGGATCAAGATCGTTCTCGCGGTGGGCATCACGGCCGGTGCCGCGGCATATGCCGCGGGCGCCAGGTGGCAACTGGCATTGACCGCCGCACTGCTCGCGCCGCTCACGGTGGCGACGGTGCCGCATTTCCTATCCGGGTTGCGCACCCCGGCTCCCGACGAGAATCCGATCGACACCATGTCGGGAACCGAGTTCGAGGACTACATCGCCCGCATCGCCCGCTCCTGCGGCGCCCCGGTGATCATGACCTCGATCACCGGCGATTGGGGTGTCGACCTCATCATCGGTCGTCGCCCCGAACGTCTTGCCGTGCAGTGCAAACGGATGAACCGTCCGGTCGGCACGAGCGCCGTCCAAGAGGTGGTGGCCGGTGCCGCGATGCAGGACTGCACTCACACCATGGTGGTGACCAACAACGAGTTCACGCCTGCGGCAAGGAAACTGGCCGAACGACACGACTGCATCCTGGTCACCGGGGCGGACATCCCCAGACTCAAGGGGCTGATCCGCGGGCTGACTACATCCCGCTGAGGACGTCGCGCACCGCGTCCACCGCGGTGTCGATCTCGGCGGCGGTCACCGTCAGGGCCGGCCGGAACCGCACCGAATCCGTACCGCTGGCCAGCATGATCACCTGCCGGTCCCACAACCGCCGGATCAGTTCGTCCCGCTCGGTGGCGGTGCGCATGCTGAACGCGCACATCAGCCCGCGGCCCCGTGGATCGAGCACACGGTCGGGGAACTCACCGGTCAACTCGCGCAGCCGGTCCAGCAGACGCCGTCCCGCCACGGCGGCGTCGGCGATCAGTTCGTCGGATTCGATGACCTCAAGGATGCGCCGGGCGCGCACCATGTCGGTGAGGTTGCCACCCCAGGTGGAGTTGATCCGGGAACTGGTATGGAACACGTTGTCGACGATCTCATCGACGCGTCCGCCGGCCATCACACCGCACACCTGGGTCTTCTTACCGAAGGCCACCACATCCGGGGTGACGCCCAATTGCTGGTAGGCCCAGGCAGTTCCGGTGATACCGCACCCGGTCTGCACCTCGTCGAAGATGAGCAGTGCGTCGAACTCATCGCACAGTGCACGCATGGCCGCGAAGAATTCGGGCCGGATGTGCCGGTCACCGCCTTCGCCCTGAATCGGCTCGGCGATGAAACATGCGATGTCGTGCGGGTGCGCCTCGAATGCGGCACGCGCCTGGCGAAGTGACTCGGCCTCCAGCTCGGCGATGTCGACGCCCGGCCGTAGATACGGCGCGTCGATACGCGGCCAGTCGAACTTAGGGAAGCGGGCGACCTTGTTGGGGTCGGTGTTGGTCAGCGACATCGTGTAGCCGCTGCGGCCGTGGAAGGCGCCGCGCAGGTGCAGGACCCGGGTGCCCAGCGCCGGATCGATGCCGCGGGCCTCGTTGTGGCGGCTCTTCCAATCGAAGGCCACCTTCAGCGCGTTCTCGACGGCGAGGGCTCCCCCGTCGACGAAGAACAGATGCGGCAGCGCCGGATCACCCAGCACCCGGGCGAAGGTCTCGACGAATCGCGCCATCGGCACGGTATAGATATCGGAGTTGCTCGGCTTGTTCACCGCCGCCTGCGCCAGTTCGGCGCGGAAGGTCTCGTCGTCGGCCAGGGCCGGGTGGTTCATGCCGAGCGCCGACGAGGCGAAGAACGTGAACATGTCCAGGTAGCGCCGGCCGTCGCGGGCATCGACCAGGACCGATCCTCGGGATCGTTCGAGATCGAGCACCAGATCCATGCCGTCGGCCAGCATGTTGCGGCCCAGCACATCGTGCACCTGGCGGGCCGGGATCTCGGCGGGGCGCTGGTGGTCGGCAGAAGTCAGAACAGCGGTCATGGGCGCCATCCTAACGCAATTTTTACGCTCTACCCACCATCAAACAGGAACTATTCCGGCAGGTTGGTTCTTCCATCGTAAAAAGTCTGTAAGATGATGGTGCTTCGCGTGCGGACATTGGCCGCCGTGCGGATCCGTTGCAGCAGGTCTTCCAGGGTCCGCGCCGAGGCGACACGCACCAGCAGCACATAGCTCTCATCGCCGGCCACCGAATAGCACGACTCGATCTCATCGATGTGGCGCAGCCGGGCCGGAGCGTCATCGGGTTGAGAGGGATCAAGAGGAGTGATGGCCACGAACGCCGACAACATGTGTCCGACGGTCTCGGGGTTGATCCGGGCCGTGTACCCGGTCACCACGCCGCGGGATTCCAGTCGACGCACCCGCGACTGCACCGCCGAGACCGACAGCCCCGCGGTCGTCGCGAGGTGCGCCAGCGTCGCGCGTCCATCCGCGATGAGCTCCCGCACCAGGATCCGATCGATGTCGTCGAGGTGCTCGGTGTCGACCATGGCCGGAGACTATCGCAGATGACCGTGCCCACTTCACAGCTGCGCGCATCGTTCGCCGCTGCGCTGTCGCACATGTACGGCGCCGAAGTTCCCGCCTACACCACCCTGGTCGAGGTCACCTCCGAGGTGAACCGCGGTCACACCGGCTCGGAGGCGCTCGGGTCGCCGGCGCGGGTCACCGCGGAACGCCACGGCGCGATCCGGGTGGGTAGTGCCGCCGAACTTGCCGACGCGGCCGACCTTTTCGCGGCGTTCGGCATGCTCCCGGTCGGCTTCTACGATCTCCGCGAGGCGGCGTCACCGGTTCCGGTGGTGTCCACGGCGTTCCGCCCCATCGATTCGGACGAGTTGGACGCCAACCCTTTCCGGGTGTTCACCTCGATGCTTGCCACCGACGACGCCCGGTTCTTCTCCCCCGACCTGCAGACCAGGATGGGCACCTTCATCGCCCGGCGACAACTCTTCGACCCGGATTTGATCGGCCAAGCCCGCCGCATCGCCGCCGACGGCTGCCCGCGCGAGGATGCCGAGGACTTCGTGCGCCGTGCCGCCGCGGCATTCGCGCTGTCCCGCGCACCGATCGACAAGGCCTGGTACGAGGAGTTGGCCGCGGTGTCGGCGGTGGCCGCCGACATCGCCGGTGTGCGCACCACCCACATCAACCACCTCACGCCCCGCGTGCTGGACATCGATGAGCTGTATGCCCGGATGACCGCTCGGGGCGTCACCATGATCGACGCGATCCAGGGACCACCGCGCACCGCCGGGCCCGCAGTACTACTGCGACAGACCTCGTTTCGGGCCCTCGCCGAACCGCGACGGTTCCGCGGTACCGACGGCACGGTGTTCGACGGCGCCCTGCGGGTGCGCTTCGGTGAGGTCGAGGCTCGCGGGGTGGCGCTCACCCCGGCGGGTCGCGAACGCTACGACGCCGCGATGGCCGACCCCCAGCGCTGGGATGAGTACTTCCCGGATACCGATGCCGCCATGGCCGCTGCGGGGCTCGCCTACTACCGCGGCGGAGACCCGGCGAAACCCGTTGTCTACGAGGATTTTCTGCCCGCATCTGCGGCCGGCATCTTCCGTTCGAATCTGGATACCGATGCCGAGCCGGTGCAGCAGTCCGACCAGCCGGGCTACAGCCTCGACTGGATGTCGGGCGCCATCGACCACCACATCCACGACCCTTACGCCCTCTACGAGAAAGCGGCATCATGACCGTCGTGCAGACCAGTACTCTCCCCACCGCCGATGACCTTCGCGACCAGGTACGTGTCGCGCTACAGGCGATCGGCGCCGACGCCCGGCTCGGGGCACCGGGCGAGCCGGGGCTGCCTGCGGGCACCCCGATCAGCGGCGACGTGCTCTTCTCGGTTCCCGAGCACACCGCAGCGCAGACCGAGGACGCCATTGCCGCCGCTGCCGCCGCATTCCTCGGCTGGCGGACCACTCCGGCTCCGGTCCGTGGCGCGCTGGTGGCGCGGCTCGGCGAACTGCTCACCGAGCACAAGACCGATCTCGCCACGTTGGTCACCGTGGAGGCCGGAAAGATCACCTCCGAGGCACTCGGCGAAGTGCAGGAGATGATCGACATCTGCCAGTTCGCCGTCGGGTTGTCCCGCCAGCTCTACGGCAAGACGATCGCCTCCGAACGGCCCGGCCACCGGCTCATGGAGACCTGGCATCCGGTCGGCGTGGTCGGCGTGATCACCGCCTTCAACTTCCCGGTCGCGGTGTGGGCGTGGAACACCGCCGTCGCGCTGGTGTGCGGGGACACCGTGGTCTGGAAACCATCCGAGCTGACCCCATTGACCGCCATCGCGTGTCAGGCGCTGATCGAGCGTGCCTGTGCCGACGTGGGTGCGTCGCAGAACGTCGCCCGGCTCATCCAGGGTGGCCGCGAGATCGGCGAGCAGCTCGTCGACGATCCGCGGGTCGCGCTGGTGAGCGCCACCGGATCGGTGCGGATGGGTCAGGAAGTCGGCCCGCGGGTGGCTCGCCGTTTCGGCAAGGTACTGCTGGAATTGGGCGGCAACAACGCCGCCATCGTCACCCCGTCGGCGGATCTCGATCTCGCGGTGCGCGCGATCGTGTTCTCGGCGGCCGGGACGGCCGGTCAGCGGTGCACGACGATGCGACGCGTGATCGCGCACTCCTCGATCGCCGATGAGCTGTGTCGGCGGGTCGCGGCGGCCTACAAGACGCTGCCCATCGGTGACCCTTCCGTCGAGGGCACTCTGGTGGGTCCGCTGATCCACGCCCGCGCCTACCGCGACATGGTCGGTGCGCTGGAGGCCGCGCGTGCCGACGGCGGCGAGGTCATCGGCGGGCACCGCCACGAGATGGGTGACGAGGGCGCGTACTACGTCGCCCCGGCGCTGGTCCGGATGCCGGCGCAGACCGAGGTGGTGCACAACGAGACCTTCGCCCCGATTCTGTACGTGCTGACCTACGAGGATCTGGACTCCGCGATCGAGTTGAACAACGCCGTGCCGCAGGGCCTTTCGTCGGCGATCTTCACCACCGACATCCGTGAGGCGGAGCGGTTCATGGCCGCGGACGGCTCGGACTGCGGTATCGCCAACGTGAACATCGGCACCTCGGGCGCCGAGATCGGTGGCGCGTTCGGTGGCGAGAAGCAGACGGGCGGCGGCCGGGAGTCCGGGTCGGACTCCTGGAAGGCCTATATGCGCCGGGCGACCAACACCGTGAACTACTCATCCGAGCTGCCGCTCGCCCAAGGCGTGCAGTTCGGGTGAGCAGGGCCGGGTCCAACCCCGGGTCGCTGCGCTCCTGCCCGCCGCACGTAATATCGCGGGCTGTGAGCGAGCAGGTCGAACAGCGGGAATTCCAGGCCGAGGCCCGTCAGCTGTTGCAGCTGATGGTGCACTCCATCTACTCCAACAAGGACTCGTTCCTACGGGAACTGGTCTCGAACGCCTCCGACGCCTTGGACAAGCTGAGGCTCGCGGCGTACCAGGACAAGGACTTGGAGGTCGACACCTCCGACCTGCACATCGAGATAGACGCGGATAGCGCGGCTCGGACGCTGACGATTCGCGACAACGGCATCGGGATGTCCCGTGACGAGGTCGTCGACCTGATCGGCACGCTCGCCAAGTCCGGTACCGGCGAACTGCGCCGCAAGCTCAGTGAGGCGCAGCAGCAGGGTGAGGTCAGCGACCTCATCGGCCAGTTCGGCATCGGGTTCTATTCGACGTTCATGGTGGCCGACTCGGTTGTGCTGCTGACCCGCAAGGTGGGCGAGAGCACCGCCACCCGTTGGGAATCCAGCGGCGACGGGACCTACACCATCGCCACCGTCGACGACGCTCCGCAGGGCACGTCGGTCACCTTGCACCTCAAGCCCGAGGACGCCGACGACGAGCTGCACGACTACACCGCGCCGTGGAAGATCAGGCAGCTGGTCAAGAAGTACTCCGACTTCATCTCCTGGCCGATCCGGATGGAGGTCGAGAAGACCGTCCCGGCCACCGAGGACGGTGGCGAGCCGACCCTCACCGTCGAGACAGAGACCATCAACTCGCGGACCGCTTTGTGGGCGAAGTCCAAGAGCGAGGTGTCCGACGAGGAGTACCGGGAGTTCTATCGGCACATCGCCCATGCCTGGGATGAGCCACTCGATGTCATTTCCATGAAGGCCGAAGGCACCTTCGAGTATCAGGCGTTGTTGTTCATCCCGTCCCAGGCGCCGTTCGACCTGTTCAACCGCGACGGGCACACCGGTGTGCAGTTGTACGTCAAGCGTGTCTTCATCATGGGCGACTGCGACGAGCTGGTGCCGCCGTACCTGCGGTTCGTCAAGGGTGTCGTCGACGCACAGGACATGTCGCTCAACGTGTCTCGTGAAATTCTCCAGCAGGACCGCCAGATCAAGGTGATCCGGCGCAGCCTCACCAAGAAGGTGCTCTCGGCGATCAAGGACCTGCAGGCCAACCGCCCGGACGACTACGCGACCTTCTGGACACAGTTCGGCCGCGCCTTCAAGGAGGGCCTGCTCACCGATACCGACAACCGCGACACCGTGCTCGGGCTGTCGTCGTTCGCGTCGACGTTCAGTCCGGACACTCCGACGACGCTGGCCGACTACGTGCGCCGGATGAAGGACGACCAGGAACAGATTTTCTACGCGACGGGCGAATCACGCCAATTGCTGGAGCACTCCCCTCATCTGGAGGCATTCAAGGCCAAGGGATATGAAGTGCTGCTGCTCACCGACCCGGTCGACGAGGTGTGGGTCGAGTCGGTGCCGGAGTTCGACGGCAAGGCGCTGCAGTCCGTGGCCAAGGGCGAAGTCGATCTCGGCTCCGCAGACGACGAGGCCGACGCCGACCGCACCGAGTTCGCCGACCTGCTCACCTGGCTGCAGGAGACACTCGACGAGCATGTCAAGGAAGTGCGGCTGTCGACCCGACTGACCTCGTCGCCGGCCTGCCTGATCACCGACGCCTTCGGCATCACCCCACAGTTGGCGCGCATGTACCGCGCCTCCGGTCAGGAGGTGCCGGTGGGCAAACGCATCCTGGAGCTCAACCCCGACCATGCCCTCGTCACCGGTCTGCGGGACGCCTTGGCGTCGTCACCGGACGGGCTCAGCGATACTGCCGAGTTGCTCTACGGCACAGCTCTTCTCGCCGAGGGTGGGTCGCTCGACGATCCGGCGCGCTTCGCCGCCATTCTCGCCGACCGGCTGGCCAAGACGTTCTAGACACCCACGGCGCAGGTCACGGGTCGCCTGGGGTCAAAGACAGCGGGGTTCGTCGTGGCGGGTCCGGCTCTGCACTGTGCGCCGGCTCCCGCCGTCATTTGGTGTTCACTGTGTAGTTGTCAAGGTGCGCAAAGCGTTTAGGCGGCAGCGGGCAGGATGGTCATGGTGCGTCGGGCGTGGGAGCGCAGGTGCGTCGGTTCTGCTTCGCCAGGTTTGCGGCGTGGGATGAACCAGGGGTGGCGGTCGGGGCCGAGGTAGACCTGCCAGCCGCCGTGGTGGATCGCGGTGTGGTGCAGTCGGCAGAGCAGCACTCCGTTGTCCAGGCTGGTGGTGCCCCCGTGGGCCCAGGGGGTGATGTGGTGGGCGTCGCACCAGGAGACCGGTCGGCCACAGCCGGGGTATGCGCAGCCACAGTCGCGTACGGCCAACCCTTTCCGGATGATGGGCGTGAACAGACGCTCGGCGCGCCCGACGTCCAGTGGCACCCCGGCCGAATCGACGAGCACCGAAGTCAGGGTGCTGTCGCAGGTGATGAGTTCGGCAGTCAACGCGCTGACGGGTCCGGCGAAGCCGAGGGTGTCTACGCGCCCATCGCTACGGATGAGGGTGACGTGCGGGAGCACTCCACCGGAGGTCGGCCGACGCGAATTCGACAGATAAGTACGCATCAACTGCCCGAACGCGTCCGCGCGCCGCTTACCCGCCGGGCGGGGGTCGGGGGATCCGTCGGGCAGCGGCACGGGCCGGCATAACGGATCCAATGCCGTCATCAGTTCTTCACCGGTCAGCAGATCGAGATCGAGAGTGGCACTGACCCGCCCGTCGTCGGTCTGCACGACGGTCATCTCGTTGAGGTCACTGTTCTCAGCAACCGGCACCGCGCCATCTTCGGGCGGTCGGGCGGCGGATTTATCGATCGCGATTTCGCGGGCTTTCTTGTCCACCTGCGCAGGCGTGGTCTGGATCATCAACTTCGTGACAACGGCCGCTCTGTCCTGCTCGGACAAGGGCACCCGGTTGTTGATGTGGGTGACCCCCTTACCGACCGCATCCACGAATTCGATGCCGATCCCACCGAGGCGCTGTTCCTGGGTCAGAGCCGGCAGCGTGTGTGCGGCGCGTCCCACCCGCGCCGCTCGGTACGCCGCACCAGGTGATACCCCCAGGCTGGTGAGTAAATCGGCCCCGGAGCTCAGGTGTCGTCGTGCGGGGATCCCGAGGCGCTCAGCGGCCGCGACCGCTTGAGCGATCACATGATCGAACAGATTGCGAGCGGTGACCGCAGCCACCAGCACCGCGAGCAGGGCCGGTTCATCGATCACCCGCCGGGGACGGTCCAACAGATGAAACAACGTGCGGTCGGCGACCTCGTCGAGCGCAGGCGTCGGGGTGAGGTCATCGATGAGCGCATCGATGACAGTCTCGAGGTACGTGGCGTCCATGGCGGATACCGGCTTTCACAGAAGGTGCACAACGGCACGATCAGGCAAGGCAGTTCGACAGTCCCGCAGGACCGTCGAACCTCGCGGCGACCGAAGTCGCGGTCTGAGGCTCACCGTGTTGCGTTGGGAGCCACGTCGCATTCGAACTTGTGTTCGATTCTACGCGCTTCTACTGACTCAAACTTCTTGTCATGTTCGTCGGGGTAAGACTGGCGACATGTCAGAAGGAGTGTCAGATGACGAGATCACGGCAGTCGAAAGTATCG
>NZ_LMJA01000011.1 GCF_001428895.1 Mycobacterium sp. Root265
AACCTGACCAGGCTCCACCACGCCACCGGATAGCCCCGAGTCAGCAGCCACAGACGGCCAGCACCAAGAAACCGCCCAACCAATTCGCAACAGCCACTGGTTCCGACTGAAACTCCACAAACCGCGAGTCAGAGGCCGAGGGATTTGGCGATGATCACCTTCATGACCTCGCTGGTGCCCGCGTAGATGCGGGCCACCCGGGCATCGGTGTACAGCCGGGCGATCGGGTACTCCATCATGTAGCCGTAGCCGCCGAAGAGCTGCAGGCAGCGGTCGATCACCCGGGCCTGCATCTCGGTGCAGAACAGCTTCACCCGGGCCGCGTCCGGCGCGGACAGCTCACCGTCGACATGCAGTGTGACGGCCCGGTCCAGCATCGCCTGGGCGGCCTCCACCTCCGTCGAGCAGGCCGCCAGTTCGAACTTGGTGTTCTGGAACGACGCCACCGGCGTGCCGAACGCCTTGCGATCCTTGGTGTAGTCGATGGCCGCGGCGATCGCCGAGCGGGCCTGCGCCACCGAGCCCACCGCCACCGTCAGCCGCTCCTGGGCCAGGTTGTGGCCGAGGTAGCTGAACGCCTCCCCCACCTCGCCGAGCACATTGGCGGCGGGCACCCGGACGTCGACGAACGACAGCTCCGCGGTGTCCTGCACCTTGCAGCCCATCTTCTCCAGCTCCCGGCCGCGGGTGAACCCGGCCATCCCGTCCTCGACGACTAACAGGGTCAGACCCTTGCGCCGGTTGTCGGGATCGGTCGAGGTGCGCGCGACGACGACGACGAGGTCGGCCTGCATGCCGCCGGTGATGAAGGTCTTGGCGCCGTTGACGATCCAGTGATCGCCGTCCTGCACCGCGGTGGTGCGCATACCGGCCAGATCCGAACCGGTGCCGGGTTCGGTCATCGCCACCGCGGTGAGCAGCGTCCCGTCGGCCAGGCCCGGGAACCAGCGCTTACGCTGCTCCTCGTTCGCGTAGTGCAGGAAGTACGGCAGGATCACCTCGAGCTGGGTGCGCACCGTGGACAGCGTCACCAGAGCCTTGGCGGCCTCCTCCTGGAGCACCACGTTGTAGCGGTAGTCCGGACTGCCGCCGCCGCCGTACTCCTCGGGAATGGCGACGCCGAGCATGCCCAGGCTGCCCATCTTCTCGAACACCGCGCGCGGCATCCGGCCACCCTTTTCCCACTCCGGGTAGGCCGGCACCACTTCCTTCTCGACGAAATCGCGCGCGAGTTCGCGGAAAGCCTCGTGATCCTCGGTGAACAGATTGCGTTGCACGTGAAGCCCTTTCGACTAGAAGACGTACTCGACCAGGGTGGCGTTGGCGGTCCCGCCGCCCTCGCACATGGTCTGCAGCCCGTAGCGGATGCCGTTGGCGCGCATGTGATGGATCATCCGGGTCATCAGCACCGCACCGGAGGCGCCGAGCGGATGTCCGAGCGAGATGGCACCGCCCAGCGGGTTGAGCTTCGCCTCGTCCACTCCGGTTTCGGCCAGCCACGCCAGCGGCACCGGCGCGAACGCCTCGTTGACCTCGAAGACGCCGACATCGTCGATCCCGACGCCGGCCTTGTGCAGCACCTTCTCCGTCGCCGGGATGGGTCCGGTCAGCATCAGCACCGGGTCGGCTCCGGTGACGGCACCGGCGCGGTAGTACACCAGCGGGGTCAGGCCCAGGTTGAGCGCCTGATCGGCGGTCATCACCAGCAGTGCGGCCGCACCGTCGGAGATCTGTGAGGAGTTGCCGGCGTGGATGACGCCGTCCTCGGTGAAAGCCGGTTTGAGCCCGGCCAGCTTCTCGACCGTGGTGCCGCGCCGGATTCCCTCGTCATCGGTGATGACGTCATCGTCGGTGAAGACGGGCACGATCTGATCGATGAAGGCGCCGGCGTCCTGCGCCGCGGCGGCGCGGTCATGTGACTGCGCCGAGTACTCGTCGCAGCGCGCTCGCGACAGATCCCATTTCTGGCAGATCAGTTCCGCCGAGATGCCCTGGTTGAAGGAGAAATCGTCATAGCGGGCAAAGACTTTCGGGCCGTACGGCTGGCCGGTGGCGCGCGCCGCACCCAGTGGCACCCGGCTCATCACCTCGACACCACCTGCCACCACCACGTCCTGCTGACCGGACATGACGGCCTGCACCGCGAAGTCCAGCGCCTGCTGGCTGGACCCGCACGCCCGGTTGACCGTGGTGCCGGGGATGCTCTCCGGCCAGCCCGCGGCCAGCACCGAGTAGCGCCCGATATTGCTGGACTGATCGCCCACCTGGGACACACAGCCCCACACCACATCGTCGATCAGGGCCGGATCGACCCCGGTGCGCTCGACGAGTTCCTTGAGCACCACCGCGGACAGGTCGGCGGCGTGCTGGGCGGACAGTCCGCCGTTGCGTTTGCCCACCGGTGTGCGCACGGCTCCGACGATGACGGTTTCACGCATGGGCTCTACTCCTTAGTGGGCGGGACCGCCCAGGTTCCGGTGAATTCTGGTTCCCGTTTGGCGGCGAAGGCCGAATAGGCCTCCCCCGAGTCGGCGGTGGCGAAATTGCCGGGCTGCGCGCGGGCCTCGTTGGCCAGCGCCTCGGCGAAGGTGGCGGTGGCTCCGTCGTTGAGCAGCGCCTTGCTCTGCGACAGAGCGAACGGCGGTCCGTCGGCCAGCCGTTGCGCCAACCCGCCGACAAATCCGTCGATCGCATCGGCGTCCTGCACCCAGGTCACCAGCCCCAGCTCATGCGCCTCGGCGGCGTCGATCATATCGGCTAGCAGCACAAGACGTTTGGCCTGCTGCAGGCCGACGAGTTTGGGCAGCAGCCAGGATCCACCGAGATCGACCGACAGCCCACGCTTGGAGAAGATCTGGCAGAACTTCGACTCCGGGGTGGCCACCACCAGGTCGCAGCCCAGCGCCAGGTTCCAGCCGGCGCCGACCGCGACGCCGGTGACCTTGGCGATGGTCGGCACCGTCAGGTTGTGCAGCGCGAGGGCGACATCGGTGAGCCGCTGCAGCTTTCGCCGCGGATGGATGACCTCGCCGGTGCCGATGTCGGCGCCGGAACAGAACGCCCCGCCGGCACCGGTGAGCACCACCGCGCGTACCGAATCGTCGGTGTCGGCTGCGCGGAGCGCCGCCGCCAGTGCATGCCACAGTTCGACGTCGATGGCGTTCTTGCGGTGCGGCCGGTTCAGGGTCAGGGTGCGCACCCCGTCGCGGTCGTCGATCAGCAACACATCACTCATGCGCGATCCGCCTTCGGCTCCTCGCTGGTGCTCACGCGTACACCGGGCCGATCGCACCCTCACCGCGCAGGGCGGCCAATTCCTCGGCGGTGTACCCGAGTTCCCGCAGGACGTCGTCGGTGTGCTCCCCCAGGCCGGGTACCGCACCCATCCCCAACTCCAGACCGCTGACCACCGGTGGCGGCAGCAACGCGGCGATCTCGCCGTTGGGCGTGCCGACCTGCCGCCAGCGGTCCCGGGCCTTCAGATGCGGGTGCGCGATGACCTCGCTGGGCTTGTTGTAGCGCGAGTTGCCGATCCCGGCGGCATCGGCGATGCGCTGGATATCGTCGAGATCACGCTGTGTGCACCATGATTCGATGGCCGCGTTGAGCTCATCACGGTGCGCGCACCGCTCCGGGTTGGACGCGAACCGCGGGTCGTCGGCCAGGTCGGGGCGTTCGATGATCTCCCGGGCCAGCCGCTGCCATTCCCGGTCGTTGGTGGTGCCGAGCACCACCGTCTGCCCGTCACGGGTCCCGAACGAGCCATAGGGCGCGACGGCCGGAGAGCTCATACCGAGGGGCTCCTGATCGATCCCCGAGTGCTGGGTGTAGGTCAACTGGTAGCCCATGATGTCGGTCATGGTGTCGAACAGGCTGACCGCGACGGCCGGGGCGGCATCGGCGGCGCCGTTGCGCGCCCGGCCCAGCAGCAGCGCCATGATCGACAGTGCCGAATACAGGCCGGTGGTGATATCGGCGACCGGCGCACCGGGCTTGGCGGGCATCCCCGGATAGCCGGTGGCCGCGCACGATCCCGATTCCGCCTGCACCAGAAGGTCATACGCGCGCTTCTCGGACAGCGGGCCGCCCGGGCCGTAGCCGTCGATCTCGACCGGGATCACCTGCGGGTGCCGCGCCCGCAGGTCCGCGGGACCCAACCCGAGTCGCGCGGTCGCCCCGGGGGCGAGGTTGGACACGAACGCGTCGGCACCGGCGAGCAACCGGTGCAGCACGTCCATACCCGCAGGCGATTTCAGGTTCAGGGTCACCGATTGCTTACCCCGGTTCGCCCACACGAAGTGGGCGGCCAGGCCGTTCACCACATCGTCGTAGTCGCGGGCGAAATCCCCACCCTTGGGGTTCTCGATCTTGATCACCCGGGCGCCGAAGTCGGCGAGCACCCTGGTGCACATCGGCGCGGACACCGCCTGCTCCATGGCGATGACGGTGATGCCGGCCAACGGCAATGCCGGCCCGGTGGTGCTCATGAATATGATCCCCTCTGCCTGAACGCGAGATTGCCGTTATCACGACAAAGTGCGAGTGGACATGACGATAACCGCACCCTCGCGTGACTCTTCAGGTCAGTAGCTCTTGGGAAGGCCCAGGACATTGGCCGACAGGAAGTTCAGGATCATCTCCTGGCTGACCGGGGCGATCTTCATCAGGCGGGACTCCCGGAAGAACCGGGAGATGTTGTACTCCTCGGAGTAGCCCATCCCGCCGTGGGTCTGCAGCGCGCGGTCCGCGGCGTCGAACCCGGCATCGGCGCACAGGTACTTGGCCATGTTGGCCTCCCGTCCGCAGGACTGGCCGTTGTCATACAGCCAGGTGGCTTTGCGCAGGATCAGTTCGGCGGCGTCCAGGCGTGCCAGGGAGTCGGCCAGCGGGAACTGGATGCCCTGGTTTTTGCCGATCGGACGGTCGAACACCACCCGCTCGTTGGCGTATTTCACCGCGCGGTCCAGCGCCACCCTGCCGATGCCCAGGGCCTCGGCGGCGATCAGCATCCGCTCCGGATTGAGTCCGTGCAGGATGTAGGAGAAGCCCTTGCCCTCGTCACCGATGCGATCCTCGACGGGGATCCGCAGGTCGTCGATGAACACCTCGTTGGAGCTGACGGCGTTGCGGCCCATCTTCTTGATCGGCCGGATGTCGACGTGATCGCGGTCGATGTCGGTGAGGAACAGGGTCAGACCGTCGGTGGGCTTGGCGGCCTCGTCCCGCGGTGTGGTGCGAGTCAGCAGCAGGATCTTCTCCGACTCCAGCGCCTTGGAGATCCACACCTTGCGGCCGTTGACGACGTAGTGGTCGCCATCGCGCTTGGCGAAGGTGGTGATGCGCGAGGTGTCCAGTCCGGCACCGGGTTCGGTGACCCCGAAGCACACGTGCAGGTCGCCGTTGACGATGCGCGGCAGCGTCGCCTTTTTCATCTCCTCGGATCCGAAGACCACCACCGGTTGCATACCGAAGATCGACATGTGGATGGCGCTGGCGGCGTTCATGGCGCCACCGGAGCGGGCCACCTCCTCGGCGAGGATGGTGGCCTCGGTGATGCCCAGACCGTGCCCGCCGTACTCCTCCGGGATGGTCATGCCCAACCAGCCGCCGGCGGCGATCGCGTCGTAGAACTCGGTCGGGAACTCGTGCGCCTGGTCTTTTTCCATCCAGTAGTGATCGTCGAACCTGGACGCCAACTCGGCCACCGATTTGCGGATCAGCTGCTGATCCTCGGTCAGTTCGAAGTTCATTCCCTCAGACACAGTTCCTCCTCAGTCCGTGCACGCGACGGCACGGTGCAGGTGTTCCTGCACCGTCCGCCGAATACGCTCTCTGGCTAGTCTTGGACGCCGCTCACCGCGCGCGCGTTGGCGGTGAAGTCGGCGACCTCGGCGCCCGAGCGCTTGTCGTGCGAGCTCGACGCCTGGATCGAAATATCGTGCCCCTCGGCCTGTTTGCGCAGCGCGCCGACGGTGGCCTGTTCGCGCGGGATGTGCTTGAAGGGCTCGAAGTGATACAGCCGCATCGCGTTCTCGTGGGTGATCTTGTTGATCTCGTCGTCGGGAACGTCGTAGGTGTCGAACACCGCGTGCAGTTCCTCGGGGGCCCCGGGCCACATCGAGTCCGAGTGCGGGTAATCCATCTCCCAGCAGATGTTGTCCACGCCGATCATGTGGCGGTTCTTCACGCCGACCGGATCGGAGATGAAGCACGTCATGAAGTGCTCACGGAACACCTCCGAGGGCAACTTGCCGCCGAAGTCCTGATGCGTCCAGGTCGAATGCATCTCATAGGTGCGGTCCACCCGGTCCAGGAAATACGGGATCCACCCGGTGCCGCCCTCACTCAGGGCGATCTTCAGGTCCGGGTAGGCCTTGATCGGCGCCGACCACAGCAGATCCGCGGCGGCCTGCACGATGTTCATCGGCTGCAGGGTGATCATGACGTCCATCGGCGCATCGGGCGCGGTGATGGCCAGCCGGCCCGAGGATCCGATGTGCACGTTCATCACGGTGTCGGTGTCCACCAGCGCATCCCACAGCGGCTTCCAGTACTCCAGGTCGTGGAAGCTCGGATAGCCCAGCGCCGACGGGTTCTCGGTGAAGGTCAGCGAGTGCACGCCCTTTTTCGACACCCGCCGGATCTCCTGCGCGCACAACTCGGGATCCCAGATCGCCGGGATCGCCATCGGGATGAACCGGCCGGGATGCGAGGCGCACCAGTCATCGATGTGCCAGTCGTTGTAGGCCTGCACCAGTGCCATCGAGAATTCGGCGTCCTCGGTGGCGAACAGCCGCGCCGCGAAACCCGGGAACGAGGGGAAGTTCATCGTCGCCAGCACGCCGCCGGCGTTCATGTCCTTGACGCGTTCGGCGGCGTCGTAGCAGCCCTTGCGGATCTCATCGAGTCCGGTGGGCTCCAGGCCGTACTCCTCCTTGGGGCGGCCGGCGACCGCGTTGAGGGCCACGTTCGGGATCACCGTGTCGCGGAACTGCCAGGTGTCGGATCCGTCCGGGTTGTGCACCAACCGCGGCGCCTCGTCGACATATTTCGCCGGCAGGTGGTTCTTGAACATATCCGGCGGTTCGATGATGTGGTCATCGACGCTGATCAGAATCATGTCGTCTTGGTGCATGGGCCGTCCCTTCGGGGTTCCATCGTCGAACGCTGGAGATTCTCGATACATGCAAACTAACTTCTCACAGTACGAGAATCAACGTCCGAGAGCGTTCTCGGTGCCCCTGACCGCGTATTTCGGTCCTCGCCGCGGCCACGGGCAGGCTGATTCACGGGCGTCTTCATTGACCTTACGACCAAAGACTGGAAATCTGTTAGTCAGTTATGAGAATATGATTCTCGTACCGGAGAAGCCGCGGACATCAGCTGGACTTCCAGCCTGGCCGCGAGCGGCAGACCCGAACGAACACACCAGAGAGGTTGCACCGTGGCGTTTTTCCCCAAACCAGCAGCGGGAAGCTGGACCGAGAACTGGCCGGAACTCGGCACGGCACCGGTTGACTACACCGATTCCGTCGATCCCGAGCACTGGAAGCTGGAACAGCAGGCCATCTTCCGCAAGACCTGGCTGCACATGGGCCGGGTGGAACTGGTCCCCAAGAAGGGCCGCTACGTCACCCGCGAACTGCCGTCGGTCGGCCCCGGCGTGTCGATCATCATCGTCAACGACGGCGACGAGATCCGCGCCTTCTACAACCTGTGCCGTCACCGCGGCAACAAGCTGGTGTGGAACGACTACCCGAACGAAGAGGTCTCCGGAAGCTGCCGGCAGTTCGTCTGCAAGTACCACGCCTGGCGTTACGACCTGAAGGGCGATCTGACCTTCGTCCAGCAGGAGAGCGAGTTCTTCGACCTGGACAAGGCCGACTACCCGCTCAAGTCGGTGCGCTGCGAGGTCTGGGAAGGCTTCATCTTCGTCAACTTCGACGATGACGCGGTCTCGCTGGAGGAATACCTCGGCGAGTTCGGCGAGGGCCTCAAGGGCTACCCGTTCCACGAGATGACCGAGCACTACAGCTACCGCTCGGAGATCAAGGCGAACTGGAAGCTGTTCATCGACGCGTTCACCGAGTTCTACCACGCGCCGATCCTGCACATGAAGCAGGCGGAGAAGGAGGAGGCCGAGAAGCTGGCCAAGTTCGGCTTCGAGGCGCTGGCCTACGACATCAAGGACGACCACTCGATGGTGTCGTCGTGGGGCGGAATGTCGCCGCCGAAGGACATCAGCATGGTCAAGCCCATCGAGCAGATCCTGCACAGCGGGCTGTTCGGGCCGTGGGACCGGCCCGACATCGACGGCATCCTGCCCGAGGAGCTGCCGCCGGCCATCAACCCGGGACGGCACAAGACCTGGGGCACCGACTCTTTCGAGTTCTTCCCGAACTGGACGCTGCTGTTCTGGGTGCCGGGCTGGTACCTCACCTACAACTACTGGCCCACCGGCGTGGACAGCCACATCTTCGAGGCCGACCTGTACTTCGTGCCGCCGAAGAACCTGCGCGAACGCCTGTCGCAGGAGCTGGCCGCGGTGACGTTCAAGGAGTACGCGTTCCAGGACGCCAACACCCTCGAAGCCACCCAGTCCCAGATCGGCACGCGCGCCGTCACCGAATTCCCGCTGTGCGACCAGGAAATCCTGCTTCGCCACCTGCACATGACCGCGCACCAGTACGTTGACAGGTACAAGGCGAGCCTCGAAGAAAAGGCGGCCGACGCATCGGCAAACGGCGCCGCGGCCACGAAGACCGAGAAGGAATCAGCAAATGTCTAAGCTGCCCGAGGAATTCGCCGATCTGGAGCGGTTCGCCGAATGGTGCCTTCCCACCGAGGAAGAGCGTTACCAGAAGCGGCTCAATTCGACGATGGCCCAGATGCAGGAGCTCTACGACGCCGGCATGAAACGGCTCGAAGACATCATGGTCTACGTCGACGCCCGTTTCCCGCTGGCGTCGATGCCGGAGGACGCCAAGGCACTGGTGCACCTGGGCCAGTCGATCGTCATGGTGAGCTTCCCCATCGAGGTGTGGAAGCAACCGCGCGTGCTCGACAGCGGCGCGGCCTATATCAACCTCATCAAGGAGCCGGTGGTCTAGGCGTGTCAGACGTACTGACCCTCAAAGCCGCGGGTCTGGTCGACGTCGATGCCGGGGCGATCATTCGCCCCGGCATCGTTCGTGTCTCCGGAGACCGCATCGTGGGCATCGGCGGGGAACCCGAGGGCGAGGTCATCGATCTCGGCGACGCCATCCTGTTGCCCGGGCTGATGGACATGGAAGTCAATCTGCTCATGGGCGGGCGCGGGGAGAACCCCGGCCTGTCCCAGGTCCAGGACGATCCGCCGACCCGGGTGCTGCGCGCGGTGGGCAATGCCCGGCGCACGCTGCACGCCGGGTTCACCACCGTGCGCAACCTCGGTCTGTTCGTCAAGACCGGCGGCTATCTGCTGGACGTGGCGCTGGGCAAGGCCATCGACGCCGGCTGGGTGGAGGGACCACGGGTGATCCCCGCCGGTCATGCCATCACTCCCACCGGTGGCCATCTGGACCCGACCATGTTCGCCGCATTCATGCCCGGAGCACTGGAACTCACCGTCGAGGAGGGTATCGCCAACGGCGTCGATGAGATCCGCAAGGCGGTGCGCTACCAGATCAAGCACGGCGCCCAGCTGATCAAGGTCTGCGTCTCGGGCGGCGTCATGTCGCTGACCGGTGAGGCCGGCGCCCAGCACTATTCGGACGAGGAATTGCGCGCCATCGTCGACGAGGCGCATCGCCGCGGTCTGCGGGTCGCCGCGCACACCCACGGCGCCGAGGCCGTCAAGCATGCGGTGGCATGCGGTATCGACTGCATCGAGCACGGCTTCCTGATGGACGACGAGGCCATTCAGGCGCTGGTCGACAATGACCGCTTCCTGGTGACCACCCGCCGGCTGGCCCAGGCCATGGACGTCTCCAAGGCACCAAAAGTCCTGCAGGACAAGGCTGCCATCATGTTTCCGAAAGCGGAGACGTCGATCAAGGCGGCGTATGAGGCCGGCGTCAAGATCGCCGTCGGCACCGATGCCCCGGCCATCCCGCACGGTAAGAACGCCGACGAACTGGTCACCCTGGTGGAATGGGGAATGCCCCCCGCCGCGGTGCTGCGGTCGGCAACCATCATCGCCGCCGACTTGATCAACTCCACCGACCGGGGACGGCTGGCCGAAGGGTTGCTGGCCGACATCATCGCGGTGCCCGGCAACCCCCTCGAGGACATCACCGTTACACGGAATGTCACATTTGTAATGAAGGGCGGTAAGGTCTACAAGAATGAGTACGCCGATGGCTCCTAGCCGAACTGACGACCTGGTGGAAATCCAGCAGCTGCTGGCCAAATACGCGGTCACCATCACCCAGGGTGACATCGAGGGCCTGGTCAGCGTCTTCACTCCCGACGGCACCTACAGTGCCTTCGGTGAAACCTATGCGCTGGAACGATTTCCGGTCCTGGTCGACGCCGCCCCCAAGGGACTGTTCATGACGGGCACCGCACTGGTCGATCTCGTCGAGGGCAGCGACGACGCCACCGGCACCCAGCCGCTGTGCTTCATCGAGCACTCCGCTCATGACATGCGGATCGGGTACTACCGGGACACCTACGTACGCACCGGGGACGGCTGGCGTCTGCGCACGCGTGCCATGACCTTCATCCGGCGCAACGGTGATCACGACCACGGCAAGCCGCATGCCATCGGACGGCCCTCGGCATGAGCGAGCTCTACGATCCGGCGAGATTTCGCACGGCGCTTCCGGACTGGCTCGCCGAGCATGACCTGACGCCACCGGAAGACCATTCGCTCGAAGGCCACATGCGCCAGTTCGCCCGGGTGCAGAAAGCACTGTACGACGGCGGCTGGAGCCGGTACGGCTGGCCCGAACACGCCGGCGGCCTCGGGGGTCCGGCCATCCTGCGGGCGCTTGTCGGCGAGGAGATCGTGGGCCGCCGGCTTGCCGAGCCAGGACCCTACTCGATGCTCGAGGTGCTGGCACCCACCATGATCGACTACGCCACACCGGAACTCGCCGCCGAGATGGTGCCCAAGCTGCTGTCCGGCGAGGAGCAGTGGTGCCAGGGATTCTCCGAACCCGGGTCGGGCAGCGACCTGGCGTCACTGACCACCAAGGCCGTGCAGAAGGGTGACCAGTGGGTCATCAACGGCCAGAAGGTGTGGACGAGTTTTGCGCAGTTCTCGCACCGCTGCATCCTGCTCACCCGCACCGGCGAGGGGCACGCAGGCATCACCGCGTTCTTCATCGACATGGACACGCCGGGGATCAGCGTGCGTCCGTTGCGCACCATGCACGGCGTCGACGAGTTCTGCGAGGTCTACTTCGATGATGTCGTCGTCGACGCGAGCCGCATGCTGGGCAAGCCCGGTGACGGCTGGCAGCTCGCCATGGACCTGTTGCCCTACGAGCGATCCACCTGCTTCTGGCAGCGCATCGCCTACCTCTACTCACGTTTCGATGCGCTGATCAATGATCTGAAGGAGATCGGGCAGTCCAGCCCGAAGGACATCGACGCGGATATGGGCGAGGCGTACCTGGCCCTGCACACCCTGCGGTGCCGGTCCCGTGCCACCCAGCACCGGCTGGGCGAGGGCGAGAAGCTCGGTCCGGACACCTCGATCGACAAGGTGCTGCTCGCGACCGCCGAGCAGCGCCTCTACGACACCGTGCACGACCTGCTGCCCGGTGTCATCGAACTCGATGACACCGAGTGGCGCACCGAATACCTGTACTCACGGTCGGCCACCATCTACGGGGGCACCGCCGAAGTGCAACGCAACATCATTGCCCGCCGCCTGCTCGATCTCGGGAAGGAGTGACGATGGATCGCGAGTCACTCGAGATGCTTGAGGCATCCTTGCGCAAGACCATGCTGTCGGCGTCGGGTCCGGATCTGGACGCGGCGCTGACCGAACTGGGCTGGGCCGAGATGCTGGCCGACGCGCCGGACCTGGCGATCCCGCTGGTGTTCCGGCTGCTCGGCGAAACGGGTTCGCACGCCTCGGTTCTCGTCGATGTCGTCCTGCATGCCACCGGCAACACCATCGGCGACACCGTGGAACTGCCGATCCCTTACGCGGGTAACGGCTGGGTGGTGTGGGACCGCATCAGTGCGGTCAGCGCCGAGCCGACGATGGGCGGGCTCCCACTGCGCCGCGAGGAGGACGGTTACCCGATCCGGGTGACCGAGGCCCGCCGCGCGGTCAGCTGGTGGCTGATCGGATCAGCCCGGGCGATGCTCGCACTGGCGCGCCAACACGCGCTGGACCGCGTTCAGTTCGGAAAGCCGATCGCATCATTTCAGGCAGTGCGGCATCGACTGGCCGACACCTTGGTGGCCATCGAGGGCGCCGAGGCGACACTGACCCTGCCGAGCGCGGACAACCCCGACCTGCTCGCCCTGCTGGCCAAGGCCGCCGCGGGCAGGGCCGCGCTGACTGCGGCCAAGCACTGCCAGCAGGTGCTCGGCGGTATCGGCTTCACCGAGGAGCACGAGTTGCAGCACCACGTGAAGCGGGCGCTGGTGCTCGACGGACTGCTGGGCAGTTCACGCGAACTCACCAAGAAAGCGGGTGCGGGATTGCGGGCCCGCGGCTCGGCACCCCGACTCGCGCAGCTGTAGCGCGAATTCACCGACGAAACTACGGTCATTGCTGGTTGGAGGCTGTTTTTCCGGCAATCGCCGTAGTTTCGGCGCGCCCTCATTAAGGGAAAGCCGGTTTTCCGGTAGGCCTTCTGAAAAGACGAAAATGAGAATAGTATTCTCGTCATGAGGAAGCTAGAGTCTCCGACACGTACGTCGCGAGGGGGTGGAGCACGGCAATGCCCAGGCATTCTCCGGTACAGTCCATTCATGTCCTTCCCAGTCGGCACGCAGCTGAGGCGCCGGTGACCACCGCAAGCGAAGAACCTGCCTGGAAGCAGCGCGCGGTCGAGCGCTCGATCAAAACCGCCAAACTGCGGGCCGCTCAGCGGGTTCAGCGATTCCTGGATGCCGCCCAGTCGATCATCATCGAGAAGGGCAGCACGGACTTCACCGTGCAAGAGGTCGTCGACCGCTCCCGCCAGTCACTGCGCAGCTTCTACCTGCAGTTCGACGGTAAACACGAGCTGCTGCTCGCACTCTTTGAGGACGCACTCAGCCGATCCGCGGACCAGATCCGGGCTGCCGTCGCCGGCCATACCGATCCGATCGAGCGGCTCAAGGTCGCCATCGAGCTCCTCTTCGAATCCTCCCGGCCCGACCCGACGGCGAAGCGTCCGCTGTTCACCGACTTCGCCCCCCGACTGCTGGTGTCGCACCCTTCCGAGGTCAAGGTGGCGCACGCCCCACTGGTGGTGCTGCTCACCGAACTCATGGAGGAAGCCGCCGAAGCGGGTCAGTTGCGGCCCGGCCTCAATCCGCGCCGGATGGCCGCGATGACGATGCAGACCGTGATGTTCGTCGCACAGTCCAGCGGTAGCGAGGACGTCGCCGTCAAGCCGATCTCGGCGCAGGAAGTGTGGGACTTCGTCGCTCACGGCTTCACCACCGAAGACTGAGAATCCCGTTCTCGCGGGTGTGTCTCCCGCCCCGGCACGACGCCGGTGCTTCTTATCGCGCCCCGCTGCGAACGCCCGCATCGATCCGACCCTCCGGTGCGCTCCGACATCAAGGACACCCCGCCGCCCGACCCGCTCTCCCGGTGCCGGATTCTGCGCGACGCTCCGTGTCGAGAACCCAATTCTTCTAAGCGAAGAGTACAAATATCCCGATTTGAGTCTGTCATTGACACAGGTGCCACCCGGTGAAAGAGTGCTGAGCAAGTGCACAAAAAGTACTCCGAGGAATTGAGGACCACATGGCAGGGCGGGTAGAAGGCAAAGTCGCATTCGTCACCGGTGCGGCACGCGGGCAGGGCCGCAGCCACGCCGTTCGGCTGGCCGAAGAGGGCGCCGACATCATCGCGATCGATATCGCCGGACCGATCCGGCCCGGCGTCGAGACCGCCATTCCGGCCTCCACCCCCGACGATCTCGCCGAGACCGCCAACCTGGTGAAGGGCCTCAATCGCCGCATCGTCACCGCCGAGGTCGACGTCCGTGACGCCGCTGCACTCAAGGCGGCCGTCGACAGCGGTGTGGAGCAACTCGGACGGCTGGACATCGTGGTGGCCAACGCCGGCATCGGCAACGGTGGCGACCCCCTGCACGAGACCAGTGAGCTCGACTGGGACGAGATGATCGACATCAACCTGTCCGGTGTGTGGAAGTCGGTGAAAGCCGCTGTGCCGCATATCATCAACGGCGGCCGAGGCGGCTCCATCATCCTGACCAGCTCGGTCGGCGGACTGAAGGCCTACCCGCACTGCGGCAACTACGTGTCGGCCAAGCACGGTGTGGTGGGCCTGATGCGCGGTTTCGCCGTCGAACTCGGCCATCACAACATCCGCGCCAACACTGTGCATCCCACCCACGTCAACACCGACATGCTGCACAACGAAGGCACCTTCAAGATGTTCCGGCCGGACCTGGAAAACCCGGGCCCCGACGATATGGCGCCGATCTGCCAGATGTTCCACACGCTGCCGATCCCGTGGGTCAACGCCGTGGACATCAGCAATGCGGTGCTGTTTCTGGCCTCCGACGAGGCGCGTTACATCACCGGTGTCACGCTGCCGGTCGACGCCGGTAGCTGCCTGAAGTAACCGATGACCGACACCGTCCTGGTCACCGGGGCGTTCGGTCTCGTCGGGTCGGCGACAGTGCGCGCGCTGGCCGCCGCCGGCCACCGGGTGGTGGCCACCGACCTGGGAAACGATGCGAATAAGGTGAAGGCTCAAGCGCTTCCGAGCGGCGTGGAAGCGCGCTGGGCCGACCTGACCTCGACACCGGACGTACAGAGCCTGATCGCCGACGTCGCGCCGGATGCCATCGTGCACCTGGCCGCGGTCATTCCGCCGCCGATCTACCGCAACCCCGGTCTGGCCCGCAAGGTCAACGTGGACGCGACGAAGACACTCGTCGACACCGCGGCGGCCGCACCGAAGCCACCGCGATTCGTCCAGGCGTCCAGCAATGCCGTCTACGGATCCCGCAATCCGCACCGCAACGCGGACCCCGTCACCGCCGAGACACCCCCGCGGCCCACCGAGTTGTACGGCGGACACAAACTGGAATCCGAAACCTACGTGCGGGGATCCAGCCTGGAATGGGTGGTGCTGCGACTCGGCGGCGTGATGAGCACCGACTTGAGTGCCCTGCCGTTCACCCTCGACGCGCTGTACTTCGAGAGTGCGCTGCCGGTCGACAACCGGATCCACATGGTCGATGTCCGCGATGTGGCAAGCGCTTTCGCCGCGGCCACCACCGCCGATGTCGCCGGAGAGATCCTGCTCATCGCCGGCGACGCGTCGCACCGCATGCTCCAGGGTGATGTCGGCCCGTCCCTGGCCGCCGCGCGCGGGCTGCCCGGAGTGATCCCGCCCGGACGGCCGGGCGACCCCGACAGTGACGACGACTGGTTCATCACCGACTGGATGGACACCACCCGCGCCCAGGAGGCGCTGCAGTTCCAGCACCACACCTGGCCCGACATGCTCGCCGAGATCAGCGCCCAAACCGGCTGGAAACGCCACCCGTCCCGGCTGATCGCCCCCCTGGCCCGCGCCTTCGTGAAAAGGCAAGGCGCATACCGCACATCACCGGGGATATACGCCGATCCGTGGCGGGTGCTCAGCGCACGGCTGGGTGACACCGGACTGGACGCCGCACGGGCATGACGGCGCTGGTGATGGGGGCCAGTGGCTTCCTCGGGTCCCACGTGACCCGCCGGCTCGTTCAGCGTGGTGAGAACGTCCGGGTGCTGCTGCGGCGATCCAGCGACACCCGCGGCATCGACGATCTCGAGGTGGACCGCCGCTACGGCGGTCTGTTCGATGACGAGGCCCTGCGCGAGGCGATGACGGGCTGCGATGCCGTCTACTACTGCGTCGTCGATGCCAGGATGTGGCTGCGCGACCCGGCTGCCCTGTTCTCCACCAATGTCGACGGGCTACGCCACGTCCTCGACGCCGCACTGGCGGTCGGCATCGCCAAGTTCGTCTTCACCAGCACGGTGGGCACCCTGGCCGCGGCCGGAGAGCGACCGGTCACCGAGAACGATGTGGCCGACTGGGACGGCGGCGGACCCTATATCGAATCACGCAGGGCCGCTGAAGCTCTGGTGCTGAGCTACGCGCGTGACCGCGGTCTGCCCGCCGTCGCGCTGTGCGTGTCCACCACCTACGGCCCCGGTGACTGGCAACCCACCCCGCACGGTGAGGCGTTGGCCATGGTCGGGGCCGGCCGCCTGCCGGTCTACTTCGGCTACTCGCTGGAGGTGGTGGGGATCGAGGACGCCGCCCGCGCCATGCTGCTGGCCGCCGAGCGTGGTCGCCCCGGTGAGCGCTACATCATCTCCGATCGCTTCATGAGCTCCCAGGACGTCCACCGGATCGCTGCCGAGGCCGCCGGTGTGCGCGTCCCGAAGATCGGCATCCCGCTGCCGGTGCTGTACGCCGGCGCCCGTCTCAACGATGTCGCGGCCGGCCTGCTGCGCCGAGACCTCAAGTTCGCGACCGTGGGTATGCGGATCGTGGAGAACATGGGCCGCCTCGATCATTCCAAGGCGGTACGCGAATTGGGCTGGCAGCCTGAACCGGTGGAGGATTCGATCCGCCGCGCGGTCCGGTTCTTCGCCGACCGACGTCCATGACCGGCTGGGTGACCGGCGATACGACCGGACTGGCGATTCCGGTCGACCCGGCCACCCTGCGCGCGGCGGGGCCCGAATTCCTGACGACGGCGATACGCCGGTTCGGCATTCTCGCTGCCGACAACAAGGTCAGTCGGGTACTCAGATTCGAAGAATGCGGCGGCGGCAGCACGGGCCGCAAAGCACTGCTCGACGTCGAGTACGAGCGGCCCCAGCCGGGATTGCGCGCCGAGCTGTTCGTGAAGTTCTCCCGCGATCTCGACAACCCGCGCCGTGACCGCGGAAAATCACAGATGGAGCTGGAGGTGGGCTTTGCGGCGCTGTCGGTGCGCACCGATCTCCCCGTCGCGGTGCCCGCGTGCGTCTTCGCCGACTATCACCGCGAATCCTGCACCGGGATGCTGGTCACCGAACGCATCGCTTACGGAACCGGCTCAGTCGAACCGCATTACGACAAGTGTCTCGACTACACCATGCCGAACGCGCTCGAACACTATGAGGCCCTGCTCGGCTCGGTCGCACGCCTGGCCGGGGTGCACCGGTCCGGCCGGCTGCCCGCGGCGGTGGCTGAGCAGTTCCGATACGACGCCGACAAGGTCACCGTCGGAAAACGGGTCCGCCACTCAACAGCGGACCGCATCGAGCGCGTCCGTGCACTGACCGCATTCGGTTCCGCGCATCCAGGGCTGATGTCCGCACCGACGGGCGCGTTCACCGACCGCATGCTGGCCGATGTGGAGCGGATCGCGGCCGCCGAGGACGCCATCATGGCGTGGCTGCACGGTACCGGCGACCACATCGCCCTGTGCCACTGGAACGCCAATGTGGACAACGCGTGGTTCTGGCGCACCACCGAGGGGGCACTGCGCAACGGCCTGATGGACTGGGGCTGCGTCAGCATCATGAACGTCGCGATGGCACTGTGGGGTTCACTGTGCAGCGCCGAGACCGAAATGTGGGAGAAATACCTCGACCACCTGCTGACGCACTTTGCCACCGAGTACGCCGGCGCGGGCGGACCGGACCTCGATCCGGTGATCCTGCGGACCCAGCTGATGCTCTACGTCGCGGTGATGGGGGTGGCCTGGCTGCTCGACACCCCGGGCTTTCTGGCCGCGGCGGTCCCCGACCTCGCCGAGATCGCCGACCGCCACGACCCGCGCATCAGCGGCGACGAATCGGTGCGGGCACCACTGCTGATGCTCAACAACATGCTGTACCTCTGGGAGACCGAGGATTTCGGCGCGCTGCTCACCCGGCTGCCCTAACGGGCGGCCTTGCGCCCGATTTTCTCCCCATCGCTTCGCCTGACACCGAGCTCGGTGCCGATCACACCCTGCTCCTCCAGCTCGTCGATCTCCTCGCCGGTCAGGCCGAGCTGGGTGAGCAGTTCATGATTGTGCTCACCGAGCAGCGGCGCCGGCTCCCGATGGAAGAAGTCCGGGCCGTGCGACACCGACACCGGCAGCGTGCTGTGCGGTGCGGCGATGTTCACCGGATGCCCGACGTGCTCGAAGAAGCGCCGGTGCCGCAGCTGCGCCAGTTCGGTCTGCCGGTGCGGCTGCATCACCTTGGCCACCGGAACACCGGCCGGCCACAGTGTTTCGATGATCTCGTCTCCGGCCCGGGTCTCGCACCAGGCCGCCAGCTCCTCGTCGATCCGATCGTGGTGTGCGCGGCGGCCGGCGGCGGTCGACAACTCGTCGGCCATCGCCCAGGCCGGTCGGCCCAGCGCGTCACGTAGCGCGCGCCACTGCGCGTCGGTCTCGACCGCGACGGCGACCCAGCTGTCGGCACGGTCGAATTCGTCGATATCGGCGCTGCGGTAGAGATTCTGCGGCGCGGCCGTGGGGCCCCGGTTACCGTCGCGCTGTAACAGCGCGCCGTACGCGGAATGTTCGATCACCTGCTCGGCGGCGATATTGAGCGCCGCGTCCACCATGGCCGCCTCGACCAGAACCGCCTCCCCGGTGCGGCGGCGGTGCTCCAGGGCCAGCAGCAGCGCATTCAGCGCGTGCACACCGGCATTCGGGTCACCGACCGAATAGGGCTCGAACGGGGTGCGGTCGGGGTATCCGGTGAGCCAGCTCAGTCCGGACGCGTCCTCGATGATGTAGGCGAACGCCGGGTTGTCGCGCCACGGGCCGTCCAGCCCGAATCCGGGCATTCGCAGCATGATCACACCGTCGCGCAGCGTGCGCACCGTCTCGAAGTCGAGGCCGATCTGATCGATCACCCGCGGGGTGAAGTTCTCCACCACCACATCGCAGGTGGCGATCAGCCGTCGCAGCAGATCCCGGCCCTCCTCGGTCTGGAAGTCGAGGGTCAGGCCCTTCTTGTTGGTGTTGAGTGCCGAGAAGATCGGTGAGCGCTCCCACCACTGTTCCTCGCTGGCGGGGATGCCCGCGATCAACCGGGTACCGTCCGGGCGCGCCGTGGACTCGAGATGGATGACCTCGGCCCCGAGCATGCCGAGCACATGGGTGCACGACGGTCCCGCCCAGAAGGTCGTCATGTCCAGGATGCGGAGTCCGCTCAGCGGCAACCGGTTCCGGTCCAGCTCGCCGTCCGGGCCGGGGTGCGGCGGCAGGTCCATTGCGGCCACCTCATCGGTGTGCTGACCCAGTGCGGGTGCCTCCGCCGGCGGACGCAGCTCGACGCCGCCGAGCCGGTACGGATGCGCGGGCTGCACGAACTGCCCGCCCGGGTGCTCCACGAATGCGCCGCGTTGCACGAAATGATCCATCTCGGTGACGTTCGCACCACTGCCCACCGGTGCATTCGGGATCCGGAACGCCGTGGCCAGATCCCGGAGCTCATCGGCCTGCTGTTCGCGCACCCAGGCGTACAGCTCCTCGGCGTGCAGGTTGGCCTGCTCGGTGATGGTCAGGGTGGTGTTCTCGTCGATCCACTCGTCGTGGCCGGACATGGCGCACAGGTCGTGCCACTGCTGGGCCGTCCCGCAACCCAGCGCCACCAGCCCGTCGGCGGCCTCGGCAACACCGGGCACGGTAGGCCGGCGCTCGGTGCGCCACGGACGGCCGAGCATCTCGAAATAGGTCACCGGATAGTAGGTGAGGCACAGGATCTGGGCCTCCAGCGCGGAGAGGTCGATCAGCTCTCCGTAGCCGTCACGCAGGGCACGAACCCGGAACGCCTGGGTCATCGCCGCGGCGTAGGCGCCCGTCACCCACTCCCCGACCCGGCCACCGACGTGCGCGGGCGCCCGGTCCTGGGAGCCGCGCCCGATGCCGATCGCCCCACCGGACCAGGCCTGCAGGGTGAACTCGGTGGCCGGCCGGTCATGCCACGGACCGTCCAGCCCGAACGACGTGACGGCGGTGACGATCAGATGCGGGTGCCGCCGATGCAGATCCTGCGGTGAGATCAGTTCGGCAACAGCAGATCCCGGCGACCACACCACCGCATCGGCGGTGGCCAGTAACCGGTCCAGCAAGGTCGTGCCGGTGGCCGGGTCGACCACCACGCTCCGCTTGGCGCCGGCCAGGAACTTGAACAGCGCACCGCTGTCACCGGCGGGGATGGTGGCGCCCGAGGCCGACCAGCGCCGGAGCGGGTCGCCCTCCGGTGATTCCACCTTGATGACGTCGGCGCCGCCGTCGGCCAGGATCCTGGTGCAGTACGCACCGGCGATACCCGTGGACAGGTCGATGACGGTGTAACCAGTCAGTGGTGCAGTCATATCCATTCTTTCGCCGAAACTGTATTCCAGCAGGCCAGCACTCGACGTTTCCCTTCCGGAATACAGTTTGGGCGCTATTCGGGCTTGCTCCGGTTCTTCTTGGACAGCCGGAAGTCCGGCGGGAACTTGCTGTCGTTGTCGTTGACGGCGGCCGACAAGCCGGAGTCGATCGACTCGAACATGTCCAGGTCGTCCTCGCTGTCGTTGGCGACGCCGTTGCCCATCGACTCGAAGAAGGCGCTCAGCAGGCTGCCCATGTACTCGCCCTGATGCTGTTTGAAGATCTCGAAGAACATCTTCTGCTGAAACACGGTGTCCACCGGACGGTTCCGGGTACAGGCCTGTGCGTACTTCTGCGTCTCGGCTTCCAACTGATCGCGGGCCACCACCTTGTTCAGGAAGTTGCAGTCATACATCTCCGCGGCGGTGAACGGACGCCCGGTGAACACCATCTCCTGGAACTTGCGCAGGCCCATCATCTGCACCCAGGTCCACATCCGCGGGCCCCAGCCGTGATAGCGGAACGACGGGTGACCGAACAGTGCGTCGTCGCTGGAGATCACCAGATCGGCATCGGCGCACTGGTAGAAGTGCCAGCCGTAGCAGTAGCCCTTGGCCTCGACGATGCTGATCTTCTTGAAATCCTGGAGCGCGCGGTTGCCGGCCTGCGAGTTGGCGTACCACGAGCTGATGGTCGCCCCGTTGCGGAACGTCCCCTTGGGCGGGTAGGTGACCTCACCGACCCCGTCGTCCTCCAGCCGCAGTTCGGCCAGCCGGGCCGCCGGATTGTCGTTGCCCTCCATGAATTCCGGCAGATCCGCACCGCTGCCGAGGTTGTCGCCCACACCGCGGATGATCACCACCTTCACATTGTTGTCGGTGTTGGCCGCCCGCAGGATGTCGGCATAGCGCAACCGTGCCATCGATGTCGGCGCGTTGAGGAACTCCGGCCGGTCGAACGTGATGGTCGCGATCTTGGTCTTCGGATCCTTCTCGTAGCGGATGATCTCTTCGGGGGACGGACGATCCGCCATCAGCGGGCTCCTCTGCAGCAGTGATGGATGGGGTTCAACTCAGGGCCGGGACGGCGGCACCGGACGGCGTGCGGGTCAGCACCCGAGGTCCGTCGGCGCCGATGACGACGGCGTCCCGGGTGAACACGGCCCCGACGCCCTCCTCCCAGACGTATGCGGTCAGCGCGAGAACCACGCCGTCCTCCAGCACGTCGTTTTCGGCGGTGGCCCGCAGATGGGGCGTCACGACGGGCGGATCGAACCCCAGACCGAGGCCATGCGCCACCGGCATGGCCGGCAGTCGTTCACCGGCCTGCTCGTAGGCCACCAGCAGGGCGCTGGTCGTGTTCCCCGGCCGGCAGGCATCGATCAGTCTGTCCCACAGCTCATCTCGTCGGCGGTACAGCGAGCGCGCCGCGTCGGTCGGTTCGCCGACATAGTAGGTGCGGGCCACCTCACCGACATAGCCGTCGGCGAGCACCCCGGCGGACAGCGCCACCAGATCACCCTCGCGCACCCGGCCGTCGACACGGTCGCGCCGCCACGGATGCCCCTTCGAGGTCACCCACGCGGCATCCTGGGTCGCCGGTGTGCTCACCCCTCCGGCGGCCTCGCCTTCGAGGATCACCCCGGCGAGGTGCTGTTCTGTCGTGCCAGGGTTCAGCTCGGCCGCCCCTTTGGCCAGCCCCTGCTCGGCGACGGTCAGCGCACGGCGCAGGGCGGTGAGCTCCTCGGGGGTCTTGACCCGCCGGGCGGCCCGCATCGCCGGCTCGGCGTCGACCAGTTCGGCGTTCGGGAACACCATCGGCAGCAACTTGGCGAACATCGGTGTCAGGGCGTCGGTCCCGACCCGCCGCGCGGTGTCGGCACCCTTCATCTTCTGCATGATGGCGACCAGAGTCATCGGGTTCCAGGCGAAACCGTAGAGGTTCTCGTGTGGGATCTCCTCGGGGATGCCCTCATCCCAGGTGCTGTTCAGGTGGATCTCACCGGTCTCGCGGACGTACGAGCAGATCGGCCCGAACGGTCTGGTTCCCACCACCCACAATTGGGGCGCACCGGAGATGTAGCGGACATTGGCCTGCCGTCCCAGCACCAGGATGTCCAGGTCATGGGCTTCCATCTCGGCTATGGCACGCTCCCTGCGGCTGACCCGCAGCGCCCGGCCGTCGGCCTCGATCTCAGTTCCCACCGGACACCTCGAAGGGGTCGTAGGGGTAAGCGGTCAGCGGCATCCAGCCGTCCTCGGTGACCACCACGATCTCCTCCCCGCGGTAACCGCCGGTCCCGTCCTCCCACACCACTGGTTCGAACACCAGCAACATGCCGGCCGGGAACACGAAGTTGTCATCCCACTGCTGTCCGAGATCGGTTCCGATCATCGGCATCTCGGCGGCGCTGGTGCCGATGCCGTGGCCCAGGTAGAAGTGCGGCAGCCACGGTTTCTGCCCACCGGCGGCCTCTGTTGCCGCACGCCCGAGGTCACCGCAGCTGGCACCGGCCTTGGTCACCGAGAGGACCGCGTCGACGATCTGGCGCCACTTGTCGAACTGCTGCTGCTGGCGCGGCGTGGGATCCTCGCCGACGATCCAGGTGCGCCCGTGGTCCGAACAGTAGCCGTGGTAGGCAATCGACACGTCGGTCCACAGCACATCGCCGCGGGCGACCTCACGTTCGGTGGTCAGCAGCGGGAGCGCCAGATCGCCGGTGGTGGTCCAGGTGCCTTCGGCCTTCGAGGCCGGCATCACCTGCCAGATGGAGTCGAACATGTTGGTGGTGGCGCCGAGCTCGAATGTGCGACGGACGAATTCGGCAGACAGGTCGATCTGGCGTACCCCGGGTGACAGTGACTTCTGGATCTCGGAGACGGCCTGCTCGGTGATCTGCGTCGCCCGGCGCAGGCAGGAAATCTGGTCGACGGTCTTGACCAGTTTGGCCGCGCCGACCACCGGAGCGGCGTCGACCGGGGGTCGGGGAAACAGCCGATTACCGGCCCTGCGCATCGATCCGGTCAGCTCGTCGACACCGACGGTGGCTTCGGTCGGCAACAGCCCGGCCAGGATGCCGGCGAACTGCTCGACGCCCTCGTCGAATTCGAGGTAGACCGGGCCGTTCAGGTGGTCGTCGGGCAGCCCGGATTCGCTCACGGAGCCCTCGCGGAACGGCAGGAACAGATGCGGGTGCACGTCGCCGGCGATCACTACCGCCACCGGCCGCTCGATGTGGGACAGCCCGGCGTCGGCCAACGGCCAGCTGATTCCGGTGGCATACATGACGTTGCTGTTGCCCAGCAGCACCAGAGCATCAATGCCCTGCTCGGCCATCGCGGCCTGCAGCCGCGCCGAGACCTCGCGGCGCATCCGGGTGAGGTCGGGCTCGTCGGGAACGTGCAGCCAGCTCAATCCGGTCCGGGCGATCTGGGTAACGCCGGAACGAGTCGAGGTCGTCATGCCGGTGCCAGGCCCAGGAACTTCTGGATGTTGGTCGAGACGATCTTGGTGGCGTTCTCCGGGCCGACCGCCTCGATGACGGTGGCCAACGATTTCTCGGAGTAGCCGAACGTGGACTCGTTGTGCGGGTAGTCGCTGGACCACATCACGTTGTCCACGCCGATCTCGTCGATCAGCCGCAGCCCCAGCGGATCCACCATGAACGACGCACTCATGTGGTTGTCCCAGTAGTGCCGGATCTCTTGCTGCAGTTCGTGATTGAACATATGCCGGTAGGACGCCAGCATGTGCTCGCCGTCCTGCAGCGCCGTCGGCACCCAGGCGATACCGCCCTCGAACCAGCCGATCTTGAGCTTGGGGTGGCGGTCCAGGATGCCGGAGAACAGGTACTTGGCGAACTGCTCACGGAACGAGTCGACGTTGACCATCATCCCGACGACGACGCTGTTGTTCTCACACGGCGTCTTGGGGGGCGTCTCGCCGATATGGTGGCTGACCGGCAGGCCGGCGTCCTCGATCTCGTCCCACACCGCGTCCAGCGCGGCGCCGCCGTAGTCGTAGATGTTGCCGTCGTCATCCTTGCCCGGATTCAGCGGCAGCAGGAAGGTCTTGAGCCCCAGCGCCTTCAGCTCGACGATCGTGCTGCGGGTGCCCTTGGGGTCCCACCAATTGATCAATCCGACGCCGTAGAAGTGCCCATTGGAGCGCTCCTGCAGGTCGGCGATGTGCTCGTTGTAGATCCGGAAAACCCGCTCACGCAACGACTTATCCGGGTAGTGGAAAAGGGCGAGGACGGCATTCGGGAACGCGAGTTCCTTGTCGATGCCGTCTTCCTTGAGCTCTCGGATGCGGGCCTCGATGTTGTTCGACGCGGCACCGGCCAGATCGTCGTATTGCATGAGGACCCGGCCGAAGTCGCCGCCCGTCCAGGGCTTGCCCTTCATGCCGACCATGTAGGCGCCGTCCTCGTACCAGATGCGCGGCGCGGCACCCTTGAGCTCCTCGGGGAAGCGCTCGTAGAAGATGTCGTCGGCGACCGAAATATGGTTGTCGGCCGAGAAGATCTCGGTGCCTACCGGGAGCCCGGCGAGGCTTTCCGTCGAGGCGTGGCCGTGCCGGTCTTTGGGTGCGCCGAAACCTTCGGGTGGGTAGAGACTCGGCGATTTGGGTGTTGCGGTGGTCATGTCCGTCTCCAATGGGGCTGTGGGAAGGGAGGTCGGTGGGCTTACCAGCTCACCGGAAGTTCGTAGACGCCATAGGCGAGGCGGTCGTGCTTGAAGGGCACCTGATCGAAGGGAATCGCCAGGCGCATGGTCGGGATGCGCCGCAGCAGGGTGTGGAACACGATCTGCAGTTCGGCGCGCGCGAGCTGCTGACCCACGCACTGGTGGCGTCCGTACCCGAAGCCCAGCTGCTGGCCGGCGTCACGGCGCAGGTCCAGCTTGTCGGGCTCGGGGTAGGTCTTGGCATCCCAGTTGGCCGGGGCCAGGTCGATGATGACGCCTTCGCCGGCTTTGATGGTCTCGCCACTGATCTCGATGTCCTCGATGGCGACGCGGCGCTGGCCGTTCTGGATGATCGACAGGTAGCGCATCAACTCCTCGGTGGCGTTGGCGATGACCTTGGGGTCCTCGGCATTGCGCAGGAAGTCGGCCTGTTCGGGGTTTTCCAGCAGCGCCAGCACGCCGATGCCGATCACGTTGGCGGTGGTTTCGTGGCCGGCGATCAGCAGCCCGGTGCCCAGCTGGGCGGCTTCCTTGACGCTGATCTCGCCGGCGTTCACCCGTTCGGCCAGATCGGACACGGCGTCCTCGGCTGGGTTGGCCTGCTTCTTCTCGATCAGGTTGATCAGGTACTGGTGCAGGCTCATCGCGCCCTTCTGCATGGCGTCCGCCGCGGCGTAGCGGGCCAGCCCGGCGTTGGCGTGCTCCTGGAAGAACTCGTGATCTTCGTATGGCACACCGAGCATCTCGCTGATCACGACCGTCGGCACCGGCAGCGCCAGCTTGTCGACGATATCGGCGGGCTGGGGGCCGGCCAGGATCTCGTCGATGCACTCGTCGGTGATCTTCTGGATGACCGGGCGCAGACCTTCGACGCGGCGGAAGGTGAACGGCTTGGACAGCATCCGTCGGAAGCGGGTGTGCTCCTCGGCGTCGGCGGTGAACACCGAACGCGGGCGCTTCTCGACGGTGGAGAGCATGTGCTCGTTCCAGTGCGGGAAGCCCTCGCGGCGGTCGTCGACGCTGATCCGTGCATCCGAGAAGAGCGCACGGGCCTCTTCGTGTCCGGTGATCAGCCACGGGGTGTCACCGTTCCAGATCCGCACCCGGGAAAGCCCTTTGGCATTGTTGAGCATCTGCCGCGGCGGCGCGAAGGGGCAGGACGCCTCCCGCTCCATCGGGTATTCCGGGATGTCGGTTTCGGTCAGCGTTTCAGACATGGGTCCTCAGTCTTGGATGTCGATGGCTAGGGCTGGGCAGGCCGCCGCGGCGGCACGGGCATTGTCGTACTGGTCCGGGCCGGGCTCGGGGTCGAGCAACTCGACGACTCCGTCCTCGTCGCGCTGGTCGAACACGTCCATCGCGTTCAGCACGCACTGGCCCGATGAGACGCATTTGTCCTGATCGACAGTCACTTTCATGCGGACTGCCCCGTCACCGGGGCCAGCCACAGGCCGACGATCGCGTCGATGAGCCCGGAACCGGCGGCACTCCACGAGCGGCCCGACGCGACGGAGCCCGCGGTGAGCGCCCGCTCGCGGTCGGCGCAACTGTGCATCAACAGGTTTCGGGCCATGATGTTGCGTTCGTAGCGCACGACGACGGGCAGGTCGGGAAGGCACCGGTTGATCCCGTCGATGACCTGCACCAGCGAGGCCGAACTCAGGGCGTCCTTGACCACGATCCCGTGGTAGGCCGGGTCCGTCATGGCCTGCGCGGCGAAACGCGCATACCAGGTGGGGTTGCCCAGCTCCTCGAGGTGATCGGTCAGCGGACGCACCAGGCAGGCCACCCACCCCCGCAGGTCGGTGTGCTCGTCGGTATCGGCGACGAGGCGCTGCCGGAGTTCCTCGATCGGCCGGCGGTGGCGCTGTTCGATGGCGCGCACCAGGTCGGTCTTGGTGCCGAAGTGGTACCCGACGGCGGCGTTGTTCCCTTGTCCGGCAGCCTCACTGACCTGACGGTTGGATACGGCGAAGACGCCGTGTTCGGCGTAGAGCCGTTCGGCGGCGGTCAGGATGGCCTCGCGGGTGGTGCTCGCCCGGTCGGTACGCAGGGGTCTGGCTGCGGTCACCGTTACAGTCAACGCTGCTCCTGTAATTAAGTCAAGCGATTGATTTAATGGGCCGATCGCCCACCGCGCGCGCTCGGCGGGACTACGGTTGGTGGCGGGAAATCAGCCGATGCGCACCAGAAACCGTCGTCTCGCGGTTCAGGGTTTCTCTTTCCGGACCAGCACCTTGCCCGCCACCGTCCCACCGTCGATCGGCAGCACCGTGCCGGTGACGTAGCGCGATTTGTCGGTGGCGAAATACAGTGCCGCCTCGGCGACATCGTCGACGGTGCCCTCGCGTTTCAGCGGCCGGTCATTGCGCATCTGGGCGCGGATCTTGGCCTCGAACTCCTCGAGGTGCTCCCGGTCCTCGCCGGCCGCACTCTTGCGCACGATGGCGGTCCGGATATTGCCGGGCGCGATGGCGTTCACCCGGATCTCATGGTGCGCCAGCTCGATGGCCACCGACTTGGTGAACTGGATGACGGCAGCCTTGGATGCACGGTAGGTCTGCACTCCCCCGCCGGCCTGGATACCGCCGATGGAGGTGAGGTTGATGATCGATCCGCCGCCGGTCTCGGCCATATGGCGGGCGGCGTCCCGGGTGCCTGCCATCACCGCGCGCAGGTTGATCCGCATGACGGCGTCGAAGTCGGCGAGGTCGTCATCGAGGAATCTGCGGTGCATCGTGCCGGAGATACCGGCGTTGTTCACCATCACGTGCAGGCCGCCGAACTCCCCGACGGCGGTGTCCACCAGCGCGGCGACCTGGCTCAGGTCGGTGACATCGCTGGTGAGAAATCTTGCCGCCGAACCCAACTCATCGGCCACCGCCTTGCCGCGCTCGGCGTCCACGTCGCCGAAGACGACCTGCGCGCCCTCGGCGGCGAACCGGCGCACCAGGCCCTCACCGAGCCCGGATGCTCCTCCGGTGATGACGGCGACCTTGCCGGCCAATTCGCTCATTGCACGCCTTTCAGAAAGTCCAGCAGCAGCCCGTTCACGATGTCGGGCGCCTCGATGTGTGGGCAGTGACCAGCGCCCGGCACGACCGCCGATCGCCCGTCCGGGATCTGCCCGGCGATCCCGGCGGCCCAGCCCGCGGGCAGCAGTTTGTCAGCAGCGCCTTCGATGACCAGCACCGGCACCGCGATGCGGTCATAGGCCCGGACACTGGACGGGGTGGGTGGCGACTCCAGACCGGGACGGCGAAATCGTGCGGCGGCCAAAGATTCCCAGGCTCCGGGCGTGACGCTGGAGTCATAGCGCCGCTGCACGTAGGCGTCATCGCCCGGGTAGGCCGGGTCGGCGAACAGCGCGGTCACGATGGCACGCATCGCCTCGAACGTCGCGTCGTAGTCGTAGAGCGCACCGACGTGCTCGTTGCGCTGGATATCCCCGCCACCGCAGATGGCGGTCAGCGAGCGCACGGGCAGCACCGGCTTGTCCGATGTGGTGTCGACGAGCAGATTGATCGCACCCATCGAGTTGCCCACGAAGTGGGCCGCACTCACCCCGAGAACCTCGCAGAACCGGGCGATGTGGCGAATCCGCATACCGCGGCCGTCGGTGAAATCGATGACCTTCGCGGACTCGCCGAATCCCAGCATGTCCGGAGCCAGCACCCGATACTGCCGGGCGAGGGCGTCGATGGTGTTCTCCCAGGCGATCTCGGCGCCGCCGCCGAATTCACCGCCGTGCAACAACACCACCGGGTCCCCGGTGCCGGCCTCCAGGTAACTGGTGTCCAGCCCGTCGACGCTGATTTTCTTGCGGTCGAAGCTCATTTGATCGCGATCGGGCTGACGGGAGCTCCGACGGCGCCGACGACCTTCAGCGGCGGTGCGATCAGCTGGAACTCGTACACCCCGTCGGCCGCGCAGTCGGCGGCCAGGCCGCCCAGATCCCAGTACTCGCCGAACATCAGGCCCATATCGCGCAGGCACAGCATGTGCATCGGCAGGAACGTGCCCTCGACGCCGTTCGCGGGATCGGGATCCTCCACCATCAGATTGTCGGCGGCCACCGCGGCGACATCGTGGTCGTGCAGCCAGGACGCGCACGTCCAGTCCAGACCGGAGCCGGCCTCGTGTCCGTCGCCGGTGGACAGGAAACGCGTCCACCAGCCGGTGTGTACGACGACGATGTCGCCGCCGCGGATCTCGACGCCCTGCTTGGCGGCGATATCGTCCAGTTCGGCCGGTGTGATCGGGTTACCGGGCTCGCAGAAGACGTCGGCGCCCCGATGGGCCACCACATCGAGCAGCACCCCGCGTGAGGTGATGCCCTTGACGTCCACCTTGTCGATACCGCAGTGGTAGGCACCGAAACTGGTCACCGAGTCCGCCGGGAAACCGTTGTACAGCTTGTCCTCGTAGTAGACGTGCGACAGTGCGTCCCACTGGGTGGCCGCCTGCAGCGACATGGTGATCATGTCGTCGTTGAACCGGAAAGGATTGTCGACGAAGAATGAACTGAGTTCCTGCGCGACGGAGTTGCGGGCCCATTCCGGCGCGTACTTGACCAGGGTCTCGGCATCGCCGCCGTCGACCGTCATCACGTGGATCGGGTTGAAGCGGAACTTGAACGCGCCCTGCGGCCCGTTGGCACCGAAGTCACCGCCCAAGGAGATGACGGTGCCCTTCTTGACCGTCGCCGCGGCCTCGGCCACCTTGTCGGCGGTGATGAGGTTCAGGGTGCCGAGTTCGTCGTCGTCGCCCCACCGCCCCCAGTTGCGCACGTCATCGGCGACGCGGCGAAAATCCTTCATGGTGGCCACTATTCGGATACCTCCAGTGTCGCGGCGATCTTACCGGCGATGCTGCCGCCATCCACCCAGATCACCTGTCCCGATATGTAACTGGCTGCCGGGCTGTTCAGGAATGCCAGCACCGACGCCTGCTCGTCGGGTCCACAGACATGACCGAGCAGGGTGGGGAACGAGTCGAGGTAGTTCTCGCCGTACGCCGATCGCAGTTGATCGAGGATCGGTGTCTCGGTGACGCCCGGTCCGGTGCAGTTGATCCGGATGCCGCGGGCACCCAGATCCAGTGCGCGGGTCATGCCGTAGAGGATGATCGCCTCCTTCGACAGCCGGTAGCCGCCGTCGGCGAGCGCCTCCGGGTTCGCCTCACACCAGGAGATGCCCTCTGCCATGGACGTTGTCGCGAGCAGCCCGGCGGTGACGGCGGAGTTCGCGAGGTAGTTGGCCGCGGCGAGCGAGGACACGTTGGCGATCGCCGAGCCGGCGGGCATCTGCGGCAGCAAGGCCTCGGTGAAGTGCCTCGTGCCGAGGAAGTTGATGGTCACCACCAGCAGCGGCTTGCCGATCCCCGAGGACACCCCTGCGACGTTGAACAGCGCGTCGACCGGACCGTCGATGGCCGCCACCGCGGCATCGATCGACGCGGTGTCGGCGAAGTCCACCTCGATGAAGTCCGCCGGGCCGGCCTGCGGTGTGCGCAGATCGAGTCCGGTGACGTGCGCTCCGAGATCGGCCAACTGCATGGCGAGATGCGCGCCGATACCCGACGCGCATCCCGTCACCACAACCCGGCGCCCGTCATAGCGCCAGCGGTCGTTGCCCATGTCTATTGGGCAGCCTCGCGCTGATCCTTCTCCAGCTGGGCCGCCTTGACCCGGCCCTCGTTGATCTCGGCCATCGCCTCGGGAATCTCACCGGCGGTGAACTTGCCGCCCCGGCCGGTGGGCAGGCCGCCGAAGGAGTAGGTCTCGTCGAACATCGGCGTGTTCGACGGCTGGCGGCGGGCCTCGACCTTCTCGATCACCGGCGCCAGTCGCTTGGCCTTGTCCGCCACGGCCTTTGCGTCCCGCTCGATGAACTCGGGCAGGATCTCCTTGCCCATGATCTCGATGGACTCCATGGTGCCCTCGTGGCTGCGCGGGTTGAGCAACAGGATGATCTCGTCGACACCGCTGGCCTCATAACCGCGCAGGAACTCGCGCACGGTGTCCGGCGACCCGATGGCGCCGCGGCCCGGGCCGTAGGCCAGCGTCGGATCCTCCTTGACCGCCTCCTGGTAGAGGTCCCAGACGCCGGTGCGCCCGGGGGTGTGCATCCCGGTCAGGTAGTAGTGCATGATGCCGAACGAGAAGAACCCGCCACCGGTACCGAGGCGCTTGAGGGCCTCCTCCTCGGTCTTGGCCACCATCATCGACAGGTCGCCGCCGATGGCCAGGATGTTGGGGTTGATGGCCGGCGTCACCGGCGCTCCCTCTTCCTCGAACGTCTTGTAGTAGCCGTCGACCCGGTCCTTGAGCGCCTCGGGCCCGGTGTAGGCGAAACTCAGTGCGCCGATGGCTTTCTGGGCCGCCATCTGCACCGATGACGGTCGGGTGCAGGCCACCCAGACCGGGGGGTGCGGGCTCTGCAGCGGCTTGGGGATGACGTTGCGGGCCGGCATCTCCACGTGTTCGCCCTTGAAGCCGGTGAACGGCGCCTCGGTCATACAGCGGATGGAGACCTCGAGGGCCTCTTCCCACATGGTGCGCTTGTCGGCGGGATCGATGTCGAAGCCCCCCAGTTCGGCCACCGAGGAACCCTCACCGGTGCCGAACTCCACCCGGCCGTTGGACAGGTGGTCCAGGGTGGCCACCCGCTCGGCGATGCGAGCGGGATGGTTGATCGGTGGCGGTAGGTGCATCACGCCGAAGCCGAGCCGGATGTCCTTGGTGCGCTGGCTCGCCGCGGCCAGGAACATCTCCGGCGCGGTGGAGTGGCAGTACTCCTCCAGGAAATGGTGCTCGGTGAGCCAGACCGTGGAGAACCCCGCCTTGTCGGCTGCCTCGACCTCGTCCAGCCCGTGCTGGAACAGCTGGTGCTCGTCATCCTCCGACCACGGCCGCGGCAGCGGGAATTCGTAGAACAGCGAGATCTTCATGCGGTTACCTCTCTATTGGAGTTCTCAGATATGTGTTGTGCCGCAACGTAGCCGAACGTCATGGCGGGTCCGATGGTGGCGCCGGCACCGGCGTAGCTGCGGCCCATCACCGCAGCCGAGGTGTTACCGGTGGCGTACAGGCCGGCGATGACACTGCCGTCCTCGCGCAGCACCCTGGCGTGTTCGTCGGTCAGCAGTCCGCCCGAAGTGCCCAGGTCGCCGAGAATGATCTGGAAGGCCAGGTAGGGCGGTTTGCCCAGGGGCGCGAGGTTGGGATTGGGCAGGGTGGGGTCGCCGTAGTAGTTGTCATAGGCACTGTCACCGCGGTTGAAGTCGTCATCGTGGCCCTGGCGGGCCAGATCGTTGAACCGGGTTGCGGTGTTGCGCAATTCGGCCGGCGGCACCCCGATCTTGGTGGCCAGTTCCTCGAAGCTGCCCGCCGTCGCCACGATGCCCGAGTCCAGCCAGGCCTGCGGAATCTTACGTCCGGTCGGTACCGGCGCGAAGGGCACCTTCGGGATCGGCAGATGGCCACCGACGACGTAGCGGTGGAAGGAGTCGATGTCGGTGACCAGCCAGCAGGGCACGTGGTCGATGCCCGATTGCTGCCCCTCGATCATGGCGTGCGCGAAGTCCATGTAGGGCGCGGCCTCGTTGATGAAGCGCTTGCCCGCCCCGTTGACGACGAACTGGGCAGGCATCATGCGCTCGTTGAGCATGAACTGCAGCCGGCCGTCCGGCCAGCACATCGCCGGGAACCACCAGGCCTCGTCGAGCAGTTCGGTGGCGGCACCGACCTTCTCCCCCGCCCGGATACCGTCACCGGTGGCAGCCGGGTTGCCGAAGCTCCAATCCTGCTCCAGTAGCGGAAGATACTGGCGGCGCCATTCCATATCGTGGTCGAAACCGCCGGTGGCCAGCACCACACCGCCGCGGGCGGCGATCCGCATCGGCTTTCCGTCGCGCTCGACGACGGCACCGACGACCCGGCCGTCCACATCGGTGATGAGTTCGGTCATCGGGGCCGACAACCACAGCGGGATGTCGTGCTCCTGCAGGGCCAGCCTCATCCGGGCCATCAGCGACTGTCCGATCGCGGCCATCCGGTCCCCGAACACCCGGGCCCGGAACATCCGCCAGATCAGCTTCACCAGCACCGCCTTGCCCCGCCAGTTCTGCCGGACCTGATAGAACAGCCGCAGGTCCTTGGGCGCGAACCAGATTCCCTTCGGGGCGAGCGCCAGCGGGGCCAGCAGATTCTGCTCCTCGGCGCCCAGCTTGCGCAGGTCGATCTCGGGGACGTTGATGGTGCTGCCCCGTTCGGATCCGCCGGGTAGCTCCGGGTAGTAGTCGGCATAGCCGGGCTTCCAGACGAATTCGAACCAGTCGCTGGAGCGCTCCAGGAAGTCCATCATCTCCGGTGCGGCGTCGACGTAGGCGCGCAGCCGCTCGTCGCTGACCAGCCCGCCGGTAATGGTCTTGAGATAGTCGAAGACGCCATCGGGATCGGGGTGATAGCCGGCACGTCGCTGAGACGGTGCACCGGGTACCCAGATGCCGCCGCCGGACAGTGCGGTCGAACCGCCGAACTTCGGTGACTTCTCCACGATCAGGGTGGACAGTCCGGCCGCGTCGGCCTTCAGCGCGGCGGTCATGCCGCCGCCCCCGGAGCCGATGACCAGAACGTCGACGGTGTGGTCGTAGGGGGTGCTCACTGGGGTACCGCCGTCCGAATCGCGAATCCCGCGATCAGCTCTGGAGCAGCGCGGTAGTAGCGCTGCTGCGTCTGGTAGTTGCCCTGGGCTGCCATCGCGGCGAAGGCCGCCACCCAGGTGCGGATCTCGTGGGCCGAATTGCCGGCCTCACGGGCGATCCACTCGTTGGTCCAGCCGTCCACTTCGGCCAGCCGGTTGGTGTCGATCAGATCGAGCAGTGCGTGGTCCCAGTCCGGGTTCAGTGGCTGCAGCGGGCTCTGTCCGTGGGCGAAGTCGTGCGCGGCGGCGATCACCGCCTCCTGCCGGGCCGCTCGTCCCTCCGGGGACATCGGCGCCCCGCCGACGATCCGGGCCAGCGCCGCCGGCGGCGCGGTGGCCAGCGTCGGCACCGGCGGATCGTGGGACAACCCACCGGATCCCACGATCAGCACCCGTTTGCCCAGGGTGCCCAGATACTCACCGATCGCGGCGCCGAGGGCACGGGTGCGTTTCAGCGGGCCGAGCGGGGTGGCCACCGAGTTGATGAACACCGGGATGACCGGTCGCGAGGCCGCATCGCCGAACAGCACTTCCAGTGGCTGCACGGTGCCGTGGTCGACCTCCATGGCCGCCGACAACGCTACGTCGACACCCGCCTCCCATGCCGCAGAAGCCATCTCGTCGGCCAACGCCGCGGGGACATCGAGAGGTCCGGCGTAGGTGCCGTAGTCCCCGACACCGGTGGCGGCGCTACCGATGCAGAACGGCGGCATCAGCCGGTAGAAGAAGCCGTTGTAGTGGTCCGGGGAGAAGATGACGACGAGCTCGGGATCGAAGTCGGCCACGAACGCGCGAGCCTGCGCGAGCTGGGCGTTGATGTCCTCGAGCAGCTCCTCCGACGGCCCGGGCAGGTTAAGCAGGGGGCTGTGCGACATGCAGCACAGGGCGATGTGGGACAAGGGATTCACCTCCCGCGGTGAGACAGAGGACGTCGAAGAGTTTTGCGCTGGTCTCGTCGGACAACTGGGCCAGACAGGCCGCCGCGATGCACCGATCCGGCCGGATGAACAGCACGGACTCGGCATGCGCGTCGAAGAACTTCTTCAGTGCCCCGGTGCGGTCCCCCACGATGGTGACGTCGGGATCGTCATGGCCGTTCCAGTGCAGCTGGGTGTTCGGCCTGGCCTCGATGAGGTTTGCGCCCAGCCGTTTCCAGCGCGCGAAGGTGACGTCGCCGAGCAGTGCGCGCGGATTGTTGTTCCACGCCAGCACCGCGAACCCGGTACCGAGCACCTCGTCGAGCAGGATGTTCTGGGTGTCACGGGTGTCCACGTGGGGCTGGATGAACAGCGTGCCCGCCGGTGGTACCGCCGATGACGACTCGGTGTGTACCACCGCACCGGTGTCGTAGCGCGGCATCGGCTTGAACCGCATCTCCAGCACGTAGCGCTTGAGCGTCGGAACCACCGAGGCGGCGCGGATCACCTTGTCCCGCACGGTCGCGATGCGCGGGTTGGTCGGCGAGATGACCCGGCCCACCAGGGTGGACAGGTCGATCATGGCGCGTGCGTGCTTGCGGCGCTCGGCGTCGTAGCTGTCCAGCAGTCCGTCGCCGGCATCGCCGTTGACCACCGCGGCGAGCTTCCAGCCGAGGTTCGCCGCATCGCGGATCCCGCTGTTGTAGCCCTGGCCCTGCCAGACCGGCATCAGGTGGGCGGCATCCCCGCCCAGCAGCATGCGACCGGCGCGAAAGGCACCGGCGATCCGGGAGTGATGGGTGTAGACCCGGTGCCGGATGATGTCGACCCGGTCGGGGTGCGGCACGAACGGTGCCAGCATGCGTGCGATGAACTCCGGCTTCTCGACCTGCTCGTCGGTCTCGTCAGCGTGAATCATGAACTCGAAGCGCCGGATTCCGTGCGCGATCGAGATGGACGCATACGGCCGGTGTGGGTCGGCACCGACCTCGCTGTTGGGGTGCCCGAGCGGGTCGGAGGCAAGGTCGACGACCAGCCAGCGCGTCGCCGATGTGGTGCCTTCGAACGAGACTCCCATCAGGCGGCGGGTCGCGCTGCGCCCACCGTCGCAGCCGATCAGGTACTGCGCCCGCAGGCTGACCGGATCGCCGGAGGCCAGCAGGTCGGCGCTGACACCGTCGTCGTCGGCGACACAGTTCTCCATCCGGGTGCCCCACCGCACCTCGACGTGGTCGAAACGTTCGAGTCCGCGCAGCAATTCGGCGTCCACGAGCGGCTGGACGAACCCGTTGCGCTTGGGCCACCCGAATCGGGCGTCCGGCGGTGCCATCTCGGCGAGCAGGCGACGCTTGCCGTCGAAGAAACGCAGGATCTGGTTCGGCACGGTATGCGGCAGGATCTGCTCGACGAGACCGATCGACTGGAAGGTGCGCAACGACTCGTCATCGAGTCCCACCCCGCGCGGGTAGTCGATCAGGGTGTCGCGTTCCTCAAGAATGACGGTCCGAACACCCTGGAGCCCAAGGATGTTCGCCAGTGTCAGCCCGACGGGTCCGGCGCCGACGATCAGGACGTCGACCTCTTCGGTGGCGCGGCGGGCGGTCATGACCTGCCCAGCAGGAAGTCGATGTGCAGCCGGTCGAAGGTCTTGGCGTCCTCGTACTGCGGCCAATGTCCGCAGCCGGGCATGACCTCGAAGCGCGCACCCGGGATCATCTCCGAGATGCGCCTGCCCTCGCTGACGTCCGCGGTCGGATCGTCACTGGTCCACAGCACCAGGGTGGGCGCCGTTATGGCGCCGTACTCGGCGGGCCCGAGCAGGTTGCGGGCCCGGATCTCGGGATCCTGCAGCGCCATGATGTCGCTCATCGCGGAGACGAAACCTGGCTGCTGATACACCTTCTGGCGGCTGGCGACGATATCGTCGTAACCCTTGGACTTGTCGGCCATCAGCCATTTGATCCGGGCCTGCACGGTGTCCCAGTCCGGGTTCTCGGCGGCGGCCATGGACAGCGTGATGATGCGCTTCATGACTTCGGGATCGGCCTGTGACCCACCCGCGGTGTTGAGCACCAGTCGTTCGATGCGCTCGGGGTGATCGGAGGCCGCGCGGGCGGCCACCCAGCCGCCCAGCGATTCTCCGGACAGGTGCACCGTGTCGGCCCCGATGGTGTCGAACACCGCCAGCAGGTGATCGACGTAGTGCGCGACCTCGAGCGGATGTCCGGGTTTGTCGGTGTAGCCGTGGCCGAGCATGTCGATGGACCAGGTGGAGAAGTGCTCGGCGTGCGCCTCCAGGTTGCGCACGTAGGCCTCGGCGTGCCCGCCCGAACCGTGCAGCAGCACCAGGGTCGGCTTGCCCGGGTCACCGGCATGCAGATAGCGGGTGCGCACGCCCCGCGCGTCGAGGTAGCCCTGGGTGAACGAAACGCCCTGGAGATCACTCCAGACGCTTTCGTGGACGGACATCCCGCTCCTCACCGATCCCGCTGTAACGGAAATCTCATTCTCGCAATTGAGCAATCATGTGTGCTAATATCGAACACCAATGTGCACTATCTATAGAGCATCACTCTCACGATGACGTCTGTCAAGGGACTCGGCCCAAGCTCAGAGCCGCAGGCAGCCGCAGCAACCCCCGCGCGTCCGGCGGCCGGTTCACAGACTCTGGCCAGGGGACTTTCCGCGCTACAGGCGGTATCCAGTGCGCCCACGGGTGTCACCGCCGCCGAGGTCGCCGACTTCGTCGGCGTGCACCGCACGATCGCCTACCGTCTGCTCAGCACCCTGGCTCAGGCCCGGTTCATCACGAAGGGCTCCGACGGCAAATACCGGCCGGCGGCAGCACTCGCGGTACTCGGCGCATCCTTCGACAACAACGTGCGCCAACTCAGCGTCCCCACACTGCGCATGCTCGCCGATGACCTGGGCACCACGGTGTCGCTCCTGGTCGCCGAGGGCGATCAACAGGTCGCCATCGCCGTCATCGTGCCGACGCTGGTCTTCTACCAGTTGTCGTTCCACGAAGGCAGCCGCCATCCGCTGGAACGCGGCGCGGCGGGGGTGGCGCTGCTGGCCAGCATGCCGCCGCGGCCCGGCGAGCGTGACCTGGTCCGGCAGGCGCGCGAACAGGGCTGGGTCATCACCCACGGTGAGATCGAACCGGACACCTACGGCCTGGCCGTCCCCGTCCGTCGCCGCGCCCCGTCCCCACCGACCTGTATCAACCTCATCTCCCACCGTGAGGACGTCGTGCTCAACGGCCGCGAGGCCGTGGTCCGCGCGGCCCGGCAACTCTCCGACATCCTCAGCTGACAGGAAGGACTGTGGCAGTGTCCGATTCAGAGAATCACTGGCATACCGAGGTCGACGTCGTCGTCCTCGGCACCGGCGGCGCCGGACTGGCCGCGGCGCTCACCGCCGCCACCAACGGCGCCAGTGTCGCGGTGTACGAGAAGGCCGCCACCGTGGGTGGCACCACCGCAGTATCCGGCGGCATCACCTGGATACCCGCCCACGACCGGCTTGCCGGCGCCGAACTGTCGGTCGACGATGCGCTGAAATACCTTGAGGCGCAGTCCCTGGGCGCCATGGACCGGGAACTGGTCGAGACGTTCGTGCGGACCGGCCCGGCCATGCTGGACTATCTGGAGCAGCACAGCGATTTGCGGTTCGAGATCGCCGAGGGCTTCCCCGACTACAAACCCGAACTGCCCGGCGGGCGTCCCGGCGGCGGCCGGTCGCTCAACGCCAAACCGTTCGATCTGGCCACCCTGGGCGCATGGCACGACCGCATCACGGCCTTCCCGCTGGACTTCAGCAATGTCGGTATCGACGCCGAGACCAAGGCGCGCATCCACGCGACGGTGGACGATTCGCTGGCCGAACCGTGCGTCGCCGGCACCGCACTGGTCGCGGGACTGCTCAAAGGCCTGCTGGACCTCGGCGTCGCCCCGGTCACCGAGGCGCGCGCCGTCGAACTGATCGGCTCGGCCGAGGGCATCACCGGCGTGCGGATCAACCACGACGGCAAGGACATCCAGGTCCGCGCCCGGCGCGGGGTGATCCTGGGCACCGGCGGATTCGAGTGGGATCCCCAGCTTGTCGAGGCCTACCTGCGCGGCCCGATGCGCGGTGCGGTCTCCCCGCCCAACAACACCGGCGACGGCCTGCGGATGGCCATGGCGCACGGCGCCGATCTGGCGAACATGGGCGAGGCCTGGTGGGTGCCCATCGTGCAGATCCCCGGGGACACCCTGGGCGGCCGTCCTCGCAGCCGCAGCGTCCGGCTGGAACGGACCCGTCCCCGCAGCATCATCGTCAACCGGGCAGGCAAACGCTTCCTCAACGAGGCCGGCGAGTACAACTCGATGGCCGGACCGTTCCATCACCTGGACCCCAGGGCCGGTTACCTCAACGATCCGGCCTGGATCGTGTTCGACGCGCAGCACCTCAAGCGCTACGGGTTCCTCGGTGTCGATCCCGACGGGCCTGCACCGGACTGGTTCCACGAATCCGCCACCCTGGATGACCTGGGCGCCAAACTCGGCATCGACCCCGAAGGCCTCACCCGGACCGTCGACGCCTGGAACGTCAACGTCGCCGACGAGACCGATCCCGACTTCGGCCGTGGCGCAAGCGCATACGACGGGTACTGGGGTGACCCCTCGGCGCCGACCCCGGCACTACAGACGTTGGGTCCGCTGGACACCGCCCCGTTCTACGCGGTGCCGGTGGCCGTCGGCGCGATGGGTACCAAGGGCGGCCCGCGCACCGACCGCGACGGGCGGGTGCTGCATGTCAGCGGGAAGGTCATCCCCGGGCTGTTCGCCGCGGGCAACGCGATGGCCGGGGTAACCGGCAAGGCCTACGGCGGCGCGGGCGGCACGCTGGGCCCGGCCATGACCTACGGCTATCGCAGCGGTTACGCCGCCGCGACCGGCCAGTCCGCCCCCACCCCCGAGTGATTTCGGCGTGATTGGTTGCGGCCAGCGCAACCAATCACGCCGAAATCGCAAAGGCGACTAGGGCTGGTCTTTGACCGCGGCCTTCGGCGGGCCCGCGGTCTTCCAGTCCTCCAGGCCGTCCTCGGCCAGTCCGACCGGGAACTTGTGCTCGTGCACCTGCGCCCAGTGGCTGTGGTTGAGTTCGTGCAGGGTGAAGCAGGCGTTCAGCGAGTTGTAGAAACCCTGGTTGTCCTGGGTCTGGTTCACCGATTCCTTGACCAGCAGTGCCGCCATGGTCGGCACCTTGGCGATACGGCGGGCGAATTCGACCGTCTTGTCGGCCAGTTCGTCGGCCGGGAAGATCTTGGACACCATGCCCAGCGCGTGCCCCTCCTCGACCGAGAGGGTGTCACCGGTGAGCATCAGCTCCTTGGTCTTGCGGGCACCGAACTCCCAAGGGTGCGCGAAGTATTCGACACCGCACATGCCCAGCCGGGTGCCGACGACGTCGGTGAACCGGGTGTTGTCGGCGGCGACGATCAGGTCGCAGGACCACATCAGCATCAGCGCCGCCGCGTAGACGTCACCGTGCACCGAGGCGATGGTGATCTTGCGCAGATTGCGCCAACGCCGGGTGTTCTCGAAGTAGTGATGCCACTCCTGCAGCATCAGACTCTCCGCGCCCTGCCGCGTCCCGCCGTTGACGGTGAAGCTGGGGTGCTGGTCCGGGCCCGGGGTGTATTCGGCGCGCTGCACCTTGGAGCCGACATCGTGGCCCGCGGAGAACATCGGACCGTTGCCGCCGAGGATGACGACACGCACGGTGTCGTCGGCCTCGGCACGCAGGAACGCCTCATGCAGCTCGACGAGCATGCCGCGGTTCTGCGCATTACGCGCCTCCGGCCGGTTCAGCATGATCCGGGCGATGGTGCCCTCGTCGAGGGTTTCGTATGTCACGAAGCGGTATTCGGGAGTCTCGTCTGCCATGAATCGCACTCTATTCCTATGAGAACGCCGTTACCGCGCCGGGCGCACTACAGCGAAAGGATGGTCGCCGACGCGGTGCCGGGGGCGCCGTACACCTGGGCCAGGCCGACGCGCGGATTGCCGGGGACCTGACGCTCCCCCGCTTCGCCGCGCAACTGCCGGACCAACTCGTGCATCTGACGCAGGCCCGAGGCACCGATCGGCTCGCCGTTGGCGATCAGACCGCCGTCGGTGTTGACCGGGATGGAACCGTTGATCTCGGTGGCGCCGTCGATCAGCAGCTTCTCCTGCTCACCGTCGGCACACAGCCCGGTCTCGGCCATGTGGATGACCTCGGCGCCGGCGTCGGTGTCCTGCAACTGGGCGATGTCGACGTCCTCGGGCCCGATTCCGGCGGCCTCGTAGGCGGCCTTGGCGGCGAACACCGTCGGCGAGGGATCCTCGTCCAGCGGCGCGGAGGTGGCGTGCACCTCATAGGCGCCGAAGGTGCGGGTGCGAATCTCACTGGCCCGCACGTAGACCGGCTTGTCGGTGTACTTGTGGGCGATATCGGCGCGGCACATGATGACCGCCGCCGCGCCTTCGTCGGGTGCGCAGAACATGTATTGCCGCAGCGGGTAGTTCAGCACCGGCGAGGCCATGATCTCCTCCACGGAGATCTCCTTGCGCCGGAAGGCATTCGGGTTGAGCACGCCGTTGCGGAAGTTCTTGTTGGCCACCCGGGCCAGCGTCTCTTCGGAGATGCCGTGCTTGTGGATGTAGTGATTGGCCTTGATGCCGAAGAACTTGGTGGTCACGAACTGGCCGTTGTTGGCGTACCACTGCGGCAGCGCGAGTTTGGCCGGATCGTCGGTGAAGGCACCGCGCGGATGCTTGTCCAGGCCGATCGCGATACCGATGTCGTACTTGCCCAATCGGATGGTGTCCGCGGTCTGTTGGATGGCACTGGCCGAGGTGGCGCAGGCGTTGAAGACGTTGGTGAAGGTGATGCCGGTGAGGCCGACCAGGCGGGTGACGGCATCGGGGTTGGACACCTCGTAGCTGCCGCCGAACCCGAACTGGATGTCCTTCCATTCCAGCTTCGCGTCGGCCAGCGCGCTGGTGATCGCCTCGGCACCCATTTCCATCGCGGTCTTGTCGAACCGGCCGAACGGGTGGATACCGACGCCGATGATCGCTACATCGTTGCTCATGTCTGGGACTCCTTAAACCGGCTTGAACCAGAAGGTGACGAGCTCGTCACCGTCGGCATCGGTGGCGAACGGCTCCATGGTCAGTTCGACCTCCATGCCGAATTCCAGCTTGGCGGGATCGTTTTCGGTGAGCCGGCCCTCGACACGGATCAGGTCGCCGAGTTGAACCAGTCCGACACCGAACGGCACGAAGTCCTTGCCGGTCGGCCCGGCATACGGCGCTCCGGGCGGGAAGCCCTGCGTCGTCCAGGCCACGACGGTGCCGCGGCGGGGCAGCAGCAGATCGGCCATCTCGGCCTTGCTGCACTTGGGACAGCGCTCTTGACGCGGGAACGTCGTCGCGGAACACGCGCCACACTGGCTGCCGATGAGTTGCGGATTCTCATCGGGCCAGGTGGAGATCTCGGGGGCAAGCGCCTTCTGCATCAGGCTCCTCGGCTACCTGTAGAAGAATGTATTGACGAATTCGTACAGTAACATTTCTCGAAAGTGGAAACCACATTCTCATTGAGGTTTGACCTGCGCACCATCGAGTAGCCGAGCGGTCGCCGCATAGACATCGAGGTCGCGGGTGGCCACCCGCCCGGCCAGTTCATCGAGACCGGAATCAGACTGCAGCGCACTCTGTGCCAGCGACAGAATCTGCAGCCGGGCACGAATCGCCCGTCGCTCGGCAGTATCGGTGCGATGGTGGGCGTCGATGGCGACGATCAGTTCCTCGATACCGGTGTTCTGCGACGCGATGATCTTGAGGATCGGCAACCCGGTCTCGATGTGCAGGTCCCTGGCGGTCTGATCGGCACCGTCGCGGTCGGCCTTGTTGACGACGATGATGTCGGCGATCTCCAGCAGACCCGCCTTGGCGGCCTGGATCGCATCTCCGGCCCCCGGGTTGAGGATGGCCACCGTCGGGTCGGCCACGGCGGCGATCTCGATCTCTGACTGACCCACTCCCACCGTCTCCAGCACGACGATGTCGTAGTGCAGTGCCGCCAGCAGCCGGATCGCCGCGGGCACCGCGGCGGCCAACCCGCCGAGGTGTCCGCGGGTGGCCACCGAACGGATCATGACGTCGGGGTCGTTGATGTGGGCGGCCATCCGGATCCGGTCACCGAGCAGCGCTCCCCCGCTGTACGGCGAGGACGGGTCGACGGCCAGCACCGCGACCCGTAACCCCCTGGCCCGGTACGCCGATACGAGCACCGCGACGGTGGTGGACTTTCCCGCGCCCGGCGGACCGGTGATCCCGACGGTGCGCACCGGCGATGCGGGCAGCATCGCCAGCACCTCGTCGCGACGCTCGCTTTCGACCAGGCTCAGCAGCCGGCCTGCGGCACGCTGCGATCCGGCACGGGCGGCGTCGAGCAGTTCCTGGATGTCCATCGACTGCGACTTTATGGCGCGACCTCGATGACCGTGGCCGAACCCATGCCGCCGCCCGCGCACATCGCGGCCACGCCGATACCACCTCCGCGCCTGCGCAGTTCATGAACCAGGGTGACGATCATCCGGGCGCCGGTGGCCGCGACCGGATGCCCCAGCGAACACCCGCTGCCGCTGACGTTGACCTTGTCCGGGTCGATGTCGAGCAGCTTGATGGTGGCCACGCACATCGCCGCGAATGCCTCGTTGATCTCGAACAGGTCGACATCGGAGAGCGAGATCCGGGCCCGGGTCAGCGCTTTGGTGATGGCCTCCACCGGGGCGAGCCCGGTGAATGCCGGATCCACCCCGACCGATGCCCAGGCGCGGATGGTGCCGAGCGCGGGCAGTCCGAGCCGGTCGCTGGCGATGGCAAGGGCCGCCGAGGCGTCGTTGGCGCCGCAGGCATTGCCCGCGGTGATCGAGAAGCCGTCGATCTCCGGGTGCAGCACCTTGAGTCCGGCCAGCTTCTCCAAGGTGGTGTCGCGGCGGGGATGTTCGTCGGTGTCGAATACCCCGTGCGGGGTGTCGATGGGCAGGATCTCGTCCTTGAAGCGTCCCTCGTCGATGGCCGTGATGGCCTTCTGATGTGAGCCCAGCGCCCAGGCGTCCATCTCCTCGCGGGTCACCCCGGCCTTGACCGCGGCGTTCCAGCCGACGGTGATCGACATGTCCATATTCGGTGCGTCGGGCCGGTCGGGATGGGTCGGCGGGAACCATGGCTGGAACTCCTCGCCCACCTGGCGGATGAACCGCGGCGAGGTGGAGGCCGAGTTCACCCCACCGGCGATGATCAGCTGATCCATCCCGGACCGGATGCTCGCGGCGGCAGTCTGCACCGCCGCCTGTCCGGCGGCGCAGTGCCGGTTGAGCGCCAGTCCGGGTACCGAGGTCAGGCCGGCGGTGACGGCCGCGTGCCGGGCGACCACGCCGCCGCCATAGAGGCCCTCGCCGAGGATGACGTCATCCACCGGGGCACCGTCGAGTCCGCCGGCCACCGCTGCGACCACATGGTCGGCGAGCACGTAGGCGTCGGTATCGCGCAGTGTGCCCTTCTTGGCGGTGCCGATCGGTGTGCGCACTGCGGAGACGATGACGGCCTCAGGCATCGGAACTGCCCCTTTCACGCTGGAATGAGAATGTTATTCTCTCAGTCTGAGAGTGCCAGTTGCAAGAAGGAGAAGTAGATGGACATCGCCGGTAGCTCCGCGCTCGTCGTAGGTGGCGCAGGAGGCCTTGGAGAAGCGACGGTCCGCCGATTGCACGCTGCGGGCGCCAAAGTGGTGGTCGCAGATCTGGCCGACGAGAAGGGCCCCAAGCTCGCCGAGGAGCTCGGCGTGAAGTACGTCCGCACCGACGCGACCTCCGAGGAATCCGTCAACGCCGCCGTCGCCGAGGCGGAAGCCCTTGCCCCGCTGCGTATCTCGGTGGACACCCACGGCGGCCCGGCGGCCGGTGGCCGGCTGATCGGCAAGGACGGTTCGCCGCACGGCCTGGAGGGGTTCGAGACGACGGTCAAGTTCTATCTGACCGCGGTGTTCAACGTGATGCGGCTGGCCGCAGCGGCCATCGCGCGCACCGAACCGCTGGAAGAAGGCGGCCGCGGCGTCATCGTCAACACCGCATCCATCGCCGGCTACGAGGGACAGATCGGCCAGCTGGCCTACGCCGCGGCCAAGGGCGGCGTGCTGGGCATGACGCTGGTGGCCGCACGCGACCTGTCCCCGTTGGGCATTCGGGTCAACACCATCGCCCCCGGCACCATCAACACCCCGGCCTATGGCAAGGCCGCCGACCAACTGGAGCAGTACTGGGGCCCGCAGATCCCGTTCCCCAAGCGGATGGGCCGCTCGACCGAGTACGCCCAACTCGCCCAGAGCATCATCGAGAACGACTACCTCAACGGTGAGATCATCCGTCTCGACGGGGGTCTGCGGTTCCCGCCCAAGTGAGCTCGCTCGCCGGTAAGACGGCATTCGTCGCCGGAGCCAGCCGCGGGATCGGGGCCACCATCGCCCACGCGCTCGCCGCGGCGGGTGCATCGGTGGCGGTCGCGGCCCGTTCCGAACAGCGCGGCAAGATGCCCGGCACCATCGGCTCGGTGGCGGATTCGATCCGCGCACAGGGCGGTCGTGCGTTGGCCGTCCCATGCGATGTCACCAGCGAGGAGTCGGTCGACAGCGCTGTCGCCGAGACGGTTTCGGAGTTCGGCGGGATCGACATCCTGGTCGCCAATGCGGGCGTGCTGTGGCTGGGACCGGTGGAATCGACACCGCTCAAACGCTGGCAGCTGTGCCTGGACGTCAACCTGACCGGCGTCTTCCTGGTGACCAAGGCGGTGATCCCGCACGTGCGGGCCCGTGGCGGCGGATCGCTGACGGCCATCACCACCACCGGCGTCGGGATGGCCGGCGCGAACGCCTACTGGGTGTCCAAGGCTGCCGCCGAGCGGCTCTACCTGGGTTTGGCCGACGATCTGCGCCCGGACAATATCGCGGTGAACTGCCTCAGCCCGTCCCGGGTGGTGCTCACCGAGGGGTGGCAGGCCGGTGGCGGCGGAGTCGAGATCCCGCCCGAGTTCGTCGAACCACCCGAGGCGATGGGCCGGGCCGCGGTGCTGCTCGCCGGGCAGGACGCCACCGGGATCACCGGCACCGTGCAGCGCTCCGAGGAACTCACCGTCTGATCTTCGATCAGGAGTACTGGTCGCGCAGTACCCGCCGCAGCACCTTTCCCGACGGCAACCGCGGGATCGCGTCGACGAAGACCACCCGGCTCGGGCGTTTGTAGGACGACAGCCGCTCCCCCACCAGCGCGATCAGTTCCCGCTCGGCGACCGGCGTTCCGGCCGCGACGGCCGCGATGACCGCCTCACCATTCACGCCGTCGGGGATGCCGAACACCGCGCAGTCCTCGACCGCCGGGTGCCCGTGCAGCACCGCCTCCACCTCCGCGGGCGCCACCTGGAAACCGCGGACCTTGATCATCTCCTTGAGCCGGTCGGTGATCCGCAGCCAGCCATCGCTGTCCAGTTCGCCGATGTCCCCGGTGCGGTACCAGCCGTCGTCGAACGCGGCCGCGGTCGCGTCGCCGGGCAGGTAGCCGACCATCGCCGACTCCGAACGAACCTGGATCTCACCGCTGCCGGCGATCCGCACCGCCACACCGGGCACCGGTTTGCCCACCGTGTCCAACCGTGCGTCTCCGATCGGGCAGCAGGCGATCACCGGTAGTTCGCTGGCGCCGTAGGCCGAAATCCATGGCACACCGACCCGTTCGGTGACGGTATCGGCGACGCTCTTGGTGACCGGAGTCGCGCACCACATGATGTAGCGCAGCGAGGACAGGTCGTAGTTCTCCAGGTCCGGATGCGCGGCGATGGCCAGAGCGATGGGCGCGACGGCCATTTCGATGGTGATGCGGTCATCCTGGATATGGGACAGCATCCGGTTGATGTCGAAGCGTGGATGCAGGCGCATCCAGGCGCCGGCGTCGAGCACGGTGGCGATGTTGAGCAGCCCGAGGATGTGCGAGGGCGGCGTCATGATCTGCATACGATCGTCGGCCGTGAGACCGAGCGCGGTCCGCCAGTGCCGCACCGCCGCAGCGAAGCCCGCATGTGTGTGCCGCACGGCCTTGGGCATCCCGGTCGTCCCGGAGCTGAACACGAACAACGCGTCGGCCTCGGGCAGCACCGGTGCCCATCCGCCGTCGGCGGGTGAAATCGGCTCGTCCAGATGCAGCATAGGGATCAGGTCGGCCAGCACCGCGGCATCCCCGACGCCCAGCACCGGCGAGGTCAGCTCCAGCGCATGCGCAACCTCGGCCGGTTTCCAGGCCGAACTGAGCAGCACCACCGATGCACCCAGGCGCCAGATCGCCCGCAGTGCAACGACGAACTCGGGACGGTTGGACGACATCAGCGCGACCCGGTCACCGGCGCTCACGCCGCGGGCGGCGAGCGTGGCGGCCATCCCGTCGGACAGCGCGTCCAGCTCGGCCATGGTGTACTGACGGTCCCCGAATGCCAGGACCGGTTGGTTCTCTGCAGCCATCAACCGACTACCTTATCCGTAACGGAGAATGATATTCTCCATTTGTCAGAATCCGACGCCCAGGAGAGCTTGATGACGGCCGAACCAGTGCCCGCCGACGAAGTGACGATCCTGCTCGACGGTGCCCGCACCACGACGCTGCCGGTCGCAGGCGACACGCTGCTGGAAACGGCACGACGCGCCGGTCTGACTCCCCCGTTCGCCTGCGAGGCGGGTAACTGTGGCACCTGCATCGCCAAACTCACCGAGGGCAGCGCGACCATGAAGGTCAACGACGCGCTCGACGACGACGAGGTCGAAGAGGGCTATGTCCTGACGTGCCAGGCGATCCCGAACTCGGGCCCGCTGACGGTCGATTACGACGACTGAGGCACAACGTCGAACATCGGTGCCGGCCGGTACTCCGGTTCGAAACCCTCCACCCGGATCGGGCTGGCCACCAGCCGGAAATCACCCGCGGTGACCACCATCTCCGGGGTGTCCTCCAACGCCTGCGGCAGTGAGCGCACCGCCGCCGCCGGGATGCCGAGCGGCTTGAGTCTGATCTCCCAGTTCACCGCAGTGTCGGAGGCCAGCGCCGCCGACACGAGCGCCAGCACGTCCTCGCGGGCCGCGGCCCGCTCCACCATGGTCTCGAAGCCGGCGATTCCCGCCTCCCCCGCAAAGGAACGCCAGAACCCGTCATGGGTGATGAACAGCGCGAGGTGGCCGTCAGCGGTCGGAAAGAGCTGTGCGGGAACGTAATAGGAGTGCGCCCCGAACGGGTAGCGCTTCGGCTCGGCGCCGTCGTTCAGGTAGGCCGCGGCGCGGTAGTTCAGTTGCGAGAGCATGACGTCGCGCAGGCACACGTCCACCTGTCCGCCGTCGCCGGACACGATCTTCGCGAGCAGGCCCAGCGCGGCGGTCAGACCCGTCGAATTGTCGGCGGCCGAGTAGCCCGGCAGCGTGGGCGGCCCGTCCGGGTCACCGGTCATCGCGGCCACGCCGGTCGCGGCCTGGATGACGTAGTCGAAGGCCGGGTCGTCCCCGCCGTGCAGGCCGAATCCGGTGAGTGCGACGCACACGATCTTCTCGTTGTACCGGCGCAGGTTCTCATACGTCAGGCCCAGCTTCTTGATCGCCGAGGGCTTCATGTTGACCAGCAGCGCGTGCGAATCGGCCACCAGCTCACCGAGTCTGGCGCGGCCGTCCTCGGATGCCAGGTCCAGGCATATGCTGCGCTTGTTGCGGTTGAGGCTGGCGAAATAGCTGTCGCTGACCTGCCGGGAGATCTCACCGCCGGGCGGCTCCACCTTGATGACCTCGGCGCCGAGGTCGGCGAGCAGCATGGTGGCGTACGGGCCTGCCAGCATCACGCCGATCTCGATGATGCGGATGCCGGCGAGCGGGCCCGTCACAACCGTCTGCTCTTCGCGCAAGCGCTCATCACTGCACCTGCTTGGCGAGTTCGGCGATCACCTCACGCGTCCGATACTTGGACGCGATCAACTCGTCACGGTTATCACCGATCGGCAGCAGGCGCACCGACAGGTCGGTGACACCGGCGTCGGCGAAGGCCTTGAACCGCTTGAGGATCGATTCTTCGTCACCGGCGGCGCAGAGATCGCCGACGGTGCGGGCATCCCCACGGTCGAGCAGTCGCTGATAGTTGGGCGAGGTTTCGGCCTCGGCCAGGATGCGGTTGGCCCGGTCCTTCGCCTCGTCGATCTCGGAATTCGCGCACAGCGTGACCGGGATGCCCGCCACGATGCGCGGCGCGGGTTTGCCCGCCCCGGCGGCGGCCTTGTTGATCTTGGGGGCGATGTGCTCGCCGATGGCCTTCTCATCGGCCATCCACAGCGAGGTCCCGTCGGCGTGCTCGCCGGCGATCTGCAGCATGACCGGGCCGAGAGCCGCCACCAGTACCGGAAGCGGGGTCGCGGCGCCGAGCGCGGTCGGATTGTGCACGGTGAAGGTGTCGTTCTCGACATCCACCGGGCCGGGCCCGGCGATGGCGGCATTGAACACCTGCAGGTAGTCGCGGGTGTAGGCGGCGGGCTTGTCATAGGGCAGGCCCAGCATGTCCCGGATGATCCAGTGATGCGACGGCCCGACCCCGAGAGCCAGCCGCCCGTTCGACACGGCATGCACCGAAAGCGCCTGACGAGCAAGGGCAATGGGGTGCTGCGCCTGCAGCGGCACCACGGCGGTTCCGAGTTCGATGCGGGTGCTGTGTGACGCCATCAGCGCCACCATGGTCAGCAGATCAAAATCGTCGGGCACCTGCGGCATCCAGGCGGTGGCCAGGCCGGCCGAGTCGGCCCATTCGATATCGGAGATCAGCTTGCTGACCTTGCGGGCCATATCGCCGCGCTCGGCCCCGATCATCACGCCGAGTCTCATGACTTGGAAACCTTCTCGGTGAGCGCGCGCACATCGGTCACCAGTTTCTCCAGCGACGTCCCGGTGGGGAACACCGCGGCCGCACCGGCATCCAGCAGCTTCTGCACATCGGCTTCGGGAATGGTGCCACCGACCACCACGGCGATATCGCCGGCATCAGCGGCCCGCAGCGCGTCCACAACACGGGTGGTCAACCCCACATGCGCGCCGGAGAGGATCGAAAGGCCCACCAGAGCAACGTCTTCCTGCAGCGCGATGGAGACGATGTCCTCGACACGCTGACGGATACCGGTGTAGACGACCTCGAAGCCGGCATCACGCAGCGTGCGCGCGACAATCTTGGCGCCCTTGTCGTGACCGTCCAGACCAGGCTTGGCGACCAATACGCGTGTCGCCATCAGCTGTGCCCTCTCTTCTTCGCGCAAGCGCTCATCAGAAGACCACCGGCTGCTGGAACTCGCCCCACACTGCCTTGAGCGCCGAGACCATCTCGCCCACCGTGCAATACGCGTTGGCGCAGTCGATCAGCTTGTGCATCAGATTGTCGTCTCCCTCGGCTGCTCGGGCCAGCGTGGCAAGAGCTTCTTTCACGGCGACATCGTCACGTTCGGCCTTGACCTTGGCCAACCGCGCAAGCTGCTTGTCACGGCCCTCGGCGTCGAGCTCGTAGGTGGCCAGGTCGGGTGCGGGCTCGTCGACGACGAACTTGTTCACGCCGACGACCGGCCGCTCGCCGGACTCGATCTCGTGGTGGATCTTGAACGCTTCGTCGGCGATCAGGCCCTGCAGGTAGCCGTCCTCGATGCAGCGCACCATGCCACCGTGCTGTTCGAGATCGTGCATGATCTCGATGATCTTGGCCTCCGTGGCATCGGTGAGCGCCTCGACGAAGTACGAACCACCGAGCGGGTCGGCGACTTTCGTCACGCCGGTCTCATACGCCAGGATCTGCTGGGTGCGCAGCGCCAGCGTCGCCGACTCCTCGCTGGGCAGCGCGAACGGCTCATCCCAGGCCGCGGTGAACATCGACTGCACCCCGCCCAGAACCGCCGCCAACGATTCGTAGGCCACGCGAACCAGGTTGTTCTGCGCCTGCGGGGCATACAGCGACGCGCCGCCCGCGACACAGCCGAACCGGAACATCGCGGCCTTGTCGGTGGTGGCGCCGTAGCGCTCGCGCACGATGGTGGCCCACCGCCTGCGGCCTGCCCGGTACTTGGCGATCTCCTCGAAGAAGTCGCCGTGGGTGTAGAAGAAGAAGGAGATCTGCGGAGCGAACTTGTCGATGGTCATGCGGCCACGCTCGATCACCGTGTCGCAGTAGGTGACACCGTCGGCCAGGGTGAAGGCCATCTCCTGGACGGCGTTGGCGCCGGCGTCGCGGAAATGCGCACCGGCCACCGAGATGGCGTTGAAGCGCGGTACCTCGGCGGCGCAGAATTCGATCGTGTCGGCGATCAGCCGCAGCGACGGCTCGGGCGGCCAGATCCAGGTGCCGCGCGAGGCGTACTCCTTGAGGATGTCGTTCTGGATGGTGCCGGTGAGCTTCTCGCGCGGCACACCCTTCTTCTCGGCGGCGGCGACGTAGAACGCCAGCAGGATCGCGGCGGTGCCGTTGATGGTGAAGCTGGTGCTGATCTTGTCCAGCGGGATGCTGTCGAACAGGATCTCGGCGTCGGCCAGGGTGTCCACGGCGACACCGACGCGGCCCACCTCCTCGCCGTACTCCGGGTCGTCGCTGTCATACCCACACTGGGTGGGCAGATCCAGCGCCACCGACAGGCCGGTGCCGCCCTGACCCAGGAGGTACCGGTAGCGCTCGTTGGACTCTTCGGCGGTGCCGAACCCGGAGTACTGCCGGAAGGTCCAGGTCTTGCCGCGGTATCCCGAGGCGAAGTTTCCGCGCGTGAACGGGTAGTCGCCGGGCGCGGGCGGATCTCCCGCGCGGTCCGCGGGACCGTACACGGGAGCCAGCGGGATCCCAGAGGGTGTCGCTACCGGGGAGGAGGATTGGTCGCTCATCACTGGATAACGTACTTGCTCAAAATGAGAATGCCAATACCGCTGGCTGAAAACATGCACTGTGACGGCCTGCAGCACACGCCGACGCGCCCGTCACGGGTTCCTCGACGACACCCCGGCGGCACGTCGTGCCTGGACATGAGCGATTATGACACTTGCCGAAAATGAGAATGCCAATACCATCAGGGGAAGCAAGACCCCTTCCGTCCGAGGAGTCAGTATGTCCAGCGAGCAACGTCCGCTTGCCGATCGCACCCTGGTGGTCTCCGGTGGCAGCCGCGGTATCGGGCTGGCCATCGCCCTAGGCGCCGCCAAGCAGGGCGCCAATGTGGTGTTGTTGGCCAAGACCGCCGAGCCCCACCCGAAGTTGCCGGGAACCGTGCACACTGCGGTCGCCGATGTCGAGGCCGTCGGCGCCAAAGCGGTGGCCGTGGTCGGCGATGTCCGCAAGGAAGAAGACGTCCAGCGGGCCATCGACACCGCGGTGCAGACCTTCGGCGGCGTCGACATCGTCATCAACAACGCCAGCGCGATCGCCACCGAGCCCACCGAGGCGCTCGCGGCGAAGAAGTTCGATCTGATGATGGACATCAACGTGCGCGGCACCTTCCTGCTCACCAAGGCCGCGCTGCCCCACCTGCTGCAGTCCGCAGCAGCCCACGTCATCACCTTGGCGCCACCGCTGAACCTGAACCCCTACTGGCTGGGCGCGCACCCCGTCTACACGGTGTCCAAATACGGGATGACGCTGCTGTCGCTGGGCTGGGCGCAGGAGGCCGCCCTACATCGGGAAGGCTCCAATATCGGGTTCAGCTGCCTGTGGCCGCAGACCTACATCGCGACATCGGCGGTGACGAACCTGGCCGACGGCGACAACCTGGCCTCGGCATCGCGCAGCCCGGAGATCATGGCCGACGCCGCGACCCAGATCCTGCTCGGTCCGCCCAAGGATGCCAACGGCCAGACCTACATCGACGCCGACGTCCTGACCCACGCCGGAATCACCGACCTGTCCCGTTATGGCGGTGGCGACGATCCCATCTGGGATATCTTCGTGGACAAATCATGAGTATCTCGCTGCTGCTGGAGATGGCGTCCTCGACCGATCCGGACCGCACGGCGGTCGTATCGGGTGACCTGCGGTTGACCACCGGCGAACTGAGCGAGCTCGCCGACGGCGGCGCCGGCGTGGTGGCCGCCTCGGGGGCCCAGCATGTCGCCTATGTCGGCGCCGGCGGCGCCCTGCTGCCGCTGCTCTTGTTCGCCTCGGCGCGTGCCGGAGTGCCGGTGACACCGCTGAACTACCGGCTGTCCCACGACGGCCTGCGCGCGCTGATCTCGCGGCTACCGGATCCGCTGGTCGTGGTGGACGACGAGTACCGCGCCGCCGTCGGCGACGGGTTCCGGGTGATCGGGTCGGCGGAGTTCCTGGCCGCCGCCCGCACCGCCGAGCCCGCGGCCGAGTTTCCCGATCCCGACTCGGTGGGCGTGGTGCTGTTCACCTCCGGCACCACCTCGGCGCCGAAAGCCGTTGAGCTCACCCATAACAACCTCACCAGCTATATCACCGGCACGGTCGAGTTCGCCTCCGCCGAACCCGGTGACGCCGCCTTGATCTGCGTGCCGCCCTATCACATCGCAGGCGTTTCGGCGGCGCTGTCGAACCTGTATGCCGGCCGGAAGATGGTGTATCTCACGCAGTTCGATGCCCGGGAGTGGGTGCGCCTCGTCGCATCCGAAGGGGTCACCTCGGCCACCGTGGTGCCGACCATGCTGGACCGCATCGTCACCGTGCTGGAATCCCAGAGCACGGCGCTGCCGACGCTGCGCACGCTGGCCTACGGCGGATCCAAGGTGGCACTTCCGCTGGTACGCAAGGCTCTTGAACTGCTGCCTGCGGTCGGCTTCGTCAACGCCTACGGCCTCACCGAGACCAGCTCGACGATCGCGGTGCTGACCCCCGACGATCACCGGGTCGCACTGAGCTCCGATGATGACGCGATCGCCAAGCGGCTCGGCTCCGTCGGCCAGCCGGTGCCCAGCATCGAGGTGCAGATCCGCGGCGAGGACGGAACCGTCCTGGGCGCAGGCGAAACCGGGGAACTGTTCGTGCGCGGTGAGCAGGTCTCCGGCCGCTACACCGGTATCGGCTCGGTGCTCGACGAGCAGGGCTGGTTCCCCACCAAGGATGTCGCGACCCTCGACGCGGACGGCTACCTCTATATCGGTGGACGCTCCGATGACACCATCATCCGCGGCGGCGAGAACATCGCGCCCGCCGAGATCGAAGATGTACTCGTCGAGCACCCGCATGTGCGGGATTGCGCGGTGGTCGGCCCCGAGGATCCCGAGTGGGGCCAGATCATCGTCGCGGTCGTGGTCCCCGCGGCCGGTGCCGAACCGCAACCCGAGGAACTCCGGGAGTTCGTCCGCGCGCAGCTGCGCGGATCCCGCACCCCGGACCGGGTCGTCTTCCGCGACGAGTTGCCCACCAACGCGACCGGCAAGGTGCTGCGCCGCGAACTCGTCAGCGAATTGAACGCAAAGGAGCCCGCATGATCAAGAACGGCACCCGTCTGCAGAGCCAGGTCTGCGACACCCAGGTCATCGTGGTGCGCGCCTCCGAGGGGCTCGAGGACCTGCGCGCCGGCGGCGCACCGCTGATCCCCGTCGGCGAGACCGCCGCCGAGGGCCTGTCGCTGGATCCCGCACTGTCCGACGGCAATCTGATGGGCAAGCGCTACGTCGATGACAGCGGCGCGGAGATCCTGGTGACCAAGGCCGGCGCGGGCACGCTCAGTATCGGCAGCACCCCACTGGCGATCAAGGAAGCGAAGCCGCTGCCTGCCAGCGACTGAGTGGGAGACTGGATCTGGCACCCCTTTAGGCTCAGTCCATGACGACCATCAGCAAGTCGCGCTCGCTGGGCGTGGTGACCGCGGCCTACGTCGTCGCCATCGCGGTGGCGGTGGCGTGGTTGTGGCTGGGCCCGAGCACCGATCGACTCTGGCTCGACACCCTGATCGCCGATCTGCTGGCAACCGTGGCGATCTTCGTCTTCAGCCGGGTGTACCGCAATTCCAGCTTCTATGACGCCTATTGGAGCGTCATCCCGCCGCTGCTGTTGTTCTATTGGGTGTATCGCAGCGCCGATGTCGACCCGCTGCGCACCTGGCTCATCACCATCGTCGTGGTGCTGTGGGCGATCCGGCTGACCGCGAACTGGGTGTACGCGTTCCCGGGTCTGCATCACGAGGACTGGCGCTACCCGATGTTCAAGCAGCGCGCCGGCCGCTTCGAGATCCTCGCCGATCTGGTCGCCATCCATCTGATCCCCACACTGCAGGTTTTCCTGGCCATGGTGCCGGTGTACGTGGCGGTGACCCACCCCGGTCCCGGACTGGGGTGGCTTGCCTGGATCGCCTTCGTCGTGGGCCTGGCCGCGGTGACGCTGGAACTCGTCGCCGATGTGCAGATGCACCGTTTCGTCGCCGAGCGCCGCAGCGGTGACGCCATGGATCGCGGGGTGTGGGGTTGGTCGCGGCATCCCAACTATTTCGGTGAGTTCAGCTTCTGGGCGGCGCTGGCGCTCTTCGGTATCGCGGCGGCGCCGGCGGACTGGTGGTGGTTGATCATCGGCGCGCTCGCCATCCTGGCGATGTTCCTCGGGGCGAGCATCCCGATGATGGAAGAACGCAGCCTGCAACGCCGTCCCGCCTATCGGGATGTGGTGGACCGGGTCTCGCGGTTCGTGCCCTGGCCCCCGAAACGCGAAAGCGCGCCCCGCTCGGCGTGAGGCCGAGCGGGGCGCGCGATTGCGACGACGGTCAGTAAGTGGGGACGAAGACGTTGTTGATCCAGACGCCCCAGTGGTTCCAGCCGGCATCCCAGACCTGCGGGTTGCCCTGCGCCCATGCCGGGTCGGCCGGCTTGGGCGGCGCCCACGCCGGTGCGGTACCCGCGCTGGGGCCGGCCGGCGGCAGCGGAACCGGAGCGGGGTCGGCGAACGCCGTGCCAGCCAACGCAAGCGGGCCGGCGACGAGGCCACCGGCGATGGCGGCTCCAGCGATCATCTTCTTCACATTCATCACGAGATCCTCTTTCTGAGCACCTACGGAGCGGTCTGCCCCGTTGCAAACTGAACTGCAGACAAATACCGCTTCTATTGGCTAACTAAACGCGGGCGTCCGTGTGATCCGCGTCATTTCGCTACGCCCGCATGAGACGTGCTGCGACCGTGGCGGCCTCGGCGGCGCCGCCGGGGAGCGGGCTCGCGGCCGTGGACCGCAACCCGTCGAGCAGCAGTGATATTTGACGACGGGCCACCACCGTCGCCTCCGGCCCGCCGTGATCGGCCAGGCAGGCGTTGAGCCACAGCGCGGTGTACAGGTCATCGACGGTGACGTCCGCGCGCAGGGTGCCGTCGGACTGGGCGTCGGCGATCAACCGTGCGCCGAGTTGGAGGCCGGCCCGGCACACCTTTTCGATGGCGGGTGACGCGTACCGCGAGCTGCACATCGCATCGCTGAAGGCGTGGTCGCCGGCCTGCAACTCGGACAACCCGAACACGTAGGCGGCGAGGCGATCCCACGGCGAGGAGGCGGCCAGCGACCGCTCGGACAGTTCCCCCAGCGTCTGGGTGAGCAGCGCCGGCAGGGCCGCATCGATGAGTTCCTCGCGGGTGGAGAAGCGGTTGTACAGCGTGCCGATGCTGACCCCGGCGTGGGCGGCGACGGCTTCCAGCGGTGCGCCGAGTCCGCGCTCACGGAACACGGCCCGCGCCGCGTCCAGCAGTTTCTCCAGATTGCGCCGGGCATCGGCGCGCATCGCGCGTTGCTGGGCCATCGCACCTCCGGAATTAAGTTGACGCCGGTCCTCAATATAACGGTAGGCTGACGTCGGTAACTTGAGTGTCGACCTCAATTTGGAGTGAATGTGAAACTGCCCTGGTACATCAAGCCCGGCAACGCAGTGATCGTTGCGCTGTCGCGGATCGGAATCCGTTTCGGCGCAAAGGGTCCGGTGATCCTCACGGCCACCGGACGCACATCGGGGCAGCCGCGGGCGACACCGGTGACACCGATGTTCGTCGACGGCAGGCAGTACGTCGCCGCAGCACCGGGAGCGGCCTGGATCGCGAACGCGCGGGCCAACCCGTCCATCACGCTGGGCCGCGGGCGGCGGATCGAGCGGGTCACGGCGGTCGAACTCGCTGACGACGACGCCCGACCGCTGCTTCGACAGCTACCGAGCCTGATTCCAGGCTGGGTCGGCTTCCTGCGCCAGGGCGGGCTGGTCACCGAGGGCGGTCCCGACGAATTCGAGGCGTTACTCGGGAGGATGCCGATCTTCCGGATGGACCCGAGGTAGGGCGGCCGGCCTAGCCGACCGGCTACGCTGGCCGCGTGAGCACCGAGGGCAGGCTGGCGCCGACCACCTACAGCGCCGCACAGACCCGCGTGATCACTGCCGCCCTGGACCTGTTCGGCGCGCACGGTGTCAGCGGCACCTCGCTGCAGATGATCGCCGATGCCATCGGTGTCACGAAAGCCGCTGTCTACCACCAGTTCAAGAGCAAGGACGAGGTCGTCATCGCCGTCGCCGAGACCGAGCTGGCCGCACTGCAGGACGCCCTGGACGCCGCGGAAGAAGAGGCCGACCAGGTGACCGCGCGCGATGTGCTGCTCACCCGGGTCGTCGACATGGCTGTCACCCGCCGCCAGCTCACCGGCGTGCTGCAGTTCGACCCGGTCGTGGTGCGCCTGCTGGCCGAGCACCAGCCCTTCGCGCAGTTCATCGAGCGGCTGTATCAGGTGCTGCTCGGCGGCGGTGTCGGAGTCGAGGCCCGGGTCAATGCCGCGGTCATGTCCGGGGCACTCAGCGCGGCGGTGATGCACCCGCTGGTCACCGATGTCGACGATGACACCCTGCGGGCCCAGATCCTCAAGGTGACCCGACGCATCCTGGACCTGCCTCAGGCGTGACGACTGGTCACTCCCCCGTCGACCACCAGGTAGGTACCGGTGATGAACGACGCCTTCGGTGACATCAGGAACGCCACCGCCGCGGCCACCTCCTCGGGATCGCCGATCCGGCCCAGCGGTGCGGCCTGCACGAAACTGTCGCGGACCTCCTCGACGTCCAGCGCGATCTGCAGCATCGGCGTGCGGATGAAGCCGGGGCACACCGCGTTGATCCGGATCCCGGACGGGCCGAGCTGAGCCGCCATCGACCGGGTCAGTCCGAGCAGCCCGGCCTTGGACGCGCAGTAGGCCGGGATGAACGGATTGGCCGTCAGCCCTTCGATACTCGAGATGCCGACGACCGCCGGCCCGCCTCCGGAGCGAGCGCTGACCTCCAGCTGAGGCAGCAGCTGCTGCACCAGCATCGCCTGTGCGCGCAGATTCACATCGAGCACCGCATCCCAGGATTCCTCGGTGTAGGCGCCCACCGGTTCCGGGATCACCCGGCCTGCGGCATGCACCAGCCCGTCGACCCCGTCGAGCGCCCCGATGGCGGCCGCGGTCGCCGCGCTGTCCGTGACGTCGACGACGGCACCGGGCATCCCCAACTCGGCTGCGACCTCGATGACCTCAGGGGCCATATCCCACAACACGACCCGTCTCCCGTCGGCCACCAACGCCTGCGCGCTCGCCCGTCCGATACCCGATGCCGCTCCGGTGATCACCACTGCTGTCATGGGCAGAACCTAGGTCAGCAGGTACGCCGTTCGTGCGGCTTTGCGCCACGTGCCGCCCGCACCACGTCATCGGTGAAGCGTTCCAGCAGCACGGCCTGGGTGGCGGCCAGGTGCTTGCGCGCGATGCGTTCGGCCTCGGACGCGTTGCCCGCGGCGATCTCCTCGACGAGCCTGCGGTGGGTGCGTACGGCGCCCCGCGCCTGCGCCGGTGAGGGGTACTCACCGCGCTTGACGACGTAGTCGGCCCACTTCTCCTCCTGTGCCGACCACAGCGCGACCAGGCTTCCCACTACGTGTCGGACGGTGGCGTTCGGGGTGTATTCGACCACCAGATCATGGAATTCACGCGCGATGCGGGTGAAGGCGGCGCCATCGGCGACCGCTTCGGCGGACGCGTCGACATTGCGGGTGAGTGCCGGCACCACGATCTTGAGCCGATCCGTGCGGCGCGCCACCTCGGCCACACACAGCGGTTCGAGTAGCTGCAGTCCGGCCGCCAGGTCGCCCAGCGACACGGCGGACCCCTGCAGCGCCAGACCCAGGTGATAGGCCGCCGACGATTCGTCGGGCCGGTGTACCTCGGCGCCGCCGACGCTGCCGCGGCGCACCGTCACCAACCCCTCGGTCTCCAGGATGCGCAGCGCCTCGCGCACCGAGGGATAGCTGACACCGAACTCGGTGACCAGCTGGTCCTGGGTCGGCAATCGGTCGGCGCCGGCCAGGATCCGGTCCCGCAGCTCGCCCGCGACGGTCTCGGCGATGCGGTGTTGCGGGGTACGCATGGAACAAATACTAGCAATCCTTATAAGGATTGCCCTACGATCGCGAACGTGGACTTCGAAATGGGGCCGGACGCCGCCGCGTTGCGCGGCGAGCTGCGCGACCTGGTGAAAACGCATATCGCCGAGGACTACCTGGGCGCGTTCACCCACAATCCCGACGATCTCGAGGTGGCCCAGGCCTTCTGCCGGCTGCTCGCCGAGCGCGGGCTGCTGTGCATGTCCTGGCCCACCGAGTTCGGCGGGAAGGCCTCCTCAGCCTGGGAGCAGACTGTGGTGCGCGAGGAGATGTGGGCTCACCACGAACCGCGCGGAGCGCAGTACATGGGGGTGAACTGGGTGGGGCCGATCATCATGCGGCACGGCACTCCCGAGCAGCAGACCAGACACCTGCCGCCGATCGCGGCCGGTGAAGTGATCTGGTGCCAAGGGTTTTCCGAGCCGGAGGCGGGGTCGGACCTGGCGTCGCTGCGGACCTCGGCGGTCCGCGACGGCGACGGCTGGGTGATCAACGGGCAGAAGATCTGGACGTCGTACGCGACGATGGCGCAGTGGTGCTTCCTGCTGGCCCGGACCTCCAAGATCGGAGAGGATCCGGCTCGTAAGAAACAGCACGGCTTGACGATCTTCCTGGTGCCCATGGCGGATCCGGCGATCACGGTGCGGCCCATCCAGACCATGATGGGCCCACACCACCTCAACGAGGTGTTCTTCGATGATCTGCGGGTGACCGACGCCGATGTGCTCGGCACCGTCGACGACGGCTGGACGGTGGTGCAGAGCGTGCTGGCGTTCGAGCGCGTCGGCATCGCCCGCTATGCCCGCTGTGAACGGCTGCTGCACCTGGCCCCGAAAGCCCTGGCCGAGCACTGGGCCGAGCTGCCCGAGGAGCTGCGCGGCCGGTGGGCGAGGATGCTCACGCATTGCCGACGCGCGCGGCTGATGGCCTATCGACTGGTGGCGCTGCAGGCCGAGGGACAGGTGCGCCCCACCGATTCGGCGGCCTACCGCATCGCGGTCACCAAACTCGACCAGGACAGCGCCGAGGTGCTCATGGAGATCATCGCCGCACTGCCCGAAGGGGTTTCGCAGATCTACACCTCCGAGGTCGAGGATCACTGGCGGTACTCGCAGCCCTCCACAGTGTCTTCGGGCAGCATCGAGATGCAGCGCATTCTGCTGGCCCGCACCCTGTTGGCGGCATCGTGAACATCGACCTCAGCCCCGAAGCCCGCGAGTACGGTGAGCAGGCGCTGCGCGCGTTCGAGTCCGCCGGCGGCGATGCACTGCTGCAGCGCGCCGAAGCCGATCCCTCCCAACGGGAATCGCTCGTCGGGGCGGCGCTGAAGGGTCTCGGCGCCTGGGACCTGGAGCCACGCGGTGACACCGACTCCGCCGAAGCCGCGGCCGCGCTGTGCCGCAGTGCCGGGTACTGGGGTCTGCCCTACCCGTTGGCCGAGCGGCTGGCCCGCCCCGCCGATATCGAGGCCGACGGTCTGATCGTGGTTGCCGGGCCCGCGCCGGCCGCCGCCATCGCCGGTGTCGATGGCGCCTGGGCGACAGTCACTGTGGACGGTCACCGTGCCCGGGTGACGGGTACCTTCGGGGCCCGCACGGGTTTCGTCACCTCGCTGGAACTCGACGACCTCGACGATGCGGGCGCCGGGGATATCGCTCTGGCCCTGGTGCTGCCGTGCTGGACGTTGCTCGGCATGCTGGACCGGGCAATGGAACTCACCGTCGCGCACGTCAAACTGCGCCGGCAGTTCGGTCAGCCGCTGTCGGCATTCCAGAGTGTGCAGTTCCAGCTCACCGATGCCGAAGTGGAGCGCAGCGGCCTGGAGATGCTGGCCCGCTACGCGCTGTCCACCGTGACCGGCCCCGATGCACTCGCCGACGCGCTGGCCCTGCGGCTGGCCGCGCTGGAAGCCGCCGAGGTGGTGTTCCGGGTGACCCATCAGCTGCACGGCGCCGTCGGGTTCTGCGACGAGACCGTGTTGTCTTGGCTGTCGCGGTACAGCCAACCGCTGCGCCGGCTGCCGCTGGGACTGTCCGCGACCCGCGCACAACTGACCGAACTGTTGGGCACCCGTGGCCTGACCGGACTGTACAGCGACGCAACATGACCCAAGATCTCGACGAGTTCCGCGAGCGGGTCCGGCAGTGGTGTGCCGAACATGTGCCCGCCGATTGGCGCGCCGCCCAGACCGGGGTGAGCGATGACGAATACGTGCGGTTCCAGAAGGCCTGGTTCGCCGAACTGCACACCGCGGGTTTTGCGGTGCCACACTGGCCGGCCGAGTGGGGCGGCGGCCTGTCGGTGGCCGAACAGATCGTGCTGTACTCCGAACTCGCCGCACATGACGCACCCCGGCTGGTGCTGGCCTTCGTCGGCATCCACCACGCCGCGTCCACCCTATTGGCCGCGGGCACCGAGGAGCAGCGCCGCCGACACCTCCCGGCGATCCTCGATGGGGAGATCTGGGTGCAGGGCTTCTCCGAGCCCGAGGCCGGATCCGATCTCGCCGCCCTGCGCACCACGGCACGGCGCGACGGTGACGATTTCGTGGTCAACGGGCAGAAGGTGTGGGCCAGCGGCGGACTGCATGCGGACTGGTGTCTACTGCTCGCCCGCACCGATCCGGAGGCCAAGAAACGACACGGCATCTCGTACTTCCTGATGGACATGAAGTCCCCGGGCATCGAGGTCAGACCGATCAAACAGGCCACCGGCGAATCGCATTTCTGTGAGGTCTTCCTCAACGACGTCCGAGTCCCCGCCGCCAACCTGGTGGGCCCGGAGAACAAGGGGTGGCAGGTCGCCCAGCAGACCCTCGGCGCCGAACGCGGGATGACGATGCTCGAGCTGGCCGAGCGCCTCGGCAACGCCGGCTTGCGCTGGCTGATCGCCGAATGTGAACGTGCGGGCCTGCTCACCGATGCACTGGTGGCAGACCGGCTGGCGCAGTTCGAGATCGAGATCACCGGGTTGCGCGGGCTGTGCCGCGATCTTGTCGAGGGCCGAAGCGACGGCCCGGCCGACGCCTCGGTGGTGAAGCTGTTCTACAGCGAGCTGCTGCAGCGGCTGACCGATTTCGGGGCCGAGATCAGCGGCCTGGCCGGGCACACCGTGCTGACCAAACCGATATCCAGCGGCTGGGAATCCGGGGCCTGGGTGCTCGACTTCATCGGATCCTGGGAGTGGACCATCCCGGGCGGTGCCAGCGAGATTCAGCGCACCATCATCGGTGAGCGCGGACTGGGCCTACCCCGCGAACCGGCAGGAGCCTGATGACACGCGAATTCGCCGACCTGCATCCCGAGCTGCGTTCGGTGGCCAGAAATCTGCTGACCACCGGGCACCCGGACTGGACGCTCGTCACCCGGGCCGGCTGGCCGGGCCTGGAGATCGCGGAGACACTCGGCGGCGCCGAGGTGTCTTTTGCCGAAACTGCCGTCGTCGCAGAGGAACTCGGACGCGCCGCTGCGCGCAGCAGCCACCTGGGCGTCAGCCTCGGCATCGGGGCACTGCTCGCGCTGTCCCCCGACACCGCGCGCGATGACGCGTTGTCCGCGGCCGCCGAGGGCACCGAACTGCCCGTCGCCGTGCTGAGCACCGGTGACCGCCCCGGCGTCGGGTTCACCCTGGCCGCCGGCGGGCTCAGCGGCACCGCCGATTTCGTGCCGGACGCCGCCGAGGCGACCCGTCTGCTGGTACCCGCCCAGGACTCCGAGGGCACGCCCGTGCTCGTGGAGATCGACCCGGCGGCCACCGGACTGGTGATCACGGTGCAACCGACGCTCGATGAGACCCGTCGGCTCGCCACCGTCACCGCCGACGGTGCGCAACCCACCCAGGTGTGGCCGTTCCCGGCGACCCAGCACCTGTTGGACCGCGGCACCGTCGCCATCGCCGCCGACAGCCTCGGTCTGGCCGAGGCCATGCTGGCCGCCACCGTCGACTATGTCGGTATCCGCCACCAGTTCGGCCGCCCCATCGGGTCCTTCCAGGCGGTGAAACACGCGTGCGCGGACATGCTGGTCCAGATCCGGGTGACCCGCCGCCTCGTCGAGGCTGCGGTCGACGCCGTGGCCGCGAACTCCGACGCCCAGACGGCGGTGTCCATGGCCAAGGCCTACGCGTCCGAGACCGCCGTCGCTGTCGCGGGCAAGGCCATGCAACTGCACGGCGGCATCGGCTACACCTGGGAAAGCGGCGTACACGTCCACCTGAAGCGGGCCACCCTGAACCGGGCGCTGTTCGGGTCACCGATCGCGCACCGGCGCGCACTGGCGGCGCGCTTCCGATAACGCTGCCGGCCCGTCGGACTTGTGCCATCGTGCTGCTATGCCTCGGTGGTCGACGGTCGCGCCGGCGCTGGTCGCCATGGTGATGCTCGGGTCGTGTTCGGTGCCGACCGACAAGAGCGTCAGCAGGGAACGCGTCCAGGATCAGATCGTCGAGGAAGTCACCGAGCAGTCCGGTGCGGCCCCGGATTCGGTCAGCTGCCCGGGCGATCTCGCGGCTTCGGTCGGGGCCACTCTGGAGTGCACGCTCGCCGATGACGGACAGCAGCGCCACGTCAGCGTGACGGTGGGCAGTGCCGAGGGCGACCAGGTCGACCTGCACATCGAGCAGACCATCGGCAGGGAGACCGTCGCCGAACAGATCGCCGAGCAGATCGGCAGACAAATCGGCCGGGCCCCGCAGTCGGTGACCTGCCCGGCCGATCTCGGCGGTAACGAGGGTGCCACGCTGCGCTGCGAACTCAGGGATGCGGGCAAGACCTACGGCGTGACGGTGACGACCGTCAACCGTGGCGAGGTGACCTTCGATATCAAGGTCGACGAGCAGCCGAGGTAGCCCCCAGACAGTTCTCGAACCCAGGTCCCGGCCCGCGCCTTGTTAGCCTGACGGCATGCACCGACGGGCCGGACGCCTCGCTGGATGGCTCAGCGTTGCACTCACCGCGGCCTTGTTGCTCACCGGATGCGGCACGACCATGCTCGACGGCCGCGCCGTGTCGATGCTCTACGACCCCTCCCGTGCCGGTGGATTGCCCGCCAGCGACGGCCCCAGTGGGCCCCGCCCCGACGCGCCCGCTCCCACCCGCACCGCGGAGAACAGCGATGGCGGCCCGGTGGATCAACTGGCGTTGCGGGCCATCGACGATCTGGAGCAGTTCTGGTCGGAGAACTGGAATGGGGCGCTGACCGGGACCTACAGCCCGGTGTCCGCGCTGGTCTCCTATGACGCGTCGGACCCGAACAGCCCGCAGGTCTGCGGCAATGACCTCTACGAACTGTCCAACGCGTTCTACTGCTACGACGGCGACGTGATGGCCTGGGATCGCGGCGAATTCGTCCCCGGCGCGGCGCAGTATTTCGGCGAGATGGGCGTGGTGGGCGTGATGGCCCACGAATTCGGCCATGCGGTGCAAGCCAAGGCACATCTGGTGGAGAAGTCCACCCCGGTGCTGGTCAAGGAACAGCAGGCCGACTGCTTCGCCGGGGTGTACCTGCACTGGGTCGCCGCCGGAAAGTCACCGCGCTTCGCGCTGAGCACCGGCGACGGCCTCAATCACGTTCTGGCCGGAGCGATCTACATCCGCGACCCGCTGATGACACAGGAGGAAGCCATCCTCACCGGGGATGCGCACGGATCGGCCCTCGACCGGATCAGCGCCTTCCAGATCGGGTTCAGCGGCAACGCCGATCAGTGCGCGGCCATCGACATGAATGAGATCATCGAACGCCAGGGCGACCTGCCGCAGTTCCTGTCCTACGACTCCTACGGTGACCCGACCGCCGGCGACAGCGTCATCGACGTCGATCTGCTGAACAACCTGATGACCACCCTCGGTGACATCTACTCCCCCTCCAGCCCCCCGGCGCTGAACATGGAGATGGCCAGTTGCCCGGACGCGGAATCGATTTCGCCCGCCGCGTACTGCCCGTCGACCAACACGATCAACGTCAATCTGCCCGCCCTGCAGGAGCTCGGCACGCCGAAATCCGAACAGCAAGGTGTGCTGCTGCAGGGTGACAACACCGCGCTGTCGATCATCACGTCGCGCTATGCGCTTGCCGTGCAACACGAACGCGGCATCCCGCTGGAATCGCCTGTGACGGCTCTGCGCACTGCCTGCCTCACCGGGGTGGCCCAGGGCCGGATGGCCGAGCCGGGAAGTCCGCTGACGCTGTCGGCCGGCGATACCGACGAGGCGATCTCCGGCCTGCTGACCAACGGCCTGGCCGCCAGCGATGTCAACGGTGTGACCGCCACCGCCGGTTTCACCAGAATCCTGGCCTACCGGGCCGGGCTGTCCGGTGATCCCGAGCAGTGCTACGAACGGTTCTCGGCATGAGCGACGCTTGCGGAGCGAATCAACACAGCACATGCGGGACCCGAGCCTGCGAGGGAACCGCATGACGCGCCCACCGGACCCCTCGCAGCAGCCGTGGTGGACACGCCCGGGTGGCGCGCCGGCACCGGGCGGGCCACCACGTCACGGAGCGCCACCGTCGCCGGGCCGGCCGCCCGGACCACATCCGCGACAGTCCTATCCGCCTGCCCCGCAGCAATACCCGCCGCGCCAGCAGCCGTACCCGCCCTCCCCGGGATACCCGCCACAGCCACAGCCGCAGCGCGTGCCCCCGCCGCCACAGCGACCGGCACCGGTCGTCGACCCGAACCGCTACACCCTGCCCCCGGGCACCCCGACGCCGCACCGCGCGCCGGCCAAGCGGTCCGGGCCCGACAAGCGCACGTTGCTCATCGGCGCCGGCATGGCCGTCGCACTGGTGATCGCCGGGGTGACAGTGTGGCAGTTCCTCTTTCGCGATACGACCGTCATCAACGTCGAGCAGGCCGAGGCAGGCGTCCGGGAGATCCTGACGGACCCGATCAACGGTTACGGCGCCAACAGCATCAGCGCGCTGCGGTGCAATGACGGCAAGGACCCGTCGGCGGCCAAGGGTGATAGCTTTACCTGCGCGGTGGAGATCGACGGCACCGTCCGCCACGTCTATGTCGAATTCCAGGACGACAAGGGCACGTTCGCGGTCGACGGACCCCGCTAGTTCACGCTCCGGGGCGCTTGTGCGGCGTCCCGTGCACGCCCTCGGCGTAGGCGGTCTCCGCGTGCTGGGTGAAGTCGATGCCGGACAGTTCATCCTCGCGGGTGACGCGGAAGCCGACCGTCACCGCGATGAGTTTGGCGAGCGCGAAGGACACCGCGAACGCGAAGGCAGCGACGACGACGATCGCGAGCGTCTGCTTGCCCAGCTGGGTGATCCCGCCGCCGTAGAACAGTCCTTCCGGTCCGCCCGAGACCATCTCTGCGGCCAGCAGTCCGATCAGGAACGTGCCCACCACACCCCCGACGAAGTGCACCCCGACCACGTCGAGGGAGTCGTCGTAGCCGGCCTTGAATTTCCAGCCGATGGCGAACGAGCAGACCACGCCGGCGACGAGGCCGACCAGTATGGCACCGAGCGGTGTGACGAACCCGCACGACGGGGTGATCGCGACCAGACCGGCGACCACACCGGAGGCTGCACCGAAGGTGGTCGGATGGCCGTCGCGGAACCGTTCGACGGCCAGCCAGCCGAGCATGCCAAGGCATCCGGCAAGCAGGGTATTGAGGAAGATCACGGCGGCCTTGCCATCGACAGCGAAGGCCGATCCGGCGTTGAATCCGAACCAGCCGAACCACAGCAGACCGACACCGAGCAGCACGAACGGAAGGTTGTGCGGACGCATCGCCTCGGACTTGAAGCCGATGCGCGGACCGAGCACCAGAGCAAGCGCCAATGCCGATGCCCCGGACACGATTTCGACAACCAGTCCGCCCGCATAATCCAGCGCGCCGAACGTCGACAGCCAGCCGCCGGGTCCCCACACCCAGTGCGCCACCGGCGAATACACCAGCAGAGTCCATGCCGCCACGAACAACACCCAGGACGAGAACTTGGCGCGGTCGGCGATGGCCCCGCTCACCAGGGCCGCGGTCAGGATCGCGAACGCCAGCTGGAAGGTGACGAAGAGGAGTTCAGGGACATTGGAGCGCACCGCGTCGAGGTCGATACCGGACAGCCCGATGTGCTGCAGCCCGCCGATCAGTCCGCCACCGGCATCCTGACCGAACGCCAGGCTGTAGCCGGCCACCACCCACGTCACCGTGACGACCGGGATGGAGATGAAGCTCATCATGATCATGTTGAGCACGCCGGTCGAGCGCACCATGCCGCCGTAGAAAATGGCCAGACCGGGCGTCATCAACAGGACCATTGCGGTGCTGACAAGCAGCCAGGCCGTGGCGGCCGGATCGATCTGCACGGGGACTCCTTCGTCTGAGCAAAACGCCCGGACGACTATGACACAGCCGTGCTGAGCCGCCGGCGGTTTCCCGTCGGCAGGGAGCAACTGGTGGCGTTCGCCGGCCTCGATGCGGGGTACTAGAGGTTCATGGCTGACAACTCATGGATGGTCCAGATTGGCGTCGTCGACGATCCACAGAACACGGGTGTGCCGCCGGTGCCGACCGACGTCTACCAGGGTGACGAGGAGGGTGCGCGGACCGAATACGCCGAGCGCTCCGCCGAGGCGCGCGAATCGGGCTACCGCTACGTCATGTTGCGGCATCTCGGTGATGTGGTCGAGTGCTGGGGAACTCCGCCTGCTGCGGGCTGAGAGCGGCAAGGCTGAACTCGGAAAGTCACTACATGGTGCGGGCGGAGGGATTCGAACCCTCACGCTCTTCCGAGCACCGGCACCTAAAGCCGGCATGTCTGCCGTTCCATCACGCCCGCAAGCGGGTTCAGACTACCGTCTCGCTGCGCGTATCTGGTTGTCGGTGGGCCGAACTAACGTCGAGCGCAGGCAGCGGGAGGCCCTATGCGCTCGATCGAAGATTTCGCCACTGTGCGTTCGCTGATTGACGCAGGATTGAACGACTGTGCGATCTCACGACTAACGGGGATACCTCGGCGCACTGTCTGCGATTGGCGACACAACCGCCGTTCAATCACACCGCGCGACAGCTGCAGCAACCACGACTACAGCATGCTGCCGTCGGACGCGTACAGCTACCTCCTGGGCATGTACCTCGGCGACGGCTACATCAGCCGCTGCCGTTCCGTGTGGCGGCTCCGCGTGACACTCGACAAGAAGTATCCGGGGATCATCGAGAACTGCTGTGAAGCCATCGACAAAATCATGCTTGGCCAACGTGCGACGGTATTCCCCCGCAAGACCGGTTGCGTCGACGTGTCGCTCTTCTCCAAACACTGGCCCTGTCTGTTTCCCCAACACGGAGCAGGCCCGAAGCACCGCCGCCCGATCGTCCTGGAACCCTGGCAACAGGCCCACGTCGACGCCGCCACCGAGCACTTCGTCCGCGGCCTCATCCACAGCGACGGCTGCCGGGTGGTGGCCAACGACCGCGGGGTCGCCAGCGTCCGATACCACTTCACCAACCACTCCACGGAGATCCGCGAGCTGTTCTGCGCGGCCCTCGACTCTCTGCGCATCCCGTGGACCCAGAACAGCCGCTACATGATCGCGGTGTATCGAAAAGCCGCGACCGCGCGCCTCGACGAGTTCATCGGCCCCAAGGTATGAATCGGCGGACGGTAAAGTCGACCCATGTCCACTACACGACGTAGGAGACCGGCGCTCATCGCGCTGGCCGCCGTCGGCGCCGGCGGCTGCCTGCTGCTGGCGTGGTGGCAGTGGACCCGCTACGAGTCGAACTCGGGCACGTTCCTGAATCTCGGGTACGCCTTGCAGTGGCCGATGTTCGCCGCGTTCTGCGTCTACGCGTACTTCAAGTTCGTACGCCTCGAGGAAGCCCCACCGAGCTACGAGCAGACGGACACCGAGCGCGCCACCGAGATCCCGGCCGGCCTCCTCCCGGAACGCCCCAAGGCCGCGGCGCCGGCCGACGACGATCCGACGCTGCGGGAGTACAACGCCTACCTCGCCGATCTCGCACAATCCGAAAACCCTGACGACAGGACCAGCACATGAGCACCCCAGAGACCCCGGCCGAAACCAGCAGCCAGGAACCCTTGGTTCCGCTGTCCTCCATCCAGAAGGCCCTGGCGAGCTACCGGGTCCTGGCCTGGGCGACCGGCCTGTGGCTGATCGCGCTCTGCTACGAGATGGTGCGCAAGTACGGATTCCAGGACGACTCACTGAGCTGGATCGCCGTGGTGCACGGCTGGGTGTACTTCGCCTACCTGATCGCCACCGCGAACCTGGCGGTGAAGGTTCGCTGGCCGCTCGGTCGCGCGATCGGCACCCTGATCTCCGGAACCGTTCCCCTGCTGGGTCTCATCGTGGAGCACTTCCAGACGCAAGACGTGAAGAAGCGCTTCGGTCTGTGACCTCGGCCTGCTGACGCGCCACCGGGATCAACAGCGTCAGCACCGCGGACAGTGCGGACACCGCCGCCGCGACGATCAGCGCGACCCGGAACCCGTCCAGGGTGGGCACCTCATGTCCTCCGGCGGTCATCGTCATCGCCGCCAGGATGGCGCCGAGCACGGCACTGGAGATCGAGGTGCCCAGCGACCGCGCGAGCGCGTTGAGACCGTTGGCGGCCGCGGTCTCCGACATCGGCACCGCGGCGTTGATGAGCGCCGGCATGGACGCATAGGCGAAGCCCACCCCGATGCTGATGAGAACGTTGAGCGCGAGCACCTGCGGACCGCTGCCGAGCAGCCACAGCCCGGACAGGTAGGACGCGGCGATGATGACGCAGCCGACAAACAACGTGAAACGGGGTCCGCGGGCCCCGGCCACCCTGGCCGCGATCGGCGCCATCACCATCATCGCCAGCCCGCCGGGCGCCATCCACAGCCCCGCCTCCAGCATGGTCATGCCGAGCCCGTAACCGGTGTCGGTGGGTAATTCGAGCACTTGCGGCGCGATCAACGTCAGTGCGAACATCGCGAATCCGACACCGACCGAGGCGATGTTGGTGAGCAGGACCGGCGGCCGAACCGAGGTGCGCAGGTCCACGATCGGTGAGTCGAAGCGCAGCTGCCACACCACGAAGACGGCGAACACCGCCAGCGATGCCGCGAACATCCCGACGGTGATGCCCGAGGTCCAGCCCCAGTCCCGGCCCTTGGTGACACCGAGCAACAACGTCACCAGCCCACCGGCGAGCAGGAGTGCACCCAAAGGATCGAGCCGGTCACTCGAGGAGGCCGGCACCGCGGGCACCAGCACGACGAAGAGCACCAGCAGCACGACGCCGAGCGCCGCGGCGAACCAGAACAGGGCATGCCAGCTGAACTGCTGAGCGATCGCGGCCGAGAGCGGCAACCCGAGCGCGCCGCCCACTCCCAGCGAGGAACTCATCAGGCCCATCGCACTGCCCACCCGCTCGGCGGGCACCGAGGCCCGCAGCACGCTGATGCCCAGCGGGATGATCGGGATACCCAGCCCCTGCAGGCCACGGCCGATGACGAACGGGACGAGCGAGGTGCTCAGTGCGGACACCAGCGATCCGCCGACCAGCACCGCGGCGCAGACGATCATGATCGGTTTCGGGCCGTAGAGATCGCCGAGGCGCCCGAAGACCGGTGTGGTGACGGCGGCCGTCAGCAGCGTGGCGGTGATGGCCCAGGACGCGTTGGACGGGCTGGCGTGCAACAGCTTCGGCAGCTCCGGGATGAGCGGGATGATCAGGGTCTGCATCAGCGAGACGCTGATACCGGCAGCGCACAGCACGGCGACGAGGACGCCGGGGTGGGCCGATAACGGCCGTCGCTGCTCGGTGGAGACCACGGCCGCGAGCATTACACGTTAGTTGCGCTATGCAAAATTCTGGCGGTCCCCACACTGTGGCGAAACTCGCGTACCGGTTGCTGCGCGCGCGGATTTACGACGGGTACGCGAGTTTCGCCCGAAAAGTTGTGGACGGCTACACCAGCGTGCGCAGTGCCGGCACCAGCAGCGCCAGCGCGCGGCCGCGATGCGAGGCCGCGTCCTTCTCGGCCGGGGTCAGTTCGGCCGCCGACCGCGCCGATCCGTCCGGGACGAAGATCGGGTCGTAACCGAACCCACCGTCGCCCCGCGGTTCCCGTGCGATCGCGCCGGTCCACTCGCCGCGGACCACCGTCTCCCCGGCACCGGAAACCAGTGCACACGCCGAGACGAAGGCCGCCCCGCGCCGTTCGTCGGGGACATCGCGCAGCTGACCCAGCAGCAGTTCCAGGTTCGCCACGTCATCGCCGTGGGCACCCGACCACCGCGCCGACAGCACGCCGGGCATGCCGTTCAGCGCATCGACGGCCAGTCCCGAGTCATCGGCCACCGCCGGGATCCCGGTGGCGGCGTAGGCGTCGCGCGCCTTGGCCAACGCGTTCTCCTCGAAGGTCGCGCCGGTCTCGGGAGCCTCCTCGAACGGGGGCACATCGGTCAGCGACAGCAGCGTCAGCCCGGAGAGTCCGGCCGCGTCGAGCACCCGGCGCAGCTCGGCCAACTTCTTGGCGTTACGGGAGGCAACCAGCAGCCGGGACATCCCTAGCTTCCGAAGGCCTTCTTGGCCGGCCCGCTGGGCTCCGGCAGCACACCCGGGTACGGCAGCTCCAACGCGGCGCGCTGGATGGTGAACAGTTCCTCGCAGGAGGCCATCGCCAGGTCCAGCATCTTGTCCAGCGTCGAACGCGGGAACGTGGCGCCCTCGCCGGTGCCCTGGATCTCGACCAGGGTGCCGGTGTCGGTGGCGACGACGTTCATGTCCACCTCGGCACGGGAGTCCTCGGTGTAGGGCAGGTCCACCCGGACCCGCCCGTCGACCACGCCGACCGACACCGCGGCGATCGCGCAGGACAGCGGGCGCGGGTCGGACAGCCGGCCTGCCGCGGCCAGGTAGGTCACCGCGTCGGAGAGCGCCACATAGGCGCCGGTGATCGCGGCGGTACGGGTGCCGCCGTCGGCCTGCAGGACGTCGCAGTCGATGGCGATGGTGTTCTCCCCCAGGGCGCCGAGGTCGATGCAGGCGCGCAGGGAGCGGCCGACCAGCCGGCTGATCTCCTGGGTGCGCCCACCGACCTTGCCCTTGACGGACTCGCGGCCGGAACGCTCGTGGGTGGCCGCGGGCAGCATGGCGTACTCGGCGGTCAGCCAGCCCTGCCCGGAACCCTTCCGCCAGCGCGGCACTCCCTCGGTCACCGATGCGGTGCACATGACCCGGGTCTGACCGAACTCCACCAACACCGAACCGGCGGGATGAGCGGTGAAACCGCGGGTGATGACCACTGGCCTCAGCTCGTCGTCAAGCCTGCCGTCTTCTCGTCTGGACACGAGGCAACACTAACCGGCCTCAGTGACGCGTCACATCGAAGGTCTCGCCGCACACCACCGCATGCACCGGACCGTCGAACTCGGCCTTGGCCTCGCTGATCACATCTTCCCGCGATGTCCACGGCGGAATGTGGGTGAGCAGCAGTTCACCCACCCCGGCGCGGGCGGCGATCTGACCCGCCTCGGTACCGGAGAGGTGCAGGTTAGGTGGGCGCTCCGGCGAGTGCGTCCACGACGCCTCGCACAGGAACACGTCGACGCCGCGCGCCAATTCGACTACGGCATCACAGATCCCGGTGTCCCCGCTGTAGGCGAACGTGACGCCGTCACGGTCGGTGAAGCGCATGCCGTAGGACTCGGTGGGATGGCACACCAGCCGCGGCTCGACCGTCAGCGCGCCCAGCTTCACGGCCCGGCCGTCTACCCAGGACTGCACCTCGAAGATGTCGGAGATGTCGTCGACCTCGCCGCCCTCGGGTGAGGACGCCGCACCGAGGCGCTCCCAGGTGTGCGTGGGGCCGAACAACAATGCGCGCCCCTCGGGCGGATTGGGGTGGTACCGGCGCCAGACGAACAGCCCGGGCATGTCCAGGCAGTGGTCGGCATGCAGGTGCGAGAGCAGCACGTTCACCGCGCCGGGATCGGCGTGACGCTGCAGCGCGCCGAGCACGCCGCCACCGAAGTCGAGCACCATCGGCGCCGTGTCGGGTTCGGTCAGCAGATATCCGGACGCGGGCGAATCAGGGCCGACAACACTGCCGGAACAACCCAGTACGGTGACTCGCACATCTCTAGCTTGCCATGCCCTACAGCATCGGGGCGAAGGCATCACCGCATTGGGCGACAAGTTTCATTTTGTGTCGCCGCCGTGACGCGGGACGGCGCCGCGCCGGGCCGTCTGCTGCGCATCATTCGCGTCGGCACAGTGGTCCGACGCACATCAGCACACGCGACCTCAGCCGATCGACGGGGCGCCGGTCTTTCGCCGCGCACGGGCCTTGCGTTCCGGCCCGGACAACACGTACGCCGCGATGAACCCGGCGATCGCGCCGCACAGATGCCCCTGCCAGGACACCCCGGGAGTCCCGGGGACCACGCCGAGCAGGACACCGCCGTAGACCAGCGCGACGATGACTCCGACGACGATCTCCCAGGCGGTGCGGGTGAAGAAACCGAACACGATCAGGAAAGTCAGCCACCCGAAGATCAGCCCGGACGCCCCGATGTGATTGGTGGTGCACTGCACGCCCACGTAGGGGCAGTGCGCGCCGATATTGCCGATCAGCCAGGTGCCGAATCCGCCGAGCACCCAGATGATGGCGGTGGCGCCGATGAAGCGCCCCATGCCCGCCAGGGTCATCAGGAAACCGAGCACCAACGCGGGCACCGTGTTGGCGATCAGGTGCGGCCAGCCGCCGTGCAGCAGCGGCGCCCACAGGATCCCCCACAGCCCGTCGGTCTGCAGCGGCCGGATGCCGTCGTTGTCGAGGCGGTGCCCCATGGCGGTGTCGACGATCTCCACGACGTAGAGCAGTGCGACGAAACCGATGACCGTCGCACCGCCGACCACCCAGGCCGGCTTCTTCTTCGGCTCGGGGGTGACCGGGTAATTCATGCCCACAACTGCCCTTCCAACGCGTCCTCTGCGTCATCGAGGCTACCGGCGTAGGCACCGGTGGACAGATACTTCCAGCCGGCGTCGCACACGGTGAACGCGATGTCGGCGCGTTCACCGGCCTTGATCGCCTTGGCCGCCATGCCCAGCGCGGCGTGCAGGATCGCGCCGGTGGAGATGCCCGCGAAGATGCCCTCCACCTGCACGATCTCCCGGGTCCGCTTGACGGCGTCGAAGGCACCCACCGAGAACCGGGTGGTCAGCACCTCCGGGTCGTAGAGCTCGGGCACGAAACCCTCGTCGATGTTGCGCAGCGCGTACACGCCTTCGCCGTAGCGGGGCTCGGCGGCCACGATCTGAATCCCGGGCACCCGCTCGCGCAGGAACCGACCGGTGCCCATCAGCGTGCCGGTGGTGCCCAGCCCGCCGACGAAGTGGGTGATCTCCGGCAGGTCGGCCAGCAGTTCGGGCCCGGTCCCCTCGTAGTGCGCCGCGGCGTTGGCGGGGTTGCCGTACTGGTAGAGCATCACCCACGAAGGGTTCTGCGCGGCAAGCTCTTTGGCGTGCGCGACGGCGGTGTTCGAGCCGCCCTCGGCCGCGCTGAAGATGATCTTGGCGCCGTAGAGCTCCAGGAGCTGGCGTCGCTCGATCGAGGTGTTCTCCGGCATCACGCAGATCAGCCGGTAGCCCTTGAGCAGCGCCGCCATGGCCAGGGAGATGCCGGTGTTGCCGCTGGTCGGCTCCAGCAGGGTGTCGCCGGGTTTGATGAGCCCGTCGCGCTCGGCCTGCTCGATCATCCGCAGCGCGGGCCGGTCCTTGATGGAGCCGGTGGGGTTGCGATCTTCCAGCTTGGCCCACAGCCGCACGTGCGGGCCGTTCTCGTCTTCGTCCCAGCGCGGCGAAAGCCGCTGCAGGCCGACCAGTGGGGTGTTCCCCAGCGCCTGCAGCAGCGAGTCGTATCGCGTCAAGGCTTACCCACCTGCAACGGCGGGCAGGATCGTCACCGAATCACCGTCGGCGATCACGGTTTCCAGGCCACCGGAGAACCGGACGTCCTCATCGTTGACGTAGATGTTGACGAAGCGGTGCAACTTGCCGTTGTCCACCAGGCGCTCGGAGATCCCCGAGTAGTTGCTCTCGAGATCGGCGATGATGGCCTGCAAGGTGTCACCGGCGGCGTTCACCCGCTTCTCCCCGCCGGTGTGGGTGCGCAAGATGGTGGGGATCGACACGACTACTGACACGGTGGCTCCTTTTATCCGTACTGCTCGACGATGCTGACAGGTTCTTCGGTGACGACGCCGTCGAGGATGCGATAGCTGCGCAGTTCGTGCACCTCGGGGTCGCGGGTGGAGATGAGCACATAATGGGCGTCGGGCTCTGCGGCGATCGCGACGTCGGTGCGGCTCGGATAGGCCTCGGTCCCTGTGTGCGAGTGATAGATCACCACTGGCACTTCGTCGGCCTCGTCCATCGCCTTCCACACCCGGAGGTGCTCCATGGAGTCAAACCGGTAGAACGTCGGGGACCGCTCGGCATTGACCATCTGGATGAAACGCTCAGCGCGATCCGAACCCTCCGGTCCGGCGATCACACCGCACGCTTCGTCGGGATGGTCGGCGCGCGCGTGGGCGACCATGGCGTCCACCAGATCGGCGCGGATCACCAGCACGTCAAGTCTCCGTTTCTCGGGGGAACGCTCCGGGCAACAGGCCCCGGTAGGTGGGTATTCCGGCGATCGACTCCGCTGCCAGCACACCGACCAGTACGGCACGGGCCAGGCAGTCGGCCGCGGCGGCGCCGATCGCGGTGAGCAGCGCCGTCTCCGGTGACATCGCAGTCGGGACCTTCTCCGACGGCGGCACCTGCACCGCCCCGGTGGCCAGCGCGAACACGGTGTCACCGTCCACCGGAGTGTGCGCCGGACGGATGGTGTGGGCAAGTCCGTCCTGGGCCGCGATGGCGATGCGGCGACACCCGGCTGGGCTGATCGCCGCGTCGGTGGCGACGACGGCGATGGTGGTGTTCAGCGGGCCGCTCTTCTTGTCGAGGCCGGCGAAGTCGGCCACCTCGTCGGGCGGCGGCGCGGTCAATCCGAACGCGGCGATGAGGTCGGCCATCCAGGGCAGCCCGGTGGCCGGGTCGATCACATTGCCCCCGGAGTTGACGGCGACGACCGCCCCCACCGTCACCCCGATATCGGGCAGGGTCAGCGAGGCGGTACCGATCCCGCCCTTGAGGACGCCGGCGCGGGCTCCGGCCCCGGCACCGACGTTGCCGACCGCCACGCGGTCGCCGGCGGACTGCACGGCGGCGTACCCGAACTCCGCGCCCGGGCGGCAGCCCCAACCGCCGACCGGCAGATCGAAGATGACCGCGCCCGGCACGATCGGCACCACGCCGCCTTCCATCGATACACCGCGGCCCTGCTCCTCGAGCCAGGTCATCACGCCGTCGGCGGCGGCCAGTCCGTAGGCGCTGCCGCCGGTGAGCAGCACCGCATCGACGTGGCGGACGCTGTTCGACGGGTCCAGCAGATCGGTCTCGCGGCTGCCCGGGGCCCCGCCCCGGCAGTCCACCGCACCGACCGTGCCCTCCGGCGCCAACACGACGGTGCTACCGCACGCCCATCCCGAGCCCAGCGTGGCGTCATCGTCGATCCGGTGGTGATGACCGACCCGGATGCCGGCAACATCGGTGATGGAGCCGAAATCGGTCACGGACGCGACCCCATGAGGCTGAGCACCAGGTACTCCTGCAGCACCGTCAGCCACTGGTAGACGTCGAGGTGGCCGGCCATCGGATGCCCGACGGGCAGTTGGTCGAGGCCTTCGGGACCGATCTCCAGCATCGCACCGAGTGCAAGCCGCACATCGTTGACCGACGAGGCCCAGGCTTGCGCGTCGTCCTCGGAGAGCTCGAACTTCCCGCCACCCTCCGGCATGGTGTCCAGCAGGCGTTGCGCCGCTTGCCGTTTCGCATCGATGATGGCCGGCTCATGCAGGCTGCGCAGCGCACTGTTCAAGCTGTCGGCCGCCGCGGAGCCCGCGGGATGGCCGTTGCGGGACCGGAAGAAGTCCGGCAGCAACCGTTTCATCGTCTCGTCCTCGGGCGGCGACGAATGCCCGGTCCGGATCCCGGTGATTTCGCTGAGTTCGTCAGCCGGAGCGGCAGATTCGCGATCGTCGAGCATCCCGGTCAGCGATGTCACCAGATTGCGCAGCAGCGCAGCCTCGTGGGCGGCCAGCGAAGACCGGAATCGGGGTCCGTCGGCACCGTCGATCCGCTTCCATTTCCGCACGATCAGCGGTCCTGCTGCATGGTGGCCCACAACCCGGCGGAGTGCAGCTTGGTGACGTCGACCTCCATCGACTCACGGCTGCCGGCCGAGACGACGGCCTTGCCCTCGGTGTGCACCTGCATCATGAGTTTGGTGGCGTGCGGTTCGGAGTAGCCGAACAGTTTCTGGAACACGTAGGTCACATACGACATCAGATTGACCGGGTCGTCCCACACGACCGTCACCCAGGGACTGTCCGTGGCGGCGTCTTCGCGGCGGTCGACGTCGGCCGCCGTGTCCTCCCGGGTACCCGGCTTGGTCCGCGCTGGGGTAACCATGACGCACAGGATACCGGGGGCCGACTGCACGCCCGAACCGGAACGGTACCGATACGGTGAGATCGTGAGCGATGGCGTGAGCACAGCACTGCTGACGGACAAATACGAGTTGACCATGCTCGCGGCTGCGCTGCGCGACGGCTCGGCCCACAAGCGCTGCACCTTCGAGGTGTTCGCGCGACGGCTGCCCGAGGGGCGGCGCTACGGAGTCGTCGCGGGCACCGGGCGCTTCGTGGAAGCGCTGGCGCAGTTCACCTTCGACCAGCAGACCCTGGCGGCGGTGTCCGATTTCCTGGACGCCGACACGTGCGCGTTCCTGTCGGATTTCCGGTTCACCGGCGATGTGCACGGTTACCCGGAAGGTGAGCTCTACTTCCCGAACTCGCCGGTGCTCTCGGTGCGCGGCAGCTTCGCCGAGTGCGTCGTCCTGGAAACCCTGGCGCTGTCCATCCTCAATCACGACAGCGCCATCGCCTCCGCCGCGGCCAGGATGGTGGCGGCAGCCGGTGGCCGTCAGCTCATCGAGATGGGTTCGCGCCGCACCCATGAGGAGGCCGCCGTTGCCGCGGCTCGGGCGGCCTGGATCGCCGGATTCAACGGCAGCTCCAACCTGGCCGCCCAGCAGCGCTACGGGGTTCCGGCGCTGGGCACCAGCGCGCATGCCTTCACTCTGCTGCACACCACTGCCGACGGAACAGATGGCGCCGCCGCGCGAGATCTATCAGAACGCTCCGCGTTCCAGGCACAGGTCGACGCGCTCGGTGTCGGCACCACCCTGCTGGTCGACACCTACGACATCACCGCCGGCGTCGCCAACGCCATCGCGGTCGCCGGCCCCGAACTGGGGGCGGTGCGGATCGACTCCGGTGAACTCGCCGTGCTGGTCCGCCAGGTGCGCGACCAGCTGGACAGTCTCGGCGCCACCGGCACCAAGATCGTGGTCTCCAGCGACCTCGACGAGTTCGCCATCGCCGCGCTGCGGGCCGAACCCGTGGACAGTTACGGCGTCGGCACCTCGCTGGTCACCGGCTCGGGCGCACCGACCGCCGGCATGGTCTACAAGCTCGTCGAGGTCGACGGCATCACCGTGCAGAAACGCAGCGCGCACAAGGCGTCTGCGGGCGGCAGCAAGCAGGCGCTGCGGGTCGCCAAACCGTCCGGGACCGTCGTGGAAGAGGTCGTCTATCCGGCGGGCCACCCACCGGTGACCGAAGACGGCTTCAGCGCCCGGCCCTTGTCGGTCGAAATGGTCCGGGGCGGGCAACCCGTGCACAAGCACGACCTCGAGGAGGCCCGGGCCCGGGTGGCGGCCGGGCTCGGCAGCCTGCCGTGGGACGGCCTGAAACTGTCCAGGGGCGAGCCGGCCATCCCGACCCGCGTCGTGGCACCGGACAAACCCCCGTCGTGACCAAGAGCTCAGTCACCGAATTGCTCGCCTCGGCGGTCGCGGCGCTCGGCGGGGCTCAGCGCCCCGGCCAGGTCGAGATGGCGCAGGCCGTCACCGAGGCGTTCGACACCGGCCGCCATCTCGCCGTGCAGGCCGGCACCGGCACCGGCAAGTCGCTGGCCTATCTGGTGCCGTCCATCGCGCGGGCGGTCGCGGCCAACGAACCCGTGGTGGTGTCCACCGCCACCATCGCCCTGCAACGGCAGCTGGTGGACCGCGACCTGCCCCGGCTCGCCGACGCCCTCGCCGGCCTGCTCCCCCGGCGCCCCACCTTCGCGCTGCTGAAGGGACGCGGAAATTACCTGTGCCTGAACAAGATTCACAACGGCAGTACCACCGAATCGACGGAGGACCGCCCGCAGGAGGAACTGTTCGACGCGGTCGCCGCCACCGCGCTGGGACGCGATGTGCAGCGTTTGACGAGCTGGTCCTCCGACACCGAGACCGGTGACCGCGACGACCTTGTCCCCGGGGTGCCGGACAGGTCCTGGGGCCAGGTCAGCGTGTCGGCGCGCGAATGCATCGGGGTGTCACGCTGCCCGTTCAGCACCGACTGTTTCTCGGAAAAGGCCCGCGCCAAGGCCGGCAACGCCGATGTGGTGGTCACCAATCACGCGCTACTGGCGATCGACGCGATCGCCGATGCCTCGGTGCTGCCCGAACACGACCTGCTGGTGGTCGACGAGGCGCACGAACTGGTCGACCGGGTCACCAGCGTGGCCACCGGGGAACTCTCGGCCACCGTGCTCGGCGCGGCGCAGCGACGGATCGGCAGGCTGGTCGCCGACGAACTCTCCGACCGCATGGAGGCCGCCGGGGCCAACCTGGCCTCGGCCATCTACGACGCCGAACCCGGGCGCATCGACCACCTCGACGACGAGCTGGCCACCTACCTGACGGCGCTGCGCGACGCGGCGTTCACCATCCGGTCCGCGATCGACACCACCCCCACGGACCCGCAGGCGGCCGCCGCGCGCACCGAGGCCGTCACCGCGGTGACGGAGATCGGCGATATCGCGGCACGCATCCTGGACTCGTTCGGCCCGGCGATCCCCGACCGCTTCGACGTGGTGTGGCTCGACCACGAGGAGAACCATCGGGGCGGCGGAGGAAAACGGGCCATCCTGCGGGTGGCGCCGCTGTCGGTGTCAGGGTTGTTGCGCACCAGGCTCTTCGAACAATCCACCGCGGTGCTGACCTCGGCGACACTGACCATCGGTGGCAACTTCGACGGGATGGCCGCGGCCTGGGGACTGTCCGGCGGGGAAGGCAAGACCACATGGCGCGGGCTGGACGTCGGGTCGCCGTTCGACCATGCCAAGTCCGGAATCCTCTACGTGGCCAAACACCTGCCCCCGCCCGGGCGTGACGGCACCGGCTCGCCGGCCCAGCTCGACGAGATCGAGGCGCTGATCAACGCCGCCGGCGGGCGCACCCTTGGCCTGTTCTCCTCGATGCGCGCGGCCAAGGCGACCGCCGAGGTGATGGCCGAACGCCTCTCGACGCCGGTGCTGTGCCAGGGCGAGGACACCACCGCCGCCCTGGTGCAACGGTTCGCCGACGACGAGGAGACCTCGCTGTTCGGCACCCTGTCGCTCTGGCAGGGCGTCGACGTGCCCGGGCGCACGCTGTCGCTGGTGCTGATCGACCGGATTCCGTTCCCGCGTCCCGATGATCCACTGCTGACCGCACGCCAGCGCGCCATCGCCGCGCGCGGCGGCAACGGATTCATGGCGGTGGCGGCCAACCACGCCGCGCTGCTGCTGTCCCAGGGGGCGGGCCGGCTACTGCGCCGGGTCGACGATCGCGGCGTCGTCGCGGTGCTGGATTCCCGGATGGCGACGGCCCGCTACGGCGGTTATCTGCGCTCATCGCTGCCGCCGTTCTGGGCGACGACCGATCACGAACGCGTCATCGCCGCGCTGGGCCGGCTGACCGCTCGGCCCGGATAACCGCCACCACCGGCAGATTTTCACTATCCTGGCTGCACAAACGCGGCAGGCCCGTCCGGGCGCACCGAAAGGCGGGGCACCATATGAGGCGCCGACAGTTGACGGGTGCGGCGCTGGTCGCCTGCATCGCGCTCCTGCTCAGTGGGTGTGGACAGGAACTGCAGGGCAACGCGGTGTCGGTGTTCGCCGACCCGTTCCGGGTGGCGGGTATGCCCGCCACCGACGGACCGACCGGTCTGCGCGACGACGCCGCCGAACCCACCCGTGAGGTGACCGATACCGACGGCGGCGAGATCGACCACCTCGCGGTCAGCTCGATCAGTGACATCGAGGAGTTCTGGGAGACGGCCTACCCCGAGACCTTCGATGACGACTTCACTCCGGTGTCCGACGTGATCTCCTGGGACGCAGATGGTTTCGACGGCGTCTTTTGCGACACCGACACCTACAACCTGGTAAATGCCGCGTTCTGCCACGAGGACGAGACGATCGGCTGGGACCGCGGCGTGCTGCTGCCCTCGCTGCGCCGGGCCAACGGCGACATGGCCGTCACCATGGTGCTGGCCCACGAGTACGGCCACGCGGTGCAGGAACAGGCGGGGATGGTCACCAGGTCGACGCCGACCCTGGTGTCCGAACAGCAGGCAGACTGCCTGGCCGGGGTCTACATGCGCTGGGTCGCCGAAGGGAACTCACCGCGGTTCACACTGTCCACCGGTGACGGGCTGAACAACCTGCTGGCCGCGATGATCGCGTTCCGCGACCCCCTGCTCAGTGAGGGCGACTCCGACGTCGGCGACGATGAACACGGTTCGGCGTTCGAGCGGGTGTCGGCATTCCAGTTCGGGTTCACCGACGGCGCCGGGTCCTGCGCGACGATGGACCCCGCGGAGATCAAACAGCGCCGCGGCGATCTGCCGGTGTTGTTGCCGGAGGACCAGTCCGGGGAGCTGCAGATCACCGAGGACTCGGTGCGCTCCATCATGGACGCGATGGAGATCCTGTTCGAGCCGGCCGAGCCACCCGAACTCACCTTCGAGCCGCAGGCCTGCCCGGACGCCGATTCCGATGCGCCGGTGACGTTCTGCCCGGCGACCAACACGATCGCGGTGGACCTGCCGGCACTGGAGATGCTCGGCGCGCAATCCGATGACGAGGACACCGGGCTGGTCACCGGGGACAACACCGGATATTCGGTGCTGGTGTCGCGGTACATGCAGTCGATCCAGCATCAGCACGGCGGAGTCGCCCTGAACACGGCGCAGGCCGCGCTGCGCACCGCGTGCCTGACCGGGGTCGCGACCACGAAGATGGTCGACGAAGTGAACACCCCGGACGGCAACACCATTGCGCTCACCGCGGGCGATGTGGACGAGGCGGTGTCCGGCATCCTGCTCAACGGTCTGGCCGCCAGCGACGTGAACGGTGAATCGGTGCCGTCGGGCTTTTCCCGGATCGATGCGTTCCGGGTGGGTGTGCTCGGCGAGCAGGACCGCTGCTTCAAGCGGTTCCCCTGACGGCGGGCCGGGGGCGCCCCCCGCTCGCCGGGAAGAGCGCATCGACTCGGGCTGGCTGGATCAGACCACCTTGGTCTCGCCGTAATAGGCCAGCACCGAATCGGATTCGTCCGTGGAGCGGGTCAGGAACGCGAACGAGCGGATGAAGGACTGGCCCACGCACCCGTCGATCTTGACCTGGAAGTTGCTCACCAGCACCCACGGGTTGGAACCCCGGAACTCCTTCTCGGTGACCGGGACCATGTTGACGATGCCGGGTTTCAGCCCGACGGCCACACCGCCGGTGACCGGCGTGGTCAGCACCGGGACCAGCCCGTCGAGTCCCGGTGATGCCACCTCGATACCGGCCAGGCCGAGTGACGGGGACATGCCCGCGGTGCCGGTGACGGTGACACCGTTCGACGTGCTCATGTCGACGCCGCAACCGATCTGGTAGCCGACCTCCAACACCCCTTCGGGGATCTCACCGCCGTCCGGGCCGGTGATGTTCCCGGTGAAGGTGCCGCCCACGATGTAGCTACGCGACGACAGCGCGGTGGTCAGCGGTGCGGCGACCAGTTGGGTCTCGTTGACCGCGGATAGCGTCAGCCTCCAGCCGTCCGGTGTCTCGGTGCTCGTCGGCGGTGGGGAGGCCACCAAACCGTGCAGCTGTGGTTGAGGCTGCGGCGCCGCGACCGAGGCGGGCTGCATCATCGGGGTGAGCGGAGGCTCCAGGGCGGGGTCGATGGCGGGCGCGAACACCGGATCGACATCGGGCTCGTTCGGGTCGATGCCGGGGTCACCCGCAGCGACCGGGGCGCACAGCACAGCGGCTGCCACCACCACGGTGAACAGCGCAAAGGGTCGCGGCACGACAAACCCCGCAGTAGGCACCTCGAGGAACTTACATCGCCTATGTAACTCTGCGGCCACGACAAGGACACGGCCAGTGCGAGACTCAGCCGACCGGTAACCGCCAGAGATATCCGGCTTCCATCGCCACCCATAGCGCGCCGTCGCGGGCGATGGCCAGCCCGTGCGGTTCGCCGTTCTCGATCAGGTCGACGGTGCTCACCTCGCCGTCGGCCGTGATCCGGGCGATCTGGTCGGACCCCCACAGGCTGACCCACACCCCACCGGACGGATCGGCGACCACCGCGTGCGGCTTGCCGGGCAGGTCGAGTTCCTGGATGGCCTCATCGGTGGGAATCCGGCCGACCTTGTCGGCGAGAATCTCGGTGAACCAGATGGCGTCGTCATGGGTGGCGGCGATGCCGACCGGTCCGGACCGTGGCGTCGGCACCTCGCGTACCCGTAGCGAGCCGGACGGTTCGAGCCGGCCGACCGCGTTCGCCTCGTTGAGGGTGAACCACAGGGCGCCGTCGGGACCCGCGGTGATCATCGACGGCATGCCGCCGGGAGTGGCCACCTCGGTGACCGTGCCGTCGACGTCGACTCTGCCGATCACGCCGGAATTCATCGCGGTGAACCACAGTGCGCCGCCGGGCCCCGACGCGATGCCGAAAGGCGCGCTGCCGGAGGGCAGTTCGACCTCGCTGAGCACACCGGCGGTGGTGATCCGGCCGATCCGGTCATCGCCGTTACGGGTGAACCACAAGGCACCGTCCGGGCCCGCGGTGATGATCGAGGGCCTACTGTCCGGCGCGACGTCGTAGACGGTCACATCGCCGGCTGCGGTGACGCGGGCGATCTGCCCGCTGTGCACCAGGGTCACCCACATGGCTCCGTCGGGACCCGCGGCCAGCGCGTACGGCCCGCTGGGGAGGTCGACCACCAGGATCTGGTTCATGTCCTCCTCGCTCCGCTCGCCCACCCTCACGCCAGGGTGACCAGCGCCAGTTCGTTCTCCCCGGCCAGCAGGCGGTGGTGCGGCAGCACCCGCACCGTGTAGCCGACCGGACCGGCCAGCGGCAGCGGCGTGGTCGTGGAGAAGATCTGGTTGCCACCCACGGTGCCGGTGTGCGTCATCGCCACCTTCACCGGGTCCTGCAGGATGTCGCCGCTGTCGACCCGACCCACGACCGCCTGCACGACGACCTCGTCGGGCGCCAGCCCGGCCAGATACACCGATGCGGTGAGCGTCAGTTCACTGCCGATCAGCGGCGTGTCGGGCAGACCGTAACTGTCCACATCGGTGATCTGGATCTTCGGCCATTCCTGTTGCGCCCGTGAACGATACGCAGCCAACTGGCGTGCCGCGCCGAACGGCACCCCGGTGGAGTCGTCGGTCGGCTCGATGGTGGCGCGCAAGGATTTCGCCGCAGGCGCGTAGTACTTCTCGGTGTAGTCGCGGACCATGCGCGAGGCGAGCACCTTGGGCCCGAGTGCCTGCAGGGTGTGGCGCACCATCTCCACCCAGCGGGACGGCACGCCGTGTTCGTTGCGGTCGTAGAACGTGGTGGTCACCGAGGATTCGAGGAGCTCATACAGCGCGCCGGCCTCGATATCGTCGCGGCGGCTCTCATCGGCAAGCCCGTCGGCGGTCGGGATCTCCCAGCCGTTCTCGCCGTCGTACCACTCGTCCCACCAGCCGTCGCGGATGGACAGGTTCAGCCCGCCGTTGAGAGCGCTCTTCATGCCCGAGGTACCGCAGGCCTCCAGCGGGCGCAGCGGGTTGTTCAGCCAGACATCACAGCCCCAGTACAGCAGCCGGGCCATCGACATGTCGTAGTCCGGCAGGAAGGCGATCCGGTGCCGCACGTCCGCACGGTCGGCGAACCGCACGATCTGCTGGATCAGCGCCTTGCCACCGTCATCGGCGGGGTGGGACTTGCCCGCGACGATCAGCTGCACCGGACGGTCGGCGTCGAGCAGCAGCCGCTCCAACCGCTCCTGATCGCGCAGCATCAACGTCAACCGCTTGTAGGTGGGCACCCGGCGGGCGAACCCGACGGTCAGCACATCGGGATCGAATGCTGTTGCGATCCAGCTCAGTTCAGCCTCTGAGGCACCCCGCTCCAGCCAGGAACGACGCAGTCGTGCGCGCACGTCCTCGATGAGCAGACCGCGCAGCTCGGAGCGGATCCGCCACAGATGACCGGCGTCGACCTGCTGCAGTTTGTGCCAGGTGTCCGCTTCGCTGAGCGAGCCGAGGTCGTCACTGCCGATCAGTTCGCGGGCCAGTTCCACCCATTGCGGCGCCGCCCACGTGGGTGCGTGCACACCGTTGGTGATTGAACCGATCGGCACCTCATCCGGGTCGAAGCCCGGCCACAGCTCGTTGAACATCGCCCTGCTGACCCGGCCGTGCAGCAACGACACCCCGTTGGCCCGCTGGGCCAGCCGCAGACCCATGTGTGCCATGTTGAACTTCGACGGGTCGTCTTCCGCGCCGAAGGCGAGCACCCGTTCCAGCGGGACGCCCGGCAGCAGCCGGGTATCTGACTCATGCTCTTCGCGCGAGCGCTCATCGGCGAAATACCGGGTCACCATGTCGACGGGGAACCGGTCGATACCGGCGGGCACCGGGGTGTGGGTGGTGAACACCGTGGACGACCGGACCACCGTGAGTGCGGTGTCGAAGTCGAGTCCGGCGTCGATCAGCTCGCGGATCCGCTCCACCCCGAGGAAACCGGCATGCCCCTCGTTCATGTGGAACACCTCCGGGGCGGGTAGCCCCTCCACCTCGGTGTAGGCCCGGATGGCGCGGACACCGCCGATACCGGCCAGAATCTCCTGTTTGATCCGGTGTTCCTGGTCACCGCCGTAGAGCCGGTCGGTCACCCCGCGCAGATCGTGCTCGTTCTCGCCGATATCGGAATCGAGCAGCAGCAATGGGATTCGGCCGACCTGGGCGACCCAGACATGCGCGAACAGTTGCCTGCCGTCGGGCATGGCAAGTTCGATGAGCACGGCCTGGCCCTCGGCGTCGGTCAGCAGCCTCAGCGGGAGCCCCTGCGGGTCCAGCGACGGGTAGGTCTCGTGCTGCCAACCGTCGGCGGTCAGCGACTGCCGGAAGTACCCCGACCGGTAGTACAGCCCGACCGCGATCAGCGGCAGCCCCAGATCCGAGGCGGATTTCAGGTGGTCACCGGCCAGGATGCCCAGACCGCCGGAGTAGTTGGGCAGCACCTCGGCCACCCCGAACTCCATGGAGAAATAGGCGATTCCGTTGGGCAGCTCCACCCCTTCGCCGGCCTGGTGCTGATACCACAACGGGCGGCTCAGATAGTCGTCCAGATCCGCGGCGAGCGCGTCGACACGCTGCAGGAATCCCTCGTCGACGGCGAGCTCGTCCAGACGTCGCGGACTGACCAGACCGAGTAGCGCCACCGGATCGGCACCGACCTGGTCCCACAGCGTCGCATCGATGGCGGCGAACAGGTCCTGCGTCGGTTTGTGCCATGACCAGCGCAGGTTGACCGACAATTTCTCCAGTGCGGAGAGCCGCTCGGGGAGATGTGCTCGGACCGTGAATCTGCGGAGGGCTTTCACGCGGCTCCACCTTACTGACCGACCCGCGGTGCGGCCCGGAGGTGTCGCTTCGGTCACCGGAGTCATCTCATCTCGCCCCCCGATGTGTCCCTGACACTAGGTTGGGTACTCAGAGTCGGTAACGAGCGCGTCGAGGCAGAAACAGAGACCAGACGGACCGCGGTCACCGAAGTCGGGGCCGCGCCGAGTGAGGAGATTCGTGCGTGACCGGTCGTATCGGAATCGATGACGTCGCGCCCGCGCTGTCCGGTGGACGATTTCCCGCCAAGGCGGTAGTCGGCGAAGTGGTACCGGTGCGGGCAACGGTGTGGCGGGAGGGTCACGACGCGGTGTCGGCCACGCTCGTGGTGCGCTATCACGGCACGGCCTATCCTCAGCTGGCCCCGGACCCGCCGGGTTTGGTCTCGGAGCCCTCACCCCCGGTGACGCCGCCGCGGATCAAACCACTGGTGCTGCCGATGACACCCGGCCGCACACCCGATGTGCTGCACGGTCAGTTCACCCCGGACCAGGTCGGCATGTGGACCTTCCGAGTCGACGGCTGGGGCGATCCGATCGCCACTTGGCGCAAGGGCGTGACCGCCAAGCTCGACGCCGGCCAGGGTGAAACCGAACTGAACAACGATCTGCTCATCGGTGCTCAGCTGCTGGAGCGGGCCGCCACCGGCGTGCCACGCGAGCAGCGCCGGCCGCTGGTCGATGCCGCGGCCGCGCTGCGCGAACCGGGTGATCCGTTCACCCGTGCCGGCGCCGCGCTGTCTCCCGCCATCGCCGATCTGCTGGATCGCTATCCGCTGCGCGAACTGCTTACTCGCGGTGAGCAATTCGGAGTGTGGGTCGATCGGCCGCAGGCCCGCTTCTCGGCCTGGTACGAACTGTTCCCGCGTTCCACCGGCGGCTGGGACAGCAACGGCAAACCGGTGCACGGCACGTTCGCCACCGCCGCCAAGGATCTCCCCCGGGTCGCCCGGATGGGCTTCGACGTCGTGTATCTGCCCCCGATCCACCCGATCGGCAAGGTGCACAGAAAGGGGCGCAACAACAGCGTGACCGCGGCCGAGGGCGACGTCGGCTCCCCGTGGGCGATCGGAAGCACCGAGGGTGGTCATGACGCCATCCACCCCGACCTCGGCACCATCGAGGACTTCGACGACTTCGTCGCGGCCGCAGCCGATCAGGGACTGTCGGTCGCGCTCGATCTCGCTCTGCAGTGCGCGCCAGATCACCCCTGGGCGCAGGCACATCCGGAGTGGTTCACCGTGCTGCCCGACGGCACCATCGCCTATGCGGAGAATCCGCCGAAGAAGTATCAGGACATCTACCCGCTGAACTTCGACAACGACCCGGCCGGGCTCTACGCCGAGGTGCTCCGGGTGGTGCGGTACTGGATATCGCACGGCGTCAAGATCTTCCGGGTGGACAACCCGCACACCAAGCCGCCCAACTTCTGGGCGTGGCTGATCGGCAAGGTCAAGGACGAGGATCCCGACGTACTGTTCCTCGCCGAGGCCTTCACCCGGCCGGCGCGGTTGTACGGTCTGGCCAAACTGGGCTTCACCCAGTCCTATTCGTACTTCACCTGGCGCACCGCCAAGTGGGAACTCATCGAGTACGGCGAACAGATCGCCGAGTATGCCGACTGCGCGCGCCCGAACCTGTTCGTCAACACCCCGGACATCCTGCACGAAAGCCTGCAACACGGCGGTCCCGGCATGTTCGCCATCCGGGCGGTACTGGCCTCGACCTTCAGTTCGGTGTGGGGCGTGTACTCGGGTTTCGAGCTGTTCGAGCACCGGGCGGTGCGCGAAGGCAGCGAGGAATACCTGGACTCGGAGAAATACGAGCTGCGTCCACGCGATTTCGAGGCGGCGGTGGCCACCGGCCAGTCGCTGGAGCCGTTCATCGGCAGGCTCAACGAGATCCGGCGGCTGCACCCGGCGCTGGAGCAACTGCGCACCATCAAGTTCCACCACGTCGACAATGACGCGATCCTGGCCTACAGCAAGTTCGATCCGGTCACCGGTGACTGTGTGCTGGTGGTGGTGACGCTCAATCCGTTCGGCCCCGAGGAAGGCACCGTCTGGCTGGACATGGCCGGCCTGGGCATGGAGCCCTACGACCGATTCTGGGTGCGAGATGAAGTCACCGGTGACGAATACCACTGGGGCCAGGCCAATTACGTGCGACTGGACCCGGGACGGGCGGTTGCACACATCCTCAACATGCCTTTGATCCCGTACGAATCTCGACTGAGCCTCTTACGGAGGGAGTGAGTAAATCTTGACTCAAACCAACCCCAACACCAGCATTCACCTGCGCCCCGGTGCGAACGACCTGCACCGGCTGAGCGCCGGCGAGCATCACGACCCGCACTCGATCCTGGGCGCGCACGAATACGGCGACCACACGGTCATCCGCGCGCTGCGCCCGCACGCCGAGTCGGTGACCGCGCTGATCGGCGGTGAGCGCTATCCGCTGAATCACCTGGAGGCAGGCCTGTTCGCGGGCGCAGTACCGTTCACCGACCTGATCGACTACCGCCTCGAGGTGCAGTACCCCGACGCCCCGGCCATCACGGTCGCCGATGCCTACCGATTCCTGCCCACCCTCGGCGAGATCGACCTGCACCTGTTCGCCGAGGGTCGCCACGAGCGACTGTGGGAAACCCTGGGCGCGCACCGCCGCAGCTTCACCACGCCGGATGGCGTGGTGGAGGGTTATTCGTTCGCGGTCTGGGCGCCGAACGCCAAGGGCATCAGCCTGATCGGCGAGTTCAACCATTGGGACGGCGGCCAGGCACCGATGCGGGTGCTGGGCTCGACCGGCGTCTGGGAACTGTTCTGGCCCGATTTCCCCGAAGACGGCCTCTACAAGTTCCGGGTCCACGGGGTCGACGGCTCGGTCAGCGACCGGGCGGATCCGTTCGCCTTCGCCGCCGAGGTGCCGCCACGGACGGCGTCGCGGGTCAACACCAGTGACTACAGCTGGAACGACGATGAATGGATGGCCGGGCGCGCGCTGCGCAATCCGGTCTTCGAACCGATGAGCACTTACGAGGTGCACCTGATGTCGTGGCGGCCGGGCCTGACCTATCGCGAGTTGGCGGTCGAACTCACCGACTACCTCGTCGAGCACGGTTTCACCCACGTCGAGATGCTGCCGGTCGCGGCGCATCCGTTCAGCGGTTCCTGGGGTTACCAGGTCACCTCGTACTACGCACCCACACCGCGACTGGGCAGTCCCGACGATCTGCGCTATCTGATCGACACGCTGCACCAGGCCGGCATCGGCGTGATCATCGACTGGGTGCCCGCGCACTTCCCGAAGGACGCCTGGGCGCTGGGCCGCTTCGACGGGACCGCGCTCTACGAGCACTCCGATCCGCGGCGCGGCGAGCAACTCGATTGGGGCACCTACGTTTTCGACTTCGGGCGCCCCGAGGTCCGGAACTTCCTGGTGGCGAACGCGCTGTACTGGTTGCAGGAGTACCACGTCGACGGCCTGCGGGTCGACGCGGTGGCATCGATGCTGTACCTGGACTACTCGCGGCCGGCCGACGGCTGGACGCCTAACATCTACGGCGGTCGGGAGAACCTGGAGGCGGTGCAGTTCCTGCAGGAGATGAACGCCACGGTGCACAAGGTGACCCCCGGCATCGTCACGATCGCCGAGGAGTCGACCTCGTGGCCGGGCGTGACGCGACCGACCAACCTTGGCGGCCTTGGCTTTTCGATGAAGTGGAACATGGGCTGGATGAACGACACCCTGGAGTTCATCAAGCGCGACCCGATTCACCGCAGCTATCACCACCACGAGATCACCTTCTCGATGCTCTACGCGTTCAGCGAGAACTTCGTCCTGCCGATCAGCCACGACGAGGTGGTGCACGGCAAGGGCACGTTGTGGAGCCGGATGCCGGGCAACGACCACAACAAGGCAGCGGGCCTGCGCGGGCTGCTGGCCTACCAGTGGGCACACCCGGGTAAGCAGTTGCTGTTCATGGGCCAGGAGTTCGGCCAGCGCGCCGAATGGTCCGAGGAACGCGGTGTGGACTGGTATCAGCTGTCCGAGCAGAGCTTCTCGACCGGGATCTCGAATCTGGTGACCGATATCAACGCCCTCTACCGCAGCCGCCGGGCGCTGTGGTCCCGCGACACCGTGCCCGACGGCTACTCGTGGATCGACGCCAACGACTCGGCGAACAATGTGCTGAGCTTCCTGCGCTTCGGTGACGACGGCTCGACGCTGGCCTGCGTGTTCAACTTCTCCGGGAACGAGCATGGGCAGTACCGGCTGGGCCTGCCGCAGTCGGGGACGTGGCGGGAGGTGCTCAACACCGACGCCACCATCTACAACGGGTCCGGTATCGGCAACCTGGGATCGGTGGAGGCGACGGCCGAGCCGTGGCACGGGCGCCCTGCGTCGGCGGTGATGGCACTGCCGCCGTTGGCCGCGCTCTGGTTCGAGCTGGAACAGTAGCCCCGCGAACAGACACGAATGGCCCTTATTTCCTAGGAAATAAGGGCCATTCGTGTGTTCTCGGGCAGTTGTCAGTAGAGCGCGTTCGCCAGCTTGCGGCGGGCCGCGATGACCTCCGGGTCGGCGGCGTCGAAGAGATCGAACAATTCGATCAGTCGGGTGCGGGCGGCGGTGCGCTCGTCCCCGGCGGTGGCTTTGATCAACGCGATCAGCCGGTCGAAGGCGGCTTCGACGTTCTGCTGCAGGATCTCGACGTCAGCGGCGGCGAAGGCGGCTTCGGCATCGCCGGGCGCCGCATCGGCCAGCGCCGGTGCCTCGACCGGTCGGGTCGTCGCCCGCTGCAGGAACGTGATCTGCCGAACCGCGCCGATCGCCTCGGCGTCGGTGGGTTTGGCCGCCAGAATGGCCTCGTAGGCCGTCAGCGCCGCGTCGAAATCACCGTCGTCCAGGTAGGCGCGGGCCTGCTCCAACTCCGGGTCGGCCTGCTCGGGCTGTTCGGGGACCCCGCTGAGCTTGCCCGCAGTGGCGCTGATCAGTGAATCGATCCACTGACGCAACTGATCGGGCGGCTGCGGGCCCTGGAAGCTGGAGATCGGCTGACCGCCGGCCAGAGCCACCACGGTGGGTACTGCCTGCACGCCGAACATCTGCGCCACCCGCGGGGTGGTGTCGACGTTGACCATGGCCAGCGACCACGTGCCGCCATCGGTCTGGGCCAGGGCGCCCAGCGCCTCCCCCAACTGGACGCTCGCGTCGCTGCGCGGCGTCCACAGCAGGACGACGACCGGGATCTCGCTGGAACGGACCAGCACCTCGGCTTCCAGATTCGCCTCGGTGACCTGGACCGCGCCGGTCACCTCGGCGGGCGCCGCGGCACCCGGGGGCGGCGGCGGTGGCTGCTTGAGCGCGGAGAGATCGAATGCACCGGCCAGGGCCGGTCCGACGGAAGGGCGTGGGCGTGTCACGCCACCAAGTTTGGCACGTCCTCGCCGGCGCCGGCAGCGACGGTAGGTCCACCGATCCGGCCGGTCCGGTCGGCCCAGATGACGAAGATCACACTTCCCAGCGGCACGATGCTGCCCAGCAACGCCAGCACCCAGGTCACGACGTTCCATTTGCGCGCGATCCCGACCAGCAGTGCGCCGACCAGGAAGGCCATGAAGATGCCACCGTGGATCGGGCCGAAGATCTTCACACCGATCTCGGTCTGCGGGGAACCGACGTACTTGAAGTACATCCCGACCAGCAGTCCGGCCCAGCTGAGTGCTTCCGCGATCGCGATGATCCGGAACCAGCCCGCCACGCTGCGGACGTCATAGTTGTTTGCCATGAGCGCCATTGTGCCGCAGCGGGCGGCCAGCTACTACATTGTGTCGTTGCTCAAACTGAGCGCATTCTCAGCGGTCAGGGACGGCGCAGGACCAGAGCGTCGCCCTGTCCGCCCGCGCCGCACAGCGCGGCGACGGCGTAGCCCGAGCCCTTGCGCGCCAGCTCCAGCGCCGCGTGCAGGGTGATGCGGGCACCGGAGGTGCCGATCGGGTGACCGATGGCGATCGCGCCGCCGTTGACGTTCACCTTCGCCGGGTCCACCCCGAGTTCCTTGGTGGACGCCAGCGACACCGCGGCGAACGCCTCGTTGATCTCGATGACATCGAGCTGATCGACGGTGATGCCCTCGCGCGCAATGGCCTTCTTGATGGCGTTGGCCGGCTGGCTCTGCAACGTCGAATCCGGGCCGGCCACCACACCGTGCGCACCGATCTCGGCCAGCCAGCTCAGCCCGAGTTCGGTGGCCTTGGCCTTGCTCATCACCACGACGGCAGCGGCGCCGTCGGAGATCTGGGAGGCCGAACCGGCGGTGATGGTGCCGTCCTTGCGGAAGGCCGGACGCAGCCCACCGAGGGACTCCGCGGTGGTGTTGGCGCGGATGCCCTCATCCTCGTTGAACTCGATCGGGTCACCCTTGCGCTGTGGGATCTGCACCGGCACCACCTCGTCGGCGAAGACGCCGTCCTTCCAGGCAGCCGCGGCCTTCTGGTGCGACTGCGCGGCCAGTTCGTCCTGCTCGGCGCGGGTGAACTGGTCGACATCATTGCGCTGTTCGGTCAGCGCGCCCATCGGCTGATCGGTGAACACATCGTGCAGGCCGTCGTAGGCCAGGTGATCCACCAGCGTGGTGTCGCCGTACTTGAAACCCTCGCGGCTCTTGGGCAGCAGATGCGGGGCCTGGCTCATCGATTCCTGGCCACCGGCGACCACCACCTCGAATTCCCCGGCGCGGATCAGCTGATCGGCCAGCGCGATGGCGTCGATTCCGGACAGGCACATCTTGTTGATGGTCAGCGACGGCACATCCCAGCCGATGCCGGCGCCGACGGCGGCCTGGCGGGCGGGCATCTGCCCGGCACCGGCGGTCAGCACCTGACCCATGATCACGTAGTCGACCAGGCGCGCCGGTCCGTCAATGTTGGGGAAAGCCTTCTCCAGAGCCGCCTTGATCGCGAGGGCACCGAGGTCGCTGCCCGAGAAATCTTTCAGCGAGCCCATCAGCTTGCCGACGGGGGTCCGCGCTCCCGCAACGATCACCGAGGTCGTCATTTCCATCCTCCAAAGAATTTGTAACGGGCCTGAGAAGGCAAGTGTGGCCGATCACACAGGCATAAAAACTGCAATGTCAGGTTACTTTTACTCTATGACCACCGACCACGTCGATGCCCGCCCGGCACTCGCCAGCGCGCTGGTGACCGCGATCGATCACGTGGGTATTGCCGTGCCCGATCTGGATGCGGCCATCAAGTGGTACCACGACCACCTCGGCATGATCGTGCTGCACGAGGAGGTCAACGAGGACCAGGGCGTCCGCGAGGCCATGCTCTCGGTGCGCGGCTCGGCCAAGGACAGCGCACAGATCCAGCTGCTGGCCCCGCTGGACGAGTCCTCGACGATCGCCAAGTTCATCAGCACCCGCGGCCCCGGCCTGCAGCAGCTGGCCTACCGCACCAGCGATATCGATGCCCTCTCGGAACGGTTGCGCGCCGACGGTGTGCGCCTGCTCTACGACGCACCGCGCCGGGGTACTGCGGACTCGCGGATCAACTTCATCCACCCCAAGGACGCCGGCGGGGTTCTCATCGAACTCGTCGAGCCCAAGGCCGACGCAGTTCATTAGAACGCCGCCCACTAGGACCAGCGTCTGGTCGGGCCGCGGTTGGCCCGGTTGTTCCAGCAGGACGTGTGCCAGTGCCTGCGGTCCTCGATATCGCCGTATTCGACCGGCAGCACCACCACGTGCGCGACGCCGGGCTGGATCTCATGATCGCAACCCGGGCACCGATAGGCCTTGGTGGCCCGTGCCGCCGACACCGTCTTGACCTCGTAGTCGTAGCCGTCAGGACCCGATTCCACGCGCCGCTGCGACAGCCACTGCGGCACCGGTCGGTCCGCACGACGGTCGGGGCGACGCCTTGCCACTAGAAACCGCTTCCCACTAGAACAGCCGGAACTCGTTGCTGTCCAGGCCGCGCATCTTGTCGTAATCGAGTATCACGCAACGAATTCCGCGGTCGGTGGCCAAGGTGCGGGCCTGCGGTTTGATTTGCTGGGCCGCGAAGACGCCACTGACCGGGGCCAGCAGGGTGTCGCGGTTGAGCAGTTCCAGATAACGGGTCAGCTGCTCGACGCCGTCGATCTCACCGCGGCGCTTGATCTCCACCGCCACCGACCGGCCGGTCTCGTCGCGGCACATCAGGTCGACGGGCCCGATCGCCGTCATGTACTCCCGGCGCACCAGTGTGAATCCGGTACCCAGCAGCTCGACATGTTCGGCGAGCAGCTCCTGCAGATGGGCTTCCACACCGTCCTTCACCAGGCCCGGGTCCACCCCGAGCTCATGGCTGGAGTCGTGCTCGATGTCCTCCACGGTGATACGCAGCTGCTCGCCGGCCTTGTTCTCCACCACCCAGACCGGCGCCGCCCCCTCGGTGAGCTCTTCCTGGGTCCAACACGGTGGGGTCATCCAGTTCAACGGCTTGTAGGCGCGATCATCGGCATGCACACTCACCGATCCGTCGGCCTTGAACAGCAACAGACGCCGAGCGGACGGGAGGTGTGCCGTGAGCCGGCCGACGTAGTCGACGGTGCACTGGGCGATGACGAGACGCACCGAACCACCATAGATTGCGCCCGCCGGTTCACTAGGCTGACGCCACGATGACGGACAAGAAGAACGCGGCCCAACGTCTCGGTCTGGTCCTTGAGCGCATGACGAGACAAACCGGTCGCGTCACCGACACCTCGGAGTACGGCTCGTGGATCCTGGGGCGCGTCTCGGAGAGTCAGCAGCGCCGCCGCGTGCGCATCCAGACGATTCTCACCACGGTTGTCCTGGGCGCGAACCTGATCGGGGTGGTGGTGGCATGCCTGGTCGTCACGGTCACCTTCCCGGTGCCCAGTGTCTTCGACTCCGAGGTCCTGTGGATCACGTTCGCGGTGGCGCCTGCCTACATCGTGCTGGCCTTCGTGGTGGGCGTCATCTGGGCCACCAACCGCGTGATCAACAATGTCCGCTGGGCCATCGAGGAACGCGAACCGACGCCCAGGGACCAGCGCAACACCTTCTTCGCGCCGTGGCGCCTGAGCCGCGTGCTGCTCGCGCTGTGGGGCGGCGGCACCATCGTGCTGACCGTGCTCTACGGCCTGCAGAACTCCAACTACATCCCAAAGGTCCTGCTCGGCATCAGCTTTCCCGGCATCGTCGTCTCGGCGAGTTGCTATCTGTTCACCGAGTTCGCGCTGCGCCCCGTCGCCGCCCAGGCCCTGGAGGTGGGACCTCCCCCACGCCGTTTCGCGCCCGGCATCATGGGCCGCACGCTCACGGTGTGGGCACTGGGTTCCGGCGTGCCGGTGCTGGGCATCCTGCTGGCCGCCATCATCACGCTCTCGGTGCAGATCGTGTCGCCCACCCAGTTCGCGGTGGCGGTGATGATTCTCGCGCTCTTCGCGCTGGCCTTCGGATTCATCCTGATGTGGATCCTGGCCTGGTTGACCGCCACCCCGGTGCGGGTGGTGCGCTCGGCGCTCAACCGCGTCGAGGAGGGCGATCTGGATACCAACCTGGTGGTCTTCGACGGCACCGAATTGGGCCAGCTGCAACGAGGTTTCAACTCGATGGTCGCCGGTCTGCGGGAACGCGAACGAGTGCGTGACCTGTTCGGCCGCCACGTCGGCCGCGAGGTCGCCCTGCTGGCCGAGAAGGAGCAGCCCGAACTGGGCGGCGAAGAGCGGCACGCCGCGGTCATCTTCATCGACGTCATCGGCTCCACCGCGCTGGTCACCAGCAGGCCCGCCGTCGAGGTCGTCGAACTGCTGAACCGGTTCTTCGCCGTCATCGTCGACGAGGTGGACAAGCACCACGGCTTCGTCAACAAATTCGAGGGCGATGCCGTACTCGCAGTGTTCGGCGCACCGGTGTCGCTGGACAACGCCGATGAGGAAGCCCTTTCGGCCGCCCGGGCGATGGCGGCGCGGCTGCGCATCGAGGTGCCCGAACTCGACGCCGGCATCGGGGTGGCTGCCGGCCAGGTGGTGGCGGGCAACGTCGGGGCCAAGGAACGCTTCGAGTACACCGTGATCGGGGAACCGGTCAACGAGGCGGCCCGGCTCTGCGAATACGCGAAGTCCGTTCCCGGGCATCTGGTGGCCTCATCGGACACCCTGGCCAACGCCGGCGAAACCGAACGCGCCCATTGGTCGTTGGGCGAGCAGGTGAACCTGCGCGGCCTGGATCAGCCGACCCGGTTGGCGCTACCTGTCTGAGAGTTGCCCACGGATGAACGTCGAGGCGGCATCCACCGCGTCCTCCACCGTGGTGTAGCGGACGTTCTCGAACTCCGAACCCTCCCCGATCACCAGTCGGTCCGGGTCGACGATGAACCCCGCCTTGCCACGATCATGCAACGCGGTGCTCATCCCGGACAGCAGCGCCTTGGCCGCATCGTCGATATCATCGGCCCGCGACACGTCGAGGATCCCGACCACGAAGTCCGCACAGCCCCGGTCGACGGTGCGCACCACCTGTTCGGCGCCGCAGAACAGCAGGTCGCCGTGGGTCTCGTAGACGCGGATGTTGTCACGCGGTTCATAGACGGCCCGCAGGGTGGCTCGCGAATCCCTCGACACCGTCAGGAAGTGCAGCCCGAGTTCCTCGGAGAGCCTGCGGCACAACAGCACTGACCGAACGCTGTTGCCCTTCGCATCGAGCAGCGGCGAGTAGGTGCCGATGCCGAGTTGGCCGGGCAGCACCGCCAGGATGCCCCCGCCGACCCCGCTCTTGGCGGGCATGCCGACCGCGCTCACCCAGTCCCCCGCCGCGTCGTACATGCCGCAGGTCACCATGACCGACAGGGTGCGCCGCACCACCGCGGCATCGGTGACACGTCGACCGGTCAGCGGATTCACGCCATTGCGCGCCAGCGTCGCCGCCATCCGGGCCAGGTCGGTCGCGGTCACCTTCAACGAACACTGCCGGAAGTACACATCGAGCACCTCGTCGGGATCGCCTTCGAGGACACCGAAACTGGCCAGCATGTAGGCGATGGCGCGGTTACGGTCGCCGGTCGCCTTCTCCGAGGCGTACACCTGGGCGTCGAGTTCGAGTCGGCGGCCGGCGAACGCCGAGTAATAGTCCTGGATGAGGGCGAAGCGCTCGTCCGCCGAGGACGCCGGAACCAGCGACACAGCCGCGATGGCACCCGCGTTGATCATCGGGTTCTTCGGCCGTTTGGTGGACCGGTCCACACTGATCTCGTTGAACGCCTCACCCGAGGGCTCCACCCCGATCTTCGCGTCCACCGCATCGGGCCCACACCTGTCCAGCGCCAGTGCGTAGGTGAACGGTTTCGATATCGACTGGATGGTGAATTCGAGTGCAGCATCACCGGATTCGTAGACGAATCCGTCCGCCGACGACAGCGCGAGCCCGAAGCCGTTCGGGTCTACCCGCGCGAGTTCGGGGATGTAGTCGGCCAGCTTACCGTCGCCGACACCGATGAGCTCGCCGCGGATCTGGTCGAGGTAGCGCTGTACCTGGTGGGACACGCCTGCACAGTAGCGCTATGGCTGTGGATAGGGGGCGAACCGGTTGTCGAATCCCGCCTTGCGGGTGGCGATCTGGGCGGCCCGCTGTGCCGCCGTGACGTACTGGGTGTTCGACGGCAGTGCCGAAGCCAGTTCGCTCAGCGGCACCACGCGGGCGCTGACCGTCGGCAGTTGGGTCACAGCGGGGTCGATGTCCTGGAAGCGGATCGAGATGGTGCCCTGGTTGAGGCCGCCGGTGGACACCCAGTTCGCGGCGCCGGGATCACTGGGCGAGACGACGATGGTGTAGGTCGTGTCGTCAGCGTCATCGGCGATCGACTGGACGTTGTTGAGGCTGGTCTGCTCGTTCCAGTAGTCCTTCGTGACGGTCCAGTCATCGGTGACGGGAACGATGAAGTATCCCGCGCCCGCACGGTCGATCGTGATGACCAGCGCCTCGTCGTCGGCGAGCTGGAAGTACCCGGCGCTCTGCAATTGCGTCGCAAGGAATTCCGCATTGCGAGTGGGGTTCTTCAGCACATTGGGTTCGATCAGGTCGCCGGTGGCCGGGTCGGTGGTGGCGACGGCCATGTACTGCGCCTCACGCTGGACACCCAGGGCCATGATGATCGCCGTCACCGCCCCTCTGAGCACCGGCGGCACGAACGGCAGCGGGGGCACCAACGAGACCAGCGCGGTCAGCAGCTTGCTGCGCACCACGGCCGGACCGATGCCGGGGATGGCGAAACCGCCGAGCTGGCTGAACAGGCTATTGGGCGGCCCGCCCACCCGGGTGATCTCCAGGCTCATCGGCTGCTGATTTGCCCAGTCCGACAGGGTGTTCCGGGTGGCGACGATCGTGGTGTCCGCGGTGAGCTGCAGATGGTTCGGGCGTCCGTTGGCCGCTGTCTTGTCCAAGGTGATGGTGAAGGTGCCGTCATCCCCGATGACCAGCTGGTCCTTGGTCAGCACCGTGGCGGTGGTGCCGGTCAGGCCGGTCAGCACACTGAAGGTGGTGTCGGCGGGCAGGTTGGCCAGGTCGGCGAACTTACCGGTGATCACGTACGAGGACGCCCCGTTGACGCCCATGAAGCGATAGATGGTGTCGGGGTTGTCGTACAGGATCCGGGATGCCCCGACGTTCTGGCCGTACCAGGTGTGCGGCGGGGCGACCTGCATCACCACGGTGGGTTTGTTGGAGTTCAGCAGCTGCTGCTGGAACGCCGATGCCATCGCGTAGGCGTCGACCGCGGCGTTGAGGCGGTCGATGTTCTCCTGATCCGGGCCGTTGACCCGGTCGAACTGCCGTTCTGCGGCCCAGGTGAACCCGGACCGCAGCACCAGCTTCACCAGTTTCACCGGCAGCGAGTTGGCGATCCGCTTGGCCAGCTTCTCGGCGCGCAGCTGATCCGGGGTGCCCAGCGGGCTGACCGGGGCCACCGCGCTGGTTGTCTGACTGTCCGCCACCGAGGTCAACGCGGTCTGCACGTCGTGTCCGACTTCCCGACGGGCCGCGGCGAGGACGGCAAGCGCTGCCGGGTGCCCGGCGGGTTCCTCCGGGAGATCCGAGGATCGGGTGTCCGCGGCTGCCGGCGCCGGCGCCGACTTCAGTTCCGTTTCGGGTTCGGTGGTCGCGCGGACGGCCGGCTTGGGCGCCTCGTCGGGCTCGGAACGTTGCGGCGCCGCCTGCGTGCGCACCGTGCGGGATGTCCGCAGACCCGTCTTGCGGTGCGGTGCCGACGGTGTGGCTTCACGCCGGGGTGACGACGTGCTCGACGAGTCCGCATCCGAGCTGCTCGAGGCACCTGGGGACGAGCCCTTGTCGCCGGTGTCCGCCGATGCGACTCCGGAGGCGACGGTGGCTCCGATGCCGAGCGCCACCGCCAGCGCACCGACCCGTCCTATGAACACCGCACCACCGGGCATCGCTGCACCTCCATGACGGTTATAGCAGCGGCCGCCTACTTCGCGGGTGAGAAATCCCCAGCGCGATCCGAACCGGAGCGGCGTGTCAGCCGCGCACGGATGAACCAGCCCACACCGATGATCACGGCGGTGAGCACAAGGTATTGGAGTGCAGACGCGTAGGGCTCGATCCGGTGCCAGTTGGCGCCCAGCAGGTAGCCGGCCAGCACGAAGACCGAGTTCCAGATCAGGCTGCCCAGCAGCGTCAGCGCGGTGAACACCGCGAAGTTCATCCGTTCGATTCCGGCCGGGATGGAGATGAAGCTGCGAAAGAGCGGCAGCATCCGGCCGAAGAAGACCGCCTTGTTGCCATGCTGTGCGAACCAGTCCCTGGTCTTGTCGACGTCCCCACCGTCCATCAGCGGCATCCGGGACACGATATGACGGATGCGGTCATGCCCCAGCCAGGCGCCCAGTGCGTACAACATCCACGCACCGAGCACCGAGCCTGCGGTGGTCCAGACGATCGCACTGAGCACCGACAGTTCGCCGAGCCGAGCGGCGAAGCCCGCCATCGGCAGGATCACCTCACTGGGGATCGGCGGGAAGAGGTTCTCGACGAAGATGGCCAGGCCCGCTCCCGGACCGCCCATCGTCTCCATCAGGTCGACTGCCCATCCCGCCGCACCGCCGAGCTGGTTGGCCTCATCGGGCGAGGTCATGGTGCAGCTACTCCTTGGGTCGTACCGGATTGCGGGGCGACGTGCGCCCGAGCGATGACTCCAGTGTGTCCGAGGGCCGCTGAGGAGGCCCTCAGCTTGTCTGCCCGGCGGTCATCGCGAGCACACATCGATGTCGTTTTTCCGCCAGTGATGTCGGTGCGCGGGTGTAAAGGTGAAGGCATGCACGACGATTTCGACAGCTGCTACCGAGCGGTCCAGTCCAAGGACGCCCGGTTCGACGGTTGGTTCGTGACCGCCGTGCTCAGCACCGGGATCTATTGCCGGCCGAGCTGCCCGGTACGTCCACCCCTGGCACAGAACATGGCGTTCTATCCGACGGCCGCGGCGGCCCAGAAGGCCGGGTTCCGGGCCTGTAAGCGCTGTCGTCCGGATGCGTCGCCCGGCTCCCCGGAGTGGAATGTGCGCGGCGACGTGGTGGCGCGGGCCATGCGGCTGATCGCCGACGGCACCGTGGACCGGTCCGGGGTGACCGGACTGGCGGAGCGCCTCGGGTACACCACCCGGCAATTGGAGCGGCTGCTGCAGGCCGAGGTGGGCGCCAATCCGTTGGCGCTGGCCCGGGCGCAGCGCACCCAAACCGCACGCGTGCTCATCGAAACCACCGACCTGCCGTTCGGTGATGTCGCATTCGCCGCGGGTTTCAGCAGCATCCGGCAGTTCAACGACACCGTACGGGCGGTCAGTGCGTTGACGCCGACCGCACTGCGACAGCGTGCCCGCGGCCGCAGCGCCGATGAGCGGGTCGGGATCGACGCGCTGTCGCTGCGGCTACCGGTCCGCGCACCGTTCTCCTATGAGGGACTGTTCGGCCATCTCGCGGCGAGCGCGGTGCCCGGAGTCGAGGAGGTGCGTGACGGGGCCTATCGGCGAACCCTGCGCCTACCGTCCGGTTCCGGGGTGGTGGCCCTGACGCCGCATCCCGACCATGTGCAGTGCAGCCTGATCATCGACGACCTTCGAGACCTCTCCGCGGCGATCGCCCGCTGCCGGCGCCTGCTCGACCTGGATGCGGACCCGGTCGCCGTGGTCGACGCGCTGGGCCAGGACCCCCACCTCGGCGCGGTGGTGGCCAAGGCCCCCGGCCAGCGCATACCGCGCACCGTCGACGAGGCGGAGCTGGCGGTCCGGGTGGTGTTGGGTCAGCAGGTCTCCGTCAAAGCGGCCCGCACGCATGCGGGGCGTCTGGCGCATGCGTACGGCACAGCGCTCACCGATCCTGATGGCGGCCTGACCCATGTCTTCCCGTCCGTCGAACAGCTGAGCGCCCTGGATCCGGACGGCCTGGCGATGCCGGCCTCGCGTCGCCGCACTCTCATCACGTTGATCGCCGCCATGGCCGCCGGCGATGTCGAGGTCGATGCGGGTGCCGACTGGAACAGGGCAAGAGCCCAACTCGCGGCGCTGCCCGGAATCGGCCCATGGACCACCGAGGTGATAGCGATGCGTGGATTCGGCGACCCCGACGCATTCCCGGTGAGCGATCTCGGGGTCCGCGCGGCCGCCAAGGCCGTCGGACTGCCGGCCGTCCCGGATGCCCTGCTCGAGCACAGTGCCCGGTGGCGCCCCTGGCGGGCCTATGCGACACAACACCTGTGGACCGCACTCGACCATGCCGTCAACGAGTGGCCGCCACGAGCGACGAGGCAGGAGACATGATGACAGGCATGCAATTCCGATCCATCGACAGCCCGGTGGGTCTGCTGACCTTGGCCGGCGTCGATGGACGTCTGGAGCATCTCCGGATGGAAGATCAGACCTATGAGCCGAACCGCGCCGGCTGGGAAGTCGATGACTCGGCTTTTCCGGATGCCGTCGAGCAGCTCACCGCGTACTTCGCCGGCACGCTCACCGAGTTCGAACTGGATCTGCATTTCGGCGGGACGCCATTCCAGCGCCGAGTGTGGGATGCGCTGCTGACAATTCCCTATGGCGAGACCCGAACATACGGCGAGATCGCATTACAGGTGGGATCTCCGACGGCTTTCCGCGCGGTCGGATTGGCGAATGGACACAATCCGATCGGCATCATCGTTCCGTGCCATCGCGTGATCGGAGCCAATGGCAGCCTGACCGGTTATGGCGGTGGGCTTAATCGCAAAAGAGCGTTGTTGGATATGGAAAAGAGCCGATCAGAATTGGCGCTTTTCGATTGATACGCATTTAAGAAAAGTGCTGCCGCATTCCTGGAACGCACAAATGCCCGAGCCCCCCAATTGGTGTGTTTGGGGGGCTCGGGTCTTAATGTGTGTTCGGCGGTGTCCTACTTTTCCACCCTTTTGGGTAGTATCAT
>NZ_LMJA01000012.1 GCF_001428895.1 Mycobacterium sp. Root265
TGTCTCGGGACATCGCTTACACCTGAGCGGGCTGGTTGGATCCAGAGTGGTTCATGGCCCAGAAGGTGACGGCGATGGACATTCGTGCGGCGGTGGCGTTGGTCGGCGAGATCGACAACGTCTCGGAGTTCTGCCGGCGGCAGCAGATCAGTCGGGTGACGTTCTACAAACTCCGTAAACGGTTTCTGGCCGGTGGCTGGGATGCGCTGGTGCAGCAGCAGTCCCGGCGACCGGTGTCCTGCCCGATGGCCACCGCCCCCGAGGTGGTGGCCGCGGTGATCGCGTGTCGCGTGGAGTTGCGTGCTGACGGGTTGGATCACGGTCCGCAGTCGATCGTGTGGACTTTGCAGCGGCGCGGGGTTGTCGGGGTGCCCTCACGGGCCACCGTGAGTCGGATCTTGAGTCGTCATGGGCTGGTCGAGCCCCAGCCACGCAAACGCCCTAAATCCGCGAGCAAGCGGTTCGTGTTCGCCCGCCCGAACGAATGCTGGCAGTCCGACTGGACCGAATGGCAGCTCGCCGACGGCAACCCGGCGGCCATCGCAGGCAGTATCGATGACCACTCGCGTTACCTTGCCGGTTTGGTTGCCGGGTGCGGCGCGGGGACCACGAAGCTGGTGTGGTCGGTGATGTTGGCCGGCATCGGCGAGTGCGGCGTGCCCWTGATRTCATTGTCGGACAACGGATCTGTCTATACCGGGCGGTTGCACGGGTATGAGTCGGTGTTCGAGGCCAACCTGCGTGCCTTGGGGGTGCGCACCATCAATTCCAGGCCGTATCACCCGCAGACCTGCGGCAAGATCGAACGGTTCTGGCAGACGTTGAAGAAATGGCTTGCTGTCCGCCCGCGGGCAGCCACCATCACCGAGCTCAACGATCMACTCGAGACCTTCCGCGAGCTTTACAACCACCGCAGGCCGCACCGGGCGCTGCGCGGARCGACCCCGGTGGAGGTATTCACCGCCACGGAGAAGGCCCGCCCCGTAGACCGGCCGCTACAGGCACCGCTGTTGCTCACTAGGCGCACCGTCAGCCCGTCGTCCGGGCAGATCACCGTCGGTCAGTACAAGGTGAACGTCGGATTGCGCTGGGCCGGGCACGAATGCGACATCATCCGCGACGGAGAGCACATCACCATCTTTAGCGGCGCTCTCTTAGTGCGCGAACTGACCGCCGACCCGACGCGGCGATACCAACCCGGCGACCGAATCGCACGGACCTACCGCGACCGTGAACCCCATCCGGCATCATCAGTGTGAGCGATGTCTTGAGACATATGTGTACGCGATGTCCCGAGACACCACATCGGAANCACGGACCTACCGCGACCGTGAACCCCATCCGGCATCATCAGTGTGAGCGATGTCTTGAGACATATGTGTACGCGATGTCCCGAGACACCACATCGGAATGGTTCCGACGAAAACTCCACAAATCACTGTCGGTACGTGGTCACGATCGGTTCGAGCTCGTCCGGGGTCGCGCCGTGCATGATGACCGCGTCCGCGCCGTAGTCGAACTCCTTGCGGATCCGGTCCACACACTGCTGCGCCGAACCGGTCGCCGACGGTTCCAGCCACTCGTCGGGAATCAGCGTGGCGATGTGCTCGATCTGTTCGGCCGTGCCCTTGTGGTCGATTCCGCCGCCGATGGACTGCACCACGGGGTCGTCGCGGAAGCGTTGCAGCACTCCGGGATCCCAGCCGTTCGTGTTGACCAGCAGATCGCCGTAACCCTGCAGGTAGGTGGCGAGCCGCGCCACGGTCTTCTTCAGCCGCAGTTCCTCGGGCAGGTGATCGCCGACGGTGGCGAAACAGGACCACACCCGTACGTCGTCGGGATTGCGGCCGGCCTGCTCGGCGGCGTCCTTGACCGTCTTCACCGCGCGCTGCAGGGTCTCCGGCGTGAAGTAGGTGTGCAGGATGACATCGTCGAATTCGCGGCCACCGAGCGCGAGGGTCTGCGGCCCGAACGCCACGATCGCCAGCCGGATGTCCTCCTTGAAGTCGGGGTCCAGGAACAGCAGCTGATACTTGCCGATCGGACCGTCGTGATTGAAGATCAGCTCGCCGTGCCACAACCGGCGCATCACCTGAGCGAAATCCTCCATCTGCGCCGTCGTCACCGGCGGCACGCCGAAGGCCCCGTACATCGCCGCGATCCCGCGGCCGAGCCCGAGGGTGAACCGGCCACCGGACAGCCGGTGCATGGTGGTGGCCCACGACCCGGTGATGAGTGGGTGGCGGGTGTTGTGATTGGTTGCGGCGGTGGCGATCTGCATGCGGCTCGTGACAGCCAGGGCGGCACCGGTGAGCGACGACGCCTCCTTGACGTTCCAGCGCTCGGAGATGAACCCGGTGCCGAATCCGAGTTCCTCGCCGCGGCGGGCCTCGTCCATCAGCGTGGCCGGACCCTCACCGCCGGCTCCCGCCAGCAGGTAGTAGCCCAGCTCGTCCAGTACCTTCTCGGTCACGCCCACACTCCTTGTTTGTAGCCACAATTCCAGACCTCGGTGATCCGCCCATCGATCACCCGGAAGATCTCCATACTGCCGATGGTCGTCTCGGTGCCGTCGGTGAGCCTCATCGGCGACTGGTACACGATCGCCACATGCTCGCCGTCATCCCCGGCAACGACCAGGTTCAGATCGAACCGGATGCTCTCGAACATCGCCCAGTGGTCCACTACCCTGCTGACCGCCTCGGCGTGGGTCAGCACCGTGACCTCGCCGACGTCGTGACGGGTGACGGTGTCCCCCAACAGTTCATCGGCCAGCGCGAAGTCACGCTCGTTCCACACCACCAGGTTGTACTGCTCGACGACCTCACGGGCGGTTCTCATACGTCGAACTCCTCCAGTGCCGCGATCTCGTCGATGGCGGCGACTGCCCGGTCGATCAGGGTGACGCAGAGCCGTCGCGATCGCTCGGGCACCACATCCCAGGTCAGCAGCGCCACCACCGGCATGAACAGCAGCAGCGCGACGGCGAAGCGGTAGTCCCGCCATACCTGCTCGAACTCGTAGTCGGTGACCCCGCGGCTTCTCAGCGCGGCGACGTACTCGCGGACCAGCGCATCGTCCTGGCCCCGGCGCACCGATGTGGGTAGTCCCTGGCTCACCAGGTAGGCGATGTCGGCGGCGCCCGCACCCCGCACCGCGAGCTGGAAGTCGACGATCTTGAGCTCGTCGCCCCGGAAGAAGAGATTGTCCGCCCGGATGTCCCCGTGCAGCAGCATCGTCCGCTGCGACAGTGCGTCCAGTGCCTGCGGCGCCAGTTCGGCGAACCGGTCCGCGAAGCGCGCCACCGCGGGCGGCACCGGCTGACCCGTCTTATCCAGGTAGAGCTGCCAACCCGGGGTGAAGGCCGGCAGGAACAGGTCGCGGGTCAGTGGGTTGTCGATATTCGGAAACTCCTGCAGACCAACGGTTTGTGGGTTCCGCTGCGACCAGGCGTGCAGATCGGCCAGCGCGGCGATACACAGCGTGGTGCGTTTGATCGACAGCCCGGCCAGGTGGTCGGCGTTGTCCCACTCGCACAGATCCTCCAGCACCAGCACGAAGGTGTCACCGTCGATGCGCGCCACATGGCAGGCGGGCGTGGAGATCGGTGCCTCAGGTGCGATGTGACGGTAGAACGCCAGCTCCCTGCGGTATCCGCCGAGCAGTTCCATACCGCCGCGCGCCTCCGAGTCCGCGGGCAGCTTCACGATCACCGACGTCGGCAGGGTGGAATCGCCGCTCAGCGCCACGCGGTACAGCCGCGCGGAGAACCCGGTGTCCTCGGCAATCCGATGCGCCTGCACCGAGGTGACGGTCGCATCTGCGGGCAACGCGTCGGTGAGCCACCGCGCGGTGATCTCGTCGATGCTCGACGGGACCGCGACGGGTACAGCGGGTGATGTCATCCTTGACCTCCGCAGAAATTTGACGCTCGACAACTAAGTTAGTTGTCGAGCGTCTAATATGCAAGGGTGTCCGAGCGCCTCACCCAGTATCAGCGTGTGGAACAGTCCTCGCGCCTGCTGTTGCAGGCCGCCGCCGAACTGATCGTCGAAAAGGGCTGGGAGGCAACCACGGCCGCGGAGATCGGGCGGCGCGCCGGCTACAGCAGAGCGATGGTGCACGCCCGCTATGGCAGCAAGGACGCCATCCTGGAGGCGTTTCAGCAGGTGTATGTGGCACGGCTGAATCCCGACCCCGAGCCGGGTTCCACCGGCCTGGCACAGGTGCTTGCCCATTTCGACCGGGTGCAGGAGATCAACGCCGAGGACCCGTCGGTGACGCGGGCCATGTTCGTCTCCGCCTTCGAGGCCGTGAAGACGAGTTCACCTCTGCGCGAAGGGGTCCGCGACCAACTCAGCGGCGCGGCGAAGAAGGTGGACGCCGGGGTGCGGGCCGGCATCGCCGACGGATCACTGCGCGCCGACATCGACGCCGACGCCGCGGTGCGCGACATCACCGGTTCGATCTTCGGCATCGCGTTCCAGTGGGTGGTGCTTCCGGAGGAACACGACCTCGATCACGAGATCAACTGCGTTCGGACACGCATCATCTCCACCTACGGCAGCTAGGCCAACAGGAACCGCTCGGTCGCGGTCTGCACACCACCGGAGAACAGATGCCCGACATGGCTGCCGTCATGCCAGTGCAACTCACCGCCCCAGCGCTCGTGCATCGCCAGCGCCGAGCTGCGCATCGCCATCTGGTCGTGCCAGGCGCCCACGATCAGCCGCCGGTCGGTGACCGGTGTGGTCGCCAACGGATCGATCACCGAGGTCATCGCCGACACCGTGTCGGACTGCAGCTGCTCGGCGGCGCTGCGGCCGGCCTGGCCCCAGCGGCCCAGATGCAGTCCGATCATCGCGTTGAGCCCGAGGATTGGGGTGTACAACGCCACCGCGCCGACGCGGGCGTCCAGGCGCGACACCAGCGCGGCGACCGCACTGCCCAGCGACAACCCCGAGACCGTCACCGATCCCGAATCGGCTGCCAGCCAACCGATCAGCGCGCGCACCTCGGACACCACTCGCATCGTCCCCGCCACGTTGGCCAGCGGGTCCCGCGCCGGATACTCCGGCCATTCCCGCCGCCGGACACCGTGCCCGGGCTGCACCGGGAGCGCGACGTTGAAACCCAGCGCATCCAGTCTGCGCACCCGCGCCACCATGAGATCCATCGGGTCACCCTGGCCGGCACCGTGGATCCAGACCACCCAGGGTCGCTGTTCGTCACGCCGGTACAGCCGCACCCGCGCCGTCGCCACCCCGCCGTGGCCATCGGCCAGCAGCGACTCCGGCAGGGCCGGGGTGTGTACGAAGCTCAGCTCCTCGAACCGCAGCGCCCCGAAGGTCCGCCGCTCGATGCTGTCGACGTGCAGTGGCTCCGGATCGCGGTGCGCCCCGGCCACACCGAGTTCGCCGAGCTCGGTGGCGGCATCGACATAGGCCGCCAGTGGGCGCGGCAGCTCGGGCGGCGGACCGGTCAATGTCATCCCGGTGACCACCAGCTCGTCGAGTGCGACCTCACCGAGTTGCCGTAATCCGGCCCGCGACAACCTGTGCCAATCTCCGGAACCGTTGAGCGCGCCGACCGAGCGCGGCAGCACCCCGCCGAGTTCCCACGCGATCTGGATGGCTCTACGCAAGGGTGAACCCCTGATAGCCCTGGGCCGCGATCTCATCGCAGCGCCGCCGGTACTCCGGGATGCCCGCCGTGTAACCCATGTACATCCGCTTCTTGCCGGGCACGTTGGCGCCGTTGTACCAGGAGTTGCACGACGGATGCACCAGTACCGTCGCCGCGACCAGCGAGGTGGCGTGCTCGATCCATTCGTGCTGCGCCTCGACCTGTGCGTCGATGGTCCGGTAGCCGTGTTCGCGCAGGTGGCCGATGCAGTCCGCGATCCACTCGATGTGCTGTTCCATCGCTGCGATGAAATTCGTTGCCGCAGAGGGACTCCCCGGCCCCTGCACGGTGAACAGATTGGGGAACCCCGCCACGGCCAGACCGAGATAGGACAGCGGCCCCTCCTCGGCCCAGTAGTCGCCGAGCAGCGCACCGTCACGGCCGCGCACCTTCATCTTGCTCAACGCGCCGGTCATGGCGTCGAATCCGGTGGCGTAGACGATGACGTCCAGGTCGATATCGCGTGCTCCGGTGGAAATCCCGGTCTCGGTCACCGCGCGGATCGGGTTCGCACGCAGATCCACCAACGTCACATTGTCGCGATTGAAGGTTTCGTAGTAGCCCTGATCGATGATCGGGCGCTTACAGGCGAACGGGTGGGTGGGCACCAGGGCGACGGCGGTGTCCGGATCCGTCACGATCCGTGCGATCGCCTCGCCGTACAGGGCGGTGGCCATCCGGTTGGCCTCGATATCGAAGAAGACGTCACCCCAGTTGAGCGCGCCCATGACACCGCGCTCCTCGATGGCCCGCAGTTGCTCCTCCCGGGTTGCCGTCTTGATCGGGGGGCTGGCCAGCATGTCGAGCAACACCGAGAATGCGGACAGCCGGGCCGCACCCACCGGATGCGCACGCTGAGCCGCGCGGATGTCCGCATAGCCGGCCTTCAGATCATCCAGTTCGCCCGGGCCGAAGGCGCGTACGGTCCACGGCAGCGTGAACGCCGGCGAGCGCTGAAAGACGACGAGCTCACCGGCCTGCTGCGCGATCACCGGGATCATCTGCACCCCAGTCGATCCGGTGCCGATGACACCGACCCGCTTGCCGGCCAGGTCGACGGCCTCGGCCGGCCACCGGCTGGTGAACAACGACTCGCCGGCGAAGGAGGCCACCCCGGGGATGTTCGGCTCCAGCGGAACCGACAGGATGCCCGAGGCCGCCACCACGAACTGCGCCTCGAAGGTCCTGCCGTCGGCCACCTCGAGCCGCCAGACCGCGTCGTCCTCGTCGAACGTCATGCCGAGCACCTCGGTGCCGAACGCAATATCGCGACGCAGGTCGAGCCGGTCGGCGACAAAGTTCAGATAGGCCTCGATCTCCGGTTGGGCCGGCATGGATTCGGTCCACACCCACTCCTGCTGGATCTCCTCGGAAAAGCTGTAGGAGTATTCGATGCTCTCGATATCGCAGCGGGCACCGGGGTAGCGGTTGACCAGCCAGGTGCCGCCCACCGCATCGGCCTTCTCCAGAACCGCCACCCGCAGGCCCTGTTCGCGCAGCTTGTGCAGTGCATACAGCCCGGAGAACCCGGCCCCGACAATGATGACGTCATAACCGTGCATGGTGTCTCTCCACGTAGAACTCTGCCGCCCGGGCAATGGCCTCGGTCGCCGGACCTGGTTGCCAGCCGAGCTCGCGGGTCGCCTTCGAATGATCCAGCGGTGAGGTGTGATCCAGCAGTCGCACCGAGGTGAGCGTCACCGGGGTGTCGCGGCGCAGCACTCTGCCGAGCAGCTCGCCGGTGGCACCGACCGCGTAGAGCACCTGCACCGGCAGCCCGATACGCGGGGCGCGTTCACCGACAGCGTGTGCCGCCGTGGCGAACAGCTCACGCTGACTGATATAGCGCTCGGAGACGATGTAGCGCTCCCCCGCCGTGCCGTGTTCGGCGGCCAGGACCAGCGCCTCTGCGGCGTCCTCGACGCCGACGACCTCCGAGCCGACACCGTCGACGTAGACCGGCACCCGCCCCAGGGCCGCGGCGGCGATCATCGCACCGTGCGGGGTGGGTTGCCAATCGCGCGGACCGTAGGTGTTGGACACGCACATCGCGACGGCGGGCAGTCCCCGCTCACGGGCGTAGCTCAGCACCAGATCTTCTGCCTGACGCCGTGATTCGACATAGGGACCGCCGATCCCCGGCCAGTTGAACGGGTCGTCCTCGGTCGCTGCCCGGCCGTCGTCACCGACCGCCACCGCGCCGATCGTGCTGGTGAAGACGAACTTCGGTAACCCGGCGGCGACCGCGATGTCGAGCACGCCGCGCAGGCCCTCGACGTTGGTGCGGAACAGCGGAGCCGGATCACGAAGCCAGGCACGGGCATCCACCACGCAGTAGAAGACGGCATCGCAGCCGTGCATCGCGATGCGCACCGCGTCGGTGTCGAAGATGTCACCGTAGTGACGGTCGACGTCGAGATCGTCGATGGCGCGGGTGGAACTGCTTTCCCGCAACAGCACCCGTACCCGGTCACCGCGTTCGACGAGCTTGCGGGTGACATGGGAGCCCAGAAAGCCGCTGGCACCCATCACCAGCACGGTGCGCTGCTCGGTCACCGCAGGCTACTTCGCCTGGGTGAAGCGCAGGATGGTCCGGGTCAGGTGCAGGCTGGTGATGACCCAGCCACCGTCGCGTTTCTCGTAGGTCTCGTGGTAGTGCCCGGCACCGAAAAGCTCACCGCCATCGGGAAACAACAGCAGATCTTCCATGGCCCAGATGGCCGACGCCGTGGTGTCCGAGGTGAGGTCGATCTCCGGGGTGTGCACGTGATGCTTGGTTTGCGCGTGCTCGACGCCGCCCAGCACCACCGGCACGAACGCGTCGAGCCCGTTCAGGTCGGGTGCGGTCTGGCCGTCCGCGCCGCCGGTGGAGATCGCCATGTCCAGCTTCACCACGACGTCATGGGCGAACAGTGCCTTCCACGCCTCGTAGTCCTTGGTGTCCAGGAACCGGCAGTACCGTGCCTTGAGCCGGCGAATCGCCTCGTAGTCGTCCATATCAGAACTGTGCCATTCCGTTGTCGATGGACAGCGCCACCGCGCTGATGTGGCGGGCCTCGTCGGAGGCCAGCCACGCCACCGACGCGGCGATGTCCTCGGGTTCGGCCATCCAGTTCGGGGTGAACGGGGTGCCCATCTGCACCAGCGGCGGGTTGGTCTCGAATGCCTTGCCGAGCGCGCCGACCATGTCTCCGGTGCCCATCGCGGTGTTCACCGGCCCGGGATGCACGCTGTTCACCCGGATGTGGTGCTTGCCGAGCTCGGCGGCGAACGCACGCGCCATCCCGGTGACGGCGTGCTTACTGGCGGTGTAATGCACCATGAAGGCCTGCATCTTCACGCCCGCAAGCGAACTCACCAGGATGATCGAGCCGCCCTTGCCGCCGTCGATGATGTGCTGGGCGCCGGCCATCACCGTGTTCCAGGTGCCGGTGACGTTGATGTCGATGGTGTCGCGGAAGGACTCCGGGGTGATGTCGTGCCAGGCCTCGGGGATGGTGATGCCGGCGTTGGCGACGATGACATCGAGGCGGCCCAGTTCGGCGACGCCGTCGTCGACGGCGGACTTGAGGCCCTCGTAGTCACGCACATCCACAGCGCGGTGAAAGATCCGCCGCCCGCTGGCCTTGACCAGATCGACCGTTTCGGCGAACTCATCGGGGGTCGCCGACAGATAAGGCACCTTCGGCGGGAGCGGACCGGCGATGTCGACGGCGATGATGTCGGCGCCCTCGTTGGCCATCCGCACCGCATGGGCGCGGCCCTGGCCACGCGCGGCGCCGGTGATGAAGGCGACCCTGTCGGTCAACAACCCTGGCATCGTGCTCCTTTGCATTTCACGGCTCTTGCGGACGATACTACTGTAAGCTGTTCAGTAGCAGGTTCGGATCTGGAAGGTGTTCCCGTGGAGGTTCCGTTCACCTGGAAGGTCACCGGCTGGTTCATGATCGGCTGGTCGGCCGAATTCGTCGCCGGCGAGACCCGTCCGTTGCGTTACTTCGGTGAGGACCTGGTGGCCTGGCGCGATGAGGACGGCGCGCTGCACCTGATGGAAGCCCATTGCAAGCACCTCGGCGCCCATCTGGGTCACGGCGGCAAGATCGTCGGCGACTGCGTCGAGTGCCCCTTCCACGGTTGGCGGTGGGGACCCGACGGCACCAACCGCCACATCCCGTACCAGCCCGACAAACCCAACCGCGGCCTGCGGCTGCGGACCTATCCGATCGCCGAACAGCACGGCTGCGTGTTCATGTGGTTCCAGCCGCACGGCGAGCCCCCGCACTGGGAACTGCCCGATATCTTCGACAAGTTCCCGCAGTTCCCGACCGATCCCGACGCGTTCTACCGCCCTTACCCCGAGTTCTCCCGGTTCGCCGAGAACGAGCCGGTGCATCCGCAGATCGTGGCCGAGAACGGGCCTGACAGTGCGCATTTCCGCTATGTGCACCGCGCCACGGTCACCCCGGTCTGCCTGGACTGGAAGGTGGTCGACAACGAGTGGCAGTTCCTCACCGGCTGGCCCGATGCCCGAAGCGATGATCCCGACAAGATGTCGCTCTACATCCACAGCCACTTCTCCGGACTGGGCTTCGCGATCAGCGCCTTCGAGGGCGCGGCCGAGCACCGGCTGATCTTCGCCTGCACCCCGGTCGATGACCACGTGTCCAACATGTTCTATTCGATCTGGTGGCCCAAGGTGCCCGGCGACACCTCCGACATCCCACCCGAGGATGTCCGCAAGCGCGTCGAGAAGCAGTATCTGGTGACGGTCTGGGACGACCTCGACATCTGGCGCTACCAGAAGTACATCGAGCGGCCGTCACTGTCCAAGATCGACGCGAAACCGTATATGGCCATGCGTAAATGGGCGACACAATTCTATGAAGTCCCGCCGGTCGGCACACCGGTATGACGACAGCGGTCATCACCCAGGAACTGCAGGGTGCGGTGGTCGGCCCGAACGCCGGGCTGGCCGTGCTCGCCGACGAGGCCCGACGGGTGGCACTGCCCAATATCGGCCGGCTGCTGCCTGCGGCGCGCGCCGCAGGCCATCACGTCGTGCACTGCCTGGTGCAGCGCCGGCCCGACGGACTGGGCTCCAATCACAACGCCCGGCTGTTCGCCGCGGGCAAGCGCGCCGTCGACATCACCCCCGGCAGTGCCGGAGCCACCCTGCTACCCGAATTCGGTCCGGAGCCGGCAGATCTGGTGTTGTCCCGCTGGCATGGGCTCGGCCCGATGGGCGGCACCGATCTGGATGCGATCCTGCGCAATCTCGGCGTCACCACCATCGTGGCTGTCGGTGTCTCGCTCAACATCGCCATCCCCAATCTGGTGATGGATGCCGTCAACGCCGGCTACCGGGTGGTGCTCCCCCGGGACGCGGTCGCCGGTGTCCCCGCCGCATACGGCGAGGCCGTCATCGACAACAGCCTGGCCCTGCTGGCCACCATCACCACCACCGCAGCACTCATCGAAGACTGGAGCGTCCATGGCTGAGGTTTCCGCGATGTTCACCGTTTCCGCGGTGGCCGAGGCCGTCGCCGCGGCAATTCCCGACCGCACGCTGGTGGCCCAGGGTGAGCGACGCTACAGCTACGGCCACATCGTCGAGCGGTCGACCCGGCTCGCGGCATATCTGCATGCGCAGGGCCTGGGGTGCCACACCGACCGTGACACGCTGGCCGGGCACGAGGTCGGCCAGGACCTGCTCGGCATCTATGCCTACAACGGCCCGGAGTTCGTCGAGGGGATGCTCGGCGCGTTCCGGGCCCGGGTGGCGCCGTTCAACGTCAACTACCGCTACGTGAAGAACGAATTGCAGTATCTGCTGGCCGATTCCGAGGCGTCGGCGCTGCTGTATCACGCCGCGTTCGCACCGCGGGTGGCCGAGATCCGCGACGAGGTGCCCCATCTCAAGGTGCTCATCCAGATCGCCGACGGCTCCGGCAACGAATTGCTCGACGGTGCCGTCGACTACGAGTCGATCGTCACCGCCGAGGCCCCGGCGCCGCCGGTGCAGCCCTCCCCCGACGATCTCTACGTCCTCTACACCGGCGGCACCACCGGCATGCCCAAGGGCGTGTTGTGGCGCCAGCACGACATTTTCATGACCGCGTTCGGCGGCCGCAACATGATGACCGGCGAGCGCGCCGGATCGGTCGAGGAGATCGTCGGCCGGGTCACCGAGAACCCCGGCACAAAGCTGCTGATCCTGCCGCCGCTGATTCACGGCGCCGCGCAGTGGGCCGCCATGACGGCCATCACCACCGGGCAGACGCTGGTGTTCCCGAGCATCGTCGAACGTTTCGACACCGATGACGTGGTCCGCACCATCGAGCGTGAGCAGGTGCTGGTGGCCACCGTGGTCGGTGACGCGATGGCCCGCCCGCTGCTGGCCGCCCTCCAGCGCAGCCTGCGCGACGGCAGTGCGGATGTCTCCAGCCTTGCGGTGGTGGCCAATGGCGGCGCGCAACTCACCCCGTATGTGAAGCAGCAGTTGATCGATGCCAAACCCGGGCTCATCGTGATCGATGGTGTCGGCTCCTCGGAGACCGGTGCGCAGATGAGCCACATGTCGGCCCCCGGGGCGGTGTCGACCGGCACCTTCAACGCCGGGCCGGACACCTGTGTGGTGGCAGAGGATTTCACCGCGATCCTGCCGCCGGCCCACGACGGACTCGGCTGGCTGGCCCAACGCGGCTTCGTGCCGCTCGGTTACAAGGGCGATGCCGCCAAGACCGCGGCGACGTTCCCGGTGATCGACGGTGTGCGGTTCGCCGTCCCCGGTGACCGGGCCCGGCATCTGGAGAGCGGCGCGGTCGAACTGCTCGGCCGGGACTCGGTCACCATCAATTCCGGCGGTGAGAAGATCTTCGCCGAGGAGGTGGAATCGGCCATCGCCTCGCATCCGTCGGTGGCCGACGTGGTGGTGGCCGGACGGCCCAGCGAGCGGTGGGGCTCCGAGGTGGTCGCGGTCGTCGCGCTCGCCGAGGGCGCACAGGCCGACGCCGAGGAGCTCATCCGGCATGCCGAAAGTTCCATCGCCCGCTACAAACTGCCCAAGGCGGTGGTGTTCCGCCCCGTGATCGAGCGCAGCCCGGCGGGCAAGGCAGACTACCGGTGGGCCCGCGAGCAGGCGCTCACCGGTTCCTGAGCCGACGCCGGGTACGCCGGCGGGCCATGCTCAGGGTTACATCGGCGTACATCTGCATCCCGCGGCGGAACGGCGGTGCCGCTGACCCGGTCATGCTGAACGGCAGATCGGTGCCCACCACCGTGCGCTGATGGCTGAAGGCGTCGAAGCCCGCCTTACCGTGGTAGGCGCCCATACCGCTGCGACCCACCCCACCGAATGGTGCTGCCGACGGAATCATCTGTGCGGCAAAATCGTTGCGCGCCACCCCACCGCTGCGGGTGTTGCGCAGAAAGGTGCGAAAGGTCTCGCCGTCCGGGCCGAACCAGTAGGCGACCAGCGGCGCGGGACGCGCGTTGATGTAGTCGATGACCTCGCCGAGCGCCGAGTAACCGAGCACCGAGAGCACCGGCCCGAAGATCTCCTCGGAGGCGATGGCCATGTGCTCATCGACACCGCTGACAATGGTCGGCGCAATCTTGCGAGTCACCCGGTCGGGCAGTGTCTCCCCGGTCGGGACCACCGATTCCACGGTGGCGCCCCGGTCACGGGCGTCGTCGATCAGTCCGACCACGCGGTCGAAGTTGGCCTCGTTGACACTTGAGCAGTAGTCGTCATTGCCGATGATGCTGGGGAACATGCCCGCCCAGGTCCGGCGGACGGTGTCGATGAACGGCGCGACGCTGTCATCGGGGACGAACACGTAGTCCGGGCAGACGCAGACCTGGCCGCCATTGACCATGCGGGCCTGGGCGATTCGCGTCGCCGAGCGCTGGATGTCCGCGGTGGGGGCCACCACGACGGGATTCTTGCCGCCCAGTTCCAGGGTCACCGGGACGAGGTTCTCCGACGCGGCGCGCTGTACCAGCGATCCCACCGACGGGGAGCCGGTGAAGAAGAGGTGGTCGAACGGCAGCCGGGAGAATTCGGCGGCCACCTCGGGCCCACCGGTGACCACGGCGAGTTCGGTGGCCTCGAAGTACTTCGGGGCCAGCCTCGCCATCAGTTCCGCTGTGCCCGAGGTGACCTCGGACATCTTGATCATCACCCGGTTGCCGGCGGCGAAGGCCGCCGATGCGGGCAGCACCACGAGATTGAGCGGGAAGTTCCACGGCCCGATGATGCCGACGACGCCCAGCGGGGACGGTTCGACCTCGGCGCGCAGCCCGGCGACGCGCCCCGCGCGCATCAGCTTGGTGGCCTTCATCCAGTGCGGTACATGGGCCCTGGTGTGTTCGATGACCGGGATGATGCCGACGACCTCGGTGAACAACGATGCCGCGCGCGACCGGGTGCCGAAGTCGGCGGCCATCGCGTCGACGAACGCGTCGGTGTTCTCCAGCACCAGCGCCAGCAGCCGGTCGATGCGGTTTCGGCGCAGGGCCACGCTCGGCGGGCCTGCGGCGATGAACGCCCGCCGCTGACGTTCCAGCAGAGCCCGGGCGTCGACCTCGTGCTCGATGCGCTGGTCGGTTGTGCTCATATCCTGAACTCCCTCCGGTAACGCTCACGGTAGCAGCAGCGGTCCGCGGCGGGCGGCAGACCATCGCAGGAGGAAAACGCTATGTTTCGAACGGACGGGACGTGTTACTGTAAGTGTTACAGTATTAACGCGGATGACGGCACGAAGGCAGGTAGCGCGCGTGGACAGCCAGACGCAGGACGAGAGCGATCTCTTGGCGGATTTGGGCGACACGGTCAACCTGCTCCGCGACCCGTACCCGTTCTTCGCCGCACACCGCGCCCGCCACGGCGTCTTCGCCGGCAGTGTCATGGACTGGTCCAAGACACCCTACGAGTTCCGGCCCGAGAACCAGTACGCGGCGGTGTCCTATGACGCCGTCAACACCGTCTTCCGGGACAGCAAGTCGTTCAACTCCAAGATCTACGACGACACCATCGGGCTGTTCATCGGCCCGTCCATCCTGGCGATGGAAGGCACGCTGCATCGCGCACACCGCAATCTGGTCACCACCGCGTTCAAGGCGAAGTCACTGAAGCGCTGGGAGCCCGAGATCGTCCGCCCCATCTGCGAACAACTCATCGATGAGTTCATCGAGACCGGACGCGCGGACCTGGTCCGCGACTTCACCTTCGAATTCCCGACCCGGGTGATCTCCAAGCTGCTGGGTCTGCCCGAAGAGGATCTCGCCTGGTTCCGCGCCCGGGCCGTCGAGCTGATCAGCTACCACGTCAAGTACAAGCGTGCCTTCGAAGCCTCTGCGGCGCTGAAGGACTACTTCGTCAACCAGATCGATCTGCGCCGGTCCTCGCCCACCGATGACATCATCGGTGATCTGGTGACCGCCGAGGTCGAAGGCGCGAAGCTCACCGACGAAGAGATCTACTCGTTCCTGCGACTGCTGCTGCCGGCCGGCCTGGAGACCACCTTCCGCTCCTCGGGCAATCTGCTCTACCTGCTGCTGACCCATCCCGATCAGTTCGCCGCGGTGCAGGCCGACCACGAACTCCTCGGCCAGGCGATCGAAGAGGGCCTGCGCTATGAGACACCGCTGACCACCGTGCAGCGTTCGGCCAGCGTGGCCACCGAACTCGACGGCGTCGAGCTCCCCGCCGGGGCGGTCATCGATGTGTGCATCGGCGCCGCCAATCGCGACGAGGCCCGCTGGGAACGGGCCGAGAAATTCGACATTTTCCGCAAGCGCGTGCCGCACATCACCTTTGCCGCCGGCGAGCACACCTGCCTCGGTCTTCACCTGGCCCGGATGGAGACCCGGGTCGCCATCGAATGCCTGCTCGACCGGGTCACCGACCTCGAACTCGACGCCGGCGCGGACCCCCACATCTTCGGTCAGCCGTTCCGCTCGCCCACGGCCGTACCCGTCACGTTCCGACCGATCACCTGAGCACGGGAGGCACCGTGAGCAGACCCGCAACGAAAAGACAGCGTCGTGAACGCGGGTCCATCAGTGTCGAGGAGATCCTGTCCGGCGCGTTCGACGTCGCCGCCGACGTGTCGATCGACCACCTCAGCATGCCGCAATTGGCCAAACATCTCGATGTCGGCGTCACCAGCATCTACTGGTATTTCCGCCGCAAGGATGACCTGCTCGACGCGATGACCAACCGGGCCCTCGACGAGTACGACTTCACCGCACCGAGCATCGATGCGGACAACTGGCGGGAATCGCTGGCACACCACGCGCGGATCATGCGAAAGACATTCCGCGGCAATCCGATTCTGTGTGATCTGATCCTGATCCGCGGATCCTATGGACGTGCGGCGGTGCAGGGCGCCATCCAGAAGCTCGAGCCGCCGGTGGCCGCCCTGGTGCGCGCCGGGCTGACCTCCGAGCAGGCCTTCGACACCTACTCGGCGATCGCCACCCATGTGCGCGGCACGGTCATCATGGAACGCCTGCAGGACAAGATGCCCGGTATCGCACCGCGCCGGGACGGCGAGCGCAATCTCATCGATCCGGCCGCCACCCCGTTCATCGCCGAGGCCACCGGCCGCGGCCACCGGATGGGCGTGGCCGACGACATCAACTTCGACTACGTGCTGGAGTGCATCCTCGACCACGCCGAGATGCTGGCGCGTCAACCCTGACGGGGCAGGCGCCACCCGATGGTCTTGGTCTCGGTGTACTGGGCGAAACCCTCGATACCGCACTGCCGGCCGACGCCGCTGTTCTTGAAACCGCCGAACGGTGCGTCGGCGCCGTAGTACATGCCGCCGTTGACGCCGATGGCACCGGTCCGGATCCGCCGGGCGACGCCCATCGCGCGTTCCGGGGACTTGGACAACACCGCACCGGCCAGTCCGAAGGCGCTGTCGTTGGCCAGCCGCACCGCGTCGTCGTCATCGTCGAACGGGATGAGCACCAGCACCGGACCGAACACCTCGTCCTGCGCGATGGATGATCCCGGGTCCGCCCCCAGGATCACCGTCGGCGCCACGAAATGCCCGTTGGCCAGGTGGTCGGGCAGCCCGTCGGGTACGCCGCCACCGACGACGATCTCGGCGCCGTCACGTCGAGCACCCTCGATGGCGTCGAGCACCCGCTGCTTCTGCGCCGCGCTGATCAGTGGCCCCACCAGGGTGGTCGGAAGCGCCGGGTCACCCACGGGTACCCCGCCGAAGGCCATCGTCACATTGGCGACGGCCTCGTCGAACAGACTGCGGTGCACCAGCATCCGGGTGTTCGCCGCGCAGGCCTGCCCGGCGTGCACGCAGGCGCCGATCGCGCCGGGGATGATGTGCGCCGGGTTGGCGTCGTCGAGGACGATCATCGCGGACTTGCCGCCCAGTTCGAGGAAGGTGCGCTTCATGGTGTCGGCGCCGACCCGCATCAGGTGCCTGCCCACCGCGGTGGACCCGGTGAACGACACCATGTCGACGCGGGGGTCGGTGCCGAGCAGCCCGGCCACCTCATTGGACGGGGTGGGCACCACGTTGATCACCCCGGCCGGAATGTCGGTGCGCTCGGCGATGAGGCGCCCGAGCCGGGTGGCGTTCCACGGGGTGTTCGGATCCGGCTTGAGCACCACGGTGTTGCCGGCCGCCAGCGCCGGGCCGAGCTTGTTGAGGATGACCTCGATGGGGAAGTTGGAGGGCGTGATGGCGGCGACGACGCCGACGGCCTCCTTGACCACGGTGCGCGCGTTGCGCTCACCGAACAGGCCGCCACCGTCGAGGCGCCGTTCCCATTCGAACTCGTCGATCAGCCGGGCCGGGTAGCGCAGCGCGTCGGCGAGGGGCCAGTCGAGTTGCGCGTTCTGCGTCGTCATCGCCGGGCAGCCGACCTCGGCGATCAGTTCCTCACGCAGCTCTTCGGTTTCGGCTTCGATGGCGTCCTGCAACTGGAGCAGTGCTCGCTGCCGCAGTGCGCGGTTGGTGGACCAGTCGGTGCCATCGAAGGCGCGCCGGGCCGCGCCGATGGCGCGATCCATATCCTCGGGACCGGCGGCCGAGGTGCTGCCGAGCAGCAAACCTGTTGCCGGGCTGAGATTGTCGAACGCCGCACCGGAGGCCGCGGCGGTCAGCTCACCGTCGATGAGCATCCGCATCTCGGCGCGGTCCGCCGCGCGGCGCCCGATGTCGACACTCGACGCATCCGCCACCACCTCACTCACCAGAAGACCTCCCAGGCCGAATGCATCAACAGTAAACGTTACAGTATCTCAGTGCGCAATGGTCACCGGCGCCACCTGCACCGGCACTCCGGTCAGCCACGACATCCCGGCCAGGGCCTCGACATCGGCCGGGTCACTGGACATCAGCTGGTTGACATTGACACCGCCGGCCCGGTTGGCGATCCGCCAGCCACCGGTCCCCCGATGACCCCAACCGTGCGGAATCGCAATGGTTCCCGGCACGATATCGACGGTCAGCGCCACCGGCACAGCGATCTCGCCGAACGGTGAGCGCACCGTCGCGGTGTCGCCGTCGGCGATGTTGCGGGCGGCGGCGTCATCGACATGCATGAGTGCCCGCTGGGTGCGCTCCCCGCGCATCAGCAGCGGCGCGTTGTGCATCCACGAGTTCTCCGAGCGGGGCTCGCGCATCCCGATCATCCGCATCGGAAATCCCGCGGGCCGCGCGCGCCGCGTCAGTGCGACGATCTCATCGCCGATATCGCGATGCGCCAACTCGACCTTGCCGTGCCGGTAGGCGACCACCTCGTCGAGCACGCCGGTCCGGATGTTCGGCGCCACCACCACGCCGTGCGGGTGTGCGGTGGCCAACCGGCGAAAGTTCAGTCCGTCGCGGCGCAGCCCGAACCGATCTCCCCCGTCGGCCATTCGGATCATCATGTCGACCACCGGACGCGGGCTCAACCGTCGACCGCCGCGTCCGGCCATCCGCTGACCCACCCGCAGCGCGGCGAAAACCGGTGTGCGCAGCTGAATTCGTGAGATCAGGTCCACGATGATGTCCCATTCGGTGCGACATTGCCCGGCCGGCGCGACGACCGCGTCGGTGGCCTGGCGGAACGGGGTGGCCTGGAACTGCTGGAACGTGACGGCGAAATCGTCGCGCTCGTACATCGTGGTGACCGGCAGGACGTAGTCGCAGTGCGCGTGGGTCTCGTTCACGTACAGGTCGAGGCCGACCATGAGGTCCAGGGATTCCAGCGCATCCTCCAGTTCCGCACCGTTGGGCAACGACAGCACCGGGTTGCCGGCACCGACGAACATCGCCCGGATCTGCCGGCGTCCCGGGGTGGTGATCTCCTTGGCCATCAGCGCGGCGGGTTCGGCGCCGATGACCGTTCGCATACCGCCGATCCGGGTGCGTTTGGTGCGGTATGTGCGCCGCAAGGAGGCGCCCATCAGCTTCGAACCCCATTTCTGCCCGGGGATTCCCAGCGTGCTGAACACGCTGCCGCCTGGGCGGTCCAGGTTGCCCGCCACCAGATTCACCGCGTCGATCAGATAGGTGACCAGGGTGCCGTTGCGCCCCACGCAGGTGCCCAGACGCCCGTACACCGCCGCCCGGGGCGCCGCGGCGAGATCACGCGCCAACGCGCGCACCGCATCCGGCGTAACCCCGGTGTGCACCTGGGTGGCTTCCGGCGTGAACGACGCGACTTCGGCGTCCAGCCAGTCCAGCCCGCGGGACTGTGCCCGGCCGATCCCGCTGACCAGTCCCTCGGCGAAGAACACCTGCAGCACCGAGAGCAACAGGTAGGCATCACTGTCGGCGATGACGCCCAGCCACTCGAACTGCGCTGCGGTCTCACTGCGGCGCGGATCGATCACCACCACCCGGCCGCCCTTGCGCACGATGTCGTGCATGCGGTCCTTGATCCGCGGGGCGGTCAGAAAACTGCCATGGGACACCACCGGATTCGCGCCCATCAGCACCAGCAGATCGGTGCGCATCAGATCCGGGATCGGCACCGTCATCGGGGAGCCGTAGAGGAACTGGCTGGCCAGTAGCCGGCTGCTGGTGTCCTGCGAGGAGGAGGTGAAGAAGTGACTGTGCCGGCCCACCCCCTCGGCGAAGGCCATCGCCCCGAAGAGGTGGGCGTAGCTGAAGGCGGCCGGATTGCCCATGTACCAGCCGAACGCGCCGGAACCGTGCCTGCGGTGGATCGCGTCGCACCGCGCGGCGATATCGTCGAGTGCGGAGTCCCAGCTCACCGCTTCGAAGCCGTCGGGGGTGCGCTTGAGCGGGGTGGTGACCCGGTCCGGATCGTTGACCACTTCGGTGAACGCGATGCCCTTCTGGCACGCGAACCCCGCCGACAGCGGATGCTCCTTGTCCGGCCGCAGCGCGGTCAGGCGCCCGTCCTCGACAGTCGCGATCATCCCGCACAGCGGCTCGCAGATCCGGCAGAACGTCGGCTTGTGTTCGATGCTGGTAGCCATCATTCACCGCACTTCCGTGGCGTCGGGGGCCGGCCACCAAGTACGCTACTGTAAGAATTACAGTTGGCATGTGGAGTTCGCAGTTTCTCAAGGAGAACGAGATGCAGAAGGCGCTGGCGACCGAGATTTCGACGTGGCCCGACGCCGAGCCCGCCTTGATCGGTAGCCGCTGCGGGTCCTGTCGCGCGACGACGTTCCCGGTGCAGCGGCGCTGCCCCGGCTGCAGCAGTGCCGCGATGAGCCCTGAGCACCTGCCCCGGCGCGGCACCCTGGTCGCCTGGACCACCCAGGGCTTTGCGCCCGGTCCGCCCTATAAGGGACCCACCGGCAAGGACTTCGTGCCGTTCGGCGTCGGGCTGGTCCAGCTCGGGGATGTCCTCCGGGTCGAAGGGCGGCTCACCGAAAACGACCCGGCCAAGCTGACATTCGGCATGGAGGTCGAACTGACCATGATTCCGTTCGCCACCGACGCCGAAGGTGACGAGTTGATCACTTTCGCCTTCGCACCTGTTGAGGGAGCCTGATGTACGACGTAGCGATCATCGGTGTCGGCCTGCACCCGTTCGGCCGCTTCGAAGGCAAATCGGCTCTTGCGATGGGCGTGGACGCCATCTTCGCCGCCGTCGATGACGCCGGGGTCGATTGGAAGGACATCGGTGCCGCCACCGGCGGCAGTTGGACGGTCGCCAACCCCGATGCCATCGTGGGCATGGTCGGGCTCTCCGGCATCCCGTTCACCAACGTCTTCAACGCCTGCGCGACCGCGGCCAGCGCGGCCAAGGTGTGCGCGGACGGTATCCGTCTCGGCGACTACGACATCGGGATCGCCGTCGGACTGGACAAGCACCCCCGCGGCGCCTTCACCGAGGATCCGGGTCTGGTCGGCATGCCGGCCTGGTACGCCGAGAACGGCCAGTACCTGACCACCCAGTTCTTCGGCATGAAGGCCAACCGGTACCTGCACGACCACAACATCTCGGCACGCACCCTGGCCAAGGTCGCCAACAAGAATCTGCGCAACGGCGCCCTGAACCCGAATGCCTTCCGGCGCAAACCCATCGCCGAGGACGACATCCTCAACTCGACGATGCTGAACTACCCGCTGACCCAGTACATGTTCTGCGCCCCCGATGAAGGCGCGGCGGCGGTGGTGATGTGCCGGGCCGATCTGGCCCACAAGTACACCGACAAGCCGGTGTATCTGCGGGCCGTCGAGATCCGCACCCGCAGCTACGGGGCCTACGAGGTGAACACCACCTGCGCCCCCGTCGTCGAGGACGTCGCCCCCACGGTGTACGCCGCACGTACCGCGTTCGAAAAGGCCGGTGTCGCACCCGAAGACGTCGACGTGGTGCAACTGCAGGACACCGATGCCGGTGCCGAGATCATCCACATGGCCGAATGCGGATTCTGCGCTCATGGCGACCAGGAGAAGCTGCTGGCCGACGGCGCCACCGAGATCGGCGGCTCACTGCCGGTGAACACCGACGGCGGGCTGATCGCCAACGGTGAGCCGATCGGCGCGTCCGGGCTGCGCCAGATCCACGAGCTGGTGCGCCAGCTGCGCGGCGAGGCCGGCGATCGCCAGGTTCCCGGCGAGCCCAAGGTCGGTTTCGCCCAGCTGTACGGCGCGCCCGGCACCGCGGGCGCCACCGTCCTGACCCTCTGACATTCACCGCGAGCAGACGTGAATGGTCCGAAATCATGCCATTTGAGCGCCATTTGCGTCTGCTCGCCGGATAGGGAGACATCACCATGACCGAACAGTTCCGGGACGCACCGATCTTCGACGCCGACCAGCACATGTACGAGACCGCCGATGCCCTGGTCAAGTTCCTGCCCGAGAAGTACAGCCGCGCTGTGCAATACGCCCAGTTCGGCAGGCAGACCAGGATCGTGATCAACAACCGGGTCACCGATTTCATCCCGAATCCGACGTTCGAGCGGGTTGCTGCGCCGGGGGCACATGAGAAGTTCTTCGCCGGCGAGAACACCGAGGGCCTGACACTGCGCGAGATGCAGGGCAAGGCCATCGAGGCACCCGAGGCCACCCGCAACCCCGAGGCGCGCGTCGCGGAATTGGACCGCCAGGGCGTCACCGAGGCGCTGAACTACCCGACCCTGGGCAGCCTGGTGGAGCATTCCAGCGCCGACGATCCCGCGCTGACGCTGGCCATCGTGCACGCACTCAACGAGTGGATTCTCGAGCACTGGTCCTTCAATTACCGCAACCGGGTGTTCACCACCCCGATCATCAACCTGTCCGAGGTGGACGCCGCCCAGCGGGAGTTGGCCTGGCTGCTGGAGAACGGCGCCAGGGTGGCCCTGATCAAGCCGGGCCCGGTGAACGGTCTGCACGGTTGGCGCTCCCCCGCGCTTCCGGAGTTCGACCCGTTCTGGCGCGACGTGGAGGCCGCCGGTCTGCCGATCGTGCTGCACGCCAGCTACCCGCCGCTGGACGATTACGTCGGCAAGTGGGAACCGCCGTACACCCAGAACTTCATGACGCAGAGCGCCTTCCGCTGGATGGTGCTGGGGCACCGCGAGATCGCCGACATGATCACCGCGCTGATCTGCCACGGCACCTTCACCCGGTTCCCGAAGCTGCGGGTCGCGAGCGTCGAGAACGGCAGCGGCTGGATCTACCCGCTGTTCCACGATTTCGAGGATCTGCAGAAGAAGATGCCGCAGAACTTCCCCGAGCATCCGCACGACGTGTTCCGCCGCAACATCTGGGTCAGCCCGTTCTGGGAGGGCTGTGTCTCCGATGTGGTCAACACCGTCGGCTGGGACAAGGTGCTCTTCGGGTCGGACTATCCGCATCCCGAGGGGCTCACCGAGCCGAAGGGGTTCTGGAAGTACGCCGAGGGCATGGACGTCCGGCGCACCTACGATTTCATGGGCGACAACGCCCGCCGGTTCATGGGCCTGCCCCTCGCCAACCCGGACCCCGAGGCCGTCAAACCGCCGGTGATGGCCCGCGCCTGATCACAGCGCGTGCTCAGCTGGTCGGTTCGAAGGTGATGTTGGCCACCGCGTCACGGATGAGCCCGACCATGGCGTTGATCAGGTCACTCGACTGCCTACTGCGGGTGTAGCTGCGCATCACGATCCTGCGCATCCCGAGGCCCGGCACGTCCAGCCAGTCCACCCCGTCCTGGGGCAGGCCCTGCAACGCCAGCATCGGGATCAGCGCCATGCCCTCGCCCGCCGCCACCAGCGCCAGTCCGGTCTGGGTGTTGAAATAGCGGTGGGCGGTGGGTTGATCCATGCCGGTGGCCCGGCGCAGGCGTGCAATGGCGCGCGTGCTGGCCGCCGAGGTCCCGACCCCGAGCCAGGGCAGATTGAGCTTGCTGATCTCGGTGACGTCCGGGGCCAGGGTGCCCGCGGGCACCACCAGCTTCCAGGGATCATCGAGCAGGGGCACCTCGGTCATGCCCACCGGCAGTCGCCGGGGCGTGTCCTCGGCGTCCAATTCCACGATGGCAGCGTCCAACTCGTCGGACTTCATGGAGCGCATCAGCTCGTCTTCCTCGTCCTCGACGAGTTCGATGCGCACATCGGGTTGGACGCGACGCCACTCCGGCAGCGCCGGGGCGATGACTGCGCTCAGAAAACTCTGGAACCCACCGATGCGCATGGTGCCGTGAACCTCGGCATCACCGCGCGCCAGCCTGGCCTCGGCGGCCGCCAGCGTCTGCTCGATCTGCTGACCGGCCTCGGCCAGCGCCCAGCCCTCCGGCGTGAGGGCCGATCCCTGGGTGGTGCGCGTCATCAGCACCCGGCCGGTTTCGCGTTCCAGCCGGGAGATCTGCTGGGACACCGCCGACGGCGTCAGGCGCAGTTCGTCCGCCGCGGCGAGGACGCCGCCTGCACGCGCCACGGCCAGCAGATAGCGCAGCCGGCGCGGGTCCAGATCCATTAAGAAATGCTACATCGGATGTGCATTTCTATTCAATTGTGTTTAACGCAGCCGACCTCGATACTTTCCGGTGAAAGCAGCGAGATCGAAGGCGGAGCACATGATTGCGGCAACTCTGGGGTGGGTCGGGACGGCAGGCACGCTGGTGGCGTACTTGTCCCTGAGTCGCGGCTGGTTGTCCAACGCCTCCCGGCGCTACGCCGCGCTGAACATCGTCGGCGGCGTGCTCGGCGGCACCGCGAGTGCGCTGTACGGCGCGTGGCCCAGCGCCGCATCGAACTATGCCTGGGCAGCCATCGGCGCCATGAGCGTCGCCGCCCTGTACCGGGACGGGGCCGCACGCACCCGGTTGCCGGCCGAGGCGTGTGCGGCGTCCTGACCTCGCGTCAGGACGCTCTCTTCGCTGCGGGCGGCGAGTAGTTGGGCTTGCCCAATCCGAGGACATGCTGGGCGATCATGTTGCGGAACACCTCGAGGGTCCCGCCGTAGATCCCCACCAGCGGGGCAAAGCGATACACGTACTCGCTGCGGTCGTCGCAGCCGCCGTCGGCGCCGATCGGCAGCGCGGCCACCGATCCGGCGACGTCCATCAGGTCGGGTGCAACATCACGCATGGTCTGCGCCAGCGCTACACGACCGAAGATGCTCGGCGCGGACAGCGATGCCTCGATACGGGCGATGCTGCGGCCCAGGCGGTATCCGACCGAGGCGTCATCGATGGCGCCCGAGCGCTGCACCACGGCGGCGACGTTGTCGGCGGCCTCGACCATGAAGCCGGCCTGATGCGCCATGATCGCCACATCGGCCAGGCCGTCATCGGCGGCCGCGACCGCACCGTGCTCGGCGTCCAGCGGTTCGCGCACCACGGTCCAGCCGCCGTTGACCTCACCGAGGCGGTACTTGTCGTCGACGCGGACATCGGAGTAGTAGACGATGTTCGTGCGGTCCCCGTCCACGGTGCGGATGCCCTGGATCTCGACGCCGGGAAGATCCAGCGGTACGAGGAACATGGTGAGGCTCTTGTGCTTCGGCGCGTCCGGGTCGGTGTTGGTGATCAGGAAGGTGTACGTGCAGTTGTGCGCCCCGGTGGTGAACATCTTGGAGCCGTTGATGATCCATTGGTCACCGTCGCGCACGGCGCGGGTCTTGCAGGTGGCGACATCGGAGCCGCCCTCGGGTTCGGTGTAACCCAGGCACAGCCGCACCGTCCCGTCGAAGACACCGGCCAGCACCTCGTCACGGATCTCGTCGGGCGCGAACTTGGCCACCGAGCGCGCCACCATCGACGTGGTACCCCAGGTCACCCAGGGCACCTCGGCGCGGCGCTTCTCCAGTTCCCAGATGCGCCGCCGCACCCGGCTGAACCCGCCGTCGGCCTCGGTCTTCCATTCTTTCTCCAGGTACCCGGCGGCCCCGAGCGCCAGGTGCACGCCCTCGTCGAAGTTGTCACCGGTCTCGCGGTCGCGGCGGATCACATCCTCGGTCACCACGCCCGCCAGGAACTCACGGACCTCGGCCTGAAACGCCTTGTCCTCCGCGGACAGTTCTACTGCTGAGAAGTCCATCGCTGTGCTGCTCCTTAGACCTGGGCCGACTGGCTCTCGCGCGCGGTGACGATCCGCGCGATGTGTACTGCGGTGGCGCCCGGGTCTCCGCCGGCGAGCGCCCAGCCGCGGGCCCGGACCAGGTAGGCGGTGGCGGCGGCCTCGGCCGACACCCCGAGCCCGCCCTGGACATGCACGGCGACGGTGGCGGCCTTGGCGGCCTCCTCGGACATGAACACGAATGCCGACGGCGCGAGTTCGGGTCGTTCCTGTGGTTCGTTGTCCAGGAACCATGCCGCGCGCCGGGCCAGGCCGCGCCCGCTCTGGACGGTGATGGCGATATTGGCCAACGGGTGCGAGATGCCCTGCAAGGTGCCGATCGGCACGCCGAGGGTGTAGCGGGATTTGGCGAACTCGGCGGCGATGGTCATGGTTTCCTCGACGAGGCCAACCAGCGCGGCCGCCGTGAGCAGTCGCCACTCATCCAGTGCCCGTTGGTATTCGGCCAGGGCCTCGGCGCCACTGCCGAGCACGACGCGGTCGTCGGCGGCGGCCGGGTCCACCCAGGCCATCGGCAGTTTGCCGATGTTGTCGACCTTGGCCGGCGGGCTGGAGTAGCCGAGCTTCACGATGTCCTCACCGTCGCGGACGACGATGTGCCCGGCGATCGACCCGGCGGGGATCAGCCGCGCGCCGCTGGGCGCCACCTGTTGTGGGTCCAGCGCGACCAGGGTGGTGCCCGCCACGATGCCGTCGGCGTCATCACCGGTCAGCGCACCCAGGCGCGCCAGCAGCCGAGCGGCGACCACGTGGTCGATCCACGGGACCGGGGCCAGGTAGCGCCCGATCTCTTCGGCGACCAGCGTCAGGTCGACCAGGGTCGCCCCGTCACCGCCGACCGACTCGGGCAGGCCCATGGTCGTTGCGCCCATGCTGCACAACCGTTCCCACAGGCTCTTGTCGAATCCGCTTGCCTCGGCGGCGCGCACGGTCTCGATATCGGAGTGCGTCTTGAAGAACTGTTTGTATGCGGCCTGCAGGTCCTTGTGGTCCTCGGTCAGGCTGTAGTCCAGCCTGCGCAATTCGTAGCGGTCCATCGTCAGTTCTCCCGGTTCCCGGTTTCGCCGAAGAAGAACTCGGCGGCGTTGTTGTAGAGGTAGTTGTCCAGCACCTCGGCGGGCAGGTCCAGCGCGAGCGCTTCGGGCACCACGCGTTCCATCCGCAGTACCGGATAGTCCGACGCGAAGATGATCTTCTTCGGCCCGCGGGTGCGCATGTAGTGCAACAGGCTGTCCGGCAGCCGTTTCGGCGACCACGCCGAGGTCATCAACCGCAGGTTCTGGTACTTGATCAGCATTCTGATCGCGACATCCCACCACGGGTCCGCACCGTGGATCATGCAGAGCTTCAGCTCGGGGAAGCGGACGCACACCCGGTCCAGGTGGATCGGGTTCTGCACCTCACCCGGGATCGGCGGACCCGGCATCCCGGTGTTGACACACAGTGGCAGTTCCAGCTCGGCACACTTGGTGTAGAGCGGGTAGTAGACCGCGTCGCTGGGCGGATACTGGCCGTCGGCCCAGAAGCTGGGGCCGACAACGGTATAGGCGACCGGCAGATCCTTCGTGATGGCGGCCAGCTCGCGCAGGGACGGGATGGGCCGCAGCAGGTTGACCCCGCCCATCGCCAGCGCGAACCGCTCCGGATGGGCCTCGACGAACTTGCGCGCCGTCACCGAGGGTTTGGCCAGTGAGTCCATCAGGATCGCCTTGCGCACCCCGTGGGTGTCCATCTCGTCGAGCAGGGCCGAAAGGTCGATCGGGTCGTACATCGACTTCGGGCCCTTGAAGTAGTCGTCGCGCACCTTCGTCATGAAGGTGGGCTGGTGTTCCGTCTCGCCGAAATGCACATTGGCCAGACAGTCGATAACTCGCGCTGTCATACCGTCCCCATCGCCGCTGCCTCGACCGCGTGGCTCTTCGCCCACCGGTAATCGGCCTTGCCGTTGCCGAGCCTGCGTACCTGCTCGACGAAGAGCACCTCCTTGGGCGCCTTGAAACGCGCCAGCACCGTGCAGCTGTGCTCGCGCAACAACTCTGCGGTCGCCGTGGCGTCCGGGTGCAGCGCGACGATCGCGACGATCTCCTCGCCCCACCGCTCACTGGGCCTGCCGACCACCAGGGCGTCGACGACATCAGGGTGCGCCCGCAACGCTGCCTCGACCTCCTCGACGAAGACCTTCTCCCCACCGGTGTTCACCACCAGCGAGTCCCGGCCGTACAGCCGCAGGCTGCCGTCGGGATCCAGTGCCGCACGGTCCCCAGAGACCACCACCCGCTGGCCGCCGACCTCGGGGAAGGTCTTGGCGGTGGCGTCGGCGTCGTCGAAGTACCCCAGCGGGATCCGGCCGTTTCGGGCCACCCAGCCCACCTCGGCCTCACCGGGTTCCAGGAAGCGGGAGTAGTCCTCGGCGAGCACCAGACCGCCGGGCCGCAACTGGAAGGTGTCGGCGGTGTCGGTCTGGCGCTGGGTGTGCCCGAAACCCATGTTCCCGGTCTCCGAGGAACCGAAGCCGTTGATGATGGTGATCTGCGGGATGTGATCCAGCAGGGCCCGTTGATGTTTCGGGTTGGTGGCCGCGCCACCGGTGCCGATGGCGAACATCGAGGACAGGTCATAGGACCGCCGGCCGAGCTCTTCGACGATGGGAGCGGCGTACGCGTCGCCCACCATCGTCATCAGCCCGACCTTCTCGCGCTCCGCGGTCTCCAGCACGGTGCGCGGATCGAACTTCGCCTTGGTGTCGTGCAGCACGACGGTCTGCCCGGACAGCAGCCCGGAGAACGCCGTCCACAACCCGGCAGCGTGCATCAGCGGCGAGACCGCGAACCACGGCGGCCCGGCGTGCGCCACCTTGTCGTGGATCTCCCCGACCTCGTCGTGGTCGGCCCCGTTCATCGAGGACACGTAGATGTCCCCCTGGCGCCACAGCACACCCTTGGGGCGCCCGGTGGTGCCGCCGGTACAGATCATCAACAGATCGTCCGGGGACGGTGCCGACACGCAATCCGAATCCCCCTCGGCCAGTGCGTCTTCCATTCGTACCGCACCGGGAAGTTCGTCCCCGTCGCCGTCATCGACCGAGATGAGCAGTTCGGCGTCCAACACGTCGGCGAACTTGGCCCCCAGCGAACGGTGATAGATCACCGCCCGCGGCTTCAGGTGGGCCAGCAGGTCGGCGACCTCGCCCGGCGAGTAGTAGTAGTTGACGTTGACCGGCACCGTCCGGGCCTTCAGGCACCCGATCACCATCTCTGGATACAGATCGTTGTGCAAGATCAGTGCGACGCGATCCTGCCCGCATTCCCATCGGTGCAGTTCATCGCGTTCGCGGTGCGCACCCAGCCCGCGACCGGCCAGGAAGTTCGCCAGCCGCCGGGTCCGGTCCGCACCCTCGGCGAAGGTGGTGCGCCGTGTTCCGCACACCGTCATCTCCCGGTCCGGGACTGCCTGGGCGATGGCGTCGATGACGGCGCCGATGGTCCATTCGCTCATCGCGCTGGCTACGCCGACACCAGGTGCGCGACGCCGGGCGCGACCCGGGTGACATCGCCGAGCAGCTCGAGTGCGTTGTCGCGCATGACCTTCCTGGTGTCCTCCAGACTGAACTCCGGGAATTGCGGGATGTCGGCGGTGAACGTGGTCGGGTCCGCCAGGCCCTCACCGTGCGGCCAGTCCGAGCCGAACAGGATCTTGTCCACACCGATGGTGGCCGCGAGCAGCTTCACATCGTCCTCGTAGTACGGCGCGATCCAGACGTTGTTGCGCAGCTGTTCCACCGGGTCTTCCTTGAAGTGGTACGGCGCATTGTTGGCGGCCTTCTTGAGACGCTTGATCAGCCGGTAGACGAAGTAGGAGCCGTTCTCGATGCTGGCGACCTTCAGCGTGGGATGCCGGGTGAACACCTGGTGCACGATCATCGAGGCCATCGTGTCGTGGATGGCGCGGTCGTCCATGATCACCATGTCCAGCGGGTCGCGCTTGCCGAATCCCTTGAACACCCCGCTGCCGCCCCACAGTGCCGGGATCGCCATGTATCCGGAGTCGGACAGGTGGAACACCACCGCGACGCCGGCCTCGGCCAGCCGGGCCCAGACCGGGTCGTGCGACGGGTCACCCAGCGACCGTGGCCTGGCCACCCCGGGCACCGGAGCCGGGCGCACGCAGACCAGCTTGGCACCGCGGCCGATGACGAATTCGGCCTCCTCGACCGCCTTCTGCGGATCGGCCAGCGAGATGATCGGCGCGGAGATGAAGCGTCCGTCGGGCCGCTCGAAGCCCCAGTCCTCGTCCAGCCACAGATTGAAGGCGTGCACCGAGGCCATGGTGGCCTCGATATCGTGCTTGAGCCCTTCCTCCACGCCGCAGGCGAACGTCGGCAGCATGAACACCGTTTCGAGGTGCTGACGGTCGAGCACCTGCAGCCGGGCGTCACGGTTCTGGTACTCGGGATGCTCGGAGAGCCGGTCGACCTTCATCAGCGACGCGGGGTCGACGCCCTCGGGGATCTCGCCGCGGAACAGCAGGTCCAGGCAGCCGGGTTCGATGATCGGGTCGAAGGTCGGGTTGGGGATGAAGTGGTTGACCGTCCCTCCGAACACCGCCAGCGTCCGCTTGCCGTCCTGCACCATCTGCACACCGCGGCTCCTGAACTCCTTGGGCAGGTGCCGGGTGAAGGCATCGATCGGCTCGTAGTAGTGGTTGTCGACGTCGACGGCCAGGTAGGGCAGACGCTCTGGTGTGTCAGACATGTGGGTCAACCTTTCAAAGCTGTTTCAGTGCAGGGAAGTTCGGCGGCCGCTTCTCGAAGAACGCGGTGATGCCTTCGACCAGGTCGGGGCGCACCATGGACTCGTGCATGAGGGACTCGGCGCGCGCACTCACGTCGGTGACCGCGTCGTGGGCATCGCCGTAGATCTGGCGCTTGATGACCGCCATCGAGGCCGGTGAACAGTTGCGGGCCAGATCCTCGGCGTACGCGAGCGCGGTGGAGAGCAGATCTTCGGGCGGCACAACCTCTTTGACCAGGCCGAGCTTGGCGGCTTCATCGGCGAAGAAGGTGCGCCCGGACAGCAGCAGGTCTGCGGCAGCACCCCATCCGGCCAGCCGGGGCAGAATCCAGGTGATGCCGTACTCGCCGATCAGTCCGCGCCGCGGGAAGGCGGTGGCGAACTTCGCGCCGTCCGCGGCGAACCGGACATCGCACATCAGGGCATGGGTCAGGCCGATACCGACGCACGCGCCGTTGATCGCGGCGATCACCGGCTTACGCAGGGTGGTCAGAAAGTGCGGATGGCGTTCACCGACGATCTTGCTGACATCGGTGTCCGCGCCGATGGACGCGCCGAGATCCTGCATGGCACCCATATAGGCCCCGGCGCAGAATCCGCGGCCGGTGCCGGTGAGCACGACGGCCCGGACCGCCTCGTCGGCCTCGGCACGGTCGAAGGCCGCGTACACCCCGCGGGAGATGTCGGCGGCCCAGGAGTTCAGCCGCTCCGGGCGATTGAGGGTGATGACGGCGACGCCACCGGCGGTGACCTCGTACAGCACCGCCTCTGTACTCACACTGTCCGCGACGGTCACAGGTCGGCCACCTCCCGTTTAAGCATACTTACTGTATACCTATCGGTAGTGCATTCCGCAAGCCCCCCGGATGCGCTTCGACCAGCGAAAACTTGCCGAAATCAGAGGAAGTCGCTGCCGCCGTCGACGTTGATGTTGGCGCCGGTCATGTAGGAGTTGCGCCTGGACGCCAAAAAGGCGGCGACGGGCCCGATCTCACTGGTCTGCCCGGCCCGCGGCAGGTGCGCGGGGTGACCGAAGTGCTCGTCGATGGCCGACATCAGCGCATACGGATCGCTGCCGTCCACGCCCACCGATTCAGCCCAGCCCAGCAGGGCCTCCGAGGAGATGCTGCCAGGGGACACCACATTCACCATGATCTCGTCGGGCGCCAACTGCAGCGACAGGTTCTTCGAGACACTGTTCACCGCAGCCTTGGCCGCGGTGTAGGCCGGCAGCCGGGTGCTCTGCCGTTGGGTCGAATGTGCCGAGAAGTTCACGATGCGCGCCCATTCCGCCTTGCGCAGCAACGGGAGTGCGGCTCGCACGCAGCGCACCATGCCCATCAGGCCGGCATCGAAGGCTTCCTGCCACTGCTGGTCGGTCAGCTCTTCGAAGTTGCCTGCCGCGCCGGGGCCGACGGTATTGATGAGCGCGTTGAGCTCCCCGTCCCAGCGTTCAGCCAGGTCGGCAAACACCCGTTGCACCGCGGCGTCGTCACCGATGTCGGCGACGATCGCCACGGCGTCCGGACTCCCCCGTCGGGCCAGATCCGCCGTGGCGGCGTCGAGCACGTCCGCGGACCGTCCGATGATCGCCACCCGGGCCCCGTCGTCGGCAAGGCACTGCGCCGTGGCGAATCCCATGCCACGGCCACCGCCGACGACGACGGTTGCGGCACCGGCGAATCCGAGATCCACGAGCTACATCACTTTCGGGTCGCTCCGCTCCTGCCCTCCGCCTGCTAGCTGCCGGTCCAGTTCGGGGCGCGCTTCTCGGCGAACGCCGTGGCGCCCTCGATGGCGTCCTTGGACGCGAACACCGGGCCGATGAGCTCGTTCTGCTTCTGCCACATCTCGGCCTGGCTCCACTCGGCCGACTTCACGATGACCTCCTTGGTCGCCGCCACCGCCAGCGGACCGTTCGCGGTGATCTTCTCGGCCAGTTCCAGCGCACCGGCGAGCGCCTCGCCCGGCTCGGTCAGCTTGTTGACGAAGCCCCACTGGGCGGCGTCCTCGGCGGTGAAATGCTCACCGGTGAGCGCCAATTCGAGAGCCTTCTGATACGGGATGCGATGCGGCAGCCGCAGCAGCCCGCCGCCGGCGGCCACCAGTCCGCGCTTGACCTCCGGGATGCCGAACTTCGCTGTCCGCGAGGCCACGATGAGGTCGGTGGCGAGCACCATCTCGGTGCCACCGGCCAGCGCGTAACCCTCGACGGCGGCGATCACGGGTTTGCGGGGCGGGCGCTCGGTGAAACCGATACCGCGCCCTTCGACATAGGGCAGCTCGCCGGAAGCGAAGGCCTTCAGGTCCATCCCGGCGCTGAAGTTCCCACCGGCACCGGTGAGGATCGCCACCGACAGCTCCGGGCTGTCGTCGAGCTCATCCATCGCGGCCGCGAGGCCTTGTGCCACCGGCAGATTGAACGCATTACGCGCCTCGGGCCGGTTGATGGTGATGACCAGGGTGCGGCCCCGGCGCTCGGTCAGGATTTCGTCGGCCACTCTCGGTCCTCGCATTCGAAGAAATGGGGCGGGTCGGATCCCGGAAAACATTACTATATTGATTACGGTAGCCGGACGAGAGCGCCGTATAACCCACCCGAGAACGTGCGTACCGGCCACGACGGTATGGCTACCGGTAAGCTTGACGGTTCACTGCCCGAGCCCGGAAAGTGAACCGCTGCGAGCCGCAGCATCGATCGCGAAAGAGGTGCCCGCCGTGGCGAAGCAACCGGTTGCCGAGAAACGACAGCGCCGCGAGCGCGGATCGATCAATCCCGACGACATCATCAAGGGCGCCTTCGAACTCGCCGAGCAGGTCGGTATCGACAACCTCAGCATGCCGTTGCTCGGAAAGCACCTGGGTGTCGGCGTCACCAGCATCTACTGGTACTTCCGCAAGAAGGACGACCTGCTCAACGCGATGACCGATCGCGCGCTCAGCGAGTACGTGTTCGCCACGCCGTATGTGGAGGCCAGGGACTGGCGCGAGACGCTGCGCAACCACGCGCGCACCATGCGCAAGACCTTCACCGGCAATCCGATCCTGTGCGATCTGATCCTCATCCGCGCCGCGCTGAGCCCGCGCGCCGCGAAACTCGGTGTGCTGGAGATGGAGAAGGCGATCTCCGGGCTCGTCGAGGCCGGGTTGAGCGCCGAGGACGCCTTCGACACCTATTCGGCGGTCACGCTGCATGTCCGGGGCTCGGTGGTGCTGCAGCGCCTCGCGGAGAAGAACACCGGCGACGAGGGGCCGGGCGCCTATGACCAGACCCTGGTCATCGATCCGGAGGTCGCACCGCTGCTGGCGCAGGTGACCAGTGAGGGTCACAGCTTCGGGGCCTCCGACGAGAACAACTTCGAGTTCGGCCTGGACTGCATCCTGGAGCACGCGAGCCGCCGGCTTGAGGGTGGCAGCAAAGCGAAAACCCCGGCCCCGAAGGGCCGGGGTAAGTCCGCCCGGTAGTTCAGACTCTCGAGATCACACCTCGATGCTGATCACACTTCAATGACGAGTCCGCCGCCCTGACCGCCGCCGGCGCACATCGCCGCCACGCCGATACCGCCGCCGCGACGCTGCAGTTCGTAGATCAGGGTGGTGATCATCCGGGCGCCTGAGGCGGCGATCGGATGGCCCAGGCTGCAGCCGCTGCCGGAGAAGTTGACCAGTTCTTCGTCGAGGCCGTATTCGCGCACCGCCGCCACCGGTACCGAGGCGAAGGCCTCGTTGATCTCCCACAGCGCCACGTCGGAGGGCTTGAGGCCGGCGCGCTCGAGGACCTTGCCGATCACCTTCACGCCGCCCAGACCGGTGTCCTTGGCCGGCACGCCGACCGAACCCCAGGCCCGCACCTTGGCGAGCACATTGAGGTTCTCCCCGGCCGCGTAATCGTCGGCGACCACCGCGACAGCAGCGGCAGCATCATTGGTGCCACTGCTGTTGCCCGCGGTGATGGAGAATCCTTCGATCTCCGGGTGCAGGACCTTGAGGCCGGCGAGCTTCTCCACGGTGGTGTCCCGGCGCGGATGCTCGTCGACGCTGAATTCGATGACCGAGCCGTCGGGCTGGGTCACCTTGAGGGGCACGATCTCGTCGAGGAACTTTCCCGCATCCTGCGCGGCGACCGCACGCTGATGGGAGCGCGCCGCCCAGGCGTCGAGTTCCTCGCGGGTCAGCCCGTAGGACTGTGCGGTGTTCCATCCGACGGTGATGGACATATCGCGGGACGGTGCGTCCGGGGCCTCCGGGTGAATGGGCGGCAGCCAGCGCTCCTCGAACTTCAGCTCCGGACCGGGAATGCGCTGGTTCATCAGCGGCGTCATCGACAGCGATTGCACACCACCGGCGAGCAGCACCCGCTCCATACCGGAGCCGATCTGGGCCGCTGCGTTGCCGATCGCGGTGAGGCTGCCCGCGCAGTGCCGGTTCACGGCCTGGCCGGGCGCATTCTCGTAACCTGCCACCAGTGCGACGTAGCGCGCGAGGTCGCCGCCGCCGTAATGCGATTCGGCGATGATGATGTCGTCGATGACCGATGGATCGATACCTGCGCGGCGGACCACTTCGGGCATGACCGCGCCGAGCAGTGCCTCCGGCGGCGTGTTGACCAGCGTCCCCTTGAAGGACCGGCCGATGGCGGTGCGGGCAGCACCGACGATCACGGGTTGGGGCATATCTTTCCGCCTTTACGATATCCGTTGTTTATGTAAACGTAGCACCCACTGTAGGCGCTCCGTTGTGCGGTTGGCTACTGCGGTTCCGGCACGTGGAAATGCTCGTCACGCAGCCGGAACGCCTCCTTGGTCCCGTGCTGGGCGCGGGTCTTGACGAAGTTGAACTCCCCCGGCGAAAACTGCAGGTTGGTGCCGTAGGCGTGGAACATGTAGCTCGCGACCTCTTCGCCCTGATACGCCTGACTCTGCTCGACCCACCGGAAGGCTTCCTTGGCGATGACCACGCCGTCGGCGGGCATCTTGGCGGCCTTCTGTGCCCAGTACTGCGCCCGGGCCGCGACCTTGTCGGCATCGCAGGTGTCGGTGAAGACACCGAGGTGCTCGACGGTGCCGGCTTCGATGATGTCGCCGGTGAGCAGCATCCGGCGCGCCAGCACCGGGCCGAGCCGGTGGAAGAACATGTGCAGGCTGCCCAGCGCCGGACCCAGGAAACGGGTGGCGGGCATCCCGATCTTGGTGTCGCGGGCGATCACCGAGATGTCGGTCATCAGTGCCATCTCGAAACCGCCGCCGAGGGCGTAGCCGCTGATCTCGCCGACGGTGACCTTCGGGAAGCCCAGGAAGTTGTGGTAGAAGTCAAACGACTTGCGGTCCACCGTGAGTCGGCGGCGCTGGCTGGGCCGGGACTTCTTGGGAGCGGACTCCTTCTCCTTCTCGCCATACCAGCCGTAGGCATTGTTCATATCGGCGCCGGTGCTGAACACGCCCTCGGCACCGCGCAGCAACACGACGGTGATGTCGTCATCATCGGCGACGGTATCGAGGTGGCGCGCGATCTCATCGCGCATGGCCGCGTCATAGGAGTTGCGCTGTTTCGGGTTGTTGAAGGTGATGGTGGCGATGCGTCGATCCGCATCGACCTCGAAGAGCACCCGGTCGTCAGTCATGCGAAATCAGCCTCGCTTCAATGGTTTTATCGGTTCCGGCGGCCAGCGTGGTCCGCCGGGCCGCGGTCAGATGGTCGGCCGCCAGCTTGGTGGCGCGCGCGACATTGCCCTCGGAGATCGCGGCGAGCAGACGCTGATGGTCACGCAGGGCTGCCCGCATCGTCTTCTCGTTCACGTCGTCGCCCCACACCTGCGACTCGTGGGTGGACCAGATCAGTTCCAGCGAGCCGATCAGCAGGATCATCGGCTCGTTACCGCACCGCGCCACCAGGACCTCGTGGAAGCGGCGAGCATTGCGCACGTACTGCGCCGAATCATCGAACTGTGCCGTCTGGGTGTCGATCTCGGCCTGCAGATGCGGTACCACCTCGGTGGCGCGATCCGCGCGGGCCGCGCACATGCCCGCGCAGATCGGCTCCAGGTGCAGCAGGGCGCCGCTGACATCGGCCGGGGTGGCGGCGCGGGTCTGCAGCACCATGCTGATCATGTGTGCGGTGCGTTCCGCGGACGGCAGCTGGACCACCGCCCCGCCCATGTTGCCCCGTCGCACCGAGATCAGGCCGTCGGTCTCCAACAGGTGGATCGCCTCGCGCAGCGCCGGCGGGCTGACGCCGAACTCCTGGAACAAATTCTCCTGGGTCGGCAGGATGTCACCGGCACGCAGCCGACCGGACAGGATGTCGTCACGCAGTTTGGACGCAACGATCTCGGCAACCCGTGGCTGCCGGATGCGCCGGGCGCGTCCTTCCATCGACGACCTTTCCTTGCTAACTTGTACAAGATAGTAACCGCATCGCCTACTGTATGGGCAACTGTATAGATATGGAAAGGCCGGGTGCCAGGTGAGCGACGGTTCGGTGACCACCTCCCGCAGAGACTCCGTCCTGCGGATCACGCTCGATCGGCAGGCACGCCGAAACTCCCTGGACCACGAGATGATCGACGATCTGGTCGGCATCCTGACCGCTGCCGCCAGTGATGATTCGCTGCGCGCCCTCTTCATCACCGGCGCCGGTGACCACTTCTGCACCGGTGCCGACTGGGTGTCCACCAATGCGTCCGACGAACGTCCCCGCACCGGCGACCTGGTCCGGCGCATCCCGCACACCGCCCACCGGGTGATCGAACTCGTCGCCACCATCCACCTGCCGGTGGTCTGCGCTGTCCGCGGCTGGGCCGTCGGGCTGGGCTGCAACCTGGCCCTGGCCGCGGACTTCACCGTCGCCGACACCGGCGCCACCTTCTGGGAGCCGTTCATCTCCCGCGGGTTCAGCCCGGACTCGGGTTCCACCTGGTTGCTCCCCCGGCTGGCCGGCGTGGCCCGCGCCAAGCGGATGCTGTTGCTCGGCGAGAAGGTCAGCGGCACCGACGCCGCCGACTGGGGGCTGATCCACGGCGCGGTGCCCGCCGACGAGGTGCAGACCGCCGCCGATGAACTGCTGGCCCGGCTGTCCAGTGGACCCACGGTCGCCATCGGGCTGGCCAAACAGGCCATCGCCTACGGCCAGCACGCCACCCTGCCCCAGTCCATGAACCAGGAGCTCTCCAATCTGGAACTCTCCTGCCGCACCGCCGATTTCAAAGAGGGCCTGGCCGCGTTCCGGGAACGCCGCGACCCCGACTTCCAGGGGCGCTGAAAGGAATCATGAGCTACGACACGATCACCTATGACGTCGACGGCCACAAGGCCACCATCACCATGAACCGGCCCGACGCGCTCAACGCGTTGTCACCGCACATGATCACCGAACTGCGGGCGGCCTATCAGCAGGCCGAGGACGATAACAACGTGTGGCTGATGATCGTCACCGCCAATGGGCGGGCGTTCTGCACCGGCGCCGATGTCAAGGAGATCCCCGGCGACGGCAAGGTGCTCAACGAACGCCCATACCTGTCCACCTACGAACAGTGGGAGGCCCCACAGGAGGGCACCCCGCCGTTTCGGACCATGACCAAACCCGTCATCGTCGCCGTCAACGGAATCTGTTGCGGTGCAGGGCTGGACTGGGTGACCACCGGGGATATCGTCATCGCCTCGGACAAGGCCACCTTCTTCGACCCGCATGTCAGCATCGGCCTGGTCGCCGCCCGGGAGATGGTGCGCCTGGCCAAGGCGCTGCCCCGGTCGGTCGCCCTGCGGATGGCGCTGATGGGCAAGCACGAGCGGATGACAGTGCAACGCGCCTACGAACTCGGGTTGATCACCGAGATCGTCGAGCACGACAAACTGCTGGAGCGCGCGCACGAGATTGCCGACACCGTGAATCTCAATGCGCCGCTGGCGGTACGGGGTACCCGGCTCGCCATCCACAAGACCCTGGACCTGCCGTTGCACGAGGGTGAGATCCTGGCCGAGACGTTCCGGGAACGGGTCACCCGCACCGAGGATGCGCTGGAGGGGCCGCGCGCGTTCGTGGAGAAGCGCAAGCCCAACTGGCAGGCCCGGTAGTCATGGCAGCCACCATCCTGCTCGATTTCGACCACCACACGCACGTCGCCACCATCACGCTCAACCGCCCCGACGCGCTGAACTCGTTCAACCGCGCCATGTGCCACGAGATGCGCGATGCCTGGCACACCATCAAGGACGACGAGGGCATCAACGCCGTGGTGCTGCGCGCCGCCGGTGACCGCGCCTTCAGCGCGGGACTGGACGTCAAATCCAGCTATGGACAACCCGGGATCGTGTGGAACCACGAGGATCCGGGCGAGCTGCTCAGCCCCAAATGGCAGAAGATGTGGAAGCCGGTGGTCTGCGCGGTACAGGGCATGTGCACCGCGGGAGCGTTGTACTTCGTCAACGAGTCCGATGTGGTGATCTGCTCACAGGAGGCCACCTTCTTCGACTCCCATGTCAGTGCCGGGCTGGTGTCAGCGCTGGAGCCGATCGGGCTGATGCGCCGGGTCGGTCTCGGGGACACCCTGCGGATGGCGTTGATGGGCAACGACGAGCGCGTCGGCGCCGACACCGCGCTGCGGATCGGACTGGTCACCGAGGTGGTGTCCCGAGACGCACTGTGGAGCCGGGCCGAGGAGATCGCCACCGCCATCGCCGCGAAACCACCGACCGCGACCCAGGGCACCGTCAAGGCCATCTGGGAGTCACTGGACAAACCGTACCGGGCCGCGATGGACCACGGACTGATCTACACCCGGCTGGGCAACCCGATCGCCAAGGATGAGCTCGCCGCACGACCGATCCCCAAGACGCCGCCACGGATCCGTTGATGTCCCATCCGCTTTCGCGACGCATCAGCACCGTACTGGACCTGGATCCGTCGGCGCCGGCGCTGCAGTACGACGGCCAGTGGTCCAGCTGGGGGCAACTCGCCACCCTGGCGCGGCGCATCGGCGCGCTCACCGGCCCCGTCCGGGTCGGGATCATGCTGCGCAATCAGCCCGCCCACGTCGCCGCCCTGCTCGGCGTGCTGGAGACCGGCGGCACCGTCGTGGTCATCAACCCGTCCCGCGGCGATGACCGCACCCGCGCCGATATCGCCGCACTCGGGCTGCCGGTCCTCATCGGGCTGGACGACGACATCGCCAACCTGGTGACACCGTCGGTCACCGGCACGGTGATCACCATCTCCGATCTCCACACCGCCCCGACGGAGTTGTTGGGCACCACCATCGATGACGCCCGCCGCCCCGGCGTCGCGGTGTGGATGTTGACCAGCGGGACCACCGGACCACCGAAGCGCGTCGACCTCACCTACGACATGCTGGCCCGCAGCGTGCTGGGACAGCTGCCGTGGCACGAACCCACCGAGCTGCGGCGCGGGGTGGCGATAGTGAACTCCCCGCTGGTGCACGTCGGCGGGGTGTTCCGGATCCTGCTGTGTATCAGCGAAGCCCGGTCATTCGTGCTGCTCCCCAAGTTCGACCTGCAGCGCTGGGCCGACGCCGTGCGTGAGCACACACCGCGCGCGGTCTCTCTGGTGCCGGCGGCGCTGCGGATGGTGCTGCACTCCGAACTCACCCGTGAGGATCTCGCCGGCGTGCGTGCGGTCACCTCCGGGACCGCCCCGTTGTCCGCCGACGATGCCGACGCCTTCACCGCGAAGTTCGGCATACCGGTCCTGACCTCTTATGCGGCCACCGAATTCGGCGGCGGGGTGGCCGGTTGGACGCTGGCCGACCATCAGCAGTACTGGCAGGCCAAGCGTGGCAGCGTGGGCCGGGCGAATCCCGGTGCGCAGTTACGGGTGGTCGACGAGGCGGGGCGCGTCCTCGGCCCGGACGAGCACGGGTTGTTGGAAGTCATTCCTGCCCAGATGTCTTCCAGGGACTGGATCCGCACCACCGACCTCGCGCGCATCGACGCCGACGGGTTCGTGTGGATCTTGGGCCGCGCCGATCAGGCCATCATCCGAGGTGGCTTCAAGGTGATGCCCGACGATGTGCGCACCGCCCTGGAGAGCCACCCCGCGGTACGCGGCGCGGCGGTGATCGGCCGGGCCGATGAGCGCCTCGGCGAGACCCCGGTCGCGATGGTCGAACTGCACGGTCAGGCCTCCGCCGAAGAGTTGGCGGAGTACCTCGGCGCTCGACTGGCCCGTTACGAAATCCCCACCGACATCGCCATCGTCGAGGTGATACCGCGCACCCCGTCCGGCAAGGCCGATCTCGGGGCGGTACGAGAGCATTTCGCCGGCTCATGATTGGGTCGCTTGTCGACCTGATCCGCCGCCGGGCGGATCACGTCCTGCTGATCTGCGACGACGAACGACTCACCTATGCCGCGGCGGACCTGCGATCCACGGAACTCGCGCGTGGCCTCGTCGGGCTGGGTGCCGGGAAGGGCACCCACGTCGGGCTGCTGTACCCCAACGGCGCCGCCTTCGTGGTCGGGATGCTGGCCGCCGCGCGCATCGGTGCGGTAGTGGTGCCGTTCTCCACTTTCCAGACCGCCGCGGAGTTGACGACCCAGCTGATCGACAGTGACACCGAGATCCTCTTGGCGGCAGCATCGTTCCGCCAGCACGACTATCGGCAGCTGTTGGCCGGCATCGATGCGCCATGCCTGCGCCATGTGCTCTTCGACCCGCCGTCGGCGGCCGAACCCGACCTGACCGGGCTGCAAGCTGACGTCGACGGCTCCGATCCACTGGCGATCATCTACACCTCCGGGTCGACCGGCCCACCCAAGGGCGCGGTGCACACCCACGCCGGGTTGCTCGGGCATCAGCGCAATCTCAACGAGATCCGCGGGCTGACGGCCTCGGACACCTTGTTCTGCAATTCGCCGTTCTTCTGGATCGGCGGCTTCGCGTTCGGGCTGCTCGCCACCATCGTCGCCGGGTCCACGTTGGTCTGCTCGAATGCCAGCGATGCGGGCGAAACCCTGGATCTGTTGGAGGCGGTGCGCCCCAACGTCACCAACGGCTTTGCGGCGGGTATCGCGCATCTGACCCGTCACCCCAGCTTCGCCGACCGGGACCTGTCCGCGCTGCGACGCGGCAATCTGTACCCGATCATGGCGCCGGACGTCCGGCCGTCCGATCCCGAGTTGCGGCACAACATGCTGGGGATGACCGAGGCCGGCAGTGTGCTGCTGATCGACGGTGACGAGTCCGATCAGCCCGAGCACCGGCGCGGTAGCTTCGGCCGTCCCGCACCGGGTTTCGACACCAAGGTGCTCGCCACCGGTGAGCTCTGTATCCGCGGGCCGTACGTCATGCAGGGCTACTACGGACGCAGCCGCGAGGACTGCTTCGACGCCGACGGCTGGTTTCACACCGGCGATCTGGTGCGTGTCGACGCGGACGGCTACTTCTATTACCTGACCCGCGCCGGTTCGATGATCAAGACCTCCGGAGCCAATGTCACGCCCGGCGAGGTGCAGAAAGCCCTCGCGGCGCAGGGATTCGTCGCCCATGTGCTGGGTCTGCCCGACGCGCAGCGCGGACAGATCGTGGCCGCCGTGATCGTCAGTGACGGTCCGGTCGACACCGAGGCGCTCCGCCGGGGCTTGCGGGAGACGCTGTCGTCCTACAAGGTGCCCAGACGGTTCCTCACGTGCCGCCCCGCCGATGTCCCGATGTTGTCCAGCGGGAAAATCGACATGCCCGCGTTGGCGAGGCTCTTCGATGACTGACACCATCGACGGACTGATCCGCGCGCGGGCCGCCGAGAGCAAGCCGATGGTGATCGACCCGGACACCCGGATCAGTTACAGCGAGCTCGCCACGAGCACCGCCGCGTTGGGCGCCGGCCTGCTCGCCGCCGGAATCGTCAAGGGCACCCGGGTCGGGCTGATCATGCCCAACAGCGCTGACTGGGTGCGGATCGCGCTGGCCGTCACCCGGATCGGCGCGGTGCTGGTGCCACTGAGCACACTACTCACCACATCGGAGGTCACCGCACAGCTGCGTACGGCGTCGGTCCAGCATCTTATCGCCGTCGAGGAGTTCCGCGGCCGCCGCTACACACCGGATCCGGTGCCATCCCTGCGCCGGGTCTGGACGCCGAGCGAGGTGCTGGCATTGCGCGGCGCCGCGGCGTTCCCACCCGTGCGGCCCGCCGACCCGTTGGTCATCATGTTCACCTCGGGCAGCAGCGGGCCGCCGAAGGGGGTTCTGCATTCCCACGGCAGTGCGCTGGCCGCGGTGCGTTCCGGGCTGGACGCACGCCTCATCACCGAGGACACCCGGCTGTATCTGCCGATGCCGTTCTTCTGGGTGGGTGGTTTCGGGGCCGGGATCCTGTCGGCGCTGCTGGCGGGCGCCACCCTGGTGACCGAGCCGATCCCGCAGGCCGAGTCGACGCTGGATCTGCTTCGCCGCGAACGGGTCACGCTGTTTCGCGGATGGCCGGACCAGGCAGCGGCGCTGGCACGCTATCTGTCGGAGCCGTTACCCGATCTGCGGGTGGGAAGCCTGGAGGCGCTGTTGGCGCCGGAGCTGCGATCGGCATCGGGTGCGCGCGCCTCACTGTTCGGGATGACCGAATCGTTCGGGCCGTACAGCGGATACCCCGCCGACGCCGATATGCCGCAATCGACTTGGGGCAGTTGCGGGAAGCCGTTCGCCGGGATGGATGTGCGGATCGCCGATGTCCAGACGGGTGCGCCCATGCCCGCCGGCGAGGTGGGCCAGATCCAGATCCGCGGACCGCACGTCCTGCGCGGGATCTGCCGGCGCAGCCGCGAGGAGGTGTTCACCCCGGACGGGTACTACCCCACCGGTGATCTCGGGTTTCTCGATGCGGACGGGTTCCTGTTCTACCGGGGCCGGTCCGATGACATGTTCAAGGTCAGTGGCGCGACGGTGTACCCCAGCGAGGTGGAACGTGCGCTGCGTGGGATCGCCGGGATACGGGCGGTGTTCGTGGTCGATGTGGACGGCCGTGTCGCCGCCGCCGTGGTGACGAGTCTGTCCGCCAACGAGTTACGCGCGGCGGCCAAAGAGGTGCTCAGCGCCTTCAAGGTCCCGACGGTCTGGTTGATCCTGGACAGCGAGGACGCGGTTCCGTTCGGCGCCACCGGCAAGGTCGACAAGCACCGGATCCGCGAGATGATCCAGGCGTCAGACGATGGCGCCGGCCCGTAGCCCGGCGATCTGCGCTGCGTCATAACCGATCTCACCGAGCACCGCATCGGTGTGCTCGCCGAGCAGTGGCGCCCGATGCCGGATGCTGCCGGGGGTCGCCGACATGCGGAACGGGGTCTCGATGATCGGCACGTCGCGGGAGGCGCCGGGAAAGGGCACCCGCTTCAGGTAACCCATGGCCTGGATGTGCGGATCGTCGAGCACCTCCTGGGTGGAGTACAGCGGCGCGGCAGGCATCTTGGCCTGCTCCAGTAGTTCGAGGACCTCCGCCTTGGTCTTGTCGGCACACCACTGCGACATGATGTCGTTGAGGACATCGCCGTTCTCCCAGCGGATGTCGTCATTGGCGAAACGCGGGTCGTCGAACAGTTCTTCTCGGCCCATGAGACGGCACCATCGTTTGAACATGGGTTGTCCAGCCACCTGCAGCAGCACCCATTCGTTGTCGGCGGTGCGGTACAGGTCGCAGGGCGCGACCGACGCGCCCCGGTTGCCCATGCGCGGCTTGTCCGTCTGCAGCAGTTCTCGCTCGATGAGAAAGGCGTTGGACAGCATCAGCGCTGTCGGCAGCAGGGCGCCCTCGACGTGCTGGCCCTCGCCGGTGCGATCACGGTGGTAGAGCGCCATCATGACGCCGATCGTCAGGGTGAGGGCGGTGCCGAAATCGGTGTAGGGCACCACCGTTCGGATGGGCTGCTCGGGTAGCCCCTGCCGGTACACCGCCCCGGACATGACCTGTCCCGCGCCGTCGAAGCCAACTTTGTTGCTGTACGGGCCGCCCTCGCCGTACGCGGTGGCGCTGGCCAGGATGATGTCCGGCTTGACGGCGCGCAGGGTGTCATAGTCCAGACCGCTCGCCCGCATCCCGGCGGCCGGCATATTGGCGACGACGATATCGGCCCGTGCCACCAGGCGGCGGGTGATCTCCGCCCCCTCAGCGGTGGTGGAATCCAATGTCAGCGAACGCTTGTTGCGGTTGCACTGCAGGAAGGTGCCGCCCTCACCGCCGTCGGTGACCGCCTGAACCCAACGGTCCTCGCCGCCCTCCCGTTTCTCCACCCGCAGGACGTCGGCGCCCATATCGGCCAGGATGGCGCTGCACCACGGCGCGGCGATGAATCGGCCGTAATCGAGGACCCGTATCCCGTCGAGGACGCCTGGCATGACTGGACCCACCTTCGTCGAGTATCCGACTGTAAGTATTACAGTATGGTGCGGTACAGGCGGTCATGGGCTGTCTTCATCGTCGGGTTTCTCCCTGGGTGGGAGGAGTTCTTCGGGGTGGAAGTGGTGGTTGAGGGTGTCCCCACCGGTGTCCATGAGTGGTGGTGGGTGCCAGTGGCAGCGGCCGGTGGCGGGGTCGATGCTGTTGGTCCACCCCAGTTCGGCGAGCCGGTTGTCCGGTCCGCAGCCGAGTGCGAGGTCGGGGGCGTCGGTGTACCCGCCGTGGTGCCAGCTGGGATGGGCGTGATGTGCCTGGCAGTGACAGGCGCCTTTGGTGCAGCCGGGTCGGGTGCAGCCGCGGTCGCGGTTGTAGAGCAACAGGCGTTGAGCCTTGGTGGCCAGGCGTTTCGAACGCCCCAGGTAGAGCGGTTCGGCGGTGTGGCGGCGGTAGACGATCAGGTAGTGATGGGCGTGCTCGGCCAGGCGGATCAGATCGCGCATGGGCATGCGGGTTCCGGAGCCGGTGACCGCGATCCCGGCACCGGCTTCGAGTTCGGCCAGCGTGGTGGAGACGACGACGGTGACGGGTAGCCCGTTGTGTTGGCCGAGGCGTTTGGACATCAGGGTGTCGCGCAGGACCGCTTTGATGGCGTCGTGGTTGCGTTGGGCTTGGGTGCGGTGATCACCGGCCGGCGGCTCCAGGTCGCGCTTGATCGGTGGGGGCAAGGTGTCAGCGAGATCAGCCAGCTCGCCGAAGTCGCGTGGAAGTGGGCGCTCCTCGGCAGGCCCAGGTTCGTCCCCCACCTCGGGCCCGGGTGCCACCGCCGATTCTTCTTCGAGCGGGTTGGGCACCGGATTGTGCTGGGGCTGTGGGTCGTCGGGGTTGTTGATCCCCGGCCGCGCCCACACGTCCAGGATGGTGCGCAGGTAGGCCGCAAACTCCGAATCCACCCGCCCCGACACCTTGGCCAGCCCATCGATATCGGGTTTTCCGATCGTCAAACCCACCTTGTGCCGCGTCAGGTCCGGGCCATCGCCGTTCTGGTTGAGCACGTAGACCATCTGTTCGGCGAGCTCGGCCAGCGTCTCGGGGGCATTGGTCTCGGCGACCGCGACCAGGGTGGCCTCCATCTGGGCCCGCTCGCCGGCATCGAGATATCGCGAGGCCTGCTTCAACGCCGACCGGATCACTGTGATGTGGGCGGTGTTGATGCTGCCGGCCGCCAGCGCCACCGCGCACCCGGGTAGGAGCGGCTCCAACACCTCACCATTGAGCGCGTGGCGGGGTCCGAGGTCGCGGGCCTGCGCGATGCGGCGCCCGGCCTCGGCGCTGCTGAGGCGGTCCCGGGTGGCCAGTACGTCGTTCCAGGATTTCCCGCCGATTGCTCCCGCTCGGACAACAGCCCCAACAACTCCGCGGTGTCGAACACGGTGAAATCGGCATCCAGCAGTGCCTTGACCGACCCGGCACGATCGGAGAGTGCATGCTGCACCGCCTCCCGACCACCCACCACGTCACCGTTCATACCTCGAACATACGTGCGATCACCGACAATCCGTCACGAAAAGTGACGGCCGTGATCAATGAGTCCAAAGAAATTTCTGGGACTCGGCTGTCGCTCGAAAGTCGCTCAGAGGCGGGCACTTTCGCACCCAGGTTCCGGCGGAGCGAATGGGCGAAGTGGCGCGATCAGCCCACCGCGAGCACCCGACGCAGAAACACCAGCTGGTCCTCGACGGTCTTGTCGAACCATTCATTGCCCGGCCACACGTCGAAATGATCGCAGGCATACCGATGCACCTGTGCCCTGGCCAGTTCCGCGGTCTTGGCCACCGCGCCGGCGGGCACGAACCGGTCGAAGTCGCCGATCTGCACCAGCACCGGACACGTGATCCGGCGCACCGCCGCCTTGACGCTCATCCGCCCCAGTTCCATGCCGACCGAGGAGTCGATCTGGTTACGCCAGGTCGGACCCGCCATCGCCAGATAGCTCTCATACGCTCCCGACAGCGTCAGCGCACCGGGCTCACCCGGTCTGCCCACGATCGGGACCAGCGTCGGGGTGCCGCCCCGCGCCACCGAAACCTTGCTGCGCACACCGGTCGCCGTCCAGCGCAGTGAGGTCAGCACACCGCGCTCGCCGATCGCGGCCCGGCCGGCGGCCAGCCCACTCGTCAACGGCGTCAAGGAGATCACCGCGGCGATATCGTCCCGGTCACCGGCCACCTGCAGCACGTGACCGCCCGACATGGACGCACCCCACAGCGCGATTCTGTCGCGGTCCACGCCCGGCAACTCCCCCGCCGCGGCGATGGCGCTGTGGAAGTCCGCCAGCTGGGCCTCCAGCGACACCGTCTGGCGCGGCTGGCCTTCGGAGGCGCCGAATCCGCGGTAGTCGAACGCGAACACGTCGATACCGGCCGCCGCGAAGCGCTCCGCGAAGGGCTCCAGGCCGGAGTCCTTGGTGCCGCCGAATCCGTGCGCCATCACCACCGCGGGTCGCACGTGGTCGACGGGTGCACGAAAATGCCATGCACTGCATCGGGTTCCGTGCGAGGTGAAGGACAGTTCCCGATAGCTCATCGATTCTCTCCATAGATCGTGCTCAGCCACACCGCGGCCGCACCCTCGATCAGCTGCGCACGTGTGAGTTGCCCGCCGGTGATGAACCGCTCCAGCATCCGGTCGTTGAATTCCAGCAGCACCGCCGCGAGGATCTCCGGCTCGGGGGTGTTGCCTGGCCTCTCCGCCCGGATCAGCTCGGCCACCGACGGCGTGAACGCATCGCGCGCGTCGTCCCAGATCTGCCTGACGGTGGCGCTGGAACCACGCGCCTCCAACATCGCGCTGAAAACATGGCGGTACCGGTCGCTGCTGTCGAACAGCCCGTTCAGCATGGTGTACACCCGGTCGCGCGGCGCTCCTCCGCCAGTGGTGAATTCCTCGTTCACGACGAAGATCTCGGTGACCAGACGCTCCATCAGGGCGGCGACGGCGGCCGCCTTGTTCTCGAAGTAGAAATAGAACGCCGAGCGCGTGACGCCGGCCTGCGCGGTGATCTCGGCGACGTTGACGGCGTCCAGACTGGAGTCCTGCAGCCAACCGTCGAGGGCATCGAGGATGGCTTCGCGGCGCTCGTCGCTGCGCAGGGACGGCCGGCGATCCGTCGGCGACCTCACGCCGGCACCAGCGCAGGACGAGACGCCGCACGCTTGACCCCGGCCGGGATCTCCTTGGTGCGGATGTCGTGCTCGTAGTAGAAGTAATCCACCTGCTGGGTGTGCCGCGCCCGGTTGGTGCAGTGTCCGGCATGCAGCTGCTGATCGGCGTCGATCACGCGCTCCATCTCATCGACTGCCGGTAGCGCGTACTTGCCGGCGGCGTAGGCGGCCAGCAATCGGGCCTGGCATTCCACGAACGGGAACAGCGTCGGAATGGCCTGGGCGAAACCGATGAAGACCAGATCGTCGAACCCTGGCTTGAACATCCGCTTGTACAACCGGATCTGGTTTTCCGGCGCGCTGATCAGGTCGGGCTCGAAGAACGGGAAGGTGATGTTGTATCCGGTGGCGTAGATGATGACGTCGAACGCATCCGATGTCCCGTCGTCGAAGTGCACGGTGTCCCCGTCGAGCAGCGACACATTCGGTTTCGGGATCACGTCGCCAGAACCCAGCCGCAGCGGCAGTTCGACCGACTGCGTCGGGTGCGCTTCGAACAGTTTGTGATTGGCCGGAGGCAGGCCGTACTTGGTCGGATCCGCGCCGACCAGTGGGGCGAACGCCTGGGCGGCCTTGCGCTGCCAGGACAGCGGCAGGTACGGCGTCGTCTTGAAGATCTTGTCGCCGGGCTGCCCGGCAAGGTATTTCGGAACGATCCAGGCACTCGACCGTGTCGACAGCGTCACCTTGTTCTGCAATGCCTTCGACGACAGTTCCACGGTGATATCGGCGGCGCTGTTACCGATCCCGATGACCAGAATGCGTTTGCCGGTGAGCGCCAACGGTGTCTGCGGATCGATGTAATGGTGCGAGTGGATCGATTCGCCGGTGAAGGTGCCGGGAAACTCGGCCCACCGTGCGTCCCAGTGATGGCCATTGCCGACAACCAGCAGATCGAACTCCCGCACCGTGCCGGCCTGGTCCTCGATCAGCCAGCCGCCGCCCTCGCGCCGGCGGGCGCTGCGGACCGCGTTGTTGAACTCGATGTTCTCCAGCAGACCGAACGCCTCGGCATAGGAGTCCAGGTAATCCTTGATATCGCTGTGATGCGGGAACGACGGGAAATGGCTGGGCACCGGAAAGTCCTTGAAGGACAACCGATGCTTGGAGGTGTCGATGTGCAGTGACCGGTAGGCACTGCTCAGACCGTTGGGATTGCCGAAGGCCCAGTTACCACCGACGCGGTCGGAGATCTCGAAGGTGGTGTACGGAACGCGGTAGTCCTTGAGCATCTTGCCGGCGGTCAGCCCACTGATACCTGCGCCGATGACCGCCGTACGCGGCAGGGTTCGCACCACCATCACTCCTCGAGTCGCTGTGATGGGCGACACTACCGAGGGTTCTGACGCGCGTCAATGATTACTGACGTACGTCAAATCGGCCGGATCACGCCCAGCTTGGTGAGGTGCTCGCATAGCGGGTCGACCCCGATGGTGAAGTGCTCGGCCATCGCCGCGCGGGCCTCGTCGGCGTCCCGGCGTTCGAAGGCGGCGATCACCCGGCGGTGGTCCTTGATGGACTGGGTGGGCCACCCATCGAGGGTCGGGAACACCGACTCCGGCTGATACCGCGTGATCCCCGACATGAACTGGGTGAGCTTGGGCGAGTCGGCCGCGACGTTGATCAGCCGGTGATACTCGTGATTGAGCCGTACGGCGCGGTCCGAGTCCGGCTGCTCGTAGGCCTGTTCCAGTTGGTCCTGGATCGCCTTCAGCTCGGAAAGCTGTTCGGCGCTGATGTTCTCGGCTGCTCTGGCCGCCAGTTCTCCCCCGACGTAGGCCTGCACGTTGGCGACATCGGCCAGGTCACGGGCGGTGAATTCGAGCACCATGAAACCGCGTCGCGGATGCTGCACCAGCAGACCCTCGGCCCGCAGATTCAGCAGGGCCTCCCGCACCGGAGTGACACTGATGCCCAGGTCGACGGCCAACTGGTCCAGCCGCAGATACTCACCGGCGGGGTAGGTGCCGTCGAAGATCCGCCGGCGGACTACGCGGGCGACATCATCGGAGAGTTGCGGCCGGACCGCGAACTCCGGATCAGATCCGGTACTCATCGAGCAAACTCTTGCTGATGATGGTCTTCTGGATCTCGCTGGTGCCCTCACCGATCAGTAGGAACGGTGCGTCCCGCATCAGCCGTTCGATCTCGTACTCCTTGGAGTAGCCGTACCCGCCGTGAATCCGGAAGCTCTGCTGGGTGACTTCCGCGCAATACTCGCTGGCCAGATATTTGGCCATCCCGGAGGCCACATCGTTGCGGTCACCGGAGTCCTTGAGCCGCGCGGCGTGCACCATCATCAGGTGGGCGGCCTCGACCTTGGTGGCCATCTCGGCGAGCTGGAACGCGATCGCCTGATGCCCGGCGATCGGCTTGCCGAACGTCTCCCGTTGCTGCGCATAGCGAATCGCCAGCTCGAAAGCCCGCAGCGCGATGCCACATGCACGCGCCGAGACGTTCACCCGGCCGACCTCGACGCCGTCCATCATCTGGAAGAAGCCCTTACCCGGCGCCTCGCCGAGCACATCGCCCGCACCGGCCCGGTAGCCGTCGAAGATCAGCTCGGTGGTGTCGATGCCCTTGTAGCCCATCTTGTCGAGCTTGCCCGGAATCGTCAGTCCCGGCAGCACCTCACCGAAACCGGAAGGCTTCTCGATCAGGAATGCGGTCAGATTGCGGTGCGGTTTGTCCGCTCCCTCATCGGTTTTCACCAGCGCGGCCACCAGCGTCGAACTGCCGCCGTTGGTCAGCCACATCTTCTGACCGGTGATCACATAGTCCGCGTCGTCTCCGGAGCCGTCGCGCACACCCCGGGTGCGGATCGCCGCGACATCGGAGCCCAACTCGGGCTCCGACATCGAGAAGGCACCGCGCACCTCGCCGGTCGCCATCCGGGGCAGGTAGTGCTGCTTCTGCGCGTCCGTGCCGTGCTGGCGGATCATGTAGGCGACGATGAAATGCGTGTTGATGACCCCGGATACGCTCATCCAGCCGCGGGCCAGTTCCTCCACACACAGTGCATAGGTCAGCAGCGACTCCCCGAGCCCGCCGTACTCCTCGGGGATCATCAGACCGAACAGACCCATATCGCGCATCTTGTCGACGATGTGCTGCGGGTAGGTGTCGGAATGCTCCAACTCCTGCGCGTTCGGGATGATCTCCTTGTCCACGAACTGCCGCACGGTGGCGACGATTTCGGCCTGCACGTCGGTGAGGCCGGGAGTCTGAGCGAGGCGGGTCATGCAGTTGTCCGTTCGAATACGGCGGCCAAGCCCTGACCGCCACCGATGCACATGGTTTCCAGCCCGTACCGGGCGTCGCGCAGTTCGAGTTCGCGAGCCAGGGTGGCCAGCATCCGGCCGCCGGTCGCGCCGACCGGATGGCCGAGAGAGATACCGGACCCGCGCACGTTGGTGCGCTCGAAATCGGTATCGGTGAACTTCCATTCGCGCGTGCACGCCAGCGCCTGCGCGGCGAATGCCTCGTTGAGTTCGATGAGGTCGATATCGGCCAGGGACAACCCGGCCTTGTCCAGCGCTCGTTCGGTCGCCGGCACCGGGCCGATACCCATGATGTCGGGCGCCACCCCGGCCACTCCCCAGGAGACCAGCCGGACAAGGGGTTTGAGCCCGAGTTCGGCCGCGCGCTCGGGTGTGGTGACGATGCACATGGATGCCGCGTCGTTCTGACCGCTGGAGTTACCTGCGGTGACGGTGGCTTCGGGATCGCTCTTACCCAGTACCGGGCGCAGCGTGCTCAGCGCCTCGACGGTGGTATCCGCGCGGGGGTGCTCGTCGGTGTCGATCACCTCGGAACTTTTACGGGATGTCACGGTGACCGGGATGATCTCGGCCGCAAGGACCCCACTGGTCTGAGCGGCGACGGCCTTCTGATGCGAACGCACCGCGAGTTCGTCCTGCTCGACGCGTGAGATGCCGTACTGGCGGCGCAGATTCTCGGCCGTCTCCAGCATGCCGCCGGGCACCGGATAGTGCTTGCCGCCGGCCGTGACGCGGCCTCGGGCCAGTCCGTCGTGCACCGTGACACCGCCGCGGGAGCCGCCCCAGCGCATATCGGTGGAGTGGAAGGCCACGTTGCTCATCGATTCGGCGCCGCCGGCGATGACCAGATCGTTGTTACCGCTGGCCACCTGCATACATGCCTGGATGACGGCCTGCAGGCCGGATCCGCAGCGACGGTCCAATTGCATACCGGGCACGGTGATGGGCAGACCCGCATCCAGTGCGACCACCCGACCGATCGCCGGCGCCTCGCTGGACGGGTAGCAATGGCCCAGGATCACGTCCTGCACCGCATCGGCCGGAATTCCGGTGCGCGCCAACAGGCCCTGCAGTGCCGCGACGCCCAGGTCGACGGCGGTCAGGGAGGCGAACATGCCGCCGTAGCGGCCGATCGGGGTGCGGACGGGTTCACAGATGACAGCTTCAGACATGTCAGATGTGCCGCCCGCCGGTCACTTCGAGCACGGTGCCGGTCATGTACGAGGACAGATCGGAGGCCAGGAACAGGGCGACGGAGGCGACCTCGCTGGGTTCCCCGGCGCGCGCCATCGGGATCTCGGCCAGCTTCTGGTCCCAGATACGTTGCGGCATGGCCTCTGTCATCGCCGAGCGGATCAGGCCCGGCTGGATGGCGTTGACCCGGACACCCAGATGGGCCACCTCCTTGGCGGCGGCCTTGGTGAGGCCGACGATGCCGGCCTTGGCCGCGGAGTAGTTGGTCTGGCCGATCAGGCCGACCTTGCCCGAGATCGACGAGATGTTGACGATGGCACCGCTTTTCGCCTCGCGCATGATGTTGGCGGCGAGCCTGGTGCCGTTCCACGACCCCTTCAGGTGCACCGAGACGACCTGGTCGAACTGCTCCTCGGTCATCTTGCGCATGGTGGCGTCACGGGTGATGCCCGCGTTGTTGACCATGACGTCCAGGCTGCCGAAAGTGTCGACGGCGGCGCGGACGAGCGCTTCGACCTGGCCGGCATCGGTGACATCGCAACTGACCGCCTTGGCAACGGCCGAACCGCCGAGTGCGGTGACCGCGGCATCGGTTGCCTCCGGATTCAGGTCACCGAGCACCACCCGGGCGCCCTCGGCGACATACCTTTCGGCGATCGCAAACCCGATTCCCTGTGCACCGCCGGTGATCACCGCGGTCCGACCGTCAAGCAGACCCATGGGAGCCCATCCCTTCCTGAAGCCCGAACAATTCCAAACATAAAATATGATATTTCTTGTATCAAACCACCCCCCGAGGTGATCGCACCAATTCAGGAGAGCCCGCCGATGGCCGACAACGCCAGCGCCGCCGTATCGGACGCAGATTTCGCCGATATCCATGCCGCCACCCGCCAGTTCATCCGTAACCAGGTGGTCCCCCGCGAGCTGGAGATCATGTCCGCCGACCGGGTGCCCGACGACATCCGCGACCAGACCAAGAGCATGGGGTTGTTCGGATACGCGATCCCGCAGGAATGGGGCGGCCTCGGACTGAACCTGGCCCAGGACGTGGAACTGGCCATGGAATTCGGCTACACCAGCCTCGCGCTGCGGTCGATGTTCGGTACCAACAACGGCATCGCCGGTCAGGTGCTGGTCGGTTTCGGCACCGACGAACAGAAATCCCGCTGGCTGGAGCGGATCGCCTCTGGCGACGTCGTCGCCTCCTTCGCCCTGACCGAGCCCGGCGCCGGCTCCAACCCGGCAGGCCTGCGCACCAAGGCCGTCAAAGACGGTGACGAGTGGGTGATCAACGGGCGCAAGCAGTACATCACCAACGCTCCGACGGCCGACCTGTTCATCGTGTTCGCCCGCACGCGCCCCGCCGATGCCGACGGACCCGGTATCGCGGTCTTCCTGGTTCCCGCGGACGCGCCCGGCATCGAGGTCGGCGCGAAGGACGCCAAGATGGGCCAGGAGGGCGCCTGGACCGCCGATGTCAGCTTCGACGACGTGCGGGTCGGCCAGGACACCCTGGTCGGCGGCAGCGAGGACATCGGGTACCGCGCCGCCATGACGTCGCTGGCCCGCGGCCGCGTGCACATCGCGGCGCTGGCCGTCGGCAGCGCGCAGCGTGCCCTCGACGAGTCGGTGGCCTACGCCGCGACCGCCACCCAGGGCGGCACCCCGATCGGCAATTTCCAACTGGTGCAGGCGATGCTCGCCGACCAGCAGACCGGCGTGATGGCCGGGCGCGCGCTGGTCCGGGAGGCCGCCCGGCTGTGGGTGACCGACGAGGACCGGCGCATCGCACCGTCATCGGCGAAACTGTTCTGCACCGAAATGGCGGGCAATGTAGCCGACCTCGCCGTCCAGATCCACGGTGGCAGTGGCTACATGCGCGAGGTGGCGGTCGAGCGCATCTACCGCGAGGTGCGTTTGCTGCGCCTCTATGAGGGCACCAGCGAGATCCAGCGCCTCATCATCGGGGGCGGCCTGGTCAAGGCCGCCCAGCGGCGCGTCTCGAATCAGGCGATATAGCGCACGATCGACTCTGCCACCGCTGCAGGCTTTTCCGATCCCTCGATCTCGACGGTGATGGTGACCGTCGACTGGGCAGCGCCCTCGAGTGCGGTCACATCGGTGACCACGGCGCGGGCCCGCACCTTGGCGCCGACCTTCACCGGGGTGATGAAGCGGACCTTGTTGTATCCATAGTTGACCGCCAGCGAGATGCCCTCCACCCGGTAGAGCTGGTGGCTGAAATGCGGCAGCAGGGAGAGGGTCAGCAGACCGTGGGCAATGGTTCCACCGAACGGCCCGTCGGCGGCACGTTCGGGATCGACGTGGATCCACTGGTGATCTTCGGTGGCTTCGGCAAATTTGTTCACCCGGTCCTGGCCGATCTCCAGCCACTCCGTCGGCCCCAACTCGGCGCCCTTGGCCCCCACCAGCTCATCGAGATTCTTGAAAACCTTCACCGTTCCTCCTCCGGTCGCCACGTCTATTTTTCACATCCATACATAGCGCCTCGATCGCGGGAGCCGGTCACCGGGTCCGCGATCGCGGGATCGACGTGACCTTGAAAACGTAGCGAATGGCGGACACGTTGCCATCTACGTGATCGATTTAGAAAACTCGTCGGCAGCTGAATAGTATTTGCCACTACTTACGCCGGTGACAATTTTTATGAAGTTAGCCACTATTAACTTCTTACCGACTAAATTGCTAGAAACCCACTTGTGCGATGCTGGCAACCTATTGTCAGGCCCGGTAATAAATTGCGGCTGGTATCTCCCCTGGATATGGCGATACTTAACTGCACTATTTGAAATTACCTCAGGAACGTACCCGCATGGGGCAACGTTCCGGCAACTGATCGGTGGGCCTGGGAATGAGCGTGTCTGTCGCCGAAACCACGTTTCGTGGACTTCCCGAAAATGCATCGGCCCAGTGGTGGGATCGGGACACCGACTGCACCCTCGTGGTGTCCACTCCGTGGGCGGAGCCGGAACTCTGGGACGATTTCATCGACGGTGCTATGCGTAGTTACCGCAAACACGGAGTCGAACGGGCGATCGACCCGAGCGCACTGGCCGACCCCGCCACCACGTCGCTGTTCCTCGCGGCGATCGACGACTCCGGCCGGGTTGTCGGCGGGGTTCGAGCGCAAGGCCCGTACGGCGGTGCCGACGAAAGCCATGCGACGGTGGAATGGGCCGGACAGCCCGCCCTTCCCCTCGTGCGCAAAATGATCGACGACCGCGTTCCGTTCGGCGTCGTCGAGATCAAGACCGCATGGACCGACGACGGATTTGCGCGCAGCCGTGCGCTCACGCCGGTACTCGCCCGTATGCCCCTGCACGCCACCCTCGTCCTCGGCGCCAAGTTCGCCATGGCGACCGCGGCGGCACATGTTCTGGATCGCTGGCGATCCTCGGGCGGCGTGGTTGCCGACCGTATCCCGGCCACACCGTATCCCGACGAGCGGTACGAGACCAAGATGATGTGGTGGGACCAGGCCGAGTTCACCAGAACCGCTGACCCGCAACAGATTATCGCCACCCGCGCCGAGGCACGCGTGTTGCTGCCGCTGCTCGACGAAGTCGGCGCGCTGGGCGGGACGGCCGAGTCCGGGTTGTAACCGGCAGCCCGGCGCGCACGCGGCCGCACCGAATACCGCTCAGATAACGAATCGTCTGACCCATGGGATGTCACGAATCAAAGGCGGCGTCTGGAATACACTTTTCGCAGGGCTGACCGGACGCCCGCCGGTGCCCGTGCGTCACAACGCGGCATTGTCAGGTGTCGCCACACAGAGAGGTCTAGGTGCCCCGCAGCCTCGAACTCGTCGTCACCGCGGTCGCCACTCGTCTGATCGCCGTGGACGCCGCCACCGCGACCGGCGTCAGCCAGCAGGTGCTGGCCGAACTGGTCACCTACTTCGATGTCGATTCCGGCTTCCTGCGGCACAACGACCACGACATTCACGCGACCCGGCTCATCGCCGAGTGGCCTCCCCGCACCCCGGAGGTCCAGCCCGACCCCCACCAGCTCGTGTACTTCGTCGACGCGGACCCGGTTTTCGCCGTGGCCGAACGGCTCAAGGAGCCGGCGGTGTTCCGGCCCGCCGACAGCGGGAGCATCCCGACCACCACGATGGCCTGTGTGCCACTGCTGTCCGGCGACGTGACCACCGGGGTGATCGGCCTCGCCAAGGCCGGCGACCGGGATTGGACCGCCGAGGAACTCAACGCCCTGGCGGCCATCGCGTCACTCTTCGCCCAGGTGCAGGCCCGCGTGTACGCCGAGGACCGACTGCGCTTCCTGGCCGAGCACGACGACCTCACCGGACTGCACAACCGCCGTGCCTTGATGGCCCACTTGGACGAACGCCTCAAGCCGGGTAGCCCCGGGCCGGTCACCGCCCTGTTCTTCGACCTGGACCGCCTCAAGGCGATCAACGACTACCTCGGGCACTCCGCCGGCGATCGTTTCATCCGGGTGCTCGCCGAGCGGCTCGCGCTGGCCGCAGGGCCCAGCATGATCGCCCGCCTCGGCGGTGACGAATTCGTGGTGGTCCCCGAGGTCCCCACCGATGGCCCGGTGGCCGAGGAACTCGCCCACCGGCTGCAGTCCGTGCTCTCCCGGCGCGTTCCGATCGACGGCGAGATGGTGACCCGCACGGTCAGCATCGGTGTCGCCGTGGGCATCCCCGGTCAAGAGACCACCTCGGACCTGCTGCGCCATGCCGACCAGGCTGTGCTCACCGCCAAGAACACCGGCGGCAACCAGGTGACCGTCTACTCCGACGCGATATCGCTGGAGAACGAGTTCCGCAACGACATCGAGCTGCACCTACAGAGCGTGATCGAGACCGGCGCGCTGTTCCTGCGCTATCTGCCCGAGGTCGATATGCGCACCGGGAAGGTTCTCGCGACCGAGGCGCTGGTCCGCTGGCAGCACCCCACCCGCGGCCTGCTTGCCCCGGACGCGTTCATCGGCGTCGCCGAATCCATCAATCTGGCAGGCGAGCTGGGACGTTGGGTGATGCGTACGGCGTGCGCGGAGTTCGCGCGCTGGCGGGCCAACGGCGTCGGGCTGGACGCGGTGCTGCGGGTGAATGTGTCCCCGGTGCAGCTCGTCGCGGACGGGTTCGCCGAGTCGGTGGCGGCGATCGTCAACGAGTTCGATCTGCCCCGCGGTTCGGTATGCCTGGAGATCACCGAAAGCATTGTGGTGCAGGACATCGACGTCACCCGGATCACGCTGGCCAAGCTTCATGACGTCGGGGTCCAGGTCGCCATCGATGACTTCGGCACCGGCTACAGCGTGCTGTCGCTGTTGAAATCGCTTCCGGTGGACGCCCTCAAGATCGACAAGAGTTTCGTGCGTGACCTCGGCGCCGACCCCGGCGATCTGGCCATCGTGCGGGCGATCATCGCCCTGGCCGAAGCATTCGGCCTGCAGTTGGTGGCCGAGGGTGTGGAGACCGAAACCGCGGCCATCACGTTGCTGCGGCACGGCTGTCATCGCGCGCAGGGCTTCCTGTTGTCACGCCCGATCTCCGGCGACCAGATGGAGGCCCTGCTGCGCCGCGGCCGGGTGTCGGTGGACTTCTCGGCCGGTCTGACTTAGACGGAATTCATCTCGGCGGCGGGCACATCGGCCGTGCTGAGCACCTCGACGCGGCCGAACCGGCTGGCCGTCAACCCCACGAGCGCGATACGGCTGTCGGTATCAAGGATCCGGGGGTCGGGTGGGGCGGGCCGCTCGGAGGTCACCGCGATGCCGACGCGGGCGCGCACCGCCCACGGGCCGTCCGGGGAGTCGACCACGACACCGACGATGCGGCCCTCCTCGAACACGATGCGCTGCAGCCGATGGTCGTCGTACACGTCGATGTCCCGGTCTGCCACCAGCGCGTCGAGCCGGTCGGTGAAGGTGCTTGCGGCAGTTGTCGCCTCATCGAGCGCAGCCACCTGGAACGACTTTCCGTTCGTCGTCCGCATGGTGGTCGTCGGCCAGTGGTCCACGCGGGTGAACAGCAGTCCGTAGGGCGATGCGATACAGCCCGCTGCCCAGGTGCCCAGCCGCGATCCGACGAAGGTCTCGACCTGCGCACGGCGGGAGGTGTCGACCTTGACTTCGTGCAGGGCGCGGATCTGCAGCGCGGCGGGATCCCCCGGCAGCATCACCGTCGGGAGCTCTTCGGCGAGCGCATCGAAGAAGGCCATGGTCTCTGCGTCGGAGACGACGGGCAGCCAGCCGCGGGTGTCGGCGTTGTCCGGGACGGCATCAGGGGCGACATCGGCGCCCGGTAGCGCGACGAACACGTCGAGCCCGGCGTCCGCTGCCGCGACCGCGCAAGCCAGCCCACCGGGCCCGGCTCCCACCGACACCACATCGACAATCTCGTCCCACATGCTCCGTTATCAACCTTTTGATAGCTCTGTAACTCTTGCGGCACGCCGGAGACGTTCTCTGGCAATTCTGTCCGCGCTTGTCTTGTGCCGGCTCACATCGCGCGATGCGACGTTCTCATGACGCGTGGCTACAAGTGTCGCAGTCCGTACGGAGATCCCAAGAACTTTGCCACTGCGGACCGCGGCAAGACCATCAGCCTATCACTCACAAAAGCGCCCCGACCTGCGGCGACGGAATAGCGACACCGGCCCGACCCACCCTAGGCCAGTCGCGGCACCGACGGCCGCCACCCAGAGATTTCACAACCGGCCATTCAGCTGCTACTTATATATCTAAGTTAGACAGCAGATGGAGAGGGCGGGGAGTCATGGACCTGAGCTGGTCGAAGGCGGACACGGCATTCCGCGACGAGGTGCGACAGTTCCTCGCCGACAAGATGACGCCCGAGATCCAGCGGGCCGGACGCCTGATGACCAGCGTGTACAGCGACCACGAGGCGAGCCTGGCGTGGCAGGCGATCCTGCATGAACGCGGCTGGGCGGCGCCGGCGTGGCCCGTCGAGTACGGCGGCTGCGACTGGACCCTGACCCAGCACTACATCTTCAGCCGTGAATCCCAGCTGGCGGGGGCGCCCACCCTGTCCCCGATGGGTATCCGGATGGTCGCGCACGCGATCGTGAAGTTCGGCACCGCGGAGCAGAAGGATTTCTACCTGCCCCGCATCCTCACCGGCGAGGTGTTCTTCTGCCAGGGCTACTCCGAGCCCGAAGCGGGATCGGATCTGGCCGCGCTGACCATGGCCGCCGTTGATGACGGTGACGACCTGGTCTGCACCGGCAGCAAGATATGGACCACCCACGCCACCGAGGCCAACTGGATGTTCGCCCTGGTGCGCACCTCACGCACCGGCAAGAAGCAGCAGGGCATCACCTTCGTGCTGATCGATATGGCCACCCCCGGAATCGAGATCCGGCCGCTGGTCATGACCTCCGGCGAGGAGGTGCAGAGCCAGGTGTTCTTCGATGAGGTGCGTGTCCCGAAGGCCAACGTCATCGGCGCCATCGACGACGGCTGGACGGTCGCCAAGTATCTGCTCGAATTCGAGCGTGGTGGCGGCGCGACCGCCCCGGCCCTGCAGGTGATGGCCGAGAACATCGCCACCGTGGCCGCCGAGCAACCTGGCCCCGGCGGCGGCCTGTTGATCGACGATCCCGCTTTCTCCCGCAAGCTGGCCGACGCCCGGATCCGCACCGAGGTGCTGGAGATCCTGGAGTACCGGGTGCTCGCGGCGCTGGCCGGCGGCGGACATCCCGGCGCGGCCTCCTCGATGCTCAAGGTGATCTCGACCGAGCTGAGCCAGACACTGACCGAACTCGCCATGGAAGCGGCCGGGCCGCGCGGGCGCGCCTACCAGCCGCACGCGGCCTGCCCGGGCGGGCCGATCGCCGACTTCGAACCGCCGGCCGACGGATACGTCAGCGGCGAGCCGTGGCAGGCCGTCGCGCCGCTGCGCTACTTCAATGACAGGGCCGGGTCGATCTATGCCGGCAGCAACGAGATTCAACGCAACATCCTCGCCAAAGCAGAGTTGGGACTGTAAATGGACTTCACGCTTTCCGACGAGCAGGAGCTGCTGCGCGATGGGCTCGGCAAGTTCCTGTCCACTCGCTACGGCCTGGAATCGAGCCGGGCGGCGGCCAAACTGGGCCCCGGCTGGCAGCCCGAGATCTGGCGCGCCTTCGCCGAGGACCTCGGCATCCTGGGCGCCGCATTGCCCGAGGAGGTCGGCGGAATCGGCGGCGGCCCAGTGGAAATCATGGTGATAGCCGAGGCGCTGGGCCATGCGCTGGTGGTCGAGCCCTACGTCGACACCGTCGTGGTGGCCGGCGGCCTGCTGCAGCGGGCGCAGAGCCCGGTCGCCGATGTCCTGCTGGAGAAGATCGCCGCAGGGCAGGCCATCGTCGCGCTCGCAGCGGCCGAGGCGCAGTCCGGTGACCGCTGGCAGGACGTCGCCACCTCCGCGCGCGCCGACGGTGATGACTGGGTGCTCGACGGCACCAAGATCCTGGTCCTCAACGCGCCGCTGGCCACGCACCTGCTGGTCACCGCGGTCACGCCGGCGGGACTGTCGTTGTTCCTGATCGACGTCTCCGACGGCCCGGCCGGCCTGACGCTGCACGGCTACCGCACCGTCGACGACCGGCGTGCCGCCGACATCGAGTTGGCCGGCGTGCGCGCCGTGCTGCTGGGCACCGACGGCGGGGCCTGGGAATCGCTGTCCCGGGCCCGCGACGAGGGTGCCGCCGCGGTGGCCGCCGAGGCCGTCGGGAACATGCGAAAGGTGTTGGCCGACACCGTCGAATACTGCAAGCAACGCCAGCAGTTCGGCACCCCGATCGGCGCCTTCCAGGCGCTGCAGCACCGCATGGTGGACATGCACATGGAGCTCGAACAGTCGGTGGCCGCCGTCTATCTGGCGGTGCTGAAACTGGAAGCCGATCCGCCAGAGCGCGCCCGCGCAGTGTCGGCCGCCAAGGCCACCGTCGGTCGGGCGGCGCGATTCATCGGCCAGAACGCGGTGCAACTGCACGGCGGCATGGGGATGACCGAAGAACTGGCCATCGGGCACTATTTCAAGCGCCTGACCGCCATCCAGTACGAATTCGGTTCCACCGACCACCATGTCGCGCGGTACGCGGAGCTGACCCGGCCGTAGCCGTCATTCGGCGCGCGGTCGGTACTCCCAGCTCGCCCCCGCGGTCAGGGTGCCCGGTTCCAGTTCGGTGCGGCCCGCATCACGGATGTGCACGGTCTGCTCCAGTATTTCGTCGGGTTTACCGCCGATGACGATCACCGGATGGTCGTACTCGATGCCGTAGAGCTTCAGTGCCGCATGCACGGCGTGCGCGGCCGCCTTACCGCGCGACATCTTGGCGTTCGAATTGACCCTGATGACGAGCCGTCGCTCCGCACCCGCCGCCTCTGCATCGCTGCTGGCATCCATGGCCCAGAGTCTAGGGACGCCTCGGCGCGGCACGGTCGTCACCCAACCGCCGCAAGCTTTGCCACAAGCCGTAACACGCGCGCGGTACGCTGAATTTCCTATGGGGATCTCGACGCTGACGGTGGCCGCCTACCTGCTGGTGGGCGGGTTTTGTGGCGCCTGGTTCTGGCGGGTCATCCGGTCCACCGGCCACCGCGCCAACGTCGCCCTGATCGTCGTCAGCGTCGCCTTCGGCGCGCTCTGGCCCGTGATGATGCCCGGCGTCACCGTCTACCGGTGGATGCTGCGGCGTCCCATCGAGTTCCGTGAGGACGCCACCGTTTCTCGCTAAGGCGTACCGAGCGCCGCGGTGCGCATCTCCGGGATGCCGATGAACTTCACCCTCGGCCGCGATGCGGCGGTGCCGCGTTCCCGTTCGGCGGCGTCGATCGCCCGCCATCCCGACCAGTCGACGGCCTGTACTCCCCTGTCCTGCAGCAGTTTCCGCAACCCGTCCGGGCCGGCAACGGCACGGCTCAGCGCGCCGTCGAGGTGGTCACGCCACAGCTCACCGACGGTTTCCTCGGCGCAGGTCCGGTTGGTGCCGATCACTCCGCGCGGCCCACGCTTGATCCAGCCCGTCACGTAGCTGCCGGGCGCACCGTCGACCCGGCCGCCCGTATTGGGCACCACACCCACGGTCTCATCGAACGGCAGACCCTCGACGGGGACTCCCCGGTATCCGATGGACCGCAGCACCAGACCGGTGGAAAGGTCGCCACCGGTCACCCGCAGCGCCTGCACCTTCTCGTCGCCGACGATCTCGACCGGGCTGCTCATGAACCGGAACACGATCCGCTTGTTGCCGGGAGTCGTCGGCCGCTCGGCGTACTCGCGCGCGATGTCGAGTTTCAGGGTGGCCCACAGGTCGGTGTCATCGACCGGGTCCTCCAGCGGCCCGTCGATGATCACGTCGATACCGTCGAGATGGCCCAGCGCCAGGAACTCGCCCACCGAGAAGGCCGCGTCGGCCACGCCGCGCCGGCCCAGGATCACCACCTCCTCGATCATGCTGTCGCGCAGCGCCTCCAGCGCATGCGCGGCGATATCGGTCTCACCGAGTGTCTGCTGATCCATCAGCAACACACGGGCGACGTCGAGGGCCACATTGCCGTTACCGACGATCACCGCCCGCTCGGTGCCGAGATCGAAGGTGCGGTCGCCATGATCGGGATGTCCGTTGTACCAGCCGACGAAATCGGCGGCCGGATGACTGCCGGGCAGATCCTCCCCCGGGACGCCGAGGTCGCGGCTGGTCGCCGCACCGACCGCGTAGATCACCGCATGATGGTGCGCAAGCAGATCCTCGTGGGTGAGATCGCGGCCGATCTCGACGCCGAGATGGCAGCCGAACCGCGGGTTGGTGAAGATGCGCTCGAAGATGCCGACCACCGATTTGGTGTGCTGGTGGTCGGGTGCGACGCCGGCGCGGATCAGCCCGAACGGGGTGGGCAGCCGTTCGAACAGATTCACCTCCACCCCGTCGATGGCGATCAGTTCCGCTGCGGCGTAGCAGGCCGCCGGCCCCGCGCCCACCACGGCGACCCACAGGTCGCCTGGCGCGACACCGTGGCGGGACGCGGGAGGTGCGGTGGTGTCCGGCTCCAGCGGATGCCGCTCGAAGTAGGCGGCGTTGATGTCCTTGAATCGTTCCTGCCCGGCCGGGAGGTCCTCCTCATAGTGGATCGCGCCGACGGGACACTCGTCGAAGCAGGCTCCGCAGTCGATGCAGGATTCCGGATCGATGTAGAGCATGTCCGCGGCGGAAGCGCCCACCGGCCGGATGCAGTCGACCGGGCAGACGGGCACGCAGCTGGCGTCCTTGCAGCAGTTCTGCGTGATCACGTAGGCCATGAGATCCCCCTCGGCTTGGTCCGGAACGCCTCCGAGAATACTGGACACTTGTCTGATTAGTCCAAGCGAGCGCGACTGCATCCCACTCCCGCCAGACTGTCGACTTGGCGTTTTCGGTATATAAGTGCACGTCAAAGGCACTCAAGCCAGAGCTGTTGCCAATCGTCCGGCACCGCTATACCTTGGACACATGTCCAGCCCAGCGGTGGCTGAAGTCACCTACCTGCAGGATCCGGCGTATCGCCGCAAGCACACCCACCGACAGGTGTTCGGGGCGGCGGCGGCGATCCTCGACGCACGAGCCGAACTGTCCATCGCCGAACTGGCAGCCAGGGCCCGGGTCACCCCGTCCACCGTGTCCGCGCACTTTCCGTCCATCGACGCGATGTTCGCCGAGTTGTACCTCAACCGGGTGTACGAGCTGCCGCTGACCATCGATCCCCGCGCGGGGATGGGCGCCCGGGTCAGCGCCCAGTTGCGGGCCGTGACACTGGTGCTCGCCGACGAACCCCTGCTGGCCTCGGCCTGCGCACGGGCACTGCTCAGCGATGGTGACGACGCGGTGGCCGGGGTGCGCGCCCGGGTCGCCGCCGAGGTACACCGCCGGACTGCCGCCGCCCTCGGAATGGGCGCCTGGCCGGAAGTGCTGGACGCGTTGGAGACCATGTTCTGGGGCGCCCTACTGCAGGTGCAGACGAGCGTGATGAGCTACCACGCGATGGCCGACCGGCTCGACACCATGATCTCGCTCATCCTGCCCGACACCGACTGAACTCCGCGGGGTGCACGTGCGTAACGTCACCGGCACATGACCATCGACCTCATCCACGAACTGGTGACCGCCGCGGCAGGCATCGCCCCGGATCGCGCCGCGCTCATCGCCGCCGACGGCACCGCGGTTTCGTTCGCGCAGTTCGACTCTCAGGTGCGCGAGCGCGCCTCCTGGATCATCCAGCGCAGCCGGCCCGGTGACCGGATCGCAGTCCTCGCCGACAACAGCGCCGACTACGCCCGCCTGTACTACGCGGTGCCGCGCAGCGGGCGCATCCTCACATTGATCAATCAGCGGCTGAGCGTCTCTGAGCACCTCGACCAGCTGCGCCGGGTTCAGCCCGCGCTCGTGCTGGGTGACGCCCGCTACCTGGAGCCCCTCACCGGAGCGGCCGACGGGTTGTTTTCCTTCGAAAGCACCCAGTGGCAACAGCATTCGATGACGGAGCCGGATGTCGCGGTGCACCCCGACGATGCGGTCTGGCTGCTGTTCACCAGTGGATCCACCGGACCTCCCAAAGGTGTGCTGCACACCCACCGTTCCCTCACCACTGCGGTGCGTGGCACGGTCGCAGGCCGCTCGGTGCGCGCGGGCGGGGTCTACCTGCTGCCCTTTCCGATGTGCCATATCGCCGGTTACAACATGCTGGTGCACCACAGCGCGGCGTCCACGGTGTTGCCGGTGCCCGCGTTCCGGCCCGACGCGTTCGTCGCGGCAGTCAATGCCCATGGGGTCACCTCGTGTTCGCTGGCCCCGACGATGCTGCACAGCCTGCTGGCGCATCTGCAGGATGCCCCTGCCGAACTGCCGACGCTGCGCGATATCTCCTACGGTTCGGCGGCGATACCCGCCGATCTGCTACGCCGTGCGGTCGAGCGGCTCGGGGTCGGGTTCCACCAGGGCTACGGGATGACCGAAACCGGCGGCAACATCACCTTTCTCGGCCCGTCCGACCACCTCTCCGACGATCCCGCGGTGCTGCGCAGTGCGGGCCGTCCGCACAGCGAGGTGAACATCCGCATCGCCGACGACGGCGAAATCTTGATCCGCGGCGCGCAGGTCGCCGCACATTACTGGCCGGACGGACCTGCGGCCGTCGACGGCTGGCTGCACACCGGCGACGCCGGGTTCATCGATGACAGCGGACGACTCGTGGTGACCGACCGCCTCAAGGACATCATCATCACCGGCGGCGAGAACGTGTCCTCGCGCGAAGTCGAAGACGTGCTGTCGCTGCATCCCGGTGTCGAGCAGGCCGCCGTGATCGGTGTGCCCGACGAGTACTGGGGTGAAGCCATCTGTGCGGTCGTGGTGCCCGGACCGGCTCAGCCGACCGCCGATGAACTGATCGCCCATGTGCGGGCGCATCTGGCCGGATTCAAGCGGCCCCGACAGGTGCGCTTCGTCGACGCGCTTCCCGTCACCAGCAACGGCAAGGTCGCCAAAAATGCGGTGCGCCAGTCATTGACTGCGCAATCAAACACCTGAGGGCGGATCCGAGAAAGCGTCGAAAGTCACTCCGGCGGCGTGCGCCGGTGCGAGATCCTCAGCCAGTGCGCTTGCATCACCGCGAAGAGGAACGCGGTGCTGATGCCGAACAGCAATGCACCGTTGACCGCCTCCAACGCGCTCAGCATGCGGAACCGTGGCGGCAACGCCAATCCCGGTATGTCGAATGTGGTCATACTGCCCAGCGAATACACCGATGCGTCTGTGAACGAGTCGAGGGCCCCCAGCCACCAGTACGCCAATGCCCACAAGACACCCTCCAACCCGTGCAGAGCGGTCAGTATCAGCGCGACGGCGGCGATACTGCCGATCACCGTGGGGATCGCCCGCAGTCGTTCATCCTTGTGCTCGTCGCCATCACCGCGTCCCCGAATCCTGGTCTCCAACTTGAACGCCAACAGCACCACACCCGTGGTGTGGATCGCGAGCGTCAGCACGATCAGCGAAAGGCCCAGACTCCAGCTCGCGAAATCCATTCGTTGTCCATACCACCAGCCGGATCGACGTCCGACCACAACCGCAAAATCAGGTGTGGGAAGCAGGTTTCTGACCCGGGGGTCACACCGTGCCAGTCAACAGACCACCGCACAGCTCACATTGACCTAGGCTGGCCGTAGAGCTACGCGGGTGATATCCAGCGGCGCTGTGAGGCGCGCCCCCATGTGCGGAGGTAAGGGTGGGCGACTTCGGAATAGGCGGCCTCTGGCTGCTCCTCGCTCTGGCCTTGCTGGTGTCGGTGTTGGTCGGGGTCGGCAGCATCTGGCTGGCCAAGCGCACCCTCTCCAAACCGGTGCCAGAGTCTCACAACGGTGCACTGTCGCCGTTCATGACCTGCGTCGGACTGGTCTACGGCGCGCTGCTCGGGTTCACCATCGTCGTGGCCTGGGAACAGTTCTCCTCCGCTGAGACCAACGTCTCCAACGAAGCCTCAACCCTGATAACGATGTACCGGCAGACCGTTGGCATGCCGACACCGGAGCAGGCCCAGATGCGGGCGCTACTGCGCAAATACGCGAATGCGGTCGAGGGCCCTGAATGGGAACATGCCATCCGGGTCGGTATCGGAACCGAGGGCGCACGAGACGCGCTCAACGAGATGTACGGGGTGCTCGGCAGCGGGCAGTCGAACGTCGAGTCGAGCCCGGTGAGCCAAAAGTTCCTCGACCAGCTGAGCACGCTGGCATCGCAGCGGAATCAGAGAATTCTGGACGCCAAGCCGCAGATACCCGGATTGTTATGGACTGGGCTGCTTTTCGGCGGTGTCGTTCTGTTGGCACTCGGCGGCTTCATGCATCTAGGCAGCATTCGTGCGCATCTGATCCTGCTGAGCGCGGTCGCTGTGCTGCTCGGCCTGCTGCTGTTCATCGTGTACTGGCTCGACCACCCGTTCGGGAATCAGCTGGGCGTCACGCCAGAGCCGTTCGAGCAATCGTTGGTCGTTTTCGATTCGATCGACCGAGGCACGTGATCCTTCATCGGGCGGTCAATCCCAGTACTGAAGCACGTCGACGGTTGCAAAGATCGCCAATGCCACGCCGTAGACGATGACGGCTACCGCGGCACCGCGCAGACTGATTCGTGGTTCGGAGCCTTCCACCGGGTCGAGCCAACGGCGGCACCATCTCGCCACTGTGGGCATCAACAACCACTGCATCAGTGCCACGCTGAACACCTGAATGATCCACACCGACAACCATGGCTCGGCGCCGAGACCGGTGATCACCGGCGCTAGGAATTTCGAGTTCAGCATCACCAAGGGATAGAGCACCATCAACAGCAGCATCGCCGACTTCCAGGCCGGCGTCATCTTCGGTTTGCCGTCCACGGTGCGCACAGTGGTACCGAATGGGGTGGTTTGGGCGAACACCGCAAAATCCCTCGTCAAGCTCGACCGCACCGGCGGCAGGACCTCCGCACGCTGCGGAGACTGCAGCCACGCCGTCAACTGAGGTTCGGTACGGAATCGAATCAGCGACATCCATGTGCCCAACAACCCCGGTGGGAAGACCGCAGTGCCCTCGTATCCGGTAAAACGGGAGGCGGCCGTCGTCAGTCTTGTATGGGTCGTCTGGAACTCGCCTTCCATGCCACTGGACACGCTGGAGGCGAGAACCGCGACGCCGGTTGGCATCACGGCACCATCGACGATCACCAAATCGGAAGCGAGCCGTGGAAAGCCTCGCACGGCCGCGCTGCGCACCAGCTCTTTCCACGTGGCACAGTCCAGCCACGCGTGCAGCAGGTCCTCGGACTCGAAGGTCACCGCCAGCGCGCAGTCCAGCGGCGCGTCGTCTGAGATCGACGCGGCGCATGCGACGTATCCCGGCGCCGCCTCGACGGCCGATCGCACGTCGGTCTCCCAACCCTCGAAAACCGCCGGATCCGCGGCACGCTCGAAAACTGTGACGGCCACGGCGGTCATCGTGGTCTGCCGTATCCGCAGAAGGCCGGCACCGCATCGTTGTTCCGCATGCGCTCTTTCCTCCTCGGCCCGCTACCCAGGGTCCTCGCATGTCCGGTAATCGCGTGGAGAAACGAGCAATTGGTCCCGCCGCCTTCACCGATCAACTCTTGTCGAGCCCGGCACGCTCGACGCTGAGCAGGCTCTCGCTGTGATGCTCGGCGAGGTAGGCCTGCCCGCCGCCGTTGAGACCGAACAGCCGCTTGCTCCACAACAGCCACACCACCGCCACGATGTTGATCAGCACCGCCAGCAGCCGCAAAGTGGTCACCTTCTCGGTCAGCTCGTAGATCTCCAGCGGCAGAAAGGCGCTCGTGGCGACCACCGCGAAATATTCGCCCCAGCGCTTCATCGACCACAGCCCGACAGCCTCGATGAGTTCGATGAGGGCGTACGCGATCAGCCCGATGGCGATCCACAGCAGCGTGGTCTCCGACAGGGTGAAGGCCTCGCCGATGTGCCGGACGATCTTGGAATCGTCGAGGTTCCAGCCGATCTGATCACTCAGCGGTCTGAGCAACGGGAGCTCCGCTTCGAACTTCTGCTGCAGCTCGGTGTGCGACCTGCGCAACGCGAACACCCCGGCGGCCACCAGCAGGATGACCAGCGCGCGGATCACCCGTTCCACGGCCAGCACCCGCATCAGTGTCCGGTCGCGCAGCAGCCGTCCGCGCGGCACCTCCGGCGCGGTATCGGCCGGCCCGCGCCCACGGGGTGCCCCCACGACGAACGTCTCACAGCGCAGGCAGCGCCAGGCCTCCCCGACCGGGGTGTCCACCCGTAGCCGGTCGGCGAGTTCGGTCTCGTCGGGGGCGAAGGTCGCGTGCCCGTGCAGGCCGCAGGATCGCAGTGCGAAATCCAGTTTCATCGGGTGCCCTCCTGCGCCGGTACGCGACTCCGGCGCGTTCTCGTACGTCGAGCGTACGAGAACGCGCCGAAGCTGCTACAACCCGCGACCGAAATCGGCGAGCAGCTGAGGCACCGAACCGTCGAAACCCGAGACGTCGAGCTGACCGGGGTCGGCCGGATCGGCGATCGAGTTCCCGGTGGCCGTCATCGCGACGACCACCAGCCGGGCCGGGATACCGGTCTTGCGCCGGTACTCCGCCAGCGCCTGGTGCGGATGCACGCTGCCGTACCAGGTTTCGTTGTCCGTCGATTAAGGGTCGATAACCGATTCACTCCGGCGCACACCGAAGTCGCTTCCGTGATGTCAGGGCCAGTACGTACGCTGCGCGTACGACGGCTCCCTGACATCGAGCAAGGGTTTGCGACGGGTGCCCATGAAATCAAGATATCCACCGCCGCAACCGATTATTGCTGCAGGTGTTCCCCTTTTGGACACCCGCGCCGGTATCAGAGCGCCAGCGACAGCCGATCCCTGCTGCGCCGGCTGGGCAATGAGGTCGGCGGGGTATGGGCCAGGCGCAGGGTCAGCGCAATCGACTCATCCGCGTCCAGTCCGATCAGCTCATCGAATTCTCGCTGCAGCGTGCCCAATTCACCGGCATACGACGGGGACAGCTCGTGCAGATCCTCGGGGGTCTGCGCATAGAGGAAGACCGGGGACACCGGCTGGGCGCCGACACCGCGCTGCTGGGCGGTGATCCACACCGCCTCCACCGCGGAGCCGCCGGTCGCGTAGTCACGAAGTTCGCGCCCCGGCACGCTGATGACGGCGAGCGCCGAGCTGGCCAGGACGCGATCGCGCATGTCGTCGCCCAGCGCCGACCCGGCCTGCCACCCGGCCAGTTGGGCCATCACGTCGGGGCGGCGCAGCACGCCGAGCACCGCCATGTCTCCTTCGTCAAATTCGAGGTTGCGCACATCGATACCGGCGTCCGGATCGGGGTCGCCCGGCCAGCGCAGCTCGGAGATCATCTCCCCGTGCAGATGCGGTGTCAGGAACCGGATCCGGTCCGCGGCAGCGAAAATCGTCGCCGCCCTCTCCATGTCCGCACGCTCGGTGAGCAGCCTGAGCCGGCCACCCTGGTGTTCGGCCGCCGCAGTGAGGGCCGCGACGACCTCCGCGTCGATGGGGCGTGATTCGCCGTGATGACGGTTCGTCTCGCGCGCCATCATCGGCCCGAAGAGCCCGGCCAGATCGGCGTCGGCAGCTGTCCCGAGCCGCAATCGAGCCTGCAATGGCACGCCGCCGGCATCCTCGGAGACGGTGACCTCGCCGAGCGCGCTGTGCGCGGCCGCAGCGATCCGGGTGTTCAGCAGTGCCGCGCCCACCGCCACCGCGCTGCCGCGGAATCCGACGTCCATCGTGGACGTGTAGGTGGGCGCGATCGCGATGTCGACACCGTCCGGCCGGACCCCGATGCGCCACGGCTGAACATTGCCACCCGAGGGTGCCCGCATGGCCGCCACCGCGAGATCGCCGAGAAGTTCGCCCGGGACTGTCTCCGAAGCTGCTGCGCTGCCGGCTGATTCAATCCATTCGGCCTCATCGCCACTGTGGTGGCCCATCTCGGGCTCATGTATCTGGTCGAGCGCCCAGCCGATGTCGAGGCGGGTCCGCCCGGAACGCAGCTCCTCCCCCAGCCCGATCCGGCGGACGGCCTCGGTCACCGCACACGCACCGATACCGACATCGGCGGCCGTCTGCGGCCAGGTCGACACCGACTTGTCGATCTCGATCAACGATGCCGCGATGCGCGCCGAGAGCCGGTCGGCCTCCAGGTGGCGCAGGATGTGCGGGATCTTCTCACGATTGGTCATGCCCGGCAGCAGGTCGATATCGAGCTGTCCGAGCAGTCCGTGCAGGATCGGCCGGCCCGGTTCGTGATCGAACCGCTCCACGTCGACGATGCCGCGGTCGCTGGTCGCCATCAGCACCGGGATCCGCCGCTGCTGCGCAGCCAACCGGAGCACGGCTTTCATGTGCAGCGAATCGCACTCCTCGACCGCGATGTCCAGACCGTCGACGAAGGCGTCGAGTGTCTCGGGATTGAGTCCCGTCTCGAACACCTCGACGGGCAGGTACGGATCGATCTCGGCGATCCGGCGCGCGGCCACGTACGCCTTGTTCACCCCGAGATCGAGGACGGTGGCCGGGACCCGGTTGAGGTTCGACAGTTCCAGCTCATCGAAATCGGCCAGCCGCAAACTGCCGCACACCCCCTGCATGGCCAGCGTGTGGGCGATGATGTGTCCGACGCTCAGCCCGGCGACCCCGATCGAGAGCTCGCCGAGCCGATCCTGCTCGGCGGCGGTGATGCTGTTGCGGTTGCGGTCCAGCCGCAGCGCCCGAAATGCGCGGGGGCCCAGCACCGACACGGCGGTGCGCCGCCACGGATAGAACGCCCACCTGCCGGGTTCGGCGACCAGATCGGGATCCGGTTCCGGGCGCAGACCCTGCAGGCTTGCCAGTTGCTGCCCGTGGTGGTCCAGGAATTCGATGCCCGGGTCCCGGCGCAGCGTGGCGAGGATTTCGCTGTCGGCGGGGTCGGCCGGGTCCAGAATCTGTGCACGGTAAGCGATCGGCATGCTGTCCTCGTCATCCTCGGGCGCCGCGGCGCCAACTCATCCGAGTCGTACACTAGGACCGATTCAACGGGGGCGTAGCGACCGACTCGACGGAGGTATGTCCTTGCCCGACATTACGCATGATCGAACCGTTGCCGAACTGCCTCTCGCCCCGCTCAATCCGCTGCCGTACCGGCAAAGACGGGACGCGTTGCGCAATTTCCACACCGGCACCGACATCCTGCGTGATGCGGGCGGTCCGGTGACCCGGTTCAGCCTCGGCCCGAGTTGGCTCATGCCGCCCATCGTGGTGGCCACGTCACCTCAGGGAATACGCGATATCGTCAGCGTCCGCGACGGTTCCATCGACAAGACCAGTGCCGTCGCCGCCCAGTTGCGCAGCCTCATCGGGGGCAACCTTTTCGTCTTGCCACACGATGAATGGCTACCTCGCCGGCGCACCCTGCAACCTGTTTTCACCAAGCAACGCGTCGACTCTTTTGCCGGACATATGGCAGAGGCTGCCGAAATGATCACGGACTCTTGGGTGGACGGCAGCGAGATCGACCTGGACAGCCAGGCCCGGCAGTTGTCCATGCGGGCGCTGGGGCGCTCGGTGCTGGGACTGGACCTCGACGAAAGATCCGATGCCGTAGCCGAACCGCTGCGGGTGGCCACCAGTTACGCCGTGGCCCGCGCGCTGCGCCCGCTGCGGGCACCGTCCTGGTTGCCGACACCGGCGCGGCGACGGGCCCGGGCGGCGACCGAAAGTATCCGCCGGCTGGCCGGCGAGATCATCACCGCCTGCCGCGCCGACCCCACCCTGGACGCTCCCCTGGTGCACGCACTCATCGCCGCCACCGACCCGGAGACCGGCCAGCCGCTGTCGGACAACGAGATCCGCGACGAGATGATCATCTTCCTGTTCGCCGGGCAGGACACCACCGCCACCACGCTGACCTACACCCTGTGGTCGCTGGGACGACACCCCGAGATCCAGGACCGGGTCTTCGCCGAGGTTGCCGCGCTCGCAGACCGGAGGCTGACCACCGACGATGTCGGCCGTCTGGGCTACACCGTCCAGGTGATCAAGGAAGCGCTGCGGCTGTGCCCGCCGGGGCCGACCGGCTCGCGCAGGGCGACACGGGATGTCGAGGTGGCCGGGTACCGGGTCGAGGCCGGCACCATGCTGGTGTTCGGCCGCATGTCGGTGCAACGTGATCCGTCGCTGTGGGCAAACCCCTTGGAGTTCGACCCCGAGCGGTTCAGCGCCCAGAACTCAAAGGACCGCGACCGCTGGCAGTACGTGCCCTTCGGTGGCGGCCCACGTTCCTGTATCGGCGATCATTTCGCGATGCTGGAGGCGACGCTCGCGATCGCCACCATCATCCGCGACGTGCAGATCACCGCGCTGGAAGCCGATTTCCCCCTGGCCGTGCCGTTCACCATGGTGCCGGTCGGCCCGATCCGCGCCCGGGTGGCTGCGCGTTGATCCCTGGTGGGGCATACCCCACGAACACCCGCACCAGGGATCAACGCTCGCCAGTTGGTCAATCGCCGTCCGCGGGGCCGGCGGAAGTGAGGACCTGACCCTCGCGGATCAGCCTCGTCGCCGCGGCATCCCAGCGCTGCAGCTGCGTTCGGGTGACGAACGATTCGGGCAGATGGCGCTCGATGTGCGGCCGCAGGATCATCGCCCCGACCCGCAGGATCAAGGGGTTGAGCGCACCCCACACCGGATCGAGATCGGGTCGGGTCAGGCCGGCCTCGGCGAACTTCTCGCCCTGCGCGGCGCTGATCTGGAGCAGACCGTCGAAGATCACCGATCCGATCTTGTCGCCCTCGACGAGTGCATGCGCGATGTAGTTCACCAGGTCCGGGTATTCATAGAGCAACTGGGAGAAGCGGCTGCCCATCCCCGCCAGGTATTCGCTGGTCATCTCCGATACCGGTGTCGCCTCGATGATCTCGCCGAACACCTGCAGCACGTAGTCGTCGACGGCGGCCACCAGTCCGGCCTTGTTGCGGAAATAGTGCTGCACCAGGCCGATCGAGACCCCGGCCTCCTCGGCTACGGCCCGCAGCGATGTCGCGGCGACACCGTTCTCGGCCAGGGTCCGCACGGCGGCATCACGAATCCGATCGATACTCGTGGGCTCGGGCGTGACCGATGGCCTGAGGAAGACCGTCATGACCTCGACAATACAGGCAACTTGTATTCCAGTGCGACCCTATGGTTCGGCGGTATGGCAGGCTGGGTCGGCAGTGCGTGCGTACCGTCGCCGACCTGCCGAATGCGCTGGCCACCAGATCAGCTGAACAACAACGGGATAACCCACATGCCGAAGGTCACTTACCCAGCACCCGCCGGCCCTTTGCCCGGCTACCTCGCGACACCCACCACGGAGGGCCCCTGGCCGGCCGTCATCGTGGTCCAGGACGTGCGCGGGATGACCGCCGATGTGCGGCGCATCAGTGACCGCCTCGCCGCGGCGGGATATCTCACGCTGGCGCCCGCGCTCTACGGCCGGGGCCTCAAGATCAGATGCATGATCTCCACCATCCGCACCCACTTCGCGGGCACCGGTGATGCCTTCGATGACATCGTCGCGGCACGTGATCACCTACTGGCCGACCCGAACTGCACGGGCAAGGTCGGGCTGGTCGGTTTCTGCATGGGCGCCGGCTTCGTCCTGCAACTCGCGCCCAGCGGTCTGTTCGACGCCTCCGCACCGAACTACGGGCTGAGTCCCAAGAACATCGAGGTGCTCGCCGAATCGTGTCCCGTGGTGGCGACTTACGGTGCGAAGGACCGGATCGCCCGCAGTGGATCCGCGGCCGCACTGGAAGCCGTGCTCGCCAAGGGCGACGTGCCCCGCGATATCAAGGAGTACGAGAACGTCGGCCACAGCTTCATGAACAACTCCGGCATCCCGGCACCCTTCAATGTGATCGAGCGGATCGCCGGCATGGAGTACTCCGAACCGGAGGCCGAGGACGCCTGGCAGCGGATCTTGACCTTCTTCGGCGAACATCTGCGCTGACTCCCGCTACGCTTTGGCGCTATGGCTGAAGTGATGGACTGGGATGCCGCCTACTCCGACCGCGTCTTCGGTGGGCCCCCACCGTGGAACATCGGTGAGGCGCAGTCCGAGATCGTCGCGCTGATCGACGCCGGCAAGATCACCAGCCCCGTCCTCGACGCCGGCTGCGGCGTGGGCGACGTGGCACTGGCGCTGGCAGAGGCCGGGTACGACGTCGTCGGCGCGGACATCTCCACCGTCGCCATCGAGGCGGCGGCCCGGGACGCCGCAGAACGCGGACTGACCAATGTGCGCTTCGTGCAAGGTGACCTGCGCACGCTCGCCGTGGACGGCGAACCGTTCAACACCATCGTCGACTGCACGTTGTTCCACTCGCTACCGGTGGAGGCACGCCCGGACTACCTGCGCGCGGTGTACGACGTATCCGCGCCCGGTGCCGTATTGCACATGCTGGTGTTCACCACCGACGCGCTGCCGCCGGACTCCCCCTTCCCGATACCCAATCTGGTGACCGAGTCCGAATTGCAGGAAGCCGTATCGCAGGTGTGGACGATCGAGAATCTGCAGCCGTCGTTTGTCGCGGTCAATCTGCCGTACGCTCCGGACGCCCCGAAACTCAGTTTCGAGTTCGACGACAAGGGCCGGATGAAGCTTCCCGCACTGCTGCTGTCGGCCCGCAAGACCTGATCATCGCCGCCAGGCGATGGTGCCGGTCTCCAGCATCTGGGTCATGGTGTCGGCATCGACCGGGGGTGAGAGCAGGAAGCCCTGTGCCTGATGGCAACCCATCTTCACCAGCATCTGCGCGGCCGCCTCGGTCTCCAGTCCCACCGCGACCAGGCCGAGGCCGAACGCCTCGCCGAGGGACACGATGGCCCGGATGATCGCCAGATCGTCCTTGCTCCCGTCGAGGTGCTGCACGAATGACCGGTCGATCTTCAAGGTGTCGATGGGCAGCGATTTCAGCCGGCTCAAATCGCTGTAGGCGGCCCCGAACTCGTCGAGCGCCAGCCCCACCCCGAGCGCTCGCAGTGCGGTGAGGATCTCGTCGTTCAGGTCGGCGTCATCGGTGACGAAACTCTCCGCGAACTCCAGGCTCAACGAGGCCGGGTCGAGTTCGTACTCCGTCAGCACCCGCGCCACGTGGTCGGCGAAACCAGCGGCGACCCGTTGTACCGGTGACACATTGACCCGCAGCTTCACGTCCTGCGCGAGCCCCACCGACTTCCAGTGCCGCAACTGCGCGCAGGAGTCCTGCAGTACCTTGCGGCCCAACACCGCTGCCAGGTTGGAGGATTCGGCGACGGGCATGAATGCGCTCGGGAGCAGCATGCCCCGGGTGGGGTGGTTCCACCGCACCAGCGCCTCGACCGCCACCACCTTGCCGGTACGCAGATCCACCTCGGGCTGGTAGTGCACCACGAAGGCTTCGTTCTCGATGCCATCGCGCAGATGCAACTCGACATCGTTGAGCAACAGGTATTTCAGGGCAATGGCGTCGGTGAAGACGGCGGTGTCGTTGCCCCCCGAACCCTTGGCCGCCACCAACGCCAGATCGGCGTAACGCAACACATCGGAGGCCGAGTCGCGGCCCGGGAAACCCACCGCCACACCGATACTGGCGGTCCGGCGGACGAATTCGCGTCCGATGGTGAAGGGCTCTTTGAGCAGCAGCCGGATCCGGTCGGCCAGCAGCGCGGCCTCCTCCAGTTCCATCGGCTGGTGCGGCACGATCACGAACTCGTCACCACCCTGGCGCGCGAGAAGCGCGGTGTCGCCGATCGATTCACGCAGGCGTCGGGCGAACTGCGCGATCAGTTCATCGCCCGCGGTGTGACCGAACTGATCGTTCACCGATTTCAGCCGGTCCAGGTCGGTGAACAGCACGGCCGCCGGGCCGTCCTGACCGACTGCCAGGCGCCCGTTGAGATGATCGGTGAGGACGCGGCTGTTGCACAGCCCGGTGAGGTCGTCGTGCTCGGCCAAAAACTGCAACCGGTCGATCGCCACCAGCCTCGCCTGCAGCTGAGCGAACATCGTCGCGATCGTCTTCAGCGCGTTGAGTTCTTCCTCCAGCCACTCCCGGTCGCCGTACTTCACGAAACCCAACGTGCCGGTGGTGACGTCATGGGACAGCAGCGGCACGCAAGCCATCGAAATCTGCGGAACCTCGGTGCCCTGCTGGATCGTCTGCTGATACTCGTCGGTCTTGGGCTCCGGACGGATCACCAGCGGCTCCTTGAGCCACTCAGCCATCGCGAAGACCGGGTCGGCGTCGGCGAAGTACACCACGCCGATCGGGTCCGGGTCGGGCACGAAGGTGCGTATAGGCCACTGCGCCACCAACCGGGTCGCGTGGATCTCGTGATCGTTGTGCCGCAGGAACGCGACATCGAGCCCGAGATATGCCGCCAGATCGGTGAGTACCAACTCACTGACCTCGACCACATTGTCGGTGTGCGCGGTGATCAGCCGTTTGGCAGCCAGATCCACCAAGCCGTTGAGGCTGCCGATCAACTGGCGTCACCGACCTTGCAAGCCCCCCGGCATCCGGTAGCACGGCGAGAGGTGCACATCGCCCATACTTTAGCGGTCTGCGTCAATTTTGCCCCGGTGCCCAGCCGGTACGCACATACCGCACGGCTCAGGGGATTCGGTCCAGCAGGCTGCGGGCGATCACGGTGACCAGCTCCCGGTCGTAGGTGATCGCGAGATCGAAGCGACGCTCCGGTTCGGGCACCGAGCCGGTGGTGTCCTGCTCGCGGGCGATCAGCGCCGCGCAGTGGTGCGGCCCGAGGATGAGCACGATCCACTGCGCGCACAACGGATCGTCGGCTTTCAGGTCCACTCCCCGGATGCCGGATCCCAGATCCTCGGGCAGGCCCCGACCGAAGATGGCGACCAACGCCGAGGACGACGCCAGCTCGCTGTAGCGCGCGCTGGTCGACGCCGTGAAGTGTTGTGCCAGCTGCAGTGAGGCCATCACCATCGGCGGATCGGTCGCATGCCGCGCCTGGGCCTCGATGTGCCGGGAGAACGGAATCAGGGTGGCCTTGCGCGCCGTCCGCACCAGCAGCCTTCCCGCCACCACGTCGAACGGCGAGTCGCCGGCCGGCTGCACCGGGTGCTTCATCGGCGGAGGCGACCACGACACCGGCGCCGGCTCGGTCAACGGCCCGGGCCTGCCGAACTTGTAGCCCTGGCCGAGGCTGGCGCCGAGCGCCAGCGCCTGCTCGAGGTGCTCGTCGGATTCGATGCCCTCGGCGAGCAGCACCGCCCCGGTGCGTTCGGTATGGGCCAGCACGGCGGCCAGGATGTGCGCCTGGGCGTCGGTGGGGTGTGACTGCACCAGGTGGACATCGAGTTTGACGATGTCCGGGCAGATCACGTCGAGCAACGCCAGCGAATCAGGATGGGCACCAATGTCGTCGAGGGCGATGCCGAACCCGTCCGCGCGCAGGCCGGCCACCTTCTGCAGCAATGCCCGGGGGTGTTTCAGCAGGCTGCGTTCGGTCAGCTCGAAAATCACCCGCAGCTCGTCGTGTGCGCGGTCCAGAAGGGGGCTCTCGGCGCGGTTGAGGTGCGTTCCGAGCGGTTCGCAGTTGAGCGCGAGCACGGTGCCCTGCGGTAGCTCCCGGCGCAGCGCGTTGTCGATCGCGGCTTCGATGCACATCTTTTCCAGTCCGCCGAGGCTGCCGGTGGCCGCGGCACGTGCGAACACCGCCTCCGGGTCGGGATCGCCGAGCGCAGGCCAGCGCGTCAGGGCCTCGAAACCGACCACCGAGCCGTCCGCGAGTGCGGTGATGGGCTGGAAGGCGGGGTCCAGGCCGACACCGGACACGGCGGCGTCCAGAGTGGCGACCTCGTCGCCGTGCGGACCGCTCGGCGCAGTGGGCGACACATCATCCCCTTGCGCTAGTACGCGTGACGCCGACCGGAGTCCACTCGCCCCGCATGCGCCTCGATGGCAAACATAGTCCGACCCGCTGGGCACCACGCCGCGTTCGACGAAGGTGGGCGGATCACCTGCCGGAAACGAAAAATCCGCCCCGGCCGGAGCCGGAACGGATTTTCGAGAACGTGGAGCTAAGGGGATTCGAACCCCTGACCCCCACACTGCCAGTGTGGTGCGCTACCAACTGCGCCATAGCCCCGTTTGTTGTGCTGTTGAAAGGTACACCACTGCCCCGCACAGGTTCAAAACAGCTGGTCAGGGCACCTCGCCACCGGCCTCTGGGCCGAGCGGGCGGGCCGGGGTGTGCTCGGCCGGCGGCCGGCCCCTGGTCTCGGGGGCGAACGCCCAGCCCACCGCGGCGAACAGCAGGATCGCGCCGCTGATCACGAACGCCCAGGAGAACGAGAAGTACTGCGCGATCAACCCCACCAGCAGCGAACCACCGATCGAGCCGACGTCGGCCATCATCTGGAACGTCGCCACCGCGGTGCCACCGCGCGCCTTGCTGCCGATGATGTCGGCGACCGCGGCCTGCTGCGGCGAGACGAAGATCCCGGTGGCCGCGCCGGCGACGTAGGCCGCGACCAGGAACACCGGCATCGACGTGGTGAAGCCCACCAGCGCGGTGGACACCGCGGCCAGCGTCAGCCCGAAGATCAGCAGCTTGCGCCGCCCCAGCCTGTCCGACAGATAGCCGCTGGGGATGACGACGGAGATGTTGCCCACCGCGAACGCCGTCAGCGCCAGACCCGCCGCGCCCGGCCCGCGACCGAGCACCTCCACGATGAACAGCGGCACCAGCGCGATCCGCAGGCCGAACGACGCCCACCCGGTGGCGAAGTTGGAGAGCAGGGCCGCCTTGTAGGCGCGGTGGGCGAACACGGTACGGAACGGCACCGGCGGCGCCTCGTCCTCGTCCGACCGGCCGCCGATGGTGGATCGCCGCAGGCTGATGAACACCACGGCCGCGGCGACCAGCAGCGCGGCCCCGTAGATCAGGAACGGCGCGGACAGACCGAACCCCACGGTCAGGCTGCCCAGGATGGGCCCGCCGACCGATCCGATCATGAACCCCGAGGAGAACAATCCGGCCACCCGCCCGCGCGCGTCGGGCGGCGAGATGCGGATCATCAGGCCCAGTGAGGACACCGTGAACATCGCCGACCCTAGGCCACCAAGGGAGCGGAACAGCAGCAGCTGCCAGTAGCTGTCGGCCAGCGCGCAGGCGCCCGTCGACACGGCCACGATGATCAGGCCGCTGATGTACACCCGGCGTTCCCCGAGCCGCTGGACCAGGAAACCGGCCGGCGGCGCACCGACCAGGCGCATCACCGCGAAGGCGGTGATGACGAACGTGGCCGCGGCGATGCTGACACCGAAATGGCGGGCGTATTGCGGCAGCACCGGGGCCACCACGCCGTAACCGAGCGCGACCACGACATTCGCGGCGACCAGCACCCAGACTTCGCGCGGCAGGCGGCGCTTGGATTCAGTCGGACAGTCGCCCTCCGCAACAGAGCTCACCCGATGACTGTATTCACCACTTCCCTGGCGGCTTCCTGCACCTCGGCCAAGTGCTCGGCTCCCAGATAAGATTCGGCGTAGATCTTGTAGACGTCCTCGGTACCCGAGGGCCGCGCGGCGAACCAGGCGTTCTCGGTGGTGACCTTCAGCCCGCCCAGGCCCGCGCCGTTGCCGGGTGCGGTGGTGAGTTTGGCGGTGATGGGCTCGCCGGCCAGCTCGGTGGCGCTCACCTGTTCGGGTGACAGCTTGGCCAGCCGGGCCTTCTGTTCGCGATCGGCCGGGGCGTCGATGCGCGCGTAGGTGGGTGCGCCGTACGTGTCGGCCAGTTCGGCGTAGCGCTGCGACGGGGTGGACCCGGTGACCGCGAGGATCTCCGAGGCCAGCAACGCCAGGATGATGCCGTCCTTGTCGGTGGTCCAGGTCGAGCCGTCGGTGCGCAGGAAGGATGCGCCCGCGCTCTCCTCGCCGCCGAAACCGATTGTCCCGCCGATCAACCCGTCGACGAACCATTTGAAGCCGACGGGCACCTCGACCAGTTCGCGGCCCAGCCCGCCGACCACCCGGTCGATGATCGAACTGCTCACCGCGGTTTTGCCGACCGCGGTGCTGCCGGGCCAGTTCGGGCGATGGGTGAACAGGTAGTCGATGGCGACCGCCAGGTAGTGGTTCGGGTTCATCAACCCGCCGTCGGGGGTGACGATGCCGTGCCGGTCGGAGTCCGCGTCATTGCCGGTGGCGATCTGGTAGTCGCCGATCTTGCCGATGAGCGAGGCCATCGCGTTCGGGGAGCTGCAGTCCATCCGGATCTTGCCGTCGGTGTCCAGCGTCATGAACCGCCACGTCGCGTCGACCAGCGGGTTCACCACCGTGAGATCCAGTTTGTGCGTCTCGGCGATCGCGGCCCAGTAGTCGACGCTGGCGCCGCCGAGCGGGTCTGCCCCGATGCGCACCCCCTGGGCGCGGATGACATGGAGATCGACGACGTTCGGCAGGTCCGCGACGTAGGCGTTGAGGTAGTCGTGGCGCTGCGCGACCTGCAGGGCGCGCGAGAGCGGGACCCGCTTCACCGCCCGGATACCTTCGCGCAGAATCTCATTGGCGCGTTTGGCGATGACGCTGGTGGCGTCGGTGTCTGCGGGTCCGCCGTTGGGCGGGTTGTACTTGAAGCCGCCGTCGCGCGGCGGGTTGTGCGACGGGGTGACGACGATGCCGTCGGCCAGGTCGGTGTCGCGGCCCCGGTTGAAGGTGAGGATGGCGTGGCTGACCGCCGGGGTCGGGGTGTAGCGGTCGGCGGCGTCGATCATCGCCACCACGTCGTTGGCGGCGAGCACCTCCAGCGCGGAGGCCCAGGCCGGCTCGCTCAGGGCATGGGTGTCCCGGCCGATGAACAACGGACCCGTGGTGCCCTGGGCGGCGCGGTATTCCACGATGGCCTGGGTGGTGGCCAGGATGTGCGCCTCGTTGAAGGCGCCGTCCAGTGCGGAGCCGCGGTGCCCGGACGTCCCGAACACCACCTGCTGGGCGACGTCGTCGGGATCGGGCTGCACCGTGTAATAGGCGGTGACCAGATGTGCGAGGTCGACGAGATCTTCGGGCTGTGCCGGCTGCCCGGCTCGCGGATTGGCCACCATGACTCCATCCTTGCCTACCCGCGGCGCCGGTGTCTCGTCCTAGGTGCAAGCCCGTTGCAAGTTCGTCGCAAGTGGGCCGTTACAAGGTTGCCGGCATGAACAACTCCGCACGATCAGCCCAACCCGCCGGTAACGTCCGCCGTCCCGCCGATCCGGATCCCGACCTGAGCGGGATCACCCTCACCCACCGCGCGATGGTCACCGACACCCGCCGGCTGGCCGAACTGACCGCCGCCGTCGCGCAGCGTCGACTGCCGTGCGGGCCCAAGCGGGCCAAGGCGGTCGCCCGCTACGTCGAGCTGATGTGTGAGTCGATCCACCATCACCACACCATGGAAGACGATGTGCTGTGGCCGGTCATCGAGGCCTCGGCCGGCGATTTCATCGACCTGACCGAACTGACCGAGGACCACGCCGCGCTGGATCCGCGGCTGGACCGGCTGCGGGTGCACGCCGCGGCCTTCGGGCGGTCCGCCGATCCGGAGATGGCCCGGCCGCTGGCCGCCGGCCTGGCCGATCTGCACCGGCTGCTGGAAGCCCACATCGCCGACGAGGAACGTGACCTGTTCCCGGTGATCCGCCGGTACGTCTCGCTCAAGGACTGGCAATCCATCGAGAAGGCGGCCCGGCGCACGGGACGGTTGTCCTTCGAGGGGCCGCGCATCCTGGGGGTGGCCACCGACGTCGAGCGCGCGACGCTGGCCGCCGGTGTGCCGGGACCGCTGATGTTGCTGCTGCGCTACCTCGCGGCCCGGCACCGCCGCTTCGAGCGCGCGGTCTTCGGCTGAGACACCCGCTGTAGCCCGGCGAAACTCGCGTACCCGGGGTAAATCCGCCCGCGGGAACCACGGGTACGCGGGTTTCGCCGCGCCAAAGCTCAGTCGATCAACGCCTGGGCCGCCGTGCGCAGCCGCTCGGTCAGCTCGGCGGCGGCCCGCCGGTAGCGCGCCGCAGCCGCGGTGTCGCCGGTGGCCTCCGCGACAGCGGCCAGCGCGGCGTCCACCGGCCCGGTCAGCAGCGTCCCGTTGTCCAGGCCCGCGAAGCGCCCGGAGTACGGCAGCAACTCCGCGGCGGTGGCGGTCGCGACCGCGAGATCGCCCATCGCGACGGCCGCATGAGCCCGTAAGGTGGCCATCGCGACGAAGTAGAAGGACCGCTCTATGGGGATGCGCTCCGCCCAGATCTGCTGGGCCTCTTCGACTCTGCCCGCCTGATGCAGTGCGATGGCGGCGCCGTCGGCGATGATCTTGGACACGAAGCGGTGCACGGCGACCAGGTCGTCGGCCATCGGGGCGAGGCTGCCGCGCACCAGGTTGGCGCTCACCCGGCCCACGATGCCGATGTGCGCCCCGTTGGCGACGCCGTATTCGGCCAGCTTCGCCGAGACCGCGATATAGCCCCGCTCCCCCTCGTCGGTCCGGCCGGCCAATACGGCCAACTGCGCGCCGAAGACGTCGAGCACTCCCAGCAGGAATCCGAGCTGGCCGGTGCCCGCCCGCGCCACCGCCTGATCGGCGTGCGCGGCCGCACCCGCCAGATCCGAACGCGCGGAGGCGTCCAGGAACGCGAACCAGTGCGCCACCGCCTGGTAGTCGATGGCGTCATAGGCCTCGGCCACCGAGAGCAGTTCGGCGACAATGCTTTCACGCTCATGGGCCAGGTCGGGCCCCAGGGAGGCGAAGGCCCGCACGTTGAGCGCGGCACACAGCAGCCGCTGGTTGCCGGCCGGGTGCTGCGCGTGCACGGCCCGGGCCAGCCGCAGCGCCTCTTCGGCGGCGGCCAGTGCCGAATCGTGGTCCACCCCCTCCAATTCGGTGAACAGGGTCAGCAGCAGCCGGGCGCGCACCTGCGGGGGCTGTTCGCGGCCCAGCACCCGGCGTAGCGGGTCGACGATGGCGTGATCGATGAGGTCGCCGTCGCGCACCCGCCACACCAGCGGGCTGTCGGACGCGGTGAGCGCCTGCACCGCCAACACGTCGTGATCGCCGACGGCAACCATGGTGTGGTGCAGCTCTTCGCGCGATCCGATCGCATCACCGGCCTGAGCCAGCGCGGCGATCAGACCGCACCGCGCGGGCACCGCCGACGCGTGGTCCGCGCCGGAGAGTTCGAACATGCCCACCGCGGCCCGCCACTGCCTGGCGGCCTCCACCGGCGCACCGACCCCGTCGGCCTCCCTCGCGGCCTTCATCGCGAAACCCGCCGCCTCGGCGGCGGTCTCGGTAGTGGCGGCGGCCACGGCGTGGTAGGCCAGCGATGCCGCGTCGCCATGGCCGGATGCACGTAACAGGTCCAGCGCCGCGGCATGCAGCCGGGACCGGCGCAGCACGGACGTATCTTCGTAGAGGGTGTCCCGGATCAGGTTGTGCGCGAACCTGATCCGCCCGGGAGCCGGCTCGTCGAGCAGCCCGGTGAGCACCGCGGGTTCCAGCGCGTCGAGTAGTTCGTCGTCATCGCTGCGGGCCAGTTCGCCCAGCAGGGTGATATCGACCTCGCGGCCCAGCACCGCCGCCTGGCGCAGCGCGGTCGCGGTCTGCGGTGGCAGCCGGGCCAGCCTGCGCCGGACCACATCCCCGACCCCGGCGGGAATCCCGCCGTGCGCGGCGTCCACACCTTCGGCGACCATCAGCCGGGCCAGCTCACGGACGAACAACGGGTTGCCGCCGGTGCGTTCCCGCAACAGCCGCAACGTTTCCCGGGTCACCGCGGGCAGCCCGCAATCGGTGGCCAACGCGGTCAGCGCCGCATCGTCCAGACCGGACAGGGTCAGATGTGCGGCGGTGTGGTTGGCCAGCGCGGCGCGGGCCTGACCCAGTTCGGCCCCGGATTCCGAGGGCCGGTAGGTGCCGATGACGAGCACCCGGCCAGCCCCGAGCCGATCCGCGGTCAGCCGCAACAGCTCCAGCGTCAGCCCGTCGGTGCGGTGCAGGTCGTCGAGCACGATGAGCAGAGGTGCCCGCTCGGCGGCCTGGCCGAGCACCTCGGCCAGCGCGTGCGCGATCCAGAACACCGTGCCCTCGGCGGTCTGCTCGGAGACGGCCCGGCCGTCGTGCAGCAGCGGCGCCAGCGCCGCAGACTGCCGCGGTGGCAATGTGGCGGTGAAGGTTTCGAGGACCTCGGTCCACGCCCAGCCCGGTGGCGCGCCGTCGACCTCGGGACTGCGCCCGGCGACCACCGTCCAGCCGGCCTTGCGCAGCCGGGTCGCTGCCGCCTCGACCACGGTGGTCTTGCCGGCACCGGCCTCACCGCCGATCCACACCACCCGCAGCCCGCCGCGCACCGCGGCGGCGGCCGCCGCGTCGATGGCGGCCAGTTCGTCGGCGCGCCCGCGGGTGGCACTGGCATCGGGCACGTCAGGTGGCGCCGACACCGGTGCCGGCGCCACCGCGATGGGGTCCAGGTGATCGGCGTGGCGCAGGATGTCGCGTTCCAGATCCCGCAGCGCCCGTCCGGGTTCCAGTCCGAGCTCGTCGGTGAGGTAGCTGGTGGTGCGGCGCAAGACGTCCAGGGCCGCCGTCTGGTGACCGGAGCGGTACCGCGCGACCGCCAGCAGGCAGGCGGCGGCCTCGCGGTCCGGGTGATCACGCACGTGCGGTTCCAGCACCCGGGCCACCACACCGTGCTGTCCCAGGGCGGACTGCGCCGCGGCGTGCGCCTCGGTGACGGACAGCCGCAGTTCGGCCAGGCGCGCCACTTCGGGGGCCGCCCACAGCGCGTCGCGGACCTCGACGTAGGGATCACCGGTCCACGCGGCGACCAGATCCTCCAGCAGCGCCGCCCGCTGCTGCGGGTCGCTGCATTGCTCGGCCGCGGCGATCCCGGACTCCAACGACCACACATCGACGGCCTCGTCGGGCAGCCGCAGGCAGTACCCGGGCGCGGCACTGACGATCACCCGGGCCGCAGCCCGACGTTCGCGGCCGGGTTCCAGCACCCGGCGCAGATGAGAGATGTAGGCCTGCAGCGCCGCCAGTGCCTTCGGCGGTGGCTCACCGGCCCAGAGGTCCTCGATCAGCCGGTCCACCGACACCACGTCGCCGTGCGCGAGGACCAGGCGCACCAGCACCGACCGCTGTTTGGGCCCGGCCAGATCGACCGGCTGCCCGTCCACCCACGCCCGGACCGGACCGAGTACGGAGATCCGCACCTGAAGGAGATCCTGCGCCGTCATGGTGTGCCGACCCTATCGGTCCCGCCGCCGGGCTACATACTTTGCGGTGTGGCGATCACCGACCGGCGTGAACTGGCCGCGGTGTTCCTCGGCGGCGCGCTGGGAACGCTGGCGCGGGCCGCGCTCAGCCACGTCCTCGCGGTGCCGCCGGGGCACTGGCCGTGGGCGACGTTCCTCGTCAACATCGCCGGGGCCGCGCTGCTCGGATACTTCACCACCCGGCTGCTGGAACGGCTGCCCGCCTCGGGGTATCGCCGCCCGCTGCTGGGCACCGGGTTGTGCGGCGGCCTGACCACCTTCTCCACCATGCAGGTCGAGGTGCTGGTGATGCTGGAGCACGGGCACCACGCACTGGCCGCCGCCTACACCGTGGTGAGTATCGGGCTCGGCCTGCTGGCGGTGCAGGCGACCACGGCGCTGGTCAGGCGGGTCCGGGTCCGGTGAACACAGCGGTGGTGTGGGCGGGTGTGATGCTGCTCGGCGGGGTCGGCGCGGTGTGCCGGCTGCTGGTGGACCGGGCGGTGTCGGCCCGGTTCAGGGTCGCGGGCGGTTTCCCGGTGGGCACGCTCGCGGTGAACGTCAGCGGCGCGTGGCTGCTCGGCTTCCTCGGCGCACTGACCCTGCCACCGCACGCCGCGCTGCTGGCCGGCACCGCGTTCGTCGGCGCCTATACGACGTTCTCCACCTGGATGCTGGAAACCCAGCGGCTCGGCGAGGAACGCCAAGGACGGACGGCTGCGGCCAATATCGTGCTGTCCGTCGCGCTGGGACTGGCGGGGGCCTGGCTCGGCCAGCTGATCGGGCGGGCACTGTGAGTGCCGAACTGCTGAAGCTGACCGCCTACTTCGGTGAGCGGCTGCGCGGTGCGCACGGGTTCGTGGCCGACGAAATGCTGGACCTGTTCGGCACCGAGCAGGTGGCCGACAGCGTGGTGCTGCGCGGGATCGGCGGGTTTCGGGGCGAGCGGAGCGACGGGGAAAGTCATCGTCCCAGTCATCGGTTGCGCACCGACCGGTCGCTATCGGCGTCCGAGGATCTACCGGTGGCGCTGGTCGCGGTGGACACCGCCGACCGCATCGCCGCCCTGGCGCCCCCGGTGGTGGCCGCCATTTCCCGCGGCATCGTCACCCTGGAACGGGCCGGGACCGGGGTTCACGGTTCCGGCTCGGCCAAGCTCACCGTCTACACCGGTCGTCAGACCCGGATCGGCGGCCGCCCGGCGTACCGGGAGATCTGCGCGATGCTGCACCGGCTCGGATTTGCCGGCGCGGCAGTGTTTCTCGGGGTGGACGGCACCGAACGCGGCGCGCGCCGACGGGCTCGGTTCTTCAGCACCAACACCGAGGTGCCGGTGATGATCATCGCGTCCGGTACCGACGAGCAGGTGACGGCGGCGTTGCCGGGTCTCCGTGACCTGTTGCCCGCCGCGACGATGACGGTGGAACGCATTCAGGTGTGTAAGCGCGACGGGCAGCTGCTGGCCCGGCCCGCCGCGCTCGCCGCCACCGACGCCGACGGCCTGCCGCTGTGGCAGAAACTCACCGTCCACACCTCCGAGGGCACCCGGCGCGACGGCGTCCCGATCCACCGCGCGATCCTCGACGTGCTGCGCGCCGAGCGGGCCGCCGGCGGCGCCACCGTGCTGCGCGGGATCTGGGGCTTTCACGGAGCACATGCGCCGCACGGCGACCGACTTTTTCAACTCGGACGTGAGGTCCCCGTCACAACCGTCGTCGTCGACACCCCGGAGCGGATCGCTGCGTGCTTCGACCTGATCGACCCGCTGACCGGCGTGCATGGCCTGATCACCAGTGAAGTTGTGCCCGCTCTCGTCTCGATTGACGGCGGCGTAAGGAGGGGCGGCACCGCCCTCGCCCACCCGGCGGACTGAGGCCACGTTCGGTAAGCCTACCCTGAGTAAATTCTCAGGTGTAGGGTCGCCGAACATGGAAATGTCACAGCCCGAAGCGGTCAATCCGGAGCTCCTGGCCATCCTGCGCGACGATCTCAACATCGACGTCAGCCGGGTCTCGCGCGACTCCCGACTGGTCGACGATGTCGGCATGGATTCGGTGGCCTTCGCCGTCGGCATGGTCGCCATCGAGGACCGCTTGGGCGCGGCACTTTCCGAGGAAGATCTGCTCAGCTGCGAGACCCTCGGCGACCTGGAAAAGGTGGTGCTGGCCAAGCTGCCCGCGGATCAGGCCAACGCGTGACCGCGGCGCCATGGGTTCTGGCGCAGGCGCTTTCGGAGGCGATGACGTCCTCGGACCGCTCGCTGTCGGTGCTCGACACCGACGCCGGCACCTGGAACCGTCACCCGTGGGGCGAAATTCACGCGCGCGCCGAGAACGTCGCTGCGCGCATCTGTGATGACGGCGCGTCCGCGATCGGCCTGGTCGGCGATCCCACCGCGGAGTTCATCTCCGCCATCCCCGGGGCCTTCCTGGCCGGTGCCGCCGTCTCGATCCTGCCCGGGCCGGTGCGCGGCGCCGACCCGAAGCGCTGGGCGCGCGCCACCCTGGAGCGCTTCGACCGCGTCGGGGTGCGCACCGTGTTCAGCCACGGCTCTCATCTGCGTGAGCTGGCCGGCGCCGAGAGCGCCGTCGCGGTGCACGATGTCGGTGCGGTCGCGCACGCGCAGCGCTCCACCACCCACGCCGGAATGGTGACCGGCACCGGTGCGGCCGTGCTGCAGGGCACCGCGGGCTCCACCGGAACCCCACGCACAGCGCAACTCTCGCCCGAGGCCGTGCTGGCCAACATCGGTGCGCTGGTGCAGCGCGTCGGGGTCACCGACGCCGACTGCGGCCATTCCTGGCTGCCGCTCTACCACGACATGGGCCTGTCCTTCGTGCTCACGATGGCGCTGGCGGGCGGGGACCTGTGGCAGGCACCGACATCGGCGTTCTCCTCCTCCCCGTTCGGCTGGATCAAATGGCTCACCGAGAGCCGCGCCTCGCTGACCGCCGCGCCGAACATGGCCTACAACATCGTCGGCAAGTACGCCGGGCTGGTCAGCGAGGCCGACTTCTCCCATCTGCGTTTCGCACTCAACGGTGGTGAACCCGTCGACTGCGACGGCAGCCGGCTGTTCGCCGAGAAGATGGCCACGTTCGGACTCGACCCCGGCGCGCTGGCCCCGTCCTACGGCCTGGCCGAATCGAACTGTGCGGTGGCGGTTCCCGGGCCCGGCCACGGACTGCAGGTCGACGAGATCCACATCGTCACCGATGCCGGCGGCTACATCCGCAAGCATGCCGTGCTGGGAGAGGCCATCCCCGGCATGGAGATCCGCATCGCACCCAACGAGCGGTTCGCCGGCGATGTGTCCGACCGCGAGGTCGGCGAGGTGGAGATCCGTGGCACCTCGATGATGAGCGGTTATCTCGGCGAGGACGCGGTCGACCGCGAAAGCTGGTTCCCCACCGGGGATATCGGCTACTTCCTGGACGGCAGCTTGGTGATCTGCGGGCGGGCCAAGGAAATCATCACCGTCGCCGGGCGCAACATCTTCCCGACCGAGATCGAGACGGTGGCCGCCCAGGTCGAGGGCGTCCGGGCCGGTGCCGTCGTTGCCGTCGGCACCGATGGGCCTGCCACCCGTCCCGGCCTGGTGATCGCCGCCGAATTCAAGGGTGCCGACGAACCGGCCGCTCGCACCGCACTGGTCGAGCTGATCGCCTCCGAATGCGGCGTCGTGCCTGCCGAAGTCGTCTTCATGCGGCCCGGATCGCTGCCGCGGACATCCTCGGGCAAGCTGCGCCGGCTCGAAGTCAAACGCAACCTGGAGGGCGCGGGACAGTGACCGCCACCATCGACACCGCCGAACCGACCTCGCTGGCGGACTTCCAGGAACTGCTGAGCCGGGTCTTCGACGACCGGGTTCGGGCCTGGACCGCCGAAGCCGAGCGCACCGGGAAGTTCCCCCGCGAGCTCATCGAATACCTGGGCGCCGAAGGGGTTTTCACCGCCAAGTGGGGCGACTCACAGCATCCCGACGTGGCCAAGGTGATCGCGCTGGCGCTGGAGTTGGGCAAGCTGGGGTCGGCCGGTATCGCCGTCGGGGTCAGCCTGCACGACTCGGCCATCGCGCTGCTGCGCCGGTTCGGCCGCTCCGAGCATCTGAAGGACATCACCGAGAAGGCCATCCGCGGCGAGGTCGTGCTGTGCGTCGGCGCCTCGGAGGAGTCCGGCGGATCGGACCTGCAGATCGTCGAGACCAAGGTGCGTTCGGTGCGCGACGGATTCGAGGTCAAGGGCATCAAGAAGTTCGTCTCGCTGTCCCCCATCGCCGATTACGTGATGGCGGTGGCCCGCAACGTGGACAACGACCCGCACAGCAGGCACGGCAATGTCGTCGTCATCGCCGTCCCCCTGCATGATCCGGGTGTGCAGGTGCAGCAGCCGTACAACAAGGTCGGAGCCGGACCGCTGGACACCGCCGCGGTGCACATCGACACCTGGGTGCCCGCCGACGCACTGGTGGCCAGGGCGGGTATCGGCCTGGCCGCCATCTCCTGGGGGTTGGCCCACGAGCGCATGTCGGTGGCGGGCCAGATCGCCGGCAGCTGTCAGCGGGTGCTGGGAATCACGTTGGCCCGCATGATGACACGCAGTCAGTTCGGCCGCACGCTGTACGAACATCAGGCGCTGCGGATGCGGATGGCCGACCTGCAGGCGCGAGTGGACATGCTGCGCCACGCGCTCACCGGGATCGCCGTCGGCGGGAAACTCGACCTGCGCACCGCCGCCGCCATGAAGGTGTGTGCGGCCCGCCTGGGCGAGGAAGTGGTCTCCGAATGCATGCACATCTTCGGTGGCACAGGCTATTTGGTCGACGAGACGCCACTGGGCCAGTGGTGGCGGGATATGAAGCTGGCACGCATCGGCGGCGGCACCGATGAGGTGCTGTGGGAACTCGTCGCGGCCGCGATGAAGCCGGATTACGACGGCTACGAAGAGATGATGGGCGCCGCTACCTAGCGCCTACTTGTGCGCCGGGATGTCCTCGGGCGTACGTGGAAAGACATACAGCGCCATCTTCCGATTGGCCATCTGGTGCTCACCGAGGAACGTGCAGCCCACGTATTCGACGAGCCGGCGCGCACCGATGTTGCGGTGGTCGGGATCGAACATGATGCGCCGGCATTCGGGTTCGAGGTCGAACATGTCCTTCATCAGCCGGGGCAGCATCAGCGGCGCGATCCCCCGGTTCACCAGTTTGGTGTCCGCGATGGCGGCGTGCATGCCGAGGTCGTAGGGGTCGGCGTCATACCGGGTGGCGATGGAATCCTTTGCCGCGCGGTACAGCTCGACATAGCCGATGTCCTCGCCCTTGCGGCTGGTGAGGAACGGACGGGAAAACGCACCCGCGAGTTGGGCCTTGAGGTAGAGCCGCCAACGCTCCGGCGGCCAGGCGTACTCCCAGGCCTCCGCGAGGTGCGGGAGGTTCATCCACTCCGAGATCAGCTCGGCATCGGTGTCCGGGTCGACAAGTCGCGCGGCGTACGGCGCGGCGATGTCGGGGATCTGCGGCGGGCCGACCAGACGCACCGCATCCGGGATGTCGGTGAGCTCGCGCGGAAGAATCGGCAGTGCCTCGTCAATGTCGATCATTTGATATGCGACCCTACCTAACCGCCCGAAGTTGGAGTGTCCTACGCCAGCTCGGCGGCGTGCGCCCTGAGATGGCTCTCAGGTGTACCCCACCGCGAAGGTTTCCAATCTCCGCGGGAGCATCATAGGTACATGACGCGCGACCACGTCGAGGAACTACGCCGCTGGGAAGACTCCGGCGCGCACTGGCAGGTGGTGGCCCGGTCAGCTGATCGGCTGACCATTGCGCTGCTGCGGTGCGACGGCGGCGAGGAGGTCGAACGGCTCGTCTCCGATGACCCCGCGCTGCTGGCCTTCGTCGGTGTGCGGGATCGCTCCGACGACTGAGCCCTGACACTTAGAGTGTCTTACTGTGCAGACCCCGTTCGCCGACGCCGAGCCGGCCGACTCCGCCGAGGAGCAGGAGAACGCCGCGGCGCTCGGGGCGGACCTGCCCTCCGGCGAACCGGCGCTGGCCCTGCAGAAGATGGAGAACCGGCTGGTCCGGCTGAACCTGGCGCACCCGGACGTGCTCAGCGCCGAGCAGGTACGCAAGCTGCGCTACCTGCTCAATTTCGCCAAGCTGGCCGACTTCGAGCCGGGTGCGGCCGGCCCCGCCGGATCCCGCGGCCGCGGCGACGTCTCGGTCGGCGCAGAGCAGAGTGCCTGGCAGGCCCGGGTGGCCGACGCCCTGCACGGACCGCTACGCAAGGAGAAGCACGGCGTCACCGCGCTGAAAGCGGCGCGGGATCTGCTGGCCACGCTGGCCGCCGACCAGGAGACTCAACGGCGCGTCCTTGCGCAGCGCCACGCCAGTGACTTCTCCCTGGCAGAACTGGACGCGGAGGTCGGGCACAAGAAGCTGGTCACCGTGCTCGGCGGCGGTGGCGGCGCGGGCTTCGTCTACATCGGCGGAATGCAGCGCCTGCTGGAAGCCGGTCAGGTGCCCGACTACATGATCGGCTCGTCCATCGGGTCGGTGATCGGTTCGGTGCTGGCCCGGACCCTGCCCGTGCCGATCGAGGAATACGTGGCGTGGGCGAAATCGGTGTCCTACCGGTCGATCCTCGGTCCCGAACAGCTGCGCCGCAGGCACGGGCTCACCGGGGTGTTCTCGCTGCGCTTCGACCAGTTCGCGCACGCCCTGTTCACCCGCCCCGACGGCGAGCAGATGCGGATGTCGGATCTGGGGATCCCGTTCGACGCGGTGATCGCCGGGGTGCGCAGGCAACCGTTCGCTGCGCTGCCGGCCAAGTTCCGTCACCAGGAGCTGGCCGTGCTGAAGCTGCGCACCCTGCCGTTCCTGCCGATCGGGCTCGGGCCGGAGGTGGCGGCCCGGCTGTGGCAGGCCGCCGCGTTCATCGATTCGCGGGTGGTCAAGGCGGTCGTGGTCGGCGGCGACGAGCTGACCCGCGACTTCAATGTCGTTGACGCCGCCTCGTTCTCGTCGGCCATTCCCGGCGTGCTGCACCATGAGACGCGGGATCCGCGGATGATCCCCATCCTGGATGCGGTGCTGGCGGCCAACGATGTCGCGGCCATCGTCGACGGCGGGACGGCCAGCAATGTGCCGGTGGAGCTGGCGTGGAAACGGATCCGGGACGGCCGGCTGGGTACCCGCAACGCCTGCTATCTGGCCTTCGACTGCTTCCACCCGCAGTGGGATCCGCGGCATCTGTGGCTGGCCCCGATCGCGCAGGCCATCCAGCTGCAGATGGTGCGCAACCTGCCGTACTCCGATCACATCGTCCGGTTCTCGCCCACCCTGTCGCCGGTCAATCTGGCGCCGTCGCGGGGTTCCATCGACCGGGCCTGCGCCTGGGGACACAGGCGGGCCGACAAGGCCATCCCGATCACCTCGGCTCTGCTGCAACCGATCTGGTGGGAGGAAGCCGCCCCGGCGGGCACACCCGGGCATGCCACGGCATCGGTGGCATCGCCGATGAGCGAGGTGCTCTCCGGGGTTACCCGGCCGCGCAACCGATTCGGGCGCTGGCGCAACCGCTACATCACCTAGAGGTCGCTCGCGTCGTCGGGTACGTCGACGGCGTGCTCGGCGAGGGCCTCCAGCGGGACGACCTGCAGGGTGCTCTCGTGGGTGGACGCCATCACCACCGGTGCCGCGCAGCCGTCGTGGTAGGCGCGCAGCCAGTTGACCGCGGTGACGCACCAGCGGTCCCCCGGTGCCAGGCCGGGGAACCGGTACTGCGGCATCGGTGTGCTCAGATCGTTGCCGATGGAGCGCTGGTGTTCCAGGAAATCGGCGGTGACCACCGCGCAGATGGTGTGCAGGCCCGCGTCTTCGGGGCCCGTCGAGCAGCAGCCGTCGCGGTAGAAGCCGGTCACCGGATCGGTGCCGCACGGTTCCAGTGGTCCGCCGAGCACATTCAGTTCGGGTTCGTCGGGCATGGACCCATCATGCTCCAAGCGGTCACAGGCCGTTGACCGGTGCCCCGTTCAGCAGGATCGAGATCAATCGATAGGAGGATGCCGGCACGTTCGCATACCACGCGGCCAGCGGGCCGGCTTGCTGCAGCGTCAGGTTGCTGAACACGATGTTGCTGAACGTGCCCCCGTTCTCGGTGATCATCCCGAAGATCCGGCCCGCGCTCACCGGGGTGTTGCGCACGGTCAGATTGGTGATCGTCACATCGTCGAGGCGGGTGCCGGCGTTGCCGGCGTAGAGCAGGATCGCGCCGTGCACGGTCGCCGGGTTGGTGTTGGCGTTCGTGACGGTGCCGCCGTTGATCCGCACGCCGTTGACACCGTGGGTGTTGTAACTCCATTCGGAGGCGACGTAGATGCCCGCCGAGTCGGTGTTGGACACGGTGATGTTGTTGTAGGTGATGTTCTGCCCACCGACCACGGAAATGCCTCGGCCCCAGACGGTTCCGTTGACGGTGGGGTTGTTGATGGTGATGTTCCGGCTGATCGCGGCGTCGGGGAGGTAGGACACCACCGCGACACCGTCGTCGCCGGTCCATTCGGTGTACGGGTTGTTGACCACGCCGTCGTGGGAGCCGTTGGTCATGTGGATGCCGTCGGCGCGGGACCGGATGACGCGGACGTCGTTGAGCTCGAAATAGCCTGAGCCGTCGACGTATATCCCGGCTCCGGCCGAGCCGTTGATGACCACGTTGGTCACCGTGACGTGGTCGGCCATGATGACCAGCTTGTGGTGCTGAGGGGCGTAGTAGCGCGGGCCGGTCAAGGCGGCCCCGAGGGTGATGTCTTTCAGGGTGACGTTGTCGGCGAGGATCTGCACCGAGGAGGTGTTGTCGTTGGTGGCGTAGAGGGTGGCGCCGTTGCCGATGATGGTGACGCCGGGAACCCGGATGGTCAGCACCCCGGAATGCTGGTAGGTCTGCGGTGCCAGGGTCAGGGTGTCGCCGGGGCGCAGCGCGTCGAACATGGACTGCAGCAGCGAGGTGCTGTCGCCGGGCACCGTGGTCTGGCCCGGCGTGATCGGCACGGTGACCGTCACGGTGCCGGTGGCCGTCCCGTCACCGGCGCGCACGCTGAATGTCACGGTGCTCGCGGCCCGCGCGGCGGCGTTCCGGGCCGCCTGGGTGGGGGTAAAGGTATATGTGCCTGCGGAGTTGATGCTCAGGGTGCCGTTGGCCGGCGGGGTGAGGACGGTGTAGGTCAGCGGGTCACCATCGGCGTCGGTGAAGTTGAGGTTGCCGCTGACGGCGCCGGTCTGCGCGTTCGGTGTCCCCACGGTCGGGGTGCCCGCGGTGGGTGCGGTGTTGCCGCGCACGATGGTCAGGGTGCGCAGCGCGTTGTCGGCCATATCGGTGAGGTAGATCTGGCGGCCGTCGGGGCTCAGCGCGAGGCGGTGTGATCCGGACTCCGGTGCCGGATCGCCGGCGACGGTGCTGATGACGGTACGGGTGGCGGTGTCGATCACCGAGATCGTGTCGCGGCCGTTGGCCACGTACAGCACGCTGCCGTCGGGGCCGAGCGCCACACCCATCGGCTGGGCGCCGACGGTGATGGTGCCGACGAGCGGGGCGGCCGTGGCCGGGTTGAGCACCGAGACGGTGCCGCTGCCGTAGTTGGTGACGTACACCCGGCTGCCGTCCGCAGAGACCGTGAGATCGGAGGGGTTGGCGCCCACCGCAATCGGGGCGCGGACGGCCGTGTTGGTGGTGGTGTCGATCACCGAGACGCTGCCGCTGCCCCAGTTGGCCACGTAGAGCCGGTTGCCCGCGACGACGATGCCGCGCGGCTGGGAGCCGACGGCCACGGTGGCGATCACCTTGGGGGTGGCGCTCGTGTCGATGACCGACACGGTGTTCTTCCCGCTGTTGGTGACGTAGGCGCGCTGTCCGTTGGCCGAGATCTCGATGCCGTAGATCTGGCCGCCGTTGGTGGCGACCTTGTGCAGCACGGTGTTGGTGGCGGTGTTGATCACCGAGACTGCGTTGCTGCCGCCGACGTAGAGGCGGGTGCCGTCGGGGCTGAGCGCCAACGCTTTCGGCTCGCTGACCACCTTGATGGTGCTCGACGCGCCGGTGGCCCGGTCGATCACCGAGACCGTGTTGCTGCCGGCATTGCTGACATAGATCTTGGTGGACGAGACCACGACGCTGGTCGGATACGCGCCCACACCCTTGGTGGTGGGTGCCGAGAGCGCCGATGGCAGCACCGGAACCGTGACGGTCACGGTGGTGACGTTCACGCCGTCGCTGACCGCGACCGAGAAGCTGTCGACATCCGGGCCCGCCGTGACGCCGGCGGCCAGTCGGGCCGCCGCCGTCGGGGTGTAGGTGTAGGCGCCGGTGGCCCTGTTCACCACCACGGTGCCCTTGGCCGGGGTCACGCCGGACACGGTGTAGATCAACGGGATCGACTCGGGGTCCGTCCCGTTGATGGCGCCGGTGACCGCCCCGGTGGTCTGGTCCGGGCTCTGCTGGGTCGGTGACGCGGAGGGCGCGCCATCGGGGAGCGCCGCCGCGAGCGCGAAGGTCTCCTCGGACTGCTTGCGGGTCCAGGCCAGCAGCGCCCAGGCCGCCGGGATCTCGTCGGGCAGATCGGGGATGCCATCGGCCGATGGCGCGATGGCCACTTCCTCCGTGGTGGTCGGTGCCGCAATCTCGGGCGGCTGCGCGACCTCCGGAACGGGTTGCGGTTCAGCGCTGCTGACCGCCGCGGGGGCGGCGACCGGCGGGGCCGCGGGTTCGGGGTCTTTCGGTGTCGGCTCGACGCTGCGGATGCCGGGTTCGGCGTCGGCCGGGGCCTCGATCGTGGCCCGCGGGGTCAGCGCCGTCGGTTCGTCGCGGCCGCGGCAGGTCGCGCAGCCGGTGCCGCGGACGGTGCGGGGGCGGACCGTCGCGGTCTTGGGAGCCTGCTTGGCGCCGGGCCGCGTAGCCGGTTTCGGTTCGGGCGCCTGGTTCTCCGGTGCCGGGGCGGACTCGGCGGGACTCGATGACTCGGTGCCGGTGGAATCCGGGTCCGCCGAAGCCGTGGCCGGGCTGATGCCATATCCGATACCGAGCGCCACTGCCAGCACTCCGATACGACCGATGTACTTTGCGTAATCCATTGCCATGGCTCGGCCCGTCCGCTTCTCGAGAACGTGTGCTATTCGATTATCGACTTCGCGATCATGTCGTCTTTATTGCCGGATTGTGTGCCATTTCAATGAATTCGATGCAAACTCGCTGGCTGAAACCCCTGACTTCGCTTGAGGACTCGCCGCCCGCCCAATACAAGAGTTTGCTGAAATTGAAGAATGGTACGGAGTGTGCCGCATAACTATGCCGCCTAGGCGATTAGCCAGAATTGCCGATCACTGTGCCATTCATCAATGGCGGCTTGCTTTCACCGTGCCCGGTAATACAGTGACCCCATGGTGTTGATGTTCATGGTGCGGATCATCGACGTGGTGGTGCGCGCGGTGCGGCTGATGGCGAGCGGCTCGGCCGCCGGCATCGCGCTGCTGGTGTTGGTCGTCGTGCTGTTCGCCGCGGGCGCCGTCTCGGTCGTCGCGCTCGGAGCCTGGCTGCTCGCCACGATGCAGAACAACCACGGCTGGATGGACGCGGTGCTGCCCTGCGCACTCGGTGGCACCTGCCCCGCGTGGTGAGTGAGCGCTAGACCCACGACCCCCGGTGCAGCACACCGGTGACGGCGAGGTCCTCATCGAGGGCCACCAGGTCTGCGGTGGCCCCGGCCGTCAGCTCGTTCGCCGGGAGCCCGAGGGACCGGGCCGGGTTGATCGAGGATTGGGCGACCGCCTGCAGCAGTGCCGCATCGCGGTCCAGCCCGCTGTGCTGCACGGCGAACCGGAACACCCGGTCCATGGTGGCGGTGCTGCCGGCGATGGTGTCGGTGCCTGCTACCCGCGCCACCCCGTCGACGACGTCCACCCCGAGCGGGCCCAGTTCGTAGCGTCCGTCCGACATACCGGTGGCGGCCATGGCGTCGGTGATCAGCGAGACACGCTGCGTGCCAACGCTTTGGGTGACGAACCGGTAGATTGCCGGGTCGATGTGCACGCCGTCGGTGATCAGCTCGACGGTCACCCGGGGGTCCTCCAGCAGCGCGATGACCGGGCCCGGTTCGCGACGGTCGATCGGGCGCATCGCATTGAACAGGTGGGTGCCGACGGTGGCACCCGCGTCGATGGCCGACCGCGCCTGCGCATAGCTGGCTTCGGTGTGCCCGACCGCGGCCACCACCCCGGCGGCGGTGAGTTGGGCGATGGCCGCGAGCGCGCCGTCGCGTTCAGGGGCCAGCGTCACCATCGTCACGGCGCCGTCGGCGGCGGCGAGTACCCGGTCGATCTCGGCGGGATCCGGGTCACGCATGAGGGCGGGCTGGTGTGCCCCGCACCGGTGCACCGACAGCCACGGGCCTTCCAGATGGATACCGGCCAGCACCCCAGACCGGACGTCGGCGGCCAAACTGCGCACCTGCTGCAGCAATTCGTCGGGGGCGGCGGTCACCAGCGAGGCGATCAGCGTGGTGGTGCCGTGCCTGCGGTGCAACGCGGCCGCGGTCGCGGTCTCCTGCACCGAGGCGGCGGAGAAGTTCGCGCCACCGCCGCCGTGCAGGTGGGTGTCGACGAACCCGGGCACCACGATGCCCAGCTCATGATCCGGGCGGCCCGGGGGCGCCCCGGCACCGACGGCGCGGATCGTGCCGTCGGCGACGTCAATCCAGCCGGGCCGCAACAGATCCGCGCCCGTCAGCAGGGTGTCGGCGGCCAGCAGCACTCAGATGCCCTGCCAGTCGGGTTTGGAGCGGTGCGTCTCGCGGTAGTAGTCGGCCAGCTGCAGCCGCCGGGCCGCGGCGTCGTCGAGCAGCACCGTCACGTGCGGGTGATGTTGCAGCACCGATCCCGGCCACATCGCACTCACCGCACCCTCGACGAGGTGGTGCACCGCTTCGGCCTTCTGCCGGCCGGTGGCCACCAGCACGACATGGCGGGCATCGAGGATGGTGGCCAGCCCCTGGGTCAGGCAGTGGGTGGGCACCGCGTCGATATCGTCGTCGAAGAAGCGGGCGTTGTCCGAACGGGTCTGCGCGGTCAGGGTTTTGATGCGGGTGCGCGAGGCCAGCGACGAGCCGGGTTCGTTGAAACCGATATGCCCGTCGGTGCCGATCCCGAGGATCTGCAGGTCGATGCCGCCGGCCGCCCGGATGGACCCCTCGTAGGCGATGCAGGCGGCCGGGATGTCGGCGGCCAGGCCGTCGGGGCCCTGCACCGCGCCGGGCGCGAAATCCACCCGGGACACGAACACGTTGTCGATGACGTTGCGGTAGCGCTCGGGATGCTCGGCCGGCAGGCCCACGTATTCGTCGAGGGTGAAGCCGCGGACCTGGCTGAACGAGATCTGCCCTGCCGCACAACGGGTCACGAGTTCGTCGTAGATCGCCAGCGGGGATGACCCGGTGGCCAGGCCGAGCACCGCGTCGGGCTTGCGGTGCAGTAGCGCAGTGATCGCGTCGGCGGCCACGGTGCCGATCTCGGGCGGGCCCGCAAGGATGATGACCTCCATCAGCGACTCGCCACGAACAGCTCGTCGCCGGACGCGATGGGCGCGTCGAGCGCCGCGGTCACCGAGATGTTGGCCGGTTCACGTTCGTCCATCACCACCACCGGCACGATCGGATCGAGTCCCTTGGCGACGATGGCCGGGACGTCGAAGGTGATCACCGGCTGTCCGGCGCTGACCTGCTCCCCCTGCTGCAGGTGCGTGGTGAAGCCCTCGCCGTCGAGCGCGACGGTGTCCAGTCCGAGGTGCACCAGCACGCCGACATTGTCGGGGGTCAGCACGACGAAGGCGTGCGGCATCAGCTTGAGCAGTCGGCCGCTGACCGGCGCGACGGCGGTGATGACTTCGCGCGGCGGGTCGATCGCGGCACCGTAACCCACCATGCCCTGGGCGAACACCGGGTCGGGGACATCGCCGAGGGCCACCGCGCGCCCGGTTACCGGGGCGATCACTGTCGTCGTCATGGTCCCAACACTACGAGCGTCGCCGAACATGGTCTTGGCTTCGCCGCTTCTCGTTTAAGCTCCCCGCATGGGTGGGTCGACGAAATCTCAAAGCAGTCGCCGAATTCCGGGATTCGCGCAGTTACAGCGGCTCGGCAAGAGCCTCATGCTGCCGATCGCGGTGCTACCGGCGGCCGGCATCCTGCTGAGACTGGGCCAACCGGACCTGCTGGGCCGCATCGAGGCGCCCGTCATCGGGCCGTTCTTCCAGGCGATGAGCGCCGCGGGCGGCGCGCTGTTCGACAACCTCGCACTGCTGTTCGCCGTCGGTGTGGCGATCGGTTTCGCGAAGAAGGCCGACGGCTCCACCGCGCTGGCCGCCGTCGTCGGCTACCTGGTGATGGACAAGGTCTTCGAGACCATGTCGCCGTTCGTGCTCGACGGAGTGCTCGACAAGGCCGGCGAGCAGGCGCAGATCAACTACAGCGTCTTCGGTGGCATCGTCATCGGCCTGCTGACCGCGTGGCTGTTCGACAAGTACCACACCATCGAACTGCCTTCCTATCTCGGCTTTTTCGGCGGCCGCCGGTTCGTCCCCATCGTGGTCTCGCTGACCAGCCTGTTCGTCTCGTTCGCGATGAGCTACTTCTATCCGATCTTCGACGCCGGGCTGACCAGCCTGGGCCAGTTCATCGGCGGCGCCGGCGCGCTGGGTGCGTTCGTCTACGGGTTCGCCAACCGCATGCTGATTCCGGTGGGCCTGCATCACATCCCGAACTCCTACATCTGGTTCCTCTACGGCGACTACGACACCCCCGAGGGCGTCGTGACCGGTGAGCTGACCCGGTTCGCCGCGGGCGATCCCACCGGCGGGCATCTCACCGCCGGGTTCTATCCGATCCTGATGTTCGGTCTGCCGGCCGCGGCGCTGGCGATGATCCACGTGGCCAACAAGAAGCAGCGTAAGGTCGCCGTCGGCATTCTGTCCGCGGCGGCGCTGACGGCGTTCCTCACCGGCGTGACCGAGCCGTTGGAGTTCGCGTTCATGTTCGTGGCGTTCCCGCTGTACGTGATCCACGCGGTGCTGACCGGGCTGTCGCTGGCGATCGCCTACCTGCTGGACATCCACCTGGGCTTCTCGTTCTCCGCGGGGCTGATCGATCTGCTGCTGTACGGCACCGCGCCGGCGGCCAAGAACATCCCGCTGCTCATCGGGATGGGCGTGGCGTTCGCCGTCATCTACTACCTGCTGTTCCGGTTCGCGATCACCCGGTGGAACATGCGCACCCCGGGCCGCGAGCCCGAGGAGGAGTTCGAGGCCGAGGAGGCCGCGAATCTCGGTGAGGTCGGTGTTTCCGCCACGGCGGTGGCCACCGTCGATGCGCCGGTGCGCGCCGACACCAAGGCCGAGCAGGTCATCGCGGCGTTCGGCGGCCGGGACAACCTGGTCAATGTGGATGCCTGCATCACCCGGCTGCGGATGGAGGTTGCCGATCCGGCCAAGGTCGATCAGGCCCGGCTGAAGAGCCTCGGTGCGGCCGGGGTGATCGAGGTGGGCAGCAACGTGCAGGCGGTGTTCGGCACCGAGGCCGAGGCGCTCAAGAACGCCATCAAGGACGTGCTGTAACTAGCCGCAGTAGTCGTGGGTGGCGTATTCCAGCGCCCGCCGGTACAGCGGATCCAGGCCCCGGTTGGCCACCACCTCGTTGATGCTGGCACCCACCTCGGCGCGGCAACTCGGGGACTGTAGTGCCGGCCACTGGTGCGCGATCTCGCTGACCATGGTCTGGTTGAGGCCGTCGATCGTGGTGCGCGTCGACGCGAGGTCGGGTGCGGTGTCCGGCGCGGCGGCCGGGTCGACCTTCCAGTCGCCGAACAGGCTGTACTGCAACGACACCGTCGCGTCGATCTGGTCGCGGAACACCTCGCGGACGTACGCCGGGTCGGCACCCTGCGCCTGCGCCGCGGTTGCCACGGTGTCCAGGACCTGCGCTTCACGCTGCGGGTCCTGGATCTGCCCGCCGGTCAGGTACTTGCTGGCCGCCACGGGTTCGGCGGTGAGCAGGCGCTGCGCGGCGGCGTCGACCAGCGGGTGCAGCGGGCTGAGCACATCGGCGCCCGCCACCGGTGCGGCGGCAACCGCCAAGGCCGCCAACGGGATCGCGAGACCGCGCATCAGCGGCTCCCGCGGACCAGTCGTCCCGGCCGGGCACCGGTGTCCACCCCGTCGCGGCGGGTGATGACCCCGTTGACGACGGTGGCGGTGTAGCCGGAGGCGCCCTGCACCAGGCGGTGCCCGCCGGCGGGCAGGTCATAGGCCATCCGCGGGGCGTGCAGGGTCAGCGCATCGAGGTCGATCACGTTGACATCAGCCTTCTTTCCGATCGCGATCACCCCGCGGTCGGTCAGCCCGAACAGTTGCGCGGTGTCATGGGACTGCTTGCGGATCACGTACTCCAGCGGCAGCTTATCGCCGCGGTGCCGGTCGCGCGCCCAGTGCGTGAGCAGGAACGTCGGGTAGGAGGCGTCGCAGATCATGCTGCAGTGCGCGCCGCCGTCGGACAGGCCGAGCACCCCGGCGGGGTGGGTCAGCATCTCACGGATGGCGTCGTGATTGCCCTCTGCGTAGTTGAACATCGGCAGCATCAGCATGGTGGCGGCGTCGGCCTCCAGCATGAGGTCGTACATCGTGGTCAGCACGTCCTCACCGCGGGCCTTGGCGATCGCGGACACCGTGCGCTCGGCGGTGGGTTCGTAGTCGGGCGGGTTGCCCAGCGAGTAGAGCCGGTCACCCGAGTACTGCGCCAGCGCGAACATGCCGTCGAAGAGCACGTTCGGGTCGACGGGCAGGTCCTCTTCGGACAGGATCGCCGCGCGCACAGCGGGTTCGGCGAGCTTGGCGGCCAGTTCTTCGCGGCTCAGCGCAGCCTTGAGCTTGCGGTAGGTGGGCCGGTGGGTGAAGGCGTGGTGGCCCGGGAAGCCGAGCAGCATGCCGAACGGTCGCGCGGCGACCTGCGGGTAGAGCCGGCTGCCCGCCTGGTGGGCGGCCGCGGACAGGTCGAGTTGTTCGCGCCACAGGTTGGGGTCGGCGTCGACCTGGATGAGGGCGAAGCTCAGCGCGCAGTCGATCTCCTCGCCGAGGCGGCGCATCCACTCCAATTCCTTTCGGGGCGCGACGATGTCCTCACCGGCGGCGCCCTGCGGGGCAAGTTCGAACACCGCACCGCCGCCGGCCGCAGTGGCCCGGCCGAGCGCGAACAGTTCGTCCTCGGCGGCGAAGGTTCCGGGCACGGGTTCGCCGTCCATGGCGCGGTGGGCCAATGTGCGCGAGGACGAGAAGCCCAGGGCCCCGGCCTCGATGGCCTCCTGCACGATCCGGCTCATCGCGGCGATGTCGTCGGGGGTGGCCGCTTCGTTGCGGGCGCCACGCTCCCCCATGGCGTACGCGCGGACGGTGCCGTGCGCGATCTGGCTACCCATGTCGACGGCGAGTTCGCGGCGGCCGATGACATCGAGGTACTCGGCGTAGGTCTCCCAGCCCCAGGTGATGCCCTCGGTGAGCGCGGTGCCCGGGATGTCCTCGACACCCTCCATCAGTTCGATGAGCCACTGTTCCTGGCCTGGCCGCACCGGCGCGAAGCCGACTCCGCAGTTGCCTGCGACGATGGTGGTGACACCGTGGTTGCTGGACGGCTCCAGCAGGTCGTCCCAGCTGACCTGGCCGTCGTAGTGGGTGTGGATGTCCACGAAGCCGGGCGCGACGATCTTGCCGGTGGCGTCGATGGTTTCGGCGGCCTCGGCCTGCAGGGTCGGGTCGCCGGTCCCGCGCCGGCGGACCTCGACGATCTTGCCGTTCTTGATACCGACGTCGGCGGTGAACCGGTCGGCCCCGGTGCCGTCGACGACGGTACCGCCGGTGATCAGTAGATCGAACACGATGCACTCCCTTGGCCGGCGTCCCTTTCGTCGTGTGTAACACGACGGCACCGGCGGACTAGGCAGATTCGGAAAAGTGTTCACTGCCGGCGCGGCCCGGCGGCAGAACCCCGCCGAAGTCCCTAGGAGCGAGATCGAACGCACGGTTGTGAATCACGGCAGAGTCCGGTTATCCACAACCCTCACGTCGATCTCGCTCCTAGGGCCATAACCTGTCAGTCCCCCCGAACACCATGACTCCATGACGCCGTTCGTGGGCAGCGAGGCCATCGCACACAGAGCCGTGACCCCGGGAATCCTGCGCTCGCAATACACCAGGATCCTGCCGAACATCTACGTCCTCAAGGGCACCGAACTCGACCTGGAGGTCCGCGCCCACGCCGCCTGGCTGTGGTGCGGGCGGACCGGAGTCGTCGCGGGCCGCGCTGCCGCCGGTTTGTATCTCACACCGGGCGCCGTCACCGCCGATCTCATCGAACTGATCGCGCTCAAGAGCAAACACCCACCCGATCTGATCGTCCGAAACGAGCGCATCGCGGTCGATGAGATCAGCGTCCGAGAGAATCTCCCGGTCACCAGCCCGGCCCGCACCGCACTGGACCTGGCCCGGTATCTGGAACGCGATGCGGCCGTCGCGATCCTGGATCCGTTGACCGCCGCCACGGGCATCACCAAGGACGACATCTGGCGGCTGGCTGATCGCTACCGGGGAGCGCGCGGTATCCGGAATGCCGTCCCGGCCATCCTGCAAATCGATTCCGGCGCAGCATCACCGGAGGAAACCCGCGTCCGCCTCCTGTTGTCCGACGCCGGACTGCGTCCGACGCACTCCCAGATCAGGATCACCGACGGCTTCGAGGAAACGGTCATCGCCATGGGATGGCCCGATCTGAAGGTCGGGGTCAACTGCGATCGTTTCGCCACCCGAGGCCGTCACGCCGCGGAGATGGCCGAATTCCTGCAAAGCCAAGACTGGCTCACCGTCCATGCACTGCCCGGCCACAGCGATGGAAGTATCGTCTGGCGGACACGCAACGCGGTGTGGTCACGCCTCAGGAGGCGGCCTGCTGCGCCGCGCTGAGATCCGGCAGCGGCCGCGCACAGACCTCGCGCGCATCGGCCTCGGACATGCCGAACAATCGCAGCACATCGGCGGTCACCACATCGGCGGCGTGTGCGTCATCGCGATCCGGTTGCGCGGCAAGAAGATTACCCAGACCGAGCAGTGCCCCGCCGGCCACCGCCAGCGCCAGCTCGGGGTCCTCGACACGGAAGCGGCCCGACGCCACCCCGGCATTGATATCGCGCAGGGCCCGCGGCGCCAGCCCACGATCGGACTGCAACAGCGTCATACCGTTGGCCAGCAGCACCTTGCTCTCCTGCGGCCGGGCCCGGAACATCCGGCCGGTCATCCGGAAGCTGGCCGCGAAGATCTCGGCGGGATCGTCGAGGTCGGCGGTGCAGGCGTCCAGGATGTCGCCGTGCCGGTCGAGCACCTCGGTCACCGCGGCCTCGAACAGCTGCTCGCGGGACTCGAAGTGGTTGTAGAAGGAGCCCATGCCGACATCGGCGGCCTGGGTGATCTCCAGGATCGGCGCATTGAGCTTGCCCGCGGCGATGAACGACTGCGCGGCGACGAGCAGCGCCGCGCGGGTGCGCTGCTTGCGGCGATCGGTACGGCTCGGCGCTTCTTCGGGCATGGCCACAGTGTGCCTCATTTCTGATGAATTCGTCAGAAACTCTTGACTGAGCGTCCCGTCGCATGTGACGATTTCGTCAGGAAAGGCGGTCACATGGTTGTTGACGTGCACAAAGACCTGCACAGCGAGCACGGCGCACGACACGGCGAACACCCTGGCCGCACACGCAACCCGATCATCAAGGTCCAGGACCTGGCCTGGCTGGAGTTCGAAAAACCCGACCTGACCCGGGCCGAGGCCTTCGCCCGGGCCTTCGGGTTCCAGACCGCGCTGCGCACCCCCACCGAGTTGTATCTGCGTGGCACCGACGCCGGCGCGCCCTGTGTGCTGTTGCGTCACGGCTCCCGGACCCGGTTCGTCGGACTGGCGCTGCAGGCCGCCGACGAGGTCGACGTGCTCCGAGTGGCCGACAAGACCGGCACCGTCGCGCGGCCCCTGCCCGAGGCGATCGGCGGGCTGGCCGTCGACCTCGCCGATCCCAGCGGCACCCCGGTCCGGGTGGTCGCCGGAATGCACACGCTGCCCGAGTCACCGGTGCAGCAGCCGCTGGTGCACAACACCGGCCGCTCGACGGTCCGCACCAACGCCACCCAGCGCCCGCCCCGGGTGCCGGCCCGCATCCAGCGGTTGGGCCATGTGGTGCTGCAATCCACCACCTACCTGCAGACGTTGAACTGGTACCTCAACACCTTCGGGATGATCGTCAGCGACTTCCTGTACTTCCCCGGCCAGCGTGACCGCGGACCGACCATGAGCTTCATCCGCTGCGATCGCGGCAGCATGCCGGCCGATCACCACACCGTGGCACTGGCGCTGGGCCCGGCGAACCGGTACGTGCACTCGGCCTTTCAGGTCAGCGATCTCGACGCGCTGGCCGCCGGCGGCGAATACCTCAGCGAGCGTGGCTATTCGCGGTCCTGGGGCATCGGCCGTCACATCCAGGGCAGCCAGATCTTCGACTACTGGCGTGATCCCGACGGCTTCCTCGTCGAACACTTCGCGGACGGCGACATGTTCGACAACACCCTGGAACCCGGGTGGGCCGAGTTCACCGCAACCGGCCTGTCGCAATGGGGCCCGCCGGTCACCCGCGACTTCCTGGGCGCCGATCTGAAGTCCGTCCGCCACGAGGCGGCATCCATGCTGAGCGCGCTGCGCGGCGAGAACGAATTCGATATCCGGCGGCTGGCCGGCCTACTGAAAGTTGCTTCCTCATGACAGTTTCCGTGTTGCGCACCGATGACGCCTGGTGGGTCAAGACCGCGAACGGCGCCGCCCGCATCACCACCTCGGCCACCACCACCGCCGAACTGCTCGCCGACCGTACCGCTGTCGACGCCGCGCTCACCGCAGATGTCGTCCCGATCGACACCCTCGATCTGGTCTCCCCCGTCACCGCGCCATGCCGGGTGATCGCGCAGATGACCAACTTCGAATCCCACGTCCGCGATTCCGGGATGGACCCGAAGACTGTCCCGCTGACCTTCTTCCGCAAATCCTCGGCCTCGATCAGCGGACCGTTCGACGATATCGTCAAACCCGGGCATGTCCGGTTCCTGGACTACGAGGTCGAGATCGGCCTGGTGGTCGGCCGCGACATATCGGTCGGCACCAACCTCTCCGAGAACGACCTCGCCGACGCCATCGCCGGGCTGGTCATCACCAATGACGTGTCCGCACGCGACATCCAGCTACCCCAGACCCAGTTCTACGAGGCGAAGTCCTACCCCACCTTCACCCCGGTCGGCCCCGAACTGGTCTTGGTCGACGGCGACGACCTCAAACGTTTCGGCGATCTTCGACTCACGCTGTCCGTCAACGGTTCCCAACGCCAGAATGCCGTCGTCGAGGGTGACATGCTGTACCGCCCGCTGCAGGCCCTGCAGTCGCTGACCCGGTTCCAGGATCTGGCCGCCGGAGATCTCATCCTGACCGGCACCCCGGCCGGCACCGCGCTGCGCGCCCCGGCCAAGCCGATCGAGATCATCGGCAACCTGCTACCGCCCGCGGTGAAATGGAAGGCCTTCTTCAAACGTCAGGCCTCCAACACCGACTACCTCAACGACGGCGACATCGTCGAGGCCACGATCGGCACCGATGACGGCACCATCGACCTCGGCGTGCAACGCATGCGAGTCAGATACTGATGACGACGCACGTGCCGGTGGCCGTCATCGGCGCCGGGCCGACAGGGATGACGGTCGCCACCCTGCTCGCGCAGTGCGGCATCGAGACACTCGTCCTCGACCGCTGGCGCGATGTCTACCCGCAGCCGCGCGCGGTGCACCTCGACGATGAGGTCTACCAGATCCTGGCGCGCGTCGGCATTGCCGACAGGTTCGCCGCGATCTCGCGGCCCGCGCTCGGCCTGCAGCTGGTCGACGAACACCACCGGGTGCTGGCACGCTTCCGGCGCCGCATCGGCCGTCACGGCTTCCCGCAGGCCAACATGTTCGACCAACCCGAGCTGGAAAGACTGTTGCGGGACAACCTGACCCATTACCCGCAGATCCGGATGCGCGGCGGCGTCGAGGTGATCGACCTGGCGCCCGGCACGCCGGCCCGACTCACCCTCGCCGACGGCGAGGTGATCACGTGCGACTACGTGTTGGGCTGCGACGGCGCAAACAGCTTGGTGCGCACGCGGATCGGCGCCGTCATGCAGGACCTCAAGTTTGACCAGCGGTGGCTGGTCGTCGATATCGCCACCGGCGCGGACCTGCAGCAGTGGGACGGCGTGCACCAGGTCTGCAGCGCGCACCGGGCCGCCACCTACATGCGGATCGGTGAGACCCGGTACCGCTGGGAATTCCAGCTGCTGGCCGAGGAGTCGGCATCCGACTACACCGGCCTGGATGCGTTGCACCCGTTCATCGCGCCGTGGGTACCCGAGGGCACCGAGCTCGAGCTGGTGCGGGTCACCGAGTACACCTTCCGCGCCCAACTCGCCGACCGCTGGCGCCGCGACAATGTGTTCCTGCTCGGCGACGCCGCGCACCTGACCCCGCCGTTCATCGGGCAGGGCATGGGCGCGGGCCTGCGCGATGCGATGAACCTGGCCGGGAAGCTGGCCGGGGTGATCAACGGCGAACTGGACGCGGAAGTACTTAACAGCTATGAGCGGGAACGCAAACCGCACGCCCGGAACATGATCCGCCTCGCGCTGATCGTCGGGCGCGCCATGACCGCGGGGGGCCGAACCGGCGACCGGGCCCGGCACGCGCTGGCGGCCGTGCTGACCATTCCGCGCGTAACAGCGCGTCGGCTGCGCGGCAAGACCGTGGTCGCACAACCCGTCGACCGAAGGATCCCATGACCGCCACCTACCGCGCCGACATCTACCGCACCGGCGCCATCCTGGACCCGTACCCGCACTACCGGCGGCTGCGCGATCTCGGTCCGGTGGTGTGGCTGAACCGACATAAGTGTTTCGCACTGCCCCGCTACGCCGAGTGCAAGGCCACCCTGCGCGATGATCAGCAGTTCCTCTCGGGTGACGGCGTCTCGCTGAACATGTTGGCCAACAGGCTGTCCAAGGGCACGACGCTGGCCAGCGACGGTGATGAGCACGCCGAGCGCCGCAAACTGGTCGCGCACCGGATGATGCCGCGGGCGTTGCGCAGTCTCGGCGACACCGTGGACGAGCAGGCCGCCGCGGTGGTCGAGGCCGCCGTCGCGCAGGGCAGTATCGATGGCGTCGACCTGGCAACCGCGCTGCCGCTGGCCATCGTGCCCGATCTGGTGGGCTGGCCCCGTGATCAGCGCGAGCATCTGATCGAGTGGGGTGGGGCCACCTTCGATGTGCTCGGGCCGCTGAATTGGCAGGCGATCAAGGCGGTTCCGCGGGCATGGGAGATGTTGCGGTTCGCGCGGCGCGTGGTCCGCCGCCGCGATGTGCTGGCCGGCAGCATCATCGACGAATTGTTGACCGCCGCCGATCAGGGTGCACTCGACCACGCCGAGTGCCCCGCGTTGATGGTCGACTACATCGCCCCGTCGTTGGACACCACCATCAGCGCGATCTCGAATGCGCTGTACCTGTTCGGGACTCACCCCGAGCAGTGGCAGCTGCTCAAGGACGATCCGGACCTCATCCCGGCCGCCGTCAACGAGGTGGTGCGCTACGAGTCGCCGCTGCGGGCGTTCGCCCGGCATGTCCGTCGCGACACCGAGATCGCGGGCACCGCGATCCCGGCCGGCTCCAAGGTGTTGGTGCTCTACGCCTCGGCCAACCGCGACGAGCATGCCTGGGACGATCCGGAAACCTTCGATATCCGTCGTAATGCCGGTGCGCACATCGGTTTCGGCAACGGCGCGCACGCCTGCGCCGGGCAGGGTCTGGCGCGGCTGGAGACCGTCGCCATCCTGCGGGCCCTGGTGGCGCGCGTCGACCGCATCGAGGTGACCGGTGAACCGGTGTGGGCGGTCAACAACATCATCCGCAGGCACCAGAGCCTGCCGCTGAAGCTGATCGCCTAAAGGGCCTCGAAGCAGGAGTCGCTCTCACCGGTCGGGATCGCAGCGTCCGTGGACGAGAACTTCCCGGTCACACCGGTACTCGTCACCGCGACGCTGTCGGCCTTGATGCCGAGCGGGTAGTTGTCATTGAGCGTGGTGGTCAACTCGTTGAGTGCGGTCTGCACGGCGTCCTTGCCGAACGGCCCGGTGACGTCGACGACGTTGAGGTCCAGGTTGCCCGCGTTGACCTCGGGTCGCGCGGTGATGGTGGTGCCGCCGGTGGCCTCCAGGATCAGGGTGCCCGCGGCCGCGTCGGTGCGCACCCCGGTGACCAGGTCGCCGACGACCGGCAGGTTCTCCGCGACGGTCTGTTTGATACCGTCCGCGGTCCAGTCCAGCGTGGCCGTCACCGACCCGATGGTGCCCTTCGCGTCGGCGGTGGGCTGCAGATCGATATCGCTGAGCGTGACATCGGCGGTCATGCCCTTGGCTTCCTGCACCCGGTCGCCGGTGGTGATCACCGAGATGTCGGAGTAGTGGTCGGTGAGGTACTGCCACAGGAACGGCGGCGTCACCGAGTAGGAGACGTCGGCGGTGTCCTCGACCAGACAGTCGGTGATACCGGAGAGCACGGTGCCGGCGCGGTGCCGGGCGTAGAGCTCCGCCGCGGCGAGCCCGCCGACCAGGACCGCCACCACGATGACGGCGATCAACGCGATGCTCTGCTTGTTGCGCGTGGCAGGGGCCGGCGGGGGCTGCATCCCGGGTGGCCGCAGCGGCGGGGCCGGCGGCGGTGGTGGCGGGGGCTTGCGGATCTGCTGGGTCACCGGGTCGGGCACCCGGATTTTCTGGGTGGACGGCTCGGGCCGTGGGAGGCGCTGAGTGGGCGGCTCGGGCCGGGGCAGGCGTTGGGTCGGGCTGGACAGATCCCCCGGTCGCTGCGCTCCTGCCCGCCGGTCGGGCCTGGGTGCTCGCGGTATCCGCCGGGTCGCCGGGTCGCGCGGCGGTTCGGGCGGCTGCGTCGGCATCTGCCCAGTGTGCCAAAAGACCGGCGGCGGGAAACCGAAGTTCCCCGCCGCCGGTGCTGACGTGGCCTTACTGCTCGGGCTGCTCCTCGGCGGCGCTGTAGCGGGTCCAGAAGGCGTAGGCGGCCAGGCCGGCGGCCACCGCGACCGCGACCCACACCACGAAGGAGATGATCAGCGAGACCGGGGACAGTCCGAAGCTGGACAGGGCGAAGCCCGCGTAGACCAGCCACAGCAGCCGGTACACCGACCACAGCGCGGTCAGCCCGCTGAAGAGGGCGATGATCAGGGCCGGGGTCTTCTCGACGCGCTTGGTCAGGTCCTGCAGCTGGGCGGGGATCACGTTCATCGGTATTCCTTTCGGGGTGCGCCGCCACTGTGGCGTCGTCATGGCACAAGTACAGCGAGGCGCATTCGCTACCGATCCCAACAATTCGGTGTTGGATGACGTCATGACCCAGCCCGACATCGTCATCCTGATGACCGATGAGGAACGCGCGGTGCCCCCGTACGAGTCGCCCGAGGTGCTGGACTGGCGGCAGCGGACGCTGAGCGGGCGGCGCTGGTTCGATGAGCACGGCGTCAGCTTCACCCGGCACTACACCGGATCGCTGGCCTGCGTACCGAGCCGGCCGACGCTGTTCACCGGGCACTACCCGGATCTGCACGGGGTCACCCAGACCGACGGTCTGGGCAAGCGCTACGACGATTCGCGGTTGCGCTGGCTGCGCCGCGGTGAGGTGCCCACCCTCGGAAACTGGTTCCGCGCAGCCGGATACGACACCCACTACGACGGCAAATGGCATATCTCGCACGCCGACCTGGAGGATCCGGCGACCGGGAAGATCCTGGCCACCAATGACGACACCGGTGTCGTCGACCCAGCCGCCGTGCAGGCCTACCTCGACGCCGACCCGCTGAAGCCCTACGGGTTCTCCGGCTGGGTGGGCCCCGAGCCGCACGGAGCGGCCATGGCCAACAGCGGTTTTCGCCGCGACCCGCTGTTCGCCGACCGCATTGTGGCCTGGCTCGAAGACCGCTACGCCCGCCGCCGCGCCGGCGACGCCGCGGCCCTGAAGCCCTTCCTGCTGGTCGCCAGCTTCGTCAATCCCCATGACATCGTGCTGTTTCCGGCGTGGTCGCGGCGCAGTCCACTGGCGGCGTCACCCCTCGATCCCCCGCACGTGCCGCCCGCGCCCACCGCGACCGAGGATCTGCGCAGCAAGCCCGCCGCGCAGACGGCGTTCCGCGACGCCTACTACTCCGGGTACGGGCCGTCGGCGGCAGTCGCCCGGACCTACAAGCGCAAGGCACAGCAATACCGCGACCTGTACTACCGGCTGCACGCCGAGGTCGACGGCCCACTGGACCGGGTGCGCCGCGCCGTCACCAACGGTTCCACCGACGCGGTGCTGGTGCGCACCTCCGATCACGGTGAGCTGCTGGGTGCGCACGGCGGGCTGCACCAGAAGTGGTTCAACCTGTACGACGAGGCCACCCGGGTGCCGTTCGTCATCGCCCGCATCGGCGCTGCGGCGACGTCACCGCGCACGGTGTCCGCACCCACCTCGCATGTGGATCTGGTGCCGACGCTGCTCGGCGCCGCCGGGGTCGACGTCCCTGCGGTCGCCGCAGCGCTGGCCGCCGAGTTCAGCGAGGTGCACCCGCTGCCCGGCCACGACTTGATGCCCGTGGTGCACGGTGGCCCGGCCGATGAGGACCGGGCGGTGTACCTGCTGACCCGCGACAATGTCCTCGAAGGCGATACCGGGGCGTCCGGGCTGGCGCGCCAGCTGGGCCGTGATGTGAATCCTCCTGCACCGCTGCGGATCCGGGTGCCGGTGCAGGTGGCCGGCAACTTCGAAGCCATGGTGGCACGCGCCGATGACCGGCTGTGGAAGGTGGTGCGTACTTTCGACGATCCGGGTACCTGGACCGAGCCGGGGGTACGCCAGCTGGCCTATACCGGCCGCGGCGCTCAGCGCTATCGCAGCGATGTGCTCGACGACCAGTGGGAGCTCTACGACCTGACCGGCGATCCCGCCGAGGCGGTGAACCGCTGGGACGACCCGTCGCTGCATGAGCTGCGGGCGCTGCTGCGGATGCAGCTCAAGCAGGTGCGGGCCGCAGCAGTGCCGGAGCGCAACGAGCCGTGGCCCTATGTGCGCCGGCAGCCGCCGGCAGAGTCCGGTGGGCTGCTCGGCCGGGTGCTGGCCCGGCTCCGACGCTGAGTCAGCCCTTGGCCAGCTGCACCAGGAATTCGATGGTCGCGACCGGCTGCACCGCCAGCAGCGAGGCGGGTGGCCTCGGCGGGTCCACATTGAAGTCGAAGAACCGGATCGGGATGGCCCCGGCGACGTCGACCCGGTCGCCGTTGCGCTGGATGTCGAGCTGCGCGCGCTCCACCCGCGTCACGTCCTTGAGCGTCAGGTGCACGGACACCTCGAGCCGCGCCGGGCTGCCGTCCGCGGGCACCGGGGCCAGGTCCACAGGCATGTTCATGCTGACCGTGGCCGTCGGGAACGCTGCCGTGTCCATCGCGTCGGTGCCGCGGAAACGCTCGTCGCGACCGGGCCGCCCGGAGTCGATGGCGGCGACGTCGACGGTGAATGTGGCGGACACCAGGTGGGAACCCTTGATCTCGGCGCCGCCGGTGACGGCATCGGTGCGGCCGTTGACGTCCACCATTAACCAGAGCAGCTGCTGCTGGACGCGGTACCCGGCCAGTGAGCCGGGCTGCACCGTCCAGGCTCCGTCGATGTCGGTGCTCGCGGGACGGGCGTCGGCCGGCAGCACCAGAGCCGGTTCGGGAGGCCGTTCGACGTAGGTCTTGTACGCCCACGGGGCCACCGCCACGGCGGCGACGAGGAGCACGGCAAGCAGACCCGCAAAGATCAGCCAGCCCTTTTTCCTCATCGGCTCATCGTGACAAATGCCCAGGCCTTTGGGGTGATCTTGTACGAATCAACTTCGCTGGAGGTGGGCGAGCACGTCGGCGCCGTCATCGGTGACGTAGATCAGCTCGTCCAGCGGGATCGGCAGGAAGCCGTCGCTCTCCATCCGGCGCAGCTGCATCACCAGCCCGTCGTAGAACCCGGCGGTGTTGAGCAGCACCACCGGCTTGGTGTGGTGGCCGTGTTTACGCAGTTCCAGGATCTCGGTGGCCTCATCCAGGGTGCCGAGTCCCCCGGCGAGGATCACCAGCGCATCGGCGCGGGCCAGCAGCTGGGCCTTGCGGTCGGCGAGGTCGGCGGCGAACACCATCTCATCGGCGTCCGGGCGGGCCTTGGCCCGCAAAAACTCCACGGAGATCCCGACCAGGCGGCCACCGGCCTCGTGCACGCCGTCGGCGATGACCTTCATCAGCCCACTGTTCGACCCGCCCCACACCAGGGTGTGCCCGGCCTCCCCGAGCGCCCGGGCGAACTCGCGGGCCGGGGTGGTGTATCGCGCGTCGAGGTCGGCGGCGGACAGGAAGACGCAGATGTGCATTCCTGCGATGTAATCAGCTTGCGTTCGGAACGGCCAAGAATCGTGGCGAAGCCAGACCTTCAGGACGTTCAGGGTGCACCGGCATACTGGCGCTCATGTCGACCTGGCTCATCACCGGAAGCTCCACCGGAATCGGACGTGCCCTCGCCGAGGCAGTCATCGCCGCCGGCCACAACGCGGTGGTCACCGCCCGCGACGTCAGCAGCGTCGCGGACCTCGCCGACTCGGCACCGGAACGGGTGCTGGCCGTGACGCTGGACGTCACGGTGCCGGACCAGATCACCGAGGCGGTACGCCAGGCCGAGGAGCGCTTCGGCGGCGTCGACGTGCTGGTGAACAACGCCGGCTACGGATATCGGTCAGCCGTGGAGGAGGGCGACGACGCCGACGTGCGCACCCTGTTCGACACGCATTTCTTCGGCACGGTGAACACCATCAAGGCGGTGCTACCCGGTCTGCGCAAGCGGAAGTCCGGAGCCATCGTGAACATCTCCTCGATCGGCGCACAGATCACCCCGGCCGGGTCCGGCTACTACGCAGCAGCCAAGGCCGCCATCGAGGGCCTGAGCGGATCGCTGCGGAGTGAGCTTGCGCCCCTGGGCATCTCGGTCACGATCGTGGAGCCCGGCCAGTTTCGCACCGACTTCGCCGGCCGCTCGCTCACCCAGTCGGCCACGCCGATTGCCGACTACGCCGACACCGCGGGCAAGCGGCGCATCGAGAACGACACCGTGCACGGCACCCAGACCGGCGATCCGGCCAAGGCCGCCACCGCGATCATCGGCGCCGTCGAGTCCCCCGAACCGCCCGACTTCCTGCTGCTCGGCAATGATGCGCTGACGCTGTACCGCCAGGTCGCCGACGCCCGGTCCGCCGAGATCGCAAAATGGGAGGGCGTCAGCGCCGGCACGGACTTCTAGAAGGACCGCAGGTTGTCCTTGAACAACGTGTGCTCGTAGTGCGTCCGGGTCAGCCCGCGGCGCTGAAGTTCGGGCACCAGGCCGTCGATCACCTCGATGACGTATTTGCGGGTGAGCCGCATGCCGGGAGCGGTGATCAGGAAACCGTCTCCGCCGACCTGGTCCATCAGGGCCTCCAGCCGGTCGGCCACGGTCGCAGGTGTGCCCACCAGTGCGTCCTCGGTGGACAAATAGGCGGCGGTCAGCTCCCGCAGCGTCTTTCCGCTACCACGCTGCAAAAAGGCTTCCAGGGAACCTTTTTCGCCGTTGGTCTGTAGGTCGTCTGGCAGCGGCTTGTCGAGGTCGAACTTGGTGAAATCGATCTCGACGATGGCGGCCAGATGCGCGAGTGTCTTCTCCAGGTAGTACTCGTTGTTCACCAGCCGCTGCAGCTTGGCCAACGCCTCCTCGTCGGTGTCGCCGAGGTGCGGGGTGATCAGGAACAGCACCTTGATGTCATCGGGATTGCGGCCGTATTCGACTGCCCGGCGCCGGATGTCATCACGGTAGGCGATCATGCCCTCGGGATCGGCGGCCGTGCCCACCACCGTGTCCGCGTACTTCGCGGCGAAGTCCTTTCCCTGCGGTGACCCGCCGGCCTGGGCCAGCACCGGGTGGTACTGCGGGGACGGCACGGTGTTCAGCGGGCCGCGGCTCTTGTAGTACTGGCCCTCGAAGTCCACGGTGTGCACTTTGGTGTGGTCGACGAAGGTGTTCGTCTCCCGATCGCGGACGACGGCGTCGGGCTCCCATGAATTCCACAGCGCCCTCACCAAGTCCACATACTCGTGGGCGCGGGCGTAGCGCTCATCGTGACGTGGCAGGTGGTCCAGGCCGAAGTTCTGCGCCGAGCGGTCCTCCGCGGACGTGACCATGTTCCAACCGACCCGACCACCGGTGAGATGGTCCAGCGTGTTGGTCAGCCGGGCCAGCAGGAATGGCGGGTAGAACGTCGAGGACAGCGTCACCACCAGCCCGAGGTGCTGGGTGACGTTGCCCAGCAACGGGATCAGCGGCGCGGGATCGTGTTTGGGTGAGTGCAGCGCGTGCTTGAGTTCACGCTCGTAGCTGCCCCCGTAGGCGTCGGACACCATGAGCTTGTCCTCCAACAGGAGGTAGTCGAACTTCGCCCGCTCCAGATGCTGGACCAGTTCGACGTAGAAGTCACCCGACCAATCCTGTCCGCCGGTGGATCCCCACTGTTCGTTCCAGCCGTCGACACAGAAGTTGGCGAACCACCCGAGATGGAACCTTTTGTCGCGCGCCATCAGTGATGGTCCAATCGGTCGTCGCTGCGGGCAATGGCCGCTCGTTCATGGCTGAGGTCGAGACTGCGGCTGAAGACGTAGTAGGCCACCGCTGAGACGGCAAGCCCGGCGAGCCAGGAGACGTCGATGCCGCCGAGTAGCGCACCGAACGTGCCGGTGAAGAACGGCAGCACGGCGAACGGGATCATCGCGGCGAACCCCAGGAAGTAGGCGACGATGCCCCGCCAGGACCACCCGCCGTACACGCCGTCCGGGGTGAACAGATCGGTGATTGCGTACTCGCCGCGGCGGACGAAGAAATAGTCGGTCAGGTTCACCGCAGTCCACGGCACCAGCAGGAAGAGCATCAGCGACAAGGCGTTGCTGGCGGCGTTGATCACGTGGTCGCCGAACGGCAAGGCCACGACGAGGTAGATCACGATGGTGGCGGTGGTCACCGCGACGCGTAGAGCACGGGTCGGCTTGATGCGTTTGACCAGGTCAACCCCGGTCAGGAACTGCAGGGTGACGCTGTACGCGGCGGTGGCCGTGCACACCACCAGGGTGGCCGCCGATGCCAGGGCCAGGACGGCACCGAAGCCACCGAAGACGTGGTCGCCGGCGTCGTGCAGGGCCACCAGGGTGTCCTGAGCCTCGTAGTGCGCGGACAGCCAGGCGCCCAGAGCGATCAGCCACAGCGCGGAGATGCCCGCGCCCACATAGACACTGGCGATGAGCGAGCGCGACGAGGTTTTCTCGGGCAGGTAGCGGGTGTAATCCGAGACGATCGGGGCCAGCGCGATGTTGTAGGCGGCCGATATGGCAAACACGGTGAAGAAGCCCGAGGCGGCGAAACCGTGCGTGCCGGCGGCCGGGGCGGTGCCACCTGCGTGGCCGAAGATGACGGCCAGTGAGAACACGATGACCAGCGGCACGGTCACATAGAACACCAGCTGGGAGATGCGATGCAGGTAATCGTGTCCGGCTATGGCGAACAGTCCGCCGACGACGTTGACCACCAGACCGACGGCGACCGGCGACCAGCCGAAGACCTGCGCCAGTCCTTGCGAGGTGAGGATGGTGTACACAACGCCGAACGCCAAATAGCAGGTCAGCGACATCGCGACCACGACGACGACCCCGTAGAAGCCGAATTGTGCGCGGGATTGGATGATCTGCGGCAGGCCCAGGCGCGGGCCCTGGGTGGCGTGGAAGGCCATGAAAAAAGTACCGATGATCAGGCCCAATGCCGAGGCGAGGATGGCCCAGCCCACGGAGAGGCCGAGAGCAGGGCCGGTGAAGCCCAGCGCGATGGTGAAGAAGCTCCAGTTGGCGATGAAGAACAGCGGGCTCTGCCGCCACGGCGTGCCGTGCCGTTCGGCCGGGGTGATCCAGTCGATCGATCGACTCTCGATGGTGGCGGTACGCCGCTCGGTGGGCTCGGCCTCGAAATACTCTGAACCCGTTTCGATCTCAGTAGACACGAGCGGTGATCCTCGCCCATGCGATGCACAATGGAACAGTCATCTCGTCGGGACGATTTTTAGTCAGGCTCACTACCTGTGTCCGGCGATTATCGGTTTAGCCACCAGGGCAAATATCATCGAGGGCGAGATGACCGAGAATGCCCTGACCACCGCCGACACCAAGTCCGCCGCCCGCGTCACCGCCGAGGCGGCCCGGCGCCGCACCTTCGCCGTGATCAGCCACCCCGACGCCGGTAAGTCGACGCTGACCGAAGCGCTGGCCCTGCACGCGCGGGTCATCACCGAGGCCGGCGCCATCCACGGCAAAGCGGGCCGGCGCTCCACGGTGTCGGACTGGATGGAGATGGAGAAGGCCCGCGGTATCTCGATCACCTCGACCGCGCTGCAATTCCCCTACCGCGACTGCGTCATCAACCTGCTCGATACCCCCGGCCACGCCGACTTCTCCGAGGACACCTACCGGGTGCTCACCGCCGTCGACGCCGCGGTCATGCTCATCGACGCCGCGAAAGGCCTTGAGCCGCAGACCCTGAAGCTCTTCCAGGTGTGTAAGCACCGCGGCATCCCGATCATCACGGTGATCAACAAATGGGACCGCCCGGGCCGCTACGCCCTGGAGCTGATGGACGAGATCCACGAACGCATCGGGCTGCGCACCACTCCCCTGACCTGGCCGGTCGGCATCGCCGGGGACTTCAAGGGCGTGATGGACCGCCGCAAGGGCCACTACATCCGGTTCACCCGCACCGCCGGTGGCGCCACCGCCGCCCCCGAGGAGCACATCCCCGCCGACGAGGCTTTGGCGGCCGCCGGCACCGACTGGGAGACCGCGGTCGAGGAATCCGAGCTGCTGTCGATGGATGGGTCCGACTTCGATCCGGACACCTTCCGCACCGGTGAGTCCTCCCCGGTGCTGTTCACCTCGGCGGCGCTCAACTTCGGCGTCAACCAGCTGCTCGATGTGCTGGTGGAGCTGGCGCCCTCACCGGGACCCATCGTCGACGTGGACGGGAACCCGCGGCCGGTCGAGTCGCCGTTCAGCGCGTTCGTGTTCAAGGTGCAGGCCGGCATGGATTCCTCGCACCGCGACCGCATCGCCTACGCCCGGGTGTGCTCGGGAACGTTCGAGCGCGGCGACGTGCTCACCCACGCCGGCACCGGCAAGCCGTTCGTCACCAAGTACGCCCAGTCGGTGTTCGGCCAGCAGCGCTCCACGCTGGACGACGCCTGGCCCGGCGACGTGATCGGGCTGGCCAACGCCGCCGTGCTGCGTCCCGGGGACACGCTGTATCGCGATGTGCCCGTGCAGTATCCGCCGATCCCCAGCTTCTCCCCCGAGTACTTTTCGGTGGCGCGTGGTACCGATCCCAGCAAGCACAAGCAGTTCCGCAAGGGCATCGAGCAGCTGGACCAGGAGGGCGTGGTGCAGGTGCTGCGCTCGGACCGCCGCGGCGAGCAGGCCCCGGTGTTCGCGGCCGTCGGGCCCATGCAGTTCGAGGTGGCCCAGCACCGGATGGCCGCCGAGATCGGCTCCCCGATCGCGCTGGAGTCGCTGCCCTATCAGGTGGCCCGCATCGTCGATCCCAAGGACGCCGACTTCATGAACAAGCAGGTGTCCGCGGAGGTGCTGACCCGCAGCGACGGGGTGATGCTGGTGCTGTTCTCCACGCCGTGGCGGCTGCAGGGCTTCCAGCGGGACAACCCGGAGATTCAGCTCCGGTCGCTGGTCGCCGCGGCCGAGGGCTGATCCGCACACAGATGTTCTTCGGGCGCAGTCCTTTTCAATCAGGATCGACCACCGTGAGGATGCCCGACGGTACATCCAGCGCTGCCAGGGTACGCGCGGCGGCGGTATCGATCTGCACACGCGGATCGGGGGGAAGCTCGTCCTCGAAGTAGGTGCCGGGCCCGTAGAGGAAGCCGTAGCGAAGCACCACCCCGTGGGCGGCCAGCACGGCGGATTCGAGTGCGGCGACCGCGTCGGCTTCCGCGCCGGGGCGCATCGTCCACGCAACGCTCTGCGCGACGACCTTCGTCTGCTCCAGGTTCTCGACCGCGTCGAGCAGGTTGCGGGTACCGTCGCGGCGGATCCGGGCATTGAGCACTGAGTCCGCCGGCAGGTCGGCCAGCTCGTCGGGCAGGTCGGTGAGTTCGTGCAGCAGCACCTCGGGCTCGAACCCGCGAACGGCCGCGGTGAGGGCAGGGCGGTCGAAGACGTCGCAGACGATCGGCTTCGCCCCCAGGGCGGCCAGCCGGTCGGACTTACCCACCGAACGAGTCAGGGCCCCGACGGTGTGACCCGCGTCGATCAGCAGCGGCAGCAGCCGGCTGCCGATCACGCCGGAGGCGCCAGCGAAGAAGATGCGCCGGGGGTTTGGTGTGGTGGTCATCAGATTTCTCCTCAAATGGGTGCTCACCGGCAGCCGGCCGGGAGCGTTCGGATTGCGCACGGGTGACCGCCCGCGGGAATGAGCTCGACGGCCGCGTTGCTGCCCGGGGATTGGCAGGAGCTGGCAGTGACGGTCGCGACGCAGGTATGCGGGGACGAGCGGGGTGCGGCCGCGGCCGGCGATGCGGCGATCAGCGCCACCGGCACGGCTGCGACGAGTGCGAGAACTCGCATGATGGACTCCTCCACTGAACTGATTACAGCTGTGACGCTACGCCGTAAGTGGCATAGGTATATGGTCAACTTTCATGGCAGACGGATGGGCCACTTCGGTCGCGGTCACCGCCACGGCCATCGGTATTGACCTGCATCTGGACCTGTCCGGGCCGCGACTACGCGCCGGCCTGATGGAGGCGTTGCGGGAGGCCGTTCGCTCGGGACGACTGGCCCCGGGCACCCGGCTGCCGTCGTCGCGTTCGCTGGCCGCCGACCTCGGAGTCGCCCGTAACACCGTGGCCGATTCGTACGCCGAACTGATCGCCGAGGGTTGGCTGACCGCCCAGCGCGGATCGGGTACCCGGGTGGCCCGCCGCGCCCAACCGCGCGCCGCACCGGCATCGCGCACCGGGGTCCTCCCGGCTGCACCCACCCACGGGTTGATCCCCGGCTCACCGAACCTTGCGGAGTTCCCCCGCGCCCAGTGGCTCGCGGCGTCACGGCGCGCACTGGCTGCCGCCCCTCATGACGCCTTCGGCTACGGGGATCCGCAGGGCCGCATCGAGTTACGCACCGTGCTGGCCGATTATCTGGCACGGGCCCGCGGCGTGTACGTCGCACCGGACCGCATCGTCATCTGCGCCGGTTTTCACCACGGACTGACCCTGATCGCGCACGTATTGCGGGCGCGACGGGTGCAGGCGGTGGGCGTCGAGTCGTACGGGTTCTCGGTCCACCGCGAACTGCTGTCCGGCGCCGGGCTGCGTATCCCGCCGATTCCGCTGGATGAATTCGGCGCGTGCACAGACGAATTGGGTCGCTCCGGGGCGGTCCTGCTGACGCCGGCACATCAGTATCCGACCGGGGTAGAGCTGCATCCGGACCGCCGGGCGGCAGTCGTGGACTGGGCGCGCACGACCGGTGGGCTCATCCTGGAGGACGACTACGACGGCGAGTTCCGCTACGACCGCCAACCCGTCGGCGCGCTGCAGGGTCTCGATCCGGATCGGGTGGTCTACTTCGGGTCGGCGAGCAAGTCGCTGATGCCGGGGTTGCGACTGGGCTGGATGGCGTTGCCGCAAGCGTTGGTGGCCGACGTGGTGGCGGGCAAGGGCCGGGTCGACTGGTCGAGCGCACTGGACCAGCTGACGCTGGCCGAGTTCATCGACTCGGGCAGCTACGACCGGCACCTGCGGTCGATGCGATTGCGCTACCGGCGCCGCCGCGACCAACTGGTCGCCGCGCTGGCCGAGCGGGCTCCCGGTATCCAGGTGACCGGTATCGCCGCGGGTCTGCAAGCTGTCCTGACACTCCCCCGCGGAACCGAACAGGCCGTGGTCGCGGAAGCGGCCCGGCTGGGGTTGGCGGTCGGCGGGATCGCGGAGTTCCGGCACCCCGAGCAGCGCGACCACGACCGGGACGCGCTGGTGGTGGGGTTTGCCGCTCCGTCCGACAGTGCGTGGGCCGGTGCACTGGAGGCGCTCTGCCGGACACTTGCCACAACGGTAGGCTGAGTTCAGTACTCAATACTCAGGAATAAGTGGGGCACGGCGGGCGCTCTGGTGAACACATCACCGAGTGAAGGGTGGCCGCAGATGACCATCGTGAAAGCTGCTGCCGTACAGATCAGTCCGGTGCTCTACAGCCGAGACGGGACCGTCGAGAAGATCGTCGCCAAGATCGGCGAGCTCGGTCGGCGCGGCGTGCAATTCGCCACCTTCCCGGAGACCATCGTGCCGTACTACCCCTACTTCTCCTTCGTGCAGCGGCCCTTCGAGATGGCCGCCGAGCAGCTGCGGCTGCTCGACCAAGCGGTGACCATTCCGTCGGCGGCCACCCACGCCCTCGCCGAGGCCGCCCGGGAGGCCGGTGTGGTGGTGTCGATCGGGGTCAACGAGCGCGACGGCGGCAGCCTGTTCAACACCCAACTGCTGTTCGACGCCGACGGCACCCTGCTGCAGCGACGCCGCAAGCTCACACCGACCTTTCACGAGCGGATGATCTGGGGGCAGGGCGACGGCTCCGGGCTGCGCGCCGTGGACAGCGCAGTCGGTCGCATCGGGCAGTTGGCCTGTTGGGAGCATTACCACCCGCTGTTCCGGTATGCGCTGATCGCCGACGGCGAGCAGATCCACTCCGCCATGTTCCCCGGCTCGTTCGGCGGCCCGCTGTTCGCCGAGCAGACCGAGATCAGCATCCGCAATCACGCGCTGGAGTCGGGCAGTTTCGTCGTCAATGCCACCGGTTGGCTCAACGCCGATCAGCAGGCCCAGATCGTCGCCGACACCGGCGCCCCGCTGGGTCCGATCTCCGGCGGGTCGTTCACCGCGATCGTGTCGCCACTGGGTGAATTGCTCGGTGAACCAGTGCGATCCGGCGAGGGTGAGGTGATCGCCGACCTCGACTTCGCCCTGATCGACCAACGCAAATCGAAGATGGACGCCCGCGGGCACTACAGCCGCCCGGAGCTGCTGAGCCTAGTCATCGACCGTACGCCGAGCGCGCAGGTGCACGAGCATGTCTGAGCCTCAGGAGATCCCGTTCACCGGAGTGCGGTTGCGGTACGCGAGCACCGCGAGTGTCGACGTCCTGGCGTCGGCGCTGTACGCGGCCGTCGGGTCCCATCCGGTGCCGATCGACGATATCGCCCGGCGGTTCGAGGACTGGGACTCCTATGAGCGTGAGGTGCAGTCTCACGTCGGGCCGAGCGGCTTCATGTTGTTCGCGACGTTCGACCACGGCGGATGGATCGCGAAGGCCGGGATAGACCGGCAGGTGTTGCGGGTGGTGATCGGCAATCCGCTGATCGCCATCACCATGCTGCGTCACGACGTGACCGCCGGGCTGTTCGCGCCGGTGGAATTGCTGCTCACCTCCGAGGACGGCGGCAGCGCCCTGACCTACGTCCGACCGTCGTCACTGATGGTGGTGCAGAAGAATCCGCCGCTGCTGGCGGCGGCGCAGGCGCTGGACGCCAAGCTGGCCGAACTCGCGGAGTCGGTGACCGGCTGACGCGTTACTTGAGCGCGCTGCCCTGGCGCCACTGCGCCCACGGCACGCTCCAGTCACCGTTGTTGGCGGGGTCCAACGGCTCACCGCCGGTGTTGCGGACCTCGACGATGTCACCGGGCGTCGAGAAGTTGTAGAACCACTCCGCGTTCTCGCCGCTGAGGTTCAGGCAACCGTGGCTGACGTTGGTGTTGCCCTGCGCCCAGACGGTCGCGTTGAGCTGATGCAGATAGATGCCGTCCATGCTGATGCGGGTGGCGAACGGGATGGTGTTGCGGTAGCCGAGGCGTGAACCGACCGGCAGACCGTAGGTGGAGGAATCCATCACCACCGGGTTGGCCTTGTCCATCACGGTGTAGACCCCGCGCGGCGTCCAGAAGCTCAGCGTGGTGTTGCCGACGGTTTCCGAGCCGCCCATGCCCATCGAGGTCGGCATGGTGCGGACCAGCTTTCCGTTCGTATAGACGCTGACCTGTTTGGTGGTGTCATCCGCGATCGACACATGCGAGTCGCCGATCGTGAACGACACCTTCTCGTCCTGCGCGCCGTAGAGGTCCTCACCGAGTCGGGTGCCGTAGATGCCGGCGTCAACGGTCACCTTGGTGCCGGGTGCGTAGTACTTCTCCGGGCGCCAGTGCGCGGTCTGGTCGTCGATCCAGTTCCAGGCGCCGACGGTCTCGGGTGCGGTGGTCACCCGCATCCGGCGTTCGGCACTGGCCTTGTCGGTGATGGGCTGGTCGAAGCGCGCGACGACCACCATGCCGACGCCGTAGGTGGCGCCCTCCTTCAGCGGGGCGTACGCGGTGCTGTTGAGGTAGACCCGGGCCTGATAGCTGGGGTCCACGGTGGTGAACGACGAACTCTCTCTGGTCGGCATGCCGCCGGGACCGCGCCCGTGCACCGTCAGGGTGTACGTGCGGCCGTAGCCCAGCGGCACCGCCGGCTTCCAGCTGGTGGCGTTGTCGGTGAGCACGCCCGGGATCTCCGTGCCCGCGTCGTTGACCAGCGTGACGCCCGCGAGCGTGCCGGTCTGCGCGGTGACCGATACCCGGCCCACCGGCTCCACCTCGGCCCGCGGCGCCGGGTTGATCGTGATCCGGGGCGGCTCGATCGGTGAGGGCTTCGGCAGGTCCTGCGACGTGGCGGTCAACGTCTGGCAGCCCTGGGTGCAGCCCGGTAGCACCGTCACGACGACCCCGCCCGCCACGGCCAGCACAGCAAAGACGATCGCCAGGCAGGCACGACGAACAGCGGTCAACACAACTCCAATATGGTTCGGCGAGGGCCAGTTTGATCGGGAATCCGATCGATGGCCCAATGGTAGCCCGCCGGCTGCGGCCCTTGGTAACGGCACGCACTCTCATCGGAATCGATTCGAAGAACGGGGTCCGCGTTTCGGCGCTGACCACCGGGGTAACCCCAGACCATGGAGTCAGCCCACTTCACCCAGGTCACCGTGCGCGTCGACGGCACCGACCGCACGGTGCGCATCGACAACCGCACCACCCTGCTGGATCTGCTGCGTGAGCACCTCGGCGTGACCGCCCCCAAGAAGGGGTGCGACCACGGCCAGTGCGGCTCGTGCACCGTCCTGATCGACGGCCGCCGCGCCACCACCTGCCTCGGGCTGGCGGTGGCCCATGATGGCGCGGAGATCGTCACCGCCGCCGGCCTCGGCGAAGACGATGCGCTGCACCCCGTCGCCCAGGCCTTCCTGGACCACGACGGGTTCCAGTGCGGGTACTGCACGCCGGGACAGATCTGCTCGGCAGTCGGCATGCTCGACGAGGTCAAGTCCGGCGCGCCCAGCCACGTCACCGAGGATCTGGAGGCCACCCCCGAACTCACCGACGAGGAGATCCGGGAACGCATGAGCGGCAACCTGTGTCGTTGTGCCGCCTACCCGAACATCGTCGACGCCATCCAGACGGCGGCACGATGATCCCCTTCGACTACCACCGCGCCACCAGCGTCGAGGACGCCGTCACCACCCTGGCCGAACATCCCGACGCCATGTTCCTGGCCGGCGGCACCAACCTGGTCGACCACATGAAACTCGGTGTGGCACAACCCTCCCTGCTCGTCGACGTCGGCCACCTCTTCCCGCTGCAGGACATCGAGGTGCTGCCCGACGGATCACTGCGCATCGGCGCCGATGTCCGAAACGCCGATCTCGCTGCGCACCCGGTGGTCCGCGGCAGCTACCCGGTGCTGGCCCGCGCCCTGCTTTCCGGCGCGTCCGGTCAACTGCGCAACCTGGCGACCACCGGCGGGAACCTGTTGCAGCGCACACGGTGTGTGTACTTCCAGGACGTCACCACCCCGTGCAACAAGCGCGAGCCCGGCACCGGTTGCTCCGCCATCGGCGGCTACGTGCGCTACCACGCCATCCTCGGCGCCTCCGAGCACTGTGTCGCGGCGCACCCCTCGGACATGGCGGTGGCGATGACCGCCCTGGACGCCCAGGTCGTCTACGTCGATGCCGACGGGGACCACCGCCTGCCGATCGACGAGTTCTACCGGCTGCCCGGCGACGCACCCGACCGCGACACCAACCTGCCGGCCGGCGCGCTGATCACCTCGGTCGAGATTCCCGCCCCGCCCGCCGGTGCGCACTCCAGCTACCGCAAGGTCCGCGACCGCGCCTCCTACGCGTTCGCGCTCACCTCGGTGGCCGCCGAACTGGTCATCGACGACGGCACCATCCGCGCGGCCCGGGTCGCGCTCGGCGGGGCCGAACAGGCGCTCATCGGGTCATCGGCCGACGCGGAGACGTTCGAACGGGCCGCCGAGGCCGAACTGGAGCAGGCAGAACCCTTGGACGGCAACGAGTTCAAGGTGGAGCTGACCAAGCGGGCGATCGTGGCCACCCTGACCTCCGTCACGGAAGGACATCAGTGATGACGACGCTGGAACACCGCGTGATGGGCAGCACCGTCACCCGCCTGGACGGCCCGGCCAAGGTCACCGGCACCGCGCCCTACGCGTTCGAATTCGGCGTCGAGAACCCGGTCTATCTGCATCCGGTGCAGGCCACCATCGCCAACGGGCGCATCACCGCGATGGACACCTCCGCGGCCGAGGCCGTCGACGGTGTGACCGCGGTGCTCACCGTGTTCGACGCCCCGAAGCTCGCCGACGCCTCCAACGGAGACCTCGCGGTCCTGCAGGACTCTGCTGTGCACTACCGCGGCCAGCTGATCGGCGGGGTGATCGCCGACAGCGCCGAAACTTCCCGGCACGCCGCATCTCTGGTGCGCGTCGACTACGACGAAGACGTCGTCGACGCCGAACTGACCGCCGATCACCCGAAGCTCTACACCCCCGAGCAGGTCAACCCGGACTACCCGGCCGAGACCGCGCAGGGCGATGTAGAGGCCGCGCTGCGCGAGGCGGCCGTCGTCATCGACAACACCTACACCACCCCGCATGAGCACAACAACCCGATGGAACCGCACGCCTGTATCGCGTTGTGGGACAACGACGAGCTGACCTTGTGGGATTCCACCCAGGGTGTGCACGCCGCGCTGAAGGAGATCGCCACGGCGTTCGGCCTGGAACCCGAGAAGGTGCGGGTGATCGCCAAGAACGTCGGCGGCGGGTTCGGCTCCAAGGGCGCCCCCCATTCGCACAATGTGCTGGCCGTGATGGCGGCGCAACGACTTCCGGGCCGGCACGTGAAACTCGCGCTGACCCGCCAGCAGATGTTCGACGTCGTCGGCTACCGCACCCCGACCATCCAGCATCTGCGTCTGGGCGCGCTGCCCGACGGCAGCCTGACCGCCATCAGCCATGACGCGATCGAGCAGACCGCGACGGTCAAGGAGTACGCCGAGCAGACCGCGACCCCGACGCGGATGATGTACGCCGCGCCGAACCGCAAGACCTCGCACAAGCTCGCGCCGCTGGATGTGCCGGTGCCGTTCTGGATGCGCGCTCCCGGCGAGTGCCCCGGCATGTTCGCCCTCGAGGTCGCGATGGACGAGCTTGCCGTGGCCTGCGATATCGACCCCATCGAGTTGCGGATCCGCAACGAGCCGCCCGTCGATCCGGAGACCGGCAACCCGTGGTCCAACCGCAGGCTCATCGAGTGCCTGCAGACCGGGGCCGAGCAGTTCGGCTGGGCCGACCGCGACCCCAAGCCCGGGAACCGTTGCGAGGGCGAGTGGTTGATCGGCTCCGGCGTCGCGTCCGCGGTGTATCCGGCGATGCTGATGCCCGGCAACGCCGCCCGCATCGAGCACCCCGCTCCGGGCCGGTACGTCGTGCAGATCGGCGCGGTCGACATCGGTACCGGCGCCTGGACGGCGCTGACGCAGATCGCCGCCGACGCGCTGGGCGTGGAGCTGTCCGCGATCGAACTGCAGATCGGTGACACCGCCCTGCCGAGCGCCTCGGTGGCGGGTGGCTCGTCGGGCATCACATCCTGGGGCCGGGCCATCGTCGCGGCGGCCCGCGCGTTCCGGCATGACCACGGCGATCATCCCGAGGTCGGCGTGCACACCACCGCCGACGCCACCGATGAGAACGAAGAGGCCGAGAAGTACGGGATGTACTCGTTTGGTGCGCATTTCGTGGAGGTGCGGGTCAGCCGGTTCACCGGCGAGGTACACGTGTCCCGGATGCTGGGGGTGTTCTCGGTGGGCCGGGTGATCAACCCGGCGACGCTGCGGTCACAGCTGATCGGCGGCATGACCATGGGGCTGTCCATGGCGCTGCATGAGGACAGTGTGCGTGATCCGCGCTTCGGGCACATCGTCACCCGCGACTTCGCGAGCTACCACATCAGTTCGCACGCCGACGTTCCGGCGATCGAGGCCATCGCGCTGGATGATGTCGATGAGCACGCCAATCCGATGGGGTCGCGCGGCGCCGGAGAGATCGGCATCGTCGGCTCCGCCGCGGCAGTGGCCAACGCGGTCTTCCACGCCACCGGGGTGCGGGTGCGCGATCTGCCCATCACCTGCGACGCCTTGATCTAGGGAGCAGCCATGTTGGTCGACGGGATCAATCACGTCGCGGTCATCACCAAGGACATCGACCGTCTCAAAGCGTTCTACGCCAGCGTGTTCGACGCCGACATCGGGCCGACCAACCCGCACGGCGAGAACGGCGACGAGACGATGACCAACATCCAGATCGGCCCGCACACCGCGTTGAATGTGTTCACCATCGCGGGCAATGCCGAGCCGGACCGTCAGACCCCGATGTGGGGACGCGGCCGGCTGGACCATTTCGGTCTGCAGGCCGCGTCCCGCGAGGCGTTCGACGCCATCGTGGACCGATTGGTCGAACACGACGCCAGCGACGGCACCGTGAACGACTTCGGCTCCATGCTCAGCGTGTTCTTCCGGTCCCCGGATGGGCTGGAGGGCGAGGTCCTCGTCGCGAAGTAGGGCTACTCGCTCTCGGCGCCCACCGCGACGGGCGCCCGCAGCTGCGGGTAGGGCAGGTCGATGCCGTTCTCGTCGTAGGCCCGCAGGATCTCGCGACGCAACCGGCGCTGCACCGACCACTGCGCGTTCGGCTTGGTCTTCAGGGTGAGCCGCAGCGTCACCTGGTCCGAGGACATCGTCTGCACGCCGAGCATCTCCGGCTCGCCGATCACTTTGGCGGCGATGGCCTCGTCTTTGATGGCTTCCCGGGCGGCTTCCAGCGCTACTTTTTCGGCTTCGTGCATGTCCGCGTTCAGCGCGACGGGCACCTCGATGCGGGCGACGGCGTAGTCCTGGCTCATGTTGCCGACGCGGGCGATCTCGCCGTTGCGGACGTACCAGAGCGTGCCGTCGATATCGCGCACGGTGGTGATGCGCAGGCCGACGGATTCCACCTCACCGGTGGCCTCGCCCAGGTCGACGGTGTCGCCGACCCCGTACTGGTCTTCCAGCAGCATGAACACACCGGTCACGAAGTCACGCACCAGGTTCTGCGCACCGAAACCGATGGCCAGGCCGACCACACCGGCCGAGGCGATGAACGGCGCGATGTTCACCCCGAACACGTTGAGGATGGTCAGCACTACCCACACCAACAGCACGATCGAGACGGTCGATTTCAGCACCGAGCCGATGGTCTGCGCGCGCTGCTGGCGCCGCGCGGCCACCTTGGCGGCATTCGCCGAACCGGAGCGCTCCCGCAGATTGCGCAGCAGCGGTGGCTTCTTCGATGAGGATTCACCGGCATCGGGCTGGGCTTCGGCGACGATCTTCGGGTTGCGGCCGGTGGTGGCGCGGTCGATGGCGCGGTGGATCAGGTAGCGGGCGATCAGGGCGATGATCAGGTACGCGGTGACTCTGATGGGCACTTCCACCAGCCAGTGTTTATTGGTGTCGGTCCATTCGAAAGCAACGTTGTACACATCCATGTCTTGGCCCGTACCCGAATAAACGGGGGGTCAATCCGGGCCTTCAGCCCATCGGTGCGGTGCCGTCGGCGGACGCGGGGGCGTTCTCACTGCTCACACCAGCCACGCACGCCGCATGAGAAAAGGCCTTCGCCTTGCGTACCGCGTAGTGGCAATGATCTACTTCACAACTAGAACACGTTCTAGTTACATCATGAACGTGCGCGAAAAGTACCGGTGCGCTGGGGGTTTTCGGGGGTTGCACCTCTGGCGCTGCGTCACGGACATCCATGCTGCGGCAGCCCTTCCGAATGGTGAAAGGGCATTGATGACCTCAGCAACGGAGTCGACCAGTTTGAGCCGGGCCGGGGACGCGTTCCCGCCCTTTCCGTACAGCTGGTACGCGGTGGCGTTCGCCCATGAGCTCACCCCCGGCACGGTGCTGACCCGCCGTTTCCTGGACGGCGAGATCATCATCTTCCGCACCGACTCGGGCGCCCTCGCGGCGGCCGAACCGTACTGCCCGCACCTGGGCGCCCATATCGGCAAGCGCGGCTGGGTCGCCGGCGAAACCGTGGTCTGCCCGTTCCACGAGTTCAGGTTCGCGCCGTCGGGTGCCTGCATCTCCACCCCGACCGGTGAACCGCCGCGGGGCGCACGGCTGAAGACCCTGCCGGTGCGCAATCACCTGGGCATGATCATGGTGTATCACGGCCCGCCCGGAGCGGAACCGGCGTTCGACCTGGATCTGCCCGAGTCCGATCCGGGCTGGCATCCGATCGTCACCAAGAAGCTGCAGTTCAAGACCCACCCGCAGGAAGTCAACGAAAATGGGCTGGACCACGCGCATTTCGCGACGATCCACAAGTTCCGCGACTTCGTGGTACCCAAGCCGATGGAGATCGACGGGCCCCGTATCTACACCGAATACGGCGGCACCAAACCCGTCCCGCTGATCGGCGGGATCAGCTTCCACTTCGAATCGGTGCTGGTGGGCCTCGGCTTCTCCCTGGTCGAGATCGCCATTCAGGGCGGTTTGAACGTGCGCCAGATGGTACTGCCCACCCCGGTTGCCGAACGCCACGTCGACATCTACATCGGCATCAGCGCCAAGAGACGTTTCCGCAACACGGTGCTGCGTGCGCTGGCGTCCCCGATCGAGAAGCTGATCGGCTGGATCGTGCTGCAGGTCGTCGCCTACGAGGTGCAGCGCGACCAACTCATCTGGGATGACAAGGTTTATCTCGAACACCCGAAGCTGACACCCGGTGACGGGCCGATCGGCAAGTATCGGCACTGGGTGCGACAGTTCTACGCCGCATGAGCGGCCTCGCGACGGACCGCGCCGAACGGGTCAGCGGAATGGATGCCTGGCAGCTGTACCAGGAGACCGCGCTGCAGGTCGGCAATGGCATGTCCCTGGTCCTGGTGGACCGCAGTTCGGTGCCGGGCAATCTGCGCGAGCACGTGGTGTCATTGCTGGCCGGCCGGATTCATCTGATGCCGGCCTACCGCAAGGTGCTGTTCGATCCGTGGTTCAACCCGGACCGGCCGATGCTGGTCACCCGCCCCGAGGTCGATGTATCCGCACATGTCACCGCGCTGCCGATGCCCGCACCCGGCGGCGCGGTGGGTGCGGCCAGGGCGCTGGCGCAGGTCCGGGCGACGCACCTGGATCGCCGGGAACCGTTGTGGCACATCTACGTGATCGAGGACGGCGACAGCGATCACGCCTATCTGATCTCGGTGATCCACCATCTGCTCGTCGACGGCGATTCGGCGATGGAGGTCGTCGGCTGCCTGATGACGCCCGGCGACCTGTCCGGCAAGCCCGCGAAGACCGTCGCGCTGTCCTCGTCGTTCCCGGCGCACCCGTCGGCGATCGTGCGGGATGCCCTGCAGCGCAAGGGCCGACGGCTGCGGCGGATGCCGAAGCTGCTGGCCACTTCGGCGCGGGTGACACGCAGCAAGTGGGCGGCCCGGCAGCTGGAGGTCAAGGCGCCCAGAACCTCGCTGAACTGCTCACTGTCGGGAACATCGACGGCCGCCGCGGCGGCGCTGCCGATGGACGACCTGCAGGCCGTGGCCAAGACGCATGCGGTGACCGTCAACCACATCCTGCTCGCCTGCGTGGGTGCGGCGCTGAGTGAAGTACTGACCCGCCGCGGGGAACGCCCGACGGCTCCCCTGGTCGCGGCGGTCCCCTACGCCATGCGCGCCGCGGACCAGTCGGATTACATCACCGACGGGGTCGGCACCACCACCGTGCTGCGGGTCAACCTCAACACCACCATCGGCGACCCGGTGCAGCGCCTGCTGGCCATCGCCGAGCATGCCCGCGCGGTGAAGGCGGTGCAGGAACAGCGCGGGGTCAACCTGTTCCGGCAGTGGAACGAGTACGCGCCCGGGCGCGCGGTCAACCTGTTGTTCCGCGCCATCGAGCGGTTCGGCCTGGCCGAGCGGATCTCGTGGCCGTGCAACGTGATCGTGTCCAATGCCAGCGGTATCGCCGTGGACAATCCGGTGTTCATGAATCTGCCCGCGTTGCAGTTCTTCCCGGCCGGCCCGCTCTATCACGGGATGGGTCCCAGTGTGATCGCGATGTCCTGGGATGACAATCTGTGCCTGTCGGTGACGGCGGATTCCCGCCATGTCGCCGATGCGGCCGCCATCACCGCCGGGATCGAGGCCGAGCTGGCGCGGCTGGTGGCGTCGACGCGCTAACCGTCGAGCCGCGCACGCACCGCCTCGTAGGTCGCGGCGTCGAAAGCCACCAGCCTGACCTCTTCGACACGGGTATCCGCGGCAGCGATGGTGTCGATGGCCGCGGCGATGGCGTCGTCCTTGGGCCAGCCGTAGATTCCGGCGCTGATCAGTGGGAAAGCGATTGTGGTGGCTCCGAGTTCGTCGGCGACCTGCAGGGACCGGCTATAGCAGGATTCCAGTAGCTTTCGGTCGCGTTGACCTGCGGAGTAGTTGGGTCCGACGGTGTGGATGACCCAGCGGGCGGGCAGGTTGCCCGCGGTGGTCCAGCCGGCGTCCCCGGTGGCCAGACCGTCGGGGAAGCGTCTGATGCAGTCCTGCAGGACGTCGGGGCCACCGGCGCGGTGGATGGCACCGTCGACGCCTCCGCCGCCGCGCATGGCGTTGTTGGCGGCGTTGACGATGGCGTCCACGTTCTGCCGGGTGATGTCGCCGTGTACGGCGGTGATGTTCGGCATGGTGTCAGTATGCGCTTCGCTACGCGACGGGCTGCGGTGTCTCCGCCTGCGCCAACGCCAGCACTTCCTCGGCCGACGGTGGGCTGGGCGCGTGATAGGACAGGCACCACGGCGCGACGACGCGGTGGAATGCCTCCCCCTCGGTGGCGACGTAGAAGTTCCCGGCCCGCAGGCGGCTGATGTCGGGCACCAATCCGCCCTTGGCCCTGGCCATTTCCTCGGCGGTGCCGATCTGCACCGGCGAGTTCAGCAGCCCGTAGAACTGGGTGGTCGCGTTGCCCGGGATCTGGTTGTGCAGGCCCTTCGGGGACTGGGTGGCGAACACCAGGCCCAGGCCGTACTTGCGGGCCTGCGAGGCCAACGCCAGCGTGCTGCGGGTGCTGGCCGTGGTGCCGCGCGACGGCGCGAGGGTCTGCGCCTCGTCCATCACCAGCAGCCCGCCCAGCGGCCGGTCCCCCGCCGGGTTGCGTTTGATCCAGGCAAACAACGCCATCTGCAGCTGGTTGACGAAGCCCTGGCGTTGCTCGTCGGATTGCAGGCCGATCATGCTGATCACCGACACCCGGGCGCGTTTGCCGTCGGAGGGGGTGAGCAGCACGCCGGGGTCGACGGGCTGTCCGGCGCCGCCGAACATGGGGTCGTTGACCATCGCGGCGCGCAGGTCCTGGGCCATATCGGCGGCGATACGACGGCCGTCGGCCAGGTTGCTGACATCGTCGGGCAGGTCGGCGAGCATGTCGATGAACCCGTCCAGCGTCGGCGCGGGTTGACGGCCGTACTGCTGCAACGCTTCCCGCAGCACCGCGCGGGACCGGTTGGCCTTCTGCGTCTGCCCGGCGATCAGCGCGCGGGGTTCCAGGGCGGCGCAGGCCGATTCGACGGCGTCGTTGTACTCGTCGCGGTCATCGACGACGCTCGGGAAGTCGGGCAGCGGCTGGAATGCCAGCGGGCGGCCGTTGGAGCGGCGCGGGGTCCAGATGACGACCTCGGTGTTGTGCAGATAATCCTGGGCGCGGGCATCGTCGGAGCGCCGCCACCCACTGGGCAGCTCCGGCCAGGCACTGCCGAGGCGGGACAGGTCGTTGTTGGGGTCGAGCACGATCGAGGACACCCCGCGCAGCGCGCATTCCTCGACCAGGCGGCGGATCAGCACTGTCTTGCCCGATCCTGAGCCGGCGAAGATGGCAATGTGCTTGCGCAGCAACGCCAGATCGACCGCGACGGTCTCGTCGGTGTGCAGGTCGATGCCGAGCGGGATCTGGGTGTCGGACACCTGGGTTTCCGGCAACGGCTCCGCTTCGGGCTCCGGCACCGGCTGCTCAGTGACCGCGGCGGCGGGCGCCTCGAATTCCAGCGCCTCCTGCAGCAGCACGATGCCGTGGGCGGGCCGGCGTTCGCGCAGCCAGTCCGTCAAGCCGTGCACGTCCTCGGCGATCAGGTCGCGCAGCGCGGCCATGGTGCGGATGTCGTTGTCCGACAACGCCAGGGTGCGCCCACCGGCGGCCTTGACCTCGTCGATCAGGTTCTGCGTCTTGGGTCCGCTCGGCCAGGGATGGTTGCGCAGCAGGAACAGTCCGCGCCGGTCCGATCCGGAGCCCAGACCCGTTGCGGCGTAGGTCTTCTTGATGCGGTTCTGGGCGGCGACGGCGTTGGTGGCGCCGACCGCGCGGAACGCCCAGTGCCGTTCGTCGTCGGTGGCCGAGTCGATGGTCTGGCGTAGCCGGGCGTGCAGCACCACGTGCGAGCCGGGCGGCGGGTCGCATTTGTAGGACTGGTCATCGCCGTGTTCGACGATCCACGCCGTCAGCGCGGCGTTGAGCAGCGCGGGTACCGCGGTGTCCTCGCCGTCCGGGTCCAGGGCGGCGGCGGTGACCGCGCGGCTGCGGTATTCGGCGAAGCGGCGGTCGATATCGTGGTCGACCGGTACTTCGTTGTCGGGCTTCGGATCCGACGGTTTGGGGACCGCCCCGAAGCGGGAGATCTCGATGACCTCGCGGCGCAGCAGGCAGTCGCGGACGTGTTTGTCGGCGCGGATCAGCAGCTGGCGCGGCGTGTGCCCGGCGGCCCCGTCGAAGGCCGCGGGCAGGATCGGCCAGCTCGGATACGGCGGCGTGAACCCGACCGAGGCGTAGCTGGCGGCGAACCGGCGTTCCAGGATGGCGCGGCCGATATCGGCGCTGGGCAGCGGCGCCAGCGGTGCGGTGACCCGGAACCGGTCGGACACACTCGCGGTGGCGCGGTCGCGGATGCGTTCCCACGCCGAGGGCAGGCAGGCCACCACCGCGACGGTGCGCCGCATGGACTGGCGCAGCGACATCAGCCCGTGGGCGACCTGCTCGAGCACGCCGTCGGCGTCGGGTCCGGCCTCGTCGGTGCGCGTCGAGGTCTGCGCGAGCAGGGTGTCGATCTGGTCCAGCGCCAGCACCGCGGGTCCGGCGAGTGCGGTCAGCCGGGCGATATCGCGCACGCACTGCTGCGCGGACGGGCTGGTGCCGCGCAGCCGCCAGGCCTGACGGTCTTCGGCGCCGACTTCCTCGCTGGCCTGCAGGTAGGCGTCACCGATATCGCGGGCGCCAAGATCGTTGGCGGCCAACAACACCAGGGCGCGCAGGGTCTGGTGGCAGTCGCGAACGTCGGGGCGCGCCTTGGCCAGGGTGTTGACGAAGTCGTCGAGCACCTCGGGTTCAAGGTCTTCGTCGCCGATGATGGCGCGGCGGTCGGCGCGGGAGACGTGCGCGATGGAGGACAGCTCCCACAGCAGGTCCTTGAGCTGGGTCTCGCGGTTCTCGCCGGGGCGGCCGAGGCTTTCCAGGACGCCGCTGCGCACCGATTCCCAGAAGCTGGCGGCGTCGAGCAGTTCGACGACGAAGAAGAACCCGCCGCTTTCCTGGACGCGTTCGCGGATCTGGCCGAGCAGGTGGGTCTTGCCCGAGCCGGCCTGCCCGCGGATCGCGACGCCCAGCGGGGCTGTGTCGGGGTCGCGCAGCGCGTCGCCGAACGCGTCCATGACGTCCTCGATGGCGCGCTCGTTGAGGCCGTCCACGTGGGTGGCCTGCGGGCGCCACAGATCGTCACTGGTGGGCGCCCAGGTGAGGCGAAGCGCGGCGAGCGCGTCGCGATGTGCATCCTGCATTAGCTCTCGATGCTAATCAGATGCTTGGCCTGATTGCCGACTTCCAGCGCGGCGGCGCGGTCTGCCGGGGTGAGGACCTTCTGGTTTTCCTCGGGAATGAGGCTGATGGCGCCGGTGCGGTACAGCTCGCCGAGCGCGTCGTCGATGTCGGTGCGGGGCAGGTCATCGAGGTGTCCGCGCAGTGTCGTCAGCGCGACCCAGGCGCCGGGGCGGGCGGTGAGCGCGGTGTAGGCGTCGCGTATCCGGTCGGCGGGGCGGCTCGGCGTGTCGGGCCAGAAGACGTCGGCCAGGCTCAGGTCCGCGCGCTGCAGGTAGCGCTGGAAGCCGTTGAGGACGGTGGCCAGGGTCTTGGCGGGCCCGGTGGCGCCTGCGGGCGGGCCGGCGCTCAGGATGTCGCGGCACACCCGCCAGCCGCGGTCGGTGAGCTCGTGCACGAAACGGCCACCGGTGCGGTCGGATTCGATCAGTCCGAGGCTATTGAGCTTGTCGCGACCGGTTTTCTCCAGCCGGGGGCCGAGCGCGATCAGTTCGGGGTTGGGCACCGGGCGGGATTCGGCCATCAGGACCAGCAGCACAGCGCGCTCGGTGCCGGTCAGGTCTGCCGGGGTGACACTCACGGCTTACAACGTAGCGGGATGTGCGTGGCGCGTCAGAGCGAGCGGGTGGTCAGTTGAAGCGGCCGATGATCGGGATGCGGTCCAGGATGCGGTCACGCAGCCGCGGCTCCTGCACCGCGGGCACCGACGGTTGCAGCGGGGCGGGGGCGGCGGCCGGGGGCGGCAGCGGTGCGGGCGCCGCGGCCGGCGGTGGTGGTGGCGCCGGGGCGGCTGGGGCGATGTTGAGGGTCCTAGCCATCTCCCGGGACGCGCGCGGCGGTGCCTGGATGAGCGGCGCGGGCGGCGGGGTGGCTTCCACAGCGGCCACCGGGCGTGGCGGCGGTTCGGGTGCCTCCGGGGCGGTCAGCGCGACCGACAGCGAGACGACGAAGACGACGGCCGCGGAGCCCGCCGCGACGGCGAGCGCGCCGACCCGGGTGATGCGTTTCTTGGTCTCGGGGGCTTCGGGCGTGTTGGCAGCGAGCGCGGAGGCCAGGGCGGCGCCGCGGGTGAGCGCGAAGTCGGCTTCCGTGGCGGTGATGACCGGGCGGTCGGTTTCCTCGGCGACGGCGGCGACGAGGTCGTCGGGGTCCTGCGAGCCCAGGATGTAGACGGCGTCGGGGCTGGGGCGGGCGGCGCGCACGATGGCGCGGACCCGGTCGTTGAGGGTGGCGGCGTCTTCGTGGTCGATGTGCTCGACGTGGATCTCGAATCCGTCGACGGTGGCGACGACGGCCCCGTCGGGTTCCACGACACAGACGACCAGGAAGTCCTGTCCGGCGATGTCGGCGATACCGCGGGCCAGGGCTGCGGTGGCCTCGACATCGCGGACGGCGACGACGGGTGCACCGCCGGCGTAGGCGTCGAGGGCCTCGCGGACCTTGACGGCCTCGGATTCGGCGTCGTGTGACCAGGTGATGCCCACGGCGCGCAGGTCGGCGTCGGCCGGAAGCTCGGCCAGAAAGTCTTCGATGTGGTCGGCGTCCACGACGGCGCGGTCGATCGGCTGGCCCTCGCCGGTGGCGCCGTCGACCAGCTCGCCGTGGATGTCCTTTGAAGTCACCGAAAGGCCCAGTACGAGGCTCATTGGGGTCCCCCTGATCCGTCGTCCATTGGGGTTGAGGTTACCCGGGTGCGTCGCGAAGTATCCCGGTGAGTTGTTGCGGGGTCACACTGGTCACCCGCGTTGCCGCGAAAAAGACGGGTCCGCCGGTGCCCACCTATGAGCGACAAATGAGCGACAACTTGATGCTGGGAGCGATCGGGTTGACACACTTTTCGTCCGGAATCGATCACGACACCAGCTCCGATCGGATGTACAGCAGTTTGAGTGGTGATTGTTCGCACGACCGTCTAACCGGCTTTCGCGAGGAAAACCTCCATGCCTGAAGGCGATGAAACGCTCTCGGTCATGCACCCGGTTCGAACTTCAGCGGTAACGCCTGCTCATCGGCGCCCTGCTCGTGAAGCGCTTCAGACCAGCGCCGATATTCGGCCTCATGGGTTGCGCCAATCCGCTTGCCTTCGTCCGTGATTCGAAGCCACAGCGTCCACGGCCAGCCCGCGCGGTCGGCAAATGTGTCGATGTAGTCTGCGGATAAGCGCTCGATAGACTCAGCCAAGTCAGACGTCCACGGCTCGAAATGTGCGCCGTGATAACGCAGGTCACCCGGTTCGGCCAAGCCATCGCGGATCAGCGCAGCCACAAGCGCCAACGTCTTGCGTTGGACCTCTGCGAGCGGATCCGACACATTCTCGAAGGCGACATGGCGGTGCGCGTCCCAAAGCTTCACCCAGTCGTACTGGCCTTCGACAAGGAGCTTCTCGCGCGCAGAAAGCATCCCGACCCTCGCCTTTCTCGACGTCGAGAGCATAGCGAACAGGCTCAACCCCAGACACGATTGAGATCACTCGTCGCAGCAAACTTCTGCGAGTTCCGGCGTTATGCAGACACCACCGAACTGCGCCGGAATTCTGCGGCGAACCCGTCGGCGATCCCGGCCGCCCGGCGACGGTATTCGTCAAAGTGCAAGTCCTGGTCGCCGCGCTGATGCCGTGACGCCAGACGCGCCAAGGCATCGGCACCCTCGTTCAGCGGTTCGCCAGAGTGGCCGGGTGCCCAGCGCACGTCGATCCGTTCCCGATCGACATGGATCTGGCGTCGGGCGGCCTGCAGCGGACCATCCGCCGGGTACTCGACCGGCACGGTGGTATCGCCGCCCTTCCAGCGGTCCACCATGGCGACGGCGTCCTGGCTGTCGGACACGATCGACAGCCTTCGGCGTGTCAGTTCACACACGGCGTCACCGATCGCAAGAAGCTCGGAAACCAGGACCGGTTGCCTACCCACCGTGGTGAGCGATGAGCGGTATCCCGCCATGCCGTAATGCCCGGTGCAGGACAACCACGCGAAGCCGGCGTGCTTACCGCGCACCGAGCCGTCGGTGGCGACCGTCATCGGTTCCCGATCCACCGGAAGCGACACCACCGGCGCGGACGGGCTGTGTCGCAGTCGTTCCACCGCGGCGTCCACCAACGGCTGTTCCGAGGTGTCGGGACGTTCGATCCACCAATGGATCTGGTGGGGCTGCCGCCACAGCGGGCTGCTCCCTTTGAGGTTCACCAGAAACCGCATCCGCAGGTGCTTCCCGTGCTCGGCGCGGATGCGGGCGATGGCCTCCAGCAGCGCGGCCTCCTTGGTGGGCACGGCGATGAACCCAGACCAGGTCTTCAACTCCCCGATCGCGGCGTAGCGGTAGCCGAAGTCCACTGCGGCGACGGCGATTGCGATCGTCTCGGGGGGGGCGCGGGCGGGCGAAGGCGAGGTCGACCGGTTTGGGTCGAGCTCGCGGCAGCGGCGCCATCTACCCGCAATCCGGTGGCAGGTACTGACCATGCACTCCGCGCGGATCACCCTGTTGGTAGAGCTTGTCCTCATGCTCGGCGCGCTGCGCGAGCATGTCGCGCTGGAACTGCTCGTGGCGCACCTGTTCCTCACGCTGCTGCGCGCCTTTCAGCGCCCAGAATCCGACACCGGCCAGCACGCCGATCACCGCGAAAACGGCGAGCAGCCAGGGGTGTTGGGCGATCAGACCCATCAGGAAGAACCCGCCGAACACCGCCAGCGCGATCAGCGGACGCCAGTTCGCGGTGCGCACGGTCGCCCCGGTGCCGGCGACCGCCACCGATGACGATCCTCCCCCGCCGAAGATGGCGGCCAGGGCCCAGATCGGCAGCCACAGTCCGCAGGTGAACACGGTCAGCACCAGATGCAGACCGTGGCTGGTACCGCCGTTCGATACCGCGACCGCCACGGCCTGTGCCGGCGGCGCCGGGACAGCAGGCGGGGTGGGCGTGAAGTGCTGGGTCCAGCGGTGGCCGTCGTGATAGCGCTGACCGGCCGGATCCGGGTACCAACCGGGGTGTGTGCTCATGGTGTCCTCCGTCGATTCGCTTCGTGCTCAAGCGAGCCGGACAGAATGACAGAGCCCACCGACAAGTTCGGCTGGGAGCCGCAGGACCGTCAGGAGCGACGTCTGGGTCCGTCGAGGTAGTAGCCGATCAGGTACGCGATCGGCGGAAGCAGGAAGACCGGGATGGAGCTGACGACGATCAGCGCAAGCTGCACCCACCGTCGGCGGGCGATCGGGAAGCCGTCATACGAGTCGATGAACCCGGTACCGGCTAGCAATACGACCGGCAATGCCGCAACGCCGAGCGTCGCGCCAGACATCCCCAGCACGAGTGCGCTCACTCCAGCACATACGCTGGCAACCGCCATTAGCCACCACTGCGCGTCGGCGGTTACCTGGCCGCGGTACGAGTCCGGCGGCGGGATCACCGGAGGCGCGGGACTGCCATCGGGGAGCGGATCAGGTTGAGTTCGAGCGATCCAGAACGAGTAAATTCGCCCGCCGATTTTGAGATATGAAGTACGGAAGTAGGCAAAACAAGCGGCTGCCGCGAGACAGACGGCCAGCACCACCCCGACCATACGCCAGCCAGGTTCGATGAATGCGCATGCCATCAACGCTGCTCCGAAAAGCCAACTCGCCCAATATACTCGGCGCTGCCAACGGACATTTGGAATGAAGCCGAGCGTGCAGAGACCTGCCAGCGCAATCGCGCCTCCGGCACCCAACCAATACACGGGCGGCACTCCTCCGAGATCAGCGATCAAAAGTCGAACCGATCTGTGCACCACCGGCTTTAAAGACTTCCCCGAAGATCAGTCCTCCCGTTATTGCTCCAACAAACGCGCCGCCTGGACCCAACGCCAAGCCACCGAGGAATCCGACCCCAGCGCCGCCACCTGCCCCACCGGCCAGACTGCCGGCTAGGCCACCAAAAGTCTTACCCGGGGCAGCGCCGTTGAGAACGTCGTCGAGTGCAAAAATGGATTCGCCCGCTATTCCTGCGGCGCCGAGTACTCGTCCGAGGCCCGAAATGGCCTTCAGATCCGCTGTCGAATAACGCTCCCATGGCAGCGAGTGCTTGCCGTCCGATAGGGCACCGTCCAGTTGCTTGATCTCACTCAAAGGTCCCGCGGTCGCGGCGATATCCCTCAGGGTTGCACCCTGGGCCATAGCTTGAGCAACGTCCGTAGCGGCACCGCGTGACAATCCTTGATTTTCAAGCCCTTTGACCATCGCATCCATTGCAACAACCCGCGCCTGCGCTTCCTGCTGATCCATCCAGGCGGTGGCCTCATCTGGAGTCATCGGCGGCATTGTGGGCGTGCCTTGCTCGAGTTGTCGCTGCCATTCCTGTCGCACCAGTGCACGCCGCTGCGGATCGGCGCCGAGAACAGGGTCGGGAGGTAGGCTCCCCGCGGGCACTCGCGATGTCTGGAAATCGTCCAGTCGCTCACCCGCGAGATTCACCGCCGACGGATCGGACGCCGGGTTCTGAATGGTGTCGTAGTCACGAAGACGGGCGGCGGCAGCCGCTCGCGCGGGCGTCATCGGACCACCGCCGTTAACCAGAGCAAGATCCGCAGCCCGTTGTTGGAAGTTGTAGTCGGCCGCTTCCCCTTGCGCAGCGTCGGTACCGCTGACGCCATCGCCGTCGGCCGCATCTACAGCGTCGGGCAAATATCCCGCAGCACGCATGCTGTCCATTGCGCTCGCCAATTCGGCGGCATACGTGGCACGCGAGTTCCCAATGCTCGAGAGCGCATCACGGACTTCCTGGACAGCCATGTTCCTCAACGGCGCGATGTTGTTCTCGTCCACGACGACGCCATCCTGCTCGACGGCGGCGGCAATCGCATCGTCGATCCGCTGGAGGCTCGCTTCGAGTTCTTGGATTGTTGAGTGTGACGACTGCTGGGTCTCGGCCAGCGCGGCCGATATGTTGCCAAGGTCGACCGCTACCCGCGCAAGCTCTTCTTTGTCCAGGTTCAGCGACGCCGTAGCTCGAGTCACTTCTTCTGAATCGTTGATCGGGTGGCCACCACCGTCCTGGCGGTCCCACGCTGCCTCAAATCGCCGCTTCGCTTCGTTGAACTCTTGGCTCGTGTCGCCCATGCAGACACCGGCGTCGTGGAAGGCGGTCGCGAGCTCGTTGATCTGGCCGGGCGACCCACTCTGGACGGTATCGTCAAGCTTCCACGGATCACCACCGGCACGCTCAATCAGGTGTCGAACGTTGAGGTAAGAAAGTTCCACGAGCTAACTGCTCGCTTCGACGGCAGCCCCATCTATCAAGGTGGCGCTATCGCTGTCTTCATCAGTGAACATGCTGGCAGCGGCCACTGACTTACTGGCTAGCTGCGCAAAAGTCGTTTGGTACGCACTCATGTTGTTCGCGTAGACAGTCTGGGCCTGTGACAGTCGACGATGGAACGTCGCGGCCTCGTCAAAGTCGCCGAAGATGTTCGCTGGTAGTTGAGTAGCGGTGAGACTTGCCGCGCCCCTTCGGGCAATCGCGCCAGCGCTGTCGGAGAAGTCAGCACCCATCCGAAGCAGATCCGCATCGACAATCATTTGGCCCCCTCAGTCCGTGGCAAATACTACTAGCGGCGGACTACGGCACCACGCACCAATTTCATGACTTCTTTACCCGGCTCAACATCGCCTCGACCAGACGAATCGCACTTTCTGCTGCCCGACCGCGATCCGCCGGGTCGTCGTACACCAGCTCGACCTCCACCATGCAATCCTGCGACACTCCGAGCGCGCGCCCGACCACCACCGGGGAGCCCTCGTCGCTCGTGACCGTAATGACAGCGGAAGCAATTCTGTCTACGAGACGGACATCTGAGATTGCGTCCCGCATGTCCACTCCACCGAATGCCGTCACCACTGTCCTGCCGGCACACGCTCGCCATTGGTCAGCAAATCGTTTGAAGGTTTCCTCGGCATTGCGGGGTGAGTCGAACGCGGCTGCGCCGTACGTGGCAGCCGACTCCGAGGCGAAAGTGACGGCAACCAAGGGAGCCGAACCGTATGCGTCGGTTTCCAGAGGCGACACGACACCGATGCAGTCGCGCTCCGCGACTTCCCGGCTCTCGATAAATGTGTTCCGCAGCCTTTTACCGTTGCGGACCTTCGGCGGTCCGTCGACTGTCACCCGGTAGCCCAGCGCCTCAGAAAGCTCGGAGTCGGTCGGCAGCACCGCCGTCAACCACGCAAAAGGCTCCTGCACCTGAGTCTGCGTTGATTCAGCCGATGACGTTCTGGTGTTAGGCGTTGACGTTCCGTCGACTGGAGTCGAGCAGCCGACCAGAAGAACGACGCCAGCCGCAGCCGCAGTCGCGCGACGCAGTGCATCTCCCGTAATCATCAAAGAGATGACCTGTCCATCATCAACCCCACCCCGTCTTTACCCGACCCCAACCGCTGCCAAGGCTAACCGAGGTTCAGCGGCGGCAGTCTCATGGTGTCGGCAGGAAGTACCCATCGTCGGACTATTTCGTCAGCCGTTGCGCACTGTTGCAACTAAGGTGATTACTCGCGGCCTGACCTCTGCGTGCGCGTGCGAAGCAGAACTACATGGTCAGAGCCAGCAGCACACCATCGACGCTGTACCGGCCCACCGCCCGCGATGTACTCGCCAATGACTCTGATCGCCCGCAGCGGAACATGATGGCTCACAGGGGCCTAACCGAGGCTGCCCGCAATCCGCCGTGCCGCTTCGACGAGCGCTTCTGCCGATCGCCGCGCCCTCTTCCGTTCGGTCGCCGTGGCCGACTCGTGCGTGTAAGCCACTTTGGACTTCACGCCGAGCAGCGTGCTGAGATGCCGCTCCAGGGTGTCGTCAGCCTGCCGCAGCAACGCCACCGCTTCGTGGTGATTCTCGCCGATTGCGTACCTGCCCAACCGCGAGCAGCAGATCGCGTCTGAAGCAGCTATCCCGGCAAGGACATACAGGTTGACCGCCGCGTCCGACATGTCCTGTTCGACGATGTCTGCAGCGTCGAGGAATTCACCCGCCTTGCGGAGTCGTCCGGCACCGAATCCGTCTGGGCAATCACGGCTTCGTCCGACCACGTTCAGTTTCCTGCCTTCTCCGCCAGCCTCAGTTGTCGAAGCAGCCAGGCTCGTTCACCGGCGACCGTCAACCCATGATCGACCACGTCGCGGAACACCGACTCCCGCGCAAGACCGGGAAGGTCCGATCTTTGAAACTCGACAACTCGCGCATCGTTTCCAGTCCACTTCGTCACCGTGGCGGACAGATCAGCCACCTGCTGAGACCACAACATGTCATCCGCCTCATCGTCGCCGACAAGCAGAAGGTCGATGTCGCTGTCAGCACTCATCGTTCCGCGCGCCACTGAGCCGAAAACTGCCGCGTACAAGGGGGGCTGCGCCCAGGCCGACAGAAGTTCCTCTAAAGACGTCAGGAAGGTCGATCGGATTCGCGCCAACTGCAAGATTGGCCCAGCAGCCAGGTGGTCGACGTTGAAACGGTAGGCGAATGTCCGGCCCACTCGGTCAGCCGTCACGATCCCTTGATTCACCAGTCGCGCAAGCACTTTCCGAATGCCCTCTTCCGAGAAATCACCAAGAATCCGGTGGATCTGCCCCGTCGTGAACGCGGCATTGTGCGTAGCGAGCACTGTCAGGACATCTCCGTCCAGTGCGGATGTCACGGTGGCGAGGGGGCTGCCCAGGTCCATCACAACCCCTTTCGCCCAACTATCGTTGGCTCATCCCAACTATAGTTGGGTTATTGCATCGCCGCCACCCCTGGACGTCGGACGGCAGAAGTTAGCTTCGTCGCCGAAACAGCTCCGCCGGCCGTCCGCGACCGACCGCGACCCGATCACCGGTGGCATCCAACTGCGACTCCATGGCGCGCCGGAAGGTGTCGCGCTGCAGTTCCCGTCCCTCGACCGCCTCGTGTACCAGGCGCAGATCCCGCAGCGTGAACACTTCCCCGAGCAGGTGATCGGGATCCGGCGCCGACGCGTAACTCTCACGCGCGTCCTCGACGGCCAGGTCGATGATTTCGGCGTGGTCGTAGACCAGTCGGCCGGGCGCATCCACCGGCACCAGCCGGGTCGCGTCGGTAAGGCGCGTCGACAACCTGCCGGCAGGAACCACCGCGACGTGCGCGACCGACAACACCCAGCCTCGGTCGTCGCGGCCGAGCGCGTCGAAAACGTGGAGTTGGCGGGGCGCCAGCCCGTGAATGCCCGTCTTGTCGGCCAGCGAGCGCTTCACCGCGTCGGCGAGCGTCTCCCCCTCGTGTAGAAACGTGCCCGGTAGCGCCCAGCCTCTGCCCTTCGCGCGACGGACCTGCAGCACGGCCAGGCCCAGGTCGGGATCGGGTGTGAGGACCGCGGTGTCTACGGCAACGGAAGGTCGCGGATAGTCCGCAAGGGCCCGCCCGCTGCTGTTCAGAGCATTTTCGTTGGCCATGTCAGTGCCTCAGCGTACAGTTAACCCTCAATTATCGCAGATTTGCGCAAATCAAGGGGGCTGCTATGACATCACGCAATGATCGAGCCGAAGGTGTCCTGTTGGGCACCGCCGCCGGCGATGCCTTGGGTGCGCCGTATGAGTTCCAGCCGCCGCGCGGACCCCAACTGCCCGTGGAGATGGCAGGCGGCGGGCCGTGGGAGCCGGGCGAATGGACCGATGACACCGCGATGGCCATCGCGATCGCGGAGGTCGCGGCCACCGGTGTCGATCTGCGCGACGAGGCGGCGCAGGACGCCATCGTCGCGCGCTGGTACGACTGGTCGCGGACCGCCAAAGATGTTGGGATCCAGACCCGGTCCGTACTCAACCGGTGCGGAGGCGCCTCGGCTGCGAGGGCACGAGAAGCCGCCCACACGGTACATGCCCAGACGGGGCGTTCCGGTGGCAATGGCTCGTTGATGCGCACCGCCCCGGTCGCGCTGGCCTACCTCGACGACGAGGACGCCATGGTCGAGGCGGCGCGGGCGATCAGCGGGCTGACGCATTTCGATCCGGAGGCCGCCGACGCGACGGTGTTGTGGTGCTGCGCCATCCGGCATGCGGTGCTCACGGCCGAGCTGGAAGTCCGGATCGGGTTGCCGCACATCGTTGCCGAACGTCGTGAGGCCTGGCGCGACCGGATCGAGCAGGCCGAGCGGTCAGTGCCGTCAGACTTCCCGAAGAACGGCTGGGTGGTGCAGGCGCTACAGGCGGCGTGGTCGGCGATTGTCACCACTCGAAGGGACGGCGGACCCGAACATCTCGCGCGGACGCTCGATGCGGCTGTGCGTTGTGGTTTCGACACCGACACCGTCGCGGCGATTGCCGGCGGCCTGATCGGCGCGGCGTACGGCGCGTCGGCGGTCCCTTTGCAGTGGCGGCATCTGCTGCACGGCTGGCCAGGCATGACCGCGCGAGGCCTCGTCCGACTGGCCGCGACCATCCAAACGGCCGGCAGGACGCCGGCGCAGCCGGACTACACCGGGTATCGCACCGGCGCGTTGGCGGTGCATCCGCATGACCCGGGTGTGCTGATCGGCGCCGTCGGCGCGTTGCGGGAGCTGCCGGCCGGGGTGGATGCGGTGGTATCGCTGTGCCGGATCGCCGACCGGGACGTGCCGGTGGGCATGCCGCATGTGGAGGTGCGATTGATCGACAGCACCGAGCCGGATGACAACCCGCACCTGGACTTCGTCCTACTCGACACGGTGCGCACCATCGAAGCCCTTCGCGCCCAGGGCCGCACCGTGCTGGTGCACTGCGTGGAGGCACTCAGCCGCACACCGACGGTCGCCGCGCTGTACGGCATGCGACGTGGCGCTGACGGTGCGCTGACAGATGTGTTGGCGGTATTGCCGAACGCGAATCCGAACCCGGTGTTCCGGGAGGCAGTGTGGCGGTTGAGCCCGGCGGTGCTACCCCGATGAGCACGATCCTCCCGTATTGGGAGTTCACGGCACGCCAGGATGATCCGGTCACCTGCCCTCAGTGCGGGTGGGTCGGGCCGCCCAGCAGAGGCATGGAGCAGCACCGCGACCTGCTCGATGTCACCTGCCCGCAGTGCGGCACGATGCTTCTCATCATCCCGTTCCCGACCGCCGCCGACACACGCCAGGCCGCGGCGGCCGGAAATGCGAAGGCAATCGCAGAGATTCCCCGCATCGATGCGCAGGAGCAGCGGTGGCGCGAGGACTCGGCCACCGAGTTGCGCACGCCTGGCCAATTGCCGGAGATCGACGGTGACGAGCTCGTCATCGATTGGGACACCGACCATTCCGACACTGACCGGCCCGTCACCGTACTGCGCCACGGTGACCGCGAGTTGTGGCGGGAGGCGTGCTACTGGGAGGGGTATGGACGCTTCAACCAGGTTGCGAAGCTCTTGCGTCAGCGCTACGGCCGTCGGGTCGTCGAACTGCGGCCGACTTCCCGGAGCGAGATGCATCTCTACGGTGACCGGTGGGCCGTGGGCGGCTACCTCGACAAGGTCAATGCGGCGCTGCGGGGCGGGATCAATTCCGATGATCCGCAATGGCCTTCGTGGTGGTAACCCGACGGCCTGTACACCGGCCCCAACGCCGGGGGTTCCGTCCAGAAAAACGCGCAGCTGCCGGGTCGTCGTCAGCTCAGTTCCTGGTGGTCACCGAGTTCCGCACCAACGCGGTCGGCGCGCGGCTGATCGACCGACTTGAGCGGGCCGGCTACGACACCTCGCATCCCGCAGTCGGGCCGAAGGTGAACACCGTGCTGATCGCCGCGCGCATCGGCATCGAGCGATCCTGGGCGTTCAGCGAATCGCTCGACCCGCGACATCTGTGGTGCGCCGAGATCGACGGCGCCTACGTATGCGGGGTGTACATGCCGCAGAACACCGCGAAGCTCCCCTTCTGGGAGACGCTGATCCGGGACGCCACCACGAATGTCATCGACCTGTTGATCGGCGACTTCAACACCGGCACCAATGATCTCGACAAGGATCCGCGGGGAGCCAAGTTCATCGGACCGGAGATGCCCGGACGGCTGATCGCCTCGGTACACCGATATGTGGCGATCGCTGCATCCCGATGTCCGCGAGTACTCCTGGTTCAGCCGGCCCGGGGACAACGGCTTCCGGCTCGACTGTGTCTACGCAGGGCCGGATCTCGCGCAGCGTATCCGGTTCTGCGCGTTCGACCACGCCCCGTGCTTGGCGGGCGAGACCGACCACTCGGGCCTCGTGCCAGTAGTGAGCGACTGAAAAATGACCAGAATCAGAATCCGCAGTTATTGCGGATTCCGCATATTATGCGGTATGGTGGCACATGCCCAGCCGGTACGAACGCATCCGCGCAGACCTCACGCACGCCGAGACCGCTCCATCCGCAAACGAAGCGCTACAACACCTTCGGTCGGTCCTGACGCAGGTCGGCCAACTGCTCGACGAGCAGTTGGCCCGTGCCGTCGTCGACGACGAGATGTCGATCGCGGCGGCCGGGAAAAGTGCAGGCCTCACCGAGAATGCGGTCGGCCCACGCCTCGCCAGCACGCCGAGGCTGAGCCCGTACGTCAGCAGTGGCGACCGGATCACCGCCGAAGACGTCAAACGCGCCCGTAACGACAAGCACGCCAAGACTCCACTGCCACCCGCTCCCCCAGCCGAGCCGATGCGGTTCAAGCCGCGCCGGAACAGCAAGCCTCGCTAGCCAACAACCGAAAGGTATCCACCATGCCGAATCAGAATCTCACCCTTATCGCCTTCCTCCTGGACCGCTCCGGATCGATGCAATCGATCAAGTCCGACGTGGTCGGCGGTTTCGACGCATTCCTTAACGATCAGCGCGCGGGCGATGGCGAATGCCGCGTCACGCTGGCGCAGTTCGACAACGAGTACGAGGTCGTTTATCACGCCGTTCCCGTCGATGAAGTGACTGCGCTGGAACTGAATCCGCGCCACAGCACCGCGCTGCTGGATTCCATGGGCAAGCTGATCACTGACACCGCGGCGGAGATCGCCGCACTCGGCGAGGACGACAAGCCAGGTTCGGTGGTCGTCGCGATCATGACCGACGGCATGGAGTACGCCAGCCACGAATGGAGCCGGCCCGCGATCAAGTCGCTTGTCGAGCAGCAGACCAACCAATTCGGATGGGAGTTCCTCTACATGGGCGCCGATCAGGATGCCGTAGAGGTCGGTAAAGGCCTCGGAGTCAAGGCTGGCAAGCAGTGTCGTGGCACAAACAGACCTACAACGGCCGAAAGACTCCACGTGAGGCGTCGCTCAAAGAATGGGCTTAGGTGACAAGCGACAAACATCGCAAAGCCGCACGCTTACAAACGTCTGCGCGACCACGCCGAGTCTACGTGACCAAGGGGGTTGGCATGTCTGCAGACCAGATCAGACGACTGCACTCATTCTATCGTCGGCTGGGGAACGAGAATGTCGTGGTCGAATTCGATCCCAATCTTCCGCCACAGGCGGGGGTCAGCCCGTTCGGCGCTTTCGCTTACCGGAAGCGCAGTTCCACCGATGGTGGTCTCATGATCCGAGTCAATGAGTTCACCTCATTGACGGAGCCAGGTCGCCAGTTATGGAAATTGCCAGAGCAATTCTGGGGTAAGCACTGGGGCGGCGAGTACCTCGATTACAACGAGTGGGTACTCACCGTCGCCAAACTCCAGGTTGCCGGGAGCACCCAGAACGAGCGCCCAGCCGCACGACGATATTCCCCGACGCGTGCGGTCGCTGGCACTCTTTGAGCGCTGCCGCCACGCGAGCGCCAAGAATCTTCGCTATCGGGTAGTTATCGAGCCGCGCCAAGGTCGGGCAACGCTTTGGACGAAGAATGCGTTTCAGATCGTCCGCAGACACATCAGGAACTTCGACGGCAAGTCTTCGCAAGGAACAACCTCCGCGAAGGAATCAAAGTCCAGACCTTTAGTCGGCAGATCGTTGCGCGTGCTGACGGACGAGTCAGGCCCGGCTAAACATCCCAGGTAGAGCGCATCGTCGAATACGGCTGCACTCATGCAGTTCCGGTCGCCTTGGGCAAGTGCAGAGCAGACCCGCCGTTGTTGCAGAAGTCACAGCCGGCTAAGAATCTACAGATGTCCGCTAGCCACATACCGACTCCCGGCGACACTTGCTATCCAGATTCGCGCAAGATAGGGCCCCAAATTCCGCACTTGATTGTCGGCCCAAATGAGGACGTTGAGCTTGTAGAAGTTTATGAATGGTTGCGACAGCAGCAGGCAGCCGACAAACTCATGCACGCCGTCGATGCTTCGATTAGGTATGTATTGGACGGCGCACGCACTTGGCGTTTCGATCTGACCAGCCCCAAGGTCGACTCCGATGAACGCTCTTCGGTCGGCACAAAACTTCAATATCACGTGATCGAGCAGCTCAAATTGAAGAAGGAGCCCCCGCTTGACACGACAATTTCTGGCATCCCCGTTGAAATCAAGGGAACCGTTAGAAAGACTTGGATGATTCCTAGAGAAGGACAATGTGAAATCACTCTAATGGTAGAGATAGACGCGATCGGGCACCGCTTCAGGGCCTTCTTGATGAGAACTCATCGCGCGTGGCTCACTAAGGGTAATCGCGACCAGAAAAGGACGCCAAGAGCCGACGCCGTCCGCGAATATGCGCTGAAAGTCGCGCCGTGGACTGAATTACCGCCGGAACCCCTGCGGTTGCTAGGCCAGGAGCAACTCAGCGTCGTATTTGGCCCGCAAGGACAGGTTCGACGGCTAACGGCCTTGTTCGGCTATCTCCCGGAGATCGTGATCCCGCGCACAACGATTGAGACAGTCGGAGCAACCAGACAGGACGTGATGAGACGTGCGCGTCAAGCGAAACAATGGGTGCTCGCCGAACATCAGCTGGTTGTGCTCGTCGGGACGTGGCGCGAACAGAGATCTGCCGCAATGAAATTGGGATACGACATCTCAAACGAAGGGTGGGTTGCTATTCCAGAGAACAAGCTTGCAGCAATTGGGTATAACGCCGGGGACTTCCAGGATTCCTAAGGGGACGGCAGCTGCGACCTGAGCACTTATGACTCGGGAAGGATCACTTTTCATATCCCGTCCGGGCTGAACCCACGGTCGAGGTGTGGCACCCAGAGGGTGGAGCGGCGTTTTCTGCCAGCTACATCGTGTGTTCACCAGCTGGCACCCGGTTTAACCTCCAGGACAGTGGACCAGGAAGGGAAAGAACCTGAAAACCACACGCCCAGCGCCGGTATCCCGTCAACGATCACTCGGTCCGGGAACTCCAGTTTGCAAGATGCCCAACTTCCGTACGGCCCCCCGTCGCGTGGCACGTTGGCTTGAATCCAGTCCCCAGGCACAGAGCCCACGTCCGTGATCTCAAGATTCGAATCTAGTCGCACGGCGACAAGTGTCCAGCGGTCATCGCGCAGCATCACGTTGAACTCGTTACGTGACAAATAGGCGGTGAACCGGCCGCGGCGATTGGTGCTTTTTACCTCTAGATGGGCAGACATACGCCCAAAGGACGCTGCGATGTCGTACCCAAACCCGTCAGACCATGATGCAACATGTTCGACTACACAGTCTGCGTTCTTGCGAAGAAGGGCGACGAGGGCTTCCTCTCCTGCTTTGCCCACTCTCTCTCGCGCGGCGGTATCCACCTTGCCCCAGCTGGAAACCAACTGCCCGTATACCGCATTAGGGTCCAACCCCAGCGTGAGCCCGGCCGACACGACGTCGTCAGGTAACTCGTCCGGCGACTGGACAAGCTCATCGGCGTCCTGGACCCAAGGCGGGGCTGCTTTCTCAAAGATCGCGCTCAATACCTGACTCGCAGGCGGGACCGTCGATCCCATTGTCTCCAGAAGGCCGAGTTCCCGAATCCAGTTGAAGGCACTCGCATACTGCGTAGGAGTCAGGTCGCTATAACGCGAGTGATTGGTCAACAACGACTGAGCACGCGGAATGCCGCCGCTGGACGGAAGTAGCTCCAACCAACGCTTGGCGGCTAGCAGGATTGGTTCAGGCGGAAGGCGCACGTAGGTGCCCCATCAGTGCCTCAAGGTCGCCGCGGTCGAGACCACCGCCGACTGCAGGTTCCTCCTCGAGATCAGCGAGCTGCTGCACTGCTGGGTCGTCGAGAATCGTGCCCATGAACGTGAGCTTGTCTGCGAGTCGCACGGCAACCACTTCGTCGATCGTGTTCTCCGACACAAGCACTGTGATATTTGTCGTGACGTCCTTAGCCAGCCCTAGACGGTGAATGCGGTCCAGACTCTGCAAGAAGCGCCCCGCGGCAAAGTCTCGGTCTACATACACAGCATCGTGGCACTCATGGTGCAGACTGATTCCCTCTCCGAGGGTGGCGGGGTTGGATAGCAGAACCATGCAGGCCGGATCTGTACGGAACCGCCGGATTTCGCCTTCACGATCAGGGGTGCCGCCGTGTACGACTGCTGGACCGAACTGGGCTAGCACCCGCTCCAGTGTCTTGAGACTTCTGACGAATGTCGACCACACAAGGGTTTTCCGTCCGCGAGCTGCATTCTCCCGAACAATAGCGAGCACTTCCTGATACTTAGGGGACATCTCATAAGCCGGCAAATCCTGCATCAGTCGATAGAGCGAAGACCGTTCTGGGACAGGAAGAGGCGGGACTTGGTAGGACAGCGGCTCGTAGCGGGTGGTCCCGACTGCGAGAAGCGCTGGGCTGGTCGCAGCCATCAACATATACATCAAAATCTTGCCTAGGGCCTGGAAGTCACCTTCGAACCCGGTAGCCCTGGCGGAGAATTGCCCAACGAGAGCCGCGTAAATCTCAGCGTGAAGTGGTGGGAGCGGGATCCGCCGCAGCGAAGTTTCGACCGGCGGTAGGTCTAGTTCGCCCTTGGTCGTGCGGGCGAAAAGAGGTCTGAGAGATTGACTCGCCGCGGCGAGGTCACCGCCGCCAACGGCCCGGAGAACACTTCGTCGACCGGTCCCTGGCCACACGAATCCGAAGAGATTTTCTAAGTCCTTCACGCCGTTCGGCGCGGGAGTGCCGGTCAAAATTAGGCGACGTCGGCTTCGGGGGCCCAATGCGAGGCATGCTGAACCGTAAGCACCGTCGGCCCCAAGCTTCATCCGATGGGCCTCATCGAGAATTATCATCGACGGCCTCTCTGCAAGCCAGCGGCCGAGCAAGTTGACCATGTTGGGGAGTCGCTCATAGTTGACGACGAGCGCGTCGGAGGTGCCCGCCGGGGCCCCGTCGACAATCTCCATGGAAAGAGGCGGGCTCAGGCACTCTGTATTTTCGAACTGCCACGAACCGTAACTGGACTTGGGCCCAACGATGAGCAATCGCTCCAGTCCTTCGCGCCTCCGAAGTGCCTGGAATACTGCTAAACCAACGCGGGTCTTGCCAGCACCGGGTACGGAAAAGTTCGCACCGTGCCGCAACAACAGCAACTTCGCGATGTCACGGCGCTGGAACGAAGTGAGATCCGCGTTCCACTCTGGGCCCAGGATCTCAAGAACCGAATCAGCATTTGCCTCAACCGAGATGTCCGGTGTACGAAGGCGATCGGACACAGTCTGAGCGTCCTGAAGCGAATCCACCACAAGCGCTTGCAGCTGCGCGTCCCAGGTAACCTCTCCGGGTGCCGTGTGCGGCCACCGGTTCAGCGTCTCAAGGTTGGTCAGGAGGTCGTCGATCTCGATCTCAATACTGCCAGGCGACCGTTGAATGCTTGTCTGGAAGTTGGCTGCGAATCGGCGAAGATCGTCCTCCAATCCAGGGCGCGAAGCTAACCGCACGCGCGTCACCTCGGCTGCAAAGCCGAGCGTGAGGCTAGGTTCGAAGGCGACCACTACTTATCCCGGATGGCATCAAGGAGCCAGGCGACACCTTCCCCTGGGGTCGGGTATGTGCGCCCGGCCTGCCGACCGAGATTAACGAGGCTGTCGCGCAGCACAATGAGAGCGTCGTCGAACGCCTCGTCGTCGAGTGCACGTTTAGACCTCGCTTCCGCAAACTCATTCGCGCACTGCGTGACGTAATCAGCTGCATCGGTTAGACGCTCGGGGACCGCCGTCTGCCGTTTCACTAGTTCCGCATTCTGACCAGCGAGCTTGACCGCAACGTCGAAGGTTTCGCGTGCCTTCTTCATGAGGGTCGACGCCACTTCGACCTCTGCGGGTGTCGCACTGTCGCCGTTCGAACACACCGCCTTTGCCTTGAGCAGCTGGTTCGTCAGAGCCTCAGCAGCTGCGGTCTCGCTGCTTTGGCTCGGCAAGGACACGTTCGGAATACCGGGGACCGATACCGGGCCGGGAACCTGCACACCCGACTTTAAGTCGCTGGGAAGCCGGCTTTCTAGATACCGTACGTAGAAGTCGGACTCGGCGAGACGCAAGGAAGTCTTCGGGTAGTCAAGCAGGACCATAGCAAGCCGCGAATGGAGTAGACGCTTGGCGGCTTCGGGATCCGTTACCGACAGCCTGGCATAGTCGCGGTGAAGCTCGCGCAGCTTTTCCTGGTGCTGCTCGAAATCGATGAGACGCAGGGCGGTTCCATCGTTGGCTTTGCTTCTGTCGATAGCGTTCAGAATCAAGCTGTAGACCCAGCGGTCACGTTGCAGGGTCGCCGGCTTGATGTTGAAGTCTCTTGCGACGTCTGTTTCGGTGCGTCCGCGCCCCAGTTCTTCGTCGATTGCAATCAGACGGTTGATGTAAGAATAGTCGCGCCGTCGATCCTTGCGGAGCTGAAGGGACAGCTCGACGTTGTTGATGTCCTGCCGTGACGTGTCATCTGGCAGTACTCCGAGTCTGATGTTCTGGATGCCGAGGTCAATCAAAGCCGCTGCACGAGTGTTTCCATCGACAAGAATCCCGTGCGGACTCACGATTCCTGGCTCACGCTGTCCGGCGTCGTCGAGCTCATCCATGAGCGCGGTGTAGTCAGGATCGGTCTGGTCCGGGTTAGCCGGCCGCTGACGAAGGAGGTCGTGGAGATATCCCTGTGCGGTCTGCCCCCAGGGGTCTTCCTCGATAGCTTTGTTCCGCGCCGGGTCGAGTGTTCTTTGTGCGCGAATCCGATGCGTATCCGGGTTGAAATAGAGCATGTCAACAGGCATTGAGATCACGTAGAGATGGCGAGGTTCGCCGCGCCAGTCGATCGTGACCTTTGCGCCATCCTCAGACATCGCCTGCTTGAGACGTTGAGTAATGATGTTGTTGATCTCTTCGCCCCTGGGAGGAATGCCGAAGCCGGGCATTGGGTGCTCCTTAAACCTGCGAATTTGGGTTGGGACCAGCTCGCGTGCATCATTGCACCTCGGACCGACACGTCACGCGACGTGGACGGTGCGTGTCCTGGCAAACGGGAGGAGCAGCCATGGAACAGCCGAGGTGGGACGATCCTGGGTACTCGGCGGGAACCATGGTTCGCGGCGCACTCTGGCTCTTGCAAGTGGTTGGCGAGGGAAACACTTTTACAAAGAACCAGCTTCGCGACGCGTTTCCCGGTGTTTCCCAAATTGACCGCCGAATCCGCGACCTGCGTGACTATGGGTGGGTCGTGTACTCGAACACCGAGGACGCATCGCTCCTCACCGAGGACCAACGGTTCGTCAAGGCCGGCGTCGCCGTTTGGGATCCGACCGCACGCCGCAATGCCGCGCCACAGAAAGCAGTCTCTAGTAAAGAACGCCAGGCGGTTCTAGCTCGCGACGGGTACATGTGCACCCTATGCGGAATCGCCGGCGGCGAGACGTATCCCGACGACAGCGTTATGAGCGGTGTCCTTGCAGTCTCGCGACGGACGGTAATCCGCGTGGACGGAAGTGAATCGCAGGCACTGGTGACCGAGTGCAAGCGCTGCCGAGCAGGGCTAGCAGATGATCCTGTCAGCGCACAGGCCGCGGTCGACGCTGCCGCGGGGCTCAACCCCGCTGAGCACCGCCGCCTGTTGCGATGGGTAGAGCGGGGCCGCCGAGGTGCGACTGAGCTCGATCGTGCATGGGCGGCGTACATTCGAGTGCCGTCCGACATGCGTAGCGATATCGCTGAGCGGCTGCGTTCTACTGAATAAAGAGACGTGACGGCGGGTCAACGGTCGGCTCGGTCATTATCGTTGCGACGCACCGCTTCTTCGGCACCGAACGGCTCCACAGCTACTCAAATCGAACCGGCACGGTGCTACTTTGTTTTCCGTGCGGCGCGCACCGTCGTGGCTATGGCATCTGCCGTCTCGACAGGCGACGCGTGTTCCCAGACGCGCACGACCTTCCACCCCGCTTCGGCAAGCCGCGTATCGGTATCGGCGTCCCGATTGCGGTTACGCGCAATCTTTGATGACCAGTAATCGGGATTCGCTTTGGTTTCCGGGCGACCGTGATCAGGACAGCCGTGCCAAAAACAACCGTCGATGAACACTGCGACCTTCGCCGGCCCGAACACGATGTCGGCCCGGCGCCGCAGCCCGGTCAGCGGCGCTCGGTCGACGCGGTAGCGGAGACCCATCGCATGCAAGATTCGGCGCACTGCCATCTCGGGAGCCGTATCACGCGTACGTTGCAGCTGCATCCGACTACGGACTCCTGGTGTCGACGCGTACGACGATCCTGCGGACTCCGAACGCCTAGTGCGCTGGCTTCGGGTCGGTCTCCCAGTCACGGATCCATCATGCAACCCGTGAAAGATCTGGTCGAATTCCAGCATTCGCACCGGGCACGGCACTTGTCCGTCGATGCGGTTCCTTGTGCTCAGCTGATTTTCGAACGCAGCTTTTCCGTAGCGAATGCGGCGTGACGAGCGTGACCCTCCTGGCCGCGGAACGCACGCCACTCGCCCAGACGGTAGGTGACATTTTCACCACGTTGACGGATGTCGATCTCGAAGTCGCGGCGGAGGAAATTGAGACGACGCTCGATCTCAGCATCCTCTAGTCCGCCGCCAAGTGCCCTGCGCAGCCCAGCAAGCGAGAGGAAGCCGCCGTGGTCCCGCAGTACACGATAGACCTCGTCGCGATATTGAGTGCCCACTCCGTAGTCGTCGGCCGCACGGGATTCCTTGCGGAGGGCGGAGGCGATCGCTAGCCCAACAGCACGGGCGACCGGCGGAGGGAATGCATTGCCGATTTGTCGGTAGATCGCCGTCTTGCGTTTCCTGCTGTCGCCGAAATCCCACTCGTAACCGGGGCCTGACCAGCCCTGAATGCGCGCGACCATCGGATTGGTCAGCTTCGGGATGAAGCCGTAGGGTACCTCCGGGCCAGGGGCAGCGTCAGCGATCCCGAGTCCATCGACGCCCATCGAACGCCACTGCCGCTTGGCTCGTGTAGGGCCAAGGTCTGGACCGCCGTGTTTTTTCGAGCCGCCGACAATGGTGGGCGCGACGCGGTCCGCGGACTTTGCCCAGTCATTGGCCCCGGCCCATCCGTTCGCGGACATGAGGTCGTACAGTGCCGTGCCCACTGTCTGGATCGCAGGGGTTGGTTCGGGCCATGTGAAGTAGGGCGCAAACTCCTCTCGTAACGCTACAAGGATGAAGCGGGGCCGTAGCTGCGGTACACCGAAGTCCTTAGCCTCGAGCAGACGCCAGTCCGCGCGGTACCCAAACTCAGCGAACCTGTCAAGCACGGCCTGTCTGTATCCAGCGAACCGCGGCATCGACAGCCCCCGGACGTTCTCCAGCAGCACCGCGTCTGGCTGCATGCGGCCGGCCGCTTCCACCGCCCATGCAAACAGGTCGCGCTCGTCCGACGACCCGAGCTGCTTGCCGGCTAGAGAGAATGGGGGGCACGGGACACCCCCCGCAAGCAGAGAGGCGCCTTGGTGCTCCTCCGGCCGCCAAACCGACTCGTCGGCAACATCACCGATCGCGATCACCGGTTCCGGGTGTCCTGCGTCGACTGCGATACGAACCAGGTTGCGCTGCAGAGTGGCCGCCGCGTCCCTGTCGAGTTCGACGGCAAGACTGTGCCGGAAACCTGCCAGGTGCAATCCGAGACTTTGCCCGCCCGCCCCGGCGCAAATCTCTACAGCTGTCAGCTCACGGTGGCGCGTCTTCCCGTCCATAATGGGCTCATTCTGTCAGGCAATACCGACACGTTAGGGACGCGCGCCGACGCCTACGCGGGTTCCCGACTTCACAATTCCCCATTCCGCCCTTGCGTGGTCGGGTCCAAGTTGTGATCTCCAGCGACATCGTTCACTGACGAGGGCCAAACGTAGCGTTGCCGTGTCACGTGAATGCACGTAATCGAGCCAAGAGCTGCGTTGCAACCACTTCGCAGACAGGAAGCGCCCCGATTCGGGCAGCTCCGACTGCTGCTCCCCGGAGGCCGACCCGATCCGCCGACGGCAAGCATTGTGCCACCTTGCACCTGGTCTCTACTCGCCCCAACCGTCGCACCTGATCCCCGACTGCCGATATAAACTCCAGAGCCTCGCATCGACCAGGGCGTGTCTGACAGATGTCTCGGGTGTTGTGCCTGAGGCTTGAGGTATGTCGCGGACCCCGCCATGCGTCCGTGAAGTCCTGTGCCTCGTCGACAACGGTCGCGTCGAAGCGGTGCCCTGTCCGAGTTGTGCTGCCAACTCAGCCATCTGCGCAGGCAGGTCATGTTCCCAGAGTTGCACAGTGTCTTCGGTGCGCAGTGACTGATCAGGCCCCGTCGGCGCGCCCCACACCTTGCCGAGATCGTGGAACTCCCCTACTTAGGGGGACGCTGACGGCGCGGCCACGTTCCGGTGATGCGTTCCAGGTAGGACGCTAGGCCGTGGGAGTAGCAGACCAGCGCGACCCGTTGACCGTCGCGGGCCAGCCGACGGGCCCACATTACTCTTCAGCACTGCAGAACGTCGCACGTGGCACCGACGTCGACGTGGCCTTGGTGCTGTTCGACGTACGTGACCATGCAGCCGTACAGGGCCTGCGAGCGGAAGCCGACCACAGCGAGTTCGCCTCGAAGAACCCCTGCGTCGCCGATGAGCTTGGCACGCGTGCCGCCAATCGGGAGCTGTCGCTGTTTCCTCGGCTCGGGAGTCAGTGTGCCGCTCGGGCTCCCGGACTGGAAGGGACTGCTGACCAAGCTCAATGGCAGCCCCATGCCGGGCTACTCCCCGCTGGCGCCCCCGAGATCGCCCAGAACATCGCCGACAAGATCGGCGCCGATCGACTGCACGCCGAAAGTCGCCGAACTAACCGCGATCTCCGACGTGTCCCCGGCGCACCTCCTTCTGGCCGGCCTCGGTGTCCGACAGAACGTCACCACCAACTACGACCTGGCCTACGAGTCGGCACTGTCCGGCACGCGGGGCACCGATGGCTACCAAACCCTGGCACGCGAGCTCGCTGTCCAACCCAAGACCTGGCTGCTGAAAATCCACGGTGACGCCCGACGTCCCGACAGCATCGTCCTGACCACCAGCGACTACGCACGTCTTGAGTCCGAGCATCGCGCGATGCTCGCGGTGATCGAAACTCTGCTGCTGACAAGCCATCTGTTGTTCGTCGGCTACAGCTTGGAGGATGACGACTTCACCGAGGCCGCCGACCGCGTTCGTCGAATACGCGCTCTCGCTGATGAACCCTCGGAGGACCACTTCGCGACCGTGTTGGCGTTGCATCCGGACTCGGTGAAACCCCAGGTCGGGCTGACGACCATTCCGATGCTGGAATCAACCGACACTCTGGCCGCGGCTCGACGCCTGGAGATCTTCCTCGACCGCGTCTCCTGGGCCGCCGCGCGCGGACCAACGCTCTGACGCGCACCTGCTTGATCCGCACTACGACGACATCTTCGTCGACGACCCGGTGGCCACCCGACTGCGCGAACTGTTGGCTCCCCTGGTCAGTCTCGATCCTCGCGATCCCGCCCGAAAGAGCAGCGCATGGAAGCGGGTGGAATCGCTACTGAAGGATCTCGGCGCCGAACCACATCTATGACCGTTCGCCTACCCGGCGGTGTCCCAGTACTCCTGTAGCCCGTTACGAACCCGCTCCTCCACACTCCTCTGCACCTCGTCGATCATCGTCAGCGTTTGTGCCGTCAGTTCAGCTCCTATTCCGCTGCGTTCGTGCGCAAATGGAACAAAGGCACGCAGCAGGGCAGGCAGACGCAGCAACGTCTCCATCGGTTCGTACCTGCCGTCAGGCAAGTCTCCGACCGCGTAGATGATCCGGAATGCGCTCCAGCGCAGCGGGTCCCCGGTACCCATTGCGATCAGTTCCCCCAGCACCTCACCGAACTCGTCAAGGTCGAAGCGCTCCCCATCGGGGGAGGCAAAGAACGACTCCATCACTTCCGCCGCGCCCTGATCGGCGTTACTGCCCTGGTATTGCCGCCCACCTTCGGGAAGGCGAGCAGCCAGCCACTTGACCACGGCCGAGTACCCCGGACGCCTGTCCCTGACCTTGCGGGCAATGCACTTGCCGAACGCCTGCTCGATCCGGGCGCGGGCATCGGCGGTGGTCATCTCCATCGGGTGGCCCACCCATTCCCAAGACTCCAATAAGGCGAGCACGGCGTTCAGCGGCTTGTCCCAGATCCCGACATCCTTGACCGTCGAGTACTCCAGGTGATCGATCAGCACACCGCAGGTGATCTCCCGGCCGTCGGCCAACCGCACATCGAAGAGGACGTCATCCAGATCACCGAACGTATCCGTCACCCGGACCGCTCGGCCGACCGTCAGGTCCGGCAAATCGTCGATCCAGCGCGGCACCGGATCAGGACGCGTCGCGACCACCTCTCGGCACCGCTGCTGCACGTTCTCATCGCCGACCGCCATCTCGGCCACCAACCTGAGCACGGCGGTGTACTCCGGTCCTGACACAGCCGCGGCGTCATCGATGAGTGAATTGGGATCGGGGCGCTGCTGGTTGAGCTTCGCCCTGTACGAAAACTTATGCGGCAGCAACACTTCGATCATCCGCCCCACGAGGAGAAGCATGTCCAGCGGATGCTCCGCCGACAGTGCTCTGCCCACATACTCGCTCCTGCTCGATTCCATGACTGGGCGCACAGCCCTCCGTCGCGCATCTCGGCGGGCCTGCTTGGCCTGGCGCCGCTTCCGTCCGTCGTTCATGAGGCGGAAGCTACGCCCGGCTCCCGACAGCTACGGCGTCGTCACGGCCACTTGCACGTAGTTATCCACAGCAATCCGCGTCTCCCCTGACCACCGGTACGCCGTCAGCGCCCCACCCTTGACCGCACTGAAGTCCACGCACGCGGCGTAGTCGGTCCAGTCGTGCAGGTGCTGCGGTTCGCCCTGTCGCCAGTAGTGCCCGTAGAACACCGGGATCTGTTCGTCGTAGACGTAGTCCTGCGACACTTCGATATCCGGTAGCGGCGGGTAGGGATCGCCGTTCTGGGTCGTGAAGGTGCTGCCGATCTCGGCGAGGTCGGCCAACGTCGTCGCCGTCCCGTTCCACCACCGCAGCCGGGCGGCACCGCGGGAGTGCCCGTCCTTGTCGAGGTAGGGCGGCTGCTCGTGCTTGACGAGGCTGATCTCGGGCCCCTTGAGCAGCGTCTCCACCGCCTCGTACACCGGGTCGCCCTTCGTCGACGCCCTTACCAGCTGCTCATCGGTGCTGATCCGATCATCGCCGAGCACCGCCATCGACGCCTCATGCCAGCAGGCATGCACCACCCGGATCCCACCCAGGTCCAGCTACAGCGGTTGCGTGCGGAACCACGCCAGGTAGTCGGCGCGCACCTGCCCCGTCACCTGTTTCAGGAAGTCCGCATGCTGCTTCTCATTCTTCGCCGCCACCGGATTATCGGGATCGTCATGCGGCCGTAGATACTTACCCGACCCAACTGGCCACTCGGTGGCATAGGCCAGCGCGTTGAACTCGTGGTTGCCCAACACCATTCGCGCGCTTCCGGTGTCGACCATCGCCTTGACCGTCTGCAACACCCGCAGCTGAGCGGGTCCGCGGTCGACGAGGTCGCCGACGAAAACCGCCGTGGGTCAGGGTGCCGGTAGGCGCCGTCGCGGACGGCGTACCCCATCTGGGTCAGCAGGGCCTCAAGGGCGTCGGCGCATCCGTGGATATCGCCGATTACGTCGTAGCCGGGCTCGTTGAGCGTCGTCATGGGTGCTCCTTCCGGCCGCCTCCGAGGAGGCAGCGCTTGCGTGGTGTGTCTCGACAATCGCCTCGCGCCGGTGCGGCCGGCGGGCATGTCCGAAATCTGACCTCAGAATATCGCGTAGTACCGACAGGCCGTCCCATCCAGCGTGGGTGTGATGTCAGGAGCGGGTCGGACGTTGGGTACACACGCCGTCCCCAACTTTCGGTCAGCTCGACGCATGAACCGCCGCTCAAACCCCTGCAGTCACTAGCGTCACACGTGGGCCGGGCAACCCCGTCCGAGCACCGCCTACAAGCTCAGCCCGGCAGCTGTGCCAACCAGTCGGCATCGGTGTCGACCGGCCGGCCGTTGATCACCACCAGCGGAACTCCCGGCTCGGCGAACTGATGCAACAGCGCCAGGTTGTTCTCTGCGATGGCCTGCGGGTCATGACCGATAGGTAAGCCGAATCGGATGAGGTCCTGGGCGGCCTGTGTTGCGCCGACGCTGCCGGCCAGCGCGGCCAGTTGATCGTCACTGAGGTCGGTGGCGCCACCTTCTGTGGGCTGGTGTTCGGCGGAGAAGATCTGCTGCACGAAGCGCCAGGTGACGTCGCTGGACTGCGACTGACCGGCCACAACGAATGAGGCATAGATCGCCCGGACGTCGTAAGTGCCCGTCGCCGAGTACTTTTCGAGGAAGTTCACGAATCGCAAATTGACCTGCAGGCTGCCCGCCCCGACACGCTTGCCGATCTCGTCACCCTGACTACGGATGAACTCCCCGCTGAACGGACATAGCGGATCCAGGTAGAGATCGATCTGGGCGGGCGCAGTCGGGTCGCCGATGGAGATCGCATCCCCGGCCGGAGACGCCACGGCCGCGTGCGCCGACCCAGTGACTGGACCACCCATAAGCAGCGCCACGATGACACCAAGCACCGCGGCGAGGATCCGCACGCCGCGATGCACCACCACCCTGTTCATGCATCCATCATTGCGCGCCGTGGCGTAGTTGTGCGCAACATGCTCAGATTGCCGCACCGGGAGGGTCGGGCGCCGGAACTATCGTCTCCACATGGCCGAGCCGACGCATCCCGTCGCCCAACTGCTCGCCGAGCACGGTCCGTCGTCCGACGACATCCGGGCCCATCTGCAGCACATCGGCGTGCCGGAAGAATCGCCACTCGAAGACGAAATGCTCTATCCGGCAGTAGAGATCTCGCCGGCAGTGACTGGCGGTTGAGGGGTGGCACTCGCACGAGTACCGGCTGATGGCTCCACGATTCGAATCCGACGCGGATGTCTCGCTGTAGGAGAGTCGGAGGCCTTGCCGCCCGGGCTGGGCGCGTCACGGGCAGCGTTCGGGCGGCTGATCGGTCCGGCCTACACGCTGGGTGCGAAGTAGAACGGCTCCCAGTAGCCCATCTCGGCGATCGCCACGACCCCGAGTTCGCGGGTGTGCGGCGACTGGCCGGGGCACCACTCCTCAACCGTGGCGTCGAAGCGGTAGGTCGAGGTGGCCGAAGACAGCCCCGGAACCTGTTGTCCCCGTTGCTCCCCACGATCGTGCACCGCTGCCAGTTCGTACCTGCAACCCGTCGCCGGCATGGCCGCGTCGATGGAGTCACGCTGCTCGGGCGACAGCCCGCCTCTCAAGCGAAGAACCGGAACCTGTTCTGCATCTTGCGTGTTGAGACCAGCGACGAGGCGATCCGCCCACCTTTGTTGTTCGTCGGGGCCGTAGTCACCCAAAGACAAACCGTCATTGTTCGACGGCAGCGTCAACAGCCACAGAGTCACGGCCACCGCGACGATGAGTATCGCCAGAGCAATCCATGAAACGCGGCGGTGCGCGCTGTACCACTCCATCATGGATTCACTCCCCCGGATACCTCACATGCACGACCTCGACTGGGGCTCGCACATCACTGTATTCCGCTGAATCGGTGACGAAGACTAGCCTCGGCGCTCGGGTAGAAGCCCGTCAGGAATCCCCAACCCGTGGACGATCCGTTGCGTCCGGAACAGCTGCCGCGGAAGCGAAGCCGAGTTGTACGGCAGGTCGTACTTCTCGCACAGCTGCTGCACGCGGACACTGACTTCGCGGAGCCGATTGCTCGGAAGATCCGGGAACAGATGGTGCTCGATCTGGTAGCACAGGTGCCCGCCCGAGAGCGCCACCAACGGACTCACCTCGAAGTTGGCCGTCCCCAGCATCTGCCGCAGATACCACTCACCCTTGGTCTCGTCCTTGACCACCGCCGGGTCGAACGTCTCGGCACCGTCGGGGATGTGCCCGCAGATGATGTTCACGTACACCCACAGGTTCCGGAGCGTATTCGCAGCCAAGTTGGCCGTAAGGGTCCGTCGCCACCGACGCATACTCAGCGCGGGCACGAACACATAGTCCTTGGCCAACTGACGGGCGGCCTTGCCGAAGAACTTCCGCCTCTCCTCCGCCAACACCGCCGGCTCACCCCGCAACTTCTCCGAGTGCAGCCCGTGCAGGGCGATGCCCCATTCGAACATCGCCGCCAACACCAGGTTTCGCAGCGGGGTTGCCACGTACCACCAGCGCCACGGCTGGTCCTCCGTCACCCGCAGCAGCCGGTAGCCGATGTCCTCATCCATGCCCAGCACATTGCTGTAAACGTGATGCCGGTAGTTGTGCGAATACCGCCACTGCGCGGAATGCCCGACCATGTCCCACTCCCAGGTATTGGAGTGGATCTCGGGGTCGTTCATCCAGTCCCACTGGCCGTGGGAGATGTTGTGGCCGAGTTCCATGTTCTCGAGGGACTTCGCATAGGCCAGCGCAAGGGTCCCGACCAGCCAGCCCTTCTTCGACTTGCTGCCGGCGATCACCAGCCGCGACGCCACATCGAGCGCCCGCTGGACATGAATGACCCGCCGGATGTAGGCCGCGTCCTTCGCGCCGAGCGAGTCCTCGACGTCCTGGCGGATCGCGTCGAGTTCGTAGGCGATCTCTTCGACGTCCGCGCTACTGAGATGCAGGTAGCTGGGAACATCGGCGATCGCCATCAAGGTGTCCTCGGGTGGGTGCGGGATGAAGAGCGGCGCATTCCACCGCGAGCGTCAGACCGAGCCTAGAGCCTCTGGCTTAACGGCGAGTAATCGTGGCCCGCCGTCCTGGCGAAATGGCGGTGCGCACGGCTGCGCCATCGCGGCGCAAGGACCCAACAACCAGCACGAACACCCGCCCCGGACACGCTGAGAACGCGCTCAGGATCCCGCCGGGTGCCCGCCATGATCCGGGGCCGCATCCACCAGGTCATGCGCCATCCCGTACCGCTTACGCTGCTGCGCCATCACCAGTGGGTAGCCGGCCAGCGCCCGCCGGGTCCGCCACTGCGACACCCCGGGCACCGCGCCGAGCACCCGGTTCACTCTCCCGACCACCGGGCCGATCACGGCGGGCAGATGCTTCAGCACCGTGTCCGGCACCCCCAACTTCGACGCCGCCTCATCACCGAGAAACGCGCGCGTCAGCCCGTTGACCACGGCGACACCCACGTCGTGCCCACCCACCGGCAACAGATCCGCGATCTCGACGGCCAGATAGTCATGGGTCAGCGCACGCACGAAGTCCCGGTCACCGTCATCCGGGTTGCTCCCGGTGAGCGCGTACAGCTCCTCGATCCGCACATGATCGGCCTCACACGTCGGATTGAGCTCAGGGCCAACCCCATTCAGGAATCCGACGTAGCGCCAGAAGTGGAAGATGTCCTCCGACTCGGCGGCGGTGTACCGCACGCCGAGCTGGCGCATCGCGGTCAGCGCGATGTTCCCGAACTCGACGATGGTGAACGCCATGAAGCTCTGCGGGATCGGCGCACCCCAGGCCTGCGCGTCCCAGGAACCGCTGCCCCACAGCGATTTCCGCACGAACGCGTGGATCAGTCGTACCCGCAGCGTCGTGGCGAAGCCGGCGCCGGAACGGCGCAACCCGCCCGGCGTCAGGATCGTCTCCATCCACGACCCGACCTCCAGCGAACGCACCGCAGCCTGGCTGGTGTAGCGGTTGGTGATCACCAGCGGCATGCCCGCGACCTGGTTCATCGCGCCCTTGGTCAATGACGCTGCACCGAGCACGATCCCGTAGGACGCCATGTGCCGCACCAGGTGCCCGGCGGCGCGATCCAACGCCGCATGGTCCAGCCACGCCGGCTCCGCGTCGACCTCGGCGAACAGTTCCCGCAATGCCGCTGGCGCGTCCGGCACCGCGTCGATGCCTTCCGCCAGCGCGGTTCGGAACATAGCCATGCCCGCGCCCTTGGGCAGCACGCCGAACGCCGCCACGACCGCGTCGGCCAACGGGTCGGCGACGTAGACGCCGTCCACCCAGTCCTGGCCGACCTTCCCGTAGCGCTGCACGGCGATATCGGCCTGCGGAACGGCGGTTTCACTGGCAATACTCATGCCTCCATGCAAACATGAGAATTCCTCACTTACCACTCACCTTTGAACGAGACGCCAATGGCCACCAAAGCCCGGTCCCGCCCTCAACAGCAGCGGGCCCGCGAGATGCGACGCCGATTGCTCGATGCCGCGCTGCAGCTGATCACCAAACGCGGCATCCAGGCGCTCACCACGCAGGCCATCGCCGACACCGCGCATGTCAGCATCGGCACTGTGTACCGGTATTTTCCGGACCGCGCCGGCATCCTCGCCGAGCTCGTCGACGAGGCCACCCGCGACATCTCCTTCGAACTGGTCCGCGGGGTCAGCGCGGCCATGGACCGGGATGTCCCCGACGCCGCCCACATCGTGGTCGACACCCTCACCACCGCCTACGAGAAGCACGCCCCGATCCTGCACGCGGCGCTGAACTCCTCATCTTTCGACATCCCCGCCTACCTCAACCACACCGCGATGGACGAGATCGAACGAAGCCTGCTGCCGCTGGGTAGCGCCATCCCCGGCCGCGCCCGACCCGACCTCGACGCCGACCAGCTGCAGGATTTGGTGTTCGTCACGATGGGTGTGACGTCGAGTGCCTGCCTGCGCATCGCGCTGCAGCGCCCACCCGGCTCGGACCGCGACGGCATGGTCGCGCTGACCGCCAGGATGCTGGCGGCGGCGCTGACGCCGGATCCGAGTTGACCCTGATCCGTTCCGTCGAATACAAGCCACCACCCGAACCGTCACCGAACTACTGATGCAGAAACCCTTGCACAGGTTGCACTTCCGGCGTAGTATCGAACACAGGTTCGAATGCGACGTAGCTCCCATCTTCACCCGGTGAGCTTCAGACCGCGACTACGGTCGCCGCCAGGTTCGACTGCCCCTTCGGGGGCCAGTCGGACTGTATTGACTGATCGTGCGCTGTGCGTACCTTCTGTGAAAGCCGGTATCCCTATGGACGCCACCCATTTCAGCACCTTTATCGATGCGCTTATCGACGATCTCACCCCGACATCCGTCCCAGAGGACGACGCCGACCGGATGCTGTGTCACCTGTTGGAGTCTCCGCGCCCCATCGTGGATGAACCAGCGTTGCTCGCGGTACTGGCTGCTGCAGTCACGGCGCGCAACGTGTTTGACCATGTGATCGCCCAGGCCGTCGCGGCCGCGGAACGGGCAGGTATCCCGAGCCGCAAGCACCTGCGCTCCGGCGCCGACCTACTCAGCCAACTGGGGATGTCACCGGGCGCCACGTGGCGTGCAGTCCGGGTCGGACGTGCGGCGCACACCCTGCCGGCGCTGACCCAGCAGCAGCGCCTCGGTTCGGTCGGGATCGAATTCGCCGACGCCATCGGCAAGGGAGTCACTCACATCACCGAACGGGTCACCTTGTCCGACAACGACCGCGCGAAGATCGTGACGAAGTTGATGATCGAGACCACGCCGTCGGATGTCGCCAAGAAGGCTCGCACAATCGCCATCGACAAGACTGCCGCGGCACCCTTGGCCGAGGATGTCGTACCGGTCGCGGAGAACACCGACCTCAACGACATGACCCTCGTGGTCAATGACGAAGGACGGGTGAACGTGGCCCTGGATCTCGATGCGCTCACCGGCGAGGAGCTCGTCGCAGCGCTCGATCCGTTGTGCCGGCCCGTACCGCTGCCGGACGGCTCACTCGACCCGAGGCCGGTTGGTCGACGTCGCGCCGATGCCTTCGGACAAATCATGCGGACCTACCTATCGAACTCGCAGCGCCCGATGTCGGGGGGTGTGCTCCCGCACGTCACCATGATCCGGCCCGCCGAACACGGAGTGGACACCCTCGGGTTCGGCGGCCCGGTCAGCGCCGCGACCGCTGAGCTGATCGCCTGTGACAGCACTTTGACTTCGGTGATCGTCGATCACTCGGGTGTACCACTGGATGTGGGTCGCAGCGAGCGGCTCTTCCCGCCCCATATCCGTAAAGGGCTGGCGGTCCGTGACGGTGGCTGCGCCCACCCCGGTTGTGGGCGGCCGGTGTCCTGGTGCGACGCCCACCACATCACCCCTTGGGAGCATGGCGGCACTACCAGCCTCGACAACGGGGTTTTGCTCTGCCGACTGCACCACACCGCCATCCACCACGGCGGCTGGCAGGTCTACCTCGGTGCCGACCGCCATCCCTGGTTCATACCACCGCATGACCCGACCGGACCCGAACCGGCGCACCTGCGCTCACACGCCCGCCGCACTATGACCGACCTGCCCACCGCTGCCTGACTTACTTCTTTACGCACCTTGATAACTCCACAGAGAACGTACACGCGGCGGGAACCGGCGAAGAAGACGCCGCCGGACCCGCCACGATGAATCCTGCCGTGACCCGTGCGACAGCCATTAGCCGCCCGTCCTGCCCGTCGGCTAGGGGCATTCCTCGGAATCGATCCGGACCACACCGAAGTCGATCGTGGTGCTCACGGTGAATGTGCCACCCGGCGCCGGCGTGGAGCTGCATACCTGCCAGTTTCGGTCACTGAGTTGCGCACGGTCCTGACCGGTGAGGTCCGTGGAGGTGCTCAACCACACCTGGCCGCCGCTCACCGACTGGATCGCATCTTGCGCACCCTGCAGGTCCATCCCGATCAGATTCGGCATGGTCCACGACGGCTCCGCCGACGCGGGCGGGCTCATCGCGATCGCAACACCGACCACTCCCGCCGCTATGACAACACTTTTCATCTCATTCTCCCTGGCTCGAAGTAGCCGCACATAGTCGCACCCACCACCGACAAGCCGTTCACTCTGTGCTCGGGGCGCGACCTACTCAGCACAACTGCGCATCCGCGGTGAGAATCGTCGGAGGCGTGGCCAGGCCCACGGGGCAGCGGGCCTCATGCGCGACGCCGGTACTCCGGGGATAGCTTCGACCGAAGAGGCCAATGTGTACCTAGCTTGTACCCGATGAAGTACGCGAGGATAAACACACCCACCGTCACCACGCCTACAACCACAAGCTGCACAATCTGGCCCCGCGCCACTCCATATCCCCAAGATGCGTCCTGATGACCGATCATCAGCGGCAGTAGAACAACTACCAGCGCAGATCCTGCCGCGTACCACCTACCTTCAGACGACGCGAGATACATCGCAACTATCAGCGCACACCCTCCCGTAACAACCGTGAACAACCACCACATCTTCGGCGCAGTGGCGAAGCCGGCGTATGCGTCTACCGCGTGATCAGACGAATCTTGTTCGGAGTCACTGAGATTGAAGGCGAACGTTCGCCCACGGATTCGCAGGTACGACGTCGTCATATACGCCCGCAGCACCATCACCCCTGCAATTGACGACGCGAACACAAGTCCGCCGCGCCAGTCTGGTGGGTAAATCGTGAAGAACGCCGCAAATACAGCCACGGCGGCACCTGCCCAATACAACCGCCGCTCCGCCGACGCGCTCTTGGTCGGCAACATGGGGAGGCCAAGACCTACAAGCATCATCGCCGCAAAGAACGGATTGATCATCGTCAGCTCGTCGCCATCTTGTAGCCCTGCTGCCCGGCCCATTCTCCTGCGAAAGAGCCCGCAACTCCGCCTACGAGTGCACCCACGAAGACACCCACCGGGCCACCCGGCGTACCGGCCCAAGCTCCGACTTCAGCCCCTAGCCACGTTCCCGCCATCCCGCCGCCGATTTTTGAACCCACCTCACCGATTGGAACGCCGTTGCTCACTTCATATAACGCGACGGTTGCTTCAAGCACAGTTCCGACGTGCCCTAGCTTGCTGGACACATTCTTTAGTGACTCAAGGTCCTCAGGCGTGTACGCGACGCCAGGCTTCCAGTGGTCACCGGTCGGCACCACCTCGCCATATTGCTTGATTGCTTCGGACTCACCTGCGGCAGCCTTGCTTCCGCCTTGCGCGAGCGCCACGAGTTCTTGGGGAACAGCGCCCTGGGACATTGCTTCGGCGGTTGCAGCAGCGCCCTCCGGAGTCATGCCGGCACGCTGCAACTCATCCTGAAAACGCTCAAGCACTAGGGCACGGCCGGCAGATTCGCTTCGATTGAGCCATTCGGTCGCCTCGTCAGGGGCCATCGTCGCAGTGCCTGCATAGCCCTGTTCCAGTTTCTGTTGCCACTCCAACCGCGTCTGCGCGCGAGACCGAGCGTCGCCGCCCATGACCGGATCCACTGGCAATGGTCCGCTGGCGTTGGCTGAATGGAAGTCATCGAGTCGCTGGTCGGCATATCGGATCTCGTCTACGCTCGCCGTCGCGTTGTTGATCGTTGCGAAGTCTCGAAGCCGGTCCGCAGCCGCCTGTTTCTCAGGAGTCCAAGGTCCAGGTCCGTTGACCAGTGCTTGATCGACCGACCGTTGGCCGGCGTCGTACTTGTCGGCTGTGGCTTGCGTCGCCGTCTCGAAGCCAGGGTTTCGCCCATCAGAGCCATCCGTCGCACCGGGCGCATACCCTTCGGCCGCCATCTCAGTACGCGATTGGTCAAGTTGTTCGCCATAGCCATCGCGAACCGCTTGAAGCTCCTTAACTGCTACGGCGGTGCGATCCACCGCCGCTTCTCTCAGCTCCGAAACATCCGCAGTGTCGCCGTTAGCGGCCGCGACTCTGAGTGCGTGATCGATCTGCCCATCAATGGCCTTCAAAGCGGCTTCAAGGTTGCTGATGGAGACAGCACCGCTCCGTTGGGCTTCGGCCAGGGAAGCGGCAATGTTCTGGAGATCGACAGCCACTTTCGCCAGCTTGTCTCGGTTGTAATTCATCGACTCAGTGGCACGCTGAACCTCAGCCGAGTCATTGATGGGATGGTCACCCCCGTCTTGCCGATCCCACGCCGACTCAAAGCGGGCCTTTGCTGCGAGAAATTCTTCTGAAGTTTCCTGACTACAGCTGCTGGCTTGCCGGAACGCAGACGCGAGCTCGCTGATCTCCCCGGGAGCCCCAGCTTGAATAGTCCGGTCCAACTCCCACGGGTCACCGCCCGCCGAGCCGATGAGGTCCCCGACCTTGAGGTGTTGTAGTTGCAGCGTCACGCGACGGTCAAGGAAGCGAGTTGCCTACGGCCGTCACATCGCTGGAAGCTACTTCGTCTTGGGCGACGAAAGTAGCGGCCGCGACGGTGGCCTTCTCGGCGAGACTGCCGAGTTCGCTGTAGTGACATTCCATCAGTTCGATGTGCGACTGAACCGCAGTGCTTAGTGCGGCTTGAAAGCTATCGGCGGTGTCAAACTCTCCGAAGATTCCCGATCTGAGCTGTGTAGCGGCAAACTGCGAGGCTCCTCGCTGCACAATAGAGGCCGCGCTGTTCGAATAGTCCGCGCCCATCCGCAGCAAATCAGTATCGACGATCATGTGGCTCCCCCCGGCAGTCAATTTGGATTCTACCGGCGGCCAGACGTTGTCTAGTGCACCAGTTTGGCTAGGAAAGTTCGAAGCCGAACCGCTCTAGAGACGCTAGCGGCGCGGATTCGGGGCTTTCAACGGCGACGAACACCCACGTTCTTCCATGGTCGTCGGTGCGGGTGGCATAGCCATGCTCGACCCCGATAGTGCCCACGTCACTGGCTGCCGCCGCGGGATCTTCGTACACACCGACCAGAACGCCATCTCGCCCTGGCGGAGTAATGCACAGCGCCACCGGGTCTGCCCCAGGAAGCCAAGAGTTCGGCGACGCATCCCCGACAGACGGACTGCCGCAGGCCGCGGTCAACCACGCCACGCCGTCGCGTGTCTCAAAGGGAGACTCCGACTCGGTCTGTTGCGCGACTGCCGATGAAGTCGACGGCGGGACGACCGGTTCGTCGGTTGCACAACCTGCGAGCACGAATGCGGTACTGAGAGCTAGCAGCGCTCCAGCAACATGGTGGCCCCGCCGTGTGACTGACATGCCGTTCTTCCTACCGCATACGGCGTCGGGTCCCCGCGCCGAGGGCCAACCGCACTCTTACGGTCGGCGATTCACTCTGCACTCAGGGCGCAACTCACTTGCACTTGTCCGCCACCACCGCAGAGCGAAGACGACCCAAGAGTCGTTGTCGCTCGGTTGTCGCTCATAGGCGGGCAACTCGAGCCCCCAAATTTCCGCGCGGCGACCGGAATCAGCGCCGGCCCGAAGGGATCGCATCGCTGTACGGCGCGGTGCTCCGACCAGCCACCGGGTGAACCACCATGTACACCAACCCGATTCCGATCACCACGACCGCCGACAGCGCCACGATCCAGTTGTCGTACCACGCCGCATCGGGAGTCCGCGGCCACGCCATGTTCACCATGGCGATCACGCCATACGCCAGCGCCGCGATGTTCACCGGCAGTCCCCACCGCCCCAGCGAGTACTTCCCGGACGGCACCCAGCCCTTTAGCCGGGCCCGCAACGCGGCCAGCACCACCATCTGGAAGGCGATGTAGATCCCCAGCGCCGCGAAACTGATGATCTTGGTGATGGCATCGGTGGAGAACCGCGACCCGATCACGATCACCGCCGGCACCACCGCCGCGATCACCAGTGCATAGGGCGGCACGTGGCGCGTCGCCGAAAACTTGCTCAACAGAGACGATCCCATGATCATCCCGTCGCGCCCGTACGAGTAAGCCAGCCGGCTCGCCGCAGCCTGCAGGCTCATCGCGCACGACAGGAACGAGATCAGCACGACCACCAGAATCACCTTGGAGCCGAATGGGCCGAACGCCTCATTCAGCACGGTGCTCACCGGGTCGGTGTCCTCACCGGCGATCACCCCGGGGATGTCGGCCACCGCGAGGATCAGCGCCAGGCACACGAAAGTAGCTGCGGCACCGCCGATGTAGATGGTGCGGCGCATCGCCTTGGGGATCAGCCGGCCCGGATCGGGCACCTCCTCGGCGACGTCACCGCACGCCTCGAAGCCGTAGTACTGGTAGATGCCGATCAAGGCGGCCGCGGCGAACGCAAACATGTAGTTGCCGTCCCCACCCGTGCCGAAGCTGTCGAACAACACCCCGAGGTTGTGCTCGCGGTGAGCGATCAGCAGCCAACCGCCGACCACCAGGGCACCGATGATCTCCGCAACGAATCCGATGATTGCCGCCTTGGCAAGGACCTTCGTGCCGAGGAAGTTGATCACCGTCGCAAACGCGATCAGCAACAGAGCAAACAGGATGATGTTGTCGGTGGTGGCTTCGATACCGAGGACAGCGGCGACGAACGGCCCGCCGCCATAGGTGACCGAGGCGATGGTGACCAGCAGCGCCACCAGATACACCCACCCGGTCATCCAGGCATATCGTCGCCCCCACAACCGCCGCGCCCACGGGTACACCCCGCCGGCGACCGGGAATTGGGCGACGATCTCGCTGAAGACCAACGCGACCAACAGCTGGCCGACACCGACGATCAGGAAGCTCCAGATCATCGGTGGCCCACCGGTAGCCAGCGCGAAAGCGAACAACGTGTAGACGCCGACGACCGGCGAGAGGTAGGTGAACCCGAGGCTGAAGTTGGCCCACGGGCTCATATCTCGCTTGAACTCCGACTTGAAGCCCAGCGCGTTGAGGTGCGCGGCATCGTCATCGGAGTGGGAAGCGTCCTCGGGGCGGGAGGTCGGTGGCGTGGCAGTGGTCATGAGCCTGCTCTCCTTCGGGCACGAAATCGCCAGTGAGCGAAAAACTACATTCCTATTGTTTAAGACGTCACCGAAACGGCAGAATTCGTCACTGATCCGGTACATTGCGACGTCAGGCCATCGGGGAGGGAGGCAGGCGTGGTGTCCTCACTGTCTCCCCTCGTCGCCCCCGATGCACCCGTCGGTCGGGCCGACGAAATCGTCCTGCGCATCACCGAGGCCATCCACCTCGGCCTGCTCGACGACGGCGAACGCCTCCCCGTCGAAGTCGACCTGGCCGCCCAGTTCGGCGTCGCCCCGATGACCGTCCGCGAAGCCCTGGCCACCCTGCGCGAGCAGCAGCTGGTCGAGACCAAGCGCGGCCGCAGCGGCGGCTCCTTCGTCCGCCGCCCCGAAGGCCCGCCGGTCGAGCAGCTCAAGGAACGCCTGGCCGCGATGAGCGCCTCGGACCTGCGCGACCTGTTCGACGAGCACACCGCGATCGCCGGGCAGGCGGCGAAACTCGCCGCCGAACGCGCCGCCCCCTACGCGGTCCGACGACTGTTCGCGCTCACCGATCAGCTCGGCGCGGCCGCGACCCTGGGCGACCGAATCCGCGCCGACAGCCGCTTTCACATCCAGGTGGCCGTCGCCTCCCAATCCGCACGACTGGCGCGGCGCGAAGCGAACCTGCAGGCCGAGCTCGCCGGGCTGATCTGGCTGCCCGTCGGCCCGGACATCGACGTCGCCGCTTACGTGGAAGCCCAGCACGCCATCGCCGCGGCGGTCGCCGCCGAGAACGCCGCCGAGGCGCGTCGGCTGGCCGAAGACCACGCCATGAGCCAGCTGGCCCGATTGACCACGGTGAATATGGATTTGGCCGTGCGATCATGACCGCACAGGAGCTGGCCGCCGAAGCCTCGAAAGCCGTCGAACCGTTCTACGGACTGCTCGACGTGGTCGCCGAGGAAGTGCTGCGCAGCCGCCCGCCGCGGGCCGCGCTCACCGAGACGCACTTCTCCGGGCTGCAGCGCCTGCTCGCCGAACTCCTCACGCACGAGCACGGCCTGTGGGGCATGGGCTTCGTCGCCGCACCCTCGGTCGTCGAGGGCCGCGACCGCTATATGGCCTGGTGGCAGCGGCACAACGAACGCGTCGCCCGGCTACGGCTGAACTTCGACCCGAACAGCATCGACGTCTACGACTACCTGCAGATGGACTGGTATCAGCTGGCGCAGCGTGGTCAGCAGCGCGTCGCCTACGGCCCGTATGTCGACTACAGCGGCTCGGACATGTACACCATCACCGCGACCATCCCGGTGATCGCCGACGGCACCTTCCTGGGCGTGGCCGGCGCCGACCTGGTGGTCGGCGACGTCGAACGCCGGCTCATCGAGGTGTTGCGCCACACCGACGAGGACGCCGTCGTGGTCAACACCGAGCGCCGCGTCATCGCCGCGAACACCCCGCGCTGGCTGGTCGGCTCCCGGCTCGACACCGTGCCCACCGAAGACAACACGTTCCACGAGGTGGCCGAACTGCCCCTCGGCAACGGTTGGTCCGTTGCCATCGCAACGAGCTGAACGAGCGGTTACCCAGACTTAACTCCCAGCCCTTGACATTAAGCCTCTATTTCTAGAGTCTTTAAAGGCATCCGGTCACGCACCCTGGAGGTAGCCCCGATGTCGCCCGTCCCCCTCGATGAGGTCCCGCACTTCGACGTAAGCGACCCGGAATTCTCGCTGACGTCCGCCGAGGTGCACGACGCCCGCGAACGCAGCTGGTACGCCACCACCCCGTACGGCATCGCGGTGCTGCGCTACGCCGAGATGAACAAACTGCTCAAGAGCCGCCAGCTCCGCCAGGGCAGCATCGCCTGGCCCGCGCACAACGGCGTCACCGAAGGCCCGTTCGCCCAGTGGTGGGCCAGCTGGCTGCTCAACAAGGAGGGCGAGGAGCACCGCCGCCTGCGCCGCCTGATGACCCCGGCCTTCACCCAGCAACTCATCGCCGGCCAGGTCCCCCGATTCCAGGCGCTGGCAGGCGAACTCGTCGACGCCTTCGCCGCACCCGACCGCTGCGAATTCATGAACGAATTCGCCGAGCCGTACTCGGCCCGGGTCACCGCCATCATGCTCGGCACCCCCGAGGAGGACTGGCGCATCCTCGCCAAGGAGGCCACCACCATCGGCCTGGCCATGGCGGTCACCCTCAAGGACGACCTCGCCGAGATCGAGGCCGCCCTGGCCCGCCTGTATGACTACTGCGACGCCCAGATCGCCGACCGCCGAAAGACGCCGCGCGAGGACTTCGTCACCGCGTTCGTCAACGCCGCTGACCCCGAGGACGGCAGGCTGTCCGACGAGGAACTGCGCGACGGCCTGACCATGCTCATCTTCGCCGCCTTCGACACCACCCGAAATCAGCTCGGCCTGGCCATGCAGACCTTCCTGGCCAATCCCGACCAATGGCGGCTGCTCGCCGAGCGCCCCGACCTCGGCGGCAAGGCCGTCGAGGAGATCATGCGCCTGAACCCCACCACCCGCTGGGTGACCCGCGAGGTGGTCGAGGACTTCGAATACGAGGGTGTGCAACTCAAGGCCGGCACCACCGTGCACCTCTACGCCGAGGCCGCCGGCACCGACCCGCGCGTCTACACGCCCGGCTTGGACATCACCGCAGAACGCAAGCCGCACTTCGGGTTCGGCGGCGGTCTGCACTACTGCCTGGGCCACTTCGTCGCCCGCGCCGATATGAGCGAGGCGCTGCCGCTGCTGGCCCGGCGCATGGTCGACCCGCACGAACTGCCCGGCGCCACCTGGCTTCCCGACTCCGGAAACACCGGACCCATCACCCTCCCCATCGGCTTCACCCCAGCCCCCTGACCCAGGAGATCCGATGACCACCACCCCGCTCGACGCGCACCGGCAGGCCAACGCCACCAGCGCACACCTGGCCCAAGCGCTGGAGACCATCGCCGACCGCGGGGTGGAGTTCGTCTACTTTCAGGCGATCACCATCACCGGCCGAGTCGTCGGAAAGGTGGCCCCCGCCCGGCATTTCGAGCGCCTCGCCGTCAAGGGGGTGCAGCAGCACCAGACCGCGATCGCCAATCTGCAGGGCACCCGGGAAGGCGTGCTCCTGGCCGGCGGGGTGAACGCCCCGGAGTACACCGCGATCCCCGACCTGGACACCTTCGCCGTGCTGCCCTGGGACACCAGCTTCGCCCGGGTGTTCTGCCGGCTCTACGAACCCGACCACCTGGCCGTCGACGCCGGCATTGAACTGGCCTGCGACTCCCGCGCCCTGCTGCAGCGGGCGCACACCGGCTTCACCGACCGCACCGGCCTGGAACTGCGCACCGGCTGCGAACCCGAGATGACCTGGCAGGGTGAAGGACTGGAAGCCCAGTTCCGGCCCGGATCCAGCCCGGCCTATCACATCGAGCATTTGGAACGGAACCGCCCGATCGTCAAGAAGGTCGTCGAATACGCCCAAGCACTCGGCCTGGACATGATCGAGGGCGACTACGAGGACGAGTTCCAGGTCGAGCTGAACTTCATGTACGACCACGCCAACCTGACCGCCGACCGGCTGACCACCTACCGGCAGATCTGCAAGCAGGTCGCCCGCGAACTCGGCATCCAGGCCAGTTTCATGCCCAAACCCGCCACCGGCATGATGGGCAACGGCTGCCACCACAACTTCAGCCTGTGGCGCGACGGCGTCAACGTGCTCGTCGAACCCGGCGTCACCGAACTGCACCTCTCCGAGATCGGCAAGCACGCCCTCGGCGGGCTGCTGTCCCATTCGGCCGGGGCCATGCTGGTCAACGGCTCCACGGTGAACTCCTACAAACGCTATTGGGACGCCGGGCAATTCGCGCCGTCGAAGATCAACTGGGGCCTGGACAACAAGACCTGCACGGTGCGGCTGTCGGCCAACGGGCGCCTGGAATACAAGCTGCCCGACGCCGCGGTCAATCCCTATCTATCCCATACGATCCTGCTCGCGGCGTGCGAGGACGGCATGAAGAACGCCACCGATCCCGGTGCGCCGTGCCAGGGCTCGTCGTATGACACCCCGCAGGACGAGCGGTTCCCGGCACTGCCGCTGACCCTCGGTGACGCGATCACGGCCTTCCGCAAGGACACCGTCATCACCGAGACGTTCGGCCCGAAACTCTCCGCACTGCTCATCGACTTCCACACCGATGAGTGGGCCCGATTCTGTGGATATGTCACCGACTGGGAGCGTGAAATGTATTGGAATGATGCCCCGTGACCGCATTGAGGCTCGCCTGCCTGGACGCCGAGGCCCCACCGCTGTTCACGCTGTGGACCCCGGAGACCGGCCGCACCGGCTATGAACCCGGTGTCGCCGAGGCGCTCGGCGCCGAACTCGGCCGCGAGGTCGAATGGGTGCGGGTGCCGTGGGTGGACATGATCCCCGCGGTGCAGCGCGGGGACGCCGACGCCGTGCTGTGCGGGCAGGGCATCACCGCCGAACGCCGGGCCCAGGTCGATTTCACCCGCCCGTACGCGATCTTCCATGAGGGCGTGCTGATCCGGCGCGGCGACGACATCCACTCCGCCGAGGACCTGGTGGGCCGCAAGGTCGCCGCCATCGAGAACAGCACCAATATGGCGCTGGCCCAGACCTTCACCGGCGCCGAGCCGGTCGCCTTCGGTGCGGGAAGCGACGACGTGTACGCCGACATGCTGGCCGCACTGCTGGCCAAGGATGTCGACGCCGTGGTCGACGACGATGTGGTGTTCGTGCCGCTCGGCGCCACCCATCCGGACTACGAGCTCGCCTTCACCGTGCAGACCGCCAACCGGTGGGGCCTCGCGGTATCCAAGGACCGGCCCGACACGCTGGCCGAGATCGACGGCGCGCTGGGCCGGCTCATCGACTCCGGGCGTTTGCGCGAGGTGTGGACCCAGCACCTGCCGACCCTGGACTACCCATTCTGACCGTGCGACCGCTGATCGCGGTCACCGGTCGCCGGGCCGCGCAGGCACCGATCCTGCGTTTCTCGGCGACCCTGGCCGCCGAGGCGATCTGCGAGGCGGTGTGGGCGGCCGGCGGTGAACCGGTGATCCTGCACGGACCGGCCGCCGACCCACTCGCCGAAATGCCGCAGCGACTGGAGGCGTTCGACGGGGTGCTGCTGCCCGGCGGCGCCGACGTGGAACCACAACGCTACGGAGCGGAGCCCGCCCCGGAGACCACCGACACCGTCGCCTTCCAGGACGACTTCGAGCTGGGCGTCATCCGCGCGCTGCTCGACACCGGCATCCCGGTGCTCGCGATCTGCCGCGGACTGCAGGTGCTCAACGTCGCGCTCGGCGGCACCCTGCACCAGCATCTGCCCGAAGCCATGCACCACAACAGCATTCACGAAGTGCACGTCCAAAACAGATCCCGGCTGCACACCATCGTCGGCGCCGAGAGCATCCAGGTCTCCTCCTACCACCACCAAGGGATCGACCGGCTCGGACGCGACCTCGCCGTCACCGCCACCTCGGCCGACGGCGTCATCGAGGCCGTCGAGCACCGCCGCGCCGATATCCTCGCGGTGCAATGGCATCCCGAGGACCGGCACGCCGAATCCCCCACCGACGCGGCACTGTTCGCCGACCTGGTCGACCGCGCCCGCAAACGAAAGGCCAATCGATGACCGCCCTGGTTCGCCTGCCGGACGTCCTGCCGGACCTGCCCGCACCGGACGTGCCGCGGGCCCACATCTGTGTGCTGGCCTCGCTGAACTACCCCGATATCAGCGACGCCGACGTCGCACTGGTCAAGCGGTTCACCAAGGTCGCGCTGACCACCCTGATCGCGCTGGGCGCCGACTTCGAGTTCTTCGACACCAGCGAAGCGCTCGACAATCCCTCGTCGGCAGCGTATTTCGACGGGCTGCTGCTACTCGGCGGCGGTGACGTCGACAATTCCTGCTACGGGATGAGCACCCCGCACCCCACGACCTACGGGGTGGACGGCCGCGCCGACCGCGATGCGTTCGCCGCCATCGCCGCGGCCGAGGCCGCCGACCGCCCGATCTTCGGGATCTGCCGAGGCTCGCAGCTGCTCAACGTGTTCCGCGGCGGCACCCTCATCGGCGATATCGAGGACTACGCCCCGCACCACGGCGCCCCGGGTGAGCCGGAGTTCGTCGACGAACCCGTCGACATCATGCCCGGCACCCGGCTGGCGGCCATCCTGGGCACCGACCGGGTCAGCGCACGCAACGGGCATCACCAGGCGGTGGACAAACTCGGCGGCGGGCTGGTGGTCGCGGCCCGCGCGCTGGACGGCATCACCGAGGGCATCGAGGATCCCAAGCGGTTCTTCCTGGGCGTGCAGTGGCATCCCGAGGACGATGACGGCCCGGCCGCCGACCGGCTGGCGCTGTTCGGCGCGTTCGTTGACGCTGCGGAGCAGGCGCGGAACCGCAGTGTCGCGGCGGTGTTACCGGCGAACTAGCTAGACGCGTGCCCGTCGGCGCACCCGGGCCGGAATAGGCGCGGCGGCGACCATCGTGAACGGGACAGCGAGCGGGAAATCTTCTGCGAGGGACTCGATTTCGACAGACCGGATGATGGTGGCCAACGCCAGAGTCGCTTCCAGCATGGCGAAGTGGTCACCGATGCACGTCCGCGGCCCTGCGCCGAACGGAATGTACTGCCAGCGGTCCATCGTGCTCATGTTCTCGGGGTTGAACCGCTCCGGGTCGAACGTCTCCGGGTCGGTCCACAGATCGGGGTTTCGGTGCATACCGAAGACGCCAACCAGAACCATGCTGCCTTCGGCTATCCGGTAGCCGTCCACCGAGATATCGCGCATCGCCGTGCGGCCCGCGACCGCGACCGGCGGGCACAGACGCAGCGCCTCCCGGATCACCTGCACCGTGTAGCTCAGCGCCGTCACGTCATCCGGACCGAGCGGGCGGTCTCCCAGTGTCGCGACTTCATCCGCCACGCGTTGCTGAATCTCCGGGTGCCGCCCCAGCTCCCAGAGCGTGTACGCGATGGTGGTCGCGGTGGTGTCGTGACCGGCCACCATGAATGCGATGAGATCGCTGGCGATATCGAAGTCGGACAGGTACTGGCCGGTGTCGGGATCTGTCGCCTGAATCAGCGCCTGCACCAGCGGCGCGTCGCGGTCCGGATGGGCACGGCAGGCCGCGACGACCTCGTCGGCCAGTTCCCGCATGCTTGCCACGGCCGCTCGTGCGCGCCGGCGTGCCGGGGTGGGCAGCCAGCGCGGCGCCCGCACCGGGCGCATACCGCGGTCGGCCACATAGCCCAGTGCGGTGTTGAGGGGTTCGGCCAGACCCTCGGCCCGATCACCGAGATCCATACCCAGCACCGTCTTACCGAGCACCTGCATGGTGAGCCGGCGGGCTTCGGCGTCGAGATCCACGCCGGCGGCGTCGCCCCAGCCCGCCGCGATCGCTTCGGCCGTCTCGGCCATGTGATGACCGAGTCCCGAAACATGCTGGCGGGTGAACACCGGCTGCAGCGTTCGCTTGCGCGAGCGCCACGGCACGTTGGGGAGATCAGCCAGGTTGTCCCCCATCAGGTGCCGCATCTCCTCGTGCACGAGGGTGCGATCGCAGGAGTCGTTGTTGCGCGCGAGGACGTCGCGGGCACCCGTCGGGGACATGACGAACACGATCGAGGGACCCGTGCCGGCCGGGCCCAGCAGCACCCGGGTGAGCGCGCCCCCGGATTTCAGAAGTGTCACCTGCCCGTGGTGATAGTGCCGCGCGGCTGTCATCCGTTGCCGCAGGGGCAGCGGATTGGCCGGCACGAGCGGCAGACTGGCGACGTCCTGTGACTCGGTGACCGGCTCAGACATGGGAACTCCTGCGGGTGTGGAGTGGCTGTGGGCTGAACACTATCTGGCGCTGCGGCTCAACACGATCCGAGACGATCCGCGGAGCCATCCCCCAAGAGCTCCGCGGATCGTCCTGCGAATCGGTCCGGCGCACCCCATGAGCGCCGGCCGATCGAACCCTCAGCCATCCGTAGCGGCGTCGATGTTGAACTGCCCCGTGCGGATGAGCGAGGTGACGGCGGCATCCCACCGTTGCAGCTGGGTCGGCGTGTAGAACGGTTCGGGAATGTGGCGTTCGATGTGTTGGCGGAGGATGATCGCACCGACGCGCAGGATCAGCGGGTTGATGGTGGCCCACAGCAGATCGAGATCCGACCGCACCAGGCCGTGCTCGGCGAATTTGTCGCCCTGGGCGGAGCTGATCCGCACGAGCCCGTCGAAGATGACGGCACCGATCTCCTCGCCCTGGCTCAGGGCGTGCGCGACATAGTCCATGACGTCGGGGTATCGATGCACGAGCTGGGCGAACCGGCCGCGCAGTTCCACCAGATGATCGGCCGGCGGCTCGGGCATCGGCGTCGATTCCAGGATCTCACCGAAGACCCGCAGGACGTACTCGTCGACCGCTGCCGTCAAGCCGGCCTTGTTGCCGAAGTAGTGCTGCACGAGCCCGACGCTGACGCCGGCGGCGTCGGCAACCGCCCTCAGCGGCGTGTTGGAAACGCCTTGTTGCGAAAAGGATTTGATGGCGGCATCCAGTATGCGCTCCCGACTGGACGGCTCGGCGGGCGTCGACTCCCGAAGGAACACAGTGCCAGTCACCACGGCAACAATACGGCAGTCTTGGTTCAGCATACAAGTGTCCAGTATTGCCATATCGCCGTGGGGTAATGCAATATGCACATATGGGTCGCCTGTGAGTGGCCTGTGAGGCGGGGGACAGAAACGTGAATTCGGCACTGCGACAGCAGATCCAAGCGGCATGCGACGCCGTGTACCGCGACCCGGATGACGCGGGCGCCATCGAACGATTGCGCGGGCTGCTCGGCGCCCAGGCAGGGGTGTCGCAAGCAATTTGGCGCCGACTGGTGAAGCTGGCCTGCGACAAGTTGTACGACTCCCCGGAGGACCAGGACTCCCGCGACCTCCTATTGGTCCTACTGACCGTCCGCGGATCGGCCACACTGTAGGGGTGACGGCGAAAAAGCGGGACACATCACCCAAGCGGGGTTGGCTGACGCCGCAACAGCAGCGCGCCTGGGTCGCCTATATGCGGGTGCAGCTGCGGATGAACTACGAGATGAACCGCCAGCTGCAGGCCGACTCGAAGCTGTCGCTGTCCGATTACGACGTGCTGGTGGCGCTGAGCGGCAACCGCGACCAGGCCATGCGCATCAGTGATCTGGCCGCCCAGATCGGCTGGGAGCGCAGCAGGCTGTCACATCAGTTGCGCCGCATGGAGGAACGCGGCCTCACCGAGCGCCGGCCCAGTACCGAGGACGGTCGCACCAGCAACGTGGTGCTCACCGAGCAGGGCCGCGCCGCCATCGCCGAGGCCGCCCCCGCGCATGTCGACCTGGTGCGCAGCCTGTTCTTCGATCCGCTGCCGGACAACCTGCTCGCCCCGCTCACCGCGGCGCTGGAGCATATCCACGTCAATCTCAACCTGAACAGCTCGCTACCGCCCGCACCGGGCTAGCATTGGGTGAAATATCACTCAAAGGAGGCCGTTCATGAGCGACGCAATCACCCGCCTGATGGAAGCCAACCTGCTCGCCGTCTTCGATGAACGCGACCCGCAACGCCGCGCCGCGGCGATCGCCGCCACCTACTCCCCCGATGTGCAGTGGTTCGATGACGAAGGCGTCGCCACCGGCCACGCGGCACTGGACGCCAAGGCCGCCGAACTGCAGGAAAAACTCCCCGGACTGCACTTCGTCGCCGCAGGTCCCGTCCGCCAGACCCGCGGGCTGGGCTTTCTCGCCTGGGAGGTGCGCACCCCGGATGACACCGCGGTGGCCTCGGGGTTCGACGTCGCCGAGATCGCCGAGGACCGCATCATCAAGCTGTGGACCATCCTGACCCAGGAATAGGTGACACATCACCTATGTTGCACCGAGCGCACCGCATGAACCTTCCAAGAAACGGAGCTCGATCATGGGACAACTCGAGGGCAAGACCGCACTGGTGACCGGAGGAACTTCCGGTATCGGTCTGGCCACCGCCCAACGCTTCGCCGCCGAAGGCGCCTACGTCTTCATCACCGGCCGCGACCGCGCCCGCCTCGACGAGGCCACCGCGACGATCGGCGACAACGCCCGCGGCGTGCAGGGCGACATCAGCAATCCTGACGACCTCGACACCCTCGCCGCCGAAATCAGCGCGCACGGAAAGGGTCTGGACGTCATCTTCGCCAACGCCGGTGGCGGTGACTTCGCCGTACTGCCCGACGTCACCGTCCAGCACTACCGGGACACCTTCGACCGCAACGTGGCCGGCACCGTCTTCACCGTGCAGAAGGCGCTGCCCCTGCTCAACGAGGGGGCCTCCATCGTGCTGGCCGGCTCCACCGCGGCGTCAGAGGGTGTGCCCGCGTTCGGGATGTACGCCGCGTCCAAGGCCGCCATCCGATCGCTCGGACGCACCTGGGCCGCCGAACTCATCGACCGCAAGATCCGGGTCAACACCATCATCCCCGGCCCCATCGAAACCCCCGGGCTGGCCGGGCTGGCTCCCGCCGAGGAGCAACAGGCGCTGCTGGACGGCATGGCCGCCGGGGTACCGATGAAACGCCTCGGCCACGTCGACGAGATCGCCTCGGCCGTACTGTTTCTCGCCTCGGACCAGAGCAGCTACATGACCGGCGCGGAACTCGCCGCCGACGGCGGGCAGCTGCAGCTGTAGCCGTTCAGAGGTCGAGCACCAGCCGTCCACCGGCGGACCGCGACACGCACAGCAGCATCTGCCCGGCTTCGCGCTGCTCGTCGGTCAACAGGCGGTCGCGGTGCTCGATCTCGCCTGTCACCACCTGCTGGGCGCAACTGCCGCAGAATCCCTGTTGGCAGGAGTAGCTCACGTCCGGCCTGGCCGCGAGCAGCGCCGCCAGCGCACTCTGGTCGGCGGGCACCGCAATCACCTCGGCGCTGCGCTGCAGCTCGAGTTCGAACGGCTTGCCGTCGACCACCGGCACCGGTGAGAAGCGCTCGATGTGCAGCTCGGCGCGATCCGGGACGGCGCCGCGCACCACGTCCATCATCGGCGGCGGCCCGCAGGCGTACACCGCCGTCCAGGGCGTCACGTCATCGAGAAGATCTGCGGGCGTGGGTAACCCGGACACATCATCGGTGAGCACCCGCACCCGGTCGCCGAACGCCTCCAGCTCGTCGAGGAACGGCAGAGTGTCGCGGCGCCGTCCGGTGTAGCGCAGCGACCAGTCCATCCCGAGGCGATCGGCAAGGCGCACCATCGGCAGGATCGGGGTGATTCCGATGCCGCCGGCAATGAAACGCAGCCGCTCGGACCGGGATCCGGACCCCGGCAGCGGCATCATGAAGGCGTTGCGCGGGCCGCTGATCTCGATGACCTGGCCCACGCTCAGGCCGTGCACCTCGATCGAGGCGCCGTCCTCACCGAGGATCTGACGCACCGCGATGCGGTACCGGTCCGGCTGGTCGGGGTCCCCGCACAGCGAGTACTGCCGGGTTCGCCCGGACGGCAGGTGCACGTCGATATGGGCGCCGGCGTGCCACTGCGGCAGATCCCCGCCGTCGGGCGCCATGAGCGTCAGCGCGACGACATCGCGGTCGCGGGCGACGTGCCTACGCTCCTCGATCACCACGGCCCGGCGGTGGGTGCGGCGCGGGAGTTCCGGAGGCTCTTTGTCACCGCCGAGGCGGGTGACCACCGACAGGAAGTGCGGAACCGCCGTGCCGGCGATCCGGATCAGCAGGTCCGAGGACTTGCCGTACAGCCCCGGCGGCGGCTCACCGTCATAGGGCCGCAGCAGGCGCGTCAGCCGTTCACCCATGGGTGGCGCGAGCCGCCGGCGAACTGGCGAGATAGGCGACCGCCTGGGCGGTGCTGCCCTCGTCGACCGGGTCGTAGTCGCGGCGCAGCAGCGTGAGCCCGGAGGAACCCAGGTAGCGGAACGTCGGCAGCGCGCCCGTCTTACCGGACTTGCGCAGCTGCCACAGCAGCCGCGGGTAGCGCATGTTCGGCAGCGCCGGGTCCTGGTGCACCAGGTACTTGGTGCCGCGCAGCATCATGGCGAAGAAGACCGCGCTGACCATCACTCCGCCGAGGGCCTGCGCGACGTAGTCCATGCCGAAGTACTTGGCGACGTTGAACGAGACGTGCCGGTGCTCGACCTCTTCGGCCCCGTGCCAGCGGTACAGGTCGGTCAGCGTCGGATCGGCGCCCAGTTCGTCCCAGCGGTTGTTGAGCGCCCAGTGGCCAAGCACACCGGTGTAGTGCTCGGCGGCGCACAGGGCGTGGCAGCCCGACTCCAGCGCCTTGCGCCGCTTGGCCGGTTCGGCCTGATCGACCCTCCGTTCGTACTGGCCGGCCACCCACTCCAACTGCCGGGTGAAGGGCTCCGGGTCGATGCCGTGCCGGCGCAGGTATTCCTGCAGCACGTTGTCGTGGGTGCGGGCGTGCACGTTCTCCTGGCCGATGAATCCGACGATTTCCTCCCGCAGATGCTCGTCGCGGACGTATACCAGCGAGTCGGACAGCAATTTGCTGAACCAGCGCTCGGCGACCGGGAGGAACAGGTTGAGCGCGGTGACCGAATGCGAGGCGTACGGATCGCCGGGAATCCAGTGCAGCGGGGCGTCTGACCAGTCGAATTGCACGTTGCGCGGCCGCAGGGCGACTTCTTCGGGTGCGAATTTGTCGGGGGCAGCACTCATGGCCCGGTCTTCGGTCATCCACCCATGATGCCCTGCGTCGGGGTTGCCCAAACAACCGTTGGCTAAGGACAGGTAGCCCACTACGCTACTGCGCTCCCCCGCGGTCGGAGAGCCTCAGAGTGAGCCCGGTGACCGGGCCACGCGATCAGGGGGTCCCGATGGAGCAGGCCGAACTCGACGTCCGACGAAGAGAGTTGCGCGCCAAGGCGATCGAATGGTTGCGACGCTATCTGCCGCTGGAGATCGCAGGCTGGATCGGCGAGCTCGGAGCGGCCGGCGTCGCCTACGCCTCGACAGGCTCGCTGGCCATCGCGGCGATCGCTGCCACCATCGGTTCGTCTATTGGCTATTACCTGCCCGCCTACGCCAACGCGTTCCGCTGGACTTGGCCCACGGTCGAGGCCCGCACCGTGGTCGGCCGGGTGGTGTTGACGAACCTGCTGGCCGTGCGCAGCCTGACGATGGAGTTCGGGATCGCCGAGGTCATCGACAGTGCCCTGGTCCGGCCCGGCCTCATCTTCGCCGCGCCGGTGCTGCTCGACCAGGTGCTGCTCGGCTGGATCGTCGGCGGCTTCCTCGCCGACGTCGTGTTCTACGTCTGCACCATCGTCAGCTACGAGAAGTTCAATCGCTGGCTGGCGCGGCGGCCCGAACCGGTCGCCATCCTGGAGCCGGTACTGCCATGACGCTGCTGCTCGATCCGCCGGACGAATCCACCTTCACCCGGATCCACCGCTTCCTGGCCGACACCGGGCCGGCCACCCCGTGCCTGATCGTCGATCTCGACGCGGTGCGCCGCCGCTACCACGACATCCGCGCCGCGGTGCCCGCCACCGTGCACTACGCGGTGAAGGCCAACCCCGCACCGGAGATCGTGGAACTGCTTGTCGCGCAGGGCTCGTCGTTCGACGTGGCGAGCACCGTCGAGATCGACCTGTGCCTGCGCAGTGGGGCGAACCCGGACGCGCTGTCCTACGGCAACACCATCAAGAAGGCCCGCGATATCGCCTACGCGCACCGCGTCGGGGTGCGGACCTTCGTCTCCGACAGCGAACCCGACCTGCGCGCCATCGCCGACCACGCGCCCGGCGCGCAGGTCCTGGTCCGGATCGCCGCGCACGGCGAGGGTTCGGCGCTGCCGTTCGGGCCGAAGTTCGGGTGCCGGCCCCCGCAGGCAGTGGCACTGCTGCGGCTGGCCCGCCGGCTGGGGCTGGTCCCACTCGGGGTGGCGTTTCATCCCGGCTCCCAGCAGCTGGACACCGGGGCCTGGGACGAACCCATCGCCGCGGCAGCCGCTATCACCCGCGCCCTGCGCGCCGACGGGATCGAGCCGAGCACCCTGGACATCGGCGGCGGGCTGCCGGCCACCTACCGCGACACCACACCCGGCCTGGCCGACTACGGCGACGCCATCACCGCGTCGCTCAGCCGGCACTACGGGACCCGCGCGCCGCGGCTGATGATCGAGCCGGGCCGGGCCATGGTCGCCGACGCCGGCCTCATCCGCTCCGAGGTCGTGCTGGTGGCGCCGCGCGACACCGACGGCGGACGGCGCTGGGTGTACCTGGACATCGGGAAGTTCGGTGGCCTGGCCGAGACGAGCGGCGAGGCCATCGCCTACGCGATGCGCACCGGTGCCGACGGCGGCCCCGACGGCCCGGTGGCCATCGCGGGACCGACCTGTGACAGCGAGGACGTCCTCTATCACCGCACCGATTACCGGCTGCCGCTGTCGTTGCAGGCCGGGGATCAGGTCGATCTGCTGGCCGCGGGCGCCTACACGGCGAGCTATTCGGCGATCGAGTTCAACGGGTTCGCGCCGCTGCGCACCTACTGCATCTGAACACCCCACGAAAAGGATCCGACATGAACAGCTACAAGACCGCACGTGCTGCGGTACAGGCCCGGGACGCCGAACAGCAGATCGACGCCGTCCGGCTACGGGAATTCGACACCTTCGCGAAGTTCTCCGATGCGGACCTGCACCGCCTGGTCCACGCCGCGCACCGCACCTCGACCTCCGGTCCGTGGCCGCTGATCCTGGAGCAGACTCCCTCGGACTCCTGCTACATCCTGCTCAGCGGGGAGGCCGCGGTGTACATCGGCCGGGACCGGGTCGCGGTGGTGGGCCCGGGAGAGGTGATCGGCGAATCCGCGCTGCGCCGTGGGAGGCTGCGCAACGCGACGGTGACGACGATCGGCAAAGCCGAGGTGTTGCACATCGCGCGCGATGATCTCGATGTGCTGCTGCAACAGATTCCGGCCCTGCGGGAGACCATGGACGCGACGGTCGCCAAGCATGTGCCGGCGGCGGTCACCGAGGACCCGCACTAGTCAGGTGCGCGCGGCGTAGATCCGCGCGTCCCAGCCCTGCAGCTGCAGCGACGTCGAGCCGGCCGGCGTCCCCGGGAGATTGCCGAGCAGCAACTCGGCCGCCTCCCACTGCGGGCCGACGTCAACGGTGCGGGGTGCGCGGCCGCAGTTGGCGATCACCAGCAGCGTCGCGTCCCCGTCGGCACGGGTGTAGGCCCAGAGCTGCGGGTCGTCGGCGAACAGCGGAGTGAAGTCGCCGTCGGCCAGGACGGGCAGTTCGTGCCGCAGCCGGATCAGGGCCTGGTAATGCGAGAGCACGGAATCCGGTGCGCCTGTTTGTGCCTCGGCGTTCAGCCACAGGTGATTCGGGTTGACCGGTAGCCACGGCTGCCCGGCGCTGAAGCCGGCGTGCGCGCTCGCGTCCCACTGCATGGGGGTACGGGCGTTGTCGCGGCTCATCCGGGCCAGCCCGGCCAGCGCCGCCGCGGTGTCACCACCGAGTGCGACCACCTCGTTGTAATAGTTCACGGCTTCGAGGTCCCGATGATCCTGCGGGAACCGGAACGGGTAGTTCGTCATGCCGAGCTCTTCGCCCTGGTAGATGAACGGCGTGCCGCGCATCCCGTGCAGGATCGTGGCCAGCGCCTTGGCCGAGGCCGCCCAGTAGGCGGGGTCGTCATCGCCGAACCGGGACACCACCCGCGGCTGATCGTGGTTGTTCCAGTACAGGCTGTTCCAGCCCACGTCGGCCAGCGCGGCCTGCCAGCGGTGCATGGTGTCCTTGAGCACCACGAGGTCGAGCCCGCGGTAGTCGAACTTGCCGGTCGGGCTCTGGTCGATGGCCATGTGCTCGAACTGGAACACCATGTCCACCTCGCCGCGCGCGGGATCGGTGTACAGCCGGGCCTCATCGGTGGTCACGCCGGGCATCTCACCGACGGTGAGGTATTCGCCGTCCCGCCCGCCGAACACGGCGCGGTGCATCTCGGCGAGGTACTCGTGCACGTGTGGCCCGTCGGCGAACCCGTCGAAGGCGACGATGTGGCGCTGCAACGGCACCGGGCGGGCATCGGGCAGCCCGTCGACCTTGGAGATGAAGTTGATGACGTCCATCCGGAACCCGTCCACACCGCGGTCCAGCCACCAGATCATCATGTCCTGCACAGCTTTTCGCACCTGTGGGTTGTCCCAGTTCAGGTCCGGTTGCTTGCGGTCGAACAGGTGCAGGTAGAACTGCTCGGTGCCGGAATCCCAGGTCCAGGCCGGACCGGAGAAGAACGATCCCCAGTTGTTCGGTTCGCCGCCGTCGCGGGCGTCGCGCCAGATGTACCAGTCCCGCTTCGGGTTGTCGCGTGAAGACCGCGACTCGGTGAACCACGCGTGCTCGTCGGAGGTGTGATTGACCACCAGGTCCATCACCAATTTCATGCCGAGCGCGTGCACCTTCGCGATCAGCGTGTCGAGGTCGGCCAACGTCCCGAACAGCGGGTCCACATCGCGGTAATCGCTGATGTCGTAACCGTTGTCGGCCTGCGGAGAGCGGTAGATCGGCGACAACCAGATCACGTCCACGCCGAGCGTGGCGAGGTGATCGAGCCGTTGCAGGATGCCGCCCAGATCCCCGATGCCGTCGCCGTCGGAATCGGCGAAGCTGCGCGGATAGATCTGGTACACCACGGCAGATTTCCACCACGAAGTCATGCGCGGCTCCCGATCACGTTGCGGTACACGTCCACATACTTGTCGACCATCGCCGCAATGGTGAAGCGGCCCACGGTCAGCTCACGGATTTTCGGGCGGTCCAGCGCGGCGGCCGCATCGACGGCGGCCACCGCCGCGTCGAGATCGTCGACCAGATAACCGGTGACCCCGTGGTCGATCAGTTCGCTCATCGAACCGCGGTTGTGGGCGATCACCGGTGTGCCGCAGGCCATCGCCTCCACCACGCTGTAGCCGAATGGCTCGTCGAAGTCGATGAGGTGCAGCAGCGCGTGCGCACCGCCGAGCGCCTCGGCGCGCCCGGACGCGTCGACGGGACCGAGGTAGCGCACCGTCTCGCCGAGGTGCGGTGCCACCGCGTCGCGAAAGTAGTCCTCGTCCTGGATGATTCCGGCGATATCGAGGCGGCGTCCGCAGCGCCGGGCGACCTCGATGGCCCGCGCGGTGCCCTTGTCCGGGTGGATCCGCCCGAAGAACAACAGGTGCCCGCCGGGATCGGGGTGCACGGCGAACTGGTCGGTGTCGATGCCGTGGTGGATGGTGGCGGCGTAGCGCAGGGCGGGATGGCGGTCGGCATCACTGATGGAGACGTAGGCGCCGTGGCCGTTGTAGCGCTGGTAGACGGGAACGATGCGCTCCGAGGAGAATCCGTGGATGGTGGTGACCACCGGGGTGTCGACCAGAGCGCTGTAGGTGAGTGGCAGGAAGTCGAATCCGTTGTGGATGACCTCGAATTCGCCGGCCCGTTCGAAGACCGACGCGATGTGCAGGCATTCGGCGACCTTGGCGTCGACCGTCTCGTCCTCGGACCAGCCGCACGCCGCCGTCGACACCAGCTCGGCGGAGGTGATCGAGTCGGCGGTGGCGAACAGCGTGACCTCATGCCCGGCCGCGACCAGACCCTCGGTGAGCAGTGACGCGAACTGTTCCCAGGGACCGTAGTGCCGCGGTGGTGTCCGCCAGGCGATCGGTGCCAGCACGGCCACTCGGACGGGATCGCGCGCGGAATTGTCGATCTACCCAGCCTACGCGGGCACGTCGATTCCGCGTGCCGCCAGCCTGCGCGCCGACGCCTCGGTGCGGATCACCTGCGGCCACCAGAACCACTTTCCCAGCAGGGCGGCGATCGCCGGTGTCATGAAGGAACGCACCACCAGGGTGTCGAACAGCAGACCGAGGGCGATGGTGGTGCCGACCTGTGCCATCACCTTCAGATCACTGAACGCGAAGGAGGCCATGGTGAACGCGAACACCAGTCCCGCGGAGGTGACCACGGATCCGGTGCCCGCCATGGCCCGGATGATGCCGGTCTTCAGTCCGCCGTCCAGCTCCTCCTTGAACCGGGACACCAGCAGCAGGTTGTAGTCCGAGCCCACCGCCAGCAGCAGGATCACCGACATGGGCAGCACCATCCAGTGCAGTTCCAAGCCGAGTATGTGCTGCCACAACAACACCGACATACCGAAGGAGGCGCCCAGGGACAGCAGCACGGTCCCGACGATCACCGCGGCCGCCACCAGCGCCCGGGTGATGAGCAGCATGATCACGAAAATCAGTGCGGCGGCGGCGATCCCGGCGATCAGCAGATCCCATTGCGCGCCGTCGTGCATGTCCTTGTAGGTGGCCGCGGTGCCGGCAAGGAAGATCTTTGAGCCCTCCAGCGGGGTGCCCTTGATGGCTTCCTTGGCGGCCGTCTTGATCGGATCGACGTGCGCGATGCCCTCGGGGGTGGCCGGGTCCCCGTCGTGACTGATGATGAATCGCACCGACTTTCCGTCGGGTGAGATGAAGTTCTCCATCCCGCGCTTGAAGTCCTCGTTCTCGAAGGCCTCCGGCGGCAGGTAGAAGGTGTCGTCATTGCGGGACGCGTCGAAGGCCTCCCCCATGGCCGTGCCGTTGTCCTGCATGGCAGAGCCCTGATCCTGCATGCCCTTCTGGGTCTGATACATCGTCAGCATGGAGTTGCGCATGTTCTCCATGACGCGGATGTTCTCCGGCATCAGCACGACCATCTGCGGCAGCAGGGTGTCCAGGCGCTGCAGGTCGGGCACCACCGCCTGGATGTCGGCGGTCAGGATGTCGATCCCGTCGAGGGTGTCGAAGACCGAGCGCATGGTCCAGCACACCGGGATGTCGTAGCAGTGCGGTTCCCAGTAGAAGTAGTTGCGGATGGGGCGCAGGAAGTCGTCGAAATCGGCGATGTGGTCTCGCATTTCGGCGATGTCGAGCGTCATGTCGGTGGTCTTCTGGACCATCGAGTGGGTGGTGGCGGCCATCTGCTCGGTGATGGACGACAGCTGCTGCATGGTCTCGATGTTGGATTGCATGTCGTCGGCCTGCTTGAGCATGTCGGCGAACTGGTCCTGGCGGTACTTCTCGTTCATCGTCTGGGTGGCGCCCTGCTGGCTGAGCATGAACGGAATCGTGGTGTGCTCGATGGGTTTGCCGTTGGGCCGGGTGATGGTCTGCACCCGCGCGACGCCGGGGACCGCGAGAATGCCCTTCGCGATCTTGTTGATGACCAGGAAGTCGGCCGGGTTGCGCAGATCGCGGTCGCTCTCCACCATCAGCAGTTCGGGGTTCATCCGGGCCGCGCTGAAATGGCGTTCGGCGGCGTCGTATCCGACGTTGGCGGACAGATCGGCGGGCAGGTAGCGCCGCGCGTCGTAGTTCGTCTTGTAGCCCGGCAGGGTCACCAGCCCGATGATCGCCAGCGCCAGGCTGGCCACCAGGACGGGGCCGGGCCAGCGCACCACGGTGACGCCGATACGGCGCCAGCCCCGGGACCGGATGGCCCGTTTGGGTTCGAACCGGCCGAACCGGCTGCCGATGGTGATGACGGCGGGTCCCAGCGTCAGCGCCGCGATCACCGCGACCAGCGTGCCGATCGCGCACGGCACCCCCATGGTCTGGAAATACGGCAGCCGGGTGAACGACAGGCACAACATCGCGCCGGCGATGGTCAACCCGGAGCCCAGCACGACATGAGCGGTGCCGCCGAACATGCTGAAGTACGCGGTTTCCCGGTCCTCCCCGACGCCGCGGGCCTCCTGATAGCGGCCGACGGCGAAGATCGCGTAGTCGGTGCCCGCCGCGATGATCATCAACGTCAACAGGTTCACCGCGAAGGTGGACAGCCCGATGACCCCGGCACTGGCCAGGAAGGCGACGACACCGCGGGCCGCCCCGAGTTCGACGAACACCATCAGCAGGATCAGCAGCGTGGTGCCGATGGAGCGGTACACGATCAGCAGCATCAGCAGGATGACGCCGAGGGTGATCATGGTGACCTTGGCGATGCTCTTGTCGCCGGCGTGGTGCTGATCGGAGATCAGTGGCGCACCACCGGTGACGAACACCTGCAGCCCAGGCGGCGGCGGGTTCTGCGCGACGATGTCGCGGACCGCCTGCACCGACTCGTTGGCCAGCGTCTCGCCCTGGTTGCCGTGCAGATAAAGCTGGACGTAGGCGGATTTCCCGTCGGCGCTCTGCGCGCCGGCCGCGGTCAGGGTGTCGCCCCAGAAGTCGGCGACGTGCTGGATGTGGGCGGGGTCGGCCTCGAACTTGTCGATCAGGCCGTCGTAGTAGTGGTGCGCCTCGTCACCGAGGGGCTGATCGCCTTCCAGCACCACCATGGCATTGCTGTCGGAGTCGAACTCGTCGAAGTTGGCGCCGATGCGTTTCATCGAGATCATCGCCGGCGCGTTGTGGGCGCTCAGCCCGACGGTGTTCGCCTCGCCGACCTCTTCCAGCGACGGGACGAGCACGTTGGTCGCGATGGTGAGCGCCAGCCAGGCCAGCACGATGGGTACCGAAAGCACTCGGACGAGATGTGCGATCTTGGAGCGATCGGCTTTGGTGGCGTTCAAATGTGTGGCCCGTCAGGATTACAGAATCTGTATCGGGCGTAATTTACGTAGCTAATTTAACAATTGCCAACCCACAGAGTGAATTGACAGCAACTTCACAGACTCATTCGAAGAGGTCGTCGAGCGCCTGCTGTTCGAGCTTCACCCACTTGGCCACGTTCTTGCGGACCGCGTCGACCTGTTTGGGCGTCAGGTGCTGAGCGCCCTCCTCGGGGGTGATGCGGCACAGGTCCATCGGCCCCCCGACGCTCGACGACGAGGCGTCCAGCGCGTCGAGCACCCGCAGGGCGGCCACCACGCCGTAGTCGACATCGCGTTCGGGCATCCGGAAATGGGTGAGCAGCGCGTGCGCCTGCTGCGCCATCGCCGCGCCGCTGCCGACCGCCTGAAAGCCGGTCTCCTCGTGATGGCCGAGCAGCGCGTTGGGGTCGAGATCGATGATGAACGGCCGGTCCCCCACGTAGCCGGCGGCCAGAACGAAGGTCGCCGGCGTGCCGGCCTTGTCCTGCCCGGGCACGCTGGAGATGAAGTTCTCGTAGTGGTGTTCCAGGATCGGCCGGACCCGCGCCTGGATGGCGCGCCCGATGTCCTTGGCCTCGACGATGGCGTCGGCTTCCTCGGTGAAGATCTGCTCGACGTCGTAGAGCACCGCACGCGAGCCGCTGCCACCCCACGCCGCGGACGTACCCAACGGGTGCAGCTTCTGCGCGGGATAGGTCAGGCCGCGGCCCGGATCGGTGATCTGGGAATCCGAGGCCAACACGATCCCGTTGGCGCACCGCAGAGCGAGGACGACGGTCATCCCACGATCCTATGGTGGAGCCATGACCGCGGACGAGCAGCGAGCCGGCGTCGAGCTGACCAACCTGGACCAGCCGCTCGGCCCCGATGCCGGGGCCACCAAGCGCGACCTGGTCGACTACCTGGACGCGGTCGCCGACCGGATCCTGCCCGGGCTGGCGGGGCGGCCACTGACGGTGCTGCGGGTGCTGCGCGGGCGGGCGCCGTTCATGCAGAAGAACGTGCCCAAGTACACCCCGGACTGGGTGAAGACGGTGCCGATCTGGGCCGAGGCATCGCACCGCGAGATCCACTACGCGCTGTGCGATGACCGGCGCACCCTGCTGTGGCTGGCCAATCAGCGTGCCGTCGAATACCACCCGGCGCTCGGGCCGGCCGACAACATCTACGCACCGACCCATCTGATCCTGGACCTCGACCCGCCCGACGCCGAGGACTTCGCCGCGGTGGTGGCGGTGGCCGAGTTGGTGCGCCAGGCGTTGGCCGACACCGGGCTGGCGGGCGCGGTGAAGACCAGTGGGTCGCGCGGGGTGCATATCTTCGTGCCCGTCGATGCTCCCGGCGATGACGTGGCGGCGGCGACCCGGGCGTTGGCGGCGCGCGCCGAGGCGCTCGATCCGCACATTGCGACAACGGCTTTCATCGTCGAGGACCGCGCAAACAAGGTGTTCGTGGACGCCACCCGCTCCGGCGGGGCGACAGTGGCGGCGGCGTACAGCCCACGGCTGCGTCCCGGTACACCGGTGTCGTTTCCGCTGTCCTGGTCGGAGCTTTCCGAGGTGCGGCCGTCGGATTTCACCGTGCACACCGCGCTGGACCGCCTGGGCGACCGCGATCCGTGGGCCGAGCAGATGCCGGCACCGCAGCGGCTGCCCGACGATCTGATCGAACAGGGCCGCAGCATCCCGGTCGCCCGGGTCGCCGCCATGCACGAGGGCAAACGACGAGCCAAGGCGCGCCGCGAGAGCTGAGCCGTTTCGCGCACGCCCGGCGCGTTACCGCACTTCGTCATCCGAACGTCGTACCGTCGAAGCACTATGGCGAACAACGGACCCGGCGACAACTACTCCGACGACGAACCCACCCAGTACGCCGCGAACTACAGCGACTACACCCAGCCGTACGAAACGGCCGACCCCTACGCCGCCGGCGGCGAACCACCCGAGCCGCCGCAGCCCTGGTACCGCAAACCCGCGGCGCTGGTGGTCATCGGCGCGATCGCGGCCCTGGTGCTGGTCGGCGCAATCTGGGGCATCATCAGCGCGCTGAGCGGTGATTCTTCGGAGTCCACCACCACGACGACGTCGTCGACCACCTCGTCGTCGGAGGCGGCGACCACGTCCGCGGTGGCGCCGGTGCCGACCGAGACGGTGACGGCCACCCCGGAGACCACCACGACCACCGAGCCGACGACCACGACAACGACCACCACCCCGTCGACGACAACGACCACCACCACGACCACGACGCCGAGCACCTCGGTGAGTACGAGCACCAGCACGGTCACCGAAACCCAGACCGAGACGCAGACCGTGACCCCAGAGGCGCCGCCGGCCGAGGGCGCGGGATAGTTCGCCGAACGTCGACGTGTTGTCGCTCCCGGGCGAGATCCTCGACGACAGGTCGACGTTGAGCGTCAGGAACTTCACGCTTGAGGTTCGGTTCGGTCACGAGCGGCGCCGGCCCGGACCTCCGGTGGTTGGATCGGGCGGTGGCAACTTTCGCGCTCGTCGTCGGGGTCGCCATCGTCGCCGCGATCGGTGGCTACCTGGTGGGCCGGCCGAGCCAACGGCGCTCACGACGGGTGTTCATCGCGGGCTTCCTGTGCGGCTCGGTCACCGGAACGGTGCTACGCGGTCGGCACCGACGACTGGCGCATCGGGCGATGCGCCAGGTGCTTCCGCAGACGTTCTCAGATCCTCGGCGGCGCAGTCGCTCCCGGACCCACAAGATCGGCTTCGCTGTTCGATGAGGTGCGGCGCCACCGCCCGTACAACGGCAACTCGCGCAACGACTCCCATGACCACCGTCGGGCCAGAAACCTGATGACCGTCCGCACGTAGCGGCTGGTCTCGGAGTACCACCGCCACTCGTAGAGGCTCCCGCCCGCCAATCGCTGTGCGAGCGCCTCGGATTCGACACCCTGCAGATAGGGCCGGACCCACGTCACCATCACCCAGGCCTGCCCGGCGTCGGGGAGCGAGAACATCCACTCGATCGGGGCGTCCCCGGCGGCCATGGTGTGCCTTGGAGCGGGCGGGGCAGGCCCGTCCGCTCCGAACAGGTGGACCGTGACGTTGTGGAAGACGCCGGGGCCGCCCACCTCGAAACGCACCCGGTAGTGGTCGCCGTCGCGGGTCGCCGAGAACGCCACCAACCCGCCGACGGCGACGTAGCGGGAGAACACCAGCGCGCTGCCGATCATGAGGATTCGGCGTGCCGCGAGCAGCACCGTGAATGTCGCAACGGTCAGCGCGACGACGCTCCACATGAGATCCACGTGCACAGCGTGTCAGAACAAGAGGCGATTACCGGGCAGAGCCGATGAACTCGACGCCGGCGTTGATCGCGGCGCGGTGCCGCAGGATCCGGTAGTGCGCCAACCGGCCCAACCCGCGGGTGGTCACCAACTCCGCACCCGGCCAGGAGCCGATGAATTCCGCACTGAAGCGATAGGGCGCGTCGGGGTCGTCGGGGTCGTGGATGACCAGCAGCGGTGTCGGGGACTCGAGTTTGGCCCCGATGAAACCGAGATCGGTTTCGTGGAGCGGCATCTCGATGCGCTGGGCGAGTCGACGATGCAGGCCGTCGCGAACCCGCGGCCCGAACCCATGTCGCTCGGCGAACATGTCGAGGTAGAAATCGAAGTCACCCATCGGCGCCAGAAAGACCAGGCGCTCGATCTCGGCGCCGTCGGTCAGCGCCAGCGCGGCGGCTTTGGCGCCCAAAGAGTGCGCGACGATGGCGCGGGCCGGGCCGTGGGTGCGGATGAATGCGCTGACGGCTTCGGCGCATTCGACCAGATGGGTGCGTCCCGCCGCGAGCACACCGGCGTCGGAGTCGTTGTGCGCAGGCAGGTCGAACGCGATGACGCGGTGCCCGGCAGCGACGAGCGGTTTGACGAAGACGCCCAGGTGCGCGCGGCAACCGCCCCAGCCGTGCACCAGGTACACCACCGGTCCCTGCCCCCAGGCCTCCCCCGCGACCCGGTGGCCGGACCAGTACGCCTCGACGGGCTCGCTCGGCGGAACCCCCGGCGGCATGCGCAGACTGGCGTCCACCACCGGCGGAGTGCACCACAGCTCGGTGGCCCAGCGGGCGCCGATGGCGGGAGCGAATCGTTCCAGCAGGCCGAGCGCCTTGCGAATGCGGGGGTGGACGGGTGGCTCGATTCCGGAGCCGGACTCACTGTCGGATTGCGCGCTGTCGCCGACCATCACGTGTTCCCTCGCCCCATGGCGCCGATCCTATTGGGGCGTTGCTGCTCGCTACTGCGCGAGGTAGCCCCCGTCGACCGGCAGCACCGCACCGGTGATGAAGGACGCGTCATCGGAGGCCAGGAAGACGATGGCCTTGGCGACCTCGGCCGGTTCGCCGAGGCGGCCCATGGGGTGCATGCGCTCGATGGACTCCAGATACTCCGCGCCACCCGGCTGGTCCGGAATCCGCTTGACCGCGTCGGTTCGGATCGTGCCGGGGGCCACGGCGTTCACTCTGATCCCCCGGTCAGCCCACTCGACCGCCAGGTGCTTGGTCAAACCGGTGGCGACGAACTTGGCGGGCCCGTACGCCGCCTGCCGTTTCTGCCCGGCCAGCCCGGAGATCGAGGACAGGCAGACGATGGACCCACCACCGGTCGTCAGCATCGCCTCAATGGCGAACTTGCAGGTGAGGAACATGCCGCGCCCGTCGACTGCCATCACCTCGTCCCACGCGGCGACGGTCACCTCGGAGGCGTCCCCGAGCGGGATGATCCCGGCGTTGGCGACGAGCACGTCGAGTCGACCGAACCGTCCGGCCGCCTCGATCATCCGCCGGGCGTCGTCCTCCACCGAGACGTCGCCGATGACCGTCTCGACCTCGGCTCCCGCCTCCCGCAGTTCGTCGGCCAGTGCCATCAGCGGCTCGCTCTGAATGTCGGTCACCACCAAGCGCGCGCCCTCGTGGGCGAAGAGCACGGCGGTCGCCCGCCCGATCCCGAATGCGGCCCCGGTGATCACCGCGGACTTTGCGAGCAGACGTCCTGGTCCCTGGGTCACGGCGTCATCGTGTCACCCCTGTTCGACGGCGTCGCCACTTTGGTGATCGCGGTAGTCGATGAGATCTGCCTGCCGGCGCAGTCTGATCTGCATGGGCACACTCATCTATGGCTTCACCGTGTCGGTGGACGGCTACATCGCCGACGCACAGGGCAGCATCGACTGGTCCGACCCGAGCGAAGAGCTGCATCAGTACTGGAACGACTTCGAACGCGAGACCGCGTGCGCGTTCTACGGGCGGCGGCTCTACGACCTGATGTCCGCGTACTGGCCGACCGCCGACGAGGGCCCGGACGCCACCCCGATGATCGTCGACTTCGCGCAGATCTGGCGAGATATGCCCAAGGTGGTGTTCTCCAGCACGCTGGAGTCTGTCGACTGGAACTCGCGTCTGGAACGCGGCGACCCGGTCGAGGTGGTGAGGAGGCTCAAGGCCGAAACCGACGGCCAGCTGGAGGTGGCCGGCGCCACGCTGGCCGCACCCATCGTGCAAGCGGGACTGGTCGATGAGTTCCGGCTGGTGGTCGCGCCCACCGCCGTGGGTGGCGGCACCCCGTTCTTCCCGACGCTGCCGTCGTGGATCTCTCTGCAGCTGCTGGAGAATCGCACGTTCCCGAACGGCACGGTCCTGCTGCGTTACGCGGCGAAAAACGACTGATCGCGGTGACACAGCAAACCACGCTGCCCATCAAGGTCATCCCGTAACGTCGCACAGCGTGCTTTCGAAGCTGGCCCGCGTGGTCATCGCAGCCCCCAGACGAGTACTGCTCGTCGTCGGGCTCCTGACCATCCTCGCCGGCGTGTTCGGCGCCACCGTGACCGAACATCTCGGTTCCGCCGGGTTCCAGGACCCGGGCTCGGAATCCGCCCGCGGGACGAAGGTGCTGACCGAGACGTTCGGTCAGGGCGACATGGACGTCACCTTCGTAGTGCGAGGTACGGGCGCCGTGCTCGACCGGGCGACCGCAGACGCGGGCCGCAGGCTTGTCGATGAGATCCGTGCTGCCCCCAACGTCAACGGAGTCGTCTCCCCCTGGGACGGCTCCCCCGCCGGTCGCAGCCTGATCAGTGCCGACGGCCGAACCGCGGTGGTGATCGCGCAGATCTCCGGCGGCGAGAACGACGCACCCACACACGGCAAGGAGGTCGCCGACCTCGTCACCGGTGAGCGTGACGGGCTCACCGTGCTGGCCGGCGGCACCGCGATCGTCTCCGCGGAGATCAACGAGCAGTCCGAAAAGGACCTGCTCATCGCCGAAGCCATCGCGCTGCCGCTGTCGCTCATCGTCCTCATCTGGGTGTTCGGCGGTGTGTTCGCCGCGCTGCTGCCGCTCGTCGTGGGGGGCATGGCCATCGTCGGTACGCTCGGGATGCTGCGAGGGATAACCCTTTTCGCCGATGTTTCGATCTTCGCGCTCGACCTCACCACCGCCATGGGGCTGGCTCTCGCAATCGATTACACCCTGCTGCTCATCAGCCGCTACCGCGAGGAATACCAACGCGTCGGCGATCGCGATGAGGCGCTGCGCCTGGCGATGGCGAAAGCCGGTCGCACCATACTGTTCTCGGCATGCACGGTGTTCCTCGCCGTCGGCGCGCTCGCGGTGTTCCCGATGTACTTCCTGCGGTCCATGGCGTACGCGGGCTGCGGAGTGGTGGCGCTGGCCGGTCTGTACGCCGTCATCGTGGCGCCGGCGGTGATCACACTGCTGGGCGACCGGATCGAAAAGTTCAACATCCGCACGAAGTTCGGGCGCGACACCACCCAACCGGACATCACCCAGAGCGTGCTCTACCGGACCACCACATTCGTCACCCGCCACGCGGTCCCGTGCGCGCTCGCGGTGATCGCGCTGCTGCTGATGCTCGGCGCCCCATTCCTCAATGCACGCTTCGGACTCCCCGATGATCGGGTGCTACCGACCAGTGCGCAGTCGCGGCAGGTGGGCGACACGTTGCGTGCCGAGTTCCCCGGCAACGCCGCGGCGGCCACCTCGATCGTCATCCCCGATGCGCAGAGTCTGACCGAGGACGACATCGCCGACTACGCCGCCGCGCTGTCGAACGTTCCCGGTGCGCTCGCCGTGTCCGCGCCCAACGGCTCCTACGTCGACGGCCGCGGCGCCGGACCACCCCTGCTGCCGACCGCGGCGAAGGACGGAAGCCTGTGGCTCTCAGTCGCGATCGAGCACCCGTCATCGGACTCGCTGTCGCGGGAAGAGCTCGACCGGCTGCGCGCGGTCCCCGTGCCGCAGAGTGCCGAGGCGCTGTTCACCGGCGCCAACGAACTCAACCAGGATTCGGTGGACGAGATCGTCCGGCTCCTGCCCGTGGTGCTCCTGCTCATAGCGGCCACCACGTTCGTGCTGATCTTTCTGCTCACGGGCAGCCTGCTGCTACCGGTAAAGGCGTTGGTACTCAACACGTTGTCGCTGTCGGCGACACTCGGTGCGTTGGTGTGGGTGTTCCAGGAGGGACACCTGGGCGGTCTGGGCTGCACACCGACCGGAACGCTGGTCGCCGATGTGCTGGTCTTCCTGTTCGCGACGGCGTTCGGTTTGTCGATGGACTACGAGGTGTTCCTGCTGTCCCGGATCCGGGAGCACTGGCTCGCGTCGGCCCAGCGCAAGGAGGACAACGACGAGGCGGTGGCACTCGGCATCGCCGGTGCGGGCCGGGTCATCACCGCGGCCGCAGTGCTGATGGTGATCGTCTTCGCGGCGCTGTCCAGCGGCGACGTCGCCTTCATGCGGATGATCGGAGTCGGCCTGGCGCTCGCCGTCGTGGTCGACGCGACGTTGGTGCGCATGGTGTTGGTACCCGCCGTCATGAAGCTTGCGGGACGCTGGAACTGGTGGGCTCCGGCGCCACTGGCCAAGCTGCACGCCAAGGTGGGGTTCAGCGAGTCAGGTTGATCTCCCCGGCCAGCTCGTGGTCGAGCAGGAAAGTACCGGCTTCGCGCAGGTTCGGCGGGTGGAACGAATACGCCGAGATACACGAGGCCAGATAGGCGATCTCGGGGTCGGTGGCGAAGGCCACCCCGCCCACCTTCGCCACCATTCGGGCCACGGCCGACTGCAGGTGGTCGCGGAATCCCAGCCGAATCCACAGCAGATCGGCGAAGAGGTCGTCACTGCGATCACCGGTGTCGTAACGCTCGGCGATCATCCGCAATGCGCGCCACACCCCCTCGACGGGCGAGAACAATTCGACGAAGTCTGCGGGGGTGAAGTCCTCGCGGTCGGCGAGTTTGAGCGCGAGTCGGGTCGCGGCGCCGACGTAGCCGGCCGTGATGATCAACCCGAACAGGACGTAGCCAGACTTCTCGTTGCGGCCGTCGGGATCCTCGACGTCGCTGACCATCATCAACTCGTTGGGCACGAAGACGTCTTCGAAGACCACCGCGTGGGTCTGCGCGCCGGACAGCGGTGCACTGGTCCACAGCGGGGTGACGCTGAGCCCTGGGCTGCCGTTGAAAATCACCGTGATGGCCCGCTGTTTGGTGTCATCGAGCAGCACGCTGGCCATCACGCAGTCCATGCTGTCGGCCAGACTGCAGGGTTTCTTGCTCCCGGTGAGGGTGTAACCGCCGTCGGCCGGGGTGGCCTCCATCGTCGGGCGGAAGACGCTGCCGTCGATCTTGCCCTCGGAAAAGCCGGAGGCGAAGACGGTGCGATTCTCGATGAGCGACTTGATCAGCCCGACGGTCTCCTCGTCGGTCGATTCTGCGAAGTCGGCCAGCCCAGCGACCGAGAGGTAATGCATGGTGGTCGCCGCGGCGAGCGACGGACTGAGGTAGCCGACACCGCGTTGCAGCTCAAGGGTTTCCACACAGGTTGCCCCCAGCCCGCCGAGTTCCTTCGGCGCGGTCAGCCGTGGCCCGTTGTGCTCCTTCCACAGTGCGACGACGTTCGTCGCGGGATTTTCGGCAACCATCAGTCCGAGTTCGTGCAACTTGTCGGCGAGTTCGGGGAGGTGGCGACGGACGGCCGCCACGTGCGACAGCCTCGATTCCAGTCCGGTGCGGTCCATCGGAAGTCCTTCCTGGTTCAGGTACGAGAGATATAGCGCTGTAGCGCTTCTGCGGAACTGGATGACGGTTCCCACGCTGCCGTGGAGCGGAGCAGCCCAGAGTCGAGCAGCGGGTCGCCACGCGTCACCCAGTGCCCGGAGAAGGGCGCGAGATGCAGCCGGAACAGGAGATCGGCGCCCAGTTTCAACGGCCCCAACGGCCCGGCAACCAGCCGCGCACCCGTCATCGCGCTGATCTCCCGCACGCTGGTGTGGTCCGTCGGGGCGATGTTGTAGATGCCGGTCAGCTGCTGGGAGAGGATGGTGGCGTAGGCATCGACCAGGTCTGTGTCCCAGAGGAATTGATAGAAGGAGCTCGCCGGGTTGGGGTAGACGATCGTCTTGGCCAGGAATGCTTGCAGCCCTGAGTTGTCGAAATGCTCCCCGACGATGTAGCAGGGTCGCGCGACGGCCAGTTTCGTGCCGCCGGGTTCGCCGTGTGTCCAGTACCAGTTGGCCAGATGCTCCAGCAGCGCCTTGTGATAGAAGTAGTAGTGGTCGGGATTCCGGTCGCCGGCCGGATAACTGTTCTCCGGCAATTGTTTTCCGGTACCACAGGCCGCGACGCCGAGCGCGTTCGCGCTGGAGGTGAGGATGAGGTGGCCGATGCCCACCCGGTTCGCCTCTTCGAGCAGCGCCTGCGTCGCCACCACGTTGACCGTGTAGGCCAGGCGTTTGTCCCGGGGCTCTTCCACGCAGTAGGCCAGGTGGATGAGCGCGTCGTATCCGGTGATCGGATCGAGGTCGATGTGGCCGCTGAGGTCGAGGTAGGCTTCGCGGACCTTGGGATGCTGACAGTCGGTCTGTCGACGACCCAGGACGGTGATCTCCTCGATATCCTCGTTGCGCACAGCCCAATTCAGCATGGCGCGCCCGAAATCCCCGGTCGCACCGGTGATGGCGAGGCGGAGGCCCCCGGTCACGCAGCCGCCAGGGCCCAGGACAGCTCTTTGTTGAGTACGTCAGCACAACGGATGACTTCGTCTTCGCTGAGTTCCGATGTCATGCAGACCCGGAGGATGGGCTCCCCCACCGGCACTGCCGGGTAGATCGCCGGTGTGACGAAAACACCGGAATCCCGAAGTTGATTCCAGCTCAGGACGGTGCGCAGCTCGTCGAACAGTCGGATGGGAATGATCGGTGACCAGTCGGGGCTGTGGTCGTCGGGCTGATGCAGCGCGACGTCCAGCGGCGCGAGCGCCTTCCGCATGAGTCGCGAGTTGCGCTCCAGCCGGCTGCGCCGTTCCCTGCCCTCGTCGCTGCGGATGATCTTGACTGCAGCGGAAGCAGCCGCCATCGCGGCCGGTGTCGCCGACGTGCTGAACCAGAAGGACCGCGCACTCAGCCGGATCTCGTCGATGAAATCGCGTGATGCGGCGATGAATCCACCGAGACCACCGATCGCCTTCGACAACGAGCCCATCACGATGTCGACCTGTTGGGCGACCCCGTTCCGCTGTGTCAGGCCGCCCCCGGAGGGTCCGAACACACCGATACCGTGCGCTTCGTCGACCATCAGCAGCGCACCCGCACCGTTACAGACATCGATGATTCGCTCGAGCGGAGCCGTCGAGCCTTCCATCGAGTACAGCGAGTCGACGATGACCAGAATCCGCCGATATCGCATCCCCCCGTGGCTGCGCAGGACCGCCGCCAGCGACTCGGCGTCATTGTGCTCGAACTTGGCTTCCACGGCCCGGCTCAGTCGTACCCCGTCGCGGATCGAGGCGTGGGCCAACGAGTCCACCACGGCCAGGCAGTCGTCGCCGAGCAGCGCCTGAATGGTGCCGACGTTGGTCTGGTAACCGGTGGTGAAGACAAGCGCTTCCTCATGCCCCAGCCATTCGGCGATCTGCCGTTCGAGGGCGACATGCAGGCTGTACGTCCCGTTGAGCAGACGGCTGCCGGTCGTCCCGACCCCGAATTCCTCCGTCGCGGCGACCGCCGCGGCGACCACGTCGGGATGCGTCGACAGGCCGATATAGGAATTCGACCCGAGCAGCACACACTCCTTGCCATGGACACCGACCATCGGCGTATCGACGGAGTCGATCTGCTGGAAGAACGGGCTCTGTCCGGTCGCCGAGAAGTGACGTAGCAGCTCGATCCGCTGTCCCACGTCCTTCGCGATATCGCCGGTCTCAGCGAATTCCACCGGGTCCTGATCCATGGTGCACCCCTCCTGTCTGTCAGCGACGGACGCTGATGGGCGTTCATGAGAATCACGCCACCCAAGGGATTCGAGTTCAACCACGCCGCGGATTGCCGGGAGCGCCACAAATCTGAACTGGCTTGCACTGGCGGGATGACAGGTCTGACTCCCCTGCGCCTACGTCCAGCGTCGACTTGTTGTCGAAGAAAGTCGAGAAGTTCGACAACAAGTCGACGCTGGGCGCACAAGCGGGCAAAAGAAAAGGCCGCAGGTCGTGTGACCTGCGGCCTCCCCCTCGTGAGTGGAGCTGCCGGGAATTGAACCCGGGTCCTACGGCATTCCCTCAAGGCTTCTCCGTGCGCAGTCCGCTATGTCTCTACTTGGATCTCTCGGTCACGCAGACAAGCCGAGATGACGATCCCAGTCGCTGTTTGATGTCCCCACGGGTCCCGCGACCGAACCCGTGGGTGGGTCCCTCTAGCTGATGCCAGGATCCGGGCCGAGGGCGCTCCCGGTCTGACAGACACGCATCGCTACTTAGGCAGCGAGTGCGTAGTCGCGCTGATTGGAATCGGCGCTTAATTGGTTGCAACGACGCTTACGGTGGTCATTTGCCTGCACCGGCACGCTTCCCTTGATTCGATGCGCGAAGTCGAAACCGTTCAGCCCCTCGCACCCCCGCCGACAGTCGGCAGGACTCACCATCATACCGCGCGCACCGACAACCGCCCAACGCTTAAGCCTGACCCTGCACCGTCGCCAAGGACGCGACGAGTTCGGCCACCGGCACCGGCATCCCGAACAGGTGCCCCTGGGCCAACCGGCCGCCGGCGCGGGCCACCATCTCGGCCTGCTCGGCGGTCTCGACGCCCTCGGCGATCACGTCGAGCCCCAGGTCGTCGCACAGCTTGATCACCGAGCGGTACAGCGTCTGATCCCGCGCCGGGTTGCTGCCGGAGGCCAGGCTGCGGTCCAGCTTCACGATCCCGACCGGCAGCGCGTGCAGATAGGTCAGCGAGCTGAAACCGGAGCCGAAATCGTCCAGCGCGACCTTGACGCCCATCTCACCGAACCGGCCGATCTGGCGGGCGGCGCGGTCGAGGTCGACGATCGGCATCGTCTCGGTGATCTCCAGGACCAGCCGCTCCCGCGGAATCCGGTAGCGCTCCAGCACGTTGCGTACCGTCTGCTCGAACCCAGGATTGCCCAGCCGCGCCCCACCGATGTTGACGTGGATATCCAAATCCAGGCCGCGCCCGCGCACCTCCGAGCAGGCCAGGTCGAGCACCAGCGCGTCGAAGTCCGCGCCCAGGCCGGCCGCTTCGGTGTCCGCGACGAAGGTCTCCGCCGAGATGTCGATCCCGTTGGCCGCCGTCCACCGGGACAGCGCCTCCACCGCCACCGGCGTGCCATCGCCGAGCGCCACCACCGGCTGATAGACGAGCCGGAACCCGGGCGGCGGCCTGCCCTTGGACGCACGCAGCAGGGTCGGGAAGTCGACCACCGCCCCCGATGACGGCTGGTAGACCACGGCGGTGTCCTTGCCCATCCGCTTGCCCGCGTACATCGCGATATCGGCCTGGCGCAGCAGGTCGTCGGAGGTCTGCGGCAATCCGTCGGACTCGGGCCGCACCAGCCCCATGCTGGCCTGCACCCGCAGCGACGAACCGTGCACCGGGAACGGTTCGCGCAGCGCGATCCGCAGCCGTTCGGCCGAACCCTCGAGCTGCTCACCCTGATCGCCGGCACCGCGGATCAGGATGGCGAACTCGTCGCCGCCGATGCGGGCCAGGGTGTCGCCGTCGGCCACGAACCGCCCCAGCCGGTCGCCGACCGCGCACAGCAGTTCATCGCCGGCGGCGTGCCCGTAGCGGTCGTTGACCTCTTTGAAGTCGTCGAGGTCGATGAAGATCAGCACGAACTGTCCGTGCCGCATCGCCTCATCGAGGCGCTGCGCGAACAGCGTCCGGTTCGGCAGCCCGGTCAGCGCGTCATGGTGCACCTGGTGCGCCAGGCCGCGCTGGGCCCAGTACAGCCACTGCGTGAGCGACCGCTCCGCCCGCGTCGCAAGCACCTGCCGGGTCGCCACCAGGGCCACCATCGCGACCGCCAGCACGACCGCGGCCAGGGACAGTTCGCGCTCGATGTAGAGGTGAAAGGTGAACAGCACCGCGATGCCGAGGAACCCGACATAGGGCAGCAGCAGCTGCGGCCAGTCCTGACGGCGGAAGGCACTGTCCGACGGCGGTGCCGTCGGTAGGAATGCGAAGCCGGTGAGCACCGGTCCGACGATCAGCCCGATCCCGACCCACAGTTCCGCGTCGGTCATATCCACCGAGCGCAGGTAGGCCAGCAGCCGGTTGGCGGTGCCCATCATCAGCAGTCCACCGGCGAGCAGCAGGTAGTTCGTCCGGTTGGGCCGGCTGGGGTCATAGATCATTGCGATCAGCACGACCGTGCCGACGACGAAGATCTCCGCGCCGATGAAGATGACGTCGAGTACGCGCATGTGCGTGCTGGACGCCGCGAAGCGGGTGCCGAGGTCGCTCATGACCGCCAGGATCAGGAACGCGAGGCCGGCGATGACCCCGTCGAGGGCGTTGGTGACGAACGGTTGGCGCAACGGGCTGTCGGGCGGGGCCGTCACACCGCCGCTGGAGCGCACCAGCAGGACCACCGACGTGAACACCAGCACCGGTATCGACAGGTAGACGATCCGGGCCAGTACCGGCGCCCAGTCGGCCATGTGCAGTTGCCACAGCGTCTGGCCGAGCGCCCAGTTCACCAGCGCCGCGACGAACACCAGTCGCCACCAGCGCTCGGTGCCGTGCTCGCGCCGCGCGACGGTCAAGCCGCAGACGATCGCGCCCACACCCGCGCAGATCTGCAAGATCAATGCGCCGGTATCGGCCGCCGAGTCGCCCCAAAACGCCATCGCGTTGACCGCTGCCAGCGTGATGACACCGGCGAGCACGAGTAAACGTAGACGCGAGCGTCCTACTGTCACCCACCCTCCCCGTGCGTCTGACCGCGTGGGGCACTATATCGCTGTCAGCCTCGAGGTCCCGGTAAATGCCGCCATGATGGAGTCATGCCGCGCATCGACACCGCATCCCGGGTCATTCACGCCTCCCCTGGCGCCGTCTACCGCGCGTGGCTGGATCCGCAGGCGTTGATCGCGTGGCTGCCGCCGTCGGGTATGACCGGCCGCGTCGACCGCTTCGAACCGCACGCCGGCGGCGTCTACGTCCTGACACTGACCTACGACGACGCCACCACCACCGGAAAGACCGGGAACAACACCGACGTCGTGCACGGAAGATTCACGCTGCTGGTGCCCGACCGGCTGATCGAACAGCAGGTGGTTTTCGCCTCACCGGACCCCGCGTTCGCCGGCACCATGACGATGACGTGGACGCTGACGGCCACCGACGACGGCACCGAGGTGACGGTCACCTGCACCGACGTGCCCGAGGGCATCGGTCAGGACGATCACCTCGCCGGCATCGGCTCGACGCTGGAGAACCTGGCCGCCCACGTCGAGGCGCGCGGTTAGACCATCCCCTTGGCGCGCCGGCCCAGTTCGCGGGTGATCTCCCGGTCGGCGTCGCGCTTGGCCAGATCCTGTCGCTTGTCGCGGGCCTCTTTACCGCGGGCCAGCGCCAGCTCGACCTTGACCTTGCCGTCCACGAAGTACAGCGACAGCGGCACCAGGGTCAGGTTGCCGTCGCGGATCTTGCCCACCAGGTTGTCGATCTGGCTGCGGTGCATCAGCAGCTTGCGGTTGCGCCGCGGCGCGTGGTTGGTCCAGCTGCCGTGGTGATATTCGGCGATGTGCAGGTTGCGTAACCAGATCTCGCCGTCGTCGATGGTGGCGAACGCGTCGGCGAGTGAGGCTTGGCCTTCGCGCAGGCTCTTCACCTCGGTGCCGACCAGCACGACCCCGGCCTCGTACACATCCAGGATCGAATAGTTGTGGCGCGCCTTGCGATTGGTCGCCACCACATGGTTGTTCGCCTTCTCGGCGGCTTTGTCGGGTTTTTTCGCCATCTTCTATCTTCGTACGTAGAGGCGCAGCGTCACATAGGCCGTCACACCGGCCATGACCACACCCACGAACAGCAGGATCGGCGCGATATAAAGGATATCGGCAAAGTCCAGCGGCGCAATCAAATTAGCTTGGGTGAACTGGCTGAGCGCCTTCTCCAGAAACAGCGTGCGCACCGTCAGCAGGCCGATCAGCGCCAGCACCACACCGATGAACGCGGCGAGCATCGCCTCCACGAGGAACGGCAGCTGGGTGTACCAGCGGGTCGCGCCGACTAGGCGCATGATGCCGATCTCGGTGCGCCGCGTGTAGGCGGCGACTTGAACCATGTTGGCGATCAACAGGATCGCACCGATCGCCTGCACCAGCGCCACCGCGAACGCCGCATTCGACATGCCGTCCAGCAGCGCGAACAACCGGTCGATCAGATCCTTCTGGTTCAGCACGTTCAGCACACCGGGCTGGCCCTGCATGGCGCTGTCGAAATCGACGTGCTGCTCCGGGTTTTCCAGCTTCACGATGAACGACGCCGGGAAGGCGTCCTTACTGGCGACGTCCTTGAAGGCCGGGATCTTCTTGATCGCGTCGGCGTACGCCTCCTCCTGGTTCATGTAGCGCACCGAACGCACGTCGTCGCGCGCATCGATCAGCGCGCGCAACGCCTTGCAGGGGTCGGCATCACAGTTGGGGTCGTTCACCGACGCATCGTTGGTCAGGAAGACCTGGCTCTCGACGCGGTCGAGGTAGATGTCGCGGGACTGATCGGCGATCCGCATCACCAGCAGACCACCGCCGAACAGGCCGATGGAGATGGCGGTCGTCAGGATCATCGCCACCGTCATCGTGACGTTGCGACGAAGTCCGGTCAGAACCTCATTGATCAGGAAGCCAAAACGCACTAGCGATCCATTCCGTAAACGCCGCGCTGCTCGTCGCGGATAAGCCGGCCCAATTCGAGTTCGATGACGCGCTGACGCATGGAGTCCACGATGTGGTGGTCGTGCGTCGCCATCAGAACCGTGGTTCCGGTGCGGTTGATCCGCTCAAGCAGATCCATGATGTCCTTGCTGGTTTCCGGGTCCAGGTTGCCGGTGGGCTCATCGGCCAGCAGCAGCAGCGGCCGGTTGACGAAGGCCCGCGCGATCGCGACGCGCTGCTGCTCACCGCCGGACAGCTCATGCGGCAGCCGGCTGGCCTTGCCGCTCAGACCGACCATCTCCAGCACGTCGGGCACCACCCGGTTGATGACGTCACCGCGCTTACCGATGACCTCCAGGGCGAAGGCGACGTTCTCGAAGACCGTCTTCTGCTGCAGCAAGCGGAAGTCCTGGAACACGCAGCCGATGACCTGGCGCAGGCTCGGGATGTGCCGGCCGGAGAGCTTGTTGACGTGGAACTTCGAGACCCGCACGTCGCCCTTGGAGGGGTGCTCGGCCCCCAGCAGCAGACGCATGAACGTCGACTTGCCCGAACCCGAGGGTCCGATGAGGAAGACGAACTCACCCTTGTCGATTTTGAGCGAGACGTCATCCAGCGCGGGACGAGCAGAAGATTTGTACTGCTTGCTCACTTTGTCGAGGGTGATCATCACGGCACGCCAGTGTAGACGCGTGTCAGTTCGCGCTGCGTGCAGGCGGCGGCGGTGTGGCGGTCGTCTGCGGTGCCGGAGTGGGCGCCGCACCCGGCAGAACCGGCAGCGTGATGGGCGGGATCAACCCGTTCGGGCCGTCCGGGTCGACGACCGTGGTGGTGGGCGGCGTCACTGTCGGTGACGTCGGCGTGTCCCCCGGTGAGGTCGTATCCGTCGCATCGGCCGGGTCCGTCGGCGAGGTCGTGGTGGTCGTCGGCGGCTCGGTCGTGGTGGTGGTCGTCGTCGTGGTGGTCGGGTACGTGGTGCGCGGCGCCTCCACATTGGTGCGCGGCACCCAGGTGTATTCGGGGTCGGGCACGAAACCCGGCGGGACGATCTGGGTGGCCGGGGCAGGCTCCGGGGGCGCCGGCTTGTACGTCTCATACAGCCACGAGGTGAAGAAGAACGCCACGATCAGCGCGATCGTGGAGGTCCGCATCCGTCCGCCGAACACATAGCCGGGCCAGCGCTTCTCGTCCCCGTCCGAGCGCCGCGAGATCAGCTTCATTCGCGCACCTCGGAATTGGCGGCCAGCGAGGTCGACTCGGCCTTGGTGGCGATGCCGGCCCGGGCCAGCGCCGCGATGACCAGCAGCCGCAGCTGCCGTCCCACCTCGAACTGCTTACCGGGCAGGGTGCGCGCCACCATCCGCAGGTTCACGGTGTCGAGCTCCAGGCTCTCCACACCCATCAGCTGCGGCTGGTCCAGCAGCAGCTCGCTCATCGCCGGGTCCTTCATGGCGTTCTCGCACACCGCGTGCAGCAGCTCGTTGACGGCGTTGAGGTCGGCGTTCGTCGGCACCGGGATGTCGACCACCGCGCGTGCCCAGTCCTTGGACAGGTTGAGCGATTTCATGATCTGGCCGTTGGGGATGGTGAAAACCTCACCGTCGCTGGTGCGCAGTTTGGTGACGCGCAGCGTGACGTCCTCCACGGTGCCCGTCGCGTCGTTGGACGAGCCCAGCGTCAGGGTGACCAGGTCACCGAAGCCGTACTGCTTCTCGGTGATGATGAAGAACCCCGACAGCAGGTCCTGCACGATGCGCTGCGCGCCGAAACCGAGCGCGGCGCCCAGCACCGCGGCCGGTGCGACCAGCGAGCCGACCGGGATGGCCAGGATGTCGGTGATCTGCAGCAGCACCACCACGCAGATCAGCGCGATGGTCACCCAGGAGATCACCGAGGCCACCGCCTGGCGGTGCTTGGCGGTCTCGGTGCGCACCAGCGCGTCGCTCTCCCGGAAGTCGGCGTCGATGCGCCTGCTGATCCGCTGGGCCGCCCAGTTGACGAACCGCGCCAGCAGGATCGCCAGGATCACCAGCATGACGATGCGCAGGCCCTTGGTGATGATCCACTCACCGATGTTGCCGCGCCAGAAGTCATGCCAGCGGTCGGACACTGACAGCGCGAGCACCGTGTTGTTAGTTGTCGTCATCTTTCCTATTGCGCCAACGGATCCCTGCCTCCAGGAACCCGTCGATGTCTCCGTCGAGAACCGCTGCCGGGCTACCGACCTCGAATTCGGTGCGTAGGTCTTTGACCATCTGATACGGGTGTAGCACGTAGGAGCGCATCTGGTTGCCCCACGAACTGCCGCTGTCGCTCTTGAGCGCATCCATCTCGGCGCGCTCCTCCTGACGCTTGCGCTCCATCAACTTGGCCTGCAGGACGCGCATCGCCGACACCTTGTTCTGCAGCTGCGACTTCTCGTTCTGGCAGGTGACGACGATGCCCGTCGGGATGTGGGTCAGGCGCACCGCCGAGTCGGTGGTGTTGACCGACTGGCCGCCCGGTCCACTGGAGCGGTACACGTCGACCCGGATATCGCCCTCGGGGATCTCGATGTGGTCGGTGGTCTCCACCACGGGCAACACCTCGACCTCCGCGAACGAGGTCTGCCTGCGGCCCTGGTTGTCGAACGGGCTGATGCGCACCAGCCGGTGGGTGCCCTGCTCGACCGACAGCGTGCCGTAGGCGTAGGGGGCGTGCACGGCGAAGGTGGCGCTCTTGATGCCGGCCTCTTCGGCGTAGGACGTGTCGAACACCTCGACGGGGTACTTGTGCGCCTCGGCCCAGCGGATGTACATCCGCATCAGCATCTCGGCCCAGTCGGCGGCGTCGACGCCCCCGGCGCCGGAGCGGATGTTGACCAACGCCTCGCGCTGGTCGTACTCCCCGGCCAGCAGCGTGCGGACCTCCATGGCCTCGATGTCCTCGCGCAGCTTGGTCAGCTCGGTGTCGGCCTCGGTGAGCGCTTCGGAGCCTTCCGCACCTTCTTCCTCGGCGGCCATCTCGTAGAGCACCGGCAGGTCCTCGACGCGCTGGCGCAGTTCCTCGACGCGGCGCAGTTCGTTCTGCGCGTGCGACAGCTCGCTGGTCACCTTCTGCGCATGCGACTGGTCGTTCCACAGGTTCGGGTCGGCGGCCTCGGCTTCGAGTGTCTCGATGCGGCCGCGCAGACCGTCGACATCGAGCACCCGCTCCACGGTCGTCAGCGTGGTGTCGAGGGCGGCGATATCGGCAAGACGGTCAGGATCCACGACTGTTGAGGTTACCGGCCGCTTCTCCGGACTCCGCCCTCGATCGCCGGTCCGCGGCTAGCATCGGGCTGGTAACCGGTCCGGTGACGTCGCGACAGCCCCTTGCGCGCCGCCGGTCAGCCTCACGAAAAGGCTTGCCATGCGCCCGTACCACATGGCGATCGTCGGCTCAGGCCCTTCCGGGTTCTTTGCCGCCGCTTCGCTGTTGAAGTCCGAACTCGAAGTCCGTGTCGACATGTTGGAGATGCTGCCCACCCCGTGGGGGCTGGTGCGTTCCGGTGTCGCGCCCGACCATCCGAAGATCAAGTCGATCAGCGCGCAGTTCGAGAAGATCTCGGCGGACCCGCGGTTCCGGTTCTTCGGCAACATCTCCATCGGCGAACATGTGCAGGCCGCCGAGTTGGCCGAGCGCTACGACGCCGTCGTCTACGCGATCGGCGCCCAGTCCGACCGTGTGCTCGGCATCCCCGGCGAGGACCTGCCCGGCAGTGTGGCGGCCGTCGACTTCGTGGGTTGGTACAACGCGCACCCGCATTTCGGTGAGGTGACGCCCGACCTGTCGGCCGACCGCGCGGTGGTGATCGGCAACGGCAACGTCGCGCTGGACGTGGCGCGCATCCTGATCAGCGACCCGGAGATCCTGGCGCAAACCGATATCGCCGATCACGCCCTGGATCTGCTGGGGCCGCGCGGTGTGCGCGAGGTCATCGTGGTGGGCCGGCGCGGTCCGCTGCAGGCGCCGTTCACCACGATGGAACTGCGCGAGCTCGGGCACATGGAGCAGATGGCCGAGGTCGACATCGTCGTCGAACGCGCCGACTTCGACGCCATCACCGACGAGGATCTCGAGGCGGCCGACAAGACCGTCAAGACGAACATCAAGGTGCTGCGGCAGTACGCGGAGATGGAGCCCGAAGGCGCGAAGCGGCGTGTGGTGTTCCGGTTCGCCACCTCCCCCGTCGAGATCCGCGGCACCGACCGGGTGGAGTCGATTGTGTTGGGCCGCAACGAGTTGGTTGACGAAGGTGGGCGTGTCGTCGCGAAAGACACCGGCGAGCGCGAGGAGCTGCCGGTGCAGCTGGTGGTGCGCGCCGTCGGGTATCGCGGTGTGGCCGTGGACGGATTGCCGTTCGACGAGAAGTCCGGCACCATCCCGCACGCGGACGGACGGATCGAGGGCCGCGAACACGAGTACGTCGTCGGCTGGATCAAGCGCGGGCCGTCCGGCGTCATCGGCAGCAACAAGAAGGACTCCGCGGACACGGTGGAGACGCTGCTGGGTGACCTCGGAGAGCCCGGCTTCGACGAGGGTCACGACGCCGAGTTGGCGCAGTGGTTGCTGTCGCGGCAGCCGCTGCTGGTCACCGATGATCACTGGGCGCGCATCGACTCGCACGAGCGCGCGACCGGCGACGCGCAGCACCGGCCACGGGTGAAGCTCACCAGCGTCGCGGACCTGCTGGGGATCGCGCACGGCTGAGGTTCTGGCGCGCCATTTTCTACGCCAGGGCTGCGATCAGCCGCTGCCCGCGACCCTGGTGTCGAAAACGGCGTCGCCGGCTGATCACTCGCCGGGCGGCGGAGTCACCTTGTCGGCCTCGATGGTGAGGATGAGCCGCGTCTCGTTCGGATTCCCGCTGAAGTAGGGGTACGGGATGCCCAGGTACTTCTGCGAGATCTCGTGGATGCTCTCGTGTCCGCCCTTGTCGGTGGTCGCTGTCACCCGGCCCCGCACGGCGTAGAACCGCCGGATCTCATCGGGGTCGGCGACATTGATGGCGACCCGCGGGTCGCGGGCGAGGTTGCGGTCCTTCTGGGAGCCCCCGACGATGTTGAGCACGATGTGCTCGCCGTCGGTGTGCACCCACGTCTCGGTGAGCTGCGGTGAGCCGTCGGGCATGAGGGTGGCCACGAAGCACGGGCTGGGCTTGCGCAGCAGCTCGATGAGTCCGGCCGGGAGCGGTTGGGGCACGGGTGTCCTCTCAGACAGTCGGGTAGGTCTCGGGTGCCGGCGGGGGCGGCGCCGACGGCGCGAAACCCCACTTGTCCGGGTTCTTGGGCGAGTAGACGACGTCGATCAGCTGACCGATGGTGGGCCACAGGTTCACGTCGACGGCCAGACGTTGATAGACGACGTGCTCGTTGACGGTCGGTCCGTTGATGACACCGCTGATGGTGACGAACTGCTCGCCGACCTCGTCCGGGCGTGGGCTGACGCCAGTGACCAGCAAGGTGCCGGGCGCCATATTGGCCATGTTGCCCCCGCCTGCACCGCCGGCACTGCGACGACGGATCCACGGAAGCGCTATGAGCACCAGCGCACCGACCAACAGCAATATCATCGCGAATTCGATCACGTAGCCATGGTAGGACTGCGGGCATGAGCGAAGCTGATCTCGACCTTGCCCTGCGCCTCGCCGACCAGGCCGACGAGCTGACGATGGCCCGCTTCGGCGCACTGGATCTGCACATCGAAACCAAACCCGATCTCACCCCCGTCACCGACGCCGACAAGGGCGCCGAGGAGGCACTGCGTGCTGCCCTGTCACAGGCCCGGCCCGAGGACAGTGTGTTCGGCGAAGAGTTCGGCGGCACAACGTCTTCGACGGGACGCCAGTGGGTGATCGACCCCATCGACGGCACCAAGAACTTCGTCCGCGGGGTTCCGGTGTGGTGCACGCTGATTGCGTTGATCGAGGACGGCGTACCCATCGTCGGCGTGGTGAGCGCGCCGGCGCTGGGGCGGCGCTGGTGGGCCGGCGCGGGCCAGGGCGCGCACACCTCCTTCGGCGGCACCGCACGGCGCATTCAGGTGTCCGGGGTCAGCGATCTGGCCTCGGCGAGCCTGTCCTACTCGGACCTGACGACGGGCTGGGACGACCGGCGGGAGAGTTTCCTGAAATTGACGGACGCGGTGTGGCGGGTGCGGGCCTACGGCGACTTCTGGTCCTACTGCCTGGTCGCCGAGGGGGCGGTCGACATCGCCTGCGAACCCGAGGTCAAGGTGTGGGATATCGCGCCCCTGGACATCCTGATCCGGGAGGCCGGCGGCACGTTCACCAGCATCGATGGCGCTCCCGGCCCGCACGGCGGCAGCGCGTTGGCCACCAACGGCAGGCTGCATGAGGCGGTCCTCGCCACGCTGTGAACTTCGTTACAGCCCTCGTCTATCTTACTCTGGAGTAAGATACGGTCATCACGCATTGCCCCCACCACTAGAGGCTGCCGAAATGACTCAGATCGAATCTCGTCCTCAGCGCAAAGGCCCCGAAAGCGCCGTTGGGCTGCAGAAGCACAAGCGGACCGCGACCGATATCGGCATCGCGCTGCTCACCCCGCTGATGGGCCAGGAGTTCCTGGACCGCTACGGCCTGCGCGACCCGCTGAACAAGGGCATCCGCTACGGCGTCAAGACGGCGTTCTCGGCCGCCGGTGCGTCGACCCGCCAGTTCAAGAAGATCCAGAACCTGGGCGGCTCCCCCACCCGCTTGGCGCCGAAGGAATCCGACTACTTCGACCTGACCCCGGACGACGATCAGAAGATGATCGTCGAAACGGTCAGTGAGTTCGCCGACGAGATCCTGCGCCCGGCCGCCCACGACGCCGACGCCGCGGTGACCTACCCCGCCGACCTCATCGCGAAGGCCGCCGAACTGGGCATCACCTCGCTGAACATCCCGGAGAACTTCGACGGTATCGCCGAGCACCGCAGCACGGTGACCGGCGCGCTGGTCGCCGAGGCGCTTGCCTACGGCGACATGGGGTTGGCGCTGCCGATCCTGGCCCCCTCCGGCGTCGCCTCGGCGCTGACCCACTGGGGCAGTGCGCAGCAGCAGGCCACCTACCTGCCCGAGTTCGCCGGCGAGAACGTCCCGCAGGCAAGCGTCGCCATCGCCGAACCGCACGCCCTGTTCGATCCCACCGCGCTGAAGACCACCGCGGTACGCACCCCGGGCGGCTACCGGCTCTCCGGTGTGAAATCGCTTGTCCCCGCTGCGGGTAGCGCGGAACTGTTCATCGTCGCCGCCCAGCTCAACGGCAAGCCGGCGTTGTTCATCGTGGAAGCGTCCGCCGAGGGCGTGACCGTCGAGGCCGATCCGTCGATGGGCGTGCGTGCCGCCGCGCTGGGCCGGGTTGCCCTCAACAATGTGGCCGTGCCGCTGCACAACCGCCTCGGCGAGGACGACCGCACCGACGCCGACTTCGCCCAGGACTACTCCGAGGCCATCGCCTACTCCCGACTGGGTTGGGCCGCACTGGCAGTCGGTACCTCACACGCCGTGCTCGACTACGTCATCCCCTACATCAAGGAGCGCGAGGCGTTCGGCGAGCCGATCGCCAACCGGCAGGCGGTGGCCTTCATGACCGCCAACATCGCCATCGAGCTCGACGGGCTGCGACTCATCACGCTGCGCGGCGCCGCCCGCGCCGAGCAGGGCCTGACCTTTGCGCGGGAAGCCGCGCTGGCCAAGCGAATCGCCACCGACAAGGGCATGCAGATCGGACTGGACGGCGTCCAGCTGCTCGGCGGCCACGGCTTCACCAAGGAACACCCGGTCGAGCGCTGGTACCGCGATCTGCGGGTCCTCGGCGTCGCCGAGGGTGTTGTTGTCCTTTAACGGCCCATAAGACTTCAGGAACGGAAAACCCAGTCATGGCAATCAATCTGGAACTACCCAAGAAGCTGCAAGCGGTCGTCGAAAAGGGACATCAGGGCGCCGCGGAGATGCTCCGGCCGATCTCCCGCAAGTACGACCTCGCCGAGCACGCCTACCCGGTCGAGCTCGACACCCTGGCCCAGCTGTTCGAAGGCCTGCAAGAGGCAAAGACCATCTCCTTTGCCGGCGCCGACGCTTTCGGTGGCCGCAACGATGAGGGCAAGAAGACAAACGTCAACGGCGCCAACATGTCCGCGCTGCTGAACGCCCTCGAGGTCAGCTGGGGCGATGTCGCCCTGCTGCTGTCGATTCCCTTCCAGGGCCTCGGCAACGCCGCGATCTCCAGCGTCGCCTCCAAGGAACAGCTGGAACGCTTCGGCAAGGTGTGGGCCTCGATGGCGATCACCGAGCCGAGCTTCGGCTCCGACTCGGCCGCGGTCTCCACCACGGCGATTCTCGACGGTGACGAGTACGTCATCAACGGCGAGAAGATCTTCGTCACCGCCGGTTCCCGCGCCACCCACATCGTGGTGTGGGCGACGGTGGACAAGTCGCTCGGCCGGGCCGCCATCAAGTCGTTCGTGGTGCCGCGCGAACACCCCGGTGTGACCGTCGAGCGTCTCGAACACAAGCTGGGCATCAAGGCCTCCGACACCGCGGTGATCCGCTTCGAGAATGCGCGGATCCCCAAGGAGAACCTGCTCGGCGACCCAGAAGTCAAGACCGACAAGGGTTTCGGCGGGGCCATGGAGACCTTCGACAACACCCGGCCGATCGTGGCGGCCATGGCGGTCGGCATTGCCCGCGCCGCCCTGGAAGAGCTGCGCGTCATCCTCACCGAGGCCGGCATCGAGATCTCCTACGACAAGCCCGCCCACGCGCAGAGCGCGCCGGCCGCGGAGTTCCTGCGGATGGAGGCCGACTGGGAGTCCGGTTACCTGCTGACCATCCGTTCGGCATGGCAGGCCGACAACAAGATCCCGAACTCCAAAGAGGCCTCCATGGGTAAGGCCAAGGCCGCCCGGGTCGCCAGCGACATCACCCTCAAGGCCGTCGAAATGGCCGGAACCGCAGGGTATTCGGAGCAGACACTGCTGGAGAAGTGGGCCCGCGATTCGAAGATCCTGGACATCTTCGAGGGCACGCAGCAGATCCAGCAACTGGTGGTTGCCCGCCGGCTGCTGGGGCTGTCGTCGGCCCAGCTGAAGTGATGCCCGGTGGCGCCGACCGGGGGGCCGGCGCCACCTCTTCTACTCTGCTCTACTAGCCGGCGGCCACATCGGGATTGAGAATGTAGAGGCCGGCCAGCGTCCGGTCGTCGCGGAACGTGATGCGGGCGAGGAAGTCACCGGCCTCGAAGCTCAACGGGGTGTTGGTGGTGGTGAAGTCACCGGCGCGCACGGCCTCGGTGTCGCCGTGGGACTCGTAGGCCCCGGCCAACCCCACGATGTGCGCCCACGCCTCGGCAAGTCCTTCCTCGGTGAGCCGGTCACGCATCACCGCATCGAAGCGCGCGGTGACATCGGCCCACCGGGCGTGCGCGAGATCGTCGATGACCGCCCTGCTCAGTTCGTCGGCCTCGGGAAGTATCTGAGTGTTCATGGCTTCTCCTGTTCGTGGATCGATGGGCTTGCCGTAGCGCTGGAACGCGGCCTGGCGCGACACACCGAGGACCTCGCCGATCTCCTGCCAGGTGCGGCCGGTCTCGCGCGCCTGCAGGACCGCCGCGGCCATCAACGCCTCAGCGCGGTCCCGAATCTCGCGGGCGGCACGCACCGACGCGATGGGATCGTCCTCGCCCTGCAACACCGGGGCAGCCAGAATCTGGCCGAGTTGGTGATGCAGCTGCCGACCGAGCGATGTAAACGATTCGGGCATACGTCAATACTAAGTTGACACGCGGCGTCGCGTCAAGAACTTCTTGACAGCACTTCGGAGGAATCGAGTAGCCGCCTACTCTATGGTGCCGACCACGACTGCCCGCAGAATCCACCCATGGTGTTCCTCGGTGAGCGAGCGGTGGTGCTGGGCGGCAGTATCGGTGGCCTGCTGGCTGCCCGGGTGCTGGCCGAGCACTACCGCAATGTCACCATCGTCGAACGCGATGTGCTGACCGACGAGCCGACCGCCCGCCGCGGAGTGCCGCAGGGTCGTCATGCGCACGTGCTGCTTGCTCGCAGCTCGATGATCCTGGCCGACCTGTTCCCCGGCTTTCACGACGATCTGGCGGCGGACGGCGTGTCATCGCTTTCCGGCGGCGATCTGTCCAAGCTCCGCATTGCCTTCGGCGGGCACGAATTCACGCATTCACCCGATGCCACCACGACCGATACCTCAGAACTACACTTCGCCACTCGCCCATTGTTGGAACGCAGTATTCGGCGCCGGATCCTGGCGCTGCCGAAGGTGGCCTTGCTGGACGGACACGATGTCGTCGGCCTGATGTCGACGCCGGGCGGTGCACGTGTCACGGGGGTGCAGCTGGTCGGTGACGGCGAAGCCAAGTCGGTGGACGCGGACCTGGTCGTCGACGCCACCGGGCGCGGATCCAGGACCCCGGTGTTCCTCGAGGAACTGGGTTACGGGCGTCCGCCCGAGGATGAACTGGTCGTCAAACTCGCCTACGCCAGCCAGCTGTTCCAGATGCCGAGAAGCGCTCTGCCCGAACAGTCGCTCGCCTACTTTCCCGAACCGGGCCGGCCCACCACCTGGGCGCTGGTCGGCTACGAGAACGACAGCTGGATATTGACCGTCGGATCGATGGTCGGACACCCACCGCCCGCCGATCTGTCCGAGTTGCTGGCCTTCGGCGAAGGATTCGCTCCGGAGCACGCGTTGGCCGCGGTGCGCTCGGCTACGCCGATCGGCGGGGTCGACCACTACCGCGTGCCATCGAACCGCTGGCGGCGCTACGACAAGATGAAGCGGTTTCCCCAGGGCCTCATCGTCTTCGGGGATGCCATCTGCAGCTTCAACCCGATCTACGGCCAGGGCATGACCATGGCCGCGATCGAATCGACGCTCCTGCGCGACTGCCTGCGTCACGGCGACCGCGACCTGCCCCAGCGGTTTCTGCGCAAGGCGAGCCGCAAGCTGCGGGTGGCCTGGCAGACCGCGGTGGGATCTGACCTGTCGCTACCGGAGGTCGACGGTCCGCGGCCGTTGTCCATGCGGCTGTCCAATGCCTACCTGGACTGGGTGCTGACCGCCGCGGAAACCGATCCACACACGGCGATCCAGCTGGCCCGGGTGACCGGCATGGTGGATTCACCGATGCGCCTGTTCCGCCCCGGCTTCGTCGTCCACGTGGCCCGGGCCAACAGGAGTGGGCGCGAGCCGCGATCTGAGGGGAATCGCGGCCCGCGCCCACCATTCACTGCAGCGACGGCACGTCGCGTGACGCCGACGTCCGCGTCACGCGACTGACCCATCCGGTCGCGGACATAAAAAATCCCCCGAGGCGATACGCCTCGGGGGATTTTCTCCTGCTTACTTATGCGCCCAGAACACGCTGCAGGTCGGGCAGCATGGCCTGAAGCTCCCGGCCCCAGTACGCCCAGTTGTGCGTGCCGTTGTTCGGGAAGTTGAAGACACCGTTCGATCCGCCCGCGGCGAGGTAGTTGTCGCGGAAGGTGATGTTGGTGCGGATGGTCAGATCCTCGAGGAAGGTTGCGGGCAGATCGCCGCCGCCGAGCTCGTTGGGCTGGCCGTTACCGCAGTAGACCCAGAGGCGGGTGTTGTTGGCCACCAGCGTCGGGATGTTGACCATCGGGTCATTGCGCTTCCAGCCGCTGTTCGGATCCTGGGTCTTGCCCCACATGTCGTCGGCCTTGAAGCCGCCGGCGTCACCCATGGAGATGTTGATCAGGAACGGCCACCAGCCCTCGGAGGGGTTCAGGAAGCCCGACATGGAGCCGGCGTAGATGAACTGCTCCGGGTGCCAGGTCGCCAGGTTCAGCGAGGCCGAACCGGCCATCGACAGGCCGACCGCGGCGCTACCGGTGGGCTTGACGGCCTTGTTGGCCTGCAGGAAGGCGGGGAGCTCCTGGGTCAGGAAGGTCTCCCACTTGTAGGTGACGGTCGGACCCTTGTTACGGGCCGGCGCGTACCAGTCGGCGTAGAAGCTCGACTGCCCACCAACGGGCATGACCAGCGAGAGGCCGCTGTCGAGGAACCACTCGAAGGCCTGGGTGTTGATGTCCCAGCCGCTGAAGTCTTCCTGCGCACGCAGGCCGTCCAGCATGTACACGGCCGGCGAGTTCTCGCCACCGCTCTGGAACTGGACCTTGATATCGCGGCCCATTCCGGCCGACGGCACCATCAGGTACTCAACCGGAAGACCCGGGCGGGAGAAGGCACCCGCGGTGGCTGCGCCACCTGCAACTGCGATCGCACCCGGTACCACCAGCGCGGCCGCGGCGACGGCCCCGATCCGGCGCATCCACCGGCCTACAACGTTCTGCATCAAATTTTTCCCAACTCTAATTGTCACGGTCCCGCCCGACCCTTGGTGATGTGTCCCATCACCCAGAGATACCGCAGTGCCTCTTTGCACTGCGGTATCCGCGTCCGCTCGTACGATTCGGATCGTGGAGCGGACCGAGAATTCAGTTGTCGCGACTTGCAGTAAAACACGCAGCGAGCGGCAACAGAAAGTCAGGGGTGTGCGCGAGTCGCCGTAGGCTGCCCCTCATGGCGACCGCCCAGAGCCCGTCCGGCAACCGTCTGACCATCGACGATTGGCTTCAGGCCGGTTACGCGATCCTCGCCGAAGACGGCATAAAAACGCTGAAAATCGATCGTTTGTGTGCCAGGTTGAAGGTGACCAAGGGCAGCTTCTATTGGCACTTCGACGGCATGCCCAGCTACCGCGCCGCGCTCGTCGAGGGCTGGCGGGACCTTCGAGACGAGGATCGCAGCCAGATCGAGGCCCTCGGCGAGTTGCCTCCCCGTGACCGTCTCGCCCAGATGATGGCCTCGCTGGTGAGCCCCCGGCACTGGACGCTGGAGCGGGCCATGCGCGAGTGGGCGCGCTCCGATGACGCCGTCGCCGACAGCGTGCGCGACGCCGACCGGCGAGTGCTGGCTGCGGTGCGCACCGCATTCGAGGACTACGGGTTCGACACCGACGAGGCCGACCTGCGGGCGAACGCGACCTTTGCCGTGGGTATCGGCTTCCTGCACCTGTCCGGCCGGGTACCGGACCCCCGCCAGGCCGCCCAGAGTGAGCGCTTCCTGGACCTGATGCTGGCGCACTGACTGCCGGTTTCCATACTAAAAGGTATGGTACGGTCTGGGCCATGACGACGATCGAGGCCCACGGCCTAATCAGCGATGAGTTCGTGGGCGCACTGGCCCAGCGCGCCGCCGAGGCCGAGGAACGACGCAGGCTGCCCGACTCGACGATCGCCGACCTGACGGCGTCCGGATTCACCGATCTGTTGGTTCCGGCCCGTTACGGAGGACAGCAGGCCCCATTCCCGGCCCTGCTGGACCCGGTTCGGCGGATGGCCCACGGCTGCACCTCCAGCGCCTGGACGATCGGCTTCTTCGCCCTGCACAACTGGATGCTGGCGCTTTTCGGCGAACAGGCCCAGCAGGAGGCCTTCGGCAGCCGGCCCTTCCTGGCGCCCGCACCGCTGGCACCGACCGGCCGCGGCCTGCCCGCCCAGGGCGGTATCCGTCTCACCGGACGGTGGTCCTGGGCCACCGGGGTGAATCACGGCAACTGGATCATCGTGGCCGCGCTGTGTGGCGCCGACGACGCCCTCTACCCCGCGCTCGCGCTGCTGCCGATATCGGACGTGGCCGTCGAGGACGTCTGGCACACCGACGGCATGCGGGCCACCGGATCCAATGACGCCATCGCCACCGACGTCTTCGTGCCCGAGCACCGGCTGGTCAAGGTGACCGACATCTACGCGGGAACCGCCCCCGGGGCCGGGCTGCACGACGCCGCCACCTACCGCTGGCCGATGGTGCCCGCCCTGGCGCTGCTGGCCGCCATGCCCGCGCTGGGCAGCGCCGAACGGGTCACCGAGATCTATGCGCAACGCCTCGCCGAACGGGTGCTGCCCTATGAGGGCGTGATGCAGAAGGACAAGCCGATCGCCCAGGCACACCTGGCCGGGGCGCAGGTGCGGCTGCGCGCACTACGCGGCCTGCTGGCCGACACCGTCGGCGAGATCGAGGCCATCGTGCTGACCGGCGATCCGGTGGACAAGCCGGTGCGCGCGCAGGCCCGGCTGGCCGCCGCGCACATCGTCGCCGAATCCAGGGCCGTCATCGGCACGCTGATGGGCGCCGGCGGGGCCAGCATCCACTTCCTGTCCAGTCCGCTGCAGCGCTACAAGCGGGACGTCGACGTGCTGTCCGGGCACGTGGTCTTCGACTACGACACCAGCCGGGAGCTGGCCGGCGCGCTGTCACTGGGCATGAAGATCCCACGAACCTCGATGATCTGATGAGGCACAGCCCGGCCGCGGAGGTGTCGCGACTGCCGTTCGTCGGCAGCGCTGCCTACCTCGCTTCAGCCTCGTGGGCCATGATGCGTCCAGACTGATGCCAGGTCGCGAAATCGGCGCTGCGGCCTACCGGGCTTCAGCCGTTCGCGCTACCGGTCATCCAAACTGAGACCACGTACTTCTCGAGGCCACTAGCCGACGGCAACGGGCTCGTTCTCGGACGGTGCCGGACGGTTGCGCGGCCTGCGCCGCCCCGACGGCCACCAGTTGTACTTGCCCACCAGCACCGCCAGCGCGGGCACCGTCAGGGTGCGCACCAGCAGGGTGTCGATCAGCAGACCGACACCGATGATGAAGCCGCCCTGCACCATCGAGCTGATGCTGCTGAAGCACATGGCGAGCATGGGCGCGGCGAAGATCATGCCGGCCGAGGTGATGACGCTGCCGGTGGCGCGGACGGTCTTGATCACTCCCGAGTTGATGCCGTGCGGGGATTCGTCGCGTATCCGGGAGATCAGCAGCATGTTGTAATCCGCGCCGACGGCCACCAGCACGATGAACGCCAGCCCCGGTGTGCTCGCCGCGATGGGCTGATCGAGGATCATCTGGAACACCAGCACGCCGATCCCCAGCGCGGACAGGCACGAAAGAATCACGGTGGCAACCAGATACAGCGGGGCGACGATCGCGCGCAGCAGCAGCACCAGGATCAGGAACACCACCGCGACCGTCATCACCACGATGAACAGCAGATCCTGGTCGTAGTAGTCGCGCAGCTCGCTGTAGTACGGGGTCATCCCCGACATCGAGATGGAGGCATCGGCGAGCACCGTGTTGACCTGTGCGCCCTGAGCGGTGGCCAGGATGGTCTTCACCTGATCCATCGCCCCGGTGTCATACGGGTCCAGGGTGGACTCGACCAGGTAGCGCGCCGAATGCCCGTCCGCGGACACGAACACCTCGACGACGTCCTGGAAGTTCTCGTTGTCCAGGATCTCCGGCGTCACGAAGAACCCGGCGGTGCCCGGGTCGGTGGCGTTGCGTTTCATCGACAGCAGGAAGTCCGACGCGTCCTCCAGGCCGTTGCCGAGCTCACCGGTCTGCTCGTCGAGAGTCTTGACGCCGTCGGCGAGCTGCCTGCTGCCCTCGGCCAGAGCCGCGGCGCCCTGGTCGATCTTGGCGATCTGCTGCTGCAGCCCACCGGATTTCGAAGAGCCCAGCTGGGACAGCACCTTGCCGGCCGCATCCATGGCGGGCTGCACCTTGTCGAGCACCTCGACGACCCGCTGCCAGCGGTCGCGGTCGGACGCGCAGGCCGGGTCCATGTCGCAGTTCGGGTTGTTCTGCAGCGTCCGCACCACGAACCGGGTGAATTCCAGCGATTCCTTGAAGCTGTCCGCGTCCTGCACCACCGGCGCGTCGCCGGGCATCTTGGGTAGCAGGTCGGAGTTGGTGAGCTGGGTGCGCACGTCGGCCATCGTCTTCTTCAGCCCGTCGAACACCGAGGTGGCCTGGGTCAGCTGGCCGCGCACGGTGGCCAGGCTCTCGGCGAGTTTGTCCGCACCCCCGGTCAATTGCGCACGGGCATCGGTGCTTTCGGTGATCTTCGAGGACGCCTCGGCGAGTTTGTCGCCGATCACGCCGGCCTGATAGCTCAGGGTGGCCTGCTCCAGCGGTTCCCCGGTGGGACGGGTGACACCGCGCACCGACTCGATATCGGGCAGCTGGCTGACCCGCTGGGCCATCTGCTCCATATCGGCCAGCGCCTCGGGTGTCCGCAGATCGTGCGGTGACTGGATGAAGATGTACTGCGGGGCGGTGATGCTGGCCGGGAAGTGCTCCTCGATCGCGGCCATCCCGACGTTGCTCTCCGCGGACGGCGGCAGCGCGGTGCGCGCGTCATAGCTGGTGTCCATCGCCAGCACGCACAGCGCCAGCGGCACCAGGATCAGCATGCTGCACACCAGGTGCGCCATCGGTTTGCGCACGATGCGGATCGCGGACCGCCGCCAGAACTGTTTGGTGAGTTCGCGTCGGGGTTTGGCCCATCCGCGCCGGCCGCACAGCACCAGGAACGCGGGCAGCAACGTGACCGAGGCGAAGAACGCCACCGCGATCGAGACGGCCAGCGCGGGCCCGGCGGTGGAGAACACCTTCAGCGTGGTGAACCCCATGCCCAGGAAGGTGACCGCGACGGTCGCCGCCGAGGCGGCGATCACCTTGCCGATCGCGGTGACCGCCCGGGCCACCGCATCGTCGGGCGTCATCCCGGCCCGCAGATATTCGTGGTAGCGACTGATCAGGAAGACGGCGTAGTCCACCCCGGCGCCGATCATCATCGCCGACATGAACACCAGGGTCTGTTGCGAGATCGCCAGCCCCATCTCGGCGAGCCCGGCCACGATCTGCGCCGCGGCCACCTGCGAGATCGAGATCGTCAGCAGCGGCAGCAGCATCGTGACGATGTTGCGATACACCACCAGCAGGATGACCAGCACCACGGCCACGGTGACGGTTTCGATCAACCGTAGGTCCCGCAGCCCGATCGCCTCGCGCTCGGCGACGGTCGCCGTCAGCCCGGTCATGTGCAGCGTCAGGTCGGAGCCCGCGACCGCGTCCTCGACGGTCGTCACCACCCGCTGATAGGCCTCGGTGGACTCCGGTGACCCCAACTCCCCCACAATGCCGACCGGGACGAACCAGGCTCTGTTGTCCTTGCTCTGCATCACATCGCGCAGCGGCGGCTGGGTGATGAAGTCCTGCACCATCACCACATCGCGGACGTTGCCGTGTAACTCGTTCACCAGCCTGCGGTAGACGTCCTCGTCGGCGTCGGTGAGTCCGCCGTCGTTGGTGAGCACCACCAGGGCGATGTTCTGGATGCCCGGCTCACCGAAGGCGGCGGTCATCTGTTTGGTCGCCACCATCACCGCGGAGTCGCTGGGCAGCATCTCCTGATCGCGGTCACTCGCGAGCTGGATCAACGGCGGCAGCGTCGAGGCGAGCACACTGACGAGCACCAACCAGCCCGCGATCACCAGCCACGGTCGCCGCACCACGACGCGGGCGAGCCGCTCGAAGACACCGTTGACCGTCAGCTTCTTCCCGGCCTCGTCGTTGTCCGGCGACTCGGGGCGGTTGCGGGACAGGCTCAGCTTCACGGCGCCTCACGGTCGAGCAGGTGCCGCAGCTGCGGACCGTACAGTTCGAGCGCGTCGGCGCCCAGCATGTCCTGGTGGGTGCAGTCCACCCGGTGCGTGCTGATCGCGCCGCTCACGTGCGGCGCCCAGCGGCGCGCGAGGTAGCCGGCGCGGTCGTCGTCATCGCGTTCGGCGGAGAACACGATCAGTTCGCCCTGGAACACGTCGGCCATGTGTTCACGGTAGAGGCCGATGTTGGTGTCGACGTTGCGCACCATCTGATCGAGCAACGCGGTGGCGTCCAGGCCGTCCTGGGTGCCGAGCAGCTCGTCGACCTGACGACGATCCACCGCGGGGTTGGCCTTGTCGCTCAGCGTCGGTTCGGCGTCGAGCAGGATCAGCCGCGCGACGGTGCCGCCCCGGCGCTGTACCTCCACGGCGATGGCGTGCGCGAGCACACCGCCGTAGGACCAGCCGAGCAGCTGGACGGGTTGCTCGCCTTCGATCCGGTCGGCGTACCGGGCGGCCATCTCCCGCAGCGACGCCGGTGCGTCCTCGGCGACCTGCTGGATGCCGACGATCGGGTTGTCCAGGACGCCGGCGAGCACCTGGTAGTGCCAGCTGACACCGCTGACGGCGTGCGGGACGAACACCGGGGTCCCGTTGCCGTGCTGCAGCACCTGCACGGCGGCGATCTCGTGGCCTGCGCCGCTGCCGCTGTCGAGCTGGATGGCCAGCGCCGCGACGGTCGGCGCCGCGAAGATGGCGGACACCGAAAGATCGCTGCCCAGTTCCTGATTGACCGCGGCGACCAAACGCATCGCGGCGATGCTGTCCCCACCCAGGTCGAAGAACGAATCGTCGGCGCGGACCCCTTCGACACCGAGCACCCGGGCGAACACAGCCGCCAGCGCCTGCTCGGTAGCGGTGTCGGGGGTGCGGGATTCGCCGGCCCGGTATTCCGGGGACGGCAGCGCGCGGGCGTCCAACTTGCCATTGACATTGACCGGCAACGCCGGTACGTCCACGACCGCGGCGGGCACCATGTAGCCGGGCAGCAGATCGGTCAGTGCCGCGCGGACCGCCAGCGGGTCGGCCGTACCGGTGATGTAGCCGACCAGCCTGCGGTCGCCGGGCCGGTCCTCACGCACGATCACCGCCGCCTGCTCGACACCCACCTGTGCCGCCAGAGCCGTACGCACATCGCCGAGTTCGATGCGGAACCCGCGGATCTTGACCTGCTCGTCGGCACGGCCGAGGTGCTCGAGCTGGCCGTCGGCACCCCAGCGCGCCAGATCACCGGTGCGGTACATCCGCTGCCCGGGCGCACCGAACGGGCACGGCACGAAGTGGGTGCCGGTCAGCGCGGGCCGGTTTCCGTAGCCGACGGCGACACCCGTTCCGGCCACGTACAACTCACCGATGACCCCGACGGGCACCGGCCGCAGGAACGCGTCGAGCACGAAGGTCGCCGCGCCCGGCACGGGGACACCGATCGGCATCGGACCGCCCGGCGTCAGCGGGTCGCTGACCGAGGCGTACACGGTGCCTTCGGTCGGGCCGTAGATGTTGACCATGGTGCGACCGTCGGCGCTCCATCGGTCGACGATGCCGGCCTGGCAGGCCTCACCGCCCACCAGCAGGGTCACCGATTCCAGGCCCTCGGGGGCGAGCAGCGCGGCCGCCGACGGGGTCTGGCCCAGCGCGGTGACCTGTTCGGCGATCAACAGGGCGTGGAGGTCCTCCGGTGTCGCGGTGACGGATTCGGGCACCACCACCAGGCGTCCGCCGTGCAGGAGCGCCGCCCACATCTCGCCCACCGAGAAGTCGAACGCGAAGGAGTGGCACAGCGCCCACACCTCGCCGGCGCGGCCCAGGACCGGGGTGGAGAACTGCCCGGTCACGTTGCGGTGGCTGACGAGAACACCTTTGGGGACGCCTGTGGTACCCGAGGTGTAGATGACGTAGGCGATGTCATCCGGTGACGGCCCCGGCGGCGCCGTGGCGGGCTGCATGCCCAGACGTGGGTCGGCCGGGTCGATCACCGGCAGCTCCCCGAAGCGGGTCGCCTGCTCGCGGCCCGTCACCACGGCGACGGGCACGGTGTCGGTGAGCATGAACGTCAGGCGTTCGGCGGGCATGGCCGGGTCGATCGGCAGGTAGGCCGCCCCTGTCTTGAGCACGGCCAGGATGGCGACGATCGCGTCGGTGCACCGCGGGAACATCATCGCAACGAATTGGCCTGGGCCGGCGCCGTGTTCGGCCAGCAGATGCGCCATCCGGTTCGCGGATTCGTCGAGTTCACGGTAGGTCGTCGAGCTACCGTTGAACCGGACGGCCACCGCGTCCGGGGTGCGCGCGGCCTGCGCGGCGAACAGTTCCGGGATGGACGCGGCGGGTGCCGGTGCGGCCAGGACCGGCCGGTGCGCGAACGCGTCGAGCCGGGCATGTTCGGCCTCGTCGAGCAGATCGACGGTGGCCAGCGCCCGGGTGGGGTGGGCGATCATCTCGGCCAGCAACCGCTCGAACCGTGCGATGAACGTGTCGATCTCGGCCGGGGTGAAGATGTCGGTGTCGAACTCCACCCGCAGGCCCAGCTCGTCACCCGGGGACACCTGCACCGTCAGCGGGTAGTGATTCTCTTCGTGCGCCTCGAATTCGGTGATGGCCAGGGCGTCACCGAAACCGGCGGTGGCCGCACCGAGCGGGTAGTTCTCGTAGGCGAACATGGTGTCGAAGAGCTTGTCCTGCCCGGTGACCCGGTGGATCTCGGCGAGCGCCAGGTACTCGTGTTCCAGCGTGGCGTTGTGGGTGTGCTGCATCTGGTCCAGCAGATCGGCGGCGCAGGTGGTGGCGGTGACGGTGGCCCGCACCGGCACCGTGTTGATCATGAGACCGACCATGGCCTCGGCACCGGGCACGTCGGTCGGCCGCCCCGAGACCGGGGTCCCGAAGACGACGTCGTGCCGACCGGTCAGGTGCATCAGCAACTGAGCATAGGCGCTCTGCAGCACGACGTTCACCGTGGTCTGGTGCGCCCGGGCCAGCTCGCCGACGGCGCCGGTGGTCGCCGCGGACAGCTGAACGGAGCGAACGTCCCTGCGCCCCTGCGGGTCCTGGGCGGGGCCGAGCAGGGTCGGGGTGTCGAACCCGGCCAGCACCTCGCCCCAGGCGGCGCGGGCGGCGTCGCGGTCCCGCGTCGCCAGCCAGTTGACGAAGGTCCGGTACGGCACCGCGGCCGGGAGTCGCTGGCCGTGGTAGGCGGCGAAGATCTCGTGCAGCAGGATCGGCAGCGACCAGCCGTCCATCACGATGTGGTGGTTGGTCAGGATCAGCCGGTGCCGCTGGTCGCCGGTACGGATCAGCGCGACACGCACCGGCGTTTGGTGCGCGAGATCGCAGACCGCGACACGTTCGGCGGCCCGCAGCCGCCGGATCTCGGCGTCGTCCGCGATGTCGACGAGCTGCCAGGCGATCTCGGGGTCGGCGGGGACGATCTGCACGGGTTCATCCAGACCGGCTCTGAATCGGGCGGCCAGGTGCGGATGCCGCGCCATGACGGTCCGGACCGCGGCGCGCAGCCGCTCGGCGTCCAGGGTGCCGGTGATGGTCAGATCGAGTTGCACCGCATACAGATCCGCATCGACGTCGGCGGCATCGGCATGGAACAGCAGGCCCTGCTGCAGCGGCGTCAGGGGCAGGACGTCGGCGATCCGGTGTTGCTCCTGGAGCTCGTCGATCTGGGCCTGGCTCAGGCGTGCGGGTGCGATATCCGACGGTGTCAGCCCACCTCCGCCGTTGCGGACATGCGCGCAGATGCCCTGCAGCGCCTCGAACCACAGCAGACTCAACCGGCCGACCTGCTCGTCGTCGAGGATCGAGGGGGCCCACGTCCAGTTGGCATGCAGCTGCGGCCCGTTCGCCCCGTCCACCGTGGCGGCGTTGAGTTCCACGGTGTGCATGAGCGGCATCGGGACCGCGGCACTGGCGGCCGTCGCGTCCGAGGAGCCGTCGGTGGCGATTTGCCACAGTTCGCCGGGCAGTTCCACCCCGCCGCCGAGGCGGCCCAGATAGTTGAAACCGATCGGCGGCTCCGCGCCGTCGAGGTCGACGTCGTCGTTGAGGTAGCGCAACAGTCCGTAGCTCAGCCCGTCGGGGTGTGCCCGCAGCTGTTCCTTGGCATTCTTGAGCAGCGCACCCAGACCGTCGTCACCGGAGACGACCCGCGACCAGGGCAGGTCACCGAGATCGAGGGACACCGGGTACTTGGTGGTGAACCAGCCGACGGTGCGGGACAGATCGATATCGGCTGCCAGTTCCTCGTGGCGGCCGTGTCCTTCGACGTCGATGGCGATGGTGGAGTCGCCGACGAATTCTGCTGCGGCCAGGGCGAACCCGAGCAGCAGGATGTCGTGGATGCCGGCGTGGAACGCGGCCGGAGCGTCACGCAGCAAGGTTTCCACGATGTCCGCGTCATCCAGCGACACCGACAGCCGGCCTGCGGTCTCATAGGTGTCGGCAGCGGTGGGCAGCGCGGCGGGGGCCGACGCGATCCGCCGCCAGGTGTCGGCGTCGGCGAGCACGCCGGCGCTGTGCGCGTGCTCGGCGAGCAACTCGGACCACCGGGCGAACGAGGTTCCGCTGACCGGCAGGGCGGCGGGCTGCCCGTGGTGGTGCCGACCCCAGGCAATGTTGAGGTCTTCCAGCAGGATTCGCCAGGACACCCCGTCCACGGCGAGGTGGTGCACGATCAGCACCAGCTGGCCGGTGCGGCGCGCCCACAGCGCACGCAGCATCGCTCCGTGCTGCGGGTCGAGCTGCGATCGTGCCGCGAGGACCGCGGCCTCGGACACCTCGTCCACCACGTGCAGGCAGTTCGCGGCGGGCACCGCGCCGGGCTCGGGGACCCGCAGGGCGTCGCCGTCGGCGCGCAGCCGCAGCATGGCGTGCCGGTCCAGCAGTGCCTGCAGCAGCACCACGACATCGGCCTCGGTGGCACTGGACGGGGCCTGCAGCACGACGGTCTGGTTGAACTCCTCGGTCGGTCCGTCGACGTCGCTCAGCCACCGCATGATCGGGGTCGCGACGACCGGGCCCAGACCGGGGTCGGTCACGGCCTCGCCGTCGGCGACGCCGACCACCAGCGCCAGCCGGGCCACCGTCTGCTCGACGAAGATGTCGCGCGGACGGCAGGTCAACCCGGCCGCCCGGGCGCGGGCCACCGCCTGCATCGACATGATGCTGTCGCCGCCCAACTCGAAGAACGAATCGTCGACCCCGACGCGGTCCAGTCCGAGGACTTCGGCGTAGATACCGGCCAGCAGTTCCTCGACGGCGGTGCCGGGCGCCCGGTACCGGTCGGGCTGGTCGTAGGTGGGCGCGGGCAGTGCCCGCTTGTCCAGTTTGCCGTTGGGTGTCAGCGGCAGTGTGTCGATGGCGATCACCGCGGCCGGCACCATGTACCCGGGCAGCTGGGTGGTCAGCGCGGCCCGCGCCGCACCGGGATCGGTGCAGCCGGTGACGTATCCGACGAGCCGCTTGTCCCCCGGCCGGTCCTCGCGGGCGACGACGACCGCCTGGTCGACCCCGTCGACCGCGGCCAGCGCCGTCTGCACATCGCCGAGTTCGATTCGGAAACCCCGGATCTTGACCTGTTCGTCGGCCCGGCCCAGATACTGCAGCTGTCCGTCGGCACCCCAGCGCACCAGGTCACCGGTCCGGTACATCCGTTGTCCGGCACCGGCGAACGGGCATGCCACGAACCGGGTTCCGGTCAGCTCGCCCCGTTTGACGTAGCCGGCCGCGACACCGGTTCCGGCGATGTACAACTCACCGACCACGCCGATCGGTACGGGGCGCAGCCATTCGTCGAGGACGAAGGACGCCGCGCCGGGCACCGGGGCGCCGATGGGCACCGCGCGCGTCGCCGTCTCAGATGCCGCCCGCAGCGGGGCGCTGACCGTCGCATAGATGGTGCCCTCGGTGGGCCCGTAGGCGTTGATCATCGTGACGCGGGGCGCCCAGCGATCGACGAGTTCGGCCGGGCAGGCCTCACCGGCCACCACCAGTGTCGTGACGTCCAGCCCGTCCGGTGACAACATCAGTGCCGCCGAGGGGGTTTGAGTCAGCACGGTGACGTGTTCGGCCACCAGCAGGGCGTGCAGATCCTCCGGGGAGCGGGCCACCCATTCGGGGACGATGACCAGCCGTCCGCCGCGCAGCAGCGCGCCGAAGATCTCCCACACCGACACGTCGAAGGCCAGCGAATGCCACTGGCTCCACACGCCCACCGGGGCCAGGCCGTCCCCGGCGGCGCCGAGCAGCCCGATGGCATTGCGGTGCGTGACGGCGACGCCCTTGGGCACACCGGTGGTGCCCGAGGTGTAGATCAGGTAGGCGATGTCCGCGGCCGACGGACCTGGCAGCGCCGTGGCGGGCTGCGCGAGCAAGGCGGGGTCGTCGAGGTCGAGCACGGTGATGTCCGGTCCGGCCAGATCCGCGGTGGCCAGCACCGCCACCGGAGTGGCATCGCCGAGCACGAAGTCGATCCGGGCAGCAGGCAGCGCCGGGTCGATCGGCAGATAGGCCGCACCGGTCTTGAGTACCGCGAGGATCGCGGTGATCGCCTCGGCCGAGCGGTGGAACAGCAGCGCGACCGTCCGGCCGGGGGCCGCACCGCGGTCGGACAGCTGATGCGCCAACCGATTCGACAGGGCATCGAGTTCGGCGTAGGTCCAGCAGCGGCCCTCGTCGGTGAGCGCGACCGCATCCGGGGTGCGGGCGGCCTGCGCGCTGAACGACTCCGACAACGAGACCGGCGCATCCGGCGCACCGTCGAGTGCCGCGCGGTGCCCGAGTTCGTCGAGGCGCGCGCGCTCGGGCTCGTCGAGCAGGCTCACCGCCGACAGCGGGCGGTCCGGGTCGGCGGTGGCGGCGGTCAGCATGCGTTCCAGCCGCCCGATCAGGGTTTCGACGGTGCCGGCGTCGAACACATCGGTGCGGAACTCCACCTCGCCGCCGATACCGGCGGGCGCTCCGGTGTCGGTCCACCGCTCGGCCAGGGAGAAGGTGAGGTCCATCCGGGCGGACTGCGTGCTCAACGGAACCGGAGCGACATCAACGCCTTTCAGCCCGGGTCCGGCGGCGGCGTCGTTGTGTCCGGCGAAGTTCTGCCAGGCCAGCATGACCTGGACCAGGGGGTGATGGGTGAGGCTGCGGGCCGGGTTGAGGCGCTCGACGAGCACCTCGAACGGGACGTCCTGATTCTCGAAGGCCTCCAGGCTGCGGGTGCGGACCTGCGCCAGCAGATCGGCGAAGCTGGGATCGTCGGAGACGTCGGCGCGCAGCACCATGGTGTTGACGAAGAAGCCGACCAGGTCATCGAGCTTGGTGTCGCGCCGACCGGCGATCGGGAATCCCACCGCCACATCGGAACTCGCGGTGACCTTGGCCAGCAGGGCCATCAGAGCGCTCTGCACCACCATGAACGGCGTCGCGTTGTGCTGGCGGGCCACCCGGGCGATCTGCTCCTGCAGGCCGGCCGGCCAGTGCACGCTCACGGTGTCACCGGCCATGTCGGCGATCAGCGGGTAGGGCCGGTCGGTGGGCAGCTCGAGGCGCTCGGGCATCGCGGCAAGCGTCTGCTCCCAGTAGTCCAGCTGCGCCGCGACCCGGCTCTGGCTGTCCTGCAGATCGCCGAATTGGGCGCGCTGCCAAAGGGTGTAGTCGACGTACTGGACCGGCAGCGGCTCCCAGTCCGGGGCGTGGCCGGCGCACCGGTCGGCGTAGGCCAGGCTCAGGTCGGCGACCAGCGGCCGCAGCGACCAGCCGTCCGCGGCGATGTGGTGCAGCACGGTGACCAGGACGTGGTCGTCGGCGCTGATGCGGAACAGCTGGGCGCGCAGCGGGATGTCGACGGACAGGTCGAAGGTCCGGCGGGCCGCCTCCTGCAGCCCCGCATCGAGCCTGCCCGGCGACCACCCGCTCGCATCAACGATGTGCCAACCGAAATCGGCGCGCTCGGCCGGGATCACCACCTGCTGCGGGGTGCCGGCCGGCGCCACGAACAGCGTGCGCAGGCTTTCGTGCCGGGTGACCACATCGGCCAGGGCGGCCTCCAGCGCGTCGACGTCCAGCGGGCCGGTGCAGCGCAGGGCGACGGCCATGTTGTACACCGCCGACGGGCCCTGCACCTGGTCGACGAGCCACAACCTGTTCTGCGCGAACGACAGCGGGATCTCGGTGGGTCGTTGCGCCACCACCAGCGGTTCGCGCCGGACCGCACCGTGATCCACACGCTGCGCCAGCTGCGCGACGGTGGGCGCCTCGAACACCGCCCGGACCGGCAGGTCGATATCGAGGGCGGCGTTGATCTCGGCGATCAGCCGCATGCTGGACAGCGAATCCCCGCCGAGGTCGAAGAACGAGTCCTCCACGCCGACCCGGTCGAGGCCGAGCACGCGGGCGAAGACACCCGCCAGGACCTCCTCGGCGAGGTTGGCCGGTGCCCGCTGCGGGCCTGCCGCGTAATCGGGCTCCGGGAGGGCGCGCACGTCGAGCTTGCCGCTGACGGTGACGGGCAGCGCCTCGATCCGCGCCACCGCGGAGGGCACCATGTAGGCCGGAAGCCGTTGCGCCAGCACCGCGCGGGCCTCGGCGGCGTCCGCGGTGCCGGTGATGTAGCCGACCAGGCGCCGGCGACCGGCATCGTCGGCCCGCACGACCACCACGGCCTGGTCGACCCCGTCGACCGCGGCCAGCGCGGACCGCACCTCGCCGAGTTCGATGCGGTAACCGCGGATCTTCACCTGCTCGTCGGCGCGGCCCAGATACTGCAGCTGCCCGTCGGGGCCCCAGCGAACCAGGTCCCCGGTGCGGTACATCCGTTGCCCCGCGGTCCCGAACGGGCACGGCAGGAACCGTGTCGCGGTGAGGGCATGCCGGTTCCAGTAGCCGACGCTGACCCCGTCACCGGCGACGTACAGTTCGCCGACGGCTCCGGGCCGCACGGGTTGCAGCCCGTCATCGAGCACGAACAGGGCGGCACCGCGTGGCGGCGCACCGATCGGCGGGACCCCGGACCCCGGGTGCAGCGGCGCGCTGGCCGAGGCCCAGATGGTGGTCTCGGTCGGGCCGTACAGGTTGACCATGACCCGGCCGGTCTGCGCCGTCCAGCGGTCCACCAGTTCCGGTGGGCAGGCCTCGGCGCCGATCATCAGCGCCACCGATTCCAGGCCGTCGGTGGGCAGCATCGCTGCGGCCGAAGGTGTCTGGCACAGCACGGTCACGCCTTCACGGACCAGTATGTCGTGGAACTCGGTGGCCGAGCGGGCGGCCTCGTCGGGTACCACCACCAGACGGGCGCCGTGCAGCAGGGCGCCCCAGATCTCCCACACCGAGAAATCGAAGGCATAGGAGTGGAACTGCGACCACACCTGTTCGGAGTTCAGGTCGATACCGATCTGCACGTCGTCGAACAGCTGGGTCAGGTTGCGGTGCGCAAGCGCAACGCCTTTGGGCCTGCCGGTGGTCCCGGAGGTGTACATGACATAGGCAATGTCATCGGGGTGCGGTCCGGGCAGCTCGGAGACCTCCGCGAGGTGCGCGGCGTGCACATCGATGATCCGCAGGTCGTGACCGTCGAACCGGTCGGCGAGGCCGGCGGTGGTGACCGCGGCCACCGGCGCGGTGTCGGAGACCATGAACGCGATGCGCGCCGACGGCATGACCGGATCCATCGGCAGGTACGCGGCCCCCGATTTCAGCACGGCCAGGATAGCCACCACGGCCTCGGCGGAGCGCGGAACCAGCAGCGCTACCGTGCGGCCGGGTCCGGCACCGGCGGTCACCAGCCGTTGCGCCAACCGGTCGGAGGCATCGTCCAGTTCGGCGTAGGTGAGCGAGATGTCACCGCACACCACGGCCACCCGATGCGGCGCCCGGGTGACCTGGCCGCGGAACCGGTCGGGGATCGTGGTGGCGGCCACCGACCGGCTCAGCGCCGCCCGGTTACCCCAGCGGTCCAGCGTGACCTGCTCTTCGGTGTCCGCGGCGGTGAGATCCGACAACGGTCGCGCGGGATCGGTCGTCATCGCGAGCAGCACCCGGGTGAATCGTTCGGTCAGCGCGGTGATGTCCTCGGCGCCGAACACCTCGGTGTCGTACTCGATGCGCAGCGTCAGATCCCGGCCGGGCTGGGCCTGCACGGTGAGGGGGTAATGGCTGGACTCCCGGGTGCTGACGTCGGTGACGCTCAGCTCGTGATCACCGGACAGTGCCGCGGTGTCCACCGGATAGTTCTCGTAGGCGAACATGGTGTCGAAGAGCTGGTCGTGCCCGGTGACCCGGTGAATGTCGTTGAGCGACAGGTGCTGCTGGTCGAGGGTGTCGTTGTACGCACCGTGCAGCTGCTCGAGCAGGTCGACTGTGGAGGTGGCCGGGGTGATGCGCGCCCGCACCGGAAGCGTGTTGATGAACAGGCCGATCATGGATTGGACGCCGGGGACCTCGGCGGGCCTACCGGACACCGTGGTGCCGAAGGCGACATCACGACGGCCGGTGAGCCAGCACAGCACCTGCGCGTACCCAGCCTGCAGCACGGTGTTGACGGTGGTGTGCCGGGCCCGCGCCAAAGCGGCCACCGCGTCGGCAACTCCGTCGGCCAGGGTGACGGTGTCCACGCGGCGCGGCCCGGGGCGGGTCCGGTCCGCTGGACCCACCAGGGTGGGCTCGTCGAAGCCGGCGAAGAGTTCACCCCACACGGCACGCGCCGCATCGAGGTCACGGCCGGCCAGCCAGGTGAGGTAGCGGCGGTACGGCGTGGCAGCGGGCAGCCGGTGCCCGTGGTAGCCGGCGAAGATCTCCCCCAGCAGGATCGGCATGGACCAGCCGTCCAGCACGATGTGGTGATTGGTCAGCACGAACCGATGGCGTTCTGCCCCAAGCCGGATCAGCGTGGTGCGGAAGACGGTCTTCTCGGTGAGGTCGCAGACCGCGGCGCGCTCGGCCGCGCAGATCCGGTCGACCTCGACCGGATCCGGGTCGGCGGCGAGATCCACCTGCCGCCAGGCCGCGGTGGGCTGGGCGGGGATGATCTGTATCGGCGGCGACGCGTGGAAGCGTGCGGCGAGGTGTGGGTGGCGCTTGACCACGCCGCGCACCGCGGCCCGCAGCCGCTCCGCGTCGAGCGGGCCGACCAGTTCGATGGCGACCTGCCCGGCGTACAGATCGTCGGTGCCCTCGGCGGTGGTGGCGTGGAACAACAGACCCTGCTGGACCGGTGTCAGCGGCAGCATGTCGGCGATCCGGTAGCGGTGTTGCAGTTCGTCGATCTGCTGCTGGCTCAGCTGCGCGGGGAAGATATCGGACGGGGTGAGGCCTCCCCCACCGGCCCGCACGTGCGCACAGATCCCGGCCAGGGCCTCGAACCACAGCCGGCTCAGCCGGGACACCTGCGCCTCGTCGAGTGCCGAAGGCGCCCAGGTCCATCCGGCGTGCAGCCGGGGACCGTCGGCCCCGTCCACCGTCGCGGCGTTGAGTTCCAGGGTGTGCATGAGCGGCATGGCGATGGCCGAGGCCGACTCGGTGAGCGACCAGTCCTCGCTCGGCCGCCACAGCTCGGAGAGATCCGACGTGCCCGTCTGCCGCCCCAGATAGTTGAAGCCGATGGTCGGCTCGGGCGCCGTCAGGTGGACCTCATCGTTGAGATAGCGCAGCAGGCCGTAGCTCAGCGCGTCGGGCAGGGCCCGCAACTGTTCCTTGGCGTCCTTGATCACCGCGCCGAGTGCGGTGTCACCGGAGATGATCTGCGCCCAGGACAGCTCCCCAGCGCTCAGTTCGAGGGCCACCGGGGACTTCGTGGTGAACCAGCCGACGGTGCGGGACAGATCGAGATCGGCGGCGAGTTCCTCGTGGCGGCCGTGGCCCTCGACGTCGATGGCGATCGACGTCTGGGCGGTGAACTCCGCCGCGGCCAGGGCGAACCCGATCAGCAGGATGTCCTGGATCCCGGTATGGAACGCTGCCGGTGCGGCGGTCAGCAGGATGTCGGTGGTCTCGGTGTCCAGCTGTGCCGACATCCGGCCGGCGGTGGCGAAGGTGTCGGTGCCCGAACGTAGCGCGGGGAGCACCGAGGGTGTCTGCGCGACCCGCTGCCATGTCTCGGTGTGCGCGACGATCTCCGGCCGGTGCGCATGGTCGGTGAGCACCGCCGCCCACCGCTGGATCGAGGTGCCGCCGGCGGGCAGCTGTACCGGCTCCCCGGTCTGCAGCTGGGACCAGGCGATATTGATGTCTTCCAGCAGGATTCGCCAGGACGCGGCATCGACCGCCAGGTGATGGATCATCACCGCCAGCTGTCCGGTGCTGGGTACCCACAGTGCGCGCAGCATCGCACCGGTGGCGGGGTCGAGTCCCGACCGGGCTTCGGCGAGTACCTCGTCGGTGAGGGCGCCGGCGTTGTGCAGGCAGTCGCGCGCGTCCACCGTTCCCGGTGGGTCCACCTGCAGGCCGGTGAGCTCACTGACCCGCAGCCGCAGCGCGCCGTGCCGGTCCAGCAGGGTCTGCAGCACCGCCAGCACATCGGCTTCGATGGCGCCCGCCGGCGCCTGCACCAGCATCGTCTGGTTGAACTCGGCAGTCGGTCCGTCAACCTCGTTGAGCCACCGCATGATCGGGGTCGCCGGCATCGGCCCGAAGCCCTCGTCGGCGACGGTATCGGTCTGGGCCGTCTCGACCACCCGGGCCAGCCGGGCCACCGTCTGTTCGACGAAGATGTCCCGGGTCCGGCAGGTCAGTCCGGCGGCCCGGGCCCGCGTCACGACCTGCATCGAGGAGATGCTGTCGCCGCCGAGATCGAAGAACGACTCGTCGACGCCCACCCGGTCGGCGCCGAGCACGTCGGCGTAGATGCCGGCCAGGACTTCCTCGACCGTGTTGCTCGGCGCCGCGTACTCGCCGCTGGTGTACTCGGGGGCCGGCAACGCACGCACATCGAGCTTGCCGTTGGGGGTGAGTGGCAGTTCGGCAACGGTGATCACCGCCGCCGGGATCATGTACCCCGGAAGGGTGTCGGCGAGCCCGGCGCGCACCGCCGTCGGGTCGGCTGTGCCGGTGATGTAACCGACCAGGCGTTTGTCCCCTGGGCGGTCCTCACGGGCGATCACCACGGCCTGGTCTACCCCGGTCCGGCCCGCCAAAGCGGTTTGTACATCGCCCAATTCGATCCGGTAGCCGCGAATCTTCACCTGCTCATCGGCACGACCGAGATAGTCCAGCTGTCCGTCGGCGCGCCACCGCACCAGATCCCCGGTGCGGTACATCCGCGCGCCGGCACCGGCGAACGGGCACGCCACGAACCGCGCGGCACTCAGCCCGCCACGGTTCACATAGCCGGCCGCAACGCCGCCGCCGGCAATGTACAGCTCACCGATCACGCCGGCCGGGACCGGCCGCAGCCAGGCGTCGAGCACGAACAGCGCGGCGCCGCCGGCCGGGGATCCGATCGGCACGACCGCCGTCGGCTCCGGTGTCAGTGGCGCGCTGATGGATGCGTAGATGGTGCCCTCGGTGGGACCGTAGGCGTTGATCACCGTTCTCGGCGCCCAGCGGTCGACCAGTTCGGCCGGGCAGGCCTCGCCGGCCACCACCAGTGTCACCCCGTCGAGACCGTCCGGCGCGAGAGCACCTGCCGCCGAGGGAGTCTGGCTCAGGACGGTCACCTGCTCGTCGAGGAGCAGTGTGCGCAGGTCCTCGGGTGCGCGTGCCACCGATTCGGGGATCACCACCAGCCGTCCGCCCTGCAGCAGTGCACCGAAGATCTCCCAGACCGAGACGTCGAAGGCCAGCGAGTGCCACTGCGACCAGACTCCGGTGCGGGGCAGCCCGGAATCCGGTGCGGTCAGCAGCGCTGTCACGTTGCGGTGGCTGACGGCAACGCCTTTGGGCACTCCGGTGGTGCCCGAGGTGTAGATCAGGTACGCCAGATCGTCGGCGGCAGGTGCCGGCAGCGCGGTGTTGGGGTGATCGGCGACGGCGGCGTCGTGCACGTCGATGATGACGCCGTCATAGTCGGTCAGTTGTGCGCTGAGTGCGGCGGTGGTGACGACGGCCACCGGTGCGGCATCGCCCAGTACCACCGTGATCCGGGCCGGCGGCAGCGCCGGGTCGAGCGGCAGATAGGCGGCACCGGATTTGAGCACCGCCAGGATCGTGATGATCGCCTCGGCGGAACGTGGCATCAGTAGGGCCACCGTCCGCCCGGGCCGGGCCCCTTGTGCGGTGAGCAGATTCGCCATCCGGTTGGCGGCGTCGTCCAGTTCGGCGTAGGTCAGCGACCGGCCGTCGGTCCATCCCCCGTCGCTCTGCTCGCCCTGGCAACGCAGCGCCACCGCATCCGGGTCGCGGGCGACCGCCGCGGTGAACAGTTCCGGTATCGACGCATCCGAGACGGCCCGGGTGAACACGTCGCGGTGGCTCAGCGCGTCGAGGCGTTCCCGTTCGGCGTCGTCGAGCAGGTCCACCGCCGACAGCGCCAGGGCGGGCGCGGCGGTGGTGGCGGCCAGCACCCGCTCAAGGCGGTCGATCAGGGTCTCGATGGTGGCGGCATCGAACACATCCGTGCGGTATTCGACGGTGCCGCCGATCCCGGCCGGCTCGCCGTCCTCGGTCCACAACTCGCCCAGGGAGAAGGTGAGGTCCATGCGCGCGGTCTTGGTGTCCACCGGCAGCGGTTCGATCTGCAGCCCGCCCAGCGCCAGACCCGAGGTGGTCTGCCGGTGACCGGGCAGGTTCTGCCAGGCGAGCAGCACCTGCACCAGCGGATGATGGCTCAGGTTGCGGGTCGGGTTGAGCCGCTCCACGAGCACGTCGAAGGACACGTCCTGGTTCTCGTAGGCGGCCAGGCTGCGCTGCTGCACCTGCGCCAGCAGGTCGGCGAAGGTGGGGTCGCCGTCGATCTCGACCCGCAGCACCAGGGTGTTGACGAAGAATCCGACCAGGTCGTCGAGCGCGGCGTCGCGGCGGCCCGCGACCGGAACACCGACTGCCACATCGGAGGTCGCGCCGATCTTGCTCAGCAGCAGGGTGAGCGCCGTCTGCACCACCATGAAGCTGGTCGCGTTGTGTTCGCGGGCGATCCGGGCGATGCGGCGCTGCAACTCGGCGGGCCAGGCGACCGCGACGACGGCTCCGCGCTGCCCGGCGACCAGGGGGTAGGGACGGTCGGTGGGCAGCTGCAGCCGCTCGGGCAGGCCGGCCAGCGCGCTCTCCCAGTAGGCCAGTTGCCCGGCGATGGCGCTGTCCGCGGTGTCCAGTTCGCCGAATTGTGCTCGCTGCCAGAGGGTGTAGTCCACATACTGCACCGGTAGCGGCACCCAGTCCGGGGCCTGCCCGGCGCTTCGGCTTGCGTAGGCCACGCTGAGGTCCCGGGCCAGCGGTGTCATCGACCAGCCGTCGGCGGCGATGTGGTGTACCGCTGCCACCAGTACGTGCACATCGGGTTGCACCCGGAAGAGACCGGCCCGCAAGGGGATCTCGGCGGACAGGTCGAAGGCGTAGCGCGCGGCGGCGCCGACCGCCTCATCCAGCCGGCCTGCCGGCCAGTCGGTGGCATCGGTGAACTGCCAACCACATTCGGCCCGGTCCGCCGGCAGCACCACCTGCTGCGGTATCCCGTCGGGTGCCACCAGCAGGGTGCGCAGGCTCTCGTGCCGGGCGATGACGTCGTTCAGCGCGGCGTGCAGCGCATCGATGTCGAGGTCGCCGCGCAGCCGCAGTGTCGTCGCCATGTTGTACACCGCCGACGGGCCCTGCAACTGCTCGAGGAACCACAACCTGTTCTGCGCGAACGACAGCGGGATGACCGCGGGACGGTCGCCGGCCACCAGCGGCTCCAGCCGTCCAGCGTCCTCAACGATGCGCGGTGCCAGCTCCGCGACGGTGGGCGCCTCGAAGATGGTGCGCACCGCGAGGTTGGCGTGCAGGCTGCTGTTGATGGCGGCGATCAGCCGCATGGCAGTGATGCTGTCACCGCCGAGGTCGAAGAAGGAATCGTCGGAACCGACCCGCTCCACGCCGAGAAGCTGGGCATAGATACCGGCCAGGATCTCTTCGACGGCGCCGGTCGGGGCGCGGTACACCCCGGCGGCGTAATCGGGCGCCGGCAGCGCCCGGGTGTCGAGTTTGCCGTTGGCGGTGAGCGGCAGCGCCGCCAGCACCACGATGGCGGCGGGAACCATGTACGCGGGCAGCCGGGTACTGAGCGCGGCACGCACATCCACCGGGTCCACGGTGCCGGTGAGGTAACCGACCAGGCGCTTGTCCCCGGGACGGTCCTCACGGGCGATGACGACAGCCTGGTCCACCCCGGCCACGTCCGCCAAAGCGGTCTGCACATCGCCCAATTCGATGCGGTAGCCGCGAATCTTCACCTGCTCATCGGCACGGCCCAGATAATCCAGCTGACCGTCGGCACGCCAGCGCACCAGATCCCCGGTGCGATACATCCGCCCGCCTACGCCGGCGAACGGGCACGCCACGAAGTGCGAGCCGGTCAGCGATCCGCGGCCCAGATATCCTGCGCCCAGTCCGGCACCGGCCACATACAGTTCGCCGACCACGCCGACCGGCACCGGGCGCAGCCAGGCGTCCAGCACGAACAGCGCGGCCTGCGAGACCGGTGATCCGATCGGCACATTGCCCGGCTCGGCGCCCAGCGGGGCGCTGATCGTGACGCACATGGTGGTCTCGGTGGGGCCGTAGGCGTTCAGCATGGTCCGCCCGCCGGAGGTCCACTTCTGCACCACCTCCGGTGAGCAGGCCTCGCCAACGGCGACCAGCACGGTCGATTCCAGCCCTTCGGTCGGTAGCACCGCTGCCGCCGAGGGGGTTTGGGTGAGGACGGTGACGCCCTCGGCGACGATCACCGCGTGCAGTTCCTCGACATCCGGGACCACCACGACGCGGCCGCCGCGCAGCAGTGGCGCGAAGATCTCCCAGACGGACACGTCGAAGGCCAGCGAGTGCGCGTGGCTCCAAACCGAACCCTCGGGCAGCCCGCGGTGCGGTGCCCCGAGCAGCTGGCTGACATTGGCGTGGGTCAGCCCGACGCCCTTCGGCACGCCGGTGGTACCCGAGGTGTAGATCAGGTAGGCGAGGTTGTCGGCGGCCGGCACCGGCAGCGGCGTGCTGACACCGCCGTCGGGCATGGCGTCGATGTCGATCACCGCGCCGCCGAAACCTGCCAGCAGGCCACCGAATTCGCGGTCGGACGCCGCGGCGACCGGTGTGGCGTCGGACAGCACGAACGCGATGCGTTCGGCGGGCCAGGCCGGGTCGATCGGCAGGTAGGCCGCCCCGGTCTTGAGAATGGCCAGGATCGCGGAGATCGCCTCGGCCGAACGCGTCAGCAGCAGCGCCACGGTCTGCCCCGGTCCCGCACCGTGCCGGATCAGCAGGTGCGCCAACCGATTCGACGCGTCGTCGAGGGCTGCGTAGGTGAGCGACCGGTCGCCGCTGACCGCCACCGCGTCGGGGGTGCGCGCGACGTGTCGGCCGAACAGTTCCGGTATCGAGATTCCGGTGGGGGCGCCGTCGAGCGCGGCCATGTTGCCGAATGCGCGCAGCCGTGACATCTCGTCGTCATCGAGGACATTCAGCGCCGCCAGCGTCCGCGCGGGATCGGCGGTCATCTCCGTCAGCACCCGGCCCAGGCGATCGACGAGGGCGGTCACGGTTGCCGCGTCGAACACGTCGGTGCGGAACTCGACGATGCCGCCGATGCCGGCGGGGTCTCCGGTTTCCGTCCAGCGTTCGGCGAGGGAGAACGCCAGATCCATGCGCGCGGTGTGGGTGTCGACCGGCAGCGGGGTGATCTCCAGGTCGCCGAGCACCAGCCCGGCAGCGGTGTCGGCGTGCTGCCAGGGCAGGTTCTGCCAGCCCAGCATGACCTGGATCAACGGGTGATGGGTGAGGCTGCGGGCGGGATTGAGCCGTTCGACCAGTACCTCGAACGGCACGTCCTGATGTTCGTAGGCGGCCAGGCTGCTGGTGCGCACCCGCTCCACCAGATCGGCGACCGACGGATTGCCTGCGAAATCGACACGGAGCACCAGGGTGTTGACGAAGAAGCCGACGAGATCGTCGAGGGCGGTGTCGGAGCGTCCCGCGATCGGGAATCCCACGGCCACATCGGAGCTGGCGCTCAGCTTTGACAGCAGCACCGCCAGGGCGGCCTGCACGACCATGAAGCTGGTGGCGTTGTGCGCGGTGGCGACCCGGGCGATCTGCTGCTGCAACTCGGCGGGCCAGTCGACATCGACGGTGGCGCCGCGGTGGTCCGCCACCGCCGGGTACGGGCGGTCCGTAGGCAGATCGAGGTGCTCCGGTATCCCGGTCAGGGCCTCTTCCCAGTACCCCAGCTGCTCGCTGATCGGGCTGTCCGGGTCGCCGAGCTCACCCAGTTCGCCGCGCTGCCACAGGGTGTAATCGACGTACTGCACCGACAGCGGTTCCCACTGTGGCGGTTTCCCGGCGGACCGGCTCGCGTAGGCGGTGCCCAGGTCGGTGACCAAGGGCCGCAGCGACCATCCGTCGGCCGCGATGTGGTGTACCACGGCCACCAGCAGGTGCTCCTCCGCAGCGACACGGAAAAGACCGGCGCGCAGCGGTATCTCGGACGCCAGGTCGAAGGCGTACTCGGCCACCGCACTCACGGCCTCGTCCAGCCGGTCGGCCGTCCAGCCGGTGGCATCGACGGTGTCCCAGCCGATCTCGATGGCGTCGGCCGGGAGAATCACCTGTTGCGGGATGCCCTGCGCCGAGGCGAAGATGGTGCGCAGGCTCTCGTGCCGGGCCACCACGTCGGCCATCGCGGCGCGCAGCGCGTCAATGTCGAGCCGGCCGCGCAGCCGCAGCGCGACGGCAATGTTGTAGATGGGTGACGGGCCCTGTAGCTGGTCGACGATCCACAACCGGTTCTGCGCGAAGGACAGCGGGATCGCCGGCGGTCGCTCGGCCGGCACCAGGGGCGCCTTACGGGAACCGCCGAGATCGACCCGCAGTGCCAGCTGGGCGACGGTGGGCGCCTCGAAGACCGTGCGGACCGGCAGGTCGGCGCTCAGCGCGGTGTTGACGGCCGTGATGAGCCGCATGGTGGACAGCGAGTCGCCACCCAGGTCGAAGAACGAGTCGTCGACGCCGACCCGCTCCACACCGAGGGTTTCGGCGAAGATGTCGGCGAGGGTCCGCTCGACCGCCCCGGCGGGCGCCCGGTAGCGGGTGGTCTCGTGGTAATCCGGCGCCGGCAGCGCCCGGGTGTCAAGCTTGCCGTTCACCGTGACCGGCATCTCCGGCACGCCGATCACCGTGGACGGGACCATGTAGCCCGGCAGCCGTTCGGCCAGGGCGGCTCGTGCGGTGAGCGGGTCCGCGGAACCGGTGATGTAACCCACCAGCCGTTTGTCGCCGGGGGTGTCTTCGCGGGCGATGACGACGGCTTGTTCCACGCCATCCACCGCGGCCAGCGCGGATCGCACCTCGCCGAGTTCGATGCGGTAGCCGCGGACCTTCACCTGCTCATCGGCGCGGCCGAAGTAGTCGAGCTGGCCGTCGGCGCGCCAGGAGACCAGGTCGCCGGTGCGATACATCCGGGTGCCCGGTTCGCCGAACGGGCAGGCCATGAAACGGGTTGCGGTCAAGGAGGTCCGGCGCCAGTACCCGGCTCCCACGCCGCGGCCCGCCAGATACAGCTCACCGACCACCCCGGGCGGCACCGGCCGCAGCCATTCGTCGAGCACGAAGAACGCGGCGCCCGCGGTCGGGGAACCGATCGGCGGTGCACCGGACCCGGCGGCCAGCGGGGTGCTCTTGCAGGCCCACATGGTGGTCTCGGTCGGGCCGTAGACGTTGACCATGACGCGCCCGGGCGCCCATCGGTCCACGAGTTCCGGCGCGCAGGCCTCCGCGCCGATCACCAGTGCCGCATCCACGCCCTCGGTGGGCAGTACCGCTGCCGCCGAGGGGGTCTGGGTCAGCACGGTGACCTGCTCGCTGATCAGCAGGGCGTGGAAGTCCGGCGCGGAACGGGCAATGTCGTCGGGCACCACGACCAGGCGTCCGCCGTGCAGCAGCGCCGCCCAGATCTCCCACACCGAGAAATCGAAGGCATAGGAGTGGAACTGGGTCCAGACCTGTCCCGGTGAGAGTTCGATACCGATGTCGAGTCCGTCGAACAGCTGGACCACATTGCCGTGGTTGACGGCAACACCTTTGGGAACGCCGGTGGTGCCGGAGGTGTAGATGATGTGCGCGATGTCCTCGGGGGTGGGTCCGTCGGGCACGGGGGTCGCCGTCACGGCGCGGGTGGGGTCGGCGCAGTCGTCGCATTCGATGACCTGGACTCCGGCAACCCGGCCGGCCAGCGCCGCGGTGGTCATGACGGCGACCGGGCCAGCGTCGTCGAGCATGAAATCGATGCGGGCCGGCGGCAGGGCGGGATCCATCGGCAGGTAGGCCGCACCGGATTTGAGCACCGCCAGGATCGCCACGATCGCCTCGGCGGACTTCGGGAACAACAGCGCCACACACCGTCCCGGACCCGCGCGCCGGGCGATGAGCAGTTGTGCCAGGCGGTTGGCGGCCTGGTCCAGATCGGTGTAGGTCAGCGATCGTCCACCGTGCACCACCGCGACGGCATCCGGTGTGCGGGCGACCTGCGCGCTGAATCTGGCCGGTACGGTCGACCCGGCGTAGGGCACGCCCAGGACCGTGCGGTTGCCCCACTGATCGAGCCGGGCCCGTTCGCCGTCGTCGAGCAGATCCATCGAGGACAGCCGGCGCCGCGGGTCGGTGGTGAGTGCCGAGAGCAGCCGCTCCAACCGGCCGACCAGGGCGTGCACGCCTGCGGCATCGAAGATGTCGGTGCGGTATTCGACAGTGACGTCCAGACCGTCGGGGTCGCCGTCGGTGGTCCAGCGCTCGCCCAGCGAGAACGCCAGGTCCATGCGGGCGGTCTCGGTATCCACCTGCAGCGGGGTCACCTGAAGGTCCCCGAGCGCCAGTCCGGCGGCATCGCCGGGCTGCCAGGCGAAGTTCTGCCAGCCCAGCAGCACCTGGACCAGCGGGTGCCGGGTCAGGCTGCGCGCCGGGTTCAGCCGCTCGACGAGCACTTCGAAGGGCACATCCTGATGCTCATAGGCGGCCAGGCTGCGCCCGCGCACCTGTGCCAGCAGGTCGGCGAAGGTGGGGTCGCCCGCCACGTCGACGCGCAGCACCAGCGTATTGACGAAGAAGCCGACCAATTCGTCGAGCGCGGTATCGCGCCGCCCGGCGATCGGAAAGCCCACCGCCACATCGGTTGTCGCGCTGATCTCGGCCAGCAGCGCGGCGAACGCCGCCTGGATGACCATGAAGCTGGTGGCGTTGTGTTCGCGGGCCACCCGGCGCACCTGTTGCTGCAGGTCGACCGGCCACTGCAGGGCCACCCGGGCACCGTGATGATCGGCCACCGGCGGGTACGGGCGGTCGGTGGGAAGCTGCAGCTGCTCGGGCATCCCGGCCAGGGCGGTCTCCCAGTAGGCCAGCTGCGCGGCGATCGGGCTCTGATCGTCGTCGAACTCGCCCAGTTGGGTGCGCTGCCAGAGCGTGTAGTCGACGTACTGGACGGGCAGCGGTGCCCATCCCGGTGCCTGGCCCACATATCTGCTGGCGTAGGCCAATCCGAGATCGCGCACCAGCGGAGTGACCGACCAGCCGTCGGCGGCGATGTGGTGTACGACGGCCACCAGGATGTGTTCGCCGTCGCTGAGGCGGAAGAGTGAGGCATGGAACGGGATGTCGGTGGCCAGATCGAAGGTGTGCCGCGCCGCGGCGTCCACCGCGTCGTCGAGCTGACCGGCCGGCCACCGACCGGCATCGACGGTGTCCCAGCCGATGTCGGCGTCCTCGGCGGGGATGACGACCTGCTGGGCCGTTCCCTGCGGTGCCACGAACCGGGTGCGCAGTGATTCGTGACGGGCCACCACATCGTTGAGCGCGAGCCGCAGCGCGTCGGCGTCCAGGTGCCCGCGCAGCCGCAGGGCCACCGCGAGGTTGTAGATCGGTGACGGTCCCTGTAGTTGGTCGAAGAACCACAACCTGTTCTGCGCGAAGGACAACGGGATGACGTCGGGCCGGTCGGCGGCCACCAGTGGCTCCAGCCGTCCGGCGTCGCCGCCGATGCGCGGCGCCAGCTCCGCGACGGTCGGCGCCTCGAAGATGGTGCGCACCGACAGGTCGGCGTCCAGGCTGGTGTTGATGGCGCCGATGAGGCGCATCGCCGACAGCGAATCGCCACCGTGGTCGAAGAACGAGTCGTCGACACCGACCCGCTGCAGGCCCAGCACCTGGGCGTAGATGTCGGTGAGGATCTCCTCGACCGCACCCGAGGGGGCCCGGTATCCGTCGCCGTCGCCGTATTCGGGCGCCGGCAGAGCTTTTCGGTCGAGTTTGCCCGAGGAGGTCAGGGGCATCTCGTCGAGCACCAGGATGTGCGGCGGCACCATGTAGTCGGGCAGCCAGGCGCTCAGCCGTCGGCGGACCGCGCTGATCTTGGTGGCGCTGTGCGGTTCGTTGGCGTGCACCGCGTGCGGTGTCGGCAGGTACACGTCGGTGAGCGCGGGTGCCGCGGTGCCGGTGGGGGCGACAAAGACGGCGTCCATGGTGCCCGGTGCCGCGCCCCAGGTGACGGCGACGTGGTAGCCGGTATCCTCACCGAGGCGGTACAGCGCTTCGGGTGTGAAGCCGGCCGTCTGCGGGGGCTCGGTGCTGACCTGTCCGTCCGCCAGTGACTGTTCGAGCAGGACATCGGAGATCACCCCGGTGCGCGGGATACCGCTGACCCGAACGGCATCGGGGCGGTGCTCCGCCAGCCGTGCGTGCAGCTCGGCGAGACTGGCACATCCCGCGACCCATCCGTGGGTGGGGACGCCGGCCAGGGAGCGCACCGGGCCGGGCCCCTTGTGGATGGTGACGTCGTAGCGGTAGCGGCTCAGTTCGTTGTCGGCGGTGCCACGCTTGACCTGAATGTCGACGCCCGCGGCCGCCGCATGATTGTCGGCCCAGCTGGTGAAGAACTCCGGGGCCAGCAACAGCTCCGGCTCACCCAGTACTGCATGCTGCACGCGCTGGCGGATGACGGCGGCATCCAGACCCGCCGAGGCGTGCCGGGCCAGCGCGATCCCGGTCTGGAAGGCGTTCTGCAGACTGTGGTTTCGGACGTCACCGACGAACAGGGTGCCGCCGGGGGCGAGCAGCTCCATGGCGTTGTCGATGACCTCGGTGAGATACCCCGCATTCGGGAAGTACTGGATGACGGAGTTCACCACGATGGTGTCGAAGTGCCCGCGCGGCAGCCCGTCGGTGACATGGGCGGGCCGCGCGAGCAACTGCACCCGGTCACGCCAGGGAATCTGGTTGTCCTGCAGAGATTGTGCGATCGCATCGACGACGACCGCGGAGATGTCGGTCGCGACGTACTGCTCGCAGTCCCCGGCGACCTGGGACAGCAGCAGACCCGACCCCACACCGATCTCCAGTACCCGCCGCGGCTGCAGCGCCAGGATGCGGTCGACAGTGCCGGCCCGCCACTCCCGCATCTCGGCGAGCGGGATCTCCGCTCCGGTGTAGCTGCTGTTCCAGCCCCGGAAGTCCTCACCGAACCCGGGCGCCTCGATGTCGGCGGCGTAGAGCTCGTCGTAGATGCTCTGCCATTCCTCCACGATCTCGGTGTCGTGCCCGGTGTCGCGGTTGGTGTCGGTGGCGTGCTCGAAGGTGATGTAGGCGACCAACTGCGAGCCCGCGGTGCCGTCATGCACGGTGGCGGCGGCCTGGCTCACCTGCGGGCAGGCCAGCAGCGCGCTCTCGATCTCCCCGAGTTCGATGCGCTGTCCGCGAAGTTTGATCTGGGTGTCGACCCTCCCCTGATAGTCCAGGGTGCCGTCACTGTTCCAGCGGGCCAGATCACCGGTGCGGTAGAGCCGTTCGCCCGCAGCGCCGTGGGGATCGGCGACGAACCGCTCTGCCGTCAGCCGCGCCCGCCCCACATACCCGTGCGCGAGCGCCGGCCCGGCCAGGTACAGTTCGCCCACCACACCGGCGGGCACCGCGCGCAGCTGGGCATCGAGCACCAGTGTCCGCATACCGGGGATCGGGGATCCGATGTTGACCGGCCGGTCGGGTGACAGCGGGGTGCCGGTGGCCCAGATGGTGGCCTCGCTGGGGCCGTAGGCGTTGAACATCCGCCGGCCCGGTGTCCAGGCCTGCACCAGTTCGTCGGGGCAGGCCTCACCGCCGGTGATCAATGTGGTCAGGTGCGGCAGGCGGGCCCGGTCCAGGGAGGCCGCCACCGTCGGGGTCAGCAGGGTTGCGCTGACCTGCTGCCGGTGCGCCAGCTCGGTCAGCGCCTCCCCGGCGTACACGTCCTTGGGCGCGACCACCAGGGCGGCACCGGCACCGGTGGCCATCAGGATCTCGAACAGCGACGCATCGAAGGTGGGGGCGGCGACCAGCAGCACCCGGGATTGTGCGGCGAGCCCGTACATATCCCGTTGGGCGGCAGCGAATCCCAGCAGGCCGGCATGGCTGACCGCCACACCCTTGGGTTCACCGGTGGAACCCGAGGTGAAGATGACGTAGGCGGTGCCGTCGGTGTCCAGCGGCGCCAGTCGGTCGTCGTCGGTGATCTCGTCGACGCGTTGCCCGGACAGGTCCAATTCGTCGATGCGCAGCACCGGGCGCGCCCCGGAGCCGGCGACGGTGTCGGTGCCACACGTCAGCACGCAGACGGCGTCCACCGAATCCAGCACGGTGACAATGCGTTCCACCGGGTGGGTGCGGTCGATGGGCACGTAGGTGCCGCCGGCCTTGAGCACGGCCCACCAGGCCGCGACGAGCTCGGCGGTCCGGTCGACCGCCACCCCGACGGCGCGCTCCGGTCCGACACCGGCCCCGATCAGGGTGCGCGCCAGCCGGGTCGACCATTCGTCCAATTCGCGGTAGGTCAGGTTGCGGTCACCGTCGATGACCGCGGGCGCGTCCGGCTCGGCGGCGACCGCCGCGGCGAGCAGCTGTGTCGCGAGGCCGACGGGTGCCTCCGCGCCCGCGCCGGACCACTGGGCCAGCCGTCGCTGCTCGGCCTCATCAAGGGTGTTGATGGACAACACCTTCCGGGTCGGATCGGCGGCCATCTCTGCCAGCAGCCTGCGCATCCGCCCGATCAGCGTCTCGATGCCCTGCGCGGTGAACACCTCGGTGTCGTATTCGACGTGCAGGTTCAGCTCGGTGCCCGGGATGGCTTCGACGGTCAGCGGGTAGTGGTTGAACTCGCGGTTGGTGAACCCCTCGATGGCCAGGTCATCGGCGCCCAGCGGCACCCCGGTGTCGACCGGGTAGTTCTCATAGACGAACAGGCTGTCGAACAGCTGCTCGTGTCCGGTGGCGCGGTGGATCTCACTGAGCGCCAGGTGCTGATGGGACAGGGTGTCGTTGTGCGCGGTGTGCAACTGCTCAAGCAGATCCGCGGTGCTGGTGCTCGCGGTGATGTTGGCGCGCACCGGCACGGTGTTGATCAGCAGGCCCACCATCGACTCGGCATCGGCCATCTCGATCTGGCCGAGCCGGGATCGGGCGGTGCCGAAGGCGACATCGTGCCTGCCGGTCAGCGATGTCAGCAGCACGCCCCAGGCGCCCTGCAGCACGGTGCTGACGGTGGTGCGGCAGGACCGGGCCAGCTCGCCGAGAGCCTGTGTGGTCGCGGCGGGTACCTGGAAGGACGCAAAACCGCGCCGCCCGAGGCCCAGTCGGTCCTGGCGCCGGTCCGGTGAGCCCAGCAGCGTGGGGGTGTCGAACCCGGCGAGCGCCTGCTGCCAGGCCGAGCGGGCGGCGTCGAGGTCTCGGTCGGCCAGCCAGGTGAGGAAGCCCCGGTAGGACGCCGCGGCGGGCAGGCGCTGCCCGGCGTAGCCGGCGAAGATCTCGCGCAGCAGGATGGGCATCGACCAACCGTCGAGCAGGATGTGATGGTTGGTGAGGATGAACCGGTGCCGTTTCTCACCGATGCGGATCAGCACGGCACGGAAGGCCGCCTGGTTCGCGAGATCACCGACGGCGACACGTTCCTCCGCGCACAGCCGCTCGATGGTGTCCTCACCGGCCAGGCCGGTGAGATCGAGGAACTTCCAGGCGATCTCCGGATCCTCGAGCAGGATCTGCACCGGCTCGTCATAGCCCTGGATGAATTGCGCCGCGAGGTGCGGATGCCGGGCGACCACGGCGCGGACCGCCTCGCGCATCCGGTCCGGGTCGAGCGTGCCGGTCAAGGTGAAATCGAGTTGCACCGAGTACATCTCGGCCGACATCTCGGAGTGCGCGCTGCCCGTGTGGAACAGCAGTCCCTGCTGCAGCGGTGTCAACGGCAGGATGTCGGCGATCCGGTACCGGCCCTGCAGCTCATCGATCTGCGGTTGGCTCAGCTTCGCGGGAGCGATGTCGGACGGGGTGAGCCCTCCCCCGCCGCTGCGCACATGCGCGCAGATGCCGGCCAGCGCCTCGAACCACAGGCCGCTCAACCGGGTGATCTGCTCCTGGTCGAGCACCGAGGCGGCGAAGGTCCAGTCGGCCAGCAGCTGGGGCCCGTCCGCGGTCTCCAAGGTGGCGGCGTTGAGTTCGACGGTGTGCACCAGCGGCATCGGCACCGCGGCGGCCGCGCCGGTGAGCGACAGCGCCTCCGGGCCGATGCGCCACACATCGTCGCCGCCGTGGACGGCCGAGTTACCAAGGCGGCCCAGATAGTTGAACCCGATCGACGGATCGGGCCCGTCGAGGTCGATCTCGTCGTTGAGGTAACGCAGCAGGCCGTAGGTCAACGGGTGCGGGAGGGCGCGCAGTTGTTCCTTGGCGTTCTTGATGACTGCGCCGAGCGGTGACGCACCGGCGCACACCTGGGACCAGGGCAGCCCGTCGGCGGACAGGGCCACCGGGTACTTGGTGGTGAACCAGCCGACGGTCCGGGACAGGTCGACGTCCTCGCCGAGTTCTTCGTGCCGGCCGTGACCTTCGACGTCGATGCCGACGGGGGCGCCGGTTCCCAGGAACTCCGAGATCGCCAGCGCGAATCCGATCAGCAGGATGTCCTGCACGCCGGCATGAAACGCGGCGGGCGCGGCGCCGAGCAGGATGCGGGTGTTCTCCGCATCCAGCGTCGCCGACAGCCGTCCGGCGCTGGTGAAGGTGTCGGTCTCGGGTTGCGCGGCGGGCAGCGCGGACGGAACCGCGAGTTGCCGCCAGGTGTCGGCGGCCTCGATGACCGCGGGCTGCTGGGCATGCTCGGCGAGCACCGTGGCCCACCGCTGAAATGACGTGCCACCGGCCACCAGCTCGAGGGGCTGCCCGGCGCGCCGCTGGGCCCACGCGATATTGAGGTCTTCCAACAGGATTCGCCAGGAGACGCCATCGACGGCCAGGTGGTGGACGATCAGCACCAGCTGGCTGATCGTGGGTATCCACAGCGCGCTGAGCATGGCACCGGCGGCCGGATTCAGGTGGGCGCGCGCAGCCCGGACCGCCTCGTCGGTGAGCGCGTCCACGGTGTGCAGGCAGCTCTGCGCATCCGCCGCGCCGGGCTCGGGGATCGCCAAGGTGCCGTCGGCGCCGACGCGCAGCCGCAGCGTGGCGTGCCGGTCGAGCAAGGCCTGCAGCAGGTCCCGCGCATCGTCGGCGGTGGCACCGGACGGGGCCTGCACCACCATGGTCTGGTTGAACTCGTCGGCCCAGTCGCCGGCGCCGCCGAGGTCGGCCAGCCACCGGATGATCGGCGTCGCGGGCACCGGGCCGATGCCCTCGTCGACCGGGCCGGCGTCATCACGGCCCGCGACCACACGGGCCAGCCGCGCCACGGTTTCCTCGACGAAGATGTCGCGCGGCCGACAGGTCAGCCCGGCGGCCCGGGCCTTCGCGGCAACCTGCATCGACATGATGCTGTCGCCGCCCAATTCGAAGAACGAATCGTCGACACCGACCCCGTCCAAACCGATTACCTCGGCATAGATTCCGGCGAGCAGTTCCTCGGTCGCGGTCTCGGGTGCCCGGTGCAGCCCGCCCGTGTACTCCGGTGCGGGCAGGGCCCGGACGTCCAGCTTGCCGCTGGAGGTCAACGGCAGTTCCGCCAGCACGACCACCGCGGTCGGCACCAGGTAGCCGGGCAGCCGGGCGGCCAGCGTCGCGCGGGCCTGCGCCGGGTCCACGGTGCCGGTGACGTAACCGACGAGTCGTTTGTCGCCGGGGCGGTCCTCCCTGGCGATCACCACCGCCTGCTCGACCCCGTCGACCTCCGCCAAAGCCGTTCGGACCTCGCCGAGTTCGATCCGGTAGCCGCGGATCTTCACCTGGTCGTCGGCGCGCCCGACGTAACGCAGCTGACCGTCGGCGCCCCAGTACACGAGGTCGCCGGTCCGGTACATGCGTTGGCCGGCGCCCGCGAACGGGCAAGCCACGAACCGCGATCCGGTGAGCTCGGAGCGACCCAGATACCCCAGACCCACACCGGCGCCCGCGACGTACAGTTCGCCGACCACACCGGGTGCCACCGGCTGCAACCAACCATCGAGCACGAACACTGCCGATCCGGCCACCGTGGAGCCGATCGGGGCCGCGCCGCCGCCGGCATTCAGCGGCGCGCTCACGGCCACGTAGATCGTCGTCTCGGTCGGCCCGTAGGCGTTGATCATCACCCGGCCCGGCGCCCACCGGTCGACCACGTCGGCGGGGCACGCCTCGCCACCCATGACCAGGGCTGTCGACTCCAGCCCCGCGGAGGGCAACATGCCGATGGCGGAGGGTGTTTGGGTGAGGACGTTGACACGCTGGTGGACGAGGTAACGGTTCAACTCGTCGGGTTCGCCGACGACCGATTCGGGCACCACGACCAGCCGGCCGCCGCGCAGCAGCGCGGAGAAGATCTCCCAAACCGAGAAGTCGAAGGAGTAGGAATGCCAGTGCGACCAGGCCTGTTCGGATGGGAGGCCGCCATCCTGGGAGGCGATCAACTGGGTCAGGTTGCGGTGCGTGATGGCTACACCCTTGGGGGTTCCGGTCGTGCCGGAGGTGTAGATGACGTAGGCGATGTCGTCGGGTACGACCGCGGACGTGACCGGCCCCGCTTCGGCGCTGGTTTCGCCGATATCGATGATCTGGCCGTCGAATTCGCCGAGCAGGCCGGCAAGGGCCGCGGTGGTGATGGCGGCCGATGGTGCGGCGTCGGTCAGCATGAATGCGATACGCGCCGCGGGCAGCGACGGGTCGATCGGCAGGTAGGCGGCACCGGTCTTGAGGATCGCCATGATTGCCGTGACGGCTTCGGCCGTCCGCGGCAGCAGCATGGCCACCCGCTGTCCCGGTCCGACGCCGCTGCCGAACAGTCGGTGCGCCAGCTGATCCGACGCCTCGTCGAGTTCAGCGTAGGTCAGCGAGGACTGTACGGCGCTGACGGCGACAGCCTGCGGGCGGTCGGCGACCTGAGCGGCGAACATCGCCGGGATCGAGGTGGTGTCGGCACCGGCCCCGTCGAGAGCCGACCAGTTACCCAGCGCGGCCAGCGCCGCGCGATCGGGTTCGGCAAGCGGGTCGACCGACGACAGTGGGCGCCCCGGGTTCGCGGCCATGCTCGCCAGGACCCGTTCCAGGTGCTCCACGAAATCGGCGACGGGAGTCGTCGAGAACGGTTGGGCGGCGCCGAATGTGCTGAGCAGCAGTTCGTCGCCGGCCCCGGTGAACATGAATCCGGAACCGCGCCCGAGACTGGATGTCAGGGATGCCGTCGCGGTCGCTCCACCGAAGGGCACGGTGAACGCGGACGGGAGGAAATCGAGCACCGGGCGGTCGGCGACCTCTCCCGGAGCGCGTTTGTTGATTTCGCGTTCCAGGGCCTCCACCGGAAATCTCTGGTGTTGCAGGGCTTCCTGAATGCGCGTGTCGACATGCGCGCAGAATTCGGACACCGGCATGGTCGGAGATACCTGAAGCACCAGCGGAACCACCCCGGCCACCATGCCGGGCAGAGTTTTCGATTCGGGTTCGACGCGACGACTGACCGGGAAATCGAAGACGACCTCATCCCCGTCGGCACACCAACCGCGCAGCATCAGTGCGCAGGCGGCGGTGATCACCGATGACCGTGCCATATGCCACTTCTGGCTCAGTTTCTCGACGCCGGCCAGAATTCCCGGGTCCAGCGGGATTCGTTCCAATGTCTGACCGTGATCGCCGTCATTCGCACTGCGCGAAGGGCCGTGATCAAAACCGCTGCCGTTCGGCAGGTGGCCTTGCCAATATTGCTGATCGTCGGTGTAGGAATCCGAACTCTCATAATTGCTTTCGCATTCAAGGAGTTCGTTCAGGGAACCGAAGACCGTGGGAGTAATGGGAGCGCCCGAGACGGCGGCGGAATATATCGAAGCCATCCGCTGACAGACCAGCACCATGCCCACTCCGTCGATGACGATGTGGTGGCAGCAGACGAATAGATAATTCTTTGTCGCGCCGGCCCGGAATAACACGAATTTGAACAGCTTGTCATCGAGCGGCATGGGGGTGCGTTGTATCGCCACGGCCATCCCGAGCGCTTCCTGCGCGGGATTGTCGGATTTGCGCACATCGATGACCGTCAGTTCGGCTGGGGCGTCGTCGATACGTTGCTGAAACACCTCGCCGTCGGCTTCGAAGAAGCCGACCCGAAGCGGTTCGGACTCCTCGATCGCCCGGCGGATCGCCCACTTCAGGGCCCTGCGATCGAGCATCCCGTCGATCTCGACGAAGAGACCGAGCTGCCACTCAGCGGCGGACTGCCCCGTCTCCTGCGCCAGCCAGATGTCCAGCTGTGCGCGCGTGATCGGTAACGCTGATTCCCCGAGTTCCATCCCCACCCTCGAATCGCGACGTTCTGGTCATCAGCCTGGTTGTTTGGCGGCCAACCGGTCGCGCAGACTCTTCGGCCGGATGTCGGTCCATTCCCGTTCGATGTACTCCAGACACGCCGCTCGATCGTCCTCGCCGAACACCACTCGCCACCCGTCCGGGACGTCAGCGAACGTCGGCCACAGGCTGTGTTGCTCCTCGTCGTTGACCAACACGACGAAGCGACCCTTCTCGTCATCGAACGGGTTCGTGCTCACACTGCCCTCCAAAGGAATTGACGGATATAACAATTCGCCGGCATTGATCTTGTGGCCGCCACGGCGCCGGCAATCGCCGCGTCGGCCGAATAATTCCCTGGACCCGCCATCGCGTACCGGATCGGCAGCACACTGCCACTTTTCGGGAGCCAGTTCACGTTGCCAGACCTGGCCGTAGCGGAGCGGCTCCTCGGAGATTCCATGAGGAGTGGGGCAGTCAGACCCGCATTGGTCAAAGCAACAACTACTTTCTCCGTCACACAGAGCAACAAACACCGGGCGGTCGCCGGAGCGGATTCCGCTGCCGTGAAATTCGGTTCCACTGTCGCTGTGGCAACCATCCCGATTCGAGCCTACACAATCTCACATTGCCGTCGAACGCAGTCAATGCACAAACCGCACGCCGCAAGATCGTCGCGAACTGGAATTTACCTGTGCGAAAATTACTGTGCCGCAGCAGAATGCGTGCACGCTCAGAGAAGAGCGCAATCCCTCTGCCGACGGTGTTTACGATTCGTTCGAATAAAACGCCGCAGGGGCCTATCCTGACCCCCATGCGCCCAGCAAAGACGCACCAACCTCGACGACCAGGCACCACGCGACCGCTGGCCGGCATCTCGGCGATCCTCCTCGGAGCGTGCGCCCTCGCACTGGGCACGCCGACGGCCGCGGCGGAGGTGCTGCCGGACCAGGTTGCGCTCGCCACCCTCGACGAGATCGTGCGCGGCGACTACCCAGCCGCCGCAGCCGACTTCAATCCGACAATGCAGTCACTGTTGCCCACACAGGCGTTGCAGCAGTCGTGGGATCTGTATCAGCAGGTGTTCGGCGCCTACCAGTCGCACGGCGTACCCGAGAACATCCAGCGCGGCGACGTGACGGTGGTCAACGTGCCGCTTCAGATGACACGTCGGCCCGGCCAATTCCGGCTGTCGGTTCAGCCGGACGGGACGGTGGCGAGTCTGACGTTCCTCAAGGAAGGCGTTCCGGTCCCCTAGATCGGCCCGAGCGTGGGCCTTATGTACGTAACTCGGGCCCGATCGGTACACAGGACCCACGGTCGACTCCATGGCGGCCGGTTTTCGGCTCTTGCACCTCGGCAGAACAAAAAGTAAAGTCACTTTCAGTTTTGCTCACAGATCTGCCGAGGAGCGCCATGGAATCCTTCGTTCACCTGCGAAAAGGCAAGACGCCGAGACGCGTGCACGCCGACCTCGACGGCCTCAAGGACGACGAGTTGGGTCGCGGCGGCTTCGTCGGCCGGACCGCGAACATGTACCGGCGCAACGACCCCACCGCCTACCGCACCGTCGGCCCCCTGCGCCCCACCGACGTGCTGTCTTCAGAACTGAAACCCAGCGATGCCACCGATGCGCACGGCGGCCCGCTGCTGATGTTCTCCAACGACGACTGCCTGGTCCTGCTGTCGCGGCGGACCGAGGAGATGCCGTTCTTCGTCCGCTACGTCGACGGCGACCTGCTGATTTTTGTGCACAAGGGCGCCGGGCTGCTGGAGACCGAGTTCGGCCCGGTGCGTTACCGGGAGGGCGACTGGGTCTACATCCCGAAGGCGTGCACGTTCCGTCAGGTGCCCGACTCGGAGAGCACCTGGCTGATGATCCAGGCCACCGATGACTTCCGGGTCCCGCCGGCGGGCATCCTGGGCCGGCACTTCCCGTTCGACCCCGCGCAGGTGACCATCCCGGAACCGGCGCCCAGCGAATCCGGCGTTGGCCCGCAAAAAGACGGAGAGTACGAGGTGCGCCTCATTCATGAAGGTGGGCCCACTTCGCTCTTCTATCAACACAATCCGCTCGATGTCGAGGGCTGGCGCGGGGACAACTTCCCGTTCACCTTCAACATCGAGGACTACACGGTCATCACCTCCGAGAGCGTGCACCTTCCGCCGACGGTGCACCTGTTCATGCAGGCCACCGGCGTCTACGTGATGAACTTCCTGCCCAAGCCCGCCGAAAGCGTCCCGGGTACCGAGCGCACCCCGTGGTATCACCGCAACGTCGACTACGACGAGATCGCCTTCTTCCACTCCGGTTCGCTCTATGGCATCCCGATGCCACCCGGACTGGTTTCGCATGCGCCGCAAGGGGTTCACCACGGCGCGCCGGAGAAGGCCCGGGAGCGGGCCCGCCGCAAGTTCGATGACTATGACCGGGTGGACTGGTCGGTGATCGCCATCGACACTCGTCGCCGGCTCATCCCGTCCGCCGAAATCCTCGCCAACGATCTGGGGCAACACTAGAAATGACTGCTGTCGAGACTCCCGTGAAGTTCGAGTACGAGCGCATCCCGTATCTCGTCGCCTACCAGAACACCTCCACCGTCCGCGACGTGTACGGCGGCGTCGCCGAACTCGTGGTGCTGGAGAGCTATCTGCTCAAGCCGAAAGAGAAGCCGAGCGACACCGTCCTGGTGTTCATGCACCCGATCGGCGGCGGCGCCTACCTGCCGATGATCAACGCGCTGGCCCGGGCCGGCCATCACGTCATCTACTGCAACAGCCGGTTCCGCGGCACCGACTCCGCACTGCTCATGGAAAAGGTCGTCGAGGACCTCGGCGAGTGCATCAAGGACGCCAAGAACCGCCTGGGTTACTCCCAGGTGGTGCTGGCCGGCTGGAGCGGCGGCGGGTCGCTGTCGGTCTTCTACCAGCAACAGGCCCAGCACCCGACGGTGACCTCAAGCCCCTCCGGCGACGGCCCCGACCTCACCACGCTCGGTCTCATCCCGGCCGACGGCATCATGCTGCTGGCCGCCCACATCAGCCGCCACGGCACCATGACCGAGTGGATGGACGCCTCCATCCTCGACGAGAACGACCCGTCCAAGCGGGATCCCGAGCTCGATCTGTACAACCCGGACAACCCGAATCAGCCGCCGTACACACCGGAATTCCTGGACCGCTACCACCAGGCGCAGATCGCCCGGAACCGGCGAATCACCGCGTGGGTCAAGGAAAAGCTCGCCGAGATAAGAGCCAGTGGACGCCCCGGCGCGGATGTTGAAGAGTACGCGTTCGTGGTGCACGGCACCATGGCCGATCCGCGCTGGCTGGATCCGACGGTCGACCCGAACGAACGCACCCCGGGCACGTGCTATCTGGGCGATCCTCAGGTGGTGAACAATTCCCCCGTCGGGCTGGCCCGGTTCTGCACCCTGCGCAGCTGGCTGTCGCAGTGGAGCTACGACGACGCCAACGGCGACGCCGTGAAGGCCGGCCCCGATATCGCGGTGCCCGCGCTGGTGATCGGCAACCTCGCCGACGACGCCTGCACACCGAGTCATACCCGCCGGCTGTTCGAGGCGATCGGGCACCCCGACAAGGAGATGCACGAGATCACCGGCGCCAACCACTACTACTCGGGACCCGACCAGCGCGGCACCCTGCGCCAGGCCGTCGGAGTGTGCACGGACTGGCTGCACCGGCACGGATTCTCGCTATGACGGCTCCCACCGGCGGGCTGGGGGCACCTCCCGCTTGCGGGGGAGAGCGGAGCGACCCGGGGATTGTGACCGGCGGGCAGGAGCGGAGCGACCCGGGGATTGTGACCGGCGCGCTGGACGGCATCCGGGTCCTCGAACTGGGCACCCTGATCTCGGGCCCGTTCGCCGGGAGGCTGCTCGGCGACATGGGCGCCGAGGTCATCAAGATCGAGCTGCCCGGGACGCCGGATCCGCTGCGCACCTGGGGGCAGGCCGAACTCGACGGGCACCATTTCTTCTGGACGGTGCACGCCCGCAACAAGAAAGCCGCCACGCTCGATCTGCGCACCGCCCGCGGCCGCGAGCTGTTCCTGGAACTGGTGGACCGCTCCGACATCATCGTGGAGAACTTCCGGCCCGGCACCCTGGAGAAATGGAACCTGGGCTACGACGTGCTGCGGGCCCGCAACAAGGGCATCATCCTGGTGCGGGTGTCCGGGTACGGCCAGACCGGACCGGATGCCGGTAAGGCCGGTTACGCCTCGGTCGCCGAGGCCGCCAGCGGGTTGCGCCACATGAACGGATTCCCCGGCGGCCCGCCACCGCGGCTGGCCTTGTCACTGGGTGACAGCCTGGCCGGGATGTTCGCCGCGCAGGGCGCGCTGGCTGCGCTCTACCGCCGCAGCGTCACCGGCGAGGGCCAGATCGTGGACACCGCGTTGACCGAAAGCTGCTTGGCCATCCAGGAATCCACCATCCCCGACTACGACGTCGGCGGCGTGGTCCGCGGACCGTCGGGTACCCGGCTGGAGGGCATCGCCCCGTCGAACATCTATCAGAGCGCCAATGGCAGCTGGGTGGTGATCGCGGCCAACCAGGACACGGTGTTCCGCCGGCTGTGCGCCGCGATGGGTAAGCCCGAACTGGCCACCGATGACCGGTTCGTCAACCACGTGGCCCGCGGCCGCAACCAGGACGAGATCGACAAGATCATCGGGGACTGGGCGGCCGAACGTGAACCGGCCGACATCATCGCCACGCTGTCGGAGGCCGGCGTGATCAGCGGCCCGATCAACACCGTGGCCGAGGTGGTCAACGACCCGCAGCTACAGGCCCGCGGGATGATCGCCGATCACTGGGATGAACGCATCGAGCGTAATGTCAAGGGACCGGGCGTGATCCCGGTCCTCTCGGTGACGCCGGGCAGCGTGCGCAACGGCGGTTCCGCGCGGCCCGGGCAGCACAATGACGAGGTGTACTCGGACCTGCTCGGTCTGAGCGCCGAGGAACTGACGACGCTGCGAGAGCAGGGGGTTTTGTGAGTTTCCCGACGAAGGTCGATATCCGCGAGGTATGCCTGCGCGACGGTCTGCAGATCGAGGCGCCCATCCCGCTGGCCGCCAAGATCGAGATCCTGGAGGCCATCGTGGCCACCGGGGTGCGCGAGGTGGAGGCCACCGCCTTCGTCTCGCCGTCGAAGGTGCCCGCCCTGGCCGATGCCGCCGAACTCGCCGCCGAGCTGTACCGCTTCCCCGACGTGGAGTTCTCGGCGCTGGTGGCCAGCCCCAACGGAGCCAAGCGGGCCATCGCGGCCGGCCTGAACTCGATCGAGTACGTGGTGTCGGCATCCGACGCGCACAGCCGGGCCAACGTCGGCCGCGGGACAACGGAAGCGACGGCGGCCATCGCCGACGTGACCCGGATCGCCCATGACCACGGCGCAGGCGTCGAGGTCATCATCGCCACCGCCTGGGACTGCCCGTTCGACGGCCCCACCGCTGCCCACCGGGTGATCGAGATCGCCTCGGCGGCAGCCGAACTCGGTGTCGACCGGATTGCCATCGCCGACACCATCGGGACCACCACCCCGCGCCGGGTCACCACCTTGATCGAGCAGGTCCGCCCGGTGATCGGCGAGCTGCCGCTGGGCGCACACTTCCACAACACCCGCGGCGCGGGACTGGCCAGCGCGTACGCGGCGGTGGAATCCGGGGTCACCCGGCTGGATGCCTCCGTCGGCGGTTTGGGTGGCTGCCCGTTCGCCCCGGGCGCCAGCGGCAACATCGCCACCGAGGATCTGGTGTACCTGTTGCGCGACAGTGGTATCGAGGTGGACGTCGACCTCGACGCGGCCATCGCCGCGGCCCGGGTCGCCCAGGATGCCGTCGGGCACGAGTTGCCCAGCGCGCTGCTGCGCGCCGGTGATCGCATACTGGCCTGATATGACGCCCGCCGCATCGCTGACCGCCAAGGGCCGCCAGACCCGGGAAGCCATCGAGCTGGCCGCCCGGAAATTGTTCGCCGAACGCGGCTTTCACGGCACCACCCTGGCCGACATCACCTCGGCGGCCGGGAAGTCCTCGGCGGTGTTCTACCGGTACTTCGATGACAAGGAAGATCTGCTGGCCTCACTGGCCGAATCGTTCCTGCACGATATCGTCGAGCCGTCCGGAACCCGGGTACCGCTGCCGGAGTCGCCGCAGGACAGCGAGTACTTCACCACGGTGGTGACCGGGTACTGGAACCTGTTCCGGCAGAACATCGGCATCATGATCGCCGTCGCCCAGCTCGGGGCCACCCAGCCGCGTTTCGCGCAGGTGCAGCACGAGTTCCGGCGTTTCGGTATGGACATGGTTGCCGGGTCGGTACGCCGGGCCCGCGAGCAGGGCTACGCGCAGGACCTAGACCCGGAACACATCGCCGCCGCGATCGCGTTGCTGTTCGAGAACTTCACCGTCGTCGTGGTGGGCAACCCCGGCTCCGAGCTGCAGATCAGCGATGCCGACGCCATCAAGACGCTGTCGACGATCTGGAAGAAGACGCTGTACGGCCGCTGAGCCAGACCCAAGCCGATCAACAAACAGGAGATCACCGTGGATTTCGCCTTACCCGAGCATCTTCCGGGCCTGCTGGCCGAGATGGACGCCTTCATCGAGGCCGAGATCAAGCCGCTGGAACGCGAGAACATGCAGTACTTCGACCGGCGCCGCGAGTTCGCCCGGACCGACCTGGACAACGGCGGCGTCCCGACCCGCGCCTGGGAGGACCTGCTCGACGAGATGCGGCGGCGCGCGGATGCCGCCGGGTGGCTGCGCTACGGGTTGCCCGAGGAGTTCGGCGGTCGCGGCGGAACGAACCTGGACATGGCCGTCATCAGGGAGCATTTGGCGCACAAGGGACTCGGGCTGCACAACGATCTGCAGGACGAGTCCTCGATCGTCGGGAACTTCCCGCAGGTCATCATGATGAGCCGGTTCGGCACCGAGGCCCAGAAGAAGGACTGGGTGGAGGCGATGCTGACCGGTGAGCGGTCGATGGCGTTCGGGCTCACCGAACCCAATCACGGCAGCGACGCCACCTGGATGGAGACCACCGCCGTGCGCGACGGTGACGACTGGGTGATCAACGGCGCCAAGCGCTGGAACACCGGTGTGCACCGGGCCACCCACGACCTGGTGTTCGCCCGCACCTCGGGCCAGGACGGCGCCGCGGTGGGGATCACCGCATTCCTGGTGCCCACCGATACCCCGGGTTTCACCGTGCCGTACTACTGGTGGACCTTCAACATGCCCAGCGACCACGGTGAGGTGGAGCTCAAGGATGTCCGGGTGCCCGCCGACGCGGTGCTCGGCGAGGTCGACCACGGCCTGGAGGTCGGCCAGACCTTTCTGCACGAGAACAGGATTCGGCAGGCGGCCAGCAGCCTGGGGGCGGCGCAGTACTGCATCGACCGGGCCGCCCAGTATGCCGGGGACCGGATCGTGTTCGGCAAGCCGCTGTCGGTGAACCAGGCCGTGCAGTGGCCGCTGGCCGAGTTGCAGACCGAGGCCCAGATGGTGCGACTGCTGGTGTACTACGCCGCCTGGCATCTGGATCGCGATCACCACATGGAGGTCTCGGACAAGGTGTCGATGGCCAACTACCGGGCCAACCGGCTGGTGTGCGAGGCCGCGGACCGGGCGATGCAGATCCACGGCGGTGTCGGCTACAGCCGTCATGAACCGTTCGAGCACATCTACCGGCACCACCGCCGGTACCGGATCACCGAGGGCGCCGAAGAGATTCAGATCCGCCGGGTCGCGCAGCGCATGCTGAAGTTCGGCCGCAAGTGACCGATCCCGCCGCGCTCGCTGCTGTGTTGGCGCCCGCGCTGGGCGAGGTCACGGTGACCGATCTGCGGGTGCTCACCGGCGGGGCCAGCCGCGCCACCTGGGCCTTCGATGCGCAGACGGCATCCGGCGCGCGCGCCCTGATCCTGCGTACCGGTCCACCCGATGACGTGCACGCCAGCATGGAGTTGGAGGCAGCCGCCCTGCGCCGCGCCGCCACCACCGGGGCCCCGGTGCCGGAGATCATTGCCGCCGACAATTCGCCTGCCGCGCTGGGCAATCCGTACCTGATCTGCGATTTCATCGGTGGTGAGACCATCGTCCGCAAGATCCAGCGCACCCTCGACGACACGTCTCGGGCGCGCCTGCTGCGTCAATGCGCGCAGGCGCTGGCCGCGATCCATCGGGCCGACCCCGACGGCATCGGGCTACCGGCCTCCGACCCGCTGCAGGAATGGCGTCACCAGCTCGACGAGATGGGCGACACCACAGCCACATTCGAGTGGGCCTTCCGGTGGCTGGAATTGCATCGCCCTCAGGCCACCCCGCCGGTGCTGGTGCACGGAGACTTCCGGATGGGCAACCTGATCGTCGACGATGACGGGCTGGCGGCGGTGCTGGACTGGGAACTGACCCATATCGGCGAGGCCCTCGATGACCTGGCCTGGTTCTGCATCCGCGCCTGGCGTTTCGGCGCGCCCGGATCGCTCGGCGCGGGCGGACTCGGCAGCATCGAAGATTTCGTGGCCGCCTACGAGGAGGCGGGCGGGTCCGCGGTGGATCGCACCGCCCTGCGCTGGTGGCTGGTCGCGGCCACCCTGCGCTGGGGGGTCATCTGCCGCTACCAGTACGAGCGGCACCGCTCCGGGCTGGCCCGCTCGGTCGAGTTGGCCGCCATCGGGCGACGGGTGTGCGAGACGGAGTACGACCTGCTCAACCTCTTGGAGACCACGTGAGCGACCTGCACTACAAGCCGACCGCCGCCGAACTCGTCGCCGCCGTCGCGGAGTTCCTGGAGGGCGAAGTCCGCGACGAGACATCGGGGGCGGTGAATTTTCACGCCCGCGTCGCCGCGAACGTGTTACGCATCGTGGAACGCGAACTGCTCGACGACACCGTCGACGAGCCCCGGGCCGCGCTGTCCTCGCTCGGTTTCGACGACGAATCCGCGCTGGCGGCCGCCATCCGGGCCGGGGACTTCGACGGGCGCGGCGATGCGGTGTTGCCGACGTTGCGTGCGCTGGTGGCACACCGGCTCCGGGTCGCGCACCCCGGCTACGAGGAGGCGTGAGTCAGCCGCACGCACGCTCAGATCCGGCGCACCCGCGCCAGCCAGGCCGGCTCGTCGACCACCGTGCCGGCCGGCAACCCGAGCAGGTCGGCGTGCGCCTCCCCCACCACCCCCCGGTAGGTCGTCGTCTCCAGCGCCTCCAGGTCCCAGCCCTCGGCGAACGCCGACCGGATCGCCTGCTCGCTGACCTGCGGACCGAAGCCGCGGCCCGCGTCGGACAGGGCCAGCAGGTGCAGGTATCCCCCGGGTCGGGTCCCGCGGCGCAGGCTCTCGACGTACCGCGCCCGGTCGGCGTCGTCGAAGATGTGGAACAGCGCGCTGTCCAGAATCGTCTCGTACGGCGTCGCAGCGTCAAGATCGAAAGCGTCGCCGACCTCGAAGTGCGCGTCCACCCCGCGGGCGGCCGCGGTCGCGCGGGCCTGCTGCACCGCGTGCGGCGCGAAGTCGACGCCGAGCACCTGATAGCCGAGCCGGGTCAACAGGATGCTGTGCTCCCCCAGGCCGCATCCGATGTCGAGGATCGGACTACGCAGCACACCCGTTCTCTCCAGCGCGACCACCGTAGGTTGCGGTTCACCGATCACCCAAGGCGCCGTGTGTGTTTCATAGGCGGTATCGAAACGTTCTTTCATGTCCATCAGTGTCCGACCTGAACTCTGGTTGAGGTCAACCCCCGTCCTGGGCGAGCGAAGCGACGGGAAACGATGAAGGAGAAGCAATGACCCTCGACGTGGCGAACCGGTTGTTCGACGCCATCGAACGCGGCGACTACGCCGATATCGAAGCCCTGTGGGCCGATGACGTCGCGGTGTGGCACAGCGGCGACCCGGCCGACAACGACCGCGTCCTGGCCCTGAAGGTGATCCGCTGGTTCCTGCGGATCACCGCGACACGCCGGTACGAGATCCTCGATCGACAGTTCTTCGACGGCGGGTTCGTCCAGCAGCATGTGCTGCACGCCGACGCCACCCATGGTGCTTCCATCCAATTGCGGGTATGCATCGTGATCAAGGTCGGAGCCGACGGCCGCATCACCCGGATCGATGAGTACTTCGACCCGGCCGATATGGCTCCGCTGCTGACGAACTGAGGAGACACCATGGACCCGCTGGACTGGATCGGTACCTGGCGGCTGGATCCCACCCGCACCGAGCTGGCCTTCCACAGCCCCACCTTCTGGGGTTTTGCGCACGTCAAAGGCGTGTTCACCGATATCGAAGGTTCGGCCGAGGCGGTGGCGGACAGCAATGTCACGGGCCGTCTGGCCATCGCCGCGGCCTCGGTGAACACCGGTATCAGCCGCCGCGACAAGCACCTGCGGTCCGCGGACTTCTTCGATGTCGAGCGGTTTCCGCTCATCGAGGTGAACGTGGAATCCGCGGAGGTCACCGGGGCTTCCTGGGTCACCCTGAGCATCGTGGTGCGGGTCAAGGGGCGCGAACAGGAACTCGACCTTCCCGTCCACGTCCGCGACGCCGCCGGCGGCGAGGTGCAACTGCAGACCACCACGACGCTCAATCGCCAGACTTTCGGGGTCGACGGCAACCTGCTCGGGATGATGGGCGACGCGGTCACCATCGAAGCCGCCGCGGTTTTCGTCAAGCAGTCGTAGCATCGGCCCTGTGGCCGACACCGACGCCCAGCTCCGGATCCTGGTCTACAGCTCCAACAACCGCACCCGCGATCAGGTGCGCTCGGCGCTCGGCCGGCGCATCCACCCCGATCTGCCCGAACTGAGCTATCTGGACGTCGCGACCGCTCCGGTCGTCGTCGAACAGGTCGCGGCGGGCGGGTTCGATCTGCTGATCCTCGACGGCGAAGCGGCCCCGGCCGGCGGGATGGGGCTGGCCAAACAGCTCAAGGACGAGATCGAGGTCTGCCCGCCGATCCTGGTGCTCACAGGCAGGCCCGACGATGCCTGGCTGGCATCCTGGTCGCGCGCCGAAGCAGCCGTCTCACATCCGATCGACCCGATCCGCCTGGGTGAGGCCGTCGCGCATCTGCTGCGCAACCCTGTGTGAATTTCCAGCACGAAATAGCCTGCGGCCGTTGGTTCTTCACCGCCCTCTCCGATGAGGGCGGGCAGCCGAGCTATTGGACTCGATACTAACGAAAATGCGCCGCCTCAACCGTTAACGCGACTAAGCTGTGTTCTAGCTCACATCGACAGTCCAACGAGAGAGCGGCACAAAGGTTGACACAGGCATGAACGTCTACACACCCATCCTGGTGCTCGGGGCGATCGCTGCCGTGTTCGCGATCGGCTCGGTGGGCATTGCCACCTTCATCGGACCGCGCCGCTACAACCGGGCGAAACTCGAAGCCTACGAATGCGGGATCGAACCGCTGCTGCCCGCCGAGGACGCCAAGCTCGCCACCGGCCAGCGCTTCCCGGTCAAGTACTACCTGACCGCAATGCTGTTCATCATCTTCGATATCGAGATCGTGTTCCTCTACCCGTGGGCGGTGTCCTTCGACTCGCTGGGCCTGTTCGCGGTGGTCGAGATGCTGCTGTTCATGCTGACCGTCTTCGTGGCCTACACCTACGTCTGGCGCCGAGGAGGCCTGTCATGGGACTAGAGGAACAACTGCCCGGCGGCATTCTGCTGTCCACCGTGGAGAAGGTCGCGGGCTATGTCCGGAAGGGCTCGCTGTGGCCCGCCACCTTCGGGCTGGCGTGCTGCGCCATCGAGATGATGGCGACGGCGGGTCCGCGCTTCGACATCTCCCGGTTCGGCATGGAACGGTTCTCCGCCACCCCGCGGCAGGCCGACCTGATGATCGTCGCCGGCCGGGTCAGCCAGAAGATGGCTCCGGTGCTGCGCCAGGTCTATGACCAGATGGCGGAACCGAAATGGGTACTGGCCATGGGGGTCTGCGCATCCTCGGGCGGCATGTTCAACAACTACGCGGTGGTGCAGGGTGTCGACCACGTGGTACCGGTGGACATCTATCTGCCCGGTTGCCCGCCGCGACCCGAGATGCTGCTGAACGCAATCCTCAAGCTGCACGCCAAGATTGCCGAAATGCCGCTCGGCGTCAACCGCGCCGAGGCGGTGGCCGCCGCCGAACAGGCCGCGCTGGCGTCGCCGACCACCCTCGAACTGACCGGATTGTTGCGTTCATGAGCGACGCTTGCGGAGCGAATCGACAGACACCATGCGAGACCCGAGCCTGCGAGGGGATCGCATGACGGATCGAGAAGTCATCGGCACCCGCCGCGGCATGTTCGGTGTCACCGGCAGCGGGGACACCTCGGGTTACGGCCGGCTCGTCCGCGAGGTCTCGCTGCCGGGCAGTTCACCGCGGCCCTACGGCGGCTACTTCGACGAGGTGGTGGATGCGCTGATCGCCGGGCTGGGAACCGACCGGTTCAGCGCCGCTGTCGAACGTGTGGTGGTGTTCCGCGACGAACTCACCCTCGAGGTCCGCCGTGAGCACCTGCCGCTGGTGGCCCAGTCGCTGCGCGACGATCCCGCGCTGAGATTCGAGCTCTGTCTGGGTGTTTCGGGTGTGCACTATCCGCAGGAGCAGGACCGCGAGTTGCACGCGGTGTACCCGCTCATGTCGATCACGCACAACCGTAGGCTTCGGGTGGAGGTCGCCGCCCCCGATACCGATCCGCACATCCCGTCGCTGTTCCCGGTGTATCCGACCACCGACTGGCACGAGCGCGAGACCTACGACTTCTTCGGGATCATCTTCGACGGGCACCCGTCGCTGACCCGCATCGAGATGCCCGACGACTGGGTGGGGCATCCGCAACGCAAGGACTACCCGTTGGGCGGCATCCCCGTGGAGTACCACGGGGCGCAGATACCGCCGCCCGACGAGCGGAGGTCATACAACTGATGTCAGGCCGTAGCACGCCTTCCACCACCCCACCCGCAAGCGAACCACCCGTCGTCATGGTCGGCGGTCAGGACTGGGATGCGGTGGTGGCCGCCGCGCGCGAACACGCCGGTGAACGCATCGTCGTCAACATGGGCCCGCAGCACCCGTCCACGCACGGCGTGCTGCGGCTGATCCTGGAGATCGAAGGCGAGACCATCACCGAGGCCCGGTGCGGAATCGGCTATCTGCACACCGGGATCGAGAAGAATCTCGAGTACCGCAACTGGACTCAGGGCGTTACCTTCGTGACCCGGATGGACTACCTGTCCCCGTTCTTCAACGAGACCGCCTACTGCCTCGGCGTGGAAAAGCTGCTCGGCGTCACCGACGACATCCCCGAACGCGCCGGCATCATCCGGGTGATGCTGATGGAGCTCAACCGGATCTCCAGCCACCTGGTCGCACTGGCCACCGGCGGTATGGAACTGGGCGCAATGTCGGCCATGTTCTTCGGGTTCCGCGAGCGCGAGGCCATCCTCAGCATGTTCGAGACCATCACCGGTCTGCGGATGAACCACGCCTTCATCCGGCCCGGCGGGCTGGCGGCAGATCTGCCCGACGAGGCCCTGCCCCAGTTGCGCGAACTGCTCCAGACGCTGCCGGAGGGTCTGCGCGACCTGGAAAAGCTGCTGCGGGAGAACTACATCTGGAAGGCCCGCACCCAGGGCATCGGGTACCTGGATCTGACCGGGTGCATGGCGCTGGGCATCACCGGACCGGTACTGCGTTCCACGGGGCTGCCGCACGACCTGCGCCGCGCCCAACCGTACTGCGGGTATGAGACCTACGACTTCGAGGTGTGCACCGACGACGGCTGTGATGCTTACGGGCGCTATCTGATTCGCGTCGACGAGATGAAGGAGTCGCTGAAGATCGTCGAACAGTGCGTCGCCCGGTTGAAGCCCGGTCCGGTGATGCTGACCGACAAGAAGCTGGCCTGGCCGGCCGATCTCAAGATCGGCCCGGACGGTCTGGGCAACTCCCCCGAGCACATCGCGAAGATCATGGGATCCTCGATGGAGGCCCTCATCCATCACTTCAAGCTGGTCACCGAGGGCATCCGGGTGCCGGCCGGGCAGGTATACGTCGCCGTCGAGTCACCGCGCGGCGAACTCGGCGTGCACATGGTCAGCGACGGCGGCACCCGCCCGTACCGCGTGCACTATCGCGATCCGTCATTCACCAATCTGCAGGCGGTGGCCGCCATGTGTGAGGGCGGCATGGTCGCCGACGCGATCTCCGCGGTGGCATCGATCGATCCGGTGATGGGAGGGGTGGACAGGTGACTCTGGTCGAACTGCAGCTGGGGCAACGCCCGGACGAATCCGGGCCCCCGATCAGCGCGGGGCCGCAACGCTATTCGGACGAGGTGACCGAACGTCTCTCCGACGACGCCCGCCGGATCATCGCGCGCTATCCGGTCGCCCGGTCGGCACTGCTGCCGCTGCTGCACCTGGTGCAGGCCCAGGACGGCTACCTGACGCCGGCCGGAATCGGTTTCTGCGCTGCACAACTCGGCCTCACCCCCGCCGAGGTCACCGCCGTCGCCACGTTCTACTCGATGTACCGACGCACCCCCACCGGTGACTACCTCGTCGGGGTCTGCACCAACACGTTGTGCGCGGTCATGGGCGGCGACGCCATCCTGGAGGTGCTGCAGGATCACCTCGGCATCCACGCCGGGCAGAGCACCGCGGACGGTTCGGTCACGCTGGAACACATCGAATGCAACGCCGCGTGCGATTACGCCCCGGTGGTGATGGTCAACTGGGAGTTCTTCGACAACCAGACCCCGTCGTCGGCGCGCGATCTCGTCGATGATCTCCGGTCCGGCGCACCGGTCACGCCGACGCGCGGCGCGCCGATGTGCACCTTCAAGCAGACGGCCCGCATCCTCGCCGGCTTTCCCGATCAACGACCCGGCGCGAATGACGCGCAACCCGGCGATGCCACGCTCGCGGGCCTGGCGGTCGCCCACGAGCGGGGCATGGCCGCTCCCGCGACCGGAGTAAACGGCTCCACGGCAAGCGGTCCCGATGACGAGCGGATCGCCGAGGAAACGGCGCGCAACGAACCGGCTCCCGCGCCGTCGGCCGACCTGCCGCCGAAGAACGGGGACCGACCGTGACGCTCGCACCCGTTTTGAGCAAGCACTGGGATCAGCCGTCGTCCTGGACACTGGACGCCTACCGCCGCCAGGGGGGTTACCGGGCGCTGACGAAGGCGCTCGACATGGCGCCCGACGACGTCATCGCCCTGGTCAAGGAGTCCGGACTACGCGGCCGGGGCGGGGCGGGTTTCCCGACCGGACAGAAGTGGTCGTTCATCCCGCAGGGCACCGAGGGCGCCGGCGCCAAACCGCACTACCTGGTGATCAATGCCGACGAGTCGGAACCCGGTACGTGCAAGGACATCCCGCTGATGATGGCGTCACCGCATGTGCTCATCGAGGGCGCGATCATCGCGGCCTACGCGATCCGGGCCCGGTATGCGTTCATCTACGTGCGCGGCGAGGTGGTGCCGGTGCTGCGGCGCCTGCAGGCCGCGGTCGCCGAAGCCTACGATGCGGGCTATCTGGGATCCGGTGTCGACCTCGTCGTACACGCCGGCGCAGGCGCCTACATCTGCGGCGAGGAAACCGCACTGCTCGACTCCCTGGAGGGCCGCCGCGGCCAGCCCCGGTTGCGGCCACCGTTCCCCGCCGTCGCCGGCCTCTACGCCTGCCCCACCGTGGTGAACAACGTCGAATCCATTGCCAGCGTGCCCGCTGTCGTCGCGCGCGGTGTGGACTGGTTCAAGTCCATGGGCTCGGACAAATCGCCCGGCTTCACGCTGTACTCGCTGTCGGGTCACGTCACCCGCCCCGGCCAGTATGAGGCGCCGCTGGGCATCACGCTGCGCGAACTGCTCGACTACGCCGGCGGTGTGCGGGCCGGCCACCAGCTGAAGTTCTGGACCCCGGGTGGGTCGTCGACGCCGCTGCTGACCCCTGAACACCTGGATGTGCCACTGGATTACGAGGGGGTGGCCGGCGTGGGGTCGATGCTGGGCACCAAGGCGCTGCAGATCTTCGACGAGACCACCTGCGTGGTGCGCGCGGTGCGGCGGTGGACGCAGTTCTACGCCCACGAGTCCTGCGGCAAATGCACCCCGTGCCGGGAGGGCACCTACTGGCTGGCCCAGATCTATGAGCGCCTCGAAGATGGGGCCGGCACGCCCGAGGACATCGACAAGCTGCTCGACATCTCCGATGCCATTCTCGGCAAGTCGTTCTGCGCGCTCGGGGACGGGGCGGCCAGCCCGATCATCTCGTCCATCAAGTACTTCCGCGACGAATACCTGGCCCACCTGGGTGGCGGGTGTCCGTTCGACCCGTACGCGTCGACGCTGTTCGCCGTGGAAGGAGCGGGCGCATGAGGGTCACTATGTTCCGGCGAGCAGACACAAAAGGCACCAAATCGGGCCTAGTTCGGGGCCATTTGTTGGGGGCACCTCCCGCTTGCGGGGGACTGCTCGCGCGAGAAACGGGGGTACGCGCATGACGATCGCCGATCCGGCCAAGGAGACCACCCCCGTCGAGATGGTGGAGTTGTCCATCGACGGGCACCAGGTCAGCGTGCCGAAAGGCACCCTGCTGATCCGCGCGGCCGAACTGATGGGCATCCAGATCCCCCGGTTCTGCGACCACCCGCTGCTCGACCCGGTCGGCGCCTGCCGACAGTGCCTCGTCGAGGTCGAGGGGCAACGCAAGCCGCTGGCGTCGTGCACCGCCGCGGTCACCCCGGACATGGTGGTGCGCACCCAGCTGACCTCCGAGATCGCCGACAAGGCCCAGCACGGTGTGATGGAACTTCTGTTGATCAACCATCCCCTGGACTGCCCGGTCTGCGACAAGGGCGGCGAATGCCCGCTGCAGAACCAGGCGATGTCCAACGGCCGCAGCGACTCCCGCTTCACCGACGTCAAGCGCACCTTCCCCAAGCCGATCAACCTGTCCGCCCAGGTGCTGCTCGACCGCGAACGCTGCGTGCTGTGCGCGCGGTGCACCCGGTTCTCCAACCAGATCGCCGGCGACCCGTTCATCGAACTGCTGGAACGTGGCGCGCTGCAACAGGTCGGCATCGCCTCCGGGGAGGCGTTCGACTCCTACTTCTCCGGCAACACCGTGCAGATCTGCCCGGTCGGTGCCCTCACCGGGACCGCCTACCGCTTCCGGGCGCGGCCCTTCGACCTGGTGTCCTCACCGAGTGTGTGCGAACACTGCGCGTCGGGCTGCGCGCAACGCACCGACCACCGCCGCGGAAAGGTGTTGCGGCGACTGGCCGGAGACGACCCCGAGGTCAACGAGGAATGGAACTGCGACAAGGGCCGCTGGGCCTTCACCTATGGCCGCCGAGGTGACCGCATCACGACTCCCCTGGTCCGCGACCCCGATGGCAGCCAGCGACCGGCGTCCTGGTCGGAGGCGGTGGCGATCGCGGTACGCGGCCTGACCGCCGCGGCCGGACGGGCCGGTGTCCTGGTCGGCGGCCGCGCCACCATGGAGGACGCCTACGGTTACGCCAAGTTCGCGCGGATCATGCTGCACACCAACGACATCGACTTCCGCAGCAGGGCCCATTCGGCGGAGGAGGCCCAGTTCCTGGCACACGCCGTCGCCGGATTGCCGCACTCGGTCAGCTACGCCGACATCGAGTCCGCGCCCGCCGTGCTGCTGGCCGGTTTCGAACCCGAAGAGGAATCACCGATCGTTTTCCTGCGGCTGCGCAAGGCCTTCCGCAAACGCGGTCTGCCGGTGCTGTCGGTGGGTCCGTTCGCGACCCGGGGGCTGGACAAGATGGGCGGCCGGCACATTCCGGCCGCGCCGGGCGGTGAGGCCGCCGCGCTGGACGGCCTGAAGGACGACCTGCCGCCCGACGCGCTCATCCTCGTCGGTGAACGCCTGGCCGGCTCCCCCGGTGCCTTCTCCGCGGCGATCCGGCTGGCCGCGGCGACGGGAGCCAGACTGGGCTGGATACCGCGCCGGGCCGGTGAGCGCGGCGCGTTGGAAGCCGGTGCCGCACCGCATCTGCTGCCCGGCGGCCGCCCCGTCGAGGATGCCGCTGCCCGCGGTGAGGTGGCGCGCGCCTGGAACGTGGAAGAACTGCCCGCCCGGCCCGGCCGCGACGCCGGCGCGATCCTGGCCGCGGCCGCCGCCGGCGATATCCAGGCACTGCTCGTCGGTGGCGTCGAGGTCGACGATCTGCCCGACCCCGAAGCGGCCGTTGCCGCGCTGGAGGCAGCACCGTTCGTCGTCAGCCTGGAGTTACGGCACAGCGCCGTCACCGAGCGCGCCGACGTGGTGTTCCCGGTCGCGCCGGTCGCCGAGAAGGCGGGCACCTTTGTGAACTGGGAGGGCCGCCATCGTCCGTTCGGCGCCGCGCTGCCGCCGGTCGCCACCGCCGATATGCGGGTGCTGGCCGCCCTGGCCGATGAGGTCGGGGTGGATCTGCGGCTGACCGACGCGGCCACCGTGCGCGCCGATATCGAACGGCTCGGCAGCTGGCAGGGCCCGCGCCCCGCCGCGCCGACCGTGCCGACCGTGCCGGCGGCCGAGCCGCCGCAAGCCGGGCCCGGTGAGGCCGTGCTGACCGGCTGGCGGATGCTGCTCGACGACGGACGACTGCAGGACGGGGAACCGCACCTGGCCGGCACCGCGCGTCCCGCGGTGGTCCGGCTGTCCGAGGCGACGGTCTCCGAGATCGGTTGCGCCGACGGTGCTGCGGTGCGCGTCAGCACCGACCGCGGTGAGCTGAGCCTGCCGGTGGCGGTGACCGAGATGCCCGACCGGGTGGTGTGGGTGCCGCTGAATTCCGCCGGGTCGGTGTACCGGATCCTGGGCGCAACGAGCGGCGACACGGTCCGGATCGAGCCGGTATGACGCAGGCGAGAAGCGAAGCGGGATCGCCCATGAACATGCCGGATCTCAGCTCATTCGGCCACGACCCGTGGTGGCTGATGCTCGTCAAGTGTCTGCTGATCTTCGTGTTCCTGCTGCTCACCGTGCTGGTGGCCATCCTCGCCGAACGAAAGATCCTGGGCCGCATGCAGATGCGGTTCGGCCCCAACCGGGTCGGCCCGTTCGGGTTGTTGCAGAGCCTGGCCGACGGCGTCAAACTCGCGCTCAAAGAGGGCCTCATCCCGACCGGTGTCGACAAACCGATCTATCTGATGGCGCCGGTGATCGCCGTCATCCCGGCGATCATGGCGTTCGCCGTCATCCCGATGGGCGGGCTGGTGTCGGTCTTCGGCCACACCACCGCACTGCAACTCACCGACCTGCCGGTCGCCGTGCTCTACGTGCTGGCGGTCACCTCGGTCGGGGTGTACGGAATCGTGTTGGCGGGGTGGGCATCCGGATCGACCTACCCACTGCTGGGCGGTCTGCGCTCCAGCGCCCAGGTGGTCTCCTACGAGATCGCGATGGCGCTGTCCTTCGTCGCCGTGTTCCTCTACGCCGGCACCATGTCCACCTCCGGCATCGTCGCCGCCCAGCACAGCACCTGGTTCGTGTTCCTGCTGCTGCCCTCGTTCCTGGTGTACGTGACCTCCATGGTCGGCGAAACCAACCGGGCACCGTTCGACCTGCCGGAGGCCGAGGGCGAACTCGTCGGCGGATTCCACACCGAATACTCCTCGCTGAAGTTCGCGATGTTCATGCTCGCCGAGTACGTCAACATGACGACGGTGTCGGCCCTGGCCACCACGATGTTCCTCGGCGGCTGGCAGGCCCCGTTCCCGTTCAACATGATCGACGGCGCCAACTCGGGATGGTGGCCGCTGCTGTGGTTCGTCGGGAAGGTGTGGGCCTTCCTCTTCCTGTTCATGTGGCTGCGCGCCACCCTGCCCCGGCTGCGCTACGACCAGTTCATGGCGCTGGGCTGGAAGCTGCTCATCCCGGTGTCGCTCGGCTGGATCGTCGTCGTCGCCATCACCCGGACGCTGCGCGGGCAGGGCTCGCCGATCTGGGTGGCCATGGTGATCAGTCTCGGCGCCGTGGTCGCGGTGGTGCTGATCCTGATGATCCGCCGTTCGTTGCGACGCAACGCCATCCCGACCTTCAGCCTGCCCACGGATCCGGGCGCGGTCAGCGTCTACCCGATCCCGCCGATACCGAATATTCCGCGTCCGCTGCGCGAGGAACCGAAGGAGCATCAAGATGTCCAAAACCGGTGATGCGCTGGCGGGGTTCGGCGTCACGTTCAAGGCAATGTTCAAGAAGCCGATCACCGAGCAGTACCCCGAGGAGCCCGGCCCCGTCGCGGCGCGCTACCACGGCAGACATCAGCTCAACCGGTATGCCGACGGGCTGGAGAAGTGCATCGGCTGCGAGCTGTGCGCCTGGGCCTGCCCCGCGGACGCCATCTTCGTCGAAGGTGCGGACAACACCGAGCAGCAACGGTTCTCACCGGGCGAGCGCTACGGGCAGGTGTACCAGATCAACTATCTGCGCTGCATCGGCTGCGGGCTGTGCATCGAGGCCTGCCCGACCCGGGCGCTCACCATGACCAACGACTACGAGATGGCCGATGACAACCGGGCGGACCTCATCTACGGCAAGGACAAGTTGCTCGCCCCACTGGCCGCCGACATGACCCCGCCCCCGCACGCGATGGCGCCGGGCAGCACCGATGAGGACTACTACCGCGGCAACATCAACGCCATCGGACTGATCCAGCAGCCGGAGACGGCCTGATGACCCTGGACGTGCTGGCGGCCGCGATCGACGGCGAGGTACTGACCCGCACCTCGACCACCGAGGCGCTGCTGTTCTGGATCCTGGGCGCGGTGATCGTGGGCAGCGCCCTCGGCGTGGTCACGGCGACCAAGGCGGTCTACTCGGCGATCTTCCTGGCCATCACGATGATCAACCTGGCGGTGCTCTACATCGCCCAGGACGCGGTGTTCCTGGGTGTGGTGCAGGTCGTCGTCTACACCGGTGCGGTGATGATGCTGTTCCTGTTCGTGCTGATGCTCATCGGCGTCGACTCCTCGGAGTCACTGGTGGAAACGATCCGCGGTCAACGGATCTCGGCGATCGTGGTGGGTGTCGGGTTCGGGGTTCTGCTGATCGGCGCGATCGGCAATGCCTCGGTCACCGGATTCGCCGGCCTCGACCAGGCCAACGGAGGCGGCAACGTCGAGGGCCTGGCGGTGCTGATCTTCACCCGTTACGTGTGGGCGTTCGAGTTGACCAGCGCGCTGCTGATCACCGCGACGCTGGGCGCGATGGTGCTGGCCCACCGGGAGCGCTTCGACCGCCGCAAGACCCAGCGCGAGATGGCCGCCGAACGTTTCGCCCCCGGCGGGCATCCGACCCCGATGCCCAATCCCGGTGTGTACGCCCGGCACAACGCGGTCGACGTGCCTGCACGGCTGCCCGACGGGACCGGCGCACGCACCTCGGTCAGCTCGGTGCTGGTGCCCCGCGGCCGCGTGAGAACCGAGGATGACGAATGAACCCGGCGAACTACCTGTTCCTGTCGGCCCTGCTGTTCACCATCGGGGCGGCCGGAGTGCTGCTGCGCCGCAACGCCATCATCATGTTCATGTGCGTCGAGCTGATGCTCAACGCCGCGAACCTGGCGTTCGTGACGTTCTCCCGCATGCACGGTCACCTCGACGGCCAGGTGGTCGCCTTCTTCACCATGGTGGTGGCCGCCTGTGAGGTGGTGGTCGGGCTGGCCATCATCATGGCGATCTTCCGGGCGCGCCGGTCGGCGTCGGTGGACGGCGCCAGTCTGCTGAGGCATTAGTGGGCAACCTCAGTTGGTTACTGATCGCCCTGCCACTGGCCGGGGCGGCGCTGCTACTGCTCGGCGGCCGGGCCACCGATGCGTGGGGGCACCTGCTCGGGCTGGCCGCCGCCGCAGCGTCCTTCGTGGTCGCGGTGGTGCTGTTCACCCAGCTGCTGGGCCGCCCCGCCGAGGACCGGACGCTGCACCAGACGCTGTTCTCCTGGGTGCCTGCCGGTGAGTTGCGGGTCGACTTCGGGTTACAGGTCGACCAGCTGTCCATCTGCTTCGTGCTGCTGATCACCGGCGTCGGATCGCTGATCCACCTGTACTCGATCGGCTACATGGCCCACGACGCCGAGCGCCGACGATTCTTCGCCTACCTGAACCTGTTCCTGGCGGCCATGCTGCTGCTCGTGCTGGCCGACAATTACCTGGGCCTGTACATGGGCTGGGAGGGCGTCGGCCTGGCGTCCTATCTGCTCATCGGGTTCTGGTCGCACAAACCGAGCGCGGCCACCGCGGCCAAGAAGGCGTTCGTGGTCAACCGGGTCGGCGATATCGGGTTGGCGGTCGCCCTGATGGTGATGTTCGCCGCCACCGGAACCGTCTCGTATACCGGCGTATTCGCGGCCGCCCCGGAGCTGTCCGGCGGGACACTGAACGCCATCGGGTTGCTGTTGCTACTGGCCGCATGCGGTAAGTCCGCGCAGGTGCCGCTGCAGTCCTGGCTGGGCGACGCCATGGAGGGCCCGACGCCGGTCTCCGCGCTGATCCACGCGGCCACCATGGTCACCGCCGGCGTGTACCTCATCGTGCGGTCCGGGCCGCTGTTCAACCTGGCGCCCGAAGCGCAGACCGCAGTCGCCGTCGTCGGCGCCGTCACCCTGCTGTTCGGTGCGGTCATCGGCTGCGCCAAGGACGACATCAAGAAGGCCCTCGCCGCGTCGACGATGAGCCAGATCGGCTACATGGTGCTCGCCGCCGGGCTGGGACCCGCCGGGTACGCCATCGCGATCATGCACCTGCTCACCCACGGCTTCTTCAAGGCCGGGCTGTTCCTGGGCGCCGGCTCGGTGATGCACGGGATGAACGACGAAACCGACATGCGCCGCTACGGCGGGCTGCGGTCGGTCATGCCGATCACCTTCGTGACCTTCGGCCTCGGCTATCTCGCGATCATCGGGGTGCCGCCGTTCTCCGGCTTCTTCTCCAAGGACGCGATCATCGAAACCGCCTTCGCCGCAGGCGGAGTCAAGGGTCTGCTGTTGGGCGGTGCGACCCTGCTCGGTGCGGGGATCACCGCGTTCTACATGACGCGGGTGATGCTCTTGACGTTCTTTGGTGAGCGCCGTTGGAAACCGAACACGCACCCACACGAATCCCCCGCGGTCATGACCGCCCCGATGGTGGTGCTGGCCGTCGGATCTGTCGGGGCCGGCGCGCTGCTGGCCGTCGGTGGCACGCTGGCGCACTGGCTGGAACCGGTGGTCGGCGCCCACGAGGCCCACCACGTCGTCCCGGTCTGGGTGATGACCACCATCACCCTGTCGGTGGTCGCGATCGGCATCGGCGTCGCCTACCGCATGTACGCCACCCGGCCCGTCCCCGAGATCGCGCCGGCCGGGTCCGCGCTAACCTCGGCCGCCCGCCGCGACCTCTACGGCGACGCCTTCAACGAACGGGTGTTGATGCGTCCCGGCGCGCAGTTCACCGCGGGGTTGGTCGAACTCGACGATGACGCGGTCGAGGGCGTGACGCGGGGACTGGCCTCCGGTGTGGCGGGTGCCTCGCAGCGGATGCGGCAGTGGCAGAACGGGTTCGCCCGGTCCTATGCGTTGTCCATGCTGGCCGGCACCGTCCTGGTCATCGGCGCGATTCTGGTGGTGAGGGTCTGGTGAACGGGATCGGCGTGCTGACCGCGCTGTGGGTGGTGCCGATGGTCGGTGCCGTGGCGGTGATCCTGCTGCCGTCCAAAGCTCTCGCCAAATATGCGGCGCTGGGGGTCTCGCTGCTGGTTCTCGTGCTGGCCGCCGTGCTGGCCGTCCAGTTCGATCCGGCCGGGGCGCAGTTCCAGTTCGTCGAGGACTATCCGTGGATCCCGACCTTCGGCACCGGTTACATCCTGGGCCTGGACGGAATCGCGCTGGCGTTGGTGGTGCTGACGGCGGTGCTGGTGCCGCTGCTGATCGTGGCCGGCTGGAACGACGCCGAGGCGAGCGCAGCGACGGGAAACCGGTTCGGTGACAGCAGCTTCGGCAACCGGTCCACACAGAGCTACCTGGCGCTGACGCTGGCCGTCGAGGCCATGGTGCTGATCTCACTGATGGCGCTCGACGTGCTGCTGTTCTACGTGTTCTTCGAGGCGATGCTCATCCCGATGTACTTCCTCATCGGCGGGTTCGGTGGCGCCGGACGGTCCAAGGCGGCGGTGAAGTTCCTGCTGTACAACCTGTTCGGCGGGCTCATCATGCTGGCCGCCGTCATCGGCCTCTACGTGGTGACCGCGAGCAGCGACGCCTTCGATTCGGGCACCTTCGACTTCCGGGCCATCGCCGCGGCCGTCGCCAACGGCGAACTGAACATCGACCCGGCGCTGCTGAACGCGCTGTTCCTCGGTTTCATGTTCGCGTTCGCGGTGAAGGCGCCGCTGTGGCCGTTCCACCGCTGGCTGCCCGATGCCGCGGTCGAATCCACCCCGGCGACCGCGGTGTTGATGATGGCCGTCGTCGACAAGGTCGGCACCTTCGGGATGCTGCGCTACTGCCTGCAACTGTTTCCCGACGCCGCGAAATACTTCCAGCCGCTGATCATCACGCTGGCCGTCATCGGGATCGTCTACGGCGCGGTCGTCGCGATCGGCCAGACCGATGTGATGCGGCTGATCGCCTACACCTCGATATCGCATTTCGGTTTCATCATCCTGGGCATCTTCGCGATGACCAGCCAGGGCCAGGCCGGCTCGACGCTGTACATGGTGAACCACGGCATCTCCACCGCCGCGCTGTTCCTGATCGCCGGATTCCTGGTGTCGCGCAGAGGTACCCGGCTCATCGCCGACTTCGGCGGCGTGCAGCGGGTCGCCCCGGTGCTGGCGGGCACCTTCCTGGTCGCCGGCCTGGCCACCCTGTCGCTGCCCGGGCTGGCGCCGTTCATCAGCGAATTCCTGGTCCTGATCGGTACGTTCACCCGGTTCCCGGTGCTCGCGGTGGTCGCGGCCAGCGCACTCGTGCTGTCGGCGATCTACATCCTGTGGGCCTATCAGCGGATGATGACCGGACCGGTCACCGCCGGCAACGAATCGGTCCGGGACCTGATACCGCGGGAACTGATCGTGGTGGCCCCGCTGATCGCCCTGCTGCTGGTGCTCGGGGTGTATCCCAAACCGGCGCTCGATGTCATCAATCCGGCCGTCACGCACACGCTGACCACCATCGACGTCCAGGACCCGGTACCCGCCACGGCGGAAGGACCGGCGAAATGACCATCGAGGCACCGTCCATCGAATACGGCCAGCTCTCACCGTTTCTCATCGTGCTGGGCGTCGCCGTCCTCGGCGTGCTCGTGGAGGCGTTCCTGCCGCGCCGCGCCCGCTACGCCACCCAACTGGCACTGGCCCTGGGCGGTCAGCTGGCCGCGCTGGGCGCCGTCGTCTGGGTGCACACCGAACTCGGCGACTCGCCAGGCAATACCGCGGCGGTGGGCTCCCTCGTCGTCGACCGGCCCGCCTTGTTCCTGCAGGGGCTGCTGCTGCTGATCGGGCTCCTCGGTGTGTTGCTGATCGCCGAGCGGCGGATCGGCGCCGGCGGTGAGGCCGGGCTGGACGCGTTCACCCCGCAGGCCGCCGCGGTGCCGGGCAGTCTGGCCGAGAAGGTGGCCGTCAAAGCCGTTGTCGCGCAGACCGAAATCTTCCCGCTGACGATGTTCGCTCTCGGCGGCATGATGCTGTTCCCGGCCGCCGACGATCTGCTGACCATGTTCGTCGCCCTGGAGGTGCTCTCGCTGCCGCTGTACCTGATGTGCGGTCTGGCCCGACGGCGCCGGCTGGTGTCGCAGGAAGCCGCACTCAAGTACTTCCTGCTCGGTGCGTTCTCCTCGGCGTTCTTCCTGTACGGAATAGCGATGCTGTACGGGTATTCCGGCGGCTTCGGTCTCGATGACATCGCCACCGCCGTGCAGGCCGACCGGGACAACACCACCCTGGCGCTGGTCGGGGTGGGGCTCGTCGCCGTCGGCATCCTGTTCAAAGTCGGTGCGGTGCCGTTCCATTCCTGGATCCCCGACGTCTATCAGGGCGCCCCCACCCCGGTCACCGCGTTCATGGCGGCCGCCACCAAGATCGCCGCGTTCGGCGCCATGCTGCGCATCTTCTATGTCGCGCTGCCCGGACTCGCCGATGACTGGCAGCCGATGCTGTGGGTGATCGCGATCGTCACCATGGTGGTCGGCACCATCACCGCGGTGTCCCAGAGCGATGTCAAACGGATGCTGGCCTATTCGGCGGTGGCACACACCGGGTTCATCCTCACCGGCGTCATCGCGCTGAACGGCGCCGGGGTCGCGGCGACGCTGTTCTACCTGTTCGCCTACGGCTTCAGCACCCTGGGTGCCTTCGCGCTGGCCGGTCTGGTGCGCAGCGCCGACGGCGAGGAGGAAACCACGCTGACCCGGTGGGCCGGCCTGGGCCGGCGCTATCCGGTGGTGGGCGTGGTGTTTTCGCTGTACCTGCTGGCCTTCGCCGGTATCCCGCTGACCAGTGGCTTCGTCAGCAAGTTCGCGGTGTTCAAGGCGGCCGCCGAGGGCGGAGCGGGACCGCTGGTGGTCATCGGCGTCATCGCCAGCGCGGTGGCCGCGTATTTCTATGTGCGGGTGATCGTGCTGATGTTCTTCACCGACCCGCCCGAGGATGCCCCCGTTGTCGTGGTGCCCAGCCTGCTCACCACGGGTGCGGTCACCGTCACCGCCGCCGTCACGTTCGCGCTCGGCGCGCTGCCACAACCGCTGCTGGATCTGGTGAACCAGGCGCAAAAGTTCGTGGGTTAGGTTCGGACGATGAGCGATGTTCTTACCGCCGACCATGGTGCCGTGCGGGTACTGACCCTGAACCGTCCGCAAGCCCGCAACGCGCTGAGCCACGATCTGATCCGGGCGCTGTACGCGGCGTTGAAGGCGGCCGACGCCGACGAGGCGGTGCTCGCGGTCGTGCTCACCGGCACCGATCCGGCGTTCTGCGCCGGCGTCGACCTCAAGGAAGCGGCCCGCGACGGGCTGAAGTACTTCGAGGAGTTCCGCTCCCAAAGCTGCATCACCGCGGTCCGGGAGATGCGCACCCCGATCATCGGCGCCATCAACGGCGCCACCTTCACCGGCGGGCTGGAGATCGCGCTGGGCTGCGACTTCCTGGTCGCCTCCGAACGCGCGGTGTTCGCCGACACCCACGCCCGGGTGAACATCCTGCCCGGCGGCGGGATGACCGCGCGCCTGCCTCAGGTGGTCGGCCTGGCGATGGCCCGCCGGATGTCGATGACCGGTGAGGTCATCGACGCGGCCCGCGCCGAACGGATCGGCCTGGTCACCGAGGTCGTCGCGCACGATCGGTTACTGGAGCGCGCCCTGGAACTGGCCGCGGCCATTGCCGAGGTGCCGGGCCCGACGATGTTGGGGCTCAAGGAGATCTACACCGAGGGCGCGGCGGCGGTCATCGACCCGGCGCTGGCGGCCGAGGCGCGTATCGCCTTCGCCCAGCACCGCGAGTTCGGGGACCTCGGTGACCGGTTCCGCGCGGTGTCCGAGCGCAACAAGAGCCAGATCACCTAGTCGCCGAAACTGTATTCCGGCAGGCCTCCACTCGCACGTTCCCTTCTGGAACGCAGCTTCGGCGGAAAGCGACTCAGCGCACCACGCCGTGCACCAGGATCGCGGTGGTCTGGTCGACCCACTGCTCGTGCAGGTCCTGTCCGGGGGTCAGCAGCATCCGCAGCAGGGTGGCGCCACCGACCAGTTCGATGAGCCGATCCGGGTCGACCTCCGGCTTCACCTCGCCGCGCTCCACGGCGCGCTCCAGCCGTAGCCGCACCACCTCGAACAACCCGGTGAACCGGCCCATCACCCGGTCGTTGAGGTCGGGGTCGGCGGCCATGTCGGCGATCACCCCGGGCAGCGCCGCCCGCACCACCGGGCTGGTGAACACCGCACCGGCGGCCGCGATCATCTCCCGCACATCGGTGGCGATATCGCCCTCGGGCAGGCCCAGCGCGGTGGGGGCGGTGGGAAACGCCGCCTCGTGCACCAGCTCCGCTTTGCTGGACCAGCGGCGGTACAGCGCGGTCTTCGTGGTGCCGGCCCGCTCGGCCACCGCGGCCATGGTCAGATTCGAATATCCGATCTGCACAAGAAGATCCGATGTCGCCGCGAGGATGGCAGCATCGATGCGAGGGTCCCGGGGACGTCCGGCGCCCTTGTCAACCGGTGGTATCTCTGCTTTCATAACGCTACCCACCGTATCGTAATTCGGGCCGGAAGGAACAACCGTGGCCAACGAACCGGCTGTCGAGGACGTCAGCCGCCTCCAGCATTCCAGCCGCGACACCCTCGCTCTACCCGAGCAGCTGTCGCGGTGGCTGGCCTCGGTGCTGCCCGAACGGCAGGCGCCCGAGGTCACCATCGAGAACGGTGTCGATGCCAACGGCATGTCCTCGGAGACCATCCTGCTCACCGCGCGATGGGGCGACGACGAGCAGCGCCTGGTCGCCCGGGTGGCGCCCACCGCCACCGATGTGCCGGTGTTCTCCTCCTACCGGCTGGACCACCAGTTCGAGCTGATGCGCCTGGTCGACGAGCTCACCGAGGTGCCGGTGCCGCGGGTCCGCTGGATAGACACCACCGGCGACGTGCTGGGCACACCGTTCTTCCTGATGGACCGCGTCGACGGCGAGGTGCCGCCGGATGTGATGCCCTACACCTTCGGCGGGAACTGGTTCGCCGACGCCACACCCGAGCGCCAGCGCGACCTGCAGGACACCACGGTCGAGGTGCTGGCCAAGCTGCACGCCATTCCCGATGCAGCACAACAGTTTTCCTTTCTGGCCGAGGTCGACCCGCCCGGCGACACCCCGCTGCGCCGACATTTCGGCTGGCTCAAGGAATGGTACGAGTTCGCGGTGCCCGATATCGGCCGCTCACCGCTGGTCGAGCAGGCGCTGCAGTGGCTCGAAGAGCACTTCCCCACCGATGTCGCGGCGTCCACCCCGGTACTGACCTGGGGCGACTCCCGCGTCGGCAACGTGCTGTACCGGGACTTCCGGCCGGTCGCGGTGCTCGACTGGGAGATGGCGACGGTCGGCCCGCGCGAGCTGGACGTCTCGTGGATCATCTTCGCCCACATGGTGTTCCAGGAGCTCGCCGGTCTGGCCGGGCTGCCCGGCCTGCCGGACGTGTTGCGCGAAGAGGATGTGCGCGCCACCTATGAACGACTGACCGGTGCCACCCTGGGCGATCTGCACTGGTTCTACATCTACTCAGCGGTGATCTGGTGCTGCGTGTTCATGCGCACCACCGCCCGCCGCGTGCACTTCGGGGAAATGGAACAGCCCGAAGATGTCGAGACCACCTTCTACCACGCATCCCTGTTACGGCGGTTGCTGCAAGATGAGGAGTCATAAGTGCTCGGACCGATGGATGAGTTTCCGGTACACCAGGTTCCGCAGCCCATTGCGTGGCCGGGGTCCTCGGACCGGAACTTCTATGACCGTTCCTACTTCAATGCCCACGACCGCACCGGCGACATCTTCGTCATCACCGGGCTGGGCTACTACCCCAACCTCGGGGTGAAGGACGCCTTCCTGCTGGTACGCCGCGGAGACGTCCAGACCGCGGTGCACCTGTCCGATGCGCTCGATCAGGACCGGCTGAACCAGCACGTCAACGGCTACCGGATCGACGTCACCGATCCACTGCACAGTCTGCGGATCACCCTGGAGGAGACCGACGGTATCGCCGCCGACCTCACCTGGAACGGCCTGTTCGACGTGGTGCAGGAGCAGCGACACCTGATGCGCCAGGGCACCCGGGTCACCTTGGACGCTCAGCGTTTCGCCCAGTTGGGTTCGTGGAGCGGGCATCTGGAGATCGACGGGGAACGCATCGCGGTGGACCCGGCGACCTGGATCGGCTCCCGCGACCGGTCCTGGGGGATCCGCCCGATCGGCGAGGCCGAGCCGGCCGGACGTCCCGCCGATCCGCCGTTCGAGGGCATGTGGTGGCTCTACGTGCCGGTCGCCTTCGACGACTACTCGATCGTCATCATCATCCAGGAGGCCCCGGACGGGTTCCGCTCGCTCAACGACTGCACCCGGATCTTCAAGGACGGTCGCGTCGAACAGCTCGGCTGGCCGCGGGTGAAGATCCACTACCGCTCGGGAACCCGCATCCCCACCGGCGCCACCATCGACGCCACCGCGCCGGACGGCACCGCGCTGCGCTTCGACGTGGAATCCAAACTGCCGGTACCGATTCACGTCGGCGGCGGTTACGGCGGCGACTCGGACTGGATCCACGGCGTGTGGAAGGGCGAGAAGTTCACCGAGCGGCTCACCTACGACATGACCGACCCGGCAATCGTCGGCCGGTCAGGTTTCGGGGTCATCGACCATGTGGGCCGGGCGGTCTGCACCGAAGGCGACAAGGCCCCGGTCGAGGGCTGGGGTTTGTTCGAGCACGGCGCGCTGGGCCGGCACGACCCGTCCGGGTTCGCCGACTGGCTCACCGTCGCCCCCTGACGTCTAGGCCGCCCAGAACAGCGCGCCGGCAGCCACCGCTTCCACCAGGAAGTAGAACCAGTTGGGGTAGAACGCCGTCCGGTCACCCAGCACCGCGGACGCGACGCGGCCGAACGCCATCCCGGCCAGTGCCGTACCGACGGTGATCAGTACTCCGGTGCGCAGCTCCCCCGGCGTGGCCGCCGCATACCCGAGCACCGCGGCGATGGCCAACCCGAAACCGCCATACACCGCACGCACTTCCGCGCGCTGCACATCGGAGCCCAGCGCGAACCCGAACGGGCGCAGCATCGCCCCGGGCGCGGCCAGCGCGTACAGGCCCATGCCGAGAAAGAACACCCCGACGATGACGATCACTGCTGGGACCACGGTAACCTCCGGATCAGTTGACGAGGAGTCCAGCATGTCGCCCCGAACACCCGCTCCGCTTCCGCAAACCTGCTATCCGGCGGTGTGGTTGTGGCCGGGCCAGGCCCTCTACTCCGGCCCCGGCCTGGGCCTGGAGCCGCACTCCGGTGCGGTGTGGTGTCTGGCCGTCGGGGTGGACGGTCCCCTGACGGTGCGGGTCGGCGAGCAGCACATCGAAGCCCGCACGGCGCTGATCCCGCCGCGGTTGGTGCACCATCTGACGATCACGGGATCCTTGGTGTCCTGTTACCTCGATCCGGCTTCGCAGCGATCCGCCGCCTGCCGCGCGCAGTTCGATGAGTTCCGCGTGGGCATCGGCGTCCACCACGCCGCCGAGGCCGACCTGCTCACCCCACCCACCGGTGATGTCGAGGCGCTGCACTGGCTGGATATCGCTGCACCCTCCGATGTTCGGGTGATCGACCCACGAATCGAACTGGCCGCCAAGCAGATCCGCGACGACCCGGCGGCCGCGGTATCGGCTGCCGAGCTCGCCGCGTCGGTCGGGTTGTCCGAATCCCGTTTCCTACACCTGTTCCGTCAGGAGATCGGGTCCAGCCTGCGCCGCTACCGGCTGTGGAGCCGGCTGATGCGCGCCGGCACGCAGATCGCCGCCGGACAGAATCTCACCACCGCGGCGGTGGAGGCCGGGTTCGCCAGCCCGTCGCATCTGGCCGACCGGTTCAAGACGACGTTCGGTCTGTCCGCGACGCAGCTGCTGGCGACCGGCCTGACCATCCGGAACCCGTGAGTTCTAGCCCGCGACGGTGCGCAAACTCTGGCTGGCGGGCGGCGTGTCGCCCTCAGACACGCTCGCTCGCGGGGAAGCGGCGGAACCGGCCTGCACCCTGCCGAACACCATCGACTCCTCGATCCGGTCGAAGCGGTGCTCGAAGGTGTCCAGCGCATAGTTGTGCCGCACGTTCCACGGTCGCTTCGTCCCCGACTTGGGCAGTGCGTGCGGGGACCGTTTGACGTAGCCGGCATCGAGATCGAAGGCCGGTTTCTCCGGCATGACGGTCGAGCCGAGGTGCGGGTAGGCGCTGGTGTAGCCGTGGGAATCCATGTAGGCCAACAGTTTGGCCACCGCCCGCGCGGTCATGTCGGCGCGCAGCGTCCACGATGCGTTGGTGTAGCCGATACACCAGGCCATGTTGGGGACGTCCTCGAGCAGGTGCTCCTTGTAGACGAACCGCTCGGTCGGATCGACCCGCTTGCCGTCCATGGTGATCTCGATGCCGCCGAGTGACTGCAGTTGCAGGCCGGTCGCGGTGACGATGATGTCGGCGTCGATCCGGTTCCCCGATGTGAGCACGATGCCCTCGGCGTCGACGCGCTCGATGTGATCGGTCACCACCTCGGCACGCCCGGCGCTGATGTCCTCGAACAGATCGCCGTCGAGCACCAGGCACATCCGCTGGTCCCACGGGTTGTAACGCGGCTTGAAGTGGACGTCGACCGGGTAGCCCTCGGGCAGTTCGGCGATGGTGGCCCGGCGGATCACCTTGCGGCCGATGCCCGGCGCCTTGCGGAAGAACATGTACAGCAGGAAGTGGTACCAGGCGTTGCGGAACCGGACGACCTGATGGGCGATCTTGCGCGGCAGCACTTTCCGCACCGCCTGCATCGGCTTGGGCACCGCAGGCATCGACATCATGTAGGTCGGTGAGCGTTGCAGCATGGTCACGTGGGCGGCCGTCTCGGCCAACTCGGGGACCAGGCTGATCGCGGTGGCGCCACTGCCGATGACCACGATCCGCTTACCGGCGTAATCGAGGTCCTCGGGCCAGAACTGCGGATGCACGACGGTCCCGGCGAAGGACTCGATGCCGGGGAATTCCGGGGTGTGCGCCTGGTCGTAGTTGTAGTAGCCGGTGCCGAAGAACACGAACCGGGCGCGGTGGGTGATGGCCACCCCGTCCTGCTCGGCGTGCACCGTCCAGGTGTCGGTCGCCGAATCCCAGTCCACCGAGGACACCCGGGTGTCGAACCTGATGTGCCGGTCGATGCCGTGCTTGCGGGCCGTCGTGGTCAGGTACTCGCGGATATCGGCGCCGTCGGCGACGTGCTCGCGACGGGTCCACGGCTCATAGGGGTAGCTCAGGGTGAAGATATCGCTGTCGGAACGAATCCCCGGGTAGCGGAACAGATCCCAGGTGCCACCGATGCGCGCGCGCCGCTCCAGGATGGTGTAGCTCGATCCTGGATTGCGCTCCTGGATGCGGTAGGCGGCGTTGATGCCCGAGATGCCGGCCCCGATGATGAGCACATCGGAGAACTCGGGTTCGGTCTCAGCTGCGTTGGACACCGGACAACCTCCTTGTGGTCCTGCCCCGTACCACCCCACCTTAGGACCTCAGGTGCGCAGCTCGTCAACGATCTGGGCCAGCAATTCCGTTTCGATCGGCCCGGGCTGGTAGATGCAGATCCGGTCCGAGATGCCGTCGACGCGGTTCCGGATATGGGCCGCCACCTGCGCCGGGGTGCCGCACGCGGCGATGGTGTGCAGCACATCGTCGTCGATCAGCGCGCCCATCTCCGACCAGCGGCCCTGCTTGGACAACGCGTTCAGCTCGGGCTGCAGGTCGCCCCAGCCGTGGATGTCTAGCACCGGCCGGTACGCCGGGGTGGACCCGTAGAACGCCAGCAGCTGCCGGGTGGCCGTGTGGTCCTCGCCCACCGACACGATGATCTCGGGGACGATCGCCAGGTCGGCGCGGGTGCGTCCGCCCGCGGCGAGGCCCTCGTCGACGGCGGTCATGGTGACCTCGTGCAGGAACTTCTTGTTCCCGAACGGCATCACCAGCAGACCGTCGGCGTGCTGTGCGGTGGCCTTGGTCAGTCGTGGGCCCAGCGCGCCGACGTAGATGGGCGGTGGGCCGTACGGGTTGTCGCGCGGGGTGAACGTCGGCGTCATCAGGGTGTGCCGGTAGTACTCACCGCGGAAGTCCAGACGTTGGCCGGTGGACCAGGTGTCGAAGATGGCGCGCAGCGCCGCGACGAGTTCGGTCATCCGCACCACCGGGCGGTCGAAGTCCGCGCCGAACCGCTTCTCGATCTGGGTGCGGATCTGGGTGCCCAGCCCGAGGGTGAACCGGCCCTTCGTCAGGATCTGTAGATCGATGGCCTGGTGCGCCAGATGGATCGGATTGCGCGGGAACGCGATCGCCACATTGGTCATCAGGTCCAGTCCGCCGACGGTGGAGGCCAGCGTCAACGGCGTGAACACGTCGTGCGGGCCTTCGAAGGTGAACACCCCGCTGGCACCGGCATCACGCAACGCCTCGGTGCGTTCGATGGCTCCCACAGGACCGAACAGCGCAGTCATCACCTTCACAGCGCCTCACCCTAATGCGACACCGGTGCGAAAACGCACGCAATCGCCCGGGCAATGGCCACACTGGTGCTGTGACCGATGTGATCGTGGTGGGGGCCGGATTCGCAGGACTGTCGGCGGCACGGGAGTTGACCAAGCGCGGGCACGCGGTGGTGGTGCTCGAAGGCCGCGACCGGGTCGGGGGTCGTTCCTACACCGCGACGCTGGCCGGGGTCCCGGTCGATCTGGGCGCGACGTTCGTCGGTCCCACCCAGGACGCCGTGATTGCGCTGGCCGCCGAACTGGGTTGTGACACCGTGCCGACCTACAGCCGCGGCAAGAACCTCATCCGCTGGCACGGCAAGGTGCGCTCCTACCGCAGCACCATCCCGAAACTGTCGCTGATCGAACTGCTCGACGTGTCCCGCATCCAGTGGCGTTTCGACCGGCTGAGCCGACTCATCCCGGTGAGCGACACCTGGGCGGCGCCGGCCGCGCACCGGCTGGACCAGAAGAGCCTGGAGGGCTGGCTGCGCGCGGTGCATGCGAGCGCCTCCACCCGCAACCTGATGGCCATCATGGCGCGGGTGACGTGGGGGTGCGAACCCGCCGACGTGTCAATGCTGCACGCGGTGCGTTACGTCAAGACCGCCGGTGGGCTGGGACGGATGCTCGACGTCAAGGGCGGTGCCCAGCAGGACCGCTTCCCCGCGGGCACCCAGCAGATCGCCCAGCGCATCACCGCCGAACTCGGTGACCGGGTGCTCACCGGCGCCCCGGTGCAGCGCATCACCCGCACCGGTTCGGGTTTCACCGTGCAGTCCGCGCGCGGTGAGCATTCGGCGGCCGCCGTCGTGCTGGCGATCGCGCCCGCGCACCGGGCGGCGATCACCTTCGATCCGCCATTGCCCGTGGGCTACACGCAACTCGCGACGCACTGGCCGCAGGGCAATCTCAGCAAGGTCTACGCCGCCTACGACAAACCGTTCTGGCGGACCGGCGGGTGCTCCGGCGAGGCGCTGTCCGACGAGGGCCCGATCTTCATCACCTTCGATGTCAGCCCCGGCGATGACGGCCCCGGGGTCCTGCTGGGGTTCGCCGACGCCCGCAACTTCGACGACCTGGCACCCGAGGTGCGCCGCGAACGCGCACTCGCGTGTTTCACGACGCTGTTCGGTGATGCCGCCGCCACCCCCATCGACTACCTGGATCACTGCTGGAGCGCCGAGCCGTTCGCCCCCGGCGGGCCGACCGCGGCGGTACCGCCCGGCGCGTGGGTCGAGCACGGCAGGCACCTGCGCACACCGGTGGACGGAATCTTCTGGGCCGGAACCGAAACCGCCGATCAGTGGACCGGGTTCCTGGACGGCGCGGTGCGCTCCGGGCACCGCGCGGCGGCCGAGGTGGGGGCCTACCTCAGGAGCTGAGCCGCTGCTGTGCAACCGATTCGGCGAGCGAGCGCAACGTGCGGTTGACCTCATCGGGGCATTCCAGAATGGCGCAGTGCCCGCCGGGCAGCTCCACGAACTCGGCGAGGTTCGGGGCGTGCTCGGCGATGTGCCGCGACGCGTTGATCGGCAACAACCGGTCCTTTGTGCTGCCGATGACCAGCGTGGGCACGGTCAGGTTCCGCAGTGAAATATGCTGCTCGCCAAGACCGTCGACCAGCACCCGGGCCCAGCCGCCGCGGCCCGCGGGCGGGGTGGAGGCGAACAGCTGATACACCAGTTCGGCGATCGACGGATCGGCATCGCGGCCCACCGCGAGATAGGCCACGAACCGCTTGTTGGCCCGGTCGGCGAGCTTGGGTACCGGGGTGGCACCGAACGTCTTGAGCAGGGTTCCCGCGCCGCGGATGCGGGTGGCCGCCAGCGCCGTGGGCACCTGAGCCAGCTGCACATCGCGCAGTAGGTCACCGGTGGTGGTGTTGATGAGCGCGACGGCGTCGGCGCACTGCGCGACGCGGTGCGGGTAGCGCTGTGACCACGCGCTGATCGCGATACCGCCCATCGAGTGCCCGGCGATCACCGCGCGTTGTCCCGGCGCGAGCGTCGCGTCGAGCACCGCATCGAGATCGGCGGCCAGATGGTTGAGGCTGTAGGCCTTGCGGCCGCGCGGTGCCTCGCTGAGGCCGTGCCCGCGGTGGTCGTAGGCGATCACCTTGTAGTCGCGGGCCAGGTCGGCGATCTGGTGGGCCCAGACCTCGATGGCGCAGGTGATGCCGTGCGCCAGCACGATCGGATAGCCGTCGTCGGGACCGAACACCCGGGCATGCAGCCGGGTTCCGTCGAAGGAACGCACGTGCACGGTGTTGGCCGGCGGGAGCGCGGGCAGCGTCATCGTGGTTGCTCCAATCGTCGGCCCCATTGCCTGGGGATGGATCTTAACGCCCGGTGACCAGCACCGGCTTGATTGCCCGGCCGGCTTTCGCGGCGGCCCACGCCTGGTCGAAGTCGTCGAACGGGTAGCTGCTGACCAGCTTGTCGAGCGGCAGTTGACCGCGGCGGTGGTACTCGGCCAGTTGCGGGATGAACACCTGCGGGTCGCTGTCGCCCTCCACCACGCCGCGCACCGTCAGGCCCTTTGCCATGATCAGCGTCACCGGTAGCTCGGCGGTCGGCGCACCGAGACCGACCAGGGCCAGCGTGCCGCGCGAGGCCAGCACGCCCACCGCAGAGCCGATGACATCGGGGCGTGCGGTGGTGTCCACCGCGCCGGCGACTCCCCCGGTCACGCTCAGGATCTCGGCCGCGGCGTCACCCGCGGTCGGGTCGATGGTGTGGGTGGCGCCCAGCTCGGTGGCCAGCGCGCGCCGCTCGGCGATCGGGTCGACCGCGATGATGGTGGCAGCCCCGCCGATCCGCGCGCCCATGACCGCGGACAGCCCGACGGCGCCGGCGCCGAAGACCGCGAAGCTCGGGGCGGCCCCGATCACGTTGAGGACCGCGCCGACGCCGGTCTGCACGCTGCAGCCCAGCGGCGCGGCCAGTGCCGGATCGAAACCGTCGGGCAGCGGTACCGCGTTGCGGCTGCCGGCGATGGCGTGGGTGGCGAAGCTGGACTGCCCGAAGAAGCCTCCGGTGATGGGCGCCCCGCCCAGGCGCAGGGCGCTGGTCTCGTCGCGGCGGCTGCCGCGCATATTGAGGTTGGTCGACTGGTCGCAGTAGGCGGGCCGGTCCTGCGCGCAGTTGCCGCAGGTACCGCAGCTGGCGAAGGTCAGCACGACCTGCTCGCCGACCCGGCGGGCGGCCTGCGGGCCGACGGCGACGACGGTGCCCGCGCCCTCGTGGCCGAACACCATGGGCGTCTTGCCGAAGATCGACGCCATGGTGATGTCGGTGTGGCAGATCCCGACGGCATCGATGCGCACCAGCACCTCGTCACCCACCGGGTCGCGCAATTCGACATCACTGAGCTGCGGGTCCTGTCCGGGTTCGAGGAGCACCGCGGCACGTGCCTTGATCACTTGACGCATGTTAAATGGTGAGTCATGCGTGCCATACAGATACCCCGGTTGGACGGTCCCGACGCTGCAGAGCTGGTGGACATCGACGAACCCACCGCCGACGGGGTGGTGATCGACGTGCACGCGGCCGGGGTGGCGTTCCCGGATGCGCTGCAGACCCGCGGCCTCTACCAGTACAAGGCGCCGCTGCCCTATGTGCCGGGCGCCGAGATCGCCGGTGTGGTGCGCAGCGCCCCGGCCGGCGCCGCGGTGGCCGCCGGTGACCGGGTCGCCGGGCTGACCATGCTGACCGGCGGGATGGCCGAGGTGGTGACGCTGCCCGAGGACCGGGTCTTCGCTCTGCCCGACAACGTGTCCTTCGAGGCCGGCGCCGGGGTGTTGTTCAACGATCTGACGGTGCACTTCGCGCTGCGCACCCGCGGCCGGATCGCCGAGGGCGAGACGGTGCTGGTGCACGGCGCGGCAGGCGGTATCGGCACCTCGACGCTGCGGCTGGCCCCGGCGTTCGGCGCGGCGCGCACCATCGCGGTGGTGAGCACCGAGGAGAAGGGCGAGATCGCCCGGGCGGCAGGGGCATCCGATGTGGTGCTGGCCGACGGTTTCAAGGACGCGGTCAAGGAGCTCACCGGCGGCCGGGGCGTGGACATCGTGCTGGACCCGGTCGGTGGCGACCGCTTCACCGATTCGCTGCGCTCACTGGCTCCGGGCGGACGGCTGCTGGTGGTCGGTTTCACCGGCGGCGAGATCCCGACGGTCAAGGTGAACCGGTTGCTGCTCAACAATGTCGACGCCATCGGTGTCGGGTGGGGCGCCTGGACCGGAACGCACCCGGGTTATCTGGCGCAGCAGTGGGCCGAACTGGCGCCGCTGCTGGCCTCCGGTGCGGTCAGCGCGCCCGAGCCCATCGTGTACCCGCTGGAGCGTGCCGGCGAGGCCATCGCGTCGCTGGAGAACCGCAGCGCCAAGGGCAAGGTCGTCCTCAAAGTCCGCTGACACCCCGCGATTTCCGCACCATTGGTAACGGTGAGCGTTACTGAGTGTGCGCAAGTCACTCGGGGACGGGGAGGATGAGCCGCGAGCCCGGGCCGATCTCGTGGCTGGCGCGCAGCAGCCGCGACGCCGACCACACCGGCTCACCGGTGCCGGGGTTGCGGGCGAACCGCGGATGCGACCCGCCCGCGATCGACACCCGGATGCGCGCACCGGCGGCGAAGCGGTGCGCGATCGGGTCGAGGTCCAGCCGCAGCGTGTCCTGGTCCCCCGGCGTCCGGGTGACGTAGCCGTCGCTGACATTGCGAGAGTGGCCGTCGGCGTCGACCTCGCTGATCCGCACCCACACATCGGCCCAGCCGGTATCGGTGTTGTGCGCCAACTCGATTCGCGGGACGCCGATCACCTCCAGCGCTTCGTCGAGCACCGGGCCGGTGAAGGTGACGACGTCGCCGCGGGCGGCCAGCGCGGTGTCGTCACGGTAGCCGCGCGGGGCGAACAACAATCGTCCGCCGATGGTCGGCGTCGGCTCCGCGGGATCGAACACGAACCGGGCCACGGGGTCACCGGCCGGTGCGGGTTCGGCGCCGAGTCTGGCCCGTGGCCGCAGGTGCAGCACCCGCTGCGCAGTCGGCGGTGGCCAGGCCGGCAGCTGCCGCCATCCCCCGCCGCCGGTGACGTGCACCCGCACCCCAACGGGGCGTTCGCCGTCCAGCCAGCGCAATGAATCGCGCAGCACGTCGCCGCCTCCGTCGCCGTGGCTCCACGGCCCGATCACCAGTGCGGGCTGCACGCCGCGGTCGGCCAGTTGCCGGTACTGATCGAGGGTCTGGGTCAGGAAGACGTCCTGCCAACCGGTCACCAGCAGCACCGGGGTGCTGACCCGCTGCAACGCATGCCCGAGCCGGCTCGGCCGCCAATACGGGTCGGACAGGTCCGGAGTGCGCAGCCAGGACTCGTGCCACGGGGCGCGGCCCTTCAGCATCTTCGCGCCGGCGTCGCTCAGCGGCACCGTGCTCAACGGACCTTTCAGCCGCCGCGGCACCGTCACCATCCGCAGCACGGTCCGAGCCGTGCCGCCGTCCTCCTGCCGGGCCACCTGGAAACTCCAGGTCAGGAAATCTGCGAGAGCGAATGCGCCGGTGCTCCAACCGGATTCGGCGAAGTCGTGCGGGGCCATACCGATCACCGAGGTGCTGAGCTCCGCAGGCGGATCGGCCAGCAGCGCCCACTGGGTGAAGCCCAGATAGGACGATCCGACGGTGGCGAACTCGCCGTCGAACCAGGGCTGTCGGCGCATCCAGGTCACCGTGTCGGCGGCGTCCTCGGCCTCGGCGACGCCGGGCTCGAAGTGACCTTCCGAGCCGAAAGTTCCCCGCACACTTTGCATCACGACGCGGTAGCCGCGCTCGGCGTAGATCCCGGCGGTCACCGTCGCCGGAAGGTTGGTGCGCCCGTACGGGGTGCGGATCAGCACCGTGCCGCGCGGTTCGGCCACCGGGGTGTACAGGTCGGCCAGTAGCCGCACACCGTCGCGCATCGGTGCCGCCAGATCATGGGTCACCCGGTAGTCGGTGGCCGGCCCGGGCAGGCCCAGCCGGCGGCGGGTCACGCGGGTGACCAGCCGGACGATCGGGCCGGGCCGGGTCTCAACAGTGGTCGCCATCGCGCTCCATTGTTGCGGATGGGCCACGAAAGCCGGAATGGGCGCTGATGAGGCTGCCGATGACCTACCTTCGTGTCATGCACAGAAGTCTGTTCGGCGGCCTGGCCGTCCTTACCGTGGCGTCGGCTGCGCTACTTGTTGCGGCGCCCGCCGGAGCCGACCCGAAGACCGAACGTGCCTATCTCAACGCGTTGACCAATGCCGGCATCATCCCCGAGTTCTACACCGCACCCGCGGCGCTGACGAGCGCGCAGAACCTGTGCCGCACCATGGACACCGGCGTCAGCCAGCTCTCGGTGGTCGACACTGTGATGGCATCCGACGCAGTGCCCGAGGATGTCGCGTCCTTCGTGGTGGGCACCGCGACGGTGGCGTTCTGCCCCTGGCACTCGATGAACAACTAACCGCCGGCCGCGACCTCGAGGCCCCGTTTCACTTCCAGCCTGCGCAGCTTGCCCGACGACGTCCTGGGCAGCGTGCCCGGTTTGACGAACACCACGTCGGCGGGAACCACACCGCAGCCCGAGGCGACCTGTTGCATGAGCGCGGCACGGGCACCCGGCTCGTCGGGGCCGCGGAACTCCGCGGTGACGACGAGGCCGGGGCGGATGGAACCCTCACCGACGCCGACGGCCACCACCGCACCCTCGCGCACCCCGGGCACCAGTGCGGCGATCCGTTCGACCTCGGCCGGGAAGATGTTGCGGCCGGCGACGGTGATGATCTCCTTGGCGCGTCCGCACACCACCAGACCGCCGTCGACGAAGTAGCCCAGATCGCCTGTGCGGAACCATTCTTCGGTGGTACGGGACGCCTCGCCGAGGTAGCCGGAGAACATGGAGGTGCCGCGGATGGCGATCTCGCCGAGCTCACGGTCGGCGACCTCGGTGGCGGCGTTCTCGTAGGGTTCGATGCGGACTTCCATCCCGGGGATGGCCGCACCCAGGATGGCATGCCGGCGCGGCGCGGCGCCGCCCTCGGTCGTGAACACCGTCTCATCGATGAGCATACCGACGCCCGGCACCGGAACCGTTACCGCACAGGTGGATTCGGCCAGACCATAGGACGGTGACAGCGCGCCCGCGGAGAAGCCGAAGCGTGCCATCTCGGTGGCGAAGCGCTCGGTCAGTTCGCAGTCGACAGGTTCGCCGCCGTTGAGCGCGAAGCGCAGGGCAGACAGATCGACATCGGTGACCCGCCGCGAGTACTTGCCGATCATCCCGTAGGCCATGTTGGGCGCCGCGGTGACCGACGCTCCGCTCTCGGACAGCCAATTCAGCCAGCGGAACGGTGACGCCTGGAACGCCGAGGTGGGCGCCTGCCAGACGTCGGTGCCGGCCAGCGCCCCGGAGAGCAGGAAGCTCAGGCCCATATCGTGATAGAGCGGTAGCCAGGAGCATCCGACATCGCCGGGACGGACCCCGATCCGGTCGTTGAGGCCGCCGATATTGGCCAGCACCGCGGCGGGCGGCAGTTGCACGGTCTTGGGCGTGCCGGTGGACCCCGCGGTGCCCTGCATGATCGCGACCGGAGCGTCCAGGCACGGCAGCCGCAAGCTTGTGGACCGCCGTGGATGCGCCACCGTCGCGAGATCGAAGATGTCCGGTGATTCGCCAGCGCTGGAGAGCTTTTCGAGATAGACACCCTGGCTGCCGACGCGCCCGGCCGAGATGCCCCGGAACCGGGCCTGGGTGGCCTGCGCCCACTGCGTGGTGTCGGCACCGCGGATCGGTCCCGGCAGGATGGACACCGCCGAGCCTGCCAGGAAGGCACCGATGACCGAGGAGATCAGTTCGGCGGTCGGTTCGCCGACCAGACCCAGACGGCGAATGTCCTCGGTGAGCAGATATTCGGCGACGTTCTCCGCACGCGCGTAGATCTCCGGCCACGGGTGGCGGATCCACTGGCCGTCGGCGAGCAGCACCAGATCGCCGACGCCGGCGGTCAACGACTCGGCCAGCGCGGACGCCAGAGGGTTCACCATGACTGGAAACTATATGACGTTTGCTCGTTATGGTTTCGTCCACTGACGACGGCGACAATTTGACAACGGTTCGGTGGTTGTGCGCAAATCCATGACCTGCCGCGCATCGGGCTGGATTATTCGCCGGTCGCTGAGGAGTTCCTCAGCTACCGGTGCGAGGCCCGATCGTCGATGCGGACCGCCCGGCGCCAGCGGCTACTGCCAAGCTGTAGCGGTGGGTTCCGATGCCGAGCGCGACCGCGACGACACCGGACGGCCGCGCAACACCCGGCCCCGCGATGCGCTGGGTCGGCCACTGCCCTATGGCAGCACCGGCGTGCCACGCATCCCCGACGACCTCCGGCTGTCCCCGGCGCAGACCTTGCGCTACGCCCAGGATCTGCTCGACCGCGGGCAGGCATTCGGCGCGCACGAGGTGCTGGAGTCTGCGTGGAAGGACGGCCCCGATGAGGAACGCGCGCTGTGGCAGGGCCTGGCGCAGCTGGCGGTAGGCATCACCCACGTGCAACGCGGTAACCGCTCGGGTGCGGCCTCATTGCTGCGCCGGGCATCGGGGCGGCTGCGCCTGATCGACCTGCCCGCCCGGTACGGCATCGACGTCGCCGGGTTGATCGGCCGCGCCGACGCACTGGCCGGTGATCTCGACGCCGGCCGCGATATCGCCCCCGACCTGCTGCGGATCCGGCTAGTCGGCGCTGACTAGGCTGGATATCCGGCACGATAGAGGAGCGGCTCATGGTCACCCTGGACCGCCTGGTGAACGTCCTGGGCAGTTACGGCGTGCGCTTGTGCAACTCGGCGATACCGCGCTCGGCGGTGCTGCGCAGTGTGGTGCTGCACGAGGCGACCGCCGGGAGCGGCCCGGTCATCGGCGATGTACTACTGGCCGTCGGCGCGCAATCGGTGCCCGAGGCGCTGCAGTGGGCGCGTTCCAGCCAGTCGGTGGCCGTCCTCAGCCGCGGTGACGACACCGGCGTCGGCGAGGAATCCGGGATCGCGGTGCTGGTGGTGGACCCGGCGGTGCCGTGGAGCGAGCTGGCCGCCATCGTCTACGGGCTGGTACTGGAGGGCCGCGAGACCGCCGCCGGCCGCGGCCCCACCGACCTGTTCGCGCTGGCCGACAGCGTGGCCGACTCGATCGGCTGCGCGGTCACCATCGAGGACGCCCATTCGGGGCTGCTCGCGTACTCGCGGCTGCAGGCGCACGCCGATGCGGCCCGGGCCGACACCATCCTGAACCGCCAGGCACCCCCGGCTGTGCACGAGTTACTCAGCGCCCGTGGCATTTTCGCACACCTGTCGATCTCCGACGAACCGATGTTCGTCGAGGCCGATCCCGCCCACGGCCTGACCGGGCGGACGGTGGTGGCGGTGCGGGCCGGCCGCGAACTGCTCGGTTCGGTCTGGGTGACGTGCCGGGAACCGCTGGACGACACCCGGCGCCGGGCACTGTCCGACGGTGCACGCACCGTGGCCATGCACGTCCTGCGCTCCCGCGCGAGCGCCGACCTGGAACGTCAGGTCGAGTCCGATCTGGTGGCGCGGCTGCTGGAGGGCTCCGCCGATTCCGCCACGGCGGCCAGCAGGCTCGGGCTGCGCCAGACCGCGCTGCGGGTGATCGCCGTGCACGCCGACATCGCGGGTGAACCGCATGCCGCGCTACTGCTCGCGTTCGAGCACGCCACCTCCGGATTCGGCTGGTCCCGTCCGGGCCGCAGCAGCCTTGGCCGCAACACCCTCTACACCGTGCTGCCGAGCGAGGATGTCGATCCGGCCCGGCGCTGGGTGAGCGCGATGCGCGCCGCGCTGCCGGCTCACGCCACGATCCGGGCCGGTATCAGCGCGCCGGCCGAGGCCACCGAACTGGCGGCGGCCCGGCAAGAGGCCGACGAGTGCCTGGCGCTGCACGAGGACCCGTCGACCCCGGATGCCGTACCCGCCTACGACGAATCGTGGCACGACATCCTGCTGCAGCGGCTGCGCACCGCGGCCAGGTCCACCCGGGTGCCGGCGCGCGGACCGGTGGCCGACCTACGGCGTCACGACGCCGCGCAGTCCACCCAGTACGTGGCGACGTTGCGGGCCTGGTTGACCGCGCAGGGCGACCTCGCGCAGGCCGGCGAGGCGCTCGGTGTCCACGAGAACACCGTGCGCTACCGGCTGCGCAAGATGGCGGAGGTGACCACGCTGGACCTCGACGACCCGCACAAACGGCTGGCGATGACGATCGAGCTCGCAGCGCACTGAGGCATGTCGGGAACCGACAAACACCACGGGTCCGGTTGTCCCGTCCGGGCAAGGCCCCCGGGGTGCGCCCGGGCCACCATCGAAGGGACGGCCCGATCGACGGCCGATGAGGAGAACCCATGCGCCCGAATCACCAGGTGTGGATCAGCAGGCAGGCCCGCGACCGGATGGAAGCCGAGCTCGCCGACCTACTGGCGGTGAGCGCCGATGACGACACCACCGATTGGGATGTGCACCAGGCCCGCAAGGCACGGATCTGGCAGATCCAGGATCTGCTGATGAACGCCGCCATCGACGAGATGCCGGCCGATGACGGAATCGCGGAACCCGGAATGATTCTCACCGTGCGCTTCGACGGCACCGGTGAGACGGAGACCTTCCTGCTGGGCACGCCGATCGCCGAGCTCGGGGACCTGGAGGTGTGTTCGGCGCAGTCGCCGCTGGGCGATGCGCTCTCCGGTGCCCGTCCCGGGGAACAGCGCAGCTATCGGGTGCCCAGCGGCGCACAGGTGTCGGTGACCTTGCTCGACGCGGCGCCGTACGGGGTGCGCACACCGGACCCGGCCGCCGGCTGATCTACTGCGGGTTGCAGATGCCCTGCAGTTTGGCGTTCTCGTCGTCGGCATCCTTCACACGTTCCTGGTGTGCCGGGTCGTCGCTCGGGATGTTGGCGACCGCGGCGGCCCCGACGTCCATCAACGCGTTGCCGAAGGCCCGTGCGGCCTCGGCGAGTTGCGGTTCGGTGGCGGGGTCGACCCGGTTCAGCATGTACTGACCCCCGCCGTAGAGCGCGAGCCGTGCGTTGGTGGCGATGGCGATGGCGCCGATGGCGTCACCGTCGGCGGCCTGTAGGCCGCTGCTGTTGGCCACCCCGGTGCTGACCACCAGGAACGCGTCGCACACCTTGGCCTTTGCCTCGTCGCGCTGGGCGTCGGTGAAGGTCGGCTCCGGTGCCTCGGTCGGCTGTGCGGTGGGCGCGTCGATGGGGGTCAGCGGATTGCGCCACATGTAGGCCGACGCACCGAGGGTGGCGATGGCCAGCAGCATGGCGATGACGGCGATGACCACCGGGCTGCGTCCGGCCGGCTGCTCCGCGTCGTCGCTGGTCGTGTCTGCGGGTGCGGCCTGCTTGCTGCCGTTCACCTCGTTGGCTTCGTCTTCCGAAGCGGTGTCCTCGCGGACGGCGTCGTCCTCGGGCGTGGTTTCGTCAGGCACGCCGGCAATCGTAGCAACGCGGTGCCGGCGGGCAGGTCGCCCGCATCGGGTGTTTGCCCAGTTCTACGGGGTTGTCCGCAGCGCGCCGTCCAGGATTTCCATCAGCTGAGCGGTGCGGGTGCGGCCGGCCGGGGCGGGCGGATAGCGCCGCAGAATCTCGCGCAGCTCGGGTGTGGCGCGGGCGGCGGCCCGCGCTATCGCGCCCTGCGCGGCGGCCGGGTCGGAGCCGGCGGTGATCTCGGCGATTCGTGCGGCGTTGGCATCGGCGCGCAGGATGTGGCCCACCTGATGTGCTTTGGCGATCGGATGCAGGTAGGCGGCGGACGCCGCGTCCCCGGCGGCCTGGGCGGCCAGCCGCGCGACCTCACCGGCGGCGGACGCCGCTGCACGGTGCGCGTCCATCGAGGTGGTGCGCTGCAGTGCGGTGCGTGGCGCACCGCCGGCGAAGAGCCACGCCGCCGCGACGGCGTCGCGTGGCCGGGGATCATCGGGATGGATGTCGGTATAGAACGGAAGCAGCGCTTCGGCTGCCGTCGCCACATACCGGGCGACGACCCGCAGGTCGTCGCCCGACAGGTCGAGGGCGGCCGGCGTCACCGGTGGTCGGGGTACAGGCCGTACGTGCCGGGCGCCAGTTCCATCCGTTCCAGGAACACCTGCATGGTGCCCAGCATCTGCCAGTGCAGGCGTTGAAGCCGTTGTGCGAGTTCGGGGCCGGGCTCGAAGACTGCCGAACCAGAGGGCGGTGGCAGCTCGCCGAGGATCCGCGCCATGTCCACCTCGATGAAGGTGTAGTCACCGTAGGGCCGTTTCGGATCGGCCGCGGCCGCCGGGTAGCGGCCGGCGTCGAGCCGGTCTCCGCATTCATATTCCGAGGGCCAGCGGATCTCGATGGCGCGCAACAGCTGTAGGTGATCCTCGGTGACGATCACCTGCCCGTCATCATCGAGGCCCGCGTCGTCATCGGACAGTTCGCCGTAGCCGCGCAAGGCGCTACGCACCTCCGCGGGTTGCAGGTTCGTCAGCGCGTAGCGGCCGGGCGCCAGGGTGCCGTGCCGCAGTGCGCGGGCCAGCAGGAAGTACATCTCGACGTGGCGGCGGCCGAGTTCGTCGGCGTCCTCGGTCCCGAAGACCTCGGCCAGTTGGGCGAGCAGGTCGGCGCGGCCGTACGGCCGGTCCGGATCCAACATCGGCGCCCCGCGTTCGGCACCGTCCCAGCCGAGCCGCGCCGTGCGCAGCAGCCGGAGGTGGTCGGCGGTGATCTCCAGGGATCCGTCGCCGAACCAGTCCCCGCCGTCCAATCCGAGTTCGTCGCCCGGGTCACTCCACATCTCGTACACCGAGTCCGGCACGTTGACGCGGTTCGTCCTGAACATGGCGTCGGTGGCGGCCTGCAGCGCCGCCTCGTGCTCGCCGCCGTTACCGCGGGAGCGTCGGTAGGCGCCGGCGAACCTGACCATGAACTTGGCGCGCTCGAACACCACTTCTCCTTCCACCGGCTCCCTGCGATGTCGAGCTTAGGCAGCACCGGAACCGCCGATACCTGTCACTTGACAGAAACATTCGCAGCACGCTGTTAACAGCATCCGAATCATCGGTTACATCACGGCAACCACCACCGCCCGCCCGGCGCGAAAACTGTCATCTGACAGAAAGCCCGCCTTCCCGGCGGGCTCCCGACTTCTCGAGGGTGGTCAGTGAGCAGCACCGACACGGCGTCCGAAACCGCCACCACGGCAGGGGCCCGCGCGCATGCCCGCGCCCAGCACGGACGCACCGCAGAGTTCATGCGCCACATTCCGGCGTCGTCGTCCCCGACGGCACCTGCGGCGGTGCCCGCCGAATCCCTGGTGTGGTCCGAAACCGTGGCACCGGGCGGCTATTCGAGCGCCACACTGGCCCGCGGCACCAGGATCCGGCTCACCGACACCGTCGGTGACGCCTGCGCACACCTGCTGCTGCACCGCGCCGACGCACCCCATGAGCGCCTCAATGTCGCCGACACCGTGAAGGTGCCGTGGCAGGCCTACCTCGGCAACGGCCATCCGCTGCTCAGCGGATTCGGCCGGGCGTTGGCCACCATCATCTCCGACACCTCCGGATCCCACGACGCACTGACCGGAACCTCCACGCGTGCAGGCAATCTGGAGCGTTACGGTGCGGCCGCACCGGAGTCCCCCTCCCCCGCCGGCCGCGAACTGTTCACCCTCGCCGCGCTGAAACACGGCCTGGACCGCCGCGATCTGCCACCCTCGGTGTCCTTTTTCCAGGGGGTCCGCGTGCAGGCCGACGGCACCTTCGACTGGCTCGGTTCAGCGGGTGCCAACACCTCGGTGGAGCTGTTGCTGCATGTCGATGCCATTGTGCTGGTGGCCAATACGGCTCATCCGTTGGATCCCCGGGCAGAGTTCACCTGCTCGCCGCTGCTGATCCACGCCTGGCCCGCACCCGCCGACCTGGGCCGGCTCACCGACGGCGACCTGGTGGGGCCGCTGGGACCCGAACACCGCCAAGCCATCGCCAACACCGATGCCGACCTCACCGCAAGGGGACAGCTGTGACCACCACTGCCATCGTGCCCGCCCTGATCGAAGGAACGGTCGTGCTCGACGAGTACGTCGCGGCGCGCGCCGCCTGGTCGGCGGTCGTGGCCGCCGGCGACGTCCTCACCATCGTCGACCTCGCCGGCAATCAGGCCGTCGACTGCCTGCTCTACGCCGCCGCGGACACCGGCGTGCGGTATTCGGCACAGGAGACGATCCGTCGCCAGGGCCGGATCACGCTGACCACCGGATCGGTGCTGCGCGCGGACACCGGAGACGCGTTGATGACCGTCGTCGCCGACGAAGTGGGCGTGCACGACACCCTGGGCGGCGCCTGCTCCAAGGAATCCAACACGTTGCGGTACGGCCAGCACACCCGCGCCCAGCACGGCTGCCTGGAGAACTTCCTGCTGGAGGGGTCCCGGCACGGGCTGGGCGCACGGGATCTCGCCAGCAACATCAACTGGTTCATGAACGTGCCGGTGGACCCCGACGGTGCGCTCGGCATCGTCGACGGGTTGTCCGGACCTGGTAAGCGGGTTGCCCTGCGCGCCGATATCGACACCCTGGTCCTGGTGTCGAACTGCCCGCAGATCAACAACCCCTGCAATGCATTCGACCCGACACCGGTCCGGATGATCGTCACCCGACCTGCCGGGGCGGGCGCAGCAACCGGACATGGGGAGGCAGTGTGAGCACGCACAACGTTCTGATCGCCAACCGCGGCGAGATCGCGGTGCGGCTCATCCGCGCCGCCCAGGGCCTCGGCATGCGCACCGTCGCGGTGTTCTCCGACGCCGACCGCGGCGCCCCGCATGTCGCGCTGGCCGATGACGCGGTACGGGTCGGACCCGCCGCGCCCCGGGACAGCTACCTGTGTACCGAGGCCATCCTCGCCGCGGCGGCATCCTCCGGTGCCACCATCCTGCATCCCGGATACGGATTTCTTTCCGAGGACGCCGATTTCGCCGCCGCCGTGGAGGCCGCCGGCATCGCGTTCGCCGGGCCCACCCCGCATCAGCTGCGTGAGTTCGGGACCAAACACACCGCGCGGGCCGCAGCCCGGGCTGCCGGTGTGCCGATCTTCGCGGGTTCCGATCTGCTCGACGATCCGGACGCCGCGGTGGCCGCCGCCGAGGTGATCGGCTATCCGGTGATGCTCAAGGCCACCGGCGGTGGCGGCGGTATCGGCATGCAGGTGTGCCGCACCGCCGACGATCTGCGCTCGGCGTATCAGCGGGTGGTGTCCCAGGCCGAGCGCAGCTTCGGCTCGGCCGGTGTGTTCGTCGAGCGGTACGTGGAGAACGCCCGCCATGTCGAGGTGCAGATCTTCGGCGACGGCGCCGGACGGGTGCTGTCCCTGGGCGATCGGGACTGCTCGCTGCAGCGCCGGCACCAGAAGGTGATCGAGGAGGCACCCGCGCCGGCGCTTCCCGATGCGATCCGTGAGCAACTGCACGCCACCTCGCGCGCGCTGGCCGCGTCGGTGAGCTACCGGTCGGCGGGCACCGTCGAATTCGTCTACGACGCGGCACGCCAAGAGGCCTCGTTCCTCGAGGTCAACGCCCGCCTGCAGGTCGAACATCCCGTCACCGAGGCCGTCACCGGAGTGGACCTGGCCGCCTGGATGATGCGGCTGGCGGTCGGCGACGCGCGCATGCTCGACGAATACCCCTCCGGCACAGTGCCGGTGACCGGCCATTCGGTGGAGGCGCGTATCTACGCCGAGGACCCGACCCGCGACTACCGACCCAGCGTCGGCACCATCACCGCGGTCCGCTTTCCCGACCCCGAAGCCTTTCCCGATGTCCGGGTGGACGGCTGGGTGCAGGACGGTACCGAGATCACCGCGTCCTACGATCCGCTGCTGGCCAAGGTCATCACCCGGGCCGAGGACCGCGACACCGCACTGACCCGGCTGGGCCAGGCGCTGGCCGGCACCGAGCTGCACGGCATCGAGGTCAACATCGGAATGCTCTGCGCGGCCATCGATCACGACGATGTGCGCGCGGCCCGGCACAGCACCGCCACCCTCGCCGGGGTCACCGACCCGCGGCCCCGCATCACCGTCGACCGGCCCGGCCTGCTGACCACCGTGCAGGATGTGCCCGGACGGATCGGGCTGTGGCAGGTCGGCGTGCCCCCCAGCGGCCCGATGGACGACCTGTCGTTCCGGCTCGGCAACCGCGCCCTGGGCAACCCGGAGAACGCCGCCGGACTGGAGTGCACCGCGTCAGGTCCTGCGCTGCGGTTCACCCACCCGACCACGGTCTGCGTCACGGGCGCCGAATGCCTGGTGACCGTCGACGGTGTGCCGGTCCCGATGTGGGAACCCGTGCAGATCCCCGCGGACGGTGTGCTCGATGTGGGCGCGGCCGAGACGATGGGCCTGCGCACCTATGTGCTGCTGGCCGGAGGTCTCGACGTGCCGGCCTACCTGGGCAGCGCCTCCACCTTCACCCTGGGCCGGTTCGGCGGGCACGGCGGTCGCGAGCTGCATGCCGGAGATGTGTTGCGCACCCACCCGGCAACGGTCGAGTCCGATGGTCCCGTACCGCATGACGAGCGCCCCGCCTTCAGCACCGAATGGGAACTGGCCGTCACCGAAGGCCCGCACGGCGCACCGGAGTTCTTCACCCGCGGCGATATCGACACCCTGTTCGAGGCCGCCTACCGCGTGCACTTCAACTCCGCACGCACCGGTGTCCGGCTGGAAGGACCCAAACCGCAGTGGGCCCGCCCCGACGGCGGCGAGGCCGGCCTGCACCCGTCCAACATCCACGACAACGCCTACTCCGTCGGCGCCCTGGATTTCACCGGCGACACCCCGATCCTGCTCGGCCCCGACGGTCCCAGCCTCGGCGGATTCGTCTGCCCGGTCACCGTGGTGTCGGCGCAGCGCTGGAAACTGGGGCAGCTACGCCCCGGTGACACGGTGCGATTCGTGCCGGTGCGCGCGGCCCAGGCACCGTCACGGGCCGCACTCGGAGTCCACCGGGTGGCCGGGCTACCCCGTGGCGGAGACGGCGATGACGGGGTGCTGGCCCGCCGGGCCGGTGTCGACGGCGCTCCGGCGGTCACCTACCGGCGCAGCGGCGATGACAACGTGCTCATCGAATACGGCGACATCGTCCTGGATCTCGCATTGCGGGCCCGGGTGCATGCCCTGCACACGCGGCTGGTGGGCAGCGCCACCGGGATTCTCGACCTGACCCCGGGCATCCGTTCGCTGCAGGTGCACGTCGACCCGGACGTGCTGCCTATCCCCCGGCTGCTCGGCCTGTTGTCCGAGATCGAGGACGACCTGCCGGCCTCCTCGGAGCTGGTGGTCCCCAGCCGTCAGGTCCGGCTTCCGCTGAGCTGGGATGACCCGGCCACCCGCGAGGCGATCGCCCGGTACACCTCCGGGGTCCGCGATGACGCGCCGTGGTGTCCGTCCAACATCGAATTCATCCGGCGCATCAACGGTTTGGCCGGTCAGGCCGATGTCTACGACACGGTGTTCGCCGCGGAGTACCTGACCCTGGGTCTCGGCGACGTCTACCTGGGTGCGCCGGTGGCCACTCCGCTGGATCCCCGGCACCGGCTGGTCACCACCAAGTACAACCCGGCCCGCACCTGGACCGCCGAGAACTCGGTCGGCATCGGCGGCGCCTACCTGTGCATCTACGGTATGGAGGGTCCGGGCGGCTATCAGTTCGTCGGCCGCACCACCCAGGTGTGGAGCCGGTACCGGCACACCGCACCGTTCGAGCCCGGCAGCCCCTGGCTGCTGCGATTCTTCGACCGGATCTCCTGGTACCCGGTGTCGGCCGAGGAACTGCTGGAGCTGCGCGCCGACATGGCCGCGGGCCGGGGTTCCGTCGACATCACCGACGGAACCTTCTCGTTGGCCGAGCACGACCGGTTCCTGGCCGACAACGCCGACGATATCGCCGCGTTCCGCGTCCAGCAGGCCACCGCCTTCGGCGCCGAACGGGCCGCCTGGGAGCGGGCCGGCGAATTCGACCGGGCCGAGCGCGCCGCCACCAATGCCATTGTGCCGCAGAAGGACCTGGTGCTCGGTGACGGGGACCAACGCGTCGACGCACCGTTCTCGTCGAGCGTGTGGAAGGTCGATGTGGCCATCGGTGAACAGGTCGTCACCGGTCAACCGCTGCTGGCACTGGAGGCGATGAAGATGGAGACCGTCCTGCGCGCACCGTCCGACGGTGTGGTCACCCAGATCCTGGTCTCGGCGGGGCACCTGGTCGATCCCGGCACACCGCTGGTCGTCGTCGGCACCGGCGGTCGAGCATGAGCGCCGTGGCGCGGGTCCGCGCCGCCTACGCCGCCATCGAGGCCGCCGCCCGCCCGGAGATCTGGATCACCTTGCGGCCGTTGGCCGATGCGCTGGCCGATGCCGAACAGGTCGACGCCCGGGATCAGCCGTCGCCGCTGGCAGGTCTGGTCGCCGCGGTGAAGAACAACATCGACATCGCCGGTATCGCGACCACCGCCGCGTGCCCCGGCTATGCCGAGGGTCCCGCCGCCACCGACGCCACGGTGGTCGCCCGGCTGCGTGCGGCCGGAGCGGTCATCATCGGTGCGACCAACCTGGACCAGTTCGCCACCGGCCTGGTCGGCACCCGCAGCCCGCACGGCGCGGTGCGGGATGCCCGCCGCCCCGAATACATCTCGGGTGGATCCAGTTCCGGCTCCGCGGTGGCCGTCGCCCTGGGCCTGGTGGACATCGCGCTGGGCACCGACACCGCCGGATCCGGGCGGGTCCCGGCCGCCCTGCAGGGCATTGTCGGGATCAAACCCACCCTCGGCGTGGTCCCCACCGACGGGGTGGTGCCCGCCTGCCGCTCGTATGACTGCGTCACGGTGTTCGCCCGCGATATCGACACCGCCGACACCGCCGTGGGCGTGATCGCCGGCGGCGCCCGGCCCTTCCCGCACGACGCCCCGCTGGCCGCACCGCCCGCGACCCGGGTCGCGGTGCCCCGCGCGCTCCCCGGACTCACCCCGGAGTGGGCGCAGAGGTTCCGTTCCGCCGCAGATCGCCTGTCCGCCAACGATATCGAGATCGTCGAGATCGACCTGGACCCGTTCCTGGAGGCGGCCCGGCTGCTGTATGACGGGGGCCTGGTCGCCGAACGGCACGAGGCGGTCGGCGCGTTCGTGGACGCCCACCGAGGCGCCGAGGATCTGGATCCGACCGTGGCGGGCATCATCGGCGCGGCCGGTGCGGTACCGGCCACCCGCCTGCTGGCCGACCGGGTGCGCCTGGCCGAGCTCACCGCGGCCGCGATGGCCGAGCTCGGCGACTGCCATGCCCTGCTCATCCCCACCACCACCGGGCATCCCACCATCGCCGAGGTGAACGCCGACCCCATCGGGGCCAACTCCCGGATGGGCACCTACACCAACTTCTGCAATCTGATGGACCTGTGCGCGGTTGCCGTGCCGTCCGGAACCGACACGCAGGGCACCCAATTCGGGGTCAGCGTCCTCGCCCGCGCCGGTGCCGATGCCCTGGCACTGGACCTGGCGCGGCGGGTCGCATCGAGCACCGACGACGTCGCACTGCCCGGCGCTGCGTCGGCCCCCACGCCCACCACACCGTGGCCGGCGCGGGCGGGGCTGGACACCACCGCCTTGCTGGTGGTGGGTGCGCACCTGCGCGGTCAGCCGCTGGCCTGGCAGCTCGACGACCGCGGGGCACGCTGGTGCGGGCCGGTGCGCACGGCACCGCAGTACCGGCTGGCCCGGCTGAACACCGACCCGCCGAAGCCAGGGCTGGCGCGCGTCGCCCCCGGTGACGGCGCCGCCATCCACGGCGAGCTGTGGCTCATCGGCACCGCGATGCTCGGCGATTTCCTTGCCGCACTACCCGCACCGATGTCGCTGGGTCGGGCGACGCTCGCCGACGGCACCGAGGTCGTCGGGTTCGGGTGCACCGCCGAGGCGTGGGATGCCGGGCAGGACATCACCCATCACGGTGACTGGCCCGGGTATCTGCGCCGCGTCGGCCGCGGTGCCGACGTCACCCGCGGCGATCTCGGTCACCGGGTCTGGCGCCGCCTGGCCATGGCGGTGCCCGGCACCGTCGTCGACACCACCACCGAGGTGCAGTGGTTGCAGGCCGGCGAGCTCTACATCGACCTACGGACCCCGGCCCGCATGCCTGCCATCACCGGCCGCGCGCTGGACGAACTGACCCGCGAGGACCTGCTCGCGCTGTGCGAACAGCAGGCCTTCGCCGGGCGCCTGGAGGACGACGGCGCCGCGTGGACGTGGTGGCGGGAGGTGGATCTGCACCCGGCCGATCCGCTGCCCGACCGCGGCCGGCTGCACCTGACCGACGGGATCCTCGTCGAAACCGGAATCGGCCGCGACTATTTCGAGGACTGGACGTCAGGGCCACCGCAGGCCAGTGCTCTGGAATTGGTGCTGCACGATGACACCGGCCGACCGGGGATGCTGCTGCGGGTGGGTGAGCACTTCGGCTATGTCCGGGGGCGGGCCGCCGGACTCGCACCGGCGCCCGGTGTGACGCTGCGGGACGCCGTGGCCCACGGCGATCTGGAGTCGGCGCGCGCCCTGATGGACCTGGACATCTCGCTCGGCGCCGTCGAGGACGGCCGCTGGGTCATCACCCGATCGACATTGCCCTTCCGTATCGGTGACGATCTGGCACCCGAGCTCGGGCCCGGCGAGATCACCGTCGCAGAACGTGACACCGCAGGCACACCCGTCCGGCGCCGATGGACCGTCGCCCTGGACCGCTCCGAACCCTTACTGGCCCTTTAGGACTGATATGACCACCGATTTCACCGATATCCCGGTACTGGACGTCTCGGGGCTGCTCGACGAGTCCGGCCCCGGCTACCGTGCCGCGGTCCACGCGCTCGGCGATGCCGCCCGCCATGTCGGTTTCGCCCAGATCATCGGGCACGGCGTGGATCCCGCGCTGTTCGAGACACTGCTGGAACGCACCAAGGCGTTCTTCGCGCTGCCCGACGCCGAGAAGCAACGCGTGCACATCGCCAACTCCTCCAATCACCGCGGCTACGTACCGCCCGGGGAGGAGATCTTCTCCGCAGGCACCGCCGACGCCAAGGAGGCCTTCGACCTGTCCATCGATCTGCCCGCCGACGACCCCCGCTACCTGGCGGGTCACCCCCTGCTCGGGCCCAACCAGTGGCCCGAACTGCACGGTTTCAAAGAAGCCGTGACGGCCTGGTATGACGCGGTATTCGCGCTGGCGCGGATCCTGCTGCGGGCCTTCGCAGTGGCGCTCGACGAGCCGGCGGACCGTTTCGACCGGTATGTCACCGCGCCGCCGTCACAGCTGCGGCTCATCCACTACCCGTATGACCCGGCCGCGGCCGACCGTCCCGGGATCGGCGCACACACCGACTACGAATGCTTCACCCTGCTGCGGCCCACCGCGCCCGGACTGGAGGTGCTCAACGCCGCAGGCACCTGGGTCGACGTTCCGCTCATCGACGGAGCGTTCGTGCTCAATATCGGTGACCTGCTGGAGATCTGGACCAACGGCGAGTTCGTGGCGACCAGCCACCGGGTCCGCAAGGTCGCCGAGGAGCGCTACTCCTTCCCGCTGTTCGTCAACGTCGACGCCGACACCGTGGTCGCCCCACTGGACGCCTTCATCGGCGGGAACGCGACCTCGGTCCGGCCCACCGTGATCGCCGGCGATCACCTGTTCGCCCAGACCGCCCAGAGCTTCCGTTACCTGCAGGACCGGGTCCGTCGAGGGGAGGTGACGATGCCCGAGGGTGCCCAACCGTTGGACAGTTTCGGGCGAGATGCGTTGCTGCATCGCTAGTTCTGTCCCGCAGTACCCGCTCGACCGGCAACGGCGCCGTGTGCCTTTCACTTCCTGAAATCCGCCTCCCCCTTTGGAGTTCGCCATGATCATCACCGGCGTTGCCATATTCCTGCTCATCCTCACCGTCAGCGGCGTGGTCTCCGCGCGACGGGTACGCGGCGACTGCTCGAACTATCTGGTCGCGGGCCGCGCGCTGCCCGCCGCCCTGGTCGCCGCGGTCCTCATCGCCCAACCGGTCGACTCGAACGCCACCATCGGCAATGCCGACCTGTCAGCGGCTTTCGGCTTCTGGGCCGGGGCCGCACTGCCGATCGGCCTGGCTCTGTGCCTGCTGCTGATGGGACTGTTCTTTGCCAAACGCATGCGCACCACCGATGTGGTGACGCTGCCCGAGTACTTCCGTAACCGGTTCGGCCGCGCCACCGAAGTCGCCTCGTCCTACCTGACCATCGCCAGTTTCATCATCTTGCTGGCCGGCAACCTGGTGGCCATCGGCTTCCTGCTCGAACGCTTCGTCGGCGTCTCCTACGCCTACGGAATCGTGCTGACCATCCCGCTGGCGCTGCTCTACACCATCACCGGCGGCATGTTCGCCAGCGTCTACACCGGCGTCACCTGCGTCGTCGTCAACATCATCGGCGTTGTCGCCCTGGTGATCTGGACGGGCACCACACACGGCTTCAGCGCGCCCGAGGGTATGGGTGTCGGCGATCTGGAGCAGCTCACCTCCAGCTCATCAGGTGCGGTCATCAACTGGGCCACCATCATCGCCCTCGGTCTGGGCAACCTGGTGGCCATCGACCTGATGCAGCGGGTGTTCTCCGCCCGCACCCCCGGCGGGGCCCAGAAGGCGTGCTTCGCCGCGGCCGCGGGCATCCTGATGCTCTGCATCCCGCTGTCGTTCGTCGCGCTGGCCGCGGTGAGCATCGTCGGCGACGCCGCGGCGGACGGGCCGATCCTCTACACCCTGCTCGCACAGTACGCGCCGGTGTGGCTGGCCATCATCGTCATCTCCGGACTGCTGGCGGCCACCCTCACCACCGTCAGTGGCATCCTGCTCGCGACGGCGGCGGTGCTGGTGCGCAACGTGTTACGCATCGACGCCGATGCGCCCGTGATGACACCGCGGATGTTGCGCGCCACCCGGTGGGCGACGCTGCCGATGGCCGTCCTGGCGGGCGTGGTCGCGCTGCGGGTGCCGCAGACCGGCATCCTGCTGACACTGTCCTTCGACCTGCTGCTGGCCAGCCTGGTGGTGCCGTTCGTCCTGGGGCTGTACTGGTCGCGTGGCGGCGCCGCGGCAGCGGGCGCGGCCATCGTGGTCGGTATCGGGGTGCGACTGACGTTCTTCGTACTCACCCCCACCATCTACGGCGTGGACAACACCCTGTTCTACGTGCCCAACGACTGGGTGACGACGGCAGCCGACGGCTGGAGCACCTTGCTGGCCGGTGCCGCGTCGCTCATCGCCTACGTGCTGGTCGCCGCACTCACCTCGCGGCCGGTCGCGCCTGTCGAGGCGGCCGAACCGGAGGTGCAGCCCGCCCCGGCCATCCTCACGTCGGCGCAGCCCTGAGCAACGTCCCGCACGTGTCGGTCCTGCCCACCTGGCAGGATCGACACGTGCGCACCCCCGCGAGCGGCCGACCCCGACTGGAGGGACGTAAGCGGCCGGGCAAGACCGCCCGCGATGAAGTGCTGGACGCGGCCGCCGAACTGTTCACCACCCTCGGCGTGGCGGCGACCTCGACCCGGCAGATCGCCGAGGCCGTCGGGATCCGCCAGGCCTCGCTGTATCACCACTTCCGCACCAAGAACGACATCCTGGCGTCCCTGCTCAGTGGGACTGTGGTGTCCTCGCTGCGGGCCGCGCACCAGTTGCGGGACCGGCCCGAACCCGCGGTGGTGCTGCTGCACGCACTGAGCCATCTGGATTGCCGGCTGCTGTGGGACAGCCCGTGGAATCTGGGCATCCTGTACCTGCTGCCCGAGGTCCGCGATCCGCAGTTCGACGAATTCCACCGGCAGCGCACCGAATTGCGCAACGCATATCACGACCTCTCGCGCCGTGTGCTGGCCGAACTGGATCCGCCGGCGCCGGACGCCCTCGATGTCGGGGTCGATGGCGATGTGGTCTTCCGATTGGTCGAGACGCTGCCGAACCTGCGGGTCGACGGGCTCGGCGTGCCGAATCAGCCGCAGCGCACGGCCGATCTCGCCGTGCACCTGCTGGGCTGGCGGGGCGATTGGGAGGCGCTGCGGGCGGCGTCACGGGTGGTGGCCGACGAGGTGGGAGCCTCGCAATAATGCGTTGAGCTCCATGATGCGGGCACGTTGAATGGCGGCATGCCCGATTCCTGGCCTTCGCTGGCCGATGAACGTGACCTCGCGACCGCCTTGTTCGGTGCCGACGGCCGGCAGCGGCTCCAGACGTGGCTGGACGGTGAGTTGGCCCGTACCACCGATGCCGCATTCGCCCGATCGTTTTCCGATCACATCGACCTGCCGGGCGTGGTCAGTGACGACTACCTGCACCGGGTGATCCGCACAGCGCACGGAAACCTGTTGGGCGGCATCCGCTTCTACGGTCGCGATATCGGCCGGCCCTTCGTCGAGATCGTGGCGCACAGCTTCGATGACCCGGACCGGTTGCGCGACTGTGCCGCTCGGGAGTGGGCGACGTTCGCGCCGTCAGCGCTACGCCTGACGTGCCGTCCCGGCCGGCTCGCGGGTCCGCACGTGCAGCTCGACAAGACCATTCACGTCGCGCGGTGCCGCGATATGCGTGCGCCCGCACCGCAGGTGGTGCTGGCGCCCTTCGCCCGCGCCGAGGACGCGATATCCATGGTGACCGCTCGATATCGAGAGCTGTCGCCCGAGTTGGCCCGCAATATCACCGCGGCCGCCGAGGAGGATCTGCGCGACTGGCACGCGAACGGGGAGGTGCACGCTGTGCAGTCGGGCGAGTCCGTGGTCGGTCTGCTGGCGGTGGCACCGGGTCGCATCGGCTGGATCGAGGGCGAGGAGATCAACGAGGAGGTGGTGGCGGTCGAGCACAGCGGGCATGGTTACGCCGCGCACGCCCAGGCGTACTGGGCCGCGCACCTCACACCGGACGGGGACCGGTTCCTGATCGGCACCATCGACCGGCTCAACGCGGTGTCCCGCCGGACCGCGCAGGGGGCGGGGCGAGCCAGGGTGCTCGACATGGTGTTCGTCACGCTGGGCGGTCGTTGACTCTGCACTGAAGGCGCAGAAGTGCGAGTAGGGCGCACCCTGACCGCAGAGTCGACGCGGGTACTATGAACCGCATTTGCGGATCTTTTTACCGTTAGGGTACGCATATGCCGGAGATTCGCGTCAAAGAAGCCGCGGCCCTGCTCGGGGTCAGCGACGACACCGTGCGCCGCTGGATCGACAGCGGGGTGCTGGCAGCGCACAAGGACGACACCGGCCGCAAGGTCATCGCCGGCGATGTACTGGCGGCGTTCGTCCGCGAACAGGCCACGCCGCCGACCGACCCCACCGGCGCCAGCAGTTCGGCCCGCAACCGGCTCGTCGGCCTGGTCACCAAGGTGACCTCGGATCGGGTGATGAGCGAGGTCGAGATGCAGTGCGGCCCGTTCACCGTCGTCTCGTTGATGAGCACTGCCTCGGCACAGCAGCTGGGCCTGGAACCCGGGGCGCTGGCCGTGGCCGTCGTCAAAGCCACCAATGTCGTCGTCGAAACCCCCGGAGGAACCTCGTGAAATCGCTGGCCCTCGCTGCGCTCGGCGTGACGGCACTGCTCGCCGGATGCTCACCCCAGACCTCGAATACACCGGCAGCCTCCGAACTCACCGTGTTCGCGGCGGCGTCTCTGAAGAAGACGTTCACCGAACTGGGCTCGCGGTTCGAGACCGACCACCCCGGAACCACAGTCACCTTCAACTTCGCCGGTTCCTCCGACCTCGTCGCCCAACTCGCCCAGGGCGCCCGGGCCGACGTGTTCGCCTCGGCCGACACCAACAACATGACCAAGGCCTCCGACGCCGGGGTGGTCGCCGGCTCCCCGGTGAACTTCGCCACCAACACGTTGACCATCGTCACTGCACCCGGAAACCCCAAAGGCATAACCGCTTTCGCGGATCTGACGGAGCCCGGCACGCAGGTCGTGGTGTGCGCACCCCAGGTGCCGTGCGGGTCGGCCACCGAGAAGGTCGAGAAGGCCGCCGGCGTCGAGCTGTCCCCGGTGAGTGAGGAATCCGCCGTCACCGACGTGCTGGGCAAGATCACGTCCGGGCAGGCCGATGCCGGGGTGGTGTATGTCACCGATGCCGCAGGCGCCGGCGACAAGGTGACCGCCGTCGCGTTCCCGGAGTCCGCCGACGCGGTGAACACCTACCCCATCGCCATCCTCAAGGACGCAGCCAATCCGCAAGCGGCACAAGCGTTCGTCGACCTGGTGACCAGCCCCGTCGGTCAGGATGTGCTCACGGCGGCGGGTTTCGCGGCACCGTGACCGCCGCGCGCCGCCACGGTGGGCTGATCCAGGTCGGCCTGCCGGCCTGGGTCTACCTGCCCGCCGCGCTCGGCGCCCTGTTCGTGGCCGCGCCGCTGATCGCGATCCTGCTGAAGATCGACTGGCCGAACTTCATCCCGCTCATCACCTCCGAATCGTCGCGGGCCGCACTGGTCTTGAGCTTGAAGACCGCCGGTGCCAGCACCGTGGTCTGTGTGCTGCTCGGCGTGCCGATGGCACTCGTGCTGGCCCGCGGCCAGTTTCGCGGCCAGTCCCTCCTGCGTGCCCTGGTGCTGCTGCCGCTGGTGTTGCCGCCGGTGGTCGGTGGCATCGCGCTGCTGTACACCTTCGGTCGGCAGGGACTGCTCGGCGAGTACCTCGACCTGTGGGGTGTCCGGATCGCCTTCTCCACCACCGCGGTGGTGCTGGCCCAGTCGTTCGTCTCACTGCCGTTCCTGGTCGTCAGCCTGGAAGGCGCTCTGCGCACGGCGGGCACCGGCTACGAGCACATCGCCGCCACCCTCGGTGCCCGGCCCACCACCGTGCTGCGCACCGTGACACTGCCACTGGTGCTGCCCGGACTGCTCTCGGGCGCGGTGCTGGCGTTTGCCCGGTCCCTCGGTGAATTCGGGGCGACGCTGACGTTCGCCGGCTCACTGCAGGGCGTCACCCGGACGTTGCCGCTGGAGATCTACCTGCAGCGCGAATCCGATGCCGACGCCGCCGTCGCGCTGTCACTGCTGCTGATCGTGGTGGCGGCGGCGATCGTGATCGCCTCGGGCACCCGGCGGCTGGCGGGCCCGCTGTGAGCGCCGTGCGGGTGTCGGCCGGCCTGCGGCGGCGTGACGTCCAGTTCGACGTGTCCCTCGCCGACGGCGAGGTGCTGGCCGTGCTGGGCCCCAACGGCGCAGGCAAATCGACGCTCCTGCTGTTGATCGCCGGTCTGCTGCAACCGGACACCGGGCGCATCGAACTCGGCGGCACCGTCCTCACCGACACCGACGCGGGCACATTCGTGCCGGCACACGCCCGCGGGGTGGCGATGCTCTCGCAGCAGGCGATGCTCTTCCCGCACCTAAATGTCGCCGCCAATGTCGGCTACGCCCCGCGTTGCCGCGGCCTGTCCCGCAGCGCGGCCCGCGCTGCCGCCCGGCATTGGCTGGACGCTGTCGGCGCCGCTGAGCTGGCCGAACGCAAACCCGCCCAGTTGTCGGGCGGGCAGGCGCAACGGGTGGCGCTGGCCCGCGCGCTGGCCGCCGAGCCGCGGCTGCTGCTGCTCGACGAGCCCATGGCCGCCCTCGATGTCACCGCCGCCCCGGCGATGCGCCGCCTGCTACGCGAGGTGCTCAGCGGCACCGGCCGCACCGCGATCATCGTCACCCACGATCTGCTCGACGCGCTCGCCATCGCCGACAAGGTCATCGTGGTGGACCGTGGCCGCATCGTGGAAAGTGGTCCGGTCCGCGAGGTGCTGACTACGCCGCGCAGCGAGTTCGCCGCCACCATCGCCGGAGTGAACCTGGTACCGGGATCCATCACCGAGCCCGGGATCCTCCGGACACCTTGGGGCGCTGATCTTTCCGGCATTTCGGAGCTGCCCGTCGGCGCGCCCGCGATCGCGCTGTTCCGGCCCGCCGCGGTGGCGGTGCACCTGAGCGCTCCACACGCCAGCCCGCGCAACGTCATCGCGGTGACCATCACCGAACTCGACATCCACGGCACCACGGTGCGGGTCCGGGGCACCGATCCCCGCGATGCGGGCACCGTGCTGTCCGCCGACATCACCGCCGCGGCGGCCGCCGATCTGGACCTGGAATCTGGAAAAGACGTGTACTTCGTGGTGAAATCGCAGGAAGTGCAGCTTCATCCGGCGCTGGCACCAATGATGTAGGGCATGCTCGAAGACAACCTCGTAGAGCGCCCGGCGGCACCCGAGATCCGACCGCTGCGTCTGGCGATCATCGTCGGAGCGCTGGGCGTGGTGTTCGGCGATATCGGCACCAGCCCCATCTACACCCTGCAGACGGTGTTCAACCCGGCCGACCCCCATCCGGTGCCGCTCGACGAGTCGAACGTGTACGGGGTTGTCTCCCTGATCTTCTGGTCGGTCATGCTCATCGTCACCTTCACCTACGTCACGCTGGTGATGCGCGCCGACAACCACGGCGAGGGCGGCATCATGGCGCTGATCACCCTGCTCCGGCGCGGCGCAGGCACCCGGGGCCACCGGACCGCGATCGCGCTCGGGTTCCTCGGCCTGTTCGGGGCGGCACTGTTCTTCGGCGATTCCATGATCACGCCCGCCATCTCGGTGCTGTCGGCGGTCGAAGGACTCAAGACCATCGAACCCGACCTCAAGGACTGGGTGGTGCCGATCACCGCGGTGATCATCGTGGCGCTGTTCAGCGTGCAGCGCCAGGGCACGGCGGTCGTCGGCCGGTTCTTCGGCCCCGTGATGATCGTGTGGTTCGTCGCGATCGGCGCCTGCGGGATCAACGGTATCGTCGCCAATCCCGGCATCCTGGCGGCGCTGTCACCGACCTACGCCATCGCCTTCATCGGCGGGCATTTCCACATTGCCTTCTTCGCGCTGGCCGCGATCGTGCTCGCGGTCACCGGCGCCGAGGCGCTGTACGCCGATATGGGCCACTTCGGGCGGCGTGCCATCGTGTTCGGTTGGCTGAGTCTGGTCCTGCCGGCCTGCACCCTGAATTATTTCGGCCAGGGTGCGCTGCTGCTGCACGACGACAGCGTGCACAGCGCGCCGTTCTTCCTGCTCGCTCCGGAGTGGGCGCGGCTGCCGCTGGTCCTGCTGGCCACCGCGGCCACCGTGATCGCCTCGCAGGCGGTGATCACCGGAGCGTTCTCGGTGGTCTCGCAGGCCGTTCAGCTGGGATACCTGCCGCGGCTGCGGATCACGCACACCTCGGCCAAGGCCATCGGGCAGATCTACGTGCCGTGGATCAACTGGGTGCTGATGGTCTCGGTGCTCACGCTGGTGTTCGCGTTCGAGACCTCCGCGGCGCTGGCCTACGCCTTCGGCATGGCGGTGAGCGGCACCATCACCATCACCACCCTGCTGTTCCTGTATTACGCACGCCAGCAGTGGAAGTGGCCGCTGTGGTTGCTGGTGATCGGCGGGGGCGCGCTGCTCACCGTGGACCTGATGTTCTTGACCGCGAACCTCACGAAGTTGGTGCACGGCGCGTGGCTCCCGTTGGCGATCGCCATCTTCGCGTTCACCGTGATGACCACCTGGCAGCGCGGCAGGCACCTGGTGACCGATTCACGGCGCGAGATCGAGGGTCCCCTGCGTCCGTTCATCGACGAACTGGCCGACCGGCGGCCGGCCCTGGCACGGGTTCCCGGCACCTCGGTCTTCCTCAACCGCACCGACGACACCACCCCGCTGGCCATGCGGGCCAATGTGGAACACAACCACGTCCTGCACGAACACGTGATCATCGTGTCGGTGGAGACCCTGCCGGTCCCACGACTGACCGAGGATGAGCGCATCGCCGTGGACGCCCTCGGGTACCACGACGACGGCATCGTGCACGTCACGGTGCACGCCGGCTACATGGAGCGACCCGATGTCCCGGCCGCGCTGCGGATGCTGCCCGCCGACGTCACCGAGGGCGGCGTCGACTTGGACAAGGCCTCCTACTTTCTGTCGCATCTGGAGCTGGTGCCCGGGGACAGCACCGACATGACGGGCTGGCGCAAGCGACTGTTCGTGGCGACGTCCTTCCTCACCGCCGATGCCGCCGGCTACTTCCACCTGCCCCAGGACCGGACGATCCTCATCGGCTCGCGGATGGAAGTGTGATCTGGGTCATTGATGATTGAGTCGGCGATCTTGTGGGTACCAAGGCTCCCAGCGATCAACATCGATCTGGGGAGGAACCTGATGGCTGACAGTGGACCCGAGAACGCCGTGAGCGGCATCGTCGAAGACGTCAAGGGCAAGGTCAAGGAAGTTGCCGGCACGGTGACCGACAACGACTCCCTGCGCGAAGAGGGCAAGGCCCAGCAGGACAAGGCCGAGGCCGAGCGCGACGTGGCCAAGAAGGAAGCCGAGGCCGAGGCCGCCCGCGGCGCAGCCGAAGCTTCCGAGGCACGCCAGCAGGCAGCGGAGAAGTCCAAGTAATACCCCGCCTACGTAGCGATGGGTCCCGCCACCGGCGGGGCCCATCGTTTCGCGGAAGATCCGTCGCGCGCGACCACCCGCAGCGCACGGGTACCCCACCAGACTTTCCGGAGCGGGTAGCTCCAGGCCCATGGAACGGCCCCGGTGTGTTTCCCGGGGCCGTTCCGAATTTTCTGGGCCAGACCGCTTTTCGCGGATGCCCGGCAGCTAGTCGGCGGCGCGCAGCAACGCCACGTCCGACACCATCATGATGTGTTCGGCCATCGCGCGGCCGGCCTCGGCCGGGTCCTGCCGCCGCACCGCCTCGGCGATGCGCTTGTGGCTCTCCAGCGATGCCTTCGGCCGATCCTGCTGGGAGAGCGATTCGATGCGCGTCTCCCGGACGAGGCCGGAGATCTCGTGCATCAACTTGGCCAGCAGCGACGAATGCGCCGCGGTGGTGATCGCCTCGTGAAACATCTCATCGCCGACCACACCTCGATCGCCGGAGGCGATTTCTGCGTCCATCTTCGCGATCGCCGCGTCGATGGCCGTCATCTCGTCCTCGCTGCGGCGCAGCGCCGCCAAGCCTGCCAGCTTGACCTCGAGTGCTTCGCGCGCCTCGATGATGTCGGGGATCCGGTCGGCATGTTCACGCAGCGCCTTGATGGCGCGCTCTTCGGTGGGACGCCGGATGAGAATCGCGCCGTCCCCGTGCCGGACCGAGAGGACGCCCTGCACTTCCAATGCCACGAGGGCCTGACTGAGGGAGGCGCGGCTCACGCCGAGGTTCGCCGCGAGCTCGCGTTCGGCGGGCAGCCGATCGCCCGGCGCCATGTCGTTGTCAGCCATATACCCACACAGCTGTTCGACGATGACCTCGTACAGCCGCGGCCTGGTGACCGGTCTCAGTTGCTCTGCCACTGACTCACCTACTCTCCGGGCCACAGAATACCCGCAGGTGGAAGAGATCAGACGTAGGCCAGTTCACATCGAATGGTTGACAGTGATCCAGCACACTGGTGTACTGGCTAGGCCAGTGAGCCACTGGAGCCCACCCTGAAGCCGGAGGCTGCCATGCCGTTAGAGCTGATCCCGATCCTCGCGCTCATCGCGATGTTCGTGGCCGCAACCCTGTTGCCGATCAACATGGGGACACTCGGCTTCGTCGCCGCGTTCCTCGTCGGCACCCTCGCCGTCGGGATGAACACCGACGACATCATCGCCGGATTTCCCAGCGATCTGTTCCTGACCCTGGTGGGCGTCACCTACCTGTTCGCCATTGCCCAGAACAACGGAACCGTCGATCTGATGGTCCGCGGCGCCCTGCACCTGGTGCGCGGCCGGGTCGCACTCATCCCCTGGGTGATGTTCGGCATCACCGCGGTACTGACGGCGTTCGGTGCCCTCGGACCGGCAGCCGTCGCGATCATCGCACCGATCGCGCTGACCTTCGCCCGGCAGTACAAGATCAACGCGCTGCTGATGGGCATGATGGTGATCCACGGCGCGCAGGCCGGCGGATTCTCGCCGATCAGCATCTACGGTGTCACCGTCAACAACATCGCCGCCAAGGCCGGCCTGGTGAACAGTCCGCTGACACTCTTCCTCGGCAGCCTGCTGTTCAACGCCGGGATCGGCGTCGCGCTCTTCGCGTTCCTGGGCGGACGAAAGCTGCTCGGGCGGACGATTCACGACGAACACGACGAGGTCGCCGACGGCTCCGCCGGAACGGCACCCGCGCCGCACCATCCGGGCAACGCCCCCACCTTCTCCGGCCACGGCACCAGCGCCTCCAGCGCCACGCTGGTGGCACCACCGAATTCCCCGACGAGTCCGCTTCCCCGACATTCGGTTTCGTTCAATCAGGTCCTGACCCTGATCGGCCTGGGCGCGCTGGCGGTGTTCTCTCTCGTCCTCGACCTCGACATCGGCTTCGTGTCGATGACGGTTGCCGCGGTGCTGGCACTGGCCTCACCGAAGGCCCAGAAAGGCGCTGTCGCGCAGATCAGCTGGTCCACCGTGCTGCTCATCGGCGGTGTGCTGACCTTCGTGGGCGTACTGCAGGAGGCCGGCAGCGTCGAGTGGGTCGGCAATGGTGTCGCGAGTATCGGTATGCCGCTGCTGGTTTCGCTGCTGTTGTGCTACCTGGGCGCCATCGTGTCGGCGTTCGCCTCCTCGGTGGCCATCCTGGGCGCCACCATCCCACTGGCGGTACCGCTGCTGCTGGCCGGCGAGATCGGACCAGTGGGTGTCATCGTCGCACTCGCCATCGCCTCGACGATCGTCGACGTCAGTCCATTCTCGACCAATGGGGCGCTGGTGCTCGCGAACGCCCAGGGCGTCGACCGAGACACCTTCTACAAACAGATCCTCAAATACAGCGCGATCGTGGTCGCCATCGGACCGCTCATCGCATGGGCGATTCTGGTCGCCCCGGGCTGGCTCTAGACCGGACCAGCACGTTGCGCCCGCGGTCAACCATGACCGCGGGCGCTTCTGTAGTGCACCAAGTCACAAGAATTCCTCACGTTTGCCCTGTTGACAGCGCTGAGCGCAGCTGTTTTGCTTAATTGGCTAGTCCACTAGGACACTCCTCCACCAATCCAAAGGCTGACCGATGGACAACTCGCACACTCACACCGACCAGTCGGCGGGCCCGCTGCACGGGCTGCTCGTCATCGATCTCACCCGGGCCCTGGCCGGTCCGCACGCCGCGATGATGCTGGGCGATCTCGGCGCCGAGGTCATCAAGGTCGAGAACCCCCAGGGCGGCGATGACACCCGCGGCTGGGGACCGCCCTTCGTCCAACCCGAGGCCGCCGACCGCGAGTCGACGTACTTCCTGTGCGCAAACCGCAACAAGAAGTCGGTGACCCTCGACCTCAAGGACGACTCGGACAAGAGGGCCCTGACCGAACTGCTGAGCCGCGCCGACGTGCTCATGGAGAACTTCCGCCCGGGCGTGCTGGACCGGCTCGGCTTCTCCCACGAGTGCCTCGAGGGGATCAATCCGCGCCTGGTGGTGCTGTCCATCAGCGGCTTCGGGCACGACGGGCCCGAGGCGTCCCGGGCCGGTTATGACCAGATCGCCCAGGGCGAGGCCGGGCTGATGTCGGTGACCGGATCCGGCCCCGATGATCTTCAGCGCGTGGGAGTTCCGATCGCCGACCTGCTGGCCGGCATGTACGGCGCCTTCGGGGTGGTGGCCGCGCTGCAGGAGCGCGAACGCACCGGGCTCGGACAGGTCGTCCGCTCGTCGCTGTTGTCGGCGGTCGTCGGAGTGCACGCCTTCCAGGGCACCAAATGGACGGTGGCCGGCCAGATCGGCGAAGCGACGGGCAATCACCATCCGTCCATCTGCCCCTATGGCCTGTTCGACACGGCCGACGGAGCCGTGCAGATCGCGGTGGGCAGCGAGGGGTTGTGGCACCGCTTCTGCGACGGCTTCGCCTTGGACGCTGCAACACCGGGAATGGAATCCAACCCCGACCGGGTGGCCAACCAGAAACAGGTCAACGAACTCGTCCAGAGCGTGTTCGCGCTCTATTCGACCGACGAACTGCTCGACAAACTGGACCTGATCGGGGTGCCCGCCGGCAAGATCCGATCCATCCGCGAGGTCTACGAATGGGAACAGACCCGCTCGCAAGGACTGGTGATCGGGGTCGAGCACGCCACCCTGGGCCCCATCGAACTCCCCGGGCCCCCACTGCGATTCTTCGACGCGCGCGGTACCGAACGCACCCGGCGCGCACATACCGCGCCCCCGGTGCTCGGCGCGGACAACCACCTCATCGACGCGCTTCAGGTTCGGTCCCGATGACCAGGGCCAGCGCACGCCGGTTGATCGAGACCCTGGTCGACGCCGAATCCTGGCGGCCCTGGGACCGGCCCGTGGTCGATCCGCCCGTCAACGCCGGGTACGCCGCCGAACTCGCCCGGGCACGCCAGAAAACCGGTCTCGACGAGGCCGTTCTCACCGGGCACGCCACCGTCCGTGGCCGTCGCGTCGCGATGTTGTTGTGCGACTTCGGTTTCCTCGGTGGGTCCATCGGAGTATCCGCCGGTGAACGGCTCACCGCGGCGATCCGGCGCGCTACCGCCGAGGGGCTGCCGATCCTCGCGCTGCCGACCTCGGGCGGCACCCGCATGCAGGAGGGCGCCACCGCCTTCCTGCAGATGGTCAAGATCACCGCCGCGGTCGTGGATCACAAGGCAGCGCACCTGCCCTATCTGGTGTACCTGCGGGATCCGACGACCGGTGGTGTCTTCGCCTCCTGGGGATCGTTGGGCCACGTCACGTTCGCCGAACCCGGTGCACTGGTCGGCTTTCTGGGTCCACGGGTCTACGAAGCCCTGTACGGCAGCCAGTTTCCGGTGGGCGTACAGACCTCGGAGAATCTCTACTCGTGCGGCCTGATCGACGCGGTCGTCGCCATCGACGAACTCGCCGGCATGGTCGACCGTGCCCTGACCATCATCGACGCACCCGCCACGGATACCGGCGCACCCGCTCCACAGGTGGCACCCGCTGTCGATGTCCCGGCCTGGCAGTCGGTGGTGGCCACCCGGAGACCCGATCGTCCCGGGGTCCGAGATCTGTTGCGACACGCCGCATCAGATGTTCTGGCGCTCAACGGCAGCGGCCAGGGCGAGAACGAACCCGGACTGTTGCTCGCACTGACCAGATTCGGCGGCCTGCCCTGCGTGCTGCTCGGACAGGACCGTGCGGGCCAAACCGCTGAAGAACCCCTGGGCCCCGGTGCCCTGCGCCAGGCCCGCCGCGGCATGCGACTGGCCGCCGACCTGGGCCTGCCGTTGGTCACGGTGATCGACACGGCCGGTGCGGCGTTGTCCCGCGAGGCCGAAGAGGGGGGACTCGCCGGCGAGATCGCCCGCTGTATCGCCGAGATGATCGGGCTCGAGGTGCCCACCGTGTCGTTGCTGCTCGGCCAGGGCACCGGCGGCGGAGCGCTCGCGCTGGTACCCGCCGACCGGGTGCTGGCCGCCCAGCACGGCTGGCTGTCGCCATTGCCGCCGGAGGGGGCCAGTGCCATCCTGCACCACACCATCAGCAAGGCCGCACAGATGGCCGCCGAGCAGGGAGTCCGATCCGCGGATCTGCACAGTGCCGGGATCGTTGACCACGTGATCCCCGAATATCCGGATGCCGCAACAGAACCCGAGAAGTTCTGTGTCAGGGTGGGCGCGGCGCTACGCTGCGAGCTCGCCACCCTGGCAGCCGCTGACGCCACCGACCGCAAGGCGGAGCGGGCCCGCCGGTTCGAACGACTCGGCAAGGCCGGCCCGCTCCTCGCCCAGGTCGGCTGATCGCCGCTGTACCGCGCCGTCACACCCCGGCGCGGTACAGCCGTTCCGGGCGGCCGCCGCCGTACTTCAGACGCACCCTGGCCTCCCGCCGTTCCACCAGATACTCCAGATAACGGCGCACCGTCGCGCGGGCCATCCCGGTCGCTTCCGCACAGGTCGTCGCCGACAGTTCGGCGCCGTCGGCGAGTGCGTCGCGCACCAGGTCCAGGCTTTCGTTGCTCAGCCCCTTGGGCGGCAACGGAACCGAGGGCGCGGCCCGCGGGTCGGCACCGATCGAGAAGACACTGTCCACCGCATCCTGATCGGTCTTGCCGCCCGCCAGCCGCACCCTGGCGTAGTGCTGAATCCGTACCTTCAACTCGTCCAGATCGAACGGCTTGATCAGATACTGGGCGGCGCCGCCACGCAAGGCCGCCTTGACGAAGGTGGCGTCACGCTCAGCGGTCACCACGATCGCGTCGACGTCGTCGCCGCGCTCACGCAACCGCTTGAGCACTTCGATTCCGCTCATGTCCGGCAGGTGCACATCGAGCAGCAGAAGATCGGGGGCCAGTTCGGCCACCATCTTCAACGCCTGTTCTCCGTTGACCGCTTTCCCCGCGACCCGGAAGCCGTCCACCTCCTCGACGAGCTCCGCATGGATGCTCGCCACCATGAAGTCGTCATCGACTACCAGGACCGCGATGTCCCCGGTCTCACCCGGCCGCATGCACTTACGATACGGGCTGCTCGGCTTCGCCCGAGCCACGGACGAAGCGCTTCTCGATATCGAAATACGCGTCGATGTCCATCAGCTCGTACCACTCCTCGGGCTTGAGCATGTGCGGGCGGACGCTGGTGCTCTGCCCCTCGTCACGCAGGGTCTCCAGGGCTCGCCTGGCGGCGGCCGCCATCGAGAAGCGGATCGGTCCGGGGTAGAGCGCCAGCGAGAACCCGAGCTTCTCGATCTCCGAGACGTGCAGGGTCGACATCGGCCCTTTTTCCTCGACCAGGGTCAGCAGCGGGGTGTCGATGATCGACATGACAATCTCGACGTCGTCCTTCTCCCGGACGCCGATGATCAGCGCGGAATCCGCACCGAGTTCGATGGCGCGCTTGGCGCGCAGTGCCGCGGCCTCGACGCCCAGTGTGTTGGCGGCGTCGGTGCGGGCGATGATGAGGAAATCGGGATCCTTGCGCGCCCACAGCGCGGCCTCGATCTTGCCGAGGTACTCCTTCTCGGTGACCACCGGGATCGGCACATCGAGCACGCCGCATCGTTTGGGCGTCACCTGATCTTCGAGTTTGATGGCGGCGACCCCGGAATTCTCGAACTCCTGGACCGCCCGGGTGACGTTGAGTGCGGTCCCGTACCCGGTGTCGGCGTCGAAGATGACCGGAATATCCACTGCACCTGCGATATTGCGCGCCACCTGTGAGCTCTCGGTCAGCGAGACCAGACCGACGTCGGGACGGCCCAGCAGACTGGCGGCCACCCCGTTGCCGGTGACGCTGATCGCCTGGAAGCCGGTCGCCTGCGCGAGCCGCGCCGAGATGCCGTCGAAGACGGAAGGGACCTGCGTGATCTCCGGTGAGTGCAGCAGTTCCCTGAGTTTCTGACGGGCGTTCATCGATCTCCTTCGGTATGAGGTGAGATCAACGTCACGCCTGCACGTGTGGCGCGTCAATCTTGCGCTGAAACTTGGCGTTGTGCTCGTTGTGCTATCGGGATCTGCGCGGTGAACACGGCACCGTGGTCGTTGTGCACGTCGACGCGGCCGCCACGCTGCTCGCACACGCTCTTGGCCAGCGCCAGACCGAATCCGCGGGTGCGGTCGGTGGCCTTGGTGCTGACGCCGCGTTCGAAGATGGTGCTCAAGATCGCGTCGTCGACCCCGGGGCCGTTGTCGCGCACCTCGATGGCGATGCTGTCATCGCGTTGCTCGATGCGCAGCCTGATCTCCGGGTCCGGTGCGCCCGCACAGGCTTCCAGGGCATTGTCGACGAAATTGCCGATCACCGTCTCCAGCGTGGTGGCGGTGTCCAGGCTCATTTCGCCGACATGTGACTGGTCGTCGACCACGAGGTCGACCCCGCGTTCGGAGGCCAGACTGCCCTTGGCCACGACGAGCGCCGCCAGTGTGGTGTCGTCGATCCGCGCCGCGACCGCTTGGAGGAACTGATTGTGACCGGTCTGCACGTCGGTGACATACCGCTGGGCGCGCTGCACGTGGCCGAGGCGCAACAGGCCCGCGATAGTGTGCAAGCGGTTGGAGAACTCGTGGGTCTGCGCCCGCAGCGCGTCCGCGGTGTGCCGGGTGACGTCCAATTCGCGTCGCAGACCCCACAATTCGGTGCGGTCACGCAGGGTGACGACGGCGCCGATGACCCGGCCGCGGGTGGTCACCGGCATGCGGTTGAGCACCAGGTGCCGGGCATCGGTGTCCAGGATGCGGTCGGTACTGCGGCGTGCGTCAGTGAGGGCGTCGACCACTTCCTGGCTCAGTCCCAGCTTTTCGAGTCGTTTGCCCACCGCGTCGCCGGGAAGACCGAGCAGTTCGATCGCCTCGGCGTTGACGATGGTGACCCGATGTTCGAGGTCGAGGCCGAGCACCCCTTCCCGGATGCCGTAGAGCAGCGCCTCACGATGCTCTACCAGGCCGGCGATGTCCCGCGGTTCCAGCCCGAAGGTCTGCCTCTTGATGCGGTTGGCCAGCAGCACCGAACCCAGCAGTCCCAGCGCGGAGGCCACCCCCACATAGATCAGCAGGTCGGGGACGGCGCCGGTCAACCGTTCGGCCACGCTGGGCGAATAGCTGCCGACGACGACGTAGCCGAGCCGCCCGCGGTTTTCGGGATCCAGGACGGCGACGTGCGCCTGTATCGACAGACGCCCGTCGGGCAGGGTGGCCGCGCCCACCCACGCCCGGCCCGACAGCACATCACCGCTGGCGAAAGACCAGCGCGTACCGAGATGACTCGGATCCTGGCTGGCCAGCACATCACCGTCCAGATCGACGACCACCACGAAGTCCACCCCGGACACGCTCTGCACCCGGGCAGCGGCCGGCGGGACCGCGCTCAGCGGAAGGTCACCGCGCAACGCGGAACGCACGATCCCGTCGGTCGCGAACACCTCGGCGAGCCCCAGCACCCGGTTGCCGGTCGTGCGCTGATAGTCGGTGCCGGACTGCACGTAGGTGATGGCGACGACCACAGCGAGGACGGCCAGGATGATCACCGTCTGCAGCACCAACAGCTGCCGCGCCAGGGGCAACCTGCCGAGCCACCGATCCGCCGAGGGAGTCGACACCTGTTGCACACCCTTCGTCGTCGAGCACAACGAGCACAAGATTCGTTGTCAGCGCAAGCGTGACAGGCTCGTGTGGCAACCGTCACTGTTCCTGGGACAGCGTAGTGCTCATCACAGGAGGTACATCATGGGCCGACTCACCAAAAGCCTTGGAGTGACGGCAGCTGCCGTCACCGTCAGCCTCGTCGCCGCATGCTCGGGTGGCTCGAACGCGGGTGGCGGCGACGGCGAACTCGGGCAGTTCCGGTACCTGGTGCCGAACTCGGCGGGCAGCGGCTGGGACACCACCGCGCGCACCGCCGCCAAGATCATGGAAGACGACGGCATCGCCCAGCGGATCGACGTGTTCAACGTCGACGGCGCCAACGGCACCGTCGGGTTGTCCCGCCTCGTGGACGAGAAGAACAACGGCGAACTCGTCATGCAGATGGGCTTCGGTCTGGTGGCGGCCACGGTGTCGCAGTCGTCGCCGGTGTCCTTCGCCGACACCACCCCGCTGGTGAAGTTGCTCGACGAGTACCTCGCGGTGGTGGTGCCCGGTGATTCACCGATCAACAATTACGACGATCTGGTGGCGGCGTGGAAGAAGAACCCGCGGCTCAACGTCGGCGGCGGTTCTGCCATCGGCGGTGCGGACAACGTGGCGACACTGCAGATCGCCGCGGCCAATGACATTCCGCGCGGGGACGTCAACTACATCACCTTCGGCGGCAGCGGAGTACTGCCCGCCGTGCTCGGCGGCCAGGTCGATGCCGCCGTCACCAGCGCCGCCGACGTGGCCGAACAGGTGAAGTCCGGCGACCTCAAGGCCGTTGCGATCACGGGCGAGGAACGCGCCGATTTCCTGCCCGACGTACCCACCCTGACCGAAGAGGGAACCGAGGTCGTGGTCGCGAACTGGCGCGGCGTGGTCGCGCCTCCCGGGATCAGCGCGGAAACCCGGCAGGCCCTCATCGATGCCTTCGACAAGATGCATCAGAGCGAGGCCTGGAAGTCTGCCGTCGAGAGCAACGGCTGGATCGACGCCTTCATGTCCGGTGACGAGTTCGGCACCTATCTGTCCGAGCAGGCCGGCGATATCAAGGCGGCCCTCGAAGGGGTCCAGCAATGACCTCTGCGGTCGGCACGGCACGCTCCGCGCTGGCCGACAAGTCCGAGTTTCTGGTTGCCGCACTTCTTTTCGTTCTCGGCGTGGTGTCCTTGATCGACGCCGCGATGCTGACGGACAATGCCGCCAGCGTCGGTCCGCTCAGTTCGTCGGTGTTCCCCACCGTCGTCGGGCTGATGTTGCTCGGCGTCGGGGCCGCGCTGCTGGTCGACGTGCTGCGTGGTGGCCGTGGCGAGATGGAGGGCGGCGAGGACGTCGACCTCGATCAGCCCACGGCGTGGGCGCCGTTCTTCGCCGTCGGTGGGTTCTTCCTGGCCAATGCGGTGCTGATCGAATCGGTCGGGTGGCCCCTCACCGGGACTCTGCTGTTCTTCGGCAGCGCCGTCGCGCTGGGCAGCCGCCGGTTCGTCATGACGCTGGTCGTGTCGGCCGTCATCGCCTTCGGCAGCTATCTGCTGTTCGTGTACGCCCTCGGCGCCTACCTGCCCGCCGGGATCCTGCAGGGAATCATCTGACATGGAATCGATGACCCTGCTCATGGAGGGCTTCGCCGCGGCGATGACGCCCACCTACCTGATGTTCGCGCTGATCGGCGTGCTGCTGGGCACCGCGGTCGGTGTGCTGCCCGGGATCGGGCCCGCGATGACGGTGGCGCTGCTGCTCCCACTCACCTTCTCGCTGGACGCCACCGGTGCGATCATCATGTTCGCCGGCATCTACTACGGCGGAATGTACGGCGGCTCAACGGCTTCGATTCTGTTGAACACGCCAGGTGAGGCCTCGGCAATGATGACGGCCATCGAGGGCAACAAGATGGCCAAGTCCGGTCGGGCCGCTCAGGCGCTGGCCACCGCGGCCATCGGATCGTTCGTCGCAGGCACGATCGCCACCGGCCTGCTGGTGCTGGTGGCCCCGCTCGTCGTCGACTTCGCCATCTCGATCACGCCCGCCGACTACTTCGCCCTGATGGTGGTGGCCTTCGGTGCGGTGACGCTGGTGCTGGGCAGTTCGCGCATCCGCGGGTTCGCTTCGCTCGGTATCGGGTTGTTCATCGGTCTCATCGGTATCGATGGCTCGACAGGTCAGGAGCGCTTGACCTTTGGCCTGCCCCACCTGATGGACGGCGTCAACGTCATCGTGGTCGCGGTCGGCATCTTCGCGCTCGGTGAGGCGTTGTGGATTGCGCTGCATCTGCGACGCAACCCTCCGGGCATCATCCCGGTGGGCCGCCCGTGGATGGACAAGTCGGACTGGAAGCGATCGTGGAAGCCGTGGCTGCGCGGCGCGGCACTGGGTTTCCCGTTCGGCGCCATGCCCGCCGGTGGCGCGGAGATCCCGACCTACCTGTCCTACGTCACCGAACGCAAGCTGTCGAAGCACCCCGAAGAGTTCGGCAAGGGGGCCATCGAGGGGGTCGCCGGACCCGAGGCCGCGAACAACGCCTCCGCGGCGGGGGTGCTGGTACCGCTACTGACACTGGGGCTTCCGACCTCGGCGACCGCCGCAGTGTTGTTGGCCGCGTTCCAGCAGTACGGTATCCAGCCCGGCCCGCTGCTGTTCGACAACGAACCCGGCCTGGTGTGGGGATTGATCGCCAGCCTGTTCATCGGCAATGTGCTGCTGCTCGCGCTCAACCTGCCGCTGGCACCGCTGTGGGCCAAACTGCTGCGCATCCCGCGTCCGTACCTGTACGCCGGCATCCTGGTGTTCGCCGCCGTCGGCGCCTACGCCGCCGACGGCTCCAGCATGGGCCTGTATCTGCTGCTGGTGATGGGGCTGCTCGGAGTCGTGATGCGCCGGTACGGGTTACCGGTTGTGCCGGTGATCATCGGGGTGATCCTCGGTCCACTCGCCGAGTTGCAGCTGCGGCGCGCCATGCAACTGAGCGGCGGCGATCCCGCGGCGCTGGTCGCATCCAATCTGTCGATCGGGCTGTACGCGCTGCTGGGCGTGGCATTCGTGGTGCCGTTGATCCTGCGCTGGCGCAGCGCGCGGTCACAGACCGGCGCGGATGCTCCGGTGCCGGTCACGGAGGAGAAGGTGCCGGCCGGCCCGGAACATGACCGCTGATTCCAGGCCGCACAGCGGGTGGAGGGCGTGGACCCCGATCGGGGTCCACGCCTTCTCCGTGCAGGCAGTCGGATTCTCGTTGCGGCCGGCGGTCGCCTACGCCGCGCTGGACGCCGGGGTGGCGCCCGCCCTGCTCGGTGCCCTGTCCGCGAGTTACGCACTGGCGCCGCTGTTCCTGGCACTACCGGTGGGACGCGCGGTCGACCGGTTCGGCGAACGCCCACCGCTGATCGTCGGCGGCGTGCTGATGGCCACGTCCTGCGTGGTGTTGTTGGCGGGTTCCACGCACGCCCTGTGGCTGATCGTCGGGCTGATGCTGGCAGGTGTCAGCCACCTGTTGTGTGTCATCGGCGAGCAGACCGCGGTGGCCCAGATGAGTTCGGGGTCCAGCGATTCCCGCTTCGGCACCTACACTCTGGCGGGATCGTTCGGGCAGGCCATCGGCCCGCTCTTCCTCGGATTGGGCGACGGCACACCGTTCCGGCCGACTCCGGTTCTCGTTGCGTCGCTGATCCTGTCCGGACTGATCCTGGTCACATCGATGTTCATCGGCGGACGGAACGCGAAAACCGATCAACGACCGGCCGGTATCGCATCATCATTGCTGCGCGACAAGCGGATTCGATCAGCCCTCATCGTCAGCGGCATCGTGATGGCCGCCGTAGACATCACCCTCATCTATCTGCCGGCGCTGGGCCGCGAGGTCGGGCTCAGCGCTGCGTTCATCGGTGGGGTACTCGCATTGCGGGCCGTGTCATCGATGGCCGTGCGCGGCGTCACCGGGCGCGCCGTGCTTCGGTGGGGACGCCGCACGGTGCTGGTGACCGGCATCGGCTCTGCAGCCGCGGCCATGACCGCGCTCTCGATATGGCCGCACCCCCTCGTGCTGCTGATCGCGGCGGTGGCGCTGGGCGCCGGGCTCGGGGTGGGCCAGCCCGTCACCATGGCGATGGTCGCCGACCTGGCGCCCTCCGGGCAGCGCGGCACCGCGATGACGCTGCGCCTGATGGGCAACCGCCTGGGTGTGGTGGTCCTGCCGGTGTCCGTCGGTGCGGTCGCTGCCAGTGCAGGTGCGGGCGGGGTGCTCGCCGCCACCGCCGCGCTGCTGTGCGCGAGTTGCGTGGTTTCGGCGCGGCGCTGAGCAACTTGCCTGGCCTGCGCCCGTCACGGCGCCGGGGACGGCCCCTCACCTGCACGTCATTAGGCTAGGCTAAGCTCTTCGCGAGCACCGGAGCCTGCGGTCACCGCACGGGCCGAGCGGGATCCCTCAGTGTCGAGAACCCATGCGGTGCGATCTGTGCATCTGCAGCGTTGAGGAGGTACCGCGTGATGGGGCTGCATGATCCGGATCTGGAAAAGAACAGCTGTGGTGTCGGCTTCCTGACCCGCAAGGACGGCCGCCAGACCCACGACGTGATCCAGATGCTGCACGATGCTTTGTGCGCCGTGCCCCACCGCGGCGGCATGTCCTCCGAGGGCGTCGGTGACGGCGCCGGCGTCAACCTCGACCTCTCGGTCCGCTTCTTCGCCGATGTGACCGGCCGGCCCGACCTTGCCCTCGGACAGTTCGGCGTCGGCAACTTCTTCCTGCCCAACGACCCGGACTTCCACTCCGAGGCCGAACGGGTCATCGAGGACGCTTTGACCGCACGCGGTCTGCGCATCCTGCTCACCCGCGACGTGCCGGTCAACAACACGGCCATCCGCCCCGCCGCCGTCAAGTACCAGTCCCCCATCAGGCAGTGGATCTTCACCGCCGACCGACTGTCCGACAAGGTGATTCACGAAGCGCTCATGGCCATCGAGGCCGTCGCGTACACCCGGGCGGAGCTCTCGGGCCTGTACCCGCTGTCGCTGAGCGCCCGCACCCAGGTGCTCAAGGGCCGGTTGAACTCCAATGAGGTGGTCCCCTACTTCGACGATCTGTCGGATCCGCGGATGGAAGTCCACTCGATGTTCTTCCACACCCGCTTCTCCACCAACACCGCGCCCAACGCCACGATGGCGCAACCCTTCCGATTCATGGCGCACAACGGCGAACTCAACACCGACAAGAAGAACCGGCTGTCGGACAACGCCATCGCGCTGGCCCGCAACCGGGCCATCATCCGTCCGGTCGGCCAGTCCGACAGCTGCCGACTCGATCAGACCCTGCAGAACCGCGTCCTGGAGGACGATCTGGATCTGGTCACCGCGGTGGTCGCGATGATGCCGCCGGCCTGGGAGAACGACACCACGCTCTCACCGCAGGTGCGGGCCATGCTGGAGTACTTCAGCCTCTACGAGGAGAAGAACGACGGCCCGGCGGCGCTGATCTTCGGTGACGGCACCTACATCGGCGCCCGGCTGGACCGGCTCGGACTGCGCCCGCTGCGCACCGTGGAGACCGACGAGTATCTGGGCGTCATGTCCGAGGCCGGGCAGGTCAACTTCGCACCCGGACAGGTGATCAAGCGGGGCCGCATCGAGGCAGGCGGCATGCTGTACTTCGACCACCGTGAGCAGCGGTCCTACGGCACCACCGAGGCCCTGGAAATGCTTGCGGCCAAACATGATTACCAGGACATGCTGGCCGTCGCACGGGTAAATCTGGCGGCGCTGCCCGCCGTGCCGCCGGAGAGTCAGCTGTCCCCCGCCCGCTACAACGGGGACCTCAACCGCCACCAGCGCTACGTCTGTTACTCGATGAGCCAGGAAGACTTCAAGTTCCTGATGGACCCGATGCTGACCACCGGGCAGGAGAAGATCTCCGCGATGGGCTACGGCGCGGCCATCAACGCGCTGTCCAACCACGAGGGCGGTATCGCCCGGTACTTCTCCCAGCGTTTCGCCCAGGTCACCAACCCACCCCTGGACAGCATCCGCGAGGCCGACGGCATGACACTGCGGGTCGCGTTGGGCGCCAAGCCCAACAGCGGCGCCCAACCCGCCCCGCAGATCGTGATCCCGTCACCGATCCTCGGTCACCTGGACATGCTGAGCATCCGCGATCAACAGCACACCCCGGTGCGGCGCTTCGGGATGCGCTACCGCGTGGACCTCACCGATCGCCATGCCAACGCCGACGCACTGGTCGCCGCCATCGACGCCCTGTGCGATGACATCGAGGCCTATGCCCGCGAGTCCGGCGGCATCGCCGTCATCTCCGACCGGCACATCGAAAGCGGTCTGGCACCGATACCGGTCATCATCGCCGTCTCGGCCATCAACCAGCGGCTCATCGAACAAGGCCTGCGGCTGCGGGTTTCGGTGATCGCCGAGAGCGGCCAGCTGGCGTCCTCGCATCACATCGCCACGGTCCTCGGTTTCGGTGCCTCCGCGGTGTATCCGCTGGCGGTCCAGATGCGGGCCGAGGAAAAGTTCGGCCCCGATGAGACATTGGTGACCGCCGCCTACAAGCGGTTCGCCAAGGCCGCCGAGAAGTCACTGATGAAGACCATGGGCCGGGTGGGTCTGTGCACCGTGGAGAGCTACATCGGCGGTGAATTCTTCGAACCCAGCTACCTGGGCACCGGGGACCCGGTGTTGCACCGCTACTTCCCGAACGTGGTGTCCCCGGTCGGCGGTGTCGGATTCGACACGCTGGCAGCCGCTGTCGCCGAATGGCACAACCACGCGCTGTCGGTCACCGGCGAGAAGGACGTGCCCCTGCTCGGCCTGTTCAAGGAACGCGCCGAGGGGTCCGGGCACTCCTACGGCACCACCGCCGTACGCGGATTCGTCGACATGACCGAGGAAGCCATCTCCTTCGGCGACGAGGGGCGCCCGGAGAACCCGGGCATGACCGACCCGGCGTTTCTGCGGTCGCTGCCCCTGCACCAGCTCGAAGGCGCCTTCGGACTCGACGATGAGGCCTACCAGCACAACAGCTTCGAGGAGATGACGCCGCGGGCGATCAACAGCTTCGACATCACCCCGGGCTACCGGCACTTCGTGTTCGCGATGAACGCCGAGCGGGCCCGCCGCCCCGCCGCCCTGCGCGATGTCCTGGCGCTGCCGGCAGACGTCAACTTCCTACACACCGCCGACGAGTTCCGTTCCGAACTGGGGCAGTTCGCGAGGTTCGGCAACAACAGCTTCCAGGTCCGCGGCCTGACCTGCGTTCAGGTCGGCGATGAGTTCACGCTGCGCCTGGGCCACAGCGCGCAGCGGCTGGAGGCACTCGCGGAATCACTGTTGCGCCGCTTCGGCGCCGATATCGTCGACCACGAGATCATCGTGGACCGGTTGTGGATCCGCGCCCGGGGCGCCGCCCGCGACTACCTGACGATGGTGCAGACCGCACCGGACTCGATGCCACTGGCCGCGGTGCAACCCGCCAGCGAGATCGCGGCGACGCTGACATCGGGTGCGATGAGCCACGGCGCCCTGGTGGCCTCGGCGCACGAGGCTGTTGCGCACGGCACCAACATGGTGGGCGGACTGTCCAACTGCGGTGAGGGCGGCGAGCACATCACCCGGTACGGCACCATCCGCGGCTCCCGAATCAAGCAGTTCGCCTCCGGCCGGTTCGGGGTGTGGGCCGGCTACCTGGCCGACCCGATGCTGCGCGAACTGGAGATCAAGATCGGCCAGGGCGCGAAACCGGGTGAGGGCGGCCAGCTCCCGGCCCCAAAGGTCACCGTGCAGATCGCGGCCGCCCGCGGCGGGACACCCGGCGTGGAACTGGTCTCTCCCCCGCCGCACCACGACACCTATTCCATCGAGGATCTCGCCCAACTCATCCACGACTGCAAGGCCGCCCGGGTCCGGGTGGTCGTCAAGCTGGTCTCCAGCGAAGGCATCGGCACCATCGCCGTCGGCGTTGCCAAGGCCGGTGCCGATGTCATCAATGTGGCCGGCAACACCGGCGGTACCGGTGCTGCGGCCGTCACCAGCCTCAAGTACGCCGGGCGTTCCGCCGAGATCGGCGTCGCCGAGGTGCATCAGGCCCTGGTGGCCAACGGAATCCGGCAGAAGGTCGTGCTGCGCTGCTCGGGTGCACACCAGACGGCCAGCGATGTGATCACCTCGGCGCTGCTCGGCGCGGACAGCTTCGAGTTCGGCACCACCGCACTGATGATGCTCAAGTGCGTGATGGCCAAGAACTGCAACATCAAATGCCCGGCCGGGTTGACCACCAACCCCGAGGCCTTCGACGGTGACCCGCGCGCGCTGGCGCAGTATCTGCTGAACATCTCCCACGAGGTGCGCGAGATCCTCGCCACGCTCGGCATGCCGTCGCTGGCAGCCGCCCGCGGCCGCAGCGATCTGCTGCATCTGCTCGACCACCCGTCGAGCATCGGCAGGCTGGACCTGCGCGCCATGCTGCAGGTCGCCAGGGGTTTCGTGCCGGAGGATCCGATCTACATGGAGAAGGACTACGCGGTCGACGACGCGTTCCTGGCCCAACTGGATCTCGACGGTGTCGAGATGACACCGGTGGCGTTGACGAACCAGAACAAGAGCGTCGGCGGACAGCTGGCCGTCGACATCGAACGCAAATTGAACCACCAGGGCGCCAGTGGGACCGCGGTCGCGGTCGACGTCCGTGGCCGGCGCTACCTGACACCCGACAGCGTGGTGATCACCACCACCGGATCGGCGGGCCAGAGCTACGGGGTGTTCTGCAACGACGGCATGACGATGACGCACACCGGAACCTGCAATGACGGCGTCGGCAAGAGTCAGTGCGGCGGCACCATCGCGGTGCGCTCCCCCGGCGGCGGGTCGGCCCGCCCCGGCGGCAATGTGCTGATCGGCAACTTCGCGCTGTTCGGGGCCTCCGGCGGCCGGTTGTTCGTCGAAGGTGAAGCCGGCGACCGGTTCGCGGTACGCAACTCCGGGGCCACCGCCGTGGTCGAGGGTGTCGGAGAGTTCCTGTGCGAGTACATGACCAACGGCGCGGTGTTCAACATCGGCGGCTTCGGCAAGGGCGTCGCCAACGGGATGAGCGGCGGCTTCCTCTACCAGTACGACCCGGACGCCGAACTGGCCGCCAAGGTCAGCGCCGACTCGGTGCTGCTGGCCCCGATCAGCGAGGCACCGTTCCACGAGGTGGCTGCGCGCACCATGCTGCAGTGGCACCTCGACGCGACCGGATCGGCGAAAGCCGCTGCTCTGCTTCAGGATTGGGCGGTCACCCGGCTGCAGGTCAGCTACGCGATGCCGCGGGCACTGCTGCAGTACCAGGATGCCGAGGCGATCCTGGCGGCCAAGACCCGCAAGGAACTGCTCGACGAGTTGGCCTCCGCGCTGGCCGGCTACCAGGTGCACAAGTTCAAACGCTCTTACCGCCACGGTGAGACGGTGCTCGGCGGCGCGGTGCCCGGCTACGGTGAGACCGACACCGAGGCCATGTTCGCGCTGCTGAACACCTACACCGTGCTGAACATGGCACAGCGCCTCGCGCTCACGCGACTGCCCGGCGTCACCGACGTCGCCGATCCGCGGGTCGCCAAGATGGTGCGCAACCTGGTGCTCACCGAGGACTTCTTCCTGATCCAGAAGCTGCAGCGCTTCGCCCGGGAAGCTATCGACGATTTCAGCGACGAGAACCTGGCCGTATTCATCGCCGACAAACGCATCACCGACTACAAGGATGCGCTGGCCCAGCGAAACGTGTTGTCGATGGACAGCCCGGGAACCTACGGCTGGATCCTGTACCAGAACGCCAAGAACGTCGACATGATCGGCCGGCTGCCCTCGTTCGAGGAACTGTTTGCCGCGCAATCGGTTCCGGACGTGGTGGCGTCCCTCACCTCGCTGGAGACCGCGTAACACGATGAAGATCGCCTACATTCCCCAAGACGCCCCGTTCAACGAGGACCAGCGCGCCTGGCTGTCCGGTTTCCTGGCCGGCCTGCACTCCCGGCTGGCGATGAACGTCGCGCCACCGCCGGCCATCCCGGGTGATCAGTCCGCCCCGCGTCCCGCGCTGCGCATCCTGTACGGCACCCAGACCGGCAACGCCGAGGGTGTCGCCAACGACGCGGCGGCCGCGGCCAAGGCACAGGGTTTCGACGTGAAGGTCAGCGGACTCGACGAGATCGAACTCGACGAGTTCGCCGGCCTCAAATACGTGCTGATCGTGACGTCGACCTACGGCGAGGGCGAAATGCCCGACAACGCCGAACTGTTCTGGGAGGCCCTGTCGGCGTCGACCGCCCCGCGCCTGGAAGGGGTGTCCTTCGGGGTGCTGGCGCTCGGCGACACCAGCTATGACGAGTTCTGTCAGGCCGGAAAGCTTTTCGACACCCGCCTCGAGCAACTCGGTGCCGCGCGGGTGGCGGCCCGCGCCGACTGCGATGTCGACTACGAAGCCCAGGCCGCCGAATGGATCCAGTCCGCCGTCTCGGCGCTGGTACCCAGCTCCGGGGCCAGCGGCGCACCCAGCACGCCGCCGCCGAGCGCGGTGGCCCGTTCCGGGTGGACCCGCAAGAACCCGTTCGTCGCGGACGTCGCCGTCAACCGTCTGCTGTCGGGGCCCGGCTCGGACAAGGAAATCCGGCATTTCGAGTTCGATCTGGCCGACAGCGGGATCGAGTACGTCGCCGGCGACGCGCTGGCCGTCATCCCGGAGAACGACCCGGTGCTGGTGGACGCCATCGCCGGTCATTTCCGGGTGTCTGCCGACACCCTCGTCAGCGATGAGCCGCTCGGAGATCTGCTGGGCCACCGGTACGAGATCAGCGCGCCGTCCAAGGATCTGCTCGGCGAGGTGGAACGCCGCGCGGAGAACCCCGAGCTGTCCCACGTGCTGCGCGGCGGGGTGAAGGAGACCCTGGAGCGCTGGCTCTACGGCAAGGACATCCTCGACGTACTGAGCATCGCCGGGGACGATCTCAGCCTCGAGGAGTTCATCGGTTTGCTCAAACCGCTTCAGCACCGGGCATATTCGATCTCGTCGAGCGCGCTGGCGCATCCGGACCGGATCCACCTGACGGTGGCCAGCGTCCGCTACCACAACAGCGGACGGATGCGCGGCGGAGTCTGCTCGACGTTCCTGGCCGACCGCGGCACGGCGTCCAAGATCTTCCTGCAACCCAACAAATCGTTCCGGGTGCCGGCCGATGACAACGCTCCGATGGTCATGGTGGGCCCGGGCACCGGGGTGGCGCCGTTCCGCGCGTTCCTGCAGGAACGCGAGCAGCGTGGCGCCGGCGGACGCAACTGGCTGTTCTTCGGCGATCAGCACCGCGAGCACGACTTCGCCTACGCCGACGAGATCTCGGCGTGGCAGGACTCCGGACTGCTGAATCGGTTGGAGCTGGCGTTCTCCCGGGACCAGGCCGAGAAGGTCTACGTGCAGACCCGGATGCGCGAGCACGGCAAGGAACTGTTCGGCTGGCTCGAAGAGGGCGGCCACTTCTACGTCTGCGGCGACGCGACGCGGATGGCCAAGGATGTCGACAAGGCGCTGCACGATGTCGTCGCCACCCACGGCGGGATGGACGCCGACGGTGCCGTCGAGTACGTCAACACACTGAAGCGGGAGAAGCGGTACGTTCGCGATGTGTACTGATGGACAGCGCTGCAGCTCCTGCCCCGCGAGACGGCTGAACGCCGGTAGCCGAGAGATCGGCGCGGCCCTGCCCGCCCTGGGCACCGTGGTGTCCTGCACCGCCAATGATGCTGCACTGCTGAGTCATACCGGTGAATACGCCACACCCGCACACCCCGGCGAGGCGCTGATCTGCGGTCACGAACAGATCAGCGTGCGCCTCGGCGCGGGCGTGACCGGCTATCTGACGCCGCAGGCCCTGACGCTCACCGGTAGCTTCGGCACCCATCGGTCCCACCTCACGCCGATGTCGGATCCGATTGTTGTCAAGGGTCTTTCGCTCGCGCCGCGCGGTCCGCAGATGGCGTTCACGCCCGAGGACTGGGTGGGTGTGGACTGGAACGACACCGACCAGATCGACCACCTCGATTCGCTGACATCCGAGCGGTACCGGGTGCTGCCGTTCACCGGGGCCCGCAAGGTCGACCCCAGGGTGCTGCCGCATCTGCTGGTGTATCTGGTCGAGCAGGACGTGGAGTACACGGTCGCGGTGCCGGGCGGCGGGTGCGTGCAGTTGCATCGCGGCCGGGCGGCAATGGCCGATACGTCGGGTCCCGCCGTGGCGGTGATCTTCGGTGCGGCCCGGTATGCGCTGGATCCGGCGCAGGTCGGCGAGTGCTGGGTGACCTCACTGCACGGTGCGGCCGGCCCGACCGCCGCGATCGAGATGTACGACCACAGCCGGCGGTGCGTGACGATGCTGACCCTCACCGGGTCGGTGTGCGGGCGCGCCCACGACGACTGGCAGGCCATCGCGAGGTCCCTGCCAGGCCTGTGACCTGCATGTCCGGTGACGCCGGTCACATGATGTTGATTGTGCTGCCGGGCGGGGTATTCCTTGCCGAGCAGTGCTTCCCCTCTGAAAGGAATCAACATGGCTGACAGCGGTCCTGAGAACGCCGTGAGTGGTGTGGTCGAAGACGTCAAGGGCAAGGCCAAGGAAGTCATCGGCATCGTCACCGACAACGACTCCCTTCGCGAAGAGGGTAGGGCCCAGCAGGACAAGGCCGACGCACAGCGTGACGTGGCGAAGAAGGAAGCCCAGGCCGACGCCGCCCGCGCCGCGGCGAGCGCAGCCGAAGCCCGTCAGGCGACGGCCGAGGCAGCCGACCAGTAGATCTCTCGCATCAGCGGGCCCCGTCCAGCAATGGGCGGGGCCCGCTGATTGTCGTTCAGCGGCTCGCAGGTCCGCGCCGGCGCAAGATGATCGGCAACCCGTCGGCCGGCGTCGGGCCCGTTCCCCAGCTGAGACGGGGCCGGTACCCCGACCGCACCCGCCAGTCGAACTGCCGCAACAGCTGCACCATGATCGCCTTGACGCTCATGTCGGCGAACTGCTGCCCGATGCACTTGTGCACCCCACCCCCGAACGGCGCAAAGGCGTATCGGTGCACCGGAGCCGCGTCGGCGCCGTCGGTGAACCGGCTCGGGTCAAACCTGTCCGGATCCGGCCACCAATCAGCCAGCCGCATCGATGCATAGACGTTGATGGCCACTTGGCTCTTTCGCGGGATGTGATGTCCGGCGACCACCGTGTCCTTGATGGTCTGGCGGAACAAGGTTCCCGCAGGTGCATACATCCGCAGGATCTCCTTGACGGCGGCATCCAGCAATGGAGACTGCTGCAGCCCGTCCAGGGTCGGTTCACCCTCATACGACAGCGACTCATCACGAAGAGCGTCCTGCCACAACACATTTCGGCCGAGTTCGTAGACCAGCATCGAGATCGCGATCGCGCTGGTATCGTGCGCGGCCATCAGCAGGAAGATCATGTGATTGACGATGTCGGCGTCGGAGAAACTCTCGCCGTCCTCGCTACGGCTGCGGCACAGCATCGAGAACAGATCCGTGCCCTCACCGGACCTGCGACGGGGCAGTTGCGCACCGAAATAGCGCTCCAGCCGTTCGCGGGCGCGCAGGCCGCGAGCCCATGTCCCGCCCGGTACGTCGGCCCGGATGATCGCCTGACCGCCACAAACGGTGTCGTGGAAGTCGGCTGAGAGCTGGGCCGACTCCGCGCCGAGGGCCGCACCGACAAAGACCTCGGCGGCCTGTTCGAGCAGCAGGTCCTTGACCGCGGTGTAGAACGGGAACCGTTGCGCCGAGCCCCAATTCGTGACGGTCCGCGCGATCCCGGGTCGCATCAGTGCCAGGTACCCCTCGAGCGCGGTGCGCGTGAAGGACTGCTGCATGATGCGGCGGTGATCCCGGTGCTCGTCGAAGTCCAGCAACATGATGCCGCGATGGAAGAACGGCCCGATGACCGGCGCCCAGCCCCTGGTGCTCGAGTACGCCTTGTCCTTGTTGATCCACACTGTTTCCAGAGCCTCCGGGCCCATCAGCGTGACGATGCGGAAGCCGACGCCACCGGCCCAGGACACCGGTCCGTAGCGGTCGTAGCGCGCGCGGGCGAACTCCAGTGGGTCGACCAGTGAGCTCATGATGTGTCCGATGACCGGAAATCCGTAGTTGCCCATCACCGGACGGAGTCCGGAACCGTCCGGCGGCCGCGCCAGCGCCCGTTCCCGGCTCGGGAAGCGGGACGTCACCCCTGCCGCCGCGTACTGCAGGCGAACCTTCGCCGCGGCGGCCGCCTCGGGTGCGATGACCCCGGTCACTGGCCGATCCGGTCGAGGTATTCGCGCCTGCCGTCGGTGTCGAAGTCTCCGGGCGGACGCCGCAGGGTGGCAAGGTGTTTGAGACGCTGCATGAGTGGCTCCGGCATCAGTTCCTCGACCGCCCCGGCCGGCGCGAGCCAGCGTGGCACGGTGACCTCACGCCACGGGTGCCCGACGCTGTCGGCGATCACCTCGGCGATCTGCTCGGGCTGACGCGTCGGTAGCAGGTCCAACGACACACCGGCGGTCAGTTCGGTGTGCACCGCGGTCGGCATCACCGTGGTGAGAGTCACCGCGGATGAGGCGATCTCGGCCCGCACCGCCCGGGAGAGTGCGGCGACGGCATACTTGGTGGCGCAGTAGACCGACATGCCCGGCGTGGTGACCTTCGCGGCCATCGAGGCGATGTTGACGATGTGGCCGTGATCGCGCGCCAGCATGGCGGGCAGGAACGTGTGCATGCCGTTGATGACGCCGAGCAGATTGACCGACACCTCCCGGTGGTAGAGGTCCAGTCGCTGCTCGGCGAAGGGTCCCATGTACTGGATACCGGCATTGTTGACCAGCATGGCGGGAGGACCGAGCTGCTCTGCGTCGTCCCGGAATGCTGCGACGCTGGCCGGGTCGGTGACGTCGAGATGAGTGGCGTGCACGCCGATCTGAGCAGCGGTACGTTCGGCCTCGTCGGCGTCGAGGTCACCGATGAGCACCTGCGCTCCGCGCCGGGCGAGCGCTTCCGCGGTGGCGCGGCCGATGCCCCGGGCGCCGCCGGTGACACAGACCACCGCGCCGTCGAGCTCGATCATGCGTGCGCCGCGCTCTCGTCGCTGAACTCGCGCAGCGCGAAGTAGGCGATCAGCCGGACTTCCCCGCTGGGCATCGTCAGCAGCGCGCGCCCCAGATAAAACCCGGGCAGCAGTTCGACGATCTCGTCGCGGGTGCGCTTGATCGGGAAGGTGCGCACGCTGGGATTCCGGTACTCCTCGACCCCGTAATCGAGTGCGCACACCGTGACGAACGGTGCCACAGCGGCGGTTTCGGTGCTGTGCTTGAAGTCGAAGCCCACCATCTCGGAGCCAACGCGGCGCAGGCCGCGGTAACCCGGAGCGATGACCGGCATCACCGCCCGGGAGACCAGCGCCAGCCGGTTGTAGCCCGTACCGGTGTCGGCGTCGAAGGACTTGCCGCGCCAGGTCGGCTCGATCTTCAACAGCGGGTTGGCCAGATAGGCCTCGGGGATTCCGAACAGGTTGCCCACGATCAGGCCTTCCAGCGCCCCGTCGAGCCGGTGCGGCGCCGCGCCCTGGGAGAACAGGAAGTGCAGTTGGTTGCGCCGTCCGCGGTCCCCGAGTTCGCGCACGTAATCCCACCCGTGCCGCCGGGCCAGCCCGGGCGCGGTGACCGCCAGTTCGCGCAGATCGGTCAGCACCGAACCACGGACCGTGCGCTCGGGACCGTCGGTGACGCGGGCCGCTGTTGCCATGTTCATGATCTCCCTCAAATTCTGGTACGAGTTGGTGCCACTTATACTGGTACCGAACCGTGCCAGAATCTGGCGACACCTGTCAAGGGGGTGCCCCACGTGCAATGGGACGATGACGAGGTGTCCGAGGCTCCGCAACGCAGCTACGGCGGCCAGTCTGCCCAGACCCGCCGCAGGGAGCGGCGGGAACGGTTGATCGAAGCCGCCCTGGATGCCGCCGCCGACAATGCCTGGCGGACCATGACCGTCGACAAACTCTGCGCCGCGGCAGGCCTGAACAAGCGGTACTTCTACGAGAGCTTCACCGACCTCGACGCGGTCGCCGCCGCGGCGGTCGATGACATCGCCGCCCAGGTCAGTATCGCCACCATGACCGCGGTGAGCTCGGTGCTGGGCGAATCGCTCGAACGCCAGGCCACGGCCGCAGTGGACGCACTGGTGCGAACCCTGGTGCAGGATCCGCGACGGGCCCGGGTGCTGCTCGGCGGGGTGGCCATATCGCCTGCGCTGCACCAGCACCGCGAAGCGGTGATGCGCGGCCTGACCGAGGTACTCATCGGGCATGCGCGCGTCGTGCACGGTGTCGAACTCGAGAAGGACCCGCTTGCCGAGATCGCGCCGGCGTTCGTCGTGGGCGGGACCGCCGACGCCATTCTGGCTTTCACCGAGGGACGGGCCCGGCTGTCGATCGAGCAGCTGGTCGACGGGCTGGTGACCCTGTGGCTCATCACCGGCAATGGTGCGGCCGATGTCGCGCGGTCACGAATCGAGCGTTGAACGCGCGCTGCCGTCCTGCGCGCCGCGCACCCTTTCGTGCGCGGTGAGCAGTAGATGGTCGAACGTCGATCGCGGCGGCAGCGTGCCGTCGTGAACCAGTTGTTCGAAGTCGGTCATCAATTGTTCGGCCAGCGCGCGTAGCTTGACGTTGGTGTCCTGAGACCGCCACCTGAGCAACTCGAATGCCGCGTCGGCATCGATGCGGTAGACCAGTCGCAGAATGCCCTTCACCTGTTCGATGACGGCGCGGTTGTCGGCGATCGCGGATACCGCCTCGGTGATCGCGGCATCGGTGGCCTCGACATCCGGGGTGACATCGATGTAGAAACCCTGGGCGCCCTGCACCTCTCCTTCACCGTCGTGCAGACGCCGGCCGATGACCAGTACTTCGCGGATGTCGTTCTGCGTGGTGATGATTCGGTGCCGTGTGCTGAAAGCACCACGGGTGCCACGCAGTTCCTGCAGGGTGGCGGCGACCATCTCACGGTCTTCGGGGTGTTGATGCCTGAGCACCAATTCGGTGGTGAGACAAACGGTTCCAGGCTCGTACCCGTAAATGGATTCGACATCGGGTGACCACTCCCAACGCTCATCGTCGAAGTAGTACCGGTACCACCCGACGCGCTGGGGTATCCCGCCGGCAAGCGCCAATTCCACCGGCGAGACTTCTGGATCCTCACATGTCGACATCGTCGTGTATTACTCGTGTGCCGTGGGCTGACAGCGGTGCGCGGTGCACGGCTGCAGCCGAGGGCCGCAGCCGTGCGCCTGTCGATGCGGTTAGCTCGAGTCGACCGTGGACGACTCGATGGTGCGGGCGGCGCCCGCGTGCTCGACGTCGATGCGCCGCGGTTTGGCGCGTTCGGCGAGCGGGATGCTCACCGTGAGCACACCATTCTCGTACGTGGCGGAGATGCGGGAGCAGTCGACGCCGTCACCGAGAGACAACTGGCGGCGATAGGTGCCCGAGAACCGTTCATTCGAGAGCCACTGGACGGCGTCTTCAGATCGCGCGCTGCGGTGCGCCGTCAAGGTCATCGTCCCGTTGTCGACGCTGACGTCCACCGAACCGGGGTCGACACCGGGCAGGTCCGCCGTCAGCACGTAATGATCGTCGACCTTGTACAGGTCCATCGGCATGAATCGCGGCACGCGGCCGGAGCCGACCTGGCCCGCGAGCACGTCCCGAGTCAACGCATCACCAAACGGATCGAAACGAAGCACAGCAATCCACCTCCTCGTCGTCCATGGAACCCGCCTGCTGGCGGGCCGCTCATCACTGTGCAATCAGAAATTTAGCACTCGGGGCCCGAGAGTGCCAGTATCAATTTTGGGGTTATCCGGACCGGGTCCTGCTGCGCCACAGACCTTCCCACTCTTGCCGGCTGACGAGGCGGGCCGGAACCCACCCCGGTGGCGCGGTGACAACAGGAGCCCAACGCGGACCGCCGGTACCGTCGTTGGCAGTGATCCCTGTACACGATCGAGGTGCAATGACCGACAACCCGGCCGAAGTAGTAGAAGAAGCCGCACACCCACCACGGCGAGCCGGAGCTCGGTGGCGCCGCACCGCAGTGGTGTCGGCGGTGCTCGCCTTGCTGTTCGGGGTGCCGTGGTGGACGGTGGTCGCCGCCGGCGGGTGGCCGCTGCCCGTGGTGATCGCGGGAACCGCGCTGTTCGTCGTTGCCCTGGTGGCGCTGCCCACGCTGCTGTTCACCGGCCACGGCAAGCACCGCGATCTGCCCTCGGCGCTGGGCGATGCGCTGCTCGGGACGATGTGGGTGCTGTTCGTGTGGTCGGTACTCGGCAATGTGCTGCGACTGGTGCTGCTGGCCATCGGCGTCGAAGACCCGGTGCGGTCCCGGGTGGTCGCGGTGGCGACCATCGTGGTGTCAGGGGTGCTGCTGGCGTGGGGCCATTTTGAGGCGATGCGGGTGCCACGGATCCGCCCGGTCGAGGTGCGCATCCCCCGGCTGGGCCGGGGCCTGGACGGGCTGCGGGTGGCCATGATCACCGACACCCACTACGGACCACTCGATCGGGCCCGATGGTCGGCGGATGTGGTGGAGCGAGTCAACGGTCTCGATGCCGACATCGTCTGCCATGTCGGCGATATCGCCGACGGCACCGTCGAGGTGCGCCGCAACCAGGCCGGCCCGCTGGAGACGGTGCGGGCCGCATCGGCGCGGGTGTATGTGACCGGCAACCACGAGTACTTCAGCGAGGCTCAGGGCTGGCTCGACTACATGGAGAGCATCGGCTGGTCGGCCCTGCACAACCGGCACATCGTGATCGAGCGCGGCGGTGACCGGTTGGTGATCGCCGGGGTCGACGACGCCACCGCCGAGGACTCCGGATTACACGGCCACGGCGAGGATCTGGCGACCGCACTGTCGGGCGCCGATCCCGCGCTGCCGGTACTGCTGCTGGCACATCAGCCCAAGCAGATTCCGCAGGCGGTGGCCGCCGGGGTGGACCTGCAGATCTCCGGGCACACCCACGGCGGCCAGATCTGGCCGTTCAACTTCCTGGTCCGGCTGGACCAACCGGTGGTGCAGGGGCTGAGTGCGCACCGGCCGCGCACCCAGCTCTACACCAGCCGCGGCACCGGTTTCTGGGGTCCGCCGTTCCGGGTGTTCGCACCCAGTGAGATCACCCTGCTGACCCTGCGCGCCGGGTAGCCCGTCAGTGGATGACGAGCAGCCGCTTCAGCTCGTCACGGCCACCCTCGTCGAGCGGCAGCAGCGGCGGGCGCGGCGCCCCGACGCCCTGTCCGAGCACCTCGAGACCACCCTTGACCGTCGTCGGGAGTCCGCCGGCGACGATGAACTCCAGCAGTGGGCGCAGATCCTCGTAGAGTGCTTCGGCGCGGGGCTGATCACCGGCGCGGATGGCCGCGTAGAGGTCCAGGCACGGCTGCGGACGAAGGTTGGACGCCGCGGTGCACCAGCCCTTGGCTCCGGCGTTGAATGCCTTGAGCACCATGGGGTTACTGCCGTTGTAGAAGGGCAGCTGGCCGCCGCTGAGCTCGGCGATGCGCAGCATGCGGGTCAGGTCGCCGGTGGATTCCTTGACCATGGTGACGTTGTCGACTTCGGTGAACATCTGCACCAGCAGCTCCGGACGCATGTCGATGCCGCTGGTGGCCGGGTTGTTGTACACCATGATCGGGATGCCGATGGCGGCACCGATGGCGCCGTAGTGCTGCACGATCTCGCGCTCCGACAGCTTCCAGTACGAGATGGGCAGCACCATCACCGCATCGGCACCGGCCCGCTCGGCGTACTGCGCCCGGCGGATGGTGTTGGCGGTGGTCAGGTCCGAGGCGCCGATGATGACGGGGACCCGGCCGGCAACCACCCCGATGGTGGTGTCGATGACGGCGTCGAATTCCGCCTCGGTGAGGTAGGCCGACTCCCCCGTGCTGCCCAGCGGCACGATGCCGTGCGCACCGTCGGTGACCAGTCGCTCGACGAGGGCCGCGAGCTTGCCGGTATCCACGTCGTTGTCGTCGGTGAACGGTGTGACGGGATAGGCGAGGATGCCGTGAATGTCTTTGGTGCTCATGGTCATGTCCTTCCAGGGTTCAGTTCGAGAGCGCATCGGGGTGGTTGCGGTACGCGCGCCGCGCGTAATAGGCGAAGTTGGCTTCGCTGCGTTTGGGGCTCAGCGTCCAGTCGTGTGCTTCGCGGGCAAGCCGCGGGGGCAGGTCGGCGATGGTGCCGGCCGCCATCGCCGCCAGTTGCAGTTCCGCGCCGCGCTCGATCAACACGGCCAACGAGCACGCTTCCTCGACGCTGGCGCCGGCGACCACGTGACCGTGGTGGGCCAGCAGGATGGCCTTCTTGTCACCCAGTGCGGCGCTGATGATCTCGCCCTCCTCGTTGCCCACCGGAACGCCGGGCCAGTCGGCGAGGAACGCGCAGTCGTCGTACAACGGGGCGATGTCCATCTGGGATACCTTCAGCGGCACCTCCAGCATCGACAGCGCGGCGACGTGAAATGGGTGGGTGTGCACGATGCACTGCACGTCCGGGCGAGCGCGGTAGATCCAGGAGTGAAACCTGTTGGCGGGATTGGCCATTCCGGTTCCGTCCAGCACGTTGAGGTCCTCGTCGACGAGAAGCAGGTTGCCCTCGGTGATCTCGTCGAAACCCAGACCCAGGCGCTGGGTGTAGTAGGTGCCCGGTTTTTCCGCCCGTGCGGTGATCTGGCCGGCCAGTCCCGAGTCGTGTCCGGCGTCGAACAGCGCCCGGCAGGTGAGCGCCAGCTTCTGTCGCGTCGTCAGGGTGGATTCCTCGATGTGCGCGGACAAACCGTCCAGCGCCCGCTGCATCAGGACTTGTTTCGAATCTCCGAGTGTCGTGGTCATCTGCTCACACCTTCCGCGTGGTCGAGACACTGCGGTGACTGTAGGACACTTTGTGTCCTACAGTCAATGCTGCGAGGTCAACCCGGAAGCGCGCGAAAGGCGGTCGGGCACCGCCTCAGCGGTTGCGGGTGTATTCGGTGTGGATCACCACGAGCACTTCGCTGCGGGTACCGCCCCGCTGGCGGAGTTGATGCGGAATCGAGGAATCGAAGTACACGCAATCGCCGGCCTCCAGGGCCACCGATTCATCGCCGAGGCGCAATTCGACCGCACCGGCATGGACGAACACCAGTTCCTGACCGGCGTGTGCGGGATGCGGGTGTTCGGAGAATTTGAGGGTGGGACGCACGACGAACGGGGACATCGCCTTGCCGAGCATGGACGCTGCGACGGCGTGGTAGCGACTGAGATCGCGCTCCGCGGCGCGGTCCACCGACAAGGTCGTCGCCGACTGATCCTCGGCGAAGAGCTGTGCGACGTCGACGTCGAGCGCGCGGGCCAGTCGCATGGCCACCGCAATCGAGGGTGTCGAACGCTGGCGTTCGATCTTCGACAGGTAACTCTTGGTCAGCTCGGTCTCGGCGGCGAGTTCCTCGAGCGTCATACCGCGCTGTTGACGCACGGCACGCAGCAGAGCACTCATCATCCCTCCATCGGATCCGGCTGCCGAAAGTGTCACATATCTGCCGATAGGACACGAGGTGTCCGATGGACGACACGCGGCTGGAGCACGATTGCACCTACGTTGTGACGCCGGACACCCCTGCCGCCGCGAATGCGGCTGCGCTGTCGTGGAACTCACAGATAATAAATTGCTTTACGCAGAATTAACACGGACCATGGAGGCGTTGCACAGAACGGGTGATCCCCGATCTGGCCCCACCAGATACAACCGAAGTCCCTGTGACCCAGGGCACTTACAAGGAGTGAGAACAATGTCCCTCGCGCAGTTTCGCGACAACATGAAGCGCGCCAACAATCGGCGTCGCCTCTACGCGCGGATCAACGCAATGCCCGATTCCACGGTTCGTGAAGAACTGATCGCGGTAGCGCAGCGCTACGAGTTCGAGGACTCCGTTCGCTGATTTTGATCCCGTTTCCGCTGACCAGAGCCGGTGGCCCCACAGGGCACCGGCTCTGAGCTATTCCGGAGGGTTGTGCCACGGGCCGCCGCGCCGAGACCGCGGGAGCCATCCGAAAGGATCCGGCCCGTCGGCGCGGTACTCCAGGCTGACATCGCCTCGGTAACCGCCACCGGCCAGCCGCCGCAGGTACCGGTCGATGTCAAGGGATCCGGTACCCGGGGCACCACGCCCGGGTGCGTCCGCGATCTGCACGTGCCCGATGCGGTCCACCTGGGCATCGATGACAGCGTCGATATCGTCGCCGTTGACACTCAGGTGATACAGATCAGCCAGCAGCCGCAGCGAGGTGACCTCGACGCGGTCGATCACCGCGAGGACGTCCGCGGCTGTGCGCAGTGGATAGTCGTCGACACCGCTGAGCGGCTCGATGAGGACGATCGCTCCGCGGCGCGCGGCCATCCCGCCGACGTGTTCGAGGTTCGCGGTGGCCGTCTCGTCCTGCTCCGCGGCATCGATGCCGGCGAGGCGGTTTCCGTAGAGCGCGTTGAACGCGCGGGTGCCCAGCCGGTCCGCGATGCCGAAGGCGACATCCACGTTGTCGCGGAACTCCTGTCGCCGGCCGGGATCGGACAACAGCCCGCGCTCCCCCGCGGCCATGTCGCCGCCGGCGAAGTTGAGTGCGGTGAGCCGGACTCCGGCGTCGGCCACCGCCGCCACGAACGTGTCGACCTCGGCGTCGCCGGGCACCGCGTCGTCGAAGGGCCACCAGAACTCGACCGCGTCGAACCCGGCGTCGCGGGCCGCCCGCGGCCGCTGCAGCACGGGCAGATCGGTCAACAGCATCGAGCAGTTGACGACGAATGACATGTCAGCCGCGACCGACGTAGCGCATGCCCCGCGCCATCACGGTGATCGTGGGCACCGAGACGTCCACCGGCAGGTCCACGATGTGCGCGATGGTGGTCGCCACATGGGTGACGTCGATCGTCGGTTCGGCGGTGAATCCGCTGGTCATATCGGTGGCGGCATTGCCGATGTCGATCTGGGTGACGTCGATGTCGAGGTCGCGCAGGTCCAGCAGCATCGATGCCGTCAGTCCGCTGATCGCGTGCTTGGTGACCGCGTAGGCCAGGGTGTTCGGGCGCGGGCGGTGTGCGGCCAGCGAGCCGTTGTTGATGATTCTGCCGCCGCGCGGCAGTTGCGCGGTCATGATGCGGGTCGCTTCCCGCGCGCAGAACACGGCGCCGTCGACGTTGGTGCGCCACGTGGCGTGCCACTGCTCGTCGTCGATGTCGGCGATCGAGGCGGCCGGGCCGAAGGCGCCCGCGTTGTTGAACAGCACGTCCACCCGTCCGAAGGACGACACCGTCTGCTCGAACAGCGCCCGCACCGCCGCCGCGTCGGCGACGTCGGTGGGCACTGCCAGTGCGTTCGGGTGACCCTGGGCGGATTCAGCGAGCTGCTCTGCCCGGCGCCCCGCCAGCACCACGTGGTGGCCGGCGTCGAGCAGAACCCGGGCTGTGGCCCGACCGATACCGCTGCCCGCGCCGGTGATGACGACGACCTTGTTCATGACGCCGATTCTTCACTGTGGTCGTCGCGAACTCGACCGACGGTGCAGGGTGTCCGGCTCAGGCGGTACGCCGAAGCCTCATCACATCACGTTTGGCGCAGCCGACACGCTCGGCGGCTTCGGCCGGCGACAACAGCGGGTCCAGCAGGATGCTGAGTTCGCCGGCGGAGAACTGCGGTTCCTGCTCCCACGGCGCGAAATCCCACCCCGCGTCCTCGAAGCCGACTGACGATCGCTCGCTCATGGTTGTTTCCTAGAGTCGTTTGCCGGTACCCGCTGCCGTCGATGGAACGCATCGAAAACGGCGGCGCCACAGAGCGTCCGCGATGACACCGGTTCAAGCCTAAGGACATTTGCGCGCACCCGCTGACTGAACTGGAATGCGAGCGTTTTCTGGACGGCCCGCCGGGCGGTCACGGTGGAACAATGAAGCGATGAGCTCTCCGATCAGTCCCGAAGCCGACAGGGCGCTCGCCGACATCGCGACACGGCACGGTCTTTCACGCGAGGCGGTGCGGGCCATGCTGTACGCGCTGCATGCCGGCGGCGGCACGATGGCGCAATTCGACATCCCCGAATTGGGTGGGTCCGGGCAGTGGATGCGCGGCGGCATGACCATGGTCGGCAACATGTTCGACAATGCGCTCAAGGCACGAGTCGACGCGCTGTGCGCCGAGTTGGCCCAACTGCTCGCCACGACGGCGGTCTTCCCCGCGCGCCGCACTGCCCCGACCGGCTCCGGTGGCTGGTGGCCGGCCGACCTCGGCGTGCCGAGCGCGACCGGCGGCCAGAACGATGCGCGTTACGCGATTTTTCCCGCCACCCGGCGGTTGGCCATCCACGTCGACGGTGCCACCCGGGTCTTCGATACCGGCGACCACCAGATCGGCGGAGTGCAGCAGCAACAGGGCGGCCGACGCGGCAGCGTGACCTTCACCAGCCAACTCGGCGCCTTCGACGTGTCGAGCCTGACCGAACTCGGTGCCCAACCCACGGCCGAACCGCCCGCGGCCGCGCAGGCAACACAGCCGCCGGCGGCCGGTGACACCGCGGCGATCATCGGGGCGATCGAGGCGCTGGCCGAGTTGCACGAGCGGGGCATCCTCTCCGCTGGCGAGTTCGCGGCCAAGAAGACCGAACTGCTCGGCCGGCTCTAGTTTCAGCTCGGACGCCGCAGATCGGCCACCGCGGCAGCGGAGCGGGCTGTCGAGGCGCTGCGGGTGCTCAAGGTGTCCTGCATGTGCGACGCCGACATGGGCGGCCCGCAGTAGAAGCCCTGCATTGCGTCGCAGTGCAGTTGGGCAAGCCGATGGACTGTCGTGGAATCCTGTACCCCCTCGGCTACACAGCGGAGCCCGAGCGTGTGCGACAGGCCGATCATCGCCCCGACAATCGCCTCGGCACGCGGATCGGTGGTCATCGGCGTGATCAGGTTCTGGTCCAGCTTGACCTCGTCGACCTCAAGTTGCCGCAGGTAGTTCAGACCCGCATAGCCACTGCCGAAGTCATCGATCGAGATCCGGATGCCCATGTTGCGCAACCGGTACAGCACCTCCTGTGCGGCGGGTTCGTGGGCCAGCAGGACATCTTCGGTGATCTCGACGGTCAAACAGTCCCCACGGAGGCCTCCCCCGTCGAGCATCTCAGCCAGATGTTCGGGCAGCCGGGGATCACCCAGCGACGGCGGGAACAGGTTGATCGCGAACGGTACGTCGAAACCGGCTGTGCGCCAACGGGCACTGTCGCGCACCGCGGTCTGCAGCACCTGGTCGGTGAGCGCCCCCATCAGGTCGTTGTGGCGCACCACGGGAAGAAACTCGTCGGGACGCAGCATTCCGCGCTGCGGGTGGTGCCAGCGCACCAGCGCTTCGACGGCGATGATGTCGCCGGTGGTGACAGCGAACTGCGGTTGATACACCACCCCCAGCTCACCGTGTTCCAGGGCGTGCCTCAGCTGGTCGGCGAACTGCAGGGTCGCCGTGCGACCATCGCGGGGGATGAACCTGTTCTCCCACAACGAGTCATGTTCGACGCGTTGCATCTCCACGGCGAAGTGCCGCACACCGCCACCGTTGCGCTTGGCCGAATACATCGCCATATCAGCCTGTTTGAGGAGGGCGTCGACCTCGAATGATTCGCCGCCGTCCGTGGTCGTCACACCGACGCTCGCGCGGGCCAGCACGTGGTGCCCGTCGACCGGAAACGGGTTGTCGAAGCTACTGAACACCTGGTGGGCAATCTGATGCGGCGATTCGGAGCTGTCGATCAGCAGGACCGCGAACTCGTCGCCGCCCAGACGTGCGACCACCTGGTCGGCAGGCACGCATCGGCGCAGCCTCTCGGCGACGGCGATGAGCAGTGCGTCACCGGCGATGTGCCCCAGCGAGTCATTGACCGATTTGAAGTCATCGAGGTCGACCGACAGCAGTGCGACGCCGCGCCGATCACGGTGTGGCGCGGTCAGGGCGCGGGTGAGCCGGTCGCGGAACATCTCCCGGTTCGCCAGGCCGGTCAACGAATCCCGCGACGCCTGCTCGGACAACGATGCCAACAGTCGGCTGTTCTCGTCGGCCACGACGAACTGCCGTCCCACGACGGCGAAGACCACGAGGAGGGAGGCGAGGAGCAGCGGGGCCGAGCCGCGACTGTCGACCACGACGACGACCGCGCCGGTCACCGGTACATACGGCAGCCAGAACGCCACCCGCGACGGAATGAGCGCGGTGTCGGTCGCGTGGTGGTCCACGCGCGCACCCACGGTGGCGGCGACACCGAGCAGCAGCAATCCGGCGACCCAGGCCATGTCGACGTAGCCACCGCTGCGGTATTGCCCGCGCGCATCGAGCACCGCGAACAGCCCGTCGGCGACAGCGAGCAGGCCGATTCCCAGGGTGAAGGTCACCAGCACGGCGCGCTGCCCGGTCGGGGCCGTCAACAGGATCAGGGCCGCCACGGTGATCAGCAGCAGGTCCGCCATAAAATAGGCCACCGACATGGTGAAGGCAAACCATCGACCGTCACTGCTGTCGAATACCTCGCCGAGGCCGGCGGACCAGAAGATGATGAATACCGAGCCCGCAACCATCAGGCCGTCGAAGAGGACCCGTATCAGCAAGCGGCCCGACGCCGAGAACAGCAAGAGCAACGCCGCACACGCACACAGGTAGAACAGCACATAGCCGATGTCTGCCGGCGACGGAAAGGGCGATGCGCGAAGAACCAGGGAGTACAGCGCCCACACGCTGTCCCCGAGCACCCAGCACCCGATCGCTGCGGCGAGCATGCACCAGGCCCGGCGCCGGCGCCCGGCGCTGAGGCGCATCGTCGCCAGCGCGCAGAACACGGCAAAGCAGCCCGCCAGGACTGATCCGATGTCGCCGACTGCACTCACCACCGAGGGCCCGCCCCACCCGCGCTGCAGCCAGAGCGCAAACGTCAAAAAGAAGGCGGCCGCGGCTACTGCCACGCCGAGGACCGGTGAACGCGACATGGCCCTCCGCCCCCGCCCTGAGCACGCCCCCAGCTACTGCTCAACAGCACTTCAACACAACCATACGAGAATTCAGCAAAGCAGTACAGATCGCCCCACGCGGTCAGGTTCCGGCGCCGCACACGGCTTGCTTCCATGTGCAGTCCGATGGGTACTGCACTACCCATGATGAGTGCGCGACGGTGACCGCTCCCGTGGACGTCGATTGTCCGAAGCGGATGGACTACGGGCCCTGCGGAGGGGTGCTGCCCGACGGTGGATGCGAAATGCGTCCAGGTCGGTGCGCCTTCTCCGACGTGGTGCCCTGGACCGGTGTCCCCGCTGAGCCGCGACCGGTGAACGCGCCCCGCGTGCTGACGGACTTCAGCTGTACGCCCTTCGACAGGCGCGAAGTTCAGGCGACCGCGGCGATCCTCGCCTCGTCCTGTGACGCAGTGCTCGTCGGCGAACACCAGAACAAGCCGGACTTTCCGCCGACACTGATGGGCTCCCTGCTGCTCGAATGCGGAATCGACCCCTGGATCACGTTGTCCTGCCGGGACCGCAACCGCGTCGTGCTCGAACAAGAGCTGCGGGGTCTGAGCAGCGTGGGCATACGCACGGTGTTCTGCGTGACCGGCGACGGACGCGGCTATGACGTGCGGCCCGAGGTGACACAGACATTCGATCTGGACGGCCCGCGTCTGGTTGCGCTGGCCGCGTCACTGGGAATGACGCCCGGCGTCCCGGAAACGCCGACCGCACCCCCGGTGCACGGTCGGCCCACCCGTCTGGTGCACAAACAACACGCCGGAGCGCAGCTGGCCGTGCTCAACCATGTGCCGTCGCCCACGATCATCGCTGCGTTCATGGCCGCCGCCAGGTCCGCGGGCCTGCGGATCCCGGTGGTGGCCGCGGTCGCAGTGTTCACCGACCACGTGTCCGCGGCGGTGCTCCAAGGCCTGCCCGGGCTCGAACTCGACCCCCAGGTGACCGAAACGGTCTTGACTGCAGACGATCCGGTGGAAGCGGGGATTGCCGCAGCCGTCACCGAAGCTCGTGCGCTGCTGGCCATCGAGGGCGTCGAGGGCGTCAACGTGTCCGGTCTGGCATCGGCGTCCGGACCGCGCGCAGGTGCCGAGATCAAGGCCGAAGTCGGCCGTCGGATCCGGGTTGATCGCGATGAGTGACGCGCTGAATGCCGAATTCGACACCGTGGCGGATTGGACTGCCCGCGTGGCGATGAGCCTCGGCACCGACTTCTACATTCCGGCCGCCTGCCGGGGAAGCGGCAGTCCCGCGGCGCTGGACTGGCTGATGGACAGGATGGGGCTGGCACCGGGAGATCTGCTGCTGGATTGCGGTGCCGGGGTGGGCGGCCCGGCCGCGTATGCGGCCCGTACCCGCGCCGTCCGGCCCGTTCTGGTCGAACCGGAAACAGGTGCGTGCCGCGCCGCGCAAATGCTCTTCGACCACGACATCGTGCAGGGCCTCGGCACCGCGCTGCCGGTGCCCGATGCGACGTTCGATGCCGGCTGGGCACTCGGCGTGCTGTGCACGACGGCAGAACAAAGCGCACTGCTGCGCGAGCTGCACCGGGTGGTCCGTGTGGGAGGGCCCATCGGCCTACTCGTCTTCGTCGCCGACCAGAAAATCCCCGCCGACTACGTGGAGGACAACCACTTCCCCACTACCGACGAACTCGCGCACCAGCTGGCCGCAGCGTCGCTCACGGTCACCCACCGGATCGGCACGTCTGAACTGCCGGCCATACCGGATATCTGGAACGAACGCGTCGCGACGGTGGAGCGCACCCTCGAGGAGCGCTACGGCGAGAGCCCCACATGGCAGCTCGCCAAACGGCAGAGCAGCAGAATCGGTCGACTGTTGGCCGATGGCGAGCTGCGGGGCGAACTTCTCGTCGTCCATCAACGCCCTGTGTGACCTGACACCGGGTGGTCAGGCGGAAACCGGGGGCGCAGCCAGCACCGGCTCCGGTCGCGGCTGCGCGTTCGCTCGGCGGCGCTTCACGACGACGAGCGCCGCAACGCCCGCTGCCGCTCCGGTCAGGATCACCGTGGGCCACCACAGGGCCTGCGCGATCACGATGCGGCGTTGCACCTTGATCCCCGTGCGGGTGATCGATCGTGCCCTACTGGTGACGCTCACAGGCGTCCCTCCCCTCTAATGGCCTGCCCCCGCAATACCCTCGCCCTGCCTGCCGGAAACGCCGTCGTCGTCGCCGACTACATCGTCGGGTTCGTCGAAGCTGACATTCACCCGCTGAAATCCTTTGGCCTGCTGGGCTTCCGCTTGCCCTGCGTACATGCGGCGATCGGCGGCGGTCAGGTCGACGTTGTCGGTGAAGGGTGTGAGCAGCGCGCGCGGATGCAGCCGGTCCACCCGTACCGCGTTGATCTCGGCGCACACCAACAGTGACGTACCGACCAGGTACAGGAATGCCAGCAGGCCGAGCACGATCGCGAACACACTGTTGGTCACGCTGGCCGACGCGACCACCGAGGACACGTAGGTCGCGCCGAACCACTGCAGCATCTGCCAGAGCACCGCGGCGAGCACCGCCCCGGGCAGCACCTGCAGGACGGTCAACGACCGCACGGTGGTGACCCGGAAGGCGACGACGCAGACGCCGGTGTTCAGCACCAGCGACGCGATGACGACGCCCGCGGTCCCGACAAAGCCCAGGTCGGCCCAATTCTTGCCGACCGCGGTGAGCAGCGTCGTGGCGATCAGCGCCGACCCGAGCACGATCAGCAGCATCAGGCTGCGCACCCGCGCCTTGATCGGGTCGGGGCGGACATAGCGGGGCACGGCCCACACAGTGTCCATCGCGTTCTGCAACGCCGTGCCGACGCCGAGGCCGCCGTAAAGCGCGCCGGCGATGCCGATCACCACTGCGGTCGTGCCGCCGCTGAGCGCATTCGGTTCGCTGAGTTGGTTGCCGAGCAGCGGAAGCTGACTGATCGCGGAGTCCACGATCTGCTCGCGCCACTCGGGCCGGTCCCGCAGCACCACCCCGAGCGCCGTCGTGAGCAGCAGCAGCAGCGGGAACAAGGAGACGAAGGCGTAGTAGGTGATGAGCGCGGCGAGGTAATTGGCCTGGTCATCGACGTACTTGTAGATGACGGCGATGGCGAAGCCGGCCGCCCGGCTGCGCTGCTGCAAACGATCGAGCCATCCCAGCATCGTGTCCTCCACCCACCACCCGGCCCAGTGCCGACGAGCAGGAGTACCCAGTTGACGCGCGCTTCTCACGCGAGACTGCGGGATGGGCAGGCTCGGGACCTCGCCAGAACTCAGTGGGCGATCTCGACGCGGTCACCGCCGGCGCGCTTGGCGGCATACATGGCGTGGTCGGCGGCGTCGAGGAGGTGTTCGGTCAGCGCGATGGTGTCGACCGCGCCACGGGTCGCCAAAGCCGACGTGGCGATGCCGATGCTGGCGGTGAAATTCGCCGGCGCCTCCCGGAACTCGAGGCGCAGACTTTCGGCCATCTGCAGCGCGGCATCGGGACGGCCGATTGTGACGATGGCGAATTCCTCGCCGCCGATCCGGGCGATCACCGACTCACCGGGGCAGGCCCGACGAAGCGACTGCGCGAGGGCGACCAGCACCTGATCACCGGCGGTGTGCCCGCGCGTGTCATTGATGGACTTGAAATCGTCGATGTCGATCATCGTCATGCTGACACGAGTACGGCCTTGCGCTGCCGCGGCACCGACGAGCTGACCCATCGCGCGAAACAGACCGCGGCGGTTGGCCAGGCCGGTGAGCGGATCGATGTCGGAGAGCACGGCGGTGTCCCCGAGCAATTGCACCAGTGTCCGCAGCGACATCGGGACCACGATGACCGATGCGAGGCGCAGCGCGCCATCTGCCAGACCGACCCACGGGTCGCCCGCCAGTGTCTCGGTGACGATGCTCAAGGCGATGGGCACCACGGCCATTGCCAGCACCACCGTGAGGTGCGGCAGGGTGTGCACGCAGGCCACGTAGCTCGCGGTGAGCGCGAACGCGAGCGTGCCGGTAACCGCTTTGTCCTCCAGGATGTAGAGCACGCAATTGACCGCGATGGTCGCGTTCAGCATCACCACGATGACCTTCGATTGTCGGCAGGTCGGCCATCCGGACACCCACCAGCACGCGAAGATCAGGGCGAGCACACCGCACACCGCGGTCACGATCCGGCTGGCGGTCCCGGTGACACCCTGCGCGCTGAACACCATGAGAAGCGGCCAGGCACCGATCGCCGCGCAGGACGCGGCCACACCTGATCGGGTGAACCGCCCGTAGCCACTGGTCTCCACCAGCTGCACCACCCAGTCGTAGCGATCCGGCTGGCGCCACCACCCCGCGAGACCACCGGCCGGACCACCGTGCACCGTTTAGCCCCCTGTCCCCGCATGCCGTGCCGACGATGCTGCCACGGCATGGTGACGACCCCGGGTGAAACGGGCGCCAACCGTGAAATCAGCCTGACCGATGTTGTGGTGACCGAACACCCATATAGTCGACGTGTGGTCGACCAGCGTCCCGCTGACAAGCCGATGTTCGCCATGGTGCAGTCCGGTGTGCTCGATGTCGCCGTGGAGCGCCACGGCGACGACGGCGGGTGGCCGGTGGTACTACTGCACGGATTCCCTTACGACGTCCGCGGTTACGACGAGGTGGCCGAACACCTGTGCGCGGCGGGAGCGCACGTGGTCGTGCCCTACCTGCGCGGCTACGGTCCGACCCGTTTCCTCGACGCGGCGACGCCCCGCTCCGGACAGCAAGCCGCTCTGGCCGCGGACCTTCGCGCGCTGATCAGCACCCTCGACCTGGACCGGCCGATCGTCGCCGGTTTCGACTGGGGCGGGCGCGCGGCGTGCATCACCGCCGCGCTCTGGCCGGAATCGGTGAGCGCGCTGGTGACGGTGTCCGGCTACAACGTGCAGAACATCGCGGCCGCCGACACCCCGGCGCTCCCTCAGTTCGAACGGAACCACTGGTATCAGTACTACCTGCACGGCGAGCGCGGTGCGGCAGGGCTGGACGCACATCGTCGAGAGTTCGCACACTTGTTGTGGCAGGAGTGGTCACCGACGTGGGACTTCACCGAAGCCCAGTTCGAGGCCACTGCACCGTCTTTCGACAACCCTGACTTCGTCGAGGTCGTGGTGCACTCGTACCGGCACCGTTACGGCCTGGTCGATGGCGATCCGGCCTACCAGGACGTGGAAGATCGGCTCGCCGCCCAGCCGAGCATCGGGGTGCCCACCGTCATCATCGATCCGACCCGGGACCCGCTCGTTCCGAACCCACCCCCGCGCGCGACGCATGAATCGCATTTCGCTGCGCTGCTCGACATCCGCGCGGTGCCGGCCGGGCACAACGTGCCGCAGGAAGCTCCGCGAGCGTTCGCTGAGGCCATCGTGCATGCGCACCGGTCCAGCTGAGCGCTTCCCGCCGCTGCAGACGATACGGCCGTATCCGCGGATGAGTCCTGCCGACGTCACTCACCCGGTCTTTCGAAGGGGATGATCGGCGGAACCTGAACACCATCCGGAAGCACCAACTCGCCATCGGTATTGATGTAGCCGGAGTGCTTCGTCGGTATTGGCAGATCTGGGTTGGGGCATGGCTTGTCGGTCCCTTCGCCACAGATGCCGCCGATCAGATACGAACGCTTCTGATGATCCTCGGGCCAGGGGTCGGAGTGCATACCTATCCACTGCGCCGGGACGTTGTAGAAGATGAAGAAGCAGGAGCTGACGCCGGCGAAGATGGCCAGGAACCGAACGAATTGCTGCTTGGCGAATCCGCCTCTGACGCTGTCGAGTCCGCGCTCGACGATGGTGCGACCGCGATCGTCGGTGAAGAACCGCAGACAACACAGTGCCGCCTGGACCGCTCCCCACATCAACCCTTCATAGATCGGCCATTGGTAGTAGGTGCCGGCATTGAAGGAGACCGCTCGGATGGAGCCGGGGTACGTGTAGAACCCGATCGGCAGCATCACCAGTGCCTCCATGACGAAGTCGAAGGCAAAAGAGATCGCATAGGTGACGGCGATCAATCGCAGGGTGCTGATGCCGGGCCAGCGCGTCTTTATCTTGCGCATGATCCAACAGCCGACGATGGTGATCATCAGCACCCCATAGGCGTAACCCGGCGCGTTGGTCAGCAGCGGCTCGGCGACCATGGCGCCGGGCTCCTCCGGGGAGACCCAACCCGGGATGTTCGATGACCAGGAGCCCATGTTGAACGACCAGGTGTTGTAGGTGCACCAGGTATTGAAATAGTTCAGCAACGGATCCTGGAAGAACATCAGGCCCATCGAGACCAGCAGCATGCCGTCGAGAGTGATCCTGCGTTCTTGGCGCCACGGTTTGATGAAGAAGAACCACAGGGCGAACGGCAAAGCGAGCCACAGAACGATCGCGTTCGCCAGCAGCGGGATCTTCATGTACAGCGGCGGTTCCGACGGACCCGACGGCACTCGCTCGAAGTACGGTCCGGTGACCCAGCTGATCCAGACATACAGCTGGAATGCCAGGAGAACGCCGCCGATGACGGCGAAGATCCTGACGGTGTTCGACTTCTGCTTCACGTCTCCGCTGGACAGCGTTGCCACGCTTGCTGACTCGGTAATTTCCGACCTTGCATTCGATGCCTCGCTCACGAATCAACTCCTTCTCGATGCGCCACACCACGTGGGCGGCGCGTCCGCGATCACCTAAAGATACTGATAGGTATCTGAGTTACCGAGTAGACTTTCAAAACTCACAGCGAACACGCAGGTTCACCGAGGCGTCGGCCCCTGGGGTGCCGCGAGTTCCTGCAGCGCCGAGAGGAACAGCTCGTCCATCCGCGGGCTCAGGTCGGCCAGTGCAGTGCCGGTGGCAGAGCACGCCGAGCCAAAGACGCGGGCAATCGCCTCGCTGTCGATGCCGGCCCCGATCGACAGGCACAGGCAGGCCATACCGTCGGCACGCAGTTCTTCGAGTGCCTTGTGAGTGTCGGCTTCGGCGTAGCGGCCCTCATAGCCGTCGTCGTAGGGGAATCCGTCCGAGAGCACCACCAGCAGGCGGTTCGGCGTGCCTGCTTCGTTCTTCAGGATCTCGCCGGCCCCACGGATACCGGCGCCCAGACGGGTGTAACCCGATGGCTGCAACTGGTTGAGCCGAGCCCGTGCCACCGCGCCGAAACGCTGCCCGAAAGTCTTGATGGCCGGTAGGTGCACGGCGTGGCGGCCCTGCGACCGGAAGGCGTAGACGGCGACCCGATCACCGAGTTCTTCCAGGGTGGCCGCGATGGTGGCCGCTGCCCGGCGCTGATGCTCGTGCACGGCGAGGCCGTCTGGGTCGGCATCGGTGGCCGATCCGGATGCGTCGACCAGGATGAGGACGCCCAGGTTGCGTTCCAGCTTGCGTCGTTCGATGTAGACGTTCTCCGGGGGTGAGTACCCGGAGCGCAGGTCCACCGACATGGCAACGAGCGCTTCGGTGTCCAGCTCGTCGCCATCCGCCCGGCCGCGCAACCGTTTGGGACCCAGGCCAACTCGGGACAGGCGCCGGCGCAGCACATCATCGTGCGGCACCTCGGCAGCGGACACGTCTGCCTGGGTCGTCAAGGGGAAGTCGATGACCCGGCACCAGTCGGATCGGTATCTGTTGTGGTGGACGTCCCACTCCGGATACAGGGCGCCGCCAACCCCGATCGCAGCTCCGGGCGCGCCCCGGTCGGTGAATCGGATCTGCGTCGGCGACGGTCGGGCGTTGAGGCCCACCTCCTGAACCCGGCGGATGGAGCCGACCCGCAAATCGCCGCCGGCAGCCTCGTCCCCGGAGGAACGTGCACCGCCGAACAGCTTGCGCAGGAAGTTCGACAGCGCCTCGGAGTTGACGGGTGCCGCGAACAACTTGAGGATCTTGCTCTCCCCACCGGGCTCGTCGTCGTCCTCGGAAGCGTCGTCATCGGTTTCGTCGTCCCCCGACAGCCCGGCAGCATCGAAGTGCAGCGCGAGATCCTCGTCGGTGGCCGTTGCGCCGGGTCCGATCGGGTTGGCGAACAGACTGGACGGTCTGATGACGCCGAACCACTCCGGGTCATCGGCGAGGTGCTTTCTACTCCGTGCCATCGCGAGTGACTCGCCGCTGGTTGCGGTACGCGCTGTGCCGGGCAGGTGCAGCTGAGCGGCAAGCGGCAGCCGCTCCGCCAACTCCCCCAGCACTCGGTGACCTTCGAGTGCCAGATAGCGCCGGGCGAGGGCAGGCCGGGCTCGCAAGGCCCTGACATGCACTGCGTCCAGGCTGCCGGCACCGAGAAGTGCGCTCTGTAACAGCATTTCGCGGCGTTGATGCACCGGCGAGCTTCCCGCCGTGACGAAGACGACCCTGCCGTCGGTATACGCCGGCTGACCAGCCGGTGCTTCCATCACCTCCACCGACCTGCCAGCGATGAAGGTGGCGACGAACCGAAGTCGACCCGGAGTGCTCACGTTCCGAGCAACACCGCGTCGACCAGTTCACCGAGGGCACGCACGATGTCGGCGTCATCGGACAACGCCTGGACAATCCCCGCTTGAACAGCGCTGCGCAGGTTGAGTCCCTCGGCCACGAGTCCGCCGGTGAGAATCAGCATTCGGGTCGACGATCCTTCGCGCAGCGGTGATCCATCCAGGTTCCGGATGGCGTTCGCCAGTCGCACCAAGGAACGGGCGGTCGCGAACTCGATCCCGGCCTCGTATGCGACCACCTCGGTTTCGACTTCCGGTGGCGGGAAGCCGAGCTCGATGGCGATGAAGCGCTGGCGGGTCGATTCCTTGAGGCTCTTCAGGACGCTCTGATAGCCGGGGTTGTACGAGATCACCAGCTGAAAGCCTGGCGCCGCAGGCAAAGTCACGCCGAGCCGGTCAACCGGGAGTTCACGCCGATGATCAGCGAGCGGATGAATGACGACGGTGGTGTCCTGACGAGCTTCCACGATCTCGTCAAGGTAGAAGATCGCGCCTTGGCGCACCGCACGGGTGAGCGGACCGTCCACCCACACGGTCTCACCGCCCTTGAGCAGGAACCGGCCCACCAGATCCGCCGACGTCATGTCCTCGTGGCCGGCAACGGTGATCAGCTCACTCCCGAGTTCGTGGGCCATGGCTTCCACGAAGCGGGTCTTGCCACAGCCCGTCGGTCCTTTCAGCAGTACCGGTAGTCCCCGGCCCGCGGCGGCACGGAAGACCTCCACCTCCTCACCGACTGCGCGGTAAAAAGGTGCACGCGAGGGCGTTTCGATCATTCTCCATTCCGTTCGAACGGGATGACCGGTGGCATGGTCGCGCCTTCGGGGAGCACGAACACTCCGTCGGTGTTGACGTAACCCGAATGCCTGGTCGGTACCGGCAGGTCCGGGTGCGGACAGGGCTTGTCCGTGCCGTCACCGCAGATCCCACCGTTGAAGTACGACCGCTTCATGTGGTCCTCGGGCCAGGGATCGGCGTGCATGCCCAACCAGATCGCCGGGATGTTGTAGAAGATGAAGAAGCACGCGCTCACGCCGGCGAAGATGGCGAGAAAGCGGGTGAACTGCTGCCGGACGAATCCTCCACGGACGCTGTCGAGTCCGCGTTCGACGATGGTGCGGCCGCGATCGTCGGTGAAGAACCGCAGGCAACACAATGCCGTCTGGACCGCTCCCCACATCAAGCCCTCATACACCGGCCACTGGTAGTAGGTGCCTGCGTTGAACGACAGTGCCCTGATGGCTCCGGGATAGGTGTAGAGCCCGGTCGGAAGCAGGACGAGGGCTTCCATCACGAAATCGAAGACGAACGCGATGGCGTACGTAACGGCGATCAACCGAAGCGTGCTGATATTGGGCCAGCGCGTCTTGATCTTGCGCATGATCCAACAGCCGATGATGGTGATCATCAGCACGCCATAGGCATAACCCGGCGCGTTGGTCAGCAGCGGTTCGGCCACCATGGCGCCGGGCTCCTCTGCCGAGGTCCACCCAGGAATATAGGGGGCCCACGAACCCATGTTGAACAGCCAGGTGTTGTAGGTACACCAGGTGTTGAAGTAGTTCAGGAACGGGTCCTGGAAGAACATCAGGCCCATGGATATCAACAGCATGCCGTCGAGAGTGATCCTGCGTTCTTGACGCCACGGTTTGATGAAGAAGAACCACAGTGCGAACGGCAGAGCGAGCCACAGAATGATCGCGTTCGCCATGAGCGGGATCTTCATGAAGAGCGGGGGTTCACTCGGCCCTTGAGGCACCCGCTCGAAGTAGGGCCCGGTGATCCACCGGATCCACACATATATCTGCATCGCGAGGATCAGGCCGCCGACGACGGCGAGGATCTTGACCGTATTCGACTTCTGCTTCACCCCGGCGGTGGATAGCGTTGCGGCGCTGACAGACTCGGTGACTGCGGGGTCGCTTCGGTTGGACAGTTCACTCATAGACGAAGAAGATACCACTCAGTATCTGGTTAACTCTATAGTTTCTCGGATCCTGTGCCACAATGGGCCCATGGTCGAGCAGTGGACACGCGAGCGTCGCCTCGAGCGCACCCGAGCACTGCTGCTGGATGCCGCCGAAGAGGTGTTCGCCGACAAGGGGTTCGCCCCTGCCAGCCTCGACGACATCGCCCGGGCTGCCGGCTACACAAAGGGCGCGATCTACAAGCACTTCGACACCAAAGAAGAACTGTTCTTCGCCGTGAGCGACCGCTACTGGCGCCGCTACTTCGACAATTTTGCCGAGGTGCTGTCCTCGGCCACCGAGGTCGGTGCGCACGAACTCGACGCCATCGCCGCGAGGTGGCGACAGTTGAGCCTCGACCGGGGCGCCGAGCACAGTGCACTGGGCCACGAGTTCACCCTCTACCTGCTGCGCAACCCCGACGCGCGGGAACGCGTCGCCGGCAAACGTTCCGAAGTTGTCGAGGCGCTCAGTCGATTCATCATCGAGGGCATGGAGCGTATCGGCGCGACGCTGCTCATACCTCCCCTGACCTTCGCCCAGGTCCTGGTTGCCACCAGTGACTCAGTGGTGCTGGGGAGTCAACTCGATGATGTCGATCTCTACCGGCCGATCGTGGAGATGTACATGTCGGCCATCAAACTGAGCTGACCTGTCTCCAGAGACACGGGCGCTGCGACCGACAGTTCGGCGGCCGCCGGAGTTCGACGATGCGAACCGTCAGCTCGCCGAGACCATCTGTCGCAGTTCGGAGATTGCTCCGGATCGGGTGTCGTAGACCTGGACAACGGCCTGGTCGCCGGGCTGAAGGAAGGTCGTTGCGCCCAGCGGGGTGTACTTCGTCGCCCCGATACCGATCAGCACGTTCTCGGGGTGACCACTGGCCGCCATCAACGCGCCGACATCCTCGAGCGGGCTGTCCGGGGAGCCCTTTTGGTTGGAGAGCCGCTCGACAATCCAGTCGAGTAGCACCTCACCGTAGTACGAGTAGCCCGACAGCGGGCTGTCGACTCCGTAGGCGTGCTCCTGGCCGTCGGCGGTGTGCAGATAACACGCCAGCCGCAGCGTGGACGTGGGGCCGTCCGGCGTCAGATCCGAGATCTCGAAGAACTGTGGCGCAACCCCCTTGGACGCCGGACCCCAATTCTTCTTGTGACTGATCTTCGCGGCGTTGGGCCGCCGGATCGAGCAGTCATTGAACGCACCGAGCGCGAACGGCTGCACACCCACCACCGTGTCGCCACGCCACGACACGCGGCACGCCACAGCGACCTCGGGCTCGATCTGCAAGTTGAGCGGGCCGTCCACGGTGCCCGACCGCGGCAGGCCGATCATGGTGCGCGACAGTGGAAACTCACCGAGGAAGGTGTCGTGTCCCGGTGCGTACCAGGGGAAGATGCCCTTGGGCGCGGCTCCCTCGGAGTCGACGTTCACGAAGTCCGCCGCTTCCCCGGCCTGCTCCAGGTGGCCGGCGAAATTGCCGGCCACACCCAACCCGAACCATGTCCGCAGCTCGGCATCGTCGAGCGTGATCAAGCGTGGGCCGCTCATGGCGCCGTCACCGCGTCGGCGACCGCTTGCCCGAGAGTCTCGGTGGTGGCCATTCCGCCCATGTCCGGGGTCAACGTGTCACCGCCGCGGGCTAGCACCGCCTCGACCGCAGTGAGCACTGCGGCGCCGGCCTCAGGTTCACCGAGGTGCTCCAGCATCATGGAGGCGCACCAGATCTGGCCGATCGGGTTGGCAATTCCCTTTCCGGCGATGTCGGGCGCGGACCCGTGCACGGGCTCGAACAGGCTGGGAAACTTCCGCTCCGGGTTGATGTTGGCGCTGGGAGCGATGCCGATGGTGCCGGTGCACGCGGGGCCGAGGTCGGACAGGATGTCGCCGAACAGGTTCGAGGCGACGACGACGTCGAACCAGTCGGGGTGCATGACGAAGTTCGCCGTGAGGATGTCGATGTGGTACTTGTCGACATCGATATCGGGGTAGTTGGCGGCCATTGCCTGTACGCGTTCGTCCCAGTACGGCATGGAGATGGAGATGCCGTTGCTCTTGGTGGCTGATGTCAGGTGCTTCTTGGGCCGGGTCGCGGCGAGATCGAACGCGAACTTGAGTATGCGGTCGACTCCGGTGCGAGTCATGGTGGTTTCCTGCATGACGATCTCGCGGTCGGTGCCCTCGAAGATCTTTCCCCCGACGCTCGAGTATTCGCCTTCGGTGTTTTCCCGGACGACATAGAAGTCGACGTCACCGGGTTGGCGTCCGGCCAGCGGGCTGGGCACGCCGGGCATCAACCGGACCGGCCGCAGGTTGACGTACTGGTCGAACGCACGTCGGAACTGCAGCAGGCTCCCCCACAGCGAGATGTGATCGGGCACCACGTCCGGCCAGCCGACCGCACCGAAGTAGATGGCGTCGAACTCCTGCAGTTCACCGAACCAGTTGTCGGGCAGCATTTTCCCGTGCTTGAGGTAGTAGTCGGCACTGGAATGGTCGAAGTGCTCGAAGTCGAGGTTCAGGTCGAACGCGTGCGCGGCCGCCTCCAGGACGCGCAGCCCTTCGGGCACCACTTCGGTACCGATGCCATCGCCGGGGATGACGGCGATGCGATGGGTCCGTGACATGTCAGGAAGGTCCTTTCGGTGCGTGTTCAGGGTTTGTTGACGGGATGGCGTGGTTCGGCCCGCCCAGGACGGCGATGACGTCGGCGGCGGCGCTCAAACCGGCCCGCGACCGGGCCTCGACGGTCTGCCCGGCGAGATGGGAGGTCACGATGACGTCGTCGCGGCCCCGCAGCCGGCTTTCGGCCGGCAACGGTTCGGCGTCGAGTACGTCGAGGGCTGCCCCGGCGATCGCACCGGAGTCCAATGCGTCGACGAGGGCCTCCTCGTCGACCAGCGATCCGCGGGCGGTGTTGATGAGCACGGCGGTAGGCTTCATCGATTCGAACGCCGAGGCGTCGATCATCCGTCGGGTGCGGTCATCGGTCTTGGTGTGCAGGCTCAGGTAGTCAGCCCGGTTCAGAACGGTGTCGCGGTCGACGAACTGCACCGCCGTTGCAGCGTTGTCCGGGTGCGCGGTATGCACCAGGACAGTCATCCCGAAGGCGGTCGCGAGCGTGGCGACTGCGCGACCGCTCGGCCCGAAACCGATTATTCCCAAGGTCGTTCCGCGGAGTTCGCGTCCGGCGTCACGCGGCCAGCCGCCCGCCCGCACGCCATCGATGATGGCGGTGAGTCGGCGCGCCGACATCAGCATCAAGGCAATTGTCATCTCGGCGACGGCGTCGTGGTTCACGCCCGGGGTGTTGCAGACCCGGATCCCGCGGTCGGTGGCGGCAGCGACATCAATGGAGTCGTACCCCACGCCGCTGCGCGCGATCACCCGCAATACGGTCGCGTCCGCAAGCATGTCGGCGGTGACCGGCTCACTGGCGATGATGGCGCCGTGCACGCCATCGAACAAGGCTCGCGCTTCCTCGCGATGTCGTGGTCTGGTCGCCGGGCGGTAGATGATCTCGTGGCCGTGTCGGCGCAGGAGTGTGTCGACCTCGCCGCCCGGGACGAGGTAGTCGGTGGTCACCAGAACGCGCGACATCGTTTCTTCCTACTCTTCGTGTCCGTGGTCGGGTCGGAGTGCTCGATCTGGCATGGCTCGGCAGTGGCCACCCGCTGAGCACCGCGGGCCGCCGCCCGGTCCGTGGGCGGCGGCCATCCTCAGCATCGAGGATTACGGAGTGACGGTCACGATGACGCGGCAGCGGTGTGCCGGCTGCCGCGGACCGTTGTGTCCTCAGCCGGCCCGTCCATCGCGGCATGTTCGCCGGTGCCGGATTCGATTTCGCGGTCGTCATCGTCGGCCTCGATACTGAACTCGCGTCGTCCGGCGAGCACTTCACGGGCCTGCTCGTCGTCGAAGTCGTTCTCCCACTTGGCGATCACAATCGTACCGATGGCGTTGCCGAGGACGTTGATGAACACCCGGCCCTCGTTGAGGAGGCGGTCGATACCCACGATCAGCGCAAGGGCGGCCAGCGGCACGTGACCGACGGCGGTGATGGTCGATGCCAGCACGATGAACGCACCTCCGGCGATACCGGCGGTGCCCTTACTGGTCAGCATCATGACGCCGACCATGATGAGCTGTTCCTGCCACGACAGATCGATGCCGACGGCTTGCGCCAAGAACAGCGATGCCATGGTGAGGTACACCGCCGAGCCATCGAGGTTGAACGAGAAGCCTGCCGGGATAACAAGGCCGACAACGGGTTTGCCGCAGCCCAAGTGTTCCAGCTTGCGGACCAGCTGGGGCAGAATAGCTTCGCTGGAGCAGGTGCTGAGCGCGATCAGCAGCTCGGTCTTCAGGTAGCGCATGAGCGTGAAGACGTTCATGCCGCAGGCTTTGGAGATCAGCCCCAGCAGCACGACGACGTAGACGATGCAGGTGGCGGTGAACAGCAAGATGAGGAATCCGAGTTGCTGCAGGCTGGAGGCACCGTACTTGGCGACGACCGAGGCGAGAGCACCGAAGGTGCCGATGGGAGCCAACCGCATCACCCAGCCGACGATCTTGAACACCACGTGTGACAGCGACTCGATCAGCGTGGTGATCGGCGCGCTGTGCGCCTTCGTGACGTTGAGCGCGCAGCCGATCATCAGCGACACCAACAACGCCGAGAGGATGGCGTGGCCGGTGATCGCGCCGAACAACGATTCGGGGATCACATTGGTGACGAACTGGACGAAACCGACCTTCTCCCCCGAGTCGACGCCAGGGATGGTGCTGGCATCAAGGCTGTTGACGTCGATGTTCATGCCCGCACCGGGTTTGAAGATGTTGGCCACCACGAGGCCGATCAACATCGAGACCAGCGAGAGTACGAAGAAGTAGCCGAGTGCCTTGACGCCGATGCGTCCGGCTCGGCGAAGGCTGTCCATGGTGGCGATGCCGAGGGTCACGACGCAAAAGACGACAGGGACCACGATCATCTTGACCAGCCCGATGAACCAGTCGTTGAGCGGTGTCACCGCGGCGCCGACGTTCGGCGCCAGGATGCCGACGGCGATGCCAAGGACGGCGCCGATGATGACCTGGAACCAGAGTTGGCGTATCAGGTTGCCGAATCTGGACCGGCGGGGTGGTGCGGTGGCGGTGGTGGTGGACATTTTGGGAACTCCTTTGGTCCGGTAGGTATTTCGCGCGAGTGGCTGACCTGGATGTGATGCGCCGGTCGGCCGGCGGGTGTGGTGCGCGCCGCCCGACCTCGAACACCGGGTGGCACCGGAACGGCGGTCAGTGGTGCAGCTCGCGCAGCACCTTGTAGAACGCGCTCTTGGCCTCGAAGCCGATGCCGGGGATCTCGGTGAGCCCGACCTGGCTGTCGGAGACGACGGCGTCATCGGCGAAGCCGCCGGTGGGCTGGAACTCACCCGGGTAGGACTCGTTGCCGCCGAGCTTGAGGGCCGCGGCGATGTGCAGGGAGAACTGGTGCCCGCCGTGCGGGATGCAGCGGCGCGAGGACCAGCCGTGCTCCTTCAACATTTCCTGCACGCGCAGGTATTCGGTGAGGCCGTAGCTCAGGGCCGGGTCGACCTGGATGTAGTCGCGGTCCGGGCGCATGCCGCCGTAGCGGATGAGGTTGCGGGCGTCCTGGACGGAGAACAGGTTCTCACCGGTCGCGATCGGGCCACGGTAGTTCTCCGAGAGGATGGCATTGAGCCGGTAATCGAGCGGGTCGCCGACCTCCTCGTACCAGAACAGACCATAGGGTTCGATGGCCCGGCCGTAGTCCAGGGCGGTCTGTAGATCGAAGCGGCCGTTGACGTCGACCGCGAGGCGGGACCCGTCGCCGTCGAGGACTTCCAGGACCGCTTCGATGCGCTTGAGATCGTCGGCGAGGTCGGTGCCACCGATCTTCATCTTGACCACGGAGTAGCCCATGTCGAGGAAGCGGCGCATCTCGTCTTGCAGGTCCCCGAGCGTCTTCCCGGGTGCGTAGTAGCCGCCGGCTGCGTACACGAACACCGAGTCGTCGGGCTGGCCGTCGCCGTAGCGATCGGACAGATAGCGGTAGAGCGGCTGACCGGCGATCTTGGAGGCCAGGTCGAACAGGGCCATGTCGAGCACCCCAATCGCGACGGAGCGCTCTCCGTGGCCACCGGGCTTCTCGTTGTTCATCATGATCGGCCACGCCAGTGTCGGATCCAGGTCACCGGCCTCGTTCAGCAGGCTTTCCGGGGCGGCATCGAGCAGACGCGGAATCGCGCGACGGCGCAGGATCTCCCCCGCGCTGTAGCGACCGTTGGAGTTGAAGCCGTACCCGATGACGGGTTCGCCGTCGCGCATCACGTCGCTGACGATCGCCACGATCGAGCAGTCCATCGAGCTGAAGTCGATCCACGCATTGCGGATGGACGAACTGATCGGCACCACACCTTCGTGGACGGAGAGAATCTTCATGATCGACCTTTCTTGTATCTTATAAGATGTGAGATGTAACTGATGACTGCCGATGCTAGACTCGCTGTGACGGTCAGCACAAGGGGCAATATGTGGCACTGGTCACATCGGTTCACGCAACGAGATAGGGCGCACATGACATCACCGCAGGTCACCAACGTCTTTTCCAGCAAGAGCGACGTTGCCTATGCCGAATTGCGGCGGCTGATCCTCAGCGGCGGTCTACCTGCGGGCTCACGGCTTTCTCAGTACGAGCTGGCCGAGCAGATGCGGATGAGCATCACGCCCCTGCGGGAAGCGATCCGCCGGCTCAGCGGTGAGGGCCTCATCGAACTCGACAATCACCGAGACGCCCGAGTCTCATCGATCGGTGCGGACGAGGCCCGCCAGTTGTTCGAGGTGCGGCTGGCACTGGAACCCGCGGCGGTGGCGCTGGCCGCCGAACGTCGCACCGACAACGACATCGCGGCGATGCGGACGGCACTGGCCGATCTGGTCCCGGTCACCCGGGAATGGGGAGAGGACGGGTTGTGCGCCCACAGCGCCTTTCACCGCACGCTGTATGCCGCAGCGCACAACGACGTGATGATCAAGACTCTCGATGACCTGTGGGCCAAATCCGACCGCTACCGCCGCCTTGGCCTGATGCTGCCCGCAGGAGACGAACCCCGCATGATCGACTTCAATCAGCACCATCAGATGCTCGAACTGGTCGTCGATCGCGATGCCGCCGCGGCCCACGCGCTGGCGCGACTACATATCGAGAACAGCCTGACGGCCTCCGCGATCGACGCCCTCGAAGGACAGTTCCCCAAATCCGAAATCGCTTGAGATAAGCCATCTCTAGAGGTGCGCGCTGTGGTCTCTGAGAAAGTCGCCGTGGGTGAAACACCGGCGGCCGCACCCACCACGATCGAGGTACGTGGGGCGTGCGTGCACAACCTCGCGAATATCGACGTAGACGTGCCTCTGAACCAAATGGTGGCCATCGCAGGGGTTTCCGGATCGGGTAAGTCATCGCTGGCGATGGGAGTCCTGTATGCCGAGGGTTCACGTCGTTACATCGAGGCGCTGTCGACCTACACCCGCCGCAGGATGTCGCACGCCACCAAGGCCACCGTCGACAGCGTCCGGCACGTCCCGGCCGCGCTGGCCCTGCGGCAGCGACCGGGCGTCCCAGGCGCGCGCAGCACCTTCGGTACCTCGACCGAACTACTCAACGTCCTGCGGCTGCTGTTCTCCCGCCTGGCAGAACACGTCTGCCCCAACGGCCACCGCCAGAAACCGACGATCGACGTCGCAGCAGGCCTGGACCTCACCTGCCCGGTCTGCGACGTCACGTTCAGCCCGCCGGGTGCCGAGGCGCTCGCGTTCAACTCCGACGGGGCATGTCCGACCTGCGGCGGGCTAGGGGTGGTGCGCGAGATCGATGACGCACTGCTGGTTCCCGATCCGTCACGGACAATCGCCGACGGCGCGGTTGCCCCGTGGAAGATGATGGGCCTGACCGTCATGCCGCAGATGTGGGCGAGCTCGGCGTGCGCACCGACGTGCCCTACCGCGATCTCACCGACGACGAACGCGACGTCGTCCTGCACGGCCCGGCCGACAAGCACCGCATCACGGTGCCGTCGAAAAGCGGAAAACTGTTCGAGGTCAACTTCACCTACCGCAATGCCCGCCTCGCCGTACAGGAGGCGCTCGACAAAGCCGCCAGCGAAGGTGGCCTCAACCGGGTCAACAAGTTCATCAATACCGGCACGTGCCCGACATGCCACGGCACCCGGCTGAGCGCACGCGCCCTGGCTCCTCAGGTGACCGGGATCAACCTCGCTGAGGCGACGGCAATGACCCTCGATGACGTGATCGACTGGGCGCCAACGGTCCTCGATACATTGCCTGCCGATATGCGCTCGATGGCGACCGCGATCACCGGGCAGCTGTTCGAGATCGCGCAGCGGCTCGTCGAACTCGGCCTCGGCTACCTCGGTCTGGACCGACCCAGTTCCACGCTGTCCACCGGCGAGCGCCAACGCGTTGCACTTTCCCGCGCGGTGCGCAATCAGACCACCGGGGTGCTCTACGTGCTCGACGAACCGTCCATCGGCCTGCACCCGTCCAACATCGACGGCCTCAACGGTGTCATCCGCGATCTGCTGCGCGACGGGAACTCGGTGGTGCTGGTCGATCACGACGTGCAGGTCCTGCGCGAAGCCGACTGGTTCATCGAGATCGGACCCGGATCCGGCAGCGACGGCGGCACTGTCGTCGCGGAGGGGACACTGGATGATCTGGTGGGTAACCCGTCCTCGCTGATCGCCGGGTTCCTCGACGGGACAGAACCGGTCCGCGTGCGAGATGCCGTCACCTCCGAACGGCTTTTCGACCACGGTCGGATCCGTCTGGCCACGCGCCCGATACACACCGTGCACGCCCTCGATGTCGAGATACCCAAGGGCCGACTCACCACCGTCACCGGCGTTTCCGGTTCCGGCAAGACCACGTTGGTGCTGGAGAGCTTGGTGCCGGCGTTGCAGACGATAGCGGCAGGCGAACAGTTGCCCGCACACATCGCGACGGTGGAACCGTCGGGCATCGAGCGCGTCAACGTCGTCGACGCCACTCCCATCGGCACCAACGTGCGGTCCACCGTCGCCACGTACAGCGGGGTCCTCGACGAGCTGCGCCGCGTCTACGCCGCCCTCGACGCGTCGAAGGGCCGCGGGCTGACCGCCTCGGACTTCTCCTACAACACCGGATCCCTGCGCTGCCCGCGCTGCGAAGGGACCGGGCAGATCTCGCTCGACGTGCAATTCCTGCCCGACGTCGACATCCCCTGCCCCGACTGCGACGGCACACGCTATGCCCCAGCCGCACAGGATATCCGGAGAGACGGCCTATCCCTGCCCGCACTCCTCGGGCTCACCGTCAAGCAGGCACTGCAGGACACCGAGGACCTGCCGAAGGTACACCGGAAACTGCAAACCCTGATCGACCTCGGGCTGGGCTACCTCACCCTGGGCGAGGACACCCCGGCGCTATCGGGCGGCGAAGCCCAACGACTCAAGCTCGCAACCGAACTCGGGCGCAAGCAGTCCGATGCGCTGTTCGTGCTGGACGAGCCCAGCGTCGGACTGCATCCTCTCGACGTCCGCGTCCTGCTCGGCGTCATCGACCGCCTCGGCGCCCGAGGTGCCACCGTGATCGTCATCGAACACGACCTCGACATGATCGCCAACGCCGACTACGTCATCGATATGGGACCCGGAGGCGGCGCCGCAGGCGGGATCATCGTCGCAACCGGCACGCCCGCCGATATCGCCCACTCCACCGCCAGCGTCACCGGCCGCTATCTCGCAGCGGGAGTGGCGCCGTGAACTGTTGAACGCGGCGCTTCGACGCCAAGGCATTCTGATGGCCTGGGTGCTGCGTCAGCCGTCGTAGTCCACGGCAACCGTTGCGGTGCTGGGACGAGACTGACAGGTCAGTATGAAGCCGGCCTCCAGCTCGGACGTGTTGAGCGCAAAGTTCTGTTCCATCGACACCGCTCCGGCCGTGACTTTCGCTTTGCATGTGCCACACGCGCCACCCAGACAGGCATACGGCGCGTCGATGTTGTTCTTCAACGCGGATTCGAGGATGGAGTCACCGGGAGCGAGTTCGACGGTGTGCGTCGCACCGGACAGCGTGACGCTCACCTGGGATTCGGGATAGTCGTCGATGGATGTGGCTTGTGCGGGGCCGCGGAACAGTTCGAGGTGTATCTGCTCAGTCGGTACTTCCTCGACCACGAGGCGACGGTGCAGAGTCGTGACGAGATCGCTTGGGCCGCAGAGGTACCACCGGTCGATGGATGTCACGGGACTGCCCAGCAGCCGCCGGATCATCGCCAGATCGATGCGTCCGCGGAGGAACTCGGGATGGTGCGCTTCGGCGGACCGGACGTGAAAAATGCGGAGCCGGTCGGCGTATCGCGCTTCGAGTTCGTCGAGTTCGGCCGCGAACATGGTCGAGTCGGCGGTCCGGTTGCCATAGACGACGGTGAAGCGGCTGTCGGTTTCGATTTCCATGGTGGTGCGCACGATCGACAGGATGGGCGTGATGCCGCTGCCGGCCGCCACCGCGACATAGTCGTGTCGGGCGAGCGGGTGCAGGGGCGCGCCGAAACTACCCGTGGGTGTCATCAGCTCCAGAACGTCACCGGCGCACAGTGATTCGACCGCGAAGGACGAGAACGCCCCACCGGCAACGTGGCGCACGCCGATCGCCAGTTCTCCCGACGCTGCCGAGGTGCAGATCGAGTAGTTGCGCCGCACCTCCTTGCCCTCGATGCGATGTTTCACGGTCAGGTGCTGGCCGGCCTGGAACTGGAACTCGTCGCTGAGATGATCGGGCACGGCGAAACTGACTTTGACGCTGTCGGGCGTCAGCCGCTCGACGCTTTTGACCGGGATCGGGTGGGTGTCGACACCGCCCGGCGTAGCGGCCTGGGGCATGCGAATCGGCAGCAGCGCAGCCAATTTGCCGTTGAGCCGTTTCCATTCGCGGTACTGCGGGGCGTCGAGTTGCTGCCCGAAGACGGTGCTGATCGCCGCGTCGCGCTCCAGATAGGCAGCCTCGTTGCGTTGCCACGCCGCGACATAGCGATAGAACGGGATCGAGGGGTGCAAGTGGTGGACCAGGTGATAGTTCTGCGACAGCAGCAGCGGGGTCAGGATCCACTCGGAGCCGACGCGGTTGCGGGTGGCGCGGTAACGGTTCTCGCGCTGGGTGTCTTCCAGATCATGGTGCGGCAGCCAGTCGAACCACCAGGCGAGCACGGCCATGGCCACCCGTTCGGGAATCAGATAGATCACCGCGAGGGTCCACAGATGGCCCGTGACAGCGGCCGTCACAATCACCGCGACCGTGACAACCATCAATGCTGCCGTTTCGGCGATCTCCGCGCGGGGACGCTTGCGCCAGTGGCGCACCAGGAAACGGAGGTACGGAAGATCCATGGCAGGGAAGCGGAGGGGCAGCTGCCACCACGGTGCGGCGCTCACGAAGTGATCGGGATCGGCGTCACCGTCGTTGGTGTTGCGGTGGTGCTCGATGTGGATGAACGCGAACGACCTGAAAGAAATCAGCGGCGAGACAAAGAACATCGCGATGCGGCCGAATGCGACATTGACCCAACGACGGGAGCTGATCGAGTAATGCGAAGCGTCGTGCAGGACGGTGAACAACACGAAGATCGCGACGGCGCTGGCGGCGATGGTGGCCGCCGCCGGCAACGTGTCGGTGAGGGCAGCCCAGGTGGACGCACCGAAGAGCGCAAGCGCGAAGGTGAAGATGCCGATGATGGGCCAGGACAGCGCGGGTACCTGCTCGCCCGGGTCAGGCAGGGCGTGCGGCGAGCCCGCAGTACGGGGTGGGGAGTATTCCGTCGTGGTCACTGTCGGACTCCTCGATCGCGCTTCGGTTGAGATGCCCAAACTACAAACGTCCGGTGCCGGTCAACAAGGACCTCGCAGCCCTCGACAGTGTGCTGCCAGCACATCCTTTTGGCACCGGAACCCGGCGGGGAGGCTAGGCCTCGGGCAACACCGAGGCTCCCAGCACGTCGCACACGAGCAGGGCTGCATGCAGCTCGGCGACTTTGACCGTCGCGGGCCGGCCTCGGCGCTCTTCGGCACGACGTACCCGCTGCAGGACCGTGTTCTTGTGGATCCCCAAGGTGCGCGCGGCGGCCGTCAGGCTCCCCTGCGCGTCGAGAACAGCCAGTAGCGCGGCGCGCTCGCCGCGCTCTTTGCCGCCGTCGGCCGCCAGGTCGCCGAGCTGAGCGGCAACGAAGGCCCGTGCCGTATCCAGGTCGCGCGCGATCGCATCCACCAGCGCGACATCGCCGAATTCGGTGATCGACGGCGCCGCACGCCCCGCCAGTTCGACGACCCGGCGCGTGCGTACCGCCTCCAGGTGGGTGGCGCGGAAGCCGGCGGCCCCCGGATGCGGTGAGCCCACCGCGAGGTGAACGTGCTCCGATGAGCCCGCGAGTTCCGCCGCCATCGTCGAGCTCTTCACCTCGCCCGTGGCCGCGGCCCACCCCCATACCGCGAGTGGGCCGTCCGCCACGACGAGTGGATGACCATCCCCGAGATGGCGACCCACACGTTTGGCGAATCCGTCCAGATCGACACCGCGGTCATTGACCCAGCACACGAACCCGACCTGCCGGCCGGTGAGCCGGTGGCTGAGCACCCGTTCGGCCCGGCCGTTGTCGACACGTTCCCCGGCCAGCAGTGCCCGCACGACGTCGTCGCGATCGGCACGTGCCTGGTTTTGCCGACGGTCCAGCTCCGCGACGTACTCGGCCGCCACCAGAGAAGAGATGCGGTCGATGTAGCGGAACCCGAACCGCTCGAGATCGGCGAAGGTCCGCAGTGCGACAGCGGGATCGTCGATCCAGTCGGCGAGCGAGCCGGAGAGCTTCTCGGTGAAGTACTCATGACCGAGGCGGTAGAACCGCAACATCACATCGACGCTGTGCCCCCGCGCGGCCATGGCCCGCGCGTGTTCGAGCGCGGTGACCGGCGCCTCGGCCGCCGACACGTCGATCCCATGACGGAACATCGAAAGGACCGCTTCGAGATTCGATGAGCACGATCCCAGGGTGAGGCCGCGAAGTTCGGCATCCCCGCCGACCTCCGGGATCCGATCGACCAGGTAGGTCAGCATGTCATCGGCCAGGCTGGACACATCCCCCAGCAGGGCGGCGGCGACTCCCCTTCCGGCGACCGCGCCGTCAGCCGGCTCGCGCGCGTCCATGCCTGCAGACTAACCGCGACGCCGATGGCCGACGCCGACATCCGGAACTTAGGTCGTCAGGGGTCGGTTCTGAGCCCGTCCAGCAGGACCGTCATGACCTGGATTTCTTCGGTCTGCTCGGCGACCATGACCGCGGCGGCGGTGCGGATCGTGTCGTCGTTGCTGCTCCGGGCGACGTGGCCGGCCATGGTGATTCCGCCCTGGTGATGGCGAATCATCAACTCCAAGAACAGGATGTGGTTGACGCGGCCGGTGCTGCGTTGCAAGCGGGTGAGTTCGTCCGGTGAGGCCATACCCGGCATTCCCATCGCGTGCTGCTCATGATCGGTGCGAGCGGACATCATCCAGGCCATCGGCTCGGTCGCGCCGAGCGGGGCGCCGGCCATTTGCAGCCAACCGGTCATCTGTCCGATCTCGGCGAGCTGAGTGAAACGGATCTGTTCCGCGAGTGCGTGGACGCCGGGCGGGGTGTCGCCGGTGAGCATGTCGGTCATCGTCACCGCCTGCTGGTGATGTGCAGCCATGTCCTGGGCGAACCCGATGTCGCTGTCGGCCAACAGCGGTGGTGGTGCGGATTCGCCGCGGTCCGCGACCGCGGCGTACACACCGGCACCCAGGACGGCCGACAACAGCAATGGGACAACACGGCCGGCACGGCGTCGCAACGTCATCGCGGCGGGTACACCGACGGGTCGAGGCGCAGCGCCATGAAGCCGTTGTCCGAGCACGTGACGTAGAGCAGGTCACCGCGGAACTCCGGTGGCGACATGCACCAGTCCGCGGACAGGTCCAGGCCGATGATGCGCCCGTCCCGGACGATATCGTCACCGTTGATGTGGCCGTTGAGGATCGACTGGGCGATGGAGATGGCGCTGCTGGCGGGCGGAACCACGATGCCGCCGAACCGTACGTGCTGCGAGTTCGGTAGCTGGTCGTTCTTGCCCGTCTGCGCAGGCGGATTGAAATAGGCCATCTCGCGGACGTTGTCGGGATCGCGGACGTCGAACACCCTGATCCCCGACTGCGCCCACCCGCAGGCCAGGGCTTGCGGATTCTCCCGGCTGTCCACACTGCAGTAGTGCGATTCGTATCCGAAGGCCCCGCTGCTGGAGGCGCTGGCCGCCCACCGGTCCAGATTCTGTGGGAGGTTGATCTCCAGTTTGATGGTGGTGCGTAGGCGCAGATCGCCGAGGTCGCCGGCGTCGAAGATCTTTACCCCGCCCGAACCGAACTCATCGATGTTGAACAGGTGCGGCGTCCCACCGTAGGTGACATAGATGCTGTGCTGGCTGATCAACCCGTCGTGCCAATGCCGGTAGCCGCGCAGCGGAAGCAGTTGGTGCATCGTTGTTCCAGGGGCGGCACGGGATTGCACGGCGGTGGTGTCCAGGACGTTGACCCCTGCCGCGGTGGACATGAACATGGTGTTCCCGTCGGGGGTGAAGTCCATCCCGTGGCTGGCGAATCCTGCTGGGGCGCTCCAGATCACCGCGGGATTGGCGGGGTCGGCGACGTCGACAGCACTGGCCCAGATCTGGCCCGAGGCCCAGTAGGTGTTGCCGTCGGGCGAGAAGGCACCTTCGTGGGTGAGCATCGGGATGCGCACACCGGGCAGCGATCCGCGGCCCTGGTTCAGCAGCCGGGGGTGTGCGCAATCGGTGGCGATGTCGTAGATGGAGATGTAGCCCAGTCCGAAGAGGAACGGTACCCCGGTGCCTGCCAGCAGGCCGCGAGACTCGTTGACTTTCAGCGACTCCCAGGTTCCGTTGACCATCGCGGGTTGATCCAGTATCACCGTCGGCCGCGGATGGGCCGGATCGGACACATCGAGCACCTGCACGCCGTCGGTGTGCGGGAACGTTGATCCGATGTAGACGCAGTTCTGGTACGACGCGCTGGTGAAACCCGCCCCCGGGCCCTGGTACTGGCCAACCATGTCGACGTTGCAGTTGTAGCCCGCCATGCTGCGCCGCGAGTCCCGGTCGTTCAGCGGAACCTCGCCTTGCAGGCCGGTTTCGACACGATCGTCGGGTCGGCACGTCGCGGCCGGCACGGCCGTCGACCAGATGTCGTTGTTCTGATCGAACCCCGGCGGCAGACCAGCACTGGCCGGAACTGCCGCGCTGACCGCGACGAGGAACACCGCGGCGGCGATCGCCAACCAACAATGGCCGCGCGATCTGCTCAGCGAATCATGTTCCCCGGACGGCGCCACCCGGACTGTCGTCTCCCCCATCGCGGCAAAACTACATCCTCTAATGACTTAGAGGAAACGGTTTCGTGAAATTCCGCCCGCACGGCCGGAGCCGACGGAGCGGAGATCGACCCGGCTCGCCACCGATCCCGGGAGGCTGACGGCTAAAATCCGGCAGATCAGCGCACCCCGCAAGTACAACGCCGCTCAACGCCGCATCGACATTGCCGATGCGGCCATCGACCTGCTGGGCAAGGACGGTTCGCGCGGGCTGTCCCATCCACGGGTGGACCGGCACGGTGGCCTGCCCACCGGCACCACGTCCTACTACTTCCGCACCCGCAAAGCGCTCTTGCACGCAGTTGCAGAGCGCCTCACCGAACTCGACCTCGCCGATCTGTCCATGATGGACGAGCGCAGCGAGCACTACGTCGCCGATTACGCGGGCACGATAGGTCTGGCACGACTGGTGATGCTCTCCGCGCAGGAACCTTATTTGACCCGTACCCGAGCCCGATTCGAACTGATCCTGCATGCCCGCCGAGATCCCGATCTTGCCGAGACGACCCAGAGTTACAGCCTGCAGTTCTACCGCCTCGCCCGCGAGGTGATTGCCCGCTGGTACGCCGACACCGCCACTCCGGCTACGCATATCGAGGAACGCGCGGTGGCGGTCCTGACCTACATCAGCGGTGTGATGCTCAGCGTGGTCGCCGGCACGCCGGTCGTCAACGATGCCGCCGACCTCGATATCCAGATCCGTCAATTCCTGCACAGTGGGCCGGACCGAGAACAACTCTGACGCAGGCCAATGCGGCCTGCCCGTCGCCGAACGCCCCGGACAGATACTCGGCAGACAACTGATTCGCTGAGCGGAGTCGCATGCACGGTCGTTCACATCAAAGGTATGAATACATCCTGCGGCCTTGTAACATGGTCACCGGTTCAGCAGCAGCCTTCGCACCAGCTCGCAGTAGATGGAGGCCGAAATGACCAGCGTTCAATCCCGGACCATGCAGTCGAGGCGCGTACGCGAGACGACGTCGCCACCGTCCGACGGGCAACCTTCCACGCTCCAGACATCCACTCAATGGCCCAATTTCGATGTCGCACTGGTGTCCGTCGAGGGTGAGGTGGACGCCGCCAACAGCGCCGACCTGTTCGATTACGCGCTGAGCAAGGCGCTCTTGTGCCGGTTGTTGATCCTGAATCTGGAACGAGTCCGGTCTCTGTCCTGCAGCGGCTACGACATGCTGAGAACGCTCGAGAGCCGATGCGCGATGGCAGACGTCGAGCTCACGGTGCTGCACGGCAGATACGCCGGTAGCGGTGCACCGGAGCTATGGCAGACGTCGGGTCGTCAACGCGCCTAGCGCTGACGTTGCTCGACCCCCGACCGCCGACGTAGCGGCAGGCCCGGGATCGCGGTGGCGCTCGAAGCTGCTGTCCCGCTGCAACTTCGGACTTGGCAAGCCGCATCGAAATTCTTCGAAAACCGTCTGGCACTCTCCCTGCGCGAGTGCTAAATTCTGTGTTGCACAGTGATGGCGGTCCGCCAACGGGGCGGGCCCGGTGACGATCGAGGAGGTGTGTTGCTGTGCTTCGTTTTGATCCGTTCAGTGACCTTGACACCCTGACCCGGGGCTTGCTGAACAGCCAGACCGGATCAACGCGCAGTCCTCGGTTCATGCCGATGGACCTCTACAAAGTCGATGATCATTTCGTCCTGACCGCCGATCTACCCGGTGTGGATCCCGGCTCGGTCGACGTCAACGTCGATCACGGCACCCTGACACTGACGGCGCATCGTTCGGCGCGCTCATTGGACGGTGTGCAGTGGCTGGCCAACGAGCGCTTCGCCGGCACCTACCGCAGACAGCTGTCGCTGGGCGAAGGGATCGACACCGCGAAGATCGCGGCCACCTACGAGAACGGTGTCCTGACCGTGACGATCCCGCTGGCTGAACGTGCCAAGCCACGACGGATCGAGGTCACCCGCGCGGCATCACAGACATCGATCGAACCCACCACGGTCGACGCCGAGTAGCCCGCCCGCCGCCGGGCGCACGACAGTGCGCCCGGCCTCGCCTGCGAGTCTGCCAACCCTGATGCGGTTGAGGTGACATCCCGCTAAACTCATTGCAACGCGCGTCATAGCTTGCCCGGTTCAGACTCAGCCCGCGAGACGAAGCGCCCAGGGACACACTGAAAGCCGAGTCAGCAAAATGCCCAATTCACCCCAATTATTTGTCGATCTCGATTGGCGGGGCACCACAGTGACCCTCCGTTGCTCCGGCGTCATCGACATGCTCACCGCGCCGGACTTGGAGCAGCAGATCAGCGGTGCGTTGGCTCAGAATCCGTCAGCAATGATCGTCGATCTGACCCTCGTCGACTTCATCTCGTCGCGCGGCCTGTGGGTTCTGCTCGACACGTACAAACGGTGCTCGCCGACCATGGGCTTTGCAGTCGTCGCCGACGGCCCGGCGACCCTTCGCCCTCTGAAACTCATGGGAATGACCGACGTCTTCCCCGTGCGCACCAGCCTCACAGACGCTCTCGACGACGTCGCGGTACCGGGTCGGCGCACTGCCTGAAATAGTGACCGACGCGGAGCGCGCCGCTCACCACGCGTGTCACGCCGCCAAAATGAATGACAGGAAGAATCCGCCGGCGGTGGCGAAGGCATTGAACGGGCGACCATGTTCAAAGGCCTCGGGCATCAATGTGTCGGCCAGCGAAGCCAACACGGCTCCCCCGGCAAAAGCCAGTGCCACGCCTAGGACGCTGCTGCTCATCTGCTCGGCGGTCGCACGCCCTGCGACGACCGCTACGGCCAGGAGCACCGCACACACAGTCCAGGTCAGCATGACCGTGCGCACCCGCATCCCGGACTCACGCATACTCACCGCCCCCACCAGGGCTTCGGGCAGGTTCGAAAAGAAGATCGCCACCAACAGCGACAACGACGCCCCGCTCACCAGTGACACACCAAGTGCGAGGTTCTCGGGCACCCCGTCCAGAGTCACCGCGGCCAATAGAGCCAACCCCACCCCGCGGCGGGCTCCAGAGGCCACCACCTCGCGCTGCTCGGGACCTGACTGGCCACTCACGTAGCGGTCCAGCAGGGTATCGGCAAGGACGAAAGTCGCTGCACCGGCTAGCAATCCCAGCCCTGCGCGGGTCGCGCCGCCGAGATGAAAAGCCTCCTCGAACAACTCGAATGCCAGTGCAGAAATCAGCGCACCGCTGGCGAAGGCCAACAGCACACCCGTCACCGTCTTGGCAGGACTGAACCGCGCCCCCACACCGGCCCCGATCACCAGGGCGCTGGATGCAGCCAGCCCGAACAGAACCGCCAGCATCTGCACCGCCTCCCCTACCGCCCTCCGCACTGCTGACATGACTCGCGGTCGTCGCCCGCCGACAGCACGTTCGGTTCAACGATCCTGCCAACCGCGCATCGATGCGCACACATTGCGGTAAACGGCTGTACCTGTTCGGTTTCGACCCACTCGCGCACGGGCATGCCAGCGGTCTGGGGCACGCGGTTCCCTGCCCACGGGACTCCACCTTGCCGGGGACCGCAGAGAGGACGCTGCGATGAAGTGGCTTATCGCCATGATCGGAGGGCTGCTGGCCGGTGTCCTCGTCGGTAGGCGGACCGCCGGCGCCGCTTCGCTCCCGGCAGCTCCAGCTGCGACATTCGGTGCGCAGACGGAGAACTTTGTCGCCGTGGGTGATTCCAGCGCGTCCCACCCGGACCCGGAGAACGCCCCCGATCCCGACGACCCGTCGAAACCGGACTCGCCGTCCGATCTGAGCAAGCCGTCGGTGATGTATGTGCTGCGCAAAACGGCGCGCGAGTTCAGCTCCGATCAATGCACGGATCTGGCTGCGGCACTGACCTACTACGCCGTGCTCTCGTTGTTCCCCGCGCTGGTCGTGATGGTGTCGCTGCTGGGTGTGTTCGGGCAAGGCAGGCGCACCACCGAAGCAGTACTGCAGATCGTCGAGGACCTGGGCCCCTCGTCGGCGGTGGATACGCTGCGCGCTCCCATTCAGCAGCTGGTGGAGGCGCCCTCGGCAGGCATCGCCTTGGTGGTCGGTGTTGCCGGCGCGCTGTGGTCGGCCTCGGGTTACATCGGCGCCTTCGGCCGCGCGATGAACCGCGTCTACGAGGTCGACGAAGGCCGCCCCGTGTGGAAGCTGCGGCCGATCCAACTGCTCCTGACCTTCACCGGTCTGATCGCCGCCGCGGCGGTCGCATTTCTGCTCGCGGTCAGCGGTCCCATCGCGGCCGCCCTCGGAGACGCGATTGGTCTCGGCTCCACCGCCCAATCGATCTGGAATGTGGCACGGTTCCCGCTCGTGCTGATCCTGGTCACCGGTGCAGTCGCCGTCCTCTACTACGCCGCCCCCAATGTGCAACAACCGAAATTCCGGTGGATCAGCGTCGGCGCCGCCGCCGCGATCGTGCTCTGGGTCATCGCGTCAGTCGGGTTCGGTTTCTACGTCAGCAACTTCGGCAGCTACAACAAGACCTACGGCGCGCTCGCCGGGGTGATCGTGTTCCTGCTGTGGCTCTGGATCACCAACCTGGCCCTACTCTTCGGAGCGGAGCTGGACGCCGAGCTCGAACGGGGCCGCCAACTCCAAGCCGGCATCGCCGCCGAACGCGACCTGCAACTTCCGGCCCGCGACAACCGGGTCGCCGAGAAGAACCGGGTCAAAGAGGAAGCCGACGTCCAGCAGGGCCGCCGGCTGCGCGAATCGCGTGGGCAACACGGCAGCTAGTGTTTGGCCCCGCCGCGACGGGGTATCACAAGAGTCCCGGGCTGGTGCGTCCGAACACAACGGTCGCGCCCAGGGATTCACAATTCGCGTGAAGGTCCAGAAACTGCCTCCGCGATCGACCTCTACTACGTCCATGTCTCGCTCAGCGGCTCGTCGTGACGGCGCAGCCGCCTATCGCTGGCGAGCGCCTCCATCGCAGCCACTTGCATCGGGTGAGACGTTGCCGGAAAACCACACCCCGTCGTGACCCGCCGCGGTGCCACCTCAAAGATTAGGAATCTTCCTATGTACCTGCACACTGAGCAGCTCATCAACGAAATCGCCGTCGACGAGCCCGATCCCGCCGCAGCCAATGCGCTGCAGGAGGGCCTCGGTGGCCAGTTCGGCGAGATGCGCACCATGATGCAGTATCTGTTCCAGAGCATGAACTTCCGCGGCGATCCCGCGTCCAAGCCCTACAAGGATCTGCTTCAAGGTGTCGGCACCGAAGAGATCAGCCATGTCGAACTCATCGGGACCACCATCGCCCGGCTGCTGGACGGCTCACCGGAGTACAAAGGCAAGAAGACCGACCCGGTCGACGAGCCCGGTGCCGGCGGCGCGACGCCACTGAAAATTGCGTTGGACACCAGTAACATTCACCACTATCTGGTCGGCGCCCAGGGCGCCCTGCCCGTCGATGCGGCGGGAAATCCGTGGCTGGGTTCCTACGTGTACAACAGCGGCAACCTGGTTCTCGATCTCCTGTACAACTTGATGCTCGAGTCGACCGGCCGACTGCAGAAATGTCGTCTGTACCAGATGACCGACAACAAGACCGCACGCTCGACCCTGGCCTACCTGATCGTGCGCGATCAGGCCCACGAGAATGCGTTCGCCAAGGCACTGGAGAGCCTCGGCGTCAATTGGGGTGCGGCACTGCCCATCCCGAAAACCAATGCCGAGCAGTTCCCCGAGGTCAAGCGGCTGCTGGACATGGGACTGCAGAGCGTCCAGTTCACCTTCAGCGCCGACGACAAGAGTCAGGCCGCCAAGCTGTACCGCGGCGCGTCGCCGTCGAACGACGGCACCGAACTGAGCACTGCGGTGATGCCCGAAGGGGTGCCGATCACCATCGCCCCGGAACGGCGCGAGGAGTTCTCGCCCGGGCTGGACAAGGAACTGCTGGCGTTGATCCAGGCCACCGCCGAGGTCGAGATCGCCATGAACAACGACGAGACCAAGTAAGGACGCTGATGACTGACCACAGCAAGGCCGACCAGGCCCGCAAAGGGTTGATCGATTCGGTGAAGGGCAAGGCCAAAGAAGTGATCGGCGCGGTCACCGGCAACGATTCGCTGACCGCCGAGGGCCAGCTCGAGCAGACCCAGGCCGCGGAACGCAAAGAGGCCAACAGCGCGGAGGCCGTGGCCGATGCCGAGGCCAAGGAGGCGCAGCGTGCGGCAGCGGAGGCCAGGAATCTCGGCGGTGCCGCGCGGGCGGCTGTCGCCGGCGAGGCCGCCGCAGCCGAGGACGACATCCAGGCCCGACAAGACGCGGAAAAGCACGCAGCCGACCAAGCCGCACAACGTGAACTGGCCGAGCAGAACCGCCGCGCTTCCGCGGAGGCGTTGAACAACGTGCAGCACGCGAAAGTGCAAGCCCGCGAGGACATCGAAGATGCCGCCGACGATCTCGCCGACGCCATCGACGAGCACCGCTCAGAGGTAGCCCACGCGTCCGACGTGCAGGACGAAGCCGAGCGCGCGCGCCAGCGGGCGGCCCGGCTCTCCGCCGAAGCCGACTTGGCCTGAGCACCCCAACCTCACAGGAGATGACCATGCAGATCACCGCAGTCCCGTTCGCGTTCGGGCGGTTCCAGTATCAGATTGCCCGCTATCCGCTACAGCTCGTGCACGACCGGGTGTTCGGCAACCTCGATGCCGAGGCCCCGTCCCGTCTGCTGTACGAGCGTGTCCTAGGCCAGTTGGATTCCACCGTGGGCCGCGTCCTTCGCGACCCGGAACTGGCGGCACGGGGGGACGCGCTTGCCGAGCGCAGCGCTGAATTGGCCCGTGCCGCTGTACTCGACGAGCAGGCCGCCCAGACCAAACAACAGGCCGACGCCACACTGGAGGCCGAACGCGAACAGACGATCGAAGAGCAGAACGATGCCCGCGCCCGACGGGAGCAGAAGGTCAGCGAGGCGCAGCGCACCGCAGACGAACGCAAACGCGCCGCGACCGAAGAAGTGCAGTCGCGCACCGCGGCCGCGAAGAAGCGGGCCGACAACGACGCCGCGCGGAAGGTCGCAGCGGTCGAGACAGCCAAGCGCAACGACCAGAACAGGGTCCGCGCGGCCGAGGACAAGGTGGTCTCATCGGCGAAGGCGACGTTGGACGATGCCCAGGCACAGCGCAACCGAGCAGCTGACAAGCGTGAACAGGCCGACCGCCTCGAAGAACTCGCCGACGCGGAGAAGACGAAGCGCCAGGCCCAGCGAGCCGGTAGCTCCTGAGGACCGTTCGGGGGTTTGCGGTTGGTCGAGCGTCGTAACCTCTCTCTGTGAGATCTGCGGATGTCCGCTGGCGGGAACGCAGCTGTGTCGTGCGTCAGGCGCGTCTATGGCGGACGCGTAATCCTCGAACATTCCGCGAAAAGGTGCAGTACAAGATGCTGCGCGATCACCGCCGCCTTGTCGTCACATTCGCCGACAAGGCGGCGGTCCGCGATTACGTCGCGAGAGTGATTGGGCGGCAATATCTTCCGCGCGCGCTCGCGATCGTCGATGACCCGTCGGCCTTGTTCGACCTCGCCTTGCCGGATGGCTACGTGGTCAAGCCGACCCACGGTAGCGGAGCGGTGATCGTCGTCTCCGACCACGCGTCGGCTACCGCACGGCTTCGCTCGGGGCCCGACGGCTGGAGCTATCAGCACGTGCGACCCGAGTTCGCCCCTCGAGCCGATGTCGTCCAGATCGCGCAAGGCTGGCTCGGCCAGCTCTACGGGCAGGGACCGAACCGCGAATGGGTCTACGGGCGGGTACCGCGGCGGGTCCTCGTCGAGGAGCTGCTCTCGGCGCCTGACGGCACGATTCCGGCGGATTACAAGTTGTTCGTCTTCCATGGGCGATGCGCCTACATACAGGTCGACGCCGACCGCTTCGGCCACCGAACCCAGGATTTCTTCCGGCCCGATTGGCAACATGTACCGCTCAGCGGCGGGCCGCCATGGGCCTGCCCTCGCCCGGAGAAGCCCGCTGCGCTAGCCGAGATGATCGACGTCGCGCAACGCCTGGGTGCGGACACCGACTTCGTCCGAGTGGACCTCTACTGCATCGACGGCCGTGTCGTCTTCGGAGAGCTGACCAGCTTCCCCGCCGGCGGTGACAGCCCATTTGATCCCGAATACTTCAACGAAGAATTCGGCAGTCACTGGACCGTGCCGCGCCGCTATCGGTGACCGCGGGCCGCCGCAGGCACGATGCTGCGGTGGGCCACCCGCTCGCCGCCCGCGTTCGGCGGCGAAATCACCTGTCGCCGAAGCCTTCCTCGAGTTTGCGTGCCGCCGCCGCGCTGACCGCTATGGCCTCGTGGGCGGCCGGGCTCAGCCGGCGCTCGGCCAGATGAGCGATGAGGATCCGTCGCTGCGGTGGTCGGGTCGCCAGCCGGATCGTCCGCACATCGGGCCGCGGGTTCAGCACGGCCAGCCGGGGCGCGATCGCCACTCCCAACTCGACGGCGACCATGGCCTGCACCTCGCCGTAGTCATGGGCAAACACACTGGTGCGTGGCGTGAATCCCCCTTGCTGGCACAGCTTCTCCAGAGTCTGTGCGACCGGATGGTCATCGGCCCGAACCACCCAGGCCTCGTCGCGTAGTTCACTGATGCTGATCGAGTCCCGGTCAGCCAGACGGTGCCGCTCGGACACCAGCAGCATGGTCGGGTCGTTCATCAGGTGGTGATAGGTCAGCGTGGGGTCATCGATGCGGTTCCATTCGTAGTCCCACAGCAGTGACAACTCGGTCTCGCGGCGACGCAACGCGTCGATCAATCGGGCGAATCGCCCACTGAGGACCGTGAGGTCCACCCCTGGGTGTCGTGTCTTGAACTCCTTGATCACCAAGGGCAGCAGCGAGGACCCCGCTGTCGGAAAGGTACCGATGGCCAGCACGCCGGCTCGCAATCCGCGGATCTCGGCGAGTTCGGCATCCGCTGCATCCAACTCGATGAGTATCCGCTCGGTGTGCCTGACCACAGCGCGTCCCGCTTCGGTCAGCACGATCCCCCGGGCGTGACGCTCCAGCAGGGGCTGCCCCGCCTCCTTCTCCAGCTTCGCGATCTGTTGGGACACGGCCGAGGTCGTGTAGCCGAGGGCCTCGGCCGCCGCCGTGATCGTCCCGTGGGCTGCAACCTCGCGCAGCGTGAACATCCGGTTGGTGTCGAGCAATCTCGCCCCCGAATCATCGACTTAAGCAGAAGTTAAGCATACTGCACTAACTCGACATTGTCGTTAAGTCAAACCCTTCCTAATGTGATCTGGGTAATGATCATCGAAGGGTGTGACACCGGATGCTTTCGGTTTGCGCGAGCCAGCGGAACCGGTCGCGGCTTCGCAACGATGCGCCACCTTCTCGGAAACTGAGAGAGCACCATGACCTCTGTCGAAGTATTACCACTGATCGCGCTGGTGGCGATGTTCGTCATCGCCACCTTTTTCCCGATCAACATCGGAATTCTGGGCTTCATCGGCGCGTTCGCCGTCGGATACTTCATGCTCGGCTTCGATGACAAGGAAATTCTGACCGCGTTCCCCAGTTCGATCGTGCTGACCATCGTCGGCGTCACCTACTTCTTCGGCATGGCGAAAAAGAACGGCACGATCGATCTGCTGGTGAACGCCTGCATCCGGGGCGTGCGCGGTCGCGTCTCGGTGGTGCCGTGGGTCTTCTTCTTCTGCGCCTCAGTACTCACCGCACTCGGCACTTTCAGCCCCGCCGCGGTCGCACTGATCTCCCCCGCCGCCATGTCCTTCGCCGCTCGGACCAAAATGAGTCCACTGGTCATGGGCATCATGGTGATCAACGGCGCACACGCCGGCGCCTTCTCCCCCATCTCGGTCTCCGGCGTCCTGGTTTTCGACATCGTGGAGTCCAGCGGACTGAGCCTCAACCCCTGGACACTGTTCTTCGCCAGCTACGGCATCAACCTGCTGCTTTCGGTGCTCACCGTCGTCGGATACGCCACTCTGGCCCGCATCCGCGGCCTCGAGTTCAGCGCCACCGGTTCCACCAAGCCCGCCCCTCGCGACGACATCTGGTCAGCCGGTGCCGCCCCGACCGCAACCACGTACCCGACGTCCCCCACCACCACGGGCGCCGGAGGCGGCACCGCCTTGCTCACCCGCCCGGTCACCGCTGATGTCCTCATGGACGCGGCGCCCGCCCCGGTCACCTGGGTGCAGAAACTCACCTTGGCGCTGATCGGCATCGTGCTGGTCCTGGTGCTGGTGTTCCACCTTCCGATCAGCTTCATCGCCATCGCCGCCGGCGCGGTACTGGCCTTCACCGACCTGTCCAAGCAGAACGAAGCCATCGCCGGCATCAGTTGGTCGACGGTACTGCTGGTCGCCGGCATGGTCACCTACATCTCCGTGCTCCAAGAGATCGGCACCATCGATCACCTCGCAAAGATGGCCATCACGATCGGCGCACCGCTGCTGGTCGCGGTCGTGCTCTGCTACGTCATCGGCGTGACCTCGGCTTTCGCCTCCTCCACGGCATTGCTGACCGCCGTCATCCCGATGGCCCTGCCGCTGCTGCAGACCGGAGCGCTGCCGGTGGTCGGAGTGGTTGCCGCCCTGGCGATTTCCGCCACGGTGGTCGATGTGTCGCCCTTCTCCACCAACGGCGCGCTGGTGCTGGCCAACTCCCAGGGCATCGAGCGGCCCCGCTTCTACCGCCAGCTGCTGGTCAACGCAGGCATCGTCGTAGCGCTCGCACCCGCACTGTGTTGGCTGACCCTGGTGGTCATCCCCGCAGCGCTCTGACCAGACGTCCCGCGCGACTTTAGTAAAAGTACACAACAGTCACTTTATTCGTGATTGTCCTTCATACCTCTTGCGACCACAGTGGAGTCCGAACCGTTCACCACTGTGCGGAAAGGCCGACCGATGATGATCACCCTCCGTGCCACCTGGATGCGAGGTGGAACCAGCAAGTGCTGGCTGTTCAACGGTGTGGACGTCGACCCACTGCTCACCGATGCCGGCAGCCTCGACGCGCTGCTGACATCCGCCTTCGGGTCCGGCGACCCACGACAACTCGACGGCGTCGGCGGCGGAAGTTCCACCACGTCCAAGGCGGCAATCGTTCGGCGCTCCAACGTGGCCGGCATCGACATCGACTACCTCTTTGCACAGGTCGCGATCGGCGACCGGCGAGTCGAGTGGGGCAGCAACTGCGGCAACTGCGCCACCGCCATCGGCCTGTACGCACTGCAGACCGGACTTGTCGCGGTCGACGATTCGGTGACGGTGGTGCGGATGCGCAACCAGAACACCGGCGCAGTGCTGCACACCGAAATCGCCACCCCCGGTGGAACGATCCCCACTGAGGGCAACGCGGCGGTACCTGGCACCAGCGCACTGGGGGTGCCCGTGGGACTGACGTTCACCGGTCTGGACCGAACCGCCACCGCGCTGCTGCCGACCGGAAACGCCAGCGATGACGTCGTCGCGGCGGGAAGGACCTACGCGGCCACCATGGTCGTCGCCGGTGCGCCGGCTGCGCTGTTCAACGCCGCCGATCTCGGACTCACCGGCGCCGAAGACAACCAGGCGATCTCTGAACATCTGCCACTGCTTATCACCCTGCGGCAGCAGTCGTCGTTGCGGATGGGTCTGAGCAAGCCCGCCGATCCGATCAGCCACGCCATACCCAAAGTCGGCATCGTGGGAGCGCCGCTGGACTACCGCACCACCACCGGCCAGCTCATCAGGGCCGACGAGTACGACATCTCGGTGCGGATGCTCTCGATGCTGGCTCCCCATCCCGCCATCGGACTGACCTCCGCGGTTGCGGTCGCCGCCGCCTCCACCATTGCCGGCAGCGTCGTCAGTGACGTCATGCGGACACCGGGGCCCGGCGTACTTCGGCTCGGCACGCCCGCAGGCGTCCTGCAGGTGAACCTCCGGACTGCAGCGAGCCGCGCCCTGACCTCGGTGACCTTGCATCGCGCCGCGCGCCGCATCGCGGTCGCCGAGCTCTTCGTTGCCGCGCCGGCGACGGTGGCCAAGGCAAGCTGAACGCCGCTTCCCCTAACAGGACAACTGTCACACAGCGATGGTGATAAACCTGTCTGCCGGCGCTGCCGAGACCGCCGTGCGGCCGATCACCACGCCCTGGGCCGTCCCCTTGGTCGTCGCGATGGGCAAGGTGGATCCCGGGACCAGATCGTCGCCGTTGTCGGTGTCGCCGGCGAACCACTCCGTGAACCAGGTCGTGGTCAACACCGCCACGGCCGCCTGGTTGTACGACTTCGGGAAACCCGCGGCGATGTAGGCGGCGAACTGGATGATCGGGTTGCCGCCCCGCATGGAATCCATGTGCACACCGCCCTTGAGCACCACCCCGTTGAACCGGCCCGGCCGCGCCTCGTTGAGCGCCTCCTTGACGTTGCTCGACGAGTTCAAGAAGTTCGACGGCGCACCGATCTCGCGGATCGGGATGAAGCGGCCGGTGGCCTCCTCGTAGGCCGCCAGCTTGCCGAGCGTGACGACCATCGTGGTGCCGGTCGGGACCCCGTCCAGCGTGATGACGCCGACCAGGTCCTCGACGGCACCGTTGTCCACCAGATAGCCCGCGGCCGCGGAAACCAGCTGGCCACCAAGCGAATGCCCGGCGAGCCCGAACTTCTCGGGCAACTCCGCGGTGGCCGGGTCCAGGCCGTAGCGGGCCGCGAAGCCGGCGGCGCGGGCACTGTCGGTCAGTGCCGTCCGCTCGCCGACGAACAGATCGGCGATGGCCTTGGCCATCCCTTCACCGCCGAGCCAGTGGTCATCGCCGGCGAACACGTTCGACGGGATCGACGGGGTGACGACGATGCTGCCGGTCGACGCGGCGAGGTCAGCCGCGGTGTGGCTGTACATCGGGCCCAGCGCCAGCAACCCGTGCTGCAGGACGATCAGCTTGTCCGGCACCACATCCCCCTCGGGGTAGTACCAGTTCGCCTTCAGCCGCTGCCCGTTGGACAGCAGGATGGTCGAGTTGCGGACCGTCACGGTGCTGTTCGCCGGCAGCGACGGCGGGCCGGTGACCAGTGCCTCCAGTGCCTGAATGGTGTTGATGGCCACCGACCCGATTCGGTTGACCAACGAGGTGGCCACGTTACGGACCCAGCCCAGCAGTGAGGGGGTGCGCGGGGCGGCGGCCTGCACCGGCGCCGCCGCCTCTGGCGCGGCCACAGCCAGCGACACGGTCGGCTGCGAGGAGATGCGGGCGGCGGGCGCGCCACCGGAGCCGATATCGGTCAGCGCCGGTGTCGACACGGTGAGAGTGCGCACGGCGGGCTCGGACTGCGCGACGACGGCGAGGGCCTGCCTGGGTGCCGCGGAGGTCACCGGCGAGATGTGCGCCCGTGGCACCGTCACCGCGGCGGTCCTGGCGGTCAGGTTCTTCTTCTTTTTCTTGGGGGTGTCGATCAGACTGTCTGCCGGCGAATCGGTTTCGGGAGCTTCGGCCGCGGGGCCGCCGACGGCCGGTTCAGGGTCGTTGTCGGGTGCCGCACTGGGCGAGCGGTCCGGGCCGGTATCGGGTCGGGGTCCGTCGAGCGTGCCTGTTGTCGGGCTCTGCGCGGGACTGGTGGCCGAACCGCTCTGCGGTCCCGGCGTCGCATCGTCTGCCACAGCAGTACCGGCGCCCGCGAACACCGCGGCGGTGACCCCTCCCGATAGAAGCCCAGCACTGACCCACGCGGTTAGCCGTTCCACCATGCCCCCAACACTTTGCGAAAGTGGTGTAAACCCCACTTCCCTGGATGCTAACCATGGCTTGAGGATTCACGTGCCGTTTTGGGCTGTAATGCATCCACCGCGTTCTCACTCGGACACGAGATGCGCGACACCCTCAGCTAGGCCTGGGTGTCACCGCGCTGCCGGCAGCGTTCGGCCAGGTCACCGTCGGTGAACCGCGAGATCGCGTCGGCAACCGCAGCCCGCATCGACGGGCTGCCGGTATGCCCGGAGTCCTCCACAACGACGAGGTCCGCCACGGGCCAGGCTTGGGCGAGTTCCCATGCGGTCAGTAGCGGTGCGGAAACGTCCAGGCGGCCGTGGATGAGGATCCCGGGGATGTCGGCGAGCCGGTGGGCGCCGCGCAGCAGTTCGTCGTCTTGCAGCCATGCGTGGTGGGCGAAGTAGTGGGTGCAGATCCGCACGAACGCCAGCCGCTGCTCATCGACCTTGGCGCTGTACTGGCCTGGGCTGCCTTGACTTTCGTGGGCGATCGCCGCGTCTTCCCAGGCGCACCAGTCACGTGCAGCGTTCGCGCGAACGTCGGGGTCCGGATCGTTCATGAGTTGCCGGTAGCCCTCGACGAGGTTGCCGTCGCGCAGCGATTCGGGGAGCCCATCGCGGAAGCGCTCCCACTGCTCGGGCAAGAACAGACGGAGACCGTGGTAGAGCCAGTCGATCTCACGTGGCCTGGTCATCGTGACCCCGATCAGAATGATTCCTTCCACATGCTGGGGGTGGCGTTGCGCGTAGGCAAGGATCAATGTGGAAGCCCATGACCCACCGTGTAGCAGCCACCGCTGCACACCGAGGTACCGGCGTAGCGCTTCCATATCGGCCAGGAGGTGCTCGGTGGTATTGACCGACATGTCCGAACCTGGGTCCGCCGCGCCGGGAACGCTGTCTCCGCACCCGCGTTGATCGAACGACACGACCTGAAAGACGTTGTGGTCAAACGCCTTATGGGCAGTACGGGACCGGCCGCTACCGGGTCCGCCGTGCACCAGCAACACCGACCGGCCCGCTGGATTGCCCCGGCACTCCCAATACATCCGGTTGCCGTCGCCGACGTCGAGCAGTCCGTGACTGCGCGGCCCCTCCCCGACCATGTGCACCCCCTCAGCGCGGCACGTAGCTCAGTGACTACTGCAGGGTGTCCACGGCGGGCCACACCCCGATGACACGGAACTCATAACCGTCCTGCGGGACCTTCTCCCAGGTGAACTCAACCGACTGACCATCATCGACATTGCGGTACCCGCGAGCAGCGGTGACGGCATCGGCCTGAATGTGGGTGAAATGTGCCCAACAACCGCTGGGGGTTTCGGGCGAATCGATGACGCCCCAACCTTCCTCGGGGTTCCAGAAACGCACGGTGCCGGTGGTCGCCATGATCCGACGGTAAGCCATTTGCTGCAAGTTCTCGCGTTCTTTTTCACCCCTGCAGCGGTGATCGGGAACCGCCCAGGTTGTGGCCCCAGCCCCGAAGTCTCGCGCGAGACACAGATGGGCAGCCATCGAGGGCAGGGGGCCTGTCCCCAATCGTTCGCGCCTGCGTCGCACGCCGTCCGACCAGCAGCCAGGCCAGTGCACCAGCTGCGGGTAGCAGGATGACTATCGCCACCCACGCCCCTTTCTCACCGTGCTGCAGATGTTGGTCGTCAATGGCCAGCACATCGCCAATCGCCCACACCCACAGCAGCGCCCCGGCGCTCACCACAACAACGTCCATGACACGACCCTCCTTCGGGGTGACGCGGCGCCGGTCTCGCCGTGGCGATCGCTTCGACGTCCCCGCCCAGCATGGCCTCGCCAGCACCGTTCAGACAAGCAACACATTATTGATTGATTGTTTAGAGTTCACTTCATGGATGTGGAACGCCTGCGCCTGCTTCGCAACTTCGCCGAACACGGCACCGTGCACGCCACGGCCGAGGCGTTGTCCTTGACGACGTCGGCGGTTTCCCAGCAGCTCAAGCGGCTTCAGCGCGAGGCGGGCGTGCAGCTGCTCGAACCCCACGGCCGGCGCGTGCGTCTCACCGAAGCAGGTAGGGCACTCGTGGCGCGCGCCGATGAGGTTCTTGCCGCACTGGACCGCGCGACCGCCGAAATGGAGGGCTTTCGTACCACCCCGCGTGGCGCCGTGCGGGTGGCGATAGTTCCCTCGGCAGCGGCGATGCTCCTCCCGGGCCTCATCGCCGAGACCTCCGAAATCGGAGTAGAGGTGATCGCCCGCGATATCGACCACTCCGCGGCCCGAACACCCGAACTTCTCGCCGAGCACGATGTCGTTGTCATCGACCGCGACGAACGCGACACCACAACGTGGGGTCCCAGATACAACTCGACCTTTCTGCTGCGCGAACCGCTGGACCTACTTCTGCGGCCGGATCACCATCTGGCCGCCAACGACTCCATCGCCTTGCACGAGCTAGCGCACTGCTCCTGGATCAGCGTGGAAATCGGGCGCATGGTCGACGACGTGATGCGCTCACTCGCCACCATCTCGGGAGTGCAGCCACGGATCATTCAACGCATCAATGACTTTCGCGTCGTCGAAGAACTCGTGCTCTCGGGGGTCGGCATCGCGCTGCTCCCCCGCTACGCACCCACGGTTCGTGAGCTCATCCGCAAACCCGTCGAGGGCATCAACGTGGCGCGCCGCATCGACGCGATCACCCGCACCGGAACCGCCCAACGCCCCGCCATCGCCGCCGTCATCGACATCTTGACCCGCGTTGCCAGCAGGTCGTCGGACTGACAGGACTCAGGAATTCAGGAACCACGCCCGCCGTTGGTGCGCCAATGGCAGGTAAGCCTGTCCGATAATGACGTGATGAACGAAGCCGTGGGAAACCATCCACAGTACGACGTCTTCGCCGATGAATACCTCACCCATGCGCAGGCCGGCCTGTTCAACGCGCACTACGACCGTCCCGCATGCCTGGGTCTACTCGGCGACGTCGAAGGCACGACGATCCTGGACGCGGCGTGTGGACCCGGGCTCTACGCTGACGAGTTGACGGTCCGGGGCGCGCAGGTGATCGGGTTCGATCAGAGTCCGCGCATGGTCGAGCTGGCGCAGCAACGAGTACCCACAGGCACTTTCAGGATCCACGACCTTGCCTATCCCCTCGACTGGCTCGCCGACCGCACCGTCGACCGCGTTTTGTTCGCGCTGGCGTTGGAGTATGTCGATGACAGGCTCGGCGCACTACGCGAGTTCCGGCGCGTTCTCCGCCCCGACGGTGCACTCGTGCTATCCCGGCTACACCCCACCGGTGACTGGCTCCGACACGGCGGGAACTACTTCCGACCACGCGTCATCGACGAAACCTGGAGCCGGGGATGGCAGCTGCGCTATTGGCTTTCGCCACTCGAGCAGACCTGCGACGAGCTACATCAAGCCGGGTTCCTCATCGAGCGGCTGGTCGAACCGCGTCCCGCTTCGACGGCAGCCGCCATCGACCGGGACAAGTACGACCGCCTGCACCGCGAACCCACGGGATTTCTCGCCATTCGGGCGATACCGGATCCGCGAAAGGACGCACCCTCATGACCCAGACCGCGTCCCACGACATGGTCCCGGCGTGGACAACATGCGGCTGCCGGAAGGGTTACTGGGCTCGTCTTCGACGTCGCTGAGACACTGGTCGACGAATCGCGCGTGTGGACCGAGCGCGCTGCCGCGGCTGGAACGCCTCAGTCACGCACCACGATTCTGTTGCGACCCAATGCTTGAACGCCGGCCACGCCGACAGACGATTCGCCACCGCGTGCAGTGGTCACCCGCAGTGCCGGAAAATAAATGCCCGGTTTGTCGTAGTGCACCGTGTGCACCGTGTGCACCGCAGTTGATGCTTTCGGGCCCACGGTGTCAACGACGAACTCGTCAGTGCCGGTCGAGTTCCACGCAATCTCTGTGACCTCGCCCGATCCGGCTGGCAAGTCGATCACTCCGTGCAGCCGCACCGGCTGTCCGACCCGCACCTCGGCGCTCGATCCGCCGTTCGCCGACAGTGCCACTGCCGCTTGAATTCCCCGGCGCTCAACAGCCGAAGCTGGTAGCTCGACCTGCCCACCGTGGACCTTGTATCGGGTCGATTTCGCGGGCGTCTCGCCGCGCTCGACCCACGCCGCGACGTCACGCAGCGCTGTCTCAAGCACTCCGGTGAAATCGATCAGGCGCGGTGTGCGTGCTTGCGCGTGATGGTCAGCATTGTCGAAGTACCACAGGCGAAAGTTGTCATCGGATCGGTCGCCGAGCGCCTTATGCACCTGGCGCCGATACCAGTCGCCGTGCAGCGGGAAGGCATCGGCGTCAAGGATATTGCTGACCGCAATCACCTTCCCCTGGATGTCACCGGTGTGGCTACCGCCTTCGCTGACCATCTCCGAAATCACTTCTCCGGCAAGTACCGGCCGCTGCGGGTAGCGCGGAGTGCCGTCGTCGTTGCGGTACTGATCGTAAGCCTCGAATCCGGCCCGTGTCGGTATCTGATGACGGGGATAACCCACCGCAGCCACATACCACCGGTTGTCGACGTCCACCGTGGCACCGGGACTCAGTGTCGACAGCACACCAGGCTCCTGCGCACTTGCGATCTCGACGACGTTCGAGCCCGGCGCGAGTCTGCAGGTGACCGCTTCGTTCTTCTCCCCGCCAGGTCCAGTCGGCGTGACGTCGATGAGACCGTCGTAGCGTTGCTTGGGCAGGCCGGCCACTGTCAACCGAATACCATCGTTCTGCCGCTCGACAGCCGCGACTCGCACCCGTGCATCGATGCGCGCCATCCGAACTCGGTCACCCAGTGCAGATTGCTCGGTGCCCAGATACCCCGGCAGTGTCCAGAAATCGTCGGCGTAGGTGGGATCCATTTGCCTGACCTGCGCTGTGAAGCCGAGCAGCGCATCGGGGGCCCGCTGGCCCAGCAGATAAACGCTGTCCTCCCAGGCTCGGATCGGCAGTCCGAGATGCGTCACTTCTTGCAGCGCTTGCATTTCTGCCTCGTCGAGGCCGATCAACGGCGTGCTGCTACCACCCGGCGCGACCGCGTCGGCAATCTGGGGAGCCTTGTCGGCGAGGATCAACCGGGCCAACGCCCTGGCGAAGAAGTTATTGGGAATTGAGCTGGGGTCACCCACGATGTACGGCACGCCGCCATCCCAAACACCATCGGAGTTCTCCATCGCAGCGATCGTCTGATACGACCCGCCGCTCCCGCCGGTGATGTAACCGTAGATCCTGCCGGAGGTGCCGTAATGGTCAGAGGCGACTGTCCGGGCGAACTTCGCCGCCGCGGCGTCTGCGCGGTATCCGGCACTGCTGTCGGTCTGCACCACATAGCCACCATTGGATGCGGCGAACTCGATGGACCTACTGTCGGCATTTTCGCTGGCGAGCGGGTACACCGTGTGGAAGAAGCGGCCCTGCCAGAGATCGTTCGGGGGCAGGTAGACGTTGAATCGCACCCCGGAACTCTCGAAGTGCCCCGAGACCTGGCGGTGAGGAACAGGTTCAGCGACGCTGGTGTCGTTGTCGACCACCGGATCGTCGAACTCCGGGTCTACGCAATCCGCATCCACCCACATGGCGGAGCTCCCTTCTGGCGTAGCGCATTCCTGCGATGTCTTCGACGTCTGCGCCGAACAGCCCGCCGCGATCGACATAAGGACCAGCCCTCCACACAATCGGGCGATCACAGCAGGCGCTCCGCGAGTTCGTTGAGGAGGTTCAGCACACGCTCGCCCTCGCGTGAGCTGCCGACGCGCTCAGCGATGAGGTCCTGCACGGACTTTGTCCGCAAATCAACGGCAACGGCCAAATCCGCACTGGGCGATACCAACGTCCGCCGACGGTCCACCTCGTCGGTTGCCGTGGTCAGCAGCCCCTGCACAACCAGGTCGGCGACACACTTGGACACATAACCCTGGGTGAACCCGGTGCGCTCGACAACCTCGCGAATGGTGCTGCGGGGGAACAGTACTACGTCACCGAGTACCAGTCGCTCCGCTGCGGTGGTGCGCGCGCGGTCCTGCGGGAGCAGATCAGCTTGGCGAGACAACGCGACAAGCACCTTTCCCAGACGATGCATGCGTTGACGATCCACCGTCATAGATTACATTGATAAAAATGCATCTGCTGTGATGCGTTTGTCACACACCGGCGCTCGGATCAGCCCTAGGAGGCCGTGCCGCCACGGACGATGGCCGACACGAAATCGGCAAGATCCGAATCCAACTCGACCTTCAGTGATTTCGTCATCTTCGACATCGTGTCGTAACTGCCCACCGTAAAGATCAGATCGAGTATCTGCTGCGTAGTGAACTGCGCAGCGAGCCGCTCCCACGATTTAGCGGAGATCTCGCCGTCGAGCAGCAGTTCGTCGACTGTCTTCAACACAACAGAATCCAGCTCCTCCCAGATCGGCGCCTCGGGCCCGAAAGAGACGCAACCTATCTCGGCGTCCGACAGACCGGCGTCCTGCGCCAGACTGAGATGCTGGGACCATTCATAACTGGACTCCCGCACAGCACCGACGCGCAGGATGACCATCTCGCGCTGCCGCTCGGACAGCGTCGTGTTCATCAACAGATGCCCATTGAACGTGCAGTAGGCCTTCGCGAGGTCTGGGTGATGGGCCAGCACGCCGAGGATGTTCGCCCCGGTGGGCCTACCGGTGGCGTCGGGTCGTCGATATCGGGCGTCGGAAGGCGCCAATCCCGCAAAAGCACGTCGTGCTTCAGACGAAAAGTCTGCCAGCGGAATCGGTGTCACACGTGCCATCGTGTTGCGTCCTTTCTTGTCTTTCGGCACACCCAGAACAGCTGCCGGTAGATCGACGTTCATTGTCTGCAGCCCAGCGATAGCGGTGGAGCGTCTGATCATCGACGGGCTCGACGCTGAACCGTCGAATCGATGGAGCCGTCGAGATCACGTCCCAGAAGCCGACACCGTCGTGGGTCATGGCATCAGTCCGGCAGACCGATGGTCTTGATAGCCAGGTACTCCTGGAAGCCGTGGGTGCCGTTGCGGTAGCCGAGCCCACTCTGCCTGGTGCCCCCGAACGGACTCGTGATGCCGAAGTGGCTCTTGCCGTTGATGGTGACGTTGCCGGTGCGCATCCGCGCGGCGATGTTGAGCGCACGGTCGACATCACCGGAGGACACCTCACCCGAGAGACCGTAGATGGTGTTGTTCGCGATGGCGACCGCTTCGTCGTCGCTGTCGTAGGGGGTCACCGTCAGGACCGGCCCGAAGATCTCGTCCTGCGCGATCCGGCTATCGGGGTCGACATCGGCCAGCAGCCTGGGCTCGGTGTAGTAACCGGTCGGAAGATGCGCGGGCACACCGCCTCCGGTGAGCAGCCGGGCGCCCGCGTCGATCCCGCTCTGGATGAGTCCGAGTACCTTCTCGCGCTGGGCCGCGTTGATCTGCGGACCTTGCATGATGCCCGGCGTCCAGGGGTCCCCCACCGGGAAGCCTGCCATTGATGCCTCCAAGATCTCCAGTCCTTCGTCATATCGACTGCGAGGCAACAGGATACGACTGGGCAAGATACAACTCTGACCCGACATGACGCACGCCATCATGGCCGCCAGCGGCAATGCGGAAGTGAACTCGGCGTCATCGAGCACGATATGGGCGGACTTGCCGCCGAGCTCGAGCAACGTCTTCTTGACGGTCGGCGCCGCGGCCGCCAAGATCGCCCGACCAGTGGCTGTCGATCCGGTGAACGTGATCATGTCGACCCGCGGGTCCGCAGACAGAGCGGCGCCGACCTCGTTGGCATTGGAAGTCACCACGTTGAACACTCCCGCAGGGATGTCGGTCTCCTCGGCCACGATGCGACCCAATTCGCTGCCCGACCAGGGGGTGAGCTGAGCGGGCTTGAGCACCACGGTGTTGCCCGCCATCAGCGGCGGGATCGTCTCGGCGATGTTGAGGTAGAACGGCACGTTCCACGGGGTGATCGCACCGACCACACCCACCGGCTCGAAATGCAGCTTCCGCCGCGCAGGGCCGAGATGCGTGTCGTGCATCCCGGTGTCGACCCAGTAGTCGAAGGACCGACCGTGCTCCGCCCAGTGTCTGACCTCGGCGATGGGTTCCTCGATCTGCGCGGCCGTGACACTGATCGGGCAGCCGACCTCGGTCACCAGCACCCTGCGCAGCCGTTCCTTGTCACGCTCCAGCGCGTCGGCGAGCTGGATCAGGCAGTGATGGCGGAATTCGGCGTCGCGGCTCCAATCGGTCTTCTCGAAAGCACGAGCCGCAGCCCCGACCGCGCGTTGCATGTCGTCGGTGGATCCATCGGCGGCCCAGCCGACGACCTCTCCACTGGCCGGGTGTTCGACATCGAAGACAGCACCGCCGGCTGCACATTGCAGCTCACCATTGATCAGCATCCGCTCCTCGCCCGCGAGCACACCCACCTCGGTGGTGTCGGTCATAGGGGTCGTCTCCTTCGAGTCGGACGGAACAATTACCAGCGGGCCGGGACGGGGGTGTCCAAGGAAAGTGGTCGCTCGTAGGAAAGATCGCTGCGATCTCGGGTCCCCACCGAATAGCCCTTCTCGGTGAAGAACGGCGACTGCAGGACGCGCGCATCGGCGATGAACATCCCCTCGACGGTCGATCGCCGCAGCGCGATACGCCACTGACCATTGCGCCGCTCCAGGCGGTCGATGTAGCGACCATTGATGAACTGGGCGGACTTCGTATCCGTACCGATCAGCACCACGATCACATAACTCTCGGCGTGCGCGGTGTCGCCATCGACGTCGCATGAGTGCGTGGTGATGTGGTGCATGTGAACCCGCGATGTTTCGGCGTGGGTGACGTTGGCCCATGCCCCGTACTCGGGTCCGGGATTTATCGCAAGCCCGTGTTCGTCGATTCCATCGGGGTGGTAGGTGGAGGAGATGAGGTCGACGTCATGGCGGTCGTGACCGCGCGCGTGCCGAGCGATGCAGTCAAGGATCTCAGCGCGGTCCATGAGATGACGGACGTCTCGCTGGAGTGCCTCCAGCCTGGAATCGGTGCTCATTGTTCTCCTACTTCTCGCGGGCCGAAAGGCGATGACATGTCCGACGAACTGCGACAGATGCAACACCCGAGTGACACTGTACGACTGTACAGCAGTCTCGAGGTGTCACAATACGAACAATCGACGGAACGAGGAGACCATGGCAACGTCGCGGCGAGTGGGCGCCGAAACGTCCAAGACAAGGGACACGCTGCTCGACTGGGTCGAGAAAATGATGTTGGACGAGGGATATGCGAGCGTCACCTACCGTGCCCTCGCCACCAAGGCCGAGATCAGCCCCAGCCTGGTGCAGTACTACTTTCCCAGCCTCGATGACATCTTCCTCGCCGCGATCCGCCGGTACTCCGAACGGAACCTCACCTTTCTGGTCGACGCGTTGACCAAACGCGCAGACGACCCCCTTCGCGCCGTCTGGGAGTACAGCTGGGACGAGGCGACGGGCGCGCTGATCACCGAATTCATGGCACTGGGCAATCACCGCAAGTCGATCCGCAGTGAAATCGCCGCCGTTACCGAAAGCGTGCGTGAGGCACAGCTCGCCGCGCTGGTGGCCAAATACGGCAAGGATGCCCGCCCCGTCGGCGACCTATCGCTTCCGGCCCTGCAACTACTGATGTCGGGCCTGCCCAAACTGCTCAACTTGGAGGAGAACATCGGCGTGAAGTCTGCGCACTCCGAGGTCACCACCGCCTTCGAGCGGTTCATCGACGCGGTCGAACCCCCGAAGACCGCAACCCGCAAGCGCAAGACCGCGCCGCGGCGCCGAACACCGACAGCCGGCTGACTCGTTCGCGCGATCCGACGGCCATATTGCTGTAGCGACAACGTGTTTGGCGGCTTGGCTGCGTCAATTCCGCGGCAGACCCAGAACCCGCTGCGCGATGATGTTGCGCTGAATCTCCGATGTGCCGCCGGCTATGGTGGCGCCGAAACTGCGTAGGTACCGCGAGAACCAGCTGCTGGTGTAGCAATCCAGATGAAACGGAGCGAACGCACCGGTCTGTTCCGGGTCGCACAATCCAGCCTGCCCGGACGACATGAGCGCGGCATCTGCAGCGGCCTGAATAGACTCCGAACCAAGGAGTTTGAGCACCGACATCGACGCAGGGTTGCCGACCCCTCGGTTCGCACGGCTCAATTCAGCCGAGCCCAGCAGTCGCAGGGCCCAATTGTCCATGACCAGCGTGGCGTAGGCGTCCCGATCCAGCGGGGTCGTCGGCTTCCAGTCCTCGATGAACTCCTCCAACCGTTCGGCGTAGCTGAGCCACAGCAGTGTTCGTTCATGGCCGAGCGATCCGTTCGCCACTTTCCAGCCCTGGTTGAGCTGCCCGACAAGATTCTCTGCAGGCACCCGGACATCGCTGAAGAACACCTCGTTGAAATCGACATCGTCGAGGCCGCAGGCAGACGCGAACGGACGCCTGGTCACGCCGTCGAGGTCAGTCGGGATCACCAGCACACTGATCCCGGCATGCTTGGCAGCGTCGGGGGCGGTGCGCACCAGGGTGAACAGAACAGCGGCGTCATGCGCGCCCGAGGTCCAGACTTTCTGACCGTTGACCACGAAGTGATCACCGTCGAGTTCGGCGCGGGTTCGCAGCGAGGCCAGATCCGAGCCTGCACCGGGTTCACTCATCCCCAGGGCTGCAGTGATCTCTGCCCGCAGAATCGGAATAGCCCACCGGCGCTGCTGTTCTGGCGTCCCGAATTGGATCAGTGAGGCCGCGATGATGCCGACACCTTGAGGGTTATACGTCTGATTCGAAATAGACGTACTGCTGGACCACGCTCGCGTTGCGGCCGCCGAACTCCGGTGGGTATGCGGGCTGGAGCCAGCCGTGATCGAAGAGTGTCCGCTGCCAGCGCCGCGCCCAATCCGGTATGTGTGCACTGGAAGTCGACCGTTCTGAGGCGGCTTCAGCTTCGGCCGGTTGATGTGCACTGAGGAAGTCGGTGAACTCTCGACGAAAATGCTCGACATCAGGAGCGAAGTTCAGTTTCATCTGCGGCTCACCGCATCACGTGCGGATATTGGACATATGGGTGGACGTCGAACATGTCGCGGTACGAGGGTGGCTGACGATCGTCTTCGTCCACGATGCCGTATTTGACAGCCAGTTCGGCACCGATCAGCGTCCGCCCACTGAGTGCCATCAGCTCGGGATCCTGGTAGAGCGCCCACATGACGTGTCCGGTCAACTCCGGGGTCTCGGCGGTATCCAGGATGTGTCCGAACTTCTCCGGTTTGCTCGCGATGATGGCGCGCACCCGGTCAGTGAGCAGGGAACCCATCCAGATCGACACCGCGGCAACACCGAATTCACGGAGGTCGTAGGCCATGTCGGCGGCCATCTTGTCGGTGCCGGCCTTCGGCACTCCGTACGCCGGGCCGAAGGCGTAGTGCGTGCCGCCCGAGGATGAGGTGAACGCCACCAAGCCTTTGGGCTGGTCGAGCATCAGCGGTGCGGCATAGACCGTCGCAACGTAGCTGCTGCGCAAGCCAACGCCGAGGGTGTCGATCACGTTCAACGGTTCCTGCCAGAACTTGGTGCGTCCCATCATCTCGTCGCGGATGATCGCGGCGTTGTTGACCAGGATGTCAAGTTTTCCGTGTTCCTCGCCGATTTGGTCGAACAGGGCTTTCACCTGTTCATCGTCGGCGTGATCGACCCGCACGGCGATTCCCTTCCCACCCGCTTCGGTCACCCGCGCCGCCGTCTCATCGATGGTGCCCGACGACGTCGCGCCATCGCCGGTGGTCCGGCCCGTGACATAGACAGTGCAGCCGTGGCTGCCGAGGGCAGTCGCGATACCCGCCCCCGCTCCGCGGCTTGCACCGGTGACTACGGCTACTACGGTGTCGTCAGACATGTTGTCTCCCGGTGGTACGTCGTTGACATTCATGTACCCATACGTCTGAACAGCCCGTGCGCGAATGTGGCGCTCCCGCAGGGCCAGACGCTATGCGTTGCTGGATTCAAGCTCGATGTCGAACTCCGAAAGGTATTCGGCAAACACCGGCTTGAGTTCAGCCACAGAAAGCCCGTACTGGTCGAGCGAGTAGTTGTTCAGACCGAATCTGGTCTGCGGGTGATTCGACAGCCACGACCGCATGCGATTCTCGGTATCCACGGCGAAATCGTCTCCGGCCCAATCGTAGATGCGCCGCATGACACCCATCGGGTCGCGCATCATCTCCGAGTAGTACATGTGGAAGAACCGGTCGTCACCGATCCGATCACGGGTTCGGAGCGGGCGCTCGACGTGTTCCTTCATCTGCGCCTTGACGTTGCGGCCGAGGGCTTCACGGTCGATCACATCGGCGTGCTGCACCGTGCTCTTCGGCAGCATGTGCAGATTTGCAAGCGATCCCGCGGCCTTGTATGGATCACGGTGGGCCCAGATGAGGCGCGCGTCCGGAAACACGTTCAACAGGGTGTCGAGGTACACCGAGTGCGAGGGCATCTTCAGGCTCCAGGTGCCGGGTACCGTCGACTGCAGAACCTGCAGGTATCGGCGTTGATACCGGTACGTGCTCGTCAGGTCTGCCTCTTCGAACAGCCATTTCGAGTAGCTCGACGAGGGCATGTACGCGTCCCATGCCAAACCTTTGAAGTCCTGGGTGTGGATGAACATGTCCTCCGTGGGACCGTCGGCATCCTCCCAGTGCGGGAGCGGCATTTTCGCTTCCTGCACGAACTTCAGAATCGAGGCCTGCTCCTCAAGCATCGCCAGGCATCGCGGATCGGTCCGGTGCGTCTCAGGTGTCGCCGGCGGGACGGGATTCATGCATTCCCAGTGCAGCAGCGACCGCCGCTCTGCGTCCTGATCGAGCAGGCAGCTGATAACTGTCGTACCGGTGCGCGGCATCCCGATGATGATGAGCGGCTTCTCGACGGGCGCGTCGAGTACCGACTCGTGTGACTTCACGTAGTCGTGCACTTGCAGGCGGCGGCCAAGCGCGTCTGCGAACAACCCCATCATGTGCTCTCGGCCGGCGACCGTGAACGCCGGGGACCCGTTGACCTCATCGAGGAGCAGGGCCAGACCCTCACGCCAGCTGTCGGAGTCAAGGTCGGTCAGACCAGTACGTTGCGCGGCGACCTTCAGCAGGTCGTCGGGAGTCGCGACATCGTCGAACTCACTCATGTGTATTGCCTTTCCTCACGTTTCGGGTGATGTCAGACGGTCAGATATCCGCCGTCGACGGCAAGGGTGGTGCCAGTGATGTACCGAGCTGCGTCGGCACTGAGGAAGAGCACTGCCCCGGATACTTCGTCGGGCATGCCCATTCGGGCCATGGGCGTGTGGCGCATCTCGGGTTCGAGCAGTTCGGGGATATCGAGCACGGGGTGAGTGGTCCTGGTATCGATCAGGCCGGGCGCCACCGCGTTGACGCGGATTCCGTCGCCGACCCAACGACGGGCAAGGTTCTTGGTGAGCGCAACCAGGCCGGCCTTGGCCGAGCTGTAGGCGGGTACTGCGATGGCCGAGACGAACGCCGACATCGACACGATGGTGACGACGCTGGCCCCACCGGACGCCTTGCTCGCCTTGAGGTTTTCGTGACATGCCATGGTCAGGCGCATCGGTGCGAACATGTTCACTTCGATCGAACCGGCGTAACCCTCCGGGTCCCACTCGTCCTTGCCGCCGGCATATGGCGCGCCGGCGTTGTTGATCAGCACGTCGAGGCCATCGAGGGATGCGGCAAGCGCATCGACGGACCCCAGGTCCGACAGCTGGCACTGCCGATAGTCGAAGGCGCTGAGGTCGTCGTCGTAGGCACCGGCATCAGCGCGAGTGCCGGTGATCACCACGGCGGCCCCTGCCCGAGCGAAGTCCGTGGCGATGGCATTGCCGATCCCGCTGGTTCCGCCTGTGACCAGCACCCGCGAGCCGGAGAAATCGAAGTCAACGGTATTCACTTGGCGACCTTCAACTCATCGATCGATTTGATCAGCCATGCTCGCTCCCAGAAGTTCTCGGCATCCGCGAGCAGTGCCTCGTGGGCATCGATCGCCACCTCGCGGGCGCCCGCATCGGTGGGTTCCACGGCGAGCACAATGTCCGTCAGATGCAGTGCGCGCACTGGATCCCGCTGGGCGACATGCTTTCGGGCAGTGTCGACGAGCGCCTGAGCGCCTGCGACCGCGACCAGGTCCGCTGCCGCGGCGCTGGGTGGTACGGAATAGAGTTCCGTCGTCGAGCGGTGGTGGAACCACCCGGCATACATTTCCCAGACAGCCCGCACATTCCACAGGGTTCGTCCGTACCCCTCACCGATATCCAGGTCATCGGGTATGCGCACCTCCCGCATGGCGGTGTGCACATCGGCGCCCGTGTTCATGAATTCGACGGTCTGGTCGTGGACGGCCTGCATGGCGTCGCGCATTGCCGTGACTTCTTCGGCGATTCGGTCGCGGCCCTCGATGGGACCGAAGTGGCCGGTGATCAGGCGTTTGGGCGCGAAATCCAACACAGTATCGAGCGATTCGATGTACTGAAGGGGATCGCGGTACCGATCGCCGCGAATCGTCATGAGGTTGGGGACGTGACCGAACAGCGGCCCGAACAGATTTCCGGTGAACAGGACGTCGTCGTCGGGCAGCGATACGACGATCGAGTCCGTGGTTTCTCCGCCAGGCGTCCAGGCTAGCTCGAACCTGCGTCCCCCGATCTCCATCTCGTAACGGTCGGCGAAGGTCGTAGTCGGCTCCGGAAACGAGAAGTCGATGGTCGACGAATCGACCGTTTGGAAGAACTCCATGAAAGTCTCGGAGATCTTCTTGAAGGCGAAGGACGTCTTGGATGCGCGCACGGGCATCAAGCGGTCATTGTCATCGCGCCAGTATCGGTAGTTCGCGTGCATGATCACGTCTGTGCCGGCGTCTCGCAGCGCGTTGACGCCACCCCAATGATCGGCATGCCCCTGCGTCACGAATATCGCGGGGGTTGGGCCGGCAAGGTGTTCGAACGCCTGTTTCCGCATCGGCGCCTCGAACACCAGCCCGGTGTTGATCATCACCCGTCCGGCATCGGTCGTAATGGCGTAGGCGTTCGACACGCCCTCAGACATCCAGATGTCATCGCCCAGTGACGTCGCACGGTCACCCGTCGCCGCGGCCAGGTCGGCAGCGCCTGGGCGTTCCCGATGAATTGCGACCATCTCATGCCCTCCGTTGTCCCGTACAGTCGAAGATGCTGTACGTACGTACAGGAGATACTCTCCGACCGTCTTTGCGATGTCAATGAAGCAAGCAATCGGTGCGGCGGAAGCGCAGATGGAATGACAGGAGCGATACATGACCCTCCGTGGACTTCAAGGCAAAGTGGCCGTAATCATCGGCGGCGCTTCCGGACTGGGCGCGGCGACCGCGGTTCGACTCGGCCAAGAGGGTTGCCGCGTTGTCGTTGGTGACATTGCTTCGGATGGTGCCCAGCGGACCGCCGATGCAATCAGGACCAACGGTGGAAACGCGTCGGCGCTCCCGTGCGACCTCTCAGATCCGGCGTCGATCAAGTCCCTCTTCGTCGCGGCCAGGGACACCTTCGGTGGAGTCGACGCCGTCTTCAACGTGGGTGCGGACATGAGTACGCTCGCCGCCGACACGGACGTCGTGGACATCGATCTGGACGTGTGGGATCGAGTCATGAGCGTCAACCTGCGCGGCTACGTCAGCGCCATGAAGCACGCCATCCCGGTGATGCTCGAGGGTGGCGGCGGAGCGATCGTGAACATGTCGTCCACGGCCGCCTTCCAGGGGGAATCGACGCGACCTGCCTACGCCACCGCCAAGGCCGGGATCGGCGCCCTCACCCGCCACGTGGCGTCACGCTGGGGTAAGGAGGCCGTTCGGTGCAACGCCGTCGCCCCCGGCTTCACCGCCACGGACACAATCAGATCCGCACCGCAGTGGCCGGCGCTCGAGTCAGCCGCACTGCAGCGATGCGCAGTCCGCGCGTCGGCGAACCCGACGACGTCGCATCGCTGGTGGCATTTCTGCTTTCGGACGAAGGGTCGTGGATCAACGGCCAGGTGATCAGCGTTGACGGTGGAACCGTACTGCGCTGATACCGACGATTCGTTCCGCCAACGCTCAGGCCGCCTCTGTGCCCTGCAGGTGACGAAGCCGAGCCGGTCGTCAACCGATCTGAGCCGAGTCCTTGCGTTCGGTGATCGGTCGCGCGAGTTCCTGCTCCTCGCACAGCTTCTGCAGTCGGATCACCGTTTCCTCCACGCCCGGTCCCAGACGCTTACCCGGAGTGAACGTGGCGGGCAAGTGTCGCATGCCTTGGATGACGCCGATGGTGTCGTAATGCACGGCGCCGGCGGCATCACAGTGGTAGTCCGGCATCCGGTCCATCACCGCTGTCAGCATCGATTTGAATACGGTGCGGGCGACGTTCGACCCGATACAGCGGTGCACGCCCAGACCGAAGCTGAAATGCCGGTTGGCCTTTCGGTCCAGGAGGACCGAATCGGGATTCGCGAACAGCTCAGGGTCGCGGTTGGCCATGGCCCAGGACAGCCACAGCCGCTCGCCCTCCTGCAGTCGGGCTTCGCCGACCTCAATGGTGTCGGCGACGGTGCGCGCATCACCGGGAGCGGGAGTGAAGTAGCGCAGGAACTCTTCGGTGGCCGGGTTGAGCAACGTGTCGCGGTCGGCACTGAGTCGGCTGCGCTCCGCGGGATGTTCGGACAACCACTCCAAAGCATGTGCGGTGAGCGCAGTGGTGGTATCGAATCCGCCACCGATCAGTAGGTTGAGCATGCCGATCAACTCGATGTCCGCCGGTGGCTCATCGTCGATCCGCAGCACGGCCAAGGCGTTGATGATGCCAGGGCGCGGGGTCTCCCGGATCTCGGCGAGGTTGGTGAACAGGTCGACCACCATGTTCATGTATAGGTCTCGAATTCGGCCGGAGTCCGGAGAATTAGGGGCCGTGTACACCGAAGCGTGGGCAGGCTCGTTGTAAACGGTCCATTTGTCCAACCGCACCCCGAGCATCGCCAACGTCAGGACAGCGGGAACGACATTGGCCAAGTCATCGACGAAATCGATCTGACCGCTCTCGATCCGGTCGTCAATGCACGCTCGCACGATCTCATCGACGAATGGCTCCCACCGCCGAACCGCGGCAGGCGACAGGTAGGGATTGAGCGCCGAACGATAGTACCGGTGCTCGGGATCGTCCATCTCCAGCATGCCGCCGCGAAAACCCGCGGAATCGATCATCTTCGGGATCGAGATACCCCTGTACCCGCGCCGCTGGTTGTGCACGTCGTGGTCGTTGGAGACGTGCGGGCACCGTGCGAGATCGAAGACCTCCTGGCCACCGGCAGCGACCCAGTGCCCCTCGTAGGTCTCGGTCCACGCTATCGGACACTTGGTGTGCATCTCATGGGTGATGTCGAGGAAGTTCTCACGGTATTCCGGCGTGTGGCGGTCGAAGTGATAGCTCGGTGCGGTGTCGCTGTTGTCGGGCGCTGTGGTCATCGCTCGCCTTCCGCCGGCGCGCCGTGGGCGGCGCGCGCCCGGCTCAGATGTTCGATCATCACCGTGATCGCCTGTTCGGGGCACGACTGCGCGGCTTCTCGCACAACCGCCTGATGTTCCTCGGGGACCTCGTCATGGATGGGATGTGCGTGCCCGTCAACATCATCCAATTCGAATGACTCCGGCGCGATCATCGCGCACAACGTATGACCCTGGCAGCGAGCGGCATCCACACTTACGCGCATCCTGCCTCCTTCATCTGGTTACCTGGATTGACCGGTTTCTTTGCGAACTCACGGATCACATGACAGCTGCACCGTTGACGCCGATGACCTGACCGTTGATATAGCCGGCAGCCTCCGAGCAGAGGAAGGCACAGACCGCGCCCACATCCTCGGCAATTCCAAGTCTGCGAGCCGGAATCGCTTGGGTGAGAAACTCGGTCGGCGGCAACTTGCCTTCGCTCTGCTGCTGACGCAACATCGGCGAGTCAATGACGAACGGCGGCACGGTGTTCGCGGTGATGCCCTTGGCGGCGTAATCGATGGCCAGGGTCTTTGTCATCGCGATCACACCACCCTTGGTGGCGGAGTAGTGCCCCTGTTTGGGCGCGCCCTGCTGACCCGCGGCCGAAGAAATCGTCACGATCCGCCCCCATTTTGCGGCCACCATGTCGTTCAGCGCAGCGCGCACCGAGAGGAAGGTCCCCGTGAGGTTGACCGCCAGGTAGCGGTTCCATTCGTCCAGGCTGATCTGGTCGAAACGGGTGAACCCCGCGATCGCCGCGCTGGTCACCAGGATCTCGACGGGACCAAGCTGGCTACGCACCAGATCAAAAGCGTGCTGCGTGCCTTGCTCGTCGGAGACGTCGACACCGATGCCTCTGGCCTGGGCGCCGAGACTTTGCAGGTCGGTGGCGACTGCATCGGCAGCTTTGGCATTGATATCCAGCACTGCCACCTTGTGACCATCGCGGGCGAGGGCGGTCGATATCGCCCGGCCCAGGCCGGAGGCGCCTCCGGTCACCACCGCTACACGGATCACTGCACATCCTTGGGTCTTATCGGCACATCACATTGCTGTACGAATGTATAGCGCATCCTAGACCTATCGCACAAGCGTCAACGCCGGCGGCGCTACACGCCGGCGGGGCCGGGCGCACCGTGCATGTACAGGGTCTGGCCAGAGCAGAAGCTGGACGCATCGGAGGCGAAAAATAGGACGCCGTAGCCAATCTCATCCGGCTCCCCCAATCTGCCGAGTCCGTTGGACATGGCGATCGCCTCGGGATCCAGGCCGTATCTGGCGGCGTCGTCGGTGAGGGTGGCCGCGCGAACCGCCCCGACCGCGATCGCGTTCACACGAACACCCTTCTTGGCCCACGCCGCCGCCATCGAACCGGTCATCGCATTGACGGCCGCCTTGGCCGCGCTATAGGGAGCGGCTTGGGGCATTGCCAGCAGGCTTGCACCGGACGAGATGTTGACGATGGCGCCCTTACCCTGGGCGAACATCGGCTTGGCAGCAGCCTTGGACAGGTGCCAGACGGAACCGAAGTTCAGTGCCATGGTTCGCTCGAAGTCATCGTCGGGCCACTTCATAATCGATTTGGTTTCCGCGCCGCCGGCGCAATTGACGAGAATGTCCAACTTCCCGAATTCCGCCATTGTGGTGTCGACGAGCTCGCGGCACGCCTCCGCCGACGTCACATCGCACGAGGTGGACAGCGCGCGACACCCCAGCTCGCGCACGTCCTTGGCCGTCGACTCCAGCGGTGCAGAACGGCGCCCGGCCAGCACGACGTCGGCGCCCCGTTCGGCGAGTACCAACGCAGAGGCGCGGCCGATCCCGGTGCCGCCACCGGTTATCAGGGCCACACGGCCATCGAGGGCAAACCGATCGTCCACTACATCACTCCTGAGCCTCGTGGCGGCAACGATTACCCGGTACAGCCGCCGATTGTTGTACGAGCGTATAGCATCAGCCACGGTGCGGATCGTGGAAACCAGTCGCTTGCCGCGAAAACGTGCGAGTTGTACTGTCGTATAGCATCTCTCATGCTTCTGCCCCATTCCCTTGCCGAGGAGGCTGCGTTGAGCGACTTGTACTACGACCCCTGGGACTTCGACATCGACCTGGATCCGTACCCGACCTACAAGAGGCTCCGGGACGAAATGCCGGTCTACTACAACGAAAAACACGACTTCTGGGGAGTGAGTCGTTACGCCGACGTGGACGCGGCGCTCAAGGACACCACCCGGCTCAGCTCCGCAAAGGGTGACATTCTCGAGGTGGTGATGACCGATCCCGTCATGCCACCCGGAATTTTCATCAACGAAGACCCGCCACTGCACACCATCCACCGGGCAATCGTGTCGCGGGCCTTCACCCCCAAAAAGATGCGTGCCATCGAGGACAAGATTCGTAATTTCTGCGTCGCATGCCTGGATCCGCTGGTCGGTGGTGACCGGTTCGACTTCGTCGAGGATCTCGGCGCTGAACTCCCGATGCGCACCATCGGCATGCTGGCCGGCATTCCTGACTCCGAGCAACCCGCGGTGCGCGAGCACGCCAATCAGGTGCTGCGCAATGAGGCCGGTAAGCCGATGGAGATCAAGAAGGACCGGTACTTCACCGGAGAGATGTTTGGCGAGTATGTCGCATGGCGCGAGAAGAATCCCTCCGACGACCTGATCACCGAATTGCTCAACGTCGAGTTCGAAGACGAGACCGGCACCACCCGCAAGTTGCACAAGCAGGAACTCATCGTGTTCTTGGCTGTTGTCGCCGGGGCCGGAGTCGAGACGACCGGCCGGCTGTTCGGCTGGATGGGCAAGGTCCTGGCCGAGCACCCCGACCAACGCGCCGAGCTGGCGGCCGACCCATCAAAGATCCCGCTGGCGATCGAGGAACTGCTGCGTTTCGAACCGCCGGGGCCGCACGTCGCCCGCTACATCGCCACCGACGACGTCAGTTTCCAAGACCAAGTGGTGCCCGCGGGCAGTCCACTCCTGATCATGCTGGCCTCGGCCAACCGCGATGAGCGCCACTTCGATGACCCCGATCGGTTCGACATTCGCCGCAAGCCGGGCGGCCACCTCACGTTCGGACGTGGCGCTCACTTCTGCGTCGGCTCTCCGCTGGCACGGCTGGAGGGTCGGGTGGCTCTCGAAGAAGTGCTCAAGCGCTGGCCCACATGGGAAGTCGACATGTCCAAGGCCACCCGCTCGCGCACGTCCACCGTGCGTGGGTGGGACACCATGCCGGCGATTGTCGGATAATCATGAGTGACTCACCACGCCGGGTCGCTGTCATCACCGGTGCGGCGCGAGGACAGGGTCGCAGCCACGCCGTTGCGCTGGCCGCCCAGGGTATCGACATCATCGCGATCGACCGCTGCGCCGACATCGACTCCATCCCCTACCCGTTGGCCACCAACGCCGACCTCGACGAGACCGCGGACCTGATTCGCGGTGCGGGTGCACGGGCGGTCACTGCGGTCGCCGACGTTCGCGACCTTGGCGGCCTGCAAGCCGCCGTCGACCGTGGCGTCAGCGTTCTCGGCAACGTCAGCATCGTCATCGCCAATGCGGGCGTGGTGGGAATGGGGCTGACAGACCCTCTCGACCAAGACGTGTATCGCGACATCGTCGAGACAAACCTATCCGGGGTCTGGCACACGATCGCCACGACCGCCCCGTCCATGATCCGGGGCGGCACCGGAGGATCCATGGTGCTGATCAGTTCCATGCAGGGATTGGTCGGCCGCGGTGGCGATGGAAGCGCTGCGACCTTCGCCTACGCTGCGTCCAAGCACGGCGTTGTCGGGCTGATGCGATCCGCGTCGTACGCCTACGCATCTCACAACATCCGGGTGAATACTGTGCACCCCACTGGTGTTGCGACCCCGATGATCTTCAACCAGCACATGGCCGATATGTTCGCCGCGAACCCGGAAGGCAGCGCCATGACCGGCAACCTGTTGCCGGTGCCATATGTCGAGCCGCAAGATGTCACCAACGCCGTGCTGTTCTTGATCAGCGACAGCGCCCGCTACGTCACCGGAATGACCATGCCCGTGGACGCGGGCTTCGCGGTGATGTGATCGACCGCTTCGCACTCACCGCGCATTGCGGATCAAATCGGCTGCCCGCCAGGCAATCGCCATGATCGGTCCGTTCAGGTTTCCCGCAACCATCGTGGGAAGAACCGAGCAGTCGACCACCCGAAGCCCATTGACGCCCCGCACCCGCAACTGGTCATCGACCACATCGTCATCGTTCGGCCCCATGGCCAGGCTGCCCGCTGCGTGATAGCCGCAGTAGCCGCCGGCGAGCACGCTGTCGACCAACTCGTCCTCACTCTGCACACCGGCGCCGGGGAATGTCTCGTGGCTGATGCGCTCGGCGATGGGCGACTGCTCGAAGATGGTGCGCATCATGCGCAGCATGTTCGCGGTGGCGGCGCGGTCGTAGTCGGTGTCCAGGTAGTTCGGGTCGATCCGAAGCGCCGTATCCGGCGCGCTGGAGACGATCTCGATGGAACCCTGCGAGGTCGGGCGCAAGACCATCCCCAGGCATGAGACACCGGCCTGTCGTTCGATGGCCACCGGCTCTCCGACGTTGTAGGGCGGGATGGTCCACGGGCCCATCATCAGTTGGGCGTCGGGACGCTCGGCATCGGGCTGCACTTTGGCGAAGCCCACGATGTCGAAGGACGGCGCAGCCAATGGCCCCTTGCGGGTGGCAAGATACTTCGCGCTGGTCATGGCCTGCCCGAGATTGGTGGCCAACTGACGGTTGTACCCGAGATCATCGCGAAGCTGTAAACGCAGCGTCGCGCAACGGTGTTCGAGTAAACCCCGGCCCACTTTGTCGCGTTCGAGGTAGATGCGTACACCGGCGGCGTCCAGCACGCTGCGCGGACCGATACCCGACATCTGCAGCAGTCGTGGGCTGTTGAGGCTGCCGAGGGCAACGATGACCTCTCGGGATGCGCGCACCGTTTCGCGACCACCCTTGTGCAGAGCTAGGACTCCGACGGCTCGGCCTGCTTCCAAGACGAGCCGCTCGACGACCGTCCCTGTTCGCACGGTGAGGTTCCGGCGGCTGCGCGCGGGCTTCAGGAATGCGGTCGCGGCACTGATGCGCCGGCCGTTCTTGATGGTGGAGGTGGCATAGCCGATGCGTTCGCCATCATGCTCGTTGATGTCCTCGACCACCTGCAGACCAATCGCGGCACCGGATGCCAACATCTCCCGGCACAGCGGGTCCGGGTCCCTGGGGACCGAGATGTGCAACGGCCCGCCCGTCCCGCGCGTGCGCGAGGCCCCGAACTCGTTGCCCTCGAAAGCCTTGAAGATGGGCAGCATGTCATCCCATCCCCAGCCCTTGTTGCCAAGGCCCTCCATGATGTCCCAGTCGGCCCTGGTTCCGCGGTTGTAGATCATCCCGTTGATCGAGCTCGATCCGCCGAGCACTTTGCCGCGCATCCATTGTTCGGTGTGGCGGTTGGGGCCCAACGGTGTCGTCGAGTAGTGCCACATGTGCTTCTCGCTGTCGAACAGTTTGCCCGCGCCCTTGGGCACCATGAACAGCGGATTGAGATCGGACCCACCGGCCTCCAACAGCAGCACAGACACGGCCGGATCCTCAGACAATCGGTTGGCCAGCACGCAGCCTGCTGAACCCGCTCCCGCAATGATGTAGTCGTACGTCGGCATCCGGCACTTCTCCTACTGATCGAGCGAAGCAATCCCCGCGCCGTACGAACGTACAGCATCTGCGTGTCCTGCGTCACCATTGCGCTGTACGCATGTACAGCTAACGGTGATAGCGTGCAGACATGACCCCGACTTCGGAAACGCTCGGCACCGCACCCGGCCGCGGACGCCTGCGCGGCCGTCGAATCGTCGTTATCGGCGCCGGATCTCAACCCTCCCCGGACCCCGAAGTGACCATCGGGAACGGTCGTGCGATCGCAGTGCTGTGTGCGCGCGAAGGTGCGGCCGTGGCGTGCGTCGACAGGGACAAGGAGGCCGCCGACGAAACGGCGCGCCTGTGCGCCGACGAGGGCGGCGAAACTGCCACCATCATCGCGGATGTGCGCGATGCCGACCAGTGCGAACGACTGGTGCACCAGGCCCACACCCAGCTCGGGGGACTCGACGGGTTGGTCGCCAACGTCGGTTACGGCGCCGGCGGCGGGCTCGCCGACACCACGCCAGAGATCTGGGACGACGTGTTCGCGGTCAACGTGCGCTCACACTTTCTGACCGCCCGCGCCGCGATGCCGCTGCTCGCCGATGACAGCGCGATCGTGTTCATCGGATCAGCGGCGGGCATCAGAGCGGGCACCAGACTACCGGCGTACGACTCATCGAAGACCGCCCTGAACGGACTCTGCCGGCATGTGGCACTCGAAGGCGCCCCCCGCGGCATTCGCGCCAACCACGTGATTCCAGGCGCGGTGGACACTCCCCTGGGCCGCGTCGGCGATCAGCTCGTCCACATGCGGACGAAGATCAAATGGCCGCTGGGACGCCAAGCCTCGGCGTGGGACATTGCCTACGCCACCGTGTTCATGCTCAGCGGAGAATCCAGCTACATCACGGCCCAATCGCTTGTCGTCGATGGCGGCAAGACTCAGTTCGGCTGATCGCGACCATCGTAGAGAGAGCGAATGCCAATGGAGATATCAAGTCTCAGCTTCGACGAGGTTCTGTCCACCACCCGGGCAGTCCGCCTGCGCCTGGACTTCGAACGAACCGTGCCGCGCGAGGTGCTGATGGATTGCCTCAGACTGGCCGTGCAAGCACCGAGCGCATCCGACTCACAGGACTGGGAGTGGATATTCGTCGACGATCCAGCAAAGAAAGCCGCGATCGCCGATGTGTACCGGGCCAACCGAGCAGCAATCGACGCACACTCCGCTTCGGTCGACACAAACGAAACACCCACTCGGATAGCCAGATCCGGTTCTCACCTCGTCGATCACATGCAGGATGCGCCCTTTCTCCTGATCCCGTGCCAGAAGGGCCGCGCCGAGAGGGGGCCCGCCGGTATGGGCGCCACCTTCTGGGCATCGGTGATCCCGGCTACGTGGAGCTTCTGTCTGGCACTGCGCTCCCGCGGGCTGGGCACCTGCTGGACCACGCTGCACCTGTTCGGGGGCGGCGAGAAGAAGGTTGCCGAGATCCTGGGTGTCCCCTACGACGAGTACAGCCAAGTCGGCCTGTTCCCCATCGCATACACCAAAGGCACCGACTTCAAGCCAGCCGCCAGATTGCCGCCTGAGCACGTATCCCATTGGAACAGTTGGTGAAAGACCTCGACTGGCGCGCTGGAGGTTGAGGGTCACGGCTCGTCGGTGACGTCCTCGATATTCATGTCCTTGGCACCCTTCCCGATGACGAAGAATGTGCCCGGCTTGAGCACGAAGTCAGTCGCATTGCCGCAGATCGTGGCAGTTACAGGCGAATTGGCCCACTTGGAACCGGTACCGATGGTTCCTGACACATTCGCTTCGACCGGGTGGTCAACAGGGCAGGCCGGGCTGGATACGTTGACGATCGTGCTGGCGATGCCGACCAGGTCCATGCTCTTGCCGTTGACGAAAGGCAACCCCCAAGTGATCATTTCGGTACCGGGCCCCGTACGATTGGTTTGCCCGGAACCGGTCGTGCCGTTTTCCCTGACGCAGCCCGTCAGGTAGTGGGGCCAAACAGTATTGGGGCCGTAAAAGTCTGAACACTGAATTCGGACTCCTTTCGGCACCGGCTTCGGACCAGCAGAGGCTGGCGCAGCCAACGCCGATCCCAGAAGCCCCAAGACCGCGACGGCGATGACGGACCGCCGACCCAACGTGACACCATGTTCCATTTCACTGCCCCTTCTCGACGCGGAGAACGCGCTCGGTCGCTGAGCTGAGCATCTCGGCCAGCTCCGCCCGACCACGTTGTACATATGTACAGCATCACAGGCGAGGCATCGACGCCCGGATTTCGGATTTGTCGTTGCGATTGCGTGACCTCCGAGTTACCCGGCATTGACACTCGGCGGCTGCTTCGCGCCGTCCTAGTGATCAAGCGTCAGAAGCAGGAAAAGCCGTCTCATGGCGTGTCCTGATCAAGTGATCTGATTTTAGATCACTTCTTCTAATCGGTGACCTCTCGCTCTAGGGTCGGGCCATGCCGCCAACCCAGGCTCGACCAGAATCCTTCACCCGATCGGCACGCAAGGCCCAGATCGTGGCCGCCGCGATCGACGTGATCGCCGAGGTCGGGTTCGCGCACGCATCGATCCGCAAGATCGCCGACCGGGTGGGTATCGCGATGAGCGCGGTGCTCTACCACTTCGGCACCAAGGACAATCTCGTCGACGCCATCGTCGAGCACATGTACCGCACGATGCTCACCCGGGTGGCACCGGCAGTGCAGGCCGAGAACACCGCCACCGGCAAGCTGCACGCCTACATCCGTTCCAGCATCGACTATTTTGGAACACACCGCGCCGCTCTGAAGACACTGGCCTCCCTCGGCACGACCTACGTCCCCGCCGATGGGCGCCGCTTCGAAGAGCTCGGACTCAGCGCCGACATCGCCGAGCAACTCGCGGTGCTCGATCCCACCTCGATTCTCACCGCCGGCCAACGCGACGGCGAGTTCGGCGACTTCCCGGTGCAGTCCACCGCGATCGCGTTGCGCGGTGCCGTCAACGGCGTCGTCGAGAAGGTGTTGCGCGAACCCGGCTACGACGCGGGCGGTTATGCGGAGGACCTGATCGAGATCTTCGGGCGCATCGTGAGTCGGTCGCGATGAGCACCGTGGCCATCGCTGCGGTCGGCAGTCGCGGCGACGTCGCGCCCGTGGCCGGCCTCGGCGCCGCACTGCGGGGCGCCGGGCACCGGGTCGTCATCGCCGCGTACACACCGTTCGCTGATCTGATCACCGAGGCCGGGTGCGAGCTCCGCGAGCTTCCAGCGGATTTCACTCCTGGTACCGACCACGCCGACGCCATATCGAAGGAGACGTTCGCGGCGATCTTCACCCCACGAGGACAGCGCGACACCGGTCAGCTGGTCCTGGATGCGCTCGGTGATGTGCCGGCCGACATCCTGCTGCTACCCCCGCTGGCCGAGCTCGCGGGACACCCTTTGGCAGAAGCCCGCGGTATCCCTTCGGTGGGTGTCCGGCTGCAACCGCTGTCGCAGACCGCGGACTATCCGCCGACCCTGTTGGGCGCCTGGTCCCTCGGCGCAGCTGGCAACCGAATGGTGGCCGGCGCCGCTGCGTGGACCGTCGATCGTCTCTACGGCGGGGTCGTTGCGCACTTTCGACGCGAACTCGGACTTCCCAAGGGCTCGGCCCGGGCCCTTCGGCGCCGGCGCACCAACGCGGATTGGCCGATCCTGCACGGCTACTCGCCCAGCGTCGCATCCCGCCCCGTCGACTGGAGGCCCGGCTTGCAGGTCACCGGGTACTGGTGGCCGCCCACCCCACCCGGTTGGCAACCGCCCGCACAGCTGTCCGAGTTCCTCACCGCGGGACCGGCACCGGTGTTCATCGGGCTGGGCAGCACCGTGGTCACCGCGGCGCGTGCCGAGCAGCTCGCCGTCATCATCTCCGGTGCGTTGCGGCAGGCCGGCGTGCGCGGCATCGTTCAATCCGGTTGGGCCGGACTCGTGGTCACCGGCGGTGACATACTCACCATCGGCGACACACCGCACGAGTGGTTGTTCCCGCGGATGGCCGCCGCGGCTCACCACTGCGGCGCCGGCACGACCGCCGCCGCGCTACGCGCCGGCATCCCGAGCATCGCCCTGCCCGGTCCTGTTGGGGATCAACCCTTCTGGGCGCGCCGCCTGCACGCGCTCGGCGCCGCCACTACACCCCTTCCGCAGCGCGGGCTGACCGCGCAGCGCCTCGCCGACGTCATCCGCACCACACTCGACGGCGCCGACCTGCGGCAGACCACCCAGCATTTCGCCTCCCGCATCACCGGCGAGGGCGGCACCGCCGCTGCCGTCGCCACCATCGAGAGGCTCCTGTACTCGTCGCATCGGTGAGAGGAACATGACCGTGCATCACGCAACCGACCACGGCGGTGGCATTCCAGCCTCACAGGTGGCGCCCACCCACTGGCTGCTGCAGACCGTCGAAAAAGCCGGGACCGCGGCGGTCAACCGGCTGCCGCTTCGGTGGCGTCCCCACGTGTTGCGTGCAACCCGCCAATCCCGCCCGTCTCGAAAGGTCGCCTCCGGCATACCCGTTTCGGAACAGACCATCGACGGAGTTCACCTCACCTGGCTCGGTCAACACGGTGGGTGCGACCTAATCCTCTATTTGCATGGCGGGGCGTTTCTGGCCGGACCGATCTCGTTGCACTGGAAGCTGCTCGCCACTATCTGTCAGCAGACGGGCTTCGCGACAGGGATGGTGCTCTACCGCAGGCCACCCCGAGACCCGCATCCCGCAGCACTGAACGACACGCTCACCGCGATCCAAGCGATGCACGCCAACGGTCAGCTCACCGACGGGCATTGGGTCCTCGCCGGCGACAGTGCCGGCGGCACGCTCGCCCTGGCCGCCGCGCAGCATCTCCGCGACGAAGGCGGCCCACTGCCCGCGGGACTCATGCTCACCGCACCCATGGTGGACATGGAACTGGCCCACCCCGACACCGTCGCGGCCACCGAAGCGGCCGGCCTCACGCGCGACGACAGGTTCTGGTGGGCTTTCAGGCTCTACGCCGACGGCCTACCGTTCAGCGACCCGACGCTGTCGCCGATCAACGCCTCAGTCACCGGTCTGCCACCGGTGCACCTCAACGTCGGCACCGAAGACTTCTTCCTCCACGACATCCGCCGATTCCGAGACGCCCTGAAAACCAGCGACGTTCCCGTCACCTATATCGAACAGGAAGGCGCCGAACACGTCTACGCGCTACGCGGCAACACACCCCAGGCACGGTGGGTGGTCAACGACCAGATCCGTTGGTTGAAGACCGTTCTGCCGCCACCCAACATAGGTATCGATCCCCAAACCAACGAAACACGTCACTCCAGATAGTCGGCGCCGCCAACGTAGGTCGTGTCAGGCGCATCGGGGTGCAACGCCGCTCGGGCGATGGCGGCAGCGAACTCCTCAACCGTCGGCAGCGGGGCGTGGCCACGCCGGGCTTGTACGGCCTCGGGATCTTTGCGGTGCAGGAGTCGGACGATGATCGTGCCGTCGATCATGTCGCCCGAGACCACCTTGAGTTCGATTCCACTGTCATTCAGAACGGTTTTGGCGCTCAGCAGCGCGTCTTCGCCGGCGCGTTTGCTCTGGGCGATGGGCTCGTAACCGTCGGGCACTGGCTTGGCGGGAAAGAAGTGCGCTTGATGGCTGGTGACGAAGACAATCCGGGCGCCTGGTGGCATGAGCGGAAGTGCCAGCGTAGCGAGGCGCAGTTGCGCATCTCGGTTCAACCGCATCGCATAGCCCGGGTCCGCGCCGCGCTCCAGACCACCAGAGGCGTTGAGCACCAGCATATTCAGCGCGCCGAATTGCTCATCAATGTCCACCAGAAGCGCCTGCACCTGCGCTTCATCGCAGACGTCTGCTCCGGCTGCCGATGCTTGTCCCCCAGCTGCGCGGATCTCGTCGACCACGGCGGCGGCCCGTTTGGCCTTTTCCCGGTAGTTGACCAGCACGTGGACGCCGGCGCCACCTAGTAGCCTGGCAACCTCCGCGCCGATCCCGCGCGACGCACCCGTGACCAATGCGACCCGCGCGTCCGTCGACCCGTCTGCTCGGCCGCGCACGTCAGCACCCGCCACCACCGTGCCGGCTTCCCAACCTCGATTGCTCATTGAAAACTCCCATCGCCACCGGACACTGGTTCTTAGATAGTGCTTAATTTACTCTTACTTTTCTTATTTTGGTGTTAGCGTCATCGTCGACGCTCAACTCGACACGCGGGGAGGCGTGCACGTTATGACGGAACACTCTGTGGTCCTCGGCGCTGGTATTGCCGGACTCCTGGCCGCCGCCGCACTTGCCGACGCGGGCCATCGCGTGTCAATTGTCGAACGAGACCGACTGCCCGACAGCCCCTCTCATCGCCGCGGTGTACCGCAGGGCCCGCATCTGCACAGCGTGCTCGCGAAGGGTTGGCAGACCCTGGAAGATCTCGTCCCGGGCGTGATCAGCGATGCGATTGCCGCCGGTGCGCATGTCCTTGATGACGCGCGCCTGGGCGCGCGGATGCACATCCAGAACGGCCCTTATGCGTTCAACCGCACCGACCCGGTCTCCGACCCCGACGCCCTCACCACCTACCTCGTGACGCGTGCCCAGCTGGAGTACTCGCTGCGTCGGCGCGTCACAGCCCTACCGAACATCGTCATAAAGGAGGGTTGCGACGTGGTTGACCTGATCGCCGCTCAGCCGGATCGCATCACCGGGGTCACCATCACCGATCGGAGCAGCGGTGAGACCCAGGCGCTCGATGCCGCCCTGGTGGTCGATGCGACCGGCCGCGCCACCCGCACACCGCTGCTGCTCGAACGGTTGGGCTACGAGCGGTCGCCGCAACGCTCGTTCACCGTGCACGGCGTGTATTACAGCCAGCAGATCACCATCCCCGACCAGGACAGCTTTCCCGAACGCCTCATCCTGGTCCTGCAGGCCGGGGACGCGGGCCGCGGGGGGCTGGCCGCCGGCGAACATGACACCTGGACGTTGACCATCGCCGCCCACTCAAAAGAGCAGCCGAAGCCACCAAATTCTTTGGCTCACATGATCGCTCTCGCAGAAGAGTTCGTGCCACCCCACGTCCACGTGGCATTGCGAGACGCCCACCCTCTGACCGATGTAACGGTCTACCGCTATCCCGGCGGTACCTGGCACCGCTATGACCGCAGCGCACACCACCCCGAGGGTCTGCTCGTCATCGGGGACGCGTTATGTTGCCTGGACCCGATTTACGGGCAAGGAGTCACCATGGCCGCACGACAGGCCTATGCCCTGCGCACCCATCTGCGCGAACACCGAAGCATCGACACGAAACTCCTTCATCAATCTCTGGCCGAACTCATCGGCCCGGTATGGGCCGCCAACCAACCCCCTAGACAAAGTCGCAACCGTAGCCGCAAAGACAAGGTACGGCAGCGCGCCATCGGGTGGTTACGCCGCAAGATGCTCGAAGCCGCTGACGATATCGTTGTCACTGAACGACTCATCCGGATCGTCCACATGGTCGACCCACCACAACGGCTTCTCGAACCGCGCCTGCTCTACCGCGTCGCGGCCCACCATCTGCGCCAGACGATTCACACTTGGGCACATCCGCCATGGCGACACCCTACTGAGAACGGGGCTGGACCCTAGGTCGATCCGTCCGAACAGCGCCGGCTTCAGACCCCCAGTATGCCGTTGCGCCGCTTGAATTTCTTGGTCCCTTCATGGCCGGGAGAGCATGGCCGGCGAACAGAGCTGCGGACGTCGCCATCCGGTTGTCGACCACGCCAGCGCGTGCGTCAGTCCGTTTTCTCGAATCGCTTACGCTGACGAACCCCGTACGCCGCCGCCTTCACTGCCTCGTCGTCCTCCATCCCCGAACCCAGGGCACCGCCCAACGTGGCGATGGCGGCCACCAACCACGAGATCAACAGCAACGACGAGAAACCAACGGGCTGACCGATGTTCTGCGACACCAGTTGCGGCGGCAGCGTCCACCACGCGGTCACCAGCAGCAAGAGGAAGAGCGCGGCGTGAAAGACAATGACGCCGATGGTCAGAGTGATGACGGTCGACGCGTTGTACAAGACCGCGCGCTCCCGTTCCTTGGGCGATGGCGGCCGTTCCCATAGGTCGTGTTCGACGACGAGCCATGCGATCATCGCCGCGGTTGCCAAAATCGTTGCCGCACTCATCCGCCACGGGCCCATGGTGGTCGACAACTGCCAGATCGTCGGATAGGCGAGGCTGACAGCCCCGGTGGCGAATGCCGCCATCATCACCTTCGACATACCCGTGACCAGTCGCCACGGGCGGTTGGCGTACACCATTCCGGCAAGCAACCGCAGCCGTGGCATAGTCGACGGCGCGACATAGTGAACGACGTCGTCGTCCTCTATCCGCGCCAGACCCTTCACCGTCGTGTCCTGTTGGCCCGATTGGCGCGTCACCTCGGACACCACCGTGCGTGCCACCGCCTTCACCCGGCGATCGATGAACGCGCCGCCCAAGCCCGGTATGGAGATCACGCCGAACCGGTCGCGCACGCTGATGTCAGCTATCACCGGCGTCGTCCCCTGACGCCGGGGCAGATCGGTGAGATAGATGACGATGTCCTCAGCTTCATCTTCGGGACCGACCACGCCGACTACATCCACCATCTCGGTGTGCTCATCGAGTGGAAAACTGTGCCGACGCACTGAGACATCCCAGCATTCGTCAGAGGGGAGGTCCGGCAGAAAATCTGGCAACGCCGCAGACAGACGCTCGGCTACCTCGGCGGGAGCGCCGGGATCGGCGATCAGCAATATCGAAGGATGCTCCCCAGACATACCTCCCCGCTTACCCGCTCCGCGGGCGGCCAAACTCACCAATCTGTTGCCATTTCCCCCATCAAACAATCGTGCGGCGATGGGAGCGGAGGCAACGGCTCACAGCGCACGGCGGCACCGACCTGCCTGGCGCGCTGTGCTCTCCCCCTCCCGCCTGGCTCCTAGGTGCGAGGTTTGAGAGTGCGCTGATCGGGCATGCCTCACACCGTGCCTGACAACCAACATCGACCCGCCGTGCTGTTCGACGTCGACGGCACGTTGGTGGACTCCAACTATCTGCACGTGCACGCCTGGCACCGCGCGTTCAACGAGCTGCGGATTCCGGTACAGAGCTGGCAGATTCACCGATCCACCGGCATGGACGGGAAGAAACTGCTCGAGACGTTGGCCTCTGAAGCAGATGAAGAGACCCGCGATGAGCTCAAGGACCTCCACACGCGGTTCTACCAGGAGACGACCTCGCTGCTGTCTCCATTGCCGGGAGCACGGGAAATCCTGGACCGTATCGACTCGCTGGGGTTGCAGGTCGTACTGGCCACCTCCGCTCCCGAAGACGAGTTCGCAACGCTCCGAGCCGTTCTCGACCGTGACGATCTGATCTCCACCGCCACCTCGGCTCAAGACGTGGAAACCGCGAAGCCTGAGCCCGATATCGTCGAGATCGCCTTGGCGAGAGCCGATGTCAGTCCAGAGCGCGCCGTGTTTGTCGGCGATGCCGTGTGGGACGCCCAGGCCAGCGTTGCGGCCGGGGTGGCGTGTATCGGCGTCCTCAGCGGGGGCGTCTCGCGAAGCGAGCTAGAGGAGGCGGGCGCCACAGTGGTGTTCGACAATGCGCTCGACCTCTGCACCCACCTCGCAGAAAGCCCGGTGCAACGTCTGATCGACATACGCTGAGCGGCGTTCCACGGGAAGTCTTTGACCTAAATCATCGTTGAGGTTCTACGGTGAATACATGACCTTGGAAACAGTGGCCCGGCAGTCCCTGTACCGGCAGACACATGCGCGAGACGGTGACCTGCACGCACTGGCAGACCGCGGTCTGCTTCGCCGGATCTGGGGGTTTGCGGCACGCCATCGCCGCCGGCTGGGCATATTCCTCGGCATCAGCGTGCTCGGGGCGGTACTGACGGTCGCGACCCCGCTGCTCGCCGGCCGCGTCGTCGACGAGATCACCGGCGCAGGCAGCGCCCGGGTCGTGGCCGTGCTGGCCATGGTCATCGCAGGCGTTGCAGTGGCCGAGGCCGCGGTGTCCCTTGTCACCCGCTGGCTGTCATCAACGATCGGCGAGGGTCTGATCCTCGATCTGCGCACCGCGGTGTTCGATCATGTGCAGCGCATGCCCGTCGCGTTCTTCACCCGTACCCGCACCGGGGCACTGGTCAGCCGGCTGGGCAACGACGTGATGGGCGCCCAGCGCGCATTCTCGGACACACTGTCCGGCGTCGTCGCCAACGTCGTCACCCTGCTGCTCACCCTGGCGGTGATGCTCAGCATCTCGTGGCAGATCACGCTGTTGACGCTGGTCATTCTGCCGATGTTCGTCATTCCGTCCCGCCGGATCGGCGCCGCGATGGCCCGGCTGTCTCGAGAGGCTGCGGCCCACAACGCCACCATGAACACGCAGATGACCGAGCGGTTCTCCGCGCCGGGAGCGACTTTGGTCAAGCTGTTCGGCGATACCGCCTCGGAGTCCCGCGAATTCCGGGCGCGGGCCGGCAGAGTCCGTGATATCGGGGTACGCACTGCGATGCTGCAGGCGACGTTCATGAATTCGCTGACGTTGATGTCGGCACTGGCTTTGGCATTGGTGTACGGGCTGGGCGGGGCGCTCGCCATCGGTGGGCAGCTGCAGGCCGGCGCCATCGTGTCACTGGCTCTGCTGTTGACCCGGCTCTATGCACCGCTGACGGCGCTGGCCAACGCGCGGGTCGAGGTCGCGACGGCACTCGTCAGTTTCGAGCGGGTCTTCGAAGTGCTCGACCTGGTGCCGCTGATCCGCGAACGCCCCGGTGCTGTGACAGTCCCACGCGGTCCGGTCGAAGTGCAATTCGACAATGTGCGCTTCTCGTATCCGGCGGCCGATCAGGTGTCGCTCGCCTCCCTCGAGGAGGTCGCCGAACTCGACCATCGCGGCGGTGAGGAAGTGCTACATGGCATTTCGTTCACCGCGAAGCCCGGACAGGTGGTGGCGCTGGTCGGGACATCCGGAGCGGGAAAGTCGACGATCGCGTCGCTGCTGGCGCGGCTGTATGACGTTGATCCGCCATCGGATCCGGACACAGCCTCGGGTGCGATCCGGCTCAACGGTGCCGACGTGCGGGACGTGACGTTCGCGTCGTTGAAGAAGACCGTCGGCATGGTCACCCAGGACGGGCACCTCTTCCACGAGTCGATCCGCTCAAATCTGCTATTGGCGGCGCCGGAGGCCACCGATGAGGAGATCTGGGCGGCGCTGCGACGGGCCCGTCTCGCCGACGTTGTCGCCGCCATGCCCGACGGGCTGGACACCGTTGTCGGCGAGCGTGGTTACCGGCTCTCGGGCGGCCAACGGCAGCGACTCACCATTGCCCGGGTGTTGTTGGCCTCGCCGCAGGTCGTCATCCTCGATGAGGCCACGGCATCGCTGGATTCGGAGTCGGAGGCCGCCGTGCAGCAGGCGCTCGCCGAGGCGCTGTCCGGTCGCACGTCGATCGTCATCGCCCACCGTTTGTCAACGGTACGGGCAGCCGACGTCATCCTCGTCGTCGAGGATGGCCGCATCGTCGAACGCGGCAACCACGAGCGGCTGTTGGCACGCGGCGGACGCTACGCCGACCTGTACCGCACCCAGTTCGGTACCGACCGCCGAAGTGTCACTCAGCAGGTGCCGACTCGAGTTCATGGGGCCGGAATACATTGTCTGTCAAAGAGTTGCCCCCTTGGGGACAACGCAATGACGGCCGATTCGACAGATCGATTCTGACGGTTCAGACCATGCGGTGCATCAGGGCGCGTGCGGTCGCAGCGACCAGTGCTCGGTGGTTCTTTCGACTTCCGCACGGTGACACCCTTGAACTCGTTTGCATACCCAGGAACGCTTTGGCTTCTGCTGCTGAAATCCCCACGAGCGGAACCACCGCGACGACGCCATCTGCCGTGTTCAAATGCATCCCTGGACAACACGACCCGCATGACCACGGGTCGGGAGGGAGCACCCGTGAGTGAGCACACCTACCGCGTCATCGAGATCGTCGGCACATCGCCGGAGGGAATCGACACCGCGATCCGCAACGGAATCAGCCGGGCTGCACAGACCACCCGCAACCTGGACTGGTTCGAGGTCGCGAGCGTGCGCGGCGAGATCGAGGATGGCGCGGTGGCGCATTTCCAGGTGGCTCTGAAAGTTGGCTTCCGCATCGAGGACTGACGCGATAGGGGGCTGCTCAGCCCGCTATGTTTCGGTGGGGTCGCCCCTGTCACTGACGGCGAGTTCGATCGAGTCATACAGGTGGAACATGTGGTCGATGCCCAATTGCTGCATCGGCCGCAGCGTCACACGACCGTGGGCGACCACACGGCAGTCCAGGGACAATTCATGACAACGCCGGTGGGCCTCGATCAGGATGCTCATGCCGGTGGTGGCCAAAAACGTCACGGCGCTGAGGTCGAAAATGAGCAGCGGAGGCCGATTGCGTAGCGCCGCCCCCACTTCGTCGGCGACGTGCGGTGCCGAGGCCATGTCGATGACGCCGGCAAGAGTCAGAACGATGTAGTCAGCGTGTGCCTCGGTCGTCACCGAATAGCGCGCCGAGGACACCGTGGTTCGACTGTCGCTAATCATCGACGCAGACCAGAGGCACAGCCGTCTGAGAGTTCATCTGTTCGCCCCCCGGGAGATGTTCGCCTAAGTCGCCACCGACTTGTATCTCCCGCTGCGCAAGAGTTCAAACATTTGCCGTCAAGGTAGGCGTCTCGACTTCGCCAACGCCGACTCGCGACCGAGACCATGAACATCGGATTGCGCCAGCTCAGGGGCACGAATCGACGGAACGCTACGCCCACACGAACACGGTCGGTACGACCGGTGTCGCGTCTTGCGCACCGCCTGGAACAGGCATGCGGCTGCCGTGACACGGCGAGTGCTCGTGTCCTGGGACATCTTCCGCAACAGATTGAAGGCTGCTGCGGCACCGATGCCCCCGACCCCTGGACGCCTTCACCAAAACCGTCCGACGGGACCGTCTGCCGGCCGCTGTCCGGGTAACCACGGCGTCGGAGCAGACCGATAACACGAAAATGCCGCTCGTGTTACGCTTTTCACTAGTTTCCTGGGACGGCGCGATCTATCAGAAGCCACCTCGGTAACTTCGATGTAGCTGTTGGCCTCGACTCCGTCAACAGCTTGCGGTCGGTCCTTCCGGTTGCGTGTGCCTTCGGTCAATCGGGTTGCACCCCTGCTCGACGGGGGCCCAACCGCGAGGACAGCTATGGCGCACGGCGCACACCGGTCGATTCTTTCGATGCCGCGACAGCAGCAGCCGCCTGAGGGCGTCAGGTCCTCGCTGCATGGCACGCGAGCCGCTGGGACATATTCACGAACCACCCGAACGCGACGCTGCACGGCACGTGTCGGTGATGCCAGTCGTGATCGTTGGAAAAACCATGCGGCTATGCAACTACGGCGGTATTCGCCTCAGCACGACGTGAAACCCGTTGTTGGCAGCATGAATTCGCAGTGCCCAAGGTCACTCACCTCATGATCGAACACGAACTGCGCGCCGCGATGGACGTTCAGCCCGGACCCAGCGCTGCCGACCGGCTGTGCCAGGCCTGCGTGGCGCTGCTGGGGGTCGAGGCAACCGCAATCTCGCTGGTGTCCCGCGGCGTCAACATCGGGACGCTGGGCGCCAGCGCCACGGCAGCACGGACGTACGACGAGGCGCACTTCACCCATGGAGAGGGCCCCGGCCTGGACGCGGTAGCGCAGCGCGCACCCGTCCTGGTGACGGATCTGGCCGATCCCAGCGAAGTCCGCTGGCCCGGGTACACGCCGACGATGCTGGCCCACCAGATCCGCGCGGTGTTCGCCGTCCCGATCGCTGTCGACGGGCATAGCGTCGGCGCCCTGAGCGTGTTCCAGACTCGGCCAGAACCATTCACCATCGCGCAAGTCACAGGCCTGATGGAAGCCGCCAAGCTGGCACAGAGGCTGGTACTCGACGTGATCGAACAACAGGAACGTTCCGAGGCGGGCAGTGGCCCCTTGAAAGATGCGGACACCTGGACCCGGCCCGAGGTGAGTCAGGCCACCGGCATGGTGATGGCCCAGCTGAGGCTTACGGCCCCCGACGCGCTGCTCCGGATACGCGCCCACGCCTATGCCACCGGGCGCAATGCCACCGACGTCGCCCGCGACATCCTCGAACGCCGACTGCACCTGGATCCCGACTGACCTCGTGCTGACTCAGCGATCGCAGCGGATGGGAATCACAGTTACGTCGACCAATCCGCGTGCTTCGCAGAGACGAATCTTGGGTAAAGACGATCAACTGCGCTGCTCCTCGGTCCGCGGACCCGGGAGCACAGCTGCACCACCGAAACAGGAGCGGAGATGTTGGACGACCTCTCGATCACCGACGACGACTTCTCCATCGATGAGCAGCGAATCACCGAGGCGCTACGGCTCATCAACGACCGCCGCGCGATCATCGAGCAGGCCAAAGGCATGATCATGTTCGTCTACGGCATCGACGCCGAGGACGCCTTCGCCGTCCTGCGCAAGCAGTCCCAGGATCAGAACGTCAAACTCAGACTGCTCGCCGAACAGGTCACCAAGGATCTGCTCGAACTGTCACGGACGACACGCCTCCTCCAGCAGCCGGCATCCAGCGACCTCATCGGTACGGCCCACGAACGAATCAGCCATGGCGCGGAACGCCAGCTGGACGGCGAAAGCAAGACCGGCGTGCCCATGACCGACATCGGCCGGTGACCCGGCTGAGCCGCCAACAGCATCATCAGTGCGGCGATTCGACCGCGGGGCCATGGCAGCCATAACGAGACTCCATTCGTCCGCAATCGGCGCTCGCACGGCTGCCCGCCGGGCTGAAGAGTTCGGCAGCCTGCCGTGCATCGATGACAGAATTTGTCTGCAGATAGGCCATGGCGTTGAGGGCGGCAGTATGGGCGGCTAGTGATGAGCCGTACACCGCGTCGTTGACGACGCGGAAGTGGTAGTCGAGTTGATGGGCATCGACGGCGGTGTAATGCACGCACACATCGGTCAAGCCGCCGACCAGAACTACGGTGGTGGCCTTGTAACCGCGCAGAATGGTGTCCAGATCAGTGTTGAAGAAGGCCGAGTAACGGCGTTTACGAACTTCGTATTCGCTTGCCAGCGGTCCGAATTGGTCAATGAATTCCGCTCCGGGCGTTCCGTCGATGCAGTGCAGCCCTTCGGCCCCGTCGACTTCGCGTCCTAGGTCGACCAACGTGGGATGGTGGACTTCGCGGATGAAGACCACCGGGATCCCGCCCACCCGAGCAGTGTGAACCAGCGATCTGATGGTGCTGACTTCGGGCGATTCGTTGCCGCCCGCGGCAGGGACGAAGTCGCGTTGGACGTCGATGCAGATGAGAACCGTGTCTGCGGTGGTGGTGGTGTTGTCACGCATAGATGCTCACCTCGTCTGTGCTGCGGTGCTTGCGTTGAAGGAAGATTGCGGCGCCGAGCAGTCCGCTGATGCCGTACATCAGCACGCATCCCCATTCGACATACCAGGGTGCCCCGATGTCGCGGGGCCACGAGATGTTGACGATTTGGCCCAGCAACCACACCGCGGCCAACGCGTTGACGATCAGGCCGCCGGCGGTGCCGAGTGTGAAATGGCCGCCGGCCCACATGCCGCGCAGTCGGGTGACCAGCATGGCGGCCACGGGCAGCAGGAACGCGATGTAAAAGCCGCCCGTGGACATGGCGATCATCACGTCGTAGAAGCCGATCGACACCGACAGCAACAACACCACACAGGTGGCCGCCGCGGTGAGGGAAAGTGCGTTGCGGGGCAGAGCATCTCGCCGGGATAGTTTGATGAGGTGTGCCGAGCCCGGCAGTGATTTCCTGACGGCCAGGGCGTGCACCGTGCGAGACAACGCGCTGCTCACGGCGGCGATGCCGGCGGTGAACCCGATGCAGACGATCACCGACATCGGTACCACCACTGCAGGCCCAAGGTTGCCGGCCAGGGCAGCCAGGATGGCGTCGTCGACGCCTCCGGAAGCCGCGGCGTCGAGATCCGGGATCGCCAGGATCAACGCGAGTCCGGCGTACATGACGGTCGCTGCCACCAGGATCAGGGACGCGATCTGCGCCAACGGCACATTGCGTTCGGGCCGTTTGACTTCGGCAGCCAGGTCACCGGCGCTCTCAAATCCAATGAATGCCCACCCGACGATGGCCACCGCGGCCAGGAATGGCCCGAGCGCAAACGCTGCGCCACCATCCTGAAACCCATCGAGCAACACCGAGAAATCGTTCTGGCGATGAAACAGCAGCAAGATGGTGCCGACGACGAGACTCGCGATGACCTCACAGGCGATCGACAGCACAATGAAGACTTTGAGGATCCGCCGATTGAGCACATTGACCAGGGTGGCGATGAGCGTGAAGGCGATCGCGAACGCCACCCGCGTCTGTGCGTCCGGGTCGGCGAAGCCGAAGATGGCGGCAGCGAACACGCTGGCCGAGAAGGCCGCCGCGGCGTTGAGCGTGATCAACGTACAGACGTAGACCCAGCCGGTGAGCCAGGCGTACCGGTCCCCGACCAAACGTCGAGACCACGCGTATACGCCACCTTCTTCGGGCCACTTGCTGGACAACTCACCAAAGATCAGTGCCACCAGCAGCTGGCCACCGAGCACCACGACGAAGGCCCACCAGAATGAAGGCCCTGCGGTCAGCAGTCCGAGGTTGAAGATCGCGTACAGCGCGATGATCGGCGAGATGAAGGCGAACGCCACAGCGAACACCGAACCGAGGGTGAAGTCTCGTCGCCCGTCTTCCGCGGCGAAGTAATCGCCCCCGGTGGTAGGCGCGGGAGGGGCAACTAACCCCACATCCAGATTATTGGTCACACGACCTATAAAAGGATACTAGGAATTCGCCGTGATGATCCTCGCGTTACGTCCACGTTCCCTGCGTTAACGGCAGGTAAGGGCAACTCGCGGTGTGCCACGATAAGGGCGTGCAGGGACGTGGACGGCCCCGATCGGCAAGCCCAACTCGGCAGGGGCGCAACACTCGCGCCGAGATACTGGATGCGGCAGCAGAATTGATCACTACGCAAGGTTTCGGCCCCACCACCACCCGGCAGATCGCCGAAGCAGTCGGGGTGCGCCAGAACGTCCTCTACCACCACTTCGGATCCAAGGAACAGATCCTGGGCAGCCTCCTGGAAGCTCTCGTGCGTCCGGCTCTCGAGGCTGCCGAGGTACTCGCAGACGTCCAGGCGCATACCGAGGATCAGGCTGCCGCGCGCCTCTACGCACTGGCCTATTACGACGCGAATGTCCTGGCAACGTGGCGCTGGAATCTGGGTGTGCTGTTCGCTCTGCCCGAAGCACATTCTGCGGTCTTCGATCCCGCCCATCGGATGCGAGCGCAGCTCCGGCAGCGCTACCTTGAGTTCACCGAGTCAGTGGCCGCTCACACTGGAGTGGCCATCGTGGCCGATCATTCGTTTCGACTCGTCGAGTCGGTCGCGGCCATTCGCGCCGACGGACAACTGAGCGCCGACACCCCGCACGAGCTGGCGCTGGGCTGTTTACGCCTGGCGGGCCGACTCAACAAATTGACAACAGTTACCGGGCAGGCGAGCACGCTGTTGAAGTCCTTGAGCGCCCTATCGGCTCCAGAACTGCGGTGAGTACCCCTACTCCTCTCTGAATCCGCCTTGGACAACAGAAGACGTTCCGAACCGGGATAAAACACGGAGATGCGGACCCTTCCTCGCGCCTGATGCCTGGCGGACAAGGTCGACACCTACCTCAGTCGCCTCGAGCCGTGAACTGCTCGACGAGCAACTGAAGTCGCAGGGTGTCGTTGCCCGGGCGTAATCGGTCGGCACGGCTGAGGGTGACCAGGCCGTGCAGAGCCGCCCATAACACCTCAGTGAGCGCGTCGGTGTCCCGTTCATCAGCGACGAGGCCCACCACGCGGTGCAACTCGGCGAAGGCTGCGGTCAGCTGCGGCGGAACGTCCTGGGCGCCGAAGCGCAAGGATGTCGCGCGGGTGAACATTGCGTCATAGACCGCTGGATTCTGGCGGGCGAAGTCGAGATAGGCGTGCGCGACGCGGGTCAGCGCGTCAACGGCCGAACCCCGATCAGAGCAGGCAGCCCCCATTGCCTCGGCGAGCTCGCCGAAGCCATCGACGGCGACCGCATCAGCAATCTGGTCCATGCCGCTGAAATGCTTGTACAACACCGGCTGGCTGTACTCGATCTCATTGGACAGCCGACGCGTCGTCACAGCATCCCAGCCTTCGGCCTCGGCCACTCTGCGTGCGGTGGTGACGATCAGGCGCCGCCGGGCGGTCCGCTCACGCTCTCGGCGGTCGTCGATAGCCACACGTCACGTTAGCACTGATATGCATCCTAGCGCTGCTATTGACGGCGATCTGGCGGGGGGTTAGCGTTGCTAGCAGTTGTGGACCGACAGGAGTGACAACATGGCCCTGGATCTCATCAGCCGAACCGCGGTATTGATCGCGGTGCTGTCCACCGCGGTGGTCTACGGCACCGACGTGTTCTGCGCGATGGTGCTGCGACCGGCCTTGGCGGCCATCGACGACGCCGCCCGCGTCACGATCACCGGACACGTGCACCGCTACGGTGACCGGCGCATGCCGGTGCCTGGTGCGCTCGGACTCCTCGCCACCGCGGTGGCCACGGGCGTGGCAACCGCAACCGCTCACTGGGCACAAGCCATCGCCGCGGGCGTCGCACTGGTTCTGCTGGCGATGTGGCTCGTGCTCTACACGCGACTGAGCGCACCGATCATTCGACAGCTCACTGCAGCCGCCGACGACGGCCGCACGCTCCCCGACGGGCGTGCGCTGCAAGCGAAGTGGGACTCGATCATCGGCGCCCGCGCCGGCCTGCAGGGGCTGGCAGTAGCGGCCCTATGCGTGGCGCTGATGACCTGACGCCACCATCACCGACGCCATCGAAACCCGCCGCTCACCGAGCAGGAGTACTCGACATGACCACCCTCACGACCATCGCCTACACGCTCGCCGGACTCATCGCCGCGGCCATCATCGCCATCGGCGCACGATTCCTTCTCGCCCCACGTGCCGCGGCCGCCGGCTACGGCCTACAACCCGATCCCGCGCAGCCGTCTTTAAACGCCTACGCGAGCATCAAAGGCGTTCGCGACATCGCATCAGGGCTTTTCGTCATCATCCTCATAGCCGTGGGCCAAACACACACTCTGGGTTGGATCATCCTGGCTGCCACCATCATCCCGCTCGCCGACACCGCCATCGTGCTACGCCACGGCGGTCCCAGATCCATCGCCTGGGGAATCCACGGCGCCACCGCCGCCACCATGCTCATCACCGCCGCGCTCCTGCTCGCCGCCTGAGCGACAGCGCCACCTTGCGCCTACTGGACCGTCCAAGCTCCAAGCGTTGGGCGGCATATTTGAGATGAGCTCCCGCGCCACTGGTCCAATCAGCCCACGCCGAGCGACCAGCCCGCGATGTAACGCCTGCTACATTTTCACATGTGACACAGGACGCGGCGCCTTGGTTGGTCTTGGTCGTGCGGATGCCCGCCGAGCCGTCGCGGCATCGGGTAGCGGTGTGGCGTGAGCTGCGGCGGGCCGGGGCCATTCTGTTGGGCCAGGGGGTATGGGCGGTGCCCGACGCCCCGGTTTTCGCCGCCGGGATCGCACGAACCGTGGAACTAGCCGAACGCGGCGCCGGCGAGGTGATGGTCCTGTCCGCAGCCGGCCGCAATGAAGCCGACGCTGATCGACTCGAGGCCCTCTTCACCGCTGAGCGGAGCGAGGAGTGGTCCGAGTTCATCTCGGACTGTGCCACTTTCGACGCCGAGATCACCAAGGAGATCCGGATCGCGAAGTTCACGATCGCGGAACTGGAAGAAGAAGAACACAGCCTGGAGCGGCTGCGTCGCTGGCACCGTGAGCTCACGGCGCGTGACGTGTTCGGTGCCGCCCAGGCGGACGAGGCCGACCAGCAGTTGAAACAGTGCGCCGAGCGGCTCACCGACTACACCGAGCGCGTGTTCAACGCGCTACACCAGCTATGACCCCCGCCTCGGGAAGGAGCCGATGAGCACGTCAGCACCCACCGGCACTGACCCAGAGGGAACTCGGCGCCAGTTGATGCCGCTGTACGCGGCGGGGTTCGTCACCGCGTTCGGCGCGCACAGCATCGCCGCCGGCCTCGGCGGCTATACCCACGGAACACACACATCGCTGCTCACCTTGGGCCTTCTGCTGGCTGTCTACGACGGTGCCGAAGTCCTGCTCAAGCCGGTGTTCGGGTCCTTGGCCGACCGCGTCGGCGCCCGCCCGGTCCTGCTCGGCGGGCTGCTCGCTTTCGCGGCGGCGTCCGCTGCGTTCGTCATCGCCGGCGATCCTGCATGGTTGGGCGTGACCCGATTCGCGCAGGGCGCGGCCGCAGCGGCGTTCTCCCCCGCGGCCGGGGTGTTGGTGTCGCGGCTGACCGCGCCGGGTGCCCAAGGTCGCGGCTTCGGCCGCTATGGCGCCTGGAAAGGATTCGGCTACACCCTGGGGCCGGTGTTGGGTGGGGTGCTGATCACGCTGCACGGCTACACCCTGCTGTTCGCGACGCTGACCACCCTGGCAGTAGCGGTTTCGGTGTGGGTACTGCTGGTGGTGCCGGGCGTGGCACCGCTACCGCGGACCCGCCAAACGGTGGTCGACCTGGGCCGCCGACTTGTGAACCCAGGCTTTCTGCGCCCGACCCTCGCACTGGCCGCGGCCACCGCAGCACTATCGGTAGGTGTCGGCTTCTTGCCGGTGGTCGGTGCTGATCGCGGGCTCAGCCCACTTCTCACCGGGATCGTCGTGTCGGTGCTGGCAGCGGCGACCGCTGTGGTCCAGCCTCGGGTGGGGCGCGTGCGCGACGAGGGCCGTGTCCGGGACCGCACCGGGTTGGCTGTGGGCCTGTTGCTTGCCGCCGCAGGTTGTGGGGCGGTGTCGATACCGGGGATCACCGGCCTTGTCTTGGCCGCTGTCCTGATCGGGACTGGGGTGGGTGTTGTCACCCCGATCGGGTTCGCCTCTCTCGCCGCGGGCACCCCCATTGATCGGCTCGGCCAAACCATGGGATCCGCCGAGGTGGGCCGCGAACTCGGAGATGCCGGCGGGCCGGTCCTGGTGGGCGCCCTCGCTGCCGCCGCCACCCTGACCCCGGCGCTACTGGCGTTCGCCGCAGTGCTGGCCGCCACGGCGGCGCTCACCGCAGTACCGGCCGCAAACCGTCACGACGACACTGGCATGGACCCCAGCACAAAACCTGAGCACCGGCCACGCGGAGGATCTGCCGCGCGGAAACTCCCTAATTATCCACCCGCACTCAGGGCTTGGCAGATAGATCCGTGTCGCCAACAATCTGCGAAAAGCTAAGCGCCGCAGCATGTCGGCGGTGACGATGCTCGGCACTGATTTCACAACACGCGATACGGCAGCAGCACAACATTGAATGCAGTTCCATCGTGTCGGTCGTTCTCCGGGCGGTCGTGGCCGCAGACGAGTTAGCTGGGAGCTTGGTGGGTTGTTCGCCTGCGCCGGCGCGTACACCCCGCATTCCGCCACGGTCGCATCATGCCGAATACTACGTCAAACACCCAGACACATAGTCACCATTTCTATTTCCAAACGACATCACTACGGTGATCCAACGGTCGCAATCGACACCACAGGATATGGAAGTGTTTGCTATCACGGTCGGGTGGGCATTGCAGCTAAATCACTGCCTCACCGGAAGCGGTCGTTGAGATGGAAGGAGTGTAGGTGCGAGCTCCCAGGAGAGGGCAACTTGTCTGCGCTGCGCGCGGCGCCACGTCGACCGCCACGCTGGGCGGTCTCGCCGTGCCTGCCCCAGAATCTGACCGGTGGCGACGATGCCACATGTAGCCGGCTATCAGGAGCGTATTCGAGACGTGATGTCGGAGCTTGCCGCCGTGGCAGACGTTGCGGTTCCGGTCGAGCTACGCCTCGCCGCCGTCACCAACGCGACCGTGGCACTTCTTCGTGGAGCAACGAGCGCTGATGTCATGCTCATCAACGGCGAGCGTTACCGCACAATCGGTTCCACCTCCGACGATACGGCGGAGCTGAATACCATCCAGATGCGTTACGGCCAAGGTCCATGCCTGGACGCGGCGTTTGACCACGGGGTCATCCGTGTGACGGACCTATCGGACGAGCCGCAGTGGCCGGAATTCGCCAAAGCTGCGCTGCGCCACGGTGTACGCAGCGTGATGACCTTTCGCCTATACCGATGCCACAACCGCGGCGGAGCACTCAACGTCTACGGATTCGCGGCAGGTGCATTCAATGTCGATGACGAGGCGCTCGGTGCCGTGCTCGCCGCCCATGCAGCCATCCTGCTGGCGCGATAGCAGCTCACGCTGCTCGTCCTGTCGCAGGCGTCTCGTAGTAGCCGTCATCGTCGAAACGGGGCTGCTGCCAAGCAATTGTCGACATCGGAACCGGGACTGACCGCTACGCCGCCGACAGAGAGTTCGCCGTATTGCTGGACCAGGCAAGCGCACCGGACCCCAGGGCTCTCAACGATCTGGTTCTGCAGGAAACCACAGCTGCCTGGACCACGCCTGAGCGTAGGTCGGAGAGATGCGGCGATTTCCGACACCGAAAAGCCGTCGCCGGATAGGTTCGACCTCGTGGCCCTGTCCCCGGACATCGTCGGCATGACGTACCGATACCCCGACTACTACGAGGTGGGACGCGAGAAGATCCGCGAGTACGCCACCGCCGTCAAGAACGAAGACGGCGCGTACTTCGATGACGATGCCGCGCAGGCGCTGGGCCACGACGCGATCCTGGCGCCGCTGACCTTCGTCGCGATCTTCGGTCTACAGGCACAACTCGCCTTCTTCGAGCACCTGAACATCGCGATCACGGACGAAAAGATCGTCCAGGTCGAACAGGGACTCAAACTGCTACAACCGATACGAGCCGGTGACCGGCTGTACTGCTACATCCGCCTCGACTCATTACGACAGTCCTACGGTGCGGACGTCCTGACAATCAGAAGCCGCATCACCAACCAGCACGGCCACACGGTGCAGGAGGACTACACCGTCCTGGCCGGCCGCTCCGAGGCGACCGGCTGACTGCCCGCAGCGTTCCTGGCGGTGCGACGTGTGACATCCATGAGCATCGGACGAGGCAAGAAACTGTCTCTACGAATGCAGGCGGAGGCTGCACACGCAGCGATGGGGTCGAAAGCTTCGGTACACAAGCAAGTCGCAATGCGGACGTGGACAGCAGCGGTTCGGCGGGATCGGCGGACGCTCGAATGGATAGGGCCACCTCGCGTCGTGGCTCTGGGCTGGATGAAGCCAGATCAGTCTTCAGACCATCTAGCTCCGCCAATGCACGCAGAAAGCACTGAAGCGACCGTAGTTCTAGGTTTTGTAGTTTGTGGCGGAGGCCAATCCGGGTATCGCGATGCAGGATTCCTCGCGAAATCGCACGGCTCAGTGTCCGAATGACATGGCATTTCCCATAACCGCTCGGTGTCCCCAGAGCGTAAAGAGGGTGGGGACTGGTCATGTTCGACCACTACAGCGGCATTGCGTCCAGGAATGTTTACCGCCGGGCGCTAAGAGCGCGGACCCTTGCCTTCATAACATGGCGTGTGCCATGCTTCCAGCGTGCCTGTACAGCCCGCCTCCGCCATGGATGCACTCACCGCGGACCTTGCCGGGCGGGCGTCGCATACTGCGGGCGGCCGGGCATTTATGGCTCATGTAGCAGAACTTTCACTCTGAATGCTCTGGTACAGAACGTGACCAGGAGCGTTACCCATCGTGCCGCGGTCAGGATTGCCGCAGTAGCTCTCGTCGTCGCCGTAGTTGCCGTATCCGCGCTCACCGCGCTGTCGTACTCAGCGGCGTTTACTCCCACCGCCAGCGTTGTTGTGACATCGGCGAGGGCTGGCCTTCTCATGGAGCCGGACGCGAAGGTGAAGTTCCTCGGACTTCAGGTGGGCACGGTGAGTTCAGTTGATTACGACGGCTCGGACGCCCGGTTGACGCTGGCGATTCGCAGCGATCAGATGGACTTCATTCCGTCGAATTCCATCGTGCGGATCGCCAGCAATACCGTCTTCGGCGCGAAGTCGGTGGAGTTCGTCCCTCCGGAGGCTCCGTCGCCACAACCGCTATCACCAGGGGCTCACCTGGAGGCGGGTTCGGTATCAGTCGAGGTCAACACCCTGTTCCAGACACTGGTGAACACCCTGCACAAGATCAACCCCGCCGAACTCAACGCGACCCTGACGGCGGTCAGCACAGGCCTGCGCAACAACGGCGACGATCTGGGCGCCACGTTAACTGGTATCAATACTCTGCTCACACAGGTCAATCCGAGTATGCCCACTCTGCAACGCGACTTCCAGAAGACCGCTGAGGTCGCCAATGACTATGCTGACGCAGCGCCCGATCTCGTCGAGGTACTCGACAACACCCCAGCCATCAGCAAGACCATCGTCGACTCGCGCGATGACCTGAGCGCGACCCTTCTTGCGGCAACCGGCTTGGCGAACAACGGTTTTGACACCTTGGCACCTGCCGAGAACGATATTGTCGCCGCCGTCCAGCGGGCGCGCGCCCCGCTGAAAGTTCTTGCTGACTATTCGCCGGAGTACGGATGCATCTTTGAGGCGATCTCCACGCTGGACAAGCGCTTCGGCCCCAGCCTGGGCGGTACCGTTCCAGGACTGTTCGTCTCGGTGAGTTTCCTGCCCGGTTCGCAGCCCTACACCTATCCCGAGAGCCTGCCCATCGTCAATGCGTCTGGCGGCCCAAACTGTCGGGGGTTGCCCAACCTGCCGTCAAAGCAGATCGGCGGATCGTATTTTCACGCGCCGTTCCTGGTGACCGACAACGCGTATGTCCCCTATCAGCCCACGACCGAGCTGCAGTTCGATGCCCCCTCGACCTTTCAGTTCCTCTTCAACGGGGCTTATGCCGAACGGGACGACTACTGATGGCCGGGAACCGCACCGGGCTCAAGGTGTCTGCTTTCACGGCGGTGATGCTGCTAGTTGCCGCCGGGCTTGTCGTGACCTTCGGGAAGTTCCAGTTCGGGTCCAGCCGGGAGTACCGCGCCGATTTCTCCTCGGTCTCGCGCCTCAAGACCGGACAAGACGTGCGCATCGCCGGGGTCACCGTCGGCAGCGTGAAAGACATCGCTATCGCCGGCGATCATGTGAACGTCACCTTCGACGTCAACGAGCAGTACCGGCTGTACACATCCACTCGTGCCGTTATTCGGTATGAGGATCTCGTCGGAAACCGCTACCTGGAGGTCACTGCCGGTCCCGGTGACCTCCACACACTCGCCGCTGGCGCGACGATCGCGTTGTCGAACACACGGCCGGCGATGGATCTCGATGCCCTACTGGGTGGGCTGCGGCCAGTGTTGAAGGGGCTCGACGGAGCCAAGGTCAATGAGGTCAGCAACGCCGTCATCGAACTCTTGCAGGGCGACGGGGCACCGCTGGCCGAATTGCTCTCCAGTACAGGGTCGTTCACCCAAACGCTTGCCGCACGCGACGAGCTCATCGGCGAGGTCATCACCAACCTCAACACCGTGCTCGGAACTGTCGATGCCCACAGCTCGCAACTCGATACCAGCATCGATCAGTTGCAGCAGCTGATCACGACCCTCAGCGAGGGGCGCGACCCGATCTCCGGTGCGATCGAGCCGCTGGCGTCGACGGAAACCGACCTGACGGAGCTACTCACCACGTCTCGGCGCCCACTTCAAGGTGTCATCGAGAACGTGCGGCCGTTGGCCACGACGTTGGACGAGCGAAACGACGACATCAACAAGGTCGTCGACAAGGTGCCGGAGAACTACGCGCGGCTGGCGTCGCTGGGCGCCTATGGATCGTTCTTCAACATCTTCTTCTGCGCGATCAAGTTCAAACTCAACGGACCCGCGGGAAGTGACATTCTCATCCCTGCTGCCAACCCCGTCGACCCCGACAGGGGGCGGTGTGCCTTCACCAAGTAAAACGGTTGCCGGACCGAAGGATCCGCTGCGGACCGGCGTATTCGGCATCGTCGTCGTGACTTGCCTGATCATGGTGTCCTTCGGTTACGCCAAACTGCCGATCGTGGCCCAGGGCCGACACTACGAGGCCTACTTCTCCAACGCCGCCGGGATCGTGGCAGGCAACGATGTGCAGATCTTCGGGTACAGCGTCGGCGAGGTCACCGCCATCGCACTGACTGACAAGGCCGCGAAGGTCAGTTTTATGGTCGACCGCGAGCTGCGCATCGGCGACCAGTCCACGGCCGCGATCAAGTCCGACACGGTGCTGGGGCAGAAGGCCTTGGAGATCGCCCCAGCCGGGGCGGGCTGGGGCACATCCATTCCGTTGGGGCGCACCACTACTCCGTACTCGCTGAGCACCGCGCTGCAGGATCTCGGACGCAACGTCGGTGATCTGGACAAGCCCCGGCTGACCGAAGCATTAGGGGTGCTCACCGATGCGATGCGCGATGCCACCCCGCAGCTTCGCGGCGCTCTCGACGGCCTGACCGCGTTGTCACGCAGCGTCAACTCCCGCGATGAGCAGGTCCAACAACTCCTAGCCCGCGCCAAAACCGTGTCCGACGTGCTGGCACGCCGATCAGCACAGATGAACCAGCTCCTCGTCGACGGCAACCAACTTTTCGCCGCCCTGTCGGAGAGACGCCAGGCACTAGGAATACTGATTAGCGGTATCGACGAGCTCGCCGCCCAGATCTCGGGTTTTGTCGCCGACAACCGCAAAGAGTTCGGACCTGCCCTGACCAAGCTGAACCTGGTCCTGGACAACCTCGACACGCGCCGCGCGCACATCGACGAAGCTCTGAAGCGCCTGCCGTCCTTCGCCTCACAACTCGGTGAGGTCGTCGGCTCCGCACCGGGGTTCAGCGCCAACGTCTACGGTGTCCCACCCCCGCAAATCACCGGCGCCGCCTTGGACGCCTACTTCCAACCCGGCAAACTGCCCGACAGCCTGGCAGATTTCCTGCGCGGTGTCATCGTGGACCGAGCCATCGTCAGGCCGAGGTCGCCATGAGCATCTTTCGCTATCCGCTGTGGCGCAACCGCATTCGCAACATCGCCCTGGCCGCACTGATCGCACTGACCGCCGCCGGCGCGTACACGGTGTGGCCGCGCCAACAGCCGGTACAGATCACGGCGCTGTTCTCCGCAGCGGTCGGTCTCTATCCCGGCGACGAGGTGAAGGTAGCCGGGGTCCCGGTGGGCACAGTCACTTCGATCACGCCGTCCACCCAGCACACTTCGGTGACGATGACGGTGAAGGACGGTGTCCAGGTCCCCGCGGACGCACAAGCGTTGCTCGTGGCACCCAACCTCGTCTCAGCCCGGTTCATCGAGTTCACCCCGATATACGACGGCGGCCCAGCATTGACCGCCGATGCTGTCATCGACACCAGCCGCACCGCGGTGCCGGTGGAATGGGACGACGTCAAGGCCCAGCTGACACAGCTCAGCGCACAACTGGGACCACAGCCCGGATCACTGCAGGGTCCATTGACCTCGTTCGTCAACCAGGCCGCCGACACCTTCGACGGCCAAGGCGACTCATTTCGCCAAGCCGTGCGCGAACTGTCTCAGACCGCCGGCCGTCTCGGTGACTCCCGCACCGACCTACTGGGAACGATCAAGAATCTGCACACCCTCGTCGACGTACTGGCCAACAGCAACGAACAGATCGTCACGTTCTCCAGCCATGTCGCCTCGGTGTCCCAGGTGCTGGCCGACAGTTCCGCAGACCTCGACACCTCACTGAGCACCCTCAACACCGCCCTGTCCGATATCCGGGGCTTTCTCAACGACAACAACGAAGCCCTCATCGGACAGATCGACAAACTCACCAACTTCACCACACTGCTCAGCGACCACGGCGAGGATCTGGAGCAGGTCCTGCACGTCGCCCCCCACGGTCTTCAGAACTTCTACAACATCTACAACCCGGCTCAAGGGTCACTGTCGGGCATCCTGACCGTGCCGTCATTCGCCAACCCGGTGCAGCTGATCTGCGGATCGGTCGAAACGGGAGCAACGCCGGACTACTACAAGCGCGCCGAGATCTGCCGCCAGCGCATGGCGCCAGTACTCAAACGCATCACGGCGAACTACCCGCCCATCCTGATGCACCCCATCAACAACATCAGTGCCTACAAGGGCCAGATCATCTACGACACACCAGAAACACAGGCGAAGGCGCAGACCCCGGTGTCACAGCTGCAGTGGCTGCCCCTCCCCGGAGTTATCCCACCCAACATCACCGCGGACACCGACCTGAGCGCATTGCTGCTGCCCCCCGCACCCGGTCAGCCGCCGGCAAGCTCAGCACATCCAGTTGCCGAACCGGCACCATCGCCACCCGCCGCCGAAGGCCCAATTCCCGTCAACCCGAACACAGGTGGCCGATGAACACCAGACGCCTCGCCCAAGGTGCAGCCGGCATGGCCACGGTGACGCTACTGGTCACCGGATGCCAGTTCAGCGGCGTGAACTCATTGGACATGCCCGGCACCGCCGGCCACGGCGCAGGCTCCTTCGTCATCACCGTGGAACTACCCAACGTGTCGAGCCTGCCGCAGAACTCTCCTGTAAAAGTCGACGACGTCACCGTCGGCAGTGTGTCGGGTGTCAAAGCGATGCAGCGCAACGACGGCAGCTTTTACGCCGCCGTCCAGCTCTCCTTGACCCGCCAGGTCGACCTGCCCGCCAACCCGGTGGTCCGGGTCGCTCAAACCTCACTGCTGGGTTCCCAGCACATCGAACTTGCAGCACCCGACACCACTCCCGCCGTCGGCCGCCTCACCAGTGGCACAACAGTTCCCATCAGCCAAGCCGCTAACTACCCGACCACCGAGGACGTGCTGTCCTCGCTGGGAATCGTCGTCAGCAAAGGCAACCTCGGCGCGCTCCAAGACATCACCGATGAGCTGTACGCCGCAGTCGTGGGCCGGGCCGGCGAATTCGACGGACTCATTCCTCGCCTGGCCGAACTGGCCGCAGCGGTGGACCGTCAAACCGGCGACATCATCGCCAGCCTGGAAGGACTGGACCGCGTCGCAACAACGCTGGCAGCCGGTAACGACAAACTCGCGCGAACTCTGGCCGCTCTGCCGGAGGCACTGCGTGTCCTCGACGACAACGCCGGCAATGTCGTCGACGCGTTCGCCGCACTGAAGCGGCTCTCCGAGGTCACCGCACGCGTCCTGGCGCAGACGAAAACCGATCTCGCCGCAGACCTCAAGGACACCTACCCCGTGGTCAAGGCGTTCGCCGACAGCGCCGACGACATCGTCGACTCGCTGCCCTACCTGCCGACCTATCCCTTGCCTGGCACCTATCTCGATCAGGCTGTGCGCGGGGACTTCCTCAATGCTTTCGTCACCATCGACCTCACCCTGCGCCGCATCGGCGAATCACTGTTCACTACTTCTCCGCTGGACCCGAACATGAAGCACCTCAACGACGTGGTCAATGCGCCCGACTTCCTCACTGGCGCGATGGCCAACGTTTCCGGCCAAGCCGCCGACCCGTTCACTGTGCCGTCGACATCAGGAGCACCCGGCTGATGCTGACCCGTTTGGCGCGCTGGCAACTCGCGATCTTCGGTGTCATCACCGTCATCTCGGTGACCTCGATCTCGCTGTTCTATCTCAAGGCCCCCGACGCGCTAGGCATCGGCAGCTACGAGGTCTCGGCGAACTTCGCCGCCACCGGCGGGCTCTACCAAAACTCCAACGTGACCTACCGCGGCACCACCATCGGTCGGGTCACCGCCATCACCTTGGCTCGCGGCGGCGGAGTGGATGCCACGCTGCGACTCAACAGCGACACCCACGTGCCCGACAACGTCAACGCCACCGTCAAGAGCGCATCGGCGATCGGCGAGCAGTACGTCGAACTCACGCCCACCTCCGATGACCCATCACCGACGTTGCGCGACGGTTCCCACATCCCCCGGGAACGCACCGCACTCAGCCAGGACGTCGCGGGCATGCTCAAGGAAGCCGAGAAGCTCGTCGACTCACTGAGCCACAGCCAATTGAAAGACCTGTTGCGCGAAACGTTCAAGGCGTTCGACGGTGCCGGACCGGACCTGGCGCGCCTCATCGAATCGTCGCGGCTGCTGGTCGATGAGGCCAACTCCCACAGCACAGAGATCACCTCACTGATCGACCAGGCCGAGCCCTTCCTGGACACTCAGGCCCGCAGCGCAGACGACATCAACCGGCTCGCCGACGGATTGGCACGCTTCACCGGCGAACTACGCACCGCCGATCCCCAAGTCCGCACACTGCTCCAGACCGCACCCGGCGCCGCGGACCAGGCGAATGCCACCTTCACCGGTATCCGACCCACATTCGCGATGCTGGCCGCCAATCTGGCCAACCTGGGCCGCATCGGTGTTATCTACCACAAGTCCATTGAGCAGTCGCTCGTCATCTTTCCCGCTCTCACCGCGGCACTGACGACCGTCGCCGACCAACAGCCCCTCGACGAAGGCGCGAAAACCGACTTCAAGCTCAACCTCGGTGACCCGCCGCCATGTTCGGTCGGCTACATACCCGCACCGCAGATCCGCAGCCCCGCCGATGAGACCCTGCGCGAAGTGCCGCCGGGGATGTTCTGCAAGGTCGCCCCCAACGACGCCACCGTCGTGCGCGGGGCCCGCAACTATCCCTGCATGGAGTTCCCCGGCAAGCGCGCCCCGACCGTGCAGCTATGCCGCGACCCTGCGGGCTACGTACCGCTGGGCAGCAATCCCTGGCGCGGGCCCACCGCGCCCTACGGAACCCCGGTCACCGATCCACGAATGACGCTGCCGCAGAACAAATACCCCTACATCCCGCCGGAAGCCGACTACGACCCCGGGCCACCAGTGGTCAACCTGCCCCCGGGAGTCCCGCCAGGTCCCGGCCCGGCCCTCACACCGCCCTATCCGCTGCCGGTTCCGCCGAACACTCCTGGGCCGCAACCACCCCCGTTGCCCTACTACGGGACCCCGGACCAGACATTGCCGCCCTACGGACAGCGACCGCCAGCCATAGCGCCGCCTCTGGCGCCCGAAGCGCCCCCAGGCCCGTTGCCCGCAGAAGCCACCACCGATCCAGTCCAGCCCCAGGCAGCAGACATCACCACAACCTACGACGAAAAGTCCGGCGCTTTCCTCGATCCCGAGGGCGGTATCAGCGTCTACGCCGCCGGCGCATCGAAGTTCGAACCGGCAGAGAACTGGGTCGACCTCATGCTCAGCCCACGCTCAACCTGAACGCGCACGGGACAGCACCCGTCGACCAGCCGCTCACTTGCGGATCAGCTTCGGTGCTCATCGATCAATTTGGCGATCGCCGTCTGCGCTTCTTCGGCGGCGACCGGAAGCGTTGCGAACATCTCCGCGATCATCATGGCCACAGGCGCTGTCCACAGCAATAGGCCTATCGCGACGGCGTGCTCACCCTCGGCGCCCGTGTCGACATTCTGAATCAGTCCGGCTAGGGCGGTGCCCAGACGTTGCATGTGCTGCTCATCCAGTCCGGCCCGCAGCTGCTTGGTGGCGATAAGAATCTCCAGACCCGCCATCGCTTTCGGATTCGCCAGAGCCGTCCACAATGCCCGCACCAAGCCTTCTGTGTCGGTCGTCAACGCCGGGTCGGACAGCGCCTCGATGGAGGCGACCAGATTGTCGACGGCATCTTCGATCACAGCGGTGAGCAGGCCATCGCGGTCGCCAAAATGATGCTGTATGACACCCCAACTCACGCCTGCCCGCTCGATGATGTGTCGCGCAGAGGCCGCCGAAAAGCCTTCTTCACGAATGCAGCGAACCGTCTCGTCGATGAGCTGTTCACGGGTCCGATCCCCGCGCTGCTGGCGCCCGGAAGTCGGCCGGTCGGGAGGCCTGCGCGCAGTCATCTTTTCACTCCATGCCGCTGACCGTGTCGCCTCATCCAGACCAGCTTAAGACACCCACCAGCAATACCCGCCAAGGCCGCTCACCTGCAATACCGGCCGTGCGGAAACCTTGCACTCAAAACATGGCATGTGCCATGCTATGGATGTTGGGTAGCTGCCTGACACCCGGCTCACCGCAACTTTGCGGCACGCACTCGCGGGGCCAGCGCGCACTGAACGGCTAACGCGCACCGCGCCTGCGGGCGCTTTCACCGGTGATACGGGCACCTTCCATGGAGGTTCGATCCGATGACCGAGACCATTCGCTCCGCCAAGGACCACGATTCGTCTGGCAAGCGGCGACTTTCATCGCTTCAGAAGGCTTTATTCGGTGTGCTCGCGCTCTTCTTCGCCATCAACGCCCTGTTCTGGTTCCTCGAGTACCGCGTCGGTGTCTCTCACACAGTCGCCTCCACCACCTTGGTGATCCTGGTCATTGGCTGCTTCGTCACAGCGCTCGCGCTGCCGTGGTTACCTCTTCCCGGTCAACGCGACCGAACGACGGCGCAACGACTGGGCGCCATGGTCATCGTCTGGGTGTTCATCGCCCTCATACCGCGGTTCATCTGGGAGCTGCCTTGGCTGTTGTTCTTCGACCAGATCCGAGCAGGCGTCGAGAACGGATCATTCTGGACCTACATGTGGTCGCCGATCCTGCTCGGTGGCGACGCGCGCTACCTCAACGGCGACCCGCTCATCGTCGTTCTTGAATGGATCGCCCTTTTCGTCGGCCTTTTCGAGGCCTACGCGCTCACCCAGTTCTTCCGCAACGGCCGTCGATTCACCAGCACCCAACTGTCCTTGATCATGGCCGGAATGATCGTCGAGGTCACACTGCCGGCCATCTACTTCGGGGTCGAAATCGCCAACAACCTGGAGAGCATGTCGAGCCCCGTGGAGATGTGGGTCAAGTTCGTGTTCATCAACGTCCTGTGGTGCACCATGCCGCTGGTGACCTACTTCTGGGGCGTCAAGAGGCTGTCTACACAGGACCTTTCGGTCACGTTCTGAGACGCCATGCAATTGCCCTCTGTCACAAAGTGTCTGACCGCAAAGACGAGAACTCAACGGTCCTCTAGCCTAGGTCTTCTCCATGCAGATTCCATGATGAAATGACATTTCCTCCATCTTTCGCTATTCCGCGGTGGAAACCGGCACAAAAACATGGAACCTACATCGTTTGTAGGTCCCACGGCGCCGTGGCACATGCCACCTCTCTGATCTGCGGCGATGCAGGATTCCACGCGAAATGGCATAAGTCAGATTCCGGATAACTTGACATTTCCTACAACCGCACGGTTGTCCCAGGATTACGGTCGTGCCGCCCGGCACGCGTTGCAATGTGGGCCGATGTGGTCTGTTGCGGCGGCCGAGAGGGCGAACTGCGACGTAAAGAACCCGGCTTGGCGATTTCGATCGTGCGGTGTGGACGTCCGTCGTTAAGCATGAGCCTGGACTTATCGCCTATCTTGTTATTTGACAATGCGATTCGGCTGCATCGCGCTGCGTCGTATCGTACCGCCCACCGGCCACCGGCCAAGGAAAGACTTCAGACCATCAGCGAAGGGTCCGACGACCGGACACGCCGTTCAATCAGCGGACGAGGCGATGGCAATAGTGCAAGCCGCGACGCAGCAAACTACGTGCGAGAGAGCGCGTGAGGACGGTGCATGAATTCGGACATCCCTAATAAGGTTCCGTTTTCCAGGTGTAGGTACCCGCAGCGGTGAGCGTCCAGGTGAGAACCCCGTCTGAGCCCTCCTGGTCGGCCGCCGGACTCAGCTCGGCAACTACGCCTTACCTTTCAGAGGCGCCCTTCGACGAACTGCGCTTCGCCCCCGCCGAACGACCAGTCGGCGCGGGTGTACTCCACCATCGACACGATGAGGTCCGACGGGGACAACCCGGCGCGAAGTTCGAGTTCGTCAGCCAGCGCGCGGTACGCAGCTTGTTTGTGGCGAAGTGAACGACCCTGCTGGAAGATCTGGATGATCAGGACGTCGTCGGTGCGCTCGTAGCCGAGTCCAGTGTCCTCGACGAGGATTTGGCCCCGCCTGTGCTCCGTGATGAGCTGGTAGCGATCACGGTTGGGCGCCTCAAAGTGCTCTAGCATGACGTCCTGCACGACATCGGCGAGGTGCGCGAGTTGCTCGGCGGTGCGGCGGTTCTCGATGACGTGAAGGTGAACGAGCGGCACGACTACTCCTCAGGGTCACTTGTTCTCGGGGAAGCCGAGGTTGATTCCGCCGTGGCTGGGGTCCAGCCAGCGGCTGGTGATGGCTTTCTGGCGGGTGAAGAAGTTGACGCCGTCCATGCCGTGGGCGTGGCTGTCGCCGAACAGGGAGGCTTTCCAGCCGCCGAAGCTGTAGTAGGCCATGGGGACCGGGATGGGGACGTTGATGCCGACCATGCCGACCTCGACTTCGTTTTGGAAGCGTCGGGCGGCGCCGCCGTCGTTGGTGAAGATGGCGGTGCCGTTGCCGTAGGGGTTGGTGTTGATCAGTTCCAGGGCTTCGTCGTAGGTTTCGACGCGCAGGACCGAGAGGACGGGGCCGAAGATTTCGTCGGTGTAGACGCTCATGTCGGGGGTGACGTTGTCGAGCAGGGTGGGGCCCAGCCAGAACCCTTCGGCGCCGCCGTCGGCGGTCACGTTGCGGCCGTCGACGACGACTTTGGCGCCGTCGGCTTCGCCGGCGTCGATGTAGGAGGCGACCTTGTCGAGCTGATGCACACAGTCCCCCCAGAGGGCCACCAACTGAAGCCAGGCGTCAAACAGCGGCATCTGACCATGCTGTCCCTCGGTGGCGTCATCGGCGCCGGCCTGTTCGTGGGGTCAAGCGCGATCATCAGCCAAGCCGGACCGCTGTCCTTCGTGACCTACGCCATCACCGGCCTCATCGTGCTGCTCGTCATTCGGATGCTCGGCGAGATGGCCTCGGCAAAACCGTGCACCGGATCATTCACCGACTACGCCCGGATGGCGTGGGGCGAATGGGCGCGCTTCTCCACGGGGTGACAAGACCCGAATCGTCGCCAACCGCATGCTCAACGCCGTCCTGACGATCAGCGGACTCGCCGACCTGGTCGCCGTCGACATCGTGGACGGCACCTCGGCGTAGGCGTTTCCGTCACGACCCTGCCACAGAGGTGTTCTGTGTGGCGTCGACGTCATCCTCGGACCAATTCCGTCAGGCGGGTGCGTAATTCGTCGCGTCGACTGTCGTCGTCGATGCGTTCAACGATCGCGACCAACACGGCGACGACAGCCAAGGCGCCGGGATCGGTGGTGCCTATCGCCCGTTCCCCGACGTAGCTGGACCGGCCGCGCTTGCCGACCATGGTGCTGGTGGCGACTGCACCGGCCAGCGCGGCTTCCAGTGCGTCGTCATCGAGCCGGCCCCGTGCGGTGTCGCCGTCCCACCCAGCCGGAACGAGTGCGTCCACCATCGTGCGGTCGCCGACCCGTGCGCCACCCGCCCGGGCGATGGCCTCGACGCCGTCGCGTAACCCTTGTACGACGGCACCGGCATCGGTGGCGACGGCAGTGGCGATGCGGACCAGGACGAGACCGAACAGCGGCCCGCTGGATCCGCCGACGTCCTCGGAAAAGGCGGTGGCCAGCGATTTCAAATCAGCGGCAAGGTCCGCGTCCGCTCCGGTGCCGCGGCGGACCGCTGCCTGCAGCGCATTGTCGAGGTTGGTCCCGATGTCACCGTCTCCAGCTCGCCGGTCGAGATCATTGAGCGGTTCCCGGATTTCGGCGATGTCATCGGCCAACTGCCGCAGCCACGCCGACGGCTCGCCGGCGGTCGGCTCGTCCACTTCACCGGTGACCGTGGTCGCGGCGAGCACCGGCGACGGTAGCGAGGTGGTCGCGTGCGGAGCACACCAGTCAGTCAGCCACTGCTCGTCGCTCACGGCGGTGACGGTAATCGAGAAGCCGGCCATATCGAGCGCCGAAACGTACGTACCGGCGACTGCGCTGCGCAGCACCACATCTCGTTCGGCAAGTGCCCGTTCGACCTCCGCCAGCACGTGCAGCAACTCGAGATCACCGGTGCCGCCCAGCCCGTTGACGAGAACCAGAACTCCGTGCTCGTCGACGTCGAGACTGTCGAGCAGTTCGCCGACCATCCGACCGACGAGCTCATCCAGCGGGGGCCGCGGGATCGACTCGCGGGCGGCCTCACCATGAATGCCGACGCCGTATTCCAATGTGTTGGGCGCGACGTCGAATGCCGGGCGGTCCGAACCCGGGACGGTGCAGGCACGCTGGGCCACCGCCAGCGAGCGCGACGCCGTCACCACAGCCTGGCCGAGTGCGACGAGGTCTTCCAACGGAAGTCCGCGGTCGGCGGCCGCGCCGAGGATCTTCTCGACGACCACCGTCGCCCCGGTGCCGCGCCGTCCGACTTCCTGCCCCTCTGAACCCAGATCGTCATCGACCAGTACCCGGTCCACCGGCACCCCGTCTGCCCGCAGGCGTTCGGCCGCGATCGCGAAGTTCAGCACATCGCCGGTGTAGTTCTTCACGATGTGCACGACGCCGCCGGCGCGGGTGACTTTGGTGCTGGCCGCGTGGATCTGACGATTGTGCGGCGAGGTGAACACCTCCCCCGGGCACACCGCATCCAGGCCGCCACGGCCGAGGAAGCCCGCGTGCATCGGTTCGTGGCCGGCACCGCCGCCGCTGACGAGCCCGACCTGCCGGGACGGCGCCGGGTCCAGCGCCCAGGCGTACACCGGGTCGCGCTGCACCCCGATGCGGCTGCCGCCGGTCAACGCGAGTGCGGCCAGTGCGTGCCGGGACGCCGATGACACGTCGGCGTAGAAGTTGGTCGACACAAGGTGGTCCTTCCGGTCGTTCAGCCACAAATCGACTCGTCACCAGCAGTCAGGCGACCAATCACCACCCGACGGTACCGACGACGGTCGGCACCCCAAGAGTCAGCTGGATCAGTGCGGGCCCGGCGTCGTACGGGACCCACATCCCTGCCAGACGGTCTGCACCAACCGGTGAACCGCGACGTCGTCCAGTGGCGGCATCCCGAACATCAACCGGTAGTACGGCGGTGACACCAGTGCGTCCACGGCGACCTCGATGTCCACGTCGGCAGGTAACTCCCCTCGGCTGACGGCACCGCGCAGGGTGTCCGCGACGGCTGCGCGACGCGGGGTGATCCACTGGTCGCGCAGTGCGCGCGCGATGGCGGGATCGGACCCCGACGCCGCAATGACGTTGCGCAGCAACGGACCGACCGACGGATCCGCCAGGATACCGAACAGAGCATTGACGTGATGGACGACCGCGCCGATCGATGTGCTGCCGGTCGGGCGCGTGATGGAGTCGCGCACTGAATCGAGCAGACCCTCCAACACGATTGCCGCCGCCGACGGCCACCACTTGTAAATCGTCGTGCGGCTCACTTCCGCCCGCTTGGCGATGGCGTCGATCGTCGCCACCGCGGGACCACCTGCCAATGCCAACTCCGCGGCGGCTGTCAGGACTGCGTGGCGGGCGGCTTCGCTGCGTGGTCGGCCCCTCTGCGCGCCGCCGGGCGCCGTGTTACCACCGGAAGCCATTCTCTCAGCCTATTGCCCGCTTGGATCCGGTGACCGCGATGACCAGACATAGCGCGGCGGCGACTGCCCCGCAGCCGAACATCACCGGATAGCTCAGCGAGCGCGACAGGAATGCCAGGACCGCGGGGACCGCGAACCCGAGATAGCTCAGGCAGTAGAACACCGCGGTCAGGCCCGCCAGGTCGTCAGGTCCCGCGATGCGCTGAATCTCCTGCAGACCGGCGAGCAGAGCCAATCCGTATCCGGCGCCGAGCACGGCGGCCGCGACGACCGCCGCCCACATCGTCAATACCGTGGCAGCCCACCCGGCCAGCCCCATACCCACGATGACCAGTCCCAGCGCAGCGACCACGCCGCCGGTGCGGCTGGCCGTGACCAGGTTGCGGCCCACATGCTGAACCGTGAATCCCACACCCAGAGCGACGACGCACAGCAGAGCAGAGAACGCGATGGGTGCTGCGGCGGCACGTTCTGACATCAGCGCGGGAAGCACCGCGTACGCCGAGGCACCTGCACCGAAGACCCACGGGGCGACCGGCACGACTACGAACAGGAAGCGTCGGTGCGAAGCGCCCTGTACAACAAGGTCGGTCCACCATGGGCGGTCCGAGGCGCTGCGGATACGCGACTCGGGAGCTCCGAGAAGAAGCACCGCTGCGGCCAGCGCCATCACCGCGTTGATCGCGTAGGGCAGCACTGTAGGCGCGGGGCCCCACTCGGCGAGCGCGCCCGCGACACCGGCGCCGGCACCGAAACCCGCTGTGAGGCTCATGGCGGCGCGCCGGGCGCCGGCGTTCCCGTGCCCCCATGGAGCACTCGACAGTTCCTTGATCCAACTGCCGCCGACGGCCATCGCCAGACCCAGCGCCAGGCCGCTGAACACCCGGCCCACACCGAGCGTCACGGCGGAATCCGCACCACCCGCCAAGATCAGCGAGCCCACCGCAGCGAGCACCGGTGCAGGAAGCATCAGCGGGCGACGCCCGAAGCGATCCGACAATGGTCCACCTACGAGCAGAGCGGGGACGATGCCGAGAACATACGCGAATAGAAGTAGATCGACGGTGACCGCGGAGAAGCCGCCATGGGCGCGGTACATCACCAGCAGCGGAGTGAATTCGTTACCGCCCCACGCGATCGCGAACGTCGCCGACGCGACGGCCAGCCAGTGCCGGGCGCTACCTGAGCCGACGGGGTCGGCTGCGGCCTCCTTGGCGGGTGCGGTCATCGCACGATCCGATATTTACTGAACACGCTGTCCACTATATATCCGATGCTTTCGGAGTGCGACATCGGCGGCGTCAATGACGCGAAATATCTTCTGCCCCTTTGGTTTCACCAGTCCCACTGCGGCCGTTTTTGTCGGTGGTAGCACGTATGTTCGAAACATGACATCGGATCTGGCCGCCGCGGTCGCCGCCTACACCGCGAGTGTGGACGCGCTGCTGGCCGCCGATGTCGATGCCTGCTCCCACCGCGACCTGCTCACCGCGTTCGCCGACGTCGAGACCACCACCCACCGACTCCCGATGCTCGGATACGCGATCCTGGCCCGCCTGCAGCGCGAAGCCAGTCCCGCCGAGTTGGGGGCGACCTCCTGGACGAAACTGCTCACCCTGCGCAGCCGGATGAGCAAGGGCCGTGCCCACAAACTCCTCACTCGCGCCACCCAACTGGCGCCGCGGCGAACACTGCAGGGCCAAGACATGGCGCCCGCATGGGAACACACCGCCGCCGCACTGTTGCGCGGCGCGTTCGGCGAGGAACACCTCGAGGTGATCCGCAAGTTCTTCAATGCATTGCCCGCCACCGTCGACCCGATCACCCGCTGCCAAGCCGAGCAGTCACTGGTCACAGCCGCCGCCGACCTGGACCCGCACTCGTTGGCCGTCCTGGCGATCCACCTGCTGGCCCTGCTGCACCCCGACGGCGAGGAACCCGCCGACGCCGCCGCACGCAAAGCCGGCCTGCACCTGGGCTCTCAACAACCCGACGGCCTGAGCTACCTGTCGGGGTGGGTCACCCCGAAACTGCGCGCCATGATCGAACCCATTCTCGCCAAATTCTCCGAGCGCGGCCGCCACCCCGCACGCGAGCCCGACCCCACAGAAGCGCAACCGCCACTGTGCGACGAACCCGAACCCGAACCCCAATCCGAACCCGAACCGGCATCCGCGCCCGAACGCCCTGCCAGCGAGGACAATTCGTCTCCTCCGCAACACGAGGACCCGACCGCGCCGCCGCTCACCCCGCTACCGGATCCCCAATGGCGCACCAAAGCCCACTACCTCCACGACGCCGTCGAAGCCGCCTTCGACCTATTGCTGCGCTCCCAGACCTTAGGCCGACTCAACGGACTACCCACCACCGTGGTGATCACCACCACCCTGCAAGAACTCCACGCCGGCGCTGGATACGCCGTCACCGGCGGCGGCTCCGTGCTCCCCATGCGCGATCTGATCACGATGGCCGCCGCCGGGGCCTACCACTACCTCGCCGTCTTCGACGGCCACACCTCCATGGCCCTTCACCTCGGCCGCGCCCAACGCTGCGCCACCGGAGCCCAGAAACTCGCGCTGTTCGGCCGCGAACGCGGCTGCACCTGCCCCGGCTGCGACGCCGCGTTCTACGACACCCAGGCCCACCACGGCCACGCAGACTGGAAACACGGCGGACAGACCAACATCGACGACCTCACCTTGGCCTGCGGCCCCGCAAACCAGATGGTCGAGGACACCGGCTGGAGCACCCGACGCCGACCCGACGGCCGCTTCGAATGGATCGACCCCACCACCGGCCAAGCCCACCTCAACAACATGCACCACCCCGAACGCCTCCTCGCACCCCGAGAAGACGATCCCCCTCCCTAGAAGAACGCGCGCGACCCACGCAACGCACCGGGGTACAACTCCGGATCGTCTACCGGGGTGCTTGCCATCGTTTCCGGACCGCGGCTATGGCCCGCCCGGCAATTCGATGGGGCTGACCGTTCGCCAGATCGATGATCGAGTCCGCGACCGCCCAGGACATCTTGCCGTCGCTCATCGACACCATTTGCGCAACGCTCTGGTATGCGGCCATGCCGACGAACATCGCCACCTCGCGGTCATTGGTGGCCGCCTTCCTGGCCTGTTTGGCGACAACGCGGTTGAGCAGCCGCCCCACCTGTGAGGCGCCGAGTTCCTGCAGGGTCGACTGGCGCGTGAAGTGCGGACGCAAGGGCGGGGGCACCGCAGCCGCCGGCGCGGGCGCCGGGGCGGGCACCAACTGGGTCCCGACCGCGGGAAGATCGGAATAGCCGACGATGCCGGGCCGCGCGGCGACGACGGCCGGAATAGCGTTGACGACCGGCATGGCCGTGATCACCGAACCGATTCCGACCATCTCGTCCATCGTCATCGAGCCGAACTCCGGTAGCACTCCGGCTCGCAGGGTGACGTTCGGATGGCCGCGGATCTCGATCTCGTAGGCCATCGCGATGTTCCAAGCCGGGGTGAGGTCGGGGGTGATCGTCCACTTCACGGCGGTCTCGACAACGTCCAACCCACCGACCGAGCCGATCCAGCGTGCGTAGATGCCGGCAACGGTGCCTGCGCGAACATCACGTCCTGGGATATCGAGATCTTTTGCTGCGTAGGCGAACTCGACATCGCACCGAATGCCGTCGAGGGCTAGGCCAAGCAGGTCGGCCAGCGCCTCGCAGGTGTCGCCGAACGGGATGGTGGCATGCTCGATGTCCGCTTCGTGGTTCGCGTCACCCGCCGGACGCCCCCAGCCCAGCTCGTCCTGGTTCGCGTCCCCGGCCCAGGGCCCGATGTCGAAAGACTCCAGAATGCTCACGTAGTTGGCGGTACGGCACACGTTGGTCGCGATCGACGCCAAATACTGCACGTAGCCCGGGTTCACGCCACTTCCGAACATACTGACACCACCTTCGACGGCGGCGGCTTCGATCCGCGCACGAGCCTCCTCCCCATACGCACGGCCGGTCATGAAGTGTGCAGTCGTCGCGACATTGATGCCCGCACGAAGCAGCGTCTCCAAATGGTCGATGTCAGGATGCAACGGCATATAGACAACGCAGTCTGGCTTCAGCGCAAGGATGTCGCCGATGTTGTTGGTCGCCGCGACACCGAGTCTGCGGTCGAGCCCGCACAGCTCGCCGAGGTCCTTACCTACTTTGTCAGCGCTGTAGGCGAATACGCCGACCAGTTCCAGCTCGGGGCGTTCGAGAATGCCCTTGACCGCCTCACGCGAGATGTTTCCGGTGGTCCACTGCACCAGGCGAATCGGGGCGTCTGTCACGGAGCACTCCAGGGTCTAGCGCGGAGGAGATCAGGAAGGGCGGCATGGCCACTGCAGGTGGCACGTAACACGGAGCCTACATTCACCCTCTTCGGCACATAGCCCTTTACACAGGACGCATTCTCTGTAAACATTTCGCCAAGTACATTCACTGGACATACCGTCCAGCGAGATGGATGGAGCGACGACGATGTCACTGGGTCCCCCACCTGCGGTCTACGACGCCGCCTGGGTGCGCGCCAAGTACGCAGCTGAGCGCGACAAGCGCCTGCGCACCGACGGCGTCGACCAGTTCGTCGAGGTCACTGCGGATTTCTCGCACTACGCCGACGACCCGTACACCGAGCGCACCGAACGCGAACCCGTCCGCGATCACACCCAGGTCCTGATCATCGGCGGCGGGCTGGGCAGCCTGATCGCCGCAGCCCGGCTACAGGAGGCCGGGATCACCGACATCCGGGTCGTGGACACCGCGGGCGATTTCGGCGGCACCTGGTACTGGAACCGTTACCCCGGCGCCCAATGCGACATCGAGTCCTACATCTACCTGCCACTGCTCGAAGAGCTCAATTACGTCCCCACCGAGCGTTACGCCCACGGCCCGGAAATCCGGGAACACCTTCAGGCCATCGCCCGCCACTGCGGCCTGTACCGAAACGCCCTGCTGCAGACCACCGTCACCGCCATGACATGGAACGAGGCGGCCAAGCACTGGGAGATCAGCACCGACCGCGGAGACCGGCTGACTGCGAACCTGGTCGCCGTCTCCCCCGGATCGCTGACCCGGCCAAAACTCCCGGGTATCCCCGGCATCAACGAGTTCCGCGGGCACACCTTCCACACCAGTCGCTGGGACTACGACTACACCGGCGGCGACGAGTCCGGCGGCCTGACCAAGCTGCGCAACAAGAAGGTCGGCGTCATCGGCACCGGCGCCACCGGCCTGCAGTGCATCCCGCACCTCGGCCGAGAAGCCCAGCAGCTCTATGTCTTTCAGCGCACCCCCAGCACTGTCGCCGAACGCAACAACCGCCCCACCGACCCGTCCTTTGCTGCCACCCTCGAACCGGGTTGGCAGCTCAAGCGGATGGAGAACTTCACCCGGGTCACCTGCGGTATCGAGATGGACCTCGATCTCACCGATGATGGCTGGACACGCAACGCGCTGGCTTTGACAGAGCCGGCCGTCGTCCTCGAAACCCAGAGACTCGGCCGGGAGATGACCCCCGACGAGATCACCGAATTCCTCTACCGCGCCGACTGGGAGGCGATGGAACGTCTACGCGGCCGCATTGCCGGCGTGGTGACCGACAAGCAGACCGCCGAAGCGCTCAAACCCTGGTTCAAGCTGAACTGCAAACGCCCCGGCTACCACGACGAATACCTCAGGACGTTCAACCGGGACAACGTCACGCTGGTCGACACCGACGGCCGGGGCGTCGAACGGTTCACCGAGACCTCCGCCGTCGTCGCCGGCGTGCACTACGAACTCGACGCGTTGATCTTCGCCACCGGATTCGAGGTCGGCACCGAATTCACCCGTCGCCTCGGCTTCGAGATCACCGGCCGCGACCAGGTGCGCCTCAGCGACAAATGGGCCAAGGGCATGCGCACGTTCCACGGCCTGCAATCCCACGGCTTCCCGAACTGTTTCTTCCTGGGCTACACCCAATCCGGGGTCTCCCCCAACTACACCCACACCGCCGAGGAACGCGCCCGCCACTTCACCTACCTGGTCAGCACCTGGGCGCAACGCGGCGCCGCCACCATCGAGGCCACCCGCGACGCCGAGGAAGACTGGCTCTCGGCGATGAACGAGGCCTCGGAGAAACCCAAGGCGTTCTACGCGGACTGCACGCCGAGCTACCTGAGTTCTGAAGGCGAGAAGGACAATCCGCACAGCATGCTGTCCAACAACTTCGGTGGCAAACCAACCGACTTCTTCGACATGCTCAGCGCTTGGCGCGCCGATGGCCGCCTGGAGGGGGTGATGATCACATGACCACTGCCACCAAGAAACTCACCATGCGTGACCGCCACCGCATCATGACCCGCGGCCACATCATGACCTCCGCCCTGGAGGCATTCGCCGAACGCGGATACGTCACCACCACCATCGACCACATCGTGCAGCGCGCCGGCATCGGACGGGCGACCTTCTACCTGCACTTCGACAGCAAGGCCGCGGTGCTGCGCGAACTGCGCAACACCCGGATGACGGTGTGGACCGACCGCGATCACCCGCGCGGCGGCAAATCGGGCCGCCCCACAGTGCGCTCCTTCTTCGAAAAGGTCGTCGATTTCTACACCTCGGCACCCGAGCTGTACACCGCACTGCACCAGGCGCGTGCCGCCGACCCGGAGTTCGCCGCCGCACACCGCGCCACCATGGAAGCCAACGTCAAGGACTGGATACAAACGGATGCCATGCCCGGTGCCACCGAAGCCCAACTGCGACTGGCCATCGCGATGATGTACACGATGGTCGACTCATTCATGCATCTGTGGCTGGTCGACGGCTGGCCGCTGGACCGCGATGCCGCCATCGAGGCGATGACCGACGCGCTGTACTCCACCATGCGCTGAACGCGCCTCGCACTCACCGACAGGAGCCACCCGATGGCCGAAAAGCGCTATCTGCATTTGAATCTGGTCGCCAATGACATCAATCTGCACCAGGGCGCCTACAAGTACGAACAGGCGCACGGGGTACCCGAGCGCAGCTCCTTCGAGCGGCTGATCGAGTACGGTAGGTTCGGTGACGAGGGCTTGTTCACCGCCTTGTTCGTCGGCGACATTCCCGGCCTGAACGGGTCCCCGGCGTTCGACGGCGGGCCCGCCGAACCCATCACCGCGCTGACCGCCATCTCCCAGCACACCAAACACGTCGGCCTGATCGCCACCGCGTCGACCACGTTCTACGACCCGTACAACCTCGCCCGGCTGCTGGCCTCCCTCGACCAGGCGTCGGACGGCCGCGCCGGGTACAACGCCGTCACCTCGGTGATCGACCAGTTCGCGCTGAACTACAGCCTGAAACAGCATCTGGATCGCGAGGCCCGCTACGCGCGCGCCGACGAGTTCCTGGATGTCATGCGGGCGTTGTGGGACAACCGATCCCTGCGCCGCGATCCCGACGGGCGGACCCGGTTCTACGCCGAGCCGATCAACCACCAGGGCAACCTGTTCGAGGTCACGGGCCCGCTCAACATCGCGCCCAGCCGTCAGGGCCGCCCGCTCATCGCGCAGGCCGGCGGGTCGGGTGCCGGCATCCGGGTCGCCGCCAAGCACGCCGAGATGGTGTTCACCAACTCCTCCACCCGCGAAAGTGCCGCCGAATACCGGGAGACACTCGACAAGGCGCTCGTCGAGCAGGGCCGCACCCCCGGTTCGGTGCCGCCCATCCCGGGCCTGATCCCCTACCTCGGCAAGACCACCAGGGAGGCCGAGGAGAAGCTGGCGGAGCTCGACAGCTACGTCGACTGGGAGCCGATCGCGCCATTCGCGTTGGGACAGTTCGGACTCGAATTCACCTACGGCGATATCAACGACCTGTTCCCCACCCACGAACTCCCCCGCCCGGCCGACGTCGAGAAGACGATCAAGAGCACGTTCGGCAACTATGTCGGTCTGTACAACTGGATCCAGGAGCGCCCCGGCGTGACGGTGCGCGAAGTCGTCGCGCAGGCCGTCGGCCGCGGCGGCGCCACGCACCGCAAGTTCGTCGGCACCTACGACGCACTCGTCGACGACTTCGCGGCCTGGCATGAGGACGGCAACGTCGGCGGCTTCAACCTGATGTTCTCGGCGGGTTCGGCGGCCATCCGCGAGTTCATCGACGAAGTGGTGCCCCGGCTCGTCGACCGCGGCATCTACCGCCCCACTCCTGCTGACCGCCCACTGCGGGAACGGTTCTAGCAGCGCTATATCGGCGTGGAGGATCCCAGCCGCTGCTGGGCGAAGCGTGCCAGTACCGCGTCGGGGATCGGGATGCTGCCGCTGGCCATCTCAACCGGCACGGGTGGCAGCGCGCCGTGCACGTCGTGGTGCAGGCTCTCCATCTCGTCATCCAGTCGCGCCGCGGTGGTCGCGGCCTCCTCCAGGCTGCGCGCGATGTGCGGAGGGACCTCACCGGCGTATTTGTAGAAGATCTTGTGCTCAAGGCTGGCCCAGAAGTCCATCGCCACGGTGCGCACCTGAACCTCGACAGGGACCTTGACCACGCCGCTGGACAGGAAGACGGGCACCTCGACGATCAGGTGCAGACTCCGATAGCCATTCGGTTTGGGCTCGGCCACATAGTCTTTCAGCTGCAGCACGGTGAGATCGTCCTGCCGGGTGAGCGCGTCGGAGATCAGGTAGACGTCCGAGGTGAACGAGCAGGTGACCCGGACGCCGGCGATGTCGGTGATCTTGGCGCGAATCTCCTCGAAACGGGGTTCGCACTGCTTGCGGGCGATTTTGTCGAGCACACTCTCGGGCGTCTTGAGCCGGCTGGTCACATGCTCGATCGGGTTGTACTTCTGCAGATGCTTGAACTCCTGCTGCAGGATGGAGACCTTGGTGGTCACCTCGTCCATGCCGAACTTGTAGGCGAACATGAATCGGGAGAACTCTTCGCGCAGCACCTGGAACTCCTCGAGCAGAACATCAGGTACGGCGTCGAGAGAAGAATTCATACCTCCAGGATGCCTGATCAAGAAAACTCCGCGGAAATCGCGCGTTCGGGCGGGTCGAACTAGTGTCCTGAGTCATTAATTCGGGTGCAGTAGTTGGCGATGCTGGCCAGGATTTGGTCGGCGGTTTTGGTCCAGACGTAGGGCTTGGGGTTGTCGT
>NZ_LMJA01000013.1 GCF_001428895.1 Mycobacterium sp. Root265
CACGGACCTACCGCGACCGTGAACCCCATCCGGCATCATCAGTGTGAGCGATGTCTTGAGACATATGTGTACGCGATGTCCCGAGACACCACATCGGAACAGGTCCGACGAAAACTCCACCAATCGCTAGACGACGGTGAGCGGCAACGACTTACGCTCCTCGAACACCCAGGATGCGCCGCCGCTGAACTCGCACACCTCGACCTCGGGCAACTTCTTGGCCGCCGTATCGGTGCTGATGACGCGCACGGTCCAGTCCGAGTCGGTACCCGATACCTCGGCACGCAGGTGCGGGTCGACGGCCTGCACGATGGCCTGCAGCGGGGCGTCCACGACCGGCGAGACCAGCGAGATCCAGGAACCGTCCTCGTAGGCCGGCGAGCGACGCACATGAACGAAGCCCGGGTCGACATCGGCCGACACGTAGGCCGCCGGGTTGAGCAGCGGGTGCAGTTCCAGCACCCGCAGCGCGCCCTGGGCATCGCTGCTCAGCTTGAGCGCCTTGTGGATTCGCTCCGCGGCCACCCCGGCAATGCCGATCAGCTGCTTGGTGCGAATCGAACGGGCCAGTGCCGCATCATCCTTGGCGCGTTTCTCCACAGCGATCGTGAAGGACTTCACCAGCAGGTGCATCTGGATGCACACCTCGTCGGCGATCCGGACCAGTGCCGAGTGGGAGAACGCGCCGAAGTCGACGTCGGCGAGCAGATCGCCCGAATAGTCGGACATGCCTTCGTCGTTCGGGTCGATCGGGTCGAGATCGATCGAGTGGGCGTGGGTGGCGCCGACGATGTCCATCGCCGGGATGAACGGCACCTCCGGGTAGGACTCGTCGATGATGACGGTCCACCGGCAATGCGGGTGTTGATCGGTCGATGCCCTCGGCGGCCGGTGGATGGGCCGGACCTGCGCCTTGCGGTTGGTGGCCAGCGCGGTGGCATCGAAGGTCGGGTCCTCGATGTCGTGGCACATGCCCTTGACGTAGTCCTCGCCCATCGGCTCCACGTCCAGCAGTGCACCGCAGTGATCCAGGTAGAACTCGCCGTGCCAGCGGTCGTGCACGACGTAGCGGAAGTCCATGAACTGTGGCGGCGCACCGATGTCGAGCTGCAGCCCCTTGAAGAGCGTGAAGATGTCGACGCCCTCGTATTTGAGCGCCTTCTGCATCCGCCGGGTGTAGAGCGGGCTGGACGCCGCCCACTCCTCGATCGCGATCTGCAGCATCTCCTCGCGGCCGAACGATGAGATGCACCAGGCCATTCCGGACCGGTCGATCAACTGACCGATCAGCAGTAGTTCGGGAACCAACGTCGCCAGCTCGTCACGGGTGAGCGAGGCATATCTACTCATCATCGAGGGACTTCCCGGAGTGCATCTTCACCGCGGCGTTCACGTTGCTCTTCTTGTCCTCAGCGCCGCCCTTCTCGGCGGCCTTCTTGCGGTTGCGCACCACCTTGCTGACCGCCCCGTCCAGCTTGGAGCCCAGCGGGAAACCCAGGTAATGGGTCAGGAACACCGAGACCTCCTTGAGCTCCTCGGCGGTGATCTCCCCGTTGTGCAGCGCGGCATTGACCTGGATCTCGGCCAGATCCGAGTTGCCCACCGCGGTCACCGCGGCGAGCGTCAGCAGACGCTTGTCCCGCATCGACAGTCCCGGTCGGGTCCAGATCGTGCCGAAGAGATGCTCGACGGTCAGATCGAAGTACGGGTCGCCCTGGATGTCGGGCATCTCCCAGCCGTAGACCTCGTTCATCTTCTGCAGGCCCTGCTTGCGACGATCGGTCATACTCACGACTCCTTCGTGTGCGGTACTCCGAGACCATCGGCCAGGCGCTGCAAGGCCACCTCTGCCAACGGAAGATCCACTCCCACAGCCTCACCCAAGCCGAGCGCCAGCGCCAGGTCCTTCTCGCCGAGACCGCGGGTATGGGTGAACATGTCGAACAACCAATGATCGGGCGCCAGCGGGGACATGTCATCGCGCAGGATGATCGCGCCGGGCCCGCCGCTCTGCGCATCGCTGTGCCGCACCACCCGGCCCAGCTTCTGCAGATCGATACCGGCGGCCTGGGCCAGGAACTGTGCCTCGTTCGCGGCGGCGAAACCGATGAACGTGAGCATGTTGCGGGCCAGCTTCATCCGGGTGCCCGCGCCCGGCTCGCCCGCGCGCACGACCAGTGAGGCCCACTTCTTGAACACCGGCTTGACCGTGTTGTAGGCCTCTTCGTCGGCGCCCACCATGACCGCCAGCTCACCCTTGTCGGCAGCACCGGCTCCCCCGCTGACCGGCGCGTCGACGATGTGAATACCCTTGGGCCGCAGCTGCTCGGCCAGCTCGGGCGCAGTACCCGGCTCGATGGTGGAGTGGATGGCGATGACGGTGCCCGCCGCGGCGTGTTCGCCGAGCTGGGTCACCACATCGCGCACCTGCGCGTCGTTGAGCACGGTCACGCTGATGACGTCGGCCTTGGCGACATCGGCGATACTGTCGGCCAGCGAGGCGCCCAGTTCCACCAGCGGCGTCATCGCCTCGGTGCGGACGTCGAAGACGATCAGCCCGCCCGGCCAGTCGGCCAGCCGCTTGGCCATCGGGGCACCCTGGTTGCCCAGACCGATATAGCCGAGCTTCACGTCATCGCTCATGACCGGATGATCTGTCCGCCGTCGACGTTGTAGATCTGCCCGGTGATCCACTTCGCCTGGTCCGACAGCAGGAACAGGCACATACCGACCAGGTCCTCCGGCTGGCCCATCCGGGACAACGGAATTCCCTTCACGATGTCGGCGACCATTTCCTGCGGTGTGGTGGTGCGGTTGGCCTCGGTGTCGATCGGTCCCGGCGCGATGGCATTGATGCGGATGTTCTGCCCGCCGAGCTCACGGGACAGCTGCTGAGTCAGGCCGTTGATGCCGACCTTGGCCAGACCGTAGAAGTTGGCGTACATCCAGGCCGCCGTGGAGGACTGGTTGATGATCGCGCCACCACCGCGCTTGGCCATCTTCTTGTAGACCGCACGCGTGCACCACAGTGCGCCGTCGAGGTTCACGCTCATGAACTTGCGGTAGTACTCCGGATCGACGGTGACCAGGAAGTCCAGCTTCATACCTCCGAAGATGGCCGCGTTGTTCACCAGGTAGTCGATGCCACCGAACTCCGAAAGCGTCTGTGCCGCCATCTCCCTGGCCGATTCGGGGTCGGATACGTCGACCCGAACGGCGAGCGCATTGCCACCCTCGCCCTTGATACCGTCGGCGACCTTCTGGGCGCCCTCGAGGTTGATATCGGCCACCACGACGGCCGCACCCTCACGTGCCAGCGCCTCGGCGTAGACCTGACCGATACCGCCGCCGGCTCCGGTGATGATGCCGACCTTGTCCTTGAATTCCGGGTACTGCGCCATGATGTCCTCTCCGCCTGTGTATGTGTCTAGGTCGCGATGGTCGCGATGAGTTTGGTTTCCAGGTATTCCTCGAAGCCGGCCACACCCATTTCGCGGCCGACCCCGGATTGCTTGTAGCCACCGAAGGGCGCGTCCGCCGAGTACCAGATGCCGCCGTTGACGTTGACGGTGCCGACCCGCAGCCGCGACGCCACCGCCTGGGCGCGTTCGTCGTCGCCGCCGAACACCGTGCCCGACAGTCCGTACGGGGAATCATTGGCGATGCGTACCGCGTCGTCGTCGCCGTCGTGGGCGATCACCGTCAGCACCGGGCCGAAGATCTCCTCGCGCGATACCTTCGCCGAATTGTCCAGTCCGGCAATGACGGTCGGTTCGATGAAGAAGCCGGTGTCCAGGTCGGCCGGGCGCCCGCCGCCGCAGGCGAAGCGGCCGCCCTCGGCGATCGCGGAGTCCAGATAGCCCTGGATACGGTCACGCTGGCGCGCCGAGATCACCGGGCCACACACGGTGCGCTTGCTGTTGGGGTCACCCGGCTTGATTCCGCCGAGCGTGGCCGCGGCGGCCTCGACGGCCGCGTCGTACTTGGCCCGCGGGACGACCAGGCGGGTGGTGATCGCGCAGCCCTGCCCAGCATGCATGGCGACGGTGAAGGCCGCCATGGCGCAGGCGCCGCCCAGGTCGGCGTCATCGAGCACGATGAAGGCGGACTTGCCGCCCAGTTCCAGGAAGACCTTCTTGATGGTCACCGCCGAGTCGGTCATCACGGCCCGGCCGGTGTTGGTCGATCCGGTGAACGAGACCATGTCCACCCGGGGGTCCTTGGACAGCAGCGCACCGACGCCGTGGTCATCGGAGGTGACGATGTTGATGACGCCGGCGGGGAAATCGGTGTGCTCGGCGATGATCTCGCCGAGTACGGCGGCCACCCACGGGGTGTCCGGGGCGGGCTTGAGGATCAGCGTGTTGCCTGCGGCCAGCGCCGGGCCGACCTTGGCCAGGTTGATCTGGTGCGGGAAGTTCCACGGGGTGATGGCGCCGACGACGCCGACGGCTTCCCGCGCGACGACGCGGTTGGTCGGAATACCCTGCGGTGTCGCGTATCCCAGATCCGACCGCCATGGGTAGTTCTCGGCGGTGTCGGCGGAGAACGCCAGATCGTCGATCGGGCCCTCCAGCTGCGCACCGGAGGTCAGCATGCGTGGAGCACCCACCTCGCTGATCGTCAGCTCCCGTAGATCCTCCAGGTTCGCCTGCAGCGCTTCGCGAAGCTGGCGCAGGCAGCGCACCCGCAGTTCGGTGTTGGTGGACCAATCGGTCTCGTCGAAGGCGGAGCGGGCGGCGCCGATGGCCGCGCCCATGTCTGCCTCGTCGGCGTTGGCCGCGACACCCAGGACCTCTTCGGTGGCGGGGTTGACCGTCTCGAAGGTCCCCCCGCTTCCGGCGACGAGCTTGCCGTCTATGAACAACCGGCTCTCGCGATCCGCCAGAATCGACATCCCACTCCTAGGTTTTGGTGACCCATATTCTCTGGACAAGTGTCCGACAACAATCCACCGCACCATAACCTCACCCGCGCGGCGGTGGCAAGGCCGGCCCTCACCCGCACGCGCTCCGCTGCCGGATCGATGCTGCTGTACTGGGAATTTCGGGCGATCGCTTGCCCATCGGCGACCCTTTCCGATAACTTGGACATGTGTCCAGCGATTCGGTGGTTGCCGTCACAGCCAAGACAGACGGCGAGCCAGTGGAAACGCCGCGCAACCGGCGGCAGGAAGAAACCTTCCGCAAGGTGCTCGCGGCGGGCGTCGAGATGCTGCGCGAATCGTCCTACGCCGATCTCACGGTCCGCGCCGTCGCGGCCCGCGCCAAGGTCGCGCCGGCCACCGCCTACACGTACTTCTCGTCCAAGAATCATCTGATCGCCGAGGTCTACCTCGACCTGGTCAAGCAGGTGCCCTATTTCACCGATGTCAACGACTCGATGACCACGCGCGTCGACAAGGCGGTACGCGCCCTGACCATGGTCGTCGCCGATGAACCCGAGGTCGCCGCCGCTTGCACCACCGCCCTGCTGGGCGGAGGCAGCGACCCCGCCGTGCGCACCGTCCGTGACCGTATCGGCGCCGAGATCCACAAGCGCATCCGTTCGGCGGTCGGCCCCGATGCCGATCCGCGCATCGTCTCAGCCCTGGAGATGACGTTTTTCGGAGCGCTTGTCAACGCCGGTAGCGGCGCGTTCACCTACCACCAGATAGCCGACCGGCTCACGTATTCGGTCAGCCTCATGCTCGGAGAGAACCGTTGAGCCTCGAAACAGCCCCACCGATACTCGATCCCTACGATTACGACTTCCACGAAGACCCGTACCCGTACTACAAGCGACTGCGCGACGAGGCCCCGCTCTATCACAACGAGCAGCGCAACTTCTGGGCGCTGTCGCGGCACAAGGACGTGGTGGCCGGCTTCCGGAACAGCGTCACCTTGTCCAACAAGCATGGCGTGGCGCTTGATCCGATCTCCCGCAATGACGAGGCCCACCGGGTGATGTCGTTCCTGGCCCTCGACGATCCCGGCCATCTGCGGCTGCGCACGCTGGTCTCCAAGGGCTTCACCCCGCGGCGCATCCGCGAGCTCGAAGGCCGGGTCACCGAGATCGCGCACCAGCACCTGGATGCGGCACTGCAGAGCCCCTCCTTCGATTACGTCGACGAGTTCGCGGGCAAGCTCCCGATGGATGTCATCTCCGAACTGATGGGGGTGCCCGACGAGGACCGGGTCCGGATCCGGGCGCTGGCCGACGGCGTGATGCACCGCGAGGACGGCGTCGCCGATGTGCCCACCTCGGCCATCGAGGCCTCCGGTGAACTGCTGGTCTACTACGCCGATATGGTCAAGCAGCGCCGCAAGAACGTCTCCGACGATCTGACCTCGGCACTGGTGGAAGCCGAGATCGACGGGGACAAGCTCACCGACGACGAGATCATGGCGTTCCTGTTCCTGATGGTGGTCGCGGGCAATGAGACCACCACCAAACTCCTTGCCAATGCCGCCTTCTGGGGCTACAAGAATCCCGACCAGCTGGCCCCGGTGTTCGACAACCACGACCTGGTCACCCCGTGGGTCGAAGAGACGCTGCGCTATGACGCCTCCAGCCAGATCCTGGCCCGCGCGGTCGTCGAAGACCTCACCTTCTATGACACCGTGGTCCCCAAAGACGATGTTCTGGTCCTGCTGATCGGCTCGGCGAACCGCGACGAGCGCGTCTTCGAGAACCCCGACGAATACCGCATCGACCGCGAAATCGGTCCGAAGCTGGTGAGTTTCGGCAGTGGCGCCCACTTCTGCCTCGGTGCGCATCTCGCGCGCATGGAGGCCCGGGTCGCACTGACCGAGTTGTTCAAGCGAATCCGCGGATATGAGGTCGATGAGGCCAACGCCGTCCGCGTCCACTCCAGCAGCGTCCGCGGATTCGCCCATCTCCCGATCACCGTCCAGCTCCGCTGAAAGGCCCGCTGCATGCCTCGTTTTGAACCCCTACCCGACCGTCGTCCCGCCCTGGTCGCCGGCGCCTCCTCCGGTATCGGCGAGGCGACCGCGATCAGGCTCGCCCGCAACGGTTTCCCGGTGGCGCTCGGTGCCCGCCGGGTGGAGAAGCTCGATGAGATCGTCGGCCAGATCCGCGCCGACGGCGGCGAAGCGATCGCCGTGCACCTCGATGTCACCGATCCGGATTCGGTGAAGGCCGCCGTCGAGCAGACCACCTCCGAACTCGGCGATATCGAGGTCCTGGTGGCCGGCGCCGGCGACACCTACTTCGGCAAGCTGGACTCGATCAGCACCGAGCAGTTCGATTCACAGATCCAGATCCATCTGGTCGGCGCCAACCGGGTGGCCTCCGCGGTGTTGCCCGGGATGATCGAGCGCCGCCGCGGTGACCTGATCTTCGTGGGATCCGATGTCTCGCTGCGCCAGCGGCCACACATGGGCGCCTACGGTGCGGCCAAGGCCGCCCTGGTCGCGATGGTCAACAACTATCAGATGGAACTGGAAGGCACCGGCGTGCGCGCGTCGATCGTGCATCCCGGCCCCACCAAGACCTCCATGGGCTGGAGCCTGCCCGCCGAGCTGATCGGCCCCGCGCTCGAGGACTGGGCCAAGTGGGGCCAGGCGCGCCACGACTACTTCCTGCGCGCGGACGACCTCGCTCGTGCCATCGCGTTCGTCGCCGAGACGCCCCGCGGCGGCTTCATCGCGAACATGGAGCTCCAGCCCGAGGCTCCGCTGGCCGACGTCACCGACCGCCAGAAGCTCGCCCTCGGCGAAGAAGGGATGCCTGCGACATGAGCGACCTCAGAGAGGTGGAACGCGTTTCGGGTGGCGAGGCCGAGGAGCACGGCCACCTGGAAGAGTTCCGCACCGACCCCATCGGACTGATGTGGCGCATCCGCAACGAATGCGGGGACGCCGGCTGGTTCCAGCTGGCCGACAAGCAGGTGGTGCTGCTGTCCGGCGCCGAGGCCAACGAGTTCTTCTTCCGCTCCAATGACAGTGAACTCAACCAGGCCGAGGCCTACCCCTTCATGACCCCGATCTTCGGCGAGGGTGTCGTGTTCGACGCCGATCCCGAACGCCGGGCCGAGATGCTGCACAACACCGCGCTGCGCGGCGAGCAGATGAAGGGCCACGCCGCGACCATCGAGAACGAGGTCAAGAAGATCATCGCCGACTGGGGCGACGAAGGCGAGATCGAGCTGCTGGACTTCTTCTCGGAACTGACGATCTACACCTCGACCGCCTGCCTCATCGGACTGAAGTTCCGCGAGCAGCTCGACAGTCGCTTCGCCCAGTACTACCACCAGCTGGAGCGTGGGACCGACCCGCTCTGCTACGTCGACCCGTACCTGGACATCGAGAGCTTCCGCATTCGCGACGAGTCGCGGGTCAAACTGGTTGCGCTGGTGCAGGAGATCATGAACGGGCGGATCGCCAACCCGCCCACGGACAAGAGCGATCGCGACCTGCTCGACGTGCTGGTCTCCATCAAGGACGAAGAGGGCAATCCGCGCTTCACCGCCAACGAGGTCACCGGCATGTTCATCTCGCTGATGTTCGCCGGCCACCACACCAGTTCGGGCACCTCGTCGTGGACGCTGATCGAACTGCTGCGCCACCCCGACTTCTACGCGCAGGTCCAGACCGAACTCGACGAGCTCTACGCCGACGGCCAGGAGGTGAGTTTCCATGCGCTGCGCCAGATCCCCAAGATCGACAACGCACTCAAGGAGACCCTGCGCCTGCATCCGCCGCTGATCATCCTGATGCGGGTCGCCCAGGACGAATTCGAAGTGGCCGGCCATCCGATCCGCAAGGGCCAGATGGTGGCCGCCTCCCCGGCGATTTCCAACCGGATCCCCGAGGACTTCCCGGATCCGGATGCCTTCGACCCGAGCCGGTATGAGAAGCCGCGCCAGGAAGATCTGATCAACCGGTGGACCTGGATCCCGTTCGGCGCGGGTAAGCACCGCTGCGTGGGCGCCGCGTTCGCGCAGATGCAGATCAAGGCGATCTTCTCGGTGCTGCTGCGCGAGTATGAGTTCGAGCTGTCGCAGCCGCCGGAGAGCTACCAGAACGACCACTCGAAGATGGTGGTGCAGTTGGCGCAGCCGGCCAAGGTGCGCTACCGCAAGCGCGTCAAGGCCTGAGATGGGCTGCTACCGGATAGAACTCGACGAGGACCTGTGTCAGGGCCACGCCATGTGCGAGCTGGAGGCACCAGACGTGTTCAAGGTGCCCAAACGCGGTGTCGTCGAGATCCTCGACCCCGAACCCCCTGACGAGCTCCGCGATGCCGTGGAGCTGGCTGTCGACATGTGTCCCACCCGAGCCCTGACCCTGATTGAAAAAGACTAGGAGAGAATGACAATGGCGTCACGCGAACAACTCGAAGACTGGGTCCAGCGCTGGCTCAAGGCCAACCAGGACGCCGAAGCAGCCGGCGACTGGAAGCCGATGGCGGAGTTCTACACCGAGGACGCCACCTACGGCTGGAACATCGGCCCCAAAGAGGACGTCATGTGCGTCAACCGCGACGAGATCCGCGACGTCGCACTGGGCCTGGAGATGGAAGGCCTGGAGAACTGGGTCTACGAGTACCAGAAGACGCTCATCGACGAGAAGCAGAACGAGATCGTCGGATTCTGGAAGCAGATCGCCAACAAGACCGACGGCACCCGTGACGAGATCTACGGCATCGGCGGCAGCTGGTTCCGGCTGAACGACGAGCTGCTCATCGAATGGCAGCGCGATTTCTTCGACTTCGGGCACGTCCAGAAGGCATTCCTGAAGCTCATCGAATCCGGTGACCTCACCCCCACCATGCAGAAGCGCATCGAACGTTCGCTGGCCGGCGAGAAGCTGCCCGGCTACTACCCGCTGGGTCAGGCGCCCGTCCCGATCTGGTGAAAACCCGGCCAAGCAGTTGATTGGGGGTGGCTGTGACGCACGTAACTAATGGCTCTAGTCTGGGGGCATCGAAGCTCTAGTGGAAGGCACATGCGGATGAAGACCAAAGGCGCTCTCATCAGGGAGTTCAACCAGCCCTGGGCGATCGAGGAGATCGAGATCGGTGACCCCCGCAAGGACGAGGTCAAGATCCAGATGGAAGCCTCGGGCATGTGCCACTCGGATCACCACCTGGTGACCGGTGGCATCCCGATGGCCGGCTTCCCGGTGCTCGGCGGTCACGAGGGCGCGGGCGTCGTCACCGAGGTCGGCCCCGGCGTCGAGCACATCGCCCCGGGCGATCACGTGGTGCTGTCGTTCATCCCGTCCTGTGGTGAATGTCCGTCGTGTCAGGCCGGCATGCGCAACCTGTGCGATCTCGGTGCCGGACTCCTCGGTGGCGCGTCGGTCTCCGACGGTTCCTTCCGGGTGCAGACCGTCGCCGACGGCGCGGATGTCTACCCGATGACCCTGCTGGGCACCTTCAGCCCGTACATGGTGGTGCACAAGAGCTCGGTCGTGAAGATCGATCCGTCCATCCCGTTCGAGGTCGCCTGCCTGGTGGGTTGCGGTGTCACGACCGGCTACGGCTCGGCGGTCCGCAATGCCGACATCCGCCCCGGTGAGGATGTCGCCATCGTCGGCGTCGGCGGTGTGGGCATGTCCGCGCTGCAGGGCGCGGTCATCGCCGGTGCACGGCACGTCTTCGCGATCGACCCGGTGGAGTGGAAGCGCGATCAGGCGCTGAAATTCGGTGCTACCCACGTCTACCCGGACATCTTTGCCGCAATGGGCGGGATCGCCGAGACCACCCACGGCGGGATGGCCAAGAAGGTCGTCGTCACCGTCGGCGAGCTGCACGGCGAAGATATCGACAACTACCTGGCCATCACCTCCAAGGGCGGCACCTGCGTGCTGACCGCCATGGGCGGGCTGATGGACAACCAGGTGACGCTGAACCTGGCCATGCTGACCCTGCTGCAGAAGAACCTGCAGGGCACCATCTTCGGCGGCGGTAATCCGCATCACGACATCCCGCTGCTGCTGTCGATGTACAAGGCCGGCCGCCTCAACCTCGACGACATGGTCACCCGCCAGTACAAGCTCGAACAGATCAATGACGGCTACAAGGACATGCTGGAGGGTCGCAACATCCGCGGCGTGATCCGCTACACCGACGCGGATCGGTAGAACGCGGTGACCGAGACGATGGAAATGTCTCCCGTTGTCGCAGCGTCACAAAACTCGTGGCGCTGCGTGCAGTCCGGTGACCGGGAGGGATGGCTGGCGCTGATGTCGGAGGACATCGTCGTCGAGGACCCGATCGGTGAGGCCGTCACCAACCCGGACGGCACCGGGGTGCGGGGTAAGGAAGCGCTGGCCGCGTTCTACGACGCGAACATCGGTCCCAACACCCTGACGATCACCTGCGAGGAGACGTTCCCGTCGAGCTCGCCGACCGAGATCGCCTACATCCTGGTGTTGCGCACCGAGTTTCCGAACGGCTTCACCGCCACCGTGCGCGGCGTGTTCACCTATCGGGTCGATGACGCCGGTCTGATCACGAACCTGCGCGGGTACTGGAACATGGATGCCATGACGTTCGCCGAGGGAGAGAAAGCCGATTAGTGGATTGCTCGCCGGCCGCGCCGCGGTCGTGGTCGGCGGCACCCGCGGTATCGGACTCGCGGTCGCCGAACTGCTCGCCGCCCAGGGCGCGCGGGTGGTTGTCAACGGTCGCGACCCGGACGCGGTGCACGAAGCCGCCCAGCGTGTTTCGGGTATCGGTCACGCCGGCTCCCCGGCCGATCCACAGGTCGCCGACGCACTGGTGGATGCCTGTGTCACCGAGTTCGGCAGCATCGACATCCTGATCAACTGTGCGGGCACCGCAGAACCGTCCGGCTCCTCGATCCTGACGGTGAGCAGTGCCGATTTCCGCGAACTGCTCGACGCCCATCTGGTCACCGCGTTCGAGGTCGCCAGGGCGGCCGCCCCGCACATGGTGGCGCAGCGGTCCGGGACGATCGTCAACACCAGCTCGTTCGCGTTCCTCGGCGATTACGGCGGCACCGGTTACCCGGCGGGCAAGGGCGGCGTAAACGGCCTCACCCTGGCCATCGCGGCCGAACTCAAGGCCCACAATGTGCGAGCCAATGTGGTCTGCCCCGGCGCGAAGACCCGGCTGTCGACCGGTGCCGACTACGAACAGCACGTCACTGAGCTCAACCGCCGCGGGCTGCTCGACGACGTGAGCCTGCAGGGCGCCCTGGACGCCGGCCCGCCCGAGTACGTCGCCCCCACCTACGCCTATCTGGCCAGCGATCTGGCCATGGACGTCACCGGTCGGATCTTCATCGCCGCGGGCGGTTTCGTCGGTGAGTTCACCCGCCCCGCACCGGGTTTCATCGGCTACCGGGACCACCACGACACCGCGCCGTACACCGTCGAAGAGGTGCACGGCCTGATCGGCAAGCGGTAGACCAGCTCAGCTGGCCCGCAGCTCGCGCCTGGCCGCTTCACGGGCGAGCAGCCGATCGCGCTGCTCCTCGAACCGCACGACATTGACGGCCAGGCCCTCCAGGAACGTCGCCAGCTGCTCGCGGCGGGCCTCGCCCGTGGCGCTCAAGTCCGTCCGATCGAAGATCCGCCACTTGCGCAGCACCGGCATCACCACTTCGTCCATGTGCTGGCGCAGGTCATAGATACCGTGCTTGGCCATCATCACCCCGTTGCGCCGGAAGTCGGGCATGCCCTGCCCGGGCATCCGGAAGTTCTCCACCACCGAGGCGATCGCCTCCAGCGCCTGATCCGGCGAAAGATCAAGGGCCGCATCACAGATATTGCGGTAGAAGACCATGTGCAGGTTCTCGTCGGCGGCGATCCGGCCCAGTAGCCGGTCGGCGATGGGGTCGTCGCAGACCTTTCCGGTGTTGCGGTGGCTCACCCGGGTGGCCAGCTCCTGGAACGTCACATAGGAGACCGACATCAGGAAATCCGAATCGTGCTTGGCCAGTTCCTCTTTGGTGGCCGCGAACCCGTTGGTCACATGCTCCATCCGGGCCCGCTCCAGCGCACCCAGGTCGACGGCGCGGGTGACGACGAGATAATCACGCAGGGCGATACCGTGCCGGTTCTCTTCGGCGGTCCAGCGATTCACCCAGGCGCCCCAGGGACCATCCTGGGAGAAGCTGCCCGATGCCTGGCGGTGGTAGGACGGCAGGTTGTCCTCGGTGAGCAGGTTGGTGATCATCGCCGCGCGCGCCACCTCGCCCAGCGACGACTGCTCGGGATGCCAGTCCGCGCCGCCGGTGGCCGCGAAATTGCGGCCCTCCTGCCACGGCACATAGTCGTGCGGATACCAGTCCTTGGTGGTGTCCAGATGCCGGTTCAGGTTGTCCGCGGCAATCGGCTCGAGCTCGTGCAACAGCACGGCATCTGTCATCGGCTTCTGCATGAGCCAGAACATCCCGTCGGTATCGTCCAGGTCGCCCGTGAGGGCTACGGATTCCCGAGTTGTGGCTCCGGCACGTCGGTTTCTGCGGAGTGCGCCTAGGTGGCGGTCAAGATCAGCATAAATGGCGCGGCCGTGAATTGGCTGAGCGACCCGCCTATGCTCGACCACATGGCGACCGTATTCACCATGATCATCAACGGCGATATCCCGGGGCGATTCGTCTACGAGGACGACGAAATCGTCGCGTTCCTGACCATCGAACCGATGACGCAGGGCCACACGCTGGTGGTACCGCGCGAAGAGGTGGACAACTGGCAGGACCTCGACCCCGCCCTGTTCGGCCGGGTGATGGCCGTATCGCAGCGCATCGGCAAGGCGGTGTGCAAGGCGTTCGACACCGAACGGTCCGGTGTGATCATCGCCGGCCTGGAGGTCCCGCACCTGCACGTGCACGTGTTCCCGGCGCGCAACCTCAGCGATTTCGGTTTTGCTTCCGTCGATCGCAATCCGTCACCGGAGTCCCTGGACGAGGCGCAGGCCAAGATCAAGGCCGCGCTGGCTCAGCTGGGCTGAGCCGCGACGTCGACGATCCTGGGCAAGCTGACCCGGAACCGGCAGCCGTGCCCGGGTGCGGTGTCCACCGATACCGCACCGCCGTGCGCCTCGACCAGCGAGTCGACGATCGACAGGCCCAGCCCGAATCCTCCACTGGAACGGGTCCGTGACGAGTCCGCGCGGTAGAAGCGCTCGAAAACCCGTTGAGCATCTTCGGCATTCATACCGGGACCCTCATCGCAGACTTCCAGCACCGCGTCGTCCTCGTCGGTACCCACCCGGACCGTGATCCCCGCCGACGGCGGAGTGTGCTGCACGGCATTGGACATCAGATTGCTGAACACCTGCCGCAGACGCGCCTCGTCGCCGAGCACCTCGGGGGTGCCCGGGCCGTCGAACACCTCCATCCGGATCTTGCGCTCCGGCGCGACCGTCTGCGCGTCGTGCACCGCATCGCTGGCCAGCGCCAGCAGATCGACCCGGCGCTGATCCAGCGGGCGCTGCTCGTCGAGGCGGGCCAGCAGCAGCAGGTCCTCCACGAGCAGGCCCATCCGGCCGGCCTCGCTCTCGATGCGGCCCATCAGCATCTCGGTATCGCGGGCCGCACCCTGGCGGTACAGCTCGGCGTAGCCGCGGATGGTGGTCAGCGGGGTCCGCAGATCGTGGCTGGCGTCACCGACGAACCGCCGCATCCGCTCCTCAGATTGGCGCGCCATCTCCGCGGACTGCGCCGAGGACGCCATCGCGCGCTGGATCTGCGCCAGCATGCCGTTCAACGCCAGGGACAGCCGGCCCACCTCGGTACGCGGATCACGTTGCGGCACACGACGATCCAACTCGCCGGCGGCGATCGCGGCGGCGGTCTGCTCCACCTCCGCCAGCGGGCGCAGGCTGCGGCGCACCACCGCGTAACCGACCACCCCGAGCACCAACAGCACGGCGGCTCCGATGGCGAACTGCGACCAGATCAGGGCGCGCATGGTGGATTCGACCTCGGTGAGGTCGATCGCGACGGTGGTCAGTGTCCCGTTCGATCCACCGACCGTGACGGCCCGCCACTCGATCCCGGAGGCGTCATCGGAGCCGACGGTCACCGGATTCGGGCCGACATCGTTGTTCGCCGGCAGTGCCGGATCGGTGGCGCCACTCTTGACGGCCAGCCGCACGCTGCCGTCGGCGTCGGTGCCGCGCACGTAGAAGGTCGACGGCGGATAGGCCGGGCTGGGGTCGGGGGCGATGGTGAGCGCGTTCATCGGCGCCCGCGCCCAGCCGCCGGATGCCTCCAGCAGGGTCTGGTCGATCCGCTGGATCTCGGTGTGCCGCATCAAAGAGGTGACCGCCACCCCCGACGCGAGCAGGCCCAGGCCGACCAGGACCAGAGTGACCGCGACCAGACCGACCCGCAGCGGAACTCCGCCTGCGAGTTTTCCCTCGTCGCTTCGCTCGCTCGGACGCGTTTCCTCGTCGCTCCGCTCGTGCGCGTGCCCCTTGGTCATCCCCCGCGACTAGCGCGGTTCGCGCAGGACGTAGCCCACGCCTCGCAGCGTGTGCAGCAATCGTTTGTCGCCGGTGTCGATCTTGCGGCGCAGATAGGAGACGTAGGACTCCACGACGTTGACGTCACCGCCGAAGTCGTAGCGCCACACGTGGTCGAGGATCTTCGGTTTGCTGAGCACGGTGCCCGCGTTGATGACGAAATAGCGCAACAGGGTGAACTCGGTGGGCGACAGCGACACCGGCTCGCCGGCCTTCCACACCTCGTGGGTCTCCTCGTCGAGTTCGATGTCGGCGAAGGACAGCCGGGCGTTGCGGGGCTCCTCGACGCCGCGGCCGACGCGCCGCAGGATGACGCGCAACCGCGCCACCACCTCTTCCAGGCTGAACGGCTTGGTGACGTAGTCGTCGCCGCCGAGGGTCAGGCCGGTGATCTTGTCCTGCAGGTTGTCGCGGGCGGTGAGGAACAACGCGGGGGCGTCGATACCGTCGGCGCGCATCCGGCGCAGCACGCCGAAGCCGTCCATGCCGGGCATCATCACGTCCAGGATCACCGCGTCAGGGCGGACTTCACGGGCCTTGTCCAGCGCATCGGTGCCGCTGGAGGCGGTGTGCACCTCGAAACCCTGGAATTTCAGGCTCACCGAGAGCAGCTCGACGATATTGGTCTCGTCGTCGACGACGAGCACCCGCGCCTCGGGGATGCTGTCCGCTGATTCCGAAATCGCCGCCATTGCCATCCCTATACAGTCCTCCCTTTGCATGAAGCGAAGCTGCGTAGTAGTTGTGAACTTGCTGAGAATGCGGTTCCGCGTCGCCCTAGACTGACGGCATGAACCTGGCCAATTCGATCGTGCAGGTTGCTACGGCCCCGGTGCGGGTCGGGCTCGCCGTCGCCGATCTGGGTCTCAACATCGCAGGTGGCACCCTCAAGGTGGTCCAGCGGTCGCTTTCGGAGACCAACCCGTCCGGCGGCACCTCCTCCTTTGCCGCAATGCTGGGCATCGACGACGCCGTCGACCGGGCGAACCGGCTGGCCCGGCTGATGGACGACGATGCCCCGCTGGGCCGCGCACTGGCCCCGGAAGGCCCACTCAACCAGCTGCTCCGCCCGGGCGGCCTCGTCGATCAGCTCACCGCTCCCGGCGGACTGCTGGACCGGCTCAATGCCCAGAGTGGACCGGTCGCGCGGGCACTGGCCCCGGACGGCCTGATCGATCAGGTGACCGCCGAGGGCGGGCTGGTGGACCGGCTGACCGTCGAAGGCGGCGTCGTCTCGCGGGTGATCGCGCCGGGCGGGCTGGCCGACCGGCTGCTGTCCGACGAGGGCCTGGTGGAGCGGGCGCTGCGCGAGGACGGTGTCGCCGAACAGCTGCTCTCCGAAAACGGGCCGGTGGGTCGCGCCCTGGCCAAGGGGGGACTCGTCGACCAGATCACCGCCGAGGGCGGCCTGATCGATCGCCTCACCACCGACAGCGGCGCGCTCTCCCGGGTGATCGCGCCCGGCGGACTGGCCGACCAACTGCTCGCCGACGACGGCCTGATCGAGCGGATCCTGCGCGAGAACGGCGTCGCCGACACCCTCCTGTCCGAGGGCGGCCTGCTGGACACCCTGACCGATCCGGACGGCCCGCTGCTCAAGCTGGCCGACGTGGCCGACACCCTGAACCGGTTGGCACCCGGCCTGGAGGCGCTGGCGCCGACCATCGACGCGCTGCACGAGGCCGTCATCACGCTCAGCCAGGTGGTCAACCCGCTGAGCAATATCGCCGGGCGCATCCCGCTGCCGCGTCAGCGCAGCCGGCGCAGCAACAGCGGACCGCGCGCCGTGGTCTCCGAACGGATCATCGACGAGGAACGCTAAGCTGTAGCGCGTTCCACCCGCCTCCGTAGCTCAGTGGTAGAGCTTCCGCCTTGTAAGCGGACGGCCGTCGGTTCAATCCCGACCGGGGGCTCCACACGGTACTTGTCGGTGGTTGTCCGTAATTTCTGATCATGAGAATCTGCCTCGGCTGCGGCGCAACGCTTTCCAGGCGCAGCCAGAAAATCTATTGCAATAACGCGTGCCAGGCGGTTGCCCGGCGCAATGCCAGTGTCAAGCTCTGGCTCGAGACCGGCGCAGCATGGGTTGGCAGCAGTCGAGGCCACTACGTGCGTACCTACCTCGCCGAGGCCCAATCAGGCTGTTGTGCCATATGCGGCGCATCGAGCACCTGGCAGGGACTGCCGCTCACTTTGGTCGTAGACCATATCGATGGCAATCCCACCAATAACTGGCGCGACAACCTGCGGCTGGTCTGCCCGAACTGCGACTCGCAACTGCCGACCTACAAGAGCCGCAACCGCGGCAGCGGACGGGCCTTCCGCAGGCAGCGCTATGCCGACGGCAAGTCCTACTAGCGGTCCTCCATGGTGATGGTGAAGGTCATCCGGTCCCCGCGGTACAGCGAGCGCCGCTGCTCGATCGGGACACCGTGCTGGTCGTAGGACACCCGGTTCAGCAGGAACATCGGGGTGCGCGCGTCGACAGTGAGCAGCGCTGACTCCCGCGCGTCCGGCAACGCGGTGTCGATGGTGTCGACCGTGCGCCCGAATGTCACTCCCCTGCTGCGGATTTCGGCGTACAGCGAGGTCCGGTAGTCGAATGTTTCGCGCAGGCCGGGATAGCGCTGGGCCGGCAGCTTCGAGGTTTCCAGCCCGACCCGCACCCCGTCGGTGGTGAAGACGCGCTCGAGCTGGATCACCGGTGCACCCACCTCCACCCGCAACACCCCGGCAAGCACCTCGTCGGCTTCCAGGTGCGTCCAGCCGACCAGGAACCGGTCCACGCTGTGCCCCTCATCGCGGGCGGCCTCGGTGTAGGACCCCATGCCCAGCGGCTGCAACAGCTTGGGGGCGGCGACCACGGTGGTGCGCCCGCGCCGTTCGACCCGGCCCGCCAGCAGCAGCTCCCGGACGGCCTGACGGACCGTCTCGCGGGCCACGTCGAACATTTCGGCGATCTCGCGTTCGGCCGGGAACGGGTCGCCCACCTGCAGCCCGTCCAGCATCCCATCGAGCTGCGCGCGCACGACCTGATGCTTCAGCACCCGGGGCTGCGCGCTGCTCATCACCCTTCTGACCATAGCAAACGCTGGCATAGACCATGGTCTAGACCAAGCTGTCGAGTGTTGTTCACCGACCGTTCGCCATCGATACACGCCTTGGTATAGACCAACTGTCAGGGTGGCACCATGCAACCGATCGAACTGGCCGTGCTCGACATGGCGGGCACCACCGTGACCGACGACGGACTGGTGCTGCGCGCCTTCGACGAGGCCGCCACCGCCGTCGGGGTGCCCGGGTCCGGCGAGGAACGCGAATCGGCCCGCACCTACGTACGCGACACCATGGGCCAGTCCAAGATCGAGGTGTTCCGCCACCTCTTCGGCGCCGAGGACCGCGCCCAGCAGGCCAACGCGACCTTCGAGCAGGCCTACACCGACAGCATCGACGGCGGCATCGCCCCGGTGCCCGGCGCCACCGAGGCGATCACCCGATTGCGCGAGGCCGGCGTGAAGGTCGCACTCAGCACCGGCTTCAGCCCAGCCACCCAGCAGCGCATCATCGACGCGCTCGACTGGGCCGACATCGCCGACCTGGTGCTCGCCCCCGGCGACGGCGGGCGCGGGCGCCCCTATCCCGACCTGATCCTGAACGCGTTGCTGCGCACCGGCATCGACGATGTCGCCAAGGTCGCCGTGCTGGGCGACACGACCAGCGACATCCTGTCCGGCCTGCGCGCCGGCGCCTCGATCGTCGCAGGCACCCTGACCGGCGCCCACGACGCCGACACCCTGACCGCCGCCGGAGCCACCCACGTCGTGGCCTCGGTCGCAGATTTCCCCGCCCTCTTCCTTCCCCTGTCCTGAAAGGACCTCTCAGACATGAAGATCCGTATCGCCGTAGTGGCAGCAGCTGCCGCCGCCCTCGCCCTGTCCGGTTGTTCGAGCAGCGATTTCGGCTCTGAGGCCGCCAATGCCCAGGGCTTCCCGGAGACCATCACCTTGGCCGCCATCCCGGCCGAGAACTCCTCGGACCTCAAGGCCAGCTACGCACCCCTGATCAACCTGCTGGAGAAGGAAACCGGCTCCAAGGTCGAGTTCGTGCAGGCCTCCGACTACGCCGGTGTCGTCGAGGGCATGATCGCCGAGAATGTCGATCTCGCCTTCTTCGGCCCCTTCGCCTATGTGGTGGCGAAGGTCAACGGCGCCAAGATCACCCCGCTCGGCGCGGTGATCGGCGAGGAGGGCGAGCAGCCCGGCTACCAGTCCTACGGCCTGACCCGCTCCGATGTCGCGGATATCAACGGCCTCAAAGACTTTGCCGGCAAGAAGGTCTGCTTCGTGGACCCCGGTTCCACCTCCGGTTTCCTGTACCCGACGGCGGGCCTCATCGAGGAAGGCGTCATCAAGTCCGGGTCGGAAGCCGATATCTCGGCCGCCATGTCACCGGTCTTCGCCGGCGGGCATGACGCCTCGGCGCTGTCCATCGCCAACGGTGACTGCGACGCCGGTTTCGCATTCGACACCATGGTCGACCAGACCATGATCGAGAAGGGCGATCTGCAGCCCGGTCAGCTCAAGACGGTGTGGAAGTCGGAGATGATCGCGGGCTCGGTGTTCGCGGCCAACGACTCGCTGGGCACGGAGGCGATCGACAAGCTCAAGACCCTCTTCGCCGAGAAGGTGAATGTGGAAAGCTTTGAGGCCGAGGGCTTCTGCAAGGGCGACGAATGCCGCATCACCGACGAACGCGCCTGGGGTGTCGTCCCGGCGTCTGACGCCGACTACGACGGTGTGCGCCACGTCTGTGACGTCACCGGCTCCGAGAAGTGCAAGGGCTGATCATGACGCTCCCGGCCGGCCCCGGCCATCCCGTCGCGGGCGACGACCTGGTCGTCGTCGCCCGCGACGTCACCAAGAAGTTCGGTGACACCCTGGCGCTGAACAATGTCTCACTGGATGTTCGGCGCAGTGAATTGCTGGTACTGCTCGGGCTTTCCGGCTCCGGTAAATCGACGCTGTTGCGCTGCTTCAACGGGCTGCACCCGGTCGACTCCGGCCGGATCGACGTCGGCGGTACCCGTGTCGACCAGGCCTCGGCGGCCCACCTGCGCGCGCTGCGCACCCGGGTCGGCTTCGTGTTCCAGCATTTCAACCTGGTCGGCCGGCTCAGCTGCCTGGAGAACGTCCTGATCGGTGGTCTCGGGCAACTCACGTTCCCCCGCTACGGTGCCCTGACCTACCCGAAGCACATGCGGGCGGCCGCCATGTCGCACCTCGACCGGGTCGGCCTCGCGGACTTCGCCGAACGCCGCGCCGACACCCTGTCCGGCGGGCAGCAGCAGCGCATCGCCATCGCACGCACGCTCATGCAGCGCCCGGCGCTGCTGCTGGCCGACGAGCCGGTTGCCTCACTCGACCCCGAAAATGCCGGTGTCGTCATGGATCTGCTGTTCCAGATCTGCGTCGAGGAAAAGCTCACCGTGGTCTGCACCTTGCATCAGGTCGATCTCGCGCTGGGCTGGGCGCACCGGCTGGTGGGTCTGCGCAACGGCGAGAAGGTCCTCGACCGGCCGGCGGTCGGCATGACCCGCGACGAGGTCATGGCGATCTACCAACGCGTCGACCCGACCAGCGAGACCGCCGCGAAGCAACGCTCATGAGCGCACCCGTCGCGGAACGCCCCTCCGCGCCGCCACGCGAGAAGCGCGCGCTGCCAGGCCTCCTGCACCTCGTGACCGTGGCGGCGCTGGTCGCCACCATGGTGTCGGCCTGGTCCATCGACTTCTTCCCGTCCGAGCTCATCGACGGATTCGACGAGGTCCTGCGCCTGCTGGAACGCATGCTGCCACCGCGCCTCGACGACCCGGGCCGCATCGGCGTCCTGGCCGTCGAGACCCTTCTGATGGCGGTGCTGGGCACCGTCCTCGCAGCAATCGTCTCGATTCCGTTGGCGTTCATGGCGGCCCGCAACACCACCCCGCATCCGGCCGTCTACGCCGCGGCCAGGGCGATCATCACGTTCTGCCGGGCCATGCCCGATCTGCTGTTCGCGGTGCTGTTCGTGCGCGCGCTCGGCATCGGCGTGCTCCCCGGCATCCTCGCGCTGGCGCTGCACTCCATCGGCATGCTGGCCAAGCTGTTCGCCGACGCCATCGAGCAGACCGATCCGGGCCCGCGCGAAGCGGTCCGCAGCACCGGCGTCGGTTACTTCCGCGAGATGCTGAACGCCGTCATCCCCCAGGTCATCCCGTCCTGGATCGGCACCTTCGTCTACCGCATCGACATCAATCTGCGGATGTCGGTGGTGCTCGGCTTCGTCGGCGCCGGCGGTATCGGTTTCGCCCTGCAGGACGCCCTGCGCGGGCTGATCTATCCCCGCGCCCTCGGCATCGTCTGCGTCATCCTGGTGATCATCGTCGCGATGGAACTGCTGTCCATCGTGATCCGACGAATGTTGTTGGCGCCGGGGCAGTCCGATCCTCGCCGTGACCGGGCGATGCGCTTCGCGTTCTCCGGTCTGCTGCTCGGCACCATCGTCGCGGCCTTCGCGGTGCTGCGGATCAATCCACTGTCTTTGTTCACCTGGGTCGTCCCGTCGGCCGAGGTGTTCACCCGGATGGTGCCGCCCAACTTCGGCGCGCTGGGCTGGGACCTGTTCGACGCCGCCGCGCAGACCGTGGCGATCGGCGTGGTGTCCACCGCGATCGGCGTGGTGTTGTCCATCCCGGTGGGAATCCTGGCCGCCCGCAACGTCACCCCGGGACCGACGGTGTACTGGCTGGCGCGCGGCTGGATCCTGGCGGTCCGCGCGGTACCCGAACTCATCCTGGCCGTGGTGTTCGTCGCCGCGCTGGGCCTGGGCCCGATCGCGGGAACCTGCGCGCTGGCCATCGGGTCGGTCGGCTTCCTGGCCAAACTCGTCGCCGACGCGGTCGAGGAGATCGATCCCGGGCCGATGGAGGCGGTGCGCTCGGTGGGCGCCGGATGGTGGAAGACGTTGTTCTCCGCGGTCATTCCGCAGTCGATGCCCGCGCTGGTCGGATCGAGCCTGTATCTGTTCGACGTCAACGTGCGCACCTCCACGGTGCTGGGCATCGTGGGCGCCGGCGGAGTGGGGTTCCTGCTCTTCGAGTCGATCAGGACGCTGAACTTCGATGTGGCCGGCGCGATCGTGATCGTCATCTTCGTCATCGTGTACTCGATCGAAAGGCTGTCCGGATGGATACGTTCGCGCCTGGTGTGACCACCGCCGCGGTGTGGACGGGCGGATCGGCGATCTCGCTGGAGAAGGTCGACATTCCGCGCCTGCGCGACGGCGAGACCCTGGTGCGGGTGCGGCTGGCCACCATCTGCGGCAGCGATCTGCACACCGTGACCGGGCGCCGGCCCGCCCCGTGTCCGTCGGTGCTCGGGCATGAGGCGGTCGGCGATGTCGTCGCCGTCGGACCCGGTGCGACTGCCGAACCGGGACAACGCATCGTCTGGTCGGTGACGGTCAGCTGTGGCGATTGCTCCCGGTGCGCGGCCGGACGGACGGCAAAGTGCACGTCGGTACGCAAGACCGGCCACGAACCCTTCGACGGGGACTGGCCGCTGTCGGGTTCCTACGCCGAGCACATCGTGCTGCCACGCGGCACCACCGTCAGCGTGGTGCCCGGCCGGATGCCCGACGCCGTCGCCGCACCGGCGGCCTGCGCGACGGCCACCGTGATGGCGACGCTGGAAGCGGCGGGTCGGCTGACCGGCAGACGGGTGCTGATCGGCGGGGCCGGGATGCTCGGGCTGACCGCCGTCGCCGCCTGCCTGGATGCCGGAGCGCAGGTCCAGGTGATCGACAACCACGCCGACCGGCTCGCGCTGGCCACCGGGTTCGGGGCACTGCCCAGCGACGGCGCACCGGTCGATGTGGCCATCGACTACACCGGCTCCACCGAGGCGGTGGGCGCGGCACTGTCCCGGCTCGATACCGGCGGCGTGCTCGTACTGGCCGGATCGGTCACGCCCGGCCCCGCACTGGCCGTGGACCCGGAGACGGTGGTCCGGCGCTGGCTGACCATCACCGGGGTGCACAACTACGAGCCCCGGCACCTGCATCAGGCGGTGCGCTTCCTGGACCGCACCCTGCACCGGCATCCGTGGCACCGACTGGTCACCGACCCGGTTCCGCTGGCCGACCTGTCGGCTGCGCTGCGCCCGCCGCCGACACGGACGTTGCGCACCGCGGTGGCGCCCTGACGCTGTGTACGTTTTTGGGGCGAGCGATGCGACGGGAAAGAGGTAAAACATGTCCAATACCGGTTTCTGGATAGCATGGGGACTGCCGACGCAGGGCCGCGAACCGCAGGCCCTCGCCACGTTGAAATCCTCGCGGACCTTCTTGGCCGAGCTGGCCGACGGCGGACGGATCGAACGTTTCGACGTAGTGGTCCTGCGACCGCAGAGCAGCGAACTCGGGGGCTTCATCCTGATCCAGGGCAGCACCCAGCAGATCGACCAGTTGCGGCGCGCCCCGGATTTTGAGCGTTGGGTCAACACGGTGCAGTTGGTCGCCGACCGGGTCGGCATCGTGGACGCCTGGGTCAACGACGGCCTCGACGAGGCCACCGACCTGTACACCGACGCCCTGCGCGAGGCCGGTCTGATCGACTGAAAGACCAGCTCGACCGCGACCGCTGGGGCCGGTGGGGTATTTGCCTCTTCCACTATCGGCGCCGCTGAGGTTTGATGGGGACTACTTGTTGGGCCGGGGGCGGACAGCACGGAGACTCCTTCATGGGCACAGCAACATATGTCGGGCGGGATGGCGAGATCACCGCCAAGCGGGGTGCACTGGCAATAGGCCGGGTCGGGGGCCTGGCCGTGGCACTCGGCGTCGGCACCGCGATAGCCACTGGGCACGGTATTGCCACGGCCGATCCCGGCGACCCGTCGTCCGGCTCCCCAGCCAAGGACTCCACCGCCAGTTCGGCCGGACCCGAGTCGACCTCCGGTTCCGGCGACAAGACCGAAACCGCGGGCACCGAGACGGATGAGAAACCGGCGAAGCCGGACGCCGACCCGGAGACCGAGACCATCAAGGATCCGGAGACGCCGGACAAACCGACCACCAAGAAGCCGCGACCCAGCCTGCGCACCGCCGGCAAGACCGCACTCTCACCGAAGCGGGCCGGCAGACCGGCGGCCGCCGAGGTGACCGAGCAGACGGCCACCGCGCCGGCCACCCCCGCGCCGGTGACGACGACGCCCATCGCGGCCGAGCCGGCCCGAGCCGCCGACCCCACCGACACCCTCCAGACCGCGGACAGGGTGGCGGTCTTCGCCTCCGCCCGCACGCTGGCGTCCTCGGACGCGGTGCAGGTCGAACGACGGGTCGCACCCATCACGGCAGCCCCGCCGAACCCGGTGACCGCGGTCGTCAAGGTGGTCTCCAAGGTGCTGGACTGGGCGGCCGGGGTGATCCCCGGCTCACCGTCGAGCCCGACGCTGGCCTGGACCCTGCTGGCCTTCGCCCGCCGCGAGGTCGACAACCTGCTGACGCGGCTGGACCCGAGCGGTGCCGCCGCCACCGGAGGCGTTGCCTCCGACAACGTCTCGCTGGCACTGGCCGCCGCCAATGCACGCCCCGGGTTCCCGTGGCCGGGCGCGCAGGTCAGCGGTTCCACCCAATTCGTCGACTGGGTGACCGGTAACTTCCCGCCGAACGATACGTTGAACCGTTACGGTATCTGGGGTACTGACATCGGCACCATGTGGGACAACGGGATTCCCGATGACCCGAGCACTCCGATCAACGAGCACCAGGTACTGATCGCCTTCGGCGACACCTTCGGCGGGCCTAACATGACCGGGACCTGGCGCCTGAACACGCTGTTCCGGAGTTCCGACATCGTTCTTGGGGATGGCATGGCGGTACCGGATGGACAATGGTTCAACGGCAACATGTTCGGTGGGTCTCCCTTGTGGGAGAAGTACTACGCACGCCAGATCATCCTGCCGGAACGGCTGCCCTCCGGGCTGCCGACCGGAGTGACCCTGATCCCGACGGCCGGCATCTCTGTCCCCACTCCAGGCACCAAGTACGGTGCAACGCAGTACCTCAGCTTTATGTCGGTCAAACAGTGGGGCGCCGCCGGGCAATGGACCACCAACTACTCGGCGATCGCTTATTCCGAGGACAACGGCGAGAACTGGTACATTTCACCGGCGAGCGTTCGCACAAACTTCGGCGGCAACAGCAACTTTCAGCAAGCATCCTTCGTTCGGCCGGGCGACGGATTCGTGTACGCCTATGGGACACCGAATGGGCGGCAGGGCGAGGCCTTCGTTTCTCGAGTTCTCGAGAAGGACATCCTCGACGTCACCAAGTACGAATATTTCAGCCAGGGCAATCCAGGCTGGTTCTTCGGGTTCGGCTCGTATCCCGCCGGGTGGTACAAGAACGACCCGGCGAAGGCGAGCCCGATCTTCGGTAGGGAACAAGGCGCTTGCGGAGTGGCGAAAGCTGGTAACCAGGTCAGCGAAATGTCGGTGCAGTACAACAAGACGCTAAAAAAGTACGTTGCTATGCACGGCGACCAGTTCAACAACATCGTGATGCGCACCTCGGATACCCCGACGGGCAATTGGTCGGGCCCGACCGTCGTGATGGGCCAGCAGAACGGCGGCATCTACGCGCCGATGATGCACCCGTGGTCGCCGTCCACCCTTGGCACCGGCACCGATCTGTACTGGAACCTGTCGATCTGGAGCGAGTACAACGTCATGCTCATGAAGACCGACCTCACCAAGCTGTAGCCATGCTCAAACTGGCAGTACCGCTGTTCGCCGCACTCGTGACGGCCGCGCCGGCGTATGCCGAACCCGCTGTGCCGCAACCGGACACCACATGTCCGTCCGACCTGACCGGTACCGCCACCCTGCCGTTCGGGCGGTCACTGCCGCTGATCTGCCAAGACCAACGATGGCAGGCGGCCACCGCTCCCACCGATCCCAGCGATCGGTGGGTCAGCTTCGGTCCGGTGATGGCGCTGCACGGCGGCGGCCTGCGCAACCCGAACCTGTTGCCGGGCCCTTGGATCGCGACCCCGCTGGACCCGGACACCCGGTGCGCGGCGACTCAGCAGACGGTCGTCAGCGCGGGTGTCCTCGGAACTCCGGTCAAAAACGAAGGCGCTCCCGGGCAGCCGCTCTCGCTGGAGGTCCTGCCCAGCCTGTTCGACATCTCGATGACCGGGCACTGCCTGTGGGAGCGCAAAGACTAGCCGGAGAACGTGATCCGGGATGTCGAACAACCGGTGACCGCGCGACCGGCCGGGAAGGTGCGCGGTTGGGCGCCGGCGATCACATCGCGCCGGTAGTACGCCCGGCGGTCATCGGCGGAGCATTCGAAGGCCGCGCTCAGCACCCGAAAACTGACCGGGTCGGCACCGGCGATTCCCAGCCCCATCCAGTACGCACCGCGTGCGTCCGCGGCGTAGGCGCCGTCCAGGTGACGCAGCGAGGCGGTGTCGGCACCGGCGATCGGATCGTCGAAGTAGTAGGCGCGCGTCGCATCGGTGGCATACGCCCCGCCGAGCACCGTGAAGCTGCGCGGGTCGGCCCCGTCGACCTCGTTGCCGTTGACGTGCACACTGTCGTCATCCCGGGTGAACAGATAGTGGTCGGCATTGGAGATGACCGCGAAATGCCCCGGATCATCGGACAGCACGCTGCCGTCGGGCCAGTACACCGCGGTGCTGTCCCTGGACAGCTCACCGTCGAGCAGTTCGAAATGCCCGGGATCGGTGCTGATCACCTGGCCACGGATATACACCTGATGGCCGTCCTTGGCGTAGCCGGGCCGGTCCAGCAGTTCGAAGGTCGCCGGGTCGGCCCCGTCGAGCCGGTGACCGTCCAGATACACCGCGTCGCGGTCCCTGGCGTAGGAACGGTCCAGCACCTCGAAGCTGCCGGCATCGGCGCCGTCGATGGCGAATGCCTTGCCGGGAAAGGCGTTCAGGTAGTAGACGTGTCCGTCACGCAGGTGGTAGCCGGCGGCGTCGAACAACGAATTGGGCTCGCCGGGGCCGCACCCGGACAGCACCACCGCCAGGAACACCGCCACGGCCGCGGTCACTGTGCGCATGACTCATCATGACGGCAGCCGCCTCACGGCTCCACCGTCTACGGGCACCATGTCACGACGCCGTAGGGTCCGGTCACGCACGGGAGATTGATGTGCAGGCCGGAGCGGCGCCCGTCGTCACGCCAGCCGTTGTCGTGACCGCGCCAGCCACGGTCGTCGTGCCGATCGTTGACCCACGGGGGATCCTGGGCGAATTGCATACCGCTACCGCCGGGCGACGGCGGCGCGGCGTTCGCAGCACCGGCACTGACTCCCAGCACCATTGCGAGTGATCCGGCACCGATCGCGCCGACCATTTCCGCCCTTCGCGCAAGCTGTTTCATGTCGATCATGCCTATAACTTAGCACAGCTAATAAAATGGGCGCCTGCGCTCGCTCCGGCCGCATCCGCGCGGGCCGGGCGGCCGCACTGCATAGACTTCAACGGTGCGCGAGGTTCTCGACGACCTGATGACCACCTGGCGGGCCGGCGGCACCGCCGGCCTCGCCACCGTGGTGCGGACCATCAAGTCTGCACCCCGGCCCGCCGGGGCGGCATTGGTCGTCGCCCCCGACGGTACCGTGGCCGGTTCGGTATCCGGTGGCTGCGTCGAGGGGGCGGTCTACGAGCTGGCCACCGAGGTGGTCGACACCGGGGCACCCGCGTTGCAGCGCTACGGCTTCAGCGACGATGACGCCTTCGCCGTCGGCCTGACCTGTGGCGGCATCCTGGACGTGTTCGTGGAACCGGTGTCGCAGCAGACGTTTCCACAGCTCGCCGAGGTCGCTGCGGCCATCGACGCACACCGGCCGATTGCGGTGGCCACGATCATCGCCCATCCGGAGGATGCCTGGGTGGGCCGCAGGCTCATCGTGGAACCCGATGCCGCGACGGGTTCGCTCGGGTCGGCACGTGCCGATGCCGCGGTCGCCGACGACGCCCGCGGCCTGCTGCTGGCCGGCCGCACCGCGGTGCTGTCCTACGGCCCGGACGGTGAGCGGGTGGATGAGACGGCCGAGACCGGCATGGCCGTCTTCGTCGCCAGCTACGCCCCGCGCCCGCGCATGCTGATCTTCGGCGCCATCGATTTCGCGGCCGCCCTGGCCCAGCAGGGGGCCTTCCTCGGCTACCGGGTGACGGTGTGCGATGCCCGGCCGGTCTTCGCCACCGAAGCACGCTTCCCGGCGGCCGACGACGTGGTCGTGGACTGGCCCGACCGCTATCTGCGCGCCCAGCAGGACGCCGGCGCCATCGACGGCCGCACCGCGATATGCGTGCTGACCCACGACCCCAAGTTCGACGTGCCCGCCCTGGAGGTGGCACTGCGACTGCCGCAGATCGGCTATATCGGGGCCATGGGTTCGCGGCGCACCCATCTCGACCGCCTCGCCCGGTTACGCGAGGCGGGGATCACCGATGCCGATCTGGCGGGGCTGTCGAGCCCGATCGGACTGGACCTCGGGGCGCGCACCCCCGAGGAGACCGCTGTCTCGATCGTGGCCGAGATCATCGCCCGCCGGTGGGGCGGCGGGGGTCGCCCGCTGGCCGCGGTGGACGGTCGGATCCACCACGAGCGGGCCGACACCAGCATCAACGTGCGGTAACGCCACTCTCTTCTTTTGGAACGCTGCTTCTCGGGGTAGGCTAACGCCGCTCGCATCAACGTGTGACACAGCCCACTTACACGCGCAAGCATTCGAGGAACAGGAGCCCCTGTGACGGGAACCGTCGCCGCTCGCTACGCAGGCACCCGGGTGCCACGAATCGAAGATGCCCGCCTGCTCACCGGCAAGGGCACCTTCGTCGATGATGTGCAGCGGCCCGGCATGCTGCATGCCTGCTTCGTGCGCAGCCCTTTCGCGCACGCCACCATCAACCGCATCGATACCGCGGCCGCGCTCGCGCTGCCCGGCGTGCAGGCGGTGTTCACCGCCGCCGACATCAACCCCGGCGTGCACGAGGCCTGGCACGCGGTGGCCGGCAAGGATGTCCCCGACACCCCGCGCCCGCCGCTGGCCGAGGGCGAGGTGAAGTTCGTCGGCGACCCGGTCGCCATCGTCATCGCCGAGAGCCGGCGCCTGGCCGAGGACGCCGTCGACCTCGTCGACGTCGACTACACCCAGCTGCCCGCCGTCGCCGACTTCCGCAAAGCAATCGGCGGTGCCGCCGAAGACATTCCCGTCGTGCACGAGGCCTACCCCGACAACGTCGCCGGCGGGATGGGCGGGATGCCGCCGGACGAGGAGCTGTTCGCCTCGGCGGCCCATGTGGTCGAAGAACGTATCTACCAACAGATGTACGTGCCGGTGCCGATGGAGACCCGCGGGATCGTCGTCGAGTGGACGGCAGGCACCTCCGAGCTCACCATCTGGGGCTCTACCCAGACACCGCACGAACTGCGTGCGTTCGCCGCCCGGCTGCTCGGCATCCCCGCCCAGGGCGTGCGGGTCATCGTCCGCGACACCGGCGGCGGATTCGGCCAGAAGGTCGTCCCGATGCGCGAGGACATGAGCATCATGCTGGCCGCACGCCGGGTGCCGGCGCCGCTGAAGTGGATCGAGGACCGCCGCGAGAACCTGATGTCGGCCGGGCAGTCCCGGCACGTCGACGGCACCGTCCGGATGGCCTTCGACGCCGAAGGGAAGATCCTGGCCGCCGATATCGACTTCGTCCAGGACGTCGGCTCCTACCCGACGCCCTACCCAGTGCTCACCACCGCCGCGATCGGCATGTTCTTCCCCGGCCCCTACCGGGTGCCCAAGGCCAGCTTCAACTACAAGACGGTGTTCTCCAACACCCCCGGCCTGCACGCCTACCGCGGCCCGTGGCAGTACGAAACCCTCACCCGGGAAATGCTTCTCGACATCGCCGCGCGCAAGATCGGGATGGATCCCGCGGAGCTTCGGCGCATCAACATCCTGCGCGGGGACGAGATGCCCTACTTCAATCCCAACGGCATGCCCTATGACAACTGCGCACCCGCCGACACCTTCGAGCAGGCCGTCAAGATCCTCGACCTCGAGGGTTTCCGCAAGGAACAGGCCGAAGCGCTGGCCCAGGGCCGCTACATCGGGCTCGGGTTCTCGGCCTACATCGAACCCACCGGTGCGGCGACAGGGAACCTCGCCACCGAGGGCGCCACCATCCGGATGGAATCCACGGGCAAGATCAACGTCTACGTCAACGGCGGTTCCAGCGGAAACAGCATCGAGACCACAGTCGTCCAGCTCACCGCAGATGTGTTGGGCGCCAACATCAACGACGTGGCCACCATCCAGGGCGACACCGCGGTGACACCGTACGGCGCGGGCACCCAGGGCAGTCGCAGCGCGCCCATGACCGCGGGCGCGGTGAACGAGGCGGGCACCATCCTGCGCCGCCAGATCGTCGCGATCGCGGCCCAGATGCTCGGCGCCGAGGCCGACGACATCGAGCTGGCCGATTCACGGGCCATCCTCATCAGCGATCGCGAGAAGAGCGTCGGCTTCTCCGACATCGCCTACCGGTCCTACTATGACCCCGCTCAGCTGGGCGGGGTCTCCCCCACCCTGGAGGCCACCGCGCGGTTCAACTCACAGGCGATGATCCACTGGGCCAATGCAACCCACGCCTGCACCTGCGAGGTCGACGTCGTCACCGGCCAGGTGACGCTGACCCGATACATCGTCAGCGAGGACGTCGGCCCGATGATCAACCCGAACGTGGTCGAGGGCCAGGTGGCCGGCGGCACCGTGCAGGGCATCGGCGGCGCACTGCTGGAACAGCTGGCCTACGACGACGCCGGCAATCCGATCGCCTCGACGTTCGTGGACTATCTGCTGCCCACCGCCACCGAGGTACCGACCATCGAGTTCGGTCACATCGAGATCCCGGGACCCGGCGTCGGCGGCTACAAGGGTGCCGGCGAGGGCGGCGCCATCGGGTCGCCGCCCGCCGTCATCAACGCCATCAACGACGCGCTCGCCCCCTTGGGTGTGACGGTCACCCAGATGCCCGCCACCCCGGCCAAGATCGTCGACCTGATCGAGAACGCCAGAAAGGACCGCTGAAACGTGGAGCTGAACAACGAATTCCGGGTCGCGGTGCCCACCGCCACCGTCTGGGAGGTTTTCACCGATGTGGAACGGGTGGCCCCGTGCCTGCCGGGAGCCACCCTGCTCAGCGTCGACGGCGATGACTTCACCGGGGCGGTGAAGGTCAAGGTCGGACCGATCACGGTGTCCTACAAGGGCGTGGCGACCTACCAGGAGAAGGACAGCGCAGCCCAGCGGATCGTGCTCAAGGCCGAGGGCAAGGAGACCCGCGGCAACGGCACCGCCGCAGCCACCGTGACCGCCCAGCTCAAGGACGAGGGAGACGCCACCACGGTGGTGATCACCACCGATCTCGCCATCTCCGGCAAGGCCGCCCAGTTCGGCCGCGGCGTGCTCGCCGATGTCTCGGGCAACCTGATCGCCCAGTTCGCCCGCAGCCTGGAGGCCGAACTACTCGGTGGCGCACCGTCTGCCACCTCCGCACCGTCCACCGAGACGGCCACCGCCGCCGCGCAACCCTCCGACTCCGTCGACCTGCTCAAGGTGGTCGCCGTGCCGGTGGCCAAGCGCTACGGACCCGCCGTCGCCGCGGCCGCGGCCGCCGGCGCCGCCGGATTCCTGGTCGGCCGGCGCAGGCGCACCGCCGCCGCCCCGCCCACGGTGTCCGCCGAACTGCAGGCCCTGCTGACCCGGTTGCTCGCGTGAAGGCCGCCCCGTTCGCCTATCACCGGGCCGAGTCGGTGAAGGAAGCCGCGGACGTGCTGGCCGAATTCGGTGACGAGGCCAAGGTGCTCGCGGGCGGGCAGAGCCTGATCCCGCTGCTGGCGATGCGGCTGACCCATTTCGAGAACCTGGTGGACATCTCCCGGGTACCCGAACTGCAGGGCATCGACCTGATCGAGGACGAGGTGGTCATCGGCGCCGGCACCGCGCACGCGTTGGTGGGCATGGACGACGAGGTCGCCGATTCGGTGCCGCTGCTGTCCCTGGCCACCCCGCACATCGGGCATTTCCAGATCCGCAACCGGGGCACCCTCGGCGGCGCGATCGCCCACGCCGACCCGGCGGCCGAATTCGCCGCGGTGGCACTGACGCTGGATGCCACCATCGACGCCGCGTCCTCGCGGGGTGACCGCCAGATCGCGGCCTCGGATTTCTTCACCGGCCTGTGGGAGAACTCGCTGGCCGCCGATGAGCTGCTGCGCGCGGTGCGCTTCCCGGTCTGGTCCGGGCGAACCGGCTTCGCCGTGCACGAGTTCGCGCGCAGACACGGTGATTTCGCGATCGCCGGCGCGACGGTGGCCGTCGAACTCGACACCGAGGATCGCGTCAAGCGCTGCGCGGTGGGGCTGCTCGGGCTGGGTTCCACCCCCGAGCGGGGCACGCCGGCCGAGCGGGCGATCACCGGCAGACCCGTCTCCGACATCACCGCAGAGGAATTCGGCCGGCTCGCGCTGTCCGAACTGCACGACGTCCCCGCCGACCTCCAGGGTTCGGCGTCCTACCGCATCCGGGTGGGAGCGGCGATGGTCGCCCGCGCCTGGACCGACGCCACCACGGAGGCCCTCGATGCATGAACTTCCCATCGCGGTGTCGGTGAACGGACGCGAGTACCGCGACACCGTCGAACCACGCGTGACGCTGGCCGATCACCTGCGCGAGAACTGCGGTCTGACCGGCACGCACCTGGGCTGCGAGCACGGCGCCTGCGGTGCATGCACGGTCCTGCTGGACGGTCAGGCCGTGCGGTCCTGCCTGGTGCTGGCCGTGCAGGCCGACGGCCGGGAGGTGACCACCGTGGAGGGCATCGCGTCCCCGGACGGCGAGCTGTCCCCGGTGCAGGCCGCCATGCGGGAATGCCACGGCCTGCAGTGCGGCTTCTGCACACCGGGTTTCGTCACCTCCATCACCGCACTGCTGGCCGAAAACCCCGACCCCACCGACGCGGAGATCCGCGAAGGACTGTCCGGCAACTTCTGCCGGTGCACGGGTTATCAGGGCATCGTCAATGCGGTGAAACGCGCCGCCGAGGTCATGAGTTAACCGAGCGCCTCCTGGGCCGCTGCCGTGATCGACGGGTTGGGTAACGTCGGGTATCTGGCCGCCGATAGTCACCACGACGCTTCCCTCGGGGTGACGGGACAGGAGAACCATGAGGACCACGACGATCAAGGGCGCCTTCGCCGCGGCCGTGCTCGCCGCCGGCACCGCGATCGCGCTGGCCGCACCGGCCATAGCCGACGAACAGCTCGACCAGCAGTTCCTCACGGCGCTCTCCGAGCGCGGCGTATCCGTGGGCAGCGACTCCAAGGCGATCGACATGGCCCAGTCGATGTGCCGCAAGCTGGGTAACGGCAGCAAGAAGGGCATCGAGACCGCGCTGTACTACATCAAGGACCACACCAACCTGGCCGACGACGAGATCACCACGTTCGCCGGAGTGGCGGCGCAGGCGTACTGCGCCGACAAGCTGCAGAAGCAGTCCGGCTAACTCTCGACGACCCCGCGCAGGCCGTCCGCGCCGAAAACCGGCTCCAGCATCGCCGACAGGTCGGGCCCGCGGCGCAGACCGTGTCCGCCGTCGATGTTGATGACCTGGCCGGTGATCCACCCCGAGGCATCGCTGAGCAGGAACACCGCGGCGTTGGCGATGTCTTCGACCTCGCCGTGCCGCGGTAGCGGCGTGTTGGCCGCGTAGTCGCCCTTGAGCTCTGGCATGGACAGGATCGGGGCGACCATATCGGTGGCGATCAACCCCGGACGGATCGAGTTGACCCGCACCCAGGACGGGCCGAGCTCGTCGGCGGCCAGCATCATCAGGTGATCCAGCGCGGCCTTGGTGACACCGTAGGCACCGAACCAGCGGTGGGTACTACCTGCGGCGATCGACGAGATCCCGATGAACGAGCCGCCGCCGCCGCGCACCAACTCACGCGCCGAATGCTTGAGCACGTACATGCTGCCGTTGACGTTCAGATCGACGGCGCGGCGCCACCCGTCGGAGTCGACCTGGGTGAGCGGGCCGATGGTCTCGGTGCCGCCGGCGCAGTGCACCACCCCGTTCAGCCGGCCCGTCCAGGCGGTTGCGGCGTCGACGGCGCGGGCCACCTCGTCCTCGTTGGTGACGTCGGCGGGTTCGAAGCGGACCTCGCCGTCTCCGGATCCCGCGGTGATCTCGTCTACCGCCGCCGACAGCTTGTCGGCGTTACGCCCGACCAACATCGCGTTGCCGCCGCTGGCCACCACGGCTGCGGCCACACCCTTGCCGATTCCGCTTCCGCCGCCGGTCACCAGGACCGTCTGTCCTGCCAAAGTAATTTGCACAGCTACACATTTACACGGGTGCCGACGGCGGTGGCCCGGACTTCGCATAGAATTACGAGATGCCCGCCAAAACTGATAGCGCCGAGATCGGCGACGTCGAGCCCGTGGCCGACGACACCGCCAGCATGGCTCGCCGTGTGGTGGCCGCCTACGCCACCGACGCCGACGAATGTCGCACCTTCCTGGCCATGCTCGGTATCGGACCGGCAAAGCTCGAGGCCTAGGTGTCGATGGGAGTCGATTCCGCCGACTCCGCCCCAGACGGGGGCCAAGCCGAGTTCGTCGTCGTGGCCAATCGGCTACCGGTCGACCAGGTCGTGCTGCCCGACGGCTCCACCACCTGGAAACGCAGCCCCGGTGGCCTGGTCACGGCGCTGGAGCCGATCCTGCGCAAACAGCGCGGTGCCTGGATCGGCTGGCCCGGTGTCGCCGACGACCGCGTCGTCGACGGCGACGAGGAACCCATCGTCCAGGATGACCTTCAGCTCTACCCGGTGCGGCTGTCCGCCGACGACGTGGCGCTGTACTACGAGGGTTTCTCCAACGCCACGCTGTGGCCGCTGTACCACGACGTCATCGTCAAACCGATCTACCACCGCGAGTGGTGGGAGCGCTACGTCGAGGTGAACCGGCGGTTCGCCGAAGCCACCTCGCGGGCTGCCGCACCCGGCGCCACCGTGTGGATCCAGGACTACCAGCTGCAACTGGTGCCCAAGATGCTGCGCATGCTGCGCCCCGACCTCACCATCGGGTTCTTCCTGCACATCCCGTTCCCGCCGGTCGAGTTGTTCATGCAGATGCCGTGGCGCACCGAGATCATCGAGGGCCTGCTCGGCGCCGATCTGGTGGGCTTCCACCTGGCCGGCGGCGCCCAGAACTTCCTGATCCTGGCCCGCAGGCTGATCGGTGCCCACACCTCGCGCGCCTCCATCGGCGTGCGCTCCCGCTTCGGCGAGGTCCAGGTCGGGTTCCGCACCGTCAAGGTCGGCGCGTTCCCCATCTCCATCGACTCCGCCGATCTCGACCGCAAAGCGCGCGACAAATCGGTCCGGCAGCGGGCCCGCCAGATCCGCGCCGAACTGGGTAACCCGCGCAAGATCCTGCTCGGAGTCGACAGGCTGGACTACACCAAGGGCATCGACGTCCGGCTCAGGGCGTTCTCCGAACTGCTCGAGCAGGACCGCGCCGATCGCAGCGACACCGTGCTGATCCAGCTGGCCACACCCAGCCGGGAACGGGTCGAGAGCTATATCGAGATGCGCGAGGACATCGAGCGACAGGTCGGCCATATCAACGGCGAGTACGGCGAGGTCGGGCATGCGGTGGTGCACTACATCCACCGGCCGCTACCCCGCGATGAGCTGATCGCGTTCTTCGTGGCGGCCGACGTGATGCTGGTGACCCCGCTGCGCGACGGTATGAACCTGGTCGCCAAGGAGTACGTGGCCTGCCGCAGCGATCTCGGCGGCGCGCTGGTGCTTTCCGAATTCACCGGCGCCGCAGCCGAACTACGCCAGGCCTACCTGTGCAACCCGCATCACACCGACGGTGTCCGCGATGCCATCGAGCAGGCGCTGAATCAGACCGTCGAGGACGGCAAGCGCCGGATGCGTGCGCTGCGCCGCCAGGTGCTCGCCCATGACGTCGACCGCTGGGCGAGGTCGTTCCTGGACGCCCTGGCCACCGCTAAATCGGAGTGATGTAGCTGATCAACCACTTGCCGTCGATCTTCTGGTAATCGACGCGCAGGCGGCTGCCGTCATAGACGGGCTGCTTGGCCTTGTCGGTGACGGTGCGATTCATGAACACCAGCACCGACGCCGAATCCCGTTGCGCGCTCATCAGACCCGCGCCGACCGCGTGTGCCTGGCTGATCACCTGGCGCTCACGCGCCTGCGGGATGATGTCCTGGGTGGCGCGTTCCTGGAATTCGCGGCGGTATTCCGGCGTCAGCAGTGTCGCGGCATCGGTGAGACTGCGCTCGACGGTCTGGAAGTCGTAGCCGAACACCCGCGGGATCTGCTCGATGGCCATGCCCGGCAGCACCGCCTCGGCCTGCTCGGCCGCGCGGGTCTGCACCCGGTCCCAATACAACCCGCCCGCCGCTGCGGACAGGGCGATCAGACCGAGCGCGAAGACCGCGACGGCCAGCTGGATCAGTCTGGCGCGCATCAGTTGCCACCCTCGGGGTACTTCAGGTCGTAGCCGGTCATGTGACCGTTGTCGTCCTCGTGCACGATCACCCGCATCCGATAGGGCTGTGAGGGCTTGTTGACGCCCTCCAGGTCGGTGACGGTGACCCGCACCGAGACCAGCACCGCGGCGTTGCCACCGATGTCGTCGACCTTCTCCAGTGCGGCACCACTGATGACCGCCTCGGAGGTGGCATTGGTGTCGCGGAAGATGGCCTTGAGGTTGTCGACGTTGTTGTCCTGGCTCAGCATGTCCCGCAACGGACCGCTGGTGCCGTCGACGAACCGGTTCACGCTCTCGTCGATCGTGTTCTGGTCGTAGCTGAACATGTTCATCACGGTCTGTTCGGCGGTGTCGACGAACCGCTGATCACGGGCCTGGACGTCCTCGGCGTGCCGGTGCTGCACCATCAGCACGGCCACCACCACCACCAGTGCGACCGCGGCGACCAGCGCGGCCACCCCGGACACCAGGGCGACCAGCGCGCGGTGGGGTTGGCGCGGCGGCAGCGCGGTGGGCGTGGCCGGCGTCGTGCGGGTCACCGGTGCGCTGGTGACCACCTTGGCGGCGGACTCACCCTCCGGGGCGGCCGCCGGGCCCGCCGCGCGCGAGGCACGCCGACGGGTGGGCTTGGCGGGTGTGTCCCCGGAAGCCCGTTCCTGCTCAACCATTTACATCTTCCTCGGCGCCATCATCAGATCGACCCAGTTCTCCGCGGGTGTGAAGTCGTCGCTACCGGGGGCGAACACCCCGGTCTCGCCGCTCGCCGGGTCGGCGAACACACCTGTCTTCGGATCGTAGGTGCTCGTCAGGGAAGCGCTGGCAAGGGGTTGTTCCGCGGGCAGCGGACCCGGTGCCGGCGGCGGGCCCGGGGCGGGCGGCGGGGGCAGCAGCGCCTCCGGTGGCGGCGCCAGACCCGGTGCCTCCGAGCCCGGGGGCCGGTAGATCGGCGTACCGGGCGGCAACGGCGGCATCGGCTCCTGGCGGCCGTAGGGCGGCAGCACCTGATCCGGCGGCGCGTAGTACGGCCACGGCGGTGCCGGCGCATTGTTGTTCGGCGGCACCGGGTTCGGGAACGGCGCGTTCGGGGCCGGACCGGGGCCCGGTTGCACGCCCGGAGGCAGCTGCACCGCGGGTGCGCCCGGATCGTAATCGTGGGCCGGCGGGATGTTCGGGAACTTGTTCGGCGGCGTGATGTTCCGCGGATCGGTGATCGGGGTGTCGTACGGCACCGGCGGGCCGCGCCACGGGTTGCTGCCGATCGGCACATAACCGACCGGGTCGCGGCAGAGCTGGACCGTGGGCGCCCGCTTACCGGGGAACTCCTGGCACGGGTAGTTACGCGCACCACGCACCACCGCGGGATCGTTCTGCGCGGTCTTGCAGTACATGTCGGTCGGCAGCTCACGCAGGGTGGTGTCGGCCGGCGAGCGGATGTCCGAGGGCGGGATGAAGCCGGTCGAACACGGCGGCGAGTCACCCAGGTTGATCTTGAAGTCCAGCTTGCCGCCCTCGTCGGCGGGCAGGCCGGTGCCGACCGTGATCAGCGCGGCCATCAGGGCCGGGAAGATGACCAGGGCCTGTTCGATCGACTTGTGATAGATGACGCCGATGCGACCGAAGTTGGCCAGGTTGGCGGCCAGCACCGGGAACGTCGGCCGGATGCCTTCGAACGTGGTGTTGGCCTCCGCCACCGCGCCGGGCACGGTCTGCAGCGTCGAACGGAACTGCGGGTCGGCGTTGGCGACCTCGGTGGTCAGCCGGGCCAGTCCGTCGGCGGAGGAACGGATGTCGTCGCCGGCGGTGATCTGGGCGTCCAGGAACGGGCCGGCCTGATCGATCAGCTGGCTGGTCTGCCCGTAGCTGGCGTTGGCCTCGTCGATGAGGTCACGCCCGGACTGGATCAGCCGCGCCAGCTCCGGCCCGGATCCGTTGAATGCCTTGAACGTTTCCTTCAGCAGATCCTGGATCCGCGCGTCGCCGACGCTGGCCACCAGATCGTCGGCCTGCTTGAGCATGCCGGCGATGTCCTGGCCGATCGCGGTGTGCTCGACCCCGATGTTGGAACCGTTGCGCAGCAGGCCGGGGGCGGCGCCACCGTCGTCATCGCTCGGCGGCACCAGGTCGATGTACTGCTCGCCCACCGCGGAGACACTCTTGACCGTGGCCGTGACGTTCTCCGGCACGTCGGTGTCGGTGTTGAGCCGCATGTGCGCCTCCACACCGTCATCGGTCAGTCCGACCGCCTCGACGCGCCCGATGGTCACGCCGCGGTAGGTGACGTTGGCGTTCTGGTACAGCCCGCCACCGGCCTTGAAGTCCGCGGTGACGTTGTAGGTGCCGATCCCCAGCGTCGCCGGGACGTGCAGGTAGAACGCCGAGATGGCGGTGACGGTCAGCACCGTGACGACGGCGAAGATGGACAGCTGCAAACGTGTCAGACGGGTCAGCATTACGGCGTCCCCCCATCGTGCTGTGTCGCGGTGCCGGGCGGGATCTTGAACGGATCGGCCGCCTGACCGGAGAGGTTGGCCATCGCACCGGTCAGGAAGTCCGGCGGGTTGATCACCTCGCTGAGATGCTTCATGTTCGGATCGAAGAACGATGTGGTGAACACCGACTCACCGAACCGCCGCACCGTGAGGTCGAACGTCACGAAGACGTTCATGTAGTCACCGCGGACGGCGTTGCGCAGATACTTGTAGTGGAACGGGAACGTCGGCAGCAGCTCCAGGTCCTTGATGAAGTCATCGGCATTGTCGTTGAGCGCCTTGATGACCGGGAACAGGTCCTTGAGGTCGGCCGTGAAATCGGTCTTCGTCTCCGACAGCACGCGCGAACCCACCTCGGCGAAACTCTTCAGGGCCGTGAAGGCACTGACGATGTTGTCGCGGTTGTTGTTGAGCACCAGCAGCGCATTGGGCAGGCTGTCCAGCGTGCGACCCAGGTTGTCCTTGCTCTGCGCAAGGATCGAGGCGAACCGGTTGAGCCCGTCGGCGGCGGTGAGGATGTCCTCGGTCTGCCGGTCCAGTGAAGCGGTCAGTTCGGCCAGCCGGGGCAGCAACTCGGCGAAGCTGCCGGTCCGCCCGGCGACCGCGGCGTATGCCTCGTCGGTGATGTCCTGCAGCGCACCGAGATTGCCCTTGTTGACCACCACACCGAGCGCGGAGAGCACCTCTTCGGTGGTCGGGTAGCGACCGATGGCCCCGAGCGGGATGTTCGAGCCCTGCTTCAGCTTCCCGACGGCATCGTCGATCGGCGGGGTCAGCTGCACGTGCTGGGAACCCAGCAGCGAGGTCTGCGCAACGGTGGCCGTCGAGTTCTGCGGCAGGTCGACATCGCTGTCCAGCGACAGCTGCACCGCGGCGTAGAACGTCCCGTCCTGGCGCTGCACCGCCTCGATACCCGAGACGCTGCCGACGGTGACGTCGTCGACCATCACCGGCGAGTTCTGCGGCAGCGTCGCGACGTCGGGCAGTTCCACGGTGATCGTGTACGAGCCGGAGCCGTGACCGGCGGTGCCCGGCATGTTCAGCGAGTTCAGCCCGCCGAACTGGCAACCCGCCAGCATGAGCGTGCCGCCGCCGAGCGCGGTGCCACGCAACAGGATCGATTTCATCGAGGTCATCCGCCCGCCCCTCCGGCCGGCGCCGGGGCAGGCCCCGGCAGGGGTCCCGCGCCCATCGGCGGGGCCGGCTGTACCGGGCCTGCCGGTGAGATCTGTCCGGGCACCGCGGGTGGCGGCAGGATCAGTTGGCTGAGGTTGCCGCCCGGAGGTGCGATGGGCGGGGTGACCCCGGGTGCGGGCTGCCACTGCAGGTAGGGCACCGGTGTCTCGGCCTTCGCCTGGGTCTCCGGGGTGTCGTAGATGATCTGCCCCTTGTACGCGGTGATGCTGTCGATGGGGTGCAGCAGGATCGGCGGGTAGTTCATGGTGATCCGCTTGAGCACCGGCGCCATGCGCTGGCGGCAGATCTCGGCGCGCTTGTAGTTGTCCGGCGAGGCGCCGACATCGAAGGTGCCACCGCAGATGAACTGCACCGGGTTGGCGAAGTTCGGCAGCGACAGCAGGCCGCCGACGGTGCCCTGCGCCGGGTTGTAGATGTTGTAGAAGTTGGCCAGACCGTTGGGCGTCACGTGCAGGATCTGCTCGATGTCATCGCTGTGGTCGGTGAGGATCTGGGTGAACTCACTGAGCTTGCCCACCGACTGGATCAGCGAGGCGTTGGACTCGCTGAGCAGACCGCGGACATCACCGAGCGCCTGATTGAGCGCGCCCAGGGTGGCGTCCAGATCCTGGGTGCTGGCCGCGAGCACCTGCGACACCGACGCGACGTGGTTGGTGAACTGCACGATCTGCTCGTTGCTGTTGGCCAGCGCGTTCACGAGCACCTGCAAATTGCGGATGGTGCCGAACAGGTCGGTCCGCGAATCCCCGAGGCGGCCCGCGGTCTGCGAGAGTTCGCGCAGCGCTTGGCGGAACGAGTCGCCGTTGTTGTCGAACGCGTCGGCGGCCTGGTTGACGACCTGGGTGAGCGGCCCCTGCAGGCCGCCCTCCTGCGGGCCGAGCTGGGTGCTCAGCGCGGTGAGCTGCTCCTTGACCTCGTCCCACTCGACCGGGACACCGGTACGGTCCAGCCCGATCTCCGCGCCGTCGGCCAGCACGTCACCTTCGGTGTAGGCGGGCGTCAGCTGGATGAACCTGGCGGACACCAGGTTCGGCGCGATGATGATGGCCTGCGCATTCGCTGGCACCCGCACACCGTCGTCCAGCGTCATGTTGATCTTGACGTCTTGGGCGCGCGGCTGGATCGAATCGATCCGCCCGATGGGCACACCGACGATGCGGACATCGTCGCCGGGGTACAGCCCGACCGCAGTCGGGAAGTAGGCCACGACCTTCTGTCCGCCGCGGCTCGGCCACACCAGGTAGACACCGACGGCCAGCAGGACCGCAAGCGCCACCGCGAGAGTTCCGCGCAGCCACTTGCTCTTTCCGGATCTGATTTCTGTCATGGCGTCTTGGGCCTCACCAGCATGCGCTCGGAGATCATGCCGCGCAGGTAGTCGGCGAGGCTGTCCGGCAGCTTGCCCGGCTGGAAGTAGCCGTCCAGCAGGACTTCGGCGATGGTCGCCGGGGGCAGGCCGTAAAGGTTGATGTTGAAGCCGGGTCCGTTACCGACCACCTCGGCGAGCGCAGTGGCGTACGGCGGCAGTCGCTTCAGCGCCTCGCCGATGTGCTCCTTGCGCTCGAGCAGGTTGGCCATCACCGCGTCCAGCCGCTGCAGCACGGGCAGGAACTCACGCTTGTTGTCGGCGACGAAACCGGAAAGCTGGTGCGAGACATCGTCGATACCGGCGATCAGCGTGCTCAGTGCCTGCCTGCGCTCGTCGAGGGCGGCGAACAACTGGTTGCCATCGGTGATGAGCTGGTTCACCTGACCGGCCCGCTGGGCCAGGGTGTCGGAGACGTTCTTGGCGTGCAGCAGCAATTCTTCGAGCGCCTGATCGCGCTTGTTCAGGCTGCGGCTCAGGTTCGCGACGCCGTCGAGCGCGCCGCGCAGCTGCGGGGTCGCGTCGCGCAGCGTATCGGTCAGGGTCTGCAGCGCCTGCTCGAACTTCGGCTTGTCGAGCGCGCTGACGTTGCCGCCGAGGTCCTGCAGTGCGGTGTTCAGGGTGTACGGGGTGGTGGTGCGGCCGACCGGGATGACGGTCGAGTCGCCGCTGCCTCCTGGTGTCACCGACAGCGACTTCTGGCCCAGCACGGTGTCGGTCTTGATGGCCACCAGAGTCTGGTTGCCCACCTTGATGTTCCGGTCGACGGTGAAGCCCACCTTGGCCTGATCGCGAGCCAGCGACACCGAGGTCACCTTGCCGACCTTGATACCGGACACCGCGACGTCGTTACCCGGTGAGATGCCACCGGCGTCGGAGAAATAGGCCTCATATCCGCGGCCCTGCGGGTACCACGGCAGGCCGGTGTACCCGAAGGACACCAGCACCAGGCACGCCACCACGAAGATGCCGAGAATCCCGGTGCGCAGCGGGTTGCTGCGGTCTGGGCTAGCCATTCTCCGAGCACCTCCCCTTCGACGGGTCCGGCGGGCCACCGAACGGGATCAGGATGTCGCTACCGGCCGGGCCGTTGATCTTCAGCCGGATGGAGCAGTAGTAGATGTTGAAGAACGCGCCGTAGGCACCCAGCGAGTTCAGCCGCATGTAGTTCTCCGCCAGCGGCTCGATCACCTTGTTGATATCGGCCTTGCGCTCGTCCATCCGCTGCAGCAGCGGGCGCGCGTTCTCGATGACGCCCTGCAGGGGGCGGCGTGAGGCCTCCAGCATCTCGGTCAGATCGTTTTCCGCCGATGCCAGCGGCGCGATCGCCCCGGCGATGGGGTCACGGTTCTCGGCCAGCCCGGTGATGAGCTTCTGCAGTTCGTCGACGCTGGCGTTGAACTGGGCGCCCTTCTCATCGACGGTGCCCAGCACGGTGTTCAGGTTGGTGATGACGTCGCCGATCAGCTGATCCCGGTCGGCGAGACGCTGGCTGAACGAGCTGGTGTTGGACAGCAGGCTCTGGATCGCGCCGCCCTGGCCCTGCAGCAGTTCGATGACCGCGTTGCTGATCTCGTTGACCTTGGCCCCGTCCAGACCCTTGAGCACCGGCTTCAACCCACCCAGCAGCGCGTCGAGATCCAGTGCGGGCTGGGTGTTGTCCTTCGAGATGGTGGCGCCGGCCGGCAGCTTCTTCAGCTCTCCCGGGCCGGAGGTGATCTCCATGTAGCGGTCGCCGACCAGGTTCTCGTAGCGCACCACCAACCGGGTGGAGGTGTAGAGCTGATAGCGCTTGTCCACGTCGAATGCGACGTTGACGGTGTTGTCGGGGTTCAGCGTGACCGAGCCGACCGAACCGACCGGCACGCCCGCGATGCGGACGTCCTGACCGGACTTCAGCCGGGAGGCCTCGGAGAAGGTGGCCGAGAACTGGTTGCTGGAGGCGAATCGGAACTGCCCGAACACCACGACCAGACCGGCGGCCACCAGCACCATCGCGAGCGTGAACACGATGACGTTGATCAGGGTCCTACGTTGGTTCATCAGATTTCACTGTTCTTTGTGACACGAGGCTCTTCGCGTAGGCGCTCATCGCGGCGCAACCTGATCATCAGAAATCGTCCCGTTCCGCGAACGCGCCGTTGAACAGGAACTGCAGTGTCGAGGGCGCATTGAACTGCAGTTCGGTGTTCGGTTGGTAGGGCACGTAGGCGTTGTCGGTCACCAGGAACGGTGTGTGATACCAGGATCCGCCGAGCTGCTTACCCGGGACGTCGGGAAGTCCGCGGCAGTTCGGTCCGCCCGAGGCATTCACCACGGGCAGGCTCTCGGGGTAGGTGTAGGACGGCGCGCCGGGCAGGAAGTTGGATGCGACGAACAGGCCGGGCCGGATGCCGCCGATGACGGGGGCGAAGGTGTCCAGCGCCTTCGACGTGCCCTGCAGCGTGCAACCGATCACCGGCGAGTAGTCGCCGGCCACCTTGAGGACCGCGCGCATCCGCTGGATCGCGGCGATGTAGTCGTCGGCGGCCGGTTCCAGTGTGGCGGTGCCGTTCTCGGCGAAACCGGTGGCCGCGAGCAGCGCGGCGTTGAGGTTGTCCTGTTCGTCGACGATGGTCTGGGCCAGCCGGGGCGCGTTGTCCAGGATGGTCGCCAGGTCCGGTCCGGCGTCACCGTAGATATCGGCCACCACGGCGGTCTTACGGAAGTCCTCGGCCACTGTGGGCAGCTTCGGATTGAGCTGGGCCAGATAGCTGTTCAGCCCGGCCATCGCGGCACCCGCATCGTCTCCGTTGCCGCGCAGGCCCTCGCCCAACGCGGTCACGGTGGCGTTCAGGTTGATCGGATCCACCTTGTGCAGCACATCGGTGAGGGTCTGGAACAGCGTGTTGACCTCGAGCTGCACATCGGCGGCCGCGATGCTGGTGCCCGGCCGCAAGGGGGTGTCGCGGGGATCCTCCGGTGGCAGGAACTCCACCGACTTCGCACCGAAAACCGTGGTGCCGGCGATCTTCACGACGGCGTTGGACGGGATGAAGCGCATCTGGCTGCGGTCGATGGACAGCGTCAGCTTCGCCTGATCCCCGGCGTAGGCGATCTCGCTGACCTTGCCGATCTGGATACCCCGGTATTTGACCTTGGCGTCCCGCTCCATCACCAGGCCGGCCCGCTCCGAGGTCACCGTGACGGTGTCGGTCGGGGTGAATGCCGCGGTGAAGAACAGGTAGGTGAACAGCACGGCGAGGGCGATCAGCGCGGCCAGGATCGCGGCGGCGATCCGGACATGGCTGCGTTTGGCGGTTCCGTCGGACATCCGTGGCCTACCCGGAGAGATTGAAGTTGCCGGACGCGCCGTACACGGCGAGTGAGATGAACAGGGTGATGGTGACGACGACGATCAGCGAGGTGCGCACGGCCTGGCCGACCGCGATGCCCACGCCGACGGGTCCGCCGGAGGCGTTGTAGCCGTAGTAGGTGTGCACCAGCATGACCGCGATCGACATGACGATGGCCTGCAGGAAGGACCACAGCAGGTCGCTCGGTATCAGGAAGGTGTTGAAGTAATGGTCGTACAGACCTGCGCTCTGGCCGTTGATGAAGACGGTGGTGAAGCGGGCCGCGAAGAAAGCCGCGAGCACCGACAGCGAGTACAGCGGGACGATGGCGATCAGTCCGGCGATGATCCGCGTCGACACCAGATACGAAACCGCGTGCACCGCCATGGCTTCCACGGCATCGATCTCTTCGGCCACCCGCATGGCGCCCAGCTGTGCTGTCGTACCGGCGCCGATGGTGGCCGCCAGCGCGATCCCGGCGATCACCGGGGCCACGATGCGCACGTTGAGGAAGGCCGAGAGGAAGCCGGTCAGCGCCTCGATGCCGATGTTGCCCAGCGAGGAGTAGCCCTGCACCGCGATGACACCGCCGGAGGCCAGCGTGAGGAACGCCGCGACACCGACCGTTCCGCCGATCATGACCAGTGCGCCTGCGCCCATGGTCATCTCGGCGACCAGCCGGATGGTTTCCTTGCGGTAGCGGGTGAGCGCGTTGGGGATGTAGCGCATCGACTCGCCGTAGAACAGCGCCTGCTCACCGATGTTGTCCACGGCTCGCGGGACGCCCCGGAAGAACCGGCGCAGCCGCACCGTCGCGTCGTAGCTCATGAGCGCCTCACCGCTCCAGCACTCGGACGCCGACGGCGGTCAGGATGACGTTGACCACGAACAGGCAGATGAAGGCGTAGACCACGGTCTCGTTCACCGCGATGCCCACACCCTTGGGCCCGCCCTGCACGGTCAGCCCGCGGTAGCAGCCGACCAGGCCGGCCAGCAGGCCGAACAGCAGGGCCTTGAACATGGCGAGCACCAGCTCGCCGAGGCCGGTGAGGATGGTCAGCCCGTTGATGAACGCGCCGGGGTTCACGCCCTGCAGGAAGACCGAGAACACGTAGCCGCCGGACAGGCCGATGGCGCACACCAGGCCGTTGAGCAGCACCGCCACGACGGTCGAGGCGAGCACGCGGGGCACCACGAGTCGCTGGATCGGATCGATGCCCAGCACCCGCATGGCGTCGATCTCTTCGCGGATGGTGCGGGCGCCGAGATCGGCGCAGATCGCGGTGGCGCCGGCGCCGGCGACCACCAGCACGGTCACCACCGGACCCAGCTGGGTGATGGTGCCGAAGGCAGTGCCTGCGCCGGACAGATCGGCGGCGCCGATCTCGCGCAGAAGGATGTTGAGGGTGAAGGCAACCAGAACCGTGAACGGGATGGACACCAGGAGCGTCGGCACCAACGACACCCGCGCGATCATCCACGTCTGGTCGAGAAATTCGCGGAACTGGAACGGCCGGCGCCACATCTTGACGAAGGTGTCGATGGTCATTTCGACGAACCCACCCACGGCCCGCGCCGGAGCCGCAAGCTGTTCGATCAACCTCGACTCCATTCTCGAACGGGGTTGGCATCCCACACTGGCGAAGTACCCGACAATAGCCGGAATTTGTTCGCTCTGGCGGTCTTTCCACCCCTGATGTGCACGGTGCGCTTAGTGAGCGGGCTCATAGTAACTAGAACACGTTCACAGTGTCAAAGAACCGCAATCTTCGTGGAAAACTCCCGTTTCTGCTGGTCACAGACGGTGTGATCGAGGTCATTCTAGAACGTGTTCTATCGACCCCAGAACGGTGAATATACGGTTCTCCGGACTCAAGAACCCATTAGCGCAGTAGCGGAGAATCCTATTTCCGGATCCCTCTCAGCAAAGAACTCGCCCAGCGTCGCGCTCAGCGCCGCCGGATCCCAGGCGTCCCCGCCGGCATCGAAACGCTGCGCGGCCACCGGCGCGGCGACCAGGGTCACCGTCGGGCCGTACACGATGAACAGCTGACCGTTGACGCGGTCCGAGGACGGCGAGGCCAGGTAGCTCACCAGCGTCACGACGTGTTCCGGTGACAGCGCGTCGACCTGACCGTCGGCAAGATCGGGCGCGTCACCGAACACGTCGGCGGTCATCGCGGTGCGCGCGCGCGGCGCGATCGCATTGGCTCGCACGCCGTACCGGCTCAGGCCACGGGCCGCCGAGAGCGTCAGTGCGGTGATACCGGCCTTGGCCGCGCCGTAGTTGGCCTGCCCGACCGGACCGGCGATACCGGCCTCCGACGACGTGTTGATGATCCGGCCGTACACCTGACCGTCGGCGGATTCCTTGGCCTTGGCCTTCCAGTACGTCGCGGCATTGCGGGTCAGCAGGAAGTGACCGCGCAGATGCACGGCGATCACCGCATCCCAGTCCTCGTCGGACATGTTGAACAGCATGCGGTCCCGGGTGATCCCGGCGTTGTTGACCACGATGCCCAGGCCACCCAGCCGGTCCGCGGTCTCGACGAGTTCGTCCGCGGTGCTGCGGGCGCTGATATCGCCGGCCACCGCCACGCCCTTGGACCCGGCCGCCTCGATCTCGGCGAGCACATCGGACTTGTCGAGCGCCCCGGCCATGTCGTTGACCACGACGGTCGCGCCGGCGCGGGCCAGCCCGATCGCCTCGGCACGACCCAGGCCTGCGGCCGCGCCGGTGACGACGGCGACCTTCCCGGACAGATCGATCGCGTTATCGCTCGTTGCGGTGTCTGGAGCCACAGTACGAATACCTCTAGTTTCTTCAGTCTTTGCGGATCAGGGCTGCCCGTGGGCACTCTGCGACGGACTGCTCGGCCAGGTCCTCCTGGTCGGCGGGTACCGGGTCGGCCTTGACCACCGCGTAGTCATCGTCATCGAGATCAAACAGGTCGGGGGCGATACCGAGACACACCGCATTGCCTTCGCAGCGGTCCCGATCGACTTCTACGTGCATGACAACCTCCTCGCACTCCGGGTCAGGGCGGGCTGCCCCTGTGCTGTCCGACAATACCGCCCTGGACCGCAAGACTAGAACGTGTTACAACGAGACAGATGGACGGGTACCACCATGTGCCCGCCGGTGCACCGGCAACGAACCCCGAACAGTGAGGACGTCCCCATGCGGATCGGTTATACCGCCGAGCAGGAGGAGTTGCGCCGCGAACTGCGGTCCTACTTCCAGAAACTGATGACTCCGGAGCGGGCCGAAGCGCTGGGCGCCAGCGATGGCGAGATGGGCCGCGGCAACGTCTACCGCGAAACCGTCGAGCAGATGGGCAAGGACGGCTGGCTGACGCTGTCCTGGCCCAAGGAGTACGGCGGCCAGGCCCGTCCGCCGATGGACGGCCTGATCTTCAACGACGAGGCCTCGATCGCCAATGTGCCGGTCCCGTTCCTGACCATCAACTCCGTCGCGCCGACCATCATGCATTTCGGCACCGAGGAGCAGAAGCAGTTCTTCCTGCCCAAGATCGCGGCAGGCAAACTGCATTTCTCCATCGGCTATTCCGAGCCCGGCGCCGGCACCGACCTCGCATCCCTGCGTACCACCGCCGTCCGCAGTGGTGACGAGTACGTCATCAACGGGCAGAAGATGTGGACCAGCCTGATCGCCTACGCCGATTACGTGTGGCTGGCGGTGCGCACCAACCCGGAAGCCAAGAAGCACCGCGGTATCTCGATGCTGATCGTGCCGACCACCGCCGAGGGTTTTTCCTGGACCCCGGTGCACACCATGTCCGGTGTGGACACCAGCGCCACCTACTACCAGGACGTCCGGGTGCCGACCAGCGCCCTGGTCGGCGAGGAGAACGCGGGCTGGAAACTGGTCACCAACCAGCTCAACCATGAGCGCGTCGCGCTGGTGTCGGCGCAGCCGATCTTCGTCGCCCTCAACGGCGTTCGCGAATGGGCACAAAACACCAAGGACGTGCACGGCAAGCGGCTGATCGATTCCGAGTGGGTCCAGCTCAACCTCGCCCGGGTGCACGCCAAGGCCGAGGTGCTCAAGCTCATCAACTGGGAGCTCGCGTCCGCCTCCGACGACAATGCGCCGTCTCCGGCCGATGCGTCCGCGGCCAAGGTGTTCGGCACCGAACTCGCGACCGAGGCCTACCGCCTGCTGATGGAGGTGCTCGGCACCTCGGCGACGCTGCGGACCGGATCACCCGGCGCGCTGCTGCGCGGGCGGGTCGAGCGGATGCACCGCTCCTGCCTGATCCTGACCTTCGGCGGCGGCACCAACGAGATCCAGCGCGACATCATCGGCATGGTCGCACTCGGCCTGCCCCGAGTGAACCGGTAAGGAACAGACATGGACTTCACCCCTACCGAAGCCTCCGTCGATCTCGGCGGACTGGTGCGCACCATCACCGAATCGGTGGTCACCCCCGAGCACCAGCGGGTGCTCGACGGACTCGACCAGCGTTTCGACCGCGACCTGTGGGCCAAGCTGATCGAGGCCGACATCCTGTCCACCGCGGCCCCGGAATCCCTGGGCGGCGGCGGTTTCGGTGTGCTGGAGCAGGCGGCCGTGCTGACCGCGCTGGGACGGCAGCTGGCCGCGGTGCCCTACCTGGAATCGGCGGTGCTCGCCGCCGGTGCGCTGGAAAAGTTCGGATCGCAGGCGCTGCAGCAGGATTGGGCAGTGCCCGCGGTCAACGGCACCAAGATCCTCACGGTCGCCGTGGACGGCGAGATGGGCCAGGGCCCGGTCCAGGCGCAGGCGGACGGTTCAGGGTTCCGGCTGACCGGTTCGCGCACCCAGGTGGCCTACGGTCCGGTGGCCGACGCCTTCCTGGTGCCCGCCGAGACCGACTCCGCCACCTTGGTCTTCCTGGTGAGCACCGATGACCCCGGCGTCACGCTGAGCACGTTGGACACCACCGGTCACGGTGCCGTCGGGCACCTGGAACTCTCCGGCACGTCCGTCGGCGCCGAACGCGTCGTCGGCGATGCCGAGGTGCTGGAGTGGCTCACCGTGCAGGCGGCACTGGGCCGCACCGCATTCCAGCTCGGTGTGCTCGAACGCGCCCTGGAACTCACCGCGGTGTACGCCCGCGAGCGGGAGCAGTTCGATCGGCCGATCGGCAGCTTCCAGGCCGTCTCGGCGCGACTTGCCGACGGCTATATCGACGTCAAGGCGCTGCGGTCGACGCTCACCCAGGCCGCGTGGCGGCTGTCCGAGGACCTACCCGCCGCTATCGACGTGGCCAGTGCCGCGTTCTGGGCGGCCGACGCCGGACATCGCGTCGCCCACACCGCGGTGCATGTGCACGGCGGTGTCGGTATCGATACGGATCACCCGATCCACCGCTACTTCCTGGCCGCCAAGCAGACCGAGTTCGCGATCGGCGGGGCGACCGGCCAGTTGCTGCGGATCGGCCGTGAGCTGGCCGACGCACCCGTGTAGCCGGTGGCAGAACACGGCGGACCCACCGTCACCGAACTGCTGAGGCCACTTGTCGATGTCACCGACCGTGGTGTGTACGAGGGAGATTCGTTCAGCAGCTGGCAGGAGCACATCGCGTCCGGCGCGCAGCTGGCCGCGGCTCTCGGCGCGCGGCTGGATCCGTCCCGGCCCCCGCACATCGGCGCGCTGCTCGGCAACACCACGTTCTTCTCCACGCTGTTGGTGGCGGCCGGGCTGCAGGGCCTGGTCCCGGTGGGGCTGAACCCGACCCGTCGCGGCGCGGCCCTGACCTCCGATATCGCCAGGGCCGATTGCCAGTTGGTCCTCACCGACGACCCGAGCGTGGTGCCGCCCGGAGTCGATCACATCGACGTCGGATCCGCCTCGTGGAAAGCCGAACTCGCCTCCTACGCCGGCGCTCCGGTGACGTTCGCCGACCTGTCCGGCAATGACCTGTTCATGCTGATCTTCACCTCCGGCACCAGCGGTGAACCCAAGGCCGTGCGGGTGACCCATGACAAGGTCGCCTTCCCCGGAGCGATGTTGGCCGAGCGGTTCGGGCTGGGTCCCGAGGACACCTGCTATCTGTCCATGCCGCTGTTCCACTCCAACGCGATCATGGCCGGCTGGTCGGTGGGGGTCGCCGCAGGCGCCTCGATTGCGCTGCGCCGCAAATTCTCCGCGTCACAGTTCATCCCCGACGCTCGCCGCTACCGCGCCACCTACGCCAACTACGTCGGCAAACCGCTGTCCTACATCCTGGCCACCCCCGAGCGTCCCGACGACGCCGACAATCCGCTGAAATTCCTGTACGGCAACGAGGGTGCGCCGCGTGACCTGCCCCGGTTCGCCGCCCGTTTCGGCGTGCGGGTGGTCGACGGGTTCGGCTCCACCGAAGGCGGTGTGGCGATCGCCCGCACCCCCGACACCCCGGACGGCTCGCTGGGACCGCTGACCGACGAGGTGGCGATCGTCGATGTCGAGACCGGGCAGCCGTGCGAACCAGGTGTGGTCGGCGAGCTGGTCAACCCGACCGGCGCGGGCTGGTTCCGCGGCTACTACAACTCCCCCGACGCCGAGTCCGACCGGATGGCCGGCGGTGTCTATCACACCGGCGACCTCGCCTACCGCGACGAAGCCGGCTACATCTACTTCGCCGGACGGCTCGGCGATTGGATGCGGGTGGACGGCGAGAACCTGGGCACCGCACCCATCGAGCGGATCCTGTTGCGCCATATCGATATCGCCGAAGCGGCCGTGTACCCGATCCCGGACCCGGCCGTCGGCGACCGGGTGATGGCCGCGGTGGTCCTCGCCAACGCTGCCACCTTCGACGTGGAGGCGTTCCGCGCGTTCCTGGACGAGCAGCCGGATCTCGGGCCGAAGCAGTGGCCGTCGTTCGTCCGGGTCGCCACCGCGCTGCCCCGCACCGCGACCTTCAAGGTGCTCAAGCGGGTGCTGTCCGCGCAGGGAACAGACTGCGCCGATCCGGTGTACCCGGTTAAAGTCCGCTGATGGCCCTCGACCCGTCCGCAGTATCCCTGCAGGGACGGGTCGCGGTCGTCACCGGCGGCGGGGCCGGCATTGGCCGTGGCATCGCTGCCGGTCTGGTCGCTTTCGGCGCCCGCGTGGCGATCTGGGAACGCGACGAGGCCACCTGCGTCGCGGCGGCGACCGAGATCGGCGGGCTCGCGCTGGTGACCGATGTCCGGGAGTCCGCGGCCGTGGATGCGGCGCTGACCCGCACCGTCGAGCACCTCGGCCCTCCGCACATCCTGGTCAACAATGCCGGCGGAACCTTCGGCTCACCCCTGCTGGACACCTCCGAGAACGGCTGGGATGCCTTGTACCGCGCCAACCTCCGGCAGGTCTTCCTGTGTACACAGCGGGTGGCCCGGGTGATGGTCGAGGCCGCGCACGGCGGCAGCATCATCAACGTGACATCGATCGAAGGTGTCCGCGCCGCACCCGGTTACGCGGCGTATGCCGCGGCGAAGGCCGGTGTCATCAACTACACCAGGACCGCCGCACTCGAACTCGCCGAGCACGGCATCCGGGTCAACGGTCTGGCACCGGATTTCACCCTTACCGAGGGGCTGGCGGCGATGTCGGGCCCGCAACGCCTACAGGACGCGGGGCGGATGGTCCCGATGGGCCGCGGTGGTCACGTCGACGAAATGGCCGGCGCGGCGGTGTTCCTGGCCTCAGATCTGTCCAGTTACGTGACCGGCCAGACCATTCATGTCGACGGCGGGACGCACGCCGCCGGCGGCTGGTACCGGCACCCCGAGTCCGGTGACTACACGCTCGGCCCGGGCAGAACATCGTAAGAGAATTTGCTGTCACGGTCGAGACTTATCCGGGCGCACTTTTTGAGTACTTCTACCTAGCATGTAGCAGCGATATCTGAGCTACGCTTCCGAACGGAATGAGCATGGCAAGTGTTTGCCATGAATAAGACTTTCACAACAAGGGGTTCATGATGAAGACATCTGCAATTGCCGGTGTTGCGGCAATAGCCACCACATTGGGCTTGATCCTGTCCGGCTGCGGCTCGGACACCAAGACCACCGAGGGGTCCGCCAAGACCAGTGCCTCCGCGGAATCCTCGAAGGCGTCGGCGAGCGAATCCGCGCCGAAGACAACGAAGCCCAAGGTGGCACCGCGCGACGAGGTCACCGGCGCCACGGGTCCCAATGAGACGATCGCCAGCTACATCGAGGCCAACGGTATCCAGGAGACGCCGGTCAAGCGTGGCGACCCGGGCTCGCCGACCATCGACCTGCCGTTCCCCGAAGGCTGGGAGGACGCCGGCGCGGACACCCCCGAATGGGCTTACGGCGCAATCATCTACACCGGTCCCGAGGCTGCCGAGTACACCCCCAGCATCGTCGCCCTGGTGTCCAAGCTGACCGGCAACGTCGACCCGCAGCGGATCATCGACCTGGCCGGCGGCGAGCTGCAGAACCTGCCGGAGTACGAGGGCTGGAACGAGGGCGCGGTGAGTACCCTGGGCGAGTACCCGGCCTTCCAGCTCGGTGGCACCTGGGTGTCGGACGGACAGACCAAGATCGTGGCGCAGAAGACGGTCGTCATCCCGGGCGCCGACGGCCTCTACGTGCTGCAGCTCAATGCGGACGGCACCGAGGACCAGGCCGATATCGTCAGCTCGGCAACCGATGCCATCGATTCGGAGACCACCATCACGCCTTGATCCTCTCGGCGTGATCGACGATGCCGGCGCACCGCAGCTTCACCGCGGTCGCCGGCATCGCTCGTCCGGGCATCAGGCCGGTGTACGGATGACACAGCGGGTGCCGCTGTACACCGTCGGCATGCATTTCATGCAGTGCACGCACAATCCCGCCGTCGCCGTCTCGTCGCGGAACCGGTTGACCAGAGCAGGATCCCGCAGCAACGCACGGGCCATCGCCACGAATTCGAAACCCTCGTCCAGTGCGCCGTGCACGGTGTCCAGCTCGTTGATACCGCCCAGCAGGATCAGCGGCATCTCCAGCGTCTCGCGGAACTGGCGGGCTGTCGGCAGGAAGAACGCCTCCTCGAAGGGGTATTCACGAAAGAGCCTTCTGCCGATGACGCGCAACCCCAGTCCGACCGGCGCCGGCTGCGAGGCGATGAACTCCGCCATCGGGACCGGACCGCGAAAGTAGTACATCGGGTTGAGTAGTGAACTGCCCCCGGTGAGTTGCAGCGCGTCGAGATGCCCGTCGGACTGCAGGAGGTGTGCCGTCGCGAGGCTGTCGGTGAGCCAGAAGCCGCCGGGCACACCATCGTCCATGTTGAATTTGGCTGTCACGGCGACGGATTCACCCACCGTGGCGCGAACCCGCTCGGCCACCCGACGGGCCAGCTCGGCACGCCGGGTGGTGTCACCGCCGAATTCGTCGCTGCGGCGATTGAGGTTCGGGCTGAAGAACGAACTGATGAGATAGCCGTGGCCCATGTGGATCTCGATGGCATCGAACCCGGCCTCGACCGCATGGCGGGCCGCGGCACCGAACCCGTCCACCACGGCGGCGAGCTGAGTGGTGGTGGCCGCCCTGACCCGGCCCATCGCCGGAGCGCTGAACCGGCTGCTCGGCGCCAGCGACGGGGTGCGGTTGGACAGCGTGTTGGCGACCAGTCCGGCGTGCCCGATCTGGGCACATGCCAGGGCACCTTCGGCGTGCACCACCTCGGTCAGGCGCCGCAGTCCGGGCACGGCATCCGCGCCGAGCACGACGGTGTCGCGGTGCACCCGACCGCCTGGTGAGATCGCCAGATAGGCGACGGTGGTCATCGCCGCGCCACCGCGCGCGACCTCGGCGTGGAAGTCGATCAGCGCGTCACCGACCCGCCCTCCGCCCATCACGCCCTCGAACGTGGCCGCCTTGATGAACCTGTTTTTCAGCGTCAGGGGGCCCAGCGTCCCCGGCGTGAATGCTTTCGATACCATTGGCATCGAAATATAGCAGGAGGTTCGCATGCGCATCGCGGTCACCGGGGGCACCGGCTATCTGGGCGCTCACACCGTGCGCGCACTGCTGGAGGCCGGGCACCAGATCCGGCTGCTGGTCGCGCCGGGCTGCGCCGGCGACGCGGTGATCCCCCGGCTCGCCGCGCTCGGCGAGGCGGACGTCCTCGACGGCGACATCCGCTCGGCCGACACCGTCACCCGCCTGCTGAACGGTTGCGATGCCGTCATCCACGCCGCCGGGGTGGTCGGCACCGACCGCCGCCGCGAGGCACTGATGTGGGAGATCAACGCCCATGCGACCGAAGCGGTGCTCACCCGGGCCGCCGAGGCGGGCTTGGATCCGATCGTCTCGGTGAGCAGTTACAGCGCGCTCTTCCCGCCGCCGGATGGCGTGATCACGGCCGACACTCCCCCGGCGCCGGGACGCAGCCCGTACGCCCAGACCAAGGCGTACGCCGACCGGGCCGCGCGGCGGCTGCAGGAGCGGGGTGCGCCGGTGGTCGTCACCTACCCGTCCAGCGTCGTGGGTCCGGCCTTCTGGACCGCCGCCGGGGTGACCGAACGCGGCTGGGGCCCGATGGTGCGCGCCGGTGTCGCGCCGCGCATGCCGGGCGGCATGCAGATGGTCGACGTCCGCGATGTCGCCGACGTGCACGCCACGCTGATGCACGCCGGGTGCGGGCCCAGGCGGTACGTGTGCGGCGGCCTGATGCTGACGTTCGACGCGATGGTCGACGCGCTGGAGCAGGGATCTGGCCACCCCATCCGGCGAGTACCGCTGTCGCCGAGGGTCTTTCGGGGCATCGGATGGGTAGCCGATGCGTTCGGCCGGGTGGTGCCGCTCGGGGACGGCCTCAGCCACGAGGCGGCGCTGCTGCTGACCGCGGCGACCCCGACCGATGATGCGCGCACGCTCACCGAGCTGGGCCTGACCGGCTGGCGGTCACCACGGCGGGCGATCATCGCGTCATTCGGGCGGTGATGCGCCCAGTGCGGTGCACAGCAGCTGCACCAGCCGGTCCTGCAGCATCGGCGCATCGTCGTCGGCGGCGACGGTGGTGACGAACAACGCCGCGCCCGCCGCCATGGCCAGTGCCGCCCGGGCATCCACTTCGGCGCCGTACCCCTGCGCGGCGAACAGCTCGATCGCCGGTCCGCTGAACCCGGCCCACAGCGCCGTGCGCATCTCGTCGTTCTCCCGCAGCGCCAGCAGCAGTCCGGGAACCGCCTCCTTGACGTCGGGGCGGCCGAACAACAGGTGACTGCCGCGCACCACCCAGTCGATCCACCCCGTGAGGTCCGTGCCGGTGAACGGGGACATGTCGGGGGTCTCGCCGAGGATGGCGTGCAGGACCAGTTCTGCCTTGGAGGACCAGCGCCGGTTCAGACTGGAACGCCCGACCCCGGCGCGGGTGGCCACCAACCGCACGCTCAGTTCGTCCCAACCGACCTCGACCAGCAGTTCCCGTGTCACGGCCAGCACGCGCTCGTCGATCGAGGCGTCCCGTGGCCGTCCGGTCATGCCCCAGATTCAACCGCATCGGCCTTGGTCGGAACCGCCGGTACCAGGTATGTTGGGCGACACCAGCAAGTTACTCACCAGTAGGAGAGTTGCCATGCCCGCTCCGTCCGCCGCCGACTTCGCCCGCCTCCGGGCGTTGTGCGCCATCGAGGACATCGACACCCGACCGTCCCGCCAGATCTATGAGGTGTTCACCGGCAGGGAACTGACCACCATCCCGGTCGGCACCACCGAGGATGTCGCTGCCGCCTTCGCGAAGGCCCGCGCGGCACAGGTCGCCTGGGCCGCCCGCCCGGCCCGCGAGCGCGCCGCCATCATCGAACGATTCCGCAGCCTGGTGATCGAGCACCGCGACTTCCTGATGGATGTGGCGCAGGCCGAGACCGGCAAGGCACGGGCGGCCGCGCAAGAAGAGATTCTCGACATGATGCTCAACGCCCGGTACTACGCGCGTGAGGCGAACCGGCTGTTGTCCCCGAAGCGGGTTCAGGGCCTGTTGCCCGGCCTGGTCAAGACCGTGGTGAATCACTGGCCCAAGGGCGTCATCGGTGTCATCGCGCCGTGGAACTACCCGATGGCGCTGTCCATCTCGGATTCCATCCCGGCACTGCTTGCCGGCAACGCGGTGGTCGTCAAACCCGACAGCCAGACCCCCTACTGCACCCTGGCCAACGCCGAATTGCTCTATGCCGCAGGCATTCCACCCGAGGTGTTCGCGGTGGTGCCAGGGCCGGGATCGGTGGTCGGCACCGCCATCGTGGAGCACTGCGACTACCTGATGTTCACCGGATCGACGGCCACCGGCCGCGCCCTGGCCGAGCAGTGCGGGCGCCGGCTGATCGGGTTCTCCGCCGAACTGGGCGGCAAGAACCCGATGATCGTCACCAAGGGCGCCAATCTCGATGTGGCCGCCAAGGCCGCGACCCGGGCCTGCTTCTCCAATGCCGGGCAGCTGTGCATCTCCATCGAACGCATCTACGTCGAGCGCGAGATCGCCGACGAATTCACCGCCAAGTTCGGGGAGCGGGTGCGCAACATGCGGCTCTCCACTGCCTATGACTTCACCGCCGACATGGGCAGCCTGATGTCCGAGGACCAAGTCAAGACCATGACCAATCATGTCGACGATGCGAAGGTCAAGGGCGCCAAGGTGGTTGCCGGTGGCAACGCCCGGCCCGACCTCGGGCCGCTGTTCTACGAGCCGACGGTGCTCACCGATGTCACCGATGAGATGGAGTGCGGGCGCAACGAAACCTTCGGTCCGCTGGTGTCGATCTACCCGGTGGCCGACGTCGAGGAGGCCATCGAGCGGGCCAACGACACCGAGTACGGACTCAACGCCAGCGTGTGGGCGGCCAGCAAGGCCGAGGGCGAGGCGATCGCCGCGCGGCTGCAGGCCGGCACCGTCAACGTCGACGAGGGTTACGCCCTGGCGTTCGGCAGCACCGCCGCCCCGATGGGCGGCATGAAGGCCTCCGGTATCGGCCGTAGGCACGGCGCGGACGGCATCCTGAAATACACCGAATCGCAGACGGTGTCCACCGCGCGGGTGATCAATCTCGATGCGCCGCTGGGGATCCCACAGACGCTGTGGCAGAAGGCGCTGACCCCGATGATCCAGCTGGTGCAGAAGCTGCCCGGGCGGTGAGCACCGAGCGGCCGATGCCGCCGCTCGACGGGGACGAACGCACAAACCTTGCGAGCTGGCTAGATTTCTACCGGGCCACCCTCGCGGGCAAGTGCGCCGGCCTGACCGACGCGCAACTGCGCACCGCGCCGGTGCCGCCGTCGACGCTCACGCTGCAGGGTCTGCTGCAGCACGAGACCGAGGTCGAGCGGAACTGGTTCCGCCGGGTGCTGCTCGGCGACGATGTGCCCGCCCTGTACGGGCCCCGATCGGTCGAGGGTCACGACGGCGGGTTCGCACCGGCCGACGTGTCCTTCGAAAGTGTCTACCGCACATGGCAGGACGAGGTCGACCGGTCGCGAACCGCCTGCGCCGACCGGCAGCTCGACGACACCAGCCCGTTCATGGGTGGTGCGGTCACGCTGCGCTGGATCTACACGCACATGATCGGTGAGTACGCCCGCCACTGCGGGCACGCCGACCTGATCCGGGAGGCCCTGGACGGGGCCACCGGCGTCTAACTTCCGGCGATGCCGTCGAGACGCTTGGTGGCTTCCTCGAAACCGCTGACCAGTTCGCCGATGATGTCGGCGACGGGGCGGATCTCGTTCATCCGGCCCACGATCTGACCGACCGGCATCGCGACGGCGGTCGGATCCGAGGACTCGTTCATCCGCTGATGGGCCTCGCTGACGAGGATGTTCTGCAGCGGCATGGGCAGCGGGTCGGGTGCGTTCTCGGCATCCCACGCGTCGGTCCAGCGACTCTTGAGCAGCCGGGCCGGCTTGCCGGTGTAGATCTTGCGGCGCACGGTGTCACTGGAGGTGGCGTCGAGCATGGCCTGCTGGATGGTCGACACCCCGGAGGCCTGCCGCACACCGAGGTCGTACTCGGCAGAGGTCAGGAAGGCCGAGCCCATCCAGACGCCTTGCGCACCGAGGGCCAGCGCCGCGGCGACCTGGCGTCCGGTCCCGATACCGCCGGCTGCGAGCACCGGGGCCTTACCGTCGAGTGCGTCGACGATCTCGGGCCACAGGACCACCGATCCGATCTCACCGGTGTGCCCACCGGCCTCATGGCCCTGGGCGACGACGATGTCGACACCGTTCTCGGCATGGCGCAGTGCGTGTTTGGCGCTGCCGGCCAGCGCGGCCACCGGCACACCGGCGGCGTGGGCCTGGTCGATGACATCCTTGGGCGGCGAGCCGAGTGCATTGGCGATCAGCTTGATCGGATGCTTGAGTGCCACATCGACGTGGCTGCGGGCCACCGAGTGCAGCCAGCCCAGCACGCCCTCGGACTTCTCCTCGTCCTCGGGCAGCGGGGGCACCCCGAGATCGGCGAGCGTCTTGGCCACGAAATCGCGGTGCGTCTCCGGGATCAGCTTGTTGATGTCGACGCTGGTGCCTTCGGTGGGGATCTTGGCGGGCATCACGATGTCGACGCCGTAGGGCTTGCCGTCGGTGTTGGCGTCCATCCACTGCAGGACGTTCTCCAGGTCGTCGGCATCGTTGAACCGCACGCAGCCCAGCACGCCGAGCCCGCCGGCCTTGCTGACCGCGGCGGCCACCTTCTCCGACGGGGTGAAGACGAAGATCGGGTATTCGATCCCGAACCGTTCACACAGTTCAGTTCTCATGATGCGGCTCCTGCGTGCTTGGCGTGGATATCGTCGGCGGGTCGTTCCTCGGTGGTGTCCTTGGCCCAGCGGTAATCCGGCTTGCCCGCGGGCGAGCGCTTCACCTCGTCGACCAGCCAAAGGCTGCGCGGCACCTTGTATCCCGCGATCTCGGTACGGACGTGCGCGTCCAGATCGGCCAGCGTCGGACGGGTCCCCTCGCGAGGCTGCACCACGGCGGCGACGTGCTGGCCGAAGCGTTCGTCGGGCACGCCGACGACGAGTGCATCGAACACATCGGGATGTCCCTTGAGCGCCGCCTCGACCTCTTCGGGGTAGATCTTCTCGCCGCCGCTGTTGATCGACACCGAGCCGCGGCCCAGCATCGTCACGCTGCCGTCGGCTTCGACCTCTGCGTAATCACCCGGAATCGCATACCGCACACCGTTGTACGTCCGGAACGTCTCGGCGGTCTTCTTCTCGTCCTTGAAGTAGCCGACCGGGATGTGACCGCATTTGGCGATGATGCCGCGCACACCCGAACCGGGTACGACCTCGTTACCGTCCTCGTCGAGCACCTTGGTGTTCTTGTCGATGGTGACCCGCGGACCGCCGGTGTGCGACTGGCCCTTTGCCACGATGCTCGTGCCACCGAATCCGGTTTCCGAGGAACCGATCGAGTCGGTGATGACCCGGTTGGGCAGCAGCTCGAGGAACTTCTCCTTGAGGCTGGTGGAGAACAGCGCCGCGGTGCTGGCCAACAGGAAGAGCGAGGACAGGTCATAAGGTTCTGATCCTGGGGTGCCCTCGTCCTGGTGTGCCAGCAGGGCGTCGAGCAGCGGGCGCGCCATCGCGTCGCCGGTGAAGAAGAGCAGATTGACCTTGTGGTCGTGGATCAGACGCCACACCTGATCGGCGTCGAATTCCGGTGTCAGCACCACGGTCTGACCGGAGAACAGGGCCATCCAGGTGGCCGACTGGGTGGCGCCGTGGATCATCGGGGGGATGGGCAGCCGGATCATCGGCGCGTTGGCAGCGGCCTGCTTGGACAGGTCGTATTCGTCGGCGATGGGCTCCCCGGTGGCGAAGTCGGTGCCGCCGAACAACACCCGGTAGATGTCCTCGTGGCGCCACATCACACCCTTGGGGAAACCGGTGGTGCCGCCGGTGTAGAGCAGGTAGATGTCGTCGGCGCTGCGCGGGCCGAAATCGCGCTCCGGCGAGCCCTGGGCGAGGGCGGCCTCGAACTCGACGCCGCCGTACCGCTGGTAGTCGTCGTCGGATCCGTCCTCGACGACCAGGACGGTCTTCACGTTCGGCGTCTCGGGCAGCACGTTGGCGACCCGGTCGGCGTAGCGGCGCTCGTGGATCAGCGCGACCATGTCGGAGTTGTCGAAGAGGTATTTCAGCTCGCCCTCGACATAACGGAAGTTGACGTTGACCAGGATCGCGCCGGCCTTGACGATGCCGAGCATCCCGATCACGATCTCGATCCGGTTGCGGCAGTACAGACCGACCTTGTCGTCCTTCTTGACACCCTGGTCCTGGAGGTAGTGGGCCAGACGATTGGCCTTGTCCTCGAGCTGGGCGTAGGTCAGTTGTTCGTCACCACATATGAGGGCGACGCGGTCCGGGACGGCGTCGATTGAGTGCTCGGCAAGATCGGCGATGTTCAGGGCCATGCCCCTAAACTAGAACGTGTTACATTTTTGTTCAAGTAGCGCAGTGTGACAAGTCCGAGTTGTCATCGAGCAGGAAGGCGGACACCCGTGAGCGAGGCCGACGGCACACCCGATGCCCTCATCGAGCAGCGCGGACACACGCTGATCGTGACGCTGAACCGGCCGGAGGCGCGCAATGCGCTTTCCACCGAGATGCTCTCGATAATGGTCGAGGCCTGGGACCGCGTGGACAGCGATCCGGACATCCGGACCTGCATCCTGACCGGCGCAGGCGGCTACTTCTGCGCGGGCATGGACCTCAAGGGCGCCACCAAGAAACCACCGGGCGATTCGTTCAAGGACGGCAGCTACGACCCGTCACGAATCGACGGTCTGCTGAAGGGGCGTCGTCTCACCAAGCCGCTCATTGCGGCGGTCGAGGGGCCGGCGATCGCGGGCGGCACCGAGATCCTGCAGGGCACCGATATCCGGGTCGCCGGCGAGAGCGCCAAGTTCGGCATCTCCGAGGCCAAGTGGAGCCTGTACCCGATGGGCGGCTCGGCGGTGCGCCTGGTTCGCCAGATTCCGTACACCATCGCCTGCGACATGCTGCTGACCGGCCGCCACATCACCGCGGCCCAGGCCCTGGAGTACGGGCTGATCGGTCACGTGGTGCCCGATGGCACGGCGCTGGAGAAGGCCCTGGAGATCGCCGAGATCATCAACAACAACGGCCCGCTGGCCGTGCAGGCGATCCTCAAGACCATCCGCGACACCGAGGGCATGCACGAGCTCGACGCCTTCAAGCCCGATACCGCCAACGGCATCCCGGTGTTCCTCAGCGATGACGCCAAGGAAGGTCCGCGGGCGTTCGCCGAGAAGCGGCCGCCCAACTTCCAGATGAAGTAGCGGCCCACCTACCTGGCGCGGCGGCACAGGAGCCTGTCCGCCTACCGTGATTGAGCCTGGGCGGCCGAAGCTGCACCAGGCTGAACTCCGGTAGACCTCGGAGCCGATCTGCCTTAGATTGGGCTGCCCGGCCTCAGCGTCACCGCAGGAACGCCGAGCCCCGCTCGCGATCGAGGTAGGTGTCGGACTTGTTCTTCAGGAAGAACAGGTACACCACCAGCGATATCGCGATACACACCGTGACGTAGCCGATGAACAACGGCACCTGATCGCGCGCCTTGAGTGCCTGGTAGATCAGCGGCGCGGTGCCACCGAACATCGAATTCGCCAGCGCGTAGCCGACTCCCACACCCAGTGCGCGCACACGCGCCGGGAACAGCTCCGACTTCACCAGGGCGTTGATCGAGGTGTAGCCGGTCAGGATGATGTAGCCGACACCCACCAGCAGCAGTGACATGATCGGCGACTGCGTCTGCGGCAGATAGGTGATCAGTACGTAGGTGTAGAGGACACCGCCGATGCCGAAGAAGACCAGCAGCGGTTTGCGGCCGATCCGGTCGCTGATGATGCCACCGATGGGCTGCAACAGCATCAGGAAGATGAGCCCGATCAGGTTGATCCATGTCGCGGTCATCGCCTGGTCCTTGTAGGTGGCCTTGACCATCGCCGGGGCGTTGACGCTGTAGGTGTAGAACGCCACGGTGCCACCGAGGGTGATCAGGAAGCACAGCAGCAGCGGCCTCCAGTACCGGGTGGCCAACTCGCGGATCGAGCCGGCGCCGGTGTCCTCGCCGGACCGGATGGCGGCCAGCTGATCCTCGGACAGCGACTCGTCCATCGAGCGGCGCAACCAGAACACCACGACGGCGGCCACACCGCCGATGGCAAAGCCGATGCGCCAGCCGAATTCGCGCAGCTGCTCGTCGGTGAGCACGGTGTCCAGGACGAGCAGGGTGAACTGGGCCAGCACGTGCCCGCCCACCAGCGTCACGTACTGGAACGACGAGAAGAAGCCGCGACGCTCGCGGGTCGCCGCCTCGGACATGTAGGTGGCCGAGGTGCCGTACTCACCGCCGGTGGCGAATCCCTGGACCAGTCGGGCAAGGATCAGGATGACCGGCGCGGCGATGCCGATGGTGGCCTGCGAGGGCACCAGTGCGATCACCATCGAGCAGGCCGCCATCAAAGAGACACTGAACGTCAGCGCGGCGCGCCGGCCACGCCGGTCGGCGTAGCGGCCGAAGAACCAGGAGCCGACCGGACGCATCAGGAACGTGACGGCGAAGATCGCGTACACGTAGATCGTCGAGTTCTTCTCCGATTCATCGAAGAACTGCCCCTCGAAGTACGACGCGAACACCGTGTAGATGTAGACGTCGTACCACTCGACCAGGTTGCCCGACGACCCCCTGATGGTGTTCCAGATGGCCCGCCGGGTCTGCGCCGGCGTAGAGATCGGTGTCGCTGTGGTCATCGCCTCATCATGGGCGATGAGGCGCCGCCGACGGGAAACCTTTGCGCGACATGGCCCGGTTTTCTTGCAAAGTCCTCACACAAGCGGCCCTAGACGGCGACCTCCCGGGCCTCCCACAGCAGGTCGATCTGCGCCTGGCCGTCGGCGAGACTCTGCGCCGCCAGCCCCTTGAGCTCGGCCATCGCCGGATTGGTGTCGGCCAGGGTGAATTCCACGACGATGAAGCGAGATTCCAATCCGGTCATGGACAGCGCGTGCGCGAGCCAGCCCTGGGCGTGGTCCCAGCCTTCACGCGGCGCGCCGGGGCCATAGCCGCCGCCGCGGGTCTCGATGGCCACCAGCTCGGTGCCCGCCAGCAGTCCTTGACCGGTGGCGAAGTCGACGGACAGGCCGTCCACGAGGACATGATCGACCCACGCCTTGACAGTGCTCGGCGGCCCGTAGTTGTAGAGCGGCAGTCCCAGCAGGACCGCGTCGGCGGCCTTGATCTCGTCGACGAGTTCGGCGCTGATCGGCGCCGAACGGCTGGGGTCCAGGTGTGGCAGCGGATGTGCCGCCAGATCGCGGTAGGTCACCGTCCCGCCCGGATGGGCGGCCCGCCAGCGATCGACGGCGCGGGCGGTGAGACGACGGCTGACCGAACGGTCCCCCTGGACCGACGAGTCGATATGGAGCAGGTGCGACATAACTGACCCCTTACTGATAGTTTGTGTAGTACAAACTATCTATACCACGGTATCGATATGTGTATTCCCGTACTCTTGCCCAGGTGAGTGACAGTCCGGTGCGCGACCAGCTGGTGGGGCCGTTACTGGACCTGCTCGCGCGCAGGCTGCGTGGTGCCGCGGAGGCCGAGCTCGCCGCGTTCGATCTGCGTCCGCGTCACGTCATCGGGCTGACCCTGTTGCGCGACTTCGGCGAACACAGTCAGGCCGCGCTCGCCGCAAGCCTCGGCATCGATCCGACCAATGTGGTGGCGCTGCTCAACGAACTCGAATCGGCCGGGCTGATCGAGCGCCGCCGGTCCCCGCAGGACCGCAGGCGCCACACCGTCGTGCTGACGCGGGCAGGTGGACATCGCCTCGCCGAGATCGAGACCGCCCTGGCCCGCCTGGAGCACCGACTGTTCGCGGCAATGGACAGCGAGGAACAGGCGGCGCTGTACGAACTGCTGCAGCGCGCCGCATCGGCCACCGGCGGAACCCCTGGGTCACCGGAGCTCGGGTGCCCCGGTGCCGCAGGCGAGAGTTGTTAAGGCCGAACGGGTTTCGTCGGGGTGAACACCACCGGCATAGACTCCAGTCCGCTGACGAAGTTCGCCGGCCGCAGCGGCAGCATGTTCTCGTCGGCCAGCCTCAGATCGGGCAGCCGCTGTAACACCTTGTCCAGCATGATCTTCAGCTCCAGGCGCGCGAGCTGGTTCCCCATGCAGAAGTGTGTGCCGAAGCCGAAGGCGACGTGGTTGTTCGGGTTGCGGTCGATCCGGAAGTTCTCCGGGTCACCGAACACCTCCTCGTCGAAGTTCGCGCCCTCGAACATCAGCATGATCTTCTCGTCCTTGCGCAGCTGGGCGCCGTGGAACTCGGTGTCGGCGGTGAGGGTGCGGCACATGTTCTTCACCGGCGAGGTCCAGCGCAACATCTCCTCGATCGCCATCGGCAGCTTCTCCGGATCGGCGGTGAGCTGGTTCCACTGATCACGGTGACGCAGAATCTGTTCGGTGCCGCCGGAGAGGGTGTGCCGCGTCGTTTCATCGCCGCCGATGAGGATCAGCAGCGTCTCCATGACGATCTCGGCGTCCTCCATCCGCGAGCCCTCGACCTCGGAGTTGACCAGGATCGAGAACAGGTCGTCGGTCGGTTCGGCGCGCCGCTTGGTGATCACATCCATGGTGAACGCGGTGTAGGCGGCGAAGGTGTCCATCAGCAGCTTGATGGTCGCCTCATCGACGTGGGAGCTCAGCCCGCACACCAGGTCGTCGGACCACTTGAGCAGTAGATCGCGCTCCTGGGGCAGCACGCCGAGCATGTCGCCGATGACGGCCATCGGCAAGGGGGCGGCGATATCACGGACGAAATCGCACTCGCCCTTCTCGCACACCGCGTCGATCAGGGTGTCGCACAGGTTGCCGATCGACGGCAGCTTGTCCATCACCCGCTTGCGGGTGAAGCCGGCATTGACGAGCTTGCGGCGCAACAGATGTGACGGGTCGTCCATATCGATCATGTACGGCATGCCGGGCTGGTCGGGGCGAATGCCCCCGGCGCTGGAGAACAGCTCGGGGTTGCGCTCGGCGTCGAGCACCGCGGCATGGCTGACCGCGGCGGCCTGCCCCGTGCGGTCGCGGAACACCGGTTCGTGGGCCCGCATCCACCGGTAGGCCTCACGCGCGGTCGTGCCGTCCGCGTAGAACCGGCCGTCGGCCAGGTCCACATCGGGACGCGTCTCGGTCAAAACCTCAGTCATGCAATCTCCTTGGCATCGCCGAATGTCATTTGTACGTTTTCAGCCGAACTGGAGATGAATGCGCGTTTGGGCAAACCGAGCGCGGCCAGTTCCCGGCCGATCGGGTGCCCGCCGAGTCGCACCGACACTCCCCCGGGCCGGTACCGCACCCCCGAAAGCGTCATCTCCCCCGCCGTTTCGCGGGTGACCCCGTCCAGATGCGAGTACGTCGGATGAACCTGCGGTTTCGACGTCAACGCCGCGGGCACTGCCAGTCCCTTGCGGAACTCCATGCTCACAGCGTGCCGGCCGTCGATGTTCACATCGAAGCCGAAGCTCTGGCCCTCACGAACCGTGAAGTCCGCCATGACCTTCGGGTAGCCCCAGATATGGCGGCCCGCTTCCATGGTGAACGCGCCGTCAACCGGTAGGTGGTGGATGAACGCCGCTGCCTCACCCAGCGCCCGCAGACCCGACGCCGTGGATCCCGGCGGGTTCACCATCACATTGGTGCCGTATTCCAGATACGGCCCGAGGTCCCCGTCGACGTAGTGCATCAACATCAGGATCACCATGGCGCGCCCGCGCCCGTACCGGCAGACCTGCAGTCCGCTGTAGTCGATCATCCGCTGCGCGGCATCGGCGTCGACCGGGAACATGGCCATGTGCTGGGTCGCCCGGCGGATCTGCACGGGCATGGTCACGGTTTCACCCGCGATCACGTACTGGGATGTGGCGTGGGTCACGCGCCCCAATGTAGGGCTCGCAGTAGACACTTTGCAAGGAAGTGTCTAGTCGGCGAGTTACACCAGCGCGGCGAGATCTTTGATCTGCTCGCTCGATCGGGCGCCGACGACCATCATGGTCACGCCCGCGGCCTCCCAGGCGACGATCTGTTCCTTGACGTAGTCGAGGTTGCCGACGATCGCCGAGTCGTCCACGAGCTCATCGGGGATCACCTTGGCCGCCTCGTCCTTGCGGTCGGTACGGAACAGTTTGGTGACGTCGTCGACGACCTCGGAGTACCCCATCCGGCGATACACGTCGGCGTGGAAGTTGGTGTCCTCGGCGCCCATCCCGCCCATGTAGAGCGCCAGGTGGGGCTTCATCAGTTCCATGATGGCCGGCCGGTCATCGGTGACGACGACCTGTGCCGTCGCGCAGATCTCGAAGGTTTCCCGGGTACGCCGCGCGCCGGGGCGGGCGAAACCCTCATCGAGCCATTCGTTGTACATGCCCGCGATGCGCGGTGAGTAGAAGATGGGCAGCCAACCGTCGGCGACCTCGGCGGCCAGAGCCACGTTCTTGGGCCCCTCGGCGCCGAGCATCACCGGGATGTCGGCGCGCAACGGGTGGGTGATCGGCTTGAGGTTCTTCCCGAGCCCGGTGGTGCCCTCGCCGGTCAGCGGCAGCGGGTAGTGCGGGCCGTCGCTGCGCACCGGGGCCTCGCGGGCCCAGACCTGGCGCAGAATGTCGATGTACTCGCGGGTGCGGGCCAGCGGCTTGGGGAACTTGGCGCCGTACCAGCCCTCGACCACCTGCGGCCCGGAGACGCCGAGGCCGACGATGTGCCGCCCGCCGGAGAGATGATCGAGCGTCAGCGCGGCCATGGCGAGCGCGGTAGGGGTGCGGGCCGAGAGCTGCAGCACCGAGGTGCCCAGCCGCATGCGGGTGGTCTCGCGGCCCCACCAGGCCAGCGGGGTGTAGGCATCCGAGCCCCAGGCCTCCGCGGTGAAGACGGTGTCGAAGCCCTCGGCTTCGGCGGTGGCGACCAGTTCGGCGTGGTCGGTCGGTGGCTTGGCGCCCCAGTATCCGAGCTGAAGACCCAACTTCATCTAACTCACCTCTCGACCCATGGTTGAAACCATTCTTAGAACCTGTTCTACTCGATGCCGTGACCACAGGCCAAAGCAGCCCGGTGCAGATCGACGAGCATGAGCGGCCCCTCTCGGCGCCGCTGAGACTCTCATTCGACTACACCCGTTCAGTCGGACCGCTCCTATCTCAGTTCTTCACCGCACTGCGTGAACGACGCATCGTCGGCGTGCGCGGTTCGGACGGCCGGGTGCACGTACCACCCGCTGAGTATGACCCGGTCACCTACGAAGCCCTGACCGAGGTCGTGCCCGTCAGCGCCGTCGGCACGGTGCAGTCCTGGACCTGGCAGCCGGCGCCGCTGGAGGGCCAGCCGCTGGACCGGCCGTTCGCCTGGGCGCTCATCAAACTCGACGGCGCAGACACCCCCCTGCTGCACGCGGTGGACGCCCCGGAGGGGTCCATAAAGACCGGTGACCGGGTGCACGCGCACTGGATCGACGAGCCGGTCGGTGCGATCACCGATATCGCCTGGTTCGTCCCCGGAGAGGACTCGGAACCAGAGGGCCAGCCCGATGACCGCGATCCGGTCACCGTGCAGGTGAGCCCCAGCTTCATCGAGATCCAGCACACCGCGTCGCTGCCCGAGACCACCTTCCTCAAGGCACTCGAGGAGGGCAAGCTGCTCGGCGGCCGGAGCCGGAGCGGGCGCGACGGCAAGCCCGGCAAGGTCTACTTCCCGCCCAAGGAAGCCGATCCCGCAACCGGTTTGGCGCTCGATGAGTTCCTCGAGCTGCCCGACGTGGGCACGGTCACCACGTTCGCGATCATCAACATCCCGTTCCCCGGGCAGCGGATCAAACCGCCCTATGTCGCGGCCTATGTGTTGCTCGACGGTGCCGATATCCCGTTCCTGCACCTGGTCGTCGAGATCGATCCGGCCGATGTGCGGATGGGTATGCGCGTGCAGGCGGTGTGGAAGCCCCGCGAGGAGTGGGGCCTTGGCATCGACAACATCGACTATTTCAAGCCCAACGGCGAACCCGATGCCGACTACGACACCTACAAGCACCACCTGTAAAGGGCCCGAACTGATGACCGAAATCGCAGTGGTGGGCTTCGCACACGCGCCCCACGTCCGCCGCACCGACGGCACCACCAACGGCGTCGAGATGCTGATGCCGTGTTTTCACCAGCTCTACGAAGAACTCGGCCTCAAGCAGACCGATATCGGGTTCTGGTGCTCGGGATCCTCGGATTACCTTGCCGGTCGCGCTTTCTCGTTCATCTCGGCCATCGACTCGATCGGCGCGATCCCGCCGATCAACGAGTCGCATGTCGAGATGGACGCCGCGTGGGCGCTCTATGAGGCCTACATCAAGCTGCTCACCGGCCAGGTCGAGACCGCGCTGGTGTACGGATTCGGCAAGTCCTCGGCAGGCACTCTGCGCCGCGTGCTCGCCCTGCAGACCGACCCCTACACCGTTGCGCCGCTGTGGCCGGACTCGGTATCGCTGGCCGGCCTGCAGGCTCGCGCCGGGCTGGACGCCGGCACGTGGACCGCCGAGCAGATGGCCCAGGTGGCACTGGACTCCTATGCCGCCGCAGGCCGCACCGACCGGGAGGAGGTCACCGGCGACATCGACGAGCTGCTGTCCCGGCCGTTCTTCGCCGACCCGTTGCGCCGCCACGACATCGCCCCGATCACCGATGGTGCGTCCGCGATCGTGCTGGCTTCCGGAGACAAGGCCCGCGAACTCCGGGAGAACCCGGCCTGGATCACGGGTATCGAGCATCGCATCGAGACACCCATCCTGGGCGCCCGTGACCTGACCTCCTCACCGTCGACGGCGGCCTCGGCCAAGGCGGCCACCGGGGGCGACGCCGGTTCGATCGACATCGCCGAGATCTACGCGCCGTTCACCCACCAGCAGCTGATTCTCACCGAGGCGATCGGGCTCGGGTCGCAGACGACGGTGAACCCGTCCGGTGGCGCGCTGGCCGCCAACCCGATGTTCTCCGCAGGCTTGGAGCGCATCGGCTTCGCCGCTCAGCACATCTTCGACGGCTCCGCGCAGCGGGTGCTGGCCCATGCGACCAGCGGCCCTGCGCTGCAACAGAATCTCGTCGCCGTGCTGGAAGGGAAGTAGCGAAGTGGCTGCATCAAAGAATTTGGCCGCGGTGCTGGGAACCGGGCAGACCAAGTACGTCGCCAAGCGCCATGACGTGTCGATGAACGGCCTCGTGCGCGAGGCGATCGACCGAGCACTCGCCGATGCCGGGTCGACGTTCGACGACATCGACGCCGTGGTGGTCGGTAAGGCGCCCGACTTCTTCGAGGGCGTCATGATGCCCGAGCTGTTCATGGCCGACGCCACCGGTGCGACGAACAAGCCGCTGATCCGGGTGCACACCGCCGGTTCGGTGGGTGGCTCGACCGCCATCGTCGCGGCCAGCCTGGTGCAATCGGGCAAGTACAAGCGCGTGCTGACGATGGCCTGGGAGAAGCAGTCGGAATCGAATGCCATGTGGGCGTTGAGCATTCCGGTGCCATTCACCAAACCGGTGGGCGCAGGCGCGGGTGGGTACTTCGCTCCGCACATCCGCGCGTACATCCGGCGCTCGGGCGCCCCTGATCACATCGGCGCCATCGTGGCGGTCAAGGACCGGCTCAACGGCGCGAAGAACCCGCTGGCTCATCTGCACCAGCCGGACATCACCCTGGAGAAGGTGATGGCCTCCCCCATGCTGTGGGATCCGATCCGCTATGACGAGACCTGCCCGTCGTCCGACGGTGCGGCGGCCATGGTGATCGGCAACGAGGAAGCGGCGGAAGCGCATCTGGCGAACGGAAATCCCGTGGCGTGGATCCACGCCACGGCGTTGCGCACCGAGCCGCTGGCCTACGCCGGTCGCGATCAGGTGAACCCGCAGGCCAGCCGCGATGCCGCGGCCGCACTGTGGCGTGACGCCGGGATCACCTCCCCCATCGACGAGATCGACGCCGCCGAGGTCTACGTTCCGTTCTCCTGGTATGAACCGATGTGGCTGGAGAGCCTCGGTTTCGCCGCCGAGGGCGAGGGCTGGAAGCTCACCGAGGCCGGCGAGACCGCGATCGGCGGGCGTATCCCGTTCAACGCCTCCGGGGGTGTGCTGTCCTCCAACCCGATCGGCGCGTCCGGCATGATCCGGTTCGCCGAATCGGCCATCCAGGTGATGGGCAAGGCCGGCGACCACCAGGTGCCCGGCGCACGCAAGGCCCTTGGTCACGCCTATGGCGGTGGCGCACAGTACTACTCGATGTGGGTCGTCTCCAGCGACAAGCCGGCGCCCACACCGGCATGACGGAGCGCCCGGTCACCCTGGCGGGCCGGCGGTCGCGGGAAGCGGCCGTCGCCCGCGACAAACAGACCTGGCTCGACCTGTTCGCCGATGACGCGATCATCGAGGACCCGATCGGGCCGTCGCATTTCGACCCGGAGGGCAAAGGCCATCGCGGTAAGGACGCCATCGCGGCGTTCTTCGATATGGCGATTGCGCCCAGCGAGCTTGAGTTCCACTTCGAGAAGTCCTACGTCTGCGGCGACGAGGAAGCCAACACGGGCCACATCGTGATCGTCGCGAGCGGCTACCGGGTCATCGCCGAGGGCGTGTTCACCTACCGGGTGAACGCCGACGGCAAGATCGCCGCACTGCGCGCGTACTGGGAGCTGGACAAGGCGGCAGCCAGCGCGCAGCCGGTGTAGGGCCGGCGCGAAGCAGCCCGGGAATCGAGCCGGCCAGTCGCGTACCGTGGTAGGCGATTTCATCCTGCACACCCAGAAGAGCTGTTGAGTTTCACATACATGTTGTCCCGATCACACTTTGCCGCCGCCGCCCTGCTCACCGTCACCATCAGCGCCTGCGCACCCGCCGAACCCGGCGGTGGTGCGACCAGCGCTCCGGCGCCGACGCTGCCGGCGTTCACCACCAGCTCCACCACCACGTCGGCGACTGCGGCGCCCGAGGACACCGACTACCGGGATCTGCTGCTGACGGCGGGTGATCTCACCGACGCCGACGACACCTTCGTGGAGCGCTCCCGCGAGCCGTCGCCCGACGGTCACGCGGGTGCGAGCGCGTTCTTCGTCAACGAGCAGGACACCCGCGCCATCATCGACACCGTGTTGATCTACCCGGACGACGCGGCCGCTGCGGCCGCGCTCCAGCAGGCGGTCAACACCAGGAAAGTGTCCGGCGATCCGCAGCCGATCGGTGTCGGTCAGGGCGGCGTCCTCATCCGGGGCACCCGCCCGGATGAGGACAAGGCGGTCACCCTGCTGTTGTTCACCGCAGGTCCCGCACTGGTCCGGATCGAGTTCCAGAGCGCCGACGGGGACGTCACCACGGATCCGTTCGTCACCAGCGTCGGCAAGATGCAGCAGATCGCGCTGCGGATCGGCCTCGCCGACAACCAGCAGTAGCGCTCACACCTCCTTGAGCCCCGCGCGGTAGCGCAACGCCAGCTCGCGGTAGATCTCGGAGCTGGTCTTCACCCACCTCTCGGCGCCGGTTCCGGCGACCGGTCCGCGGATCTTCGCCGGCGCGCCGGCCACCACCACTTCGTCGGGGATCTTGGTGCCCGGAGTCACCAGCGCGTGCGCAGCGACCAGGCTGCGGGCGCCGATGACGACGCCGTCGAGCACGGTGGCGTGGTTCGCGATGACGGCGTCGGCACCGATATGGGCGCCGTGCACGACGCAGGCGTGCCCGATGGTGGCGCCCGGTCCCACGTCGACGGGGATGCCCGGCGGTGCGTGCAGCACCGATCCGTCCTGCACGTTGGCGTCGGCCCGGATCACGATCGGGGCGAAGTCCCCGCGCAACACCGTGTTGAACCACACCGAGGCGCCCGCTTCCACCGTGACGTCGCCGATCAGCGTGGCCGTGGGGGCAATGAATGCCTCCGGGTCGATTCTGGGTATACGGCCTTCGAACGAATAAACCGGCATCGTCTACATATACAGCGTGGTCCGCGCAGGTCGCAGAGTTTACGTTGCGCTATGGCGGCACAAAACTGTAACGTGTTCTAGTTAGAGAGACCAGATACGGGAGGCCCACCGTGACTACCGAGACTGCCGGCATTCGTGAAATCGACACCGGCGACCTGCCCGACCGCTATGCCCGCGGGTGGCACTGCCTAGGCCCGGTGAAGGATTTCCTGGACGGCAAGCCACACAGCGTCGAGATCTTCGGCACCATGCTGGTGGTTTTCGCCGACTCCGAGGGTCAGCTGAAGGTGCTGGACGGGTACTGCCGCCACATGGGCGGAAACCTCGCCCAGGGCACCATCAAGGGCGACACCGTGGCCTGCCCGTTCCACGACTGGCGCTGGGGCGGCGACGGCAAGTGCAAGCTGGTGCCCTACGCCAAGCGCACGCCGCGGCTGGCCCGCACCCGCGCCTGGGATACCGACGTCCGTGGCGGCCTGCTGTTCGTGTGGCACGACGCCGAGGGCAACCCGCCGCAGCCCGAGGTCCGCATCCCCGAGATCCCCGAGGCCGCCGACGACCAGTGGACCGAGTGGCGCTGGAACACGATGCTCATCGAGGGCTCCAACTGCCGCGAGATCATCGACAACGTCACCGATATGGCGCACTTCTTCTACATCCACTACGGGCTGCCCACGTACTTCAAGAACGTCTTCGAAGGCCATATCGCCAGCCAGTACCTGCACAATGTGGGCCGCGCGGACATCAACGACCTCGGCACCACTTACGGTGAGGCACACCTGGATTCGGAAGCCTCGTACTTTGGGCCGTCCTTCATGATCAACTGGCTGCACAACAATTACGGCGGTTTCAAGGCCGAATCCATCTTGATCAACTGCCACTACCCGGTGAGCCAGAATTCGTTCATGCTGCAGTGGGGTGTCATCGTCGAGAAGCCCAAGGGCCTCGACGAAAAGACCACCGACAAGCTGGCCCGGGTGTTCACCGAGGGCGTGTCCAAGGGCTTCCTGCAGGATGTGGAGATCTGGAAGCACAAGACCCGCATCGACAATCCGCTGCTGGTCGAAGAGGACGGCGCCGTCTACCAGATGCGCCGCTGGTACCAGCAGTTCTATGTCGACGTCGCCGATGTGACCCCGGAGATGACCGACCGGTTCGAGATGGAGGTCGACACCACCGCCGCGAACGAGAAGTGGGCCGTCGAAGTTCAGGAGAACCTGCAGGAGCAGGAGAACCTCAAGCAGGCGGAACAGAAGGAATCGGCGGAGCAGTCGAGCTGATGACCACCAGCAACGAGCAGGCCCAGACGCCCGACGTCGATCGTCTGGCCCGCTCGATGCTGCTACTGACCGGGCACGACGACGATGACGACCATGGTCGGTCCGAGGCCAGTCCAAGTACCGGAAACTGGTCCAAGGCACCCGATTTCGGGTCCGATCCGCAGCGCGCCGCGGCCGTTCACGAGGCCACGGCACGCGACAAGGAACGGTATCTGACAGCCGGGCTGGCCTCGGTGGACTGCCGGTTCTGCCACGCGACCGTCCAGGTCAAGAAGCTCGGACCCGAACACACCACCGTGCAGTGGAACGGCCAGGCGGCCAAACGCTGCGCCGTCTTCGACGAGATCCGCTCCACCGGTGGCGATCCGGCGCGCGCCAAGTCCTGCCACCGGCTCACCGACAGCATCCGGCACGCCATCGCCGAGGGGTGCCTGGAAGAGATATCCAGCGCACCGTCCCCCGGCGACGGCTGATCACGCGTCGGCCCGGTCACCTGCCCGCCGGACCTGATGCGCTCATGACCGGGCGCTCAGGTGGTCGCGGAAGAAGGTGGACAGCGTGTCGAACGGGATGAGGTCGACGCGATCGTAGAGATCGACGTGCCCGGCGCCCGGAACGAGCACCAGTTGCTTGGGCTGAGCCGCCAATTGATAGGCCTGCTCGCTGAATTCGCGTGAGTGGGCCTGATCGCCGGTGATGAAGAGCATCGGCCGCGGCGAAATGGTCTCGATACCCTCGAACGGATAGAAGTTCATGAATCGCACGTTGCTGCTCAGCGTGGGATGGGTGGTCGTATCCGGGCTGTGGCCCCGGCCCGTGCGGTAGAAATCGTAGAACTCCCGGTCGATGGCGCCCGACTGATCGGTGAGCTCCTCGGGTGTGCCGCCGGTGTATTCGACGTCCCCACCGGCGAACTCGATATCGCGTTGCTGCGCCGCTCGTGTCAGCATCTCCTGGCGCTGCTCGGCGGTCACCGAATTACGTAGCCCGTTGCGGGCGGCGCCGCCCATGTCGTACATGCTGACGGTGGCGACTGCCTTGATGCGCGGATCGATCTTGGCCGCGCTGATGACGAAGCTGCCGCTGCCGCAGACACCCAGCGCGCCGATGCGTTCGGTGTCGATGAACGGTTGGGTGCGCAGGTAATCGACGGCCGCACTGAAGTCCTCGGTGTACACGTCGGGGGCCACCAGGTTGCGTGGCTCACCGGCGCTCTCACCCCAGTACGACAGATCCAGCGACATGGTGACGAAGCCCTGTTCCGCCATCTTCGTGGCGTACAGGTTGGCGCTCTGCTCCTTGACCGCACCCATCGGGTGCCCGACCACCATCGCCGCGTTCTTGACGTTGCGGTCGAGATCGTTGGGAACGAAAAGATTACCGGTGACATCCATCTGGTATTGGTTCTTGAAGGTGACCTTCTGCACGCTCACCCGGTCGCTGACGTAGAAGTTGTCGGCTCCGTCGGACAGGTCCCCCTGTGCGAGTGGGGACGTCCGCTCAGCAGGCGTCGACGCGGGCGCGCGATCCTGCTGCTGCGCGGTGCAGCCTGCGGTGACGACGGCCAGCACGGCGGCCACTCCGGTCAGCGCCCTCAGCCGGCGACTGCCGGATTGCTGTCGCGGGGCTGTTCTGGTGGTGATGTTCATGCTGCGTACTCCTTTGTTCTCGGGGTTGGGGTCGGTTGCGCCGAGGCTGGTGTGGTGGCCTGAAATGCCAGTGCGGCAAGCGGAATCAAGGTCAGCGCAGCGATGACCGTGCCGACGACCGGTGGGCCGAGCTCCCGAAGTGGGGACTCCAGCGCCCGGCCTGCCGCCCACGACCCGACGGCGGTGCCGAGGTTGAACGCCGACGTGGCCAACGCCGAGGCCAGCGTCGGGGCGCGATCGGCGAAGCGGACCGCCAACGCGATGAGGATGGGGTTGACCGTCATCGAGGCCAGGCCCAGCAGGACCAGCAAGGCGACCGTCGGCCACGCCTGGCTGGACAGCAGGCAGATCGCGAGTAGCACCGCGGCGGTGGCCGCCGCAGCCGTCAGCGTGGTGGCGTACGGGTGCGTGTCGCCGAGGCGGCCGCCGAGGAAGGACCCGGCCAGCGCGCCGACGCCGAACCCGACAAGTGCCAGGGCCACCAGTTCACCGGGCAGTCCGGACCGCTGCGTCAGCAGGGGTGCGACGTAGCTGTAGGTCGCCAGGGTGCCGCCCATGATCATCGTGGCCGAAGCCAGCACCAACCACAGTCGTCGCGAACGCAGGCCGGCGAACTCTGCACGCACCGAGGGCCGGCCCCGGTTCTGGTCGTCGTGGGGGACGAAACGCACAATGAGCGTTGCGGCCACGATCGCGAGTCCGGCGAGGACCCAGAACGGGCCGCGCCAGCCGATCCACTGACCGGCGAACGCGCCCAGCGGGACGCCGATGACGTTGGCCAGCATCCCGCCGCCGAGCACGATGCCCAGCGCCCGTGAACCGGCCGCGGGCCCGGCGGTGCGGCTCGCGACGACGGCGGCAACCGCCCAGAACGCGCCGGTGGCCAGGGCTGTGCAGAAGCGGGCGACCAGCAGCAGCGCGAATCCCGAGCCGAGGGCCACGACCACATGCCCGATTGCGAACACGCACAGGGCCATCGCCAGGGTCACCCGCCGCGGAAGCCGCAACGTCACGATCGCCATCGCCGGGGTGCCCACGATCATGCCGACGGCGAAGACCGTGATGAGCAGACCGGCCGCAGCATTCGAGACCTCGAGATCGCGGGCGATCTCGGGAAGCAGCCCGGCGATGATGAACTCGGTCGTTCCCATCAGGAACGTGCCGATGGCCAGGACATAGGTGACGAAGGGCAGACGCGCGGGCGGCGCGGATCGGAGGGCGGGTCGACTCGGGTCCATGTCTACGAGGAAACGGGATCCGGGACCGGTCAGGGAGTTCCTGAGAAGGGGTGTACCGACAGTGCATCCCAGAAATCCCGGTCCGCTCGTACCGTGGTGAGCATGGACAACCGTGCCGAAGTCCGCGAATTCCTGATGACGCGGCGGGCGAAGATCACCCCGCAGCAGGCCGGGCTGCCCGAAATCGGCACACGCCGGGTGCCGGGACTGCGCCGCGGCGAGGTCGCGTCACTGGCCGGGGTCAGCATCGAGTACTACAGCAAGCTCGAACGCGGCGGCCTGGGCGGTGTGTCCGCGTCGGTCCTCGACGCTATCGCCCGGGCTCTGCAACTCGATGACGCCGAGCGGTCTCACCTGTTTCATCTCGCGCACGCCGCCGATGGCACCAGCGCAGGCATGCGGCCCCGGCGCCGGCCGGCGAAACGCTGGACCCCGCGACCCAGCTTGGTATGGGCCCTCGACACATTCAGCGCCCCCGCGATCGTGCGCAACGGCCGGATGGATCTGCTGGCGGTCAATCACCTCGGCCGCGGTATGCACTCGTCGCTCTACGAGAGAGATCCCACGCGGCCGCCGAACTTCGCCCGGTACACCTTTCTCGATGAGGATTCGCGCCGCTTCTACCCGCATTGGGACGAGGCAGCCGACGTGTGCGTGGCCATCCTGCGGACGGAGGCAGGCCGTGACCCCTTCGACGATTCGATGCAGGATCTGGTCGGTGAACTGTCGACCCGCAGCGCCGAGTTCCGCCACCGGTGGGGCGCCCACGATGTGCGTGCGCACGGGGCCGGCGCCAAGACCTTCCATCACGAGGTGGTGGGCAACCTCGAGCTGTCCTACGAGAGCATGGACATGATTTCCGATCCGGGGCTGACGCTCACCCTCTACATCGCCGAACCCGCGTCACCGACTGCGCACGCCCTGGATCTGCTGGCGTCCTGGACCGCAGGCCTGGCACAGGAAGTGGTGCCCGGCGAGGTCTAGAGCCCTCTGAAGCGCTCCCTGACCTGCTCATCGGTCAGCCCGTAGTCGCTGAGGGAGTAGGTGTGCTTCGGCGCGCGCGGCCCCTTCTTGCTCTCCTCATGGCTGTCCGAGATCGCCTGCCGGGCCTCATCGGTGAAGTCGATGCCGAAGGTGCGGTAGATGCCTTCGACGGCACCGACCGGATCCTTGATGAACTCGAAGTAGTCGACATCGCAGAACTGGGCCGGGTCGTGCTTGGCCCGTTCGGCATCGAACAGTTCCAGCCCACGCGACCAGGTCTCCAAGGAATCCTCACCGATCACCTTGCCCGAGAAGCTGTTCGACCAGCCCTCGGTGGTGTGCTGGGCCAGTGAGCACATCGAGGCCATGATGGTCTCCGCCGGGCGGTGGCACTGCACCACCAACGCGTCCGGATAGGTCGCGAACAGCGCATCGAGGGCGAACAGATGACTGGGATTTTTGAGCACCCAGCGTTTCTCGGGTTCGTTCAGACCGATCAGCTGCAGATTTCGGCGGTGCCGTTGATACGACTTGGTCCAGTCCTGCTGTGCCAACCACCGCGAATAGGTGGGGATGTGAGCCAGCGTCTCATAGGACACCGAATGCAGCGACTGACGCAGCAGTTGCCAGCATTCCTCGACCTCGTCGGCGGTCATGTAATGCAGGCCGGTGTAATCCGGATTTTCCTCGTGCGCCTTGCTGAACTGCGCGTCGAGTTGTTGAAACACCGGGTTCTGCGACCAGGTTTCGCGCGGCGGGCGCGGCTGCGGAAATTCGGCGAGCCACAGTTCCAGACCCTGGTGCCGCGGGTCCGCGGTGAGCAACCGGTGGATCACCGTCGTCCCGGTGCGCGGCAGCCCGGTCACGAAGATGGGGCGCTCGACCGGCACATCGGCGTGCTGGGGGAACTGCTTGAACGCCGCCTCCGACACCAGCCGGGCCACCAGCGCGTTGCGCACGAAGAAGCGCTGCATCTTGCTGCCGAACTCGGTCAGATCGGCATCGCGCTGATAGGACTCGAGCAGGACGCTCAGGGCCTCTTTGTAGTTGTCGTCATCGGAGCCGAAATCGTCGAGCCCGCAGGCCTTCACGGCCGATGCGTGCAGGTCCTCGACGGTACCGACATTGGTACGAGATGTGCTGGCGCTACTCATTGCTCGACTCCCACTCGCTCCGGTCCTCGCTCGTACCTCGCTGCGATCCTCACTCGCGCTCGTCTTCGCATCAGTAGTGGTACTCCCCGCAGTTGACATCCAGTGTCTGCCCGGTGATGCCGCTGGACAGATCGCTGGCCATGAACAGGATGGCCGAGGCCACCTCGTCCTCGGTCGGCAGCTTCTTGAGATCGCTGTTGGCGGCGGCCGCTTTGTAGATCTCGTCCACCGTGGTGCCGTACTTGCCGGCCTGGTGTTCGAAGTAGCTCTGCAGCGTGCCGCCCCAGATATAGCCGGGCAGAACGGAGTTCACCCGGATTCCGGCCTCCCCGAGCTCGCTGGCCAGCGACTGCGACATGGCCAGCAGCGCGGACTTGGCCATCTTGTACGCACCCTGTTTGGGGTCGGAATGCCGGACCACCATCGAGTTCACGTTGACCACCGAACCTTTCGCCTCGGTGAGCGCGGGGGTGAAACCCTGGATCAGCCGCAGCGCGCCGAGCACGGTCAGTTCGATGGTGTCGCGGATGTGGTCGAAACTGGTCCGGGCGAACGGTTTCATCGACGGCACCCGGAACGCGTTGTTGATCAGCACGTCGACCCTGCCGAACTCCGCGATCGAGGTGGACACCAGATTGGCGACCTGCTCCTCGTCGGTGATGTCGGTACCGACCGCCAGGGCACGCCGGCCCAGCGCCGTGACCTGACCCGCGACATCCTCCAGCCGTTCCACGGTGCGGGCCGCCAGGATGAGATCGGCGCCCTCCTCGGCACATCGACGGGCCAGTGTGGTGCCCAGCGCCGGGCCCACACCGCTGATGACGACGACCTTGTCCTGCAGCAGACCTGCCATGCTCAACCCACCATTCTTTCGCCGATCAGCTTCTGACGCAGTGCGATTCGCTTCCGCCAGTCCTCATCCGAGATCTTGTTCGATTCGTAGTACGGCAGCGCATCCGCGACGTCGGCCACGTCGAGGATCTGCAGGGTCGGTCCGTCGGTCTCGGTCAGCTCCCGTGAGACACGCTGCCAGCGGAACTGCAGATAGCCCTTGCCGTGCCCGAGCGTCTCGCACCAGTTCGCCACCCCGGGATTGGCGTCGGACACCACGATCCGGATCTTGCCGTCCGGATCGGCCAGTGCCTGAGTGCCGTTCAGCGATGTCTGGTGGTTGATGTAGTCCAGCGAGATGTACCAGAGGCTGCCCAGCTGGAAGCCGATATAGGGCGCGTCGGTGACCGGCAGGGTGATGACGATCGCCTGCTGCGGGGTCAGATCGAAATGCCCGACCGAGGAGTACTGGGTGGCCAGCCCGCCGGGGGTCAGCCGCGGTGCGGTCAGCGTGTTCACCGGCAGGTTGTCGTAGAACCATTTCGGGAACTGCAGCCACGTCTTCACCCGCTGGATGAGTTGCTTGCCCGCGACGGCGTAGCGCTTTTCGATGAGTTCCTTGGTCAGCGCGGGCGGCGCGGTACCCACGGTGTCGGTCCGCGCGATCGCGAATGTGCCGCGCTGCGCCGACCAGTCGTTGTAGACCTCCCGGATCACCAGCTGCGCGGGCTTGTCCGGGGTGAATCGCCATTCGAAGGTGCCGTCGGCGGCGATGTCGAGTTTGCGGTCGTCAAAGGCGGACTCGCTGTCGGGCACGACCTCATCGGTGTACTCGCCGCCGATCAGCTGGAAGCTGACATCGGTGGTGGTGCCGCGCCGGCCGGTCACCACATATTCGTTGCCGGGCTGGACGCGGGTGCCGAAGTACATGGTGTCGGGATTGTCCAGGCCCATCTTGGTGAAGGGCCCGGTGCCGCTGTGCAGGAACGGGTGATCGCGGTCGTAGTCGAAGGCGACATGCGTGCAGGCCGCGATGCACCCGGCCAGGTACTGCAGACCTTCCAGCAGGTCGGCCTCGGACTCGATGAAGGGTGCCTCGGCGACCAGGCGCTCGGCCTCGGCGATGGCTTCCACCAACGGCTGTGAATACATGGCTTCCATTCTTTCGGTCCAATATTGGACCGAAGTGGTAGAGTTTCCGCTCCCGAGACTAGAACGCGTTCTAGTTCGAGTCAACGTCCGGAGGTGTGCGCAGCATGTCCGTCCCCCCATCACCAGGCCGCGCGTCACCGCCCACCGAACGGGTGATCGCCGTCCTGGCTTTCCTCGCCCGACATCCGCACGACCGGTTCGGGCTCTCCGAGCTGGCCCGCCGCGTCGAGCTGAGCAAGCCCACCTGCCTGGGCATCCTCACCGCCCTGACCGAGGCGGGCTATCTGGTGCGCGACGCCGGGGAGACCGGCCGGGACAAGACCTATCGACTGGGTCCGACGCTGATCACTCTCGGCCACATCGCGCAGGAATCGCTGCGGGTCAGCCCGTCCGCCCGTGACGAGCTGCGCCGGCTCTCGGAGGCCTACGGCGCCACCGCTGCGCTGTCCGGGGTTGTCGATGACCGGATCACCCTGCTCGAACTGGTTGCACCGCCGGGCACGCCCGCCACCGTGCGGGTCGGGCAGAGCTACCCGTTCGCTCCGCCGGTGGGTCTGATGTTCGTGCTGTGGGACGAACGTGCGGTCCGCGACTGGCTGCACAAGGAGCCGACGATTCCGTTGCGCACCGACACCGAGCGTTTCGAACGGGTGATCACCGAATGTCGCGCCTCGGGCTACCTCGTGGAACGACTCACCCCCGGCGGACGACGGCTGTATGCGCTGATGGCAGGCATGTCCAACACGTTGCCCGACGAACTGCGGGCCCTGCTGGGCGAATTGGTCTCTGATATCGGGGAGCGGGTCTATCTGCGTGGCGAGGACGGCCCCGAAGGACGCCACGACATCAGCGTCATCGCCGCGCCGGTGTTCGACCACCACCAGCGCCAAGTCATGGTGGTCTCACTGCAGATCGGTCATGCGCTCACCGATGCCGAGATCGGCTCACGCGCCGAGGGTCTGCTGGTGACCGCCGATGCGCTCACCGCCCGCCTCGGCGGCTCCAAGCCGGTGTGATCACGCGCCTTCGGCAAGCGTGTGCGCGACCAGTGCGTTGGCGTGGCCATGACCAACGCCGTACTCGGATTTGAGCAGACCGACCAGCTCCATGTGCTTCGTCAGCCCCGAGTCGCGAATCAGTTGCTGCCATTCAGCGATCGGTCGTCCGTATTTCTTCTCGATCGAGGGAAAATAACTGGCGGGCCCCTTCACGATGTCAGCCATCGTCATGCTCCTTCATCCGGTGCGTTGTCTCCAATGCAGACTTACTCCGCGACGCGGACTCATCGCGGACACCTCAGCTGGTACTGGCGAGCGCGAGCGGCAGCACGTCGGCCGCACCGGCCGCGCGCACCGCACGGGCCGCCATCGTCAGCGTCCAGCCCGTGTCCGTCATATCGTCCACCAACAGCACGGTTTCACCGTCGATCGCCGTGGGTGCCTCCCACGCGCCGGTCAGTGCGGCCACCCGATAGGCGGAGTTCGCAGCGGCCACCGGCCGGTGTTCGGGCGAATACTGCAGCACACCAAGGTTGTTCAGCCGGCCCATCTCAGCCAGCCGGGCCGCCAGCGACCTGATCAGGATCGGGTGACTGACCGAATCCAGCGCCAGCACCGCGGTCGGTCGCTGCGCCCAGTTCCACGATTTGAGCACGGCGACGGCGGCGGCGATCACCTCATCGGGCACGTCCGCATCCGGGGCGTCCAGCAGCTTGCGCAACCGGGCTCCCCACCCCAGGTCGGTGAGCCTGCCGATGACGCGGCCCGCAGCGGGACCGTCGGCGATCTTTCCGGAATGCTCGATGCCGAGCTTGCCGAGACCGGTGGGCCACTGCTTGCGCGGAGTGATCTCGACGCCGGGGCGCATCAGCTGCTCCCGGGTGGCCTCGGCCGCGCCGGCGTCCACCTCGGCGTGGTACGCGGAGCCGGCGCAGTTGTCGCACCGACCGCACGGCTGGGGGCCGAGTTCGGGATCGTCGAGTTGCTTGCGCAGGAACGACATCCGGCAATCGGGGGTGCTCTGATAGTCGAGCATCGCCTGCTGCTCGCGTTTGCGCGCCTCGTCGAGGTGGCGGTAGCGGGGTTCGTCGTACTCCCAGGGCTGCCCGGTGCCGATCCAGCCGCCCTTCACCCGGCGCACGGCACCGTCGACGTCGAGCACCTTGAGCACCATCTCGAGCCGGGACCGGTTGAGGTCCACCAGCGGTTCCAGTGCGGCGGTCGACAGCGCCCGGTCCGGTTCGAGCGCGTCGATCACATGGCGCACCATGGCTTCCGACGGGAAGGCCACCGACGCGAAGTACCGCCACACATCGGCGTCCTCGCGGCCGGGCAGCAGGATCACCTCCGCGCTGGCCGTCGAACGACCGGCGCGGCCGACCTGCTGGTAGTAGGCGATCGGCGACGACGGCGCGCCCAGATGGACCACGAAGCCGAGATCGGGCTTGTCGAAACCCATCCCCAACGCCGACGTGGCGATCAGCGCCTTGACCTTGTTGTTGAGCAGGTCGGCTTCGAGTTGTTCACGTTCGGCGGCTTCGGTGGAGCCCGTGTAGGAGGCCACGGCGTGCCCCTGGTCGCGCAGCAGGGTGGCGATATCGTGAGCCTGCGCGACGGTCAGCGTGTAGACGATGCCCGATCCGGGTAGCGAATCAATATGTGCTCCCAACCATGCCGCGCGCTGGGCCGGTCCGCCCGCCTGCACCACCGACAGCCTCAGCGACTCACGGTCCAGCCCGCCGCGCAGCACCAGGGTGTCCCCACCGCCGACCCCCAACTGCGCCGCGACATCGGCGACCACCCGGTCGTTGGCGGTCGCGGTGGTGGCCAGCACCGGGACGTCGGAGCCCAACTCGGCGATCAGCGTGCGGATGCGCCGGTAGTCGGGCCGGAAATCGTGGCCCCAGTCCGAGACGCAGTGCGCCTCGTCGACCACCACCAGCCCGGCGTCGGCGGCAAGTGCGGGCAGCACGGCGTCCCGAAAGTCGGGATTGTTCAAGCGTTCCGGGCTGACCAGCAGGACGTCGAGTTCGCCGGCGTTGACCCGCTGGTGCACGGTGTCCCATTCGGTGACATTGCTGGAGTTGATCGTCGCGGCCTTGACCCCTGCCCGCTCCGCCGCGGCCACCTGGTTGCGCATCAGCGCGAGCAGCGGAGACACGATGACGGTCGGCCCGCGCCCCTCGGCGCGCAGCAGCTTGGCGGCGATGAAGTACACCGCCGACTTGCCCCACCCGGTGCGTTGCACCACCAGCGCCCGCTTGCGCTGCACCACCAGCGCCTCGATCGCGATCCACTGGTCATCGCGCAGTGTCGCCTGCGGCCCGGCGAGCTGCTCCAGAATTGCCTGCGCGTCAGCCCGTGTTGCCATGGCACCCATCGTGCCCGGTCCGACCGACAGTCACGAAAGTGGCAGAAACTGCCAAGCGTGTCGCTTAATCGCCGCGGGGGCGTGCGCGCCGTGGTACAGCTAACTCATGGACAACGGGGGAGCTGTCGGTCGGGTCGGTGCGTTGGCGGTGGCGTTGGGGATCGGATCTGCGGTGATGATCGGGGGTTGCCCGGTCGCGGCCGCCGACTCCGCAGGCACATCGCAGGCGCCGGGCAACGCCACATCCGCCGAGCAACCGGCACCTTCCGAGCAGAACGAGAGCCCGCCGCGCAGCGTCGATACCCACCCCACCACCCGCAACCCGGCCGAGGACTTCGCGTCCCGGGTACGTGGCGCGCTGCGCGATGCATTCGGTCGCCGGGGCCCGCAACGCGCCGAAGGCGACACCACCCCTGGCAGTGACACCCGAGAACGCAAACGGGCCGAGCGCGAAGAAGCGGCTCTCACCCGACCCGACAAGCGAGTCACCCTGGCGTCAGGGGACGCGGCAGATCCGAACAGCGATCCAGGGCGCGAGCCGATCGACTCGGCAACCGTCGAGGACGAATCGATCGCCGGCATTCCGCGGTCTGCACCCGCGACGACCATCGAGGTGCGGGCCGCCGCGGCCCAACGCACACCCGCCATCCACGGAGGCTTGGTCAACACCGTTGTCGCAGCGGTGCGAAACGTGTTCGCGGCACTTTCGGCGAATTCGACTCCCGATACACCGGACGTCACCCCGGCCGCCTGGGCGTTGCTCGCCGCCGCGCGGCGCGAGATCAACCAGACGATGCATCCGCGGACAGCACAGGCCGGCGGGGTGGTAGCAGAACGGGAGCTCGAAGCCGCCGCTGCATCGACCACCTTGGCGCCCGGAATCGTGGTGCCACCCGAACTTTCGGACAAGGTGACCACCACCGGTCGGCCGTCACTGATCGACATCATCACGGTGCGCGCCATGGAGGTGATCAAGCGCGTCAGCCAGTTCATCGGCGTCAACATCACGATGCAGTTGGGCCGGGTGATCACCACGCCTACCCCGCCGTGGTTCACCACGATCGGCCTCGACGTCACCAAGGACACCTACGAGGGCGGTGATGTCTGGGTGATCTCCCGGCCGAACCCGACCGACGAACGCGTGATCGCGGTGCACGGCAGCGGATTCATCTTCAACCCCAACATCATCCACTGGATGGACTACGCCCAGATGGCGCGCGAAACCGGCGCCACGGTGATCGTGCCCCGATATCCCTTGATCCCGAACGGTGGCAACGCGGCCAATTCAGTCCCCGCCATGGCCGATTTCATTGCCGCCGAGGTCCAAACGTACGGCGCCGAGAATGTCAGCGTCTATGCCGATTCGGCCGGCGGCAACCTCTCCACGCTCGCCGTGCAGAAGATAGTCCGCGAGTGCGGCGGCGACGCCGGCTGCCTGACCGCCCGCGTGCCCTCCCGCATGGTTCTGCTCTCCCCCGCCCTGGACGGGAAAGGCATGTTCACCGACCCGAACGCGGCGTTGACGAATGACCCGGTCACCTGGGTCCCCGCCAAAGATCTGGAGTACTACCAGTCCTGGTCCACCGGTCCGGAAGAGCTCTGGAACCCGATGATCGGCCCCACCGAGGGCATGCCGCCGACGGTGATCTACGTGGCCTCACGCGAGCAGTCCGCCCCCGGTGCCCTGCTCTACGCCGCACGCCTGGTCAACGCGAACCCCGCCGCCGATATCTCCGTGGTGATCGGGATGGGGCAGATTCACGACTGGGCGCAGGGCGGCTACCTGCCGATCAATTCCCAGGCGGCGAAGTATCGTCGCGCCATCTACCAGCAGCTGGGAATCCTCGACGTGACCTGACGGCGCCAGGCGCTTTCGCTCAGTGGACCCTGGCGATGACGTCGAGTTCGACGCCGCGCGCCACGGCGAGGTGCACCGGGTGGCGGGCCGCCCCCTGCCGGAGATCGACCGGTCCGTGTGGGGAATCCCAGCCCCAGCCGTCGAAGGCGCGCCTGGCGTCTTCGACGGTGGGCACCGAGGCGCCGGCGATCCCGGCCAGGAGGTGCACCCCGGAGTAGGTCGTCTCGGCCATCGTCCCCGGTTGTGGTGCGGCCGACTCATCTATCGGCCCGGTACCGTTGACCAGGTCGAATGCCCGGGTGAATCCGGCAGTGAATTCAGCGGCCGACGCCGATGCCAGCCCCGCGAACCAGCCCGCTGAGACGAAGAGGTTTCTGGTTGCGCCGCTTCCGCTGGCCAGTACCACGGTCTCGTCGGTGAACGGGCTGAAGCGGGCCACCGTGGCATCCAGGCCGGCCCCGGCGAACGCCCTGTTGAAGCGCACCGCGTCGGATCCCACCAGCAGGGTGACGACACCGTCCGGTTCGGTCGCGGCGATATCGGCCAGCACCTGCTCCCAGGCATGCGGATCCTGCACACCCAACGGCACGAACCGCTCCCCCAGGATGGAGATGTCGGAACCCTCCAATCCCGCCCGGGTCGCCGCCGCCGAACCGCGCGGCCACACGTAGTCGTTGCCGACGATGAACCACCGGCGTAACCGGAGTTCGGTGCGCAGCCAGCGCAACGAGGCAATGATCTGGTCCCCGGGTACCTCACCGCTGCACAGCACACCGTCACTGCGCTCGCCACCCTCGTATGCGGCGGCGTACACGTAGGGGATCCTGCCGCCGACCACCTTGGCGATGGCCTGCCGGGCATTGGACAGATGCCATCCGGTCACGGCATCGATGGAGCCGGCCTCCATCAGGTCCCTGATGCTGCCGGCCACCGCGGCCGGATCGCCGCCGGCATCGACGTGGACGAACTGCACCGAGCGGCCGGCGACCCCGCCGGATGCGTCGATCTCCGCGGCGGCCAGTTCTGCCGCCGCGTGGCATTCGAGCCCGAATATCCCCGCCGGACCGCGACGCGGCAGGGCCAACGCCACCCGGAACTCGGTGCGCTGTGCACGAGACCGTTCCGCCCGGGCGGCCGCATCTGGCATGCTGTGGACTCCCGGGATCACTTCCACCGGTGCATCGTTCGATCGAGAAGGCAAGTCATGGACGACCTCGTCGAGGTACTCGCGTTGCTTCGGCGCGCCGCCGTCGTCGCTGCCGAGATCGACGGCGCGCTCGCCGGTACCGACCTCACCGTGGACCGCTGGCGCGCCCTGCACGTCGTGCACCACCGTCCGGGATGCTCGATGTCCGACATCGTCGAGGCACTGGCAGTTCCGTCCACTTCCGCGACACGCATCGTCGATGCGCTGGTCGAACTCGGCGCGGTCTACCGCACCGTGTCGCAGCAGGACCGCCGCCGAACCACTCTGCGATCGTCGTCGCATGGTGCCGAACTCCTTCGAGCCGCGGAGTCAGCAATCACCCCAATGGTTTTCCTCAAGGAAAGTGACCCCACGCCAATCTAGGACGTGCGTGTTGCACCAGTGTAAATCCGCGTGGCCGGGTGTATACCTCGATCGACGACAGACGTGACAGCCCGGTGAACTTCGCGCTCCGGTCGGGCGCATCGCGCGTTATCTCTTGACGTCGCGCTCGGCGGGTGTAGGTTCGACATTATTCCCAAATGGGAACATTGTGGTCGATCAGTGGAGGCTCACGTGCCACGTTACCGCTACCGTTGCGCCGTAGACGGCCCCTTCGAACTGCACTTCACCATCGGCAGCGCCCCCACCTCCGTGGAATGTCAAACATGTTGCGGCACAAGCAATCGCGTGTACTCCCTTGCAGGGATGCTGACCTCCGACCCGGTCGGCGCGTGCATACTCGACCTGCATGCGGAGTCCCAGTCGGCGCCCACCGTCGTCCGCAGACCGGTCGGCACCGCAGCAGGGTCGCCCGGTCGCTACGCGGACCCACGCCACCGGCTGTTACCCAGACCGTAGAAACCGCAGTGTGAGAACACTTTCCGATACCGAGGAGTCATGCATGCCTGAGCTCATCTTTCCCGTCGATCAGAGCAAACCGTTCCGCGACCAGCAGCTCGTCGGCCACAACCGATGGCATCCCGACATCCCGGCCGTGGCGACGGTGAAATCGGGCGACAGCTTCCGCGTCGAGTCCAAGGAATGGTTCGACGGCACCATCGTCAACACCGATGATGCCAACGATATCCGCGACTGCGACCTGTCGATGGTGCACCAGCTCTCTGGCCCGTTCGCGGTCGAAGGCGCACAACCCGGCGACCTGCTCGTCGTCGATATCCTCGACGTCGGCCCGGTACCTCAGCAGAGCGGGCCGGTGGCCGGCCAGGGCTGGGGATACACCGGGATCTTCGCCAAGGAGAACGGTGGCGGATTCCTCACCGACTGGTTTCCCGCCGCCTACAAGGCGATCTGGGATTTCACCGGCCAGAAGGCGACCAGCCGACACGTCCCCGGCGTGGAATTCACCGGCCTCATCCATCCGGGACTGATGGGTACCGCACCCAGCGCCGACCTGCTGGCCAACTGGAATCACCGGGAAGCCCAGCTCATCGCCACCGACCCGGACCGGGTGCCGCCCCTGGCGTTGCCACCGCAACCGTCCAACGCGGTGTTGGGCAGTCTGACCGGGGCCGACTATGAGCGGGCTGCTGCCGAAGCCGCCCGGACCGCACCACCCCGGGAGAACGGCGGCAACCAGGACATCAAGAACCTGTCCAAAGGCAGCCGGATCTTCTACCCGGTGTTCGTCGACGGTGCCAACCTGTCGCTGGGTGATCTGCACTTCTCCCAGGGGGACGGGGAGATCACCTTCTGCGGCGCCATTGAAATGGGCGGTTATATCGATCTGCGGGTGGAGATCATCAAGGGCGGTATGGAAACCTACGGCGTCACCACCAACCCGATCTTCATGCCAGGCATCGTCGAGCCCCGATATTCCGAGTTCCTGACGTTCGTCGGATTCTCGGTGGACCGCAACGGAACTCAGCACTTCCTGGACACCACACTGGCCTACCAGAACGCCTGCCTCAACGCCATCGAGTACCTCTCCAAATTCGGTTGGACCAAGGAGCAGGCGTACCTGATCCTTGGCGCAGCCCCCGTGGAGGGGCGTCTCTCCGGCGTCGTGGATGTGCCCAATTCGTGTGCCACGCTGTATGTCCCGACCGCGATTTTCGATATCGACATACGGCCGTCGACCACCCCACCGCAGCTTGTCGACCGCGGTCAGTGCGCGGTGAGCAACTGATGCCGGCACCCACCGACGCCGAGTATTTCGATCTCGGCGATGTCACCCTGCAGAACGGCCGCACGCTGCGAAACGCCCGGCTCGCCTTCAAGACCTACGGCGAACTCAACGCCGACAAGTCGAACGTGATCGTCTACCCGACCTGGTATTCGGGCTGGCACACCGACAACGAGTGGCTCCTCGGTGCGGGACGGGCGCTCGACCCTGCCGAGAAGTTCATCATCATCCCGAACATGCTCGGCAACGGCCTGTCTTCGTCGCCGTCCAATACGCCGGCGCCCAATGACGGACCTCGTTTCCCGGCAGTCACGTTCTACGACCAGGTCGAAGCGCAGCATCGGCTGGTCACCGAGAAGTTCGGCATCTCGTCGATCGCGCTGGTGACGGGCTGGTCGATGGGAGCGGGACAGACGTATCAGTGGGCGGTGAGCCATCCCGAGATGGTGCAACGGGCTGCGCCGTTCTGCGGTTCCAGTATGACCGCACCGCACAACAAGGTGTTCCTGGAATCCCTGGTCGCAGCGATCACTGCGGATGCGGCATTCCAGGAGGGCGATTACGACCCGGACAAGCTGCCGGTCAAGGGATTGCGTGCGTTCGCACGGGTCTACTCGGGCTGGGGCTACTCGCAGGCGTTCTACTGGGAGGAGACGTGGCGCGAGCTCGGCTACACCTCGTTCGACGACTTCCTGTACGGGTTCTGGGAAGGCTTCTTCCGTGACGGTAGAGACCCCAATAACCTGATCGCGATGATCGGTACCTGGCACAGCGGAAACGTCGGCAATACACCGGGTTTCGACGGTGACGTGAAGAAGGCGCTCGCCTCCATCAGGTGTCCGCTACTGGCCATGCCCGCCGAGAAGGACCTCTACTTTCCGCCCGAGGACGAGCAGTGGGCAAGTCAGTTCATCCCGCACGGCGAGGTGAGGGTCATTCCCGGCATCTGGGGACACTTCGCCGGAGGCGGCGCCAACGCCGCCGACACCGACTTCATCGATGCCGGCCTGCGCGAACTCCTCGCCGCCCCCGGCTACTCGCCGGCCTAGCGATGCTCAGGCGTTCTGCGCCTCTTGTTCGCGTTTGATTTCCAGGGCGATGTCGATGAGTTGGTCTTCCTGGCCGCCGATGAGCTTGCGCTGCCCGGCGCGGTGCAGCAGCTGGTGCGCCGGGACGCCGTAGCGTTCGGACTGGCGGATGGCGTGCTTGAGGAAGCTGGAGTACACCCCGGAGTAGCCCATGATCAGGGCGTTGCGGTCGAGCAGGCATTCGGCGGGCATGGCCGGGCGGACCACATCCTCGGCGGCGTCGGCGATCTCGAAGAAATCGATACCGGTCTTCACGCCGATCTTGTCGAAGACACCGATCATGGCCTCCACGGGTGCGTTGCCCGCACCGGCGCCGAAGCGGCGGGGTTCACGCCGATCTTGTCGAAGACACCGATCATGGCCTCCACGGGTGCGTTGCCCGCACCGGCGCCGAAGCGGCGGGTGCTGCCATCGATCTGCTTGGCACCGGCGCGCACGGCCTCGATGCTGTTGGCCACGCCGAGCCCGAGATTCTCGTGCCCGTGGAATCCGACCTGGGCGTCCTCGCCGAGTTCGGCGACCAGCGCGGCCACCCGGTCAGCGACCTGGTCGAGCACCAGTGCACCCGCGGAATCGACCACGTAGACGCACTGGCAGCCGGCATCGGCCATGATGCGGGCCTGGGCGGCCAGCTTCTCCGGGCTGATGGTGTGGGACATCATCAAAAAGCCGACGGTCTCCAACCCGAGTTCGCGGGCCAGCCCGAAGTGCTGGATGGAGACATCGGCCTCGGTGCAGTGGGTGGCGATCCGGCAGATCTCGCCACCATTGTTCTGCGCCTCCTTGATGTCCTCCTTGGTGCCCACACCTGGCAGCATCAGGAAGGCGATCTTGGCGTTCGTGGCGGTCTGGGCCGCCAGCTTGATCAGTTCCTGCTCAGGCGTTTTGGAGAACCCGTAATTGAAGCTCGAGCCGCCCAGCCCGTCGCCGTGGGTGACCTCGATGACCGGCACCCCGGCCGCATCGAGTGCGGCCACGATGGAGCGCACCTCGTCGGCGCTGAACTGATGACGCTTGTGATGGGACCCGTCGCGCAGCGACGTGTCGGTCATCCGGACATCCCACACCGGGTTGAAGAAAATATCGCTCATGCTTGCGCTCCTGCCGAGACACGTTCCTTGGCGATTTCCTCGCCGACCTTGGTGGCCGCCGCGGTCATGATGTCCAGGTTCCCGGCATAGGGGGGCAGGTAATCACCGGC
>NZ_LMJA01000014.1 GCF_001428895.1 Mycobacterium sp. Root265
ACGCCACCGCCGCACGAATGTCCATCGCCGTCACCTTCTGGGCCATGAACCACTCTGGATCCAACCAGCCCGCTCAGGTGTAAGCGATGTCCCGAGACATACCCCTGTAAGCGATGTCCTGCGACTTCACATCGGACCTGTTCCGACGAAAACTCCACAAATCACGGGTTGCGCAGAGCCGGGGCCACCCAGCGCCGCAGGTAAGCGCGAAGTGCGGCGCCGGTGCGTGGTGGCCGTCCCGGGTCGATGACGAAGGACTGGATGATGCGTAGTAGGTGCTCGGCGAGCTCATCGAGATCGTCATCGGCGAAACCTTTTGCCGCCCAGTCGACATCGAACTGGCGGACCACCGACTGCGCGAACTGCAGCGCGATATCCGAGGTCACCGATTCGGTGAAGGCGGGTGTGCGTCCCGGCGCCAGCAGCAGCCCGATGTGTTTGTCCTTGGGTAGCCACTCCAGCGCGGTCGCGATGGCCTCGGTGGCCGCGTCGGCAGGATCGGTGATGCCCTGCAAATGGGTGGACAGCCGCTCCAGGAAGTCGGTGGCCGCGACGACACCGGCCTGCATCAGTAGCGCCTCGGTGCTGGGGAAGTAGCGGTACACCGTCTGCCGGGTGACCCCCAGGGTGCGGGCGACGTCGGCGATGGAGAAGTCCGCCCCACGCTCGTCGATCGCCTTGCCCGCGGCAGCGAGAATCCGGGCGACGGCTTCCTCGTCGCTCGCCGGCGCGGCTCCGGCCCACCCGTGGGTTCGCACGCCGGAATTGTAGCGAGCTAGTGGTAGGAGACTTGCAGGTCCTTGACCCCGTTGATCCACCCGGACCGGAGACGTTGCGGCTCAGCCAGTTTCGCGATGTCGGGGATCTGGTTCGCGATCTCGTTGAACATCAGCTTGATCTCCATGCGGGCCAGGTTGGCCCCGATGCAGAAGTGCGCGCCGTTGCCGCCGAACGCCAGGTGCGGGTTCGGGTTGCGCAGGATGTCGAACTGGAACGGGTTCTCGAAGACGTCCTCGTCATAGTTGGCCGAGCTGTAGAACAGCCCGACACGCTGACCCTTGCGGATCGCGACGCCCCCGAGCTCCGTGTCGGCCGTCGCGGTGCGCTGGAAACAGTGCACCGGGGTAGCCCAGCGGATGATCTCCTCGATCGCGGTGTCGGGCCGCTCGCGCTTGAAAAGCTCCCACTGGTCCGGGTTTTCGAAGAAGGCGTTCATGCCGTGTGTCATGGCGTTGCGGGTGGTCTCGTTGCCGGCGACGGCGAGCAGGATGACGAAGAAGGCGAACTCGACTTCGGTGATCGACTCGCCGGTTCCATCTCCCATGTCGGCCTGCACCAGCCGGGTGACGATGTCGTCGGCCGGGCATTTCCGGCGCTGCTCGGCCATGGTGTACGCGTAACCCATGAGCTCGGCGTTGGCCACCGTCGGGTCGCTGTCGAAGTCGGGATCGTCGGTGTTCATGATGCTGTTGGACCAGTGGAAGATCTTCTCCCGGTCTTCTTCGGGGACGCCGATCAGGTCGGCGATGGCCAGCAACGGCAGGCCCATGGCGACATCGTCGACGAAGTTGCCGCTGTCCTTCTGTGCGGCCGCGGCCACGATCTCGCGGGCGGCGACTTCCAGTTTCTCTTCCAGCGCAGCCACCGACCGCGGGGTGAACAGCCGGGACACCAGCTTGCGGAGCCGGGTGTGTTCGGGGGCGTCGTGGTTGATCAGCAGCGCCTTGGTCAGATCGAGTTGGTCGGCGGTGACCCCGTCCGGCAGTCGCATCACCGCGCCCTTGGCGTTGGTGGACCACAGGTCGCCGTTGCGCGAGATGGCCTTGATGTCCTCGTGCCGGGTCACCACCCAGTAGCCACCGTCATCGAAGATCGACTCACCCTGCTCGTTCCACCAGACCGGGGCGGTCTTGCGCAGGTGCGCGAACTCGGTCACCGGAATGCCCCGGAGCAGCACCTCGGGGTCGGTGAAGTCGTACCCGGCTCCGAACGGGCAGGCATTCATGGTCGTCATGGGGTCCTCCTGGTGTGACGTACCGCACTCGCTGCACCGACCATACACCCAAATCCAAAGTGTATGGCCTCGGGTCTGGCGCCGTGCGGTTGCCGGGACGATTAGGGTTGTTGACCGTGCGCGTCCTCGTCATCGGATCCGGAGCCCGTGAACATGCCCTGCTGCTGGCGCTGCGGCGCGATCCGCAGGTCGACCAGCTCGCGGTGGCGCCCGGCAATGCCGGCACCGCGGCGATTGCCGAGCAGTACGACGTCGACATCAGTTCGGGGCCCGCAGTGGTCGCCCTGGCCCAGCGTCTGAAGTCCGATCTGGTGGTGGTGGGGCCCGAGGTGCCGCTGGTTCTCGGGGTGGCCGATGCGGTGCGCGCCGCCGGTATCGCCTGCTTCGGGCCGTCCAAGGACGCCGCCCGCATCGAGGGATCGAAGGCCTTCGCCAAGGATGTGATGGCCGCCGCCGGTGTGCGGACCGCGACCAGTGAGATCGTGGACAACCCGGCCAACCTGGACGCCGCGCTGAACCGGTTCGGCCCGCCGGCCGGACAGGCCGCCTGGGTGGTCAAGGACGACGGGTTGGCCGCGGGTAAGGGCGTGGTGGTCACCACCGACCGCGACGCGGCACGGGTGCACGCGGCCGCCCTGCTGGACTCCGGGCATCCGGTGCTGCTGGAGTCGTTCCTGGACGGACCCGAGGTGTCGCTGTTCTGCGTCGTCGACGGCGAGACCGTGGTGCCGCTGCTGCCCGCCCAGGATTTCAAACGGGTCGGCGACAACGACGCCGGCCCGAACACCGGCGGGATGGGGGCCTATACCCCGCTACCGTGGCTGCCCGCGCAGGTGCTCACCCAGATCGTCGACGAGATCGTCAAACCCGTTGCCGCCGAAATGGTGTCACGCGGAAGCTCGTTCTCCGGTCTGCTCTACGCGGGGCTGGCGATCACCTCTGCCGGGCCCTCGGTGGTGGAGTTCAACTGCCGTTTCGGCGACCCGGAGACCCAGGCCGTGCTCGCCCTGCTGGAGTCCCCACTCGGGGGGCTGCTCAACGCGGCGGCCACCGGCACCCTGGCGTCCTTCGAGGATCTGCGGTGGCGCGACGGGGCCGCGGTCACCGTCGTCGTGGCCGCCGAGAACTATCCGGGCCGGCCGCGGGTCGGTGACGTCATCACCGGCGCCGAGGCCGACGCCGTGCTGCACGCGGGCACCGCCCGGCGCGAGGATGGCGCGGTGGTATCCACTGGTGGACGGGTGCTCTCGGTGGTCGGCACCGGGGTGGATCTCGATGGTGCCCGCGCCGCGGCGTATGAGGCGATCAAGTCGATTCGACTGCCCGGCAGCCATTTTCGCACTGATATCGGACTGGCGGCCGCCGAGGGGCGTATCTCGCTCTGACCGCTCAGGCGACGAGTATCGGTGCCAGCCAAGAGATCTCGGCCGGGAGCTGAGAACTCCAGAACCCGCCGTCGTGCCCGCCAGGGGAGAAGCCACCGGCCGGCGGGTGGGGAAGCTGGGCGATGAACTCACCTGTCGCAGCGGCGAACGGATCACCGTTTCCGCAGTCGATGCGGACCGGGATCGAGCCCAGCGCCGCCACGCCCCACACGCTGTTGGCCTCGTAGTCCTCGGCACCGTCGAATGCCCCCGGGGCCGCGGCGCCCGGCGACGTCCACAGTGCTGGGCTCACCGCGCAGATCGCCGCGGTGCGCGCCGGTCCCAGCCTGGACCCGAGCAGCAAAGCGCCGTAGCCGCCCATCGACCAGCCGATGAAGCCGACCCGGGAGGTGTCCAGCCCCTGGCCGGCCAGCATCGGGATCAGCTCATCCAGCACCATCGCGCCGGCGTCATCCCCGGACGCGCGGTGGTGCCAATAACCTCCGCCGCCGTCCACGGCCACCACGGCAAACGGCGGTAGGCCCGCCGCGACCGCCTCCGCGAGACCCTGCTCGACGCCGCCGGCCATCACCGTCGCGGCATCGCTGCCCTTGCCGTGCAGCGCGATGACCGGACGCAGCGGCGCGGTCTGGCCCGGCGGCCTGGCGATCGCCCAGTTGGTGCTCATTCCGCCGCGTGCGGCCGAGACGAAGGACCCCGACTGGTAGGTGGCGGCCGGCTCGGCGGCGGCCCGGGGCAACACACCCGCCCCGGCGGCGACGGCACCGAGGGTGGCGCCGAGACCCATCCGCAGCACGGTCCGACGGTTGTGGGCTGACATTTGCGCCATCTTGCCATTGCCTGCTGTGGCGCTGTCTGCCAACTTGTTGTGATTGCCGAAAACCGCCATACAACTGGGATTTTGCTGGCAGCATGCAAGGCGTGACAGCGGCGGTGACTCCCAAGGGAGAACGTCGGCGGGGCGCTCTGGTGAGTGCCGCCGCCGATCTGCTGTGCGAGGGCGGGATCGACGCGGTCCGCCATCGCGCAGTGGCGCGGCGTGCCGGTCTGCCGCTGGCGTCGACGACGTACTACTTCTCCTCACTCGACGATCTGATCGCCAAGGCCGTCGAGCATGTGGGCGCCCGTGAGGCCAAGCAACTGGAGGTACAGGTCGCCGCGTTGTCGCGCCGGCGACGGGGCGCTGAGTCGACCGCCGACCTACTGGTGGACCTGCTGGTCGGCGACGATCCGGGGGCCCGGGTGTCCGAACAGTTGATCTCGCGCTACGAGCGCTACATCGCGTGCGCGCGGCAGCCCGAGCTCCGCGACATCCAGCGGCGGATTCTGCGGCAACGCACCGACGCCGTGCTGGAGGTCGTCGAACGGTCCGGTCGCGCCGTGCGATCCGAACTCGTCACGGCCCTGGTGTGCGCGGTCGACGGAGCTGTGGTTGCCTCATTGGTGGACGAGGGAGAGGGACCGCGGGCCAATGCCCGCGCGACCCTGATCGACGTGATCGACGTGCTCGCACCCGTGGACGACCGGGCCGTGCACGTCTGAGGTGAGCGAAGGGGCGGGATGACACAGTCGGAAACCACGGAGGAGCCACAACTCAAGCGGGTGATGGGGCCGGGCCTCCTGCTGCTGTTCGTGGTGGGCGACATCCTCGGTACCGGTGTGTACGCACTCACCGGGCAGGTCGCCAAGGAAGTCGGTGGCGCGGCATGGCTTCCGTTCCTGGTGGCCTTCCTGATCGCCACGATCACGGCGTTCAGTTATCTGGAATTGGTCACCAAGTATCCGCAAGCCGCCGGCGCAGCGCTCTACGCGCACAAGGCCTTCGGGATCCAGTTCGTCACCTTCCTGGTCGCGTTCGTGGTGATGTGTTCCGGAATCACCTCTGCCTCAACAGCTTCCCGCTTCTTCGCGGCCAACTTCTTCACCGCCTTCGACATCGACTGGGGCAAGGTCGGGGTGGTGGTGCTCGCCCTGCTGTTCATGGCGCTGATCGCGGTGGTGAACTTCCGGGGCGTCGGGGAGAGCGTCAAGCTCAACGTGGTGCTCACCATCGTCGAGATCACCGGCCTGGCCATGGTGATCCTGGTGGGTGTCTGGGCCTTCACCGGCGGCGGCGCCGACGTCGACTTCGCCCGCGTCGTGGCCTTCGACACCCCGTCGGACAAGGGCACCTTCCTGGCCGTCACCACCGCCACCTCGCTGGCGTTCTTCGCGATGGTCGGTTTCGAGGACTCGGTCAACATGGCCGAGGAGACCAAGGACCCGGTGCGCATCTTCCCCAAGGTGCTGCTGTCCGGGCTGGGGATCGCCGGCGTCGTCTACGTGATCGTCGCCATCGTCGCGGTGGCACTCGTACCCGTCGGTGTCCTCGCCGACAGCGAGACCCCACTGATCGAGGTCGTCAAGGCGGGCGCCCCCGGGCTGCCGATCGAGGCGATCCTGCCCTTCATCTCCATGTTCGCGGTGGCCAACACCGCGCTGATCAACATGCTGATGGCCAGCCGACTCATCTACGGCATGGCCCGCCAGCACGTGCTGCCCCCGGTGCTGGGCGTGATCCACCCGAAGCGGCACAGCCCGTGGGCGGCCATCATCTTCACCACCCTCATCGCGTTCGGCCTGATCTTCTACGTCTCCGCCGTCGCCAACAGCAGTGCCATCGCGGTGCTCGGCGGCACCACCTCGCTGCTGCTGCTGGCGGTGTTCGCCATGGTGAACGTGGCGGTGCTGGTGCTGCGCCGCGATGTGCAGGCCACGGGCGGGCATTTCCGCACGCCGACGGTGCTGCCCGTCATCGGCTTCTTCGCCTCGGCCTACCTGGTGCTGCCGTTCTCCGGGCGCCCCGCCCAGCAGTATCTGCTGGCCGGGATCCTGATCCTGATCGGGATCGTGCTGTTCGGCATCACCACCCTGATCAACCGTCAGCTCGGTATCCGCGGTAAGGGGATCGTCGATCCGACGCACCTGGGCGACTCGCCGTAGCCGGCTCGTAAGCTGTGTGTTCGTGACGATCCCGAATGTTCTGGCCAACCGCTACGCCAGCGAAGAGATGACGGCCATCTGGTCGCCCGAGGCGAAGATCATCGCCGAACGCCGACTGTGGCTGGCGGTGCTGCGTGCGCAGTCCGAACTCGGCGTCCCCGTGCCCGACGGCGTCGTCGACGACTACGAACGCGTGGTGGAGAACGTCGACCTGGGCTCGATCGCCGCGCGCGAGCGGGTGACCCGCCACGATGTGAAGGCCCGCATCGAGGAGTTCAACGCGCTGGCCGGTCACGAGCACGTGCACAAGGGCATGACCAGTCGTGACCTCACCGAGAACGTCGAGCAGCTGCAGATCCGGCGCTCCCTGGAACTGGTCTTCGCCCACGGTGTGGCGGTGGTGGCGCGGCTGGCCGAACGCGCGCTGGTGTACCGCGACGTGGTGATGGCCGGCCGCAGCCACAACGTCGCCGCGCAGGCCACCACGCTGGGCAAGCGGTTCGCCTCGGCCGCCGAGGAGACGCTGCTGGCGCTGATCCGGCTGCGCGAGCTCATCGACCGGTACCCGCTGCGCGGGATCAAGGGACCGATGGGCACCGCCCAGGACATGCTGGACCTGTTCGACGGCGACACGGACCGGCTGGCCGAACTGGAACGCCGCGTCGCCCAATTCCTGGGATTCACAGATGTTTTCACCAGCGTCGGGCAGGTCTACCCGCGTTCGCTGGACCACGATGCGGTATCCGCGCTGGTGCAACTCGGGGCCGGCCCGTCGTCCTTCGCGCACACCATCCGGCTGATGGCCGGACACGAACTGGTCACCGAGGGATTCGCCCCCGGACAGGTCGGCTCGTCGGCCATGCCGCACAAGATGAACACCCGGTCCTGTGAGCGGGTCAACGGCCTGCAGGTGGTGCTGCGCGGGTACGCGTCGATGGCGGCCGAGCTGGCCGGCGCCCAGTGGAACGAGGGTGACGTGTTCTGTTCGGTGGTGCGCCGCGTCGCGCTGCCGGATGCGTTCTTCGCCGTCGACGGCCAGATCGAAACCTTCCTCACCGTGCTCGACGAGTTCGGCGCCTACCCCGCGGTGATCCAGCGCGAACTCGATCGCTACCTGCCCTTCCTGGCCACCACCCGCATCCTCATCGCAGCGGTGCGCGCCGGCGTCGGCCGGGAATCCGCCCACGAGGTCATCAAGGAGCACGCGGTCGCGGTGGCGCTGGCCATGCGGGAAAAGGGACAGGAGCCCGACCTGCTGGACCGGCTCSCCSCCGATCCGCGGCTCTGGACCGGGTCGCCCTCGACGCCGCGCTGGCCGACAAGGAAGCGTTCACCGGCGCCGCCGGCGCCCAGGTCGACACCGTTGTCTCGGCGGTCGAAGATCTGGTCGGCCGGTACCCGGAGGCGGCCAAGTACACCTCGGGTGCCATCTTGTGACGTTGGCCGACCTCACGGATCTCGACAACTTCGCCTGCGGTTTTCCGCATGACCTGTTCGAGGCACACCGTCGTGAGGCCCCGGTCTTCTGGCACGAACCCACCGAGCACACCCCGGACGGGGAGGGCTTCTGGTCGGTGGCCGGCTACGCCGAAACCCTTGCCGTACTGCGTGATCCGGAGACCTATTCGTCGGTGACCGGGGGCACCCGGCCATTCGGCGGCACCCTGCTGCAGGATCTCTCCGTCGCCGGTCAGGTGCTCAACATGATGGACGACCCGCGGCACGCGCAGATCCGCAGGCTGGTCAGCTCCGGCCTGACACCGCGGATGATCACCCGGGTCACCGACGATCTGCGCAGCCGGGCCCGGACGCTGCTGGACGCCGTCGAAGCCGGGGTCGCGCTCGACTTCCTCGTCGACGTCGCCGCCGAACTGCCCATGCAGATGATCTGCATCCTGCTGGGAGTGCCCGAATCCGAACGGCATTGGCTGTTCGAGGCGATCGAGCCGCAATTCGACTTCGGCGGTGCCCGCTCGGCGGCGGTCGGGCAGCTCACGCCCGAAGAGGCCGGATCGCGGATGTACGAATACGGCATGCAGCTGATCGCGGCCAAACGTGCGGACCCCAGCGACGACATGTTGTCGGTGGTGGCCAACGCCTCGGACGCCGACCTGTCGGACCTGGAGCTCTATCTGTTCTTCAGCCTGCTGTTCAGTGCCGGGGCCGAGACCACCCGCAACTCGGTGGCCGGGGGACTGCTGGCACTCATCGAGCACCCCGAGCAGATGCGGCGCCTGCAACAGGAGCCGGAGCTGCTCCCGTCGGCGATCGAGGAGATGGTGCGCTGGACCACGCCGTCCCCGTCCAAGCGCCGCACCGCGACCCGCCCGGTGACGCTGGGCGGCTGCGATATCGCGCCCGGCGACAAGGTGCAGGTCTGGGAGGGTTCGGCCAACCGGGACCCGGCGGTGTTCCAGGATGCGGACGTCTTCGATGTCGCGCGGAAGCCCAATGCGCACTTGGGATTCGGCCAGGGCGTGCACTACTGCCTGGGTGCCAATCTGGCACGCCTGGAACTGCGGGTGCTGTTCGAGGAACTGTTGCCCCGGTTCCGCACCGCGCGGCTGGTCGCACCGGTCGAGTGGACCCGCAGCAACCGGCACACCGGTATCCGGCACATGTTCGTCGAATTCGGCTGATCGCTACTCTCGAAGGCATGGACTTCGGCCAGAACGACCACCTCCGAGTCTCCAATGCGGACCGCGCGCACGTGAGCGGATTACTTGAGCGCGCGGTGGCCGACGGCATGATCACGCTCGATGAGTTCGCCGACCGCACCGATGCCGCGCTGGCCGCCCGCACCCGCGGTGAACTGCGCGCCGTGCTCGTCGACCTGCCCGATATGGACCTGCATGCCGCGCACGCGCCGGTCGCCCGCAGCAGTGCGCAGCCCGAGGCGCTGGGTGGCTGGATGACCTCGATCGTCCGGCGTGGGCCGTGGACGGTGGCGCCGGTGATCAACCTGAACACCCGGATGTGCAGCACAACCCTCGACTTCACCTCCGCGGTCTTGCCCGGGCCGGTCGTCGAGGTGAACATCGACGACTACCTCAGTTCGACGGAGCTCATCGTGCCGGCCGGGGCCACCGCCGATCTCAACGGTGTCGACGCCATCGCCGGCAGCGCGACGGTCAAGGTGCGCAACCTCCCGCAGCCCGATCAGCTGCACGTGATCGTGCGCGGCAAGGTCAGGATGGGGTCGGTCAGCGTGCGGCATCCGTTCGGGAGTTGGCTGCGGCGTCTGCACGGCGGCTGAGGGCGAACTCGATCTCGGCGATCACCCGGGTGATGACCCCGTCGTGATCGCGTAGAAGCTGTTCCAGCATGTCTATTTGGACGGGATGCCCGACGGAACGGTTCCACCCGCCGCGGTTCGCGCACATCTAGTAACGCTCACCGTCACTCGATGTGCGCAAATCGCGAGGAGTTGCGTGGGTTAGGGTGACCTAATGCTCAAGAAGTCGCGTGTATTGGTGTTGGTGGCCACGGTGCTGCTCGGTATGGGTCTGCTCGCGGGCTGCGGCGGATCCGACAGCCCCTCGGCCAGCCAAGAGCCGGCGGCCGAGTCGGTCACCATCGATCACAAATTCGGCGAGACCACCATCCCGGCGAACCCCGAGCGGGTGGTCACCGTCGGCTGGAACGACCAGGACTTCGTGCTGGCTCTGGGCGTGGTGCCGGTGGGCACCCGCAGTTGGTTCGAGAACTACAACGACTTCCCGTGGGTCAAGGAGGCCACCGACGGCAAGGGGGTGCCGGTGATCGAAGGTGACACCATCAACTTCGAGGCGATCGCCAAGGCCAAGCCCGATGTCATCTTGGCCATCTACGAGGCCATCGACCAGAAGACCTATGACCAGCTGTCCCAGATCGCCCCGACCGTCATCCAGTCGGACAAGTACCCCGATGAGGAAACCCCCTGGGACGTCCAGCTTCTGACCACCGGCGACGCGCTCGGCAAGCAGCAGCAGGCACAGGGACTCGTCGATGAGGTCAACGCCAGGATCGACGCGGCCAAGCAGGAGCACCCCGAATTCGCCGGCAAGACACTGGTGGCGGATTTCAGCTCCGAGGTCGACGCGCCCTACCTGATCGGGGCGGGCGATCCGCGCCGCACGCTGTTCGACGCGCTGGGCTTCGGTGCCCAGGAGACCGTCGGCGACGTCTCGCAGGAACGGTTGTCGCTGCTGGAGGGTGACCTGTTGTTCGTCAACGGCGTGACCAAGGAGCAGCTGGCGGATTCGCCGGCCTTCCAGCGACTCAACGTGGTGCGCGAGGACCGCACGCTCTATGCCGGTTCGGATTCCACGCTCAGCGGCGCGCTGACCTACAGCGGGCCCAACGCCCTGCTGTACGCACTGGACGTGCTGACCCCGCAGCTGAGCAACGCGCTGCAGGGCCGTCCGGTCGCGGACCTGTCGAACTCCTAGTCGCGCGAGCGGGCCCGTGCGCGGGCCCGGTCCCGCGCCGAGGCGCGCGGGATCACCAGCGGGGTGCCCGTTTCGGGATCCTCGATGATCTGGCACCTCAGCCCGTACACCTGCTCGACGAGTTCGGCGGTGATCACCGTCGACGGGGTGCCCTGGGCCACGATGTGCCCGGACTTCATCGCGATGATGTGATCGGCGAACCGGCAGGCATGGTTCAGGTCGTGCAGCACGGCGACGATGGTGCGGCCCTGCTCGGAGTTCAGTTCGGCGAACAGATCCAGCAGTTCGATCTGATGGGCGATGTCCAGGAACGTCGTCGGTTCATCGAGCAGGATGAGCGGGGTCTGCTGGGCCAGCACCATCGACACCCAGACCCGTTGGCGTTGACCACCGGACAACTCGTCGACGGGCCGGCCGGCGATCGCCGTCACGCCGGTGGCCGCCATCGCATCGGCCACCGCCTGCTCGTCCTCGCGGGCGTACTGGCGCAGCACCCGCTGGTGGGGAAAGCGGCCGCGGGCAACGAGATCGGCGACCGTGATGCCCTCCGGCGCGATCGAGGACTGCGGCAACAGCCCCAGCTTGCGGGCCACGTCCTTGGTGCGCAGACCGGTGATATCGGCCCCGTCGAGGATCACCTGCCCGCCGACCGGTTTGAGCAGGCGGGCCAAGCCACGCAACAGCGTGGACTTGCCGCAGGCATTCGGGCCGACGATCGCGGTGACGGCGCCGTCGACGATGTCCACCGACAATCCGTCCACGATCAGCGTGGCGCCGTAACCCAGCGACAGGTCCTGCGCCCGCAGCGTTGCCATACCGTTTCCTTCCCTACTGCTTCCGTGCCTGCACGACGAGAAGCCAGATGAGGTACGCCCCGCCGGCCACGACGGTGACCGCGCCGACCGGGAGTTCGGCGGGCGCGAAGATTCGCAGCGCCACCAGATCACTGGCCAGCAACAGGAATGCGCCCATGAACGCCGAGGAGACCAGCCCGACGCCGGGGGAGTTGGTGAGCCGGCGCGCCAGTTGCGGGGCGGCGAGCGCGACGAACGAGATGGGTCCGGCGGCTGCGGTGGCGATGGCGATGAGCAGCACGCCGATCGCGAAGTAGGCCAGCCGCACTCGCTCCGGGCGGACCCCGAGCGCGCCGGCGGCGTCGTCGCCCATCTGCAGGATCGGCAGCTGCGGCCCGAGGTATGCCAGCCAGACCAGTGCGGGGAGCACGCACGCCAGCACCGGGACGGCCTGTTCCCAGTGCAGCCCGTTGAGGGTGCCCTGCTGCCAGATGGCTGCGGTGATCGCCTGATTCAGCTTGATCTTCAGGATGATCCACTGGTTGAGCGAGCTCAGCATCGCGCTCACCGCGATCCCGACGATGATCAGCCGGAAGCCGGCCAGCCCGTTGCGGTAGGCAAGCAGATAGACCGCCACCGCGGTCAGCAGTCCGCCCACCACCGCGCTGGCCGCCATCAGGTAGTAGCCGCCGCCGAACAGGGCGATCGCCACGAGTGCGCCGGTGTAGGAGCCGAACCCGAAGCCGATGACATCCGGACTACCCAACGGGTTGCGGGTGATCGCCTGGAAGATCGCACCCGAAATGCCCAGCGCCGCACCGATCACCAGGGCCAGCACGATCCGCGGCATCCGCCACTGCAGCACCACCACGCTGGTGAAGCTCTGGTCGCTGCCGGTGAGGACGGCCACCACCTCCGCCGGAGAGACCGGGTACTCGCCGATCCCGAGGGCCAGCACCGCGAGCACCACCGCACCCGCGCCGAGCGCGGACAGTACACCGATGCTGCGCCACGACGCCCGCACGGCCAGCGTAGGTTCGCGCCGCACCACCAGCTGCGGACGCCCGAAATCGATTCCTGTCACAGGCCGCTCGCCTTCGAGCGGCGGACCAGCCAGATCAGGACCGGCGCCCCGATGAACGCGGTGACGATGCCGGCGGGCAGCTCACCCGGGGGGACCACGACGCGGCCGACGATGTCGGCGGCGAGCAGCAGGGCGGGTGCGGCGAAAAGGCTGTAGGCGCAGATCCATCGCCAGTCGGGGCCGGTGAACCAGCGCACGACGTGCGGCACCATCAGGCCCACGAACCCGATCGGGCCTGCCGCGGCGGTGGCCGCCCCGGCGAGCACGGTCACCGCGATGAGCCCGAGGATCCGGGTGCGAACCACGTTGCCGCCCATCGCGACCGCGAGATCGTCGCCGAGGGCGATGGCGTTCAGCCCGCGGCTGACGTAGAGGCACAACCCGGCCCCGACGGCGATGAACGGCGCGACCACCCAGAACACCTCCAGTGAGCGCCCGTCGAGCGCTCCGGCGTCCCAGAATCGCATCGAGTCGAAGGCCCGCGGGTAGTGCAGCCGGATCGCGAAGGAGATGCCGTCGGCCACTGCGCCCACCGCGACACCGGCCAGCAGCATGCGTACCGGCGTCATGAGGGTGCGCCCGGTGGCCCCGATGAAATACACCAGCAGCATGGCGACGAACGCCCCGAGGAACGCGAACCAGATGTAGGACAGCGTGGTGTGCAGGCCCAGGAACGCGATGGCGATGACGACGAAGAGACCGGCGACGGCCTCGATGCCGAGGATCTGGCTGTCGGCCAGCGGGTTGCGGGTGATGCCCTGGATGAGGGCGCCGGACAGCCCCAGCGCGATGCCGACCACGATGCCCAGCAGGGTGCGTGGGATCCGCAGGTCGTGCACGATCCACTCATCGCCGGTGTCGGTGTAGTCGGTGACCGCGTGCCACACCGTTGACAGGTCGACGCTCTGGGTACCGATCGCCAGGCTGAGTATCGACACCACCAGTAGCAGTGCCGCGCAGAGTGCCAGGCCGGGCAGGCGACGGTCCCGGGTGATGACGTCGGTCCTGCTGCCGTCGGCGAGTTCGAGCGGCATGTTGTGCAGGCTAACCTAAGGAGCTGGCGGTCGGCTGGCAGCCCTCAGAGCTTCACGCCGGCGGCATGGATCTCCAGCAGCGCCAGCCCGCGGATGGCGGGGCGGTCGTCGCGGCGCCAGGCCCCGATCGGGTCGGGGTCGATCGCGGTGAGCTTGCCCAGCGGCCGGTTGGCCAGCGCACGCATCGCCAGCAGTTCCTGTCCCGCGTGCGTGGATGCCAGCGTCAGCACCGTCAGCTTGCGCCGGAAGAACCGCAGCCGCAGGAACAGCCAGGGCATGGCGACGGCCAGGATCGGCGTGGCCGCGACCGCGAGCGCCAGCACCCACGCCAGCCAGGTCGCGGTGCTGTCCAGGCTCTGACCTGCACCGGCGATCTCCCCGGCAGCATCGCTGGCGGCGCGTAGCGGCCCGCTGAGCGCATCACCGATCAGCGGGAAGTTGTCGGCGCGGTCCCCGGCGGTATTGAGGCTGCCCGACACCCCGTCGGCGCCGTCCTGCACCTGACGGCCCACCTCGGCGACGGTCGCCACGGCCGTGTACACCGCGCTGCCCACCATCACCCACACAGACGTCCAGATGAGGACGGCGACGTCGCTGACGAGCTGGGCCAGCAAGCGACCGGGCCGGGTGGCATAGGGCAGGTACCGCAATCTCATGGCATCGATCCCAGCACATAGGGTGAGTCAATGCGCCCCGCTCTGACCGACTACCGGCATCTGGCCAGCGGCAAAGTTCGCGAGCTGTACCGCATCGACGACGATCACCTGCTGTTCGTGGCCAGCGACCGCATCTCGGCATACGACCACATCCTGGACACCGAGATCCCGGACAAGGGCCGGATCCTGACCGCGATGAGCGTGTTCTTCTTCGATCACCTCGGTGTCGCCAACCACCTGGCGGGCCCGCCCGACGACGAACGCATCCCCGAAGAGGTCCTGGGCCGCGCCCTCGTCGTCCGTGCGCTGGAAATGCTGCCGGTCGAATGTGTGGCGCGGGGCTATCTGACCGGTTCCGGGCTGATCGACTACCAGCAGTCCGGATCGGTGTGCGGGATCGCGCTGCCCGCCGGGCTCGGTGAGGCCAGCAAGTTCGACGAGCCGCTGTTCACCCCGGCCACCAAGGCCGAGCTCGGTGAGCACGACGAGAACGTGTCCTTCGACGCGGTGGTCGCGCTGGTGGGCGCGCACCGGGCCGCTGAGCTCCGCGAGGCGACGCTGCAGATCTACCTGAAGGCCGCCGAGCATGCGCTGAGCAAGGGCATCATCGTCGCCGACACCAAGTTCGAATTCGGGGTCGATGCCGACGGTCAGCTGGTGCTGGCCGATGAGGTGCTCACCCCGGACTCGTCGCGCTACTGGCCCGCGGACAGCTACCAGCCCGGCGAGGTGCAGCCCAGCTATGACAAACAGTTCGTGCGCAATTGGCTGACCGGGCCCGATTCGGGCTGGGACCGCCACGGTGAGACCCCGCCGCCACCCCTGCCCGCCGAGATCGCCGCGGCCACCCGCGCGCGGTATATCGAGGCCTACGAGAGGATTTCCGGTTTGAGCTTCTCCGATTGGATCGGATCGTGACCACGGTGCAGCCGCCCGTCGCCAAGCGGGTCGAGCACCGCCGCGAGCATCACGGTGATGTCTTCATCGACCCGTACGAGTGGCTGCGCGACAAGTCCAGCCCCGAGGTCATCGCGCACCTGGAAGCCGAGAACGCGCACACCGAGGCGGCCACCGCCGGTCTGGCGCCGTTGCGGCAGAAGATCTTCGACGAGATCAAGGCGCGCACCAAGGAGACCGACCTGTCGGTCCCGACCCGCCGCGGTCAGTGGTGGTACTACGCCCGCAGCTTCGAGGGACAGCAGTACGGGGTGCATGCCCGCTGCCCGATCAGCCACGCGGATGACTGGATCCCGCCGGAACTCGACGAGAACACCGCGGTTGCAGGCGAGCAGATCCTGCTCGACGAGAACGTCGAAGCCGAAGGCCACGAGTTCTTCTCCCTCGGTGCCATCAGCGTCAGCGTCGACGGCAACATCCTGGCCTTCTCGGTGGACCTCAAGGGCGACGAGCGGTACACGTTGCGGTTCAAGGATCTACGGACCGGTGAACTCTACGAGGACACCATCACCGGGATCGGCGCCGGCGCGACCTGGGGTGCCGACAACCACTCGGTGTACTACACCACCCTCGACGAGGCGTGGCGGCCCGACACCGTGTGGCGCCATCGCCTGGGCTCCGGGCTGCCCGCCCAGAAGGTGTATCACGAAGCCGACGAACGGTATTGGCTGGGAGTCGGGCGTACCCGCAGCGACAAGTACGTCATCATCGCCGCGGGCAGCGCGGTCACCTCCGAGGTGCGCTACGCGGACGCTGCCGACCCGGACGCCGAGTTCACCGTGGTGCTGCCGCGGCGCGATCAGGTGGAGTATTCCGTCGAACATGCGGTGGTGGGCGGCGAGGACCGCTTCCTGATCCTGCACAACGACGGCGCGGTGAACTTCACCCTCGTCGAGGCGCCGGTGAGCGACCCGAGCGCGTTCCGCACGCTCATCGAGCACCGCGAGGACGTCCGCCTCGACGGCGTCGACGCGTTCGAGAGTCACCTGGTGGTCAGCTACCGCCGCGAGGCGCTGCCGCGAATTCAGTTGTGGCCCATCGGCGCCGACGGCAGTTACGGGGCGCCACAGGAGATCGCCTTCGAATCCGAGCTGATGTCGGCGGGTCTGAGCGGTAACCCGAACTGGTCCTCGCCGAAGCTGCGGGTGGGCGCGGTGTCCTGGGTGATCCCGGTGCGGATCTATGACCTGGACCTGGTGACGGGCGAACGGACCCTGCTGCGCGAGCAGCCGGTTCTCGGCGACTACCGGCCCGAGGAGTACGTCGAGCGCCGGGACTGGGCGGTGGCCCCCGACGGTGCGAGGGTCCCGATCTCCATCGTGCACCGCGCCGGCCTGGCGTTCCCGGCCCCGACGCTGCTGTACGGCTACGGCGCCTACGAATCGTGTGAGGATCCGCGGTTCTCGATCGCCCGATTGTCGCTGCTGGACCGGGGGATGGCGTTCGCCGTCGCCCATGTGCGCGGCGGTGGTGAATTGGGGCGGCCGTGGTACGAGGACGGCAAGCTGCTGCACAAGCGCAACACCTTCACCGATTTCATCGCGGTGGCAGAGCATCTGGTGGTCACCGACCTGACCCGGCCGAACCACCTGGTGGCGCTCGGCGGCAGCGCCGGTGGTCTGCTGGTCGGTGCGGTGCTCAACCTGGCCCCGCACCTGTTCGCCGGGGTACTGGCGCAGGTTCCGTTCGTCGATCCGCTGACCACGATCCTGGATCCGTCTCTGCCGCTCACCGTCACCGAATGGGACGAGTGGGGAAACCCGTTGGAGGACAGCGAGGTCTACGAGTACATGAAGTCGTACTCGCCGTACGAGAACATCGGGCAGTACGTCTATCCGGCGGTGCTGGCCATGACCTCACTCAACGACACCCGGGTGTTCTACGTCGAGCCCGCGAAATGGGTTGCGGCTCTCCGGCACGCGCAGCTCGACCCGGTGGCCGATGCCGGCAAGGTGCTGTTGAAGACCGAGATGGTGGCCGGCCACGGCGGTATCAGCGGGCGCTACGAGCGGTGGAAGGAAGCAGCCTTCCAGTACGCCTGGCTGCTGGCGACGGCGGATCCCGAGAACCACGGTGAGGGTCAGGCGGACAGCCTTTTCGGCGGTCCACGCATCTAGACACTGTCAAGATCGCGGCTATGATGGCCTGGTGAGCAAGCCGAGCTACCACCATGGCGACCTGCGGGCGGTGATCCTGGCCGAGGCGGCCAACCTGGTCGCCGCACGTGGCGCCGACGGTGTGTCGTTGCGCGAACTCGCCCGCGCCGCAGGGGTGTCGCACGCGGCGCCGGCACACCACTTCGGGGACCGTCGCGGACTCTTCACCGCGTTGGCGGCGCAGGGATTCCAGCTCCTGACGGCCGAATTGACCGATGCCAGGCCCGAGTTCATCGACGCGGCCAAGGCCTACGTGCGGTTTGCCTTGGCGCATCCCGGCCACTTCGAGGTCATGTTCGACAAATCGCTCTACGACGCAGCCGACGCTCAGGTGCGGGAGGCGTCCACGGCGGCGTACCTCGAACTGAGCCGCGGTGTCGGCACACTCGCCGATCCGCACGCCGGGGCCGATCCCGAGGGCGCCGCGCTGGCGGCCTGGTCGATGGTGCACGGCTACGCCCAGCTCTGGCTCAACGAGGCGGTCGACACCACCGGGGATCCGATCGCGACGGTCGAGAGGCTGGCGGGGATCCTGTTCGACGGCTAGCGTCGATCCGGTGAGCCTCAACCAGATTCCGCTGACCACCCTTGACGGCAAGGACACCACGCTCGGCGAATTGTCGGACGGCGCAACGCTGGTGGTGAACGTCGCCTCCAAATGCGGCCTGACCCCGCAGTACACCGCCCTGGAGAAGATCGCCGAGGACTACGCCGACCGCGGACTGACCGTCGTCGGCGTCCCGTGCAACCAGTTCATGGGCCAGGAGCCGGGCACCGCCGAAGAGATCCAGACCTTCTGTTCCACCACCTACGGCGTCACGTTCCCGCTGCTGGCCAAAACCGATGTCAACGGTGCGGACCGCCATCCGCTCTACGCCGAACTGACCAAGGCCGCCGACGACGAGGGGCAGGCCGGTGACATCCAGTGGAACTTCGAGAAGTTCCTGGTGGCCCCGGGCGGTTTGGTGGTCAAGCGGTTCCGTCCGCGCACCGAACCGGACGCAGCCGAGGTGATCGCCGCCATCGAAGCGGTCATCTCCAAATAGCAACGTCGCGTCCGGGTGTTCGCAACCGTCGTGACATCTGATGTTGCGACACTGACGTGCGTGACCGCAGAGCTGATCGTCTCGATTTCCGGGATCAGGGACCGCACGCTGTCCGACGTCGACACCTTCTGCGAGGAACTCGACGCCCGCGGCGTGCCGGTGTCCTTGCTGGTGGCTCCCCGACTCAAGGGTGACTACCGACTGGCGCGCGACCCGGCGACGTTGTTCTGGCTGGCCGAGCGGCGTGCCGCCGGCGACGCCGTCGTGCTGCACGGCTACGACGAGGCGGCCACCAAGCAGCGCCGCAGCGAATTCGCCACGCTGCAGGCACACGAGGCGAACCTGCGACTGCTGGGCGCCGACCGGACCATGGAACACCTCGGTCTGCGTACCCGGCTGTTCGCCGCTCCTGGTTGGACGGTGTCCGAGGGAACCGTGAGGGCATTGCCGCGCAACGGATTCCGGCTGCTCGCCGGACTGGCCGGGGTCACCGACCTGGTGCGTGACACCACCACTCCGGCCCGGGTGCTCGGCATCGGCGCCGGATTCCTCACCGAAACCTGGTGGTGCCGCACCCTGGTGCTCTCGGCTGAGCGCACCGCGCGCCGGGGCGGCACGGTACGGCTGGCGGTCTCGGCGCGCCAGCTGCGACACACCGGCCCGCGGCAAGCCGTCTTCGACGCCATCGACCTGGCACTCCTGCATGGCTGCGTCCCGGAGACCTACCGCTGGGACGCGGATCGCGCCCTCACCGACGCCGCCTGAGACTAAGTTGGCGGCATGGCCGATGCCGATGTGATCGTGGTGGGTGCGGGGCTGGCCGGACTGGTCGCCGCCGCAGAACTGATCGAGCGGGGCCGCCGCGTCCTGATCGTCGACCAGGAGAATGCCGCCAACCTCGGCGGCCAGGCATTCTGGTCGTTCGGCGGGCTCTTCCTGGTGGACAGCCCCGAGCAGCGCCGCCTCGGCATCAAGGACAGCCACGAGCTCGCCCTGCAGGACTGGCTGGGTAGCGCCGGTTTCGACCGCGAGGAGGACCACTGGCCCCGGCAGTGGGCGCACGCCTACGTCGACTTCGCCGCCGGTGAGAAGCGCAGCTGGCTGCGGGAGCGCGGACTGCAGACCTTCGCCATGGTCGGCTGGGCCGAACGCGGCGGTTACGGCGCACTCGGGCACGGCAACTCGGTGCCCCGCTTCCACATCACCTGGGGCACCGGGCCGGCGCTGGTCGACGTGTTCGCCCGGCGGCTGCTCGGTCAACCCCGGGCCACGTTCGTCCACCGGCACCGCGTCGACGAGCTGATCGTCGAGGACGGCGCGGTGACCGGCGTCCGCGGCACCGTGCTCGAACCCAGCGATGCCGCCCGCGGCGTGGCGTCATCCCGGGAATCAGTGGGGGAGTTCGAGTTCCGTGCCCAGGCGGTGATCGTCGCCAGTGGCGGTATCGGCGGCAACCACGACCTGGTGCGCAAGAACTGGCCGCCGAGGATGGGCCGCGTTCCCAAACAACTGCTCTCCGGCGTGCCAGCACACGTCGACGGCCGGATGATCGGCATCAGCGAGACCGCCGGCGCCCGCGTCATCAACAGCGACCGCATGTGGCACTACACCGAGGGCATCACCAACTACGACCCGGTGTGGCCCCGCCACGGCATCCGGATCCTGCCGGGCCCGTCCTCGCTGTGGCTGGACGCCACCGGTAAACGGCTGCCGGTGCCGCTGTATCCGGGATTCGACACCCTGGGCACGCTGGAACACATCACCACCACCGGCCAGGACTACACCTGGTTCGTGCTCAACGCCCGCATCATCGCCAAGGAATTCGGGCTGTCCGGGCAGGAGCAGAACCCCGACCTGACCGGCCGCAGCGTCAAGGCGGTGCTGGCCCGCGGACGCGACGGTGGTCCGATGCCGGTGCGCGCCTTCGTCGACAAGGGTGTGGACTTCGTCACCGGCAACTCACTGCGGGAGTTGGTCACCGCGATGAACGCGGTTCCCGGCGTCGAGCCGCTGGACTACGCCACCGTGGAGGCCGAGGTCACCGGGCGCGACCGCGAGGTGCTCAACAAATTCACCAAGGACAGCCAGATCACCGCGATCCGGGCCGCCCGGGAGTACCTGCCCGACCGCATCGCGCGGGTGGTCGCACCGCACCGCCTCACCGACCCGAAGGCCGGACCGCTGATCGCGGTGAAGCTGCACATCCTGACCCGGAAGTCGTTGGGCGGGCTGGAAACCGACCTGGATTCGCGGGTGATCAAGGGCGACGGAACGGTGTTCGACGGTCTGTACGCCGCCGGTGAGGCCGCCGGTTTCGGCGGCGGCGGCGTGCACGGCTACCGGTCCTTGGAAGGCACGTTCCTGGGCGGTTGTGTGTTCTCGGGCAGAGCGGCCGGCCGGGCCGCCGCCCGCGAGACCGCCTGAGGACCCGCCGCCAGCACGGCCAGGCACACCGTCGCCGACGCCAGGAACACCGAACCGATGTTGTCGGTCAGATAGTGCAGGTCGGTGGCCGCCATGCTCAGCGCGCCGATCACGGTGACCAGGCCGGCGACCAGCAGCAGCCACAGCGACACCCCGACGGCCAGCACCAGCATGGCCATCACGGTGATGACGACGGTGGTGTGCCCGCTCGGGTAGGCCAGTGCGTCGCCCTTGTAGCGGCCGAACAGCGGCTTGAGCAGCCGGGTCGCGATCACCGAGAGCAGCGGGCACAGCGCCACCACCACCGCCAGCCGCCACCGCCTGCGCACCAGCGCGATCAGCACCGCGACGGCGAGGATCACCATCATCGGCAGCGCCCAGCTGAAATAGAGCATCCACACCGGATCGGGTCCCAACACGCGCTGCATCACCCGCAGCGACCAGTCGTCGAACGCGGTGTCACCGTGGCCGACCACCAGCCCCAGCACCACCATCGCGGCGATACCGATCGGCGGCCACCACAGCAGCAGATTGCGCGGCCTCAGAACGCGGTTCCGTTCTCCGGATCGAGCACCTGGAAGTCGGTGTCGGTCATCTCCGAGAGCCGGCCGTAGTAGATGCCCCGGGCGGACGGCTCGATGATGCCCTGGTGGATCGGGACGGCGCGGGCCGGCGACACCGCCCGCAGGTATTCGACGGCCTCGGAGACCTTCATCCACGGCGCCGCCGCCGGGGTGGCCAGCACGTCGACCGCCTCATCGGGCACGAAGAGGGCGTCCCCGGGATGCATCAGCCGGGCGGGGTGATCGCCGTCGCCGATCAGGTAGGACGTGTTGTCGATCACCGGGATCTCGGGGTGGATCACGGCGTGGGTGCCCCCCACGCCGCGCACCGAGAGGTGCCCGATGGTGAACGCGTCGCCGGCGTGCACGGCCTGCCACGGCTCGCCGAGCTGGGCGGCGGTCTGCGGGTCGGCATACAGCTTGGCCTGCGGATTGGCCTCCAACAGGGCGGGCAGCCGCGCGGTGTCGGCGTGATCGGGATGTTGGTGGGTGATCAGGATGGCGTCCAGGCCGGTGATGCCCTCGAAGCCGTGCGAAAAGGTGCCCGGATCGAACAGCACCGTGGTCTGGGCGCCTTCACCGTTGGCGAAGCCTGCCAGCAGGCATGAGTGGCCGAAGTGCGTCAGTTGCATGGCTCCATTGTGGCCCGAGACGTCGCCGGTAGAGTTGGCACCGATCAAGACCGGTCCTAAATGAAGGAGTCCCCGTGGCCCGCGTCGTAGTGCACGTGATGCCCAAGGCTGAGATCCTCGACCCGCAGGGGCAGGCGATCGTCGGCGCCCTGGGCCGTCTCGGCCATGGTGGTGTCGCGGATGTCCGTCAGGGCAAGCGGTTCGAGCTCGAGGTCGACGATTCGGTGTCCGATGAGGCACTCAACGAGATCGCCGAATCGCTGCTGGCCAACACCGTGATCGAGGAGTTCTCGGTGAGTCGGGAGAATTCGTGAGCGGCAAGATAGGCGTCATCACCTTCCCCGGCACGCTCGACGACGTCGACGCCGCCCGGGCGGTGCGCCTGGCCGGCGGTGAGGCCGTCAGCCTGTGGCACGGCGACGCCGACCTCAAGGGCGTGGACGCGGTGGTGGTGCCCGGCGGGTTCTCCTACGGCGACTATCTGCGCTGCGGTGCGATCGCCAAATTCGCCCCCGTGATGGGCTCGGTCGTGGAAGCCGCGGGCCGTGGTCTGCCGGTGTTGGGGATCTGCAACGGTTTTCAGGTGCTCTGCGAGGCCGGGCTGCTGCCGGGCGCGCTGACCCGCAACGCCGGACTGCACTTCATCTGCCGGGACACCTGGCTGGAGGTGGCCTCGAATTCGACCGCGTGGACGACGCGTTACGAAGCCGGTGCCGACCTGCTGGTCCCGCTGAAGTCCGGCGAGGGTCGCTACGTGGCCGCCGAGTCCGTGCTCGACGAGCTCGAGGGTGAAGGCCGGGTCGTTTTCCGCTACCGGGAGAACCTCAACGGTTCCATGCGCGGTATTGCCGGCGTGAGCTCGGCCAACGGCCGCGTGGTCGGGCTGATGCCGCACCCCGAGCACGCCACCGAGCCGCTCACCGGCCCGTCCGATGACGGGCTCGGGTTGTTCTACTCCGCGCTGGATGCGGTGCTCACCGCGTAGCCCTCAGCGGCTCAGCGAGACCGAGGCCTCCGCGGTGTACGCCAGGAACGTGAACGTCTCCTGCAGGTACAGCTGAACGCTCTCGGCGTCGTGGGACAGGTAACCGATCGACACGTCGGTACCCAGCTGCAGATCGAAATCGCCTCCGCGGGTGGACAACACGAACGCACCGTCGATGGCCGGCGCCCAGATGATCTCGCCGTCCACCAGCCGGTTGAGGTGCTCGCGGATCGGATAGCCGTTGACCGTGGTCTCGCTCACCTGCGTGTAGACATCGGCGGACAGCAGCACGCTGTACGGGCCGTCGACACCGGCCAGCCGCAGCTCGGAGAGCGCCTGGCTGATGATGTCGGGCATCTCCCGCGGATCGGCGGGCAGCGCCAGCTTGGGGCACGAGCTCGACTTGCGGATGCCCTCGATCGCGGCCGCCTCGTAACCCTCGAAGATCGCGCGGTCCTCGGCGAACGCCAGCTTCTTGGCGGCGTCCTTGACCGGATCCCAGTCCGAGTCCTGCGAGCCGCGTTCGACATCGTCGACATCGCGGCGGGCCACCGTGAACGGCACCCGCAGCCGCACCAGCGGCTTGGACTCGCGCAGCTGCGCGATCACACCGTCACCGGGCGGCACGACATCGCGCAGATGCCCGGTGCTGACGGCGGCGGTCACCGCGCCGCCGGGATCGCTGACGTCGACCACCCGGCGGCCGGCGATGTGGCGCTTGAAGGTCCGGGTGGCCTCCTGCTCGATCTCGGTCCAGGCGGCCTCGGTGATGGGGGCGAGTTCGCGGTACAGGTTGTTCATTGCGGGGTTCCTTTCAGGCTGCCGATCGCAAGTGAGTAGTCGGCCCGCACCGCCTCGGCCGGGGCATCCGGGATCGGAAGTGGCGGTGGATCATCGAGGAAATCGATGGTGGGCACGAAGAACATTCCGCCGGTGACGGCGGTCGAGAAATCCAGGATCCGGTCGGTGTTGCCCGGCGGGTCGCCGATGAACATGTTGGTCAGCATCCGCTCGGTGACCGCGGGCGTGCGCGAGTAGCCGATGAAGTAGGTGCCGAACTCACCGTTGCCGACGGTGCCGTAGGGCATGTTGCGGCGCACGATCTTCAGCTCGTTGCCGTCCTCGTCGGTGATGACGTTCAGCGCGATATGCGAATTGGCCGGCTTCACATCGTCGTCCATCTCGATGTCGTCGGCCTTGGTGCGCCCGATCACGTTCTGCTGCTCGTCGACCGACAACGCCCGCCAGGCCGACATGTCGTGGACGTAGCGCTGGACGTGCACGTAGCAGCCGCCCGCGAAATCGGGATCCTCGGCGCCGATCACGGTGGCGTTGTCGGCCTTCGCCCCGGTCGGGTTCTCGGTGCCGTCCACGAAACCGAGCAGATCGCGGTTGTCGAAATAGTTGAAGCCGTGCACCTCGTCGACCACGGTCACCGCGTCGGCCATCGCCTCCACCAGCCGCCCGGCGAGTTCGAAGCAGACGTCCATCGTCTCGGCGCGGATGTGCCACAACAGATCCCCGGCGGTGGCCGGGGCGTGATGGCGCGGCCCGTCCAGCGCGATGAACGGATGCAGATCGGCCGGGCGGGGTCCGGCGAACAACCGGTCCCAGGCCTGCGAGCCGATGGATGTCACCACGGACAGTTTCTTGGTGGGGTCGCGGAACCCGATGGCGCTGACCATCCCCGCGATATCGGGCAGCGCGTCGTGGACGGTCTGCTCGCCGCCGTCGTCGATGGTGGCGACCAGAAAGATGGCCGCCGACGTCAACGGATCGACTATCTGCTGCGGCAGCGGGTCTGGCACAAAGCGACCCTAGCGCCACGGACCTGCACTGCGCGGGTCAAGATACAAAGATGGCAGCTAGCCCCCAGAGTCTGTGTGAGTTCATCGACGCGTCGCCGTCGCCGTACCACGTGTGCGCCACCGCGGCCCGCCGTCTGACGGCCGCGGGGTACCGCGAGCTGTCCGAGGCCGACGCCTGGCCCGCCGCGGGCAAGTTCTTCACCATCCGTGCGGGTTCGCTGGTCGCCTGGGACTCCTCCACCCCGGCGGTGCCGTTCCGGATCGTCGGCGCGCACACCGACAGCCCGAACCTGCGGGTCAAGCAGCACCCGGACCGGGTGATCGCCGGCTGGCAGGTGGTGGCGCTGCAGCCCTATGGCGGAGCGTGGCTGAATTCCTGGCTGGACCGCGATCTCGGGATCAGCGGACGGCTCTCCGTCGCCACCGACGGTCAGGTGAGGCACCGGCTGGTGCGCATCGACGATCCGATCCTGCGGGTCCCGCAGCTGGCCATCCATCTGTCCGAGGACCGCAAGGGCGTCAGCCTGGACCCGCAGCGCCACGTCAATGCGGTGTGGGGCGTCGGGGACCGCCGCTCCTTCCTGGGTTATGTCGCCGAACGAGCCGGGGTCGACGAGTCCGAGGTACTCGGCTTCGACCTGATGACCCACGATCTCACCCCCTCGGCGATCACCGGGGCCGACGGTGATTTCGTCAGCGCGCCCCGGCTGGACAACCAGGCCACCTGCTATGCCGGGCTGGAAGCCCTGCTGGCCGCCCCCGCGACGGCCTACGTGCCCGTGCTGGCCCTGTTCGATCACGAGGAGGTGGGCTCGCAGTCCGATCACGGAGCCCAGTCGGATCTGCTGCTGACCGTGCTGGAGCGCATCACCCTGGCCGGCGGCGGGGGCCGGGAGGACTTCCTGCGCAGGCTCTCCGAATCCATGGTGGCCTCCGGGGACATGGCGCACGCCACCCACCCCAACTATCCCGAGCGGCACGAGCCCGGCCATCAGATCGCGGTGAACGGGGGCCCGGTGCTCAAGGTGCAGCCGAATCTGCGCTACGCCACCGACGGCCGGACGGCGGCGGCGTTCGCGCTGGCCTGCAGGCAGGCCGGGGTGCCGCTGCAGCGCTACGAGCACCGCGCCGATCTGCCGTGCGGGTCCACCATCGGCCCGATGACCGCGGCGGGCACCGGCATCCCGACCGTCGATATCGGCGCCGCCCAGCTGGCCATGCATTCCGCGCGCGAAGTCATGGGTGCCCGCGATGTCGCGGCCTACGCCGCGGCGCTGCAGGCGTTTCTCGCTCCGGCCTAGGGAATGTCGATCGTGGTGGTCACGGCCACCAGTTGCGGGTCGGTGGGCGCCGAGGAGAAGCCGAACTGCACCGGGGGATCCAGCTCGGCCAGCCCGCCCAGCGGGACCGCGCCGAACTGCCCGGACAGGGCGTCGATGCGCCGCGAGCGGCGCACCCCGTAGTACTCGCGGCGCCCGCCGCCCGCGGTTCCGGCGGTGTGCACCCCGGGCACCAACAGCCCGGCGACCGGATTGATGACCCGCAGCCACCACGGTGCGCTCGCCAGTGGCCCGGGTACCAGCCGCAGCAGCCGGTCGAACCGCGCCGGGCCGCCCAGCTCCGCGGTGACGTCGAGGTCGGCCGTGGTGACGGTCAGCCGGTCGGCGCTCAGTTCGGCGGTGACCGTGCCGACCCGGACGTCATCGAATGCGTAAGTGGCCGAGACGAACTCGGCGACCTGCGCGGTGGGTGCCAATAGCAGCCGCTGTTCGTCGGCGGTCTGGACCATCACATCGGCGAAGGCGCCGAACGGTGAGGACTGCCACACGCCGACCACCATCCGGATGCCGGCGTCGGTGCCGAAGCCGGCGATGTGGCCGCTGAAAACGAGTCGTGTCCGCACATGTCGATTGTGCCTAGATCTCCGAGTCGCCGTAGCGGATGACGTTCTCCACCACGATGCCGTCCCGGGTGCGCACCCGGTCCATCCCGCGGATCGTGATCGGGCCGGACGGGGTCGTCCCGGTGCCGGTGTAGTGCAGGAACACCAGTTCCTCACCCTCGGTGCGGCCCGGGGCGGTGGCGCTGTCCACCAGGGTCAGTCGCAGGTCGGGGACGGCGGCCACCAGTTCGGCGATCTTGCCGACATAGGCGGTGCGGCCACGGACCGGCGTCGGGTCGCCCTGCCAGTGCCCGACGATGTCCTCGGCCAGCAGGCCGGCCACCCGGGACGGATCGGGCGCGGCCCAGAATGCCGCCCAGATGTCGGCGGTGAACTTCGGTGCGGTGGGTGTCTGTGTCATACCCGACAGCCTGCGGTGGTGACGCCGGGTCCTCAATTACCTCCGAGGTAGTCGGTGCCCTGTCCTAGGGTTGGACCATGGCACTGAGTGTTGAGATGATCACGTTCGATTGTGTGGATCCCGACGGCCTCGCCGACTGGTGGTCCAAGGCCGCGGGCGGTGACGTGAACGCCGTGGCACCAGGCGAATTCGTCATGGTCACCAGCGAGGGGCGTCCCGCGCTGGGCTTTCAGCGGGTACCCGACCCGACCCCGGGGAAGAACAAGGTGCACCTGGACTTCCACTCCGCGGACAAGGAGGCCGAGGTGGCCCGTCTGGTCGCGCTGGGCGCCACCGAGACCGGGCGGAACAGCTTCGGCGACGAGTTCCAGTGGGTGACACTGGCCGACCCGGAGGGCAACGCCTTCTGCGTCGCCGGCGGCTAGCGTCGAGTCGGTTTGCCCGCATCACTAGAATGATCACGTGACGCTGGAGCCCACTGCACAGACCGATACCGTCGAGCGGGCAGCCGCCACCCCCGACCAACCTCAGCCCTTCCGTGAGCTGGGCCTCAAGGATGACGAGTACCAGCGCATCCGTGAGATCCTGGGGCGCCGCCCCACCGACGCCGAACTGGCGATGTACTCGGTGATGTGGAGCGAGCACTGCTCCTACAAGTCCTCCAAGGTGCACCTGCGCTACTTCGGTGAGACGACGACCGACGAGATGCGGGCCGGGATGCTCGCCGGCATCGGCGAGAACGCCGGCGTCGTGGATATCGGCGACGGCTGGGCGGTCACCTTCAAGGTGGAATCGCACAACCACCCGTCCTACGTGGAGCCCTACCAGGGTGCGGCGACCGGTGTCGGCGGCATCGTGCGCGACATCATGGCCATGGGCGCCCGCCCGGTCGCGGTGATGGACCAGCTGCGCTTCGGCGCCGCGGATGCCCCCGACACCCGCCGCGTGCTCGACGGCGTGGTCCGCGGCATCGGCGGCTACGGCAACTCACTGGGCCTGCCCAACATCGGCGGTGAGACCGTCTTCGACCCCTCCTACGCGGGCAACCCGCTGGTGAACGCGCTGTGCGTCGGCGTGCTGCGCAAGGAGGACCTGCACCTGGCCTTCGCGTCCGGCACCGGCAACAAGATCATCCTGTTCGGCGCCCGCACCGGCCTGGACGGCATCGGTGGCGTGAGCGTGCTGGCGAGCGAAACCTTCGGCGGTGACGAGGGATCCGGCCCCGGACGCAAGAAGCTGCCCGCGGTGCAGGTCGGCGACCCGTTCATGGAGAAGGTGCTCATCGAGTGCTGCCTGGAGCTCTACGCCGCCGACCTGGTGGTCGGCATCCAGGACCTCGGCGGCGCCGGACTGTCTTGTGCCACCTCGGAACTCGCGTCCGCCGGTGACGGTGGCATGCGGGTGGAGCTGGAAGCGGTACCCCAGCGCGCCGCCGATATGACCCCGGCCGAGATCCTGTCCTCGGAATCTCAGGAACGCATGTGCGCGGTGGTGACACCGGAGAACGTGGACAAGTTCATGGCCGTCTGCCGTAAATGGGATGTGCTGGCCAGCGTCATCGGTGAGGTCACCGACGGTGACCGCCTCGAGATCACCTGGCACGGCGAGACAGTCGTGGACGTGCCGCCGCGCACCGTGGCCCACGAGGGCCCGGTGTACAAGCGACCGGTGGCCCGGCCCGACACCCAGGACGCGCTGATCGCCGACACCTCGGCCAAGCTGCCCCGCCCGGCTACGGGCGATGAGCTCAAGGCGACTGTGCTTGCGCTGCTGGGCAGCCCGCACCTGTGCAGCCGGGCGTTCATCACCGAACAGTACGACCGCTACGTGCGCGGTAACACCGTGCTCGCCGAGCATGCCGACGGTGGCGTGCTGCGTATCGACGAGACCACCGGCCGCGGCGTCGCGATCTCCACCGATGCATCCGGGCGCTACACCCAGCTCGACCCGTACACCGGTGCACAGTTGGCGCTGGCCGAGGCGTACCGCAACGTGGCCGTCACCGGGGCCACCCCCGTCGCGGTCACCAACTGCCTGAACTTCGGCTCACCGGAGGATCCGGGTGTCATGTGGCAGTTCTCCCAGGCGGTCCGCGGACTCGCCGATGGCTGTGCGACGCTGGGGATTCCGGTCACCGGCGGCAACGTCAGCTTCTACAATCAGACCGGCAGCACGCCGATCCTGCCCACCCCCGTGGTGGGCGTGCTGGGCGTCATCGACGATGTGACCCGCCGCATCCCGACCGGCCTGGGCAACGAACCCGGCGAGACGCTGCTGCTGCTCGGTGACACCCGCGACGAGTTCGACGGATCGATCTGGGCACAGGTGACCGGCGACCACCTCGGCGGGGTCCCGCCGCAGGTCGACCTGGCGCGCGAGAAACTGCTGGCCGAGGTGCTGACCGCCGCCTCACGGGACGGATTGGTCTCGGCCGCACACGATCTGAGCGAGGGCGGACTCATCCAGGCCGTCATCGAGGCATCGCTGGCAGGCGAGACCGGCAGCCGGGTCGTCCTGCCGGAAGGCGTGGACCCCTTCGTCTACCTGTTCTCCGAGTCGGCAGGCCGCGTCCTGGTGGCGGTGCCACGCACCGAGGAGAGCCGGTTCCGGGCCATGTGCGAGGCGCGTGGCCTGCCGGTCACCCGGATCGGCGTGTCCGATGAGGGCAGCGAATCGATCGAGGTGCAAGGGCAGTTCACCGTGACGCTCGCTGAGCTGCGGGCCACCTCCGAGGGCGTGCTGCCCGGGCTGTTCGGGTGATTGACCGGACCACACTCCGGCATCCGTTACTGGTTTGGGTCTGGAGTCTGGTCCGGCTCGATTTCGTCGGCATCCCCGTCGGGGCGTTGTTCTTCTGCCTGTCGCTGACCCCGTCGTTATTGCCGAGGGACTGGCTGTTCGCCGGGCTGATCGGTGGCATCAACGCCGCCATCGGTTACGGGATCGGGGTGCTGATCCGAAAAATCACGCACCGCTTCGTATTACGGCACCGATCCTGGTGGCCGCCGAGCACGTCGACCTTGCGCATCGCGAAGATTGCCGCGGTGGCGGGCGCGTTGACCGTGCCGGTGCTCACCGTGATCCCCGCGGCCCGCTGGCAGCGCCAGGTATCCGCGCTGATGGGCATCGAGGGGCCGACGACGCTGACGTACATGCGGACACTGCTGCTGGCCGTGCTGGTCGGTGCCGCCTGTATCGCGGTGTGGCGCGTGCTGGTCGATCTGGTCAAACTCATCGCGCGCATGCTGATTCGCCGGTGGCATCTGCACAGCGAGGTCGCCTTCTTCATCGGCACGGCCGTCATCGCGGTGCTGTTCGTCATGATGGTCAACGGCGTGCTCTACCGCGGGTTCCTGCTCGGCGCCAGCCAGATCTTCCAGCCGCAGAATGCCACCAGCATGGCCGGTGTGGTTCAGCCGCTGGAGCCCGAGAGATCGGGTAGTCCCACCTCTTTCGCGTCATGGGATTCCCTGGGCTATCAGGGCCGCAACTTCGTGGCCGGCGGACCGCATGCCGCCGATCTGACCCGGCTCAACGGTGCGCCCGCGTTGGAGCCGATCCGGGTGTACGCCGGGCTGCAGACCGCCGACACCGACGAGAGCCGAATGGCGGTGCTGCTCAGCGAACTGGAACGCACCGGGGCGTTCGACCGCGAACTGCTCGTCATCATCCCCACGACGGGCACCGGCTGGGTGAATCCGGTGGCCGCGAGGGCCGTGGAGTCCATGTACAACGGGGACACCGCGCTGGTCGGCATGCAGTATTCCTATCTGCCGAGCTGGATTTCGTTCCTCGGTGACCGCCAGAAGTCGATCGAATCGGCACGGATGATGATCGACGGTATCCATCAGCGATGGTCGGAGTTGCCCGAGAACGACCGGCCGAAACTGGTGCTGTACGGCGAGAGTCTGGGCTCCTACGCCGGCCAGGGCGCGTTCGGCTGGCTGCCCGATATCGCGGAGGAGGACTTCTCCGGGGTGCTGTGGGTCGGTCCGCCGCACGAGAGTTCGTTGTGGAGCGGGCTGGTGCTGCGCCGCGACCCGGGCACGCCGGAGGTCGAGCCGCGCTACGACAACGGCAGCACGGTGCGCTTCTCGCAGGCCGCCGATCCGGCCGATGTGCAGCGGGTCGCCGCCCCGCCCTGGGACGGTACCCGGGTGCTGTTCCTGCAGCACGCGTCGGACCCCATCGTCTGGTGGTCACCGAATCTGTTGTTCTCCCGGCCCGATTGGCTGCGCGAACCACCGGGAACCGACCGGACCGCATCCATGCGCTGGTACCCGATCGTCACCTTCTGGCAGGTGGGTGCCGATATGACCAATGCGGCAGGAGTGCCGGAAGGGCACGGGCACAACTACTCCGACACCGTGCTCGACGGTCTGGTGGCCGTCGCCGCCCCGGACGGTTGGACACCGGCCGACACCGAGCGGATCCGCGACGACCTTGACAGCAAGGCCGGCGTCGACGGCCCCGAGACCTAGACGTCCCGGATATCGGGCACCAGCTCGTGCGGGTCGGTGTCCAGGTCGTCGATGCCGAAGCTGATGATGCGGGTGGGCGTGATCCTGATGATGCCGGCGTCGAGTTCGTCGCCGGACTTGCCCACGGCCGCTGCTACCCAGGCCTGCTCCGCAGTGCCCCGAATCTCCAGGCAGCGCACCCGCCACGGATCACGGGAGGCGATGTCGTCCACCACGAACGCCACCTTCGGATGGTGTGCGATGTTGCGCCACTTCTGACTGTCGGACATGTGGAACCCGGCGATGTCGATGGTGCCCAGATCGGCGTTGTAGCTGAAACCGACCGGGCTGTTCTGGGGTGTGCCGTTGCGCTGAACGGTGGCGAGGCGGCCGAGGTCGGCCTGGTTCAGGAAGGCGATTTCGTGCGGTTTCATGGACATAGGGTCACGGTAGAACCTCAATGATCATTGAGGTCAAGGCCTCAGGGATTGATGGTGGGCGCGCCGACCTGGCGGCCCCACACATAATCGGTGAAGATCGGCTGACCCAGCTCGAAGTGGTTGTAGGGCGCGATCGACAACCCGGTGTCCATCACCAGATACGGCGCAGGCCACAGTTCCCGGGTGATCTTCTGCCAGCAACCCGGCCGTCCGCCCGGCCCGCCGCGGGCATTCACCCGCGGCAAATTGTCCGGGAACACATAGGTATTGGGCACGCCCGCGCCGAAGATCGTGCCCGCCGACGCCAGCGAGTACCCGTTGTCACCGCCGAACACCTCGGCCATCAACGGGGCGGCGTCGTAGTAGTTGCGGATGGTGCACAGCAGTTGCGGGCTGTAGTAGTCGAAGAGTTTCGAGGTGGGAATCAGATCCTGGGCAGCACGGACCAGATACGGCCCGCCGCGGTCCAGGATCTCGCCGGCGGTGCCACTGAATCCGATGGCCGACAAGAGTGCATCGTCGACCGCGCCGCGCTCATCGTGCAGCGTGCCTGCGGTCAACGCCGCTGCCGCGAGTCCGTCGAAGAGGCCGGGTGCGGCGTCGGCATAGATGTCGGCGAGTTCGGCCAGGCCCCGCACATCGCGGCGGAACTGCGGCATCTGGGCGTTGAAGCGTTCCAGGATGGCGTTGGCGTCGGTCAGTGACTCACCGAACGCGGTGCCCATCCCGCCGAGCGCCTGCGCCGCGGCGGTCAGGGTCTGGTTCAGCTGCACCGGGTCCACCCGCTCCGAGATGGCCATGATCGTCTCGAAAAGCGTGTTGAACTCCGTGCTCACCCAGCTGGCGGTGATCTCGCTGCCGGCCGATATACGTTGTGGGGAAGGGTTTTCCGGTGATCGCAGCGCGATGTACTTGTTGCCGAACACGGTGCTGGCGTTGATGTCGGCGCCGACGTTGGCCGGGATGAGGTGCAGATATCTCGGTTCGACTCGCAGCGTCAGCCGCGCATGCGGAGTGCCCGCGATGCTGGTCGCCGCGATCTCGCCGACCCGGCCGATCTCCACACCGTTGAGCGTGACCTTGGACCCCGGATCGACGACCAGCCCGGCCCGCGGCGATATCAGGGTGAGCTCGGTGCGCGAGCGGAAATCGCCTCGGAACTGCCCCCAGATCAGCGCGGCGCCGACCGTCAGCACGATCAGAGCGATGGCGCCGACCGTCTTGTACGGCGGTGCCGGACGGTCGACGACAGCCACTTTGCGACACTAAACCGATGATGGCCCGTCGTACTGCGGATCCGGCAGAGACACGCGCCGCGGTGCTCGCGGTGGGGGAGTGGCTGCGCGACGACTCCACCGCGGAACCGGCGCGCGATGAACTGGCCGCCGCGGTGCGCCTCACCGCGCGCACGCTGGCCGCGATGGCGCCGGGTGCGAGCGTCGAGGTGCGGGTGCCGCCCTTCGTGGCGGTGCAGTGCATCGAAGGCCCCCGCCATACCCGGGGCACTCCGCCCAATGTCGTGGAAACCGATCCGCGCACCTGGCTGCTGCTGGTCACCGGGCTGATCGGGATCGACGCCCCGGCGCTGCATCTGTCCGGATCGCGTGCCGCCGAGATTTCGCACTGGCTGCCATTGGTGGACCTGGATTCCTAGCGGAAGTACGGGTACTCCTGCACCCAGTGGAACCCGCGGTTGCGCAGGGTGAAACTCGACAGGTCGACCTCGTGCAGCGTGATGTCGACGGAGCGGCCCTCCAGGCGCCCGGTCAACTCGAGGCGGTCCGGTGCGGGCTGTTCGACGCTGAAGTCGGCGAACGGCCTCGGGTCCGGTACCGCAGCAGTCTTCCCGTCGGGCAGCGGCAACGGCGCGGTGATCGTGACGTGGCCGGCGTCGATCTGGGCGGGCGCATCCCGCAGGGTGCCGTCCATGAGCTGGAAGGTGATCAATCCGGGCCGGTCGACGACCAGGTGACTCCACCGGAACCGATCGGTGGTCAGCGGGGGCGACACCCGCCCGTCGACGCTGAACTCGGTGACAGCCCAGATGCCGTACAGCTGCGGCTTGGGCCGGCCGTCGCCGTATTCATGCCAGGATTGCCAGCCCACGACCGCGAGACCGATGCTGACCCAGATGCCCAGACCCACCTGCGCGGCTGTCGCAATTCGGTTGGCGCGCTGCCCGGTGAACAGTCGCGGTGTGTGCAGCGGTTCCGAATGACGTTGCAGCACAAGAGTATCGGCTATCCGACGTAGATGCGGCGCGAGCAGGACCAGGCTGATCAGCAGCAGGTGGGACGACAGGATCTTCACCGGCACGTCGAAGGCCATGTTCATCAGGAACACCTGGCCCATGCTCAGCAGGCTGAGCAGCGCACCCAGCACCGCGGTCCGGGGCCAGAACAGCAGCAGTCCCGCGACTACCTCGACCGCGCCCAGCGCCATCTCGTAGGGATGTGAACTGCCGACCTGCAGCCACAGCACCGACATCGGGCTGAACTGCCCGAAGGGCTGCAGCAGGGCCGCCAGCGGCGGCGCGGGCATCTGGGTGGGGATGAGCTTCGCGAAACCGTAGAACAGCATCTGCCCGCCCAGGCACAGGCGCAGGAACACGGTGAACCAGACCGCCAGCCGGGTGTACTCGGTACGCCGCCGGTCCAGCACCGACCACACTGCGGCACCTATCAGCGCGATCAGCAGCAGACAGGCGATGGACACCCAGATCGCGGCCTGGTCCCCGCTGCCCGAGCCGGGACGCAGCGCCGCGTCGACCCCGAACAGCGTGCGCCCCACCCAGTCGGTGACCGGCGCGGTCAGCAGCATCTGCCACATGACCGCCCCGGAGGGCAGCCAGAGCGCGATGATGCCGGCGAATGCGAAGGTGATCTGGGCGAACCACAGGCAGAACAGACCGAGGTACAGGAAGCAGAACCGGAATGCGACGCGCGTCACTGGATGCCACACGACGCCCCACGGTAGTCGGCGGGAATGCGGACCCCCGCTGCGGAGGTTGGGTGATGTGACGACGAAAACCGGCGTCCGATTGAGTTATTGGGGTCGGATGACCGTAGACTGGGCCGCGTCACCCACAGCCCCCAGGGAGCAGCCATCGTGACCTTCGCGCCTGTCGAGCCGGAAGAGAACGAGCCAAAAGAGGAATGCGGCGTCTTCGGCGTCTGGGCTCCGGGCGAGGATGTGGCCAAGCTCACCTATTACGGACTCTATGCGCTACAACACCGTGGCCAGGAGGCGGCGGGCATCGCCGTCGCGGACGGCTCCCAGGTGCTGGTGTTCAAGGATCTCGGTCTGGTCAGTCAGGTATTCGACGAGCAGACACTGGCCGCCATGCACGGCCACGTCGCTGTCGGGCACTGCCGCTATTCCACCACCGGATCGACCACCTGGGAGAACGCCCAGCCGGTCTTCCGCAACACCGCCGCAGGCACCGGGGTGGCTCTGGGCCACAACGGCAATCTGGTCAACACCGCCGAACTGGCCACCCGGGCCCGCGACGCGGGTCTGATCGAGACCCGTGGCGCGCCGACCGCCACCACCGACTCCGACATCCTGGGCGCGCTGCTGGCACACGGCGCCGCCGACTCCACGCTGGAGCAGGCCGCACTGGAACTGCTGCCCACCGTGCGTGGCGCGTTCTGCCTGACGTTCATGGACGAGAACACCCTCTACGCGGCCCGTGACCCGCACGGTGTGCGTCCGCTGTCGCTGGGCCGGCTGGACCGCGGCTGGGTGGTCGCCTCCGAGACCGCTGCCCTGGACATCGTGGGCGCCTCGTTCGTCCGCGACATCGAACCCGGCGAGCTGCTGGCCATCGACGCCGACGGCGTGCGTTCCACCCGCTTCGCCAACCCCACCCCCAAGGGCTGCGTCTTCGAATACGTCTACCTGGCCCGCCCGGACAGCATCATCGGCGGCCGCTCGGTGCACGCCACCCGCGTCGACATCGGACGGCGGCTGGCCGCCGAGAATCCGGTGGAGGCCGATCTGGTGATCGGTGTGCCGGAATCGGGCATCCCGGCCGCGGTCGGCTACGCGCAGGGTTCAGGCATCCCGTACGGCCAGGGCCTGATGAAGAACGCCTACGTCGGCCGCACCTTCATCCAGCCCTCACAGACCATCCGCCAGCTGGGCATCCGGCTGAAGCTGAACCCGCTCAAGGAGGTCATCCGCGGTAAGCGGCTCGTCGTCGTCGACGATTCGATCGTGCGCGGCAACACCCAGCGCGCGCTCATCCGGATGCTCCGTGAGGCGGGTGCGCTCGAGGTACACGTGCGGATCGCGTCCCCGCCGGTGAAGTGGCCGTGCTTCTACGGCATCGACTTCGCGACCCCGGCCGAACTGATCGCCAACTCGGCCAGCAACTCCGCCGACGAGGACGAGATGCTCGAAGGCGTCCGGCGGGCGATCGGCGCCGACACCCTCGGCTACATCAGTCATCACGGCATGATCGCGGCGACCGAACAACCGGCCACCCGGCTGTGCTCGGCCTGCTTCGACGGCAATTACCCGATCGAGCTGCCCGGCGAGACCGCACTCGGCAAGAACGTGATCGAGCACATGCTGGCCAACGCCGCGCGCAACGGCCTTCCGCTGGAGTCGGTCAAGGCCGGCGGCGACAACGCCGACGCGCTACGGCGTCCCTGACGGCACCGCCGTCGTGGCGTCCCTGACTACTCGGGTGCCGCCGAGCTGAACCGCAGCAGGTGGCGCTTGCCGCCGCGGGCGCCCGTGCCGTCCTGGGCCAGCGCCTCGCGCACCGCGTCCCGGTAGCTGGTCAGGCCGCCGCCCGGGGGTGCGATCACCCCGTCGATGTCGTGCTCGTGCATCACCGCATCGCATTCCAGCGACTCGACCAGCGGCCGGGCCAGGCCCGACGGGATCGGCGTGACCAGCCCGACCCACCAGCTCGCGATCGTGGGCGTCAGGAACGGCAGCACCACGATCACCCGGGGGCGCAGGCCGGCGATATCGGCGTAGCCCTGCATGGCCGCGCCGTACTCCATCACGTCGGGCCCGCCGATGTCCCAGGTTCGCGACTCCGGAACCGGTGCGGTCGCGGCCTCGGCGAGATAGTGCAGCGCGTCATCGACCCCGATCGGCTGGATCTTGTTGTGCACCCACTTCGGTGTCGTCATCGCGGGCAGCCGGTCGGTGAGGTGCCGGATCATCTCGAACGACGCCGAACCCGACCCGATCACGATGCCCGCCTGCAACACCACCGTCTCGATGCCCGAATCGATGAGGATCTGGCCGACCAGTGCGCGGGACTTGAGGTGGCGGGACAGTTCGGTGCCCTCGGGGTGCAGGCCACTGAGGTAGACGATGCGGCGCACACCGGCGCGCTTGGCGGCCGCCACCACGTTGTGTGCCGAGCGTTCCTCCTCGGCGACGAAGTCCTTGGAGGTGCCCATGGAGTGCACCAGGTAGTAGACGACGTCGGTGCCCTCGAACGCCGCGGTCAGCGAGTCGGGGTCACCGAGATCGCCGCGCGCCACCTCGATGCGGTCCCGCCAGGGACGGTCGTCCAGTTTCGCTGGGGTCCGGGCCAGCGCCCGCACCGAGTAGCCACGCTCCAGCAGCGCAGGCACCAGATGCCCGCCGATGTATCCCGTTGCTCCCGTGACCAAGCAGCGTGGGTTCGTGTCCGGCACGGGTCCTCCGATTCATGATGGGCTCTCATGACGTATTCGGAGCCGACAGGTCCCTGGATGACCGCAGATGGCCTCACTCAAACGGGCAGCCCGGGTTCGGTACCGGGTTGGCCTGCGGGGAACCGGCCGGATCGATGTAGCCGACCCACATCACCAGTGGGTCGGGGCCGAGGTTGCGGCCGAGGTGGATGTACCCGGTCCCGCTCTGCTCGGTGATGGTTCCGCCGGTGGGGTAGACGCCGTCGACTTCGCAGTCCGAGCCGTAATGAGTGAGCGTGCCGGCCCGGATGACGCCGTACACCTGGCCCGGATGCCAGTGCCAGCCGGTGCTCCCGCCAGGGGCGATGGTGAGTTCCTTGGTGATGAAGTCCTGCCCGTACAGGGTGGACTGGGACAGGATCCGCGCCTCGACCCCGATGCTGGGTGTGGCGGACGCGACCCCGGCGGCGGGCAGGCAGCACACCGCCGCGGACACGACGGCAGCCAGCGACAATGAGCGAATTGGTGTCATGACCGGACACGCTGTCACAGCGCCGGCGTGCGCGGAAGCAGTCGGCTGAATGCGATGAGGTCACCGCCCATGCAGTGGTTGGGGTGTGCGACCGGTAACCTTGGGCCCGATGAGCGAGTTTCGACTGGCGAGCCGGTGACCATGGGTAAAGGCCGCGCCGAACAACACGGCATCTCGTATGCAACCGCCGGAGTGGATATCGAGGCGGGCGATCGTGCCGTCGAGTTGTTCAAACCCCTCGCCAAGAAGGCCACCCGGCCCGAGGTCCGTGGCGGCCTCGGCGGGTTCGCCGGGCTGTTCGCGCTGCGCGACGGCTACCGCGAGCCGCTGCTGGCGTCCTCCACGGACGGCGTCGGCACCAAGCTGGCCATCGCCCAGGCGATGGACAAGCACGACACCGTCGGGCTGGACCTGGTCGCCATGGTGGTCGACGACCTGGTGGTGTGTGGCGCCGAGCCGCTGTTCCTGCAGGACTACATCGCCGTCGGACGCACCGTGCCGGAGCGGGTCGCCGCGATCGTGTCGGGTATCGCCGACGGGTGCGTGCTCGCCGGGTGTGCCCTGCTGGGCGGCGAGACCGCCGAGCATCCCGGGCTGATGGAACCCGACCACTACGACATCTCGGCCACCGGCGTCGGTGTCGTGGAGGCCGACGACGTGCTGGGCCCGGAACGGGTCAAGCCCGGTGACGTGATCATCGCGATGGCTTCGACCGGTCTGCATTCCAACGGTTACTCGCTGGCCCGCAAGGTGCTGCTGGAGATCGACCGGATGGACCTGTCAGGTCATGTCGAGGAGTTCGGCCGCACCCTCGGCGAGGAACTGCTGGAGCCGACCTACATCTACGCCAAGGACTGCCTGGCGCTGGCCGCCGAGACCCATGTGCGGACCTTCTGCCACGTCACCGGCGGCGGGTTCGCCGGCAACCTGGAACGCATCATCCCGCCCGGCCTGGTGGCCGAGGTGGATCGCGGCACCTGGACGCCCGCACCCGTGTTCGGCATGATCGCCCAGCGCGGACGCATCGAGCGCGCCGAGATGGAGAAGACGTTCAACATGGGCGTCGGCATGGTCGCCATCGTCGCGCCGGAGGACACCGACCGCGCGTTGGCGATTCTGACCGCGCGCCACCTCGCCTGCTGGACGGTCGGAACCGTCGCAAAGGGTACGAAGGATGGGGCGCGAGCTCAGCTCGTCGGCCAGCACCCGCGGTTCTGAGGGAACGCGCGGCGCGCCGCCGGGGCGGTCAGCGCCGCCAGTCGTCCTCGTCGGCATAACGGTCCGCGGGGCCCGCGAAATCGTCGGAGCTGCCCTTGAAGTCGTCGGCCGCGCTGCTGTTGGACAGCTCGCGCTGAAGCCGCTCGAAGTCAGTCTCCGGCGTGTTGTATTTCAGGTCACGAGCAACCTTGGTCTGCTTTGCCTTAGCTCGGCCGCGGCCCATTGGGACCCCCTCGCGCAATAACGGAGCGGCCCGACGTGCAGGCGGCTCCGATCTGTGTGTGTCTAATTGTCCTGCCAACACTTTACCGTGCCCCGCGGCGGGCCGCTGGTAGGCCCTTCCTTGCCGCGGTTCCTAACCGCCTCCGCTGCGCAGTCGCTCCACCGCGAGGCGCCCCGCGCCGACGCCGTCGACGTCGGGGACCGAGTCCGCGTCGATGACGGCGGCCACCGCCGACTCGCCTCCGGTGGTCAGTTCGGTGTCGACCGGCAGGGTTCGTTTCACCAGCGCCAGAGCGATAGGACCGTCGTCGATGTGGTCGACGACGGAGCCCAGCCGGCCCACCGCCCGTCCCCCGGCCAGCAGTGGATCGCCGGTCGCCGGGCGGTCCGCGGACCCGTCCAGGTGCACCAGCACCAGCATGCGGGGCGGTTTTCCGAGGTTGTGTACGCGCGCGACGGTCTCCTGGCCGCGGTAGCAGCCCTTGTCCAGGTGCACCGCGCCCACGCCGGGCCCGCCGATCCAGCCGATCTCGTGCGGAATGGTGCGCTCATCGGTGTCGACGCCGAGTCGCGGGCGGGCGGCGGCCACCCGGTGCGCCTCATAGGCCCACACGCCGGCCCTGGTGACACCCGCGGCGATCAGCGCATCGATCCAGCCGTCCTTGGTGGACCGCGGCACCAGCACGTCGTATTCACCGGGGTAGGTGCCGCGCAGGAATCCGCCCGCGGGCAGTGCCACCGCGGTCCACGGAGCCGGCAGCGCCTCGACCCCGAGAGCGGTCAGCACCCGGGGTTCGGACAGCCCGGGTCCCAGCAGCGAGAGCACCGCGAGGTCGGCGGGGTCGACGGTGACGTCGGCCCAGAAGATCATCTTGCGCAGGAAGCCCAGCAGCGGTTCACCACGCCACGGTTCGGTGTCCAGCACTGTGATCCCGTCGAGCTCGGTCTGGATCCAGTGATCTTCGACACGACCCTGACCGTCCAGGCTCAGATTCTCGACGACGACGCCGTCGGGCAGGTCGCTGACGTGCTGGCTGGAGATGGTGTGCAGCCAGCTGCGCCGCCCCGCTCCGGTCAGTTGCAGGACCGCGCGGTGCGAGCGGTCCACCACCACGGCGGCCCCCTCCGCGGCTCGTTGCTCGCCGAACGGGTCGCCGAAATGCCAGACCGCGCCGGCGTCTGGTCCTGTTTCTGGTGCGGGAACTGCGGACATACCGCCAATGCTACGGCGGTTACGCTCTGCCCCATGGTGGCCCGATCCGCGGACGTCGTGGTGGATCTCGACGGCGTCCGGCACGACCCGTCCACACCGCTGGTGCGGGCCGTCGACCCGGTGCTCACCCGCGGTGACGGTGTCTTCGAGACCACGCTGTTGCGGGACGGCCGGCCCTGCCTGCTGGACGCCCATCTGGCGCGGCTGGACCGCTCCGCCGCGATCGCCGGGCTGCCCCGCCCGGACCCGGACCGCTGGCGTGCGGCGGTGGATGTCGCGGCGGCTCACTGGGGCGGTATTGCCGACGGCGTGCTGCGGCTGCTGTACGGGCGGGGGGCGTCGTTCGTGGCGGTGTCCGCGGTGCCCGCCCGCGCTGTTGCCGCCCGCCGGGACGGACTGGCCGCGGTCACGCTGAATCCCGGGCCGCGCGGTGCGCTGACGGGCGCGAAATCGCTGTCCTACGCCCTCAATGTCGCCGCCCTGCGGGAGGCGTCGCGCCGCGGCGCCGGTGACGCGATCTTCGTCGATGACGACGGGGCGGTGCTGGAAGGACCGCGCTCATCGGTGGTGATCGCGCAGAGCGAAATTCTGCTCAGCCCGCCGCCGAGCCTGCCGATCCTGGCGGGCACCACCGTCGGCGCGCTGTTCGCGATCGCGCCGCGCAGCGCCTACCGCGCGCTGACCGTCGCGGATCTCCTTGCTGCCCAAGGGGTTTGGCTGGTCTCCGCGGTGACGCTGGGTGCGCGGGTGCACACCCTCGACGGTGTGGCGTTGCGGCCGGCGCCGGCCGCGGGCGAGCTGGCCCGTCTGGTGGACCTCGCGATGTCGCGCTAAATCGGTTGTCGGGTCACGGTTCCGGGAGTACGGTCGCTCGTACACAGGAGAGGAGGTGGTCCGAGAAATTGAGTGACATACGGACAAGTGAGGTGGCTGCTAGCTAGCAGCACCAGGAGTGTGATGGGTCTCTTGGCTCTTTCGCACACGCGCATCGTGCATCCTGCGAGCGCTGGCGAATTCCAAGCAGCCACCCGGCCCCCGAGCCCTTGGTTGGTCCAACCAAGACGAACGGCTCGGGGGCTGCTCCATGTCTGGGGTCGGTCAGCGAGCTCGGTGCCCGTCGTGGCGTGGGTGTCAGCCGATGAAGCGGACCAGCCGAGCCGACAGATGCGGCACGAGGCCGCCGTCGGCGTCCACCCGCTCTTCGACATAGGCGAGGTCGCCGCCCTCAACGATCCCGTAGAGGCGCTTGGCGCCGCCCACCAGCACGCCGGACTTGCTGCGCGCCAGGGCGTCGGTGGCCAGCTCCCAGGATGCCTGGTTGAGCGGACTGCCGTAGAACAGTTCGACGTAGCCGGCGGAGTGGGCGAGCAGCAGCTCGATGGCCTGGGTCTCGTCGAGATCGGCGGGGTCGTTGACGAACCGCCAGTAGCCGGTCTCGCGGAGGTCGGGGGCCGCGAACTCGCCGTCGGCGTTCAGCCGCCAGGACCGCGAATCCCAGTTCAAATAGTCGCCGCCGTCATGGGAGACGATGATCTGCTGGCCGAACCGGTAGTCACCGTCGGCATCGCGGCCCTCGCCCTCACCGCGCCACACGCCGACGAGCGGCAGCAGGGCAAGCAGCGCGGGGTTGAGGTCCGCACCCGCGCGCAGATTCGCGGTGTCCGCGGCGATCGGCAGATCGTCGAAGGCCGGGATGTTGCGGGCCGCGGTGATCTTGGCCCGTTCAAGCGCAGAGGCCACCGCCCGGTCACCCGAGCCGGGAACCGCTGCGTCGCTGTCGGAGCTCACCCCTCGTCGGTGACGAGCCGATAGACGGCGTACAGCGCAAACCAGGTGATGACGACGACGGCCACCACGAGCAGGAATTCGAAGAACAGAACCACGGGATGATCCTAACCGCCAGAGGTCACCGCGCTCGAGTCGAGGCCCGAGCGCGGTGACCGGTGGAGTGACTACGCGACCTTGACGTCGATCTCGTGGATGCCGGCACCGGTCGGGGCGATGCTGGCATCGCCGTTGCCGGCGGGGGACAGCGCCCGCAGCGTCCAGTTGCCCGGGGCCGCGAAGAACCGGAAGTCACCGGTGGCCGACGCGACGACCTCGGCGGTGAACTCGTCGGAGCCGTCCAGCAGGCGCACGAACGCGCCGCCGACCGTCTGGCCCGAGCCGTCCACGACACGGCCGGTGATGACCGTTTCCTTCTCCAGGTCGACGCCGGCGGGCAACGTCAGTCCTTGCTTGGGTGCAGAGCACATATCAACTTCCCAACTCGATCGGGGCTCCCACCAGGGAACCGTATTCCGTCCAACTACCGTCGTAGTTCTTGACGTTCTTGTGACCCAGCAGCTCCTGCAGCACGAACCAGGTGTGCGACGAGCGCTCCCCGATGCGGCAGTAGGCGATGGTCAGCTTGTCGCCGTCCAGGCCGGCCTCGGCGTACAGCTTGGCCAGGTCCTCGTCGGACTTGAAGGTGCCGTCCTCGTTGGCCGCCTTGCTCCACGGCACGCTGATGGCGGTGGGGATGTGGCCGGCGCGCTGGCTCTGCTCCTGCGGCAGGTGCGCCGGGGCCAGGATCTTGCCGGAGAACTCGTCGGGGGAGCGGACATCGACCAGGTTCTTCTCACCGATCGCGGCGATGACCTCGTCGCGGAAGGCGCGGATGTCGTTATTGGGCGCCTTGGCCGAATATGACGTCGCGGCCCGCTCGGGCACCTCGGTGACCAGGGGGCGGCCGTCGAGCTCCCACTTCTTGCGTCCGCCGTCGAGCAGCTTGACGTCCTCGTGCCCGTAGAGCTTGAAGTACCAGTAGGCGTAGGCGGCGAACCAGTTGTTGTTGCCGCCGTAAAGGATCACGGTGTCGTCATTGGCGATGCCCTTGTCGGACAACAGCTTCGAGAACTGCTGCTGGTCGACGAAGTCGCGCTTCACCTGATCCTGCAGCTCGGTCTTCCAGTCCAGGCGCACCGCACCCTGGATGTGGCCGCCCTCGTAGGCGGACGTGTCCTCGTCGACCTCGACGAAGACCGTCTTCGGCGCGTCGAGATTGCTCTCGGCCCAGTCGGTGGAGACCAGGACGTCGGAGCGTGCCATGAAGTGGTTCCTTTCGGTTGTGTGGTGCGTGAAGGTCAGGCGGGAACGCGGCGGAACCGCGCGACGAGCGGGTAGATCTGGCAGCCCAGGCAGATGCCGAAGGCGGCGTTGAGAAATGCGGCGAACAGTGCGAAGCCGGTGGCGATGAGACCGACCAGCGGCGCGCCGAGCGCAAAACCGACGGTCCCGACGGCGCCGAAGACGAATCCGACCAGCTGGGCGAACTTCAGCGGAGCGACCGGTTCACGCTCGGTGACGGGGCTCAGCCGCGGTGCGACGAGCGCCGCGAACACCGCGCCGTAGGGATGCCGGCGCGGTCCCAGTGCGGCACCGACGGCGAAGACGATCGTCTGCAGACCCAGGATGACGGCGGCCGCGGGCACGCTGGCCGTCGAGACCAGCAGGGTGACGATCAGCACGGCGGTGGTGATCCAGGCGACGAAGCGGGGTCCGCGGACGTCGACCTGGTCCTGGGCAATGGCCCCGGTATTGGCTGACATGTGAATGCTCCTGTTGCTTGGCTGGGCTGGACTGGCAGGCCACGAAGGCGCCTGGGAAGCGGCGCACCAAGATGAGGGCGCGGCTATCAGCAGCTACGACAACAACAGCAACAACCCGCGGTGCGGCACAGATCAACTGCGCGGCGTTTGGTGAGCAGCAGCTCAAGACGGGCGGTCACGACGCACACAATACCCGTAGGCACCGGCATCAAGCCAATAGCGGTTCGAGCGCCGAGCGCAGGTCAGCGGCTTTCGGGACGCCGGTGGTCCGGTACCGCGGACGCCCGTCGCCGTCGAAGATGATGGTGGTCGGCAGCGACAGCACCGAAAGCCGCCGTGCGGCTTCGGGATTTTCGTCCATGTCGATCTCCACATGGGCCACTGCGGGCAGTTCGTCGCATACCTGGTCGACCACCCGGCGCACCGCCGCACAGGGTCCGCACCACGTCGCGCTGAAATGCAGGATGGTCGGACCGGTGCTGGACAGGCCGAGTCCGCTGGTGTCGACATCGGAGGCCTCGGCTGCGGCCCGGATCATCCCCGAGCGCAGCGTGATCAGCTTGCCCACCAGGTACCCGAGGCCGAGCACCGCGATGACGATCACGATGACGAGCGTCAGCGAAGTGTTCATGACTGTCTGAACTCGTCCAGGCGCACGGTTAGTCCCTCGGCGATGCCCTCGACGATGATGTCGGATCCGCGGGCGCCGGCCGTCGTGGGCGTCAGGCCGAACGGCAGCCGCTGGCCCGGAATGCGGTTACTGAAGGCCTTCAGCACCGCGGCGGTCTTGTCCTCGGGCACCGGCTCGTCGGCGGTGCCGGGGCCGGTCAGCACCCCGGTCGCGGTCATGACCAGCGTGCTGCCGTCGGCATCGCCGGTCGTCAGGTCCACCGCCACGCTCACCCGCTCGTGGAAGTCCGCGTCCGTCGGGGTTCCGGTGAAGATCAGTCCGTTGCCGCTGGAGATACCGGATTCGGTGGTGCCGCCGGTGGCGTCGTTGCTCTCTCGCTGCGGCGCCTCGACCAGCAGGTCCTTGATGCCCATGAACTTTCCGACGTGCGTCGAGTCGATGATGATCCGGCTCTCGGCGATGTCGACCGGTAGCTCGGCGTCCGGGCCGATCAGCCAGGTCGAATCCGACAGATCGATCGAGTGCAGCGTGGCCTCCAGCGACACCCTGCCGGTCACCGGGTGTTCGACGCCGTTGGCCCGGATCTCGATCTCGCGGTAGTGATGCGCGCGTGCCTGGGTGATGAACGGGAACCCCAGGATGCTGGCCCACGGATCGAAATGCAGCTGCGCGGCGGTGCGCACGCTGCGCGCCAGCCGGTATTCGGCGTAGATGGCCGCGCCGAAATCCGTTCCCACGCCGCCCAGAATCACCGCGAGAATGGTCGCGAGGACACCGGTCAGCAGCTTGCGCACCCGGTCATTCTGTCGCACCCGCCGGGTCGCCGGACCGACACCCGCCGGTTCGGGTCTGCTAACCAGCAGGTAGCACGGTATTGTTATGCGATCGTCGGTCGTAACGGCCACGTGTCAACCATGAATCTGGAAGATGACCTCCGACACCGATGTCCCGGGGACGATCCAGGACTCGGGAGGACATTTTGGAACTTCTACTTCTGACCGTTGACCCGCACCCGGACACCGTGCTGCCCTCCCTGTCGCTGCTGGCGCACAACGTACGGACGGCACCGACCGAAGTGTCCTCCCTGCTCGAAGCCGGAACCGCGGATATTGCGATCGTCGATGCCCGCACCGACCTGGCCGCTGCGCGTGGCCTGTGCCGCCTGCTGGGCACCACCGGGACCTCGGTTCCCGTGGTGGCCGTGGTCAACGAAGGCGGGCTGGTCGCCGTCAACGTGGAATGGGGTCTCGACGAGATCCTGCTGCCCGGCACCGGGCCCGCCGAGATCGATGCCCGGCTGCGGCTGCTGATCGGTCGCCGCGGCGGGGTCGCCGACCAGGAGAGCGTCGGCAAGGTGACGCTCGGCGAGCTCGTCATCGACGAAGGCACCTACACCGCGCGGCTGCGTGGCCGCCCGCTTGACCTGACCTACAAGGAGTTCGAGCTCCTCAAGTACCTCGCGCAGCACGCCGGCCGGGTGTTCACCCGCGCCCAGCTGCTGCAGGAGGTCTGGGGATACGACTTCTTCGGCGGCACCCGCACCGTCGACGTGCACGTGCGACGTCTGCGCGCCAAACTCGGGCCCGAGTACGAATCGCTGATCGGCACCGTCCGCAACGTCGGCTACAAGGCCGTGCGGCCTGCGCGTGGGCGCACGCCGGCACCGGCCGTCGATGAGCTCGATGAGGACGACGAGTACGACGGTGAGCTCGACGGGGACCTCGGCGAATCCGACTTCGGTTCGACCGCAGGCTCGTTCGGCCCACTGCACAGCCAGTGATCGAATGGCGCACCGGGCTTTCCGCTGATGATCGGGCCCGGATCACCGACATCGTCACCGCGGCCACCGCGCTGGACGGGGTGGCACCGGTCGGCGATCAGGTGCTGCGTGAGCTGAGCCGCGACGACACCCGTCACCTGCTGGCCCTGGACGGGGACACGGTGGTCGGTTATCTGAACCTCGGTTCCGAGATGGCCGAGGCGGTGGTTCATCCCGACGCCCGCCGCCGCGGCATCGGGACCGAGTTGATCCGCACCGGACTCGCCGAGGGCGGCCCGCAGACCCGGATCTGGGCGCACGGAGATCTGGCGCCCGCCCGGGCATTGGCCTCCGCACTGGGTCTGCAGCCGGTACGGGAGTTACTCCAGATGCGGCGTTCGTTGTCGGACCTGCCGGAGATCGTGGGGCACCACGAGATCCGCACCTATGCCGGGCCGCAGGACGATGCCGAGTTGCTGCGCGTCAACAACGCGGCCTTCTCCTGGCATCCCGAGCAGGGCGGCTGGACCGGGGCCGACATCGATGAGCGGCGCGCCGAATCCTGGTTCGATCCCGCCGGACTGTTCCTGGCCTTCGAAGGGCCGACGTTGTTGGGCTTTCACTGGACGAAGGTCCACTCCCGGAGCCTCGGCGAGGTCTATGTCGTCGGCGTGGATCCGGACGCACAGGGCCGCGGTCTCGGCGCCGAATTGACTTTGCTGGGGCTGCATCATCTCGCCGGGCGGCTGGGGCCTGAGGCCGATGTCACATTGTATGTCGAGGGCAACAACACCGCCGCGGTGAAAACCTATCGGCGCCTGGGGTTTGTCGTCTACAGCGCCGATGTGGCGTACGCCGCGCCAGCTGTGAACTAGCTGTACCTGTTCACCTCCCGTTCATTCTGAGGCCGCTGACAGTCCACTGCCACCGCATACGTTGCCGGGGAGTCTGAAGCCGTCAACTGAAAGTGGGATTCGTGAAGCTCAATATCGGCCTGGCCCTGTCGGCGACCGCTGTCGCCGCGCTCACGCTGACCGCGTGCGGCAGCGACAACAACACCGGCAGCACCGCCACGAGCGGTTCGGCCTCCGGTACGTCCTCGGCCGCCGCGGACTGCGGCGGTAAGAACTCCATCACCGCCGAGGGTTCGACGGCCCAGCAGAACGCCATCGCCCTGTTCAACCAGGTGTGGGGCCAGAAGTGCCAGGGCAAGAATCTCTCCTACAACCCCACCGGCTCGGGTGCGGGCCGCGAGCAGTTCGTGGCGAAGAACGTCGATTTCGCCGGCTCCGACTCGGCCATCAAGGAAGAGCAGGCGGCCCAGGCCGCCGAGCGCTGCGGTGGCAACCCGGCGTGGAACCTGCCGCTGGTCTTCGGGCCCATCGCGATGGCCTACAACGTCGAGGGCGTCGACGGACTGGTGCTCAACGGTGACACTCTGGCCAAGATCTTCCAGGGCCAGATCGCCAAGTGGAACGACCCGGCCATCGCCGCACTGAACGAGGGCAAGACCCTGCCCGACACCGATATCACCCCGATCTTCCGCTCGGATTCCTCGGGCACCACCGACAACTTCCAGAAGTACCTGGAGGCCGCCTCGGCCGGTGCATGGACCAAGGGCGACGGCAGCGAGTTCCAGGGCGGCGCCGGCGAGGGCGCGCAGAAGTCCGCCGGTGTCGCGCAGGCCGTGCAGGCCACCCCGGGTGCCATCGGCTACGTGGAGAAGGGCTTCGCCGATCAGGCCGGCCTGTCCTACGCACAGATCAACACCGGTGCGGGCGCGGTCGAACTGACCGACGAGTCGGCAGGCAAGGCCATCGACGCCGCCAAGTTCGCCGCCGAGGGCAATGACCTGACGCTGGACCTGGCTTCGCTGTACGGCACCACCGAAGAAGGCGCCTACCCGCTGGTGCTGGCCACCTACGAGGTCGTCTGCTCGAACGGTTACGACGCCGAGACCGCCGCGGCCGTCAAGTCCTTCCTGACCGTCGCCGCCAATGACGGACAGGCCGGACTGTCCTCGGCCGGCTATGTGCCGCTGCCGGAGAAGTTCAAGGAGCGTCTGCTGACCTCCATCGAGGCCATCGGGCCGGCTGCCTAGTCCACTGGCGTAGCGGCTAATTCGAGGCGAGGATGGGTGCCTGACCGAATGACATTCAAAGGTATCGAGAAGGGTTCAGACGGTAGCTCCGTGACTATTCCGAATCCATCAGACTCGGGGTCGGGTGAGGCGCTCGCCGCACCCTTCCCCGAGCCCACCCCGATCTCGACGAACCCGTCGAAGAACTCGAAGGTGCGCCCCGGCGACCGCATCTTCAGCGGGCTCGCCACCGGATCGGGCGTCCTGGTCATCGCGATCATCGCCGCGATCGGCATCTTCCTGCTGTGGCGGGCGATCCCGGCGCTGACCCGCAACGAGCAGAACTTCTTCCTCTTCGGCGGCAACTGGATCACCACCGACACCTCGGCGATGTCCTTCGGCATCCTGGACCTGCTGCAGGTCACGGTGTTCGTCTCGGTCTTCGCCCTGATCCTGGCGATGCCGGTGGCGTTGGGCATCGCGATCTATCTGACCAACTACGCGCACAAGCGGGTCAAGGGCCCGCTGGCCTATCTGGTCGACCTGTTGGCTGCGGTGCCGTCGATCATCTACGGCGTGTGGGGTCTGTACGTCCTCGCGCCGACGATCAAGCCGGTCGCGGTGTGGCTCAACGAGAACCTGAGCTGGTTGTTCCTGTTCTCCACCGGTAACGCGTCGGTGGCCGGCGGTGGCACCATCTTCACCGCGGGCATCGTGCTCGCGGTGATGATCCTGCCGATCATCACCGCCGTCACCCGCGAGGTGTTCGTGCAGACCCCGCGCGGCCAGATCGAGGCCGCGCTGGCGCTGGGCGCCACCCGCTGGGAGGTCGTGCGCACGACGGTGCTGCCGTTCGGCATGTCCGGCTACATCAGCGGCGCCATGCTCGGCCTCGGCCGTGCACTCGGTGAGACCATCGCCCTGCTGATCATCCTGCGCGGCACCCAGACCGCGTTCGGCTGGTCGCTGTTCGACGGCGGCTTCACCTTCGCCAGCAAGATCGCCTCGGCGGCTTCGGAATTCAACGATCAGTACAAGGCGGGCGCCTACATCGCCGCCGGCCTGGTGCTGTTCATCCTCACGTTCGTGGTGAACTCGCTGGCCCGTGCCGCGGTCTCCGGAAAGGACCGGTCCGCCTCATGACCGCAACGCTGGATCAGCCGATCAAGGCTCCCACCTTCCAGGGCGTCAGCGGGCGCCGCAAGTTCACCGACAAGTTCGCCACCGTCCTGGTCACCGCGTCCGTGGTGGTCGCGATCGTCCCGCTGGTGTGGGTGCTCTACACGGTGGTCTCCAAGGGCATCGGCGTGGTGCTGTCGAGCACCTGGTGGATGAACTCGCAGGCCGGTATGACGGCCTTCCAGCCCGGTGGCGGTGCCTATCACGCCATCGTCGGCTCGCTGCTGCAGGCCCTGATCTGTGCCATCATCTCCATCCCGATCGGCATCTTCGTGGCCATCTACCTGGTGGAGTACGGCGGCGGGACCCGGCTGGGCAAGGTGACCACCTTCATGGTCGACATCCTCACCGGTGTGCCCTCGATCGTGGCGGCGCTGTTCATCTACGCGCTGTGGGTCGCGACGCTGGGCTTCCAGCGCTCCGGCCTGGCGGTGTCACTCGCCTTGGTGCTCTTGATGATTCCGGTCATCGTGCGCGCCACCGAGGAGATGCTGCGCATCGTGCCGATGGACCTTCGCGAGGCGAGTTACGCACTCGGCGTGCCGAAGTGGAAGACCATCTCGGCCATCGTGGTGCCGACCGCGCTGTCGGGCATCGTCACCGGCATCCTGCTGTCGCTGGCACGTGTAATGGGTGAGACCGCACCGCTGCTGATCCTGGTGGGCTACGCCCAGGCCATGAACTTCGACATGTTCAGCGGCTTCATGGGTTCGCTGCCCGGCATGATGTTCGACCAGACATCGGCGGGCGCGGGCGCCAATCCGGTTCCGACCGACCGACTGTGGGGCGCTGCGCTCACCCTGGTGGTCCTCATCGCGCTGCTCAATGTCGGTGCGCGATTCATTGCCAAGTTCTTTGCCCCGAAAAAGGTCTAGCAGGTTTAGGAGATAACCATGGCCAAGCGACTTGATCTCAAAGACGTCAACATCTACTACGGCGCGTTCCACGCCGTGCAGAACGTGTCGCTGTCGGTCGAACCGCGCAGCGTGACGGCGTTCATCGGCCCCTCGGGCTGCGGCAAGTCGACCGTGCTGCGCACCCTGAACCGTATGCACGAGGTCATCCCCGGCGCCTACGTCAAGGGCTCGGTGCTGCTCGACGGTGACGACATCTACGGTGCCGGCGTCGACCCGGTGGGCGTGCGCAAGACCATCGGCATGGTGTTCCAGCGGCCGAACCCGTTCCCCACCATGTCGATCCGCGACAATGTGGTGGCCGGGCTGAAGCTGCAGGGTGTCCGCAACAAGAAGACCCTCGATGAGACCACCGAACGGTCGCTCAAGGGTGCCAACCTGTGGAACGAGGTCAAGGACCGCCTCGACAAGCCCGGCGGCGGCCTCTCCGGCGGTCAGCAGCAGCGTCTGTGCATCGCCCGCGCGATCGCGGTGCAGCCCGATGTGCTGCTGATGGATGAGCCGTGTTCGGCGCTGGACCCGATCTCCACGCTGGCGATCGAGGATCTGATCTCGACGCTGAAGCAGGACTTCACCATCGTGATCGTCACGCACAACATGCAGCAGGCGGCCCGGGTCAGCGATCAGACGGCGTTCTTCAACCTCGAGGCCACCGGCAAGCCCGGCCAGCTCATCGAGATCGACGACACCGAGAAGATCTTCTCCAACCCCACCAAGAAGGCCACCGAGGATTACATCTCCGGCCGTTTCGGCTAGCCGCTAGGGGGTCAGCACCACCCGGGTGCCGGACGGCTCCGCGGTGGCCCAGGCGTCGGTGACCTCGGCCAGCGGGCGTGTGAGCGTGCGCAGTTCGATGGTGCCGGCGGCGACCATGTCGAACAGCCGTGGCAGGGCCTCGTTGCGCGTCCGCGCCAGCACCTCGGGCGGCACGCTGCCGATGCCGACCCCGGACATGGTGATGCCGGTACCGCGCAGGATCGCGGCCGGCAGCGTGATATCGGCTCCGGCCATCGATCCGATCTGGACGAACCGGGTGCGGTGATAGTGCGCGGCCGGATGGCTCGCGGCCAGTGCGGCAAGGGCTTCGGTGGCCGGATCGCCCCAGAGGTAGTCCAGTACCGCGTCGAACGGATGCTCGGCGTGCAGTGCACTGATCTGCTCGCTGACGTCTGCGTCGCCGAGGTTGATGGCCTCGTCGGCGCCCACCGTGCGCAGCCACTGCAAGCGGCTCTCGTTTCGGCCGGTGACGATCACGCGCCCGGCCCCGAAGACCGACTTGGCCAGCTGCACGGCCATCGATCCGGTCACTCCGGTGGCGCCCAGCACCAACACACTCTGGCCCGGCTGCACGGCGGCGGCGAATTCCAGTGCGGCCCAGGCGGATATCCCGGGATTTGGCACGGCGGCCGCGGTGACGGCATCCACCTCATCGGGTAGCTCGACCATTCCGTGGGCACTGATCAGGGTGCGCTCGGCCATCATGCCGTAGGGCGCCACCGCGCCGGTGTAGACCCGGCGGCCGTCGTCGAGTCGGGCCACACCGTCCACGCCGGGGATCGCAGGAAGGGTGAGTTCGCCGCTGGCGTAGTGCTTTCCGCTGATGAGTGCCTTGGTCAGGTTGGTCAGTGCCGAGGCTTCGACGGTGGCGGCGACGGTGCCGTCCCCGGCTTGCGGCTCGGCGAAGTCGGTGTAGGTGGGGGATTGGCCCCATTCGGTGACGACGGCGGCTTTCATGATGCGCTCCTCATAGTTTCCTAAAATATGGTTTCTATGGAAACAATGTACGGCCACGGCGAGAGGATGGCAATATGGTTTCCATGAAAACCAAGTCCGGGCTGATCGACGCCATCAACACGTTGATCGGAGCGGTCGGCGACAAGTTCGACGCCGACGAGGACGGCGATCCGGAACGCGATTTCATGGTGCAGCGCTGTCCGGAACGGCTGGAGAAGGCCGTGCGTGGGCTACCGACACTGTCGATGCATCTGCTCGCCGCCATCGCGGACGGGCCGGTGGGCGTGGTCGGGCTGGCCGGCAAATCCGGTCAGCTCAAGGGAACGGTCTCCAAGCACGTGCAGCGCCTGGTCGAGGCCGGTCTGGTGGTGCGCACCCCGGTGCCCGGCAACCGAAAAGAGATCCAGCTGGAGCTCACCGCGGACGGCGCGCTGGTCAGCGCTGCGCACCGCGAACTGCACGACGAGATGAATCGCGGGATGTGCGAATTCCTGCAGCGCTACAGCAACGCCGATCTACAGGTGCTGGAGACGGTGCTGCGCGACCTGCTGGCCGCCCGCAAGGAGGGCGTGCGGATCGTTGCCGGCGAGCGCTGAGCTCAGCGCGGTTCGGTGAACGTCGCGTCCTCCGGGAACGATCCGGTGGCGGTGAAGATCACCCGGCGGGCCACCTCGACGGCGTGGTCGGCGAAGCGCTCGTAGAAGCGGCTCAGCAACGTCACGTCGACGGCGGCGGTGACGCCGTGCTTCCAGTCCTTGTCCATCAGCACCGAGAACAGGTGACGGTGCAGGTCGTCCATCGCATCGTCTTCTTCGCGGATCCGGGCAGCCTTCTCCGGGTCGAGGGTGTCCAGCACCTCCTGCGCGCTGCGGCTCAATTCGACTGCAACGCGGCCCATTTCGGCGAAGTAACCGTTGACTTCCTCGGGCAGCGCGTGCTGGGGATGGCGGCGGCGGGCGATCTTGGCGACGTGCAGGGCCAGGGCGCCCATCCGGTCGATGTCGGCGACGATCTGGATCCCGCTGACGATGGCGCGCAGGTCTCCGGCAACCGGTCCCTGCAGGGCCAGCAGCATGAAAGCGGCTTCCTCGGCGCGCACGCTGATCTCGGTGATGCGGTCATGGTCGGTGATGACCTGTTCGGCGAGCGCCAGATCGGCCTGCAGCAGGGACTGGGTCGCGCGTTCCATTGCCACGCCCGCCAGGCCACACATCTCGCCGAGCTGAACGGTCAAGGAAGACAGCTGTTCTTGATACGCAGTACGCATGTAATTACCTTACGGTTGCCGGGCCCGAAGGTCACGATGTCACAGGTGAACGAACGGTGAATGCCCTTCGCGCGCGAGGGATCGAACTATTCGCAGGTGGTGTCCGCCGCGTTGGTGACCGTCAGATCCTCGGGTAGTTCGGTGGCCTGCTCACTGCTGGTACCGCGCACCATGTGCACCTGTACCGACGATCCGCTCGGAGAGGGCGGGCTCACCGAGCTGAAATCGGAGCCCAGTACCACCCGCACCACATCGCCCATCCCCGTCACCCGCTCGATGGTGGCGTTGTGGAACGACGACGCCACGGTGGCTGCGGCCTGCTCGTTACCGGGTGAGAAGAACACCGTCGTCGAGGTCAGCGGCCCGGGATAGTCGTCGGGGGTGTCGATGTTGAAGCCATGTTGTTGCAACACATCGGCGGCGCTGCTGGCCAGCCCGGATTCGCCGGTCGAGTTCGACACCCGCACCGTGACCGCGCCGGGTTCGGTGGCCACCGCATCGACCACCTCGCCGTCCGGGTCGGCGGGTGAGGTTGTGCCGCTGCCGGATTCGGGAGTCTCGGGCACCGGGGTGTTGTCGGCGTTGCGCTCCTCGGGCAGCGGATCGTCATCGATGATCGCCTCGAACAGGGCGGCCATGTCGTCGACGCGGGGTTGCTCGTTGCCGTAGTCGTCGGCGTAGCCGGTGGTGGGCACGGTGACGAAGGTGATCCGGCCTGCGTTCACGCCCTGGACGGACTGTCCCAGGTCCACGAGATCCTTGGTCCGGATGTTGTCGACGAAACTGTCCTCGATGAACATGTTGACGACGTTGTTGAGCTTGCTGAGGCTGAAGAACACCTCTTTGGAGATCAGCGAGCGCAGCAGCGAGGACAGGAACAGCTGCTGGCGCTTGATGCGGCCGTAATCACCGTTGACCTCGGTGGTGACCTGGCGGGCTCGCACGTAGTTCAGCGCGGTGTGGCCGTCGACCATCTGCCGGCCGGGGTTGGCCAGCACGGTGCCCAGCTCGTAGTCCTCCAGCGGGGTGGTGCTGCACACCTCCACGCCACCCAGCGCGTCGACCATCTTGGCGAAGCCGGTGAAGTCGACGGCCATGAACCGGTTGACCGACAGGCCGGACAGCTTCTGGATGACCTTCACCAGGCACTTGGGCCCGCCGACGGCGTAGGCCGAGTTCAGCTTGGTCTCGGTCCAGGCCTCCTCCATGCCGTACATCGGCGATTCTTCGTCGGTGATCGGTCCGTAGACCCCGGTCTCCGGGTTCCAGGGCTCACACTTGATCGGCGTGATCGCCAGATCGCGCGGGAAGGACACGGCCACAACACGTTTGCGGTCGGCCGGGATGTTGACCAGCATGATGGTGTCCGAGCGGGCGCCGGCGGCATCGTCGGTGGTGCCCGCTCCGACCTCACTGTTCTGGCCGATGCGCGTGTCGGTGCCCACGATCAGGAAGTTCTCGTCGCCGAACTGGGCGTTGGGGTCCACGATGTCGCGCGAATTGGGGTCCAGCGCGGAGACCTGGTTGAGGCTGTTGTTCTTCATCGACTGCCATTGCCAGGCGCCGCCGGTCAAAGCCAGCGCGCACACCGCGATGAGGGCGGCGGCCACCCGGCCGACGGTGCGGGCCCGGTGGTGCTGCACCGGTGCCGGGCGCACGGTGTGCAGGGGGCGCGGCGGACGGGCGGCAGCCAGGTCGGGCAGTTCCGCGGCGTACGCCGAGGGCACGTGCATGACCTCGGTGACGGGCTCGGCGGGGTCGCGGCGGGGCGCGCGTCCGGTGGGGGCCGGCTCGAAGATCGCGGCCTCGATCGGCTCGACCGGGTCGGTGATCTCGGCGGGGCTTTCCGGCGCCGGGGCCGGTTCGTCGACCGGGTCGGCGCGGTGCCGGCGGCCGCGTCCGCCACTGGGTTGGTCGGCCGCCAGTTTGGCGATCAGGTCGGCGACGGTGACGCCGTCGGTGTGGTTACCCGCGGGTGGGTCGGAATGGGCCTCTTTGGCCGGGTCAGCAGCCTGCGCGCGTTCCCACGGCGTGGCGCCTGGTGCCGATCGCGGAGATCGGGTAAGCCATTGGTTGTCCTCCCCGGGCGCGCGGTCGGGCCGGTCAGGAGTGGCGTTATCGCCGTCACTCATGTCCTACCGGCCTTCGGCTCGTGGGGTCGTGCGCGCCGTTGCACACGTTCTCATCGGTGCTTAATCAAAAGCTGCTGCTCATTCTTTTAGCAGCACTGCACCCGGCTCCGCCACCGGAGCCCGGTCAGGTGGCCTTTCATCGTACTGAGACAACCTGAGAGTCCGACAGCGCGATGACGTGACGGAGCGGTCTCGGGATCATCTCGGACGAGGTCAGCCGCCGGAGTTCATCACGTCGGCGCCGACGGGCACCGTCAGATCATCGGGATCGTCGAGCCACCCCGCGGGCAGGCTGACCGATCCGGGGGAGCCCTGACGTCCACGCGGGCCGCCGGCCACCTCCGGGAACGGGACGTCGCCGTCGAGTTCGCCGAGCAGCGCATCGAGCTCACGCAAGGTCTTGACCAGCGCCAACGCCCGGCGCAGGTCGGCGCCGGCGGGGAAGCCGTGCATGTACCAGGCGACGTGCTTACGGATGTCGCGCATGCCCTTGTCCTCACCGAAGTGAGCCGAGAGCAGCTCGCCGTGGCGGCGCACGATGTGGGCGACCTCGCCGAGCGTCGGAGGGGTCGCGATGGGGCGCCCGTTGAAGGCCGCCGACAGCTCGGCGAACAGCCACGGCCGGCCCAGGCAGCCGCGTCCGATGACGACTCCGTCACACCCGGTTTGCTCCATCATCGCCAGCGCATCGGTGGCGTCGAAGATATCGCCGTTGCCGAGTACCGGGATGGTGGTCACGTGCTGCTTGAGCGCCGCGATCTGACTCCAGTCGGCGGTCCCCGAGTACCGCTGCGCGGCGGTGCGGGCGTGCAGCGCCACCGCCGCCGCACCCTCGGACTCGGCGATGCGGCCGGCGTCCAGATGGGTGTGGTGGGCGTCGTCGATCCCGATCCGGAACTTCACGGTGACCGGGATGTCGGTGCCTTCTGTCGCGGCGACTGCAGCCCTGACGATCTTGCCGAAAAGCTTGCGCTTGTACGGGATCGCGGACCCGCCGCCGCGCTTGGTCACCTTGGGCACCGGGCAGCCGAAGTTCATGTCGATGTGGTCGGCCATGTTCTCGTCGACGATCATCTTGGCCGCCGCGTAGGTGGTGTCCGGGTCCACGGTGTAGAGCTGCAGCGAACGCGGCGACTCGTCGGGTGCGAAGGTCGTCATGTGCATGGTCACCGGGTGGCGCTCGACGAGGGCACGCGCGGTCACCATCTCGCAGACGTACAGACCGCTGACGGTGCCGGCGCGGGCAACCTCGAGTTCACGGCACAGTGTGCGGAACGCGACATTTGTCACACCCGCCATCGGAGCCAGCACGACCGGACTGCGCAAAGCGAGCGGCCCGATCTGTAAGCCAGACCGGGCCGTGTCGCTGTGTGCTGGGGCTAGGAGGCTGCCGATGATGTCACCAACAGGTTCTTCATGGCCTTCTTCTCGGCGACCTTGCGCTCGCGCTCCAGGCGGCGCTCCTTGGCCACTTCGAACTTCACGCAGGTGTCCTGGAGCTCCTTGACGAGCTCGCCGAGATCGTCCCGCAGTCGGGCGCCCTCGCCGGTGAAATCCTCACGTTCGAAGATGCGCCACTTCTTGAGCACCGGCATCACGACGTCCTCGAGGTGGATCCGCGGGTCGTACACGCCGCCGACGGCGATGGTGACGGCCTTGCGACGGAACTCGGGCACCGTGTATCCGGGCATCTTGAAGTTGCGCAGCACGCGGTGCAGCGACTTCATCGCCTGGTTGGGCACCATGTCCAAACCGGCGGCGCTGACGTCGCGGTAGAAGATCATGTGCAGGTTCTCATCGGCGGAGATCCGGCCCAGCAGCTGGTCGGCGATGGTCTCTTCGCAGGCCTTGCCGGTGTTGCGGTGTGAGACGCGGGTCGCGAGCTCCTGGAACGTCACGTAGATGACGGAGTCGAACAGGGTGGACGCGAACAGGTCGCCCTGCTGATTCTGGCCGGGGGAGAAGCCACGGGTGACCTGCTCGACGCGCAACTCTTCGAGTTCGACGGGATCGATGGCGCGGGTGACCAGCAGGTAGTCGCGCAGTGCGATCCCGTGCCGGTTCTCCTCGGCGGTCCAACGATTTACCCACCAGCCCCACGGGCCGTCCATGGTGAAGTTCATCGCGATCTCGCGGTGGTACGAGGGCAGGTTGTCCTCGGTCAGCAGGTTCTGCACCATCGCGGTCTGGGCGACCTCGGAGAGTTTGGACTGCTCGGGATGCCAGTCCTGCCCGCCGAGGGCGTAGAAGTTCTTGCCGTCCGACCACGGGATGTAGTCGTGCGGGTTCCAGTCCTTGCGCATGGCGAGGTGCCGGTTGATGTTCTTCTCGACGACAGGTTCGAGCTCGCGCAGCAATTGCACGTCGGGTAGGTCTTGCGACACGTTCACTCCCAGTTATCTGTACCTGTTGGTAGCACTCAATATATCTGTGCCCCCCAGTGACATCAAGTTACGCTGCCTGTGCGTCTGATAACGGTTCCAAATCGATCTGATAGCCGCTGCGCTGGCAAACCTCAGCGAACGGTGGCGCGGCTCAGCAACATATCGGTGCAGTAGTCGACGAACTGCTCGCGGGTGGCGGTCAGCCGGCCGTTGAGATAGGCGGTGAACAACGCCGTCAGGGCGCCGACGAGACCGGTCGCGACCATTGCCTGCAACGCCGGGTCGGTGATTTCGGTGAGTTTGTGCTGCAGCAGGGCGATGAAGTTGGGCATCCACTCCGCGCCGGATTTGGTGAGCACCGGTTCCCGCTCGGGCGCCAGCAGCAGCACCCGGCCGCGGCTCGGGTCGTCGACCATCAGCGCCACGAACGCCTCGACGGCGTCCCGCGGTGTCTGCGAGGACAGCAGGGCCTTCATCGCGGTGCCGCACACGTCGTCGTAGACGGCGCGCACGAATTCGTCGCGGTCGGTGAAGCTCTCGTAGAAATACCGCTCGGTGAGGCTCGCTTCGCGGCACACCGCGCGCACCGTCAGCGCCGGGCCGGCCGCCCCGCCGAGCAGGGTCACCCCGGCGGCGACGAGTTCACCGCGCCGCAGTGTCTGGCGATCCTGCAGGGGAACGCCGGACCATCGACCACGTCGTTGACCGGACGGCACATCACTCCTAAGCTGCGTAGTGACAACGAGTGTAGTCAGAATCGATTCTGACTGGGACGGAAGTTGGCCAGTGACTCAAGATACGTCCGAGACGTGCCCGGTGACCAGCGCATCCGCCGAGGCCACCGCCGAGGTGGCGGCAGGCTGCCCGGTGAGCGCCGGCGGGTACGACGCCCCCGCGATGCCGCTCGGACCGGACTCGCTGACCTGGAGGTACTTCGGCCAATGGACGGGCCTGTTCCAGGGCACCTGGGCCGGGTCCATGCAGAACATGCATCCCCAGCTCGGCGCGGCGGTCGAAGAGCACTCGATCTTCTTCCTCGAGCGGATCCCGCGGCTGCTGCGCTCGATCTATCCGATCGGCGGCGTGGTCTTCGACGGTGAGCGCGCACCCAAGACCGGTGCCGAGGTCCGCGACTATCACCTCGGTATCAAGGGCGTGGACAAGCAGGGACGCCGCTACAGCGCGCTCAATCCCGACGTCTTCTACTGGGCGCACGCCACGTTCTTCAAGTCCACCCTGCTGGCCGCCGAGAAGTTCGGCGGCGGGATCTCGCTGGCCGACAAGCGCCAGCTGTTCGACGAGCACGTCGCCTGGTACCGGATGTACGGGATGAGCATGCGGCCGGTGCCGAACTCCTGGGAGGAGTTCGAGCAGTACTGGGATCACATGTGCCGCAACGTGTTGGAGAACAACTACGCCGCGCGCGAGGTCATGGATCTGTCGACCATGCCCAAACATCCCTCACTGCAGTGGATCCCGGACCCGCTGTGGGCGCTGAACCTCAAGGTCATGCAGCGGTTCCTGACGTTCATGACGGTGGCCCTCTACGACCAGCCGGTGCGTGACCTGATGGGCTACCGCTGGACGCCGCGCCAGCAGCGGCTGCACGACAGGCTCTGCAGCGTCATCACCTTCGCGGGCAAGGTGCTGCCCAAACGCTCGCTGATGCACCCGCGCAAGCGCTCCGCGGTGGACCGGGCGTCGGGCCGGCTGCCCGCCGATTCCCCGCTGGTGCAGACCCCGGCGCGCAACCTGCCGCCCGTCGAGTACCGCGGCCAGCCGCAGTTCTACTGCCCCGAGGTCGGCTGACCCTCACCGTCTACCGTTAGCCCCATGCAGGGGCCCGAAATACTCGGCGGCCGCTACGAACTGCGTGGTCTGCTCGGCCGCGGGGGCATGGCGGAGGTCCACGACGGCTGGGACACCAGACTGGGCCGCGCCGTCGCGATCAAGCTGATGTACCCCGCACTGGCCGCGCAACCCGAGAACCGCCGGCGTTTCGAGGTCGAGGCCCGGGCCGCGGCACGCCTGAGCCACCCGCACATCGTCGCGGTGCACGACAGCGGCGAACACGACGGCACCCCCTACATCGTGATGGAGCGCCTCAGCGGGCGCACCGTCGCGGACACCATCGCGCAGGGGCCGATGCCTTTGCCGCAGATCCGCTCACTGCTCGATGACGTGCTCTCCGCGCTGGCGACGGCGCACGCCGCGGGCATCCTGCACCGCGACATCAAGCCCGCCAACATCCTGCTGACCGACACCGGCGTGCCCAAGGTCGCCGACTTCGGCATCGCGAAGAGCCCCGAGTCCGGCCACACCATGACCGGCCTGGTGATCGGCACGCTCGGCTATCTCAGCCCGGAGCGGATCGCCGGCCGTCCCGCGACGATCGCCGACGATCTGTACGCGGTCGGGGTGCTGGCCTTCGAAGCGCTCGTGGGACGTGTCCCGGCGCCGCATGAGGACGTGGCCGTGCTGCGCCCGGACGCCGGCCCGGCGCTCGCCTCGGTCGTGCAGCGCGCCATCGCGCCCGACCCGCGGGCCCGGTTCGCCGACGCCGAGCAGATGCGGGCCGCGCTGAGCGCGGTGCGACCGCAGACGCTGTTCCTGGATGCCCCGCTGCCCGATCCCGCCACGGCCTACGTGCCGGCGCCCACGCCGCGCAGTCGCCGCCGCACGCTGATCGGTGTTGCCGGGGCCGTGCTGGCGGTCCTGGTGCTCGTCATCGCCTTCGTGGTGGACACCGCGTCCCGCTCCGGCACGCCCACGCCGGTGACGACCACGACCACCACGACGCCGACCCCGACCACCACGACCTCGGCGCCGCTGCCGACCACGACCGCCACGGTCGAACAGCAACAGCCCGGACCGACGCGGGGCCGCGGCAACGGTGAGAACAAGAAGGGCGAGAACGGCAAGGGGCCGAAGCCCAAGGGTGATGACCGATGAGACAGGCGTGGTGCCCCCACCAGGGCTCGAACCTGGGACCTGCGGATTAAAAGTCCGTAGCTCTACCAACTGAGCTATAGGGGCGTGGTGCAAAAGGATACTGGGCGGCCCTCCCGGACGGATGGGGGTATCCGGTTTGGGATTTCGCAGGGCTGTGTCCTAAGCTATCGAAGCTTCCAACGTCACCGGCGTTGAGAGCGGCCCGGAGAAATTCGGATAGGCCCCCATCGTTTAGCGGCCTAGGACGCCGCCCTTTCACGGCGGTAGCACGGGTTCGAATCCCGTTGGGGGTACGGCGCGAAGGTGGTGACACACCCGAGCGATGCAGTAAAGAGCAAGGCCCTGTGGCGCAGTTGGTTAGCGCGCCGCCCTGTCACGGCGGAGGTCGCGGGTTCGAGTCCCGTCAGGGTCGCCATTTCGGCGAGGTATTCCGGTCGCAAGGCCGGAGCCTTCCGGCCAGGTAGCTCAGTTGGTACGAGCGTCCGCCTGAAAAGCGGAAGGTCGCCGGTTCGATCCCGGCCCTGGCCACCACGAGTTCCATCACTTCGCAACGCTGTTGCCCCCCACCTCCATCTTGGTGACGAAGGGCGACGTCATCGCTCGCACCAGCGCCCCGTAGGCGACCCCGAAGTCGATCTCGTCGCCGACCGCGACCTCATGATCGCCCAGATCGACCACCAGATGATCGCTGCTCATCCCGAGGATCGTGATGCCCTTGGGCGGCTGCAGACCGTCCGGGTCCACATCCTGGCGACCCAGGGCCAGGATTGCCTGGTGCACGGTGCCACTGCCGGTGCGCAGCGGCGCCTCCCCGAACGCCGCCTGCGCGCGGTCCCCCCACGGCTGTGCCGGTTTCACGGCGACCTCGATGATCTCGGCGGTCAGCGTGAAGACATCGGTGTGCAGGCCGGGGATCGGGGTCCGGTACAGGGGATCGAGGCCCAGCAGGATGGCCTCGCCGAGCCGCAGCTCGTCGATCCGGCCGACATCGTGGGTGTGCAGCGCCCAATTCAGGTTCGCCGAGTTGCCGCCGGAGACGACGTCGAGCGAGATCCCGTGCAGTGCCTCGATATCGTCGGCCAGCCCGGTGAGCACGCCCATGTTCCGGTCATCGGGCACGACGCCGTTCTGGCAGGCCAGGTTCGCGCCGAGCCCGACGAGCCGCAGCGACGAATGGCCCAGGACGGCGCGCACCGCCTCCGGGGCGTCGTCGAGGGAGATGCCTTCGCGTAGGTCGCCCAGTTCGACCACCAGCACGACGGCGTGCATCCGCTTGCGCTCGGCCGCGGCCTGATCCAGTGCCGCCAGCACGACGGCCTCGGTGTTTAGGCTGATGTCGGCGATGTCGACGACGGCTGCCACCTGGCTGAGCATGGGTGAGCGGATCAACGTGCGCAGCGGTGAGCGGCCGAGCCCGGCCAGCCGGGTCAGGTTCTCCACCCGGGAATCACCGAGGCCGCGGGCCCCGCCGCGCAGCATCGCCGCGCCGACGCCCGGCGAACCCAGTACGGCCTTGGTGATTCCGGTGACCCGGATGCCCGACTCGTCGAGCCGGTCGACCAGGATCCGGGTGTTCTGCTCGACCTTGTCGAGATCGGTCTCGATGCGAAGCGTCACATCGGGGTTGATGTGGCGGCGACCGCCGCGAGCGCAGGGAAGGCCGTCAGCACCATCTCGACCAGCTCCGACGACGGGCGGGTCAGGGGATCGGTGACAGGGAGCCCGAGCTGCGAATGATGTTCGGAGATCGCGGTATTCAGCTCGTCTTCGGTCATGTCCTCGTGGTTGATCGTGACCCCGATGACGCGGGTGTCGGCGAACGCCTCGATCAGGGCGATCTCGCTCGCCGCGGTCGGCATCGGCACCATCGGGAAGTCGCCGAGCACCGCGCGCTTGGGCGCGTGCTGCACGATCACCCCGGCGGGGCGGCTGCCACGCAGGATGTGCGCCGACGTCAGGTATGCGGGGTGGCTGAGAGCGCCCTGGCCCTCGACCACGATCACGTCCGGGTCTTCACCCTCGAACGCGGCGACCACCTGGTGCTCCACCTCACCCGAGCAGAACTGGGGGACCAGCGCATCCAGGGCGACGCCGTATTTCCCGCCCTGGATCAGGGTGGTCTGGCCGGTGCCCACCATGACCGCCTTGATGCCGTGCGCGTTCAGCGCCTGGACCAGCAGGGTGGCCGTGGTGCGCTTGCCGATCGCCCCGTCGGTGCCCAGGATCGCGATCCGGGGGCAGGTGACGTCGAAGATCCGGCCGGAGAACAGGTGCAGGTCACGCTTGGCCTTGGGCCGGCGCACATCGGTGATGGTGACACCGGCGATCACGGCGGCCGCGGCGAACTCGGGGTCGTCGTTGAGGAACTCGTGTAGGCCGTTGATGATGTGCATCCCGCGGGCGATGCCGTCGAGCAGTACGACCCGTTGCTGGTTGGACAGCAGGCCGTCGGCGGGTGCCAGTCCACAGATCAGGTAGTCCGGCACGTGGCCGGCGTGCGCGATGGACTCGGCGAGCGAGGCCAGCACCGGGATGCCGTTGGCGGTGCCGTCGAGGAGTTTCCCGGCGTCCGACCCGGCCCGGAGGCTGTCGATGACGCTGAGGATCTCGTAATTCTCCGAGTGCCGGACCAGGCCATTGGCAGTTTTGCCGTCCTGCTCGCCGAACTGTCCCTCGCAGTACACGATCGCGGTGGAACCGGCGGGCAGCGCGAACGGAGTCGCGGGATGGATGGACTCGCTCGGCTGGAACGCATCGAGAGACGGGATACCACTGGCACGCGAAGACATAGATTCCTCTGAGAAGTCTCAGAGAAGGCGACGCAATCGAGGCGGGGCGATGTAGCCCGACGTTCAACGAAGTGGTCTGCCCTGAGGGCCGGCAAGATTACCGACATGTTAACGGTACCGGATAGATCGTGACTGACCTGCATCTACCGACCCGGCTACCGAATTGTCAGCTCCGTAACATCTGCCCCACCGATCACGATCAAGTACACGTGTCGCAATCATTCGGGGATGAAAAGCGCAGTCGGTGCAAGACCGTCATCGGTGCCCTGCTCGTCGCGTTGGCGTTCGCCTGCGCCGCCGCGCCGCAGGCGAACGCCCAACCTGCCGGCAAGGACTTCACCAAACCCGCCATCGTGATCCTGGGCTACGGGCTCACCCCCGACGGCTGGATGCGTCCGATCCTCTACACCCGCGTGTTGACCGGACTGGCTGTGGCACAGGCGTTTCCGCAGTCCCCGATCATCGTCACCGGCGGCAACCCGAAGAACGGGCGCACCGAGGCCGGCGAGATGCGCAACCTGCTGCGCCTGCTCGGCTTCCCCGCGAACCGGATCATCGTCGAGGACAAGGCCAACAGCACGGTCCAGAACGCCCAGTTCTCCGTCCCGCTGGCCAAGAAGGCCGACACCTCGGGGATCATCCTGGTCACGTCCTCGACGCATCAGGGCCGCGCGGACGGGAACTTCGCCGACGCCGGCGGCGACATGCTGGCCACCGTCAGCTTCCCGGACGGCAATCCGCAGACCAACATCACCCAGTTCATCCGCGACGTGCTCAGCCCGCTGACCCCCATCGGCTGAGCCGTTCTATGGTGACCGGGTGACGACGGACGCTGCCGCGGGAGACTTCCGGGCCCGCCTGCTGGCGGCGTTCGAGGCCTCGATCGCCGAGGGCGGCTACGCCAAGACGACGATCGCGGACATCGTGCGGCGGGCACGGACCTCACGCCGGACCTTCTACGAGCATTTCTCCAGCAAGGACGAATGCTTCATGGCGCTGCTCGCCGAGGCCAACGCCGAACAGGTCCGCTCGATCGCGGGTGCCGTCGACCCCGAAGCCCCCTGGCAGCAGCAGGCCCGCCAGGCCATCGAGGCCTGGATCGCCTCGGGGGAGTCCCGGCCCGACCTCACCCTGAGCTGGATCCGGGACGGACCCTCGCTGGGCGCGGCGGGACGTGACCTCACCCGGGAGTCCATGGAGCATTTCGTCGATATGGTGACCGCGCTGATGGACAGCCCGCAGTTCCGCGCCGCCGGGATCGGGCCTGTGTCGCGACAGCGGATCATCATGCTGCTCGGCGGCCTGCGCGAGCTCACCGCCATCACCGTCGAAAACGGCGGGAAGATGAGCGATATCACCGAGGAAGCCGTGGACGCCACGATCGCGCTGTTCGCCCCGCGCTGAGCACGGGGGAGTCTCGACCTCTCCGGTACGTTGAGCTGATGGTTCGGCCCGCTCAGACGGCGCGCAGTGAGCGCACACGCGACGCACTGCGCCGGGCGGCGATGGTGCGATTCCTCGCCCAGGGGGTCGAGGACACCTCGGCCGAACAGATCGCCGCCGACGCCGGAGTGTCGCTGCGCACCTTCTATCGGCACTTCTCCTCCAAACACGATCTGCTGTTCGTGGACTACGACGCCGGCCTGGAGTGGTTCCGCACCGCTCTGGCCAATCGCTCACCGCAGGAGTCGATCGTGGAGTCGGTGCACTCGGCGATCCTGCAGTCCCCGTATGACGTGGACGCGGTGGCCAAGATCGCCGAGCTGCGCGCCGACGAGCTCGACCCGGGCCGCATCGTGCGCCACATCCGGGCCGTCGAGGCCTCCTTCGCCGAGGTCGTCGAGGAACACCTGCGCAACGACGACCCGCCGCGGCCCGGCTCCGATGCCGCGCTGCGCGTCACCGTCGCCGCCCGCTGTATTGCCGCCGCGGTGTTCGGCGCCATGGAGGTGTGGATGCTGGCCGAGGAGCGTTCCCTGCCCGAACTCGCCAGGCTGTGCCGGATGGCGTTGGACTCGCTGGAATCGGGCGTCATCCCGGCGTCCTGATGTTTTGTCATTATTGACAAAACATTGGCCGGGGTGCAGCCTGGGCTGATGTCGGACTACGACGCGATCGTCATCGGCGCGGGCCACAACGGCCTGGCCGCCGCCGCCCTGCTCCAACGCGCCGGGATGCACACCCTGTGCCTGGACGCCAAACGCTATCCCGGCGGAATGGCTTCCACCGTAGAGCTTTTCGACGGGTACAAGTTCGAGATCGCCGGCTCGCTGCAGTTCCCCACGTCGGCGGTGGTCAGCCGCGAACTCGGCCTGGACGCCCTAGCATGCGTCGACGTCGACGTCATGTCGGTATCGCTGCGCGGTATCGGCGACGACCCCGTCATCTACTACACCGACCCGATGAAGCTGCTCACCCACCTCAACGAGATGCACGGGGCCGAGGCGGTCAACGGCATGGCGGGGCTGATGGCCTGGAGCATCGCGCCCACCCGGGCGCTGGGCCGCTTCGACGCCGACACGCCGGCGAAGACGCTCGATGAGATGTATGCCTGCGCCCACAACGAATTCGAACGCTCGGCCATCACCGACATGTTGTTCGGCTCGGTCACCGACGTGCTCAACCGCTATCTGCCCGACCCGGAGAAGCACGGCGCGCTGCGCGGCATGCTCAGCTTCCTGGCCGTGAACACCACCTACCGCGGACCGGCCACCCCCGGCAGCGCGGCGGCGCTGGCCTTCGGACTGGCCGTTCCCGACGAGAACGCCGTGCTGATGAAGAAGCTGCGCGGCGGGATCGGCGCGCTCACCACCCATCTGAGTGAGCTGCTGACCGCGGGCGGGGGCGATCTGCGACTGCGATCCCAGGTCGAGGAGATCCTGACCGCCGACGGCCGTGTCACCGGGGTGCGCTTGGCCGACGGCACCGCCATCAGCGCGCCGGTCGTGATCTCGGCGCTCGCGCCCGACCTCACCGTGACCGGACTGCTGGACGCCTCGGCGGTGCCGGGCGAGGCCCGCGAGCGCTACACCCATGTCGACCACCGTGGCAGCTACCTGCAGATGCACTTCGCACTCGACGGCATCCCGACCTTCGCCGAACCGTACGGCATGCTCAACGATCCCGAGATGCAGTCGGCCATCGGCCTTTTCAATACCCCGGAGGAACTGCAGCAGCAATGGGAGGACAGCCGCCGCGGGATCGTGCCCGCGGATCCGGCGATCGCGATGCAGATGCCCTCGGTGCAGGATCCCGACCTGGCGCCGCCGGGTAAGCATGCGGTATCGGCCTTCTCGTTGTGGTTCCCCGTGGAAGATACGGCGGGATCCTCATACGGCGACCTGAAGAACGAGATGGGCCAACGCGTGATCGACAAGATCACCAGGCTGGCACCCGATTTCGAGAGCCTGATCTCCCGGCACACCACCTTCACCCCGAAACACATGAGCACCATGTTCGGCGCTCCGGGCGGTGACTACTGCCACGGACTGATCCATCCCGAACAGATGGGCCCCAACCGGCCCGGGCCCCGAGGGTATGCGGATCAGGAACTCCCGGTCGCCGGGCTGTACCTGGGCAGCGCGGGATGCCATGGCGGGCCGGGTATCACCTTCATCCCCGGCTACAACGCCGCCAAGGCGGCGCTCGCCGAGGCGCGTTAGTCGTCTTCGACGGCGGCGCCGTCGGGGGTCGCGCCGCCCTCGTCGGACCAGTCCGTCCGGTCCCCGGCACCCTTGGCGGGGTCGCTCTGGACGTCGTCCTCGGCGCCCTCTGGGCCTGCGTCTGACTCGGTGGTCTTCGGATCTCCGCTCACGGGGGAGAACTACCCGTTTCGTCGGGTTCGGAAACGGTCAGCACCACCTCGGCGATCTCGGGTGCCGAGTCCTCCAGCCGATGCTCCAGGGTGCGCAGGGTCCGCGCGATGGAGGACTCGACGGCATCACCCACGAGATCGACACTCGCGATCACGAAAATCTTCTTCGGCCCGATGAATTCGGGTCGCAGAAAGCGGACCGTGGCGACCTCGGGGAACCCGACGAGGCGGTCACGCAAGGCCTGCTGCAACCGGGGCGGCCCGCCCTCACCGGTGAGAAAGACCCGGTTGCGGTTGATCAGCACGACCGCCACCACGGCGAGCAGCACCCCGACCGCGATGGAACCCGCCGCGTCCCAGGCCACATCACCGGTGAGCTGATGCAGCAGGATGCCGGTGAACGCGATGACGATACCGATCAGGGCGGCACTGTCCTCGGCGAACACCGCCCGCACGGTCGGGTCCGATGTCTCGAACGCGTATCGCAGCACATCACTGTCGAATGTGGCTGCGTCGCGGCGGAGTTGACGCACCGACTGCACCCAGGAGATGCCCTCCAGGACGAAGGAGATGGCCAGCACGATGTAGGCCAATCGGTAGTCCTGCGGACCGTCCTCGCCGTGCAGCAGTTCGGTGATGCCGTGCCAGATCGACACCGCGGCGCCGACCACGAACAAGCCGACCGCGGCCAGCAGCGACCAGACGTAGACCTCGCGACCGTAGCCGAGCGGGCGCCGCTCATCGGCCCGGCGGGCGCCGCGGCGGTTGGCGATGAGCAGGAAGACCTCGTTGCCGGTGTCGGCCCAGGAATGCGCCGCTTCCGCGGTCATCGACGCCGAACCCGACAGCACGGCCGCAAAACTCTTCGCCCCGGCGACCGCGAGGTTGGCCGCGAATGCGACCAACACGGTGACCGTGCTGCCGTCCCCCGACTTCACCACCGCGGGTCAGCCGCCCTCGAGCTGCTGCATCCAATCCCGGGGCACCCGCTCACGCGGTCCCGGAGCCGACTGGCCGGCCGGGTGCGCCTGCGGCGCAGCCAGTTCGGGGCCGTCGTAATACTCGTCGGTGGCGTAGTTCCAGAACCAGTCCTCGCCGGGTTCGAAGCTGCGGATGATGGGGTGGCCGGTGTCGCGCCAGTGTTGGGAGGCGTGTTTGGCCAGTGAGTCGTCGCAGCACCCGATGTGTCCGCAGGCCGCGCACCGGCGCAGGTGCACCCACCAGCCGCCTGCGGCGTCGCATTCCACACAACCGGTACCACTCGGGGGCTTGGCGGGGTCGATGTCCACCTGCACGAGTCTACTGAGCCGCAACGGTTTTTCTCGGTGAGATCAGATCAAGCTGAGCGAAACCATTCTCGAGATACCCACCAGCAAAATCGGTAATTGACGTCGGCGTTCTCGCAATAGGTGCCTTTGACAGCTAACTAGACCCGCTTTAACGTCCGCGCGATGAGTGCCGCCGGGCAGGTGACGAAGTCCATGAACGCCGTGGGCGGCTTCGTGGTGCTCGGCGCCGAGACCTTCGCCGCGATGTTCCGCAGGCCGTTCGCCTGGCGGGAACTGTTCGAGCAAATTGCATTCGTGGCCAGGGTGTCCATTTTCCCGACCATCATGCTGTCCATTCCCTACACCGTACTGATCGTCTTCACGCTCAACATCGTGCTGCTGGAGATCGGGGCCGGTGACCTGTCCGGCGCCGGTGCGGCGCTGGCATCGGTCACCCAGGTCGGCCCGGTCGTCACGGCCATCGTCGTCTCCGGAGCCGCCGCCACCGCGATGTGCGCCGACCTCGGCGCCCGCACCATCCGCGAAGAGATCGACGCCATGAAGGTGATCGGGGTCAACCCGGTCCAGGCACTGGTGGTGCCGCGGGTGCTGGCGGCCACCTTCGTGGCGCTGATGCTGTATTCCGTTGTCGCCGTGGTCGGCCTGACCGGCAGCTACCTGTTCGTCGTCTACGTGCAGAACGTCACCCCGGGTGCCTTCGTCGCCGGCCTGACCCTACTGACCGGCCTGCCGCAGGTCATCGTGTCGCTGGTCAAGGCGCTGCTGTTCGGGCTGTCCGCCGGTCTGATCGCCTGCCACCAAGGGCTTTCGGTCGGTGGCGGCCCGACCGGCGTCGGCAACGCCGTCAACGAGACCGTGGTGTTCTCGTTCATGGCGCTGTTCCTCATCAACATCCTGGCCACCGCCCTCGGGGTGAAGGTGACCGGATGAGCACCCTGGCCGGCGGGCGCCTGGTCGACGGCACCCGCAACCTGGGCAGGCAGACCGCGTTCTACGGTCAGGCCCTGGTGTCCACCGCGGACGCGGTACGCCGTTACCCGGGTGAGGTGCTGCGCCTGATCGCCGTGATGGGCATGGGCACCGGTGCACTCGCGGTGATCGGCGGGACCGTCGTCATCATCGGATTCCTGACGCTGTCCACCGGCGCCCTGATCGCGGTGCAGGGCTACAACACGCTGTCCAACGTCGGTATCGAGGCCATGACCGGCTTCCTGTCGGCCTTCCTCAACGTCCGCTTCATCGCGCCCGCGACGGCCGGGGTGGCGCTGGCGGCCACCATCGGTGCCGGGGCCACCGCGCAACTCGGCGCCATGCGGATCAACGAGGAGATCGACGCCCTGGAGGTGATGGGTATCCGCACCATCACCTATCTGGTGTCCACCCGCATCGTCGCCGGGGTGGTGGTGGTCATCCCGCTCTACACGGTGGCGGTGCTGATGTCCTTCCTGGCCACCCGCTTCGGGACGACGGTCATCTACGGGCAGTCCCGCGGGGTGTACGACCACTATTTCTCCACCTTCCTGCGCCCCTCGGATCTGCTGTGGTCGTTCGTCGCGGCGCTGTCGATGGCGGCCGCGGTGATGGTGGTGCACACCTACTACGGGTTCAGCGCCACCGGCGGGCCGGCTGGGGTGGGCGAGGCCGTCGGCCGCGCGGTCCGAACCTCGGTCACGGCAACGGTGTTCGTGCTGCTCACCATCACACTGTCGGTATACGGACAGTCCGGCAATTTCAACCTCTCGGGGTGAGGAGTGGCACATACTCGTCGCCGGGAGAAGATCGACCCGATCTGGTGGGCGCCCGTCCTGGTGCTGATCATCGTGGGACTGATCGCGATGACGGCGCTGCTGTTCTCCGGTTCGCTGCGCAACTTCGTACCGATCACCCTGATGTCCGACCGTGCCGGGCTGGTGATGGAGAACGGGGCCAAGGTCAAACTGCGCGGTGTGCAGGTCGGTGAGGTCGGCTCCGTCGGCACCGAGGACGGCGTGGCCTCGCTGCAGCTCAACATGTACCCGGGCCCGTTCGAATACCTGCCCGCCAATGTCGAGGCGGAGATCAAGGCCACCACCGCATTCGGCGCCAAATACGTCGACCTCATCGTGCCCGACGGCGCACCCGCCGGGGCCCTGAAACCGGGGTCGGTGCTGCGCTCGCGCAATGTCACCGTCGAGGTCAACACGGTGTTCGAGAACCTGCAGTCGGTGGTGCAGGCGGTGGACCCCGCCAAGCTGAACTCGGTGCTCTCGGCGGTGTCGGAATCCCTGCGCGGCAAGGGGGACCGCATCGGGCACGCCATCACCGATGCCAACAACGTGCTGCTCGCCGTCAACCCGCGGATGGAGACGGTGCGTACCGACTGGCAGCTGTTCGGCCAGACCGTACACGCCTATTCTGCTGCGGCCCAGGACATCCTGTCAGTGCTGGACGCCTTCTCCACCACCTCGGAGACCATCGGTACGCATGCCCAGGCGCTGGACACGCTGCTGCTGTCGGCGGTCGGCTTCTCCCGGTCCGGGATCGACGTCATCGGCGGCAACCAGCCGAACCTGGTGCGCGCCATGAACATTCTCGACCCCACCACCAGCCTGCTGCTCAAATACTCACCGACCTACACCTGCCTGTTCCAGGGGGCGGTGTGGTTCCTGGAGAACGGTGGCCGGGATGCCCTGGGCGGCAACGGCAGATCGGTCATCATGGACGCGGCGATGCTGGCCGGTGACGACGCCTACCGCTACCCGCAGAACCTGCCGAAGACCAATGCCACCGGCGGGCCGGGCGGCAAACCGAGCTGCGGGTCGCTCCCCGACGTGAGCCAGAACTTCCCGGTGAAGGCGCTCGTCACCGACACCGGTTGGGGCACCTTGCCCAACGAGATCCGGACCAACCCGGGTATCGGCTTCCCGGGGTGGGCGAACTACTTCCCGGTGACCCGGGCGATCCCCGAGCCGCCGAGCGTCCGCTATCCCGGCGGGCCCGCACCCGGGCCGGGCCCCTTCGGCGCACCGGCGCCGCCGTTCCCGCTGCCACCCGGCTCATAGAAGGGATCAGACATGCGACGTAAGAGCATCACCGGCACCGTGGTGCGGGTTGCCCTGTTCACCGCGATCTGCCTGGTCTTCCTGTTCGCCCTGGTGACAGTCTTCGGGCAGTTCCGCTTCGACTCCCGCGTCGGCTACAGCGCGGTGTTCACCAACGTGTCCGGCCTGAAGGGCGGCAACTTCGTGCGCATCGCGGGCGTCGAAGTCGGCAAGGTTCGCGACCTGACCCTGCACAAGGACGGCACCGTCACCGTCGAGTTCGCGATCGACCGCGATCTGCAACTCACCGAGGGCACCAGGGCCGCAGTGCGTTACGAGAACCTGATCGGTGACCGCTACCTCGCACTGGAGGACGGCCCCGGATCGGTACGCACACTGCAGGCGGGTCAGACCATCCCGCTGACCCGCACCTCACCCGCACTCGACGTCGACGCGCTCATCGGCGGGTTCCGTCCGCTGTTCCGGGCGCTGGACCCCGAACAGGTCAACGCGCTGTCCGGCGAACTGCTGAAGGTGTTCCAGGGGCAGGGCGGCACCGTCTCCTCGGTGCTGGCCCAGACCTCGGCGCTGACCAAGACGCTGGCCGGCCGCGACGAGCTCATCGGCCAGGTGATCACCAACCTCAACACCGTGCTCGACACCTTCGCCACCCGAGACGAACAGTTCTCCGAAGGGCTGGGCGACCTTTCCAGCCTGGTCGAAGGTCTGTCGGAGCGCCGCACCGACATCGCCACCGGCGTCGCGCACATCAACGCCGCCGCGGGATCCATCGCCGACCTGCTGGTGGAGGCCAGAGAACCGCTGAAAGAGGCGGTGGCGCAGACGGATCGGTTCAGCGGGCAGCTGATGGCCGACCGTGACTACCTCGACGAACTGGTCAGGACGCTGCCGGACACCTACCAGATCCTGGCCCGGCAGGGGCTCTACGGCGACTACTTCGGCTTCTATCTGTGCGATGCGGCACTGAAGGTCAACGGCAAGGGCGGTCAACCGGTGTACATCAAACTGGCCGGCCAGGACACGGGACGGTGCGCACCAAAATGAAACTGAAACGCCCCACCATCACACCCATCGCCGAACGCAACCGCACGGTCGTCGGGATCGTCGGCACCCTGATCGTGGCGGCCGTCGTCGTCGCCGCGTTCTCCTACGACAAGCTGCCCGTGGTGAAGGGGACATCGGATCACTCCGCCTACTTCTCCGAAGCCGGTGGCATCAAACCCGGAAGCGATGTGCGGGTGTCCGGCCTCGGCGTCGGTCGGGTCTCCGAAGTCCGCCTCGAAGGCACCAAGGTGCGGGTCGACTTCACCGTCCGCACCGGCGTCGAACTCGGCGACCGCACCGAGGCCGCCATCAAGACCGAGACGGTGCTGGGCACCAAGATGCTGGAGCTCACACCGCGCGGGGACGGCGCACTGTCCGGCACCATCCCGCTGGAGCGCACCACCTCGCCCTACGATCTGCCCACCGCCCTCGGCGATCTCACGACCACCATCAGCGGTCTGGACACCACCCAGCTGTCCTCGGCGCTGTCCACCTTGGCCGAGACGTTCCAGAACACCCCGGCCGACCTCAAACTGGCGCTGGAGGGGGTGTCCCAATTCTCCGACACCCTCAACAACCGGGATGCCCAGCTGCGCAACCTGCTCGCCGATGCCAACAAGGTCACCGGGGTGCTGGCCAAGCGCAGCGACCAGATCGCCGCGCTGGTGGTCAACGCCAATGCGCTGCTCGCCGAACTGCTCTCACAGCAGCAGTCCGTCGATGCCTTCATGGTCAACCTGACCGCCGCCTCCCAGCAGCTGTCCGGGCTGGTCGCCGACAACCGCACCCAGCTCAAGCCTGCCCTGGACAAGCTCAACGGCGTGCTGGAGATTCTCGACAACCGCAAACAGGAACTGCAGCGCACCCTCTACCTGTTGCGCCGCTACGCGATGTCCTTCGGTGAGGTGCTCGGATCGGGACCGTTCTTCAAGGCCTCCGTGGTCAACCTGCTGCCCGGCCAATTCGTGCAGCCCTTCATCGACTCGGCGTTCTCCGATCTCGGTCTGGACCCCAACGTGGCGCTGCCCTCACAGCTCGTCGATCCCGGTGTCGGCCAGCCGGGCACCCCGGCGCTGCCGGTGCCCTTCCCGCGGACCGGGCAGGGCGGTGAACCGAATCTGACGCTGCCCGATGCCATCACCGGTAAACCCGGCGATCCGCGCTACCCGTACCGGGAGCCGCTGCCGGCACCCGCACCCGGTGGACCGCCCCCGGGCCCGCCCGCCCCACCGCCGCCCGGATTCTCCGGTCCCGCACCGGTTCTCGGTCCGACCCCGGTGTACGTGCCGTGAGGGGGCGGCTTAGGGTCGCGCTGGCCACCGCACTGGTCGCCATCCTGGCGGTGGCGCTCTCGGTGGTCAGCACCTCGTGGTGGGACCGGGTCAACACGGACACCTTCGTGGCGTACTTCGCCAACGCCAACGGCCTGTACACCGGCGACGAGGTGCGCATCCTGGGCGTCGCGGTGGGCACCGTCGACAAGATCGAGCCGCAACCGGAGAACATCAAGGTCACCTTCTCGGTCGACGCGCAGTACCCGGTGCCCGCCGATGCACGCGCTGCCGTGCTGTCGCCGTCACTGGTCAGTGCCCGCGCCATCCAGCTGGTGCCCGCCTACGACGGTGGGCCGAAACTCGCTGCCGGCGGGACCATCCCGTTGGAGCGCACCGCGGTGCCGGTGGAATGGGACGACTTCCGGACCCAGCTGCAGAAGCTCACCGAGTCGCTGCAGCCGACGACACCGGGCGGGCCCAATGCGGTCGGCGAGTTCATCAACAGCGCCGCGGACAACCTGCGCGGTCAGGGCGACACCGCCCGCGACACCGTCATCAAACTGTCCCAGGCGATGTCGGTGCTCGGCGATCACAGCACGGACATCTTCAGCACCATCCGCAACCTGCAACTGCTGGTGTCCGCCCTGACCTCCAGCAGCGACCTGCTGGCCGCGTTCAACCGCAACATGGCCGACGTGACCACCGTGCTGTCCAACACGCCCAATGAGATCGCCGAGGCCACCCAGAGCCTCGACGCTGCGGTCACCGATCTGCGGGGGTTCATCGCGGAGAACCGGGAATCGCTGGGCACCACCTTCGACCGGTTCGACTCGATCACCACCGCGCTCAACGACCGCCGCGGCGATGTCAAACAGATCCTGCACATCGCGCCGTCGGTGTTCCAGAACTTCCTCAACATCTATCAGCCCGCCCAGGCCGCGGTGACCGGCATCATGGCTCTCGGGAACTTCTCCAACACCGTCGAATTCATCTGTGGTGCCGTGCAGGCCGCGTCGAAGCTGAACTACGAACAGTCGGCCAAACTGTGCGTGCAGTACCTGGCGCCCATCGTCAAGAACCGGCAGTACAACTTCCTGCCGATCGGTGGCAACCCGTTCGTCGGGGCCACCGCCCGCCCCAACGAGATCACCTACAGCGAGAATCACCTGCGTCCCGACGCGGCGCCGCCGCCACCACCGCCGCCGGCGCCGATCGATCCGGTCGAGTTCCTGGCCGCCGAGGGCCCCGCGGTGCCCACCGATCCGGCCACCGGGCTACCCGGACTGATGGTGCCGGGCGGCACCCCGTGACGCGCCGGCTCCCGCTGATCCTGCTGGCCGTGGTGCTGGTCGCGGGATGCCAATGGCGGGGCCTGAATTCGCTGAGCCTGCCCGGTACCGCGGGCAGCGAGGACGGCTCCTACACCATCCAGGCGCAACTGCCCGATGTCGTCGTCATCCAGCAGAACACCCGGGTGCGGGTCGCCGACGTCAACGTCGGCAATGTCACCAAGATCGAGGTGCAGGACTGGCATGCCCTGGTCACCATGCGCATCGACGGTGACGTACAACTGCCCGCCAACGCCACCGCCAAGGTCGGCCAGACCAGCCTGCTGGGCTCCATGCACATCGAACTCGCCCCGCCCGCCGACGAGCCGGCGCAGGGCCGGCTCACCGACGGTGCGGTGATCCCGTTGGCATCGGCGGCGACGTATCCGACCACCGAGCAGACCCTGGCATCGGTGTCGGTGCTGCTCAACGGCGGCGGCCTGGCGCAGCTGCAGGAGATCAACCAGACCTTCGCCAAGGCACTGGCCGGACGCGAAGACGATATGCGCAGCCTGCTCACCCAGCTGGACACCTTCATCGGGTCGCTGAACGCGCAGACCGATGACATCATCACCGCCACCGAGCATCTCAACGAGCTGGCCGGGCAGGTCGCGGCGCGCGACGCGACGGTGGACCGGGCGCTGACCACCATCCCGCAGGCGCTCGGCGTGCTCGCCGACTCCCGCGCCACCCTGACCGAGGCGATCGACGCCCTCGGACAGTTCAGTGCCATCGCCAATTCGACGGTGCAGCAGACCCGCGAATCGCTGGTGAACAACCTGCGCAATATCGCGCCGGTGTTCCGGGAACTGGCCGATGCTGGGCCGGCGCTGACCCGGGGACTGGACTTCCTGTCCACCTACCCATGGGTGAAAAGCACCATCCCCAACTGGTTCCGCGGTGACTTCGCCAATATCAGCCTGGTCATCGACCTCACGCTGAGCCGGTTGGACAGCGGCATCTTCACCGGCACCCGTTGGGAAGGTGACCTCACCGAACTCGAGATGCAGTGGGGTCGCACCATCGGCCAGATGCCCAGCCCGTACACCGGCGGCAACCCGCTGGTGGCGCCGTACCACTGGGGGTCCTACTGACATGTTGCGCCTGCACCGCACGGTATGGATCCAGCTTGCGATCCTGGCCTCCGTCACCGTGATCGCCTGCGGGGTGATGGCTTTCGGCTTCGTCAAGGTACCTGCCCTGCTGGGGATCGGCCGCTATGACGTCACCCTGGAACTGCCCAGCTCCGGCGGTCTGTACCCGACCTCGGTGGTCACCTACCGCGGGGACGAGATCGGCCGGGTCACCTCGGTGGACGTCACGGCCACCGGCGTGCGGGCGGTACTCAAGCTCGAATCGGACACCAAGGTGCCCGCGGATGTGTCTGCGGCGGTGCACAGCCGGTCAGCGATCGGTGAACAGTTCGTCGAACTGACCCCCGGCGCCGGGACGTCCGCGACGCTGGCCGACGGCGATGTCATCCCGGCCGGTCGGGTGTCCCTGCCGGTCGATATCGCCGGTCTGCTCGACGCGACGAACACTGCACTGCAGGCCATTCCGCAGGACAATCTGCGCACCCTGATCGATGAGGCCGACGTCGCGGTCGGCGGACTGGGCCGGGAACTGTCGCGGATCGTGGACGGGTCGACGTCGCTGGCCGTCGAAGCGGGCGGGTCGAAAGACCAGTTGACCCGGCTCATCGACGAGTCGCCACCGGTGCTGAATTCGCAGGTGCAGACCGCGGATTCGATCGCCACCTGGGCGTCGCGGATGGCGTCGATCACCGGGCAGTTCGAAGCGCAGAACGCTGCGTTCGGGGATCTGCTGGACCAGGGCGGTCCGGCGCTGGACGAGGGCCGCGCGCTATTCGACCGCTTCGCCCCGGCGTTGCCGACGTTGCTGGCCAACATGGTGAGCCTGGGCGATATCGCGGTGACCTACCGTGCCGATCTGGAGCAGCTGTTGGTGCTGGTGCCGCAGGGCACCTCGGTGATGTCGGCGATCACGCTGGCCAACTCCAACACCCGGCAGGCGTACCGCGGTATCTACCTGGACTTCAACCTGAACCTGAACTGGCCACCGCCGTGCAACACCGGCTTCCTGCCGGCCCGCCAGCAGCGGGTGCCCTCCGACATCGACGCCCCGGACCGCCCGTCGGGCGAGCTGTACTGCCGGGTCCCGCAGGACTCGGATCTCAATGTCCGCGGGGTGCGCAACATTCCGTGCGAGACCAAACCGTGGAAGCGCGCCCCGACGGTGGAGATGTGCGAAAGCGAGCAGGACTACGTGCCGCTCAACGACGGCTTCAACTGGAAGGGCGACCCGAACGCGACACTGAGCGGACAGGAGATCCCGCAGTACCCGCCCGGAAGTTCCGCGCCGGGTGAGCCACCGCCTCCGGTCGACGGCCTGGCGCCGAATGCGGCCGAGCTGACCAAGTTTCCACCACCGGCACCTCCCGCGGCGGTCGCCCCGCAGAACGTCGCGGTCGCCGTGTACGACCCGGCCACCGGCGACTACATCGGCCCGGACGGTCGCCGCTACACTCAGGGCGATCTGGCCCAGGCCGGTGACCGGACCTGGCAGTCGCTGCTGGTGCCCGGCGGGTAGCGCACCAGTTAGCCGTGGGCTACAGGAAGTAGCTGTCGTGCCGCTGATTCCATTCGATACGTTCCTCGTCGGTCAGGCCGGCCAGGTGCGGTAGGCCCTCGAAGTAGGATTCCCGCGGTGCGCCGGGGGCGAACAGGATCAACACCTCGGCGGGCTCATCGGCGTCGTTGCGGAATCCGTGGATGCCCCCGGGCGGTACGAAGAGGAAATCGCCTTTGGTCGCGTCGACCCACTTGTCGCCGTCGTAGAGCCGCATCGTGCCGTCCAGCATGTAGAACGCCTCGGAGATGGCCTTGTGATAGTGCGCGGCAGCACCGCCGGCGCGGGCTGCCATCTCGACGCGGTACAGGCCGTAGTCGCCCGCCGAGGTCTTCTGGTCGACGAGGTAGTGGAACTTCATCGGGCCGACCGCGTAGTCCTCGGCATGGTCCTCCCGGCGGAGGCTCGCGCTGATCTCGGGTTCACCGTCGAAACGCTCAGCGGGATAAGGAGGGACATCCATGATGTTTTGCGGATTCCACAGCGACATGAGGGCTCCTTCGGCGCTACGCGAGTTTGCGGTTTCAACTACCTAAACACGCAAGCACGCTCGGACGCCAGGGCGAACGTCATACTGCTACTTCTTGTCTCGCCAGGCACGCTCGAACGGCAGCCGCCACGCATTCGGCGCGATCAGTTGGTGGATAGCGTTCGGGCCCCAGGTGCCCGGCTGGTACAGCTTGGCCGGCGGCGGATCCTCGAGCAGATGAGCCGAACGCTCCCACAGGGATTCGATGCCCTCGGCGGTGGTGAACAGCGTGTGGTCACCGCGCATCGCATCCAGGATGAGCCGCTCGTAGGCCTCCAGCACGTCGCCGTTGCTCGGGATCTCGGTGGTGGAGAACTGCATGGACATCTTGTCCAGCTTCATTCCCGGCCCGGGACGCTTGCCGTAGAACGACAGCGACACCTTCGAGTTGTCGGCCAGATCGAAGGTCAGGTGGTCCGGGCCCTGCGAGCCGACACCCGACCCGGCCGGGAACATGGTGCGCGGCGCCTCTTTGAAGGCGATCGAGATGATGCGCATACCCTCGGCCATCTTCTTGCCGGTGCGCAGATAGATCGGCACCCCGGCCCAGCGCCAGTTGTCGATGCCGACCTTGAGGGCGATGAACGTCTCGGTATCGGAATCCCTTGCCACTCCGGTGAGTTCGCGGTACCCGGCGAACTGCCCGCGCACCACGTCGTTGCACTGGATGGGCAGCATGGAGCGGAACACCTTGTTCTTCTCCTCGCTGATCGCGCGCGGCTCCAGCGCGGTCGGCGGTTCCATCACCACGAAGGCCATCACCTGGAACAGGTGGGTGACGACCATGTCCTTGTAGGCGCCGGTGCTTTCGTAGAAGTTGGCCCGCTCGTCCAGACCGAGCACCTCCGGAATGTCGATCTGGATGTGATCGATGAAGTTGCGGTTCCAGATCGGCTCGAACAGACCGTTGGCGAACCGGAACGCCAGGATGTTCTGGGCGGCCTCCTTGCCCAGGAAGTGGTCGATCCGGAACACCTGGCGTTCCTTGAACGTCTCATGCACGAAGTCGTTGAGGGCGACCGCGCTGGCCAGGTCGGTGCCGAACGGCTTTTCCATCACCACCCGCGAGCGGTCCACCAGCTTGGCCTCGCGCAGCATGGTGATGACCGCGCGGGCGGCCTTGGGCGGTACCGAAAGGTAGTGCAGCCGTTGAGCGTTGCCGCCGAGTCGGGCCTCGGCCGCGGCGACCGCTGCGGCCAGCGCCTCCGGCCCGGCGCCCTGGGGGACGTAGCTGAGCATCGTGGAGACGTCGGCCCACTGCTCGTCGGTCAGCTTGTGCGTACCGAATCTCTCGATGGCGTCCTTGGCCAGCGCGCGGAACTCGTCGTCGGTCAGATCCTCCAGCGAGGTGCCGACCACCTGGATGTTCGGCGCCAGCTCGGACTGGTCCAGGTAGGCCATCCCGGGCAGCAATTTGCGTTTGGCCAGATCGCCGGTGGCGCCGAACAGCACGATCACATGGGGTTCGAGCGGGTCGGTGTCCCGGCGGTGCGGGCGGGCACCGGGTGCGGGGTAGGCGATGGTCTGCGGGTTCTCGGCGGCCATGGCCGCGATGTTGCCATCCGTACGTTAACGCTGCGCGACATCGCTAGGGTCAGGCCATGGCAACCAGCGTTTCCCGTGAAGTGGTCATCGAGGCGTCCCCGGAGGAGATCTTCGCCGTCGTCGCCGACGTCGAATCCACCCCGACCTGGTCGCCCCAGTATCAGAAGGCCGAGGTGGTGGATCGCGACGCCGAGGGCCGTCCGCACCGCGTGATCCAGACCATCAAGACGGTCGGCATCAGCGATCAATTGACCATCGATTACACCTGGGAAGAGCACAAGGTCAGCTGGGTGCTGGTGAAGGCCAGTCAGCTGAAGTCCCAGCAGTGCAGCTACACGCTGACGCCTTTGGGGGACACGGACCCAGAAAGAACACAGGTGCGGTTCGACATGGACATCGAGCTGGCGATCCCACTGCCGGGGTTCATCCTCAAGCAGGTCATGAAGGGCGCCATCGATGTCGCGACCAGCGGCCTGCGCAAGCAGGTGCTGAAGGTCAAGAAGGGTTGACCGGTCCGCTCGCCGGCGTGCGGGTCCTCGAACTCGGCGGTATCGGACCGGGCCCACATGCGGGGATGATGCTGGCAGATCTGGGGGCCGACGTGGTGCGCGTCCGGCGCCCCGGCGGACTGCAGATGCCCGCCGAGAACGTCGACCTGATGCACCGCGGCAAACGGGTCGTCGACCTCGACGTCAAGCACGAACCCGACAAGCTGCTCGACCTCGCCGCCAAGGCCGATGTACTGCTGGACGGCTTTCGGCCGGGGACCTGCGAGCGGCTCGGTATCGGCCCGGAGGACTGCGCCGCGGTGAACCCGCGGCTGATCTTCGCGCGCATCACCGGTTGGGGACAACACGGGCCGCTGGCACAGACCGCCGGCCACGACATCAACTACCTGTCGCAGACCGGCGCGCTGAGCGCCATCGGCTACCGGGACCGGCCGCCCGTCGCCCCGCTGAACCTGGTCGCCGATTTCGGTGGCGGCTCGATGCTGGTGCTGGTCGGCATCCTCGCCGCCCTGTTCGAGCGGGAGACATCCGGTACCGGGCAGGTGATCGACGCCGCCATGGTCGACGGGGTCAGCATGCTCGCACAGATGATGTGGACCATGAAGGCCACCGGATCGCTTCGGGATCAACGGGAGTCGTTCCTGCTCGACGGTGGCGCGCCGTTCTATCGGGTCTACGAGACCGCCGACGGCGGGCACATGGCGGTGGGGGCGATCGAGCCGCAGTTCTTCGCGGCCCTGCTCGCCGGACTCGGTGTGAATGCCGACGAGGTGCCCGCCCAGTTCGACCGCGACCGCTGGCCCGAGATGCGCGCGGTGTTCGAGGCCCGGTTCGCCGCCCGGACCAGCGCGCAGTGGACGGCGACCTTCGCGGACAGCGATGCCTGCGTCACCCCGGTGCTGAACTGGGCCGAGGCCGCCGACAGCGAGCACCTGCTGGCCAGGGGCACCCTGGTCGACGAGCACGGGGTGCGTCAGGCCGCGCCGGCCCCGCGGTTCTCCCGGACACCGGCCGGACCGGTCGGCCGACCGCCGCAGGACACCACGGCGCTCGAGGATGTCGGCTGGTGAGCCGGATTTGCTGCCGACATCGGCGTAAATTGGCAACGCCCAGTTAGTCGAAATCCTTGCGGGAATCTAAGGGCGGTCTTATATTTGCCTGATGGCTGTCAGAGCGTCGAGAGAAGTCCTCTTCGACGCCTCGCCGGAGGCGATCCTAGATGCGCTCGCCGACATCGACGAGGTGCCGACCTGGTCCACCCTGCACCGTTCCGCGGAGGTGGTGGACCGTCATCCCGACGGCAGGCCCCACCACGTCAAGGCGACGGTGAAGATCATGGGCATCACCGACAAGGAGATGCTGGAGTACCACTGGGGCGATGACTGGATGGTCTGGGACGCTCACGACACCTTCCAGCAGCGCGGGCAGCACGGCGAGTACAAGCTGGTCCGCGAGGGTGACCGCACCCGCGTCCGATTCGACCTCATCATCGATCTGGTCGCGCCGATCCCCGAGTTCCTGCTGCGCCGGGCCAAGAAGATGGTGCTCGACGCGGCCGTGGACCGGTTGCGTACCCGGGTCACGCGTTTCCACGGCTAGCAATCACGGTGAGCGCAAGGGAATTACCGGTGCCGCCGGGTCGCTGACCCGTATATGCCCACTGGAATAGTCCTCGTTCCCAACCGACAGGCCGCCAACCACGTCGACGACGCGATCAGCCAGGCACGTCAGGCCTATGACGTCGGCGTCCGGCAGATCTGGCTCGCACAGCAATTCGATCATGACGCGATCGGCCTGGCGGGCCTGATCGGCGCCGCGGTGCCCGGACTCGGCGTCGGCACCTCCGTCGTCCCGCTCAACCCACGGCACCCGCTCGTCGTCGCCTCCCAGGCACAGACCGCGCAGGCCGCGGCGCACGGAAACTTCAGCCTCGGCATCGGCCTGGGGTCGCACAAGCCCGAACAGGATGCGTTCGGCACCGCGTGGCGCAACCCCGTCGGCCGGCTGCGTGAACATCTGCAGGTGCTGCGGTCGATCTTCGACGAGGGGGCCGTCGACTTCCACGGCGACGAGTTCACCGCCAACCCGGAATGGCCGGTATCGGTCGCGGGCGGGACGCCGATCCCGGTCTACGTGGCCGCGATGGGACCGAAGGCACTGAGGGTCACCGGCGAACTCGCCGACGGCACCCTGCCCTACCTCGCCGGACCGCGCACCATCGGCGAGTTCGTCGTCCCGACGATCACCAAGGCGGCCGCCGAGGCCGGCCGACCCGAGCCGAAGACCATCGCGATGGTCCCGGCGCTGGTCACCGACGATGCCGAGGCAGGCCGCGCGCTGGCCGCCGAGACGCTGGCCTTCTACGCGACGATCCCGTCGTATCAGAAGGTGATCGAGCGCGAGGGCCTCGACTCGATCGCCGACCTGGCGGCCGTGGGTGACGCCGACACCGTGCGCAGGCAGCTGCGCCGCTACCTCGACGCGGGTGCATCCGAGGTTGCGCTCAGCCCGCTGGACCACTCGCCGGCCGCGCTGGCACCGCTGTGGGAGGTCACCGCGTCCCTCGCCGACGTCTGACGGCGCCGAAACAGCGGCGCAACACGACCGGCTTAACCTCAACCGATGGGGGTCAGGCGCTCGGTACTGCTCGAATGCCTGATCGCCGAACGGGCCGGCACTTCCCAGGACGGGGTGCTCGACGAACTGCGCCGCGCCATCCTGGACGGCGGCGTCCCGCCGGGCACGCCGATCCCGCTCGCGGAGGTCGCCGAGATATTCGGCGTGAGCCAGATCCCGATCCGCGAGGCGCTGAAAACTCTCGTTGCCGAGGGATTGATCTCGCACCGGCGCAACGGCGGTTACACCGTCGCACTGCTGACCGCGCAGGAACTACGCGAGATGTACATCGTGCGTGAGACGTTGGAATCCGCATCCCTGACCGCCGCGGTGCACAACGCCACCGACACCGATCGCGCGACCGCGGTGATCGCCAACCAGCGTCTCGAACAGGCCATCCGGGACGGGGACGCGGCCGCGTATCACCGCGGCAGCAGGCAATTCCATGCCGCGCTGACCGGTCCTTCACGGATGCACCGGCTGCTACACATGCTGGAGGCTGCCTGGAACGTCACCGAACCGGTGCAGTCGATGGTGCATGTCAGTCCCGCCGACCGGGCGGTGCTGCATGCCGATCACGGCGCCATGCTGGAGGCGTTCCTGGCCGGCGACGTCGATGCCCTGCTCGCCGTTTCCGAACAACACGCCGCCCGGCTCAACGCCGTCATCGCCACCTTGCCGCGCAACACCGGGCTGCTGGCGTGAGCGAATATATTTCCGGCGCAACGGACCGATAAGTTCACCGAAACGGTGGGGAAACAATGCGGTCCCATAGTCGGCAACCATGACCGATACCGTTGTACCTCCGAACACCGCTCCTCCGGGTGCCGTTGTCGGTGCCGGTGACATCGTCGAAGCCGCCGGCCATCCGGTGGGCGGCGGCGTCATCAAACCCGGCTACGACCCCCGCCTCACCAACGAGGATCTCGCCCCGCTGGGCAAGCAGAGCTGGACGTCCTACAACATCTTCGCGTTCTGGATGTCCGATGTGCACAGCGTCGGCGGGTACGTCACCGCAGGCAGCCTGTTCGCACTCGGACTGGCCAGCTGGCAGGTGCTGATCGCGCTGCTGGTCGGCATCAGCATCGTGTACTTCTTCTGCAACCTGGTGGCCAAGCCCAGCCAAGCGACCGGGGTGCCCTACCCGGTGATCTGCCGCACCGTATTCGGTGTGCTGGGCGCCAACATCCCGGCCATCATCCGCGGTCTCATCGCGGTGGCCTGGTACGGCATCCAGACCTTCCTGGCCTCGGCGGCACTGGACATCGTGCTGATCAAACTGTTCCCGAGCCTCGCGCCGTACGCCGTCGTCGCCGACTACGGGTTCGCCGGGCTGTCGCTGCTGGGCTGGGGCAGCTTCCTGCTGCTGTGGGTGCTGCAGGCCTGCGTCTTCTGGCGCGGCATGGAGTCGATTCGCAAGTTCATCGACTTCTGCGGGCCTGCGGTGTACGTCGTCATGTTCATGCTGTGCGGCTACCTCATCTACAAGGCCGGTTGGGGCGCCATCGATCTGAACCTCGGCGGCGTCACCTACACCGGCTGGTCCTCGGTTCCGGTGATGCTCGGCGCCATCGCCCTGGTGGTGTCGTACTTCTCCGGTCCGATGCTCAACTTCGGTGACTTCTCCCGCTACGGAAAGTCGTTCGCGGCCGTCAAGAAGGGCAACCTCCTCGGCCTGCCGGTCAACTTCCTGGTCTTCTCGGTGTTGGTGGTCGTCACCGCATCGCTGACCCTGCCGGTGTTCGGCGAGCTCATCACCGATCCGGTCGAGACGGTGGCCCGCATCGACAGCACCTTCGCGATCGTGTTGGGCGCGTTGACCTTCGCCATCGCCACCATCGGTATCAACATCGTCGCCAACTTCATCTCCCCGGCGTTCGACTTCTCCAATGTCAGCCCGCAGCGCATCAGCTGGCGCGCCGGCGGCATGATCGCCGCCGTCGGTTCGGTGCTGATCACGCCGTGGAACCTGTACAACAACCCCGAGGTCATCCACTACACGCTCGAAACCCTGGGCGCCTTCATCGGCCCGCTGTTCGGTGTGCTGATCGCCGACTACTACTTGATCCGCAAGCAAAAGGTGGTGGTGGACGATCTGTTCACCATGGAGGAGTCCGGAAAGTACTGGTACACCAAGGGATACAACAAGGTCGCCGTCGTCGCCACCGTCGTCGGTGCCATCCTCGCCATGATCCCGGTGCTGACCGGCGGATCCGTGCCCGGTATGCACACCGCCGCGCAGTACAGCTGGTTCATCGGCTGCGGTGTCGGCTTCGCCATCTACTACCTGTGGGGTAAGCGCGACGTCCTGGTGGCAGAATCGGTGTCGTGACACGCATCTGGGTGATCAACCCGAACACCACCCGGGCAATGACCTCGACCATCGAGGTCTGCGCCCGGGCGGTGGCCGCCGAGGGCACCGACGTTGTCGGCGTCACGTCCGAGTTCGGGCCGCCGTCCATCGAGAGCCACTACGACGAGGCGATGAGCGTGCCCGGCCTGCTGGCCGCGATCCAGCGCGGCGAGTCCGAGGGTGTCGACGGTTATGTCATCGCCTGTTTCGGCGACCCCGGCCTGGACGCGGCCCGGGAACTGGCCACCGGCCCGGTGATCGGTATCGCCGAGGCCGCCATGCAGGCCGCGAGCCATCTGGGTCGCGGGTTCAGCATCGTGACGACGCTGGGACGCACCATCGGGCGGGCCGAGGATCTGGCCGAACGCTACGGGATGAGCCGGTTCTGCCGCGGCTTCCACGCCTGCGAGATTCCGGTGCTGGACCTCGAAACCGATCCGATGGCAATGAAACTCGTCACCGAAGCCTGCCGGGAGGCGGTCGAGCAGGACGGCTCCGACGCGGTGGTGCTGGGCTGCGCGGGGATGGCCGATATGTGCAGGCACATCTCCGATGAGATCGGTGTCCCGGTGGTCGACGGCGTCACCGCCGCCACGCTGACCGTGCAGTCGCTGGTGACGATGGGTCTGCGCACCGGCAAGCGCGGGGAGTTCGCGGCGCCGCCGGCCAAGGAGTACGTCCAGAAGCGCTAGTGTCCTGAGTCATTAATTACGATCTAGTTGTTAATCTGGGTTGTGCCGACCCCTCATGCTGCTGAGATTGTGTTGTCTGCCGCCGAGCGTGCC
>NZ_LMJA01000015.1 GCF_001428895.1 Mycobacterium sp. Root265
CACGGTGCCGCGCCGCGACAGCGGGACCAACGCCAGGGTGTCGCTGTCACAGGCCGGGTTGGGGCAGTTGTTCTCCCGCGGCGGGAACACATAGGTCGCGCACGCGGTGCATTTGCCGCCGATCAGATGGGTGTCACCGTCGTCATCGGTGGCGAACCACCCTTCGAACGCGGGCTCTGTGGTTGCTGCTGGCACGAGGGTCAGACTACCCAGTTCGAGGGCAAAACTGAAACGTGTTGCAGTTTGACCGCGCGCCGCGGTCAGTGAGCGTCGAGCAGGATGCGCAGCAGGTCGTCGGGATTGTCGCGCATCAGGTTGTGCTTGCCGTCGAGTTCGTGGGTCACCCAGGCCGGATCGTTGCGCACCCGGTCATAGGACGGCCGCAGCGGCGACTCACCGGGCCAGTCCAGCGCGTAGACGAAGATGCGCTGACGGAATCTGCTCAGGTCGCCTTGCACGCGCAACGGTTGCAGCACGGTGGCCAACGGGTGCGCGGTGGCGCGCTCGTCGAAGAACGGCATCGGCGGGACCCCGAACCCGGTGTCGTCGACCTCGACGTACCACTGGCGTTCCTCGTCGTTCACCAGATCCCAACAGGCCTCGCCATCGTGGGGTACCACTGCGTCGAGGTAGACCAGCGAGTCCACCCGTTGTGGGATACGGTCGGCGACCCCGGTGATCACCATGCCGCCGTAGCTGTGCCCGACCAGAACCAGATGGTCGTCACCGGCGGCATCGGCGTCGATCGCGGCCAGCACATCGGTGATGTGGGTGTCGAGGTTGACCCCACCGGGCAACAGGTGGGCACGTTCGGCGACGCCGGTCAGTGTCAGTGCGAGAACGCGGTGCCCCTGGGCGCGCAGTGCGGCGGCGAGATCGTCGAAGCACCAAGCGCCGTGGCACATTCCGGGAATCAGGACGTAGGTGGTCATCAGCGGTTGCTCCTTGCGGTGTCGTTGCGGTACTTGGTGGTGACACGGTCGAGATCTGCGGCGGTGCGGGCAGACGTACGGTGCATGTCGCGGTTGGCGGCCACCACCTCGGCGGTCTCGGCCCGGCGCTGGTCCTCGTAGCGGCGAAGCCCGGTCACTCCGCCGGTTGCGTACTCCTCGGCCAGTACCCGGGCATCGACGACAGCCTGCGAACCGCCGTTCGCGCCGACCGGGTACATCGGGTGCGCGGCGTCGCCGAGTAGGGTCACCCGACCGGTTCCCCAGTGCGGCAGCGGGTCTCGATCCACCATCGGATAGCAGAAGATCTGTCCGGTCTGCTCGATCAGCGCGACCGGATCCAGCCAATCCAGGTTCCACTGCCCGACGTGAGAGCGGATCTCGGGAGCAGTGGCCGGCGCATTCCACCGGGCGTCGCCGTCGAGCACGCCCGCGGTGCCGGTCGGCACCTGCAGCACCCAATTCACCAGGCCATCGCCGATCGGATAGATCACCAGATCGACACCGCCGTCATCCTGCACGATCGCCATGGTGTGCCCGTCCAGGAATGGCGGCATCGGGGTGGCCCCGCGGTACATGGTGATCCCCGACCACATCAGTGGATCGGGTCCGGGATGCAGTGTGGCGCGCACCGTGGAGCCGATACCGTCGGCGCCGATCAGTGCCGCGCCGGTGAACGTGCCTGCGCCGACACGTACTTGCACGCCGTCGGCGTTCTGGTCGAAGCTGTCGACTCCTGCACCGGTACGTACCGCGTGGCCGCCGATGCGGTCGAGGACGTTGTCCAGCAGCAGCATCTGCAGCCGGCCGCGGTGCACCGAGAGTTGCGGATGTGCATCCCCGGCCGCCAGTCCGCGCGGCTCGCGGAACAACAGCTCTCCGCCGGAGGTGTAGAAACAGATCGTGTCCGGCGCGACGGCGATATCGCGCAGCGCCGTACCCAGTCCCAGGGCGGTGAGCTCACGGACCGCGTGCGGCAGCAGGTTGATGCCGACACCGAGCGGGCGCAGCGACGCCGTGCGTTCCAGGTTCGCGGTCTCAATACCCCGCGCATGTAGCGCGAGCGCTGTGGTGAGGCCGCCGATACCTGCGCCGGCGATCAGAACGGTTGATGACTCCATTCCTCCACCGTGTTCGAACTGCATGAATAAGTCCAATATCATCTGTGTCTGAGATCTATAATCAACCCTTATGGAGGTACGTCAGCTGGAGTATTTCGTCGCAGTCGTCGAAGAATGCAGTTTCACCAAGGCGGCGCAGCGGGAGCGGGTGGCGCAACCGGCGGTGAGTGCGCAGATCCGGCGCCTCGAGCGCCAGGTCGGGCAGTCCTTGCTGACGCGATCGAGTCGCGAGGTGCGGTTGACGCAGGCCGGTGCCGCGTTTCTGCCTCATGCCCGTGCCGCGCTCGCCGCCATTCGGGACGCACAACGTGCCGTCGACGAGGTCGCCGATCTGGTCCGGGGTTCGGTCGCCATCGGCACGGTGACTCTGCACCCGGTCGATGTGGCCGGATTGATGGCCGATTTCCACGCCGACCACCCGTCCGTCGAGATCACCTTGGGCACAGACAATTCCGATGTCCTGCTGGACAAGCTCGCCGACGGCCGGCTTGATATCGCCATCGTGTCGATCGGCGCGGACGAAGAACCGGCTGATCTCGACGTGCACGTGATCACCGATGAGGCCATCGAGGCAGCCGTGGCGCTCGATCACCCGCTGGCGCGTCGTCGGTCACTTCCGCTGGACGTGCTGTGTACGCATCCGCTGATCTCACTCCCGGTGGGCACCGGACTGCGGACCCGCCTCGATACCGCCTGTGCGGCAATCGGTGTGACCCCGCGAATCGCCTTCGAGGCGACCAGCCCGCGCGAGCTCGCGGAGTTGGCCGGGCATGGTCTGGGGGTCGCGATCCTGCCCACGTCGATGGCACGCAACGATCCGAAACTGCACGTCCTGCGTCTGGTGCCGGCGCTGCGCGGGCGGCTGGTGTGGGCCTGGCGGCGGGATATCACCAGCCCGGCCGCTCGGCTGCTGCGCGAGCGGGCGACCGCGCGGCTCCCGGGTCAGACGGCCGGCGGGACCGTCACCCTGACGTAATGCTGGGCGCGGGCGTAGCCGTACGCGTCGTACTTCGGGTACTGGAACCTGTTCTGCGGCACCAAATAGTTCATCAACTGCAGCAGCGGGTCGAAGAGCTTGGCGGTGAACTCGTTGAGCCCGTGCAGATGCGTGCCGACGTTGGCTTCCGTGGCGTGGATGTAGAAGGTGACCGTGCCGCCGCCGGCGGCCAGTTCGGCGTCGGGAATGTAGGTGTAGTTGCCGGCCGCGTCGACGCTGGCGGTACCGCGCGCCGGCGCGGTGCCGATCGAGTACGTCAACGGATCGTCGTCGACATCGGCCCCGATCACCTGCCCGGTGAAGCTGCCGTCGCTGTTGCGGATCGGACCGGATGACCCGGCGATCGTCGGGGCCGTGTTGATGAACGACTTCCGGAAGGCCTTCTCCAGCGCGGCGAACGGGTTGAAGCCTGCGGAGGCGGTGGTGCTCGCTTGCGCGGCCGTCAGGCTTCGTGCCGACGGGGTCAGATCGGTCGTGTCCGGCTTCGGTGATGAGGTGCCGTGGGTCCGGGCCGTGGCCACGGTGCGCGGGGCGGTGCGTCGGGCGGTCGGTCCGGCCGCGTTACCCGTGGACTGCGACGAACTCTTCGTCCCGCCCGCGTCGCCGGTGTCGGCGTTTGCCACCGCGGTGCCGGTGGTCAGCGCGGCGCCGATGCCCAGCGCGACGGCACCGGTGCCCAGCCAGACCGTCACCGCGGGCGCAGGTGTCTTGGCACGATGCTGTCCGGGCATGGAGGTTCCCCTTTGTCTGGACCATACGACTGAATTGTCGCCAGTGATAGTTAGCATGCGAAAGCCAGGCTTGCGCTGCTCCGCGCGCGAAATCTCGCCGAAGCAGCGGATATCCGTACGATCGGCCGACAGCGTGGCCCACCTGTCGGGGTGGGTGCCTAGAGTTGGGTGCGTGAGCCCCGCCAAGACTGCCGCCGCGGCACCCGAGAAGAAGCCCGGCACTGACGAGAAACCCACGTTGATGCTGCTGGACGGCAACTCGCTGGCCTTCCGCGCGTTCTACGCGCTGCCCGCCGAGAACTTCAAGACCCAGGGCGGGCTGACCACCAACGCCGTGTACGGCTTCACCGCCATGCTGATCAACCTGCTGCGCGATGAGCAGCCCAGCCACATTGCCGCCGCCTTCGACGTCTCGCGGCAGACCTTCCGCAAGGAGAAGTACCCCGAGTACAAGGAAGGCCGGTCCGCGACGCCGGACGAGTTCCGCGGCCAGATCGACATCACCAAAGAGGTGCTGGTTGCGCTGGGCATCACCGTGCTCGCCGAGGACGGTTTCGAGGCCGACGACATCATCGCCACGTTGGCGACCCAGGCCGAGGACGCCGGCTACCGCGTGCTCGTGGTGACCGGTGACCGGGATTCGCTGCAGTTGGTCAGCGATGACGTCACCGTGCTGTATCCCGTCAAGGGGGTCAGCGAGCTGACCCGCTTCACCCCGGAGGCCGTGCAGGCCAAGTATGGCCTCACGCCGGAGCAGTACCCGGATTTCGCGGCCCTGCGGGGGGACCCCAGTGACAACCTGCCGGGCATCCCGGGGGTGGGGGAGAAGACCGCCACCAAGTGGATCGTCGAGCACGGCTCGCTGCAGGCGCTGGTCGACAATGTCGACACCGTCAAGGGCAAGGTCGGAGATGCCTTGCGCGCCAACCTGTCCTCGGTGGTGCTCAACCGCGAACTCACCGAGTTGGTGAAGAACGTGCCGCTGCCGCAGACGCCCGACACGCTGCGCATGCTGCCCTGGGATCGCGACCACATCCACCGGCTGTTCGACGACCTCGAGTTCCGGGTGCTGCGCGACCGGCTGTTCGACACCCTCGCCTCGGCCGACCCCGAGGTGGATCAGGGTTTCGATGTGCGCGGCGGTGCACTGCAACCCGGTGAACTCGCGGCCTGGCTGTCCGAACACAGCCTGGGCAACCGGTTCGGCATCGCGGTCGTCGGTACCCACCTGGCCTTCGACGGCGACGCGACGGCACTGGCCATCGTCGCCAACGACGGTGACGGCCGCTATATCGACACCACCACCCTGCACCCCGATGACGAGGCTGCGCTGGCGTCCTGGCTGGCCGATCCCGGCCCGCCCAAGGCGCTGCATGAGGCCAAGCTGGCCATGCATGATCTGGAGGGCCGCGGCTGGAAGCTGGCCGGCGTCACCTCCGACACTGCGCTGGCGGCGTACCTGGTGCGGCCGGGGCAGCGCAGCTTCGCCCTCGACGACCTGTCCCTGCGGTACCTCAAGCGTGAACTGCGAGCGGACAATCCCGAGCAGCAACAGCTTTCACTGCTGGATGACAACGACGGGGTCGATGAACAGGCCGTGCAGGCGGTGCTGCTGCGGGCCGGCGCGGTGATGGACCTCGCCGACGCGCTGGATGAGGAACTGGCCCGCATCGACTCCTCCTCGCTGCTCGGCCGGATGGAACTTCCGGTGCAGCGGGTGCTCGCCGAACTCGAAAGCACCGGTATCGCGGTCGATGTGGCGTTCCTGCAGGAGCTGCAGAGCGAATTCGGGGATCTGATCCGCGACGCCGCCGAGGCCGCGTACGGCGTCATCGGCAAGCAGATCAACCTCGGCTCGCCCAAGCAGCTGCAGGTGGTGCTCTTCGACGAGTTGGAGATGCCGAAGACCAAGAAGACCAAGACCGGCTACACCACCGATGCCGATGCGCTGCAAGGTCTTTTCGACAAGACCGGGCACCCGTTCCTGCAGCACATGCTGGCCCACCGCGATGCCACTCGCCTGAAGGTCACCGTCGACGGCCTGCTGAACTCGGTGGCCTCCGATGGCCGTATCCATACCACCTTCAATCAGACCATCGCCGCGACCGGGCGACTCTCGTCGACCGAGCCCAACCTGCAGAACATCCCGATCCGCACCGAGGCCGGCCGCCGCATCCGCGACGGATTTGTGGTCGGCGCGGGTTACGCAGAACTGATGACGGCGGACTACAGCCAGATCGAGATGCGCATCATGGCGCACCTGTCCCGCGACGAGGGCCTGATCGAGGCCTTCAACACCGGTGAGGATCTGCACTCGTTCGTGGCGTCGCGGGCGTTCGACGTGCCCATCGACGAGGTCAACGCCGAACTGCGCCGCCGGGTCAAGGCGATGTCCTACGGCCTGGCCTACGGTCTGAGCGCCTACGGTCTGTCGGCTCAGCTGAAGATCAGCACCGAAGAGGCCAAGAACCAGATGGAGCAGTACTTCGACCGTTTCGGCGGAATCCGTGACTACCTGCGTGATGTCGTGGACCAGGCCCGCAAAGACGGTTACACCTCAACGGTTCTCGGTCGCCGGCGCTATCTGCCCGAGCTGGACAGCAGCAACCGTAACGTCCGTGAGGCCGCCGAGCGCGCCGCCCTCAATGCCCCCATCCAGGGCAGTGCCGCCGACATCATCAAGGTCGCGATGATCAACGTCGACGACGCGATCAAAGCCGCCGGCCTGAGATCGCGGATGCTGCTGCAGGTGCATGATGAACTGCTGTTCGAGGTGGCCGAGGGGGAGCGCGACACCCTCGAGGCGTTGGTGCGCGAGCACATGGGCAATGCCTACCCGCTCGACGTGCCGTTGGAGGTGTCGGTCGGGTACGGGCGCAGCTGGGACGCCGCGGCGCACTAGCGACGCGGATGATCCCGGACGCACTGACCTCATGACCGAAACCAGCGATCAGCAGATCCGGTTTCTGGCTCGGCTGGGTGCCGCCATGTGCGCGGCCAACTATCCGGTGACCCTGGTGCGGCAGATGCTGGACCGGACGGCAGCGCATTACGGCGTCCGGAACGACGGCATCGCCCTGCCGAACCACGTGCAGGTGGTGGGACCCGCCACCGCCGACGGCACCGTGGTGCGCGGCGCCCGCGTCGACGCCGACCTGCGGTTCGACCAGATCTTCCCGCTTGCGCGGCTGGTGTCCGCCGCGATGGCCGGGCGGATATCGGCGCAGGACGGCGAAAGCAGCCTGGATGACATCCAAGGCGCCGCCCGCCGCTACCCGGCCTGGGTGACGGTCATCGGCTACGGAATCCAAAGTGCCGGACTGTCACTGGTGCTGGAGCCGACCCTGTTGAACGTGCTGGCGGCGCTGTTGCTGGGCGCGATGGTCGGCGGATTCCTGGTAGCGAGCCAGCGCGTACCGGCGCTCGCCCAGTTGGTGCCCGCGATCAGCGCCTTCGCGGTCGCCTCGATCTGCATCGTGGCGGCATTGAGGCTGGACCTCGATCACGTCGGGCTGCGTGCGCTGATACCGCCGTTGGCCGTCTTCCTGCCGGGCGCGGCGATCACGCTGGCCGTCATCGAATTGACCTCACGCGACGTGATCGCCGGGACCAGCCGCCTGATCGCGGGGTTCGTGCAGATCATCCAGTTGGCATTCGGGATCCTGATCGCGTCCCAGCTGCTCGGCCTCAGCGAGGATCAGCTCAGCTCGGAGGCGGTCAATCGCATCGGGCCGTGGGCACCCTGGTTGGGCGTTGCGGTGTACGCCGTCGGAGTGATGCTCTTCCTGGCGCCGCCGGTGTCGTTTCTGCCGTGGCTGGTGCTGATCACCTTCACCGCGTACACGGCGCAGTATCTGGGCGACCTGGTGCTGGGCAGCTATGCCAGCGGTTTCTGTGGCGGGTTGGCACTGACGCTGGTGGCGCTGGCTGCGTCGCGCATGCGCACCGCCCCGCCTGCGATCACCATGATCCTGCCGGGGTTCTGGCTACTGGTCCCGGGATCGATGGGGTTGATCGGTGTCACCGAATTGTTCGGGGCAGACGGTGATTCGGCGTTGCCGGCGACCTTGATCTCGATGATCTCGGTCGCGTTCGGGCTGCAGGCAGGCCTGGTGCTCTGGCAGGTGATCAGACGGAGGCCCGCCCGGTGACCGCCGAGCATCTGGGCCAGATCGCCGATGCCGTGGTCCTGCTGGCCGACGGTCAGCCCGGGATCCGGTAACCGGCCAGGTACTGCAAGGTCGGCGCGGCCGCTTCCCGCGCCGCGTACACCCGGTAGGACTCCTCGGTCAGTAGCGCCTGCACCCGGTCGTCGCCGAAGCCGCGGTCGATGCGATCACGGATGAAGGCCAGCTCGACCACCTGGGTCGCGAACGCCTTGACGTTCTTGCCGGCGGCCTTGCCGCCATGCCGGGACGCTTCGCCGATCGCCAGCTTGCGGTTGCGAATGCTGCCCAACCAGCTCGCCTCGTTGGCGGTGATCAGGTTCGCGGCCACCATGGTCGGCAGCTTGGCGGCGACCACCTGCTGCTCCCGACGCCGGCTGCGCACCGCCAGCCAGATCGCCAACCCGAAGATCGGCATCATCCACACCAGGTAGACCAGGAAGTAGGCCTCGATACCGATCACCGAGGACCCGTTCCACAATGCGTGCATGATGACCGCCGCGGCATAGCCGGCGACGATGCAGGCGATCCTGCCGATCAGGTGGCGCTGCTTGAGCGCGAAGTAGACCCCGACCGCGAGCATCGACAGGAACAGCGAGTGGGCGAAGGGCGCCATGATCAGGCGCAGGGCCGCGGTGAACAGGGACGCGGCCAGGTCCTCGCCGTTGGCGATGTAGAGAATGTCCTCGAACCAGGCGAAACCCGCGCCGACGAGGCCCGCGTACACCAGGCAGTCGGTCAGGGAGTTCAGTTCATAGCGGCGCCTGCCGGTCATCATGATCAGCAGGAACAGCCCCTTGGCCGCCTCCTCGATCAGCGGGGCCCGCAGCGCGGTCGATTCGAAGCCCTCCGGCAGCCCCGGGGTGGGCAGGAAGACCGCGTCGGCCCACAGCTCGAGGGCCAGCGAGAGAATGATCGCGACGGACGCGCCCCACAGGAAGGCCAGGATCAGCAGCCGGGGAGGTTCGGGCTCCCAGCGGTCCAGCCACAGATAACAGGCCACGACCACCGCGATCGCGACGCTGGAGAGCACGAATCCGATGGTGGTGCCGACCGGATTCGTCGCGGTCAGCAGGATCATCAGCAGGCCGACAATGACGCTGAGACCGATGATCACCGCCAGGGGCGCCCCGACCTTGCGGACGGTCGGCGGCCAGGTCGGCAGCTGGGGGTGCGGAGGTGGCGGCATCGCGGACACCTGAGGAGGGTAACCAGGGACGGGCTTCGGGGACCGGGTTTGTCCAGCGTGTACCCGTTCTAGTACCCTTGAGCAGTACCTGTGTGCCCAGTCTTGATCCGGGCCCCGCGGGCACACCGCACTTCGGGGCACTCATGCTGAACAGCCCTGTGTGCAGCACAAATACACACTCTGTCCCTACGATTAAAACTGTCCGGAGCAACCCACCACATGCCAAGTCCCTCCGTTACGTCCCCGCAAGTTGCCGTCAACGACATCGGCTCTGCGGAGGATTTCCTCGCCGCCATCGACAAGACGATCAAGTACTTCAACGATGGCGACATCGTCGAAGGGACCATCGTCAAGGTGGACCGCGATGAGGTCCTGCTCGACATCGGCTACAAGACCGAAGGTGTCATTCCTTCGCGCGAACTCTCCATCAAACACGACGTCGACCCCAATGAGGTCGTTTCCGTGGGCGATGAGGTCGAGGCCCTCGTTCTCACCAAGGAGGACAAAGAAGGCCGCTTGATCCTGTCCAAGAAGCGCGCTCAGTACGAGCGCGCCTGGGGCACCATCGAGGAGCTCAAGGAGAAGGACGAGGCCGTCAAGGGCACCGTCATCGAGGTCGTCAAGGGCGGCCTGATCCTGGACATCGGCCTGCGCGGCTTCCTGCCCGCGTCGCTGGTCGAGATGCGCCGGGTCCGCGATCTGCAGCCGTACATCGGCAAGGAGATCGAGGCCAAGATCATCGAGCTCGACAAGAACCGCAACAACGTGGTGCTCTCGCGCCGCGCGTGGCTGGAGCAGACCCAGTCCGAGGTTCGCAGCGAGTTCCTCAACCAGCTCACCAAGGGTGCCATCCGCAAGGGTGTCGTGTCCTCGATCGTCAACTTCGGCGCCTTCGTCGATCTCGGCGGCGTCGACGGCCTGGTGCACGTCTCCGAGCTGTCCTGGAAGCACATCGACCACCCGTCCGAGGTCGTCACCGTCGGCGACGAGGTCACCGTCGAGGTGCTCGACGTCGACATGGATCGCGAGCGGGTTTCGCTGTCGCTCAAGGCGACTCAGGAAGATCCGTGGCGCCACTTCGCCCGCACCCACGCCATCGGCCAGATCGTGCCGGGCAAGGTCACCAAGCTGGTGCCGTTCGGTGCGTTCGTGCGCGTCGAAGAGGGCATCGAGGGTCTGGTGCACATCTCGGAGCTGTCCGAGCGCCACGTCGAGGTCCCGGACCAGGTGGTCCAGGTCGGCGACGACGCCATGGTCAAGGTCATCGACATCGACCTCGAGCGCCGCCGCATCTCGCTGAGCCTCAAGCAGGCCAACGAGGATTACACCGAGGAATTCGATCCCTCGAAGTACGGCATGGCCGACAGCTACGACGACGCGGGGAACTACATCTTCCCCGAGGGCTTCGACGCCGACACCAACGAATGGCTCGAGGGCTTCGACAAGCAGCGCACCGAATGGGAGGCCCGGTACGCCGAGGCCGAGCGTCGGCACAAGATGCACACCGCGCAGATGGAGAAGTTCGCCGCAGCCGAGGCAGAGGAAGCGGCCCGTCCGTCGACCTCCAGCAGCTCGTCTCGCCCGGAGGGTGAGTCCGCTGGTGGCTCGCTGGCCAGCGACGCTCAGCTCGCCGCACTGCGCGAGAAGCTCGCGGGCAACGCGTAACAAAGACACTCAAACGCCCGAGTGAAGCCGCGCAGCACGTCCTCACGGATGTGCTGCGCGGTTCTTTTGGTACCTGCTAGGGGAGCGGCATGCTGAGGATCGGACTGACCGGAGGAATCGGGGCAGGCAAGTCGACGGTGTCGTCGACGTTCAGTGACCTCGGCGGCATCGTCGTCGACGGCGACGTCATCGCCCGCGAGGTGGTCGAACCAGGTACCGAAGGCCTGGCCAAACTCGTCGACGCGTTCGGGCGGGACATCCTGCAGGAAGACGGTGCGCTCAACCGCCCCGCGCTGGCGGCCGTCGCGTTCAGCGACGACGAGAAGCGCCAGACGCTGAACGGCATCGTGCATCCCCTGGTCGCGCACCGTCGTTCCGAACTGATCGAACGCGCGGCCATGGACCAGGAAAGTCCAGTGATCATCGAGGACATCCCGCTGCTGGTCGAGTCGCAGATGGCGCCGATGTTCCCGCTGGTCATCGTCGTCAACGCTGATGCCGAACTGCGCGTCAAGCGGCTCATCGAGTACCGCGGTTTCACCGAGCAGGATGCCCGGGCCCGTATCGCCGCGCAGGCCACCGAGGAACAGCGCCGCGCCGTCGCCGATGTGTGGCTGGACAACTCGGGCAGCGCCGGCGCGCTGGTGGAGCAGGCCCGCGGCCTGTGGCACGACCGCATTCTGCCGTTCGCGCACAACGTCCGGCTCGAGCGACCGGTGCATGTCGCCCCCGCCGTGGTGCCGTCCGATCCCAGCTGGCCGGATCAGGCCCGCCGGATCGTGGCCCGGCTGCAGACCACCTGCGGGCACCGGGCCGTCCGCGTCGACCACATCGGTTCCACCGCGGTGCCCGGATTGGACGCCAAAGATGTCATCGATGTCCAGGTGACCGTCGCGTCGCTGGAGGTTGCCGACGAACTCGCCGACGGGTTACTGGCCGCGGGGTATCCGCGGGTGGCCGCCATCACCGCGGACAACCCCCATTCGGCCGACACCGCCGTGTGGCACAAGAGGTTCCACGCTTCGGCTGATCCCGGTCGACCGACCAACGTGCACATCCGGGTCGACGGCTGGCCGAATCAGCAATTCGCGTTGTTGTGCGTGGACTGGCTGAAAGCCAATCCCGGTGTGCGGCAAGACTATCTGGCGGTCAAGCGGGCCGCCCTGGGCACGCCCGATTATGCCGACGCCAAGGAACCGTGGTTCCTCGATGCGTATCACCGCGCCTGGGAATGGGCCGAAACCACCGGTTGGCGTCCCTGACGCCGACCCGTCACGTCGCGGGCACGGCCTCAGAGGCGGGCTGCGGCGGGTAGTCGGGCGTGCCGGTCTCCGGCACCGGCAGGCCGCTCGCCGGATTGTCCAGTGGCGCACCGCATTGCAGCACTCCATACAGCGGGTCATCCTTGGCGCGGAACAGCCGTGGCGCGATGAACTGGTCGGCCTGCGCGACGATCTGATCGTCGACCAGGATCTCGCAGTGCAGGTTCGAACCGTACGGCCACTGGATGGAGAGCTCCATCCCGGCCAGATTCGGATCGGACATCACCGTGTTCACCTCGAATGTCTGACCGGGCAACATCGTCGGCTGTTCGCTGTTGACGTTGTGATCATCGGCCTTGTAGGCGACGATGGCGCCGCGTGAGGTGCCGTCCGCGCGCGCCCGGTAGGTGACGTTGTGCAGCAAGCCGGGTGCCTGCTCGGACACTTCGGGCTGAGCGGGTTCGACATCGGGTTCGGCGTAAGCGGGTGCGGCGACCGTCTGGGCCGCGAACAGCAATGCGGCTGCCACGGCAGCCGTCACCCCTGCGCGCCTGGCGACACTCATGATCGTGACTTTACGCCCGCCAGGTCAGCGCCACATCATGCACGGTCAGCCAGCGATCAAGGTCATAGTCGTGCCGGGCCAGGCCGTCCACTGTGGCAACGGCCGTCGCGACGGCCCGTTCGGCGCTGGCGGCATCCAGCAGACCCTCCGAGACCGCGGCGAACAGTTCGTCGACATCGGTGAGTTCCACGTCGCGGCCGGTGCGCAGCACCAGATCCAGGTAGTGGTCCTCGGAGTGCCAGCGTTCGGCACCCGCGGTGTAGCGCCCGATGTCGAGGTAGAAGTCCTGATCACGCTCGTAGCCCGGGTTGAAGTGGAAGACCGTGGCCCGCAGGTTCAGCGTGGGCAGCAGCCAGGTCTCCAGATAGTGGAACTGCGCCCGCCCGGGTGCCGGCCGGGCCATATAGAGGCCCCAGGGATACACGGTGAATTCCTCGACATCGCGCACGACGCCCTTGGGGTCGGTGTTGGTGCGGGCTCCGAGATCGAATGTCTCGCGTTTCGGTGGGTGCATGTCACCGCTGCCTGCGCAGGTCGAGCACCCGCGGCCCCTTGCCGGCCGGCCGCGTCATCAATCGCAGCACGGCGCCGATTACGATGCTCACCCAGCAGCCGGTCCACATCAGGTCGGCGGCCTCGAACCAACTGCATTGATGCGAAGGCCTCAGTCCGCCGTCGCCACACGTGGCGCCCATCCGTGCGGCGATCTCGGCGGGACCCGGCCACACCAGCAGGACCGCGCACGCCAGCCCCGCGACCAGCAGGATCAGCCCCAGCAGGCGTAATGCGATGCGCGCGGGTTCGGGCACGGCGTCACCGTAACGTGCCCGCGGCGCCGGCGGGGAATGAACTTGTCGGACCACGCGCTTAATCTGGAGACCATGGCTTTCGCGACCGAACACCCCGTGCTGGCGCAGTCGGAGTATCGACCTGCCGCCGATGCCGTCGACGGCGTGGTGCGTGCCGGTGGGCACTTCGAGGTGGTCAGCGAGTACCAGCCGGCCGGGGACCAGCCCGCCGCCATCGCCGACCTGGAACGCCGGGTACGTGCCGGGGAGCGGGACGTCGTGCTGCTGGGCGCCACCGGTACCGGTAAGTCGGCCACCACGGCCTGGCTCATCGAGAAGCTGCAGCGCCCAACCCTGGTGATGGCCCCCAACAAGACACTTGCCGCGCAGCTGGCCAACGAACTGCGGGAGATGTTGCCGCACAACGCCGTCGAATACTTCGTGTCCTACTACGACTACTACCAGCCGGAAGCGTACATCGCGCAGACCGACACCTATATCGAGAAGGACAGCTCGATCAACGACGATGTCGAGCGGCTGCGGCACTCGGCGACCTCGAGTCTGCTGTCCCGCCGCGACGTCGTGGTGGTCGCCTCGGTGTCGTGCATCTACGGCCTGGGCACCCCGCAGTCGTACCTGGACCGGTCAGTCGAGCTGAAGGTGGGCGACGACGTGCCGCGCGACGGGCTGCTGCGCCTGCTGGTGGACGTCCAGTACGACCGCAACGACATCTCGTTCACCCGCGGCTCCTTCCGGGTGCGCGGCGACACCGTGGAGATCATCCCTGCCTACGAGGAACTGGCCATACGCATCGAGTTCTTCGGCGACGAGGTCGAAGCGCTGTACTACCTGCACCCGCTCACCGGCGATGTGGTGCGCCAGGTGGATTCGGTGCGGATCTTCCCGGCCACCCACTACGTGGCCGGGCCGGACCGGATGGCGACGGCAATCTCCAGCATCGAAGCCGAGCTCGAGGGCCGACTGGCCGAGCTGGAAGGCCAGGGCAAGCTGCTGGAGGCCCAGCGGCTGCGGATGCGCACCAACTACGACCTGGAGATGATGAAGCAGGTCGGGTTCTGTTCGGGCATCGAGAACTACTCCCGCCACATCGACGGTCGCGGCGCCGGAACGGCGCCCGCCACGCTGATCGACTACTTCCCGGAGGACTTCCTGCTCGTCATCGACGAGTCACACGTCACGGTGCCGCAGATCGGCGGCATGTATGAGGGCGACATGTCCCGCAAGCGCAACCTGGTGGACTTCGGCTTCCGGCTGCCGTCGGCCGTCGACAACCGCCCGCTGACCTGGGAGGAGTTCGCGTCCAGGATCGGTCAGACGGTCTACCTGTCGGCGACGCCCGGCAATTACGAGATGGCCCAGGCCGGCGGCGAGTTCGTCGAGCAGGTGATCCGCCCGACCGGGCTGGTCGATCCCCAGGTGCACGTGAAGCCCACCAAGGGCCAGATCGACGATCTGATCGGCGAGATCAGGCTGCGTACCGAACGTGACGAGCGGGTGCTGGTCACCACGCTGACCAAGAAGATGGCCGAGGACCTCACCGACTACCTGCTGGAGATGGGTATCCGGGTGCGCTACCTGCACTCGGAGGTGGACACGCTGCGCCGCGTGGAGTTGCTCCGGCAGCTGCGCCTGGGCGAGTACGACGTGCTGGTCGGCATCAACCTGCTGCGCGAGGGGCTCGACCTGCCGGAGGTGTCGCTGGTCGCCATCCTGGACGCCGACAAGGAAGGCTTCCTGCGCTCCCCGCGCAGCCTGATCCAGACCATCGGTCGCGCGGCCCGAAATGTGTCCGGCGAGGTTCACATGTACGCCGACAAGATCACCGACTCGATGCGTGAGGCGATCGACGAGACCGATCGTCGCCGCGCCAAGCAGATCGCCTACAACAAAGCGCATGGCGTCGATCCACAGCCGCTGCGCAAGAAGATCGCCGACATCCTCGATCAGGTGTACCGCGAAGCCGATGACACCGACGCCACCGTGGACGTCGGCGGGTCGGGACGCAACTCGTCTCGTGGCCGCCGGGCCCAGGGTGAGCCGGGCCGCGCGGTCAGCGCCGGAATCGTCGAGGGACGTGATACCGCGAACATGCCACGCGCTGAACTGGCGGACCTGATCAAGGATCTCACCGAGCAGATGATGACGGCCGCCCGCGACCTGCAGTTCGAGCTCGCCGCGCGTATTCGCGACGAGATCCAGGATCTGAAGAAGGAACTGCGCGGTATGGATGCCGCCGGCCTGAAATAGGTCCTTGAACTCAACAGCGGTTGAGCTTCTAGGTTGAGGGTGTGACCGACACTCAAGCGTTGACCGGCGGCAGCTGGCGTGAGCTCCTGGGAGCCAAACACCTTGGCGCCGCGACGGTTCTGGCCGGTGGCGTCGCGCTCTACGCCACCAATGAGTTCCTCACGATCAGCCTGATGCCCAGTGCGGTCGCCGAGATCGGCGGGCAGCGCTACTACGCGTGGGTGACGACGGTCTACCTGGTCGCCTCGGTGGCCGCTGCGACCACCGTCAGCGCCACCCTGGCGCGGGTGGGCCCGCGATCGGCGTACCTGGGCGCGCTGACGGTGTTCGCCGCGGGCAGTGTGCTGTGCGCGGTCGCGCCGACCATGGAACTGCTGCTGGTGGGCCGCATGGTGCAGGGCGCCGCCGGGGGATTGCTCGCCGGTCTGGGCTACGCCGTCATCAATACCGCCCTTCCCCGCGCCGTGTGGACCAGGGCGTCGGCCCTGGTGTCGGCGATGTGGGGAGTGGGCACCCTGCTGGGACCCGCCGCCGGTGGGCTGTTCGCCCAGTTCGCCTCGTGGCGTTGGGCGTTCGGGGCGCTGGTCATCCTGACCGTGGCGATGACCGTGCTGGTGCCGCTGGCGCTGCCCGGACGTTCGGGGACTGTCGGCACGAGCGTCATTCGCATCCCGGTGTGGTCGCTGGCGCTCCTCGGCGCGGCTGCGCTGCTGGTCAGTGTGGCCGCGATCCCGTCCGACCTGGTGCTCACCGGGGCACTGCTGGCGGCGGCAGTGGCCCTGGTGGTGGTCTTCCTGGTGGTCGACCGTCGCCACGCCGCCGGGGCGAGCGTGCTGCCGCCCACGGCGTTTCGGCCGGGACCACTCAAATGGGTGTATCTGACGCTCGGCCTGCTGATGGCGGCGACCATGGTCGATATGTACGTGCCGCTGTTCGGGCAGCGGCTGGCTCACCTGGCACCGCTGACCGCAGGATTTCTCGGTGTCGCCCTCGCCGTCGGCTGGACGGTAAGCGAGATCGTCAGTGCGTCCGTGGACCGGCGCAGCGCGGTGGTGCGCATCGTGTTCGCGGCGCCGTTGGTGATGGCGGTCGGGCTGGGTGGCGGCGCGCTGCTGGTGCGGGACGGCATGCCGGGCTGGCTGGCACTGCTCTGGGCGCTCACGCTGGCGGTGACCGGGATCGGGATCGGGATGGCGTGGCCGCACCTGTCGGTGTGGGCGATGAGCGGTGTCGACGATCCGGCTGAGGGACCGGTGGCGGCCGCCGCGATCAACACGGTTCAGTTGATCTGTGGGGCGTTCGGAGCCGGCGTGGCCGGCGTCATCGTCAACCAGGCAGCCAGCGATGCCGCGGCCGCACGCTGGCTTTTCTCCGGTTTCGCGGCACTCGCGGTGATCGGCGTCATCGCCTCGTGGCGTGCGGGCGGTCGAAGCCAGCGATGAGTCTGGGGGACACCCGCGGTCTGCACATCAGGGTCCCTACGACTTCCCTGAGGAGCATCAATGTCGCCGAGCGCCGGATATCCCGACGTCGTATCCCGAGAGCACTGGTTGCAGGCGCGCCTGGAGTTACTGGCGGCCGAACGGGCGGCCACCCATCTGCGTGACGCCGCCAACGCAGAGCGCCGGCGACTTCCCATGGTCAGGGTGGACAAGGACTACGTCTTCGAGGGCGCGGGCGGCCCGGCCCGGCTCATCGATCTCTTCGAGGGCCGTCGGCAGCTCTACGTCCATCACTTCATGTGGCTCGATGAGATCGACCAGGGGTGCCCCAGCTGCACCGCTGCCGCCGATCTGACCTTCACCGCATCCGACCGGACTCTGCTGAACGCGAAAGACGTCACCTTCGTGTGTATTTCGCGCGCCCCGTACACCAGCATCGTGCGTTACCGGGATGCGCACGGTTGGACATTTCCGTGGTACTCGACCTGTGATGGTGATTTCAGCTATGACTTCCACGTCACGCTGGATCCGGAACGTGCTGAGGTGCAGTACAACTACAAATCGCACGACGAATTGCGCCGGGACGGCTGGACCGAGTTCGACCTACGCGGTGACTGGCCCGGCGTGAGCGTGTTCCTGCGCCGCGGAGACGAGGTCTTTCACACCTATTCCACCTATGCACGGGGTCTCGACCACACGGCGGTCGGTTACCCGTTCCTGGACCTGACGCCCTATGGCCGCCAGGAGCCGTGGGAGGACTCGCCGTCGGGGTGGCCGCAGGGCGGGATCGCCGCGGGGATGCCGCACCAGTAGCGGCCCAGCGAACTTTCCCACATTTCAGGACGACGCCTCGTGGAGGTAGTCGAACCTCTCAGTTGACACCTGTTGTCTGCCGCGGATAGCGAGACGGCTGTCCGTTGATCGGCGGACCCGCACAGAATTTGCTAGACGGTCAAAGCAATGAGCCGGCATGGGCTGCTGGGATTCGGGTCAACCGGTGTTGCGCACGAGGGCAATGAGCGCTAGCTGGACTGTTGCGGTGGCAGGGGCTGGCGGGGAAGTCGCCGGCGCGCGCTCGCCCCGCTTTCACGTGTTTGCTACAACTGCAATTTCGGGAGCATTTTCCGATATTACGGGTTGGTAAATTGTTTGCCTCGAATTCGATTTGCGCGACCATTCTGAGAATGGTTATCTTACCGGCAGGTAAGTTACGCAAATATCCACCGCAAGCGCTAATTTCCTAGCAGTGTCAGCCCTGACATTGTCCGGTGTCACAGCGCGAGAATTGGGTGATCAATATGTGGAGATGCGTCCCACTGTCGGTGCGGGGTATCGCGAACAGGGCGGTAATCGGTGTGACCGCCGCAGCGCTGGTCGCGGCCACCGGTAGCCATTTCGTGATGCCTGAGGTGAAACACGTCGTCTCGTACGACGTGATGAACGTGGCAGCGATCGACGAATCTCCCACCACGATCGGCATCGCCGACTCGAACATCTATTTCACCGACAGTCTCGACGAGGTCAAGCACCGACTCGACCTGATCGAGTCGCTCGGCGTGGGCAATGTCCGACTCCTGGTCCCGTGGATGTTCATCCAGACCCAGGACCCGCTGGGCGGTCCGGTCGATTGGCAACAGGATCTGGACTGGGCGAAACTCGACCAGATCGTCCAGGAAGTCGAGAGCCGGGGATTGGGCATTCTCGGAGTTCTCCAGTGGTCGCCGGACTGGGCCACGTCGGGCGACACGGGAGTCGGTCATCCCGACAATGTGCAGGACTACGCCGATTTCGCCACGGCCGTCGCACAGCGGTACGGCAGCGCAATCACCTCTTATGAGGTGTGGAACGAGCCGAACGCATCGTTCTTCTTCAATCCCGTTGATCCGGTGGCCTACACCAATCTGCTGAAGGCGACCTACACCGCACTGAAACTGGTCGACCCGAACATCACGGTCATCGGCGGTGTGGTGGGCGCCGGCCTCACCTGGGGCGACATCACAATGAACCCGGTCGATTTCGTGCAGGCGATGTATGACGCAGGCGCCGACGGGTTCTTCGATGCGCTGTCATTCCATCCGTACAACTTCGCGACGCCCTTCTCTGAGCAGGACGACCTCGACTGGCGCGAATTGATGCCGCTGTTCCAGGTCACGAAGATCCGCGAGCTGATGGATCAGCACCTCGCCCCGGGTGAGGAACAACTCAAGATCTGGATCACCGAGTACGGGCTGCCCACGAGTGTCGTGCCGGCCGAGACGCAGCGCGCGTTCCTGACCGATCTGATCAACGCATGGCAATCGTTCTCCGGTGCCGGACCCATTTTCCTTTACTCCATCAAAGACGATTTGAATGCAATCGGTGACGATCGATTCTTCGGCATTTTCGATGCGGAAGGGAATTTCAAAGGCAGTGCACAGGCATTCGAGGAATTCAAGAAGCTGATCGACTGCCTCGACGGTTGCTCACCGACGAACCCGTCCAACCCGCTGGCGGGGCTGGTTCAGTTCCTGCAACAGGTCATCACACAGGTGCTGAGTTTTGTGCCGAATCTGGTTGCTGGGGTCGTATCGGCGGTATCGAACCTGATCACATCGATCTTGAACGGGCTGTCCGGGCTCGTGGGTGGATCGGCCGCGCCCGCCGGTCTGGTGGGTGCTTCGCTGCGGTCCGCATCGGCAACCACCGACGGCAATGTGGTGACCGCCGATGATCTTGAACAGGCCCAGGCGGACTCCGAAACTCCTGCTGCCGAGGCGGCGGTGGAAGAGGTCGCGGTCGCCGAGGACGTAGTCGCTGTCGAACAGGTGGTGACCGAGGAGGTGCCCGTCGCCGAAACCGAGGTGCCGCTGGCCGAGGAGGTCGTCACCGAGGAGCCCGTCACGGAGGAGCCTGTCACCGAGGTGCCGGTGACGGAAGAGCCCGTCGTCGAGGAGCCCGTCGTCGAGGAGCCCGTCGCCGTGGAGCCCGTCGTCGAGGTGCCGGTGACGGAAGAACCCGTCGTCGAGGAGCCCGTCACGGAAGAACCGGTGGTTCAGGAACCGGTGGCCGAGACCCCCGCCGTCACCGAACCGATCACCACCGATGCAGGGACGGACACGTCCGTGGACTCAGCCGGGGCCTTCGAGGGGTCGGCGCCGAAGCTGAGCGATGATTCTGCATCGAAGTCCGCGGATGGCGAGGGGAAGGGCGCCGGCCTGAAGGTGGGCCGTACGGCGCCGAAGACCGGTGTGAGCAGCGGTGCGCCCAAGCAGCGGGAGGCACGCAGCGGCGCGCAGGCGCCGGCGGCGTCGCGTGAACGCGCCGGCGCGTCGGGCTGACGCCCTACGTCGATATCAGCACTGGTGGGGGTCTCGGCAGCTGCCGAGACCACCCCACCGGGCCGACGGTCGCGTCAGGCTTGACGACCGGACCTCCCGAGCGCACTGTGATACACATCACGATCGCGTGGCGTGAGGAGGGCGTGGCAGATGTCGACCCGAGATAAATACACCCACATCCCTGAGCCGTTCTCGTGGCAGGTGCCCAGCGTCGGCGATGCGCGCTTCACGTGGGAGTACGACGACGGACGTGCCCGGCTGCTTTCCCTGTATCAGAAGGGCAAGGAGAAGCAGTGGGATGCCCAGTCGCGGATCGACTGGAGCCAGGACGTCGATCCGCTGAACCCGATCGGGCTGCCCGACGAGTTCCACCCGCTGTTCGGCAGCCCGATGTGGGACGCCGCCGATGACGCCCGCCGCGCCGAGTTCCGCAGGCACTCCCAGTCCTGGCAATTCTCGCAATTCCTGCACGGCGAGCAGGGGGCCATGGTGTGCGCGGCCAAGATCGTCGAGGTGGTGCCGGACATGGACGCCAAGTTCTACGCGGCCACCCAGACCATGGACGAGGCCCGCCATGTCGAAACGTTCGCAAAGTTCCTGCAGGACAAGGTCGGAATGGTCTACCCGGTCAATACCAACCTGACCGCACTGCTTGGGGACACTCTGCGCGACTCCCGTTGGGACATGCCGTATCTGGGCATGCAGGTCCTCATCGAAGGGCTCGCGCTGGCCGCTTTCGGGGTGCTGCGTGATCTGACGCCGCCGTCGTCGCTGGCCAAACAGCTACTGGCCTATGTCATGCAGGACGAAGCCCGGCACGTGGCCTTCGGCCGAATCTCGCTGAAGGACTACTACGCCGCGCTCACCACCGCCGAACGTGAGGAGCGCGAGGAGTTCGTGGTGCAGGCGTGCTATCTGATGCGCGACAGGTTCCGCGGCGAGGAGGTGTTCGAAACGCTGGGACTCGATGTCAAGGAATGTTCCGAATGGGTCGAGCATTCGCCGCTGATGATCCAGTTCCGCTCGCACCTGTTCAGCCGAATCGTGCCGATCGTGAAGGACATCGGTCTCTGGGGCGACAAGGTGCAGAAGGCATTCGCGGACATGGGGGTGCTCGACATGGCCACCTTCGACATCGATGCACTGATGAAGGCCGACGAGGATCAGGCCGACGCGTTGGAGAAGGCGCACGCCGAGATGGCGGTCCGGGTCGATGAGGTGAACCAGGCGATCGCGGCGGGCGCGAACTGAGCAGTTCGACGAATAGCAATCAGCGCGATTGCAAGGCTGTACCCGCAGGTACGCCGGTGGCAGATTGTCAGGTGCTGCGGGTGTGGCTGAGTGGCTAGGCACCGGCCTGCAAAGCCGTTTACACGGGTTCGAATCCCGTCACTCGCTCCAGCAATCAGGCCTACGGGCCGACCACCACGAGGTCGTCCCAGATGGCCGTGATCTCGGCGGAACTGTCGCCGATGGCCTCGCGCAGCACGAGCGCGGCGTCCGCGCGCAGCGCGTCCCCGTCCTGCAGATAGGTCCGGTCGCGCTCGTCGGCGCCGATACCGATGAGGTGGATGTGGACCGCCGACAGTGTGCGGTCGGTGACCGTCAGCTGCACGTCGGCGACAGCGGCCGCCACCGACGCCGCCGGCTCGGCCAGTGCCGACGTCAGCAGCTTGGCCAGTGCGATGTGGCTGACGCTGATGCCCGGTCGCGAAGTGTGGATCAACTTGCCCTGCCGTGGCAGCGCCGAAATGCGTTGCGCGATACCGGCGCGCAGCCGGCTCAGTGCGGAACCTGTTTCGGCCCAACGCGGGTCGTCGTCGGCATCCGCCTCGGCAAGTCCGGCGAAACGCCGGGTGGCATCGGCAATCCACGCCGCCGACTCGGCGGTGGCTTCGTAGTCGTCCTCGGCTGCCGTGCTCATGTGTCCTCCAGTCTTACGCACGTGGCTGCTGGTGTACAGCCGGGCGGTTCTCATGGACGAAACTCCTCGAGGGTTGTGGCCAAGCGTTTTCGGGTGCGCTGCAACAGACCTCGCACCGACCCCTCCGTCGTGTGCAGCACCGTGGCGATCTCGGCCAGCGGCAGGTCGTACACCTCACGTAACCACCACGCGGCGCGGGCCGGATACGGCAATCCGGCGAGCTCGCGGTGCAGCGCCGACAGGAAGGCGGCGTGCTCGGCCTGTTGGCCGGGACCCGGCCGGGAATCGACGCTCTCCGGCGCCGAGTCCAGATCGTTCTGGGGTCGCCTCCGCCGCAGGGCGTCGATCGTCTTGCGTGACGCCAGCGAGTACAGCCAGGTACGAAACTTCGACCGGAACGCGAACGTCGGTAATGCCTTCCATGCCGCTATGAAGGTCTCCTGGACGATGTCATCGCAGTCACTCGACTCAGGATAGGTTTGCCTGACAAATTTCAGCAATGCCGGCGCGTGCCGAACTACCAGCACATCGAACGCAGCGGAATCACCACGTTGAGCGCGTCGGGCAAGCGTCTCATCGGGCAGCGAGTCCAGCACTCCGGCATGTTGTCCACAAAACGAAGATTCCAAACCAGATGTGTTTTACGTCTCGTGGGCGTGCGCATCGCGCTCCGGCGGCGTCTAACCCTATGAGCCGGATGAACGCATCCGAGCTGGAAAACGATTGAAGGAGACGCTGATGACCGCCGCAACCCAGTCCCGTGAGGTCAGCTCCGCCGTGCAGTCAGATACCGCAGGCAAGGAACTGGAGAAGCTCGTATCCGACCACGGCGTGACGACGATTGCCGACGTGGTGGTGTCCAAGATCGCCGGCATCGCCACCCGTGAGGTGGACGGTGTGCACGATCTCGGTGGGCAGGCTGCGCGCGTCGTCGGGAAACTTCGCGAGACTTTGCCGGGAAGCACCAGTCTTACCCAGGGTGTCAGCGTCGAGGTGGGCGAGCGGCAGGCCGCCGTCGACATCGGCATCGTCGCCGAGTACGGCGTGGCCATCCACGATCTGGCCGAAGGCATCCGCAACAACGTCATCTCCGCGGTCGAGAACATGACCGGCCTCGAAGTGACCGAGGTGAACATCACCGTCCACGACGTGCATTTCGCCGAAGACGAGGATGGCGCGGCGATCACGGCCGATGCGCAGCCCCGGGTCCAGTGACACCGGGTGAGCGGATCGATCGCGTCATCGCGGCGGTATCTGCCGTCGACGGCGTGATCGGTCTGCATTCCGGACCGGGCGTGCCCGCCACGTACCTGCCGGGACGCATCGTCGGAGGAGTCCGACTGGACGGCACCAGCGGCAAGGTGCACGTGATCCTCGAACTCAGATCCGCCCTGCTGGAAACCGCGGAGCGGGTACGGGACGCCGCCAGCACCGCCGCCGGAGTGCCCGTCGATGTCGTCGTCGGAGATGTCGCGGCACCCCCATCAACCTCACCCACGATCAACACATAGGAGAAGCAATGACCGGAAAGTTTCTGCTACCAGGAGTTTTCGCCGGGTTACTGCTGGCCATCGCCGCCGTCACCGGCGGACTGATCGGATTCCTGCTGGCACTCGTCCTGGGTGCCGCAGGTGCGGCGGTAGGTGCGCACCTCGATGGAACGGTCGACCTGACCGCCCTCGGCCGTCGGTCCGGGCGCTGACGTGACCAGCGATGTGGTGGCGCCGCTGCCGGCCGCACGCGGGCGCACCGTCATCGACGACCGCGTCCGACGGCAGCTCATCGAGCGCGCCGCACTCTCGGTGCCCGGGGTGCTGGCCCGGCGCACCATGGTTCCCGGGCGCACACTGCCCGCCGTCACCCTCGGCGGCGACCGGGGAGCCGGGACCGTCGACGTCCAGATAGCCGCCGCCTGGCCGGTCGAAGGGGCCGCGGTGCTGGACGCGGTGCGCGCGGCGGTGGCCGGCGAGCTCGCGGCCACCCTGGCCGAGCACCCCGACCGTGTCGAGGTCACCATCACCCGCGTCGAATCCGATCGCACGCCGGCCCAGGTCGCCGACGCGTACGACGACGATCCGGGCGCCGGCCCGATCGAGGTCCGGCACCGCCGGTTCGCGCCCCGCCGCGCCGCCACCGCCACCTACAGCGGGGTGCTCATTGCTGTCGGACTCATCGCCGCGGGTGCGGTGGCGATCCGGGAAGCGCTCACCTCCGCCGATCCGTGGATCGCTCCGGCGCTCCGGTGGGCCGCCGATCTGCAGTGGCAATGGTGGGTCTGGCCGCTCGCGGTGGCCGCCGCGGTGGTGGGGTTGGTGCTGCTCGTCGCCTCGGTGACACCTCGGCGCCGTACGCACGTCTCCGTCGGTGACCACATCTGGGTACCGCGGAGCAAGGCCCGCGACTGGGCGTTCCCCGACGGCGAGACCGTTGACCTCGACAGCGCAGGAGAAGCTCGATGACACCTTGGATGCGGGCGACAGACCGGGTCATCACCGCAGCGTTCGCTCTGATTCTGCTGGCCGGATCGGCGGTGGTGATCGGCTACGGCCTCGATGTGACATTCGCACGCGAGGTCGCGGCCCGGATCGACGTGGCGGCAGTGGGGCGGGCCGCCGAATGGCCGTGGTGGTCCCTCGCGCTGGGCACCGGCGGCGCGGTCGCCGTACTCATCGGTGCATGGTTGTCGCTCATGCACTTCCGGCCACGGTCGGTGCGAGCGATGGAGACCGAGCACGTCGGCGCGGTGGATCTGGCGCGCGTCGCCGATGCCGCGGCCGAGGATCTCGCCCGGCACCCTGCGGTGCAGTCGGCCAAGGCAGCGACCCGGACGGCGAATGGGCGGCCGACAGTACGTATCACGACAGATGTGCCGCCGACCACGACACCCGCGCAGGTTCGCCGGCTGGCACGGCACTGCGCCGAGGACGTGCGGCGGGCAGCGGACACCGATATCGAGTTCCAACTGCTGGTGCGTCCGGTGCCGGCCGACAAGGTGAAACCGAAGCCGGCCTGAACAACAGCGGAGGCAACATCTTTCGGTGCCGGTACTGCGGCCCGGCCACCGTCCGCTGCGGTCAGGCCTCCGGCGTGCCCCGGGCGAAGCGCCACAGGTAGCGCGGGAGCACGCGTGCCGGTACCCCCCGCGGCCAATCGTCGGTGCGGAAGAACGCATCCGTCCCGCCGTCGACGAAAATGACGCTGCCGCAGAGAAAGTCGGCGGAGTCCGACAACATGAACGTGATCCAGTCCGCCAGCTGGTCGGCTGCACCGAACCCGCCGACGGGAATCGGGAACCTGCGCACGGCCTTGCCCTCCATGGGTTCGGCGAGCTGAGCTTCCAGCAGTGGCGTCATGATGGCGCCCGGTGCGAGCGCATTCAGCCGGATCCCGGCGCCCGCCCATGGCGGCGTCACCGCATTTCGGCGCACCCACCGGCTGACCGCGATCTTGGAAGCCGCGTACATCAGCGCCGAACCGCGTCCGCCGAGTAGGCGAAGGCTGCGGACCGCCTTGTCCGGGTCGTGCGCGAGCAGGGCGTTGATGGTGCGGCGAGGCACCATCGGCACCGTGGTGGTGGAGTTGCTGGCGATCACGACCACTTTCGCCCGGTTCGCCGCGGCCAGCGCCGGACGCCACGCCATGAGGGGCTCGACGACGCCGAGGAAGTTCACCTGCGCGATCAGCCGATTGCGATCGGCGCCGGACCCGGGACCCAGGCCTGCCGCGAGCACGGCCCCGTCGAGCACGCCACCTGCCGCCGCGAGCACCTCGTCTGCCGCGGCACGTCGCCCTGCGGGTTCGGAGAGGTCTGCGATGATGTCGGCATCCCTGAGATCGACGCCGATGACCCGATGACCCCGTGCGGTGAGCTGACGAGCCGCCTGTGATCCCATGCCGGAAGCCGATCCGGTGATCGCGTAAGTACCGATACCTCACAACATAAGTGACATCCGTCGCGTCATCCGTATCGGGTTGACCCGGCTCACTCCCAGGCCCGCATGCGGCCCGCAAACACCGGCGACGGGACCGTCACGTTGCTCACTGATCGCCCGCGGGTGCGCACTTTCGGTCTAGCATCAACAGTCGAACAGCGCCGACGAGACAGCGCCGGACGCGCCGCGTGTGGTGAATCGACCCCATGGCCGTCCAGCAACGCGTTAATGTCTCGGGTGGCTTAGCAATCGACACTGGGAGGGCATGAATGAGCGCCTATCGGACCGTGGTGGTCGGCACGGACGGATCTGATTCGTCGCTGCGTGCGGTGGACCGGGCCGGGGAGATTGCCGGAGGGTCGGGTGCGCGCGTAGTCATCGCGACCGCCTACTTCCCGCAGAGCGAGGATCATCACGCAGCCGATGTCCTCAAGGATGAGGGCTACAAGGCGACCGGCAACGCACCGATCTACGCGATCCTGCGCGAGGCGACCGATCGGGCGAAGGCCGCCGGTGCCACCGAAGTGGTGGAAAAGGCTGTCGTCGGCGCCCCCGTCGACGCGCTCGTCGAGCTCGCCGAGGCCGAGAAGGCCGACCTGCTGGTGGTCGGCAACGTCGGTCTGAGCACCATCGCGGGCCGCCTGCTCGGGTCGGTGCCCGCCAATGTGGCCCGCCGATCGAAGATCGACGTGCTCATCGTGCACACGTCCTGACCTTCGTCAGACTCACCCGCCGAGGCCCGGCGTCACCCTCACCGGTGGCGCCGGGCCTCGGTTTTTGGCGCGTGCGGGTTGATCTTTACAAATAGGCGCTCAAGTGTCACGGTGGTCGGGTGGACTTCTCCCGGGTCGAGCTGTCAGCCGAGGATGACGCATTCCGGCAGGAGTTGCGCGGCTTCCTTGCCGGGGTCGTCACCGAGGAGGTGCGGCGCCGAGACCGGGAGACCGGCGAGAACTTCGACGAGACAGTGCATCTGGCGCTCGGGGCGGCAGGCTATCTGGCCGCCGATTACCGGTCCGAGGTCGACGGTGGCTTCAGCGCCGTGCGCCGGCGCATCTGGGAACTGGAGATCGGCCGCGCCCGCACCCCGTGGTTCCATTGGGGCACAACGGCGATGGTCGCGAAGTCGGTGCAGGCCTTCGGTGCGCCAGAACTGGTGGCCCGGATACTGCCCGGAGTGCTCTCCGGCGAGCTGCGGCTCTGTCTGGGCTACACCGAGCCCGATGGCGGCTCGGACGTGGCAACCTGCAAGACACGTGCGACGCGAGAAGCGGATGGATCAGCGTGGATTGTCAATGGCTCCAAGATGTTCACCTCGAATGCCCAGAACGCCCAGTACGTCTTCCTGATCACCAACACCGACCCGGCCGCGCCGAAACATCAGAGCCTCACCATGTTCCTGGTGCCCATGGATGCGCCCGGCGTCGAGATCCAGCCCATCCGCACGGTCGACGGTGACCGCACCAACATCACCTTCTACACCGACGTGCGGGTCGACGACGAGTACCGCATCGGGGAAGTGAACGGAGGCTGGTCGGTGCTGCGCGAGGCGCTCAACGCCGAACACGGCACCATCGAGCGCGAGGCCGGCGGCCTGCAGAAGATCGCCACCATGACCGAGCACATCCTATTGACCGCCGATGCCGTCGACGGTGTTGCCCGCATCGTCGCGCCCGATCACCGGTTGGGCCGTGCGGTGGCGCGCCTGGAGGCGGCCATGAGTGCATCCGACATGTACGGCCGGGTCGCCATCGCACAGACCATGCGTGACATCGCGCCCGATCTGATGGACCTGCTCGGCCCCGCGGGTGCGTTGCCGGTCGACACCCTGAGGGCCGCCGACAACGGGGGAGCCGAGCACATCTTCAGGCTGGCCGGCCCGACCGGTATCTACGGCGGAACCCTGGAAGTCTTCCGCAACATGATCGCGCAGCACGCTCTCGGCCTGCAGCGGCCGATTTACGCTCCGCCGAAAGGAGTTCGATGAAGTTCGCGTTCACCCATCCGATGCACAGCCATCCCTACAACCCGGAACTGGTCAACGGCGCCGGTGTGGCGGCGGTGGCCGCCGCCGCCGAAGCCGCGGGGTTCGGTGGGTTCGGTTTCACCGATCATCCCGCGCCGACCCAGCGATGGCTGGACGCCGGCGGACACGACGCCCTGGATCCCTTCGTGGCCATGGGATTCGCTGCGGCGCACACCACCACGCTGCGGCTCATCCCGAACGTGGTGGTACTGCCCTACCGGAACCCGTTCGTCGTCGCCAAGGCCGGTGCGACGCTGGATCTGCTCTCGGGCGGCCGATTCACCCTCGCCGTCGGAGTGGGCTATCTCAAGCGCGAATTTGCTTCGCTCGGTGTTGATTTCGACGAACGCAGCGCATTGGTCGAAGAGGCGCTGCAGGTCATCAGGGCGGTCTGGAGCGCAGATGACATCAGCTTCGAGGGCAGGCATTTCACCGCCGCAGGCATCACCGCGCACCCCCGGCCCACCTCGCCGCCGCCGATCTGGATCGGCGGCAACACCGCCGCGGCACGTCGCCGCGTCGCCGAATACGGTGACGGCTGGTGTCCGTTCCCGGCGGCCGGCGTGCTGGCCCAGACCGCGCGGACCGACCCGATGGATTCGCTGGAGACCTTGACCGCGGGAATCGAGGATCTGCGCCGGCGCCTCGACGGGGCGGGCCGGGACCCGGCGACGGTGGACATCACCTTCAGCAACGCCGTCGGTGGGGTGCCCGGTACCGAGTCCTTCGACGCCTCCGCGTATCTGGGCGGTGTTCAGCAGCTCGCCGATCTGGGGGTGACCTGGATTCAGGTCCAGGTGCCCGGCGACAGCCTGGCGCACGCGACCGACGTCATCGCCCAGTTCGGTGAGCAGGTCATCGCGAAGCTCTGACGCTCACCAGCCCATCGATCCGGGAATGCCCTTGAACGGCCCGGTGACCCAGCTGGTGATCCAGCCGCCATAAAAACCACCCGGCTGGGGAAGGACGTCTTCGCCGTTGACCGTGCAGCGATCAACCGCGGCGGCCATCACCGCGAGAGCCCCGGTCAGCGGCGCGAACCCGGCGGTCGGTGACAGGTACGTCCACGCCGCCCGTGGCGCCACGGTGTCCCCGGCGACCAGGTCGAAGTAGGCGGCCTGACCCTTCCATTCACACCACGACGAGCCGGGGGCGTCCCGCAGCGCGCCGGGAAGGAAGGCCGCCCGCGGCAGGTAGTACGTGGGCGGATGGCTGGTTTCCAGCACCCGCCAGCCACGGTCCGTCGACGCGATCCGTTCGCCGCCGAGGTCGATGGTGATCGAGCCGCGGAACTCCTCGAGTCGCGGCGGGCGCGGGTAGTCCCAGACAGACTCCTGGCCGGGGCCGGGTTTGTCGGGCGCGGGTCTCACCATCCGCGTTGTTTCCACTCGGCCAGGTGCGGTCGTTCGGCGCCCAGGGTGGTGTCATCGCCATGGCCGGGGTAGACCACGGTGGAATCCGGGTATACGTCGAACACCTTGCTCGACACGTCGCCGAGCAGCCGGTCGAAGTCACCGTCCTTCCAGGTCTTGCCGACCCCGCCGGGGAACAGGCAATCCCCGGTGAACAGATGGGTGACCTCACCGTCGGCGCCCTTGAGGGCGAGAGCGACCGAGCCCTCGGTATGACCTTGGAGGTGAATGACGTCGAACGTGAGTTCGCCGACGGTGACGGTGTCGCCATCGGCGAGGATGCGGTCCGGTGCGACGGGCAGCGGCTCGGCGTCCAGCGCATGGGCCGCGGTCGGTGCGCCGGTGGCCTCGGTCACAGCCTGCAGGGCCTGCCAGTGGTCGTAGTGCTGGTGGCTGGTCACGATCAGCGCGACGTCGGGGGCGTGTTCCCCGATCAGCTCGACGAGCTGGTCGGCGTCATTGGCGGCGTCGATGAGCAGGGTTTTTCCGGTCGAGGAACACGAGATGAGGTAAGCGTTGTTGTCCATCGGGCCGACCGAAGCTTTGACGATGGTCGCTGCGGGCAGGGTGCGCCGTGCCGCGGTACCGGGCTCGACATGGCCGGTGTAGTTCTCGACGAGGGCTGTCATTCGTCCCACGCTATCCGGCTCGACTCCGGCTTGTCGGTGGGTGCACCTAGCATTGGCCGTGAGTTCTTGTGCCTTGGGCAGGACTGAAAAGGGGAAGTGTGTCTGACCGTCTGATCGTCAAGGGTGCGCGCGAGCACAACCTGCGCGGAGTTGACCTTGATCTGCCGCGCGACGCCTTGATCGTGTTCACCGGCCTGTCCGGCTCGGGGAAGTCCTCGCTGGCCTTCGACACGATCTTCGCCGAGGGCCAGCGCCGCTACGTCGAATCGCTGTCGGCGTATGCGCGCCAGTTCCTGGGGCAGATGGACAAGCCCGACGTCGACTTCATCGAGGGCCTGTCCCCGGCGGTGTCGATCGACCAGAAGTCCACCAACCGCAACCCGCGCTCCACCGTCGGCACCATCACCGAGGTCTACGACTACCTGCGTCTGCTCTATGCCCGCGCCGGTACCCCGCACTGCCCGGTCTGTGGGGAGCGCATCGCCCGGCAGACCCCGCAGCAGATCGTCGACCAGGTGCTGGCCATGGAGGAGGGCGCCAAGTTCCAGGTGCTGGCCCCGGTGGTGCGCACCCGTAAGGGTGAGTTCGTCGACCTCTTCGACAAGCTCAATTCGCAGGGTTACAGCCGGGTGCGCGTCGACGGCGTGGTCTACCCGCTGACCGACCCGCCGAAGCTCAAGAAGCAGGAGAAACACGATATCGAGGTGGTCGTCGACCGCCTCACCGTCAAGGCGAGCAGCAAGCAGCGCCTCACCGACTCGGTGGAGACCGCGCTGGGGCTGGCCGACGGCATCCTCGTGCTCGAATTCGTCGACCGCGAGGAGGGCCACCCGCACCGCGAACAGCGCTTCTCGGAGAAGCTGGCCTGCCCGAACGGGCACCCGCTGGCCGTCGACGATCTCGAACCGCGGTCGTTCTCCTTCAACTCGCCCTACGGCGCCTGCCCCGAATGCACCGGCCTGGGCATCAAGAAGGAGGTCGACCCCGACCTGGTGGTGCCCGACCCGGAGATGACACTCGCCGAGGGTGCCGTCGCCCCGTGGTCGATGGGTCACACCGCCGAGTACTTCACCCGGATGATGTCGGGCCTGGGCGACGAGCTCGGCTTCGATGTCAACACCCCGTGGAAGAAACTGCCCGCCAAGGCGCGCAAGGCCATCCTGGAGGGCTCCGACCATCAGGTGCACGTGCGCTACAAGAACCGCTACGGACGCACCCGGTCCTACTACGCGGACTTCGAGGGCGTGCTGGCGTTCCTGCAGCGCCGCATGGAGCAGACCGACTCCGAGCAGATGAAGGAACGCTACGAGGGCTTCATGCGGGACATCCCGTGCCCCGAATGTTCCGGGACCCGGCTCAAGCCCGAGATCCTCGCGGTCACGCTGGCCGCAGGCACGCACGGCGCCAAGTCGATCGCCGAGGTCGCCGAGCTGTCCATCGCCGACTGCGCCGAGTTCCTCAACGCCCTCACCCTGGGTACCCGCGAGCAGGCCATCGCCGGTCAGGTGCTCAAGGAGATCCAGTCCCGGCTGGGCTTCCTGCTCGACGTCGGTCTGGAATACCTGTCGCTGTCGCGGGCGGCGGCGACGCTGTCCGGCGGTGAGGCGCAACGGATCCGGCTGGCCACCCAGATCGGCTCCGGCCTGGTCGGGGTGCTCTACGTGCTCGACGAGCCGTCGATCGGCCTGCATCAGCGCGACAACCGCAAGCTCATCGAGACGCTGGTGCGGCTGCGCAATCTGGGCAACACGCTCATCGTGGTGGAACACGATCTGGACACCATCGCGCACGCCGACTGGGTGGTCGACATCGGCCCGTACGCCGGCGAACACGGCGGGCGCATCGTGCACAGCGGAACCTACAAGGACCTGCTGAAGAACCCGGAATCCCTCACCGGCGCTTACCTTTCCGGCAAGGAGAGCATCGAGGTGCCCGCGATCCGCCGCCCGGTGGACCGCAAGCGCCAGCTCACCGTCGTCGGAGCGCGGGAGCACAACCTCAGGGAGGTCGACGTGACCTTCCCGCTCGGGGTGCTCACCTCGGTCACCGGTGTGTCCGGCTCGGGCAAGTCGACGCTGGTCAACGACATCCTGGCGACCGTGCTGGCCAACAAGCTCAACGGCGCCCGGCAGGTGCCGGGGCGGCACACCCGCATCAACGGCATCGATCAACTCGACAAGCTGGTGCGCGTCGACCAGTCGCCGATCGGGCGGACCCCGCGGTCCAACCCGGCCACCTACACCGGGGTGTTCGACAAGATCCGCACCCTGTTCGCCGCCACCACCGAGGCGAAGGTGCGCGGCTACCAGCCGGGCCGATTCTCGTTCAACGTCAAGGGCGGTCGCTGCGAGGCCTGTTCCGGTGACGGCACGCTGAAGATCGAGATGAACTTCCTGCCGGACGTGTACGTGCCTTGCGAGGTGTGCCACGGCGCCCGGTACAACCGGGAGACCCTCGAAGTGCACTACAAGGGCAAGACCATCTCCGAGGTGCTGGACATGCCGATCGAGGAGGCCACCGAGTTCTTCGAGCCGATCACCTCGATCCACCGCTACCTCAAGACGCTGGTCGACGTCGGGCTCGGTTACGTCCGGCTGGGACAGCCCGCCCCGACGCTGTCCGGTGGTGAGGCGCAGCGGGTGAAGCTGGCCGCCGAATTGCAGAAGCGCTCCACCGGCCGCACCGTCTACATCCTGGACGAGCCGACCACCGGCCTGCATTTCGAGGACATCCGCAAGCTGCTCAAGGTCATCAACGGCCTTGTCGACAAGGGCAACACGGTGATCGTCATCGAGCACAACCTCGACGTCATCAAGACCTCGGACTGGATCGTGGACATGGGCCCCGAAGGCGGTGCCGGCGGTGGCACGGTGGTGGCGCAAGGCACTCCCGAGGATGTCGCGGCGACGCCGGAGAGTTACACCGGGCAGTTCCTCGTCGACATGCTGGATGGGGCGACCGAAGAGGTCGTGCCGGCACCGAAAACACGTCGGCGCCGCGCCAAGGTCAGTGCCTGATCCCTACCGCTGAGGACAGCAGCCGGGCGGCTGCCAGGCCGCTCGGCTGGGCCCCGTCGGACAGCACGCTGAAATAGACGTGGTCGGCGCCGGCCGCCAGGTGCTGCCGGGCGCGGGCCGCGATGCCGGAAGCACTGCCCCAGGCGATCACCCTGTCCACCAGGGCATCGCTGAGCGTCTCGATATCACGTTCGGTAAAGCCTTGTCGGCGTGCCGAATCGGCGTAACTACGCATACCCATCAGAAACCGCAGGGGTGTGCGGGCCGTCTCCCTGGCCGTGTCGGGATCGGTGTCGAGGACCGCGTACAGGCCGACGATCAGCTGCGCGCCGTCGCCGAGCCGCTGCCGCGTCCGCATGGTGTAGTCCGGAGTGATCATCCCCGGCATGGCGCCGGCGAAACGATCCCGGGCGACGGCCAGTGTGCGCGGGCCGAATGCCGCCAGCAGGCGCCGGTTTCGGGGTATCGGATCCAGGTCGTCCAGGTACTCGGACAGTGCTGCCAGCGGTTTGTGTTGCGATGAGCCCAGTCCGATCATCAGCCGGCCCGGTGCCGTCACCTCGGCGCGGCGGTACAGCGCGATCACCGCGTCGGTGCCGTACACGTCAGGCGGGATGATGGCGGGCGCGATCACCGCACGCGCGGTGGCGGCCAGCAGATCGGTCAGGACATCGAGACGGTCGATCTGGCCGCCGTTGACCCACAGCGTACGAAACCCGAGATCCTCGATCTCGCGGGCATGGGCAGATGTGGGGTCGACGGTGAATCCATAGCGGCCGAGTTCCATGCCGCCACGGTAGAACCGCAACGTTGGTTGAGGTCAAGAGCTGTGGCTTGGCACTAAACTGGCACCAGTCGGATCATGTGGTACGAGACGGGGATCGTGGTGGCGGTAGCGGGCGACTGGACGGTATTTCCGCGAAAAGGATTGGGAAAGCTGGAATTCGGCATGTCTACGGCGCAGGTGGACGCGCTGTCCGGTACATACGGAGCCGTAACAGGTCGCGGCGACGATCGGATTCCGGATGACCTGCTCCGCGACACGCTGGAGAAATTCGGCGACGCGATGAGCGAGGAAGAGAAACAGGCCCTGATCGCCGTCTATGCGGAAAGCGGCCCATCCGGTGACAGCGTGACCGAAACGCGTGGCAATCCGGGCCTCGTCCTCGGTTACCGGGCCGACCGCCTCGTCGAGATCATGCCGGCAACGAATCAGCGCCCGCTGGTTCTCGAGGGCAAGGACATCCTGTCGCTCAGCGGACTGGAGTCGCTGGCACTGTTGGAGCGGCTCAATCGCGGCCCCGGCCGCTACGCCGATACCGAGGCGGCGTTCGACAACCTCGCCATCTCGGCGGATGGCTTCTGTGTCACCGACCGGGCAGCAGCCCAGGTGCGCGCGCTGGACGACTCCGACGAGCGGTTCGTGGGGCGCACCGTGACCTTGCGGCTGGAACCCTATCTACCCGAGGGCGAGATGGACCGTTTCATCTATCGGGCTCTGGGTTAGTCCCGATCAGCTCTTCGACAGCGGCGAGGGGAACCGTGGTTTGATCACCGCTCCGCCGAGCCATTCGGTCAGCTCATCGGCCTTGCGCTGCAACGCCTTCTGGGTCCTGCGGCTGACATCGGTGACGATCTGCAGTTCGACCCGTCCATCGCCGGATTGCCGCCAGCCACCGACCACCCGGCCGTCCGCCCACGCCGTGGGCCCGGCGTTGCCGCGGTTGTCGAACACCTGATCGCGCAGCCCCTCCAGGTACCAGTCGCGGTCGACCCAGCCCATGGTCGTGACATCCAGACCGGGCAGCAGCGCGCACCACGGCTCGGCAGCCGGTTCCGGGTCCAGGTCATCGGGCAGCGCCACCGCCGGCGTGCCGTGCAGGTCCACCTCGACCGCACCGATGTCGGCCAGCGCACGCCGGGTCCAGGTCAGGGTATGGCCGAACCACCACTTGATGTCGGCGACGGTGGCGGGGCCGAAAGCGCGCAGCCAGATGCGCACCAACTCCGCGCTGGCGGCGTCGGGCTCGGCGGCATCCGATGTCTCGAGCCAGGACGCGGCAGATACCCACAGCGGACGCGATGATGTCCAGCCGCCCTGGTTCGGTCCGCGGACCACCTGGCCCCGGACTGCGAGCACGGTGATGACCCGCGGCGACAGGGGAGTGTCTCCGCCCCAAGGCTTCCCGGGTGCCGGATCATACGTCCCCGCCAGTTCCGGCAACGCCGTGCGCAGCTGGGTCGCGCCGGTCGGACCGTTGGCCTCCAGATACGCCAGCACCGCCGCGCATGCGGTGCGCAACCACTCGGCGCCGTCGGTGGCCACCCCGGCCTTCTCGACGTCGGCGATCAACTTGCGGCTCTCGCTGTCGGCCACCCGGTCACTGGATGCTGCCTGCACCGCCGAAATACCGTCGGCCCGCACCACCCACAGCGTGCGGCGCATCGCGAGATGTTTGACCAGCGTCCGCTCCCGGTAGAGCGTGGCATCCAGATCGGCACGGTCGAAACCCGGAATCCTGGCCCACAGCGACAGATACGGGGTGGCCGGATCGGTGGCGTGCAGACCCACCAATGCCGATGTCACCGTCGCCGCATCGGTTCCTTGATCGCCGAGAAAGTGCCGCCGGGCCAACCGGGCGCGCCTCTCGGCAAGGGTGAACGAACGCACTAGTCGCGGTTCATCGATTCGCGGATCTGCTTGAGCCGCTCGGCGGCTGCCTGCTGCCGCGCCTCGTACTGCTCGGCCACCGACCGGCCCTCGGGGGTGTCCTCGGCCAGTTCCACCGCACCGATGGCGGTGCCGAAGCGGTTCTCGATCTTCTCGCGCACCGAATCGAAGGTCGGCACGCCGGCAGCGGTGTAGCCGGTATCGACCGGGACGGCAGTGAGTTCCACCGGGGCCTGCGTGGCGGGCACGTCCTCCGCCGGAACGACCTCGGCATCGATCGGGTCACCCGCAGAAGGCTGCTGGTCATCGGGCATGACGCCACCGTACCTCCTGGAGAAGTTTGGGATCGGTAGCGATTCGGCGCGGATGTACTTGCCCCACGACGGCGCCACAGGGGCGGCGGCGAATGAAAAGGACATAGACATGACGAAGAATCGCGTTCTGGCCGCCGGGATCGGGATGCTCGCCACCGCGGCGGTACTGGTGGGTTGCTCGGATGACAAGGCCGGCGAACCCGCCGCGTCGAGTTCCGGCAACGGCAGCAGCGCCGCGCAGGTCGCCAGCGGCGGCAGCACCGAGGTCAAGGTGGAGGGCCAGGACCTGGCCGGCCTGGACCTCAAGTCGGTGACCTGCGTCAAGGCCGGCGGCAAGATCAACGTGGCCAGCGCCGCCATCGGTGGCCAGCAGGGCCTCGGCGTCGTGATGACCGACGATGCCGCTCCCAAGGTCGAGTCGATCGGACTGGTGGTCGACGGTAACGCCCTCGCCGTCGCCTCGATGGCCGGCGCGAGCAGCGGAACGGCCGACGTCAAGGTCGACGGCAGTACCTACACCATCACCGGTGAGGCTGTCGGTGCCGACATGAAGAACCCGATGGCGGGGATGATCACCAAGAAGTTCGAGATCAAGGTCGACTGCAGCTGACCGGCGCCTCCCGGGGCGGGCCAGGCGACGGGAACACCGTCGGGCGGCGGGCGCGGAGCCGCGTCCGCCGCCTTCGCCCGTCCTATGATGACGCGGTGTCGATCACCGGTGACCTGGAGCGGGCCCGCCGGCTTGCCTGGGCCGCCGACGAGCCGGGTGCCAAGGAGCTGCTGCTGTCACTGTTGCCGGCCATCGAGCAAGCCGACCGTGACGACCTGGCCTTGGAGGCTTTCGCCCAGCTCGGCGAGATCTATCTGGTGCGTACCGCCTACGACGGTGTGGGCGAGTGTATTCGGCGCATCCGGGACTGCATCGCGGCCTACGCCGCCCTACCGGAGCGCAACCCCGACATTCGGCACATGATGCAGCGTTACACCCGCCGTGCCGACTTCCTGCAAGCCGGCCTGCACGCCGCCCGCGGCGAACACGACGAGGCCGCGACATCGGTGTCGGCGCTGATCGCCGCCGACGGGCCGCCGGACCTGGCCGAAGAGCACCGGTATCTGGTCGGTTTCGCCCGGCTGCTCTGCGCGATCGCGCTCTCCGACGACGATCTGCACCACCTGGCGGTCCCGTTGTGGGCACAGGTGCTCGACGTGGTCGACGTCTCCGCAGCCGACGGCAGCCACGACGACCGGCTGCTGGTGCTCGCGGGGATCGGCTACGGCGGATTCTGCGTGCAGACCGGCAGGCTCGACGAAGCAGAACCCTGGCTGCGGCGCGCCGGGGCGCGAGCAGAGAAGCACGGCTGGAAGCTGGACACCGCCCGAACGCAATTGGAACGTGCGATCGCCTGCTGGTCCGTCGGCGACCACAACGGCGTGGATCGACTCATCGATCAGGCCTACCCGGTGATCGCCAAATATGCCCGCGCCCATGATGTGTCCCGCTGCTGGTTCTACCGCGGCTTCACCAAGCTGGCCTCGGCGGCACTGGAAGAGGCCGATCAGTGCTGGGAACACGCCGAACGTCACTGGCGCGAACTCGGCAAACCGCTCCACCTTCATCGCATTCTGTTGCAGCGCAGCTGGATCCCGATCTTCTTCGGCCGCTTCGGCGAAGCGGTGGAGCTGATCGCCCAGGCCCGCACCCTGCTCGACGAATGGCCGCGCAGCACCTGGCTGCAGTACGCCCGACTCGACGATCAACTGGGCACGGTGTGGCGGGCCGACGCGCTGGGAGATCTGGGATTCGACGGCGCCGGTGATCCCGAGGACACCTGGGACGAGGTCGAGGCCAAACATGAAGCCTCCCTGGGCACCACCAATGCCGAGACCGGTAGCCCCGGATTCGTCCGTGCGATGGCCAAGCTGGAGCAGGCCGCAGAACTCAAGGTGCCCGCGGCGCTCGCGGTGGATTCGGTGCGCTACACGATCGTCGACGCCAACGCCCGCGCACAGTGGGCGACCAGGGTGTCGGCGCCCATGCTGGCCGGTGCCTTCGCGGTGTCCTGGGAATGGGAGAACACCGCACTCACCGCCGAGCTGATCGAATACCACAGCGCCCGAGGTAGTTTCAGTACCGATACCGCAGACGAGGCCGAAGCGCCGATCTGGGCCGGAGCCCAGGCCGTGCTCGTCGACGCGGAGTTCGAACTGCCCGACCTCGAGCTCGCCGCAGTCGCCGCCGGGTCCGTCAGTGGAGGGCCGTCGTTGACCAGACTGGGTCCGCTGCCGCCGCTGCAGATGGATCCCGGCGCCGAACCGATCCTCGGGCACTACCGCGCCCTGGCCAAGCAGCGCTACGGCCGCGCCATCACCACCGACGACCCGGCCTGGCCGACATGGTCGTGACCGACCGGCAGACCCTGATTCTGCGATTCGCCGATGTCGGTATCGCGACCTACGCCAGCCTGCGTGTCGTCGGGCAGCCCGGGCGCACCGTCACCTGGGTGGTCGAGGAGACCATTCTGCTTGCGGCGCTGGAGGAGATCGCTGCGGCACTACCGGATCCGCGCGATGCCGAGACCGCGGTGGACGCGTTGCAGCGCGCACTCTCCGATGGCGCATTCACCACCGCGGACACCGAACTGACCCTGGCCTACCGCCTGGGCGTCCTGCTGATCTCGGCCGCGGGCTGGGATCTGCTCCAGGAATGTGTACACGACCCGCGCGCGGTGTTGTTCGTCGCGCCAAGCGCTCGCCTGGGCCGGGTGCCGTGGGGACTGCTCGCGCTGCCCGCGGTGCGACCCGAGGTGATCGCGATGCTGGCGGCCCGACAGGAGGCCATCACCCCGGACGGTCCGCAGCCGGCCGTGATCCCATGGCCGGACGGGGAGATCGGTGCGCTCACCGAAGGCTTCCGGTTGCTGGAGTTCGTGGATGTGCTGATGGCGGTGCCGGCCAACATCGCGCACTCGCGGCGCGTCAACACGGCGCGCCCGGAAGCGGATCCGCTGCTGATCCTCGACCCTCGGGTTCCCGGTCAGCGCCCGGATTCGGCGCTGGGGTCGGTGCTGGGCAGACCGGCGCCGGATACCGTGCTTGCGCGGCACTACGCGGACCTGATGCACCGGCGAACAGTGTTGCCGCGGGTCGACACCCCGATCGAGCTGTTCCGGCGCACCGACACCGACCGGCACTGGCTGGCCGAGGTGCTGGCCGAAATGCCCGGGCGCCTCGTCTATGTCGGGCACGCCAGCACCGGCGACGGCGCGGAACGGGCGGCTCTGCACCTCGCGTGCCGTGCCTCGGCCGAGGGATACAGCAACCCGGTCGGCGATCACCGCCCGCTCACCGCGGCCGACCTGATGTCGGCCCAGCTGCCCATTCCGACTCGTGTTGCGTTGCTGGCCTGTGCATCCGGTGGCGACTACCGATTCGACGAGGCCACCGGGATCGTCGCGGCAATGGTGCTGGGCGGAGCGGAATTGGTGACCGCGACGCTGTGGTCGCTGCCCACCAGCGCCGGGTATCGGCGGTTCGTGTCCGGCGCACCGGCCGACCCGATGGGTACGGTCATCGCCGCGGTCGACGCCGCCCATCAGGCGGATACCGATTTCGAGGCGGCGTGCGCGGTCAACCGTTGGCAACGCGCACAACTGCGGAGCTGGCGGGACGGCGACGAATCCGCGGCACCGGTGTACTGGGCGGCGCTGGTGAGTTTCGCGGTTCTCTAGTCGATCAGGCCGGCGGTACGGCCACCGCGACGGCGGATTCGTCCCCGCGCCGGTAGTACGCGTCGACGACGCTGCCCGGGCAGACCCGATCCAGTGAGGTGGCCGGGATGAGTGTCGTCTCGTGGGCCGGGAACTGCCCGCCTTCGGGCCTGCGGACCATCAGGTCGAGCACCACCTCGCGGTAATCCTCGCGTTCGTTGCCGGTGGACCGGGCGGCCGTCACCACGCCACTGGACCTGGTGCCGTGCCGGATGAGCTCCAGCTGCGCGTCGGTGACCAGGCCCTTGTCCACCAGCATCCGGTCGAACGCGGCCCGGATGGCGACCATGTCGTCGGCGAGGGTCAGCTGTTCGCGTGCATCGGGGTCGAAGGCCACCAGCAGCACCGCGCCCGGCCGGATCTCGGCGACCACCGGGTCGCCCGGGGCACCGCGCAGCCGGCCGGTGAACTTCTGGCCCGACACGCTCTCCACCTCGACGGTGATCCGGTCGGAGACCGCGCTGACGGTGCCGATAGCGACCGCCGGTGTGCCCGCGCACCGCGGGGCCGACCGGCCGCGGGGCAGCACCGTGCCGAGGGTGGTGCCGACCGTGACGATCACGACGGCGACGGCGACGAGGACCAGGAGGATCAGCAGTGAGTCAGGCATGGAGAACACGGTCGCCCCCGTCGGCGGCTACCGAACCCAACTTTTCGCCGGGCGCAGCGACGGGAAAGATCTCGTGCCTATCCTGAGCGGGTGAGTACCGTCCCGGAGGTCGCCGCGCAGGTGGCACGCGCGTTGCCTGCGCAGCCTCGGCGCGCCGTGATCGACCGCGCCTGGCGGGCGCTGGGCCCGGGCGTCCAGGTGCTCAGCAGTGATGACGGCGGACCGCTGAGCCGCACCGTCAAGCGCATCCTGGACCCGCTGGTGTTGCGGTTGCGGTCCAACCCGCAGTATTCGACACCGGTGGTGTCCGGCGAGGTGGCCGCCGAGATGTTCGAACTGATCGTGGCGCACCGCGACCAGCTGTGTGCCACCGCGTCCTGGTTCGCGGTGCTCAAGCTGGCGCGCCGCAAGTTGCGGCTCACCACCGGCAACGCCCAGGAACTCTACTTCCCGGTGTGCTTCGAGCTTGCTGTCACCAAAGGTGAACCGGTACAGGATGATTCGGATACCGCAGAGACAATCCTGCGCGGGATCCACGGGGACCGGGACCGCACCGCCATCGAGGTGCTCAACCGCCACGTCGCCGACGACAAGGTGGTCGGCGCGCTGGCACGTCAGTTGCAGGCCAGTTGGTCCGATGTGCGGCCGACCGCGGCCATCACCGACCCGTTCCTGGCAGGCCTGAGCACCGTGCTGGGTGATGCTGCCGGGCACAACGAGTCGGTGGCCCGCCAGCGGGTGTGGACCGCGCTGGTGGCTGATGCGACGCCCTACAACCTGGGTGCCCGGGCCCGCGGCCCGGCGCCGGACCTGCCGTGGTCGTTCGTCGACATCGGCCTCAGCACGGTGCTGCCGCAACCGCCGCCGCCCGTGCACGGCGGTGCCGACACCGATCGCCCGTTGAATCGCAGCGTCGTCGATCGGGTGCGCGCCACACTGCGCCGCGCCCTGGACCGCGACGAGCTGCCCGATGTTCCGCTGCTGTGCGCCGAGGAGGTGGACCGGGCCTGCGCGCCATGGGGTCTGCTCGCCGAGGACATCCAGGCCGCGATGGTGGCCGGGGTGGAGATCGCCGTCGAACTGGCACCACTGAACGAGGCCGCGACACCGCGTTACCGGTTGGCCGCCCAGGTCCAGGCCCGGCTGCGCAAGGAGGCCTATGTGCTGCACGCGCGGCGCTACCTCGCCGACGGGGAGGCGCTGCACCCGCGCCAGCAGCAGGTGACCAAGGAGCTCGCCGCGTTCGCCCGGCCCTATCTGAGCAGGCTGTGGGCGCGTCTGCACGGCCGCGACGTCTGGCAGGAGTCCTGCGCGGATGTCGACGAGATGCGGGCGCTGCTGGAAGGGGTGGCCCGGTCGGTGAGCCTGGATCACCGGCAGCGGATCAAGGCGATGCTCGAACTGGAGGCGGCCCGATGAAACTGGTTGCCGAATCCGGATTGTGGACCACCGGCGCGCAGGTGGCCGCGCCGCCCGCGGTGGCGGTCCTCGAGGTCGCCGGCGCGGTCTTGGCGTGGACGGTCGACGATCCGGCCGCGACGGCACAGCTCACCTTCACCGATGTGGCTGCCGCGGACTGGTTGTGGCGGGTGGCCGGTGAGCAGGGGCATGTGGCGGTGGTCGAGGCGCTGCGCGGCCGGACCGCCGATCCGCAGTCCAGCATCGACATCGCCGATCTCGAACTGTCCCCCCAGGTGCTGGCGCCGCTGCGCAGGCTGGCGCTCGGCCACTGGCTGCGCCGGTGGTGGCCGGCCAGTGTCCGTGACAGCATCGCCGATCTCGACATCGCGGTGCTGGACGCCGAATTGGCGCTGTTGACTGCCGCAGCGCAGGAGTTCTTCGGTGAGGACACCCTGGACTCCGATATCGAGGCGCTGCTGTCCCCACACCGCGCAGCGCTGTCCGCCCATCTGCGTGATGGAGATCCGCGGGTGGCGGCGCTGATCGAGCCCTGTCTGGAGTGGGCCGATTGGGCGGAGATGGCCGAACCCGAGGCGTTGTCGTCCGACCGGCGGCGAGATGACTATGCGCTGGCTGCCGGCGGGCCGACGGCATCGCAGGCCGACACCATCGGTGCCGGCACCGCGTCGATCAGTTGGAGCGCCGTGCCGCCGGGGGTTTTCGACGCCGCCGAGGACACCGTCGACTGGTCGGTGCGCGGTGACGGTGCCGGGGGAGCCGTGGCCGAGGTGCGTGCCCTGCTCAGCGGCTCCGCCGCCGGGGTGCCGGTGCAGCTGCGCAGCCGCGACGTCACCGCCACCGGTGCGCTCGATGACCGCGGCACCGCGACGCTCACCCTGCCGATCTCGGAATCGGCGGCGTGGAACCATGATTGGACATCCACCACGGTCACCGTCGGGCGGGTGGCATCGGCCGGGGAGGACCGGGCGACCCGGGACCGGCTGCGGGCCTTCGTGCGGTCGCGGTTGGCGGTACCTGCGGCAGACGCGTTCCTGGCGGAGATCCTTGCCGCCGAATCCGATTACTGACTCGGTCGCCGGTCGGCCACCTGCACCGCCGACGGCGCCTTGGCAGGCTGCTGCAACGCGGCCCTCGGCACGTCCGGCGTGCCGATCTGGCCGGCCAGCCACGGGAGCGCCTCGGCGAAAGCGCTTGCCGCGAATGGCCAGTCGTGCTGGCCGGGTCGGCTGACCACCGCGCAGTCGATGCCGTGGGAGGCGCCCAGCGCGCACAGCGACTGGGCGGCCGCAGCGGTCTGCGGCGGCGGTGACACACCCGCCCCGTTCACCGAGAACCAGCCCGACACCCCGGTGTACGGGCCGTGCCGGGTGATGACGGTGGTCGGATCGAAAGCGGCGTAGGCGGCGGCGTCACCGCCGAACAGGCGCTCGATGGTCTGCGCCTTCGTCCCCGAGTTCGGGCTCAGGTCACCGGCGATGTCCTCGAACGCCGAGAACCGGTCGGGGTGCATCACGGTCAGGTCGACCGCGCAGGTGCCGCCCATCGACCATCCGACGACACCCCAGTTCGTCGGATCCGGGCTGACGCCGAACTTCGAGACCATCGCCGGCACGACATCGTTGACGAGATGATCGGCGACCTTGCCGCGGCGGCCGTTCACGCACTCGGTGTCGTTGTTGAACGTGCCGCCCACATCGGCGAACACCAGCACCGGCGCGTTGCCGCCGTGGGTTGCGGCGAAGGCGTCGGCGGTCTGCACGGCGTTGCCCGCGCGCGCCCAGTCCGCCGGAGTGTTCATCTCGCCGCCGATCATCATCAGGGTCGGCAGCCGGGGCGGCGGATCGGAGGCGAACCAGGCCGGCGGCAGATAGACCAACTCGCCACGGTGCTTGAAACCCGAACCGGCGTCCCCGGTGTCCACCGGCACCAGAGAACCGTTGCGCGGCACCGCGTGCCGGACCTGGAATGCGGCGACTGTCGCCATATCGGTCTGATCGGGCAGCGGTCCCGCGGTCAGCTGCACCCATGCGGTCTGCATGGTGGGGAAATAGCCGGTCCACAGATTGACGGCCAGCGCCGCGCACAGGGCGCACAGCGGGACGGCCGCGACGGCCGCGGTGCGTCGCCACCAGCGCGCCCCGCGCCAACCGGAAAACAAAGCCGCGGCGGTGAATCCGGTCAGCCCGATCCAGATCCAGAGCGTGTGCGGGGCGGGTTCGCCGGCCAGCCCCTGGCTCGTCACGTACCAGTGTGCGGCCGCAGCCACCGCGGTGCCGAAGGCGGCGGCGTCTACCAGGCGGCGCCGCACGCGCAGCGCGGCCAACAGAACCAGACCGGTGATCACCTGAACGGTCACCGGCACCCAACCGTGGGTCAAGGAATCGTGGTGCTGCAAGAGCCCGGACATCAGCGTCACGAGATCATCGTGACTCTGCTTCCTGGAAAGCAGCTGTGACCGGGGTCAGCGAGGTTTGGCCAACGGGAACGGCAACGTCTCACGGATGCTGCGCCCGGTGATCAGCATGACCACCCGGTCCACGCCGACGCCGAGACCACCCGTGGGGGGCATGGCGTACTCGAGGGCCTGCAGGAAATCCTCGTCGAGTTCCATCGCCTCCGGGTCACCGCCGGCGGCCAGCAGCGACTGCTCTTGAAGACGCTTGCGCTGCTCCACCGGGTCGGTGAGCTCGCTGTAGGCCGTGCCCAGTTCGACACCCCAGGCGACCAGGTCCCAGCGCTCGGCGACACCGTCGATGCTGCGGTGTGGGCGGGTCAGCGGGGAGACCGAGGTGGGGAAGTCCTTGTAGAACGTCGGGCGCTCCGTCTGCCCCTCGACCAGTCGTTCGTAGAGTTCGAGCACCACCGCGCCGGTGTCCCAGTGCATCAGATAGGGCACCCCGGCACCGTCGCAGAGGCTGCGCAACCGCTCCAGGCCGGTCTCCGGGCCGATCTGTTCGCCGAGCGCCTCGGACACCGCGCCGTGCACCGTCTTCACCGGCCAGTCCCCGGAGATGTCGACCGCGATCAATCCGCCGTCGGGGCCGGGGCGCATCACCACCTGGGCTCCGTTGGCGGCCTCGGCGGCGTTCTGGATGAGCTCGCGGCAGCCGTGCATCCACACGTTGTAATCGGCGTGCGCCTGATACGCCTCCAGCAGTGTGAATTCCGGGTTGTGGCTGAAATCCACCCCCTCGTTGCGGAACGCGCGGCCCAGCTCGAAGACCCGCTCCACGCCACCGACGCAAAGCCGTTTCAGATACAGCTCCGGGGCGATGCGCAGGTACAGGTCGAGGTCGTAGGCGTTGATATGGGTGGTGAACGGCCGTGCGTTGGCGCCGCCGTGGATCTGCTGCAGGATCGGTGTCTCGACTTCGAGGAACCCCTTGCCCACCAACGTTTCCCGAATGGCATGCAGGATCCGGCTGCGGGCGGTGATGAGGTCGCGGGCCTCGGTGTTGATCGCGAGGTCGACGTAGCGGGTCCGGACCCGGGCCTCCGGGTCGGTCAGGCCCTTCCACTTGTCGGGCAGCGGACGCAGGCACTTACCGATCAACCGCCACCGGGTGACCAGCAGGGAGGGGGTGCCGTTGCGGCTGAGCCCCATGGTGCCGGTCACCTCGATCAGGTCGCCGAGGTCGATCGAGGCGGTGAAGTCGGCGTTGGTGCCCTGGGTGAGGCGCGAATTGTCCAGCAGCAGTTGCACGTCGCCGGACCAATCGCGCAGCGCGGCGAACAGCACCCCGCCGTAGTCGCGGAGCCGCAGGATGCGGCCCGCGACGGTGACGGTGACATCGGCGGCGGTGGTGGCCAGCGCCTGCTCGACGGTGTGGCTGGGTGCCTCGCCGACCGGGTAGGCGTCGATGCCGTTGTCCTGCAACGTCTTCAGCTTCGCCATTCGGACTCGCACCTGCTCGGGCAGCCGGTTGCGCTCGTCGGCGGGCAGATCCTGTTGCAGCGCACTGGCATCCGGGGCGCTGCCGTCGCGGTGCAGCAACCCGCTGTCCACCAGGTTCTTCGGCGCGGCCACGTGTTCGCCGGTGTGTTCCTTGCGGCGGGAGAACGGCAGCACCAGGAATCCCTCGGCGATCACCGAAGCCACCCCGACCCGGGGCACCTCCCGGGCGTCCTCATAGCAGGCGAACCGCGGAACCCATTCCGGCTGGTACTTCATGTTGGAGCGGTACAGGGTCTCCAGCTGCCACCACCGGGAGAAGAACACCAGCAGCGCACGCCACAACCGGGCGACCGGGCCGGCACCCAGTTGGGCGCCCTGCTCGAAGGCCGACCGGAACATCGCGAAGTTCAATGAGATCCGGGTGATACCGAGATCCTCTGCCTGCAGGCAGATCTCACTGACCATCAGCTCGATGGTGCCGTTGGGGGACTGGGGTGACCGGCGCATCACATCCAGTGACACCCCATTGGCGCCCCACGGGACCAGCGAGAGCATCGCCACCACGTCGCCGTCGTTGTCATTTTCCCCAGTGCCGCCGGCCGCCACGGCCTCCACCAGCATGCAGTCACCGTCGGCGGGATCACCCAGGCGCCCCAGCGCCATCGAGAATCCACGCTCGGTCTCGGTGTCGCGCCAGGCGTCGGCACGGCCGACGACCGTGGCCATCTCGTCGGCGGTCAGTTCGCGGTGCCTGCGGACACGGACGGTCAGCCCTGCCCGGCGGGCGCGGGTGACGGCCTGCCGGACCGGCTTCATGTCCGGGCCGGACAGCTTGAAGCGGTCGGGGTGCAGGATGGCCTCATCGCCGAGTTCGATGGCGTTGAGGCCGGCATCGCGGAACGCCTGTGCGGCAGGGGCGCTGGCGCCCATCACGCCGGGGGCCCACCCGTAGGACTTGCACAGCTTGAGCCAGGCGTCGATCGCGGCCGGCCAGGAACGCGGGTCACCGACGGGGTCCCCGCTGGCCAGACACACCCCGACCTCGACGCGGTAGGTGACGGCGGCGCGGCCGTTGGGGGCGAACACCACCGATTTGTCGCGGCGGGTGGCGAAGTAGCCCAGCGAATCGTTCTTGCCGAACAACTCCAGCAGCCCGCGGATGGCGGATTCGTCCTGACCCGTCAGCGCGTTGGTGGCCCGTTGGGATCGGAACAGCACGATGGCCGCGACCACCAGTGCCAGCGCGCCGAACAAACCGAGCAGTGCGTTGATCAGCACACCGGGATGCTGACCGTCGAAGACCTTGGAATCGACGCCGGCAAAGGCCACCACGCGGTTGACGGCGTACCCGAACCGGTAGTCGCGCTCCAAGGTCCCTGGGAACAGTTCCAGCAGGCCCCAACCGACCAGGATGCCGACGGCCATGGCGGCCAGCAGCGTGCCGATCGCCTTGAACAGGGCACCGCGGCGCACCCTGGCCCAGAATTCGTGCCGGGCGAGCACCAGGAAGCCGATCGCGGCCAGGTGGAACACCAGGCCGATGACCTCGCCGAACTCCTCGAGCACAGATTCGTCGCCGGCGATCAGGTCGGCGACATTCACCGCGACCGCGGCGACCATGTAGAACACCAGGATCCACCAGGCGATGCTCTTGCGGGCGGCCAGCGCTGCGGCCAGCAGCGCGAGCACCACCGCCCAGGCGAAGCTGGTGTCGGGGAAGTTGAAGATGTAGTCGTTGACGAACTCCCGGGGCACCCGGATGGCAGACCGGACGATCGGGGAGATGCTCGCCACCAAGGACAGCGTGGCGATGACGCCGACGATCCAGCCCGCGGCGGCCGGAACCCACGAGAATCCGGACGGTCGCCGGGTCGTCGACGGATGCGGGACTGTGGTGGCCGTCATAGGCCGCGAGAATATGCCCTAAGCGGGCGAAATGGGTGTTTCTACCGACCCCGGGTGTCGGCCAGGATCACCAGACCGGCCCGGTGTACTTCTCGCCGGGCCCCTGGCCGGGCTCCTCGGGCGCCGCGCTGGCCTCCCGGAACGCCAGCTGCAGACTCTTCAGACCGTCGCGCAGCGGTCCGGCATGCAGGCCCAGGTACTCCGCGGATGCGGTGACCAGGCCGGCGAGTGCGGTGATGAGACGGCGGGCCTCGTCGAGATCGCGGTGCGGGCTGTCCTCGGGATCTTCGGAACCCAGGCCGATCTTCTCCGCCGCCGCGCTCATCAGCATCACGGCCGAGCGGGTGATCACCTCGACGGCGGGAATCTCGGCGAGCTCCCTAACCTGCGGGTCCGCGTCCGAAGGAGTTTTCTGATCATCGGTCATGCCTGTTAGACTTGCACGATCGACCGTCCCGGCGAACGCCAGGGACAGTAAGTGGAGTCCCGCTCCCACCGCTGACCATACCGGTCCAGCGGTCCGATCACAGGCATCCGCGGATGTCCTGTTCTGCGCATGCGCAGGCGGCGAAAGCCGTGATCGGTCGGCATCGGGCCCTGCTATATGCAGGGCCTTTCTGCTCTTCGGAGCGGAATGCCGATGGTGTGGTCTCTCCCTGCTGGCCCGGCGCTCCATCACGGTCGTGGCACGAGCAGACAACGTAGGAGGCCCCATCAGCACTGAGACCCGCATCAACGAGCGCATCCGCGTACCTGAAGTCCGCCTGATCGGACCGAATGGTGAGCAGGTAGGCATTGTTCGCATCGAAGATGCTCTCCGCGTCGCCGTCGACGCCGATCTCGACCTCGTCGAAGTAGCCCCAGACGCCAAACCACCGGTGTGCAAGATCATGGACTACGGCAAGTTCAAGTACGAGACGGCACTCAAGGAGCGCGAGTCTCGCAAGAACCAGCAGCAGACCGTCGTCAAGGAGCAGAAGCTTCGGCCGAAGATCGACGATCACGACTACCAGACGAAGAAGGGCCATGTGGTCCGCTTCCTCGAAGCCGGGTCGAAGGTCAAGGTCACCATCATGTTCCGCGGTCGCGAGCAGTCCCGGCCCGAACTGGGTTACCGACTGTTGCAGCGTCTCGGCGCCGACGTGGCTGACTACGGCTTCGTCGAGACCTCCGCCAAGCAGGACGGCCGCAACATGACGATGGTGCTGGCACCGCACCGTGGCGCGAAGACCCGCGCCAAGGCGGCGCACGACGCCGACGCCCCGACGCCGCGGTCCGGCGGCGAGGCAGCGGCACCCGCAGCCCCGGCAGCACCGGCCGAGCCCACCGAGCCCACGCAGAACTGATCCACCACAAGAACTGAGGACACATGCCCAAGGCAAAGACCCACAGCGGCGCATCCAAGCGCTTCCGCGTCACCGGAAGCGGAAAGGTCGTCCGCCAGAAGGCCGGCAAGCGCCACCTTCTCGAGCACAAGGCGAGCAAGCACACCCGTCGCCTCGACGGCCGCGTCACCGTTGCCGCCAACGACACCGCCCGCGTCAAGAAGATGCTGAACGGCTAATTCGGTTGACCGGCTGAAAAGCCGCTATTCCCTCCAGACTTTCCCCGCAAGAATAGGAACACTCCCATGGCACGCGTGAAGCGCGCAGTCAACGCTCAGAAGAAGCGGCGCACAGTACTCAAGGCTTCCAAGGGCTACCGCGGCCAGCGGTCGCGCCTCTACCGCAAGGCCAAAGAGCAGCAGCTGCACTCCTTGACCTACGCCTACCGGGACCGCAAGGCCCGCAAGGGCGATTTCCGCAAGCTGTGGATCTCCCGGATCAACGCTGCGGCCCGCGCCAACGGCGTCACCTACAACCGCCTGATCCAGGGTCTGAAGCTGGCCGGCGTCGAGGTGGACCGCAAGAACCTGTCGGAGATCGCGATCAGCGATCCCGCCGCGTTCACCGCTCTGGTCGAGGTTGCCAAGGCAGCACTGCCCGAGGATGTCAACGCGCCGTCGGGCGAAGCCGCCTGACACCCCTCACCGAGAAGTCCAATCGGGTAGCTGCGGCCATCAAACTGCAGCGTCCCGCCGGACGTCGTCACGCCGCACGCTTCCTCGCCGAAGGTCCCAACCTGGTCGAGGCAGCGTTGCGGCGTGGTCTCGTTGAAGAGGTCTTCGTCACCGAGGACGCACACGCCCGTTTCGCGGATCTGCTCGCGGACACCCCGGTGCACGAAGTAACGGTGCGAGCCGCGGAGGCATTGTCGGACACCGTGACTCCGGTCGGGCTGATCGCGGTCTGCGAGATTCCCGAGGTGTCGCTGTCCGAGGTGCTGGACGCACCGCGGCTGGTGGCCGTCGCGGTCGAGACCTCCGATCCCGGCAATGCGGGCACGCTGATCCGGCTCGCGGACGCCATGGGTGCCGATGCGCTGATCCTTGCCGGCGACAGCGTCGACCCCTATAACCCGAAATGCCTGCGGGCCTCCGCGGGCAGCATCTTCGGGCTGCCGGTCGTCCAGGTCCCGGACACTCTCGCACTCCTTGCCACCCTGCGGGATGCGGGTCTGCAGGTGCTGGCGACCACGCTGGACGGCTCGACACCGCTACCGTCGGTCGACCTGAGTGTGCCCACCGCATGGCTGTTGGGTTCGGAGGCGCACGGTCTGGCGCCCGATACCGCCGCGGCCGCCGACGCGCAGGTGACCATCCCCATGCGCGGCAGCGCCGAGAGCCTCAATGTGGCTGCTGCGGCAGCCATCTGCCTCTATGCGAGCGCTCGGGCCCAGTCAGGCCAGTAGTCCCCGCGCCACGTGCGTGATCTGCACCTCGTTGCTTCCGGCGTAGATCATCAGCGATTTGGCGTCGCGGGCCAGCTGCTCCACCCGGTATTCGGTCATATAGCCGTTGCCGCCGAAGAGTTGCACGGCCTCCATGGCCACATCGGTGGCCGCCTGGGAGCAGTACCACTTGATCGCCGAGGCTTCGGCCAGCGAGATCGCCGACCCGGTCTGCGAGGACTCGATGACCCGGAACAGCATGTTGCGCACGTTCATCCGGGCCACTTCCATGTTGGCCAACTTGAGCTGGATCAACTGGAACTGACCGATCTCCTTGCCCCACAGCACCCGGGTCTTGGCGTAGTCGACCGATAACCGCAGACATTCCTCGATGACACCGAGGGACATCGCGGCCACCCCGATCCGTTCGGCGGAGAAGCTCGACCGGGCGCTGTCCCGTCCGTCCCCGGAGGCGTTGTTCTCGGTCTCGCCTAGCAGCCGGTCACGGCCCAGCCGGACGTTGTTGAAGAACAGTTCGCCGGTGCGTGAACTGTGAATGCCCATCTTGTGGAACGGTTTCGACTGCACGAAGCCGTCCATGCCGCGGTCCAGGACGAACGTCAGCACCTTGCGGTCGCGCTTGTCGACACCTGGCTCATCGAGTTTGGCGTACACGACCACCACGTCCGCGTCGGGTCCGTTGGTGATGAACGTCTTCTGCCCGTTGAGCAGGTAGTCATCTCCGTCACGGGTGACATAGGACTTCATGCCACCGAATGCATCCGAACCGGAATCCGGTTCGGTGATCGCCCAGGCGCCGATCTTCTCGTAGGTCACCAGGCCGGGCAGCCAACGTTCCTGCTGAGCCAGGGTGCCGCGGCTCTGGATGGTGGGGACCGTGAGGCCCAGGCTGACACCCATTCCGGTGACCAGACCCATCGACACCCGGCACAGCTCGCTGATCAGGACGAAGCCCATCCCGGCCTGGTCGGGCCCGCCGCCGAACATGCCGCCGGAAGACTTGGATTCCTTGGCCGGTGCACCGTCGCGCAGCTTGGACAGCCTGCGCTCCAATGACTCTCGCGCCATGGCGTCGATACCGAACGCGCTGAACAGCTTGCGCACGATGGGGTAGGGCTCCATATCGCCGCTCTCCAGCGCGTCGATGTGCGGCCGGATCTCCTTGTCGACGAACTCGCGCACGGCGTCGCGGACGGCGATGTCGACGTCAGACCATTCCAGCATCGTGTCAGGCGACCTTTCGTTTGGCTGCTGCCGGCCGCAGTCCGGCCAGCGAGAAGGTGGTGTGGACCAGGGAGCCCGCACGGTCCAGCAGCGATTTCTGTCTGGGCTGATAGTGCATCGGCAGGCCCTTGCGGTCCGGCGGTGGGGCCATGAAACCGGGCGCCTCGACCAGCGGCGCGTCCTCGGGGATGCTCCCGGAGGCGCGACGATAGGCCGAGACCGCCCGCGGGTGCAGCCGGATCTCGTCGGGCACCACGGTGAACGCCAGCTCGACGGCCTTGCCGAACAGCCGCAGCAGGATCTCGTCGCCGGGTGTCCAGCGCATCCCGGCCTTCTCGCGCACCGGTGCGTCGAAGATTCCGGCGGCCACCCAGCGCTGTGCGCCGACCATCGGCTTGAACAGCTGATCCCACACGCCGGTCGGCATCAGCACGAACCACGGCTTCGGGATACGGATGGTGAAGATGTCCAGGGTGGCGCGATTGATCTCCAACTCCTCGCGGCACGTGTGATCCCAGTAGACCAGGAACTCCTCCCAGCTGTCCGGCACCGGTCGCATGCTCATGCCGTACATCCGGTACCACTGCACATGCTCGTCGAACAGCTGATGCTTTTCGGCCTCGGTGAGCCCGCCGCAAAAATAGTCGGCCGTCTTGATGATCAGCATGAAGAAGGTGGCGTGGGCCCAGTAGAAGGTCTCGGGATTGAGCGCGTGGTAGCGCCGGCCCTGCCCGTCGACACCCTTGATGCCGTGGTGGAAACCCTTGATCTGGGCGCCGGTGTCGGCGGCACGATCACCGTCGTAGACAACACCCATGATCGGATAGACCGACCGGGCCACCCGCTGCAGCGGCTCGCGCAGCAGGATCGAGTGGTCCTCGACGCCGGCGCCGAGCTCCGGATACATGTTCTGGATCGCGCCGATCCAGACGCCCAGCAGGCCGGTGCGCAGATCGCCGAAATACTTCCAGGTCAGCGAATCGGGCCCGAGGGGGATCGCCGCCCGCTCGATCGACGGCGGGGGATCGTTTGATGCAGCAGTCATGGCGTCCTCGTCGAGCCTTGAAAACTACGGATGTCTGGCCACCATATGCGTGACAACATGTGTTGTCTATACAGCCCGGCGGTGTGGCGCGGCGCCGTTACGTGTCGGCGATGAAGCCTCCATGCGCGCGTGACCTGCATCTTCATTCAGCCAGTGGCGATGTGAGCAACGTCTAGGGCGGACGTCGTTGCCGGGGTCAGAACAGCCGCTTAGGGTTGCGTTGTGGATGTCGAATCGTTCGAAGAACGATCCGGCGGTACCGGGGAAATCGAGCGCTCCGAGGCGCCGTACCGTCAACCAGGACCCCTGGGGTGGCTCACCGCCACAAATCACAACGCCAACGTCATCGCCATGATCAGACGCGCGCGGCGAGCCCTGCCCGGCGACCCGGAGTTCGGGGACCCGCTGTCGGCCGCCGGCGAGGGCGGTCCGCGCGCTGCCGCCCGGGCCGCCGATCGGCTGCTCGAGCGGGAAGCCGTGTCCCGCGAAGTCAGTCTCGGCGCCCTGCAGGTCTGGCAGGCGCTCACCGAACGCGTCTCGGGCCGGCCCGCGAACCGGGAGATGACCTTGGTGTTCACCGACCTGGTCGGCTTCTCCGCCTGGTCCCTGAACGCCGGTGACGATGCCACCCTGCGGCTCCTGCGTCGTGTCGCGCAGGTGATGGAACCTCCGCTGCTGGCCGAGGGTGGCCACATCGTCAAGCGGATGGGTGACGGCGCCATGGCGGTGTTCCGTGACCCGGAGACCGCGGTGCGCGCAGTGCTGACCGCCCTGGAGGCGGTCGGCACGGTCGAGGTGGACGGGTACACCCCACGCATGCGGGCCGGTATCCACACCGGCCACCCCCAGCGGATCGGCTCGGACTGGCTCGGCGTCGACGTCAACATCGCCGCCCGGGTGATGGAACGCGCCACCAGGGGCGGCCTGGTCATCTCCCACCCGACCTTGGAGCGCATCACCGAGAACGGTGATCTGGCAGCGCTCGGGGTGACGGTGAAGAAGGTGCGCAAGCAGCTGTTCGCGGCCAAGCCCAGTGGGGTGCCCGAAGATCTGCAGATGTTCTGGGTCAAGCCGATTCCGCAGGTCGGTGGCGCCGGCCGGTTCGACGAGGATGCCGAGGGTGCGTGACGTCGCTCTCATCCGGGCATCGCCTATGATCGCCGGGTGGCGGAGCTCTCAGAAGAAGGCCTGATCAACGCGGTGAGCGCGGCCCGGCAGGCCTTCGAAGCGGCCGCCGACCTGGATGCGCTGGCCCGGGCCAAGACCGAACACCTCGGCGATCGGTCGCCGATCGCGCTGGCGCGTCAGGCGCTGGGCTCGCTGCCCAAGTCCGAGCGCGCCGATGCCGGCAAGCGGGTGAACGTGGCGCGCACCGAGGCCCAGCAGGCCTACGACGACCGGCTGGCGGCGCTGCGCATCGAACGCGACGCGGCCGTGCTGGTGGCCGAGCGTATCGACGTCACGCTGCCCTCGACCCGGCAGCCGATCGGGGCCCGTCATCCGATCACCCTGTTGACCGAGCGCATCGCCGACACCTTCGTCGCGATGGGCTGGGAATTGGCCGAAGGGCCCGAGGTCGAAACAGAGCAGTTCAATTTCGACGCACTGAACTTCCCGCCGGATCACCCGGCCCGCAGCGAGCAGGACACCTTCCAGATCGCGCCCGACGGTTCGCGGCAGGTGTTGCGCACGCACACCTCGCCGGTGCAGATCCGGGCCCTGCTGGAACGCGAACTGCCGGTGTACATCATCTCGCTGGGCCGCACCTTCCGCACCGACGAACTCGACGCCACCCACACGCCGGTCTTCCATCAGGTGGAGGGGCTCGCCGTGGACAAGGGACTGACGATGGCCAACCTGCGTGGCACGCTGGATGCGTTGGCCCGCGCCGAATTCGGCCCTGCTGGACGGACTCGGTTCCGTCCGCACTTCTTCCCGTTCACCGAACCCTCGGCCGAGGTCGATGTCTGGTTCGAGAACAAGAAGGGCGGACCGGGCTGGGTGGAATGGGGTGGTTGCGGCATGGTCAATCCAAATGTGCTGCGCGCCTGTGGAATCGACCCCGCCGAGTACTCGGGCTTCGCGTTCGGGATGGGACTGGAGCGGACTCTGCAGTTCCGCAACGGCATCCCCGATATGCGGGACATGGTCGAGGGTGACGTGCGGTTCTCCCTGCCGTTCGGAGTGGGTGCCTGATGCGCGTTCCCTACAGCTGGTTGCGCGACACCGTCCGGGCGGGTGCGCCGGGCTGGGATATGTCGGTCTCCGACCTCGAACAGACGCTCATCCGCATCGGCCACGAGGTCGAGGAGATCATCCCGGTCGGTCCCGTCACCGGCCCGTTGACTGTCGGCCGGGTCGCCGAGATCGAGGAACTCACCGAGTTCAAGAAGCCCATCCGGGCCTGCAAGGTCGACGTGGGCGAGTCGGAGCCTCGCGATATCGTCTGCGGCGCAAGCAACTTCGCCGTCGGCGATCTCGTCGTGGTGGCCTTGCCCGGCACCGTCCTGCCCGGTGATTTCACCATCGCCAAGCGCAAGACCTACGGTCGCACCTCGGACGGGATGATCTGTTCGGCATCCGAACTGAACCTCGGTGGCGACCATTCCGGGATCCTGGTGCTGCCGCCGGGCACCGCCGAACCGGGTGCCTCGGCCATCGACGTCGTCGGCCTCGACGATGTGGTGTTCAACCTCGCGATCACCCCGGACCGTGGTTACTGCCTGTCGATGCGCGGTATGGCGCGCGAGATCGCCTGTGCCACCGACCTGGAGTTCGTCGATCCCGCCGATATCCCGCCGCTGCCCGTCGAGGGTGAGGCGTGGCCAGTGGTCGTGCAGCCCGGTACCGGTGTGCTGCGATTCGGGCTGCGTCCGGTCACGGGTATCGACCCGTCCGCGGTCTCACCGTGGTGGCTGCAGCGTCGGCTGCTGCTGTCCGGTATCCGTGCCATCTCGCCCGCGGTCGACGTCACCAACTATGTGATGCTCGAGCTCGGTCACCCCATGCACGCACACGATCGGTCGCTGATCACCGGCCCGTTCAACGTGCGGTTCGCCGAGGCGGGGGAGAAGGTCACCACTCTCGACGACGTCACCCGCACCCTCAACGACGGCGACGTGCTGATCGTCGACGATGTCGCGACCGCGGCGATCGGCGGCGTCATGGGCGCGGGCACCACCGAGGTCCGCGATTCCACCACCGACGTGCTGCTGGAGGCCGCGGTATGGGATCCGGCGGCAGTGTCACGCACCCAGCGCAGGCTGCGGCTGGCCAGCGAGGCCGGTCGCCGCTACGAGCGCACCGTCGACCCGGCCATCTCGGTGGCCGCCCTGGATTACTGCGCCACCCTGCTCGCCGAGATCGCCGGTGGCACCGTCGATCCCACCCTGACCGACTGGCGGGGTGACCCGCCGCGCGAGGACTGGTCCCCGCCGGCGGTGAGCATGCCCGTGGATCTGCCGGATCGCGTTGCGGGCGTGAGCTACCCGGCCGGCGTCGCGGCGCGACGGCTCGCCCAGATCGGCGCTGTGGTCACCGAGACCGACGCCCAGATCACCGCCGTACCGCCGAGTTGGCGCACCGACCTTCGTGAACCCGCGGATCTGGTCGAAGAGGTGCTGCGCCTGGAGGGCCTGGACGCCATTCCGTCGGTGCTGCCGCTGGCGCCCCCCGGGCGCGGCCTGACTCCGGTGCAGAAGCGCCGCCGTGCCCTCGGCAAATCGTTGGCGCTCAACGGTTATGTCGAGGTGCTGCCGACGCCGTTCCTGCCGGCCGGGGTGTTCGACACCTGGGGGCTGCCCGCCGATGACCCGCGTCGCTCCGTCGTGACGGTGCTCAACCCGCTGGAGAACGACCGGCCGCACCTGGCCAGCACCCTGCTGCCGGGGCTGCTGGAGGCGTTGTCACGCAACGTGTCCCGCGGCGCGGTGGATACCGCCCTGTTCGCCATCGCGGACGTCGCGCTGGCCACCCCGCAGACCCGCGCGGTGGAACGCATCCCGACCGACCGCCGTCCCACCGCCGACGAGATCGCGGGGCTGGACGGGTCGTTGCCGAGTCAGCCCGAGCATGTCGCGGTGGTCCTGACCGGTCTGCGCGAGCCCGCCGGGCCGTGGGGCCCGGGCCGGCCGGTGCAGGCCGCCGATGCCTTCGAGGCCGTCCAGGTGATCAGTCGTGCGGTCGGGGTGGAGTTCACGTTGCGCGCCGCCCAGGAACTGCCGTGGCACCCCGGCCGGTGCGCCGAGGTTCTCATCGGCGACCTGACCATCGGCTACGCCGGACAGTTGCATCCCGCGGTCATCGAAAGGGCGGGTCTGCCGGCCGGTACCTGCGCGGTGGAACTGGACCTCGACGCCATCCCGATCGTGGAACGCCTGCCCGCACCCGCGGTCTCGCCCTTCCCTGCGGTGTTCCAGGACATCAGCCTCACCGTCGCCGAGGACGTCGCCGCCGCTGCGGTGGTCGACGCGGTGCGCGACGGTGCCGGCGAGCTGCTGGAGGACGTCCGGTTGTTCGACGTGTACACCGGTCCGCAGATCGGGGAGGGGCGCAAGTCGCTGACCCTGGCGCTGCGCTTCCGCGCCACCGACCGGACCCTCACCGAGGACGAGGCCAGCGCATCGCGCGAGGCTGCGGTGGCCGCCGCGGTCGAACGGGTGGGAGCGGTGCAGCGCGCCTGATTAGGTCCCGCGAGCAGACGCAAATGGCCTCGAAAACAGGGCAGAGAGCGGCCATTTATGTCTGCTCGCCGCCCCGTAAACTAATGGGTTTGCATCTGACTGCATAACAATGCAAAAATCAGACCCATGACCTCCGTAGCCGTCGCCGGTGCCAGTGGGTACGCCGGCGGAGAGATCCTGCGCCTGCTGCTCGGCCACCCTGCCTACGCGGACGGTCGCCTGACCATCGGTGCGCTCACCGCCGCGGCGAGCGCGGGCAGCACGCTCGGTGAGCATCACCCGCACCTGCTGCCGCTGGCCGACCGGATACTGCAGCCCACCGACGCCGAACTGCTTGCCGGCCACGATGTCGTGTTTCTCGGCCTTCCTCACGGGCATTCCGCCGAACTCGCCACGCAACTCGGCGACACCGTCATCATCGACTGCGGTGCGGACTTCCGGCTCGACGACGCGGCCGACTGGGAGAAGTTCTACGGCAGCGCGCACGCGGGCACCTGGCCCTACGGCCTGCCCGAACTGCCCGGCGGCCGGGAAGCGCTGGCGGGCGCCACCCGCATCGCGGTGCCCGGCTGCTACCCGACCTCCGCGCTGCTGGCACTGCTGCCGGCTGTCGCGGCCGATCTGGTCGAACCGAACGTGACCGTCGTCGCGGTCAGCGGCACCTCCGGCGCGGGCAAGTCGGCCAAGGTCGACCTGCTGGGCGCCGAGGTCATCGGATCGGCACGCGCGTACAACATCGCAGGCAAGCACCGGCACACCCCGGAGATCGCCCAGGGTCTGCGCAAGGTCACCGACAAGAACGTCACGGTGTCCTTCACACCCGTGCTCATCCCCACTTCCCGCGGCATCCTGGCCACCTGCACTGCGCCGACATCGGCCACCGAGGCCGAGGTGCGCGCCGCCTACGAGAAGGCCTACGGCGCCGAACCGTTCGTCCATCTGCTGCCGGAGGGCCAGCTGCCCAAGACCGGATCGGTCATCGGTAGCAACGCCGCCCAGCTGGCGGTGGCCGTCGATGAAGGGGCCGGCGTGCTGGTCGCGATCTGCGCCATCGACAACCTCACCAAAGGCACCGGCGGCGCCGCCGTGCAATCGATGAACCTGGCCCTGGGCTGGCCCGAAACCGAAGGACTGTCGACCGTGGGAGTGGCACCGTGAGCGGAGCACGCGAAGCGAACCATCCGACCCCGAAGCTCGTGCGGAGTCAAGGTGTGACGGCGCCTGCCGGCTTCCGTGCGACGGGAATCCGGGCCGGTATCAAGGCATCCGGCGCGCTGGACCTCGCCCTGGTGTTCAACGAGGGCCCCGACCACCATGCCGCCGGGGTGTTCACCCGCAACCAGATCAAAGCGGCCCCGGTGCAATGGTCACAGCAGGTGCTCACCACCGGCCACCTGCGCGCGGTCATCCTCAACTCCGGCGGCGCCAACGCCTGCACCGGCCCGGGCGGTTTCCAGGACACTCATGCCACCGCGGAGGCGGTGGCCGCGGCACTGAGCGACTGGGGCACCGAGACGGGCGCCATCGAGGTCGCGGTCTGCTCCACCGGGCTGATCGGTGACCGGCTGCCGATGGACAAGGTGCTGGCCGGTGTCGCCGAGATCGTGCAGGAGATGGCGGGCGGGCTCACCGGGGGCGAGGAAGCCGCGCGAGCCATCATGACCACCGACACCGTGCCCAAACAGGTTGCGCTGCACGCGGACAGCTGGACCATCGGCGGGATGGCCAAGGGCGCCGGCATGCTCGCGCCCTCACTGGCCACCATGCTGGTGGTCATCACCACCGACGCAGTGGCGGACCCGGTCGCTCTGGACACCGCGCTGCGGCGGGCCACCGGGCGAACCTTCGACCGCCTCGACATCGACGGCAGCTGCTCGACCAATGACACCGTGCTGCTGATGGCCTCCGGTGCCAGCGAGGTCACGCCCACCCAGGAGGACCTGGACGCCGCGGTGCTGGCCGTCTGCGATGACCTCTGCGCGCAGTTGCAGGCCGACGCCGAGGGCGTCACCAAGCGGATCTCGATCACCGTCGCCGGCGCCGCCAGCGAGGACGAGGCGCTGACCGCCGCCCGGGCCGTCGCCCGCGACAGCCTGGTCAAGACCGCGCTGTTCGGCTCCGACCCCAACTGGGGCCGGGTGCTGGCCGCCGTCGGTATCGCTCCGGTGGCTCTGGATCCGCAGCGAATCAGCGTGTCGTTCAACGGTTCACCGGTGTGCATCGACGGCACCGGCGCACCCGGCGCCCGCGAGGTCGACCTGTCCGGTGACGAGGTCGACGTGCTGATCGAGCTGTTCGCCGGCGATGCGACCGCGTCCATCAGGACCACCGATCTATCCCATGCGTACGTCGAAGAGAACTCGGCGTACAGCTCATGACCACGACCCAGACCAAGGCGTCGGTCCTCGCCGAGGCGCTGCCCTGGCTCAAACAACTGCACGGCAAGATCGTCGTGGTCAAGTACGGCGGCAACGCCATGACCGACGACGACCTCAAGCGCGCCTTCGCCTCGGACATGGTGTTCCTGCGCAACTGCGGTATCCGTCCCGTCGTGGTGCACGGGGGTGGCCCGCAGATCAGCGCCATGCTCAAGAAACTGGGTATCGCAGGCGATTTCAAGGGCGGCTTCCGCGTCACGACACCCGAGGTGCTCGACGTGGCCCGCATGGTGCTGTTCGGTCAGGTCGGCCGCGAACTCGTCGGGCTGATCAACGCCCACGGCCCGTACGCGGTCGGCGTCACCGGCGAGGATGCGCAGCTGTTCACCGCGGTGCGGCGCAGCGTCACCGTCGACGGGGTGGCCACCGATATCGGGCTGGTCGGCGACGTGGAGAGTGTCAACGCCGGGTCGCTGCTGGATCTCATTGCCGCGGGCCGTATCCCGGTGGTGTCCACCATCGCTCCGGACGTCGTCGGCATCGTGCACAACATCAATGCCGATACCGCCGCCGCCGCGCTGGCCGAGGCGCTCGGCGCCGAGAAGCTGCTGATGCTCACCGATGTCGAAGGCCTGTACACCGACTGGCCGGACCGCAACTCGCTGGTCAGCGAGATCGACAGTGCCGCTCTGACCGAACTACTGCCGAAGCTGGAATCCGGCATGGTCCCCAAGATCGAGGCCTGTCTGCGGGCAGTCGACGGCGGGGTGCCCAGCGCGCATGTCATCGACGGCCGCGTCGAACATTGCGTGCTGGTCGAGCTTTTCACCGATGAAGGAACCGGAACCAAGGTGGTGGGCGCGACATGAGATCCGGCGGGCAGGAGCGAAGTGACATGGGGCAACAGGCACTGCAAGACCGCTGGGAAGCGGTGATGATGAACAACTACGGCACCCCGCCGCTGGCGCTGGCCACCGGTGACGGCGCCGTGGTCACCGACACCGACGGCAAGAGCTATCTGGATCTGCTCGGTGGCATCGCGGTCAACCTGCTCGGCCATCGCCATCCCGCCGTCATCGAGGCCGTCACCGCGCAACTCAACACGCTCGGGCACACGTCGAACCTGTATGCCACCGAGCCGGGGATCGCTCTGGCCGAAAAGCTCGTCGATCACCTCGGCCATCCCGCGCGGGCCTTCTTCTGCAACTCCGGCACCGAGGCCAACGAGGTCGCCTTCAAGATCACAAGGCTCACCGGGCGCACCAAACTCGTTGCCGCCGAAGGTGGATTCCACGGCAGGACGATGGGGGCGTTGGCGCTGACCGGCCAGCCGGCCAAACGGGCACCCTTCGAGCCGTTGCCCGGTGAGGTGACCTTCGTGCCCTACGGGGACGCCGAGGCTCTCGAAGCCGCCGTCACCGACGAGACCGCCGCGGTCTTCCTGGAGCCGATCATGGGGGAGGGCGGCGTCGTCGTCCCCCCGCCGGGCTACCTGGCGAGAGCCCGCGAGATCACCGCTGCGCACGGCACACTGCTGGTCCTCGACGAGGTGCAGACGGGGGTTGGCCGTACTGGAACCTTTTATGCCCACCAGCACGACGGCATCACCCCGGACATCGTCACCCTGGCCAAGGGCCTGGGCGGCGGACTGCCCATCGGGGCCTGCCTGGCCATCGGCGCCACCGCTGACCTGCTCACCCCGGGACTGCACGGCAGCACCTTCGGGGGAAATCCGGTGTGCACCGCCGCCGCGCTGGCCGTGCTGAAGACACTTGCCGCCGAGGACCTCGTCGCGAAAGCCGATGTGCTGGGCAAGACCATCAGCCACGGCGTCGAGGAACTGCACCACCCGCTCGTCAGCCATGTCCGGGGTAAGGGCCTGCTGCTGGGCATCGTGCTGACCGCCGAAAAGGCCAAAGCAGTCGAGACGGCCGCGCGTGACGCCGGGTTCCTGGTCAATGCCGCCGCAGCCGATGTGATCAGGCTGGCTCCGCCGCTGATCATCACCGAAACCCAGATCGACGAATTCCTCACCGCACTGCCCGCGGTGCTCGACAAGGGAGCCAAGTGACCAGACACTTTCTGCGCGACGATGACCTGACACCCGATGAACAGGCCGAGGTGCTGGCGCTGGCCGCCGCGCTGAAGACCTCGCCGTTCAGCCGCCGGCCCCTGGAGGGCCCGCGCGGTGTCGCGGTGATCTTCGAGAAGAACTCGACCCGCACCCGGTTCTCCTTCGAGATGGGCATCGCCCAACTCGGCGGGCACGCCGTCGTCGTCGACGGGCGCAGCACCCAGCTCGGCCGCGAGGAGACCCTCGAGGACACCGGCGCTGTGCTGTCCCGCTACGTCGACGCCATCGTCTGGCGCACCTTCGCCCAGGAACGGTTGGCCGCCATGGCATCCGGGTCGACGGTGCCCATCGTCAACGCATTGTCCGACGAGTTCCACCCCTGCCAGGTGCTGGCCGATCTGCAGACACTCGCCGAGCGCAAGGGAGCACTGCACGGTCTGTCGATGACCTACTTCGGTGACGGTGCCAACAACATGGCGCACTCGCTGATGCTGGGCGGGGTGACCGCCGGTATCAACGTGACGATCGCCGCGCCCGCCGGTTTCGAACCGCACCCGTCGTTCGTGGACGCCGCCAAGCGCCGTGCCGCCGAGACCGGTGCGACGGTCACCCTCGCCCACGACGCGAAGGCCGCCGCCGAGGGTGTCGACGTGCTGGTCACCGACACCTGGACGTCGATGGGTCAGGAGAACGACGGTCTGGACCGGGTGCGCCCGTTCCGCCCGTTCCAGCTCAACGCCGAATTATTGAAACTTGCTGATCCGGAAGCCGTTGTCCTGCATTGTCTTCCGGCGCACCGCGGCCACGAGATCACCGACGAGGTGATCGACGGGCCGCAGAGCGCCGTCTTCGACGAGGCCGAGAACCGGCTGCACGCGCAGAAGGCGCTGCTGGCGTGGCTGCTGGAGCGTGCCTGACATCATGAGTTCACCGACCCGGGTCGGCCGTCAGGCCCGCATCGTCACCCTGCTCTCCGCGAATGCGGTGAGCAGTCAGGGTGAGCTGGCTGCGATGCTCTCCGCGGAGGGCATCGAGGTCACCCAGGCCACCCTGTCGCGGGACCTGGAGGAACTCGGAGCGGTGAAACTGCGCGGCGCCGACGGCGGCGTCGGCGTCTACGTCGTCCCCGAGGACGGCAGCCCGGTGCGCGGGGTCTCCGGTGGCACCGAGCGGGTGACCAAGCTGCTGGGCGAACTGCTGGTATCCACCGATGCCAGCGCGAACATCGCCGTGCTGCGCACTCCGCCGGGGGCGGCGCACTACCTCGCGAGCGCCATCGACCGGGCATCGTTGCCCCAGGTTGTCGGCACCATCGCCGGTGATGACACCATCTTCGTGATGGCGCGTGAGCCGATGACCGGTGCCGAGCTCGCGATCATGTTCGAAAACTTGAAGTAGAGCAGTTCTAGAAAAGGAGATTTTGCATGTCCGAGCGCGTCATCCTGGCGTATTCCGGCGGTCTGGACACCTCGGTCGCGATCAGCTGGATCGGCAAGGAGACCGGGCGTGAGGTCGTGGCCGTGGCCATCGACCTCGGCCAGGGTGGTGAGGACATGGAGGTCGTCCGGCAGCGAGCGCTGGACTGCGGCGCCGTCGAGGCCGTCGTGGTCGACGCCCGCGATGAGTTCGCCGACGAGTACTGCCTGCCGACCATCCAGTCCAACGCGCTCTACATGGACCGGTACCCGCTGGTGTCGGCGATCAGCCGCCCGCTGATCGTCAAGCACCTGGTGGCCGCCGCCCGCGAGCACAAGGGCGGCACCGTCGCGCACGGCTGCACCGGCAAGGGCAACGATCAGGTCCGCTTCGAGGTCGGGTTTGCGTCGTTGGCGCCCGAGCTCAAGGTGCTGGCCCCGGTGCGGGACTACGCGTGGACCCGGGAGAAGGCCATCGCCTTCGCCGAGGAGAACGCCATCCCGATCAATGTGACGAAGCGCTCGCCGTTCTCGATCGACCAGAACGTCTGGGGCCGCGCGGTGGAAACCGGCTTCCTGGAGCACCTCTGGAATGCGCCCACCAAGGACGTCTACGACTACACCGAAGACCCCACCATCAACTGGAGCACTCCCGACGAGGTCGTCGTCGGCTTCGAGAAGGGTGTGCCGACCTCCATCGACGGCCGGCCGGTCACGGTGCTGCAGGCCATCGAGGAGCTCAACCGGCGTGCCGGTGCCCAGGGCGTCGGCAGGCTCGACGTCGTCGAGGACCGCCTCGTCGGCATCAAGAGCCGCGAGATCTACGAGGCACCCGGCGCCATGGTGCTGATCACCGCGCACACCGAACTCGAGCACGTCACCCTGGAACGCGAACTCGGCCGCTACAAGCGCGGTACCGACCAGAAGTGGGGCGAGCTGGTCTACGACGGCCTCTGGTACTCGCCGCTCAAGCGCGCGCTGGAGTCCTTCGTCGCGCACACCCAGGAGCATGTCACCGGCGAGATCCGGCTGGTGCTGCACGGCGGCCACATCGCGGTCAACGGCCGGCGCAGCCCGACCTCGCTGTACGACTTCAACCTGGCCACTTACGACGAGGGCGACAGCTTCGACCAGTCCTCGGCCAAGGGTTTCGTGCACGTGCACGGTCTGTCCAGCAAGATCTCGGCCAAGCGCGATCTCGGGTTGTGAGCACCAACGAAGGGTCCCTCTGGGGTGGGCGGTTCGCCGATGGGCCTTCCGATGCCCTTGCCGCGCTGAGCAAGTCGACGCACTTCGACTGGGTGCTGGCGCCCTATGACGTGATCGCCTCCAAGGCGCACGCCCGGGTGCTGCACCACGCCGGGCTGCTCACCGACGAGCAACGCGATGGCTTGCTGGCCGGCCTGGACAGCCTGGGTGAGGACGTCGCGGACGGCAGCTTCGGACCGCTGCCGACCGACGAGGACGTGCACGGAGCGCTGGAGCGCGGCCTCATCGACCGGGTCGGTGCCGAGCTGGGTGGTCGGCTGCGCGCCGGCCGGTCCCGCAACGACCAGGTCGCCACGCTGTTCCGGATGTGGTTGCGCGACGCCATCAAAGCGGTCGGTGCCGGGGTCCTGGATGTGGCGGCCGCGTTGAGCACCCAGGCCGCTGCGCACCCGACCGCGATCATGCCGGGCAAGACGCACCTGCAGTCCGCGCAGCCTGTCCTGCTCGCTCACCACCTGCTGGCACATGCCCACCCGCTGCTGCGCGACGCCGATCGGCTCGTCGACCTGGACAAGCGAACCGCGGTGTCGCCGTACGGTTCCGGTGCGCTGGCCGGCTCGTCACTGGGGCTGGATCCGGATGCCATCGCCGACGAGCTGGGCTTCCATTCGGCTGCCGAGAACTCGATCGACGCCACTGCTGCACGGGATTTCGCAGCCGAAGCGGCGTTCGTATTCGCGATGATCGCAGTCGATCTGTCCCGGCTGGCCGAGGACATCATCCTGTGGAGCACCACCGAATTCGGCTACGTGAAGCTGCACGACTCCTGGTCGACGGGCAGCTCGATCATGCCGCAGAAGAAGAACCCCGATATCGCCGAGCTCGCGCGCGGTAAGTCCGGGCGGCTGATCGGGAATCTGGCCGGCCTGCTGGCCACCCTGAAGGCGCAGCCGCTGGCCTACAACCGGGATCTGCAGGAAGACAAGGAACCGGTATTCGACTCGGTGGCGCAGCTGCGGATGCTGCTGCCCGCGATGGCCGGACTGGTCAGCACGCTGACTTTCGACACCGATCGGATGGCGCAGTTGGCTCCGCTGGGCTACACGCTGGCCACTGACATCGCCGAATGGATGGTGCGACAGGGTATTCCGTTCCGGGTCGCGCACGAGGCGGCCGGGGCGGCGGTCAAGGCGGCCGAGGCGCGCGGGGTCGGACTCGAGGAACTCGCCGATGACGAACTGGCCGGCATCCATCCGGGTCTGACCGCCCAGGTGCGCGAGGTGCTGACCATCGCCGGTTCGGTCGACTCGCGGGACGCCCGCGGCGGCACCGCGCCCATCCAGGTGGCCCGCCAGCTCGGCGTGGTGCGTGACACCGCCGATGAACTCCGGATCAAGCTGCGCTAGGTAGCATCTGCAGCCATGGAACCGGCTCGGGGGAGCGCCGCCACCACAGTCACCGGACGTCTTCGTCAATGGTTCGCGGGCTGGGGTCTCAAGGAGTGGCGACGAGCAGGACTGGTTGCCGTGCTGGTGACCACCGCGGCGTTCGGCGGGCTGGACACGGTGAACAAGCAGGTCACCGACCTGACAGTGGGCGAGCCGTTCGACACCGGCCGATTCGAGATGACGGTGCAGCGCGCCACGCTGGTCGACGAGGTGCGGGCGGGCGATCGTCTGATAGCCGGGAAGCGGCCAGGACGCCGCTTTCTCGGTCTGGTGGCAACGGCGCGTAACACCAGCACGCTGCCGGGGTTCATGGACAAACCGGTGGATCTGGTCGGCATACCAGACATCCACGCCCTTTCCGCCATGAGGCTGGCCGACGGAACCCTGACCGGGGCGCTCGGCCCCGGACTCACCGACCAGGTCGTTCTCCTCTGGGATGTTCCGGCGAACGCGATTTCGATCGGCGCCGAGTTGCAGGTGCACATCTGGAAGGAAGTCGAACGGCTCAATGCCACCTATGGGCAGGGTTGGGTGCGGAGCGTCACCGACTACGGCCGGCTCACCGTCCCGGTCGGACGTCCACGATGAGAAGGCTGAACTGGCGTCGGGTCGTGCGGGCCGCGGCCACAGCCTCGGCGATCGGGGCTGCGGCCCTGCTATGGCACAACCTGCCGACCCCCGATGACGTGTACGGCCCGTTCGATGTCGACGCGGTGATGGGTCAGCAGGCCACCGGCCGTGACATTGCGGCGACGGTCACCGGAGCGCGGATCGCTCCACAGATCCGCACGGAGCGCCTCCGCTCGCCGACACTGGATGCGCTGGGGACCTGGGTTGCCATCGACAGCGAGGCCATGGCAACCCGCACGGATGCGGTGCCCCGCGTCGAACTCGTCGTCGGGCCGAACACCTACGTGCCGACCAGCCGACTCGGCGTGCTGCCGCTGGCGGGCTCGCTCACTCCCGGAATCGCGACGCGCAGTTCGTGGGTCTTCGATGTGCCCGCCGAGCTGGTGGCGCAACGTGGGCAGCGCATGAGTTTGCGAGTGTGGGTCAGTGATGGGCGCATGGACTCCCGGTTGGTGGTGGATATTCCGCTGGATGACTCACGTGTCAGCCGTAGCGACCTGATCGTCATCGGACCCCCGACGCAAATGGGCACCTGACGATGACGCTCTGGAAGCGCAACCTGGTTGGCGCCGCGGTGGCTGCGGCCGCTGTGTCGGTGAGCACCACGTTCATCCTGCATCCCTACTGGCAGGACTACCAGCGCACGGTGCGGCCGGCCCACACCGCGATGGCCGACGAACCGATCGATGTCGACGGGCAAACCTGGCGAGTGCGCAATGTCAGCCGGTCTACCGAGCGACCCGGCTACGGCGCGCGGCTACCGGAAGGCACCGTGCTGATGAATGTGGTCGTCGAACGTTCAGGCCCGCCAGAAGCAGGATTCGGCTGCGTCGGTTATCTCGTGGAAGGTGAGCGGTCGTGGCGTGTGGACGGCCCACCGTGCGGTAAGGCGACTTCTATGCCGTGGACAGCCATGATCCCCGCGAGCGCCGAACCGACGGCAATCGATATCAGGGATTCGAGCGGTTCACTGCTGATTCGGCTGCAGTTGTAGCGGCTGACGCCTTGGCGTTCCAGCGTTCCACGCACCAGGCCAGCGTCGTGGCGATCAGACAGATCCGTAGCGGCTCGATGATTGAGTGCGAGACCAGCGCCAGCGCATCCCAGGTGCCGAACCAGAACGTGATGTCGTGCGGACCGAGCAGCCAGCTCATCCCGCGCAGCAGGTAGCCCGACCCGATCTGCGCTCGGAAGAAGCTACCGAACACGTCCAACCAGGCAAGTGCGAGGTATCCCAGGACGTACAGCGATATGGCGAGCAGGCCGCCCGCCGCGATCACATGTGCGGAGTCGGTGATCGGCTTGAACTTGCCGATCTGGCCGGTGAACTGGTCGCGCACCTCGGTGCGTACCTTGCCGGGAACGCGCTTCCACCGGCTGCTCAACTGCGTGCGCGTCGGCGCTGTGCGCTCGAACCAGCGACCCAGCCGATCACCGCCCAACCGTCGCGCCTCTGCGTGCCAGTCCGCCTTCGCCGTCGCGCCGTAGACGATGCAGGCCACGGCGAGCCAGATCAGCGGTACCGCTGCGCCGCCGAAGACGGTGCCGACGGCCCAGGTGACGCCTTTCCACAACGACCCCAGAAACTCGACTTGGGAAAACACGCTGTCCTTGGTCTCGTTGAACCACACCACGATTCGCCGCTCCGCCAACCAGGCCGACGGATTGATCAGGATCGTGAGGCCCTTGCTGGCCGAGAAGGTCAACACCAGGAACACCCACAAGGCGTCCATGTATACCTGGATCGGGAGAAGCCAGGGCGGCAGCCGATCCTTGAACCGGCCGAGGGCGAAGCGTGCCACCAGGGCAGCGCCGATGATCACGAAGGTCAATGTGCCCACCGGCAACATCTGCGGGTCGATCTCGGTGCCGGGCGTGGTGAGCGCTTTGCCCACCCGGTAGGGCACGGCGCGGTACTCGAAATCCAGCCAGTCCTCCCGAAACATCTGCCACGCCAGGTAGATCGCAAAAAACGGCACGATGATGGTCGCGAAGATGTCGATCTGGCGGGCGGAACGCGTCGGTAGCCCGGCGAGTGCCGGAATGCCGGGCCGGATCACCAGGAACATCGCCACATAGGACCCCAGCCGCGCCATACCGGCCAGGGGCATGATCAGCGATGCCCAGAGGTCGTTGTCGTAGCCGACCCGGGCGGCCCACTCGATGGCTCCGGTTCTCCCGAGGTACCCCAGTAGATAACAGGCCAGCAACTGGGGAAAGTAGCGCACGAACAGCGTCAGCGGCGCAAGGACGTATCGCACGGCCTCATCGTAGAGACCCGGAGGGTCAGCCGAGCGACTCGGACAGTTCGAGCCACCGCTCCTCCAGCGTGGCGACCTCGGCTTCGAGCTCGCGGACGCCGGCGGTCAGTGTCCTGAGCCCTTCGTAGTCACCCTGGTCGTGCTCGGCCTGGCGGCGCTGGGCCTCCTTGATCTGACCGTCGAGTTTCATCAGCTTGCGCTCGATCGCCGCGATCTCCTTCTGCGTCGCGCGCAGATCGGCACCGGAGACCGGGTTGCCGGTCTGAGGCCCCGATTTGGGTGCCGCGGCACCGGTGGTCGCCTCGTGTGAGGCCCGCAGCCGCAGGTACTCGTCGACGCCGCCGGGCAGGTGCCGCAGATGCCCGCCGAGGATGCCGTACTGCTGATCGGTGACCCGTTCCAGGAAGTACCGGTCGTGGCTGACCACGATCAGGGTGCCGGGCCAGGAGTCCAGCAGATCCTCCATCGCGGCCAGCATGTCGGTGTCCAGGTCGTTGGTCGGCTCGTCGAGGATCAGCACGTTGGGCTGCCCGAGCAGGATGAGCAGCAGCTGCAGGCGCCGTAGCTGGCCGCCGGAGAGATCCTTGACCGGTGTGGACAGCTGGGCACTGGCGAATCCGAGGCGTTCCAACAGCTGACCCGGGGTGAGTTCCTGAGCCTTGGAACCCGCCCCCACGGTGTAGGTGGTGGCCAGCTGGCTCAGCACCACCCGCACCGGATCGTCGAGATGATCGGAGAGTTCGTCGACGCCCTGGGTCAGGGTCGCGATCTGTACCGTCTTGCCGTGTTTGACCTGGCCCTCGGTCGGCTGCACCGAACCGTCGATGAGACCCAGCAGCGTCGACTTGCCTGCACCGTTGACACCGAGGATGCCGGTCCGCTCGCCGGGCGCCACCCGCCACTCGACCTGCTTGAGCACCTCGCGGTCGGCGTAGCTCACCGACACATCGAGCAGATCCACGACCTGCTTGCCCAGCCGGGTCACCGCCAGCGACTGCAGGGCCACCTTGTCGCGGATCTCGGGAACATCGGAGATCAACGCGTTGGCCGCATCGATGCGGAACTTCGGCTTGGTCGTGCGCGCAGGCGCACCGCGGCGCAGCCAGGCCAATTCCTTGCGGGCCAGATTCTGCCTGCGGGCCTCACTCGATGCGGCCTGCCGATCGCGTTCCACCCGCTGCAGGATGTAGGCGGCGTACCCACCGTCGAACGGTTCGACGATGCGGTCGTGCACCTCCCACGTCGTCGTGCACACCTCGTCGAGGAACCAGCGATCGTGGGTGATCACCAGCAGCCCGCCCGAGGAGGGCGACCAACGCCGTTTCAGATGCTCGGCCAGCCAGGTGATGCCCTCGACGTCGAGATGGTTGGTCGGTTCGTCGAGCGCCAGGACGTCGTGATCCCCGGCCAGCAGCTGGGCCAGCGCGACCCGGCGCCGCTGCCCGCCCGAGAGGGTGCCGAGCACCGCGTCCCAGGCCAGGCCGCCCAGCAACCCGGAGATGACGTCGCGGCCGCGCGGGTCACCGGCCCATTCGTGCTCCGGTGTGTCGCCGACGACGGCGTGCCCGACGGTGTCCGTGGGATCGAGGGTGTCGGCCTGATCCAGTACGCCCACCCGGACGCCGCCGCGCACGGTGACCCGGCCGGAATCAGGCGTGACGCGGCCGGCCAGCATGGCCAGCAGGCTGGACTTTCCGTCGCCGTTGCGGCCGACGATGCCGATCCGGTCGCCCTCGTTCACGCCGAGGGACACCGCATCGAAAACGACTTTGGTCGGGTATTGCAGATGTAGGGCCTCAGCCCCGAGAAGATGCGCCATGTCCCCACCAGGCTAGGCGGCTCCCCGCCGCAGATTCGCAGCGGCCGACCAGCAACGCTGTGCCATGATGTCGTGGCAATCGGGGGATTGGATGTCACTCACTCAGGGGAGCGCGCGTTGGTGGATTTCTCGTTGATCACCGGACCGGTGGGCCGACTTCTGGCCACCGCGCAGAACGGCATCGAAGTTCTGCGGTACGGCGGTCTGGAAACCGGCGCGGTCCCCTCGCCCTATCAGATCATCGAGAGCGTCCCGATGTACCGGTTGCGCCGGTACTTCCCGCCCGACATCCGGCCCGGTTCGGCTGCCCCCGGCCCTCCGGTGTTGATGGTGCACCCGATGATGATGTCCGCCGATATGTGGGACGTCACCCGCGAGGACGGCGCCGTCGGCATCCTGCACGCCGCGGGCCTGGACCCGTGGGTCATCGATTTCGGTTCGCCCGATCAGGTCGAGGGCGGCATGCAGCGCAACCTGGCCGACCATGTGGTGGCACTCAGCGAGGCCATCGACACCGTCAAGGAGGTCGCAGGCAGCGACGTCCACCTCGCGGGCTACTCGCAGGGCGGGATGTTCTGCTACCAGACCGCGGCGTACCGCCGGTCCAAGGATCTCGCCAGCATCATCGGGTTCGGTTCCCCGGTCGACACGCTGGCCGCCCTGCCGATGGGCATCCCGCCGAACGTGGGCGCGGTCGCCGCCAATTTCATGGCCGACCACGTGTTCTCCCGGATCGACATCCCGGGCTGGCTGGCCCGCACCGGGTTTCAGATGCTCGACCCGCTGAAGACCGCTCAGGCCCGTCTGGACTTCCTGCGACAGCTGCACGACCGTGACGCGCTGCTGCCGCGCGAGCAGCAGCGCCGCTTCCTCGATTCCGAGGGCTGGATCGCCTGGTCGGGCCCGGCCATCTCGGAACTGCTCAAACAGTTCATCGCCCACAACCGGATGATGTCGGGCGGCTTCTCCATCCGCGGCGAACTGGTCACCCTGGCCGATATCACCTGCCCGGTGCTGGCCGTGATCGGCGAGGTCGACGACATCGGCCAGCCGGCGGCGGTGCGTGGCATCAAGTCCGCCGCGCCCAAGGCCGATACCTACGAATACCTCATCCGCACAGGGCATTTCGGTCTCGTCGTCGGTTCGAAGGCGGCCACCCAGACCTGGCCTACGGTGGCGTCGTGGGTCAAGTGGCGCAGTGGTGACGGGACGTTGCCCGACGATATTGCCCCGATGGGCTTCCAGCCGACCGAATCCGCCATCGACGCCGGTGTGGCGCTGACCTCCCGGGTGGCGCACGGCGCGGCAGCCGCCTCGGAGCTGGCCTTCGATCTGGCCCGCTCGGCCGCCGGTGCGGTGGTCGCCACCAACAAGTCGGCGCGCACCCTGATCGTCGAGACGGCACGCACCCTGCCGCGCCTCGCGCGGCTGGGCCAGATCAACGACCACACCCGGATCTCGCTGGGCCGCATCATGACCGAGCAGGCCGAAGGTCACCCGGACGGCGAGTTCCTGCTGTTCGACGGTCGCGTGCACACCTACGAGGCGGTGGACCGCCGGGTCAACAACGTGGTGCGCGGGCTGATCGAAGTCGGTGTGCGCCAAGGCGTGCGGGTCGGCGTGCTGATGCAGACCCGGCCGAGCGCGCTGGTCGCGATCGCCGCGCTGTCCCGACTGGGCGCGGTCGCCGTGCTCATGCCCCCGGACGCCGATCTGGCCGAGGCCGCACGACTGGGCGGTGTCGCGGAGGTTCTCACCGACCCGGCGAACCTGGAGATCGCGCGCACGCTGGACCGGCGGGTGTTGGTGCTCGGCGGCGGCGAGTCCCGCGATCTGAACCTGGCCGACGGCACCGATGTGGTGGACATGGAGAAGATCGATCCCGACCGGGTCGAGCTGCCGGGCTGGTACCGGCCCAACCCCGGCTTCGCCCGTGACCTCGCCTACGTCGCGTTCGCGACCATCAACGGCGAACTGGTCGCCCGGCAGATCACCAACTACCGGTGGGCGTTGTCCGCGCTGGGTACCGCGTCGGCGGCCAACCTGGGCAACCGCGACACCGTGTACTGCCTGACCCCGCTGCACCATCCGTCCGGCCTGCTGGTGAGCCTGGGCGGCGCGGTGGTCGGCGGCGCCCGCATCGCTCTTTCCCGTGGCCTGGCCCCGGACCGTTTCGTGCACGAGATCCGGCAGTACGGCGTGACGGTGGTGTCCTACACCTGGGCGATGCTCGGCGAGGTCATCGATGACCCCTCGTTCTCGTTGTCGGGCACCCATTCGGTGCGCCTGTTCATCGGCGCCGGTATGCCGACCGGTCTGTGGCGCCGGGTGGTCGAGGTGTTCGAGCCCGCCAAGGTCGTCGAGTTCTTCGCGACCACCGACGGCCAGGCGGTGCTCTCCAACGTGGCGGGCGTGAAGATCGGCAGCAAGGGCCGTCCGCTGCCGGGCGGCCCGCAGGTCGAACTCGCCGCCTACGACGTCGACGACGACCTGATCTTGGAGGAGGACTCCGGTTTCGTGCGCCGCGCCGACGTGGGCGAGGTCGGCGTGCTGCTGGCCCGCCCGCGGGGGCCGGTGGACCCGACCGCCTCGGTGAAGCGCGGCGTGTTCGCACCGGCGGACACCTGGGTGTCCACCGAGCAGCTCTTCCTTCGCGACGAGGACGGTGACTTCTGGCTCGTCGACAATCGCAGTTCGGTGATCAGGACATCCGATGGCACGGTGTTCACCGCGGCGATCAACGACGCTGTGAGCCGGGCCGGAGCGGTGGATCTGGCGGTGACCTACCGACTCGAAGTCCGGGGCGAACCGCTGGTCGTCACTGCGGTCACGCTGCGCCCCGGTGGCAGCCTGCCCAGTGCGGAGCTCAACGAGGCGATGGGGACACTGCCGGTCGGCATCGGGCCTGCGGTGGTCTACGTGGCGCCGAGTATGACGCTGGGTGCGTCTTACCGGCCCGAGACCGCACCGTTGCGCGCCGCCGGCATCCCGAAGGCATCGCGTAACACCTGGTACTTCGACACCGATACCAAGCAGTACAAGCGCATGACGGCTGCCGTGCGCGCCGAGATCATCGGCAATCAGCCGTGATGCCCGGCGGTGGAGGCACTGTTAGGCTCGCCGAGACGGCAAGGGAGAGGTTCAGATGACGACGGAGAACTCCGTGACCGGCACATCACTGCGCCGCTGGACGGCGGGTGCCCTCATCGGCGCCGCGGCTGTCGCGGGCCTGGGCCTGGCGCCGGTGGCGTCGGCCGAACCGGACGCATCGTCTCAGGAACAGCCCGCCCAGCGGGTCTCCCCGGATCAGGTACTCATGATGATCTCCGACCAGTACCAGACCGGCAGCGGTGGCGGTCAGGTCTCCAAGCTCATCGAGCAGGTGATGACGCTGCGCCAGCGTGGCATCCGGCCCTCGGCGGCCAATGCCCAGGCGCTGCTCGACGGACTCAACTCCCGGCCCAACCAGAAGCCGCTCATCGATGCGCTGCAGTCCACGTTGTCCTACCAGCGCCGGATGATGAACCAACAGGCGAGTGGCGGCTCCGCTGCGCCTGCACCGGGCTCGGGGGGCTCGGCGCCGTCGTGGGCGCCGGTCGCCGGCGACGACGGAAACAATGCGCTGATCCCACCCGGTTGGGGTGGGGACATGTCGCCGTGGTGACGGGAGTTCGGTGAGTCTGGACGCGAAGCTGCTCGACATCCTGGTCTGCCCCGAGGATCACGGTCCGCTCGTTTACGTTGCGGGGGAGTGTCTCTACAACGCCAGGCTGCGGCGCGCCTACCCCATCGTGGACGGCATCCCGGTGCTGCTCGTCGATGAGGCGGTGCCCGTTGCCGACGATGCCGAGCATGAGCGCTTGCTCAGCGCAGCGCCGGCAGATCCCCGGTGAGATAACGCTGCAGGTTGGGCGCGATGGTCTCGGCGACGATCTGCGGTGCCAGCCCGGCGAACGGCTGCAGTTCCAGGATGTAGCGCACCATCACGACGCCGACCAGTTGTGACGCCACGAATTGCACCCTGATCGCCCCGGAGCCGGGCGGGTTGTCCACCCGGGAGCCGACCTCGACGGTGATGACCTCCTGCAGGAACGAACGGACCAGTCCGACGTCGGCGCCCGCCAGCAGCGACCGCAGCGTCGCGATGAAGCCCCTACCGAGCTCGGAATCCCACAGCGGCAACAGGATCGACGGCAGCACGCTGCCGATCTGATCCACCGGGGTCTGCCGTAGCGGCCCGATCACCTGCATGGGGTCGATCGGGATCGCGATGGCGGCCGCGAAGAGCTGCTGTTTGCTTCCGTAGTAGTGGTGCACCAGAGCGCCGTCGACGCCGGCGCCGGCGGCGACCGCGCGGATCGATGTCTTGTCGAATCCGTTGCGCGCGAACAGCTCCCGTGCGCTGTCCAGGATTCGTTCCCTGGTATCGGAGCTACCCGGCGGTCGCCCGGGACGTTTCCGTTCAGCGCTGCTGGTCACGGCTTCCTCTCTACTGCGGCGGCCTCCCGGCTACGGGGTCCGACGTCGCAGGGTCGCCGCCGCCAAACCCAGCGCGACGAGCGCGAAACCGATCACCACCGCGATATCGCGAACTGCGATCGCGGTCGGTTCGGCGTACGCACCGACCTGTTGCAACGCTTCCAGAGCGTAGCTGGCCGGCAGCACATTGCTGATCCACTGCAACCAGTCCGGTAACGCCTCCCGCGGGACGAGAATTCCGCACAGCAGCAGCTGCGGCACGACGACCACCGGCATGAACTGCACCGCCTGGAACTCGGTGCGGGCGAAGGCACTGCACAACAGGCCCAACCCGACACCCAGTACGGCATTGGCGATCGCGATGACGAACACCAGGGCCGGACTGCCTGCGGTGTCGAACCCGAGCAGCCAGAAAGCGACCCCACACGCCAGGGCGGCCTGCACCGCGGCGGCGATGGAGAACGCGGTGCCGTAGGCGGCGAGCAGATCGAACCGCCGCAGCGGAGTGGTGAGAATCCGTTCGAGCGTCCCTGATACTCGCTCCCGCTGCATCGTGATCGACGTGATCAGGAACATCACCACCAGCGGAAACACCCCGAGCATGATCAGGCAGGCCTTGTTGAACGGGGACGGCACGCCCAGCGGGTGCGGCACCTCGGAGAACATGAAGTACATCAGCGTGATGATCAGTGTGGGGACCAGGACGATCATCGCCATGCTGCGGTGATCGGCGCCGAGCTGGCGCAGGATGCGGGCGGTGGTGGCCAGGTATCCCCGAAGGCCGAACCTCGACGGGCGACTCACGCTGCGGTGCTGTGCCGGATGACTGACAGAAACGCTTCCTCCAGTGATGAACATCCGGTGTCCTCTCGTAGCTGGGTGGGTGTGGTGTGCGCGAGCAGACGTCCCTCACGCAACAGCAGCAGATCGCCGCAGTGGTCGGCCTCGTCCATGACATGGCTGGAGACCAGCAGCGTGGTGCCGCCCTGGGCGAGCCGGTCGAACTGCTCCCACAGATCGACCCGCAGAACCGGATCGAGCCCGACGGTGGGTTCGTCGAGCACCAGCAGGTCGGGGTGCGACACCAGCGCGCAGGCCAGTGACACCCGGGTGCGCTGACCGCCAGAAAGGTTGCCGCACAATGCGGTTCGATGGTCGTCCAGGCCGACGGCGGAAATCGCGTCCTCGGCTGCGCGGGTATCGGTGCCATACAGCGAGGCGAAGTAGCGGGCGTTGTCGATGACCCGCAGGTCCGGGTAGATGGTCGCGTCCTGGGTGACGTACCCGACGCGGCGGCGCAGGGGAGCGCTGCCCGCCGGATGGCCGAGCACGGTGACGGTGCCGGACGCAATGATCTGGGTGCCGACGATGGACCGGATCAGCGTGGTCTTGCCGCACCCCGAGGGGCCGAGAACCCCGGTGACGGTGCCGCGCGGAATGGTCACCGAGACGTCTTGGAGCGCGGTGCGCTTGCCCCGTATGACGTGCAGGTTTTCGACCAGTACTGCGGGCTCGGCAGCCGTGCGTGGTAATTCATCGTTCGATGAACTCATCATGTGATGAATATCCGCCCGGTGGTCGCCGGTGTCAAGGGGGCAGGCACAATCGCTTGTGTGGGAGCCATGGCGCTGGCGGTCGATCCGGTGACGGCGGCCCGTCGACTGCTCGGCGCACGCCTGCACGGCCGCGACGTCACCGCGACGATCGTCGAGGTCGAGGCCTATGGAGGGCCGCCGGACGGGCCGTGGCCGGACCCGGCGTCGCACTCGTTCCGCGGGCCACGGCTTCGCAACACGGTGATGTTCGGCCCGGCCGGCCGGATGTACACCTATCGCAGCCACGGCATCCACGTCTGCGCCAACGTGGTCTGCGCCTGGGAGGACGCCGCGGCCGCGGTGTTGTTGCGCGCGGCGGTCATCGACGACGGCGAACCGGTGGCCCGGTTGCGCCGCGGTGTGATCCCGGCACCGCGGGCACTGGCACGCGGACCCGGAAATCTGTGCTCTGCACTCGGAATCACCATGGAAGACAACGGGATCGACCTTTTCGATGCGTCCGGTCCGGTCCGCCTGGAGCTCGGCGCACCGGTCGACGCGATCGAAGGCCCCAGGGTCGGGGTGAGTACCGCCGCGGACCGTGCCTGGCGGTTCTGGCTGCCCGATCATCCCGAGGTGTCGGCGTATCGCCGCAGTCCGCGGGCTCCGGTACCGGGCGGCAGCGACTGATACAGGATGATGGCCAGGTGAGTAACGGGATCCTCGATGAGCTGGAATGGCGCGGCCTGATCGCGCAATCGACCGACCGGGACGCGTTGGCGGACGCGCTCGCCAACGGGCCGCTCACGGTCTATTCGGGATTCGATCCCACCGCGCCCAGCCTGCATGCCGGTCACCTCGTCCCGCTGCTCACGCTGCGCCGATTCCAGCAGGCCGGACACCGTCCGATCGTGCTGGCAGGCGGCGCCACCGGGATGATCGGGGACCCCCGGGACAGCGGGGAACGCATCATGCAGACCGCAGATACGGTCGCCGACTGGGCCGGGCGCATCCGTGGCCAGCTGGAACGGTTCGTCGAGTTCGACGATGCGCCGACCGGGGCGATCGTCGAGAACAATCTGTCCTGGACCAGTGAGTTGTCCGCCATCGAGTTCCTGCGTGATGTCGGCAAGTACTTCTCGGTGAACGTCATGCTCGACCGCGACACCGTGCGGCGCCGCCTGGAGGGCGAGGGCATCTCCTATACGGAGTTCAGCTACATGCTGCTGCAGGCCAACGACTACGTGCAGCTGCACGAGCGGTATGGCTGCGGATTGCAGATCGGCGGGTCCGACCAGTGGGGCAATATCGTCGCCGGCGTCCGGCTGGTCCGGCAGAAGCGCGGCGCCACGGTGCATGCGATGACGACACCGCTGGTCACCGACTCCGAGGGTAAGAAGTTCGGTAAATCCACCGGTGGCGGCAACATCTGGCTCGATCCGGAGCTGACCAGCCCCTATGCCTGGTACCAGTACTTCTTCAACACCGCAGACGCCGATGTCCTCGGCTACCTCAAGTGGTTCACGTTCCTGAGCGCCGAGCAGATCTCCGAGCTGGGCGAGGCCACCGAATCCCGCGCTCATGAACGTGCGGCGCAACGGACGCTGGCGCGGGAACTCACCACACTCGTGCACGGACAGGCGGCCACCGATGCCGTCGAACTGGCCAGCCAGGCGCTGTTCGGCCGCGGCGAACTCGGTGATCTCGACGAATCGACGCTGGCCGCAGCCCTGCGGGAGGCGAGCAACGGCCAGGTGACGGAACTGGCGGCCGGCGGGCCGGACGCCATCACCGATCTGCTGGTGTCCACCGGACTGTCGAAGAGCAAGGGCGACGCACGCCGGACGGTGGGCGAGGGCGGGGTGTACGTCAACAACGTGCGCATCGAAAGCGACGAGTGGATACCACAGACATCGGACTTTTTGCACGACCGTTGGCTGGTGTTGCGACGTGGCAAGCGCAACATTGCCGGCGTGGCACGGGTGACCGCCGGGGACCGGTCGACGTAGGCCGCTGACCTGCGCAGATCGCGAGCTGACCTGGCGATTTGACTCGCTGTTAGCCCTGCCGTAACTTATTCCAAGTCAGAGCGACACGGACAAGAGCCGGAGAGCGAAGACAAATTCGAGAGAATTACCCATTAACGTGGGGGTCTCTCACTGCCCGCTCTACCTACTGCGGCTTTTAAGCCGGAGTTTGTGGCGCGGACAAATGCAAGTCTGTTGTTTGAGAACTCAATAGTGTGTTTGGTGGTTTTTGTTTGTTGTTTTTGGCCATTCATTTGGGGGGATTCCCGTCTTCCTGAGTTGGTGGGTGGCTGTTTTTTTGATGCCAGTTTGTTGGTGTCTTTTGTTTGGATATCAGGTTTTTCTGATTCGAATTCCACCTGGCTTTGGCTGGGTTGTTTTTGTTTGGA
>NZ_LMJA01000016.1 GCF_001428895.1 Mycobacterium sp. Root265
CTGTGGTGGATCTCGTTGATCTGCCCGGAAATGTGGGGCTCCAGCGCGCCATAGTCGTAATCGAGTTCTGGCAGTGTGTATTCAGCCACTGGGTTCCTTTCGTCGTTGTTACCCACGCCAACGTAGAACCTCAAGGGGCATTGAGGTCAAGGCGCCCGTGCGTCAGGATGAGGTGATGGCGAAGTATGACGTCAACCCGTCCGCAGTGGAATGGGCGCAGAGCCTCATCGACAAACGTCAGTACGTGCTGGACAGCGACTGGGGTGACGTGCAGCCCCGCGCCGATGCCCAGAACGAGTACCTGGACAAACATGACTGGGATGACTACGCGCGGTGGCATCTCGGTCTCACCGAGGGCGCCAACGATGACACCAAGGCACGATATGCGTTCGTATACGGTGACTTTCGGCGGGTGCACCGCTCCGGTCTGATCGCCTGCGTGTACCGCGCGGCCGAGTGGCGACACAAGGCCGTGGAGTTGGCGGCCCACCAGTTGCTGCAGAAGCTGGACGAGGCGGCCGGGATCGAGTGAGCGTGCGGAGATTGCCGCGGGCCGAAACCGTCCGGCAGAGCATGCCGCTATACCGTTGATCGGAGGATCCCTTTCGAACATGCAAGGCGGGTAGACGTGCACGGTGCTCGACCTGGCAGTGGCTGGATGGCGTTCAAGGGCGCGGTCAACCGTGCCACTGAAAGTCGCACTGTCGAGTCGATCGCTCGTGCCGGCTATCCCGTGAGTGGGTTGCTGCATCTGTTGATTGCCTACATCATCGTGCGGATCGCCTTCGGTTTTCGGGGCGAGGCCGACCAGACGGGGGCTTTGGCGGTACTCGCGGAGCAGCGCGGCGGTTCGATGTCGTTATGGGTGGTGGCGTTCGGCTTGTTCGCGCTGTCGATGTGGCGGCTGGCCGAGGTTGTGCTTGGTCTGCATCCGGGCGAGAGCAACCACGCTGACAAGCGGCACACGTCGCTGGTGAACCGGTTCAAGGCGTCCGGACTTGCGGTCGCGTACCTGGCGTTGGCATTCGCGGCGGTGCAGTTCGCGGTGGGAGTGGGAAGGCAGGGGAGTGAGCGGGCGGAAGGACTGAGTGCCCGGTTGATGCAGTCCGGCGGGGGTAAAGCCGTTCTGGTCGCCGCCGGTGTGGCGATCGCGGCATTCGGCGGCTACTTCATCTACAAGGGCGCATCTCGGATGTTCCTGCGAGACCTGACGGTGCCGGGCGGACGGCTGATGACAACGCTGGGCATCGTCGGTCATGTCGCAGAGGGCATCGTGCTCTGCGCGGCGGGGATCTCCGTGCTCGGTGCTTTGTTCTGGCAGGATCCGTCGAGGGCGACGGGACTGGATGCGGCGGTGAGAGCGCTGGGCCGGACGGAGTACGGCCAGGCCACGTTGTTGGCGGCGGCAGCCGGTTTTGCCGCGTACGGCTTGTACAGCGTTGCGCTGACCAGGTATTCGCGAATGTGACCGCCCGGTGAGCACAATGGTTGTGCAACCGGTGGGGTGTGACCATAATCGCGGCCATGACCCCCGCTGAACCATTCGCCACCGATTCCACGCCGGCGCTGTCTGCGCTCGCCCCTCAACTCGAAGAGCTGGCCTCACGGCTAGGCGTCAAGTCGGTGCTCGTGATGCGGTCCGAGCCCGATGCCATGGTGGTCGCGGCCACCGCCGGTGAGGCGACACAGCACTACACGGTCGGCGCGGCCGGTAAGAAGGCCGGCGAGGACGCCGGCCGGACTCCGCTGTACTGCGAACGGGTGGTGAACACCGACGAGGCGCTGTTCGTTCAGGATTCGCGGGTCGATGAGACCTTCGCCGGCAACGAGGACGAGACCGAGTTCGGTCTGCACAACTACCTGGGCGTCGCGGTGCACGACGGCGAGGGCCGGGTGGTCGGGACGGTCTGTGTGCTCGATGACACGGCCCGCGAGTATTCCGAACAGGAGCGCGCCGAGCTGGAGCGGGTGCGTGCTGAGGTGGAGACGATCGTCGCGAAGGACGCCGGCGCCCTGGGGTGATCCTGTGGATGAATCGGTGATTGGGGATAACTAGGGCTTTCTCCGGTCTCTGGCCGCGGTGCTGTCGGTGGCCGTGGCGATGGTGGGTTCATGGAAACCTGGACTCGCGCCGAGATCGGTGCACTCGGTGAGCAGCTGGCGGTGCAGCACCTCGAAGCAATGGGTTTGACGGTGCTGGAGCGCAATTGGCGTTGCCGGTACGGCGAACTGGATGTGATCGCCCTCGATGAGGCGGCCCGGGTGGTGATCTTCGTCGAGGTGAAGGCGCGCACCACTGACCGGTTCGGCGGGGTCGCCTATGCCGTCACCCCGGACAAGGTGCGTCGGCTGCGCCGCCTGGCGGGTCTGTGGTTGGCCGGTGGGGGCGGTAGCTGGTCGGGGGTGCGTATCGACGTGATCGGGGTGCGGTTCGGCCGCACCCGGGTACCCGAGCTGACACATCTGCAGGCGGTCGGCTGATGGCGCTGGGACGAGCGTTCGCCGTCGCGATCCGGGGCCTGGACGGCATCACGGTGGAGATCGAGGCCGACATCACCGGCGGGTTGCCAGGTGTGCACCTGGTCGGGCTGCCCGACACCGCGTTGCAGGAATCGCGCGACCGGGTCCGGGCGGCAATCACCAACTGCGGGAACAGTTGGCCGGATACCCGGCTGACGCTGGCGCTGTCCCCGGCGACGCTGCCCAAGGTGGGTTCGATGTATGACCTGGCGCTGGCCTCGGCGGTGCTGGCGGCGCATCTGAAGAAGTCGTGGGCCCGGCTGGAGAAGACGGTGTTGCTGGGCGAGCTCGCACTTGACGGTCGGGTCCGCCCGGTCCACGGTGTGCTGCCCGCGGTGTTGGCCGCCAAGCGCGACGGCTGGCAGGCGGTGGTGGTGCCCTTGGACAATCTGGCCGAGGCCAGCCTGGTGGACGGCATCGATGTGTGGGGCGTGCAGACCTTGCGCCAGTTGCAGGAGTGGTTTCGCGGGAAGGGACAGCTGGCGGGACGGATCACCGACGCGGCGCCGTATGTGCCGCCGGAGTGCCGGGACCTCGCGGACCTGATCGGTCAGACGGCGGCGCGGGTCGCGGTGGAGGTCGCCGCTGCGGGCGCGCACCATCTCATGCTGACCGGGCCGCCCGGAATCGGCAAAACGATGCTGGCCCAACGGGTGCCGGGCCTGCTCCCGGCGTTGACGGAGGAGGAGGCCATCGAGGTCACCGCCATCCATTCGATCGCCGGGACGCTGGCGCCCGACACTCCGTTGATCACCCGTCCGCCCTTCATCGCCCCGCATCACTCCTCGACGGTGGCCGCGATGGTGGGCGGGGGTACCGGGATGGCGCGCCCGGGTGCGGTCAGCCGGGCACACCGCGGGGTGTTGTTCCTCGACGAATACGCCGAAGTCGGGACCAACGTGCTGGAATCGCTGCGAACCCCCTTGGAGGAGGGCGAGATCCGGCTGGCCCGCCGCGACGGCGTGGCGCGCTACCCGGCGCGGTTCCAGCTCATCCTGGCCGCCAACCCCTGCCCGTGTGCGCCGACCGACCCGGCGGACTGCCTGTGCAATGCCGGCGCCAAGCGTCGCTATCAGGGCAAGCTGTCGGGCCCGTTGGTGGATCGGGTCGACCTGAGGGTCGAGATGCATCCGATCCGGGCGGGTGCCTTCACCCACGAGGTGGGGGAATCGACCGCGGCGGTGCGCAGCAGGGTGGCCGCGGCGCGCGCGGCGGCGGCCGAGCGGTGGCAACCGATCGGGGTGCGGACCAATGCCGAGGTGCCGGGACCTGCTCTGCGGCAGCAATACCGTCCCAGTGACGCCACGATGGCGGTGCTGCGCGCCGCAGTCGACCGCGGCAAGCTCAACCTGCGCGGTGCCGACCGTACCCTGCGCATCGCCTGGTCGATAGCCGATCTGGCCGGGGTGAACTCACCGACGCCGGATCATGTCGCCATGGCGCTGAGCTTCCGGCAGGGCGGTGTGTGATGACCGACGACACGGTGCGGCGCGCGTGGGCGTATCTGTCGCGGGTGGCGGAGTCTCCGTGCGCAGGCCTGGCCGGCTTTGTGGCCGATGTCGGTCCCGTGGAGGCTGCGGCCGCAATTCGGGGCGGTCGTGCGCCCCAGGAGCTACAGAGCCGCGTCAAGGCGCGCTTTCACATCGACAGCGCCGCAGCAGATCTGGAGATGCTGGACCGCCGCGGCGGCCGGTTGATCACCCCGGACGATGCGGAGTGGCCACATCTGGCCTTCACCGTGTTCGACAGCGAGACGGTGCAGAAGAAGGAATCCGGCAGGCACCCGATGGTGCTCTGGGCGATCGGCCCGGCCCGACTCGACGAGGTGGCCGCCCGGGCCGCAGCGATCGTCGGCACCCGGGCATCCACCGCGTACGGCGAACACGTCGCCGCCGACCTGTCCGCCGGGCTCGCCGAACGCCATGTCGCGGTGGTGTCCGGCGGCGCCTACGGCATCGACGGTGCCGCCCATCGTGCGGCGCTCGGTGTCGACGGGGTCACGGTGGCGGTGCTGGCCGGCGGGATCGATGTGCCCTATCCCGCAGGACATTCCGCGTTGCTGCATCGGATGTGCGGCAGCGGTCTGGTGGTGACCGAATACCCGCCCGGTGTGCGGCCCGCGCGGCACCGCTTCCTGACCCGCAACCGGCTGGTGGCTGCGCTCAGCGGTGCGACGGTCGTGGTGGAGGCGGGCCTGCGCAGCGGGGCCGCGAACACCGCTGCGTGGGCGGACGTGATGGGACGGGTGGTGTGTGCGGTGCCCGGCCCGGTGACCTCGGCGGCGTCGGCGGGCTGCCATGTGCTGCTGCGCCGGAAAACCACGCAACTAGTCAGTCGCGCCGAGGAGATCATCGAGATCGTCGGGAGGATCGGTGAACTCGCCGACGATCCCGAGCATCCGCGGACCCCGCTGGACGGGCTGTCCCGGGAGGAGGCGCTGGTGTACGAGGCGCTGCCCGCGCGGGGTCTGCGCAGTGTCGAGCAGATCGCCGTGGACGCCGGAGTGCCCGCCGAGCAGGTGCTCGGCCCGTTGGCGCTGCTGGAGATCGCCGGTCGCGTCGAGTGCAGGGAGGGACTGTGGCGGATCGTGAAGAGCTGACCTACTCCGGCTTGTTCGAGTCCAGCTTGTGGTATCGGGTGACCAGATCGAAGTTGTCGCCGTAGTGGCCGGCGCCGGTGACGACTGCCCGTTCGACGAGTTCGGTGCTGCGCCGGTCCACCACCACGATCCGGTCCGTGCGCAGATCCTTGTAGAGCGCCACACACAGCAGCACCATGACGATGACGAACGGCACCGCGGCAACGATCGTGAGGTTCTGCAGGCCGGTCAGCGCATCCGCGCCGCCCCCGCCGATGATCAGCATGATCGCGGCCACGGCGCCGGTGAGCGCACCCCAGAACACCACCGTGGCACGACGGGGCTCATGAGAGCCCTTCTCGGACAACGAGCCCATGACGATCGAGGCGGCGTCGGCGCCGGAGACGAAGAAGATGGCCACCAGCACCATCACCAGCACGGTGGTGATGCCCGCCAACGGCATGGTGTCGAGCAACTGGAACAGCGCGCCGGTGCTGTCCACGCCGCCTTCCGCGTCGACCATGTCGCCGACGGTGCGTTGCCGGTCGATCCCCGCGCCGCCGAAGATGACGAACCACACCAGGCTGACCGTCGTCGGGACCAGCAGCACGCCGGTGACGAACTGCCGGATGGTGCGGCCGCGGCTGATGCGGGCGATGAACATGCCGACGAACGGAGTCCAGGACACCCACCACGCCCAGTAGAAGATGGTCCAGCCCGACAGCCAGGCCGCGAGTTCGGCGTCACCGTTGGCGTCGGTGCGGGCGCTCATGGCCACGAAGTCGCGGATGTAGTCACCCAGTGCGCTCGGAACGAGGTTGAGAATCAACAACGTCGGGCCGGCGACGAACACGAACACCGCCAGGATCAAAGCCAGCACCATGTTGATGTTGGACAGCCACTGGATGCCGCGGGCGATGCCCGATACCGCGGACAGGATGAACGCCACCGTCAGCACCGCGATGATCGCCACCAGGATCGGGGTGCCCACGGTGCCCACCCAGCCGTTGAACTCCAGCCCATCTCCGATCTGCAGGGCGCCGAGCCCGAGAGAGGCCGCGGACCCGAACAGGGTCGCGAAGATCGCGAGGATGTCGATGACCTTGCCGGCGGGCCCGTTTGCGCGGTCACCGAACAGCGAGGTGAACGCCGCCGACAACAGCCCCGGCCGGCCCTTGCGGTACATCCCGTAGCCGATCGCGAGCCCCACCACCGCGTAGATGGCCCACGGGTGCAGGCCCCAGTGGAACATGGTGGTGGCCATCGCCGTCTGGAACGCCTCATCGGACTGTGCCTCGGTGGTGCCCGGAGGCGGGGTGACGAAATGATTCAGCGGCTCGGCGACACCCCAGAACATCAGGCCGATACCCATGCCCGCGCTGAACATCATCGCGATCCAGGAGATGGTCTTGAACTCCGGTTCTTCGTCATCGCAGCCGAGCGGGATGCGGCCGTACTTGCTGGCGGCCAGCCACAGCACGAAGACGACGAAGAAGCTCGCCGCCAGGACGAAGAACCAGCCCAGGCCCTTGATGGCCGCGTCCTTGGTGCCCGCGGACACCGCGGACAACCCCGGGGTGTCGATCAGACCCCACAGCACAAAGGCGATCGAGATGACGCCGGTGACACCGAACACCACCCAGTCGCGGCCGGGATTGGCGTCGGTGGGGGCGATGCGGCCGGTGATGGGCGCCAACGGATGTTCTTGGTGGGAGGTGGCCACGTTGGCGACGTCGTCGGGTTCTGAAGCGGACGCGGGCCCGGAGGCACCGTTCGTGTCGAGCGACATCGTGCTGTCCTCACGTCAGATGGATGACATGTTGCGAATAACGCACTCGTTGCGTATTAAACAACACTTTGGGTCTGGGCGCGTGCCAAACCGTGTTCGTTCCTCAGCATTCGACGACGTTGAGCGCGAGGCCGCCCAGCGAGGTCTCCTTGTATTTCTCGGCCATGTCGGCACCGGTGTCGCGCATCGTCTTGATGGCGGTGTCCAGGTCAACATGATGAATACCGTCGCCGCGCAACGCCATTCGCGCCGCGGTGATCGCCTTGACCGAAGCCACGGCGTTGCGTTCGATGCACGGGATCTGCACCAGACCGCCGACCGGATCGCAGGTGAGGCCCAGATTGTGCTCCAGTCCGATCTCCGCGGCGTTCTCCACCTGGGCGGGTGTGCCGCCCAGCACTTCGGCCAGACCGGCCGCCGCCATCGCGCACGCCGAACCGACCTCGCCCTGACAGCCCACCTCTGCTCCCGAGATGGATGCGTTGGTCTTGCACAGGATGCCCACGGCGCCCGCGGTCAACAGGAACCGGACCACCGCGTCGTCATCGAAATCCGGGACGAAATCGCGGCAGTAGTGCAGCACCGCAGGCACGATGCCCGCGGCCCCGTTGGTCGGTGCGGTCACCACCCGGCCGCCGGCGGCGTTCTCCTCATTGACCGCAAGGGCATACAGCGCAACCCAATCCATCGCCTCCAGGGGGTCACGCGCGTCGGGATGCGTTTCGAGCTCGTGGTGCCACGCCGCGGCGCGGCGGCGCACCCGCAGTCCTCCCGGCAGCACCCCGCCGTGGACCAGGCCGCGGTTCACGCACTGCTGCATCACCTCCCAGATGGCGAGCAGTTCCTCACGCACCTGGGGGGCCGGCCGCAGCTCGGATTCGTTGGCCAGCATCAGCGCGCTGACGGGCAGACCCGTGCCCGCGGTCAGGTCGAGCAATTCGTGCGAGGTGCGGAAGGGGTACGGCACCGCGCGGTCGGTGCTGATGGCGGCCGAGGTGATTTCATCCTCGTCGACCACGAATCCGCCACCGACGGAGAAGTATTGACGCGTCGCAAGGACGTCGCCGGCCGCGTCGGAGGCGCGGAAGAGCATCCCGTTGCTGTGGTGGGCCAGCGACGTGCCCACGTGCAGCACAATGTCCTCGTCCACGGCGAAGGGCACCGACTGCCGGCCGCCGAGGGCAAGCTTGCCCTGGGCCCGCACCGCCGCCAGTCGGTCCGGAATCGACTCCGGGTCAACGGACTCGGGCTGCTCGCCGAGCAGCCCGAGGATCACAGCGGTGACCGAGCCATGCCCCTGGCCGGTCGCGCCCAGCGAGCCGAAGAGTTCCACCTGAACTCCGGCGGTGGCGCTCAGCAGGTCGCGGTCGGACAGCCATCCGACGAACCGGTCGGCGGCGCGCATCGGTCCGACGGTGTGCGAACTCGACGGTCCGATACCGACTTTGAACAGCTCGAAGACGCTGATCACGGCCGGACCAGTCAGCCGGTGAACCCGAGGCGACGGCTGATCTGTTCAGCGGCCATCATGGTCATCGCGGCCACCTCGTCGAATCGGGAGGGATCCAAACGGTATGCCGGCCCCGAAACGCTCAGAGCGGCAATGGCTTTACCGGTGCTGTCGCGAACGGGAACGCCGACGGCATTGAGGCCGATCTCCAGTTCCTCGCACACACTGGCCCACCCCTTGCGGCGGACCTCGGCCAACTCGGCGGCCAGCGCGACGCTGTCGGCGATGGTGCTGTCGGTGAAGGTCGCCAGCGTGTCACCGGTCAGCTCGCGCACCCGTTCGGCGGGCAGCGCCGAGAGCAGGGCCTTGCCGCTCGAGGTTGCGTGCGCGGGGCAGTTCTGCCCGATCCAGGTGCGCAGCGTGATCTCCGCCGGACCCAGCGTCTCGACGATGTTGATGATCCTGTCGCCGTCCAGGATCGCCACATTGATGGTCTCGCCGCACTGTTCGGCGAGCCGGTCGCAGGTGGCCTGGCTCTGCTTGGCCAGGTCCATCTGTGCGCTGGTGGAACCGGCCAGCCGGACCAGGGCGAACCCCAGCCGGTACTTGCCGCGGTCGGAGAGTTGTTCGACGAACCCGCGGGACTCCAGGACGGTGATCAGCCGGGACACCGTCGACTTGTGCACGCCGAGTTCGGTGGCGATCTCGGTGACCCCGGCGGTGCCCAGCTTGCCCAGGATCTCCAGCACCATGAGCGCCCGGTCCACCGATTGCACTGCCGCGACGGACTTCTCCCGCGGCGCAACGTCGTCGGTGTCGGCAGTCATGACGGCACCAGTGTAGACAATGGTCGCGGTCATACCGGCGCCCCCGATCCGGGCCGGTCACGCAACCGTTCCTCGATCCACTGGTGGAACTCGCCGATATGGTGCTCGGAGGGCACCAGGACGCCGCCCTTGCGGTACGCGCGTGAGGACATGGTGGGCTGCGTGCGTTCGCAGGCGTCGAAGTCCTGCTCGTTCACCCGGTGGAAAAGCTCCACCGATCGTTCCAGGTCACGGCCTTGGGCCACCACGTCGGGCAGATACAGCCAGTCGCATTCGACGACCGTGCGATCCGGGCCCAGCGGGTACATGCGGTGGAAGATCACATGGTCGGGCACGAGGTTGATGAACACGGTGGGCCGGACGGTGATCGCGTAATACCGGCGGTCCTGCTCGGGCGTCACCCCAGGGATCGCGTCCAGTCCCGCGCTGCCGTCGATGGTGAACCCCGCCACGTCCGCACCGAACAGGGCGCCGTGCCCGACGAAGTACTGCGCGGCCAGTCCGCCGGCGAATTCCGGCAGCACCTCGGTGAGTTCCGGGTGGATGGACGCGCAGTGGTAGCACTCCATGAAGTTCTCGACGATCAGCTTCCAGTTGGCCGCCACGTCGTAGACGATGCGCCGGCCCACCGACAGGTCGGCGATACCGTAATGCTCGATGGCCTCGGGGTTGCCGAGCCGCTCGGTGACGGCACCGATGACCTCGTCTTCGAAGGACGGCGGCTCGGCGTCCAGGCACACCCAGGCATAGCCGAGCCATTCCCGCAGCGCCACCGGCACCAGCCCGTATTCGGTGCGGTCGATACGTGCGCCCTTCTCATCGGTCAGACTGCCGAGATTCGGTGCCGCGAAGAGCTTTCCGTCCAGTCCGTAGGTCCACGCATGGTAGGGGCACTTCAGGTGACGCTTGACCACTCCGGAGTCCTCGGAGCACAGCATCGCCCCGCGGTGCCGGCAGACGTTCAGGAAGGCATTCAGGGCACCGTCGCGGCCCCGCACCACGAGTACGCTCTCCCGGCCCACCTGGATTCTGCGGAACGCGCCGGGGGAGGGCAGATCCGCGCCGCGTACTGCGCAGAACCACATGCGTTCGAAGATGCGGTCCTGCTCGGCTTCGAATATCGCTGTCTCGTAATAGTATCGGCCGCTCAGGGTGGGCATCAGGTTGCCGCCGGCGGGCGCGCCGGCCGGCAGGGGCCGCGATTCGTCGATCGTGGTCATGTGGTCACCAGTCGTGTGGGGTCGAACAGTCCGATGGGGTGCGCGGTGGTCCCGGTGGTGGCCAGATCGGCCAGCACCTCGCCGACGACCGGGACGAATTTGAACCCGTGTCCCGAGAAGCCGCATGCCACCGTGACATTGGTGAATCGATCCGGGCGGGTGATGACGAAATGCTCATCCGGGGTGTTCGAGTACATGCAGGTTGCGGTGTGCACCGCCGGGCCGGTCAGCGCGGACAGCAGCTGGATGGCCCGTTCGCGCATCTCGTCGATCTCTTGCGGGTGCACGGTCCGGTCGATGGTTTCCGGTGTGCACACCTGGCCCTTGCGGAAGAAGGCCACCTTGACGCCGCCCGCAGGTCCATCGATGGCCGGGAACCCGTAGATCTGCTGGCCGACGGCGTTCTCGTGGATGAAGATCGGATGGTCCTCGAACGGTGCCGTTCCGCCGGCCGGGTCCAGCCAGTACAGCACCTGACGCTCGATCGTGATCGGAATACCCAGCTCGTTCAAGAGTTCCGGCGCCCAGGCGCCCGGGCAGATCACCAGTTGCCCGGCGGTGTAGCTACCGGTCGCGGTGGTCACCGTCACGCCCTGCGGGCCGTCGGCCCACACCTGCACCTCTTCGCCGAAGCGCAGTGTGGCGCCTTCGCGTGCCGCCAGATCGAGATGTGCCTGCACGGTCATCTCGGGTCGGGCGAAGCCTGCCTTGGCCTCGTAGAGAGCGACATCGCCGGGGCTGGGGGTGAAGGTGGGGAAGCGACGGCGGAGCTCGGCGGCATCCAGCATCTCGTGCGGCAGTGACCATTGCAGCGCGGCGCGTTGGCTGCCGGCGACGGTCAGGCAGTCGGGTGGGCCTACGAACACGCCTCCGGTGAGCCGGTACACCTCCCGCCCGGTGCTCTGCTGTAGTTCTGCCCACAGTTCATAGGCCCGCAGCAACAGGGGTACATAGGCGGGGTCCTCGAAATAGGACTGCCGGATGATGCGCGAACCGCCGTGGCTGGAACCGCGGTCGTGGGCCGGGGTGAACTTCTCCAGGCCGAGCACCCGGACCCCGCGCCGCGCCAGGTGATAGGTGGCGGCGCTGCCCATCCCGCCCAGCCCGACGACGATGACGTCATAACTGTTGTCGCTCACGTCATCTCCGGATCAGCGTCATGTCGGGGTCGACGACCGGCTCGGCATGCACGGTCGCCGAGAAGTTGGTCATCAGGTACGCCACACTCACCGCCGTACCCACCGCTGTGTCGGCGGGCAGCCACGCGTAGGCAATGCTGCGGCCGAGGGTGGCCGAGTATCCGGCGCTGGTCACATAGCCGCCCACGGCGCCGTCGATGCTGACCGGCTCCTTGCCGAGTACCACCGCGCGGGGGTCATCGAAGACGATGCTGCGCAGCACCTTCGCCGGGGCGGGAGCGGTGTCCAGTGCCGCCTTGCCGAGGAAGTCACCCTTCTTGCCCGACACCGCGAACCCGACACCGGCCGCGGCCGGTAGGTGTTCGGCGGTCATATCGGTGCCCCAGGACCGGTAGCCCTTTTCCATCCGGAGGCTGTTGAAGGCGATGCGGCCGGCGGCGATCGCGCGGTACTGCCGGCCGGCCGTGGCCAGCAGATCCCACAACTTGAGGCCGTGTTCGGCGGAAGCATAGATCTCCCAGCCCAATTCGCCGACATAGGAGACCCGCATCATCGTGACGGGGACCGATCCGATGAATGTCGTGAGGGCGCGGAAGTAGCCGAACGACTCGTGGGAGATGTCGGCCGCGCACAACGGTGCGACGAGGTCGCGGGCGCGCGGCCCCCACACCCCGATGCAGCAGGTGCCGCCGGTGATGTCCCGTACCGTCACCCCGGTCTCCGGCAGCCGGCGCAGCATCCAGTCCATGTCCAGTGGGCCGTTTGCGCCCACCTGGAACACGGTGTCGCCCAGGCGGGCGACCGTGAGATCGCCGCGGATGCCGCCGGATTCATCGAGCATCAGGGTGTAGGTGACCGACCCGGTGCGCTTGTCGACGTTGTTGGTCGTGAGGTGCTGCAGGAATGCGCACGCGCCGGGTCCGCCTACCTCGTAGCGGGTCAGCGGCGTCATGTCGTAGAGAGCGACGTGCTCGCGGGTCCAGCGCGCCTCGGCGATGGAAATGGGGGAGTAGAACCGGCCCGACCAGTCGTCGCGGTCCGGGAACGCGAGCCCGGTATCGGCGAGTTCGCCCACCAGCGTGGCGTTGGCCTCATACCAGGCCGGTCGCTCCCAGCAGCCGCCCTCGAAGAAATGCGCGCCGAGTTCGCGCTGCCGGGCGTGGAACGGGCTGACCCGCAGATCGCGCGGTTCGGTGCGGTATTGGTGCGGATGCACGATGTCGTACACCTCGGCGAAGGCCTGCGAGCTGGTCTTGAGGATGAACTCCGGGCTCTTGGCCGGCTCCTCGAACCGATAGAGGTCGCATTCGTGGACGTCGGTGGCGGGTGCGCCGTCGAGGATCCACTCGGCCATCGCCTTGGCCACCCCGGCGGAATGCGTGACCCATACCGCCTCGGCGACCCAGAATCCGGGTAGCTCGCGGTGTTCGCCCATCAGGGAGAAGCCGTCGGGGGTGAACGAGAAGATGCCGTTGAAGGCCTCCTCGACCTTCGAATCACTCAGCACGGGAAGCAGTTCGGTGCTGGCCTCCCAGCCGGGTGCGAAGTCGTCGTCGGTGAACGGCAGCATCGACGGCATTGCCTCACCCGCCGTCTCGGTCAGCAACGTCGTCATCTCCACCGGCATCGGCCGGTGCCCGTAGTATCCGATGCCCAGCCGGTCGCCGTGCTCGCGGTAGTAGAGGTCCTGATCCTGGTGGCGCAGGATCGGCAGCCGCGCGTCGTCCGCTGCCAGTCCCTCGCGCCGCAGCGCAGCCACCTGACCGGTCTTGGCGTACTGATGTGCCATCGGGACCAGCGGCACCGTCAGCCCGACCCGCGCCCCGAGTTCGGCACCCCAGAAGCCGGCGGCCGACACCACCACGTCGGCGGCGAACTCGTCGCCCGCGGCGGTCCGGACACCGATGACACGTCCGCCCCGATCGAGGACGTCCACCACTTCGTGGTGCCCGAGGAACCGGGCGCCACGGGCGATGGCGCGCTCGGCCTGTGCGGTGGCCGCGCGCAGTGCCTTGGCCAGGCCATCGGACGGGGTGTGGAAACCGCCCAGTATCCGGTCGGCATCGAGCAGTGGATGCAGGGCCGCGCACTGCTGGGGATCGATGAGCTCGCCCTGGATTCCCCATGACCGGGCCCAGCCGTGCTTGCGGTGCAGATCGGTCCAGCGGGCTTCGGTGGTGGCCACCTCGAGGCCGCCGACCTGGTTGAACGCGTCGAGTCCGACGAACTTCTCCACCGTGTAGCGCGCGAACTCGCTCATGGTCTTCGATCCGTTGGTCTGGAACACCAGGCCGGGGGCGTGCGACGTGGAGCCGCCGGTGGCGAACAGCGGCCCGCGGTCCAGGACGGTCACGTCTGTGCACCCGCGGGCGGTCAGTTCATCGGCCAGGGACGTGCCGACGATTCCTGCGCCGATGACGACGACTTTGGGGTGGTTCATACCCGGGGCTCCTGTTGCGCATTAAGCAACTACTGCGTATCGCGCAACAATATCCCCGATGGGCGGTTCCCGCAAGATGTGCGAGCCGGCGATTCGCCTGTTGGCAGGAGCAGGGGGCGGGCGATCGTCGTGGCTCGTGAAAGAGAGTGTCCAGCAGGGCAATTCATGTCATCCGGGGTCCACGTTGCCATCCGTGCGGGTGTGCGGCACCGGGCGGCGCCGCACGGTGCGAGGCGCGAACGGGTCCGGCGCTGTAGCCGACCACCATCGGGCGGCTGCTCGTACAGTGGTCATGAGATCAGCTAAAAGTATTGTGGGAGGCTCACTATGGCGGGACGTCCGATTCACACCTTCGAGGTCATCAGCAGCGAACAGCTGGCACCGCACATGATCCGGTTGGTGCTCGGCGGTGTCGGGTTCGACACCTTCACCCCCGGCAAATACACCGATTCCTACGTCAAGATCGTCATCGTCGACCCGGATGTCGACATCGTGTCGCTGCCGCACCCGCTCACCCTGGACAGCTTCAACGTGCTGCCCGAGCACAAGCGCCCGACCGTGCGCACCTACACCGTGCGCTCGGTCGACGACTCGCTGCGCCAGATCTCCATCGACTTTGTCGTGCACGGTGAGCAGGGTGTGGCCGGCCCCTGGGCGGCCGCCGCCCAGCCCGGACAACCGGCCTATCTGATGGGACCGTCCGGCGCGTACGCCCCCGATCCCGCCGCGGACTGGCATCTGCTGGCCGGTGACGAATCCGGGCTCCCGGCGATCAGCGCGGCCCTGGAAGCGTTGCCGCCCACCGCGATCGGCAAGGCCTTCATCGAAGTTAGCGGACCCGACGACGAGATCGAGCTCACGTCGCCCGACGGAGTCGACGTGCACTGGATCTATCGCGGTGGACGCGCCGACCTCGTCGGCGAGGACAAGGCCGGGGACCACGCGCCACTGGTCACCGCGGTCAAGGAGATGCTGTGGCTGCCCGGTCAGGTCCAGGTGTTTGCCCACGGCGAGGCGCAGGCCGTCATGCACAATCTGCGTCCTTACCTGCGCAAGGAACGCGGGGTGGAGGCGAAGTGGGCGTCCATCTCCGGGTACTGGCGCCGCGGTCGCACCGAAGAAACTTTCCGGCAATGGAAGGCGGAACTGGCCAAGGCGGAGGCGGGCCAGCGAGACTGACCCCATGGCATTCGGCGATTACCAGCTCGAGATCTATCTGCAGGGCCTGGCCGGGGTGGTGCCATCGCTGCCGATGGCCTTCGCCGAGCTGGAGTCCAGGGCACAGTCGGCGATGTCACCCTCGGTGTGGTCCTACGTTGCCGGCGGCGCCGGCGATGAACGGACCCAGCGGGTCAACGTCAGCGCGTTCGAACACTGGGGGCTGATGCCGCGGATGGGCGTCGGCGCCACCGAACGTGACCTCAGTGTCGACCTGTTCGGGATCACGTTGCCTTCGCCGGTGTTCATGGCACCCATCGGCGTCACCGGTATCTGCAGCCGCGACGGCCACGGCGATCTGGCCGTCGCCCGCGCCGCCGCCCGCACCGGCGTGCCGATGACGGTGTCCACGTTGACGGCCGACCCGCTGGAGGAGGTGGCCGCCGAGTTCGGGGACACCCCGGGGTTTTTCCAGCTCTACACGCCCAAAGATCGCGACCTCGCGGCCAGCTTCGTGGCCCGGGCCGAGGCCGCGGGTTTCAAGGCCATCGTGGTGACCCTGGACACCTGGGTGCCCGGCTGGCGTCCCCGCGACCTGAGCACGTCGAATTTTCCGCAGCTGCGTGGGCACTGCCTGTCCAACTACTTCAGCGACCCGGTGTTCCGGGCGAGCCTGCCGCAGTCCCCGGAGGAGAACCCGCAGGGCGCCATCCTCAAATGGGTGTCCACCTTCGGTCAGCCCGTCACCTGGGACGACGTCACCTGGTTGCGCTCGCTGACCCGGCTACCGTTGCTCGTCAAGGGCATCTGCCATCCCGACGATGTGCGCCGCGCCCGCGGCACCGGCGTCGACGGCATCTACTGCTCCAACCACGGCGGCCGCCAGGCCAACGGCGGCATCCCGGCGATCGACTGCCTGCCCGAGGTGGTGGCGGCCGCCGACGGGCTACCGGTGCTGTTCGACTCCGGCATCCGCAGCGGCGCCGACATCGTCAAGGCCCTCGCGCTGGGCGCCACCGCGGTCGGCGTGGGACGTCCCTACGTCTACGGTCTGGCACTCGGCGGCACCGACGGTGTGGTGCATGTGCTGCGTTCGTTGCTGGCCGAACTCGACCTGACCATGGCGATCGACGGCTACCCAGGGTTGGCCGATCTCACCCCGGACACGCTGCGGCGCGTCCACTAGACAGCGCGCAGGCATCTGCGACGGTAGGACGGTGAGCAAGCCCGACCTCGAACCGCTGCTGGAGGAGTTCGACGAGTACCTGGCGCTGCAACGCGGTCGTTCGGCCCACACCCGCCGCGCCTACCTGGGCGATCTGCGGTCGCTCTTCGACTTCACCGGCGGCGGTCTGGACACCCTGACCCTGCCCAGGTTGCGGTCCTGGCTGGCCGCGCAGGCCGGTGCCGGAGCGGCACGCACCACGCTGGCCCGGCGCACCTCGGCGATCAAGACGTTCACCGCATGGGCGCTGCACCGCGGCCTGCTGAGCACCGATCCCGCTGCGCGGCTGCAGACCCCCAAGGCGCACCGCACCCTGCCCTCGGTGTTGCGCCAGGACCAGGCGCTCGACGCCATGGACGCCTTGAATTCCGGTGCGCAGCAAGGTGATCCACTCGCGCTGCGGGACCGGCTGATCGTCGAGCTGCTGTACGCCACCGGCATCCGGGTCAGCGAACTGTGCGGGCTCGACATCGACGACGTCGACCGCTCGCGCCGACTGCTGCGCGTGCTGGGCAAGGGCAACAAGCAGCGCACCGTGCCGTTCGGCGAGCCCGCCGAGGACGCACTCTCGGCCTGGCTGGACCGCGGCCGGCCGGAGCTGGTGAAACCGTCCTCCGGCGCCGCACTGCTGCTGGGCTCGCGCGGCGCCCGTCTCGACCAGCGCCAGGCCCGCACTGTGGTGCACCAGACGATGGCCGCTGTCGACGGTGCCCCCGATATCGGTCCGCACGGCCTGCGCCACAGTGCCGCCACCCATCTGTTGGAAGGTGGTGCCGATCTGCGCGTCGTGCAGGAACTGCTGGGCCATTCGACACTGGCCACCACCCAGCTCTACACCCACGTCACCGTCGCGCGGCTGCGTGCGGTGCACGATCAAGCGCATCCACGGGCTTGAGCACGACCGGGGTCGACGCCAGCAGGGCCAACGGATCCACATAGTCCGCGCGCGCCGCCGGGCCCCACATCGCCCCCCAGTGCAGGCAGGCCCGCACCGGGCAGCCGGCATGCCCGTCGAGCAGCACACCGAGCGCGGTCCCGGTCTCCACCCGCTGCCCGGCCCGCACCGCGGGGTGTACCGGCTCGTAGCTGGTGCGCAACCCGCCCGGATGCTGCACCGACACCAGTGGTCGGCCCGCCAGCTCACCGGCGAACACCACGGTGCCGCCGGCACTCGCGAACACGGGCTGACCTGTGCTGCCGGCCAGATCCACGCCGCGATGCCCACGCGTCCAGTTCGGTGCCGGCGCGTCGAACCCGCGGGTCACCGCCGCGGGCCGCAACGGCCACTGCAGCCGGCCGGCCTCCGCGCCCGCCGGGGCGGCGGCGGTCAACGCGGCCACCATGAGCACCGCCGCACACCTCATCAACCCAGTTCAGCGTCTCGAACTCGACCCCGGAAGCCCCACTCGGGCAAACTGTGGATGAACCGGGGACTGTGCACTACTCGGCTGGTAAAAGCACAGGTTCCCACGGTGTAAACTTCTTCCCGCAGCTCACATCCGTGGGCTGACTTCGCGCGTCTGCACCGCAACCCGCACCACAGGTTGCAACCAGCATGCCGGGCGGTCCTGATCCGGGAAACCGAGTCGGGTCCGGCAGCCGCAGTCGCCAGGGTCCGGATTCACCCGATTCCGGACGTCAACCGACAACGAAAGCAAGGCACAGCCATGGCTGTTGTAACCATGAAGCAGCTGCTCGACAGCGGCGCTCACTTCGGGCATCAGACCCGACGCTGGAATCCCAAGATGAAGCGGTTCATCTTCACCGACCGCAACGGCATCTACATCATCGATCTGCAGCAGACGCTGACCTACATCGACTCGGCCTACGAGTTCGTGAAAGAGACAGTCGCTCACGGTGGATCGGTCATGTTCGTCGGCACCAAGAAGCAGGCGCAGGAATCCATCGCCGAAGAGGCGACCCGCGTCGGCATGCCCTACGTCAACCAGCGCTGGCTGGGCGGCATGCTCACCAACTTCCAGACCGTGCACAAGCGCCTTCAGCGGATGAAGGAGCTTGAGGCCATGGAGCAGACCGGTGGCTTCGAAGGTCGCACCAAGAAGGAAATCCTCATGCTCACGCGTGAGAAGAACAAGCTCGAGCGCAGCCTCGGTGGTATCCGGGACATGGCCAAGGTTCCCTCGGCCGTCTGGGTCGTCGACACCAACAAGGAGCACCTGGCGGTTGCCGAGGCTCGCAAGCTGAACATCCCGGTCATCGCGATCCTGGACACCAACTGCGATCCCGACCTGGTCGACTACCCGATCCCGGGTAACGACGACGCGATCCGCTCGGCCGCCCTGCTGACCAAGGTGATCGCCTCCGCGGTCGCCGAGGGCCTGCAGGCACGCTCCGGTGCCGGCAAGACCGAAGCCGGCGCCGAAGGCGCCGTCGAGCCGCTCGCCGAGTGGGAGCAGGAGCTGCTGGCGGGAGCCACGACCAGCCCCGCCGCCGACAGCCCCGTTGCTGCCGAGCCCACCACCGACGCCTCTTAAATCTCCAGGAGACAGCTGTTATGGCGAACTACACCGCTGCCGACGTCAAGCGACTGCGGGAGCTGACCGGCGCAGGAATGATGGACTGCAAGAACGCGCTGGCCGAGAGTGACGGCGATTACGACAAGGCCGTCGAGGTGCTGCGTATCAAGGGTGCCAAGGATGTCGGCAAGCGCGCCGAGCGCGCGACCGCCGAGGGCCTGGTGGCAGCCAAGGACGGCGCACTGATCGAGCTGAACTCGGAGACCGACTTCGTCGCGAAGAACGCCGAGTTCCAGGCGTTGGCCGAGCAGGTCGTCACCGCCGCGGCAGCCTCCAAGGCTGCCGACGTCGACGCCCTCAAAGCCGCCAAGATCGGCGACATCACCGTCGAGCAGGCCATCGCGGACCTGTCGGCCAAGATCGGCGAGAAGCTCGAACTGCGCCGCGCGGCATACTTCGACGGTCAGGTCGAGACCTACCTGCACAAGCGTGCCGCCGACCTGCCGCCCGCCGTGGGCGTGCTGGTCGAGTTCACCGGCGACTCGCAGGACGCCGCGCATGCGGTGGCCCTGCAGATCGCCGCGCTGAAGGCCAAGTACCTCACCCGTGAGGACGTGCCGGCGGACATCGTCGCCAACGAGCGTCGTATCGCCGAGGAGACCGCCAAGGAGGAGGGCAAGCCGGAGCAGGCTCTGCCCAAGATCGTTGAAGGTCGCGTCACCGGCTACTACAAGGACGTCGTGCTGCTCGATCAGCCGTCGGTGTCGGACAACAAGAAGTCCGTCAAGGCGCTGCTCGACGAGGCCGGCGTGACCGTGACCCGGTTCGTCCGGTTCGAGGTCGGTCAGGCCTAGGTAAGACCCCAGCAGAACCCCGCGTCACCTCGGTGACGCGGGGTTCTCTGCATTTCGGCGACCGCGCTGGTACGTGCTGGTACCGTCGGCGGCATGGCACGCATCCACGCATTCGGTGACGACGCTCTCGGTGACCTGGACGCGGTCGGGCTGGCCGCTGCCCTGCGCAATGGCGCGGTATCGCGCGCCGAGGTGATCGAGGCCGCCATCGCACGTGCCGAGACCGTCAATCCCGCCCTGAACGGACTGGCCTACCGGGCCTTCGACACCGCCCGCGGCGCCCGCCCGCACGGTGGCTTCTTCTCCGGCGTGCCCACCTTCGTCAAGGACAACGCCGATGTCGCCGGCATGCCCACCATGGACGGCACCGACGCCTGGACGCCGCGCCCCGCCCCGGCGGACGGCGATTTTGCGCGCACCTACCTGGGCACCGGGCTGGTGGCCCTGGGCAAGACCCAACTCTCCGAGTTCGGCTTCAGCGCCGCGGCCGAGCATCCCCGCCTCGGCGCCGTGCGCAACCCGTGGAACACCGACCACACCGCCGGTGCCTCCTCGTCGGGCTCGGGTGCCTTCGTGGCCGCCGGGGTGGTCCCCATCGCGCACGCCAATGACGGCGGTGGTTCCATCCGAATTCCGGCGGCCTGTAACGGTCTGGTCGGTCTGAAACCGTCACGCGGCCGGCTGCCGCTGGACAAGCAGATGCGTCAGATGCCGCTGCGCATCGTCGCCAACGGCGTCGTCACCCGGTCGGTGCGCGACACCGCGGCCTTCTACCGGGAGGCCGAACTACTGTGGCGCAACCCGAAAATGCCGGCCATCGGCGACGTGACCGGCCCTGGTGACCGACCGCTGACGATCGCGTTCACCACGGAATCTATTGCCCGCGAGGCCAGTCCGGAGATCCGTGAGGCCACCCTGAAAACCGCCGCGCTGCTGGAGGGCCTCGGGCACCGGGTCACCGAGATCGCCAACCCGATTCCGCGGGCCTTCATCAACGACTTCCTGCTGTACTGGTCGCTGCTGGCGTTCGCCTTGGTGCGCGGTGGGAAGAAGACCTTCGGGCCCAGCTTCGACCGCCACAAACTCGACAACCTCACCCTCGGCCTGGAACACCTGGCCGCCCGTAACCTGCACCGGATGCCGCTGACCGTCGCGCGCTTGTCGCGCACCCGCAGGATCACCGCACGACTGGGCAACCAGTACGACGTGCTGCTCACCCCGACCCTGGCCGAGGTGACCCCACCCGTCGGGCATCTGGACCCGACCGCGGACTATCAGCAGATCATCGACCGGCTCACCGAATGGGTGGCGTTCACCCCGCTGGCGAATGTCACCGGAGATCCCGCAATCTCGTTGCCGCTGGGCCGATCCGCCGCCGGGCTGCCGATCGGGATGATGTTCGGCGCCACCACCGGCCAGGAACGCCGGCTGCTCCAATTGGCCTTCCAGCTCGAAGGGGCCAGCCCGTTTGCGCGCATCCAGGACTGATGCACGACGAAATCCGTTGCGAGCCGGACACCTTGTTGTAATCGCAACCGGATTCGCGTAACTCCGCCGATACCGCGAATCGTGTTCGACGAAACACGGCGCGCTCACCATCTTCCTCGTGGAGCCCCTCGCACCCACAATCGTTCGGTCACCGGAGATCGCCCGCACATCGGGGAACACTTTCGGGTGCCTTGTCCGATTTGCGGTCGCGAACATCCGGCGGCGTCCAGAACGCTTTGTGCTAGCCGTCCTCGGCATCGCCCTGGCGATCGCCTGTGTCACCGTCGTGCGCACCATCTCGGCGAGTTTCGCCATCACCGGCGAAGATTCGGTCACCGATGTGCTCGGCGACGCCCAGCTGTGGGTGGTGCCGGCCGGCGGCGTGCACTACGACCCGGACGCCCAGGCGCTGATCGCCGACGGGCCTGCCCCCACTTTCTCCCCGCCGCAGGAATGGACCGCGACCCGGACACTGTCGGGGACCACCACCCTTGACGGGTCACTCGTGTCGCTACGCGGTGCGGACGCCGTCGCCGCGGGCCGGGCGGTCGTCGGTGCGGGCCTGGCTGACCGGCTCGGTATCGCACCGGGCGCGACTGTGGACATCGGTGGTCAGCCACTGACCGTCGAGATCTCCGGCAGCGGTCAATCCATCACCGTGCCAACAAGTCTGGCTTCCTCACTGGTCGGCGAGAACGGGTGGTGGACAGTTGCCGCACCGGCCGGTGAAGAGCACCGCCGCAACCTCGCGGGTGAGTTCGGAACCGCCACCGGCCTGCCGGCGACATCCGACCCATCCGTGCAGCCCGACGCGACGGGCCCCGGACTCATCTACGACACGGTCGGCGGGTCGGGACCGCTGACCTTCGAACAGAAGTTCTCGGCGCTGTTCTCCGGCAAAGTGACCAGCTCCACGCTCGGGGTGATCTCGACCATCGGCCTGATCCTGGGGTTCGTCATCGCGGTGTCCTCCTTCCTGGCGGCGGTCGCCGAACGCAAACGCGAGTTCGGCATCATGAGCAGCATCGGATTGGCCGACGAGGTGCTGTACTTCTTCCTCGTCGAATCCGGCATCACCTTCCTCACCGCCTACCTCGTGGGTGTCCTGGGTGCGGGAGTGGCTGTCGCCCTGGTCATCCCGGAAATCGCGACGCTCACCGCGTGGGGACAGGCCGCCGGGATGGTGGCGGCGTTCATCCCCGCCATGGCGATCGTCGGCGCGCTGGTTCCCGTGCACCGGCTGCTGCAGCAGCGGCCCGTCGACCTGCTGGGGGGGCGATGAGCGCCTGCGCGAAGAGGAGAGGGTCCAGCTGAGATGAAGTACGGACTCACCTACGGTTGGCTGTCGGCGCGACGCCGGCTGCGCGAGATGATCCTGCCCGCCGTCACCACCGCGACCGGCGCCTTCCTGGTGGTCATCGTGTTCGGGATGTCCGACGGCATCAGTGCACAGTCCGCGTCACTCGGTAACGCCGACGAGATCGGCGCGGCGGTGGTGCTCATCGCCGTGACGGTGCTGCTTGTCGGTGTCGTCGAGGTGGCCGTGGCCACCACCCGCACCGTCGCCAACCGCACCCGCGAGCTCGGAGTCCTTGGCGCCAATGGCATCCCGCGGCTTCCGGTGGTGGCCGCCCTGCTCGTGGAGCCCGTCGTCGCGGCCGTGGCGGGTGCGGTCGGCGGCGCGGGCCTGGCGGTGCTCACCGGCATCGTCCTCGATGTCACCGGGCTCGCACCCGCCGGTGTGGACGTCGGCGGCCTCGCCCTCGGGGCTGCCATCGCGGTCGCGGTCAGCATCGTTGCGGCCGTCGCCACCAGCATCATCCCGACCTGGAATGCCGCATCGCGGCCACCGATCCGATCCCTGAGCAGCGGAGGATAACCATGACCGCCATAGACGAAACCCCCGTCAAGGTCGACGCCCCGGCCACCCCGGCTCCCGTCGTCGACGTCTCCGACGTATGGAAGCTGCACAAGCTCGGCGATGAGGTGGTCAAGGCTCTCATCGCCGTTGAACTCCAGGTCATGCCAGGGGAATTCGTCTGTCTGATGGGGCCCAGCGGCAGCGGCAAGTCCACCCTGCTCAACATCATGGGCGGGCTGGACCGGCCGACCAAGGGGTCGGTGAAGGTGGCGGGCCAGCACACCGAGACGCTCAGCGAGAGCCAGTTCGCCGCACTGCGCCACGACACCATCGGGTTCATCTTCCAGAGCTACAACCTGATCCCGTTCCTGTCGGCCGTTGAAAACGTGGAACTGCCATTGATGTTCGAGCCGTACGACCGCAAGGCGCTGCGCAGGCGCGCCACCGAACTGCTGGAGATCGTCGGGCTGGGGCATCGGGTGCACCACCAGCCGACCAAGATGTCCGGCGGGGAACAGCAGCGCACCGCCATCGCGCGGTCACTCATCAGCAATCCCACGCTTGTGCTGGCCGACGAACCCACGGCCAACCTGGATCACCGTACGGGGGAGACGGTGGTGCGCATGCTGCGCGACCTGTGCTCGACGCTCGGTGTCACCGTCGTCGCCAGCACCCATGACCCTACGGTGGCCGACGAAGCGAGCCGTGTCGTTCGAATGAAGGACGGACAGATCGTATGACTGCAGAGTTAGAGGCGCCGACAACAGTGGACCGCGACAAGCTCATGACCACAGAGCTTGTCCCCGAACAGATCCTGCCCAAGGTGATGACCACGTTCGGCCTCACCGCCGCGTACGTGTTCATCATCTGCTGGATCACCGGATCCTCGGTGATGGCCGGCGGTGGTTGGACCGCAATCCCGATGTGGGTGCTGGGCATCCTGACCTTCCTGGTCCCCGCCGGCATGGCGGTCGTCGAACTCGGCAACCTGTGGCCGGGCCAGGGTGGTGTGTACATCTGGGCGACCCGCACCATGGGGGAGACGTGGGGCTTCATCGGCGGGTATCTGTCCTGGGTGCCGGTGATCCTGAACGCGGCATCCTCGCCTGCGATCGTTCTACAGTTGCTGTTGCTGGCCTTCCACACCGAGATCGGGCTTACGGCGAGCATCATCCTGCAGTTGGTCATCCTGTGGACCGTGATCGGTCTGGCGCTGGCCAAACTGGCGGCGAACCAGAAGATCATGAACATCGTCTTCGTCGTCTACGGCGTACTGACACTGACCATCTTCATCTCGGGTCTGCTGTTCGCCGTCAACAACGGCTCGGCGACACCGTTCAGCTGGGCCGAGGCCACCATTCCCAACTTCGCCGTGGCCGGCTTCCTGTACGGCACGGTGCTGTTGTACCTGCTGGGTGTGGAGACCCCCTACAACATGGGCGCGGAGTTCCTCTCGGTCCGCAAGAGCGGCCCGAAGATGATCCTGTGGGGGTCGGCCGCGCTGGTCGCGATCTACCTGCTCACCACACTCGGCACCATGATGGCGCTGCCGGGGGATCAGATCGATCCGGTGACCGGCGTGATCGGCATGCTCGATGTCGCGGGCTTCCCGGGATTGATGGAGATCGGCGCCGTCGTATTGGCGTTCATCATCATCGTCGCGCTGATGACCTACCAGGTGGCCTACTCCCGGTTGATCTTCGTTTCCGGACTGGAGCGCCATCTGCCCCGCATCTTCACCCACCTGAATCCGCGGACCCGTAACCCGGTGACGGCCATCCTGATCCAGGGCGTGCTGTCATCACTGATCCTGGTGGGGTTGTACTCGCAGAGCAGCATGGCCAACGTGACGGTCTACCTGCAGGGCGGCCTGAGTACCGTATGGCTGTTGTCCGGGTTCTTCTTCCTGGTCCCGGTGGTCGTGGCGCGCAAACGGTACGCCGATCGCTATGCCGCCGAGACGTTCTGGCGGATTCCCGGCGGGATGGTGGGCGTGTGGCTCACGGTCATCGTCGGCTCGCTGGCCACTGTTGGTGGCATCTACTACTCGTTCGTCACCCCGTGGATCGATGTGCCGCAGGCGACCTGGATGACCTGGGTGGGATGCATCAGCCTGGGCATGTTCGCGCTCGGCCTGACCGTCTACATCTTCGGGCGCCGCTCGGCGCACAAGGTCTCCCAGGACGACGCACTGGCCCACCTGGCCGTTTTCGACCTCACCAAGAAAGAAGCGGAGGACACCACCACATGACGATGGACAGCACCGTGCTGAGTGCCGAACTCACCGAGGACGCCACTCGGTACCCCCTCGATCCGCTGTCCGGCGCCGAGATCGAGGCGGCCGCCGCCGTCATCACCGGATCCGACTATGCGACACCGACGCTGAAGTTCGTGATGATCAGCCTGGCGGAACCTGCCAAGACCGCCGCCCTGACATTCGAAGGCGCTCAGGTACCGCGGCAGGTGTTCGCCACGATGTACGACGCCGCGGCCAAGATGATCTACGAGGCCGTCGTCGATATCGATGCGCGCGTCATCGAATCCTGGACGCCGATCCCCGGGCGCTTCCCGTCCTATCTCGTCGAACACATGACCGGGGTGGAGGAAAAGGTCCGGGAGGATCCGCGCTGGCAGGAGGCAATGCGTAAACGCGGCGTCACCGACTTCAGTCTGGCGATGATCGATCCCTGGCCCGCAGGCTATTACGGAGCCGGAGACCACTACGACAACTCTCCGCTGATCTGCCGTCCGCTGACGTTCATGCGGGCAGCGCCCTCCGAGCACGGCTACGCGCGCCCCGTCGAGGGTCTGATCGTCACCTTCGACCTGGACAAAATGGTGGTCCTCGACATCGAGGACCACGGGGTGGTGCCGCTGCCCCCGACAGCGGGCAACTACGACCCGAGGTTCATGTTCGACGAGAACAACCGGCCGGCGTTCACCGAGTTCCGCGACGATGTCAAGCCCATCGAGATCACCCAGCCCGACGGTCCGAGCTTCACCGTGGACGGGTGGAAGGTGCAGTGGCAGAAGTGGTCTCTGCGGATCGGCTTCAATCCCCGCGAGGGCATCACCCTGCACGAGGTCACCTACACCGACCGCGGTCAGACGCGTCACATCCTGTATCGGGGATCGCTGTCGGAGATGGTGGTGCCCTACGGCGACACGGCGCCGACGCACTGGAACAAGAACGTGTTCGACATGGGTGAGGTCGGGATGGGCTTCTCGGCCAACCCGCTCACCCTGGGGTGCGACTGTCTCGGCGAGATCCATTACTTCGACGGTACGGTCAACGACTCCGACGGCAATGCCGTCACCATCCCGAACGCCATCTGTATGCACGAGGAGGACTTCGGCATCTCCTGGAAGCACACCGACTTCCGCACCGGTGAGGTCGAGGTACGTCGATCGCGGCGGCTGGTCGTCTCGATGATCTGCACCGTCGGCAACTACGAGTACGGGTTCTTCTGGTACTTCTACAACGACGCCTCGATCGAGGTCGAGGTGAAGTTGTCGGGGGTGCTCACCACCGGTGCGGTCGAAGTCGAATCCGGGGAACAGCCGCGCTGGGGAAAGATGGTCGCACCCGGCATCTACGGCCCGAATCACCAGCACTTCTTCAACTTCCGGCTCGACATGAGCGTCGACGGCACGGGAAACAGTGTCTACGAGGTGGATTCGATTCCCGAGCCGGACCCGGAGCTCAACCCGCACCACAACGCCTGGATCACCCGGGACACGCTCGTGGCATCCGAGTCCGACGGTGCGCGCGACTGGAACTGGTCCACCGGCCGGTATTGGAAGGTGACCAATCCGTCGAAGAAGAACGAGCTCGGCATCCCGGTGGCCTACAAGCTGGTACCCAAGGATGTCGTGCCGGTGATGGTGCAGGAGGGCTCCTACATCTACGACCGCGCCCGGTTCCTGCAGCACAACCTCTGGGTCACCAAGTACGACCCGGCCGAGAAATTCGCCGCCGGGGACTACATGTACCAATCGGCCGATGTGCAGGGGCTGCCGGACTTCGTCGCCGACGATGCGCCGCTGGAGGACAGTGACGTGGTGCTCTGGTACACCCTGGGCGCGCATCACATCGTACGACCGGAGGACTGGCCGGTGATGCCGTGCGCGTACACCGGTTTCCACCTCAAGCCGATCGGTTTCTTCGACGGAAACCCGGCGCTGGATCTGCCACCGTCACCACCGAAGGCCTGTCACGGGCACTAGGTCTGAACGGGATCAGTCGGTGCCGACGGCGGCCAGGATGCGTTTGAGCGCATCCCGGTCGCCGTCACTGACATGTCCGAGCACGCGGGTCTCCGCGGCGCGCACCCCGGCGTCGGTGCGCTTGAGCAGCGCCAGGCCTTCGCGGGTCAGCTGTGCGGGTAGCGCCCGGCCGGACGAGACACTCGTCGGCCGCGATACCAACCCGCGGCTCTGCAACCCGCGCAGCACCATGTTCATCGCCTGCGGCGACACCGCGAGATCGCGGGCCAGTTCGGCATTCGAGCGCCCCGGGGCCTTGGACAGGATCCGCATGCAGATGTATTGCGGGAAGCTCAGTTCCAGAGGCTCCAGCACAATGGTGGTGACCTCGGTGCGCAGCGTTTGTGCCACCCGGTGCAGGAGATAGCCGAGCGGCTGGTCGTGCAGGGGCTCAGCCATGTCAACAATATTGACACATATCAACCAGATTGATATACCGGAGTGATGACCAGACCACAGCCATCGCATGGGGAAATGTTCGAATCCGCCTACCGCGGCGACGCTCCGGAGTTCGAGGGCGCCCGTCCGCCGTGGAGCATCGGTGCTCCGCAACCCGAGATCGCCGCATTGATCGACGCGGGCAAGGTGCACGGCGACGTCCTCGACGCCGGATGCGGCGAGGCCGCCACCGCGCTGACGCTGGCCGAACGCGGGTTCACCGCCGTGGGCCTGGACATGTCCCCGACGGCCATCGAGCTGGCCCGCGCCGAAGCCGCCACCCGCGGCCTGGACAACGTCACCTTCGAGGTCGCCGACATCAGCGCCTTCACCGGCTACGACGGCCGGTTCGGCACCATCATCGACAGCACGCTGTTCCACTCCATGCCGGTGGAACTGCGCGAGGGATACCAGCAGTCCATCGTGCGTGCGGCCGCGCCCGGAGCCTCCTACTTCGTGCTCGTGTTCGACGCCGCAGCGGTACCCGCCGGCGGACCGATCAACGCGGTGACCGCCGACGAACTGCGTGAGGTGGTCGGCAAGTACTGGCAGATCGACGAGATCCGGGCCGCCCGCATCCACGCCAACCTGCCCGATGAGGTGGTCAACGCCGGCGTCTTCGCCGGTAACGACATCCGCGATGAGGGCAACGGCCGCAGGTCGGTGGGGGCGTGGTTGCTGGCTGCGCACCTGGCCTGATCGCGCCGACCGGCGCGCCCCGGCCACCCGGACGTGGCCAAGCCGCTGTGATGAGGCAGGATTGGTGACGCCGTCCGTGCGGAATCGCCTGGGTGGCGATTCTGTGTCGGGACAGCAAGGAGTCTGATGGCGGAGCCAGACAAGGCCGGCCCGGGAGTCATCCGGCCCGCGTACTCACGTGTGCTGCTGAAGCTCGGTGGCGAGATGTTCGGTGGTGGACAGGTCGGTCTGGACCCCGATGTTGTGGCCCTGGTGGCCCGCCAGATCGCCGATGTCGTGCGCGCCGGTGCCCAGGTGGCCGTCGTCATCGGCGGCGGAAACTTCTTCCGCGGTGCCCAGCTGCAGCAGCGGGGCATGGAACGCACCCGCAGCGACTACATGGGCATGCTCGGTACCGTCATGAACAGCCTTGCGCTGCAGGACTTCCTGCAAAAGGAAGGGATCGACACCCGCGTGCAGACCGCCATCACCATGGGTCAGGTCGCCGAACCCTACATCCCGCTGCGCGCCCGACGGCACCTGGAGAAGGGCCGCGTCGTCATCTTCGGCGCCGGTATGGGCCTGCCCTACTTCTCCACCGACACCACCGCCGCCCAGCGCGCCCTGGAGATCGGTGCCGAAGTGGTGCTGATGGCGAAGGCCGTCGACGGGGTGTTCACCGACGACCCCCGCAAGAATCCCGATGCCAAGCTGCTGACCGCGATCACCCACCGCGAGGTGATCGATCAGGGACTGCAGGTCGCCGATTCCACCGCATTCAGCCTCTGTATGGACAACGGCATGCCGATCCTCGTGTTCAATCTCCTCACCGACGGAAATATCGCCCGAGCGGTGGCAGGTGAGAAGATCGGAACACTGGTCACCACGGACAAGGAGACACCGTGATCGACGAAACCCTCTTCGACGCTGAAGAGAAGATGGAGAAAGCGGTGACGGTGGCGCGCGACGACCTGTCGTCGATCCGCACAGGCCGGGCCAACCCGGGCATGTTCTCCCGGCTGAACATCGAGTACTACGGTTCACCGACGCCGATCACCCAGCTGTCGAGCATCAACGTCCCCGAGGCGCGCCTGGTCGTCATCAAGCCCTACGAGGCCAGCCAGCTCAAGCCGATCGAGGACGCCATCCGCAACTCGGACCTCGGTGTCAACCCGTCGAATGACGGCAACGTCATCCGGATCTCGGTGCCTCAGCTCACCGAGGAACGCCGCCGCGAACTGGTCAAGCAGGCGAAGTCCAAGGGCGAGGACGCCAAGGTCTCGATCCGCAACATCCGCCGCAAGGCGATGGAGGAACTGGCCCGGATCAAGAAGGACGGCGAGGCCGGCGAGGACGAGGTGGGGCGCGCCGAGAAGGATCTCGACAAGAGCACCGGGCAGTACACGACGCAGATCGACGAGCTGGTCAAACACAAAGAAGGCGAGCTGTTGGAGGTCTGATGACCTTTCAGCAGGGCAGTCCAGTGGTAGACCCCGAACCACCGAAGAAAACTTCGCGCGCAGGTCGCGACCTGCCGGCCGCCATCGCGGTCGGCGCCCTCCTCGGCGGATCCCTCATCGCCATCCTGTTGTTCGCACCGCTGGTCTGGGTGGGCGTCGTCGCCGCGGCGATGGCGGTCGCCACCCACGAGGTGGTGCGCCGCCTGCGGGACGGCGGGTTCTCCATCCCGGTGATCCCGCTGCTCCTCGGCGGGCAGGCGATCGTCTGGCTGACCTGGCCCTACGGCGCCACCGGCGCGCTGGGCGCGTTCGGCGCAACCGTGGTGCTGTGCCTGATCTGGCGGCTGGTCAGCGGCGGTCTGAGCGCCGCGCCCACCAACTACCTGCGCGATGTCGCGGTGACGGTCTTCCTGGCCGCGTGGATTCCGCTGTTCGGCGCCTTCGGTGCGCTGCTGATCTACCCGGAGGACGGTGCCGGTCAGGTGTTCTGCCTGATGCTGGGCGTGGTCGCCTCCGACGTCGGCGGGTACGCCGCGGGCGTGTTGTTCGGTAAGCACCCCATGGTGCCCGCCATCAGCCCCAAGAAGTCCTGGGAAGGGCTGGTGGGCTCACTGGTGCTGGGCATCGCGGTGTCGGTGCTGACGGTGCAGTACCTGCTGGACCAGCCGGCGTGGGTGGGTATCCCACTGGGCATCATGCTGGTCGTCACGGGCACCCTCGGTGATCTGGTCGAGTCTCAGGTCAAGCGCGATCTGGGCATCAAGGACATGGGCACCCTGCTGCCCGGGCACGGCGGCCTGATGGACCGCCTCGATTCGGTGCTGCCGTCCGCGGTGGCCACCTGGATCGTGCTCACCGTACTGACCTGATCCCCGGGTCGCTGCGCTCCTGCCCGCCGAACGTAGATCCCCAGGATTCGTGGCCACACCGTCCGCGGTGAGATACTGGTGGGACATCATGGCCATCTCCCTTCCGCTCGTTTTCGACGCCCCGCGACGCGCTCTGCCGCCGCGGCATCTCGCCGACCTCGATGCCGACGGCCGTGCCGCCGCCGTTGCCGAGCTGGGACTGCCCAAGTTCCGGGCGAAACAGCTGGCCAACCAGTACTACGGGCGGCTCATCGCCGACCCCCGGCAGATGACCGACCTGCCGGCCGCGGTGCGCGACCAGGTCGCCGGAGCGCTGTTTCCCAGCCTCATCGAGCCCGCCAAAGAGATCCAGTGCGACGCGGGGGAGACCCGAAAAACGTTGTGGCGGGCGGTCGACGGCAGCACCTTCGAGTCGGTGCTCATGCGCTATCCGCAGCGCAACACCGTGTGCATCTCGTCACAAGCCGGCTGCGGGATGGCCTGCCCGTTCTGTGCGACGGGTCAGGGTGGGCTGCAGCGCAACCTGTCCACCGCCGAGATCCTGGAGCAGGTGCGGGCCGCGTCGGCGGCCATGCGCTCCGAGCATGACGGCCGGCTCTCCAACATCGTCTTCATGGGCATGGGGGAGCCGCTGGCCAACTACAACCGGGTGCTGGCCGCCGTGAAGCGCATCATCGCTGCGCCGCCGGAAGGTTTCGGGATCAGCGCCCGCTCCGTCACGGTCTCCACGGTCGGGCTGGCTCCGGCGATCCGCAAGCTGGCCGACGAGCGTCTCGGCGTGACACTGGCCGTCTCGCTGCACACCCCCGATGACGAACTGCGCGACACCCTGGTGCCGGTGAACAACCGCTGGAGCGTCGACGAGGTGCTCGATGCCGCGCGCTACTACGCCGACAGCACCGGCCGGCGGGTGTCCATCGAGTACGCGTTGATCCGCGACGTGAACGACCAGCCCTGGCGCGCCGACCTGCTCGGCAAAAAGCTGCACAGCAAGCTGGGGCCGCTGGTGCACGTCAACCTCATCCCGCTGAACCCGACCCCGGGCAGTGAATGGGACGCCAGCCCCAAACCCGTCGAGCGCGAGTTCGTGAAACGCGTCATCGCCAAGGGCGTGTCCTGCACGGTGCGTGACACCCGTGGCCGCGAGATCGCGGCGGCCTGCGGACAGCTGGCGGCCGAGGGCTGAGCCCTCACCGTGCCGGCGGGTTGCTGAACCAGACGTTCTCCTCACGCAGGCTCCGGCTGCGCCAACCTTCGGCGGTCCGCGCCAGCTCATGGTGGTAGTACCCGCCGCACGCGCTCTGGGTGTTCATGCCCGGCAACTGCATCGGGTTGTAGAACATGGCCTGCACCTGTGCGACATCCCCGTCGATATCGGCCTCGACGTTGGTGATGTAGTGCATGCTCCACGGAATCGTCGCGAAACCCGCTGAGAGCCAGTCGATCACCTCCTCGCGGCTACCCGCGATCGCGCCGGCCGAGGTGTAGTCGATATGCGCGTCCTCGGTGAAGACCGAGCGGTAGAGCTCCCAGTCCTTGGTGTCCACCCCGCGGGCATAGCGGGCCAGCAGCGCCCGGATCTCCAGTTGGTCTTCGGCCCAGCTCATCTGGCCACCTCCAGTCGTAGATTGCAGATGCGCCAGCCCGCCGCGGTGCGCACCAGATCGTCATGCCAGCGGCCGGCGAAATAGGTGATCTCATCCGAGCCGGGAAGCGCAACGGCGTTGAACCACATGGCAATTGTCTGTGCGCGATCCCGCTCGACGGTGCTCTCGACATTGGTGACGTAGTGCATGCCCACCGAGATCGAGCCCTGATGGCGCCCGAGATAGCCGACCGCGTCCTCCACCGTCCCGACCACCAGGCCGGCCGCCGAATAGTCGACCCGTGCATCGTCGGTGAACAATGCGCGGTAGGACGCCCAGTCCTTGGAATCCACCGCGCGGCAATACCGGCTCAGCAGGGCCTCGATCTCCAGTTCGTCGGTGACCGACACTATTCGGGCATGCCGATGGTCTTGGCGGCCAGGTACTCCTTGTAGCCCTCCGCGCCGTTGCGGTAGCCCAGCCCGCTCTGCTTGGTGCCGCCGAACGGGCTGTCGATACCGAAGTGGCTCTTGCCGTTGATGGTGACGTTGCCGGTGCGCATCCGGGTGGCCACCGCGAACGCCCGGTCCAGATCGCCGCCGCTGACCTCCCCGGACAGCCCGTAGATGGAGTTGTTGGCGATCGCGACGGCCTCGTCGTCCCCGTCGTAGGGGATGACGGCCAGCACCGGCCCGAAAACCTCCTCCTGCGCGATCTGGCTGTCCGGGTCGACATCGGCGAGCAGGGTGGCCTGGGTGTAGTAGCCCACCGGCAGCTTTTCCGGCACACCGCCGCCGGTGACCAGCCGGGCACCGGACTCGACGGCGCTCTTGACCAGACCGAGCACCTTCTGCCGCTGCGTCTCGCTGATCTGCGGGCCCTGCATGTTCGCCGGATCCCATGGATCGCCGACCGGGAAGTTCTCCATCATGTTCTTCATGATCTCGATGCCCTCGTCATAGCGGCTGCGCGGCAACAAGATCCGGGACGGCAGGATGCAGGACTGGCCACTCATCACGCAGGCCATCAACGCGGCCATCGGCAGGGCCATGGTGAAGTCGGCATCGTCGAGCACGATGTGCGCGCTCTTACCGCCGAGTTCCAGCAGCGTCTTCTTCACCGTCGGCGCACCCGCGGCCAGGATCGCCCGGCCGGTCGCGGTCGAGCCGGTGAAGGTGATCATGTCCACCCGCGGGTCGGCGGCCAGCGCGGCGCCCACCTCGTTGGCATTCGAGACCACCACGTTAAACACGCCGGGCGGGATATCGGTCTCCTCGGCCACGATGCGGCCGTACTCGCTGCCCGACCACGGGGTGAGCTGCGCGGGTTTGAGGACCACCGTGTTGCCCGCCATCAAGGCGGGCACCGTCTCGGCGATGTTGAGGTAGAACGGCACGTTCCACGGGGTGATGGCGCCGACAACGCCGACGGCCTCGTAGTGGATCTTGCGCCGGGCCGGCCCCATCGGGGTGTCATGCACACCGTTGTCGGCCAGGTACTCGAAATTCTTGCCGTGCTCGGCCCAGTGCTTCACCTCTTCGATCGGGCTCTCGATCTGGCTGCCGGTGACCTTCACCGGACAGCCCACCTCGGTGATGAGCACCCGGCGCAGATGGTCCTTGTTGCGCTCCAAGGCCTCGTGCAGCTGGGTCAGGCAGTGGTAACGGAAATCGAGGTCGCGGCTCCAGTCGGTCTCGTCGAAGGCGCGCCGCGCCGCGCCGACCGCGCGCGCCATGTCGTCGGTGGTGCCGTCGGTGGCCTGGCCGGCCACCTGCTCGTCGGCGGGGTGGATCACGTCGAACAGCGCTCCGCTGGCGGTGAGCTGGAGCTCCCCGTCGATGAGCATGCGTTGTTCGCCGGCCAGGATTCCTGTGTCACTCTGCACGCTGGTCATCTGCTCAGCATTACAAATCGGCGCGGCAGTGTCAGCCCCTTGGGCCGAATCGGTTACTTGATGCCGACGGCGTGCCGCAATTGCGCGAGGAACTGTCCCTCGTCGTCGCTGCGGACGATGTAGTGCGAGATCGCGACCCGGATTGCGGTGGACGCCTTCACCTGGGCATTGGCCCCGGAGAGCAGTTTGAGCAGACGTGCCCGCATCACCGGGATCACGTGGGTCAGCTGGGCAATCACGACCTCTGGCTCGATGTCGACGACCCGGACCCCGGAGTAGGACTGCTGGTACTCGACGATGAATCGCAGTGCGGCGTCCAGTTTTTCGGTGCCGCGCAGGCCGGCGGTGGCGGTGCTGATCCCGGTGTCGAACATCTCGCGCTCGTAGACCCCGAACGCGCCGAGCAGTTCCTCCTTGGAGGCAAACCAGCGGTACAGCGTGGGCCGGGAAACCCCGGCCTGTAGCGCCACCTCGGACAGACTCAACTTCGTCTGTCCGCTGCGCCCGAGCACCTCGGCCGTCGCGGCCAGGATCCGGCGCCGCGTCGAGGTGTCCTCTGCGGCGTCGGTGTGCGCGGAAAGGGGCTTGTTCACGGTACCGATGGTAGTGGTTGTGCCATCACAAAGAGGCCTTCAGCGCGTAAACCGTGTCGAGATCCTCCAGCGCGGCCACCGCCCGGCCGAGCCCTTCGAGGGCGATGTTCTCGTCCTGCATGCCGCCCATCCCGGCGGTGATCAGGGTCGCGATGTAGGCGTACAGCGCCGACTGGCGGTACCGCTGCCACAGTTCGTCGCGGTCGATCTCGGGGCCGCCCGCGGCGGCCAGCGCGGCCCGGTACACGTCGAGCAGTTCGCGCTGGTTCTCCACCCGTGAGTCGGTGGTCATGCTGGTGATCAAGGTGTATGACAGCTCGCGGGACGGATGCCCGCGCCGCACCGCCTGCCAGTCGAGCAGGCCTGCTTTTCCGTTGCGGAAGTAGACATTTCCCGGGTGCGCGTCGCCGTGCATGACGGTATGCGGGCCCCGGTCGATCAGGGTGGCCGCCGCCCGGTAGTTGTCGTTGATGAACTGGCCCGTGCGGACCGGTATCGAGGTCCTGCCCTCCAGCCGGCGCGCCGAGGCGTTGGCCAGTGAGCCGGTCAGCAGCGAGGTCGCATCGGCCGACGCCGTGTACACCCAGGGGTAGGGGTCGAGCCGCCGCCAGAAGGTGGCGTGCACCCGCGCCAGCAGTTCCACGATCAGCGCCGCGCGGTCCGGGTCCAGTGGATGCAGAGTGTCGGGGAATTCACAGGCATGGACCGCCAGATCCTCCAGCACCAACACGAATCGTCCGGTGAGGGGATCGAAGGTGGCGCCGTGGCAGGTGGGCACATCGTCGAGTTGACCGGACAGCTCCCGGTAGAACCGGACCTCGGTGTCGGCGAGCCGGCCCAGCTCGCCCATCAGCCGGGTGGCCGCGGTTTCGGCGGGCATCTTGACGAACACCGAGGCGGGCACATCGGTACCGGTCAGCGCGAGCCGGGCCCGCGACGAGGTGCCGGCGTCGCCGTCGATCAGGGACACCGAGGTGACGCTGCGCCCAAGCAGGGTGGACAGGTAGGCCGCGTCCAGACCGCTGATGTGACGGGGGATCGCGCGCGCCCGCCCGAAGACGGCGTCGGTTGCGATACGTTGCATGCCGCGACCGAGATGTGCGGCCAGACCGAACACCGGGGCGACGCTGCTGACCTGCGGAGGCATCGTGCAAGCTTACAAATTAAATCAATATTGTAAAGCTCATTGAAGGGATTCCGATGTCTGGACCGATGGAAGGGTTCCGGGTGGTGGAGCTCGGCGTCTGGGTGGCCGCACCGGCGGCGGGGGCGATCCTTGCCGACTGGGGTGCCGACGTCATCAAGATCGAACCACCCGCCGGTGACCCGGCCCGCTCGTTCGGCCGGATGATGGGGCTCGACAGCGACCTCGGTATCGCGTCCAATCCGCCCTTCCAGATGGACAACCGCTCCAAGCGCAGCATCGTGCTCGACCTCGGAACCACCGAAGGGCGACGCACCGCCCTCGAATTAATCACCGGCGCAGACGTTTTCCTCACCAACATCCGCCCGGCGGCGTTGGCCCGGCTGGGCCTGGATTTCGCATCGGTCGCCACCGACAACCCGCGGCTGGTGTACGGCCTCATCACCGGGTACGGCACCGAAGGTCCCGATGCCGACCGGGCCGCCTACGACGTGGCCGCGTTCTGGGCCCGCGCCGGCATCGCCGACCTGCTGACCAGACCCGGTGACACCCCGCCCTTTCAGCGCGGCGGCATGGGGGATCATTCCGCGGGGATGACCCTGGCCGCGGCGGTGTGCGCGGCGCTGCTGGCCAGAACCCGCACCGGCACAGGGCAACTGGTCACCACCTCGTTGTACCGCCAGGGCGCCTACACGGTGAGCTTCGATCTCAACACGCTGTTGATGTCCGGTCAGCAGGTGGCCATCGGGCAGCGCGAGGCGATGGGCAACCCGTGCATGAACAACTACACCGCCGGTGACGGCAGACGATTCTGGATCGTCGGCCTCGACGTGCAGCGGCACTGGCCCGCGCTGTGCCGGTCGGTCGGGCGCGAGGAATGGCTGACCCGCTATCCGACACCACGGGACCGGTTCACCCACGCCCGCGACATCATCGCCGAGCTGGACACCCTCTTCGCGACCAGGACGCTGGCCGAATGGGAGCAGGTCTTCGCCGGGGAACCCGACTTCTTCTGGTCGCCGATCAATTCGCTCGACGATGTGGTGGCCGACGCACAGTTCCACGCCGCCGGAGGCATCGTGTATGTGCCCGAAGGGGATTCGAGCACGCCGATGGTGGCCAGCCCCGCCGACTTCTCGGCGACGCCGTGGCATCCACGCGGCCCGGCACCCGAACTCGGCGAGCACACCGAACAGATTCTCGCCGAACTCGGCGGCACTCAGGACCGCTGACGGTTCACCTCATCGAGCAGCTCGGTCAGCTGCTGCCGGCTGACCGCGCCGCCGCTGAAAGACACCATGCGGCCCACCGGAATGGACCCGAGCATGCGCAGCATGTCGGTGCCCAGCGACGCACCCGCCGCACCCTGGGGGGCCGCCTTCTCCAGCGCCGTCGTCACGATCGGGGCGGCCACCGGGTCGTCGAGCAGCTCGCCGAGGGTGGAGTCGGCGGTGAAGGCGATGACCGGGGTGTCGTCCCCGTCCACGGTCACCTCGGTGTGCAGGCGCAGATCCCGGCTCGACGCCCCGACGGACACCGCGTACTGGCCCGCCTCGACCAGCCGCCGCCCGGCGCGCACATCCCAGTAGCCGAGTTCGTCACGGGGAACACGGATCTCGATGTCGACCAGCTCGCCGGGCGCGACCGTCACCCCGGCGAAACCGGCCAGCCACCGCGGCGGACGGGATACCCGCGACGCCGGCAACCCCGTGTAGACCTGCACGACCTCACGGCCCTCCCGGTCACCGGTGTTCACCACCGACACCCGCACCGTCAGACCCTCGGCGGCGACGTCCACCGACAGATCGGTGTAGTCGAACCGGGTGTAGGACAACCCGTGCCCGAACGGGAACGTCACTGCGGCATCGCGCGCGTCATACCAGCGGTATCCGACGAATACCCGCTCCCCGTAGTGGATGTGGCCGTCCTCACCGGGAAAGTTGAGATAGGCCGGACCGTCCTGCAGCCGGACCGGCACCGACTCGGCGAGCCGTCCCGACGGGTTGACCGCACCGAACAGGACGTCGGCGATGGCGCGCCCGCCACCCTGGCCCAGCAGAGCGCCGTCCAGGATCGCCGGTGCGAGGCCGGCCACCCCCTCGAGTGCCACCACGCCGCCGTGTGCCAGCACGACGACGGTGCGGGGCTGCACCTGCACCACGGCGGACAGCAGGTTGAGTTGTTCAGCGGGCAGGTCGATGTGGGTGCGGTCGAAGCCCTCGGATTCGTCCTCGGGCGCCAACCCGAGGAACACCACCGCGGTGTCGGCGTCGGCGGCCGCCGCCAGGGTCTCGGCGGTGAGTTCCTCTGCGTAGCTGACCCGATGGCCGTCGGCGTACCGGCGGATCTCCTCCAGCGGCACATCGACCCGGGTCGGATTCACATGGGAGCTGCCGCCGCCCTGGTAGCGCGGCGTCACGGCGAACCCGCCGATGACCGCGACCGAGGACGGTGGGAGGGGCAGCAGGTCGTTCTCGTTCTTCAGCAGCACGATCGAGCGCGCAGCCGCCTCCCGGGCCAGATCGTGATGGGCATCGACATCGAATGTCGCGGTGCTGCTGCGGTTCTCGGTGACCCGGGCGGCCAGGGTGGCCACCCGTTCGGCGGCGCGGGCCACCACCGTCGCGTCCAAGGTACCCGCCTCGACGGCGGCGACAACGTCGGCGTCGGTGACCCCGTTGGTGGCGGGCATTTCCAGATCGAGCCCGGCGGCCACCGCGGCGACCCGGTCGCGGACCGCGCCCCAGTCACTGATGACGGCCCCGTCGAAACCCCACTCATCGCGCAGCACGGTGCTCAACAACCAGGCGTTCTCGGCGGCGTACACCCCGTTGATCCGGTTGTAGGCGCACATCACCGTCCAGGGCCGTGCTGCGGTGACGACGTGCTCGAACGCCCGCAGATACAGCTCACGCAGCGTCCGCTCATCCACATCCGAACTCGACCGCATCCGGTCGTCCTCGGCGTTGTTGACGGCGAAATGTTTCAGCGAGGCGCCCACACCCTGGCTCTGCACACCGCGCACCCATGCCGCACCGAGCGTCCCGGCGAGCAGCGGGTCCTCGGAGAAGTACTCGAAATTGCGTCCGCACCGCGGGTCCCGTTTGAGGTTGACCCCGGGACCGAGCAGCACGTGCACACCCAGCGCCAGGCACTCGGCGCCCAGTGCGGCACCGACCCGTTCGACGAGTCCGGGATCCCACGCCTGGCTGAGCCCGACGGCCGGCGGGAAACAGGTGGCCGGCTCGCTGCTGCCCAGGCCCAGGTGGTCGGCGGTGCTGCCGGCCTGTCGGCGGACACCGTGCGGGCCGTCGGTCAGCAGTATGGATGGGACGTCGCCCACCGCCTTGGTGGTCCAGAAGGTGGCGCCGCTGCCGAGAGCGGCCTGCTCTTTGAGGGAGTCAGTCACCGTTCCTATTCTTCACCCTCGCCGCGTGGCGCAATTGGGCGAGGAACTCTTCGGCGTCATCGCTGCGCACCAGATAGTGCGAGATGGCCACTCGGATGGCGGTGGCAGCCGCCACGTCGGAGTTCGTGCCGGGGGTGAGGCGCTCCAGGCGTTCGCGCATCAGCGGGATGAACTGTGCCAACCGCGCGATGACGTGGGCGGGCTCGATATCGACCATCCGCAGGCCTGGATAGGACCGCTGATATTCGACGATGATCTGCAGTGCGGCGTCCAGCCGGTCATCGGCGCTCAGGGTCTGGTCGACCCGGGCCACGGCCCGGTCATAGTGCTTGCGTTCCCACACCACGAAGGCGTCCAGCAGTTCTTCCTTGGAGGCGAACCAGCGGTACAGCGTGGGACGGGACACCCCGGCCTGTGTGGCGACCTCGGACAGACTGAGCTTGGTCATCCCGTAGTTGCCCAGCACCTCGGCCGTCGCGGCGAGTATCCGCTCGCGGGTGCTGTTCCGCGCCTCGACGGGTGACACGTCGGTCATCGCCATAGCTTTACAAACTATTGCCGAACTGTCACGCTAAATCTCGCGCGACATCGATGTCGCAAGCGCTGGAGGAGGGAACACCCCGTGACAGTTGCCAGCACGCCGCAGGCACGCGAATACAGCCCGTTCGACATCACGTCACATGACTTCTGGAGTCAACCGTTCGATATCCGCGACCAGACCTTCGCCCAGCTGCGGGCCCTGGACGGGATCAGCTGGCACCGGCCGTTGCCGACATTGTTCGATATCGAAGAACCGGGATTCTGGGCGCTGACCCGGCGCGCCGACCTCCAGTTCGCCAGCCAGAACCCGGATCTGTTCACCTCGGCGCAGGGGGTGGCGCTCGACCCGATGCCCGCCGAGGTGCAGAAGTTCGCGACCTTCTTCCTGGGCATGGACCCGCCGCAGCACACCACCTATCGGCGACTGATCAGTTCGGCTTTCACGCCGCGCAATGTGCGCCGGATCGAGGAACAGATCCACGCCAACGCCGTCGCCATCGTCGACGATCTCGTCGGCGCCGGTGACATCGACTTCGTCGAGGCCTGTTCGGCGCAGCTGCCGATGCGGACGATCTCGGACATGCTGGGGGTGCCGGCGGCCGACCAGCCGGCTCTGGCCAAGGCGGCCGAGAAACTGTTCAGCATGAGCGATGACGAATTCTCCACGCTCGAAGAGCGGGCCATGGCCACCATCAACGAGATCATGCTGATCTCGAGCACGGGCGTGGAACTGGCCAAGTTCCGCCGCGCCAACCCGGGTGACGATCTGATGACCAGCATCGTCAACGCCGAGGTGGACGGCCATCGCCTCACCGACGAAGAGATCGGCGCATTTCTCATCCTGCTGGCCTCGGCGGGCAACGACACCACCAAACAGTCCACCACGCACGGCATGCTGGCGCTGGCCGCCAATCCCGACCAACGAGATTGGCTGATGGAGGATTTCGACGGCCGGATCGGGATGGCCACCGAGGAGCTGGTGCGCTGGTCCACCCCGGTGTTGCAGTTCGCCCGCTTCGCCACCCAGGACGTCGAGGTCGCGGGCCAGCGCATCAGCGCCGGGGACAAGGTGGGCCTGTTCTACTGTTCGGCCAACCGCGACGAGAGTGTGTTCGCCGACCCGCAGAAGTTCGACCTGAGCCGCTCACCCAATCCGCAGGTCGGCTTCGGTGCGGGAGGACCGCACTTCTGCCTGGGCAACCAGCTGGCCAAGAGTGAGCTGCGAAACATCTTCCGCGAGTTGCTGACCCGGCTCAAGACCATCGATCTCGGTGAGCCCGACCTGCTGTACAGCAGCTTCGTGCACGGCATCAAACGGCTACCCGCGCACGTGCGATGAGTGCACGGCACCTCGTCACGGAACCGATCGAGGGCGTCGACGACGCCACCATCGCTGCCGCGCTCGAGCAGTTGTCGGTCTCGGCGCTGATCGCCTCGGTCGTCCAGATCACCGGGGACCCGTCCTTCATTCGCGGGCCGATACGACCGGTCCAGTTCGTGCAGAACGAATTTCAGGGCATGTTGGACGAGGAAAGCCAGGCGCAACTGCGGCTTCACGCACTCGAGGCCATCTGCGCGTGGCGGGACGCCGGCTGCCCGGGAGCCCCGCCGATCAGCACCGAACTGATCCGCGAGCTGATGGACTGGATCGCCTGCGAACCGGTGCCCGATGACAACGCGGCGCTCTACATCGAGGAGATGGACCTCGATGGCCGCAACCCGCGCGGCATCGCCGCGGACGGATTGACGCCGCCACCGGGATTCTCGGTGCTTGTCATCGGCTTCGGTGCCTCGGGTCTGCTGGCCGCGATCCGCTTGCAGGAGGCCGGCATTCCGTTCGAGATCGTCGACAAGAATCCCGATGTCGGTGGGACCTGGTTCGAGAACAGCTATCCGGGGTGCCGGGTGGACGTGGCGAGCCACTTCTACTCGTACTCCTTCGAGCACGTCGGCGATTTCAGCGCGTACTACACCCGCCAGCCCGAGTTGTACGACTACTTCCGCTCGGTGATGAAGGACCACCAGATCGACGCCCACGTCTCGTGGGGCCGGGAGGCGACGCGCGCGCAGTGGGATGACCAGACGGGCCAGTGGTCGGTGACGCTGCGCGGTGCCGACGGGTCGACGGAGCAACGGAGCGCCTCGGCGATCATCTCCGGCGTCGGATTCCTCAACCGGCCGCTCATCCCGGATCTGCCTGGGCTGGAGGATTTCGCGGGCCCGGCCTTCCACTCGGCGCAGTGGGATCATTCGGTGGACCTGCGCGGCAAACGGGTCGCCCTGATCGGGGCGGGGGCCAGCGGTTTCCAGATCGGCCCCGCCATCGTCGACGACGTCGAGAGTCTTGTGGTGTTCCAGCGGACCCCGCAGTGGATGGCGCCCAACCCGCGCTACCACGCGAGCGTCACCGACGGTGAGCGCTGGGCGATGCGTCACCTGCCGGGGTACTCCCGCTGGTATCGCTTCATGCTGATGTGGCAGTCCAGCGACAAGATGCTGGAACTGGTTCGTGCGGACCCTGATTGGCACGATTTTCCGCGCACCGCGAACGAGGCCAGCGCCGCCCGGCGGGAGTTTTTCGCGAAGTGGATCCAGGATCAGGTCGGCGATATGCCAGAACTCGCCGCCAAGGTCACCCCGGACTATCCGCCGATGGCCAAACGCATGTTGCAGGACAACGGCAGCTGGCTACGCTGCCTGCGTCGCGAACATGTGACGTTCGTCAACGATCAGATCACCGGCATCGACGGGCATTCGATCAGCACCGCCGAGGGCCGCCACGACGTCGACGTGATCGTGCTGGCCACCGGATTCCGGGCCTCGGAAGTGCTCTGCCCGATGGAGGTGATCGGGCGCGACGGGGTTCCGATCTCGGATGTGTGGGACGGCAAACCCGGTGCCTTCAATGGTGTTTCGGTGAACGGGTTCCCGAACTTCTTCATGATGGCCGGCCCGGGGACGGGGCTCGCCCACGCCGGCAGCGTGATCTTCATGCTGGAATGCCAGATGCGCTATATCGGCGCGGCCCTGCGGACGGTGATCGAACAGGGCAAGAGCACCATCGAGCCGACCGCCGAGGCGTTCGCGCGCTACAACCGTGAGCTTCAGGACGAGGTCGCCACCCTGATGTGGGGGCATCCGTCGATCGAGCACTCCTGGTACAAATCGCCCGACGGCGGTGTCTACGTGCTGAGTCCGTTCGGTTCGGTGGAGTACTGGAAACGCACCGGCGTGCTCGACGACGCGGATCACCAGCTGGGGTAGTGGGTGGCGTCAAGGTCGGGATCTGTGGCCTGACTCCACGTCGGTCCAGGGTTGCGTGGTTGCCGGAACTGTCACCGATGTCCTGATACATCACACTTGCGCACCGCTATCTTGCGGTGTCTTGAGTCAAGAAGTTGGCAGGTTTTTTTGGTTAATTGGGTTTAGGTATGCCTGCTGTGGGGTGTGGTCCTGGATGGCTTGGTGTGGTCGGA
>NZ_LMJA01000017.1 GCF_001428895.1 Mycobacterium sp. Root265
ACGGTGCCGCGCCGCGACAGCGGGACCAACGCCAGGGTGTCGCTGTCACAGGCCGGGTTGGGGCAGTTGTTCTCCCGCGGCGGGAACACATAGGTCGCACACGCGGTGCATTTGCCGCCGATCAGATGGGTGTCACCGTCGTCATCGGTGGCGAACCACCCTCCGAACGCGGGCTCTGTGTGGAAGTCGACTTTCATGATTTCGCTTTCGGTCTGATGAAGGTGCCTTCTGCTTGCACGGTCACAACGCCGTTCGTATCCGTGATACGGCCTACAGCAATCGTTTTCGAATCGGTCTCGCTTTCGATCCAAGCCTCGACCCGAATCGTGCCGAGACGAGTAGGGGCGACGTAGCGCAGATTCAGCGTGCCGGTGAAGGCGGGCTTTCCTGGGCGGTGTGCGGTTGCCCCGAGAACATGGTCCAGTATGAGTGCGCATACCCCGCCGTGAACGTGGCCGGGCGGGCCTTCATAAGGAGCGCGGAGCGTCAAATCCGCTGATGTACAGCCATTTTCGCCATGAACGACGTTCAGCGGGGGTGCGATGGCATTTCGCATCCCTATCGCCACATTGCCCCAGGTGAGAATGCCGCCCTCGGTGGTGGTGCGCACTCCGAAGGGTTCGGGATCCAGACGTGAACTCAACAGTGCCGCGGCTTGTTCGATCAGGGCGTGCGCTTGTGTTACATCGTCGTCGGCAGCCTCGCTGCGGATCACGACGTCAATGAGGGCCCGCAGTGACTGGGTGAGCGGACCGTAGAGTCCGTCCGCATGCCGAGCCTGCTCGGCGCTGATCGGCGTGCTCACCCGGCGGAGTCCGTGCCGGCCATGTGTCGTGCTGCCAAGTGGCTGAACAGCATGGAGGCACCGATGGGGTTGCCGCCACCTGGGTAGGTCTCACCCGAGACCGCTGCCATGGTGTTGCCCGCCGCATAGAGGCCAGGAATCGGTGTCCCCTCTGCGCTCAGCACGCGGGCGTGTGCGTCAGTGCGAAGCCCGCCTTTGGTCCCGAGGTCGGAAAGGCCGAATGCGGCAGCATGATAGGGCGGTTGGTCGATCGGGACCAGGGGTGACTCGCCACTCGTGAAAGCCCGGTCATAAGCTTCGCCGCCGCGGTTGAAATCGTCGTCGACTCCGGTTGCGGCCAGCTTGTTGTACCGCTGCACCGTGGCCTCCAGTTCGGTGGCGGGTACGCCGATGGATTCGGCAAGCTCCGCCAAGGTGTCGGCGGAGTGCCATAGGCCTGCTTCGCGGTAGTGCGCGGTGTCGACCATCGACACGTTGGTGGCCTTCACCGGTGGAACCTCACCTTCCCGGTCGTCATAGATCATCCAGAACGGCAGGGCGGTCGAGCCGTCGTCGAGTTGGCGTATCACCTCACGGCCAATGCGGTCGTACGGCGCGGATTCGTTGACGAAACGCTGACCGTTCTGATTGACGAAGATGCCTCCGGTGAACCACAGCGCGAACGCGGATCGTCCATCGGGATGGGTCATCCCAGGCGACCACCAGGCCTGATCCATCAGGTCGACATCAGCGCCCGCGGCGATTGCGGCCCGGTGCGCGGCGCCGGTGCTGCCGGGACCGCCCATGGTGTCGATCGCGCTTCCGGGTACGCCGTACTGCGCGCGCATGGTTTCGTTCTGTTCGAAGCCGCCGCTGGCGAGCAGTACCCCGCGACGTGTCCGCACCCGCACCGGGATCCCGTTCTGTTGGATAAGCGCGCCGAGGACGTGGCCGTTATCGGTGATCAGCTCCGTCAGTGCTGCGTTGCGCCAGCAGGAGACATCGGGCATTGCGTTCAGTGCGGCAAGGAATCGGCCGATCAGCGCGCGACCGCCGGTGAGCAGGTCCGGCGCAGCAGTGCCGAGTCGCTCGACGTCCAGCGGTCCTCGCACCAGCCCGGCGTAGCGGCCCAGTTCGCTGTCGGGCAGCGGCAGCGGGATGATGTGACGGAAGCCGTCGTTGCGGGCGTCGGGCACCGAGCCGTAGTAGTCCGGCCACGGCAGCACGGTGAACTCGAATGCGGGATCCTGCTCCAAATACGCGATGAGTGAGGCGCCACCGCGCACATAGGTTTCCTGCAGGGCTCTCGGCGTCCGGTCGCCGACAACGGCGTGAAAATAGGCGAGTGCGGCATCCATGGTGTCGTCGGTGCCGGCCCGCTCTACGACGGGGTTGCACGGGTACCACATCCCGCCGCCTCCCGAGTACGCCGTGGTGCCGCCGAACTTGTCGGTGGCTTCGGCGAGAAGTACCGAAAGGCCCTCGCGCCCAGCGGTGTACGCGCCGGTGATACCGCCTCCGGAACCGGCGACGACTACGTCGACCTCGACATCGAAGTCAGGCATGGGCCGCTCCGTCGAATGCGCCGTACCCGCCGCGGTAGAACAACAGTGGTCCCCGTTCTTCGTGTGCCCACAGGCCCGACACGCGGGCAACGACGATCGAGTGGTCGCCGGCCCCGTGTTCGAACTCAAGCTCGGCTTCGATCGATGCCAGCGTCCCGTGCAGTGTTGGGGCACCATTGGCGCCGCGGCGCCATTCGATCCCGGCGAACTTGTCCTCGCCGCGTGTTGCGAATTGTGCGCACACATCGTGCTGATCAGCGGCGAGGACGTTGACACACAGCGCCCCGACGGCGCGGATCAGCGGCCAGCTCGTCGATGAGTTCGACGGGCAGAAGGAGATGTAGGGCGGATCCAGCGACACCGAGGTGACCGATTGACAGGTGAACCCGATCGGACGGGTGTCGTCGTGAGCGGTGACCACGGCGATACCGGTGCAGAAGTGGCCCAGCACGCGCCGCATCTCGGGTGCCGCCGGCGTGATCAAGCCACTGCCTCGAGCCGCGGTCAACTCCTCGGTCATACCCCTCCTTCGAAAATGGGACTCGCCGCCACCTTCTCGCCTTTCCTTCTCGGTATGCAACGCGTCCTCCCGGTCAGCGGTAGTAGCGCGCTCCCCGGATGTCACCATTGCTAGCCTTGGCGGGTGACGGATGAAGCCGCGACTGGATCTGGTGGGTTGAATGTGTCGCCCACCGGGTGGGCGTTGCTCGGGATGCTTTCCGGCGGCGCGGAATTGTCGGGCTACGACATCAAGAAATGGATCAACTGGGCCATCCGCTTCTTTTACTCGAGTCCGGCCTACAGCCAGATCTATTCAGAGCTGAAGCGACTGGAGAAGCTGGGTCTCTTGAGCTCGCGGGTCGAAGCCGGAATCCGCAGCCGCCGCATGTACAAGATCACCGATGACGGGCTGGCGGCAGTCTCGCGCTGGGCAAACGAAGATACGGTCGAACCTCCGACCCTCAAACACAACCCGATGCTGCGAGTCATGCTCGGACATCTGCTCAATCCGGGCCGGCTCAGAGAAATTCTCATCGCACACGCCGAGTACGCCGAGCAATTGCAGCAGGCCGCGGCCGTTGAAGTGCGCTGGACCAGTGAGCAACCGGCTTGGTCGTATGCCAGGCTGGCGTTGAAATGGTCGGAACAGTACTACGCCGCCGAACGCGAACTGGCCATGCAGATCATCAAGGACCTGGACGCCGCCGAAGAGACGTTCGGCGAATCCGGTCCCCAGGGCGTTGAGTTTCCCGTGCGGGAATACTGGTACGAAGTCGAGCGCCGGATCGCCGCCGAGAATGCCGGCGACACGTCCGACGGAGGCGATCCGCCGGACTGAGCGTATTGCCGGTGGTGACTCAGACGAGGCGCCCGGCCGCGTGTTGCGCTATGACGTAGCCGAACACCAATCCTTGCCCGATGGTGGCACCGGCACCGGGATAGGTCTTCCCAAACGTGTTCGCAGAGACGTTGCCGAGTGCGTACAGACCGTTGATCGTGGATCCGTCTTCTTTCAGTACCCGACCTCGGGTATCGGCGCGCACACCACCGCAGGTGCCCAGGTCGCTCAAGACCACCTTGACCGCGTAGAACGGTCCGGAGTTCAGTGGACGCAGGTTGGGATTCGGGGCGACGGTCGGATCGCCGTAGTAACGGTCATAGGCGCTGGCGCCTCGGTGGAAGTCGGAGTCGACGCCGGCATCCGCCAAGCCGTTGAAGCGGTCCATCGTGGCGGTGAAAGTCGCCGCCTCAATGCCGATCTGGGCGGCGAGGGACCCGAGATCGTCACTGCGGTGGGCTATCCCGGCGTCATACCAAGCCTGGGGGATCGGCATGCGTGGGAAGAGTTCGGCGGCAAGTAGATAGCTGTTCCGGTACCGCTGGTCGAAGATCATCCACATCTCCTCCACCGGCACGCCCGACTGCTCGCGACGCAACAGTTCCTGGCCGAAGGACATGTAGTCCGTTGCCTCATTGATGAAGCGTTCACCGTTCTGATCGACGAGTAGGCACCCCGGCAGCGAGCGTTCGGCGAGCATGACCGTGGATTCGCCACCGGGTAGCGGGGCAAAGGCGGGGAACCACCACGCCTGATCCATCAGTGCGGTGTCGGCGCCCAGGTCCTGAGCCAGGCGGATACCGTCGCCGGTGTTGCCTTCAGCGCCCAGGCTGGCGTTGTCTCCCAAGCGTTCCGACTGGAACTTGTGCCGCCAACTCATCAGGTGATCGAAACCGCCGGTGGCGAGCACGACACCGCGGCGCGCGGTCACCGTCACTCTGGTGCCGTTCCGGCCTACGACCGCACCGGTCACCCGATCGCCATCTTCGACCAGTTCCAGGAGAGGTGTATCGGTCCAGATCGGGATGCCCGCCTGGACGACGCCGGCGAACATACCCGCGGCCAGTGCCTGGCCGCCGGCAGCGTAGCGACGACGCAGCGCCAGACCACCGATGCCCTGCGCGGCGCGCAGCAGGATGCGCGGCCACGATTTGCGGGGAGTGCGTGCCATCAGGTTCAACCAGCGGTAGTCGGCACCGGTGACCGGCATCGGAAACGAAGACTTCATCACACCGGGGCGGAGGCGGGCCAATTCAGTCCCGAGCTTCGCGGTGTTGAATGGCCGGCACTCGCAGGTGCGCCCTACGGCACTGCCGCCGGGTTGCTCCGGGTGGTAATCCGAATAGCCCTTGGCCCACTGAAATTTCATCGGGGTGGTACGCCGCAGCATGTCGATGGTGGCCGAGCCGAAATCCACAAACGCGTCTACGCGGTCCAGTGCAGCGTCCTGGCCCACCAGGGTTTTCAGGTAGGTCCGCCCCTTGTCCACGCTGTCCGAAGATCCGCTCTCGGTGAGGACAGGATTTCCCGGCATCCAGAACGCGCCACCGGAACGAGCGGTCGAACCTCCCACATAGGCAGTCTTCTCCACAATCAGGGTGGACAACCCCAACTCGTGTGCGGCGAGCGCCGCGGCCATTCCGGTACCTGAACCGACGACGAGAAGATCGACGGTGATGTTCTGCAGATCAGTCACCCGACGATTCTGGGATCGGCTCAGCGGATTTCGATCACCGATGCCCGGTCAGTGGAACGCCTCACCTATCAGCTGGGAGTGCCGGTGCTAGAACGGGTTGATCCCTGGAAGCAATCAAGAGCGAGGTTGACCATGACATCGTTGCAGCCCGACGGTGCCGGAGACGTTCGTCAGATCGAGGCGCAGTCGGCACCCACGAGGTTCGCCCGTGGTTGGCACTGCCTGGGTCTCACCCGCGATCTCGGCGACGGAAAACCGCATGCCATCAACGCGTTCGGCGGCAAGTTGGTGGTCTTCCGCGGTGAAGACGGCGCGATCAACGTTCTTGACGCCTACTGCCGGCACATGGGTGGTGACCTTTCCGACGGTGAGGTCAAGGGCAGCGAGATCGCCTGCCCGTTCCACGACTGGCGCTGGGGCGGCGATGGCCGTTGCAAGCAGATCCCCTACAGCCGCCGGGTGCCCAAGCTCGCGCGCACCGCGACCTGGCCGGCCATGGAGCAGGACGGCATGCTCTTCGTCTGGAATGACCCCGAGAAGAAGCCCCCGCCCGCCGATGTGACCATCCCGCGCATCGAAGGGGTCGGTGGCGATGGATGGACCGACTGGCACTGGTACACCACGATCGTCGACACGAACTGCCGCGAGATCATAGACAACGTCGTGGACATGGCGCACTTCTTCTACATCCATGGCGGCTTGCCGACCGGGTTCAAGAACATCTTCGAGGGGCACACCGCCACGCAGTACTACGAGAGTGTCGGCCGGCCCGACCTTGGCTCCGGCGAGGGCGCCAAGATCTCCGGCACCACCTCGGTGGCCTCCTACCACGGCCCGTCTTTCATGATCGATGACCTCACGTACCACTATGAGCACGGCGATCAGCGCACGGTGCTGCTGAACTGTCACTACCCGATCGACGCGAATTCGTTTGTGCTGCAGTACGGAATCACTGTCGAGAAATCTGAGGACGTGCCCGAGGATGTCGCGGTGCAGATGGGTATCGCGTTGGGCGACTTCGTGAAGATGGGCTTCGAACAGGACGTGCACATCTGGCGGCGGAAGGCACGCATCGACAATCCGCTACTCTGCGAAGAAGATGGCCCCGTCTACCAGCTGCGTCGTTGGTACGAGCAATTCTACGTCGACGTTGCCGATGTGACGCCGGACATGGTGGACCGCTTCGAATTCGAAATCGACACCACCCGCCCACGTGAGGCCTGGATGAAAGAGGTCGAGGCCAACCTTGCCGCCAACCGGCTGCCGAGGCTGGTGGGTGTGACCAAGTGAGTGTCCGCCCGGACAACCGGCTGCGCGACGCACCGATGACGCCGGTCACCTGCGGGTCTTGTGGGGCTCGGGTGCACGCCCGCAAGAGCAGCTGGGAGCAGACCAGCGTGCAGTGGGATGCGGACTCGGTCGCGAGCTGTGCTCGACGCCGCATGTCACCGCACGGAACCGGAGTGACGACGTCGCGGGACGTGCCCGTTTCGCTGTGTCTGGATCTGCGCGATTCCATCGAGGCTGCGGTGCGCCGCGGCGCATTACCGGTTCTCGACGAGTAATCCGTTCCCTGCGTGCGAGTTCGGCGCAGCAGCGGTTCCAAACATGGGAGCAAAGATGCCTAGAGATCGCGAGTATGACGTCATCGTGGTCGGATTCGGTGCCGCGGGCGCAGCCGCGGCGATCGAGGCCGCCGATCGCGGTGCGCGGGTACTGGTCTTGGACCGCGGCTACGGCGGCGGTGCCACTGCATTTTCCGGCGGGATCGTGTACGCCGGCGGCGGAACCGCCGAACAATGGGCCGGCGGCTATGAGGACAGCGTCGCAAACATGCTGGCTTATCTCACCGAGGAAGTGGCGGGCGCGGTGTCTGCGGGCACTTTGAGAAGGTTCTGCGAGCAGAGTCCAGCGATGATCGATTGGCTCAAAGTGCAGGGCGTTGAGTTCAGCGGCGGTCGGGTGTCGTCGTACAAGACGTCCTATCCCACTGATGATCACTACCTCTATTACTCGGGCAACGAGAAGGCCTTTCCGTACATGACCCACGCTCAGCCCGCTCCACGGGGTCATCGGGTGCTGGCGCCCGGGATGAGCTCGGGCAGAGTCCTGTTCGATCGCCTGCGAGATTCGGCGTTGGCCAAGGGCGTCGAGTTCATCCCGTTGGCGCAGGTGCTCCAACTGCTTCAGGCTGGCGATGGGCGCATCACCGGAGTTCGTTACCAAGTACTGGACCCCGCCCACAGGAGCGCGCGGCAACACCGGATGATCGCCAAAGCCACTGGAAAACTGGGCACTTGGATGCCGGGCGTGGTCGAAGGCGCCGCCACCCGCGCCGAGCGGTTGCGTGCTCGGGCCAGTACGGACGCGCAGGTTGGGGCCGGCGCGGTGATCCTGGCCGCCGGCGGCTTCGTCCACAATCGTCAGTGGATGAACGAATTCGCCCCGAAGTTCCGCAGAATCTCGCCGCTGGGAACCGTCGGAGACGACGGCGCGGGCATCAAGCTCGGGTTGGATGCCGGCGGGATGACCGACAAGATGGGCAACATCACCGCGTGGCGATTCCTGGCCCCGCCGAGCGCATTCCTGGAAGGCATCACCGTCGGTGCGAACGGTCGACGCATCGCCAATGAAGATCTCTACGGGGCCACCCACGGCAATTCGCTGATGCGCGACTTCGACGGCACGGGGTGGGCGATCTACGACGCCGCGACCTGGCGGAAAATCCGAACCCAGATCGCGGATCAGACCCAGCTCTTCCAACGCCTGCAACTGGTATATCTACTGACCATCGGACACAAGAAGGCCGCGACGATCGACGGTATCGCCGCCAAGAACGGCATCGACGCCGCCGCTCTGCGCCGCACCGTCGACGCCTACAACGACGGAATCCGCAGCGGTGCAGGCGATCCAGCTCGCAAAGACCCGGCATTGTGCCCGCTGTTGGAGCGAGGGCCGTTCTACTCGATCGACATCTCGGCCGATTCGTCGATGTTCTACCCCATCCCCGGGTTGACACTCGGAGGTCTGGTTGTCGACGAGAGCACGGGCGCAGTCGTAAACCGTGGCGGCGGCACCGTGCCCGGCCTGTATGCCGTCGGCCGCAACGCGGTCGGCGTCTGCTCCAACAGTTACGTCAGTGGTCTGTCGATCGCAGATTGCATCTTCAGCGGGCGCCGCGCGGGAGCGGACGCCGCGATCAGCACAGGGGCCGGAGCAGATTCAGATTCCCGACGATCGCCCTGACGACCGCCGGGTTTGGAACTCACACTGCCGCAGTCGGCGTTCAGCCGGCGATCACATCCGACGCCGCGAAATAGCTGCGCAGGGACGTGATGGCGCCGCTGTCGTCGAACACCACGGTGTCGATCGGTTGCAGGCGCATCGGAGTGTCACCGACGGTGAACGTGATCGTGAAGACGAAGGCCGCCTCGGCGCCTGCGATCCGGAGGAGGGTCAACTCCGTTCGGCGATCGAGGCTCTCCAACGTGCTGAAGAATTCTCGGATGGCATTCCGGCCGGAGCGAACGTCCCTTCCGACCGGATCTTCTACCGTGGCATTCTCGGCGAACAGCGCGACCAGTTCATCGGCACTGCCAGACTGGAGCAGCTCGACGTACCTTCTGACGGTCTCAGCTGCCGCATCGGCCGTGTGCTTCGACAATGTTCCTCCTCGACCGCCTGATCAACCGAGCGTGATGATGACCTTGTCGGCTGCGCCCGGCGTCGAAACACAGCGCAATGCCTCATCGAGCTCGTCGAATCCGAAGGTGTGGCTGATGATGAGCCGGTACTTCTCCCAGTTATCGACGATGTCCTCGGTCACTTCGAAGATCTCGGTCGGGTAGCCCATCGATCCGATAACCGTCAGTTCGTTGCTCATCACGTTCATGAGGTCGAGGGTTACCGGTTCCTTGTGAACGGCGACAACGCCGAGTTTGGCGCCGCGCTGAGCGAGGCCGAAGGCCGTGTCGATGACCGTCGGTACCCCGGCGGCATCAAGATAGATGTTCGTGCCGGCCCTGTCGGGCCACATCGAATCGCCCGTTCCGTGTAACTCGATCAGACGAGCGGTCAGGTCCTCCTCTTGGGAGTTGATGACAGCGTCAGCGCCTACCCGCAGCGCCTTGTCCAACCGGTCGGGCAAGACGTCGGCGACCACGACATGTTTGACGCCAGCCGATTTCAACGAAATCACGATGCCCAGACCGATGGGGCCGGCGCCGAAGACCAGCACCTGGTCGGTGGACCGGGGAGCAACCTGGTTCACCGCGTGCCGTGCCACCGCCATCGGCTCGTTGAGTGCGGCGACCTCGAAGGGAACGTGACCGGGGATGACTTCGATACTTCGGCCGCGCACCGCGTCTTTGATGAGGAGGTAATCGGCCAGGGCCCCGGTGGTACCACCATTGCCGATGATGTCTTCGGGTACGGCCATCGGATTGATCACCACCCGGTCACCGACGGCGATGTCCCGCACGTTCTGGCCGACCTCAATGACCTCGCCGGCCGGTTCGTGCCCGATCGGCATGCTGCCCTGATGTGGCGGCAGCCCACCGATGGAGATGTAGAGGCTGTCCGAACCGCAGATGCCGCACGCGCGGATCTTGACCAGCACGTCATCAGGACCGGCTGTCGGCTTGGGCACCTCCACGATCTCGGTCTTGCCTGGCGCAGTGATGATGGCAGCTCTCACAATGATCTTCCTTGAGTGGCTAGGCGGGTGGGGTGGGTCGGGCAGCTCATAACACGCTGTAGCCGCCGTCGACGACGAGCGCCGATCCGGTGCTGTACGACGCATTGGCGCTACACAAATACAGGATCGGATTGGCGATCTCTACAGGTGTGGCGAATCGGCCGAGCGGGGTGTGATCGATCTGGTCTTGCTTGACGTCGGGCACGTAGTCCATGGGTGCGGTCATCCGGGTGGTGACCAGTCCCGGAACGACAGCATTGACCCGGATGCCGTCGACGGCCCACTTCGCGGCGAGGTTGCGGGTCAGCGCGAGCACACCGGCCTTGCCCGATCCGTAGCCGGGAACAACCGGTACCGCACGGATCGCCGCCATCGAGGCGAGCATGACAACGCTCGCGCCGCCGTCGGATTCTGACGTCTTGAGCGCACCATGCAGACCTTCGCTCAGCCGGAAGGGCGCGAGCAGATTGACTTCGACCGATGCGGTGAATCCCGCCGCGGTGGATTCATCGACTCCGCCGGGAAAATTGGCGCCTGCATTGTTGATCAGGATGTCCAACACAGTGACCGAGTCGGCGAGTGCCTCTATACCGGCGGGGTCGGTGAGAGACAGTTGGCGGTACTCCAGTCCCGACAGGTCGACGTCGTAGTCCTCGGGTTTCGCTCTGGTTCCGGTGATCGTGACGTGCGCCCCGCTGTCGCGGAGTAGCGACGCCGTCGCATGACCGATGCCGCTTGTGCCGCCGGTGACCAGCGCCGTCGCACCGGTGAAGTCGAAATGGACGCGGTTGGTCACGACAGTTCCTCAATTCGTTTGCGCAGCCATGCGGCTTCCCAGAAGTTGGCGCTGTCTCGCAGCAGCATCTCGTGTGCGGTGATCAACACCTGTGTGGCCTCCACATTGTCGGCTTCGGCGTGGTTCACCAAGTCGGCGAGTCGAATCGCCCGTACGGGTTCGCCCGTGTCCAGCAGCAATCGGGCGCGTTCGAGAATTGCTGTCGTGCCGGCGATGTCCAGCAAGTCAGATTCGGTGCGGCCCGGAGATTCGGCATACAGCTCCGCTGTGGACTGATGGTGAAACCAGCCCGCATAGTTCTCCCAGATTGCGCGGATGTTCCAGCGGACCATGCCGTAGCCCTCGCCCACCTGCAGATCCGGCGGCAGCGCCACCTCACGCATGAGGGTGTGAACGTCCTTGCCGGCGTTCATACCCTCGACGGTGCGGTCATGGATGTAGGTCACAGCATCACGCAGCCTGGTCAACTCCCACTCGATGCGGTCCTTTCCGGTGATCGGTCCGAAGTGCCCGGTGAGCAACATCTCTGCGCCCAGGGCGCGCACCCGATCAATGGATTCCACGACCGTCAGCGCATCGCGGTAGCGGTCGCCACGCATCGTGACGAGATTGGGAATGTGACCGAACAGCGCCCCGAAAACATTGCCGCACAAGCAGACACCGTCGTCGGGGAGCCAAGCCACCAGGCTGTCGGTGGTTTCACCGCCGGGTGTGGCATACAACTCGAGCACGCGGTTGCCCAAGCTGATACCGAAGCTGTCCTCGAAGGTGATCGTCGGGGTCGGGACACTCTGTGATGGGACCGATCCGAATCGTGATGAGGTGTTCTCTATCGTCGCCATCACCTTGTCGAGCCAAGCGAAGGACGAGTTCTGCGCGCGAAAAGCCGCCAACAGATCATTGTCGCGACGCCAGGTCTTCCAATTCGCTTGTGCGACGATCTGACTGTCCGGGTCGCTCACGGAACCGAGGCCCCCGACGTGGTCGACGTGTCCCTGCGTCAGGATGACGTAGCGAATCGGTGCTGGGTCGATAGCGTCGTAGTTGGCGCGATGCACGGGCCCTTCGAAGCCCATACCGGTATTGAGAACGATCCGGCCGTCATCGGTGGCCAGCATGAACGAATTGGACAAACCAGGCGACATCCAGATGCCGGGGCCCACCTCCCGGGCGGGTGCACCGGCGCCGACGATGTCCTCGGCACCCGGTCGATCGAGATAGAGCGGCCGATAGGTGCTCACACTTCCTCCCGGACGTCGAAGCGGTCGAAATAGAACGCGAAACGCGAGCGGACCTCTGATGGTGTCCGGCCGAAGTGCCCTTGCAGGTCGTAGCGCAGGCTGCCGTGCTTGCCCCGGGGGTTGTCATCGAGGTAGTGGCGGAACGCGGCCTGCGCATCTGCGGTCATCTCGGTGCCGCTGGTGGCGTACAGCCTGCCCAAGATCTCCATCTCATTGCCGTTGAGGTGGTGAAAGGAGATGTCCGTGCTCTGTTCGGCAGGAATCAGTTCGCGGTCCCGTACACAGGCGCGCAGCAACCGCTCGATACGGTCGATCCAGTAGTCGACGAGACCGGACGGATCAATTTCCTTGCGGCGGATGCGATCTCCGTATGCCAGCATGGTGACCGCCGACTGGATCACCGCCACCGGATCGCGGTGGGTAAACGCAACGGTGGCATCGGGGAAGGTACGGATCAGCGGACCGAGTTGTTCACAGTGCTGCGGTGACTTCAGCACCCACCGTCGTGGACCTCGCAGAAAAGTCAGCGCCTGCAGAGTTGTCCGCAAGTATGCGTAGTGGACGTCCTGGTCGAGCGCGAGATAGAAGTCTCGCCACTTCGGTACTCGGGCATGCCACTCCAATACGTAGCTGGCGAAGTCCAGGTCGAGAAGTTCGACCTCTTCCTCGATCGCCTGGGGAAAGCGGTCGTGCATGGCCTGCACGAGCGGAGTCATCGTCATCGCTGCTTCATGCTCGGCAGTGCTGCGGGCGAACCGCGGATCGACGCCGTCGGCATCCGGTCCTTCGCCGCGTAGCGGGAATGGTTCCTGGCTTTCCCAGTAGGGCAGTGCTCGGCGCCTGGAGTCTGCCGCAATCAGATTGACCAAATGTGTTGTTCCCGAACGAGGTAGACCAACGACGATGATCGGCTTCTCGATGTCGATATCGTGAATCTCAGGATGCCGGCGCAGCAGGTCGGTCAGCAGCAGACGCTGAGACAGCAGGCGCACGATGCGGTTCCGCAGGATGAAGCGGTTCAGATTCGTGTTGCCGCCGTCGGAGTCGGCGGCATCCGCGTATACGCCGAGTCGGCTGCGGAAGTCTACCGGCCCGAAATCGTCCAATCCGGTGTGCTTCATCGCCTCTTCGATGAGCACGTCCGGGTGGAGCTCGATCGGCAACCCGGCGAAGTGGCCGAGTATCTCTTGCTGGGCCGGGGCCAGAACCGGCTTTGTCAGATCGTCGATCGTCAGCGTGCTTGTCTGCATTCAGGGACCTCCGCGCGCCAGGTGTCGAATATTCGTTGTAATATCCGAATATATGAACGCCAACCTAGATCCGGCTCAGCGGCACGGTCAAGACCCATCTCCGCCTACCCGACGTGTCATAGACGTCATCGAGCTGCTGGCCGATACTCTCGGGCCGCCGTTGACGCTCGCCCAAATATGCCGTCAGCTGCGGATAAGTCGATCAACCGGGCATGCCATTCTGGCCACACTGGCCGCGGCCGACTGGGTTTCGCGCGACCCACTCAGTGGGACATACTCGCTCGGCGGCAATTTTCCCCGGCCGCAGCCGACGAGCATGCCGGTGACGAGGAAGCTACGCGAACCCTTGGCCCGATTGAGCGCCGCAATAGATATGGCCGTGTGCGTTTCGGAAGTACAGGCCGGCCACATCGCAGTCGTCGAGTCGGCGGCTCCGGACACCGCGCCTGCGCGCGTGGCGGCCGGTCAGCGGCTGCCCTTCGTTGCGCCCTTCGGGCGCGAATTCGTCGCGTGGGCGTCCGCGGCGACACGCGATGAGTGGCTGGAATCTGCCGGACCGGTCAACGATGTGTTCCGCGTCCGTATGCCCCATGTGCTGGACGAAATTCAGCGGCGCGGATATGGCATCGAGCGGCTCAGTGATCCTCTCCTGCGGGTATATTCGGCACTCTTGGCGCTGGACAGCGGCGAAGAGCCCGATCCCGTAGCGGTGCGGCTGGCCGGCGCCGTCGCCGATCTGACGATCGTCGACTTCCTGCCGGGTGAGCTGGCCGATGTCGCAGAGTGTTCGCTCGCAACGATCTCGGCGCCGATCTTCGACGCTCGTGGTGAAGTCGTCATGACCGTGTCGGCGCAGCCCTACACGCACCTCACGGTGGACAAGGTGCGCTGGATCGGCGATCGGGTCCGCGAGTTCGCCGGGCATGCACATTCACTCATGGCGGGTGCGCTCACCGCCGGCGATCATTGAGCCGCTGCCTAGCGCCGTTGGCAAGACGCTCGAGTCCCTACTGGTCGCCAACCCTTGGCCGGCAGGATGACTGGCGTCGCGCAGCAACAGCGACGTGGCCCCGCGTTCACAGGGGCTGCGCGGGGCCACCGAGCATTCGACGCCAATTCAGGCGAACTGGAACGCGCTCAACGGAGCCTCTTCTGGATAGGTCGCGGGTCCTCCGAGGTCATAGCCGGCGTTCAACGCGCCGATGAAGGCAGCGTCATGCAGCGGGGCGCTGGGGATGTCGAGCTTGAGGCCCTTCTTGTTGAGATCGTCGACCATCATGTCGATCGCCTTCTCGATGGTGATGTCGTCTGAATGATCCATGTTCTTCTTCAACTCGTCGGAGTCTTCAAACACTTCGGCCGACCAGTGCACCAGGAACCGAAGGTCGTCGGTGTGATGACGGGCGATCACGTTCTCACCGTTCTTGAGCACCCAGTGGTCACGGGAAGCGGGATCGCCGGCGAAGACGGTGTCGAACTCCAGGCCGGCCGGAACCTGTTGATCCAGGGGGCCATTGGCTTCACCGCGGTGCATCAGCATCTCGTTCTGCACGACGACGCCGCGGTTGTACACCGGCGGCATCAAACGTTGGGGAGCCTTGAGTGGGCCTTCAGGCCAGTAGGTGAACCCGCTGCCGGCATCGTGGGAGAACCAGGTGATGACTTGGGCCATCTTGATCAGGTAGTCCTGGAACAGGCCGGACTTGCCCATCACACTGGTCAGCCAGGTGGGAGCGTTTTCGTATCGGACGCCACGGAAGCTGGGAGAATCCAGATGGCCGGGATCGCGGTTGGCGCATGGCCCGTTGATGTTGAACAGCATCATCTCAGGCTTCGCGTACTCAGCGCCCCAGTACGACTTCGCCTGCGTGAGGAAATCCGCGTTGTAGAAGCAGTCATGCAGTTCTGGGTATAGCACCGTGCCGTGATTGGCGAGGAAGCCGCGGAAAGTCGGCGTGAGGAACAGGTCCAGGGTGGGAGTGAAGCCCTCCGGGAACTTGCCGCTCATCGTGGCCATCAGTTCCTCGGGTGAGGCGAAGTGCTGAGCGATGATCAGCCGCCATGGGGCATCCTTGCGAACGACCTCGAGCAGGCGATCACGCTGATCGTCGGTGTAGACGTTGTCGATCTCGCGTGGTGGTGAAACGGGGCGAAGGATGTCGGACAGCTCCATCCTTCGATCATCGGTGAGCATCACGGGGACTCCTTTTCTTGGTACCGGCGTTGTCGGACGCCATGGGTATGTTTGATTGTGGGCGGATTCAACGCTGCGGCGACCATCGATGCCCGGCTATCGGGACGTCGGTCGTCGCGTCAGAACGGCAAGGGGTGAGCGAACTTCGCCCGGAGCAGTGCGCCGACCTCGGCCATGGCCAGGCGCCCGCGGGCTGTCGTTTCCGAACGCATGAGGAACCCGTGATAGATCCCGGGATATCGGGTGACGGTGGTCTGCACGCCGGCGTCACGTAGACGTGCCGCGTAGCGCTCACCCCAGTCAGAAATGGGATCCAATTCTGCGGTCACCACAATGGCCTGGGGTAGCGCGCTGAGATCGCTGGCATAGGCCGGAACCCGCCGGATGTCATGCGAGGAACCCGCTCCCTGATCCGCGAGTTCGTGCAGAAAGACGATGTCGTCGTGGATGAGCAGGGGCGCGTCGGGTTGGGTGACGATTGACGGCGCGCCCATGTCTCGGTCGACGCCCGGATACAGCAGCACCTGCGCGAACAAGCGGGGTGCACCGGCCTCGCGCGCGGCCAAGGCCACCGCGGCAGCGATGCCACCGCCGGCGCTGTCCCCGCAGATGGCGACCCTCTCACGGTCGATTCTCAACGTGTCTGATTCGGCGCCAACCCAATTGGTGACGGCGAGTGCATCGTCGAACTGGGCGGGCGGGGGGTTCTCCGGCGCGAGCCGGTAGTCGACGGCCACCACCACGGCATCGCTGGCCGCGGCGAGTGCCCGTGCCATCGGCTCGAACGAATGGTTGGAGCCCATCACGAGCCCGCCGCCGTGCAGGTGCACGATCACGGGTGCCGGCTCGTCGGTGTTGTTCGGGCGGTAGATGCGTACCGGGATTGCGCCCCCGGGCCCGTCGACCATCGTGTCACTGATGTCCGCCATGGCGGGCATATCGACGGGGAGTGGTGCTGTTTCGATGCTGTCGCGAACTGCTTGCAGCCCGCGTTCACGCATGGGTGTCGGCGGACCGAAGGCGACAACGCGTTGCGCAGCGTCGGGGTCGAGTCCCGGACGATTGTTGCCGCTCATGGCTTTCAGTGTTCGGCCGGGTCGAAGCGGCGCTCGGTGCGTAGCCGCGGAGCGGTGAGGTTGCTCAAGATCTCGGCGCGCTCGGCCATTGCCGAACCCACGTATTCCGGCTGCGTCAACAGGTAGAACGCATCCTGGGCGGATTGTTCGAATACCACCTCGGCCGCGGCGTCGGGATTCATTGCCGCAGCTTTGATGTCGAGCATCGCCGCCCGTTGGTTCTCGGCCGCTGCGACATCGGTGCCTGCAGCGGCGGAGTCGACGCCGCCGGCCGCCTCGAAGATGTTCGACTTCACCGCACCGGGGAGAACGGCCTGCACCCGAATGAAGTCGGCGTGTCCGGCGAGTTCCACCTCAAGACGCAAGCACTCGGTGAGCGCCAGCACCGCGTGCTTGCTGACGATATAAGGCGCCTGCAATGGCACTGCGGCGACCCCGCCGATCGACGACAGATTCCACACCCAGGCAGGGGTGGCGGCGGCGATCATCTTGGGCAAGAACGCCCGTACCCCGTGGAACACGCCACTGACATTGATGTCCATCACCCGCTGCCAGTTCGCCACCGGCGTGTCCCACAGATACCCGAACTGTTCGATACCGGCGTTGTTGACCAGTAGGCGCACCGGGCCGATCTCGCGGTAGGTGAAGTCGGCGAGATCCTGGACCGCCTGGGCGTCCCGCACATCGCAGGCGACTGCGAGGGCAGCGCCGCCGCCTGCGTTGAGTTCGTCGACAAGACGTTCGGCTGACTCAAGGTCGATGTCGGCCGCCACGACCGTCATGCCGAGAGCGGCGGCGTGCCGGGCCAGGCCGGCGCCGATGCCGGCACCGGCGCCGGTGATGACCGCGACGCCGCCGGAAAAGAGGTCCCGGGCGCTCACGAACCAGCGGCGATGTCAGCGGTCAACTCGGACAGCAGCACTGAATTCGTGGTGTCCAGGACCATGTCGACGTCGGTGAACTCCAGACCAGTGGCGCCGCGACGGACGGTGACGTTACCGATGCCGCTGGACACGGCGAACGGGACGAAGTTCGCGATCTGGTTGACGAAGATGTAAAACCGCACCCGGACGCCGTCACCGTCGGTACCGGTGCGGTGGATATTGGTGGCATGGTGGCGCAGTGGGTACGGGCTCTGCCTACGGTGATCGGACAGCCACTCGATGACCGCCTCGCGGCCGTGCAGCTCGGGAGACATCAGTTCTTCGAACGGGCTGGCGCCCGAGTCGCTTCGGGTCCGGTAGTGGACGTCCTCGGAATGCGCCGCGGCCATCGCATCGTAGTTGGCCTCGTCGTAGTCGTACCAGAACCCGGCGAGAAACTCCTGCAGTTCGGACAGCGTGATGTCGTTGCTCATGACATCGAGTCAACCGCGGCCCGGCGGCTCCCGACAGCCGCGTGGCCCGTTCAGTGGAACACTGCCTCAACCGGTGATCAAGGCCCACAGGCCGGAACCGCCGGCCCGCAGTGCGGAATCGGTGATCTGCTCGTCCCAGGACCGGACCGAGCCGAATTCCGATCGCCAGGTCAGCGCGGGCCGGGTGAACTCGTGCAGTCGGTGCTCGCGGGTGGTGCCGATGGCGCCGTGCACCTGATGGGCATTGCGGACCACCACCGACACCGCGTGGCCCGTGCACGAGCGCGCCACCGCGGTCAGGAAACGCAGGTTGGGGCTTGACCAGTCGTGACCGATGGCGACCGTCACGGCGGCTTCGGTCGCCGTCCTGGCCAGCGCAGCCTCGGCGGCGATATCCGAGATCAGGTTCTGGATCGCCTGGAACTTCGACAACGACCGACCGAACTGGACCCGCGAGGTGGTGTGCTCGATTGACATCGCCAAGACGCGATCCAGTGCGGCGCACACCTGAATCGCGCGGATGAGCGCCGATTTCAGCGCCAGGGTTTCGAGTTGCCCGGCGGTCACGGGTACGCCTTCCAGCACAGCGATTTCTGCCTTCACCGCGTCGCGGGGCTCGCCGATCATATTGGCGCCCGGTATGATTCGCAGAGCGGTGGCCGTTGCGTCCAGGTCGCCGACGGCATGACCGTCGGTGGTCGGCCACACCGCGACGATGCGCTGCGCGCCGGACGCCCAGGGAACCGCCCGAGCTCGCCCCTGCGGGTCGAGGACGGCGACGGTGCGCACCCCGTCGTCGACGGGCAAGCCGACCGCCTCCAGCAGCCAGCAGGCCAGCAGATCATGCTCGGCCAGCGGGATCCGCACGCCGTGGTGTACCGCGGCGGAGAGCAACGCGACCGCCTCGGGCCATCCGGCGCCGCTGCCACCGGATGATTCGGCACCGGTGAGGCGCACCAGGCCGAGATCCTCCAGGTTGCGCCACAACCCGGCATCGAGTTCGACCCGCTCGCCCGGCGGGTGGTTCTGCCGGTAATCGGCGAACACCGCGTCCATCATCGCGGTCAGATCGGGGTCGACGCCCGTTGCCGACGTGGTTCCGGTGGCCGTCATCGCATTCCCAATCCGCGCGCGATCACTCCGCGCAGCACCTCGTTTGTCCCGCCGCGCAGCGTGAAACCCGGTCGTTGATCCACCGCTGTCGCCATCAGTCCCGACAGGGCCGGGTCGAGGGCATTGACGTCGCCGAGGTGCAGATCGGCGAAGTCCACCACGTCACCCTCGGTGGTGGTGCCCAGCACCTTGACCACCGCGGCCGGGACATCGGCGGGTTCGTGGCGTTGTAGCGCTCCGGCAACCGCGGTGGACATCTGGTGCAGGCCGGCGACCCGAGCAACCAGTCGGCCCAGGCCGGGATCGTGGGAGATCTGTTGTGCAGCCATACCTTCGGTGCTGGCAGCCAGTACCACGAACGAGGAGAGGAACCGCTCAGGCCCGCTGCGTTCGAAGGCCAGCTCCGAGGTCACCTGCCGCCAGCCATTACCGATCTCGCCGAAGACCATGGCATCCGGCACGAACACGTCGTCGAGGATCACCTCGTTGAAATGGTGCGCACCGTTCATGGACACGATGGGACGGACGTCGACGCCGGGGGAGTCGAGTGCGACGATGAACTGGCTCAGGCCGGCGTGGCGGTGTGCAGAGTCCACCGGGGCCGTGCGAGCCAGCACGATGAAGGCGTGCGCGCGATGAGCCCCCGACGTCCAGACCTTGGTGCCGGTGACCGACCAGCCGCCGTCGGACCGAACCGCCTTGGTGCGAACGCTGGCCAGGTCCGATCCGGAGTCCGGTTCGCTCATCCCGATACCGAAGAAACATTCGCCGCGCACGATCGCCGGCAGGAACTCCGACTTCTGGCCCTCAGTACCGTATTTGAGCAGCGAGGGCACGATCTGCCGGTCGGCGATCCAATGTGCCGCCACCGGTGCGCCGGCCGCCAGCAGTTCCTCGGCGACGACGAACCGTTCGACGAATGTCATGCCATGTCCGCCGTACTCGGTCGGCACTGTCATGCCCAGCCAGCCCCGTCGGGCCAGTGCGGCGGTGAAGTCTTCGTCCCAGCCCGACAGCCAGGCGTCCACCGAGGGGGTGAAAGCTCCGGCTGCGAGCTGTTCGGCGACGAACTGGCGAACCTCACCGCGCAATCCGGCCGTCTCCGCGGCGTCGGTGGTGGCTGGGGGCACCAGCCGGGACAGTGCGGTCACTGGCTCCGCCACTTCGCGACACGTCGTTCATGCTCGGCGTCACGGTGTGCCAGCGGTTGCATGGCGGCGGCCATGCCCAGGGTCGATTCGAGCATGCCGGTGCGGGATTCCTGCAGGAGGCGTTTGGCCATCCGCAACGCGTGCGGCGGATTCTTGGTGATCCGCTCGGCGAGTTCCCCTGCTGCGGTCAGCAGTTCGTCGTGCGGAACGACCCGGCTCACCAGTCCCCAGGCCAGTGCGGTCGCGGCGTCGATACGATCACCCGTCAGGGTCATCTCGGCGGCGCGTTCATAGCCGATGGCGCGTTGCAGAAACCAGGTGCCACCGTCGCCGGGGACCAGGCCGATCTGCACGAAGCTCTCCGCGAAGGAGGCGCGTTCGGAGGCGATCCGCAGATCGCACATGGTCGCCAGATCACAGCCTGCGCCGATGGCGGGTCCGTTGACCGCAGCGATCAGTGGTACTTCGAGGCGGGCAAGCGCCCGTGGGATGCGCTGGATGCCGTCGACGTAAGCGTAGCGCTGGTCGATCGCGTCCAGACCGAACATGCCCTGCCGGTCGGCCATCTCCTTGACATTGCCGCCGGCAGAGAATATCTTGCCGGCTCCGGTGAGGATGACCGCGCGGATCATGCTGTCGGAGTTGACGGTTTCCACAGCGGACTCCAGCGCACCGATGAAGCCGATGTCGGTGATCGCGTTACCCACCTCGGGCAGGTCGATGGTCCAAACCTGGGTGGCACCGGACGTCTCGATGTTCAGCGGTGCGCTCATGAGGGCAGCTGCAACGACTTGACCTGGAGGTACTCTTCGAAGCCGATACGGCCGAGTTCGCGCCCGATCCCGGACTTCTTGTACCCGCCGAACGGCGCCGCCGGGTTGTACCGGCCGCCGTTGATGTCGACCTGGCCCGTGTGTACCTGCCGCGCAAATGCGATGGCGGTGTCATCGTCGGCGGCCCAGACCGCGCCGGAAAGGCCGTACGGGGTTCCATTGGCGATCCGCAATGCGTCGTCGGTATCGCTGAACGGGATGACGGCGAGGACGGGGCCGAAGACCTCTTCCTGGCCGAGCTCGGAATCGGGGTCGACGTCGGCGAACACCGTCGGGGCGACGTAGTAGCCGACGTCGCAAACCCTCTGCGCACCGCCGGTCAGCAGCCGGGCGCCTTCGCCCGGCGCACGCTCGATGAATCCGAGCACCGTCTGCTGTTGCGATGCGGATGCGGATGGTCCGATGCGGGTGGCTGGATCCCATGGATCGCCCACGGTGTACTTGGTCACCGCCTCCTCGATGAGGTCCAACGCCTCGCCGTAGCGGGACTTTGGGACCAGCATCCGGGTCCAGGCCATGCAGGTTTGGCCGCCGTTGAGGAACGCGTTGGCGACGCCGACCTTGACCGCGGTGGCGAGGTCGGCGCCCTCGAGGATGACGTTGGCGGATTTCCCGCCGAGCTCGAGCGCCACCTTCTTGATGGTCCTGCCGGCCAATTCCCCGACGCGGCTGCCGACGCCGGTGGATCCGGTGAATGAAACGAAATCGACGTCCGGATGTTCGGCCAACCGCTCCCCGATGACGCGGCCCGGACCGGACACCAGGTTGATGACACCGGGAGGCAGACCGGCGTCCTCGAGCGCCTCGACGAACTCGAACACCGACAGCGGTGCCTCGTTGCTGGGCTTGAGCACCACCGTGCAGCCCGCCGCGATCGCCGGGATGACCTTCGCCACGACTTGGTAGAGCGGGTAGTTCCACGGGGTGATCGCCGCGACCACACCGTAGGGTTCGCGGGTCACCAGCGAATTGCCGATCCGCTCCTCGAACTCGAAAGTCGCCAAGGCGTCGGTGAATCCGCGTGCCACTGCGAGCGGCACCTGGGTCTGGACGGACTGCGAGATACGTATCGGGGCACCCATTTCACCGGTGATCGTCTCGGCGATATCGGGCAGTCGCTTCTCCATGGCGGTGATCACCGCCTCTAGGCGCTCGCGTCGGTCCGCAACGCCGATCATCGGGTCGAACGCCTTGCGGGCCGCGGCCACCGCGGCATCGACGTCCGCAACGTTGCCGCCGGGTACGGTGCCCAGTACCTGTTCGGTGGCGGGATTGATCACGTCGATGACATCGGTGCCGCTGGGGGGGACCCACTCACCGTCGATGTAGAGCTCGGTGCGGTCGTAGTTGTGGTTACTCATCAATCGGTCTCCGGGTTACAGGGATTCAGGGCACGATGCTGGCGCGGACGTCACGCTTGTCTTCGGCGGCAGCGAACGCCTCGTTGATGTCGTCGAGGGAGTAGCAGGCCGATGCCAGACGCTCGAAAGGCAGCCTGTCCTGGTAAGCGGCAAGGAAATCCAGGGCGCGCGACAGCACCGAGGGGTCGTAAAGGGAGACCCCGACCATTGTCTTGTTGGAGAACACGAACCGTGACGGGTCGAACTCGAAAGTCTTCCCGACATTGATGTTGCCGATCTCGACGTACCGGCCGAACTGGCCGAGCAGTTTGAGGCCTTCGTCGATCGCCGACGGGTGCCCGACGACTTCGACCACAACGTCGGCGCCCAGGCCGTCGGTGAGCTTGCGGACGATCTTCGCGCGCTCCTTCTCGGTGGTGACCTCGGTGATGTCGATGACGGCGTCGGCCCCGAACGCGGTGGCCAGTTCGAGGCGTTCCTGCACACCGTCGATCGCGATGACCTTGGCCGCGCCGCGTGCTTTGGCCACTGCCACCGCATACAGGCCCAGCGCGCCCGCGCCCTGCACCACCACGTATTCGCCGAGCTGCTGGTTCACCCGTTCCAGCCCGTACATCACCTGAGATAGAGCACAATTCGCGCCGGCGGCAATATCGTCGGGCACGGCATCGGGGACCGTGTAAAGCACAGCGCCCGCAGGCAACACGAAGTAATCTGCGTAGCCGCCGACGAAGTACGGGGGTTCGTCGGCGCGCCCCAGCATTGCCATCTTCAGGTTCAGGCAGGCATTCCTTCTGCCCGCCAAACAGTTTCGGCAGGTATGACAGCAGAAGAAGTACGGGAAGACCACGCGTGTCCCGATGTGCAGCGGTTTGCCGTTGGAGTCTGAACCGACACCGTCATCCATGGCGGCGATCACACCGACCATCTCGTGGCCCAGCACGGTCGGTAATTGCCCGCCCAAGCCACGCGTGGCGAACGTGCCGTGCCAGGCATGCACATCGGAGCCGCAGATATTGGCCCTGGTGACCTTGATGAGGATTTCACCTGGCCCGATACCGGGTAGGGTGATCGACTCGATCTCGAACGGCTTGCCCGGCTCGTCGAAGCGGGCAATGCGACCCTTGATCGGGGCTTGACTCACGGTGCTGAAAACCTCTCGCTCGTAGACGGTTCCGAGCGTGTCCGAAGAGTGGCACGCACCGCCGACATCGCTGCGAACGCTAACGCCGTGGCTGTCCGGGAGGATTCGGGTGTCCCGCCCAGCGGTCACTGCCGGATGCGGGCCCGATCACAGTCCTCGGCGCGGATCAGTGATCGCTGAACTGATCCCGCAGGAGGCGTTTGAGCAGCTTGCCGCTGGGATTCTTGGGTAGCGTATCGACGAAGAACACCTGCTTGGGTGTCTTGAATCCGGCCAGATGCGTTCTGCAATGGGTCATCAGCTGGTCCTCGGTGATCTGCGTCCCCTCGCGTGGAACCACGGCGGCGACCACCGCCTCCACCCACACCGGATGGGGAAGGCCGAACACCGCCACCTCTTCGACACCGGCGTGCCGGTAGATCACTTCCTCGACCTCTCGGCTGGCGACGTTCTCGCCACCGGTCTTGATCATGTCCTTCTTGCGGTCCACGATGTACAGCAGGCCGTACTCGTCGTAGTAGCCCAGGTCGCCGGAGTGAAACCAGCCACCGCGGAAGGACTCGGCGGTCTTGGCGTCATCGTCCAGATAGCCGAGCATCAGGTGCGGACTCCGATGGGCGACCTCGCCGACGATGCCCGGCGCGACCGGTGTGTCGTCCTCGTCGAGAATTGCGGTCTCCACGTTGATCACGGGCCGTCCCGCGGATCCGGCATGAGCATCCTGGTCCTCCGGGCCCAATGCCGATGCCAGCGGCGCCATCTCCGTCTGGCCGTAGAAGTTCCACAACCGCAGATGGGGAAGTCGCTCTCGCATCTCGGCCAGGATCTCGACGGGCATGGCGGACGCGCCGTAATAACCCTTACGCAAGCTGGACAGGTCGACGTCATCGAAGATCGGTGAGCGCAGCAGCGAGATCCACACCGTCGGCGGGCCAAAATAATTGGTGACGCGATACTTCTCGATGGTGCGCAACACCAACTCAGGGTCGGCTCTCGGCACGATGATGCTGGTGGCGCCCAGATAAATATCGGTGATCAGGAAGTTGTCGAGTTGAGCGCAGTGGTAGAGCGGCAGCGAATGGATTTCGACATCGCTTCCCTCCATCGAGCCGGCGATGATGGAGCTTATGTAATTGCCCATCAGACTCCTGGTGGAGTGCATGGCGCCCTTGGGATACGACTCGGTGCCGCTGGTGTACATCAGCCGGATGAGTTGGTCGTCGTCGATGAGCGGATTGGGCGCCACCGATTCTGTGCGCAACCAGTCGTCGAAATCCGGCCACCCCGCCGGAACGGTCTGGCCGGGCAACACGAGCGTGGCCGTCGTCGTGACGCCTCCTCCGCGCTGCATCGCCGCCTCGGCCACCGGGATCAGACCGGCTTCGACCACGAACCCCGTCGCCCGGCTGTGCCCGAGGATGAAGGCGATTTCCTCGGCGGTGAGCATGAAGTTGACCGGGACGAGCACCACCCCGGAGCGGGCGGTCGCGAACACCAGCACCGCATACTGCCAGCAATTGTGCGCCAGCACGGCCATCCGGTCGCCCACCCCGAATCCATTGTCGGTCAACGCGGCGGCCGCGCGGTCCACCAGGCGTTCGAACTCGGCGAACGTCAAGCTCACATCACCGTCGATGATCGCGATTTTGTGCGGGTGTTTGCGCGCCGGGCGGCGCGGAACGTCGCCGAGCGCGTGGCCGCGAGCCGACGCAAGCACGGCCTTCAGATCATTCATGAGCCGGACTGTATGTCCGGGATCGTCGGTGGAATCACCTGACGTCCCGCTCAGTAGAAGACGGTCCACCGGCGCCGACCGAGTAGTCACATACTCAGCCCGACGAGCAAGGAGGATCGATGACGATCGCTGTGACCGTGGCCGCCGGCGAGAAATCGCTGGACCCAGAGGAACTGCGTGCGAACCTGCGCCAAGCCGACGCCGGCATCCTGGTGGCGGTGCTGGCCCAGCTGACCGGTGACGACGCCGTCGCGGACCGGTACGTCGGCAAGATTTCATTCACCCCCGATCCACCCGAACAGGTGGGCACAACCGATCCGGACACCCAGGCGGCGCTGGTCGAGGCAGTGATGGCCGCGCTTGAAGCACCGCGCCCGGCTGGTGCGCTGCCTTCCGATGACCCCGGCCTGTTCGCACGCGTCGCCCCGTTGGCGTTCGGCAGCGAGGTCGGCGAGGAGTACATCGGCCTGTTGTTGGAGCAGGGTGGATTCCATCCACCTCAGCCGGTGCTGCCGAGAACCGCGACGCTGCCGTCAGATTTCAAGGTCGTAATCGTGGGCGCCGGCATCGCCGGGATGGCCATGGCGCTGGAGTGCGGCGCAGCGGGCGTCGCGTACGAGATCATCGACCGCAACCCCGAGGTGGGGGGCACGTGGTTGACGACCCGCTACCCGGGCATCGGTGTCGACACACCGTCGGCCTACTACTCGCTGTCCCGCGATATCAACGGCGACTGGAGCAGCTATTACCCACAGGGCGCGGAGTACCAGCGTTACCTGCAATCGGTGGCGGACAAGAACGCGTTGCGCGGTCACACCAGGTTCAACACCAGCGTCGAAGCGCTGTGGTGGGACGAGGAACGAAAGATGTGGGAGGTGCGCACCGTCACGGCCGACGGCGCCCGCGAGGTGTTCTACGCCAATGTTGTGGTGCCCGCGGCCGGTTACCTCAATCGCCCGCGCTGGCCTGAGCTCGCAGGGAAGGAGACGTTCGGCGGCGTGAGCGTCCATACCGCCGAGTGGAATCCCGAGCTGTCGCTGCGCGGGAAACGAGTGGCCATCATCGGTGCCGGATGCACCGCAGTCCAGATCGTGGACGCCTCGGTCGACGAGGTTGCTCATTTGACGGTGTTCCAACGCCAGCCGCACTGGGTGGCACCGCGCAAACGACTGACCGATGACGTGCCCGAGCACCGCCGGTGGCTCAACGCACATGTGCCCTACTACGCCAACTGGACTCGGCTGAAATCCTTCTGGGGTACCGCCGACAACAACCATCCCGTGATCATGCGGGACCCGGAGTGGGCGGCAGAACATCTGTCGATCTCGCGGCCCAACGACGTGCTGCTGCAGATGTGCCTGCAGTACATCGACCGCGTTTTCGGGGCAGGGTCGGAACTGGCGAAAAAGGTCACCCCCGACTTCGCGCCGTACGGTAAGCGCATCATCCGCGACCCCGGTGGTTACTACGCGGCGTTGGCCCGAGAGCATGTCGACGTCGAGGCCAGCGAACCCGCCCGGGTGAACGAACGCGGCATCGTCACCCAGGACGGCCGACAGATCGACCTCGACGTGATCATCTACGCCACCGGGTATTACCTGGACTTCCTTTCGACGGTTGATGTCCGCGGCCGCGACGGTCTCAAGCTCACGGATGTGTGGGGCGAGAGCCCAAGTGCCTACCGAGGCGGTCTGGTTCCGGGCTTCCCGAACATGTTCATTTCTTCTGCCCCCAACTACAGCCCGGGGCACGGCGCCGGACACAATTTCGGTGTCGAGGTGATGGTGCATTACGTGATGGAATGCCTGCAGTTGATGGCGGAGCGTCAGGCGGAGATGCTGGAGGTGACGCCCGAGGCCTTCGAAGACTATGTACGACAGATCGACGAGGCGATGGCGCAGACCGTGTGGTGCCATACGCCCACTGCGCATACCTATTACCGCTCCGGTGGCCGCATCGTCACCGCCTTCCCGTTCCGTCTGGTCGACGTGTGGCAGAGCCATCGAGCGCCAAAGTCCGAGGATCTCGTCGTCCGGTGAGCGGAATTCTCAGTGGGAGAACAGCTTTGGTGACCGGCAGCAGTCGCGGAATCGGTCGCGCCGTCGCCCAGCGGCTGGCCGCCGAAGGTGCCACAGTTGCTGTGACGGCACGGTCGTATCTGCCTTCGGTGTCCACGCGGGCCGGTACGGCGTCGGAGTTGCCGGGCACGATCGGGGAGACGATCGAATTGATCGAGTCGGCGGGCGGTTCGGCGTTCGGGGTCGCCTGCGACCTGGAAGACGCCACGCAGCGGGCGCGCCTCGTCGATCAGGTTGTCGAGCGGACGGGGCGGCTCGACATTCTGGTGAACAACGCCGGTTATGCCGATTACTCGGTGATCGAAGACATGCAGATGGACACCTTCGACCGCACCATCGAGCATTACATCCGCACGCCGTTCGTGTTGACCCAGAGCGCAGTCCCGCACATGAAACGCCAGGAGGCGGGTTGGATCGTCAACATCGGTTCGGTGACCGGGCTGTCGCCGGCACGGCCCTACCGGGAGTACAACAAGACGTCCGGTGACGTCGTCTACGCATCCATGAAGGCTGCGCTGCACCGCTTCACCCAGGGCGTCGCCGCCGAACTGCTCGATGCGAACATCGCCGTCAATGTCGTCGGCCCGTCCAGCGCCATCCGCACACCCGGCGCATCGAGTCTGATTCCCGACACCTTCCCGACAGAGCCGGTGGAATACCTCGCCGAGACCGTGCTCGCGATGTGCCATCTGCCCGCCGCCGAACGCACGGGTTTGGTCGCCTTCAGTCTGCACTACCCGTGGTCACAGAAGCTGACGGTGCACGGCCTGGACGGGAAGACCGTCTTGCCGCCGCTGGAGCCCCCGCCAAATGCGAATCCGAATATTCTGCCGCTGGGCTTGTAGAGGGTGCTGCGTCAGCGCAGCACCTGCCCGGTGTCCAGGCAGAAGCTATGGCAGACACGTTCGCGCACAATGGCATCGGGGCACTCCGGATCGAACCAGCGGTCGACCACAGCCCAGTGAATGGGATGCATCAAGTACGCGCCCATGATGCCGTCGGCATCGCTGAACTCCTGTTCGAACACGTGCGTCCATCCCGTCGACCCCACGGTGTGGTTGGGCCGGCTCAACTGCCACGCGCTGATCGTGGACACGTAGCCGGGCAGTCTTTTCAGGTCCTCCTCGAACCGGGACAGGTGCTCCGGGTTGCAGTCTGGCTGCACTCGCAGCAACAGTGCACGGTAGACGGTGCCGGCCGAGCGGTCGGCGATGGCCGTGGGGGAGCCGGGATACCCCGCCCCGTTGACACGGGTGATCGCCGGATCAGCAAGGGCGGCGCCGAACTCTGCGGCCGTCCCGGCCCACTGCGCGATATCGGTGAAGCGCAGATGCAGCAGCAGGTCGCCACCGTTTCGGCTGCCCGGCAGGGTAGGGGCGACAAGGTGTCGGTGTGCTCCGCTGCGGTGCGCGAGGTGTTGCAGGCTGTCGCACAAGCGCTCGCGGTGGGCCTCGTCGACATCGATGAGGCGCGTGACGTTATACATCGCAAAGCTTCTCGACGTCATCGTATGCAGCGGCGGCAGTGCGATCACGTTCGACGATCAGCTCTGCCACACCGTCCCACCAGGCGCCCACCTCGGGATCGGGGCGCCCCTTCCAGGTCATCTCCCACCACGCCTGCGCGCTGGGCAGTGTCCAGGTGATGGTCACGGTGTTGGGTTGAGAGTTGTACCAGATCGGCGGGGACACCAGCACGGTGCACAGCGTCATCCCCCGCTTTCGGGCTTCCGGGGCGTATCCGGCCAGATAGGTATCGACGAACTCGCGGGCGCGTCCGGGACGCGTCACTACTCTGTCGATGACAAAGACCTCACCGCCTGCCATGGGGCCAAGTCTAGGCAGTGATCGCGGTGTGGAAGTTTGCCAATCCCGACCATCGGGAGAGCACCATTGACGTACGCCGACAGAGCGGCGACGGTGCCCTGATGACCGACCTCAGCCCGGATCCGTTCGCCCCCGTCCAACTCGGGCCCGTTCGGCTGCGCAACAGGATCATCAAAGCCGCTACGTCGGAGGGACGTTCGCCCAACGGCCGCGTCACCGACGACCTCATCGATTTCCATCGCAGCTTTGCCGAGGGTGGCGTGGGCATGACGACCGTCGCCTATTGCTGCGTGTCACCCGAGGGCGCCAGCGCCCCGGGGCAGATCGTCATGAACGCCGCAGCGCTACCCGGCCTGCGCACATTGACCGACGTCGTACACGCAGCCGGCGCCGGCATTTCGGCACAGCTCGGGCACGCGGGCGTGGTGGCTCAGAAGAAACTCACCGGGGTCACCGCTGTGGCGCCGAGCCGCTTCATCAATCCGACCTCGTTCGCTTATTGTCGTGAGATCCGGCGCGACGAGATCGCCACCGTCGTCGATCAGTTCGGATCTGCGGCCCAGGTGGCCGTCGATGCCGGATTCGATGCCGTGGAGCTGCATTTCGGTCACCTGTACCTGCCGAGCTCATTTCTCAGCCCACTGATCAATCGGCGCAAGGACGAATACGGCGGCGATATCGACAACCGGTCACGGCTGGTCCGTGAGATTGCCCACCGGGTCCGGGAGGTGGTCGGTGACCGTATCGCGGTGATCGCGAAGCTCGACATGGATGACGGACTGCCCGGCAGCATCTGGATCGATGAGGCGCTACGGACCGTGCAGCTGCTCGACAACGATGCCACCCTGGACGCGATCGAGTTGACGCAGGGATCGTCGGTGTACAAGCCGATGTATCTGTTCCGTGGCGATGTGCCGGTGCGCGAGTTCGCCAGGGTGATGCCGCCCGCGCTGCGCCCCGGGGTACGTATCCTCGGCAAGGGCGTGATGGGATCCTATGCCTACGAGGATCTCTACATGCTCTCCGCCGCACGCCAGTTCGTGCCGATCATGCGCAACACCGAACTGATCCTGCTCGGTGGCATCACCAATCGCGAGCATATCGAGACTGGTATGCGGGAAGGGTTCGGCTTCGTCGCGATGGGGCGAGCGCTGCTGCGTGAACCCGATCTGGTCAACAAGATGAACACCAACCCTGCCGTCCGCAGCCGCTGCAACCACAACAACAAATGCATGGTCACGGTGTTCGCCCGGACACACTGCGTGCTGGACCCAGGCCAGCGCTACGGTGCGCCCGAACCGGTTGCGGCACCCCAGATGCCCTCGGTCACTTCCTGATCGGGCGGCCGACCAGTTCGGCGACGTCTGCGCACACCTGGGCGCGCGCGCGATCGCAGATGTCGAAGGCGGGCATCGTCATAAAGCCGTGGACGCCGCCTTCGAAAAATCGACAGACGGTCGGCACGCCCGCCGCCTCGAGAGCCTTGACGTAGGCAAGTCCCTCGTCGCGCAACGGGTCATGACCGGCCACCACGGCGATGGTCGTCGGCAATCCGGAAAGATCTGCGGCGTACAACGGTGACGCGTACGGATGGGTGCGGTCGGCTGTCCTGGGTACGTACTGATCCCAGTACCACTGAAGAGCGGGCCGCGGGTTGTAGTAACCGCGGCCGAACTCGCGGTACGACGGAGTGTCGAAGTCGGCGGCGATGACCGGGTACAGAAGGATCTGGGCGGCGAGTCGGGGCCCGAGTCGGTCCCGTGCCATCAGTGCCGTGACGGCGGCGAGATTACCGCCCGCACTGTCGCCGCCGACGAGCAGTGCCGACGGGTCACCGCCGAGATCGTCGATGTGCGCTGCCGCCCAAGCTGTTGCGGCATACATGTCCTCGGCTGCTGCGGGCCACTGGCCCTCCTCCGATGCGCGGCGGTAATGCACCGACACCACCACGGCTGACAGGCGATTGGCGAAGTCGCGGCACAACCCGTCGTGACTGTCCAGATCGCAGAACACCCAGCCCCCGCCGTGGGCGTACACGAGGGTGGGAACCGTGGTGTGCGTCGCGGCATCGGGATGGTAGATCCGCACGCTCACCGGACTGTCGGGCCCCGGAATGTCCAGATTCTCGACCGAGGCGACCGGTTCCGGCATTGCCGGCGCGACCAAACGGGCACTGATGGCGGCGCGGGCCTGCACGCCGGTCATCGTGTGCACCGGCGGAAAACCCGCGTCCAGCGTCTCGATGATCGCGGCGATCTGTGGATCGAGGTTCATGCGGGACGCAAGCTGTTGGCGTGCACGGCAGGGCGTGCGACCGGACCGCCCCGCAGCGGACGCATCTGCTGAAGTGTCGGCGCGACCCGAGGGCCACCCTCGACGGCACGCCAGATGCCCAGTGCCGCCATCCGGACAGGGGCGACCATGCGCTGGTCGAACATCATCTGATTCATCGGCCCGCACACCGACACCGCAGCAACCGCCTCACCGGGGTCGCCGATCGGTGCCGCCACACATCCGAAGCCGGGCACCGACTCCTCGCGGTCGAAGGCGATGCCGTGCGATCGCACCTTGAGCAGCTCGCTGCGCAACTGAGCCGGCGTCGAGATCGAGTATTTGGTGCGCCGGGCGAGGCCGTCGGCGTCGGGCATCCCGGTGTCGTCGCCATCGTTGAAGGCGAGCATCGCCTTGCCGACCGCGGCGCAGTGTGCGGGCTGGCGACCGCCGACCCGCGTTGGGATGGCTGCCGTCATTCGGTTGCCGACCTTCTCCATGTACACGACGTCGGATCCTTCGAGGACCGCGAGATGCACGACCAATCCTGTCGCGGCGTGCAGTTCGTGCAGCATCGGGATGGCTGCCTTGTGCAACCGATCCTGGTGCACCGCCAGCGAGCCCAGCTCGACGAGCCGCATTCCGAGCTCATAGTCCCGGCCGCTGCGCCGGAGCCAGCGCAGCTGGACCAGCCGCTCCAGCATCCGGTGAGCCGATGAGCGTGGCAGACCGGTGCGGCGAACGATCTGCGCGAGCGTGAGGCGCCCCGGTCCGTCGAAGGCGTCGAGTACGAGGGATACCCGGTCGATGACGGCGCTCGGGGTTTCGGCAGCGGCCTTTCCGGCGGACGCGGGCGGGCGATCGATCATCACGGTCATCGTGATCCTCCGGTGCTATATGTCTAATAGGCATATGACTAATGCTCATATAGGAGTACCACAACCGTGTGGCTGCTGTCACATAATCGCGCCGATCTGCTCGCTGGTAGGGAGCGCCGATGGCGGGTAGCGACACCGCTACCCGCATTGCGCCGAGGCCCGGTGGGGCGCACGCGCGTCAGACCGACGCTGCGCGGCCGGCGCGGCGACCGTAGAAGCTCCCGTCACCAAGTGAGACACCGCTGGCATATCCCCACGCGGCGAGCCCGGCGGCCGACCGACCGGCCGCGAACAACCCGGGAATCGGGTCACCACTGACATGTAGAACTTCGGCATCGAGGGTGGTGGCCAGGCCGCCGAGGGTGAATCCGCCGGTGGATTCCCTGAGGTCGATCGCGCCGACGGGGGAGCCGATCGGCCGGAGCCACTGCGGCTTCTTGTGCAGCAGCGGATCCTCGCCGCGCCCCGCACCCTCGTTGTAGGCGGCGACGGTGGCTTGCAGGGACCCCGGCGCCAACCCGATCTCGTTCTCCAACTCGGCGACGGTCTCGGCGACCCATGTCGGTGGTCGCATCATCAACTGTGGTGACAGCGAGTTCATCGCCTCGTCCTGGGCTTCACCATCGATGATCAGATACGCCGTGTTGTCCTGGTGATACAGCGTCAGCTGGCCGATACGTCCCGGGTAGGTGTCCTCGGCGACGTAGCGTTGCCCGCGGCTGTTGACCAGGATGCCGCGTACCAGTTGCTGCGGGTCGGCAAAGATGGCGACCTCGGTGGCGTCCATATGCGCGAGGTCGGCCCCGAGCGCCTGAGCCATCTGGATGGCGCGGCCGTCGTGTTGCTCGATCGAGGCGGCCGGGCGGCCTGCGATGCGCGGCGCGTACTGCGCCACCATCGCCTCGTTGTAGGCGAAACTGCCAGTGGCCAGGACCACGCCGCGACTGGCCCGGATGTTCAGCTCGCTGCCGTACCGGCGGGCGATGACACCTACGACCCGGCCACCGGTGTTCACGACGAGTTGTTGCACGCGAACGTCGTACAGCGCCCGGGCGCCTGCCGTCTCGGCGGTATCGACGAGCGGTTTCATCAACATGAAGCCGGCGCTGGCTTCGCCCTGCTTCTTGTTCGACATCTGCGGCACGTGGCCGCGCGGCGCCGGCGCGGCAACCGTGTTGAAGGGGAACGAGTTCTCGCCGCCGGAGTACATCAATCCCTGATCGCCCATCGGCTCCCAGCCTGGCTCGCCGAAAAACTCCGACTTGAACGTCACTCCGCAATCGACAAGCCAATCGAAGTGCGCGACACTACCCGCGCAGTAGTCGGCGATCCGCGCTTCGTCGGCGCCGGGCCCCATGGCCGCGTTGAGGAAAGCGGCCATATTGTCGACCGAATCGCTGAAACCGCATGCTGTTTGGAGTGCGGTGCCACCGCCGAGGTAGATGAATCCACCTGCCATGGCGGCGGCACCGCCCCAGGAGCCGGTGCGCTCCAGCACGAGCACATCGGCGCCGGCGCGCGCAGCTTCGACTGCCGCGGCGGCCCCGGCGATGCCATAACCGGCAATGACGACGTCGGCTTCATGATCCCAGTGCGAGATCTTTGCTTCCGGCACCGGGACCAGGTCGGTGCTCACGGACGCATCGCGGCGGGAAGGTCGTCGACCCACTGGTGTCCCCAGTAGCTGTCGGCGGTGATCTCCTCGGCGGTGTAGTAGTTCTCGTCGACCCGCATGCCTTCGGTGCCGAACTCGATGTCCCAGTCGCCGGGGGCGCGGACATAGAACGAGACCATCTTGTCGTTGGTGTGCCGTCCCAGCGTCGAGGACAACTGGAACCCGTCCGTGTTGATGCGGTCGAGGGCTTGGCCGACCGCATCGAGGGTGTCGACCTCCACCATCAGATGGATGAGTCCTGGGTCCCGCAGGGTGGCGGACGGGCACAACGCCAGGCTGTGGTGGCGCTGGTTGACGCCCAGGAAGCGCACCCGGACGGGGCCGAACTCCGGCGGAACCGGGACACGGAACGCACCGCGGGATTTGAATCCCAGCACGTCGGTGTAGAAGTCGAACATCCCCGGCACATCGAGCGCGGGCAGTACCACGTGTCCCAGGCCCTGCTCGCCGGTCACGAACCTGGCACCAAACGGTGTGACGACGGGGCTGTGGTCGAGCACGGCGCCGTGGAACACCTCCAGCGATGTCCCCGCCGGATCCTCGAACGCGATGACCTGTTCCACCCGGCGACTGTCGGCCTCGGCCAGTGACAACTCTTTGTACGGCGTGCCCGCGCCCTCCAACTTGCGCTTGACCTGAACGAGATCGGCACTGTCGCGGACCTCCCAGCCGACCGTGACGATCTTGTCGGTGTTGCCGGGGGAGATGATGATCCGTGCGGCCCGCTCGTCCATCCGTAGATACAGCGATTCGGGATCGGGCCCGGTGCCGGTGGCAAAACCCAGTGCGCCGAGGGCGAATTCGTGCCAACGCTGCATGTCGGTGGCCTGTACCGTCACGTAGCCGAGGCTCTTGATCAGTCCCATGTGTCGGCCTCCTTAGATCATCGCCCGAAGGGGACCCTGTGGGTCCACTCCGAGTGAACTGAGTGCCGATGCGTGATACACCGTGCTCGGGACGTGGATCGCATGTGCTTGACCCACGTGGACATCACGCCAGTACCGTTGCAGCGGCTTGTCCATTCGCGTGCCATTGCCACCGCAGCGCGCGAAGATCTCGTCGACCGCGGACACCGCACGCCAGACCGCGCGGACCTGGGTACGGCGCCCCGCGGCACGGTCTTCGAAGGAGACCTCTTTGCCGGCATCGACCATGTCGTAGATCCGGTCGACGTTGGCCAGCAGTTCCTGCCGTGCGGCGTTGATATCGGCAGCCGCCTCACCGATGGCGTACATGACATACGGATCGTCCTTGATGGCGACTCCGCTGGAATTCACGCGCTGGCGCTGGTAATCCAGCGCAGCGGCGAGAGCGCCCTCGGCGATACCGATGGTGGCCGACGAGATGCCGAGCGGAAACATCGTCGACCACGGCATCAGGTAGAGGGTTTCGGTCATCCCGGCTTCGCGCTGGGCGGTGCCGTCCATCACCTTCATCGCATCCATGGTGCGGTAGGACGGCACGAATGCATCCTTGACGATGACGTCCTTGGATCCGGTGCCGCGCAAGCCGACGACATCCCACGAGTCCTCCACGATCTCGTAGTCCGAGCGCGGCAGGATCATGTGCAACATCTGCGGCGGCATCAGCGGCTCGCCTGCGTCGTCGCCGATCATGGCGCCGAGAAAGATCCAGTCGCAGTGGTCGGTGCCCGAGCTGAACTGCCAACGGCCGTTGAAGATGTAGCCGCCGTCAACGGGCCTGGCCACACCCTGCGGGGCATAGGGGGAGGCGACCCAGGTGTCGACATCGTCGGCCCAGATCTCGGCACCGACTCGGGGATCGGCGTAGGCGAGCTGATAGGGGTGCACTCCGACCACGCCGTTGATCCAGCCCGCGGACGGGTCGAGTGCCGCGGTGGCCATCACGGTCTCGGCGAACTCGCGGGGATGAACCTCCATGCCACCGTGCAGCTTTGGCTGTAGAAGGCGGATGTTGCCGAGCTGCTTCATCGTCTTGACCGTGTTGTCGGTCAGCTTGCCGATCTTCTCGGCTTCCTCGGCCTGTCCGCGTAGTTGCTCTGCGACCTCGCCGAGACTGTCGATCACCCGTTGTGTCATGTCTACGATGGTGGCGGCACCCACGGTGGACCTGCATGTCCCGTCCCGGTGAGCGGACGAGATTCGCTCCGGCGGCCGGCCAGATCAGAACTCCACGGTAACCGTATCGGACAGCGGGCAGGCCTGACAGGCCAAGAACAGCCCCTCGGCGATGTCCTGTTCTTCAAGGATCCCGGCGTTACCCAGATCGACTTGGCCTGCCGTCACCGTGGCCGCGCACGAACCGCAGTTGCCTTCCCGGCAGGAGTAGGGGACCTCGATGCCGGCCGCCATCATCGTATCGACGAGGTTGCGCCCTACCGGCCAGCGCAGTTGGTGCACTTCGCCGTCGATGGTGATCTCGGCGTCGGCTGCTTGGCCGTCGGACGGCAGGTCTTCGATCACCACTTCGGCGAACGGATCGCCGTCCAGTGACTGGAACACCTCCAGATGGATGTGTTCGCGCGGGATTCCGGCCGCAGTCAGTGTTTCCTTGACGACTGACATGAACGGTGCGGGCCCGCAGATGAACGAGTGGTAGCCCGAGTACAGCAAGGCGAAATTGCTCAGTTGCGCGAGGGTGGGCAGACCTTGGATCGACTCCAGCCAATGCAGCACGGTGAGACGGCCTGCATAACGCGCCGCCAGTTCACGCAATTCGGCCGCGAAGATGACCGATGCCTCGTCGCGATTGGCGTAACAGAGCACGACCCGGCCGGTCCCGACCGCGAGCACGGACTTGAGAATCGACATGACGGGTGTGATGCCGCTCCCGGCGGCCCACAGCAGGAAGTCACCGTGCAGGTCGTGTGGCGTGAACACTCCCGAGGGTGGCAACGATTCGATCGTGTCACCCACGGAGACGTTGTCGCACAGCCAGTTCGACCCGTACCCGCCATCGGTGCGCTTGACGGTGACCTTTGGGGCATCGCTGGTGTGCGGTGAGCTCGCCAGGGAGTAGCAGCGCGCCACCGATCCGGTCTCGTCGCTCGGGATGCGCAGGGTCAGGAACTGACCGGGCCGATACCCGAAATGCTCTTGGTGTTCGCCGGGCACCGCGAAGACAAGTGATCTCGCGTCTCGACTTTCTTCGATCACTTCAGTGACGGTCAAAGGAACTGCTCGGGGGGAAGCCGGGGGGCGGCTGCCGGTGTCGACGTCGCTCATGGACTGCAGTTTGGCCGAGCACCGCACGGTTATGGAGTTGCGCTGCCAGTGGCCGGGACGAAATTCCGGTGACCGGTCAACGGGATGTGAACGGGCCCGGTGAGTACGCAGCTTCTACCGTTCCTGATGTGAGTGCGACTCAGGACACTGTCGACGTTGTTGTGGTTGGTGCCGGCTTCGGCGGCCTGTACGCCCTGCACAAGTTCCGCCATCAGGGACGGTCGGTGCGGGTCTTCGAAGCCGCACCCGAGGTGGGCGGAACCTGGTATTTCAACCGGTACCCGGGCGCGCGATGCGATGTGGAGAGCCTGGACTACTGCTACTCGTTCTCCGACGAACTCCAGCAGGAGTGGACGTGGACGGAGAAGTACGCCACGCAACCCGAAATACTTTCCTACATCAAGTGGGTCGCGGACCGCCTGGATCTGCGCAGCGGAATCACCTTTGACACGAGAGTCTCGTCGGCGGTCTTCGATGAAGACGCGCTGTTGTGGACGGTGACCACCGAGGGCGGTGAGACGGTCCGGTCGCGTTTTGTGGTGATGGCCACCGGGCCGCTGTCTTCGCCGTTGACCCCGAACATCAACGGCCTCGACAGTTTTGGTGGCGAGGTGTACCACACCGCGCACTGGCCGCACGAGGGCGTCGACTTCACCGGTAAACGGGTGGCCGTGATCGGTACCGGTTCCTCAGGCATTCAATCGATCCCGATCATCGCCGAACAGGCCGCACGGCTCTACGTGTTCCAGCGCACCCCGAACTACAGCGTGCCGGCAGGCAACCGCACGCTCGATCTCGACGAAATCAAGCATGCGAAGGACACCTACGCCGAGCGGCGACGAATGTCGTGGCGCAGCGGCGGCGGGTCACCGCACGTGGCACATCCCAAGATGACGATGGAAGCCAGCCCGGAGGAACGCCGCGCAGCATTCGAAAAGCGCTGGCAGTTGGGCGGTGTGCTGTTCTCGAAGACCTTCGCCGATCAGATGATCGACATGGACGCCAATGACGAAGCCCGCAAGTTCTACGAGGAAAAAGTACGCGCCGTCATCGACGATCCCGACGTCGCCGACCTGCTGATCCCCAACGATCACCCGATCGGCACCAAGCGGATCTGCACCGACACCAACTACTTCGAGACGTACAATCGCGACAACGTAGAACTGGTGAGTGTACGCAAAACACCGATCGAGTCGATCGATGCGACCGGGATCAACAGCTCCGAAGACCATTACGCAGTCGACGCGATCGTGCTGGCCACCGGTTTCGATGCCATGACCGGGACGCTGGCCAAGATCGACATCGTGGGCCGTGACGGGCGGAAGCTGATCGACGACTGGGCCGATGGCCCGCGGACCTACCTGGGGCTCGGAGTCGACGGATTCCCCAACCTGTTCCTGGTTTCCGGCCCGGGTGCGCCGGCGGTGTTGGCCAACATGGTGCTGCACGCCGAGGCACACATCAATTGGATCTCCGATGCGATCGACTACCTCGATGAGCACGGCCTGAGCGCTATCGAAGCGACCACCGATGCGGTGGACGACTGGGTCGCCGAATGTAACCGACGGGCCGACGGGACGCTGTTCCCCAAGGCGAACTCGTGGTACATGGGCGCGAACGTGCCCGGTAAACCGCGCGTCTTCATGTTGTTCATCGGCGGTTTCGCGGTCTATCTCGACATTTGCGCCGAGGTCGCCGACGCCGGATACAAGGGCTTCAGCCTGCTCAAGAATTCGTGAGGGAGGGATGGTGGCTACCTTTCTCGTGACGGGTTCGGCTTCGGGCATGGGGCAGGCCGCGGCGGAGCGGTTGCGCAGTTCGGGCCACCGCGTGATCGGCGTCGACGTCAAGGACGCCGATGTGGTGGCCGACCTGTCCACCGACACCGGACGCGCCGTTGCCGCCGCCGCCGTGGTCGAGCAGTGTGGAGGCGTCTTGGACGGTGCGGTGCTCGCCGCGGGTTTGGGGCCGATTGCAGGCCGAGATCGACTGATAGTTCAGGTCAACTACTTTGGGGTTGTCACCCTGCTGACCGCACTACAGCCCGCCTTAGCCCGATCCGGGCGGGCCAAGGTTGTGGTGGTTTCCAGTAACTCGACGACCACCACGCCTGCCGTCCCACGGCGCGCGGTGCGGGCACTGCTGGACGGTGATGCGGAAAGGGCGCTGCGGGCGGTCCGCTGGTTCGGCAAACGATCGTCGCCGATGATCTACGCCGCGTCGAAAATTGCGGTATCCCGCTGGGTGCGGCGGCACGCGGTCACACCGGAGTGGGCGGGTGCCGGCATCCGGCTCAACGCGCTCGCGCCGGGGGCAGTCATGACGCCGCTGCTGGCCGAGCAACTGGCCAATCCGTCGGAGGCCAAGGCAATAGGCGCTTTCCCGGTTCCGGTCGGCGACTACGGAGACGCCGGTCAGCTCGCCGACTGGATGGTGTTCATGCTTTCCGATGCCGCGGATTTCCTTTGCGGCAGCGTGGTGTTCGTCGATGGTGGCTCAGACGCGTACTTCCGCTCGGAATCCTGGCCCGCTTCGGTGCCGGCCAGGATGCTGCCGCGGTACGCGCTGCGGTTCCTGGGCTATCGACGTTTCATGCATCGCTCTCAGTGAGGAAAGCGAGCACAGTCCGCTCGAACGCCGCCTTGGCTTCGATCATCACCCAGTGCCCGCAATTCGGGAACACATGCAGTTCGGCGTTGGGGATGGTCCGCATCGGTATCAGCGCCATATCCAACGGGCTCACCCGATCATCGCGTCCCCACGTCAACAACGTCGGAGCAGCGACTTTGTGCATGGTCGACCATGGCAGCGGGAAGTCGGCGTTGCGCATCATTTCCATCATCGCCGCGAAGGCGGCCTTGCCGTACATGCGCCGTGCCGCGGCGAGTGTTTCGGGGTCGGTGGCCAGCTCCCAGCGTTCGGCGATCAGTTCTTCGGTCACCAGCGCTTCGCTGTAAACCATGGAGCGTAGCCAATCGATCAGCCTCTGCCGGGTCGGTTCCTCGGTGAATTCCTGAAGTAGTCGGATTCCCTCACTTGGCCCGGGGCTGAATATGTTGGTGCCGATGCCACCGATGGTGACCAGCTTGCCGACCCGGTCGGGGTGGTGAGTGGCGAAGTTGATGCCGACCCCGCCTCCCATGGAGTTGCCGATCACGTCGACTTTCTGTAGGCCGAGCGCATCCACGAACTGCACGGCAGCGCCCTGCGCGTCCAGCATCGGGTGGCCACCGAAGTCGTCGCTGACGCCGAAGCCGGGGAATTCCAGCACCAGGCAGCGGAAATGCTCGGCGAAGAACCCGAGGTTGCCGCGATAGTTTCGCCAGCCCGTCACGCCCGGACCGGAGCCGTGCAACAGCAGCAGAGGAGGGCCGTCGCCGGTCTCGTGGTAACGCAGGACACCGGATGGTGTGCTGACTTCACGCTGGGTCTCTCGGTAGTCGACAGTCATAGTTTCATTTCACACGACCGTGGCGACAGCACCACCGCCGGTGCCGGAGAGCGGGATGCTTCCGCCAATGTGAACTGCGAGACTTCCGGTGAGTGGACGCCGCAGTGGATGTTGCCGTCGGCGGCGGCACAATTGTGCCAACGCCGGCCCGACTGGTTTGGCGCAACGGTTTTGGAGAGGTGGCGCCGTGTTACCCGTGCAGGTCCGTGACGAGCTCGCTGCCGACCTGGCTCAGGCCGAGCGTAGYCGGGTGCCGACGACTCCGTTGACGGATCGGTATGGCGATATCGATGTGGTCGATGCCTATGAGATTCAGTTGATCAATATTCGGCAGCGGGTGGCTGAGGGTGCGCGGGTGATCGGGCACAAGGTGGGGCTGTCGTCTGAGGCNGTGGTCGATGCCTATGAGATTCAGTTGATCAATATTCGGCAGCGGGTGGCTGAGGGTGCGCGGGTGATCGGGCACAAGGTGGGGCTGTCGTCTGAGGCGATGCAGAAGATGATGGGCGTCGATGAGCCTGATTACGGTCATCTGCTCGCCGATATGGAGGTTTTCGAGGACAAACCGGTTGCGGCGGGCCGGTTTCTGTATCCGCGGGTGGAGGTCGAGGTGGGTTTCATCCTGGCCGATGATCTGCCCGGGGCGGGGTGTACCGAGGATGACGTGCTGGCGGCCACGGCGGCGTTCGCACCGTCGATTGAGCTGATCGACACCCGGATCACGGACTGGAAGATCAAGTTGTGCGACACGATCGCCGATAACGCCTCGTCGGCGGGTTGGGTGTTGGGCCCGGAGCGGGTGTCGCCCAAGGACATTGACATCAAAAACATCAGCGCCGTGCTTAAACGCAACGGCGAGGTGGTGGCCGAGGGCCGCAGTGACGCTGTNGTGGTCGATGCCTATGAGATTCAGTTGATCAATATTCGGCAGCGGGTGGCTGAGGGTGCGCGGGTGATCGGGCACAAGGTGGGGCTGTCGTCTGAGGCAATGCAGAAGATGATGGGCGTCGATGAGCCTGATTACGGTCATCTGCTGGCCGATATGGAGGTTTTTGAGGACAAACCGGTTGCGGCGGGCCGGTTTCTGTATCCGCGGGTGGAGGTCGAGGTGGGTTTCATCTTGGCCGATGATCTGCCTGGGGCGGGGTGTACCGAGGATGACGTGCTGGCGGCCACGGCGGCGTTCGCACCGTCGATCGAGTTGATCGACACCCGGATCACCGACTGGAAGATCAAGTTGTGCGACACGATCGCCGATAACGCGTCCTCGGCGGGATGGGTGTTGGGTCCGGAGCGGGTGTCGCCCAAGGACATTGACATCAAAAACATCAGCGCCGTGCTTAAACGCAACGGCGAGGTGGTGGCCGAGGGCCGCAGTGACGCTGTGCTGGGCAATCCGGTGACCTCGGTGGCGTGGTTGGCSCGCAAGGTYGATCAGTTCGGGGTGCGTCTTCGTGCGGGTGACATCGTGTTGCCGGGTGCGTGCATGCGTGCGATAGATGCTCGTCCCGGTGACGATTTCGTAGCAGAT
>NZ_LMJA01000018.1 GCF_001428895.1 Mycobacterium sp. Root265
GCGCCGTCCAGGACCGCATCCACTGGTTCTTCTCCATGGACTACGCCGGCCGCCGCCAATACTCCGAAGACACCGCCACCAACGCCTTCTACGAACAGCTGGCCTGGAACTGGCCCAACTGGGCCAAGATCTTCTTCAACAACAAAGGCGTCGTCGCCCACTCCACTGCCGTCTGCATGAACTACCCACCCGACGACATGTCCGTCTGGGTCTGGTGACCCTATAGATTGACCCGGTGCAGAAGCATCGGACCACGACGGTCGGCGTCCTGACCATTGTCGGTGCGCTGCTCTGCGCGGCGGCCATCGGCGGATTCCTGCTCTACCGCTTTCATCTGCTGCGCCCGTATGTGTTCCACCCGTTGCTGTTCGGGGTCACCGGTGGTCTGGCCCTCGCCCTCGCGTGCGGCCTCGGTCTGCGCCGCCCCCTCGCCCGCTGGATCGGCGTCGCGGTCTGCGTACTGGGTGCTGCCGCCATCGGTTTCATCGGCTGGTTCGCCTCGGCCTTCCAGACCGACCTGACAGCCGAATCGCGCCTGGAGTCCGCCGACGGCAGTATGGAACTCGTGGTCTACAGCGGCAGCGCCGTCATGGCCCCGGATCCGATCTGGGAGCTGCGTCTGCACACCCGGCAGGGTCTGCTGTCGCAGGAGCGTGACCTCGGCTGCGTCAATGCGGATGTGCTGTCGCTCAACGGTATCGGCTGGACCGGACCGCGGACACTGCGGGTGGCGCTGTCCAGCGGTGTCGTCGACATCGCCGTCGACGGTGACGGCCGACCGGACCGCACCGTCGACGGCGGCTGCTAGCTGAGGTGGTGGACTTCCTGCAGCCCGTACACCGGCGTCGGGAGTCCTTCGTAGCGGGCCTTCAGCTGTAGGGCCAGGTACAACGAATAGTGCCGGGACTGATGGAGATTCCCGCCGTGGAACCACAGGTTGGGTTGCTGGGTGGGCTTCCACATGTTGCGCTGCTCGCCCTCCCAGGGGCCGGGGTCCTTGGTCGTCTCGCTGCCCAGGCCCCACACCTTGCCGACCTTGTCGGCGACGTCCTGGCCGATCAGATCGGCGGCCCAGCCGTTCATCGAACCGAACCCGGTGGCGTACACCACCACATCGGCGGGCAACTCGGTACCGTCGGCCAGCACCACGCTGTCCGCGGTCAGGTGTGACACATCGCCGTGCGCCAGCTTGATGCTGCCGTCGGCAATGAGATCGCAGGCGCCGACGTCGATGTAGTAACCGGATCCGCGACGCAGGTACTTCATGAACAGCCCGGAGTCGTCATCGCCCCAGTCCAGGTCGAAGCCCGCGGCTTCCAGCCGGGCGTAGAAATCCTTGTCCCGCTCCCGGATCGCGTCATAGATCGGGATCTGGAACTGGTGCATGATCCGGTACGGCAGGGAGGCGAACGTCAGATCGGCCTTCTCGGTGGTCATTCCGGCCGCCAGCGCGCGCTCGGAGTACAGGTCGCCGAGCCCGAGATCCATCAGCGAATCCGATTTCACGATATGGGTGGATGAGCGCTGCACCATCGTCACGTCGACACCGTTCTCGACCAGTGCCTTGCAGATGTCGTGCGCGGAGTTGTTGGAGCCGATGACCACCGCGCGTTTGCCCGCGTACCGGTCCGGGCCCGGGTGATGGCTCGAATGGTGTTGGTCGCCGATGAATTCATCCTGGCCGGGGAAGGTGGGCACATTCGGCTTGCCGGACATCCCGGTGGCCAGCACGAGCTGGGTCGGGTGCAGGGTGAGTCGCTCGCCGTCGCGGTCCACCTCGACCGTCCAGCGCTGTTCGGACTCGTCGAAGGAGGCGGACAGGCAGGTGGTCTTCGACCAGTACGGCACCTCCATGACGCGGGTGTAGAACTCCAGCCAGTCGCCGATCTTGTCCTTCGGCGCGAACACCGGCCAGTTCTGCGGGAACGGCAGGTAGGGCAGGTGGTCGTACCAGACCGGGTCGTGCAGGCACAGCGACTTGTAGCGCTTGCGCCACTGATCGCCGGGACGTTCGTGGCGGTCGACCACGATGGCGGGCACACCGAGCTGACGCAGCCTGGCGCCCAATGCGATTCCGCCCTGCCCGCCCCCGATCACCAGGATGTAGGGCTGCTCGGAGTAGCCGAGCGCACGATCCTCGTCGAGCTTGCGTTCCGCCCAGGACCGGGTGTCCGGGTCGGACCCGTGTACCGCACCGAGCACCCGGGTGGCGCCCTTGCGCTCCTCATGGTCCTTGAGTTCCTGCAGCGCGGTCAGCAAGGTCCACGCTGTGTCCGATCCGTCGTCGCCTCGTTTCAGGCGCAGGTGACCGGTGCCACGGCCCACCGCGGTCTCGAACTCGATGAACGCCGACACCACGCCGTCACCGTCATCGGTGGCGGGCTCACGGGTCCGGAACCGTGACGGGTCCGTGCCGGTGAGCCGGTTCTCCAGCATCTCGCCGATCGCGTCACGGCCCTCCATCGTCTTCAGATTCCAGGTGAACGACACCAGGTCGCGCCAGAAGCTGTCGACGGCGAACATCCCGGTGGCCCGCTGGATGTCGCGGGTGGCCAGGACCGTCTCGAACTCGGACAGCCAGGCGTCCACGCGTTCTTGCGCCGAGATGCGGGAGGTGGGGGCAACCGGAAGGTCAGCGATCTGTGTCATGTGAGCCAGCACACACCTGGGCCCGATGCGAGCGCAAGGGCTGCAACCCCCTGCAACTCTTTCGCGGTGTGCGCCAGGTCACATAGAACTGCAGGCATGAGAGCAGCTGTGTACTACGGGCCGAACAAAGTCGATGTAACCGACGTACCCGAGCCGGAGCCGGGGCCCGGGACCGTCAAGGTGAAGGTCGGATTCAACGGCATCTGCGGCACGGACCTGCACGAATACTATGCCGGGCCGATCTTCGTGCCGACCGAACCGCACCCGCTGACCGGCCAGCAGCTGCCGGTGGTGATGGGCCACGAATTCTCCGGCACCATCACCGCACTCGGCGCCGGGGTCCGCGGCTGGGCCGAGGGGGACCGGGTGGCGATCGAACCGATCTACCGGTGCGGGAAGTGCGGACCGTGTCAGGCGGGCAACTACAACATCTGCGCCCAGATCGGCTTCCACGGACTGATGTCCGACGGCGGGATGGCGGAGTACACCGTCGTGCCGGTGAACATGCTGCACAAGCTGCCCGACAATGTGTCACTGGAACTCGGCGCGCTGGTGGAGCCGATGTCGGTGGCCTATCACGCGGCCACCCTGGGCGACGCGCACCCCGGCGACACCGCGATGGTGTTCGGCGCGGGCCCCATCGGCATCGGACTGTGGTTCGCACTGCGCGGCAAGGGTATCGAGGACACCTTCGTCGTCGAGCCATCCGCCACGCGACGCGCCGCCATCGAAGCGCTCGGCGCGCGCACCCTGGATCCGACCGCCGTCGACGTACCGTCCTTCATCGCCGACCACACGAGCGGCCGCGGTGCCGGCGCGGTATACGACGCCGCCGGGGTGGCCCCCGCCGTCGAGACCGCGCTGGCCTGCGTCGGTGCGCGCAAGGCCATGGTCAGCGTGGCGATCTACGAGAAGCCGCTGACCACCCCGCTGCTGAACCTGGTGATGAACGAATCCCGGATCCAGGGCTCGCTGTGTTACACCGCAGCCGATTTCGAAGCCGTCATCGACCTGATGTCGCGCGGGACCTACGACACCACCGGGTGGGTGACCGCCATCGGTATCGAGGATGTCGTCGATGAGGGCTTCGAGGCCCTGCATGCCGGAACCAAGATGAAGGTTCTGGTCGATCCCGCCGACTCGAAGGGTCGGTCATGACACGCACCATCCCCGCCCCGCTGGTCGGCAAGGTGGCACTGGTGACCGGCGCGGGCCGAGGTATCGGCCGCGGCATCGCCCACGAGCTGGCCGGCCAGGGAGCCGACCTGGCGCTGGTCGATGTCAGTGCCGACGCGCTGGCCGGCGTCGCCGACGAGATCACCGAAATCGGCTCCAAAGTCACCACATTCGTCGCCGACGTCTCCGACCGCGCGGCCGTCTTCGACGCGGTGGAGCACGCCGCGAGCGCCCTCGGCGGATTCGACATCATGGTGAACAACGCCGGGATCGCCTTGGTGGGACCGATTGCGGAGGTGACCCCGGAACAGCTGTCACGGTTGTGGGCGATCAACGTCGACGGTGTGTTGTGGGGCATCCAGGCCGCGGTCGCCAAATTCACCGAGCTCGGCACCAGGGGCAAGGTGATCAATGCCTCGTCCATCGCGGGTCACGAGGGGTTCGCGATGCTGGGCCCGTACAGCGCCACCAAATTCGCGGTCCGGGCGCTCACCCAGGCCGCGGCCAAGGAGCACGCCGGGGCCGGCATCACCGTCAACGCGTACTGCCCGGGGGTCGTCGGCACCGACATGTGGGTCGAGATCGACAAGCGGTTCGCCGAACTGACCGGCGCCGCGGAGGGTGAGACCTTCGCGAAGTTCTCCGCCACCATTGCACTCGGCAGGCCGGAGACGCCGGAGGATGTCGCCGGATACGTCGCCTACCTGGCCGGACCCGGCGCGGACTACATGACGGGGCAGGCCGGCCTGATCGACGGGGGCATGGTCTACCGGTGACCCGCACGTGACAGCCCGTGTGACGGGGAGCACAATCGGGGCAATGGCAGGCTCCTCGATCCCCGAGCCCGCGGTCGCCGTCGGTGACGACCCGCGTCGGTACGCCATGCTGCTGTCCGAGGTGTATGACGCGACGATGGCCGGGTCCCGGGCTCCGGCGAAACCGCGCACCGTCATCGCGGACTCCTGGAACAGGCTGCTGGGCAGTGGAATTGACCCCGAGCATCACGACCCGCCGGATGTGGATCGCAGTGGGCTGGATCTGCTGCGGCAGTCCTCGGGTCTGACGGCGGTGCTCGAGGACATCTCGCGGGGCCTGGAATCGGTGATCGCCGACGGCAACAACATCCTGGTGGTGGCGGATGCGCGCGGCCGGGTGCTGTGGCGCTCCGGCACACCCCGGGTGTTGTCACAGGCTGACCGGCTGGGCTTCGTCGAGGGCGCCCACTGGGGCGAACCTGCGGTGGGGACCAACGCGATCGGTACCGCGCTGGTGTCCCGGCGGGCGGTGCAGATCTTCTCCGCCGAGCACTTCCTGCGCAGCCATCACGCCTGGACGTGTGCGGGCGCGCCGATCCGCGACCCGCGCACCGGGCATGTGATCGGTGCCGTCGACGTGTCCGGACCTGCCTCGACGGTGCATCCCACCACCGTGGCGCTGGTGGACCTGGTGGCGCGGCTGGCCGAATCGCGGCTGCGTGAAGCCCATGAACGCACGCTGAACCGGTTGCGGGCGGTCGCTGCCCCGATGCTGGCCCGGATGGGCTCGCCGGCGCTCGCGGTCGACCCGGAAGGCTGGGTCGCGGCGGTGGATTCACTTCCGCCGCACAATCGGATCCTGTTGCCGCACAACGCCGGGGCCGGCCGCGCGTGGATACCCGCACTCGGTGCCTGTGAGCTGGAGCCGCTGTCGGGCGGGTGGCTGGTGCGGCCGGTCGAGGAGATGGCCGCCGACGGTCCGGCGGGGCGCGCCACGCTGGACCTGCGGAACCACAGTGCGCCGACACTGTCGATGGTGGGGCAGTCGGGCACCTGGTGTCGCGACATCTCGCCGCGGCACGCCGAGATACTGCTGGTGCTCGCCACCCGTCCGGAGGGGCGCAGCGCACCGGAGCTGGCCGCGGATCTGTATGGCGACCGTTCCCGGGTGGTCACCGTGCGTGCCGAGATGTCGCGGCTGCGAAGGCAACTCGTCGGTCTGATCGCCGGGCAGCCGTACCGCTTCGCGGACGGCGTCGTGGTGGACGTGCTTCGACCCAGCGATCCGCGGGGGTTGCTACCGGCGTCGACCGCGCCCGCGGTCCGTGCCGCCCGTGATCAGAGCGTGTAGGACGTCATCGACAACGAGCCATAGGTGTAACCCTGGACAAGCACGGTGGCGGGTGTGGCTCCGGCCAGTCCGGCGAAGTACAGCATCGGGATGAAATGGTCGGCCGTGGGCACCGCTCGATCGAAATCAGGGTGCTCGCGCAGTCTCAGCACCTCGGCGGGCGCTGAGGTCAGCAGCTCACGGGCAGCGTCGTCAAACCTTGCGGCCCAGTCGAATCCGCTGTCGGGCAGAGTCGGAGACATCACTCGTAAGTTGTGCACGATGTTCCCGCTGCCGAGCACCAGGACGCCGCGTCGGCGCAACGGGGCCAACCGCGCACCGAGGTCGAGATGGTATTCCAGCGGTTGCTCGGCGTTGATGGACAGCTGCACCACGGGGATGTCGGCGTCCGGGAAGGCGTGCAGCAGCACCGACCAGGTGCCGTGGTCAATGCCCCAGCTGTCCTGGTCGGCGCCCACCCAGGTCGGCTTCACGATCTCAGCGACCTCGTCGACCAGGGCGGGCAGCCCCGGCGCCGGGTACCCGACCGCATAGAGCTCTGGCGGAAAACCGTAGAAATCATGGATGGTCCGGGGCCGTGCCATCGCGGTCACGGCGGTGGCGTTGATGTACCAGTGCGCGCTGACCACCAGGATGGCGCGCGGCCGCGGCACCGACTGCCCGAACGCCTGCCAGGCGTCGGTGTAGCGATTGGTGTCCAGCGCATTCATGGGGCTGCCGTGGCCTATGAAGGCTGCGGGCATGGCGCTCATGGGACGAAACTACCGCACCCGGCCGGGGTAGGCCTTGCGGTACCCGCGTACCAAGTTAGGGTTGCCTTACCCATATCTAAGCGAGGTGCTCATGCGAGAGATCCGTGTGGCGGTCATCGGGGCCGGCCCAGCCGGCATCTATGCGTCCGACACTCTGACCAGTGAATATGCGAATGCGCGGGTCGACCTGTTCGATCGTCTGCCGGCGCCGTACGGCCTGGTCCGCTATGGCGTCGCCCCCGATCACCCGCGGATCAAGGAGATCATCAAGGCCCTGCGCCGGGTGCTCTCGCGGGACGAGATTCGCTTCATCGGCAACGTCCACTACGGCACCGACATCACGCTGACGGACCTGCGGCGTCACTACGACGCCGTCATCTTCTCCACCGGCGCGCGCCGGGACCGCCCGCTGGACATCCCGGGTATCGACCTGCCCGGCAGTTACGGCGCTGCGGACTTCGTCTCCTGGTACGACGGGCACCCCGACGTGCCGCGCACCTGGCCATTGGAGGCCCGCGAGGTCGCCGTGCTCGGGGCGGGCAATGTGGCCCTCGACATCGCCCGGGTGCTGGCCAAGCCCGCCGAGGAACAGCTCGGCACCGAGATCGCCGGCAACGTCTATCAGGGATTGGCGCTGAACAAGGCGACCGACATCCATGTCTTCGCCCGGCGCGGTCCGGCCCAGATCAAGTTCTCGCCCATGGAGTTTCGTGAGCTGTCGCATTCACCGAGTGTCGACGTCATCGTGCATCCGGAGGGTTTCGAGATCGATGAGGCCAGTCAGAAGGCCATCAACTCGACCAAGTCCATCAAGCTCGTCGTCGACACCATGATGAAGTACATGGACCGGGAGCCCACCGGCGCGCCGCACCGCATCCACATCCACCTATGCCAGTCGCCGGTCGCGGTGCTGGGCACCGATGCGGTGGAGGGACTGCGCACCGAGCGCACCGAGCTGATCGGCGACGGAACCGTGAGGGGCACAGGAGAGTTCACCGACTGGCCGGTCCAGGCCGTCTACCGCGCGGTCGGTTACCTGTCCTCACACCTGGCCGATCTGCCTTTCGATCACCATGCCGGCGTGGTCCCCAACGACGCGGGCCGGGTGCTCGACGCGGACTGGATGGTGGTCGACGCCACCTACGTCACGGGCTGGATCAAGCGCGGCCCGATCGGATTGATCGGCCACACCAAATCCGATGCGGCCGAGACGATCGCCAGCCTGCTAGCCGACCTGCCGGGCATCCGCCCGCCCGAGGTCGGTGACCCGGACGCCATCCTGGGCCACCTGTCCGCCAACAACGTGGACTACACCACCTGGGCCGAATGGGAACGTCTGGACGCCCACGAGGTCGCACTCGGTGGGGAACAGGGCCGCGAACGGGTCAAGGTGGTGCCGCGGGCCGACATGATCACCGCAGGTAGGCGTCCGCCCACGCCCCGATGATGCGGCCGGCGCGCTTGGCCTGACCCGGGCCGGTGAGCAGATGCTCGGAACCCTCCAGCGAGACGAAGCTGCGAGGGTGCCGGGCGGTCCGGAAGATATCGCTGGCGTTCTCGGTGCCGACGGTGTTGTCCGTCGGCGAATGCAGGATCAGCAGCGGCAGCCGGAGAGCCTTGATCTTGTCGTCCAGCTTCGCGCGCCGCACGTCCTCGACGAACGCGCGCTTGAGGGTCAGCGTCTTGCCGCCCACCATCCACTGCCCGCTGCCCTCGGCGAACACCTGATCCAGACACGCGTCGTACTGGTGCTCGACATGGGTCGGGTCGAACGGCGCGCCCACGGTGACCACCGCGCGCACCCCGGCGCAATCACGCGCGCAGGCCAGCACCGCCGCGCCGCCCCACGAATGGCCCACCAGCAGATCGGCGGGGGTACCGCGCGCGGTCATGAAATGGCATGCCGCGATGACGTCGTCGACCTTGCAGGTGAACGATCCGTCACCCCAGTCCCCCTCGGAGCCGCCGAGGCCGAGCGCATCGAAGCGCAGCATGCCGATCCCGTCGGCGGCCAGCTGCTTGCAGATCCGCGCCGCGGCCGGTGAGTCCTTGCCGAGCGTGAATCCGTGCGAGAAGACGCCCCAACCGCGCACCGGACCCTCGGGCAGGTCGATGAGACCGGCCAGGGCGGGCCCGGTCGCGCTGGGGAAGGTGACGCGTTCAGCCATGCCCAGGGTTTACCACGGCGATGCTCCGCACCTTAGGGTGGCGGTCGTGCCGCTCAACACCGTCGCGCTCGAACTCGTCCCACCGAACGTGGAACGGGGTGCGCAGTACGCCGTCGAAGAGGCGATCAAGGTCCGGGCGTTGTCGCAGGAAACAGGCGTCGAGGTCGGGCACGTCATGATCCCCGGGATGATCGACGAGGACGACGACCGTCCCATCGAGATGAAGCCCAAGATGGACGTGCTGGAGTACTGGTCGTTGATCCAGCCCGAGCTGCCCGGCTCCCGCGGACTGTGCACCCAGGTGACGTCGTTCCTGGACGAACCGGCGCTGCGCGGCAGGCTCACCGAACTGAACGGGGCGAACTTCGACGGCATCGCCTTCGTCGGGGTGCCCCGCACGCTCAGCGACGGCGAGGGCGGCGGTGTCGCCCCCACCGACGCACTGTCCACGTTCGACAGCCTGGTGCCCAACCGCGGGGTCATCCTGATCCCGACCCGCGACGGTGAGCAGGGCCGGTTCAACTTCAAATGCAACCAGGGCGCCACCTATGGGATGACCCAGCTGCTGTACTCGGACGCCATCGTCGGCTTTCTGACCGAATTCGCCAGGACCACCGAACACCGTCCGGAGATCCTGTTGTCGTTCGGGTTCGTCCCGAAGCTGGAATCCAAGGTCAAGCTGATCAACTGGCTCATCCAGGACCCCGGCAACGCGGCCGTGGCCGCCGAACAGGAGTTCGTCAGCAGACTGGCTCCGCTGGATCCCGACGCCAAGCGCCGCGAGATGCTGGATCTGTACAAGCGGGTGATCGACGGCGTCGGCGGGCTCGGCTTCCCGCTGAGCGTGCACTTCGAGGCGGCCTACGGACCCTCCAAGCCGGCCTTCGACACCTTCGCCGCGATGCTCGACTACTGGGCGCCGGAGAGCTCCAACTCGAACGCCGGATAGTCGTCGAGCATCCTGCGCAGCGCGCTCGAACTGCCACATCGAGGTGAGGTCGTGGTCGAGGCGGCAGTCGACCGCGGCCACCGACCCGCCCGGTGGCGGCACATCGTGCACCCGATCGGCGATCTGGTCGAACAGGCTGTGCGGTGCGGCCAGGTAATGCCAGGGGCGCCGGTGTGGCGTCGACAGCACCGCCGCGTACACCAGGCCGTGTTCGGTGGCCAGGATGTGGGTGGCGGTGATCGTGAAGGGCGCGTGGGCCTCGGCCTGTCCCCATTCGGCAGCGGCCACCTGCCCGGCCAGGACGTGCAACCGGACGTCGTCGGTGATGAGTGCGGGGAAGTCGGGCCGGCCGATCTGCGGACCGACGTCCAGGCAGTCACGCAGCATGGCGCCGAAGTAATCGAACATGGAGGCCTCCCGGGAGAAATCCAGACGTCGAGGCCTCGAGCCTGCACCCGGGCGGGGGTGACGGTCAACCGCCTATCCTTGCCCGGGTGTCCGCCCAGTCCGAGTCCATCCGTGCGTTGCGCGCCAAGCTGGACGATCTGACCTTCCGGGACGCGTCCCGGTTGGGGCGACGCCTCAAGGGGCTGCACGGCGACCCGCCGGAATCCCTGATCAAACAGTTCGGCGCCGCCGAAGCACTGGTGCTGACCCGGCAAGCCGCCGTCCCGGAGATCACCTACCCCGACCTGCCGGTGACCGACAGCCGTGCCGAGCTGGCCGCAGCCATCAGTGCGAACCAGGTGGTGATCGTCGCCGGGGCCACCGGTTCGGGTAAGACCACTCAGCTGCCCAAGATCTGCCTGGAGCTCGGGCGCGGTATCCGCGGCACCATCGGGCACACCCAGCCGCGCCGGCTGGCTGCCCGTACGGTGGCCCAGCGCATCGCCGATGAGCTCGGCACCCCGCTGGGGTCGACGGTCGGCTACACCGTCCGGTTCACCGATCAAGCCAGCGACTCGACCCTGATCAAACTGATGACCGACGGCATTCTGCTCGCCGAGATCCAGCGTGACCGCCGACTGCTGCGCTACGACACCCTGATCCTCGACGAGGCACACGAACGCAGCCTCAACATCGACTTCCTGCTCGGATACCTGCGCGAGTTGTTACCGCGCCGACCCGACCTCAAGGTGATCGTCACCTCGGCGACCATCGAGCCCGAGCGCTTCGCCGAGCACTTCAACGGCGCGCCCATCGTCGAGGTGTCGGGGCGCACCTACCCGGTGGAGATCCGGTACCGGCCGCTGGAAGTGCCGGTAGGCGGCGGCAACGACGGGGACGACTCGGCTGACCCCGACGACCCCGATCACGAGATCGTCCGCACCGAGATGCGCGATCCGACCGAGGCGATCGTCGACGCCATCGGGGAGTTGGAGGCCGAACCGGCCGGCGACGTGCTGGTGTTCCTGTCCGGGGAACGCGAGATCCGCGACACCGCGGACGCCCTGCGCGGCCTGGTGGATCAGGGCACCGAGGTACTGCCGCTGTATGCCCGGCTCTCGACCGCCGAACAGCAGAAGGTGTTCACGACCAGCACCGCCCGCAGGCGAATCGTGCTGGCCACCAACGTCGCCGAGACCTCGCTGACGGTGCCGGGCATTCGGTACGTCGTCGACCCCGGTACCGCGCGGATCTCCCGTTACAGCAGGCGCACCAAGGTGCAACGGCTGCCCATCGAACCGATCTCGCAGGCCTCGGCCGCGCAGCGCGCGGGCAGGTCGGGGCGCACCGCCCCGGGCATCTGTATCCGGCTGTACTCGGAGGACGATTTCGAATCCCGGCCCCGCTACACCGATCCGGAGATCCTGCGCACCAACCTGGCCGCGGTGATCCTGCAGATGGCCGCACTCAAACTCGGTGACATCGAGGACTTTCCGTTCCTGGACCCGCCCGACGCGCGCAGCATCCGCGACGGCGTGCAGCTGCTACAGGAACTCGGCGCATTCGACGCAGGCGGCGCGCTCACCGAAGTGGGGCAACGCCTTGCCCGACTGCCGCTGGATCCCCGGGTCGGCCGGATGATCCTGGCCGCCGACACCGAGAACTGCGTGCGGGAGGTGCTGGTGCTGGCCGCCGCGCTGTCCATTCCCGACCCGCGGGAACGCCCCGCCGATCGGGAGGACGCCGCGCGCCAGAAGCACGCGCGGTTCGCCGACGACAACTCGGATTTCGTGTCCTATCTGAACCTCTGGAACTACCTGCGCGAGCAACGCAAGGAGCGCTCCGGCAGCGCCTTCCGGCGGATGTGTCGCGACGAGTTCCTGCACTACCTGCGCATCCGGGAATGGCAGGACCTCGCCGGCCAGTTGCGCAGCATCGCCGGCGACCTGGGCATCCGCGACTCCGGGGAGGACGCCGACCCGGCCCGGATCCACGCCGCACTGGCAGCAGGACTGTTGTCGCACATCGGCCTTCGGGAGGGCGAGAGCCGCGACTACATCGGCGCACGCAACACCAAGTTCGTGCTGGCCCCGGGATCGGTGCTCTCCAAGAAGCCGCCGCGCTGGATCGTGGTGGCCGATCTGGTGGAGACCAGTCGGCTGTTCGGCCGCACCGCCGCACGCATCGACCCCGAATCCATCGAACGGGTGGCCGGGCATCTGGTGCAGCGCAGTTACAGCGAGCCGCACTGGAATGCGCAGCGCGGCGCGGTGATGGCCTTCGAGCGGGTGACGCTCTACGGGCTGCCACTGGTGCCACGCCGAACCGTCGGCTACGCCCAGGTCGACCCGGCGGTGTCCCGCGACCTGTTCATCCAGCACGCTCTGGTCGAAGGTGACTGGCAGACCCGGCACCACTTCTTCCGGGACAACACCGCGTTGCGCGCCGAACTGGAGGAGATGGAGGAACGAGCCCGCCGCCGTGACCTGGTGATCGATGACCAGGAGCTGTTCGCCCTCTACGATGCGCGCATTCCGCCGGAAGCGGTGTCGGCCAGGCACTTCGACGCATGGTGGAAGAAGCAGCGACACCAGACGCCCGACCTGCTGACCTTCACCCGCGCCGACCTACTGCGCTCCGATGATGCCGACGAACATCCCGACACCTGGCGCACCGAGGATCTGGCCCTGCCGCTGACCTACCGGTTCGAGCCGGGCGCCGCCGACGACGGTGTGACGGTGCACATTCCCGTCGAGGTACTGACCCGCATCGGAGGTGACGGATTCGCCTGGCAGGTGCCCGCCCTGCGGGAAGAACTGGTGACGGCGTTGATCAAGTCGCTGCCGAAGGATCTGCGCCGCAACTTCGTGCCCGCCCCGGACACCGCGCGGGCCATCCTGGATGACCTGAACCCGGGGACCGGGTCCCTGCTGACCGAGATGCAGCGCGAGCTGCGCAGGCGCAGCGGTGTGGTGGTGCCGGTCGAGGCCTTCGACCTGAGCAAGATCCCCGACCACCTGCGGGTCACCTTCGCGGTGGAGACCGCCGACGGCACCGAGGTGGCCCGGGGCAAGGACCTTGCCGGCCTACAGGATCGGCTGGCCGCCCCGGTGCAGCGGGCGGTCGCCCAGGCCGTTGCCGGCGAATGGCAGCGAACCGGTCTGACGTCGTGGCCGGCCGATCTGGCCGAATTGCCGCGCACCGTCGAACAACTCAGCGGCGGACACACCGTCCGCGGATTCCCGGCCTTCGTCGACACCGGCGCCGCGGTGGATGTGCGGGTCTTCGCCACCAAGGCCGAACAGACTGCGTCGATGCGGCCCGGTCTGCGCCGACTGCTGCGGCTGACGGCGCCGTCGCCGGTCAAGGCGGTGGAACGCGGGCTCGACACCCGGGCCAGACTCACCTTGAACGCGAACCCGGACGGATCGCTGACCGCGCTGCTGGAGGACTGCGCCGATGCGGCCGTCGATGCGCTGGCCCGGGAATTGGTATGGACCAAAGCCGATTTCGATGCCGTGGCCGCGCGGATAGGCAAGGGTCTGGTTGCCACGACCGCCGATATCGCCGGGCGGGTCGGCAAGGTGCTGGCCGCCGCCCACGAGGCGCAGGTCGCCATACCGGACCGGCCGCCGGCTGCGCAGGCCGACGCCGTCGCCGATATTCGGGCGCAGCTGGATCGGTTGCTGCCCGAGGGTTTTGTCACCGTCGCCGGGGCCGCCCGGTTGGCCGATCTGACCCGCTATCTGATGGCGATCGGCAGGCGGCTGGAGCGGCTGCCGCACGCGCTCGGCGCCGACCGGGAGCGGATGGACCGGGTGCACGGCGTGGAAGACGCCTATGACGACCTGCTGCGCACGCTGTCCCCGGCCCGCGCCTCCGGGGCCGATGTCACCGATATCGGTTGGCAGATCGAGGAATTGCGGGTCAGCCTGTGGGCCCAGCAACTGGGCACCCCGCGCCCCGTCAGCGAGCAACGCATCTACAAGGCCATCGCGGCGATCAACTAGCGGCGGCGAAGGATGCGGGGCCTGAAATTAGCCCAGCTATCAAAAACGCCACCGAAAGACTTGCCGCCGGTTACCGTGTCGTGGTGCAGCGTGTTGTCATCGCCGGGCTCGGCGACACCGGAGTCCTGACCGCACTCAAGCTGGCGAAGCGCTTCGAGGTCACCGGCATCTCCGCCAAACCCGGACTGCTCAGCGGGCAGGAACTCGGGGTACGCATCGCCCGTCCGCACGAATGGGCACGCGACTACTGGACCGGGTTCGAACGGTTTCGCGGGCTGGACCGGGTGCGCACTCTGCACGGCACCCTGACCGGGCTCGATCTGGCCGCCAGTACCGTCGGCGTCGACCGCTCCGGCGCCGTCGAGCACGTTCCCTACGACATCCTGGTCATCTCCACCGGTGTCACGAACGGGTTCTGGCGCAGGCCGCACCTGCAGTCCGCCGACGAGATCGATGCGGACCTGCAGGCGGTGCACCGGCGGCTGGCCGCGGCGAAATCCATCGCGGTGATCGGGGGAGGCGCCGCCGCGGTGAGCGCGGCCGCCAACCTCGCGGCCGCGCTGCCCGGCGCCCGGATCGGTCTGTACTACCCCAGCGAACACGCACTGCCGCAGCATCATCGGCGGGTGTGGCGCAGGATCGAGACCCGGCTGACGGCGGCGGGGGTCGGATTGCATCCCGGACACCGGGCGGTCATCCCCGAGGACCACGGGGACATCACCAGCGCGCCGGTGCACTGGAGCACCGGGCAGCCGGCGGTCAGCGCCGATGCGGTGCTGTGGGCGATCGGCCGGGTCAGCCCGAACACCGGCTGGCTGCCCGCAGAACTGCTCGACGACGGCGGATTCGTCCGTGTCACACCACAACTGCAGGCCCCCGGCCACCCGGAGGTGTTCGCGATCGGTGATGTCGCGGCCACCGATCCGCTGCGCGCCTCGGCACGCAGCCGCGCCGACGGTCTGCTCGCCCGCAACATTGCCGCGTACGCCGCGGGAAAGCCGATGGGTGCCTACAAGCCACCGAAGGCCCGCTGGGGGTCGGTGCTCGGCGCCCAGGCCGACGGACTGGAGGTGTTCGCCCCGTCCGGTCAGGCGATGCGCTTCCCGGCCTGGTCGGTGCGTAACGTGCTCCAGCCCTGGATCGTCAAGCGGGGGATATACCGAGGCGTGCGGTCAGACTGATCAACTGATCCAGCAGTGCGTCGAGTTCACCCGCGCGGCGCTCCAGCGGAGTGAAACCGTCGGCGCCGAACTCCTGGAACAGGGACAGCGCGACCTGGGCCCGGACATCGAACATCTGAAAGTTCGCCACGATCTGCCGCCACTGCTCCACGGCACGCACGCCGCCGTCCGCTCCGTAGGACACGAAGCCGACCGCCTTGCCGGACCATTCGGGCCCCAGGCTGTCGACCGCATTCTTCAGCGCGCCGGGGACCCCGTGGTTGTACTCGGGCGTGACGAACACGAATCCGTCGCAGGCATCGATCGCCCGGCTCCACCGCCGGACGTGCTCCGAGTCGTACTCGCGGTTCGCTGCTGCGGGCGGCACCGGGGCGGTCAGCAGCGGGACGTCGAATTCCTTGAGGTCGATGACCTCGAACTCGCTGGCGTCCCGGCGTGCCGCCTGCTCGGCGACCCACTGCGCGACGGAGGCGCCGGCGCGGCCCTCCCGTATCGATCCGATGATGATGCCGATGGTCATATTCATGTTCTCCCTTCGGTAGGTGCATCGCCTGTCAACGGCTCGAGTCTTCCCGAAACGCGCCGATCGGTACCGTCGTCAATACGGTACGGTCGCCGGTAGACCAGTGGAGAGGACGACATATGGGCAAGGTCATGGAGGGCGTCCGCGTCCTGGAGGTCGCGCAGTTCACCTTCGTCCCCGCCGCCGGCGCGATCCTGGCCGATTGGGGCGCCGACGTGATCAAGGTCGAGCACCCGGTGCGCGGTGACACCCAGCGAGGGTTCATCAACATGGGCGGGTTCGCGCTCGACCCCAACCGGCATCCGCTCATCGAGCACCCCAACCGTGGCAAGCGCAGCGTCGGCATCGACGTCTCCACCCCGGGCGGCCAGGAGGTGCTCTACGAGATCGCCAAGACCGCCGACGTCTTCCTGACCAACTACATGCCCGCCCAGCGACAGAAGAACAAGTTCGATGTCGAGCACATCCGCGCGGTCAACCCCAACATCATCTATGCCCGCGGCAGTGCCTACGGCGACAAGGGCGACGAACGCGACACCGGCGGTTTCGACGGCACGGCGTTCTGGACCCGCAGCGGTGTCGGGCACGCGCTGACCCCGGAGGATCTGGGCGGCGCACTGTCACAGGGCATCCCGGCTTTCGGTGACTCGATCGGCGGGATGAACATCGCCGGCGGCATCTCCGCGGCGCTGTTCCACCGCGAGCGTACCGGCGAGACCTCCGAGATCGATGTGTCCCTGCTGAGCACGGCGTGGTGGGCGGCAGGAGCCAGTGTCACCCAGGGGATGGAGACCGGCGAGACGATGCGCTCGGTGATGCCGAATTCGGTTGGCCCGACGGTGAACCCGTTCCTGGGCAACTATCTGACGTCGGACGGCGGCACCATCAACCTGTGTATCGTCAGCCCGACCGGCTACATCCGGGACGCCTTCGAGCATCTCGGGCTGCCCGAACTGGCCGACGATCCTCGGTTCTCCGATGTACTGCCGCTGATCGAAAATGCCGCGGCCGCCGTCGAACTGATCACCGAATCGATCCGAAGCAGACCGTTCGAGTACTGGCGCAAGCACCTCAAGACCATGAAAGGCCAATGGGCGCCGTTCCAGAGCCTGGTGGACCTGGGCAGCGATGAACAGGCGCTGGCCAACGACATGGTCGTCGAGGTCGAAGGCTCAGACGGTCAACCGTTCAAGGTGGTGCGCGGGCCGGTGCAGTTCAACCACGAACCGCTCCAGACCACCCGGGCGCCGCAGGCCTCCGAACACACCGAGCTCGTGCTGATGGAAATCGGCCTGGACTGGGATCGCATCGAGGAGTTGAAGGACGCCGGCGCGATAGCCTGAGGATGTGCACTCCCTCCTGCTCCGGGGCGCGCCGCTGCTGTTGACGCCGGTGCTCCTGGCAGTGAGCACCTTTCCTGGCGAGTTCCGGGTGTCGGCCGGCTACTGGGTACTGGGCTGCGCAGCGGCCGTGGTCTTCCTCTTCGGGGGCCGGTGGCCGTTTCCGGTGTCGCTGACGCTGTCCGCGCTGGCGATCCCGATGTTCGCGGCGCAGGCGTGGGGGCTGTCCGGACTGGTGCCCTATCTCGCAGCGGTGTCTTTGGCCGAGCTCACAGCACGCACCGACCGGGACCGGGTCATCGCCGCCGCGGCCGCCGGTTGGCTGCTCGCCCTGGTGCTGGGAGTACAACTCGACGATCACGCCCCGAGGTGGAGCGCCGCCGATGTCACCACGGTGGCTGCGGCGTTCGGGCTGCCGCTGTTGCTCGGCCTGTACCTGCGCGGCCAACGGCAGGTCCGGGCCCTCGCGGAATCGGAGGTCCGCGCTCAGGAACGGGGTGCCATGGCCCGCGAGTTGCATGACCTGGTCGCCCACCACATGGCGTCCATCGCGCTGCGCGCCGGCGTCGCCGAACACGTGATCGGAACGGCGGACCCGCGGGTCGCCGAGGTGCTCGACGATGTGCACCGCACCGCGGCCGATGCGCTGGCCGATATCCGGCGCTGGCAGGCCGCGCTGCGTGACCCGGCCCTGCACGAGGTGGCCATGGTGGAGCCCGAGGCGCTGTGGAGCGAGATCGAGGCCGCCGTGCAACGCACCCGCGCAGCGGGTTTCACGGTGCACGCGGAGATCGACCGGGCGATCACCGGACTGGACGCGATGGCGCGGCTGACCGTGCTGCGGGTGACCCAGGAGGCGCTCACCAACGTGATGAAGCATGCCGATCCGGGCGGGCCCGTCGAACTGTCCATCGCGCGACACGGTGGCGGTGTGGAGATCCGCGTCGACAGCGCCGGGGTCGACGAACATCAGGGTGGTCTTGGGGTCATCGGCATGTCGGAGCGGATGCAACTGTGCGGCGGCACGTTCACCGCAGGCCGCAGCGAGCACCGCGGCGCTGATCGCCGCGGTGCATCGGGTGGCCGACGGCGACTTCGTGCTTTCGCCACACCTGTTGCAGCGGTTGGTATCCCGGGCGGTCGGCGCGCGTGTCCCCGACGGTCCCGAGGCGGTACCGCTGACGACGCGTGAAGAGGATGTGCTGCCGCTGATCGTCGAGGGCCTGTCCAATCAGGAGATCGCCGACCGGCTGCACCTCGGCGTCACCACGGTCAAGACGCATGTGGCCAACCTGATGGACAAGCTCGGAGCCCAGAACCGGGTGCAACTCGCGGTGTACGGGTATCAACGCATGGCGTGAGGCATGTCCATGGCCATCGGCTGCGGCTGCTGTCCGGGGTTGAGCACCAGGAACTGGCCCATCATGCCCCGGTCCTCGTGCAGGGCCAGATGGCAGTGATACATGTACGGGAAGGTCGGATCGGTGTAGTCGGAGAATCTGACCGCGAGCCGGATCCGTTGTCCAGGTGGGGTGTACACCGTGTCCTTGAGACCTGCCAGCTGCGGCGGTGGCGGCGCACCGTCGATGTCGATGATCCGGAACTGGGTGTCGTGCACGTGGAAGTTGTGCGGCCAGTTGTCCACGTTGCGCACGGTCCAGATCTCGTCGGCGTCCACCGTCGCATGAAAGTCGATGCGGTTCATGTCCATCCGGTTCCCGTTGATCATGAACCACTGCAGATCGAACTCGCGGTGCACGGCCGTCGCCTCATCCGGCAGCGTCGCCGACGTGGCCAGCGCTGCGGGGAGCGCGGCGCTGGGGCGCAGGTTGCGCTCCGGTTGCAGCCGCATGACGGTGAACGAGTCGCCGATGCCGAAGCGAGCCGCTTCCTCCTTCTCCAGGCCGGCGCGGTGTTCGATCGGAAAAGACTGCAGTGCATAGTCTTGCCCTGGTCTGGACTCGACCACGATCTCGGCGCGCTCGCCGGGGCTCAGCTGTACCCGGGTCGCCGGGACGGGCGCGGCGAGCAGCCCGCCGTCACCGGCGATGACATGAAAGACCCTGTCATCGGAGAAACCCAGGTTGTACAGCCGCCCGCCGGAACCGTTGAGCACGCGCAGCCGGACCCGCTCGGTGCGCACCGTCAGATGCGCCCCGGCAATCCCATTGGTCACGATGGTGTCGCCGAGCAGGCCGACGTCCGTCGGGTCGGATTCGTCGAGCGCACCCGAAGGTGTGAAACGGCGGTCCTGGATGATCAGCGGGATGTCGTCGACGCCGTAATCGCCCGGAAGACCGTCGGTGTCGTCGTCGACGAGAAACATCCCGGCCAGCCCCCGGTAGATGTGCTTCTCGGTCGCGCCGTGCGGATGCGGGTGATACCAGAGCGTCGCCGCGGGTTGCCGTACCTCCCAGCGTGGCTGCCACTGCCCACCGGCCGGCACCGTCTGGTGCGGCCCGCCGTCGCACTGGGCGGGCACGTGCATACCGTGCCAGTGCACGGTGGTCGGTTCGGGCAACGCGTTCTCGACATGGACGGCCACCGACTCGCCGCGCCGCGCGCGCAGCGTCGGCCCCAGGATCGAGCCGTTGAATCCCCAGGTGGCGGTGCGTACTCCGGGCAGCATCTCGGTCTCGCCGGCCGTCGCCCGCAGGGTGAAGACGCGGGTACCGTCCGCGCCGACGGTCGCTTCGGCCAGCGGTGGGATCGGCAACGGACGGGTCAGCGGTGGCGTGCGCCGGCCGGGCTGGGGACCCGAACAGGCCAGGGTCAGGGCCAGTGGGGTTGCGGTGAGGCCGACGAGGAGCTGCCGGCGGGACAGGATGGGCACACGTCGAGTCTTCGGGGTTCGGTGCCGGCCCGGATCCTCCGTGGGGCCCGGAAGTGCGGTCCGCTGGGACCTTGCGCATGCCGGTACTACCTGCTAACCCCCACCCGGGATTGGTGGCTGGCGTCGATGCCTGCCCGGGCAGGTCACGGGAGAGTCATGCCATGACCACATTCGAGACCGCCATCGTCCCGCGGTTCACCACGATCGACGGTGTCCGCATCCGATACGCCGAAAGCGGCCCGGCGCCCGCCGACGCGATACTGCTCAGCCCGTGGCCCGAGACGGTCTACGCCTTCGATCAGGTATGGCCGGAGCTGGCTGCGCATGCGCACCTGGTGGCCGTCGACCCGCCCGGATTCGGCGGATCACAGGGCCGGGAAGAGCTGCTGAACCCGAAGGCCCTCGGCGACTTCATCGTCCGGGTCGCCGACGAGTTCGGGCTGGAACACCCCCACCTCGTCGGACCCGATATCGGAACCTCCGCGGCGCTGTTCGCCGCTGCCGCCGCACCGGGCCGGTTCGCCTCGGTGGTGGTGGGATCCGGGGGCGCGGCGGTGCCCATCACCGTCACCGGGGTCCTGCAGGACTGGGTGTTCGCCACCGATCTGAAGCCCTACCGGGACATCGGGGGCGAGGCCATCGTCGAGTCTGCGCTGGACACGATCTCCGGCTACACGCCACCACCTGCCGTGCGCGCCGACTACATCGCCGGCTATGCCGGCGACCGGTTTGCAGGCACCATCCTGTATGCGCAGAGCTACCGGCAGTGGCTTCCGGTGCTGGCCGACCTGCTGCCCGGCATCACCACCCCGGTCCGCGTGATCGCGGGCAGTGACGATCAGGTGGTCCCGCCGGTCAACGCGACGTACCTCGCCGAACGCCTGCCGTCCGGTCGCGCGGATCTGGTCGACGGCGCCGGGCACTTCGTCTGGGAGGAACGACCTGCCGAGTACGCGGCCCTGATCACCGAGTGGTGGCGCCGGTAGCCACTCGCGGCGCCCTGGCATCGGCGGTGTCGAGCACCAGCTCGGCGACCCGGTGGCGGTGCGCTTCGGCGCTGCCCAGCAGCGCAGCGTCGGTGGTGGCCCGCTTGAAGTACAGGTGTGCCTGGTGCTCCCAGGTGAAGCCGATCCCGCCGTGCACCTGGATGGTGTCGGTGGCGATCCGGGAGAACGCCGTCGATGCCAGGGCCTGCGCGATGGCGGCCGCCAGTGCCGGGTCGTCGGAGCCGTCGCCCAGCGCCCACACCGCGTGGTAGGTGGCCGAGCGGGCATGCTCCAGATCGACCATGCCCTCGGCCAGCCGGTGCTTGACCGCCTGGAAGGACCCGATCGGACGGCCGAACTGCAGCCGTGACTTCGCGTACTCGACCGACAGACTCAGCAGATGTGCTGCCGCGCCGATCTGTTCGGCCGCCAGCAGCGCCGAGCCGACCTGCAGTGCGTGGCTGATCACCCGGTCGGCCTCATCGGGTCCGGCCACCAGCCGGGCCGGCGCATCGGACAGCTCGATGGTCGCCTGCGGCCTGGTCAGATCGAGGGTGATCAGCGCGGTGCGCTGCACACCCGGGCCATCGGCGTCCACGGCGTAGAGGGCCACACCGTCGGGACCGGTTGCGGCGACGAGAAGTTCGTCGGCGGCATCGGCGTCCACGACGCGTTCGACACGACCGGTCAGCCGGTCGGTCCCGGTGACGGTGACGGCGGTGGCGTCGAATGCGCCGGCCCGGTCCGGGACGGCGAAGGCCGCGGTGCGGGTGCCCTCGACCAGGGCGCCGAGCAGCTCGTCACGGTCCGGGCGACTCGATGCCGCGACCAGCGCGGGAATGGCCAGGAACACGGTGCCGAAGAGAGGCCCGGTCGCCAGCGCCGCGCCGAGTTCCTCGACGGCGATGGCCTGATCGACCAGGGTGCCGCCGACGCCACCGTCGGACTCGGGCACGGACAGTCCGAGCACACCGAGCTCAGACCCCAACCGCTGCCAGACATTCCGGTTGAAGCGCGGTTCGGATTCCATCTGAATGCGGGCGTTGGCCTCGCCGAAATTGTCGGCGCTGAACTTGCGCACTGCATCCCGGAGTTGGGCCTGCTCGCCGCTGAACACGAACTCCTGCACATCAGCCACATTGTCGGGCTGATCCGTAAACTCCTCAGCCACGCGGGATCTCCTTCCACGGCATGCCGGCGTCGGCCCGCAGATCGCCGGGCAGGCCCAGGATCCGTTCGGCCAGGATGTTGCGCATCACTTCGGATGTCCCGCCTTCGATGGTGTTGGCCTTGCTGCGCAGGAAGCGCTGCTGGATGGGTCCCCGCCAATCCGTCTCATCGTCACTGTCGTGCAGCCCGTACCCGTGATACAGAAGGCCTTCGGCGCCAAGCAGATCCATGCACCACGTGTAGATGTGCTGGTTGAGTTCGGCGCCGACCAGCTTGCCGATCGATCCCTCGGGGCCCGGCCCGCCGACGGTCGCGGTGGCCCGCGAGCGTTGCGCGGTCAACCGCTGGGCCTCCGAGCGCAGCCACAGCTGGGTCAGCCGGTCGCGCAGCACCGGGGTCTGCAGATCGGGGCGCGAGGCCCACAGCCCGACGGCCTCGGCGATGGTGCCGGCGCCGCGCTGGGAACCGCTGCCGCCGAGCGCACTGCGCTCGTTCATCAGCGTCGTCATCGCCACCCCCCAGCCGTTGCCGACGTCACCGAGCCGGTGCGCGTCGGGGATGCGGGCGTCGGTGATGTAGACCTCGTTGAACTCGGCCTGCCCGGTCAGCTGCCGCAGCGGCCGCGTCTCGACACCGGGCGCGTGCATGTCGAGCACGAAATAGGTGAGCCCCTTGTGCTTGGCCACATCGGGATCGGTACGCGCGAGCAGCAGACCCCAGCGCGCCCGGTGAGCCAGGCTGGTCCATACCTTCTGCCCGTTGATGATCCAGTCCTCACCGTCGCGGACGGCGGAGGTGGCCAGGCCGGCCAGATCGGATCCGGCGCCGGGCTCGGAGAACAGCTGACACCAGATGTCCTCGGTGCTCGCCAGCGGCCGCAGCCAGAACTTCTTGAGGTCCTCGGACTGCGCGTGTTCGCGCACGGTCGGCGCGGCCATCCCGTAGCCCATCGGGTTGAGCCCCAGCGGCATCGGACCACCGGCGCCCTGCAGGATGCCGTCCGCGACGGCCTGCAGCCCGCGGGAGACCCCGAGGCCGCCGAGTCCCTCCGGGAAGTGCACCCAGGCCAGCCCGGCGTCGTAGCCGGCCGTCAGGAACTCGGGGATCGGAACCTTTTTCGGATCGTGGTCTGCCACGACCTGCCGGGCCAGGTCAGCGACCCGGTCCGCATCGGCTTGCGCGCTCATCCAGTCACCATAGGTAAGCGTGATCGACATCACGTAGGCGGGTCTACCAACCGGTGGGGCAGGATGTGGTCCATGCACGTCACCGCGAACGCCACCGCCAACGTCCCGATCGAGAAGGTGTGGGCCACCCTGACCGACCATGTCGGCATGGCCGGCTGGGGGCCGGGTGTCCAGGTCCGCCTCGGCAAACCCGGCACACCCGACCCGAACGGGCTCGGCGCGGTCCGCCGGATCAGCACACCGGGACCGGGCCCGGACATCGTCGAAGAGGTGGTCACCTTCGACGCGCCGCATGTGTTCGGCTACAAGGCGCTGTCGGGTACCCCGTTTCCCGGCTACACCGGTGAGGTGCGGCTGACCGAAGCGGGCGCAAGCACCCACATCGAGTACACCATCGGCTCCACCGCATCGTTCCCCCTGGTGAAGATCCCGCTCGCGGGCATCGGGCAGGTGCTGTTGCGACTGCTGATACGGGCCGCCTCGCGCGCGTGAATTGACGCGTTCCATCGCGTTTCGGTCGTTCTGAAGCGGGCACCTCCTAAAAGGAAGCGAAAAGCCGCATTCAGGAGACGAACGCCATGAACGCCAGAACAATCGCAGCGATGGCGGCCGGAGTCGCCGTCGCCTTCGGGGTGACCGATGGTCCCCAGGCATCCGCGGATCCCGCCGTGGCCGGGTTCGGCACCCAGTTGCAGGCCGCCGACACCGACGGCGCCGGAGTGGGCGGATACACCGTCCACGATCTGCAGCGCAGTCCCACGGACGTGTTGAATGTGCCGATCGTCGGCAATGTGCCCCTTGCGGGCACGCTGTGGGAGGCGCGCACCGATGTGGACGCAGTGACCGGCTCGGTCGTGCCGGCCATGCAGTTCTTCAACGCGCGCGCCGCCGATGGCCAGAGCTACCGGGTTCTCGTTCAGACGTTCGCTCCCGATCTCGGCATCTCACCGCTGAGCCAGGGCGGATCATCCGGCGGGAAGATCTACTTCGACGTCACCGGGCCCGCCCCGACCGAGGTGGTCTACGACGACGGCCAGAGCCGGCTCACCTGGGCGGGCTGAGCCCCGATGGACTGGCTCGCGGCGTCGGAGTCATGGTGGGGCCGGGTCGTGCTGGAACGCGGTATCGCCGCCGTATATGTGGTCGCGTTCCTCTGCGCGGCGCTGCAGTTCCGGGCCCTGCTCGGCAGCAAGGGCCTGACTCCGATCCCGAAGTTTTTGGAGCGGAGACCATTTCGCTCCTCGCCCAGCCTATTTCACCTGCACTATTCTGATCGCTTCTTTGCGGCGGTGTGCTGGGCCGGTGTCGCGGTGTCGGTGGCAATGGTCTTCGGACTGGCCGACGTGGTGCCGATCTGGGCCGCGATGGCAGTGTGGCTGATTCTGTGGGCGGCGTACCTGTCGATCGTCAACGTCGGCCAGGTCTGGTATTCGTTCGGCTGGGAGTCCCTGCTGCTGGAAGCGGGCTTCCTCGCGGTGTTTCTGGGTAACGACGAGACCGCGCCGCCGCTACCGGTACTGGTGCTCGCGTGTTGGCTGCTGTTCCGCGTCGAGTTCGGGGCGGGCATGATCAAGATCCGCGGCGACCGGTGCTGGCGGAATCTCACGTGCCTGGATTACCACCACGAGACACAACCCATGCCCGGGCCGCTGAGCTGGTTCTTCCACCGGATGCCGAAACCCCTGCACCGCATCGAGGTTGCGGGCAATCACGTCGCCCAACTGCTGGTTCCGTTCGGCCTCTTCGCGCCACAACCGGTGGCCGGTGTCGCGGCTGCGATCATCATCGTGACCCAGTTGTGGCTGGTGGCATCGGGCAACTTCGCCTGGCTCAACTGGTTGACCATCGTGTTGGCCTGCAGTGTGATCGACGACAGCACCTATGGCCGGACGGAACCGGGCGATGCGCCCACAACCTTGCCGGTCTGGTTCGGTGTCGCGGTCCTCGCGTTCACCGTGTTGGTGGTGGTGCTCAGCTGGCGGCCCGCTCGCAATCTGCTGTCCCGCGAACAACGGATGAACAGCACATTCGACCCTCTGCACCTGGTCAACTCGTATGGCGCGTTCGGCAGCGTCGGGAAGATCCGCCATGAGGTGGTGTTCGAAGGCACTTCGGATACGGCCATCGACGAGCACACCACGTGGCGGGAGTACGAGTTCAAGGGCAAGCCCGGCGCACTCGCACGGACACCACGGCAGTGGAGCCCGTACCACCTGCGCCTGGACTGGCTCATGTGGTTCGCCGCGATCTCGCCGTCCTACGCCCGGCCCTGGATAGGCGCCCTGTGCGACGCCATGCTGTCCAATGACAAGGACATCATGAAACTGCTGCGCCACAACCCTTTCCGTGAACAGCCGCCGACCTGCGTGCGTGCCGTCCTCTACCGGTACCGATTCACTACCCCGAGCGAGTTGATCCGGGACCGGGCGTGGTGGCACCGCGAGCTCGTCGGTGGATACCTCGCGCCCGTCAGCCCAGCGCTGCGACCTGGGCGACCGTCAACGCCGAGGTGAGCCGCAACAGATCCCGCGGCCGCGACAACTGCAGTCCGGTCAACTCTTCGAGGCGCTTGATCCGCTGGGCAACCGTGTTGGGATGCAGATGGAGTGCGGTCGCGGTGGCGCGACGGTCCAGGCTGTGCTCCAGGTGCACGCGCGCGGTGTGGATGAGCTCGGTCTGCCGGGCCCGGTCGTAGTCGAGGACGGGGCCGAGCACGGTGCGCGCGAACGCGCGCAGCCGTTGCGGATCGTCGAGCTGCAGCAGCAGATGGTCGATCGTCACATCGGCCATGTCGATCACGGTATTCGCCTGTGCATTGGCCGCTAAATTCATTGCACCGCAAAGAGTTCGGTGGGCATCGGGTAGATCGTTCACCGTGCCGGTGGCGGAGACCGCGGCCACCGCGAACTCGACGGCCCCGGCTGCGGACAGGTGGCCGACGAGTCTGCGGGCCAGGTCCGCAGCGGCTGTGTGCGACTCCGGTGAGCACACCAGCACCAGATCTCCGCGGAACAATGCGGCCAGCGGCCGGGGTGCGATATCGGCGGCGAACCGGTCGGTGATCGCGAGAACCCGCTCGGCGCGTTCATGTTCGGGCCAGCGGGTGGTGATCAAGGTCTGGCTGCCCGACAGGTCCCAGCCCAGACGCCGCGCCCGGTCGAGTAGCGAGCTGGTTGCCGCGGCATCGGTGAAATCAGCAGTCAGCAGGTCGGCCAGTAGCGAGCCGCGCAGGCGTTGTTCCACCTCGGCAGCGGTGCGGGCCCGCAACAGTTCCAGCGCGGTGACCACCGCGGCGTGTTCCACCGCGCGGATATCGAGAGCCGACAGCGCCGTCTCACCCGCGACCTGTATCCGGGCCACCACCGCGCCGTCGAGGACCACGCCGGATTCCCAGTGATCGTCGACCGGGGTGACGGTGGGGCTGAGATCGCCGCCGTGGACCTCGTCGATCAGCACGGCCCGGCCGAGCAACTCGGCCAGTGCGTCGGCGACTCCGGCGACCCCCTCGCCGCGCAGTGCGGTGGCCATCAGCAGCCCGTGCACCTCCTCGGCGCGGCGGAGTTCCCGGATGGTGGCCTGCTCCTGGGCCCGCAGTTGCGCGGTCCCCAGTGCGATGGCCACCTGGGTCGCCAGCGTGGTGACGAGGCTGACCTCGGCGGCATCGAAGCTGTGCGGCCCGGTGCGGTAACCGTTGAGCGCACCGACGACCGCGCCGGCCCGGCGCAGCGGCACCGAGATCAGTGCCCGGTAACCCTGTTCGTGGGCCACCCCGCCCCAGCCGAACCCGGGTACCAGCTCGATGTCCTCCAGGGTCACCACCTCGCCGGTGCGGAACGCGATGCTGGTCGGGGCCTCCTGTTCGCCGTGGACGTCCAGCAGGATCGGGCGGTCGGCATTGACCTGCGCGATGTAGTCGCCGGACAGGCCGTGCGACCCGACGATGGTGAGCGCCGCGCGTGCGTCATCGGGCAGGAACACCGCGCAGAAGTCGTAGCCGAGCAGAGTGCAGGCGGTGCGGGCCACCCGGTCCAACAGCTGTGCGACGGGCTCATCCCCGCCGACGGCCTCACCGATACCGGCCAGCGCGTGCAGCCAGCGTTCCAGGATCGGGTCATCCTGGTGGTGTATCTGATCAGACATAATCTCCAGCATAAGTGTGTGCCTGACAACATTGCCCGACCGGTTGCGCCACGAGCATCGTGTTCTGGTGATCACCGTCACAAGACACCGTTCGAGGAGAGTGCCGATGCGCAGAACTGCCAAAGCTCTGATGGCCCTGGTGGCCGCTGCCGTCTTGGCGCTGACCGCGGCGTGCTCGGCCGGCCTCGGTGGGCCCGCGTCCTCGCGGTCCGCCCAGGACGGCGTCATCCGGTTCACCTTCGCGCCCGACCCGATCTGGGACTACATGCACGACGCCGGCATCGTCGAGGAGTGGCAGCGCGACACCGGCTACACCATCGAGACCAGCGCCACCTGGGACGAGTTCGGCCTCTTCGCCGGCGGGCACGCCGACATCATCTCCACTGCTTCCTTCGAGGTGCCCGGCCTGGAGGAGCAGACACAGCGCGAGACGGTCATCATCGGGCGATACAACGCCGAGCGCAGTCGCATCATGGTCCGTACCGATGATCCCGCCCAGTCGCTGGAAGACCTGCGCGGCCGGCGGCTCGGGGTGTTCACCACGGTCTCGGGGACGCTGGTGTGGAGCGCGCTCATCAAACAGATGCACGATATGCAACTACTGGACGGCGATTTCGACATCGTCGTCGCCGACATCCAGAACCTGTCGAACCTGTTGGCGCGCGGCGAGATCGACGCGTGCATCTGCTATCCCGACCTCTCTGCGAGGGAGCTGCGCAGCGGCGCGGTGCGGGCGCTCTACGACGGGAAGTCCTCGGCGGACCTGTTCGCCGAACTCAACGCGCCGGGCCACGACGGTCCGATGGGCAATGTGTTCGTCGCCCGCAAGGACTGGGTCGACGGCCATCCCGGTGAAGTATCGGCCTTCCTGGATCTGTGGGACCGCGGCCTGCGGGAATGGCAGCAGCACCGCGACGTCATGATCGAGCGCTACCCACAGCACTTCGCCGTCTCCACCCCGGAGGACATCGAGTTCATGAAGCAGTATGTGGCCGAACATGACTGGGTGGTCGACGAGGTTCGCTTCGACCAGAAATGGGCGGATGACGAGAGTTCGATCTTCGACCTGATGCGTACCACCGGCGTGATCGGCGACGACATCACCGATCCGCAGTTCCTGCCAGCAGAAGGAGTCCACCAGTGACCCAGACCGTCACGGCGCGGCCGGCCCAGCGTGAACCGCGCGACACGCCGCCACGAGCCACCGTCCACCGACCCTGGGGGAGTCGCCGCTGGCTGGTGTCCGGGCTCGCCCTGATCGGCGCGGTCGGACTGTGGGCGCTGGCCGCGGTCATCGTCAACGACCCCATCCTGCCGAACCCCGCCGACGTCGCGGACCGGGTGCTCGCGATCGTCGTTTCCGGTGAGGCGCTCACCAACTTCGCGGCGAGCATTGCCAAGATCGCAGCAGGATTTGCCATCGCCATGGTGATCGGATTGCTCATCGGATTCGCCATGGGCCGTTCGAAATTCATGACGTCCTATTTCTCGCTGCCGTTGTTCGTGCTGGGCAACATGCCCGGTCTGACCTACGCGGTGTTCGGCCTGCTGATCTTCGGTGTGGGCGCCGGCGGACCGATCGTGGTGTCCGCGCTGGTGGCCACCCCGTTCATCGCGATGAACGTGGCCGAGGGGGTGCGGTCGGTGGACGGGAACCTGCTGGCGATGTGTCACGCCTTCGAACGCCGGCGGTCCGACATCCTGCGCCACCTCTATCTGCCCGCGGTGACGACCTTCGTCTTCGCCGGTGTGCGTTACGGGTTCGCGATGGCGTGGAAGGTCGAGGCACTCACTGAGGTGTTCGGCGCCAGCAGCGGAGTCGGGTTCATGATCCGCAAGGCCTACCAGGAGTTCCAGGTCGACGACATGCTCGCCTGGACCGCGCTGTTCATCATCGCGATGGTGCTGATCGAACGTGGCCTGGCCCATCTGGAGAATCGCTTCTTCGCCTGGCGGAAGGAAATCGCATGACCACCCTCACCTCCTGGCAGCGCCAACTGCGCAGCCAGAGCAGCTCCGCGGCAGCCGTTCTCGCGGCGCTGGCGACCATCATCGGGGCCTGGCAGCTCGCGGTGATCGTCGGTAACCGGGTTCCGTCACTGGCCGAAACCATCGGCAGGCTCGGCGCCGAAGCCGCCATCGGCGAGCTCTGGGGCAACCTGGCCATCAGCATGAACCGGTTCCTGCTGGGACTCGTCGCGGCGCTGGTCGTCGGCGCGGTCATCGGCGTGCTGATGGGACTGTCCAAGATCGCCGACCTCGCCTTCTCCGACCTGAATGCGGCGGCGCTGGCCATCCCGGCGGTGATCTGGGCGCTGCTGACCACCATGTGGTTCGGGTTCGGCTGGCTGACACCGGTCGTCACGGTCTTCCTGTCCGGGCTGCCGTTCGTCGTCGTCAACATCGCCAAGGCCACCAGGGCGGTGCCCGCCGACCTGATCCTGATGGCACGGGCGTTCGGGGTATCGCGTACCCGGGTGCTGCGCGAGATCGTTGCGCCCGCGGTCGCCGGATCTACCGTGGCCGCAGTGCGTTTCGCGATCATGAGTGCCTGGAATGGCCTGCTCCTCGCGGAGTGGTTCGGGTCTACCTCCGGTGTCGGGTGGCGGTCGCGCTACTGGTACGACGCCAACCAGCTCGACGGCTTCCTGGCCTGGGTGCTGGTCTTCATCCTGCTGCTGGTCATCGCCGACCTGCTCATCCTCGGCCCCATCGAACGCCACGCCACCCGCTGGCGTACCGCCTAGAAAGAGAGCGACACCATGGCCTCCATCGAAATCCAGAGTCTGGTCAAGGAATTCACCGACCGGCGCGGCGACGTCACCCGCGTGATCGACGGCATCGACCTGACCATCACCGGCGAGACCTTCGTCTCGGTCGTCGGGCCGTCGGGCAGCGGAAAGACCACGCTGCTCAACATCGTCTCGGGCATCGAGACCCACACCTCCGGCAGTGTGCGGCTGCGATCCGGCGGGCGCGACGCCCGCGTCGGCTATGTCTTCCAGGACCCCCGGCTGCTGCCGTGGCGCACCGTGATGGCCAACCTCGGATTCGTCCAGCACGAGCGGGACGGCTGGCAGCAGCGCGCCGAGCACTACCTCGACCTGGTCGGGCTGAGCCACTGCGCCAACAGGTTCCCCGCCCAGCTGTCCGGCGGTCAGCAGCAGCGCATCGGTATCGCGCGCGCCTTCGCCGTCGAACCCGATGTGCTGCTGATGGACGAGCCGTTCAGCCATCTCGACGCCATGACGTCACGGACCCTGCGCGAACATCTGGAACGCATCTGGCTGGAATCCCGGCGCACGGTCATGTTCGTGACCCACGATGTGACCGAGGCGGTGCAACTGTCCGACCGCATCGTGGTGCTGGCTCCCGGCGGCCGCGTGCACGAGGTCATCGACGTGGACCTGCCCCGGCCACGCCGGGCGTCCGATCCCGCCGTCGCGGTGCTGCAGGCCGAGGTGCTGGCCCGGTTCGAGGCGCTCGAAGCGATGGGAGTGGCATCGTGACGCTGCGCACCGGCCCCATCGACGTCCACGCACACTGGTTGCCGCAGGAGCTGTTCGGGCTCGCACCGGGATCGCCGTTGCCCGCGCTGCGGGACCGCGACGGCGAGCTCTGCCTCGGCGAACTCCCGCTGTCCATCGAGACGGGCGCGATGAGCGATGTGACCCGGGTGCTCGCCGACACCGATGCGGCCGGCCTGGGCTCCCGGGTGCTGTCCGCGCCGCCGTTCGCATTCCCCGTCGCTCACACCGACGGTGTCGACGATTTCGTCGGCGGGTTCAACGGCGCACTGGAAAAGGTGTGCCGTGACAACGCGGACCGGCTGCTCGGCCTGGGCCTGGTCACGCTGCACGACCCGGACGCGGCCCGCAAACAGATCGAGACGATGGCGTCTGCGTCGGTGATCCGCGGTATCGCGGTGCCCCCGCTGCTCGGCGGCACATCGTTCGACGTCGATCCGATGCGTGAGATCCTCACCGCCGCAGCCGAGAACGACATGGCGGTGCTGGTGCACCCGATGCAGCTGCCGCGCCCGGAATGGTCGTCGTACTACCTGGCCAACCTGATCGGCAACCCCGTGGAGTCCGCGACGGCGGCCGCCGCGCTGACCCTGGGCGGGGTGCTGGACGCGCTGCCCACGCTGCGGATCGTGCTGGTGCACGGCGGCGGGTGCGCTCCGGGGATCGTCGGCCGCTGGCAGCACGGCTGGGATCAGCGCGCCGACGTGCGGGCGGGGAACGGCAGGCCACCGCGGGAGGCGTTCGCCGACCTGTGGTTCGACACCCTGACCCACGATGTTGCCGCGCTCGAACTGCTGCGCGCACAGACCGACCCCACCCACCTGATGTGCGGGAGCGACTATCCGTTCGACATGGGAACGCCTGACCCGCTGGGGCTTCCGCGTGCGGCCGGTATCGACGACACCGCGCTGGAGACCAATGCCCGGGCATTTCTCGGGCTCGACAACGCAGGAGAGAGCGCATGACCGAGGCGAAGAAGAACTGGGCCGGTCACCGGGCATTGGTGATCGGTGGCTCGATCGGTGGTCTGACCGCAGCGCTGTTGCTGCGCAGGGTCGGTTTCGACGTCGACGTGTTCGAGCGCACCCCGACATCGCTGGACGGGCGCGGCGGCGGGATCGTGCTGCAGCCCGACACCCTGCGCTGGTTCGTGGAATGCAGTGACCAGCATCCGGAAAATGTCAGCACCTCAACCCATTTCGTGCAGTACCTGGGACCGGACAACGAGATCCTGCACCGTGACCCGGCGCCTTGGAGCTACACCTCCTGGGGCACGTTCTACCGGGCGCTGCTGTCCGATTTCGGCACCTCGCACTACCACCTGGGTGAGTACGCGGCCGGATACGATCAGGACTCCGACGGTGTCGAGGTGCGGTTCACCTCGGGCCGGTGTGAGCGGGCCGACCTGGTGGTGTTCGCCGACGGGATCAGCTCGCCGAGCCGGCGCCGGATCTCACCGGGATCCACGCTGGAGTATTCGGGCTACGTCGGCTGGCGTGGCACCGTGCCCGAAAATCAGGTCAGCGCAGGGACCTTCGACCTGCTCCATGATGCGATCAGCTACAGCGTCGCACCGCACACCCACATCAACGTGTACCCGATCCCGTCCGGAGACGGCGGACTCGGTGTGGGGGAGCGCCTGCTGAACTATGTCTGGTACCGCAACGTCGCCGAAGGTCACGAGCTCGACGAGCTGATGACCGACAAGCGTGGCTTCCTGGCGGGGGTGTCACTGCACCCGGGCCAGGTGCAGGACCGGTTCATCGACGAGATGCGTGCGGCGGCACCGGAACTGCTGGCTCCGGCGGCAGCAGAGGTGGTACTGCGCACCGAACAGCCCTACCTGCAGGCGGTCTACGATGTGCAGGCGCAGCAGATGGCGACAGGACGGGTCGCGCTCATCGGTGATGCGGCCAGCGCCGCGCGCCCGCACGCCGCCGCGGGCACCGCCAAGGCCGCCGCGAACGCCTGGGCTCTGTACGACGCGCTGTCCGACAGCGCCGATATCTCCGAGGCACTCGCCAAATGGGAGCCCGGCCAGCTCGAGCTGGCGCACAGCCTGATGCGCCGGGTCAAGGAGATGGGCACCCGCTCGCAGGTGGACTGCACCTGGGTGCCCGGCGACCCCGACAACCGGTTCGGCCTCTACGGCCCGGGCCACTGACAAGGAGACAACGATGACCACAAACAACCCCCTAGTCGCTTCGCTCCTGCCCGCCGGAGCCTTCCTCACCGACGCCCCGCTGGCCGGCACCTTGGTGGCCACCGATTTCGAGGGCTGGAGCGATGAGCTGCGCGCCGAGTTCGACGCCTACTCCCACGACGGCTACGTCGGCTCCCGGCTGCTGAGCCAGAACGAGCGGGTCCGGGTGTGGGAGATCCGGCTGGCACCCGGGGAGCGCTGGCATGCTCATCGGCACGTGCTGGACTACTTCTGGACCGCGGTCAACGCCGGTCGCAGCCGCCAGCACACCTCCGACGGCACCACCCGGGACGTGTCCTACGGCGCCGGTGAGACCCGGCATTTCACCTTCGCGGCGGGCGAGTTCCTGTTGCACGATATCGAGAACGTCGGCGACACCGACCTCGTCTTCACCACGGTGGAACACCTCGACTCGGCGAACGCACCGCTGGACGTGTGAAATGGGGGCATGACCGAGAAATTCGATCCGCATGCGCTGCTGGCCGAGGCGAGGCTCGGGGTGCTGGCCACCATCAAGTCCAGCGGCGTCCCGCAGCTGTCGCCGGTGACACCGTTCTACGACCGGACCGCCGACGTGATCTACGTGTCGATGACCGAGGGCCGCGCGAAAACGACGAACCTGCGCCGTGACCCGCGCGCGGCGGTGGAGGTCACCAGCGCCGACGGGTGGGCATGGGCGACGGCGGAGGGGCCGGTCACGCTGACCGGGCCGGGTGCCGATCCGCACAGCCCAGAGGTCGAGGCGCTGGTGGATTACTACCGCAGCGCAGCGGGTGAGCATCCCGATTGGGATGAGTACCGGTCGGTGATGGTGTCGGACCGCCGGGTACTGATGGCACTGCGGGTGGAGCGGGTGTACGGCGAGAAGCTGCGCTAGCCGAATTCAGCGGCGGACCGGATGGTCCGCCGCCGAACGAGATCAGCTGGTGAACGTGTCCTTGATGTTCTCGCCGACCTTCTTGACGCCCGAGACGCCCTGGTCCTTCTTGCCTTCGGCCTTCAGTTCGTCATTGTTGGTGACGTCGCCGACGACCTCTTTGGCCTTGCCGATGGCGTCCTCGGCTGCGTTCTTGGCCTTGTCCACGATTCCCATGTTCGTTTCCTTTCTGGGGGTTACGTCTATTGGTCGTAACCGGACCTCGGAACCGCACGCGCAGTGGGGCGTGAGGCTGCTCACAGGTGCCTCAGGTGATGCGCGGGATCTCCGCGTTGATCGCGTTCAGCAGCGCCGGGTAGCGCTTGGCCTCCGGGTGCCCGCTCGGTTTCCCGCTGCTGACCACCGCCACCGAGAGCGCCCGCTGCGGGTCCGCCCACATCGCGATATCGGTCAGCCCGGTGTGCCCGAACGCACCGTCCGCGTCACGGCCGAACGGCCCGAAACGCTTGGACCCGAGCATGTATCCGGTGCCCCAGCGCATGGGCGCCAACCCGGTCGCGAGGTCGGGACGCAGCCGTCGCGCTTCCTTGGTCGCGGCGCTCAATGTCTCGGGTGAGAGCACCCGCACGCCGTCGAGTTCGCCGCCACGGCGCAGGATCTCGGCGAAGCGCGACAGCTCGTGTGCGTTGGACACGGTGTTCGACGACGGGACGACGCCGGTGAGGAACTCCGGGGTGTTCGAGAACGGGATGATCTGCTGCGGGGTGCCGCCGACCGCGGTCTTGAACGCCTTGGCGATCGGGGCGGGTAGCGGTTTGCCGGTGACATGGCTGGGCGCCACCAGCGGAACATCCTGTGCGGCAACACCGTAATTGGTCCAGCGGAACCCCAGCGGGTCGAGGATCTGCTCGGCGAGGATGTCGCGGATGCTACGTCCCGTTGCCGCGGAGATGATCTCGCGCATCAGCGGGCCCCACGTCACACCGTGGTAGATGTGCACCAGGCCGGGCCGGTACACCGGCTTCATCCGGCCCAGCATGTCGCGGGCGTACTCGCTGTCGTCCATCCGTTTCAGATCCGGTTTCGGCCCGGTCGCGAACGGGATGCCCGCGCTGTGGGTGACCACGTGGCGGATGGTGGTGCGGTCCTTGCCGTGGCTGGTGTAGTTGGGCAGGTAGTCGCACACCCGGTCTTCCAGGGAGAAGTTGCCGCGTTCGACGAGCATGTGGGTGACGGTGGTGGTGATCGCCTTGGCCGTCGAGTACACGCAGAACGGCGTGCTGGTGCTGACCGGAATCTGTTCGGCGTCAACGGGATCATCCGGACCGTTGCCCCAGCCGTGGCCGATGGCGCGGTCGAGGATCACCTTGCCGTTGCGGCGCAGGCAGACCTGGATCGCCGGATGCATACCGGCGGAGTACCAGTGCCGGGCCGCCGCCCAGATTCGTTCCACCGCTGCGGAATCGACCTCGGAATGGTCTTCCTCCGCGCGGTCGGTGACGGCGTCGAGGTCGGCGGGGACCCGGATGCGGCGGTCGTCGGTCACGGTTGTTCCTTTCGCAGCACGGCGGCGAGGTGATGCTGCAGCGGTTGGCCGACGGCAGCCATCCGCACCGTGTAGCTCAGATGGTCACCGCGCAGGGTGAGGGTGCGGGACAGGGCGGTGACCTCCTTGGCTGATGCCGAGCGCCCGATGGTGGAGGTGAGTTCCATGGTCACGGTCCCGTCGCCGGCGATGTCCAGCGGGCCCTCCAGCACCTCCACGATGCCGGTGGGGTGCGCCAGCAGCCATTCCACCCGCCCCGGTGCGGGGACCCGGACGTAGCCGGTCTCGGCGTGCAACGGCCGGCTGTCGTCGACGGCCTTGGTGCGCTGGGCGTAAGCCAGGAACGGCTTGCCGATATGGCCGAAGGTGACGGTCTCGGAATATCCGAACGTCTCGATGGTGGGGTATTCGCCGGTACCGGACCCGGTCCAGGTGCCCAGCAGGGGAGCGAGTACCGCCACCGCGGGGTGCAGGTCGACCATGGGGCCAACGTTACGTCGGCCTGATGAAAGTGGTGTACTGGCGCCGTTATGACCTCAGATATCGCACTCGTCACGGTCGCGGAGCGCCCGCATCCGGCCCGATTGTCCAAGGCGTTGTACCCGGTGACCGGGCTGGCGCTGGCACGCTACGGCGATATGGACGCCAACGGTCACGTGAATAATCTGGCCCTGGAGTCCATGCACGAGAACGCCCGCGCCGAGTTCAACGAGGCCACCTTCCCCGGTATCTATGACCCCGCGACCCGCACGATCCGGCTGGTCACGGCCAACAATGTCGTGCACTTCCTGGCCGAGGTGCACTGGCCGTCGACCATCGAGACCGGGCTGGGCATCGGACGCCTGGGGCGGACGTCCTACGTGGTGTCGACGGCGTTGTTCGTCGGCGAGGACTGCGTCGGGTTGTGCGACACCGTCCTGGTCATGCTCGGCGACGACGGTCCGATACCGATCCCCGAGCAGGCACGCGAACTACTGGGCGCGCACCTGCTCCGGGGGTAGCCCTACAGCGCCGCGTCCGCGGCGCCCAGTGCGCTGTCCAGGATCGCCAGCCCCTCGGCCACCTCGTCGTCGGTGATGTTGCAGGCGGGCACGGCGTGGATGCGATTGAAGTTCGCGAACGGCAACAGCCCTCCGGACTTACATGCGGCGATGACCGCGTTCATGGCGGGACTCGAGCCGCCATAGGGCGCCAACGGTTCACGCGTCTGCTGGTCGGCGACCAGCTCGATGGCCCAGAACACCCCGAGGCCTCGGACCTCGCCCACGCAACGGTGCTTGGCGGCCAGCTCACGCAGGCCGGGGCCGAGCACATCGGAGCCGATGCGCTTGGCATTGGCCACCATCGCCTCGTCCTCCATCGCGTTGATGGTGGCCACGGCCGCCGCGCAGGCCAGCGGGTGACCGGAGTACGTCAGACCGCCCGGGTAGGCCCGATCGTTGAACGTGGCGGCGATCTTCTCGCTGATCGCCACGCCACCCAGCGGGACGTAGCCGGAGGTGACGCCCTTGGCGAACGTGATCAGATCCGGCGTCACGCCGAAGTTCTGGATCGCGAACCACTCACCGGTGCGGCCGAATCCGGCCATCACCTCGTCGGCGATCATCACGATGCCGTACTTGTCGCAGATCTCCCGCACCCCGGCCATGTACCCGGGCGGCGGGACCATGATGCCGGCGGTGCCGGGCACCGACTCGAGGATGATCGCGGCGAACGACGTCGCACCCTCGTGCTGGATGAGCCGGTCCAGGTACTCCAGCGCGCGCTCGGACTCCTGCTGCTCGTTCTCGGCATGGAACGAGCTGCGGTACAGGAACGGGCCGTTGAAGTGCACCACGCCGCTGCTGGCGTAGTCGTTGGGGTAGCGGCGCGGGTCACCGGTCAGGTTGATCGCGGTGTCGGTGCCCCCGTGGTAGGAGCGGTAGCGCGAGAGCACCTTGTAGCGGCCGGTGTGCAGCCGTGCCATCCGCACCGCGTGCTCGACGGCGTCGGCGCCGCCGTTGGTGAAGAAGACCTTGTTCAGGTCGCCCGGGGTGCGCTCGGCGATCAGGCGGGCCGCCTCCGAGCGGGCGTCGTTGGCGTGCTGCGGCGCAACCGTGCAGAGCTTCGCGGCCTGGGCCTGGATGGCCGCGACGACCTTCGGGTGCTGATGCCCGATATTGGTGAAGACCAACTGACCGGAGAAGTCGAGCAGCTTGTTGCCTTCACCGTCCCACACGTAGGAGCCGTCCGACGCCACGATGGTCATCGGCTTGATATGCGCCTGTGCCGACCAGGAATGGAAGACGTGCGCACGGTCCAGTTCGTAGGTGCGGGCCGCTTCGGCCCGCGCGTCGTCGACGGTCAGTCCATTGGGCAGCAACGCGGTGCCCTCGTCAATCACACTCATATCGACAAGTCTCTCACTTGTTCTCGGGGAAGCCGAGGTTGATTCCGCCGTGCGACGGGTCCAGCCAGCGGCTGGTGATGGCTTTCTGGCGGGTGAAGAAGTTGACGCCGTCCATGCCGTGGGCGTGGCTGTCGCCGAACAGGGAGGCCTTCCAGCCGCCGAAGCTGTAGTAGGCCATGGGGACCGGGATGGGAACGTTGATGCCGACCATGCCGACCTCGACTTCGTTCTGGAAGCGTCGGGCGGCGCCGCCGTCGTTGGTGAAGATGGCGGTGCCGTTGCCGTAGGGGNGGAACGTTGATGCCGACCATGCCGACCTCGACTTCGTTCTGGAAGCGTCGGGCGGCGCCGCCGTCGTTGGTGAAGATGGCGGTGCCGTTGCCGTAGGGGTTGGTGTTGATCAGTTCCAGCGCCTCGTCGTAGGTCTCGACGCGCAAGACCGAGAGGACGGGACCGAAGATTTCGTCGGTGTAGACGCTCATCTCGGGGGTGACGTTGTCGAGCAGGGTGGGGCCCAACCAGAACCCTTCGGCGCCGCCATCGGCGGTCACGTTGCGTCCGTCGACGACGACCTTGGCGCCGTCGGATTCGCCGGCGTCGATGTAGGAGGCCACCTTGTCGCGGTGCGCCTTGGTGACCAGGGGTCCCATATCGGAGTCTTTGGTGCCGTCGCCGATCTTGAGCGGGGTGGTGCGTTCGGCGATTTTGGCGACCAGGTCGTCGGCGACGGGGCCGACGGCGACGCAGGCCGAGATGGCCATACAGCGTTCGCCTGCGGAGCCGAAGCCGGCGTTGACCATGGCGTCTGCGGCCAGGTCGAGGTCGGCGTCGGGCAGGATGACGGCGTGGTTCTTGGCTCCGCCGAGGGCCTGCACGCGCTTGCCGGGCCTGCACGCGCTTGCCTGCGGCGGTGCCGGTGGCGTAGACGTACTGCGCGATCGGGGTGGACCCGACGAAGCTGATGGACTTCACCTTCGGGTTGGTCAGCAGTTCATCGACGACCGTCTTGTCGCCTTGAAGCACGTTGAACACGCCGTCGGGCAGGCCCGCTTCCTTCCACAGTGCGGCCAGCCACAGCGAGGCGCTGGGATCTTTCTCCGACGGCTTGAGGATGACGGTGTTGCCGGTGGCGATGGCGACCGGGAAGAACCACATGGGCACCATGGCGGGGAAGTTGAACGGGGAGATGATGCCGACAGGACCCAGGGCCTGGCGGATGGAGTACACATCGACCTTGGTCGAGGCGTTCTCGGTGAACCCGCCCTTGAGCAGATGCGGGATACCGCAAGCGAATTCGACGACTTCCTGGCCGCGGGCGACCTCGCCCAAGGCATCGGAGACGACCTTGCCGTGCTCGCTGGTGATGATCTCGGCGAGCTCACCCTTGCGCTCGTTGAGCAGTTCGCGGAAGGCGAAGAGCACCTGGGTCGCCGGGTTCGTGACCGGAGCGGTCTTGCCGGCGGTCCCTTCGAAGAACGTGCCGTCACTCCAGTGCTGAACGGTGGCCTGCATCGCGATGAGCTCACTTTCTGTCGGGTTGTCTTCCAGTCTGGGGGTCTGCCACGCAGTTCGATCGAAACACAGCGTCTACGCTTTGTCTGTTGGGATTACACTGTGTAAATGCAGCTCACGGTCGCCGAGGTGATTGCGCTGCCGGTCATCCAGGCCGGTGACCCCGAGGTGCTCAGCGCGCACCGCTTCGGCGAAACCATCCGCTGGGTGCACGTGAGCGACGTGCCCGACCTGTCGGCTCTGGTGCAGGGCGGTGAGCTGGTGCTGACAACCGGTGCGGCGCTGCGTGATTCACCGCGCCGGTACCTGAGCGGGATGGCTGCGGCCGGAGTGCTGGGGGTGGTCGTCGAGATCGGCGAGACCGATCTGGACGCGGGCATGGGGGCCATCGCCGCCGAGTTCGATCTGGCGCTGGTGTCGCTGCACCGTCAGGTGCGATTCGTCGAGGTGACCGAGGCCGTGCACCGGCTGATCGTCGCCGACCAGTACGAACGGGTGGACTTCGATCGCCGCGTGCACGAAACCTTCACCGAGCTCAGCCTGAAACGTCCGTCCGCGGCGGGCGTCGTCGAGGCCGCCGCCGCGATCCTCGATGAACCCGTCGTGCTGGAGGACCTGACGCACCGGGCGCTGGCGGTGTCGCTGCGGGGGCGTCCGGCGGATCTGCTGCGGGACTGGGAGCGGCGTTCACGACTGCGTGCGACGGCCGAAGAGTGGGCGGTGACCGCGGTGGGACCACGGGCCGAACAGTGGGGCCGGCTGATCGTCCCGCAACCGTCACCGGATCCGGACCGCACTCGGATGGTGCTGGAGCGCGCCGCGGTGGCGTTGGCGTTGCAGCGGATGATCGAACGCGACCGCACCGGGCTGCACCATCAGGCCCAGAGCGGACTGATCGACGACGTGCTGCGCGGGCGTATCACCGATGAACGGGAGGCCGCGGCCCGTGCACATGCGCTGGGTCTGCGCTCGGCGGCGCGGTACACACCCGTGGCGGTCCGAGTGGGACGCGCGGCCGCGGCGACGGATCCTGTTGTCGCACAACGCCGCAATGCGCTGCTGGTGGACACCGTCCTGCACACCGTCAACGCCTCGGGCCACGCCGGCCTGTGCGCGCTGCGCCGAGACGGAGAGGTCGGCGCGGTGCTGGCACTCGGCGTGACCAGGCCGGAGGACGATGCGCTGGCCGCGCTGGGGACGGCGCTGCGGATCGAGATCGCCCGGGTGGACGGCACCGCCGGCGCGGTGCTCGCCGTCGGGCCTGCGGTGGAGGGCGTGATCGACGCGGTCACCGGGCTCGGTGAGGCCGCACACATCGCCGAGGTGGCGCTGGCCATGCGCGGCGAGCCGAGACCCTTCTACCGCGCCGCGGATGTCCGGTTGCACGGGCTCATTTCGCTGCTGCGTGACGACCCACGGGTCCAGACCTTCGCCGAGACCGAACTGCGGGCCCTGCTGGCCGGCGACCCCGCGCATCTCGACCTGCTGCGCGAGTACCTGAAGCTGGCCGGCAACAAGGCCGCCGTCGCCGCCCGCCTGCACATCAGCAGGCCTGCGCTGTACAAGCGGCTCGCGGCGGTGCGGTCGGCGCTCGGGGTGGACCTCGATGACGGCGAGTCGATGACCTCACTGCATGTCGCGCTAATGGTGCTGGATGCGCAGGGGCGCGGGGTACTGTCCTGACATGGCGGGTGGGGGGACAACCGTGCTGGAGACCGTGCGCAGGATCTTGAGTTACGAGATGCAGATCTCGGAGTGGATCGGCCTGGCGATTCTGCTTGCCATCCCGTATCTGGTGATCGGAACCGTCTGGGCCTTCACACATTCCGGGCCGTTCCTCGGCTCCGTGCTGGCCTGGCCCCTGCTCTTCCTGTACAGCCTGTGCGGATTATGACCGGCTTCCTGAGCCGGCCGGTCAAGGTCGAGGCCATGATCGAGACGCTGATGTGGCTGGCGGTGCCCTACATCGTCATCGGACTGGTGTTCACTATCGCCAATCCCGACGATGTGCGCGCCCTGGAGAAGCAGGTACAGACCCAGCTGCCGGCCGGCGCGGATGTGGCGTCCTTCGGCGCGACCACCCTACTGTGGCCGATGATGCTGATCACCGGTCCAGTAGAGGAGCACTGCAATGTCGGATGACGATCTGTCCGATTTCGAACAGACCGATTTCACCCACGACGGTAAGACCCGCACGGTGTACCGGAAGGGCACCGGCCCGGCGGTCATCGTGATCTCCGAGATGCCCGGCATCACGCCCAAGGTGCTGGCCTTCGCGCGCCAGGTCGCGGGCATCGGCTGCACCGCGGTGCTCCCGCATCTGTTCGGGGTGCCGGGCCGGGATCCCAACGGCAGCAACCTGTATGCGCTTCGTACGCTGGGAATGTCCATGGTGCCTGCCTGCATCAGCAAGGAATTCGTCACCCTGGCCACCGGCCGCACCTCTCCGGTCGTCGGATGGCTGCGGGCGCTGGCCCGCGCCGAGCACACCCGGTGCGGCGGACCGGGTGTCGGGGCCGTCGGCATGTGCTTCACCGGTGGCTACGCGCTGGCGATGGCGACCGACGACGTGCTGCTCGCGCCCGTGCTGTCCCAGCCGTCGATGCCGACGGGGCTCACCGAGGCGCAGCGCCGGTCGATCGACATCTCGCCCGCAGATCTGGAGATCGTCAAGGGGCGCTGCGCCCGCGGGTTGACGGTGCTCGGATTGCGGTTCGACTCCGACAAACTGGTTCCCCCCGAGCGTTTCGAGTTCCTGCGCGAGCAACTCGGCGACGCTTTCGTCGCGGTGGAACTGGCCGGGGCGGCCGCCAATCCGGACGCCATGATGCCCCCGCATTCGGTGCTCACCGAGCACCTGATCGACGAACCGGGGCAGCCGACCAGGGTCGCGCTCGATCAGGTGCTGGACCTGTTCCGCAGCCGCCTGCTCGTCACCGCCTGACGCGGCTCAGCCGGCGCAGACCCGGTCGGGATGAGACTGCGGTCGCGATGTGTTGTCACCTACATGCTCACCACAAGACGATTCGTGCAGTCGGTCGTCGCCTCCGCCGCCGCCCTGGTCGCCATCGCCATCGCCATCCCGACTGTCGCACTGTTACAGGACGGACCGGTGCAATTCCCGATCCAGATCACCATCGCGGATCCGCTGCCCTAACCTGACCGGCCGCCCCCGGGACGGTCATCGGGCCCGTCGTCCTCGACGGTGGCCAGCGCAGGTGACAGCAGCAGCCGCATCTGGTTGCCGCCGGACTTGCGCGCCTCATACATCGCGTTGGTGCCGATCGTGACGAGCTCGTCGAGCACATCGTGAGATCCCTGACCGGTCAACGGTTTCAGCGGGGTGCTGATCACACCGAGGCTCGCCGTCAGCTGGAACGGCGCCGATTTGATGGTGCCCAGGATCCGCTCGGCCAGCGGGGTGGGGTCCGGCGTGGTGAACACATCGGCCACCAGATATTCGGCCTCACCGAGAGCGCCGATCACGGCGTCGCCACGCACCGTCTCGCGCAGACGCTGACCGATCGCGACGCGGGCCTTGTTGCCGCCGGCCTTGCCCGACATGGCGGTCAGCAACGAGAAGCTGTCCAGGTTCACCACGATGAGGATGAGATAGCGATCGTCGCGGCGACTGCGTGACCCGATCAGGGTGGCCACACTGTCATAGAAGCTCTGCCGGTTCGGCAGGCCGGTCAGCGGTTCGATCTCCCCGTGCGGCTTCTCCGAGCCGATGATCCGCAGCACCAGCTCACACCCGAACGCGACGAACGAATTGATCAGCGCGACAAAGACGACGCTGGCCAGCGCGAGCGCGTGGTCGATCTCCACCAGGCGCCAGGCCAGTACCACCAGGGTGGCCGTCTGGACCGCCCAGATCGGGACGAGCCACGTGCGGGAGTGGAAGAACACCGCGTAGGCCGTGGTGACGGTGAACGCCGCCGAGCTCAGCAGGCCCAGAACCGGATCGGGCTCCAGCAGGCACACGGTGGCGATGAGGACGGTGCCCAGGATCAGACAGAAGTGCGACTGCCGCCGGGACGGCCAATCCGAACGCAACCAGACGAAGGCCATCACCGCGCACGTGACGAACAGCAGGGCCGCGATGACCGGTCGGTACGGCTGCTCGGACGTGGTGGCGGCGACGATCACCACAACCGACATGGCGCCGAGGCTTGCGATGATCCAGGCGACCACCCGGCAGGTGGCGACCTGCAGATCGCGGGCCGCCAGAAACGCTGTCAACCACTCGTAGTGGTCGCCGCCATGTCGCCACCGCGAAGGGTTCACCACAGCCCGGCGCACCCGGAACCGGGCCGTGCACATCTACGCCCCCACAGCATCAGCGAACGGTACCAGCACAGTCGCCGCTAGCCTGGCCCTATGGCATCCCGATGGACGACAGCACGACTTGGCGATCTGACCGGCCAGACGGTCGTCGTGACCGGAGCGACCAACGGTGTCGGGCTGGCCACCGCGGCCGCCCTGACCCGGGCCGGCGCCCACGTGGTGATGGCGGTGCGCAATACCGAACTCGGGGCACAGCGCGCGGCCGAGATCGGCGGGCACACTTCGGTGCTGCGACTCGATCTGGCGGACCTCTCCTCGGTGCGCGCATTCCCCGGGCTGCTCGACGATCAGGGCATCGATGCGGTGGACATCCTCATCAACAACGCCGGGACGCTGGCCGAGAAGCGCGCGGACACCGTCGACGGTTTCGAGACGACCATCGGCACCAACCTGCTCGGGCCGTTCGCCTTGACCAACCTGCTGATCGACCGGGTGCGCTCGCAGATCATCAATGTCGGTTCGCAGGCCCACGAGTCGGCGACGCTGCACCTCGACGATCTGCACATGCGGACCCACAAGTGGACGGTGATGGGCGCCTACGCCCAGTCGAAGCTCGTGGTCATGCTGTGGGGCCTGGAACTGGACCGGCGCCTGCGGGCCGCCAAGTCGCCGATCATCAGCCACCTGACCCATCCGGGATGGGTGGATTCGAACCTGCCGCAGCTGTCGGATTCGCCGCTGATGGGGGTGGTGCAGCGCGGCGTCAAACTGGTGGCCGGCGCGTTGGCCAACGACCCGGCGGCCGGCGCGGCCACCACGCTGTACTGCATCACCGAGCCGATCCCGCCGGGCAGCTACGTCGGGGTGGAAGGCCGGTTCGGTCTGCGTGGGGGTCCGGTGCTGATCGGGCGTTCGGCGCTGGCATGTGACTACGCGACGGCCGCCCGGGTCTTTCAGTTCGCCGAGCACGAAACGGGTACAACACTTCCGGTTGCTCAGCCCAGCCGTTAGCCCGGCCATAACGAAGCTGTCACCTGCCGGTGGGACAGTCACCATGTGACCGCCGACCTCGATCACGGAATCGTCGAGCGGTTCCACCGATTCTGCGAGCGGGTGGCGGCGCGACTGCCTTTCGGCCTGAGTTCGGTTGTCGCCCCGACCTTTCTGGGCTTCGCACTGATCAACAGTTTCACCTTCGGCGTGGACATGGCGCTGTTGACGGTGCTGCACAGCGGTTACGGGGTGCGGCTGCCGGTCGCGCTGACGGTGGGCTACGTGTGCGCGTTCACGCTGGCGTTCTTCCTGAACCGGACCCTGAACTTCCGGTCACACGCCACCGTCGGCCCGCAACTGGTCGTCTATGTGGTGGTGGTCGCCGTCAACTACCTGGCATTCATCGTCGTGCTGCCGACCTCGCTGGCCGCGGCCGGCCTGCAGTATCACCTTGCCCGGCTGGTGGCCGGCTGCTGCGAGGCGGTCTACATGTATACCGCGATGCGGATGGTGGTGTTTCGGCGCTGAAACCCCAACAATGGCTGCATGGCTCCTCAGCTGGCTCGCAGGCACGTGCTCGTCGGCGCGGGCGCCGTGGTGGGGGCCGGGGCACTGGTCGCCTGCGCGGGCTCCGAGGACGAACCCGCGGCAGCCCAAGCTGAAACCGGAGTTCTGGCCGCCACCTCCGAGGTGCCCGTCGGATCAGCGCTGATCGTGGACGGCATCGTGCTCACCCAGTCGAAGGCTGGCGAGTTCACCGGCTTCTCCGCGGTCTGCCCGCACGCCGGATGCGCGGTGTCCAAGGTCGACGGCGCGAAGGTCCTCTGTCCGTGCCACGGCAGCACCTTCGGGCTCGACGGCGCGGTGATCTCCGGCCCGGCGCGCGAACCGCTGGCCCCGGCGCCGATCACAGTCCGGGGCGATTCGATCGTGGCGGGCTGAAAGCTCGTTACGATCATCGGCTGTGGTGGACGACCAGCGCGGTGAACCGGCGCCGATACCGTGGTACGAGGAATCGTGGGCGGTCGTCACTGCCGGCGCGGCGGGGGTTCTCGCGGTCGGTGTGCTGATCTACGCCGTCGTGCAGACCTCGGAGAACTCGGTGGAACCCTCCTACGGTCCGCAGTACACCGACTACTCCGCATCGACGACCAGCGCCACGTCCACGTCCACGACCACATCGCGGACCACCAGGTCGACGACCACGACCACGACGACCACCACCACGACCACCGAATCGACCAGCACGGAGACGACCCCGTCGCTGGACGACGAGAACCCGTTCATCCTGAATCCGTTCGCCACCACGACGACGGAATCGGGTTGAGCGTTTAGCAGGCCGATTAGCCGGGGATGTGATCGTCTGACAGAATCAGCCCCGAGGGGAGTACTCCTGCGCTGCAGTGTCGTCATCACGTCGTCTGTCATCGGACGACCGGTGCTGCAGGCCCACGCGATGTCTGCGCGGGCGGAAGAGACCTCGGCCGTTGATCGACGACCGGAGGCTCCAACCATATGAACGTGTCCGCACTCGAGTGGGGGATCACCCTCGCCGTCACCCTGGGCGTCCTGCTCGTGGATGTCGTGGTGTTCGGCAGACGGCCGCATGAGCCGTCCACCCGGGAGACCTCCATCGCCCTGACGTTCTACGTCGGCCTCGCCATCGCCTTCGGCATCTGGACCTGGACCTTCCATGGCAGCCAGTTCGGTGTGGAGTTCTTCGCAGGCTGGCTCACCGAGTACAGCCTTTCGGTGGACAACCTGTTCATCTTCTTGATCATCATGGCCAGCTTCAAGGTGCCCAGGATCTACCAGCAGCAGGCGTTGCTCGTCGGCATCATCCTGGCGTTGATCTTCCGCGGCATCTTCATCGCCCTCGGCGCGGTGGCCATCGAGCAGTTCTCCTGGGTCTTCTACATCTTCGGTGCGTTCCTGATCTACACCGCCTTCAAGCTGGCCAAGGACACCGAGCACGATGACGACGCCGAGAACGGCGTCGTCCGGTTCGCCCGCAAGCACTTGAAGTTCAGCGAGCAATGGGACGGCCTGCGGTTGTGGGTCAAGGAAAACGGCTCCCGGGTGATGACGCCGATGTTCCTGGTGATCGTCGCGCTGGGCACCACCGACCTGCTGTTTGCCCTGGATTCCATCCCGGCCATCTACGGGCTCACCCAGGAGCCCTACCTGGTGTTCACCGCGAACGTGTTCGCCCTGATGGGTCTGCGCCAGCTGTACTTCCTGCTCGGCGATCTGCTCAAGCGCCTGGTGTACCTGTCGCAGGGCCTGGCCTTCATCCTCGGTTTCATCGGCGTCAAGCTGGTGCTGCACGCTCTGCACGAGAACGAAGTGCCGTTCATCAACGGTGGCGAGCCGCTGCACGTCCCGACGATCCCGACGCTGGCCAGCCTGGGCGTCATCATCGTCACGCTGGTCATCACCACGGTCGCCAGCCTGTACAAGACACGTGCCGACGCCAAGAAGGCCGACGACACAGCCGAGAACACGGCCGACGGGGAAGCCCCGGCCAAGCCGGCCGAGTAACGGTTGAGCGGGGCGCCGATATAAGCGCCCCGCTCAAACCCGTTATCCCGCCGGTCAATTCACTAACGTAGGTCGGCATGTCGTCCGCTGCCGTCCGTAAAGCCGTCATCGGCGCCTCCATCGGCAACGCCGTGGAATGGTTCGACTTCGCCATCTACGGGTTCCTGGCCACCTACATCGCCGCCAACTTCTTCCCGTCCGGCGACGAGACGGCGGCGCTGCTGAACACCTTCGCGATCTTCGCGGCCGCGTTCTTCATGCGTCCGCTCGGTGGGTTCGTCTTCGGGCCGCTCGGTGACCGCATCGGCAGGCAGAAGGTGCTGGCCCTGGTGATCCTGCTGATGTCGGCGGCCACCCTGCTGATCGGACTGCTGCCGACGTATTCGGCCATCGGCGTCGCGGCCCCGCTGTTGTTGCTGGTGCTGCGGTGTGTGCAGGGCTTCTCGGCGGGTGGTGAATACGGCGGCGGCGCCGTGTATCTGGCCGAATATGCCGCCGACAAGCGCCGCGGATTCGTCGTCACCTTCATGGTGTGGTCGGGGGTGCTCGGTTTCCTGCTGGGCTCGATCACCGTCACCCTGCTGCAGGCCGGGTTGCCGGCCGCGGCGATGGACAGCTACGGCTGGCGCATCCCGTTCCTGCTCGCCGCGCCGCTGGGTCTGGTCGGCCTGTACATCCGGCTGCGGTTGGACGACACCCCGGAATTCACCGACCTGAGCAGCCGCGACGAGGTTGCCGACCGCCCGTTGCGGGAGGCCTTCGCGACCTCGTGGCGGCCGATCCTGCAGGTCATCGGGCTGTTCCTGATCTTCAACGTCGGCTACTACGTGGTGTTCACCTTTCTGCCGACCTACCTGATCAAGACCCTGGCGTTCTCCAAGACCGCATCGTTCGTCTCCATCACGCTGGCCAGCCTGGTCGCCCTTGTGCTGACGCTGCCGTTCGCGGCGCTCTCGGACCGGATCGGGCGCAAGCCGATGCTGATCGCCGGTGCGGTGGCCTTCACGCTGCTCAGTTATCCGCTGTTCCTGCTGCTGACCTCGGGGTCGCTGGTGGCCGCCGTCACCGCGCACTGCGTGCTGGCCGCGATCGAATCGATCTACATCTCCACGGCCGTGACGGCGGGCGTCGAGCTGTTCGCCACCCGGGTGCGCTACAGCGGTTTCGCCGTCGGCTACAACATCTGCGTGGCCGTCTTCGGCGGCACCACCCCGTACGCGGTGACCTGGCTGACGGCCGAGACCGGTAACCCGCGGGCGGCGGCGTTCTATCTGGTGATCGCCGCGGTGCTGTCCCTGGGCACGGTGCTGACCCTGCGCGAATCGGCGGGTAAACCGCTGGTGACCACCTGACCCCGGTGCCGGGGCGAGCGAAGCGACGGGATGGCGGGTGGACCTGCGATGATGTCGGAATGAGACCGGGGACCAGGCCGACCAAAGCGGATGTCGCGCGGCTGGCCAACGTCTCACCGGCGACCGTCAGCTATGTGCTCAACAACGTCAAGGGCCAGACGATCTCAGCGCAGACCCGCGCGGCCGTGCAGGACGCGGCCAAGTCCCTGGGGTACCGGCCCAACCTGGCCGCCCGCAATCTGGCCCGCGGCGGCAGCGGCGTGGTGCTCTACATCGTGCCCCGAATTGCGTTGGGCGAGTTGCTGCTTGAGGTGGGTAGCCGGCTGACCACCGAACTGGCCCGCCACGGTGTGGTGCTGTCGCTGCAATTCGAGACCGATGACGGGCGCAATGTCGTCGACGCGGTGGCCGACCTGAACCCGATCGCGGTCACCAGTGTGTTCCCGCTCGGTGGTGCCGCACTGGAGGCGGTGACCCAGGCGGGCATCCCGCAGATCTATCTGGGCAGCGCGCAACTGCATGCGATGGGCGAGCTGCATCTGTCGATCGGCGCGATGCGGATCGAGCACCTGGTGGCCCGGGGACATCGCCGGATCGCGTTCGCCTTCGCCGGCGACGAGACGCTGCGACCACTCGGCGACTACTGGCTGACCGGCCTGCGGGCGGCGGCCGCGGAGCTGCCCGAGATCGTCACCGCGACCGTCGCCGCCGACGGCTCCGATGCCGCCGACGTGGTGCGGAACTGGATCGCGGCCGGTGTGACGGCGGTGTGCGCGCAGAGCGACGAGACCGCACTGGTGGTGCTGCACGGCATCAGGGAGGCCGGCCTGCGCTGCCCGCAGGACCTGGCCGTGATGGGCGTCGACGCGATCCCGCTGGGCGCAGTCAGCGGCCCGCCGCTGACCTCGGTGGGCCTGGATGCCAAGACGATCGTCGAGGTGTCGGTGGCGGCCATGATGACCGAACTCGGATTCCCCAGCGTGCAGGAGCCCAGCAGCGACAACGTCGCGCACCTGATCCAGCGCGCCTCGACCTGACGGTCACATCCACGCTTGCCCTCTGGGGAGTGACCCGCGTAACTTACGCGAGTAAGTGATTGCCCCCGGAGAGGTGAACAGGTGACCGTCGACGCCAGCAAAGACGTGTACTTCGACCCGTACAACGTCGAGATCAATGCCAACCCCTATCCGGCGTTCGCCCGCCTCCGTGAGGAGGCGCCGCTCTACTACAACGAAGAGTTCGACTTCTACGCGCTGAGCCGGTTCGCCGACGTGAACAAGGCGCTCATCGACCATGAGACGTTCAGCTCGGCCCGCGGCGCGATCATCGAACTGATCAAGGCCAATATCGAGATTCCTTCGGGCGCATTGATCTTCGAGGATCCGCCGATCCACACCACCCACCGCAAACTGCTCGCCAGGATGTTCACCCCGCGCAAGATCGCGGCGCTGGAACCCAAGATCCGCGAGTACTGCGCTGCAGCGCTGGACCCGCTGGTCGGCGCCGGGAAACTCGATTTCATCACCGACTTCGGCGCCATCATGCCGATGCAGGTGATCAGCACCCTGCTCGGCATCCCCGAGGACGACCAGGAGATGATCCGCGACCACGGCAACGACCAGATGCGCACCGAGGCCGGTAAACCCATGAAGGCCGCCTCGGAGGGCATGATCGACGGCTCGATCTTCGAGACCTACATCGACTGGCGCAAGGACAACCCGTCCGACGACATCATGACCGACCTGCTCAACGTCGAGTTCACCGACGAGCAGGGCGTGACCCGGCACCTCACCCGCGAAGAGCTGCTCATCTACATCAACGTGGTCGCCGGCGCCGGCAACGAGACCACCACCCGGCTGATCGGCTGGGCGGCCAAGGTGCTCGCCGAGCATCCCGACCAGCGTCGTCAGCTCGTCGAGAACCCGGGGCTGATCCCGCAGGCGATCGAGGAACTGCTGCGCTTCGAACCGCCCGCCCCGCACGTGGCGCGCTACGTCACCCGCGACGTCGAGTATTACGGCCAGACGGTGCCCGAGGGCGCCTCGATGATGATGCTGATCGGCTCGGCCGTCCGCGACAGCCGCCAGTTCCCGCCCGACGGCGAGGTTTTCGACATCCACCGCGAACAGCGCCAGCACCTCGCGTTCAGCGTCGGCACGCACTTCTGCCTGGGCTCGGCGCTGGCGCGCCTGGAGGGCCGGATAGCGCTGGAGGAGATGCTCAGGCGGTTCCCCGAGTGGGAGGTCGATCTGCCCAACGCCAAGCTGTCGCCGACCTCGACGGTGCGCGGCTGGGATTCGATGCCGGTCGTCATCCCGTGAGCCTGAGCGTGCCGGCTTCGTGGGAGGACGTCACCCCCGCGTGGCTGACCGCGGCGCTGGCCCGCGATTTCCCGGGCGCGGTGGTCGGTGAGGTGACCGTGCAGATGCGCGATGACGGCACCAACCGGCGGGCGCGCCTCGGCGTCCGCTACGCCGAGGGCGCGGGGCCGGGGACGGTGTTCGTCAAGGCCGTCGACCCCGGCCACAAGGAGATGATCAAGTACACCAGCGGGCTGCTGCACGAGCCACGGCTGTTCAACGCCGCCGTGGGATTGCCGCTGGAACATCCCGCGGTCTACGCGGCGCCGATCGACGAGGCGGCCGAGGACTTCATGCTGGTCATGGAGGACCTGACCGCCCGGAGTGCCGACCCGCGCGATGCCACCCGGCCGCTCACGGTCGATCAGGCCGCGAGCGGGGTGCGCGGCCTCGCTCGTCTGCACGGCGAGTTCTGGGGTGAGCGGCTGGCCCGGACCGGGCTGGAGTGGCTGGAACCGTTCGTGCCGTGGGACGGGATGCAGTACGCGCCGCTGCCCGCGGCGCTGGAGCGGCTCGGCGATGACGCGCCGGCCACGGTGCAGGTACTGACCATCGATCACCTGGTGGAGGGCATCTGGAAGCCCTTCATCCGGACGTTGACCGCGCCGGGTGTGCCCACCACCCTGCTGCACGGTGACCCGCACATCGGGAACACCTACCTGACCCCGGGCGGCGATACCGGGTTCCTGGACTGGCAGGTCGCCCGGCGCGGGAACTTCTCCGTCGACCTCGGCTACTTCCTGCAGGGTGCGCTGGTCACCGAGGACCGCCGCATCCATGAGCGTGAGCTGCTCGGCGTGTACCGCGACAATCTGGGTCTGCCCGCCGACGAACTGCCGTCGGCGGAGGAGATCTGGCTGCGCTACCGGGCGTCGGTCGCGCACGGCCTGACCACCTGGCTGGCCACCGCCAGCGCGGGCGAGTTGTGGCAGCGCCCGGACATCGCGCTGGCATTGGCGCAGCGCTACAGCGCCGCCTACCAGGACCTGAACACCGCGGAGGCTCTGGCGGAATTGACCACCTAGTCTTGGTGGCGTGACGAGAGCGCTGCGACGGTGATCGATCAGCTGCTCGTCGTCGTCTTTGCACTGTGCGCAGCCATTTTCGCGGCCGTCGGCATCGTGGTGCGTCAGCACGCGACGATGGATGTGCCCGAGGAGGACGGCGTCAGCACCGTGATGCTGGCCACTCTGCTGCGCCGCCCGCTGTGGTGGGCCGGAACCGCCGCGGCGGTGGCCGGCTTCGTCTTCCAGGCCTTGGCGCTGGACAACGGATCGCTGATCGTGGTGGCGCCCCTGCTGGTGTCGGCGCTGCTGTTCGCGCTGCCGCTGAGCGCCCGGCTGGCGCACCGCCGGGTCACCCGCGGCGCCTGGCTGTGGGCGATGCTGCTGACGGTGTCGCTGGCGATCTTCATCCTGCTCGCCCATCCCCGGGTCAGCGATCAGGTCGCGCCGGTGGCCACGATCGTCGTGGTCGCGGCGGTGTGCTCGGTGCTGGTCTTCGGCTGCGTGGTGATCGCGGTGCGCCGGTCGGGTTGGCAGCGTGCGGTGCCGCTGGCCGTCGCCGTCGGGGTGCTGTTCGGTCTGGTCGCGGTGCTCACCAAGATGCTGATGCACGAACTGGACCGCAATTCTGTGGCCGAGGTGTTGTCGACGCCGCTGCCGTACGCGCTGGTGCTGCTCGGCGTGCTCGCCACCCTGTTGCAGCAATCGGCGTTCCACGCCGGGTCGCTGCAGACGTCGGTGCCCACCATGCTGGTGATCGAACCGATGGCCGCCGTGCTGCTCGGTGTGTTCCTGCTCGGCGAGACGCTCACCGCGAACCGGTGGGAGGCCGTGGTGCTGACTGTCGCGGTGGTCGCCATGACCGCGGCCACCATCGCGCTCGGACGTGACGAAGGCGCCTACGAGGCCGAATTGGAAGCCACGTCACGCGCCGTCTGAGGACCGTTTTCACAGGGAATCGGCAGGTCGCAGGGTCTCGGGCATATCTTTAGTTTTGCTAACGTTGTAGGGGTTGGTCGGTGCGGACGACGAGGTCCCCGGAGCGATTTCCCGTCGCTCCGCTCGCCCTGGCCAACGAATAGCGATAGAGAACCGAAGGATTACTCATGCCCGACGAAAACTTTGAAGACCGCATCGCGCGGCTCTACGCCACCGACCCCGAGTTCGCCGCCGCCAAACCGAGCGCGTCGGTCAACGCCGCCGTCAGCGAACCCGGACTGACCCTTCCCGACGTCGTGCGCACCGTACTGACCGGCTACGCCGACCGGCCCGCGCTGGGCGCCCGCGCCGTCGAGTTCGTCACCGACGAAACCGGCCGCACCGTCGCCGAGCTGCAGCCGCGTTTCGAGACCGTCACCCACGGACAGCTGTGGGAGCGCGTGCGCACCCTCGCCGACGCGTGGCGCGGGGACCCGGTGCACCCTGGCGACCGGGTCGCCCTGCTCGGCTTCACCAGCGTCGACTACACCGTCGTTGATATCGCGCTGACTCAGCTCGGCGCCGTCTCGGTGCCGCTGCAGACCAGCGCATCGGCCGCTGCCCTCGCCCCGATCATCGCCGAGACCGAACCGGTGCTCATCGCGTCGAGCATCGACTATCTCGATGACGCCGTGGAACTGGCGCTCGGATCGGGTGCCACCCGCCTCACGGTGTTCGACTACCGGCCCCAAGTCGACGACCAGCGCGATGCGCTCGCCGCCGCGACGGCCCGGCTCGGTGGCCGGATCGCCCTGGAGACCCTCCAGGGTGCGCTGGACCGCCCGGCCTCCACCATCGAACCCGTTGCCGCGCAGGAGGAATCAGACCCGCTGTCGCTGTTGATCTACACCTCCGGGAGCACCGGAGCGCCCAAGGGTGCGATGTACCCGGCGAGCAAGGTCGCCGACATCTGGCGCCCGGCGGCCAACGCCCACTGGGACGACAGCCAGGGCGTGGTGCCCTCCATCGTGCTGAGCTTCATGCCGATGAGCCACGTGATGGGCCGCGGCATCCTCTACAGCGCGCTGGCCAGCGGCGGTTCGGTGAACTTCGCCGCCCGCGCCGACCTGTCCACCTTCCTGGAAGACCTGGCCCTCACCCGGCCCACCCAGATGAACTTCGTGCCGCGTATCTGGGACATGCTGTTCGGCGAGTACCAGAGCCGGATCGCGCACGGCGCAGAAGAATCCGCGCTGCTGGCCGACATGCGGGAGAACCTGCTGGGTGGACGTTTCGTCAGCGCGCTGACCGGGTCGGCGCCCATCTCGCCCGAACTCAAGGCGTGGGTGGAGAAGCTGCTGGACATGCACCTGCTGGAGGGCTACGGCTCCACCGAGGCGGGCGCGGTGTTCGTGGACGGCAAGATCGCCCGGCCACCGGTGCTGGAGTACAAGCTCGTGGACGTGCCCGAACTGGGCTACCACCTCACCGACCGGCCGCATCCGCGCGGTGAGTTGCTGGTGCGGTCCGAGCAGCTGTTCCCCGGCTATTACAAGCGCCCCGAGGTCACCGCGCAGGTCTTCGACGAGGACGGCTTCTACCGGACCGGCGATATCGTCGCCGAACTCGGCCCCGATCAGGTCGCCTATGTCGACCGGCGCAACAACGTGCTCAAGCTCTCCCAGGGTGAGTTCGTCACGGTGTCCAAGCTGGAGGCCGCCTTCAACACCGCACCGCTGGTGCGCCAGATCTACATCTACGGCAACAGCGCCCGGCCCTACCTGCTGGCCGTGGTGGTGCCCACCGACAGCGGCGCCACCAAGGCGGACATCGCCGCCTCGCTGAAGGAGGCCGCGCGCGCCGCGGATCTGCAGTCCTACGAGCTGCCAAGGGATTTCCTGATCGAGACGACCCCGTTCACCGTGGAGAACGGGCTGCTCACCGGCATCCGGAAGCTGGCTTGGCCCAAGCTCAAGGAGCGCTACAGCGCGGAGCTGGAGCAGCTCTACACCGACCTGGCCGACGGCCAGGCCCAGGAGCTGCAGGCGCTGCGCACCGCGGGGTCCACCGGGCCGGTGCTCGACACCGTCAGCCGCGCCGCCGTCGCACTGCTGGGAGCGGCCAGCGCCGATATCGCACCCGATGTGCACTTCACCGATCTGGGTGGAGACTCGTTGTCGGCGTTGACCTTCGGCAACCTGCTACAGGACATCTTCGACGTCGAGGTCCCGGTTTCGGTGATCGTGAGCCCGGCCTCGGATCTGCAGACCATTGCCGATCACATCGAGACCCAGCGTGCCGGCGGCACCGGCCGCCCGACGTTCGCGTCCGTCCACGGTGCCGGAGCCACCGAGGTGCACGCCGCCGATCTCACCCTGGACAAGTTCCTCGACGCCGCGACTCTGGCTGCGGCGCCGTCTCTTCCGGGCCCCGTGAGCGAGATCCGGACCGTGCTGCTGACCGGCGCCACCGGCTTCCTGGGCCGCTACCTGGCACTGGAGTGGCTGGAGCGGATGGACCTGGTGGACGGCAAGGTGATCTGCCTGGTCCGCGCCAAGTCCGACGAGGAGGCCCGGGCGCGGCTGGACAAGACCTTCCAGACCGGTGACCCGAAGCTGGTCGCGCACTACCGCGAACTGGCCGACCGTCACCTCGAGGTCATCGCGGGCGACAAGGGCGAGGCCGACCTCGGCCTGGACCCGGCGGTCTGGCAGCGCCTGGCCGACACCGTCGACCTCATCGTGGATCCGGCCGCACTGGTCAATCACGTGCTGCCCTACAGCGAGTTGTTCGGGCCCAACGCCCTCGGCACCGCCGAACTCATCCGGATGGCGCTGACCACCAGGATCAAGCCGTTCGCCTACGTGTCCACCATCGGTGTCGGCTGGGGTATCGAGCCCGGCAGCTTCGTCGAGGACGCCGATATCCGGACCATCTCCGCCACCCGGCGGGTCGACGACACCTACGCCAACGGCTATGGCACCAGTAAATGGGCCGGCGAGGTGCTGCTGCGCGAGGCGCACGACCTGACCGGACTGCCGGTGTCGGTGTTCCGCTGCGACATGATCCTGGCCGACACCACGTACGCCGGCCAGCTGAACCTGCCGGACATGTTCACCCGGATGATGCTCAGTCTGGTGGCCGCCGGTATCGCCCCCGGATCGTTCAATGAGCTTGACGCCGAGGGCAATCCACAGCGCAGCCACTATGACGGTCTGCCGGTGGAGTTCATCGCCGAGGCGATCTCGACGCTGGGCACCCAGGTGGCGCTGGAGCCCGGGCGGTCATTCGAGACCTATCACGTGATGAACCCGTACGACGACGGCATCGGCATGGACACCTTCGTGGACTGGCTGATCGAGGCCGGCTACCGGATCGAGCGGGTCGGCGACTACGCGCAGTGGCTGTCCCGGTTCGAGACCGCGCTGCGGGCACTGCCGGACAAGCAGCGCCAGGCGTCGCTGCTGCCGTTGCTGCACAACTACACCGCACCGGGTGTGCCGGTGAACGGGGCGATGGCGCCGACCGATGTGTTCCGCACCGCCGTGCAGGACGCAAAGATCGGGCCGGACAAGGACATCCCGCACGTGAGCCGGGAGGTCATCGTCAAGTACGCGAGCGATCTGGAACTGCTCGGCCTGCTCTGACGCGCCACACGGGAATGGGGCACCTCCGACCGGGGGTGCCCCATTCTCGTTGTGCCGGATCAGTTCACGTCGACGTACACGGTCTGACCGGCCAGCGCGTTGTAGACATAGTCGCGGTCCTCGTCGTCGACGATCCAGTTCTGCCTGAAGTTCTGGCCCTGCCGGATTCCGACCACGTTCGCCTCGGACAGCGGCCTGGCGCTCAGCCGGCTCACGATCACGCGGTAACCCTGGGCCCGCAGTTCGTCGATGGTCTGCTGGGCAGTGCCCGATATCTCGTCGGGCGTCGCGGCCGCCGGCGCGGCGAATCCCACGATGCCCGCGGACAAGCCGGCGGTGACCAATGTCAGTGTCTTCATGGCGCTGCCTCTTCTCTGCACACTGATCTTAGAGCCGGAACCGTGGTTCAGGCGTGCCAGGAGGCCCAGTGCGCCACGGCGATCGCCACCACCGGGCCGTCCAGTGCGGTCCGCTCGTACTGCACGTACTTGGCGCGCAGCAGGCCGTAACCGATGGCCATCTGCTCCCCGTCGTGATGCACGGTCGCCTCGCCGTCGGCCCGTACCCACCACAGTTGGTCCCAGTCCTCGCTGTAGTGGTCGACCAGCAGGCTCACCTGCGGGTTGGCCTCGATATTGGCCAGCCGTCGCAGACGTTGGGTGGACTTACGTTTCGCGTCGACGGCGGTGTAGACGGTGTCGCCCTCGACGGCGAAGACCACCGGCACCAGGTGCGGTGCGGCCTCGGCTCCCACCGTGGCGAGTGCGGCGACGGTGCCACTGGCGAACAGTTCGACGGCATCATGGTCGGGCACACCCCCGATGTTAGGCGTCGTCGACGGCAGGGTTGCCGGTAGCGTCGGATCCCGTTCACTGCGATGTCACCGACAGGTCACCGTCTGGCCGCCTGTCCATCGGAAGGTTCGGCAATGAAGAATTCGCTCCTGGGTCTGGCTGCCACCGCACTGCTGACCGCAGGCCTTGTCGCCTGCGCCCCACCGGCGAAGGAGGAGCAGGCCGCCGAAGGCGACGCCCGCACCGCCACCTCGGCGGCGGACTTCGGCGGGATGGACGCGCTGATCGAGGCCGCCAAGGCCGAAGGCGAACTCAACGTCATCGCGCTGCCGCCGGACTGGGCGAACTACGGCCAGATCATCGCGAAGTTCACCGAGAAGTACGGCATCACGGTGAACTCGGCGCAGCCGGGCGCCAGCAGCCAGGAGGAGATCAACGCCGCGGTCCAGCAGAAGGGCCGCGGCACCGCACCCGACGTCTTCGATCTGGGACAGTCCGTCGCGCTGGCCAACACCGAGATGTTCGCCCCGTACAAGGTCGAGCATTTCGCCGAGATCTCGGACTCCTTCAAGGACCCGGACGGCACCTGGGTCAACGATTACGGCGGTTACATGTCGATCGGCTACGACTCCGCCAAGGTGCCGACGATCGCGGGCGTGGACGACCTGCTCAAGCCCGAGTTCGCGGGCAAGGTCGCCCTCAACGGTGACCCGACCCAGTCCGGGGCGGCGTTCTCCGGGGTGATGATGGCGTCGATCGCCCGGGGTGGCTCACCCGATGACATCGCACCCGGCGTGGAGTTCTTCGCCACACTCAGCGAGGTGGGTAACTTCCTGCCGGTGGACCCGACACCGGCCACCATCGCCTCCGGCCAGACCCCGGTGGTCATCGACTGGGATTACCTGAATGTCGAACAGTCCAAGAAGGTTCCGGGCTGGAAGGTGATCATCCCGCACAACGCCGCCGTCGCCGGCTACTACTTCCAGGCCATCAACGCCGACGCGCCGCATCCGGCCGCGGCCCGGCTGTGGCAGGAGTTCCTGTACAGCGACGAGGGGCAGAACCTGTACCTGGGCGGGGGCGCCCGGCCGGTGCGGGCCGACTCGATGGTGACCCGGGGCAGCATCGACCGGGTGGTCTACGGCGGGCTGCCGCCGGTGGACGGCGCGGCGACCTTCGTCTCGGTGGAGCAGAACGAGGCCGCGACCAAGTATCTGGAAGCCAACTGGGCCAAGGCCATCGACTGATCGTGCGGTACGTCCGGCAGGCCCTGCCACTGCTGCCGTTCCTGGCGGTGGTGCTGGTTTTCCTCGTCATCCCGACCGGCACCGTGATCGTGAACGCCTTTGTGGTGGACGGCCGTTTCTCACTGGACCTGGTGGCCGCACTGTTCACCGAGGCACCGCTGGCCGCCCTGGTGCGCAGCGTGATCCTCTCGGCGAGCAGCGCGTTGATCGGCGCGGTGTTCGGTGCCGTGCTGGCCTGGTTGATCCTGAGCAGCCCACCGGCCTCCCTGCTGCGCCGGGCGGTCCTGTCGCTGGCCAGCGTGCTGGCCCAGTTCGGCGGTGTCGCACTCGCTTTCGCCTTCCTGGCGACGATCGGACTCAACGGTGTGCTCACCCTGTGGCTGCAGCAGTTGCTCGGTATCGATGTGGCCGCCGGCGGCTGGCTCTACAGCGTGGGTGGCCTGGTGCTGGTGTACACCTACTTCCAGATCCCGCTCATGGTCATCGTGTTCCTGCCCGCGCTGGAGGGGCTCCGCGCGCAATGGCGGGAGGCGGCGGTGAGCCTGGGCGCGAGCACCTGGCAGTACTGGCGTGAGGTGGCGGTGCCGCTGTTGACACCGGCCTTCCTCGGGTCGCTGCTGCTGTTGTTCGCCAACGCCTTTGCCGCCTACGCCACCGCGGCGGCCCTGGTGAGCCAGGGCAGTCCCATTGTGCCGCTGCTCATCCGATCCGCGTTGACCAGCGAGGTGGTGCTGGGGCGCGCCGGTCTGGCGTATGCGCTGGCGCTGGAGATGATCGTCGTGGTCGCCGTGGTGATGGTTGCCTACAACCTGCTGGTGCGGCGCACGGCCCGGTGGCTGCGATGAAGCCGCTCCCGCCGGCGGGCAGGAGCGCAGCGACCCGGGGAATCAGATCAGCGCTGTGGCTGATGTTCGGAGCGTTCTTCCTCTTTCCGCTCTATGCCATGGGCGATTTCGCCACCCGCGATCTGCAGTCGGGTGGCCGCACCATGGCGGCGTGGGTCAACCTGTTCGCCGATGACGCGTTGTTCGCCGCGATCCTGACGTCGTTGTCACTGGCGGTGCTGACGGTGACGGCGATGTTGGCGCTGCTGGTGCCCACGATGATCTGGGTCCGGCTGCGTGCGCCGTGGGCGAGCAGGTTCATCGAGTTCCTCTGCCTGCTGCCCTTGACCATCCCGGCGCTGGTGGTCGTCGTCGGCCTGCGCAACGTCTACCTCTGGGTGACCTACCTGCTGGGCGAGTCGGCGCTGACGCTGGCTTTCGTCTATGTGGTGCTGGTGTTGCCCTTCGCCTACCGGGCGCTGGACGCCGCACTGTCGGCGATCGATCTGCGGACGCTGGCCGAGGCTGCCCGGTCGTTGGGCGCCGGGTGGGCGTCAACGATCGTGGCGGTGATCGTGCCGAACATCGCCGCGGGCATCCTGTCCGCGGCGTTCATCTCGATCGCGGTGGTGCTCGGTGAGTACACCGTGGCGTCACTGTCGGGATTCCAGACGCTGCCGGTGCAGATCGTGGAGATCGGCAAGAGTGACGGACCGACATCGGTGGCGGCCTCCCTGGCCACCCTGATCTTCGGGTTCATCCTGCTGTTGGTGTTGTCGATGGTGACCAGACGGAGGCGGCGCGCATGACTCGGGCGAGCGTAGCGACGGGGGATGGGCCAGGGGGAGTGGCCGTCGACCTGGTCGACCTGACCCGCAGCTACGGTGCGGTGCGCGCCCTGGACGGGCTGACGCTTCGGATCCAGCCGGGCGAACTTGTGGCGCTGCTGGGTCCCTCGGGTTGCGGGAAGACCACGGCGCTGCGCATCCTGGCCGGGCTGGACGAGGCCGACGCGGGATCGGTGGCCATCGACGGCCGCGATATCGGCAAGGTGCCCGCCAACAGGCGCGATATCGGCCTGGTGTTCCAGGCCTACAGCCTGTTCCCGCACCTGACGGTGCTCGACAATGTCGCGTTCGGACTCAAGATGCGGGGTGTGGGCCCGCGGGACCGCGCCGGCCGCGCCGCCGAGATGCTGGAGCTGGTCGGGCTGGCCGCGCAGTCGGGGCGCTATGCCGACGAGTTGTCCGGCGGGCAGCAGCAGCGGGTGGCGCTGGCCCGCGCGCTGGCGATCCGGCCGCGGGTGCTGCTGCTCGACGAACCGCTGTCGGCGCTCGACGCCCAGGTGCGCGGCCAGTTGCGGGACGAGATCCGCCGGGTGCAGCTGGAGGTGGGGACGACGACGCTGTTCGTGACCCACGACCAGGAGGAGGCGCTGGCGGTGGCCGACCGGGTCGGGGTGATGAACGCCGGACGCCTGGAGCAGCTCGCGGCGCCTGCCGAGCTCTACACCCGGCCCGCGACACCGTTCGTGGCCGAATTCGTCGGCCTGCACAACCGGCTGCCGGTCCGGGTGGTCGACGGGCGCGTGCGGCTGTGGGATCAGCCGGTGGCGGCGCTGCCCGGATCGGTGCAGGAGGGTGTCGCGCTGGTCCGGCCGGAGGCGATCCGGCTGACCGCCGATCCGGCGAGCACGGCGAGCGTGCAGTCGGTGGCCTTCCTGGGCGCGGTCTCCCGAGTCACGGTGGCCCTCGATGACGGCTCGTCGGTGCTCGCGCAGGTCAGCGGGCAGAACTTCGGGCCGGGGGACCGGGTCACGCTCTCGGCGCACGCCGACGGCGTGCTCGTCGTCGGAGGGTAGTCAGCTCGGCGAAACACGCGTACCCGTCGTCGCGAGGCGCCAGATCGCGACCGGTACGCGAGTTTCGCGCGAAATGCGGAGGGGGGCTCAGACGGCTTTGACCGGTTCGATGCCCAGGTCCTTGTAGGTGACCAGGGCGACGAACGGCACGCCCATGCCGCCGAACAGTTCGGCTGCGACATCGCCGCGGTCGACCATCGGGATGACCCCGGTGACCACGGCGCCGGCCGCGGTGACCCGGTCGTAGGCCTTGGCGGTGGAGCCCCCGGTGCTGATGACATCGTCGACCAGCAGGACCCGGGTGCCCGGCTCGATGCGGGTGCCCTCGATCCACTGCTCACGGCCCCGGGCCTTCTGCTCCTTGCGCACCGAGAACCACGCGGCGCCGGTCACCATGGCGACCCCGTGGGCCAGCGGGTCGGCGCCCATGGTGAGCCCGCCGACGGCGTCGAACTCGATGCCGCTGCCGGCGGCCAGGTCGGCGACGGCCCGGCTGACGGTGGTCAGGCGCTCGCCGTTGTCGATGGCGTACTTGCCGTCGATGTAGTCATGGCTGAGCTGACCGCTGACGAGCTTGAACGGCTCCGCACGGTGCTCGTAACCGCGCGTCTTGATCAGCTCGAAAGCCGCTTGCCAGGTCTCCGGGCGCTGCATACCCGGAATCGTATTGCACATCGCGGGCGGTATCAGCCCTGCCGTGCCCTCCGGGTCAGTTCGACTGCCGCCGAGCGCAATTCATCGATGCCATTGATGGGCGCCAGATAACCGGCCCGGGTGTAGGCGATCCCGCGCGGGGTGGTGACCCGCAGGTCGAGCCCATACCGGTCGGCTGCGGTGCAGGTCGCGGCGGTGGCGTCGGGAAAACCGCCGAGCTTCTGGGCCATCGCGACCAGCGCGTCGGCGTGATCGGCATTGAGGTGGGCGACGGCCCCGGCGGAATGCGGCGCCACCGGGTCGGGCGCCGCGGCGGTGTACTCCGCACCCGATGTCGAGTCCATCCGGCCGTACCCGCCGACCCAGCGCACGCGCTGCACCTGCAGCACCCACAGGGTGAAGTCGCTGTAGTCGATGTAGTACTTGGCGGCGGGCACGGCGGCCAGATGCGCGGCCCGGGCGCCTTCCAAAGCGTCCCCGGTGGGCCGCACGACCGTGCCGGCCAGCGTGACGCGGCCGGAGGCCAACGGGTCATCCGGGGCATCGGGGGCGACGATCGCGATGCTCGCGCGCTGATCGCCCGCCAGATTGCGGCCGTGCTCGGCCATGTTGGAGACACACAGCACCGGGGCGCCGTCGTGCAGGCCGTAGGTCACGAAGGATGCCCAGGGGTCGCCGTCGGCGGTCAGGGTGGCCAGCGTGCCGGTGTTGGTGGCCGCGGCGATGGTGCGTGCCTCTTCGGCGGCCGACGGGCGCGTCATGTCCGCCGCCGGGGTCAGCGGTGGCGGCACCGACGGAGCGTCGCCGGGGTCACCGTGATCTCGCAATTCAGCCACGTCGGCACTGTAACCGAGCCGAGGCCACGTGTACGAGCGCGCGCAGTCGGGTACGGGAAGGATCATGACCATGAATCTGCCCTTTGATCGCTGGCTGCCCGCGCAGCGCTGGTACTCGGGCCGAGGACGGGTGATCGCGGAGGTCCGCCCCGCCGTGGTGGAGGCGCTGGGTTCCGACCTGGACCTGGTGCTGTTGGAGGTCGCCTACACCGACGGCCCGGCCGAGGGCTACCAGGTGCTGGTGCGCTGGGACACCGGCGCGGACTCGGCGCTGATCGGCACCGACGGGGACCGTTCGGCGTTCGACGCGCTGTCCGACCCGGAGGCCGCCGGCGCGCTGCTGTCGTTCATCGAGGCCTCCAAGCAGATCGGGCCGGTCCGGTTCATCCGCGAGCCGGGCGCGGATCTGGGCCCGGGCACCCCGGTGCGCGTGCTCGGCGGCGAACAGTCCAACACCAGCGTGGTGTTCGGTGCGCAGACCATCTTCAAGGTGTTCCGCCGGGTCACGCCGGGGATCAACCCCGATATCGAGCTGACCCGCGCGCTCGCCGGAAACCCGTACGTCACGGCGCTGCTCGGATCGTATGAGATCGATTGGGGCGCAGAGCAGTACATGCTCGGTATGGCCAGCGCGTTCGCGCCGAACTCGGTGGACGGCTGGCAGGTGGCGATCACCGGCGCCGGCGACGACTTCGCCGGAGAGTCCCGCGAACTCGGTGCGGCCGTCGGCTCGGTGCACCGTGCGCTCGCCGAGGCCCTGGGCACGCGGGTCGGCGCCTTCCCGGCGCAGACCATGATCGACCGGTTGCGCGCCGTTGCGGCGCGGGTCCCCGAACTGGGCGACCACGTTCCGGCGATCGAGCGGCACTACCGCGCGGTGGCCGAGGAATCCTCGACCGAACACCGCATCCACGGCGACCTGCACCTCGGGCAGGTGCTGCACACCCCGCAGGGCTGGCTGGTCATCGACTTCGAGGGCGAGCCGGGGCAACCGCTGGAGGAGCGGCGGCGTCCCGATTCGCCGCTGCGCGATGTCGCGGGCATGCTGCGGTCCTACGACTACGCCGCGCATCAGCGGCTGCTGAGCACCGGCGGCGACGAGGGCGCGGCGCGGCGGTGGGCCGAGGACAACTGCGCGGCGTTCTGTGCGGGCTATGCCGCGGTCAGCGATACCGACCCGCGTGGCGCCGCCGACGTGCTGCGCGCCTATGAACTGGACAAGGCCGTCTACGAGGCGGGCTATGAGGCCCGCTACCGGCCGGACTGGCTGCCGATTCCGTTGCGCGCCATCGAGCGTCTGGTCGGCTAGGAGCGCAGCGGATCAGGAATGTGGTCAGCGGACCAGTCTGCGCAGCAGCGCCGCGGCCGTCACCACACCGAGCACCGCCGCCACGACGAGCACCGTGATGTCCAGGGCGGCGTTGGTGGGGGTACCGATCAGCAGGCCGCGCAGCGCATTCACCTCGTAGCTCAGCGGGTTGATCGCCGACAGCCAGCGCAGCCACTGCGGCATCAGCTCCACCGGGTACAGCGCGTTGGAGGCGAAGAACAACGGCATGGTGATGGCCTGCCCGATGCCCATCAACCGGTCGCGGTTGCGCACCAGGCCGGCCAGCGACATCGACAGGCAGGCGAAGAACGCGGAACCGAGCACCACCACGCCCATCGCCCCGAGGATCCGCAGCGGGTTCACGGTCATGTGCACGCCCAGCAGATAGGCCAGCGCGACGACACCGATGACCTGAACGACCGAACGTACGCCCGCCGCAAAGGCTTTGCCGGTGATCAGCGCGGTGGGCGGGGCGGGTGTCACCATCAGTTTGGCCAGGATCCCGGCGTCCCGGTCCCAGATGATCTGGATGCCGTAGAAGATCGAGATGAACAGTGCGGACTGCGCGATGATCCCCGGTGCGAGGAACGCGAGGTAGGGCACGTCGCCGGTGTCGATCACGTCGAGTCGGGAGAAGGTCTGGCCGAAGATCAGCAGCCACAGCGCGGGCTGCACCATCCGGGTGAACAACTCGGTGCGGTCATGTCGCAGCTTCTGCAACTCGACGAGCGCGAAAGCGCCGATGCGGTTGGCGATTCCGGGAAACCGCCGCCAGCCGCGGGGCGCCCGGACCAGGGTGATGGTGGTGTCAGCCGACACGGCGGGCCGTCCTTCGTGCGGCGCGGACCTGGCGCAGGCCCGCGGGGGTGGACTCGTCGAGATCGGAACCGGCGTAGTGGCGGAACACATCCTCCAGCGTCGCCTCCGGGCCGGCTTCGTCCTTGAGGCCGGCCTTGAGTTCGGCCGGCGTGCCCTGCGTCTGCAGTTCGCCGTGGTGCATCAGCGCCACCCGGTCACACAGCGCGTCGGCCTCACCCATGTAGTGCGTGGTGAGCAGCACGGCCATGCCGAACTCCTTCTGCATGCGGTCGACCTGGTCCCAGACGCTGTCGCGGGCAATGGGATCCAGGCCGACGGTGGGTTCGTCGAGCAACAGCAGGGATGGCCGGTTGACCAGGGCCTGGGCCAGCTCCAGACGGCGCACCATGCCGCCGGAGTAGGTGCCCGCCGCATTGTCGGCGACGTCGGAGAGTTGCATGGAGTCCAGCGCCTGGGCGACCCGGTCGGCGCGTTCGCGGCGCGGCACATCGTAGAGCCGGGCGAACAATTCGACATTCTGCCGCCCGGTCAGCGCCGCCTCGATGGAAAGCTGTTGCGGGACATAGCCGATGTTGTACCGGATGTCCATGGTGTCGCGCCGGGCGTCGAGGCCGAAGATGCGCACCTCGCCCTGCTGTACCGGGGTGAGGGTGGTGAGCACCCGGATGACGGTGGTCTTGCCCGCGCCGTTGGGGCCGAGCAGGCCGACGGTCTCGCCGGCCGCCACCTGGAGGTCGAGGCCGGACACCGCGGTGAACTTGCCGTAGCGATGGGACAGGCCACGGCAGTCGATGGCCGGTGGCTGGGTCATTGCTGGTCCTCCTGCAGAAGTCGGGTCAGCTCGGCGATGACGGCCAACCCCTTTGTCAGATCGTCGATCTGGGTATCCTCGAGTGCTTCCAGGGCGCCGGCCAGTGCGGTGCGCCGGGCCCGCCGCGAGCGGTCCGCGACCTCCTGCGCCGCGTCGGTGAGGCGCAGCCGGCCCACCCGGCGGTCGGTGCTGTCGACGGTGCGGGTCAGCAGATCGTCGGCGGCCAGCCGGGACACCAGGGTGGAGGCGGTGTTGGCGGCCAGTCCGAGTTCGGCGGCCGCCTCGCGGACCGAGATGTCGGGCCGGCGGCCGACGAGCCGCAGCAGTTCGGCCTGGGACTGCGTGAGTCCGGTGCGATCGAACCCGCCGCCGGTGGACCGCCGCAGCTGTCGCCGGAACCGGCCGACCACGGCGAACAGTTCGCCGGCCAGATCGCTGCGCGTGTCCACCCACAAAGGGTACCTCTGCTACAGATATATTAATCGCGCGGAAGGAGTGCCAGTGCTGCCCGAATACCGAACGCTGCTGACCGCCGTGCACGCCGGAGTCGCCACCGTCACGCTGAACCGGCCCGCACAGCGCAATGCCGTCGGCGACGGCATGCGCGAGGAACTGGCCGATGCGCTGACGCGGTGCGATGCGGCCGATGAGATCCGCGCCATCGTGCTGACCGGCACCCCGCCGGCGTTCTGCGCGGGCGCTGATCTGAGTGCTGGTGCGCAGACCTTCACCACCCCCGGTGCAGGGTTCAGCGCTGCCGGCTTCCCGGTGCCGGCGTGGACGCTGGCCAAACCGGTGATCGCCGCGGTGAACGGACATGCCCTCGGGCTCGGCCTGACGCTGGCGCTGCAATGCGATATCCGGTTCTTCGCCGCCGACGCCACGTACGGCGTCGTACAGGTGCGGCGCGGCGTGGTCGGCGACGCCTACTCGCACTGGGTGCTCCCGCGGCTGGTGGGCATTGCGGCGGCGGCCGAGATCCTGTTGACCGGAGCGACGTTCGACGGCCACCGGGCGGTGGCGCTCGGCCTGGGCAGCCGGGTCCTGCCCGCCGCCGACGTGCTGCCCGCGGCGCTGGCGGTCGCCCGCGACATCGCCGAGAACACCGCGCCGATGTCGGTGGCGGCCAGCAAGCGGCTGCTCTGGGATTCGTTCGACCTCACCCGCGAACAGGTCGGGGCGCGTGAGACCGCGATCCACCTGCAGCTGATGGCCCACGACGACGCCGCCGAGGGGGTGCGGGCACAGCTGGAGCGCCGTGCCCCGCGCTGGACCGGGAAACCCGGGCAACTCTCCAGTTAGGGTAGAGTCCGCCGGTGCTCACAACCCCGCAGCAGGAGCAGTCCGTGCTCGCCGCCCTGCGCTCACCACGACGATTGCGCACCGAGGTGCTCGCCGGGCTGGTGGTGGCGCTCGCCCTGATCCCGGAGGCGATCTCGTTCTCGATCATCGCCGGCGTCGATCCACGGATCGGGTTGTTCGCCTCGTTCACCATGGCCGTCACCATCGCCGTCGTCGGCGGCAGGCCCGCGATGATCAGCGCCGCTACCGGCGCCGTCGCGCTCGTCGTCGCGCCGCTGGTCCGAAGCCACGGCCTGGATTACCTGATCGCGGCGGTGATCCTGGCCGGGGTCCTGCAGCTGATCCTCGGCGGCCTCGGTGTGGCCCGGCTGATGCGGTTCGTGCCGCGCAGCGTGATGGTGGGCTTCGTCAACGCGCTGGCGATCCTGATCTTCGTCTCCCAGATGCCGCACCTGCTGGGTGTCCCGTGGCTGGTGTACCCGATGGTCGCCGCCGGCATCGTGCTGATGGTCGTGCTGCCCAAGGTCACCACGGTGATACCGGCACCCTTGGTGGCGATCGTGGTGTTGACCGCCGCCACGATCGGATTTGGTTGGGCCGTACCCGATGTCGGTGACGAGGGGCAGCTGCCGTCGAGCCTGCCGACCCTGCTCCTCCCGGATGTGCCCTGGACCTGGCAGACGCTGGGCGTCATCGCCCCCTACGCGCTGACCATGGCCATCGTGGGACTCCTGGAATCGCTGATGACCGCGAAACTGGTCGACGACATCACCGACACCCACTCCGACAAGTCCCGCGAGGCGGCCGGCCAGGGTGTCGCCAACATCGTCACCGGGTTCTTCGGCGGGATGGGCGGCTGCGCGATGATCGGCCAGACCATGATCAACGTCAAGGTCTCCGGCGCCCGCACCCGGATCTCGACGTTCCTGGCCGGGGCGTTCCTGCTCGGACTGGTGGTGGGGCTGGGCGACCTGGTCGCGCAGATCCCGATGGCCGCCTTGGTCGCCGTCATGATCATGGTGTCGGTGGCGACCCTGGACTGGCACAGCATCCACCCGAAGACGTTGCGCCGCATGCCCAAGAGCGAAACCGCGGTCATGCTGGCCACCGTCGCGGTCACGGTGGCCACCGACAACCTCGCCTACGGGGTGGCGGTCGGCACGCTGACCGCCATGGTGTTGTTCGCCCGCCGGGTCGCCCACCTGACCGAGGTCGTCGACATCGCGCACCCGGACGACGACTCCCGGGTGTACGCGGTGCGGGGCGAATTGTTCTTCGCCTCCAGCAACGATCTGGTCTATCAGTTCGACTACGTCGGCGACCCCACCAACATCGTCATCGATATGAGTGAGGCCAATGTCTGGGACGCCTCGACCGTGGCGAGCCTGGACGCGATTACGACCAAATATGCGGCAAAGGGCAAGAAAGTCAGCATCATCGGGATGAACGAGCGGAGCGCGCAGCGTCACGCCCGGCTCAGTGGCCGGCTGGAGGGACAATAGGATGGCCGGCGACGCCGGTGATCGCGAACTGCTGCAGATCGGCGACGTGGCCGCCCGAACAGAACTGTCCATCAAGACGATTCGTCACTACGACGATGTCGGGCTGGTCACCCCGTCGGCCCGCTCGGCGGGCGGCTTCCGGCTGTACACCGCAGGCGACGTCGACCGGCTGCTCTCGATCCGGCGGATGAAGCCACTCGGCTTCACTCTCGAAGAGATGGGGGAGCTGCTCGACGCCCTCGACATCGTGCACCAGAGCGGATCAGCCGGCGAGCGGCGCGCGCAGGCGCTGAGCCGCCTCGCCGACTGCCACGAGCGCGCACAGCAGGCGTGCACCACGCTCGGCAGGCAACTCGCCTACGCCCGGGAACTCACCGCGCAACTGGCCGGCTACCGCGCTACTCGGTGACCTCGACGCCGCGCGCCCGCAGCAGCGCCACCGCCTCGGCCGTCGAGTCCGCGGCCACCCCGGCGCACAGCGGCAGCAGCACCCGGGTACGCAACCCGGTCGCCGCGGCATCCAGCGCCGTCGCCCGCACGCAATAGTCGGTGGCGATCCCCACCACGTCGACGGCGTCCACCCGGCGCTGGGCCAGCCAGTCCGTCAGCGACGTACCATCGGCGTCGGTGCCCTCGAAACCGCTGTAGGCGGCCGAGAACTCGCCCTTGGTGAACACCGCCTGCACGGCGGCAGGATCGAGATCCTCGTGGAAATCCACCCCGGGCGTGCCCACCACGCAGTGCCGGGGCCAGGACACCCGGAAGTCGGGGGTGTCCGAGAAGTGCTCGCCCGGATCGATGTGGAAGTCCATGGTGGCGACCACGTGGTCGTAATCGTGTCCGCTCAGCAGTTCGGTGATACCCCGGGCGACGGCGGCGCCGCCGTCAACCGCCAAAGACCCACCTTCGCAGAAGTCCTTCTGCACATCGACCACGATCAGCGCACGCATGGCTCAACCGTAGTCCCCTCACCCGCCGAAGAGCAGGTACAGGCCGGTGAATGTGTAGCCGACCATCACCAGCATCATCGTCAGCTGGCCGGTCATCTGATGGCCCTTGGGAAGCACCCGCAGCGCGCGGTCGTGCGCGGCGATGACGCCGGCCACATGCCCGAGGAGCACGAACCCGACCTTCAGTGAGGCCAGTACCGACGGGTGCATGGACAACAGGTAATACACCTGGGCGTCAGGGGATCCCATCAGGGCGTGCACGGTCTGCTGGCCCTTCTCGATGAGATAGGTGAGGTAGTGGGCGAAGACATAGCCGATGACGATCGGGATCAGCGAGTGCGCCATCAGGCCGGGCAACGCGCGGCGGCCCTCACGGTCCACACCTCCGGTCGCCGCTGCGGCCAGGCTGAAGGTCACCGCCACCACCGCGATGAACACCAGGAGGCCGACGGTCTTGTATCCGCTTGCGCCCCACGCGCTCGAGGTGTGGGAGTCCACGAAGTTCCGCCATCCGGGCATCGCCGAAAAACTGTCGAACGCGGTGGATCCCAGCAGCACGGCCAGCACCGTCACGGTGCCGGGACGCACCGGTAGCGTCAGCAGCTGGTTGAACGGATTACCGATGGCGATGCGTCCGTCGGCGTTGCGGCGCCACGGTGCGCACCGGGAGGCGATCATGCTGTAGACCTCGAACGGGTCCGCACGCGCGCACCAGCGCGGTCCGCTCAGCAGGCCGCCCACGAGTGTCACCGCAAGGTAGATCAGCAGCCAGATCTCGACCGCGGTAAGCGATCCCGGATCGGGGCTGGCCAACTCGAGCCAGACGAAGGCGAACAATCCGGCGGCGGCGGGCCGGTAACCGAGCCGGCGCGGATAGCGATCGCGGGTGACGCGCAGCAGCCGCAGGACGGTGCGCACCGGCGATATCGCTCGCCACACCGGGCCCAGGAACAGCGACAGCGCCACCAGGCCGACCCACAACAGCACGTAGAAGACGCCGGGCAGCGCATTGCGGGAATCCTGCGGCCCGGTGACGGCCGCGACGGCCACCCACCCGGTGAACGCCAGGCCGGCCGCGGCGACCAGCCACCGGGTCAGCGATGCGTCGACGACGGTGGTGACCCAGCCCGGGAGGGGACGGCCCGGCGTGTCGGGATCGAAACGTGGTGTGCGCCAGGCCAGCGCGACCACTGCGAAGGTGAAGGTCAACGTCCACGCGGCGCCGACCACCGCGTAGGTGAACGGAATGGGCAGATCGGCCGAGCCGCCCAGACCGTGGGCGAGGACCGCCGTGGAGGTCACTGCACCGTGATGGTCGCGACGACGCGGTTCAGGTGGTGCAACTCGACGTCGACCTTGCCGGGCACCTGGACCTCGAACTGAAAGGACTGCAGCGACTCGGGTTTCACGGCGAAGGTGTGCTCGGGACTGGCGTGCACGTGCAGTTCGTCCTCGGTGTCACTGGTGACCCGGATGACGATGGGCTGCTTCACCGCGGCCCGCACCTGCTGGTTGACCGGCGTCACCTGCCCGCCGGCGATGGTCACGTCGATCACGACCCGTTCCGGCGGTGCCTGCTGATCGGAGAGTGCCGGCGCGGCGGTGGCCGCGGACGGTGCGGCCGGTTCCTCGGTGGAACCCGAGCAGCCCGCGGTGGCCAGCATGGCCGCCGCCGACACCACGGTCGCCGCGATCAGTGTCCTCAATCTGTTTCCTCACTTCGATTCTCGTCGTCGGGGTCGGGGTTGCGCCGGTCCCGGATGGCCACCCACGCCACCACCGCGGCGACCACCACGGCCGGGGCGAACGCGGGCAGCGCCAGCAGCAGGGAGTGATCGGCCAGGTAGGTCACGCGAGCGGAACGGGCTGCTTGGTTTCCGCGCCGCTGTGAGCGCGCATCTCCCGGTCATTGATCCGGCCGGCCCCCCAGCTGAGCGCCGCGATCAGGATGAGCGAGCACAGCAACACCACCAATGATGCCGCGGTGAACAGCCAGCTCGGTACGTCCAGATTCCGTTCCCGCTGCAGCACACTGATTTCCGCGGTCAGATCCCGGTTCATCGACTCTTCTGCGGGCAGCTCGGTGGCACCGATGCCCGGGTCGGCGGGCAGGAACACCGGGACCGCGGCCATGGTGCGGCCGTCCTGAACCCGGATCAGTGTCTTCCAACTGCCCCAGACCGGTATCGGCCGGGTGGTGCGGTAGTGGCCGGGCCCGAGGCGTTCGAGCTTGTCCACGATCAGCCCGCGCTCGTTGTCGAGGCCGCCCTGCCAGGACAGCATCGAAATCCATTCGGGATCATCGCTGATCAGGTCGGCCGGGGAGATCCGGATGTCGGCGCTCACGAGTCGTTGCCCAGCGGGGCTGGGTAATTCGGTGAGCGTGATCTGCGCGCCGGCGTTCGGCGGCACCGAGATGTTCAGGCCGTTGCCGACCGCTGCGCCGATGGTCAGCACCGTCAGCACCACGACTGCGACGCCGGCGCCGCGCCGGGGCAACGGACGGCCGGTGAGCACGGTGGCGAGTAACCCGCCGCACATGCCCATCAGCACGGCCACCGGCACCGAGGTGGCCAGGGCTTCGACCCACATGGCCGCCGGCCACGGGTACATGAAGACCGCGTCGATCCAGAACGACTCCAGCCACAAGCCGACCGTGCCGATACCGGCACCGGCGACCGCGCCGAACAGAATGGGGCGCTGCAGAAGTGGTGTCAGGGCCAGTAGTTCGACCACCAGGGCCGGGCCGAGGTAGAGCGCGAACCAGCTGTAGGGGGCGCCGAGCACCGGGCCGACCGCGACCGCGACGATCCCGCGGATCAACAGTGCGAACAGCACCGCGGCCAGCGCGGCGCCCCTGCCGAGGGTGATCCGGGCGGCGACCAGCGCCAGCGCGGCGGCGGCGGCGATCAGCATCGGGTGCAGCACCAGCCGGAACTGCTCGATGCCGAAGTCGTATTCGACGGGGAACACCGACATACCGATGACGAGGCCGCCGAAGGCGAAGTAGCGCAGGATCTTCCGCGGGGCCACCTCGGCGTCGGGGCCCATCGCGATACGGCCCTCGTGCTCCAGCAGCAGGACGGCGACCAGGGACAGGCCGGCGCCGCCGATCAGCATCAGGTGGGTCGGACCCCAGAGTGTGACGTCCTGACCGAAGATGCGGTGCCAGACGTCGTCCAGTGGGAAGCCGATGAGCGCGTACAGACCGCATGCGGCCATCAACACCCCGCCCACGGGCGCATACCAGGTTCTGGTGATCTTCAGCGCGGCCGGACCCGGCTTCTCATAGGGCAGGATGATGGCCAGCGATCCGGCGATGAACAGCAGGAACAGCCCGACCAGGATGAAGTAGTGCGCCGGGTTGGCCAGCGGACCGGAGTCGCGGCCCTTGCCGATGTGCAGGCTGACATCCCAGATGAAGCCGAACATCGCGCAGATGATGGTCGAGGTGAACAGCAATGTCGGCAGCGCCACCCAGGGTGGCCGCTTCATCTTCACCCCGACCTTGTTGGCGAGCGTGTCCAGCCAGGTGATCCGCCGCGTGCGATGCAGGATGCCGATCCACAACAGCCCGGCGGTGATGATGCCGGCGGCGACCGAGACGCCGATGATCTGATCGAGATCCGCGCCGCCACCTTCGGTCCCCGCCTGCGCCAACACGCTCAACGTGCCTGACATGCCCACCCCCGTTTACGACCCTGCGGATTTACTGGTCGGTAATGTTGCCAGAAACCGATACCCGATACCAGGGGTACCAGAAGTGGCTACCCTGGACGTCGATGAAGTTCGCCGGTCTGCACCTGCGGCAACGTGACGGCATCAGCTGTGGTCCCTCGGTCGCGGTGATGGCCACCGCGTTGCTGGCCCCCGACTACGGCACCCCGCTGGCCGGCGCCGGCGCGGCGTCCTGGTTCGACGCCGAGCAGGCACGCGTCCATCACGCGGTGAACCGGATCTGGCCCCGGCGTCTCGGCATGACGCCCCGCGGCCTGGCGGGCGCCATCAACCGGCACAGCCCGGTCCGATATCGATGGCGGTTGTGCCGGGGCCTACTGCGCAGAACAGATCCACTCGGCGACGTGCTGGCAGCCGTGCACGACGGCTTTCCGGTCGCGATGCTGGTCGGCGGGTTCATCCCGCGGCACTGGGTGCTCTTCGTCGGCGGGCGGGCCGGGGCGGATCAATTGCGTTGTTACGAGCCGACATCGGGGGAGACGCGTCCGGTGGAGGTGGTGCGCGTGCAGCGCGCCGAGCTGACCGGCCTGGGCTTCCCGCGGCCGTTCGCGTTCGTCCTGCCCGGTCCGGAGCGGCCTTGGCCGCGTTGCGCCTCCCAGCCGGTCGAACTATAGTCTGGACACATGTCCAGTATGCTTGCGCTGCAGTTCAGCGGATTGAGCTGACGTGCGTATAGCCCTTCTGTCGTACCGCAGCAAAACTCATTGCGGTGGGCAGGGTGTCTATGTCCGGTACCTCTCCCAGGGCCTCGCCGAGCTCGGCCACGATGTCGAGGTGTTCTCCGGCCAGCCCTATCCCGACGGGCTGGACCCGCGGGTTCGGCTGACCAAGGTGCCGAGTCTGGATCTCTACCGCGATCCCGATCCGTTCCGGGTGCCGCACCCCCGCGAGATCCGGGACCGCATCGATCTCCTCGAGCTGGCAACCATGTGGTCGGCCGGATTCCCGGAGCCGAAGACGTTCTGTCTGCGGGTGGCCCGGATCATGGCCGAGCGCGGCAACGAATTCGACGTCATCCACGACAACCAGAGCCTGGGCTCGGCGCTGCTGACCATCGCGAAGCGCGGCCTGCCGGTGGTCGCCACCGTGCACCACCCGATCACCCGCGACCGGGTGCTCGAGGTGGCCGCCGCCAAGTGGTGGCGCAAGCCGCTGGTGCGGCGCTGGTACGCCTTCGCCGAAACCCAGAAGAAGGTCGCGCGGGCCATCCCGGAACTGCTGACCGTCTCCTCGACATCGGCCGCCGATATCGCCGAGGACTTCGGGGTGAGCGACGAGCAGTTGCACGTGGTGCCCCTCGGTGTGGACACCGAACTGTTCCGGCCCGCTCCCGATCGGGTGCCGGGCCGCATCATCGCGATCGCCAGCGCCGATGTGCCACTCAAGGGCGTGGGCAACCTGCTGCACTCGGTGGCGCGGCTGCGCGCACACCACAACCTGGATGTGCAACTGGTGTCCAAGCTCGAGCCCAACGGGCCGACCGAGAAGCTGATCGCCGAATTGGGCATCTCCGATATCGTCAACGTCTCCAGCGGGCTGTCCGACGAAGCGCTCGCCGACCTGCTCGCGTCCGCCGAGATCGCCTGTATACCTTCGCTTTACGAAGGCTTCTCGTTGCCCGCGGTGGAAGCCATGGCCAGCGGCACCCCGATCGTGGCGAGCCGGGCCGGGGCACTGCCCGAGGTACTCGGCGAAGAGGGCGAATGCGCACGCCTGGTGCGGCCCGCCGATGTCGAGGAGTTGACCGGGGTGCTCGGTGAACTGCTGGACTCACCCGCCGAACGGCACCGTCTGGGCGCCGCCGGACGGCGCCGGGCACTGGATGTATTCAGCTGGGAATCCGTTGCGGCACAGACCGTCACCGTGTACGAGCGGGCCATCGACAGAACCGCCGCCAAGGCGAAGAAAGGACGGACAGCGTGCTGACCGTTGACTACGACCGGCTCGGCGTCGGACCCGGCACATCGGTCATCGATGTCGGTTGCGGCGCGGGCAGGCACTCGTTCGAGGCCTACCGGCGCGGTGCTGACGTCATCGCCTTCGACCAGAGCGTCGAGGATCTCAACGATGTCGACGCCATCCTGACCGCGATGAAAGAGCAGGGCGAAGCGCCCGCCTCGGCCAGCGCGGAGGCCGTGAAGGGCGACGCCCTGGCCCTGCCCTATGCCGACGGCAGGTTTGACTGCGTCATCGCCTCGGAGATCCTGGAACACGTCCCAGCGGACGACGCGGCGATCGCCGAGCTGGTCCGGGTGCTCAAACCCGGTGGTGTGCTGGCCATCACCGTCCCGCGCTGGTTGCCCGAGAAGGTGTGCTGGCTGCTCTCGGACGAGTATCACGCCAACGAGGGTGGGCACATCCGCATCTACCGTGCCGATGAGCTGCGCGACAAGGTCGTCAGCCACGGTATGCGATTCACCCACCGCGAGCACGCGCATTCGCTGCACGCGCCCTTCTGGTGGCTGAAATGTGCGGTCGGAGTGGACAAGCCGAACAATCCCGCGGTGACCGCCTATCACAAGCTGCTGGTGTGGGACATGATGAGCCGTCCGTGGCTGACCCGCCAGGCCGAAGCCGTGCTCAACCCGGTGATCGGGAAGAGCGTCGCCCTCTATTTCGAGAAGCCGACCGCGTAGCCATTATGCGTCGCCACGAGATTCCCGGTGTGTCAGGTGTATTGACGCCGAAGCAGTGCCTGCAAACGGCCCAGTCGATTGCCGACACCCAGGAATCCGATGGCGCGATCCCGTGGTCGGTCGGCGGTCACACCGACCCGTGGGACCACGTCGAGGACCTGATGGCACTGACGGTGGCGGGGCTTCTCGAACCGGCCCGCGCCGGATTCGACTGGTGCCGCCGCACGCAACGGGACGACGGTTCCTGGCCGATCCAGCTGCGCAACGGTGTCGTCGAGGATGCCAATACCGACAGCAACTTCTGCGCCTACATCGCCACCGGGGTGTGGCACCACGTGCTCATCACCGGCGACCGGCGGTTCGCGGTGCAGATGTGGCCGACGGTGAGCCGGGCCATCGAACTCGTGCTCAGCATGCAGTTGCCCGGTGGTCAGATCAGCTGGGCCAGAAGCGATGCCGGGATGATGGACGAAGCCCTGCTGACCGGATGCGCGAGCATCTACCACAGCATCCGGTGCGCGCTGGCACTGGCGAACTACCTGGGCGAGCCTCAGCCGGAGTGGGAAGTGGCTGTCGGCCAGCTCGGGCACGCGATCGCCGAGCATCCGGAATTGTTCAACGCCAAAGACACCCACGCGATGGAGTGGTACTACCCGGTGCTCGGGGGTGCCATCCAGGGTGCGGCGGCACACGCGCGCATCGAATCGCGCTGGGATGACTTCGTGGTCCCCGGCCTGGGTATCCGCTGTGTCGATCACCGTCCGTGGGTGACCGGTGCGGAGACCTGCGAACTGGTCATGGCACTGGACGCGGTCGGAGACCGTACCCGCGCACTTGAGCAGTTCACCGCCATGCAGCATCTGCGTGAGGTGGACGGATCCTATTGGACCGGACTGGTTTTCACCGACGGCAAGCGCTGGCCGGTGGAGCGCACCACCTGGACCGGTGCGGCGATGATCCTGGCCGCCGATGCGCTGTCCCGAACCACCCCGGCCGGCGGCATCTTCCACGGCGCCGATCTGCCGCGCGGGCTGGAGGGCGAGTTCGACTGCGCCTGCGACCGCGTCTAGTGTCCTGAGTCATTAATTCGGGTGCAGTAGTTGGCGATGCTGGCCAGGATTTGGTCGGCGGTTTTGGTCCAGACGTAGGGCTTGGGGTTGTCGTT
>NZ_LMJA01000019.1 GCF_001428895.1 Mycobacterium sp. Root265
GCACGCTCGGCGGCAGACAACACAATCTCAGCAGCATGAGGGGTCGGCACAACCCAGATTAACAACTAGATCGTAATTAATGACTCAGGACACTAGCCGAACTCGGCGGGGGCGCCGACTGCGCCGCCGCAGTGATCACAGACCATGTGGACGGCCAGTGGCTGCCCACAGTCATGGGTGGTCGACGTGTACGGGGCGTCGGGCGCCCATTTATTGCCCCATATCGTCAGCGCGGTCAATACCGGCGCGAGCTCGCTTCCGGCCTCGGTCAGGTGATACTCGTACCGCGGTGGGCGCTCGCTGTACTGGCGGCGCTCGAGGACGCCGGCGTCGACAAGCTTGTGCAACCGATCCGTGAGGATATCCCGCGACGCGCCGGTGTACTTCGCGATCTGATCGAAACGATGAGTGCCGTAGCTGATTTCGCGCACAGCCAGCAAGCTCCAGCGCTCCCCCAGGATATCCAGCGACGCCGCAATCGGGCAGGCCCGTGGCGTCGGGGTCCGCGGCTGCGGCGACCTTGTGGGTGACATCGGCCTCGGCGCCTTCCGTCAGATGAGTGAGTTGACTTCTCCAACCTACACCTCGACAGTTCACGGAAATGGTCGGTTGCGATTTCCAACCAACTATGCCTAAGCTCCAGTTGGTTGGATATTCCAACCTTCAAAACGACTTCAGGAGTAACCGATGACAACCGCTGTCGCACAGTGTGAACCGACCCCCACGACGGTGTTGGACGTGAACCGGTGAGCCCCGACGTCTACCTGATTTCCGGGGCTACCGGAAAGACAGGCTCACGCACCGTGGAACTCCTTCGCGCGCAGGGCGCGTCGGTGCGGGCGCTCGTCCATAGCCGTGACGAGCGATCCGAGCAGCTGAGCCTGCTCGGCGCCGAGGTCATCGCGGCCGATCTCTTGGACTTCGGCGCGGTGAGCTCCGCGATGGCCGGGGTGTCCGCCGCCTATTTCTGCTACCCGATCGACCCGGGCGGACTATTGGAGGCCACCGCGATCTTCGCTCAGGCCGCCGCCGAGGCCGGCGTGCGTTCGGTGGTCAACATGTCCCAGATCTCGGCCCGGCGTGAGGCCAAAAGTCATGCTGCCCAACAGCACTGGCTGAGTGAGCGGATGTGGGATCGCAACGCACTGATCACCACCCATCTGAGGCCGACGTTCTTCGCCGACTGGCTGCTCTGGCAGTGGTCACGCCGCGACGACCAGGGAACGCTGCGCCTTCCGTTCGCCGACGGACGTCACGCACCGATCACCAGCGCCGACCAGGCCCGGGTCATCGCGGCGATCCTGACCAATCCAGCACCTCACGACCGCCAGATCTACCCGCTGCGCGGACCAGTGGATCTGAACCATGCCCAGATCGCCGAGAAGATGGCACAGATCTTGGGCTTTCCGGTGCGCTACGAGCCGGTCGACATCGCGGATTTCGGGCGGGCATTGACGGCACAAGGCGCGACACCCTTCCTCATCCAGCATCTGAGCAACGTGGCCCAGGACTACCGCGACGGCATCTTCGCCGGCACCGACAATCTCGTCGAGGTGATCACCGGAACTCCCGCAGTGACCGTCGAGGAGTTCACCGCCGCCAATCGCGCCGCATTCGAGCTTCCCGGCCAGGAAGCGTCCTGGGAGACGGTGCGGGCCGAGAATTAGGGAATTCTCGGGGTCGGGAAAACTCTGCGAAAAGCGTGCGTTCGAGCGGGTAGAAGGGCAGCCCGCACCTTCGTCGACACGACGATCAGGAGAACACCATGAGCGTGGACAGCGTTGCAGATCTGGGTAGGACAGGGCTCGACGAGTTGGTGCCGTCGCGCTACGCGTTGCAGGTAGGCGATATCGATGTACTGGTGATCAGCGACGGCGTGCTGCCGATCACCGCCTCGACGATGGCCACCAACGCCGAACCGGCCGAATACTCGGCCTGGCTCAAGGACATGTTCCTGCCCCCGGAGATCCTGGACTGGCCGCTGAACGTGGCCGTGGTGCGCAGCGGCGGCAAGACCATCCTCATCGACTCCGGTCTCGGCACGGAATTCCCGGACTTCCCACGCGCCGGTCAGCTGAGCATGCGACTGGTGGCCGCCGGGATCGAGCCGTCCTCGGTCACCGATGTGGTGCTGACCCACCTGCACATGGATCACATCGGCGGACTGCTCGTCGACGGGCTGCGTAACAAGCTGCGCGCCGACCTGCGGGTGCACGTCGCCACCGCCGAGGCCGAGTTCTGGGCAGCTCCCGACTTCACCCGCACCGTCATGCCGGCGGCGATCCCGCCGGTGCTGCGGCAGACCGCCGCGCAGTTCCTCGACCTCTACCGCGGCCAGCTGCGGACCTTCGAGAACGAGTACGAGGTGGCGCCCGGCGTGCTGCTGCGCCGCACCGGTGGCCACACCCCCGGCCACAGCATCGTGCGCATCGAGTCGCGCGGCGAGGCGTTGACCTTCGCCGGTGACGCGGTGTTCCAGCCCGGGTTCGACAACCCCGAATGGCAGAACGGTTTCGAACACGATCCCGAGGAGTCGACACGGGTCCGGATCAAGTTGCTGACCGAGCTCGCCGCCTCCCGCGAGCAGCTGGTGGCCACCCACCTGCCGTTCCCCTCGGTCTGCCACGTGGCGGTCGCCGGCGGTGGCTTCCGGTTCATCCCGGCCACCTGGGACTACTGATCGATTCGTGTGGCACCGGACCTTGACCGGTCCGGTGCCACACGAAGTTCATCTGCTGTTCACCCACGCCGGTTTGGACTCGACGGCCTGCGGGGTACATGCGTGGCACAGGCGCGATACGGCGCCGTACCAACGAACCGAAGGCCCGCGCATGATCCCTTTCATCTGCACCAGCTGCGGACACATCGACATCGATTCCGCCGAATGCGTCACCTGCGCGCAGGCGCCCGCCAAGCAGAGCGCGACTGACGCCGCCGTCGCCTGATCCGTCGCGGCCACAGATCAGCGCGCCAGCCACCCGCCGTCGACGTTGACGATGGTGCCGTGGATGTAGCGCGCGTCGGCTGAGGCGAGAAAGGCCACCGCGCCCGCCATCTCGTCCGGGCTCCCCCACCGCGCCGCAGGAATCCGCTGCGAAATCTGGGTATTGCGTTCCGTGTCGGCGAGCAGCGCATCGTTCATGTCGGTGTGCACGTAACCCGGGGCGATCGCGTTGACGTTGACGCCCCGCCCGGCCCACTCGTTGGCGAAGGCCTTCGTCAGTTGCGCCACGCCCCCCTTGCTCGCGGCATATCCGGGCACCGTGACGCCGCCCTGATAGCTCAGCATCGACGCCACGAAGACGATGTTGCCGGAACCTTTCGCCACCATCTCGCGCCCGAGTTCGCGGGTCAGGATGAACGGCGCGGTCAAGTTGACCGCGATGACCTCGTCCCACAACTCATCTCCGTGGTCGACGGCCGGGGCACGCCTGTTGATCCCCGCGGCGTGCACCAGAATGTCGGCATTCATCGGCCCGATGACGTCGATCGCCGCGTAGAGGTCCGGCCGTGACTCCAAAGCCGCTGCGACGGGCACGAATTCCCGGCCCGCGCCGCGCACCCGGTCGCCACAGTTCTGCAGTGCGTCGATGGATCGTGCGATACCGATGACGTCGGCGCCGTCACGTGCCAGGCGTTCCGCAATCGCCAGGCCGATCCCCCGGCTGGCCCCCGTGACCACGGCGGTGCGCCCGATGAGCGGTGTCCGGTCAGTCACGCTCGGACGCTTTGGCCTTGATGTGGTGACCGAGCAGGCGCGAGATCGCGCCGGCGGCTTCGATCACCGCGCCGCCCAACCGGTCGTTGGCGCTGACATCGACACGGTCAGCCGGCCCACCGATGCTCACCGCGGCCGACACCGCTCCGGTGTGATCGAAGATCGGGGCGGCATAGCCCCTGATCCCCGTCCGGTTCTCCTCATCGTCGATGGCATAGCCACGCAGACGTGCATCGGAGAGGTCGGCCTGCAAGGCCTCCCGGTCACGCAGGGTGTTCGCGGTGCGGGGTACGAAAACCTCAGGCAGGTGCCGGGACAGGACGCTGTCATCCGTCCACGCCAGAATGGCCTTGCCGATCGCGGTCGCGTACGCGGGCACGGCATCACCCACCCGGCTGAAAATCCGCACCGGATGCGGTGAATCGACCAGCTCGATGTAGACGACGTCCTGACCGGTCACCACACCCAGGTGCGCGGTCTCCCCGGTGGCCGCCACGAGCGCCCGCATCTCCGGCAACGCCACCCGGCGCAGATCCAGCCGATGCAGATACTCAGACCCCAACTGCGCGTTGGCGACACCCAGGGCGTAGACGCCGAGTTCCTCGTTGTAGGCCAGGAAGTTCCTGGCGACCAACGTGCGCAACATGCGCTGGGTGGTGGGCTTGCTGTAGCCGAGGATGCTGCTGCACGCCGCCAACGTGAGCCCGGGCGGGGGCTCCTCGGCGATCCGCAGCAGGACCTGCAACGCCCGGTCCAGACTCTGGGTGCCCGCAATGGGCTCCGCTTCACTCGGCGTCATATCACCGTCCTCTTCCCGTTGCACCCGACTGCACGGAAGCCGCCGACTTCCGAAACCTTAACTGCGCGATCAGCACAGATCGCAGATCGCGACCTGATCCATGTCGGTGAAGGCCTGATTCTCACCGGCCATCACCCACACGAACGCGTAATTCGACGTGCCCGCCCCGAAATGCACCGACCAGCTGGGTGACACGACGAGGTTCAGATTGCTCATCGTGAGGGTGCGCAGTTCGTCGGGGCGGCCCATGAAGTGCTGGATGCGGTGCGATTCCGGCAGATCGAAGTACAGGTAGGCCTCCGTGCGCCGGTCATGCAGATGCGGCGGCATGCTGTTCCACACGCTGCCCGGCTCCAGTGCGGTGATCCCGAGGACGAGCTGCGCGGTGGGCACCCCGCCTGGCTGCAGGTGTTTGTAGATGGTGCGCTTGTTGGCGGTCTCGGTCTCGCCGGCCGCGGTGGCGTCCGCGTCGGCGAGGGTGACCAGCGTGTGCGGGTGGCTCACGTGAGCCAGCGCCGACGCCAGGAACAGCGCGCTGTCGGCCTCGGTGCCGGAGAATGCGATGTCGGCAGCGCCGCGACCCAGATATAGGACATCACCCTTGGACAGTTCCCATTCCTGCCCGTCGGCGCGCACTCGCGACGCGCCGGCCACCGCCACCACCGCGAGTTCGCGGCGTTCGCAGAAGGACTCGGAACGCAGCTCTGCGGGCACCGGCAGCGCGAGCCACTCGCCGACCGCAGGAACCGCTCCGCCCAGCACCATCCGGTCGTGATGGGTATAGGTGAGCCGGACTTCACCGGGTGTGAAGAGATCCTGGTTGAGGAATCGGTTCCGCAGGTCCTGGCCGTTGAGGGCAGCGAGGTCATCCGGGTGGGTGGCGTGTTGGATCTTCATTGATCTTCTCTCTGTCTGCTATTCGATGACGTTGGTGGGTGTGCCGGCGGCGAAGGCGAGGATGTTCTCCCCGGCCAGCCGAAAGACGTCGTCGGCCTCGTCGGTGTGGAAACCCACGTGCGCGGACAGCACGACATTCGCACCGGCGGGCGGCAGCGAATCCGGGTGCGGCGGCTCTTCGAGGAAGACGTCGATACCGGCGCCGAAAATGGCGCCGCGGGCCAGAACGTCGGCCAGTGCCGCCTGGTCGACGATCTCGGCGCGGGCGGTGTTCACCAGAATGGCGTTGGGCCGCAAGCTCTCCAGCAGCGGACGCGAGATGATGCCGTCGGTCTCCTCGGTGTGTGTCAGGTGCAACGACACCACATCCGAGTTGGCGAACAGCTCGTCGAGCTCGACCCGCCGGGCCCCGAGCTGTTCGTCACGGGCGGCATCGGCGGTGCGCGACCAGTACACGACGTCCATGCCGATGCCCTTGCCCAGGCTGATCATCCGGCTGCCGATCGCTCCGGCGCCGACCACACCGAGCCGTCGCCCGGCGAGCTTGAGGCCCTGCTTCTTCTCCCAGTGCCCCGCGCGGACGAGGTTGTCCCCCTCCGCGATCCGGCGGGCGGCGGCGAAGACGAGCGCCAGCGCATGCTCGGCAACGCTCTGACTGGCGAAGTCCGGAACATTGGTGACCGTGACACCGCATTCGGCGGCCTCGTCCATGGCCACGAAGCGGCGTGCCCCGGTGCCGACGAAGCTGACCAGTGTGACGGTGGGGTTGGCCCGCAGCAGTCCGGGCGGCACCGGCCCCTGATCGCCGACGACATACAGCGCGTCGTAGCCGGACGCACGGGCGATGGTGGCCTCGACATCGGCGAAAGACTCTTCGAACCAGTCGAATTGGTGTCCGGCGGCTTCCAGCGGTGCGGCGACGTCGCGCAGCACGATGTCTTTGTACTGCGCTTCTCCGTCGATGCAGACGATCTTCATCGTGGTCTTCCTAGGTGATTGATGGTTGGACCGGAGATCACTGACCGACCCAACGGTTGAACTGATCCACCACCGTGTCGAGATTGGTGGCGTAGTAATCGGTGTCCTGCGTGATGGCGCCGGACACGTTGTCCCCGATGGGCAGGAACTGCCGCACCTCTTCGGGGAAGTCATCGGGCTTCACGTCGGTCACCGACGCCGGGATCGGGGTCGGGATCTTGGAGGCGAAAGCGATCTGGCCTTCTTTGTTGTTGATGACGTTGGCCAGCAGTTCCTGGGCGGCGGCCTGATTGGGGGCATCGGCGGGGATGGCCCACACACTGTTGGAGTAGCCGGCGCCGTTCCAGCTGATCTCCATGGGGAATCCGTTGTCGGCCTTGGCCGATGAGGCGCGGTTGGCCCACAGGATGCCGATATCGCAGGAGCCGTTCTCGAACGATTCGATGGACTGGGCACCGCTGGTCCACCAGGTGATGTCCGATTTGATCTCGTCGAGCTTGCCCAGCGCGCGGTCCACGTCGAGGGGGTACAGATCGGCGGGAGCGACGCCGTCGGCGAGCAGTGCGGCCTCCAGCGTCCACCCGTACTGCGGGTTGTTGAAGAAGCACCGTTTGCCGGGGAACTTCTGCAGATCCCACAGATCGCTCATCGACGTCGGGGCCTGATCGTAGGCCTCGCCGTCCCACGCCAGCACCATGCCGAAGGTGCCGACCTGGATGCCGTGCTCGTCGTAGGTGCCTTCGGTGAGCTTGTCGACCGGCACTTTCGCAGTGTCGATCTCGGCGAGATAGCCTGCTTCCGCGGCATTTCGGGCGTCGTTGACGGTCGGGAAGAACACCAGACTCCACGGCACCTGCCCGGCTTCGGCGGCGCCGAAGAACTTGGTGGCGGCTTCGTTGTAGTCGTCGGTGACCGTCACCCCGGTGTCGGTGGTGTAGTCGGCGAACAGTGTTTCGCTGAGTTGGGTCCAGACGTCGCCGCCGCTGGTGTCGTAGAACAGGATGTCGCCCCCGGCGGCCGAGCCCTCGTCCGATTCCGAGGATCCGCCCGAGCCGCACGCGGTGACCGCCAGCGCGGTGACAGCCAGTGCCGCGGCCACCCGCTGAGCGCGAATACCGTTGATTCCCATGATGTTCCTGCTTTCGTGAGGTGCGTGGAGGGTGGAGGGCTCAGAGCGTGCGCGGGATGAGTGCGGCGTGGCCGGCCCGCACGCAGGCGCCGACGACGTCGCCGGGTTTGGGGACCCGACCGTAGGGATCGAGGTCGGCGGTGACCTCGGAGCCGTTGATGGTGATGTGGACGCTGTGCCGCTGCCCGAGGAAGCGCGACACCGTCACCTCGCCACGGCCCAGGAGGTCGTAGCCCTCGGGCGGTGCGTCGCTGCACAGCGCGATCTGTTCCGGCCTGACCACACAGGTCGCCTCGGCGTCGGTGATCCGCTCGCCGACCCTGGCCCGCACCCGATGCTCGCCGCGGGCGACGGTGACGATGTCATCGGTGCGTTCCAGGATGTCGACGTCGAACAGGTTGGCCTGTCCCAGGAATCGGGCGACGAAAAGGTCTTTGGGGTCGCGGTAGATGTCCTCGGGCCGCCCGATCTGGCAGATCCGGCCGTCACGCATGACCCCCATCCGGTCCGACAGGATGAACGCCTCGTCCTGATCGTGGGTGACGTAGATGGCGGTGGTGTTCGACTGTTGTTGAATGCGACGGACTTCGGCGCCGAGGTCCTGGCGCAGGGCGCGGTCGAGTGCGCCCAGCGGTTCGTCGAGCAGCAGCACCCGCGGGCCCTGGGCCAGGGCGCGGGCCAGCGCCACCCGTTGCTGCTGGCCGCCGCTGAGCTGTCCGGGTGCGCGGTCCCCGAGTCCGCCGAGGGCCACCAGTTCGAGCATCTCCTGGACCCGGCGGTGACGTGCGGCGGTGTCCAGCCGGCGCACCTTGAGCCCGAACTCGATGTTCTGCGCGACGGTGAGATGCGGGAAGAGCGCGTAGTTCTGGAAGACGAAGCCGATGTCGCGGTGCTGGGTGGGCACCTGGGTGACGTCCTGGCCGTCGATGTCCACGCGGCCGCGGGTGGCGTCGAGCAGGCCGGCGATGATCCGCAGCAGGGTGGTCTTGCCCGAACCGCTGGGGCCCAGCAGCGTGAAGAACTCGCCCGCCTCGACGTGCAGGTCGGCATCGTCGAGCGCGGGCACGCCGTGGTAGTCGAGGCCGACCGCGGTGGCGGTGACCTCGCCGCGGGACCCGCCGGCGCCTGATGTGCTGCCCATTTATGACTCCTGAACCTTCTGGGCACGCTTGTTCCGCACCACGGTGAAGACCCCGCGGATGGCGAGGATGACGACGACGGAGGTGACCAGCAGCGAGGCGACGGCCGGCACCGTGGGGACGATCCCGCTCTCCAGGTACTTGTAGATCGTCACGGGCAGGGTCTTGGTGGGACCCGTCTGCAGGAACAGCGCCAGGACCACTTCGTCCCAGGACGTGACGAAGGCGATGACGAACGCCCCGGCCACACTCGGCAGGATGGCGCGCACCACGACCACCCAGAAGGCGCGGGTGCGGGACGCGCCGAGCGTCCACGCGGCTTCCTCCAGCCCCCGGTCGGCACCGTTCATGGCGGCCGAGATCAGCGCGAACGACAGCGGCGCGGCAATGATGGTGTGCGCCAGGATCAATCCGCCGACGGTGCCGGTGAGCCCGAGTTGCAGTTGCACGTCGTACATCCCGATCGCGAGCAGGATCGCCGGGGTGATGATCGGGGCGAAGGCCAGCCCGGAGATGAGGGCCTTGCCCGCGGTCGAGGTCATCGAGCGCATCAACCGGGCCAGCACCAGGCCGATCGCCACGGACAGCACACCGGTGCCCGCGCCGACCACCAGGCTCTGCCCGATCGGCCCCAGCCAGGTCGCGGTGGTGAACACCTCGGCGTACCACTGCAGGGTGAAGCCACGGGGCGGGAACACCACGGTGCCGGTCTCGCCGATGGACAGTGGGAAGACGAACAGGACGGGGACGACGAGGACGGCGATGGTGATGAACGACACGACGGCCGAGCACACCATGGGGACCGACCACCGGAACGGCTGTTCGGCACTGACTCCCTTGACCTGCACCGAGCCCACACCGACTTTGAACTCACCGGTGAGCCGGACGACCCCGATGTAACAGATGACGGTGGCGACCAGCAGCAGGATGCCCATCGCGCTGGCGATGGCCCAGCGGAACACGTCGATCTGCTGTTGGATGTAGACCGAGATGGTTTGTTCGGTCGGGCCGCCGAGGATTGCCGGCACGAGGAAGAAACCCAGCGCCAAGATGAAGATCAGGAGGCCACCGCTGATCAGGGACGACCGGATCAGCGGGAGGTAGATGGTGAAGAAGGTGCGGGCCGCAGACGAGCCCATGGTGCGCGCGGCGAGCAGCAGGTTGTTGTCCACTGCGACCATGCCGGCGTAGAGGACCAGAATCATGTACGGCAGCAGGTACATCACCGTGCCGACCAGCGTGCCCACCGGTGTGTACAGCAGGTTCAGTGGGCCGAATCCGAGGAAGATGGACAGCTGGTTGAGTGGACCGTTCGGGCTCAGGATCGAGGTCACCGAGAACAGCCGCACCACGATCGAGATCCAGAACGGCACCAGGACCAACAGCAGCACCAGCGTCGCGGTGCGCCGCCGCAGGCGTGAGATGAAGTAGGCCGTGGGAAAGGCGAGCAGGATCGTGATCAGGGTCGAGTTGACCGCCAGCACCACCGTGCGCCATTCGACGAGCAGCAGGAAGTCATCTTGGAAGAGCTGCCCGTACGCGTCGAAACTCCACTTCGGTGCGGCGGCGTCGAATCGGCCCTTCTCGCTGATGCTGCGCAGGAACACCGTCAGGATCGGCCAGACGAAGAACAGCGCGTACACCACGATGACGGGCAGCACGAGGCCCAGCCGGACTGTGCGGGGGCCGATCACCGATCGGCGTGCGCCAGGTGTTCCGATGGCGCTCTGTACTGTGGTTTCGCCGGACATGTTTTCACCTCCCTAGGATTTTGGAACACCGTACCAATATTGCGTTTCTGAAATGTGTCGTTTGGATATTTGGAGTTAACTCGTTGGACCCGTTGATGTTTCCGTGCCGACGCCGGGATAGACGGCGTAGATCTTGCGCACGGTCTGCACCACGTGCCACTCCCCACTCCACCCCGGCCGCAGCGACACGGTGACCCCGGGACCGATGTCGGTGACCGTGCCGTCCGCGTGCGTGAGCGTGCCGCTACCCGCGATGAAGTGCATGACCTCGCCGATATCGGGCTTGGCGGACAGGAAACGGCCGGGAGTGACTTCCCAGACCCCGATCTCGAGATCGCCGACGGCGACGATCACCTTCTCGGCGCACTGCGGGGAACCGGCGACCACCCGGGCCGGTGGGTCGGAGGGCTCCAGTGGCAGCGACTCGGCGTCCAGGACGGCGAAGAGCGCATGATCAGCAGTCATCGGATTTCCTCTCGGGTGCGACCGGCCAGCGCCGGACCATTGACGATCGACGGCGCCTCTTCACCGACCAGGACCGCTGCGCATCGGGATGCGAGCAGTCCCCGTAGGCGCGGTTCGGAACTGTCCGAGTACCAGGCGAGGTGATTGGTGACGATGAGGTTGGGCGCACCGAGCGCGGGATCGTCGGCGGCCGGCGGCTCGGTCTCCAGCACGTCCAGCGCGGCTCCGCCGAGCGCTCCCCTGCTCAGCGCGTCGGCGAGTGCTCGGGAGTCGACGAGCCCGCCGCGAGAGACGTTGACCAGGTGGGCATTCGGCTTCATCAACGCCAGCGCGGCAGCATCGATCAGATGATGGGTGCCCTCGTTGAGCGGGAGGTGCAGCGTCACCACATCGGACGCGGACAGCACCGCATCCAGCGGAAGCCGCTCGATATCTGCGACGTCCTCGGCGTATGGGTCGAAGGCCACCACCCGCCCGAAGAACGGCCGCAGCAGGCGGAGGGTTTCGCGGCCGATTCGACCCAGCCCGATCACGCCCAGCGTGGACTCCGACAGCGCCGGGATGGGCTTGAGGTCACGCCAGTATCCCCAACCGCCTTTGCGGATCAGTTTGTCGGCCTCCGAAATTCGCCGCACGGACGCCAGCGCCAGGGCCGCGGCGTGGGTGGCGACCTCTTCCTCGCAGTAGTCGGGGACGTTGACCACGCGGATACCGCGGGCGGTGGCTGCGTCGATGTCGATGGTGTCGAAGCCGACGCCGTAGCGCCCGATCGCCCGCCAGCGGGGATGCGCGTCCATCTCCTCGGCCCCGATGGTGGCGAACTGCACCAGCACACCGTCGGCGTCCTGTGCGCCCCGGTCGTCGTCGCGGGCGTCGAAGACCCGCACCCCGGCCTCCGCGGCGGCGGCCAGTTCGACGGAGATGTCGCCGTAGGCGGTGTCGAGTACCGCCAGAGTCAGGTTCACAGGTGGGCCGCTTTCACGAGGGCTTGGGTCAGGGTTCGGACTTCGTCTGGATCAGATGAGGCGGCCAGCGCTCCACCGAGACCGACGACGCTCACCCCGGCCGCCAGGTAGTCGGGGACGGTGCCGATCGAGATGCCGCCGGAGGCAAGGAATTCCACTTCGGGGAAGGGCGCACGAAGATCGCGCACGTAGCCGGGCCCCAGGCGCGCGGCGGGGAACAGCTTGAGCAGCGGAGCACCGCTGCGCAGCGCGGTGTCCACTTCGGTGGGCGTCAGCACGGCGGGCACGTGCAGGATGTCGTGCTGCCTGGACCACTGCGCCACCTCGGGTGCCGCGGCGGGCGAGATGAGGTACTGCGCCCCGGCGGCGGTTGCGGCCGCGGCCTGGGCTGCCGTGCGCACCGTTCCGGCGCCGACGAGCAGCTCGGGGTGCCGTGTTCGTAGCCGGGTAATGGTGTCGGTGGCATCCCGCGCGACGAGGCTGACCTCGATCGCGCCCAGACCGCCCTCGACGAAGGCGTCGAGCACGGCCTCGGAGATGTTCTCGGCGCGCAGCAGGACCAACGCCCGTTCCCGCCGGAGACGGTCCAGCGCTTCAGCGGAGGTCATCGCACCATCGCCGCGGTCGGATCATCAATGACAGAGCGCAATTCGCCCTCCGAGAAGGCGGCAATATCGCCGTCGAGGGTGCAGGCCATTGCGGCCAGTGCCACCCCTGCCGCCAACGCGCGCTGCGGTTCCTCGCCCGCGGTGAGGCTCCAGATCAGGCCGGCGGTGAACCCATCGCCCGCGCCGAACCGGTCGATGACGGTGGTGGCGGGGGCAATTGCGGACCACTCCCCCTGCGCAGAGGCCGCGACGGCACCGTTGGCCGAGTCGGTCAGCACGACGAGATCGGCATCGGGGGCGTATCGCTCGCGCAGCGTGTGTATGCGCTGCGGCGGTGGGCCGTCGACGCCGAACACCGTGTGTGCATCGCGCGCCGCGCACACTACGACGTCGGCCGATCGCAGCAGCGGGGTCAATGCCGCCGCTGCCGCGGCCGGCGACCAGAGCAGTGCCCGGTAGTTGATGTCGACGACGACACGGATGTCCCGTGCGCGTGCGGCCGCGACCAGCTGCACCAATTGCGTTGCGGGACCGGACCCCAGGGCAGCGGTGATGCCGCTGACGATCAGGGTGCCGACGCCGTCCAGGGCGTCGTGGTCCACGGCCGCGGCGGCGAACGCGGTGGCCGCCCGGTCGTAGACCACACGGTGCGCCCGTGGTGCGCAGGCGTGTTCGACGAAGTACAGGCCCAGCCGCGCGTTCGGTACCCGCTGCACGTGGTCGGTGAGCACGCCGCGGGAGCGCAGTTCGGTGATCACCCGATCGCCGAGCAGCGAGTCGGGAACGGCGCTGATGTAACGCGCCGGGCGGCCGAGTGCGGTCAGCGCAACCGCGACGTTCAGTTCGGCACCGCCGACCGCCACATCCAGCGTGCCGACCCGGTCGATCTGGCTGCCCGCACCCGTACTGAGCCGCAACAGCGGCTCACCATAGGTGGCGATCAGGGCATCGCTGACAAGCATCGGAACCTCGCATTCGATTTTGGAATACCGTTCCATAAAATTGAGACGCGGTCAACGCTAGTTCAGATTTGACTGAGCATCATGGCCCTCCATCACCGCGACCGAACTTGTCGGACCCCCCGACTAAAATCGTGATATGCCGCCTCCCACAACCGCTTACGCCGAGCACGTGCCTCCGGTGCGGCGTATCGAGGTGTTGTTCGAGGAGATGGGTGAGCTGATCGGGCAACGTAATGCCCTCGATGGCCGGTTGGTGGAGATCATCGCCGAGATCGACGGGAGAGGCACGGATGACGGCAACTCCTTGTGGGGTGCCACAGGGTGTCGTTCCCTGGAGGCGTTGGTGGCCTGGAAGACCGGTGTCTCACCCCGTAACGCCGACACCATGGTCGCCATCGCCCACCGCATCGACGAACTTGAACGCTGCGTCACAGGGTTACAGGAAGGACGGGTGTCGCTCGATCAGCTCGGGGTCATCGCCGAACANGGTCGCCATCGCCCACCGCATCGACGAACTTGAACGCTGCGTCACAGGGTTACAGGAAGGACGGGTGTCGCTCGATCAGCTCGGGGTCATCGCCGAACATGGCGGCCAGGGCTGCGATGAGCACTACGCCGAACTGGTGCAGTACGCCACGGTGAATCAGTTGCGCACCGCGGTCAAACAGGAACCCCGCCCCGAACCAGAGTCCAAGCCCGAACCGAAACGCAAGATCACCATGATCGAGGGCGACGATTCCACG
>NZ_LMJA01000020.1 GCF_001428895.1 Mycobacterium sp. Root265
GGTGCCCGCGCATTTCCAGTACCTGGACGCCCTGCCGTTGACCACCAGCGCCAAACTCGACCGCAAAGCCCTACCCGCCCCCACCCACCACCACAGCGAGCCGTGTCCGTTCATGGACCCGCGGTCGACCACCGAGGCGCTCGTCGTCGCCGCCTTCAGCGAAGCGCTGCGCCGCAGCGATATCGGTGTCTTCGACAACTTCTTCGAACTCGGCGGGCATTCGCTGATGGCGGCCCGGGTGATGGCGAACGTGTGCGAGTCGGCGCGTGTCGAGCTGCCCCTGCGCAACCTCTTCGAACGTCCGACACCGGAACAGCTCGCCGCCGCGATCGACGCGCTCTCGTGGGCAACCGTCAGCAGCGACCAACTGGCGTTCGCCGGCGGCGGGGACAGGGAGGAGATCGAGCTGTGACGACTGCTGACCTTCTGGAAGAGCTGCGTAAGCTCGACGTCCGGATAGCGCTGGACGGTGATCGCCTGCGCCTCAATGCGCCTGTCGGGGCGCTGACCGACGCGCACAAGCGCGATCTCGCGCAGCGTAAGCCCGAAGTCATCGCGTTCCTGCGCGAGGCACAGCGGGTCGTATCCCAGCAGCGCGCAATCGTGCCGCTGGAACCGCGCGGATCGCGGACCCCGATCTTCGCGGTGGCCGGCCACAACGGCGATGTTTTCGCCTATCGCGCGCTCGCGCGGCAGCTCGGCGCGGAGCAGCCCTTCTTCGGCCTGCAGCCGCCCGGGCTCGAGGAGGGCAGCGAACCGCTGACGTATGTCGAGGACATCGCCCGCTATTTCGCCGATCAGATCCGCGCGTTCCGACCCGACGGGCCGATCACCATCGCCGGTTACTGCGCCGGCGGCTCGATCGCGTTCGAGCTCGCCCGCCAGCTCACCAACTCCGGCACGTCGGTCACCAATCTCATCATGTTCGGCGCGCCGTACTGCACGTTCTATCGCCGACTGCAGTGGACGGTGGCGCTGGCTCGTCATTACGGCAGCCGATCGATGACGCACGCCCGCAGACTGTGCACCGTCCCGATGGCCGAGCGCAGGCGTTACATCGCGCTGCGCGCGGGGCATCTCGCCGACACCGTGCGCGGCCTACGACAGCAGCGGTCCGAGCAGGTGGGCGACGCCGTGCTGACCCGCCGCCGTGCCGTGGTGGCGGCGACGCTGGCCGCGGCACGGGCGTATGTGCCGACATCCTCGGGTCTGCACCTCGACGTCATGCTTCCGTGCGAGTCGTGGCAGCGGTCATCGGCGCGCCCGTTGCGATGGAATCGACTTGCCGCGAGCACCACTGTGTTCACCGGACCCGACGGCTGCAGCAGCGACACCATGCTGCTGCCGGAGCACGTGGCGACGTTCGCGGCCTTCGTCCTGCAGACGCAGCAGCGTTACGCGCAGAGTGGCCCGACGTGACCGCCACGAGCTCAGCAGCCGGGTTGCAGCAGTGCCCGGACGTACCCCGCGGTCTGGTACAGGTACTCGAATGCCCACCGGCGCGCCGAGATGGGGGTCGGGTTCGGCACCATCACGAGCTCACCGTCGAAACATTGGCGAAGGATGTACCTGGCCCGGGATACGTGAGGCCGAAATGTGACGACTATGACTGTGCGCCAACCATGTTCGGCAGCCAGCGCCTGCAACTGCCGCGCTTCGCCCTTGGTGGTCGGTGGGTCCGGGACGAAGCAGTGCACCGCGAACCGGGCATGCGGTTCGTCGCAGTACCGGGTCAGGCGGGGGTTGTCCGTCCCGCTCGGGTTCGACACGACCAGATTGGGCGCCCAGCCCTGTTCGGCAAGTTCGAAGCCGAAGGGGTAGCGGCCGTGGTGCGGCCCGCTCAGGATCACAATGGCGTCGGCGTGGCGCAATTCGTCGACGCGCGGATGGACGTAGACCGGGAGGCCGGCGGCGACGGCGGTCATCAGAACGAAAGCAAGAAATATCATACGGCGCAACAATTTCCGCGCTGTCGCGGACGATGTGTGTCGTCGACGATCAGGACGCACAGGTGTCCCCGCGGCGGATCCTCACGGAGATCGTCATATCGCTACACGGTAGTCGGGCTCCTGGCCGGCCGGCGCCACGAATGCCCAAACGAGGAGAGCGTCCGATGAACGATCACACTGAACTTCAGCTGCCGCCGTTGACGGCCATCCGCGAACCCAAAACCGGCGGGCGCGGGTTTGCGCACCCCATCGGCCGCGGTGTCGGACCCCTGGGTGTGACGGGTAAGCGCGGCTTTCTCGTGCTGCTCGTCTCGGGCGTGGCGATCAACGCGTGGGCGCTTTTCCCCTCGGCTGTCGAGTCGGGAGTCTATGTCCCACTCCCGCAGGGGCCTCCTCCCGTGGCCGCGGAATCCAATCCGGTGCGGGATGCCGCCGGCGATCTGTCGGTGCAGACGAGCCGGATCAGCTTCAGGTTGATGGACACCGGCCGGTCGACCGCGGTGTCGGCGAGCTACGGATCGTTCAATCATGCGAGTGCGGCGTTCGCTGTCGCCATGATGCCGCTGAGGTCGAAGCTCGAGGCGTTGTTGATGCTGCTCTACTCCCGCTACGGCCACGATGCGAGTGTGGTGGGCCTGGAAATGAAGCTCCAGGCGTTGCTGCGGCTGCCGGATTCGCTACTGGCCCAGCTGATTCAGCATCCTGATCTGGCCGATCTGGCCACCATGCTGGATGCCGTTTTCCTGGACTCGAACAATCTGTCCGGAATCAGGACCGAGTTGGACAAGATCGACATCAACTCCACGACGGGGCCGACCGAGCAGATCGATGTGGTCAGCATCAGTGGCAGGCAGTCCTACATCGTCTATTCCCCTGCCGTCCAGCCGGCGGCCGAGAACATCGCAGTGATGCCGACATCCGTGGTCCTGCAACAACCCGTCCAATTCGCGGTGGTGGTCCAGATCGAGGCACCGGCCGAGATGGCCGCTTTCTCGATCGCGCCGAGCATGGAGACGTTCGCCGTGGAGACGTTCGCCGTGGAGACGTTCGCCCCGGAGACGTTCGCCCCGGTTCCCGAGCAGGCCGAACCGATCATGGCCGACTTCACCACCCCCGCAAGCGCCGAGCCGGTGGCGCCCGCCGAGCCGTCCTTCACGAGTGCCGCGGCGTCCGAGGAGCCCACCTACTCTCCGCAACCGGACTTCGAGGACGCCGTGGACCCCGACAATCCGTTCGAGTCGGACGAGGAGTCGCAGGACCAGGGGGAGCCGTTCTCCTCTCCGGGCGATCCCGGCGCCGCCCCGGGTCAGGACGATGCGCCCGCCGCGGAGGCGAACGATACGTCGCCCGCGGATGAACCGAGCGCCGCCGCGCACAATGACAACGAGGGGAACTCGTCGGGTGAGCCGAGCCCCTGACCGGCTGGTCGAGGAGTCAGCTCGGGTTGAGGATGTCGGCGGTGTCGGCGCCGTCGACGACGGAGCGTGCGACATCGGCGAGTCGTCTGTTGTTGCGACGGGCGTAGCGGCGCAACACACCGAACGCCGCGTCCATGTCGACGCCGCCCCGCTCGGCGAGAACACCCTTGGCCTGTTCGATGACCGTCCGTGTGTTCAGCGCGGTTTGCAACTGCTGATTCAGGACGTCCGACTGTAAGGCGACACGTTGGTGGACGATCCCGATCGTCGCCACGTCGGCGAGCGCCTGACCGATCGCGATATCGGTATCCGACATCTTCCCGGGATCGAAGCGCAGCAGATTCAAGGCACCCACCCGATCGTTGCGCAGCCGTAGCGGCAGCGCGTGCACGGACAGGAAGCCGTATTCGATGGCCAGTGCGGCGAACTCCGGCCAGCGGGCGATGTCGATCCGCAGATCGTCGGCGACCACCTGTTCGCCGGTGCGGTAGGACAGCAGGCACGGGCCGTTGTCATGCTGGATCTGGAACAGTTCCAGCAAGCGCGTCTGTTCGCTGTTGGAGGCCAGCACCTGGAATCTGCCGTGCACATCGGCGAGGACGATTCCCGCCGCATCGACCGGCAGCAGCGTCATGGCATTCTCCACCAGCTGCTGGGCCAGTTCGATCACGTCGAAGTCTGCGACCAGCGTGTCTGCCAGCCCCACGAATGCGCGGGCCAAACCCTCGTAACGGTCCATTTTGCTCCCTACGGCATTCTGCCACGGCGTGGCCTGGCGTTCATACGGTGTGGTCATGAGGCGGGGGCCTGGTCGTCCTCGGGATCCGCGTCGATGCGCAGCCCGCCGTGTACCACCTCGGCGGCCACGTCGTCGAGCCGGCGCCCCCGCACGAAGGCATACCCCTGCAATCTCGCGTAGGCGACGCGGACACTCACCCCGAGTTGTGCGACCACCATCCCGGTGGCCTGGTGGATCTCCCGGGAAGACTGCGGCTGAACCCACCAGTGATCGAGTGGATCCGGCTTCTCGGTGGTTCCCGATGCGAGCAGAAGCGTGGTGACGAGGTCCGCGATGGCGACGGCGTCGCCGAAATCGTTTGTGCTCAGCCCGGTCCCGGCGTCGAGGTAGAGGCTCAGGACGCCCACCCGGATCGCGCCGAGCTGTAGCGGCAGCGCGTACACCGAACCCGCCTCGGCGGCCTCCGCCTCCCGGGAGAGAATCGGCCATCGGGGGTCCGGTGCCGACGCATCCGGTGTGGAGACCGGGCCGCCGGTCATGAAGGCTGCCACCGCGGGACCTTCTCCCAGCGCGATCTGAGCCCACTCCATCCGCTCTGCGACACTGTCGCTGGCACAGAGGAATTCGTGTCCTTCATCGCCGGATATGACGGAGATCCCCACCCGTCGCACCGGGAGTGTGGCCAGACAGGCCGCGCACAGTTGCTCGGCGCCGCGCAGATCCGTCGGTGTCTGACCGACAACGGCGAGGAAGCGGGCGCGGATTCCGGTTCGGTCGTCCGAGATCACGGAAGGGGTCCGTCCGCGGACGTGGACGCCGGGCGGAGGTCCGGGGTGAAGGACACAGGGCACCGCCTCCCGTGGCTCGGATACGCCCACCGCGCGGTGGGCATGGCCCGACCCGCAGTCAGCGTACCGCCATTGCATCGGCCCGCCCGGTATGCGACCTGACGCCCGTTTGCCGCGCAAGTGTTTGCGTTCGCCACGAGCTGTCGATCGCGTGGGTCAATCCGTTGCGGAAACTGCACGACATGAATTAACGTGTGCGTAGCAAAGCCGCCCCGGACCCTGGTTGTTTGGCTTTTGATCAGCTAGTTTGAACATCCGGGCAGTCGAGTTTCGGGTAGCGGCCGATGGTGCAGGCATATGGGGGAGAATTTGCCTGATTCGCACCACTCGGCTCAGATGCCCACTCAGAAGGCTCGGCGATACGCGAAGTGGGGGACAAGATGAGGGCTTTCGGATCTGTTGCGGACCGGACGGTGCCGACCGGTATCGGTCTGGATCTGTCAGAGGACTGCGCTCGCGGCGAGGGCCACCGCGACGGTGAGCCGACCGGGATGGCATTGCCGACGAGCCGGGACCGGCTCCGGGACGTGCAGATCCTCATCGTCGACGATTGCGTGCTGTACCGGGACAGCCTGGCGACTGCGCTGGCGGCCAACGGCACACCGGCCACCGGCTCCGCGTGCGACCTGGTCACGCTGGTCACCGCCCTGCAGACCATTTCGGGTGGATTGATTCTGTTGAACATCGCCACCCGCGACAGTGCGGCGCTGTTGCGGACGGCGCTGGCCACCGATCCGGGTGCGCGGGTGGTGGTGCTCGGCGTCTCCGATGACGACGACGACGGCGTCATCCAGTGCGCCGAGGCCGGCGCCGCCGGGTATCACACCCGCAGCCAGTCCTTCCAAGATCTGCTCGAGGTGATGGGCAACGTCGCTGCCGGCGAGCCGTCGTGTTCCGCGCGGGTGTCGTCGATCCTGCTCCGCAGACTCGCGGCGCTCGGCTCGCAACGGCCACCCGAAGTCCAGGAATTGGCCCTCACCGCGCGTGAGGTGCAGATCTTCGGCCTGCTGAAGCTGGGATTGTCGAACCGCGAGATCGCCGCTCAGCTGTGTATCGCGGTGCACACGGTCAAGAATCATGTGCACAGCCTGCTGACCAAGCTCGGTGTGCGGACCCGCGCAGAAGCCGCAGCGCTCGCGCATCCTTCGCAGCATGGGTTCGCGGCGCCGACGGCCATCGCGGCATCCTGGTGAGGCCTACCGGGACGGAATGAGCTCCACGCCGGACAGCACCACGGTGTTGTCCCGGCTGGGTGCGGTGAGCGTCCCGATGTACGTGCCGTCCTGCTTCCAGATGTTGGCCCGCAACGTCTCTCCGGGGATGACGGTGCCGGCGAACCGCGCGCCGTAGGTGCCGACCTGGCGCACATCGCCGTCCAGGAAGTGGTCGACGATAGCCTTGGCGCCGATGCCGTAGGTGCACAGCCCGTGCAGGATGGGCCGGTCGAAACCGGCGGCCTTGGCGAATCCGGGGTCCGAGTGCAGCGGATTGCGGTCACCGCACAGCCGGTACAGCAGAGCCTGCTGCGGCAGCGTCGGAATGGCGATCTCGGCATCGGGTGCGCGGTCGGGCAACTCCACCGACGTGGACGGCCCGCGCTCACCGCCGAACCCACCTTCGCCACGGGCGAAGATGGAGCGCTTCGTCGTCCACAACACCGTCCCGGACTCATCGGTCACGGTGGATTCGCTCACGATGACGGCGGCCTTGCCCTTGTCCCAGATCTCGGTGAAGCGCTGCTTGGACCAGGCCTTGCCGCTGGTCGGGATGGGACCGGGCACGGTCACCGCCTCGCTGGCGTGCAGCACCTTGGACAGCTCGATATCGATGCCGGGGAACTGCACCGACGGCGCCTCGGTCATGTGGAAACTGACCGCGACATTGCCGAACGTGGGCAGCACCTGGGGGGTGTTGTCGGTCAGGTAGCGCAGCTCGCGTTCATCCATCGGGTCCGCTCCGGCGCCGAGGCCGAGGTGGTACAGCTGGATATCGCTACTGGTCCAGGAGAACTCGATGGGATCCAGGTCGGCGGCGAGCGCCTTTTCGACATCGATGGGCACTAGCGGGCCTTTCCAGCTATGGCGAGCGCAGCCAGGTATCCGAAGGTCATGGCGGGTCCGATGGTCCCGCCCGGGCCGGGATAGGTGTGGCCCATCACCGGAGAGCTGACATTACCTGCGGCATAGAGCCCTTCGATCACGGAGTTGTCGTCACGCAGCGCGCGCCCGTCGTTATCGGTGCGGATGCCACCCTTGGTGCCGAGGTCGCCGGGCACCATCTTCGCGGCATAGAACGGGCCGTGCTTGATCTCGCCCAGGTTCGGGTTGGGCTTGATGGTGGGGTCGCCGTAGTAACGGTCGTATGCGCTGTCGCCGCGGTGGAAGTCCTCGTCCACGCCGGACCGGGCGAAACCGTTGAACCGGTCCACGGTGGCGGCCAGCGCCTCCGCGGACAGCCCGGTCTTCTCCGCCAGCTCGGCCAGCGTCTCGGCCTTGACCACCACGCCGGACTCCAGCCACTTCTTCGGGATGCGTTGTCCGGGCTGCAGTCCCGCGAAGATGTAGCGGTCGCGGTACTGCTGGTCGAAGATCAGCCAGGCCGGCACGTTCTCGCCCGGGCCCTCGCCCTGCCCGTACTGACCGCCGTACATGTGGTGGCAGGCCTCGACGTAGGGCATCGACTCGTTCATGAACCGCTTGGCGGACAGGTTGACGATGATCGACCCGGGTGAATTACGTTCGGACAGCGCGAACCACGGCGCGTCCACCAGCGGAACCGTCGGGCCCCACCAGGAGTCCTCCATGAGTTCCAGTGCAGCACCGAGTTTTTCGGCGGCCAAGATGCCGTCACCGGTGTTGGCGGCGGCGCCCACGGTCCACTCGGTGGTGATCGGGGCCCGCTGGTACTTCACCCGCATCTGCTCGTTGTGCTCGAAGCCGCCGGAGCCCAAGATCACGCCCTTGCGGGCCCGGATCAGCGTCGGCTCAGCGCTTTCGGGGTCGTGCGTATTGCGCACGTAGATCCCGCGCACCACACCGTCCTCGACGTACAGATCGGTGAGTGCGGTGTCGAGCAGCACCGGCACGCCGGCCTTCTGCAACCCGATGCGTAGCGGCGCAATCAATGCGCGGCCCATGCCGACCAGGTTCTTGCCGGTCGCGTTGGCCCATACCGAGCGCACGCCGACCTTGAGGCTGCGCAGCACGCCACGCGGGTGGCGCTTGAGCTGGTTGAGCCGGACATAGTCCTGTTGCAGGACCACCATGTTCAGCGGCACCTTGCCGTAGGGCGGCTCGAGGCCCTTCTCGTCTGGGCCGAGCTTCTTGGCGTTGAACGGTTTGGGTTCCACCGACCTGCCGGTGGCCTTGCCGCCAGGAGTCTCCGGGTAGTAATCGGAGTAGCCCGGCACCCAGCAGAGCTTGAGCGGGGAGTTCTTGAGGACGAACGACAGCATCTCCGGACTGCGGTCCAGGTAGGTGTCGATCTTGTCGGCGGGCACCGCGTCGCCGATGATGGCGTGCAGGTACCTGCGAGCCTCCTCAGCAGTGTCTTTGACCCCGTCACGCTTGAGAATCTCGTTGTTCGGGATCCACACTCCGCCGCCGGATCGAGCCGTTGAACCGCCATAGTGCGCAGCCTTCTCAACGACTAGTGTCGAGAGACCCTGGTGAGCAGCGGTGAGGGCGGCGACCATGCCGGCAGCGCCGCTGCCGACCACGACGACGTCGTACTCCTGTCCAGTCATGTAGAACACGTTATAGAATTGCAGTGCCTTTCGACAACAGGCCCGCAACTGTGCCGGTCGGGGGCTTAACAAGATTATGAGGGGAATTCACCAAGATGCTCAGTGTCGAGGTCCGTGACGAGCTCGCTGCCGACCTGGCTCAGGCCGAGCGTAGCCGGGTGCCGACGACTCCGTTGACGGATCGGTATGGCGATATCGATGTGGTCGATGCCTATGAGATTCAGTTGATCAATATTCGGCAGCGGGTGGCTGA
>NZ_LMJA01000021.1 GCF_001428895.1 Mycobacterium sp. Root265
GTCGGGATCGGCGGCGAACTCCGCGGCATCCGCGCCCGCCCCCACCAGGGCCAGCGCGAGATCGCCGACCACCTTGGACGACGGGGTCACCTTGATCAACCGGCCCAGCACCCGATCGGCACCGGCGTAAGCGTTCTCGACATCCTCGAACCGGTCCCCGAGCCCCAACGCGACGGCCTGGGTCCGCAGATTGGAGAGCTGCCCGCCCGGGATCTCGTGGGTGTAGACCCGACCGGTCGGGGCCGGCAGCCCGGCCTCGAACGGCTCGTAGACCTTGCGCAGCGCCTCCCAATACGGTTCNCCGACCGGTCGGGGCCGGCAGCCCGGCCTCGAACGGCTCGTAGACCTTGCGCAGCGCCTCCCAATACGGTTCCAGGTCACACACCGCGGCCAGGTCCAGACCGGTGTCGAACTCGGTGTGCGCGGTCGCGGCCACGATCGCCGAGAGAGCGGGCTGACTCGTGGTGCCCGCCAACGGCGACGATGCCCCGTCCACCGCCGACGCCCCGGCGGTCCAGGCCGCCAGATAGGTGGCCAACTGCCCGCCCGGGGTGTCATGAGTGTGCACGTGAATCGGCAGATCGAACCGCTCCCGCAACGCCGAGACGAGTGTGGTGGCCGCTTGAGGACGCAGCAGCCCGGCCATGTCCTTGATGGCCAGCACATGCGCCCCGGCATCCACGATCTGATCGGCCAAGCGCAGGTAGTAGTCCAGGGTGTACAGGTCTTCGGCCGGATCGGAGAGGTCACCGGTGTAGGACATCGCAACCTCGGCGACCGCAGTCCCGGTCTCACGCACCGCATCGATCGCCGGGCGCATCGAGTCCACGTTGTTCAGCGCATCGAAGATCCGGAAGATATCGATACCAGTTGTCGTGGCCTCTTGGACGAAGGCCTGGGTGACCAGCTCCGGGTACGGGGTATACCCGACGGTGTTGCGCCCGCGCAGCAGCATCTGCAGACAGATGTTCGGGATCGCCTCCCGCAGCGCCGCCAACCGCTCCCACGGGTCTTCCTTCAAAAAGCGCAGCGCCACATCATAAGTCGCCCCACCCCAGCACTCCACCGACAACAACTGCGGGGTCAACCGCGCAATATAGGGCGCCACCGCCAGCAGACCCGACGAGCGCACCCGAGTCGCCAACAGCGACTGATGCGCATCACGGAACGTAGTGTCGGTGACACCGAGAGCGGGTGAATCGCGCAGCCACGCCGCGAAACCCGTCGGCCCGAGTTCCTCGAGTTTCTGCTTGGAACCGGCCGGCGGTGTGACACTCACATCCAGTGGCGGCAGCTTGTCGTGCGGGTACACCGTGGAGGTCCGCTCACCGTGCGGCTTGTTGACCGTCACCTCGGCCAGATAATTCAGGATCTTGGTGCCGCGATCAGCCGGGGTGCGCGCGGTCAGCAACTGCGGGCGCTCATCAATGAACGAGGTCGTCACCCGGCCCGCCCGGAAATCCGGATCATCGAGCACCGCGAGCAGGAACGGGATGTTCGTGGACACACCACGAACCCGGAACTCCGCCAACGCACGCCGCGCACGCGTCGCAGCCATCGCGAAATCCCTACCACGACACGTCAACTTCACCAGCATCGAATCGAAGTGCGCGCTGATCTCCGCACCCAGATGGGTACCACCGTCCAGTCGGATACCCGCACCACCCGGTGACCGGTAGCCGGTGATCCGCCCGGTATCGGGACGGAAACCATTGGCCGGATCCTCGGTGGTGATCCGGCACTGCATCGCCGCGCCACGAATCTGAATCGAATCCTGGCTCAACCCCAGATCATCCAGCGTCTCCCCCGCCGCGATGCGCAACTGCGAAGCCACCAGATCCACATCGGTGATCTCCTCGGTCACCGTGTGCTCCACCTGGATCCGCGGGTTGCACTCGATGAACACATGATGGCCGCGCTCATCGAGCAGGAACTCGATGGTGCCCGCGCAGAAATAGTTGATATGCCGCGCCAGCGCCACCGCATCAGCGCAGATCCTCTCCCGCACCGCCGGGTCCAGATTCGGGGCCGGGGCGAGTTCGATGACCTTCTGATGGCGGCGCTGCAAACTGCAGTCGCGCTCGAACAGATGGATCACCTTGCCCGCACCATCGGCCAGGATCTGCACCTCGATATGGCGGGGATTGATCACCGCCTGCTCCAGGTACACCATCGGATCACCGAACGCCGATTCCGCCTCACGAGACGCCGCTTCGATCGCCTCGGCCAGATCCGATGCCTCGGCCACCCGGCGCATCCCGCGGCCACCACCACCGGAGACCGCCTTCACGAACAGCGGGAACGTCATCGTCTTGGCGACTTCAACGAGTTCGTCCACCGAAGCCGAGGGCTCCGAGGACGCCAGCACCGGCAGGCCGGCCTCCCGTGCCGCGGCGATCGCCCGTGCCTTGTTTCCCGTCAGCTCCAACACATCCGCCGACGGGCCCACGAACGTGATGCCCTCGGCCGCACACGCCGCGGCCAGTTCCGGGTTCTCCGACAGGAAGCCGTAGCCCGGGTAGACCGCGTCCGCGCCGGCATGCTTGGCCACCCGGATGATCTCGTCCACCGACAGATACGCCCGCACCGGATGACCCTCATCACCGATCTGATACGACTCGTCGGCCTTGAGCCGGTGCAACGAGTTGCGGTCCTCGAACGGATACACCGCGACCGTCGAGATATTCATCTCAGTCGCCGCACGGAACGCGCGAATGGCGATCTCACCGCGGTTGGCCACCAGCAGTTTGGAAATCACGTCGTCCTCGCATGAATAGCAGTTGTGAATGGTCTTGTTCGGTGCCGACGCAGAGCCCAGTACGTTGCCGTCTTCCCCTGCGCCTGCATGTCAGTCAGCGCGCGGCCTCAAGCCCGCGGCCTGTTGATACAACTTGCCCGCGCGGTAGGAGGACCGGACCAGCGGACCGGCCAGCACGCCGGCGAATCCGACGTTTTCGGCGAACGTCGTGAACTCCACGAATTCGTCGGGATGCACCCACCGGTCCACCGGGTGATGCCGCGGCGACGGGCGCAGGTACTGGGTGATGGTGACGATGTCGCAGCCGGCCTCGTGCAGGTCGACCAGCGCGGTACGCACCTCATCGGGTGTCTCGCCCATGCCCAGGATGAGGTTGCTCTTGGTGACCAGACCGAAGTCGCGGGCGGCGGTGATGACATCGAGGCTGCGCTGNCGCACCTCATCGGGTGTCTCGCCCATGCCCAGGATGAGGTTGCTCTTGGTGACCAGACCGAAGTCGCGGGCGGCGGTGATGACATCGAGGCTGCGCTGGTAGCGGAAGGCAGGCCGGATCCGCTTGAAGATGCGCGGCACGGTTTCGACGTTGTGCGCGAACACCTCCGGGCGCGACTCGAAGACCTCTTCGAGCAGTGCAGGGACCCCGTTGAAGTCCGGGGCCAGCAGCTCCACGCCGGTGTTCGGGTTGAGCGCGTGGATCTGGCGGACCGTCTCGGCGTACAGCCAGGCCCCGCCGTCAGGCAGGTCGTCGCGGGCCACACCGGTCACCGTCGAGTAGCGCAGCCCCATGGCCTGCACGCTCTCGGCGACCCGGCGCGGTTCGTCACGGTCGAGCTCGGCGGGCTTGCCGGTGTCGATCTGACAGAAGTCGCAGCGCCGCGTGCACTGCTCGCCACCGATGAGGAAGGTGGCCTCGCGGTCCTCCCAGCATTCGTAGATGTTGGGGCAGCCGGCCTCTTCGCACACGGTGTGCAGACCCTCGCGCTT
>NZ_LMJA01000022.1 GCF_001428895.1 Mycobacterium sp. Root265
CCGAGTTCGCGGCCGAACCCGGAGCGTTTGACTCCGCCGAAGGGCAGCTCGGCGCCTTCGGCGCCGACGGCGTTGACGAAGACCATGCCGGCCTCGATCTTGTCGGCCACCCGCTTGGCCTGCTCGGGGTCGGTGGTGAACACATAGGAGCCCAGCCCGAAGGGGGTGTCGTTGGCCAACTCGACCGCGGCGTCCTCGTCGGGCACCTTGTAGACGGTGGCCACCGGCCCGAACAGTTCCTCCTTGGCCGCCGGGGAATCCGGGGACAGCCCGGTGAGCACCCCGGGCGGGAAGAACGCCCCRTTRCGSKRGCCYTCRGWRGTCAGCGAGGCGCCCGCGTCCACGGCGCGCTKGACCTGCTCATCGAGGCGCTGCGCGGCGGCCACCGAGGACAGCGGGGCCAGCCCGTCGGCCTTGGCCAGTACTTTGGCGGTGAATTTGTCGAGGAACTCGTCATAGACGCCCTCGGCCACGATGATGCGTTTGGCGGCGTTGCAGGCCTGCCCGGTGTTCTCGAAACGGCCATCGACTGCGGCGTCCACGGTGGCATCGAGGTCATCGGAGGACAGCAGGATGAACGGATCCGAGCCGCCCAGTTCCAGGACGACCTTTTTCAGGTTGCGCCCGGCGATCTCGGCGACCGCGGCCCCGGCGCGCTCAGACCCGGTCAGYGAYACCCCCTGGATGCGGGGGTCCGCGATCGCCTCGGCGATCTGTTCGTTGGTGGCATARACGTTGACGTAGGCGCCCTCSGGRTAGCCGGCATCGAGGAACAGCTGCTGCAGGGCGGCGGCGGATTCGGGGCAYTGCGGGGCGTGTTTGAGCACGATCGTGTTACCCAGCACCAGGTTGGGACCGGCGAATCGGGCCACCTGGTAGTAGGGGTAGTTCCACGGCATGATGCCCAGCAGCACCCCGACCGGGCCGCGCCGGATCAACGCCGAGCCTTCCCCGTCGAGCAGGTCGATGGGCTCGTCGGCCAAAAACTTTTCGGCGTTATCGGCGTAGAACTCATAGATCGCGGCACTGAACTCGACCTCGCCGACCGACTGATCCAGCGGCTTGCCCATCTCACGCTGGATGATCCTGGCCAGCTCGTCCTTGCGTTCGTTGTGCAGCGCGGCGACCTTGCGGATCAACCCGGCACGATCAGCCACACTCGTGGTCTTGGACCACCCCGTGAACGCTGCAGCCGCCGCCGACACCGCCGCCTCGATCTGCTCATCGGTCGCGGTGGGATACTCCTTCACCACATCACCGGTCGCCGGNGACCACCCCGTGAACGCTGCAGCCGCCGCCGACACCGCCGCCTCGATCTGCTCATCGGTCGCGGTGGGATACTCCTTCACCACATCACCGGTCGCCGGRTCAACTACCGCGTACAGACTCATCGGTTCGCCTCACTCAATTTTGTTCGATTACAGCATGATTCAACGACTTTATGGACCGGCTATGACTGCGCTGATGAAGTCATGGCACGTCTGTCGCATCTGCGACAAGGGCATACTCGGGGATTCCAGCACCACCTGCACGGCCAGTCCGTCGAGCATGCCGATCAGCATGTTCGCCTGCACCGCCGAATCCCCCGGGCGGGCCAGGCCTTCATCCTGCGCTGCCCCGATCACCCCGGCGACGACATCTCGCCATTGGCCGTACAGACGATCGTTGATCTCCTGCAGCACCGGCTCCCGGCTGCCCTCCGCCCACAACGCCAGCCACACCTTCCAGGCGCGCACCGAGAGTTCGTCGTTGGGCAGATAGGACTCGACGAGATCGTGCAGGATCGCCAGGCTGTCCTTGCCCGACGCCAGCAGTTCCTGGCGCCGCGCCAGCGAGTCGGTCAGGTTGTATTCGAACGCCGCGGCGATGACCTCCCGCTTGGTCTCGAAGTAGTAGTGCACCGTCCCCGAACTGACACCGGCTTCCTTGGCGACGTCGGAGAGTCGCAGGGCCGGAATCCCGGCCGAGGCGATCACCGCGCATGCGGCGGACAGGATCTGCTGCCTGCGCTCGGCTTCCACGCTGGGGCGCGGCATCGGGTCCTCCAGTCAGCAGGGTGGGGTGCGGTCGCTCCGATGGTACAAGTGGGGATAACTGGCCGTCCGGTCAACTGCGCAGGTGTCAGCTCAGATTGCGCGAGATCACCAGCCGCATGATGTCGGAGGTGCCCTCCTCGATCTCCTCCAGCTTGACGTCGCGCATCCATTGCTCGACGGGGTACTCACGCGAGTATCCCCACCCGCCCAGCGTCTGCACCGCCGCGTGCGTGACGAACATGGCGGTCTCCGAAGCCGTCAGCTTGGCCATCGCCGCGATACCGCGAGCCGGTGCACCGCTGTCGATGATGCGCGCCGCGTGCAGCGTCAGCAGCCGGGCCGCCTCGATCCGGGTGGCCATGTCCGCCAGCCGGAACGCCACCGCCTGATGCTCGATGATGGGAACTCCGAACTGCTTTCGGGTCTTCGCGTACTCGAGCGCGTACTCGTAGGCCGCGCGCGCCGCGCCGACGGCGGCTGCTCCGAGCACCACCCGTGAGATGTCGAAGGTGCCCATCAGACCGTAGAAGCCCTGGCCCTCATCGCCGAGCCGGTCTTCCTCGGGAACGAACACGCCGTCGAGGAAGATCTCCCGGCACACGATCGCGCGCTGTCCCATCTTCTTCATCGGCTCGCCGAACGTCAGCCCCTCGGCATCCTTGGAAACCAGGAATGCGGTGATGCCCGCCGAACGTTTGGTGGGGTCCGTCTTCGCGAAGATCACATACTGCTCGGCGGCGCCGGCATTGGAGATCCAGGCTTTCTGCCCGCTGATCCGGTACCCGCCCTCGACCCGGCGTGCCGTGGTGGCGATGGAGGCGGCATCCGAGCCGGATTCCGGCTCGGTGGTGGCCAGCGAGGTCATCACCGCGTTCGGTCCGGTCAGCGGGGTGAGCCAGCGCTTCTTCTGTTCCTCGGTGCCCAGCACCATGATCGGATCGGAGAAGAAGCCGTTGGAACACACCAGGTTTCCGATGCCTGGGTCCCCGAAGCACAGCTCTTCCTGAACCAGACACTGCGTGAAGACGTCGGTGAAGCCGCCGCCGCCGTACTCCTCGGGGATCATGAAGTCGGTGATGCCGACGGCCGCCGCCTTGGCGAAGATGTCGACCGGGGTGACGGTGTCGGCCTCGTCGACCTCGCGCCCACGGGGGCGGATCTCCTTGGCCGCGAAATCGCGGCACAGCTCGACGATCTGGCGCTGCTCGTCGGTGAGCGGCCAGGCGGGGATGTTGGTGGTCACGGCGACCATGGGTGTCTCCTTCGGGTTAACGCGATGAATCGGTGTAAATGGACTTGCCGAGCCACTGCCCGCCGTCGGCGACCAGTACCTCCCCGGTGATGTATCCGGCGCGCGCACTGAGCAGGAACGCGGCGGACTCCGCGATCTCGGCGGGTTCGGCGAAACGGTTGGCCGGCACACTGGCCAGGACGTCACGGCGGGCCTGCTCGGTGCCCCACAGCGCGGCGCCGGCACCCGCGGTCTCGGTGGGGCCCGGGGCCAGGCAGTTGACCCGCACTCCGCGCGCACCCCACTCGACGGCCAGCGTGCGGGTCATGGCGACGACCCCGCCCTTGGCGGCGGCACTGTGCACCGTGCCGGGGTGTCCGTGCCAGGCGTAGCTGGCGATGATGTTGAGCACCGTGCCGCCACCCTGGGCCAGCATGTGCCGCGCGGCGGCGTGTGTGCAGTAGTAGGTGCCGTTGAGCACGATGTCGGTGACGGCCTTCCAGCCGCCCGGCGACAGATCCTCCGACGGCACCACGAAATTGCCCGCGGCGTTGTTGACCAGCGCGTCGAGACGGCCGTGGCCGGCCACCAGGGTGTCGACCGCGGTGGCGACGGCCGCGTGGTCACGGACATCGCACACCACCGCCTCGGCCCGGCCGCCGGCGGCGGTGATCAGACCCACCGTCTCGTCGAGCGCCTCCTTGCGCCTGCCGAGAACGGCGGCCACACCACCGGCCAGCGCCCAGCGCTGCGCGATGGCGCGGCCGATGCCCGAACCACCGCCGGTGATCAGGGCCACGCGGCCGGAGAATTCGGTCGAATTGTCCAGAGTGGCCGGTGCTGTCATCGTTGATTGCCTTCCAAATCGGTTTCTGCGCAATGGGTTACCACCAGGGCATCGACGGCGAGCGCCCCCGAGGCGGTGGCGCGGACGGGATTGAGTTCGATCTCGGAGATGTCTGGGCGTGCCGCGATCAGCTGGGACACGGCGACGACCGTGGCCGCCAGTGCCGCGACATCCACCGCGGCGCGGCCACGCCAGCCCTGGAGCAGCGGCGTCATCCGCAGTCCGTGCAGCATCGCCATCGCGGTATCCGTGGACAGCGGTGCGCATTCCATCCGGATATCGCGTAGCACCTCGGTCTCGGTGCCGCCGGCCCCGACGACCACCATCGGGCCCAGCTGTGGATCACGGCGGGCGGCGATCAGCACCTCGACGGCATCGGGTCGCCGGTCCTGTTCCTCCAGGACGTACTCCCCCGCGCCGAGACGCGCCCGCATGTCCTCGAATGCGGCGGCGGTCTCGTATCGATCGCGCAGGTTGACGCGGACCCCGCCCACCTCGCTCTTGTGTTCCAGCCACGCGGCTTTCAGGACCAGCGGCGCGGTGAGGTCGTCGACAGCCGCAGCGAGTTCGGCGCTGTCACGCACCACCGCACCGCGCGGGAACGCCACCCCGGCTTCGGCGAGCAACGCCCGCGCAGCCCAGTATCCGGGCTCGACACCGGGCAGGCCGATAGCGATCTCCGGCGCGGCGGCTTTCGGTGTCGGGGTGGTGTCGGCCAGCGCGGCGAGCACCCTGGTGACCGCCTCGATGCGGCCGTAGGTCGGCACACCGCCATCCCACAAGGTTTGTGCGGCAGTTGAATCCGGCGCCATGGTGTGCACAAGCACCGGTACGCCCATGGCGCGCGCGGCCGTCCCGATGCGCTGAGCCACCGCCACCTCCGCGGCGGTCAGGTCAGGAACGTCCTGTCCGTAGCACCCGAAGTATCCCGTCAGCACCACGGCGTCCACATCGCCTGCGGCGCCGACCTGTTCGACGATGCGGGCGTAGTTGTCGAGGTCCTGCTCGCCGGCCCCGGCCAGGTCCACGGGGTTGGTGTAGGCGGCCCCGGCGGGTAGTTGTGCGTCGAGCCGTTGCGACAGGTCTTCGGAGAACTGCGGCACGGCCAGGCCTGCGGCGGTGGCCACATCGGCGGCGATTCCGCTCTGCCCGCCGCTGTCACCGACGATGGCGACGCGCCGTCCGCGGAGGGCAGGCACGACGAGCAGTCCTCGCGCCACATCGATGAGCTCGGCGGGGGTGGCGACCCGCACCACCCCGGCGGCACGGCAGGCCGCGTCGACCACATCCAGCGAGGAGGTCAACGAACCGGTGTGGGTGCGGGCCAGCCGCGAACTGGCAGTGCTGGCACCGACGGTGAGCAGCACGGTCGGCTTCCCCGCCTCTCGCAGGGTCGACAAGGTGTCGAACAACGCCTCGCCGTCGGTGAAGCTCTCCAGGTAGAGCGCGATGACACGGGTGTCGTCATGACCGGCCAGGTCGGCGAGTACGTCGGTTGCGGTGACATCGGATTGGTTGCCGATCGAGACGAAGCGCGAGACTCCCAGTCCGTGCCGCCGACCGATCGCGATGAGTTCCGAGCCGAGTTGGCCGCTCTGCGACACGATGGCCATCGGTCCCGGTGTCGGGATGCCCCACATCAGCCGAAGCTCGTTGGTGGCGTCGTAGATGCCCAGGCTGTTGGTGCCGATCAGCCGGGCGCCTGCGGCCGTGATGCGGGCGGCCAGTGCCGCCTCGTCGGCGATACCGGAGGTGATTCCGAGGAATCCGCGGGTGCCACGCGTCAGTGCCGCGTCGACCACACCGTCCACGTGCGCAGCCGGGACACACAGTGCCACCAGTTCCGGCGTCTCAGGGAGATCGGAAATACTTGCCGCACAAGGATGGCCGAGTACGTTGTCAGCCCGTCCGTTGACCAGGTGCACCGCGCGGCGGTGTGCACCGGTCAGCGCGCCGGAGGCCAGCCAGTAACCCCACTTGGCAGAGTCCTCGGAGGCGCCGACGACAGCGACGGAGGACGGATCGCTGAACACTCGCAGATCCGTGGTGGGTGCGGCGATCACGACGTCAACTCGGCTTTGATCTCGGCGGCGGCGCGCCGGCCCGACGCGATGGCGCCGTCGATGTAGCCGTTCCACACGCTCGAGGTCTCCGAGCCGGCCCAGTGGATGGGCCCGCAGGCGGTGCGCCAGCCGGTCTCGCCGTGCTCGGACCAGACCCCCGGCGCCGGATTGGCGGCGTAGCCACCGCGCGCCCAGGCGTCCTGCGGCCAGTTCTTCTCGGTGTACAGCGACGGCGCGGCCGCGACGGCACCGAACAGTGCCGTGAGCGTGGCGAGCACGTCGTCACGGCGGTCGTCCTGTGACAGCTGCGACCATCGATGCTGGCGGTCGGCATAGACGAAGGACACCAGCACCCCGCAGTGCCCGTCCTCCGGCGAGTTGTCGAAAACGACTCCCACGGAGTGGTTTCCGTACACGGTGGCCTCACCCGAGTACCCGGCCTCGCGCCAGAACGGCGTGGAATAGACGGTGTGGATTTTGGCGACATCGCCCATCGGGCTGCGTTCCATCCAGCGGTTGCGGGCCTGCGGCAGCGGCGGGGTGAACGGGATGCGCACCGAGGCGCCGGGTGAGGTTGCGACCACGATGTGCTGCGCGCGGACCTGACCGCGCGCGGTGTCGAGCTGCACCGTCCCGTCGTCGAGGGTGTGGATGTGCCGGACCGCGGCGTCGAGGTGCACGGCATCTCCGAGGTGCGCGGCGATGGCCGCGGCCACCGACTGGGCGCCCGCGGTGAAGCGGCGCTCCTGGGCGCACCCCTCGGTCTCCATCAGCTGGTCGAAGCCACCGGCGGACGCGATGTAGAACAGGAAGTGGAACAACGAGATATCGCGGGGTTCGACGGTCCACACGCCCTGGACGGCCAGCGCCAACCGGATGCGGGCGTCGCCATCGGGCACCGCGTGGTCCAGATAGGACTGCACGGTCTGGCTGTCCCATTCCGAGATCTCCGGTGTCGCAGTGGGATTCTCGAGATCGATGGTGGCCGCCAGCGCGTCGATGGCCTCGGTGGCGGCAACGTACTCGGCGACGCCGGGGGCGTCGACGGGTCCGGCTCCCCGGAACGGCCGGCAGATACCGTCGGTCCACAGCTCCAGGTGATCGCCGGCGTTGTAGGTCGGGAATGTGGCGCACCCGAACCGCTCGGCGGTCGCCAGCAATCGGGTCTGGGTCGGCCCCACCCACTGACCGCCGTGGTCGAGTACCACCCCGTCGTCGAGGCGCTCGGAGAGCGTCCGCCCGCCGACACGGTCGGAGCCTTCCAGCACGACGACGTCGATACCGGCATCGTGCAGGTCCAGTGCTGCCGAGAGCCCGGCGTAGCCGGCCCCGATCACGGCCACGGTCGCCACGGCGGGCAGCGGTCCGGCAGGCGAACTGGGGGGAGAACTCGGGGTCATGGCGGCGAGCTTAATTATTAACTGGCTCACCAGTCAAGTATTTTCGTGATGTGCGCCAAGCGGTTGACAAGTAGTGGCGGCCGCCACACACTCTTTCTAAACTGGCCCGCCAATCAGAAATGAGTCGCTGTGCAAACTACCCCGCTGGATCAACAGCTCCAGGAGCGGCTGACCCTGATCGATACCGGAGACCAGACGGATACCACGCTGGCTGACCTGCCCCTTCGCGATTTTCTGTTGGCGGTCATCATCCTGGCCCTGTCGATCGCCGCACTGATGTGGTGGGCGTACTGATGACCGAGACCGCACGCCGGGGACTGCCGGCAAGCAACACCGCCACCGAACCGGACCCCACACTCACCGATCTGCCGCTGCTCCCCCGCGAACGGATCTGGGGTTTCTGGCAGCACTCGTCGGTCAATGTGGGCCTCGCGATCGCCACCTGGGCCTTCCTGCAAGGGGCCGCCGTCGCCTACTACGTGGGGCTGGCCCAGGCCATCGCCACCATCGTCATCGGGTACGGCCTCAGCGTGCTCGCGGTGGCGCTGGCGCCGTGCATGCCGTCGGTGAAGTACGGCATCGAGCAGTTCGTCGGGCTGCGCAGCACCTTCGGCGAGATCGGCGCCCGGGTGGTGATGGTGGCGGTGTCCACCGTGCTCGCCGCGGCCTGGTCGGCCGTGCTGGCCATCATGTTCGGCCACGGCATCGTCATCGTCGTCAATCAGTTGTTCGGCATCGAACTGTCCCAGACAGGTGCAGCGGCAAGCCTGCTGGCGCTGGTCGCCATCGCGGTCTCGGCGCTCATCCTGGTCCGCGGACCTGTCTCGGTCGAAACCGTCTGCCGCATACTGGCGCCCATGCTGATGGCCGTCCTGGTCGGCATCATCATCATCGTCTTCACCGACAACACCTGGTCGGAACTCATGGCCTTGGCCCCGTTGGGTGGCGTCAGCGAGGACAACCATCTGAGCTTCGTGCTCGCCGTGGAGCTCAGCATCGCCGGCGGTTTCGCGTGGTGGCCCAACCTGGGCAACCTCGCCCGCCTCACCCGGAGTTCACGCGCGGCGTTCTGGCCGAACTGGGTCGGTGTCTTCGGCGCCTCGGTGGTGGCGGCCGTGGTCGGCTCGATCGCCGCGCTGTCACTGCAGATCGAGGAACCCACGCAGTGGTTCATCCCGCTGGCCGGTGTCGTCATCGGCATGGTGGCGCTGGTCATCGTGTGCTTTGCGAACATCACCGCGATCCTGTCCCAGGGCTACGCCTCGATGGTGGCGCTCAAAGGCGGTGGCGGGCGGCTGTTCCGCGCCGCGGCCTGGCCGTGGCTGGTCGCCGCGATCCTCGGCCCGGCCGCGATCCTGGTGTTCTTCCCGACCGCGGTGTACGAGAACTACGGACGCTTCCTGTCCTGGGGTGCGATCGTGCTGGCCCCGCTGTGTGCGGTGCAGATCGTCGACTACTTCATCCTGCGGCACCGTCAGCTCAGCGTGCGCGACCTGTTCCTGCCCGCCGACCAGTCGGCCTACGGGTACTGGAAGGGGGTCAACTACGTGGCCTTCGCCGCGGTCGCAACGGGTGCGGTCACGTATTCACTGCTGCTCAATCCGGTCACCTATGAACCCAGCGCGCTGTTCCGCTACACCACCGCGTCGATACCGGCGTTCGTCGTCGCCGGCATCACGCACTACACGCTGACCCGGCTCGTGGTGCAGCGCCTCGGCATCGGCGGATATCCCCTGCGGCACAACACCGCTCGATAGGTCAGCCGCCGGTGCCCGTATCCCGGCCCGTGTTCTGATACCCGGCCACGAGCTCGACGCTGTCCCCGACATCCACGGTCACGACGTCCTCCTGGGGCTGCTCGAAGAAGGGCAGCTCCAGCAGGCCGTGGAAATCGCCGGTGTCGACGAAGGTGTGGGCGCGGGCGAACAACGGTTGCACGTCGAACACCCGGACCCGCAGCTTCTCATGGCTGAGTCTGCCGAGTTCCCTGCCGGACTCGGGATCGGTGATCACCTGACCGGTGCCGGACTGCACCGCGAAGATCATGCCGACCGCGAGGCCGCACTCTGCCCCGCGGTTGATGACGAGCGTGTAGTCGTCCTCGATCAGCGCGACCTTGCCGGTGATCGGCTGCGCATTCACGAAGCCGCCAGGGAATTGCTCTCTGACATGGCCATTTTGGCGGCCGACCCGGCCTGGATGCGGGGTCGCAGGCGGTACGCGTCGACCTGGACAGGCGCGTTGTCACGGTCGGCTTCGTCCTGTTCGGTGCCCAACGCGAGTTCGACGGCCGTCTTCGCCTGGAAGAGCGCGATGACCGCCTGCTGATGCCGTTCGGATCCCAATGAGTTGAGCGCCAGCGTCAGCTTCTTGTCGACGTAGACGACCGAGCGGGACAGGTCGGACTCGGTAGCCGCCGGCTCGGCAGGACTCCTGTTGAACCAGCGGTGCCCGAGCGCGCCGAGGGCGATCGAGCAGACCGGAACCACGACGACGCTGCACATCAAGCCCAGCGTGCCGGTCGCGGCGATGGAGCCCACGACGCCGAGCAGCATGCCGATGGCGACGACGGCCAGCACCTGGAGGGCAGCCGGTACCGCTTCGATGGCGCGCCAGATCTGGGCGACGAGGTGCGCGGAGAATCGTGCGACACCGGCGACCGCCTTGCCGACGGCCGATGCGGTCGTGGCCGTTGCCGTGGCGACGGTGCGCCCGAAGTCGTCGACCTGTTTGCGGCTCATCGGAGCCTTCGGCATCGACCACGCGCGCTGCTGCGCCGCGGGCTGCTCGGGAGCAGGAGCCGCGGCCTCAGCAGCGGTCGGGGCACCGGGCTGCGGGTCTGCAGCCTCGGCGGACGAGTTCACATTGATCACATTTGCATCAGCAACCACACCCGTATCATCCCCCGACGGGCGCTCGATCAGCCCGTGGCGCGCCGTCTCAGAGACGAATCCACTGGCCGAGGAACCAGAATCCCCAGCCGTCGCCATTGCCCGCGCGCATCGGTTCCACCCGCTGACCGTTGTGCATGAACGGCTGGTGGTCGTTGCGGGCCTGGTCGATATTTCGTCCCTGCCAGTTGTTGTTCTGCGGCGCGTTGTTGTTGTTCTGCGGTGCGGGAGCGCAGGCCTGCGCGTTCGGCTGCCCGCAGGGACGGCCGGGATCGGCGCTCGCAGTGCCGAGGCCCACGCCGAGCAGACCGGCCAGGGCGATACCGCCGGCGAGGATCGGGGCGGCGGTCCGACGAGTGAGCAACATGGGCGACTCCATTCATTCGTGTGTGTTCACGCGGCACCTCACCGCCACACGAGAAAGACGCTATGGCCGCCGATTGGGTCGCCACTGTGGTGACGTTAGGCGCCCGCTGTGCATTCGATAACAGAACGAAATACGTTCGGCTACAGACCTATTGAGTACTATCGACCGTCTACACCCGGCGCGGGTGAGGCCGGGTAGGTCGGCGGGATCACATAAACGGGGCCGGCCGGGCGGTAGCCGTCATCCGGCTGGTTGAGTAAGGGCGGCTGCAACGGCGGTGGCGGCGCACAGTCGGTGCCGACCAGTTCACACCATCGGGCTTCCACGTCACGGGTGAAGTTCTCGTCGGCGCAGCCGGCCGTGGACAACAGGATCAGCGAACCCACCAGAGCCGCCGGAAACGTCCGCACAGTCGATCCCCCTCTTGCGCCCGGGCCTCCCGACGGCAATGGTTACACGCCCGTGGCGATCTGCGGGAATCTGCGGTTGATCCCGTCGATCATGCCGTGCAGCTGGTAGAGCTCTTTGCGCAATTGCGCGGTGTTGACGCGGTGGGGGCGGGCCGGCGATCCGACGGGCCTGCGGGCGACCCGGGCCTCTTCGTCCTCGATCTTGCGCGAGGTGTCTTCGACCTGTTCCCACAGCGCCCCGAGCAGCAGTCGGGCCTGTGCGATGTTCGCGGATTCGTCGGTGTCGTTCTCGGCCATCGGGGTCATCGTCGCACCCGCGGGCCTGCGGGCGCCAACGGACGCCTTGGGCCTCCCCATTCGCTCTACAGGACGCAACTGCCGATGCGCCACGACTCGGCCGGCGACGCACGAGTGACTCAAGCACTCGATTCGGGACAGGTTGATTCTTGTCGTTGCGTTATTCCGTTCCAATTCCGCGCCTGCAGCGCATTATGCGATTACAGTCTGCACAAATTGACGATGGGGGCATATCGTGGCGGCCAAGCAGTCGAAGCGCGCAATAATGAACCACCGGCACCGTCATGGTACCGGCGGGCTCCCGGTTCGGCGTTGGCTGGCTGCCGGTGCCGCTTCGGCGGGGATGACGGCCACGCTATTCGGGCTCTCCCTAGCGAGCCCGGAGATCAGTATCGCGGCCGCCGATGACGGCACACCATCAAGTTCTGCTGGATCGACCACCGCAGACTCCGCCGATACCGGCGGCGCTAGCAGTGCCGCCGGGCCGCAGGGGGACCCCAATTCGGCAGACCGTGAGTCCGGTACTTCGCTGACCCATTCGGCGGCGCCGCGAACGATCGAGTCGGACGCTCTCGACAATGGCGGGAAAGAGCGGGATGTAACTGCTGCTAGTTCCAGTGCCGACGACAATAAAGACAGCTACGAAGTGGATACAGCGATCAGCTCCACTGGAACAAGCACGCTGAGGTCGGACGGATCATCCGCGGATCACGGCGTGCTGCCCGCCACGGCCACCCAACGTGACGGCAATGTGACCGCATTCGCTGACAACGTCACTGAAACGCCCTCGGGCATAATCACTCCCGTCTTATCCGACTCCGATTCCGGTGCTACCAAAGATTCGGCAGAGGTCGGGTCCCGTACGGAAACAGTGACGCCTGCTCAATCGGTAGTGGTGGCGGTCAACGGGCCTGACGACCGACGGCAGTGGGTTGCGGACCAGATTGCTGCGTTGATTGGAACCGGCAGGACGATCATCTCGGTGCTGCCTGTAGGCGAACCGTTCAAAAGCTGGCTCTACGACTCGCTCGCCGGAACGCGCCGCACCCTGTTCAATCAGGCGCCCTGGCTTACTCCGGTTCAGATCAGCGGAGAAGGGACCGCCCCAGTCGTCGGCACCCTAGGCGCTGTCGATCTGGAGGGTGATGTCATCCGATATGCGATCGTCACGGGCCCGACATCGGGCAGCCTGATCATCGACGACGACGGAACATTTACCTACGTCCCCGATGCCGGATTTACCGGCGTCGACAGTTTTGTAATCTCGGCGGTCGATATCGGCGCGCATTTCAACCTGTTGGACCCATTTCGTAGCGCCAGCTCTCTATCGTCCTTGTTGGTGAACCAGAGCGCTGTCAGCTTTGTGTTCAGTTACACGACGGGATCGCAATACTGGACTGCTGAGGCGCGGTCGGCCCTGCAGAGAGCCGCCGCGAACTTGTTGGGAAACTTCATCGTGACGAGACCGGTAATTCTCACCTACGACATCACCGGCCAAAATTCGTCGAGCACCAACACACTAGCCTCGGTGGAGAGTCCACTTATCAGCTCGGAAGCTGGCTTCTTCCCTACCGTAGTGCAGCACAAATTGCTTACCGGAGTCGATGCGAACGGCGTCATAGCTGATGGCCAAATCGACTGGAATTTTGCCTATCCTTGGGCATTTGGCGATCCCGTTGCGGTAACGCAATATGACTTCACCACCGTGGCTATGCACGAATTGCTGCACTCCTTTGGGTTTATGTCTTATGTGGAGCTCTCAACGTTGACTTCTCGGCGAAACTGGACCCTGTACGACAGCTTTCTCGTCGCCGCCGACGGCACTAGGCTGATCGGATCGGACTACCGCTTCAACTCGGCACGATCCCCCGAACTGCGGGGCGCCAGCGGCGGGGTCCGCTTCGGCGGCGCCGGCGCGGTCGACGCTCATGGCACTCTCGTGCCGCTATATACGCCGGCGACGTGGGCCCAAGGCAGCTCGATATCCCACGTGGATGGCAGCACGTTCACAGGACCGACCCGAATGCTGATGAACCCGCAGGTGCCGCCCGGCATGGGCCCCCGCACGCTCAGCGCGGTCGAGCGGGGCATCATGCACGACTTGGGGTACACACTGACGCCGATGAATGCGACATCCGTGCTCACGTTTGTCGGGTTCATCTTCCTGCGCCGCAAAGCTGGAGCGCGCACGAAGGCAGCCTGATCGAGTAAAACGTGATCGGAACCGGACTCGGACGTGCCGCGGGCTCCGCCACGCTGTGACTTGAGTCTCTCGACCACATCGGAACGCGCGTTGAGGCCATGAGTGTTCGTCCATAGCAATGGCAGTTCCGACTCCGACGACTAATACGACTCTCAGATCGTCTACGCGCACGAACCGAATACGGACCTGCGAATCTGCGCGATACTGACGCCGCCTGCGCCCACCGCACCGCTCCCCACCCTTACGGAGTCGGAGTGAAGCCGGTACTGCCAAACGTTGGACCGGTCGAGGCGTGACTGATCTGCGTTCAGCCATGCAGATCTCGTCCGAAAGCACATGATATGCGGACCGCCAGCGACAAGCTGCCTGCCTGCACCGCCGCGCAAGCCACCCCGCGAAACCGGTGCGTGATTTGGATCACTCCTGGGTACTCAAGCCCGGTTGGCTTCACCCTGACGGCGTCGGAGGTTCACATGAGCGAAGCACCCACTCTCAAGAAGGCGCTCAGTCAGCGTCAGCTGACGATGATCGCGATCGGCGGTGTCATCGGTGCCGGGCTGTTCGTCGGATCCGGTGTGGTGATCGGCGATACCGGGCCAGGCGTCTTCATCACCTACGGGATGGCCGGGGTGCTGATCATCATGGTGATGAGGATGCTGGCCGAGATGGCCGTGGCGAACCCGTCCACCGGGTCCTTCGCGGACTACGCACGCAATGCGTTGGGGCATTGGGCCGGGTTCTCGGTCGGGTGGCTGTACTGGTACTTCTGGGTCATCGTCGTCGGGTTCGAGGCGATCGCGGGCGCCAAGATCATCCAGTACTGGATGGACGTCCCGCTGTGGTTGTCCGCGCTGATCTTCATGGTGTTGATGACGGCGACCAACCTGTTCTCGGTGGCGTCCTACGGGGAGTTCGAGTTCTGGTTCGCCGGCATCAAGGTGGCCGCGATCATCGCGTTCATCGGGCTCGGCCTGGCTTTCATCTTCGGGTTGTGGCCGGACAAATCCGCCGACTTCTCCAACCTGACGAGTCACGGCGGATTCATGCCGTTGGGCTTCGGCGTGATCACGGTCGGCATCGTGACCGTCATCTTCTCCATGGTCGGTGCGGAGATCGCGACCATCGCGGCGGCGGAGTCTGCGGATCCGGAACGGGCGGTGGCCAAGGCTGCCAACTCGGTGATCCTGCGCATCCTGGTGTTCTACGTGGGCGCGGTGTTCGTGCTCGTGACCATCGTGCCGTGGAACGACGAGAACGTGGCCGCGTCTCCGTTCGTCGCGGCGTTCACCGAGATGGGCATCCCCTACGCCGACCACGTGATGAACGCCGTCGTGCTGACCGCCGTTCTGAGCTGTCTGAACTCGGGCCTCTACACCGCGTCCCGGATGCTCTTCGTGCTCGCCGCGCGCCGGGAGGCGCCACCGGCACTGGTGAAGGTCACCCAACGCGGAGTCCCGGCCAATGCGATCCTGGCGTCCTCGATCATCGGATTCCTGTGCGTCATCGCCGCGGCCGTCTCCCCCGACACCATTTTCGCGTTCCTGCTCAACTCCAGCGGCGCGATCATCCTGTTCGTCTACCTGTTGATCACCATCTCGCAGATCGTGCTGCGCTACCGCACCCCGGACTCCGAGCTCAAGGTCAAGATGTGGCTGTTCCCAGTGCTTTCCATTCTCACTGCACTGGGGATCGTCGCGATCCTGGTGCAGATGTTCGTCGATACCGCCCTGCGGTCCCAACTGGTGCTCAGCCTGCTGTCCTGGGCGGTCGTCATCGTGCTCTACGCGGCGAACAAGTGGTTCGTGAAGAAGCGTCCGTCCGCACCTGCCGAGGTGTCCACCGGCCCGCCGCACCGCGTACTTGTGCTGGCCAATCAAACCGTCGACTCTGACGAACTGCTCGGGGAACTGGGTCGTATCGGCGCGGACCGGGATGCCGAGTACATGGTGGTGGTACCGGTCAGTCCCGTCGACACCGGAGCCGCGGCGACCCACGGGCCGCGTGACGTCACCGAAGCCACAAGGGAGGCAGCGCAAGCCAGGCTCGACACCACACTGTCTTCGTTGCAGAGCCAAAGCCTGCAGGCGCAAGGAGAATTGGGCGACGAGCGACCGCTGCGCGCGCTGGAGCACGCCGTGGCACAGTTCCACCCCGACCAGATCGTGATCGCGACGCTGCCGCCGGAATTCTCGGTCTGGCAGCGCTTCGACGTGGTGGACCGCGCCCGCGCCAAGTTCAAGGTTCCGGTGACCCACGTCGTCGCGAAGTCCGTTGTGGCCGGGCAGGTTCCACAATGACGATCATCGCGGCGTTCAGTGCCAGCGGCCACGGACCGGCACCGCTGCACTTGGCGGCCCAGATTGCGCGGAGCAGCGGAGAGCGCATCGTCGCGGCGGCGATCGTCGAGAGTCCGTCGCCGCGCAAGCCGGAGATGTTCGAGGTGGAGTACCTCAACCATGTGGGCGAACAAGCACAGCAGTCGCTGCAGGCGATGGTCGAGCAACTTCCCGATGACCTGGATGTGCAGCAGATCGTGCACCGGGCGTCCTCGGTGCCCGCCGGCCTGGTGGAACTCGCGGCTGAGGTGAGCGCCGACCTCGTCGTCGTCGGCTCGTCGTCGGCCGGCGCGCTCGGGAGGATTGCGCTGGGCAGCGTCACCGATCGGCTGGTCCACACGGCGGCCGTTCCAGTGGCCATCGCGCCGCGGGGATATCCCGCCCAGCCGGGACGCATCGAACGCCTGACCGTGGCCTACGGCGGACGGGCAGACCAGGTGGGATTGGTCGCGACCAGCGCGGAGCTCGCCGAGCGGTGGTCGGCGCGGCTGCGGATCGCGTCCTTCACCGTGCGGCCGGTGACCATGTTCAGCGGTTCCATCGAAACGGGGGCCGAGGACCTCGTGGTCAAGCAGTGGGCGCGAAGCACCCAGGAGGGCATCGCCGCCCAGTTGGAGACGGTTCGTTCGGGTCTCGGCGATGTCGACGTGGTGATCGGGGCCGGGGCCACGTGGCGTGATGCGGTGGAGGCCATCGAGTGGGGCGCGGGCGATATCCTGGTGCTCGGATCGGGTGCGGCCGGCCCGGTGGCGCAGGTGTTCCTGGGCTCGGCCGCGGCGAAGATCCTCCGGCACGCGCCGGTGCCCACGCTGATCATGCCGCGTCGGACGGCGCACTGACAGAACCGTTCCGCCGGCACGTACCGTCGTAGTCATGGTGTTTGCACGGGAACTGGGTGCGATCAGGAACGGCCTGGGTCGCGCGCTGTTCGGCTTGGTCGCCGGCCCCGAAGGACCGGACAACCGGGCCCGTATCCACGGGACGCCGGGACCGCGGTGGTTCGCCGAGGACCGCCCGATCCGCCGTGTTCATGGCGACGCCTCGATGTTCGTCGGCGGATTGCGGGCACTGCTCCTGCAGTCGCTGCATCCGCTGGCGATGGCCGGGGTGGCCGAGCACTCCGACTACCGGGGCGATCCGTGGGGGCGCCTCCAGCGCACCAGCACATTCCTCGCCGTGACGACGTTCGGACCGGCTGCCGACGCGCAGCGCGCCGTCGACAAGGTTCGCGGCATCCACCGCCGCGTCAACGGGGTGGCGCCCGACGGAACACCGTACGACGCGTCGGATCCGCACCTGCTCGAATGGGTGCACATCGCCGAGATCGACAGCTTCCTGAGGGCACATCAGCTCTACGGCGCGCAACCTCTGGACCAGACCGGCCGTGACGAATACATCGCCGATACCGCCCGCGTCGCGGAAGCGCTCGGCGTGCAGAACCCGCCGCGCACCGAGCTCGAGCTCCGGGAGCGCATCGAGGCGTACAGACCGGAGCTGCGTAGCACGGCGGCGGCACGCGACGCCGCACGCTTCTTGTTGTTGACGCCGCCGTTGCCCCTGCCGGCCCGCGCTCCCTACGGTGCGCTGGCCGCCACGTCCGTGGCGACGCTGCCGCAATGGGCGCGAAAGCCGCTGTGGCTGCCGTACTTTCCATCGCTCGACGCCACCGTGGCGAGGATGTCCGGGCGGATGATGGTCGGCGGCATTCGGTGGGTGCTGGCGGCCGCTCACGACGACGAGCGCGCGACGACTTCCTAGATCAGCGCGGCCGCAAGAGCAGCGCCGAGCCGCCGGCCGGACAACCATGCCGATTCCACCCTCGGTGCGCCCGACGGGCACCATGCGTCCCCACAGATCCCCAGCGGACGGCCCGAAGTCACCAAGCCGAACTCGGCGTCCCCATGGGTGCCTGCGGGCTTGGCGAAGGTCCAGCGGTGCGCGTGTGTCCACGCCGGTTCTTCGGTGATGCCCGTGACGCGACGCAGTGCCGAAAGCACGGGCGCCACAGCGTCATCCGGGTGGTCCAGGTGCATCCGCGCCCGCGCCGCCGTGGTGTGCGCGACGAGCACTGCCGCGCCGTCCCCACGTCGGGCTCCGTCGTCGGCGACGAAGGATAGGTCCGGGTGGTCGTTGACGAATACGGCGTCGGCGAACGACCAGATGCGCTCGGCCCAGCCGATCGCCACGGAGATGACCGGTTCGTAGTCCACCCACTCGCACGCGTCGGGCGCCAGGCGCGCGGCCTGCGGGTCGGGCATCGCCAGCGCCACGGCGTCGTGGCTGAGATCATCCAGGGAATCAACTGTCGACTCCAAGCGGACGACGTCTTCGGGCAGCAGATCGCGAACGAGTGATCGCAACCCGGCCGGCGCCGCGAAGCGGATCGGCCCTGCGGTGACGTCCCGGACGTCCGGTGACATCACGTCGAACGTGTCCGTCCAGGGGCGCGCGAGTCCTCGGGAGACCCATCCGTCGGCGACGGTGGAGAAGGCCGGGTCTTTGGCGGTGAAGTATGCGGCCCCCATGTCGACGCGACGTCCGTGCAACGTCGGCGAGGCCATGCGGCCACCCGGGGCACGGCCACGCTCGAACATCTCGACCGAGATGCCGCGCTCTCGCAACGCCTGCGCACATGCCGCGCCGGACAGACCCGCACCGATGACCGCTACGCGTGGTGTTGCCATGCCCGCGAGGGTAGCGGCGCACGAAGATGTCTCCACAAAACGAACACTTCCAGCGAATGTGCATTCGGAGATGTCAAGGTTGCCTAACGTTCCGGACCGTGAACAAACTGACGTTGGCGATAATTTTGGTGGGTGCCGGACTTGCGGTTGCACCGTTGTCCCAGGCCGAAGAGTGCGACTCCAAATACTCCGGTGCCTGCGTGCCGACCGACAGCGACGTCGACTGCGCCGGCGGCAGCGGAAACGGTCCGTCGTATGTCCAGGGACCGGTGACCGTGGTCGGCAACGACATCTACGATCTCGATCGCGACGGTAACGGGGTGGCCTGCGAGTCCTAGCTATGACTGCGGCGACGCCGGTGCCCCCAGCCGGACTCCAACCGACGCTCAGGAGTCGTGAGCAGTTTCCTCGGCTCTGAAGGCGCTGTGGTCGAGGTCAACCCGCATTCGTCAGCAGTAAGGCTGCCTCGTTGTAGGGAAACGCTTGGTAGAGCAGCCGGGAACGCGGTAGGACGAGGGCCGCCGCCTCGGCCTTGCTCATCACGCGCGGGTTGGCGAGCGGGACAGCCCGTCCACGCTTGCGCAGCACCGTCGACCCGCCCGCCAGCACGTTCTTCACCCAGTCCGTCTGTGGGCCGTAGCCGATGAGGATGGCATAGCCATCATGAGTCTTGAATACCATAAGGGGCGTTCGATATCGCTTGCCCGACTTCCGCCCGGCGTGCTCGAGCGTCCCGAGGTTCGGAAGCCACGGTGTGATCGCGCGTGCCGCCGGATTGGTGACTCGCTTGTTGAACTCTGCAATTCGGCGAGGCACGCGCATTCTCGGAGTGTAGGTATTCGTCGAAGCTCCGTCACCGCCTCGGGTGCGGTGACAGGGAGCTGCCAATGACAGCAACCACTAGAGACTCGAGCCGCAACAGGCCCCTGGCTACAAGAACTCGCGTGCCCCCAGTCGGACTCGAACCGACACTTTGCAGATTTTAAGTCTGCTGCCTCTGCCAATTGGGCTATGGGGGCTGCTCCGGAATCAGAGACTAGTTGCCCGCCATCGAGGCGCCCGCGCCAGCCGTCCGATACCGCGGCACGGCCCGGCGCCATGAAGCTAGTTCGGCGGCGCTGGTGGTGGTGGTTCGTATGGTGTGTACCACCACCATTGCGCGCGTTCCCCGGTCGGGCCTGTGCACGGTGGCACGTCGGGCGGGGGTTTGGTGGGTGGTCGGGCCAGGGATCGGTTGGTGAGGGGTTCGCCGTCACTGTCGGTGACGGTGAGTTGTTCTGCTGGTCCGGTGAGGGTGATGCCGCCTTTGTGGTGCATGCGGTGGTGGAACGGGCACAGTAGGACCAGGTTGGATAGCTCGGTGGGCCCGCCGTTCTCCCAGTGCACCAGGTGATGGGCGTGCAGGCCGCGGGTGGCGCCGCAACCGGCGACGACGCAGGTCTGGTCGCGGTGCTCCAGGGCGCGGCGCAGCCGGCGGCTGATCGTTCTGGTCGCCCGGCCCACCCCGATGGGTCGGCCGTGGCGTTCGAACCACACCTCACACGTGGCATCACAGAGCAGATATCGCCGGTCTTCTGCTGTCAGCGCAGGCCCCAGATGCAGCGCGGCGACGGGCTTTTCGACATCGACATGGACTACGACGGTGGTGTGCTGGCCGTGCGGGCGCCGCTGCGCTTCGGTGTCCCAGCCGGCCTCGATGAGGCTCATGAACGCATCCACCCCGTCCGGGAACGGCGGTGCCTGCTCGGACACCGTGGTTTCAGCCCCGCTGTCGCGGGCCCAGCCGTCCTCGGGGTCGATGGAGTCCTGGGCGTCGTGGTCGCGTTTCCAGTCCGCGACCAACGCATCGCGGTGGGACTGCAGGCCGGCCTCGAACTTCGCGGCCTCCACCTTGGGGAGCCGGATCCGGTAGGTGGTGTAATCGTCCTGCTCGATGCGGCTGAAGGAGCGTTTGGGTTCGGGCTTGGACTCGGGTCCGGGGCGGGGTTCCTGTTTGACCGCGGTACGCAACTGGGTCACGGTGGCGTACTGCACCAGATGTGCGTAATGCTCATCGCAGCCCTGGCCGCCGTGTTCGGCGATCACCCCGAGCTGATCCAGCGACACCCGTCCCTCCCGCAACCCCGCGACGCAGCGCTCAAGCTCGTCGATGCGGTGGGCGATGGCGACCATGGTGTCGGCGTTACGCGGTGAGACACCGGTCTTCCAGGCCACCAACGCCTGCAGGGAACGACACCCCGTGGCACCCCACAGGGCGTTGCCGTCGGCGGCGCCTCTGCCGTCGATCTCGGCGATGATCTCCACCAACCGACCATCGAGGGCGTTGCGCTGCCCGATCAGCTCACCCATCTCCTCGAACAACACCTCGATACGCCGCACCGGAGGCACGTGATCGGCGTAAGCGGTTGCGGGAGGCGGCATACCACGATTCTAGAAGAGGGGTACGACAAGTTCTGGCGACAGTCGCGACCAGCGCAGCACCGACCGAAGACGTCAGAAAGGCGACCGGAACCGTCAAGATTGCGTAGAGAACGACGCAGTCCACCCGATCACGGCGCACCGTGGAACGATGACCCACACCCCTGAAGGCGACAGCGTGCTGCGGCGGCTGTGGCACCGAGTCCTCGATGGCGATACCCCTTGGGGCTCAATGTCCGTCCGCCCACAACGCTGGGGCGCCACCTCATACCGGATCGTCATCTACCCACCCGGTATCACCAGAGAGGAGTGCCGCCGGGTGCGGGTATGGCGCGGCTTTCCGGAATGGGGTGTGTTGCTGTGGTTGTCCGCGGCCGCCACCCTGTCCGGGCTCACCGACCCGGGCACTGCCGCCGCGATTGCCACAACCGCGGCGTTGTCCGCCGGAGCTACCTCATTCGCTCGGGCAAAGACCCTCCGCAAGCAGGTGCGCTCCGCGGAAGTGACACTGCCGTATCCGAATTCTGACGTCGACATGCTCGTCCGCGCCCGCCTGATTGAGAGCATCGGCACCACCATGACCGACGCCGACAACCGGCTCCGTGACGGGAAACTGTCCCCCAGCGATCACGAAGCCATGTGGTGGCGGGCTTATGACCAACTCGAACGCGAGACCGTCATCCCGCCTGTCGGACGCTACGGAGTCATCAGATGATCGACCTGTTGGCCGCCCTCATCCTGCTCTGTGCACCGGCCGCCGCCCTGTACGCCATCCGCTGCGCCATCCAGCGACAGTTCCGCCGCGAGCGCGACGGAGATGCCCTCAGCTCGTCGGCGGCTCATAAGGCACCTCGGGGTGCTCACGAGCCCAATCTCGTTGCTGCTCGGCCACCTTGCGATGGGTGCGGGCCAGCCAGGCCAGCCCACCCGCGATCAGCAGCACTGCCACCACCACGCCCACCACGCCGGCGGTGACCGAACTGTTGGCGAACGAAAACAGCCCGATGACGAGTGCCAGCACACCCAGGCCGACGGCTATCAGTCCCGGCGAATTCTTGCCGGCCTTCATCGTCTCGCCGGCGTGCTGACGGGTGGTACGGGCGTGATCGACGGGATCTCCGGAATGGTCGGGCATGTCAGCCTTCCTATTTCGCTATTCGTACGCCGGGTACTGGGACTGCTTCAGTGACCGCGCCAGATGGACCGCATTGCGCGCCGCGGCCGCAGTGGTCGACGCCACCTGCGAGGGCACCTCGTCGAGATCGTTGTAGTCGACCGACTCCATCGCGCGGCCGTTCCAGTAGGTGCTGCCCTGCGCCGGAATGCTGTAACCGACGTCGTTGAGGGCCTGGAACACATCGGCGATCACCTTGTGCGCGCCGTCCTCGTTGCCGACCACGCTGACGATCGCCACCTTGCCGGCCATCGCGGGGCGGCCTCGCTCGTCGGTGTTGGACAGCTCGGCGTCCAACCTTTCCAGCACACGCTGGGTCACCGACGACGGATGCCCCAGCCAGGTCGGGGTACTCAGCACGAGGATGTCGGCTGCCAGCACCTTCTCCCGGATCGACGGCCACTGATCGCTGTCGCCCATATCCGCTTCGACGCCGGGAGCGATGTGAAAGTCCACACAACGCACCGATTCGCATTCGGCACCTTCGCTTCGCAGCGTTTCGAACAGATGCTCGGCGATCAGTTCACTGCTGGACGGGGCCGGGCTCGGCTTGAGGCTGCAGACCAGGGCGAGGGCACGAATCTCGGTCATGGTGTACGTGGTACCCGGCTCGCCGCGGACCCAATCACGGTCGTTTCGCCGAAGCTGAGCCCGGGTACGCGGTACGGAGCGCGGCACCACAGCCCCAGGGCCGGCGCTACAGCCCAAAAAACCACTGCAGCAAGGAGATCACCATGACTGCACCAACCATCAATTCGACCGGCGATGTCGTCGACTACCTGCGAACGCAGCACGAAACCATCAGGGCGCTGTTCCAGGAAACCCTCGATGCGTCGGACGCCGAGACCCGTGACGAAGCGTTCACCCGTCTTCGCACCATGCTGGCCGTGCACGAAACCGCCGAAGAGATGGTGGTGCACCCGCGTGTCCGCCGCAAGGTCGGCGACGGCGCGCAGATCGTCGATGACCGGCTGGCCGAGGAGCACGACGCCAAGGTCATGTTGCGCGACATCGAGGATCTGCCACGGGACAGCGCGGAGTTCACCAAGGCGTTGATCCACCTGCAGGCCGCCGTGCTCAAGCACGCCGAGGCCGAGGAAGAGCTCGAATTCACCGCCCTGGAAGCCGAATTGGACAAGGACGAACTCGCCAAGCTCACCGAAGCCGTCGAGATCGCAGAACGCATCGCACCGACGCACCCGCACCCCGGCGTCGAATCGGCCGCAGCCAACTTTGCGGCCGGACCCTTTGCGTCCGTCCTGGATCGGGCCCGGGACGCACTCAGCGGAGCCTTCGCCTCCACACGTTCCTGACTACGGCCGACAGAACCCCGAGACCCGCACGGTCTCGGGGTTATGGCATGTTCACCCGCTCCGACCCGCCGACACCGACGGCGCGAAGGTCACCGACGGCCGGGGTAGCCGCCACCGCGCACAACCCTCGTCGATCGCGTCGTCGACCGCGGCCGCGATCGCCTTCAACTCGGCCTTGTCGCCCTCCATCCAGACCGCCATCGGACCGCCGGTCAGGCTGATCCGGGTCAGCGCCGAGCCGTCGGCGCGCAGTTCTGCGATCCGGCCCAGCAGCCGCTCGGCGGCCGCACCCCAGTCCAGCGGCCCCGAAGCCTGGACATCGCAGTGCAATCCGATCACCGCCAGACAGCCTTGCCCCGGCACAGCGGGGCATTCGCCGTCGACGTGTACGTAGGTGTCGTGATGTGCGCAGGCCATCAGGACGTCGATGTGCTGTTCGCACGACACCACGAACCGGTTCACACCCAGATCCAGCGCGCACACGATGGGCTCAGCGGTCCCGCCGCAGCGCAGCACCACCTGCCCGGGGCGCACTCCGCACTGTCCCGTCAGGTCGAGTTCGTCACCGTCGCCGGCGTACACCGTCACACCGTGCGCCCGCACCCATGCCGCCACCGACGGATCATTGAGCACTGTTGCGGGCAACCCACATCCGGCAAGGGGTAGCAGCCGCCTGATGGCCCGCATCGACACGGGCAGGCGGTGCCGCGCAGGCGTCGCGGGCATGTCGATATCTGTCATCAAACCGGTCTACGCGCACCTGCTGCGCAGTCCCTGTGCAGTTGCGCATACCCCGCACAGACACGGCCGGTGCACAGAGACCGTAAAGATGCCTCCCGCCGGCGTAAAGGAACCGTCAACGCCCAGGTCAAACCCCGATCCACGGGCATACGTTGGCGTCCGCAGCCACCACTTCCGGAGGCTGCGTCAACGAGCGCAGGAGTGCTGATTCCATCGTGACAACTGCCCTGTCCACCGTCCTCTACCTCGTGCTGACGGTGGCGATCTTCGCCCTGCTCGGCCTGGTGCAGCGATTGGTCGAACGGCTGTGAACTACGCCAACGCCATCGGCCTGGTGCTGGCGATCGCCATCGCCCTGTTCCTGGTCGCCGCCCTGCTCTTCCCCGAGAGGTTCTAGTGAGTACGACAACCGCGGGAATCGTCTTTCTCGCAACACTGGTGCTCGCCCTGGCGGTGACACACGCACCAATCGGCGACTACATGTACCGGGTCTACAACGGCGACAAACATTCTCGGGTGGAGCGCGGCATCTACCGCCTGATCGGCGCCGACCCCAAGGCCGAACAGACCTGGGGCGCCTACGCGCGCAGCGTGCTCGCCTTCTCCGCCGTCAGCGTCGTGTTCCTGTTCATTCTCCAACTCCTGCAGGGCACCTTGCCGCTGCACCTGAACGATCCCGGCACCGAGATGACACCGGCGCTGGCCTGGAACACCGCCGTCAGCTTCGTGACGAACACCAACTGGCAGGCCTACTCCGGGGAATCCACCCAGGGGCACCTGGTCCAGATGGCCGGCCTGGCGGTGCAGAACTTCGTGTCCGCGGCCGTCGGCATGGCGGTGGCCATCGCGTTCGTGCGTGGACTGGTCCGGCGCAGTACCGGCGACCTCGGTAACTTCTGGGTCGACTTGGTGCGCGGCAGCCTGCGAATCCTGTTGCCAATCTCGATCATCGGCGCCATCGTGCTGATCGCCGGTGGTGTCATCCAGAACTTCACCGTGCACGACCAGGTGATCAACACCCTCGCGGGCGGCCAGCAGACCATCCCCGGTGGCCCGGTGGCCAGCCAGGAGGCCATCAAGGAACTCGGCACCAACGGCGGCGGCTTCTACAACGCAAACTCAGCGCATCCGTTCGAGAACCCGACCACCTGGACGAACTGGATCGAAAACCTGTTGCTCCTGCTGATCCCGTTCGCGCTCCCGCGCACCTTCGGGCGGATGGTCGGCAGCAAGAAGCAGGGTTACGCGATCGTCGCCGCCATGGGAACCATCGCCACCCTGAGCGTCAGCCTGCTGATGCTGTTCCAGCTGCAGGCGCACGGCACGGTACCCACCGCGGTCGGCTCCGCGATGGAAGGCGTCGAACAACGCTTCGGTGTCGCCAACTCGGCGGTCTTCGCCGCATCGACGACGCTCACCTCCACCGGTGCGGTGAACTCGTTCCACGACTCGTACACCAGCCTCGGCGGCATGATCACGATGTTCAACATGCAGCTCGGTGAGATCGCGCCAGGTGGCGTCGGTTCCGGTCTCTACGGCATGTTGATCCTGGCCATCATCACCGTCTTCATCGCCGGTCTGATGGTCGGCCGGACACCGGAATACCTCGGCAAGAAGATCACCCCACGTGAGATCAAGTTCGCCGCAGCGTATTTCCTCGTCACACCGCTGCTGGTGCTGACCGGCACCGCGCTGGCCATGGCCACACCCGGGCAGCGCGACGGCATGCTCAACACCGGACCGCACGGGCTGTCGGAGGTGTTGTACGCCTTCACCTCGGCATCCAACAACAACGGCTCCGCCTTCGCCGGACTGTCGGTCAACACCGAGTGGTACAACACCGCGCTCGGTATGGCCATGGTGTTCGGCCGGTTCCTGCCCATCATCCTGGTGCTGGCCTTGGCCGGATCGTTTGCCGCCCAGGCCAGAACGCCCGATTCGGCCGGCACGCTGCCCACTCACCGCCCGCAGTTCGTCGGGCTGCTCGTCGGCGTCACGATGATCCTGGTCGCCCTGACCTTCCTGCCCATGCTCGCCCTCGGGCCCCTCGCTGAAGGAATTCACTGATGTCCATTGCCACTGTCGATTCACCGGCATCCCCGCACACCAAGACCACCAGGAGCACCGTGCAAGGCGGGCTGCTGGACCCGAAGATGCTGTGGAGGTCGCTTCCGGACGCGCTGCGCAAGCTCGACCCGCGCACACTGTGGCGCAACCCGGTCATGTTCATCGTCGAGATCGGCGCGGCCTGGAGCACCGTGCTGGCGCTGACCGATCCCAGCTGGTTCGCCTGGCTGATCGTCGGATGGCTTTGGCTGACCGTCGTTTTCGCCAATCTGGCCGAAGCGGTGGCCGAGGGCCGTGGCAAGGCACAGGCCGACAGTCTGCGCAAGGCTAAGACCGACACCCTGGCGCGGCGGCTCACCGCTTCCGGCGCCGAGGAAGAGGTGGCCGCACCCTTGCTCCAGCAGGGTGACGTCGTGGTGGTCGAGGTCGGGCAGACCATTCCCGGCGACGGTGACGTCATCGAGGGCATCGCCTCGGTGGACGAGTCGGCGATCACCGGCGAATCCGCCCCCGTCGTGCGCGAATCCGGCGGCGACCGGTCCGCGGTGACCGGCGGCACCACCGTGCTCAGCGACCGCATCGTCGTGAAGATCACCCAGAAGCCTGGTGAGAGCTTCATCGACCGGATGATCGGCCTCGTCGAGGGTGCGAGCCGGCAGAAGACCCCCAACGAGATCGCGCTGAACATCCTGCTGGCCTCGCTGAGCATCATCTTCGTCTTCGCCGTCGCCACGTTGCAGCCGCTGGCCATCTTCTCCAAGGCCAACAATCCCGGCGTCCCGGATTCGTTGTCGCTCACCGGTGACGGCATCACCGGCATCGTGATGGTCGCCCTGCTGGTCTGCCTGATCCCGACCACCATCGGCGCGCTGCTCTCCGCGATCGGCATCGCGGGTATGGACCGGTTGGTGCAACGCAACGTGCTGGCCATGTCCGGGCGTGCGGTCGAGGCCGCCGGCGACGTCAACACCCTGCTGCTCGACAAGACCGGCACCATCACCCTGGGCAACCGGCAGGCGGCGGCCTTCCTGCCGCTGTCCGGCGTCACCCCCGAAGCGCTGGCCGACGCCGCCCAGTTGTCCAGCCTGGCCGACGAGACTCCCGAGGGCCGATCCATCGTGGTGTTCGCCAAACAGGAGTTCGGATTGCGCGCCCGCACCCCCGGCGAACTCGACCACGCCTACTGGGTCGAATTCAGCGCCACCACAAGGATGTCCGGTGTCGACATCGCCGGACACAAACTACGCAAGGGCGCGTCCGGCTCGGTGGCAGAGTGGATCCGCGCCGAGGGCGGCACCGTGCCGGAAGAACTCGGCGAGATCGTCGAAGCCGTCTCCATAGCCGGCGGTACACCCCTGGCTGTCGGCGAGGTTCGGGACGGCACCGCGTCGGTGCTGGGCGTCATCCACCTCAAGGACGTGGTCAAGCAGGGCATGCGGGAACGCTTCGACGAGATGCGCCGCATGGGGATTCGCACCGTGATGATCACCGGCGACAACCCGATGACCGCCAAGGCGATCGCCGACGAGGCCGGTGTGGACGACTTCCTGGCCGAGGCCACCCCCGAGGACAAGATGGCGCTCATCAAGAAGGAGCAGGCCGGCGGCAAACTCGTCGCGATGACCGGCGACGGCACCAACGACGCACCCGCACTGGCGCAGGCCGATGTGGGGGTGGCCATGAACACCGGGACGTCGGCGGCCAAAGAGGCAGGCAACATGGTGGATCTGGATTCCGACCCCACCAAGCTGATCGAGATCGTGGAGATCGGTAAGCAACTGCTGATCACCCGCGGCGCACTGACCACGTTCTCGATCGCCAACGACATCGCGAAGTACTTCGCCATCATCCCGGCGTTGTTCGTCGCCCTGTTCCCCGGCCTGGACCTGCTGAACCTGATGCGGCTGCACAGCCCGCAGTCGGCGATCCTGTCCGCGGTGATCTTCAACGCACTGGTCATCATCGCGTTGATCCCGTTGTCGCTCAAGGGTGTCCGCTACACGCCGGCCAGTGCGTCGAAATTGTTGAGCCGCAACCTCTACATCTACGGCCTCGGCGGCATCATCGCACCGTTCATCGGCATCAAACTGATCGACCTGATCGTCCAACTCTTCCCGGGAATGTGACATGAACTTCGCCAATACCCTCCGCCAGCACACCGCCGCGCTGCGCGCGCTGCTGGTGCTCACCCTGATCCTCGGCATCGCCTACCCGGTGTTCATCTGGCTGCTGGCCCAGCTGCCCGGCCTCAAGGACAAGGCCGACGGGTCGCTCATCGAACTCAAAGGAGCGCCGGTGGGCAGCACCCTGATCGGGCAGCTCTACACCGACGCCGACGGCAACCCACTGCCGCAGTACTTCCAGTCCCGTCCGTCGGCGGCCGGCGACGGCTACGACCCGATGTCGACCAGCGCATCTAACCTCGGTCCGGAGGACATCGTCGACACCGCCGATCGCACCAGCCTGCTGACCGATGTATGCAGCCGCAGCCTGGCCGCCGGTGAACTCGAGGGCGTCAGCGGGGCCCGGCCGTTCTGCACCGATTCCGGCGTGGGCGCCGTGCTGTCGGTGCTGGGCACCCGCGACGTCCGCGGCATCGTGACCGACCCGGCCCGGGTCATCAGCGTCAACGAACTCTGCCCCGCGACACCGTTCATCGCCACCTACGAAGGGGTGGCCGTGGAATGCGCCGAACCGGGCGCGAACTACGCGACCGGCCAGATCGTCCCGATCCACGGTGACGTCGCCGTGCCGGCGGTGCCCGCCGACGCCGTCACGGCCAGCGGCAGCGGCCTGGACCCGCACATCTCGCCGGAGTACGCGGCCCTGCAGGTGAACCGGGTTGCGGCGGCCCGCGGGGTCAGTCCCGAACGGGTGCGTGCCCTGGTCGCCGAGTACACCGACGGCCGTGCGCTGGGCTTCATGGGCGAACCACGGGTCAACGTGTTGCAGCTCAACCTCGCACTCGACGGGGCCGGTGAGTAGCTTGCGGATCAGCGCGATGAATTCGGGTGGATGATGGGCAGGTGACCGACCGACCGAAACGCGGGGAGCTGCGCATCTACCTGGGCGCGGCTCCCGGCGTCGGCAAGACCTTCGCCATGCTCGGCGAGGCGCACCGCCGGCTGGAACGCGGCACCGACCTGGTGGCCGCGGTGGTCGAAACGCACGGCCGCGCGAAGACCGCCGAACTCCTGGACGGCATCGAGATCGTCCCGCCGCGGTACATCGAGTACCGCGGCACCAGGTTCCCCGAACTCGACGTCGACGCGGTGCTGGCCCGGCGCCCAGAGGTCGTGCTGGTCGACGAACTGGCGCACACCAACACCCCGGGCAGCGCGAACGCGAAGCGCTGGCAGGACATCGAGCAGCTGCTGGCCGCGGGCATCACGGTGATCACCACCGTCAACGTCCAGCACCTGGAGAGCCTCAACGACGTGGTCGCGCAGATCACCGGAGTCGAGCAGCAGGAGAAGGTGCCCGATGAAGTGGTGCGCGCCGCCGACCAGGTCGAACTGGTCGACATCACGCCGGAGGCATTGCGGCGCAGACTCTCCCACGGCAACGTGTACTCCCCCGAGCGCATCGATGCGGCACTGTCGAACTACTTCCGGCGCGGGAACCTGACCGCGCTGCGCGAACTGGCGTTGTTGTGGCTGGCTGATCAGGTCGATGCCGCGTTGGCAAAGTACCGCTCCGACAACCAGATCACCGCGACCTGGGAGGCCCGCGAGCGCGTCGTCGTCGCGGTCACCGGGGGCCGGGAATCCGAGACCCTGGTGCGCCGCGCCTCGCGGATCGCCTCGAAATCCAGTGCGGAACTGATGATCGTGCACGTCGTGCGCGGCGATGGGCTGGCCGGTGTCTCGGCACCGATGATGGGCAACGTGCGCGACCTCGCCGCCAGTCTCGGTGCGACGCTGCACACCGTCGTCGGTGACAACGTGCCGGCCGCGCTGCTCGAGTTCGCCCGCGATATGAACGCCACCCAACTCGTGGTCGGCACCTCACGCAGGTCCCGGTGGGCGCGCATCTTCGACGAGGGCATCGGCGCGACCGTGGTACAGAACTCGTCGAGCATCGATGTGCACATGGTCACCCACGACGAGGCTGGTCGCGGATCGGTGCGGCGGACCCCCAAACCGTGGCAACGCTCGGCACTTTCGTGGCTGGCCGCGGTACTGGTGCCGACGGCGCTGTGCGCGCTGACCGTGCTGCTGCTCGACCCGTACCTGGGCCTCAGCGGTGAGAGCGCCCTGTTCTTCATCGGCGTGCTCGCGGTTGCGTTGCTCGGTGGTGTGGCGCCGGCAGCGCTGTCGGCGGTGCTGTCGGGCCTCCTGCTCAACTATTTTTTGGCCGAACCGCGGCACACCTTCACCATCTCCGAACCGGACAGCGCAATCACCATCGCCGTGCTGGGCATGATCGCCGTCGCCGTCGCCGCCCTGGTCGACGGCGCGGCCAAGCGCGCCCGCGAGGCACGGCGCGCCTCCCAGGAGGCCGAACTGCTGGCACACTTCGCGGGTTCGGTGCTGCGCGGCGCCGACCCGGCCGCCCTGCTGGAACGGGTGCGAGAGGTGTATTCCCAGGGCTCGGTCAGCCTGCTGCGCGAACGCGCCGGGGAGGCCGAAGTGGTCGCGTGTGCCGGCGCGGACCCGTGCGCGAGCGTCGACACCGCCGACACCGCCATCGAAGCCGGCGATGACGAGTTCTGGTTGCTCCTTTCCGGCCGCCGGTTGGCCGCCCGCGACCGCCGGGTCCTCGGCGCCGTCGCCAGGCAGGCCGCCGGGCTGGTGCGGCAACGCGAGCTGATCGAAGAGGCCGGCCGGGCCGAGGCGATCGCGCGCGCCGACGAACTGCGCCGTTCGCTGCTCTCGGCGGTCAGCCATGATCTGCGTACCCCGCTGGCCGCGGCCAAGGCCGCGGTGTCCAGCCTGCGCAGCGAGGACGTCGGCTTCTCCGCGGAGGACACCGCCGAACTGCTGGCCACCGTGGAGGAATCGGTCGACCAGTTGACCGCGCTGGTGGGCAATCTGCTGGACTCGTCGCGGTTGGCCGCCGGCGTGGTCCGGCCGGAGTTGCGCCGGGTGTATCTGGAGGAGGCGGTTCAGCGGGCGTTGCTGGGAATCAGCAGGCGGACAACCGAGTTGGTGGACAGAGTGAAGGTCGAGGTCGGCGACGCGGTGGCGCTGGCCGACGCCGGACTACTGGAGCGGGTGCTGGTGAACATCATCGACAATGCGCTGCGCTACGCGCCCGCCAGTCTGGTGCGGGTCAATGCCGGACGGGTGGGCGAGCGGGTGCTGATCAACATCGTCGACGAGGGCCCGGGTATCCCGCGCGGCGCCGAGGAGCAGCTGTTCGCGCCGTTCCAGCGCCTCGGCGATCAGGACAACACCACCGGCGTCGGGCTCGGTCTGTCGGTGGCAGGGGGCTTCGTCACCGCCATGGGCGGGACCATCGCGGCCAATGACACCCCCGGCGGCGGGCTGACCGTCGTCATCGATCTGGCGGCACCGGACCGGGGCGAGCGAAGCGACGGGGAGATGAGTTCGGGCGAGCGAAGCGACGGGGAGCTGACACAGTGACCAGGGTGCTGGTGATCGACGACGAACCGCAGATCCTGCGGGCACTGCGGATCAACCTGTCGGTGCGCGGTTACGAGGTGACCACGGCGGCCACCGGCGCCGACGCGCTGCGGGCGGCCGCCGACCACCGCCCCGATGTGGTCATCCTGGACCTCGGTCTGCCCGACATCTCCGGCATCGAGGTGCTCGCCGGGCTGCGCGGCTGGCTGACCGTGCCGGTGATCGTGCTTTCGGCGCGCACCGATTCCTCGGACAAGGTGGAGGCACTCGACGCCGGCGCCGACGACTACGTCACCAAACCGTTCGGCATGGACGAGTTCCTGGCCCGGTTGCGGGCGGCGGTGCGGCGCGCCAGCAGCACCACCGAGGACGACCAGCCCGTCATCGAAACTTCGTCTTTCACTGTCGATCTGGCCGCCAAGAAGGTCACCAAGAGCGGTGTCGAGGTGCATCTGACCCCCACCGAGTGGGGCATGCTGGAGATGCTGGTGCGCCACCGCGGCAAGCTCGTCGGCCGCGAGGAACTGCTCAAGGAGGTGTGGGGGCCCTCCTACGCCAAGGAGACCCACTATCTGCGGGTGTACCTGGCTCAGCTGCGGCGCAAGCTCGAGGTCGACCCGTCGCACCCCAAGCATCTGATCACCGAAGCCGGGATGGGATACCGCTTCCAGGAGTAACCGCACGAGGGATGATGGTCAGGTGAGCATCCTCGGCCGAAAACGCGCAGACCTGCGCATCTACCTGGGCGCGGCTCCCGGTGTGGGTAAGACCTATTCGATGCTCGGGGAGGCGCACCGCAGGATGGAGCGCGGCACCGATGTCGTTGCCGCGGTGATCGAGACGCACGCCCGCCGCAAGACCGCCCAGCAGCTCGCGGGCATCGAGGTCATCCCGCCGACATACATCGAGCACCAGGGCACCCGGTATCCCGAACTCGACGTCGACGCGGTGCTGGCCCGGCGGCCGCAGGTCGTGCTCGTCGACGATCTCGCCCATGCGAACACGCCGGGCAGCCGCAACGCCCATCGCTGGCAGGACGTGGAGCTCTTCCTCGACGCGGGCATCACGGTGATCACCACCGTCAACGTCCAGCACCTGGAGAGCCTCAACGACGTGGTCAGCCATATCACCGGCACCGCACAGGCCGAACGCGTGCCCGACGAGTTCGTCCGCGCCGCCGACCAGATCGAACTGGTCGACATCACCCCGGAAGCGTTGCGGCGCAGGATGGCTCACGGCAACGTCTATCCGCCCGAGCAGGCCGCCGCGGCGATGGAGGACTACTTCCGGCCCGGCAACTTGACCGCGCTGCGACAGCTGGCGCTGCTGTGGCTGGCCGATCAGGTCGACACCGCGCTGGCAAAGTACCGCACCGACAAGAACATCACCGACACCTGGGAGGCTCGCGAACGTGTGGTGGTCGCGGTGTCCGGCGGACCCGAGTCCGAGACCCTGGTGCGGCGCGCCTCGCGGATCGCGTCCCGGTCCGGCGCGGACCTCAAGGTGGTGCACGTCATCCAGGGCGATGGGTTGATCGCCATCTCTCCGCAACAGAAGAAGGTCGTGCGCGAGCTCGCGGCCAGCCTCGGCGCGACGATGCACACCGTCGTCGGCGAGGACGTCGCCGCCACCCTGCTCGATTTCGCGCGCAGCAACAACGCCACCCAGGTGGTGCTCGGCACCTCCCGCCGGTCACGGTGGGCGCGCATGTTCGACGAAGGCATCGGCGCGCAGGTCATTCAGCAGTCCGGCAATGTCGACGTGCACATGGTCACCCACCCCGAGGCGCATACCGGGATCTCGTGGTCCCGGCAGTCGACGGTGCGGCGGCGTGTCCTGTCATGGCTTGTCGCACTGGTCATTCCGGGGGTGACATGTGCGGTGACGACATGGTTACCGGCCGGCGCGCTGGGCATCGGCGGTCAGAGTGCGCTGTTCTTCACCGGGGTGCTGCTGGTGGCGCTGCTCGCCGGGCTGGGTCCGGCCGCCCTGTGCGCGCTGCTCTCGGGCCTGCTGCTCACCTACTTCCTGGTGAGTCCGGTGCACAGCTTCACCGTCTACGACTCCGACAGCGTCGTCACGGTGCTGGTGCTGCTGCTGGTCGCGGTGGCGGTGGCAGCGCTGGTGGACCGGGCGGCCCGCCGCGCGGCCGAGGCACGCCGCGCCTCGCAGGAAGCCGAACTGCTGGCCCTGTTCGCCGATTCCGCGTTGCGGGACGCCGATCTGACCCTGCTGCTCGACCGGCTCCGGGAGACCTATACCCAACGCGCGGTGAGCATCGTGGCCGCCGAAGGCAGTCTGATGGCCTCCGTCGGCCCGGATCCGTGCGCCGACGTGGACGCCGCCGACACCGCCATCGAGGTCGGTGATCACGAGTTCTGGATGCTGATGTCGGGACGGACGCTGACGGCGCGGGACCGCCGCGTACTCAGCGCGGTCGCCGAACAGGCGGTGGCCATGCTCAAACAGCGTCATTGACTCAGTCGGCGTAGGTGGCGGCGAAGGTGCCCGGCGTCATCCCGGTGACCCGTCGGAAGTCACGGCTCAGGTGGGCCTCGTCGGCGTAACCCAAATCGGCGGCAACCGCCGCGATCGTCGTCGCCCCGCTGCGCAGCCGCCACGTCGCATCCTGGATTCGGCGGCGGCGCACCAGCCACTTCGGGGTCAGCCCCACCCGGTGCCTGGTGAGCCGCTGCAGCGACCGCTCGCCGATGGCGAAATGCGCGCAGACATCGGCGACGCGAGTCACGTCCGGATTGTCCTCCACATAGGCGACCACGTCGTTGATCAGCAGGCCCTGCTCATCGACCGGTAAATAACCGCGCAGGAAGTCGTGGTAGCGGTCGACCGCGGCGGATTGCGCCTGGGCCGCAAGGGGATCGACCGTCATGATCGCCCGGATCTGCGCGGCCAGGGACCCGCCCGCCGGTCCGAACAGATCCGCCAACTCGATATGGCTGTCGGTCCACCGCGAGACCTCCCCGCCGGTGAGCAGGGCCCCGGCGGCAGGCTCGAACATGACCCCGGCAGCCCATCCGTCACCGCTCAGCGGGGTGCCGGCCAATCCCGACGCCGGGCCGTAGAAGCGTGCGTAATCGCCGGTGACGACCAGCAGGCACACCGGGTACTGCAGCACCCGCTGGGTGAAGACCTCCCCGGCCGGCACCTGCCACACGGGCATCCAGAACCGCCGGACCAGCCCGGCGAATTCGGGGCTGGTGGCCGGTCGCGACATGTGGATGGCGGCACGGTGTGCAGGGTCGAGCAGGTGGGCGGGCTCGGCGGCGACGGAGTTGTCGGGTTTGTCCAATTCGCCCACCGTCTCGCTGCCTATCGTCGGCTCATGACCGATTCGAGTGTCGCAGAGACCTATGACGAACTGGCCGAGGGCATGGCCGCGGTGATCGCGACCCTGCGCGCCGAACACTGGGACAAGCCCAGCCCGTGTGACGGCTGGACGGCGCGCGATGTGCTCGCCCACCTGATCGACACCGAACGCGACTATGTGACCGGGCACGGCCTGGCGCTGCCGGCGCGGCCCGAGTTGGATGATCCGTGCGCAGCCTGGTCCGCGCATGCCGACGCCATGCGGGAACTGCTCGCCGACCCGGAGGTCCCCGCGCGTGCCTTCGACGGTCATTTCGGGCCGACCACCATCGGCGACGCACTGCTGCAGTTCTACGGATTCGACCTGATCGCGCACCGGTGGGACCTCGCCGCGGTCACCGAGACGCCCTACCGCTTCACCGAACCGGAGCTCGACAGCCTGGAGCAGAGCATCGCCGGCTGGGGTGAGGCGCTCTACATGGATGGCATCTGTAAGCGCGCCGAAACCGGCGGCGGCACCGACCGGCAGACCCGGGTGCTGGCCGCCCTCGGGCGCACCGGCTGAAACTTCTCCGTGGTTGCAACCGCGTTGCAACGTGACGCAGATTACGGTTTGCCCTATGTCCGGCTATCGCGAACTTTTCGACGCCAGTATCACCGACCCGTCGGCGTTCTGGGCCGACGCCGCCAAGGGCGTCACCTGGACCAAGGAACCCACGCGGGTGCTCGACGACAGCAACCCGCCGTTCTACCGCTGGTTCCCCGACGGCGAGCTCAACACCTGCGCCAACGCGCTCGACCGGCACATCGCCGAGCGCGGTGACCAGGCCGCGCTCATCTATGACTCCCCCGTCACCGGCAGCAAGCGCGTCTACACCTACCGCGAACTGCTGGACCAGACCGCCCGGTTCGCCGGCGTGCTGCAGGGGCTCGGCGTCGCCAAGGGCGACCGCGTCGTCATCTACATGCCGATGGTGCCCGAAGCCGTCATCGCCATGCTCGCCTGCGCACGGCTCGGGGCGGTGCACTCGGTGGTGTTCGGCGGGTTCGCCGGCCACGAGCTGGCCACCCGCATCGACGACGCCCGCCCCACGGTGGTGGTCTCGGCGTCCTGCGGTATCGAACCGACCCGCACCGTCGAATACAAGCCGATGCTCGACACCGCGCTGCGGCTGGCCGAGCACTCCACGCCCAAGTGCGTGATCCTGCAGCGCGAACAGCATCCGTGCGAGCTCGTGGAGGGCCGCGATGTGGACTGGGCGCAGGCGATGGCCGCCGTGCAACCGGTCGCGCCGGTGCCGGTGGCCGCCACTGACCCGCTCTACGTGCTGTACACCTCGGGCACCACCGGCAAACCCAAGGGCATCGTCCGCGACAACGGGGGGCACGCGGTCGCGCTGCTGTGGACCATGCGCCACCTCTATGACATCGAGCCCGGCGAAGTGTTCTGGGCCGCTTCAGATGTCGGCTGGGTGGTCGGGCACTCCTACATCGTGTACGCGCCGCTGCTGCTGGGCGCGACGACCGTCATCTACGAGGGCAAGCCGGTCGGCACCCCGGATGCCGGCGCGTTCTGGCGGGTCGCCGCCGAGCACAACGTCAAGGCATTGTTCACCGCGCCGACCGCGATCCGGGCCATCAAGAAAGAGGATCCCGACGCCAAGCTGCTGGCCGACTACGACCTTTCGAATCTGAAGTACCTGTTCCAGGCCGGCGAGCGGCTGGACCCCGGCACCTACGCATGGGCTTCGGAGAAGCTCGGCATCCCGATCATCGATCACTGGTGGCAGACCGAGACCGGCTGGGCGATCGCCGCCGACCCGATGGGCGTGGAGAAGCTACCGGTCAAACCCGGCTCGGCAACGGTGCCGATGCCCGGCTACGACGTCCGGGTGCTGCGCCTCGACGGCTCGGAATGCGAACCGGGCGAAGAGGGTTCGATCTGCATCAAGCTGCCGCTGCCCCCGGGCACGCTGCCCACGCTCTGGGGTGAGGACGATCGGTACGTGTCCTCGTATCTGACGGCATTCAAGGGCTATTACCTGACCGGGGACGGCGGGCACATCGATGACGACGGCTACCTCTTCGTGGTCGGGCGCACCGACGATGTCATCAACGTGGCCGGGCACCGGATGTCCACCGGATCCATCGAGGCGGTGCTGGCCGGCCACCCGGCGGTCGCCGAGTGCGCGGTCATCGGGGTGGCCGACGAACTCAAGGGGCAGGTGCCGCGCGGGCTGGTGGTACTCAAGTCCGGCTTCTCCCCCGACGGGGTGGCCGCTGAGCTGATCGACGCGGTGCGCAACGACATCGGCGCCGTCGCGAGCTTCAAGTTGGTGGATGTGGTTGCCGCCCTGCCCAAGACGCGATCCGGAAAGATCCTGCGCAAGACCATGCGCGGTATCGCCGACGGCCGTGACGAACCGGTGCCGTCCACCATCGAGGACCCGTCGGTGCTGGAGGCGCTCAAGGAGACCCTGCACCCGTCCTGATGGAAGTCGCCGAAACTGTATTCCAGACGGCACAGTGCGAGTGCACACCTTCTGGAATACAGTTTCGGCGCCGGGGCTAGAAGGTGATGCGCAGCTTCTCCCAGCCGCGCACCGTCGACGTCGGCGCCAACTGAGCGGTGTCATAGTCGATCTCCCAATCGGGGAACCGGTTGAGCAGTTCGTCGAGCGCGACCCGGCCCTCCAGGCGGGCCAGGTTCGCCCCCAGGCAGTAGTGCAGACCCTTGCCGAAGGTGAGGTGGCTGATGTTGTCACGGTGGATGTCGAACCGGTCCGGTAGCCGGTAGCGGCGCGGGTCGCGGTTGGCCGCGCCGAACAGCAGCAGCATCGCGCTGCCCGCCGGCACGGTCTGGCCGTAGGCCTCGAAATCGCGTGCCACCCAGCGCGCGACGTGCGGCCCGGTGGGCTCGAAGCGCAGCGTCTCATCCACCACCCTGTTCAGCAGCGAGCGGTCATCGCGCACCGCGCGGCGCTGCTCGGGATGCTCGGCGAGCACCTTGGCCAGCCACCCGATGAGCCGGCCGGTGGTCTCGTTGCCCGCGCCGGCGACCACCTGGGTGTAGTGCAGCACCTCCTTGCGGGTCAGCTTGCGGGTCACCCCCGACTGGTCCTCGAACTCGACGTTCAGCAGGGCGGTCATCAGATCGTCGGACGGGTTCCGCGAGCGCCACTGCACGTAATCGGCGTAGATCCGCCCATCGGCGATCTTGTCCGCATCGCGTACCTTCATCGGGGCTCCGGGTTTGGTGCGCAGGTTCGCGTCGTTGGCGTCGCGGACCCCTATCTGCTCGGATTCCGGTATGCCCAGCAACATTCCGATGACCCGCATCGGCATCATGGCGGCCAGCTCGGCGATGATGTCGAATCCGCCGGAGCCGACCTGCGGGTCCAGGCAGCGCACGCAGAACTCGCGGATCTGATCCTCGATCGCGGCCATCCGGCGCGGGGTGAACACCCGTGACATCAGCGCCCGCAGCATCGAATGCACCGGCGGGTCCTCGAACATCATCACACCGCCGGGCATGTCGAAATCGGACTGCACCAGTTCCAGGATGTCACTTCGGCTGTTGGAGAACGTCTCCCAGTCCGAGAGTGCCTGCTCGACGTCGCTGTGCCGGGACAGCGCCCAGAATCGGTACTTCTCGTTGTAGTAGAGCGGCGCCTCGTCCCGCAGCGTGGCATAGGTGGGATAGGGGTCGTGCACGATCCCGACGTCATACGGGTCGTAGTAGACCGTCACTTCAGGCAGCTCCCGGCGTCCACCGGCAGGGTCACCCCGGTGACGTAGCGCGCCTCATCGGAGGCCAGGAACAGCACCGCGTTGCTGATGTCCTCGACCTCGACCCACGGGATGGGCAGCATGTGGAAGGTCCGGCAGATCGGCTCCAGGTCCGCCTGCCCCGGGTTCTCCAGGTCCGGGCGGAACATCCGGTAGGTCTTCTCGTTCATCAGCATCGGGCTGTTGACGTGGGTGGGGTGCACCGAGTTGACCCGGATCGAGTGCTGCCCCAGTTCGACGGCGAAGGACCGCATGAGGCCGACCACCCCGTGCTTGGCCGCCACGTAGTGGCCGGTGTGCGGGTAAGCCTTGGTGCCGGCCACCGAGGCGGTCAGGATGATGGATCCGCCGCGTCCACCGGCCAGCATGTGCGGCACACCGGCTTTGACCGATTTCCACACCCCGCTGAGGTTGACGTCGATCATCTCCTGCCAGAGGTCTTCGGACATCCGGTCGAGCTTGACTCCGGTGGTGCCGATCCCGGCGTTGGCCGCGATGATGTCGAGTCGCCCGAGTTGTTCCACGCCGCTGTCGACGGCGGCCTGCACGGCGGCGGCGTCGCGGACATCGACCTCGGCGGTGACGATGCGGCGTCCGAGGTTCTTCACCAGGTCCGCGGTTTCGGCGAGATCCTCGGCGGTGGCGCCCAGAGCAGGCGAGTTCTCGAAGGTCTGGCAGATGTCGATGGCGATGATGTCGGCGCCTTCTGCCGCCAACCGGACCGCGTGGCTGCGGCCCTGCCCGCGCGCCGCGCCGGTGATGAATGCGACCTTGCCTTCGACCCGACCAGCCATGACACCGTCCTCAGAAAAGTTTGGGCAGTCGCCCAACAGTTAGGCTGTGGCCATGTCTAGCAGCACCGCGGTAAAGAGGTCAAGGGACGGCGATTCAACCACACGCCGTGCATTGATCAGGGCGACTGCCCAGATCATGCTGGACGAAGGCTATGCGGCGGCGACCTCGCGGCGGGTGGCCGCGCAGGCCGGGGTGAAGCCGGCGCTGGTGCACTACTACTTCCCCAGCATGGACGAGCTGTACCTGGCCGTGCTGCAGGCCGGTGCCGAGGTCAACCTGGACCGGCAGCGCCAGACCCTCAGCGCCGACGCTCCCCTGCACGCGTTGTGGGAGCTGAACAACACCACCGGAGCCCAGCTCTGGATGGAGTTCATGGCGCTGGCCAATCACCGCAAGGCCATCGCCGGCGAGATCGCCACCTACGCCGAACGATTCCGCGATCTGGAGGAGGCCACGCTCAGCGCGGCGCTGCGCGCCCACGGCGTGGACACCGAGGCGTTCCCGCCGGTGGTGATGTCGATGATCGTGGCCAGCCTGGCGCGCATCATGGTGCTCGAAGAGGGCCTGGGGATCACCCGCGGTCACCGCGAGGCGAAGTCCTTCGTCGACGGCTACTTGAACCGGTTCGAGCTGCCCGGCAGGCCGGCTTAGAGACCGGCGCGTTCGAGAGCTTCTTCGTACTCCTCATCGGCGACCCGCTCACTCTTGCCGGCGGCCACCGCACGTTCCCAGACGGCCACGACCTCGTCGGAGACCAGCGCGAACTTCGCATCCCAGGTCTCGGAGTCGAACCGCCAGTAACCCGTGACGTCGAGCTGGTCGACGGTCCAGCCGGCACCACGCAGATACTTACGCACCGAACGTGATTCGGCGGCCTCGCCGGCGAACCAGCAGTACCCGCGGCCGGCGGGCATGTCGTACTCGCGGACCAGCCGGGCGAGCTCGCCGGCCGCATGGCCGTTCCCGGTACCCACCGACGCAATGACGGTGACGTCCGGGTGCGCGGGCAGGTAGGCCAGGTCCTCCTCGTCGGCCACCTCCACGATCGCGGTGACCGGCATGCCGCCCGGCAGGCTCTCGATGATGCGAGCGGCAGCAGGCAACCCGGAGAGGTCGGCCACCAGCAGCTGCCATTCGGTGCTCGGTTCCGGGCGGTACCAGGACCGGGCGTGGTCGAGCCCGACCCGGTCACCCGGTGCGGCGCCGGCGGCCCAGGTGGTGGCAACCCCGCGCGCGTGCAGCACGACATCGATCACGATGCGGTCGCCGTCGGAGTAGCGGACCGAATAGTTACGGCCCTCGCCACCCGAGTCCGGGAAGTAGATGCCGACGGCGGAGTCCCCGCCCTGTTTGACGTCGAGGACCTCGGGTTCCTCGACCCGCAGGGTGATCCGGCGCAACCGCGGGTTCAGGAGTTCCGCCTCGACGACGGATGCATGCGAAAAGCTCATGTGGATACACGCTAACTCACAACGCTCAGGCCGCGAGGTGTCCCCACATCGGGCCCAATTCCGTCCACGGACCGATGGCCGCGATCTTCCCGTCGACCAGCACGACCACCCTGTCGGCCTGCGCCAGCGCCGCGCGTTTCGACGACGCACCGAGCACGGTGATGCCGCGAGCCCGTAGTCCGGCCCACAGCGCCACCTCGGTCACCGCGTCGAGTGCACTCGAAACATCATCGGCGAGCAGCAGTTCCGGCTGCACGGCCAACGCTCTGGCCAGCGCCAGCCGTTGCACCTGACCCCCGGACAACCGAACTCCGCGGTGGCCGACCAGCGCATCGGCGCCACCGGCCGCCTCGATGTCTCGGCCCAGCTGCGCGTCGGCGACGGCCTGCCCGATCTCGCGGTCGTGGTCGAGACGGATGTTGTCGGCGAACGTCCCCGAGAGCACCCGTGGCACCTGCGCCACGTGCGCGACCTGTCCTGGTCGCAGGAAGGTCTGGGCATCGTCGACTTCCACCCCGTTCCACCGGATGGTGCCGGTGTGGCCGACCAGACCGCACAACACCGACAGCAGAGACGATTTGCCCGACCCCACCTGGCCGAGGAGCAGGACCAGTTCGCCTGCCTCGACGGTGAGGTCGACGCCGGTGACGCCGCGGGTCCCGTCCTCGTGCACCGCGGTCAGCCGGCGAAGCTCCAAGCGGTGCAACGCGGTACGGGGTGTCCGGCCGGGAAGCGGGGCCGTCCCGGCCTGCAGGTCGACTCCGGCCGGTATGTCCATCAGGTCGGCGCCGCCGGCGAAGCGGGTGGTCTCCAGCTGCCAGGCGCGGGTGCCGGGCGCTCCGGTTACCACGGCGCCGGCCACGCTGCCGAAATAGTCGAAGCCCGCGACCGCGCCGGAAACCATCAGTGCCGCAGCCAGACTCCATCCGTCGATCAGGTAGACGATCCACGCGGCGACCACACCCAGCTGCACCATCACCACCGGCACACCGAACAGGACCGACTCGATCCGGTGCTCACGCACCGCGGCCTGGACACGGCCCCCGTCGACACCATCGAGGTGTTCGCGCACATCGCTCGTGGACGCCGCGAGCTTGACCGTCCGCACACATTCCAGCACCGACACCAACGTGCGGCCGAAGTGCGCGCGGGTGGTGGACGCGGCCGCGGCCGACCGTCCTGCCATCGGGCGCCCCGCCACCGACGCGACCGCCGAGGCGATCATCACCGCCAGCAGGATCGCGCCCGCGATCGCCGTCCCGCTCAGGAACGAGGCGAAGACGACGATGATCAGTCCGCTGACGACGTCGTTGCAGCGATCGGCGTAGCGCAGGAAACGGTCGGAATCCAGCACCCGGGACACCACTTCGCCCGGCGGGGTCCGCTCCAGACGGTGCTGCCGGGTCTGGGCGTCCAGGACGGTCATCCGGATCCGCAGGGAACAGGCGGCCCACCACGGGACGAATCGACGCACCGCCCAGGCGAGGAAGAACGGTTCGGCGACGATGCTGACCACCGTGGCCACGGTGAGCGCCACCGAGGTCTGGCCCTGCTCCAGACTCTCGACCAGCCGGCCCCACACATACCCGCTGACGGCACCGGTCGCCCCCACCAGCCCGGTGACCAGGAACAGTGCGCTGCCCAGCAGTCCCCATGCCGGCAGGACGGCCACCATGCGGGCGATCCCGCGGGTCAGGCTGGACCCGGTGCCCAGGTCGGTGCCTGCGGGCCGGTCGCCCTGCCGTCGCAGACCTCCGACCGTCGTGTCGCTGTGTGCCGCAACGCTTCTGGGCGGCGTGACGTCCACGTGCTGCGCGCCGGAGGCATCGAGCAGCCGCCGGAACGGCCCGGCGCGTGACTCCAGTTCGGCGCGCGACCCCTGGTCGATGATCCGGCCGCCGTCGAGCACGGCGATGTGATCGGCCCGCTGCACCGTGCTCAGCCGATGAGCGATCAGGATGCCGGTGCGGTCGGACAGCAGGCGATCCGCGGCACGGACCACCCGGTCCTCGGTGAGCGGATCCATGCGCGCGGTGGCCTCGTCGAGTACGACGACCCGGACGTCACGCACCAGCAGCCGGACGAAGGCCACGAGCTGTTCCTCACCCGCGGACAACGTGGTTCCACCGGGCCCCAGCAGGGTGTCGACACCGTCGGGCAGGCTGTCGATCCACGAGGTGAGGTCGAGTTCGGCAACCGCCTTGAGCACCCGCTCCCGCGGCAGGTCCGCGAACAACGTGATGTTCTCGGCCAGCGTCCCCGCCAGGATCTCGGTGCGCTGGGTGACCACCCCCACCGAGGACCGCAGCTGCTGCAGGTCGAGATCCAGCGCGTCGACTCCGGCGATGTACAGCGACGCGGGTTCGGGATCGACGGCCCGGGACACCAATGATGCGAGCGTTGATTTCCCCGAACCTGTCCGGCCGACCAGCGCGCAGGTCGTGCCCGCGGGGACGTGCAGGTCGATGCCGTCAAGGGCGAATGTGCCTTCGGCATAGGAGAAGTGCAGGTCGTCGAACCGGATGTCGACCGCTCCTGCGGGAATCGGTTCGCCACCAACGGGTTCCGACTCGCTGTCCATGAGCTGGCGGATGCGGATGACGGCACCCATCCCCGCCTGCAGCTCGGGTAGCTGGCGGGCGAGCTCGGCGATCTCGTTGACCAGGGTGGCGCTGACCAGGAAGAGGGTGATGAGCTGGGCGATCTCGAGGCCGCCGCCGGATACCAGCGCCACGCCGGCCACGACGACACCGGCCAGCAGCGCGTGCAGCAGCCCGCCGGCGCGCAGGGTGATCCGCGATTCGACCGACACCACGGCGCGGACCCGTTGCAGTACGTGGCCCGACAGTTCGGCACACCGCCGGAGCAGGAAGGCCTGGCCGAGGCTGGTACGCAGATCATCTCGTGCGGCGATGCCCTCTTCCATCATCGCGGCGTGTTCCGTCCAGGCGATCTCCTCGACCACCTTGCGGTCGCTGAGCTGCCGCAGCAGCGGCCGGATCACCAGAACTGTCAGCGGCGCGACCACCGGAAAGATGAACCAGGCGGGCCACCAGGTCAGGCCGGCGACGATCCACATCGGCACGGTGGACACGAGCGTGCGCATGGCGTCCCAGAGCTGTTGGCGCGCCAGCGACCCGACCTCGTGGGTGTCGTCGTCGACGCGGTCCAGCACCTCGCCGACCGCCTGCTCCGAGAGACGGTCCAGCGGCTGATTCAGCGCCGCGGTGAGCAGGTCGGCCCGCAGTGCGCCCTCCGCGCGGTCCACGACGCTCGCCCAGAGGGTGCGTCCGAGAGTGTCGAGCACGGCGTAGCCGAGCAGGCACAGGGCCAGTGCCGCGAGGGTGGTCCACACCGGCGTCGCCGCCACCCGCCCGATGATGACGGTGCCCAGGGCCTGCAGGGTCGCGGCAATCGCCATCGCGATCAGGGCCGTTCCCGCGCCGCGCCGACGAAGACGGCGCCAGTCCACGGTGCGATCCGGATGCGAAGTCATCGCCTCGCAAGGTACGCGTCGCGTCAGTCGGCGGGCCAGGCGCGGCGGCGCAGCAGCCGTAACCCGTTGAGGGCCACGATGATGGTCGAGCCCTCGTGCCCGGCCACACCCAGCGGTAGGGGCAGGTACCAGAACAGGTCCCACACCACCAGCACCACGATGAAGGTTCCGGCGATGGCGAGATTGGCCAGCACCATCCGGCGTGCGCGCCGGGCCAGGGCCAGCACCGCCGGTATGGCGGCCAGGTCGTCGCGGACGGTGACCGCGTCCGCGGTCTGCAGGGTCAGGTCGGCACCGGAGCTCCCCATCGCGATCGACGCGTGGGCGGCCGCCATCGCCGGAGCGTCGTTGACCCCGTCGCCGACCACCAGCACCCGCCCGGGCAGTTCCCGCACCGCGGCCACCTTCTGATCGGGCAGCAGTTCGGCGCGCACCGCGGCGATGCCCACCTCGTCCGCCAGATGTGCTGCGGCCCCGGCATTGTCGCCGGTCAGCAGCACCGGTGGATGCGTGGTGAGACCCGACAGGGCTCGCACCGCGGTCGCCGCGGCGGGGCGCGCGGTGTCGCGCAGCCCGATCACCCCGGCCACCACCCCGTCGATGACGACGACGACCGCGGTGACGCCGGACCGCTCCATCTGGGCCGCCTCGGGTATCGTCGGACCCGGTGCGCCGGCGGGATTGACCACCTCGACGCGGTGGGTCTGAACCGTCGCCCGCACGCCGCGCCCGGGGACGGCCCGGAAGTCCAGCGCCCGCGGGATGTCGAGCCCACGGTCGCGGGCGTGCGCCACGATCGCACGCCCGAGGGGATGTTCGCTGTACTGCTCGGCCGCCGCGGCCGACCGCAACACCTCGCTCGACGTGGCGGCCACCACCCGCGGTGTCCCCGTGGTGAGGGTGCCCGTCTTGTCGAAGGCGACGGTGTCCACGGTGGCCAGTTGTTCCATCGCGACAGCCGATTTGACCAGCACGCCACGCCGTCCCGCGGTGGCGATCGCCGACAGTAGCGGCGGCATGGTGGCCAGCACGAGCGCGCACGGGGAGGCCACGATCATGAACGTCATCGCCCGCAGCAGCGCCGAACGCAGGTCCTCCCCGAACAGCTGCGGCACGACGAACAGGGCCAGCGTCGCGGCCACCATGACCACCGAGTAACGCTGCTCGACCTTCTCGATGAACAACTGGGTGCGGGCCTTGGTGGCCGACGCCTCGGCCACCAGGGTGACGATGCGCGCCACCACACTGTCGGCCGGGTCGCGGATCACCGCGGCCTGCAAGGCGCCCGCGCCGTTCAAGGTGCCTGCGAAGATCTCGTCGCCGACACCCACAGCGACCGGTAGCGACTCGCCGGTGATCGACGACTGGTCGACATCCGACGCGCCGCTGCGCACCGAGGCATCGGCGGGAATACGCTCCCCGGGCCGCACCTGGATGCGGTCGCCCACCCGCAGCTCGGTGGCCGCCACCACGCGCTCGACACCGTCGTCGATCAGGGTGGCGCGCTCGGGCGCCAGATCCAGCAGTGCGCGCACGGAATCGGCGGTCCGCGTGGTGGCAAGGTCCTCGAGCGCGCCCGAGGTCGCGAAGATGACGATCAGCAGAGCGCCGTCGAAGACCTGGCCGATCGAGGCCGCGCCCACCGCGGCGAGCACCATCAGCAGGTCGACATCGAGGCGCCGTTGCCCGAGCTCGCGCAGTCCGTCCAGCCCGGGCTGCCACCCTCCGGCGGCGTAGCACGCGAGATACAGGACCCACCAGACGATCTCCGGTGCGCCGAGCAACTGGGTAGCCAGTCCGAGCGCGAAGAACACCAGGGCCAGGGCCGCCCAGCGCACCGAGGGCAGCGACCACGCCCCTCTTCGCGTCGACCGGCGTGTTCGCGCTTCTGCATCCCGAACGTCCGTCATCACGTTGACATCAAAACATGTAGAGTTATACATGTCTAAAGGTAAACCGGCGTCGTGGTTCAATTGACGAATGGGACACGGCGTCGATGGACTCACCCCTGCGGTGACGTCACTGGACCCCGCCTCGGCCGCCAAGGTCGCCGAGACCCTGCAGGCCCTCGCCTCCCCGAATCGGCTGCTGATCCTCACCCGGTTGCGCCAGTCGCCCTGCACGGTGACCGACCTGTCGGCCGCCGTCGGCATGGAGCAATCCGCGGTCTCCAATCAGCTGCGACTACTGCGCGCGCTTGGCCTGGTGGCCGGCGATCGGGCAGGCCGCAACATCGTCTACCGATTGTTCGACAACCACGTCGCACAGCTGCTCGATGAGGCGGTTTATCACATCGAGCATCTGCGCCTGGGCGCGCGCGACGACACCGCCTGAACCGCGACACCCGGCGTTTTACCGCATCGCTTTTCGATATCCGCCGCCTCGGCAATACAGCTGTATGGAGCAAATCCCGCGGAGTTAGCACCTGAGCCAAAGCGGAAGCCGCTGACCGGCGCAGCAAAGATCTTGAACACTGGGCAGAACGTTGCTGGGAAGCGCCACCGCGATTTCTGGGAAGTCGGCCTCAGTTGCTACCGGTAACCTCCGGCCGCCGCGCGACGGTTCCGTCGGCCCTGGCTACCTGCTAACTTCGCTGATTGTGTGCACCCCACCGGGGGGAACGCCGTTATTCGGACGACTCAGGAGTGAAACACCGTGAAGACCACGAGCATCGCGGCCGCGTTTGCGGCTGCGGCCATCGCAGCCGCAGGGGCGATCACCGCGTTCGGTGCGCCGATCGCGATTGCCGACGACCTCAACACCGTGAACACCACCCATCTCGGCAGCCAGGCCGAGCTCACCGACGGCAATGTCGTGCAGGGCTGGACGGTCACCGGCCTGAAGGTCAGCACCGACACCATCCCGTATCAGCCGCAGGGCACCCTGTGGGAGGCCACCGCCACCGACAAGGCCATCCAGGGCAGCGCCCAACCCATCGTGTCCAACTTCAACGCCCGCGCCCGGGACGGCCAGACCTACCGCGCGCTGTTCGGCGTCCCGACCGCGCAGGGTGTCAACCCGTCAGCCATCGCGCAGGGCCAGCAGACCTCCGGCAAGGTCTACTTCGACGTCACCGGTTCCGCGCCGGACAGCGTCGTCTACGCCACCAACGCCACCGACCTGATCGTCTGGGTCACCCCGCCGCCGGCGTCCAGTTCCGGTGGTGGCGCCGCGGCCAGCGGCACCCGGACCTACCAGGCCCCGGCCGCGACGACGCCGTCGACGTCAAGCACCGAGACCTCCACCACCCAGACCCCGGCCGCTCCGGCGGACGCCGAGGCGACCACGCCCGCACCCACCACGGTGCCGGCGGGCAGCCAGGGCACCCCGCTGCCCGAGGGCACCGCCGAGACCGCCCCGGTGCCGGCCGGCAGCCAAGGCACTCCGCTGCCCGAGGGTGAGCCCGGCCTGACCCCGGCCGGCGTGCAGGAAGCTCCGGTCCCCGCGGCCGCCGCTCCGGCTCCGGCCGCCGAAGGCATCGCGCCGGCCCCGGCCGCCGTGGAAGGCGCCCCGGCAGCCCCCGTGGCCCCGGCCGAGGCCGGCAGCCAGGGCACCCCGTTGCCCGAGGGCGCGGCACCGATCACCACCCCGGTCATCGCACCGCCCGCCGCCTGATCCACACCGAAAAAGTCCGGCGCCCTGGCCAAAAGCCAAGGCGCCGGACTTTTTTCGTCAGGCGATCAGGAGTGCGTGGTCCACCAGTTGTACAGGTGATCCAGCGTCGGCCCCGCCGGACGACCCTGGGTCACCGCGATCATCTGCTGGTCGATATCGGTCCACGCCAGCATCGGATTGTCGTTCTGGATGCCGCAGACCAAGGTCCCGCTGACCTCGTGCAGCGACGCGTTGTGCCGCCACGGTCCGGGTGACTGGATCCGGCCCGGGCAGTCCACCACGGTCGACGTCGACGCCAGATCCTCGATGGCGGCATTGAGCGCGGCGGTGTCCAGCAGCAGTGAGTACGTGGCGGACATCGGGCCGCCCGGGTCCCTGTTGACCGTGCAGGCGATGGTCGACATCGCGCCTTCCAGCCGGGCCACCGGCTTGCACGCGCCATCCGGGTAGCCCTTGGGCAGCGCCTTCATCAGCCGCGCGTTGGGATCATCGGCGTCGTCCGAAGCCGGTTCCGCCGCTGAGGTTTCCGGTGCCGCGGACCGTTCGGCGGCGGGCTCATCCGGCGCCGACGGGCGCAACAGCAGATACGCCGCCCCGGCACCGATGGCCAGCACGGCGGCGCTGATCCCGATGATCAGGCCGATATTCGGTCCGCGCCTCGCCGGCGGGCGCGGGACGACGGGCGGAGGTGAACCACCCGAATTCCATGTGCTCACGCCGCTCCCTCCTCACGTTTCACCGTTACCACGCTAGGCGATGGACAGCGCAATGCCGTCCAGGATGTCGTGCTCACTGACCACGAGTTCGCTCAACCCGGCCCGTTCGGCCAGCACGCGGGTCAGTTCCTGCACGATGATCGCCCCACCCGGGATGACATCGGCCCGGCCCTCGTGCATGGGACCGAGCGCCAGTCGCTGCTCCCCGGTCATCGCGAGGAGCTGCTCGCAGACCGGCAGCAGATCGCTGAAAGCCGTCCGCGACAGATGAATCGCGGCCGGGTCGTAGGCCGGCAGCCGGTGTGCCAGCGCGGCCAGCGTGGTGAAGGTGCCCGCCACGCCCACCCAGGTGCGCGCGCCCTCGACCGGCACGACCGCCAGCGCCTCTGCGAGCCGTTCCCGCACCACCGCCCGGGCGGCGCCGATCTCGGCTGCCGTCGGCGGATCCGAATGCAGGCAGCGTTCCTTGATGCGCACGCAGCCGATGTCGGCCGAGAAGGACGCTGTCACCTCGGAGGCACCCAGCACCAACTCCGTGGATCCACCGCCGAGGTCGACGACGACGAAAGGCGCTGCGTCGGTGTCCAGTTCACCCACCGCTCCGCGGAACGACAGCTCGGCTTCCTCGGTGCCGGTGATCACCTCCGCGACCGCGCCCGGCGACACCGAACCCAGCAGCCGCGCGGTCATCGCGAAGAACTCGTCACGGTTACCGGCATCCCGGGCCGCCGACGTCGCCACCATGCGGACTGTGCGCACGCCGTGCTCACGCATCAGGTCGACGTAGTCGGACAGTGCGGACTCGGTGCGCGCCAGCGCTTCCGGCGCGAACTCCCCGGTGGCGTCCACACCCTGGCCCAGGCGCACGATGCGCATCTCGCGGTGCACATCCCGCAGCCGCCCGTCCTCGCCGGGTTCGGCGATGAGCAGCCGGATCGAATTGGTCCCGCAGTCGACTGCGCCGACCGTCATGTCCACACCTCGCTGTCCAGGATTCCGGCCATACCGGGTTCGGCGGCCAGCAGGGCGAGCGCCTCATCGCCGAACGGGTTCACCCCCGGCCCCTTGGCCAGTGCGTGCGCCATCACCACGTGCAGGCACTTGACCCGGTCGGGCATACCGCCGCCGGTGAACGTGGTGCCCAGCGATTCGATGGCATCGCGTTCGGCGAGGAAGGATTCGTGGGCGCGCAGATAGGCCGCGGCCAGCTCCGGATCCTCGGCCAGCCGGTCGGTCATCTCCCGCATCAGGCCCGAGGACTCCAACCGGCTCGCCGCGGCGGTCAGCACCGGATGGGTCAGGTAGTACAGCGTCGGGAACGGGGTGCCGTCGGGAAGTTTGGGTGCCGTCTTCACCACGGCGGGTTCGCCGTTGGGGCACCGGTACGCGATCTCCAGGACGCCGCGCGGCTCACGGCCGAGTTGCTGCGCGACGGCGTCCAGGTCGGCCTGGTCAACCACCGGCGGGCGGGGGGTCAGCAGGGACGTCGACCGATTCGGCAGGCACGGGGGCCGGCGTGATCACCGGCGAAACCCCATGTGGGGCATCGGCAATGGTGTGCCACAGCGAGGTGTACCACGGGTCACCGGATTTCACCTCCGGGGCATCGGGGCCGGTCACCGGGGCCGCGGTGGCACCGGGGGGCAACTGCACCTGATAGGGAATGTCGCCGGGCATCACGAAACCCAGACGTTCGCGGGCCTGGGCCGCGATGAACACCGGGTCGGCGAGCTTGATCTTCTGCTGCTCCAGATCTGCGATCTGCGAACGGAGCTGCGCTTCAACGGTTTTCAACTGATTCATCTCGGTTCGCTGGGCGAAGTAGGTGCGCACCGGGCCGGCGATGGTCAGCGTGAGCACACACACCACCGCGGCCAGGATCGCCGCCCGCCGGGCAGCCGACCCGAAGCGCTGATCGGACTGCTGCTCGGCGGATTCGGCGACCGATTTGCGGATCGCCTCGGCGACGGTGTCCTGGCCGGCATCCGGGGATGCTGCCCCAGTTTCGCGGACCTCGGCCGCTTCCCGCGCCTCGCGGCCCTCCCGGCTCTCGATGGCGCGCGGTTCACGCCGCGACGCCGAACGCGGACGGCCCGCCCCGCCCGCCTTGCCCGGCCGGGGGGCCGGGCCGCGGCGGCGCGGATCGGGCCGTTTCGCGTCGGGCATGGAGCGTTTCTACTGGCTCGCAGGCGCGAAACGCGGGAAGGCCAGGTCACCGGCGTACCGTGCGGCGTCGCCGAGGGCTTCCTCGATGCGCAGCAACTGGTTGTACTTCGCCACCCGCTCGCTGCGGGCCGGCGCACCGGTCTTGATCTGACCGCTGCCCACCGCCACCGCCAGGTCGGCGATGGTGGTGTCCTCGGTCTCACCGGAACGGTGGCTCATCATGGTGCGGTAGCCGCTGTTGTGCGCCAGCGACACGGCATCCAGGGTCTCGGTCAGCGTGCCGATCTGGTTGACCTTCACCAGCAGCGCGTTGGCGGCACCCTTCTCGATGCCCTCCTCCAGGCGCTCGGGGTTGGTGACGAAGAGGTCGTCACCGACCAGCTGCACCCGGTCGCCGATGGCGGCCGTCAGTGCGACCCAGCCGTCCCAGTCGTCCTCGGACAGCGGATCCTCGATGGAGACCAGCGGGTACCCGTCGAGCAGACCGGCGTAGAACTCCGCCATCTGCTCCGCGGTGCGGGTCTCCTTCTCGAACGCGTATCCGGTGCCCTCGGTGTGGAACTCGGTGGCCGCCACGTCGAGCGCCAGCGCGATCTCGGTGCCGAGCTTGAAGCCGGCGCCTTCGATGGCGGTGCCGATCAGATCGAGCGCGGCCTTGGTGCCGGGCAGATCGGGCGCGAAACCGCCCTCGTCACCCAGACCGGTGGACAGGCCCTGCTTCTTGAGCACCGACTTGAGCGAGTGGTAGACCTCCGCACCCCAGCGCAGCGATTCCTTGAAGGTGGCCGCGCCGATCGGGGCGATCATGAACTCCTGGACGTCCACCCCGGTGTCGGCGTGGGCGCCGCCGTTGATGATGTTCATCATCGGCACCGGCAGGATGTGGGCGTTGGGTCCGCCGATGTAGCGGAAGAGCGGCAGGCCGGCCGACTCGGCCGCACCGCGGGCCACCGCCAGGGACACGCCCAGGATGGCGTTGGCGCCCAGCCGCGACTTGTCCGGTGTGCCGTCCAGGTCCAGCAGCGCCTGGTCGATCAGCCGCTGGTCGTCGGCGGACAGCCCGATGACCGCCGGGGCGATCTCGTCGAGCACGGCCTCGACGGCCTTCTCCACGCCCTTGCCGCCGTAGCGGCTACCGCCGTCACGCAACTCCACAGCCTCGTGCTCGCCGGTCGAGGCGCCGGAGGGCACTGCGGCCCGGGCGACTGTTCCGTCGATCAGGGCCACCTCGACCTCAACGGTCGGGTTACCGCGCGAATCCAGGATCTCGCGGGCTCCGACCTGTTCGATGATGGGCACGGGCTCCTCCTTGGTGAAGACTGATCTCTTACTGGGTCTTGTGCTCATAAGAGCCTAGAGGTTGCGCGTCGGCGCGGCGTGCTCAGATGGGATGACCGTCGGCGTAAGCGGTGGCCCAGTCCCGGACGCTGCGCGCGTACTGGTTGGACAGGTTGTAGGCGCGCAGCGCCTCCATCCAGCCCCGCGGGGTCGACAAGTCCTTGCCCCGCCAGCACAGATAGCCCGCCGCCGAGAGCGCCGCGTCGTCGAAGTTGTCCGGGCTGATGACGTTGTCGTTGTTGGCGTCCACCCCGTACAGCCGCCAGGTCTCCGGGATGAACTGCATGGGCCCCATCGCCCGGTCCAGGTGCGGATCCCCGTCCAGCGCTCCGTTGTCGGTGTCGAGGATCTGCATGTTGCCCAGCGTGCCGTCGAGCTGCACACCACGGATCGGTGGGCGCACGTCGCCGTTCGGCGCGATGGTGGCCCCCTGATAGGTGCCGTGATGGCTCTCGATCATCCCGATACCGGCCAGCGTCGTCCAGGCCAGATTGCACTTGGGGTTGACCACCTGGGCCACCCGCGCGGCATAGGCGTAGGCCTCCAGTGCCTTGGCCGGGATGCCGATCGCCGGTGCCAGCTCGGCCGCCCAGTCGCCGAGCTGGTCGGCGGGCCGGCCGGTGGCGTTCGTGTCGATCTCGGGGACCGCGGCGCCGCGTGGCGGCGGCACACCCTCGGGAATCGGGTCACCGGTCTGGAACGAACAACTGGAGGCCAGCAGCAGCAGCGTCGCGGTCAACACGGCGGCCACCCGCCACCAACGGAGCCGTCGTGTCACCGCGCTCGGTGCCGGTTCCGGGTCGGAGACCACCGCGGGAACGGTCGGCGCCGGGCGCGACACACTCCCTATGTCGGACAAGGCTCTCCCTCAAACCACCGGCCAATTGGGGCCGATATCCCCCGATCAAGAGTAACGGTGGCGCCGACCGGCATCCCTGAACGAACGCTTGGGAGCTGAATACCGAGGTATGCCTATCCAATGTCTGTCGAACAGGTACTGTGCTGACATTCACTAGAGGAGGTTCGATGGGACGGCATTTCGCCTGGCAGATACCGGTTGTCGCGGCAGCACTCATTCTCAGCGGATGTTCGAGCAACAGCTCGGACAGCGGCTCGGACGCGTCGACCTCGAGTGCCACGTCGGGCGCGTCGGCGACCAGCTCTGAGGCAGCGGCCCCCAACCCGCTGACCGAGAAGGTCGGCGACGAGTACAAGGCGTATTCGATCGCCCAGGTCGATGAACTGATTGCCGCCGTCAAGGTGTTCACCGACGCGGTCCGCGCTGGTGACGTGAAGGCCGCCCAGGACGCCTACGCGCCGTCCCGTATGCCGTGGGAGCGCATCGAGCCGCTCGCCGAGCTCATTCCGGACGTCGACGGCAAGGTCGACTCCCGCGTGGACGACTTCGCCAACGAAGACGATCCGGCATTCACCGGCTGGCACCGCCTGGAGTACCTGTTGTTCGTCAAGAACACCACCGATGGCGGCGCCCCGTTCGCCGACCAGCTCGACGCCGATATCGCCGGGCTGAAGGACGAGATGGCCAAGCTCGAGGTGCCACCGCTGAAGGTGGCCACCGGAGCCTCCGAGCTCATCGAAGAGGTGTCGTCCGGCAAGATCACCGGTGAAGAAGAGCGGTACTCCAAGACCGACCTGTGGGACTTCGACGCAAACCTGCAGGGTTCACAGGCCGCCGTCGACAAGCTCACGCCGGCCCTTCAGGAGGTCGATCCCGCGCTGCTCGGCAAGATCGACGGCGGCATCACCGAGATCTACGCCACCCTGCAGCCCCTGCGCCAAGGTGACGGCTGGGTGCTCTACTGCACCGAAAACGACCCTTACCCGTCTGACCGGTGCCCGGCCGTCACGGTGACGCCCCAGGTCATCGATACTCTCAAGGCGCAGTTGGCCGGCTTGTCCGAGAATCTGTCGCAGGTCTCGGGAGTACTGAAACTGCAGTGACGCAGGAGTCACCACGTCGCGGGATCTCCCGCCGCGGATTCGTCGCGGGTGCCCTCGGTACCGGCGCCGCGGTGGGAGCGGGCGCGCTCGCGGGCTGTTCCTCGGACAGTGCGTCGCCCGGGGTCACCGCCACCGAACGGTTCATCGAATTCGAGGGCCCGCACCAGGCCGGGATCACCGCGCTGCCCATCCCCGAACAGGGGCTGATCGCATCGTTCAACGTGCACGCCCGCAACCGCGCCGAACTGACCTCGACGCTGCGCGAGCTCACCGACGAGATCCGCGGCCTGATGGCCGGAAAGCCGCCCGAGACAAGGGATCCCGCCTATCCACCGGTGGACTCCGGGATCCTCGGCGAGAAGCCGCCCGCCGACAATCTGTCCATTGTGGTCGGTGTCGGGGCATCCCTGTTCGACGGCCGCTTCGGGTTGGCCGATCGCAAACCCCGCGAGCTGGTCACCATGCCGTTCCTGGCCAATGACCGGCTGGATCCCAAGCTGTCGCACGGCGACATCTCCATCATCTTCGAGTCCGGCCACAACGACACGATGCAGTTCGCGTTGCGGCAGTTGATGCGTCGCACCCGCAGCGATCTGGTGTTGCGCTGGATGATCGACGGCTACGCCCGGGGCATCGGCGCCGGGCGCGCCGCCGTCAGCTCGAACAAAGACGCCGCCACCCCGCGAAACCTGCTGGGGTTCAAGGACGGTACCTCCAATCTTGATGTGGCCGACGACGCCGTGATGAATCGCCATGTGTGGGTGGGTGCCGACGACGACGAGCCCGACTGGGCCGTCGGCGGGACCTATCAGGCCGTGCGCATCATCCGGAACTTCGTCGAGTTCTGGGACCGTACCCAGCTCATCGAGCAGGAGGCACTGATCGGCCGTGCCAAGGTCAGCGGCGCACCGCTCGGCATGACCGGCGAGTTCGACGACCCGGACTTCCCGGCGGACCCGGACGGCGCTCGGATCAAGCTGAACGCGCACATCCGGCTGGCCAACCCGCGCACCCCGGAAACCGAAGAGAACCTCATCCTGCGCCGCGGCTTCAACTACTCGCGCGGTTTCGACGGCGCCGGCCGCCTCGATCAGGGCCTGGCGTTCGTCGCCTACCAGCGCAGCCTGCAGAAAGGCTTCCTGACCGTGCAGGAACGGCTCAAGGGCGAGCCGCTGGAGGAGTACATCATGCCCGTGGGCGGCGGGTTCTTCTTCGTGCTGCCCGGGGTGACGGGCCACGACCGGTTCCTCGGCGACCGGCTCGTCGACTACTAGTCGTAGTAGAGTCCCGCTCGTGACCACGCCGGCAAGACGCGCGCACCGGCTGCGCGCTGGGCTGGTCGGTGTCAGCGCAGCGGCCGGCACCACCGGTGCGCACGCCGCCGCGTCGGGCGTGTTCCCGCACGGCGCCGCCCTGGTCGCGGCGCTGCTGGTGTGCGCCACCTCGGGTGCGGCCGCGGCCGGCATCCGGCTGCAGAACCGGCACGCCCAACTGCTCGCACTGATCGCGGCCCTGGGCGCCGCGCAGTTGCTCGGTCACCTCACCCTGGCGTTGGCCGGCGGCCATCACGGTGGGGGCGGTCTGGGCCTGAGCCCCGCCATGTTCGCGGCCCACGCCGGGGCGGCGGTGGTGCTCGGTATCGCCATCGGCGCCGTCGAGCACCTGTACCTGGTGTGCTCATCGGTGCTGCGCTGGCTGCGGCTCTTCGCGACCGTCAGCCCGCGCCCGGCGCCTCCGCGCACCCGGCGCCGTACCAACAACGTTGTCGCACAGTCACTTCTGTGGCGTACCGGGCTGGGCATGCGCGCCCCGCCGATGGGTGGCGTCGCGACCGCATAGCGGTCGCTCCTGTCACGATGCCGCGCCCCTCCGGTCGCGGCCGTCCGCACGCCTGCTTCATCGGGCGCTGCGTCCCACCCATCGCTTCTGCTGAAGGCAGCTTTCATGACCCAATCCGGCGACACCGTCGAATCCACGTCCACCACCGACCCAGGACCACCGCGGCGCAGTTGGCGCCCCCTGGTGGTGCGCCTGCACTTCTACGCGGGCGTGCTTATCGCCCCGTTCATCCTGATCGCCGCGCTCACCGGCGGCCTGTACGCGATGGCCCCGTCCATCGAACGCGTCGTCTACGGCGACATCCTGACCGTGCCGGAATCCGGCCGGCCCATCGCGCTGGACGACCAGGCCGCCGCCGCGCAGAACGCCTTCCCGGCGTTGACCATGACCGGCATGCGCCCGGCCGCCGATCCGGGTGACTCCACCCGAGTGTACTTCGCCGACCCCTCCCTCGACGCGGAACTGCAGCGTGCGGTCTTCGTCGACCCGTACACCGGGCGGGTGCTCGGCGACGAGGCGAGCTGGCTGGGTTACCTGCCGGTGAGCACCTGGCTGGACGGCTTCCACCGGCACCTCAACCTCGGCGAACCGGGCCGCGTCTACAGCGAGCTCGCGGCCTCCTGGCTGTGGGTGGTCGCCCTCGGCGGCGTGGTGCTGTGGCTGACCAAGGCGGCCGCCGAGCGTCGCCGCAACCGGCCCGGCCGCGTGCTGCGCCTCGATCGCAGCCTCAAAGGCCGTGCCCGCACCATGAACTGGCATGGCACCACCGGTGTGTGGCTGCTCGCGGCACTGCTGTTCCTGTCCGCGACCGGCATCACCTGGTCGACGTACGCCGGGGAGCACGTCACCGAACTGCGGTCGGCGATGAACTGGAAGCGTCCGGCGCTGGACACCGCCCTGACGCCGGCGGCGGCCGTGGTGCCCGACGAACACGCCGGCCACACCGGGCACACGGCACCGGAGAGCGATTCCGGACCTGTCGATTTCGATGCGGTGCTTCGCGCCGCGGCCGGCGCCGGTGTGCGCCTGCCGCTGGAGGTGACGCTGCCCGCCGAACCCGGACAGGGCATCGGCGTTGCCGAGATCGAGAAGCCCTACCGGCTGACCACGAACGCCGCCTCGGTGGATCCGGCGACCAACACGGTGACCAGCGAAATCGATTACTGGCGTGACTATTCGGTGGTCGCCATGCTCGCCGACTGGGGTATCCGCGGGCACATGGGTCTGCTGTTCGGCCTGCTGAACCAGCTGCTACTGCTCGGTATCGCGGTCGCGCTGGTCGCGGTGATCGTCGGTGGATACCGAATGTGGTGGCAGCGCCGCCCGACCCGCGGATCAGCGTGGGCGGTCGGCCGCCCACCGGTGCGGGGCGGCCTGCGGCGGCTGTCCCCTGTCACGATCGGTGTGCTGACGGTGGCCGCGGTGGCGGTCGGCTGGTTCCTTCCGCTGCTGGGAGTCTCGTTGGCCGCCTTCGTGGTGCTGGACCTCGCCATCGGTGCGGCCAAGCGGCGCAAGGAGCTTTCCGATGCGTAGGTTTCTGATCGCTCTGGTCGTCGCGCTGCTGGCCACCGGTTGCACCTCGCCCACCGCGGAGCACTCCGACCACGCGATGGCCTCCGAGGTGGTGCTCGAAGAGCAGTGGGCGTCGGCCGGCGACGGCGAGATGGCCGCGGTGTTCGGCACGCTGGTCAACCACGGGCACCACGAGGCCCGCATCGTGTCCGGCAGCTCGCCGGCGGCGGGTCACGTCGAGGTGCATGAGGTCGCCGGCGAGGCCGGTACGAAAACCATGCGCCCCAAGGAAGGTGGGATCGTGCTGCCGGCCGGCGGGAGCCACGAACTGGCGCCGGGCGGTGATCATCTGATGCTGATGGATCTCACCGCACCGCTGTCGGCGGGCTCCGATATCGCACTCACGGTGCAGTTCGAGGACGGTTCCACGCTGCCGGTCACCGTGCAGGTGCGGGACTTCGCCGGGGCCAACGAGGAATACCAGCCCGAGCACAACGGCCATGGTTGATGTCAACCGGCGGCGCCTCCTCACCGGGGGCGCCGCCGCGCTGGCCGCCGGCGCCGCCCTCACCCAATGCGGGGCCGCGCAATCCGCCACCCCGGCAGCCGACGGTTTCGGCGGTAACGCCGAGCCGTTTTACGGCACGCACCAGGGCGGCATCACCACCGCGCCGCAGGCCCACGCGCTGTTCGTCGCACTCGATCTGACGCCGGATGCCGGGCGCAGCGCCCGCGCGACGCTGGCCGCGGTGCTCAAGCTGTGGTCGGCGGACGCGGCCAGGCTCACCCAGGGCCGACCTGCCCTCGCCGATACCGAACCCGAACTGGCCGCACGTCCGGCACGACTGACCGTCAGCGTCGGGTTGGGCCCCGCACTGTTCGACGGCATCGGACTGGCGCACCGGCGGCCGCCGACCGCCATCGCGATGCCCGCGTTCCGGACCGACCGGCTCGACCCGGCGTTCTGCGGCGGCGACGTGCTGCTGCAGATCTGCGCCGACGACCCGATGGTCGTCGCGCATACCAGCCGGGTGTTGCTGAAGAACGTGCGGGCGATGACGCGGCAACGCTGGCGTCAGAACGGTTTCCGGCATGCGCATGGTGCCGACGGATCGGGCCGCACCATGCGCAACCTGATGGGGCAGGTGGACGGCACCGCGAACCTCCGGGATGCCGGAGAGTTCGACCGGTTCATCTGGGACGAGGGCGCCGGGCAGCCGTGGTTCGCCGGGGGCACCATCCTGGTGCTGCGCCGGATCCGCGCCGAGATGGACACCTGGGACGAACTCGACCGGGCCAGCAAGGAATTCGCGGTGGGCCGACGTCTGGACACCGGCGCCCCGCTGACCGGGACACGTGAGGACGACGTGCCCGATCTGGACGCGCAGGTGGGCGGCATCCCGGTCATTCCGCCCAATTCGCATATCGCGCTGGCACGTCACCACAATGACGACGAGCGGTTCCTGCGGCGGCCCTACAACTACGACGATCCCCCACCCGCCGGGGTGACCACCGACAGCGGGCTGATCTTCGCGAGCTATTTGAGGGACCCGGCGCGCCAGTTCATCCCGGTGCAGCAGCGATTGGCCGACGCGGACGCGATGAACCAGTGGATCACCACGGTGGGGTCGGCGACGTTCGCGATGCTGCCGGGTGTGGCCGAGGGCGACTGGTTGGGGCAGACCCTACTGTCATGACCGCCGAAACTGTATTCCAGAGGGCAAAGTTCGAGAGCCCGCCGTCTGGAATACAGTTTCGGCGAAGAGGGTTCAGCCGGGCCAGTGGGCGCGCCATTCGTCGGCGCCGATCGGCTCTGACGGCGCCTCCCCGATGGCGTCGCCGCCGCGGGCGGCCTCGATGGCCTGCTCGGTGCGGCGGACCGTGTCGATGAACTCCAGTGTGGCTGTGCGCAGGGTGTTCTCGGCGTCGGAGTCCACCCCGATCCGCACCTCGCGCAGCGCATCGGGGATCAATTCGTCGGGGATCCCCGCTCCGGCGCAGCGTTCGAGCACCTTCTGCGTCAGCGCCAGCGCGGGCTGTCCGGTCGGGACATCGTCCATGCAGGAGTCGCGCACCTTCTCGTTGCGCTTGCGTTCCTCCCACTGGGCGAGCTGCTCCTCCAGTGACACCGAGTCACCGGCGAGCACCCCGGCCGCCCGGTTGCCCAGTTTGCGGACCAGCGCGTCGGCGACATCGTCGATGCCGAACGGGTGAGCCGGCGCGTCCTCGGCGATGCGGGCGTGAAAAAGCACCTGCAGCAACACATCTCCGAGTTCCTCGCGCAGTTCCTCGGCGTCGCCGCCGCGCACCGCGTCGAACAGCTCGTAGGTCTCCTCCAGCAGGTAGCGCCGCAGCGAATCGTGGGTCTGCTCGCTCTCCCACGGGCCGTCGGTGCGCAGCTTGTCCATGATCGCGACCGCGTCGACCAGCCGCTCGCCGGCCTGCGGGCCGGGCGCCGCGATCAGCTGCTCCCCCGCCGCCAGCCGGGCCTTCACACTGGGATGGTCGGGATCCGAGGACAGCAGCACCGGGGCCGGTTCGCCGGCGTAGTCCGGGCGCGCCGAGGGCAGCGACCACGGCACCTTGATCGGCATCTCCTCGGTGTACTGCACGTCACCGGCGAGCAGGCCGACGGCTTCCACCGGCACCTGGGAGGGCCGGCGCGGGTCGACCAGGACGACTGTCATTGCGCACCTCCCATAGCGGTGATGTCGACCTCATTGGCCGGTCGACCGTCCAGGGCCAGCAGAAGACCCGCAACCGCTTGCAGCAGTTCGAGATCGCGGATACGCGGGGCGCCCACCCCGGTGCCTGCCCGCGGAATCGGGATCTGCACCGTCGACGTCGTCGCCCGGTAGGCCGACCCCGGGTAGACCCGCTTGAGCCGCATCTGACCGGAGTCCAGCAGCGTCAACGGTGCGACCTTGATGGTGGCATCGGAGATCGTCGCCACCTCGGTGACCCCGTATTCGCGGCACAGCAGCCGCAGCCGCGCCACCGCGATCAGGCGTTGTGCCGGCTCGGGCAGCGGACCGTAGCGGTCGACGAGTTCCTCGATGACGCGGTCCACCCCGGCCGCGTCGGAGGCCGCGGCCAGCCTGCGGTAGGCCTCCAGCCGCAGCCGGTCGCTGCCGATGTAATCCGGCGGGAAGTGGGCGTCGACCGGCAGGTCGATGCGCACATCCTTGGGTTCCTCGACGGTGCTGACGGTCTTGCCGTCCACGGCGGCGCGGTAGGCCTCGACGGCCTCACCCACCAGCCGCACGTACAGATCGAACCCGACGCCGGCGACGTGGCCGGACTGTTCGACACCCAGCACGTTGCCCGCGCCGCGAATCTCCAAGTCCTTCATGGCCACTGCCATACCAGCGCCGAGTTCGTTGTTCTGGGCGATGGTGGCCAGCCGGTCATGGGCGGTCTCGGTCAGCGGCACCTCCGGCGGATACAGGAAGTACGCGTACCCGCGCTCGCGGCTCCGGCCAACCCGGCCGCGCAGCTGGTGCAGCTGCGACAGACCGAAGGTGTCGGCGCGCTCCACGATCAGGGTGTTGGCGTTCGAGATGTCCAGGCCGGTCTCCACGATGGTGGTGCAGACCAGGATGTCGTAGTCACGATTCCAGAAGCCCTCGACGGTCTTCTCCAGGGTCTCCTCGGCCATCTGGCCGTGTGCCACCACCACGCGCGCCTCCGGCACCATGGCCTGTACCCGTGCGGCGGCCTGATCGATCGACTTGACCCGGTTGTGGATGTAGAACGCCTGCCCGTCGCGCAGCAGTTCGCGGCGCAGCGCCGCGGCGACCTGCTTGTCGTCGTGCGGGCCGACGTAGGTGAGCACCGGGAACCGTTCCTCGGGCGGCGTCAGGATGGTCGACATCTCGCGGATGCCGGCCAGGCTCATCTCGAGGGTGCGCGGAATCGGGGTGGCGCTCATGGTCAGGACGTCGACGTGGGTCCGCAGGCTCTTGATGTGTTCCTTGTGCTCGACACCGAAACGCTGTTCCTCGTCGACGATCACCAGCCCGAGGTCCTTCCAGCGCACCGCGGTCTGCAGCAGCCGGTGCGTGCCGATGACGATGTCCACCGAACCGTCGGCCATCCCCTCCAGGGTGGCCTTCGAGTCGGCCCCATCGGTGAACCGGGACAGCCCCTTCACGGTGACCGGGAAGCCCGCGGTGCGGGCGGTGAAGGTCTGCAGATGCTGGTCGGCCAGCAGTGTCGTCGGCACCAGCACCGCCACCTGCTTACCGTCCTGCACGGCCTTGAATGCTGCGCGGACCGCGATCTCGGTCTTGCCGTAGCCGACGTCACCGCAGATCACCCGGTCCATCGGGACCGGCTTCTCCATATCGGCCTTGACCTCGGTGATGGCGGTCAGCTGGTCCATGGTCTCGGTGAAGCCGAACGCATCCTCCATCTCGGCCTGCCACGGGGTGTCCGGCCCGAACGCGTGGCCCGGCGCGGCCTGGCGTTTGGCGTACAGCGACACCAGCTCACCGGCGATCTCCCGAACAGCCTTGCGCGCCTTGGTTTTCGTGTTGGTCCAGTCGCTGCCTCCGAGGCGGCTCAGGGTGGGCGCCTGGCCGCCGACATACCGGGACAGCTGGTCCAGGGAGTCCATCGGCACGTACAGCTTGTCGGTACCACCGCCCCGCTTGGACGACGCGTATTCCAGCACCAGGTATTCGCGGCGCGCGCCGCCGATCACCCGTTCGGTCATCTCGACGAACTTGCCGATGCCGTGTTGATCGTGCACCACCAGATCGCCTGCGGCCAGCGCCAGCGGGTCGACGACGTTGCGGCGTTTGGCGGCAAGCCTTTTCCCGTCGGTGGCCGCGACCCGGTTACCGGTGAGGTCGGTCTCGGTGATGATGACCAGGTTGGCCCCGGGGATCACCAGCCCGTCGTGCAGCGGTCCCTTGAGCACGCCGACCACGCCGGCCGCGGGCTGCGCGCCGGGCTCCAGAAGCGCTGCCGGCGTGTCGGATTCACCGAGCTGTTCGACGACGCGGTGCGCGGTACCGGTGCCCGGCGTCACCACCACGCCGTATCCACCGGTGAGGACATGCGCGCGCAGCATGGCGAAGATCTCCTCGACCGCGTTTTGGCTCCGCGCCGAGGGAGCGGGCCGGATATCGAGTTCCAGCGCCGATTCGTCGTTGAGCTGGCTCAGCGTCCACCAGCGGCCGGCCGCGGCCCGCACCTCGTCGAGTTCGCGGAAACCGGAACCGCCGAGCGCTTCGATATCGACCGGTGCGGCCCCGCCGATGGCAGCGACCGACCAGGACGCCTCCAGGAACTCCCGGCCGGTGCGGATCAGGTCGGCGGCGCGCGAGCGCACCTTCTCCGGGTCGCACACCAGCACCGGCGTGCCCTCGGGCAGGTGCGTGGTGAGCAGGGTCAGCGCGTCGGGCTGCAGCACCGGCAGCAGCGCCTCCATCCCGTCGACCGGAATGCCCTCGGCGAGCTTGGCCAGCATGTCGCCGACGCCGCCGGCGACGGTGTTGTCGGTCTGCGGGCCGGCGTCGACGAGTTGACCCGCGCGTTCCTTGACCGCATCGCTGAGCAGGATCTCCCGGCACGGAACGGCCACCAGGTGATTGATCTCGATCTCGGTGATGGACCGCTGATCGGCCACCGAGAACATCCGCATCTCGCTGACCTCGTCACCCCAGAACTCGACGCGCACAGGGTGTTCGGCGGTCGGCGGGAAGATGTCGAGGATGCCGCCGCGGACCGCGAACTCGCCGCGCTTGGCCACCATGTCCACCCGGGTGTAGGCCAGCTCGACCAGCCGGGCGATGGTGGCATCGAAATCGGAATCGGCCCCGACGGCGAGCGTCACCGGTTCGATGTCACCGAGGTCGATCACCATCGGCTGTAGCAGCGAGCGGGTGGTGGTGACGACGACCCGCAGCGGTGGCCCCAGGTGTTCGTCCTCGGGATGCGCGAGCCTGCGCAGCAGCATCATCCGGGCGCCGACCGTCTCCACGCCGGGTGAGAGCCGCTCGTGGGGCAGCGTCTCCCAGGACGGGAACAGCGCGACGGCGTCGCCGAAGACGGCCTGCAGTTCGGCGGTCAGGTCGTCGGCCTCGCGGCCGGTGGCGGTCACCACCAGCAGCGGGCCGGTGCGCGCCAGCGCGGCGGCGGCGAACAGCCGCGCGCTGGCCGGCCCGACCATCGCCAGCGAGTCCGGACGGGTCTGTGCGCGGTCGATCAGATCGGTGAAGGTGGGCGAGCTGAGCGCCAGGTCGACGAGCCCCGCGATCGAGTTTTGGACATGCGTGTGCCCCGGTGCGGTCATGATGGCTCCATCCTAGGCGGCACCCTTCAGTGACGAATCTCGCGCCGGAATACCCGGAATTTTGGTGACCGAACGGTGACCGCCACGGTGTTAACGTGCTGGCAGGCATTCATGGGGGCGGGGGCGACATGACCGGGGTGACGCGGTGACGGTCACGATTCCCCAGGTCACCGCCAGTAATCCCGCGACACTGTCCGACGCCGCGGCGCAGCTGCAGGCCAAGATCGCCCAGCTGGACACCTCGATCGACACCCAGCGGCGCACGCTGGCCGGGCTGGCCGCCGGCTGGGAGGGCGACGCGTCCGCGGCCGCCGTGGCCGGCGGCGAGAAGACCCTGGAACGGCTCACCGAACTGCGGCAGCAGCTGCAGACGATCCAGACCACGCTGAGCACCGGCGGTACCAATCTCACCCCGCTGCGCCAGGCCGTCGTCGACGTCACCCAGCAGGCCGTCGCCCTGGGCGCCACCGTCGGCGCCGACGGCACCGTCACCCCGTCCGGCAGTGGCGGCCCGATGACCCCGCAGGTCGCCGCCGCCTACAGCACCGTGCTGAAAACGCTGCTGCAGCAGTTCGACGCCGTCGACCAGGCCACCGCCGATGCCGTCACGAACGCCGCCCCGCTGAACGCTCCCGGCGGCGAGCTGCCCGCCGAACCGCCCCCCGCACCCGATATCGAGGAGCTGAAACCACCCGAGGGCGCCACCGACACCGAGGTGAACCAGTGGTGGGACAGGCTCAGCCCCGAGGAACAGCAGCGCCTCATCGCCGAGAAGCCGGAGTGGATCGGCAACCTCGACGGGGTGCCCGGCACGGCACGCGATCTGGCGAACCGGAACCGGCTGGAGACGCTGCGCCGGGACCCGAACCTCACCGACCAGGAGCGCGCGACGATCGCCGAGATCGACGCCGCCCTCGCCAAGCAGGGCACCCGTCAGCTCCTGGTGGTGGATTTCGACGGCGATCACCCGAAGGTGGCGCTGGCGATCGGCAATGTCGACACCGCCGATCACGTCAGCGTGTACGTGCCCGGTACCGGCTCCATCCCGTGGGACAACCCGACCGACGGCAACGACCTGCCGGCCTACATCGAGCAGTCGGAATGGCTGAAGACCGAGACCGAGCGGGTGCTGCTGGACGCGGGCAAGACCGACGAGACCGTGGCGACCGTCGCCTGGCTGGGCTACGAGCCGCCGTCCAACGTCCTGCAGGCCACCCGCCCGCACTACGCGGACGACAACGCCCCCGAGCTCGCCTCGTTCATCAACGGCATCGACAGTTCACGCGACACCGACCCGCATCTGACGGTGCTCGGGCACTCCTACGGGTCCACCCTGGCCAGCGAGGCGCTGCAACGCGGCACCGCCGCCGATGATGTGGTGTTCATGGGATCTCCGGGACTGGAGACCGACCCGCAGCAGTACCGGGTGCCGACATCGGTTCAGGATCTGCACCTGTCCGAAGGGCACGTCTACGTCCAGCACGCCAAAGACGACCTGGTGGCCAATGCGCGCATCTTCGGCCAGACGATCCCCTCGGACCTGGTCGGCTTCACCGACCTGTCCACCAATGCCGAGACCACCGCGCTGGGCCCGCGCGACGAATCGACGGGCCACAGCAGGTATTCGTTCGTCGACACCACTGCCCTCTACAACCAGGCGGTGGTGGTGGCCGGACTGGGACAAGACGACCGCTACGTGAAGGTGGAGCCGTGATGGGACGACTGATACTCGCGCTGGCGATGGTGCTCGCGCTGGCGGGGTGCGGCCATATGTTTGACACCATGCCCCCGGTCACAGGCGAAGGCGATCACGGCTACGGCACGCCCGAGGAACTCGGCACCCTGCTGGAGCGTCGCGACGCCGAACAGGTCATCGCCGACCGCGACCGGATGATCGGCGAGATCACCACCGCGCTCGGCGATATCGTGCCCGGCGCACGGTGGCTGCCGCACGGCGAACCGCATTCCTCGGTGTGCGGTGACTTCGGGTCAACCGACGGCAGCATCTACTTCAGCCCGCATTACGTGTCGAAGGTGCCCGTGCCCGCCGCGCTGTGGGATCAGGCCTCCCGGACCGTCATCGACATCGCCGCGAAGTTCGGCTACACCGATGTCGTCAGCCGCACCGAGAACGCCACCGACGATGTCGCCAAGGATCTGACCATCCGGGACGCCGACAACGGCCGGCTCGCGTTCGGATCGATGCAGGCGTCCACCATGTACGTCGGTACCGGGTGTTACCTGACCGCCGAGCAGAAGCAGCAGGCCCGCTAGTCCTCGAGCTTGGGATCCGGCTCCAGATGCGTCAGCCCGTTCCAGCACAGGTTGACCACGTGCGCGGCCACGACCTCCTTGGGCGGCTCACGCACATCGAGCCACCACTGCGCCGTCATCGACACCGACCCGACCAGCGCCTGGGCGTACAGCGGCGCCAGATCCGGATCCAGACCGCGCCGGGAGAAGTCCCCGGCCAGGATGGAGGCCACCTGGTTGACGGCGTCGTTGAGCAGCGTCGCGTAGGTGCCCTCGGTGATGGCCGCCGGGGAGTCGCGGATGAGGATGCGGAACCCGTCGGTGTGTTCCTCGACGTAGGTCAGCAGGGCCAGCGCCACCAGCTCGACGCGCACCCGGGACCGGTTGTTGGTCAGCGAGGCGGTGATCCGGTCCAGCAGGGTGGACATCTCGCGGTCGACGACGACCGCGTAGAGGCCCTCCTTGCCGCCGAAATGCTCGTAGACGACGGGTTTGGACACGTTGGCGCGCTGCGCGATCTCCTCCACCGAGGTGCCGTCATAGCCGCGTTCGGCGAACAGGGACCTGGCGATCGCGATGAGCTGTTGACGACGTTCGCTGCCGGTCATCCGGGCGCGGGGCGCACGAGTCTCTTTATCAGGTGCAGCCACACCGAGGAGCCTATAGCTTTCGACTAGAGTCTCGGGTTGATCAGTCCGTCGTGGTGTAATCGGCAGCACCTCTGATTTTGGTTCAGATAGTTCAGGTTCGAGTCCTGGCGACGGAGCAACCCTGCCGTGAGCGACCCCGAACTGACCGCGTCGCCGGAGGAGAAATCCGTGTCAACCACCGAAACCGCCGTGATCGTGCTGGCCGCCGGCGCGGGCACCCGGATGCGCTCGGCCACCCCCAAGGTGCTGCACCCCCTCGGCGGGCGAAGCATGCTGGCCCACGTCCTGCACGCGCTGAACGCGCTCACCCCCACCCACATCGTGGTGGTGGTCGGGCACGGCCGCGACCAGGTTAACGACGAGGTGACCCGGGTCGCCGCCCGCACCAACAGCCGGATCAGCACCGTGGTGCAGGACGAACAACTCGGGACCGGGCACGCCGTCAGCGTCGGACTCTCCGGTCTGCCCGACGACTTCACCGGCACCGTGGTGGTCACCACCGCCGATGTGCCGTTGCTCGGCGGGGCCACCCTGACCACCCTGGCCGCCGCGCATGCGGGCGCCCGGGCCACCATCCTGACCACCACGCTGGCCGACCCCACCGGATACGGGCGCATCATCCGGGACGCCGAGGGTGAGGTGGCGGCCATCGTCGAGCAGGCCGACGCCGACGAGGCCCAGCGGTCCATCGCCGAGATCAATTCCGGGGTGTACGCCTTCGAGGCCGCCGCGCTGCGCTCGGCGCTGACCCGGCTGAGCACCGACAACGCCCAGGGCGAGCTGTACATCACCGATGCGGTGGCCATCCTGCGTGCCGAGGGGCACACCGTGCGCGCCCAGCACGTCGCCGACACCACCGAGGTCTCCGGGGTCAACGACCGCGTCCAGCTCGCCGCGCTGGGCGCCGAGCTGAACCGGCGCACCGTCGAACGCCATCAGCGGGCCGGGGTGACGATCATCGACCCGGCCACCACCTGGATCGACGTGGACGTGGAGATCGGTGCCGACACCGTCGTGCATCCGGGCACCCAGCTGCTCGGCGCCACCGCGATCGGCACCGACTGCACCATCGGACCCGGCAGCACGCTCACCTCCATGGAGATCGGTGACGGCGCGTCGGTCATCCGCACCCACGGCGAGCTGTCGGTCATCGGGGCGGGCGCCACCGTCGGACCGTTCACCTATCTGCGGCCGGGCACCGAACTGGGCGCCGACGGCAAGCTCGGCGCGTTCGTCGAGACCAAGAACTCGAAGATCGGCACTGGCACCAAGGTGCCGCACCTGACCTATGTCGGGGACGCCGACATCGGCGAGCAGAGCAACATCGGCGCCTCCAGCGTCTTCGTCAACTACGACGGTGAGACCAAGCGCCGCACCACGATCGGCTCCCACGTCAGGACCGGTTCGGACACCATGTTCGTGGCCCCGGTGACCGTCGGGGATGGCGCCTACACCGGGGCAGGCACCGTCCTGCGCGACGACGTTCCGCCCGGCGCGCTGGCCGTCTCGGACAATACGCAGCGCACCATCGAGGGGTGGGTGCTGCGCAAGCGCCCAGCAAGCGCGTCGGCCGAGGCCGCACGCAACGCCGGGGCACCCGAACCCGACGCCTGATGTTGGCGTTCCGGTAACCCGGCCACGACCGGTCAGGAAAGCTACGTACGATTGGCGCGTAATCGACCCGACTGGCGAAGGCACCTAAATGAGCCACGACTGGACCGACAACCGTAAGAACCTGATGCTCTTCTCGGGTCGGGCCCACCCCGAGCTGGCCGAGCAGGTGGCCAAGGAACTCGATGTTCCGGTCACCGCGCAGACCGCGCGCGACTTCGCCAACGGTGAGATCTTCGTCCGTTTCGACGAATCGGTACGTGGCTGCGACGCCTTCGTACTGCAGAGCCATCCCGCGCCACTGAACCAGTGGTTGATGGAACAGCTCCTCATGATCGACGCGCTCAAGCGCGGTAGCGCCAAGCGGATCACCGCGATCCTGCCGTTCTACCCGTACGCGCGCCAGGACAAGAAGCACCGTGGCCGTGAACCCATCTCCGCGCGCCTGGTCGCCGATCTGTACAAGACCGCCGGCGCCGACCGCATCGTCACCGTCGATCTGCACACCGACCAGATCCAGGGCTTCTTCGACGGCCCGGTGGATCACATGCGCGCCCAGAAGCTGCTCACCGGGTACATCGCGGAGAATTACGCCGACGCCGACAAGGTCGTCGTCTCCCCCGACTCCGGCCGGGTGCGCGTCGCCGAGAAGTGGGCCGACGCGCTCGGCGGTGTGCCGCTGGCGTTCATCCACAAGACCCGTGATCCGTTGGTGCCCAACCAGGTCAAGTCCAACCGGGTGGTCGGCGAGGTCAGGGGCAAGACCTGCATCCTGACCGACGACATGATCGACACCGGCGGCACCATCGCCGGCGCGGTCAACCTGCTGCGCGAGGACGGGGCCAAGGACGTCATCATCGCCGCGACGCACGGCGTGCTGTCCGACCCGGCCGCCCAGCGACTGGCCGACTGCGGCGCGCGGGAAGTCATCGTCACCAACACCCTGCCCATCGGCGAGGAGAAGCGGTTCCCGCAGCTCACCGTGCTCTCGATCGCGCCGCTGCTGGCCAACACCATCCGGGCGGTGTTCGACAACGGTTCGGTCACCGGATTGTTCGACGGATCCGCGTAACCGTGGCGCGAATCCTCCACAACCCGAAGTGCTCGACCTCGCGCAAGACGCTGGATCTGTTGCGCGAGAACGGTATCGAGCCCGAGATCGTGCTGTACCTGAAGACCCCGCCCTCGCGGGCCGAGCTGGCCGCCATGATCGCCGATGCCGGGATCGACGTGCGCTCGGCTGTCCGCAAACGCGAATCCCTCTACAGCGAACTGGGTTTGGCCGACGCCTCCGATGACGAGCTACTCGACGCGATGGCAGAACATCCGATTCTGATCGAACGGCCGTTCGTGGTCACCGACAAGGGCACCCGGCTGACGCGCCCGATCGACAAGGTCCACGAGATCTTGTGAGAGCTGCACTTGCGGCGCTGGCGGCCGCGGCGACGCTGCTGACCGGCTGCGGTGAAGCCACCCCGGACTACCAGTCGTTGCTGTCGACCACCCCGGCACAGCCGACCCAGACCACCTCGCAGGAGTCGGTCCCGCTCTCGGCCTACCTGGAGGGCGTCGGGGTGAAAGGGCAACCGGTCGCCCCGGAGAAGCTCACCGATCTGGCCGTGACGGTGCCCCGGCCGCCGGGCTGGCACGACTACACCAACACCAATCTGGCGCCCGGAACCCGGGTGATCGCCGACGGCGAGACCTATCCGACGGCCATGCTGATGGTGTTCACCCTGGACGGCGACTTCGACACCGCGGAGGCGCTCAAGCATGCCGACGTCGACGCCGAGGTGTCGGAGAACTTCAAGAAGCTCAACGGTTCTCGCGATGACTTCAAGGGTTTTCCGTCCTCGATGATCGAGGGCACCTACGACGTCAGCGGGCAACGCATGCAGGCCTACAACCGGATCGTGTTCGCCACCGGGAAGATGCCCGAAAAACCCGCGCCGGGTCAGCTGGAACCCAAAGCGCAGAAGTACCTGGTGCAGCTGACCATCACCAGCTTCGCCGATGACGCCGAGGCCAAGGGCGCGGCGATCGAGCAGATCATCTCGGGGTTCAACGTCGCGGCGAAGTAGTTACCCTGGCCACCATGAGTTCATGGACCGCCTCGGACCTGCCTTCCTTCGCCGGCCGCCGCGTCATCGTCACCGGCGCCAACAGCGGGCTCGGGCTGATCACCGCGCGCGAACTGGCCCGGGTCGGGGCCTCGGTGGTGCTCGCCGTCCGCAACACCGCCAAGGGCGATGACGCCGCCGCCACGATGACCGGCGATGTCGCGGTCCGCGCGCTCGATCTGCAGGACCTGGCGTCGGTACGCGCCTTCGCCGAGCAGACCGACGCGGTGGACGTGCTGGTCAACAACGCCGGCATCATGGCCGTCCCGTACGCGCAGACCGCCGACGGGTTCGAGAGCCAGATCGGCACCAACCATCTCGGGCATTTCGCGCTGACCAACCTGCTGCTGCCCAAGATCACCGACCGGGTGGTGACGGTGTCCTCGATGATGCATCTGCTCGGCGTGATCAGCCTCAAGGACCTGAACTGGAAGTCGCGGCCCTACTCGGCGTGGCTGGCCTACGGGCAGTCCAAGCTGGCCAACCTGCTGTTCACCAGCGAATTGCAACGCAAGCTGACCGCCGCCGGTTCGCCGGTCCTCGCGGTCGCCGCGCACCCCGGGTACTCGGCGACCAACCTGCAGGGCCAGACCGGCAACACCACCGGCGACAAGTTCTGGAAGGCCGCGAACCGGATCGCCACCGACGCCGACTTCGGGGCCCGGCAGACGTTGTACGCGGTCGCCGCCGACGTGCCCGGCGACAGTTTCATCGGCCCGCGGTTCGGGATGGGCGGACCGACCGGCCCCAGCCCACGCAGCCCGCTGGCGCGCAACCCCCGGACCGCTGCCGGGCTGTGGGCGCTGTCCGCGCAGCTCACCGGCACCGAATTTCAGATCTGAGGGTGTTCTGGGATAGCCTGGGCCCCATCACGGCGAGGGTGGTCCGACCACCGTTATCGACGGGAACTGTCTCTTCGTCCCTGGCCGTGCTTTTCACCACACCGGCACAGGAGTAACGACACATGGCCAAGAACTCGGCCCCCAACAAGCTCACCGCGACCGTGCGCACCCGTACGGGCAAGGGCGCCTCGCGCCAGGCCCGCCGCGACGGCCTCATCCCCACCGTGCTGTACGGCCACGGCACCGAGCCCCAGCACCTGGAGCTCAACGCGCGCGATTTCGCCGCCGTGATGCGCCACTCCGGCACCAACGCCGTCCTGACCCTGGACATCGAAGGCACCGAGTCGCTCGCGCTGACCAAGGCGCTGGACATCCACCCGGTCCGCCGCAACATCCAGCACGTCGACCTGCTCGTCGTGGTGCGTGGCGAGAAGGTCAACGTGGACATCAACGTGCTCGTCGAGGGCGAAGCGGCCCCCGGCACGCTGGTCACCCAGGAAGCCAACACCATCGCCGTCGAGGCCGAGGCGATGTCCATCCCCGAGCAGATCACCGTGTCGGTCGAGGGCGCCAAGGTCGGCACCCAGATCACCGCCGCTCAGCTCGACCTGCCCAAGGGCGTCAGCCTGAACGTCGATCCCGAGACCCTGGTGGTCAACGTCGTCGCGGCGCCGACCGCTGAGGACCTGGAGAGCGATGGCGCCGGCGAGGCCGACGACACCGCCGCTCCGGCCGAGGATGACGCCGCCGAGGGCGAGGGCGAAGCAGCCGAGGGCGAAGCCGAAGCCTCCGAGTAACTCCGGGGAATTTCGTCGACTATGGCCGAACCGCTGTTGGTGGTCGGCCTGGGGAATCCCGGGCCGAACTACGCCAAGACCCGGCACAACCTCGGATTCATGGTCGCCGACCTCCTGGCCGAGCGCATCGGCTCAGGTTTCAAGGTGCACAAGAAGTCCGGCGCCGAGGTGACCACTGGTCGCCTCGGCGGCCGGGCTGTGGTGCTCGCCAAACCCCGGGTCTACATGAACGAATCGGGCCGCCAGGTCGGCCCGTTGGCGAAGTTCTACTCGGTGTCCCCGGCCGATGTCGTGGTGTTGCACGATGAACTCGACATCGACTTCGGTCGGATCCGGCTCAAGCTCGGCGGCGGGGAGGGCGGCCACAACGGGCTACGCTCGGTGGCGTCCGCGTTGGGCACCAAGGACTTTCAGCGGGTCCGCATCGGGGTGGGACGCCCGCCCGGACGCAAGGATCCGGCTGCCTACGTGCTGGAGAACTTCTCCGCCGTCGAGCGCCCGGAGGTCCCCATCATCTGCGAGCAGGCCGCCGACGCGGTGGAACTGCTTCTCGCGCAAGGGCTGGAGCCCGCGCAGAACACCGTGCACGCCTGGTAGCTACCAGGCGAACGGGACACCGAGATCGAGCGTCCGCTCCGCCTTGTCATACCAGCCCTGCGGCGCGTACTGATCGGTGTGCAGGTAGCACTGCACGATGACCTCCGAAGTGTCCGGGGTGAACGTCAGCAACCGGCTGATCGGCAGCGTCGTGATCGGCATGTGGTGCCGGCTCAGCGACGCGACGTTCATGAAGAACGTTCCTCCCCAGCGTCGTTCGATATGCGTCTTGCCGCCGTGCGAGTCGTCGGGATGAGTGTGGGTGTGCCCACCGATCCACAGCTTGACCGCGCCGGGATGCTCGGCCAGATAGCGTTCGAACGCGCCGGAATCCGGTTGGCTGCCCACCCAGTACAGATACGAGGCCCCCTGCGGCGTGCCCTGCGCGAAGGGGCGGTGGTAGTGCTCGTGCAGGCTGCCGTCGGCGTCTCTGCGCACGCCTTCCCATTCCCCGGAGGCCACCGTGGTGTCCTTGAGCACGTAGTGGTGCACCGTGATGATGATCGAATCACGGTTGTTCTCAACCATGTTCACCCACCAGTCGAAGGTCTGGGCCGAAACCACTCCGCCGGGGTTGCCGCCGAGGGTGCCGCGCCCGACCGTCTGGGAGGGCTCGTTGACATCGCTCATCATCAGGAACAGCAGGTTGCCCACCCGGAAGGAGTAGCGCTCCCAGGTGCCCGCCACGGGAAAGCAGCGGGCCGAGGCGTCGACGCCCGAGTGCTCGGTGTGGTCACCGAGCGGGTCGATCCACTTACGCCACCACCACGCCTGCGGCTCGTCCAGACCGTTGCGGTCGTGGTTCCCGCAGACCGAGTAGACGTCCTCTCGGCGATGCTTGGTCAGTGCCGCCAGCTGGCGGCGCACCTCTTGGCCCTCGGCATCGTCGGGCAGGCTGTGGTGCGCCCCGGACATATCGCCCGCGTCGATGGCGATGTCCCAGTCGAATCCCGTTGCGCCGTCGGATTCGGACTGCCGGATCGCGTCGGCCAGGCTCTCCCGGCCGAACTGTTTGTCGGTGCCTACGTGTGCGTCGCCGAATGCCCAGAGGCGAAAGCTGCGATCCACGCCGACCATTGTCGGGCGCCGCCCCGGTACCGGCGCAGCGTTGCGCTCAGGGCGATTCCAACCGCTTGGCGGTCACGAACTCCCCGCGGATCAGCCAGACCCCGAGCGCGATCACCGCGCCCACCTCGAACGCGACGATGCCGCGTTCGACGATCCCGAGCGGGATGATGCGGTGCCAGCGCAGGTCGGTCACCATGCTGACGGCGATCGCGCCGAACAGCACCGAGAGCCAGGCGATGGAACCGTAGGCCAGCCACACCGCCGGGCGGGCCTGCCGGTGCCTGCGGGCGATGGCCAGCACCGCCGCGGGTAGGGAGACGAAGGCGAGCAGCGTGGCCATCCGGTGTATCGACCCGCTGGTGCTGGGTCCGATCTCCCAGTTGTGTTTGGGGAAAGCCGCCACCCCGACGAGCCCGATCACCCACAGCGACATCAGGATCGAGCCGAACGAGAGCGGAGCCACCACGCCGGCGCGGATCAGCCCGGCCAGCAACAGGATCGAGCCGACGGCCAGGGCCAGCACACCGGTGAGGAAGGCCCAACCACCCGCGGTGTAGATGTACTCGGAAATGGTCGCCATGCGCAGGGTGCGACCCGGCCGGTGGGACTGGCCGCCGAGTATCGCGTCCAGTGTCAGGATGGCGACCACCGAGATGGCGGCGCCCAGTACCGCGATCCAGCCGAACAACGCGTGTGAGGCACGGTCCATCAGACCAGGGTACGGACTGTCGCGCAGCCTAGCCGGTGACGAGTGCCACCGAGTTGGCCCGGCGCAGCTTGCCCGACGGGGTCTTCGGGATGGTGCCCGGTCCGAGCACGACGACGTTGCGCGGGCGCACATCGACCTCGGTCACCACTTCGTGGGCGACCTGGTGCTCGATGCGGCGCACCTCGGCCAGATCCTGGTAGTGGTTGGATTCCACTGCGACGGCGAAGGTTTCGCGTGAATGGCCGGCGTCGAGGCGCACCGCGACGGCGCAACCGGGGCGCACGCCCTCGACGCGGCCGGCGGCCCGCTCGATATCGGTCGGGTAGATGTTGCGGCCGGCCATGATGATGACGTCCTTGACGCGACCACACACCACGACATTGCCCTCATCGGTGATGTAGCCGAGGTCGCCGGTGTCGTACCAGCCGTTCTCGTCCTGGGTCGGCAGGAAGCCGGCCATGGTGATGTAGCCGGGGGTGACCGATTCGCCACGCAGCTGGATGACACCGACACCGCGGGTCGGCAGCAGGGCGCCGTCCTCGTCAACGATGCGGGCTTCCAGGTCATTGAGCAGCGGGCCCAGAGATGCCAGCCGCCGGGTGTTGCCCTTACTGGACGGCACCGCGCGGCGCAGGGCGGCCAGCAGGTCGGCGTCGACCTCGTCGACCACCAGGCCGGCGTTGCACGGTGAGAAGGACACCGCCAGGCAGGTCTCGGCCATGCCGTAGGCCGGCAGGATCGCCGTTTCCGGCAGCCCGAACGGCTTGCCCGCGTCGATCAGGTCCTCGACGTCGGCGGGTTCCACGGGCTCGGCGCCCGACAGCGCGAACCGCAGGGTGGACAGGTCGAACTCGCCCGGCTTGGCCTGGCGGCGCAGCCGCTTCGCGAACAGCGCGTAGGCGAAGTTCGGAGCCGCCGTCATGGTGCCCTTGTACTTGTCGATGAGCTTGGCCCACAGCAGGGTGTCGCGCAGGAAGTCCATCGGCGTCACCTTGACCAGCTCGGCGCCGAAGTACATCGGGATGGTGAGGAAGCCGACCATGCCCATGTCGTGGAAGCAGGGCAGCCAGCTGACCATGACGTCGGTGTTGACGTCGTATTCGGCGCCGATGAACATGGCCTCGGCGTTCGAGAAGATGTTGCGGTGAGTGATCTGCACGGCCTTCGGCGAGCCGGTGGAGCCGGACGTCAGCTGCATCAGCGCCAGATCGTCCTCGCCGGTCTCCAGCGGGTCGATCGGGTCGGCGGCCAACAGGTCGGAGACGACGAGGACCTTTATCCCTTTTTCTTCGAGTACCGGGATCGCCACGATGAACGGTTCGGAGACGATGACGGCCTTGAGTTCGATCATGCCGATGACGGTCATGGTGTCTTCGGCCCAGACGACAAGGTCGGTGCGCGGGGTCGGCTGGTGCAGCATGGTGAGGCTGCCGCCGCGCATCCACACGCCCTGGGCGGTCGGCGCGATCTCCACCGGGAAGCCGGCCAGCACGCCGACGGCGTCTCCGGGGCCGATTCCGGCCGCGGCAAGTCCGCCGGCGACGCGGCGGGCGCGCTCGTGCACCTCGGCCCAGGTGTGCCGAACTGGCTCATACGGTTCGCCGGTGACCATGCCCCGCTCGCTCTCACGGGCGCTGCGGTACATCTTGTCGGTGAATCGGCTCACGACAACCTCCTGGGTGTCTGGGACCGGGTCGGCTGCGACCTCGGCGCCAGTTTCCTTGCGCGTTTCCCTATATTCCGCCTGCTAGCACCCTCGTAGAGAGAGGCGCGCACACACAATTGGGAAGCAGTTGTGTCTCAAAACGGTGATGGCCAGCCGGTAACTCGCACTTGTTTCCGCCTGCGGGTTTCCACCAGAGCCCATCTTAAAGAACCCTTAAGTAACTGCCAAACTCTTGGACCGATCGAGACATGTGTCACAACGCAACAATGTTTGATTCACCGGCCCGGGTCGGGCACCACCCGGGCGCCGTGGACCGGGCCGCTGGCCACCCGCACGGTGCGACAGACTCCGGCGCCCGACAGCGCCGTGCCGACGTCGACCGCCGCGGATTCCGATGCACACAGGAAGGCGCAGGTGGGCCCGGACCCGGAGATGATGCCGGCCAGCGCCCCGGCCTCGTCGCCTGCGCGCAGCGTGCGGCGCAGGTCTGAGCGCAAGCTCAGCGCGGCGGGCTGCAGATCATTGCCGAGCAGGCCGGCCAATTCATGCGGGTCCCCCGAGGCCAGCGCGGCCAGGACCGGTTCGGCATCATCGAGCCGCGGCGGCCCGCCCCGGCCCGGCGTCTCGCGTAACCGGTCGATCTCACCGAACACCGCCGGTGTGGACAGTCCCGCGTCGGCGAAGGCCAGCACCCAGTGGAAGGTGCTGCGGGCCAGGACGGTCGCGAGCTCCTCGCCGCGGCCGGTGCCCAGCGCCGTGCCGCCGTGCAGCGCGAAGGGCACATCGCTGCCGAGCTTGGCGCCCAGCGCATGCAGATCGCGGCGCGGCACGCCCAGCTCCCACAGATGGTTCATCGCCACCAGGACGGCCGCGGCGTCACCGCTGCCGCCCGCCATCCCGCCGGCCACCGGGATCGACTTCGAGATGGAGATCGCCACATCGGGCGCCCGGCCGACATGGTCGGCCAGCAGCTCGGCGGCCTTCCAGGCCAGGTTGCGCGCGTCGGTCGGCAGCGCCTCGGAGCCCTCACCGGACATCGTGAGAGACAGCACATCGGCGTCGCGCACGGTGACGTCGTCGAACAGGGAAACCGCATGAAAAACGGTGGTGAGTTCGTGGTAGCCGTCGGCACGGCGATCCCCGACCGCCAGATACAGATTGACCTTGCCGGGGACGCGCACCGTCACCGAACCGGTGGGCACCCACTCGGTTGCGGTATCGCCGTCAGATGCAGACACCGGACGACACTACCGCCACGCCTGACACGCCGAGCGGATAAGCGCTGAGATACCCCTCGTCAGATCCCGCCGCTGTCCGACCAGGCTAGTGTTTGCCGACAGGGTGTGTCAAGGATCACAACGAGGATGGACCGGCCCGCTATTCGTCGAGATGAACGCGGTCGATATCAGCCGGCGATAATCTGGCCCGGTGCGACCCCGGCGCGGGGACGAACTTTGCCAGGGTCAGCTGCGAGCCGAGTCGGTGGCGCGCTCGGATTCCGTCACGGCCGGCTCGGGTGCCGGGGCCGGCGGGGGCGGCGCCAGTTCGCTGGACCGCTGCAGGAGCCGCACGAAATCCGCGATGGCCAGGGTCTCGCCACGGCGAGCCGGGTCGATACTGGCCGACAGCAGACGTTCGGCGGATTCGTTGCCAGAACCGGCCCACTCGGCGAACGCGTTACGCGAGGTCTTACGGCGCTGCGCGAAGCCGATGTCGATGAGGTTGAAAACCTCCTCGCGGAACGAGGCATCGGTCGGCCACGGGGACGACTCGTAGCGGTCGATGCGGACCAGACCGGAGTACACCCGCGGGATCGGCCAGAACACCGTCGGCGAGACCATGCCGTACCGGCGCACCTCACCGTAGAAACGCACCTTGGCGCTGGGCACGCCGTAGTCCTTGCCACCGGGCTCGGCGGCGAGCCGCTCGGCGACCTCGGCCTGCACCATGACCATCACGGTCTTGATTGACGGGAACTCGGCCAGCAGATGCAGCAGCGCCGGGACCGCGATGTTGTAGGGCAGATTGGCGACCAGCGCGGTGGGCAGCTCGTCGACGTCATCGGCCTTCAACGTCAGGATGTCGCGGTTCAGCACGGTCAGCCGGCCGATCTCGCTGTGCGAGTGGTTGGCGATCGTCTTGGGAAGCTGACGGGCCAGCACCGGGTCGATCTCCACCGCAGTCACGCGGGCACCCCGGTCGAGCAGGCCCAGGGTCAGCGAGCCGAGGCCCGGACCGACTTCGATCACCGAATCCTGCCGATGGATACCGGACGCGGACACGATGCGCCGCACAGTATTGGCGTCGTGGACGAAGTTCTGTCCAAACGCCTTCCTCGGCCGGAAGTCGATCTCCCGAGCCAGATGCCGTATCTCGGTTCGCCCGAGCAGTCGGATCGTCACGATGACCCCAATCTGGCGCTACATGTTGGCCAGGCACCCCAACCCTGACGTGCCCTCGTCACTTCAGCAATCGCGATCTGTTCTTCACGCGTCGCCAAATCTGCCCGCTGAGCATACCTCAGACCACCTTGTCGCTCCCAGGTGTTTTGATCAAATTGGACCCCACCGAAATATCCGTTGCCGGTGTTGATACCCCAATTACCACCTGATTCGCACCCGGCGAGCGCATCCCAGACGTGACCCTGCGATACCGGCGGCACTTCTGTACCGGGTTTGGTGCCAACTCTCAGCACAGATTGGCGCGCCGGATTGACGACGACATTGGCTACTGGCAATCTTCCCGTCTCCACCCCGTTGACCTCCGCGATGGCAAACGTGACGTCCTGCAGACCCGGGGTGCCCGGGTCCTCGACGACCTGGCGACTTTGATTCATCGTCGGATCTTCGATCCGGTTGCTGGGCGGCGGCAGCGGCACCTGCGCGGTCACCTTCTCGATGCGGACACGCGTCACGTCGATGCGCATCCCGTCGACGACCGGCGACGACGCCGCCGGGATCACGGTGTCGCGCTGTTCCAGCGGCACGCCCGCCGCCTCCAGCAGAGCGCCGACGTTCGGGGCTGCCAGCCGGACGGTGCTCAGTTTGCCACCGTCGTTGAGCTGTACGTTTTTGGCGCTGACCACGGGCAATGACATGCCGGCCAGCGGCAGGCGGCTGCCGCGCGATGCCGCGGCAGGAGCGGTGTCGGTCATCGATAGCTGCGAGAGCGCCTCCTGGACCGTCGCTGCCGTCGTCCACACCTCGGTGCTGTTCTGGCCGTCCAGGGAGATCTCCAGGGGGCGGCTGCGGCGCAGCACGATGGAATCCGTATCGGCCACGTTCGCGTCGGCGGCCGGGTAGAGGTCGTCACGCTCGCCGACGGTGTAGCCGTTCTCCTCGACCACGTCGATGACCCGCGACTTCATCGTTGCCACGGTGAGCTGAGTGCCGTCCACGGTCAGTGACACCGTCTTGTGGGAAGTCACTGCGACGCCACCGGCAAACACCAAGGTGAGCAGCAGTGCGCCCACCAAAAACCGGAGCGCAGGCGAGCGCGACTCGTGGAGCTGGTTCAAGACATTCACTGATTTCGATCCCCGACTAATGAGCGCGGCACGTGAGCAGCCAGGATGACCGTCCGCCGTCGATAACAGGACGGTAACGAAGTTCGTTCAACCGCGCCAACTCGCCACGGTACCCAACACGTCACACCAATCCGTACGTGCGGATAGCGTTGTCGGCGGTGATCTCGGCCAGTTCCGCGGCGGAACGGTCCAGCACATCGGCCAGCGCGCGCACGGTGTACGGCAGGCAGTACGACTCGTTGGGCGCACCCCGGAACGGGTGCGGGGTGAGGAACGGGGCGTCCGTCTCCACCAGCAGCAGCTCGGCGGGCACGACGGTGGCGGCCTCGCGCAGGGCGTGGGCGTTGCGGAAGCTGACCGTTCCGGACAGGCTCACCATCCATCCGTTGGCCGCGCAGATCCGCGCCATGTCGGCGTCGGAGGAGAAGCAGTGGAAGATCACCGTCTCCGGCGCCCCCTCCGCGGCGAGCACGTCGAGCACTTCGGCATCGGCGTCGCGGTTGTGGATCATCAGTGGCTTGCCGGTGCGCTTGGCCAGGTCGATGTGCCAGGCGAAGCCTTCCCGCTGCTCGGCGGGATCAGCGCAGCCCTCCAACTTGCCCGGCCAGTACATGTCCATGCCGGTCTCCCCCACCGCCACCACCCGCGGCCGGGCGGCCAGCGCTTCCAGTTCGGCCTTCGCCGCGTCGTCGAGGGCGTTGGCCCGGGTCGGATGCAGGGCGACCGCGGCATAGACGCGGGGATCCCAGTCCGCGGCCTGGGCGGCCCAGCGCGCGGCGTCCAGGTCGTCGGCGATGGTGACCACGGCCTGCACACCGGCCGAGCCGGCCCGGTCGAGGATCGCGTGGACATCGTCGGCGGTTTCGGCACCGCACGCGTCGAGGTGGGTATGAGCGTCGATCAGCGGGGCGAGCGGCTCCGGGATCGGCGGCGGCTCGCTACGTCTTCCGTGGGCGCTCACGCCCTAACACTCTAGGGTGAAGCTGAAATGAGCGAGTCTTACTACATCACCACGGCGATCGCCTATCCCAATGGCGACCCGCACGTCGGACATGCCTACGAATACATCGCCACCGATGCGATCGCGCGGTTCAAGAGATTGGACGGCTATGACGTCCGCTACCTCACCGGAACGGACGTGCACGGTCTGAAGATGGCCGAGACGGCAGCGAAACTCGGTATCCCCACCGCCGAGTTGGCGCGGCAGAACTCCGATGTGTTCCAGCGCCTGCAGGAAAAGCTGAACATCTCCTTCGACCGCTTCATCCGGACCAGCGACGCCGACCACTACGAGGCGTCCAAGGCGATCTGGCGACGGATGGTCGACTCCGGGGACGTCTACCTCGACAATTACTCGGGTTGGTACTCGGTGCGCGACGAGCGTTTCTTCACCGAAGCCGAAACCTCGGTCGGCGCCGACGGCGCCCGGATCGCCACCGAGACCGGCACTCCGGTGACGTGGACCGAGGAGCAGACCTACTTCTTCAAGCTGTCCGCGTACGCCGACCGGCTGATGGCCCTCTACGAGGCGCATCCCGAGTTCATCGAACCCGAGGTGCGTCGCAACGAAGTGGTCAGCTTCGTCTCCGGCGGCCTGCGCGACCTGTCGATCTCGCGGACCACGTTCGACTGGGGCGTTCCGGTGCCCGATCATCCCGATCACGTGATGTACGTGTGGGTGGACGCACTGACCAACTATCTGACCGGCGTCGGTTTCCCCGACACGGATTCGGAGTTGTTCCAGCGGTACTGGCCGGCTGATCTGCACATGGTCGGCAAGGACATCATCCGGTTCCACACCGTGTACTGGCCGGCATTCCTGATGTCGGCGGGCATCGAACTACCGAAAAAGGTTTTCGTGCACGGCTTTCTGCTCAACCGCGGCGAGAAGATGAGCAAGTCGGTGGGCAATGTCGTCGATCCGGTGAACCTGGTCGACACGTTCGGCCTGGACCAGGTGCGGTACTTCTTTCTGCGCGAGGTGCCGTTCGGCCAGGACGGCAGTTACAACGAGGACGCCATCATCGGCCGGATCAACGCCGACCTGGCCAATGAGTTCGGCAACCTGGCGCAACGCTCCCTGTCGATGGTCGCCAAGAACCTCGACGGCATCGTGCCCACGCCGGGTGAGTTCACCGCCGAGGATTCGGCCATGCTTGCAGCGGCGGACGCGTTGCTGGACCGTGTCCGAGGCCATTTCGAGGCCACCGCCATGCACCTCGGACTGGAAGCGATCTGGTCGGTGCTCGGCGCGGCCAACCGGTACTTCTCCGCCCAGGAGCCGTGGGTGCTGCGCAAGACCGACGCCGGGCGCTTCAACACCGTGCTCTACACGACGCTGGAGACCGTGCGCATCGCCGCACTGTTGAGCCAGCCGGTGATGCCCGAGTCGTCGGGCAAGCTGCTCGATCTGCTGGGCCAGCCCGCGCAGCAGCGGGACTTCACCGCGATCGGTACCCGGCTGGCCGCCGGCACCACGCTTCCCGCGCCCGAAGGAGTGTTCCCCCGCTACCAGGTCGAGTGAGACGGTCGGCCTGCACGAGAAGCGCAGGCCGCGAACGCAACTCGGCTAGCGCCAGGCTTTCTGCGCCAAGGGCCGCAACGCCACGCGAAGGTGCCGCAGCAGCAGTTCGGTCTCGCTCGTCCACGGCCGGCTGTAGCCGATTCTGCGCTCGACCCACGCCTCGAAGGATCGACGCGGGGATATCGGCTTGTCGACAGGATCGGATTCCAGGGGTTTGTCGGGGTTACCTCCCCAGGTCACCTCGTCGATGTGCTCGGCGCGACTGACCCACAGTCTGACCCGTTGTCGCGCAGAGGTTTCGATGACCACGCCGGCGGCGCCCGCAACGGGTGTCAACATCAGGTCCGCCACATCGCGGATCAGGCTGTCGCTCTGCCACACGACGGCGCCACGGTCGAAAGACACCTGTTCGACCCGGCCCAGGGTGTCATCGTCGAGGCAGTGACCGACCGCGTGGATCGTGTCGCCGACACACATGACAGCGCCATCGGCGCCGAAGTCGGCCATCAGCCGCGGCCCCAGCACCGGCCAGATATCCTCGACCCGTTCGGTGGTCGCGACGAGCGCCTCGATATCGCGGAAGCGGCGTCCCATCCCGTCTATCAGACGCATCCGCCGACCGGCTCTGAAGGACGAGACCGCCAGCGCATGTGCGTCCACCAGCGCGGCGATGTCGTCGAGGACTCTGATATCAGGGTCCCGTGGACCGGCATGATGGCAGGAGATCAACGCAGCCAGCGTGTCCCCGGCCGCTACCGGGAAGGACAACGCAGCGCCCACACCCATGTTGGCCAGGTATGCCAGATGAACCTCGGACACGCTGCGTAGATCGGACCGGGTCAAATCGACCGGGTCAGTCGATCGCGTCAGCAGTGCAACGGGAGCCGCAGTCGCATCGGGGATCATCCGCCAGGGGTTCTGTAGGTACAACGCTCGCGCGATCTTCGGGATGTCGCTGGCTGGAAAGTGCAGCCCCTGGTAGCTACCGAAAGCAGTTCCGTTGCGCGCTTCGGCGATCACCTCGCCATGCCCGTCATCATGAAACTGGTAGTACATGGTGCGCGCATATCCGGTGCGCTCAGCGATCTCGTCCACAAGCCGCTGCTTGTCGGCCTTGATGTCAGCCTCGCTACTCGGCGGATGCGCACTGCGCACCGCAGATCCAGCGTGCGCCGGCACCGATGATCCGGCCTGCGGGATCATTTCCAGGAGCATCCCTCCATCGGCAGCGACGATCGTGAGCACGCTCAGCGTGATGCCGCGATGCGTCACCGCCTGCCGCCGGGCCCGGCGGTCGGTGGGCTGGACCGGCGTCCCATGCGGCAGATCGAGTGAATCCGCGTGCGTGCCTATCGCTTCATCGGCGCCGAGACCGATGACTGTGTGCACGTTCGCCGACGCATGGGTGATGTACCCGGCCCGGTCGACCTTCAGCAGCACGCCAAAGGGCTGAATCGCTCCTGAGAGGTGCAGCCGCTCCTGCTCGCAGCCATCGATGAAACCACGACTCATGCCTGTTCCGACCGCCTCACCAACAGGTCTGCGATCATCGCAGGTTCGCTCGGGCGCGAAAGGCCGAAACCCTGGCCGTACTCACAGCCATGCTCCTCCAGCCATGAACGTTGCTGCTCGTTCTCGATCCCTTCGGCCACTGTCGACAGACCGAGGTTGTCGGCCAGCCCCAGGATCGCGAGTGCGACGGCCCCGTCCTCCGCCACGCGGCCGACTCCGGCGGTGAGCGACCGATCGATCTTCAGCTCCGACAACGGGAGTCGGCGCAAATAGCTCAACGATGAATATCCGGTACCGAAATCATCGATGGACAGCACCACGCCGGCCGCGCCCAATGCCATCAGATTGCCAGACACCGCACCCTCGTCCTGCAGCAGTGCGCTCTCGGTGATCTCCAACCGGACTCGGCTGCCCTCGATACCGGCCTCGGACATGGCAGTGAGCAGTTCCGGTGCGAACTCGGCCTCCCGCAGACTCCACGGGGATACGTTCAGCGACACGGGTGGCACCGCGTAGCCGTCGCCGCGCCACCGCGTCAACTGCGCGAGCAGCAGATCACGCCCCACCCGATCCAGCGCCACAATCAGACCGCACCGCTCGGCGATGGGAACGAACTCGGCCGGGCTGACCGGCCCCAGCTCGCTGTCCTCCCAGCGCAGCAAGGCTTCCAGCCCGACGATCTCACGGGCTCCGGCGATCCGGTGGATCGGCTGATAAATCAGCCGAAAGACATCCTCGCGCAGGGATCGCCGCAGACCGCGTTCTATGCGGGCATCCCGGCGTAGCCGTTCGCCGATCGACGGGTCGAACAACCCGACCCGGTCCCGCCCCTGCGATTTCGCGTGATACATGGCCGCATCGGCCGCGTTCAGTAGCGTCTCACCGTCAGCTCCATCATCGGGGTGGAACGCCAAACCGACACTGGCCGAGCTGAATACGTCAAGTTCGTCAAACGAGTACGTCCGCGACAGCGTGTCCACGACATTTCCGGCCAGTGTCTCGATGTCATGCCGATTCTGCCTGCGTATCAGCGCCACGAACTCATCGCCGCCGAATCGCGCGACCGTGTCGTCGTCGCGCAGAACGGAGCGGATGCGCTTCGCGGCCATTTTCAGCAGTTCGTCACCCACGCTGTGACCGAGCATGTCGTTGACATACTTGAAATGGTCTATATCTATGAAGAACATTGCCAAGACGCCCGATTCGTGCGGAGAGCGTTCGATCCCTTCATCGAGGAGTTCGGTGAAGAGCGCGCGGTTGGGAAGCCGAGTCAACTCGTCGTGGGTGGAGAGGAACTCGGTGCGTCGCTGCACATTCTTGATCTGGGAGATGTCGGAGAACACGGCGACGAAATGTTCGACCCGACCGGGTCTTTCGTTTGACCGACTGACGGTGACCCACGCGGGGTAGGACTCCTGGTTCTTTCGGCGGTGGACGATCTCACCGCGCCACCGGCCGTGCCGGCGCAGTTCCGACCACATCGCCGACTCGCGACCGTCACCCGGGGCCCCGAAGAACAACTCCAGCGCCATCCCCGTCACTTCGGCGGTGGTGTAGCCGGTGATCACCTCGAAGGCGAGGTTGCATGTTTGAATGCGGCCCTCCGGATCGGTGATGACGATTGCCTCGCCGGCCTGCTCGAAGACACTTGCCGACACCCGCAGAATATCCTGGGCTTCTTTCTGCGCGGTGATATCTCGGGCTTCGAACAGATAGCCCGTCGGTGTTCCATTGCTGCCGAGAAGAACTCGATGCGTACTGGCCAGGAACCGCATCGCCCCAGCGACATTCACGGCATACTCCCGGTCCTGCGGTGCGCCGGTCCGCAGTGCCTCGCGGTCGGCGCTCCACAGCTCACCTGCCAGCGGTGGCCCCATGATGTCGAAATCGGTGAGTTCGATTGGGGATCGGTCCAGCCCGAACATGTCGAGAAACTGTTGGTTGACGTACTGATATGTGCCGTGGACATTCTTGATCGCGTACACCGCAGCGGTGACCTCCAGCAGTGCCTGGAGACGCGCCTCTGAGTCGAGCAGGCGCTGTTGCGCCTCGGTGATGTCTGTCATGTCGACAATCGAAGCGGCAAAGGTGACCACCCGCCGACGGTCATCTGTCGCCGGGGTCACCTGGACACGAAATATCCTGTTGTCCCAGGTGGCGGTGAAGTCTTCTCCGGCACCGGTTTTCATTGTCTGGTCCAGTAGCCGCTGCAGCCCGGTGAAGGCATCGGGCAGCTGGAGCTCACCGATCGGGTGACCCACCGACCGATCCGTCAGCGACAGCGAGTTCGCTGCGGCCTTGTTGAACCGCAGGAGAAGCCCATCGCCATCGAATACCAGCACCGCGAAGGGAAGCGTGTCATACAGGTGCGCGTACTCGCCGCTGATCCGTGCGAGTTCGGCGGCCTTGTTGTTGTATTCCTCATTGAGGCCGACAAGTTCCTCGTTGGCAGCCTGCAACGTTTCATTTGAGGCCTGCAGTTCTTCGTTGGCTGCCTGCAGTTCCTCGTTGGCCGCCTGCAATTCCTCGCTGAGCGCCTGCATTTCCTGATTGCCGGCGGTCATCTGTTCCAGCAGAACGTGCAGATGTTCTCGCGTAGAGGTCAATTCATCGACGAGTGCCTCCTCGCTGAGACCCTGCCCGGCAGCGGGCGCCCGGCCTTGCTCCCGGGCAGCCGGCGTCGCCGGAACGATCACGATGGCAATGGACGGTTCCCTGTGGTCCGACAAGGGTTCCAGCAGGATTCGGACCAGCTGATCGCCGACGCTGCAGTGTCGGCTGTGCTGCGGTTTCGCCGTCGCCCGGAAGCGGTGCAGCATCGTGAGCAGTTCGCCACGCAGTTCCATGGCAATCGCGTCGACGATCGCCAACCGCGCAGCACCCGTGGGGAAGGCGAGAAACGACGCCACCTGCCCGACGGTGTATTGGATGGTGCCCTCGCGATCGCACAGGATCACCGTCGCGTGGAGAGTCCTCGCCGTTGCGGCCAACAACTGGTCGACCGGCACATCCACGCGCCGCACCACCCGGCGCGCCGGGTAGCCACCGCGTGGTGCCGGCAGCCGGCTGTCCCCGGTGGCTCTCCGGTACACCCGCGCCGCCCGGTCGACCGGGACAAACAGTGACTCCGCCGCCGAGACGGTCTCCGACTTGCCCAACAACAGGACGCCGTTGGCACCGAGTGCGAAATGGAACGCACCGAGCACCTTCGTCTGCAGCTCCGCATCGAAGTAGATCAGCACGTTGCGGCAGGTGATCGCATCGAGGCGGAGGAACGGAGGGTCGCAGACCAGGTTGTGCCGCGCGAACAGGATCATGTCCCGGAGTCGCGTGTCGACTTGGTAACCGCCCTCCACGACATGAAAGCACTTCGCCACGACGTCGGCCGGCAGATCACCGAGCGCCGACGCCGGGTATACCCCGCGCCGCGCGACCGCCAGCGCGCGTTCGTCGATATCGGTCGCGAAGATCTGGACGTCGCGCGACGCCGAACCGGTGGTGATATCGGCGACGATCATCGCCAGCGTGTACGCCTCCTCGCCGGTCGCGCACCCGGCGACCCACAGACGCAACCCCTCTGCCGGTTCCTTCTCCTCGAGAGTGCGGGCGATGGCACCCGCCATGGCCTCGAACGCAGAAGGATCGCGGAAGAACGCGGTGACCGAGACGAGCATGTCATCGGCCAGCGCATCCAGTTCGCCAGGATCGTCCCGCACCAGCGCGAGGTAGTCGGCGAGCGACGTCACCCCGACGGCACCCAGCCTGCGCTCGATCCGGCGCCGCACGGTGCCGCGTTTGTACCCGGAGAGGTCGATCTCGGCACGGGCACTGAGCAGTCCGAGCAGTTCGGCGAGTTGGTCGTCAGCGCCGTCCGCGGGGGCATCGGTATCGAGCAGGACGGGAAGCTGAGTGGCGATCTCCTCGGGAGTTCCGACGAATGCGATCGCCACCGACTCCAGCGCCGACGCCGGCATCCCATCGAAGGAGGCCGAAGCCGGCTGCTGGACAACCGCCCGGCCACCTGCTTCCACGATGGCACGCAGCCCAGCCGATCCATCCGAACCCGTACCGGACAGCACGATCGCCACTGCCCGCTCCCGTTGCTCGGCCGCCAACGTCACGAAGAACCGATCGATTGACGGTTTCGGGGTCGTCTCGGCGGGGACGGGGGTCAGCCGCATCCGGCCTTCGACGATGTCCGCGTGGTATCCAGCCGGAACCACATAGACGGTGTCTGCGACAGCCTCGGCATCGTCGGCGAGCGTCACCACATCCAGCGAGGTCTTCCCCGCAAGCAGGGCAGCCATGGCCGATGGGCGGGCCGGCGAGATGTGCTGTAGCACCACATAGGCACAGCCCAGACCGGGTTCGACGACCGCGAGCAGCCGCCCGATGGCCTCCAGCCCTCCGGCCGAGGCGCCGATGGCCACGATCCTGGCGCCAGCACCACCGCCCGACATGGACCCCCCTCGGCAGCGCCCTGCTTCGGCTGCCCAATCCGATCTCCGCTGGCATCCCCCGGCCAGAATCAGCTAGCTCGATATTGTTGTGTGCCGCCGACGTGATCTAGGTCACGTCCAGTCACAATATCCGCGTGGCCGGTGTCTTGAGGGCATAACCCGCTCGAGATAGGAGAACACCATGAGTGCTCACAACAGTCGCGTCGTCGTCATCGGCGGCGGATATGCAGGCGTCATCGCGGCCAATCACCTGCGGTGCAACCCCGACGTTGCCGTCACCCTGATCAATCCGCGACCGCAGTTCGTGGAACGGATCCGGCTGCACCAGTTGGTCACCGGCTCCGATGACGCGGTGGTGGACTACGCCGAGATCCTGGGCGCCGATGTGCGATTGCTCGTCGATACTGCCGAGCGGATCGACGCCGCCGCGCGCACCGTCACGCTGGGCTCCGGCGGCACCGTCGGCTACGACTACCTCATCTACGCCGTCGGCAGCACCGGCGCCGCGCTGACCGTGCCCGGTGCCGCCGAATTCGCCTATCCGATATCAGACTTGGAGCACGGCGCTCCGCTGCGCGACGCGATTGCGGGGATCCGCGCCGGCGAGCCGGTGACCGTGGTCGGCGCGGGGCCGACCGGCATCGAGATGGCCGCCGAGCTTGCCGAGGAAGGCCATGCCGTGACGCTGGTGTGCGGTGGGGTGCTCGGCCCGTACCTGCACGCCAAGGGGCGCAGGTCGGTGGCCAAGGTGATGCGCAGGCTCGACGTCACCGTCGTCGAAGGACCCGAGGCCAAGGTGACCGAGGTGCGCGCGGACTCCGTGCTGCTGGCCGACGGACGCGAGCTGCGCAGTGCCGTGACGATCTGGACGGCGGGGTTCGGGGTGCCCGACCTGGCGGCCCGCAGCGGTCTGGCCACCGACGCCCTCGGCCGGCTGCTCACCGACGAGACCCTGACCAGTGTCGACAACCCCTACATCGTGGCCGCCGGCGACGCGTCCGCCCCGTCGGGTCTGCCGCTGCGGATGAGCTGCCAGGCGGCGATCCCGCTGGGCGCCCAGGCCGCGAACACCGTGCTGAGCCGCATCGAGGGCACCGAGCCCGCGGTGATCAACCAGGCCTTCACCGGCCAGTGCATCAGCCTGGGGCGCCGCGCCGCCACCATCCAGGTGGCCCACCTCGACGACCGGGTGATGCCGCTCTACATCGGCGGGCGGGTCGCGGCGACGGTCAAGGAGGCCGTCTGCAAGGGCACGGTGTCGTTCCTGGCCAAGGAGGCCCGCAAGCCGGGCTCGTACTTCTGGCTCAAGGGCGGTAAGCGGGCGCAGCGGGTGGCCGACGCGAAGGCCGCTTCCCCGGGTGCACAAGAAGTCCGATGAGCGAGCACGCCGAACGGTTCACCGCGCTGCGGCCGCTACTGTTCACCATCGCCTACGAGATCCTGGGTTCGGCAACGGAATCCGATGATGTCCTGCAGGAGAGTTACCTGCGCTGGGCGGAGGTGGACCTGGACACGGTGCGCGACACCAAGTCGTATCTGGCCCAGCTGGTGACCCGGCAGTCCCTCAACGCGCTGCGGGCCCAGGCCCGCCGCCGCGAGGAGTACGTGGGTCCCTGGCTGCCCGAACCGCTGCTGGTCGACACCCAGGATGCCGGTTCGGATGTGGTGCTGGCCGAATCGGTGTCCATGGCGATGATGGTGGTGCTGGAATCGCTGACCCCCGACGAACGCGCGGTGTTCGTGCTGCGCGAGGTGTTCGGCTTCGGTCACGACGAGATCGCCGCGGCGGTCGGCAAATCCGCGGCGGCGGTACGCCAGATGGCGCACCGCGCCCGCGAGCATGTACAGGCCCGGCGCAAACGGTTCGAGCCCGTCGACGCGGCGACCAGCGAGCAGATCACCCTGCAGTTCTTCGCGGCCGCCGCGTCCGGTGATGTCAGCAGTCTGATCGAAATGCTCGCGCCGGACGTGGTGTGGACGGCCGACAGCGCGGGCAAGGTCAGTGCCGCCCGCCGCCCGGTGCACGGCGCCGACCGGGTGGCCCGGCTCATCATCGGTCTGCTCCGGATCGGTGGCGACGAGGGCCGCGTCGAGTTGGCCACCTACAACAACGCGCCGGCCCTCAAGCTCTACCTGGGCGAGAGCTTCGAGGGTGTCATCACCGTGGAGATCACCGAGGGCCGGATCTCGCACTTCTATGCGATGCGCAACCCGGAGAAGCTGACCACCGCCACCATCCCCCGCGCCATCAGCCGTTAGCTTCTGACAGGCTGGGCCGGTGCGAATCGACCGGCTCGGCCTCCTGGGCAACGCGCCCGGCGTGCTGCGCTGGGTCGCCGACGCCGGGGCCCGCCTGGGTCTGGCACCGCCGGCCGCGCTGATCGGGGACTGGTTCGGGTCCAGGGCCGTCATTGCACCCTCACTGGACGCGGCACCGGCCACCGAGGTGTTCGCCGTTGTTCCCGGGGCGGCAGCAGCGGTGGGGGGCGGCTGGTTCGGCTATCTGTCCTTCCCCGACGGGCACGGCGCGCCGCGCATCCCGGAAGCTGCGGGCGGCTGGTCCGATTCGGTGCTGCGCCAAGATAGCGATGGCTGCTGGTGGCACGAAAGCCTCACCGGTGCAGCACTTCCCGAATGGTTGACCGGGGTCACCGCGACAGCGCCGCGGCCGTACTCGATGCACTGGACCGCACCCGACCGCGATACGCACCTGACCGGTGTGGCGGCCTGCCTGGAGGCGATCTCCGCCGGAGAGGTGTACCAGGCCTGCGTCTGCACCCAGTTCCACGGCCGGATCACCGGTGACCCACTGGATTTCTTCGTCGACGCCGTCAACCGCACCTCCCCGGCGCGGGCCGCTTACATCGCAGGCAGCTGGGGAGCGGTGGCGTCGTTGTCCCCGGAGCTGTTTCTGCGGCGGCACGGCGAGTCGGTCATCTCCAGTCCCATCAAAGGCACGCTGCCCCTGCACAAGTCACCTGCACTGCTGCGCGCGTCGGTCAAGGACGTCGCCGAGAACATCATGATCGTCGACCTGGTGCGCAACGACCTGAGCCGGCTCGCCGTCACCGGATCGGTGACCGTTCCCGAACTGCTACGGGTGCGCCCGGCGCCGGGGGTGTGGCATCTGGTGTCGACGGTCGCTGCCCGGATCCCGGCCGAGGTGCCGATGTCCGAAGTGCTGGAGGCCACCTTCCCACCCGCGTCGGTGACCGGAACCCCGAAGGGCCGGGCCCGCGAACTGCTGCTGGAATGGGAAAACGAACGACGCGGAATTTACTGCGGCACAGTTGGTTTGGCTTCGCCCAGCGCAGGCACCGAACTGAACGTGGCGATCCGCACGGTGGAGTTCGACGGGCACGGCGCCGCGGTGCTCGGTGTGGGCGGTGGGATCACCGCGGATTCCGACCCGGCCGCCGAATGGGAGGAATGCCTGCACAAGGCGGCGCCGACTGTGGGTCTGGGTCAGCTGGGCGTCAGTGAATTCAACGCGGTGACCCATTCGCCGATACCGGAGAAGACGTAGAAGCCGATCTCCCCCGCGGCGGTCGTGACCACCAGGTGCTGTTGCCCGCCGACCACCGACCCCTTGAAGACCGTGGCCTCGCGCACGCCGGTGATGGCATCGACGGGCACCTCGATCGACTTGCCGGTCAGCGTGCGGAACACCAGCCGCCGCCGGGTCAGCGCGATCACCCCGGTGTTCTTGACGGTCGGGTACCCGGGCGCCGTCGCGCCGCGATAGGAACCCTTCTCCGGGCCGAGAAGCACGCCCTCCCCCGCGAGTTCGGCCCTCACCTGCTCGGCGGCGGCTTCACTGCGCCTGCGTAGCCAACCGAACATCCCCGTCTCCCCTACTCGCGTGACTTCAAGATCAAATCGTAGAGCTCCCGCTTCGATGTCGCGCCCGGATTCGCCGCAACCACCTGCGCGCACGCGTCCTTCACCCGGACTCCGTCCTCGATGAGCTCCTGCACCTCACTCACCAGCGTCTGCAGGTCTGTCTGCGGAACGGCGCCGGCCAGCACCACGGTGATCTCTCCGAGGACCCCGTGTGCGGCCCAGTCCGCGAGGTCGCCAAGGGTGCCGCGGTTGATCTCCTCGTGTGTCTTGGTCAGCTCCCGGCACACCACGGCCTGGCGGCCCGGGCCGAGCACGTCGACGGCGTCGCGCAGCGTGTCGGCCAACCGGCGCGGTGACTCGAAGAACACGCAGGTGCGCCGCTCGCCGGCGAGTTCACCCAGCCAGGTGCGCCGCGCCGCCTGCTTGCGCGGCGCGAAGCCCTCGAAGCAGAACCGGTCGGCGGCCAGACCGGACACCGCCAGCGCCGTCGTCACCGCCGACGGACCGGGCAGGCAACTCACCGTCAGGCCCGCCGCCACGCACGCGGTGACCAGCCGGTAGCCCGGATCGTTGATCAGCGGCATGCCCGCGTCACTGATCAGCAGCACGGTGGCGCCCGCGGCGATCTCCTCGAGCAACATCGGCACCCGGGTGGCCTCGTTCTGGTCGTAGAGGCTGAGCACCCGGCCGGCCGGGGTGACCCCCAGCGCGGCGGCCAGCGTGCGCGCCCGCCGGGTGTCCTCGGCGGCGATCACGTCGGCGGACGTCAGCGCCTGAACCAGACGCGCCGAGGCGTCCCCGGGCTGGCCCAACGGGGTGGCACCCAGGAGCAGTCGGCCGTCTTCCACCTGTGCAGCCTACGATCGTCGGTGATGACCGCTCCCGACACCGTGCTTCCGGAGCGCGCCGCACCCGTGATCAGCCCGGGCCCGCTTGTGCCGGTGCCGGACTTCGGGCCCGTCGACCGGCTGCAGGGCTGGGTCATGACGGCCATCATCGGGGCGCTGGCCGCGCTGACCCGGTTCCTGAACCTCGGGTCGCCGACCGACGCGGGCACCCCGATCTTCGACGAGAAGCATTACGCGCCGCAGGCCTGGCAGATGCTGGGCAACGGCGGCCTGGAGGACAACCCCGGCTACGGGCTGGTGGTGCACCCGCCGCTGTCGAAGGCGCTGATGGCCATCGGCGAGTGGATCTTCGGTTACACCGGGCTGGGCTGGCGGTTCTCCGGTGCGGTGTGCGGCGTCATCATCGTGATCCTGGTGGCGCGGATCGTCCGGCGGATCAGCCGCTCCACACTGGTCGGGGCGCTCGCCGGGCTGCTCATCATCGCCGATGGCGTCAGCTTCGTCTCGGCGCGCACCGCGCTGCTGGACGTGTATCTGGTGGTGTTCGTGGTGGCGGCCTTCGGTGCGCTGATCGTGGATCGCGACCAGGTGCGCGAGCGGATGCACGTGGCCTTGCTCGAGGGCCGGATCGGCGAAACCCCGTGGGGCCCGCGGCTCGGGGTGCGCTGGTGGCGGTTCGGCGCCGGCGTGCTGCTGGGCCTGGCGTGTGCCACCAAATGGTCGGGGCTGTACTTCATCGCGTTCTTCGGGGTGATGACGCTGGCCTTCGATATCGCGGCGCGCCGCCAGTACCGGGCACCGCGGCCGTGGCTGGGCGCGCTGCGCCGTGACACCGTGCCCGCGGTGTACGCGCTGGTCGTGATCCCGCTGTTCGTGTACCTGGCGTCCTACGCGCGCTGGTTCGCCTCCGAGACCGGGGTGTACCGGCATGAGGTGGGCCGCACCATCGGCGAGGGCGGACTGCTGCCCGATGCGATCCGCTCGCTCTGGTACTACACGGCCTCGGTGTACAAGTTCCATTCCGGGCTGACCAATGCGGCGGGCAATCATCATCCGTGGGAGTCCAAGCCGTGGACGTGGCCGATGTCGTTGCGGCCGGTGCTCTACGCCATCGATCAGCAGAACGTGCCGGGCTGCGGCGCGGAGTCGTGCGTGAAGGCGGTGATGCTGGTCGGCACCCCGACCATGTGGTTCATCGCGGTGCCGGTGCTGCTGTTCGCGGTGTGGCGGACGTTCGTGCGCCGCGACTGGCGTTATGCCGCAGTGCTGGTGGGATATGCGGCCGGGTACCTGCCGTGGTTCCTCGACATCGACCGGCAGATGTACTTCTTCTACGCGACGACGATGGCGCCGTTCCTGGTGATGCTGATAGCGCTGATACTCGGCGACATCCTGTATCAGCCCCGGCAGAACGCCGAGCGCAGAACGCTGGGCCTGATCGCGGTGAGTGTGTATGTGGCGCTGGTGATCACCAACTTCGCCTGGCTCTACCCGATTCTGACCGGGCTGCCGATATCGCAGGCCACCTGGCACATGCAGATCTGGTTGCCGTCCTGGCGTTAGGTGCCGGTTCTCCGCGCCGTTTTCTACACCTCGGCTGCTCTTCCGAGCGATCGACGACCATGGCGAAGAAAACGGCGACGGCTGGGACGAAGTTATCCACAACCAGGTCTGGATTCGGGCGTCGATCCCGCATTGGTGTCGGAAGCGCGCGCGAGTCTTCGGCCATGACCACGCCATTCCTGGGACCCGAGGCGCTGCAAGCGGGATTACTGACTCGCGGGCAACTGCGCTGGCGCTACGCCGCAGCACACCCGCGCGTCTACGTTCTGCGAGACGGGCCGCACACCTTGTCGTCGAAGATCGTGGCCGCGTGGTTGTGGTCCGACCGTCGAGCCGTCATCGCCGGGCGCGCGGCAGCGTTCATGCACGGCGCACGGTGGGTGGACGACGGCGTGCCGATCGAGTTGATAACCCGGCACGGGCGCAAGCGTGCCGGCGTGGTGGTGCGGGAGGAGAAGCTGGCGGACGACGAAATCTGCCGTATCGGCGACCTCACCGTCACCACACCCGTCCGCACCGCGCTCGATCTGGCCCGCTTTCTGTCGCCGGTCGAGGCCCTCGCCCATCTGGACGACTTGGCTTCCGTGACGGGTGTCAGCGCGGCAGACGTATTGACGCTGGCCGCGAGATACCCAGGCCTGCGCGGGATCAGGCAGGCGCGGAGTGCCCTGGGTCTGATGGACCCCGGCTCGCAGTCGCCGAAGGAATCGTGGTTGCGATGGGTGCTGGTCGATGGCGGCTTTCCTCGGCCGCGCACCCAGATTCCCGTCACCGATGGCGCCAACGTCGCATACCTGGATATGGGTTATGACGGCCCGAAGGTCGGCTTCGACTACGACGGCGCGATTCATCAGACCGACAGGCGTCGATTCGTGCGCGACATCGGCCGTGCGGAGATGATCGACCGGCAGGGCTGGATCGACATTCATGTGGTGGCCGAGCATTCCAGGGCTTTCGTCCTGCACCGGGCGCGCGAGGCGTTCATCCGACGTGGCCACCCGGTACCGCCGATTTCTACACGAAGGCGGTGAACAACTCCCTGGAACGACCCTGCTGCAGAAAACGGCACCGCGCGCCGAGCTCAACTAAGGTTCAGGTGGTGGAAACCCACGAGCTGACGCCCGGTGAGATGTCACTCCGCAGCGGAGTGGCGGTGTCCGCGCTGCACTTCTACGAGCGCGAGGGCCTGATCAGCTGCCGGCGCACCTCGGGCAACCAGCGCCGCTACCCCCGCGAGACGCTGCGCCGGGTCGCGTTCATCCGGATGTCGCAGCGCCTGGGCATCCCGCTGGCCCGTATCCGCGACGCGCTGGCCACCCTGCCCAACGACCGGATCCCCACGAGCAAGGACTGGGCCCGGCTCTCGGCGGGCTGGCGCCAGGATCTCGAGGACCGGATCGTGCATCTGGAGCGGCTGCGCGACAACCTGACCGGGTGCATCGGCTGCGGTTGCATGAGCCTCAAGGCGTGTCAGCTGGTCAACCCCGAAGACGTGCTGGCCGACCACGGACCGGGCGCGGTCAACCTGTGATATCGAACGTCTGTGCGATACGCTCGAGTCGTGTCTCTGGCCGTCCAAGGGTCGCTCTTCGACCACGATGATCGTCGCAACCTGGGCGCCGGCGCCTGGATCGACGTACGCGCCGGCTGGCTGAATGGCTGGCTGGACGGTGACGGCACCCTGTTCGACGAGTTGCTGGAAGCCATTCCGTGGCGTGCCGAGCGCCGGCAGATGTACGAACGGGTGCTCGACGTGCCCCGCCTGGTCAGCTTCCACGACCTGACCGACGGCCCCGCGCCGCACCCGGCGATCGCCCGGATGCGCAGACGGCTCAACGATATCTACGCCGGCGAACTGGGCGAACCGTTCACCAGCGCCGGACTGTGCCTCTACCGCGACGGCACCGACAGCGTGGCCTGGCACGGTGACACCGTTGGGCGCAGCAGCACCGAGGACACCATGGTGGGGATCGTGAGCCTGGGCGCGCGAAGGACTTTCGCGATGCGGCCGCGCGCCGGGGGACGCTCGCTGCGGCTACCGCAGGGCCACGGGGATCTGCTGGTGATGGGCGGATCCTGCCAGCGCACATGGGAGCACGCGGTCCCGAAGACGGCCCGACCGACCGGGCCGCGGATCAGCATCCAGTTCCGGGCCCGCGACGTGCGTTAGCCGCGTACCGCGGCCACCGCGGCGGTGAGCAGGTCCCTGGCCTTCTGGGTGTCCACCGCGGCGACCGGGGTGTTCGGCACGACCAGCGGATTGGCGGTGACGATCACCAGGTAGGAATCGAAACTCGCGACGTAGTTGAACAACTCGCCGCTGTGCGGCTTCCCGTCCACCACGGTCTGCACCACGCGATGGGTACCCACCACGCGCACACCCTCGATCTGTGGGGATTCGACGACCTCGACCAGGCCGCGCACCCCCGGCCCGCCGTAGCCGACCTTCTGGCAATCCGGGCCGGGCTCGTTGAACGGGACCGGCTCTGAGGTCTCGACGGCGATCGCGATGAACCGGTTGCCCTTGCCCTCGGCCGTGGTGGCGGCCATGTTGCCCTGGGCGCCCTCCGGAATGCCAACGCCGGCGGCGAATTTCGTGCATGCCTCCGGCTCGACCCGGACACCGGCCGGCACCGCCGCCGGCGCGAGGAGCTTGGGGTCGATACCGGTGGGACCCGTCGTGGTCACCTGGTACTGCGCATCGAAGGTCGGCTTCACGTCGAAGACTCCCTCGATACCGGCACCCTGTTCGGGTTCGCCTGCCGTGCAGGCGGTGAGCGCGGCCGCGCAGGCGGTGAGGGCGAGCACCCGTGGCGAGAACATCGCCGCCAATCTACCGGCCTCAGCCGCGGACGGCGGTGACCGTCTGCGCCAGCAGGCGCGCGGCGACGTCGGGCCCGAGGACCGGCAGAGCCGAGCCCGGGTCGGTCACCACCGTCACCGAGGCGACGTATCCCGAGTCCAGATAGGCGTTGACGGTATCGGCGTGCGACCGCGTCTCGGTGCCGCCTTCGACGACGGTGGTGGCCACCGTGCTCATGGCGGCCGTCGGCGTGTCGGCGATGGCCGGCGCCTCGACCGCATTCACCGCAGCGGTCGTGCGCCCGCCGGCCAACGTCCAGGCCACGCACCCGTGCGGCACGCCGGCGCCCGCTCCCGGACCCGCGACGAGGGCGTAGACGATCCCGCCGGGCCCCGACGCCGACCAGCCCCGCACCGGCGCGCCGGCACCCGGATCGGCCAGCGCACCGCACTGCGTGGGCTCGGCGGTCCACTGCGGTTTCAGGCCCCAGAACGACGCCGGCGCAGCATGATCGGCGAGATTGCCGACCTCATAGCCGGGCGGCAGCGCGCTACGCACCCGCGCGACCGCGGCCGGATCCACCGCGGCCGAATGCGGGGTGGCCGACGACGGGGTGGGGGTGGCGGGCTGGGATGCGTCGCATCCGGTGACGACGAGCACGGCGCCCAGACAGATCGCGTAGCCACGCATGAAGCTGTGGTACCACATCGGCGCGCACGCCCGCGGGACATCACCGCGCCAGGTAACGTCCCGCACGAGATCGCCTTCGGGTGCCCACGACAGGAGATGCAATGAACAAGCAGACGACCGCCCGCGGTGTGGCCGCGGCGGCCGCAGTGCTCAGCCTGGCACTGGCCGGCTGTGGGTCGGACACCAAGACCGAATCCACCAGCAGCGCCGAGGAGAGCACCAGCGCCACCTCGTCGGAGGCCGCCGAAACCAGCACCAGCGCCGCGGCATCCAGCGCTCCCGCCGAGCCCGCCGGTGAGAATTACACGATCGCCGAGTACATCCGGGACAACGGCATCACCGAGGCACAGGTGAAGCGCGGCGACGAAGGCGCACCCACGGTGAACCTGCCGGCGCCGGCCGGGTGGATGGACGCCGGACCGGCCACCCCGGAGTGGGCCTACAGCCAGATCGTGTTCACCGACCCGTCGATGCCGCCACCGCCGCCGACCATCACCGCGATCATGTCGAAGCTGACCGGCGATGTGGACATCGCCAAAGTCCTGGAGTTCGCCCCGGGTGAGCTCCGCAATCTCCCCCAGTTCGACGGCCCCGCCGAGGGTCAGCCCGACAAGCTCGGCGGGTTCGACGCCGTCCAGGTCGGCGGCACCTACGTCAAGGACGGCAAGAATCTGCTCGTCGCCCAGAAGACGACGGTCATCCCGGTCGAGGGCGGCGTCTTCGTGCTGCAGATCAACGCCGAGGGCACCGAGGAGCAGATGGGCCCGCTGATGGATGCCACGTCGGCCATCGACGACGAAACGACCATCACGCCCTAGGCCCGCGAGATCGCCGACGCGGCGGCTATCTGCTGATCGGTCGGCCGGACACCGGTGTAACGCTCGAACTGTTCGGCCGCCTGTAACGCGATGACCTCCGCGCCGGTGATCACCGCTGTCCCCGCTGCGCGGGCGGCAGTGATGAGCGGGGTCTCCGACGGCAGCGCCACCACGTCGAAAACGGCGGCGGCGGCGGCGATCACGTCGTCGTCGAAGGCCTGCTCGGTTTCCTCCGCCGCCCCGGCCATACCGATCGGGGTCACGTTCACCACGATCGGCGCCCGCAGCGACCCGACCTCGGGTGCGTACCGGTAGCCCACCCGGTCGGCCAGCGCCCGCCCGGCATCTGCGTTGCGCGCCACGATGACGCCTTCGGCGAAGCCGGCCCCGACGAAGGCGGCTGCCACCGCATTGGCCATCCCGCCGCTGCCCCGGACGATGACCTCCTGATCCGGATTGAGCCCGTGCTGGGCGATGAGGCCCTGCACGGCAAGGTAATCGGTGTTCGAGGCCCGCAGATGGCCGTCGTCGTTGACGATCGTGTTGACCGACTCGATGGCTTGCGCCGAGGGCTCGATCTCGTCGACCAGGGCCATCACGTCGGATTTGAACGGCATCGACACCGAGCAGCCGCGGATACCGAGTGCCCGCACCCCGCCGATGGCGGCGGTGATGTCCGTGGTGGTGAAGGCCTTGTAGATGAAGTCGAGGCCGAGCTCGTCGTAGAGGTAGTTGTGGAACCGGGTGCCGATGTTGCTGGGCCGCGCGGCCAGCGAGATGCACAGCCGGGTGTCTTTGTTCAGCGGCGGGCGGCGCGCCATCAGCTCACCGCTCTCATGGTGCGGCGCGCCATCTCGGCGATCTCCTCGTACATCTCGGGCCGCAGGGACAGCGACTTGGCCGGCGGCACGTCCACCTCGGTGATGACCACGTTCAGATCATCGCGCACCCAGTGCGCGCCGGCACGGTTCATGATCGCCCGCATGGCGTAGTTGTCCGACAGCACCCGCGCCGAGAACCGGGTGACGCCGCCGACGTGCGCGGCCACCGCCAGCGCCTCCATCAGGAACGTGCCGATGCCGTGACCCTGGTAGACGTCGGCCACGATGAACGCCACCTCGGCGGTGCTGACGCCGTGCCCCTCCCGTACGAAGCGGGCGTCGGCCACCACCGGCCCGTCCGGTCCGGCCGTCATCACCCAGACGAAGTGGTCGACATAGTCGACCTCGAACAGGTATGCCATCAGCGCCGGGGTGGGCACCCGGGTGCTCTGGAACCGGCGGTAGAGCGTCTCGGAGGAGAACTCGATCGGGCCGCTGGTGGTGCGCACGTTGTCACCGGGCAGCACCGGGCGCAGATGCAGCACCAGGTGGTCGCGCAGGGCGATCTCGATCGGGGTGATGTGGGCCGCCAGCCGCTGCCGGGCGGTGCGCACCAGCCGGTTCATCGCCTCGGGCAGTTCCAGCATCTGAGCGAAGGCGTCCTGGTTGCCGACCCAGCCGCTCAGCTCGGTGGTCGCCACCACCGTGGCGTTGCGCGGCTTGTCACGCAGCAGCGCGATCTCACCCACGACGACGCCGGGACCGAGGTGCGAGACGGTCACCGCACCGTCCTTGCCGACGTGGGTCACCTCGGCCTGCCCGGAAGCGATGAGCAAAAAGGTCAGGGCGGTCTCACCTTGGCGCATCAGCACCTGTCCGGGCGCCGCGACCAGCGGTTGTAGCTGCGCGGCCAACGGCCTGAGGGTCTGCGCGGGGCAACCGGCGAAGAACTCCAGGGCGGCCAGTTCGTCGGCACGGACTGCGGTCACTCCGGACACCTCACGAGGCTACGGCGGCAAGGACGGGGTCGGCAACAACCCTCGTTCGGACATTTGCTATGGAGGCCGGTAAACCAGCAGTTCGAAACGTTTTCTACGCATGAGTCAGATAACTGTGGCAAACTCCGCGTATGACACAAGCGCTGCGCCGCACTCGCGGGCGTCCACGAGCAGCTAACGGTGCTGAAACCCGTGAGCGGATCATTCATGCGGCTCGGCAGGTTTTCAGTGAACTTGGCTACGATGCGTCAACGTTTCAGGCGATCGCAGAGCGGGCCAATTTGACCCGCCCGGCGATCAATCACTACTTCACGAACAAGAAGGATCTGTACGGGCAGGTGCTGGCGAGCACCAACACCGCGCTGTTCAACGCCGGTGTCGAGGCCGCGGCCGGTGAGACCACCCTGACCGGCAAGCTGTCGGCCTTCATGACCGGGATGATGGCCGCGCACCGCGAGTTCGACTCCGCGGCGGCGTTCCTGGTCACCTCGATGCTGGAGGCCTATCGGCACCCCGAGCTCAAGAACGACGAATACGCGCCCCGCGAGGACATCCGCGCGTTCTTGAACACCGCCGTCAGCGACGCCGCCGAAACCGGCCAGCTGGCCGCCGACGCCGACGCTGCCGCGCTCGTCGAGATGTTGCTGGTGCTGATGTTCGGGATGGGCTTCTACGCCGGATTCGTCGGCACCGATGACGAGGTCACCGCTGTTCTCGACAAGTTGCAGAGGTTGTTGACCAACAATCTGTGGAATCTGCAGGAGCCCGCCGCCAGCTGACGGCCCCAATTTTCCGGTGCGACGCCTCCGCGGTCTCGGTTCTCCCGAGACCCCGGAAGCGTCGCATTCGTCATTTTCGGGATCGTCGTGCAATCTTGGGAGAACGCCATTACCGGTCGGGCCGTGGAAGCGGCCGCAGCGACGAGAGGAACCTCCCAGCATGGCTCGTGTCGACCCGCTGCACCCCAAGGAGTGGCCACCCCAGATGCGTGACGCGCTGGCGGCCATGAACCCGCCGGTGCGCCGCCATCCCCCGCTGCCGACCGAGGGCCGGCCGAAGGGGCTGAACGTCTTGGGCGCCTTGGCGTATCACCCGGAGCTCTCCAAGGCCTTCTTCACCTTCAACGGCCACCTGTTGTCGGCGACCTCACTGACGCCGCGCCAGCGCGAGATGTTGATCCTGCGCACCGCGGTGCTGCGGCAGGCCGAGTACGAATGGGCCCAGCATGTGGTGATCGCCGGCGATGTGGGCATCTCGCGCGACGAGGTGGCCCAGATCGCGTGGGGCCCGGACTACTCGCTGTGGTCCGAGGCCGACGCGGCCCTGCTGCGCACCGCCGATGAGTTGGTCGCCGACGGCGTCATCGGCGACGCCACCTGGGCCACGCTGAACGCGCACCTGAGCACGCAGCAGATCCTGGACGTCATCTTCACCGTCGGCGCCTATGAGACGCTGGGCTGGATGCTGCGGTCCTTCGGGGTCGAACTCGACGACGATGTGCGGGCACACCTGACCGGCCACTGAGCCCGGACTCGGCCGCGCAGTGTGACCCGGCTCTCATGCCCTGGGTGGGCCGGCCTCCTACTACGGTCGCAGATCAAGATCGCCCTCGGGCACGATGCCTGGTCAGCGCATAATTCGTAACGTCGAATCATGACACAGGCACAACCCCTCAGGGGATCGCCGGCGGCAGCGATACCATTGCCGCGCATCAATTCTCGGCACTGGGTGGCCCGTATGAAAGCGGCGTTGCGCGCGACGTTTCTGGCTCCGGTGCAGCAGACACGCAAGAACGCCGGCCACCGCGCGGTTCAGCGGGAGGCCTTCATGGAGGACGCCGCCATGGCGCGGGAGATGTACCGGCTCTAACCGCTGGGCTGCTCCAGCACCGCGACGGCTTCGTGCAGCGGATCCGGCGAGGTCGCCACGTCGCCGATGAACGGGTGCGAAAGCTGCAGCACGAGGAACAGGTTGGTGGCGACCAGCACGCCGACGATGGCCACCATCGGGTAGTGCATCGACGGCTTTTCCACCCCGTAGATGATCGCGGTGCCCAATACCAACGCGCTGGTCAGGAAGACGACGGCCCACAGCGGCCACGGCGGTCCGTCATCGCCGTGGGCAGCCATGATCCGCACCGTCCGGGCCTGACCGACCTTGTCGAGATTGCCGAACGACGTTGCGACGATGGACTTCTGAAGGTCACCGGCCGGCACGATCTGACCGTAGGCGCGGTACACGTCGGTCAGCGCGGCATCGGCCTGGGCCGAACGGTTGCCCGGCCACTCCGCGATGGCCGCCCGTTCATAGGTGAGCAGACGCTGCCGGATGCGTTCGGCATCGACAGCATCGAAAACTGCGGCATCCGTTGCCAACTGCACCGCGGCCGCGCCCTCGGCCCGCGCGTTGCCGTCCGCTGTGTTGATGTGGCCCCACATCGCCGAGACGACGAAACCGATGAAGAAGGCGTAGACGAATCCGATCACCCCGTAGGCGAACCGGGTGACGTCGTTGTGCTCCTCGCCGGCCAGGTGCGGGTACCGGCGCCGCACGAACCGCTGCGCCAGCAGCGCACCGCCGGCGAAGAGCACGATCAGGGCGATGAGCAGCATTCCCGCCGGGACATGCTCCACCAGCCAAGCGCTCATGCCATCACATCCGCAACGTGATCGCCAGCAGCGCCAACACGCCGAGTCCGGCGAGCATCGCGGCGACGACCGAGGCGATGGAATAGCGCATCGGACCGAACTCCCTGCGCAGCGCGGCCAACTCCTGCCGGTGCTGCGCCCAGGCCAGGATCAACGCCGTGATGCCGATGACGATCATGACGGTGCCCACCAGTTGCGGGCTGACGTAGGGGTCGGCCAGGCGCTCATTTTCGGACAGATACCGGAAAATCTGAAAGATGGTGAACCCGAATGCGATCAGCGAGGTCGCCGTCCGGGTCCACGCCATCAGGGTGCGCTCCAGGGCCAGCCGGTTGCGTTCGGCGGCGAGCCGGGTGTTGGGGTCCAGCGGCCGGTCGGTCATCGAGACCAGCATGACACCGGGGCCGCCGCTCACACCGTCGGCGCGCCGACCACCGACAGCAGTTGCAGCTTCTCGTAGCTTCCACTGCCGGGCGCCGCGGTGAAGACCAGCAGCGTGTGCGATTCATCGGGGTCTAGCAGAACCTGGCAGTTCAGCTCCAGCGACCCGACCTCAGGATGGTTGTAGCGCTTGACCTCTCGCGGTCTGATCCCGATCTCGTGTTCGGACCACAGCGCCCGGAACTCCTTGCTCTGCCCGGTGAGCAACTCGACGTAGCGGGCCGCCCTGGACTCGGGCCCACGCAGGGTCAGCACACCGCGAAGCCCCGAAACGTAGAGCCGCGAATAGAATTCGTGGTCCTCGGGTGGATGGATGTCGCGGGCCGCGGGATCGGTGAACCAGCGGTAGCCGATGCTGCGGGCCGGGCCGGTGTGCCGGCACAGATCCCCGGCGAGCGCGACGCCCAGCGGCGTCTGACGCAGCGTCTCCCCCAGTTCGGTGACGATCTCGGCCGGGGTGTCGGTGAGCCGGTCGAGAATCCGCAGCATCCCGGGGCTGATGTGATCGGTGCCCGAACCCCGCACCGGCGGCCGATGCCCGGCCAGCCGGTACAGGTGGTCACGCTCGTGGCGGGACAGATGCAACCCCTGCGCGATCGAGGCGATCATCTGCTCGGACGGATGCGGGCCGCGCTCGCGCTCCAATCTTGCGTAGTAGTCGGTCGACATGTGGCACAGCGCGGCAACCTCTTCGCGGCGCAACCCACTCGTGCGGCGGCGCCGTCCCCGCGGCAGCCCCACGTCCTCGGGCTGCAGTGCACTGCGCCGGCGGACCAGGAATTCCGCCAGGCCGGCTCGATCGATCATGGCTGCCATTGTCGCCCGCCGCGGATCGCGCAGCCACGGATCGTCAGGCCGTGGATACGACTGTCGATGCCGGGCAGTCTCGAACACATGACACGCGGACAGTACGACATCGCCATTGCCGACCTCACCGGGCAACGAGCGGTGGTGACCGGAGCCAGCGACGGCATCGGGCTCGGCATCGCCGCCCGCCTGGCGCGGGCCGGCGCAGAGGTGATCATGCCGGTGCGCAACACCGCCAAGGGCGAGGCGGCGGTCGCCACCATCCGCTCCCAGCATCCGCAGGCGAAGCTGTCACTGGAGGCGCTGGATCTCTCCTCGCTGGCCTCGGTCGCAGCGCTGGGTGCGAAGCTGCGCACCGGTGGCGCCCCGATCCACCTCCTGATCAACAACGCCGGGGTGATGACACCGCCCGATCGTCAGATCACCGCCGACGGCTTCGAGCTGCAGTTCGGCACCAATCACCTCGGGCACTTCGCACTCACCGCGCACCTGCTGCCATTGCTGTCGGCCGGACGAGCGCGGGTGAGCTCGCAGACGAGCATCGCCGCGCGCAGCGGCGAGATCCACTGGGAGGACCTGAACTGGGAGCGCGGGTATGACGGCATGCGCGCCTACCGGCAGTCCAAGATCGCGTTCGGACTGTTCGGGCTGGAGCTCGCCCGCCGCAGCGCCGCCGCGGGCTGGGGCATCACCAGCAACATCTCCCACCCCGGCGTCGCCCCGACCAGCCTGCTCGCAGCACGTCCCGAAGTCGGACGGGACAAGGACACCACCGGCGTACGGATCATCCGCCGGCTATCGGCGCGCGGCCTCGGCGTGGGAACGGTGGACAGCGCGAAGCTTCCCGCACTGATGGCCGCGACGGCGCCCGACCCCGGCGTGTTCTACGGGCCCACCTGGCCGGGTAACGCGGGCGGCCCGCCCGGGCCGCAGAAGCTCTGGAAGCCGTTGCGCGACAGCGCATCCGCTGCCCGGGCCTGGGCGGTGTCGCAGGAACTCACCGGCGTGAGGTTCGCGTGAGCAACCGGGGTCTTCGGCTCGCGTCACGGCGTTGGTCATCCGTAGGCGGGATAGCGTCCCTCCCAGATGGCGAGTTGCTCGGCGCGGTGGCCGTGGGCGATGGCGGTCTCGGGGCCCAGCAGCATCGTGGATCCGCCTGCGCCGTCATAACGCTGCCAGGGCTGTGCGCCGCGGATGAATTCCAGCCAGTGGTCCTGAACGGTTTCTGACATCCGGCGGGCGGCCCCGTCGTCGCCGGCCAGCGCGGGCGCGGCGTCCACGTTGCCGAACACGAGTGCCAGGCACGAGTCGTGGCATGCGCCCCATCCGGCACGCGGGGAAGACCACTGCAGTTCGTAGCGGAACACCGTGTTGCCGCGCCCGGCGTGTGCGCGGACGAACTGCTCGGTCGGCGCGGTGAAGTGGTAGTCGGTGACCATGGCTGCGGCTGCCTCACGCATCGTGGGATGGTCGGCGCGGTAGGTCGCCACCACCGCGTCCGCGTCGTGACCGGCCCCGGCGAGTGCCTGCGCCCGGTCCCGCAGGTACTGCTCGGTGAAGACGCGCTCATCCAGCGCGGCATCGAAGATCCGCCACTCGTCGCGCGTCGTCCCGGCGAGGATGGGGATGGTCGGCAGGGCACGTGTCTGCGCGACCACCAAGGGGTGTTCGTCGATGACATCTCCGTCGATGCAGGGGTGGAACGGGCCCTGCGGGGGCACGAACCCGGTGTCGATACCGCCTTGTGCGGCAAGGATCTCCTCGACACCCGGTTCTCCGTCGCGCGTGAGAACACCGGTCGAGAGGATCTGCCCGGCCACGGCCGAGGCGGCCGCCGTCGAGCGCACGCGCTCCAGGCCACCGCTCTGCAGGATCGCGCGGTCGAACAGGTCGCAGCCGCCGGCGAGCAGGGCGGAGATCGCGACCGCACCGGAGGACTGTCCCGCCACCGTGATGGCGCTCGGGTCGCCTCCGAACGCGGCGATCTCCTCGCGGACCCACCGCAGCGCGTGCCGCTGGTCGCGCAGTGCCAGGTTGGTGGAGCCGGCCCCGTGCCGATCAGGCGCGTAGAGCGTGCCCAGCACGCCGAGCCGGAAGTTCAGCGTCACCACCACGATGTCGCCGCGCCGGGCCAGTCGCGAACCGTCGAGCAGCGCGGCGGATCCGTGCCCCTGCGTCTGGCCGCCGCCGTGCAGGAACACCAGCACGGGCCGGCGCTGGTCGTCGACCGCGGGCGTCCAGATGTTGAGCGTGAGACAGTCCTCGCTCATCGTGAGGCCGCGCTTGGCCAGCCGTTGCGGCGAGATGTCCTGCGGGGCAATCGCTCCGAAGGTGGTGGCCGCCCGCACGCCTGCCCAACTCGGCGGGGGTTGCGGTGGACACCAACGCCGCTGGCCCGTTGGCGCGGCCGCGTACGGCACACCGCGGAAGACGGCGATGCCCGTGCGGGCATCGCCGCGCAGCGCTCCGTACGAGGTGTGCGCGACTGCGGTCACGGGCGCTCGGTCAGGGGGTATTCCCGCGCCATCGCCCCGTCGAGTATCCGGGTCAGGAAGTCGCGGCCCTTGAAGCTCACCACCTCCACCCGGAGCCCGCTGCGCGGGTCGCGCAGAAACGCCACGCCGGCGCCCGTGCGCTCCAACTCCCAACCGTCGTCCTGCAGCCGCGCGACGTCGTCGCGCCAGCGCTGCGCGTAGTAGCCGACGTGGTGCATGCCACCGAGTTTCGGTTCGGCAAAGATCGAGTCTGCGGCCGCGACAACCTCGATCAGCTCCAGATACGGCGGGCCGGACGTGGAGAAGGCGATGCGCACGGTCTGATCGTCGGCGGATCCGTCCGGACGGGTGAAGCCGCTGCGCATCTCGAAAGGTGGCGCCCAGGTGATCTGCAGGGCACCCGCGAGTGACTGCATGGCAGACAACAGATCGGGTACGAGGTGGCCCACGTGATAGACGTTGTCGAACGCCGCCGCGGCGAGAGTCTCGAGTTTGGGGTCCATCTCAGATCCGGAACCTGGCGCGGATGGCGTCGAAGCGTGCATGCAGTTGCGCGGCCCGCTGCTGCGGCGTGACGCGCCGGGTACCCGTCGGCAACACGGCGTCCAGCTCGGCCAGGCGCACGACCGACGTGCTGACCTCGGGCAATTGCCGACTCCCGATCACCCGCATGGTGAGGTAGCCCTCGCCGAAGCGCTGCGTGTCGATCCAGTTGTGCACGCCGGGGTCGTTGTGGGCCATGACCATTCGTACGCGGCCGTCGGAGTCGGTCGCCGCTCTGCTCGGCGTGTAGCTCACCGGCCGGTACAGGTAGTCCATGCTGTTCCAGAACGCGCCCATGTTGGTCAGCATCCAGAACTGACCGTCGTCGGCGAATTCGAAGACCAACGCTTCGTCCGGCCCGAGACGCCACGGCATGGTGACGATGAGCCGGCCGCGGCGCGCGTCGCGCTGCTCCGCCGTGCCCTCGAAGCGGGCACCGGGAAATGCGTTGGGCTCGGGCTCGCCGAACAGCGAGCCGATCTCCAGTTCGCGGTCCGGCCAGTCCGCCATCGCCCCGGTGAGGAAGTCGCCGGCCCACTGCATCGACGCGATGAGATCCTGCGGTGTCGGCACGGGACGTGGCTCATCCATGTCGATGCGCTCGATGCTGAACTGTGCCGAGCGCTCGCTCCAGGAGTCGAAGCCCTGCCGCATGAACAGCTTGCGCGAACCGGGTGTGGTCGGAAGCCAATTCGTGTCTCGCCGTGCACCACCGACGTAGAGGACGAAGCTGCCGTCGGGCTCGGCGACGAGGTCGTCACCGGTGATGTTCGCCTCGGGGGTGTCGCCGAAGGGCTCGTGCAGGTTCGGGTGATCGGCGCCGTAGTAGACGTCCTTGTCGGGTCGCGGCCCCTGCACGGTGAAGTTGATGAAACGCGCGGTGCCCCGGTCACCGGTAATCCGGTACGTCGAGGCGCCGTCGATCCACGCCTGCAGATAGACGAAGTCGGCATTGTCGCCGCCGAGCTTGCGGGTCGGCCCGCAGAACGGGTGGATCATCGGATACCGGGTGTCCTTGGTCTCCAGCGCGAGGTCGTAGGCCTGCCCGAGGTTCTGCGTCAGGTAGCGGAAGGCGTCGGCACGCTGCAGGGCATCCGCGGGCGAGGTGTCCTTGAAGGCCTGGTCTCCGGCGGCCTTGAGCCGGTCACAGAATTCGTGCCATGCGGCGCGCAGCGCCTCGTCATCGGTGCTGTCCCCGAACGCCATCAGCGCCTCGTCTCGATGTCGATGCCGAACCGCTCTCGGTAGGCGGCGAATTCTCGGTGCAGGTCCGGCACGGGGACCGGCAGGACGTCGGTGGAGTAGGTGAATTTGCCGTACCGGTCACCGCGGTTGGTCACCAGGTAGTCGCGCATCGCCTTCTCGGCGGTGGCGGGCAACGGCACTCCGGCGAAGTCGTAGAAGCCGCCGATCGTGGCGACCGGATCGGCGACGAAGTCGCGGTAGCGGACGTGGTGGATGCGCGGGTCGTCGACCAGCGGGTCGTCGAGGTAGGCGTGAAAATTGGCCCGCGACCCCTCGATCGTGTTCTTGGCGTACTGATCCCAGTCCAGCGTGCCGGCGAGGCTCTCGTTGATCTGCCCGAAGGTCACGATCTGTGAGGCGAGCACCTGCACCGGGTCGCGATGCACCCAGACGATCCGGGCGTCGGGGTAGGTGTCGAACAACGCCCGCAGGCGCCGGCCGTGAAAACCTTTGAGCACCCATCGCTTCGGTGGGCGGGTGTACTGGATGTGCTGCAGCATCATGTGATGCAGGGCGTACTGCGCGTGATGGTCTTGGTCGAAGTTCTGGATTGTAAGCGGCACCCGCCACCACGCGCTCGGGTTCGTCGCACGGAAGTCGAAGGCCCACGTGCGTTCACATTCGGGCAGCCCGGCGCCGAGCAGATCGTTGTAGGGGTGGCTGACGATCCACGGCGGGATGCGGTCGAGGATCTCCCGCCAGTCGGCGTCGGCCTGCGCCCGGCGCGGGTCGTCGGCGTATGCCGGACCCGGGGGCGGCGAGGGGTACATCACCTCCCAGAATCGCAGCGCGCGCGAATCCTCGTCCTCGGCGAGCAGGGCATGCAGCAGCGTCGTACCCGACCGTGGCTCGCCGGTGGCGAAGAGCAGGGCGGTGATCCGCTCCGCGGCCAGCGGTAGGCGGGCGCGGTCGGCAACGAACTGCAGCCTGCTGGTCAGCAGTCCGGCGATCGTGGAAGCGGCTGCCCGCGAACCTGTGTCGCCGAGGCCGGCGCTGTTCAGCTTGTCGACCACCGATGCCACCCGCCCGGGCAGGGTGTCGGCACCGAAGTCGGTGAACCCCGTCGCGTCCTGTGCGTCGGCGATGAGGAGGTCCGCGTCCAAGATTGTCATGGTGTGCTTCCCGTGCGCTGTAGCAATGCGTCCTCGACCTCACGAACCTTGCGCGCCGACTCCGCGGCGTAGGCCTGCCCGGCCATTCCGCTGTAGTCGAGTACGGACACCACGCGGGCGCCCGCCTCGCCAAACTCGGCGATCTGCCCGGCGACCTGCTTGGGCGTGCCGTGCGGAACGACAGACAGGATCGCGGCCGGGTCGACGTCCTCGAAGAGCCGGAGCAGTCTGTCGCGGGTCAGCACGCGGGGGTCGATGTCCTGGATGCCGCGCCAGCGCTCCCCCATCGGATGACGGTGCCCGGCGGCGGCCAGTGCGTCGGCCGTCAGTTGCAGCACCAGCGACTTCACCAGCGGGCGTTGCAGGATGGCGTTCAGTTCGTCGGGTTCGCCGATGAGGCAGACCACCATCTTCGCCGGGGTGATCGCCTGCGGGTCGCGTCCGGCCCGTTCGGCCGACTCCCGGATGCAGGCCAGCTGGCCGGCATAGGTCTCCGGTCCCGCGCTGCCCGTCGGCCACCAGCCGTCGCCGAATTCACCGGCCAGTCGCAGCATGCGGGGACCGTTGGCCCCGATCCAGATCGGTGGCGGGCCGGTGCGGTGAAGATCGGTGTCCAGCCGAGCGTGCTCGAGCGTGAAGTACTCACCGGCGAAATCGATCGGGCCGTCGGTGTCCCACAGCAGCCGGATCAGCCGGAGCGCCTCGCCGAACCGACCGACCCTGCCTCTGTCGTCGAATCCGTAGGGAGCCAGGTTCTCCCGCTCGCCGGCGCCGAGTCCGAGGATGAAGCGGCCTTCCGAGAGGTGGCTCAGGGTCAGTGCCGATTGGGCCAGCATCACCGGGTGGCGGCGGACGGTGTCGAGCACGCTGGTGGCGAGCCGGGTGCGTGTCGTGCGCGCCGCGACGGCACCGGCGAGGGTGAGGGTGTCCAGGTAGCGGTGCGGCGACGGCGACACCTCGGCGAGGTCGGTGAACTCGGGTGTCCAGATCGAGTCCGGCCAGAAACTCACGAGGTGATCGGGCATCCACAGGGAGTGATAGCGACCGTCATCGAGCGCCGCGACGCCGTTCAGGTCGAGCGGCAGAGTCGTCCGGAAGAACGCGGCCAACTCCAAGGACATGTAGCGCAAGCTACCCGAGGTTCACCGCGGCGTCTGCCGATTGCTGTGCATTCGCTCAGCGCGAGCGGGCCGGCACACCGGACCCGGCCCCCAGAAAGCAGAAAACCCGCCCGGAAGCGAGTTCCGAGCGGGTTCAAACTCTGTGGAGCTAAGGGGAATCGAACCCCTGACCTTCTCGATGCGAACGAGACGCGCTACCAACTGCGCTATAGCCCCTTGACCGATAGCAGGCTACCAGGAACACCTGCGGCAGCCGAAACCGGCGGCTACTGCCCCGCTGCCCGCGGCAGGTCGTACTCGCGGGCGAGCCGGCCGTACTCCAGGTGCTCGAAGGCCGGGTCCTCATCGTCGATCTCCAGCACGGCGGCACCCGGGCGGCGCAGCCGCGAGGGCACCACGTCGAACTCGCCGTCACCGGTGTTCTCGACGCCCAGCCGCGAACGCATCATCCGCTGCGCACGCCGGCGCCGCACCTGCTCCTCGATACGGGTCTGACGCCGCAGATAACCCAGGTACAGCACGGTCACGGTGGCCACCGAGCCGACCGCCCACCACAGCCCGGGCGACAGCACCGCGGCTGCCACCGCGGAGAGCACCAGCAGCACCGACATCGTCAGCAGGACCTTCTTACGGAAGGCGTACTTGCGTGCGCTCACCGCCTGCGCGGTCTTGGACTCGTAGCGGTTGCGCCGTGCAGAGGCCATCGACTCGGCCAGCTCGGGCTCGTTGTCGGCCTCGACTTCCAGACCCGACGAATCCTCGACGTACTCGTAGTCATCGTCGGTGAGGTCATCGTCGGTGAGGTCGTCCTCGGTGATGACTTCTTCGGAATCGGCCTCTTCGGCAATCGGCTCGTCGGCCTCGGCAGCCTCATGCGTGGTCTCGGCGACCGGCTGCGGGGCCGTTTCGGGCTCCGGGGCGTCGAAATCGAGCGTCAGCTCTTCGGTCTGCGGACCGGCCTGTTCCTTCCGGAATGAGTCGCCGAGTGGCAGGGCGCCGGAGTCCTCGTCGACGATGTCGACGTCGAGGTAGGGCGATTCGGCCGACTCTTCGACGGCGGCCGCGAGCACCACGGCGCGACGGCGCGACGACTCGTCTGCCGTTTCGTCGTGGAGATCCTCGGCGTACTCGGCCTCATACTCGGCGGCCGGCTGCCAGTGCGGGTCGCTGTTATGGCCGGCCGACGCGCGCGGACGTCGCAGCCGGGCATTGCGCCCGGAATTGAGCACGCGGGTCGCCAGCGCGACATCGCTTGTGCGCCGGACGTTGTCGCGTTTGCTCACCAGCATCGGCACCAGCACGAAGAGCCACAGCACGACGAGGGAGATCCACAACAGAGATTGGGGGATGCTTGGCATGACGCCTTTCCTTTCCCCTTCAGGCTAGGTCCGTGACCAGCGCATCCGTAGGCGGCGCGCCGAGGTCAATTACACACCTGTAATTCACCGGATACAAGCACCATTAGCCACATAAGTCACACGAGTAACAAATTGCTCGGGGAAATTTCGCCGCTAAGTCCAGCTCGCCCGGCCCGAGCGCACCAACCGGGCAGCCACCGAGCCTTCGACCTCCTCGACCGTGATGGCCACCAGCAGGTGATCGCGCCACGCGCCGTCCACATCGAGATAGCGCTTGAGCAGGCCTTCCTCCCGGAAACCCGCCCTGGCCAGCACCGCCCGACTGGCCGCGTTCTCGGGCCGCACCGTGGCCTCCACCCGGTGCAGCATCACTGGGCCGAAGGCATGGTCGAGCCCCAGCGCCAAAGCCGCCGTCGCCACGCCCGCACCGGTGAACTCCTTGGTGACCCAGTAGCCGATCCACGCCGAGCGCAGCGCGCCGTGCGTGACGTTGCCGATGGTGATCTGGCCGGCGAACTGCCCGTCGAGTTCGATGACGAACGGCAGCATCCGCCCTCGGCGCGCCTCGCCCCGCAGACCCGAACACACCGCCGGCCACGACGAAAGTGCATGGCGCATTTCCCAACTCGCCTCGGAGCTGGGTTCCCAGGGTTCCAGGTGCGCGCGGTCGGCCAGCCGCAACCTGCTCCACTGGGCGCCGTCGCGCAGCCGCACCGGGCGCAGGCCCACCAGGCCTACCGGCACCCTGATGGGTCCCACCGGAACCGGCCAACCTGGATGAGCCGGACTGGTGCGCCAGCGGTTCATCAGCCGCGTTGGGCCAGGAAGGCGACGTCCACGACCTCGCCGGTTCGGATCTGCTCGGCCTCGCTGGGGACGACGACGAGGCAGTTCGCCTCGGCCAGAGTCGCCAATAAATGCGAGGACGACCCGGGCGCGCCGCCGAGTGCCTGCACCAGATACTCGCCGGTGTCCTGATCGCGCATGAGCTGCCCGCGCAGGAAACCCTTGCGGCCGGCCACCGAGGAGATCGGGGCCAGCGTGCGGGCCTGGATGACCCGGCGCATCGGCGCACGCTTCCCCAGCGACATCCGGATCAGCGGACGGACCATCACCTCGAAAACCACCAGCGCGCTGACCGGGTTGGCCGGCAGCAGGAAGACCGGAACCCCGTCGCGGCCCAGCTGCCCGAAGCCCTGCACCGACCCGGGGTGCATGGCGATCCGCACCACTTCCATCTCGCCGAGCTCGGACAGCACCGCACGCACCGATTCGGCCGCGGCACCGCCGACCGCGCCGGCGATCACCACCACTTCCGAACGACTGATCTGCCCCTCGACGACCTCGCGGAGCTTCGCGGGGTCGGTGTCGACGATGCCGACACGGTTCACCTCGGCGCCCGCATCGCGGCCGGCCGCAGCCAGTGCGTAGGAGTTGACGTCGTACACCTGACCGTTGCCCGGGGTCCGGGACACGTCGACGAGCTCGCCCCCCACCGAGAGCACCGTCATCCGGGGACGCGGATGCACCATCACCTTGTCGCGGCCCACCGCCGCGAGCAGACCCACCTGTGCGGCGCCGATGATCGTGCCGGCCCGCACCGCGACGTCTCCGGGCTGTACATCGTCACCGGTGCGGCGCACATAGGCACCCGAGCGCACACCGCGCAGCACCCGGACCCGGGACTGGCCGCCGTCGGTCCAGCGCAGCGGCAGCACCGCATCGGCAAGGGTGGGCATCGGCGCGCCGGTCTGCACGCGCGCGGCCTGGCGTGGCTGCAACCGGCTCGGTGTCCGTGCGCCGGCCTCGATCTCGCCCACCACCGGCAGGCTGACCTCGCGGTTGAGGCCGTCGTCATCGGTCCCGCCGACCGACAGCACATCCACGCTGCGCACCGCGTAACCGTCGATCGCCGCCTGGTCGAATCCCGGCAACGGCCTTTCGGTGACCACCTCTTCGGCGCACATCAAGCCCTGGGATTCGGCGATGGCCACCCGCACCGGCCGGGGAGCCACCGCAGCGGCCGCTACTCGAGCCTGCTGCTCCTCAACCGACCGCACTGCATGCCTTTCTCCTGTCCAAGACCCGCCGTGCTGTCGTTATTCTCCGGCCAGGCCCAATCGCTCGACCAACCAGCGCCGCAGTTCCGGTCCGTAGTCGTCGCGCTCTAGCGCAAAGTCAACCGCAGCCTTGAGGTAGCCGCCGGGATTTCCCAAGTCGTGTCGGGAACCGCGGTGCACCACCACGTGCACCGGATGGCCCTCGGCGATGAGCAGCGCGATGGCGTCGGTCAGCTGGATTTCGCCACCGACACCGCGGTCGACCCGGCGCAGCGCGTCGAAGATCGCCCGGTCGAGCACATAGCGGCCTGCCGCTGCGAAGTGCGACGGTGCGTCCTCGGGCTTGGGCTTCTCGACCATGCCCTTGACCTTCAGCACATTCGGGTTCGCCGCGTCGGGCACCACCTCGACGTCGAACACACCGTAGGCACTGATCTCGTCGCCGGGGACCTCGATGGCGCACAGCACCGTTCCGCCGCGCTTGGCACGCACCTTGGACATCGTCTCCAGTACGCCGGTCGGCAGCACCAGATCGTCGGGCAGCAGCACGGCGATGGCATCTTCGTCGGGCAGCAGCGTGGACTCGACACAGCCCACCGCGTGCCCCAGGCCGAGAGGTTCGGCCTGCACCACGGCCTCCACCTTGATCAGCGCGGGTGCGCGGCGCACCTTTTCGAGCATCACATGCTTGCCGCGGGCCTCCAGCGTGCCCTCCAGCACCAGGTCCTCGACGAAGTGCGCGACGACGCCGTCCTTGCCTTCGGAGGTGATGATGATCAGCCGCTCGGCGCCGGCTTCGGCAGCCTCGGCGGCCACCAGCTCGATGCCCGGGGTGTCGACCACCGGTAGCAGTTCCTTCGGGACCGTCTTGGTCGCCGGGAGAAATCGGGTTCCCAGACCTGCCGCGGGGACCACAGCGGTCCGCGGAATAGGAACAAGTGCCTGTGCCATCGTTGACACACTAATGCCCAATGGTGGTTCAGGCGAAGGGTGTCGGCGCAAACGTGTCAATCCGGACAAAACCCGCGCTCAGGACGAGGATTCTTGCGGCTCGGCGGGCGCTCACCGAGCACCAGCGGGCAACGGAAACACGTTCCCTGCAAACGCAAATATCCGAACTCACCTTCGGTGCCGGCACCGTGGGCGCCTACATTCCGGTCGGATCCGAGCCCGGCGCGGCCAAGGATTCGGTACCGCTGCTGGATGTCCTGTTCGGGGTGCGGATTCTGGTGCCGATCGCACGCACCAATTTGCCCATGCAGTGGGCCGAGTACCGGCCCGGGGAGCTGGTTGCGGCGCCCTTCGGTTTGCGCGAACCGCCGCCGCCGTGGCTGACCCCGGAATCCATCGCTGAGGCGTCGGTCGTCCTGGTGCCCGCGCTGGCCGTGGACCATCACGGCAACCGGCTCGGCCGGGGCGCCGGCTTCTACGACCGTGCCCTGCCGTTGGCCGCCGCCGGCGCGCAACTGATCGCGGTGGTCCGTGATGAGGAACTTCTCGACGCCGTTCCCGCCGAACCGCACGACGTCCCGATGACGCATGCCCTGACCCCCGGCCGGGGCCTGATCCGGTTGGGAATGACCTAGCCCACGTAGCGGTTCTAGCACTTGAGCCGCTAGAGTGCTAGAAGGTTTGACAGTCTCGGAGGATTTCGTGCCTACCTACTCCTACGCGTGTACCGAATGTGACAATCGGTTCGACGAGGTCCAGGCGTTCAGCGATGATGCGCTGACCGTATGCCCCAAGTGCAACGGACGGCTGCGCAAGCTGTTCGGCAAGGTGGGCGTCGTATTCAAGGGCAGCGGCTTCTACCGCAACGACAGCCGCGACTCCTCGAAGTCCAGCAGCACCGTGGGCTCGTCGAAGGGCAGCGACAGCTCGACGTCGACATCCAACGGTTCCTCGGACTCCTCGAGCAGCTCCTCGGATTCCTCGAGTACCTCGTCGTCCTCGTCGTCGAGCTCGACCAGCTCGACGCCGGCCGCAGCCTCCAGCTAGCGAGTTATCCACAGGGCACGCCGTCGCCGACTGCCGTCATACCCCCGGGCCGCCTAGCGTTGCCCTGGTGGGGGAATCGCTGAATCCATCGGTGCTGTCCCGGCTGCGCCGGGCACTACGCCCGGACTGGACGCGTACCGTCGCCGCCCGCCGAACCGCCGCCGGGCTGCTGGTGGTGCTGGCCGCCGTCGCCGCGTTACGCCCGGACCCGGCCGGTGAGCGCACCGATGTCGTCATCGCACTGCGCGACCTACCCCCGGGCGCACCGCTCACCGCCGGCGATATCGTCGTCGAATCCCGTTTGGCCACAACAGTTCCCGACGGCGCGACCGGAGACGTGGGCGTCGTGATCGGAGCCACTCTGGCCGGCCCAGCGCGCCGCGGTGAGGTGCTCACCGACGTACGGCTGCTCGGAACCCGGCTGACCGAGGCGAGCGCCGGTCCCGACGCCCGGATCGTGCCGTTGCACCTCGCCGACGATGCGCTCGTCGATCTCATCCGGCCCGGAGACGTCGTCGACGTCCTCGCGGCCGGCAGCACCGGCACCGGGCCGGACACCCCGCCGGAGGTCATCGCGACCGAGGCTGTCGTCGCGCTGGTGTCGGCCGAACCCGCGGGTCCGGCAGGCTCGACAGGCCGGGTGGTGCTGGTGGCACTGCCGCGGCACGCCGCCAATGCGGTGGCCGGTGCGGCGCTCACCCGCCAGATCACCGTGACCTTTCACTGACTCCGGGCGCCACCTGCTCGGTTACTGTTTGCGTGTCACCATTACCTGCTGGAAGGGTCCCCGCATGATCAAGGGTTTCAAGGAATTCCTGCTGCGCGGCAACATCGTCGATCTGTCGATCGCGGTGGTCATCGGCACCGCGTTCACCGCGCTCGTCACCAAATTCACCGAGAGCATCATCCAGCCGCTGATCGACCGGATCGGCGCGGGCGGCGAATCCGATTACGGGGTGCTGCGCATCCCCATCGGCGGCGATCAGACCATCGACCTTAATGTGCTGCTCTCCGCGATGATCAACTTCGTCCTCGTCGCCGCCGTCGTCTACTTCCTGATCGTGCTGCCCTACAGCAAGTTCCGGAAGAAGGAAGAGGAGACGGTCGAGGCCGAGGTCGTGCTGCTCACCGAGATCCGCGACCTGCTGGCGACGCGTCCCGGTCCGACCGCCGGAGAACGCGTCACTCCCGACGCCTGATCCGGCGACACGCACACCAACGCCCGGCTGGAGAACCCAGCCGGGCGTTGGTGGTTGACAGCTATCGGACGACGATCACCAGTCGCCGATGGGCGGGCTGAAGACGAACGCCCCGTTGGAGTCGAGGTTGAACGGTGCGGACTTGGTGCCCGGCACCGCCTTGATGGTGTCGACATGCACACCTTCACCCTGGGCGTGCACGATGCCGGAGTCGGCGCTGCGGGTCTCGAGGAACCCGCGCGCCTGGCCATAATCGGACACGCGCAGCGCGTTGTCGTCGACCAGCAGCGCCTGACGGCTAGTGACATAGGGGGCCGGTGCCGATTCCTCGACCTCTGCACTCGCGGTGGCGCTGCCCAGACCGGCCAGCAGCGTCGCTCCCGCGAAGGAACCGAGCCCGAGGATTACGAACTTCTTCGATGAAGCCATGAGCGCCACTCTCTCAACTGTCGTCCAGCATCTACACCTGGTGCCCCAAGGGTAGCGCGTGTCACACCGGCGGGTTGCCGGTTCACCATCGACGGCTGACCCCACACAGCAAAACGCCCGGCCGGGGAGAACCCCGACCGGGCGTTTGCGTGAAGCAACTACGAAACGTCGGTCACCAGTCGCCAATCGGCGGGCTGAAGACGAACGAGCCGTTGGACTCAAGGTTGAACGGCGCGGACTTGGTGCCCGGCACCGCCTTGATGGTGTCGACGTGCACACCTTCACCCTGGGCGTGGACGATGCCGGAGTCGGCGCTGCGGGTGTCCAGGAACCCGCGTGCCTGGCCATAATCGGCCACCCGAAGGGCGTTGTCGTCGACCAGGAGGGCCTGACGGCTGGTGACATAGGGGGCCGGTGCCGATTCCTCGACCTCTGCACTCGCGGTGGCGCTGCCCAGACCGGCCAGCAGCGTGGCACCCGCAAATGAACCGAACCCGAGAACTGCAAGCTTCTTCGATAGGGCCATGACCCTTTCCTTTCCTGCTTGGGTAGTCCCACTCGTCACCATGTGGCCCGCCTGTCAGAGCACGGGCCACATGGCAACGTCGGGTTTAGGAGCGAACTGTCAGTTCATGTTCCAGGGCTCGCCGTAGGTGGTGACGCTGTCACCCTCCGAGGCGATGAGCCGTGCGTAGGGGCGCAGCAGCACGCCGCCGGCAGCACCGGTCACGGTCCCGTGAGCGTTGGAGACTGCAACCGCACCGCTCTCGCCTGCGACGTCAGCGGAGAAGGTCGCAACTTCCTGGATGCCGGGGCCGTTGCCGAGGTCGGCGCTGATCGAGGCACCGGGGAACAGCGGCGGGGTCACGATGGCCGGGATGATGTCGAAGTCGACGCCACCGGGGCCCACGTAGCCGTAGTCCTGACCGTCGAACGCGATGTTCGGGGTGGTGTAGCTGAAGTTGATGCCGACGCCCAGCGACCACGGGAAGCCGACCTGGTAGCCCAGCTCCAGCACGCCCTCGAAGTCCTCAGCGCCCGGACCCGAGACGATGTACTTGGCCTTGCCGGAGTGGAACCACTCGCGGGTCAGGCGGTTGCGGTCGAGCGGGAACACACCATTGAGGAAGGTGTCCCACTGCTGGATGGTCAGGGTCCGGTCCTTGCCGTCCACGAGGCTGAGCTCGTTGTCCAGACCCGCGTTGGAGGTGCCTGTGCTCACGAACAGCGACGCAATGGCCGCGATCATCGCGATCAGCACCCGACTGATTACCTTCATGTTCTCCCTATGCTGCCGACGGTTGGTGTGCTGTCAACCGTGTTTGTTGATGCGGATCCCGGCCCTACCGAGATATCACACCTTGCAAGACCTCCATGTGGTGCGAATTAGAAACTCCACATGTTGCTCTTACGATTCGCTCATCGTTGACACGAGGAACATAACGGTGCCCCATCAACCCGGCAACGCGTAGGTCCCATCGCGGGGACCCGACCCGATGGGGCTCCAGGGTTTGCTGGGACGGCCATACAGAGGTATTCAAGGTGTCGTGACCAGCGCGACAACTTAGCGTGCCTCAGTTTGCTTCGCACGTCGTGGAGAAAGAAATGATCGGCTGGAATCAAGAAGATTCCAGCCGATCAGGGGGAAATTACTGCTCAGTCGTGGTGCGGAGGGACGTTGTCCCGGAGCCACCGATCGCGGTCGAAGTTCTCTTCGGAGGTATCGCCATCACGCTCGTCGCGGGTGGTGCTCGGCAGTTCCTCGCCGAAGATCGCGTTAACTGCGTCCTTCGATGGCCGCGTAGGCCCGGTCACGATGCGGTAGCTCCTGTGACCAACGTCACATTGGCGGTGGGATTACCGTTCACCTGCCCGTAACCTGCCGCGCTTGAAAAGAGTGCGCAGACCTGCATGATTGCCATCCGGACACGCACTTCCCGGCTCAGATATCGAGGCTCGAGAGCTGCCCGATCACCTGGACGGCGAGCGGGTTGAGGGTGGCCATGCCGTCCCGCACCGCGGCACGTGAGCCGGCGATGTTCACCACGAGGGTGCTGCCCGAGATGCCGGCCAGTCCGCGCGATACGCCGGCATCCACGATGCCCGCAGACAGCCCGGAAGCGCGCAACGCCTCGGAGATGCCCAACAACTCACGGTCGAGCAGCTCGACAGTGGCCTCAGGGGTCACGTCGCGGGGGCTCACCCCGGTGCCGCCGACCGAGATCACCAGGTCGACTCCGCCGATGACGGCGGTGTTGAGCGCGTTGCGGATCTCCACCTCGTCGGCGGAGACCACCACGACCCCGTCCACCAGGAAACCGCTCTCACCGAGCAGCTCGGTGACCAACGGTCCGCTGTGATCCTCTTCGCCGTGTGCTGTCCGGTCGTCGACGACGACAACGAGCGCCCGCCCGACGAACTCCGCTGGTTGTTCCATGACAGTCACCGTATATCCGGACGCCGTCAACGAGTTCGACAAGGGTTCCAATACGGTCACTGCTGAGCCTTCCCCAAGGTCACGTCCAGGGTCTCGGCTCCGCCGGACCCCTGAAAGGTCAACGTCACCTTGGTACCGGGCGCCTTCGAGCGCACCGCGGCGACCAGGGCGTCGGCGCTGTTGATCACGCGTCCGTCGACCTTGGTGACCACCACGCCGCTGGGCAGTCCCGCCGCAGCCGCCGCACCGCCCTCGGTGACCTCGACGATCTTGGCGCCGTCCACCGAGGCATCGTTACCGACCTGCACACCCAGCGAGGCGTGCGATGCGGTGCCGCCCTGCACCAACTCGTCGGCGATCCGCTTGGCCTGGTCCACCGGAATGGCGAACCCGAGGCCGATCGAGCCGCTCTGGGACTCCGCGGAATCGCCACCGAGGGTCGCGATGGCCGAGTTCACCCCGACCAGCTCACCGTTCATGTTGACCAGCGCGCCACCGGAGTTACCCGGGTTGATCGCGGCGTCGGTCTGGATCGCGTCCAGCACGGTGTTCTGGTCATTGCTGTTCCCGCCGGCGGCCACCGGGCGGTTCAGCGCGCTGACGATGCCGACGGTGACGGTGCCCTCCAGGCCGAGGGGCGAGCCGATCGCGACCACGTCCTGGCCGACCCGCAGATCCCCCGAGGACCCGAGTGCGATGGGGGTCAGATCCGATACCCCTTCGGCCCGCACCACGGCGATGTCACTGCTGGGGTCGGTGCCGACCACCGTGAACGGTGCGGTGCGACCGTCGGCGAAGGTCACCTTGGTCTGCGGCCGCCCGCCGGGCGCGCCTTCGGTGGCGACGACGTGGTTGTTGGTGAGGATCAGTCCGTCGGTGGACAGGATGATGCCCGAACCCTCCTCGGAGGCCCGGCCCAGGTTCGTCTCCAGCTTGACCACGCTGGGGACCACCTTGGCCGCAACCTGCTCCACCGAGCCCACCGGCAGGCTCGCCGCCGGCATGCCCGGAGTGGCACCGCCGCCGCTGGAGAAGCTGGTGGAGGGCTGGTCGGGCTGAGCCAGCACCGCCACGCCGCCGCCGATACCGGCGGAGACGACCGCTATCGCTGCCGCGCCGGCAATCAAAGCGCCTGCACGCGAACGCTTCTGGGGCCTGGCGGCGGGCGTTCCGGCCGGGCGGTACGGGTCGTACTGCGACCGCGTCTGCTGGGGATGCTGCTGGGCGTAGCGCCAGTCATAGGGCTGCTGTTGGTAGCCCTGCTGGTAAGTGTTGCGCTGCGTGGAATAGCCGGTCGGGTTCGCTTCGTAGCCGGGCTGGGACGGAGGCGGTGTGTACCTCGGGTCGTTCGTCATATCGCTCGGCGCTCTTTCTTTTCAGCGGTTCAGTTATCTGTTCAACGCATCGGACAGCCATACAGTGCCGAGTGGGGCTGAGAATCCACTTAGAGAATGACGCGTAGGAACCCATCAATTTCTGAAGATTTCCCCACGTCACACCCCGCTACCCATTGTCGGCGCCCGAAGACGTGGCGTCCATCGATTTGTCCCCGCGTGTCGGCGACAAACCGGCAGGCACCTGGAACGGCGCGGTCGCCGTGGCGCTCTCGGGCAACACCCGCCGGCCGGGCAGCACGAGGCGAACCGAGGTACCCGACGGCTCACCTCCGGGCACGGTGTCCTCAACCTGAAGTGTCCCACCGTGTTTGAGGACCACCTGCTTGACGATCGCCAACCCCAGACCCGAACCCGGCATCGCACGGGCCGATGTGGAGCGGTAGAAGCGCTCGAACACGAGCTCGCGTTCCTGCGGCGGAATGCCCGGGCCCATATCGGAGATCACGAGTTCGGCGTGCAGTGCGTCACGTTGCCTCAGCCGCACCAGCACGGTGCTGTCGGGCGGACTCCACTTGGCCGCGTTGTCGAGCACGTTGAGCACCGCCCGGGACAGTCCGGCGACGTCGCCGTCGACCTGCCAGTCGATCAACTGCACGTCGAAGTCAATATCGTTGCGGCGGCGTCGAACTCGTTCCAGTGCGCGATCCACCACATCGGACAGGTCGACCTTCTCCCGGATCACCACACCGGCGTCGTCGCGGGTGAGGTCCACCAGATCGCCCACCAATGTGGACAATTCCTCGATCTGGGCAATCACATCGGCCTGCAGCTCGACCATCTCGCCGGCGGGCAACCGCGGAGCGCCGGGCGCCATCGCCGCCATCAGCAGCTCGACATTGGTGCGCAACGAGGTGAGCGGAGTGCGCAGCTCGTGCCCGGCGTCGGTCACCAGCCGGGACTGGCGCTCCCGCGATTCCGCGAGCGCGCGCAACATCATGTTGAACGCATCGGTAAGCCGGGCCAGCTCGTCGGTGCCGACCACGGGGATGGGCCGCAGATCGTCGGTGCGCGCGACCCGCTCGGCGGCCTGGGTCAACCGGGCCACCGGGCGCAGACCGGCGCGGGCGACCATCCCGCCGGCTATGGCGGCCACCGCCATACCGGAGGCGCCGACGATGGCCAGCACGGTGCCCAGCCTGTTCAGCAGGGCGATCGTGGGCGCAAGGCTCTTGGAGATCAGCAGCGAGTCGCCGTTGGCCAGGTGCACGGCCAGCACCCGCTGGTTGTTGACGGTGCGCAGCGACATAAGCAGCTCGCCCTGGACGACGGCTTTCTCCGGCGCTCCGAGTGGCAGCGTCTGGCCCTGCTGGTTGGCGGTGTAGATACAGCATCCCGGGCTGACCAGCATGGCGTTCACATCGGAATATGCGGTGCCCTCGATGGCCTTGCCGGGATCCTTGGCCAGCGAGCCGCTCTCGATGAGCAACTGCACCCGGCTGTGCAACTGGGTGTCGATGTCGTCATAGACGGAGCGGGACACCACGGCGTACACGGCAACGGCCATCAGCACGACGACCATCGCGACCATCGACATCGCCAGCAGCATCACCCGCCAGCGCAGCGAGACCGCGCTGACGTTTCTGGTGTACCGGCGTTGACTGTCCGATCGGAACACCGGTTTCTTGAACAGCCGCATCAGGGCGGGGTTTCCCGCAGCACATAACCCACCCCGCGCACGGTGTGGATGAGCCGCGGTTCACCCTCGGCCTCCGTCTTGCGACGCAGGTAACCGACGTACACCTCCAGCGCATTACCCGAGGTCGGGAAGTCGAATCCCCAGACCTCTTCGAGAATGCGACTGCGGGTGAGCACCCGCCGGGGGTTGGCGATCAGCATTTCCAGCAGCGAGAACTCGGTGCGGGTCAGGCTGATCTGCCGTTCACCGCGGGACACTTCCCGTGTCACCGGGTCCAGGCTCAGATCGGAGAAGGTGAGCGCCCGGGAGTCCGCGGACTCGTCCGGAAGGGTGCGACGACGCAACAGGGCCCGCATCCGGGCCAGCAGTTCCTCCAGCGCGAACGGCTTGGGCAGATAGTCATCGGCTCCCGCGTCCAGGCCGGCCACCCGTTCGGACACCGAATCCCGGGCGGTGAGCACCAGGATGGGCAGATCGTCACCGGTGCTGCGGAGATGCCGGCACACTTCGAGGCCGTCGAGCCTCGGCATCATCACGTCCAGGACAAGGGCGTCCGGTCGGTCACTGGAGATCGCCTCGAGAGCCTCGACACCATCCTGGGCGAGCTCGACGGAATAACCATTGAACGAAAGCGACCGGCGCAGAGATTCGCGCACCGCGCGATCGTCATCAACGACAAGAATGCGCACAGCCACAGTGTCATCCCTCTATCTGAGAGCGACCTGAGAGACGCGCCGCACGGAGCCGCAACGGCCAGGCGACATCCAGCGCAGCGGTTACTTGCGGTCGAGGTCGACCAGGCCGAGGCGAGCGGCCTTGAGCAGGCGACGCGGCACCTTGCGCTGCTGGCCACCCACAGCGACGTTGACCAGGCCGACGGCCTCGGTCTTCCACTGCGACCGGCGGCTACGGGTGTTCGAGCGCGACATCCGGCGCTTGGGCACAGCCATGTTGGAGATCTCCTCTTGCGGGTTTCCGCCGCGCAGCGAACAGCGACGGCAATTTGCACTACAGAATAGCCCGCACCGCCGGATGCCTCCAAACCGCACGCCTCAGCGCGAAACACATGCGCGGTTTCCGCCTTTCGGCGCGGCTGCTGCGCGAGACTGAAACAACGCACCGATCGGGGCCCACCCCTTGACGCGATACCGTCGGTACCGAGTAACCTACCTACCGGTTGGTCGGAGTGCGATGGGAGTGATGGGTGCAGTCTGCAGCAGTCCGGATCGGCAACTGCTCGGGGTTCTACGGTGACCGCATCGCGGCCATGCGCGAGATGCTCGAAGGTGGTGAGCTCGACTACCTCACCGGCGACTACCTGGCCGAACTGACCATGCTGATCCTGGCCCGCGACCGGGCCAAGAACCCCGAACTCGGCTACGCCAAGACGTTCCTGCGCCAGCTCGAAGACACCCTCGGACTCGCCCTGGACAAGGGCGTGAAGATCGTCGCCAACGCCGGCGGCCTGAACCCGCGAGCACTCTCCACCGCGGTGCGCGACCTCGCCGACCGCCTCGGACTGACGGTGAACGTGGCCCATGTCGAGGGCGACGACCTCATCGCGCGGGCCGACGAGCTCGGGTTCCCAGGCGTGCTGGCCGCCAACGCCTACCTGGGCGCCTGGGGCATCGTCGAGTGCCTGACCGCCGGCGCCGAAATCGTCGTCACCGGCAGGGTCACCGACGCCTCGGTGATCGTCGGACCGGCCGCCGCCCACTTCGGCTGGACCCGCACGGACTACGACGCGCTGGCCGGCGCGGTCGCGGCCGGCCACATCATCGAGTGCGGCGCCCAGGCCACCGGCGGCAACTTCTCGTTCTTCAACGAGGTACCCGACCTGAACCATCCCGGCTTCCCGATCGCCGAGATCGCCGCCGATGGCTCCTCGATCATCACCAAGCACCCCGGGACCGGCGGACTGGTCAGCACCGACACCGTCACCGCCCAGCTGCTCTACGAGATCGCCGGTGCGCGCTACCCGAATCCGGACGTCACGCTGCGCATGGATTCGGTCTCGGTCACCGCAGCCGGTCCCGATCGGGTCCGGGTGAGCGGGGTGCGCGGCGAGGCTCCGCCCCCGACGCTGAAGGTCTCGCTGAACAGCATCGGCGGATTCCGCAATGCCACCTCGTTCGTGCTGACCGGCCTGGACATCGAGGCCAAGGCCGCGCTGATCAGGTCCCAGCTGGAAAGCCACCTCACGGTCCGGCCCGCCGAGCTGCAGTGGACGCTGGCCCGCACCGATCATCCCGACGCCGACACCGAGGAAGCCGCCAGCGCGCTGCTGCACTGCGTCGTCCGCGACCAGGACCCGAAGATCGTCGGGCGGCAGTTCTCCTCCGCCGCAGTGGAACTGGCCCTGGCCAGCTACCCGGGCTTCACCTCGACGGCGCCGCCCGGAGACGGCCAGGTGTACGGCGTGTTCACCCCGGGCTTCGTCGACGCCGCCGCGGTCCCGCACGTCGCCGTGCTCGCCGACGGCACCCGGGTGGACATCGCCCCGGCAGCCGAGACGCTGGCGGTCGAACCCGCCGAGGCACCCGCGCTCCCCGAGCCGGCAGAGTCGGGCCCCACCGTCCGGGCACCCCTGGGCCGCATCGCCGGCGCCCGCAGCGGCGACAAGGGCGGCTCCGCCAATGTCGGGGTGTGGGTGCGCAGCGATCCCGAATGGGATTGGCTGGCACATACTTTGACCGTAGAGAAGCTGCGCGAACTGCTCCCCGAGACGGCCGGTCTGCCGGTGACGCGGCATCTGCTGCCCCGGCTGCGGGCGGTGAACTTCGTCATCGAGGACATCCTCGGACAGGGTGTCGCCTATCAGGCCCGATTCGATCCGCAGGCCAAAGGTCTCGGCGAATGGCTGAGATCTCGACATGTCGACATCCCGGAAAGGCTGTTGTCTTTGTGACCGATATCTGGCACGCCCCAGAACGTGACGATCTGCGAAAGACGGTGCGGGCGTTCGCCGAACGCGAGATCCTGCCCTACGCGCAGGACTGGGAACGCACCGGTGAACTGCCCCGCGAACTGCACGTCAAGGCCGGCGCGGCCGGGCTGCTCGGCGCGCCCTACCCGGAATCGGTGGGCGGCGGAGGCGGCGACAGCGCCGACGCGGTGATCATCTGCGAGGAACTGCACCAGGCCGGCGTGCCCGGCGGCACCTTCGCCTCACTGTTCACCTGCGGCATCGCGGTGCCGCACATGATCGCCTCCGGCGATCAGCGCCTCATCGACACCTACGTGCGCCCCACCTTGCGCGGCGATCTCATCGGGTCACTGGCCATCACCGAACCCGGCGGCGGCTCCGATGTCGGGCACCTGACCACCAAAGCGGTCCGGGACGGAGACGATTTCATCGTCAACGGCGCCAAGACCTACATTACCTCCGGGGTGCGCGCCGATTACGTGGTGACCGCGGTGCGCACCGGCGGACCGGGCGCGGCCGGGGTGTCACTCCTGTTGGTGGACAAGAACACTCCGGGCTTCGAGGTCAGCCGTAAGCTGGAGAAGATGGGCTGGCGCTCCAGCGATACCGCGGAGCTGTCCTATACCGATGTGCGGGTGCCGGCCGCCAACCTGGTGGGGGCGGAGAACACCGGCTTCGTGCAGATCGCCGGCGCCTTCGTCTCCGAACGCGTGGGACTGGCCGCGCAGGCCTATGCCAGCGCGCAGCGCTGCCTGGACCTGACCGTGCAGTGGTGCCGCGACCGCGAGACCTTCGGCCGTCCACTGATCTCCCGGCAGGCCGTGCAGAACACCCTGGCCGACATGGCGCGTCGCATCGATGTGGCGCGGGTGTACACCCACCGGCTGGTGGAGCGTGAAATGGCGGGTGAGACGAACCTGATCACCGAGGTCTGCTTCGCCAAGAACACCGCCGTGGAGGCCGGCGAATGGGTGGCCAACCAGGCCGTCCAATTGTTCGGCGGGATGGGCTATATGGCCGAATCCGAGGTCGAGCGCCAGTACCGCGACATGCGCATCCTGGGCATCGGCGGCGGCACCACAGAGATCCTCACCGCGCTGGCAGCCAAGACGATGGGCCTGCAATGACGAGACTCAAATCGACCCTGGATCCGCGCGCAGCCGGGTACGGCGAGGCCGCCGACGCCATGTCGGTCAAGCTCGCCGAGCTGGCAGGAGAACATGAGCGCAGCCTGGCCGGCGGCGGCACCAAATACGTCGACCGCCACCATGCCCGGGGCAAGCTGACGTCACGCGAACGCGTCGAACTGCTGCTGGACCCGGACGCCCCGTTCCTGGAGCTGAGCCCGCTGGCCGCCTGGGGCAGCGATTTCACGGTGGGCGCCAGCGTCGTCACTGGCATCGGTGCCGTCGGGGGTGTCGAGTGCCTGATCGTGGCCAACGACCCCACCGTCAAGGGCGGCACCAGCAACCCATGGACGTTGAAGAAGATCCTGCGTGCCAACCAGATCGCCATGGAGAACCGGCTTCCGGTGATATCCCTGGTGGAATCCGGCGGCGCCGACCTGCCCACCCAGAAGGAGATCTTCATCCCGGGCGGGCAGATGTTCCGCGATCTGACCCGGCTGTCGGCGGCCGGGATCCCCACCATCGCACTGGTCTTCGGCAACTCCACCGCCGGCGGCGCCTATGTGCCCGGCATGTCCGATCACGTGGTGATGATCAGAGAACGCTCCAAGGTGTTCCTCGCCGGTCCCCCGCTGGTCAAGATGGCCACCGGCGAGGAATCCGACGACGAGTCCCTGGGTGGCGCCGAGATGCACGCCCGCACCTCCGGATTGGGTGACTACCTGGCCAACGACGAGCTCGACGCCATCCGCATCGGACGGCGCATCGTGGCGCGGCTCAACTGGCGCAAACAGGGCCCGGTGCCGGTCCCGGTCGTCGAACCCGCATACGACGCCGAGGAACTGCTCGGCATCGTCGGAGCCGACCTGCGCATCCCGTTCGACCCGCGCGACGTCATCGCCCGCATCGTGGACGGTTCGGATTTCGACGAGTTCAAACCGCTCTACGGTTCGTCGCTGGTCACCGGCTGGGCCACGCTCTACGGCTATCCGGTCGGCATCCTCGCCAACGCCCGCGGCGTGCTGTTCTCCGAGGAGTCGCAGAAGGCCACCCAGTTCATCCAGCTGGCAAACCGGGCGAACACGCCATTGCTGTTCCTGCACAACACGACCGGCTACATGGTCGGCAAGGCGTACGAGGAGGGCGGCATGATCAAACACGGATCGATGATGATCAACGCCGTCTCCAACTCAGGAGTGCCGCACATCTCGCTGCTGATCGGGGCGTCCTACGGGGCCGGCCATTACGGCATGTGCGGGCGCGCCTACGATCCGCGTTTCCTGTTCGCCTGGCCCAGTTCGAAATCCGCGGTGATGGGCGGGACGCAGCTGGCCGGCGTGCTGTCCATCGTCAGCCGGGCCGCCGCGGAGGCGCGCGGCCAGCAGGTCGACGAGGCCGCCGACGCCGCGTTGCGCGCCGCGGTCGAGGCGCAGATCGAGGCCGAATCCCTGCCGATGTTCCTGTCCGGCCGGCTCTACGACGACGGTGTCATCGACCCGCGGGACACCCGCACCGTGCTCGGAATGTGCCTGTCCGCCATCGCGAGCGGACCGATCGAGGGGACGTCGAACTTCGGCGTCTTCCGGATGTGAGGGCGTAAACGCATGATCACACGAGTCCTCGTCGCCAACCGCGGCGAGATCGCCCGCCGGGTGTTCACCACCTGCCGTCGCCTCGGCATCGGCACCGTCGCGGTGTACACCGATCCCGACGCCGCGTCCCCGCACGTCGCCGAGGCCGATGTGCGGGTACGCCTGGAGGGCCGCAACGGCTATCTGGACACCGGTCAGCTCATCGCCGCCGCGCACAAGGCCGGTGCCGACGCCATCCATCCGGGTTACGGATTCCTCTCCGAGAACGCGGATTTCGCCGAGTCCGTGCAGCGCGCCGGGCTGATCTGGATCGGCCCGCCGGTGGCAGCGGTGCGGTCGATGGGATCCAAGATCGAGGCCAAGAAGCTGATGGCCGCCGCCGGCGTTCCGGTGCTGGCCGAACTGGATCCCGATACTGTCACCGCCGCGCAGCTGCCGGTGCTGATCAAGGCATCCGCCGGTGGCGGCGGCCGCGGTATGCGGGTGGTGCACGATCTGGCATCGCTGCCCACCGAAGTCGCGGCGGCACAGCGGGAAAGCCAGTCCGCCTTCGGCGATCCGACGGTGTTCTGTGAACGTTATCTGGCCGCCGGTCACCATATCGAGGTCCAGGTGATGGCCGATCAGCACGGCACCGTGTGGGCCGTCGGCGAGCGCGAATGCTCCATCCAGCGCCGGCACCAGAAGGTCATCGAGGAGGCGCCCTCACCCCTGGTGGAACGCACACCGGGGATGCGCGCCAAGCTCTTCGAGGCCGCCCGGCTCGCCGCCGACGCGATCGGGTACACCGGCGCGGGCACCGTCGAATTCATGGCCAGCTCCGATCCGGGGTCCCAGGGTGACTTCTTCTTCCTGGAGATGAACACCCGACTGCAGGTGGAGCATCCGGTCACCGAGGAGACCACCGGTCTCGATCTCGTCGAGTTGCAGATCGAGGTGGCCGACGGTGTGGCGCTGCCCGCGCAACCACCTGCCGCGCAGGGACATTCGATCGAGGCCCGGCTCTATGCGGAAGATCCGGCCAGGGGCTGGCAGCCGCAGGCCGGTGCCGTGCACCATTTCGAGGTACCCGCCGCGCGCACCGAGTTCGGCACGCTCGGCCGGGTCGGGGTGCGGCTGGATTCGGGCATCGTGGACGGGTCCCAGGTGTCGGTGTTCTACGACCCGATGCTGGCCAAGGTGATCTCCTTCGCGCCGACCCGCCAGCGAGCCGCAGTCACCCTCGCCGACGCGCTGTCGCGCGCCCGGATCCACGGGGTGGGCACCAACCGTCACCTGCTGGTCAACGTGCTGCGGCACCCGGCGTTCCTGTCCGGTGCCACCGACACCGCGTTCTTCGACACCCACGGGCTGGCCGACCTGGCCGCCGGACCGGCGGACACCGCCGCGCTGTCGGCGCTGGCCGCCGCACTCGCCGATGCCGCACACAACCGCGGCACCGCAACGGCTTTCGGCCCCGCACCCAGCGGGTGGCGCAACCTCATCTCGGGCTACCAGACCCGGGCATTCCGCGATGCCGCCGATGAAGAACAGCTCATCCGGTACCGCTTCGGCCGCAACGGAATCGGGCTGCCCGACTTCCCGGGCGTCACCGTGGTGTCGACCAGCCCCTCCCGCGTGGTGCTGTCGGTGGATGGCGCTGAGCAGGCCTTCGACGTGGCCCGCTACGGCGACGACGTCTTCGTCGATTCGCCGATCGGGCCGGCCCGGCTGACCAGCCTTCCGCGTTTCCCGGACCCGGACTCCGCGGTGGCGCACGGTTCGCTGCTCGCCCCGATGCCCGGCTCGGTGGTGCGGGTGGGCGCCGCGGCAGGAGACACCGTCACCTCCGGGCAGCCGTTGATCTGGCTGGAGGCCATGAAGATGGAGCACACCATCACCGCACCGGGCGACGGTGTGCTCGCCGAACTGAATGTGCAACCCGGACAACAGGTCGAGGTCGGAGCCGTCCTGGCCCGGATCGAGAACCCCGAAGGAGATCAATCATGACCAGCTTCATCGAAACCGAGGAACAGCAGGCACTGCGCAAGGCCGTCTCCGCGATGGCCGCCAACTACGGCCAGGACTACTATCTGGAGAAGGCGCGCGCCGGCGCACACATCGACGAACTATGGTCGGAGGCAGGCAAACTCGGCTTCATCGGGGTCAACCTGCCCGAGGAGTACGGCGGCGGCGGTGCGGGCATGTACGAGCTGTCGATGGTGATGGAGGAGATGTCGGCGGGCGGCTGTCCGCTGCTGATGATGGTGGTCTCCCCCGCCATTAACGGCACCATCATCAGCAAGTTCGGCACCGACGAGCAGAAGAAGCGCTGGATCCCGGGGATCGCCGACGGCTCGATCACGATGGCCTTCGCCATCACCGAACCCGACGCCGGCTCCAACTCGCACCGCATCACCACCACCGCGCGCCGCGACGGCAGCGACTGGATCCTGTCCGGCCAGAAGGTCTACATCTCCGGTGTCGACCAGGCCCAGGCGGTGCTCGTCGTCGGCCGCACCGAGGATCACAAGACCGGCAATCTGAAGCCGGCGTTGTTCGTGGTGCCCACCGACACCCCCGGGTTGTCCTGGACGAAGATCGAGATGGAGATCCTCAGTCCCGAGTACCAGTTCCAGGTGTTCCTCGACGACGTGCGGTTGCCCTCCGACGCGCTGGTCGGCTCCGAGGACGCAGCGATCGCGCAGCTGTTCGCCGGGCTGAACCCCGAGCGCATCATGGGTGCGGCCAGCGCCGTCGGCATGGGACGCTTCGCCATCGGCAAGGCCACCGACTACGTCAAGACCCGGCAGGTGTGGAAGACACCCATCGGTGCGCACCAGGGCATCTCGCATCCGTTGGCGCAGAACCACATCGAGATCGAGCTCGCCAAGCTGATGATGCAGAAGGCCGCCGCACTCTATGACAGCGGTGACGACTTCGGTGCCGCCGAGTCCGCGAACATGGCCAAGTACGCCGCGGGTGAGGCCTCGGTGCGGGCCGTCGACCAGGCCGTGCAGTCCCTCGGCGGCAACGGGCTGACCAAGGAGTACGGCATCGCCTCGGTGCTCACCGCGTCCCGGTTGGCACGCATCGCGCCGGTGAGCCGGGAGATGATCCTCAACTTCGTCGCGCAGACCTCGCTGGGCCTGCCTCGGTCGTACTGATGCTCGTCCACTACGCCCTGGAAGGCCGGGTGGCCCGGCTGACGCTGGACTCGCCGCACAACCACAATGCGCTGTCCACCGCGCTCGTCGAGCAACTGCACAGAGGTTTCGACGACGCCATCGCGGCCGGCGCACGCGTGGTGGTGCTCGGCCACACCGGCCGGACCTTCTGTGCGGGCGCGGACCTCAGTGAGGCCGCAGGCCGCGACCCGGGGGATATCGCGGTGGACCGCGCCCAGGAGATGACCCGGCTGCTGCGGGCGATCCTGGCGGCGCCGGTGCCCGTGATCGCCGCCGTGGACGGGCACGTCCGCGCCGGCGGGATGGGACTGGTCGGGGCGTGCGATATCGCGGTGGCCGGACCGCAGAGCACCTTCGCGCTCACCGAGGCCCGCATCGGTGTCGCCCCGTCGATCATCTCGCTGACGCTGCTGCCGAAGCTGACTGCGCGGGCGGCCGGGCGGTACTTCCTGACCGGGGAGAAGTTCGGTCCGCAGGAGGCAGCGGACATCGGGTTGATCACCGTGGCCGCCGACGACGTGGCCGGCGCAGTGGACGCCCTCACCGCCGATATCGCCAAGGCCTCCCCCCAGGGACTGGCGGCGTCCAAGGCGCTGACGACGGCCGGCATCCTCGCTGGGTTCGACGCGCACGCCGACGCGTTGACTGCGCAGTCCGCCGAACTGTTCACCTCCGCCGAGGCCCGCGAGGGCATGCTGGCGTTCCTGCAGAAACGCCAGCCCGACTGGGCGTGAGCGAACTCCTCGCGTTTGCCAGTTTCGACGACGAGCTTGCGTTTATCGGCGTGAGTCGTAGGCTCAGTAACAATGAGCACTTCGTCGTGGCAGAACGGCTCGACCCGCGCCGGCGACGCCGAGCGCATTCAGGTAGCCCAGTTGCTGACCGACGCCGCCTCCCAGGGCAGGCTGTCGATGGACGAATACGAGCAGCGGTTGGCCAAGGCCTACGCCGCCACCACGCACGGCGAACTGGCCCGGCTGTCCGCCGATCTGCCGGACTTCGCCACCACCGCCAATTGCGGTGGCACCCGCAAGCCCGCACCGTCGACGCTGCTGCTGGCCATCCTGAGCGGCTTCGAGCGGCGCGGTCGCTGGAATGTCCCGAAACGGTTGACGTCGTTCGCGCTGTTCGGCGGCGGTGTGATCGACCTTCGGTACGCCGATTTCACCTCGCCCGAGGTGGACATCCACTCGATCTCGATCTTCGGCGGACAGACCATTCTGCTGCCGCCGGAGGTCAACGTCGCCGTCCGCGGCCACGGCGTGATGGGTTCCTTCGATCACGTCGGCGAGCAGGGCACACCCGGCGCGCCGTGCATCACCATCCGCGGCTTCTCGTTGTGGGGCAGCGTCGGCATCAAGCGCAAAAAACGCAAGAACAGCTGAGACGTTTTCTTTGCTCGAATTGCACGCGCAAGCCTGAGAGCAGATCAGCGGCGGCGTGCCCGCAGGTAGTCCCCGACCACCGCCGCGCCCAGCCCGTCCAGGTCCGGCACCACCACCCGGCCACCGACGCGTCGCGCCACCTGATCGATGAACCGAGCCAATCCGGGATCGCTGCCGAGGCGGAAGATCGTCAACTGCGCACCGAGTGCGGCCAGCTCGTCGAAGCCCTTCACCGTCAGCGCGATGGTGCGCGGATGCGGCGGGTAGTAGAAGAACGCCTCGGCCCCGTCGCCGAAATCCTCCAGGTGCGCGGTCGGCTCGCCGTCGGTCACGATCATCACCACCGGCTGCGCGTTGGGGTGGCGCCGCAGATGCCGGGCGGCCAGCGCCAGCGCGTGGTGCAGGTTGGTGCCCTGGTCGCGCACGCCCTCCAGCGCGGTCAGTTCGGCGGCGCTGACGGTGCGCGCGTGCCTGCCGAACGCGATGATCTCCAGGTCGTCGGAACGGAAACGGGTGCTCACCAGATGGTTGAGGGCCAGCGCGGTGCGCTTCATCGGCAGCCACCGGTTCTCCATCACCATGGAGAAGCTGGTGTCCACCAGCAGCGCCACGGCCGACTGGGTGCGGGTCTCGGTCTCGGAGATCTCGACGTCCTCGACGCTGAATCGCACCGGCCCGTCGATGGTCCCCGAACCGGCTTGGCGCAGCACCGCATTGGTGATCGTGCGGGTGACGTTCCATGGTTCGGTGTCCCCGAAGGCCCACGGCCGGGTGGCACCGGTCAACTCTCCCGCGGCGCCGGCACGGCGGGTATCGCGTTCACCGTGGCGGCCGGAAAGCTGTTGCGCCACATCACGTAGCGCGGTCTGCCCGAGCTGCCGCATCGCCTTGGGCGACAGCCGGAACTGGCCGTCGGAACCGCGGTCCAGGAATCCCTGATCGGTCAGCGCCCGCTCCAGATCGGCGAGGGTGCGCGCGTTGACCGCGGCCTCGTCACCGAGCTGGCGGGCCAGCATGTCCAGGTCCACGTCCTCCATGGACGCGCCGGCGTAGCTCTGCGACAGCTGTTCGGCCAGCTGCTCCAGCTCGCTGATATCGGCCAGCGCCTGGGTGCCCTGGCCCATGCCCATCGGGTCGTCGCCGCTGAACTCCTCGGAGCCCGACCAGTCCTCGCCCGGCCGGGCCGCCTGCAGGTTGGCGTCCAGCCGGTTCAGTGCGTTCATCAGCGACGGGGACCCGAAAGCCTGCTGCGCCAGCGCATCCAGCTCGGCACGCTGGGATTCGGACAGGCTGTTGCGGAAACGTTGGGCGGCGGCGGACCGCTTGGCCAGCGAGTCCATCAACTCGTCGACATTGCGCGGGTTCTCCGGGAAATGCTGGCCGTGTTCGGCCATGAACTTCTCGAAGTCCTCCTCGGTGTCCTCGCCCGCTGCGTGCTTCTCCAGCAGCTCGTTGAGATCGTCGAGCATCTTGTTGATCGCCTGCCGGTCCTCATCGGTGGCGTTCTGCATCGCCTCCTTCATGCCGGCGAAGCGCTGATCGAGCATCTCCCTGCCGAGCAGATCCTTGATCTGGTCGTACTTCTCCCGGGCTTCCGGTGAGCGCCAGTCATATTCGGCGAGTTCCTGGACTGCTTTGGCCGGCGACGGGGACAGTGCCTCCATCTGCATCTCGTCGAAGCGGGCGTCATCGTCCAGCGCCCGGGCCAGTTCCTTGCGCTCGGCCAGCACGGCCTCGTCGAGTAGCTTCTTGACCTCGGCCAGGGTGCCGTCGAGGTTGTTGCGCTGCAACAGTTCCCGGCGCCGGCGGTTGACCTCGGCGGCCAGCCGGTCGGCCCCGGTCATGTTCTCGGTGCCGCGGCGCATCAGCTCCTGCAGCGCCCGGCGCGGCGAGGCGCCGGACATGACGTCCTCGCCGATCGCGTCGAGCGCCTCCCGCAGATCGACCGGCGGCGCCAGCGGATCGGGGCCGCCGGAGTACCGCGAATACCTGGAAAGGCGTTTAGCCATAGACGGTTTCACCCTCATCGGATTGCTTGTCGATGCGCTTGGCCAGGTACAGGCCCTCCAGCACGAGCTCCACCGCGGCCGCGCGCTGGCCCTCGGTCTGCGCGCCGAGGCGCTCGGCGATCTCGTCGAGCACCGGCAGTTCGGGCAGCGCGGCCAGCACATCCTTGGCCGACACCCGCTCCCCCGTCGTCACCGGTGACCCGGCCTCCACGGCGGCCACCAGCGGCCCGACGTCGATACCGCCGAGCGCACGGGACGCGGTGTCGGCGGTGGCGCGGCGCAGCAGGTGCTCCATCACCGCCTGCTCGCGGCCTTCTTCACCGGATTCGAACTCCAGCTTGCCGCGCAGCACGTCGATCACGGTGCCGAGGTCGACCACCCTGGCCACCGGGTCCTGCTCACCGAGGATGGCGCCACGGTGGCGGGCCGAGGCCGCCACCGTCTCGGCCGCGGCGATGGCGAAGCGCGCCGAGACACCTGAGCGCTGATCGACGGCGGTGGACTCACGAAGTGCGCGCGCGAACCGGGCGATGACGGCCAGCAGATATTCGGGGACCTCGGCCGACAGGTGCGCCTCCTGGGAGATGACACCGACCTCGGCGTCGAGTTCCAGCGGGTAGTGGGTGCGGATCTCGGCGCCGAAGCGGTCCTTGAGCGGGGTGATGATGCGGCCGCGGTTGGTGTAGTCCTCGGGGTTGGCGCTGGCCACCACGAGCACATCCAGTGGCAGCCGCAGCGTGTAGCCGCGCACCTGGATGTCGCGCTCCTCCATCACGTTGAGCATCGCGACCTGGATGCGCTCGGCGAGGTCGGGCAGCTCGTTGACCGCGACGATGCCGCGGTGCGAGCGCGGGATGAGGCCGTAGGCGATGGTTTCCGGGTCACCGAGGCTGCGGCCTTCGGCGACCTTGATGGGGTCGATGTCGCCGACCAGGTCGGCCACGCTGGTGTCCGGAGTGGCCAGCTTCTCGGTGTAGCGCTCGCTGCGGTGGATCCACACGATCGGCAGGCCGTCGCCCGAGGCGGCGGCCCGGCGGGTCGATTCCGGCGTGATCGGGGAATAGGGGTGCTCGCGCAGTTCGGAGCCTTCGATCACCGGCGTCCACTCGTCGAGCAGCCCGACCAGCGAGCGCAGCAGCCGGGTCTTGCCCTGGCCGCGCTCACCGAGCAGGACGAAATCGTGACCGGCGATCAGGGCGCGCTCCACCTGCGGCAGGACGGTGTCCTCAAAACCGAAGAGACCGGTCCAGATCTCCTCGCCGTTCGACAGTCGAGCCAGCAGGTTCTCCCGGAGTTCCTGCTTGATGCCGCGCTCCTGATGGCCGGAGGCGCGCAGCTCGCCGAGGGTACGGGGCAGGTCGTTAGGTGACGTCACAAGCTCCACGCTACGACTGCTCTCGGCTGCGGGCTTGCCCACCTGACTGATCACCGGTTCGCTGTGAGAAAACTACCCAGTACCATGGGTACCGTGAACTTGCATGAGTGGCGTGATCGGCCCAGCACAGTGAGCTTCGGCCCGGCATCGTGGCAGTCCCGGGCGCTGGGTGTGTCGACCGCACTGACGCTGCGTCCGGTGCTGGGATTACTCACCCTCATCGGCCTGCTCATCAACCGGATCTGGCCGGCCGGACTGCAGCGCGCGCACCTCGACACCATCGACCGTCCGCTGCGTCTGATCAGGCCGCTGCCCGGCACCGTCGTCACCCCCGAACGGCTGCCGCACTGCCCCGCCGAGTGGGTGGCGGCACCCGTTGCCACGGATTCCGATCAGGTGATCATCTATTTCCACGGATCGGCGTTGGTGACGCTCGGCCTGAACTCACACCGCCGGTTCGTCTCGAAGCTGTCGGCCGCCACGGGTGCCCGGGTGCTCAACGTCGGCTACCGGCTGGCACCGCAGGCCAGCATCGACGAGGCCGTCGAGGACGGGCTGGACGCCTACCGGCACGCGCTGGCGCTGGGTTTCCAGCCCGGCCGCATCGTGCTCGCCGGTGACTCGGCGGGCGGGCTGATCGCCGCCGACACCGCACTGGCCATCCGCGACGCCGGTCTGACGGTGCCCGCCGGGCAGGTGCTGTTGTCGGCGTTGACGTCCGCCGACATGGATCTCAAGTACCGCGCCCTGCGGGATCACAAAGATGTGCTGTTCCCGTTCATGACGGTCAAGTTCATCTACGACGTGTTCGCCACCGTGAACGGGACCCGGCCGGTGCCGATCATGCCCGCCGAGTCCAACGCGGCCGGGCTGGGCCCGTTCCTGCTGCAGATCGGCACCAACGAGATGCTGCGCAATGACACCTTCGTGCTGGCCGACCAGCTCACCGCCGCGGGCGTCGATGTGTGGGTCCAGGTGTGGGACAAGGCGATGCACATGTTCCAGCTGTCCTTCGACGTCAACCCCGATGCCCGGCGCGCGGTCGAGGAGATCGCGTCCTTCATCGGGCATGTGACCGCCGCCGAGAGCCACGAGGCCACCGCTTGACTCCCCTATTGGCCGAATGGCCACTCATCACACAGATTCTGCGAGATCCCGTGCAATAAGTGGCCACTCGGCGTAGGCGCTAGTGCGCGAAATGCCGTGCGCCGGTGAGGTACAGCGTGATCCCCGCCGCCGTTGCCGCCGCGGTCACCTCGTCGTCGCGCACCGATCCACCCGGATGCACGACCGCCTTCACCCCGGCGTCGATCAGCGTCTGCAGACCGTCCGGGAACGGGAAGAACGCATCCGAGGACGCCACCGCGCCCTGGGTGCGCTCACCGGCCCGCTCCACCGCCAGCCGCGCGGCGTCCACCCGGTTGACCTGTCCCATGCCGACGCCGACGGTGGCGCCGTCCTTGGCGACCACGATGGCGTTGGATTTCACCGCGCGGCCCGCACGCCAGGCGAAGACCAGATCGGCCAGCGTCGCCGGGTCGGCCGGGTCCCCGGTGGCCAGCGTCCAGTTGTTCGGATCGTCGCCCTCGGCGTCGAGTGCGTCGCGCTCCTGCACCAGCAGCCCGCCGCTGATCGGCCGCAAATCGACAGCAGCACCCTCCGGCTCGGCGGCCACCAGGATGCGGATGTTCTTCTTCTTGGTCAGCGCCTCCACCGCACCGGGCGCATAGGCCGGCGCGACGATCACCTCGGTGAAGATGTCGGCCACCGTCTCGGCCATCTCCACGCTGACGGTGGTGTTGGTGGCGATCACTCCACCGAAGGCGGACAACGGATCACACGCGTGCGCCTTGGCGTGCGCATCGGCGACCGACTCCGAGGACACCGCGATACCGCACGGGTTGGCGTGTTTGATGATCGCCACACAGGTCTGCTCGTGGTCGAACGCGGCCCGCCAGGCGGCGTCGGCGTCGGTGTAGTTGTTGTAGGACATCTCCTTGCCGTGCAACTGCTCGGCCTGCGCCAGGCCCGGCCAGCCTGAGTCGTCGCGGTACAGCGCGGCCTTCTGGTGCGGGTTCTCGCCGTAGCGCAGCACCGCACTCCGGCGCGAGGTCGACCCCACCCAGCGCGGCAGCTCTGCGTCGCCCTCCTCGGGGGCGAGCACCGAGACCATCCAGCCCGCCACCGCCACGTCGTACTCGGCGGTGTGCTGGAAGGCCAACGCCGCCAGCTTCTTCCGCTCGGCCAGGGTGAATCCGCCGGCACGCACCGCGGCCAGCACACCGTCATACCCGAGCGGGTCGACGACCACTGCGACGCTGGGATGGTTCTTCGCGGCCGCCCGCACCATCGACGGGCCGCCGATGTCGATCTGCTCGACGCACTCGTCGGGCCCGGCGCCCGAGGCCACCGTCTCGCTGAACGGGTACAGGTTCACCACCACGAGTTCGAAAGGCGCGATACCCAGTTCGGTCAGCGCCGCCTCGTGCTCGGGCTTGCGCAGGTCGGCGAGCACACCGGCGTGCACCTTCGGGTGCAGCGTCTTCACCCGGCCGTCGAGCACCTCGGGGAAACCGGTGACATCCTCCACCGGAGTCACCGGGACACCGGCTCCGGCAATGGTTTTCGCGGTCGAGCCGGTGGAGACGATGCTCACGCCCGCCTCGTGCAGTCCGCGGGCCAGGTCCACCAACCCCGTCTTGTCGTACACACTGATCAACGCACGCCGGATCGGCCGCTTGTCACTCATCCCAGAATCGCCTTTCGTCCGGTCCAGGTCACACCGCGCGTCGCCAGCGCGGCCAGCACGTCCACCAACAGTCGTCGTTCGACGTCCTTGATGCGTTCGTGCAATGTCTCTGCGGTGTCATCCTCGTACACCGCCACGGCCTCCTGCGCCAGGATCGGCCCGGTATCCACCCCGCTGTCGACCAGGTGCACGGTGCACCCGGTCACGCGCACGCCGTAGTCGATGGCATCGGGTACCGCATGCGCACCGGGGAAGGCGGGCAGCAGCGCCGGATGGGTGTTCACGATCCGGCCTTCGAAGCGCGAAAGGAATTCCTGCCCAAAAATTTTCATGAAACCCGCGCTGACCACCAGGTCCGGTGTGTGCTGCGCGACGGCCTCGGTCAGCGCGGTATCCCAGGCGGCGCGATCCGGATGATCGCCCAGGCGCACCTGAAACGACGGGATCGACGCCTCGGCCGCGACCTCGAGCGCCGGGCAGGCCCGATCGGCCCCGACGGCCACCACCCGCCCCGGGTAGTCCCCGGCGGCGGCCTCCAGCAACGAAGCCAGCAGCGATCCGGTACCCGAGGCCAGGACCACCAGCCGGGCCGGCGCGGTCGCCGGTACGCGGAGTGGTCGCTGCTGCACCCGCAGCAGCCTAGTCGTCCTGATCGCGCGGCTTTTCAGCGGTCGCGCCGGGAAGATCGCCGTCGACCATGAAGTGCTCCTCGGGGTCCAGCAGCGGGTCGTCATGCACCTCGGCGGGCGGCGGCGGTGTGCCCAGTTCGAAGGACTCGGCGTGCTCGGGCAACTCGGCCTGCGCATCGAACAGCACGATATCGGTGATCGCGTCCTCCTCCCCGAAATCGTCCTCGTACTCGGGTTCTGGTTCGGGGGTCGGAGCCGGGACCGGTTTCACCCGCTTCGGCCTGCGCACCAGGCCGCCGGCCATCACGACCGTCAGCCCACCGATGGACAGGAACCACAGGAACACCGCGGGCCCGAAGGTGACCTGATCGACGCCGACGTCGCCGAAGTTACCGAGCCGCCCGCCACCGGCGTATCCGAGCAGTGCCATGGTCAGCCCGGCCACCATGGCGGCCACCGCGAGCTTCGCGGCGGCGGTCGGCCAGGGCACCGCCCGGCGCGCACACTGCTGGCCCAGCGCCACCGCCGAGACCGCGGCCACGATCAGCAAGGCCACCCAGATCGGGCCCAGCGGCGGTGTGGGCACCGCGGCGAGCACCGGCACGGCCGGGATGTCGCCGCCCAGCACGGTGAAGGAACTGAAGTTGGCCAGCCCGATGTGGGCGCTGGAACCCACCGCGACGGCGGCCGTCCCGACCAGCACGTTGGGGATGTAGAGCGCCGAGAGCAGGGCCAGGCTGAACTGGCCGAACATCGAGTCGGTGATACCGAACAGGTCGTGCATGGTTCCCCAGTGCACGACGATCGAGCCGGCGGCCACCACACCGGACAGGCCGAGCAACGCCAGCACCCCGGCCGCGGCGGCCCGCAGCGACTCGGGCAGCCAGTGCGGCACCCACGACAAGGTGAGCAGACGGCCCGCCATCGCGACGCCGATCAGCGCGCCGATGGCGTGCACCGCGAGCACCCCGGCGAACGCCCGCGAGGCGTCGGGGGTCTGCAGTTCGGTGATCACCGAGGCCGCGTCGTGGATGACGGCCAGCGCCAGCGCCGCGATGAGCAGCGGTCCGCCCAGCGCCGAGGCCACCACCCAGCGGATGACGAACCAGGAGGACCGTGACGCCGCGGCCGCGGTGGTGCGCGCGGTGCCCCACACCATCAGCAGCACCGGCAGCAGCGGCATCACACCGAGTTCGCGGCCGCCGATGGAGACCGGAACCTGGTGCACGCCCAGCCACATGCTGGCGATGGCGCCGAACGCGCCGGTCATGTCGCTGTTGGCGATGAGCAGCTGGATCAGCGTCACCGCCGCGATCACGCCGAGCGCGACGACCGACGGCCCGAACGCGACCCTGAGCAGGTCGCGAGCCTGTCGGGTACCGACTGACCGGTTGTCCACCACTAGCTGGGTCGCTCCTCGCGCGCGTCGGCGCATCCGACGTCCGGGTGCGCGACGCCCAGACTACGACGAGGGCGTGCCGGACTGCGGTGAGGACTCGGGGTGGCTCGGCGGTGTCGCGGCCGACTGCGACGGAACCGCGGCGGTCGGCGCCGAGGAACCCTGCGGCTCATATCCCGTCGCTTCGCTCGCCCTGGACGGCTGACCGAACGCCGGGAAACCGGTGGGCGGCGTCGGCGGCCCGTTGTGCGAACCGGGGGCACCGGCGGCGGACTGGAATCCACCGGTGTTCGGGGCGCCCTGGTAGCCGTACTGCGACGGGTAACCGGGACGCTGCTGCTGCGGCTGATGGGTCGGGGCGCCGTACTGCTGCTGCCCGCCGGGCTGGCCGTAGTACGGCGCGCCGTACTGGCCGTAGGGCTGCTGCTGCTCGTAGCGGGGCTTGGGCGCCGGCGGCGAGAGCACACCCGCGTCGAACAGCAGTGCGGCGATGGAGGCACCGGTCTGCAGCAGGGTGGTGGCGATGACCAGGTACAGCCCCCAGCCGATGGACAGCCCGGCCGGGGCGTTGATGACCTCGGCCAGCACCAGCAGGAAGGACAGCGTGGACGCGACGGCGACCAGACCGGTACGGGCCTTCTGCTTGGGCAGCAGACCGACACCGGCCAGCAGCGCGGCGAGCACCGAGGCCGCGACCGCCAGGCCGAGGCCCGGGGTGCTGCCGCTGGCGCTGCCGAACTGCGGGAAGTCCGAGTTGCTGATGGTCAGCAACGGACCGAAATTGAACGCGTAGGTCGCCAGACCGAACACTGCGACGGCGGCGGTCAGGTAGACAGGCAGCTTGCTGGGGCCTACCTCTGCGGGCTCGCCGTACTGCTGGGTGGGCGCGTACTGGTTGCCCTGCTGGGCAGGCGGATATCCGGGGTTACCGGGCGGGTAAGTCATGACTCTCCTGTGTGAGCGATTTCGAACCCACGCTAGCGCACCCTGCTGGGCGGCGGCTCAGGCCGATACGAGCACCGGAGCGTCCGGAGCCGTCTGATCGGCTGCCTCGATTTCCCGGACCAGCGGCAGCACTTTTTGCCCGAAGTACTCGATTTCCTCCTGGAAGTGGAGGAAGCCGCCCAGGATGAGGTCCACGCCGCGTTTGCGGTACGCCGCGATCCGCTCGGCGATCTGTTCCGGGGTCCCGATGAGTTGGGTGCGGAATCCGTCGTTGTATTGGACGAGATCCTCGAAGGACGAGTCCGCCCACATTCCCTTCTTGTCCCCGGTGGAACTGCCGGCCTGCTGCACGGCGCCGCGGAAGCCCTCGACGGCCGGCTTGTTGGCCTTCTCGATGATCTCGCGCAGGGTGTCGCGGGCTTCCTTCTCGGTGTCGCGGGCAATGATGAACCCGTTCAGCCCCACCTTGACCTCGCGCCCCACGGTGCGGGCATGGTCGCGCACCTCCACCACCTGCTCGGTGATGCCGGCGAAGTCCTTGCCGTTGGAGAAGTACCAGTCCGAGTACAGGCCGCCGTTGCGGCGCGCGGCGGTGGAGTTGCCGCCCTGGAACAGTTCCGGGTTGGGACGGTCGGCGGTGTTCAGCGGCTTGGGCTTCAGCGTGAAGTCGTGGATGCGGTAGAAGTCGCCGCGGAAATCCACGTCATCCTCGGTCCAGATTTTGCGCAGCACCTGCAGGAACTCCGCGCTGCGCCGGTAGCGCTCGTCGTGTTCCAGCCATGGCTCGCCCAGATGGGTGAACTCGTCCTTGAACCATCCGGACACCACGTTGACGGCGAACCGGCCGTTGCTCAGATGGTCGGCCGTGGCCCCCAGCTTGGCCAGCACCGCGGGCTGCCACAGGCCCGGATGCACCGCGGCGATCACCTTGAGGCGTTCGGTGGCCAGCAGCAGCGCCAGGCTGAAGCTGGTCGACTCGTGCTGGTACTCGGCGCCGTAGCTGGCCTCGTAGCGCACCTGGGACAGCGCGTACTCGAACCCGTTGTTCTCCGCGGTCTGCGCCAGCTTCTTGTTGTACTCGTAGTTCCAGTCGGTGCGCTGCTCGATATCGCTGGTCACCAGGCCGCCGCTGACGTTGGGCACCCAGTAGGCGAACGTGGTGTGGTCGGCGATGCGTTCGGTCGTCATGGGTGCCATGGCAGCAGCCCGGGCGCCCCTTCGTCACCAGTAACGATCGGGCTGAACGGAACGGCTTGCGGCCCGGCCTTGCGCTGGCGGACTAGAACACGTTCTAATTCTGGGCATGGACTACGGGCTCGTACTTTTCACCAGTGACCGCGGCATCGCCCCGGCGCCGGCGGCCAAACTGGCCGATGACCACGGTTTCACCACCTTCTACGTGCCCGAGCACACGCACATCCCGATCAAGCGGGAGGCGGCGCACCCGACGACCGGCGACGAGTCCCTGCCCGACGACCGTTACATGCGCACCCTCGATCCCTGGGTCAGCCTGGGCACCGCGGCCGCCGTGACCAGCCGGGTCCGGCTGTCCACCGCGGTGGCCCTGCCCGTGGAGCACGACCCGATCACGCTGGCCAAGTCGATCGCGACGCTGGATCACCTGTCCGGGGGGCGCGTCAGCCTGGGCGTCGGATTCGGCTGGAACACCGACGAATTGGCCGACCACAAGGTCCCGCCGGGCCGCCGCCGCACCATGCTGCGCGAATACCTGGAGGCCATGCGCTCGCTGTGGACCGAGGAAGAAGCCTCCTACGACGGTGAATTCGTGAACTTCGGCCCTAGCTGGGCGTGGCCCAAGCCGGTGCAGTCACACATCCCGGTACTGGTCGGCGCGGCGGGCACCGAGAAGAACTTCAAGTGGATCGCGAAGTCGGCCGACGGCTGGATCACCACCCCGCGGGACTTCAACATCGATGAGCCGGTGAAGCTGCTGCAGGACACCTGGGCCGCCGCCGGCCGCGAGGGCGCCCCGCAGATTGTGGCGCTGGACTTCAAGCCGGATCCCGAGAAGCTGGCCCACTGGCGCGATCTCGGCGTCACCGAGGTGCTGTTCGGGCTGCCCGACAAGCCCGAGGCCGAAGTCGGCGCCTACGTGGAGCGGCTGGCGGGCAAGCTCGCCCAACTGGTCTGAGCTAGGCCAGGGACGCCTGGTTGATGCCGTCCTCGGTGGACTTCACCTCGATGCGCGCCCCCAGCGGATCACCGTCGGACATCAGCGCCACCAGCGCTTCGTCGGTGCTCAGCGCCATGAACCGGGAGTTGTCGGCCTCCAGCCGGCCGATGATGACGCCGGTGGTCTCGGGCCAGTCGTAGCGCACCGAGTACGTCTCGATGACGCCTGTGCCGTCGGCGTCGCGCGTGACGGGCACCGTGGGCAGCGCGGCAATCTCGGCCTGCCGCGCCTTGCTGTCGTCGGCTTTCCACTCGGCGGGTGTGGTCGAGTACACCCCGACCGAATACTTGCTCATCACACCACCGTTGGCGCCGACGAGGCCGAATGCGCCCGGCTGGGCCCGCATGTGGGCGACCGTCTCGGCGATGCCATGGACGGAGTAGCTGTTGCCCGGGCCGCCGAAGTACGGAAGCCCGCCGGTCAGGGTGAGGCCGCGCGGATCATCGGTCGCCAGCCCGGTCGAATCGCAGACGGAGAACACCGGGAACGGGAAGCAGCTGTACAGGTCGAAGGTGGACACCTCGGCCAGGCCTATTCCGGCCACCCGAAGCGCCTCTGCCACAGCTTTTTCCGCAGAGAAGCTGGCGCTGAGGTCCTCCCGGTCGAGCAGCTGCTGCTCCACCATGTCGGCGTGGCCGTGCAGGTACACCCATTTGTCCTCGGGCACCGATAGTCTGCGGGCCGCGGCCACCGACATGATCAGCACGGCGGCACCCTGGTTCACCTGATCGCGGGCCACCATCAACCGCGGGTAGGGATCGCAGATCATCCGGTTCTCGGCGGTCACGGTGAGCAGTTCGTCGACGGAGCGTTGCACCGGAGACGACGACAGCGGGTTCCGGGCGGCAACTTCGGAGAACGGCGCGAACAACTCGGCCATGTCTCGGCGGTAGTCGTCCACCGTCGCGCCGAGGCGGGCCCGGCGCGCATTGTCCAGCAGACCGTATTGCACCGGCGCACCGGTCAATCCGTGCTTGGCGGTGTACTCGTTCATGTACTGATCGAAGCCGTACCCGCGGTCCTCGAGTTGACCGCCAACCTGTTCGGAGTGATCGGGTAAGGCATCACGGCCGGCGAAATAGCGCAGCGTGGAACCGTTCTCGGAGCCGAGCACCAGCACCACCTCGGCATCCCCGGCCGCGATGGCACCGGAGAACTCGGTCACCACCTTCTGCGATCCGTGCCCGCCCAGCGGTTCGAGCACCGCGCGGGCCGGGTCGGCGCCGATGCGGGCGGCGACCGAACGCGGGTAGTTGTCCGAGCACCCCAGCGGCGCTTCGGAGAACGGTGTGCAGATCTCGAACTGCCGGAGCGCGACGAAGACCTCGATCGCCTCGGCCACCGCGGATACGTCGGCGCCGGTGTCGGCCAGCGCGGCCCGCACCGCCTCGGTGGCCAGCTCGACCGACGACATCCCTCGATAGTCCGGCGCGTCGACGCGCTCGGTGAACTGTCCGACACCGACGATCACCGGCGTACGCGGATCCACCATTACAGGCCTCCTGACACGTGTTAGTTCGTCAGGCTAACCGATTGACCTCCAGTAGCAAAAATACACCATCCTTGTTGTACAACTTGATTGACGTACATCAACACGAGCGTATGATTGTCTGATGAATTGGACCGCCCGGCCGATGTCCCTGGTGGTCGGAGGCGTGGTGCCGCCGGAGAACGTGGTCGGCCGCGTCCGCGAAGAGCAGGAGATCCTGTCCAGCCTGGCCCACGGCGGTGCGGCCCTGGTCGGCGACCGCCGCCACGGTAAGACCTCCCTGGCCCGCCTGGTCGCCCACACGGCGCGGCAGCGCGGGCTCACCGTGGTCTCGGTCAGCGCCGAACGCCAGACCTACGCCGAATTCGTCACCGCCCTGGCCGGCGAACTCGGCCGGATCGACAGCGCCTTGCGCCAGGAGGTCGAGCGCTGGAAGGTCGCGTTCGGCACCGGGCCGGTGCGTTTCGAACGCGCCCAGGCCGGGGCCGCCCTCGACGATCTGCTGCAGCGCGCGGTCGCCCGGGCCCGCAGCGGGCCCCTGGTGCTGTTCATCGACGAGGTGACCGTGCTGGCCCGGAATCTGGAGCGGGAAGGCGCCAGCGGTGGTGATGCCTTCCTGCACCTGCTGCGGCGATTCCGGCAGGACAACACCGGGCGGCTGGCCACCGTGCTGTCCGGGTCCATCGGCTTTCATCACGTCTCCGGCGACGCCCTGAGTTCGGTCAACGACATCCGCAAGGTCACCGTCGGCCCCATCCGCCATGACCACGCCACCTACCTGGCCGAGTGCCTCATGCTGGGCGCCCGGGTCGACGGCACCGATGCGCACCTGGTCGCCGAGTCCATCGCCGCCACCGCCGAGAACGTGCCGTACTACATCCAGCATCTGGTCGCGGCGTCCGCGCGCACCGACGGCCCCGTCCGCCCCGGCGACATCCCGGCGCTGCTGCGGGCCGCGGTGACCGACCCCCACGATCCGTGGGATCTGCGCCATTACCGCGACCGCTTGCGCAACTACTACGGCGACGACGCCGCGGCCATCGCCAACCTGCTGGACATCTACGCGCACGCGGCGGGACCCGTCAGTGTCGACACCGTGGCACACCTCCTGCGTTCAGAGGGGTCCACCATCGGCGATCGCGACCAGTTGGTGTCGTTCATCGAACGCCTGGAGCAGGACCACTATCTGCGCCGGGCCGGCGACGAGGACTGCTTCGCATCGGGATTGGTGCAGTCCGCCTGGCTGGCCATGCGGAGGTGACGGTGAGCATCCTCTTCTCCCCCGGCACCGTGGACCCCGGTGAACTGGATGCCCGCACCGTCGGGCGCCGGCCCCTGCTCGAGCGACTCACCGACCGGATCGTCTCGGCCGCCCGCGACGGCTCGCGGCCGCACACCTTGCTGATCGGTCCGCGCGGCAGCGGTAAGACGCACACCGTCGCGGTGGCGGTGCACCGTGCACTGTCCGACACCGCCACCGCCGAAAGCGTGCTGCCCCTGCGTCTTCCCGAGGACGCACTGGCGATCGGTCACTACGGCGACCTGCTCGTCGAGCTCATCCGGCCCTATCGACCGCAGGCCGGCGCGCTGCGCACCGAGGTGATCGAACTGGAGCGGGTGATCCTCGACATCGCCGACGGCAGGATGGTGCTGCTGGTCATCGAGAACCTGGACCGGGTGTTCGACGCGATCGGCGAATCCGGCGCGGGCAGCCTGCGCGCCTGGATCGAAACCTCCACGGCGGTATCGATTCTCGGCACCGCTCCGGCACTGTTCCCCGGCGTCGCGTCCCGCGCCCACCCCTGGTACGGCTCGTTCATCATCGAGGAACTCGACGATCTCACCGCCGCCGAGGGCGCCCAGATCATCGCCCGCAACCCCGCGCTGGCCGACTACGTCGGCACCCCCGAGGGACTGGCCCGGCTGGAGTCCATCTACGAATTCGCCGGGGGTTCGCCGCGGTTGTGGCAGACCGTCGCCGAGACCGCGGATGTCGCCGACCTGTCGGCGCTGGAGCCCGCCAAGGCCGTACTGCTGGACCGGTTGTCACCGGCATACCAGCAGCAACTCTGGCTCCTGCCCGCCGGCGAGCAGCGCCTGGTGGTGGAGCTGGCCCGCGGGCCCGGAGCCCGCACGGTCACCGATCTCGCTGCCGCGGTGGGTGTTTCGAACCAGTCGGCGGCCGCGGCGCTGGGGCGGCTGGCCGCGGCACGCTGGGTGGACTCCGCCAAATCCGCTATCGGCGACCGGCGCGCCACCTGGTATGACCTCACCGATCCCCTGGTCCGTCACATCATCCGGTACCGCGAGGGCACCCATCTCACTTGACGGTCTTGTCACTTAGTGACACTGTGGAGATGTCACTTAGTGACACTCCATCGAGAAAGGACCTCGTGACCGACACGACGCACACCCCCGCGATCATTTCCGTCGAGGACTTCTTCAGCCCGCCCGAACGCGCCGGGGCCACGATCTCCCCGGACGGCACCCGCATCGCCTACCTCGCCCCGTGGCGGAACCGCCTCAACGTGTGGGTGCAGGACGTGGACGGTGAGCAGGAGCCCCGCTGCGTCACCGCCGACGAGACCCGCAGCGTGTACTTCTACAGCTGGACCCACGATTCGCGGTGGCTGCTGTACATGCAGGACAGCGGCGGCGACGAGCACTGGCACGTGTACCGGGTGGACCCGGACGCGCCGGGCACCCCGGCCGTGGACCTCACCCCGTTCCCCCGGGTGCGCGCCTCCTACGAACTGCTCAAGGCCCGTCCCGGCAAGGCACTCGTCCAGCACAACGCGCGGAACGCCGAACTGGTCGACGCCTTCGAACTCGACATCGCCACCGGTGAGCTCACCCTGCTCGCCGAGAATCCCGGCACCGTCGTCAGCTGGATCGGCGGGCCCGGCGGTGACCTGTTCACCAATACCCTGACCGCCGAAGGCGATGTCGAGATATCGCAATGGGATTCGGCCACCCAGACGTTGCGGCCCATCCGGGTGTACGAGGGCAGGGACTATCCGCTGGGCATCCACCCCGTCGCCGTCTCCCCCGATGGCACCGGCATCTGGCTGGGCTCCTATCAGGGCAGCGACCGGCTCCGGCTGGCCCGCGTCGACGTGGCCACCGGGGAGGAGACCGAGGTGCACAGTCACCCGACGCTCGACCTCGGCGCGCAGTTGGTGCTGCCCTCACCGTTCATCATCAGCGAGCGGACCGGGGAGTTGATCGGCGCTCGCTATTACGGTGAGCGACAGGTGATCCACGCCCTCGACGACGAATTCGCGGAGGTATTGCAGGCACTCACGAAGCTGTCCGACGGTGACCTGGCCGGCATGTCCTGCGATGACAGCGGGCAACGCTGGGTGGTCAATTTCAGCCATGACCGCGATCCGAACGTCACGTATTTCTACGATCATGGGACCGGTGCGAGCCGACTGTTGTTCCGGCCCTACCCGCATCTGGATCCCGCCGCGCTGGCCGAGATGAAACCGGTCACCGTCACCGCACGCGATGGGCTGGAGCTGCATTCGTATCTGACGCTGCCCGTGGGCGTGCCGCCGGAGAACCTGCCGCTGGTGCTGCTGGTGCACGGCGGCCCGTGGTCGCGGGACTGTTGGGGCTATCAGCCGGACGTGCAGCTGCTGGCCAACCGCGGATATGCGGTGCTGCAGGTCAACTTTCGCGGATCCACCGGCTACGGGAAGTCGTTCACCCAGGCCGCGATCGGCGAGTTCGCCGGCAAGATGCACGACGATCTGATCGATGCGGTGGACTGGGCGGTCAAGCAGGGCTTCGCCGACCGGGACCGGGTGGCCATCTTCGGCGGCTCCTACGGCGGATACGCCACCCTGGTCGGTGTCACGTTCACCCCGGACGTCTTCGCCGCGGCCATCGATTACGTCGGGATCTCCAGCCTGCCCAACTTCATGCGCACGCTGCCCGACGTCGGCCGCCGGTTCCTGGCCAACAACTGGAACCTCTACGTCGGCGACCCGAAGGATCCCGCACAGGAGGCCGATATGTTGGCCCGCTCGCCGATCACCCGGGTCGATCAGATCCGCACCCCGCTGCTGGTGGTGCAGGGCGCCAACGACTCTCGCGTGGTGCAGGCCGAGTCCGACAACATGGTTGCGGCCCTGCGCGATCGTGGCGTCGAGGTCGAGTACATGGTCAAGGAGGACGAGGGACACGGATTCCTCAACCCGGACAACAACATCGACATGTACCACGCCGTGGAGAAGTTCCTGGCCAAGCACCTGTAGACCCGGAACACGTAAAAGCCCCTGGAATCGCAGTGATTCCAGGGGCTTTTCGCGTGCTCGGTGCCTACAGGCCTGCCAGCAGCTCGCGCGCCTTGGCGGCGGTCTCCGACGGGGTCTTGCCGACCTTCACGCCGGCGGCCTCCAGAGCCTCCTGCTTACCGGCCGCGGTGCCCGCACCGTCGGACACGATGGCGCCGGCGTGGCCCATCGTCTTGCCCTCGGGAGCGGTGAAGCCCGCGACGTAGCCGACGACCGGCTTGGTGACGTTGGCCTGGATGTAGGCGGCGGCCTTCTCCTCGGCGTCGCCACCGATCTCGCCGATCATCACGATCAGCTTGGTCTCGGGATCCTTCTCGAACGCCTCGATGGCGTCGATGTGGGTGGTGCCGATGACCGGGTCGCCGCCGATGCCGATGGCGGTGGAGAAGCCCAGATCGCGCAGTTCGTACATCATCTGGTAGGTGAGGGTGCCGGACTTGGAGACCAGTCCGATCGGGCCCTTGCCGGTGATGTTGTTCGGCGTGATGCCGACCAGCGACTCGCCGGGGGTGATGATGCCGGGGCAGTTCGGCCCGATGATGCGGGTCTTCTCGCCCTTCTCGACGTTGTAGGCCCACGCATAGGCGCTGTCCTGCACCGGGATGCCCTCGGTGATGACGACCAGCAGCGGGATCTCGGCGTCGATGGCCTCGATGATGGCGTCCTTCGAGAAGGCCGGCGGCACAAAGGCAATCGACACGTCGGCGCCGGTCTCCTTGATGGCCTCGGCCACCGAACCGAACACCGGCAACTCGATCTCGTTGCCGTCTTTGTCTTCGTGCTTGACCGTGGTGCCGGCCTTGCGGGCGTTGACGCCACCGACGATCTGGGTGCCGGCCTTGAGCATCAGCTTGGTGTGCTTGGTGCCTTCACCGCCGGTGATGCCCTGGACGATGACCTTGGAATCCTTGTTCAGGAAGATAGACATCTTTGTTGGCTCCCTTACTTGTTGGCCAGCTCGGCGGCCTTGTCGGCGCCGGCGTCCATGGTGTCGGCCTGGATGACCAGGGGGTGGTTTGCCTCATCGAGGATGCGACGGCCCTCTTCGACGTTGTTGCCGTCCAGGCGGACCACGAGCGGCTTGTTCGCACTGTCGCCGAGCTTCTTGAGCGCGCCGACGATGCCGTTGGCGACCGCGTCACAGGCGGTGATGCCGCCGAAGACGTTGACGAAGACGCTCTTGACCTGGCTGTCGCCCAGGATGACGTCCAGACCGTTGGCCATCACCTCGGCCGAGGCGCCGCCGCCGATGTCCAGGAAGTTGGCGGGCTTCACGTTGCCGTGATGCTCACCGGCGTAGGCGACGACGTCCAGCGTCGACATGACCAGGCCGGCGCCGTTACCGATGATGCCCACCTCGCCGTCGAGCTTGACGTAGTTGAGGTCGTTCTCCTTGGCCTTGAGCTCGAGGGGATCGGTGGCGTCCTTGTCCTCGAACTCGGCGTGGCCGGCCTGCCGGAAGTCGGCGTTCGCGTCCAGGGTGACCTTGCCGTCCAGCGCCAAGATCTGATCGTCGGGGGTGCGCACCAGCGGGTTGACCTCCACCAGGGTGGCGTCCTCGCCGATGAACACCTCCCAGAGCTTCTGGATGGTCACGGCCGCGGCGTCGAGCACCTCGGCGGGCAGGTGGCCCTTCTCGGCGATCTCACGCGCGAAGGCCAGATCGACACCCTTGACGGCGTCGACGGGCACCTTGGCGAGGCGCTCGGGCTTGGTGGCGGCGACCTCTTCGATCTCCATGCCGCCCTCGACCGAGCACATGGCCAGGTAGGTGCGGTTGGAGCGATCGAGCAGGAAGGAGATGTAGTACTCCTCGGCGATGTCACTGGCCTCGGCGACCAGCAGCTTCTTGACGATGTGGCCCTTGATGTCGAGGCCCAGGATGTTGGTGGCATGCTCCAGCGCGTCGGCGGGGGTGGCCGCGTACTTCACGCCGCCGGCCTTTCCGCGGCCGCCGACCTTGACCTGCGCCTTGACCATGACCGGCTTGCCGATTTCCTCGGCGATCGCCTTGGCGTCCTCGGCGGATTCGGTCACCCGGCCGGGCGTCGTGGGAACGTTGTGCTTGGCGAACAGTTCTTTCGCCTGGTATTCGAAAAGATCCATGAGCTTCCTAAGTTGCGTCGGTGCGAATGACTTATGAAGTGGGCCGCCGGACCGGCCGGAAGGCCGCGACAGGCTCGCTGGCACTGTATCCATCCCGGTGTCGACCGCCGTCATCGCCTACCGCTCATGTGGTACATCTCACCGGGGCCGCTTGGTGATACAAGTCACATTCACGGTGGGAATGCTCACTTAAGTTGCCACCAACATTGGGATTTGGTTAACGTGCCTACTGGTCTTGATAACGGACAGGTCACGACGCTAAGGACATTCCAGGTTGGCTGAGCACAGTTCGTCCCGAACCCTCAGGGGGACAGCGACGAAAGGGCTCTCCACCCAAAGTCCCGCGGAAGTCACCGACATCATCCCGTTCAATGAGTTCGGCGACCTCCATGACCTGGACTTTCGCGACAGCTCCGCGTTCGATAAAGAACAGCGTGTGATCGCCGCGCCCGAGCTCGACGACCTCCACGACACCGACGATCTGGTGCCGCTGCGGCTGGTCGTGCCCACCGAATTCCGGTCACAGACGACGCCGACCGGCGATGTCGGCAAGGATCTCGGTTCCTCGCACGCCTATCGCGATAGTCACACCGACCTCAGTGACGGCAACGCCCTGACCGACGTGATCGACATGCGCGGCACCCATCAGCGCAGCGGCGGCGCCCACCGCAAGCAGACCGTCGGCGCGGTCAAGAGCCGCCTGATGATCGCGGCCATGGCCGCCGGCGCGACCGCCTCCGGCGCGTACTCACTGAGCAACCCGGACACCACCCCGACCACCGACACGGTGCTGGCCGCGGACAACGCCCTCATCAACGGTGCGGCCATCAGCGGCTCCCCGGACGGTATGCAGATCGTCGCGGTGCAGCCGGTCGCTTCGGGCGCCATCCACGCCGAGGAGATCAACAAGGCCGCCGCATTCGCCCAGGAGCGCGCCGAGCGCGAGGCACGCCTGGCGCGTCCGCTGTTCGCGATGCCCACCAAGGGCGTGTGGACGTCCGGTTTCGGTTACCGCTGGGGTGTGCTGCACGGCGGTATCGACATCGCCGGTCCGATCGGCACCCCGATCATGGCGGCCAGCGACGGCGTCGTCGTCGAGGTCGGCCCGACGGCCGGTTACGGCGCGCTGGTGAAGCTGCGCCACTCGGACGGCACCGTGACGCTCTACGGCCACATCAACACCTGGTTGGTCAGCAAGGGCCAGCGCGTCATGGCCGGCGACCAGATCGCGACCATGGGCAACCGCGGCAACTCCACCGGCCCGCATCTGCACTTCGAGGTGCTGATGAACGGCTCCAACCGGATCGACCCGGTGCCGTGGCTGGCGCAGCGGGGGCTCAGCCCCGGCAACTACGTCGGCTAGAAAACGTACGTTGGGTGATGTGACCCCGGATCCACCCGCCGAACCGTCGGCTGAACACCCTCGCATCATCCGCCGGACCCCCACCGGTTCCTTTCCCGCGCTCACCCCTCCCTCGCTGAGTGACGACCGCACGTCGTTTGTGCGTACCCCTGCCGAGACGGGACAAACCACCTACATCCCGCGCCCCATCCCGGTCGCGGTGCCCCCGCTTCGCACGCCGGGACCGGCCACCGCCATCGCGGCCGCTGTGCTGAGCATTCTGAGCGGGTGGGCCACCGCCGTCATCGCCACCGATCTGATCGCCGGGTGGTGGAACACCGATCTGTTGTTCTGCGTCGCCATCGGTTTCCTCACCGCCATCTCGGCGGCCGCCGGTATCGGTGGGTTGATCGCGCTGCTGCTGCAGCGCCGGATGGGTCGGCTGTTGATCGCCGTCGGTGCCGCCATCGCATTGCTCATCTTCGGCAGCCTGTTCCTCGCGGGCGCCAAACTGCATCCCGTGGTGTACGCGATGCCACTGCTGCCGGTCTCGGCCATCGTGCTCGCGCTGTTGCCGAGTACCCGGGACTGGACCCGGATCTAGTTAGAGCTTCTGCACCGGCGCGTGGTTGTGCATCAGCTTGACGCGTCCGGCGCTGCCGAAGTCGATCAGCGACATCGCCGACTCCCCCATCCCGGAGACCTCTTCGACGCGCCCGAGCCCGTACTTGTCGTGGGTGACCCGGTCTCCCGGTTCCAGCGTGATGATGGCCCGGTTGCGGGCCTTGGCCGGAACCGGCGCGGGCCGGGCACTGTCGGCGAACCGTCCCACCCGTGGAGCGCTCAACGCCGCCGACGGCGCCTCGACGCGGCGCCAGTTGATCAGGTCCTCCGGGATCTCGCGCAGGAACCGCGATTCCGGGTTGAGCATCGGCTGACCCCAGGAGGAGCGCACCTTGGCCCGGCTCAGGTACAGCCGCTGCCGGGCGCGGGTGATCCCGACGTAGGCCAGCCGGCGTTCCTCGGACAGCTCGGTGGGATCTCCCAGTGCCCGCATGTGCGGGAACATGCCGTCCTCCCAGCCGGTCACGAAAACGACCGGGAACTCCAGGCCCTTGGCGGTGTGCAGCGTCATCATGGTGACCACACCGGATTCGTGTTCGGGGATACCGTCGGCGTCGGCGACCAGCGACACCCGCTCCAGGAACTGGGCCAGCACGCTGGTGTCGGGAACGTCCTCGTCCTCGGGTATGCCCTCTTCGTCGCGTAACGCCTGCGCATTGGCCAGGTCGATGCTGAATTCGTGTGCGACGCTGACGAGTTCGTTCAGGTTGTCCAGCCGCGCCAGGTCCTGTGGGTCGCTGGAGGCTTCGAGTTCGCGCCGGTACCCGGTGCGGTCCAGCACGGCCTCGACCAGATCGCCGAGCTCACCGTCCAGGCCGCCGCGCAGACTGTCGAGCAGCTGGGTGAACGAGGCGATCGCCTTCTCCGACCGGGTGTTCAGCATCGGCACCCGGCCCTCGGCGGCGGCCTGCAGGGCATCGTTGAAGCTGCCGCCGGTGTTCTCTGCGTACACCGCCACGCAGGCCTCGGCCCGGTCGCCGATACCGCGGCGCGGGGTGTTCAGGATGCGCCGCATGCTCACCGCATCGCCGGGGTTGTCGAGCACCCGCAGATAGGCCACGATGTCGCGGATCTCTTTGCGCTCGTAGAACCGCACTCCGCCGACGACCTTGTACGGGATGCCGGCGCGGATGAAGACCTCTTCCAGCGCACGCGAAGAGTTGTTGGTCCGGTAGAAGACCGCCACGTCGGAGTACTTCACCTGGTGGCCGTCGGCCAGCGCGTCGATCTCCTCGGCGACGAACCGCGCCTCGTCGTGTTCGTTGTCGGCGACATAGCCGACGATCAGTTCGCCCTCACCGGAATCTGTCCACAGGCGCTTCTCGCGGCGCCCGGCGTTGCGGGAGATGACGGCGTTGGCGGCGTTCAGGATGGTCTGCGTGGAACGGTAATTCTGTTCCAGCAGAATCGTTGTCGCGTTCGGGTAGTCGCGCTCGAAATCCTCGATGTTGCGGATCGTCGCGCCGCGGAACGCGTAAATCGACTGATCCGCGTCGCCTACCACGCACAGCTCACCCGGTGTCACCCCGTCCTGGGTGGTCTCCACGCCGACGAGTTCGCGCACCAGCATGTACTGGGCATGGTTGGTGTCCTGGTACTCGTCGACCAGGATGTGCCGGAAGCGCCGCCGGTAGTACTGGGCGATCTGCGGAAAGGCTTGCAGCACAGCGACCGTCTCACCGATGAGGTCGTCGAAGTCCAGCGCGTTGGCCGCCCGCAGCCGGCGCTGGTACTCACCGAACACCGAGGCCACCGTCTTGGACATGACGTCGGCGGTCTCGGTGAGATCGGCGAGGGCCTGATCGGGGTCGATCAGTTCGTTCTTCAGGTTGGAGATGCCGTTGGCCAGCAGCCGCGGCGAGTACCGCTTGGTGTCCAGGCCCATGTCCTTGGCGATCATCATGAGCAGCCGCCGCGAATCGTCGGCGTCATAGATGGAGAAGTTGGAGTTCAGCCCGGGCAGCAGCGAGGCCTGGTTACGCAGGATGCGCACGCAGGTGGCGTGGAACGTGGACACCCACATGCTGCGGGCGCGCGGCCCGATCAGGGCCACGACGCGCTCCCGCATCTCCGCGGCTGCCTTGTTGGTGAACGTGATGGCCAGCACCTGGCCGACGCCCACCTCGCGGGCGGCCAGCAGGTAGGCGATGCGCCGGGTCAGCACCGCGGTCTTGCCCGACCCGGCGCCGGCCACGATGAGCAGCGGGGACCCTTCGTGCAGTACCGCCTGGCGCTGCTGCGGGTTGAGCCCGTCCAGCAGCTGGTCGGTTTCGGAGGCCCCACCGGACGCGTGAGCTGGTGCGTGAGAAAGCGATGTCATTTCGGTCTCGAATCTACCGCTGAACGGTGACATCCCCGTGACCCGGCTTTGCACCGAATCTGCGCCGGGTGGCACACTCGGTTCGTGCTACCCGAGCCCACCGCCGACATCGACGATCTCCGTCTGGAGATCGACGAACTGGACGCCGCGATCCTGGCCGCGGTGAAGCGCCGGACCGAGGTTTCCCGGATCATCGGCAAGGCCCGGATGGCCTCCGGTGGCACCAGGCTGGTGCACAGCCGGGAGATGAAGGTCATCGAGCGCTACAGCGAGCTCGGCCCGGAGGGCAAAGACCTGGCCATGCTGCTGTTACGCCTGGGCCGTGGGCGGCTTGGGCACTGACCCACCTTTTTCCATCGGCGCAAGACTGCATGTGCCGGCGCCAGTCCCTGTCGCGCCCGGCTTCAGGATTGGTGTCGACCTTGGTTGAACTCGCAACTAGCCGATCTTGGATCCCGCGGGGTCGAAGCGAATGCGAATCCTCGAAGTCGTACGTGTCAGCTACTCGATTTGCCTAGCTAGGTGAATCTACTTCCACGCATCTTGCGCATGTTACCGCTAGACGGCTAATCGCCTTAGTTGACTTCGCAACGTTATTCACATGAGGCGACAACGGCGAGGACTGATGGACACATACGGTAATTAACCGTTCACGTTCAAAGCCTGCGCCCTACCCGCTGGCATACGGTACTGTCCCGACAACGGTGTCAGACTGACCACCTCAGTGGACTCGCAGACCATTGGGCAACGGTCGGGGACTTGGGGATTCATGGGTTTTAGCTTTAATGCGAAGGCGTCGACGAAGAGAATCGACCCGTACGGTTACTTTCGTTATGAGCGCTGGCGCTTTCCAATCAACAAGGCCTACAGGCCAGTCGTCGAACGTAGACGTGGAATCGAAGTCGGCGGACCAAGCAACGTCTTCAGGACAACGCTCCCCCTGTACCATTTCGTGGGCGCGCTCGACGGTGTCAACTTCTCCTGCGACACCGTCTGGGAGGGTCATATCGAAGCTGGCGACACCTTCGCCTACGCGGACTCTAGGACCGGACATCAATTCGTTGCCGACGCCACGGATCTAGGCGAAATTCCTACGTCTACATATGATTTCCTGTTGTCCTCGAATTGCCTCGAGCACGTTGCCAACCCCATCCGGGCGCTCACCGAGTGGCGGCGGGTAATCAAACCGGGCGGGGCGCTCGTTCTGGTACTGCCGAACAAGAAGAGCAATTTCGATCACCGCCGCCCGGTGACGCACTTTGAGCATCTGCTTGACGACTTCTCGCGAGATGTCGCCGAAGACGACCTCACCCATCTAGACGAAATCCTGGAACTCCACGATTTGTCCAGGGATCCCCTTGCCGGTGACAAGTCTAATTTCCGAGAGCGCAGCCTCAAGAATTATTATAATCGCACCCTCCATCATCATGTCTTCGACGCCGCGCTCATCAGACGACTGTTGGATCACACGGGTTTCGAGATCGAACATGCCGCAAAAGTGCACACTGACTTCTTCGCACTGGCAAAGAAACGAGCGTGACCAATGTCAGGCGTCGACAAAGATTCCAGAGTTGAAATGCCCGGAATTCTCGCGCCCGGACAGGCCGGTGTTGTCTTTGAGCAGTACGGGTGGTTTGCCCGGCACCTGAATTCCGTCCGCCACCACGTGGACCACGATGCGCATCGCTTCATCTGCCAGACCCACCAGGACATACCGCCTCAGCCACCTCGGAGACGTGGTGCTCTCGTCCTGTTCGCCCACTATGACCCGCACGGCATAGTCGATCCCTACGTCGTTTATTACCTGCAGGCGCTGCATCGCCTTGGCACCACGATCGTGTTCATCTCCGGGTCACCCAGTCTCACCCCAGAATCGGTCGCACCCCTTCGTTCGATATGCGCCGGTATCTACACCCGTCGCACACTTTCTCTCGACTTCGGCTCATGGCACCTCGGCTGGAATATCCTGCGTGCGCATGGCTGGTCGCTCGACCAGTTCGACCGCCTGGTCCTGGCCAACGACAGTGTTTACGGGCCCCTTTTTCCGCTGGAGGAGATGTGGGACTCGTTCCAGGATGCCGACATGTACGGCTCTATAGAGAGCCTGGAGCAAGGCCCACACCTGCAATCTTTCTTCCTCGCGTGGGACCTTAATTCGCGCACTCGACCGTTCTTGAACGATTTTTGGGAGAATTTCCGCTACACCGTCAATAAGAACAGGCTGATTCAGAGATGTGAGATCGGACTGTCCCGGCGTGCGCACAAGGCGAGACTCCGCATCAAACCATTCGTTTCGGCGGATGCCATCAGGGACGCCCAAAAACGGGTGCCGGACCATCAATGGTCGCAAAAGTTCGCCGAACCTCAGGTCAATAACTCGCTGTACTTCTACGACGGGCTCATCAAACATCTCCGGTACCCGTTCATCAAAACCGTTCTGCCCCGCACCGGGTCTCCGCAGCACGACTCGCTGAAGCATCTGCGGGCGTTCATCGAAGAGAACACGACTTATCCCTACGCCCTTGTGCAGTTCAACCTGAATCGGCTGGGTTGCGATGCGACGACGGAGTCTCCGCGCCTGGTCAACGCGCCTCCGTCGCCGGGCTTTTGAGTTCATCTGCATACCCACCTTGCCTCCTGAACTCACGCGGGCAGAATTTCGTTGCGTCGTGTGTGGCCCGGTAGGGACGCGCCGCGTGCCCGGCGCCGATCGTTCGCAGAACCGCCGGCACGCATTGCTCAACTCGCCTGCCGTGTCCTGATCGTTGGGTCCTCGATGATCAACAGGTGGGTTTCGGCCGCGATCTGGATGCCGCAGTTGACCCGCCCCTCCTGCGCCGCACACCTAGGCCTCAGGCGATCACATGTTGCGGCAGCGACGTTGGGATTCCAGGTTCTGTAGAATCTCTGCTCCGCGGTCGCTATCGGTATCAATCCACCGTCGGCCACTGCCTCGCACGCTGCCGCAGCAACTTCTGGGGTGCGGATCGCACGGAAGTCGTCCATAACGACCACGCCGTGGTCCTTCATTAGTCCCCTGACATCGCAGCGATAGGGGATCGATATGTTCGGTGATGCCCAGCGAGAGTTTCAGCAATGACAATCGGCGGCCGGGACACCCACTGCCGGTAGTTACCCTCGAACTTGCTGCGGGTAAGGCCGGCGTACGAATGCACGTTCTCTCCCGAGATGTCGATGTCACCTTCATCGGCGTTGAAGACGTCGCAGATGATGACTTTGTCGTCAGCCCCTGCGTGGCACCCCAGGACGATCGAGCTCTCTCCGAAGGGTGCGCCAGTCTCGAGAAGGTCACCGCGAGTCTCAGATTCCGTTTGCGCGCGGAGAATGAGGCCAAACAGCAGGACGGTCCCAGAAGGCCCCAGCGAGGGAACTGCGTCTCTTTCAGCCTTGCGGTCGCCACCCTGGATACATTGGTGAGCGCCACGCCCACCCTGCGTGCCGCACCTACCGATAAACCGAGCGCGGTAAGTCGCGTGGTGTTTTCGCTCGGTGGACGGCCGCTACGGAGTCGTAGAATTCGATCTTGTCGATCAGCTTTGCAGCACGCGGAACTCGCACCTCTTTCAACCGATTAGCCCCTCCCGATCGGAAGTCCGTTTCTGTACGCGCCGCTTGGTACGGCGCGTGCATCGCGTCCACCAGCGACTTGGTGAAGTCGACGAACGTCGTCGGAGTGTCACGCCAGCCGACCCAGTAGTTCGTATGAATGTCCTCGACCACGTACACACCGCCGTCAGCTAAGGCGTTCGGAAACAGGTATCGAAACGAGCCCTTCAAGTGAGAAGCAACATGGCTGCCGTCGTCAAGGATTACGTCAAACGGCCCGAACTCCGCGTTGACCGACTTCAGAAACGATATGTCCTGCTGTCCACCTATGCGGACGTGCTGTGCTGTCGACGGATCGTCGAATTGCGCGGTGCTCGGATCGATATCGATCCCGACAATGACAGAGTCCGGGTGCAGATAACGCCGCCACATCTGCAACGATCCGCCACGGGCCACCCCGATCTCGAGCATTCGCACTGGTCGCGACTTGCACGGTGCCAATACCAAGTCATAGCTGGGCAGGTAGTGAGCCCACTTGTGAACATTGTCCGTCTGGGAGAAGATCTCGGAAAGTTCACCGCCCGGTAGCGGCGGGTCGGAAGCACTCCAGGTTTCCCCTGCGCCGAGGTCAGTACCTAGTGTGCGAAGCATCCACCGGCGACCGAAATATGGGTACCGCCCGTTTTCGACAAGACGCCGCGTATATCGCCGTACTCAGTTCAACACGATTCTGCTCCTGCCCCACTCCAGACGGATGCGCACAGCCTTTGCGTCGCAACCAGAAAACGCACATCACAGTTGGGCTCGTCACAATAAGCGGCAGTCACGGCACCCCCGGTCGGCTGAGACATGACTCTACCGACCATTCGTCCGACGTGTGGATCTTCGGCCGCAGTCGGCTTTCAGGTACGTCAGGCTCCAACTCGGGTTTTGTCCAAAAGCCGCTTGGCGCGCCCAAACTCGCGAAACGGCGCTGACAGAGCCTCCTTGAACCGCGCCCAACGTTGCGGCCCCAGTACCGCACCCTCCACCACCAGGCGCGGCCAGATCAGAACCCACCACAGCGCATTGACGATGCGGATGCGCGTCGGCGCCGCTGGGTCCACAACCATCCACGTGATGACACGCAGCTGATCCAGCCAATCCTTGGAAAGAGCTTTGTTACGAATCGTTTCCGTCGCCGCCGTGTGGCTGCGCACCGAGAGCTCCGCCGGAACAAAGCAGACCGTTGTCCGAACCATGAGCCGCAGCCAGTAATCCAGATCCAGCAGTTGGTAGATGTCGTCGCGGAATGGTCCGGCGTCGAGCGCCAGATCGCGGCGAAACATCACACAGGTGGGCTCGCCCACCCAGTTGTGGTGCGTCCCGCGGAGCGCGATTTGCATTGCCAGTCGGCGTCCGTCGTTGCACGCGGCGAGATCTCTGAAATGCGTGTGCAATTGGCCGTACCGCTGGACCCATCCGTCGTCCTCGGTGTCGATTCTCCGCGGCGCGAAGGCCATTCCGGCATCCGCATCCTGCAGGACGCCGACCAACCTATCGAGGGCCCCCGGAAGTAACCAATCGTCGCCATGGACGAATTGCACGTATGTGCCACGCGCCAACTCGAGACACCTGTTGTGGTTCCCGACGAGTCCGAGGCGGGAGTCGTTGACCACCAGTCGATCTCCCGGCCGCAACAATTCCTTGACCACATCGGTGGTGCCGTCTGAGGACGCGTCGTCCACCACGAGGATCTCGAAATCGACGCCGGCCTGCGCGAGGGCACTGTCGAGGCACCGTGCGATCGTTGCCGCGTTGCGGTACGTGGGGACGCAGATCGATACCGTGGGTACACGGACTGACCCCGTCGGTACTGCGACGATCGTCGCGTCAGTATCGAGAAGAGACAACCTCTTATACCCCCCCGGCTCGTCGACGCGTTCTCTTGGCGTCGAACTCGACTGCGGCTAGCTTTCGCTCTGCAGCCAGGGAGATTGTAAGCATGAATGACCGACAACGTGTCAGTTCCTGCCACTGTAATTAGCCCACACGCAAATTGTTCGTTATTCGACCGGACATGGTAGCCCCGCCAACTGACTTGGTCAGGTCTTATCAGCTTGTGAAGGCGATGTACTTGGTCTCCAAGTACTCCTCGATACCTTCCGAACCACCCTCGCGCCCGAACCCGGATTCCTTGATACCGCCGAACGGGGCGGCCGCATCCGAGATCACACCGCGGTTCACCCCGACCATGCCGGCCTCCACGGACTCCGCGACCCGCAGCGCCCGGTCCAGGGACTGCGTGAAGATGTAGGACGCCAGGCCGTATTCGGTGGCGTTCGCCGCGGCGATGCCCTCCTCCTCGGTGTCGAACCCGGTGATCGGCGCGACGGGCCCGAAGACCTCCTCCTTGAGGATGCGGGCATCGGCGGGCACGTCGGCCAGCACGGTGGCCGGGTAGAAGTGCCCGGGTCCGCCCGGAGCCACCCCGCCGACCGCCACCTCGGCGCCGCGCGACACCGCGTCGGAAACCAGGTCGGCCACGATGCCGAGCTGCTTGGCCGAGATCAGCGGGCCCAGTGTCGAGGAATCCTCCAGGCCGTTGCCCAGGGTGTACTCGCTCATCCGCTTGACCAGCTTGTCGGTGAACTCCTCGCGCACCGCGTTGGCCACGTGGAAGCGGTTGGCCGCGGTGCACGCCTCGCCGCCGTTGCGCATCTTGGCCAGCAGGGCGCCCTCGACCGCGGCGTCGACATCGGCGTCGTCGAAGACCACGAACGGGGCGTTGCCGCCGAGTTCCATCGAGGTGCGCAGCAGTTTGTCGCTGGACTGTTTCACCAGGGCCTTGCCCACCCCGGTTGACCCGGTGAAGGTCAGCTTGCGCAGTCGGCCGTCGTCGATGAGGGCGCCGGTCAGGTCGCCGGGCTTGGTGGTCGGCAGCACCGACAGCACGCCCTTGGGCAGGCCGGCCTCGTCGATCAGCTTGGCCAGCAGCAGCATGGTCAGCGGCGTCTCCTGGGCGGGCTTGACCAGCATGGTGCAGCCGGCGGCCAGGGCCGGGCCGATCTTGCGGGTGCCCATCGCGAGCGGGAAGTTCCACGGGGTGATGGCGTAGCAGGGGCCGACGGGCATCTTGGTGACCAGGATGCGGCCGTTGCCCGCCGGCGCCGGGGTGTAGCGGCCGGCGATGCGCACCGCCTCCTCGGCGAACCAGCGGAAGAACTCGGCGCCGTACTTGACCTCGCCGCGGCTCTCGGCGATCACCTTGCCCATCTCCAGGGTCATCAAGGTGGCGAGGTCTTCGCTTCGCGCGGTGAGGGTTTCGAAGACCGACCGCAGGATCTCGCCGCGTTCGCGGGCCGGGGTGGCGGCCCAGTCGCCCTGCGCGGCCGCGGCGGCGTCCAGTGCGGCGATGCCGTCTTCGGCGGTCGCGTCGGCCACCGAGGTGATCACCTCGTCGGTCGCGGGATTGAGCACGTCGAAGGTGGACGAGCCTGCCCGCTCCTCACCGCCGATCCACAGTCCGGTGGGCACGGATGAAATCAAGTCTTCAATGCGCATACATCCATCATGTACACCCTCGATCCGGGCGCCGCACTAAGGTCAGAAGAATGAGTGCTGACATCACCGAAACGGCCGCATGGCATTCGCTGCAACGCCACCATGACGCGGTTGCGTCGAAGAATCTTCGGGAGCTCTTCGCCGAGGATCCGGCCCGTGGCACCGAACTCACCCTCACCGTCGGCGACCTCTACATCGACTACAGCAAGCACCGGGTGACGCGCGAAACCCTGGGCCTGCTGGCCGATCTGGCCAGGGCCGCCGACCTGGAGGGACGCCGCGACGCGATGTTCTCCGGCACCCACATCAACACCTCCGAGGACCGCGCGGTACTGCACACCGCGCTGCGGCTGCCCAAGGGCGCCGAGCTGGAGGTCGACGGACAGAACATCGTCGCCGACGTGCACGAGGTGCTCGACGCGATGGGCACCTTCACCGACCGGCTGCGGTCCGGCGAGTGGACGGGCGCCACCGGCGAACGCATCGCCACCGTCGTGAACATCGGGATCGGCGGCTCGGATCTGGGCCCGGTGATGGTGTACGACGCGCTGCGCCATTACGCCGACGTCGGCATCTCGGCCCGGTTCGTCTCCAATGTCGACCCCGCCGACCTGGTCGCCACACTCGACGGTCTCGACCCGGCGACAACGCTTTTCGTGATCGCCTCGAAGACGTTCACCACGTTGGAAACGCTGACCAACGCCACCGCGGCGCGGCGCTGGCTCACCGCGACGCTCGGCGATGATGCCGTGTCCAAGCATTTCGTGGCGGTGTCCACCAACAAGAAGCTGGTCGACGAGTTCGGCATCGACACCGACAACATGTTCGGCTTCTGGGACTGGGTCGGCGGCCGGTACTCGGTGGACTCGGCGATCGGCCTGAGTGTGATGGCGGTCATCGGCAAGGAACGGTTCGCGGAGTTCCTGGCCGGGTTCCATCTGGTCGACGAGCACTTCCGCACCGCACCGCTGGCCGAGAACGCGCCGGTGCTGCTCGGCCTGATCGGGCTCTGGTACAACAACTTCTTCGGCGCGCAGTCCCGCGCGGTGCTGCCCTACTCGAACGACCTGTCCCGGTTCGCGGCCTACCTGCAGCAGCTGACGATGGAGTCCAACGGCAAGTCGGTGCGCGCCGACGGCACCCCCGTCACCACCGACACCGGTGAGATCTATTGGGGCGAACCGGGAACCAACGGCCAGCACGCGTTCTACCAGTTGCTGCATCAGGGCACCCGGCTGATTCCCGCCGATTTCATCGGGTTCTCCCAGCCCACCGACGACCTGCCGACCGCCGACGGTACCGGCAGCATGCACGACCTGTTGATGAGCAACTTCTTCGCCCAGACCCAGGTGCTGGCGTTCGGCAAGACCGCCGAGGAGATCGCGGGTGAAGGGACCCCGGCCGATGTGGTGCCACACAAGGTGATGCCGGGCAACCGCCCGACGACATCGATCCTGGCGACCAAACTGACGCCCTCGGTGGTGGGCCAGCTGATTGCGCTCTACGAGCACCAGGTCTTCACCGAGGGTGTGATCTGGGGCATCGACTCGTTCGACCAATGGGGTGTGGAACTGGGCAAGACCCAGGCCAAGGCGCTGCTGCCGGTGCTCACCGACGACGCGGCACCGGCCGAGCAGAGCGACAGCTCCACCGATGCCCTGGTGCGGCACTACCGGAGCGAGCGCGGCCGCAGCGCGTAACGGCTACTCCCGCTCCGGATCCGGGCGCGTCCAGCCGAGGATCATCGCGGGCGTCGTTCCGCCGATGAGCAGGACGGTCAACGCCATGAGGCCGCCGGCGTAGGCCATGTCCGGGTCTGCGCCGTCAGTGATGACGGCGCCGAAGATCAGATAGAAGATCGGCACCAGCATCAGCAGTTGCGTCACCGCCAGGCCTGCCGAACGCGCGCTGTTGCGTTGCGCGATCTCGAACTCGTCGAGCTCGGATGCGGCGGCATCGCCACGCCGTCCCGACACCAGCTGCAGCACCCACAGCAGCGGGAAGTACACCACGCACGCGGGCAGCCACAGCAGCGGCGCCCAGTCGACCCCGAGGGCGCACAGCAGGCTGACCACAGCCATGAACGCGAACGTCGCCATGAGGAGCGTGACCAGGAGCCGGCGTCGGCGCTGGGTGCGCCACCCGGGCAGCCCTTCGGCATAGGCACGTTCGGCCTTGAGCACCCGGCGGGAGCGGTAGTTCTGGTATCGCTCGAGAATGCCCTGCTCAGTGGGAGTCGTCATGCGCGCCACTTCCTTCCGCTCGGTGTCTGGTGCCGTAGAGCTCGGCTGACAGGGGGGTGAATGCGGTGCGCGAGAAGACGGCCTCCACCGGCAGGTCGAAGACATCACAGATCCGGAACGCCAGATCGAGGCTGGGATAGTGATCGCCCCGCTCCAGCGCCCCCACGGTCTGCGGGTTGACCTCGATGAGTTCCGCGAGTTGGGCTCGCGTCATCCGCCGCTCGGCGCGCAGCACACCGATGCGGTTGTGGATGGGAAGTTGCTCTCCCCGACGCACCGGACTCATGCAATCAATTGTTGGGAAAACACAACAACTTGTCAAGCAAACGCCACGGTCTGATCACCGGCCGCCGAAGGACCTGGCCCGAAATGCGCGAAATGGCTGTCCCCGGGGCACCGGGAACAGCCATTTCGTGAATTTCGGGAGCGTATTTACGTGTTACGGGGCGGGGATGGTGGCGCACCCGACACCGGGGATGCAGCCACTGGCTCCACCGGGGCCTGCACTACCGACCGGACCGCCGGGAATCCCACCGCTCGCTCCGCCGGGACCGGCCGTACCTGCCGGGCCACCGGGAATCGAGCCGGTTGCACCCTCAGGCCCTGCCGAACCACCGGGGCCACCGGGGATCACGCCGCTGGCGCCACCGGGACCGGCTTCGCCACCGGGACCACCCGGAATCACACCGCTGGCGCCACCGGCGCCGGCCTCACCGACCGGGCCACCGGGGATCGCCACATTGGCGCCACCCGGGCCTGCCGTGCCGATGCTGGCACACGGCGTGCCATCGGGGTTCCAGCACGGCGGCGGAGCGGGCTCTGCTCCGGCGATCGGCGAGAACGCGATGGCCGCTCCCGCGGCACCGGCGAACACAAATGTCGTCATCTTCGTCAGTTTCACCATCATGAAAGAACGGTTACCACGGGCATAGATGAGCTAAACATCTTGAAAACGGAAATTGTTTACGGCGTCAGGCGAAGCGCTTGGTGTACTTCGGCGGCAGCAGTCGCATGATCTGCGTGATCGGCGCCCACGGCCAGGACGGCACGACGGCGCGGCCTTTTTCCTTCTCGATGGCCTCGACCATCTTGCGCACACCGGTCTCGTTGTCGACCATCAACAGAGTGGTCGCCGACTTCGCGGTCATCTCGGATTCGATGTAGCCGGGCTCGATCACGGTGATCCGGATGGGCCCCTTGTCGTACTCGGCGCGCAGGGATTCGCCCAGCGAGGTCATGCCGGCCTTGCTCGCGCAGTAGGCGGCCTTCCCCCCGGGCACCCCGGTGTTACCGAGCACCGACGAGATGAGCACCAGGTGCCCGGCGCCGGATTTCTTGAACATCTCCAGCGCGGTCTCGATCTGCGCCAGGCCCGAGATCAGGTTGGTGTTGATGGTGGCCTTGTTGGCCCACGGCTTTCCCTCGCCCAGCGGCCAGCCCTTACCGATACCGGCGTTGACGATGACCCGGTCGATACCGCCGAGTTCGTCGGACAGTTCACCGAAGACCCGCGGGATGGCCTCGTGGTCGTCGACGTCGAGCGCGGCGATGGCGACCTTGGCGTACGGGTGCTTGTCGAGGATCTCGGCGCGGAGTTCTTCGAGGCGCTCCACACGGCGGGCGCACAGTGCCAGGTCACGGCCCTTGGCCGCGAAGGCACGCGCCATGCCGGCGCCCAGGCCGGAGCTTGCACCGGTGATGAGGATCTTCTGGCGGGTCATGCGCAGAAGAATAACCGAGTTATACATCTGCCCGAAATGCGCGGGCTCAGTCGACGAAGTCCTTCGCGCCGCCCCGGCGGCCGAACATGTTCCACAGCGCGAAACCGGTGGTGAAGCCCAGCCCGATGGACATCATCGACACCAGCATCACGGTGATGGCGGTGCCGCCCTGCCCGGACGCCAGCTCGGCGACCCCGATCATGCCGACCGAGCTGGGCACCAGCAGCCAGAAGCCCGGCGCCAGCACCACCTGGGCGGCCGGTGTCATGGACAGCCGGCTCAGCGCGATCGCGCAGAGCATCAGGATCAGGCCGCCGCCGAATCCGCTTGCGTAGCCGCCGAAGAATGCGGCGGTCAGCGCCTGGGCGCCATAGGCGATGAACAGGACCAGCGTCAGCCACGGCATGAAGCCCAGCGGCGGTCCCAGATGCAGCAGGATGCCGACGGCGTAGACCGCGACGCCCAGCCACGGCGCCCACCCACCGAGCGTGTTGGCCTGGGTGTCGACCAGCTCCGACCACGACAGGCCCAGCAGCTGGACCGCGATCAGGATGCCCAGCGCCAGCTGGGCCAACCGGGTGAACCCGGCCATCAGTCGCGCCGACCCGGACACCACTTCCCCGGTGAAGGATTCGATGACTGCCAGCGTGATCGCCACCCCGGGCAGGAACAGCGTCAGCGGCGCGATCAGCACGCGCAGGCTGTCATGCCCCATGTGCAGCAGCCGCCCCAGACTGAACGCGACGTAGGTGACCAGGAAGGCACTCAGCGCGGGCAACAGATGCCGCAGCGACGCGTTGCCCCGGGTGATCAGTTCCAGCAGTCCGACGATCAACCCGAAAACGGTCGCCGCGACCAGCGACACCACCGTGGGTTGCAGGATCAGCGCGTACGCCGCGCTCTGCAGCCCGTAGCCGATCACCCCGACCCAGCCGGGGTAGCGCCGCGGCAGCGCGTGGATGCGGTCGAGCTCGGCCAGCCCGTCCGCGGGCTCGAGCTGCCCGTGCTCGGCGCGGTTGACCAGATCGCCCAACGGGAAGGTCTGGTCGTAGCGCAGCGGGCTGTCCCGGCGGACGACCGTGGTCTGGTGCCGGTCCCCGGCCTGGATGAAGTTCGGCAGCACCAGCATCGGGCATTCGATACCGCGCCGGTCGGCATAGGCCTCCAGCGTGGAGCGCACGACGTTGACCGAGTAGTCCGCGCTGAGCATGGCCGAGCCGAGTTTGGCGATGAACTCGATGACGGTGGGATCGTCGACCTCAGGCACGGGCGGGCCTTATCAGGATCAGCGCCGCCACGATGGCCGCCAGCGGCACCGCGGTCAGCGTCCAGCCCAGGGTGTGGATGGCCTCGATCATGCCGGCGTGCGCGCCGTCCACCACCTCGCGGGCCCGCCGCGGGTCCAGCACATTGGTGCCCGCGGTCGAACCGGCGCCCCCGTGGGCCGCCCGCAACGCCTCCCGCGCCTGCCCTTCGCTGATCCCGCTGCCGGCGAGCCTGTCGGCGGCGGAATGCACGAAGACGGTGGTGCCGACGAGCGCGAACAGGGCCGGCCCCATCGAGTAGGCCGCCTGTCCGACAGCACTTTTCACCGCTGCGACCGCGCCGCTCAGCTCGACAGGGGCGGTCTGCAACATGACCGTCGCCTCGATGGTCTCGACGACGGCAGCGCCGACGGCATTGAAGGCCACCGCCGCGAACAGCACCCACAGTGAGCTCTGCTCGCCGAGCCGGGTGAGCACCAGCAGTCCTGCGACCAGCAACCCCAACCCGCTGACGAGCACGGCCCGCTGCCCGAGCCGTACCGCGGCCCGGCCCGCCGCCGCGGCCGCAACGGCCGACAGCAGCGCGGCGGGCGCCATCAGGAGACCCAGCGCGGTGGGTGCTTCACCGCGCACCGCGACCAGGTAGAAGGCCAGCAGCACGGTCACGCCGCCGCTGAGGAAGTTGAACGCGATTCCGGCGACGACGGCGGCGTTGAACGGACCGGAGGCGAAGATCCGCAGATCCAGGGCGGGGCTGGGGGTGCGTCGTTCGACGATCACGAACGCCACCGCGGCGAGGAGCCCGATGGCAAGCGCCCCCACCACCTCGGCGGTCAGTCCGCTTTGGAGCCGGGAGAGCCCGAAGACGGTTCCCGACAGGGCGACGGCGACCAGCAGCAGCCCGACGACGTCGAGTCGCCGCTCGGCGCGCGGTGTCTCCGGCACGTACGTGCGCACCATGGCCAGTGCGACCAGCGCCAGCGCCGGGGCCACCAGAAAGCAGGTGCGCCAACCGATGTGCTCGGCCAGCAGGGAGCCGATGGCAGGCATCGGCACGGCCGCGACGAACCCCGCGCCCAGGTGCAGTGAGATGGCGGTCGCCCGGCGCTCGGGCGGGAAGACGACGTTGACGATGGCCAGCGCCAGCCCGAGTTGCAGGGCGAACGCCAGCCCCACCCCGGCGCGGGCCACGATCAGCACTCCCGCGTTCGGCGCCAGCGCGGCCAGCACACCGAAGACGACCGTGCCCGTCAGGCCGAGCGAGAACATCCGCTTCATGCCGTACTTGTCGCCGAGGGCGCCGGCGCCGAGCACACCGGCCGCCAGGGACAGGGTGGCCACGCTGGCGACGAAACTGGCGGTGCCCGACGACAGGTGCAGGCCTTCCCGGACCGCCGAGATGTTCGCCGACAGGATCACCGGATCGGCAGCGGTGATGCTGGCACCCAGACCGGTCGCGACAATCGTCATCGTCGCGGCGGTGCCGGACACCCACTGCGGTTGGGTCACAGCAGCAAACTACTTGAGCAGACGCGACATCCGCCGGTCGGCCAGCTTTTTGCCCGCGGTCTGGCAGGTCGGGCAGTACTGGAACGACTTGTCCGCAAACGACACCTCGGCCACGGTGTCTCCGCAGACGGGGCACGGCAGCCCGGTGCGGGCGTGCACCCGCAGCCCGGAACGCTTCTCCCCTTTCAGCGTTGCGGCCTGCTGCCCCACCGAACGCGACACCGCATCGGTGAGCACCGAGGACATCGCGTCGTGCAGGTCGGCCAGTTGCGCGGCCGAGAGTTTGTTGGCGGTCGCGAACGGCGACAGCCTGGCCACGTGCAGGATCTCGTCGCTGTAGGCGTTGCCGATACCGGCGATCACCTTCTGGTCGGTGATGACGGTCTTGATGCGGCCGCCCTGAGCCGAGAGCACCTGCGCGAGGTCCTCGGGGCCCAGTGCCAGCGCGTCGGGCCCCAGGCCGGCGATCTGCGGGACGTCCATCGGGTCCCGGACGACCCAGACGGCCAGCCGTTTCTGGGTGCCGGCCTCGGTCAGGTCGAAGCCCTGGGCCTCGCCCAGGTGGACGCGCAGCGCGATCGGGCCCTTGCCGGGTTTCAGTGGGGTCGGTGCCAGCTTGTCCGACCAGCGCAGCCAACCGGCCCGGGACAGATGCGTGATCAGGTAGAGCTCGCCGACCTGCAGACCGAGGTACTTACCCCACCGGGCCGCGCCGGTGACCTCGTTGCCGTGCAGCGCGCTGACCGGCGGATCGAAGGTCTTGAGCACCGACAGCGCAGAGATGTCGACCCTGCTGACGACCTTGCCGAGGGCGTGCCGACGCAGATGATCGGCGAGCGCCTCCACTTCGGGCAGTTCGGGCATGTCACCAGTGTGACTCGAGTGGCTCCGGCGCGAGCACCTATATCGTCTCCCGTGTGTTCACCGCGATCCGCCGCTTCCTGGTGATCAACCCCGCACCGGGACGGTGGAAGTTCGCGCTGCGGGCCGGGCTCTGTATGGCGGTGCCGGTCCTGGTGGGCTGGATGCTCGGGGACACCACCGCCGGGCTGATCGCCATCATCGGCGGTTTCACCTCGCTCTACGGCAGCGGCCGGCCGTACCGGAATCGGGCCGGCTATCTGGCGGGGATCGCGCTGTCCTTCAGCGCGGCTGTGGCCCTTGGCGATTGGGCGGCCGCGATTCCGTGGCTGGGCCTGCTGACCATCACCTTCATCGCCATGGCGGCGGTGCTGGTCTGCCACGCCCTCACCATCGGCCCGCCCGGGGCGTTCATGTTCGTGCTCGGCTGCGCGGCGGGGACGGCGACGGTCGCCACCCATCTGCCGCCGTGGCATATCGGTCTGCTGGTGCTGGCCGGTGGCGCGTTCTCCTGGTTGGTGCACATGGTCGGGGTGCTGTGGGAGCCGCGCGGACCGGAGACCCGGGCCGTCGCTGCCGCCCGCACTGCGGTCAGTCGCTACCTGGAATCCCACGACGACACCGACCGCCACCAGGCCGCCAGAGCCCTGCACCAGGCGTGGAACACGCTGGTCAACTTTCAGCCCGCCCGGTTGCGGCCCGATGCCACCCTGGACCGGTTGCGGGCGGAGACCCTGCACCTGCACCGGGTATTCGGCGCCGCGGTCGCGGACAGCGAGATTCCTGATCTCGATGCCGGCCGGCACGCCGAGTTGGCGCAGGGGGTTCGGCTGCCGCTGGGCCGGCCGAGCAACACCGCCCTGCTGCGCCGGGCCCTGACGCCGGGTTCGGATTCGATGCGGCTGGCGGTGCGGGTGGGTGTCGCGGTGGCACTGTCCGGACTGGCCGCACTGGCGTTCGTCGCCGATCATTCCTACTGGGCGATGGCCGCCGCGGTGCTGGTGCTCTACCAGGGTTTCGACTGGACCCGGACGGTGCAGCGTGGCTTCGAGCGCATGGTCGGCACCTTGATCGGGCTGGGTCTGGCGGCGGCGATCCTCACCTGGCAACCACACGGCTGGTGGCTGGTCGGCGTGATTGCCGCGCTGCAGTTCGTCATCGAGATGTTCGTGGTGCGCAACTACACGATCGCGGTCATCTTCATCACGCCACTGGCACTGACCATCGCCGCCGGCGGGCGTCCGGTCCCCGATCTGCAGCATTTCCTGCTGACCCGCGGCCTGGACACCGTGATCGGTTGCCTCGTCGCGCTTTTGGTCTACCGGGTGGCGCTACACCGGCACGGTCCGGCACCGCTGACCGCGGCGGTCCGGGCGACGGACGCGGCGATCGCGCTCACCGACGTGCATCTGCGCGCGGGTGCGGTGACCAGTGCGCCGGCCCGTGCCGCGCGCCGCGATCTGCAGCTGAGCGCGATGAACCTGCTCGAGGTCTACCAGGGTGCGATCGGGGGTTCGGCCGAGCAGCGCGCGGAGGCCGAGAGGTTGTGGCCGACGATCGCGGCCACCGAACAACTCGCCTACCGGACACTCGCGGCCTGCTGGGAGTTCGAGCACCGCTGAACCCTTAGTGCACAGCCCTTTTCGCGTCACCGGTGACAATCGACAGCAACCAGCTGACGATGGACAGCACGATCGCGGCCCAGATCGCGGTCCACCAGAAGTCCTCGATGAACAAGCCCCAGTGGGTGGTGTGTTCGGTGATCCACGAGGTGATCCAGAGCATCAGCGCATTGATGACGATGTGGATCAGGCCGAGGGTCAGAATGTAGAGCGGTATCGAAATGAACTGCACGATGGGCTTGATCACCGCGTTGACGAGTCCGAAGATCACCGCGACGACGAAGATGATGCCCGCCCGCTCGAGGGTGGAGTCGCCGCCGAGGATGCTGACGCCGGGCACCAGGAGCGTCACCACCCACAACGCGACTCCGGTCAGTGCGGCGCGCAGCAGAAAATTCATGACCTCAGTCTGCCGTGCGCAGCAGGTAGATGTCCATGATCCAGCCGTGCCGTTCCCTTGCCGCGGCGCGGATTTCGGCGATGTGTTCGCCCACCTCCCCGACGGTGCCGTGCACGAGCAACTCGTCGGGCGTGCCGAGGTAGGCGCCCCACCAGATCTGGGTGTCGGGCGGGGTTCGCAGGAACGAACATTCACCGTCGAGCATCACCACGGCCGCCCCGCGGACTCCCTCGTCCCGCAGCCGGCGGCCGGTGGTGATGAGGACGGCCTCGCCAATATCGTTGAGCGGGATGCGATGCCGCGCGGTGAGCGCCTGGATGGCGGTGATCCCGGGGATCACGTCGAACTCGAATTCCACGTGTTCGGCGACCCGGTCCAGGATGCGCAGCGTGCTGTCGTACAGCGACGGGTCTCCCCAGGCCAGAAATGCCCCGACCCCGTCGGGCCCGAGTTCGGTCTCGATGGCCCGCGCCCACAGTTCGGCGCGCGCGGCATGCCAGTCGGCGACGGCCTGCTCATAGGCCGGCCCGTCCGTCGCCGGGGCTCGCTTGGGGTCGGGCAGCGCGACGAACCGGTAGCCGGGTTCGGTGATGAATCGCTCGCAGATGAGCCGCCGCAACGCGACCAGATCGTCCTTGGCGTCGCCCTTGTCCATGGCGAAGAAGACCTGCGTGTCGTTGAGCGCCGAGATGGCCTGCGCCGTCACGTAGTCCGGATCGCCCGCGCCGATACCGATGACATGAATTGTGCGCACCCGCGAAGGCTAGCCGGGCCACCAGCCCGATCGATTACCCAGTACCGCGGGTATTGACTACCGCTGGTAACGAACGTAGCTTCAAAGCTCACGCAGCATTCGAGGGAGTCGACGATGACAGCTTCGGTGAAGGCACAGACCACTCGCGCGGAATTCGCCGAGCGCCTGCTCAAGGGGTCGGTGCGCAAGTCCTATGAACCCGTGGTGGATATCGACTGGGACGCGCCGCTGGACCCGGACAAGTTCTACCTGCCGCCCAAGGTGGTGTCGCTGTACGGCACCCCCATCTGGGAGGCGATGAGCCGGGCCGAGCAGATCGAACTGTCCCGCCAGGAACTGGTGAACACCCTGTCGGCCGGTATCTGGTTCGAGAACATCCTGAACCAGGCGTTGCTGCGCAAGATGATGCACCAGGACCCGACCGCGGCCACCACCCATTACGAACTCACCGAACTCGGCGACGAGACCCGGCACATGGTGATGTTCGGGAAGGCCATCGCCAGGGTCGGCGCCGATCCGGTGCGCCCGAAGCTCTACCAGCGCATCGCCATCAACGCCCTGCCGTTCGCGTTCCGCGGCTCGGTGCTGTGGGTGGCCGCGCTGATCGGCGAGGAGATCTTCGACTCGCTGCAACGCCAGATGATGGACGATGACGAACTGCAGCCGGTGGTGCAGCGGCTGATGCGCATCCATGTCACCGAAGAGGCCCGGCACATCCAGTTCGCCCGCGACGGCCTGCGCAAGCGGATGCCGACGATGTCGCGCGCCAAGCGGATGTGGGTCGGCAATCTCAACGGGCTCGGCGGTCCGTTCTTCCGATTCCTGTTCACCAACAAGGTGCAGTACTACCGGGTCGGACTGGACGGCCGCGTGGCGCGGCGGATGGCGCGCCGGTCCCCGCACCGTCACGAGGTGCAGATCGCCGGCTTCGCCCCGCTGGCCTCCTTCCTGGAAGAGGTGGGGCTGATGGGGCCGATCGCGCGGCGGATGTGGCGACGCAGCGGCTTCCTGCCCGGCGGCGCGGTACAGCCGGCGGGACGCGCCGAGATCGAGGACAACGAAGACCTCTACGACGGGCCCGCGACCATCGAGGGCCGGGTGTCCCGGGTCCGGCTGACCGGGCACCTGGATCCGATCGACGGTCAGTACCACTGGCAGGGCACGGTTTTCGCGGCGCTGCCCGATGACGCACGCAATCCACTGTCGATCACGATCGACAAGCAGTCCGCGTCGGCCCGGTTCACCGAACGCAGCCAGCAGGGCGGCTACTCGATCGCCGGGGTCGGCGTCCCGCCCTTCCCCCGGTAGCTCGGGCGATTCCGTTCCGCATAACTAGAACGTGTTCTAGTATCGGCGTCATGCGGTTCACCTATGCGGAAGCCATGACCGATCCCAAGTACTACATCCCGTTGGCGAAAGCCGCTGACGAGGCCGGATACCACGGGATGACCATCGCGGACAGCGTCGCCTACCCCGAGGTCTCGGACTCGACGTATCCCTACACCGAGGACGGTAACCGCGAGTTCCTCGACGGGAAGTCGTTCATCGAGACCTTCGCGCTCATCGGGGCACTGTCCGCGGTGACGACCAGGTTGCAGTTCAACGTCTTCGTGCTGAAGCTGCCGATCCGGCCGCCCGCGCTGGTCGCCAAGCAGGCCGGTTCGCTGGCGGCGATGTTCGACAATCGCCTCAATCTCGGCGTCGGCACCAGCCCGTGGCCGGAGGACTACGAGATCATGGGCGTGCCGTACGCGCGGCGCGGCAAGCGGATGGACGAATGCATCGACGTCATCCGCGGGCTCACCTCCGGTGACTACTTCGAGTACCACGGTGAGTTCTACGACTTCCCGACCTTCAAGATGACCCCGGCGCCGACCAAGCCCATCCCGATCCTGATCGGTGGGCACGCGGACGCCGCGCTCAAGCGTGCCGCCCGCAACGACGGCTGGATGCACGGCGGCGGGGATCCCGCCGAGCTCGATCCGCTGCTCGCGAAGCTGAAGAAGTACCGGGAGGAAGAGGAGCGCATCGGCCTCGCCGACGAATTCCAGATCCACGTCATCTCGATCGACGGTTTCACCCTGGACGGCGTCAAGCGTCTCGAGGACAAGGGCGTCACCGATGTCATCGTCGGCTTCCGGATTCCCTACATCACGGGCCAGGACACCGAACCGCTCGATGACAAGATCCGCAACCTGGAGTGGTTCGCGGAGAACGTGATCGCCAAAACGAACGGTTAGCTCATGTGTGGGTACCCGGTACCCATGATGGACAATGTGGTCGACACCCTGCTGGAACTGGAACGCGCGGGCTGGGACTCCCTGTGCGACTCCACCGGATCGGAGTTCTACGGCGCAACCATGCTCGCGGAGGCGGTCATGGTGCTGGCCAACGGCATGGTGATGGACCGCCAGACCGTGGTGAACGCGCTGTCCGAATCACCGCCGTGGCGCACCTACGAGATCAGCGACGTCCGGTGCATCCGGATAGACGAGGACAACGCGGCGCTGGTCTACACCGGCACCGGGTACCGCGACGGCACGGAACCCGCGTTCCGGGGCGCCATGTCGAGCGTGTATCACCGCACCGGTGACAGTTGGCGGCTCGCGCTCTATCAACAGACGTCGATGGCGGCCACGCTGAGCACCTGATCGAGCACCATCCTGGCGGTGCCGACGGTGGCCGACCGGTCACCGTGGGTCGCCGGACGCACCCGCAGCGCCCCGGTGGCCTGCGCAGTCGCGTTGCCGTACAACGTCTCCCGTAGTCCGGCGACGAAGATCTCGTGCACGCCGGCCATATCGCCGGCCACCACGATCAGCGCCGGATTGAGCAGGTTCACCGCTGGGGCGATGCCCTCCCCCACGTAGCGGCCGCTGTCGCGGACCATCCGGCGGGCCTCCGGGTCACCGTCGTTGGCGAGCTCGGCGACGTCGCGCAGATGCCGCACCGGGCGCCCCTGCTGCTGCAGTGCGCGCACGATGGCCCAGCCGCCGGCGATCGCCTCCAGACAGCCGGTGTCCCCGCAGCGACACGGAACATCCTGTGCGGCAGGTATTTTGTTATGTCCGAACTCACCGGCGGCCTGACTGGCGCCACGCAGCAGCACGCCGCCGGCGATGATGCCCGCGCCCATACCGCTGGAGGCCTTGAGCACCAGCACATCGTCCTCATCGCCGCGTTCGGCGAGCGCGATGGCGTTGGCATCGTTGTCGAGAACCACCGGGACGCCCACCAATGAGGGCAGCGCCTCGAAATACGGTCGCAGTGCCACGCCGTCCCAGCCCCGCAGGATCGCCGATCCGCAGCTGCAGCCGCGCGCGGGGTCCACCGTGCCGGGCAGGCTCAGGCCCACCCCGTACACCGGGTCCCCCGGGAACTGTTCGAGCAGCACGTCGAGACCCTTGACCACATCGGGCATCAGGTCGTCGGGGCCGAGCGCGACCTCCTGGTCGATATCGGCCAGCGCCAGCACGGTGCCGGCGAGGTTGCACACCGCGAGCCGGGTGCGGCTGATGCCGACCGCCACCGACAGCACCACACCGGCGTCGGCGTTGAAACTCAGTTGGGTCGCCGGGCGGCCGCCGGTCGAGGCCGCCGGTTGGCATTCGACCACCAGCCCGGTGTCGAGCAGCACCGCCAACCGGGCGCCGACGGCGGTGCGGGACAGTCCGGTGCGGGCGGCGATTTCCGCGCGGGTGATCTCCCCCTGCCCCCTGATCAGGGCAAATGTCTCACCGACGCTGGCCATGCCTTCGATTTCACCATGAAGACGTAAGTTTCGCCACTTTCGCCTGAAAAAAACAAAACTAAGTTGATGTCACGACGTAAGTCGCCTTAGTCTTGACCCGTGACACCCAGCCTCGAACGTCCCACCCGCCCGCAGTCCGTCATCGCCACCGATCCCACGGTCCGATGGCTGGCCGTGTTCGCGCTGGCGTTGGGCGGTTTCGGTATCGGCACCACCGAGTTCGTCGCGATGGGCCTGTTGCCCGACATCGCGGCCGGTTTCGGCATCACCGAACCGACCGCGGGCCACGTCATCTCCGCCTACGCGCTGGGCGTGGTGGTGGGTGCACCGACGATCGCCGCGCTGACGGCCCGGGTCCCGCGCCGCGCCCTGCTGCTCGGACTGATGGTGGTGTTCACCCTCGGCAACCTGGCCAGCATGGTCGCCCCGACCTACGCCACGCTGGTGATCGCGCGGTTCGTCGCCGGCCTGCCGCACGGCGCGTTCTTCGGGATCGCCGCACTGGCGGCGGCGCATCTGATGGGGCCGCAGAACCGGGCCAAGGCCGTCGCGCACGTGCTGTCCGGTCTGACGATCGCCACCGTGCTCGGGGTGCCGATCGCCTCCTGGCTGGGCCAGGCCCTCGGCTGGCGCAGCGCCTTCGGGCTCGTCGTGCTCATCGGCGTGCTCACCATCGTTGCCCTCTGGTTCTGGCTGCCCGAGCAGCTGCGCACCATGCACGTCACCAGCCCGCTGACCGAACTCGGTGCGCTACGCCGGCCGCAGGTGCTGCTGGCCGTGCTGGTCGGCATGATCGGCTTCGGCGGCATGTTCGCGGTGTACACCTACATCAGCACCACCATGACCGATGTGTCCGGGCTGTCCCGGACACTGGTTCCGGTGGCGCTCATGGTCTTCGGCCTCGGCATGGTCGTCGGCAACCTGGTCGGCGGACGGCTGGCGGACGTCTCGGTGATCCGCGCCCTCTACCTGTCGCTGGGCCTGCTCGGCGTGCTGCTCGCGGTCTTCGTGGCCGCGGCGCACAACCCGTGGACCGCACTGCTGGTGCTGTTCGGCATCGGCGCCGCCGGTTCGGCCGTCGGCCCTGCCCTGCAGACCCGGCTGATGGATGTCGCCCAGGACGCGCAGACGCTGGCCGCCGCACTGAATCATTCCGCGCTCAACATCGGCAACGCGACCGGTGCGTGGGTCGGCGGTCTGGTGATCGCCGCCGGATTCGGCTACACCGCCCCGGCCGCTGCCGGCGCCGTGCTGGCCGTGGCGGGCCTGCTGGTGCTCACCGTCTCGGTGCTGCTGGGCAAGCGGGGAGCCGCTACTCCTCGATGACGTGGACGGCGGCCTCCTCTGCCGAGGCCGCGCCACCATCGATACCGACCTCGCTGCCCAACAGCTCGGACTCGCGGTCCTCGCCGAAACCGGCGTCCGGCGCGACCAGCCGGCCCGAACGGCGAGCGCCGACCTCGTCATCGCCGGACTGCTCGTCGGGATTGTCGTCACTGTCCAGCAGCGCCGGGTCCGGTTGCTCGTCTGCCAGACGCTCGTCGAGCGATTCGTGCTCGCGCGGCTCCTGCCAGCGGTCGGGCGGTGAGTAGCCCTCGTCCAGCAGATCGTCGACACCGCGGTCGACGAGCGTGTCTTCCTGGGTCAGCTGGTCCTCGTCGTCATTGCTGTAGCCCTCGGACTCTTCCGGCGTCTCTGCACTCATGCCACCACGATGTCACTGCATCGCGCTGACGGCCACCCGTTACGGTGAGCAGATGAGCGACTGGGCCGACGAACATCTGGCGATGTACCTCGAATCCGGTGGGGCCAAGGGCCACATCCTGGACCTGAGCGAAGGGGGCGGGCGCGCCTTCACCACCAACTGCCTGATCCGGTACCGGGGCCGCACCTCGGGCAAGACCTACGTGAAACCACTCATCTATGGGAACTTCGGCGGTGAACTCGTCGTGGTGGCCTCCAAGGGTGGCGCCGATGTTCATCCACAGTGGTACAACAACATTCGCGCGAGTTCGACGCTGGACGTGCAGGTCGGCACCCAGGCTTTCGAAGCGAGCTGGCGGGAGCTCGAAGACGAGGAACGCCACGAAGCCTGGGCGTACATGACCCATCTGTACCCGCCGTACATCACCTACCAGCAGTCGACGAGCCGCCGAATCCCCCTACTGGCGCTGGCCGTCGGCCGCCCGATCGAGGTCTTCACGCAGCACAGCGCTTGAGCGCGTTGGCGATGGCATCGACAGGGGTCGTCGCCTCGATCGCCCGCTGGATCCGCAGTCCCGCCGCCCGGTACCGGTCATCGCGCAGCACGCGGTCCACGGCCTCGCCGATCGCGGCGGCCGTCGGCGTTGAGGTGCCCAGATCCACACCGACGCCGGTGTGGTCGACGCGGGCGGCCACTTCCGCCTTGTCGGACGTCTCCCCGGCGACCACCAACGGCACACCGTGACTCAGTGCGTAGTGCACACCGCCGTAACCGCCGTTGGTGACCATCACGTCGACGTGGGGCATGAGTGCCGAGTAGGGTAACCAGTCCGTCACCCGCGTGTTCGCCGGTATCGGGCCGGCCAGGGGTGCGTCGGCGCGCGCGGTGGTGACCACCACCAGCAGATCGTCCCGGTCGCCCAGTGCCGCCAGGGTAGGTGAGATCAGCTGGTCCAGGTCGGTGTTGTCGAAGGTGCCCTGAGTGACGTGCACGACCGCGGGGGCCTGCTGCACATCCGGCCACCAGCCCGGCAATCCCCTGTCTCCCTTGTCCTTCGACGCCAGCACCGGGCCGACGAACTCCACCGTCGGTGGCAGATCTGAGCGCCGGTACTCGAACTCCTCGACCGACAACTGCACCACCGCGTCGGCCAGACGCGGCCAGTCGCTGATGAACACCGGGGACCGACGGGAACCGGCTGCGCGCAGAGCGCGGTCGAACCGGCGCTGACTACCACGCATGATGACGCGATGCGCGACGGCGGTCATCGGCCGGTAATCGACTCCGTCCTCGGGTTGCCACGCCATGCCGAAGGGCGGGATATCGGCGCTGGACAGCGTCAGCGGTCCCACATTGCACACCACCACCGGAGGTCGCGGGCCGTCCTGCAGTAGCAGCGGCGCCGCTCCGGTGAAGGTGACGTCGACCAGGACGGCATCGAACGGGGTGCCCTGCAACGCGGCACGCAGGGAACGATCCTCGGCGACAAGCGGTCTGGCGAACACGGTGTCCAGTTCGGCGCGGCCCAGCCAGAACCGCCGCAGTTGAACCGGAAGTCGGCGCAGCACGGCGGGCGCCTTCGACGGCGGATCGATCTGGACGTCCTCGGGCAGGACGATGACCGGGAGCCCGGCTTTGCGCGCCAGGTCGGCGAAACCCGAGCCGGTCAGCAGGGTGACATCGTGCCCGAGCTCTCCCAGCCCCACCCCGATCTCGATCATCGGCAACACATGACCCCGAATCGGGCTGACGGCAAGCAGGTATCGGGCCAATCCTCTTCCTTCGCTCGGTGTACCCCCTGTGCCCGGGTTAACCCTCGCTCAAACCGCCGATGACCATGGCGACCGCCACCGCCGCCTGAACCGCGGCATGCACCGCCAGCACACCGGTCAGAGTCAGCACCAGGTACAGCAGCCCACCCCACACCAGATAACCGCGGGCCCCGCCGACGCTGCGCGACATCCACCAGCCGGCGGCACCGAGCAGCACATGCACCGCGCCACCCAGCCACAGCGCCGCCACCGCCGACGCGATCCCGACCACCGCGAACACCACGCTCAGGGCGACGACCACCCACTGAATAGCGTTGTCCCGGAGTCCCACTGCACGCCCCTCACCGTCCGGCCATGGCGCGTTGTGCGGATGGTGGGTGGGCATGCGCAGCCGACTACCCGGCCACTGTCCCAACAAACGCCCTCCCGCGTGCTTAGAAACGCAAAAAGCGGGTACCTACTGCCTCGATGGCAGCACGCACCGAGGCCGCGACCCAGCCACCCATCGTCGCCGGCTCGACGGACTCTCCGTGGCTCACTCCGTTGCGCGAACGCGTGCTCGCCGCCGTCACCGGGTTTCTGGACACCTGCTGCAGCGAGTCGCTGCACGGTGCCCACGTCGACATCGCCGAGGACGTGCTGCGCGGGATGCTCGCCGAGGGCAAGTGCGTGCGCTCCAGCTATCTCTACCTCGGCTGGCAGTGCGGCGCGCAGCCTTCGGAGGCGACCGTCCGGGCCGCCGCCAGCCTGGAACTGCTGCACGCCTTTGCGCTCGTCCAGGACGATGTGATGGACGAGTCCGATATGCGGCGCGGCCGCCCGAGTGCCCACCGCGCATTCGAACGCTGGCACCGCGAGCGTGGCCTGCCCGGATCGTCGACCAGATTCGGCGAGTCCGCCGCCGTCCTGCTCGGCGATCTGTGCCTGGTGTGGGCCGAGCAGATGCTGCGCGAGAGCGGCGCGGGTGCGACCGCGCTGTCGCGCGCCTGGCCGCGCTACGACGCGATGCGCACCGAGCTCGCCGTCGGGCAGTTCGCCGACCTGGTCAACGACAGCGCCGGATTCCCCAGCCTGCATGATGTGCTCGACGTCGCGCGCCGGAAGTCCGGCAACTACACGGTGCGCCGCCCGCTGGAGATCGGCGCGGCTCTCGCCGGCTGCGATGACACGGTGCTCGGCGTGCTCGGCCGCTACGGCGAGGCGATCGGCGAGGCCTTCCAGCTCCGCGACGACCTGCTGGGTGTCTTCGGCGCCCCGGCGACGACCGGTAAGCCGACGGGCACCGACCTCATCGCGCGGAAGGCCACCACCGTGGTGGTCGCCGGGTACGAACTGGCCTCTGGCGCCCAGCAGCGTCAGTTCAAGGAATTCATGACGGCGGACCAACTCGGCTCCGTGGACGTGACCCGTTGGCAGGCCCTGATCTCAGAAGTGGGAACCGTGGAGTGGATAGAGGACATGATCAGTAAGAGGTTCACCACGGCGGTCGAGGCGTTGAGCAGCCTCGGCACGACTCAACTCGATGCGGACGCGCGGTCGGCTCTCATCGCCATGGCCTCGGCCTGCACCGAGCGGGCCGCCTGATGCGTACCGTTCCCGGGCGCACCGAGAATGTGGTCGTGGTCGGTGCCGGTCTGTCCGGCTTGTCGGCTGCCCTGCATCTGGCCGGGCGGGGACGACGGGTCACCGTCGTCGAGCGCGGATCCCACCCCGGTGGGCGGGTCGGGCGCGCCGACGTGTCCGGCTACCGCATCGACACCGGGCCGACCGTCCTGACGATGCCCGACATCATCGACGAAACCTTCGCCGCTGTGGGGGAATCCACCGCTGACCGGCTCGAGCTGCTGACCGTCGATCCCGCCTACCGCGCGTCCTTCGCCGACGGCAGCCATCTGGACGTGCACAGCGATGCCACCGCGATGGCCGCCGAGATCGAGCGGTTCGCCGGTCGCGCCGAGGCCGAGGGCTACCTGCGGTTGCGGGAATGGCTGACCCGGCTCTATCAGCTCGAGTTCGACGGGTTCATCGGTTCGAACTTCGATTCGCCGCTGTCCCTGCTGACCCCGCAGTTGGCGAAGCTGGCGGCCATCGGCGGGTTCCGGCGCTGGGAGCCGATGGTGCGCCGCTTCATCACCGACGAACGACTGCTGCGGGTGTTCACCTTCCAGGCCCTCTACGTCGGTGTGCCGCCCAAGCGTGCGCTGGCCGCCTACGCCGTCATCGCCTACATGGACACCGTCTCGGGGGTGTACTTCCCGCGGGGCGGCATGCGGGCCCTGCCCGACGCGCTGGCTGCCGCCGCAAGCGACGCCGGCGTCGAGTTCCGTTACGATGCCAAGGTTTCCGAGCTGGAGCGGTCCGGATCGCGGGTGACCGCGGTGCGCACCGACACCGGCGAGCGCTTCCCCGCCGATGCGGTCATCCTGACCACCGAACTGCCCGACACCTACCGGCTGCTCGGGCGTACCCCGCGCAGGCCGGCCCGGCTGCGCCCGGCGCCGTCCGCGGTGGTGGCCCATATCGGTTGCCGCGCTGCGTCTGCCGCGGATGCCGCGTCGCATCACACCATCCTGTTCGGCAACGAATGGGACCGGACGTTCGACGAGATCATCGATCAGGGCCGCCCGATGGTGGACCCGTCGCTGCTCGTCACGCGCCCGACAGCCGGTGACCCGAGCCTGGCCCCGGATGGCCGGGATCTGCTCTATGTCCTCGCCCCGGCCCCCAATATCGATGTGGGCGGCAAGGATTGGGACAGCGACCGCAACGACTACACCGCGCAGATGCTCGACACGGTCACCTCGCGGTTACCTCAGCTCGGCGAGGACGCCGAGATTCTGCACGTCGTCACCCCGCAGGACTGGGCGCGGCAGGGAATGATCGCGGGCACTCCGTTCTCGTTGTCGCACACCTTCGGCCAGACCGGACCGTTCCGGCCGGGCAACACCGTGCGCGGTATCGACAACGCGGTGCTGGCGGGCTCATCCACCGTGCCCGGCGTCGGCATCCCGACCGCCATCGTGTCCGGCCGCCTGGCCGCCGACAGAATCACCGGAGTCGTATCACCGACCCGTGTTCAGACCGTGACTCGATGATGGGGGCCGTCACATGATCCACTCCGAACTGGACGCGGCAGGTGTGCAGGGCGCGCAGCTGCGGGCCGCCTACCAACGCTGCCGGGCGCTGAACGCGGCGCACGGCAAGACCTTCTTCCTGGCGACCCGGCTGCTGTCGCCGCGGCAACGCCCGGCGGTGCACGCACTGTACGGTTTCGCCCGGCGGGCCGACGATGTCCTGGACGGGTTCGACAACCGATCGACCACCGAGCGCGCCGACGAGCTGCAGGGGCTGGCCGACGCGCTGCACAGCCGGTTGGTGCTCAACCGGGTGGAGGGCGACGATCCCGTGCTGGACGCGGTGGTCGACACCGCACGCAACTACGGTCTGGAGTGGCAGCTGTTCGACGACTTCCTGGCCTCCATGCGGATGGATCTCACGGTCACCGACTATCCCGACCGGGCCGCGCTGGACAGGTACATGTACGGGTCCGCCGAAGTCATCGGGTTGCAATTGCTGCCCGTGCTGGGCACCGTGGTCCCCCGTGAAGAGGCGGCCCCGCACGCGGCGGCACTGGGAAAGGCATTCCAGCTCACCAACTTCCTGCGCGACATCGACGAGGATCTGACTCGCGGACGGGTGTACCTGCCCGCCGATGAGCTCGCCCACCACGGTGTGGACCGCGAGGTGCTGACCTGGTGCCAGCAGAACCGCCGCACCGATCCGCGACTGCGGGCCGCGCTGATCGAGCAGCACGCGCTGACCCGGGGCATCTACGATCACGCCGAACGTGGGATCGCGTTGCTGGCTCCGCAATCCCGGCCGTGTATCCGAGCTGCGCTGACGCTGTACTCGGAGATCCTGGACTGCATCGAGGAGATGAACTTCGAGGTGTTCAGCCGGCGCGCGACGGTGTCGAACGGCCGCCGCCTGCAGGTGGCGGGTCGCGGACTGTTCGACGCGTGGCGCGCCCGCGCACGCCACCGGGGGGTGGGCTCGGAAGGGACGGCCGAAGCCGCATGAGCACCGCGTCCTACAACGTTCCCGAGGCCTTCGACGCCGGCGCCGGCGCCTATGACGCGCTGGTCGGCGCCAACCCCGGCTACCACCAGCACCTGCGGCTGTCTGCCGAGCGCATGCAGCTGCCCGACGGCGGTCGGGGGTTGCGGCTGCTCGATATCGGTTGCGGCACCGGAGCTTCCACCGCGGCACTGCTGCGTGCGGCACCGCACGCCACCATCGTCGGTGTCGACGGTTCGGCCGGGATGCTCGCCCGCGCCCGCACCAAGACCTGGCCCGCCACGGTGTCCTTCGTGCAGAGCCGGGCCGAAGACCTGGCGCAAGCCGGGGTGAGCGGGCCGTTCGACGGCATCCTGTCGGCGTACCTCGTCCGCAACCTGCCCGACCCCGACCCGGTGCTCCGCTCACTGCTGGCCCTGCTGAAGCCCGGAGGCGTGTTCGCCGCGCACGAATACTCGGTACGGGACTCCCGCCGCGCCACCGCGATGTGGAATCTGGTGTCCTGCGCGGTCATCATCCCGGCCGGCAAGATCCGTACCGGGGACGCGGAGCTCTACACGTACCTGCGCCGCAGTGTCAACCAGTTCGACGGCGCGGCACAGTTCCGGAAGCGGCTGCAAGACAACGGTTTCGTCGATGTACGCAGTGAGACCGTGCCCGGATGGCAGAACGGTATCGTGCACACCTTCCTCGGCAGGGCGCCGTCATGACCGACAACCGCCGGGTCCTGCACCCCGCGGCGACGGGCCTGCCGCACGCCGCATATCTACCCGACCGGCCCACCGTGGCCGTGGTGGGCGGTGGCATCGCCGGCCTCAGTGCTGCGACGGCGCTGGCCGAACGTGGTGTCGCGGTGCACCTTTTCGAGCGCGAGTCCTATCTCGGCGGACGGGTGGGCGGCTGGAGCGAGAGCCTGCCGGACGGCTCGGCGGTGTCGATGAACCGTGGCTTCCACGCCTTCTTCCGCCAGTACTACAACCTGCGTAACCTCTTGCGGCGCATCGACGCCGACCTGTCCATGTTCAGCCCGCTGGACGACTACCCGTTGGTCGACGCCGACGGGCGACGCGACACCTTCCGGGGGCTTCCCCGGACTCCGCCGTTCAACGCCATGGCCTTCGCGCTGCGCAGCCCGACGTTCCGGCTGCGCGATCTGGTGCGCATCGACGCCAAGGCGGCGGCTCCGCTGGCCGCAGTGTCGGTGCCCGAAACCTATTGGCAACTCGATGACACCGACGCCGAGTCCTTCCTGCGCGACATCAACTTTCCCGTGGCGGCCCGGCATCTGGCTTTCGAGGTCTTCTCCCGCAGCTTCTTCACCCGGCCCGAGGCCCTGTCGGCCGCCGAGTTGGCGACGATGTTCCACATCTACTTCCTCGGTTCCAGCGAAGGACTCGTTTTCGATGTCGCCGCAGAGAATTTCGATGTCGCACTGTGGCAGCCGTTGGCGCGGTACCTGCGTAGCCACGACGCCCACATCCAGCTGGGCACCGCGGTCCGCAGCGTGACGGCGACCGGCGACGGGTCATTCGCGGTCACCGACGCTTCGGGCGCCACCCTCACCGCCGACGGCGTGGTGCTGGCGACCGAGGTGCGGGCCCTGCAGCACCTCGTCGCCGGCTCACCGGGTCTGGGCGACAGCGACTGGCGTGGTCAGATCGGCGATCTCGGTTCGGCGGCTCCGTTCGTCGTGCGCCGGCTCTGGCTGGACCGTCCGGTGAACGATGACCGACCGGCCTTCCTGGGGACCGGTGGGCTGCCACCACTGGACAACATCAGCGTGCTGAACCGCTATGAACAGGAAGCGACGTCCTGGGCGCAGCACACCGGCGGCTCCGTCGTGGAACTGCACGCGTACTCCGTCACCGAGGACACACCTGCGCTGCGCGCGGAACTCGATGCACGGTTGCACGAGTTGTATCCAGAGACCGCGGCTGCGGGCGTGGTGCACGAGAGCACGTTGTGCCGCAGTGATTGTCCGCGGCTGGGGCCGGGAGATTTCGCGAACCGTCCGACGGTGGCGACGACGCTGGAGGGGCTCGTGCTGGCCGGTGACGGGATCAGGATCGATCTTCCGGTCGCACTGATGGAACGCGCGGCGACGACGGGTCTCGCCGCGGCGAACACCCTGCTGGAGCGCTTCGGCGTGCGCGGCCACGATGTGTACACGGTGCCGGTACGCGGGCGCTCTGCTGTGCTGCGCCGCCTTGCCGACCGGGTGGAGGGACGGGTGCGGACATGAAAGCCTGGCCTTTTCAACTGCTTCCACGCCTCGATTGGAGCCGGCAGCGACCGACGTTCGGTCAGGCCGCGCCGTCGCTGATCGCCGCCGCGCTGGAGCGGTCCCAGCGCCGGCCCAGCGGGAACTGGTACGTGGTGGGAGCCAGCACCGATGTCGCCGGGAAGCCGTTCGGCGCGACGGTCGCCGGGGCCGAGGTGGTGTGCTGGCGTGATGACGAGGGCGGACTGCATGCCGGCCCGGCGCGTTGTCCGCACCTGGGTGCCGACCTGTGCGGCGCGCCGATCGACCGCGGACATCTGGTCTGCCCGTGGCACGGGCTGAGGCTCACCGGTCGGGGCCGGCCCGACTGGCCGGTGCTGCCGGTGTTCGATGACGGTGTGCTGGTGTGGGTTCGGCTGGATCGCATCGGGGGTGAGCAGCCCACGGATGCGCCGGTGCTGCCGGCGCGCCCCGACGGTCCGCGTATCTCGGCGGTCGCCAGCCTGTCCGGTGCGTGCGAACCGGCCGACATCATCGCCAACCGGATGGATCCGTGGCACGGCGCCTGGTTTCATCCGTACTCGTTCGCGCGGTTGGAGGTGTTGAGCGCACCGGCCGAAGATCCTGACCTCCCCGAGGAGGAGGACCGGTTCCTGGTGGCGGTCACATTCCGGATCGGCCGGCTCGGTGTGCCGGTGATCGCCGAGTTCACCAGCCCGGAGCCCCGCACCCTGACCATGCGCATCATCGATGGAGAGGGCAGCGGTAGCGTCGTCGAAACCCATGCCACCCCAAATGGTGCCGGGCCCGACGGACGACCGCGCAGCACGGTGATCGAGGCGGTCATCGCCCATTCCGACCGTCCCGGTTTCGCGCGGGCGTTGCGGGCGCAGTCGGTGATCGTGCCGTTCATGCGGCAGGCGGCGAATCGGCTGTGGCGTGACGATATGGAGTATGCGGAGCGCCTGCAGGAGGTGAGCCGGCAGGACGCCGATGGCACCGCGGAGTTGCTCAGGCCGCCCGACGCGCCCATACCGGTAGATCCGCAGCCTCCAGCAGCGGTACCTGATCCTGCGCCCAGGGGCTGATCGCCCAGGGCAGTGCGGCGGCGGAGCGCACCTCGCTCCAGTCGGCCCACACCAGGTCCATCACCTCATGAGGTGCGGCGGCGAGTTGGCCGTCGATGAGCGCGCAGAACACGGGGCATATCTCGTTCTCCACGGTGCCGTCGGCCGCGCGGGCGCGGTAGCGGAATTGCGGTAGGACGCAGTGCACATCGCGGATCGCCACGCCGAGTTCCTGGTATCCGCGCCGGTGCACGGCGTCCACGATGGCCTCACCGGGGGCCGGGTGGCCGCAGAACGAATTGGTCCACACACCGGGCCAGGTCTGTTTACCGAGCGCGCGGCGGGTGAGCAGGACGCGGCCGGTCTCGTCGAACAGGTAGCAGGAGAACCCCAGGTGCAGCGGGGTGTCGGCGTGGTGCACGGCGGACTTCGGGGTGCACCCGACGGCGTTACCTGCATCGTCGAGCAGGACGACCTGCTCCTCCGGGGCGACATTCACAGGGATGGAGATAGCCGGTGGCGCCGAAGCCGAAACGTGTGGCATGTCAACGCAGGCGCTCGTGTCGGTCAACCTGGCGATCAGAACGGTGCGACCAGCTCCCGGCGATACTGTTCCACCCATCCGATGTTGGATTGCCGTTCGTCGTCGATGCGTTTGGCACGGTCCTCGGCCCGGGTGCGCTCGCGGCGCGGCATCGTCACCGCCGCGGTGTGTTTGGGCGGTGGGTGCCCCTTGACCTGAACGTCTGCCGTCGGCGCGCAGAGTTCGGGAAACAGCGTCCGGCTCCCCGGCCTGGTGGTGTGCGTACCGCCGTCGGGATCGGTCCATTCCAGGGTGCCGTCGGCGAACTGGCGGCTGCGCCAACCTGCCCAGAACGTCTTGCACAGGTGGTGCTCTCGGCACAACAGGACGAGATTCGAGGCGGCGGTCGGCCCGAACGGGTACGGAATCGTGTGGTCGATATCGGTGACCGTGCGGGTGCAGCCAGGAAACCGGCAGGTGCGGTCGCGGCAGCGCACGAAGCGCGCCAGCGCCGCCGAAGGCCGGTACCGGGGTTCCGGTGGCGACGTCCCAGGATGGATGAGGGGACACAGCGTGGCGTGCCGCGCAATCTGCGCGATCACCGGAGCGGGCACCACCGGCCCGCCCAGGATGGCCCCGGGGGCGACGGGACAGAACTCGCCGCGGTCCCCGCGCAGGCCCGAGATCAGCTCCGGCCAGGTGTGCAGATACCACGGCTTGGAGAACAGTGGCCTGCGCCTGGCGACCAGCGCACGGCGCTGAGCCGTCAGGTCACCCACCGGCGGCGCGTCTGAATCCGCGTCCGACTCACGCTCGGGATCGGGATCGGGATCATTCTCGGCGGGCGCACCACCGGGTGGGTGACCGTCACCGTCAGCCGGTGGCGGGCCATCGGTAGGCGGCAAGGGCGCCGCGTCGACAGCGTCGTGGCGGGCGACCACGTAGATCACCACCCCACCGGCCGGCGGTGCGGTTGCGGCCTCGCAGTCCACACGTTCGCACAGGCACGGCAGCCGATCCCACCCGAAGCCCATCGCCCCGAGGGCCGCCGCACGACGGATATCCAACGAGCGGGGATCGTGATCGCACACCGTGCGGGCCAGTGCATCAGCCCGCTTGTCGACGGCCATCCCGTCCGCGACCGACAGCGAGGCGTTCAGTTGCGCGGTGCCCGTGGCGTCGTCGACGAAGATATCTGCCCGATGCCCATGCGCGGTGGCCTCGGAACGGCGCACCGCGAGCGGATCGTGGGTCAACACCACAGTGTCGACCGCCTTTTCGGTCTGATCCACCGACATCGCAGCGCCGGAGGCGAACTCGGCGGCCAACGCGGTGTCGATGGCGCGCCGCGCGGCGGGATCTTTGACCATCATCGTGCGGGTGCAGATGATGTGCACTGTCTTGTAGGAGAGCGCGCCGGCGGCGAACACCTGCCGCAGCTTCGGTAACCGTTCGGCCAGCGCCACGGCGTCCATCAACAGCCCGGAGGCCACCCCGCTGGTGATCCCGTGCGTCGCGCCGATCTGCGCACAGACCGCTGACCAGTTGTCGAACCGCCACTGCTCCCGCTCGGCCGACCCGGCCGCAGCATAGGCGGCCGCGAGCATGTCGGCCATGGACGACAGCCGCGCGGCGCAGGCCGCGTTCTCCAGCCGCGAGTAGGCGCGGACTCGGGCAGCGGGGGTTTTTGCCGCTGCTATCTCGGTCAGCTGATCATCGAACATATTTTCGATTCTCGCCTCATTCGAGACCGGCCGCCACACCCAAAACCGCTGGCTGTGGATGAAATCGCGATTGTGGATAACTCGGCGGCGAGGCCGGAAATAAACCGCACCCCCATCCGGTTACAACCAGCATCGCTTATAGAACATCGTTCTATAAGGTGGTCACACGAGATAGGAACGCACATGACAAACGTCGTCTTCATCCACGGACTGTGGGTCGCGCACACCGCATGGCAACCGTGGATCGAACACTTCGAAACCCAGGGATATCAGGCCTTCGCCCCGGCGTGGCCCGGCGAGCACGCCACCCCCGAACAGACCCGGCTCCATGCCGCCGACCAGGCGGGCAACGGTATCGACGAGTTGACCGAGTACTTCGCGCGCTACCTCGAGCAGTTCGACGCCCCGCCGGTGGTGATCGGGCATTCGTTCGGCGGTCTCATCGCCCAGAAACTGTTGGGACAGAACAAGGCAGCGGCGGCCGTCGCGATCGATCCCGCCCCAATCAAGGGCGTCAAACCGCTACCGCTCGCCCAGTTACGTTCCGCCTTCCCCGTTCTCGGCAACCCGCTCAACAAGGGTCGGGCCAAGGGGCTGACCGAGGCGCAGTGGCGTTACGGATTCGGAAATGTCCTGCCGCAGGAGGAATCCGATGAGTTGTGGGCGAAGTGGGCCATCCCGTCGCCGGGCAAGCCGCTCTTCGAGGCCGCCTCGGCGAACTTCGCCAAGAACTCGCCGGCCGCGATCGACACCGGCAACAGCACCCGCGGCCCGCTGCTGATCACCGGTGGCACCGCGGACCACACGGTTCCGCTGGTGAGCACCAAGGCCACCCACCGGTTGTACGAGAAGTCCGGTGCCATCACCGATTTCCACGAGTTCGAGGGACGCGGACACTCGCTGACCATCGATCACGGCTGGCGCGAGGTCGCCGATGTCTCGCTGCAGTGGTTGGCGCACAGGAAAGTAGCCTCGCAGGCATGACGCCACGCCGGCGCACCGCCAGCCACGAAGTCTCGGCCGCGTTGCTGAACGCGGCCGAGGCCGTGCTGGATCGCGACGGCATCGACGCCGTGACCGTGCGCGCCGTCGCGCACGAAGCGGCGGTCGCCCCCATGAGCGTCTACAACCGGTTCGAAAACAAGGACGGCCTCGTGGTCGCGCTGGCGACCCGGGCACTCGGTGAGCTGGCCGCGGCCATTGACGTACCCGCGGCGGTTGAGCCCGTCGAGCGATTCCTCACGGCGTGCCGCAACTACCGGGACTTCGCCCTGCGCCACCCGGCGCGCTACTCGCTGATCTTCGGGGCGGGCAGCCCGCTGGAGGATCAGTCGTCGGCGGTGGCGGCGACCGGCCGGGCGGTGTTCGACACCCTGACAGCGTTGATCGAGGCCATGAGAACCCCTTCTGCTCAGCCGGATTCGCCCGAGGCTGCGCAGATCGTGTGGGGCGCGATTCACGGTGCGGTCACCATCGATCAGGTCGGTATCGGGCAGACCCCGGACAGTGACGCCACCTTCGAGAACCTGCTGGCGCTGATGGTCGGAAGCCTGTCGGACTACAGGTAGGTGGGTAGCTCCGGGTCACCGGCGGAAAGGTTGATGGGCAGCTTGCCGGCCGCCGACGCCGCCGAGGACAGGGCTCTGCCGATCGGGCCGGCGACCACGCCGGCGGCCGCGTGGAGCACCCGGATACCGCTTCGGGTGCGCGGGTTCATCAGCTGCAGCATCCTGGGCCGGATGAGGGGCGCGGCGTCGATGAAGGGCTTCATCAGCCGCTCATAGCGAGCCAGGGCCCCGAGCACATCGTCGCCGGAGCCGAGTTCGCCGGCCAGGACGTACGCACCGATGAGAGCCAGACTGGTCCCGGCCCCACCGAAGGTCGCGTTGCAGTGCGCAGCATCCCCGAGCAGAGCGACGCGGCCGGTGCTCCACGCCGGGCTGCTCATCTGCCCCACCGACGAAAAGTACATCGGCGCACCGGCATCGAGTTCATCCAGAATCCGGGGAGTGGCGCCGCCGAGATCGTCGAAGGTTCGCCGCAGGATGGTGTTCAGGTCCTCGCGGCCCAATTCGTCCAGACCGCGCACATCGGAGACGAAGCTCAGCATGGCGCGGGTGGTTCCGAGGTTGTCCGGCCGCAGGTGCACCGAGCGGGACTCGGTCGCGTGCTGCCAGCTCCACCAGTTGTCGTCGTCATCGCGCCGGGGGATGGTCGCGTAGGCGATGTACATACCGAGATCGTTGACCTCGGTCGCGGCGACGAAGCGCCGCGAACGTGAGTGCAGGCCCTCGGCGATGACCACCAGATCGGCGTCGAGAGCGTCACCGTCGTCCAGCGTGACGGCGACGTGCTCGCCGTGGTCGACCACATCGGCAATCTGGGTGCCGAACCGGAAGTCGGTCGAATCGGCGTGTTCGATCAGGATGCGCGACAATTCGCCGCGCAGGATCTCCAGTTCCGCCGTGGGCCCGTCGGTTCCGGGCGAGACGGGAAATGAGGCCGCCGTCGAACCGTCGGCCCGCAGGAAACGCATCCCGACCTCGGTGGTGTTGGCCGCCCGCACGTCGGCATCGATGCCCATCCGCCGCACCACCTCGCGGGCGGCGCCGCGGATATCGACGTTCTGCCCCTCGTCGCGACGGTCGGGATAGCGCTCGATGACGGTGGTGTCCCAGCCGTTCGCCGCGAGTTGACGAGCCAGGGCGGGTCCGCCGATACCGGCACCGGAGATGACAGCGTGTTGAGCCATGATTCGACGCTACGCGGCTACAGAGTCCGCACCTCCTCGGTCGGGAAGTCCGGAACCGGCGTGAAGACCTCGATCATGGTGGTGTGTTCGAGTGCCACCGCAGAGTGCGGCACTCCGCCCGGGATGCCCAGCGCCTCGCCGGGACCCACGATCAGCTCATTGCCGTCCACCACGTACTTCATCCGACCTGCGAGGATGACATCGATCTGCTCCATCGGGTGCACTTCCTGCTCCTCGGGATCGGTGGGGTTGGGTATCCCGGTGCCCGCCGCGATCTCGACCCGCAGCACCTGCGCGATATCGGCGGTGAGCGCCTTGATGGTGATGCGGTCACCGAACTCGCCCAGCGGTGTGGGCGGTATCTCATCCCAGACGCGGTGCTGTGCACGGCCGGTCCTCGGTGGGGTGGGCACCTGCCAGCCGAGCGATCCGGCGAGGTCGGCGTACTCGTCGAGTTGCGTGAGCGTGTCACGTTCGCTGAGCGTCTCAAGATCGAAGACGACGCGCTCGGCCCCGCTGGACTCGTAACCACGTAAGGCGTCTCTGGTCAGCGGGCCGACGTGAGCGGCGGTCACCGGAGTGTCGACGCCGGTGACCGAGCGTAGTGCCGCCACGGCCAGGGCGAGTTCTGCGCTGTCCGGGCTGACGACATACCACCCCGCGCCGAATCGGGCGATGCGTCCGAAGGCCGCGGGTCCGCCCCCGAAATACAGCGGCGGGTACGGCCGCTGAACGGGCTTCGGCCAGGCATACGCCGGCTCCAGGGTGACGAATTCACCTCTGTACTCAGCGATCTCACGGGTCCACAGTGCTTGCATCACCTCGATGCGTTCGTCGACGAGCCTGCCGCGTGTCGTCGGATCGGTGCCATGGCTCTCCATCTCCTCGCGATTCCATCCGATACCGACGCCGAAGAGAAAGCGCCCGCCGGAGATGAGGTCAAGAGTGGCGACCTCCTTGGCGGTGATGACCGGATCGCGCTGCGCCACCAATGCCACACCGGTACCGATCAGCAAGGTGGAGGTGACGGTCGCGGCGGCGGTCAGCGCCAGGAAGGGATCCAGCATCCGGTAGTACTTGTCGGGGAGTTCACCTCCGCCGGGGAATGCGGTGCGGCGCGAGGCGGGGACATGGGTGTGCTCGGTGACGAACAGCGATTCGAATCCCCGCTCCTCGAGTGCCCTGGCGAGTGCGGCGGGTCCGATGCCCTGGTCGGTCAGGAATACGCTGACGCCGAACTTCATGTGGCTGCCTGTCCGCCGTCGAGGACCAGATCTGAGCCGGTGAGGAAGGACGACTCGCTGGAAGCCAGGAACAAGGCGCCGGCCGCGATCTCGTCGGCCTCGCCCAGTCTTCCGAGCGGCACGGCGACAATTGACCCGTCTTCGTCGTCAGGCAGCTGACCCAGCAGATCAGCCATACCTGGAGTGTCGATCGGTCCCGGGCACAGCGCAGAGACGCGAATACCTCGGGGCGCCAGTTCGATTGCCCAGGAACGCGCCAGGTTGCGAATGGCAGCCTTGGTGGCGGCGTACAAACTCATCCCCGGCAGCCCCTTGATTCCGGCGACCGAGGACACCAGAACCACCGATGCACCGTGGGACAACAGCGGCAGCGCCTTGTGCACGGTGAACACCAGGCCCTTCACGTTGATGTCGAAGGTGGTGTCGTAGTGCTCCTCGGTGATGTCGGCCAGACCGGTCACCGTTCCACCGCCGGCATTGGCGACCAATACGTCCAGCCTGCCGCTGCGTTCGCGGATCGTGGTAAACAGCGCATCGATTTGGTCGAGATCGGCGACATCGCTGACGATTCCGGTCACATCACCATCCAGCTCGGCGACGGCTGCGTCGACCACGTCTTTGCGTCGCCCGGTCAGATAGAGCTGCGCACCCTCCGCGGCGAAACGACGCGCGGTCGCCAATCCGATTCCCGCGCTCCCACCGGTGACCAGTGCGACCTTGCCATCGAGTTGTCCCATCATTGTTCTCCATTTCCATTGAATCGGTGTGCGATACGAACGACAGACCGGAGGGTCTCCTCCGGAAGGACAGGCAGCAGGGTCCTGTCCACGCCGATATCTGAGAGCTGTTGCAGGACAGCAACGGTCTCCCCCGCTGCCGCGATAAGGTCACCCGGGTAGGGCACCGTCACCTCGACCTCTGCCGGATCGCGGTCAAGACGGCGGGCTTCGGCGCGGAGTATGTCCATCAAGGGCGGAAGTTGATCCAGTGCGGTGATACTCGGGAAGTAACCGTCGCCGATCTGTGCTGCGCGGCGAGCCGATCGGGCCGAACGGCCACCGATGACGATGGGCACCGCTTCCTGGACCGGGCGCGGGAGGCTGATTGCATTGTCGAAACCCGTGTAGGTGTTGTGCACCGTGGCCCTGGTGTTGTTCCACAACGCGCGCATCGCCTCGACATAATCATCGTGTCGACGGCCGCGATCGGCGAACGGTACGCCGACCGCGGCGAATTCCTCTGCGAGCCAGCCGACCCCGACACCGAGCACCACCCGGCCGCCGCTGAGCACGTCCAACGACGCCACTTGCTTGGCCAGCACCAGCGGATTGCGTTGCGGTAAGACGATGATCCCGGTCGCGAGTTTGACTCGATCGGTAACCGCCGCGGCGAACGTCAGCCAGGTCAGTGGATCGGCGATGGGGACCTCTTCAGCACCGCCCATCATCTTGCCGGACTCGTCATAGGGATACTCGGTCTGATATCCGGACGGAACCACCACGTGGTCGAGCGCCCACAGGGAATCGAGGCCGATCTCCTCGGCCAACAAAGCCGCGGAGCGTGCTCCACCGGCGGTGGCCCCAGCACCGGCGTTCATACCGAAGAGTCCAAATTTCATTGCGAGGTGCTGCCTTTCATTGATCGATGAGGGCAAGTCAACTCACAACTCGGGACCGACAGAAGGGCGTACCTACCTAGGTGCGCCACACCCTGGATCACCTCGACATGACTTCTGTAACCAAGTTGGTTACAGTTCGTGAGTGAGTGCGAACAGCAAGATGAGCCTGGCCGTCCACGTGCTGACCTGGATCGCATTCGACCGTCGCGGCACCGAGGACGAGGTAGGTACCTCGCAACGGATCGCGGCAAGCGTCAACACCAACCCCGTCGTGATTCGCCGGTGCCTCGGCGAGCTCAAAGAAGCCGGGCTGGTCGAGTCCACCCGCAGCCGGGGGTGGGCACTGACTCGCGACGCAGAGCAGACCACCCTGCTCGATGTCCATCGCGCGGTCGGCGGGGATGTGTTCGCCATGCACGCCTCACCGCCGCACCACGAATGCCATGTGGGCGCGGGGATTCAGCCGGTGCTGTTGCGCGTGTACGGACGAGCCACCACCGCGCTGGGCGATTCGTTGGCGCAGACGACGATCGCCGACATCCTGCGGGACACCCTGGCCGAAGTGAACGGGATCGAGCTCCAGAATGCCCAGTGACGTCAACGGTTTGGGTCACTTCCTGCGGGCTCAGCGGGCACGCGTGACGCCCGAGGAAGCTGGCCTGCCGGCGGCATCGGGCCGGCGCGTCGCGGGATTGCGACGCGAGGAGGTCGCCGTGCTGTCCGGGGTGAGCGCGGACTACTACGCCCGCTTGGAGCAGGGCCGGGAGCGCACTCCGTCCGCGGCGGTCGTCGATGCGATCTGCCAGGCGCTTCGACTCACGCCCGACGGTCGCGCACACGCCTTTCGCCTCGCCAAGCTGTCGCCCAGCGCGACGCGCGCCGGTGAGACCGTCAGCCCGGAACTGCTGCAGACGATGGACGCCTTCCCGCGGGCCATCGCGTATGTCACCAACCCCGCACTGCGGGTTCTTGTCGCCAATTCCGCGGCAACGGCGTTCATGGCGCCACTGCTCCGCCAAGAGGAGAGTGTGATGGCCGCGATCTTCCTCGATCCGGTGGCGCGCGAGTTCTACGTCAACTGGACAGAGGTGTCCAAGGCGACGGTCAGTGCGCTGCGTCTGGCCGAGGGCTTCGTCCCACCCCATCCAGAGATCACCGAACTCGTCGGGCGCCTGTACCGGGACAGCCCCGAGTTCCGCCGGCTGTGGGATGACCAGACCGTCGAAGGACTCACGGCCACCCGGACGACGATCCGACATCCCGATGTCGGACTGATGCAGCTGACTCACCAGGTGTTCGATGTGCGGAGCGCTCCCGGTCAGCAGCTCACGGTGGCGACCGCGGCGGCCGGCTCATCGAGCGCAGACGCCTTGGCAATGCTGGGGTCGCTGAATGCCACACCCGTCCAAGACTGGGTGCAGCACACCTAGGAAGGCTCGCCCTTCTGCGGGCGCGCATCTGCGCGTTGACTCGCAGATGTGAAGGCAGGCATCAACGGCACGTTCACCGACCGCTCCACCATTACGCCGGCCGACTTCGGTCGCGCAGTCGAGGAACGCGGGTTCGACTCGATCTTCCTGGCCGAGCACACCCACATCCCGGTCGACGAGGTGTCACCGTATCCCTTCGGCGACCGCCCGGAGTCGCCGTACCACACCATCGATCCCTTCGTCGCGCTCAGCGTCATCGCCGGCTCCACCGATCATCTGCTGCTGGGCACAGGAATATCACTTGTTGCGCAACGTGTTCCGATCACGACCGCCAAGATGATCGCCTCGCTGGATCTGGTGTCCAACGGGCGGGTCATCTACGGGATCGGCACGGGCTGGAATCTCGAGGAGATGGCAACCCACGGCGGCGACCCCGCCAAACGCGGCGCCATCGCCACCGAACACATCCTGGCGATGAAGGAGATCTGGAACCACGACAAGGCCGAGTTCCACGGCCGGTACGTCGACTTCGATCCCATCTACTCCTGGCCGAAACCCGTTCAGCGCCCGCATCCGCCGGTCTACGTCGGCGGTGGGGAGAAGGCCTTCCGCAGGGTCATCGACGCCGGTGACGCCTGGTTCCCCAATCCCGCATCACCCGCAGGCCTGGGGCCGAAGATCCAGCGGTTGCGCGCGCTCGCAGGCCGCGATCTGCCTGTGACGGTGCTACACGTGGGGCCCGCCGAGGCCGAACTGGTCGCCGGCTACGCACAGCTCGACGTGGAACGCATCGTCTTTCCCGTAGACACCGAGGACCCCGACCCGCTGGCGGTTCTCGACCACCTGGCAACACTGACAGCCTGAAAGGCAGAGCACCATGAGCATCGTCCTCATCACCGGAGGTAGCCGCGGCATCGGCGCCGCGACCGCCCAGGCATGCGCCGAACGGGGCATGGGCGTCATCCTCACCTACAACAGCAATCCCGACTCGGCCAACGACGTGGTCGAGGCCATCACCCGCGGCGGTGGCCGGGCTGTCGCGTTGAAGCTCGATGTCGCGGACAGCTCGTCCTTCGTGGCGTTCGCCGACGAGGTTCGTGGCACGCTGCAGTCCGAGTGGCAGCGCAGCGACTTCGACCATCTGATCAACAACGCCGGCTACGGCCTGTTCAAGCCCATCACCGAGGTGACCGAGGCCGAGTTCGACGGCCTGTTCGCGGTGCACCTCAAGGGGCCGTTCTTCCTGACCCAGGCGCTGCTGCCGCTGATGGCCGACGGCGGCCAGATCGTCAATCTGACCAGCGCCACGACCCGGGTCACCACCGCGGGTGTCGCGCCCTACGCCAGTTTCAAGGGTGGACTGGACGTGCTGACCCGCTATATGGCACAAGAGTTCGGGGAACGGCGGATTCGGGTGAATGCCGTCTCCCCCGGCCCGATCCGCACCGAACTCGGTGGCGGGCTGAACGATGAGTTCGAGGCACTGCTGGCCGGTCAGACCGCGTTGGGCCGGGTCGGCGAGCCCGCTGACGTCGCGGATGCCATCGTGAGCCTCCTCTCGGCGGACAATCGCTGGATCAACGCCCAAACACTGGAAGTCGCAGGCGGCTTCGTCATCTAGATGCCGCGTCATCTAGACCCTCGGACCACAGGAGAACACCGTGCTCGATCATGTCTTCATCTCGGTAAGCGACCCGAGCCGTTCGATCGATTTCTACACCGCTGCGCTGGCGCCGCTCGGCATTACGACGCGCGTCGACTACGACGGAAACGACGGTCCGCCAGGCCATCCCGACCTGAAGGGTTTCGGGGCGGACGGGCGGATCTTCTTCTGGCTGCGCACAGGTGTCGTCGACAGCCGCGCCGCACACATCGGCTTTGTCGCCGACAGTGTTGCCGAGGTGGATACCGCCTATGCCGCGGCGATCGCGGCGGGTGCCGCGGACAACGGGGCGCCGTCCTACCGCGACTATTACGATCCCCGCTACTACGCGGCGAGCGTCTTCGACCCGGATGGCTACAGCCTCGAATTCACCTACAAGAATTGGCAACACTGATATGTCCACCCTGATGATCTATGGCGCGTCCGGATATACCGGACGGCTGGCTTCCCAGCACGCGGCCGCATGGGGACTCGACCTTGTTCTGGCGGGGCGCAATGAGTCGGCGTTGAGCTGCCTGGCCGACGAACTCGCTGTCGAGTACCGGGTTTTCGGGCTCGACGAGGTACCCGCCATCTCCGATGTCAGCGTGTTGCTCAACTGCGCGGGACCCTTCGCGCGGACTGCGAAACCGCTGATGACTGCCGCGATCGCGGCGGGGGTCCATTACCTCGACGTCGCCGCCGAGCTGGACAGCTATCGGTTGGCCGAGGTGCTCGACGAGGACGCCAAGGCAGCCGGCGTGATGCTGCTGCCCGGCAGCGGTGGCAGCGTGGCGATGCTCGGGTGCCTGGCCGGTCATGTCGCAGAACGGGTCCCGGATGCCCGACGGGTCCGGATCGCGTTGCAGATCGCCGGTTCGATGTCGCTGGGCTCGGCGGTCAGTGCCGCCGAAGGGCTGACGACGGACTGCCTGATGCGGGCAGAGGGCAGCCTCATCAGCCGGGACCCCGGCGACACCCGAGAATTCAACTTCGGCACGGGTCCCACCATCTGCCCGGCGGTGACGCTGCCCGACCTGGTGACGATCTGGCGGTCCACGGGCATCCCGGATATCGAGACCTACGTCCACATGGCCGGTGGAGGCTTCCCGCAAGGCGACCTCGCCGCACTGCCCGACGGCCCGACCCTCGAGCACAGGGAGGCCAACCGCTACCACGCCGCGGTGGAGGTGACCGGCGCGGACGGTGACGTCGCCTGCGCCGTGCTGGACACCGTGAACGGTTACACCTTCACCCCACTGGCCGCGGCCGAGGCTGCCCGGCGGGTCCTGGCCGGTGAGTTTCAGCCCGGTTTCGCCACACCGGCGACGCTGTTCGGTAGCGACTTCGTCGAGACCATTGCCGATTCCCGCATCCTGGACATGTCGTGCCAAGCTGGGTCCGGCCACTGAAGCTGGAACGAGGAGCCCATGACCATCACCGTCGACGAGATCCTGGTCGCCGACCCACCCGAGGCCTGGACCGCCGCCGGGTTCACCGTCTCCGAGGGCATCTGCCGGGTGGGCGACGTCGGTATCCGGTTGGTCGGGCGGGACTGCGGCACCGGCATCGTCGGGTGGTCGCTGGGTGGAGTCGACACCTCTGAGCTCGACGGCATCCCGACGAGCACGTCCGACGCGGGCCCCGCGGCACCCGCCGAGCACGCCAACGGTGTCACCGGGATCGACCACATCGTGCTGTTCTCACCGGACCTGGATCGCACCGTCTCGGCGCTTGCCACCGTGGGTGTGGAGCCGCGCCGGGAACGGCTGGGCGAACTCGGCGGCCGGCCGATCCGGCAGATCTTCTTCCGATTCGGTGCGGTGATCATCGAGGCCGTCGGCTCGCCCGACACCGCAGGCGAGGGGCCCTCGACGCTGTGGGGGATCACCTACAACGTCGCCGATATCGATGAGACCGCCGCCTACTTCACCGGCCGCACCACGCGGATCAAGGATGCCGTGCAGCCGGGCCGCCGGATCACCACGGTGCATCATCAGGAGTTCGGTATGTCGGTGCGCACCGCAATGCTCTCGGCACCTATTCTCAGCACATGACCGACGACCCGGTGGTGATCCACACCGACGGCGGGTGCCGTCCGAATCCCGGTCCCGGCGGGTGGGGTGCGGTGCTGCGCCAGCGTCAGCACGTCCGCGAGATGTGCGGGGGCGAGCCCGGCGAGACCAGCAACAACCGGATGGAACTCACTGCGCCGATCATGGCGCTGGAGGCACTGACCCGGCCGGTGGTGGTGCATCTCTACACCGACAGCACCTACGTGCGCAACGGCATCACCAAGTGGGTTCTGGGCTGGGAGCGCAACGGATGGCTCACCGCGGCAAAGCAACCGGTGAAGAACGTCGATCTGTGGCAGCGCCTACAGGCCGCGTGCGCGCGGCATCGGGTCGAATGGTTCTGGGTGAAGGGGCATTCCGGTGTCGCCGACAATGAGCTCGCCGACGTGCTGGCGACCCGCGGGCTGCAGGAGGCAATTGCCAACGCGTGAGGAGGAGGCGCCGACAGCGCCCCCTCCTCAACCCGAGCGCTAACTCACCGCTTCGGCAACCCGATTCGCCGCCAGCATCGACGAATAACCGGACTCCTCCACCTCCCGGCAGTGATGCTGATAGACCTGGCCACCACCCATGTAGACCAGGAACGCTTCCGGCTTGCCGGGCACGTTCTCGCCGAGGAACCACGCCTTGGCCTTCTTGCCCTCGGTGTACATCACGGTGGCCTTGCCGGTGCGCTCGGTTTCCTGGGCCCACCACTCCTCGGACTCGGGCGTGGCTTCGAAGACGTCGACGCCGTTGTCCCGCGCCCAGCTCAGCGCCCGCTGCAACCATTGCGCGCCGAGCTGGATCGGCACCACCAGGTTGGAGTACGGCGTCTGCGGGCCCAGTGACATGAAGAAGTTCGGGAAGCCGTGCACGCCGATACCCAGGTTCGAGCGCAGCCCGTCGCGGGCCCACCTGTCTCGCAGCGTGATTCCCTCCCGGCCGATGATGTCGATATTGGTCAGGGTGCCGGTCATGGCGTCGAAGCCGGTGGCGAAGATCAGCACGTCGAGTTCGTACTCGGTATCCCCGACGCGCACCCCGTTCGGGGTGATCGCGGTGATCGGTTCCGAGGCGGTGTCGACCAGGCGGACGTGGTCGAGGTTGAACGCGTCGTAGTAGCCGTGGCCGGTGGGCACCCGTTTCCCGTTGAACGAGTATGTCTTCGGGCACAGCAGGTCGGCAGTTGCCGGATCCTTGACGATCTCGCGGATCTTGGACCGGATGAACTCGGCGGCCAGTTCACTGGCCTCGTGATTCACCGCCAGATCGTTGAAGCACTCGTTGGCGAAGTGGAATCCGCCCTCGTTCCACTTCCCCTCGAAGATGGCGCGGCGCTGCTCGTCGGAGACCTCCAGCGCGCTGAACTCTGCCGGCTCCATGGCCACCCCGAACGGGTGATTCGCGGCCTTCTCATAGATCGCGTCGTAGTTGTCGCGCAGCCAGGTCATGTCCTCGGCGGTGACGGCGTCGTTGCTCGTTTCCACCACGAAGTTGGGGGTGCGCTGGAACACCACGAATTCGTCTACCTGCGGCGCGATCTCGGGAACGATCTGGATTCCCGAGGCGCCCAGTCCGATCAGGCCCACGCGTTTTCCGGCCAGGTCCACGCCCTCGCGTGGCCAGTGCGCGGTGTGGTACTTCTGCCCGGCGAAGGTGTCGATGCCCGGGATGTCGGGGTAGATCGCCTGGGACAGCACACCCATGCCGCTGATGAGGTACTTGGCGGTCACGGGTGCGCCGCCTTCGATCTGCACGGTCCAGGTGTTGGTGTCCTCGTCGTAGCGCGCGGACTGCACCCGGGTGTTGAGCCGGATGTCGCGGCGCAGGTCGAGGCGGTCTGCGACAAAGTTGAGATAGGCCAGCACCTCTCGTCCCGCGGGGTAGCGCTGCGTCCAGGACCACTCCTCGCGCACCTCCTTGGAGAAGGAGAAGGAGTAGTAGCTGTATTCACTGTCGGTGCGGACCCCGGGATAGCGGTTGGCCAGCCAGGTGCCCCCGACGCCGTCCTGGGCGTCGAGAACCACAGTGTCCAAGCCGATCTCGCGCAGATGGTGCAGGATCGCCAGGCCGGAGAAGCCGGCCCCGATCACGATGGCGTCATGCGTTTCGATAATCATGCTGAACTCCTAGACGGATTCGGTGGTGCGCTGATGGGCGTTGGCGGTGCGGCGGGCGTGGTACCAGCCGGCCATCGTCGCGATGGCCGCGTCGGCGGCGTCGTGCTGTCCGGCTTGCAACGGGAAGACGTGCTGCTGACCGGTCGCCACGTCGAAGGTGACGTCGACGCCGGCATCCCGCACCAGCGTGTGCAGCCGGGTGGCGTCGGCGTACAGCGATTCGATATCGGCCGCGGTGATGTAGAGCGACGGGAATCCGGTGAAATCGGCGTGCAGCGGGTTCACCAGCGGATCGGTCGGGTCGGCACCGCCGCAGAGATAGCGGTCGATGTTGCCCTGCAACCCTTCTCGGGTGATCAGGAAATCGGTGGCATCGTTGGTCACCAGCGTCTTGCCGGTGTTCTCCATGTCCAGCCACGGCGAGATCGTCATCACCAGCCCGGGTGTGCGCTGCCCGTCGCGCAGCATGCGCAGGGTGGTGGCGATGGCGATGTTGGCACCCGCACTGTCCCCGACGAAGGTGATGTCGGTCGGGTCGGTGCCGTCCTGGACGAGCGCCTGGAACACCGCGGTGGCATCGTCGAGCTGGGCGGGGTACGGGTGCTCCGGGGCGCGCCGGAAATCGGCGACGAACGCGGTGGCGCCGAAGGCACTCGCCACGTGGCCGGCGAACTTGCGGTGGCTGGCCGACGAGCCCAGAGCGAATCCGCCGCCGTGTAGGAACACCAGCACCTGTGCCGGATCGGCTGTCAGTGGCCGGACGAGAATGCCGGGCACACCACCGATCTCGGTGGTCTTGTAGGTGACATCCTCGGGTTCGGTGGTCACCCGCTGCCAGTCCTCGAACAGCCACCGCATCAACCGCAGCGACATCTCGGGATTGGCAATGAACTCCTCGGTCCACTCGGCGTAGATGCGGCCCAGTGGGTCCGTCGGTTGGGGCGTCATGGGTTCTCCTGATCTGGTCAGCAGCGGCTGTGACCTGCCGCACTGCAGCCAGTCTGTGGTCGGTCGAGACACTCCTTTCCGGGTGTCGCAAATTGACGCACTGCTGTCTCACCGTGACGCAGGTCACTGCGACACCGGGGGCGCGCGACAGGCTTCAGACACCTACTCACAGGAGAAGCTCATGAACCGTCTGCACGACAAGGTCGCCCTGGTCACCGGCTCCTGCCGGGGTATCGGGCACGCCATCGCGGAGGCCTTCGCCCGGGAGGGCGCCACCACCATCGCGACCGGGCGGTCCAAGACCGACGAGGCGTTCGGCCCGCGTTCGGCGGGTATCGATTACCGCCAGCTCGATGTGGCCTCCGAAGAGGACTGGACGACCGTGATCGACGACGTACTCGACCGCTACGGCCGTATCGACGTGCTGGCCAACAACGCCGGCATCATCGCCTACCAGTCACTGCACGAACTGAGCGTGGCCGAATGGGAACGGGTCATCGCCACCAACCAGACGGGCACCTTCCTGGGGATGCGCTCGGTGATCCCGCACATGGTGAGCCGGCGAAGCGGATCGATCATCAATGTGTCCTCGATCTGGGGCAACGCCGCTGTGGCCGGCGCGCATGCCTACCACGCCACCAAGGGCGCGGTGCGCAACATGTCCAAGAGCGCGGCGATCAGCTACGCCAAGGACAACGTCCGGGTCAACTCGGTGCACCCGGGGTTCATCAAGACCCCGCTGACCGACTCGCAGGAAGCCGAGATCAACGAGTTCGTGGTGGCGCAGACGCCGATGGGGCGTGCCGGTCTGCCGGAGGAGATCGCCCACGGTGTGGTGTTCCTGGCCTCGGACGAATCGAGTTTCGTCACCGGCTCCGAGCTGGTGATCGACGGCGGTTACCTGGCGCAGTAATGTTATCCAGATAAATTGTAGGTCTTGAGCTTTCGGTGGATCGTGGCCCGCGAGACACCGAGCAGCTCGGCCGCCCTGGACCGGTTTCCGCCGGCCTCCTGTAGTGCGCGGCGGATGGTCTCCATCTCGGTGCGTTCGATCATCGACCAGGAGCGGTGCGCCCGCAGCGAATCGGGCAGCTGGTCGAGTTGCACCACGCCGCGGCTGCCCTCCCCCACCAGCTGTCCCACCAGCGTGCGGAGTTCGGCGAGATTGCCCGACCAGCCCGCGGCCTCCAGTGCCCGGCGGGCATCATCGCTGACCGTCAGGCGCAGACCCGGTGATCGTTGTGCGACAAAGGCATTCCACAGCGACGCGATGTCCGCGGTGCGCTCCCGCAGTGGTGGCACCCACACCATCGCCACACCGAGCCGGGTGGCGGCCGCCTCGGCATCGGCCTGGGTGGGCGCCGTCGCCGTCATCAGGATGGACCCGTGGCCGCTGTCGGTGTCGATCAGGCCGCGCAGCGCGGCCAGCGCCTGCGCGTCGAGGTTCTCCACCCCGCGCACCACGACCCGGGACGACCCGGTGACGGCATCGGAGAGTTCCTGCAACCAGACCTGATCGCCGACGATCTGTCGCTGCGCGGTGTGCACCACCGTCACATCGTCGTGCACCGCACCAGGCCGGTACGGACGGCCCAGTGCCAGCGAGGTTTTCCCGGTACCGGGCTCCCCGGCGATCAGCAGCGCGGTGCGGGCGGCGATGTGCCTGCTGACATGATGCGCCGCCGTCAGCCACGACTTCGTCTGCCCCACAAGACCGCCGGGCGACGGACGGCCGTGCGCGAGGCTCACCCGCGGCGCCGGCCGCAGCGCGGCAACCACCCCGGCGCCGCCGTCGAGCACGCTGGCGTCGATGGCGGTGGTACCCACCGACAGTTCGGCGGTCAGGCGGGCATCGTGGCGCAGTCCCGCGGTCAGGTGCCCGATCAGGTCGACGTCGGTCTGGGTCAGCTCCCCCGCCCGGCGGCTGCGCATCGTCAACCCGTCGGGGCCGAACGCCACCACCGGTCCATCATGTCGCGCGGAGCCGTCGAGGAACGCCGCCAGGATGGCCCGCGATCCGGGCTGGGCGACGTCGAGCACGTGCTGTTGAAGTTGCGCGGCAAGTGAATTCGTCAGCGGCAGCAGCAGGCCGCTGCGCTCGTCGATCTTCGTCGACATGGTGACCGCGGCCAGCAGCTTCCCGGTGATGGGATGCCACACCGGCGCGCCCGTGCACAGGGCGTTGGAATAGACGTCGGCGAAATGCTCGGCACCCTCGATCAGCACGCTCTTCCCCGAGGCCAGGGCGGTACCCACCCCGTTGGTGCCGACGGCATCCTCGGCCAGCACCGCACCGCGGACGGTGCCCAGCCGGTCCAGCTGGTTCATCGCCGATGAGTCCAGCGACCACCGCTGCACGATGCGGCCCTGCGCGTCGGCGAGCAACAGACCCATGCCCGACCCGGCGAGGTCCTCGGCGGCGCGGGCCATCGGCGCCTGGAACATCTCCAGCAGATGGTTGTCGATCAGTTCCTCGTCGACGCGGGGCACATCGCGGACATTGGCCGGGGCGCCCAGCGCGCTCTTGGACCGGCGCCACGATTCGAGCAGGTCCGGTGGCACCGCGAGATCCGGGTCGGACGCGGTCAGGAACTGCGCACGAAGCTCCTCGAGCCTCGATCCGGTGGGCCGTGCCGACACGAACAACTCCTTGCGTCACGCATTCGGGGCGTCGCCGGCGAATGCGATCTGGATCACAAAATCTTAGCCCTGATCCTGCGGCCGATCGGCGCCATGCCCGCGGACTGTCTCAAAAAGATGCAGTCGTATCCGGGGTCACATGTGCGCCCTAGCGTGATGCAGCATGACAACGACGCTGGCAAAACCCTCTGCGACACCCTCCGGGACGGCGCTGGTGCACGGCCACCGCGTCCCCACCGGACTGTTCATCGGTGGCCGCTGGCACAGCACCGACGACACCTTCGCCGTGCTCGACCCGGCCACCGGGGAGCAGATCGCGACCATGTCCGACGGCGGCGCCCTGGACGCGGAGGCCGCGCTGGACGCGGCGGCGGACGCGCAGCAGCAGTGGCGCCGTGTCGCCCCGCGGATGCGGGCAGAGTTGTTCGGTCACGCCCACCGGCTGCTGCTGACGCGCGCCGAGGAGTTCGCCGACGTGATGACCGCCGAGAGTGGCAAGCCGCTGGCCGAGTCGCACGCCGAGTTCGCGCTGTCCGCGGAGTTCTTCCTCTGGTACACCGAGCAGATCGCGCACCTGCACGGCAGCTACGCGCCGTCGTCGCACGGCGGCTACCGGGTGATCACCACCCACCAGCCGGTCGGGCCCGCGCTGCTGATCACCCCGTGGAACTTCCCGATGCTGATGATCGCCCGCAAGGCCGGTGCGGCGCTGGCCGCCGGCTGCCCGGTGATCGTCAAGTCCGCCAAGGAGACTCCGCTGACGTGCGCGCTGTTCGTCGAAACCCTGCGCGAGGCCGGCTTTCCCGACGGTGTGGTCAACCTGATCCACACTACGGAATCGGCCGCGGTCTCGGCGGCGCTGATGGCCGATGACCGGTTGCGCAAGGTGAGTTTCACCGGGTCCACCGGGGTGGGTGCCACCCTGCTGGAACAGGCCGCCCCGGGCATCATCAACACCTCGATGGAACTCGGCGGGGACGGCCCGTTCATCGTCCTGGACGACGCCGATATCGAACTCGCGGCGCAGCAGGCCGTAGTGAGCAAGTTCCGCAACGCCGGGCAGGCCTGCGTGGCAGCCAACCGGATCATCGTGCACAGTGCGGTGGCCGAGGAGTTCACCGCGCGGTTCGTCGAACTCACCAGGGAGCTCACGGTCGGCAACGGTTTCGAACCCGGTGTGGACGTCGGGCCGATCATCTCCGAGCGGCAACGCGACACCGTCGTCGATTTGGTCGAGACGCTGCAGGCCACCGGCGCCGAACTGCTCGTCGGCGGAGGTGCCCGTCCGGGCGCCGGGTACTTCTTCGAACCCACCGTGTTCCGGGTGCACAACCGCCCCGAGGAGCTCTGCAGCAGAGAACTTTTCGCGCCCGTTGCGACCATCTACCAGGTGGACTCGACCGCCGAGGCGATCGCCTTCGCCAACGACACCAAGTACGGGTTAGCCGCCTACGTGTTCACCAGGGATCTGTCGCGGGCCGTCGCGGTCGGCGAGCGGCTGGACTTCGGCATGGTCGGCGTGAACCGCGGCATCATGGCCGACCCGGCGGCGGCGTTCGGCGGCGTGAAGGCTTCCGGGCTCGGCCGCGAGGGCGGGCACGACGCCATCTACGACTACCTGGAGCCCAAGTACCTGGCCGTCACCGTCAACGAGGAAGAGGGCCTGTCATGACCGCCACCTTCGCTTCACCGGTGCACACCGCCAATGAACTGGGCGTCGGGCTGCTGCGTCAGCCGTCGATGGTGCTGTTCGGTCCGGGACAGCGCCGGCAGATCGCCCGGGTGGTGCGGGGTCTCGCCGAGCGTGTCCTGATGGTCACCGACGCCCGGATGGCGGCCAGCGCGGAGTTCGTGCGGATTGTGGAAGAGATTCAGCAACAGGGTGTTTCGGTGTTGGTGTACGACGGGACCGAGCCGGATCTACCGCGCCGCAACGTGGTGGACGTGGTCGAGCGTTTCGGCGGCAGTGCCATCGAAGCCATCGTCGGTATCGGCGGCGGATCGTGCATGGATCTGGCCAAGGTCGCCTCGGTGGTGCTCCGGCATGGCGGTGACGTGCGCGACTATTACGGGCAGTTCCTGGTGCCGGGGCCCGGCATACCGGTCATCACCGTCCCCACCACCGGGGGCACCGGAGCCGAAGTCACCTGTATCTCGGTGGTTTTCGACGAGGAGCAGGGCATGAAGGTCGGTGTCGCCAGCCCGCACCTGGAAGCCCACGCCGCGATCATCGACCCCGAACTGACGCTGACCTGCCCGGCCGGGCTGACCGCGGCGTCCGGCGCGGACGCGCTGTCGCACCTGATCGAATCCTTCACCGGCAGGGCGAAGAACCCGGATGCCGACCAGCTGGCCGGCACCTTGTACGCCGGCAAGAATGTGCTGGCCGATGTGTACGCCCGCACCGGTCTTGCGCTGCTGAACAACTCGCTGCCCGCGGTGGCCGCCGATCCGTCCGATCTGGCGGCGCGCTCGGACACCCTGTTCGGTGCGTACTGCGCCGGGATGGCCATCAACACCGCGGGCACCGCCGGGGCGCACGCGATCCAGTCCCCGATCGGCGGCCTCACCCACACCCCGCACGGTTTCGGTATCAGCGCGCTGCTGCCCTATGTGATGCGCTACAACCTGCCGACCCGCATCCCGGAGTTCGCCGAGATCGGCCGCATCCTGGGCGCGTCGGATGCATCGGATCCCCTGGAAATCCAGGCCCGGTCGGCGATCCTGCGGATCGAGACGATCTTGGAGACCCTGGGTGCCCCGCTCGATCTGCGCTCCCTGGGGCTGGAGCCCAAGGATTTCGGGTTCGTCGCCAAGCAGGCCATGCTGGCCACCCGGTTGACCGCCAACAATCCCCGCGACCTGTCTGCCGAGTCGGTGGTGTCGATCCTGGAACGCGGCTATGACGGCGACCGGAGCTGGTGGCAGCTGTGAGGGTGGCCGTACTCGGTGCGGGCTCCATCGGGGTGTCGTTCGCGATCCTGTTCGCCTGCCGCGGTGTTGACGTCGCGGTATTTGACCCGTTCGAGGACGCGCTGCCGCGGGCGGCCGCCGATCTTCGCGAACGCCTCAAGCAACTGGACCTGGCCGACCCCGCCGCCATCGAAGCGCGGGTGCGGTTGACCACCGATCTGGAGGATGCACTCGCGGGCGCGACATTCGTGCAGGAGTGCGCCCCCGAACGCGTCGACCTCAAACAGGACCTGTTGGTGCAGGCCGCCGTTGGGACGCCTGCGGAGGTGCCGCTGGCCAGTTCCAGTTCGGCGATCGTGCCGAGCCGACTGGCCGAGGGGCTCGACGTCTCGGTGGCAGCACGGATTCTGGTCGGCCATCCCGGCAACCCGCCGTACCTGTTGCCGGTCATCGAGGTGGTGCCGTCCGCGGTCACCGCCGAGGCGATCATCGGGCGCGCCACCGAGATCTACCGGTCGGCCGGTCTGCGACCGGTGCTGGTGCGCCGCGAGGTGGAGGGGTTCCTGTTCAACCGCCTGCAGGGTGCGCTGTTGCGCGAGGCGTACTGCCTGGTGCGCGACGGGGTGGCGACCGTCGACGACATCGACGAGGTGGTGCGCAGTGGGCTGGGTTTGCGCTGGAGCTTCATCGGGCCGTTCGAGACGGCCGATCTGAACACCCGCGGTGGTATCGAATCGCATGCCGCGAAGATGGGCCCCGCCTACGCGCGCATGGGGGCCGAACGCGGGCAGCATGACCCGTGGACACCGGACCTGATTGCCGAGGTCACGGCACAGCGCCGGGCGTTGCTCGACCTCGAGGATTGGGATGAACGGGTGCGCTGGCGGGACCGACAGTTGATCCGGATGCGCGCACAGAACGCGGTGTGATATCCATCGCCTCGCACCCGTCTGGCTTTGCAGACCGTCACCGCCGGTGTCACGCTGGATGCAATGTATGCACGGTTAGCTGGACGACTTCGCTGGTACCTGCGTGCGCTCGGATTCCACCCGCTGGTCCGCATGGTCGACCGGCTGGAAGCGCTCGCAGTGCTCGGCGTGGTCGTCGTCGCACTCTTCGCCATCCCCGCCGCGGTGTCCGCGGGCACGGTGGTGCGCGACGCGGGCGTGCGCACGGCCGAGCAGCAGGCTCAGACCCGGCATTCAGTGCAGGCGGTCGTGGTGGCCGGTGTGGGTGCTCCCACCGAACTGGACACCCCCGCCTATGTGCGCGCCCAGTGGCGCGAGGGAACCCAGGTGCGCACCGAGTCGGTCGTCAGCCCCGCGACCATCCGCCCGGGCGATCACATGAAGGTCTGGCTGGACGAGAGCGGAAAGGTGGTCGCGGCGCCGCTGCGGGCCGACGATGCCGCGGTGACCGCCACGGCCGCCGCGGTGTCCTTCTGGATCAGCATCGTGATGTGCGGCGCACTCGTGGCCTATCTCATCCGCCGCGGACTGGACCGCTCTCGCCACCGCGCGTGGGACCGCGAACTACTCCTGTTGGCGCACAACGACGACGGCTGGGCCAACCGGCGCAACTGAGCCGAATCAGCGTGGCGACATCGCCGCAGCGATGACCAGTTCGGCCGCCGCGTCGACGCGACCCTTGTCGCCGGTGACGAGACCGTCCTGACACAGACCCCGTAATCCGGACACGACCAACGAGGCACGCACCTCAGCGTCGCGCTTCGGGTATCCCAGGCCGGCCAGTGCCCGGGCGATCGGATCGAGCATGATCGTCACCGCTTGGTCGGCGTAAGGCTGATAGGTGTCGGGATCCGTGACGGCCAGACTCAGCACCTGCAGCATCAAGCCGACGGTCCGGCGTTGCGCGCCACGGGTGATGGCCCGCCACAATGACCGCGCCGCCGCCACGAACTCGGCCTCGGTGCTGATGCCGTCGAACATCCCGCCGACATCGGGCCTGCTGGCGTTCAACGCCTGGGCCAGCAGTTCGCCGCGGTCGCCGAAGTAATACAGCAGCATTCGCTTGCTGGTACCCAGCGCCTCGGCCATCGGGGCCAGCGACATGTCCGCCACGCCATGTTCCTGCAGGTAGCCGATGACGCCGTCGAGCAGCTCGGCACGTTTGGCGGGATCGGCGGTGCGCGGCATCACTTGAATGTACCGAGCGGTACGCGTACGGTCAATTATGTGCCGATCGGTACATAATTGAGTTCAGGGAGGTCAGGTCATGAACGACAAGCGAGCGCTTCGGGTGGCGATCGTCGGAGCCGGTATCGGCGGGTTGACCGCCGCCATCGCACTGCGTGCCCACGGGGTCGACGCGCACGTGTATGAGAAAGCCTCCGAACTCAAAGCCTTGGGCGCCGGAGTGTCCATCGCCCCCAACGGATCCCGCGTGCTCACCCGCCTCGGGCTCGGCGAACAGCTGAGGGCGATCGCCGGCCCGCTCTCGCACTACGTGTTCCGTACCTGGCAGGGCGAGCCGATCGCCGGAGAACCGTCGACCTTGTCGTTCGGCGACCCTGCGCACACCTGGTTTCTGCACCGCGCCGAATTCCAGCGCGTGCTCTGCGACGCTCTGCCCACCGGAGCGATCACCTTCGGGCACCCTGTGGTCAGCGCCACCGAGGATCCCGACGGCGTCACCGTCCGGTTCGCCGACGGCAGCACCGTCGAGACCGACCTGCTGGTTGCCGCCGACGGTATCCACTCCGCGCTCCAAGGCGTGGTCAGCGCGCCGGCGAAGCCGGTGAGCGAGGGAATCATGGCTTACCGCGGGCTCATTCCCGCCGATCGACTCTCCGGGATAGCCCCCGTGGGCGATCTCGACGTCAGCGGGATGTGGATGGGTCCCGAGCGCAGCTTCCTGGTTTATCCGGTGTCGGCGGGCCGTCTGCTCAACGTGGTGGCCTTCGTGCCCACCGACCTGGAGGTGCTGGAGTCGTGGACTGCGCCAGGTGATGTGCGCGAGCTGGCGGCCGCCTACCGGGGGTGGGATCAACCCGTCCTGGACATCATCGGCGCGATGGATGAGACGTTCCGCTGGGGGATCTATGACCGCGCCCCGCTTTCGCAGTGGTCGAGCGAACGCGTCACCCTGCTGGGCGATTCCGCTCACGCAGTCGTGCCCCATCTCGGTCAGGGCGCCAACCAGGCCATCGAGGACGCCATGACCCTTGCGGTCCTACTGGACGACTGCGGCCCCGCCGACGTGCCGTCCCGGTTGCGGATCTACCAGGAGCTCCGGATGATCCGCACCCGGCAGGTCCGCGACGGTGCGCGGGAGGCCGGACGCACCTACCGGTCGAATGATCTGGCCGCATCAGCGCGGGCCGCGAAGATCGACGCCATCTTCGCCGGTATCGCGGTGAACACCTACGACGCCGAGCAGGTCGCCCGGCAGGCGCTGGCCGCGGTGTAGCGGACGGTCAGCCGCGATACTGCGCGACGGCAGCCGCGTACTCGTCGAGCAGCCGCAGCGATTCATCGCGCGGCACGCTGGGCAGGATCAGCGCCACCTGCCCGAACCCGAGTTTCTCGACAGCGCTCCAGTACTGGGCGTCCACCGGCGTCCCGAACATCGCCAACGGAACGTCGTGTCCCGCGCCCTCTTTCAGCTGCCCGATGCGCCGGGCCAGTTGATCCTCCGGGAACGGGTTGGAGATCCATCCCGCGCCGTGTCGGATGATCCGTTTCACCGTGGCATCGGAGTTGCCGCCGATGTAGATGGGCGGGTGCGGCTTCTGCACCGGCTTCGGCCGCAGATGAGTCGGATCGAAATCGACGTATTTGCCGTGATATTCGGCCGGCTCACCGGTCCAGAGCGCCTTGATGGCCTCGATGCGCTCGTCCAGCAGCGCGCCGCGAGTTTTCGGATCGGTGCCGTGGTTGCGCAATTCTTCGAGGTTCCAGCCGGCGCCGACACCGAAGACGAACCGGCCACCGGAGATGAGGTCGATGCTGGCCGCCTCTTTCGCGGTGATGATCGGGTCACGCTGAATGAGCAGGGCGATCCCGGTGAACAGTTCGATCTTGGATGTGACGGCGGCCGCGGCGGCCAGCGTGACGAAGGGGTCGAGCGTCTTGTAGTACTGATCGGGCAGCTCGCCACCACCCGGATACGCGGACTCCCGGCTGGCCGGGATGTTGGTGTGTTCGGCGATGACCAGCGAGTGGAAATCCCGCTCTTCGATGGCAGTTGCCAGCGATACCGGGTCGATGCCGTCGTCGGTCACAAAGGTGGAGATGCCGAACTTCATGGTGTGCCTCTCGTAGCCAGTCTTCCCCGGGACAACCCTGGCCGGGATCGCGCTATTCCACTGCGTCGATGACCGGGGCACCGGTCCGCGCGACCACCTCGTCGAGATCGACCTCGTCGGCGAGTTCGACCACCGCGAACCCGGTGCCGGTCACGTCGAAGACCCCCAACTCGGTGATGACCCGGCTGACCACCGCTTTACCGGTCAACGGCAGGTCGCAGTGCAGAACCAGTTTGGCGGCACCGGATTTGGCGGTGTGGTCCATCAGCACGATGACGCGTTCGGCGCCGCTGACCAGATCCATTGCGCCACCCATGCCCTTGACCATGGATCCCGGCACCATCCAGTTGGCCAGGTCGCCGTTGGCGGCGACCTGCATGCCACCGAGCACCGCGACGTCGACGTGTCCGCCGCGGATCATCGCGAAGCTGGTGGCCGAGTCGAAGTAGGACGCGCCGTCCACCACCGAGACGGTCTGCTTGCCGGCGTTGACCAGATCCGGGTCCACCTCGTCGTCATAGGGGAACGGGCCGACGCCCAGGATGCCATTCTCGGCGTGCAGCGTGACATCGGAGCCCTCGGGCAGGTGGTCGGGGATCAGTGTGGGCAGACCGATCCCGAGGTTGACGTAGTCACCGTCGCGCAGTTCCAGCGCCGCGCGGGCGGCCATCTGGTCACGGGTCCAGCTCATGATGAAACCTCCTGCTGATCGGTCGGCCGTGGGCGGGTGGTGCGTTTCTCGATCTCCTTGCGGGAGGCCTGCTCCGGGGTGAGTTCGACGACGCGCTGGACGAAGATTCCTGCCAGGTGGATCTCGTCGGGATGCAGCTCGCCGACCTCGACCACCCGTTCGGCCTCGACCACGGTGAGGCGCCCCGCCATGGCGGCGGGAGGATTGAAATTCCTTGCCGCCGCGTGGAACACGCAGTTTCCGGCCTTGTCGGCGACCGCCGCGCGGATCAGCGCGTAGTCGGTGACGATCGACTCTTCGAGCAGCATCTGCCGCCCGCCGAAGGTGCGCACCTCCTTCGGGGGCGAGGCCAGTGCCACGCTTCCGTCCGGGTGATAGCGCCAGGGCAGGCCGCCGTCGGCCACCAGGGTGCCGACCCCGGTCGGGGTGAAGAATGCGCCGATTCCGCTGCCGCCGGCGCGCATCCGCTCGGCGAGGGTGCCCTGCGGGGTCAGCTCGACGGTCAGTTCACCGGACAGGTACTGCCGCGCGAACTCCTTGTTCTCCCCGACGTAGGAGGCGATCACGCGGGTGATGCGGTGCGCCTCCAACAGCAGGCCCAGGCCGGCACCGTCGACGCCGCAGTTGTTGCTGACGATCGTCAGGTCACCGGCCCCCTGGGAGAGCAGCGCGTCGATCAGGAACCAGGGGATGCCGGCCAACCCGAATCCGCCGACCGCCAGGCTGGCGCCGTGTGGGATGTCGGCCACCGCTTCTGCGGGGGATGCCACGAGCTTGTTCAATGTCATTGCTGCTCCAGGTGTTCGATGAGCGCGGGGGTGATGGTGGCGGGCTGCTCGGCGTTGGCCAGATGGGCGGCCTGCGGCACGGTCAGCAGGCGCGACCCGGGGATCCGGGCGACGATCTCCTCCAGCTTGGCCGGCGGCGTCGCGGGATCGTCCGCGCCGGCGATGGCGAGGGTGGGCGCGGTGATGGTGGAAAGCTGTTCGCGCAGATCGAGTGCGGCGATGGCTTCACAGCACGCCGCGTAGCCTTCGGCCGACGTGTCCGCGACCATCTGCTCGTGTGCGCTGCGCACGTCGGGGCGCGCGTCCAGGTAGGCCGGGGTGAACCAGCGCTGCACGACGGCGGCGGCCACCGCCGCGCTGCCCTGCGCGCGGACGATCGCGGCGCGGTCGGTCCACGCCGACGCCGGGGGCAGCTGCGCCCCGGTGCACAGCAGCGCAAGCCGTTGCACCCGTTCCGGATTGCGGATCGCCACCCGCATGACGGTCATCCCGCCGAGCGACAAGCCGACCAGATGGGCCTTGGCGATGCCGAGCCGATCGAGCAGCGCCACGAGATCATCGGCCAGATCGTCGATCAGGTACGGGCCCGCGGGCACCGGCGATCCGCCGTGGCCGCGGGTGTCATAGCGCACCACCCGGAAGCGCTGCTCCAGTTCGGCGAGCTGGGCGTCCCACATGTGGTGGGTGGAGCCCAGCGAGTTGGACAACACGACCGCCGGGGCCTCGGCGCGTCCCGAGACGACGGCGTGTACGTCGATGGCGCTCATCGGAGGGCCTCGAAAACCGCTGCCAGGCCCTGTCCGCCACCGATGCACATGGTTTCGAGCACCGTTCGTGCGCCGCGGCGGCGTGCCTCGTGCGCGACGGTGGCCAGGATGCGCGCACCGGTCGCGCCGACCGGATGGCCCAACGAGATCCCGGATCCGTTCGGGTTCAGGCGATCATCGAGCGGATCGACCTTCCATTCGGCCAGCACCGCCAGCACCTGCGCGGCGAACGCCTCGTTGAGTTCGATCAAGTCGATCTCGTCGAGGGTGAGGCCCGCGCGCTGCAGCGCGGCGGCGGTCGCGGCCACCGGCCCGATGCCCATGGTTTCCGGCCGGCAGCCCGTTACCGCCCATGACCGCAGCGCCAGCATCGGGGTGAGCCCGAGGCGCTCGGCTTCGGCGGCGGTGGTGACGACACACAATGCCGCACCGTCATTCTGGCCGGACGCATTGCCGGCGGTGACGGTCGAGTCGGCGTCGATCTTGGTACGCACGGCGCGTAGTGCCGCCAGCTTCTCGACGCTGACGTCGGTGCGCGGGTGTTCGTCGCGGTCGACGATGACGTCGGGGCGGCCGCGCGTGCCGGTGATCGTCACCGGTACCAGTTCCTCGGCGAAACGCCCCTGCTCATGGGCGGCGATCGCCCGCTGATGCGAACGCACTGCCAGTTCGTCCTGCTCGGCGCGGCCGATGCCGTAGTGGCGGCGCAGGTTCTCCGCGGTCTCGATCATCCCGCCCGCGATCGGATGGTCGGCGCCACCGGCGGTTTCGCGGGCCCGGTCCAGCCGGTCCAGCAGCGCCACCCCGCCCTGGCGGACACCGGTGCGCAGACCCAGCGCGTAGTGCTCGACATTGGACATCGATTCCGCGCCACCGGCGACCACCACGCGCGCCGCGCCGGTGGCGACCTGACCGGCGGCGTAGAGCACGGCCTGCAGACCGGAGCCGCAGCGGCGGTCGATCTGCAGCCCCGGAACCCCGGTGCCGAGGCCGGCATCCAGTGCGGCGATGCGGCCGATGGCCGGGGCCTCCCCGCTCGGGTAGCCGTGCCCGAGGACGACATCGTCGACATCGCCTTCACCGAGGCCGGTCCGTTCGACGAGCGCGCGCAGGGTGAGGGTGGCCAGGTCGGCGGCCGTCAACGCCGACAGGGCACCGCCCATGCGTCCCACCGGGGTGCGCAGTGGATTGCAGATCACGATGTCGGTCATTCCTCGACCGTAGGCCGCGCAAGAGATATTCTGAAATACCTAAATCGGCGTCAGTAATATGCAGGAGGTCTCAATCGTGGAGTTGCGACACCTGCGGTATTTCCAGGCGGTCGCCGAGGAGCTGCACTTCGGCAGGGCCGCGGAACGGCTGCACATCGCCCAGCCACCGCTGTCCCAGCAGATCCGGCAGTTGGAGCGTGAACTCGGGGTCGACCTGCTGACCAGGAGTACCCGCAGGGTGGACCTGACGGCGGCGGGCGCGGCGTATCTGAAGCGGGTGGCCGCGATCCTGGATGCGGTGGACGACGCCGGGCAGCAGGCGCGCCGGGTGGCCGACGGCGTGGAGGGCCACCTCACCATCGGCTGCGTGGGATCGGCGACGTACTCGGTGCTGCCACGACTGGTGCGCGCCATGCGCGATGCGCTGCCGCATCTGGAGATCAGCATCCGCGGTGAGATGCTGGCCCCCGCGCAGCTGGACGCCCTGCGCTCCGGCGATATCGACATCGGGCTGATGCGGCCACCGGTGGCGGATGCCGGCATCCGGTGCGTCACGCTACGGCGCGACCGCCTCATCGCGGCGCTGCCTGCCGGGCACCCGCTGGCCCGCCACGATGCACTCGACGTCGCCGATCTGCGCGACCAGGACTTCATCGCCCATGCCGGCCAGGGACGTTCGGTGATGGGCGGGGTGCTCGCCGCGGTGTGCGCGGACGCCGGGTTCGCACCCCGGATCCGCCATGAGGTCTCCGAGACGTCGACGTTGGTCACCCTGGTGGCGGCGGGGCTCGGGGTGGCGGTGGTGCCCGCACCCACGGCCGATCTGGACGTCGCCGGGGTCAGCTATCGCCCGCTGCGGCCGGCAACGCTGGGAGTCGACCTGGTGGCGGCGCATCTGGACGGCGGCGCCTCACCCGCGATCGGGCGGGCGCTCGACGTCCTGCGCGAAATCACCCGGTGACCGGATCAGCTGGCGTGCCGAAATCTGTTGCCGCCGGCCCGCTTCGCGTTGTACATCGCCTCATCAGCAGCCACCACCAGACCGTCGATCCGCGCGCGCAGCGTCACCTCGTCATCGTCCAAGGTGTGGATCTCGGCCGATGACGTCCCGACACTGGCCGTGACCGGCACCGGCAGATCGGCGATGGCCCGGCAGATCCGGCGGGACAGCAGCGTGGGGTCCGCGGTCCCGCACGCGGCCGCGACGACGAACTCCTCACCGCCGATCCGCCCGATCACCGCCGTGGTGTCGAAGACGGCGTGGCCCAGCGCGCGCCCGACCGCCACCAGGGCGTCATCACCGGCCTGATGCCCGTACGTGTCATTGATGTGCTTGAAATCGTCGAGGTCCACGACGGCCACCACCAGATGGGCACGGTCGGTGGCGGCCAGCATCTTGGCGATGTGCTGCTGAAACGCCCGGCGGTTGAGCAGACCGGTCAGCGGATCCCGGTCGGCCTGTTCGAGGTCGACGCCGAGCGCACGGACGAGGACGTGAATGGCGACCGGCATGACGATGTTGACCTGCAGCACCAGGAAGATGTCGACCAGGGCGAGCGCGACGTGACCGGAGGCGACCACGCGGACCGCCACCACCAGGGCCACCGCCGTTGCCAGCACGAAGTTGTACAGCACCAGCGCCGTCCCGTGGAAGAACGCGATGTACGCGGCGGTGGTCGCGAAGGCGATACAGCCGGTGAGACCGCCCTGCGGGTTGGGATAGGACAGACAGGCCAGCGCCACCGAGGTGTTCGACACCAGCGCGAAGGCCAGCGACTGACCGCGCGTCGGCCACGTCAGCACCCACAGCACCGCACCGGCGACGCCGCCGGCGAACGCGGTCCACATCATCACCTGCGCGACGGTGTCGCGGGGGCCGTCGACGCTGTTCACCAGCACCAGCAGGCACAGGGCCAACGACCCGGCAACCGAGGCCATGGCCACCCGCACGGCACCGGTCATGCGCCGCGCGACGAGGTAGTCGGTGATCCATTCGTAGTGGTTGGCGCGTAGCAACCACCTACCCGGTCCCGTCGCGGTCATCGTCGTAACCCCTGATCGTGGTGCTGGTCAGCAAATCATCCACGACAGTACAGTGACGCCGACGTAAGCGTCGGTGAAGTGCACTGACTGGGTCGCTTGCGGCAGCGCGGGCAGCGGCTTCCAGCAATGGCTTTGGCCGGCATCGCACGCCGATACGTAGACCACCACCGCGGCAACGACGCGGATACCATGATGCCGCCACGAGCCTTCCCGGGCGTCGTCACGCCTGCGGAAAGGACGTCATGCCCCACCCGACTCGTACCGTTGCGCTGGTCTCCACCATTGTCGCGTTGGCGGGTTGCGCCGCGGCGCAGCCGGCGGGCTCCTACGCCGGCGAGCTGAAGGACCGGATCACCACCGACGCCATCTTCGGCCACCTCGAGCAGTTCCAGCAGATCGCCGAGAATCACGGCGGCAACCGCCAGACCGGCACGCCCGGCTATCAGGCGAGCGTCGACTACGTTTCCGACCTCCTCACGGAGAAGGGATTCGACGTCTACATCGACGAGTTCGAGGCCGGGGTGTTCGATGTCCAGGCCGAATCGCTGCGCGTCGACGACATCCCCTTCCCGGCGCGTGCGGTCGAGCACAGCGCGGTCAGCCCCGAAGGCGGGGTCTCCGGACCGTTGCTCGTCGCGCCCGATGAGCAGGCCCAGGGCTGCACCGCTGCCGACTACGGCACCGCCGCGGCCGACGGTGCGGTCGCCGTCGCGTGGCGCGGTGGCTGTTCTCTCGCCGACAAGGCCGCCGCCGCCACCGAGCGGGGTGCCGTGGGCCTGGTCATCGTCAACAACGTCGACGAGGCGGTGTTCGGCGGTCGACTGCTCGACGAGGACGAGGTGCAACTCCCGGTGCTCTCGGTCGGCCGCGTCGACGGGATGGATCTGGTGCGACGACGTGGGACCGCGACGGCGGAGGTTGTGGCCCGGGTCGAGCAACGCCCGGTGCGCAGCGTGATCGCCCAGACCACCACCGGTTCGGCGGTCGACGTCGTCATGGTCGGCGCCCACCTGGACAGCAACGCGCTCGGTCCGGGTATCGACGACAACGCCTCCGGTGTGGCCGCCGTGTTGGAAACCGCGCTGCAGATGGGCCCCAAGCCGCCGATCGAGAACGGGGTGCGCTTCGCCTTCTGGGCCGGCGAGAAGGAATGGATGCTCGGATCCCAGCATTACGTCGGCTCGCTCGATGAGACGGCGTTGTCGCGGATCGCGCTGTACCTGAACGTCGACATGGTCGCCTCGCCCGACCCGGATTATCTGGTCCTCGACGCCGATGGCACGCTGCCGCCGCACCCACAGACCGATGTGACGGCACCGGAGGGTTCTGCCGCCATCGAGCATGCGCTGACCGACTACCTCGCCGGCCAGGGGATCACCCCCGGCCTTCTGCTTTTCGACGGTCGAGGCGATGGGAATCCGTTTGCCCACACCGGCATTCCGATCGGCGCGCTCAGCACCGGCCGGCCCTCGGAGGACGGCAACGATGCCGCGGGCGACACGATCGCCAATGTCAGCCGCGACGCCCTCGCGGTCACCGGACCCGCGATCGCCCATACCGTCGGGCTGTACGCGCAGGACCAGGCCGGCCAGTACGGCGTGCCGTCCTACGACGATCGAGACCGGCAGCCGCTGGAGCCCTGAGTCGGAGCCTCAGGCCGGGGTGAGCACCACCAGCGGGATGGGCCGCGTGGTCGCCGCCTGATACTCGGTGTAGTTCTTGTTCTTCGCGGTGACGATCCCCCACAGCCGCGCGTAGTCGGCCTCGTCCGGGGTGATCGGGCGTGCGGTCACCGGAAAGCGGCGACGACCGAGGTTGACTTCGGCACCGGGATTGGCGCGCAGGTTGTGGTACCAGGCGGGATGCCGGTCGGCGCCGCCGTTGCTCGCCGCGATCAGGTACTCCTCGCCGTCTCGCCAGTACCCGAGCGCGCTGGAACGCAGCGTGCCGGTCTTCGCCCCTTTCGCATGGAGCAGCAAGGTCGGCGTACCCATCAGCCGGTGGCCGAGCCATCCGCCGGTGCGGCGGTAGATCGCGTTGTGCAGACGCAGCAGCGCCAGCACCGGCGCCGGGATGCTTCTTTCATCGGACATGTCGGTAACTCCCTGTGGGTTGGTTTAACTTGTATGCATGCATGCAGAAAAGTTACCGGCGCCCACCGACAAGTCCATGGGCCCGACCCGACGGACCCAGGAGCAGCGCCGCGCCGAGGCCGAGCGGCGCGTGCTGGATGCCGCGATGACCCTCATCGCACAGAACGGCTCCCGGGCCGTCACTCTCGCCCAGGTCGGCGAGGCCGCCGGGTACAGCCGCGGCATCGTGCATCAATACTTCGGGAACCGGGCCGGCCTGCTCGAGGCGGTCATGGGCGACGCGGGGACCTTCGACGTGCCCGACTACGACGGGCACGCACTCGACCAGATCGCCGACCTGGTCGCATCCTATTTCCGCAACGTCGTCAACCGCACCCCGTCGTCACGGGCCTTTCTCCAGCTGTGGGGCGAGGCCATCGCCGCGGACCCCGTGCTCACTCCCTTGTTCGCCGAACGCGACGCGTCCTTCCGCACGTTCCTGGCGAACCGGATCAAGGCCGGCATCATCGACGGCTCCATCAGAGCGGACATCGACCCGAAAAGCGCAGCGGTGCTGCTCTTGTCGATTCTGCGGGGTACCGGACTCCAGCTCATCGCCAACCCGCCGGTGCGGAACCTAACCACCCTCATCGCCGAGGCGAAGCGCTCGGTCGCTGCGGCGTTGAAGGCGTGACTACACCCGGATAACGCTCCCGGTGAGTTCGAAGGCGCGCCATGGGCTTGTCGGCGTACCGCGGTGGTCGGGGTCGACGCCGATGAGCCGGCCGCCGGCAAGATGCACGGCTTCGTGTTTGGCGTCGACATCGACGGTGACGAGAGCTTCGACGCCGGCCGGCGGTACGGCCGAACCGTCTCCCCGCCATGGGGTGATGCTGTTGTGGCCGTGGATCTGACTGAACGGCAGTTGCCGGTCCGCCCATCCGGGCAGCAGTTCGGTCATGGTATCGGCCCACAGGGGCCCGGCATCCTGGGCATTGGTCCCATGCAACATCGCTCCGGCACGGAACACTCTGTCGGCGTCGGACTTCGAGAGTTCGTTGATCCGGCGGGCGGCCTCCGCGGCGGTAAGCGGGCCGCCGAGGACCCCGGCCCAGAATTCGGCGGTGATGCCCGCATGCGTGATGAGGAAGGACTCGTCCGCGGTGTCGGCCGCGGCGGCCACCACGGCGGAACCGTTCTTCCACCAGCGCTTGATGGTGCGAATGTGTTTGCGGCTTAGAGTCTCCGGCCACGCGAACACCGGCGGCTGCAGATAGTGCGCCTCGTGATTGCCGATGAGCTGAATCCACTGCGCGGGCTGGGTGCGTAGGTAGCCGTCGATCATGTCAACGACCTGGGCGGAGTCGGGGCCCCGATGAATCAGATCCCCGACCTGGACGACGATCAGATCCTCGGGTAGGGAGCCGTCGGGGTGGGCGCCGAGCCGGGCGAGCTCGTGGCGCAGTGGGTTGGCGTGTCCACCGACGTCACCGATGACGGCGATCCGCATCCCGTCAGGTGGCCTTTCGCCGAGCCGGCCGGGGAAGAAGTGCGGGGCGCAGAGCGACGCGGTCCATGCGGCGGGCGATGGTGTTGATCTCTCGGACAGCTTGGCCGATCATGCTTCTCTCTATCGGTGACAGTTCGTCACGGTCGATCAGGTCATTGGGCGCCTGCCCCTCGTGCAGCCGATTGAGGTGGTGGCGTAGCCGCATTCGCTGCAGGATCTCGAACACCTCGATCAGGCGGGCGGCTTCTGCACTGGGCAGGATGGCGGACCCGGCGGCGTCGCGGAGTCGTTTCACGGTCTGCAGTTCGGTGGAACCGACGCCCAGGGCGGCCCAACGGGCGATGCTCACCACCGGTAACAGCCCGTGGGTCTTGACGTCGAAGCTGTCCCCCTTGCCGGTGAACACGTCGCGGAGCGTGCGCTCCCGCTCTTTGGCGCGGTGCGAAAGCGACTCCGAAAGAAGCAGATCCATTGCGGCCGGGTGCTGCCGGAAGTCGGTGAAGACTCGTGCCACCTCCGGCAGTCCCGGTGTGCCGTGGATGGGCCGAGCGTCCACCAGCAGCGATGCGATGACGGCCAGACCGGTGCGGTGGACCGCCATGGCGGCGCGGGAATGCTCCCCGGGCGCGGTCAGCCAGCGCGTGGCCGCGGCTCGCCACTCACTGTTCGTCCGGGAGAATGCCTTGTTGGTGGCGTTGGCGCCGTTGACGTCGACGCCGAGCCCGGCAGCCGTGAGCAGTTCGTTGACTTCTTCGAACGCGCGACGGAACAGCACCATCGTCTCCGGCGACACGTCGTCGTCGAAGGCGATGGCGACGTCGAGGTCCGAGCCGGGCATCGCTTCGCGCCGGCCGTGGCTGCCCAGGAAGAGCCAGGTGAACTGATCGAGGGAGAGTTCGGCATGGCCGGCGAACACCAACTGGATCGACCGCCGGACGATCGCGTCGACGATCGCGGAGTAGACCCGGATGACGCGATCGACGGCCAGCCCGCGGTCGAGGATGTCGCTCAGGACTGACGGTGCCCGCCGGGCCCGCTCGATCAACTCGTCGCGGTGGCGGGCGCGGCGGATCTGTTCGAGCATCCCGAATCCGGCCGTGGTCGGTGCCAGCACGAAGTCACGCGCCCCGAGTACGCCGCGCAGCTTATCGGTTCGATCGACAACCGGCAGGTACTCGGCTCGGGTGTCGAGCAGGGTGATCAGCGCCTCGACCGACGAGCCGGTGAGTTCGACCGTTGTGGCCGGGTGCACCATCACCTCGCGCGCGGGGGTGTCCCCAGAGATTCCGTCGCCGACAACTCGGCGACCTAGCACCGCATCGGTGACTATGCCGTAGGTGCCGTCACCCGAATCAACGACGGCGCAGTGCATCTCACGCTCCGCCAGCTGCCGCGCGACGACGGCGACCGGGGTGTCCGGGGCGACGACCAACGGCGTGGTCGCGATGAGGTCTTCGACCGTGCTGAACATCGGCGCCGAGGTTGAGCGGCGTCGGGTGCGGGAGATGTAGTCGGCCAGGAACCGGGCGCCGTTGCGCGAGTAGAAGGCCGGTTCGACCAGATTTCCGGGCAGGACCGCGATGGTGGCCGGCGTGGTGGCGACCACCCGGGGCCCGATCGGGCGTTCGGTGAGCATCGCGGAGAATCCGAACACGTCGCCGGCGACAAATCGGTCGTCACCGGCTTTGGTCACCTGGTCCTGGTCGTGCCAGAGGTCGACTTCGCCGCTGAGCACGACGTAGATCTCGGTGGGTGGCGCGGTGAACGCGTCGACCACCAGATCGCCTGCGGCGAAATGCCGGACGGTCGCCGCCGCCGCAATCGCCGCCAGCTCCGACGGGCCGAGCGCACCGAAGAGTTCGACTCGGCCGAGAAATCGGCCCAACTCCTCCTGCTCAGCGCAGGCCGACATAGATCTGCCCGGTCGACACATCCTCTTCGAGCGCCTCCAGCGAGCGGCCGCGGGTCTCGGGCACCTGGGTGTAGACGAACAGCAATGCGACCACCCCGATGCCGGCGAACAGGAAGAACGACCCGGTGATGCCGATACTCGCGACCAGGGTCGGAAAATAGAGCCCGAGGAAGCCGTTGGTGACCCAGCAGAAGAAGACGGCTGTGCCGATGCCGAGACCACGCATGTGCAGCGGGAAAACCTCCGCCAGCCATACCCATACGGCGATGTTGAGGAAGGTCTGCATCGACAGCACGAATCCGACGACGAGGACGAGGATCACGTACGGCCGCGCCGGGTTCCCCGCCGGCAGCAACATCGACGCAATGCCCACGAGGCAGTGGAACGTCGTGGTGAGCGTGAGACCGATCATGAAGGTCTTACGGCGGTCGATCCGGTCCATGTTACGCAGCGCGATGATGCCGCCTATCACGGCGACCACTCCGAATGCGATGTTGGCGAGCACGGCCTCCTCCTCGCCCATGCCCGATTCCTCCAGCACCCGGGTGCCGTAATACATGATCGAGTTGATACCGGTGAGCTGCTGGGTGATGCAGACACCGATGCCGACGAAGATGATGCGCCGCAACCACTTACTGCCCATGACGGCGCGAATTCCGATCTGGTGAGCCTGGCGCTCCTGCCGGGCTATCAGCTCCACCTGGGCGAACTCCGCCATGGCCCGATCTTCGGAACGCACGGATTTCAGCACCGCGAGCGCCGCCTCGTTCTTCCCCTTCTCCACCAGCCAGCGCGGCGATTCCGGCATCCGCAGCATGCCGACGAACAGTGCCACCGCGGGCAGCGCACACACCGCGAACATGATCCGCCAGACGCCGTCCACGTGGCCGAGGGTCACACCGAGGATCGCGTTCACCACGAACGCCGACAGCTGGCCGACGACGATGGCCAGCTCGTTGCGCCCGGTGATCGAGCCACGAATCTCATATGGCGACAGTTCGGCAAGGAAGACCGGGACCACCGTCGATGCGCCACCGACGGCGAGCCCGAGCACGATGCGGCCGGCCACCAGGGTGGCGAAGCCCGTGGCGGAGAACGTACCCGTCTCGGGTCCGGCCGGCGAGAACACGACGAGCAGGACACCGACGAAGAACAGCACCGCCAGGATCAGGATCGTCTTGCGGCGCCCGATCGCATCGGAGATGATCCCACCGACCAAGGCGCCGATCGCGGCGGCGAACAGCAGCGCGCTGATGACCACGCCCAGCTGGAGCAGGGAGAGCCCGAGTTCCTGTGCCATCGGCCCTTCGGCGCCGTTGGCCACGCCGGTGTCGTAGCCGAACAACAGGCCGCCCAGGCAGGCGACGATCGAGATCACGCCGATCCTTCTCTGGTGGGGTCCGGTCGTCAGTGGTGGTAGGTCGGCTTCTGCCGCCGACTCCGCGTGGGTGGTCATGTGGGACTCCTTCACTGTGTGGCCTGCGGGGTACAGCGACGCCGGCCGGCGACGGTGACGCCCGTCACATCAAAAGAGAATACCGTTCGATGGGCATTTGTAAAGTCATACTGACATTACAAGATCAGATACAGCAAGGACGATAGGCCCACGGGGGCCTAGTTCATCAGGTGACATTCGCTGCTACAGAACAGCTTTGGCACATGTGCAGAGCTTGGCGGCCGACGTCTGGGGTCTTCGCCACACTTCCTTAGACCGTTCTAATAAACCGCTCTAGGCCTGGCTTTGCGGAACGGTCCGGCGTCGATCCGTCCTCAATGCCGGGTGCGGGGATACCGTCATCGGGTGACGGTGTCAGGATCGCGCGTCGCCCGGCTGCCCGCCGTGGCGGCCGCACTGCTGACCCTCGCCGCGGTGCCATCGTGCGGACAGCCGGCGCAGCCGCCGCCGGTCAACGCGCCGTCGGCAGAGACCACGTCATCGGACACCACACCGTCAACGGCGCGCACGACTCCCGGCGCCGTGTCGTCGATCGAGTTCGCGCCGGTCTCTCAGCTCATGAACGACGCGATCGCCCAGCATCGGCTGCCCGGTGCGGTGGTCCAGATCGGGCACGCCGGGAAGGTCGCTTTCCGCACAGCTTTCGGCGAGCGCAAGCTCGCCGGCGAACCCGGCCTGGACGGGTCACCGTCGCCCGCCGAGCCGATGACCGTGGACACGATCTTCGACCTGGCCTCCCTGACGAAAAGCCTCGCCACCGCGACGGCCTTCATGCAGCTGCACGAACAGGGACGCGTTCATCTCGATGATCCCGTTCAGGCCTACCTGCCCGATTTCCGGCCGGCCAACGACCCACGCCGTGCGGGGCAGGTCACGCTGCGCATGTTGCTCACACACACGTCGGGCATCGCGGGAGATCTGAGCCTGGACGGACCGTGGGGACTGGACCGGGCCGACAAGGCCGACGGCCTGCGCCGGGCGCTCGGCGCCTGGGTGGTGTTCGAGCCCGGAGACCTCTTCCACTACTCGGACATCAATTTCATCCTGGTGGGCGCCATCATCGAGAAACTCACCGGGCAATCCATCGACACGTATGTGCAGAACAACGTGTTCACTCCACTGGGGATGACCGACACCCACTACTTCCCCGCGACCAAAGCCTGTGGACCGCATGAGATCCTGGGCAACGCGCTCGTCGTCGATCCGCAGGCGCCCGAAGTGGCCGCCTGCCCGGCAGGGTCGTGGAGCACCGACCTCCTCGGCCGCGTCGCGCCCACCGCACACGATGAGGACACGCCAGGACTCAACCCTGACCACGGCCGCCTTCTCCGCGGCACGGTGCACGATCCGACGGCCCGCCGGATGGGAGGAGCGACCGGCGCCGCCGGGGTGTTCTCCACCGCCCACGACGTCGGACTGTTTGCGCAGGCCCTGCTCGATCGGCTCGCGGGCCGGCCCAGCACGTTTCCGCTGGCGCAGTCGACCGTCCGGCTGATGACCAGTCCCCAGCAGCCCGGCCCGGGGCCGGACCTGCGCGGCTTGGGCTGGGACATCGACACACCGCATTCCAGGCCGCGCGGCACGATCTTTCCCATCGGCAGCTTCGGGCATACCGGCTTCACCGGCACCACGCTGTGGATCGACCCGGGGTCGGACACCTATGTGGTCGTGCTCGCCAACGTGATCCATCAGTGCGGCGGCCCGCCGATCGTGGGGCTCAGCGGTGACGTGGCCACCGCGGCGGCCCGGACACTGCATCTGTACGGCAATTGACGGGGTTCACGTCGCGTTCGGCCTGACTGCGATCTTGAAGATGAGGGTGTCCAGCGCACCGAAGGCGCCGTGTGCGCTGATGTACAGCCGTTTCGCGTCGTAACCCGCGACGTCCTTCATGGTCTCGGCACCGAAGCGAGCCTGCGTCTGGCCATCGATGACGGTGACATCGGCACCGAGCAGAGCGTGTCGGATGTGGCTGCGTTCGGCACCGGTTGCGGTCGCCACGAGGGCCCCGATGGTGCGGTGCCCACCGGTGGTCGGGACCGCAGCGCACGCGATGCCGTGCTCGTCGAGGAAGCGGTTCGCTGAGTCGATGGTGACGTCGGCACCCATGACGAGGCTGAGGTTGCCGAGATTGACGTCGATGTCCGTGTTGTCACCGGTGGTGAGTAGCGCGTCCGGGTTCGAGGAGATGCCGCCTGCGAGGGCTTTCCGGACCGCGGCACCGAATGCGCTGGTGTCGGGCTCCTCGGGGGATGGATCGGGCAGCATGATCCCGGGGTTGAGCAGCCCGGCAGCATCGAATGCCTTCTTGATCGACCGTTGCGCCGAGATCTCCACCGGGGTGAAGCGCTTCGTCATGAACTGGATCTTCTCGGTGCCCACCCCGTGCTCGCCGGTGATGGTGCCGCCTAATTGCAGTGCGGCATCGATGATTTCATTGTTCGCTGCTTCCAGCGCGGAAGCGGCCAGCGGATTGTCCCTGTCGAAGAACGTGGTGGGGTGCAGATCGCCGTCACCGGCATGGCCACACACCGCGATGAACAGCAGCCCGTCGGAATGGCGCGCGGCAGTGGCCTGGATGGCTTCCTGCATTTCGGGAATCCGATCGCGGGGCACAGTGACATCCCCGATGAAGAAACCCTTGCCGCTCTGCACCACCGAGTTGGGGGCGTTGAGTCGGCCGTACCACAGAGCGGCGCGGGCCTTTTCGTCCTCGGCGACCCGCACCTCGGTGGCCCGCTCGCGCAATACGCTCTCCACGATCGCCTGATCGTGGAGCACCTCGGCGGCTGTACCGTCGACGTCGATGAGCACGATGGAATCGGCGTCCAGTGGGTAGCCGGTGTCGTAGAACTGTTGCAGCCCGGCAATGCCCGCCCGGTCGAGCCATTCCACGGCGGCGGGTACCACACCGCTGGCGATGACGGCGGCAATGGTGTCGGCGGCTTCCCGTGCGGACGCGAAGGCGCCCATCAAGCTGTGGGTCACCTCAGCGATCGGCCGCAACGCAACGGTTGCTTCGGTGACGATGCCAAGCGTGCCTTCGGACCCGATGATGACGCCGAGCAGGTCTGGCCCTTCGTCGTCGGCGCTGAAGGTGGTCTCGGACCCGTCGGGTAGAACGACGTCGACAGACAGGATGTGGTTGTAGGTGACGCCGTACTTCAAAGCGTGCGGACCGCCCGCATTTTCGATGATGTTGCCGCCCACCGTAGCCAGGTGTGCCGAGACCGGGTCAGGCGAGAAGCACAATCCATGTGGGGCGAGCGCCGCCTGAAGATCCGAGTTGATCACGCCGGGTTCCACTCGGGCGGAACGACTCTCGGTGTCGATGTCAAGGATGTGATTCAGGCGGGACAGATCCAGCAGAACGCGGCCCGCCGTGGGCATCATTCCTCCCGAGCAGTTCGATGCGCCTCCGCGCGGCACGATAGCAATACCGTGGTCTTTGGCAATCCGGACGATCGAGGCGATCTCGTCGCGATTATGCGGGCGAAGCATCAGTTCAGCGGTGGCACCGACTCCCCAGAAATCGTGTCCACTGTCAGTCAGGACGGTGGAGTCGGTGACGACCTCGGCAAGGCCCGCGACGGCCCCGGCGAACCCGTCCATGCTCGTGCTCTTCACGGCGGCGGCAACGGGTGCGTCGTGTGCGGTCATGTCATCCACTCCTTGGGGATAGCGGGTGTTCGTTGTGTGAATTACTTTGCTGCGGAACGGGCTCGATGTCTCCCAGGCTGTCCCCCGCCGAGAGGTCACGCTAGCTGGGGGTTGGCGTAGGGGCGAGCTGCAACCTGCACGTCAGCTCAGTCGTGTCCGACGGCGCCCTGTGCACGTAACCACGCATCTTCTTCGCCCGGGGCGGGCAGTACACGTCCACCTTCGATGGCGAAATGCGCTGGGCTGTTCTGGATCACGACAAGGATGCGCTCCGCGGGGATGCCGGTGACTCGAGAGGCTGCCGCCGCTATCGCAGCCACCAGTTGGCTACTTTGGGCTTCGGGATGGCCGGTGCGGACCCAACCGTTGATCAACAGCGGTTGGGCGGGTTGGCCATTGGTGTACACGTCGTCGGGTGCCAGCTCATGGAACACGACATTGACGTAGGTGCCGGGAACGTGATTGATCATGGAATGGATCCTGGTCACTTCACCGGCCAGGCCGGCCTTGGTTTCGGCGCTCAGCGTCGCCTCGACCGTCGTGCACGTGTAGACCGGCATCGGTCAGCCCAGGAACGGGAGTTGCGGCTGCGTGGGCACCACGAGGACGGTCGGCCCGTCCGCCTCCAGGGCCGCCTTGAACTCGCGCGCCAGGCTCTCGGTGCCGTCCACGTTGACCGTTCGACAACCGAAACCGGTTGCCAGCGCCGCAATATCGAGCCCGGGTAAGTCCAGTCCGGGGACATTTGGTGTCTCTTCGAGAAGCGCAAAGGACTTCAGGACGCAGTATTCGCCGTTGCGCTGCACCACGAACACAATCGGAAGTTTGTGCTGCGCAGCCGTCCAGATGGCCTGGATCGAGTACTGGAACGAGCCATCACCGATCGAGGCGACGATGGTTCGCTGCACGCCGCGGGCGCGGTCGCCGAGCGCGATACCCACCGCTGCCGGCACTCCCCAGCCGATCCCTCCACTGCCCGTGGCGAAGAAGCTACCGGTGCGCCTGGTGGGCCACCACTGGATGAGGTCCGCCAGCGTCGAGGTGGACTCCATGACGACCGCTGCGTCCTCGGGTTTGATCGAGCTGAGCACCGCGTAGACATCGTTGGGCAGCAGAGGCGCGGACGCCACGGGGAGCTCGCCGCTGAAATCCCGGCTCAGCCCGGGAGGTGCCTTCCGGTCCGCCGGCACCTCGACGAGGTCCAACAGCTCGTCGAGGGCGATGCCCACATCGCCGACCAGGCTGTCGCCGACCGGCGCCACCGCGGCAAGGTGCGGATCAACGGTGATCTGCAGTACCGCGGTTCCCTCCGGCACCCATTCGCCGGCGACGTAGGGGTAGTACCGGAACACCTGCGCACCGATGGCGATGACCAGGTCGAAACCCTGCAATGCCTCGTTGACACCCGCGATCGTCAGGGGCAATGGCCCGGCGTACAGCGGGTGATCCTCGGGGAACGAACACCGGTCCGAGAGCCCACTGCCGCGCACCGACGCACGCAGTTTCTCGGCGAAGGCGATGCCGGCATCCCAGGCGCCGGCACGGTCCACCTCGGGTCCCAGAAGCAACAGCGGCCGCTCCGCGCGGCTGATCCGTGCACCGAACTCGCGCAGGCGCTCCCTGTCTGGCTGAACACGGTGGCTGACCGTTCTGACCACCGCCGGCCCCAGTGCCGGCTTGTTCCAGTCGTCGAGCGGAATGGACAGAAACACCGGACCCGCGGGCGGTTGCGTCGCCACCGCGTAAGCGCGCATGAATGCCGCAGGGACATCCTCGGCGCGTGCCGGTTCGTAGGCCCACTTGACCCATGGCTGCGGCATCACCGTCGGGTCGGGGTTGTTCAGATACGGATCACACAAGGACATTTCGCGGGTCTGCTGACCTGCGGTCACGATCAGCGGCGTGTTGGCACGGTAGGCCGCGACCAGGCTGCCCATCGCATTGCCGGTGCCCGCGGCGGTGTGCAGGTTGACGAGCGCCGGCTTGCCGGTGGACTGGGCGAAGCCATCGGCCATCGCCAGCACGGATGCTTCCTGCAACCCCAGGATGTAGGTGAAGTCGTCGGGGAAGTTCTGCAAGAAGGTCTGTTCCGTGGACCCTGGATTGCCGAAAACCGTGGTCAGGCCGAGTGTGCGGAGCAGGTCATAGGTGACGTGGTGGACGGACTTTGCTTCGGTCATCGCTGGAAACCCTTCGTCAAATGAGTGCACTTCCGCTACGCCCATCACACACGGCGGCCAGGCGCGACGACCCCGTGGAAACCACGGGTCGGCGGCAACCGGGGTTCGGGCCGGACCGGGAAGCTGCGGCACTTCAGGCCACCGCCGACCAGCTCTCGTGTCAAGATCACCGGATGGGCGGCGATGCGGGCGGCAACGCGCTGGTGGGACGCCGCGACGAGCAACAGACGCTGGCCGAATTGCTGGCACGCGTCCGCGGCGGCGGCAGCGGCGTGCTCGTCCTTCGCGGCGAGGCCGGTATCGGCAAAACCGCATTGCTACGCGATGCCCGTGATCGCGCCTCCGATCTCCGGGTCATTGCGCTGAGCGGGGCGGAGTCGGAAATGGAGCTTGCGTACGCCGGCGTTCAGCAACTGTCAGCCCCATTGCTCGGCCATATCGATCGGTTACCCGGCCCGCAGAAGAACGCGCTCCGGGTGGCCCTCGGTTTGCGTGACGGCGCCGCGCCGGATCGCCTCCTGGTGGGGTTGGCCGTGCTGTCCCTGCTCGCCGACGCCGGGGCGGAGAAGCCCACCGTCTGCATCGTCGACGACGCGCAGTGGATTGACCGCGCTTCGCTGCAGGCGTTGGCGTTTGCCGGGCGCCGGCTCGTCGCCGACCCCGTGGCGATGATCTTCGCGACCCGCGGATCGCAGGCCGATCCGGCGCTGGCGGCGCTGCCCGACCTACCCGTCGGCGGCCTCTCCGATGCCGATGCCCGTGCACTGCTCTCGACGATGATGCCGGCCCGGCTCGACGAAACCGTCCGCGACAATATCCTCGCCGAGGCCGGCGGAAATCCGCTGGCGTTGCTCGAATTGAACCGTGCATTGCCACCGGCTCAGCTCGCCGGCGGCTACGGACTGGTGGCGGCGAAGCCGCTGGCCACCCGCATCGAGCAGACGTACGGCCAACGGTTGCGCGAACTGCCGCCGCAGACGCGCATGCTCCTGCTGCTCGCGGCCGCCGAACCGACCGGCGAGCCGGCGTGGTTGTGGGCGGCCGCCGCGCGTCTCGGAATCGGTGCGGACGCTGGTGTTCCGGCCGAGCGCAGCGGGCTGGTGACCGTGAATACCAGATTGCGATTCCGGCACCCGCTGGTTCGATCGGCGATCTATCGCCACGCCACCCAGCCTGAGCGCAGGCAGGCTCACGCCGCATTGGCCGAGGTGATCTCCGGGCCGGTCGCGGACGAGCACCGCGCCTGGCACCGTGCCCACGCCACGGACGCACCCGATGAAGCGATCGCGGTGGAACTGGTGGAGTCGGCCGAGCGCGCCCGCAAACGCGGTGGATCCGCCGCGGCCGCGGCGTTCCTCGCGTACGCCGTCGAACTGACGCCCGAACCGTTCACGCGGGGCGAACGCGCACTCATGGCCGCCCGCGCCAAGGTCGACGCGGCGGACCCTGCGGCGGCCACCACGCTGCTGGCATCCGTTGCGCGCGCCGACAGCGAATTACTCGATGCCCAGGCGGATCTGCTGCGCGCCAAGATCACCTTCGCCACCAACCGCGGCCGCGACGCACCTCCGCTGCTCTTGGCGGCAGCGGAACGGCTACGGCCGTTCGATGTCGCGCTCGCACGCGAGACCTACCTCGAGGCACTGATGGCCGCCATGATCGTCGGCAGACTGTTCCTCGGTGAGCACGGCTCGGCGGCGGCGATCGCCGCGTCCGCGATGCAGGCGCCGCCTGCCTCGGATCCCCCCACGGCAGTCGACCTGTTTCTGGACGGTCTGGTTGTCCGGCTCACGCAGGGGTACACCGCGGCTGTTCCGTTGCTGCAGAGGGCCGTTCGGCAGTATCTGGCGGAAGAGGCGGCAGGCACGGCAGATCCGCGTTGGCACGACATCACCAACCGGGTTCTGCTCGATCTCTTCGATCAGGACACCTACGATGGGCTCAACGAACGGCAATCCGAGATGTTGCGCGCCACGGGCGAGTTGACCGTACTTCCGGCAGCCCTGACCACGTACGCAGGAGCATGCGTCACGTCAGGTGACTTCACTCGCGCAGCTGAACTACTTGCCCAGTCCGACGCGATCTCCGTGGCGACGGGGGCTCCGCCGCACCGGTCGATCCAGACGTATCTCGCGGCGTGTCGTGGGCAGGAGCAACAAGGCAGGCAACTGGCACGAGAGACCATTCAGGAAGCCACGGCGCGCGGTGAAGGCAGCGAGGTCACCGTCGTACTTTTCTCGGTGGCCGTTCTCCACAACGGACTCGCCCAGTACCCGGAGGCATTCGCGGCGTGCCTGTCCGCCCTCGAATACGACGACGTGGGGATGTACGGCCACCTGCTCAACGAGATGGTCGAAGCTGCTGCCCGCTCCGGCAATACGAGCGCCGCCGAGGCAGCGGCTGCACAACTGTGGGACCGTGCCGACGCATCAGGTACGGCAACCGCACTGGGCTACGCAGCCCGCGCCAGGGCGCTACTGGGCTCAGGCATTGAAGCTGAGCGCGAGTATCGAACGGCAATAGCGGAATTAAAGCGAACTCCACTGAAGGTCCTCACCGCGCGCACTCGCCTGATCTTCGGCGAATGGCTGCGACGCGCGAACCGCCGGGCTGACGCCGTCACCGAATTGCGGGGCGCCTACCAAATGTTCGTCGAGATGGGGGCCGACGGCTTGGCCGAGAGGGCCCGCCGTGAGCTCCAGGCGGCCGGCGAATATCAACGAAACGATCTGGGCCACGGGTCCGTAGCGGCACTGACGACACAAGAGAGCTACATCGCCCGGCTCGCAGGTGACGGTTACACCAATTCCGAGATCGCCAGCCACCTGTTCATCAGCCCACGGACAGTGGAATGGCACCTGAGCAAGATCTTCGCCAAGCTCGGGGTGTCGTCACGCCGCGAGTTGAGACAGCGCGACTAGAGGCATCCGCCCGCGGGCCTGCCTCGGGTGCCGAAGCCTTGCCGTCCGAAACGATCGCTTGGCCCGTTCCCGCACGCCACAGGGTCCTCATGCCTCACAATCGGCGAGCGGTCATCGCAGCGATGCCCCGCCTCTATTGATGGGATTTCCATGGGCCATAGCTGGCACCGCTCGGCCCGCATCCCGGCATCCACGTGCTGACCTGGCTCGCGGGTCTCGTGCTCGTGGTCGTGGTGACCACGGCCGTCGTCGCAAAACTGTTGGCACGTACCCGCGCACCCGATCCCGGCTGGTTCATCGACAGCACCCGCGCCGCAGGTGCGCTGACCGTGATCGGCACCATGTTCGCGGTGCTGATGGCCTTCACCATCTTCTACGCGCTGCAGAACTACCAGCGTGCCCGCGACGGCGGCAGCATGGAGGCGATCGCGGTCACCGAGTTGCACAACGTCGCCGATGTACTCGAAGGCCACGACGGCGAAAGCCTGCACGGTGACCTCATCTGCTATTCACGCGCCGTCGTCGCCGACGAGTGGCCGGCGATGGGACGCGGCGAACGATCGGACACCGTGCAGCACTGGGTCGACGGGATGGTCGTCGATTTCGCCGCCACGGATCCGACGAACCCCAAACAGGAAGCGGCCTACTCGCAGTGGTTCGACCAGCAGGCGCAGCGCAGGGACGGTCGCCGTGCCCGCGCCGCCGAAATCGATCCCTCGGTGCCGCCCCCGCTGTGGATCGTGTTGGGGATCGGCGCGTCGGCCATCTTCATCTACATGTGCGTCCAGGCCGACCGCCGGGAAAGCGCTGTCGTCCAAGCGATACCCATCGCGTTCGTGTCCGCTCTCGTCACGTCGGCGCTGCTGGTGGTCGCCTTCCTCGATCACCCGTATGCCGATTGGGCGGGCAGCATCCAGCCTGACGAGATGCGCGTGACGCTGAACCTCATCGACGACGGCCACGAAACGCCCTGTGACGGGAACGGCAACCCCACGTAAGCGCTTTGCTCGCCGTCGATCATCCGCCTTCAGGATTGAGCATCGGTAGCAGCACATTGCGCACGAGCGCCACGATCGTCTCATCGTCGTCCAACGTGATCGTCCCCGCACGCGTGAGAAGCAGCGAGATCGCAAGCCGCGCAAGCACCTCGGCCGCTTGGTCGATGTCGGCCGGTGCAGCGCGGCCTGCTCGCACTTCGGCATGTAGCTGCTGACCGATCAACTCTCGGTACAGGGCCAGTGCCGGCGCGCCGTCGACGGTGAGCAACGGCAGGATCACCTCAGGCTCGGTGCGTAGAAGCCGGTCGAACAGCGGGTGGCCGCGAACGAAGTCGATCGCGAATGAGAAGCCGAGCACAACCCGTTGCTCCAGCGTCTGCTCCCGCTCCCAGACGCGCTCGAGCTCCGCCATTCCGCGGCGGATTTCCCGCGCCACGACGACTCCAACAAGACCCTGCTTGTTCTGAAAGCGCCTGAATACAGTCATCTTCGAGACACCCGCGCGGCGCGCGACATCATCGACACTCGCCCGTCGAATCCCGTACTCGGCGAACACCTCAAATGCCGCCGACGCGACGCGGTCCACTGTCGAGTCTTCGCCGGGCAGCGGGCCCTCATCAAGTTGCGCCATTGACAGCGCCGAGAAATACATGTTGTCATGTTATCAAATGACTAACTTAGTAACATCACCTATAGGCCACCTCCCACGACTCCGCACTCCGGCACTGTTCAATGCCGCTGAGTACTGGCTGGCGCCCGAGCGCTTCGTCCGGCGATGCGAGCCACTCGGCGATCGGTTTCTGGTACCGATGCCTGCATCGCAGCCATGGCTCTGCCTCACCGATCCTGACGACATCCGGAGTGTCTTCGCCGCCGACACCGGTGTCCTACGCCTCGGCGCCGCGTTGGCCAAGAACGCACCGCACCCGCTGGTCCTCGGTCCGACCGGGTTGACGAACGTCGACGGTGGCGAGCACACGCACAGACGCAAGATGCAGTTGCCGCCGTTCCGCGGCCGGGCAGTCGCCAATTACGAGGACGTCATGCAGCGCAAAACCGAGGAGGCGCTGTCGCACTGGCCCTACGGACGGCCTACCCGGGCCGACTTGCACATGCAGGTGATCTCACTGGAAGTGATCATCGCCGTCATCTTCGGTGTCACCGATTCCGACCGTGCGCAACGCCTGCGCGCGGCCACCCTGGCGCTCATCCGCGAGGGCAACTCGCGGCGATTCTTCCTGCAGACGATGCTCGTCACTGCCCGGAACACGGGCTGGGATGGCCCCTTCCCACGCATGCGCGCCGCAATGGCCGCCGTCGACGCGATCGTGCTCGAAGAAGCCGCCGAGCGACGGCGACATGACGACCTCGACCGAGAAGATGTCCTCGGGATTTTCTTGCGCGCCCGCGACGACAACGGCATTCCCATGCCCGACGGCGAGATCTGCGACGCCATGCGGACCCTGCTGCTCGGCGGACACGAGACCACCGCCTCCACCCTCGCTTGGATCCTGGAACGTGTCACCCGCCACCCCGACGTCCTCGCGCGGCTCGAGACAGCAGCACTGCAGGGCGATGACGACTACATCGACGCCGTCATCAAGGAGGCCATGCGATTGCGGCCGGTGTTCCCGGTCACCGCGCGACTTGCGTCCGAGGACTTCACGCTGGGTGATCTGACAATTCCTGCCGACACACTCATCGTCCCGCACATCACGCTGGTGCACCGACGTCCCGACCTCTATCCCGACCCGCTCGAGTTCCGCCCGCAGCGATTCCTCGACGCACGCGCTGGGACCTACGAGTGGATACCGTTCGGCGGCGGACCGCGACGCTGCATCGGGGCGGGATTCTCGCTCGTCGAAATCCGGATTGTGTTGCGCACAATGCTTCGCCACGCTCGACTCCTTCCGACGAATCGGCGTGCCGAACGCATCGCGAGACACACCGTGACGATCGCCCCCGGCCGTGGAGCGACCGTCACGCTCGAACGTCGTGTTGGCAACGCAGCCACCTGAATCCACTGCGCGCTCGGCGGCCGTGCTCCAAAGCTATTCCCACACCACCTCATCGGGTGTTTTGTCCGGCCGCAGGCCCCGCCAACTGGGTTGCCGCAACCGGCCATCGGAGGTGCGCTCGCTGTAGCGCACCTCCCCCACCAATTCCGGGCGCACGAACGTGACCCCCTTGGCATCGGGTCCGGTCAGCCGCTTCACAAACGGTGATTCGTCGGTCTCCAGCGGCTTCAACGTCGCCCGCAGATCCTTGAGCATCTTCTCGGTGAACCCGGTCCCCACCCGGCCGGCGAACTGCAGGCCGTCGTCACCGGGAACCCCGACGACCAGCGCGCCGATCCCGCTGGTGCGTCCGCCCTCTCCGGCGCGCCAGCCGCCGATCACGACTTCCTGTGTCCGCCAGAGCTTGTCCTTGATCCACGACTGCGAACGCCGCCCCGGCTGATAGGTGGAGTCCCGCTTCTTGGCCACCACTCCTTCGAACCCGTGCTCTCGCGCGTACACGAGAGCCTCAGCTCCGCTGCCTAGCAGCTGTTCGGGGACGATCAGTCCCCCGCCCTTGGCGAGCGCTTCCAGCAGTTTGCGCCGGTCGGAGTACTTGGCCCGCAACAGGGATCGCCCGTCGAGCTGCAAGATGTCGAACGCCCAGAACTCGACACGGGTGGACCGGGCGCGGTTCTGCATCTCACCAAAGCTCGGCACCCCCGAGGAGTCCAGTGCGACCACCTCGCCGTCGAGGATCACGTGATGGTCGGCCAGGTCGGCGGCGAGCGCCCGCAGTTGCGGATACTCTCCGGTCACGTCGCGGCCGCTGCGGGTGCGCAGCAGCAGATCCCCGTGATCGGCGTCGACCAGTAGCCGGTAGCCGTCCCACTTGCCCTCGAACGCCCAGACGATCGGCGTCAGCTTCTCCACCGATCCGTGGGTGGCCAGCATCGGCGCCAGATCCTGGGCATTCGCAACCGGCTGCTCCTTCATCCGGTGCGCCAGCCAGTTCTTACCACCGGTCTGGATCAACGCGTAGCGGCCCTTGATCTTCGAGCCGTGCAAGGTGACGATCACCTCGCCCTTTTTGCCGTCGACGCTCTCACCGTCCACGCCGGGATCGCGGAACTTCTCGGTCTCGTAGGTGCCGGAATCCCACACGATGACCTCACCACCGCCGTACTCGCCCTTGGGGATCGAGCCCTCGAAGGTGGCGTACTCCAGCGGGTGATCCTCGGTGTGCACGGCAAGGTGATTCACCGATGTCTTCTCGGGCAGGTTCTTCGGGACCGCCCAGGAGACCAGCACCCCGTTGCGTTCCAGCCGGAAGTCGTAGTGCAGGCGGCGCGCGTGGTGCTCCTGGATGACGAAGGTGTCGTCGTTCCCGGTGGCCGGGGCCTTGCGCGGCACCGGTTCGGGCGTCTTACCCGCGTCCCGCATGCTGCGGTAAGTGGTGAGTTTGTCTGGCAGCGGCGCGCTTTCGTCAAGTCCTGCGAGCAGGTCACCGTCCCGCTCCACCCGCGCCAGCACCTCGTCGAAGCGCAGATGCCGAAGATCGGGGTCTCCGATCTCCTCCCAGGTCCGCGGCGCGGCGACGGTCGGCTCTGCCCGGCCGCGCATCGAATACGGCGCGATGGTGGTCTTGGCGGCGCTGTTCTGGCTCCAGTCCAGGAACACCTTCCCGGTGCGCAGACTCTTGGTCATTGTCGCGGTGACCTGCTTGGGCATGGCCTTCTCCAGCTGCACAGCGATCCGCTTGGCGAGCACGGACGCGCCCTGCGAGCTCACCGGGTCGGCCAGCGGCACGTAGAGGTGCAGGCCCTTGCTGCCGCTGGTCAGCGGGTAGGCCGTCAGACCGATGTCCTCGACGTAGCCGCGGACCTCGTGAGCGACCTCGCACAGCTGCCGGAAGGTCACGTCCTCGCCGGGGTCGAGATCGAACACGATGCGCGTCGCCGGGCCGGGATGCCCCGCCGCTGCGTCATCACCCGCCCCGCTTCGCCCGCCCGTGAACCGCCACTGCGGGACGTGCACCTCCAGCGACGCCTGCTGGGCGATCCAGGCCAGCCCCTCGCGCGTATCGATGATCGGATAGGTCGTCGTCCCCGACCGATGCGTCACCGAGCCCCGCTGCAGCCAGTCCGGGGCGGACGACGCCAGCTGCTTTTCGAAGAACTCCGGCTGCTCGACCCCGTTGGGCCAGCGTTTGCGGGTCACCGGACGCCCGGCGATATGCGGGACCATCGCGTCGGCGATCGCCACGTAGTAGTCGAACACCTCGGCCTTGGTGGTGCCGGTGGCGGGATAGAGCACCTTGTCGGGATTGGTCAATTTGACCCGGCCGTCGCGCTCCACCACTCAAACGTAATACCCGCTGTTACCGTTGCCTATGCGATCAATCTGGAAGGGCTCGGTCTCCTTCGGTCTGGTCAACGTGCCGGTCAAGGTCTACAGCGCGACCGAGGACCACGACATCAAGTTCCATCAGGTGCACGCCAAGGACAACGGGCGCATCCGCTACAAGCGCACCTGCGAGGTCTGCGGCGAAGTGGTCGAGTACCGCGACATCGCCCGCGCCTACGACTCCGACGACGGCCAGACGGTGATCATCACCGATGAGGACATCGCCACGCTGCCCGAGGAACGCAGCCGCGAGATCGAGGTCGTCGAGTTCGTGCCGGCCGATCAGCTCGATCCGATGATGTATGACAAGAGCTATTTCCTGGAGCCGGACTCGAAGTCCACCAAATCCTATGTGCTGCTGGCCAAGACACTGGCCGAGACCGACCGGGTGGCGATCGTGCACTTCGCGCTGCGCAACAAGACGCGGCTGGCGGCGCTACGGGTCAAGGACTTCAGCAAGCGCGACGTCATGGTGATCCACACGCTGCTGTGGCCCGACGAGATTCGTGACCCGGACTTCCCGTCGCTGGACAAGGACGTCGACATCAAGCCCGCCGAGCTGAAGATGGCCGGGCAGGTGGTCGAATCGATGACCGACGATTTCAAGCCCGACCAGTTCCGCGACGACTACCAGGAACAGCTGCATGAGCTGGTGCAGGCGAAACTGGAAGGCGGCGAGGCGTTCACCGTCGAGGAGCAGCCCACCGATCTGGACGAGTCCACCGAGGATGTGTCGGACCTGCTGGCCAAACTGGAGGCCAGCGTGAAGGCCCGCGGGTCCGGTTCGGCCGCCAAGGACGAACCCAAGAAGTCCGAGCCCAAGAAAGCTGCGGCCAAGAAGGCGCCGGCCAAAAAGGCCGCTGCCGAGAAAGCCCCGGCGAAAAAGGCGCCCGCGAAGAAGGCCGCCGCCAAGAAGTAGCGGTGGCCTTCAACCCGTCACGGGCGACAGGTCCCGCCAGATCCGCCGCTGCGTGGCCGCGGACGGCGTCGGCACCCGCGGCTGCCACCGCAGCGCAATCCCGGCCTCTTCCGGCGTCGCGTCCGCCTTGAGCTGGTTGCAGGTCAGGCAGGCGGCGATCAGGTTGGCCCACGAGTTCGGCCCACCCCGCGACCGCGGCAGCACGTGGTCGACGGTGGTCGCGAAGTCACCGCAGTACCCGCAGGTGTTCTTGTCCCTGCGCAGCACGGCGGTCATCGACGCCACCGCGTGCTCGTCGAGGTCGCGGTGCGGCACCAGCACATAGTGGTTCAGCACGATCACCGTCGGCAGCGGCACGACCAGGTGCGCCGAGTGGATGGCCGCGCCCGATGCGTGCGCCTGGTGGATACGCGCCTTGCCCTTGACCACCAGCACGACCGCGTTCTCCCAGGACACCAGGTCGAGAGCTTCATACGATGCGTTCAGCACCAGCACCGCCGGGTACACGTTCATGGGCGACCCCTCCCTCCTGGTGCTGAACCGTTGAGCTACAGCGGCATTCGTGAAACAGGTACTCCGAGAGGGAATTGAACCCTCGCCCTGGACCTTATAAGGGTCCTGCTCTCACCAACTGAGCTATCGGAGCGAAAGGCGCTCTCCGTCAGGAACATTGGTGAACGACAACTGAATCAAAGACTGCCGGGCACTGGCATGTCAACACCAATAAATACGGACTGAACTGCGAAAACACCTTTTTCCGGGCACGCCGAAAACTGGGCGCGTCAGGCGACGCGCTCAGCAGCCAGGATGAGTTCTGCAGATATTCGTGACGATTTCTCGGCCGCCGCCCGCCGCACACGCAGATCGCACGCCACATAGACCGAGCCGGTGGTACTCGGCTCGGCCTGGGCGCGGCGCTCGGCGGCGGAGAGGAACATGCAACAACGGTAACGCCGGGCGCCACCGATTTAGGTGATAAATGTCAGCCGCGGCCAAATTAGAACGTGTTACAGAAATCCGCCCGATCGGCCGCGCACTCTTGTTACGGTGACGCCGAGAACAGAAATGAGGCCTGCATGATCCTGGACAAATTCCGACTCGATGATCAGGTGGCCGTGGTCACCGGGGCCGGTCGCGGACTCGGCGCCGCGATCGCCGTGGCATTTGCCGAAGCCGGTGCAGATGTGGTGATCGCGGCCCGTACCCGGTCGCAATTGGACGAGGTCGCCGCACAGGTCGCGGCGGTCGGCAGACGCGCACACGTGGTAGTCGCCGACCTCGCCCATCCGGAGTCCACCGCGGCACTGGCAGCCGAGGCCATCGAGGCGTTCGGGAAACTAGACATCGTCGTCAACAACGTCGGCGGCACCATGCCGGCCCCCCTGCTGGACACCTCCACCAAGGACCTCAAGGACGCGTTCACCTTCAACGTCGGGACCGCCCACGCCCTGACCGTCGCCGCCGTGCCGCTGATGCTGGAGCACTCCGGCGGCGGATCGATCATCAACATCACCTCGACGATGGGCCGTCTCTCCGGACGCGCGTTCGCCGCATACGGCACCGCCAAAGGCGCCCTCGCGCACTACACCAGGCTGTCCGCGCTGGATCTCTGCCCACGCATCCGGGTCAACGCCATCGCCCCGGGCTCCATCCTCACCTCGGCGCTGGACATCGTGGCTTCCAATGACGCACTGCGCGACCCGATGGAGAAGGCCACCCCGATGCGCCGCCTCGGCGATCCCAGCGATATCGCCGCCGCCGCCGTGTATTTGGCGTCGCCCGCCGGCAGCTACCTGACCGGTAAGACCCTCGAGGTCGACGGCGGCCTGACCTTCCCCAACCTCGATCTGCCCATCCCCGACCTGTAAAGGAACGCCATGAGCATCAAAGTCGCCGCGATCGGCACCGGAAACGTGGGCCGGCACGCCCTCACCCAGCTGATCAACGATGCGCAGTACGAACTCACCGGAGTCTGGGTGTCCTCGGACGCCAAGGCCGGTAAGGACGCCGGGGAGCTTGCCGGGCTTGATGTTTCGACCGGCATCAAGGCCACCAACGACCTGGACGCCATCCTCGCCGACAAGCCGGACTGCGTCGTGTACACCGCGATGGCCGACAACCGGCTGCCCGACGCCCTGGAGGATTACCGCCGCATCCTGGCCGCCGGCGTGAACGTGGTGGCCAGTGCGGCGGTCTTCCTGCAGTACCCGTGGCAGGTGCTGCCCGCTGAACTGCTGGCACCGATCGAGAAGGCCGCCGAAGAAGGCGGCGCCAGCATCTTCGTCAACGGCATCGATCCCGGTTTCGCCAATGACCTTCTGCCCCTTGCCCTCGCGGGCACCTGCCAGACCGTCGAGCAGATCCGGTGCATGGAGATCGTCGACTACGCGACCTACGACAGCCCCACGGTGATGTTCGACGTGATGGGCTTCGGCAAGTCCCTCGACGATCTGCCCATGCTGCTGCAACCGGGCGTGCTCAGCCTGGCCTGGGGCTCGGTGGTGCGCCAGTTGGCCGCCGGGCTCGGCATCGAGCTCGAGGAGGTCACCGAGACCCACGTCCGGATTCCGGCGCCGGAGGATTTCGAGATCGCGTCCGGCCACATCGCCGAGGGCACCACCGCGGCGATGCGTTTCGAGGTCCGCGGCATGGTCGGCGGCCATCCCGCCGTGGTGCTGGAACACATCACCCGCTTGCGCGACGACCTGTGCCCGGAATGGCCGCAGCCCGCCCAGGAGGGCGGCTCGTACCGCATCGAGGTCACCGGCGAACCGTCCTATGCCTTGGACCTGTGCCTGAGCAGCCGCAAGGGTGATCACAACCATGCCGGCCTGGTCGCCACCGCGGCGCGCGTGGTCAACGCGATACCGGCCGTCGTCGCAGCGGCTCCGGGCATCCGCACCACCCTGGACCTGCCGCTCATCACCGGAAAGGGGTTGTATTCTGGACAGTGAGCGCACAACTCACCAAGAGGCCTCGCCTATGAAGAACACACCGTTGTTGCTCCACATCTGGCTGCACTGACAGCCACCACTCGTACACGGCCGCCTATCCATTCGGCGGTAGCTGACGGGCTCAAGCGCATGCCTGTGCGCACTCCCGTCGATATTCATGCCTGCCCCTGGCCGCGCCGACGTGTCGCGCCGATCAGCGGCGGCCGCGGCGGCTTTCCCGGGGGCCTCCGTCAGGAGAGCATCATGCGAACAAGCCTTTTCGCACCCGTCATTCTCGTCGCCGCGGTGTCGTTTGCGCCCGCCGCAGGGGCCGTCCCGGACTGCGCACAGGTCGGTGTCACCACGACGCTGTGCACGCGACCCGGCCACGCCCAGCTGTCTACCTACCCGGCACCGATGAACTACGGCCCCTGGCAGTGGTGGCAATGGGGCGGCGGCGGGTTCTACTTCGGTTAATGACGCCCCGGCGCACTGAAATCGGAGTTTTTCGGCTACCCTAACTTTTCTATTCGCTAGTCCGGATGGAGGAGAAGGGGAAGCGTGCTGCACGACACGACGCCCACGCGGGCCCGACCGGGTTGGTTCCTGCTCGGGCCGGCATTCGTGGCGGCCATCGCCTATGTCGACCCCGGCAACGTCGCCGCCAATGTCAGCGCCGGCGCCCAGTACGGCTTCCTGCTGGTCTGGGTGATCCTGGTCGCCAACATCATGGCGGGGCTGGTGCAGTTCCTGTCGGCCAAACTCGGCCTGGTCACCGGGCGTTCGCTGCCCGAGGCCGTCGCCGATCATTCCCGCACCCGGACCCGGGTCGCCTACTGGCTGCAGGCCGAGTTGGTCGCCATGGCCACCGATCTGGCCGAGATCGTCGGTGGGGCGATCGCGCTGTACCTTTTGTTCGACCTGCCCTTGCTGGTCGGCGGGGCCATCACCGGCGCGGTGTCGCTGGGGCTGCTGGCGATTCAGAACCGACGCGGCCAGCGGGTATTCGAGCGGGTGATCACCGGCCTGCTGCTGATCATCGCGATCGGCTTTCTCACCAGCCTGTTCGTCGCCCCACCATCGGCCGCCGATGTCGCATCCGGTCTGGTCCCCCGTTTCGACGGTGCCGAGAGCGTGCTGCTGGCCACCGCCATGCTCGGCGCCACCGTGATGCCGCACGCGGTGTACCTGCACTCCGGGCTGGCCCGCGACCGACACGGACACCCTGACGCCGGTCCGGCCCGAAAGCGGCTGCTGCGCATCACCAAATACGACGTCGGCCTGGCCATGCTGGTCGCCGGAGCGGTGAACCTGGCCATGCTGCTGGTCGCCGCGACCAACCTGCAGGGCATGGACAACACCGACTCCATCGAGGGCGCCCACGCTGCCGTCAGCAGTCAGCTCGGCCCGACCGTGGCGCTGTTCTTCGCGATCGGCCTGCTGGCGTCCGGGCTGGCCTCGACCTCGGTCGGCGCGTACGCCGGCGCCATGATCATGTCGGGGCTGCTCAAACGCAATTACCCACTGCTGTTGCGCCGCCTGGTCACCCTCATCCCCGCGCTGGTGATCCTCGCCATCGGCGTGGACCCCAGCCGCGCGCTGGTGCTCTCGCAGGTGGTGCTGTCCTTCGGTATCCCGTTCGCGCTCATCCCGCTGATCCGGCTGACCAGCAACCGGACGCTGATGGGCGCCGATATCAACCACCGGGCGACCACGGCCCTAGGCTGGCTGGTGGCCGGTGTCATCACCGTGCTGAACGTCGTGTTGATCTACCTGACCATCCGAGGCTGACCCCTGAATGCAGTCCGACCACCTGTACTTCGCATACGGATCGAATCTGTGCGTGCAACAGATGGCCCGGCGCTGCCCGGACGCCACCGACCCCCGGCCGGCCACCCTCGCCGACCATGACTGGCTGATCAACGAGCGCGGGGTAGCGACCGTCGAGCCGTTCGACGGTGCCGTCGTGCACGGGGTGCTCTGGCGGCTCAGCGATCACGATCTGAGCGTGCTGGACAGCGCCGAAGGCGTTCCGGTGCGCTACCGCCGCGACGAGCTCGTCGTGCACACCGCCGAGGGCCCCGGCCCGGCCTGGGTCTATATCGACCCGCGGGTCGAACCCGGACCGCCCCGGCCCGGCTATCTGGAACGCATCATCGACGGCGCCCGCCACCACGGGCTGCCGCAGCGCTGGGTCGATTTCCTGCACCGGTGGGATCCTGCGAGCTGGCCCCACCGCGACATCACCGATACCCCTGCACCGCAATCTCTTTCGGAACTACTGACCGACCCGGACATCGTCGAGAGCAGCACCCTGGCCTCCCGGTTCGGGTTTCTGGCCATCCACGGCGGTGGGCTGGAACAGATGACCGATGTCATCGCCGACCGGGCCGCCCGGGCGTCCGGTGCCTCGCTGTACATGGTGCGCCACCCCGACCGCTACCCCCACCACCTGTCGTCGCGGCTCTACCGGCCCGCCGAGTCCGAGCAGCTCGCCGCCTTCCTCGACCACGTCGACACGGTGATCTCGCTGCACGGCTACGGCCGCATCGGCCGCAGCACCCAACTGCTGGCCGGCGGCGGCAACCGGGACCTCGCCGCGCATCTGGCGCGACACCTGCAGGTGCCCGGCCACCATGTGGTCACCGACCTCGAGGCGATGCCGCGGGAGCTGCGCGGGCTGCACCCGGACAACCCGGTGAACCTGCCCCGTGGCGGTGGCGTGCAGCTCGAACTGCCGTCGCGCGTGCGCGGCACCAGCCCGCGCAGCGGGTTGCCCGACGCCGACGGCATCACCCCGGCGACCGCGGCGCTGATCGACGGACTGTCCGCCGCCGCGAGAGCCTGGTCACTCCCGTCGTCACGGTGAGCTCCGCGTCGCACCGACCCATCCATTTTCCGCACCGCTCCGAATACAAATCGTGGAACGAAACGACCTCACCGGCCGCTCGGTCGCCGTCATCGGCAGCGGTGTCGCCGGGCTGACCGCCGCGTACGTCCTGTCCGCACACAACCGGGTCACCCTGTTCGAGGCCGATGTCCGCCTCGGCGGCCACGCCCACACCCACCTGGTCGACGACGGGCGGGGCAACCCGGTCGCCGTCGACACCGCGTTCCTGGTGCACAACGACCGCACCTACCCCACGTTGTGCAGGCTGTTCGACGAGCTCGGCGTGCAGACCCATGACACCGACATGTCGATGTCGGTGCGCGACGACAGCATCGGGTTGGAGTACGCCGGCGCCCGCGGGGTGGGTGGACTGTTCCCGTCCCTGTCGAACCTGACCCGGCCGCGGTATCTGCGCATGCTGGCCGAGGTCACCCGGTTTCACCGGGCGGCCAGCGACCTGCTCGGCTTCGGCGATCCACACGACACCGTGACCTTGGGGGCGTTCCTGGAGCGCAACAGGTTCTCGGACTACTTCATCGAGCACTTCATGACACCGCTGGTGGCGGCGGTCTGGTCGTGCGCCCCCGGCGAAGCCCTGCGCTACCCCGCGCGCTACCTGTTCATGTTCCTCGACCACCACGGCATGCTGACGGTGTTCGGTTCGCCGACCTGGAAGACCGTGGTCGGCGGCTCGGCCAGCTATGTGTCCGCCGTCGCCGAACGCGTGCACGAGGTGGTGCTCGGGTCACCGGCCGGGTCGGTGCGCCGCAACGAACACGGCGTGCAGGTCACCACCGGAGCAGGCGGCCCCCGGCAGTTCGATGCCGCGGTGATCGCCACCCACCCCGATCAGGCCCTGCTGGCGCTGGCCGAACCCACCCCCCGGGAACGCGACATCCTCGGCGTGATCGGCTACTCCGCCAACCACGCTCAGCTGCATACCGACACCTCCCTGCTGCCGACCCGGGCCCGCGCACGGGCGTCCTGGAATTACCTCGCCACCGGAGGGGACGGGCCGGTTCTGGTGACCTACGACATCAGCCGGCTGATGGGGCTGACCGGAGAGCGACGATTCATGGTCACCCTGGGCGGGCGCGAACGGGTGGATCCGGCCACCGTGATCGCCGAGATGATCTACGACCACCCGCTGTACACACCGGAATCGGTTGCCGCCCAACGTCTGCTGCCGACCCTGAACGACGACCGGGTGGTGTTCGCCGGCGCATACCACGGCTGGGGCTTCCACGAGGATGGTGCGGCCGCCGGTCTGCGCGCCGCCGAACGTCTGGGCGCCCGCTGGCCTTCCACGCCGGAGCAGGAGTCGGTGTCATGCTGACTCCGTCGCTGTACCGCACCCGGATCAGCCATATCCGGCACGCCCCGGTGCGGAAGGGATTCGAGCATCGCAGCTACACCTGGTACGTCGATATAGACGAACTGCCCCAGCTGCCGATCTGGTTGCGGCCCTTCGCCGTTTTCCGTGCGCAGGACCACTTTTCGGCACCCGCGGATCAGCAGCCGACGCTGCGTGAACGGGTCGACGACTTCCTGGCCGCCAACGACATCGACCCGGTCGACGGCCAGATCACCGCGCTGTTGCACGCCCGGGTGCTCGGCTACGTCTTCAACCCGATCAGTGTCTTCTGGTGCCATGACGCCGCCGGGGTGTTGCAGCACGTCATCGTCGAGGTGCACAACACCTACGGCGGTCGCCACGCATATCTGTTGCCGCCCACCGAAACCGGACCGACGGCCGTCACCAAGAGCTTCTACGTCTCCCCCTTCAACGAGGTCGAGGGCTACTACCTGGTCGATGCGCCGCGGCCCGACGCCACCGCGGATCTCGCGATCTCCTGGCACCGCAGCAACAAGCTGGTGTTCGCCGCGTCGCTGCACGGGAAGCGCATGCCGGCATCGGCGCTGGATGTCGCGCGGATGCAGCTGGTGGCGCCGGTCGCGCCCCTGATGGGCGCACTGCAGATCCGGCTGCACGGTATCGCGCTCTGGCTGCGCGGCCTGCCCGTCATACCCCGCACCATCACCATGTCCGAGACCAGGAAGGCCACGCACTGATGACGCTGGAGACCACCGGCAGCACCGAGGCTCAGGCGAATTCCACTCGGTGGGCACAGATCGCGAGAGCACCCCGCGGCCCGGTCAGCGCCGTGCAGGGACACATCGCCGGGGCCCTGCTGCGGCGAGCGGTGCGCCAACTCCCGATACGGTTGGAACACCCGGACGGATCCGTCCTGGGCGCCGCCGATCCCACCCTGCCCACCATGACATTGCACCGGCCCGAGGCGTTGTTCCGCCGGGTCGGCCGCTACGGACTCATCGGATTCGGCGAGTCCTACATGGCCGGCGACTGGACCTCCAACGACCTGCCTGCATTGCTCACCGAGTTCGCCTCCTCCGTCGATGTACTGATACCGCCTGTGCTACAACGACTTCGCCCCCTTGCCGTGGTACGGCACCCGCGGTCCATGCACAACAGCCCGGCCCAGTCGCGGCGCAACATCGCCGAGCATTACGACCTGTCCAACGCACTGTTCGCCGAGTTCCTCGACGAGACGATGACGTACTCCAGCGCGCTGTTCGGAGTCACCCACCCGCAATGGCGCGATCTGGCCGTCGGCCAGCGCGCGAAGATCGACCGCCTGCTCGACGCCGCCCAGGTGCGCGCCGGCAGCAGGGTGCTCGAAATCGGCACCGGGTGGGGCGAATTGGCGATCCGGGCGGCAGCACGCGGTGCCCACGTGCACAGCATCACGCTGTCCTCCGAGCAACTCGAACTCGCCAGTCGGCGCGCCGACGAGGCCGGCGTCGGCGACCGTGTGCACATCGAATTGCGGGACTACCGCAGCGTCGAGGGCCGCTATGACGCCGTCGTCTCGGTGGAGATGATCGAAGCCGTCGGATATCGCTTCTGGCCGACGTTCTTCCAGACCCTGGAGAAGCTGGTGCTGCCGGGCGGGCGCGTCGCGCTGCAGGCCATCACCATGCCGCACGACCGAATGCTGGCCTCCCGCAACACCCACACCTGGATCCAGAAATACATCTTCCCCGGCGGGCTGCTGCCCTCGGTGGAGGCGGTCGTCGGGATCACCGAACGCTGCACCGGACTGCGCACCATCGACATGTACTCGCTGCAGCACGATTACGCCGAAACCCTGCGGTTGTGGCGCGAACGCTTCCTGCAGCGCTCGGCGGCCCTGGCGGCGCTGGGCTTCGACGACACCTTCCAGCGCATGTGGGAGCTCTATCTCGCTTACTCGGAGGCAGGATTCCGCTCCGGGTACCTCGACGTCTACCAGTGGACGTTCGCCCCGACCGGAGGCCGTCGATGAGCAATGCGAAATACCGGTGTTGCAGACCGTGACCGCGTCCGTGCCCGCTAGGCTACGGAACGTGACGGCAGACCTCGACGCGTTGCTGCGCCGGGTGGCGCAACGCGATGTCGATGCCTTCGCCGAGTTCTACGACCACACCCGGTCCCGGGTGTACGGGCTGGTCACCCGGGTTCTGCGGGACCCCGGCTACAGCGAGGAAACCACCCAGGACATCTATCTCCAGGTGTGGCGCAACGCCTCGGACTACAACCCGTCGGCCGGTTCGCCCATGTCCTGGCTGATGACCGTCGCCCACCGGCGGGCCGTGGACCGGGTGCGCTCCGAACAGGCCGCCACCGACCGGGAGGCCCGCTACGGCGCGGCCACCGTCGAACTGCCCGTCGACCAGGTCTCCGAGGGCGTCCTCCAACGCGAGGAATACCAGCAGGTCGCGGCATGTCTGGGAGCGCTGACCGACCGGCAGCGCGAGTGCATCCAGTTGGCCTACTACGAGGGCCTCACCTACGTCCAGGTCTCCAGTCGGTTGTCGGCGAACCTGGCCACCATCAAGTCACGGATGCGCGATGCCATCCGCGGACTGCGCAACTGCCTGGGTACCGCATGACCACGCCGCACGAGGATCTCCTGGCCCTGGCGACGGCGTACGCGCTCAACGCCGTCGACGACGCCGAGCGCGCCGACATCGAGCGCCGGGTCCGGGCGGCTCCCGACGATGTCTCCGCGGCATTCGCCGTCGAGGTGCGCCAGGTGCGCGAGGCGATGGCCGTGGTGTCCGCGACGACCGCCGCCGAACCTCCCGCGCACCTGCGCGAGCGCCTGCTCGAATCGATCACCGCCGATCAGGCACCGCAGACAGCCCAGGTGCGGCAACTGCGACCGGCGCGGCGGCGCTGGACCACGGCGGTCGCCGCCGCGGCCGCAGCCATCGTCATCGGCGTGGGCACGTTCGGCGTCGGGTGGTGGCTGCGACCGGTGCCCACCGAGACCACCGCCGAACAGATCTTCGCCGCACCCGACGTCCGCACCGTCTCTGGCCAGATCCCGACCGGCGGCACCGCGACCGTGGTGTTCTCCCGTGAACGCAACGCCGGTGTGCTGGTGATGAACAACGTCGAACCGCCCACGACCGGCACGGTCTATCAGATGTGGCTGATCGACACCGAGGGAGCGCACTCGGCCGGTGTGATGGACGCCGGCGCGATCGCCCCGTCGACCACCGCGGTGCTGCCCGATCTCGGCTCCTCGACCACCCTGGCGTTCACCGTGGAACCCGGTTCGGGCTCCGACCGACCCACCAGCACGCCGTTCGCCTCACTGCCGCTGAGCTGAGCGCGCTAACGTCGGATCATGCCCCGCGACTTCCGGTTCGGTCTCAGCCTGCGCGACACCTCCTCGGCGGCCAAGGTCCGCGACGCCGCCCGGCTGGCCGAGGATCTCGGCTACGACGTGCTGCTGGTGCCCGACCACCTCGGTGCACCCGCCCCGATCCCGGTACTGGCCACCGCCGCCGCGGCCAGCGAGACACTGCGACTGGGGACGTTCGTGTTGAATGCCTGCTTCTACAAACCGGCCCTGCTGGCCCGCGATGTCGGTGCGCTGCACGACCTGTCCGGGGGCCGGTTCGAGGTTGGCCTGGGCGCCGGGTACGTCCGCGAGGAGTTCGAGGCCGCCGAACTGCCCTTTCCGTCGGCACGTCAGCGCATCGAATACCTGGAGCATGTCGTCGAGTACCTCGCCGAGCATGTGCCCGGCGCACCCATCATGATCGCCGGTGGCGGTGACCGGCTGCTCACGGTGGCCGGTAGGTGGGCGTCCATCGTCGGTGTCACCGGGAATCCGGTCGCCGAACGCATCGCGTTCCTGCGGGAGGTGGCCGGCGCCCGGTTCGACGACATCGAGTTGAACCTGGCGATCACCGCCGTGCCCGCGGACGGCTCCGGGCTGCCGAACCTGGCGATGACCCGCCGCTACGCCCCGGACCTGAGCGATGAGCAGCTGCTGGCACTTCCCGGCGTGCTGTCCGGTTCGGTGACCGAGATGGCCGACAAGGTGCGCGGGCTGCGCGATACCTACGGGGCCAACTATCTGGTGGTGCAGGCCGGTCACGCCGAAGTGTTCGGGAAGGTCATCGCCGAACTTCGGTAGCGGCGTCCTCGATGCGCTGACGAAGCCGCGGCCAGTCTTCGTCCGGAAGCCCGGTGCCACCTGGGTGCGTTCCGGCTGCATCGTCGATCAGTTCGCGCACGATATCAGCGTGCCCGGCGTGCCGGGTGGTCTCGGCGACCATGTGCACCAGCACATGGTGCAGGGTCACCGGGCGGCCATCGGGCATGGTCCCCCGGTGGCCGAGGCCCAACGTGTCGATGGTGGCATCGGCATGCGCACACGCGCGACGGTAGAGGTCCACGATCTCGGCGCGGCTTTCCTCGGGCCTGACCCACATGTCGATGGTGGCATCGTCCTCGACGGCGAGCCACGCCGGAGGGTCCGTAAAGGGGCGATCGAAAACCCAACCAAAATAACCGATTTCACAACCGGAAAGATGCTTGACCAGACCGAGCAGATTGGTGCCGTGGAAGGTCAGCGGGCGCCGCATATCGTAATCCGACAGACCATCGAGTTTCCACAACAGCGCCTCGCGCGCCTCGCGCAGACACCGATGCAGGTCCGCCTTGAAGTCCACCCCCGTCACGCCCCGAACTTACCTGCCTGCGGGTTTCAGGAATTGACAGTGGGGTAAACCCCATCAGGTTCCGGCGGCTGACAGGGGTGCACATGGACGACTCCGCAGCCGATGACGGGCACAACGACATGGTGGCCCAGCCGCACACCCGGGATGAAGGCCCGGTCGCCGAGGCGGAAATCCAAGCGGCAGAGATGACTTCGCCCGAACAACCGCTTGGGGAGCCGGGCAAGAAGTTCGACCGGCGCTCCCCGTTTTTCATCGGCCTGGCCGGCTCGGCGGGGGTGGCCGTCACGTACGGCGCAGTTCAGCTCGCCTCATCACTGTCTTCGATCCTCGTCCTGATCGGCGTCGCGTTCTTTCTCGCGCTGGGGCTGGAACCCGTCGTGTCCTGGTGCGTGAACCGCGGCATGCAGCGCTGGCTGTCGACAACCCTGGTCTTCATCCTCTTCCTGGCCGGGATCGTCGCCTTCGTGGCTGCAGCCATTCCGCCGTTGTCCCAACAGGTGACCGATCTGGTACATCTGGCACCGCAGTATCTGCAGCAAGCGCAGGACAATTCGTCATTCATCGGGCGACTCAACGCGCGTTTCCACCTGCAGGAACGAATCAGCGATGCGGTCGACGATATCGACGGATCGGCCGTCAACCAGGTCGTCAGCGCCGGTACCGCAGTCCTGGGGGCGATCGTCGACACCCTCATCACCGTCGTCCTGACGTTGTACTTCCTCGCCGATATGCCGCGGATCCGCAGCACCATCTACCGGCTGGTGCCGCACACCCGGCGCCCGCGCGCCATCCTGATCGGCGACGAGGTGTTCGCCAAGGTGGGTGCCTACGTGCTTGGCAACGTGCTCATCTCGTTGCTTGCCGGCGCAGTCACCCTGATCTGGCTCATGGCCTTCGACGTGCCCTACCCGTTGCTGCTGGCGATCATGGTCGCCATCTTCGATCTGATTCCGGTCGTGGGATCAACGATTGCGGGCGTGATCGTCGCTGCGGTCGCACTCACCGTCTCCCTACCGGTCTGCATCGCGACGATCGTCTTCTACGTGGTGTTCCGGCTCATCGAGGACTATGCCCTCATCCCCAGGATCATCGGCCGCGCCGTGCATGTGCCGGCCTTGACCACCATCGTCGCCGTGCTGATCGGCGCCGCCCTGTTGGGCGTGGTCGGCGCACTCGTCGCCATCCCCATTGCCGCAGCGGTGCAGTTGATCGTCGAGGAAGTGCTCTACCCACGATTGGACAGTGTCTGATCGGTCTCACGTTTCACAGAGCGTGGCGGAGCCCACTGGCGTGATCGGGTTTGGCGGTTCAGGACCAGGGAACCCCATGAGAGGAAACGAAGTGACTGCCGACAGGCGGGTTCACGGTGCGGCTGAGTCAGTAGCGCACCACATACGAAGCGAAGAAGGAGTCCGATATGGCTGAGAACAATGGTGCCGCCGAAGGTATCTCGGGTGTCGTCGAAGGTGTCAAGGGCAAGGTCAAGGAGGCGGCGGGCGCCGTCACCGGCAATGACAACCTGCGCCGTGAGGGCGAGGCCCAGCAGGACAAGGCCGACGCGCAGCGCGACGTAGCCAAGAAGGAAGCGGAGGCAGAAGCCGCTCGCGGGTCCGCTGAGGCCAATGAGGCCCGTCAGAAGGCCGAGCAGGACTAGCAACACACTTTTGACACTTGGGGGACAGTCCATAAGGGCTGTCCCCCAAGTCGTGTCTGGGTAGGTTGACAGCGTGTCGATCCCCGTCACCGAGCCGCGCCGGCTCGGCCAGGCCGGCCAGCCGGTGTTCGCCGCCGCGCTGGCGCTGGTTCTGCTGCCCGCCGGAGTGTCCGCGGTCCGCGATGACGGTGCGGCCCCGGCCTGGCGGGTGGCGCTGGCCGCAGCGCTGATCGCTCTGCATGTCGGAGTGGCGACCGCGCGGCGCTGGCCGCTGCCCTCGTTCGCCGTGGGTGGGCTGGCCTGCCTGGTCCTGGCTGTGGCGCCCGATCTCGCCGCCGCCACGGCCGTCATCGACACCACCGACTACAGCCCGATCCTGTTGCCCAGCAGTCTGTGTTTCTTCCCGCTGCTGTACGCCGTCAGCGCGCACGCCAAGGCGCCGTGGCCCGATATCGCCCTCGGTGTCGGGCTGGCGGGCTGTGTGCTGGCGGTGGTCCGGCTGTGGGGTTTCAGCGGCACGCCGATCAACGAGTGGGCGTGGTGGCTGCTGCTGAGCACCACCGCGGTCGGCGGGACGCTCGCCGCGTGGGCGCTGGGCCGCTACCGCGCCACCCGGGTCGCCTGGTCGGTGCAGCTCGCCGAGCGGGTGGCCGCCGACGAACGACGGCGTATCGCCCGCGAAATGCACGATGTGGTGGCACATTCCGTCGCGGTGATGGTCAGCCATGCCGAGGCGGGCCGCCTCGTCGTGCCGAACTCGCCGGAACGGGCCCCGGAGATCCTGACGACCATCGCCGAGGTGGGCCGCGAGGCGCTCGTCGAGATGCGCGGTCTGCTCGGCGTGCTGCGCGATGAGGGAAGCTCGACCGCTCCGCAGCCCGGGTTGGGCGATCTCCCCGCACTCGTCGAACGGATACGGGCCGCCGGCGTGCCGACCCAACTCGCCGTCGCCGACGACGTCCGCCTCAGTCCCGCAGTCGGCCTCACGGTGTACCGGGTGGTCCAGGAGGCGCTGACGAACGTGGCCAGGCACGCCGGGCCCGGGGCCGACGCCCGTGTTCAGATCGGTTCTGCATCAAGAGAACTCGTCATCACGGTGACCAATACCGGTGCAGTGCCTGCGACCGCACACCCCGGACGCGGGCTCACCGGCATGCGGGAGCGGGTCGAAGCGATCGGCGGGACGTTGCAGGCGGGGCCGGTCGACGGTGGCTGGCAGGTCAGTGCGAAGGTGGCGCCATGACGGTCATCCGGGTAGCGATCGTCGACGATCAGGAACTCATGCGGTCGGCGCTGCGGATGATGGTGGACAGTCAACCCGATCTCGACTGGGTCGGCGACGCCGCCGATGGCCACGAGGCGCTCGCCCTGGTGCGGTCACGCCAGGTGGACGTGGTGCTGATGGACCTGCGGATGCCCCGACTCGACGGCATCCAGGCGACCGCGGCCATCACCGCCGAACAGCCCGGGTGCCGGGTGATCGCCCTGACCACTTTCGATCTCGACGAGTACGCCTTCCCGGCCCTGCGGGCCGGCGCGAGCGGATTCCTGCTCAAGGACGCCCGCAGCGAGGATGTCGTCGAAGCGATCCGCACCGTGCACGCCGGGCACAGCGTGGTCGCGCCGTCCACCACGCGCAGGCTCATCGAGCATGTCGCCAGAACGCCCGGCGTCGACGGCGGCAAGGGCGAAGCGGTGCGCCGCGCACTGACTCCGCGGGAACTGGACATTCTGCTCGAAATTGCCACGGGGGCAAGCAATCGCGAGATCGCGGACAGGCTCATCCTCTCCGAGGCGACCATCAAGACCCACGTCGGGCATGTGCTGGCGAAGCTGGGCCTGCGCGACAGGGTGCAGGCGGTGGTGCTCGCCTACGAATCGGGGCTGACTCATCCTTCAGGATGAGCGGTCCGAGACCTACGGGCGATGCGCCCGACCGGCGCCGCCCCAATAGTTGAACCATGACTGATCTCATAGGGTTTCGGGCCGGCACCCAACATCGACAGGAGGCGCTGCGGTGAGGCTTCCGGTCGGCGCGCACACCCAGCGGCCGTGGCGAATCCACCGGATCGCACCGGACTTCGCGGTTCTGGATGTGTGGGCCTACCGCACGCCGGGCGCCGGACCCGACGATCTCGCGACCGTGCTCGCGGCCATCCAGGCGTCGGCGTCGCACGATGACGGCCCCAGTCTGACCCGGGTGCTGTTCGCGGTGCGCTGGAAGCTCGGGGAACTCTTCGGCTGGGACGCCGAAGAATCGACCGCGCCGTCCCTGACCGAGCGTCTCCCCGACGACCTCCGGCGGCCGGACGCCGGTGACCCGATGCCGGGGCTGCCGTTCACCTTGCTCTATCAGACCCGCGACGAGGTGGCGATGGAGGTGGTCAACCGGACGGTGCACGCGGTGGCCCACCTGGGGTGGGTGCGCACCCGTGACGGCGACTACCAGCTGCGCATGGCGGTGCTGGTGAAGCCGAACGGCCTGCTGGGGCGGGCCTACCTGGCCGCGATCGCCCCCTTCCGGCATCTGATCGTCTACCCCGCGATGACGCGGCAGTGGGAACGCGCCTGGCGTGAGCGGGCCGGGTCACCCGTGAACTAGACTTCTGCACGCCTGCCCCGGCAGGTCCCCGCCCCCGTAGCTCAGGGGATAGAGCACGGCTCTCCTAAAGCCGGTGTCGCATGTTCGAATCATGCCGGGGGCACCAGCTGTTTTTTTGCCGCAGGTCACCGCTTCGCCACAGCGGCCGACACAACGGTCTCCGCGATCTGCCGTCCCACCCCCGCCCGATCGGCCAGACCTCCGCGCAGCCGCATCGCGAGCTCCCCGGTGACGACCGTGAGCAGCGCCTCAGCCAGGCCGCGCGGGTCCGCGCACGGCAGCGGCTCCGCAAGTCGCCGCAGCGTGTGGCGCAGGTGATCGGTATCGCGATCGACCGCGGCGGCGATCTCCGCGGAGGGGTTCGCATACTCGGCGGCGGCACCCAGGAAGGCACACCACCGCGATCCGTGCGGTGTGCCGGCGAAGGCGTCCAACGCGTCGAAGACTGCCAGCAGACGCTGCTCGTCGGTGCGCGCGGCGTCGATGGCGTCGTCCCACACCTGTTGCCATCGCTGTTGGCGGCGCTCCAGTGCGGCGGCAACCAGCGCTTCTTTGCTTCGAAAGCCCCGGTACAGGGTGGCCGCCGACACCCCGGCTCGCGCAAGCACCGCGTCCACCGAGGTGGCTTCGATTCCCGAGGTGAACATCAGGTCATCGACCGCATCGAGCAGCTTGTCCTCCGAGCCCTTGCGCATCGGCATGCCCGACACTCTAAACTCGAAGAAGTGAAACGGTCGTTTTCGTTTGGGTCCGGACGAGGAATGTTCGTCGTGGTGTTCGGGACGTGCTTCATCGCCGCTACCTACGGGTTGGTGCGACTGGCGTACGGGTTGTTTCTTCCCGACATTCAGCGTGAGCTCGATTTGAGCGCGGCGGGGGCGGGCTACATCTCGTCGGGTTCATCGCTCGTCTACTGCCTGGCTGCGGTCGCCGGCTTCGGCCTCGGCCACCGATCACCACGCGCCCTGATCGTGGCCGCCGCCATCACCGCCTGTGCCGGCGTGTGGGGCATGGCGGCCGCCGGTAACGTCACCGCATTCGGTCTCGGCGCCGTATTGAGTTCTGCCGGTGCGGGTTTCGCCTCGCCGGCGCTGGTGACGATCGTGCACCGCAATGTCGATGCCCGGCACGCCGACGGCGCACAGTCGGTGGTCAACGCCGGCACCGGGCCGGGCCTGGTCGGCGCCGCCGTGTTGGCGGTGCTGGTCGCCTCGCAATGGAGGATCGCCTGGATGGTGACCGGAGTCGTGACCGCCGGCGTCGCCATGGCCGTACTGGCCGCCGACCGGCGACCTCCCGTCCAAACATCCACGCGCTCAAAGACTTCGCTCACCCCGTCGCCATCGTGGTGGGCCGACCACCGGAACGCCATCGTCGCGGCAACGCTCATGGGAGCCGGCTCTGCCGCGGTATGGACATACGGACGCAGCATTCTCGTCGACGCCGGCACCACCTCCGAGCGCGGCACCGTGAGCGCCTGGCTGGCACTCGGCATCGGTGCGACCGCCGTGATCGTCACCGCTGCACTGATGGTGAAGCTGTCCGCCACGGCGGCCTGGATGCTCAGTTGCACCGTGATGACGGTTGCCTTGCTACTGCTGGCCTTCGCGCCACAGTTCAGGCTGGTGGCACTGCTGGCCTACCTCGTGTTCGGGTGGGGTTTCATTGCCGCAACGTCGTCCCTCATCGCGTGGACGTCGGCCATCGATCCCGCCAACTCCGCGGCGGGCACCGCAATACTGTTCGTGGCCCTGGTCTTTGGGCAGGCCATCGGTGCCACCGCACTCGGGTCCATCATCACCGCCACGGGTTTCGGCGCCGCCTTCGTCGTGGCAGCAGTGGTGTCCGCCACGGCGATCGGGATTGCCGCGCGGGACCGGGCCGCGGTGTCTCAGGGCCCTACGGGGTAGTGGCTCGCGATGGCGATGCGGTTCCAGCCGTTCATCTCCACGGCCAACCAGCTGATGGCGGCGATCTGCTGCTTGGACAGCGCCGCCTCGACGTCGACGGCGGGAGCCGCAGAGGTGTGCTCGTCGGCGATCCGGGTGATCCGTTCGGCCAGGGTGAGCGCGGCCTGCTCCTGCTGGTCGAAGTATTGCGATTCCCACCAGGCCGGCAGCACAGCGAGGCGATCGGCCGTCTCGCCGGCCGCGATGGCGTCGCGGGTATGCATCCGCAGGCAGAACGCGCAGCCATTGATCTGCGACACCCGAATCTTGACCAGCTCGACCAGCAGCGCCGTCAGGCCGGCAGCTTCGGTCGCGTCCTTGACCTTGGCGTCGAACGCCGCGAAGGCCTCGTACGGGGCGGAGAACTGCTTACTGATATTGACCTTCGGGAGCATGGTGTCTTCCTAATCCTCGGCGGAACGTTCACCTATATGACTCGGGTGCCCGCCGGATTGTGACACCCATCGGCCGTTGCGCGACGTAACCGTCAATACCTTGGGGTCCAAGATCAGGTATCTGGGTAAGGTCTTAGGCGTTGATATCGACATCGCGTTACCGCGCGACCGGGGTGAACACCCCAGGTGGAGGATTTGATCGTTCCATGCGCGCGCCGCAAAATCCGTTGCCCTCGCCCGGCCCGAACGTTGCCGCGGCGGTAGGTGGGCCGCGGCTCTCGCTGCTCCTGGTCGAGGACGATCGCGCCGATGCGTTGCTGGTCGAGGAACTCATCGCCGACGCCGCAGGTGAGTTCGACTTCGTCTGGTCCCAGACGATCTCCGATGCCGCCCGCACCCTCACCGAACATCGCCCGGACTGCATTCTGCTCGACCTGAACCTGCCCGATTCCACCGGCATGGAGGCCGTGCACCGGCTCGGCGGGCTGGACAACACCGTCCCGATCATCGTGCTGACCGGTCTCACCGATGAGCACTTCGGGGTGTCCGCGGTGTCCTCGGGCGCCCAGGACTACCTGGTCAAGGGCCGGGTCGAGCCCGATACCCTGCGCCGCGCGGTGCTCTACGCCATCGAGCGCAAGCGCGCCGAGCTTGCCACCGTCGACCTGCACTCCAGCCGGCTGCGCGCCCTGGAGAACGCCCGGTTGGAACGCGGGCTGTTGCCGTCACCGGTGCTGCTGGACTCCCCCGGCGTCGACATCGTCACCCGGTCCCGCCCCAGCAGACAGGACGCCCTGGTCGGCGGCGACTTCTTCGATGTCGTGCAGACCGACAACCGCACGGTGCACGTGATGATCGGCGACGTCGCGGGGCACGGCCCCGACGAGGCGGCGCTGGGAGTCGCGCTACGCATCGGGTGGCGCGCGCTGACCTTCGCGGGTCTGCGCGGCAACGAGCGGATGCGCGAGCTCGACCGGATTCTGACCACCGAGCGCCCGAGCAACGGCGTCTTCGCGACGCTGCTCAGCGTGGCTCTCGAACCCGACAGCGGTCAGTTCACCGCGGTACGTGCCGGCCATCCCGGACTGCTGCTCCAAGGCGGCGGCACGGTGGACTGGCTGGAACCCCGCGCGGGTGCCGCGCTGGGCCTCGGTGCCCGCGAGTGGCCGGTCGAACACTACGAGTTGCCGCGGGGGCACGGGCTGTTACTGCTCACCGACGGGCTGTTCGAGGGGCATTCGGGACGCGGTGATGAGCGGCTCGGCGAAGAGGGACTGCTGACCATGGCCCGCTCGCTGGCCCGGTTACCCGGTGCCGACTTCGTGGAGGCGCTCATCGAGCATGCCGAGGCACGTGCGCACCAGCACGGCGGGCTCACCGATGACATCGCGGTGATCAGAGTGGAGCGGTCCTGAACATGAGACTTACCGTGCAAGGGTGGCAGAACCTGGTGCTCGCGGTCATCGGAACGGCCGTGCTGGCCTGCTCGATCGCGGCGACCATCCTGGTGAGCCAGGCAGACAAGGTGTCCAATCAGCTGCGCGACGGCGTGCAGCCGGCCCGGATCGCCGCCTACCAACTCCAGGCGGCGCTGCGTGATCAGGAAACCGCCGTCCGCGGCTACCTGATCACCAACGACCCGAGGTTCCTGGAGCCGTACAACGACGGCCGCGGCGCGGAAACCGATGCCGCCGAACAGATCCGGCAGTACCTGGCGGGCAAGGACGACCTCCTTGCCGACCTTGCGAACATCGAGGAAGCCGCCGAGGTCTGGCGCAGCGAATACGCGGATCCGCTGCTCGCAAGCGTCACCCCCTCGCAGCCGGTGGCCGACGCGAGCATCGATGAGGGCAAGGTGCTCTTCGATCGGCTGCGTGCGCTCTTCACCGTTCAGAACGATCACCTCAGCGAAGCCCGGGCGGCCGGCCTGGCGCACCTCGACGAGATCCGCGGCTGGCGCGACGCGGTGATGATCGCGATGATCCTCACGTTCGTCACCACCGCCGTGCTGCTGGCGGTCGTGATGCGCAACGCCGTCACCCGCCCCTTGTCGGGGCTGGCCGCGGCCTGCCGACGCATCACCGAGGGCAACTTCGGCGAACGCATCATCCCGCGCGGGCCCAGCGATATCCGGGCCATCAGCGCCGACGTCGAGGACATGCGCCAGCGCATCGTCGACGAACTCGAGATCTCCCGCTCGGCGCGAGCCGCCCTCGATGAACAGGCCGATGAGTTGCGCCGCTCCAACGCCGAACTCGAACAGTTCGCCTACGTCGCGTCGCATGATCTGCAGGAACCGCTGCGCAAGGTCGCGTCCTTCTGCCAGCTGCTGGAGAAGCGTTACGGTGACAAACTCGACGAGCGCGGCATCGAATACATCGGCTATGCCGTGGACGGCGCCAAGCGGATGCAGGTGCTCATCAACGACCTGCTCACCTTCTCCCGCGTCGGCCGGCTCAACGCGACCAACGCCGAGGTCGATCTCAACGCCGTGGTCGACGCCGCGCTGAGCAATTTGACCACCACGGTCGAGGAGACCGGGGCCGAGATCGTGCTGCCCGCTGCGCCGCTGCCCAACGTCGACGGCGATCCCACGTTGCTGGCGATGGTGTGGCAGAACCTGATCGGCAACGCGGTCAAGTTCCACCGCGACGGACTCGCCCCGCGCATCGCGATCGAATGCGAGGAGGGCACCGGCGAGCACGCCGAGAAGTATCTGTTCACCGTGACCGACAACGGGATCGGCATCGCCGAGGAATTCGTCGACAAGGTCTTCGTCATCTTCCAGCGGCTGCACGGCCGCGATTCCTACACCGGCACCGGCATCGGGCTGGCGTTGTGCAAGAAGATCATCGAGCACCACGGTGGGACGATCTGGATCGACACCTCCTACACCGACGGGACGCGGTTCAACTTCACGCTGCCCGTCATACCGACCACCGCGCCCGATATGGTGCCGCAACCGCAGTTGGAAGGAACGTCATGAGCTACCCCGAAGAGACCCGAGCGATCGACATCCTGCTCGTCGAGGACGATCCCGGGGACGAGTTGATCACCCGGGAAGCCTTCGAGCACAACAAGATCAAGAACAATCTGCACGTCGCCCACGACGGCGAGGAGGGCCTGGACTTCCTCTACCGGCGCGGCAAGTTCGCCGACGCGCCGCGACCGGACCTGATCCTGCTGGACCTCAACCTGCCCAAGTACGACGGCAGGCAGCTGCTGGAACAGATCAAATCCGACGAGAGCCTGAGCCTCATCCCGATCGTGGTGCTCACCACCTCGTCGGCCGAAGAGGACATCCTGCGCAGCTACAAGCTGCACGCGAACGCCTACGTAACCAAGCCGGTGGACCTCGACCAGTTCATGAGCGCAGTGCGCCAGATCGACGAGTTCTTCGTTCAGGTGGTGCGGCTGCCGCAGTTCTGAGCGATGTGGTCCCACTGCAGGCGCACCTCGGTGCCCGCCGCGGTGGAATCGATATCGGCGCGGTCGGCGAGCGCATGCATCAACGGGATACCGCGGCCACGGGCCACGTTGTGCGAGCCGTTGTCGTTGACCCGCCAGCGCCCCTCGTCGGTCACCGTCACGGTCAGCACGGCTGCGGCGTCGTCATAGGCCGCACGCACATGCATCAGACCGGGTTGCGGAGCACTGACATAGGCGAACTCGGCGGCGTTCGCCAATGCCTCGTAGACGGCCAGCAGCACATCGCTGGATTTTTCCGGGTCCAGTGAAAAATTCTCTCGCAACCACTCGGCCAGCTCTCGCCGGATCTCGCCTGCGAGTTCAGGGCCGGCCACCACGCCGATCTTCGCGAAGGTTGCGGAATCGCCTAGCTCTGTCATGTCGACCCGTGGCTACCCGTTTGTGCCTTTTTCTAACTCTGCAGGGCGGCGAGGGCCTCATCGAGTGTCGCGTAGAGATCGACGACCTCGGCGATGCCTACCAATTTCAGCGGCCGGCTGGTGGCCGGACCGTCCGCGACGACAACGAGTTTCACCGCGGGGGTGAGGTCACCGTGCGCGGCCACGAGCACACCCATGCCTGCTGACGCCAGGAACTCGACGGCGGTGAAATCGACCACCACTGCTGACGGTGAGCCCTCGGCCGCCGATCCGATCGCCGCTTCCAGCTTGGGAGCGGTGATCATGTCCACGGTTCCGGTGACCGACACCACGCTGATATTGCCGACACGGCTCTGCTTGATGTCTCCGTTGGCCGCTGTTGGCTGGCTGCTCATCGTTCCTCCGTCTTCACGCACCCGGAATTAGCTGTGCGTCGAGGACGCACAGACCAGGTCCTGGTCCCGGGCTACCCCATCGTAGCCACGCCGTCTGGCGTGGCTGACCTCCGACGCGACTACCGCAACCAGGATGGACACCGCCGCGGCGGTCAGCAGCACCGGCGGGCCGTACGGAAGCGCTGCCGCACCGATCAGCGGCGCGATCGAGATGCCGACGTACATCGCCGTCGAGTACCAGGCGAGCGCGACATTTGCGAAGCGCGAATCGATGAGCGCCAGCCGGTACTGGATGGCCACCGATGCGGCGAACCCGGCGATTCCGGACAGGGCGAACACCAGGGCGGTCGCGACCAGCGATCCGTGCGCGAAGATGAGCGAGACGAAGGCGACGGCCTGAGCCGCCAGCACGATCTGCAGCGTGCGACGGCTCCCGATGCGATCGGCCAAGCGTCCACCCAGGATGTTCCCGATGACGCCGGCCACGCCGTAGGCGAGCAGCAGGATCGCCAGCCGCTTGTGGTCGCCGCCGGTGGCGTCGTGGGTGATCACCGCGCTGAAGATGTAGACCATGTTGAACGCCAGCGTCATCAGCAGCGAGGCGGCGATGGCGAACACGATGCGGGGATCGCGCAGCACCACGGCCCGCGCGCGCAGGTCCACCGCGGCACTTCGCGGAACGTCGCGCACCACCAGCAGCAGCGCCGGCACGAGCACCGCAGCCAGACCAGCCAGCACCGACAGCGGCAGCCGCCAGCCGCCGACATCGGCCAGCGCGGTGCCGATCGGGGATCCGATGGCCATGGCCAGGGTGAAGCCCATGCCGACCAGGGCGATGGCCCGGCCGCGCTGGGCGAGTTCCACCATCACCGGTGCCGCGCCGATCGCCGAGGGCACCAACGCCGCGCCACCGAGAGCCGCGATGACCCGTCCCGCGGTGAAGACGGTGAAGGTGTCCGCCGCCGCGGCCAGGAACGTGCCGGCCGCGATGAGCACCAGACCGGCGGCCATCACGCGTTCCGGCCGAACCCGGCCGCAGGTGACCGACACCAGTGGGGATGCGACGGCGACCACGATGGCGTAGATGGAGATGGAGTAGCCGATGGTGCCGGGCCCGACGCCGAGCGTCTGGGCGATCTGGGGCAACACCCCGGCGATGACGAACGCGTTGGTGGCCACCACGAACAGCCCGAGTGCGAGCAGACAGAGGCGCAGCGTGCTTGCTCTGCTCACCCATCACCTCACGAAGAATTGGTACCTCAGCGTACCCGGTGTTCGGCCGCTCGCAGAATTGCCGACTGTGCATCCAGCGCGAGAAAACCCGCGAAATCGCGATCTGTACGCACGCTCGTCGAACAGGGCCACACTCATGCCGCCTCCAACTCCAGCAGTGTTGTCTTGGCGGCCGCTCCGCCGGCGTACTGCCCGATCGACCCGTCGGTGCGCACCACCCGGTGGCATGGGATCACCAGCGGCAGCGGGTTCCGTGCACACGCGGTGCCCACCGCCCGGACGGCCTTGGGGTTGCCGACTGCCGCCGCGACGGTCGCGTAGCTCTCACGGCGCCCGTAGCCGATGTCGCGCAGATGCTCGATCACCTGGCGGCGGAAGCCGTCGGCCAGCCGCAGATCCAGCGGCAGGTCGAACTCCGTGCGCCGGCCGGCGAGGTACTCCTCGATCTCGGTGGCGGCGTCGTCGAGGCGGGCCGGGGCGTGCAGGATGCGCGGGCTGATCCGCTGGGCCAAGGACTCCAGCGCGTCGCCGTCGACATCGAGGAACGCCACCCGCACCAGTCCGAGCGGTGTCGTCGCCAGCAGCAGCCGGCCGACGGCGGTGTCCAGGGTTCGGTAGGCCACGTCGAGCAGGTCTGCGCCCTGAGCCGAACGCTCGAGGCGCCGGTGCAGCCGGGCCAGGGTGTCGGCGTCGGCGTCGATGCCGTCGAAGATCTCGGTCATGCTTCCTCCTTGAGGTAGGTCGTGCGCAGCGTCTTGATGCCGTCGGCCGCGGCGCGGCGGGCGGCGTCGGTGGATCCGCCGAGCAGATCCGCGATCTCGGCATAGGGCAGGCCGGCCAGGTAGCGGTAGGCCAGCGTGCGGCGTTGTTTGTCCGGCAACGCCTCCAGCGCCGCCCACAGGTCCGGGTCATGGTGGTCGGTGTGCCCGGTCTCAGGAACGGCGTCGACAGGATCGGGCGCCCGGGTGGCCGCGCGCCCGATGTCGATGGCCTTGCGGTGCGCGATGGTCACCAGCCAGGCCTCCACGTTGGCGCCCGCGTCGAGCTGCGGGTAGGCCCGCATGGCGGACAGGAACGTCTCCGACCACGCGTCCTCGGCGTCGGTCGGGCCGACGACCGCCCGGCACACGCGGAGCACCATCGGCCCGTACTCCGTCACGATGTCCTCGAATGGTCGTCGCACAGTCACATTGTGTAGACGCCACCCCGGACCGGAACGTGAGATGCCGAGTTCAGCCCGACTCACTCTCTTAGTTGTAGTAGCGTCGGGGGCATGGGCGCCAACGTGTGGATCCTGGGCGGCTATCAAAGCGACTACGCCCGCAACCTGCACCGCGAGGGCCACGACCTCGCCGACCTGACGGTGGAGGTCGTCCGCGAGACGCTGGACGCCGCGCGGACGCCGGCCACCGACATCGGCGTCGTGCACGTCGCCAACGCCTTCGGCGAGATGTTCGCCGCGCAAGGTCACCTCGGCGCCATGCCGGCCACCGTCGAACCGGCCTTGTGGGACATCCCGTCCTCCCGGCACGAGGCGGCCTGCGCTTCGGGCAGTGTCGCGGTACTGGCCGCCGTCGCCGATCTGCGGTCGGGGGCCTATGACAGCGCCCTGGTCATCGGCGTGGAACTGGAGAAGACGGTGCCCGGCGACACCGCGGCCGCCTACCTCGGCGCGGCCGCCTGGACCGGACACGAGGGCGACGACGCCACCTTCATGTGGCCGTACATGTTCAGCCGGGTCGCCGACGAGTACGACCGCCGATATGGCCTCGACGACACCCACCTCGATGCCATCTCCATGCTCAACTACGCCAACGCCCGCGCCAACCCGAACGCCCAGACCCGCTCATGGGTTGTCGACACGGCATCCAATCCCGTTGTGGAAGGCCGGATCCGGCGACTGGACTGCAGCCAGATGACCGACGGCGGTGCCGGACTGGTGCTGGTGAGTGACAACTTCCTGCGCGATCACCCAGACGCCCGGCCGATCGGGCGCATCGACGGCTGGGGCCACCGCACCGTGGGTCTGGGTCTGCAGCAGAAACTGGACCGCGCCGCCGACGATCCGTACGTGCTGCCGCATGTGCGTGCCGCCGCGCTCGACGCGTTCGGCCGCGCCCAGGTGGGCCTCGATGATCTCGATGGCTTTGAGGTGCACGACTGTTTCACGCCCAGTGAGTATCTCGCGATCGACCACATCGGGCTGACCGGGCCGGGCGAGTCCTGGAAGGCCATCGAGAACGGCGAGATCGAGATCGGTGGGCGGCTGCCCATCAACCCGAGCGGCGGGCTGATCGGCGGCGGGCACCCTGTCGGCGCCAGCGGTATCCGGATGCTGCTCGACGCCGCCAAACAGGTCAGCGGTACCGCGGGCGCGTACCAGGTGGAGGGCGCAAAGACGTTCGGCACCTTGAACTTCGGTGGCAGCACCGCCACCACCGTCAGCTTTGTCGTCGGTTCGACCCTGGAGGTTCAGTGAACACCGATCTCGTCGCCAAGTTCGCGTCCACCCTGCCCCCGGACGACGACCATCCCTACCGCACCGGCGCCTGGCGCCCGCAGACCAGCGAATGGGACGCCGACGACCTGCTGGCCGTGGAAGGCGAGATCCCGGCCGACCTGGACGGGGTATACCTGCGCAACACCGAGAACCCGCTGCACCCGGCGTTAAAGGCCTACCACCCATTCGACGGTGACGGCATGCTGCACATCGTCAGCTTCCGGGACGGAAAGGCAAGCTATCGCAACAGGTTCATCCGCACCGACGGTTTCCTGGCCGAGAACGAGGCCGCCGGTCCGCTGTGGCCCGGGATCGCCGAGCCGGTGGAGTTCGCCAAACGCGACTACGGCTGGGGCGCGCGCACCCTGATGAAGGACGCGTCGAGCACGGATGTCGCCGTGCACCGCGGTGTCGCGCTCAGTAGCTTTTACCAGTGCGGCGACCTGTACCGCCTCGACCCGTACACCGGTGAGACCCTGGGCAAACAGGATTGGGCCCCGGCCGGATTGGGGGTCTCGGCGCACCCCAAGGTCGACGACGCCACCGGTGAATTGCTGTTCTTCAACTACGGCAAGGACGCCCCCTACCTGCACTACGGGGTGGTCGACGAGAACAACGCGATCGTGCACTACGTAGACGTCGAACTGCCCGGGCCCCGACTGCCGCACGATATGGCGTTCACCGAGAACTACGTGATTCTCAACGACTTTCCGTTGTTCTGGGATGCCGAGTTCCTCAAGCACAACGCGCACATCCCGCGCCTGCACCGCGACATGCCGTCCCGGTTCGCGGTGTTGCCGCGGCGCGGCGGGTCCGGTGATGTCCGATGGTTCGAGGCCGACACCACTTACGTCCTGCATTTCACCAATGCCTACGAGGACGGCGACGAGATCGTGCTGGACGGCTTCTTCCAGGGCGAACCCGAGCCCACCGAGGGTTTCGACAATGGGATGAACCCCAAGTGGCAGCGCATCTTCCGAGGGCTGTCGCTGGACGGGATGCAGACCAGGCTGCACCGCTGGCGGTTCAACCTCGTCACCGGCCAGACCCGGGAAGAGCAGTTGTCGGACAGCATCACCGAATTCGGGATGATCAACTCCGGCTTCGCCGGCCGCCCCTACCGCTACACCTACGCCGCCACCGGCAAGCCGGGGTGGTTCCTGTTCGACGGTCTGGTCCGCCACGATCTGCACACCGGCGCCGAGCAGCGGTACGCCTTCGCCGACGGCGTCTACGGCAGCGAGACCGCCATGGCGCCCCGCGTCGGCAGTAGCGGCGAGGACGACGGCTACCTGATCACCCTCACCACAGACATGAACGCTGACGCCTCTTACTGCCTGGTGTTCGACGCCGCCCGGGTGTCGGACGGTCCGGTGTGCAAACTAGCGCTGCCCGAACGGATCTCCAGTGGCACGCACTCCACCTGGGCACCCGGCTCGGAGCTGAGGCGCTGGCGCGAGTGACGCAACCCAACGCCGTCGCCCGGATGCTCGGGCTGCTCGGCGACGAATGGACCCTGCTGATCGTTCAGCAGGGTCTGCTGGGCGCCTCCCGGTACGGGGAGTTCATGGAACGGCTGCCCATCTCACATTCGGTGCTGACACGGCGTCTGGTCGCCATGGTCCAACACGACCTGATGACCCGGCGCCAGTACCAGTCCGGGCCGACCCGCTATGAGTATCTGCTCACCGCGCGCGGTCAGGCCCTGTGGCCGGTGCTGGTGGCGATCTGGGCATGGGAGCGCCGATGGGTGCCCGAGCATGCGCTGCCCGCCATGCGGCACAACGACTGCACCCGCGACTTCTCCCCGCAGCTGACCTGCCGCGCCTGCGGCCTGGAGACCGACGAGAAACACCTTGTCGCGCAATGGGGTCCGAGCGGCTCCTGGCCGCGCTCGATGCCGGTGGGATCCACCCGGCGCCGTTCGCACAACGACCGGGCCACCCAGGCCGACCTGTTCCCGCAGACCATGAGCATCCTGGGCAACCGCTGGGCGTTCGCGATCATGGTGGCCGCCTTCGTCGGTACGACCCGGTTCACCGATTTCGCCGGCCAACTCGGGGCGCCGCCCGGATCGCTGACCGACCGGCTGCAGATCCTGGTCACCAACGGGGTGCTCGACGGCGGCTACCGGCTCACCGAGAAGGGGCGCGCGGTGCTGCCCATCATCCTCACCGCACTGGACTGGGCCCAGCACTGGTACGTCACCGACGAAGGGCCGGCGGTGCACGTCACCCACACTGCCTGCGGCAGTGAGTTCACCGCGCAGCTGGCGTGTGATCAGTGCGGSGAGCCGCTACACGGGTCCGGGGTCGTGGCGGTCTGAGCGGGACCGCAGATTGTTGCGCACCGCCGGCCATTCGATGTCCAGGATCGAATAGACCACGGTGTCGCGGCGCGACCCGTCGGCCAGCAACTGGTGGCTGCGCAGGATGCCGTCGAGCTTGGCGCCCAGGCGCTCGATCGCGGCCCGGCTGGTCGAGTTGAAGAAGTGGGTGCGGAACTCGACGGCCACACAGCCGAGCACCTCGAAAGCGTGCGTCAGCAACAGCAGTTTGGCTTCGGTGTTCACCCCGGTCCGCCGGGCCGTGGCGGCATACCAGGTGGCGCCGATCTCGAGACGCCGGTTGGGTCCGTCGATGTTCAGGTAGCTCGTCGACCCGATCACGGTGCCGTCCAGGGTGCGCACCACGAAGGTGAAGACGCTCGGGTCGGCCAGCCTGGTCTGCACCCATTCGGCGGCGGTGTCCGGTGTCGGCACCTTGGTGAACCACAGGTCCCCGGTGTCCGCGGCGGCCGCCGCGATCTCGGCGGCGTGCCCGGCCTGCAGTGGTTCCAGCGTGACCCAGCGCTGCCCGGTCAGCACCACCGGCTCCACGAAGCTCATCGCTGCGCCCCGGTCTGCGCCCAGGCGACCACCATCGCCAGCACGGACAGCACGATGGCCAGTATCGTCATCGCCGCGGCCAGGTACATGCCGTACCCGGCGGCCACCGGCGCCTGCACGTACAGCCGGAAGTACCAGCCGATCAGTGCGGCCACGATCATCGAAACCGCCAGTGCCGCAGACGATGCCAGCCGCGCCGACAGCTGCCGGGCGGCCATCGCGGCGGCCACGATCAGCGTCGCCGCCAGCAGCACAATCAGCTGGCCGACCCCGAAGCCCGGCGGCGGCACCCCGATGGCGCCGACCTTGCCGCCGATCGCGTTGGCCCGACCGCCGCCGTCGGCGGAGGTGGTCAGCCACGGCAACCAGGCACTCACCGCCAGGACCAGCGCGCACAACGCAACCAGCCAGCCGGGACGCAATCGAGCCATGCGCCTCAGGTTATCGGGTCGCGCTGCGTACCCTGGGTCCCCATGACGGAACTACCCGAATGGGCCCGCCAGCTCGACCTGTCCCCGCACCCCGAAGGGGGCTGGTACCGCGAAACCTGGCGCAGTGAGCTGACGTTCCCGCAGTCGGCGCTCCCGTCGGATTACACCGGACCGCGGCGCGCCGGAACGGCCATCCTGTTCCTGCTGATGCCCGGCCAGCAATCGGCCTGGCACACCGTGCGCAGCGCCGAGCTGTGGCTGCACCACCGGGGCAGCCCGCTGCTTCTGGAGGTCGGCCGCGAACAGGACTCGGCGCACACCGTGGTGCTGGGACCCGATATCGCCGCCGGCGAGCAGCCGCAGTCGGTGGTGCCGCCCGGGCACTGGCAGCGGGCCCGCCCCCGTGACGACGAGCCGGCGCTGGTCAGTTGTGTGGTGGTGCCGGGTTTCGACTTCGCCGACTTCGCGCTGAGCGCCGGTTAGTACCGCAGTGCCGTAACGGAATTCACCGCAGCCTAGGAGAAGACCTTCTTGAACTGGTCCAGCGACTGCCGGATGTCACTCTTGAGCGCCCCGGCGACCACCATCCCGATCGGGCCGAACAACGCGGGCCCGCCCAGGTGGATGTCCAGCTGCACGGAGGCACCGTCGGCGACGGGCTTGACCCGGGCGATCAGCTTGATCTTGACCCCGCCGACGCCGTTTCCGTTGAGCGTCATCGACTCCGGCGGCTTGTAGTTGACGATGGTCCAGTGCACGCGGTTGAGCATGCCCTTGACCTCGACGATCGACTCGATCTCGGTGCCCTTGTCCAGCGTCTCGGGCAGCGCCGAGCGCCACATCTTGTGGATGCTCAGCCACTCCTTGAACCGGGACAGGTCCGAGGCCGCTTCCCACGCCTGCTCCGGCGACAACGGGACGTCGACGGAGACGGAAAGCTTCGCCACCCTTAGGAGGCCGGCGGGGCCGTCGGCGGCTCGTTGGCCGGCGGTACCTGGCCCGACTGCTGGGTCGGAGGCACCTGCGGGCCACCGGCCTGGTCGCGGGCGGCCTTCTTGGCGGCGTCCTGCACCTTGTCCACGTGCTGGGCGTATTTGCCCTGTGTCTTCTTGTCGACCAGGTCACCGGCCTTGTCGATCACGGTGTCGACCTTGTCGGCGTTCTTCGCCACCAGACCTTTGATCTTGTTCAAGAAACTCATGACCCAACCCTAGCGCCAGAGCCGGCGGGGTTCACCGGACAATCGGCCCTCCACCCACCAGGCCACCTCGATGATCACCGCCGCCACCGCACCGATGACCAGCCCCATCGAGGTCAGCCCGAGATTGGACGGGTCGAGCAGGAACGTCTCCTGGGCCAGCGGAATGGAGAAGATCACCACATAGGCCAGCGCGGACACCGCGACCAGCGCGATCCGCCACCACTCGTAGGGGCGGGCCACCACCGCCAGCACCCACACCGAGGCCACCAGCAGGGTGATCAGCGCCGTGGTGGAGGCCTGCGTCTGCTCGACATCGGTGGCGCCGCGGCCCTGATAGGCCAGCAGGTAGGAGATGAACGTGCTCAGCCCGACGACGACGCCTGCGGGCAGCGCGGAGGTCATCACCCGTCGCACGAAACCGGGGCGGGCCCGTTCGGAGTTCGGCGCCAGCGACAGGATGAACGCCGGGATGCCGATGGTGAACCAGGCCGCGATGGTGACGTGGATCGGCTGGAACGGATACAGCAGCGGATCGGACCCGAACAGCTTGGCCGACAACCCGCCGATGCCGACCAGCGCGGCCAGCAGCACCGAGTACACCGTCTTGGTGAGGAACAGGTTGGAGACCCGCTCGATATTGCCGATCACCCGGCGGCCCTCGCCCACCACATGCGGCAGCGTCGCGAACTTGTTGTCCAGCAACACGATCTGGGCCACCGCGCGGGATGCGGAGCTGCCCGATCCCATCGCCACGCCGATATCGGCGTCCTTGAGGGCCAGCACATCGTTGACGCCGTCACCGGTCATCGCCACCGTATGCCCACGGGACTGCAGGGCGTGCACCATGGCCCGTTTCTGGTCCGGGCGCACCCGGCCGAAGGTGGTGTACTGGTCGACGGCACTGGCGAGCTCGTCAGCAGTCTCGGGGAGTTGGCGGGCATCGAGCGTCTCACCGTGCAGGCCGAGCGTCCCGGCCACCGCACCCACCGATTTGGCGTTGTCCCCGGAGATCACCTTGACCGTGACCTGCTGGGAGGCAAAATAATCCAGCGTGTCGCGGGCATCCGGGCGTACCCGCTGTTCCAGCACGACGAGCGCGGCCGGGGTGACGGTGCCGGGTGCGTCCGGTGCATCGACCGAGTGCTCGCACGATCCCAGCAGCAGCACCCGCAGGCCCTGCGCGCCGATCCGCTCGGCCTCCTCGGCCTCCGGCGAGGCCGGGTCGAGCAGCACATCGGGGGCGCCGATCACCCAGTTGCCGTGCTCGCCGTAGGACGCGCCGCTCCACTTGGTGGCCGACTTGAACGGCGCCGACGCGGTGGCCGTCCAGCCCGGTGCGGTGTCATAGGCCTCGGCGATGGCCGCCATGCTGGCGTTGGGCCGGGCGTCGTCGGCGGCCAGCTGGGCCAGCACCGTGGAGCAGTCGATGTCATGCAGCGCCTTGAGTTCGGACAGCCGCATACCGTTCTCGGTCAGCGTGCCGGTCTTGTCCGCGCACACCACATCGACACGGGCCAGGCCCTCGATGGCGGGCAGTTCCTGCACCAGGCACTGGCGCTGCCCGAGTCGCACCACGCCGACGGCGAACGCGATGGACGTCATCAGCACCAGGCCCTCGGGCACCATCGGCACCAGCGCACCGACCATCCGCAGCACAGACTCCCGCCAGCCGGCGTCGGTGGTGAACAGCTGGGTGTAGATGATCAGGGCGCCGGCCGGCCACAGCAGGTAGGTGATGAACTGCAGGATCTTGTTGATGCCGCTGCGCAGTTCGGATTTCACCAGGGTGAACTTGCTGGCCTCCTCGGCGAGCTGGGCGGCGTAGGCCTCCCGCCCGACCTTGGTGGCCCGGTAGGCACCTGAGCCGGCGACGACGAAGCTGCCCGACATCACCGTGTCACCGGGATCCTTGGCCATCGCGTCGGCCTCGCCGGTCAGCAGCGACTCGTCGACCTCAAGGTTGTTCTCCTCCAGCACTTCCCCGTCGACGGTGATCTGGTCGCCGGGGCCCACTTCGATGACATCGCCGAGCACCACCTCACTGGGTGCGAGCGCTCGCGTCCCGGACTGCCTGCGCACCACGGGTTTGGCCTGCCCGACGATGGCCAGCTTGTCCAGGGTCTGCTTGGCGCGTAGTTCCTGGATGATGCCGATCGCGCTGTTGGCGACGATCAGAAGGCCGAACAGCCCGTTGATCAGTGAGCCGGTGGCCACCACGATGGCGAACAGCACACCGAGGATCGCGTTGATGCGGGTGAACACGTTGGCGCGCACGATCTCCGAGACGCTGCGCGCTGCCCGGGTCGGCACGTCATTGGTCTGGCCGTCGGCCACCCGCTGGGCGACCTCGGCATCGGACAGCCCGGTGATCGTCGTCGTCACTTGAAGAACACCCCGTTGTGGTTGTCGTCGAAGTACTCCAGCGTCAACTTCACGCCGTCGAAGGTGGCCTTGGAAATCGTTCCCGGGGGCGCGTTCTCGGTGACGAACTCGAAGGTGAAGACGTCGCCGTCCCAGTGCGTCAGCTCCACGTCCAGCTTGGGCCCGAGCACCAGGCGCAGCCGGCCGTCGCGTTCGGTGATCCGCGCGGGTCCCCAGAATTCGTTGTCGTAGGTGCCAGTGTAGGTCGACAATGCCGCTGCCGGTACCGGTTTGGCCGGGGGCTGCTGCCCGACCAGCGAACCGACCGGGTCACTCATCGGCAGCAGCCGGGAGCTGTACAGCTCGTACCACGGTTCCCGGACCTGGCCGAACTGCACCAGATCGGCGAAGGATGCGGTCAGCGCCTCGGGCACCCCCGACGGCGTGGCGTTGGTCAGTGCGACGATCGCGACATCGGCCGACGGCAGCAGCAGGATGTTGGTCCCGGCCCCCAATTCGAAGGCGCCGGAGTGGCTGATCTCGGTGCGCGCCCCCGATGTGGAGCCGACGTTGAAGCCGAACCCGTAGAAGCCGGACCGCATCGCCGGTTCGGTCCCCCGACTGGACACGACCTGCGGGGTCAGCGCGGGCAGCAGAGCGTCGGCCTCGACGATCTGCTTGCCGTCGTGGTTTCCGTTGGCCAGCACCATGGAAAGCCACCGGGTCATATCGTTGACCGACGAACTCGCCCCGCCCGCCGGGCCTTCGGCGTCCGCGTTGCGCACGTAGGCCGGGTCGAAACCCTGCGCCGTCCGGATGTGCCCGACGGCGCGGTTCGGCCGGCGTTCGTAATCGGCGAACCGGTAGCTGGTGGCGGCCATCCCGAGCGGACCGAACAGCACGTCATCGGCGAGCGCCTCCCAGGGCTTACCCGCGCCGACGGCGACCGCCTCGGCACCGGCGGTGAAGCCGAAGTTGGTGTACGCATAGGAGATTCGGAACGGATCGAGCGGCAGCTGGCGAAGCTTCTCCAGCACGGCGCGCCGGTCGTAGCCGATGTCCTCCAGGATGTCCCCGGCGTGGTCGGGTAAACCGGAGCGGTGCGACATCAGATCACCGACGCTGACCATCGGGGTGACGGCGGGGTCCGACAGCGCGAACCACGGCAGTTTGGACACCACCGGGGTGTCCCATTCGATGGCGTCCGCACCGACCTGCTGGGCGACCACCGTCGAGGCCAGCGACTTCGACACCGACGCCAGCTGGAACACCGTGTCGGGGTCCACCGGTTCACCGGTCTTGACATTCTTGACGCCGAAGCCTTTGGCGTACACGGTCTTTCCGCCGTGCACGACGGCGACCGCCATCCCGGGGACGCCGGACTTCGACATCAGGTCCGCAGCGATACCGTCGAGCTGCGCGACGGCATTGTCCACCGCGTTCTCCGGCAGCGGCCCTGACGGCACCAGCGGCGGCGGTACCGGATCGGCCGGCGCCGCAGCAGGAGGCGGGGGCGGGTCAGCCGGTTGCGCTGTGTTCGAAGCCCCGCAACCAGCCAACAGCACAACCGCCGCGGCGACGCTCAAGATCAGTCTCACGGCGTCAACGCTATCGGGTCAGTCCCGCCACCATGGGTTGATCGTGGATGCACTGACCAGCTCACCCGGTTTCGGCGTCGCCACCGGTACCCCTTCGGCGGCGGCGGCCTTCAGCATCCGCTCCACCGGCTCCGACCACGGGTGCGGGGCCAGCCGGAACGTCGCCCAGTGGATCGGCACCAGCAGCCCGGTGTCGGTGACGTCGCGGTGCGCGCGCACCGCCTCCTCCGGGTTCATGTGGATGTCCGGCCAGCCCGGGTGGTACGCGCCGATCGGCATGAGGGTCAGGTCGAACGGCCCGTAGGCGTCCCCGATCCCGGCGAACCCGGCGGTGTACCCGGTGTCACCACCGAAGAACACGCGGTGTTGCGGGCCGATCACCGCCCAGGACGACCACAGCGTCACATTGCGGGTCAGGAAGCGGCCGGAGAAATGCCGGGCCGGGGTGCACACCAGGCGGATCGATCCGAGTTCGGCGCCCTCATCCCAGTCCAGTTCGACGATCCGCTCCGCCGGCAGACCCCAGGTACGCAGGTGCGCACCGATGCCGAGGGGCACGTAGAACTTGGCGCGCTGCGTGCGGGCCAGCGCCTTGATGGTGTCGATGTCGAGATGGTCGTAATGGTCGTGGCTGATGATCACCGCATCGATGGCGGGCAGCTCGTCGAGTTCGGCGGGCACCGGGTGCAGGCGCTGCGGCCCGATGACCCGGGACGGCGAGCACCGCTGGCTCCACACCGGGTCGGCCAGCACCCGGTAGCCGTCGACCTCGATGAGCGCCGAAGAGTGGCCGTACCAGGTGACGGCCAGATCCGCGGGCGCGGTGTCGAGGGCCGGGCGGACCAGCGGGATCTCCCGGGGCGGGCGCTGCTGCTGACCGCCGGTCAGGATGTCGCGCACCAGCGCGAACTGATCGGCTCGGGTGAGCTGCGCCGGCGAGGCCGGTTCCCGGTTGACGAAGACGCCGCCGTCATAGTTCGGCGACTTCTTGGCCTCCGGGCCGATGTCGACGGCGCCGAGCGCGGACGGCGCGCCCTGCACCGCCCGCAGCACCCAGCCGCCGGCGACCACTGCCGCGGTACCGCCCAGCAACCGGGCCGCCTGCGCGAACATCAGGCGCCGAAGAAGTTCGGTGCGCGCTTCTCGATCCGGGCGACCTGGGCTTCGATCACGTCCGGGCTGGCCCAGGCCTTCTCGAAGCCCTCCTTGTGGGCCGGCCACGGTTCCTCGTAGGCGCCGTCATCGTTGAGAACCCGCTTGGAGTGCGCGACCGAGAGCGGTGCGAAACCGGCGATCTCGGCGGCCCATGCCTGCGCTGCGGCGAGGTCGCCGACCCGGTTGACCATTCCGGTCTGCGCCGCGGTGTCGAGGTCGAGGCGCTCGGCAGCGATCAGCATGGCGCGGGCCCGGCCGTGCCCGACCAGGGACACCAGCCGGCGGATCGACCAGTTGTCGAGCGCCAAACCGTACTTGGCGATCGGGAACTGGAAGTAGGTGCCCGCGGCGGCGACCCGCAAGTCGCAGATCATCGACAGGATGACCCCGGCCCCGATCGCCGGGCCGTTCAGCGCCGCGACGACGGGCACCGGGCTGGCATCGATGGCCAGGTTCAACGCGGTGATCTTGTCCGGCAGTTCCTGCGCCACGCCCTCGGCGTCGGACAGATCGGCGCCGGCGCTGAACACCGAACCCTGCCCGGTCAGCACGATGGCGCGGGCATCGGAGACGGCGGCTTTCTCGATCTCTTCGCGCAGGCCGTCGACGAGTGCGGCGTTGAGCGCGTTGCGGCGCTCAGGGCGCTGCATTTCCAGGGTGACGACGTTGCCGTCGCGGGTCACTCCAATCATGGACCCCAGCCTATTAGCCTTCTCGTGTGAGCAGCGCGCTGGCACTACGTGATGCCGTCCTGGACGAGGGGTCCTTCCGCAGTTGGGACAGCGCACCCCTGCAGGTTGCCCAGTCCGATTCCTACCGCGCGGAACTGGCCGCGGCCGCCGAGAAATCGGGTCTGGACGAATCGGTACTGACCGGCGAGGGCACCGTCCATGGGCGGCGGGTGGCCGTGCTGGCCTGCGAGTTCGACTTCCTGGCCGGCTCGATCGGGGTGGCCGCCGCCGAGCGGATCACCGCCGCGATCACCCGGGCCACCGCCGAGCGGTTGCCGTTGCTGGCCTCCCCCGCATCCGGGGGCACCCGCATGCAGGAGGGCACCGTCGCCTTCCTGCAGATGGTGAAGATTGCGGCCGCCGTCGAACTGCACAAGCGCGAACATCTGCCCTACATCGTGTATCTGCGCCACCCCACCACCGGCGGGGTGTTCGCGTCCTGGGGTTCGCTCGGGCACGTCACCGCCGCCGAGCCCGGTGCGCTGATCGGCTTCCTCGGCCCCCGGGTGTACGAGCACCTCTACGGCGAGAAGTTCCCGCCCGGGGTGCAGACCGCGGAGAACCTGTACCGGCACGGCGTCATCGACGGGGTGGTGCCGCTGGAGGCGCTGCGCTCGGTGCTCAACCGCACACTGGCGGTGATCCTCGATCCGCCCGGCCCGCCGCCGCCGGCACCTGAACTCACCGAGATCGCCGACATCCCGGCCTGGGATTCGGTGCTGGCCTCCCGGCGGCCCGACCGTCCCGGCGCCGAGTACGTGCTGCGGCACGGCACGACGGACCCGGTGGTGCTCTCCGCGACCAACACCAGTTCCGGTCAGACGCTGCTGGCGCTTGCCCGGTTCGGCGGCCAGCCCGCGGTGGTGCTGGGTCAGCGCCGGCTCGGCATGCTGGGCCCCGAGGCGTTGCGCGAGGCACGCCGCGGGATGGCGCTGGCCGGCGGTCTGCGGTTGCCGCTGGTGTCGTTCATCGACACCGCCGGCCCGGCGCTGTCCGTGGACGCCGAGCAGGACGGCCTGGCCGGTGAGATCGCGCGCTGCCTGGCCGAATTGGTGACACTCGAGGTCCCGACGGTGTCGGTGCTGCTCGGTCAGGGCAGCGGCGGCCCGGCGCTGGCGATGGTGCCCGCCGACCGGGTGCTGGCCGCCCAGCACGGCTGGCTGGCGCCGCTGCCGCCGGAAGGGGCCAGCGCGATCGTGTTCCGTGATACCGATCATGCGCCGGAATTGTCTGCCGCCCAAGGGATCCGGTCAGCGGATCTGCTGCGCAACGGGATCGTCGACGCCATCGTCCCCGAACTCGACGACGCCGCCGACGAACCGATGGCCTTCACCGCACGGCTGTCGGCGTCCATCGCCGACGAGCTCTACCGGCTGCGCGCCATGTCCGACATCGAGCGGGTCGGCACCCGGCTACACCGTTACCGGCGCATCGGGCTGTAGGCGGGCGCCTCGACGGTGGGGATGCGGATGCTGAAAGTTGTTCGGCCCGAACCTGACTGAGCATCGATGGTGCCGCCGTGCGCCTCCACGATGGACGACACGATGGACAGGCCGAGACCGAAACTGCCCGCCTCCCGGGACCGCGACTTGTCGGCGCGCACGAACCGTTCGAACAGGTGCGGCAGCAGCTCGGCCTCGATACCGGGTCCGTCATCGGCAACGCTGAGCTGCACATGCGCCGGACCGGTGACGATCGCGGTCCGCACGGTGGTGCCCTCCGGGGTGTGCACCCGGGCGTTGGACAGCAGGTTCGCAACCGTCTGATGCAGCCGGGCCCGGTCGCCGAGCACCCACACCGGATGGTCGGGCACGTCGACCAGCCAGCGGTGCGACGGTGCGGACACCGCGGCGTCGTTGACGGCGTCGACCACGAGTTCGGAGAGGTCGACCTCCGTCCGTTCCAGGTCCTGACCTTCGTCGAGGCGGGCCAGCAACAGCAGGTCGGCGACCAGTGTGGTCATCCGGCTCGCCTCCCCCTCGATCCGGGCCAGCGCGTACTCGGTCATCGTCGGCAGCGCTGCGCTGTCCTGCCTGGTCAGCTCCGCGTACCCGTGGATGGCCGCCAGCGGGGTGCGCAGCTCGTGGCTGGCGTCGGTGATGAACTGCCGCATCCGTCGGTCGGACGCGGCGACATCGGACAGTGCGTGTTCGACGTGATCGAGCAGGGAGTTCAGGGTGGCGCCGACCAGGCCGACCTCGGTGCGCGGATCGGTGTCACCGGCGGGTACCCGCGGGGTGATGGCGTGGTTGTCGCGGTCCAGCGGCAGCGCCGCCACCTCCGCGGCGGTCGCCGACACCCGGTTCAGCGGGCGCAGCGCGAACCGCACGACGGCCAGCGTGCTCAGCGCGGTGACCACCAGCGCCAGCAGTGTCATCGCCGAGACCACCGCCGTCTCGCGGATCATCGCGTCCCAGGCCGGGGTCCGTGACACCCCGGTGACCAGGACCTCGTTCCCGTCACCGGGTCGACCGACCATGCGGTACCAGCCCAGACCGGGTAGCTCGACGCTGCGGGGCTGCGGGTCGACCCACGACATCTCGGCGATCGTGCGCACCGCATCCGGCGGCGCCTGCTCGGCATCGCCGTCGCCGAAGTGTGCCGAATCGACGGCCTGCCCACCCTGGATCAGGACGACGACGTTGCCCGGCGCCTGCCCGATCAAATTGATCAGGGGCTTCATGGCACCCGGTGCGGGCAGCTGACCGTTGGGGCCCGGGGTGCTGCGGTACTTGATCACCGAACTGACACAGCCCTGCGCCGCGCCGGCCAGTTGGGCGTCGATGATGCCCAGCACCGAGGACCGCAGCGTCACCACCGATGCCGCCCCAATGGTCGCCATCGCGAGCATCACCACGACCGAGACGCCGACCACCAGCTGCTTGAGCAGGGTCCAGCTGCGCCAGCTGCGCATCACGGCGCGGCGCGCAGCAGGTAGCCCACACCGCGCACGGTGTGGATCATCGGTTCGCGGTCGGTATCGAGCTTCTTGCGCAGGTAGGACACGTACAGATCGACGATGCTGGTCTTCCCCCCGAAGTCGTAGTCCCACACGTGTTGCAGTATCTCGTTGCGGCCCAATGCCCGTCGCGGATTGCGCATCATGAACCGCAGCAGGTCGAACTCGGTGGAGGTCAGGGCCACCGGCTCGCCACCGCGGGTCACCGCACGGCTGGCCACATCGAGGGAAAGGTCACCGACGGTCAGCGATTCGTCCTCGGCCGGTGTCAGATAGGCGGTGCGCCGCAGCAATCCGCGTAGCCGTGCGACCAGTTCTTCGAGCGAGAACGGTTTGGTCATGTAATCGTCGCCGCCGGCGGTCAGCCCGTTGACCCGGTCGGCCACCGAGTCGCGGGCGGTGAGGAACAGCGTCGGGGTGTAGGTGTCGGATTCGCGGATCTGGGCGAGCACGCCGAGGCCGTCGGTATCGGGCAGCATGATGTCCAGAACCAGCAGATCAGGGGTGGCGGCGCGGTACTTGGCCACCGCTTCGGCGGCGTCGTGGGCGACGTCGATCTCCCAGCCCTCGTACTGCAGGGCCATCCTGATCAGATTGGTCAGCGCGCGTTCGTCATCGACGAGCAACACCCTGATCGGTGAGCCGTCGGCGCGGTACATCCGGGGCAGCTGCCCGAGGATGGCGCGGCGCGGCCCCTGGCCATCGGTCGGTGCGGACGTCACCGGACCATTGTCGCCGCTGCCTGTCGCGCGGTCACCCACTCCGACATTTGAATCGTCTATGAGAGTCGCGTCCGGTGCCCGTCCGGCCAGAAGACTTGGCCCTATCCGACATCCCACGAAAGGGTCGAACATCATGTCCACCTCCACCGCCCGCTCGACATCGACGGTCGACACCCGCCTGTCGTCGAACTCCGGTGTCGCGCTCGGCATCTTCCGCATCCTCGTCGGGCTGATGTTCGCGATGCACGGGACAGCGAAACTGTTCGCGTTCCCCAGCGGCTCCCCGGTGACGTTCGGCGCCTGGCCGGCCTGGTGGGCCGGCGTGCTCGAGATCGTCCTCGGCCTGCTCATCACGGTGGGCCTGGCGACCAGGGTGGCAGCGTTCATCGCTTCCGGCATGATGGCGGTCGCCTACTTCTGGCGGCATTTCCCGGATGGCTTCTGGCCCATCGACAACGGTGGTGAGAGCGCGGTGCTGTACTGCTTCATCTTCCTGCTGCTGGTCTTCGTCGGCCCCGGGTCGCTCGCGGTGTCCCGCCGCTAATTGACTGAAGCGCAATATCTCTGAGCGCTGGATGTAGCCACCACTTTCCGGTACACGCGTGCCAACATCTGACGCATGGCCACATCCACCATTGCCAACGTCGCACACTTCAAGGACCCGCTGACCTCCAGAGTGCCCACCGCGCTGGGCGTCTTCCGCATCCTGGTGGGCCTGATGTACGCCATGCACGGCACCGTCAAACTGTTCGGCGTTCCCAGCGGTTCGACGGTGGCGTTCGGCGCCTGGCCGGGCTGGTGGGCGGCGGTGCTGGAAGTGGTGTTCGGGCTGCTCATCGCGGCCGGTGTGCTGACCCGCGTGGCGGCGTTCATCTCCTCGGGCGTGATGGCGGTCGCCTATTTCTGGAAACACTTCCCGGACGGCTTCTGGCCCATCGACAACGGTGGAGAGACCGCGGCGCTGTACAGCTTCATCTTCGCGCTGCTGGTGTTCACCGGCCCGGGTGCGCTGGCGCTGCGCCGCTAGACCTCGATCGGCGGGTTCAACCTCTCCATCGTGTACTGCCGGTCGCGGCGCGCCGCCCACGAACTGGCGGCCAGCGCCGCGATGAGCAGCCCACCGAGTACCGCGATCGCCACCACCATCCGGGAGTCGAACCCGCCTGCGATGGTCTGCCGTAAACCGTTGACGGCGTAGGTCATCGGGTCGAACGGATGCAGTATCTGGAAGGGTTTGGCCGTGGTCTCCACCGGATAGATGCCGCCCGCCGATACCAGTTGCAGCATCAGGAACGCCAGCGTCACGACCCGTCCCACCGACACCCCGAACAACGCGTTGAACGCCTGGATGATGGCCAGGAACGTGGCACCGATCAGCAGCAGGAACGCCACCGTCGCCAGCGGGTACCTGGCCTGCAGGCCGACCCCGAAGTGCACCACCACATACATCACCGAGACCTGGCAGACGACGATCAACAGCGCGGGCCAGTAGGATGCCAGCACCACCCGCAGGGCACCGAGGCCGTGCACGATCGGTCGGGACTGCATGGGCTTCAACAACATCCAGATGATGAGCGCCCCGATGAACAATGCCAGCGGCAGGAAGAACGGGGCGAACCCGGTGCCGAAGGTGGCGGCCGGGTTGTCGGTCTGCAACTCCAGGCTGACGGGCGCGGCCAAGGTTCGGGCGACGTCGGTGCGCTGCTGCGGCGTCCAGTTCGGTACCTGCGCCGAGCCCTCCTTGAGCTTGCTGGCCAACTCGGCACTGCCGTCGGCCAGTTTCTGCGTGCCATCGGCCAGTTGCGTTGCCCCATCGGATAACTGACCGCCACCGTTGGCCAGTTGCACCAGGCCGCTGTTGAGCTGATGCGCACCGGTGTCGAGCCGGTCCACCCCGTCCTTCAGGGCGGCGACATCGCTGCGCAGGCCACCGTTGAGCGCCCGGGTGATGAACACCCGCAGCTTGCTGTTCGGGTCCCCGAGTTCCCCTTCCAGCCGGGACGCGCTGTCGCGCAGCCGGATCAGTCCGTCGTCGGTGGCCGGGTCGATACCGTTGGTCCGCAGCAGCCGCTGCGCCCCGGCCAGTACATCGCCGGCATGGCGCACCGTCGGGTCCGGGTTGGTCTGCAGCAAGCCGAGTGCCTGATCGACGATGGCCGCGGCCTGCACCTGATCGATGTTCAGCGCGGCGATCCGGTCGGTGGTGGATCGCACTGCGCCGCTGAGACGCTGCGCCAGCAGACCGACCTCGTCGGGATCGAGTTGCAGACCGCCCACCCGGTCCAGCATCTCCAACAACGGCCCGGTGGCCGAGTCCACCCGGGTGGCCAGTTGCCGGGTACCGGCCATCAGCTGAGCCGAGCCGTCGCGCGCCACAACGAGTCCGGCGGTCAACTGGTCTGCACCCGAAGCCAGCCGCTGCGCGCCGTCGTTGGCCTCGGCATTGCCGGACGCCAGTTGCTGCGCGCCGTCGGCGGCCTTCACCAGTCCGTCACCGGCGTCGGTCAGCCCGGTCAGCACCGTCTCCAGGGTGCGTTGCCCGATGCTCGCGTTGACCTGGTTGATCACCTCTCGGGCGGCGTTCTGCCCGATGATCGACCCCAGGTAGTTGTTGGCGTCGTTGAATTTGAAGTCGATGCGCGCCTGCTGCGGCGAGTCGCCGGACGGCGAGGCGACATCGGCGCTGAAGTCCTGCGGCAGCGTCACCGAGAAGTAGTACTTGCCGCTGCTCACCCCGTCGGCGGCCTCGGTGGCCGAGACCTGATGCAGTTGCAGCTGACCCGACTGCACCAGAGCGTCGGCCACCTGTGCACCGGCGTCCAGTTTCTTGCCGTCGACGACGGTGCCGGTGTCCTCGTTGACCAGCGCCACCGGCACCTTGTTCACCGCGTCGAACGGATTCCAGAACGCCCACAGATACATGGCGCCGTACAGCAGCGGCATCAGCACAACCGTGACCAGTGCGATGCGCGGCATCGCGCCACGGGAGAATCGTTTCAGGTCGGTACCCAGCGACATTCCGGCAAGCATGGCTAGTTCTCCACTCTGATGTCGGCGCGAGCTCCGGGAACGGGGTTGGCGGATGTGGTGATCACCGTCTGGTTCTCCCCCAAGGCGTTGAGCCGCTCCAGCACGACGGCGCGGTTGCCGTCATCGGTGATGCCGTCCAGGTCGCCGACCACCAGCAGCGGCGGTGTCCCGGTGTTGGCCAGCGCAATCCGCAACAACACCTGCGCGAGTTCGCCGAGCTGGTCGAAGTACGCACCCAGCTCCGGCAGCGCGACATCGCCGAAGGTGCTACCGCAGATATCGGCGAGATCGGTCTGGGAGGCCGGCCCGATGAACCGGTACCACGGTGCATCCCAACGCATCTGCTCGGTGATGAGGTCGCGGACGGTGACGGACTCGGCGATCTTGTCGAGCTGGTCGATATTGGCCAGCGCCGACACCGCGAAGATCTTGCGGGCGTCGGAACGGCCGAACACCGTCACCGTGCCCGATATCGGTCGCATCCGCCCCGCAAGGGTCAGCAGCAGTGCGGTGCGCCCGGTGCCGGCCGGATGGATCAGCGCGGTCACCCCGCCGGCGTCGACGTCCAGATCGATGGGGCCGTACACCGGGCCCCACGGCCCGCGCATGGTGATGGCGCGGGCGCTGACCGCCGGTTCGGGTTCGGGTTCAGAAACTGCGGCTGACACCGCCCAATCTCAGCACAGCTTTCAGCCGAAGTTCAGGTACCCGCCGAACTATCCCAACAGAGCGGCCGTGCGCATCCAGATGAGCGCCAGAAAGATCACGAGCACGGTGCCCGCGGTGGCCCACTGAACCAAATTTCGATGGGCGCGTGGCGCATAGACGAAGCCGGAGGCGACCAAAGCTCCTGTGATCAGACCGCCGAGGTGGCCCTGCCAGCTGATTGCGCCCGTACCCAACAACGGACCTACGAAGGTGAACGCAACGTTGAGCGCGATCAGGCCGATCATCCAGCGCACATCGAGGTTGAGCCGGCGCGACACCACGAAAATCGCACCGAACAATCCGAACACCGCCCCTGAAGCTCCGAGCGTGGGTGTGTCGATTGGGGTTAGCAGGTAGACCAGCACCGACCCGCCGAGCGCGCTGAGCCCGTACAGCGCACCGAACCGCACCCGCCCCAACAGCCGTTCCAGCGAGGGACCGATGACGTAGAGCGCATACATGTTGAACAGGATGTGCACGATGCCGCCATGTAGGAACGCCGACGTCACCAGACGGTAGTACTGGTCCCCTCCGGCTATGGCCCGCGGCCACAGAACGAATTCGTTGTAGACCCAGCCCGAGGCCATCTGCAGCACGAACATCACCACGTTGATCGCGATCAGCGTGTAGGTCACCAGCGGCTTGTCGGTGGCCGCCTTGCCACCGAAGCGGCCCTGCGTCGGCCGGACGGTGGCGGCGCCCGCCGCCACACACTCGGGGCACTGGTGGCCCACCGCGGCCGAAATCATGCAGTCCCCGCAGATGTAGCGCCCGCAGCGGGTGCACTGCACGTAGGTCTGGCGACCGGGATGGCGGTAACAGACCGGGGCGGCCTGCGGGGGCACCTGCGGCGGGTAGCTCATGCGTCCATTCTGGCCGATGCCTCAGACCAGTCCGGCCGCACGGCGTCGGGTCAGCACCCACAACACCGTGGCGGCGATGACGGCCTCGGCCAGTGAGACCGTGGTGGCCAGTCCCATCAGCGTGCTCATCGACTCGGCCGGCGGACCGGCGACGGCCGGTTGTCCGCCGTGCCGGTGACCGGGTAGCGACAGGTGCGCGGCGACCATGGCCAGGCTCATCACCCCGACCACACACCAGATCCGAAGTGAGCCGGCACGCCACAGTTCATACCCGCAGAACAGGCAGACCGATGCCATGGCCGCGATCAGCACGGCCAGCGCGGCGCTGCTCGCGTGGCCGAGCATCGTCAGGTGCAGCACGGCCGAGAGCACAGCGAGCACCGCACAGAGCCGCCGCCCGCACAGTGCCATGTATCAACTCTTCCAGCAGTGCGGCCTGCGCGCAGCGGGAACGACGGTTCACAGACCGAGGATCTGCACGCTCTCCTCACGCATCTGCACCTTGCGGATCTTGCCGGTGACGGTCATCGGGAACTCGTCGACCAGGTGCACGTACCGCGGGATCTTGTAGTGCGCGAGCCGGCCCTTCGCGAACTCGCGGACGGTCTCGACATCCAGCGGTTCGGCGCCGGGTTTCATCTTGATCCAGACGCAGATCTCTTCGCCGTACTTGGCGTCGGGCACCCCGATCACCTGGGCGTCCTCGATCCCGGGATGGCTGTACAGAAACTCCTCGACCTCACGGGGATAGACGTTCTCGCCGCCGCGGATCACCATGTCCTTGATGCGCCCGACGATGGTGCAGTAGCCGTCCTCGCGCATCACGGCGAGGTCCCCGGTGTGCATCCAGCCGTCCTCGTCGATCGCCTCGGCGGTCTTCTCGGGATCTTCCCAGTAGCCGAGCATCACCGAATAGCCCTTGGTGCAGAACTCGCCGGGCTGCCCGCGTTCCACGATCGCGCCGGTGTCGGGGTCGACGATCTTCACCTCGACGTGCGGGTGCGCGCGGCCGATGGTCGCGGTGCGCCGTTCCAGATCGTCGTCGTGCAGGGTCTGGCACGACACCGGCGAGGTCTCGGTCATGCCGTAGGCGATGGCCACCTCGGCCATGTGCATGTCGTTGATGCAGCGCTTCATCACCTCGATCGGGCAGACCGCGCCGGCCATGACGCCGGTCCGCAGACTCGACAGGTCACGCTCGGGAAAACTCGGGTGGTTCTGCATGGCGATGAACATGGTCGGCACCCCATAGACGCCGGTACAGCGTTCGGCCTCAATGGTTTCCAGCGTGACGCCGGGTTCGAAGCCGGGTGCCGGGATCACCATGGTCACACCGTGTGTGGTGCAGCCCAGGTTGCCCATCACCATGCCGAAGCAATGGTAGAACGGCACCGGGATGCACAGCCGATCGCCCGGTTTGAGGTTGATGCCCTCGGTGACGAAGAAGCCGTTGTTGAGGATGTTGCGGTGCGACAGCGTCGCGCCCTTCGGGAAACCCGTTGTGCCCGAGGTGTACTGGATATTGATCGGGTCGGTGTTGACCAGCGTGGCCTGCCGGTCCCGCAGCTCACTTTCCGGGACCGCGGCGGCCCGCAGCGCCGCCCAGTCCTCGGTACCCAGGAAGATCACCTCGGTCAGGGTGGGCGCCTCGGTGCGCACCTCGCCGACCATGGCGACATAGTCCGATGTCTTGAATTCGGTGGCCGAGATGAGCATCCGCACGCCCGACTGGTCGAGCACGTAGCCCAGTTCATGGGTGCGGTAGGCCGGGTTGATGTTGACCAGGATGGCGCCGATCTTGGCCGTCGCGTACTGCACGACGGTCCACTCGGCACGGTTGGGCGACCAGATACCCACCCGGTCACCCTTGGCGATGCCGCGGGCCAGCAATCCTCGTGCCACCACATCGATCTCGTCGTTGAGTTCGCGGTAGGTCCAGCGCAACCCCTGCGCGACATCGACGAGTGCCTCGGTGTCTGGGTGCTCGGCCGCGGTGCGCTCGAAGTTCGCACCGATGGTGTCCTCGATGATCGGGACCTCGGTGGGCCCGGCGTCATAACTCTTCATCGCTCAGTCCACCAGATCCTCGTAGCGGTGCTCGGTGTCGATCGGAGTACCCGACCGGTGCGCTTCATCCTCTCGCGTGCGCAGTTCGACGCGCCGGATCTTGCCGGAAATGGTTTTGGGCAGTTCGAAGAACTCGACACGGCGCACCTTCAGGTACGGGGCGAGGTGATCGCGGGCGTACTCCATGATGGCGCGGGCGGTCTCGGAGTCGGCGGCCCAGCCGTCAGCAAGTGCCACATAGGCTTTCGGGATCGCCAGCCGGGTGTCGTGGGGTTGCGGGACGATGGCGGCCTCCACCACCGCGGGGTGCTCGATCAGCACGCTCTCCAGCTCGAACGGCGAGACCTTGTAGTCACTCGACTTGAAGACATCGTCGGTGCGGCCGATGTAGGTGATGTACCCGTCGGCGTCCCGGCTGGCGACGTCTCCGGTGTGGTAATAGCCGCCGTGCATCACCGCGTCGTTGCGTTTCTGGTCGCCGAGGTAACCGGTCATCAGATTCACCGGGCGGGTGGCCAGGTCCAGGCAGATCTCGCCCTCGTCGGCGAGTTCCCCGGTGAGCGGGTCGACAAGCACCACCGGGACGCCGGGCATCGGGCGGCCCATCGAGCCGGCCTTGACGGGCTGGCCGGGGGTGTTGCCGACCTGCAAGGTGGTCTCGGTCTGGCCGAAGCCGTCGCGGATGGTCAGCCCCCACGCACGTTCGACGGCGGAGATGACCTCGGGGTTGAGCGGTTCACCGGCGCCCAGGATCTCCCGCAGCCCTTCGGGTTTGGCGCCCAGGTCGGACTGGATGAGCATCCGCCACACCGTCGGCGGCGCGCAGAAGGTGTTGACGCCGGCACGCCGGATCTGGTGCAGCAGTTTCTGGGCGTCGAAGCGGGCGTAGTTGTATACGAAGATCGTCGCCTCGGCGATCCACGGCGCGAAGAAGCAACTCCAGGCGTGCTTGGCCCAGCCGGGTGAGCTGATGGCCAGGTGCACATCGCCGGGAGTGACCCCGATCCAGGCCATCGTGGACATGTGGCCCACCGGGTAGGACACCTGGGAGTGCTCGACGAGTTTGGGCCGGCTGGTGGTGCCGGAGGTGAAGTACACCAGCAGCGGATCCGAGACATCGGTGACGGTCTCGAAGCGGTGCGGGGCGACGTCGTAGGCGTCGGCGTAGCGGCGCCACCCGGAATGGTCCCCCACCGCGATGCGGACGTAGTCGCCGGCCACCTCGTCGAACTTCGGGGCGTCGGCGGCGTTGGCGATGACGAACCTGGCGCCGCCGCGGTCGATGCGGTCCGCCAGATCGGCGGGCCCCAGCGCGCCGGTCGTCGGCATGACCACCGCGCCCAGTTTGGCCACCGCGAGCATGGCCTCCCACAGCTCGACCTGGTTGCCGAGCATGACCAGCACCCGGTCGCCCTTGCCGACGCCCAGACCCTGCAGCCAGGAGGCGACCCGGTCGGAACGCTGAGACATCTCGGCGAAGCTCACCGTGGTCTCGGTGCCGTCCTCCTCGACGATCCACAGCGCCGGACGGTCGTTGCCCGCGGCGATGACGTCGAACCAGTCGATGGCCCAGTTGAAGGTTCCGGTGATCTCGGGCCAGGCGAAGGTGCCGACCGCCTTGTCATAGTCGCTGATCACGGCCACAAGGTGGTCGCGGGCGGCGCGATACCGATCGGTGTTGGTGCTCATGGCGACTAGGATCTACGTCACACTCACCTGCCCGCTACCCCCGAAAGAGGGGAACCACCGTGCCAGCCCTGCTGAGGCCCCGCGATACCGACGCGGTGCGCGCCGAGTTGCGCCGGGTTGCGGTCGAGGGCGGGGTCCCGGTGCTGTTCGGCGGCGAAGTGCAGGGCGACGCGCTGCTGCTCAGCGAGTTCGTCGGGACCCGGACCGGGCTGCTGCGCGGTCTGGTGGTGCGCTCGAATTCCGGGCTCGGCGGGGCCAGCATGGTCGAGGGCCGGCCGCTGTCGGTGGCCGATTACCGCAATGCCTCGACCATCACCCACGACTACGACGCCCCGGTGCTGTCGGAGGGCATCCGTTCGGTGCTGGCGGTGCCGGTGATCGTGGACGGTGTGCCGCGGGCCATGCTGTACGGCGCCTACCGGTCCGGGGCGCCGTTCGGGGGCCGGGCCGCCGATCTGATGGTCGGCTCCAGTCGGCGGCTGGCCGACGAGCTGCGCATCCGCGACGAGGTGGACCGTCGACTGCGCCTGCGGGAGGCGCAGCAGACCGGGACGGCCAACCCGGAGACCATCCGCGAGGTGTACGCCGGGCTGCGCACGCTGGCTTCTCACGCCAATGCCGACACCGGCGCCGAACTGCACCGGCTGGCCGACCTGCTGTCCGCGCCGTCCGAGGACGTCCACCTGACGCCGCGGGAGCTCGACGTGCTGGCCCAGATCGCACTGGGCTGCACCAATGCCGAAGCCGCCGAGCGACTTTCACTCAAGACCGAGACGGTGAAGAGCTATCTGCGCAGTGCCGCAGCGAAACTGGGGACTCGGACCCGCCATGAATCGGTGTCCCGGGCCCGGCGGGCCCGGCTGATTCCGTGACCGAAACCCCTGAGTCGGAATGATGCCAGCGGCCACAGTAAGAGAGAGCATCAGCTATGTTGCCGACGCGGCCCGCGTGACACAATCGACGGCACATATGGCTGGCGACACATTGAAGCTCAGCCCCACCCAATAAGATCGCGTAATGGTATTGAGCGGTGGGCTCGCGGACAAGGTCGGGAACCGCTTTGAGGATCGCTGGACCGTACGCTGCGCATTCGATGTTCTCGAAGATCGCGCTGAAGCCATCTGCCTCGAACCATCAGGCCCAGAAAACGACAAGGTCGAGTTCTGGGTTCGATATCCCGACAAGGTCGAGTATCACCAATGCAAGCGCCAACGAACGCGCGAGGGCGTGTGGACATTGCCGCTGCTCAGCGCCGCAGGCGTGCTGTCAGCATTCCTCACTAAGCTCAAAGAACCAGAAGCACACTGCGTGTTCGCGTCTACTCACGCGACCGATGCCCTAGGTGAACTCTGCGATCGCGCACGAGGCGCACATTCACTCACCGAGTTTGTAGACGTCGCGCTGGGACCAAAAGAATGGCAGACGAAGTTCGCGAAGCTCCGCACATCTTGGGACGATCTTGATGTAGAGACTGCCTTCCAAGCGCTTCGCCGCGTGCGAGTCAACACGATCGGTGAAGATGAACTAAAGGCCATGAACCGATTATTTGCCGAGTTGACTATGGCCGGCGACATCGAGAAATCAGTGCCGACTCTGACTGACATCCTCCGTGACAAAGCAGGACAGTACCTCACCGCCAATGACCTGTGGCGCGCACTGCGTCGTGCTGGATACGAACCGAACCCGATGCGGAGCGGGCGAACGCTGGCGCCCAGAATTAATGATGCAAACAAGCGGTTCCGTCGCTCACGGGAAGATACGTTGATTAGCGGAAGTCTGATCGAACGAGCTGAAGCGCGACAGATTCGGGAGTTGATAACCGACAATTCAGTAATAGTTGTGAGCGGGGACGCCGGAACTGGGAAGAGCGACACACTCCTGCAGTTCGTTCGAGATCTCGATACCGACGGCATCGCCCACCTCGTTTTCCGACTCGATCGCCACACGCCTGCGGTCCTTCCGAACGAGCTCGGTGCCGAAATGGGTCTGCCCGCGTCCCCAGTCGCATCGCTTATGGCGCACTCGAAGCGCGAGATCGGTGTACTGGTAATCGATCAGCTCGACATCGTGAGCTCGACTTCTGGACGTAGCCCAATATTCTTCGAATGCGTCAAGGAGATGCTCGAGACTGCCTCTGCTATGCCGAACCTCAGGGTGGTGCTTTCATGTCGGACCTTCGATTCAACAAACGACCCTCGGTTGAGGCGACTCGTCTCGTCCGAGCACACGAAGTTAGTCACCATAGGGTCGCTGGCGAAAGCAGATGTCCATACCACCATCGAGGGATTCGGATTCGATGCGCAACAGCTCACCGCCGTGCAGAGTCAAATGTTCTCCGTACCTTTGCATCTCGCTCTACTAGCTGAAGTTGCGCCAGCATTGCGCGATGAGTCGGAAGTACTCAGCCTGGCTGAGCCAAAGGATCTGTTCCAAGCTTTCTGGACTCACAAACACAGAGAGATCCAACATCGTCTAGGCCGAGAACCGGCATGGACCCAAGTCTTCGATGCGCTAGTCGACTATATGAGCGACAATCAAGTCCTGCGGGCGCCAGCTGCAATCGCAGATCAATGGTCGTCAGACCTCAGCGAAATGACATCGAGCCACGTTGTTACCCGAGACGGCAACCACATCGCGTTCTTTCACGAGTCGTTCTTTGACTATGTCTTCGCACGGCGATTCACGAGCCGCCAGTACACCGTTGCCGACTTACTCACCGCCGACCAAGGCCTCTTTCGGCGCGCCCAGGTCCGCCAAATCCTCGCCTACAACCGAGGGCTCACACCGCAATATAGCGAGGACCTCAAGTACTTGCTCACTGCAGCGCCTGTGCGCTTCCACTTACGCGATGTCGTCCTAGCTTGGCTTGCGCGTGTGTCGCCAACAGCAGAGGAGTGGACTCTCGTGCGCCCGTTCCTTGAAGACGCTGGGTCGCCGCTGTTTGCGAGAGCATGGCGAACAGTAGCTACGCCAAACTGGTTCGCACATCTGGATGATTCTGGACTCCTCACGGACTGCCTACACAGCGACGACGAATCCCGAGTCAATCTTGCCCTTCGAGCGCTCGCATGTGGCGATGGCAAGTTCCTAGACCGGGCTGTCGAGTTGCTCGAACCCCTTGTCCACGAGTCGGACCTGTGGTCGACACGTCTAATCTGGCTTCTCCAGCAAGTAGACCTCACCTCCCACCGACCATCGTTCGATCTACTCCTTGAACTACTTGATTCCGGCAAGCTCGGCGCGACGGGATTTGCAGACCGCGAGTTCTGGCGCCTACACGACAAACTTCCTGTGGCTAAACCTGATTGGGCCAACCAGCTGCTCGGTCGCTATCTGGCGGAACGTATAGCTGCCGCTGGTGCGTATGGACCGCGTAGCCCTATTGACACGACTGCCGAACTAATACCCCGCCAGAACCAGCTTCGCGACTTCATCATTCTCGCTGCGACGAGGCGGCCGGATTCATTCATACGCAATGTGTGGCCTGAAATTGTGCGAATTGCAGAGTCAACCATGTTCGCTGAACGAGATGATGGTGGCCGTCTCCGCCCCGACCACATATGGCCATTCAACGGGTCGACCGACCATCGGGGCGACTTTCGACAGGAGTTGCTCGCGGGGGCTGAGATCGCTTTCGCGGAGCTAGGGCGTGAAAGCCCTGATCAGCTATTGGATCTAGCTAATTCTATGTCTGCGACGCCATCGGAGACAGTCGTCCATGTGCTCTTCGCTGGGTTTGCGGCAAACCCAGCGACGCTCGCTGACCAAGTTATTCGCTTGCTGGGCGCGCATCCGAACTGGCTGCAGGTGAGCTGGTCTACTGGACATGCTTGGGGTGCCAGAAGGCTAATCGCAGCGATCACACCCTTTGCATCGTCCGGTGCGCTCGAGCAGCTCACTGCTCAGTTGCTCGACTACTACCCTTTGCTCGAGCGTTCACCCAAAGCCTACCGTGAATTCGGATTGACACAGTTCACCCTGCTCGGCGGTATCCCGCCTGAATACCGGAGCCCTGGCGTTACGAAGCGGTTCGCCGAATGGCAGCGCAAGTTTGGCGTTCAAGACTTGCTCGAACCTACGGGAGTGCACGGCGGATTTGTTCAGTCTCCGCTCGCATCAACGGCTATTGATCGAATGTCAGACACTAATTGGCGCGGCGCAATAGCTCGCTACAACGGAGACGACACAACTTTCCAAAACAGCGAGGGAACCCTTGTCGGCGGAGCCCTCCAACTGGCCAACCAACTTGAGGCCGCCGCAAAAGCTTCGCCCCGACGATTTGCCAATCTCGCTCTCACGCTTCCCGATTCCACCGATGTCCGCTATTTTAACGCGATTCTTCGCGGCGTGGCGGGCTGCGAGACTCCGCTTCCTACGGGGCTCATTGAGGAACTCTTAACCCGATGCCACACCCTTCCCGACCGTCCCTGCGGCATGTACATCGCGACTCCACTGCTCCGATCCGAGGAACTGCAGATCTCGGAATCGATGTGCGATCTGATCATCGAGTACGCGATGAACGATCCCGATCCTGGTGATGATGGATTCAGAGTCGCGGCGGACAACATCGATGAAAACCTGCTCTACCGTGGGCTCAACTCGGTCCGCGGGGCGATCTCCGAAGTTATCGCCCGATTGATCTCTCAGGACGCTAGGAACATTGATCCTCTCATGCCAGCCGTGCTCAGCCTGGTCAGCGACAGAGACATGGGCGTGCGATCTCTCGCAGCACGTTGTGTGATATCGCTGGAGCACTGGGAATCTAGCAACGCTGTTCTGGCATTTGAGAAGCTGGTTGACGGTTGCACTGACCATCTTCTGGCGACGCGCTACGTGTACGAGATATTGCGTGCACGCATCGTCAGTAGACCTAGTTCGGCGCGAACAGTTATCGACCGAATGGCTCGATCCGAGGTCGGCGAAGTCCAGATGCACGGGGCAATGCTGAACACGTTGGCCGCCCTGTTGGATGGACGCGCAGCCGACCTCGCGACCGCGGGAGTAAGCGGTACTGAATACCAGCGCCTCGGCGCTGCAAAGGTTTACGCCGCAAATCGCATTGGGACACGGTTTGCCGAGCAGTGCGCAGAACCCCTTGTCCTGCTGCTTAATGACGGATCGCAACTGGTCCGTGATGCGGCAGCAGCAGTGATCACTGATTTCAGTGAAGTGGAGGTAGACGAGTACAGGTCAGTCGTCGAAGCCCTCATCAGTACCCGAGCTGCTGATGAACATTGGGACGATCTTATCCTCATGGTGGGTGAATCCATCGCATCTGCACCAGATCTCGCGCTCATGATCTGCGAGAAGATACTCCTCGACACGACTGACGACCTGAGATCTTTGCAGCACCCAGACCTCGTCAGCCTAATTCTGCTACGGGTGTCCATTGATTTCACTGGCGATACACGAACTCGCGCACTGGATTTGATCGATCTACTTCTGCAGTATGAGATTCGCTCAACGGAGCGTGCTCTCGTACTCCACGATCGCGGATTGGAATAGCCAGCCCCACGACTGATTTGATGGTCCGATCTGCAACACGGCTTCGACTTCGCGCGAGCTCGCCTTGGCATAGATCCTTCCATGCTGTCCGACCGGTCACGGATTGCGCCCCGGCAAACGTCAGTAACTGACTCGGTTAGGTCCGAGAGCAATTTCCGCATGATCGGCGAGATGCTGACGGAAAGTTCATCAATCACCTTATTCGCACTGGCATAGCACAAAACTCAGGACTTGATTAGCACTCGCCATTCCCTAGTACAACTCCGGGCGCCGGTCGGCGAACACATCATTGTTGGCGCCCAGGGTCTTGCTCGGGTCGATGCTCACCACCGCCGACGCGACACCATCCGAGTCGGGCGTCGCGACGATCCAGCCGTCGCGGTCGATGACCGCCGTGCCGCCGGTCCACTGCACACCACGCTCGGTGCCATGCCGGTCGGCGATCGCGGTCGGCAGGCGCGAAGCGCGCGCGGCGGCCATGGCCTGGATGGTCTCGGGCGCATGCTCGCCGGCCGGCCGCTCCGCCCGCGGCCAGTTCACCGGTAGCGCAAGCACTTCGGCGCCGGCCAGCGCCAACCGCCGTGGCACTTCCGGGAATTCGATGTCATAGCAGATCGCGACGCCGAGCCGGCCGATCGGCGTGTCCAGTACCAGCCCCGCCTCGTCACCGAGGCTGAAGAACCGGTACTCCTCGTCCCACAGATGCGCCTTGCGGTAGCAGCCCAGCGTGCCGGTGCGGTCGAACACCAACGCCGAGTTGAACAACTGCTCGCCCACCCGTTCGCAGAATCCGATCACCGCCACCGCGCCGTCGGGAACATCACCGGCCAGCGCCGTCAGCCGCGGATCGTCCACGGCCATCGACAGCGCACGGGCCTCGTCGATGTCGTGGAAGACGTACCCGCTGGTGGCCAACTCCGGCAGTACAATCAGCCCCGGCTCGGAGGCCCGTAGCGCGGCCCGCGTAGCGGCGAAATTGTGTTCCTCGTCGCCGAACTCGATCGGTAACGCGACAGATGACACCCGAAGAAGACTCACGCCAGCGACTCGACCCAGGCTCGGTGCAGCGCGGCGAACCGGCCGTCCCTGCTGATCAATTCGGCCGGCGGCCCGTCCTCGACCACCTCGCCGTGTTCGAGCACCAGCACCCGGTCGGCGATCTGCACGGTGGACAGGCGGTGCGCGATCACCACGGCGGTGCGGTCGGCAAGGACGGTGGCCAGCGCGCGCTGCACCATCCGCTCGCTCGGGACGTCCAGCGATGAGGTCGCCTCGTCGAGGATCAGCACCGCCGGGTCGGCAAGGAACGCCCGGGCGAACGCGATGAGCTGACGCTGCCCGGCCGAGAGCCGGCCGCCACGCTTGGCGACGCTGGTCAGATACCCCTCGGGCAGCGCGTCGATGAACCGGTCCGCGCCGACCGCGATCGCCGCCTCGCGGACTTCCGCGTCGGTCGCCGACGGCCTGCCGAACCGGATGTTGTCGGCGACGGTGCCCTCGAACATGAAGTTCTCCTGCGTCACCATCACCACATGCGAGCGCAGATCGGCTTGGGCCATATCGCGAAGATCGGTGCCGTCCAGCGTCACCGACCCGCTGACCGGGTCGTAGAACCGGGCCAGCAGTTTGACGATGGTGGTCTTGCCCGCGCCGGTGGTGCCGACCAGCGCCACGGTCTGCCCGGCCGGGATGTCCAGTGTGAGCGACGGCAGCACAGGACGATCCGGCACATACGAGAAGTGCACATCATCGAAGGTGATGTGGCCCTTCACGTCCTGCAGCCGCACCGGATGCGCCGGGTCCTCGATGTCGGGATCCTCGTCGAGCACACCGGCGATCTTCTCCAGCGCCGCCGACGCGGACTGGAAGGTGTTGAAGAACTGCGAGATCTCCTGCATGGGTTCGAAGAAGATGCGCAGATACAGCAGGAAAGCGGTCAGGGTGCCCAGCGTCATCTGGTCTTCGAGCACCAGGTAGCCGCCGTAGAGCAGCACCGCGCCGGTGGTGAGGTTGCCGGTCAGCCGCACCGCCGGCATGAAGACCGCCAGCAGTTTGAAGGCCCGCTCGTTGATCGACTTGTACTGGTCGGCAACGTCTTCGAAGATCTCCTGGTTGCGGGGTTCGCGGCGGTAGGCCTGCACCGCCTTGATGCCCGTCATGGTCTCGACGAACTGCACGATCACCAGCGCCGCGGCCTCACGCACCTTCAGGTAGGTGCGCGAGGACTCGCTGCGGAACCACAGCGTCAGACCCACCAGGATGGGGAACGCGCACAGGCACGCCAGCCCGAGCCGCCAGTCCAGCACGATCAGCAGCACGGCGGTGCCGAACATGGTCAGCACCGCGGTGATCAGACCGTCGAACCCGGTGGCCAGCATGTCCTGGATGGCGTCGACATCGTTGGTGGACCGGGCCACCACCCGGCCCGAGGTGTAGCGGTCGTGGAAGGCCACGTCGAGGCGCTGGAAGTGGCGGAACAGCCTGCGGCGCAGCTCGATCAGGATCTCCTGGCCGATCCGTCCGGACCGGCGCAGGAAGTACAGCCGGCTGGTGGCCTGCAGCAACACCACGCCGCACAGCACTGCCAGGATCAGGAACAGTTCCCGCGCGGTGCCGCCGGCGACGATCGGCGGGATGCCGTGGTCGATTCCGCGCTGCACCAGCAGCGGCACCGACAGCCGGGCCGCGTTCTCCAGCACGACGACCACGGCGAGCACCGCGACCACCGACTTGTAGGGCCGCAGCAGCGATCCCAGCAGGGTGCGGGCCTCCCGGCGTCGGGAGATCGACTCGTCGATGGGCAGGTTCTCGTCGTCGGCCGAGACGGCCTTGCCGCGCCAGTCCGTGGTGCTCACTGGCCTGCCTCCGCCAACTCTTCGTCGGCGGCCAGCAGATACCGGTATTCCGGCGCGTCGGCCAGCAGCTCGGCGTGCGTACCCACCCGGGTGACGGTTGCCCCAGAAGAACCAACCCTGTCGAGCAGGGCGACCCGGTCGGCGAGCAGCACCGTCGAGGCGCGGTGGGCCACCACGATGCCGGTGACATCACGCAGCACCCGGCCCAGCGCCTCGGTGACCTCGGCCTCGGTGTGCACGTCGAGCGCCGACAGGGTGTCGTCGAGCACCAGGATCCGCGGGTCGGCGATGATGGCGCGGGCCAGCGAAAGGCGTTGGCGCTGACCACCGGACAGGCTCATGCCCTGCTCGCCGATGCGGGTGTCCAGACCGAACGGCAGCTCGTAGACGAACTCGGCGGCGGCCACGCCGATGGCCTCGGCCAGTTGCTCCTCGGTCGCGTCCGGATTGCCCAGGCGCAGGTTCTCCGCGACCGACATGGAGAACAGCGTCGGGTCCTCGAAGGCGGTGGCCACGGTGTGGCGCAACGCGGGCAGCGACAGCTCACGGATGTCGGTGCCGTCGACCAGGATCGCGCCCTCGCTGACATCGTGCAGCCGGGACAGCAGCGCCGCCAGCACGGATTTGCCGGATCCGGTCGCACCGACCAGGGCGACGGTCTCCCCGGACTCCACGGCGAGGTTCACGTGCCGCAGCGCCCAGTCGTCGCTGTCCGGGAAGCGGAACCCGACGTCGACGAGTTCCAGCCGGCCGCCGCGGGGCGCCTGGCCCTCCGGTCCGTCGCTGATCGTGCGGGGCTCGTCGAAGATCTCGACGACGCGGTTGGCCGCCGTCATCGACTCCTGCGTCATCGACAGCAGGAACCCCAGTGACGCGATCGGCCACACCAGCGACAGCATCATGGTGATGAACGCGACCAGGGTGCCCATGGTGACCAGGCCGTGGCCGGCGGCATACGCACCGAATCCGAGCACGATGATCAGCGTGATGTTGGGGATGACCTCCAGCAGCGTCCAGAACTTGGCGGACACCCCGACCTTTCGGACCTCGGTGTCGAACAGGCCGGTGACCCGCTCGTCGAAGCCGCGGTAGGCATGGTCCTCGCGGCCGAAGGACTTGATGACCCGCAGCCCGAGCGCGGATTCCTCGACGTGGGTGGCGACGTTGCCCGCCTGGTCCTGGGACTGCCGGGACAGCAGGGTGAACTGCCGCTGGAAGTGCAGGATCGTCAGGGTGATCGGCACGATGGCCACCACCACGACGACGCCGAGTGGCCAGTACATCGCCAGCAGGATGGTCGTCACCACGATGATCTGCACGATGTTGAGCATCAGGAACAGCAGCCCGAAGGACAGGAACTGCCGGATGGCGCTGAGATCGTTCATCACCCGCGACAGCAGCTGCCCGGACTGCCAGTTGCCGTGGAAAGACATGGGCAGGATCTGCAGCCGCGCGTAGAGATCCTTGCGGATGTCGGCCTCGACGCCCATCGTCGCGCGCGCCACCAGCCAGCGCCGGATGAACCACAGCACCGCTTCCATGACGAGCAGCGCGGTGGCCGCCAGACCCAGCGTCCACAGGCCCGCGGAGTCCTTCTCGCGCACCGGTCCGTCGATGACGGCCTTGGTGAGCAGCGGCACCGACACGGTGGCGGCCAGGCTGACGAACGCCGCCACCACCATCGCGATCCAGCGGACCCGGTAGGGCTTCAGGTACGGCAGCAGCCGCAGGATGTCCGAGGACGACCTGATGCGCCGCGGTGGCGGCGCGATCGCCGGCACCGATCGCAGTCCAGACATGCGCAACCACCTCCCCTTGATTTCTAGCGCATCACACCGACATCCCCCGACATCAAATGTTCCCACGGGCGCCAACCGATTAACTGACCGTAGAACCTCAACAATGGATGAGGTCAAATGTTTCCCCTTCCGGCCGAGGGGCTACCTCGAAGGCGTGCAGGCCGAGGCGTTGGGAAACCTGGAAGTCTGGGAACGACGAGCCGAGTGGCCACTAGCTGCGGTGGCGCTGATCTTTCTCATCACTTACGCCGTCGACGTCCTCGCTCAGCCCAGCGGACCAGCGGCGGAGATCGTCATTTGGACGTCCTGGCTGGTGTTCGCCATCGACTACGCAGTCAGGCTGAGCCTGGCCCCCGACCGATGGCATTGGTTCCGCAGCCACCTGTTGGACCTGTCGATCGTCGCGCTGCCGCTGCTCAGGCCGCTACGGCTGGTGCGGTTGCTGATCCTGATCCAGGTGTTGCAGCGGGCTGCAGGCAGCGCGATCCGCGGCAAGGTGGTGCTCTACACGGTGTCAGGCGCCGTGTTGCTGGTGTTGGTGGCCTCGCTGGCCGTCCTGGACGCCGAACGCGCAGCGCCGGGGGCGCACGTCACCGACTTCGGCGAGGCGCTGTGGTGGTCGGTGACCACCATCACCACCGTCGGTTACGGCGATCTGACTCCGGTCACGACAACCGGCCGGGTGATAGCCGTGCTGTTGATGATCGGCGGCATCACGCTGGTCGGCTCGATCACCGCGACCCTGGCCTCCTGGATCGTCGAGCGCGTCTCCGATGACCGGGCCGCCGACCACGCAGTGACGACCGGACACATTCGTGAGGTCCTCGACGAGATCGAGAAGTTGCGGGCCGAAGTACGGCGGCTCAGTGCCGCGCCGCGCGACAACACCGACGCTTAACCCAGCATCCCCCAGCCTGCGACGGCTATCAGGCAGTATTGGCGTCATGGAAAGTGGTGCCTCGGTCTCGCCTCGGGTTCTCGTCGTCGACGACGATCCCGACGTACTCGCCTCGCTAGAACGTGGCTTGCGGCTGTCCGGGTTCGAGGTGTCCACCGCCGTCGACGGCGCCGAAGCGTTGCGCAGCGCCACCGAGACCCGCCCGGACGCGATCGTCCTGGACATCAACATGCCGGTGCTGGACGGTGTCAGCGTGGTCACCGCGCTGCGCGCCATGGACAACGACGTGCCGGTCTGCGTGCTGTCGGCACGCACCAGCGTCGACGACCGGGTCGCCGGCCTGGAGGCCGGCGCCGACGACTATCTGGTGAAGCCGTTCGTGCTGCAGGAGCTGGTGGCCCGGGTCAAGGCGCTGCTGCGGCGACGGGGTTCGACCGCGACGTTCTCCTCGGAGACCATTTCGGTGGGCCCGCTGGAGGTCGACATCCCCGGCCGTCGCGCCCGGGTCAACGGCACCGACGTCGACCTGACCAAGCGTGAGTTCGACCTGCTGGCCGTGCTGGCCGAGCACAAGACCGCGGTGCTGTCCCGGGCTCAGCTGCTCGAGCTGGTCTGGGGCTACGACTTCGCCGCCGACACCAACGTGGTCGACGTGTTCATCGGCTACCTGCGCCGCAAGCTCGAAGCCAACGGCGCACCCCGGCTGCTGCACACCGTGCGCGGTGTGGGCTTCGTGCTGCGGACCCAGTAGTCCAGACTGTCGCCGTGGACCTGAACGACCGGCTGTACCGCGCGCTCGGCCTACCCAAGCGCATCCTGTCGCTGCGCACCATCGTGGTGGCCGCGGCGCTCGGCGTGGTCGCCACCGTCATCATCATCGGCACCTGGGTGTGGATCGGCATCACCAACGAGCAGTACAGCCAGCTGGACCGCAGGCTCGATTCGATCAGCAGCCTCGGTGATGTCAGCTCGCTGCTCAGCAGCGCCATGAAAGTCGACGCCGACGCCCCGGAGGGCGATCCCGACCTGGTGCGGACCGCGCGCATCGGCGGCGCCACCGTGTCGATTCCGGCCGATGTGGTGCTGCCGGAGTTCCCGGACGGTTTCCAGACCACCACCATCAACGGCACCGAGTACCGGGTCCGGACGTTCACCGCAGGCCAGGCCTCCATTGCGCTCGGCGCGACACTCACCGACACCGAACGCCAGATCAACTCCCAGCACCGCCGGGTGCTGATCATCAGCGGCGGTGTCATCGGCGGCACCCTGGTGGTCGGCTGGGTCATCTCGGCGGTCATGATCACCCCGTTCCGCCGGCTCGCCCAGCAGGCCCGTGCCATCAACGCGCAGTCCAATCCGGACGAGGTCAATGTGCGCGGGGTGTGGGAGGCCAGCGAGATCGGCGAGGCCGTGGAAGGCATGCTGGCCCGCATCGGCGATGAGCAGCAGCGCACCAAGGCCGCGCTGGAGTCGGCACGCGATTTCGCCGCGGTCGCCTCCCATGAGCTGCGCACCCCGCTGACCGCGATGCGGACCAACCTCGAAGTGCTCGCCACCCTGGACATGCCCGACGAACAGCGCGTCGAGGTACTCGGCGATGTCATCCGCACCCAGTCCCGCATCGAGGCCACCCTCTCGGCCCTGGAACGGCTGGCCCAGGGCCAGCTGTCCACCTCCGATGACCACGCACCGGTCGATCTGACCGAACTGCTGGACCGGGCGGCCCACGACGCCATGCGGGTGTATCCGGAGCTGGACGTCTCCCTGGTGCCCGCACCGACGGTGCTGATCCTCGGCCTGGCCGCCGGCCTGCGGTTGGCGGTCGACAATGCGATCGCCAATGCGGTCAAACACGGCGATGCGAGCCGGGTTCAGCTGTCGGCGGTGAGTTCGCGCGAAGGTGTGGAGATCGCGGTCGACGACGACGGCTGCGGGATACCCGAAGAGGAACGCACCAAGGTGTTCGAGCGGTTCTCCCGCGGTTCCACGGCGTCGCATTCCGGTTCGGGCCTCGGCCTCGCCCTGGTGGCCCAGCAGGCCGAACTCCACGGTGGCACAGCCTCGTTGGAGGCCAGTCCGCTGGGCGGGACACGCCTGCTACTGAAGCTGCCGGGCCCGCATTAGGGCGTCCTGCGCAGGGTGAAGGCCAGCGTCACCACGACGCCGAGGAAGAACGACAGCGCCAGCAGGGTCAGGCTCACGACGTCTCCTCTTCAGCGGCCGGCTTGACCAGCAGCACGGTCGCTCCCCAGGCCACCGCCGATCCCAGCACGAACGCCAGCAGGTACCAGAACCACTGCATCACGAATTCCACGCAGTCCCCCTCAGCTGACCGTGATCTCGATACGCCGGTTCTGCTCCCGGCCCGACTCGCTGTCATTGCTCGCGACCGGCTCGGCCGCACCGACCCCCTCAGAAGTCACCAGTCGCGGGCGCACCCCCCGCGAAATGAGGGCGTCGGCAACAGCTTTCGCCCGGCTGGCACTGACCGAGAGATTGACGGAATCCGAGCCCGCGTCATCGGAGTGACCGGTGACCGACACCCTGGCATCCGGGCACGCCTGCAACTCGTCGGCCAGTTGGGCGAGCAGCGGTGCCGAACTGTCGGACACCCGCAATCCGTTGGCGTCGAACTGGATCGGGGTACGGAGCAGACCGGAGACGCTCTGTTGCAGATCCGCGCAGTCACCGGTCAGGCCCGGACTCGTCGGTGCCTGCGGCGGCGCGAGACCGGGCGTGATGACCGCGATGTCATCGACCACCGCCAGGTCCGGCCACGCGGACTGCACCGCGTCCTCCACACCGGTGGCGACCGCCTCCGACGGGGCGGTCCCGGTGAGGACGATATCGCCGCCCTCGATGCTGAACCCGAAGTCCGGCAGCGCCGCGGCGGCGGTCAGCACCGGATCCAGCCCCGCAAGGTCGGTGGCGGTGATACCGCCGATGACGGTCAGCAGATCGATGACATCGGTGCCCGGTAACAGCGTCCGGGTCCGGTCCAGAGCAAACGTCCGGGACAGCTCGTCGGGCACCTGACCGCTGAGCACGACGTCATCGCCGCTGCGCTGCAACGACAGCGGCGCCATCAGCACGGTGGCACGCGCACCGTCGCTGCGGGCCAGGGTGGTCTGTGTGCTGATCTCGGTGAGCGGCAGCGAATCGTCGGCCTGATTCCACCCGCCCGACCCGATCAGCGCGAGGCCCAGCGGCACCGCGATGAGCGCCGCGAGCCAACCCGCGCCCGGCGGGCGCCGGTGGAAGCGGCTCGCGCCGGGCGTGGGCATCGTCAGGGTCGCCTGGCTCAGCGAGCTGCCAGCAGGTCGATCACGAATATGAGCGTCTTACCGGACAACTGGTGTCCGCCACCGGCCGGGCCGTAGGCCAGCTCCGGCGGGATGGTGAGCTTGCGGCGGCCGCCGACACGCATACCGGGGATACCGTCCTGCCAGCCCTGGATGAGACCGCGCAGCGGGAACGAGATCGCCTCACCGCGGTTCCACGAGCTGTCGAATTCTTCACCGGTGTCGTACTCGACGCCCAGGTAATGCACCTGCACGGTGCCGCCCGGCACCGCCTCGGTGCCGTCGCCGATCGTCACGTCTTCGATGACCAGTTCGCTGGGTGCGGGGCCATCGGGAAATTCAATCTCGGGTTTCGTTGCCACGGTTTCATACCGTAGTCGGGCAAACTGGTTTTGTGGCCCCAGACCAAGACATCGTCATCGTCGGAGGTGGGCACAACGGTCTCGTCGCGGCGGCGTACCTGGCCCGAGCGGGCCGGCGGGTCACGCTGCTGGAGCGCCTGGACCATGTCGGCGGCGCCGCGGTGTCCGCGCATGCCTTCGACGGCGTGGACGCCCGGTTGTCCCGGTACTCCTACCTGGTGAGCCTGTTACCCCGCCGCATCATCGAGGATCTCGGCGCCCGGTTCCGGTTGGCCCGTCGCCGCTACTCGTCCTACACGCCGGATCCGGCCAACCGCGGCGCCACCGGTTTGTTGATCGGCCCGCGAAACACCTTCGCGGCCATCGGCGCGGCCGGTGACGAGGCACGGTTCAACGAGTTCTACCGGCGCGCCCGGGTGGTGACCGGCGCGGTGTGGCCGACGCTGATGGCGCCGCTGAGTACCCGCAACACCCTGCACAACCGGGTGCTGGCCGCCGGCGATCCGGCCGCGGCCGCCGCCTGGCAGGCGCTGATCGAGACACCCATCGGGCACACCGTGGCCGACGCGGTGCGCAGCGACCTGGTGCGCGGGGTGATGGCCACCGACGCGCTGATCGGGACCTTCGCCGCCACCGACGATCCGTCACTGGTGCAGAACATCTGCTTCCTGTATCACCTGCTGGGCGGGGGCACCGGCGACTGGGACGTGCCGGTCGGCGGGATGGGCGCGGTGACCGGTGCGTTGAGCGCGGCCGCCTGCGGTTTCGGCGCCGAGATCATCACCGGCGCCGAGGTATACGCCATCAGCCCGGACGGTGACGTCAGCTTCCGCACCCGCGACGGTGAGCACACCATCCACGGCAGGCACGTGCTGGCCGGCGTGACGCCCGCGGTGCTGGCCCGCCTGCTCGGTGAGCCGGAGCCGACGGTCGCGCCGGGCTCCCAGATCAAGGTCAACCTGATGCTGAAAAGGCTGCCCCGGCTGCGCGATCAGTGGGTCGGCGCGGAGCAGGCCTTTGCCGGGACCTTCCACATCAACGAGACGCTGCGCCAGCTGGACAGCGCCTATGCCGCCGCGGCATCGGGCGCGATTCCCGATCCGCTGCCGTGTGAGGTCTACTGCCACTCGCTGACCGATCCCAGCATCCTGTCCGAGCCGTTGCGCCGCAGTGGCGCCCATACGCTGACCGTGTTCGGGCTGCACACCCCGCATGGCCTGCTCGCGGATCTGGATCCGGACACCGCGCGCATCAAACTCGCTGCGGCGGCGCTGCATTCGCTGAACTCGGTACTGGCCGAGCCGATCCAGGATGTCGTGATGCACGATCCGGACGGCAGGCCGTGTGTGGAGGCCAAGACCACCACCGATCTGGAGAATGCCCTGGGCATGACCGCAGGCAACATCTTCCACGGTGCGCTGGGCTGGCCGTTCGCCGAAGAGGACGAAGAACTCGACACCCCGGCGCGACGCTGGGGTGTGGCCACCGACCACGACGCGATCATGTTGTGCGGTTCGGGAGCCCGCCGCGGCGGCGCGGTGTCCGGTATCGGCGGACACAATGCGGCGATGGCTGTGCTGGAGAGTTGACGGCGGGGCGGAGCGCAGCGACTCGGGGAATGTCTCAGTTCAACTTGCGCAGAAGTTCTTGCAGCGCAATCAGTTCAGCCTCGCTCAGGGCAGCGACGGCAGCCGGCGCGGGATCCTCGACCGCGTCGATTCGGGCGACGAGTTCGCGGCCCAGGTCGGTGATCGACACCGTCTTGGACCGCCGGTTGCTCGGGTCGATCTGGCGGACCACCAGACCGCGCTCCTCCAGATCGTTGACGGCGACGGTGGCGGCGGGGGCATCCATGGTGGCCGCGTCGGCCACGCCCTTGACCGTCATCGGCGCGGCCGCGAGCCGCTTCAGCACGCGGATGCGGCTGAACGGCAGACCGGACTGCTCGACAACCGCACGCTTCCAGCCGTCACGGTTGCCGTGCACCACCGAGGCCATCAGCCGCCACACCTGACCGGCGAGATCATCGGACATCGGCGGCCGCCTTCGGGCCTTCGATGAGCGGGGCGAGTCTGCGCGCGGACTCCACGGCCCGCGGTGATGTCGACACGAAGCCCAGCACCGCGATCACCACGCCGAGGACCACGCACACCAGCCACAGCGGGCGCGCCGAGGCAGCGAAGTCCCCGGTGCCGGCCAGCGCCGCGCCGGCGACCGAACCGCACAGGGCCACACCGATACTGACGCCGATCTGGCGGCTGGTGCTGGTCACCGCGGAGGCGGCGCCGGCCCGGTCCAGTGGCATCCCGCTGACCGCCGCGTTGGTGATGGGCGCATTGACCATCGAGAAGCCGATACCGAAGACGGCGAACACCGTCATCAGCGCCCACACCGGGGCGGACTCCGGCAGCAGCGCCAGCACCGTCGAGGCCACCGCGATCATCACCCCGGACACCAGCAGCGACGGCCGGGCCCCGTAGCGGCCCACGAGCCGACCCGACAGCGGCGAGAACACCAGCGCGCCGACCGCGATGGGCAGGTAGATCAGTCCGGTCTGGACGGCCGAATATCCGCGCGCACCCTGCAGATACAGCGACATCATGAACAGCAGCGCACCCCAGGAGGCGAATGCGCAGATGGCGATCACGGTCGCCGAGGCAAACGGCACGCTGCGGAAGAATCGCAGGTCGATGAACGGATCGGCGCGCCGCGACTCGTAGCGCAGGAAGGCTGCGAAGGTCAGCACCGCCACCGCGCCCGCGCCGATGACCCGCCCGTTGTCCCAGCCCAGCGCGGGGCCCTCGATGAGGGTGAAGACCGCACCGAACAGGAACACCACCGCCAGCATCTGGCCGACCGGGTCGATGTTGCGCATGGTCGCCGATCGGGTCTCCGGCACGAAGATCGCCGTCAGCACGATGGCCGCCAGGCAGATCGGGAGGTTGATCCAGAACACCGCCCGCCAGCTGATCAGGTGGATGAGCAGGCCGCCGACCGTGGGGCCGAGCGCCATGGAGATCCCGACGACCGCGCCCCAGATGCCGATGGCCCGGGCGCGTTCGACCGGTCCGGTGAACACCTGCGAGATGATGGACAGCGCCACCGGATTGAGCATCGAGCCGCCGATGGCCTGCAGGAACCGCGCCGCGATCAGGGCATCGATACCCGGGGCGAGGCTGCACAACAGCGAGCCGATCGCGAAGATCAGCAGCCCGGCCTGGAACACCCGGCGCCGGCCGAAGCGGTCGCCCATGGCGCCGGAGAGCATCAGCAGCGAGGCGAGCACCAGGGTGTAGACGTCGATGACCCATTGCAGCTGGGATGCCGTGGCACCCAGGTCGGTGCGGATCGACGGGATCGCGACGTTGACGATGGTGGCGTCCATCGAGACGATCAGCAAACTCAGACAACAGGACGCGAGGACAATCGCCTTACGCCGTGGAGTCAGCGTGCTGATGGTGTCATTCACACAACTATTGTGAAACTACAACTGTTTCACGGCAATGCCGAGGGCAGTGAGATATCTCTCTGCTCCTGCCCGCCGTACCCCAAGGAGTCAGCGGCCGCCGAGGTCGACGTAGTCGCGCTCGGTGTAGCCGGTGTAGATCTGGCGCGGACGGCCGATCTTGCCGGGCTCGGAATGCATCTCCCGCCAGTGCGCGATCCAACCGGGCAGCCGGCCGAGCGCGAACAGCACGGTGAACATGCGGGTCGGGAAGCCCATCGCCCGGTAGATGACGCCGGTGTAGTAGTCGACGTTCGGGTAGAGCTTGCGCTCCACGAAGAAGTCGTCGGTCAGCGCGATCTCTTCGAGCTGCTTGGCGATGTCGAGCAGTTCGTCCTCGACGCCCAGCTTGGCCAGGATCTTGTCGGCCTGCTCCTTGACGATGCGCGCCCGCGGGTCGTAGTTCTTGTAGACCCGGTGCCCGAAGCCCATCAGCTTCACGCCGTCCTCGCGGTTCTTGACCTTGCGGACGAACTCCTTGACGTCACCGTCGGAGTCGCGGATCTTGGCCAGCATCTCCAGCACGGCCTGGTTGGCGCCGCCGTGCAGCGGGCCCCACAGCGCGTTGATGCCACCGGAGATCGAGGTGAACAGGTTGGCCTGCGAGGACCCGACCAGCCGCACCGTCGAGGTCGAGCAGTTCTGCTCGTGATCGGCGTGCAGGATGAGCAGCATGTCCAGGGCGCGGACGATCTCGGGGTCGACCTCGTAGGGCTCGGCCGGGAAGCCGAACGTCATGCGCAGGAAGTTCTCCACCAGCGTCAGCGAGTTGTCCGGGTACAGGAAGGGCTGGCCCTCGGACTTCTTGTAGGCATACGCGGCGATGGTGGGCAGCTTGGCCAGCAGCCGGATCGTCGACAGCTCGACCTGCTTGTTGTCCAGCGGGTCCAGCGAGTCCTGGTAGTAGGCGCTCAGCGCGTTGACCGCCGAGGACAGCACCGGCATGGGGTGCGCGTTGCGCGGGAACCCGTCGAAGAAGCGCTTGAGATCCTCGTGCAGCAGGGTGTGCCGCTGGATCTGGTTGGTGAACGAGGCGAGCTCATCGGAGGTCGGCAGCTCACCGTAAATCAGCAGGTAGCTGACCTCGATGAAGGTCGACTTCTCCGCGAGCTGCTCGATCGGGATGCCGCGGTAGCGCAGGATGCCGGCGTCACCGTCGATGTAGGTGATCGCACTCTTGGTCGACGAGGTGTTGACGAAACCGCCGTCGAACGTCGTGTAACCGGTCTTGGCCAGCAGAGGGCCGAGTGCGATGCCGTCCGATCCCTCGGTGGCGTGCACGATCTCCAGATCCAGGGAGCCGCCCGGATAGGACAGGGTGGCTTTCTCGTCAGGGCTGGAGTTGTCGGCCACTGGAACCCCTTCTCTGGGCGTCGGCATGGGTGAGGCGACCGGAGGCCGTCTCTTGATACTGGACGGTAGTCGCTAACAATCCGGCGCGCTTGCGGGGGGTTCCCCGGCGGGCGGATCGGTCGCCTGCAGGGCCGAGGACCACGGCCGCCACGTCAGGGTCAACGTCTCATAGGCCGCCGAGATGCGCGCAGCAACGATCTCCGGCTCGATGGCCGGGTGGCCGGGTGTGCCCAGCCCCCGGGTGGCGGCGTTCATGAGGGAGGTCCAGACCTCCAGCACCATGTGCACCGCGTCGTGGTCGCGGGGCAGACCCATCCGCTTGGCCACCGCGATGACCGTGGGGAACTGTTCGGCCTGCTGGCGGTACGGGATGTTGGTCACCGCGAGGCTCGCCGAGGAGTTCACGATCCGGATCAGCGCGGCCATCTGGTGAAAGATCGGCGTCGGCCTGCCGTCCCGGCCGGGCTGCACGGCCTTGAGGTGGGCCCGCAGCATCGCCTCGTACTCGTTGATGTCGGTGGGCAGCCGTTCCAGCTCGTCGGCGACGAAGGCGGCGGTGCCCTCGATGATGGCGAAGATCACTGCTTCCTTGGTCGGGAAGTACCGGCTGAAGGTGCGCGGCGACACGTCCGCGGCGGCGGCGATCTGTTCGACGGTGGTGTTGTCGAACCCCTGCCGCTCGCACAGTTCGGCCGCGGTCTGGATCAGCGTGATGCGGGTCCGCAGCTTCTTGCGCTCCCGAAGGCCGCTCGGTGGGCGCTCAGACATTCGCCGGAATATCGTCGCCTGCTGTCTGTTGCCCGGGACTGGCGGCGAAGATCTGACCGGCGAAGCCGGCGACCTGTTCGCACGCTCCGTTGAGACGCTCGATCATCAACAGCGGACCCAGTGGCATCCCGTCGGAGTCCTCCACCAGATCACCGCACGCGGCGATGATGATGGCGGAGAAGACCGAAAGTCCGAGCAATAATTGACGGTCATCCTGTTCGACGCCCATCAACTCGGCCATAGCGGCCAGCACGGCGGGTGATTTGAAATCAAACGCGCTCTGCCGCAGGGCATTTGCGCCATTGATCACGCGCAGGGTGAGCACCACGCGATCACTGGTGAAGCCGCCGATCTGCCCGGCCGCGGACTTGGTGAGCACCGCGATATGGGCGGCCCGCAACGCCTCGATCGGGCCGATACCGCGCGGCAGACGAGCCACCTCGGCGGCGATCTCATGAGAGAGATCCTCCAGCAAGGTGAGGAAGACGGCCTCTTTGGTGGCGAAGTACCGGCTGTAGGTGCGCGGTGAGACTTCGGCCACCGCCGCGATCTGGTCGACGGTCGTCTGCTCGTACCCGTGACGCAGGCACAGTTCCAGCGCCGCGTCGATCAATATCGCCCGGGTGCGTAGCTTTTTTCGTTCGCGCAAACCGAGATCGGTTTCCCTGTTCGCTGCGCCCACCAAGGAATCCTAACCCGACCACCTGAGAGACCGCCGGAGGTTACGGTTGAAGACGTTCCACCGCACCGTCCGCGGGGGTGACCCGAATCCTGTTATGTACGCGGTTTTCCCGGCCCTGCCAGAATTCGACGACCTCGGGGGCGATCAGGTACCCACCCCAATTGGACGGCACCGGAACGGCTTCGACGTCGGCGAACCGGGCCGTGACGTCGGCGAGTTGGCCGAGTAGCGCGGCGCGGGACGCGATCGGCGCGGACTGCCGCGATGCCCACGCGCCAAGCTGTGACCCGCGCGGACGTTTGGACCAGTAGTCGGCGGTCGCCTCCGCCGGTACCCGGATCACCGGGCCGCGTATATGAATCTGACGGCCCAGTCCGTACCAGGGGAAGGTCGCAGAGGCATACGGCCGTATTGCCAACTGCTCCCCCTTGGCGGAGTCGTAGTTCGTATAGAAGGTGATCCCCTCCTCGCCGGCGCTCTTGCACAAGACCGTGCGCGTCACCGGCCTGCCCTGCGCGTCGACGGTGCCGACCACCATCGCGTTGGGCTCGGACAGCCCGGCCGCATGGGCCTCGCCCATCCATCGGTTGAACAACGCCAGCCATCCGTCGGCCACCCAGTCGACGTCGAGATCCGCGCTGCCGTCCTTCTCGACCGACCCGTATTCGGCTCGCATCCGCGCGAGCTGTTCCGGTTCCATTGGCAGAACGGTACGCGCGCGGCGGCGGCTGCGGACGAGTGCGAGAATCGCCATATGACGGAGCTGTCATCGGTGCCGAAGGATTTCGTTCCCGGACTCGCAGGGGTGGTGGCGTTCACCACCGAGATCGCCGAGCCGGACAAGGACGGCGGCGCGCTGCGCTACCGCGGCGTCGACATCGAGGACCTGGTGGACCGCAGAGTCACGTTCGGCGAGGTCTGGGGATTGCTGGTCGACGGCGACTTCGACCACGGGCTGCCACCGGCCGAACCGTTCCCGCTGCCGATCCACTCCGGGGATGTCCGGGTGGACGTCCAGGCCGGGCTGGCCATGCTGGCTCCCATCTGGGGGTACGCGCCGATCCTCGACATCGACGACGCGACCGCCCGCGATCAGCTCGCCCGCGCGTCGGCGATGGCGCTGTCCTATGTGGCCCAATCCGCCCGCGGGATCTATCGGCCCGCCGTCCCGCAGCGCTCCATCGATGAATGCGCCACCGTGACGGCACGTTTCATGACCCGGTGGCAGGGCGACCCGGATCCCCGGCATGTCGAGGCCATCGACGCCTACTGGGTGACCGCCGCCGAGCACGGGATGAACGCCTCGACCTTCACCGCCCGCGTCATCGCCTCCACCGGCGCCGATGTGGCGGCGGCACTGTCCGGCGCGGTCGGCGCGATGAGTGGGCCACTGCACGGTGGCGCGCCGGCCCGGGTGCTGCCGATGCTCGACGAAGCCGAACGCAGCGGTGACGCCCGGGCCGTGGTGAAGGGCATCCTCGATCGCAACGACAAGCTGATGGGCTTCGGCCACCGCGTGTACCGGTCCGAGGACCCCCGGGCCCGGGTGTTGCGCGCGACGGCGCAGCGCCTCGGGGTGCCCCGGTATGAGGTGGCGGCAGCCTTCGAGCAGGCCGCGCTCGCCGAACTGCGCGAGCGACGGCCCGACCGCGCCATCGAGACCAATGTGGAGTTCTGGGCCGCAGTCATCCTGGATTTCGCCCAGGTGCCGCCCAAGATGATGCCCGCCATGTTCACCTGCGGACGGACCGCGGGCTGGTGTGCACACATCCTGGAGCAGAAACGACTGGGCAAGCTGGTGCGCCCGTCGGCCGTGTACGTCGGGCCGGAACCGCGCTCCCCGGAGTCGGTGACCGGTTGGGACCGCATCGCGACATCATGACCGCCTCGGTATTCGCTTCGGCCGCTGCGGCTTTCGCGCGTCTGGTGCGGGCGATACCCGAAACGGCCTGGGACGGTCCGGGCTTGGGCGATTGGGATATGCGCGCGCTCGTCGGGCACACCTCACGCTCACTCATCACCGTCAGCGAGTATCTTCGCACACCGGCCGACCACGAGGACGTAGACGACGCCGTGGCCTATTACGTGTGGGTTCGTGAGTTCACCACATCCGCCGGGGCCGAGGCCATCAACGAACGCGGCCGCCAGGCCGGGCGTGATCTCGGCGACGATCCGGTTGCCACCGTGGACCGCCTCGTCGCCCGGGCACTCGCCGACGTCGAGAATGCCGGCGACCCGGTGATCAGCGTGATCGGCGGGCTGGGCATCCGGCTGTCGCACTACCTGCAGACCCGGGTCTTCGAGCTGACGGTGCACGGCCTGGACATCGCGCGGGCGGCCGGCCTCGAATTCGACCTGCCCACCGATGCCGTGGAGCAGGCCGCGGTGCTGGCCACCCGGGTCGCCGTCCAGCTGGGTCAGGGCGAAGCGGTGCTGACGGCGCTGACCGGCCGATCCGCCCTGCCGCCCGGATACTCGGTGGTCTGAGCGCGCCGCCAGGTGACCGATGCCCAGATCGGTCCGCCCGCCACCATGGTGAACGGTGTGGCCACCGGGAATTCGGGTTCTTCGGAACGTATCTCGGCTCGGCGCACGATGGTGGCCAGCGCCAGTGTGGCCTCCAGCATCGCGAAGTGGTCACCGATGCAGGACCGCGGCCCGGCACCGAAAGGCAGATACTGCCAACGGTTCAGGCGTTTGGCTGCCTCGGGCCGGAACCGGTCCGGGTCGAAGTCCAGGGGCCGGTCCCACAACTGCGGATCCCGGTGCAGCGCATAGATTCCGCACAGCAGCAGCGTGCCCGCCTTGACCCGGTGGCCGTCGACGACCATGTCGCGCATCGCGCGTCGCGCCGTTCCGGGCGCCGGTGGGCACAGCCGCAGTGACTCCTTCAACACCTGGACGGTGTAGCCCAGATCGGCGACATCGTCGGGCGTCAACTCACGGTCCTCCAGTTCGGCCACCTCGGCGCGCACCGTCTCCTGGATCTGCGGGTTGCGACCCAGCTGCCACAGGGCATACGTCAGCGTGGTGGCGGTGGTGTCATGACCGGCGGCGATGAAGACGATGAGTTCATCGCGAATCTCAGCCTCGGTCAACCCTTTTCCGGTCTCCGGGTCCTTCGCCGCCAGCAGTGCACGCACCAGCGGAGCATCCAGTCCGGGGTCGGCCCGGCAGGCGTCCAGCACGTCGGCGGCGAGCTTGCGCAGGGCCGCACTGGCGGCGCGGGCACGCGCGCGGGCCGGTGTCGGCAACCAGTGCGGGCTGCGGATCGGCGACGTCGCGCGATCGGCGACGTAGGTGAGTGCCACCCGCAGCGGTTCGTCGATGAGATCCGCCCGGTGGTCCAGGTCGATGCCCAGCACCGAACGGCCCAGCGCCCGCATCGTCAGGTGCCGGCATTCCACGTCGAGGTCGATGCGTTCGCCCTCTCGCCATGAGTCCACCACCGCATGCGCGGCCTGCGCCATGTGCCCGCCGAAGGTCTGCACATGTTTCTTGGTGAACACCGGCTGCAGGGCGCGACGGCGCGGCAGCCACTCGTCGTGCATGAGATCGAACAGGTTGCCGCCGAGGACATGCCGCATCTCGCTGTGCATCATCGTCTTGTCCACGCAGCTGTCCGGCTGACCGAGCACATCGTGTGCGCCCTGCGGTGAGGTGGCCACCACGATGTCGGGCATCAGCCAGCGCGGAGCGAGTCGCAGCCGGGTCAACGGACCGCCGGTGTCCCGGAAGACCTCGAAGCCGGTGTTGAAGGACCGCAGCGTCTTGACCTGATCGCGGTAGGACATCGGGTTGAGCGGCACCAAGGGGAGCATGTAAGTAGCGTCGCCGCCCGGCCGGACCGGCCATAGCGTAGCCGGCTACCTGCATTCGCCGGTGACGCGATGAGAACCGGAGACTCTTCCGGTCTATAGATCGTCAGTTGCCCGAGATCAGGAGAAACATCATGGCCATCGAAGTCACCCCCGCCGTCATCCCGCACCTCGTCGTCGACGACGGCGCCGGAGCCATCGATTTCTACGTCAAGGCTTTCGGCGCCACCGAACTGGGCCGGATGCCCGGGCCGGACGGCCGCCTGGTGCACGGCGCCGTGCAGATCAACGGATCCACCGTGATGCTGGCCGACGACTTCCCGGAGTACTGCGACGGGCAGTCGGAGAGCCCGAAGTCGCTCGGCGGGACGCCGGTCACCATTCACCTCGTCGTCACCGACGTCGACGCATCGTTCGCCCGAGCCGTCGAGGCCGGCGCCGAGGTGGTGATGGAGGTCGGGGACATGTTCTGGGGTGACCGCTACGGCGTCGTGCGTGACCCGTTCGGCCACAAGTGGTCACTGGGGCAGCCGGTTCGTGAGGTCAGCGACGAGGATCTGCAGAAGGCTATGCAGGAATTCCCGTGACGGCCCCCGGCACATAGAGCTCCAACAAGTCCGTCGGCAGCGCGTTCGCGCCGGTGATCTGGCTGATCGCCGAGATGCTGGCGGGCTTGGGGGTGCGCTCCAGCTCGGGGGTGCTGGGGTCGGAGCCGTACAGGCCGAACTGCAGGTGGTATCCCTCCGACCATTCCAGGTTGTCGACGAAGGACCAGTAGGTGTAGCCGCGGATGTCGGTGCCGTGCGCCAGCAGGTCCTGGACGACCGCGACGTGGTTGACGATGTAGGACGGCCGCTTGGTGTCGTCGTCGTCGGCGACGCCGTTCTCGGTGATCCACAGCGGTTTGCCGTAGGACGCAGCGACTTCCAGCACCTCGCGGAAGCCGCCCGGGTCGATGGGCTGGTTGAAATCGCTGCACGTCTGCGAGGACGGCTCGCACCGGAACGGGATCCCCTGCAGGAAATTGAAGCCCGGCAGCGGCGCGAAACCGAAGCCGCCCATGGGCTGCGTGCCGTAGTACTGCACGCCCAGGAAGTCGACCTTGTCGGCGAAGCCGGGACGGATCTCGTCGGCGGTCTTCTTGCCGTCGAAGTTCGCGTCGATCCAGCCGTCGATGACCGCGTTGGGGAACCACTGGTTGAACACCTTGTTCCAGGCGTCCGCGGCAGCCACGTCCTGCGGGTTCAGCGGATTGGCCGGCCGCGCGGGAACCATGTTGTTGGCGAACCCGACAAAGGCGTCGTCGTCCCATGTGTGGATCGCGTCGTAGGCAGCGACGTGCCCCTTGGCCTCGTTGGTGACGAAGCGGGCGGCCAGATCGGGGCGCAGCACGCCCGGCGGCCAGCTCGGCACCAGCCCGGGAATCGCCAGGAACTCCGTCATCACCGGCGGGAAGGGCTCGTTGAGCGTCACCCAGTTGTCCACCTGGTCGCCGTAGGTCCAGGCCAGGAACGCGGCGTACTTCTCGAACTCGACGGGGGTCTGCTCCGACAGCCAGCCCGCGGCGGGAGCGGGCAGCCCCAGCTGGATGAGCGGGCGTGCGGTGATCGGATCGTGCACCCACAGCGGCAGGGTGAAGTGGTTGACGGTGACCAACGGCTCCAGCCCGTGGGCGCGCAGCGCGTCGAAGACGGCACGGTAGTGCGCCACCTCGACCGGGTTCGCCAATGCCTGCAGGGCCTGCAGATCGGCCAGGCTCACCCCGCCACCCTCGTCCGTGATGTCGATGCCCGCAGTCGAATTCGGGAAGATCCGGCTCCACTCGATGGACATCCGGAAGGTGTTCATGCCGAGTTCTTCCTTGGCCAGCGCGGCGTCGGAGTCGTAGGACACGTAGGTGCCGGGTCCGTTCTCCGGGACGCCGTTGGTCAAGCCGAGCAGCTGGTTGAGCGGGTGGTGCACCCACTTGTACCAATCGGAGTTCGGGTCGATCGGCGATCCGGGACCGCCTTCGGCCTGGAATCCGGCATGCGCGACACCCCAATGGAAATCGTCGGGGAAGGACAGGTCCACACCTTCCACCGGGTCGACGTTCACGGTGATGGTGCGGGCCACCCCGTGCCCGCCGCCGGGGCGGATCAGGTCGCCCAGGATGGGAACGTGCTGCAGGAAACCGAGCGGGCCGTGCCAGTGCACGCCGGCCCGTTGGTCGTCGACCACCACGGTGAAGCTGTCGGTGCCGCCCGTCGCGGCCATGGCGTTCGTCGGCCGGTAGATGAAATCGCCTGTGCTCTGGTCGATCTGAACCACGCCGCCGTTGAGTGGGCGGCCGATCACGGTGTACTTCAGCGGGTCGCCGTCGGGATCGAAGGCGCCGACATTGCCGAGCGCCTGACCGGTGGTGGTCTGCGTCGTCTCACCGGAGTACTCGATCTTCGGTGAGCCGTTGAACAATTCGCGGCGCACCCAGGCCAGCACCGCCCACACCGAGGGCGGGCCGACGGGCCCGGCGGGCAGGCCCGCGGCGAACGGGCTCAGCACCGCGCCGACCAGACTCTTGACCACATTGGCCACGTACCGGACCGCGGTGACCGGGTTGGGCAGGGTCGATGTCCATTTCACCGGAGCGGCCGCCGTGGCCGCCACCGGGGCGACGGCCGCGGCCACCGGCGCCGCGGTCTGCACCTGAGCCCGGGCCGGGGCGCTCGGGATGTCGGACGTGCCGTTGTCCTCGGGTCCGGTGTCGTCGGCGACGTCGGCCTCTTCGTTCTCCGGTACGTCCGGTGTGACGCCGGTCAGGCGCGGCGAGGTCAGTCCGCCGCGCGCGGTGGTCTGCGCCTGCCGGACGGTGCGGGGCGCGACGCGGCGTTCGGGTTTCGTGACCTCGGGCTTCGGCTCGGTCTCCGCCTCGGGTGCGGAGGCCTGCCCCGCGCCTTGTTCAGTGCCCTGTTCGGCGCCCGGCGTCTCGGCCAACGCCAGACCCGGATATCCCAACCCGGTCGCCGACCAGATGCCGACCACCACTGCCACGCCCGCGACCCGACCACTACGCATTCATTTCGTATACACGCTGCGCTGCGGCGATATCCCGGAATTCACATCTCACGTTCCGCACCCGATCGTCGTCTACCGGGTATGACTGCAACCATCGAGACCGGGAATCTGTTGCGCGGGATGTACGCCGCCGAGCGCGACTATCTGGCCGCGGGCGGACCCGGAACGGGCAACTTCGGCATCCTGGCGCCGTTCTTCTCCCCGGACGTCGTCCTTCATCAGGCGCGGGCGCTCCCCTACGGCGGGGTGTGGCGCGGACACCGCGGTATGGAACGGTTCTTCATGGCGATGAGCCGCACCTGGTCCGATTTCGAGATGGTCGAGCAGAAGTTTCTCGCGACGACCGACACCGCCGTGGTCCTCACCCGGGTCGAGGCCCGCGCCCGATCGACCGGACGGAACGTGAGCTTCCCGATCCTGCAGACCCTGCGGATGGTTGACGGACGCATCGCCGAGGTGCGCCCGTTCTACTGGGACACCGCGGCGATCGTCGCCGTCCTGGATTAGCGGCGCAGGCCCGCCAGCAGCCGTTTGTGCGCGGGCGGTCGCGGCGCCGTCGCGGCAGCCGCGAGCATGTCCGCGATATCGACGAACTTGTCCCGCGGACGCTGTCCGCCACCGCGCGCGATCTCGGCGGCGTCGATAGCGCGCCAGCCCGCGGCGTCAACGACCGCGGGCTGGCGGCTTCGGACCAGCTTGTCCAGCGCCGCCGGCTTGTGGGCCGGGTCGCCGAGCTGTCCTCGGTTGTAGTCCTCCACCAGATTGCGCACCGTCTCGGCCGCGCACGACTTGTTGGTGCCGATGAAACCGGTCGGGCCGCGTTTGATCCAGCCCGCCACATACGCACCGGCGGCGTCGAGCACCCGGCCACCGTCATTGGGCACCACCGCCGCCACCTCGTCGAACGGCAGATCGGCAATTGCCTTGCCGCGGTAGCCGATCGAAGTGAGCACCATGCCGGCGTCCAGCGTCCCGGCGTCCGCGAACTCGATACCGGTGATCCGCTCGTCGCCGAGCAGACGCTGTGGGGTGAGCTGGTAGGCCAACCGGATGCGCGGCCGGGTGATCGGCGCGGAGGCGTCGCCCAGCTTGGTCAGGATCTCCAGCTTGTTGCGGGTGAGCCGATCCTCGACGGTGGCGAGATCGGCGACGACCCGCTGATGATCCGCGGCGTCGAGCACCACATCGCAGGTGGAGGTCAGTCCGATCAGCTCGGGCAGCGTGAACGCCGAGAACTCTGGGCCGCGCCGCGCCGCGATCACCACTTCCTGCACCTTCGAGTCCCTCAGCGCGGCAAGCGCGTGATCGGCGATATCCGTGCGCGCCAAGGTATCCGGATCCGAGGTGAGGATGCGCGCCACGTCGAAAGCGACGTTGCCGTTGCCGATGATGACGACCCGCTCGTGGCCGAGGTCCACCGGCAGATCCACGAAATCGGGGTGCCCGTTGAACCAGGCCACCACCTCGGTCGCAGTGGCGCTGCCCGGCAGACCCATGCCCGCGATGTCGAGTCGACGGTCATTGGGCGCGCCGACTGCGTAGAGCACCGCGTGGTGATGTTCCAGCAGATCGGCATGGCTCAGGTGCTTGCCCACTTCGACGTTGAGGAAGGCCGTGAACCCGTCATGCTCGGACACCCGGTCGAAGAGACGCGTGACCCGCTTGGTGCTCTGATGATCGGGCGCCACCCCGGCACGGACCAAACCGTAAGGCGTGGGCAGCTTCTCGAAGACGCTCACCCGGACCCCTCGCTGGGTGAGCAGTTCGTCGGCGGCGTACATCGCCGCGGGCCCCGAGCCGACGATCGCGACCCGCAACGGTCCACCGGGGCGCGGTGACACCATCGGGGCGGGCAGCACGGGGGCCAGTTTGGAGGTCGGCGGCAGCTTGCCTTCCCGCTTCGGATAGAACGCCGCATTGAGTTCGACGAACGGCAGCTGTTTTTCGGTCAGCTTGGTATCCGCGGAGATCGCGCCCACCGGACAGGCGCTGACGCAGGCACCGCAGTCGACGCAGGCATCGGGATCGATGAACAGCATCTCGGCGGTGGCGAAGCCCGGCTCATCCGGTGAGGGATGAATGCAGTTGACCGGACACGCATAGACACAGGACCCGTCGCTGCAACACGACTGGGTGATGACGTGTGGCATGGCCTTACGACGCGACCGACACCAGGTGCTCGCGCTGCGGCTCGCTGCGGTAGCGGGCCGGCGGGCCGTCGATCTTGCAGATCTTCCACACCAGCTTGGCGATCGGGTTCATCAGGCCGGTGTCGTAGCTCAGCATGCGCACATCGGAGAACATGTTGCGCAGGAACATCTGTGACTCGGGAGCCTTGAAGAAGATCTCCTTGCGCACCGAACGCGGGATGTCGAATTCCTTCCAGAACTCGCGCGGGGGCACCACGATCGCCGAACACAGGATGCGCATGGTCAACGGCACGAAGATCGAGAGCATCCAGCGCTGGCGACGGCGCAGGGTCGGCACCCGCTTGTGCAGGTACTGGTGCGCGAACGAGATGTGCCGCGCTTCCTCGGCGACGTGAATCGCCATGACCCGCTCCATGATCGGGTGCAGGGCCTTGCCCTCGCGGAGCACGTTCTTCTGGGTGTGGTCGATGGGCTCCTCGCCGGCGAGTACGCCGAAGAAGAACGGGATCGGGAACGGTCCGGCGGCCAGCGGGATGATCGGCTGCACCCACTTGAGCATCTTGGGCATGCCGGGGACGTCCACGCCCATCCGGTTGACCATCTCCTGGAACATCAGGGTGTGGTTGCACTCTTCGACCGACTCGTGCAGGCAGTACCGGTATTCCGGTGAGCCGTTCGGTACCCAGAACGAGTACTCCATGAGGCCGCGGATCAGGATGTTCTCGAAGTGCAGGCCCACCTTGGCGACGTTGGCCTGGCGCCACATGCCGATTTCGATCTGACGCTCGACCGGCTGCGCCTGGTACCAGGCGTGGCCACCGATCGGGTCGGTGTCCGGAAGGATCCAGCGCTCATCGTTGGGGGTCACGGCGAACTCCGGGGAATCCCACTCGATGTCCTGGTACGGGTTGAAACTGCGCCGCACGGACCCCTCCGACAGCGTTGTCAGCATGTCTGTGTACTGAGCGTCGTCGCGAACTTCCATATTGCGACGCCAACGTCGGATCACACGTGTCTTGGCTTCTTTGACAGCCATTCGGGGGGCCTCCATGCCTACCGTGAGATTTACATTCGGTTGCTCGATGTCTAAGGACAGTACCCGCGGTACCAGATTCTAACCAGGGCCTTTTCCGAGGTGTGGCCCAGCGGCGTTATCCAGGTCACATGTGACTCAGGTCACGCAAGAATGTGGCTCAGTCGGCAAAAGTGACATCTATCTGGCTAAAATCTGGCCGTCACTGTCAGCGACGTCATCGCTGACAGCTCGGAGGCGGGGAGCCATGAACATAAAGAAGCGGTTCGACGCAGGCGCCACCGTCAACAAGACCGGCGGCGGCAAGCGGAAGTTCGTGGTGATCGGACTCGGGATCATCGCCGCCGTGGTCGGTGGCGTGATCCTCTCCAGCTGTGCCACTCAGATAGGCCCGGGTCAGACAGCGATCAAGGTCGACGACTACTTCCTGATCCCCGCCGATCCCAAGGTCGACGGCTGCATCGAGCCGGAGACGTCGGCCTTCAATCCGCCGGGCGGCTTCAAGGCCTACCGCTACCCGTCACGCCAGATCAGCTGGGACGCGACCGGCAGCCCCGATTCCGAAGCAGAACCCACCATCGTGGTCTCCAACGCCTCGGCACCCGCCGAGCTACGGGTGCCCCTCGTCATCACCTTCGACCTGACCAGTGACTGCGACATGCTGATGGACTTCCATCGCGACTTCGGCACCAAGTACCAGGGCTGGCTGGACAACGACGGCCTGGTCACCACCGGCTGGGTGAACCTGCTGCGCTACGTGATCGGCCAGCCCGCCGAGCAGGTGCTGATCAGCGTGGCGCAGAAGTACACCTGGCGCGAGATCTGGAATGACGAGAAGGTCCGCATCGAATTCCAGAACGCCCTGCGCGATGCGCTGCCCGGTGCGTCGCGGGCCCGCACCGACGGCCGGGAGTTCTTCACCAATTTCCAGGTGACGGTCATGAAGCCGGATCCGGTGGACGAGGGCCTCAAGGACGCCATCATCGCCGAGCAGAAGGCCATCGCCGATGCACGCGCAGCCGAGGCCAAGGGCGTGGCCGATGCGAACGCGGCGCGCGCCAAGGCCGAGGCCGACAAGGTCACCGCGCAGGCCCAGACCGAACTGGCCCGCCAGGTCGCGCTGCAGAAACAGGCCGAGATCGCGGGCTATCCCAATGTGGAGGCGTATCTGCGGGCGCTGGCGATCGAGAGCGGGCAGAACCCGTACCAGCCGACCTACGTGGTGCCCCAGGCCGGATGACATCAGCTCGGCCGATAATCTGAACGCCATGGCCGAACTGACGATCCCCGCCGATATCAAGCCCAAAGACGGACGTTTCGGCTGCGGGCCGTCCAAGGTGCGTCCCGAGCAGCTTGCCGCCCTGGCCGCCGCGGGTGACCTGTTCGGCACCTCGCACCGGCAGGCGCCGGTGAAGAACCTGGTCGGCCGGGTGCGCGACGGGCTGCGCCAGCTGTTCGCACTGCCCGATGGCTACGAGGTGATCCTGGGCAACGGTGGATCGACCGCGTTCTGGGATGCCGCGGCGTTCGGGCTGGTGGACAAGAAGTCGCTGCACCTGACCTACGGCGAGTTCAGCTCCAAGTTCGCGTCCTGCGTGGCGAAGAACCCGTTCGTCGGCGATCCGATCATCGTGAAGGCCGACGCCGGCAGTGCCCCCGAACCGGTGTCGGATCCGTCGGTCGACGTGGTCGCGTGGGCCCACAACGAGACGTCCACCGGTGTGGCCGTGCCGGTGCAGCGCCCCGAGGGCGACGCCCTCGTGCTCATCGATGCCACCTCGGCGGCCGGCGGCCTGCCGGTCGACATCCGCGACACCGATGCCTACTACTTCGCGCCGCAGAAGAACTTCGCCAGCGACGGCGGCCTGTGGTTCGCCGCGGTGTCCCCGGCTGCGCTGGCCCGGATCGAGGCCATCGCGGCCACCGATCGCTGGGTGCCCGACTTCCTGTCGCTGCCCATCGCGGTGGAGAACAGCCTGAAGAACCAGACCTACAACACCCCGGCGATCGGCACGCTCATCCTGATGGCCGAGCAGATCGACTGGCTGCTGGCCAACGGCGGGCTGGACTGGGCCGTGAAGCGCACTGCCGATTCCTCGGCGCGGCTGTACTCGTGGGCCGAAACCTCTTCTTTCGCAACGCCGTTCGTGACCGACCCGAAGCTGCGGTCCCAGGTGGTCGGCACCATCGATTTCGCCGAATCGGTGGACGCCGCGGCGGTCGCCAAGGCGCTGCGGGCCAACGGCATCGTCGACACCGAGCCGTACCGGAAGCTGGGCCGCAACCAGCTTCGGGTCGCAATGTTCCCGGCGGTCGATCCCGAGGATGTCAGCGCGTTGACGGCGTGCGTGGATTGGGTTGTCGAACGCCTCTGAGTCCTGCGTGTCTGCACGGTAACGGGCGGATAACAAAGTAGGGTGCGCGGTGGAGGTGCACTATGCGGGAACTCAAGGTCGTCGGGCTCGACGTGGACGGCAAGCGGCTCATCTGCGAGGCCCCCGACTCCGGTGACAATTTCGCCATTCGTGTCGACAACCGTCTGCGGGCCGCCGTGCGCGGCGACAAGGCCACCTCCAATCAAACCGAGATCGAGGTCGAGGTGAGCTCAGGCTTGCGTCCCAAGGAGATCCAGTCCCGCATTCGTGCGGGCGCTTCGGTGGAGCAGGTCGCCGCACTGGCCGGTGAGGACATCGACCGGATCCGGCGGTTCGCCAGCCCGGTGCTGCTGGAGCGTTCCCGCGCGGCCGAGCTGGCCACCGCGGCGCATCCGGTGCTTGCCGACGGCCCGTCGGTACTGACGCTGCTGGAGACGATCACCACCGCCCTGATCTCCCGCGGCCTGGACCCGAGCGCGACCAACTGGGATGCCTGGCGCAATGAGGATGGCCGCTGGACGGTCCAGCTGGCCTGGAAGGCCGGCAAGTCCGATCTGCAGGCCCACTTCCGGTTCACGCCCGGCTCGCATGGCGGCACGGTCGTCGCGTTCGATGACAGTGCGTCCGAGCTGATCGACCCGAGCTTCGCCCGGCCGCTGCGCCCGGTGGCCGCGGTCGCTCAACTCGACTTCGAAGTGGCGCCGGTCGCCGTTCATGCCCCCGTTTACCCGTCCCAGGTCCCGGTCCACCCGTCCCAGGTGGTGCTGCCGCCGCAGGCCCCTGCGCCGGTGGCCGCCGCACCGGTAACCGCCCCGGTCGCTCCCCCGGCCCCGCCATCTCCCGCGCCCGCACCTCAGGCCACTCCCGCTCCGGCTACCGCCGGCGCCGAAGCCGAGGCGGACGAGGAGCCGGCACCGAAGCCGCGCCGCGCCCGTAAGGCCAAGCCGTCTGTCCCCGCGTGGGAAGACGTCCTGCTGGGCGTGCGTTCCGGCACCCAGCGCTGAGCCGCTCTTAGCGCCGCCCTTCAAAAGGGCGGGTCGCTGTTGTTCTCAATGAGTTCTGCTGCGTTGCGCTGCCGCTCGGCTTTGATCCTTTGTGCACGATCCTGCGCGCGGGTGCGTTTTCTGACCGGCATCCTGCTATCGCGGTTGGTGTCGTTGATGAGGGTGATGGCGCGTTTTCGTGGGATGGGGGTCTCGATGTTCCAGTGCGGGAACATGATTGCTGCGCCGGGGGCCTTGGTGTAGGTGTGCCCGGTGGGTGCTGACCATTGGATGCGGCCATCGGGTTTCGCTGCCGGTTCCCAACCACAGAACGTCTTGATCAGATGGTGCAGACGGCACAGTGGTGCCAGGTTGCCCGGGTGGGTGGCCCCGGCGGGCCACGGAGTCAGATGGTCGAGGTCACAGCGGTGCGCGGCCCGGTTGCAGCCCGGGAAGCTGCACGTCATGGCGCGCATCCGGACGAACGCGGTCAGTGCGGTCGAGGGCCGGTATTGGCGTTCGGCCGGCAGATCCGCGCACTCGGAGAGCGGCTTCACTTTGGCGCCGGTCGCGACGAGTTCGGCCAGCATGGCGGCGGGGATGATGGCGCCGTCGAGCATCACCCCGGGGCTGGGATTGCAGGCCGCGGGTGGGGTGTTGGCCGCGGGTTCGGCGCGGGCCGCAGGTTCGGCGGGCTCGTCGGGTTCGGATTCGGCTGCCGGAGTCTGCTGCTCTTTCTCCGGCGCAGTCTCGGTCTCGGCGGGCGCCGTTTCCGGGGTGGCCGCGGTGCCCGGGCTGGTGTGCCGCGGAGACTCTTGACCGGCGGAGGGCACCTGGTCGGTCAGCACATAGATGGTCACTGCGCCCGAGCGCGGATCTTTCCCGCCGCCCTCACAACCAGCACCCCCACACGCGCACGCCAGCCGCTCCAGTTGCGGACCCACCGCACCCAACGCGGCCAACGCCGCAGCACGCAGCTCGCCCCGCGCACGGGGATCATTCGGGCAGACGGTGTCGGCCAGGTCGTTGAGGCGCTGTTCGAGGATCTTCTTGTCGGTGACACGCAGCCGACCCCAGAACGAGGACACCCCATTGGGGTCGTCCTTGTCGTCGAACTCCACGTGAAGATCTTTCGCGTTGCGCTTGGAGCGCACGACGGCTTCGGGGTCGAATTTCTCCACCCACAGATCGATCGCGCCGATCAACTGTTTCTCCGAATGCGCCCCGTACTCGCCCGCTTCGCCGGCGATGGCGGTATCGATCAGCACGAGCGCGTCGTCGTCGACGACCTGGTGGGTGCGCCAGGTGATCGCATCGATCACCGCCATCGAGATCGCACCCTTCCCAAATAGTGCGGCGGTGCGGGGCAGCCGGTCGCGTAGGGCCTGGGCGATGCGCATCTGCTTGGACGCCGCGTGGGTGTTCAGATTGCAAGCCGCCGCCACCGCGGCCTGAGCCCACGCCCAACCATCGATGACCTGATGGGCGATCACGTCGTCCTCGTCATCGCACTGGCGGGCCACCACCTCACCGATGAACGCCAACCGCGCCGCGGCAGCCATCGCCTCCAGCAGTCACCGCCGAGATGAGCGCCTCATCGCTCAACCCGGCGAGTGCGGCCCGATCCAAGACTTCGAACATACGTGCGAGTGTAATGAAGGGGTACGACAAGTCCCCCGAACCGACATCCGGGCACGAAAAAGGGAAGGCCTTCGCCTTCCCACTCTCAATTTATAGCGCACCCCGGGGCTTGCGGCAAGACCCGGGTCATGCCGCAAAATCGCTCGCCTGAAAGAAAATTCACCACACCAGGGGGCCACACAATGCGAGTTCTGCTGTACACGTTCGGGTCGCGCGGGGACGTCGAGCCACTGCTGGCGCTGGCGCTCGAACTGCACAAGCACGGCGCCGACGCCCTTATCTGCGCGCCGCCGGACTTCACCGATCTGCTCGAGGCGGCGGGGGTGCCGATGGTGCCGACCGGACCCTCGGTGCGCGAGCTGGTGCACGTCCAGAAGGCCACCCATAAGGACGCGCCTGCACTCGCCGCAGCATTGGTGGCCGGCCAGTTCGAGTTGCTCGATACCGCCACGGAATGCGACGCCATCGTCGCGACCGGTTTGATGCCTGCCGGGATGCGCTCCATCGCCGAACTGCTCCACGTGCCCTACCGATGCGTCATGTTCACCCCGCAGGTGCTGCCGTCTCCGGACTACCGCCCGCTGCCGCGGCCGGGGAAACCGTTTCCCGATGGTGAGACCGACAACCGGGTGCTGTGGGATCTGGACGCCGAGAAGATCCAGGTGCTCTACGGCCCCGCGCTGAACGACAATCGGACAGCGAGAGGCCTGGAACCGGTGGACAACGTCCGAGACCACACGTTCACCGAATCCCCCTGGCTCGCGTCCGACCCGGTGCTGAGCCCGCTACACGCCCACCCCGGCTTCGACGTCGTGCAGACCGGCGCCTGGATCGTGCCCGATGAGCGCCCGCTACCACCCGATCTGCAGGCGTTCCTCGACGCCGGCCCGCCGCCGGTGTTCGTCGGCTTCGGCAGCGTGACCGCACCCGAGGAGGCCGCCCAGGTGGCCATCGAGGCGATCCGGGCCCATGGCCACCGGGTGCTGATCGGCAGCGGATGGGCGGGCCTGAGCACGGCCGATCCCGACAGTTTCGTCATTGGCGAGGTCAACCAGCAGGCACTTTTCCCGCGGGTGGCGGCGGTGATACACCACGGCGGCGCGGGCACCACGACAACCGCGGCGCGGGCCGGAGCACCGCAGGTGGTGGTTCCGCAGATCGTCGATCAGCCCTACTGGGCGGGCCGGGTCGCCGACCTGGGCATCGGGGTGGCGCACTACGACCCGACGCCGACCGTCCATTCACTCGCGGAGGCGCTTAGGCTGGTACTGACCCCCGAGACCCACACCAGAGCGATCGCCGTGGCCGGCACCATTCGCACCGACGGGGCGGCAAGGGCCGCAAAGATGCTGCTGAACGCGTGAACCAGAACTTACGAAACAACAAGGGGCACATGACAACCCAGGACTACCAGGCAGAACTAGAGGCCGAGCGCGGGTACGTGGCCGCGCTGTATGACCGGCTGGATGGCGAACGGGCGCGCGCCAAGGACCGCTATTCCGCGGCGCTCAAGGGCGATATCGACAAACAGGACGGGTCCACCCTGGTCAACCGCGACGCCGACGTGCGTGCGCTGGGCAAAGAGGTCAGCAGGCTCGACGTGGCCGACAGTGGACTGTGCTTCGGCCAACTCGAGAGCATCGAAGGTGAGCGGTCCTACATCGGGCGGCTCGGGTTGTTCGACAACGAGAACGACTACGAGCCGCTGCTACTGGACTGGCGGGCACCGGCGGCCCGGGCGTTCTATGTGGCCACCGCCGCCAGCCCGGAGAACATGCGGCGCAGGCGCCAGTTCCACACCCGCGGGCGCAAGGTCCTCGACTTCACTGATGAGGTGCTGGGCCGTCCCGACGCCGGTGAGCGCGGCGACGCCGCCCTGCTGGCGGCCGTCAACGCACCGCGCACCGAGGGCATGAGCGATATCGTCGCGACGATCCAGGCCGAGCAGGACGAGATCATCCGGCTCGATCAATCCGGGGTGCTCGTCATCGAGGGCGGCCCGGGCACCGGCAAGACAGTGGTGGCGCTGCACCGGGTGGCCTACCTGCTGTACACCCAGCGCGAGCGGATGGAGCGGCACGGCGTGCTGGTCATCGGCCCCAGCCCGGCGTTTCTCAACCACGTCGGCCGGGTGCTGCCCTCACTCGGTGAGACCAATGTCGTGTTCATGACCACCGGCGACCTCGTGCCGGGGCTGCACACCACCGCCGAGGATGCCCCGGATGCCGCGCGGGCCAAGGGTTCCCTGAAGATGCTCGACGTCCTCAAGGCCGCCGTCGCCGACCGTCAGCGCACCCCGGAGGATCCGCTGCCGATCAAGCTGGCCGACGTCACCGTGGAGATCAACGCCGAGGCCGCCGCCTGGGCGATCCAGGAGGCACGCGAGGCGGGGCTGCCGCACAACGACGCCCGGGCGGTGTTCACCGATGTCATCACCTGGGTGCTCACCGAACGCGCGATCGCGCGAATCGGCAAGGGCTGGTTGACCCGTGACGACAAGCAGGCCTGGGAGCATCTGCGCGCCGAACTGCTCGATGAGCTCGAAGATCACGATGCCTTCAAGGCTGCGCTGGACGAACTGTGGCCGGAACTGACACCGGAATCGCTGCTGGGTGCCCTCTACGAATCCCCCGAACGACTCAAGGCCGCCGGTGCCGACGAGTCGTTGTGGCGACAGGACGGGCGGGCCTGGACGGTGTCGGACGTCCCGCTGCTCGACGAGCTGGTGGATCTGCTCGGCGGGATCAAACCCGATGCGAACGCCGAGAAGGAACGCCAGGAGGAAGCCGCGTACGCCGCGGGCGTGCTGGATCTGATGGTGGCCCGCGAGGACCTGATGGACGATGAGGACCATCTGATCGCCGCGGATCTCATCGACGCCGAGGAGCTGGCCGACAGGTTCATCGAGCAGGACAACCGCGAACTGGCCGAACGCGCAGCCGCGGACCGGGATTGGACCTACCGCCACGTGGTGGTCGACGAGGCCCAGGAACTCTCGGAGATGGATTGGCGGGTGTTGATGCGGCGCTGCCCTGCGCGATCCTTCACCATCGTCGGCGACCTGGCGCAACGTCGTTCCGAAGCGGGTGCACGGTCCTGGGACACCATGCTGGCGCCGTATGTGAAGAAGCGCTGGGTGTATCGGCCGCTGACGGTGAACTACCGCACCCCGGCGGAGATCATGGCCGTCGCCGCCGCGGTGCTCGCCGAGTTCGCGCCAGGTATCCAGCCACCGGAATCGGTACGCTCGTGCGGCGTGCAGCCGTGGTCGAGGAAGGTGAGCGAAGACGAACTCGACACGGCGATCAAGGAATTCGTCGAGGACGAGGCGACCCGCGAGGGCACCAGCGTGGTGATCGGCCCGCCCGGGGTGCCCGGCACGGTGCCGGCCGCACTGACCAAGGGACTGGAGTTCGACGCCGTGCTGGTGGTTGCCCCGGAGCGGATCATCGCCGACGGCCCACGCGGGGCGGCCGAACTCTATGTCGCCCTGACCCGCGCCACCCAGCGTCTGGGCGTGTTGCACCACGGTGATCTGCCGCCGTCACTGAAAGGGCTTGACCTGAATGAAGGTTGAGGTTCTACCGTCCGACCCATGAGTGCGATCGGGCTGGCCAGCAGCAATCCGTACACCGATGACGCGGCCGTCGTCGCCGAGGAGGCGCGGCAGGCGCAGGACCTCGGGTACGCCACCTTGTGGCGGTCCGGCGACCTGCCGATGATCGCGGCGGCGGTGCGCGCCACCAGCACCATTCCGGTTGCCACCGGGATCATCTCGGTATCGCGGGTGCCGGCCGCCGACGTCATCGCCCTGCACGGCGACCTGGAACCGGGCCGGTTCGTGGTGGGAATCGGTGGTGCGCACGGTCCGCGGCCACTGGAGACCATCGGCGGTTATCTGGACGAACTGGATGCGGCCGGCATCCGCGCCGGAGTACTGGCCGCGCTCGGGCCGAACATGCTGGCGCTGGCACGTGAGCGTGCCGGCGGCGCGTACCCCTACTTGGTGACGCCCGAGTATGTGGCGCAGGCCCGAGAACAACTCGGGGCAGACCGCACCCTGGCGGTGCTGCAGATGGTGATCCCGCTGACCGATCGCGACGATGTGCGCCGGGCGGCATCCGGGCCACTGGAGTTCCTGGCCTGGAAACCGGGCGGGTACCGCCGAAACCTGTTGCGCCAGGGCTTCACCGAGGCCGATATCGATCAGGTGAGTGACCGGCTGCTCGACGGCATCACCGCCTGGGGTGAACCGCAGCGCATCGCCGAACGTGTCGCCGAATACCACGCGGCCGGTGCCGATCAGGTCGTGCTGCGCATCGTCGGTGCGGACGATATCGCCTTGTGGCGGACGAAAATCGCTGCGATGCTGCTGAATTAAGAAAAAGCGAGGGCCAGCGCGACCACCCAGCCGACCGCCACACCGACCCCGGATCCCCACACGAACCACCGCCAGACCGGTAACTTGCGCCAGCCCCACACTGTGGGCGCCAGCCCTCCGACGGCGACCAGGTTCAGGCCCACCGCCAGCAGCGGGTGGATACTGATCAACCCGCGGCTGAGCACCACGATCGCCACGCCCACCACCGCGGCCACGAAGGCCGCGACCGTCAGGCCGGTGCCCCAGGGTGTGTCGGCTTCGGTCACGGGTCCAACCTAGCGCGCTCATAGAACGCGAGTGCGGCGGCGGTCGCGACGTTCAGCGAATCGGTGCCCCGCGACATCGGGATGCGCACCCGCACATCGGCGGACCGCATGGTGTGCTCCTTCAGGCCCGGCCCCTCGGCACCGACCATCATCGCCACCTTGTCCCCCGCCAGGTCGGCCATCGCCGACGCCAGCGTCGGCGCCTCCGGATTGGGCGTCATCGCCAACACCCGGAAGCCCTTGCCGCGCAACACCACAAGATCCTCGGGCCAGGATGTCGCCCACGCGTAGGGCACCAGCAGGGCGTGCCCCATCGAGACCCGCACCGCGCGCCGGTACAGCGGGTCCGCGCAACCGACACCGAACAGCACGCCGTCCACGCCCAGCCCGGCGGCATTGCGGAAGATCGACCCGAGGTTCTCGTGGTCGTTGACGCCCTCGAGCACCGCGACGGTGCGCGCATCCGCAATCACCTCGTCGACGGTCAACTCGCCCGGTCGCGGCGCGGCCGCCAGCACGCCGCGGTTGAGGTGAAATCCCACCGCGGCGGCCATCACCTCCGCAGTGGCCCGGTAGAACGAGACGTCGACGCCGGCCAGGTCCTCGGTCAGCTCCGCCAGCCTGCGGTCGGTGCCCAGCAGTGCGCGCGGACGGAACCGGGAGGCCAGCATGCGCTGCACCACCAGCACCCCCTCGGCGATCACCAGGCCCTTGCCGCTCGGCAGATCGGGACGTCGGTCGACGCTGTTGAGATCGCGGAAATCGTCGAGGCGCGGGTCGGCGGGATCCTCGATATCGACTATGTGGGCCAGTTCAGGCGCCTTCGTCCACGATGGCCAGCATCAGGTCCGCGGCGGCAACCAGGGTGGCTCGCTCCTCGGCGGTCAGCTGGGCCAGCCGCTGGGACAGCCACTCCCGGCTGGCCCGGCGCTCGGCCTCGATCAGATCGACGCCGGCAGCAGACACCGACACCAGCACCTGCCGGCCGTCATCGGGATGCGCGGTGCGGTCGACGAACCCGAGATCCACCAGCGAGGCGATCACCCTGGTCATCGACGGCGGACGCACCCGCTCGCGCGCGGCCAGCGCGCCGGGGGTCATCGGACCCTCCTTGAACACCGTGGCCAGCGCCGACAGCTGGGTCAGCGAGACGGGCGAATCGGGGCGACGGAACCGCAGCTGACGGGCCAGCCGCACCACGGCCAACGACAGATCGCTCGGTAACCGGGCATCCACGTCGTCAGTCACAGGTCCGAACAATACCCAGCGGCCATCGGCTAGGTTGACATGCGATGACCGCGAACCCGTCGCCCGAGCCGCCTGCGCTGCCCGCGCGGCTGCTCGAACCGGCACCGGTGATCGTCGTGATCGCCATCGGCTGGCTGATCGCCGTGGTGCTGGCGTTCACCGTTCCCGGCCTGCACGACTGGCGGCCGATCACGCTGGCCGGACTGGGCGTCGGGCTGCTCGGCACCTCCATTTTCCTGCTGCAGCGCCGCTCCGCCCGTCGCGGTGATCGCGGTGCCCAGCAGGGTCTGACCTGAAGACCTGAGGAGAACCATGGGAGCCCCGCTACTGCAGGCGAAGATCGATATCGCCGCCCCGCCCGCCGAAGTCTGGGCGCTGATCTCGGATCTGACGAAGATGCCGCAGTGGAGCCCGCAGTGCCGGTCCATGAAGGTGCTCGGCCCGATGCGGGTGGGCGCCAAGACACTGAACTTCAACCGGCGCGGCCGGATGTTCTGGCCGACGACGTCCACCGTCACCGAGATCGATCCGGAGCGCGCGCTCACCTTCCGGGTGGCGGCCAACGGCACCGAATGGAGCTTCGAACTGGAGCCGATCGAGGGTGGCACCCGGGTGGTGGAGAGCCGCCGCGCCCCCAACGGGGTCAAGAAGATGTCCAGCGCGGTGGTGAACGTGGCGTTCGGCGGGGTGCCCAGCTTCGAGGACGAACTCGTCGACGGCATGAACGAGACGCTCAGCCGTATCAAGGCCGCCGCTGAGCGCGGCTAGGTGTTCAGGTCGAGCACGCCGTCGTCATACGGCACGTAGAGCGGCGAACCGGTGCCCGCGGGCACCGGGGTGTCCGAATGGGCGCCACAACCGTAATCGCATTCCACGACGTGCCCGTCGGCGGACAATTCGTTGCAGCAGACCCCGAACAGGGTGCCCAGCGATCCGGACAGCGGAACGTAGAAACCGCAATCGCGGCACGTCCGGCGGGTGGCACGGGCCATGGCCGAGGCCGGACCGAACTCACTCTCGTGCCAGCGTTCGGCGGCGTCGAGGCGGCCTTCCAGACTGAGCACCCGGCGGCGGCCCAGCCCGACCTCACCGGCCAGCTCGTCGAGTTCGGGATCGCCGCTGGACATGTGACCCGGCACCAGGCGCGGGTCATCCGGCGGGGTGGCCAGCAGGTCACCGGGGCCGAGGTCACCCGGCTGGACACGCTCATCCCAGGGCACCCACTGCGGCGCCAGCAGCGCCGTCGGGCCCGGGACCAGCACTGCTTCGCTGACGGTCACATGGTCGGTACCTGGATAGCCGGCCACCACGACCGCCCACTGCCAGCCTTGATAACCGGGCAGCACGGCCAGGAAGCGGTGGGTGGCCGCGGTCTGATCGTCGAACACCGCACCGAGGTACTCGCCGACGCTGTCGGGGCCGCTGAGTTCCTCGACAGCGCTGCGGGCGGTATCGACGGCGCCCATCAACAGGGCCTCCAGTGCCGGCGGCCGCTCTTGCGGCAGCTCGATATCCGGGGCCTGCTCGGTCACTTCCGTCATGCTGTCCATCGGTGTCCATATTGCCTGACCATGCGCGCCAGAGCCACACCGGAGGCCTGCACACCGTGGCCGCCGGTTTGAGGGACAATCGACAACGTGTCTTCCCGGGATCCCCGCTACTACCCGCCGCGGCCTCCGTCCGGCGATGAGCACCCCGGCATGGCCAACTATCCGAGCGACGGTGAGATGCCCCGACGGGGGCCGCACCGGGAGCAGACCCCGAGCGCGAACCGCTGGTTGCCGCCCCTGGACGACAACGACGCGAACCGGCGCCGCACCGATCCCCCACCCCGGGCCGGCGCGGCCGCGGGTGAGCGTGTCACCGTCACCCGCGCGGCTGCCCAGCGCAGCCGGGAGATGGGTTCCAAGATGTACGGGCTGGTGCACCGGGCGGCCACGGCCGACGGTGCCGACAAGTCCGGGCTCACCGCGCTGACGTGGCCGGTGGTCGCGAACTTCGCGGTCGACGCCGCCATGGCGGTCGCACTGGCCAACACCTTGTTCTTCGCGGCGGCCTCCGGGGAGAGCAAGAGCAAGGTCGCGCTGTATCTGCTCATCACCATCGCCCCGTTCGCGGTGATCGCGCCGCTGATCGGTCCCGCGCTGGACCGGCTGCAGCACGGTCGGCGCATCGCGCTGGCGATGTCCTTCGTGGCGCGCACGGTGCTGGCGGTGGTGCTGATCGCCAACTACGACGGCGCGAACGGTAGCTTCCCGTCCTGGGTGCTCTACCCGTGTGCGCTCGGAATGATGGTGCTGTCCAAGTCATTCAGCGTGCTGCGCAGTGCGGTGACGCCGCGGGTGCTGCCACCGACCATCGATCTGGTGCGGGTGAATTCGCGGTTGACGACGTTCGGCCTGCTGTTCGGGACGGTGGTCGGCGGCGGCCTCGCGGCGGGCGCGGAGTACCTGTTCAACATGTTCGAGCTGCCCGGGGCGCTCTATGTGCTGGTGGCCGCGACCGTCGGTGGCGCCGTGCTGGCGATGCGCATCCCGAAGTGGGTCGAGGTGACCACCGGCGAGGTGCCGACCACCCTGAGCTATCACGGCGGCACCGACCAACTGCGCCGTCATCCGGAGCGTTCGGCGGCGCGGCAGCCGATGGGCCGCAACATCATCACCTCGCTCTGGGGTAACTGCACCATCAAGGTGATGGTCGGATTCCTGTTCCTCTATCCGGCGTTCGTCGCGAAGGCCCATGGCGACGGCGGCTGGGAACAGCTGCGCATCCTGGGGCTGATCGGTGCTGCCGCGGCGATCGGCAACTTCACCGGCAACTTCACCGCGGCGCGGCTGAAACTGGGCCGCCCGGCGCTGCTGGTGGTCCGCGCGGCGATCGCGGTGGCGCTGGCGGCGCTGGCCGCCGCGCTCACCGGCAACCTGATCGTCGTCGCGGTGGCCACGCTCATCACCTCCGGCGCCAGTGCCATCGCGAAGGCATCCCTGGATGCCTCACTGCAGGATGACCTTCCCGAGGAGTCGCGGGCCTCGGCGTTCGGCCGTTCCGAGTCGGTGTTGCAGCTGGCCTGGGTGATCGGCGGGGCGACCGGAGTGCTGATCTACACCGAGCTGTGGTCGGGATTCACCGTCATCACGGCGATCCTCATCCTGGGGCTGGCGCAGACACTGGTCAGCTACAACGGCGCATCACTCATCCCGGGATTCGGCGGTAACCGCCCGGTCCTGGCCGAAACCGAAGGCGGACCCCTGAACTCCTCCGAAAGCACCGCGGCGGGCCGACGATGAAGCGGGCGGTGGCACTGCTCGCGGTGGTCGTCCTGCTCTCCACTGCGGGAACCGGCGTGCTGGTGTGGCAGCTGAGCAAGGACCACGGCCCGCGTTATCCGGAGATCAGCGCCTTCTCGCACGGCAAGACGGTGCGGGTGGGGCCGTACTTCTACTGCGATGTGGTGAACCTCGACGCCTGTGAAAACCCGGAAACCACCGGCGAACTCAGGATCACGTCGCGGGGCCCGGTGCAGCTGGCGGTGGATCCGCCGATCGCCGACGCCCCCTGGCTGCTGTTGCGCACCTATGAGGACGCCGATGCTCCCGTCGCACAGGAATTCCGGCCCGGCGCCGCGCAGGCCATCACCGTGCCCAGCGTCGACGCGCTGTACGGCAAGCTGACCGGCATCGTGGTGCAGCTGCCGACGCTGGTGCGCGATGAGGCCGGCAACGAGTTTCCGCTGCCGCACGCCGAGTGGTCGGTGCGCACGGTCTGGGAACCGTCCGAGGAGTACTCGGAGTCGGTTTCGGATTACCCCGCGGAGTGACCCGCCGGGACCTCCTCGCCGGCTTTCGTCGGACCGGGCGGGGTGCCGTCACCGAATGGTCTGCCGCCCAACGCTTCCCGGCCGTGCGGGGTCAGCCAGTTGGACAGGTCGGGACCCTTCGGTACGACCTGGGTGGGATTGATGTCGGCGTGCACGATGTAGTAGTGCTGCTTGATCTGCACGAAGTCGGTGGTGTCCCCGAAACCCGGAGTCTGGAACAGGTCGCGGGCGTAGGCCCACAGCACGGGTAGCTCGGCAAGCTTGGACCGGTTGCATTTGAAGTGCCCGTGGTAGACCGGATCGAACCGGGCCAGCGTGGTGAACAACCGGACATCGGCCTCGGTGATGGTGTCACCCACGAGATACCGCTGGGTGGACAGTCTTTCGGTCAGCCAGTCCAGCGCGGTGAACAGCCGGTCGTAGGCCTTGTCGTAGGCGTCCTGCGAGCCGGCGAACCCGCACCGGTACACGCCGTTGTTCACCTCGGTGTAGATGCGCTTGGCGACCTCGTCGATCTCGTCGCGCAGATTCTCCGGATAGAGCTGAGGTGCGCCCTCGCGGTGGTACTGGGTCCACTCGGCGGAGAAGTCCAGGGTGATCTGTGCGAAATCATTGGTGACGACCTTGCCGGTGAGCACGTCCACGATCGCGGGCACGGTGATGCCCTTCGGGTAGTCCGGGTCACGCTTGAAGTAGGCATCCTGGATGCGTGGGATCTTCAGCACCGGGTCGACGCCACCGGGGTCGAGGTCGAAGGTCCAGCTGCGCTCGTCATGGGTGGGTCCGCAAAAACCGATGGACAGCACGTCTTCCAGGCCGAGCAGACGCCGGACGATGATGGTCCGGTTGGCCCACGGGCAGGCTCGCGCGACGACGAGCCGGTAGCGACCGGACTCGACCGGATAGCCGTCGCGACCGTCGGCGGTGATGCGGGTGGTGATGTAGTTGGTGTCCCGATTGAACTCGCCCTGCTTGTTGACGTAGGTCATGGGGACCAGTGTTCCCGCCGAACGTCGAGTTGTCGTCGAGAAGTCAGCCGGACGCCGACGAAAAGTCGACGCTGGGCGAAACGTGGAACGCCCCGAGGCCGCGCGGAGTCCAACTACACATGGGCAATCCCAGGTGGCCGTTCCTCGGGACGGAGGCACGCGCCCAAGGACTCGTCACCGATCACCGTCTGCGCACCGCCTACGTTGCGGTGCACCGCAACGTCTACGTGCCGCGCGGAGTAGAACTCGACGCCACGGACAAGGCGGTGGCTGCGTGGTTGCGATCGGGACGTCGCGGGGTGTTGGCCGGGCTTTCGGCCGGCGCGCTCCACAACATGCGCTGGATCGACGCGAACCTGCCTGCGGAGCTGAACCGACAGTCCCGAGACAAGGTCAGCGGCATCGTGCTGCACAGCGATGTTCTCGCGGCAGACGAGATCTGTCAGCGGCGCGGCATGCCCACCACCACCGCCGCGCGCACCGCGTTCGACATCGGCCGCATCCGCGACGTGCAGACCGCCGTCATCCGCCTCGACGCCCTCCGTAACGCCACCCGCGTCAGCGTGGATCAGATCGACGGCATCGTTGCGCGCTACCCGGGTGCGCGAAGGATCCGCGTACTCCGAGAAGCCGTCGCCCTCTCCGACAGCGGCGCCGAGTCCCCGCAGGAAACACGAACGCGCCTGCTTCTCCTCAAGGACAAGCTCCCCACACCACGAACTCAGATCGAGGTCTACGACGACGACGCCTTCGTCGCCCGGCTCGATATGGGTTGGCCCGAATACAAGGTGGCGGTGGAATTCGACGGCGCCCAGCACTGGACCGACGCACGGCAACGCAGCCGCGATATCGACCGCATCGCCGAACTCGAACGGTTGGGCTGGATCGTCATCAGGGTCAGTGCCGAAATGCTGCGCGCACGGCCGCACGTCATCCTGCGACGGGTACGACAAGCACTCATCCAACGTGGACTTGTCGTCGAGAAATCAGCCTGACGCCGACGAAAAGTCGACGCTCGGCGAAGAGAGCCCTAGGCGTCGAGTTCGGCGGCGACGGCCTTGACGACCTCGGACACCCGGCGGGCGACCTTGCGGTCGGGGTACTTGCCCTTGCGCAGATCGGGCTGGATGGTGTTCTCCAGCAGGGTGATCAGATCGCCGACCATGCCGTGCAGCTCGTCGGGGGTGTGCTTGTGCTCGACGGTCACCGCTTCGCGGCGCGTCTTGGCCAGGCTGGGCGGCGGGTCGATCAGCTTGACCTGCAGCGCCTGCGGACCGCGCCGCCCGGCAGCCAGTCCGAACTCGACCTTCTGTCCGGCCTTGAGTCCTTCAACACCCGAGGGCAGCGCCGACGAACGCACGTAGACGTCCTCGCCTTCCTCCTGAGAGAGGAAGCCGAAGCCCTTCTCGGAGTCGTACCACTTCACCTTGCCGGTCGGCACTGCTGTCACCCGTTCGTCTCTTTGATAGAACACATAAGTAATGCGTCCCGCCTGCGCAGGACGCAATGGGAGGCATCTTACTAGCCTCTCGGTAGGCTGGGAGCGACAGCCTCGGAGGAGACCATGCGCCTGATCCTGAACATCATCTGGTTGATCTTCGGTGGCCTGTGGCTGGCGCTCGGATATTTCCTGGCCGGAATCATCTGCTTCATCCTCATCATCACGATCCCGTTCGGGTTCGCGGCGTTCCGGATCGGCGTCTACGCGCTCTGGCCGTTCGGCTACACCGTCGTCGACAAACCCGGCCCACGGCCCGGCGCCGCCGTCGGCAACGTCATCTGGCTCATCGTCGCCGGTATCTGGCTGGCCATCGGGCATGTGCTGACGGCCATCGCCATGGCCGTCACCATCATCGGTATCCCGCTGGCCATCGCGAACATCAAGCTCATCCCGGTGTCGTTGCTGCCGCTCGGCAAGGAGATCGTCCCCTCGGACCAGCCGTTTGCCGGGGTGTCGCGGTGACCTTGACCGATCTCGGGTTGCCGATGCCGGCCCGCCCGGTGGTCGCGGGCATGCCGGCCAGCGGCCCGCTGCTGGACACCTACGGCCGTGCCGCCACCGATCTGCGGGTGTCGCTGACCGACCGGTGCAATCTGCGCTGCACCTATTGCATGCCGGCCGAGGGCCTGGACTGGTTGCCCGACAGCCAGCTGCTCAGCGCCGACGAGCTGGCCCGGCTGCTGCGCATCGCGGTCACCCGGCTCGGCATCACCAGCGTGCGGTTCACCGGCGGTGAGCCACTGGTCTCCCCGCACCTGGAGCAGACCATCGCCGCGGCGGCCGCGCTGCGGCCCCGCCCGGAGATCGCGGTGACCACCAACGGGCTGGGCCTGGCCAAGCGTGCCGCGAGGCTCAAGGCGGCCGGGCTGAACCGGGTCAACGTCTCCCTGGACACCGTGAACGCCGAGCACTTCGCGCAGATCACCCGCCGCGACCGGTTGGCCGACGTGCTGGCCGGCCTCGCCGCAGCGGCCGATGCCGGGCTGGGCCCGATCAAGGTCAATGCCGTGCTGGACCCGCGCACCGGGCTCGACGATGCCGTGCCGCTGCTGCGGTTCTGCCTGGAGCACGGCTATCAGCTGCGCATCATCGAGCAGATGCCGCTGGACGCCGGGCACGAGTGGACCCGCGACAAGACGATCGACGCCGATATCGTGCTGACCACGCTGCGCAGGCATTTCGATCTGCGTCCCGATTCGGCTCCGCGCGGATCGGCCCCGGCGCAGTTGTGGCGGGTCGACGGCGGCGAGGGCACCGTCGGCGTCATCGCGTCGGTCTCCGAGTCGTTCTGCGGGGCGTGTGACCGCACCCGCCTGACCGCCGACGGTCAGATCCGCAGCTGCCTGTTCTCCTCGACCGAGACCGACCTGCGGGCGCTGCTGCGCGACGGTGCCGACGATGACGCGCTCGAGGCGGCCTGGCGGACGGCCATGTGGGCCAAACCGGCCGGGCACGGCATCAACGATCCGAGCTTCATCCAGCCGGACCGGCCGATGAGCGCCATCGGCGGCTGAGCATGTCCGAAGTACAGATCACCGTCCGATATTTCGCCGCCGCACGGGCTGCTGCCGGAATCGAGACCGAAACGTTGTCGGTCCCGGCGGGCACCACCGTCGACGGGCTGGTCACCGGTCTGGCGGGTCGTGGACCCGAGCTGAAGAAAGTGCTCGCACGCTGCTCGTACCTGCGCGACGGCGTCGCGGTGCGAGATAAAAACGTCGTGCTTCAAACGCGCGAAACCGTCGATGTGTTACCCCCGTTCGCCGGCGGATAGTCGTGATTTGTGTCACATAACGAAATGGTCACAATGCGGCCACCTGCGGTTTGAGTCGTGAAAACACCTGCGGAAACGCCCGGATTGCCTGCGCCTTTAATGTCCTCTCATAGTTCTTAAGCACGGGAAACGCCGGAGCCCGACCGAGATGACGCCCGGTGGGAGAACGGTTACCGTCTTGCCAAGCCGTTCGACCCACATTGATCGGCCCGCCTTCCCCGATTGCGCCGAGCTCCATCCATCGGGACAAGGACAACCACGAACCACTGGATGGAGGCGGGGGACCCAACCGGTCCGCCGACAAGCAGACCAGGAACGCCACCACCGGTTCCTTGGGGTGAAGCCAGAAATCGTCTCCGACGATCAAGGCCGGGCTACCTCTCCTGCCCGAACCCGACAGCTGACCTCGCGGGCGCTGACGAGAGGAATTTCCAGTTCTATGAGTGGTCGGCACCGTAAGCCCACAACTTCTTCAATAAGCGTCGCCAAGATCGCCTTCACCGGTGCGGTCATCGGCGGCGGCAGCCTCGCCCTCGCCGGTCAGGCCGGCGCCGCGACCGACGGCGAATGGGACACCGTCGCCAGCTGCGAGTCCGGCGGCAACTGGGCCATCAACACCGGCAACGGCTACCACGGCGGCCTGCAGTTCTCGCCGAGCACCTGGTCGGGTCACGGTGGCGGCGAATTCGCCCCGTCGGCATTCCTGGCCACCAAGGAAGAACAGATCGCTGTCGCCGAGCGCGTGCTCGCCAGCCAGGGCAAGGGCGCATGGCCCACCTGCGGACGCGGTCTGTCCGGCTCCACCCCGCGCAACGTCGTCGCCGAGCCTGCACCACAGCCGCTCGACAACCCCCTGATCAACGGCGAGCTGCCGCCGCCGCCCCCGCCGGCACCCGAGGTGCTGCCGCCCGCACCCATCGACGCGCTCGCCGCACCGGCCCCGCTGCCCGTCGACGCACCGCTGCCGCCGCCGGCACCCGAGGTCGCCCCCGTGGCCCTGGACGCCCCGCTGCCGCCCGCGCCGCCCGTTGATGCCCCGCTCCCCCCGGCACCCGAGTTCGTCGCCGTGGCGCTCGATGCCCCGCTGCCGCCCGCGCCGCCCGTTGACGTCCCGCCGCCGCCCGCTCCCGTCGAGACCGTCGCCTCGCTGACCCACGATCAGCTGGCCGCCCTGCCGGCCATCCAGGTTGCCGACTGGGATGTCGCCGCCCCGGCACCCGAAGGCCAGCCGCAGCTGTGGTCGCTGGACGCCCCGATGCCGCTGGAGCCGGTCCTGCCGGTGCCGCCCGCCCCGGCGCCTGTCCCGGCCCCCGCACCCGCAGCACTCGTGGCCGCCCCCGGCGCTCCCGCCGTGGTCGCCGCACCCGCAGTCGATCCGTTGGCGCCCGTCCCGGCCGAGGGTGTCCCGCACCTGATCAGCCCGGAGAGCCTGCCGCCGGGCACCACGCTGGACCCGAACACGCTGCCCAACGAGAGCCCCAACGTCAGCTACCTGCGCCAGATCTGGAATGCCGTGCAGGACCAGCAGATCACCGGCAAGGACGCACTCATCGCTGTCACCACCCAGCGCTCGCTGACCGGAGCCCCCGCGGGTGCCCAGCAGACCCCGCTGCCCCCGCCGAATGCACCGGTTCTGCCGGCTCCGGATGCACCGGTTCCGCCGCCGCCCGCGCCCGGCGCACCGGTACTGCCGCCCGCGCCGCTGCCGGCCCCGTAAGACCGCAGATAACCGAAGCCGCATTCCCGGTGGGAGTGCGGCTTCGGTGCTTGCTAGGCGGAGTTGACCCATTCGTCGGAGCCATCGCCGAAGTGCTGGTGCTTCCACACCGGCAGCCGGTCCTTGACGGTGTCGACGAGCAGCGCGCAGGTCTCGAAGGCCGCGCGCCGGTGATCGGCGGCCACCGCGACGACGAGGGCGGCGTCACCGATGTGCAGGTCGCCGATGCGGTGGCTGACGGCGACGGCACGCACGCCCTGACTGTTCCGGGCCACCTCGTGCACCACCTCGGTCAGTGTCTGCAGCGCCGACGGATGCGCGGAGTACTCCAGCCGCGTCACCGCACGGCCGCCGTCGTGGTCGCGGACGACCCCGGAGAAGCCGACGACCGCGCCGGCCGCCTCGTGGGCCACGAGGTCTTCGTGCTCGGTCAGTGAGATCGGTTCCGCGCAGAGGCCGACGCGGAGGACTTCAGCGCCGCTCATGATCGCCTCCGGCCAGTTGGTCCAGCGCGTGCTCCAGCACGTCGGCGAGCACGCCCAGTCCGTCTTTGACGCCGCCGGTGGACCCCGGCAGGTTGATGATCAGCACCCCGTCGCGCACCCCGCACACCCCGCGGGACAGCACCGAGGTGGGCACATGGGGCAGGCCGGAACGGCGGATCGCGTCGGCCAGGCCCGGAATCTGATAGTCGACGATGTCCGCGGTGGCGTCGGCGGTCCGGTCGGTGGGCGATATCCCGGTGCCCCCGGAGGTGATGACGACGTTCACGCGGGCGTCGACGGCGGCGAACAGTGCCCGGCTGACCTCGGCGCCGTCGGCCACCACCACGGGCGCTCCGACATCGAACCCGCGCCCGGTCAGCCACTCCACGATGACGGGGCCGGTGCGGTCCTCGTAGACGCCCGCGGCCGCGCGGGTGGAGGCGATGATGACGCGCGCCGAGCGCATCAGGCGGGCGTCCAGGTCCCGGTCTTGCCGCCCTCTTTGCGCACCACGTGCACGTCCTCGATGTGGGCGGCCGGATCGACGGCCTTGATCATGTCGTAGACCGTCAGCGCCGCCACGCTCACGGCGGTCAGCGCCTCCATCTCGACGCCGGTGCGGTCGGTGGTGCGCACCGTGGCGGTGATGGTGACTTCGGTTGTGCCGATGGCGAATTCGACGTCGACACCGGTGAGCGCCAACTGGTGGCACAGCGGGATCAGATCGCTGGTGCGCTTGGCCGCCATGATCCCGGCGACGCGGGCAGTGGGCAGTGCGTCACCCTTGGGCAGCCCGCCGCCGGCGATCAGTTCGATGACATCGGCGCGGGTGTGCACCGCACCTTGGGCGACCGCGGTCCGTTTGGTGGCGGTCTTGGCCGTGACGTCGACCATGTGGGCCGCGCCCGATTCGTCGAGGTGCGAGAGCCCGCTCACCGGTTACTTGTTGACGACGGTGACCGGGTGGATGTAGGGCAGTTCCTCTGCGGGCAACGGGAAGCTCACGTCACCGAACGGGGACAACGAGCCGGTGCGATCGCTGACGAGCTCGCTCACCGCGTGATCACCGTCGGCCACCTCGGGCCAGCCATTATCGACGTACTGCTTCTTGTCTGCCACACCCACATTGTGGCAGGTACCGCGAGCGGTGGCGAGGGCGGGACGCTGGCTTAGGCTGGTCGGCAATGACCAAAACAGGTGGGGCCGGCGTGCCGCTCGGCGTCTGGCTGGCCGACCTGCCCGACGAGAGCCTGGTCCGGCTGCTCGAATGCAGGCCCGACCTCACCCAACCGCCGCCCGGGACGATCGCCGCGCTGGCGGCCCGGGCGCAGGCCCGGCAGTCGGTCAAGGCCGCCACCGACGGCCTGAACTTCCTGCACCTGGCGGTGCTGGACGCCCTGCTCGTGCTGCACGCCGACACCGCGCCGGTACCCCGGGACATGCTGCTGGAGTACCTCGGCAGCCGCGCCGACAGCGCCCAGCTGAAGGCGGCGCTCGACGAGTTGGCCGAACGCGCCCTGGTCTGGGGCGAGGATGCGCTGCGGGTGGTGGCCGAGACGGCGGCGGGGCTGCCCTGGTACCCGGGACAGGCCGTGCCCGACGTGCCCGATCTGCCCGCCGACCAGATCCCGGCCCTGCTGGAGGATCTCGACGAGCCCTCGCGCGAACTGCTGACCCGGCTGGTCGAGGGCTCGCCGGTCGGCCGCACCCGCGACGCGCTGCCCGGCACGCCCGCCGACCGGCCGGTGCAGCGGCTGCTGGCCACCGGGCTGCTGCACCACATCGGCAGTGACACCGGGGACACCGTGATCCTGCCTCGCGTCGTCGCCCAGGTGATGCGCGGTGACCTGCCCGGACCGACCGGGCTGCGGACACCGGACCCGACGATGCACACCACGACCCAGGCCGATGTGGACTCGGTCGCCGCGGGCGCCGCCATCGATCTGCTGCGCGAGTTCGACGTGCTGATCCAGACGTTGTCGTCGACGCCGGTGCCCGAACTGCGCAGCGGCGGGCTCGGCGTCCGCGAGGTCAAGAAGCTGACCAAGCTGACCGGCATCGACGAGCAGCGGCTCGGCCTGATCCTGGAGGTGGCCGCGGCGGCGGGACTGATCGCGCCGGGCCAACCGGACCCCGAACCTGCCGACGGCACCGCCCCCTACTGGGCGCCGACGGTCGCCGCGGACCGGTTCATCGAGATCTCGACCGCCGCGCGCTGGCACCAGGTGGCCTGGACCTGGCTGAACCTGCCCGCACGGCCGAGCCTGGTGGGCAGCCGCGGTCCTGACGGCAAGCCGTTCGGCGTGCTGTCGGATGCGCTGTACTCGACGGCCGCCCCGCTGGACCGCCGCCTGCTGCTGACGGTGCTCGACGATCTGCCCGCCGGCGCGGGTGTGGAACCCGAATCGGCGGCGCAGGCGATGGTGTGGCAGCGGCCGCGCTGGGCGGCCCGGCTGCAGCTCGACCCGGTGACCAACCTGCTGCGCGAGGCGCATGCGGTCGGACTGGTCGGGCGTGGCGCGATCGCCGGCCCGGCCCGGCTGCTGCTTGCCCAGCGCAGCGAGGACGACGCCGAGGCCGTGATCAATGCGATGGCCAAGGTGCTGCCCGCGCCGCTGGACCATTTCCTGCTGCAGGCCGATCTCACCGTGGTGGTGCCCGGCCCGCTGCTGCGTGAGCTCGCCGAACAGCTGGACGCGGTGGCCACCGTGGAATCGGCCGGCGCCGCGATGGTCTACCGGATCAGCGAACCGTCGATCCGCCGGGCGCTCGACGCCGGGCACACCGCGGGCGGCCTGCACGCCTTCTTCGAGAAGCACTCGAAAACTCCTGTGCCGCAAGGCTTGACGTATCTGATCGACGATGTCGCACGCAGGCACGGGCAGCTGCGGGTCGGCATGGCGGCATCGTTCGTGCGCTGCGAGGACCCCGCATTGCTGGCCCAGGCGGTGTCCACACCGGCCGCCGAACCCCTGGAATTGCGCATCCTGGCACCCACCGTCGCGGTGTCGCAGGCCTCCATCGGCGATGTGCTGGCCGCGCTGCGTGCCGGCGGGTTCGTGCCCGCGGCCGAGGACTCCACCGGTGCCGTCGTCGATATCCGCGCCCGCGGCGCCCGGGTGCCGGCACCGGGTCGGCGCCGGGTGTTCCGGCCGCTGACCGCTCCCCCGGCCCAGACCCTGGGCGCGATCGTCGCGGTGATGCGCAGCGTGGCGGCCTCACCGCGCTCCGGTGAGCGTCTGGACCCGGCGGTGCTCATCGCGTTGCTGCAGCAGGCGGCCATGGAGCAGACCTCGGTGGTCATGGGTTACGTCGACCCGGCGGGGGTGGCCACCCAGCGCGTGGTGGCGCCGATCAACATCCGCGGCGGACAGTTGACGGCCTTCGACCCGGCCTCGGGGCGGGTCCGGGAGTTTGCCATCCACCGCGTGACGTCCGTGGTGTCGGCCGACTCTGGATAATGGACGGAATGACCGACGGCCCCCTGATCGTGCAGTCCGATAAAACCGTGCTGCTCGAAGTCGACCACGAACTCGCCGGTGCGGCGCGGGCGGCGATCGCCCCGTTCGCCGAGCTCGAGCGTGCCCCCGAACACATCCACACCTACCGCATCACGCCACTGGCCCTGTGGAACGCCCGCGCCGCCGGCCACGACGCCGAGCAGGTGGTGGACGCCCTGGTGAGCTTCTCCCGGTACGCGGTGCCGCAGCCGTTGCTGGTCGACATCGTGGACACCATGGCCCGCTACGGCCGGCTGCAACTGGTCAAGAGCCCGGTGCACGGGCTGGTGCTGGTGAGCCTGGATCGCGCGGTCCTCGAAGAGGTGCTGCGCAACAAGAAGATCGCCCCGATGCTGGGCGCCCGCATCGACGACGACACGGTGATCGTGCACGCCAGCGAGCGTGGGCGCATCAAGCAGATGTTGCTGAAGATCGGCTGGCCCGCCGAGGACCTGGCCGGTTACGTCAACGGTGAGGCGCACCCGATCACCCTCGCCCAGGACGGCTGGGTGCTGCGCGACTACCAGGAGATGGCCGCCGACTCGTTCTGGGCCGGTGGGTCCGGGGTCGTGGTGCTGCCCTGCGGTGCGGGCAAGACCCTGGTCGGTGCGGCCGCGATGGCCAAGGCCGGGGCGACCACGCTGATCCTGGTCACCAACACCGTCGCCGGCAGGCAGTGGAAGCGTGAGCTGATCGCCCGGACCTCGCTGACCGAGGAGGAGATCGGCGAGTACTCCGGTGAACGCAAGGAGATCCGCCCGGTCACCATCGCGACATATCAGGTGATCACCCGCCGCACCAAGGGCGAGTACAAGCATCTGGAGCTGTTCGACAGCCGCGACTGGGGCCTGATCATCTACGACGAGGTGCATCTGCTGCCCGCCCCGGTGTTCCGGATGACCGCGGATCTGCAGTCGCGGCGCCGGCTCGGGCTGACCGCGACGCTGATCCGCGAGGACGGCCGCGAAGGTGACGTGTTCTCCCTCATCGGCCCGAAGCGTTACGACGCGCCGTGGAAGGACATCGAGGCGCAGGGCTGGATCGCGCCGGCCGAGTGCATCGAGGTCCGGGTGACCATGACCGACAACGAGCGGATGCTCTACGCGGTCGCCGAACCCGAGGAGCGCTACAAGTTGTGCTCCACCGCGCATTCCAAGATCGCGGTGGTGAAGTCGATCCTGGAGCGCCACCCCAAGGAGCCGACGCTGGTGATCGGCGCCTACCTCGATCAGCTCGACGAGCTGGGCCAGGAGCTGGACGCCCCGGTGATCCAGGGGTCGACGAAGAACGCCGAACGCGAGCTGCTCTTCGATCAGTTCCGCCGCGGTGAGATCCGCACCCTGGTGGTGTCCAAGGTGGCGAACTTCTCCATTGACCTTCCAGAAGCTTCTGTGGCCGTTCAGGTTTCGGGTACTTTCGGGTCACGCCAGGAAGAAGCGCAGCGGCTGGGCCGGCTGTTGCGGCCCAAGGCCGACGGCGGCGGTGCGGTGTTCTATTCGGTGGTCTCCCGCGACAGCCTGGACGCCGAGTACGCCGCGCACCGGCAGCGTTTCCTGGCCGAACAGGGCTACGGATACATCATCAAGGATGCGGACGACCTGCTCGGTCCGGCGATATGACCGTCGAGCGGGTGGTGCCGATCCTCACCGTCACCGACATCGAAGCCACTCGCGACGCCTACGTCGCCACGCTCGGCCTGGCGGAGGTGATGAACCACGGGTGGATCGTCACCCTCGCCGACGCCGGGCACCGGCACCAGCTCAGCCTGATGACAAAGGACCAGAGCGCACCGGTCAATCCGACAGTCTCGATCGAGGTCGACGATGTCGACGCCGCGTACGCCGCCGCCGTCGCGGCCGGCTTGCAGATCGTGCACCCACTGTCCGACGAGGAATGGGGCGTGCGGCGGTTCTTCTTCGCCGATGGTTCGGGCAACGTCGTCAACGTGCTGTCGCACCGCTGATCCTTGACACCGCATCGTCACGCAAAGATGCGGTCAAGCCACTGCGGCCCTCGTCTTAGACTGAAAGGACCCTTACGCAAGGAGTTCGACGGTGACGAGTAACGACGGGGGCTACTACCCGCCACCAGGTGGGCAGCCATGGGGCGGACCGCAGGGACCGCCGCCCGGCTACCCCGTCCATCCCGGGTATCCGCAACAGCCGCCGCCCAAGGGAAAGAGCCGGTGGCCGTGGATCATCGGAATCGGGGCCGCCCTGGTAGTTGTCGCTGTCGTGGTCGCCGTGGGATTTGTCGTGATCGGTTCCGGCGGCGATGACGGTCGCTACGATTCCCACCGAACCGTGGTGACCTATTCGGTGACCGGTGCTGCAGAGTCGGTGGAACTCATCTATCAGAGTGCTGAAGGTGAGGTCCATGTGGAAACCGTCCCTCTCCCGTGGGGTGAGACCGTGACACTTGAGGGTGAGGACGCCTACTTCGAGGTCTCGGCGCAGACGATGGATGGGTCCGACCAAGAACTTGCGTGCCGGGTGATCACCTACGGGACAACGCTTGTCGAGGATCGAACCGTCGGCGGGTCCGTAAGCTGCGACGGCCGCGTGAACGGGCAGTGACCCGTACCGAAATCTCAGTGCGCATCCTCGCCGTACCTGGCGGCGAAGACCTCGGCCAGATTCTCAGCGGCCTGCTCCGGTGACGGCAACTGGATGGCGGTGCTCAGGATGGAACTCCATTCAGCGCGGTCATTCCCCATCCGGGCCAACCCCTCAAGCAGGAACCCATGCATCACGGACCGTGCCTTGAGCTGCGCCAGCTCAGCAATCACCCGGATCTCCTCCGCCAGTTCACGTTCGGTCATCTTCACCACACTCGGATCCAGGTCCACGCGCTGAACCGGTCCGGTGAGATACGCCGAAACCGACACGGTGCCCGCCGGATTCGTCACGGTGAAGACGGGAACCTCCGATTCGTCGTCTTGGCTCGGCCCCGCGGACGGGGTCTCTCGCGACTCGTCGTCCTCATGCGGGGAGAAACCCGAAAAATCCAGGGCCGCGAGTTCCCCACCTTGCTGCTCGGCGTCGTAGTCGTCCTCGGTGTCGTCGTCCCACCCAACGCCACTCACCGGCGGGCTACCTTCGGTTCAGCCACCGGGCTGCATCTGTCCATCGATGTTGCTCTTTTCCTGAGCGTCGATGGCGTCGTATCTCTCGGCCGCGTGCTCGAGCTTGACGGCGAGATCGTCGGACTGCGCTCGCACCATGTTGGTTGCTTGCTTGCGTACTTCCTCCGCCCGCTTGAGCGCCTTGGCAGTGTCATCGCAGACGGTTCCGTGCGTCTTCTCCACCCCCGTGTGGACGTCGACGGCCTTGAGTCGCGCGTCCCATATCGCCCGTGAAGCCTGGTTCTGTTGGTCGGCCAGCACGCGAATGTGGCCGGCGGTGATCTGCAGTGGGCTCAAAGGTGCGCTCATCGTCATCTCCCTGCCGGCGGGGGCATCCGCGGATCGTAGTCATTGGCGGAATCCGAGATGGTGACGCCGTCCGCGATATTCTGGTACTCGTCACCCACCTTGGCGACGGACCGAGCGATCGCATCCGCTTCGTCCTGCATGCTTTCGTACTCCGGAATGGCCTGGGCCAGGGTGGTAGCGACCATCGCAACCTCCATCGCGTACTGCGCCGCCTTGCCGTACGCCCCCATCCTTCCGACGTACTGGGTGAAATTGCCGAAGTCGGCGAGGTCGTTGTGGTGGATCTCCAGGGACCTGCGAACCGGCGGGAGCAGGTCCGCCTCGTTACTGATCAATCGGTGGATCTCGCGGTCCAGATCGGCAAGGGTCACCACGCGATTGTGTTGCTCTCTGTTCCGCTCCGAGTAGCGGTCGGCCGCGGTGCCACCGGACCATTGATCGCTGGGATACGCGCCGGCCAGCGGGAGCTCAGCGGCATCGAAAGCCTGGGCGGAATCCGTGAATTCGTTGGCATGGTCCGGGTCGCCCTCACCGCAGGACTTCAGCATCCGGTCGATCTGCTTCTGCCCCTCCTGAAGCACGACCGTCGGGGCGATGATGAGTTTACCGGCCTGATGCTCGATCGTCCTTGCCGTCTCGCCCAGGCTGGGCATGCCGAGTTTCTCCGCGGTTTCGGCGACCCATTCGGCGGCCTTCTTGGCCTTTTCTGCCACCTCGGACACACCATCGACCACGTCGTCGACAAAGCCCCAGAATCCCACGCTGCCATCACCTCCGCCGAAATCGAGGCTAACATCGCCCCAACAGGCTCAGGCGCACCAAATTCGCGCGGCTTCGGGGTTAGACGTCCAGTGCCCCGGCGGCCACCGCGGCCGCATTGATCCGGGTCAGTACCGAGTGCAGATTCTCCAGTTCGGCGAGGTCCACGCCGAGGCGGGCCACCACGGTGGGCGGGATGTCCAGCGCCTTGCGACGCAGCGCCGCACCCCCGGCGGTCAGGGAGATGTGGGTGGTGCGCTCGTCGGCCGCGCTGCGGGTGCGGGTGATGAAACCGAGCGTCTCCAGCCGCTTGAGCATGGGTGAGGTGGTGGCCGGGTCCAGCTGCAGCAGCGTGGCAATCTGCTTGACGGATAAGGGTTCTCCGTCGGCGTTGGCGTTGTCCCACAGCGCCAGCATCACCAGGTACTGCGGGTGGGTGAGCCCGAGCGGCTCCAGCAGCGGCCGGTACACCGCCAGCACGGCGCGGTTGGTCACCGCGAGCGCGAAACACACCTGCCGCTCCAGTGCGAGCGGATCGACTTCGTGGGACACCGTGGTCATGCTCACAATGGTAGCCCACTAATAGTTAGGGTACTATCTAAATCATGGCCGACACTCCCACCTTCGTTCAGCGGGTTCTCTACGCGTACGGGCGGCGTCTGCCCGATTCCATGCGGGACTGGGTCGCCGCAGACCTTTCCGGCCCGGGCGCGATCCGCCGGCACATGATCCGCTACGCGATCCCGCCGGCGCTGATCCTGGCCCCGTTGTGGCTGCTGCCGGCCTCGCTGTACGTGCACCTGGAGATGACGGTGCCGATCTACACCTGGGCGCTGGTGATGGGTTACGTGCTGAACAAGGTGTGGCGACGGCATCGCCTGGCCCAGCACGGCCTGGACCCCAACCTCGTCGACGCCATCAACCGTGAGAAGAACGCCCGCCTGCACGAGGACTATGCCCGGCGCTACGGCGACCGCCCGGAAGAGGCGCGCTGGCAGTCCAACTCAAGCCCCTTCTGAAGCGGAAGCCCGTCCTAGACGTGCGGGCCGACCTGTTTGGCCACGGTCAGTAGCACCACCGAATCCTCGATCGCGGCCAGCGCGTGCCGGGTGCGCGGCAGCACCAGGTGATCACCGGCGGAACCTTCCCAGCCGGCGTCGGCGGTGCTCACCCGGACCCGGCCGTGCAGCACCTGCACCGTCGCCTCCCCCGGACTCTCGTGATCGTCGAGACCGTTGCCCGCGGTCAGCGCCATCAGGGTCTGCCGCAGGCTGTGCTCATGGCCGCCGTACACCGTGTGCGCACTGCGACCGCTGGTGGCGGCGCGGGCGGTTTCCAGATGCTCACGCGCGAGGGCAGTGAGCGAGATCTTTTCCATGACCTCAACTATCGCACCTCTGACAAGGCCGCCTTCGCCCGTCGCGCCCAGTCGTCGGCCAGGATCTCGGTGGCCCCGCTGAGCACACCGTCGACGGCCAGCCGGGCCACCACGGCGGGATCCGTTTTCTGTTCCGCCGGAATGTAACTGACCATATCGGTGTCCATGTACCCGACGTGCAGTGCCGAAACCCCGATCCCGCGCGGGGCGAGTTCATCGCGCACCGCATCGGTGAGCGCCCAGGCGGCCGCCTTCGCCGAGGCGTAGGCGCCCGAGGTGGCCGGATGCATCCAGGACAGCACCGACAGCACATTCAGGATGGCTCCCCCGCCGTTGCGCTCGATGACGGGAGCGAACTCCCGGATGACGTTGAGGGTGCCGAAGTAATGCGTCTCCATCTCGGCGCGCACATCCTCGATCGGCCCGGTCAACAGCCCGGCGCGGGTCGAGATACCGGCGTTGTTCACCAGAACGGTGACGTCGGAGGCGATCTCGGCGGCCCGGCGCACCGACTCGGGATCGGTGATGTCCAGCTGTACCGGGATGACACCGGCGGTGTCGACGGTCTCGGGGCGCCGCGCGGCCGCATAGACCTTGGCGCCGCGCGCGACGAACTCTTCGGCGATCTTCTTGCCCAGCCCGCGGTTGCCACCGGTGACCAGTACGGTGATGTTCTCGTTCATGATCCGCTCCTTGTCGTGTCTTGCCTGTTCGGTCTCAACGGGTTTCGCTGCGGGCGCCATCCCCGGCACTGATAGGTTCCGGCTCGTAGCTGAGAGCGTCCGGGTCGTGGTGCGACCGACCGGGTGTTCGCATCCTGGAGCAATGCAGCACCACACGTATGGACCCGTCATCCGGACCACGGCGGCGCTGGCCGCCGCGATGGGGATCGGCCGTTTCGTCTACACCCCGATCCTGCCGTTGATGACGGCCCAGGCCGGACTGGGACCGCACGCCGCCGGACACATCGCGACCGCCAATTACGCCGGGTATCTGGCCGGCGCGGTGGCAGCCGCACTGTCCCCGCGGATCGCCCGCTCGCACAAAGTGTTTCAGGCATGCCTCGTCGCGGTCACACTCAGCCTGCTGTGCATGCCACTGACCGTCGCGGTGCCGGGCTGGCTGCTGCTGCGCGCGGTGGCCGGGGTGGGCAGCGCGCTGGCCTTCGTCATCGCGGTCAATGCCCTGCTGGACTCGTCCCCGCGGCACTCCGGATGGGGTTTCAGCGGTGTCGGCATCGGGATCGCGCTGTCCGCCGCGCTGGTGCTCGCGCTGCCCATCGGCACCGACTGGCGGGTGTCCTGGTGGGCGGCCGGCGGGCTGGCCGGTGCGCTCACGGTGCTGGCATGGCGGCTACCGTCGCCGTCCGCACCTGCACCGGCCGCGGCCCCGGCCGGGAAGGCGGGCCGCGGACAGTTCGGGCTGCTGTTCGCGGGTTACACACTGGAAGGTGTGGGCTACATCGTCGCCGGAACCTTCCTGGTGGCCGCGGTGGCGCAGCACTCCCCCGGACGCCTCGGCGGGGCGGCCTGGCTGGTGGTGGGCCTGGCGGTGATTCCCTCGGCCATGCTGTGGGACCGGCTCAGCGAACGCTTCAGCAGGCCCGCGCTGCTCACCGTGGCCCTGATGCTGCAGGCCGGCGGGATCGCGCTGGCCTGCGCGAGCGGCGCCGTCGCCGCGCTGGTGGGTGCGGTCCTGTTCGGCGGCACGTTCATCGGGGTGAGCACGCTGGCGCTCGCCGAGGGCCGGGTGCTGGGTGTGCCCGCTGCGGTCGCGTTGCTGACGGCGGGCTACTCGGCGGGCCAGATCGCCGGGCCGCTGCTGGTGACCCCGTTGCTGGACAACGGTTTTCACCACGCCCTGATGGCGGGCGCGATCGTGGTGTCAGTGGCTGGGCTGGTCTGCGCGGCGATATGGGTCATCGGCAGGCAGCCAGACACCGGGGGTGTCGACACCGAGGTCACCGATGTCGCGGGTGAAGGCGTCGACGACGGAGAGCACCGACGCACGGTCCTCATCCCGCCGCCACACCAGTGACCACGTCCACAACGGCACCGGGCCGGTCACCGGGCGGCGCACCAGATCGCTGGACTCGGTGTCGTTCTGCCCCTTCGGATTGTTGAGGACGGGCCGGCCGAGCCGGCGCACGTGCTCGAAGAATGTCGGGCCGGTGACCCCGCCGTCATCGGTGCGCATGACCCGCGCGCCGGTATCGGCGGCGAACTGCTCGGCGTAGCGGTTCCACGACGACCAGCTCGCGGTGTCGGTATCGACCAACACCACGGTGTCTTTCGCGGGCACCGGCGCGTCATCGGTGCCCGGACAGACGGCATAGAGCCGGTCCACCCCGACCAGACGCGCCTCGAGCTCCAGTTCGTGCAGGTCCTCGTTCTGCACCCAGCAGATCGCCAGATCGAGGCTGCCGTCGGCGACCCGGGCGGCCTGCGCGTGCGAGGGCATCACCCAGGTGTCCACCCGCAGGGTGGCGACGCCGGCGGCCCGCTCGGACCAGTCGACCGGGCACCAGTTCACACAGCCGATTCGCACCGGATCGTCGGTCGCCAGATTCATTGCCCGCCTGCGTAACTCGTCGGCGTGGCGGACCAGCGAGCGGGCATCGGGCAGCAGCGCGGTGCCGGCCGGGGTGAGCGCGACCGATCGGCGGTCCCGGTCGAACAGCTGGACCTTCAGGTCGCGTTCCAGCGCCTTGATCTGCTGGGACAGCGACGGTCCCGCGATGCGCAGCCGCTCGGCCGCCCTGCCGAAGTTCAGTTCCTCGGCGACCGTCACGAAATACCGCAGCTGCCGCAGTTCCACCCGGTGCAGCCTAATAGGCCCGCCCTATCACCAGCGAGTTTTCCGGTCCTATCGACCAGGCATGGGCCCCGCCTTGAATGCGGTTGAGGCGAACAGATCACCCCTAGAAAGGCTCAGCTCATGAACAACACCACCCGCGTCGCGATCATCACCGGCGCATCCCAGGGAATCGGCGCGGCACTGGTCGAGGGCTACCGCAAGCTCGGTTACGCCGTCGTCGCCAACTCACGCACCATCGCCGCGAGCGATGACCCGATGGTGCTCGCGGTACCCGGCGATATCGGCGAACCCGGTGTCGGCCAGCGCATCATCGATGCCGCACTGGAGCACTTCGGCCGCGTCGACACCGTCGTCAACAACGCAGGCATCTTCATCGCCAAACCGTTCACCGAGTACACCGACGCCGACTACGACGCCATCACCGGGGTGAACCTGCGCGGCTTCTTCGAGGTGTCCCGCGCCGCGGTCGCCGCGATGCAGGACCACGGCGGCCACCTGATCAACGTGTCGACCAGCCTGGTCGATCAGGCCACCACCGCGGCACCATCGGTGCTCGCCTCGCTGACCAAGGGCGGTCTGAACGCGGCCACCAAATCGCTGGCCGTCGAGTACGCCACCCGCGGTATTCGAGTCAACGCGGTGGCGCTCGGCATCATCCGCACCCCGATGCACTCCGACGAGGAGTACGCGGGCCTGGCCCAGCTGAACCCGCAGAAGCGCATCGGTGAGCAGTCCGATGTGGTGGACGCGGTGCTCTACCTGGAGAACGCCGGCTTCGTCACCGGTGAGATCCTGCACGTCGACGGCGGCCAGGCAGCGGGGTACTGAAAATGAGCGACGACGTGATTCGCGAGGTCCTGGACATCTGGCAGGCGGGCATCGACGCCCACGAACCCGACCGGGTGGCGCAGGTGTTCACCACCGACGCGATCTTCCAGGGGCTGCGGCCCTACAGCGTGGGCCGCGCGGGCGTCCGCGACTACTACGCGTCACAGCCGCTCGGGCTGACGGTGCGGTACCGGATCCTGCAGACCCGCACTCCCGCCGACGGTGTGGTGCTCGGCTACACGCAGGCCGATTTCACCTTCGCCGACGGGACCGGTGTCAGCCTGAACCTGAGCGTGCTCGTCACCCGCACACCGGACGGCTGGCAGATCGCGCACTACCAGGTGTCGCCGCTCCCTAACTGAGGGCGGGGATGACCTCACGCTCGAACAATTCGATACCGGAGCGGTCGTACGCGGCCTCGGGGAAGTACAGGATGGCGTACTCACACCCGAGGTCGCGTAGCCGTGTCAGCCGTTCGACGACCTGTTCCGGGGTGCCGGTGGCGGAGTCCGGTGAGGCGACATTGGACAGCATGGCGTCGACCGCGTCCTCGCCGGACTTGGGGACCTGCCGGTCCCGGATGGCCTTCAGCCGGTCCTTGACCTCGGACTCGGAGCCGGCGATGACGGAGTTGAAGTTCGCCGACCGGACGATCGCGTCGTAGTCGGTGCCGACCTCACCGCAGTGCCCGGCCAGGATCTGCGATTTACGCTCGAACTCCTCGGGCGCGCTGCTGAAGTTGGTGTACTGCGCGTACTTGGCGGCGATGCGCAGGGTGACCTTCTCGCCGCCGCCGGCGATCCACAGCGGCAGCCCACCCTCCTGTGGCGGTGTGGGGGCGACGATGGCGCCGTCCACCTGGTAGTACTTGCCGTCGAAGGTGACCCGGCCGTCGCGCCAGGCGTCCCGCATGATCTGCACGCCCTCGTCGAGGCGGCCCAGTCGCTCACCCGCGGAGGGGAAGCCGTACCCGTATGCGCGCCACTCGTGCTCGTACCAGCCGCCGCCGATACCCATCTGGGTGCGGCCGCCGGAGATGACGTCGACGGTTGCTGCGACTTTTGCCAGGTAAGCCGGATTCCGGTAACTCATGGCGGTACACATCTGGCCGAGTTTGACTCGCTCGGTGGTTGCTGCGAAGGCCGACATCAGGGTCCAGGCCTCGTGGGTTGCCTCGTCGGTGGGCACCGGGACGGTGTGGAAGTGGTCATAGACCCACACCGAGTCCCACGTGCTGTTATCGGCGTAGGTAGCCAGGTCACGCATCACTGACCAGTGCTTATCGGTGGGAATGTCGACGAGGTCGAGTCGCCAACCCTGCGGGATGAAGAGTCCGAAGCGCATAACCTCAAACTCTAGGCCCATACGTTCCGTTGTTGAATCGTCTACACTCTGTAACAATCGTTCGCTGGAACAGATATACCAGTCGTTCGCGCACCCGATCCCGAGGACTGATCATGACTGCCAAACCACGCCGTATCGCGGCCGCATCGCTGGCAGCCTTCATGCCGTTGGCCGCGGTAGCGATTGCCGCCGCAACTCCCAGCGCGGCCCAGAGCTGCTCACGCGGCCAAGTCTCGTACAACGGCAACTGCGTCGACACCTGCAACGATTCGCAGGTCCGCAACGCGCAAAGTGGCGAATGCCAGTCACTGCTGTCCGCTGCGCTTCAAAAGGCTCAGACCCCCGCGGTTGCCAAGCTCACGCCGGATCAGTTGGGCGGCGTGGTGGAGCTGGCGCGAAGCGTCAACGCCCTGCCGGAGATCAATGCGACGATCGGTACCACCTTCGGCATCGCCAATACCGTCATTGGCTGGCCTGCCGTAATTGCCGCAGCGAGCGCTGACACCGCCGCCACACTTGCTTTCCTAGGACTGCTACCCGGCGCCGCCGGTAGCCCGTTAGCAGCGACAGGCCAAACGTTCGCGGCGGCATCAAACGTCGCGAGTCTCATGCCAGCTGTGGGCCTGCCGCAGCTTCCCCCGCCGCCCCCGCTSGGCCTGCCGCAGCTTCCCCCGCCGCCCCCGCTCGGCCTGCCGCAGCTTCCCCCGCCGCCCACGATCGGCCTGCCGCAGCTTCCCCCGCCGCCCACGATCGGCCTGCCCAGGTTCGGCAACACGAACATCTGCGGACCGCAATTGCTGTTCTTCCGGCCCTGCCTCTGAGCCATGCCGCTCTCTCGGGAAGAACGCGAACAGTTTCTTGCTGAGCCCCACGTGGCCGCTCTGTCGGTGAGTGCCGGGAAAGATCGCGGCCCGTTGACCGTGCCGATCTGGTACCAGTACACGCCGGGCGGTCAGCCCTGGTTCATCACCGGCACCGGATCGCGCAAGCACCGCCTCATCGAGGCCGCCGGCTATCTGTCGCTGATGGTCGACCGGGTCGAACCCACCGTGCGTTATGTGGCGGTGGACGGTGCGGTCGACCGGATCGAAGAGGGCACCGACGAGCAGCTCGTCGAGATGACCAAGCGCTACCTGCCGCCTGAGGCGGTCGAACCGTATCTGGAGATGGCCCGCCGCGAGCACGGCCCCAGCGTGGCGGTGTATCTGAAACCGCAGCACTGGTTGTCGGCCGATATGGGCGGCTTCTAACTCAGCCCCAGCGCGGCCAGCGCCCCGGTGATACCGGCGGCCCGCAGTTCCTCGGCGGGCGCATCCGCAAACTGCATGCAGCAGTCCTGCAGTCCGCCCAGCGCGATGACGGCGCGCACCGCTTGCTCCAGGGTCTGATCCGGCCCGAAGATCACCCGGCCGAGTCGCTCACGCCAGGCCAGCATGCTGTCGATCAGCCCGAGATCGGCGATGGTGCTCAGTTCGGACACCACGGTCACCAGGTCGACCCGGTGGGCGTAGAAGTAGTCGAAGTAGCCCTCCAGCAGCCGGGTGGGCGTCAGGCCAGGGGTCTGCTCGCACTCCACCACGAACTGTTCGCCGCCGTCGATCAGCGGCGCGACGATGCTGCGCACCAGGTCTTCCCGCGACGAAAAGTGGTAGTACAGCGCCGGTTTGGTGATGCCCAGCCTGGCCGCGATGTCCTGCAGGCTGGTGCGCTGCACGCCCTTTTCCGCGAAGAGTTCGCGGGCCACATTCTGGATCCGTTGGCGGGTGTCCGACCGTGGCGCGCTCACGTACCCACCCTAACTGACCGATCGTTAAGTAAGGTGGGGTACAGTCACTTACCGACCGTTAAGTAAGGAGCGTGACATGCGGGTTCTCATTTCCGGAGCGAGCATTGCCGGACCGGTGCTGGCCTACTGGCTGAACCGTCGTGGTTTCGAGGTCACCGTGGTCGAGCGCGCACCGCACCTGCGCAAGACCGGCGGGCACGCGATCGACCTGTTCGGGCCGGCCATGGAGATCGCCGAGAAGATGGGTGTGCTCGACGCCGTGATGGCCCACGCCACCGGCACCGAGCGGATCTACTTCCACCGCCGCGGCGCCCGGCGTCCGGCGTATATCGACTACGGAAAGTTGTCGTCCGCGCTGTCGGACCGTCACGTCGAGATCATGCGTGACGATTTGAGCGAGATCTTCTACGACGCCGGCCGCGAAGCGGTCGAGTACCTGTTCGGCGATCACATCACCGGCATCGGCGAGGACGGCGAGGTGACGTTCGCCCACCATGCGCCGCGACGGTTCGATCTGGTGATCGGCGCCGACGGGCTGCACTCCGGGGTGCGGCAGCTGGTCTTCGGACCGGACTCGGGACACACCGAGTTCCTGGGCGCCTACCTCTCGGTGGTTTCGGTGCCGAAATCGCTTGCCCGCGATGGGGACATGACGGGATACATCGACGTGGACCGCACTGCGATGATCTACACCGCCGATCATCTCGATGACGGGCGGGCGGTCTTTCTCTTCCGGCCGGCGAACGACTTCCGCTACGACCACCGCGATACGGCGAGCCAGCAGCGCCAGCTGCACGACCGGTTCGCCGGGATGAGCACCGAGGTGGACCGCTGGCTCGACGAGCTCGGGCGCACACCGGCGTTCTATTTCAATGCCATCACCCAGCTGCAGCTGACCAGCTGGTCGCGAGGCCGGGTGACCCTGGTCGGCGACGCCGGCTACTGCCCGGGCCCCGCGGTCGGCGGCAGCACCAGCCTCGCGGTGATCGGTGCCTACGTGCTGGCCGGCGAGCTGCAACGGGCCGGGGGCGATCCGGCCGTCGGGTACGCCGCCTACGAGCGGGTGATGCGCGAGCCGGTGATCGGCGCCCGGGCGCTGGCCAAATCCATGGCCAAGAGCATTCTGCCGTCCTCACCGCTCGGGGTCCGGGCGCTGATCGGTGCGGGTCGGCTGATCTCGGTGTTGCCGGAGCCGCTGACCGCCGCGCTGGCGGGGTTGAACAGCAAGGGCATCCGGCTCTACGACTCGATCGAGGTGCCGCAGTACGCGTCAACCGGCGTCTGAGCCGCCGCGGCGCGCACTGTCGCGTCCCCGGTACAGCTCGGTGTCGGCCTGCGCGTACAGATCGGCGATGTCGACCGGTCCCGACGTCCGGGTGGCGGTGCCGATGCTGACCCGCGGTGTCCTCGACCGCACGTCAGCCAGGAACCCCTCCACGTTGTCCCCGGCGATACAGGCTGCGAACTCGTCACCGCCGAGCCGCGCGAGCACGGCGCCCTTCGGCGCCGCGCGTGCCCAGTGCCGGGCGTACTCGACGATCAGACGGTCCCCCGCGGGGTGGCCCTGGGTGTCGTTGAGCCCCTTCAGATCATCGATGTCGAGCGCGACGATGGTGAGCGCCGACGGTCCGCGGCCCGCGGCGAGCAGGTCGGTGGTCGCGATCTCCCACCCGGCCCGGTTCAGCAGCCCGGTGAGCGGATCGGTGCAGGCCGCGGTGAACATCGCCCGCATCAGCAACCCGAAGGATTCGGCCGCACCGGCGACCGCCACCACGATGATCAGGAAGGTGATGACTCCCACGTGCGGCGCCGGCGCGACGGCGACCGCCACCACACAGGCCAGGATCAGGAAGCCGATGAGCACCCACGCCTGCCGGGGCGGATGAAAGGCCCGGATGTACATCGCCAGAAACATCGGCGCGATCAGGCAGACGTACTCAGCGGTGATGCTGATGTGAAACGCCATCACGATGGGGGTGGCGATGACGGCCACCGCGGTGGCGAACATGGCCCGGTTCGGCCTGACGGCCAGCTGCGCGAGGCCCAGCACACCCAGCACGATGGCGATGATGCCGCCGACGGGGTTGCCGTAGGTCAGATCGGTGCGGACCGGGAAGAGGGTGAAGACCACACCGTAGGTGTAGAGAAATGTCGTCGCGCCAAGGTAGATGCGCAGCAGTATGACACGTTGCTCGACGACGAAATGACTTCTCGCCCCGGCGAGCGAGGTGATGCGGGACATGACCGACAGCCTGCTCTACGTCGCGGGCCGATACAAAGCGACCACACCGGGCGCGCTCACCTTGAGCGACGGGGTGCGCGGCAGCTCGTCGACGAAGGTGACCGACACCGGGACATGATGGGCCGGTAGCGCTTCGCGCACCGCCGCCAGCAGATCGTCTTCGGTCACGGTGGCGCCGGGAACGGTCTCGACGGCCGCGAAGGGCACCTCGCCGAGCCGGGCATCGGGCACCCCGACCACGCCGGCGTCGCGCACCTCGGGGTGCGAGATGAGCACGCCCCGAACGGTTTCCGGTATGATCTTGAAGCCGCCCCGGTTGATCGCGCCATCCGCGCGGCCGTGCAGGGTGATGAACCCGTCCTCGTCGACCGATGCGATATCGGTGGTGCGCACCCAGTCCGGGCCCAACAGGGGCACCTTCGCGGTGAGGATGCCCTGCTCACCGGTCGGCACCGCGGCACCGGTATCGCCGTCGATGATGCGGACCTCGACACCGGGCAGTGCGCGCCCGGAACTGGCGCGTTTGCGCGCGCCGAACTCGCGGTAGAGATCCGGTGTCCAGGTGCACACCGATCCGGCGAACTCCGTTGCACCGTAGGCGGTGAGCACCGGGATGCCGTAGCGCTGCTCGAAGGCGTCGCGGGTGGGTACATCGAGCGGACCCGACGCGCTCATCACGTACTGCAGCGAGGACAGGTCGGCGGCGGGCAGCTCGGCCTCCAGCAACATGCGCACCACCGCGGGTTGCACCCCGACGCGTTGCAGGCCATGGGTTTTGACCACGTCCACCCAGGCAGGCACGCTGAAGCGCTCCATCAGCACCATGCGCTTACCGACGTAAACCCCGGTGACCAGCTGACAGACCCCGCCGATCCCGCCGAGCGGCCAGTAGACCAGTTCCGGGGGTTCGTCGGGCGCGGCCTGTCCCCCGGTCACGCTGAACACGGTGTGCTCCAGCACCGCGGCGCGGACCACGAAACGCTTTGGCGGGCCGGTGGTTCCGCTGGTGAGGATGGCCAGGGCGCCATCCAGCCGCGGACGCTGCCGGGTGGTGCCGGCTGCGGTGAGGGCGGTCACTTCGGCACCCAGCGAGACGCCGGCCGCGCCGATGCGGTGGATCGCGGTCGTGACGGCGTCGGTCCAGTCCTGCGGGTCGGCCAGTACCGCGGCGACATCGAGGCGTTCGATGTCGGCGGCGATCGCCTCGGGTGACTGGAAGGAGTAGATCATCGCCACCGGTCGTCCGGTCGCCAGCGCCGCGATGGTCGCAGCGGCGTGCGGATAGCGGTTGCGCACCACCAGGCCGACGGGTGCGTCCGGGGCGAGGCCGGCGGCGTCGAGCAGCGCGGTGACGGCGGCGCCGTACGCGGCGACCTCGTCACCGGAATACCAGCGGCCCCCGAACTCGATGCAGGGCCGGTCACCGTAGCTCGTCAGCCCTGCCGCAAACCTTTCGGTAAAGCTTTCGGTCACCGGCCCATTGTGCACCCGGTGCTACCCGGTGAAGCAACTGCGGTAATCGCTGGGCGTGGTGTGCATCTGCTTGACGAAGTGGTGACGGAAGGTCACCGGGGACTCGAACCCGACCCGCGCCGAGATCTGTTCGACCGAGAGGTGGGAGGACTCCAGCAGCGCGAGGCTGGCCTGGATGCGCTGCTCGATGAGCCATTTGATCGGCGTGGTCCCGGTGGCCTTGGCGAACTGGCGCAGATAGCTGCGCCGCGACATCGCCGACTGGGCAGCCAGCTCGTCGAGGGCGATCGGCTTGTCGAGATGCTCGATGGCCCAAGCCATTCCGGCGGCGATCCGGCCATCGGCGGTGGGCTCGGGAACGGGCGTGTCGATGTACTGCGCCTGCCCGCCGGCACGGTGCGGTGAGATCACCAGGCGCCGCGCGACGTCATTGGCCGCCCGCATCCCGTGATCGGTGCGCACGATGTGCAGGCAGAGGTCCAGGCCCGCGGCACAGCCCGCGCTGGTGAGTACCCGCCCGTTGTCGACGTACAGCGGCGCCGGGTCGACGTCGATCTCGGGGTACCGCCGGGCCAGCAGGTCGGCATAGATCCAGTGGGTGGTGGCCGTGCGGCCGTCCAGCACACCGGCGGCGGCCAGTGCGAAGGCTCCGGAGCAGATCGAGACCAGCCGGGCGCCGCGGCCGTCGGCGGCCCGGATCGCCTCGACGAGTCCACCCGAGGGCGGTTGATCCACATCGCGCACGCTGGGAATCAGCACGGTATCCGCGGCGGCCAGGTCCTCGATGCCGTAGGACGTGCGCACCACCGCCCCGCCGAGCATCCGGATCTCGGGCTGTTCCGAGCACAATTTCACCGCGTATCCGGTGGGCGCGACGCCGGCGGAGAATCGGCCGGCCAGTTCGGCCATGCCGAAGATCTCCGCGGCCAGCCCGGACTCGAAGCCCGTCATGCCGTCGTAGGCCAGGATCGCGACCGTGTGCATGTCACTATCTTAACGAACAGAGGCCTCAGTGCCACTGTTCGACCCGGTGCCCTTCCGGCATCGTCGAGAACATGACGAAGCAACGCAAGCCTTTCCGCACTCTCGCGGCCTTCGCCGCCGGCCTGCACACCGCCCACGGCCTGGCTCACGGGGTGCGCCCCGCCAAGGCCTCGAACGCAAGAAACCCCCGGGCTCGCCGCTTCGAGGACGGTGAGGCCGGGGGTTCTTGGGTCTAGCTGGTTACGCCTCCAGCGAGGCGGGCGGGTTGAACCGGTCGCCGTAGCGGGCGGCCAGTTCCTTGGCCCGGGCCACGAACGCGGCCTTGCCGACACCGAGGGGTCCCTCGTAGCCGACGATGAACTGCGCGGAGCCACCGGTGTACGGCGGGAAGCCGATACCCATGATGGAGCCGATGTTCGCGTCGGCGGTCGTGGTGAGCACGCCCTCGTCGATGCACTTCTGGGTTTCCAGCGCCTCGGCGAAGAGCATGCGGTCGATCGCGTCCTGCAGCGGGATCTCGGTGGTACCCGAGTTGAAGGTCTCCTTCAGTCCCGGCCACAGCCCGGTGCGCTTGCCGTCGACGTACTCGTAGAAACCGGCGCCCTTGAGCCGCGAGGGGCGCCCGATCTCGATCATCTTCTCCACGACGGCCTCGGCCGGGTGCGGCACGTGGGTGCCACCGGCCTCTTCGACGCCCTGGCGGGTCGCGACGGCGATCTTGTGCATGAGCTCCAGGTTGAGCTCATCGGAGAGCTGCAGCGGTGCCGCCGGGTAACCGGCCTGCGCGCCCGCCTGCTCGATGCTGGCGGGCTCGACGCCCTCACCCAGCATCGCCAGTGCCTCGTTGACGAAGGTGCCGATGACCCGGCTGGTGAAGAAGCCGCGGCTGTCGTTGACCACGATCGGGGTCTTCTTGATCGCCAGGGTGTAGTCGAACACCCGGGCCAGCGCCTCGTCGGAGGTCTTCTCGCCCTTGATGATCTCCACCAGCGGCATCTTGTCGACCGGCGAGAAGAAGTGGATACCGATGAAGTCCTCCTGGCGCTTCACCCCACTGGCCAGGCCGGTGATGGGCAGCGTGGAGGTGTTGGAGCCGAGGAGGGCGTTGGGCTCGACGATGTCCTCGATCTCCTGGAACACCTTGTGCTTGAGTTCCTGGCTCTCGAAGACGGCCTCGATCACGAAGTCGACACCGGCGAAGTCCGCCGCGTCGGCCGTCGGGGTGATCTTCGAAAGCAACGCAGCAGATCGTTCTTCGGTGGTCTTGCCACGCTTGAGCGCCTTGGCCTCGATGGCCTCGGAGTAGGCCTTGCCCTTCTGGGCGGCTTCGATGGTGACGTCCTTGAGCACGACGTCATAGCCGGCCTTGGCCGAGACGTAGGCGATACCGGCGCCCATCATGCCCGCGCCCAGCACGCCGATCTTGCGGATCTCGACCGGCGCGATGCCCTCGGGCCGCGAGGCACCGCCGTTGATGGCCTGCAGATCCAGGAAGAACGCCTGGATCATGTTCTTGGCGACCTGGCCGGTGACCAGCTGGGTGAAGTAACGGCTCTCGATGCGGGTGGCGGTGTCGAAGTCGACCTGCGCGCCCTCGACGGCCGCGTTCAGGATCGCTCGCGGCGCCGGCATCGGTGCACCCTTGAGCTGCTTCTTCAGCAGCGCCGGGAAGGACGGCAGGATGCCGGCCAGGCCGGGGCTGGACGGGGTGCCACCGGGCATCTTGTAGCCCTTGACATCCCACGGCTGCACGCCACCCTCGGGGTTGTCCTTGATCCACTTCTTCGCGGCCGGAACCAGCTCGTCGACACTCTTGACGAGCTCGTCGACCAGCCCGATCTCCTTGGCCTTGGCCGGGCTGAACCGCGTGCCCTGGCTCAGGACCTCCATGAACGCCTTCTGGATGCCGAACAGCCGCACGGTGCGGGCCACGCCGCCACCGCCGGGCAGCAGGCCCAGGGTCACCTCGGGCAGGCCGATGACGACGCCCTTGACGTCGGCGGCGATGCGGTGGTGGGTGGCCAGCGCGATCTCCAGGCCACCACCGAGCGCGGCGCCGTTGATGGCGGTGACGACGGGCTTGCCGAGGGTCTCCAGCTTGCGCAGGTCGGCCTTGATGAACTCGACCTCGTCGAACGCCTGCTGGGCGTCATCGGGACCGATGTTGATCATGCCCTTGAGGTCGCCGCCGGCGAAGAAGGTCTTCTTCGCGCTGGCGATGACCACGCCGGTGATCGAATCCTTCTCGGCCACAAGGCGTTCCACCGCATTGTGCATGGATTCCTTGTAGTGCTCGTTCATCACGTTGGCCGAGCCGGTGGGGTCGTCCAGCGTCAGCGTGACGATGCCGTCGGCATCCTGGTCCCACTGAATGGTGTTCTCTGCCATGACTTTTCCTTAGACCCTCTCGATGATGGTGGCCACGCCCATGCCGCCGCCGACACACAGCGTGATCAGGGCGCGCTTGAGGCCGCGGCGCTCCAGCTCGTCGACCATGGTTCCGGTGATCATGGCGCCGGTAGCGCCGAGCGGGTGGCCGAAGGCGATGGCGCCACCATTGACGTTGAGCTTCTCGTCCGGGATGTTGAGGTCCTTCTGGAACTTCAGCACCACCGAGGCGAAGGCCTCGTTCAGCTCGAACAGATCGATGTCATCGACGGTCAGCCCGGCGCGGTCGAGCACCTTCTTGGTGGCCGGGGTCGGTCCGGTCAGCATGATGACCGGGTCGGCACCACTGGTGGCGGTGGCCACGATGCGGGCGCGCGGGGTCAGGCCCTGCGACTTGCCTGCGGCCTCGTTGCCGATGAGCAGCAGGGCGGCGCCGTCGACGATGCCCGAGCTGTTGCCGCCGGTGTGCACGTGGTTGATCTTCTCGACGTAGTGGTACTTCTGCAGCGCCACATCGTCGAAGCCGCCCATTGCGCCGATACCGTCGAACGCGGTCTTCAGTTTGCCCAGGCTCTCCACGGTCGACGACGGACGCATGTGCTCGTCGTGGTCCAGCACGACGAGGCCGTTCTGGTCCTTGACCGGGATGACCGACTTGGCGAAGTAGCCGCCCGACCATGCGGCCGCGGCGCGCTCCTGCGAGCGTGCGGCGTAGGCGTCGACGTCCTCGCGGGAGAAGCCCTCGATGGTGGCGATCAGGTCGGCGCCGATACCCTGCGGGACGAAGCCGATGCGGTAGTTGGTGTCGGGGTCAGATGCCCAGGCACCACCGTCGGCGCCCATCGGGACGCGGCTCATCGACTCGACGCCGCCGGCGAGCACCAGGTCGTCCCAACCGGAGGCGACCTTCTGGGCGCCCAGGTTGACGGCCTCCAGGCCGGAGGCGCAGAAGCGGTTCAGCTGGAAACCACCGGTGGTCTCCGGCAGGCCGGCCACCAGGCCGGCGGTGCGGGCGATATCGCCGCCCTGGTCACCGACCGGGGAGACGACACCCAGGATCAGGTCGCTGATCAGGTTCTCGTCCAGGTCGGGGTAGCGGGCGCGGATCTCGTCGATCAGGCCGACGACCAGGTTGACGGGCTTGATCTCGTTGAGGGCGCCGCCGCGCTGCTTGCCGCGCGGCGTGCGGATCGCCTCATAGATGAAGGCATCGGACATGTGTTGTTCCCTTTCGGGTGGGTGACAGGGGACGTCCATCGGACGGTGGTCCACTGATCGCGCAGCTTAACAAAACCGCAAACCAACCTGTTGGTTGGGCGTCCTTTCCGCTATACGCGAATGGCCACTTATCGCACGCCTCCGGGGAGAGAACGTGCCACAAGTGGCCATTGAGCGCCGGAAATCAGGCGGTGCGGGCTTCTTCCAGCTCGTCAAGCGTCAGGTAATCGATGTAACCCGCGGGGCCGGACGCGTAGAAGGTGCCGGCGTCCGGTTCGTTGAGCTCTGCCCCGAGCACCAGCCGGTCGATGAGGTCGGGGTTGGCCAGCCAGGTGCGCCCGACGGCGACGGCGCTGGCGGCGCCCCAGTCGGCCAGGCTTTCCAGCTGGCAGAAGTCGGTGCCGGTGTCGCGGCCGGTGTTGAGCACCAGGGTGTCGCTCCACAGCGCCCGCAGCGCCCCGAACGTCTGGGTCGACGGATCGATCAGCACGTGCAGGTAGGCGATGCCCAGACCCGTGATGCGGCCGAAGAGGGCCTCGTAGGTGCCGACGGTGTCGTTCTCGCGCATGTCCCCGGCAGTTCCCCCGGGTGAGATCCGCAGCCCGACCCGCTCGGCGCCGATCTCGTCGGCGACGGCCTCGACGACCTCGGCGGTGAACCGGGCCCGGTTCTCCGGGGAACCGCCGTAGGCGTCGGTGCGGACGTTGACGACATCGGAGAGGAATTCGTGCAGCAGGTAGCCATTGGCGGAGTGGATTTCCACCCCGTCCATCCCGGCGTCGACGGCACGGCGCGCGGCCGAACGGAACTGCCCGACGATGGACTCGATCTCGTCCACCCGCAGCGCCCGCGGGACCGTCAGCTGCTGCTTGCCCGACGGGGTGTGGGTCACGGCGTTCGCGGCGATGGCCGACGGGGCGACGACGTCGAAGCCGCTGATCTCGGGATGGGCCATCCGGCCGACGTGCCAGAGCTGGACGAACATCTTGCCGCCCTTGGCGTGCACCGCCGAAGCGATCTCGGCCCACACGGCCTGGTGGCGGTCGGTGTAGATGCCCGGGGTGTTCATGTAGGCACCGTTGGCCTGCTCGCACACCGCGGTGGCCTCACTGATGATGATGCCGGCGCCGGCCCGCTGCGAGTAGTACTCGGCGGCCAGATCCGATGGGGTGCCGTCGGATTGGGCACGCGAGCGGGTCAGCGGCGCCATGAAGATCCGGTTGGCGGCTTCGGTCGCGCCGACGCGCAGCGGCTTGAGCAGGGTGGCATCGGGGGCGAGCGTGAACGTCATGCTGGTCTCAGCGCCGCCACCGGGGCGTTCATTCCCGGCGTAGACAACGTCACATTTCTCAGATCAGGATGGTCAGCGGATTCTCCATCCTGCGGGTGAAGGCCGCCATCCACTGCGCGGCCACTGCGCCGTCGATGGCCCGGTGATCGGCCGACAGGGTCACGGACATGACCGTGCCGACGGCCAACTCACCGTCGATGACCACGGGCCGCTGGGAAGCGCCGCCGACGGCGAGGATGCCCGAGTGCGGCGGGTTGAGAATGGCCGAGAATGCGTCGACGCCGTACATACCGAGATTCGACACCGAGAAACTGCCGCCTTCGAGTTCCTGCTGCTTGATCCTGCCCGCACGGGCACGAGCGGCCAGGTCGGCCACCTGGGCCGCGACCGAGGAGATCGGTAGCCGGTCCACGCCACGCAGAACCGGGGTGAGCAGTCCACCGTCGACGGCGACGGCCACCGCGATGTCCGCGCCGTCGAACCGGCGGATCGAATCGCCGTGCCAGATCGAATTCGCCTCGGGCACTTCGACAAGGGCTGCCGCCACCGCCTTGAGGACGAAGTCATTCACCGACACCTTGGCGGGGGCGGCTGCATTGACGTTCCTGCGCAGTTCCAGCAGGGCGTCGACCCGGCAGTCGGCACTGACATAGAAGTGCGGCACCGTGGTCTTGCTCTCGGTGAGCCGCCGCGCGATCGCCTTGCGCATGCCGGTCAGCGGAATGTCGATGTAGCCGGTCTGCCCCTGATCAGCCGCCGTCACGGCCGGAGCCGGAACCGGGACGGGTTCGGGGGCGGGCAACCGGTCCAGATCACGGCGGACGATGCGGCCCGACGGCCCGGTGCCTGTCACCGTCGTCAGGTCGATCCCCTTCTCACGGGCGATCTTTCGAACCAGTGGAGTGGCAAAGAGGCGGTGGCCGTTTGCCTGTGGCGCCGACTCGGCGATTTCGGCGATCTTCTCGATCACCGGCGCCGCCGACTCCGGGTCCCGTGCGCTGGTGTCGACCGCGTCGGCCGTCTCGCCCGGCGCCGTCACCACGGCGATGGGTTCACCTACCGCGATGGTTGCGCCCTGCTCGGCCACCAGCTGGGCGATGATGCCCTCGACTTCGGCCGCGTACTCGACGACCGCCTTTTCCGTTTCGATTTCGGCGATCGGGTCGCCGATGGCGATCTCCTGACCGACCGATACCAGCCAGGTCTGAATGATGGCCTCGCCGGAGTTGGCGAGCACCTCGGGCATCCGTACCACGGTGGCCATCAGGACCGTCCCATCGCGACGCGCATCTTCTCCAGGCCGACCACGATCTCCTCGGTGCCGGCGATGGCCGCCCGCTCCAGTACCCGAGAGATGCTGGGCGAGGCTTCCTCCCCCGACACCCGTTCGATGGGCTGATCGAGCCAGTCGAAGAGCCGCCGTTGGATCTCGTCGGCGAGCCACCCGCCGTAGGAGCTGCCCCGTGCCCCCTGTTCGACGATCAGCACCGCATTCGTTTTCTTCACACTCGCTTCGATGGTGCGCCAGTCGATCGACGCCCGGTCCAGCCAGCGCAGGTCGATCAACTCGGCGTCGATGCCGGTCTGTTCGATGGCCTCGGCGCAGCGCGCCACCATCGACAGGTAGCTGATGACAGTGACTTCGTTGCCGGTGCGGCGAATGGCGGCGGTTCCTGGCGCGATGATGTAGTCGAGCTCGCCGTCGGGAATCCTGTCAGCGGTGCCGTACAGGTCGACGTGCTCGATGACCAGAACTGGATCTTGCAGCGCCAGAGCCGCATTCATCAGACCCACATAGTCGGCGGCCGTCGACGGCGCGACGATCCGCCACCCAGGGCTGGTGGCGAAGATCCCGGCGGGGTCCATCAGGTGCTGAGAGCCGTAGCCCGAGCCCATGGCCACCTTGGTCCGCAGCACCAGCGGCACCGCGTTGTCGCCGCCGAACATGTGGCGCGCCTTGCCGATCTGATTGAACACCTGATCAGCTGCCACCCACATGAAGTCCGGATACATGAACTCCACCACCGGCCGGAAGCGGCCGTCGAGTGCGAGGCCGCCGGCCAGGCCGGTGAAGGCGTTCTCGCTGATGGGCGTGCCCACCAGGCGTTGCCCGCCGTACTTGGCCAGGCCCTTGGTGGCGCCGTTGGTGCCGCCGTTGAGGCGGTGGACGTCCTCACCGAAGATCACGATGCGCTCGTCGGTGGCCATCCGCCGGTCCATCACGCCGGCGACGGCTTCGATGAACTTCACTTCGCGCCATGGCCCTTGGTGCGCCGTGGGTTCCAGCACCTCGAGTGCGGTCAGCTCGCCGGCGTCGCCACGAACGCCGACGTTGACGAAGCTCGGGTCGGGCCACAGTTCGGGCCGGATGCGCCGCTTGCCCGGCGACTCCGGATCGGTCTCCAGCAGCTCGGCCACTGCGGCGGTCATCGCCTGCTGGGCCTGCCTGCGCAGTTCGGTCACGCCGGCCTGATCGATAAGCCCCCGCCTGACCATCTGGGTGGCCATCTTGTCCAGCGGGTCACGCGCTCGCCACTGCGACTCTTCGTCCTTGTTGCGGTACCCGAACGCACTACCGGGGTACGAGCCGTTCTGGTGGAAGAAGCGGTACACCTCGACCTCGATGACAGCAGGTCCCTCGCCCCCGCGCATCCGTTCGGCCGCCTGCATCGTCGCCAGGTGGACCGCGAGTGGATCCATTCCGTCGACCCGCCAGCCCGGGATGCCGAACCCCTGACCCCGGACCGACAGCCGTGGATCCGCGGTGATCTCGTCGACCCGCGTCGAGACGGCGTACAGGTTGTTCTCGATGAAGAAGCAGAACGGGAGCTTCCAGGCTGCGGCCAGGTTCATCGACTCCAGTACCGAACCGATCTGGCTGGATCCGTCTCCGAAGTAGCTGATCGTCAGATCGGTGGTGCCGCTGTGCTTTTGCGCCCAGGCGTTCCCGGCGCCCATCGGTACGCCGCCGCCGACGATGGCATTGGTGCCCAGCGCTCCGGCCTCGAACCATTGCAGGTGCATGGATCCACCACGCCCTCGGCAGTAGCCCTGCGCCAGCCCGAGGATCTCGGCCAGGGTGCGTTGCAGCACCCGCTGAACCTTCGGGGTGACGGCGGCTGCGGGATCGATGACCCCACCGGACACATGGGTGAGCGCCTTGGCCAGGAACTGGTGATGACCGCGATGGGAACCGTTGACCGCGTCGGTGGACCGCAGCCCGACGATGGATCCGACCGCCCCGCCCTCCTGCCCGATGCTGGAGTGGGCGGGCCCGTGTACCAAGCCTTCCCCTGCCAATTCGAGGACGGTTTCCTCGAAGGCCCGGATGAGGTGCAGTTGGCCCAGCATGGTGCCGAGCAGTACCGGGTCGGCGGCGTCGTAGTCCGCGTCGGTGGTGCCGAGTTCGATCCACGGAGAGCCCGTCTCCAGGCGGGTTTCGGTTGGCATTGCCCTCAATCTCCATCGGCCGGACGTCCGGGTGGCGGTGTGTGATGCACATCCCACGGTAGCCCAATTGGATCCACTTTGGCCATATCTACTCCAAAATCGTGAACTTGGGCGCTACTATTGCCAACTATTGGATCCATTTGGGAAGGTTCATTGCATGCCGCTGCCCGGCCTGGTCGGTACTGACCACATCGGATTCACCGTGCCCGACCTGGACGAGGCGCACGACTTCTTCGTCCGCGTACTCGGGTGCGCACACGTCTACACGCTGGGCCCCTATGCCCATGGCGACGACTGGATGGCCGAGCACCTCAACGTCCATCCCCGTACGGTCATGCGCGAGTTGCGGTTCTACCGGTGCGGCACCGGCGCCAACTTCGAGGTGTTCCAGTACGAGGCCGCCGACGGCCAAGCGGCGCAACCCCGCAACAGCGATATCGGCGGGCACCACCTGGCCTTCTACGTCGACGATATCGACGCCGCTGTCGCGTACCTTCGTGCCGAGGGGATCCGCGTGCAGGGCGCCCCGACCGCCAGCAGAAACGCCAGCGAGGGGCAGCGCTGGGTGTACTTTTTGAGCCCGTGGGGCATGCAATTCGAACTGGTCAGTTTCCCGAGCGGCAAAGCCTACGAGGCCAATGCACCGGTGTTGCTGTGGAATCCGAATCACCCGGCGAGCTGACATGACTCAACCTCCGCCGGTGCGCGACGGGATCACCGGGGCCCGAGTCGCCGACGAACTGCGCGAAGCGATCCTGACCGGCGGCTACCCGCCGGGCACCCGGCTGCGACAGGAGGCGCTGGCCGAACGGTACGGCGCCAGCCGGGTGCCGGTTCGGGAAGCGCTGCGCATCCTGGAAGCCGACGGCCTGGTGACGACGGTGGCCAACGCCGGCGCGTGGATCGCCTCACTCAGCCTCGACGAATGCGTGGAGCTCTACCAGGTCCGCGAGCGCATCGAGCCGCTGCTGCTGCGGTACAGCCTGCCGCACCTCGATGACCCGAGCGTCGAGCGGTTGGCCGAACTCGCCGAGCAGATGCGCCGCACCAGCGACGTCGAGCAGTTCCTGGCACTGGACCGCGAGTTCCACCTGGGCAGCTATGCCGGTGCCGGAACCTCTTTCCTGGGGCCCACCGTGGAGCGGCTGTGGAACACCACTCAGCACTACCGTCGCGCGTTCACCCGGCTGCTCGACGATGACAGCCACCGCATCGTGCACGACGAACATCACATGCTGGTCGCGGCGATCCGCGATCAGGACTCCGAGGAGGCCGAACGTGTACTGCTCGGCCATATCCGGCGTACTCGGCGCCAACTCGCGCGCCACCCAGAAGTTTTCGACTGAGCCGTCCCCCGAGAGAAGGAATTCATGGCAATCGCAACGATCAATCCGGCGACCGGTGAGACGGTCGAGACCTTCGAGGCACATTCCGCGGACGAGGTGCAGCGACGAATCGCGCAAGCCTTCGACGCGAGTCAGAAGCTGCGCAGCACCAGCTATGCGCAGCGCGCCCGCTGGATGCACGCGACCGCGGACCTGCTGGAGGCCGACGTCGACAAGGCCGCGGAGATGATCACCGTCGAGATGGGCAAACCCATCGCCCAGTCGCGGGCCGAGGTGCTCAAGTGCGCCAAGAACATCCGCTACTACGCCGACAACGCCGAGTCCTTCCTGGCCGCAGAGGAACTGGCCGATCCGTCGTCGGTGGCGGCGTCGGCCGCGGGCACGGTGTGGCAGCCGCTGGGCGTGGTGCTGGCGGTGATGCCGTGGAATTACCCACTGTGGCAGGTGATCCGCTTCGCCGCCCCGGCACTGATGGCGGGCAACACCGGGCTGCTCAAACACGCATCGAACGTCCCGCGGTCTGCGCTCTATCTCGACGACCTCTTCGAGCGGGGTGGTTTTCCGGCCGGCTCGTTCCGCACCCTGCTGATCGGCGCGGGTGACGTCGCGGCCGTGATCGAGGACAGCCGGGTCACCGCCGTCACGCTCACCGGCTCCGAACCCGCTGGGCGTTCGGTGGCTGGTATCGCCGGGCAGCAGATCAAGAAGGCTGTCCTCGAACTCGGCGGCTCCGACCCGTTCGTCGTGATGCCCAGCGCCGACATCGAAGCAGCGGCCACCACCGCAGTGAAGGCCCGCATCTCCAACAACGGTCAATCCTGCATCGCGGGAAAGCGTTTCATCGTCCACGCGGACGTCTACGACGAGTTCGCCCGACTGTTCGTCGCCAAGATGAATGCGCTCAAGGTCGGTGACCCGCTCGACGAGTCCACCGATGTCGGCCCGCTGGCCACCGAGTCAGGCCGTGTCGACGTCGCCGAAATCGTGGACGATGCGGTTCTGAAAGGCGCCGAGGTGCTCGCCGGTGGCAGCGCACCCGAGCGGGCGGGTTGGTACTACAACCCGACCGTATTGGCCGGGCTGACCGACGATATGCGGATTGTGTTGGAGGAGACATTCGGACCGGTCGCGTCGGTGTACAAGGTGGCCGATCGCGAAGAGGCCGTCAGGATCGCCAACCAGACCACCTTTGGGCTGAGTTCGGCGGTGTGGAGCAACGACCCGGAGGAACAGGATTGGTTCGTCGCCAACCTCGATGCCGGTGCGGTGTTCCTCAACGGCATGACGGTGTCCTACCCCGAGCTGCCGTTCGGCGGCATCAAGGACTCCGGCTACGGCCGCGAACTCGCCGCGGCCGGCATCCGCGAGTTCTGCAACCTCAAGACGGTCTGGAAGGCGTAAAGATGGCACGTATCAGCTATGTCCGGCCGGAGAGCGTCACCGAGCCCGATCTGGTCGACATCCTGGCGCAGTCCCGCACCTTCGGCACGCCCCGGCTGGAAAGTCAGGCCATCCGCGCACATGTGCCCGCTGTGCTGCGCACCTTCACCGCGTCGTGGCAGCAGACGTTCCGCGACGGTGTGCTCGACCATTCGATCAAGGAACTCGCGCGCGTGTTCATCGCCAAGAGTCTGGACTGCGGCTACTGCGCGGGGCAGCGGTCACACCTGGGCGCCGAGGCGGGCCTGACCGAGCGGGAGTTCGACGAGGTGATCGAGTTCCGTGATTCGACCGTGCTCGGTGACCGGGAGAAATCGGCGCTGATGTGGGCCGAGGCCATCGCGTGGGATCCCAACCTGGCCGACGACGCGCTGTGGGCGGAACTGCACGCCCACTTCACCGAACCCGAACTGGTCGAACTCGGCTATTTCATTGCGCTGACCATGGGCCAGCAGAAGTTCCTCAAGACCCTGGACCTGCGCCACGGGGACCTCGGGGTCGAGAGCCTCGCCGGACTGTCCCCCGAGGTCGCCGAGCGGCTGCGGGGCTAGTACTCGTTGGCCACGAACAGCTCCTGGGCCGGGAACTTGGTGAGGATCACCGGACCGTCGTCGGTGACCACCACTTCCTCCTCGATCCGGGCCGCCGACGTCCCGTCCGAAGCCGGGCAGTACGTTTCCATCGCGAACACCATGCCGGCCTGCAACTCGACCGGATTCTCCAGCGAGTTCAGCCGCGAGATGATAGGCCGCTCGTGCAATCCCAACCCCAGACCGTGGGCGAACTGCAGACCGAAGGCCGCCATCTCGTTCTCGAATCCGAAGTCCTCGGCCTTGGGCAGCAGCCGGGCGATGTGATCCGACCCCACACCGGGGCGGATCGCTTCGATCGAGCGGTCCATCCACTCCCGCGCGGTCTTGTAGGCATCCCGTTGACTCTGGGTCGCCGAACCGACGCCGAAGGTACGGTAGTAACAGGTCCGATACCCGTTGTAGGAGTGGATGATATCGAAGAACGCCTGATCTCCCGGACGGATGATCCGATCGGTGAAGTTGTGCGGATGCGGATTACACCGCTCTCCGGAGATCGCGTTGACGGCCTCCACCTGGTCGGATCCGAGCTCGTAGAGCCGCTTGTTGGCCAGCGCGACGATCTCGTTCTCGCGCACACCGGGTTTGAGCACGTCGACGATGTCCTGGTACACACCGTCGACCATGGCCGCGGCCTGATTGAGCAGCATGATCTCGTCGGAGGACTTGATCACCCGGGCATCGAGCATGCTCTGCTGCGCGTCCACCACGGTCAGACCCTGGCGCTGCATCTCGAACAGGAAAGGTGGCTCGACGATGTCCATGCCCACCGGGGCGTCGGCGACCCCGGCTTCGACCAGGATGGACTTGATCTCGGTGACCGCGTCGCGCATCAGACCCGCGTCCGGGGCCACCGCTCCGCGGAAGCCGAGGAACCCGGCCCGCCAGTTCTCCTGCGGCAGCCACGGGCTGTAGAGCTTGTGGTGGCGCACCGCCGAACCGAAGTCCCACAGGATCGGATCCCGGTCGCGGGTCAACAAACAGTAGCGAATCATCTTGTCGCCCAACGCTCCGCCGATCCACGTCTGCGTGGTGTAACGGATGTTGTAGAAATCGAACAGCAGGAAGGCGCCACAGCCACTGGCTTCCAGCGCCGCCTTCGCCCTCGAGATCCGGTAGTCCCGGAGTCGGGCGAAGTCGACGCGCTCCTCGTAGTCGACGCCCATGTGGCCGGGCGCCCCGAGTTGCCGCGTGCTCACGTGTGCACCGGCGGGGTCAGGCCGTCGTCGACGGCGACGTTCTCGGCCGCAAGCTCGAGGCCCGCGCCGCGGGCCACCTCGAGCAGCAGTGTCGCGAAGTCCTCCTCGACACCCACACCGGCGCCGGCGGCCTGAGCCACGATCTGCCGGGTGGCCGACGCGATGGGCATGGGCGACTTGAGCTGGTAGGCGGCTTCGAGTCCGAGGTCGAAGTCCTTCTGCAGCAGCCCCATGGTGAACGTCGGCGTGAAGTCGAGGTTGACGAAGGCCGGCGATTTGTACTGTGTGAAAGTCGATCCCATCACCGAGTCGTTGAGGAATGCCAAGAAGTCGGCGCGGCTCACACCGCCCTTCTCGACCAGTACGGTGATTTCGGCCAGGCACTGGGTCACCACGCCGAGCATCAGGTTGTGGGCGATCTTGACCAACCGCGCCACCTCCCCTTCGCCCACGTAGGTGACGCTGCGGCCGAACACCTGCAGCACCGGTTCCACGGTCTCGAAGACCTCACGCGGGCCCGACACCGCGACGGTGAGTTTGCCCGCCGCAATGACTTTCGGGTTTCCACTGACCGGAGTGGCCAGGAAATCGCACCCACGGGAGTTGGCCGCTTCCCGGATCTTGGCGCTGGCCTCGGCGGAGACCGTCGACGAGTCGGCGATGACCCGCGGCGAGGCGCTACCGGTCAGCAGACCACCTTCCCCCAGCATCACCTGCTCGAGGTCGGCCGACGTGGACACCATCGCGAACACCAGGTCCCGGTCGGCCAGGTCCACCGGCTTGGTGACGACCTTGGCGCCCTTCTCGACCAGTGCGGCGGCCTTGGCGGCGGTGCGGTTGTACACGGTGACGTCATAGCCCGCGTCCAACAGTCGGGTGACGAGCTGGGCACCCATCCGGCCTGCGCCGATCCAGCCGATCTTCAGATTCGAGGTAGACATGTTCAGGTTCCTATTCTTTGTCAGGCTGTCGGTTGTGTTGCCGGGATGTCGGATGTGCTGGGTGCATGCACCGCACCACCGAAGTAGAGGTCGGCGATCTCAGGGTTTTCCAGGACCGATCGCGCGGGGCCGGTGAGGAGCACCCGGCCGCTTTCCATCACAATGCCGGTCGATGCCATCCGAAGTCCGAAACGGACGTTCTGTTCCACCATCAGGATGGCCTTGCCCTGCGACCGCATGATCGCGACGGCCTCGTCGATCACCGTAAGCGACTTGGGATCCAGTCCGAGCGACGGTTCGTCGAGCAGCACCAGTTTCGGGTCCAGCATCAGCGAACGCGCGAATTCGACCATCCGGCGCTGGCCACCGGAGAGGTTGCCGCAGCGGATCCCCGTCTTGTCTTTCACCAGCGGGAACATGCCGAGCACCTCGTCGTAGCGCTGCTTGACCAGGGCCCGTTGCCGGCGGATGACGTAGGCGCCCATCAGGATGTTCTCTTTGACGGTCAGCGTCGGAAACAACCCGTTGCTCTGCGGCACCTGCGTGACGCCGCACCCGAGCACCTCATCTGGGGCGAGACCGGTGATGTCTTTGCCGTCCAGCAGAATCCGGCCCGCACTGGGCTTAAGGATGCCACTGACGGCGCGCAGCACCGTGGATTTTCCTGCGCCGTTGGGACCGACGATGCAGCCGAGTTCGCCCGGGCCCACCTCGAGATCGACACCTTGCAGGACATTGCCGCCGCCGTAGCCGGCAACCACCCCTTCCAGTTTGATCATGCTGGGTTTCCTTCCCGGATTCTTTGAGCAACAGGTGCTTTCGAGCCCTTCGATGGCGCTTCGAGCAGGTAGTCGTCGCCGAGGTAGGCGTCGAGCACCAGCGGGTCCTTCTGGATCTGCTCCGGGCTGCCCTGCGCGATCACCGCTCCGCGGGCGAGCACCCGGATCGGATCGCACAGGCCGACCACGAACGGCATGTTGTGCTCGACCAGCAGGAAGGTCTTTCCGCCCGCGTTGAGTTCGCGGATCAGATCGCCCATCCGCTCGATCAGCGTTGGGTTGATGCCGCCTGCGGGTTCGTCGAGCAGGATCAACTTCGGATCGAGCATCAGGACCTGGGCGAGTTCGACGAGCTTCTGCTGGCCATAGGACAGTGCCCCGGCTTGCGCATCGCGGTAGGCGGCCATCCCGACGAACTCCAGGAGTTCCTCGGCCCGAGCAGCCTCGGTGCCGCTGACCGCGCCGAGCCCCAGCTGGGACACCGAGAAGTCCCGTAGCGGTGCGACGACGTTCTCCAGCACCGTCATCTCGCGGAACAGGCGGGTGATCTGGAACGTCCTGCCCAGTCCCCGGTGTGCCCGCGACCACGGTGAGAGCGCCTCCATGTGCTCTCCACCCAACAGGATCTCGCCCTTGTCCGGGGCCATGGTGCCCGAGATCAGATTGAACACCGTCGTCTTTCCCGACCCGTTGGGTCCGATCAGTGCGGTGATGGATCCTTCGGGAACGGTGAAGCTGCAATCGTTGACGGCGTGGTTGCCACCGAAACTCTTGAACAGCCCGCGCACCTCCAGGATCGTCTTGCCGGTCGGCTCGGGTCTGCGCAGCTCGGTGCGGACCAGTGGGCGGTCGAGAGGATTGAGACGTGCACCGGAAAGTCCCACTGTACCTTTGGTTCTGGCCTTCTCGATCAGTGCGGCCGCCGTCGGCAGGATCCCCTTCGGCAGCAGGATCACCAGCAGCACCAGCAGACCGCCGAAGAGCACCAGTCGCGCGTTGCCACCACCGAACGCCTGGTTGGCGTAGATGTTGACCGGCTGAATGATGAAGGCGCCCAGGACCGGACCCCACAACGTGCCACGGCCGCCCAGAATCACCGCCAGCACGATCAGCGCGCTGGTGATGATCGAGAACATGCCGATCGGGTCGACGAAGGACAGGTAGTACCCGTACACCGAGCCTGCCATCCCGACGAACAGCGCGGACAGACCGAAGGCCAGCAGCTTGTAGACGGGTGCGTTCACACCGATGGTGCCGGCCTTGCCCTCGTCCTCACGGATGGCGATCAGGCCCATACCGAACTTTGTGCGCCGGATCCACCACGTCATCGACACGGAGGCGGCCAGCAGCGCGACCAGGATCAGATGGAAGGGCCAGTTACCCCACGCCTCTGGCCAATCCGGCAGCGGCAGCGTCAGACCCGAACTGCCGTTGGTGACCGAAACCCATTCGATGGCGACGAACTGGATGAGGAACAGGAACGCCACGGTGATGATGACGAACGCCGGGCCGCGGGACCGGTAGGTGACGAGTCCGAGAAGCATCGCGATGAGCGCGGCGATCACGCCGGCCACCGGCACCCACACCAGGGGTTCGATATCGGGGAACCGGTTGGCCATGATGGCGCCGACATACGCGCCGATGCCGATGAACGCGCCCTGACTCAGGGACAGGTATCCGGTGAATCCGGTGATGATGTTCAGCCCGCTGGCCCCGATTGCCAACACCAACGACAGGATCACTATGTTCTGTGCGGACATGCTGGGCGACAAGGGAAACAGCAGGATCACGAGGGCCGCGACGGTGAGCACACCGCGGCTCACCCTCGTGTGCAGTCTGGGATCGAGCAGCCGTGAACCGGTATCGGAGGTACTCATGCGACCGCGTCCTCTCGGAGCCGGGTGCCCATCAGGCCCTGTGGCCGGGTGATCAGCACGACGATGATGACGAGGAAGGGCACCGCGACGGGCCAGGCCGCTCCGATGTAGGCGGTGGCCGCCATCTCACCGATGCCGATCACCAGCGCGCCGAGCACCGCGCCCGGCAGGCTGCCGAGGCCACCGAGGACGACGATCGCGAGCAGTCGGGCGATCCACTGGTAGTGGGTGCCGGGCAGGAATGGATAGATGGTGGACAGCATCGCGCCGCCGGCGCCGAGGGTGGCCACGCCGATGGCGAAGGTGAGTGCGGCGATGGTCGCGACGCTCACCCCCACCAGCAGCGCGCCACTCTCGTTGGAGGACGCCGCGCGAATCGCCCGGCCCGCCCAGGTATGATTGAGCAGGAGGTAGAGCCCGCCCATCACCGCGGCCGCGATGACCGCGGCGATGAGCATGGCCTGCGGAATATAGATCGACCCGAGCGTCAGCGACGCGTCGGTGTAGGACACCACCACCGTGGTCGAGGTGTTGCCCCAGATGAAGCCCATGATGCCCTCGAGCATCAGCGCGATTCCGAAGGTGGCCAGCACCGTCATCGTCACGTGGGCACCGCGGACGTGCCGGATGACCAGCACGTACACCAGCCAGCCGAACCCGAACATCACCACCATGACGATGGGGATGGACAGCAGCGGGTCAAGGCCGAGGCTGCGCCACAGCGTGAAGGTGAGGAACGCCGCGAGGACCGCAAACGCGCCGTGGGCCAGATTGATCACCCGCATGACCCCGAAGATCAGTGTCAGTCCGGATGCCATCAGCGCGTACAGCGCGCCGACGAGCACTCCGAGGATGAGCGTTTGCACAAGGGATGTCATGAGAGAGGCTCCTAGTCAGGTGTGCCGGAATCAGATATCCCCGCCGCGCCAGCGGAAGATCTGATCTGAGGTCGCCACCTCGGTGGGAAGGACGACTTGGGAGACACCGGCCTGCCACTGGCCGACCAGGAAGTCGCCCTTGGGGCTGCCGTCCTCGTTCCAGCTGAGGGTGCCCAACAGGGTGTCGACACTGTTGCTGCGCAACCAGTCTGCGAGGGCTGCCTGGTCGTCGATGGAGCCGACTGCGGTGACCGCTGCGGCGAGCACCTGCCCGGCGGCGAACCCGTCAGCGGCGTCCTCGGGCGGGCTCTGGCCGAACTTCTCCTCGAAGCGCTCGACGAACTCGGCGTTGTCGGTGGTGTCGGACAGCGGGCTGTAGCTCGAGGAGAAGAACACACCTTCGGCGTTGTCGGCACCGACGGCGTCGAGGTACTGCTGGCCGTAGGTGGGTGAGCTGCTCTGGTACAGAATTTCCGGCTGGTAGTTGGCACGGTTCATCGACCGGATCATGTTGACCCCGTCCTCGAATTGCGCGCCCTGCACCACGATTTCGGCGCCGGCATCACGCATGGCGTTGACCACCGAGTCGAAATTCTTGGTGGTGGCAGGGTATTTGTCCTTGTAGACGGTCCGGATGCCTGCTGCGGACAGGATCTTCTCGGCGCCGTCGACCACCGGGCCGGCGAAGGGGTCGTCCAGCGTCGGGTAGGCGGCGGTCGTCGGGCGCTGCTCCGGTGGCAGCGCGGCGACCCAGTTGGCGAATACCTTGGCTTGGTCGGTGGCGATGGCCTGCTGGGAGAAGAAGATGTAGGAGAAACCGCGGCTGAACATGTCCGGCGAACCGCAGGACGGGCAGACGAAGAGCTTCTTGTTCTTCTCCGCGATGGCCGAGGCCGGGATGTTCAGCAGCGACGACTGACTGCCCAGCAACAGGTCTACCCTGTCCTGCGAGATCAGGTTGTTGTAGTTGCTGACCGCTGTTTCCTGCTGGGTGGCATCGTCTTTGACGATGATCCCGACCTGCTTGCCGAGCAGTCCGCCCTTGTCGTTGGTCATCTCGACCCAGGTCTCATAGCCCCGCTGGGTGTCCAGGCCACCCTGGCTGAACTCGCCGGTCAGCGGCAGCGAGGCGCCGATCCGGAGGGTATCGCCGGCACCGCCCCCGTCCGCAGAACACGCCGACACAGTCAACGCGATCGCCGCAGTCGCGGCGATCGCGCCAAATACTTTGGTAAAGCGCATGTCCAACCTCTCTGTCAGACCGATTGCCCCGATGGCGGTGGCCGAGTGTTGCCCACATCACTTGCAATCGATTGCAGTGAATCGTCACACAGTGACGATGTGTAGTCAACAGCTTCCAGGGAGTCTGTTACCGCAACCGCATACTCCCAACGGCACATACGCCACGACAGCCCGGCGATCTGCCACAAGCGCTTCCCCGGAGGTGCGGCCAGGTCTATAGTCGACCGCAATCGATTGCAGCATCCCTGACTCGCGATGGAGCGTCCATGACCCAGGCCGACACCAGGACCACCCGGCCCGCGCCGCTGCGGCGCTCTGAATGGGGCGCCTTCATCGACGGCGGCTTCGTCCCGGTCGGCGACCTGCCGACATTCGAGGTGGTCGAGCCGTCGACTGCCACGGCCCTCGCCACCGTCGTCTGCGCGGATGACGCCCTGGTCGACCGCGCGGTGCGGTCGGCCCGCGCGGCGCTGCCCGCCTGGCGCGACCTGTCGGGCCGGCAGCGCGGCGCCTACCTCAAGCAGGTCGCCGAGCGCATCCGCGCGCACGCCGACGAACTGGGCGAGTTGGTGTCCCGGGAGAACGGCAAGCCGAAACGGGATGCGCTGGCCAACGACGTGGCCTTCAGCTCCAACTGTTTCGAGTTCTTCGCCGGCCTCGGCGACAGCCTGCCCGGTGAGATCATCGACCAGGGCCCGATCGAGACCCGGGTGGTCTACGAACCTTACGGTGTCGTCGCCTGCATCCTGCCGTTCAACTGGCCGCCCATCCATTTCGCCAAGAAGGGCGCACCCGCGCTGATCACGGGCAACACCGTGGTCATCAAGCCGGGCGAGCAAGCCCCGCTGACGGTGCTGCGGCTCGTCGAGATCGCCAACGAGGTCCTGCCCCCGGGTGTGCTGAACGCCGTGCCCGGATTGACCGCCGGGGCCGCGCTGGCCGGCCACCCCGGCGTCGAGCGCATCAGCTTTACCGGTGCCACCGCCACCGGCAGGCGCGTGCTGGAGACGGCCGCACAAAATCTGACCTATGCGACCATGGAACTCGGTGGCAAGAACGCCCTGATGGTCTTTCCCGACGCCGACCTCGAGCTGGCGGTCACGGTGTCGATCGAGGCGATGTTCTACAACCAGGGCGAGGCCTGCACATCGACGGCACGGATCCTCGTGCAAGACGCCGTGTATGACACCTTCCTGGAGAAGTTCACCGCCGCGGCAACAGCGCTCGTGGTGGGTGACGGTTTGGACGCGCACACCGATATCGGTCCGATGGTCGATGCCAGACACCGCGACCGGGTACTGGATTACCTTCAGACCGCCCTCGACGAGGGCGCCCGCATCGTCGGGCAGGGTGCGGTGCCCACCGAGGCGCCCTATGCCGACGGTTACTGGGTGCCCCCGACGGTGCTCGCCGACGTGGCCCCCGATTCGACTGCCGGACAGGAGGAGATCTTCGGCCCGATCGCGCTGCTGATGCGATATCACACCCTGGACGAGGCGGTCGAGATCGCCAACGGCACGGCCTACGGCCTCACCGCCGCCATGATCACCCGCGACGAGGCGGCGGCCTGGCACATTGCGCAACGCCTGGAGGCCGGCATGGTGTTCGTGAACAACTACATGCGCCGTTCCTTCCTCGGGTCGCCGTTCGGCGGCCAGAAGGGCAGCGGGTTCGGCCGGGAGAACGCTCCGGAGACGCTGCACGAGTTCGTCCGGTCGAAGGCCGTCCGGTTTCGGTCCGGTCGTGGAGAGGTGCCGGTGTGGCCGCCTAGATGATCCTGATCATCGGCGCCTTCGTCTCCCTGATCGACCGTTCGGTGATGCCGCCACTCGTCCCCGTCATCGCGGCGGACTTCGGTACCCCGATCGAGGCGATCGGCCACTCGCTGACGGTCTACGCGGTGGTCTACGCGGCGTCCCAACTGATCTGGAGCACGCTGGCCGCGCGCTACGGCCGGATCCGCATCCTGGTCATCTCGACCATGCTCGGCGGATTGGCCAATCTGGCAACGGCATTCACCCAGGACGCAGCGTCCTACAACATCGCCCGCGCCGTATCGGCGGCCGCGTTCGCGGCGACCATCACCACGGTGTTGATCTACTACGGTGAGACCCTGACGGTCAGACAGCGTGCGGTCGCCACCGCCAACCTCGCCGCCGCTATCGCGATCGGCCTGTCCGCGGGCACGGTGGGGGCCGGCGTCATCGCCCAATGGCTGGGCTGGCGCTGGGTTTACGTGGTGATCTCCGCGATGTCACTGGTTCTGGCGCTGGGCTTCACACGACTCAAGGGGTCGGCGAACGACGTGCCGGAGCGTCTGGTCCCCTCGCTGCGCCGACTGGCGGGCAATGGGTGGGCCCTGGCGATCTTGGCGTTCACGGTCGCCGAAGGTGCATTGTTGGTCGGGGTGTTCAATTACCTGGCGGTGGCGCTGCAGACGACAGGCGCCTCGGTGCTGGTGGCCGGGGTGGCGACCGCCATGTTCGGCGCCGCGGTCGTGATCGTCAGCCAGTCGATGAAGCTCATCCTGGACCGCTGGCCCAGCTGGGTGTTGATGCTGTTGGCCGGGTTGAGCACGGTGACCGCGTATGTGGCGGTGGCGCTTCAGATCTCGCTGGGCACCGTGTCTGCCGCCGCGATCCTGCTCGGAGTGGCCTGGGCCTGCGGGCACACCACGATGCAGACCTGGATGACCGACGCTGCGGCCGACAGTCGTGCCATCGGGATGTCGTTCTTCTCGATCGCATTGTTCGTTGGCGCATCCGCCGGCGCCGCGGCAGGCAACATCGCGACGGGCGCCGACCGCTTCGGGACACTGTTCGCACTCGCCGCGGTCGCGTCGGTGGTCTACGCAGGCGTCACCACTGCGGCCCGCGGGCGCTATGTCGTCCGAGAGTGACTCATTCAGCCCGCCAGCACGCCCGGACGTACCACCTCACCGAACCGCGCGGCGAGACCGTCGAGCTCCGGCATCGGCAGGAACTGCCTGCGCAACCCGACCAGGGTGCCCAGCGCAGCCACCTCGACCGCGCCATTGCCGATCAGTCCCCTCAGCGGATCCTTCAGCACACCAACATGTTCGGCGGCCAGCTCCGGACCGAGATCGAGCAACCTGGCGGCGGACTCACCGGCCGGACCGTCCAGCGCCCCGGAACGGATGGATCGTGCCGTCTCACCCAGTACCTCGACCAGCCGGTCGACCGCGCCCGCGCCGGCGCCGTCACGCAGCCGGGCCACGACGGTACCCAGGTAGGGACCCAACCGCGTCACCTCGGCGAGCAGCAGACAGCCGTGCGCGCGCGCCGTCAGCTCGTTACCGGCGTTGAGCACCGTCAGATCGCAGCCGCCGCCGTGTAAGGCGTTGGCCCGCTTGGGTGTGGAACCCAGCGCGAGGACCTCCAGGTTGTCCCGCGAGATCCCCAGCTCGGCGAGCAGCGCGTAGGCGACGAAGGCGAATCCCGAGTTCGCGACATCGACGCCCAGGCGTCCGCCGGCGACCTCACTGAGTCCTGTCACGCCCGGCCGCGCCGCCAGACACAGCCGCAGCCCGCGGTCGATGCCGGCGACGATCTCGACGTCGAGCAGCTCCCCCAGCGGGTTTCTCGGCAAGAACCGGTAGGCGAGAACGTTGTCGGGACTGGTGAATACGGCGTCGAACTCGCCCGCGCGCAGGGAGGCGAACTGGGCGGGCGAGGAGGGCACCGGCACATCGCGCACCTGGAGTCCGGCGTCGGAGAGCCGACCGGTTTTGCGGGCGACGTCGAGCAGCACCGACGGGCTGAACACTCCGAGCGTGATCTGATCCATGACTCTGCAATCGATTGTAGGAATGCTCCACCGGAGCTTAGCGCGACCCGGCCGCACACCGGTCAGTTCTTCGCCGGCCCCGTGGAACCCCGCGCCACCAGCGATACCGGCAGCGTCAGGGTCGCCGCCTCCTGCTCGCCCGCCTCGATTCCACGTAGCAACAGGCGGGCGGCCTCGGCGCCGATCTCGCGCAGCGGCATCCGCACCGTGGTCAGGGGCGGCCAGAAGTCGCCGGCGAACGGCATGTCGTTGAACCCGACCACCGAAACGTCCTCCGGGCAGTGCAGGCCCTCGGCACGCAGCCGGCGGATCAGGCCCAGCGCCACCAGATCATTGCCCGCGACCAGAGCCGTGGGATTGATCGTGTTGTGGGCCAGAAGTTGGTCAGCGGCAGCCACCCCGGCCTCGATGGTCAGTGCCGATGCGTAGATCGTCTGATGTTGCACACCGGCCCTGGTGGCCGCGGCCTCGAACGCCTCGGCCCGTGAACGCGTCGTGGAGAAATTCGTCGGCCCCGCGGCGTGGATGATCCGGCGGTGCCCCAGTTCGACCAGATGCTCCAGAGCCAACTCGATACCGCGGGCATTGTCACCGGTCACCAGGGGGAAGTCGCCGAGTCCGGCATCGCGGTTGACCAGCACCACCGGCACGGCCGCGGCCGCTGCCTCCTCGACCACAGATTGGTCATCGAGCCGGCCGGTGGCCAGCAGGAAACCGTCGACCCGGCGTTGCAGCAGCGACTCGAAGACCGAGATCTCGACGTCATCGTGGGAATCGGTGTTGGCGATGAGCACGGTGTAGCCCTGCGCCTGCAGCACATGCTCGATCCCCCGGATGATCGGCGGGAAGATCGGATTCATCAGATCCGGGATGATCACACCGATGGTCATCGACCTGCTGGTCCGCAGGCTGCGAGCCATGGCGTTGGGGACGTATCCCAGTTGTCGGGCAGCCCGTTTGACCCGCTTGAGTGTCTCGGCGTTGACCTGATCGCGCGTGCGGGCGTTGAGCGCCCTCGACACCGTGGCCTTGTGCACCTCCGCGAGGCGCGCCACATCGTCGATGGTCACTCGTCGCGGCATACCCGGCGTTCCCCCACCCCTGCTCACAGCCCCGGCTGTCGGGCTCAGAGGTCAGATTACCGCGCCACATCCACCGTTCCCGGCAGGCGGTGCAATCGATCGCATCCGGGGCTAAGCGCTGCGGGCGGCCGATTCATTCCCGGCCAGCAACCGGCCCGACACCAAACCCCACGAGACCGCCTGCGACACACAGGACGCCCGGTTTCCGGCACCGAGCTTGGCCATCGCGCTTTCCAGGTGGTGACCTGCGGTGCGGACACTGATGAACAGCCGCGCGGCGATCTGGTTGTTCGTCAGACCCTGGGTCGCCAGGGTCAGCGCGTCCAGTTCGCGCGGGGTGATCGCGAACGGCAACGGGTCGGCGGTGATCAGTATCACCGCGTCCAGGCTGTCCTGGTGGTAGCGCGGAGCGGTGGCGATGTGGCGGACGTGCAGCCAGCCGGTGCCATCGTTCCAGCGGGTGGTCTCGGGGCGGAAGCCCAGCCCGGGGGTGTGCGCCGCCAGCGCCATATCGGCCACCAGGTCGCGGTCGATCGGCCGGTCGAAGGTGTCACCGAGGCTCAGCAGATGGGCACGGCCGGCGGCATCCACCGCCCATGCCTGGGCCTGGGGTGCCAGCAGTTCGGCCACCATCCGGGGCCGCACCGAGAAGTCCAGATGCTCGGCCATCTGTGCGCGCAGCGAATTGATCTCGCCCACATCGTTATCGCTGGGGTAACGGGCGTCGTCACAGTTGACGTGGATGGTGCCGGCGTAGGTGCCGTCGGCGGTGATCAGTCGCGCGGACAGGCCCTCGTCGAAGCCGGCGGGCGCGAAAACACCCTGTACCGAATAGGTGTCGCGGTACTCGGGGAAGTCCCGCCAGCGCAGCGCGCCGAGACCACGGGCCCGCATGGTCTCGAAGAGCGGATCGTGATCGATGAACCAGGTGTTCAGGTGATCCATCACCGCGTCGGGATATCCGTGGTTGGCCACCGCGACATGGCAGCGCCGGATGGGATCCCACAGGCTGATCGCCGACGCCGAGGACGCCGCTTTGGCGCCGAGCGCGTCCAGCATCTCGTGCGCCCGGGTCTCGATACTGGACGTGCTGCCCAGCACCTCGCCGTATGCTCCCATCGGTCATCCTTCGCGTGGTTCTGCCCCTCGAAAGCATCATGTGCAGGCCATGTTTCGAGGATGTTTCCGGGCTGCGGCGGACACGAAACGGTGGCGGCACAAATGGGAGATTCCTCCCATAGCCCCCGGCCACCTGGCATTCCTACGCTGGGCGCCAACGATCCCTGACCTCGAAGGCGGCTCCTCATGAAACGACTGCGCGTCGGCGTGGCACTGCTCGCGGCGACCACCATGCTCACCGCCGGATGCGGCAGCCGGGCCGGTGACACCGACACCGCGGCCGCACAGGACTGCGTGGACACCTCGGGCCCCAGCGTGAAGGTCGGGGCGGTCAACTCGCTGTCCGGCGGTCTCGCGGTCAGCGAATCAGTGATCCACGACGCCATCGTGATGGCCGTCGAGCAGATCAACGCCGAGGGCGGGGTCATGGGCAAGCAACTCGACCTGCTCTCCGAGGATGGCGCCTCAGAGCCGACCACGTTCGCCGAGAAGGCGCAGAAGCTCGTCAACAGCGACTGTGTCGCAGCGGTTTTCGGTGGATACACCTCGGCCAGCCGCAAGGCGATGCTGCCAGTCTTCGAAGGTTCGGACGCGCTGCTGTACTACGGCCAGCAGTACGAGGGCCTGGAATCCTCGCCCAACATCTACTATTCGGGCGCCACCACCAACCAGCAGATCATTCCCTCCCTGGACTATCTCAAGGAGCAGGGCTTGAAGTCGCTGTACCTGGTGGGCAGCGACTACGTGTTCCCGCGCACCTCCAATGCCATCGTCAAGGCCTACGCCGCGGCCAACGGCATCGAGATCAAGGGCGAGGACTACGTGCCGCTGGACAGCACCAACTTCTCCACCATCGTCAACAAGATCCGCTCCGCCGATGCGGACGCCGTGTTCAACGTCGTCGTCGGCGGGTCCCTCACCTCCTTCTTCCGCGAATACAACAGCGCCGGGCTGACTCCCGAGATGATGCCGGTCATGTCCATGTGCGTCGGCGAGGAAGAGGTGAAGAGCATCGGCGCCACCTCCCTCGTGGGGCAGCTGTCCTCGTGGAACTACTACCAGACCCTGGACACCCCCGCGAACGCCGCGTTCGTCGCGGACTTCAAGCAACGCTTCGGTGCCGACCGGGTGACCTCCGATCCGATGGAATCCGCTTACACCGCAGTGAAACTGTGGCAGGCCAGCGTCGAGAAGGCGCAGTCGTTCGCGGTTCCCGACATCCAGGGCGCGGCCGGCGGCGTCAGCGTCGACGCACCGGAGGGCACCGTCACCATCGACGGCGAGAACCATCACGTCACCAAGACCGCACGCATCGGGAAGGTCGCGCCGGACGGCCTGATCCAGCAGGTGTGGGAATCCCCGCAGCCGATCACCCCGGACCCCTACCTCAAGGAATACCCCTGGGCCGAAGGCATCACGGGCTGACACCATGCATCTGACCCCCAAGGACGAAGACCGGCTACTGCTCTTCCTGGCCGCGGAACTGGCCCGCAAGCACCGCGCCGCCGGGCTGGCACTCAGCTACGCCGAGGCCCGTGCGCTGATCGCCGACGAGGTCGTGGAGGCCGCCCGCGCCGGTGCGAACGTCGCCGACGCGGCGGCGCACGGGGCGCGGGTGCTCACCGATGACGATGTGCTGCCCGGTGTGCGCACCCTGCTGGGTTCGGTTCAGGTGGAGGCGTTCTTCGCCGACGGCCAGAAACTGGTCACCGTGCACGACGCCATCGGACCCGGGAACCGCAGCGCCGAGGAACTGGCCGTCATCCCCGGGGAGGTGTTTCCGGCCGAGGGCGATCTGGAACTCAACGACGGGCGGCCGACCGCCACGGTCACGGTGGAGAACACCGGCGACCGCCCCATCCAGGTCGGGTCGCACTTCCATTTCTTCGAGACCAACCGGGCACTGCGGTTCGACCGGCGATCGGCCTTCGGCATGCGCCTGGACATTCCGTCCGGCACCGCGGTGCGCTTCGAACCGGGTGAAGCACAGGATGTTTCGCTGACCAGCTACGGCGGCGAACGGTTGGTGATCGGCCAGAACGATGTCACCAACGCACCCACCGACACGACCCCGAGCGAGGAGCTCATGACCGACATGCGCGCCCTAGGCTTCCTGGACACGGGCTCCTGAGATGGCCTATCGCATCAGCCGGGCCCGCTACGCCGAGCTGTACGGACCGACCACCGGCGACCGGGTGCGCCTGGCCGACACCGAACTGCTGGCCAAGGTCGAGGCCGACGCGACGGTCTACGGTGACGAGGCCGTCTTCGGCGGCGGCAAGACCATGCGCGAGGGTATGGCGGTGCACGGCGATCTCACCAATGCCGCAGGCGCACTCGACTTCGTGATCACCAACGCGCTGATCATCGACGCGGTGCTCGGCATCCGCAAGGCCGATATCGGGATCCGCGACGGGCGCATCGTCGGGGTCGGCAAGGCCGGCAATCCGCGCACCATGGACGGGGTGGATCCGGAACTGATCATCGGTGCGGGCACCGACATCCGCTCCGGTGAGGGCATGATCGCCACCGCCGGCGCCATCGATGTGCACGTGCATTTCGACAGCGCCGGACTGGTCGAGGAGGCCATCTCCAGCGGGATCACCACCATGATCGGTGGCGGCCTCGGGCCGGTCACCGTCGGCATCACCTCCTCGGGACCGAACAACCTGGCCCGCATGCTCGGTGCCGCCGAGGCCTTCCCGATGAACTTCGGTTTCATCGGGAACGGCAGCGCCTCCAGCACCGCACCGCTGATCGAACAGGGTTTGGCAGGCGCCATCGGGTACAAGATCCACGAGGACTGGGGCGCCACCCCGGCCGCGATCCGGGCCTCCCTGGACGCCGGTGACGAACTCGACCTGCAGGTGCAGATCCACACCGACACCCTCAACGAGTCCGGGTTCTACGAGGACACCATGGCCGCGATCGGCGGCCGGCCCATCCACACCTACCATGCCGAGGGCGCCGGCGGCGGTCATGCACCCGACATCATGCGGGTGGTGGGTGAGCCGTATTGCCTTCCGTCCTCCACTAATCCGACCAACCCGTACACGCTGAACACCTTCGACGAGCACCTGGACATGGTGATGGTGTGCCATCACCTCAACCCGCGAATTCCTGAGGATGTGGCGTTCGCCGAATCGCGGATCCGGCGCGAGACCATCGCCGCCGAAGACGTGCTGCATGATCTGGGCGCCATCTCGGCGATGGGCTCGGATTCCCAGGGCATGGGCCGCATCGGCGAAACCATCGCGCGCACCTGGCAACTGGCGTCCCACATGCGGGCCACCCGCGGGCCGCTGCCCGCCGATGAGGGCACCGGCGCCGACAATGCCCGGATCCTGCGCTATGTCGCCAAGCTGACCATCAACCCGGCCAAGCTCTTCGGCATCGATCACGCGGTCGGTTCGCTGGAACCGGGCAAGCTCGCCGATATCGTGTTGTGGGAGCCCAAGTTCTTCGGCATCCGCCCCGAAGTGGTGTTCAAGGGCGGGTTCCCGGCCTGGTCGGTGATGGGCGAGGCGAACGCCTCCCTGATGACCTGCGAGCCGCTGAAGTACCGGCCGCAGTGGGCCGCCTACGGCCGCACCCCGGCCGATGTGTCGGTCAACTTCGTCGCCGCGGCGGCCATCGAGGCGGGCCTCGGCAACCGGCTGGGACTGAACACTCCGCTGGTGGCGTGCCGGGGGGCCCGCGCGCTCACCAAGGCCGATCTGCTGCACAACGACTACCTGCCCGAGATCAGCATCGAACCGGACACCTACCGGGTCATGGTCGACGGTCAGGTGTGTACCAGCACACCGATGACGACGGTGCCGCTGGGCCGCCGCTACACACTGAAATAGCGAGGAGATCACCATGTCTGAGGTACTCCGGGTCGGCATCGGCGGACCCGTCGGGTCGGGAAAGACCCGGCTGGTGGAGATGCTGGTACCCCAGCTCATCGGCAAGGGCCTCGGCGTCGCCGTCATCACCAACGACCTGGTCACCGACGAGGATGCCCAGCGGGTCCGCCGCAGCGGCGTCATCGACCCGAACCGGGTACTCGCCGTCGAGACCGGGGCCTGCCCGCACACCGCCATCCGCGAGGACCCGTCCGCCAACCTGGCCGCGGCACGGCGGCTGTGCGCCGAGTTCGACGACCTCGACATCATCCTCATCGAGTCCGGCGGGGACAATCTCGCCGCCACCTTCACCTCCGACCTGGTGGACTACTGGATCTTCGTCATCGACACCGCGGGCGGTGACGACATCCCCCGCAAGAAGGGCATCGGCCTGTTGCAGGCGGATCTGTTGGTGGTCAACAAGATCGACCTGGCCGAGCTGGTGGGTGCCGATCTGGACGGCATGCGCCGCGACTGCGCCATTGCCCGCCCGGTGAAACCCACGGTGTTCACCGACCTGCGCACCGGTACCGGCCTGGACGCGCTGACCGACGAACTGTTGCGCGGTGTGATGCTCACGGCCAGAGCATGATCGCGCCCGGAGAATTGACCGTGCACACCCTGGCCGATGCCACCGGCACCACCCGGATCGCGCAGTTGCGGCAACGCTATCCGCAACGGGTGACCACCGCGCTGCACACCGACGCCGATTACCCGCGCGCGGCGGTGCTGTGCGTGCAGAGCCCCAGCGGTGGCACGTTCTCCGATGACGACCTGCAGACCACCGTCCATTGCGCGGGCGGCACCCATCTCTACCTGACCAGCCAGGCGGCCACCCAGGTGTTCGCCGGGACAGGACCGGGCGCCCGGCACCGATTGCGTTTCGCCGTCGACGCCGGTGCCGTGCTGGAGTACCTTCCCAAAACCATCATCCCGCAGTCGGATTCGACGTTCACCCAAAGCATCGAACTCGACGTCGACGAGGGCGGAACCTATATCGGCTGGGACGCGATCGCCGCCGGGCGGATCGCGCACGGTGAGCGTTTCCGGTACGCGGGCGTCGACAACTCCTTCACCGTGCGGGTGGGTGGCCGGGTGATCGCGCGGGACCGTCAACTGATCACCGCCGAGGCCGGTCTGGACAGCGACTATCTGGCCACCCTGCTCATCGTCACCCCCGGTCGCTCGCCCGCACCCGCACTGTCCACGGTCCGCGCCACCCTCGGTCGTTTTCCGGGCGTACTCGGCGGGGCAGGTGAACTTCCGCACCGGGCCGGTGTTTTCGCGAGGCTGACGGCCCGCCGCGCACCCGAACTGAACAAGGTGTGTCGCGCGCTGCACGCCGCGGCCCGCCACAGCGTGTTGTCCCCGCCGATCGCAAGGAGCGCCTGACGTGATAGCCGATGCCGTTCTCGGAACCGCCGATGACCCGGCCTTCGCCGGGCGCCGCCGCCACCATGTCGACATCGGCTGGGGCGATGCCGGCAAGCACCGCCAGCTCGTCACCACCGACATTGGACTCGAGGTGCGGATCATGTTGCCGCGCGGCACCTTCCTGCGCCACGGCATGGTGATCGCCGATGACGGCCACGATGCCGTGGTGGTGCGGCGCCCGCACGAACCGGCCATCCGGGTCCGCTTCGCCGACAACACCGCCCGCGCCATGCTGCTGCTGGGCCACACGCTGGGCAACCAGCACGCACCCATCGACGTCGACCATGACACGCTGACCGCGCCGCTGTTCACCAGCGCTGCCGCCGCCCGGGAGATGCTCGCCGGGCTCGGCGTGATCGGTGAGGTCACCGAGATGGTAATGGCCGCCGACGGGTGGTCTGCCACGTCAGCCGACCGCCATGCCGGCCATCACCACTGACCCGGCCACCGCGATCGCACTGTGGGTGCAGTTGCACGACAGCGCGTTTCCGGCCGGGCGGATGGTGCACAGCCACGGCCTGGAAGAGTGGCTGGCTCAGCGGCCGGACGCCGACGCGGAGGCGATCGAGACGGCGGTGTGTGGTTACCTCCTCCACGGGTACGCGACGCTGGATGCCACCGTCACCGCCGCAGCGTGGCGGGACTGGCAGTCGGCGCAAAGCCTGGGCGAGCTCGACGAGCTGATGGCGTCCTACAAGTTGTTCGACAATGCCCGCACGGCGTCGGTGTCGGCGGGCAGGCAGCTGAGTGCCACCGCCTGCGATATCGGCATCGCGGCGCAGCACCCGTACCTGCGAGCCGTGCTGGCCGGCAGCACCCCCGGTCATGCCGCCGTCGTCGACGGCGTGTTGCAGGCCTATCTGGGCGTCAGCGAACAGCTCGCGGTCCTCGGATCACTGCGGTCGCTGATGGCCTCGATGCTCAGTGCCGCGGTACGGCTGGGCCGGCTCGGCCCGCTGCAGAGCCAGCGTATCCAGTTGCGTACTGCCGCAACGATGACGCAGGCGGCGGCATCGGCGTGCGAGCGCCCGTTGTCGGAGCTGAGCAGCCTGTCCCCCACCCTCGAGATCAGCGGGATGTGTCACGAAGAGCACACGTCGCGGCTGTTCGCCACCTGAATCACCACGCGAGAGCGCGGGGCGGACCGGTCAGTGACTCCTTGGCGGCGACGGCGAGCTGGTCCAGGATCTCGATGTCCCCGGCTTCCAGGCCGTCGAGAGCCAGCCGGACCAGATCAGCGGGGTCGGTCACCACCTCACCGGGCAGGTCCACGCCGGTTTTCTCGGCGTAGTCGAGCAGGGTCTGGGTGCCCACCAGTCCGGGGACGAGTGCGGCGACCAGGGTGCCCTGCCCGGCGAGCTCGACACGCACTCCGTTGGTCAGGCCCCACTGCGCCGACTTGGCTGCGGCGTATGCGGTGTTGCCGTCCACGGTGTTCCACGCGACGACGGACAACACGTTGAGGATCGCACCTCCGCCATTGCGCGCAAGGATGGGCGCAAAGGCCCGGATCATCGCGAGGGTGCCGTAGTAGTTCGAATCCATCGTCGATCGGATGGCGGTCAGATCTCCGGTGACGAGATTGCCACCGGCCGTATCGGCGGCATTGTTGATCAGGACGTCGACATCCTGGGCCAGTGCGGCGGCCGCCTCCACGGACGACTGATCGGTGATGTCGAGGTGCAGCACGTCGGCACCCGGGATGTCGACCAGTTCGGGCCGCCGCGCGGTGGCGTAGACCTTGGCCCCCCGACGCAGAAGTTCGATGGCGAAATGCCGACCGATTCCCCGGTTCGTGCCCGTGACCAGGACCGTGGCGCCGCGTAACTGCATATGTCCTCCGAGAGTTTGACCGAAGCTCAAAGTGACCGATCGGTCACCTTCGTGCCGTCACCGTAACGCCAAGGTGACCGATCGGTCAACTTGATACGCTGAGGTGTGTCCACGCCAGATCGCACGCTCCGTGCGGATGCGGCTCGCAACCGCGAGTCGCTTTTGGCTGCCGCGGAAGCCGAGTTCGCCGATCGGGGACCGTCCGCCTCGATCGCCGACATCGCCCGTCGGGCGGGTGTCGCCAAGGGCACCGTTTTTCGGCACTTCGCCTCGAAGGAGGACCTGATCGCGGCGATCGTGTCGGGTCATCTCACGACCCTCACGACGGTCGCCCACCAGCTGGAGAGCGCACCGGATCCGGGTGCAGCGCTACTGGAATTCCTGACGGTGGCCGCCGATCAACGCCAACAGCACGACCTGACATTCCTGCAGTCCGTCAGCGATCACCACCCGACGGTGACCGCGCTCCGAGACGAGTTGCACACCCGGCTCGGCACGCTCGTACACCGCGCCCGCGCTGCCGGTGCCATCCGTGATGACATCACCGAAACCGACGTCTTCCTGATGATGTGTGCGCCGGTCCATATCGTCGAAAACCTCTCGACGCCAAAGCCTTTACTGTGGCAGCGGTACCTCGCCATCATCTTCGACGGGCTGCGCCCGCAGGGTGCGCATCCGCTCCCGCAACCGGCACCGCAGCTGTCCTGACGTCGTTGACGTAGGGGCAGCTTCAACCGGTCGAGACGACCGCGAACAGCACGATCGTCTGATCCCGGTGCGGGTCCATCAGGGCGTCGCAGGACAGCGTCAGACGCCCGCGCTCGGGATGGTCGAGCCGTTTGATCATGTGGGTGGTGTTCACCACCGTGGCGTCAGACCAGAGTGCGGCGAACTCCGGGCTGCCGGCCAGCAGATCGGCGATCAACCGCTGCGTACCCGCGTCCCGGGGGTAGCGGGCCGCCGTGGCGCGCAGCTGGCCCGCCACCATCCGGGAGAACTCCTGCGCCTCGCTCATGCCGTAATGCCCCTGCTCGGACAGGAAATGGCGGCGTGCGATGTTGCGCTCGGCCGGCGCCAGCGCGCCGAAATCCTCCATCAACTCCGCAGCAGCGGCATTCCAGGCCAGGATGTCGAAACGCGCGCTGAGCACCAGAGCCGCGGTGCTCCCGAGGCCCTGCACCATCGTCGCGACGCTCGGACTGACCTCCGTGCTGGGTTCGCTCCCCGCGGGGACGTTGCGGCCGGCGAGCTGGAACAGATGCCGCCGCTCATCGTCATCGAGGCGCAGCGCATCGGCCAGCGCACCGAGTACCTGCTCGGACGGGCCGCTGCCCCGGGCACGCTCCAGGTTGGTGTAGTGCTCCACCGAGATGTGCGCCAGCTCCGCCACTTCGGAGCGCCGCAGCCCGCTGGTGCGCCGCCCGTTCGCCGCGAACCCGAAGGCGCCGGGGTCGCGGCTTTCCCGAACCGCCCGCAGGAACTCCCCGGCCACCTGTCCATCCATACCTCGATACTGGCACGCCTCACCAGGCGACGAGCTCCCCCTGATCGCTGAGGAACTGACCGGTGCGGAATTCAGCGGACAGCGCAACGCCGACGATGCCGGCCGCCCCCACGGCGGGATCACCGGCGCCCTCCATCGGCTCGCCGTTGTTCAGACCGGTCCTGCGGTACCCCGGGCTCACCGATACCACCGAGATGCCCTCGTGCGCAAGCTCTTTGGCGTACAACACGGTCAGCATGTCCACGGCGCTCTTGGACGCCTGATAGGCGGCTGCAGCCACATCGCTGTGCGGCCAATCGGGATCGTTGACCAATCGGGTCGATCCGAGCTCACTGGACACGTTCAGGATCCGCGGCCGGGACGAGGCCCGCAGCAGCGGCAGCAGGGCATTCGTGGTGGCGGCGATACCGGCCACGTTGGTGTCGAAGGTCTGCAGCAGCGAGGTGCGGCTCACCTGGGACGCCGGCAACCCGTCGCCCACGATCGCCGCATTGTTGATCAGAATGTCGAGGCGCCCATAGGTGTCGGTGATGTGGCCGACGGCGGCGGTGATGGTCTCGTCGTCGGTGACATCGAGGGTGAGGACGTCGACGTCGAGACCCTCGGCCGCCAGCTGCTGCGCGGCCGCTTTGCCGCGTTCGGGATCACGCGATGCCAGGAGTACGCGCGCGCCGGTGCGGGCGAGTTGCTGAGTCAGATGGAAGCCGATGCCGGTGTTCGCACCGGTCACCAAGGCGATGAGGTCATCAGTGTTGGTCATGTGCTCATTCCAGCTCGGTGGGCACAGACCAGGGAGTCACACGATGTACCCCCTCGCGCGGGAATAAGAGCGCCTCAGCCCAGCGCCGGGCTCTTGAGGGCGCGGATGGCCAGCCAGGCGGCCGCCCGGTCGTCGGGGCTGGCCATCGACAGTCCGGTCAGCTCCTCGATGCGGCGGATCCGCGCCGCCAGCGTCTGGCGGTGCACCTGCAGCCGGCTCGCCGAGGAACCCCACGCGCCGTGCTCGGCCAGGTAGATCTCCAGCGTGCGGGTCAGGGCCCCGTGGTGGCCGCCGTCGTCGCGCAGCGGGTCGAGCACCGCGGCGACGCGGGTCATCGCGCTGTGGTCGAGGTGGTCCAGCACGTAGGAGACGGTGGCCAGCGTGCGGTACCAGACGACGGGACGGGAGTCGACCACCGCGGTCTCCAGCGCCTGCCGGGCCTCGGCGGCGCTGCGGGCCAACAGCTGTGGCGTCGCGGCCGATCCCAACCCCATCCGCAGCGGCAGACTCGCATCGGAGGTGAGCCGCTCCACCATGGCGGCGAGTTCGGGGGCACGGTCTGCGCCGATGAAGCCGAGCACCCGCCCCCGCTCGGCGGAGACCATGTGAACGGCTCCCAGCTCGTCGAGCCAGCGGATGGCTTGGCGCTCCGGATCGATCGCAGTCGACCTCGACGCCACTGCGAACGCCGTCAGTGACTGTTCGCGAACGCCCCAGCGGCGCAACAGCGTTGCCGCCTCGGCGCCGCCGCGCAACAGCGTCGACATCATCACTTCGCGGCCCAGCCGCTCGGTGGCCGGATGGTCGGCGGTGTGCAGCAGCAGATCCAGCAGGGCCGCCACCTGCGAGGCCAGATCACGGCTGCGGCTGGTGGAACCGCGAGCACCGATGACCAGATAGGCGCTGACATCTTCGCCCTGCCCGACCGGGTGCACCTGCAGCCCGGGGTGACGGATCCGCACCCGGCGCCCGAACGCCACCGAGCCGGCGTCCCGCACGTGCAGGCTGCCGGCGCCGGCGGTGGTGATCACCTCACCGTGCGCGTCGAGAAGCACTGCCCAGCCGTCGATCCGGTGCGCCAGCTCGGCCACCACCGCGACCACGCCACCGCGCCGGGCCACCTGGGTGAGCACCTTGGTCCCGGTGGTGACCCTGCGGTCCTCGGCCGCCTGGTCGGCTGCGACCAGCGCCGTGAGCCGGGCATGCACCACGTCGGCGCCCAGATCGGGCACCACGACTGCGGTGATCGCCCTGTCGACGAGGACCGTGCGCAGCGTGTCGGCGGCGGTGCCACCGGCGATGATCGCGACGGATCCGGCGAGCGGCGTCCGCCCGTCGCCGGACTCCAGTGCTGCCGCCCAGTCCGTCGGGGTGGCCACCACCAGCGTGGCGTAACCGGGCGAGCTCGCCAGCGCCAGGTCGGCCAGGGCCACGCTGCCCTCCACCGGCGTCGCGCCGTCGACGGCACCGGTGATCAGCTCGGCACCGAAATGCTCGGCGATCGCTCGCACGTCATAGGCCACGGCCGAGTGTACAAAATGATGGATCAGGCTCCTCGGATCACACTTTTTGCGGCTGTCGCCGGCGCTGCGCGCTCCCTACGATTCGGTGGATTCCCGCTTGTAAAGGAGCACCGTGAAAGCGATCGTCTTCCGAGATCCCGCCACGCCCATCGAGTACGTGGACGTCGACTTGGCCGGCCCCAAACCCGGCGAGGTGCGGGTGCGGATCGCCGCCGCCGGGGTGTGCCACTCGGATCTGCACGTCAAACGCGGCGAGTGGGACGCACCCGCGCCCCTGGTCATGGGGCACGAAGGGTCCGGCGTGGTGACCGAACTCGGTGAGGGCGTCACCACGCTCGCGGTCGGTGACCATGTGGTGCTCTCCTGGGTACCGCCGTGCGGCGAGTGCCGCTACTGCCGGTCCGGCCACGAGGCGCGCTGCCAGAAGGTTGCCACCGTGGTCGCACCGCTGGGCACCCTTTTCGACGGCACCTCGCGCCTGTCGCGCAACGGCGAGGTGGTCCACCACTATCTCGGGGTGTCCTCCTTCGCCGAAGAGGTCGTCGTCCCGGCGTCCGGCGCGGTGAAGGTGCGTGAGGATGCGCCGCTGGACGTCATCGCGCTGGTCGGGTGCGCCGTGGCGACCGGGGTCGGCGCGGTGCTCAACACCGCCGCGGTCGAGCCAGGTGCCTCCGTTGCGGTGATCGGCTGCGGCGGCGTCGGTCTCAACGTCATCCAGGGCGCGAAGCTGGCCGGCGCCAGCCGGATCATCGCCATCGACGTCCGCGACGACAAGACCAAGATGGCCGTGCAGTTCGGCGCCACCGACCGCATCAATGCCTCTGCCGGCGATGCCGAGGAGCAGTTGCGGGAGTTGATCCCCGACGGCGTCGACTACGCCTTCGACGCATTCGGCCACACCGGCACCACCGAGCAGGCCATCCGGATGCTCGGACTGGGCGGGGCGGCCGTCGTGGTCGGTCTGCCGCCCACCGGGGCCAAGGCGTCGTTCGAACCGCTGGTGCTGGCCGAAGCCGATCAGCGCATCCTCGGCTCGAACTACGGATCGGTGCGTCCCTCTATCGACATACCCGCGCTCGTCGATCGCTACATGGACGGCCAGCTCAAACTCGATGCGCTGGTCTGGGCCAGCCGACCGTTGGAGGAGGCGGCGGCAGCGTTCGACGACCTGGAGTCCGGCGAAGCGCTACGTACCCTGCTCATCCCCTGAAACCTTTCGCCGATAACGACTTTCGAATCTCAAGGAGCCGAATGGCCACCGAAACCCCTCCCGTCGACGCCGGCCTGCGCCACGGTGTGATGTCGGGTCCCGAACTGGCCGCGCAGGCCATCGCGAACATCGCGCCCAGCGCCGTCATCGCCTTCACGGCGGCGGCCATCTACCTGAGCGCGGGCACCGGCACCATCGTGTCGTTTGCGCTGGCGACGGTGGTCATCCTGTCGGTCGGGTACTGCGTGGTGGTGTTCGCCCGCCGCAATGCGTCGGCCGGCTCGCTCTACACCTATGTGTCCAAGGGCCTCGGGCCGTTCGGGGCCTACCTGGCGGGAGTGGCACTGTTGGTGGGCTGCTGGGGCATCGCCGCCGGCTCGCTCGGCGGGGCGATCTCCTACACCAGCGATTTCCTGATCTCCCTGGGGATTCCGGCAGGCGGCGTCGGGTCGACGATCGTGCTCGCGATCGTCCTGGGCGGTCTGGCAACGCTGTTCACCATCCGTGGCATCCGGCTCTCGGCGCGGGTATCGCTGACCCTGGAGTTGGTCTCGGTCACCATCATCACGGTCCTGCTGGTGCTGGCCCTGGTGTGGGCGGGACCGGCCGCCTGGGATCCGTCCCAGTTCTCGTTCAGCAACATCCCCGGACAGGGTGTGGCCGCGGGCATGGTGCTCGGCATCCTCGGTTTCGTCGGGTTCTCCTCGGCCGATGCGCTGGGCCGGGAGGCACGCAACCCGTACACCGCCATCCCCCGCGCCATCATGTGGAGCGCGCTGGTGGTGGGTGTGCTGTACGTGTTCGCCGCCTACACCCAGATCGCGGTGCTCCAGGAAGGGCTGGCCGACAGCGCCAATCCGTTGCAGGACATCGCGATTCTGATCGGCATGCCCTCGTGGTTCAATCCGATCCTGCTGTTCGGAGTCGGCGCCTCGTTCTTCGCGGTGGTGGTCGCCCCGCTGAACGTCGTCGGCCGCATCGTCTACGTGATGGGCAAGGAAGGCGTGGTCGCCGACAGGTTCGGCCGCACCCACGAAGGCCACCTGACGCCGCACCGGGTGCTGCTGATCGCCGGGCCGGCAGCCATCGTCCTGGACGTCGTCCTGCTGGCCGTCGGTGTGCATCCGATGGACATCGTGGTGTGGGTCGACACCTATGCCACCTACGGATACATGGTCGCCTACTCGCTGGTCGCCGCCGCCTGTGTGGTCTACACCCGGCGCACCGGCCAGCCGAACCGGCTGGTGTGGGTCACCGCCGTCATCGCGATCCTGGCGATGGCCTACACCTTCTTCGCCAACGTGTACCCGGTGCCCAGCTTCCCGCTGAACATCTTGCCGTACCTGTTCCTGGCGACGGTCGCCGTGGCATTGGCTTGGTATTACCACCTGGTGCGCAACCGCCCCGAGGTCATCGCCAGGATCGGCCAGACCGAGACGGACACCCTGGAAGGCGTGGGGTGATCGGCTATTAGGCTGCAGTGATGACAGGACATTTCGTAGTGCTGGGCGCCACCGGCGCGCAGGGCGGTGCGGTGGTCAGGGCGCTGCTCGAAAGCGGGGCGACGGTGCGCGGGATCACCCGCCGCACCGACTCCGCCTCGGCCCGACGTCTCAGCGCAGCCGGTGTCGAGGTCGTCGCCGCGGATCTGTCCGATGAGACCTCGGTGGCACAGGCCTTCACCGGGGTCGACGGCGCCTACGCGTTGACCACGCCGTTTGAGGACGGTCCCGAGGCCGAGGTCGCCCAGGGCCGGACCATCCTGGACGCCGCGCTGGCGGCGCAGGTGCCGCACCTGGTGTTCTCCTCGGTCGCCGATGCCGACCAGCACACCGGCATACCGCATTTCGACAGCAAGGCTGAAGTGGAGGAGTCACTCGCCCGGTCCGGGCTGTCGTACACCATCGTCGGGCCCTCGTACTTCTACGACAACATGCTCGGCGGCCTCGACGACATCAAGGCCGGGGTGTTCGCGTTGCCACTGCCCGCCGACACGACGCTGCAACAGTTGTCCCGTCGCGATCTCGGGCGGTTCGTCGCGGCGGTGCTCACCGATCCGGATCCGGTCCGCGGCATGCGTATCGACATCGCCTCCGACGAACCGACTCCGCAGCAGATGACCGCGGCGATCGCGGCGGCACTGGGCAAGCCGGTGCGGCTGGCCACCAGCGACCCGGACGATATCGGCTCCGACGACATGCGGGCCATGTTCGGATTCCTGGCCGCCGGCGGCTACACCGTGGACATCCCGGCACTGCACGCGCAGTACCCGCAGGTCGGCTGGCAGAGCTTCACCGACTGGATCGACACCGATCTGCGCCCGCTGCTCAGCTGACCGACAGCGCCGCCTTGCCGGCGACCCGGCGGCCCAGCAGGGCATCGATCGCCGCGTCGAGGTTGTCCCATGAATCGCGGTAGCCGACCTGGGCGTCCAACTGTCCGCGGCCGGAGAGGTCCAGGACGTACTGAAGCTCCTCGCCCACCGGCCAGCTCGCCATGAACGACTCGATCCTGTTGTTCTTGTGCGCCATTCGCGCCGCCTCGAAGTCGATCACCGTCGACTGACCGGATGCCGCACCCACGGAGATCACCGTGCCGCCGTCTTCGAGCAGACCGTACGCGTCGGCCAGCATGGTGCCGCCGACGTGTTCGAGCACGCCGTGCACCGGGGCCACCCCGTCCAGGCCGACCACGATCTCGTCGGCCCCGAGTTCGTGTAGGCCCGCACCGCGCTCGGGGCTGCCGACCGCGGCGATCACGTGTGCGCCCGCCCGGGCGGCCAACTGGACTGCCAGCCGGCCGACACCGCCCGATGCGCCGGTGACCAGCACCCGTTTGCCGAGCACGGGTCCGAGCCGGCGGATGGTCTGCACGGCGGTCACCCCGGCGACCGGCAACGCGGCCGCCGTCTCGAAGTCGACCGAATCAGGAATCACCGCAACGTTTTCCGCTGCCAGCACCCGTCGCTGCGCCCAGCCCTGCGACCAGGCGGCACCGGCCACCCTGGCGCCCACCGGCGGGCCCGATCCGTCCGCGGCGGCGGTGACCACGACGCCGGCACTGTCCCAGCCGGGGATGTCGCCGGGGTGTTCGGCGTTGTCGCCGTAGTACACCTCACCGAAGTTAAGCGAGATGGCCTTGACGTCGATGAGCAATTCGTTCGGCGCCGTGGGCACCGGGTCGGGGGCGTCGGCGATCGCGAACTTGCGCGGAGCGTCGGGGTCGAAGACGATGGCGCGCATCAGTTTTCGATCACCGCGGTGACGCGGATCTCGATGCGCATCCGGGGCGCGCCCAGCGCGGTGACGCCGATCTCGGTCCAGATGGGCGGCCGGTCCGGCGTCCACTTACGCAGCTGCGCGAACATGACCTCGTTGTGGGCGTCGAAGTTCTCGTCCGGCTCGTGCAGCACGTGGTAGGAGTTCACCTGCACCACATCGCGCCAGGATGCGCCTGCTGCGACCAGCGTGCGTTCCACGTTTTCGAAGGCCCGGATGATCTCGTCCTCCAGCGACTCCGGGAAGTTCAGGTCGTCGTCCCAGCCGCCCTGGCCGGAGATCTCGACGCGGTCGCCGATCCGCACGGCCTGGTGGTAGTGGCGCTCGACCAGGGCCGTCTCGCCGTAACCGGGCGTGGTGAAGAACTCGATGTCTCGTTTTACTTCATGCATGAAGTAAAACGTACACCCGATGACTTCATGCGTAAAGTCATGGGGATGGCGAGCGGCGATGACCCCCAATGGCTGTCCGAGGACGAGAAGCAGGCGTGGACCGGTCTGATCTCGCTGATCCTGCTCATGCCGGGGAAGCTCGAGGCGCCGCTGCGGGAGGTCGACCTGACCCTCTTCGAATACCTGACGCTGAGTCACATCTCCGACGCCCCGGATCGGCGAATCAGGATGAGCGAGTTGGCGTTCCTGGCCAACGGATCCCTGTCCCGACTGTCCAATGTGGTGAAGCGCTTCGAGCAGCGCGGCTGGGTGACCCGCTTCCCCGACCCCGACGACGGCCGCTACACGCTGGCCGAACTGACCGACGACGGCTACCGGCTGGTGATCGCGGCCGCGCCGATCCATGTGCGGGCGGTCCGCGAACTGGTCATCGACCCACTCACCAGCGCCGACCTGGCGGCCCTGACCCGGATCGCCGGCAAGCTGCGGGTGGTGCCGCCCGGCTTCAAGTCCCAGCACGGATAGGGTCGACGCCATGACCGTGCGCAGACTCCAGCCGTACGCGGTGACGATTTTCGCGGAGATGTCGGCACTGGCTGCCCGCATCGGTGCGGTGAACCTCGGCCAAGGCTTCCCCGACGAGGACGGGCCCGCGGGCATGCTGAAGATCGCCCAGGACGCGATCGCCGAGGGCACCAACCAGTACCCACCCGGCCTGGGCATCCCGGCACTGCGCGAGGCCATTGCCGGTCAGCGCCGGCGGCTCTACGGGGCCAGCTACGACCCCGACTCGGAGATCCTGGTCACCGTCGGGGCGACCGAGGCCATCGCCGCATCGGTCATCGGGCTGGTCGAACCCGGCTCCGAGGTCCTGGTGATCGAGCCGTTCTACGACTCCTACTCCCCGGTGATCGCGATGGCCGGCTGTCACCGGGTCGCGGTGCCGATGGTGGCCGACGGCCGCGGGTTCGCCATCGACGTCGAGGCGCTGCGCGCTGCGGTGACGCCCAACACCCGGGCGCTCATCCTCAACTCGCCGCATAATCCGACCGGCACCGTTGCCTCCGCCGAGGAGCTTGCCGCGATCGCCGAGCTCGCGATCGCGCACGACCTACTGGTGATCACCGACGAGGTGTACGAGAACCTGGTCTTCGACGGCCTGCGGCACCTGCCGCTTGCGGCGCTGCCCGGGATGGCGGAGCGCACCGTCACCATCTCCAGTGCGGCCAAGATGTTCAACGTCACCGGCTGGAAGATCGGCTGGGCGTGCGGACCCGCCGACCTCATCGCGGGCGTGCGGGCGGCCAAGCAGTACCTGAGCTATGTGGGTGGCGCCCCGTTCCAGCCCGCCGTCGCCCAGGCCCTCAACGACGAGGACGGCTGGTCGCTGGCGCTGCGCGATACCTTCGAGGCCCGGCGTAACCGGCTGGCCGCCGCGCTGACCGATATCGGATTCGCCGTGCACGACAGCCACGGCACCTATTTCTTGTGCGCGGACCCCCGGCCGCTCGGATACGCCGACTCCACCACATTCTGCGCTGAACTCCCCGAGCGCGCCGGGGTGGCGGCGATCCCCATGTCGGCGTTCACCAGCGGCGATCATGGCTGGAATCACCTGGTGCGCTTTGCTTTCTGTAAACGCGACGAGACGATGGACGAGGCGATCCGCCGCCTGGAGGTGCTCAAGTCACGCTGACACGGCAGGATGGACCGATGCCCGCTGTGCGCCGAGTCCCCGAGGACACGCTCACACGCGTCGACGCCCTGCTCGAGGGTGTCGATGCGGCGCTGGCGGCCAGGTACCCGGGTGATCGCCCTGGCAGCCAGCCCGTGCACACCGTGTACATCAGCGCCGCCGACGCGAGCCCGGCCACCGTCATCGAATGGGGCGCGCACGCGCTGGAACTGCTGGACCGCCACCCCGAGGTGTTCGCCGAGCTCGGTGACGAAACCACGTTGGCGATGGTCAGGGACCGGCTGCGCACCGCACCCATCGCGGATCTGCGGCTGGATTTCGAGGACGGTTACGGGCGGCGCGCCGACGAGGCCGAGGACGCCGACGCGGTGCAGGCCGGGGACACTCTGCGTGCGCTGGCACTGGGCAGTTCGGGCATCCGGATCAAGGGGTTGACCGCCGCGGACCGGCGACGTTCGGTGCGCACCCTGGAACTGGTGCTCGATGGCGGCGTACCGCCCGGTTTCGTGTTCACCGTGCCGAAACTGCGTGCGGCCGAACAGGTTACCGCCACCGTCTGGCTGTGCGAGGCCCTCGAGCAGGTACATGACCTGGCGACGGGCACGCTGCAATTCGAACTGCAGATCGAGAGCCCGCAGGCCGTCATCGGTGCGGATGGCGCCGCGACGGTGGCCCGTGCCATCGAGCTGGCCAACGGCCGGTGCAGCGGATTGCATTACGGCACTTACGACTACAGCGCGGCGTGCGGTATCGCGCCGCAGCAGCAGTCCCTGGATCATCCCATCGCCGACCACGCCAAGGCCGTCATGCAGACCGCCGCCGCGCAGACCGGGGTGTGGATCGCCGACGGCTCCACCCAGGTGTTCCCTGTCGGTGACGACGACCAGGTGGTGGCCGCGATCCGCAGGCATCACCGGCTGGTGACCCGGGCCCTGGAACGCGGCTACTACCAGGGCTGGGATATGCACGCCGGCCATCTGGTGACCCGATGGCTGGCCACCTTCACCTTCTTCCGCGCGGCCGTCGTTGCGGCGGCACCCCGACTGCAGGCCTACCTGGAGCGACGGGGCGGCGCGATCGTCGACGAGCCTGCCACCGCGGAGGCACTGTCGACGGTCGTGCTGCGCGGATTGGACTGTGGCGCGTTCGACGCCGACGACGTCCTGACCCTGGCCCCCGCGGCCACCATCGATGTACTGCGAAATCTCAAGGACCGGAAGCTGACATGACCGAATCCCTACCCGACTTCACCTGGCTGCCGGACCTGGCGCTGCGCACCCTCGGCGGCGCCGTCGTCTGGGCCAATGACGAATCCTTCGCCGAGAAGGAGAATTTGATCTCCCAGGGGCCCTCGACGTACCGGCCGGCCTCGTTCGGGCACAAGGGCCAGGTGTACGACGGTTGGGAGACCCGCCGTCGCCGGGAAACCGGTCATGACACCGCGATCGTCCGGCTCGGGGTGCCCGGAGTGATCCGGGGCGTGGTGGTGGACACCGCGTGGTTCAAGGGCAACTACCCGCCCGCCATCTCGCTGGACGCCCTCGAGGTCGACGGCTACCCCACCGCCGATCAGCTGGCCGCCGACCAGAACTGGACGCCGCTGATCGAACGCAGCCGTGCCTACGGGGACACCCGCAACAACTTCGAGGTCAACTCGGACAACCGGTGGACCCATGTGCGACTCAACATCTACCCCGACGGTGGGGTGGCCCGGCTGCGGGTGCACGGCGAAGGCCTGCCGGACAAGCGGTTCTTCGGCGTCGGGCCGCTGGACCTCGCCGCGCTGGAGAACGGTGGCCTGGTCCTGGACTGCTCCAACCGGTTCTACAGTTCCCCGCAGAACCTGATCTTCCCCGGCTACGCCCAGGTGATGGGCGACGGGTGGGAGACCGCACGCCGCCGCGATGACGCCAACGACTGGGTGCGTTTCCGGCTGGCCGGCCCCGGGCGGATCAATCTCGCCGAGATCGACACCTCCTATTTCATCGGCAACAGCCCAGGATCGGCCGCACTCACCGGCTTTCGCGCCAACGGCGACCGGGTCGAACTGCTGCCCCGCACCAACCTGCTGCCCGACACCCGGCACAAGTTCCTGATCGAATCCGACGATGTGCTCACCGAGGTACGGCTGGACATCTACCCGGACGGCGGGCTGGCACGGCTGCGGCTGTACGGAGAGTTGGCGTGACCTATCCCCGCGACCTGATCGGGTACGGGCGCAACACCCCCGATCCGATGTGGCCGGGCGGCGCGGCGATCGCCGTGCAGTTCGTGCTCAATTACGAAGAGGGCGCCGAGAACTCGATCCTAGACGGCGATCCGGCGTCGGAGACGTTCCTGTCCGAGATCACGCCGGCCGAACCGTTCGGCAACCGGCACATGAGCATGGAGTCGATGTACGAGTACGGCTCGCGGGCAGGGCTGTGGCGGATACTGCGGATCTTCGAGCAGCGTGGCTTGCCGCTGACGATCTTCGCGGTGGCACGTGCCATGCAGCGCAATCCCGAAGCCGTGGCGGCGTTCTCGGAGCTGGGCCACGAGATCGCCTGCCACGGCCTGCGCTGGAAGTCCTACCAGCTGATCGGCGAGGACACCGAACGTGCACACATGGCCGAGGCGATGCAGATCCTGACCGAGCTGACGGGCAGCGCGCCGCTGGGCTGGTACACCGGCCGGGATTCCCCGCACACCCGCGAGCTCGTGGTCGAACACGGCGGGTTCGTCTACGACTCGGACTCCTACGCCGACGATCTGCCGTACTGGGTGAAGGTGCGAGACACCGATCATCTGGTGGTGCCCTACACCCTGGACACCAATGACATGCGGTTCTCCTCGCCCGCCGGGTTCGCCAACGGTGACGAGTTCTACGCGCATCTGCGCGATGCCTTCGATGTGCTCTACGCCGAAGGCGTTGCCGGACAACCGAAGATGCTGTCGGTCGGTCTGCACTGTCGACTGGTCGGCAGGCCCGCCCGAGCGGCGGCGCTGCAGCGCTTCCTGGACCACGTGCAGTCGCATGACCGGGTCTGGGTGGCCCGGCGCATCGAGATCGCCGAGCATTGGCGGGCCGTTCACCCCGTCTAGCGCTCCTCGGTGACCAGAACTCCTCGAAATGCCGCCGATTTCTTGACGGATAACCCTTGCGCGCCAACGATGTGCAGCGTAGCATCGAACACAAGTTCGAATGCGATGTTGCTCCCACATCTCGACGGTGAGCTTCAGACCGCGACTCCGGTCGCCGAGAGGTTCGATGGTCCTGCGGGACCGTGCGAGCCGTATTGACTGATCGTGCCCGTTGGGCACCTTCTGTGAAAGTCGGTATCCAACATGGACGCCACCCATCTCGACATGTTCATTGGTGCGCTCATCGATGACCTCACCCCGGCACCCTTGCCCGACGACGACGGTGATCGCCGGCTGTGCCACCTACTCGACAGCCCGCGCCGAATTCTTGATGAACAGCCGCTGCTGGCGGTGCTGGCGGCCGCGGTCACCGCCCGCAACCTGGTCGATCATGTGATCGCCCAGGCGGTTGCGGCCGCCGAGCGGCTCGGGGTTCCGGCACGTAAGCACCTGCGTTCGGGAGCGGATCTTCTCACCCTGTTGGGTGTTTCCCCCGGCGCCGCCCACCGAGCCGCGCGGGTCGGGCGGGCGGCACACATGCTAACGGCGTTGACCCGGGCCCAGCGCCTCGGCGGGATCGGTATCGAGTTCGCCGACGCCATCGGGAAGGGCGTCGCCCACGTGCACAGTCGGGTGCCCTTGTCCGAGGAGGACCGGGCCGAGGTGGTCAGAAAGTTGATGATCGAGACCACCCCGGCCGCCGTGGACGAGAAGGCCCGCGAGATCGCCATTAGCCGCTGCACCGCAGCACCTTTGGAGGGCGCGGCGGTGCCGGTGGCCGAGAACGCGGACCTCAACGAGATGACGTTGGTGGTTACCGAGGAAGGGCGTGTCGCTGCGACTTTCGATGTGGACGCGCTGACCGGTGAGGAACTCCTCACCGCCCTGGACCCACTGTGCCGACCCATACCACTTCCCGACGGCTCGCCGGACCCGCGTCCGGTCGGTAAGCGTCGCGCGGACGCTCTCGGACAAGTCGTGCGGACCTACCTCTCAAATTCGCGGCGACCGGCCTCGGGCGGGGTGCTGCCGCATGTCACGCTGATCCGGCCCGCCGCAGCAGGGTTCGTCAACACCCTGGGTTTCACCGGGCCCGTGAGCGCCGGCACAGCCGACCTGATCACCTGCGACAGCACGCTCACTTCGGTGACTGTTGATGGGGCTGGGGCCCCGCTGGATGTGGGGCGCGCCGAGCGACTGTTCACACCCGCGATCCGAAAAGGGTTGGCAGTGCGCGACGGTGGCTGCGCCCACCCGGGCTGTGGGCGGCCGGTGTCCTGGTGCGACGCCCACCACATCACCCCATGGAGCAGCGGGGGCGCCACCAGCATCGACAACGGCGTGCTGCTCTGCCGACTACACCACACCGCGATCCACCACGGCGGCTGGCAGGTCTACCTCGGCGCTGACCGCCACCCCTGGTTCATCCCACCCCACAAATCAGACGAACCCGAGCCGACGCACCTGCGCTCCCACGCACGACGCACCATGACCGACCTGCCCGTCGCCGCATAAGCCTTGCGCACCTTGACAACTACACAGTGACGAACAACCCAGCGGCGGGAACCGGCACCGACAGAGAGCCGGACCCGCCACGACGGACTAGTGTCCTGAGTCATTAATTCGGGTGCAGTAGTTGGCGATGCTGGCCAGGATTTGGTCGGCGGTTTTGGTCCAGACGTAGGGCTTGGGGTTGTCG
>NZ_LMJA01000023.1 GCF_001428895.1 Mycobacterium sp. Root265
TGGTGCCCGCGCATTTCCAGTACCTGGACGCCCTGCCGTTGACCACCAGCGCCAAACTCGACCGCAAAGCCCTACCCGCCCCCACCCACCACCACAGCGGAACCTCCGAACCCCGGCAGGCGCCGCGCAACCCGGCGGAGGAGACGATCGCCGGTGTCTGGAAGGCGGTGCTACGTATCGATAGCGTCGGCCTCGACGACCACTTCTTCGAACTCGGCGGCGATTCGCTGCTCAGCATCCGGGTGCATGCGCAACTCACGGACAAACTGCGCGCCGATCTGCCGATCGTCGCCTTGCTGCAGTATCCGACCATACGCACGCTGGCGCGCCACCTTGCCGGGGAACACCGTGACGTCATGGGCACCGACGACGCCATGGACCGCGCACACAGACAACGCGAAGCCTTTGCGCGCCAACGCAAACTGGTCGGACGGCGGTGACATCATGGCTCACTACGAATCCGTGGACTTCGACCCGTTCGCCGAGCTCGAGGATGACTTCGCCCTGACCGAGCCGCAACGTGAGATCTGCGCGGCGACGCTGATGGGCGATGACGCGAACTGCTCGTACAACCAGTGTTTCGTGCTGACGTTGCAGGGCGAGCTGTCGGTGGAGTCGTTGCACACCGCACTCTCGCAGGTGGTGCGTCGGCACGAGGCACTGCGCATCTGCATCGATCTGGTGAACGAATCGCAGCGGGTCCTGCCCGAGGTGGAGGTCACGCTGGCACTGACCGACCTCGTGACGCTCGGGGCCCGGGACCGCGAGACGGCGATCGCGGCCATCGTGGACCGTGAAACACACACACCGTTCGATCTGGGGGCCGCTCCCTTGTGGCGCGCTGAAGTCCTCCGCGAGGCGCCCGACCGTCATCGACTGATATTCACCGCGCACCACGTCATCGTCGACGGGTGGTCCTCGACCGTGATTTTCGATGACCTCGCGAAGATCTACGCGGCCGACCGTGTCGGTCTGCCGGCCGATCTGCCCCCAGCAGCTTCCTTCCGTGACTTTGTGGCCGATCAACAGAGCACCGACACCATCGCAGAAATGGATGCGGCGCTGGACTTCTGGACAGACCAGTACACGAGTGGCGTGCCGAGCTTCGAGCTGCCGCTCGACCGCAACCGCCCCGTCTACAAGACCTATACCGCCGGCAGGCAGGTCCTGGCCATCGACAAGGAGCTCTTCCGGGCTTTTCGTGCCGGCGCGGCAAAGGAGGGCGCCACGCAGTTCGTGGCCATGCTCGCCGCCTTCGAGGTGCTGGTCGCGCGCCTCACCTCCGCCGACGATTTCATCATCGGCGTGCCGATGGCGAGTCAGGCGCTACAGGAGAACCGACACCTGGTGGCACACGGGGTCAACACGATTCCGCTGCGCTGCCGCATCGATGAGCAACTGACGTTCGCCGAACACCTGCGCGCTGTACGCAGCGCGTTCTTCGATGCCCAGGCACATCAGCGTCTGACCTTCGGCACGCTGGTGCAGCGCCTCAGGCTGTCCCGGGACCCGGGCCGGATGCCGTTGGTGTCCCTGTTCTTCAATGACAAGTTCAGCAGCACCTTCGATTTCGGCGACACTGCCGTCACGGGCGTCGAGATGCCCAGGGCGTATTACAACTTCGAGCTCGGCGTCACCGCGATCGATGACGGCGACAGCGTCGTGCTCGAATGTGAATTCAACGCCGACCTTTTCGAGGACACGACGGTCGCGCGCTGGCTCACGCAGTACCGCCTGCTACTCGAACAGATCGTGGCCGACCCGGCCGCACCTCTGGCCGACCTGTCACTGCTGAGTGCTGCTGAGCGGGTGGTGTTGGTGGGTGATGGTGGGGTTCCGGTGGTGGTGACTCGTGATGTGACGTTGCATGGGGGTTTTGCGCGTCAGGT
>NZ_LMJA01000027.1 GCF_001428895.1 Mycobacterium sp. Root265
TTATCTATTTCATTCTTTATTATACTATTTATTACTATACTGTTATTTATTTTTTTTATCTATTTCATTCTTTATTATACTATTTATTACTATACTGTTATTTATTTTTTTATTAATTATACTGTTATTTAGTACCGGAGATGCCAATTCTTATATGATGACTCCGGATAATATTGATCGTATGTCTAACATTGGATCTAAGGTTCATGATTTAATTTACGCTGCATCTAATGATGTATCTGGCGCAGCATCTAACGCTAATGATGTATCATCATCTAACGCTAACGATGTATCTGGCACTGCATGTAATACTATACCTAATCCTCATGGTTTTAATGAAGCAAATTTTCCAGACAATTGAAAAAGAGAAAGAGCTTTCAAAATTGTAGAAAAATTAGAATCGACTAATCAAGATTTTATTTTGGTTTCTAAAAATTTACCTATAGATGATACTGAAAGGGAATTTGTTAAAAATCTTTTATTAAATGATTATCCAGAGGATCTTCAGACTAGAATAATAACAGATGGTTATCATAAAGGTACTGAAACAGTTGTACATAAAAACGTATCTAATAAACCTGAGATAATAGATAAGACTATAACTAGAACCTGAGATAATAGCTAGTAATTCAATAAGATTTAATGATAAGACTATAACTAGATTAGTAGAATCTATTAATAAAAATTACCCGCCTAAAAAATAATATGAGCTTGTACCGAAAAATTCTAATTTATTTATTTATTAATTAGAAAGGATAATAGTTTAATGGTAAAACTTGCTATTACGACCAGCAATATTATAGTTCGAATCTATATTATCCTTTGTATGGTTTAAATCATATTCTGAGTACTTATATATTTATATGATTTATATTATACTGTGAAAAAAAAGATAATTTGAATCATTCAAGAATAATTAGACCTTTAACCAGTAATACTCTTATTATAAATAAGAATATTGTAATACTTTTTTAATTATACATCAAATTATCTTTTGTATAATTATAAGGATTATTATTCACCAAAGATAAAATGTCTAAACTAGAAACATATATATTTGAGAAG
>NZ_LMJA01000028.1 GCF_001428895.1 Mycobacterium sp. Root265
TGTCTTGAGTCAAGAAGTTGGCAGGTTTTTTTGGTTAATTGGGTTTAGGTATGCCTGCTGTGGGGTGTGGTCCTGGATGGCTTGGTGTGGTCGGATGGTGTTGTAGATGATGCGGAAGCGGTGGGCTTCCATGTCGAGGGCGTCGCCGTCGCCGATATAGCCGCGGAAGAGGTGCTCGTATTTGAGGGTCTCGAAGAATCGCTCGATGACGCCGTTGGTCTGTGGTGTTTTGATGCGCGTGCGGATATGTCGGAGCAGCGGGTCTTGGCCGGTGAACAGTGTCTGGAAGTCTTTGCCGCGGTAGCAGGGGCCGTTGTCGGACACGATGGCGATAGGGGCCGGGGTGTGTCCGATGATGTTGTCCTGGTCGTCGAAGACGTCCATTTCGCCGCGATCGAGGCGCAGGTCAGCAAGGTTCAATATGTGAGTCGCCTCCTCGACGGCAAGCCGAATGCAGCGCACGGCATCGCGGCCACGCGAAGTCGGGGTGACGGTGATGGCCAGGCAGTACTTGCTGACGTAATCAATGACGGCGCTGATGCGCCAGATTCCGCCGTTGGCGGTTTCGAACTCGGAGAAGTCGGTCTGCCAAACCCGGTTGCGTTCGGTGGGCGGATCGTGAAAAACCCGTCGCCGCAGCGCTGCCCACGATTTGCGGTCAGCGCGGAAGCCTTGCGGCAACAACAGGCCACGGCGTCGCAATGCTCGTTGGACCGAGGAGTTGGTGACCTCGTGGCCGTCCGCCCGCATCAAAGCACCGATTTTGCGGTAGCCCCAGGCGGGCCATTCTTGGGCGTACTTGGCGGCCAGGTCCTCGATGCGGTCGACGACCGGGGCCGGCCATGGCCCCTTCGGTGGGTCACCGGCGCGCAGACGTGCCAGTCGGCGCCGGTAGGTCCGCTCCGGTATACGGGCTAGGAAGGCGAACCTCGAAACCGGCAGACCGGCTGCTTCTCTTAGGGTTTCGAGGTCTTGGAAGGGACCTGGTCGGCCATCTCCGCGCCGCGCCGCCAAATCCGCAGTTGAACGGTGGCCTCAGCCAACGCGAGCTTGAGTTCCTGGTTCTCCAACTTCAGTCGGCGTTGTTCGGGGCTCCCAGCGCGGCCGGCCGGGCCGCTGGGAACCTCCTGCATGCGAGCCGATCCGGCCTCCAGAAACTGATGCTTCCATTTGGTCACCTGCACCGCCGACACTCCGCACCGACGCGCGGCCTCTGCTCCGGTCATTTCCCCGGCCAGGATCGACAATACGATCCGGGCCTTGTCCTCAGCCGATACTTTCGACTGCCGTGATCTCGTCATCTGACACTCCTTCTGACATGTCGCCAGTCTTACCCCGACGAACATGACAAGAAGTTTGAGTCAGTAGAGAGGATACTTTCGACTGCCGTGATCTCGTCATCTGACACTCCTTCTGACATGTCGCCAGTCTTACCCCGACGAACATGACAAGAAGTTTGAGTCAGTAGAKCGGYGTATGATCGAACATAAGTTCGAATTGAGAGAGTGCTCCCGATCAGTATCTGGTGAGCCGTTGCTTGCGACGTATGTCGCCGATGGAGTTTGATCGCCCGCTTAGGGCTGGTCGAACAAGTGTGGCCTAGTTGGCCGAAGTGTCTGTCTATCTGTACCTTTCGTGAAAGGTTGGGTATCTGGCATGGACGCCGCCCATCTCGATACGTTCATCGACGCGCTCATTGATGACCTCACCCCCGCACCCCCACCCGATGACGATGACGATGCCGATCGCCGGCTGGTTGATCTGCTGGATAGTCCGCGGCGGGTGCTCGATGAGCAGCCCCTGCTGGCGGTGTTGGTGGCCGCGGTCACCGTCCGCAATCTTCTGGATCATGTGATCGCCCAGGCGGTTGCGGCCACCGAGCGGCTCGGGATCCCGGCACGTAAGCATCTTCGCTCGGGAGCTGATCTGCTCATGAGTTGTGGTGTGGCGCCCGGCGCGGCGCACCGGGCGGCGCGGGTGGGGCGCGCGGCGCACACGCTGCCGGCGTTGACCGCGGCCCAGCGCCTCGGTGGGATCGGTATCGAGTTCGCGGACGCCGTCGGCAAAGGAGTCGCCCACATCAACAGCCGAGTCCCGTTGTCCGAGGAGGACCGGGCCGCGGTCGTCACCAAGCTGATGATTCAGTCGACGCCCTCGCAGGTGGCCGAGAAAGCTCGCGCGATCGCCATCGACAAAGCTTCCAAGCAACCGCCGGTGGCCGGGGCAGTGCCCGTCGCCGAGAACGCTGACCTCAATGAGATGACTGCGGTGGTCACCGACGAAGGGCGGGTCAGCGCAAACCTGGACCTCGATGCGCTCACCGGCGAGGAACTGCTCACGGCATTNCCAGCGCCTCGGTGGGATCGGTATCGAGTTCGCGGACGCCGTCGGCAAAGGAGTCGCCCACATCAACAGCCGAGTCCCGTTGTCCGAGGAGGACCGGGCCGCGGTCGTCACCAAGCTGATGATTGAGTCGACGCCCGCGCAGGTGGCCGAGAAAGCTCGCGCGATCGCCATCGACAAAGCTTCGAAGCAACCGCCGGTGGCCGGGGCAGTGCCCGTCGCCGAGAACGCTGACCTCAATGAGATGACTGTGGTGGTCACCGAGGAAGGACGCGTCGCTGCCACCCTGAACCTTGACGCGTTCACCGGTGAGGAACTGCTCACCGCACTGGACCCGCTATGCCGGCCGATACCGCTGCCGGACGGTTCGCCGGACCCGCGCCCGGTCGGTAAGCGTCGCGCGGACGCCTTCGGTCTGGTGATGCGGACCTACCTGTCCAACTCACGACGCCCAGCCTCCGGGGGCGTGCTCCCACACGTCACCCTCATCCGGCCCACCGCAGCAGGATTCGTCGACACCCTCGGATTCACCGGACCGGTCACCGCCAGCACCGCCGACTTGATCACGTGTGACAGCACCATCACCTCGCTGATTGTCGACGGTGCGGGGGCGCCGTTGGATGTGGGGCGCAGCGAGCGACTATTCACACCCGCGATCCGAAAAGGCTTGGCGGTACGCGATGGTGGCTGCGCACACCCGGGCTGCGGACGCCCGGTGTCGTGGTGCGATGCCCACCACATCCAACCGTGGAGCAGCGGGGGCGCCACCAGCATCGACAACGGCGTGTTGCTGTGCCGACTGCACCACACCGCCATCCATCACGGCGGCTGGCAAGTCTATTTGGGCCCGGATCGGCACCCCTGGTTCATCCCACCCCACGACACGGATGGAGCAGAACCGGCACACCTGCGATCCCACGCACGACGCACCATGACTGATCTGCCCGCCGCCGCATAACCGACTTTCCAGGCACCTTGAAAACTACACAGAGAACACCGCCCACGCAGTGGGTCCGGCGGGAGATCACGCCGCCGGACCCACCGCGACTAGCGACCCTGCCGGCGCCGCACCAGCACCGACTGCTGGATGGCGCCGACGGCACCCTGTTCGTCGAACAGAGTGCCCAGGGTGGTGCCGATACCGTCGGGCCCGTAGTTCGTCTCGGCTCGGATGCCGATCCACGGCCCCTCCGGCACCCGGTGGATGTGCACCACCAGGTCGGTGTTGAGGAACGTCCATTGCCGGATGTCGATCTTGGTGCCGATCCCGTTCGCGTCATCGGCCACTGCGAACAGTCGCTGCAACGGCGTCATCGTTTCGCCCTTGACCACGTCCACGGTGGGCCTCAGCCAGGATTCCCCGGGTCCGTCGACCAAAGGCTCTGTCAGCCAACGCCAGTCGATGCTGTGCACGTAGTTGGTATCCCAGTCCTTGGCCATGTCGCGGCTGCGAGCTTCGGCAAGCGGACGCAGCGGTGGGGCGGGGGCGTGCTCGACCTCGGTGGTGTCCTGCTGCTGTAACCGCCACCCACTGGCACGCGCAACGGCTCGCGGGGCGCCGTCCGGCCCGGGGGCCAGCATCTCAGCGGTGATCAGTTCGATCTGCTTGCCCGCGCGTTCGCGGCGCGCCCGCACCCACAGGTCGCCCTCGGCAGGCACCGGCCCCAGCAGGTCGATCAGCACCCGGCTCAGCCGGGTGTCGTCGCGCTGTTCGCAGCGTTCCAGGGCACGCACCAACAGCGCCGACGGTGGCGCGCCGTGCTGAATGGACGCCGACCAGGTACTGCGCACCAGATCGGTGGCGGCGAACCGCTCGCCGACGGGTTCGTCGGCGTCGAGGAGTTCGTAGTAACAGTCCGACACGTGCGTTTCTCCAAAAGGTCAGGGAGCGGGGACATCGACGCTGATCGCATCGAGCCGGGACAACTTGGTGCCGATCAGGCGCTCCGGGTAGGCGTCGGTGCTGGACAGCAGGAAAAGGGTTCGCCCCTCCGGTCCGCCCAGTGCGCAGGCGATGGCGGTCCGCCCATCCATGTCGACACGGTCGGTGACGCCCTCGGGAGTGATGCGCTCGAACGTGTGCGCCAGGGTCATCGCCGCCCACACCCCGCCGTCGGCGTCCACGGCCAGCCCGTCGGGCGGCCCGCCCAACCCGTCGGCGAACACCCGCCGGTCGTGCAAAGCTCCGCCATCGCCGACGGTGAAGGCGCTCAGCAGCCGGGCCGTCGATTCGGCCACCACGAAGGTGCCGTCGGGGGTGATCACCATGCCGTTGGGAAAGCTGAGATCCTCGGCGACCACCGACACCCGGTCATCGGGGTCCAGGCGGACGATCACCCCGCCGTCGCGGGCCTGCGATCCGATGTACGCCCGGCCTGCGGAGTCGACCACCATATCGCCGAGGTCGGCCGGCACCAGGTTCGCGAGATCGGCCAGCACCGTGACGGTTTCACCGTCGTAGCCCAGTATCTGGCGCCGCCGGGTGGACGCGATCAGCAAGGTACCGTCCGGCCGGAACCCCAGTCCGGACGGCGCGTGGCCGGGCAGCGGCAGGGTTGACATCTCACCGTGCAGCGTGACGGTGTGCACGGCCTCGCCGAGCATGTCGGAGAACCAGACCAGGCCCTCGAACCAGCGCGCGCCCTCACCGAAGCAGAACCCGTTGGCCAACGGCTGGATGGTCATGAGGCCACGATAGCGGAACCGGCGGCCGCACCTTTACAAAACACGCCTCAAATGTCACGCTCGCTGGGTGCGTAAATACCACCGCCACACACTGCTGTATCTGCACGAGACCATCGGGCTGGGCAGCGGCGGCAGCGATGAGTTCAGCGAACGCTTCACCGGCGTCTACCACCCCATGATGGAAGAGCTGGGCGCCCGGTTGTTCGCACTCTGGGAGACGACGCCGTACAACGGGCACTGGCCGCAGGTCACCATCATCTGGGAGATCGACGCGTTCGCCGACTACGCCCGCATCGGTAAGGCGCAGGCCCGCGGCGGCAGCCACGCCGCCGCCGCCACCGAATGGGCGGCCTACCTGTCTGGGATCGGTGCGCACGGCGAGGGCCGGATCATGTATGCCGCACCGCAGAACCGCAACCTCGCACAGTTGCGGGAGGAGGGCTTCACCGCCGAACTGGTGATCCAGGAGGTCATGCAGACCAAGCCCGGCAAGCAGGATGACTACATCCGGGAACTGGAACGCCTCTACGTGCCGTGGTCGGAGAGTACCGGCAAGCGCTGGCTCGGATCGTTCACCACCACCTTCCGGTTCAACGAGGTCATCCACTACTGGGCGCTGGACGGCGGGTGGGACTGCTTCGAGAACCACTACCCGTCCTGGAAGGACGCCCCGCCCGCGGAGATCGTCACCTGGATGTCGGTGGCGCCCGCGCTGCGCGACGGCTGGGAGGACTCGATCCTGGCCGCGCTACCGGCGTCCCCACTGCAGTGAAAGCCACTGTGATGTCCGACTTCTCGTACGATCCGTTCGACCCGGCCGTGATGGCGGATCCACTGCCGTACTACCAGGTGCTGCGCGATGAGCACCCGGTGTACTACCTGCCCAAGTGGGACACCTACGCGTTGTCCCGGTTCGCCGATATCTGGGAGGCGCTGCGGCTCSCCGACGGCACCTTCGTGGCGTCGGAGGGGACGTTGCCGTCCGCGGCCGTGCTGGAGCAACACAACACCGGCCCGGTCGCGGATCCGCCGCTGCACCCCATGCCGTTTCACGCGAACTTCGATTCACCGATGTATGAGAACGTGCGGCGCTGCACCTCGTCACAGTTCCGGCCGCGGTCGGCGGCCAAGCTCGCCGACCGGATCCGGACGCTGGCCAACGAACGGCTCGACGAGTTGCTGCCCCGCGGGACCTTCGACCTGACCCAGGACTACGGCGGGCATGTCGCGGCTGCGATGGTATGTGAGTTCGTCGGCCTGCCAGTCGAACTGGCTCCCGAGGTGCTCGCCACCGTCAATGCGGGCAGCCTGGCGCAGGAGGGGGAGGGCGTCGAGGTCGCCAAGGCGCGGCCGGGTTTCCTGTCCTATCTCACGCCGATCATCGAGCGCCGCCGCGCGGAAGGCGCCGACGGCAGTGTCCCGATCGCCGACAGTCTGATCAACTTCGTGCTGCCGGACGGTTCGGGATTCAGCGACACGGAGGCCGCCACCCAGATGCTGGGGGTCTTCATCGGCGGCACCGAGACCGTCCCCAAGATCACCGCGACCGGTCTGTGGCAACTCGCCGAACACCCAGATCAGCTCGCTGCGGTGCGCGCCGACCTGGACGGCAACGTGCCCATCGCGCGGGAGGAGATCCTGCGCTACACCGCACCCGCGCAGTGGTTCGCCCGAACTGCCCGGCGCCCGTACGAGATTCACGGAAAAACCATCCAACCCGGCCAGCGCATCATCGCGTTGATGGCCTCGGCGGCCCGTGACGAACGCGAGTACCCGGACCCGGACGCGTTCATCTGGAACCGGCCCATCGAACGGCTGCTGTCCTTCGGGCACGGCCAGCACTTCTGCCTCGGGGTGCACGTCGCGCGCCTGGAAGTGACGATCATGATGCAGGAATGGTTCAAACGGGTCCCCGAATACCGCATTCTGACCGAGTCCGCCTCCCGGCCACCGTCGAGTTTCCAGTGGGGCTGGAATAACATCCCGGTGGAGGTCTAGATGTGGTGTTACCGACTGGTCGCCCCGTTCACGTTCGAACGCACCGATCTGCCCGAACCCGACCCGGCGCAGCTGGCCGACGGGCAGGTGCTGCTGCGCTTCCTGGCAGCCGGCATCTGCGGTAGCGATCTGCCCGGCTTCCGCGGCACGCAGGGCAAGCTGCCCGGTGACACCGGGTGCTGCGCCGCGGAGATGGACGGTTTCCCCATCCACGAGATCGCCGGTGGGGTGCTGGCCAGCGCCCATCCGGCGCACGCGGTGGGGGACCGGGTGGTCGGCTGGGCTTCCGGGTTCGACGGGCTGCAGGCGCAGGTGGTGGCCGATGGGGACGGATTGTCCAGCTACCACTCGGATCTGACGCCGCAACACGCCATCGGGCTGCAGCCGCTGGCCTGCGTGCTCTACGCCGTGGAACAGCTCGGTGACCTGACCGGCAAGCGGGTCGCGGTCATCGGTCAGGGCTCCATCGGCCTGCTGTTCTCCTATGTGGCCAAGGCCGCAGGCGCCGCCCATGTCACCGGTGTCGACCCGGTCGACCGCGAGGCGATCGGCCCGGTGTTCGGTGTCGACGACGTGGTCCGCGCGACCAGCGACCGGTGGGTCCGCCACCTCGGTGACAAGTTCGATGTCGTGGTGGAGACGGTCGGTCACCAGGTGGCCACCCTGAACCATGCCCTCGACGCCGCCGCGTTCGGCGCGACGGTGTTCTACTTCGGGGTGCCCGATGACGACAGCTACCCGATCAGCATGCGCACCATGCTGCGCAACAACCTGACCCTCAAATCCGGGGTGACGCTGGAACGCCGACGGGTACTGGCCGCCGCCGACGAGTTCGCCAGACAACATCCGCAGCTGCTGCCCGCCTACCTGACGCACACCTTCGGCGCCCACGAGGCGCAGGCAGCGTTCGAGCAGGCCTGCCGACCCGACCCGAAACGGGTCAAGATCGCGATCGTGGCATGAACACCCGGTTGCAGGCGGCGCTGGCGGCCAAGGATCAGATCTGGGGCGGCTGGGTGGTCGGGCCGACCATCATCGGGCCTGAGGAGTTCGCGCAGGCCGGGTACGACTACGTCGGATTCGATGTGCAGCACGGCTATCTCGATGACGCCGATGTCGCACTGCTGCTGCGCCGCCTGGAGCATGTACCGATTGCCACGGCGGTGCGGTTGCCGTCGGCGGACCCGGCGCCGATCGGCCGGGTGCTCGATGCGGGCGCCGACGCGGTGATCATCGCCATGGTCGAAACGCCGGAGCAGGCGGGTGCCGCGGTGGCCGCCACCCGCTACGCGCCGTCCGGTGTGCGCAGCTTCGGGCCGCTACGGGCCTCCCTCGGACTGGACACCGCCGCGCTGGAGGCCGCCGCCGACGTCTACGTGATGATCGAAACCGCGCGGGGGCTGGCCGCGCTCGACGAGATCTGCGCGGTGCCGGGACTGACCGGCGTCTACGTCGGGCCCGCCGACCTGGCCATCTCCATGGGCCACCGGCTCGCCGACGCCTGGACCCACCCGGATGTGCACGCGGCGATGGCCCAGATCCAGTCCACCGCCGGCGCAGCCGGACTGGTCACCGGCATCCACGCCGGCGCGGGCCAGCCCGGCAAAGCCATGGCGGAGCTCGGTTTCCGGATGATCACGCTGGCATCGGAATCACAGGCGCTGCGCCGCGGAGCGGCCGCGCATCTGAGCGAGGCGACCGCCGGCTCCGCCGCACCGACCCGACAGGACGGATACCTGCAGTGACAACGCAACCGGTGGCGCTGGTGACCGGAGCCGCCCGGGGGCAGGGGGCCGCGATCGTCGCACGCCTGCACGCCGACGGGTTCCGGGTGGCCGCCTGCGATCTGCTGCGCGACGAATTACACAGCAGCACAGCACAGTACGGTGACGCTGTCCTCGCTCTCGAACTCGACGTCACCTCCGAGGCACACTGGAGCTCCGCGGTGGCCGCGACCGTCGAACGCTTCGGTGCGCTGAGCGCGCTGGTGAACAACGCCGGCGTGCTGCACCGCGCCGCCATCGCCGACGAGACCGCCGCCGGGTTCGAACACAGCTGGCGGGTCAATTGTCTGGGCCCGTTCCTCGGCATCCGGGCCGCGCTGCCGCATCTGACCGAAGCCGAGGGCGCCTCGATCGTCAACACCTGCAGCACCAGCGCCATCCGGCCGTTCCCGAACCACACCGCTTACGGCTCGTCGAAGTGGGCGCTGAGAGGACTGACCCAGGCCGTCGCGGTGGAACTCGCGCCGGCGGGCATCCGGGTCAACGCGGTGTTCCCCGGACCCATCGCCACCCCCATGCTCGACGAACGCACCCAGACCCGGCTGGCCGAGACCTCCACTGCGGGCCGGCTGGGCACCCCGGCCGAGGTGGCCGACGCGGTGGCGTTCCTGGTGTCCGCCAACGCCTCCTTCATCACCGGGTCGGAGCTGGTGATCGACGGCGGCCAGATTTTGCGGATCGGTTGACCGGGATGGACATCACCGACCGCCTCGATCCGGCGCTGCGGCACCTGGTCGCGGCCCGCACCGACCTGTCCCCGGAACTACTGCCCTCGGTGCGCGACTTCCTGAATCAGCGCCGCGCCGAGGGTGCCGCCCAACTCGACACCGCCGGTGTGGTTATCGAGGACGCGGTGGCCTTCGAAGAGGTGCGGGTCCGCATCTACCGCGGCGGCACCGGCGGCGCGCTGGTGTACTGCCACAGCGGTGCCTTCGTGCTCGGCAATCTGGACACCGACCACCGGCAGTGCGTCGAACTGGCCCGCCGCGCCGCCGTCACGGTGATCTCGGTGGACTACCGGCTGGCCCCGGAACACCCCTATCCGGCAGGGATCGACGACGCGCTGGCGGTGCTGCACTGGACTGCCGACTGCGCCCCCGACTGGGGTATTGCCGCCGATCGGCTGGCGGTCGCGGGCAGCAGCGCCGGGGGAGCGCTGGCCGCCGGGCTGGCCCAGTGCGCCGCCGACGGGTCCGCTCCGCCGATCCGTTTCCAGCTGCTGCACCAACCGGTGCTCGACAACGGCGCCACCCCGTCCAAGCAGGAGTTCGACTGCACGCCCGGATTCGACGGCCCGGCAACGGAATTGATGTGGCGGTACTACCTGGCCGGAGAGCCACCGCCGGCCGGTGCGGTGCCGGCCCGGGCCGCCGACCTGACCGGTCTGGCACCGGCCTTCCTCAGCTGCTCGGAGCTCGATCCGTTGCGCGATGAGGCCGTCGACTACGCGCTGCGGCTCATGTGGGCGGGCGTGCCGACCGAGCTGCATGTCGTCCCGGGCACCTGCCACGGGTTCGACTCCCTGGTCCCGGAGTGGGAGCTCAGCAGACAGCTGTTCGACCTGCAGGGCGCGGCACTGCGCCGCGCCCTGGCGCTCAGCTGAGCGCGTCGAGCTCGCGGGCCACCGCGGCGTGATAGGCGTCGATGTGCGACGGGTTGACGATCCGGAAGAAACCGTCCCCCATCGGCGCATCGCGATAGGCCTCGATGGTCATGGTGCGCTTGAACAGCGTGACTCTCGGATCGGGTTGGCTGAAGTGATATTCGATGGTCATCCGGCCCTCGAATCCGCCGGCGCCGTCATAGTCGGCGCCGAGGCGGCCCACCGAACTGAACACCCACATCCGCGGTCTGGTGGCGATCGCCAGCTGCCAGGTGAACACCCTGTCCTCGGTGGGGTGGGCCTCCTGCCAGGTGTCACCCACCTGCAGCGGCAACGTCTCCCGTACGCCGGTGATACGCGGCCCGCCCGGGTAGGTCTTGGCCCAGTTGACCGGGTTGGTGACGAAATCGTAGATCGCCTCCGCGGATTGGGTGAACGCGGTTTCCGAACTGGTGGTGACGATGCCCAACAGGGTGCCTTCCTCGTGTGGTGAAAACTCAGGTGTGGCCGGTCGGCAGCTCGGCGAGGATATCGGTACGGGTGTCGTCGAAGCTCAGAAACCCGGTGATGGCAACCGATTCCGGCAGAGTCTCGGCATAGCTCCACGCCACGTCCTCGACAACCTGCTCGCCGACGACCGCCGACCAGTACGTCGCGTGCCCCTTGTAGTTGCAGTAGCTGGTGGTCTCGCTGCGGCGCAGCAGATCGGTGCGCACGGCGGCCGGATCGACGTACAGCCGTGGCGCCAGCGAGGTCTCGTACACGATCACGGTATCCACGGTGTCCACCAGCACGGTGCCGCCGACGCTCACCCGCAGACCCCGTTGCGTGGGCAGGCAGTCCACCCGGTGGTACGGATTCGGCGGGTAGTGCACCAGGGTGCGCCCCTCCTCGATCCAGCTGTCCACGGCATCCCAGGGCACCCGCACGTATCCCGGCTTCTCCGGTACCGCTTCGGTGAGCAGTCCGTCGATCTCGGCGACGGGGAAGGCATAGCTGAGCGGGTGGTCGCGGCGGTGCACCAGCAGGGCGGTCTCGGTGTCGATCACCGTGTGTCCGTCGAGCACCGCCTGCACCCGCCGCGGGTGGGGTTCGATGAACACCACATCCTCGGGGATCGCCGGAAAGAACCAGCCGGCGGGATCACGGCTGAGCGGGCCGCGTCCGGCGTAGAGCGTCATGTCGAGAGCTTTACAGATTGACGAATAAATGTCACGCTGATGGCACGGCCCTGCCGACTCCGCCCCGTTCCGGATTGTTGAAGGAGACGCCCCAGAGTGAAAGCCAACTCGATTCGGCGCGACGAGCGTCATCTGTTCGCCGAGCGCCGCGGTGTGGGGGTGCGCGCATCGGCGACCACCCTGCTGTCCTATGACCTGACGGTGGTGGCCACCGGCGCGACCGACGTGGTCGCCGGAGCCGGTGGCTGGCTCTACGACCGGGTCCGCGCCGGCTGGAAGGTCAGCGTCGTCGTCCCGGCGTCCTGCGATGTGCGGCCGTTGGAGATCCTCGGCGTGCGTGCCTACAGCGCCGGACGTGACGCCAGGGATCTGCCCGCCGAGCCCGCCGCGCTGGCCGTGCCCGCGCGGCTGTTCGAATCCGATCAGGGACTGCGCCGTCATGTCACCGGCGCTCTCAAGCGCGGCACCGCCGAGGTGACCATGTGGGGCGACTGTGCGACAGCTGATGTCGGCTACCGCGTCGATCGCACCCAGTACCGGCTCAGCCCCGCCGCGCGGGCCTTCAAGACCCACGCACTGTCCGCGGCCGGGGTCACCACCACGGTGGCGGCCATCGAGCAGTTCCACAGCTGCGCGCTCTGGTACCCCGCGGACGGACCGGATCTCACTGCCGTCCGCTAGCGGGCGCAACGAACCAAAAAGAAGCGCCCCGGAACCTGAGGTTCCGGGGCGCTTCGACGTCTGACGGGCTAGCGGTACCAGCCCCGGCTGCGCGCGATCCAGTCCCGCGCCACGATGCCCAGAATGATCACCGCGAAGAAGATCAGGAAGATGTCCTCGACATGCCCGACGTGATTGCCGTGGGTCATGGTCACCAGGAAGAGGGCGACGAAGATGCCGATGATGTGCAGGACGCGCGGGTTCTCGGTGGACCAGCCCCACTTCGCCGACGGCACGTCTTCCACGTCGACGCCGTTGTAGCGCTCGACCTCGGTCTTGCCCACGGTTACTCCTCACGCGAATGCCCGGAAATACTTGCGGCCATTCTGACATACCGCGGCGATATCGCCCGATGGGGCATGAGGGCGGGCCGTCAGTGGGTACCTTGCGAGCGTGATAACCAGTTGGCGCAGGAAATCGGTCGAACAGTCGATCGCCGATACCGACGAGCCGGGAACCCGGCTCCGCAAAGACCTGACGTGGTGGGACCTCACCGTGTTCGGGGTGTCGGTCGTCGTCGGTGCGGGCATCTTCACGGTCACCGCCTCGACCGCCGCCAACATCACCGGCCCGGCGATCTCGGTGTCGTTCCTGCTCGCCGCGGTGACCTGCGGCCTGGCCGCACTCTGCTACGCCGAGTTCGCCTCCACCGTCCCGGTGGCGGGCAGCGCCTATACGTTCTCCTACGCCACCTTCGGTGAGTTCGTCGCCTGGATCATCGGGTGGGACCTGATCCTGGAGTTCGCGATCGGTGCCGCCGTGGTCGCCAAGGGATGGTCGAGCTATCTGGGCACCGTGTTCGGGTTCTCCGGCGGTATCGCCCAGATCGGGCCGCTGAACTTCGACTGGGGCGCGCTGCTGATCGTCGCGGCGGTGGCGGTCCTGCTGGCGATGGGCACCAAGCTGTCCTCGCGCTTCAGTCTGGTCATCACCGCGATCAAGGTGGCGGTGGTGCTGCTGGTCGTCATCGTCGGGGCCTTCTACATCAAGATGGCCAATTACGACCCCTTCATCCCGCCCGCCGAGACCGGCACCGACGCGGCCGGTTCGGGGCTGGACCAGTCGGTGTTCTCGCTGCTGACCGGCGCGGCCGGCAGCCACTACGGCGTCTACGGTCTGCTGGCCGGCGCGTCGATCGTGTTCTTCGCGTTCATCGGCTTCGACGTGGTGGCCACCACCGCCGAGGAGACCAAGGACCCGCAGCGCGATGTCGCCAAGGGCATCCTGGCTTCGCTGGCCATCGTCACGGTGCTCTACGTGGCGGTCGCGGTCGTCCTGGCGGGCATGGCCCCGTATCTGGAACTGCGGGAGGCCGGTGAGGGACACCCGAACCTGGCGACCGCGTTCGAACTCAACGGGGTTGGCTGGGCCGCCAAGGTGATCTCCATCGGCGCGCTGGCCGGACTCACCACGGTCGTGATGGTGCTGATGCTGGGCCTGTCGCGGGTGCTGTTCGCGATGTCGCGGGACGGGCTGTTGCCGCGCCCGCTGGCACGTACCGGTGAGCACGGCACACCGGTGCGCATCACCGTGCTGGTCGCGGTGCTGATCGCCATTGCGGCGTCGGTGTTCCCGGTCGGCAAGCTGGAGGAGATGGTCAACGTGGGCACGCTGTTCGCCTTCGTGCTCGTCTCGGCCGGCGTGATCGTGCTGCGGCGCACCCGGCCCGACCTCAAGCGCGGGTTCCGGGTGCCGTGGGTGCCGCTGCTGCCGATCGCCTCGATCGTGGCGTGCCTGTGGCTGATGCTGAACCTCACCGGCCTGACCTGGTTGCGGTTCATCGCCTGGATGGCGCTCGGGGTGGTGGTCTATCTGTGCTACGGCAAGCGGCATTCGCTGCTCGGCAAGCGTGCGGCCGGCATCTCGCCGGGAGCAAACTGACGTGCAGTTCTGGAGTGGGACACCGTTCATGCCCACCCGTCAGGCGCTGACACTCGCGCAGATTCTCGACGAGGCCGAGTTCGACGGCGTGATCTGTGCGGACCACATGATCTACCCGCGCGAGCTGACGTCGCGGTATCCCTCCGACAGCGGGAAGCCGGGCTGGGCTCCCGAGACCGCGTGGCCGGACTCCTGGGTGATGATCGGTGCGATGGCGGCCCTGACGACACGGTTGCGCTTCTCCAACGCCGTCTACGTGGCGCCCTCGCGGCCGCTGCTCGAGGTCGCCAAGGTGGTGGCGACGGCCGCCGAGGTGTCCGAGGGCCGGGTGTCCCTGGGTGTCGGGGTGGGCTGGATGCGTGAGGAATACGAGCTGATGGGGCAGGACTTTTCGACCCGCGGCAAGCGGCTCGACGAGATGATCCCGGCGCTTCGGGCACTGTGGCAGGGCGGGTGGGTGTCCTGGAGCGGCGAGCACTATCGGGTTCCGGAATTGATGCTGGAGCCTCATCCGCCCGCACCGGTCCCGATCCTGTGCGGTGGTGAGTCCGAGGCGGCGCTGCGCCGGGCCGCCCGGCTGTGCGACGGCTGGATCGGCACCGCGTACGTGCTGGAGGAGGCGGTGCGCCATGTCGACCGGCTGACCGGGCTGCGCCGCGAGTACGGGCGCGCCGACGAGCCGTTCGAGGTGCTGCTCGCGCTGCTGGATCCGCCGTCGGTGGAGCTGTATCAGCGGGCCGAGGAGGCCGGCATCACCGCCGTCATGGTTGCCCCATGGGCTGCGGGACACGCCGCCGAGGATCAGCGCGGCGCCACACTGCGGTTCGCCGAGAAGGTCATCAGCCGCTTCCGGTGACTCAGCCGTAGGTGAACGAATACGCCTGCAGGCCCTTGCTCAACGACACCTCAAGGGTGCCCGCGCCGTCGGTGTCGTCGGCGACGATCTGGCGCATGTTGGGCGGGCCGCTGACGGCCAGTTCGGTGCTGACGCCGTCGCGGGTGATGCGCACGGTGCCGGTGCCGCCGACCACGAGATAGACGTTGCGTGCGTGGTAGTTCAGCGTGATCGCGGCGCCGTCGGACTGCGCGGTGACACCCTGGTAGTCCAGCGCCCATGGCCCGCGCAGCGCGAAGCGGTCCTCGGCCAACTGGGCAGGGAAGTCGAAGGTGTGGGTGCCCTCGTCGTAGACGCCGGTCCCGCCGTAGTTCACCACCTTGCCGACACTGAAATACGTCTCCGGGGTGGTGGGTGCGGTCGGGGTGGTGTCGGAGCGCTCGGTGGCGGCGGGCAGCGTGCGGTCATCTCCATCCGAAAGGAGTTGGCGGATCAGCTTTTCGGTGTTGGCGTAGTCACCTTCGCCGAACTTGATGTGCCGCACGACGCCCTGTTTGTCGATGAGGTAGTGCGCAGGCCAGTATCGGTTGCGGTAGTTGGTCCACGTCGAGAACGCGTTGTCCATCGCGACCGGATAGGTGATGCCGAGGTCCTCGGCGCCGCTGACGACGTTGGCCTGCTCCTTCTCGAAGGCGTACTCGGGGGTGTGCACGCCGATCACCTCGAAACCGCGCTCCCGGTAGGCGTCATACCAGTCGACCAGATGCGGTGTCGCGCGCTGGCAGTTGATGCACGAGTACGCCCAGAAGTCGATCAGCACGACCTTGCCGCGCAAGGACTTCAGGTCGACCGGCGCACCGCCGGGGGTGTTGAGCCACGTGGTGATGCCCTTGATATCCGGTGCGGTGCCGCAGCTTTCCAGCTCGGGGGCACCGTTGGTGCAGTTCGAGAGCTCGGCGTTCTGGTCGTTGACCAGGCCGCCGAGGTTGAGCTTCTCGCGCAACTGGTCCTCACCGCCCACCTGCTCCTGCAGGGCGCCGGTGTAGTCGGGGATCGCGCGCTGCAGCACGGCGGGCAGATTGAACACCAGCGCGACGGCCAGCAGGATGGTGACGATGCCTGCCACGACGCGGATTTCGCGCTGCCGACGGCGGAACGCGGCGACCCGTTCGGTCACCCGCCGGCCGGCCAGTGCGAAGAACAGCAAGGGCAGTGCGGCACCGACCGCGAAGGCGAGGGTGAGGGCGATGATGTCGGCGCCGATGGTGCCGGTGGCACCGGCGACGACGATCGCGGCCAGCACCGGACCCGCACACGGCACGTACAGCACACCCAATGTCAGCCCGAGGACGAAACCACTGCTACCGGAACCGAACTGCTTCTGCGGCAACCGGGCAAACGGCTTCTCCAGCAGGGCTTCGAACTGCGGGAAGATCAGCCCCAGGCCGATCGCCACCAGTGCGATCAGGGCCACCCAGCGGATGGTGTCCTGGGGCAGGTGCAGCAGCGACAACAGGGCCGACCCGGCCAGGGTGACCAGACTGAAGCTCAGCACCAGGCCCGCGATCACGAGATAGGGCCGCAGTCTCGACGACAACGCCGGCGCGGTGGCCACCGCGCCCGACCCTGCGGCTGCGGTGGTCCCGGCCGGGGTGCCGGAGAAGAAGATCACCGGCAGCACCGGCAGGATGCACGGCGAGATCCCGGTGATGAGACCGCCGAGAAAGCCGATCGCGATCAGAGTCGTCATATGAGTTATTCGTCACCACAACACTTTTGGATGGCCACGTACCGAATCAGCCCGGCCGTGGGAACGGCCGGGCTGATATCGGTGAGTGTGGATCACATCGGGGGCATCAGCACCGTGTCGACGAGGTAGACGGTCGCGTTGGCGGTCTGCACGCCACCGCACGCCACGGAGGCGTCGTTGACCTTGAGGTCGGCGGGCATCATTCCCATGGCCGCGTTGGTGACGGTCACATCGGCGCCCTGCATGGTCTTGTGCACGCCGACGACCTGCTCGGGGCTGGCCTGACCTTCGACCACGTGATAGGTCAGGATGCTGGTCAGCAGCGCCGAATCGGTCTTGAGCTTGTCGATGGTGGCCGGATCGATCTTCGCGAACGCCTCATCGGTGGGCGCGAACACCGTCAGCGACGGCGCGCTGTTGAGCGTGTCGACCAGGTTGACGTTCGGGTTCAGCTGACCGGAAAGGGCCTGCGTCAGGGTCTTGAGCATCGGGTTGTTGGACGCCGCGACGGCGACCGGATCCATGGCCATGCCGGTCACCGAGGCCGGGCCCTCCGGGTTCTGCGCAGCGTAAGCGGCACAGCCGGGGCCGACGAGTTCGGCGTTCGCCACACCGGTGGAGGCGAACAGCAGGCCGGAGGCCGCTGCCGCGGCACATGCGACGCCGGCGATCTTCTGGGTGTTCATCGAGAAATTCATCGAGTTGATCCTTCGTGTGATCGTCTTGGCTTCTGGTTGGTGGGAACGGTTCCGATGGGGCGAGGCAGCCAGGTCGGGGGAAAAGGCTGCCTCGCCGGCTCATCGGTCACCCGGGCAGCGCGGCTCAGGCTGCCGGGGGCATCAACACCGTGTCGATCATGTAGACGGTGGCGTTGGCGGTCTTCACGCCACCGCACACCAGGCCGGCGTCGCCGACCTTGAGGTCGTCACCGGCACCGGTGACGGTGACGGTCTCGCCCTGCACGGTCTTGTGGTCACCGGCGACCTGTTCGGGGCTCGCCTGGCCCGGCACCACGTGGTAGGTGAGGATCGACGTCAGCAGGTCCGAGTCGGTCTTCAGGGTCTCCAGCGTGGCGGGGTCGATCTTGGCGAACGCATCGTCGGTCGGGGCGAAGACGGTGAACTCGCCGCCGTTGAGCGTGTCGACCAGGTTGACATTGGGGTTCAGCTGGCCGGAAAGGGCCTGCGTCAGGGTCTTGAGCATCGGGTTGTTCGACGCGGCGACGGTGACCGGATCTGCGGCCATGCCCGTGACCGAACCGGGGCCGGTCGGCACCTGCTCGGCGTAGGCGGCGCATCCGGTGCCGATCAACGCACCGGCGGGCGCGGCTGCGGCGGAGCTTGTGGTCTCCGGCGCCATCGACGACGTCATGGAGGAGACCGACGAGCTGGCCTCACTGGCACTGCTTTCGGTGGACGAACTTCCGCCCGAACACGCGGACAACCCGAGAGCTGCCACCGCGGCAACTCCGGCGATGGCGATCCGATGGGGTGTGAGAGTCATAGGGCTCAACTTCCTTGTTGGCGGGCCGGCCGGTGCCGGGCCCGTGTCGCCGTACATCAGTCATTCGGCGCACCGGGGCGTCCGGATGGGTCGGACTTCACATCAGGGGCACAATGAACCGGTGACTTCTTCCACCGCACGCTGTCGCGTCCTGATCCTGGGCAGCACGGGATCCATCGGTACCCAGGCGCTCGAGGTCATCGCCGCCAACCCGGACCGCTTCGAACTCGTCGGGCTGGCCGCCGGCGGTGCCAACCCCGAGGTGCTCGCCGCGCAGCGCGCGCAGACCGGGGTGACCAACATCGCCGTCGCCGATCCGCGGGCCGCCGATCAGCTCGGCGACGTGCCGTATGTCGGGGAGCAGGCGGCCACCCGGATCGTCGAGGAGACCGAGGCCGACGTGGTGCTCAACGCACTGGTCGGCGCGCTCGGGCTCAAACCGACGCTGGCCGCGCTGCACAGCGGAGCCCGGCTGGCGCTGGCGAACAAGGAGTCACTGGTCGCGGGCGGGCCGCTGGTGCTCAAGGCCGCCGCGCCCGGTCAGATCGTGCCGGTGGATTCCGAGCATTCCGCGCTGGCGCAATGTCTGCGATCGGGGGGCGCCGATGAGGTGGACCGGCTGGTGCTGACCGCCTCGGGCGGGCCGTTCCGGGGCTGGGCCGCCGCGGACCTGGAGGCCGTCACCCCCGAACAGGCCGGCGCGCATCCGACCTGGTCGATGGGCCCGATGAACACCTTGAACTCGGCGTCGATGGTGAACAAGGGCCTGGAGCTCATCGAGACGCACCTGCTGTTCGGGATCGACTACGACCGCATCGACGTGGTGGTGCACCCGCAGTCCATCGTGCATTCCATGGTGACCTTCACCGACGGTTCGACCATCGCCCAGGCCAGCCCGCCCGATATGCGGCTGCCCATCGCGCTGGCGCTGGGCTGGCCGGAGCGGGTGCCCGGCGCCGCCACGGCGTGTGACTGGACGACCGCGTCGACCTGGACGTTCGAGCCGCTGGACGATGCGGTGTTCCCGGCGGTGAACCTGGCCCGGGAGGCCGGGCGGCGGGGTGGGAGCCTGACCGCCGTCTACAACGCCGCCAACGAGGAGGCCGCCGAGGCGTTCCTGTCGGGGCGCCTCAAATTCCCCGCGATCGTGCGGACCGTGGCCGATGTGCTGCACGCCGCAGATCAGTGGGCGGCCGAACCCGCTACCGTGGAAGAGATACTTGATGCGCAGGACTGGGCCCGCGACCGGGCCCGGAGTGCGGTAAACCGGGAGGTAGTAGCAAGCCGATGATGTTCGCGTTCGGCATCGTGGCGTTCGCGCTGGCCATCCTGGTGTCGGTGGCTCTGCACGAATGCGGCCACATGTGGGTGGCCAGGGCCACCGGAATGAAGGTGCGCCGCTACTTCGTGGGCTTCGGGCCCACGTTGTGGTCGACGCACCGGCCCAACAGGCTCGGCAGCACCGAGTACGGCGTGAAGGCAGTGCCGCTGGGCGGCTTCTGCGATATCGCGGGCATGACCTCGGTGGAGGAGATGGCCCCCGAGGACCGCCCGCACGCGATGTACAAGCAGAAGGTGTGGAAGCGCGTCGCGGTGCTGTTCGCCGGACCGGCGATGAACTTCATCATCGGGCTGGTCCTCATCTACTCCATCGCCATCATCTGGGGCCTGCCCAACCTGCATCCGCCGACCACCGCGATCGTCGGTGAAACCGCTTGTGTGGCACCGCAGGTCGCCAAGGGCGGGGAAGATCCCTACGGTCCCTGCCCGCAGCCGGGACCGGGGCCTGCCGCGCTGGCCGGCATCCAAGGCGGTGACACCATCGTCAAGGTCGGTGACACCGATGTGGCGACGTTCGCCGATATGGCGGCCGCCATCCGTCAGCTCGACGGCCCCGTACAGGTGGTCTATGAACGCGACGGGCAGCGCCTGTATACCGTCGTCGACGTCGCGCAGACCCAGCGCTTCACCTCGACCGAGGCCGAGACCCCCGACACCGTCGGTGCCATCGGCGTCAGCGCCGCGCTGCCGCCGGGCCCCACGCACTACAACCCGCTGTCGGCGATCCCGGCCACCTTCGCGTTCACCGGCGACCTCGCCGTCGAACTCGGCAAGGCGCTGGCCAAGATCCCGACCAAGATCGGCGCCCTGGTGGACGCCATCGGCGGCGGCGAACGCGATCCCGAGACGCCGATCTCGGTGGTCGGTGCCTCCATCATCGGCGGCGACACCGTCGACCACGGTCTGTGGGTGGCGTTCTGGTTCTTCCTCGCGCAGCTGAACTTCGTCCTCGGCGCCATCAACCTGATCCCGCTGCTGCCGTTCGACGGCGGTCACATCGCGATCGCCGTCTTCGAGAAGATCCGCAATATGATTCGAGCGGCTCGCGGCAAAGTCGCCGCGGCGCCGGTCAACTATCTCAAGCTGATGCCCGCCACCTATGTCGTGCTGGTGTTCGTGGTCGGCTACATGCTGTTGACCGTGACTGCGGACCTGGTCAATCCCATCCGACTCTTCCAGTAGCTCTGCACAGCCAGTAGGAGACGATCCATATGACGTCCATCGGTCTGGGCATGCCAGCCCCGCCACCGCCCACGCTGGCCCCGCGCCGCAAGACCCGTCAGCTGATGGTCAAGGATGTCGGCGTCGGCAGCGAGTACCCGATCGCGGTGCAGTCGATGTGCACCACCAAGACGCACGACATCAACGCGACGCTGCAGCAGATCGCGGAACTGACCGCATCGGGCTGCGACATCGTCCGCGTCGCGTGCCCCCGGCAGGAGGATGCCGACGCGCTGCCGGCGATCGCGAAGAAGGCCAACATCCCGGTCATCGCCGACATCCATTTCCAGCCCAAATACATCTTCGCCGCCATCGACGCGGGCTGCGCCGCGGTCCGGGTGAACCCGGGCAACATCAAGGAGTTCGACGGCCGGGTCAAGGAGGTCGCGAAAGCGGCTGCGGCAGCCAATATCCCGATCCGTATCGGGGTGAACGCCGGTTCGCTCGATCCCCGGCTGATGAAGAAGTACGGCAAGGCCACCCCGGAGGCGCTGGTCGAGTCGGCGCTGTGGGAGGCCTCGCTGTTCGAGGAGCACGGCTTCGGCGACATCAAGATCAGCGTCAAGCACAACGACCCCGTCATCATGGTGGCCGCCTACGAGCAGCTGGCGGAGCGGTGTGACTACCCGCTGCACCTCGGCGTCACCGAGGCCGGGCCGGCCTTCCAGGGCACCATCAAGTCCGCGGTGGCCTTCGGTGCGCTGCTGTCCAAGGGCATCGGCGACACCATCCGGGTGTCGCTGTCCGCGCCGCCGATCGAGGAGATCAAGGTCGGCAACCAGATCCTGGAGTCGCTGAACCTGCGTCCCCGCGGGCTGGAGATCGTGTCCTGCCCGTCGTGTGGGCGGGCCCAGGTGGACGTGTACAAGCTGGCCAACGAGGTGTCGGCGGGCCTGGAGGGCATGGAGATCCCGTTGCGTGTCGCGGTGATGGGCTGCGTGGTCAACGGACCCGGAGAGGCGCGCGAGGCCGATCTCGGGGTGGCCTCGGGTAACGGCAAGGGCCAGATCTTCGTCAAGGGCGAAGTGATCAAGACGGTGCCGGAGGCGATGATCGTCGAGACGCTGATCGAAGAGGCGATGCGGATCGCCGAGGAATCCGACGCGCAGGGAAGTCCCAGCGGCCCGCCGGTTGTCACCGTAAGCTGAAGCTCGACCCTGTGAGCGGGGTCACCTGATCCGGCTGGCCAAGAAAGAGTGCTCCAATGTCGGCTCCACCGCTGTCACGTGTCACTGACGACCGACAGGTGTCGGTGGTTCGCGACCTGGATGCGGTGCGTGGGGTGCTCGAAGCCGATCCGGTCGCGTCGTGCATGGTGGCCTGCCGGGTGCTCGACTTCGGTGTCGACCCCAATGCGATCGGTGGCGAGCTGTGGACGCGCCGGAACCCGGCCGAATCCCTGTGCTACGCCGGAGCGAACCTGATTCCATTGCGCGGCAGTGCCGATGACCTGTCAGCCTTCGCCGACAAGGCGCTCAGTGCGCCGCGCCGATGTTCCTCGCTGGTGGGCCGGGCCGAACTGGTGCTGCCGCTGTGGCAGCGGCTGGAGCCGGGCTGGGGAACCGCCCGCGATGTGCGGGCCGATCAGCCACTGATGGCGCTGAACGGGCCTTCGCACTGCGAGGCCGACCCGGCCGTGCGGCCGGTCCGGATGGAGGAGTTGGACGCCTATCTGGTCGCGGCCATCGAGATGTTCATCGGTGAGGTGGGCATCGACCCGCGTCTCGGTGACGGCGGCCGCAGCTACCGGCGCCGGGTGGCCGGGCTGATCGCGGCGGGCCGGGCCTGGGCGCGCTTCGAGCGCGGCGAGGTCGTCTTCAAGGCCGAGATCGGTTCGCAGTCCCCGACGGTCGGCCAGATCCAGGGCGTCTGGGTGCACCCGCGGTGGCGGGGCCGCGGCCTCGGAGCGGCCGGCACCGCCACGGTGTCGGAAGCGGTACTGCGCAGCGGGCGGATCGCCAGCCTGTACGTCAACGGGTTCAACGAGGTCGCCCGGGCCACCTACGCGAAGATCGGCTTCACCGAGGTCGGCACGTTCGCGACCATCCTGCTCGACTGAGTCTCAAGGCCGTAACGGTTCCGTCTCGGTGCGCCTCCGACGGATGCGGCCGTCACACTCTTAACATCAGCCACAATGACATCGCTGGCATCAATAACCTCAACAGCATCACGGGCATCGCGCGTGCTGAGTACGGCCGCGATCCTCGTCGCCGTCGCGACGGTTGCTTCTCTGACTGCCTGCACCCCCAAACCCGATGGGCCCGAACCGGTTGCCGCGCAGTTCTTCGAGGCACTGGTCACCGGGGACACCGCGGGTGCCGCCCACCTGTCCGACAAGCCTGCCGAGGCGCAGTCCGCCCTCAACGAGGCCTGGTCCGGGCTGCAGGCCCGGCGGCTGGACACCCAGATCACCGGCTCCAAGTACGCCGTCGACACCGGCACCGTGAAGTTCCGCTACACCTGGCACCTGCCCAAGGACCGAACCTGGACCTACGACGGCGAGCTGAACATGGTGCGCAACGAGGGCCTGTGGCAGGTGCGCTGGAACACCACCGCGCTGCACCCCGGCCTGGGCGCCAACCAGACGCTGGCGCTGCGCGCCGATCCGCCGGGACGGGCCTCGGTCAACGAGCGCGGCGGCAGCGATGTGCTGGTGCCCGGCTACCTCTACCACTACGCGCTGGACGCCCGCGCCGCCGGCGCCGACCTGATGCCGACCGCCCGCGCGGTGGCCGATGCGCTGCGCCCGTTCGACCCCGCCATGGACGCCCAGCGCCTCGCCGAGGAGGCCAGCTCGCGCACCACCCCGCTGAGCCTGATCACCCTGCGCAAGTCCGACTACGACCGGGTGTTCCCGGCCCTCGGCAACCGGCCCGGTGTGGTGATCACCCCGCAACCCGAAATGCTGGCCACCGACGACACTTTCGCGCCCGCCATCGTGCAGGAGGTCAAGAAGGCGGTCACCGAGGACCTGGTCGGGGAGCCCGGCTGGCGGGTGGTCAGCGTCAACCAGAACGGCGTCGACGTCGCGGTGCTCAACGAGCAGTCCGGCACCCCGGCGCCCTCGGTGACCATCAGCCTGGACCGTGCCGTGCAGAACGCCGCCCAGGATGCGGTGGACATGGTCGGCAAGAAGGCGATGATCGTCGCGATCAAACCGTCGACCGGTGAGATCCTGGCCGTCGCGCAGAACTCCGCCGCCGACGTCGACGGGCCGACCGCCACCATGGGCCTGTACCCACCGGGCTCGACGTTCAAGATCGTCACCGCCGCCGCGGCGCTGGAACGCGATATGGCCACCCCGAACACCCTGCTGGGCTGCCCGGGCACCCTCGACATCGGCCACCGCACCGTCACCAACTACAACGCCTTCGATCTCGGTACGGTCCCGCTGTCGCGGGCCTTCGCGAACTCCTGCAACACCACCTTCGCCGAACTCGCCAGCACCATGCCGCCGCGCGGACTGACCACCGCGGCCGCCCGGTACGGGCTGGGTCCGGACTTCGTCGTCGACGGGGTGCCCACGGTGACCGGGTCGGTGCCCCCGACGGTGGATCTGGCCGAGCGCACCGAGGACGGCTTCGGGCAGGGCAAGGTGCTGGCCAGCCCGTTCGGCATGGCCATGGTCGCGGCGACCGTCGCGGCCGGCAGGACGCCGGTGCCACATCTGATCGAGGGACGCGAGACCGAGGTCAAGGGGGAGACCGGTGAGCCGGTCAGCCCGGAGATCATGGACGGCCTGCGCCCGATGATGCGGCTGGTGGTGACCAACGGCACCGCCAAGGATCTCAACGGCCTCGGCGATGTCCGCGGCAAGACCGGTGAGGCTGAATTCAACGGCGGCTCGCACGCCTGGTTCACCGGGTACCGCGGCGACATGGCCTTCGCGGCCCTGATCGTCGGCGGCGGCAGTTCGGAGTACGCGGTGCGGATGTGCCGCGACATGCTCAACGGATTGCCGCCGGATTATCTGGCCTAATCTGTCTGTGGGATGAACAACGACGACCTCACGACACTGCGGGTGTCCGACGCCGACCGCAACGGCACCCTGCGCCGGCTGCACAATGCGGTGGCGCTCGGGCTGATCGACATCGGTGAATTCGAGGAACGCTCGGCGCTGGTGTCACAGGCCCGGCTGCACACCGATCTGGAAGCACTCGTCGGCGACCTGCCCGGACCCGGCGCCATCATCACCTCGGCCGCCGACCGGGTGGAACTGCGCGGTGTGCTGGGTTCGCTGAAACGTCATGGGGAATGGGTGGTTCCGACCCGGCTGGCGCTGCACCGCCGGATGGGTTCGGTGGATCTGGACCTGACCCGGGCGCGTTTTGCGGGCCCGATGATCGTGGTCGAACTCGATCTGCGGTTCGGTGGGCTGGACCTGCGTCTGCCCGACGGCGCGAGCGCCTCCATCGACGATGTCGAGGTGGTGGTGGGCAGTGCCAATGACCACCGCCGCGACGCGCCGGCCGAGGGCTCCCCGCACATCGTGCTCACCGGCAAGGTGGTGTGCGGTTCGGTGGATATCCGCGGGCCACGCCGGAACTGGAAGCCCGGTTTTCGCCGGTCCTAACGCGGTTCGAGCACCGCGAAGGTCAGCGTCGCGCGCGCGGCGAGCCGGTCGCGGGTGACATCGGTGACATCGACCGAGGTCACGATGAGCCGTTTTCCGGCCCGCACGATCTTGGCCTCGGCGCGGGCGGTGCCCATGATCGGGGCCAGGAAGTGGATGTTGAGATCGGCGGTCGTCACGTCGTGGCCGACGCCGGTGGCGTTGCCGGCCAGGATGCCCGCCGCGATATCGATGAGCGTCGCGACCAGCCCGCCCTGCAGTGCGCCACGGACATTGGCGAGATCGGGCCGGTTCTCCATCTCCAGCACCAGCCGGTCATCGGTCGATTCGATCTCCCGGTAGCCCAGCCGGTCCAGGATGTGCGTTTGGCTCACCGCCGTACGGTAACACCATTACCGCATCCGGAGAATGGTGCTCTCCGCGGGTCGGTGCCCCGCGCTGCAGGCACCGCCCGTGAGCCGACGATTAGGCTGTCCCCATGCCTGTGCGCGCGCCCCTTCGGTCCGGTGAGCTCTCCCCGACACTGCCGGTGCCCAAGTCCATCCCGCGTCCCGAGTACGCATGGAAGCCGACGGCGGTCGAAGGCCACGAACCGTGGGTGCAGACGCCGGAGGTCATCGAGAAGATGCGGGTGGCCGGACGGATCGCGGCCGGCGCCCTCGCCGAGGCCGGCAAGGCGGTCGCGCCCGGGGTGACCACCGACCACCTGGACCGCGTCGCGCACGAGTACATGCTCGATCACGGCGCGTACCCGTCCACCCTGGGCTACAAGGGATTTCCCAAGTCCTGCTGCACCTCGCTGAACGAGGTCATCTGCCACGGCATCCCGGATTCCACCGTCATCGAGGACGGTGACATCGTCAACATCGACGTTACCGCCTACCGCGACGGGGTGCACGGCGACACCAACGCCACCTTCCTGGCAGGCGATGTCTCCGAGGAGCACCGCCTGCTGGTCGAACGCACCCACGAGGCGACCATGCGTGCCATCAAGGCGGTCAAACCCGGCCGGGCACTGTCCATCGTCGGCCGGGTCATCGAGGCCTACGCGAACCGGTTCGGCTACAACGTGGTACGCGATTTCACCGGTCACGGCATCGGCGAGACCTTCCACAACGGCCTGGTCGTGCTGCACTACGACCAGCCCGCGGTGGAGACCGTCATCGAACCGGGCATGACCTTCACCATCGAACCGATGATCAACCTCGGCGCCCTGGACTACGAGATCTGGGATGACGGCTGGACGGTGGCCACCCGCGATCGCAAGTGGACCGCCCAGTTCGAGCACACGCTGGTGGTCACCGAGGACGGTGCCGAGATCCTGACGCTCGTGTGAGCGCACTGCTGATCGCCGGCACCACCTCCGACGCCGGCAAGTCGATGGTGGTCGCCGGGCTGTGCAGACTGCTGGCGCGCAGGGGAATTCGGGTCGCGCCGTTCAAGGCGCAGAACATGAGCAACAACTCCGCCGTCACCGTCGAGGGCGGTGAGATCGGCCGCGCCCAGGCCATGCAGGCGCGTGCGGCCGGGCTGGCGCCCAGCGTGCGGTTCAACCCGGTGCTGCTCAAACCGGGCAGCGACCGGACATCGCAACTGGTGGTGCGCGGTCAGGTCGCGGGCACCATGGCCGCCGGCGACTACCTGACCAAACGGCGTCAACTCGCCGATATCGTCAACGGCGAATTGGCAGCACTGCGAACAGAATTCGACGTGGTCATCTGCGAGGGCGCCGGGTCGCCGGCGGAGATCAACCTGCGGGCCACCGATCTGGCGAACATGGGACTTGCCCGCGCCGGCGATCTGCCGGTGGTGGTGGTCGGCGACATCGACCGCGGTGGCCTGCTGGCCCACCTGTTCGGGACCGTCGCGGTGCTCGAACCCGAGGATCAGAAGCTCATCAGCGGATTCCTGGTGAACAAGTTCCGCGGTGACCCGGCGCTACTGGAACCTGGGCTGCACCAACTGCGCGACCTGACCGGGCGGCCCACCTACGGCGTCATCCCGTACCTGGACGGGCTGTGGCTGGACACCGAGGATTCGCTGTCGGTGCAGGCCGGGCAGAGCCTCGGGCAGCCGATCCCGCCCCGCGGCGCGGAGTGGCTGACGGTGGCCGCGGTGCGCCTGCCGCGCATCTCGAACTCCACCGACGTCGAGGCGCTGGCCTGTGAGCCGGGGGTGGCGGTGCGCTGGGTCGCCGACCCCGCCGAGGTCGCCGAGGCCGATGTGGTGGTGCTGCCCGGCAGCAAGGCGACCGTCTCCGACCTGGCATGGCTGCGCGAGCGCGGCCTGGCCGCGGCGGTGCACGCGCACGCGGCGGCGGGCCGGCCGGTGCTCGGTGTGTGCGGCGGCTTCCAGATGCTGTGCCGGTCCATCGACGACCCAGTCGAATCCGGCGCCGGTGCCGTCGACGGGCTCGGCCTGCTCGACGCCGACATCGTGTTCGAGCCGGAGAAGACGTTGCGGCACTGGGAAACTCCGTTGCACGGCTACGAGATCCACCACGGTCAGGTCCGTCGCAGCGGCGACGACGACTGGCTGGGCGTCGGGATCCGCCGCGGTGCGGTCTACGGCACGCACTGGCACGGCCTGCTCGACAACGACGAGGTCCGGCGCGCCTGGCTGACCGAGGCCGCCGCGGCGGCGGGCCGGTCCGGCTTCGAGGTGGCCGGCGACGTCAGCGTGGTCGCCCGCCGCGATGCCCAGCTGGACCTGATGGCCGATGCGCTGACCACCCACGTCGATCTCGATGCGCTGCTGGGTCTGCTCGGCGGTGCTCCGCGGCGACCGGTCATCGCCTCGGCGCTGGGTAGCCTGGGCCCATGACGCCCATGGTTCGGTGGCTGCCGGCACTGCTCGCGGTGATGGCCACCGCGCTCACCGGTTGCACCAGCGCCGTACAGGGCAGCCCGACCTGGCCGGGGGAGCGACTGGAACGCGTGCTGCTGAGCTCGGCCGACTTCCCGGCGGGCGTGCAGTTCGACCGCATCATCGAGAACCCCGGCGAACCCGACGGCACCGGGGCGCCGCCGGCGATGCTGTCCGATCCGCCCGGGTGCAGCGAGGGCTTCACCAAGGTGATCACCGCGTCCGCCGAGCGCGGCGCCGGCAGCGCGGCCAAGTACACCGTCAGCTACGACGGGGCCCGGACGCTGGTGACGGTGCTGAGCTGGCCGCTGGACATGGAGGGGCTGGACGCCACCGCGCAGCGGTGCGCGAGCTTCGCGACCTACTTCGACCGCAACGCCGCACCCATCCCGATGACCACCGAACGACTGGACACCGAGCGCCCCGACGCGCTGGTCTATCAGCAGACGATGGATCTCGCCGGTGCGCAGAGCAGTGTCTGGTTCTCCTTCGAGAACGTCGATTCGATGGCCGTTTTCGCCGTCGCGTTCCCGACGGCCAACCCGTCGATCCCCGTCAAAGCCACGCTGCCGCAGACCTTTCTGGATGTCACCGGCAAACAAGCGCAACGTCTGCGGACACCCTGATGGCCGACGTGCAAGACCGGGAAAACGCCTGCGCCGAGCCCGCGGATGTCCTAGCGTGACCGACATGCCCCCCGAGACCGCTGGGTCGACCGTGACCGTCGACGGTTTCGCATTCCCGGTCGAGGTCGCAGGTCCGGAGAACGCCGGAGTGGTGGTGCTGCTGGGGTCCGTCCAGCATGCGCCGGCGGCCTACAGCGCGGTGTGTGAGCGGCTGCACACCGCATCGCTGCGCACCGTCGTCATCGCCCCGTCGCCCCGCCTGACCGCGGTTTCAGTTATCGCCATCCTGGACGCGCTGCAGGTGCGCTGGGGCACCCTGGTCGGCGACCGGGTCGGGGCCGAACTGGCCTGGGAGCTCGCGGCCACCCGGCTGGACCGGTTCACCGGGCTGGTGGTGATCGACCGCGGACATCCGCGCGCCCCCGATGAGGCCGGCGCCATCCGCGACGAGAACTGCCCGCCGGTGGAGGTGGCCACCACCGCGTTGGTGAGCACCGCCGCGGCGGCGAAAGTGGCGCGCGCCAGCCAGCGCTTCGTCTACGGCGACTTCCGTCTGGTCGAGCTGCTGGGGCGGCGCAACGCCGGCGAATCCACCGCGCAGCTGGCCGCCGAGATCGTGATGCGCACCAGCACCTGGTGACGGCGGGGCCCTCTCGCATTCCATTGGTCTGATGGCCTACCTTTAGAGGTGGCGCCGGGTCACCGCCGATCCCGCGCCGTAGCCGACGAGGGAGTGCGCCCCATGGTTGACACCGGAATGCTGTCGCAGGCCGATCTGGAACAGCTCGTCGCCGCCCGCGAGATCGACACCGTCATCGTCGCGTTCCCCGACATGCAGGGCCGTCTCATCGGTAAACGGGTGTCGGCGCGGCTGTTCGTCGAAGAGGTCGCCGCGCACGGCGCCGAGTGTTGCAACTACCTGCTGGCCGTCGATGTCGACATGAACACCGTCGACGGCTATGCGATGTCGAGCTGGGAGACCGGCTACGGCGACATGGCCATGACCCCGGATTTCGCCACCCTGCGCCTGCTGCCGTGGCAGCCGGGCACGGCGCTGGTGATGGCCGACCTGTCCTTCACCGACGGCCGGCCCGTCGCGGTTTCCCCGCGCACCATCCTGCGCACCCAGCTCGACCGGCTGGCCGAGCGCGGCCTGAGCGCGTTCGTCGGTACCGAGCTGGAGTTCATGGTCTTCGACGACACCTACCGCGAGGCCTGGAAATCCGGCTACCGCAACCTGACACCGGCCACCGATTACAACATCGACTACGCGATGCTGGCGTCCACCCGGATGGAGCCGCTGCTGCGCGACATCCGCCTCGGGATGGATGGCGCGGGCATGTACTGCGAGGGCGTGAAGGGCGAGTGCAACCTGGGTCAGCAGGAAATCGCGTTCCGCTATGACGAGGCCCTGGTCACCTGCGACAACCACACCATCTACAAGAACGGCGCCAAGGAGATCGCCGATCAGCACGGCAAATCGCTGACCTTCATGGCCAAGTTCGATGAGCGCGAAGGCAACAGCTGCCACATCCACATCTCGCTGCAAGCCACCGACGGGGCGGCGGTCTTCGCCGACGAGGATGATCCGGACGGCATGTCGGCGATGTTCCGCAGCTTCGTGGCAGGCCAGATCGCCACCCTGCGCGAGCTCACCTTCTTCTACGCACCGAACATCAACTCCTACAAGCGTTTCGCCGACGGCAGCTTTGCCCCGACCGCGATCGCCTGGGGGATGGACAACCGCACCTGCGCGCTGCGGGTGGTCGGTCACGGCCCCGGGATGCGGGTGGAGTGCCGGGCACCCGGCGGTGACGTCAACCAGTACCTGGCCGTCGCGGCGCTGATCGCCGGCGGTCTGCACGGTATCGATGAGGGCCTGGAACTGGAGGAAGCCTGCACCGGCAACGCCTACACCGGTGGCGCGCAACGGCTGCCGAGCACCCTGGCCGAGTCGGCGGCGCTGTTCGAGCACTCCGAGATCGCCAAGGCCGCGTTCGGTGACGAGGTGGTCGCCCACTATCTGAACAATGCGCACATCGAGCTCGCCGCGTTCAATGCCGCGGTGACCGACTGGGAGAGGGTGCGCGGCTTTGAGCGACTCTGAAGCCAGAGCGGTCCCGAGACCTGTCCTGGGCCTGACCACCTACCTGCAGCGCGCCCAGACCGGCGTCTGGGATGTCGACGCCAGCTTCCTGCCGGCCATCTACATCGACGGGGTGAACCGCGGCGGCGCCACCGCGCTGCTGCTGCCGCCGCAACCCGGCGGCACCGAGGTGGCCGACCGCGTCCTCGACGGCATCGACGGCGTGATCATCACCGGCGGCCGCGACGTCAACCCGGAAAGCTATGGCAGTCAACGGCACCCGACCACCGATGAGCCGATGGGCGAGCGGGACTCCTGGGAGTTCGCACTGCTCAACGCGGCGTTGCGGCGCGGTATGCCGGTGCTCGGAATCTGCCGCGGCGCCCAGGTGCTCAACGTCGCGCTCGGCGGCACCCTGCACCAGCACCTGCCCGATGTGCTCGGGCACAGCCGCCACCAGCAGGGCAACGCGGTGTTCAGCACCTCCTCGGTACGCACCGTGGCCGGGACCCGGCTGGCGGCCCTCATCGGTGAGACCTCCGATGCGCAGTGCTATCACCATCAGGCCATCGACGCGCTCGGTGCCGGGCTGATCGTCAGCGCCCGCGACACCGCCGACGGTGTCATCGAGGCGGTTGAACTCGAAGGCGACAGCTTCGTGCTCGCCGTGCAGTGGCATCCCGAGGAGCGCCTCGACGATGTGCGGCTGTTCACGGCGGTGGCCGACGCGGCACGCGAATACACAACAGAAAGGGTGTCCCGATGAGCACCTCGACGGTCATCAACCCGGCCACCGAGGACGTACTGCGCGATGTCGAACTGCTCGACATCGAGGCGGTGGACGATGCGGTGGCCCGCGCGGTCGCCGCGCAGCGGCGGTGGGCCCGGCTGGCGCCCGCCGAACGGGCCGGCGCGCTGCGGGCCTTCGCTGCGGTCGTCGACGCGCATATCGGTGAGCTCGCCGCCCTGGAGGTCGCCAACTCCGGGCACCCGGTCGGGCAGGCCGAATGGGAGGCCGGGCATGTCCGCGACGTGCTGACCTACTACTCGGCCGCCCCGGAACGCCTGCTGGGACAGCAGATCCCGGTGGCCGGCGGTATCGACATCACCTTCAACGAGCCGCTCGGGGTCGTCGGGATCATCACCCCGTGGAACTTCCCGATGACCATCGCGTCGTGGGGTTTCGCCCCGGCGCTGGCCGCCGGTAACGCCGTGGTGCTCAAACCGGCCGAATGGACGCCGCTGACCAGCCTGCGCCTGGCCGAGCTGGCGGTGGCGGCCGGGCTGGACCCCGACCTGTTCCAGGTGCTGCCGGGCGCCGGAGGGGTGGTCGGCGAACGCTTCGTCAGCCACCCCGATGTGCGCAAGATCGTGTTCACCGGATCGACCGCCGTCGGCACCCGGGTGATGGCCGGTGCGGCCGCGCAGGTCAAACGCGTCACCCTGGAACTCGGGGGCAAGAGCGCCAATATCGTGTTCGACGACTGCGACCTGGAGCGCGCGGCTGCCACCGCGCCCTACGGCGTCTTCGACAATGCCGGCCAGGACTGCTGCGCGCGCAGCCGAATTTTGGTGCAGCGCAACGTCTACGACCGGTTCATGGAACTGCTGGAACCCGCCGTCGCGAGTGTGAAGGTCGGCGACCCGACCTCCCGCGACACCGAGATGGGACCATTGGTGTCGCGCACACACTGGGAATCGGTGCGCGGCTACGTCCCCGACGATGCCCCGGTGGCCTTTCGCGGATCGGCACCGTCAGGTCCCGGCTTCTGGTTCCCGCCAACGGTGTTGACGCCGCAGCGCACCGACCGCACCGTCACCGAGGAGATCTTCGGGCCGGTGGTCACCGTGCTGCCGTTCGAGGACGAGGCCGACGCCATCGCGCTGGCCAACGACACCAGCTACGGGCTGTCCGGCTCGATCTGGACCGAGAACGTGTCACGGGCGCTGCGGGTCTCGCGTGCCGTGGAGGCCGGGAACCTCAGCGTCAACTCGCACTCCTCGGTGCGCTACAGCACCCCGTTCGGTGGCTTCAAACAGTCCGGCCTCGGCCGCGAGCTGGGCCCCGATGCGCCACTGCACTTCACAGAAACCAAGAACGTCTTCATTGCGATAACGGAGAACATCTAATGGAAAACGTAGATCTGACCCAGCGACTCAAGGACAAGGTCGCCGTCATCACCGGCGGCGCCAGCGGTATCGGGCTGGCGGCCGCCAAGCGCATGCAGGCCGAAGGTGCGATCGTCGTCATCGGCGATGTCGATCCGGCCGCGGGCAAGACCGTCGCCAACGATCTCAATGTCCAGTTCGTCCAGGTCGATGTCTCCGACCCAGCTGCGGTGGACAACCTGTTCGACACCGCCTTCGACGTGCACGGCGGGGTGGACATCGCCTTCAACAACGCCGGAATCAGCCCGCCCGACGACGATCTGATCGAGAACACCAGCCTCGACGCGTGGCAGCGGGTACAGGACGTGAACCTCAAATCGGTGTTCCTGTGCTCGAAGGCGGCGCTGCGGCACATGGTGCCCGCCCAGAAGGGGTCGATCATCAACACCGCATCGTTCGTGGCGGTGCTCGGCTCGGCCACCTCGCAGATCTCCTACACCGCCTCCAAGGGTGGGGTGCTCGCGATGTCGCGCGAGCTCGGCGTGCAGTACGCCCGCCAGGGCATCCGGGTCAACGCGCTGTGCCCGGGCCCGGTGAACACTCCACTGCTCAAGGAACTGTTCGCCAAGGATCCCGAGCGCGCCGCGCGCCGGCTGGTGCACGTCCCCGTCGGCCGGTTCGCCGAGCCCGAGGAACTGGCGGCCGCGGTGGCGTTCCTGGCCAGCGACGACGCGTCCTTCATCACCGGGTCCAGCTTCCTGGTCGACGGTGGTATCAGCTCGGCCTACGTCACGCCGCTGTGAGATAGCGGACACCATGACCTCCCCGCCGGATCCGCAGACCACCTCGGAGAGCCTGCTGCGACCGGTACGGCTGGGCAATGCCTTCGAGGACACCGTGGCGCGGCTGCTGCAGACCATCCGGCTCGGGGTGCTGGCGCCCGGCGAGTCGCTGCCACCGGAACGCGAGCTGGCCGCGCGGCTCGGCGTCAGCCGGGACACCGTGCGGGAGGCCATCAAATCACTGGCCGAGGCCGGCTATCTGGTGTCGCGGCGCGGACGGTACGGCGGCACGTTCCTGGCCGACGAGATACCCAGGCTGGCACCCGGCACCGAGGACGTCACCCGGGCCGACATCGACGATGCGCTGCGACTGCGCGAGATCCTGGAGGTGGGCGCCGCGCGGTCGGCGGCCGGCCGCACGCTGACCGAGGCCGAGCGCGGTGAGCTGTGCGCCCGGCTCGACGATGTGCGCGGGGCCGCCCCCGAGGACTACCGCCGGCTGGACTCCCGGCTGCACCTGGCGATCGCGGAGGCGGCGGGTTCGGTGTCGCTGGTGCCGCTGGTGGCCGAGAACCGGATGCGGGTCAACGCCCTGCTGGACCAGATCCCGCTGTTGCCGCGCAACATCGCGCACTCCGACGAGCAGCACGAGGCGATCGTCGGCGCCATCCTGGCCGCAGACGCCGCCGCGGCGGCCGACGCCATGTGCGCGCACCTGGCCGGCTCGGCCGCGCTGCTGCACGGCTTCCTGGACTAGATTGCCTTCCATGGAGGACGCGTCGGTGGTGCAGAAGGCGTCATCGGCGCTTGCCGACGTCGACACCTCCGAATGGGCGCGCCGGTTCGACCTGCTCTCGGACCCGCATCGCCTCGAGATCCTGCTCAGCCTGCACCGGGTTCCGGGCATCTGTGTCAGCGACCTGGCCGCCGCGCTGGGGCGATCCGAAAACGCGGTGTCGCAGGCACTTCGGGTGCTGCGCGGGCAGGGCTGGGTGACCAGCAGCCGAGCGGGCCGTTCGGTCAGCTACCGGCTCGCCGACGACATCGTGCATGACCTGCTGCATTGGATCGGTGCGGGTCACAACTGATCCGCGATTTCCGGACATTTCCGGCCAGGTTCGGATCAGCATGGATTGATGAACGCCACCGAGACGGATTCCGCCGACGCCGACCGCGCACTCAAGCTCAGACACCGCGCCCTGTGGGCCTCCGGCGACTACGTCGCGGTGGCCACCGAACTCATCCCCGAACTCGGCTCCGAACTGGTCGAGGCCTGCCGGGTCGGCGCCGGTGACCGGGTCCTCGACGTCGCCGCCGGCGCGGGTAATGCCGCCATCCCGGCCGCGTGCGCCGGGGCATCGGTCACGGCCGCCGACCTCACCCCCGAACTGTTCGCCGCGGGCCGCACCCGCGCCGCGCAACAGGGCGTCGAGCTGGACTGGGTGGAGGCCGACGCGGAGGCGATGCCGTTCGCGGACAACGCCTTCGACATCGTGATGTCCTGCGTGGGCGTCATGTTCGCGCCCCGGCACCAGGCCAGTGCCGACGAACTCGTGCGGGTATGCCGTCCGGGCGGCACCATCGGGCTGATCAACTGGACGCCGACGGGTTTCGTCGGGCAGCTGTTCGCCACCATGAAGCCCTTCGCGCCGCCGCCACCTCCCGGTGCGAGTCCGGCACCGTTGTGGGGGGACGAAACCCACGTGAGCGAATTGTTCGGTGACCGGGTCACCGGCGCCGACATGCAGCGCCGGACGGTGCGCCTCGATCACTGCAGCGAACCGCTGGAGTTCCGCGAGTACTGGAAGCGCAACTACGGACCCACCATCGCGGTCTACGCAGCCAACGCCGACCGGCCCGACCGGCTTGCCGCGCTGGACGACGCCTTCCTCGAATTCCTGGCGTCATCCCGGCGGGATGACGGCTGGGAGGCGGAGTACCTGCTGGTGACGGCGACCAGGCGCTGAACTCAGTCCAGCAGACCCAGCAGTGCGTTCTCGATCACCTCGGGCAGCGCGGGGTGGATCCAATACTGGCCGGTGGCAACCTCTTTGGCGGTCTGGCCGAAGCTGATCGCCTGGATCAGCGGCTGGATGATGGAGGACGCCTGATGGCCCATGATGTGGGCGCCCAGCAGCTTGCCGGTGGCGCGGTCGCCGATGAGTTTCGCGACGCCGGTGTGGTCCTCCATGGCCCACCCGTAGGCGGTGTCGCTGTAGTCCTGCACCTTGACCACGATGTCGTGGCCGGCCTCGCGGGCCTCGGCCTCGGTCAGCCCGACGGTGGCCATCTGGGGGTCGGTGAACACCGCCGACGGTACGAAACGGTGATCGCTGGCCACCATGGCCGCGGTGTCGTCCCAGTCGCGCAGCAGGTTGTGCCGGACCACCCGCATCTCGTGATTGGCCACATGCTTGAGCTGATACGCCGAGGACACGTCGCCCAGCGCCCACACCCCGCGCGCGGAGGTGCGCTGGTACTCGTCGACCACGACCATGCTGCCGTCGAGCTGGACCCCGGCCAGATCGGCGTCCAGCTGATCGCCGTTGGGCTTGCGGCCGGTGGCCACCAGCAACATGTCCGCGACCAGCTCGGAACCGTCGTCGAGTTCCAATACGACACCGTCACCGCCCTGCGGGCGCGACCCGACCACGTTGGTGTGCGTGCGCAGATCCCACTTGGCCGCCGCCAGATCGGTGAACCGGTGGCAGACCGTCTCATCGCAGTGGGTCAGCATTCCGGGTCCGCGCACCACGACGGTGATGCGCACTCCGAGCGCGGAGAACACGTGCGCGAATTCCGCGGCCACGAAACCGCCGCCGACGATCACCAGGTGCTCGGGCAGCGCCGCGATCCGCATGATGTTGTCGCTGGTGTAGTACTGCACACCGCATTCGGTGATGGCCGGCGGCACGACGGCGCGGGCCCCGGCGGCGATCACCACCTGATCCGAGCTGAACTCCGCACCGTCCTCGGCGCGCAGTGTGTAGCGTCCGTCGGCGGCGCCGGTGAACCGGGTGTGGCTGCCGTACACGTCGATGTTGGTCATGCTGCGCTTGTAGGCTTCGCCGCCGGCCGCGATCGGGTCGATACGGCCGAAGACCCGCGACACGATGTCGGGCCAGCGCACCTTGTCGATGTGGGAGTCGATGCCGAAGCGGGAACTCTCCCGGATGGTCTGCGCGACCTCCGCGGCGTAGACGAACATCTTGGTGGGGATGCAGCCGACGTTCAGGCAGGTGCCGCCGAAGGTGCCCTGTTCGCAGATCGCCACGCGCATATCGCCGTAGCGGGCGTCGAACTCGGCGTTGGGGATGCTGTTCCCCGAGCCGGTCCCGATGATGGTCAGGTCGTAGTGCTCCACGCGGGCCGTCCTTATCCGGAATGTGGTGTGGTCGATGGTGCCCCGGTCCTGAGATACCAGTCCAGCCACCTGTCCAGCTCGTAATAGGCGGCCGACCGCGGCTCGGCGAGCGACAGGAAGACATCGTGTTTGGCGTCGGTGATCGGTACCACCGTAAGCCGGTTGCCGACACAGCCCGCCCACCGGGCGATCTGGGCGACGTCGAGCACGGCGTCGCCGCGCTGGATGAGTTCCGGTTCGGGGGATTCGGTGACGCTGTGATCCGAGCGCAGGATCAGGCTGGGCACGCCGACGTCCAGGCCGCGGTGCAGTCGCAACTGGGCGCGCCGGATCGCGTTGATCCAGCCGAACGTCACCGGGAATCCGCCGACCGGCTTCCACTCCAGGTTGTATTCGAACTCCCCGGAGTAGTCGCGGTGCAGGCTGGTCCCGTATCCGCCCGCCGTCGGTTTGCGGACCACCTGCATCTTGCGCAGCCGAGCCAGCGCGATCAGCGCGGCCGAGGTCGGCGGGGTACGCAGGATCGCCGGTCCGTGCAGGTCGAGGAACGGGCTGTTGAGCACCAGCCCGCTGATCGGGGTGCTCACCTGGCGGCTGCGCAGCCGGTCCAGCCACAGCGACACGATCAGCCCGCCCGCCGAATGCCCGTACATCAGCACGTCGGCGGCGCCGATGGCGTCCAGCGCGGCTTCCAGCGCGCCGTCATAGTGCGCCAGATTGGAGGTGAAGTGCGGGGTCTGGCCGTCCCGGCGGGACCGGCCGCACTTGGGCAGATCGAGGGCATAGAAGGCGAATCCCCGGCCGGCGAAGTGATCGGCCAGCTCGGTGTGGAAGAAATAGTCGGTGTAGCCGTGCACCGCCAGCACGGCGCGCTCCCGGTGATTCTCCCCGTCGCTTCGCTCGCCCCGACCCGGCGGTTCACCACGACGGATGAGGGTGGCCACGAGGTCGCCCTCCCCATCGGGATCGGCGCCCAGGGCCAGCGGCCGCTGCCAATAGCCAGGTAATACGTCAGGCTCCCAGCCGGTCACCTCAGCCACTCTAGTGACCTGCACGGCCCGACCGCTTCTCTTGTCACCGGCGGGATAACCTTATTGCGTGTCTGACCCGAAAGTAGCCAAGACAGACGTCGTGCTCGTCGGCGCTGGAATCATGAGCGCCACGCTCGGTGCGCTGCTGCGCCTCCTGGAACCCGACTGGTCGATCACCATGATCGAACGCCTCGACGGTGCCGCCGCCGAGAGCAGCGATCCGTGGAACAACGCCGGTACCGGTCACTCCGCGCTCTGTGAGCTGAACTACACGCCGCAGAAGTCCGACGGCTCCATCGACACCGCCAAGGCCATCACGGTCAACGAGCAGTTCCAGGTGTCGCGCCAGTTCTGGGCCTACGCGGTGGAGAACGGTGTGCTGCCCGATGTGCGCAGCTTCCTCAACCCGATCCCGCACGTGAGCTTCGTGCACGGTGCGGCGAACGCGCAGTACCTGAAGGCCCGGCACGCGGCGCTGGTGACCAACCCGCTCTTCGCCTCGATGGAGTACATCGACGACAAGGACGAGTTCGCCCGCCGGCTTCCGTTGATGGCGGCCAAACGCGACTACACCGATCCCGTCGCGCTGAACTGGACACAGGCCGGCACCGATGTGGACTTCGGCTCGTTGTCGCGTCAGCTGATCGGCTACACCGCCAACAACGGCATGACCACCCTGTTCGGCCACGACGTGCGCGATCTGCACAAGGAATCCGACGGCAGCTGGACGGTGAAGGTCGTCAACCGGCGCACCGGCGCCAAGAGCAAGATCAACGCCAAGTTCGTGTTCGTGGGCGCCGGTGGCGGCGCGCTGCCGTTGCTGCAGAAGGCCGGTATCCCGGAGGCCAAGGGCTTCGGTGGTTTCCCGGTCGGCGGGCAGTGGTTGCGTACCGACAATCCCGAGCTCGCGGCAGCCCACCAGGCGAAGGTGTACGGCGCACCGCCGCTGGGTGCTCCGCCGATGTCGGTGCCGCACTTGGACACCCGCGTCATCAACGGCCGGTCCTACCTGCTGTTCGGTCCTTTCGCGGGCTGGACGCCGAAGTTCCTCAAGCAGGGAAAGTTCACCGACCTGCCGCTCTCGGTCAAGCCGAACAACATCGGTTCCATGCTCGGCGTCGGGCTCACCGAGATGAGCCTGGTGAAGTATCTGCTCGGCCAGCTTGCCCTCAGTGAGGCCGACCGTGTGAACGATCTGCGGGTATTCGCGCCCAGCGCACAGGATTCCGACTGGGACCTCGCCATCGCCGGTCAGCGGGTCCAGGTGATCCGCCGCAAGGGTGCCGGTGGTGTTCTCGAGTTCGGCACCACCGTGCTCACCGCCGGTGACGGCAGCATCGCCGGTCTGCTGGGCGCCTCCCCGGGCGCCTCGACGGCCGTGCCCGCCATGCTGGAGGTGATGGAACGTTGCTTCGCCGATCAGTACAAGGGCTGGCTGCCCAAGCTCAAGGAGATGGTCCCCTCGCTCGGCATCAAGCTGTCGGGGGAGCCCGCGCTGTTCCAAGAGGTGTGGGATTACGGCACCAAGGTCCTCAAGCTGGATGCGCCCGCGCCCGTATGACGGTCGCGCTGCGCCGAAGCTGGGCCAAGGATCTGGATGCGGCGACGCTCTATGAGCTGCTGAAGCTGCGCGTCGAGGTCTTCGTCGTCGAGCAGGCCTGTCCGTACCCGGAACTCGACGGCCGCGATCTGCTCGCCGAGACGCGCCATTTCTGGCTGGAAGGCGTTGACGGTCAGGTGATCTCGACGCTGCGCCTGATGGAGGAACATCCCGGCGGGGAGAAGGTGTTCCGGATCGGCCGGGTGTGCACCAAACGCGCCGACCGCGGGCACGGGCACACCTCACGGCTGATGCAGGCCGCCATCGCCGAGGTGGGCAACTATCCGTGCCGCATCGATGCCCAGGCCTATCTGCAGGACATGTACAGCGCGCACGGGTTCGTGCGCGACGGCGACGAATATGTGGAAGACGGTATCCCGCACGTGCCGATGATCCGGCCGGGAGCAGTGGCGCTGTGACGCGATCTGTTGCCCCCGTGCACTATCCCTTCAGCGCGCTGGTGGGCCACGACCGGCTGCGCCTGGCATTGGTGCTCTGTGCGGTGCGCCCCGATATCGGCGGTGTGCTGATCCGCGGCGAGAAGGGCACCGCGAAATCGACTGCGGTGCGCGCGCTCGCGGCGGTCTTGTCCCAGGTCGACGACGATGCGCGACTGGTCGAGTTGCCGATCGGCGCGACCGAGGACCGGGTGGTCGGTTCACTGGACCTGCAGAAGGTGCTGCGCGACGGCGAGCACGCCTTCTCACCGGGCCTGCTTGCCCGTGCCCACGGTGGCGTGTTGTACGTCGACGAGGTCAACCTGCTGCACGACCATCTGGTCGATGTGTTGCTCGACGCGGCCGCGATGGGCCGGGTGCACATCGAACGCGACGGCGTATCGCATTCCCACGACGCGCGTTTCGTGCTGATCGGCACGATGAATCCCGAAGAGGGTGAACTGCGCCCACAGCTGCTCGACCGTTTCGGGTTGACCGTCGACGTGGCCGCCTCGCGTGATGTCGATGTCCGGGTGCAGGTGATCCGCTCCCGGCTGGCCTTCGAGGCCGACCCGCCGGGATTCGCCGCCCGCTACGCCGGGGCCGATGCCGAGCTGGCTCGGCAGATCGCTGCAGCGAGGCTGGCATTGGCCGATGTGGTGCTGCCGGACAACGAGTTACGGCGCATAGCGGCCCTGTGCGCCGCCTTCGACGTGGACGGTATGCGCGCCGATCTGGTGCTCGCGCGCACCGCGGTGGCGCACGCGGCCTGGCGGAGGAGTCAGGACGGGGCGAGCGAAGCGACGGGGAAGATCACCGTCGAAGAGGAAGACATCCGGGTGGCTGCCGAGCTGGCGCTGCCGCACCGCCGCCGGCGCGACCCCTTCGATGACCCGGGCCTGGACCCGGATCGTCTCGACGAGGCGCTCTCGCAGACCGAAGAGGCCCCCGAGGACCCCGAACCCGACCCGGAGCCGCCCGGTGGCGGCGGCGTGGATGATCCGGCGGAAAGCTCAGCGCCACAGACCGATTCGTCGGGCAACGGCCAGCAGAAGGACGGCGGGCAGCCGTCGGGTAACGGTGCCCCGCCCACCCGGTCCAGCGCACCGCCGTCGGCCACCTTCCGCACCAAGGCGCTGGTGGTCCCCGGTGTCGGCGAGGGCGCCCCGGGCCGGCGTTCGCGGGCCCGCAACCGCACCGGCAGTACCGTGGGCTCCACCGAGGTGCCCGGCGAGGGGCACGGCACCCACGTGTTCGCGACGCTGTTGGCCGCGGTCAACAACCAGCGCCGGCCGGGCCGGCCCCGGGTGCAACCCGATGACGTCCGCCGCGCCGTGCGGGAGGGCCGGGAAGGCAACCTGGTGATCTTCGTGGTCGACGCCTCCGGGTCGATGGCGGCGCGGGACCGGATGTCCGCGGTCGGCGGCGCCACGCTGTCGTTGCTGCGCGATGCCTACCAACGCCGCGACAAGGTCGCCGTCATCACCTTCCGCGGTCAGCGCGCCGATGTGCTGCTGCCGCCCACCTCCTCGGTGTACATCGCCGGACGGCGGCTGGCCCGCTTCGACACCGGCGGCAAGACGCCACTGGCACAAGGGCTGCTGGCCGCCCGCGATGTGGTGCTGCGAGAGAAGGCTCGCGATCGGGCCCGTCGCCCGCTGGTCGTGGTGCTCACCGATGGGCGGGCCACCGGTGGCCCGGACCCGCTGGGCCGGACCCGGACGGCCGCCCGCCTGCTTGTCGCCGAGGGCGCCGCTGCCGTCGTGGTGGACTGCGAGACGTCCTTCGTGCGTCTGGGTTTGGCCGAGCAGTTGGCCCAGCAGCTGGAAGCGCCCGTGGTCCGCCTGGCCCAGCTGCAGGCCGGCGAGCTGACATCGCTGGTCAAGACCGCCGCGTAGGAGGCACCGTGCCACAGGGACAACCGCTGACCGTGCCCGATGACGGGCTGACCACCAGGGCGCGCCGCAACGCCCCGCTGCTGGCGGTGCACACCGGTCCCGGTAAGGGGAAGTCGACGGCGGCGTTCGGGATGGCGTTGCGCGCCTGGAACCAGGGTTTCGATATCGCGGTGTTCCAGTTCGTGAAGAGTGCGAAATGGAAAGTGGGCGAGGAGAGCGCCTTTCGGGAGCTCGGCAAGCTGCACGAGGAGCACGGCACCGGCGGGCCCGTGCAGTGGCACAAGATGGGGTCGGGCTGGTCCTGGACCCGTAAGCAGGGCAGCGATGTCGACCACGCCGAGACCGCGCGCGACGGGTGGGCCGAGATCAGCCGCCGGATCGCCGAGCAGCGCCACGACTTCTATGTGCTCGACGAGTTCACCTACCCGCTCAAGTGGGGCTGGATCTCCACCGACGAGGTGATCGCGACCCTGGCCGACCGCCCGGGTAACCAGCATGTGGTGATCACCGGCCGGGACGCCCCGCAGGCGCTGATCGAGGCCGCCGACCTGGTGACCGAGATGACCAAGGTCAAGCACCCGATGGACGCCGGCCGCAAGGGGCAGCGCGGTATCGAATGGTGAGCACCCCCGCCGTCATCATCGCCGCGCCCGCTTCCGGTAGCGGAAAGACCACCGTGGCAACGGGTTTGATGGGCGCGCTGCGCCGCGTCGGGCACCGGGTGGCACCGTTCAAGGTCGGTCCCGACTTCATCGATCCCGGCTACCACGCGCTGGCCACCGGTCTGCCCGGCCGCAACCTGGACCCGGTGATGCTGGGGGAGTCGTTGATCGGCCCGCTCTACCGGCACGGCACCGCGGGTGCGGACATCGCCGTCGTCGAAGGGGTGATGGGGTTGTTCGACGGCCGCATCTCCGAGGACGGGGTGGGCCCGGCCCGCGGATCCACCGCACACGTCGCCGGCCTGCTCGGCGCCCCGGTGGTGCTGGTGGTCGACGCGCGCGGCCAGAGCCACAGCATTGCCGCGCTGCTGCACGGCTTTTCGACCTACGACACCTCGATCCGGCTGGCCGGGGTGATCCTGAACCGGGTCGGGACCCCGCGCCACGAGCAGGTGCTGCGCCAGGCGTGCGAACACGCCGGTGTGCCGGTGCTCGGGGCGATTCCGCGCACCGCCGAACTCGAGGTGCCCTCACGCCACCTCGGACTGGTGACCGCCGTCGAATACGGTGCGCTGGCCGAACGTGCCGTGGGCGCCATGACCGATCTGGTGGCCCACCATGTCGATATCGCGGCCCTGGTCGCCGCCGCTGCCAGCGGGGTGAGCGCCGATCCGTGGTCGCCGGCGGCCGTCGAGCCGAGCAGCAGGGTGACGGTCGCGCTGGCCGCGGGGCGGGCGTTCAGCTTCGGCTATGCCGAACACCGGGAGCTGCTGACCGCCGCAGGCGCCGACGTCGTCGACTTCGATCCGCTGGTCGACGGGCTGCCCGAAGACACCGCCGCCCTGGTCATCCCGGGTGGCTTCCCCGAGCAGTTCACCGCCGAACTGTCGGCCAACGAGACCGTGCGTGCCCAGATCCGGTCGCTGGCCGGCGCCGGTGCCCCGGTGCACGCCGAATGCGCCGGCCTCACCTATCTGGTCGATGATCTCGACGGAGTGCCGATGTGCGGGGTGCTCGCCGGTTCGGCCCGGTTCACCGAGCGGCTCACCCTGGGGTACCGGGATGCCGTGGCGGTCACGGATTCGCCGCTGCACACCGTCGGCGAGCGCGTCAGCGGCCATGAATTCCACCGCACCGCAGTGACTTTCGGCCAGGATTATCCCAGTGCCTGGGGTTTCAGCTCGGCAGCCGGCGCGCGGGTGGCCGACGGCGCGGTGCTCGGCGGTGTGCATGCCGGTTACCTGCATACACACCCGGCGGCGCACCCCCATGCCAGCTCCCGCTTCGTCGCGGCGGCCGCAACCTTTAAGCTCGGCGGGTGACAGAGAACGCCTACCTGGTCGGCTTGCGTCTGGAAGGCCGCAAGGTCGTGGTGGTGGGCGGCGGCACGGTGGCCCAGCGGCGGCTCCCGTTGCTGATCGCCGCCGGCGCCGATGTCCATGTGATCACCCGCGCGGCCACCCCGTCGGTGGAGGCGTTCGCGCCGATCACGTTGACGTTGCGCGATTTCCGTGACGAAGATCTCGACGGCGCCTGGTATGTGCTGGCGGCCACCGATGATGCCGACGTCAACGCCGCGATCGTGGCCGGCGCCGAACGCCGCCGCATCTTCTGCGTGCGTGCCGACGTGGCCATCGAGGGCACCGCCGTCACCCCCGCCTCCTTCGACTACGACGGACTGTCGGTCGGCGTGCTGGCCGGCGGCGAACACCGCCGCTCGGCGGCCATTCGCAACGCGATCCACGACGCCCTGCAGACCGGCGTGATCGCCGACCGCAGCGGTGAGCCCGACGATGTGGTGCGCGAGGGCGTGGCGCTGGTCGGTGGCGGGCCCGGCGACCCGGAGCTGATCACGGTGCGCGGCCGCCGGCTGCTGGCGCACGCCGACGTGGTGGTCGCCGACCGGCTCGCCCCGCCGGAACTGCTCGCCGAGCTGGGACCGCATGTCGAGGTGATCGACGCCGCCAAGATCCCGTACGGCCGCGCGATGGCGCAGGAGGCGATCAACAACGTCCTGATCGACCGCGCCAAGGCGGGCAAGTTCGTCGTCCGGCTCAAGGGCGGGGACCCGTTCGTCTTCGCGCGTGGCTATGAAGAGGTGATCGCGTGCGCCGAAGCCGGGGTTCCGGTCACCGTCGTGCCGGGTGTGACCAGCGCCATAGCGGTTCCCGCGCTGGCCGGCGTCCCGGTCACCCACCGCCACGTCACCCATGAGTTCGTGGTGGTCAGCGGCCATGTTGCGCCGGACCACCCCGAATCGTTAGTGAATTGGGATGCGCTGGCCGCGATGTCGGGCACGATCGTGCTGCTGATGGCCGTCGAGCGCATCGAGCTTTTCGCCGCCGTGTTGCTGGCAGGCGGTAGACCAGCGGATACGCCGGTGATGGTGGTCCAGCACGGCACGACCGCCGCGCAGCGAACAGTGCGCGCGACGCTTGCCGATGTCGGCGAGAGGGTGCGTTCGGAGGGGATTCGACCGCCCGCAATCATCGTGATCGGGCCCGTGGCGGGCTTCGGCAGTTAAAGGATTCTTAAGATTACTGTAAGGTAACCCGGTATGACTGCTCTCAACGACGCTGGGCGCAAAGCCGGCCGCCGAGACGACGCAGATGGCAGCAACCGGGCCCTTCCAGTACACGTCGGCCGGGGGGATATGCGGCAAAACAGCAGGTTACCGGCATGGGTGCCGCCCTGGAACTTCATCGCCGCGGTCATTGCCATCGGCGGTATGCAGCTGCTCGCGACGATGGACAGCACCGTTGCGATCGTGGCGCTTCCTAAGATCCAGGATGAGCTGGGCCTCTCCGATGCAGGTCGTAGCTGGGTCATCACCGCCTACGTGCTGACCTTCGGTGGCCTGATGTTGCTGGGTGGACGCCTCGGCGACACCATCGGCCGCAAGCGCACCTTCATCGTCGGCGTCGCGCTCTTCACCATCGCCTCCGTGCTGTGCGGCGTCGCGTGGGATGAGGCCACCCTGGTCATCGCGCGTCTGCTGCAGGGCGTCGGCGCCGCCATCGCCTCACCGACCGGCCTCGCGCTGATCGCCACCACCTTCCCCAAGGGCCCCGCCCGGAACTCGGCCACCGCGGTGTTCGCCGCCATGACCGGCGTCGGCTCGGTCATGGGTCTGGTCGTCGGCGGCGCGCTCACCGAGGTGTCCTGGCGCTGGGCGTTCCTGGTGAACGTGCCGATCGGCTTGATCATGCTGTACCTGGCCCGCACCCACCTGACCGAGACCCACCGCGCCCGGATGAAGCTGGACGCCACCGGCGCGATCCTCGCGACGCTGTTCTGCACCGCCGCGGTGTTCGGATTCTCGATGGGACCGGAGAAGGGCTGGCTGTCGCCGCTCACGCTGGGCTCGGGTGCCGCGGCCTGCGTGTTCGGACTGGCATTCCTCTACGTCGAACGCACCGCGGAGAACCCGGTGGTGCCGTTCTCGCTCTTCCGTGATCGCAACCGGGTGGCCACCTTCATCGCGGTGTTCCTGGCCGGCGGCGTGATGTTCACCCTCACCGTGCTGATCGGCCTGTACGTGCAGGACATCATGGGTTACAGCGCGCTGCGCGCCGGTATCGGGTTCATCCCGTTCGTGGTCGCCCTCGGCGTGGGCCTGGGGTTGTCCTCGCAACTCGTCTCGCGGTTCGCGCCGCGCTGGCTGGTGATCTCCGGTGGCGTGTTCGTGCTCGCCGCGATGATCTACGGCTCCACGCTCAACGGCGACATCCCGTACTTCCCGAATCTGGTCATCCCCATCACGGTCGGTGGGTTCGGTATCGGCATGATCGTGGTTCCGCTGACCGTCTCGGCGATCGCCGGGGTGGGCTTCGACGAGATCGGCCCGGTCTCGGCGATCGCCCTGATGCTGCAGAACCTCGGTGGACCCGTGGTGCTGGCCATCATCCAGGCCGTCATCACCTCGCGGACGCTGTACCTGGGCGGCACGACCGGCCCGGTCAAGAACATGAACGAGGCGCAGCACAACGCGCTGGACGCCGGCTACACCTACGGCCTGCTGTGGGTGGCCGCGGTCGCCGTCGTGGTCGGTGCGGTGGCGCTGTTCATCCGCTACACCGCGGAGGAAGTGGCGCACGCCCAGGAGGTCAAGGACGCGATCGACGCCGGAGAGCTGGACGGCTGAGGAAGTCCCGCACCAGCGGCACGACCTCACCCAGATGCGTCTCCAGCAGCCAGTGCCCGCCGTCGAAGGTGTGCAGCTCGGCGTCCGGCAGATCGCGTAGATAGGCCCGCGCGGACGCTTCGGGCATGTACCCGTCGTGGACACCCCACACGATCAGCATGGGTGGACGGTGCTCACGCAGATAGGCCTGTTCGGCGTCGAATCGCTGCAGGGTGGCTGGCTGGTCCTCCAGCAGCCGGATCAGGTTGGCGATGCGCTCCGGGGTGGACATCAGACTCCAGTGCAGGGTCCACAGATCGGGGCTAATCCGGTCTGCGAGTGCCGCGGGCAGTTCGCCGACGAACTCGCTGCGAAACCCCTCCGGTGTCACGTGCTCGGCGATGGTGCGCCGGGCCTGCGGGCCGGGGTTCTCCCACGCCGCTTTGAGGAAATCGTATTTCGGGCCGAACGCGTCGGGGTAGATGTCGCCGTTCTGGATGATCAGACCGGTGACGCGGTCGGGCGCCGACATCGCCAGCTGCAGACCGAATTGCGAGCCGTAGTCGTGCAGCCAGAGTGTGTAGGAGTGCAGACCCACACCGTCGGCGAAGCCGCCCAGGAAGCGGGCGTAGGCATCGAAGGTGTAGCCGAAGTCCCGCGGCGCGGGCGTCGCACTGTGGCCGAAGCCCGGCAGGTCCGGCGCCAGCAACCGCCAGCGATCGCCCAGCGCCGGCAGCAGATTGCGGAACGCGTAGGACGAACACGGATAACCGTGGGGGAGCAGCACCACCGGCGCATCCGCGGGGCCCGCCTCCCGGTAGAAGGTGTCGATCCCATCGATGACGATGCGACGGTGCCGGACGGGGACGGGTGCCGGATCGGTCATGTGAGGTGTCTTGCCCACCGCCCAGGACGCCAAACACGGAGCGAAAAAAATTCGCGGAATGCATGTTTGGCCCCGTGCGTTACAGGGTAAAGGCTGGTTGATGCCATTTTCGTGCGCCACATTGTGCGCACCCGGTAGTGCTGTGCGTCGAAATCACACCCATGTAACTTGTCCACACCTGTGCATGAATCCTGTGGATAACCTTCCCGTCGGTTGCCGTCGGTAGGGTTGGAACCCATGTCGGGGTCGCAGAGTTCGGGTACGCGGCTGTCGGAAAGCGTGCTCGGTCCGGCCATCGTCGCGATCACCGGAATGCAGCTGATGGCCACGCTGGACGGCACCATCGTCATCGTCGCCTTACCCCGCATGCAGGCCGAATTGGCGCTGTCCGATGCCGGCAAGAGCTGGGTCATCACCGCGTATGTCCTCGCGTTCGGCGGCCTGCTGCTGCTCGGCGGCCGGATCGGGGACGCGGTCGGGCACAAGCGGGCGTTCCTGGCCGGCGTCGGCACCTTCACCATCGCCTCTCTGGTGTGCGGCCTGGCCACCGACGAGATCACCCTCATCGCCGCCCGTGCGCTGCAGGGCGTGGGCGCCGCGGTGGCCGCGCCCACCGGCCTGGCTCTGATCGCCACGACCTACGCCGTCGGGCACGCCCGGAACAAGGCACTGGCGGTATCGGCCGCGATGCAGGGCCTCGGCTCGGTGCTCGGGCTGATCCTGGGCGGTGCGCTGACCGAGCTGTCGTGGCGCTGGGCCTTCCTCATCAATGTGCCGATCGGCATCGCCATCATCTTCGTCGCGACGGTGTGGCTGGCCGAGACCCGGCACGAACGGCTGACTCTCGATGTCTCCGGCGCGCTGCTGGCGACGCTGGCCTGTACCGCCGCGGTGCTGGTGTTCACCCAGGGCCCGCCGCGCGGCTGGGTTGACCCGTGGGTCTTCGCCGCGGCTGCCGCGACGGTGCTGGCGCTGGTCGCCTTCGTCGTCGTCGAACGGCGGGCCGACAACCCGCTGGTGCCGTTCTCGGTGTTCGACAACCGCAGCCGCGTCGCGACCTTTGTGGCGTACTTCCTGGCCGGTGGCGTGATGCTGACGGTCAGCGTGATGATCGGCCTGCTGGTCCAGGATGTGCTCGGTTACTCCGCGCTGCACGCCGGCATCTGCTTCATCCCCTTCGCGCTCGGTATGGGTGTCGGCAACCTGGCGGCCACCCGGTTCGCGCCGCGCTTCGCACCGCGCTGGCTGGTCATCGGGGCGGGCAGCCTGGTGCTGGCCGCGATGCTGTTCGGGTCGACGCTGGAACGCGATGTGCCGTACTTCCCGGATCTGGTGGTGCTGTTCGTGCTGGGCGGCCTCGGCATCGGGGTGATCTCGGTGGTGCTGCCGCTGTGCGCGGTCGCCGACGTCCCGCCGCGGGACATCGGACCGGTGTCGGCGGTGACCCTGATGGTCTACAACCTGGGTGGCCCGATCGTGCTCGTCGTCATCCAGGCGGTGCAGACTTCCCGCACGCTCTACCTGGGCGGGACGACGGGCCCGGTGCACGATATGACGCCGGCCCAACTCGACGCGCTCGGTCACGGGTACACGTACTCGCTGCTGTGGGTGGCCGGTATCGCGGTGTTGGTCGGTGTCGCCGCGCTGGGCATCGGATTCACCGCCCGCCAGATCGCCAGCGCGCAACACACCAAAGAAGCCGTCGAGGCAGGGGAACTGTGAACCCGACCCGTCAGCAGATCTCCGATGCCACCGGCGCGCTGGGCTGGCGGCTGGTCCTGGGGGCGCTGCGGGCCCAGGTGCGGGTGAGCACACTGGCCGAAGCGGCCGAGGTCGCCACGCTGGCCGCGGCGGCGTGCCCGGATGCCCCCGGGCAGCTGTCGCTGGACCTGCGCGACGATCGCGTGCTGCTGGCAGTGCAGTCCGAGGCGCACGGTGCGGTGACCGATCAGGATCTGGAGCTCGCCGGGCAGCTGGCCGGCGCGCTGCAGGCCGCGGGCAGGACACTCGAACCCGGCGCCGGTCTGCAGGCGTTCGAGATCGCCATCGACGCCCTCGACATCGCCGCGGTGCGGCCGTTCTGGAAGGCCGTCACCGGCTACACGGATGCGCGCAGCACGACAGACCTGCACCGCGGCCTGGTCGACCCGGCCGGGCGCGGACCGGCGATCTGGTTCCAGCAGATGGATTCGCCACGCCCGCAACGCAATCGGATTCACATCGATGTCGACGTTCCACACGACGTGGCCGCCGCTCGCATCGAGGCGGCGCTGGCCGCGGGCGGTGTCCTGCTCAGCGATCACGCCGCACCGGCGTTCTGGGTGCTCGCCGACGCCGAGGGTAACGAGGCATGCGTCTGCACCTGGCAGGGGCGCGACTAGGCTGGCCCGCTGTGATCACCCGTATGTCCGAGCTGTTCCTGCGAACCCTGCGTGACGATCCCGCAGACGCCGAAGTCCCCAGCCACAAGCTACTGATCCGCGCCGGCTACGTGCGCGCCATCGGTCCCGGGATCTACAGCTGGCTGCCGCTGGGCCTGCGGGTGCTGCGCAAGATCGAGAACATCGTGCGCAGCGAGATGAACGCGATCGGCGGCCAGGAGATCCTGCTGCCCGCCCTGCTGCCGCGCGCCCCCTACGAGACCACCAACAGGTGGACCGAGTACGGCGACACCCTGTTCCGGCTGCAGGACCGGCGCAACAACGACTACCTGCTGGGCCCGACCCACGAGGAACTGTTCACGTTGACGGTCAAGGGGGAGTACTCCTCCTACAAGGACCTGCCGGTGCTGCTCTATCAGATCCAGACCAAGTACCGCGATGAGGCGCGTCCGCGCGCAGGCATCCTGCGCGGCCGCGAGTTCGTCATGAAGGACTCCTATTCCTTCGACGTCGACGAGGACGGACTCAAGACCGCCTACCACGCGCACCGCGAGGCCTATCAGCGCATCTTCAACCGGCTGAAGGTGAAATACGTCATCGTCTCGGCGGTGTCCGGGGCGATGGGCGGGAGCGCATCGGAGGAGTTCCTCGCCGAGAGCGAGGTCGGTGAGGACACCTTCGTGCGCTGCCTGGAATCCGGCTACGCCGCCAACGTCGAGGCCGTGATCACCAGGGCTCCCGCCGATGTGCCCATCGAGGGCCAGCCCGCCGCGCAGGTCCACGACACCCCGGACGCCCCGACCATCGCCACCCTGGTGGACTGGGCCAACTCGGCCAACCTCGCGCAGTTCGAGGGGCGCGCGGTCACTGCGGCGGACACCCTCAAGAACGTGCTGGTCAAGACCCGTGAACCCGGGGGCGAGTGGGAGCTGCTCGGAATCGGTGTGCCCGGTGACCGCGACATCGACGAGAAGCGCCTCGGTGCGGCGCTCGAACCGGCCGAGTTCGTGCTCCTCGACGAGGCCGACTTCGCCGCCAACCCCTTCCTGGTGAAGGGTTATGTCGGTCCGAAAGCGCTGCAGGACAACGGTGTCCGCTATCTGGTGGACCCGCGGGTGGTATCGGGCACGTCCTGGATCACCGGCGCCGACGAACCCAACAGGCATGTGGTGGGCTTCGTCGCCGGCCGCGACTTCACTCCCGACGGCACGATCGAGGCCGCCGATGTGCGCGACGGCGATCCATCGCCGGACGGCGCCGGGGTGCTCACCTCCGCCCGCGGAATCGAGATCGGCCACATCTTCCAGCTGGGCCGCAAATACGCCGACGCGTTCGGCGCCGATGTGCTCGGCGAGAACGGCAAGCCGGTGCGGCTCACCATGGGCTCCTACGGCATCGGGGTGTCACGGATGGTCGCGGTGATCGCCGAGCAGCAGCACGACGAGATCGGGCTGCGCTGGCCGGCTTCGGTCGCGCCGTTCGACGTGCACGTCGTCATCGCGAACAAGGACGTCGGTGCCCGCGAGGGCGCCACCGAGTTGGCCGGCGAACTGTCCCGGCTGGGATTCGAGGTGCTGTTCGATGACCGCACCGCCTCTCCCGGGGTGAAGTTCAAGGACGCCGAACTGCTCGGTATGCCGTGGATCGTGGTGGTCGGGCGCGGCTGGGCCGACGGTGTCGTGGAACTGCGCAACCGGTTCACCGGTGAGGCCCGTGAACTCGCGGCCGACGGTGCGGCCGCCGAGGTGGCCGCCCAGCTGCGGGCCTAACCGGTCTTCTCTGGCCCGCCCGGGAAAGCCGTGGTGATCTGGGGGACACCCAGCACCTGGTTCCAGCGGGCGGCCAGCACCGCGGCCTGGGTCATCGCGGTCACCGCGAAGCCGCGATCCTCCGGTGTCTGTGCCTGTTCGGCCACGGCCCGCCACGCGGTGGCGGTGTCGGACTCCATCCGCACCGCCAGCTCGGCGGCGTCGCCGGGGTCGGTCACCTCCAGCGGCAGCTCGTAACCGGCCGCGGGCAGCGGCGGGGTCACCGAGTTTTCGGCCAGCATGACCAGCGCCTCCTCCCGGCGGGTCCGGTGCTGGGTCATCGACTCGGCCACCAGGGCATTGTCTTCGGGTGTGGAATGCGCCGACACCACGCCGTAGCCGTAGATCGCGCCGTGTTCGTTCGCGACCGCGTCGAACAACGCGGCCCGGGCGGCGTCGGCCGGCCGGTCCGGGTCGGGAGCGGGCTGCGGTGAGGTCATGCCTTCTTCTCCGGATCACCCAGTGCCACTTGGTAGGCGGCGGTGCAGGAGGCAGCGATGGAGCCCAGTAGTCCGGCCCGGTAGCCGGCCATCTGGGTGGCGACCCGGGCGGCATCCTCGGCCGACATGCGCAGCGCCTTGGCGACGTCGGTGACGGTCGGTTTCGCGGCCGGGGCCGTCGCGGCGCCGGTGGTCGTGGTCGGTGCTGCACTGGTGGTGGGCGTCTCGCCGTCGGTCAGCCGGGTGATCTCATCGGCGAGGGCACGGGCGTGCGCGGTGCGCTCGGCGGCGATGGCGGTGAGGGTGGCCACCGTGTCCGGTGTCAGGGCCCGTCCGGGCGGCACCGTGGCGGCCTCACCGGCGAGCAGACTGTCGGCATTGGCGCGGTCGAACTGGGTCCGCAGGTCGGCGAGATCGGCCGGTGGAGGGGGCGGTGAACAGGCCGTCGTCCCGGCGAGCAACCCCACTGCCAACGTCGCGGGGACCGCGGCGATCAACAGGCGGCGCCGGGTCAGGGTGGGTGGGGCGCTCGGCACGCCCACATCCTGCCATGTTCTCCTGCACCCCTCGTTTGGTGATTGGCGGGACGCGCCTGGCGTATCGTTTGGTAACCGAACCCGGGTCCAGTCGACCGGGGAATGTGTCCGCACAACTCAAGATGAGGAGCTCGCCGTGGCATCGGATGACCCGCTGCGGTCTGCGCGATTACCGTCGCGGGAGCAGGTGATCGAACTCCTCGACGAGGAGTTCGCCCGGGCGGGCTACGAAGTCGAAGACGTAGTGCTCGGCGGTGGGCGTCCGCCCCGCCTCACCGTGATCGCCGATGCCGATGACGGTGTCGATCTGGATGCCATCGCCACCCTGTCGAAGGTGGCCTCGGCGGCCCTGGATGCCGCTGAGCAGGCCAATGGTGACTACGGCGCATACGTGCTGGAGGTGACCTCCCGCGGCGTCGACCGCCCGCTGACCACCGAAAAGCACTTCCGCCGGTCCCGCGGCCGCAAGGTCGAGGTCGCGCTGGCCGACGGATCGAGCCTGACCGGCCGGATCGGGCAGACCGCCGACGGGGTGGTGCACCTCGTCGTGGCGGTGGGCAAGGATTACGAGGTCCGTCCCATCGACGTCAGCGGGATCACCAAAGCGATTGTGCAAGTTGAGTTTTCGCCGCCGAATCGGCGTGAGTTGGAATTGTCCGAGCAGTCTGGAAAGGGGGGCGACGAATGAACATCGACATGGCGGCGCTTCATGCCATCGAGTCCGACAAGGGGATCTCGGTCGATATCGTCGTGGACACCATCAAGTCTGCGTTGCTGACCGCGTATCGGCACACCGAGGGCCACGAGGCCGACGCGCGTATCGACGTCGACCGCAAGACCGGTGTGGTCAAGGTGATGGCCAGGGAAACCGATGACGACGGCAACCTGATCAACGAATGGGACGACACCCCAGAGGGATTCGGCCGTATCGCGGCGACCACCGCGCGTCAGGTGATCCTGCAGCGGCTGCGCGACGCGGAGAACGAGCGGATGTACGGCGAGTTCTCGGCGCGCGAGGGCGATATCGTCGCCGGCGTCGTGCAGCGGGACGCCCGGGAGAACACCCGCGGCAACGTGGTGGTCCGGGTCGGCACCGAGGCCAAGGGCTCCGACGGCATGATCCGGCCCGCCGAGCAGGTGCCCGGTGAGGGCTACGAGCACGGCGATCGGCTGCGCTGCTACGTCATCGGGGTGTCCCGCGGTGCCCGCGAGCCCAAGATCGAGCTGTCGCGCACCCACCCGAACCTGGTGCGCAAATTGTTCGCGCTCGAGGTGCCCGAGATCGCCGACGGATCCGTCGACATCGTCGCGGTGGCGCGGGAGGCCGGACACCGCTCCAAGATTGCCGTGGCATCGCGGGTGCCGGGTCTGAACGCCAAGGGGGCGTGTATCGGCCCGATGGGCCAGCGGGTCCGCAATGTGATGAGCGAACTGTCCGGCGAGAAGATCGACATCATCGATTACGACGAGGACCCGGCCCGGTTCGTCGCCCACGCGCTGTCGCCGGCCAAGGTCGTGTCGGTGACCGTCATCGACGAGAGCACCCGGGCGGCCCGGGTGGTGGTGCCGGACTTCCAGCTGTCGCTGGCGATCGGCAAGGAAGGGCAGAACGCCAGGTTGGCGGCCCGTCTCACCGGCTGGCGTATCGATATCCGCAGTGACGCGGCACCCGAACCCGCGGCCGGGTGAGCTATCCCGACACGCGATTGAAGTCTGGACGTCCGGGAACGGTAGACTGAGCCGTGATCCAGCGCGAGACTTCGGCCATCCCGGCTCGTGCGCATCGGAGCCCAGACGGACCGGTGCGGACGTGTGTGGGATGCCGGAAGCGAGAACTGGCCGTCGAACTGCTTCGAGTGGCCGCTGTATCCGACAGGCCCGGCAATTGCGCCGTGACTGTGGACTCAGCGGGTAACCTGCCGGGGCGGGGTGCTTGGTTGCATCCCGACCAGCAGTGTCTTGATGCGGCACTCCGTCGGCGAGCGTTCGTCCGAGCGTTGCGCATCACCGGTTCACCGGACACATCCGCGGTGGTCGAGTACGTCAACGCCTCACCGGGCGCTGAGGAATCCGGCCCCACCGGCTAGAGAACAGGTAGCGAAGAACATGAGCACACCGTGAAGTCCCGATGACCATGCGTCATAGCTAAACCCGAGGCGCGGCCCCACCACCGCTGTCGCCTCCAAACGAGGAGAAGTAGTGGCAGGTAAGGCCCGCGTGCACGAGTTAGCGAAGGAACTCGGTGTCACCAGTAAGGAAGTTCTCGCCCGTCTGAGCGATCAGGGCGAATTCGTCAAATCGGCGTCGTCGACGGTGGAAGCCCCCGTCGCACGCCGTCTGCGTGAGTCGTTCGGAGGCGGAAAATCCGCCCCGGCAGATGCTCCCGCAGCCAAGGCGCCCAGCAAGCCGGCATCGTCCGGTGGCGGCCCCAAGCCCGGCCCGAAGCCGGCACCGCAGGCTCCGCCTGCACCCCCGGCCCCGGCGGCCCCGGCCCCCGTTGCTCCCGCAGCCCAGGCCCCCGCGCCTGCTGCACCGGCGGCTCCCGCAGCTCCGGCAGCTCCGCCCGAACCTCAGGCACCGGCTGCACCGGCGGCTCCCGCCGCATCGGCCGGTACCCAGACCCCCGGGCCCCGTCCGGGACCGACTCCGGGACCCAAGCCCGCGCCGCGCGCCCCGCGCGTCGGCAACAACCCGTTCTCCTCGCAGGCACCGGCCGAGCGTCCGGCCCCGCGTCCGCAGGCCGGCCCCGGCGGTCCCCGTCCGGGCCCCGGCCCCGGCGGGCCGCGTCCGGGCGCACCGCGTCCCGGTGGAGCCTCACCAGGCAACATGCCTCCCCGCCCGCCCGGCGCGCGTCCCGGTGCGACCGGTCGCCCAGGCGGTCCGCGTCCCGGTCCGGGCGGTCGTCCGGCTCCCGGTGGCCGTCCCGGTGGCGGTGGCGGCGGCGGTAACTACCGCGGCGGCGGCGCAGGCGGCGGTGCCGGTGCAGGTGCCGGTGCCGGCGGAGCAGCAGCCGGCGGTTTCCGCGGTCGTCCCGGCGGTGGTGGCGGCGGTGGTCGTCCCGGCCAGCGCGGCGGTGCCGCAGGTGCCTTCGGTCGTCCCGGCGGCGCGGTCCGTCGTGGACGCAAGTCGAAGCGGGCGAAACGCGCCGAATACGAGAACATGCAGGCCCCGGTCGTCGGTGGTGTGCGGTTGCCGCACGGCAACGGCGAGACCATCCGGCTGGCCCGCGGCGCATCGCTGGTGGACTTCGCCGACAAGATCAACGCCAACCCGGCATCGCTGGTGCAGGCCTTGTTCAACCTCGGTGAGATGGTCACCGCAACGCAGTCGGTGGACGATTCGACCCTCGAACTGCTCGGCAGCGAGATGAATTACGTCGTGCAGGTCGTGTCCCCGGAGGACGAGGACCGCGAACTGCTGCAGTCCTTCGACCTCACCTACGGCGAGGACGAGGGCGGCGAGGAAGATCTCGAATTCCGTCCGCCGGTCGTCACCGTCATGGGTCACGTCGACCACGGCAAGACCCGCCTGCTGGACACCATCCGGAACGCCAGCGTGCGCGAGGGTGAAGCCGGTGGCATCACCCAGCACATCGGTGCCTACCAGGTGGCCGTCGAGCATGAGGGCGCCGAGCGTCTCATCACCTTCATCGACACGCCCGGTCACGAGGCCTTCACGGCCATGCGTGCCCGTGGTGCGAAGGCCACCGATATCGCGATCCTGGTGGTCGCCGCCGACGACGGTGTCATGCCGCAGACGGTGGAGGCCATCAACCACGCGCAGGCGGCCGATGTGCCGATCGTGGTGGCGGTCAACAAGATCGACAAGGAAGGCGCGGACCCGCAGAAGATCCGGGCCCAGCTCACCGAGTACAACCTGGTGGCCGAGGAGTATGGCGGCGACACCATGTTCGTCGACATCTCGGCGAAGAACGGCGTCAACATCCAGGCGCTCGAGGAAGCGGTCCTGCTGACCGCCGACGCGTCGCTGGACCTGCGGGCCAACCCCGACATGGAAGCCCAGGGTGTGGCGATCGAAGCGCACCTGGACCGTGGCCGTGGCCCGGTGGCGACCGTGCTCATCCAGCGCGGCACGCTGCGGGTCGGCGACTCGATCGTGGCCGGCGATGCCTATGGACGTGTTCGTCGCATGGTCGACGAGCACGGCGAGGACATCCACGAGGCGCTGCCGTCTCGTCCGGTCCAGGTCATCGGCTTCACGTCGGTGCCCGGTGCCGGTGACAACCTGCTGGTGGTCGACGAGGACCGGATCGCCCGGCAGATCGCCGATCGCCGCAGTGCCCGCAAGCGCAACGCGCTGGCGGCCCGCACCCGCAAGCGCATCAGCCTGGACGATCTCGATGCAGCGTTGAAGGAGACTTCGCAGCTGAACCTGATCCTCAAGGGCGACAACTCCGGCACCGTGGAGGCGCTGGAAGAGGCCCTGCTGGGTATCGAGATCGACGACGAGGTGGAACTGCGCGTCATCGACCGCGGTGTCGGTGGTGTCACCGAGACCAACGTCAACCTGGCGTCGGCGTCGAATGCCATCATCATCGGCTTCAACGTGCGTTCCGAGGGCAAGGCCACCGAGCTCGCCAACCGCGAGGGTGTCGACATCCGGTACTACTCGGTGATCTACCAGGCCATCGACGAGATCCAGAGCGCGCTCAAGGGCATGCTCAAGCCGGTCTACGAGGAGAAGGAGCTCGGCCGCGCCGAGATCCGGGCCATCTTCCGGTCGTCGAAGGTCGGCAACATCGCCGGCTGCCTGGTCACCTCCGGCATCATGCGCCGCAACGCGAAGGCGCGCCTGCTGCGTGACAACGTGGTGGTCGCCGAGACGGTCACCATCTCGTCGCTCAAGCGGGAGAAGGACGATGTCACCGAGGTGCGCGACGGCTACGAGTGTGGTCTGACGCTGACCTACAACGACATCAAAGAGGGCGACGTCATCGAGGCGTACGAACTCGTCGAGAAGGAACGCACCTAAGTCATGGTTGATGTTGGACGTGCACGCCGCCTGTCGAAGCGCATCGGCACGGTTGTGGCCTCTGCCATCGAGTTCGAGATCAAGGATCCCCCGTTGGCCTTCGTGACCGTCACGGACACGAAGGTGACGGGAGACCTGCACGACGCCACCGTCTACTACACGGTGCGCGGTGCGACGTTGCAGGACGAACCCGACTACGAGGGTGCGGCCGCCGCGTTGGAGCGGGCCAGGGGCATTCTCCGGAGCAAGGTCGGTGCGGCCACCGGAGTGCGCTTCACGCCGACGCTGGCTTTCGTGCTGGACAAGGTGCCCGAGACCTCGGCGCACATGGAGGCCCTGCTGGCCCGGGCCCGGGAGGCGGACGCCGATCTGGCCCGGATCCGGGAAGGCGCCAAGCCGGCGGGGGAGGCCGACCCGTACCGCGTGACCACGGTCGAGGGTGACGTCGAGGGTGACGAGGCGACCGATGATGAGGATGCCGACGAACCGCGATCGAACTGACCGTTCTCGCAACTGATTCGCGTACCGGAAACGGGAAGGCCTTGTCGGCCTTCCCGTTTCCGTCGTTGACGGCCTGATTTCGGCCATTGCCAACGGGTTTCACCGGGGACGGCGGACCCGTCGCTGATCATCCACAGCCGACGTTGACGCTGAGCCCGCGGCCGATCAGAATTTGCTGAACCGTCAATCCGGTGTGGCTGCCCGGGGGGCGGCGATACCGAACCGGCCACGGCGGTGGCATGTGGCGAACGGTTTCCGGTGCGTCGTCGACGGCGATGTTTTGACATATCAGTTAATTCTTCTTGTCCATGGATGGTCGTTGTGCGGCCATTTCGCGAAAGTGCCTGAATCGGCAGTTTTGGGCGTATAGGGTCCTTCGCTAGTTAGCTATCAATTGCCAAATAGCTACTGATGAGCGCATTGACGCGCGAATGGGGGGATTGCTGATGAGTCCGATGAAGCCGCTCGGTGGCGTACCGAAAGCCGCGACGCCGAGGCATTCGATGCCAAAACGCGCGACGTCGAAACAGCTGACAGCAAAGCAACTGGCGCAGAAGGTGAGCGCTGGCCCGTCAAGCTACATCGGCCGCGTCGGAGCCTTGGCCGTCGCTTTGGGCATCGGTGCGGCGATCACGACCTGGATGCCGGTGGCGTTTGCGGACACCACGGGTACCAGTGATTCCTCGGACAGCCCGAGTTCATCGGGAGGCACTTCGCCGGACGACGCCGGGTCACCCGGTGGTGCACCGTCCGACCATGCGGATTCCCCCAACGGCGCCGGACCGTCGGACGGCGAGAGCTCATCGCACGACGACACGGACACACCATCACCGAAGACGAGGGCACGGGCCGGTCAAGACCACCGCAAGACAGCGCTGTCGCGCGCGCCCCGCGAGGTGAGAGCGCCGGTGGCGAGGTCGGCGTCGACCGCCGCCCCCGAGATGAAGTCGGCACCGGCGACCGATGCGAAGAAGGAGTCGGTCGCCGTTGACGAGTCGCAGGTGATCACGGCGGCGCCCAGCGCAGCGGCTCCCGCCCTCGCTGCACCGGTGGTGGCTGATCCGGTGATCGCGCCGGTATCGGTGGTGGCCGTGCCGGCGATCGCTGTTCCGGACACCGCCGGCGGCGGTCCCTCCGGCGCTCCGGTTGCGGATTCGTTGGTCTGGGCCGCCGCGGCGGGTGCGGTGCGGCGGGAGGAGACATCGCGGGCCCGCAGCGTCATCGACGAAACGGCCGCCCTGTACTCGGCCGATCCGGCCGAACCGGCACTGGTGACCGGTGATGACGCCGAGATCGCGCCGCTGGGACTGGTGAACGCGGCCGCGGTGCCGGCACTGCAGAGTTCGGTCGGCGCGCCCTTCCAGATCTGGATCGGTCAGGTGCTGCTCATCGGCAACGGCACGGCGGCACATCCCGACGGCGGCCTGCTCATCGGCAACGGCTACAACTGGACCGCGGTGACCTGTGTCGCGGTGGTCTGTCGCGGTGGCAACGGCGGGCTGTTCGGCGACGGCGGCGCCGGCTTCAACGGCGGCGACGGCGGGTCCGCAGGCTGGATCGGCAATGGCGGTGACGGTGGGGCCGGGGTCATCATCTTCAGCGCCGGCGCCGGTGGGCACGGCGGCACCGGCGGGCTGTTCTTCGGCAACGGTGGCCGCGGCGGTGCGGGCGCGACCGTCCTCACCGGCGTCGGCGGCGATGGCGGAAACGGAGGCAACGCCGGACTGCTGTCGATCGTGGGATCGGGCGGTCGTGGCGGTGCCGGCGGTAGCGGTGACGACGGTGGCGCGGGCGGTGACGGTGGCGCCGGCGGTCTGATCGGCGTGATCTTCGGCCCAGCCGGTGAGGGCGGTGTCGGCGGTGCCGGTGCCCTCACCGGAGTTGGTGGTGCCGGCGGCGACGGTGGCGCGGCAGGCCAGTTCAGTCTGATCAGTTGGGGTGCTGCCGGCGGGGCCGGCGGTGTGGGTGGTACCGGCGGCGAGGGCGGTACCGGAGGCGGCGGTGGGCTGTTCATCGGCAACGGCGGTATCGGCGGCGCAGGTGGCGAAGCACTCGACGTGAGTGCCCTCGGTGGCCGCGGTGGCCAGGGCGGCAATGTGGGCGCACTGTCCCTGTTCGGCAGCGGCGGTGCCGGTGGGGCAGGCGGCGCCGGTGCGAACGGTCTTGCCGGCACCGCGATTTCGGCAGCGGGCGCGGGCGGTACGGGTGGCGCGGGCGGTAACGGCGGGGCCGGTTCGTTGATCATCGGTCTGGGCGGCCTCGCCGGGATCGGTGGCCGCGGCGGCCGTGGTGGTGCCGGCTTCGGGGGCACCGACACGCTGTCGGCCGGTGCCGGCGGCGCAGGCGGACAGGGTGGCGTCGGCGGAACCGGGGGCGCGGGCCGTTTCCTGCTGGTGTTCGACACGAGCACCGGCTACGGCAACGGCGGCACGGGCGGAACCGGCGGGGACGGCGGCAGTACCGGTGCCGGTGCGGTGGCAGGTGCGGGCGGCGCAGGCGGCGCGGGCGGACTGGGCACGGCGGCCGCACCCGGTCTCGGCGGCGGCGGCGGTGGTGGCGGCGGCGGCGCCACGGTCCGAGAGTCCGATGGCGGTGCCGCCACCGGCAGCACCGCGCAGGGCGGCGCCGGAGGCACGGGCGGTGCCGGTACCACCACGGTGGCCGGCGGGCGCGGCGGCACCGGCGGAAACGCGTCGATTCTGTCCGACGGTGCGGGCAGCAGCGTGACCGGTACGGCGACCGGCGGGGCCGGCGGTGATGCCACCGGCACCGGTACGGGCGGGATCGGCGGATCGGCGCTTCTCGGGGCGGGGCTGGGTGGCGTGGTGACCGGCAGCGCCATCGGTGGCGCCGGGGGCGACGGTCTCGAGGGTGGCACCGGTGGCAACGGTGGTGGCTCCGCGGTCACCGCCGGCCGCGAGGGCGGCACTGGTGGCACCGCGTCCGGCGATGGTCTCGGCGGTGCCGGCGGCGCCGCCGTCGGGGTCGGCAGTATCGGCGGCAACGGCGGCAGCGGCAATGTGCAGGCCGGGTTCGTTCGGACGGGCATCGGCGGAAATGACGGCACGGCAATGGGTTCCGGGACCGGCGGCGCCGGCGGAAACGCCACCGGCGGTGGCACCGGGGGCAACGGCGGAACCGGAAGTGTGGTCGCCGGCGGAGTTGGCGCCGAAGCCACCGGTGCGGGCATCGGCGGCAACGGCGGCGACGGTCTTGTCGGCGGCGTCGGCGGTAACGGCAGTGCCGGCCAGGTGGGGGCGTTCGCGGCCGGGGCCACGGCCGCCGGCACCGGCCGCAGCGGCGACGGTGGTCAGGCCACCGGCGTCGGCAGCGTCGGCGGTAACGGCACCATCGGCAACATCCAGGCATTCGGTGTGGACAGCGCGGCCAGTGGCACCGCCACCGGCGGTGACGGCGGCGCGGCCGCAGCCGGTGGCCGTGGTGGCACCGGTGGACAGGGCCGGATCGTCGCCAACGCCACCGGCAGCATTGCCACCGGCAATACCGCGACGGCCGGCGCGGGCGGTGACGCCACCGACGGTGCCGATCACTCCACGGCGCTCGGTGGTCAGTCCTATGTCTTCGCAGGGGTGTTCGGTGACGCCGGCAGTGCCGGCGCGATCACCGGCAGCACGGCCGTCGGCGGCGCTGCCACCGACGTCAACGGAGGAATCGCCGAGATCACGGCGGTCAACGGGACGATCGTCGACAGCAGCGCCACCGCCGCCGACGGTGGCTCCGGCGGTCTGGGCGGCTATGCCACGGTGAGCGTGACCGCGGGCGGCAGCATCGTCGACAGCCACGCGATCGGCGGCGAGAACACTGACACCGCCGCCGGCGGCAATGCCACGGTCTCGGCTGCAGGCGCCGGTAGTTCGGTCACCGATGCGACCGCCACCGGTGGGGACGCCGGCAGCGGTGATGCCGACGGCGGTATCGGCGGGGCCGGCGGTGCGGCCACCGTCTCGGCCACCAACGGTGGCGATGTCCTCGACGCCGAGGCCCGCGGCGGCCACGGCGGTCACGGAAGCCACGGTGGTGTCGGCGGTGCCGGTGCCGCGGGCGGGGTGGTCGCGCAGCGCGCGGGTAGCACCGCATCGGGGACCGCCATCGGTGGTGCCGGCGGTGACGCGGACGGCACGGGCAGTGTGGGTGGCGCCGGTGCCGGCGGCACGGTGCAGACCGGCCTCACCGCCGGCATCGGCAACAACAGCGAAGCCATTGGCACCGCCGTCGGTGGCGCCGGTGGGGACGCGTCGACCGGTGGCAGGGGCGGTGCCGGCGGTTTCGCCACCGTCATCGCGTCCGGCACCGCTTCGACAGCCGATGGCAGCGCCTACGGTGGTGCCGGCGGAGCGGGCAGTGCCGGCGGGACCGGCGGCGCCGGGGCGCGGGCGCAGATCACGGCGCAGGGCAACGGATCCACCGCCACCGGCACGGTGACGGCCGGCGCCGGTGGGAGCGGCGCGGGTGCCGTCGGTGGTGCCGGCGGCCAGGCCGTCATCGGCTCGGGACAGAGTTCCGGTGTCGCCGGCGTGAACAGCACCGCCGAAGGTGTGGCGACCGGCGGCGCGGGCGGGTCGGGACTCGGCGGCGTCAACGGTGGTGCGGGCGGAGGGGCCACGATCACGGCCCGGCAGAACAACAACTCCATCACCGGCGGCATCGCGAGCGGTGGTGACGGAGCGACCGGAAGCGCCGGCGGTGCTGCGAGTCTCAACACCGCCGGGGGAACGATCATCGACAGCACCGCGATCGGCGGTGACGCGGGTGCCCGCGGCGTCGACGGTGGTCTTGGTGGCAAGGGCGGCGACGCGGTCGTCGAGGCGCTCAGCGGCGTCGTCATCAACGGCGGTCAGGCCACCGGTGGTGCGGGTGGCGTGGGTGGTGCCGGCGGCGTGAACGGTGCCGCCGGCGGAACCGGTGGAGCAGGTGGTGCGGCGAGCATCCGGCAGGGCACCGGCCTGATCGGATTCGGCGGTGACGGTGGTGACGGCGGCGCCGGCGGAACCTTCGTCGATGCCGGCCTCAACGGTGCGGGCGGTAACGGCGGCGTCGGCGGCGCGTCCGTCAACGTGGGCGGGACCGGCGGCGACGGTGGGGACGGCACGCCTGGTCAGGCCGACGGCACGCCCGGAACCAACGGCGTAGCCGGAACGCCGGCGCCGTAGGCTGCGGGTACAGCTGGAAGGTCCCGCACACCCCGGTGTGTGGGACCTTTCTGTGGGGAGGGTGCCGATGTCCACCGCGGCCTCGACCCGTAACGTGGACCGTGCGGTGGGGAAGCGGGGGACCGAACGCGTACGACTCCGAGGACAACGATGACGGCGATCGATCCGATGACTGATACAGCCTCAGTGGGCTCCCGTGTCGATGCGGGCGGGGCCGCCGACGTGCTGAGCGGGGCTGAAACCGTCGTCATCGTGGCGCACGTCTATCCCGACGCGGACACCATCGGTGCCGGACTGGCCCTGGCGCAGGTGCTGGAGCAGGCGGGCAAGAGCGTGGCGGTCAGCTTCGCCACACCCGACGAACTGCCCGAGTCATTGCGCACGCTGCCCGGCGGGCACCTGCTGGTCGCCCCGGAACTCCTGCGCCGCGACGCCGATCTGGTCGTCACCGTGGACATCCCGACCATCAACCGGCTCGGCAGTCTGAGTGAACTGGCCGAGGAAGCCCGCGAGCTGCTGGTGATCGATCACCACGCCTCCAACACCCTGTTCGGCACCGCTAATTTCGTGGATCCCAAGGCAGATTCGACGACCATGCTGGTGGCCGATCTGCTCGATGCGTGGGACAAGCCGATCGACGGTGCCGTCGCGCACTGCCTCTATGCCGGGCTGACCACCGATACCGGTTCCTTCCGGTGGGCCAGCGCGCGGGCCCATCAGCTGGCGTCACGGTTGCTCGACATCGGCGTGGACAACGCCGGTATCAGCCGGACCCTGATGGACACCCACCCGTTCGCGTGGCTGCCGATGCTGTCCCGGGTGCTGGGCTCGGCCCGGCTGCTGGAGGAGGCGGCCGACGGACGCGGCCTGGTCTATGCGGTTGTGGCGCATGAGGAATGGGCGAAGGCGCGGCCGGAGGAAGTCGAGAGCATCGTCGACATCGTGCGGACCACGGCCCAGGCCGAGGTTGCGGCGGTCTTCAAGGAGATCGAGCCGCAGCACTGGTCGGTGTCGATGCGTTCGAAGTCACTGGACATCGCGGCGGTGGCCGGCCGGTTCGGGGGTGGCGGGCACCGCAAGGCGGCCGGCTACTCGGCCACCGGTTCCGCCGATGAGGTGGTTGCCGCCCTGCAGGGTGCACTTGGCTGACGAACCTGTCACCGCCCGGCGGATCGCGGGTCTGGCGCTGCCCGCTCTGGGAGTGCTTGCCGCCGAACCCGTCTATCTGCTGTTCGACCTGGCGGTCGTGGGGCGCCTCGGTGCGCTGAGCCTGGCCGGCCTGGCGATCGGCGGGCTGGTGCTGGCGCTGGTCAGCTCGCAACTGACGTTCCTGTCCTATGGCACCACGGCCCGTTCGGCGCGGTTCTTCGGCTCCGGTGACCGGCAGGCGGCGGTCGGCGAGGGGGTGCAGGCGACCTGGCTGGCGCTGGGTCTGGGACTGATCGTGGTGGTCGCCGTCCAGGCATTGGCCGTCCCGATTCTGGACGTGATCTCCGGTGGCGGCGAGATCGCCGACGCGGCGCTGCCCTGGCTGCGGGTGGCCATCCTCGGCGCCCCGGCGATCATGATCTCGATGTCGGGGAACGGCTGGATGCGCGGGGTGCAGGACACCATCCGCCCGCTGCGCTATGTCCTTGTCGGCTTTGGTGTTTCGGCGGTGCTGTGTCCTTCGCTGGTGTTCGGTTGGCTGGGGCTGCCGCAGCTGGGGCTGACCGGGTCGGCGGTGGCCAATGTCGTCGGGCAGTGGATCGCCGCGGTGCTGTTCTGCCGGGCCCTGTTCGCCGAGCGGGTGGGGCTGCGGGTGCAGCCCGCGGTGCTGCGCGCCCAGATGGTGATGGGCCGCGACCTGGCGCTGCGCACGCTGGCGTTCCAGGCCTGTTTCGTATCCGCCGGCGCGGTGGCCGCGCGGTTCGGTGCGGCGGCGGTGGCTGCCCACCAGGTGGTTCTCCAGCTGTGGAATTTCCTTGCCCTGGTGCTGGATTCACTGGCCATCGCCGCGCAGTCCCTCGTCGGCGCCGCACTCGGCGCGGGCCAGTTCGCCCACGCCAAGTCGGTGGCCTGGCGGGTCACCATCTTCTCCACCGCCGCGGCGGCGGTGTTCGCGCTGGTGTTCGCCGCCGGTTCCGCGGTGCTGCCGGGACTGTTCACCACCGATCGGGCGGTACTCGACGAGATCGCGGTGCCCTGGTGGTTCCTGGTAGGCCAGCTCACCGTCGCCGGCATCGTCTTCGCCCTCGACGGGGTGCTGCTCGGTGCCGGTGACGCCAGGTTCATGCGCAACGCGACCCTGCTGAGCGCCCTGCTCGGGTTCCTGCCGCTGATCTGGCTGTCCCTCGGGTACGGCTGGGGGCTGGTCGGCATCTGGTCCGGCCTGTCCCTGTTCATGGTGCTGCGGCTGGTGTTCGTCGGCTGGCGCACCTTCTCGGGTCGCTGGCTGGTGGCCGGTACCGGTTAAGCCCCCAGGGTGCGCTGGATCTCGCCCTTCATGGCGTTGAGCTGTCCGCCCCAGTAGCCCCAGCCGTGGGTGCCGTTGGGCGGGAACTCGAAGGTACCGTTGGTGCCGCCGGCGTTCTGGTACTGACGGGCGAAATTGCGGTTGCTGTCCAGGGTGATGGTCTCGAGCACCTGCCCGGCGATGTCGCCGCCGCCGCCCAGCTCACCCGGGCGCCCGGTGCCGCAGTACACCCAGATGCGGGTGCCGTTGGCGACGAGCTTGCCGACGTTGACGGTCGGATCGTTGCGCCGCCAGGCCGGTCCGCCACCGAGTCCCCACATGGCGACCGAGTTGAAGCCGCCCGCGTCGCCCATGGCGAAGGTGACCAGCAGCGGCCACAGGCCCTGAGAGAGGTTGAGGTAGCCCGAAAGCGATGCCGCGTAGCTGAATTGGCCGGGATGGTAGGCGGCCAGCGTCAGCGCGGCGCTGCCCGACATCGACAGCCCGACCACGGCGTTCCCGCTGGGGGAGATGCCCTTGTTGGCGGCCAGGTAACCGGGCAACTCGGAGGTGAGGAACGTCTCCCACTGGTAGTTCTGGGTGGTGCCGTTGCCGACGGCCGGTCCCTGCCAGTTGGTGTAGAAACTGGACATGCCACCGACCGGCATGACGACCGAGACACCGGACTCGAAGAAGGTCTCGAAGGCGGCGGTCTCGATGTCCCAGCCGCTGTTGTCATCGCGGGCCCGGAGCCCGTCGAGCAGGTAGACCGCGCGCGGGCCGCCGCCCTGGAAGCGCACCGGGATATCGCGGCCCATTGCCGCCGAGGGCACCATCAGCGTCTCCACCGGAAGACCGGGACGGGAGAACGCCGCCGCGGTCGCAGACTGGCCGGCGACCGCGATCAGACCTGGCAGCAGGATCGCGGCCAGCAGGCCGGCCAGCAGCCGGCGGGGCAGGTTGTGCAAGGGTTTCATGGGTGCAGTCCTGTCTGAGCGAGCCCCCCGACCCACCGAATACGTCGTGTGGTGACCACTTTTCGTTACGGCGATGAGTTCACTGTCGGCGAACAGTCAGTACTGACATGCGCTCCTTGATCATCACGCAGAACATGACCATCGACGGCTCGGTCGAGATGCTGGCGGACTGGTTCGATCCGCAGTCGCAGGACGATGAGCTGCTCGCCGAGATGAGACGCCAGGATTCGACCGCGGATGCGCTGCTGCTGGGCCGCAAGACCTTCGAGGACTTCCGAAGCTACTGGCCGGCGCAGACCGACGACACCACCGGTGTGACCGACTACCTGAACACCGTCGACAAGTATGTGGTGTCGGCCACGCTGTCCGAGCCGGGCTGGCAGAACTCCACGATCCTGACCGGCGACCCGGTGGACCACGTACGCAAGCTGGTGGCAGGCCGGGGTGGTGACATCGTGGTCACCGGGAGCATCACCCTGTGCCAGGCCCTGATCGCCGCCGATGTCGTCGACGAGTACCGGCTGTTCCTGTACCCGTGCGTCCAGGGTGCCGGCCGACGGCTGTTCCCGGACGGCACAATGCTGTCGGGGTTCTCGCCGTCGGCCGCACCGCGCAGCTTTCCCGGCGGCGTGACCCTGGTGCGCTGGTCCCGCATCCGCTGATAGAGCGGGTCAGTCCGCGGTGCTGGAGCTGCCCAGCAGGTCGCGGACCCGGTTGGCCACCTTGATGAACTCCGGGCGTTCCATCGTCTCGGCGTACTCGCGCTCGGCGGGCAGGTCGACATCGAGGGTCTCGACGATGCGGCCCGGGCGGGGGCTCATGACGACGACCCGGTTGGCCAGGTACACCGCCTCGGCCACCGAGTGGGTCACCAGCACGACGGTGGTTCCGGTCTCACGCCAGATGCGGTGCAACTCGACGTTCATCTTCTCCCGGGTGAGCGCGTCGAGCGCACCGAACGGTTCGTCCATCAGCAACACACCGGGCTCGTGCAACAGCGCGCGGCACAGCGAAACACGTTGCTGCATACCACCGGACAGCTCGTGCGGCAGGGCGTTCTCGAATCCGGTGAGCCCGGTCATCTCGATCAGGTAGTCGCAGCGGGCCTGGGCGGCCTTGCGGGGCATGCCGCGCATCTCGGCCTGCAGCAGGATGTTGCGGCGCACCGAGCGCCACTCCAGCAGGGCGGCCCGCTGGAAGACGTAGCCGATCTCGCGCTGCGGGCCGCGCACCGCCTTGCCGCGGAGCCGGACATCGCCGGAGGTGGCGTCGGTCAGACCGGCCACCACCTTGAGCAGTGTCGATTTGCCGCAGCCGGAGGGCCCTGCGATGGAGACGAATTCACCGTCGGTGACCCGCAGGCTGACGTTGTCGACGGCGGTCACGGTGGACCGTTTCGACGAGAAGGTCACGGTGAGGTTGTCGATGGTGATGGCGTCGGAGGTCACGGTGGTCCTCGGTGCGGTGATGGTTGCGGAGGTCATGGTGGGTTTCCCTATTCTCCGGCCGCGGGAACGAACGAGGAGGCCCAGTAGTCGGCCGGGGCCTTGTTGGACGTGAGCAGGCCCGCCTCGTTCAGCGTGGCGATGGTCGAGGTCCAGTCCTCATCGGCGTTGGTGCCGGGGGCCTTACCGGTGGTGGCCGGCGTGGTCAGCAGCGGAATGGTCTCCTGCCACTGCTGCAGCAGGACGTGCTCGGGCGGGGTCTGCGGATCCACGCCGACCATGGCCTTCGCCGCGGCCTCGGGGTCTTCCTTGGCCGCCGCATAGGAAGCGCTGACGGCGTCGAGCATCGACTGGACCAGTTCGGGCTTGTCGCTGATCGTCGAATTGTGGGTGATCAGACCGTTGCTGAAGAAGTTCAGGCCGGCATCGGAGTAGCGGAAGTAGCGCATCTCCCGTCCGCTCTTGTTGGCGATCGTCGGGCCCTGGTCGTGGGCGAAGCCGATCAGCCCGTCCACCCGGCCGGCCATCAGCGCGGCCATCTTGCCCGCGGAGTCCAGGTTCTGCTCCTTGACATCGCCGGGCGCCAGGCCGACGTCGGCGAGGAACATCGGGAAGGTGGTGGTGGGGGCGTCGCCGGCCGAGACGGCGATGGTGCGCCCGGCCAGGTCGGCCGGTTCCTCGATGCCGGAGTCGGCGAAGACCTGCACCGCCGAGGGGGTGGTCTGCAGGAACACCCCGACACTCTTGATGTCGACGCCCTGGTCGATATTGCTCAGCACCGCGGCGGTGTCGGACCAGCCGAAGTCGACCTGCTTGCCGCCGACCGCCTGGGCGGTGCGGGTGGAGCCCTGCCCGGGATCGATGGTCAGGTCGATACCGTGCTCGGCAAAGATGCCCTCCTGCACGCCGTAGTAAAGCGGGGCGTGCTCACCGTAGGGATACCAGTTGAGCATCAGCGTGACCGGTGTCGTGCCTTCGGCGCCCTCGGCGGCCGAGTTGTTCTCGCCTGCACCTCCGCCGCCACAGGCGGCCAGGGTGAGAATGGCGGTGGTCGCGGCGACCGCGGTGGTGACGCGACGGCTGAATGAAAACATGTGTGTCTCCTGATCGGGTTTCGGAAGGGTCAGACCGCGGTGGAGGCGGAGTTGGAGGTCCGGCGTGAGGCGTGCCAGGGGATGAGGAGCTTCTCGGCGATCTCGATGATCGCGAACAACACGATCCCGAGCAGCGACATGATGATCAGCGCGGCGAAAAGCATTGCGGTGTCCAGGCTTCCGTTGGCCTGCAGAATGACGTAGCCGAGACCTTCGTTGGCGCCCACGAATTCGCCGACCACCGCACCGGTGACGGCCAGGGTGGCGGCCACCTTGAGCCCGGACATCAGCTGCGGCAGCGAGGCGGGGAAGCGGACCTTCATGAAGGTCCGGAACTTGCTGGCACCCATGGTCGAGGTGAGTTCCAGGATCTCCGGGTCCACCGAACGCAGGCCGGCCAGCCCGGAGATGACGATGGGGAAGAAGGCCATCAGCACGGCGACCAGGATCTTGGGGGAGGGGCCGAAACCGAGCCACACGATGAACAGTGGTGCGATGGCGATCTTCGGAATCACCTGGGCGAACAGGATGAGCGGGTAGACGGTCTTCTCGAAGCTCGACGAGTAGATCATCATCACCGCGAAGAAGATGCCGACCACGGTGGCGATGACGAAGCCGATCACCGTCTCCCAGGTGGTCACCCAGGTGTTCTGGGCGAGGTAGGCGGCGTTCTGCTGTGCCGCCGCCCAGGTGTCTCCGGGGGACGGCAGGATGTAGGGCGCGACGAGTTCGGCCTCGGTGGCGGCCCACCAGCCGGCCAGGAGCGCGACGACCAGCACGACGGGTCGCCACAGGTTGGCCGCGGTGCGGCGCGGGGAGAAGGACCAACGTGCTCGTGGGGGTGCCGGCCGGGAGGCCGGGCCGGAGTCCGGTGACTGGACGCGGGCCGATGCGGTGACCGCCATGGATTGTCCTCAAGGTCGCAGTGGAACGGGTCTGATGTCCACCCGTTGGGAATGCGCTTTCCGAAGCGAATCCGACACTAACGTGACCTGGCGCACACTGTCAACCAAGAGGTGACCCGTGCCTGAAGATCCACTCAGCCAAGGCGCGTGCTGTCCCGCAGCACGATCCGCCCCGGGATCCGTTCCCGCAGGTCATCGGCATCGGTGTCGATACGCAACGCCAATTCGACTGCGCGCGCGCCGATCTCCTCCAGCGGCAGCGCGACCGTGGTCAGGCTGGGGGTGTGGTCGCGCAGTGTCGGGATGTCGTCGAAACCGGCGATGCACACGTCGCGCGGCACGCTGAGGCCCTGCTCGCGCCAGGCGGCGATGGCCCCGATGGCCATCACGTCGGTGACCGCGAACACGCAGACCGGTTCGCGGGTGCCGCCGGGGCTGAGGTCGAGCGCGGCAGCGAGCCGGCGGGCGGCGGAATGGCCCCCGTCGCGGGTGAAGTCTCCGGACACCTCCACCAGCGTGGTCAGCCCGTGTCTGCCCAGCGCCTCGGTGAAACCGTTGCGGCGGTCCACCGAGGTCCGGATGTTTCCGGGCCCGCCGATCACGGCGAACTGCCGGTGCCCGGCGGCCACCAGTGCATCGGCCAATTCGCTTGAGGCAAAGTGATTTTCCGGCTCGACGGCGCCGCCGAAGGCCAGTGGCTGCCCGATCACGACCACCCGCCCGCCGTTGGCGCGGTAGTGGCCGAACTCGGCTTCGAGTTCGCGGTCCAGGTCGCCGCTCTGCCGGGAGCCCGCGAGCACGATGGCGTCGGCGCGGTGGGCGATGAAGGTGCTGACGGATTCCCGCTCGATGTCAAAGTCGCGGTCGGTGCCGGCCAGCAGCACCTGCTTGCGGGCGGCGCGGGCGGCGGACTGCACACCGCGCGCGATCGAGGAGAAGTACGGGTCGGCGATATCGTGCACGATCAGCCCGAGTAATCCGGTGGAGGCCCGCGCCAACGCCTGTGCCTGCGCGTTCGGCACATAGCCGAGCTCACGCGCCGCGGTGCGCACCCGATCGGCAACCCCCTCGCCGGGAACCCGATTCGAGCCGTTGAGCACGCGTGATGCGGTGGCCTGGGAGACCCCGGCCCGCGTTGCCACGTCCAGCAGAGTGACCGCCGCCATGCCCGCTCCCGCCCTTGTCGCCGAACCCCGGGGTTGACCGGAGCGCTCGCACAGCTTACCTTGGAAAGCGCATTCCGAAGTGCTGACGGCGCCGCCGACTCCGTGACGAGTTCGGTGGGGGCGCCGGATCCCCTGTTCGCAACGTCCCGATAAGACGCCGTCTTCATCAGACAAGGAATTCGCACATGCCTGCATCTCCCGAAACGCCTCGCCGCACGCTGCGCATCGCCATGAACGGCGTGACCGGCCGGATGGGCTACCGCCAGCACCTGCTGCGCTCCATCCTCCCGTTGCGCGAGACCGGCCTGCTGCTCGAAGACGGCACCCGTGTCGACGTGGAGCCGATCCTCGTCGGGCGCAACGCCGAGAAGATCGCCGACCTCGCCGCCGAGCACGGCATCGACGCCTGGACCACCGACACCGCCTCCGTGATCGCCGACCCGACCGTCGACGTGTACTTCGACGCGCAGGTCACCTCGCGGCGGATGGAGGCGCTCTCCGGCGCCATCAAGGCCGGCAAGCACGTCTACACGGAGAAACCGACGGCCGAAACGCTCACCGAGGCAATCGAACTCGCTCGTATGGCGGAGAACGCCGGGGTGGTGGCCGGGGTGGTACACGACAAGCTGTACCTGCCGGGTCTGGTCAAACTGCGCAGACTCATCGACGAAGGCTTCTTCGGGCGCATCCTGTCGATGCGCGGCGAGTTCGGCTACTGGGTGTTCGAGGGCGACGGCCAGCCCGCCCAGCGGCCCAGCTGGAACTACCGCGCCGAGGACGGCGGCGGTATCACCGTCGACATGTTCTGCCACTGGAACTACGTGATGGAGGGCCTGCTCGGCACCGTGCAGTCGGTGACCGCGCGCACCGCCACCCACATCCCGACCCGCTGGGACGAGCAGGGCAACGCCTACAAGGCGACCGCCGACGACGCCGCCTACGGCATCTTCGAGATCGAAGGCGGCGTCATCGCCCAGATCAACTCATCCTGGGCGGTCCGGGTACACCGCGACGAACTCGTCGAGTTCCAGATCGACGGCACGCACGGCTCGGCGGTCGCCGGGTTGCGCGGCTGCGTGGCACAGCAACGTGCCCACACCCCGAAACCGGTGTGGAATCCCGACCTTCCGGTCACCGAGAAATTCCGCGACCAGTGGCTCGACGTCCCGGCCAACGCCGACCTCGACAACGGCTTCAAATTGCAGTGGGAGGAATACCTGCGCGATGTCGTCGCAGGACGGTCCCACCGTTTCGGCCTGCTGTCCGCCGCCCGCGGTGTGCAATTGGCCGAACTCGGCCTGCGCAGCTCCGTCGAAGGACGCCGCCTGGATGTCCCGGAGATCGTGCTGTGACCGCCACGATCCGAGCCGGCGACACCGCGCTGCGGCTGCCGATCGACGGTGCGCTGCGTACCCACGTCCTGGGTGAGCCCGGTCCGTGGCGGCGGCCCGGCGGTCCGATCACCTCCCGGATCGCTTACGCGGCAGCCCATGTCGTTCCCAAGGCCACCGCCGACAGCAGCCCCGGCGCGCCCGCCGACCTGGACTGGGACATCACCATGGCCTACCGCCACGAGCTGTGGTCCTACGGACTGGGCGTGGCCGACGCGATGGACACCGCGCAACGCGGGATGGGACTGGACTGGGCCGCCACCCGCGAGCTGATCGCGCGCAGCGGCCGGGAAGCCGCCGCGGTGGGCGGACGGCTCTCCTGCGGCGCCGGTACCGACCAGCTGGTCACTGCCGACCTCCCGGCCGGGGCGGCGGGGCTGGCCGCCATCACCGATGCCTACCGGGCGCAGATCGAGGTGGTGCGCGACGCGGGTGCCCAGGTGATCCTGATGGCCTCCCGGGCCCTGGCCACGGTTGCCGAGTCACCAGCGGACTATCTGTCGGTGTACGGCACGCTGCTCGCAGAGGTGGACCGACCGGTGATCCTGCACTGGCTGGGGGACATGTTCGACCCGGCGCTGCGCGGCTACTGGGGCAGTGCCGATATCGACTCGGCGACAGCAACCTTCCGCGAGCTCATCGAAACCCACGCCGACAAGGTCGACGGCGTCAAGGTGTCGCTGCTGGACGCAGGACACGAGGTGGCGTTGCGCCGCGCGCTGCCCGCCGGGGTCCGGCTCTACACCGGAGACGATTTCAACTATCCCGAGCTGATCATCGGTGACCAGGCCGGGCATTCGGATGCCCTGCTGGGCATCTTCGCCGCCATCTACCCCGCGGCCTCGACCGCCCTGCAGGAACTCGATGCCGGTGACAGTGCGCGGGCGCACGAGATCCTGGCGTCCACCCAGGAACTGGGCAGGCACATCTTCGCCGCGCCGACCTATTACTACAAGACCGGGATCGCCTTCCTGTCCTGGCTCAACGGTCACCAGCCCGGGTTCTCGATGGTCAACGGACTGGCGTCCGGCCGGTCGGTGGGGCACCTGTGCCGGCTCTTCGTGCTCGCCGACCGTGCCGGCCTGCTCGCCGATCCCGCGCTGGCCGCCGCGCGGATGCGCACCTATCTCGCACTGAACGGAGTCCACGGATGAGCGCAACCTTCGCGCGGTTGTCACTGAACACCATGACGACGAAGTCCTGGAACCTGCGCCAGGCGGTCGAGGCGACCGCGGCGGCCGGCCTGCCCGCGATCGGGTTGTGGCGCGACAGGGTCGCCGAGGCCGGTGTGGACGAAGCGGCGAAGCTGGTACGTGACAACGGTCTTCGGGTGTCCAGCCTGTGCCGCGGCGGGTTCCTCACCGGAGTCGGGGACGGTGAGGCCGCACTCGCGGACAATCGCCGGGCCATCGATGAAGCCGCCACCCTGGGCGCACCGGAGCTGATCATGGTCGCCGGCGGCATCCCCGATCGCGATCTGCCCGGTGCGCGCGCCCGGTTGGCCGACCGGTTGGCCGCATTGGTTCCGTACGCCGCCGAGCGCGACGTGCGACTGGCGCTGGAGCCCCTGCATCCGGTGTTCTGCGCCGACCGTGCGGTGATCTCGACGCTGGGTCAGGCGCTGGCACTGGCCGCACCGCACCCGGCCACCGCGGTAGGGGTGGTTGTGGACACCTTCCACGTCTGGTGGGATCCGGATCTGGCGACGGGGATCGCGGCCGCCGGCGCGCAGGGCCGCATCAGTTCCTTCCAGATCTGCGACTGGCTGGTCCCGATGGCCGCCGACCCGCTGGTATCCCGCGGGATGATGGGCGACGGCGTCATCGACTTCGGCGCTGTCGCCGCACTGGTGACCGCCGCCGGGTACGACGGCGATATCGAGGTGGAGATCTTCAACGAGGAGGTCTGGGCGACCGACGGTCACACCGTGCTGGACACCATGAAGAACAGGTACCGCGACCTGGTGCTGCCCGGGCTGTGAAGGTCCTGATCGCCCCGGACTCGTTCAAGGGGACCGCCTCGGCCACCGAGGTGGCCGAGGCGCTCGCCCAGGGTTGGTCGGGGGTGTACCCCCATGATCACGTCATCGCACTGCCACAGGCCGATGGCGGCGAGGGCACGCTGGAAGCGGTTGCGGCGTCGGGGGTTTGGCGGTGGCACCAGAGCGAGGTCGACGGCCCGGACGGCCGGCCGGTGTCCGCACGCTGGCTTCTCGACCACGACGGGCAACGCGCCGTCATCGAGCTTGCCGAACCCTCCGGGATCGCGTTGCTGGACCGGCTGGAACCCTGGCGGGCCGACACCCACGGACTGGGCCGGCTCATCGGCACCGCGCTGGCCGCCGGTGTCCGGTCGGTGCAGATCGGGCTGGGCGGCTCGGCCAGTACCGACGGCGGTGCCGGCGCCCTGATGGCGCTGGGTCTCAAGGCCTTCGATGTGTCGGGCCGACCGATCGACCGTGGGGCGCACGGACTTCGCACCGTCGCATACGTCGACACCGACGGCCTGGCCCCGCTGCCCCCGGACGGTGTCGAGTTGCTGGTCGACACCGCGGCCCCGCTGCGTGGCCCACAGGGTGCCGCGGCGGTGTTCGGGCCGCAGAAGGGTGCGACACCGGCCGACGTCGAGCAGCTCGATGACGGCCTCATCCGGTGGGCCCGGATCCTGAATGCCGCAGGCCTGGAAGCCGACCCGGGCACCCCCGGCGCCGGCGCGGCCGGTGGTGCGGGCTTCGGCCTGATGGCCTGGGGTGCCGCAGCGACATCCGGTGCACAGCGCATCGCGGAACTCACCGGCCTGGAGGCCCAACTCGCGACGGCCGACCTGGTGCTCACCGGGGAGGGACGTTTCGACGGCACTTCATGGACCGGCAAGCTCGTCGGCCACGTACTTGACGCGGCCGCCCGCCACGAGGTGCCCGCCGTGGTGGTGGCCGGGCAGGTCGCGGCGCGATGCGAAGTGCCGACGGTGTCCCTCACCGATATCGCGGGGTCGCCGGGGGCCGCGATGACCGACCCGCTGCACTGGCTGCGCGCAGCGGGTTCGGTGGCGGCGCGACGATTCGCCGGGACGATTCAGTAGCCCGACCCGGCCTCGCCACCGGCCGACGACAACAGCGCCCGAGACCCGGACACACCGAGCCGGGTGGCACCGGCGGCGATCATCGCGCGTGCCTGCTCGAGCGTGCGCACCCCGCCCGAGGCCTTCACGGCCAGTCCCGCATCGGCGACCGTGCGGTGCATCAGTTCCACGGCGTGCACGGTGGCACCGCCGGAGGGATGGAAGCCGGTCGAGGTCTTGACGAAATCGGCACCCGCGGCGACCGCTGCCCGGCAGACACCCACGATCTCGTCGTCGGTCAGGGCGGCCGATTCGATGATCACCTTGAGCACCACCGGAGCGGGTGCGGCCGCGCGCACCGCGGCGATATCGGATTGCACCAGGTCGAAAGCACCGGCCTTGGCGGCGCCGATGTCGATGACCATGTCGATCTCGTCGGCGCCGTTGGCCAGCGCCTCGGCCGCCTCGGCGGCCTTTACCGCCGAGGTGTGCTTTCCGCTCGGGAAGCCGCACACCACCGCGACTTTCAGGGTGTCGGGCACGGTGATCGGCAGCATGGACGGCGAGACACACACCGAGTAGGTGCCGAGCTCGGCGGCCTCGGCCACCACGGCGGCGACATCGGCGGCGGTGGCCTCGGGCTTGAGCAGGGTGTGGTCGATCATCGCGGCCACGTCGGCGGCGGTGTCGGTGGGCGTGCTCATGAATTCCTCTGTTCTGTCGTACGTGGATGAAAGGGAGTGTCAGGCGGCGCTCTTGGACTGCCTGTCGATCAGGTAGTTCATGATGAGCGCGGCGATCAGGATCAGACCGGTCACCAGCATCTGGAAGAACGAGCTCAGCCCGAGCAGGTTGAACAGGTTGCGCAACACCGACAGCAGTAGGACGGCGATGAACGTGCCGAGCACACCGCCCTTTCCGCCGAACAGACTGGTCCCGCCGAGCACCACCGCGGCGATCGCGTCGAGTTCCAGCCCGGTGTTCGCGGTCGGCTGACCGATGGTAAGCCGTGCGGTCAGCAACACGCCGGTGAGGGCCGCCAGCCCGCCGCAGATGACATAGGCCGCGGTGGTGATGCGCTGCACCGGCAGGCCGGACAGGCGCGCGGCCTGCGCGTTGCTGCCCACCGCGTAGATGTGTTCACCGAAGGTGGTGCGGCGCAGCACGAATCCGACGATGAGTGCCGTCGCGACGAAGATGACGCCGACCACCGGGATGCCGGCGATGGAGCCCGCGCCCAGGAACCGCAGGCCCATCGGGATTTCGGCGGTCGTGGGCGTGCCGTTGGTGGTCAGGTAGGTCATGCCCCGGATGCTCTGCATCCCGGCCAGGGTCACCATGAAAGCCGGCAGCACCAGATACGCGCTGAGACCGCCCATCACGCCGCCGAGCACCAGACCCGATCCGATCGCCAGGGCCATGGCCACCGGCCAGGGCAGTCCGATGCCGATGAAGATCGCCACCAGCATCCCGGACAGTGCCGCGACGCTGCCCACCGACAGGTCGATGCCCGATGTCAGGATCACCACGGTCATACCGATCGCGACGATGCCGGTGAGACTGGACTGCTGCAGCAGGTTGGCCATGTTCTGGGTGGTGAGGAACTGCGGTGCGGACACCGAGGCCACCACGAACAGTGCGATGAAGATGAACAGCAGGTTGAAGCGCATGATGATGCCGCGCCGCTGGCTCTTCGGTGTGGCGGCCGCCGGTTCAGGGGTGGCGGCGCGGTCGATCAGATCAGTCATTGGCGTACTTCGTTCTTCCGGTGACGATGCAGCGGGCGATATCCGCTGAGGGGGTGGTCAGGGGCTCGTACTGGGCAATGTTGAGTCCCTCGTGCAGAACCCAGATCCGATTGCAGTTCTCGGTGAGTTCACTCAGTTCGCTCGATGCCATCAGCACACCGACGCCCGCATCGGCGAGCGCATGGACCTGTTCGAAGAGGTCGGCCTTGGCGCCGATGTCCAGACCGCGGGTGGGCTCGTCCAGCAGCAGCAGGTCGATCCCGCGCGCCATCCACTTGGCGAGCACCACCTTCTGCTGGTTGCCGCCGGAGAGCTGGCCCACGGGCTGGTCGACGCTGGCAAATTTGACCCCCAGCCGGGTCAGCGGAGGGTGGCACACCTCGCGGGCCCGGGCCATCGGGTTGATCCGGAACGGTTTGAGCGCCGCGATCGCGGCATTGCGCAGAATGGACTGCTCCAGGAACAGGCCCTGCCGTTTGCGGTCCTCGGGCACCAGTCCGATACCGAGCCCGACGGCGGTCCGTGGCGTCAGTGACACGATCTGCTGATCGCCCAGCGTCATGTCGAGTTCGGCCTTACGGTCACCGAAGATGGTGGCCAGCAAGGTGGATCGGCCGGCTCCGCCCAGGCCGGCGAGACCCACGATCTCACCGCGACCCACGGTGATGTCGCGGATGTCGATCACGCCGGGGATGCTGGCCCGACGCACGTGCAAGAGCGGGCCGGACCCGGGGCTGTGCCGCCGGGGCGGACGAACCTGCACGGCGCGGCCGATCATCGACTCGACGAGTTCCTCCTTGGTCACCGAGGCGATGTCGAACACACCCACCGTGGCGCCGTCACGCATGACGGTGGCCCGGTCACCGATCTCCTTCACCTCGTCGAGCCGGTGTGAGATGTAGATGACCGACTTTCCGGCCGCGGTGAGTTCGCGGATGACCCGGAACACCGCCGCCAGATCGTGATCGGTGAGGGTGGCGCTGGGCTCGTCCATCACCACGATGCGGGCATCGGTGGTGAGTGCCTTGGCGATCGCGGTGAGCTGCTGATCCGATACCGACAGTTCGCCGACGACGGCGGTCGGGGAGAAGATGCCGCCGACCCGCGCGATCGCCTCGGCGGCACGCTCGTCGCGTTCCCTGCGGTTGACCAACGGGCCCCGACGCGGTTCGTGGCCGAGGAACAGGTTCTGCGCGACCGTCAGGTCGGGCACCAGGTCCAGCTCCTGGTAGATGGTGTTGATCCCGGCGCGCACCCCGTCGATCGGCGAGGTGAACGTCATGGGCTTCCCGCCCAGGGTGATGGTCCCGGAATCGGCTGTGTAGGAACCGGAAAGGATCTTCATCATGGTGCTCTTGCCTGCGCCGTTCTCGCCGAGCAGGCAGTGCACCTCACCCTGGGAGACCTGCAGGCTCGCGCCGTCACAGGCCTTGGTGCCGGGAAAGGCCTTGACGATATCGGTCATCGTCAGCATGTCATGCCTCCAATGCCTCGGCGGTGCTGTGCTCCAGCACTGCGTTCACGGTGGGTTCGTCGGTGATCAGCACGGTGCACAACCCGCTGCGCAGCGCCGCGCGCACCACCGCAACCTTGTTCGGGCCTGCCGCGACGGCGATGGCGCATTTGGCGTTCCTGACGTCATCGAGACCCAATCCCACTGTCCTGCTGTCGATATCCGGATGAGCGATCTCACCGTCGGCGGTGAGGTAGTGGGCCAGGATGTCCCCGCAGGCGCCTCGCGCCTCGAGCTCACGCAGTTCGGCGGGGGTCACCGCGCCGGACTCCACCAGCACCGAGGTCGGCCCCGGGGCGCCGAGTGAGAACAGCAGCGCGTCGGCCTGGCGGGCACCGGTGAGCACGTCACCGACAAAGCCCTCGGCGTAGAGCGCGTCGCGGGTCTCGATGCGTTCCACGATCGCCGGCACCGGGAGCAGGGTGGCGCGCCCGTTTCCGCTGTGCGCGATGCTGGTGGCGATGTTGGCCGCGGTGGTGGGGCGCACCGACCGGCTCACCCCGCCGTTGGCCTGGATGACCTCGATGCCGCTGGTCCATCCGGCCGGCAGTACGGCGGCGATGTGCTGCAACGTGTTTCCCCACGAGACGGCCAGCGTGGAGATGCCTGACGAGTTGGCCTGCAGATAGCCGGCGGCCGCCGCGGCGATGTGGGTGTCGGAGCCCGGCGACTCCGGTCCCGGGACCACGATGCATTCGCGCAGCCCGAACTCGCTGCGCATGGCGACCTCGAGCTGGGTGCGGCGGGCCTGCGGGTGCACGATCCTGATCTGCACGATGCCCACCTCGCGGGCCTCGTCGAGCAGCCTGCCCACCTTCCACCGGGTCAGGTGCAGTTCGCGGCCGATGTCCTCCTGGGTGCGGCCCTGCTCGTAGTAGTGCTGGGCCACGTGCAGCATGAGTTCGACGTGGCTCTTCTCGTGGGGTTGGGACATCAGCTCGGAACCCCCGTCGGAGCCGCGACCGGAACTCCGGCCAACCGGTCGGCACTGTCATGCATGAATGGCTGCAGAATCGCCGTCAGCCGTTGGTAGTCCTCGAAGGTGCCCTGATACAACGCGATCCGGTCCGGATCGGGTTCGATCAGCCGGACCTTCGGGGCGAAGAGCTGTGCGCCGTCGTGCAGCGAACCGGCGACGCCGGCCGCGGTGGCGGCAATGACCGCGCAAGCCCGAAGTGTCAGGTTCTCCCCGACGACGAGCTCGGCGGGCCGGCCGAGGACATCCACGGTGACCTGCTGCCACAGCGGGTTCCGCTCGATACCTCCGGAGAACACCAGTCGTTCACACGACACTCCGGACCGCTCGAAGGAGTCGATGACGCTGCGGGTACCGCAGGCCACCGCCTCGACCATGGCGCGATACAACTCGGCCCTGGTGGTGCCCAGCGACAACCCCACCACGGCGCCGCGCAGCCGTGCCTCCCGGTACGGAGTGCGGTTACCCATGAAGTAGTCCAGCGCGCGTAGGCCGTGCGCGGCCGGATCGACCAGGGCGGCCTCATCGATGAGCGTCGACAGCTCGCCGCGGGGGACACCCATCACCGACTCGCCGGTCCACTTCAGCACCGAACCGCTGGTGACCTGCCCGCCCTCCACCAGCCACTTGTTCTGGCGCAACGCCCTCGGGTACGGGCCCCAGATCTCGTTCGTGCTGGTCGGCACGTCGATCTCGGCGGTGATCGCCGAGGAGGTGCCCGCGACTACGGAGACGAGCCCGTTCAGTTCACCTCCGCACGCCAGCAGGGAGACGTGCGCGTCGATACCGCCGACGGCGATGACCGGACGGGCGGTGATGCCGAGTTCGGTTGCGGCGGAGGCGGACAGCGTGCCCGCGACACCCCCGACCTCGACGATGCGGTCGGGCAGCTTGTCGGCCAGATCCTGCACTCCCAGCGCGGCATACAACTCGACGGGCAGCCGCCCGGCGATCGGGTCGTAGTTGTACTTGCAGACGGCGTTCATCTGGGAGCCGACCCACTGGCCGGTGAGCCGGAACGTCACATAGTCGACGGCCTCGACGATCCGTGCCGCGCGGTCGTAGTTGTCCGGGTCGTGCGCCCGCAGCCACATCGCCTTGGGCACCAGCCACTCCGCGGCATCCGAGCCGCCCGACCATTCCAGGATCGGGTGGTCCGGTGCGAGCTGCGCGGTGCGCTCGGACTCCGCGCCGCTGCGGCAGTCCATCCACAGGATCGCCGGGCGCAGCGGTTCACCGGCGGCGTCGAGCACCGCCACGGTGGACGCGGTCGTCGCGGCGGCGATGGCGACGACCTCGCCGGCACGCCTGCACTCGTCGGAGCTCAGCAATTGGCGGGTGGCCGCGGTGATGGCCGCCCACCAGTCCCGCGGATCCTGTTCGGCCCAGCCCGGTCTGGGGAACCGTGTCTGGTACGGGCGGTGGGCGGTGCCCAGCGCGCGGCCGTCCTCGGTGAAGGCCCCGACCCGGGCACCCTCGGTGCCGAGATCGATCGACAGCAGAATTCCCATGCTCAGTCCTCGTTGGGTAGGAAGAGCACCTTCGAGGAGAAGATCGAACGCTCACCCAGTTGTTGCATGGTCCGCGGAAGTTCCGACAGCGGTAGCTCGTGGGTGATCATGAACTCCCACTCGAGTTGCCCGGTGGCCATCATCTTGGCCGATGTCCGCCACTCGTCGCCGGGAAACGGCGCAGAGAACGAGTTCCACGATCCGTGCAGTGTGGCCTCCTGCCGCATGAATTGGTTGAACGTCTCCTTGCCGAGCGGTACGGGTGCGTGCGGGATACCGATGAACACGGCATGGCCGTGCGGCCCGGTCAGGTTGGCGGCCATATCGGCGGTCGCCGGCACACCGGCGGATTCCAGCACGATGTCGAATCCGCGCCCGCCCAGTGCGCGGGCTTCCTCGGCGCCCTGGACCGCGGCCCCGGCACCGGCCTGGCGCGCCATGGCCGCCTTCTCTTCGCTGAGGTCGACCGCGACGACCTCGGTGGCGCCGTGCAACCGGGCCCACTGCACGGCGAAAAGCCCGATCGGGCCGGCACCGATGACGAGTACCCGGTGCCCGGCCCGCAGGCCGGTTTTCCACAATCCGTGCAGAGCGATCGCGGCCGGGTCGAGCATGGCCGCCGCCCGCGGGTCGATACCGGCGGGCATCTTGAGCAGGTTGCCCACCGGCGACACCGTGTACTGCGCGTAGGCACCGTCGCAGCGGCTACCGAAGTAGTCGTAGTTCTCGCACAACCCGAACGCACCCTTGAGGCAGTAATCGCATGTGCGGCAGGGGATCAGCGGCGGCACCGAGACCAGTTCGCCGATCTCGAAACCTGTGACACCGTCCCCGAGTTCGACCACCCAGCCGGAGAACTCGTGGCCGCAGATGATCGGCATGATGTAGCCACCGTTGCGCAGCATGCGCGGGATGTCGGACCCGCAGACCCCGCAGGCGGCGATCTTGAGCAGAACCTGGCCGGGCCCCGGGCGGGGCACCGCGACCTGTTCGACCCGGATGTCACCGGGTGCGTGCATCACGGCGGCGGTCATCGTCTGGGGAAGGGTCTCCCGGGTGGACAGATCCCGGGTGGGCGCTTCGGTTGTCATGAGGTGATGGCTCCTGAGGTGCTTCGTGGAAAGGGGGTGGCGGTGCGTGGATCAGGCCGGAGGGGCCTGCGGCGCCTCGGCGAAGGTGGTGTCGCCCACCAGCGCCGGCGCATTGGACTTGTTGATCAAACCCGTTCCGGCGTCGATGAATTCGGCCACCGATTCACCCTTGGCGACCTTGACGGCCGTCTCGACCGCGAGCCGGCCTTCAGCATTGGGGTCATTGAGGGCGGTCGCGGTGTACTGGTCGCCGTCGGCGATGGCGCGTACCGCCTCCATCAGTCCGTCGACGCCGAACACCTTGACGTCGCTGCGATTGTTCTCGGCGAGCACCTGCAGCGCACCGAGCGCCATATCGTCGTTCTGCGCGTAGACGGCTCGCAGATCCGGGTGCGCCTGCAGCAGATCCTGCATGGCGGTGACGGCGTTGGACCGGATGTAGTCGCTGTACGGGCCGTCGATCACGGTGATGGTGGGCTGGGCTGCGACCGCGGCGGCGAATCCGTCGTGACGGTCGCGGGCCACCGCACCGCCGGCGTCGCCCTGGATCTCGATGATCTTGCCGCCCTCGGGGCCCAGCGCTGCGACAGCGGCCTCGCCGACGATCTGGCCCATGGCCTTGTTGTCGCGTCCGACGAACGACGCCGCGCCCGACTCGATGGGGCGGTCGACGGTGACGACCTCGATGCCCGCGGCGTCCGCGGCGGCCAGCGAGGGCGCGATGCCCTTGGGGTCGACGGGATTGATCACCAGCACGTTGATCCCGCGGGTGATCAAATCCTGCACATCGTTGTTCTGCTTGGTGACATCGCCGTTGGCATCGGCGAAGAAGAGCTCATTGCCGTCGCGTTCGGCGGTCTGCTTGGCCGCATCGGTGAGCGCCACATAGAACGGGCTCTGCTGGGTGGCTTGGCTGAAGCCGATCTTCAGTGCTCCCTCGGCGGGGGCGCTGCCGCCACCGGCGGTGTTCTCGCCGGGCATCGTGCACGCGGACGAACCGATCGCCACCGCGGCAGAGATTGCGCACCCCGCCATGACCTTTGCGAATCGCATTGTTGCTCCTTACTGGCGCCTCGACGTCGAAGCGCGTGACCTCCATCACCGTAGGAAGCATCGCCGTAACACGTCAACATATGCGCATAACTTTGCTCATATGAGCAAAGCGAAGGAGTGGCGGGGCGCGGGGACCCCTACGCCTGCACTTGCGACCTACCCCGCTCGATCACCGATGCCCGGCTCGCGGCGATATCGTCGCCGGTCGCGACGGACATCCAGGCCCGCGCCGATTCGGCCTCGATCCACAGTCCGGCCTGGGTCTGCTCGGCGTCGATGCGGTGGTAGGAATCCAGCAGCGCTGCGACGGCGCGCTGGTTGTTGCCCACGATGGATGCGGCGATCCGCCGCGCCGCCGGCAGCAGATCGTCGTGCGCGACGACCTCGGTGACCAGTCCGGTGCGCAGCGCATCGGCCGCCGAGAGGTAGTCACCGGTCAGGCTCATCCGGCGGGCCATGCCGACGCCGACCTTCTGCGGCAGCCGCACCGACAGCCCCCAGGTCGGCAGCAGCCCGACCCGGGCGTGGGTGTCGGCGAAGCGGGCCTGCTCGGAGGCGATCAGCACATCGCAGTACAGCGCGATCTCCAGACCGCCGGTGACCGCGGCGCCGTTGATCGCCCCGATCACCGGTTTACGCATGGCCGGCCACTTGGGGGAGATGTCGGGCAATTCGGTGGTGTCGCCCAGTTCTTTGAGATCGAGGCCTGCGCAGAACACCGGATCGGCGCCGGTCAGGATCACCACGTCGACCGCGTCATCGGTCTCGGCGGCGCGCAGCGCGGCGAACAGTTGGGTGCGCAGCGCCAGGGATAGCGCGTTACGCGCCTGCGGCCGGTTCAGCGTCAGGGTGCGCACCCGGTCGGCGGTCTCGATCAGCAGGACGTTTTCGGCAGCGTTGCTCATCGGCACACCGTATCGACACCCGTCAAGCGCCTATCGTGGAGGTCATGTGCCGAAACATCACCGAGCTGCGTGGTCTGGAACCGGCAGCGACATCCGAAGAGATCGAGGCCGCCGCGCGGCAGTACATCCGCAAGATCAGCGGTGTCACCCGTCCCACCGCGGCCAATGCCGACGCGTTCGAGGCCGCCGTCGCCGAGGTCACCGCCACCACCGAACGGCTATTGGCGCAGTTGCCGCCGCGCAGGCAGCCACCCAAGACGGTGCCGCCGCTGCGTCGCCCCGAGGTGCGGGCCCGGCTGGGTCTGTGACGACCACCGCGCTCAAGGAATGGGGCGCGGCCGTGCACGCTCTGCTCGACGGCCGCCAGACGGTGCTGTTGCGCAAGGGCGGTATCCACGAGAAACGCTTCGATCTGGCGGCCGGGGAATTCCTGCTGTTCCCGACGGTCGCGCACAGCCACGCCCAGCGGGTGCGTCCCGAGCACCGCGAACTGCTCGACAGCGCGGCCGACAGCACCGAACAGGCGATCGTCGTGCGCGCCGGCGCGAAAGTGGTTGCCGCCATTGAGGTCAACCGGCCGGAGGCGATCGCCGATATCGCCAATCTGCACATCTGGACCGAGGAGTCGGTGCGGGCCGACCGGCTGGATTTCCGCCCGAAGCGCCGGCTGACGGTGCTGGTGGTGCAGGCACGTGCGCTGGCCGAACCGGTGCGGCTGCCACGCATCCCCGACTACGGCGGCTGCTCCAGCTGGGTGCAGCTGCCGGTGCCCGAAACCTGTTATGCCGCACCGGTACACGACATCGACACCCTCAGCGCGGTCGCGCAGCGGGTACGCGACTCAGTGGGCTGACGGCGGTCCCGCCGCGGCGGGCAGGATCAGCCTGGATCGGGCGTCATGGACGACGGTGTGGGTCGCCGGACGCAGCGCCTCGCCGGAGACCGCGGGTTCACCGGTGCCGAGGTTGCGGGCGTAACGCGGATGCGAGCCGCCGGCCACCAGCACGCGGATCCGGGAACCCGCCGGGAAGCGATGGGCGAGGGCATCGAGTTCGATACGTACCAGCCCTGATTCGGCACCGGCCGAGAATCTGCGGTACCCGTCGCTCACATTGGTCGAGCGGCCCCGGGCATCGACCTCGCTGATCCGGACGAACACATCATGGTGCGGGTTGTCGGAGCGATGCGCGAGTTCCAGCACCGGGACACCGACGGTATAGAGGTCGGCGGCCAACGGCTCACCGGTGAAGGTGAGCACATCGGGGCGGGTGGCCAGTGCCGAGTCGTCGCGGTAACCGCCGTCGGGGGACAGCAGCCGGCCACCGAGCGTGGGGGTGGGGTCCGCGGGGTGATAGGTGAAGCTCGAGGTCGCCCCCGGGTCGGCGGGCGGCGCATCGCCCAGCCGTGCCCCGGGCAGCAGGTACAGGTCGCGGTGCTCGGTGGCCGGCGGCCAGTCGGGCAGATCCACCCAGCCGTCACCGTGGATGTTGATGCGCACCGGATTGCGCCGGGTATCTCTACCGCCGGAGGCCAGATGAGTGTCCAGCCACTGCAGGGTCTCCCGGATCACCGTCGGGCCGCCCTTGGTCATCATCTGGCTGTGCGTCCAGGGGCCGATCGTCATCGCGGTCGGCACCTCGCGTGCGCGCAGATGGCGGTACTGGTCCAGCGTCTGGTCGAGGAACAGGTCCTGCCACCCGCTGAGCAGCAGCACCGGGATGTTCACCCGGTCCAGTGCCTCGGTGGCGGCCAGCCGCCGCCAGTGCTCGGGGTCCTCCTCGGGTGGTTGCAGCCAGGACTCGTACCACTGGGCGCCGTCTCCGAGCAGGGCCCGTCCACCCGCGCCCAGCGGTAGATCCAGCGCGGCCGCGCCGACGCGGCGGCCCGCGGTGGCCTGACGGACCACGGCCTGGGCCAGGCCCGGCTCCTCCTGATGCGACACCATGTCGCTCCAGCCCAGGAAGTCGTTGAGCGAGAACGACCCGGTGCCCCATGAGGATTGGGCGAAATCGTGCGGACCGACGGTGATGACGGCGGCGGCCAGCTCCGGCGGTGGATCGGTGAGCAGTGCCCACTGGGTGAACCCCAGATAGGACAGGCCGATGGTGGCGAAGGTGCCGGTGAACCAGGGCTGTTCGCGCAGCCACCCGACGGTGTCTGCGCCGTCGTCGGCCTCGTTGACCATCGGGGTGAACTCGCCGCCGGAGCCGAATGTGCCTCGCACGCTCTGGAATACGACGTGGTAGCCACGCGTGGCATAGATGCTGCCGAACAGCACGGTGAACGGGAACCGTCGGCCGTAGGGTGCGCGGACCAGCAGGGTGCCCGCCGGGCGCGCGGTCAGCGGTTCGTAGTGGTCGGCGAGCAGTTCCACGCCGTCGCGCATCGGCACCGGGACCCGGCGATGTACGACGTAGTCGGTGGTCGGGGTGGGCAGGTGCAGGGCCCGACTCAGTGCGTTCCGGGCATACCGCGAAGTTCGTGAGCTCACCTAATAAAGGCTACGCGGGGCTAGAACTTGTAGTACGGCACCAGTTCGTGGGCCCGCTGCATGTTGATCTGCAGGCAGTCCGGCCGGTCCGGCGAATGGATCGGGGAGTAGAACACCGACTGCTGCAACACGCCGTAGCTGGTCTTGAAGGCGATCATGCAGGTGACCCACCAGCGGTCGTTCCAGTCGGTGGGCTTCATGATCCAGAACTGGGCGGCGCGGTGCCCGTCGATGTCGAGTTCGACGGCGTCGGCGGGCAGGGTCGCCTCATAGGTTCGCCAGACGAATGCCTCGACGGCCATCTGATAGTTGCCTGCGTCGTAATGGCAGCGCAGCCCGTCTTCGGGTGTGGGCGGGGTGACCGCCAGCCCGATCCGCTGCACGACGTCGAGCGGAATCTCGGCGCACGGGTCGAACGGCTTGGGATCGACGGTCTCGATGACCGGCCACTTGATGGTCGTGGACACGTTGGTCATCGGCAGGTCACTGGCCCGGACCTGGGCGGGAGTCCCGACCGGATTGGCCTGCCACACCACGATCACCGCGGCGACGAGCGCACACAGCGCCGACAACAGCCGCAGCTTGGCAGCCATCACACCCCCATACATCGTCATCCGACCCGAGGGTCCGAGCGGAGCCCTGCCGGGAGTCTAAACGAGAACAGGTTCTAGTTTGCCTCCTTCGGTCATCTCGAAGGCAACCGGGGCTGCCAGTAGGCTGGACCGTTGTGTCCATGCCGTCACGAGAACAACGCCGACCGGTGCTGTGGGCGATCAGCGACCTGCACACCGGTCACACCGGTAATAAGCCCGTCACCGAGTCGCTCTACCCGTCGAGCCCGGACGACTGGCTGATCGTCGCCGGCGACGTCGGGGAACGCACCGATGAGATCCGCTGGGCGCTCGATCTGCTGCGGAAACGGTTCGCCAAGGTGATCTGGGTGCCGGGCAACCACGAGCTGTGGACCACCAACAAGGACCCGATGCAGATCTTCGGGCGGGCCCGCTACGACTACCTGGTCGACATGTGCGACCAGATGGGCGTCGTGACGCCCGAGCATCCGTTCCCGGTGTGGAACGAAGAGGGCGGACCGGCGACCATCGTGCCGATGTTCGTGCTCTACGACTATTCGTTCCTGCCCGAGGGCACGGCCACCAAGGCCGAAGGTCTGGCGCTGGCCAAGGAGCGCAATATCGTGGGCACCGACGAGTACCTGCTCTCGGCCGAGCCGTACGCGACGCGCGACGCCTGGTGCCGCGACCGGGTGGCGCACACCCGCAAGCGGCTCGAAGACCTCGACTGGATGACGCCGACGGTGCTGGTGAACCATTTCCCGCTGGTGCGTGAACCCTGCGATGCGATGTTCTATCCGGAGTTCGCGCTGTGGTGCGGCACCACGGCCACCAAGGACTGGCACACCCGCTACAACGCCATCTGCTCGGTGTACGGGCATCTGCACATTCCGCGGACCACCTGGTATGACGGGGTGCGGTTCGAGGAGGTCTCGGTCGGCTATCCGCGAGAATGGCGGCGCCGCAAGCCCTATCGCTGGCTGCGACAGATTCTGCCGGACCCGAAGTACGCCCCCGGGTATCTCAACGACTTCGGGGGACACTTCGAGATCACCGAGGAGATGCGGGAGAACGCCCAGAAGATGCAGGACAGGATCAAGTCGCGGAGGGGCGTCTAGTGCTGCTGCCCGCTGTGGTGCCGGACCTGGTGTTCACCGCCGAGTTGTACGACGATCCGCCGGACCTGGTGCCGCTGCCGGAGGAGGAGCCGCTGGTGGCGCGCTCGGTGGCCAAGCGCCGCAACGAGTTCGTCACCGTGCGGCACTGTGCCCGGATCGCCCTCGGTCAGATCGGGGTGGCGCCGGTGCCGATTCTCAAGGGCGACAAGGGTGAGCCGTGCTGGCCCGACGGCGTCGTCGGGAGCCTCACGCACTGTGACGGTTTCCGCGGCGCGGTGGTCGGGCGCCAGAGCGAGATCCGGTCGGTGGGTATCGATGCCGAGCCGCACGATGTGCTGCCCAAGGGAGTGCTGGACGCGATCAGCCTGCCGGTCGAGCGCACGCAGCTCTCGACGCTTCCGCACGATCTGCACTGGGATCGAATCCTGTTCTGCGCCAAGGAGGCCACCTACAAGGCCTGGTACCCGCTGACGCATCGCTGGCTGGGTTTCGAGGATGCGCACATCACCTTCACCCTCGACGCCTCCGGCAGCGCGGGCACGTTCCGGTCCCGCATCCTGATCGATCCCGCGGCTGAGCACGGTCCGCCGCTGACCGCGCTGGATGGTCGGTGGTCGGTGGCCGAAGGTATCGCGCTGACGGCGATCACACTGTGAGCAGGCCGCCGGCGGGCAGGAGCGCAGCGACCGGGGGATCGACGCAGCCCGAACCCGGTCTGGTGATCGTCGACAAGCCGGGCGGGATGACCAGTCATGACGTCGTGGGCCGCTGCCGGCGCCTGTTCGGCACCCGCAAGGTCGGCCACGCCGGCACGCTGGACCCGATGGCCACCGGGGTGCTCGTCATCGGGATCGAGCGCGCCACCAAGATCCTCGGCCTGATCACCGGCACCGACAAGTCCTATGCCGCCACCATCCGGCTGGGGCAGACCACGTCCACCGAGGACGCCGAGGGAGACGTGCTGCAGACCGTCCCGGCCGAACAGGTGACCGATGACCAGATCGCTGCCGCGGTATCCGCGCTGCGCGGCAGCATCGACCAGGTGCCCTCGACGGTCAGTGCGATCAAGGTGGCCGGGGAGCGTTCCTACACGTTGGCCCGCGAGGGCCGCGCCGTCGAACTGCCCGCCCGGCCGGTGCGTATCGAACGCTTCGACGTGCTCGCGGTGCGCAGACACTCGGGCTTCGCCGATGTGGATGTGGTGGTCGACTGCTCGTCGGGCACCTACATCCGGGCGCTGGCCCGCGACGTGGGCGACGCCCTCGGGGTGGGTGGGCATCTCACGGCGCTGCGGCGCACCGCGGTCGGCCGGTACGGACTCGGCGAGGCCCGCACGCTCGATGATCTCGCCGAACAGGCCCAGTTGTCCTACAGCCTGGACGAGGCCTGCCTGCTGGGCTTCCCGCGCCGCGATCTCACCGAGTCGGAGGTGGTCGACACCAGTCACGGCCGCCCGCTGGCGCCGGCCGGGATCTCCGGGGTGTACGCGGCCACCGCCGCCGACGGACGGGTGATCGCGCTGCTGGAGGACGGCACCTCGCGCACCAAGCCCGTGGTCGTGCTGCGGCCGGCCACACTCTGAGGAGCGAGCGTTGTGCGCCGCGCGCAGTTTGCTGAAGCGCCGGCTCGACGCCCCCGTACCGGTCTGCGGGACGGGTGCGGTTCGGCGCACAACCGTTCACCCAAACTGCGACCCGGAACACACGCCACGGGCCATTTCCGGCCCCGCCGCATGTCCATATGCCCCTTGCTGTGGAACGCAAACCCCGTTATCAGGTTCCCGTCAGCTTCCGGTGCGTTTTATTAGCCAAATCCCAGGCTTTCGGCGAACTTTTGCCGAACCTCGGGCGTTGTAACAGTCATGAGCGCACATGCACCGATTTGCGACCACCCGCTGTTCAACTACCAGCCCGCGTGGGCACAGGGCCGCGGCGCCGCCGTGGGCCACGTGACCCGGCACGCGAACCTGTCGGCCACCCCGGCCGCGCTGTGGTCGGTGCTCGCAGATCCGCGCACCTGGTCCGACTGGCTCACGGTGCACCAGCGCTGGATGGCCGAGCCGCGCGCACAGTTCGTGCCCGGCGCCCGCATGACGGCCGAGACCGTGATGCTGGGGGTCTCCAACACCGTCGAGTGGACGGTCGAGTCGGCGATCGCGCCCGGGACGCTGGTTCTCATCGGCGCCGGCGAGTCCGGCATGCGCACCCGGCTGACGTTCTGGATCAGCCCCGCCGAGGAGGGCTCGCGGCTCACCATCACCTCCGAGGTGGCCGGTGAGCTGCTGAACGACGCCATCGTCGGAGCCATCGAGCAGGACGGCGCCGAGCAGTTGGATCGCAGCATTGCGCTGCTGGAGGACCTCGCCATCGTGGTGCCCGAGCAGCAGCCTGTCCGTCCGTCGCTGCGTCTGGTGCATTCCGCGCCTGCCGCCACCGACGAGCCCCGGCGGACCGGCAGTGCGCACCTGAAGATGGCGCGTTAGACGACCCAGATCGCTTCTGCGGCAGGGCTGCCCAAGTCCACCGTGGTGACGGATCCCTCGGTGTCGGCCGGACTGTGCACGGCCACCGAGATCATCCCGGCGAAATCGCGGCGGGCGACCACCTGCAGACGCGAATCCAAGGCGATACCGACACTGTCGAAATAGCGCAGCATCTCGGGGTCGGCATCGGAGATGCGGGCCACGGTGCCGTCCTCGCCGTCGGCGCAGATGGAGAGCTGGCGTGCCGGCGGTGTCGGAACCCGCCCGTCGGGCGCCGGAATCGGATCGCCGTGCGGATCGCGGGTCGGGAACCCCAGCTTGGCGTCGATCCGGTCCAGCATCCGGTCGGACACCGCGTGTTCGAGGATCTCGGCCTCGTCGTGCACCTCGTCCCAGCCGTAGCCGAGTTCGCGCACCAGGAACGTCTCCATCAGGCGGTGCCTGCGCACCATCGCCAACGCGGCCTGCCGGCCCGCTTCGGTGAGCGTCACCGCGCCGTACTTCGCGTGATCGACCAACCCCTGATCGGCCAGCTTGCGGATGGATTCCGATGCGGTGCTCGCCGAGACGCCGATGCGCTCGGCCAGCAGCTTGGTGCTGACCTTGTCCGGTGACCATTCCTGGGCCGTCCAGATCACTTTCAGGTAATCCTGCGCAACCGTCGTCAAGTCCTGCGGGTTGCTGTTGGAATCCACGGTTACTGAGTTTAGGCAATCTTTGCCTCATCCGGGTATCCGAAGCTGACGGCGGCGACCGCGCGCCGTAGGCTTGCGGCTGTGCAGCGGTGGCGGGGCCGGGACGACATCCCCACAGACTGGGGCCGATGTGTCCTCACGATCGGCGTGTTCGACGGTGTCCACCGTGGCCACGCCGAACTGATCAGCCATGCCGTGAAGTCCGGGCGGTCGCGCGGAGTTCCCACGGTGCTGATGACCTTCGACCCGCACCCCATGGAAGTGGTGTTCCCGGGCAGTCATCCGGCGCAGCTGACGACGCTGACCCGGCGGGCCGAACTCGTCGAGGAAACCGGCATCGACGTCTTTCTGGTGATGCCGTTCACCGCCGACTTCATGAAGCTCACCCCGGAGCGCTACATCCACGAGCTGCTCGTCGAGAGCCTGCATGTGGTCGAGGTCGTGGTGGGGGAGAACTTCACCTTCGGCAAGAAGGCCGCGGGCAACGTCAACCTGCTGCGCAAGGCCGGTGAACGATTCGGTTTCGCCGTGGAAGGGATGACGCTGGTGTCCGAGTCTGACCGCGACGAGTCCGTCACCTTCTCTTCCACCTATATCCGGTCCTGCGTGGACGCCGGTGACGTGGTCGCCGCCGCCGAGGCGCTGGGCCGACCGCACCGGGTCGAGGGTGTCGTGGTCCGCGGTGACGGCCGCGGCCGGGTCCTGGGTTTCCCGACCGCCAATGTGGCGCCGCCCATGCATTCGGCCATTCCGGCCGACGGCGTGTACGCGGCGTGGTTCACCGTGCTCGGGCACGGACCGGTGGTCGGCACCGTGACTCCCGGGGAGCGCTATCAGGCGGCGGTGTCGGTGGGCACCAACCCGACGTTCTCCGGGCGCACCCGCACCGTTGAGGCCTTCGTGCTGGACACCGAGGCCGACCTGTACGGCCAGCATGTCGCCGTCGACTTCGTGGCGCGCATCCGCGGGCAGGAGAAGTTCGATTCGGTCGACGATCTGGTGGTGGCCATGGGTGGTGACACCGACCGGGCCCGCACGATTCTCGCCGCGGGTTGACCAGCTGCTAATATCTCCTGCGACCCAGCGCGCGCTGCAGTTCGCGGCGGCCGCGCCTTCGTTAACCTTCGCGGACCTATTTTGATGGAGTTGTTTCGTGGCGCTCACAGCCGAACAGAAAAAAGAGATCCTCGGCCAGTACGGCCTGCATGACACCGATACCGGTTCGCCGGAGGCTCAGGTCGCACTGCTGACCAAGCGGATCTTGGATCTCACCGAACACCTCAAGCTGCACAAGCACGATCACCACTCGCGGCGGGGGCTGCTGCTGTTGGTCGGTCGCCGGCGCCGGCTGCTCAAGTACGTCGCTCAGGTCGACGTCGCGCGCTACCGGTCGCTGATCGAGCGCCTCGGTCTGCGTCGCTGACACAGCGTCGCTCAACCTGCGCCGTTCTCGGCGTCCTGGTTGTTGGAGTCATGGGGGGACTCACCGGTTGTTCGTCGGCCGCTGCCGCCGCTTTTCAGGCCGGAGACTGCCTGAAAGTGGGCGGCACCCCCGACAAGCCGGACGCTGTCAAAGCCGAATGCGGTACCCCCGACTCGACTTTCAAGGTCATCGCCACGGTCGCAGACAGTGATCAGTGCCCCACCGATGTGGATTCCTACTACGCCACGCACAGCACGTTCAGCGATACCAGCAACACCGTGTGCATGGATATCGACTGGGTGGTGGGGCAGTGCATGAGTATCGATCCCGAGAACGGCCGTGATCCGGTGCGCGTCGACTGCAGTGACGGCAACCAGCCGCACCGCCAGCGGGCCACCGAGATCCTGCAGGGGGTGGCCAACGCCGACCAGTGCCGCAGCGGCACGGGCTATCCCTATGACCAACGGCAGTTCACCGTGTGCGTCGACGACGTCGATTGACGGTCGGTGATCAGCCCCGGTGTAGCATGGAATCGTTTTGGGCCACCAATTCTGTCGAGTGGTCCGAACAGGGTGCGGTTCGCGCAGTACCGCGTGCACCGTTCCCGCGCGTCACAGCAGTACCCGCCTGATCGGGCGGTCTTCGGTAGTGGTGGCCGGAGCGTTCCTTCAATGGATCCGCCCCGGCCGCTTCGATCGACGGCCGTAGCCGAGTTCAGGGCATCGCTGGCGCGTGACGACGCAAAACAGTTGAATACCCAGAAAGGCTGCTATGTCTGCAGTTGAAACCGACGAAGGCGTGTTCGAATCCACCGCCGTCATCGACAACGGGAGCTTCGGCACCCGCACCATCCGTTTCGAGACCGGACGGCTGGCCCAGCAGGCCGCCGGCGCCGTCGTCGCCTACCTCGACGACGAGACCATGCTGCTGAGCGCCACGACCGCCAGCAAGACCCCGAAAGACCATTTCGACTTCTTCCCGCTGACCATCGACGTCGAGGAGCGGATGTACGCCGCGGGCCGCATCCCCGGCTCGTTCTTCCGTCGTGAGGGCCGTCCCTCCACCGATGCGATCCTGACCTGTCGCCTGATCGACCGGCCGCTGCGCCCGACCTTCGTGTCCGGTCTGCGCAACGAGATCCAGGTCGTCGTCACCATCCTGAGCCTGGATCCCAAGGATCTGTATGACGTGCTCGCCATCAACGCCGCGTCGGCATCCACCCAGATCTCCGGCCTGCCGTTCTCCGGCCCGGTCGGCGGTGTGCGCGTCGCGCTGATCAACGGCCAGTGGGTGGCGTTCCCCACCGTCGAGCAGCTGGAAGACGCCGTGTTCGACATGGTGGTCGCCGGCCGTAAGGCAGGCGATGACGTCGCGATCATGATGGTCGAGGCCGAGGCCACCGACAAGGTCATCGAGCTGATCGCCGGCGGTGCCGGTGCCCCGACCGAGGCCGTCGTCGCCGAGGGACTGGAAGCGGCCAAGCCGTTCATCGCTGCGCTGTGCACCGCGCAGGAAGAGCTGCACGCCGCCGCCGGTAAGGCGACCGCGGAGTACCCGCTGTTCCCCGATTACCAGGACGACGTCTACACCCAGGTCGCCGCGGTGGCCACCGATGCGCTGTCGCAGGCGTTGACCATCTCCGGCAAGGCCGAGCGCGATGACCGCACCAACGAGCTCAAGGGTGAGGTGCTCGAGCGCCTGGCCGACACCTTCGCCGGTCGTGAGAAGGAGATCGGCGCGGCGTACCGCTCGCTGACCAAGAAGCTTGTGCGCCAGCGCATCCTGACCGACCACTTCCGCATCGACGGCCGTGGCGTTACCGATATCCGCGCGCTGTCCGCCGAGGTCGCCATCATCCCGCGGGCGCACGGCAGTGCTCTGTTCGAGCGCGGCGAGACCCAGATCATGGGTGTCACCACGCTGGACATGGTCAAGATGGCCCAGCAGATCGACTCGCTGGGACCCGAGACCTCCAAGCGCTACATGCACCACTACAACTTCCCGCCGTTCTCGACCGGTGAGACCGGCCGGGTGGGCTCGCCCAAGCGTCGCGAGATCGGCCACGGCGCGCTGGCAGAGCGGGCCCTGATGCCCGTGCTGCCGAGCGTCGAAGAGTTCCCCTACGCCATCCGCCAGGTGTCGGAAGCGTTGAGCTCCAACGGTTCCACCTCGATGGGCTCGGTGTGCGCCTCGACGCTGTCGCTGCTGAACGCCGGTGTGCCGCTGAAGGCTCCGGTCGCCGGTATCGCGATGGGTCTGGTCTCCGATGAGGTCGACGGTGAGACCCGCTACGTCACGCTCACCGACATCCTCGGTGCCGAGGACGCGTTCGGCGACATGGACTTCAAGTGCGCAGGCACCAAGGACTTCGTCACCGCCCTGCAGCTGGACACCAAGCTCGACGGCATCCCGTCCAAGGTGCTGGCCGGTGCGCTGGCCCAGGCCAAGGACGCGCGTATCACCATTCTCGAGGTCATGGCCGAGGCCATCGACGAGCCCGACGAGATGAGCCCGTACGCGCCGCGCATCACCACCATCAAGGTGCCGGTCGACAAGATCGGTGAGGTGATCGGGCCCAAGGGCAAGATGATCAACTCGATCACCGAGCAGACCGGGGCGTCGATCTCGATAGAGGACGACGGCACCATCTTCGTCGGCGCCAGCAATGGCGAGTCGGCTCAGGCCGCGATCGATCTGATCAACGCGATCGCCAACCCGCAGCTGCCCAAGGTCGGCGAGCGGTTCCTCGGAACCGTGGTCAAGACCACCGATTTCGGTGCGTTCGTGTCGCTGCTCCCGGGTCGCGACGGCCTGGTGCACATCTCGAAGCTGGGTCGCGGCAAGCGCATCGCCAAGGTCGAGGATGTGGCCACGGTCGGCGACAAGCTGCGCGTCGAGATCGCCGATATCGACAACCGCGGCAAGATCTCGCTGGTGCTCGTCGCCGAAGATGAGGCAACCGAGGCTCCGGCCGAGGCCCCCACTGAGGCCGCGACCGCTGACGCCTAAGCCGGCTTTACGCCGCGCAACCCGCGGCGCAGACACCTCCGAGGCAGTGCGGGTGACCGCACTGCCCGGAGGGTTGCGGGTGGTCACCGAATACATCCCCTCGGTGCACTCGGCCTCGGTGGGTGTGTGGGTGGGTGTCGGTTCACGCGACGAGGGAAGTTCGGTCGCGGGGGCCGCACACTTCCTGGAACACCTGCTGTTCAAGTCCACGCCGACGCGCAGCGCGGTCGAGATCGCCCAGGCCGTCGACGCGGTCGGTGGTGAGCTCAACGCCTTCACTGCGCGCGAACACACCTGCTATTACGCGCATGTGCTCGATTCGGATCTGGAATTGGCCGTCGACCTGGTGGCCGATGTCGTCCTGCGTGGCCAGTGCGCCGCTGATGATGTCGAGATCGAGCGCGACGTCGTGCTCGAAGAGATCGCCATGCGCGACGACGATCCCGAGGACACCCTGGGTGATGTTTTCCTGTCGGCGATGTTCGGCTCGCACCCGGTCGGACGGCCCGTCATCGGCAGTGTGGAGTCGATCTCGGCGATGACCCGCACGCAGTTGCATTCGTTTCACCAGCGCCGCTACACGCCGGAGCGGATGATCCTCGCGGTGGCGGGCAATATCGATCACGGCGAGGTCGTTGCCCTGGCGCGTGAGTACTTCGGGCCACGGCTGGTCCGCGGCCGCACCGCGGTCCCACACCGCAAAGGCACCGGACGGGTGACGGGCAAGCCTGGTCTGCAACTGGTCAACAAAGATGCCGAGCAGACCCATCTGTCGCTCGGGGTCCGGACACCGGGCCGGCAGTGGGATCACCGCTGGGCCCTGTCGGTTCTGAACTCCGCACTCGGCGGCGGCCTGAGTTCGCGTCTGTTCCAACAGATTCGGGAAACCCGCGGGCTGGCGTACTCCGTCTACTCCACGATCGACACATTTTCCGACACCGGGGCGTTCTCGGTGTACGCGGCCTGTCTGCCGGAGCGTTTCGACGAGGTGGTGCGGGTGGCGACCGACGTGCTGGCCGATGTGGCTCGTGACGGCATCACCGAATCCGAATGCCGGATCGCCAAGGGATCGCTGCGTGGCGGCCTGGTGCTCGGCCTGGAGGATTCCGGGTCGCGGATGCACCGGATCGGCCGCAGCGAACTGAATTACGGAGCGCACCGCACCATCGCGCAAACCCTTGAGCAGATCGACGCGGTGAGCCTCGACGAGGTCAACAGCGTGGCGCGCCGTTTGCTGGCTCGGCCGATGGGCGCGGCGGTGCTGGGCCCGCACAGATCCAGAAAGTCCTTGCCGCAGCGGCTTCGGGATATTGCGGGGTAGGTGGGTACAGTCGGGTGATGCTCCTGTCACGACGAAGAGTTCTGTTCGGCGGTATGGCATTGGCGGCGGCAGGGGCGCTGGCCGGCTGCGCGGACGAATCCGCGTTGGCGGCTCCGGCGCTCACACTCGAAGAGCAGATCCGTGAGCTCGAGGCGCGCTACAACGCCTTCGTCGGTCTGTACGCGGTGAATCTGCAGTCCGGCTTCGCGGTGGAGAATCGTGCCGACGAGGCCTTTGCGCTCTGCTCGACCTTCAAGACCTATGCCGCCGCCCGGGTGCTACGCGGCGTCGCCGACGGTGAATTGACCTTGGAGCAGCAGGTTTTCGTGAAACCCGAAGGCTTGCTGCCGAATTCGCCGGTGACCGGCGAACGTCTGGGCCAGGAGATGACGCTGGCCGAGCTGTCCCAGGCGGCCCTGCAGCGCAGCGACAACCTCGCGGCGAATCTGTTGTTGGAGACCATCGGCGGACCGCAGGAGATCACCGCGTTCGCCCGCAGCGTCGGCGATGACCGGACCCGGCTGGACCGCTGGGAGATCGAGTTGAACTCGGCGATACCGGGGGATCCCCGCGACACCACCACACCGCGGGCACTGGCGGCCGGCTTCCGCAATCTGTTGGCCGGTGACGCTTTACCGCCCGCGCAGCGCGAAATACTCGACGGCTGGATGCGCGCAAACCAGACCTCCAGCATGCGGGCCGGTCTACCGCCCGGGTGGACCACCGCCGACAAGACCGGTAGCGGGGACTACGCGACCACCAACGATTCCGGTGTGGCGTACGGGCCCGACGGCGCACGGGTGCTCCTGACCATCATGACCCGGACACAGTCCGCCGATCCCGAGGCCGAAGGCTTGCGACCGTTGGTCGGTGAGGTCACGGCCCTGGTGCTACCGCATCTGCTCGGGCGGCGATGAGTTTTCGTCGGCGCCGCCGTCTGTTCTGATGACGATGCCGACGAAAGGAACTCAGATGTCCGATTACTCCGCCCCCGTGGGGGCACCCGTCTGGTTCGACCTGGTGAGCAGTGATCCCGCCGTGGCCGCCGAGTTCTATCGGGCGATCTTCGGCTGGGAGCTCGAGGGGCCGGCCCAACCGGAGTTCGGTGGATACCAGAACTTCCTGCACCACGGGAAGCGCGTGGCCGGCCTGGTCCCGTACATGGCCGAGGCCGGCGGCGTCGCCAACGTGTGGTCGGTGTATCTGCACACCGAGGACGCCAGGGCGACCGCCGACACCATCGTGGCCGCCGGTGGGTCGGTGATGGTGCCGCCGATGCCCGTCGGCGACATGGGCTCGATGATGGTCGCGACCGACACCGCGGGCGCGGTCATCGGTTTCTGGCAGCCGGGAACGCACGTCGGCTTCACCGAGTGGGGCGAGCACGGCACGCCGTACTGGTTCGAGTGCCAGAGCAAGGACTATGACAAGTCGGTGGCGTTCTACTCCGATGTCATCGGGGCACGCCTGGAGGAGATCGGCACCGGCGGCGATCCCGCCGCGGTGGGCCCCGACCGCTACTCACAGGTGTTCGTCGGCGAGAGCGCCTATTCGGGGATCATGGATTCCGCCACGCTGTTTCCGCCCGAGGTGCCGTCGTTCTGGCAGGTCTACGTGATGGTCGACGATGTGGCGGCGACCGTCGCGCTGGCCGAGTCCCTGGGCGCGGAGAGCCCCATGCCGGGCGAAGAGACCCCGTACGGCACGTTGGCCGTGATCAAGGACCCGCTCGGCGCGATCATCTGCCTCGGTCATCCACCGGCCGGCATGTGAGATACACCGGTATCTGAAATACACGTCGCCCGGCCGGATTGCTCCAGCCGGGCGACGGTGGGGGTCGGCGGTTACGCCAGCAGTTTCGCGGGGTCGGTGAACGGCAGATCCAGGTCGGCCGCCACCTGCTCGGACAGCAGTGCGCCCTCGTGGGTGGACAGACCCTTCGCGAGGGCACTGTCAGCACGACTGGCCTCGCGCCAACCCTTGTCGGCCAGCTTGAGCACGTAGGGCATCGTCGCGTTGGTGAGCGCGTAGGTCGATGTCCGCGGCACGGCACCGGGCATGTTCGCCACGCAGTAGAAGACCGTGTCATGCACTGCGAACGTCGGGTCGTCGTGGGTGGTGGGCCGGGAATCCTCGAAGCAGCCACCCTGGTCGATCGCGATGTCGACCAGTACCGCACCGGACTTCATCTGGGCGACAGTCGCATTGGTGACCAGCTTGGGGGCCTTGGCGCCGGGCACCAGGACCGCACCGATGACCAGGTCGGCCTGCTTGACCGCGTCCTCCAGGTCCAGGCTCGACGAGTAGCGGGTCTCGATGGCGCCGCCGTACTCGGCGTCGATCTTGCGCAGGATGTTGATGTTGAGGTCGAACACGGTCACGTGCGCGCCCATGCCCCAGGCCACCGCGGCCGCGTTGTCGCCGGCCATGCCGCCGCCGATGACCACGACCTTGGCCGGGGCGACACCGGGAACACCGCCCATCAGGACGCCGCGACCGCCCTGGGTGCGCATCAGGTGGTAGGCACCGACCTGTGCGGCCAGTCGTCCGGCGACCTCGCTCATCGGTGCCAAGAGAGGAAGTGCGACAGAGTTGTCCGGGCCGGCGGTCTGCACGGTCTCGTACGCGATGGACGTGGTGCCGGAGGCCAGCAGCGCGTCGGTGCACGGCTTGGACGCGGCCAGGTGCAGGTAGGTGAACAGCGTCTGGCCCTTGCGCAGGCGCGCGTATTCGGCCTCGATCGGTTCCTTCACCTTGAGCAGCAGGTCGGCCTCGGCCCACACCTGTTCGGCGGTGGCGACGATCTGCGCGCCGGCAGCCTTGAAGTCGTTGTCGGAGATGGCAGAACCGTCACCGGCGCCGGCCTGGATGACGACGTCGTGGCCGCGGCGGCTGAGTTCGGCAACGCCGGCCGGGGTGATGGCGACGCGGAATTCGTTGTTCTTGATCTCGGTCGGGATGCCGACGAGCATGATCGCTCCTTGCGATTGAGGTGGTGAGACAATTGTGAAGAAACTCCGGGACTGTGGCAATAAATATGGCGACACTTCGTTAAAGTCGTCCTATGGGTGAACAATCATCAACGCCGAGGGCTCGCCTGGCACCAGCTCCGAAGGATGTTCGGCCGGCCGAGCTCGACGACATCGACCGGCGCATGCTGCTGGCGCTGCACGCCGACGCCCGCATCTCCAACAGTGCGCTGGCCGAGACCGTCGGCATTGCGCCCTCGACCTGTCACGGTCGGCTGCGGCGGCTGCAGGATCTGGGCGTGATCCGGGGTTTCTTCACCGATATCGATCCCGCGGCGGTCGGGCTGACTCTGCAGGCGATGATTTCGGTGAGCCTGAATTCCACTGCCCGGGGCCGGATCCGCGATTTCATCCAGCAGATCCGCCGGCGACCCCAGGTGATGAACGTGTACTTCCTGGCCGGCGGCGATGACTTCATCCTGCACGTCGCCGCGCGCGACACCGAGGATCTGCGAGCCTTCGTGGTCGAGAACCTCAACGCCGACGCCGATGTCGCGGGCACCCAGACCTCGCTGATCTTCGAGCATCTGCGCGGGGCCTCGCCGCTGTGAGCGTCGAGGACGAGTTGGCGACCCTCTACGGCGTACCGCCCGAGGAGTTCACCGCGCTGCGCAAGGAACTGGCGAACGCGGCCAAGAAGCGCGGCGATAACGACGCGGCGCGGGTGATCGCAGCCGCTCGGCGCCCGACCACGGCGGCCTGGGTGGTCAACGAACTCATCCGGTCCGACCGGACCGCCAAAGACCGGATCGCGGAGTTGAACGCACAGCTGCGGGCCGCGCACGCGGCGATGGATGGTGTCCGGATCCGCGAACTGTCCACGCAGCAGCGAAAACTGGTGAGTCAGTTGGCGCGTACCGGGTTCGCAGCGGTCGGTATGCCCAACCCGTCGGCGGCGATCCGCGAGGATGTCACCGGCACGCTGCAGGCCGCGATCGCCGACCCCGAGGTGGCGAAACAGCTGGGCCGGCTGGAGAAGGCCCAGGAGTGGTCGGGTTTCGGCGACTTCGGCGCTCCGACGGAAAGTGCCTCACCGCGCCGGAAGGCCGAACCGGAACCGGCACCGGAACCCAAGGTCGACCGTCGCGCCGCCGAGAAGCGGCGTCGCGCCCTGGCTGCCGCCCAACGTGCACACCACGACGCGACGGCGGCGGTGTCGGACCGGACGACCGCCCTCGCGACGGCTCGGCGCCGCTACGAGGAGGTGCTGCACGCCCTGAGCACCGCGGAGCAGGCCGTGGCCAGTGCGGAGGAACAGCTGCAGAGGGCGAATGTCGATCTCGACCAAGCTGATTCGGCGCTCGCCGAGCTCAGGGGTGAGTCGCCGACCTGAGTTCGGCCAGTGACTCGCCGATGAGATCGGTCAGCGGCCGCTCGGCGGGATCATCGAGCCAGCGCTCGAATGCCACCTTGAAGACCGCCACACCCGTCTGGGCCAGCAGGTCGGCCGCCGGGTCGCTGACACCGCGTCTGCGCAGCGCATCGGCCATGGTCGTGGCCAGGGATGCAAGCTTGATGAGCTCACGCTCCTGCAGGGCGGGGTGGGCATTGATGACGGTCTGGCGGGTGCGGGCGTGCGGGCGGCGGTCGCGGAAGAAGTCCGATGTCGCATCGAGTGCCGCGGCCACCGCGTCCAGCGGTGCGGTTCCCTCGGGCACGGCGTCGATCGCGCCGGCCATGGCCTCGGCGAGTTCTTCACCGCGGAACAGCACCTCGCGTTTGTCGGTGAAATGGCGGAAGAAGGTGCGCTCGGTGAGTCCGGCGCGGCCGGCGATCTCGGCGACCGTCGTCTGGTCGTAGCCGCTCTCCAGATAGAGCTCGAGCGCGGCCCGCTCCAGGCGTCCGCGCGCATCCGGTTCCCAGCGACCCATGTACGGAGTCTAGGTGATGACAGCGACTGACTTCGCGAGTAGCGTCGGTGATGTCATTGACTGACATCGACGAGGGAGAAGTGCACATGCGTGTTTTCGTCACCGGCGCCAGCGGCCACATCGGTTCGCTGGTGGTCACCGAACTGCTGACCGCCGGCCATCAGGTCACCGGCCTGGCCCGATCCGACGCGTCGGAGGCGGCGTTGCGGTCGGCCGGGGCGCAGGTCCGGCGCGGAGCGCTGCAGGATCTCGACGTCCTGGCTGCGGGGGCGGCGGATGCCGACGGGGTGATTCACCTGGCGTTCATCCACGACTTCGCCGACTACGCCGCTGCCGGAGCCGCCGACCTGGCGGCCATCGAGGCCATCGGATCGGCCCTGGCCGACTCGGGCAAACCGTTCGTGACCACCTCGGGAACGGCGATGCTGGCTTTCGGGTTCGGCGGTTCGGCCACCCTGGGCACCGAGGACAGTGAAGTCGATCCGTCCGGGCCGCGGGTGGCCTCCGAGAACGCCACCGTCGCACTGGCCGGCCGCGGGGTGCGCTCCTCGGTCATCCGGCTCGCGCCCACGGTCCACGGCCCGACCGACCGGCGCGGCTTCGTGCCCACCCTCATCGCGAACGCGCGTGAGACGGGCCGGTCACTCTATATCGGCGACGGGGCCAACCGCTGGCCCGCTGTGCACAATCTGGATGCGGCACACCTGTACCGGCTGGCGCTGGAAACCGCACCCGCCGGATCGCGGCTCCACGGCGCGGCGGAGTCGGGCATCGCCTTCCGTGAGATCGCGCAGGTGATCGGTGACCGTCTCGGGGTGCCCACACTCAGCGTCACCGCCGAGCAGGCGCTCGACGAGATCGGTTTCGTGGGCGCGATTGCGGCACTGGACAATCCAACGTCCAGCGATGTCACCCGCACCCTGCTCGACTGGCATCCCGAGCACCCGGGGCTGCTCGAGGATCTGCGTTCGGGACGCTACTTCGACGCGGCCTAGGTTCCGACCAGGTCGGGGTGGAACTTCGTCACCATCCGGCGGATGCCGTCGCGCCAGTCCACCGAGGTGGTGCCAACCAGCTCGTGCATCCGCGTCGTATCGGTCGGGCCACCGCGCAAGGCCTGCGCACTCTCCTCGAACACCGGTGCGCTGCCGACGAGTTCGCCGATGTAGGCACACCACTCCTGCAGACTGACCGTCTGGTCGCCACACCAGTTGACCGTCGTCGCGGGCACCGACGCGGCTTCCAGCATCTTGGGCAGCGTCGCGATGATGTCGTCCTCGTGGATCGGGTTGTAGCGGGCGGGTCCACCGGGCGGGACGGGGATCGGCACGCCGGCGCGCAGCATCTCCATCTGATAGAACGGCCAGCCGCCGTTGTCGCCGTAGGGCACGTTCAGCCGGGCGATCACCGTCGGCACACCCAGCGCGCGGGCCATCGTCCGGGCCACCACCTCGCCGGCGATCTTGGAGATCGAGTACGTCGGGAACAGCGCCTTGTGGTTGTCGCCGAGTGCCGCGGCCTCGGTGCGGGGTTCGTCGTCCGGCGGGTCGTACACCGCGGCCGACGAGCAGTGCAGGAAGGCTTTGGCGTCCGCGCAGTGCGCCATCAGCAGGCCCACCGATTCGGCGTTGGCGCCCAGGTCCTTGTCCCAGCGTCCGCTCTTGGCGACCGCCAGGTTCAGGACGTAGTCGAAATCCGACGGGATGCCGCTGAAGTCGCCGGCGGCCAGGTTGACCTTCTCGCAACGAATTCCGGCGCGCTCCAGGTTCTCCCGGGCCGCGGCATCGGTGAAGCGGGCGATACCCCACACCTCGTTGTCGGCCGCCAGCGATAACGCCAGCGGTGCCGCGACCTGTCCGGTGGGGCCGGTGATGAGGATCTTTGAGCCACGCATGGCCAGATGCTACTCGGCGCGCAGCACCAGTCCGTCGCCTTTGGCGCCGCTCAGTGTCAGCCGGTCGGCATCGACGATGGCCTCGACGGGACCGTCGAGCACGCGCCGAACCGCCTGTTCGATCTCGCCGACTTCACCGGCACAGACCGGGCCGCTGACGTTCATCGGCCCGAACGTGATGGTGTCGTCGAGGACGTCGGCGCGGCCGTAGAAGGTGTTGCAACCGGTCCACCCGGTGACGCTCTGATCGGCGCGGACGGTTAGCCCCGGCCTCGACTGCTCCAGTGCCACCGAGGTCATCACGGCCTGGCCGGAGATCAGGCTCTCCACCCGCCAGCTGGTGCCGATGAGCGGACGATCCGGGTCCACTACCGCCTTGTCGCGCAGCGTGACGGTGGTGGCATCGGTGGTCAGCGTCAGGGTGTCCGCGCTCAGCGACCATGCGGGCCGGGCCTCCAGGAACCGCCCCATCCACGCATCGGCGTCACCGAAGGGCGGCGGGCAGCCCATCATCGTGGTCGCCAGCCGCGTGCTCAGGTGCCCGTCGGAGAGTTCGGCCGGACCGGATCCGCGGTTGCAGCCCGCGTAGGCCGACAGCTGGCCGTCGGCGAAGCTCAGCGTCAGCGGGCCGCCGCCGGGGATCTGCTCGCCCGCTACCGTGACCGACACGAAGGTGCGGCCTTCCGGCGACGTCTCGTCGGCCGCGGCGGTACTCGTACAGCCGGCGGTCATCAACGCGGCCAGGAGCAACACGATCAGACGCATGGGTCCACGGTACGTCGGCTACGGACGGCGACGATACCGCCGGCGATGACCAAGGCCGACCCGAGATAGCTGAACAGGGTCGGCGGATGGTCCCAGATGACCCAGTCGATCACCGCGGTGAACACGATGACCGAGTAGATGAACGGGCCGACCTTCTCGGCCGAGGCGTACCGGTAGGCCAGCACGATGAGGGCCTGCGAGAGCAGCTGTGCGACACCGAGTCCGATCAGCCATCCCCATGCGGGCACGGGAATCGGAGCTCGGTCGATCGCCGCAATGGGAATGGACAGGACGGTGGACAGCAGGAAGTAGTAGAACAGGACTCTGGTGATGGGTTCGGTGGCGCCGAGCCAGCGCACCGACATCATCGCGATGGCCAGCATGAGTGCGCCTGCGAGAGCAGAGATTTCGCCGAGCCCGAAGGTTCGGTTCTGCGGCTGCAGGACGAGCAGTACTCCGACGAATCCGATGCCGGCTCCCAGCCAGGTCCGCCCGGCCACCGGTTGGCGCGTCACCGCCCAGGCGATCAGCGGCATCCACAGTGGGGCGCTGTAGGTCAGCAAGGTGGCATTGGACAACGGAATTCGGGTGATGGCGAAGAACAACGCATACCAGCACGCGGTACCCGCGGCGGCCCGCACGACGTGCAGCCCGGCCCGGCTGGTCCGCAGCGACGCCCAGCCGCCGCGCGCCGCCACCGGGATGATGAAGACCAGGCAGATCGCGTTCTGGAAGAGCAGCAGCACCCCGGTCGAGGTGTACTGTCCCGCCACCTTCGCCAGCGTGCCGACCATCGCGACACAGAAGAACGCCGCCGTGGTCAAGACCGCTCCCAGCGGCAGGTTCTCGGGTCTGCGGCCGGCCTGGGTCACCGGCCCGCTTCCGCGAGGGCCTCCTCGACATCGGCCTGGGTTTCGGCCAGAAAGCCCTCGAACTCCGCCCCGGTCATGAAGGTGGTGGTGAACCCGCTGCGCTCGGCGATCCGCTGCCAGGCGGGTGTGGCCACCATTGTTTGGAGTGCCTGCTGCCAGTAGGTGACCGCCGTCGGCGGCATGTCCGGCGGTCCGTACAGGCCGCGCCAGTTCGACAGGGTGACGTCGAATCCCTGCTCGGCGGCGGTGGGTACGTCGAGTCCGGGCAGCCGTTGCTCGGCGAGCACCCCGAGCCCCTGTAACTCCCGGTCGCTCAACAGGTCGACGAACTCGCTGACCCCGCCGATGGCCACGTCGATGGTTCCGTCACGCAGGGCGGCGATCTGGTCGCCGCCGCCTTCGAAGCCGACGTAGCCGACCGAGGACGGATCGCCCCCGGCGGCCGCCACCAGCAGGTCGAACGGCGCCTGATCGTCGTTGGCGGCGCCGACGGTGACGCTGCCGGGGTCGGCGGCGATGGCCGCCATCACCTCGCCGAGGGTGTTGAGCGGGGAGTCTGGACGCGTGACGACGACGTAGTACTCGGTCATCAGCCGGGCGATCATGGTGACATCGGGGTATCCGTAGTCGGACTGCCCGCGCAGCTTGTTCACCATGATCGACAGCGAGGTGACCGAGATCTGGTCATCGTGGCCGCGGTACTGCTCGACCATGGTGGCCAGGAAATCGGCGCCGCTGGCACCGGGACGGTTCTGGATCGGCAGCGCCACCTCCACGATCTTGTCCTGTTGCAGGGCCTCGACAACCCCGCGGATGGTCAGGTCGAAGCCGCTTCCCGGGTTGGCCCCGGCGGTCATGGTGACCGGGCCCGATGGATAGTCCTGGGCCTCGGCCCGCTGGCAGCCGGTCAGCACCACGGCCGCGGTCAGCGCGATGCCCATGGCGGTTTTGATCCTCAATGTGGTTCTCTCCCTCTGGAGTTCATCCGATCGGTTTCGCGCTCGAGCAGCTCGTTCAGCAGGCGCGGCGCCACCACGTCGAGCGCCCGCAGTGCGAGGGCCTTGCGGGGTGCGATGCGGATCGGTCTGGTCCGGGCGGCGGTCACCAGCCAGTCGGCGGCCTCGTCTGCGCTCAGTGCGGCGATACCGTCGTAGGCGCGGGTGGGGGCGATCATCGGGGTGGCCACCAGCGGGTAGTACACCGTGGTGGAATGCACGCCTGCGTGCCCCCATTCGGTGTCGATGACACGACTGACGGCACTGAGCGCCGCCTTGGATGCGTTGTAGGCGGCGAACATCGGTGAGGATTCCGGCAGCACCCGCCAGGTCGCGATGTTGATGATGTGACCATCGCCGCGGTCGATCATCCCCGGGACCACGCCCCGGATGAGTCGCAGCGGCGCGTAGTAGTTCAGTGCCATCACGCGCTCGATATCGTGCCAGCGGTCCAGCGATTCGAGCAGCGGCCTGCGGATGGACCGCGCCGCGTTGTTGATCAGGATGTCTACCGGGCCAACGGCTTTCACCAGCTCGTCCACCTGTGCCAGGTCGGACAGGTCGGCCGGGATTGCGGTGGCGGTGCCGCCGCGAGCGGTGATCTGTCCGACCACCTCGGCGAGCAGATTCTCCCGGCGCGCGACCGCGGTGACATGCGCGCCCAGTGCGGCGAGTTTGTGCGCCGCGACCGCCCCGATACCCGAGGACGCGCCGGTCAGCAGGATGCGTCGGCCGCGCAGGTCCACCGGATTGCGGTCGGGCCATCGGGGCAGGGGGCGCATGCCGGCCAGCCGCAGGGCCCGTCTGACGTCGGCCACCTTCCCTGCGGTCATCCAGATGTTCCGATCTGCCGCAGCGGGTGATGCCCGAACAGTAGACGAGCAGTACGGGGCGGGGAGCCGGATGCGCCGAATCCCGCCGCAGTAGGCTGCCAGCCATGCGAGTTGCAGTGTTGGGTGCCAAGGGCAAGGTCGGCGCCACCATGGTCAAGGCCGTTCAGGACGCCCCCGATCTGGAGTTGTCGGCGCAGGTCGACGCCGGTGATCCGTTGTCGATGCTGACCGACAGCGGTACCGAGGTCGTCATCGACTTCACCCATCCCGATGTGGTGATGGACAACCTGAACTTCCTGATCGAGAACGGCATTCATGCGGTGGTGGGCACCACCGGGTTCACCGACGAGCGCCTCACCCAGATCCACATCTGGCTGTCGGCGCGGCCCGACGTCGCGGTGCTGATCGCCCCCAACTTCGCCATCGGCGCCGTGCTGACCATGCATTTCGCCAAGCAAGCCGCTCGCCATTTCGAATCCGTCGAGGTGATCGAGCTGCACCACCCGCACAAGGCCGACGCCCCGTCCGGTACCGCGGCACGCACCGCCAAGCTGATCGCGGAGGCGCGAAAAGGCTTGCCACCCAATCCCGATGCCACCAGCACCGGACTCGACGGTGCACGCGGCGCGGACGTCGACGGTATCCCGGTGCACTCCATCCGGCTGTCCGGGCTCATCGCGCACCAGGAGGTGCTGTTCGGCACCGAAGGGGAGACGCTGACCATCCGGCACGACAGCCTGGACCGCACGTCCTTCGTGCCCGGAGTGCTGCTCGGGGTGCGCAAGGTGGCCGAACGGCCCGGTCTCACCATCGGGATTGAGCCGCTGCTCGACCTGTCATGAACGACGGCGCGCGCACACTGCGTATCCAGCTGCTGATCGGGTTCATGTGTGTCGCACTGCTGGTCTACTTCCTGATGCTGGGCCGAACGGCACTGGCGTTCATCGCCTCTGGCGAGCCGGCCGCGATCGGTCTGGGCGTGGCGCTGCTGGCGCTGCCGATCATCGGCCTGTGGGCGATGCTGGCCACGCTGCGGGCCGGGCTGGCGCATCAGCGTCTGGTCCGGCTGGCGCGCGAGGCCGATATGGATCTCGACGTCAGCGATCTACCGCGCAGGCCGTCGGGCCGGATCGAGCGCGACGCCGCCGACGCGTTGTTCGAGAAGACGCGCGACGAGCTGGAAGCCGATCGGGACAACTGGGTGCGCTGGTACCGGCTGGCCCGGGCCTACGACTATGCCGGTGATCGCAGCCGGGCGCGCGAGACGATGCGCACCGCCGTCGAGATGGAACGCGCGGGCCGCAGGTGAGGCTGCTCGTGGTGCATCACACGCCGTCGCCGCACTGCCACGAGATGTTCGAAGCCGTCATCGCCGGCGCCACCGACCCTGAGATCGAGGGGGTGGAGGTCATCCGCCGCCCGGCGCTCACGGTGTCGCCGGCGGAGATGCTCGAGGCCGACGGTTACCTGCTGGGCTCTCCGGTCAATCTCGGCTACATCTCCGGCGCACTCAAACACGCTTTCGACGGGGCCTACTACCAGTTGCTGGACAGCACCCGAGGCCGGCCGTTCGGGCTGTACCTGCACGGCAACGAGGGCGCCGAAGGCGCCGAGCGGGCGGTCGACGGCATCACCGCCGGGCTGGGCTGGGTGCAGGCAGTCGAGCATGTAGTGGTCTCCGGCAAACCCACCAAGGCCGACCTGGAGGCATGCTGGAATCTCGGTGCCACCGTTGCCGCGCAGCTGATGCAGTGAGGCGGGTCTCAGGGACCCAACCAGGTGGCACACTGGCCGCGACGCTGACGTAACGACGACAGGGGGAACACATGCCGGGAATCGCCGAACTCGCGCTGGGGGCGGCGCCGATCGCCGGCGGCGCGATGCTGGGTGTCATCGCGGGCAACCTGAAACCGCCGGACGTGCGGGGGTTGATCGCCAAGGACATGGATCTGCTCGAACGCCTCCCGGCGGACCAGCCAGAACGCCGCGCCCGGTTGCAGGCGAGCATCGATCAGCGCATCGACGAGCTGATCACCGCCGGTGAACGCAGCCGCGAACTGCGCGATGCGGCGCTGTCCTACCGCGGGAACTGGCGCGACATCGTGCTGTTCCTGTGCGCGGTGCTGTTCACCATCGTCTGGTGGAACGTCAGTCACGCCCGGACGAACTGGCTGGTGATGTTCATCGCGATGATTCTGTTGTCGGCAGCCACCGGCATCTATGCGGGCCGCGGGATCGCGCGCGCGATTCGCACCTTCCTGCACCGCGACGACGCGTAGTCAGCTCAGCGTGCTGCCGAACACCTGGCTCATCGCCTCCCAGTGCTGCCGGGCCGCCGCCTCGTCATAAGGCAGGTTGTCCGGCACCGCGAAACCATGTGCGGCGGAATAGAACTCGATGGTGTGATCGACTCCGGCCTCGGTGAGCGCCGCTTCCAGGATCAGCGAGTGCTCGACGGTGAACGAGGTATCGTCGCGGGCGCCGCCCACGTAGACCCTGGCCTTGATCTTGTCGGCGAGCAGGTGCGGGCTGCCCGGATCGTCGGCGGCCAGGCCGCCGCCGTGAAACGACATCGCGGCCGCCACCCGGTCGGGGACGCGCCCCGCGACCACCAGGGAGGTCCGTCCGCCCATGCAGTACCCGGTGGTGCCGAACGTGTCGCCGGAGACGTCGGGACGGGACTGCAGATAGTCGAAGAATTCGGTCGCGTCGGCGGCCATGATGTCCGGGGTGACCTTGGCGATCATCCCGAACAGCCGCTTGCGTTCCTCGTCATCGCCGAACACCGAACCCATGTCGAACGGCGCCCACCCGGCGTCGCGGTAGTAGACGTCGGGAACCAGCACGACGTAGCCGTACCCGGCCAGCTGGGCGGCCATCTCGTCGAAGGTGTCCCGGACACCGCCGGCGTCGGGGTACATCACCACTGCGGGCCAGGGCCCGTCCCCGTCGGGCGTCGCGACGGTGACCCGGCATGCGCCGTCGGCGGTGGTGATGGTGTCTGCGGTGGTCGGCATAGGTCCGTTCTACCCGACGGCGCTGAACATCGGTCACGCAATGTCACCCTGACAGCGTCGCCGTAGATATATATGCCTGGCGCCGCTCTCAGCGCGACATTGCGATCGAGAACGCGCGGTCCCACGTAAGCTGACCGTGTGCCGATTGCGACCCCTTATGAGGATCTGCTGCGCCTGGTGATGGACCGGGGGACTCCGAAATCCGATCGCACCGGCACGGGGACCCGCAGCCTGTTCGGTCATCAGCTGCGCTACGACCTGACGGCCGGTTTTCCGCTGATCACCACCAAGAAGGTGCACACCAAGTCGATCGTCTACGAGCTGCTGTGGTTCCTGCGCGGCGATTCGAACGTGCGCTGGCTGCAGGAGCGCGGGGTCACGATTTGGGACGAATGGGCCTCCGACACAGGCGATCTGGGTCCGGTGTACGGAGTACAGTGGCGATCCTGGCCGACACCGTCTGGCGAGCACATCGATCAGATCAGCGCCTCGCTCGAACTGCTGAAGCGCGACCCCGACAGCCGCCGCAACATCGTCTCGGCCTGGAACGTCGGCGAGATCCCGCAGATGGCGCTGCCCCCGTGCCACGCGTTTTTCCAGTTTTACGTCGCCGACGGCAAGCTGTCCTGCCAGCTGTACCAGCGCAGCGCGGACCTGTTCCTCGGCGTGCCGTTCAACATCGCCAGCTACGCGCTGCTGACCCACATGATGGCGGCCCAGGCCGGCCTGGAGGTCGGCGAGTTCGTCTGGACCGGCGGGGACTGCCATATCTACGACAACCACGTCGACCAGGTGCAGCTGCAGCTGTCCCGCGATCCGCGGCCTTACCCCGAACTCGTTCTGGCGCCGCGAGATTCGATCTTCGACTACACCTATGAGGACATCGCCATCGTGAACTACGACCCGCACCCGGGCATCAAGGCCCCGGTGGCGGTATGAGATTGATCTGGGCGCAGTCGACCTCAGGGGTGATCGGGCGGAACAACGGAATTCCGTGGCGGCTGCCGGAGGACCAGGCCCGCTTCAAGGAGCTGACGACGGGCCAGACCGTGGTCATGGGCAGGCTGACCTGGGAGTCGCTGCCGCCCAAGGTGCGCCCGCTGCCCGGCCGCCGCAACGTGGTGGTCTCGCGGGATCCCGATTACCGCGCCGACGGGGCGGACGTGGTGACCGAACTGCCCGCGTCGCGGGACATCTGGGTGATCGGCGGCGCGCAACTCTATGCGCTGGCGCTGCCGCTGGCCGACCGGTGCGAGATCACCGAGGTCGACATCGACCTTCCGCGCGATGACGACGACGCGACCGCACCCGTGCTCGACGAAACCTGGGTGGGCACCGAGGGGGACTGGCTGACCAGCGACTCGGGCCTGCGATACCGGTTCAGCAGCTACCTGCGGACCTGACCGCGCCGACCGGTTTGTCGGTGCCGTAGGGAACGATGACGGCGTGCCTACTCTGACCTCCGCGCAGGCCCGGCGGGTCGCCGTCGCCGCCCAGGGCTTCCACGAGCCCAAGCCGGGCGTGTTGACCCGCGGACACCTGAAACGCCTCATTTCCAGGATTCAGGTGCTGCAACTGGATTCGGTCTCGGTCGCGGTGCGCGCCCACTACGCGCCGGTGTTCAGCCGGCTGGGCCCCTATGACCGCGAGGTGCTGGACCGGGCGGCGTGGACACACACCGCACGGGCGCCCCGCCTGCTGGTCGAGTACTGGGCGCATGAGGCCGCACTGATGGCCGTCGACGACTGGCCGCTGCTGCGGTGGCGGATGGCCGAGTACGAACACGGCCGCTGGGGCACCGAGATCGTCAAGCGCAACGCCCGGCTGGCCGAGAACATCGTCAACGCGATCGCCGAGCTGGGCCCGTCCACCGCGGGGCAGATCGAGGCGCATCTGGAGGCCGAACCCCGGGGCCGCAAAGGTCCGTGGTGGGACCGCAGCGACACCAAGTGGGTGGCCGAAGCGCTGTGGTCCGCAGGCGTGCTCACCACCGCGACGCGCGTCGGGTTCGCCCGGCACTACGACCTCACCGAACGCGTCCTGCCCCCGGAGGTGCTGGCCCGCACGGTCTCGGACGAGGAGGCGGTGCGCGAGCTGATCCTGCGGGCCGCCGGCGCGCTGGGGGTGGGCACCGAACCGGATCTGCGTGACTATTTCCGGCTCAACCCCAAACAGAGCAAGCCCGCGGTCGCCGCACTGGTGGCCGAGGGCAAGTTGGAGCCGGTCGAGGTGGCGGGCTGGAATGCCCTGGCCTACCTGCGTGCCGGGCAGAAGGTGCCCCGCCGCGACCGGGGCACGGCGCTGCTGTGCCCGTTCGATCCACTGGTCTTCTTCCGGCCCCGGATGGAGCGCCTGTTCGACGGGTTCCACTATCGGATAGAGATCTACACGCCGGCCCACAAACGCCAATTCGGTTACTACGTGTGGCCTTTCCTGCTCGATGGCGATCTCGTGGGTCGCGTCGACCTCAAGCGCGCCGACGGGGTGCTCAACGTGGTGGGCGCGTTCACCGAGGACGGCCGGGATCGGTCCCGGGTGGCCGCGGGGATGGCCGCCGAACTGCGATCGATGGCCGGGTGGCTGGGCCTGCAGGACGTGGTGGTCGGTGATCGCGGCGATTTGGTGACCGAACTGCGGGCGGCCTTGGTTAGCTGAGCCATGGACGTTCTGCGCACCCCCGACGACCGCTTCGCCGATCTGCCGGACTTTCCGTTCGCGCCGCACTACGTGGAGGTGGACGGGCTGCGGGTGCATCACCTCGACGAGGGTCCCGCCGATGCGCCGGTGGTGCTGTTGCTGCACGGCGAGCCGTCCTGGAGCTATCTGTACCGCTGGATGATCCCGGTGCTCGTCGATGCCGGACTGCGCGCGGTGGCGATCGATCTCATCGGATTCGGGCGCAGCGACAAACCCGCGGCACGGGAGGACTACACCTATCAGTCGCATGTCGACTGGACCTGGGCGGCCGTCGAGGCGATCGGGCTCACCGACATCACCCTGGTCTGCCAGGACTGGGGCGGGCTCATAGGGTTGCGCCTGGTCGGCGAGCACCCGGAGCGCTTCGCCGGGGTGGTGGCCGCCAACACCACCCTGCCGACGGGCGACCAGCATCCCGGCGAGGCGTTCCTGGCCTGGCAGCGCTTCAGCCAGGAGACGCCGGAGTTCCCGGTCGGCGCCATCGTCAACGGCGGCTGCGTATCCGAGCTGTCGGCCGAGGTGATCGCGGCCTACGACGCGCCGTTCCCGGACGACACCTTCAAGGCCGGCGCGCGTCAGTTCCCGACGCTGGTGCCGACCAGCCCCGACGACCCGGCCGCCGGTCCCAACCGGGCTGCCTGGGAGGGGCTGCGGCGGTTCGACCGGCCGTTCCTGTGCGCGTTCTCCGACGCGGACCCGATCACCCGCGGCGCTGATGCGCCGCTGCGAAAACTCATCCCCGGCGCCGCCGGGCAGGCCCATGTCACGATCGGCGGCGGCGGCCACTTCCTGCAGGAGGACAAGGGCCGCGAACTCGCCGGCGTGGTGGCCGACTTCGTCCACCGCGGGGCGCCGGGTACGGGGTGACGGATACGTAAATAACGGGCAGACTGTTCCAGATGGCGGGGCGGGGCGGCCGATGGTGGCAACAGGCCGACCAATTCCATTGGTTCAGCGTCTACCTGCAGGACCGCGGTCTGGACCTGCCGTGGCGGCTGGCCACCTTCGTGTTCACCCTGTTGTTCGCCGCGGTGCCGGTGGTGATGCTGACCAGTCCCTATGGGCCCGACACGGCGCCGACACGTGCCGCGGCGATCGTGGCATCGGTATGTGGCCTGGCGGTGAGCTCCATCTGGTTGGTCGGCTGGCCCACCCGCAGACAGTCGCTGATCTATCACGCGGTGTGCTGCCTGTCGATCGCCGCGGGCACCTTGACGCTGTCGACCTCCTACGGCGCCCTGATGGGCTGCGCGATGTTCGCGGCCATCGGCGGCCTGCTCGCCTACTTCCATGCGCTGGTGCACGTGTTCGCCAACTTCGCCGTGGCGGTGGTCTGCGCGGTGGTCGCGGCCGCCCGGTTGTTCGCCGACACCGGTGACCCCGCGGTCGTGGTGGCGTCGCTGCTGCTGGTGCTGGGGCTCAATCTCGGGGTGCCGTTCGGCATCCATGCGCTCGTGCATTCGTTGCACACGGAGTTGCGGTCATCGGACTTCGACCCGCTGACCGGGCTGCCCAACCGCCGGTCCTTCTACAACTCCGTGCACGAGATGCTCCTGGCGCGCCGCGGCGAACACACCGAGCTGAACGTGACGATGATCGACATCGATGACTTCAAGCGGCTCAACGACACCAGGGGACACGCGGCCGGTGATGAAGCGCTGGTCGGCATCGGTGCGGTGCTGATCCAGAACTGCGGTGCGGAGGCGGTCGTGGGGCGCCTGGGCGGCGAGGAGTTCATCATCGCCGACACGGCGAGTGCTGAGCGCCACGCCGAGACCGTCGAACGGATCCGGCTCGGGATTGCCGCGCTGCCCGTGCACATCACCGCCAGCCTGGGCACCTGCGGCACGGTGATCGGCCCCGGCGCCACGGCGGATCCACCGGAATTCCTAGACCAGCTCATCCGGGCGGCCGATCTGGCGATGTACCGCTCGAAACGCGCAGGTGGAAACCGGATACACCGCAGCGACGCGACCGCTGCCTCACCGTGACCTTAAAGATCTCTTATTTTTCTTAAATTGGGTGTACCGTGAGCCGAGTACGTGACGTGACGGCCTGGTGAAAGGACCCAACATGCACGAACCACAGATCGCCCTGGTGACCAGCGCATCGCGCGGAATCGGCGCGGAGGTCGCACACCAGCTCGCCCATCCGGGCACCCATGTGATCGTCAACTACCGGGAGAAGGCGGGCCGGGCACATGCGGTGGCCGACGCCATCCGGGAGGCCGGGGGACACGCCTCCGCGGTGGCTGCCGACATCTCCGATCAGTCGGCCGCCGAGGCGATGATCGCCGGCATCCGGCAGCGCTTCGGCCGGCTGGACACTTTGGTGCTCAACGCGTCCGGTGGCCTGGAGCGTGACGCCGAGCCCGGTTACGCCATGCGGCTCAACCGCGATGCACAGCGGCGCCTGGTCGCGCTGGCGTTGCCGCTGATGCCGGCCGGTGCCCGCGTCGTGTTCGTCACCAGCCACCAGGCGCACTTCTACCCGCACAAGGCGGTGCCGATGGGGTACGCCCCGATCGCGGCGAGCATGCGTGCGGGCGAAACCGCGATGTACGGCATGCGCTACGAATTCGCCCGACGGGGAATCCATTTCACGGTTGTCTCCGGTGACATGATCGACGGCACGAACGTGCTGACCCGGCTCCATGGCCCGGCGCTCGAACCGCGCCGCAGCACACCGCTGCCGTCGACGGACGAGTTCGCGGCCGCCATCGCCGGGGCTGCCAACTCTCAGTACCACCCGGGCATCGTCTACGTGGGCGGCTCGGAGTACCTGCGCACGGCGTAATCAGACTCCAGCTCGCCGAGTGTGGGGCCCGTGTACGGAATTCCCCCATTGTGCGTGCGCGGGGCCCACAGTCGCGCTGTGCGGGTGGCTCAACTCAACGGAATGTCGCTGTCACCCTTGGTGTCCTGATACCGCTGCGACAATGCGGCGTAGCGCTCGGTGATCCGCTGCTGCTGGGCACGCAAGTCCGGATCGTCCTCGGCGTCGACCAGTTCAGGGATGGAGTACGCCGTCCAGAAGGCGTTGCTGCGGCGGTAGCCGCCGGGCTCCAGTCCGAACACCTCGCGCAGGATGCGCAGATCGTGCGGGATGGCGAAGCTGTCCCGGGAATCCTCGTGGCTGAAAAAGTAGTAGAAGTTGTCGAATCCCGCCCAGGTGATCGCGGACATGCACATGGTGCAGGGCTCATGGGTGGAGAGGAACAGCAGATCCGAGGTCGGCGGGCGCCCGGGGAGTTCGTAGAACTGTGTGAGGGTGTGCACCTCGCCGTGCCACAACGGATTGGTGGTCTCGTCATTGGTGCCGGCGAGCACCAGCGACAGGTCGGATTTGCGCAGGATCGCGGCCCCGAACACCTTGTTGCCCGCGGCCACGCCGGTCTCGGTCAGCGGCAGAATGTCGAGGTCGATGACATCGAGCAGGCGGCGGGGGAGGCTCATGCGGCACCCTAACCCCGCGGCAGGGGCCGCGCAGTGCGGCGGCGATGCATAAACCACTGGTACTACCGGGTAATCTGACGCCCGTGAGCACCGGTGGAATCGACGTGAGCGCGCGCTTGGGCAGCGTGCTGACTGCCATGGTGACGCCGTTCGGCCCGGACGGCTCGGTTGATCTGGCTGCTGCCAAGAAGGTAGCGAAGCATCTGGTCAACTCGGGCTGCGACGGACTGGTGATCTCCGGGACCACCGGGGAATCGCCCACCACCAACGATGACGAGAAGATCGCGCTGCTCGAGGCCGTTCTGGAAGCGGTGGGTGACCGCGCCCGCATCATCGCCGGGGCCGGCAGCTACGACACCGCGCACAGCGTGCACCTGGCCAAGGCCAGCGCCGCCGCCGGCGCGCACGGTCTGCTGGTCGTCACCCCGTACTACTCGCGTCCGTCGCAACGCGGCCTGGAGGCCCACTTCACCGCGGTCGCCGACGCCACCGAGCTCCCCGTGGTGCTCTACGACATCCCGCCGCGCTCGATCATCCCGATCGACTGGGACACCCTGCGGACCCTGTCGGAGCATCCGAACATCGTGGCGGTCAAGGACGCGAAGGGCGACCTGCACGGCGCCGGCCAGTTGATGGCCGAGACCGGCATCACCTACTACTCCGGTGACGATGCGCTCAACCTGCCCTGGCTGGCGATGGGCGCGGCCGGTTTCATCAGCGTCTGGGGCCATGTGGCCGCCGGGCAACTGCGGGAAATGTGGTCGGCGTTCAATTCCGGTGATGTCGCCACCGCCCGCAAGATCAATACCACCCTCGGCCCGCTGTACTACGCGCAGTGCCGGCTCGGAGGCGTCACCATGTCCAAGGAAGGGCTTCGCTTGCTGGGCATCGACGCCGGCGATCCGCGGTTACCGCAGATCCCGGCCACCCCGTCCGAGATCGAAGAACTGGCCGCCGACATGCGGTCGGCCGGCGTGCTGTGAGCACCGACCTGGCAGCTCCGGGGCCGCTGGCCCCCGGCGGTCTGCGGGTGACCGCACTGGGCGGGATCAGCGAAATCGGCCGCAACATGACGGTTTTCGAGCATCTGGGCCGGCTGCTCATCATCGACTGCGGGGTGCTGTTCCCCGGCCACGATGAGCCGGGCGTCGACCTGATCCTGCCGGATCTGCGTCATGTCGAGAACCGCCTGGACGATATCGAGGCGCTGGTGCTCACCCACGCCCACGAGGACCATATCGGCGCCATTCCGCACCTGTTGAAGCTGCGCGCCGACATCCCGGTCGTCGGGTCCCGCTTCACGCTCGCGCTGGTCGCCGAGAAGTGCCGCGAACACCGCATCAAGCCCAAGTTCGTCACCGTTGCCGAAGGCGAGCGCAGCACCCACGGGGTGTTCGAATGCCAGTACTTCGCGGTGAACCACTCCATCCCGGACGCCCTCGCGATCGCGGTGCACACCGGCGCAGGCACCGTCCTGCACACCGGTGACATCAAACTCGACCAGTCGCCGCCCGATGGCCGGCCCACCGATCTGCCCGGGATGTCGCGACTCGGCGACGCCGGGGTGGACCTGTTCCTCTGCGACTCGACCAACGCCGAGCATCCCGGTGTCAGCCCGTCCGAGAGCGAGGTCGGACCGACCCTGCACCGGCTGATCCGCGGTGCCGACGGCCGCGTCATCGTGGCGTGCTTCGCGTCCAATGTGGATCGCGTGCAGCAGATCGTCGACGCCGCCGTGGCACTCGGACGGCGGGTCTCCTTCGTCGGCCGGTCCATGGTGCGCAACATGGGCATCGCCCGCGAACTCGGCTTCCTGAAGGTCGCCGACGAGGACATCCTGGATATCGCCGCCGCGGAGATGATGCCGGCGGACCAGCTGGTGCTGATCACCACCGGCACCCAGGGTGAGCCGATGGCGGCATTGTCGCGGATGTCCCGCGGCGAGCATCGCAGTATCACCTTGACCGCAGGCGATCTGATCATCCTGTCCTCGTCGCTGATCCCCGGCAACGAGGAAGCGGTGTTCGGTGTCATCGACGCGCTGTCCAAGGTCGGTGCCCGGGTCGTTACCAATGCCCAAGCGCGCGTGCATGTTTCGGGACATGCCTATGCCGGTGAACTGCTCTTCCTCTACAACGGGGTCCGTCCCCGCAACGTGATGCCGGTGCACGGCACCTGGCGCCATCTGCGCGCGAACGCCGCACTCGCGGTGCGCACGGGTGTCCCGCCGGAGAACGTGGTGCTCGCCGAGAACGGTGTCAGCGTCGACCTGGTGAACGGGGTGGCCTCGATCGCCGGCGCCGTGCCGGTGGGCAAGATGTTCGTCGACGGACTCGTCACCGGTGATGTCGGTGAGTCCACTCTCGGCGAACGGCTCACGCTGTCCTCGGGCTTCGTGGCCATCACGGTGATCGTCCGCAGGGGCACCGGCAAGTCGGCCGGTCCCGCCCACCTGCACTCACGCGGGTTCTCCGAGGACCCCAAGGCACTGGAACCGGTGGCCGTCAAGGTGGAGGCAGAGCTGGAACGCCTTGCCGCAGATCAGGTCACCGATCCGGCGCGGATCGCACAGGCGGTGCGGCGCACCGTCGGCAAGTGGGTGGGCGAAACCTACCGGCGCCAGCCGATGATCGTGCCGACCGTCATCGAGATCTAGTCCGAACGCACCGCCACAGCGGTCCATTCGATGGGCGAGGCGCTGATCGTGCGCCCCGTGGGCCGGATGTAGAGATCCCGGTAGTAACTGGGGCCGACCTGTTCGACCACCCGCCAGCCGTAGCCGCGCAGGATCTCCTCGACACGTTCGGGTTCCATCCCGGTCTTCCAGACCTGCCGGCGCTTCCGGAACTTCCGGTAGACCGCTTCGGCGCCATGGAGATTCGTGCCGTCGATGAAATCCTGCCGCACGTAGGTGAAGACCAGGCGGCTGCCCGGCACGACGGACCGCAGCTGCTCGAACGTGCCGTGTACCGCTTCCGGGGTGAGGTACTGGGTGACGCCTTCCCAGATGAACAGCGACCGCCCGGTATCGCGAAACCCGTTGTCGGCCAGCACGGTCATCACATCGTCACGCTCGAAATCCACGCCCGCCAGATGCACCGATGCGGGTATGCCGCCCAGGGCGCGTTGCACCGCGGCGGTCTTGCGTTCGATGTTGACGGGCTGATCGACCTCGTAGACGGGCAGATCGCTGTACCGGGCGATCCGGTACGGCCGGGTGTCCAGCCCCGACCCGAGGATGACGACGGTGTCGATCTCACTGGCCGGGTCGGACACCTTGTCGTCGATGAACCGCTTGCGGCAGGCGATGCCGGCCCACAGACCCGGACCGGCGCGTTCGGAGGCCGCGATCATCGCCGCGCGCAGCGGGCCGGACCGGGTCAGCCGCACCAGGGTACGCAGCCGGGCGGGCAGGAACGATTCGGCCAGATCGTCGTCGACCAACCGCCGGCCGGGTGCCTCGTTGTGTTCGACGGCAGCCAGCACCATCGGCCCGAAGGCCGTCTGCGCAGCCGGGTTCGATGCCACTAGCGTTTGTTCACGTACCCGGCGTCCAGCGGCAGCGCGACCCCGGTGACGTAACGGGAGGCATCGGTGACCAGCCAGAGCACCGCGTTGGCGATGTCCTCGACCTTCAGCGTCTGCACCGGCAGGGCGTTGGACATGTCCGGCCCGCGCTGGGACTGCTGGGCCATGCCTTCGAGCCAGCTGCGGGTGAAGTCGTTGTCGATCATCGGGGTGTCCACACCGGCAGGGTGGATCGAATTCACCCGGATGTTGAACTGTGCCAGCACATTCGCATACACCCGCATCAGGCCGACGATGCCGTGTTTGGCGGCGGCGTAGCCGACCGAGCCCGCGATGGGGGAGCCCAGCCCGACCAGTCCGGCCACCGAACTGGTCAGCACGATCGAACCACCGTTGCCGAACTTCACCATCGGTTTCATCGCCACATCCACGGTGTTGTAGACGCCGGTGAGGTTCACATCGATCACGTCCTGCCAGGCGTCCTCACCGGCCATCGGGGCGATCCCGGCGTTGGCGATGACGATGTCCAGACGGTCCCCGAGTAGCTCGGTTCCGGCACGTAGCGCGCTCTTGAGCGAATCACGTTCGCGGACATCGGCTTCAGTGGCATAGATACGCGCCCCCGTTTCCTCGACGAGTTTGACCGTGGCCGCGAGGTCATCGGGGCTCGCCAACGGGTAGGGCACCGAGGCGATCTGGTCGCACAGATCCACGGCGATGATGTCGGCGCCCTCGGATGCCAGCGTCACGGCGTGCGCGCGACCCTGGCCGCGCGCCGCCCCGGTGATGAACGCGACCTTGCCGGATAGGGATCCCATGTCCGCGACTAGCCGCGCAGCTGACCCTTGGCGGGATCCCCGGCGACAACCGGCGTCAGCATCTTGATGTCGGGCGCGCCGTCGAGGTGTTCACCCACCGCGCCGAACAGCTTGCCGATGGCGGGCGCGGTGCTGTGCGTCTTGAGTGCGTCGGCGTCGGCCCACTGTTCGACGAACACGAAGGTGCCGTCGGCCTCGTGCAGCGAGTACAGCTCGCAGCCCGGCTCGCCGTGCACCTCGGCGATGGCATCGGTACAGGCCGCGCGGACGAGGTCCACGGACTCGGGCTTGGCGGTCATGGTGGCGACGACGACAACAGGCATACAGGAGCTCCTCGATGAGTCTGACTGAACACAGTCACCGTACTGTCTGCAGCCGGGGCCCTCACGGGTTACCGGGGTTCGGCCGGCTCGAGGTCCTCGGCGGAGGTGAATTCGACGAACGCATCGGCGCTCACATGGAAGAGCCGCGCGGTGGGCAGGTCGAGGAACAGGCCCACGACCGTCACCGTTCCATCGGCGATGCGGGGTCCCGCCAGTGGATGCCGCTGCAATCGTTCCAGCTGGATCGCCACGTTCACCGCACTGAGGGCGTCTGCCTCCTCCAGTCCGGCGTCGCGGGCGGCCGCGGCAACGGGGTGGCCCTCGCGCAGCGCCGTCAGGCTGGCCTCGCCTTCGTGCAGCCACTCCCGGACGGCGCCGTCGCAGTCACCGCTGAGCAGGTCGTGCATCGCCTCGCACCCCGAGTGGCCGCAGACCACGATCGATGTCACCGCCAGCGGGCCGAGGGCGTATTCCAGCGCCGACTCGACCGACAGGCTGCCGTGGCCGGTGGGTACCAGGTTGCCGACATTGCGGACGTTGAGCACGTCGCCCGGGCCGCCGTCGAGAATCAGGTTGGGCAGGATGCGCGCATCGGAACAGCTCAGCAGCATCGAGTGTGGTTGGTGATCGGCCGCCATCTCGGCCATCTGCCCCCGCACCAGGGGCGCGATTCCGTTCTTGAAGCGTTCTATCCCGCCTGCCAGCTGCGGTGGCCAGATCAGCCGCAACGCCGAGACCGCTCGGCGGCCCTCGGTATCGCGGCGCGGTGGTGCGCTGGACGCGAAGATCATTCGGGCCGTGCCGGTCTCGGTGATATCGATGGTCGCGCCGCCGGCCCGATGCTGGCGGATCCAGTCTTCGAGGGTCTCCATGGCGGCGTGGTCGAGGTAGTCGACATTCAGATCGATCAGGACATCGGCGCCATCGGGCACGCTGGCCAGCGCGGCCGATAGCCGCGGCAGTGCGAGGAAACTGCAGGAGCCGCTGATCGTGACCTGCCAGCGTGCCTGCCTGCCGTTGGGTGCGCGCAGTTCCTCGGCGTCGATGCTGACCCGGATGATGCGCCAGGCGGCGAAACCGATGGCGAGGGCCAGACCGATCGCCACCCCCTCGAGCAGGTTGAGGAACACCACCGACAGCAGCGTGACGAGGTAGATCAGCAGTTCGCCGGTGCGCCGCGCCAGGTTGACGTGCGCGAGTTTGACCAGCTGGATACCGATGACGATGAGCAGGCCGGCCAGCGCGGCCGACGGGATCATCTCCACCACGTTGACGAAGAACACCGAGAAGATCAGTAGCCAGACGCCGTGCAGGGCCGCCGATGCCCGTGTCTTTGCCCCGGCCCCGACGTTGGCGGTGCTGCGCACGATCACACCGGTGACCGGGAGTCCGCCCAGCAGGCCGGACGAGACGTTGGCGGTGCCCTGGCCGAGGAGTTCGCGATTGAAATCGGTGCGCGCACCGGTGTGCATCTTGTCCACCGCGGTCGCCGACAGCAGGCTCTCGACGCTGGCGATCAGCGCGACGGTCAGCACGGCCACGGAGATGGAGGTCCAGCTGCCCGTCGGCATCGTGGGCAGGCCGATGGCGTCGATCACCGAGGCGTCCAGCTGGATACGTTCGACCGAGGAGAACCAGAGGTAGGACATCGCGGTCGCGGTGACCACGGCGGCCAGCGCGCCGGGCACGGCCTGCACCGGCTTGGGCAGGTACTTCCAGCCCAGCATGATGGCGATGACGGTGACACCGATGATCATCGGCGCCACGTGCAGTGAGCCCAGCTGAGCGGGCAGTCCGGTGAGGTTCTGCCAGGCATTGCTGGCCGGGCCGCCGCCGAGCAGCACGTGTACCTGCTGCAGGGCGATGGTGATACCGATGCCCGCCAGCATCGCGTGCACGACGATCGGGGCGATGGCCAGCGCGGCGCGAGCGACGCGACTCAGCCCGAACAGGATCTGCAGCACGCCCGCGGCCGCGGTGATCGCGCAGGTGGCCTTCCATCCGAAGGTGACCACCAGCTCGGCGACGACCACAGTGAGGCCGGCTGCCGGCCCGCTGACCTGCAACGGGGATCCGCCGACGACGGCGCAGACGATGCCGCCGACGATCGCGGCGATCAGGCCCGCCACCACCGGCGCCCCCGAGGCGACCGCGATACCGATGGACAGGGGCAGGGCCACCAGAAACACCACCAGCGAGGCCGGGACGTCATAGCGAAAGACTGTGTGTAACAAAGATTTAACGTCTTGCTGAGGCGCGTTCGGAGGGGTCACCGGCTCCACGGTACCGACGGTTGCGGAATCCGTCGGCGCCAGCGACCGTGACCCTGATTACGTTTCTTTCGCACCAGTTCGTGGGCATGAAAGCAGGCTGCGGATTTCGTTGTCGCGTGTTACAGCACGTTCACCCAGACGGTCGCACCCAGCACGCCCACGGCGACGGCGACCAGCAGCACCTTGTCGATCGCGGTCAGTTGATCCGGGTAGGTGCCACCGGTCCGGAGTTCGCGGGCGATGAGGAACAGCGGGAAGGTGACACTGATGGCTATCAGTAGGCCTCCGGCGATATACGCCCAGACAAACGGGATGCCGTGCTTGCGTGCCTCGATCACCATCAGGATGCTCACGGCGAGAAACAACAGCAGTATGTCCACGGTGATGGAGCGGGTCCCGGCGTTGACCTTCAGATCAGTCAGGAAGTCGCCGAGGAAGGTGGCGGGGGAGTCCAGGTAGGCGATGTTCTGACTCCAGGTCGCGACCAGCGCGATCACGGCGATTGCGGCGTAGATCCCGCATCGGATCCTGCTGACGGTGGTCATTCGGGCAGGTTAGGCCGTAATCGGGCATATTGATGCACTTCTGTGACCCGTGTGGCAGATGGTGAAATTGGGGCGCAAGCGACTAGGCTGACACCCATGGCTAATAAGACCGCCGCCCGGTCCGGAGCCCGTTCGAGCAGGTCAAAGGCCAGTTCCAGCTCGCGGACCGGATCGAAGCCGGCCCGCCCGGCGGCTCCTCGCCGCAAGCCGGCGCCCCGACGTCAAACCTCGCGCTTCGCCTCCGCGGGCTCCGCAGTGGGCCGAGGCACCCGCGCCGGCTGGCTGATGGTGGCCAAGGGCGCCGGTTCCACCGCCCGCTCCGTCGGCCGCGCCCGCGACCTGGAACCCGGCCACCGTCGCGACGGGATAGCGCTGGCGCTGCTCGGCATCGCCGTCGTCGTCGCCGCGAGTTCATGGTTCGACGCGGCGCGACCGGTCGGCGGCTGGATCGACACCGTCGTGCGCACCGTCATCGGTGGTGCGGTGGTGCTGGTGCCGATCATCCTGGGCGTCATCGCCGTGACGCTGATGCGCACCGAACCCGATCTCGACGCCCGGCCGAGGCTCATCCTGGGCTCGGCGATGATCGCTCTGCCGGTGCTCGGTCTGTGGCATATCTGGTCCGGCGCCCCGCTCGATCCGGCGGCGCGGCGCGATGCCGCCGGCTTCATCGGCTTCGTCCTGGGCGGGCCGCTCTCGGACGGGCTGACGGTGTGGATCGCCACCCCGCTGCTCGTCATCGGCGTGCTGTTCGGTCTGCTGTTGTTGACCGGAACGACCATCCGCGAACTGCCCGAGGCGTTGCGCTCGATGTTCAGCACTCGCGGATACGACGATTACGACGACGAGAACGCCGAATACGACGACGAGGCCGCCACCGAGGACTTCTCCGACGGCTACTACGACGATGACTACGGTGACGCCCAGCAGTGGCCGACCCCCGAACTGCCCGCCGGTTCGCCGCTGGACAACTACCCGCTGCCCGAGGTGGCGGATACTCCGACCATCCCGGAACCCGTTGCGGCCAAACCGCGTAAGCCCAAGGCCGACCCGCCGAAGAAGCCGAAGAAGGCCGAGGAGACCCTGGTCATGGACCGGGTGGTCGAGGGCCCCTACGTGCTGCCGTCGCTGGGGCTGTTGGTCGCCGGTGATCCGCCGAAGACGCTCACCGCCGCCAACGAGACCATGAAGGACGCCATCACCTCGGTGCTGCAGCAGTTCAAGGTCGACGCCGCCGTCACCGGTTGCCTCCGCGGGCCGACCGTCACCCGCTACGAGGTCGAACTCGGCCCCGGCGTCAAGGTCGAGAAGATCACTGCCCTGCACCGCAATATCGCCTACGCGGTGGCCACCGAGAGCGTCCGCATGCTGGCGCCCATCCCCGGTAAATCGGCGGTCGGCATCGAGGTGCCCAACACCGACCGCGAGATGGTGCGCCTGGCCGACGTGCTGACCGCGCCGACGACACGGGCCGATCACCACCCGCTGGTGATCGGGCTCGGCAAGGACATCGAGGGCGAGTACGTCAAGGCCAACCTGGCGAAGATGCCGCACCTGCTGGTGGCCGGTTCCACCGGCTCGGGTAAGTCCAGCTTCGTGAACTCGATGCTGGTGTCTCTGCTGGCGCGGGCCACCCCCGAAGAGGTCCGGATGATCCTCATCGACCCGAAGATGGTGGAACTGACGCCGTATGAAGGCATTCCGCACCTGATCACACCGATCATCACCCAGCCAAAGAAGGCCGCCGCGGCGCTGGCCTGGCTGGTCGAGGAGATGGAACAGCGCTACCAGGACATGCAGGCCTCGCGGGTGCGTCATATCGACGTGTTCAACGAGAAGGTGCGTTCAGGGGAGATCACCACACCGCTGGGCAGCGAGCGGGTCTACAAGCCCTACCCCTACATCCTGGCGATCGTCGATGAGCTCGCCGATCTGATGATGACGGCTCCGCGCGAAGTCGAGGAGTCCATCGTGCGGATCACCCAGAAGGCCCGTGCCGCCGGTATCCACCTGGTGCTGGCCACCCAGCGGCCCTCGGTCGATGTCGTCACCGGTCTGATCAAGACGAATGTGCCCTCGCGGCTGGCGTTCGCCACCTCGTCGCTGACCGATTCGCGCGTCATCCTGGACCAGCCCGGTGCCGAGAAGCTCATCGGTATGGGCGACGGGCTGTTCCTGCCGATGGGTGCGAACAAGCCACAGCGCATGCAGGGCGCGTTCATCACCGACGAGGAGATCCAGGCCGTCGTCGAGGCCACCAAGGCGCAGGCCGAACCCGAGTTCGTCGAGGGTGTCACCAAGGCCAAGCCGACCGGCGAACGTACCGACGTGGATCCCGACATCGGCGACGATATGGATGTCTTCCTGCAGGCCGTCGAGCTGGTGGTCTCGAGCCAGTTCGGGTCCACCTCGATGCTGCAGCGCAAGCTGCGGGTCGGCTTCGCCAAGGCGGGCCGGCTGATGGACCTGATGGAGACCCGCCAGATCGTCGGGCCGTCGGAGGGCTCCAAGGCGCGCGAGGTGCTGGTCAAGCCCGACGAACTGGCGGGCACCCTGGCGCTCATCCGCGGCGGCGCGGACGCCAACGGCGCCGACGCGGAGGACGACGACTTTTAGGTCTGGTGCGCCGGGAGGGTGAGCAGCATCCGGGAGTTGCCGAGAATGTTGGGCTTCACGTAGGAGAGGTCCAGGAACTCGGCCACACCGGTGTCATAGGACCGGCACATCTCCTCGTAGACCTCCGCGGTGACCGGGGTGCCCTCGATCTCGGTGAAGCCATGCCTGCCGAAGAAGTCGGTCTCGAAGGTCAGCACGAAGATCCGGCGCAGGTGCAGATCCCGCGCGACCTTCAGCAGCTGGGCCACCACGCGGTAACCGACACCGTGTCCGCGCACCTTGGGATTGACCGCCACGGTGCGCACCTCGCCGAGATCGGCCCACAGCACGTGCAGCGCCCCGCAGCCGACGATCTCGCCGGCCAGCTCGGCCACCCAGAACTCCTGGACCGCCTCGTACAGCGTGACCAGGTTCTTTTCCAGCAGAATCTTGCCCGCATAGATGTCCACGAGCGCCTTGATGGCCGGCACATCGGACGTATTGGCACGACGAACCGTCACCTGTTCAACCACCTCGCTCACAGCAGCGAGAGTATCGGTTCGCGCTACCGATATTCTGTTGCGGTGCCGGGCCAATCAGATACCGATCCAGTGGTGCCCCGGGCGTCCGTCGCGAACGTCGCCAACCTGTTGACCGGCATCCGGTTCCTGCTCGTCCCGGTGTTCGTGGTGGCGCTGTTCGTCGGGGACGGTCATCAGACATTCTGGCGAACAACCGCTTTCGTGGTCTTCGCGGTGGCCGTCATCACCGACCATTTCGACGGGGCCCTGGCGCGGGCCTACGGCATGGTCACCGAGTTCGGGAAACTCGCCGATCCGATCGCGGACAAACTTCTCATCGGGTCCGCGCTGATCGGGCTGTCGATGCTCGGCGATCTGCCCTGGTGGATCACCGGGGTCATCATGGTGCGCGAGATCGGCGTCACCGTGCTGCGGCTGGTGGTGCTGCGGCACGGAGTCATCCCGGCCAGCCGGGGCGGCAAGCTGAAAACGCTGGTCCAGGCCGTGGCGATCGGCCTGTTCATCCTGCCGATATCGGGTGCCTGGCTCACCGTGGCCATGGCGATCATGTTGCTGGCGGTGCTGCTGACGGTGCTCACCGGGGTGGACTACGTCGTCTCGGCGGCGCGTGACTCCCGGACCCGCCCGGCAACCTGAGGGATTCGGGAACCAGCGGCCACCCGGTGGCGTTGATCCTTGTATGACGACACTGATGCGCGAGGTGATCGGCGACGTGCTGCGCGAAGCCCGGACGACTCAGGGTCGCACCCTGCGTGAGGTGTCCGATTCCGCGCGGGTCAGCCTGGGCTACCTGTCCGAAGTGGAACGTGGCCGGAAAGAGGCCTCCAGCGAGCTGCTCAGCGCCATCTGCGACGCCCTCGACATCCCGATGTCGCGCGTGCTCTTCACTGCCGGTGAGCAGATGGCCCGACAAGAGGGCGGCGTCACCGGTATCGACGCCACCACCAAGGTCGTGATTCCGCAGGTTGTGTCCATGGCGGTGGCCTGACCGGGTGCTGAACCGATAGGTTGGCACCCAAAGAAGTTCCCACTGCAGTAGTGCGCACACTCGAACTTATGTAAGGCGGAATGAACCCATGGCCAATCCGTTCGTCAAGGCGTGGAAATACCTCATGGCGCTGTTCAGCTCGAAGGTCGACGAATACGCCGACCCGAAGGTGCAGATTCAGCAGGCCATCGAGGATGCTCAGCGCCAGCACCAGGGGCTGACCCAGCAGGCCGCCCAGGTCATCGGCAACCAGCGTCAGCTGGAGATGCGGCTCAACCGTCAGCTCGCCGATATCGAGAAGCTGCAGGCCAATGTCCGCCAGGCTCTGACGCTGGCAGATCAGGCCGCCGGCACCGGCGACGCCGCCAAGGCCACCGAATACACCAACGCCGCCGAGGCGTTCGCGGCCCAGCTGGTGACCGCCGAGCAGAGTGTCGAAGACCTCAAGTCCCTGCATGACCAGTCGCTGCAAGCCGCCGGACAGGCCAAGAAGGCCGTCGAGCAGAACGCGATGGTGCTGCAGCAGAAGATCGCCGAGCGCACCAAGCTGCTCAGCCAGCTGGAGCAGGCCAAGATGCAGGAGCAGGTCAGCGCCTCGCTGCGGTCGATGAGCGAGATCGCCGCGCCGGGCACCACGCCCAACCTCGACGAGGTGCGCGAGAAGATCGAACGTCGCTACGCCAACGCGATGGGCGCCACCGAGCTGGCGCAGAACTCGGTGCAGGGCCGGATGATGGAAGTCCAGTCCGCCAGTGTGCAGATGGCCGGACACTCCCGCCTCGAGCAGATCCGTGCGTCCATGCGCGGTGACGCGCTGCCGTCCGGTGGGGCCACCACGCCCGCCACGCCGGCCGCCAATCCGCCCGCCGCTGCACCCGAAAACCCCCTCCAGCAATAGGTTTGGACATGGCGACGAATCCGAGAGCAGGGCGCCCGCGCGGCTGGCGAGCGCTGGCCGAGCGTGGCGTGCAGGGCGGTATCGACACCGCTGCCGAGTTCTCCGGTGTGCTCGCCCAGAAGCTCGCCGCCCTGGCCGATCCGCGCGCCAAGTTGCTGCGCAAGCGCCGGTGGGCGCTGCGGCTGGCAGTGTTCTTCGGTGTCAGCAGCCTGTTCTGGATCCTGGTCACCGCGGTGCTGGCGTCCTGGAGCACCCCGGTCTGGGCACTCATCGTCACCGGCGTGATCGCCGCCGGCGCCGCCTTTCCGGCGACGCTGCTGTTCCTGCGCTACCGCTGGCTGCGCGCCGAACCACTGCCGGTCGGGCCGACGGCCCGCCGGATGCCGCCCTTCGGGTCGGCGGCCCGTAAACCGATGGCCGCCCTGGCGTCCTCGGAACGGGGCCTGTTCTCGCTGCTGGGTGTGCTCGAACGCGGCCGGCTGCTGCCCGCCGCGGAACTGCGCGAGATCGCGGACACGGCCGGGCAGACGGCCGCCACCATGGCGGTGACCGCCAACGAGGTGGTCGCGATGGAGCGGGCGGCCGCGGCGTCCCCGCAGTCGCGGGCCCATCTGACACCCACCATCCAGGCGTTCACCGTGCAGCTGCACCAGGGCGCCCGCCAGTACGACGAAATGGTCACCGCTGCAGCGCAGTTGGTGTCCTCGGTGAATGCGGGTGCGAACAATCCGCTGGCCGGCCGGCGCTACCGCGACGAGCTCGTCAATGCGACCGATCGGCTGCAGGGCTGGGCGCAGGCCTACAGCGAGTTGGGACAGCTGCGCGGCGCCTAGACGTCAGATGTCGTGGGTGCCCAGCTCCGCGGAATCCGGGCGGGGCCCGAACCGATCGATATAGGACTGGTGCTTGGCGGCGTCGCGCTTGCGGGCCAGCGCGTCGACCAGCGACGGGTCCAGGCCGTGCACCCGCAACATGTGCCGGCGCCAGATCTTGTTCAGCGCATGCGAGAAGTAGACGAACGGGATCAGGATCGGCACCGTCATGCTCAGGTGCACGTAGAGCGTCGTCGGGATCAGCCAGAACGGCGCGAGGATCAGCACCGCCGGGATCAGCACCCGCAGCATCAGCCGCCGGGTGGCTCCCGGCCCGGCCAGGTCGTTGCGCACCCAATCCAGCATCGAATCGGGCAGCCGCTTACCCAGGCAGTAGCCGACCAGCTGGAAGAAGCTGGGTTTGGTCCTGCTCACAGCGTGGGGCGCAGCGACGGGATGACCGCTCCCACCAGACCTCGCACGATCGCCTTGGCGAAGTCGAACTGGTCGAAGTAGTCGCGCCACAGCGTGATGCGGCCGTCGTGCACCTCGAACACCCCGCACACCCAGAACTGCAGGCGGACCGGGCCGAACGCGAGCACGTCGGTGCGCTCATTGAGGACCACGGCGCCGTCGGCGGCGGTGCGGTGGATCGCCACGTCGAAGGCGAAGCCCGGCCGGTCGAGCGACTTGAACACCTTGAGGGTGCGCTGCCTGCCCCGGATGGTCGGGAATCCGACGTTCTGATAGACGAGGTTCTCGTCGATTAGTTCGCCGGCGGTATCCAGATCGGGTCCGCGCAGCGAGAACAGAAACTTCTCCACCGTCGCGATGTTGTCGGCTTCGGTGCTGGTGGGCGATACCTGGTCGGTCATACCCCACAGGGTAGAGCGTTCGGGCTGTGGCAGGGTGAGCGCGTGCGGGTCGCCTTCTCATGAAAATCGCGGTGGTCGCCGGGCCCGATCCCGGACATGCGTTCCCGGCGATCGCGCTGTGCCTGAAATTCCTGGCGGCCGGCGATACCGCGACGCTGCTGACCGGCCGGAAGTGGCTCGATACCGCCCGGGCGGCCGGCGTGGACGCGGTTCTGCTCGAGGGTCTCGACCTCGAGGTCGGCGATGACGACGGCGATGCCGGGGCCAAGATCCATCAGCGGGCCGCCCGGATGGCGGTCCTGAACGTACCCGTGATCCAAGCGCTGGCAGTCGATCTCGTGTGCTCCGATGTGATCACCGCCTGTGGCGGGATGACCGCCGAACTGCTCGGCCTGCCGTGGATCGAGGTCGTCCCGCACCCGCTGTACCTGCCGTCGAAGGGATTGCCCCCGCTGGGCAGCGGGCTGGCGCCGGGCGTCGGCCTGCGTGGCCGGGCCCGCGACGCGGTGATGCGGGCACTCACCGCACGTTCCATCCGGGCCGGAGACCGGGACCGGGCCGCGGCGCGCCTGAGCATCGGGTTGCCCGCGCGGGATCCGGGACCGCTGCGGCGGCTGATCGCGACTCTGCCCGCACTCGAGGTGCCCCGACCGGACTGGCCGGCCGAGGCCGTCGTCGTCGGGCCGCTGCACTTCGAGCCCACCGAAGCGGTGCTGACACCCCCACCCGGGCCGGGGCCGCTGGTGGTGGTGGCGCCGTCGACGGCGAGCACCGGTACCACCGGCCTGGCCGAACTGGCGCTGACGGCGCTGGGGCCCGGGCGGGGATTGCCCGCCGGGTTGCGGGTGGCGGTGTCGCGGCTGGCCGGTGCGCACATGGAGGTGCCGCACTGGGCGGTCGTCGGCCTCGGGCGTCAGGACGAACTGCTGGACAAGGCGGATGTGCTGGTGTGCGGGGGAGGCCACGGCATCGTGGCCAAATCACTGCTGCACGGTGTGCCACTGGTGACGGTGCCCGGCGGGGGCGATCAATGGGAGATCGCCAATCGCGTTGTGCGGCAAGGAAGTGGAAGGCTGATCCGGCCGTTGACGGCCGAGGCGCTGACCGCCGCGGTGGGCGCGGTGCTGGCGGACCCGGCCTATCGCGCCGCCGCCGGCCGGGCCAGGGCCGGCGCGGGCGAGGTGGCCGATCCGGTACGGGTGTGCCATGACGCGCCGGCGGCGACTCGGTAGGTTGTCGGCGTGCGCATCACCGAGTTCAACGAACGCGTCACCGGTCTGTTCGGTGCCGCCTACGGGGCGTCGGTGCTCGTCGATCACGTGCTGAGCGTGCTGGACGGGCGCACCGCCGCCCAGGCCATCGAGGCCGGGGTCGAGCCACGGACCGTGTGGCGGGCATTGTGTGCAGACTTCGATGTTCCGCGCGACGAGTGGTGAGTCATCCGGACCCGATGATCGTGTTCACCAGATCCAGCGTCGACTGCGTGGCCGCCGTCAGCGCCCGGCGGCCGGAGTCGTCGAGTGTGCCGCACACCCAGTCCCAATGGGCGGTGACGATGTCACCGGGCTCGGGTGCCCCCGATAGCGATGTACCGTCCCTCGTCCACCGCACCCGTTCGGGACGCGCGCTGTCCAGAGCCAGCCTGCCCGCACCGTAACCGACGGGTCGTGAGCTGATCGTCACGTGCTCACCCGCGATGGATTCGACCGTTCCCCAGCGGATACGGCAGTTCTGCATGACGCGAAGGGGGATCACCGGGTCACGGTCCAGGAACCGCACCCACGGGTAGACGGCGAAAACGTGAAAGCTGTGGTGCGCCAGCACACCGCGCTGATCGGTCAGGTCCGGCAGCAGCCCGGTGACCTGGCCACCGAAGGCGATGCGCAGTCGGCGCAACAGTCCGTCGGGATCGACCCGGAGCAGCAGGTCGCTTCCCACCCAGTAGCTGCGGACGACGTCCTCGTCGAGTGGGTCATCGCATCCCGCGGCGTCGGCGATGGCCCGCAGGTACGGCCAGACGCCATCGAAGCCCGTCGCGTGCGCGCTGATGGCGGCGGCGTCGTCGGCGCGCAGCAGCACCGCCGGATCTGTGGGGCCGCAGTAGCCGAGTTCGTTCGGTGGGTAGGCATACCGCGCGAACAACGCGTGTCCGGCCGGCACCTGAGTGGTGGTCATTCAGCAGATCCTGGGCAGTTGCTCACCGACCGGCAGGTCCACCACCCTGGTGCCGCCGAGCGCGGTCCGCGCGACCACGATGCCCGGATGCTCGGGCACGCAGCGGCCTATCACCGCGGCACGTGCGCCGAGCGGATGGTCGCGCATTGCGGCCAGCACCCGATCGGCATCGCCGGGCGGCACGAACGCCAGCAACTTGCCCTCATTGGCCACCTGCAGCGGATCCAGGCCGAGCAACCCGCAGGCGTCGCGTACGTCAGCCGGGATCGGGAAGGTGCGCTCATCGAGTGCGACGCCCACCTGCGCGGCCTTCGCGATTTCGTTCAGCGTCGAGGCCACCCCGCCGCGTGTCGGATCACGCAGGACGTGCAGGTCCGCGCCGGTGTCCAGCATGGTCGCCACCAGACCGTGCAGGGGCGCGGTGTCGCTGGTCACGGTGGTCGCGAACGCCAGCCCTTCGCGGCAGCTCATCACCGCTATCCCGTGCACGCCGATATCGCCGCTGATGATCACCACGTCATCGGGCGCCGCGCGCTGCGGACGGATATCGGCGCGGTCGTCGACGATGCCGATCCCGGCAGTGTTGATGAACACGCCATCACCGTGGCCGGAGTCGACGACCTTGGTGTCACCGGTCACCAGTTTCACGCCGGCCGCCAGCGCGGCGGTACCGAGCGCGTGCGCCACGTGGGCGATGTCCTGCAGGGCGGTGCCCTCCTCCAGGATGAACGCCGTCGACAGGACCAGCGGGCGCGCGCCCGCCATGGCGAGATCGTTCACGGTCCCGTTGACCGCCAGGTCCCCGATGCTTCCACCGGGAAACGTCAGCGGCTTGACGACAAACGAGTCGGTGGAGAATGCCAGCCGGGTACCGCCGACCTCGATCACCGCCGCGTCACCCATCGCGGCGTCGGCGGCGGTTCCGAAGGCCGGCAGGAACAGGTGCTCGATCAACTCGGCCGACATCGCTCCGCCGCCACCGTGCCCCATGACGATGTTCGGTGCGTCGCGCAGCGGTGCCGGGCACACCCACGACTCGAGGTCGATGGACAGGTCAGGCATGGGTCACCTCGAGTCGCCGGTACAGGTAGTACGCGGCACAGGCCCCTTCGGACGAGACCATCGTCGCGCCCAGGGGATTACGCGGGGTGCATTCGCGGCCGAAGGCTGCGCACTCATGCGGTTTGATGAGGCCCTGTAACACCTTGCCGGACTGGCAGATCGCCGACTCGGCAGTGTGGATTCCGGTGACCGAGAACCGGTGCTCGGCATCGAAATCCCGGTAGGCGGGCGCCAGGCGCCAACCGCTGCGCGGAATCATGCCGATTCCGCGCCACGTGCGGTCGGTGACCTCGAAGACGTCTGCCAGCATTGCCTGGGCGGCGACATTGCCCTGGGACTGCACCGCGCGCGGATAGGCGTTCTCCAGTTCGTGGCGACCGGATTCCAGCTGGATCACCGTGCGCCGGATACCTTCCAGGATGTCCAGCGGCTCGAACCCGGTGACCACGATCGGGATCCGGTACTTCTCGGTGAGCGCCGGGTACTCGCCGGTGCCCATCACGCAGCAGACGTGCCCGGCCGCGAGAAACGCCTGCACCCTGCACGTCGGCGATTCCATGATGGCGGCGATGGCGGGGGGAACCAGCACATGTGACACCAGTAGCGAGAAGTTTCTGATGCCGAGCCGATCGGCCTGGTACACCGTCATGGCGTTGGCGGGTGCAGTGGTCTCGAATCCGATACCGAAGAACACCACCTGCCGATCGGGGTTCTCGCGGGCGACGGTCAGCGCGTCCAGCGGGGAGTACACCACCCGGACGTCACCGCCCTCGCTCTTCACTCGGAACAAATCCTTTGCGCTGCCCGGTACCCGCAGCATGTCGCCGAATGAGCAGAAGATCACCTCGGGCCGGGCGGCGATCTCCAGCGCCTTGTCGATCATCTCCAGCGGAGTCACGCACACCGGGCAGCCGGGGCCGTGGATCATCTCGATCTCGTCGGGAAGCAGCTGGTCGATACCGTGTCGAATGATCGAATGTGTCTGCCCGCCACAGACTTCCATGATCGACCAGCGTCGGCTGGTGGCGGTGCGGATCTGCTCGACGAGCTTACCGGCCAGCTCGGGGTTGCTGAATTCATCCAGGTACTTCATGACGTCACTCCCGCCTGTCTTGCCGCGATCTCGAATCCGTCACCGAACTCCTCCTTGAGCACGCCGAGATGCTCGAATTCGGCCAGCGTCCTTTTCGCGGACTCCTCATCGAGGCGCTGGATCGCAAATCCGACATGGACGACGACATACTCACCGACGGCCGCATCGGGGATGTACTGCAGGCACACGTCCTTCTGGATGCCGCCGAAATCGACAAGTGACATCAGGGTGCCGTCCCGGTCGGCCAGACTCAGGATCTTTCCTGGAACCGCCAAACACATGGGTGTCCTCCATCTCTCAAATCGAGTTCCCCACCAGCAGCTGACCGAGGGCGATACCGCCATCGTTCGGCGGCACGTGGCGATGCGTGATGGTGTCGAAACCTTTCGCGGCCAATGCATCCAGGGTGAGCCCCAGCAGGAGCGCGTTCTGGAACACACCTCCGGAGAGCGCGATGGTGGGTGAGGCGCCTGGTGTGCGCAGCGCCAGATCCACGATCAGGTCGGCGACCGACCGGTGGAACCGTGCGCCGATCATGCCGGCGGGGACACCGGCCCGGGTGTCGGCGACGACGGCGGCCAGCACCGGGGCCGGATCGATGACGACAGGGTGGCCTGCCGCGATCGAGAAGCGATAACTGGTTGTGTCGCAGTCGATACCGCGAGAAATTCCCTCGAGTTCGATCGCGGCCTGGGCCTCGTAGTCCACCACCTGGCGCAGCCCGACCAGGGCGGACACCGCATCGAACAGCCGGCCCATGCTGGAGGTCTGAACGCATCCGAGTCCGGTCTGCACCTGATGAGCGAGCACGTCGCGTTCGTCCTGCGGGCAGGCCCGCACCGGGGCCAGGTCGTGGTCCCAGGGCAGGCCTGCAGCCCACAGGTGCGTCATGGCCATCCGGTACGGGCGCAGCACGCTGACATCACCGCCGGCCAGTGGCACGTATCGCAGCTGGGCCACCCGTCGGTAGCCCTTGTAATCGGCGAGGAGCACCTCGCCGCCCCAGATGGCGCCGTCTGGGCCGTAACCGGTTCCGTCGAAGGCGAATCCGAGTACCTGCGCGGTACCGTCCAGGCCGTGCTCGGCCATCACCGCCGCGATGTGGGCATGGTGGTGCTGAACGGTCCGCACCGGCCGTCCCGCGGCGTGGCGGCGCGCCCACGCGGTCGACCGGTAGCCGGGATGCGCATCGGCCACCATGACTTCGGGAGTGACGCCGGTCAACGCCCGCAGATGGCGTTGCGCCGCATCGAATGCGTTCAGCGTCGCCAGATCGTCCATGTCGCCGATGTGCTGACTCAACCAGGCATATCTTCCCTCGGCGACGGCCAATGTGTTCTTCAGATCGGCCCCCACCGCCAGGGTCGGTGGAACGGAGACCGGCAGTGCCACCGGGAGTGGGGCGTAACCGCGGGAGCGGCGCAACGGTATCTGGAGCTCTCCCAGCACCCGGACCACCGAGTCGTCGCAGGGCACCAGGATCGACCGGTCGTGCGCCAGCCAGCCGTCGGCGAGCGGCGCGAGTCGGTTCACGGCATCGTCATCGGTGAAACAGATCGGCTCACCGCCCAGGTTTCCCGATGTCATCACCAGCACGGCGGGTCCCGGCTCGTCATCAGGCAGCCCGAACAACAGTGTATGCAGCGGTGTGTAGGCCAGCATCACGCCGAGGTCGGGGAGATATGGCGCCACGTTGTCGGCGACCGCGGCTGCGGGCCGGCGCGGCAGCAGCACTATCGGGCGTTGCGGACCGGTCAGTATCCGTTCGGCTGCAGTGTTTACGTCGACGATCGTGCGCCCGGCCGCCAGATCGGCGACCATCACCGCGAACGGTTTGTCACCGCGGCGTTTTCGGGTACGCAGGTCGCCCACCGCCGAGCCGTTGGCCGCGTCGCAGGCGAGGTGATAGCCGCCGATACCCTTGACGGCGAGGATCCCGCCACGACGCAACAGCTTTCGCGCCTCCCGCAGACCCACCTCACCGTCTGCGCGATGACCGTCACCGTCGTGAAAGCTCAGCGTCGGTCCGCAGCCTGGGCAGCAGACCGGCTGGGCATGAAAACGACGGTCGCCGGGGTCGGCGTACTCTCGCGCGCATTCGGCACACATCGGGAACGCGGCCATGGTGGTCGCGGCGCGGTCGTAGGGCAGCGACGCGATGATGGTGAATCGCGGGCCGCAGTTGGTGCAGTTGACGAAGGCATGCCGGTACCGCCGGTCGGCGGGATCCCGTTGTTCGGCGGCGCAGTCGGTGCACATCGCCACATCGGGGGACACCAGGGTGCGGCCCCCGTCGGATCGGGACGTGTCCGCGATCGCGAAACCGGTACCCCCGCGCAGCGGAAGGTCCTGCGTCTGAAGCGTTTCGACGACGGCCAGCGGCGGCGGTCGGTCCCGCAGCCGGTCCAGGAACTCCCCGATGTCGTCGGCGTCGCCTTCCACATCGATGACCGCCCCAGAACTGTCGTTGCACACCGATCCGGCCAGGCCCAGTGTGGCCGCGGTGGTGTAGACGAACGGCCGGAATCCGACGCCTTGGACCACGCCGTGCACGCAGACACGCAGCCGCCGGCGGGTCATTCGCCGCTGCCCATCAGTTTCAGGCCGTGCAGCGCCGCGGCAGCCCCTGCCGCGTCGGTCTTCTCGAGCACGAAGCCCATGTGGATGATCACCCAGTCGCCGGGACCGAAGGTTTCCCCGGGCAGCATGCCGATGTTCACCTTGCGCGCCTCACCGGCCACGTCGACGAGTGCAAGCTGATCGCCGTAGCCGTCGAGCATCCCGATGACTCGACCCGGTATCCCCAGACACATCGTTCAGCCCACCAACTCGGCGATGACGCGTTCGACGGCATCGACCGCGGTCGCAACGGCGGCGGCCACCGGTGGGGACAGACCGATACCGTCATCGGTGCTGCCGGCCTCGCAACCGACGACCACCGTGCGCGGTGCGGTGCCGCCGAGCGCAGTGAGGCTGGCGAACACCGTGGCGGGATCCATCGCATGTGCATCCAGACCCACGGCTGCCGAAAGTGATTCGTGATCGGCCTCGAAGACATGCACGGTCCCCGGTGCGCCGCGATTGGGTAGTGCGTCGACAAGGACCACCGCGTCCCATCCGTCGAGCAGGTCATAGGCCAGGTGCATACCCCGGATGCCATAGTCGACCGGACGCACACCCGCGTGGTCGCAGCGGACATGGCGCAGCACCGCGGACCCGAACCCGTCGTCACCGAGAAAGATGTTGCCGATCCCGGCCACCAGAATCTGTGGCGTGACGGCGCCTCCGTCACATCCGCCGTATGCGCACATAGCGTCGTGCATCCGGGATCGAACGAAGTCCGAGCACTGCTCCGGCAATCACCACCACCGCGGCGGCCGCCACGGCCACCCATCCCACTACTTCCATTTCGGGTTCCCTTCGATCAGCGGTTCGACTTCGTCGGGTGCGAAGTACAGATAGCGGCCGTACCAGTCGTGCAGGTCGGCGGCCGGGTCGTCCTCGAGCACGACTCCGATCTGCCGGTCACCGTCCACGGTCTCGTGCACCGAGGTGACGCGCGCGATCCGGTCGGCGAAGAAGATGTCCTGTGCGTCGGCGCGCCGCGACGGCCGCAGCCGGACCCGGCTGTCGCGGCTCAGCCGCACCCCGTTCACCAGTACCGCGTCGTTGCCGGGGTCGACGGCACTGTCCGCCAGGGGATCCCACCAATCCACTCCGTCGGGGACCTCCGGTATCAGACCCGGGGTTTCGGCATGCGGGTCACGGAGCACGCCGTGCAGGTTCAGCAGGGCCTCCGGTGACATCGCGTCGCATCGGTCGATGAGCTGTGCAGCCAGCGGATCGGTGGCTCGGGCCTGGGCCTTCTCGTCGTCGGTCATGGTCATCACCCGCAGTGTCAGGATCTCGTCGATCTCGGTCGAGTCGTAGAGGGCCCCGTGGCTCTGTTCGGCGATCTCGGGGTGGTCGTAGAGGATGATCGGCGACACCAGCACGACGGACGTATCGCCGGGCGGACCGGCCAGCACCGGGAAGCAGCGGTGTTGCCGGCAGCGGCCCACCGCATCGGCGGCCCAGGCCGGCGGCTCCAGTAGCGAGACGAACTCACCGCCGTGGGCCCGTGCGATCAGGTGGGTGCCGATCAGGGAGGTGGCGATGGCGTGTTGCTTGTTGGCCGGAGGCGCGCCGACATTGCGAACGGACAGCATGATTCGCCGCAGGCCGTCCGCCGGTTCGGTCCGCACCGTCAGTTCGGCGCGCAACTCCTCGCGGGTCCGGACCAACCGGCCGCCGGGAACCCGCTCGGTGTCACGGCCGCCGGCCACGACGAGCGGAACCGTCTGGGTGGCGGCGAGTGCGTCGAACGGTCCCGACGACACCTCGCACTCGACCGCCTCGTCCCAGGTGAGCCAGGTCCGGTCGGCCACGGTCAGCTCACCGACCGGCGTGAACCCGCCGTCCACCTCACGCTGGACCGCACGGTGCTGCAACTGCAGGAACCGCACCACGATGCTGAACGACGCATCAGGCGCGGGCCGCATCAGCAGCTCGGTGGCGAGCGTGTCGTCCTCGCCGACGCCGCGGTCTGCGGCCTGCGGCGGGCCAACCACCCCGAACTGCCAGCGGGACTGGTTCTTTCCCGATGTCGCCCGATAGGGGTAGAGCAGGTAACCCTCGTAGAGCACCGCGTCGGCGATGGCCCTGACCCGGTCGCTGACGGCGTTCATCGGTAGTCCTCGGCGGGGTCCAGCAGCGCGGTCACCGCGTCGTCCAATCCCAGCATGCCGTGCGCGGACTTGTAGGCGACGAGGGCATCGACGGTGTCATGGTTCAGCCGCACCCAGCCGGTGTTCGGGAAGTGAAGCTCGATGAGGTGACGCCATACCGAGACGGGCATGTCGTAGCGGTCCTCGCGGTCCCACGGGATCTGCTGGACGGCGAAATTGTTGCGGCCCTTCGTGAAGACCGTCCCGCTGAACAGGAACTGCAGTGGGATGCTGCCGTCCCGCAGGGCGTGGAGATACTTGGCCGCTGTGACCTCGAAATCGTAGGTGCAGACCAGCGGCAGCTCCACCTGCGTGGCGCCCACGAATCCGGGCACCATGGCGCTGGTGTGCTGCCACAGGAAGGTGTGCTGGGTCGTGCTCCACCGCTCCCTGCTGCCGAACAGGTCCAGCAGGGCGGCCGCCTCGTCGTCGGTATAGCCGCGGCGCAGCGGTTCGATACGCACCTGGCAGCGCAGCGCGATGGCGTGCACCGGCTCGTCACCGATGGCCGCGATCCCGAGCCGTGCCATCAGCAGCGGTGTGACCGCGTAGGGCTCGGGAGCCACCGCGAGCACCGCGAACGTCACGTCACTCACGGCACGACCACCTTGCTGCGGGTGCCGATGCGGTCGAAGAACTCGTCGAGAAATCGGCGCACCTGCTGGCCACCGTCGAATCCGTGCCACAGCAGCCGTAATCGGCCGACGAACTCATAGCAGGCGTCGACGGGCACCAGGAAACACTCGGGCGGTCCGTCGTGCTCGTCCGGCACCCGCATGATGAGCGCCTCGGTGTCGTCGCAGAGCAGGTCGACCCGCGGGTCCGCGGCGCGGATCTGCTCCCAGGAGGTCAGGTCCAGTTCGGATTCCGTGGCGCCGGCCGGACCGGGATAGAACGCCACAGTCCGGCCGAGAGCGGAGTTGCAGAAGAAGAACGCCAGCCCCACCGGGATCTGCAACAGGTCCCATTCGCGCCGGCCGAGCGCGAAGTCCGGGAAGGCGAGGTACCGGTCCGGCACCGCGCGGTAGCGCAGTGTGGCCCGGTCATCGGTGAACAACAGGTAGCAGCCGCGGCACACACACATCAGTTGCCGGCCTTCGAGATTGACCACATGCTGATGTTCGTCGGCGATCTGTTCCGAGCACATCTCGCAGCGTTCGCCGGCCGCGGCGGGCTCCGAGCGGTTGGCGCGGATCCGCGCCAGCACATCGTAGGCGCCGGTCATGGCACACCCGCGATGGACAGCACGCCGTCGCGTACCAGCAGCGGTACCGGCTCGAGATGCACTGCCGTGTCGATACCTGCCCCGGCATGAACGATGTCGAAGTGCGCATGGCAGAGGGGGCAGCGCAACACGGGGCCGGCGGAACCCAACCGGCGGTGCAGTGCGGCGCCCGCCAGCGAGTCGCCACAGTGCCCGCATCGGTCCCGGTAGGCGAACAACTCGTCACCGACCCGGCAGACCAACAGGTTCGCGGTGCCGATCCGGAAGCCACCGACCTCACCCGGCATGAGGTCGGCGAGCCCGGGCGCCGGATGCCAGACGGTCGCTGGCTGGCCGTTGCGGTGGATGCGGCTCAGCAGTGACTCCGCCGGGATCACCCCGGCTGCCGGTGCGGCGTCGGCGGGCACCACGTCGATTCGGGTGACTTCCGGGGCTGCCGCGCCGATGGCGTCCTCGACGGTGAGTTCCAGTGTGATCGCCGAGGAGGGGCAACTTTTGCAGCTGCCCGCGAACTGTAACCGGACAGTCGCACCGTCGGGACCGTCGTCGATGCCGAGCAGGGTGACGTCGCCACCGTGGGAGCCGAGATAAGGCCGGACCCCGGCCAGGGCATCCTCGACGCGTCGGGTGATGTCATGTGGATGGAGCCCATGCACGAGCAGCAGGCTGGCGATCAGGTCGTCGGCGGCGAAATCCTCGGTGAGCGTGGGGTGCGCGGCGGTGGTCAATGTCAGGATATGTTGCAGTGCAACACCGTACAGGTCGGTCACCTCACCGACCAACTGTTCCGCGCGGGTGCGTGCCGTGGTTCCGCCGGCCGCGCTGGCGTCGAGCAACGTCTGTATCCGGTCGCCCGCCGTGCGCCAATGCGCGTCGTCCTGGGTTACCTCGGGGTGTGACAATCCAGGCGGACCCATCGGTTAGTCCCCGGTGGCGGACTGGGTGGGGGAGTGCAACCGCTCCAAGGATTTTCCGTTGCCCAGGTACATGTGCACACCGCAGGGCAGGCACGGGTCGAAGCTTCGCACCGTGCGCATGATGTCGATGCCCTTGAAATGCTCCCGGTCGTTCTCCTCGAAGATGGGCTGACCCTGTACCGCGTCCTCGTAGGGGCCCGGGGTGCCGTAGCTGTCCCGGGGATTGGCGTTCCACGGTGTCGGTGGATACGGATGGTAGTTGGCGATCTTGCCGTCGCGGATCACCATGTGATGGCTCAGCACGCCGCGCACGGCCTCGGTGAACCCGCAGCCGATGGCTTCATCGGGCACGTCGAACTTTTCCCAGGTCTTGGTGCGGCCTGCGCGGATCTCGACGAGGGCCTTCTCGGCGAAATGCAGTGCGGCGGCGGCCGCGTAGGCCTGGAAGTAGGTACGGGCACGGTTGCGTTCGATGGTGTTGCTGCCGTGCCGGGGGATCTTCCATTCCAGCTCGACCGGTCCCTTGAGGATGGTCTTGGGCAGGTTGATCTGCACGCTGTGCCCGGTCGACTTGACGTAGCCGATGTCGACCAGTCCGGCCAGCGCGGTCGACCACAGCCTGGCCAGCGGACCGCCTCCGGTGTCCAGTGCGAGGTGGTCCTTGCCGTCGAACCAGCGCGGTGACATCACCCAGCTGTACTTGTCTTCCATGTCCCGCTTCTGCGGGTGCGGGTTGGTGTGCTGGTTCCATGGGTGCCGGCGGTCCACCGGGTTACCCAGCGGATCGTTGTGCACGAACGTCTCCTGGTCGGTCCAGTCGTCGTAATACGAACTGCCCAAGAGGATCCGGATTCCGAGATTGATGTCCACCAGCGAGTGGGTGACCAGCTTGCCGTCGACCACCACACCCGGGGTCACGAACATCGCGTCGCCCCAGCGCTCCATGTCCTTGTAGGCGAAGTTGCACACCTCGGGGTCCTGGAAGGAACCCCAGCAGCCGAGCAGCGTGCGGCGTAGCCCGACCTGCTCGTACCCGGGTAGTGCCTCATAGAAGAAGTCGAACAGGTCGTCGTGCATGGGGACGACCTTCTTCATGAACTCGACATAGCGCATCAGCCGGGTCATGTAGTCGGTCATCAACTGGATGGTGGCGACGGTGCCGACACCGCCGGGGTACAGCGTGGACGGATGGACGTGCCGGCCTTCCATCAGGCAGAACATCTCTCGTGTCCAGCGGCTGACCTGCAGCGCCTCGCGGTAGAACTCTCCGGTGAACGGGTTGAGTGAGCGCATGATGTCGGCGATGGTCCGATAGCCGTGTGCATCCGAGTTCGGCGCGCGCGTGTTCTCGGCCTTGGCCAGTACGCTCGGATTGGTCTCGGCGACCATCTTCTCGCAGTAGTCGACCCCGACCAGATTCTCCTGAAAGATGTTGTGGTCGAACATGTATTCGGCCGCCTCGCCGAGGTTGACGATCCATTCACCGAGATGTGGCGGCTTCACGCCGTAGGCCATGTTCTGGCAGTAGCACGAACAGGTGGCGTGGTTGTCACCGCAGATCCCGCAGATGCGGCTGGTGATGAAGTGGGCGTCGCGCGGATCCTTGCCCTTCATGAAGATCGAGTAGCCGCGGAAGATCGACGACGTGCTGTGGCATTCCACCACCTCACGGTTCTCGAAATCGATCTTGGTGTAGATGCCCAGGCTGCCGACGATCCGGGTGATCGGGTCCCAGGCCATCTCCACCAGCTGGCCGGGTTCGCGCTTCACCTGTGACGGTTCCGGAATGGTCGTTGTCATGGACTTCGCTCCCTAGACGGCACCTACCAGGTGCGGGTCGCTCCCGTTTCGAGCGTTGTGCCCCGGTGCCGCCAGCGTGGTTCCCGGTCCAGGGTGTGTTCGGTGATATGTCGCAGGCTGCGGACGACCGACCCGTACACGCCCGACGCCGCGGTGGAGACCTTGCCGCCCGGGGGCTCGTCCATGAACGGCATGAACTTGTCCGGGAACCCCGGCATGGTGCAGCCGATGCAGATTCCGCCGACGTTCGGGCAGCCGCCGATACCGTTGATCCAGCCTCGCTTCGGCACGTTGCATTTCACGACCGGGCCCCAACAGCCAAGTTTGACAATGCATTTGGGTGAACCGTATTCGTGGGCGAAGTCGCCCTGTTCGTAGTATCCGGCCCGATCACAGCCCTCGTGCACCGTGGCGCCGAACAGCCATTTGGGCCGCAGTGCCTCGTCGAGCGGAATCATCGGTGCCTGGTCGGTGGCCATGTACAGCAGATAGGTCAGCGTCTCCGACAGGTTGTCCGGCTGGATCGGGCAGCCCGGGACGCAGACGATGGGGATACCGGCCTTGCTCTTCCACTCCCAGCCGAGGTAGTCGGGTACTCCCATTGCCCCGGTGGGGTTACCGGCCATCGCATGGATACCCCCGTAGGTCGCGCAGGTGCCCACGGCGACCACTGCGGTCGCCTTGGGGGCCAACCGATCCAGCCATTCGCTGGTCGTCATCGGTTGTCCGGTTGCGGGGTCGTTGCCGAACCCGCACCAATAGCCGTCGGCATGCAGTTGTTCGTTGGGGATCGATCCCTCCACGACCAGCACGAACGGCTCCAGTTCACCCCGGTCGGCGCGGAAGAACCATTCGAGGAAGTCGTCGGCGCCGCCGTTGGGTCCGCACTCGAAGTCGATCAGGGGCCAGTGCACGGCGATCTTGGGCAGACCGGGAAGCGCGCCGAGCGCGATCTCCTCGATGCTGGGTTGGGTGGCGGCAGTCAACGCCACGGAATCGCCGTCGCAACTCAGGCCGGCGTTGATCCAGAGCACGTGAATCAGCGTCTCTTCTGCTTTGACTGCTGCCGAAGTGGGCATGGCGCAGTTCTTTCCGGGACGGGCTGGGTCCCTGCGTCGAACTTCTGAGGGGATGAGCTGGGTCCCCTCCGCCGCAGGAGTCGACGTCCGGCCCGTTGTGCGGCGCTGTTATTCGGTCTACTCCGAGGGGTTTGCCTTGTCAATGGATCCGGTGACCCATTGGCAGCTGTGCGCTCAAGCTGTCCCGGGCCGAGTCGATCCACCCATACCAGGACGCCATACCCGCACCCGTGGCCGCCGACAGCAGCAGCACATCCACATCCGGGTTAACCGAGCGGACCGCGTGCTGAAACACATCCAGGTCGAAGTCCACATGGGGCAGTAGATCCAGCTTGTTGACGATGACCAGACCTGCAGCAGCGAACATGTGCGGATACTTCAGCGGCTTGTCCGCACCTTCGGTGACCGATATGACCACCACCATGGTGCGTTCGCCGAGGTCGAACAATGCCGGGCAGACCAGATTGCCCACATTCTCGATGAACAGCAGCGAATTCGGCTCGGGTTCCAGGGAATTCAGCGCATCATGGACCATCTGCGCGTCGAGATGGCAGCCCGCCCCGGTGTTGATCTGCACCGCACGTGCGCCCGCGGCCCGAATGCGCTCGGCGTCGAGCAGGGTTTCCTGATCGCCTTCGATCACGGTGATCGCCCGGCCTGTGGTCAGCAGCTCACGGATGGTGCGCTCCAAGAGCGTCGTCTTGCCGGCACCCGGCGAACTGGTCACATTGAGTGCCACGATGCCGCGTTCGGCAAGCCGGCCCCGGTTCTGCCCGGCGAGCTGATCGTTCTTCGCCAGCACCTTCTGTTCGAGTGAGACGGTCTCGGTATGTGGATGGTCGTGCGGGTGGTCGTGGGGATGGGGGTGGCCGTGACCGGGCATCGTGATGGTGGCCGTGTCTTCGCCGCAGCCGCAGGTAGCGCACATATCAGCTCACTTCCATCGAGAGGATCTTCAGTTCGCGTCCGGCCAGTACCTCGACATCGGCGCTGCCGCAGCGGCACAGCAGGATGGGATCGACCACCGCGAAGTGCGTGCCGCAGGCGCGGCAATGGGCTGCGCCGGGTGGGATGGCGAGATCCAGGCGGGCGCCATCGGCGACGGTGCCTTCGGTGGCCAGGTCGAAACAGAACCGCATCGAGTCGGGCACCACCGCGCACAGCGCACCGATCTCGACCTTGACACTGAGCACCCGTCGGCCTGCGGCGTGTTCACACACCGCGTCGACGACGCTCTGGGTGATTGCCATCTCGTGCATGTCTGCCCCGATTCGGGCCGGATGACCCCACGATATGCCCGCACCTGCCGGGATACAACGGCGTGTCTGCTTGCGTTCGAACACCTGTTCGCTAATCTGGTGAGCGTTCGACCGAGAATTACTTGTCGGTGGCTCGTCCTAACCTGACAGCCAACCGACCGGAACCCCGGTCAACCGCACGACTACCGGAGAGGTACTCCCATGGCGCCACAGGCTCCTGATCGCGACAAAGCACTCGAACTGGCGATGGCCCAGATCGAAAAGAATTACGGCAAGGGTTCGGTGATGCGACTCGGCGACGAGGTGCGCCAGCCCATCGCGGTCATCCCGACCGGCTCCATTGCTCTCGACGTCGCGCTCGGCATCGGTGGGTTGCCGCGCGGCCGCGTCGTCGAGATCTACGGCCCGGAATCCTCGGGTAAGACCACCGTCGCACTGCACGCGGTGGCCAATGCCCAGGCCGCCGGCGGCATCGCCGCGTTCATCGACGCCGAGCATGCACTGGACCCGGACTACGCCAAGAAGCTCGGTGTGGATACCGATGCGCTGCTGGTCAGTCAGCCCGACACCGGTGAGCAGGCACTGGAGATCGCCGACATGCTGGTGCGGTCCGGCGCCATCGACCTCATCGTCATCGACTCGGTGGCCGCGCTGGTGCCCCGCGCCGAGATCGAGGGCGAGATGGGCGACAGCCACGTCGGCCTGCAGGCCCGCCTGATGAGCCAGGCGCTGCGCAAGATGACCGGTGCGCTGAGCAACTCGAACACCACCGCGATCTTCATCAACCAGTTGCGCGAGAAGATCGGCGTGATGTTCGGCTCGCCCGAGACCACCACGGGCGGTAAGGCACTGAAGTTCTACGCCTCCGTGCGTCTGGACGTTCGGCGGATCGAGACCCTCAAGGACGGAACCGACGCCGTCGGTAACCGCACCCGCGTCAAGGTCGTCAAGAACAAGGTGTCGCCGCCGTTCAAGCAGGCCGAGTTCGACATCCTGTACGGCCACGGCATCAGCCGCGAGGGCTCGCTCATCGACATGGGCGTCGAGCACGGGTTCATCCGCAAGTCCGGCTCGTGGTTCACCTACGAGGGCGAGCAGCTCGGCCAGGGCAAGGAGAATGCCCGGAAGTTCTTGCTGGAGAACCCCGATGTGGGCAACGAGGTGGAGAAGAAGATCAAGGAGAAGCTCGGCATCGGTGCCGTGCTGACTGCCGAAGATGACATTCTGCCCGCCCCCGTCGACTTCTGAGAAGCCGGCTGAGCCCAAACGGGAGGAGCAGGCGCGGGACGTGTGCCTTCGCCTGCTCACCGTTCGGGCGCGCACGCGTGCCGAGCTGGAAGCCCAGCTGACCAAGCGCGGTTTCCCCGACGACGTCAGTGCCCGGGTGCTCGACCGGCTCGTCGAGGTCGGGTTGCTCGATGACGCGGCGTTTGCCGAACAATGGGTGCACACCCGTCGCGCCAATGCTGGAAAAGGTAAGCGCGCGTTGGCTTCTGAGTTGCGGACCAAGGGGGTTGATCCCGAGCTCATCGCCGAAACGCTCGACAGCGTGGACGCCGGGGAGTGGCGGGTGCGGGCCGAGGAGTTGGTGGCCGCCAGGCTGCGCCGCGAGAAGCTCGATGACGAGGTGAAGGTGACCCGGCGGCTGGTGGGCATGCTGGCCCGGCGCGGATACAACCAGGGGATGGCCTTCGACGTCGTCAGCACGCAACTCGCCCAGGAGCGCGAACGCCGTTCGGTCTAGGCCATCCCTGGGCTGTCAGATCAGGAAGCCACCGTCGACGTTCAACGCGATGCCGGTGATGTAGCCGGAGTCCGGTGAGGCCAGGAACGCGACGGCGCTGGCGACGTCGCTGGTGTGGCCGTAGTGGCCGACGGCCAGCAGCGGAGTCATCTGGTCGGCCAGTGGGCCTTCGGCGGGATTCATGTCGGTGGCGATCGGCCCCGGCTGAATGTTGTTCACGGTGATACCGCGCGGGCCCAGTTCACGGGCCAGGCCGCGGGTGAAGCCGGCGACGGCCGCCTTGGACAACGCGTACACCGAGAAGGCGGGCACCGGAACACGGTCGGCGTTCACGCTGCCGATGTTGATGATGCGGCCGCCCTTGCCCAGGTGCGGCACCGCGGCCTTGGTGGCGGCGAATACGCCGCGCACGTTGATGTTCACGATCCGGTCGAACTCTTCGAGTGCGAAGTCCTCGATCAGCGCGCCGGAGGCCACGCCCGCATTGTTGACCAGGATGTCGAGACCGCCCAGTTCGGCGACCGTGGTGTCGACGGCGGCCGCGGTGGCCGTTGCGTCGGCGCTGTCGGCCTGGATGGCCACCACCTTCGCGCCGGCGGCGGTCAGTTCGGCGGCCAGGGCTTCCGCGGGTGCCGGTGACGAGTTGTAGGTGAACGCCACGGCGGCGCCGTCGGCGGCCAGCCGGCGCACGATCTCGGCTCCGATACCGCGGGAGGCTCCGGTGACCAGGGCCCGGCGGCCGGCCAGTACTGGAGTGTGGGTGGTGTCGGTCATGGCGTCCTCCGAAGGCTGGGAAGGTTCTTTCGAACCGATCGGTTACATACTGTGTACAGGTCAAGCGTCACGGCAGGAAGATCATTCCGCACTGTGGCCCGCATCACACAGGAGAGGTCAATGGCGATCGGTCGGCCCAGGGGATTCGAACCGCAGCAGGTGCTCGACACCGCCACCCGGCTGTTCTGGGAGCACGGCTTCGATGGCGTCTCCATCAGTGACCTCACCGACGCCACCGGGATCAACCGGCGCAGCCTCTACGACACCTTCGGTTCCAAGGACGACCTGTTCCAGCGAGCGGTCGAGCATTACGTGGCGGGCCACGGCGGCTATGCCGCCGACGCGCTCGGCCTACCGACGGCCCGCGAGGTCGCCCACGCGATGGTGCACGGGGCGGCCGACGCAACCTCGACGCCGGGCCGTCCGTCGGGATGTCTGCTGGTGCAGGGGGGTTCCGATCTGGCCGAACTGCGCGATGCCGGGGTAACGGTGCTCGCCGAGCGGTTCGCCGCGGCGCAGTCGGCGGGCGAGATCGCCGGTGAGGACCCCGTTTCGCTGGCCCGTTGGATCGCCGCCACCTGTCAGGGCATCGCCGTGCAGGCCAGAAGCGGCGCCACCCGCGAGGAACTGCACGCCATCGCCGACCGGTCGTTGCGGGCCTGGCCCGACTAGTGCAGGCCGCGCTCCAGCGTGCCGAGAAGTTCGAGCGCGGCGGTGATGTCGTGATCGCCGGTGTCCGCGAGCGCATCGCGGAGCAGGCCGGACCAGATCGCCCTGATGTGCCTCAGGTTCTCGGCGGCCGGCTCGGTGGACCGCAACAGTGATTGACGGTTGTCGGAGGGGTCGGCGGCCCGCCGCACCAGGTGTTTGGCCTCCAGGTCGCGCAACGCCCGGCTCAGATTGCTGCGCTGCAGGCCGGTTCCGCTGGCGACCGCGCTGGGGCTGACGCCGGGGTGGTGGTCGATATAGCGCAGCACCGTCACCTCGGTGGTCGAGAGGTCGAGCACCGAAGGGTCTGCGGCGGTACGCAGTTTGATGGCGCGGGACACCGCCATGACGACGTCGGCCAGGTCGGCGAGCTGCTCGGTGTGACGCGATCGCGCTTGCATGCGGCCACCCTACCTGATAGTTATAGATATATAACTATCAAATGATAACTACTTGGAGATGTTGAATGCCGACGTCCGTCGACACCCCCGCGCGTACCGAGCGCGCGCCGCGCATCACCGCCGGCCTGCTGGTCACCCTCGCGCTGCTGTCCGCGGTGGCTCCCTTCGCCACCGACCTGTACCTGCCCGCCTTTCCCGAGATGGTCTCCGACCTGCACACCTCGCCCACGAATGTGCAGCTGACCCTGACCACCTTCCTCATCGGTCTTGCCCTGGGGCAGTTGATCTTCGGCCCGCTGTCCGACCGCTACGGGCGGGTCCGGCCACTGCTGATCGGCGCCGCCATCTGCGTAGCCGCCAGCGTGGTGGCGGTGCTGGCGCCGACCATCGAGGTGCTCATCGGCGCCCGGCTGGCCCAGGGCCTCACGGGTGCGGCAGGCATGGTGATCGGCCGCGCGATCATCTCCGACCTGGCGACCGGTCGCGCCGCCGCCCGGGCGTTCAGCCTGATGATGATCGTGGGCGGCGTGGCCCCGATCGCCGCGCCGCTGGCCGGTGGTTTCCTGGTGGGTCCGCTGGGCTGGCGCGGCGCGCTGGCCGTCATCCTGGCGCTGGTCGTGCTGATGCTCATCGCCGCGCTGGTGGTGATCCGCGAAACCCATACCGAGGAGCGGCGCACCGCGTTGCGCGACGAAAAGGCCACCACCGGTTCGCCTCTGCGCCAGCTTCTCGGCCGGCGATACGTCGGCAACGTCGTCGCCTTCGGCTTCGCGTTCGCCGTGATGATGGCCTACATCTCGGCCTCGCCGTTCATCTACCAGACGATGATGGGGCTGAGCGCGGCCCAGTACGGTGCGGTGTTCGGGGTGAATGCGTTCGGTCTGCTGCTGATGAGTGCGCTGAGCGCCCGGTTGTCCGCGCGCAGTGAACCGCACGTCCTGGCCGCCGTCGGCTTGGCGGTGATCACGGTGTCCAGCATCGCCGTGCTGGCGCTGTCCTGGTCGGGAGCCGCGGCCGGCTGGCTGGCGCTCCCGCTGTTCACCGCCGTCGCCGGGATGGGCCTCATCTTCGGCAACGCGACCGCCCTGGCGCTGTCGGCCGCCCCGGGTGCGGCAGGCACTGCCTCGGCCGCGTTGGGCGCCACCCAGTTCCTGCTGGCCGCCGCCGTCTCACCGCTGGTGAGTCTGGCCGGCGAGCGCACCGCGGGCCCGCTGGGCATCGTGATGGTCTGCGCGTCGGCGATCGCCTGTGCGGGTCTGGTGCTGGCCCGGAATCAGACCGCCGGACCGTCCTGAACAACCGGCCTGGCCGCCAACGGTTCCGGCCCCTTCTTGGACCGGCGCAGCCGGGCCTCGAGTCGGTTGGCCGCCGATGACAGCGCGAAATTCAGCGCGATCATCAGCGCCGCGATGACGATGAGCGCGGGAATGTAGTTGCCGTAGGCCGATCCGATGCTCTGGCCCTGCCGGACCATCTCCAGGAACGTGATCTGGTACCCGATCGCGGTGTCCTTGAGCACCACCACCATCTGGGACACCAGTACCGGAAGCATCGAGGTGATGGCCTGCGGCAGCTGGATGGAACCCATCGTCTGGCGCCAGGTCATGCCCAGCGCCGAGGCCGCCTCGGCCTGTCCGCGCGGTAGGGCGTGCACGCCGGTGCGCACGATCTCGGCGATCACCGCCGAGTTGTACAGGGTCAGACCGGTGATGACACCGGCCAGCGCCAGGTATTCCGACGGGAACATGTCGTAGAACGCGAACAGTGCATACGAGAACAGCATCATGATGAGCACCGGGACCGCACGGAAGAACTCCACGAAGGTCGCACACGCCCAACTCACCGCCGATATCGGGGACAGCCGGCCGACACCGAGCAGGCAGCCGAGCACCAGCGCCAGCACGATGGACGCCGCCGCCGCGGTCAGCGTGCCCTTGATGCCGGGCAGCACGTAGGTGATCCACAGATCCCCGGTGAGGAAGGGCTCCCATTTGGCCGCGGTGAACTGATCCGCGGCGGCGAACTTCCAGATCACCCAACCGAACGCCGCGGCGAAGAGCACCACCGTCAGCACGGTGAAGATCCGGTTGCGGGCCCGGGCGCGGGGACCGGGTACGTCGTAGAGGACGGAGGCAGCAGCTTTCACCTCAGCACCGCCAGCCGCTTGCCCAGCCAGCCGAACAGCAGCCCCATCGGCAGCGTCAGGATGACGAACCCGATGGCGAAGATGCCACCGACCACCAGCAGCGCCGAGGTGTTCTCCACCATCTCCTTCATCAACAACGCCGCCTCGGCCACCCCGATCGCCGAGGCGATGGTGGTGTTCTTGGTCAACGCGATCAGCACCGAACCGAGCGGAATGATCACCGCCCGAAACGCCTGCGGCAACATGATGATCCGCAGGTTCTGGGCGAAGGTCAGGCCGAGCGAACGTGCCGCCTCGGCCTGACCCACCGGCACCGTGTTGACGCCGGACCGGATCGCCTCACAGACGAAAGCCGCTGTGTAGACGGTCAATCCGAACACCGAGAGCCGGAAACCGCTGTCCACGATCGAGGTCGGTGAGTTGGGGTCGGTCAGCGTGATGTGCAGCGTGTTACCGAGACCCAGCGAGCAGAACACCAGGATCAGGGTCAACGGCGTGTTGCGCACCACGTTGACGTAGCTGGTGCCCAGCCCACGCATCACCGGAACCGGGGACAGTCGCATCCCGGCCAGGATGGTGCCCAGCACCAGCGCGCCGATGGCGGCGTACACCGTGAGCTGAATGGTGACCCAGAACGCCGCGTAGATCCGGTCCTGGTACTCGGTGAAGATCTCCACGTGACCGCGCGCGGTTTACTTGTCGACGGTCGGCGGTGCGGGCGCGGTGATGCCTGCGGGGCCGAGGTTCTTGTCGAAGGCCTCTTTCCACGCGCCGTCGGCGATCATCTTGGTGATGGCATCGTTGATCTTGGTACGGAGTTCGGTGTCGTCCTTCTTCAGGCCGATGCCGTAACGCTCCTCGGAGAACGGTTCGCCGACGATCTTGAACGTTCCGGGGGACTGGGCGGCGTAGCCGGCCAGGATGACCTCATCGGTGGTCACCGCGTCGATCGCGCCGGTCTTGAGCGCCTCCACGCAGGCCGAGTAGGTGTCGTACTGCTGCAACTGCACGCCCGGGTACTTGTCCTTGATGCGCTGGGCCGGCGTGGAACCGGTCACCGAGCACAGCTTCTTGTTGTTCTCCAGCGACTCCGCACCGGTGATGTCGCTGTTGTCGGCGCGCACCAGCAGGCTCTGCCCGGTGATCAGGTACGGCCCGGCGAAGCTCACCTTCTCCTTGCGGGCGTCGGTGATCGAGTACGTCGCGGCGATGAAGTCCACCTGCCCGTTCTGGATCAGCGTCTCGCGCTGCCCCGACGGGGATTCCTTCCACTCGATGTCCTCGGGCTTGTAGCCCAGCTGCTCGGCGACATAGGTCGCCACGTCGACGTCGAACCCGCTCATGGTGCCGTCGGGGTTCTTCAGACCCAGACCGGGCTGATCGATCTTGGTGCCGATGGTCACCTTGTTGCTGTCGCCCTCACCGCCGCCGCACGCGGCGAGGGTCAACGGCAGCGCTGCGGCCAGAACGGCGGCGGCAGCCACCCGGAAACGCAGAGACGGCATGTCATGGTCCTTTCGGAGGTGGACGATCAGTGGTTGAGAATTTTGCCGAGGAAATCCTTGGCACGGTCGGACTTGGGGTTGTTGAAGAACTCCTCGGGCTCGGCGTCCTCGACGATCGCACCGTCGGACATGAACACCACCCGATGTGACGCGCGCCGCGCGAAACCCATCTCGTGGGTGACGACCAGCATGGTCATCCCGTCGGTGGCCAGCGAGGTCATCACCGCCAGCACCTCGTTGATCATCTCCGGATCGAGCGCACTGGTCGGCTCGTCGAACAGCATCACCTTCGGGCTCATCGCCAGTGACCGGGCGATCGCGACCCGTTGCTGCTGCCCGCCGGACAGCTGAGCCGGGTACTTGTCGGCCTGATTGGAGATGCCGACCCGGTCCAGCAGGGCCATCGCCTCGGTACGGGCCTTGTCCTTGGCCAGCTTTCGCACCTTGACCGGCGCCAGCATCACGTTCTCGACAATTGTCTTGTGCGCGAACAGGTTGAACGACTGGAACACCATGCCGACATCTGAGCGCAACTCGGCGAGTTTGCGGCCCTCCTCGGGCAGCACCGCACCGTCGATGGAGATGGTGCCGGTATCGATCGGCTCGAGCCGATTGATGGTGCGGCACAACGTTGATTTGCCCGAACCCGACGGGCCCAGCACCACCACGACCTGACCGCGCGGAACATCGAGATCGATGTCCCGGAGCACGTGCAGATCGCCGAAGTGCTTGTTCACACCCTGTAGCGAGATCATCGGGACCGAAGCCGCGGTGGTCATGGACTGGAACCCTACCCAGGTAATGCTCAGGATGGGGCGTATCGACACCCCCGTAACATGAACGTCGTGACTTCCGTGTTGGCCTCGACTGTGGGGGCGGGTGCTGGCCGCCCGGCCCCCGTGCGCACCTATCAGGTGCGTACCTACGGCTGCCAGATGAACGTGCACGACTCCGAGCGGTTGTCCGGGCTGCTGGAGGCCGCCGGCTACGAGCGGGCCGCCGAGGGCACCGACGCCGATATCGTGGTGTTCAACACCTGCGCCGTGCGCGAGAACGCGGACAACAAGCTGTACGGCAATCTCAGCCATCTGGCCCCGCGCAAGAACGCCGAACCCGACATGCAGATCGCCGTCGGGGGCTGCCTGGCCCAGAAGGACCGCGACGCCGTCCTGAAGAAGGCGCCCTGGGTCGACGTGGTGTTCGGCACCCACAACATCGGCTCGCTGCCGGTGCTGCTGGAGCGGGCACGTCACCAGCGGGTCGCCCAGGTCGAGATCGCCGAGTCGCTGCAGGAGTTCCCGTCGGCGCTGCCCGCTGCCCGTGAATCCGCCTACGCCGCTTGGGTTTCCATCTCCGTGGGATGTAACAACACCTGCACGTTCTGCATCGTTCCCGCGCTGCGCGGCAAAGAGGTGGACCGTCGCCCCGGTGACGTGCTGGCCGAGGTGCAGACCCTGGTGGACCAGGGTGTGCTCGAGGTCACCCTGCTGGGGCAGAACGTGAACGCCTACGGGGTGTCCTTCGCCGACTCCGACACCCCGCGCAACCGCGGCGCCTTCGCCGACCTGCTGAGGGCCTGCGGGACCATCGACGGGCTGGAGCGCGTCCGGTTCACCTCCCCGCACCCCGCCGAGTTCACCGACGACGTCATCGAGGCCATGGCAGCCACGCCAAATGTGTGCCCGACGCTGCACATGCCGCTGCAGTCGGGCTCGGATCGCGTGCTCAAGGCGATGCGGCGGTCCTACCGCGCCGAGCGATACCTGGGCATCATCGACCGGGTGCGCACCGCGATACCGCACGCCGCCATCACCACCGACATCATCGTCGGCTTCCCGGGCGAGACCGAGCAGGATTTCCAGGCCACCCTGGATGTGGTGGCGCAGTCCCGCTTTGCGAACGCGTACACGTTCCAGTACTCGAAGCGCCCCGGCACCCCAGCCGCCACGCTCGCCGACCAACTGCCCAAAGAGGTTGTCAGCGAACGCTATCAGCGACTCATCGAGCTACAGGAGCAGATTTCTTTGCAGGAGAACCAGGCTCAGGTCGGCGCGCACGTCGAACTGCTGGTGGCCGCGGGGGAGGGACGCAAGGACGCCGCCACCGCGCGGATGTCCGGGCGCGCCCGCGACGGCCGGCTGGTGCACTTCGCCTCCGGCGGCGCCGACATCCGCCCCGGCGACATCGTCACCACGACCGTGACGCGCGCCGCCCCGCACTTCCTGGTCGCCGACGGAGTCGTGTCCACGCACCGCCGCACCCGCGCCGGGGACGCGCACGCGGCGGGGCTTCGTCCGGTCACCGGGGTGGGCCTCGGTATGCCGGGTATCGGCGTTCCGCCCGCCGTCCCCGTCACCGGAGGATGCGCGCTGTGAGCGGCCAGGACCCCAAGGACTTCGACGCGTTCAAGGGCGATATCGAAGCCGCCGAACGCCGGGTGGCCTCCGAGATCGACCCCGGTGCCCGCGCCCTGGTGGTGGCGATCCTGGTGTTCGTCGTGCTGGTGTCGTTGCTGCTCCCGCACACCGGATCCTCCCGCGGCATCGACGTGCTGATCGCCAGCGACACCGCGATCGCAGACGGCCTCTCGCTGCCGTCGCGGGTGTTCGTCTGGCTGGCGCTGGTCTTCAGCATCGGGTTCTCCGTCCTGGCGCTGCTGACCCGGCGCTGGACGCTGGCCTGGATCGCGCTGGCCGGCACCACCGTGGCCTGCCCGGCGGGCATGCTCGCGGTGTGGTCCCGCCAGACCGCCGGTGCGGGGCTGCCCGGCCCCGGATTCGGGCTCATCATCGGTTGGCTGGCCGTGCTGCTGCTGGCCTTCCACTGGGCGCGGGTGGTGTGGTCACGCACTGCGGTGCAGCTGGCCGCCGAGGCGGAGCGCCGTCAGGCCGTCGCCGAGCGTCAGCACAAGACGCTGCTCGACGATCTCGGTGACGATCCCGACAAGCCCTAACGCTTCTTGGTGACCGCTTCCGCAGCGGTCCCCGCCCACTCCCGCCACTGCGCGGCGCTGGCCCGGGCCGCCTCGGCATCCTTGGTCTTGCCTGCCGCCTCGGCCTTCTCCGCCTGGCGCTCGAACTGCTCGGCGCGCTCGCGGAACTGATCGGCCCGCGCCTGGGCCTCGGCATCGGGTTGGCTCGCGGTGGTCGCGTCGCGGACCTTCTTCTCCACCGCGCGCAGTCGGCGCTCCAGATCCGCCGACTTCTCCCGCGGCACCTTGCCGATGGCGTCCCACTTGTCGCCGATCGCACGCAGCGCGGCCTGGGCGGCCTTGGCGTCGGAGATGTCGATGCGTTCGGCCTCGGCCAGCAGCTTCTCCTTGGCGACCGCGTTCGCGCCGAACTCGGCATCTCGCTCGGCGTTGATGGCGTTGCGGGCCTCGAAGAAGGTGTCCTGGGCGGCCTTGAACCGCGCCCACAGCGCGTCGTCGACATCCTTGGCGGCGCGACCGGCGGCCTTCCACTGCGCGAGCAGATCCCGGAAGGTCGCCGCGGTGCCTGCCCAGTCGGTGGAATCGCTGAGCTTCTCCGCCTTCTCGCAGAGGGCTTCCTTGGCCTGCCGGGCCCCGACACGCTCGCGGTCCAGCTCGGCGAAGTGCGAACCCCGGCGCCGGTTGAAGGTCTCCCGGGCCGCCGAGTACCGCTTCCACAGCGCGTCGTCGGTCTTGCGGTCCAGGCCGGTGATGGTGCGCCACTCGTCGAGGATCGCGCGCAGCCGGTCGCCGGCGGACTTCCACTGGCCGGTGGCGTTGGCGATCTCCTCGGCCTCGGCGGCCAGCGCCTCCTTGCGGGCGGTCTGGGCGGCGCGGTGCTCATCGCGCCGGGCGCGTTCCTCGGCGGCGGCCCCGTCGGCGTGTTCGAGGATGGACTTGAGCCGCTGCTCGACGGCGTCGACATCGCCGAGGACCGCGGCGGTCGACAGGGTTTCCAGCAGTGCGGAGGCCGCGGACTTGATCTTGCGGGCATCTCCGCTGCCGGAGGCCAGCCGGGCCTCCAGGAGGACGACCTCGGTGTGCAGATCGTCGTAGCGGCGGCCGAAATGTGCGAACGCGGCCTCGGTCTCACCGGCCTGCCAGGAGCCGATGACGCGTTCTCCCGCGGCGGTGATCAGGACGACGGTGCCGTCGTCCTCGACGCGACCGAATCGGTGGGGATCCACCGATGCCGGTGCCGAGACGACGGGCGCGGCTGCCACGGCCGCGGCCGGGCGGGGGTGCGGTGTCGGACGCGGTCCCGGCCTGGGCGTGGGTTTGGGAGTGGGCTTGGGGGCCGCAGCTGCCGATTCCCCGGTGGTCTCGCCGGAACCTGAGTCGTTGGTTGTCATATCCATTCCTCGCACTCCGCGTGGTCTGACCCACGCACCTGCCGCGCGACGCGGCGCCCGATAGCTTCCGTCGCTATTCAAGCAGGTCGGGTCGAGCCGCGGTTGCGATCGGCATGTGTTTACCGGCACCCTCAGTGCCCTGACCTGTTGGGAGGCCTCCGTTGGACAAGGCGGATATCGCCGCACTGCTGGCACTCGGCGCTGCGCTGTTCATCGCCATCGGCGATGTCATCCACCAGCGTTCCGCGCACGAGGTGACCGATGAGCAGGTCAGTCATCTGCAACTGTTCCTGCGACTGCTCAAGGACCGCGCCTGGTGGATCGGCAGTCTCGTCTCGGCGGTCGGGTTCGGACTGCAGGCGGCGGCGCTGGGGCTGGGTTCGGTGCTGCTGGTGCAGGCCCTGCTGGTCACCTCGCTGCTGTTCGCGCTACCGCTGAACGCCCGCGCGAACCAGCACCGGGTGAGTCGGTTCGAGTGGACCTGGGCGGTGCTGCTGGCGGTGTCGGTGGTGGTGATCGTCACGGTCGGCAACCCGACGGCCGGCCATGAGCGGGCCGGCGCGGACACCTGGCTGGCCGTCGGTGCGGTGCTGGCACCGGCGATCGTGCTGTGTGTGCTGGGCGCGCGGGTCTGGTCCGGCCGCACGATCAGCGCGATCCTGCTGGCGTGCGTCTCCGGCGCGCTGTGGGGACTTTTCGCGATCCTCACCAAGGGCGTGGTCGACCGCATCGGCGACGGGGTGTGGGAGCTGCTGCGCACCCCGGAGCTCTATGCCTGGGTGCTGGTGGCGGTGGCGGGCACCGCCTACCAGCAGGCCGCGTTCCGGGCCGGGTCGATCACGGCGTCGCTGCCGACGATGACGGTGACCGAGCCGATCGTCGCCTCGGTGCTGGGTGTGGTGGTGCTCGGGGAGACCCTGCGCCCCGGAGAGGCCGGCTGGATCACCCTGATCGCCGCGGTGGCGGTGATGATGGTCGCCACCGCCGCCCTGGCCCGCGGGGAGGCCGGCTGGGCCGATCAGTCCGACACCGCCAAGGCGATAACGTGATGGCGTGTTGGCGGCCATTGCTCTGATCCCCTCGGCGCCGGTCCTGGTGCCCGAACTCGCCGGTGCCGCGGCGGCCGAAGTGGCAGATCTGCGTACCGCGGTGCTGACGGCGGCCGCCGAACTGCCGCCGCGCTGGATCGCCATCGGCGCGGGTGGCGACGATCAGCTGATCGCGGCGTCCGCGGTGGGCACCTTCGCCGGGTACGGCGCCGACATCCGGGTCGCATTGTCGCCGGATGCCGACGACCCGGTGACCGAGCTGCCGCTGGCCGCGCTGATCGCCGGCTGGGTGCGCGGGCAGGTGAACGCCGGCCGCACCGCCGAGGTGCGGGTCTACGCCGACGCCGGCGAGGCGGCCGTGTACCGCGGTAGGACGCTGCGGACCGAGCTCGAGGAACTCCCGGAACCCGTCGGCGTGCTGGTGGTCGCCGACGGCGCGAACACGCTGACCCAGTCCGCGCCCGGGGGGTTCGACCCGGATTCGGTGGCCGCCCAGGCCGCGCTGGATGACGCGCTGGCCGCCGGCGATGTCGACGCCGTGATCAGGTGTGCCGGCGGCGCGGTCGGGCAGGGCGCCTATCAGGTGCTGGCCGGCCTGGTCGGCGCGCGGCCGGTGCAGGCCCGTGAGCTCTACCGCGGGGCACCATTCGGCGTCGGCTACTTCGCGGGCACCTGGCTCCCATGAGTAGCGAGATCCGTCCCGTCGCGGTCATCGGGCCGACCGGGACCGGAAAGTCCGCGCTCGGGCTGGCCCTGGCGGAGCGGCTCGGCGGCGAGATCGTGAACGCCGATGCCATGCAGTTCTACCGCGGCATGGACATCGGCACCGCCAAACTGCCCGTGGCGCAGCGTCGCGGCATCGTGCATCACCAACTCGACGTCCTCGACGTCACCGAGAACGCCTCGGTCGCGCGGTACCAGGAGAACGCGGCGGCCGATATCGAGGCGATCATGGCCCGCGGCGCGGTGCCGGTGATCGTCGGCGGATCCATGCTCTACATCCAGTCGCTGCTGGACCAGTGGTCGTTCCCGGCGACCGATCCGGCGGTGCGGGCCCGCTGGGAGGCCCGCCTCGCCGAGGTCGGGGTGGGCGCGCTGCACGCCGAACTGACCCGGGTCGACCCGGCGGCCGGTGCCGCCATCCTGGACACCGACGGCCGCCGCATCGTGCGCGCACTCGAGGTGGTCGAACTGACCGGCAAACCCTTCGCGGCGTCGGCGCCGCGCATCGGCACCCCGCGCTGGGGTACGGCGATCATCGGGCTGGATTGGGACACAAGCATTCTGGATGAACGGCTGCAGCAGCGCACCGACACGATGTTCGCCGAAGGTCTGGTCGCCGAGGTGTCCGGCCTGATCGAGCGTGGCCTGCGCGACGGGGTGACGGCATCGCGGGCCCTCGGTTACGCGCAGGTGCTCGCCGACCTGGACGCCCTGGGCGACGGCTCCGCCGCGGCCGAGCCCACCTTCGTGGGCACCCGTCGCTATGTGCGCAGGCAGCGCTCCTGGTTCCGCCGCGATCACCGGGTGAACTGGCTCGACGGTTCGGCGCCGGACCTGATGGACGCGGCGCTGCGTATCCTGGACAAATGAGGTTCGCCAAAGGTCACGGCACACAGAACGACTTCGTCGTGCTGCCCGACCTCGACGCCGCGCTGGCGCTGACGCCCGACGCGGTGGCTGCGCTGTGCGACCGGCGCCGCGGACTGGGCGCCGACGGCGTGCTGCGGGTGACCACGGCCGGCGCCGCGGCTGCCGCCGGGGTCTTCGCGACGTTGCCCGAGGGGGTGTCGGCCCAGGACTGGTACATGGACTACCGCAACGCCGACGGTTCCATCGCGCAGATGTGCGGGAACGGGGTGCGGGTCTTCGCGCACTACCTGCGGGCCTCCGGACTGGAGACCCGTGACGAATTCGTGGTCGGTTCGCTGGCCGGGGCGCGACCGGTGGTGATCGAGCAGTTCAGCCCCACGCACGCCGAGGTCACCGTCGACATGGGCAAGGTCAACCGGCTGGGCGCCGGGTCGGCCGTGGTCGGCGGGCAGCGCTTCACCGGGCTGGGCGTCGATGTCGGCAACCCGCACCTGGCCTGCGTGACGGACCTGAGCGCGGCCGCGCTGGCCGCCCTCGACGTCGGTGCACCCGTGTCCTTCGACACCGCGCAATTCCCCGACGGGGTGAACGTGGAGATCCTGACGAGCCCGACCGACGGCTCGGTGAACATGCGGGTCCACGAGCGCGGAGTGGGCGAAACCCGTTCCTGCGGAACAGGAACCGTGGCCGCGGCGCTGGCGGCGCTGAACCACCTGGGGGAGGAGACCGGCACCCTGGTGGTCCGCGTCCCCGGCGGTGAGGTGAGCGTCACCATCACCGAGGCGACCAGCTACCTGCGTGGCCCGTCGGTGCTCGTTGCGCACGGCGAATATTCAGGTGCGTGAACCCCGGCCACCGTGCCACCATCGAAAGAACATATGACTGAATCTGACTTCACGCGCAATCCCGTTCCGAGCACCGGCGAACTGGCCCTCGAGGACCGCGCGGCACTGCGCCGCGTGGCCGGGCTGTCGACCGAACTCACCGACATCTCCGAGGTCGAATACCGTCAGCTGCGCCTGGAGCGGGTGGTGCTCGTCGGGGTGTGGACCGAAGGCACCGCAGCCGACGTGGACGCCAGCATGGCCGAACTCGCCGCGCTGGCCGAGACGGCGGGCTCGGAGGTCCTCGAGGCTCTCGTGCAGCGCCGCGACAAACCCGATGCGTCGACCTATATCGGCTCCGGCAAGGCCATCGAACTGCGCGATATCGTCACCGCCACCGGCGCGGACACCGTCATCTGCGACGGTGAGCTCAGTCCCGCCCAGCTGAACTCGCTGGAGAAGGTGGTCAAGGTCAAGGTCATCGACCGGACCGCGCTGATCCTGGACATCTTCGCCCAGCACGCCACGTCCGCCGAGGGCAAGGCGCAGGTGGCGTTCGCGCAGATGGAGTACATGCTGCCCCGGCTGCGCGGCTGGGGTGAGTCGATGTCCCGGCAGGGCGGCGGCGCCGGCGGCAGCGGTGGCGGCGTGGGCACCCGCGGCCCCGGTGAGACCAAGATCGAGACCGACCGCCGCCGTATCCGCGAGCGGATGTCGAAGTTGCGCCGCGAGATCAAGGACATGAAGAAGATCCGCGACACCCAGCGTGGTAAGCGCCGGGCCGCCGATCTGCCCGCCGTCGCGATCGTCGGCTACACCAACGCCGGAAAGTCCAGTCTGCTCAACGCGTTGACCGGCGCCGGGGTGCTGGTCGAGAACGCGCTGTTCGCCACGCTGGAGCCGACCACCCGCCGCGGCGAACTCGACGACGGCCGGCCCTTCGTGCTGACCGACACCGTCGGCTTCGTCCGGCACCTGCCCACCCAGTTGGTGGAGGCGTTCCGCTCCACCCTGGAGGAGGTTGTCGACGCCGATCTGCTGGTGCATGTGGTCGACGGCTCCGATGCCACCCCGCTGGCGCAGATCAACGCGGTCCGCCAGGTGGTGCGCGACGTCTACTCCGACCACGACGGCTCGCCGGCCCCGGAACTGTTGGTGGTCAACAAGATCGACGCGGCCGACGATCTCGCGCTGGCCCAGCTGCGCCGCGCCCTACCGGACGCGGTGTTCGTGTCCGCGCACACCGGCGAGGGGCTCGATCAGCTGCGTGCCCGGCTGGTGGAGCTGGTGGAACCGACCGACGCCTTCGTCGACGTGACGGTGCCCTATGACCGCGGCGACCTGGTGGCCCGGGTACACACCGAGGGCCGGATCGATACCACCGAACACACCGAATCGGGCACGAAAATCACTGCGCGCGTCCCGGTTCCGCTCGCGGCCAGCCTGCGCGAGTTCAGCAACTGGTAGTCGCACGGGCAGGCACACCGTCCTGAGGGATCCCCCGGATTCCAGGGGCCGGTGCGCCTGCCCGCGCCGCTCAGGCCGCCTTGTCGGCGGTGTCGGCAGGTTCGCTCTGATCGCTCGAGGCGTCGTTGTCCTCAGCTGCCGCGTCGGTGTCTTTGTCGTTGTCTACGTCGTCGCTGTGGGCGTCGATGTCGTTGTCTGGCTTGTCCTGCGGGACGTCCTCGATGTCCTGCTCATCGGCGTCGTGTGCCGAGGTCAACGGTGCGTCGGCGGATCGCACGCCGGACAGGGCTCGCCGCGCGGCGCGCGGTGTGGTCCTGGCGTCGGTGAGCCGGGCACGCTCGACCTTCTCGTCTCCTGCGTCGGCCTCCACCGTGTCCGTGGGCGCTTCGGTGACAGCGGCCGGCACGGACTCGGGCGCAGCGGCCGCGGCCGTGCTCGCCGGCGCCGGCTTCTGCACCGCGGGCTTGGTCGTGGTGCCGCCGCCGAACACATCGTGGATGCCCTCGCCGAGCGCGTCGACGACATCGCGGGCCAGCACGAACGGGTTGATCCGCGGGATGAGCCGGAAGGGCGCGGGCGCGCCGTAGCTCAGCGAGCGGTCGTAGCCGGCCTCGATCAGCACCTCCAGCACGGGGGTGAACAGCGTGACGAGTGGCTTGATGATGAACCCGGTCCCGGTGAATCCGGCGAAGTCCAGGAACGGCCGCACGATCGGCAGGGTCTTGGTCGGGATGGTGATGTAGCGGGTGTCGCCGTGTTCGTCCCAGTTGTCCTCGTTGGCGAGTTGCTCGGCCAGTTCTTCCGGCGTGTACCCGTCGGGGAGTTCGCCGACATCACTGTCCGCATTGGGGGACAGGTAGGTGCCGTGGATGTACCAGAACCCGGCGATCGCGTTGAACACGGCCAGTGCGTTGAGCGGGTAGAGCGGGAAGTCGGCGACACCGTCGTAGCGGAACGCGATATCGGTGGCGCAGATGTGATCGCAGGTGTCGGTCGGCGCGGGCAGGCCGAACGTCGCGTCCAGGATGGGCACATGTCCCAGGAAGGCCAGCCGCTCGAACAGTCCGCCGTTGGGCCGGTTGGTGTTTCCGATCATCACGAAGGACAGGTAGGTCTGATCCTTGGGCAGCCCGGCCAGGTTGCGCTTCTCCCGGCTGACGATGTTGCCGCCCTGCGAGTAACCGAAGATGACGACAGGTGTGTTCGGCGGATCCTGGGCCAGGGTGTCCACCAGCGTGGAGTTCAGCTTGGACAGTCCCTCGCCGGTGGACACATCCCACTTGGCACCCTGCAGCCCGCCCCAGCCCGGTAGCGGGATCGGCCAGAACTGCGCGGGATAGTCGATGCCCTGCAGCGCGCAGTCGTCGTCCGCGGTGCATGCCGGGTTGAACGGTGAGATGTAGTAATCGCGGGCGTTCTCCAGGTAGTCGCCGACGATGTTGGCGTTCGGTGTCCCGGTGCCCGGCACGATGAGCGCCGTCGCAGCCAGTGCCACGGCCATCGTCAGGGTCGAGGCGACGGTGATGAGAACCGCAGTCAGCAACGTCAGCAGGGTTGTGAGCACGCGTCGTGCAGTAGGCATGTGGCACCCCCGGGTATGCGCTCTTCGGATCGTCGCACCCCGGGCGCCGTGACGTTGTCGTTACCGAAAACAGCCCCCGAATTGAAAGTAGAATCTCATTCTAATATCGTCGTTTCTGAATGATCGAAGGGAGATCACATGGGTTTGCGGGGCGACGCCGCGATCGTCGGGTTCCACGAGCTGCCCGCGACGCGCAAGCCGACCGGCGCGCCGGAGTTCATCCTGGAGCAGTGGGCACGGCTGGCCGCCGCCGCGGTCGCCGACGCCGGGCTGACGGTGGACCAGGTCGACGGGCTGGTGACCTGCGGGGTGATGGAATCCCAACTGTTCGTCCCGTCCACCGTCGCGGAATACCTGGGGCTGGCGGTCAACTACGCCGAGCTGGTCGACCTCGGCGGCGCGTCGGGCGCGGCCATGGTGTGGCGGGCCGCGGCGGCCATCGAACTGGGGATCTGCCAGGCGGTGCTGTGCGCCATCCCGGCCAACTACCTCACCCCGATGTCGCCACAGCGCCCGTATGACCCCGGCGATGCGCTGTACTACGGCGCCTCCAGCTACCGTTACGGCTCGCCGCAGGCCGAGTTCGAGATCCCCTACGGCTACCTCGGCCAGAACGGGCCCTACGCCCAGGTCGCCCAGATGTACGCCGCCGCATACGGTTACGACGAGGCCGCGATGGCCAAGATCGTCGTCGACCAACGGGTCAACGCCAACCACACCCCGGGCGCGGTGTTCAAGGACAAACCGCTGAGCATCGCCGACGTGCTGGACAGCCCCATCATCGCCTCGCCGCTGCACATGCTGGAGATCGTGATGCCCTGTATGGGTGGTTCGGCGGTGCTGGTGACGAACGCCGATCTGGCGCGTAGGAGCCGCAACCGGCCGGTGTGGATCAAGGGTTTCGGCGAACGCGTGCCCTACAAGTCGCCGGTGTACGCCGCCGATCCGCTGCAGACGCCGATGGTCAAGGTCGCCGAGTCCGCGTTCGGCATGGCCGGCGCGACGCCGGCCGACATGGACATGGTGTCGATCTATGACTGCTACACCATCACCGCGCTGCTCACCCTGGAAGATGCCGGGTTCTGCGAGAAGGGCAAGGGCATGCAGTTCGTCACCGACCATGACCTCACCTTCCGCGGCGACTTCCCGATGAACACCGCGGGCGGACAACTCGGCTACGGGCAGCCCGGCAACGCCGGGGGCATGCATCACGTCTGCGATGCCACCCGGCAGCTGATGGGCCGCGCCGAGGCGACCCAGATCGCCGACTGTGACCGCGCTTTCGTGTCCGGCAACGGCGGCGTGCTCAGTGAACAAGAAGCACTCGTGCTGGAGGGGGACTAGCCGTGAACGACGCACTGGCGCGCCCGATGCCGCTGCCCACCCCGACGTCGGCCCCGTTCTGGGATGGCCTGCGCCGCCACGAGATATGGGTCCAGTTCTCGCCGTCGCTGGACGCCTACGTCTTCTACCCCCGCGTGCTCGCCCCCGGCACGCTCGCCGACGACCTGCAGTGGCGCCAGATCTCGGGCGCGGGAACACTCGTCAGCTTCGCCGTCGCGCAGCGGCCGGTCGCACCGCAGTTCGCCGACGCGGTGCCGCATCTGCTCGGCGTGGTGCAGTGGGACGAAGGCCCGCGGCTGGCCACCGAACTCGTCGACGTCGAGGCGGCACAGCTACGGGTCGGCATGGCAGTGTCCCCGGTGTTCGCCGATCGCCCCGAGGCCGACATCACCCTGCTGCATTACACCGCGGCGCGATAGGAGACTGGCGTGGTTGTCGCCCTGACCGATGAACAGATCCAGCTCACCGACTCGATGGCCGGCTTCGCGCAGCGCCACGGCGGACGGGAACTCACCAGATCGCAGTTCGACGCGATCGCGGCGGGAACCCGGCCCGACTTCTGGGCGACCCTGGTCGCCCAGGGTCTGCACGCCGTGCACCTGCCCGAGGAGTTCGGCGGACAGGGCGGCACACTGGCCGAGGCCGCGTGTGTCATCGACGCCGCCGGTTACGGACTGCTGCCGGGACCGCTGTTGCCCACCGTCATCGCCGGTGCCGCGGTGGCCGCCGCCGATACCGACGGGCCCGCCGCCCGTGCGCTGCTGCAGGCCATCGCGGCCGGCGCCACGGCGGCGCTGCTGCTGCCCGGCGACGGCGAGATCCGGGCCACCGCCGGGGACGGGGGATGGCAGCTGGATGGCTCGGCCGGGCCGCAACTCGGGTCGAGTTCCGCCGAGCACCTCGTGGTCGGCGCCAGAACCGAAGCGGGCGAGACACTCTGGTTCGTCGTGGACGCCGGTGCGCCGGGCGTCACGGTGCAGGCGCACCCGCCGACCGACCTGACCCGCGATGTCGGCACCCTGCACTGCCATGGTGTGCGCGGCGGTGACGCCCTCACCGGGATGGACGAGCAGACCGCGCAGGGTATCGCCGTGGGCCTCATCGCCGCCGAAGCCGCGGGCATCGCGCGCTGGTGTGTGGACAATGTGGTCGCCTACCTGAAGGTGCGCGAGCAGTTCGGCCGCCCGATCGGCACCTTCCAGGCCCTGCAGCACAAGGCGGCGACGCTGTTCATCAACAGCGAACTCGCCGCGGCCTCGGCCTGGGATGCGATTCGCGGCGCGGATCAGTCCGCGGTGCAGCATCGCATCGCCGCCGCCGGTGCCGCGGTCTGCGTCATCGGCCGGCTTCCGGAACTCGTGGTCGACGCGCTGACCATGTTCGGCGCGATCGGCTACACCTGGGAACACGACCTGCACCTGTACTGGAAGCGTGCCATCAGCCTGGCCGCCGCCGTCGGTCCGGTGACGGATTGGGCACGCGCCCTTGGTGATCCGGACCTGCCCGGACGTGACTTCGCCATCGAGCTCACCGAGGTCGAGCCGGACTTCCGCGCCGGTGTGGCCGCCGCCCTCGACGCTGCGGCAGCGTTGCGCAACGAGAAGCCGGGCAGGCAGAACCCCGAATATGCGGAGTACTGGACCGGCCCGCAGCGCGCCGCGCTCGCCGATGCCGGTCTGGTTGCGCCGTACCTGCCCGCGCCCTGGGGGCTCGATGCCTCACCGGCGCAGCAGCTCATCATCGACGAGGAGTACGACAAGCGGCCCTATCTGACCCGGCCGTCGCTGGGGATCGCGCAGTGGATCCTGCCGACGGTGCTCACCGCCGGCTCCGATGCGCAGCGTGACCGCTTCGCGGTGCCCACCATGCGTGGTCAGATCGGCTGGTGCCAGCTCTTTTCCGAACCCGGTGCCGGATCGGACCTGGCCGCGCTGTCGACCAGGGCGACCAAGGTGGACGGTGGCTGGCGGATCAACGGACAGAAGGTCTGGACCTCCTCGGCGCAACGTGCCGACTGGGGCGCGCTGCTGGCCCGCACCGATCCGGATGTCAAGAAGCACAAGGGTATCGGGTACTTCCTGGTCGATATGACGTCCCCGGGCATCCGGGTCCGGCCGCTGCGCACGGCCAGCGGCGACGAGCATTTCAACGAGGTGTTCTTCGACGATGTGTTCGTGCCCGACGAGATGCTGGTGGGTGAGCCCACCGCCGGCTGGTCCCATGCGCTGGCCACCATGGCCAATGAGCGGGTGGCCATCGGCGCCTATGTGAAGCTGGACAAGGAAAGTGAGCTGCGCACCCTGGCCCGCCGGGCCGGCCCGCAGGATGGGGCGGTGCGCGGGGCGCTCGGTGAGGTTCGGGCGGCCACCAACGCGATCGGCGCACTCGCGGTGCGGGACACCCTGGGCAGGCTCGCCGGGCACGGTCCGGGCCCGGCGAGCAGCGTCGGCAAGGTCGGCACCGCACTGCTGGTGCGCCGGGTGACCGCGGACGCACTGGCCTTCAGCGGCCGCGCGGCCATGGTCGGCGGTGGCGAACAGCCTGCGGTGGGGCAGAGCCTGATGATGCCCGCCGAGGTCATCGGCGGCGGCACCATCGAGATCCAGCTGAACATCATCGCCACGATGATCCTCGGGCTGCCGAGGAATTGAGGCCGCCATGACCGACATGCCGGGCTACAAGCAGGCCCGCCGGTCGCAGATCGTGGCGGCCGCGCAGGCACTGCTCAAGGCGCAGGAGTACGACCAGATCCAGATGCGTGATGTCGCCGACGCCGCGGATGTGGCGCTGGGCACGCTGTACCGCTACTTCAGCTCCAAGGAGCATGTGTACGCCGCGGTGCTGATGGATTGGGCGCAGCCGGTTTTCGCGCCCGCCGCCCCGGACACCCGACCGGCGGAGCGCCGGGTGCGGGAGAAGGTGCGCGGCATCATCGCCACCTTCGAGCGTCGTCCTGCCTTCTTCAAGGTCTGCATGCTGTTGCAGAACACCGCCGACGCCAACGCGGCGGCCCTGATGGAAGAGTTCGGCGCCGTCGCCCAGCAGACGCTGTCCGAGGATTTCGCCTCACTGGGGGCCCAGGAATCGGCCGACACCGCAATCATGGTGTGGGGCATCATCAACACGATGCTGTCCGGTGCGCTGCTGCACGGCCATCCGATCGCCGACGCCTACCGGGTGGTCGATGCCTTCGTCGACCTGGTGGCGCCCCGGCTGCCCGCCGACCAGCGCGCCTAGCGGATCACCGGCGGCTCGTGGGCTCGCACCGGCGGCAGCTCGGCCGGACCCTCCCCGTCGCTGCGCTCGCCCCAGACGAACTTCTCCAGCTGCACCAGCACATGGGCGCCGGTGCATCCGCGGGCCAGTGCCGAGGTGCCGACATCGTCGGTCAGCACATTCGGATTGCCGTGCACACACAGTGAGTCCGGGTCGGCGGGATCGAGCGGGTCGAACCAGGCGCCTGTGGACAGCTGGACCACCTGGGGTCGCAGCCGGTCATCGATCACCACGCCGGCCAGGCAGGCGCCGCGGTCGTTGAACACCCGCACCACGTCGCCGTCGGCCAGGCCGCGGTCCGCGGCATCGGCGGGATGGATCCGGATCGGCTCGCGCCCGTGAACTTTGGACTTCTGACTGGTGGCACCGCCGTCGAGCTGGCTGTGCAGCCGGCTGGCCGGCTGGTTGGCGATGAGGTGCAGCGGGTAGGTCTGCGCGCGCTCACCGCCCAGCCATTCGGTGGGTTCGAACCAGGCGGGGTGTCCCGCACAATCGTCGTAACCGAAGCCGTCGATATCGGCGGAGAAGATCTCGATCCGCCCGCTCGGGGTGTTCAACCGGTTCGTGTACGGGTCGGCGCGGAAGTCGGCCAGCAGGGTCAGCCCGGGTTCGGTGGGCAACCGCAACTGCCCGTCGGCCCAGAACTGATCGAAGGACGGCGCGGCGAAATCCACACCGGCCGACCACGTGTCATACATGTGCACCAGCCACTCCCGGGCCGTGCGGCCCTCGGTGAACGCTTCGGCCACCCCGAAGCGCTGCGCGAGTTCGGCGAAGGTCGTGTAGTCGTCCCGCGACTGGGCGTAGGGCTCGGTCAGCGCGGGCATCGCGGTCAGCATCGGGTCGTTGCGCGAGCCCGAATAGTCCTCGCGTTCATAGGCGGTGGTCGATGGCACCACGATGTCGGCGTGCTTGGCCATCGCCGTCCAGTACGGATCGTGCACGACGATGGTGTCCGGACGGGCCAGTGCGCGGCGCAGCCGCGGGATGTTCTGGTGGTGGTGGAACGGATTCCCGCCGGCCCAGTAGACCAGCCGGATATCGGGAAACGTCAGGCGCAGGCCGTTGTAGTCGTACTCACGGCCGGGGTGCAGCAGCATATCGCTGACGGCGGCCACCGGGATGAAGGTGGACACCGGGTTGTGGCCCTGTGGCAGCACCGGCAGCCGGAAGCGCAGCGGCGCCAGGCCCGGCTCGTTCATCGACCCGTAGCCGTGCCCGAAACCTCCTCCCGGCAGGCCGATCTGGCCGAGCATCGCGGCCAGTGTCAGGCCCATCCACGGGGCCTGCTCGCCGTGGCGGATCCGTTGCAGCGACCAGCTGACGGTGACCAGGGTGCGGCCCGCGGCCATCCGACGGGCCAGTGCGGTGAGATCCTCGGCCGCCAGCCCGCTGATGGCCGACGCCCACGCGGGGGATTTCGGCACTCCGTCGTCGGTGCCCAGCAGGTACCGCTCGAACCGCTCGTACCCGATGCAGTAGGTGTCCAGGAACTCGCGGTCGACGAGGCCCTCGGTGGCCAGCACGTGGGCCAGCGCCAGCATGACGGCCACATCGGTGCCGGGCACCGGTGCGTGCCACTCGTGATCGCCGTCGACATCGTCGCGCAGCGGCGAGAACGACACGATGCGACCGCCCCGCTCGCGGAACTGCTGCAGCGCCGCGCGCGCCGGGTGTGCGGTGGTGCCGCCGTGATTGATGCCGGTGTTCTTCAGCGCGATACCGCCGAACGCCACCAGCAGGTCGGTGTGCTCGACGATCACCTCCCACTGGGTGGAACGCTTGAACAGGTCGTCGTGCGTGCCGACCACCCGGGGCATGATCGCCCCGGTCGCCCCGAGGCTGTAGGAGTGCCGCGACGAGGTGTATCCGCCGATGAGTTTCAGGAACCGGTGCACCTGGCTCTGCGCATGGTGGAACCGGCCGGCGCTGGCCCAGCCGTAGGAGCCGCCGTAGATGGCCTCATTGCCGTGCGTGTCGATCACCCTGCGCAGTTCGCCGGCCAGCAGGTCGGTCAGCTCGTCCCAGGACACCGCCACGAACTCGTCGTCGCCGCGGCGCTCGCTGGGTCCGGGGCCGTCGCGCAACCATCCGCGGCGTACCGCGGGGCCGGTGACCCGCGAGCGGTGCCGGATCGACCCGGGCAGGTTGTGCAGCAGGGGAGAGGGATCGGCGTCACCGGTGCGCGGTGTCACCGCCGCGATATCGCCGTCGCTGACCTCGGCGGTGAAGGCACCCCAGTGGGCGAGGCTGGCTCGTGACACGCACCAATCCTAGGGCGCTGGACTCACCGCTCGACCAACCATCCGGTTGGTATATGTTGGGCGCCACACACCCTGATACCAGTACCGGAGGTCACGCATGGGCGCCGTCAAATTCGACCGCACGCTGTTCGAGCCGGAGCACGATCTGTTCCGCGAGTCCTACCGCGCCTTCCTGGAACGCCACGCCGCGCCGTTCCAGGAAGAGTGGGAGAAGGCCAAGATCGTCGACCGCCAGGTCTGGCGCGAGGCGGGCAAGCAGGGATTTCTGGGCATGGCCGTGCCCGAGGAGTACGGCGGCGGCGGCAACCCGGACTTCCGCTACAACGTCGTCATCACCGAGGAGACCAGTGCCGGCCGTCACAGCGGACTGGGCTTCACGCTGCAGAACGATGTCATCGCGCCGTACCTGATCGAACTGGGCACCGAGGAGCAGAAGCAGCGCTGGCTGCCCGGATTCTGCAGCGGCGAATTGATCACGGCGATCGCAATGACCGAGCCCGGCACCGGCAGCGACCTGCAGGGCATCAAGGCCCGCGCGGTCCGCGACGGTGACCACTACATCCTCAACGGGTCGAAGACCTTCATCACCAACGGCATTCACGCCGACCTGGTGATCGTCGTCGCCTGCACCGACCCCGAGAAGGGCGCCCAGGGCTTCTCATTGCTGGTCGTCGAGCGTGGCATGGAGGGCTTCGAGCGCGGGCGCCACCTCGACAAGATCGGCCTCGATGCGCAGGACACCGCTGAACTGTCCTTCACCGACGTCAAGGTTCCGGTCGAGAACCTGCTCGGCCAGGAGGGCATGGGCTTCCTGTACCTGATGCAGAACCTGCCCCAGGAGCGCATCAGCATCGCCGTCATGGCCGCCGCGGCCATGGAGTCCGCACTCGAGCAGACCCTGCAGTACACCAAGGAACGCAAGGCCTTCGGCAAGCCCATCGGCAGCTTCCAGAACAGCCGGTTCGTGCTCGCCGAACTGGCGACCGAGGCCACCGCGATCCGGATCATGGTCGACGAGTTCATCCGGCTGCACCTGGACCGCAAGCTCACTGTCGAGCAGGCGGCGATGGCGAAGTGGTACAGCACCGAGGCGCAGGTTCGGTTGGTGGATCGCTGCCTGCAACTGCACGGCGGCTACGGTTACATGCGGGAATACCCGATCGCGCGGGCGTTCCTGGACTCACGGATCCAGACGATCTACGGCGGTACGACGGAGATCATGAAGGAGATCATCGGTCGCGGCCTCGGGGTCTGAGTGTCCCGACACGTTTCGGCGCAGGTGGCGATATCCCACGAGTTCTCGGTCAACTGACGCAAAGTTGACGAACGCGATACTTTCGTGTGGTTTTGCGCTACTTCGGGGAGGACCGAATGACCAGGCAGCGGACCCGGCTGGGCAGGCTTGCCGGCCGGGCAGCGACAGGGCTGGTGAGTGCCGCACTGATTGCGGGCATGGTGCTGCTGGCGCCACCGGCCGCGGCGACACCGGAAGGTGACGCCGATGCGGCGATCACCGCTGCCTGGGAGACCGGCGGCGGTGACGGGGGCCCACTGGGTCCCAAGGACGGTGGGGTCTACCCGGCCGGTGACGGCTTCGGGCAGAACTTCGCGTCGGGCAAGATCTTCTTCACCCCCGACACCGGTGCGCATATCGTCTCGGGCGCCATCCTGGAGAAGTACGAATCTCTCGGTGGCCCCGCGGACAGCGATCTGGGCTTCCCGACGATCGATGAGGGCGCGGGCCGGGCGGCCAACAGCCGTAACTCGACGTTCAGCGCGCCGGACAAGCCGGTCATCTTCTGGACGCCGGACACCGGCGCCCGGGTCGTTCGTGGCGCCGTCAACCAGGCGTGGGACGCCCTCGGCGGTTCGGCCGGGGTGCTCGGAGTGCCCAGCGAGGACGAGACCACAAACGGCGACACCGTCACCCAGAAGTTCACCGGCGGCGAGATCTCGTGGGACCGCAAGACCAAGGCCTTCACCACGGTGCCGCCCGAGTTGGCGGGTCAGCTCGGGGCCATCGAGGTCCCCTCGGACGCCACATCGGCGATTGCCGCCGCCCGCCGGGCGGCCGGCGGTGCGCTGGGTCCGCTGGGTGCCGAAGAGGGTGCGCAGTACGCGATCGGCGCCGACGGGGTCGGGCAGAACTACGCCGGGGGCAAGATCTTCTATAGCCCGGACACCGGCGCCAATGTGGTCACCGGCCAGGTCCTGGCCAAGTACGAAACCGTCGGCGGACCGACGGGGGATCTCGGATTCCCCACCACCAGTGAGGCCGACGGCGGTCTGACACCGCAGAGCCGCGTCGTCGCCTTCGCCGCCGCGGACAAACCGGTGATCTTCTGGACCCCCGACTTCGGTGCGGTGATCGTGCGCGGCGCGATGAACGCGGCCTGGGACAAGCTCGGCGGCGCGACCGGCGAGCTCGGCGCCCCGAAGGCCGATCAGACCGAGAATGGCACCGTCGTCAGCCAGCAGTTCAACGGCGGTTCGATCTCGTGGGACAAGGCGACAAACAAGTTCAGTACCGAACCTGCCGGCCTGCAGTCTCAACTCGCCGGCCTGGAGGTCCCCGGTGCGGACGCACCGCAGGCACCGGCCGATGCGCCGGCGGCCACCGGCGGCTCGGACAGCGGCGACAAGTGGTACTCCTCGCCGTGGTGGTGGCTGCTGGGCCTGATCCCGCTGGTGGGTGTGATCGCGCTGATCGCCATCGCCGTGCTGCGCAACCGGCGGCCCCGCGAGGACGACGAGTTCAGCGATGACCCCTACGAGCGCGGCTATGACGGCGGATACGAGGACCGTTACGAGTCCGGCTATCCCAGCCGTCCCGAACCGGCCGTCTACCCGCCGCAGAGCCCGTGGGCGTCGGGGACCCCGGCCGAATCCGACTCCGCCGATGACGAAACCGGTGACGACGACTACGAGTACAACGAGGAACCCGGCGACTACGAGTCCGACGAGTACGGCTCCGATGATCATGACGTCGAGGGCGATGAGCTCGAGGAATTGGGCGCCACCGAGGAGCCGTTGAGTTTCGATCACGATCCGGATGCGGTCGACACCGCGCCGACGCGGATCGAAGCGCCGCCCGAGACCGGTGCGGAGGAGTTCGATCCACCGACCACGGTCGTGCCGCTGACCTCCGGTCTTGCGCAGCCCGAGTACGAACCGGATTTCCCCAGTGGCCGTCACGCCGCGATCCAGATCGAGGAACCCGAGGACGCCGGCTGGACTTCGATGCGTCTTGCCACCGGTGATCGCTACCGGGCCCCCGAGGGCTATCCGATCAAGGCTGACACGAAAACCGGGCTCTACTGGGCTCCGGGTAGCCCGGGATATCGCGACACCGAGGCTGAAATCTGGTTTGCCAGCGAGGAATTCGCCCGGACGAACGGATTCGTCCGGGCGGACTGAGCGTCCTCAGATCTTGCGGATGACGGTGACGACCTTGCCGAGCACGACCGCGTCGTTACCGTCGATGGGGTCGAACGCCGGGTTGTGCGGCATCAGCCACACCTGACCGCGGGTGCGCTTGAAGGTCTTGACGGTGGCTTCGCCGTCGATCATCGCCGCGACGATGTCACCGTTGTCGGCGACGTTCTGCTGGCGGATGACCACCCAGTCCCCGTCGCAGATGGCGGCGTCGATCATCGACTCGCCGACCACCTTCAGCAGGAACAGCGAACCCTCACCGACGAGCTCGCGGGGGAGCGGGAAGACCTCTTCGACAGCCTCCTCCGCGAGGATCGGCCCGCCCGCCGCGATCCGGCCGAGGACCGGGACGAAGGTGGGTTCGGGCAGTGCGTCCGAGCCCGCGACATCGGTGGCCACGATCGGGGTCACCATCTCGTCGGAGCCGCGGACGTCCACGGCGCGTGGGCGGTTGGGGTCCCTGCGCAGATAGCCCTTGCGCTCCAGGGTGCGCAGCTGATGGGCCACCGACGATGTCGACGTCAGACCGACGGCATCGCCGATCTCGCGGATGCTGGGCGGATAGCCGCGACTGGTCACGGAGGTGCGGATGACCTCCAGGATGGTGCGCTGACGCTCGGTCAGGCTGGAGCGTGCCTCAGGGGTTTCGGTGCTGTCGCTCATGGCGCCGAATGTAGTCGCCGTGGCACAGATAATCAAACATGTGTTCGAGGCGTGTCGGATTTGGTGGCGCCGCGCGGGACCGCGGTCGACCACAGCGCCCATGCGATCAGTGCGGGCTGGAACAGCAGCCGGACGAACCTGCTGGTGTCGCTGTTGAGGCCGAAACCGTCGGCATGATTGGCGAATTGAGCGATGTTGCCGGGAAAGATCAGCACGAAGAAGGCCGCGAGCAGCCGGCCGACCAGCACCCGGTCGCGCCGCAGCAGGGCCAGTCCGACGCCGAGGGTGATCTCGACGCCGCCCGAGGCCATCACCACGCCGTCCGCGTCCATCGGCACCCATTTGGGGACCTGGGCCTGGAACTCCTCGCGAGCCCAGAACAGGTGACTGAACCCGGCGAAGATCATGGCGCCGGCGAGTGCCAGCCGTGCGATCGTGCGGGCCCGGGTGGTCGGCGGCGGGGCGGGAAGCTCACTCATCGGCCACCGTCAGGGTGACCTCGATGTTGCCGCGGGTGGCATTGGAGTACGGGCACACCTGGTGGGCGGCCTCGGCAAGCTGTTGCGCCGTCGCGTGATCCACGTTCGGCAGGGTGATCTCGAGTTCGACGGCCAGGCCGAAGGCGCCGTCATCGCCGGATCCGAGTGTCACCCGGGCGCCGACCGCGGAATCGGAGACGTCGGCCTTCTGCTGGCGCGCGACCAGGCGCAGTGCGGAATGGAAGCATGCGGCGTAGCCGACGGCGAACAGTTGCTCGGGGTTGGTGCCCGCGCCCGACCCGCCCATCTCCTTCGGGATGCTCAGCGCCACATTGACTTTTCCGTCCGATGTGCGTCCGTGCCCGTCGCGTCCCTCGCCGGTGGCGAGCGCCTCCGCGGTGTAGAGCGTCTTCATATCCGATCCTTTCGTGTCGTCACTGCGAGGAATTCAGGTGATGCACCAGTCCGCGTAGCACGTCTCGCAGCGCGGCGATGTCGGCCTCGGCGGCGTCCGTCGACGCCAACAGGCGTTCCGGCACACACGCCGCACGCGACTCCAGCGCCCGCCCGGCCGGCGTCAGCGACACCTCGACACGGCGTTCGTCGTCGGCGGCGCGCTGCCTGACCACCAGGCCACTGTTCTCGAGCCGCTTCAGCAGCGGCGACAGCGTCCCGGAATCGAGGTGCAGGCGGTGGCCCAGATGCCCGACCGAACAGTCCTGCTCCTCCCACAGCACCAGCAGCACGAGGTACTGCGGATAGGTGATACCGAGTTCGTCGAGGAGTGGGCGGTAGGCCGCGGTCATGGCCCGGGAGGCCGAGTACAGCGCAAAGCACAGCTGGTCATCGAGTCGGGCTGCGTGCACCGCACAACCATATTGCACAACTAAATTGTGCGCAATTGATGTACGGGCCGGAGGCGCGACCGACTCCCGCCTACTTGTCGGTGGTCCCGTCTATCGTTTCGCAACAGTTCGATCACATGTTCTATTCATCGAACACATGATCGACTAGCATTCGAACACAGAAGCGAACGCCACCTACTCGGAGAGGCAGTCAGATGACAATTCTCGAAGCTCGCCCGGTCAGCCGGAACAGTGCATTTGCCCCGGCCCCCACGGCCCAGCCGTCGACGGCCGCCGAGGTGTGGCCGCTGCCCCGCGATGTGGTGGTGCGCCGCCGCCGCGTGCAGCCGACCCGCCGTCCGGGTGGTGCGCCGCTGGGCCACCGCGGCACCGGGGTGCTGATGTCGCGTGCCTCGCACCGGCGCCGCCCGATCACCCCGGCCGCCACGGTGCTGATGGCCCTGCTGGCCGGTGGAATCACCTTGTGGCTCGGGCTGGTTGCGCAGCTGGGTGGCCCGACCGAGGAGCCCGTGCAGCTGCCCACCCGGTTGTCGGTGGTGTACGTGCAGGACGGCGAGACCCTGCAGCACATCGCGCACCGGGTGGCACCCGATGCGCCTACGGAGCCGGTGGTCGAACGCATCCGCGAGCTCAACAAGCTGAACTCCAGCACGGTGCAGGCCGGGCAGACCCTTATCGCGCCGATCGGCTGAGACGTGCTCGTCGGCGCGGGAGTGCGACTGCCACGCGTCACCCAGGTAGGCTCGAAGACATTCGAACTGGTCGACCTGCGGTGCGGCAAAGGAGCGGTGATGCACTGTCCTTTCTGTCGCCATCCTGATTCGCGTGTCGTCGACTCCCGGGAAACCGATGAGGGTCAGGCCATCCGGCGTCGCCGCTCCTGCCCGGAATGCGGGCGCCGATTCACCACTGTGGAAACCGCGGTACTCGCGGTCGTCAAACGCAGCGGTGTCACCGAACCGTTCAGCAGAGAGAAAGTCATCAAGGGTGTGCGCCGGGCGTGCCAGGGCCGCCAAGTCGATGACGATGCCCTCAACCTGCTGGCCCAACAGGTCGAAGATGCGGTGCGTGCCGCCGGATCGCCCGAGATCCCCAGCAACGAAGTGGGTTTGGCCATCCTCGGCCCGCTGCGCGATCTCGATGAGGTCGCCTACCTGAGGTTCGCCTCGGTGTACCGGTCATTCACCTCGGCCGCCGATTTCGAGCGCGAGATCGAGGCGCTGCGCGCCCATCGCGTCTCCACCTCCGGCTGAATCAGTCCAGCCGGACGCCGGTGTCCTCGACGACCCGGCCGGCGATCTTCACCCAGCCCGCCGGATCCCACCACGAGCGGATCTCGGATCCCTTGCCCTGCGTGACGAGCAGATCCCGGCTCAGATAGTCGGTCATCCGGACCGCCGCCGAACCGGTCGCCTCGTCCTCGGCGATCCCCAGGTGGGGGGCGAACATCCGTGCGCGCAGCGCACCCTGTTCGCGGTCGGTCCATGCCCAGACATAGTGCTCGACGTCATCGCTGTAGTCGGCTGGGTCGGCGGCCAGCACATCGTCGGGCGTGTGCAGGTCGTAGATCGCCAGTTCCGGCGCCCAGTCCGAACGCGCGCTGATCGCGGTCCACTCGCCGTCGGGTTCTGACAGGTAGTCCACCCGCACCAGGCCGGCCGGGACGTGCAACGTCCGGACGGGGGTGCCGCGGTTCTTGAGCCACCACGCGGTGCCCACCGTCGGGTGCCCGGCAAACGGCAGCTCGGTGACCGGTGTGAAAATCCGGATGTGCGCGCTCGCCGCACCGGACTCCGGGATGTCGACGAATACGGTCTCGCTGTAGCCCAATTCGGCGGCGACGCGCTGGCGGTCGGACGGATCCACGGTCGACGCATCGATCACGCCGAGCGGATTGCCGAACTCGCCGTGTGCATCGGTGAACACCCGCAGGACAGTGACATCGACGGCCATACCCCGATGGTAGTCAGGTGGCGCTGCGCTCGTCGGCCCCCATTGCATCGAGCACGGCGACCCTCGTGCCCAGCGAACCGGTGATGGCGCCTTCGCTGATGCCGGTGCGCAACAACCCGCGCAGCATCTCGTGGTCGTACTCGGCCGGAATCGTGGTGTCGATGAAGCGTTGCACCACGTCGACGAATCGATCGGCATCGTCATGGAACGGGAAATGCCCGGAGCCCTCGAAGATCTCGAGTTCCGAGCCCGGCATCGCCGCGTGCGCGAGCCAGGCGTGGCTGACCGGGATGACCGAATCGTGGGAGCCCCAAACCAGTTGCACAGGAACCGATTCGGTCAAATAACAGCGGTCCAGCATGGTGACCACCTGGCCGCGCCAGTCGACCACCGCGCGCAGGGTGCGGGCGAACGCCGAGGACGCGGTGGGTTCGGGGAGGTCGGCGAGCACCCGCAGCGCGTCGGGCAGGTCGCGGCCCAGCCCGGTGGAACCGAGCATCGCCCCGCCGAAGCGTCCGGCGGCCTGCAGGGCAGGCAGCACCAGTGGCAACCGCAGCAGTGCCAGCGCCTCGGTGGCCATCGGCAGCGCCGCCAGACGCAGCACCACGTTCACGTCCTTGCTGACACCGCCCGCGCCGACCAGTACGAGCCGGTCGACCAATTGCGGGAACTGATAGGCGAACTGCATCGCCACCCCGCCGCCGAGGGAGTGGCCGACGACCGTGACCCGGTCGATGTCCAGCACGCTGAGCAGATCACGCATGCCGTTGGCGTAGGCGGCCACCGAGTAGTCCGCACGCGGCTTGTCGGACTGGCCGTGGCCCAGCAGATCCGGTGCGATCACCGTATACCGCCGGGCCAGCATCGACTGCACGGTGTGCCAGGTCGTCGAGTTGTCACCGATACCGTGGATCAGCAGGATCGCCGGGCCCGAGCCGGCCACCCGGAACGCCCGCCGGTAGCCGTGGATGGTGCGGAACTGCAAGGTGGGAGAGATCTCCCGCACGCTGCGCAGCTTGGGCTTGCGATCGGTCATCTCGGTCACTCCTCGCAATCCGGTAGCGGAGCTCGGTCAGGTGGTCTCGTCGCCGTCGGTGAAGCCTTCGCCGAACTTGCCGTCCGCCTGCTGAGCGAGGAAACGTTCGAACTCCGCACCCAGTTCGTCACCGCTGGGAAGCTCCTCGTCACGTGCCAGCAACGAGCGATTTTCCTGAGCGGCAACGAACGCATCGTACTGACGCTCCAGCTGAGTCACCACCTGAGCGACTTCGGCGCTGGCCTCGACCTGTTCGTTGATCTTGGTGTGCACCTCGGCGGCGGCCTCACCCAGTGCGTTCAGCGGGATCTGCAGCGAGCCGGCCCTCGCCGCCTCGGTGAGCAGGCTCTCGGCGGCCGGCGGGTACGCGGTCTGGGCCAGGTAGTGCGGCACATGCACGGTGAAACCGACGGCGTCGTGCCCGTGCTGGCTCATCCGGAACTCCAGCAGGCTGGAGACGCTGGCAGGCACCTGCACCTCGCCCACCCACGGGGTGTACTCGGCGATGAGCTCGGTGTTCGCGGAGTGCGCGGTCAGCGTGACCGGACGTGTGTGCGGCACCGCCATCGGGATGGTGCCCAGTCCGATGGTCTGACGCACGCCCAGGCGCTCGGCCAGCAGCCGGACGGCCGTCACGAAACGCTCCCAGCGCAGGTCGGGCTCCATGCCTGCCAGCAGCAGGAACGGGGTGCCGACGCTGTCGTGCAGCGCGTACAGGTTCAGTTCGGGCTGGTCGTAGCTGCTGAAGTGATCGGTCTTGAACGTCATCATCGGCCGCCGCGACCGGTAGTCCAGCAGCTCATCGATGGCGAAGGACGCGACCAACTCGGTGTCGAGGGTGTCCTTCAGATGTTGCGCCGCCAGCTTGATGGCGTGACCGGCATCGGAGAACCCCTCCAGCGCGTGGATCATCACGGGCCCGCGTCCGTCCGTGGTGGACAGTTGCGGGGCGGGGAACTCCAGCTCGTACATACCGTTCTGGTCGGGCTGGTAGTGCTGTTCCTGATTTTCGGCCATGTGGTTCACCTCCTGTTCACTAGTGTCTCGCACTTTGCCGTCGTCGCAGTGTGCGACCCCGGACATCTGTGCCAACACGGGGGAGGCTGCCGGAAGTCCCGTCAGCGCCTGAACTGGCTCAGCGCCCGCAGTTTGTTCATCACATCGAGCGCGGCGACCTTATAGGCCTCGGAGAATGTCGGGTAGTTGAAAACCGCGTCCACCAGGTATTCCACCGTCCCACCGCACCCCATCACGGCCTGGCCGATGTGCACCATCTCGGTGGCGTTCGTCCCGAAGATGTGCACGCCCAGCAGCCGCAGATCCTCCGTCGAGACCAGCAGCTTGAGCATGCCGTACGAATCGCCGGCGATCTGCCCGCGGGCCAACTCCCGGTACCGGGACACCCCGACCTCATACGGCACCGAATCCTTGGTCAGGTCGACCTCGGTGGCCCCGACGTAGGACACCTCGGGGATCGAATAGATACCGATGGGCTGGAGCTCGGTGATCGAGTGCGTCGGCTCACCGAATGCGTGATAGGCGGCCAGCCGGCCCTGCTCCATCGAGGTCGCGGCCAGGGCGGGAAAGCCGATGACATCGCCGACGGCATAGATGTGGTCGACCTTGGTCTGATAGTTGTCGTCGACGAAAATCCTCCCCCGGTTGTCGGCCTCCAGGCCGGCGCTGGGCAGGTCGAGGTGATCGGTCTGGCCCTGCCGCCCCGCCGAATACATCACCGTCTCGGCAGGGATCTGCTTGCCGCTGGCCAGCGTCGTCACGGTGCCTGCGGAGCCGACGTCGACGGCGGTCACCTCTTCGCCGAAGCGGAAGGTGACCGCCTGATCGCGCAGGTGGAACTTCAGCGCCTCGATGATCTCCGGATCGCAGAACTCCAGCATGTTGGGGCGCTTCTCGACGACGGTGACCTTGGTGCCCAGGGCGGCGAACATCGACGCGTACTCGATGCCGATGACGCCGGCACCCACGACGACCATGGAGCTCGGGATGGACTTGAGGTCGAGGATGCCGTCGGAGTCGAGCACCCGGTGCTCGTCGAATTCGACGCCGGCCGGGCGGGCCGGTTTGGTGCCGGTGGCGATCACGATATTGCGGCCGCTGACCGTCACCCGCTCGGCGCGGTTGGGGTCATCGACGTGCACGGTGTGCGCATCGAGGAAGCGGGCGTGCCCGACGTAGAGCTCGATGCGGTTGCGCATCAGCTGCGAGCGCACCACGTCGATCTCCTTGCCGATGACGTGCTGGGTGCGCGCCAGCAGATCAGCGGGGGTGATCTTCTCCTTGACCCGGTAACTGGCGCCGTACAGCTCGCGCTGGTTCATCCCGGTGAGATAGACGACCGCCTCGCGCAACGTCTTACTCGGGATGGTGCCGGTGTTGACGCAGACGCCGCCGAGCATCAGTCCCCGTTCGATCACCGCGACCGTCTTACCGAGCTTGGCGGCGGCGATCGCGGCCTTCTGGCCGCCGGGGCCGGAACCGATGACGACGAGGTCGTACTCCTGCATGGAACCCATGGCTGAAGTCCTACGCCGGTCACGGCCGAACCGTATGTCTGCGCGGCTAATTGCGTGTGAACAATTTCAGCACAGTCGGTTCGGGAACTTCGGCGCGGTGTCGTTCGTATGTATCCATGTGAGACGCGCCAAGCGCAAACGCCGAAGACCCTGCCCCGGCACGCCATGCTGACCGCCCTGGGAATCCTTGCCGGTATCGCGGTCGTGCTGGCGATCACCGCGCTGACCGGGTACTTCGTGGCCCAGGAATTCGCCTTCATGGCCGTGGACCGGTCCCGGCTGAAGGCGCGGGCCCAGGCCGGCGACGCCGCGGCCGCCCGCGCACTGGCGGTGACTCGGCGCACCTCGTTCATGTTGTCGGGCGCCCAACTCGGTATCACCGTGACCGGACTGCTGGTCGGCTATGTCGCCGAGCCGCTCATCGGTGCGGGCCTGGGTGAGCTGCTCGGTGATGTGGGTGTGCCCATCGCGGTCGGCGTCGCGATCGGCACGGTGCTCGCGGTGCTGTTCTCCACGGTGGTGCAGATGGTCTTCGGTGAGCTGTTCCCGAAGAACCTCGCCATCGCCCGGCCCGAAGCCGTGGCCGACAAGCTGGCACTGTCCACCACCATCTATCTTGCGGTGTTCGGTTGGCTCATCAAGCTTTTCGACGCCTCGTCGAATCTGCTGCTGAAAGCACTGCGCATCGAACCGGTGCACGATGTCGAACACTCGGCCACGCCGCGCGATCTGGAGCACATCGTCGCCGACTCGCGGCAGACCGGTGAACTTCCCGAGGATCTGTCCACCCTGCTGGATCGCATCCTCGATTTCCCCACCCGCAGCACCGAACACGCGATGATCCCGCGCGCCCGCGTCGACGTGGTGCTCGCCGACGAGCCTGTGCGCGCGGTCCTGGACAAGATGGCCACCGGTCACACCCGCTACCCGGTCATCGGCGGATCCGCCGATGATCTGATCGGCGTCGTGCATCTGCACGACCTGCTCGGTGCCACTGATCCGGACGCCACCGCAGCCTCGATGAGCCGGAAGGCGGTCATCCTGCCGACCACGCTGCCACTGCCCTCGGCGTTGCGCACCCTCAATGAGGCGCGTGACGAAATGGCCCTGGTGATCGACGAATACGGCGGTTTCGCCGGGGTGCTCACCATGGAGGATCTGGCCGAGGAACTCGTCGGTGAGATCGACGACGAGCACGACGGGGACGGGGCGGACGAGGATATCGTCGCGACGCCGCAGGGCTGGCTGGTCCGCGGGGATGTCGCGCTGGACGAGGTCAGCCGCGCCGTCGGCCACGATCTGCCCGAGGGCGACTATGAGACGCTGGCCGGTCTGATCATCGCCGAGTTCGGTGGTCTGCCCGCTGTCGGCGACAGCATCACCGTCGACCTCGGCGTCGAACCCGCCGACCTGATCGCCGAGGAGCCGGCGGCCGCGCGGCAATTGCACGCCACCGTGCGCGGCGTCGACAAGCACGTTCCGGCAAGCGTTCTGGTGGAGGTGCGATGAGCAGCCCATGGGGCGTCGCGTTGGTCACCGCCCTGCTGATCGCGGCGAGCGCCTTCTTCGTCGCGGTGGAATTCGCACTGATCGCCGCGCGGCGGCACCGGCTCGAGGACGCCGCCCCGCGCAGCCGGTCAGCGCGTGCGGCCCTGCGTTCGGCCTCGGAGCTCTCGGTGCTGCTGGCCGGATCCCAGCTCGGTATCACCGTCTGCACGCTGGCTCTGGGTGCCATCACCAAACCCGCTGTGCACCACTGGATCACACCCGCGATCGCGGGCTGGGGCGCTCCGGCGTGGCTGGCCGATGTGGGCGGCTTCGTGCTCGCGCTGATCATCGTCACCTTCCTGCACCTGGTGGTCGGTGAGATGGCCCCGAAGTCCTGGGCGATCGCGCATCCCGAGCGCTCGGCGACCCTGCTGGCACTGCCGATGCGTGCGTTCATGTGGGTGACCCGCCCGCTGATCGGCGCGCTGAACCGGCTGGCCAACTGGTGCCTGAAGAAGGTCGGTGTCGATCCGGTCGATCAGGTGGCCACCGGCCAGGACCCGGATGCGCTGCGCCACCTGGTCGAGCACTCGGCGACGGTCGGGACCCTCGATGAGCGCTATCACGGCCATCTGGTCAGCGCGCTGGAACTGCAGGCGCTGACGATCGGTGACATGGTCCGCGACGGCGCCCCGCCCAGCAGCGTGGCCCTCGACGCGACGCCCGCCCAGATCCAGGCCGAGTCGCGGGTCACCGGCCATCTGCGGCTGCTGGTGGCGGGCGACGGCGTTGTGCACGTGCGCGACACGGTGAACGCGCCGGGCACGATCACCGCCGCCGATCTCATGCGGCCGGCGTTGAAACTGGCGGCCGACACCCCGGTGTACGCCGCACTGCGCATCATGCGGGAGACCCGCAATCACCTGGTGGTGGTGGTCGACGACGGCCGGGTGCGCGGACTGATCACGCTGGCGGATGTCCTGGAAAGGCTGCTGCCGACCGCGGATTCGGTGACTTGATCGGGGTTGTCCACAGTCGCGGATTCGTCCACAGCCGGATGCCGCACGGCGGCAATGACCCATTTCCTGTGGGCGACTGCCGTCACCGTGGAACGCATGACAACGCAATCTCGTGGTTTCGATATCGGCCGGCCCGCCTCGCTGATCGCCGCTTTGCCCGCCGTGCTGGGCTTCGTTCCTGAGCACTCGCTGGTGGTGGTGACCGTCGACGGTGCCGAACTGGGCTGTGTCATGCGGGTCGATCTGTCACCGGGACTGGCCGACAACACCGGCCAGCTGGCCGAGGTGGTCGGCGCGGCGGCCCCCGATCAGGCAATCGCGGTGATCGTCGATGAGTTCGGCGCCGACTGCGAGGCCTGCGGCACCGACCACGAGCAGCTGGCCGACGCGCTGTCGCGCTCGCTGGCCGACGAAGGGGTCGAGTTGCTCGCCGTGCTGGTGGTCGACCGGGTGGCCGCGGGCGGGCGCTGGTTCTGCGCCGACGGGTGCGGTGCGCACGGTGACGTCGACGACCCGGAGGCCTCACCGCTGGCGGCGGCTGCGGTGCTGGACGGCCGGCGGCTCTACCGGCGCCGCGCCGATCTGCAACAGGTCATCGCGGTCACTGACACCGATCGCTGCGAGCGTCTCGCTGAGGCCATTGCGAGCCACCGCGTGGTCAACCTGACCACCCGGACTGCGCGCGAGGCCGTGCACGCGGCGATGGCCACCGCGGCCCGGCTCGCGGACGGCACCGAACCCGCCGATGCGGAGCTGGTGGCGCTGGTCTGCGCGCTGGCCGATCCGCGGGTGCGCGACACCCTGTACGCGCTGGCGGTGGGGGATTGCGCCGCCGAGGCCGAGTCGTTGTGGGCGCTGATGGCCCGGGTACTGCCGCAGCGCCGGCGTCCGGACGCGTTGTCCCTGCTGGCCTTCTCGGCCTATGCGCGCGGGGACGGCCCATTGGCCGGTATCGCCTTGGAGGAGGCGGTGCGGATCGATCCGGCCCACCGGATGGCGGGCATGCTGGACAGCGCTCTGCAGTCGGGCATGCGTCCGGAACAGATCCGCGGGATGGCACTGTCGGGCTATCGCACTGCGGGCAAACTCGGTGTGCGGCTACCGCCGCGGCTCGCATTCGGTCAGCGAGCCGGCTGAAAACAGGCCTCGCTCAGACCTTTTCGACCTTCACGGCGTGCGCCATGTGATGGGGCAGTTCGACTTCCTGGTGCCCGGGGATCAGGATCAGGACACCGCCCTGCTCGGCGGGATCGTCGGTGACCTGCACCGTGACGCGCGCGTTAGGGACCACGCCGGCCTCCTTGAGGCGGCCGATCAGCTCGACGTCGCCCTGCACGTGCTCGGTGAGTTGGCGCACCACCACCGCGACCGGGGAACCGGCGGGCAGTTCGGTGAGGCGGACCAGGCTGGCGTCCTCGCCGTTACCGGCGCCGCCGAAGCCGAGCTCGGACAGACCCGGGATCGGGTTGCCGAACGGCGAGGTGGTGGGATTGTCGAGCACCTGGACCAGCCGGCGCTCCACGTCCTCGCTCATGACGTGCTCCCAGCGGCATGCCTCGGCGTGGACTTCCTCCCAGGGCAGGCCGATGACGTCGACCAGCAGCCGTTCGGCGAGGCGATGCTTGCGCATCACCGAGACCGCGAGATAGCGGCCCTTCTCGGTCAATTCGAGATGGCGGTCGCCGGCGACGTGCAGCAGCCCGTCACGCTCCATCCGGGACACGGTCTGGCTGACCGTCGGACCGCTCTGCTCGAGCCGTTCGGCGATCCGTGCACGCAGCGGAACCACGCCCTCTTCTTCGAGGTCGTAGATGGTCCGCAGGTACATCTCGGTGGTATCGATGAGATCGTTCATGCCCTACCTTCCAGGCCCTGCCATCAGCTTCTCAGTCTAGCCGTCCGGCTGCCTGAACAGGGGTGCAACATCCCCTACGACGATGTGATGCCCGCCGCGGATCGCGGCGGGCATCACTGTGGTGCACGTTTGCGCTGGTGGACCCAGCTCTACTCGATCAGCTGGCGTAGGAACGCAGGCGCTCGGCCCGGTCCCCGTTGCGCAGCTTAGACATGACCTCACGCTCGATCTGGCGGACCCGCTCGCGGGACAGACCGAACAGCTTGCCGATCTGGTCCAGGGTGCGGGGCTGGCCGTCGTCGAGGCCGAAGCGCAACCGGATGACCTGCTGCTCACGCTCATCCAAGGTGGCCAGCACGTAGCGGATATCGGTGTGCAGCAGCTCGGAGATGACCGCGTTCTCCGCCGACATCGCGTTCTCGTCCTCGATGAAGTCGCCCAGCGGGGCTTCCTCGTCGCTGCCGACCGGCATGTCCAGGCTCACCGGATCGCGGCTGTGCTCCAGCAGGTCGGCGATCTTCTCGGCGGGGATGCCCGACTCTTCGGCCAGTTCCTCATCGGTGGCCTCCCGGCCGAGGTTCTGATGCATCTCGCGCTTGATCCTGGCCAGCTTGTTGACCTGCTCGACGAGGTGGACGGGCAGCCGGATGGTGCGGCTCTGATCAGCCATACCGCGGGTGATGGCCTGCCGGATCCACCAGGTGGCGTAGGTCGAGAATTTGAAACCCTTGGCGTAGTCGAACTTCTCCATCGCGCGGATGAGTCCGAGGTTGCCCTCCTGGATCAGGTCCAGCAGCGGCATGCCACGACCGGTGTACCGCTTGGCCAGCGACACCACGAGGCGCAGGTTGGCCTCCAGCAGGTGCCGGCGGGCCGCGTCACCGTCGCGGACGACGGCGGCCAGGTCGCGCTTGCGAGCGTCACCGAGACGCTTCTTGGTGTTCAGTACGTGCTGGGCGAACAGGCCGGCTTCGATGCGCTTGGCGAGCTCGACTTCGTCGGCGGCGGTCAGCAGCGCGGTCTTACCGATGCCGTTGAGATACACACGGACAAGGTCGGCAGCTGGGCTCTGGGCGTCCAGATCGGAATCGAAGCGGCTTGCGGTGGCGATCGCCATTTACGGCCTCCTGCTCGGTTGAACTGTCATGACGTACAACGCCCGAGGGTGCCTCAGAGTTCCCGCCCGGTCTCAGTGGCGTACCACTTGACCTGCGGTTTTAAACCTCTGACCTGAGAATGTCCTGAGAAGTGGAAAAGATGCTGCTCAGCTGGGAACGCCGGGTTCGCCACCGGCGCTCGGGGTCGGCCGCACCGGTGGTTGCAGCGCCGGGCGTTCCGCCGTGGGGAACAACGGGGTGCGTTTGGGGCCGGCGTCCTGGTAGCGGCGCGGCTCGCTGGCGCTGCGCGGCGGACGGTCATTGGCGATCAGCACGGCGATCCAGGGCAGCGGGATCGAGACCACGATGATCGCCAGCGAGATCAGTCCGTTGTGCCAGATCCCGTAGGCCCCGGCGGCGAGGATCAGGCACGGGATACGGAAGGCCATGATCGTCAGATACTTACGGACACGCTCGCGGTGCTGCTCGTCCTGGGGGAGTGCAGCGCGGGTGATGAGGACCGGGCGACCTTCGTCGTCGAAACTCAGCTCGGGGCCGTGTTTCATACCTCCACTGTTCCACATCTGCGGGCGCGTGGGGCGGCCGGTGTCGGGCACAATGGAGCAATGCAGACCGAGACCATCGAGCGGCCGGATACCGACGAGCGCGTCGACGACGGGACCGACGACGACAGCCCCAAGTTCTTCCATTATGTGAAGAAGGAAAAGATCACCGAGAGTGCCGTCATGGGCACCCACGTCGTCGCGCTGTGCGGTGAGGTCTTCCCGGTGACGAAGTCGGCCAAGCCGGGTTCCCCGGTCTGCCCGGACTGCAAGCGGATCTACGAGCAGCTCAAGAAGTAGGACTCTTCTCGGCCTTCCCGGCGACCCAGGCGCGTAACCGACGCGCGTGGGTGTCCGGGGCGGGCCACTCCTCCTGGATCGCGGCGTTGAGTTCCGCGCCGATCATGACGGCGAAGCCGGCCAGGAACGCGAACAGCAGGAACGCGATCGGCGTCGCGAGCGCGCCGTAGGTATAGCCGGTCGCGGTGATCCAGCTCAGATAGAACCGCAGACTGAAGGTGGCGATCAGGAACACCGCCGTCGCGAGCACCGCACCGACCACCAGCCGATGGGTGGGCAACGGGCTGGGCAGCGACACCCGGTACAGCACGGTCACCACCAGGATCAGCGCGATCACCAGCACCGGGTAGTACCCGTTCTGCAGGACATGCGACCAGCTGTCCGGGATGAACTCGGTGATCTTGCGCGGGCCCAACGCGACGAACGGCGCCGCCAGCACGGCGCTGACCAACATCACCACGTACAGCCCGAGGGCGAAGAACCGCTGCCGCACCGGGTGCCGCAAAGGTGTCTGGTCATGCGCCTCGACCACCGAGTCGACGAACGCCGACACCGCCGAAGATCCCGCCCACAGCGAGATCACGAAACCCAACGACACCACTTCACCGCGGGCGGACCGCACGATGTCGTAGATGGTCGGCGCGATGATCTCGTTGACGACATTCTGCGAGAAGAAGCGCTCGGAGGTTCCGATGAGCTGGTTCTCGATGGTCGGCAGCGTATCGGGGCCGAACAGCGGCGCGAGATACGCCAGACTGCCGAGCATCCCCAGCAGCAGCGGTGGCAGCGACAGCGCACACCAGAAGGCGGCCTGAGCGGACTCGGAGAAAATCGAGTCATCCCAGGATTTGCTCAGGGTGCGTTTGGTGATGGGCCAGACGTGATGACGTGATGGTTTCGCCGGGAGCTGATCGGTCATCACCAGACCAGCATTCCCGACGATGGACTCCGCCGCCCGGTATCACCGTACGGGCGGGTCGCTAAGCGTCGACTGCGCCGACCTCGATCACGGCAGCCAGCTCGATCAGCTTGGCTTCGTGTTCGTTGGCATGGTGTTGGCAGAACAACAGCTCGGCGCCTGACGGCAGCTTCGCGCGTACACGCGCGGCAGCACCACAGCGGTCGCAGCGATCGGCCCGGGTCAGTTCCGGACTTGTCAGAGTTGCGTTCACGGCACTTCCTCCGTTCAGCTTTGGTGCGTATGTCTACTGTGTCAGACGTTTTCGGTTCTGGCCTTGTTCCCTCGGGGTTCACCGGTGTGTCGTGTCTCACTGCGTGTGCGTTACCGGGGGAGCAAGCTGGAAATCATGGGTACCCAGAACGCCGTCCTTGTGCACCTGTGCGCCGACCACGAATGGCAGCGCGCGCTGGAGAGCGGTGCGCATCGCCCCGCGTCCCTGGCCGAAGCCGGTTTCATTCATCTTTCGTCCCCTGAACAGGTCCATCTGCCGGCCAACCGCCTGTACGCGGGGCGCACTGATCTTGTGTTGCTGAACATCGATGCCACGCGGCTGTCCGATCCGGTTCGCTGGGAGCCGGGTGTGCCGACCGATCCCGAATCGATGCTGTTCCCACACCTGTACGGGCCGTTGCCCGCTGAGGCTGTGACAAGTGTCACGCGTTATCTGCCCGCCGCGGACGGCTCGTTCGCTGAGTTGCCGGCGACTCCCGAATAGACCACGGCCGCCTCGAAATCCACGCCGCCATCGTAGACGCGAAAGCTGGGACGTTAGGTTGGGGGAGTGAGTGCATCCGGGCGCGTCGCGGTGGTGACCGGCGCCAGCCGCGGCGCCGGTCGGGGTATCGCGGTGGCACTCGGGGCCCACGGCTGGCGGGTCTATGTGACCGGTCGCTCCATCGCGGATTCCGGCACGGCCGAACTGGTCAGCGCGGCCGGCGGCGTCGGTGTGGCGGTGCCCGTCGACCATGCCGACGACGACGCGGTGGCGCGGTTGTTCGCCCGCGTGCGTGACGAGGACGGCGGGCTGGATCTGCTCGTCAACAACGCGGCCGTGATCCACGACGAGCTCACCGGTGCGAAACCGTTCTGGGAGAAGCCGGTCGAGCTGGGCGATGTGCTCGACGTCGGGCTGCGCTCGGCCTATGTGGCGTCCTGGCACGCGGCGCCGCTGCTGATCACCCGGCCCCGCGCACTGATCGCCTTCACCTCGTCACCGGGTTCGGTCTGCTACATGCATGGCCCGCCGTGTATGTCTGTTTGCAGAATGGGTGTAAGCTCCTGCTATGCCCCGCCTTTCAGCACAAAAGCCCACGTCACAGCTTCGCGTACTCGGAAGGCTCAGGCTCTCAGTCTCTTCGGATGAGTCGACTTCGATCGACCGTCAGATGGAGATCATCACCAACTGGGCTGACGCGAACGACCACAAGGTCGTCGGTTGGGCCGAGGACGTGGACGTGTCTGGATCCATCGATCCGTTCGACACACCCCGCTTCGGAGACTGGCTGAACAACCGGGCGCCTGAGTTCGATGTCATCGCCACCTGGAAGCTCGATCGTCTGAGCCGCAACTCGATCAAGCTCAACAAGCTCTTCGGCTGGTGCATCGATCACGACAAGACTGTCGTCTCCTGCTCGGAGGCGATCGACCTCGGGACGCCGGTCGGCCGGCTCATCGCCAACGTCATCGCGTTCCTCGCCGAGGGTGAGCTGGAGGCTATGCGTGAGCGCCAGCTCTCGTCGCGACGGAAGCTCCGGGAGACAGCTCGCTGGCCAGGCGGCAAGCCACCGTACGGCTACAAGGTGGTCGAGGCAGCCGAGGGATACGGGAAGGTGCTCGCTATCGATCCGCTGGCTCACAAGGTGGTGCGGAGGATCGTGGACTCGGTGCTCGACGGTGAGTCGGTGGCGAAGGTCTGCAACGAGCTGAACGCCGACGGAGTCGTCTCTCCCGCTGACTACTACCGCGTCTGCGCGGGGCAAGAGGACACAGGGTCGCCGTGGCGCACCTGGCCGATGAAGCACATGCTCACCTCACCGACTCTGGTCGGGCACGTCCACCTCGGTGGCGTGACGGTGCGAGATGACAAGGGAGCCCCGGTGCTGATGTGCTCGGAGCCTCTGGTGACCGACGAAGAGCGTGAGCTGATCATCGCCGAGCTGGCTCGGGCAGAAGGCGGTCCCCGCGAGCGCGGTGACGCTGGCGCCCTCGTCGGAGTCGCAGCGTGCTGGTTCTGTGAGACCCCGCTGACCACGACTCGTCAGACCAAGAAGCTGGCCACCGGCACGAAGGAATACGGCTACTACCGTTGCCCGAACAACTGCACTCCGCTGCTACCGCTGGAGTCGGCCGAGGAGTTCGCCGAGAAGACGTTGCTGGACGCCCTAGGCGATGAGGCTGTGTCCGAGCGAGTGTGGGTGCCCGGAGACTCTTCAGAGAGCGAGCTGAGAGCCGCTGTGGCGGCGTTTGACGAACTGTCCCTGACTGCGGGGAGGATGACCTCGAAGACGGCGGCTGAGCGCTTGCAGCGCCAGCTAGCAGCTCTCGACGCGAAGATCGCAGAGCTGGAGACCTCACCTGTGCGGGAGGGTGGATACGCAGATCGACCTACCGGACAGACATACCGGGAAGCCTGGGAGGCTGCAGGCGACGCAGGGGCCAGGCGTGAGATGTTGCAGCGCATCGGGTTTGGACTTCGGATGGGAATCATCGACGGTAATCTCCACGCCCATCCCACGAAGCTGGGAGATCGCCTCAACGCAAAAATCCCCCCAAGCTGAGTGATTCTCAGCAAGGGGGGAGTTCTTACGGGTCGATAGGCTCTTCAGGCTCCTCGGGAAGAGGATCGTCCACGATGACGATGTCGCCTCCGCGCCAGATGTCGATAGCCGCTGAGCGGTAGACGCCGTTGTTCCAACTCGCAGCGGTGTGGCCGAATCCGATGCGGCGCCAGGCCGCGCCGACGCTCACGATGTTCGTGCTGTCGACCCACACTGCGTCAGTGAGGGGTTCACCGTTCCGGTAGACCGTGTAGGTGTTACCTACGGCCTCAAGCCGGTACTGGTCGGTCGGCAGAGCATCGAAGATCTCGGTGGAGATGGTCTGCTCAGTGGAGACCCCCGCCGTCATCGAGCTGATCGTGACGAACGCGCTCTGGTTGTTGTTGCCGATCTGAGCGACACGAGCCGCACATCCGTTCAGGCCGTCCTGGCTCATGCGGACGAACAGGTTGATCGCCTGACCGAACTGCTGGTTAGACCAGGCGCCTCCGATAATTGCCTCGGAGTACATGTCGTTCGTTGCCATCGCCTGGATCGCGAACGCGTGCTTCCAGTAGTCGTGGGCGAACAACTGAGCGTTGCCGTCACAGACGAGATCGCCTCCGGTGATACGGAAGTTGGCGTTGCCTCGGTATGAGTACGCCGGGGACACCCAGTTGGCCGTGTCGCTGTACGCGTCGAACGACGACAGGACAGAGATCGGTGTGATCGTCTCGGGGACAACCTGTCCGATCGAACCCCACATGCGGAACGAAGCATCGTGGGTCAGCGCCGACTGCAGGATCGTGCTGGGCATGGCTGTCTGCCCCGTCAGCAGCTCAGTGGCTGCCTGGGGGTAGATGACTACCGACGGGACGATCTGAGAGCGGGAGACGCCCGCTACGGTGAACGATCCACCGAGGGGGAGAATGCCGAGCGCCAGAATGGATCCCTCGGTCGCGATGATCTCAGCCGTGTCGAACTCCAGCCCGACCTCATACAGCAGCGGACCCGTCGGGATCTCGCTGCGGATGTTGCCGAAGTCGTAGAGCCGGGTCATGTTGCCGGTAGCTCGATCGATCTCGTAGATCGCTGCCCACACACTCGTCGGCGGAGTGTCGCCGCCAGCGATGAACCGTGCGGAGTTGACGATCCGGTTGGAGGTCATACGAATCGCGGACAGAGCCAGCACGCCGGGGGCGATGCTGAACCGAGGACGCTCGTAGGAGGCCGTCAGTGCGTGCAGGTGGCTGTTGTACTGGTTGCGGGTCGTGACGTTCCACGTAGTCGACGTGGTGGCCATCTGCGGGTTAGCAGCACCGCCTGAGTAGGCGATCACCGACTCAAGCTGCGAGCGGGGGAATGCCACCTCCTCGAACGGGTTCGGGCTCACCCAGAGCGGGACGTTCGTCGGGGCGTTCGCCAGATCGGCCAGGGTGATCAGGCCGTACTTAACCTGACGCGCTTCGCCGAAGACGACCTCGAGATCCTCCACCGAGCCAGTGGCGGTCTTATCTTCCCGCCATCCCTTCAGGATGTTGTTGATCGTGCTCTGCGCCTTGACGGCGGTAGCCTGGGCGTTAGCGACGAAGCTCCCGAACCAGTCCTTGACGCCCTGGATGGCGTCGTTGATCGGGGTGATGATCAGGCCGGTGAAGATGTCGATGATCTGTTTGACCATGCGCTCCAACGTGTTCCACGTACCGATCAGCCAGTCATCCCACTTGTCGACCTGGAGGAAGACGGGGATGTTGCGGATGGCACCGAGGATCGCGTTGACCGCTCCGGTGATGGTGTTGAACGCACCCTCGATCGCGTTGGGGATCAGATCCTTGAAGAACTGCAGGGCCTCTAGCGGCATCGCTCGAAGCTGAGCTGCCAAGAGCCCGAGGGCATTTCCCGGTGTGGGAACCTTCGGGGTGAACATCGATCGGATGATCGTCTCGTTGTAGTCCTGGCCGAAGGCCAGTGTGCCTCCACCGATCTCGAAGGCACCCCTGGCGTCGATCGCTTCGACAGAAGCGCCTGGGTATTCCATCTGTGCTCCTACTCGGGGGTGACGGTGATCGAACCTGTGACGCGGACGCTGTCGCCTTCGATGCGCTCACGGCGCTCGAGGTTCATGTTTTCGTGGATGATCCGAAGCTCGGACTGGATCTCGCGGAACCCTCGGGTGATCTCGTCACGGAGGTTCTCGTCGTGGGAATTGGACACCTGGGAGTCAATCTTCTTGACCTTGAACCAGACTGGGAGGACGACGGTCAGGAGGCCGCACAGCGCGATGAACGCGAGGAGCGCGACCTCCCAGTTGTTGTCGGGGTTGAAGAGACTCACTCGTCGAAGACCTCGGCGAGCGGTGGGCCGGCCAATCCGCTGGGGATGTCACCGGACTCTCGGAACTGCTGGAGCATGGCTTGCCTCTCCTGATCAGTCATCTGCTTGATGTTGGGGATACGCACTGGGGGAGGGGCTTCTTCGTCGGAGCCAACCCACCGAGCTGCGTTGTTCATGTCGTGTCGCTGCCCACGGAAGGCAGGCTGGAACTTGATGACCTGCTCGGGGAGCTGACTGATGTGGATGTTTCCGTCCTCATCAGCCAGCGCCGCCAAGTAGTCCCGATGGCTGAAGCCGCACTTCCACAGATGCTCAGACCAGTCGGCCAGGTAACCGGGGTGCGTGATCGCTCCGACGCCCGCAACCATCGGTAGGTTGCGGAGCGCCCAGATCACATGCTGCCGTGGGTCTTCCGGGTCGTGGGTCTCTTGAGATGGGATGCTCACAGGGCATCCCCTTCAAGCTGGATCTCTCCGACGTAGAACTCAACGATCAGACTGTTGATGTCGTCTTCGCCACGATGGACGACGTGGACGCCATCCTTGGCGATGTAGGACAGAGCAGCGAGATCTATTCCACCTAAGAGGACTTGGGTCGGAGTGATGCGAACATCGTTCATGCGGCGAGCCTTTCGGGTTAGAGGATTCCCGCTGTGCCCATAGCTCCGTTGAACATCTTGATCTGCTCAAGGATGTGCAGCGCGGGGCTACGCTCTTCGCGGTATCCGATTTCGACCTGCCAGCCCGTAGGGCCGTCTTTGTCGATGCGGTACTTCAACTTCTTGATGCGCTCAACGAAGAGCTGGTGCTCGATCGGGTATCCGAGCACTGACGTACCGACGCGGTGGCCGATCCAGCAGTGCCCATATCCCTTCTCTCCGAACAGATACGGACTCGCGTCCGACACCTGGATGGTGTGAGCCGTCCGGGTCCGGGTTCGATGGATCTCGGCAGCCACGGCTGCGAACGCCGACAGGGTGAACGCCTTGAGCGTTCCCTCGGCCATGCCCTCGTAGTAGTGGAAGTCGCCCAGACTGGTCTGGATGTCCTCGAGCCCTGCGATCGGTAGTGAGATCGAACTTGCACGGAGAGTGGGGATCTCCATGAACGCTCCGAACACGTCGGAGTAGATCGGGTTCAGCACCGCATCCATCAACCCGCCGAGAGGCGGGAGGTCGATTGCCCCACCGACGATGGCGACAGATGCCAACGCGGAGTTGATGTATGACGTGAGAACATCGCCTCCGATGTTCACCAGAGCACTGATGCCCTCGTTAATCCCAGGGGCGCTCGCCCCTCCTGCTAAAAATGACGTGTCAGTCGCCTCGTAGTACGAGAACTCCGACGCCGTGATCCCAGTGAGCGGACCCTCTTCGAACACGACCCACGGTGCCTTCGGGCTGGTGCCAAGGTAATTCGGGGTGTAGTACTCGCCTGGGAACGTGTAGTCCCCGGTGAACACCTCCATACCTTCGACCTGTCCGTCGGCCGTGAGGACGGCCAGAGCACGGACGAATCCGGTCAGCCACGAGCCGCCGAAGGCGGTCTCGGTTCCCCAGCCTGAGTTGTCTTCGATGTCCCACACCAGGCAGCCATTCCGCAGGGGGATCTTGGCCGAGATGTTCTCGAAGAGCGGGATGTTCCACTCGCCCTTGAGATCTTCGAACGGGTGCGGGTCGCGATCCTTCAGGTAGCGACGGCAGGTCAGCGTGAGCTGGTGCTCTTCGAGCAGGCGCTTGGCCGTGTCGTAGAACGTGCCGAACCGGCTGAAGACCATCGCCACCGGCGAGTTGTCCAGCAGGAACGGGAACGGCTTCACGATGTTGCGCCAGGTGCTCGGGTTGAAGCTTGGGCCCATCCACTCCGTGAGGTCCGTAGGGTCGTCTGGGAGAGTCCACAGCGAAGTTTCTAGGCGCAGTAGGTTCACAAAAAGCGTGACCAGCAGGCACCATTTTGCCGGCCCAAAAATGATCCAGATCTTGGGAAACTGCAGCTCAGGGCGTAGGAACGGATTGCACCAGACGCGGATGTGCTTGGTCTGCTCGAAGTCGTGCATGAACACGACCTCCAGGTAGCAAACTCCACCCTTCTCCTTGACCACGCGGTAGTGGTCCATGCAGCCCGACCAGCGGGCGCCCTGCTTCTCGATGACGACGTGGACGTTGCGCTTGGCACGACCACGGTGGTTCATCACCCACTTGGCCAGGTAGTGATCCAGGGGGAGATGCAGAGTCGCTACGCCGGTCTCGTTCTCGATGAACTCGAACTCCAGCATCAGCTCGCCAGCGACCTCGCCACGGAGGCGGTAGTCTCCGTCGAACAGCTCGCACGTAGGCGGCTTGAGACGCAGCAGCTCTCGCTTCGCGTGGCGCTGTTGGATCAGGTTCCAGAGATCTCGGGACTGCTGCGAGGTAGTCAGCCCGCTCATTCGAGGCCCCAGCAGCGCGACCACGGTCGTGGCAGCATCAGCGAGATGATCTGTCCGGGAGCACAACCGGAGGCTGTGATCTCGAACGTCTTCTCCTCGGTGTACGGGGGGATCATGTTGCGGAAGCGGACGCCGTTCATACGAGCCCACACCTGGGAGCCAGACTCCGAAGAGATCTGCTCCACGCGGCGGTCGGTGTCGATGACGCAGTTCTCGCCGTAGATCAGACCCGGCAGCTTGAGCCGCCGGTTCGCGAACTCCTCATCCTCGAACGAGTAGTCCGGGATGACGAACTGCGTGAACGGTGCCTTCTCCCAGGGGATATCGATACCCGGAGGGAACGGCCAGGGAAGATCTGGGATGCCTTCGGTGGAACCGGGGACGGTCCACTTCGGTGCGATGTACTGGTCGGTGGGGTTGAGCCCCCCGGCGCCGCGACCCACTCGGATCTGCAGCGTCTCTTTCGGCAGCTTCTCCCACGGCCAGTAGCCAGGAACGTCAACCGGATTCGGCTTGAACCGGGTGTCCGTCTTCGTCTTGACCGAGAACACTCGGTCGTCCTCGTACCAGAACGGGTCGTAGGAGATGCACGACATCAACGTCTCGTTGATCGTGTTGCCCCGAGGATCTGTCTTCATCAGCAGAGTCGGGGATTCGAACAGCCGGATCTTCAGGTAGCGAGTACCGGAGTCCGGGGTGGTGACGTACAGCTTGCAGTCCCGGTGGAACGCCCATTCCTTGCGCCACTGCGAGTCCCGGCTGAGCCAGGAGCGAGAGCCGGACTTTGCGTCGTTCAGGATCTGTACGCCAAAGATGATGTCCCGCTTGAGGATGCGGTGGTTCAGGTAGCGAGCGCCGGGGTAGTTACCCGGCTCTTCATAGACGACCTTGACGGGAGGGTCATAGAAAGCACCCTCCACGTCTTCGGCCAGGAACACGCCCCGGTCGCCGGTCGTCAGATTGAAGATCTCACCGTTCACGCCCTCGAGTTCGATGACTGTGTCGGTGATCAAGTGTTACCTCCTGGTGGGTGTCAAGTTAGCGGCCAGCGGAAGCGCGGGTGCGCTTCGAGTCCTCGCGGTCCTTGATGGACAGCGCCTCGTCTACAGAGCCGATCTGGAACAGGTACTGGATGCCTTCGGTGATGCCCTTCGAGATCAGTCCGTCACCGGAGATCCCGAGGTCCGACATGAACTGTCCTGCAGTCGCCTTCGCGAAGTCGACAGGTGCGCTCATCAGACCGGAGGCTGCCTTGACGAGAGGATCGTCTCCACCGGAGATGGAGCCGTACTCGTCTGCGTAGTCCTGCGTAAGTCCCAGCATGTCCTGCTGCAACCCGATCTGATCCTTCTGCAACCGCAGCTCGTCAGCACGCGCCTTCAGCGCGTCGTTACCGGTGGCCTTCGCCTGGTAGTCGAGCGCCTTAGCCTGGTTCGCCAGACGCTTCTCTTCAAGCGCCAGAACCTTTTCCATGCGATCGATCTCGCCCTTGTCCAGCCCGTTGAGCAGGGAGGTGGGGTCACCACCGTTGCTGAACGCTTCAGCGATCTGACCAGCGAGGCCCTTGGCCTGGTCGAGGACGGGAGCGAATCCTTCCTCCATACCCTTGCCGAGACCCTGCATGAGAGCTTCACCGGCAGGCTTCAGGACGACGCGGTCGTACGGGAGCGGACCCTTCACAGCTGCGATCCGATCAGCGATGCCAGAGGCATACGAGATCACGCCAGCTTCGCCAGCCTGCAGCCCGTTCAGGATGCCGGTCATCAGAGCGGTGCCTGCGGCGGTGCCGATACCATCCATCCCCGAGAGGCCGTTCGCGATCCCCTGCGGGATCTTCGCGGACTCGTTGACCATCGTTTGGCCGGCCGTGGTGACCATCTCAGGAAGCTCTTCCCACGCTGCCTTGAACGCGGAGAAGTCAGGAGCCGGGAGGCTCTGACCTGAGGTGGCCTGCTCCAGCGACCCTCGGACGTTCTGGGAGACGCTGTCAACGAACGACTGGTACTCAGTGACCTTGGCCTCTGCAGCAGCAGTGTCGATCTCAGGAACGGCGATCTGAGCGCCTGCGGCATCAGCCGGGGCGCCTGCCTGGGCGCCACCGAGAAGATCTCCCAGCGGGCTGCCTGTAGGCGATGGCACGTTCTCTACGGCGGTTGCCACCTGACCGATAGCGTCGGCTGCGCCCTGAGCTCCCGATGCGATCTCGGGGAACATGTCGTTCAGTCCCTTGATCCGCTCTTCGGAGGTTGCCTGTACGGGCTGATCGCCTCCGGTCCAGAAGTCACGGAACGCCTTGTCGGCTTTGTACAGCGCGTCGGAGAACTCGACCACCTTGACGAAGATGCCTGCGAGCTTCTCGAATGCGCCGACTACCTTCTCGACGTTCTCGGGGTTCTTCAGGAACTCGATCGACTTACCCGCCATGTCGCCGACAGCTTCAGCGATCGCCTTGAGCGACCGGCCGAGCGCATCGAACGACGACGACAGAGAACCGTCGGTGGAGATCTTGTCGACCCAGTTGGTGAACGACTGCCCAGCCCCGTTGAACCACTGAGCTACTGCGGGCATCTTCTCAGAGAACGCGGTAGCCAGATCGATCATGCCCTCGGTGAAGTCACGCACGCCGGGGGCGGCGATCGTCATCGAGTCGCCGATGTTCTTGATGGTCTGCTGGATGCCAGCGATGCTGTCGGGGTCTACGACCGCGTCAGTGAATCCCTTGAACATGTCGGAGAGCCCTTGGGCCACACCGTCCATCGGTCCAAGGATCTGGGGGATGGCGTTCTTGATATTCTCGAAGGACGGCTTGAGCCCCTTCTCGAACACGTCGGACACGCTCTTCTGAATCTCCTTGAGATTCTCGCCCAGCGTCGTCTTGCCGTCGCCGCCCTCACCGATCAGGCCAGCGTCAGTCGCTGCCTTCTTGATCCCGTCCAAGCCCAGCGCGATCGCACCTACCGGTGTGACGACTGCTGAGATCAGACCTGGGAGAGCGAGGATGCCTGCGGTCAGCAGGCCCATGAGCGGAGCTGCGACAGCCAGGATGCCGACGATCGCAGTGAGCCCTGCTGTGGCGTTGATCCCGGACCCGAACGACGGGGTCAGCTTCTCCAGCTTGTCTGAGATCCGGGAGAAGATGTTCTTCTCCGAAGCCCCTGCGCCATTGGACTTTCGGTTATCGGTGTCGTCGTCAACGCTCAGCTCGGCGTTGATCCGAACACCCTTGGCGCCCTCTCGGCGCATCTGCGCCAGCAGTCGACGGAAGTCGGCCATCGCCTGGCCTGCGCCTAGGTGGACCTTGACCTCTACGTCGCCGCTGACGCTGCGTTCGATCTCCTCAAGATCGCTCTTGAGATCCCGGCGAAACTGCCGGGTGTCAGGGGACACCTTCACCGAGATCCGTGCGACCTCGGTTCCGGTGGACATCCCTGGCTTACGTGCTCCCTTGGCCATTGGCCTCTGCCTCTTCCCTCTTTCGTTTGGCTGCCTTCGCAGCGACAACCATCGCGGCGAACGAGCCCGGCTTGTGAACGACCTTCGCCTTCGCGAAATCTGGCCGGTAGTAAGGCTTTGGCGCCTTCGGCTTCGGCTTGCTCGGGTCGCGGTTGGCTAGGAGGAAGTAGTGATTGCTCTTCTGCATCTCGTCAACGAGATCGGCTAGGGCGTAACGATCTTCGTCCCAGCCCCGGAAATCAGGTCCACCCCGGCGAGATGCGTAGAACGCACCTTGCTTCGGGAGGTTGATGATCAGGGCCAGGGCGTATCGCGGCGAAAGCGGATCCTCATCGTTGAACAGATCTCGGAGGTCAACTCCGTAGTAGTGCAGGAGATCCGAGAGGATCGCCCCGCCGTGCTCATCGATCAGCTCGGCGAGGACTCGGCTTCCCCCACCTGGGTATCGCCCGTCCAACGACGGAGCACACCGGTGTAGAGCTCAGAGCGGATGCGGACATCCTCTTCGGCGTCGAGCTGCGCGAGCAGCTTCCGGGGAGACGATGCGACCGACCGGATGATCTTGGTGACGGCTTCGCAGACGCGCTCGGCGATCTCGTCAGCCAGTTCGTCTTCCTCGTCGTCATCGAGATCGTCACGGGCTTCGATCTTGGTGATCTCCCGGATGGTGGCGATGACCGATGCGCGGGCCTTGGATCCCAAGCGAATCAACGGCTTCAGTTCGACGGTGCTCTCGTCGGAGAGCACGATCTTCACCGGCTCGTAGCGGCGCTTGGTCTCGGTGTGCAGGGCGTCAAGAGTGAACGTGTTGGACATGGCGAACCTTTCGTAGGCGGCGGGCAATGAATGTGAGGCGGGCAAAGAGGGGGAGGCAGGCCCGCCAAGGAAACCTCCCCCTCCGTGGTCTTACGGAGTCAGATCGACGTTGAACAGGTCTTCGTTGATCCACTTGAACAGCGAGGTCTCGTCCTCGTAGTCGAGGTAGGTGAACCGCACCGGCAGCGCAGCCAGGTCATCGATCGGAAGCTCGATGGCTTCGTCCCGCTTGACGCTGGACTTCAGAGCGTGATGGCCCAGTCGCAGGTCGCCGTCTTCGATCACGACGAACACCGACTTCTCGTTGAGCTGGCCGATCTTCACGCCGAACTCACCTTCGACATCGGAGTCGTTCGGGCCGTAGTACAGCTCGAGCGACTTCTCATCGAACTGGTGGAGGACCACGGTGACGTAGTCGATCGGATCCTCGGTGGAGATCTCCCGCAGCTTCTTCTTCTGCCAGGAGCCCTTGATCTCGGAGCCGTCTCCCTCAAAGCCGAACTCGGGCAACGTGCCTCGGCTGGTGTGGCCGACGCTCGTCCAGCCGGTGAACCCGGTCCAAGTCGAGGGGTCACGCAGGTTGATCGTCTTGAGTAGAGCAGCGGAAGGTGCAGCGGAGCCGACGGCGTTGGTGTAGACGTAGCCGACCGCAGCGGTCAACACTGCATCATCATTTTCGGACATGTGATTCCCTTCAGGGATTAGGTGGATCGGGGAAGGCGCAAGCCGAGCCGGATCAGTCCCTGGACCCGCCAGGAGTCCTGGTAGAGCGAGCTGAACTGAGTGGCGCCCATCGTTTCGTAGAGCGACTGGATATAGCCTGCAGCCGTTACGGTTTGGTTATCGCGTGCGTCGAAGAGCGCGTCTAGTGCTTCCTCGTAGAGATTCTCGGCGGCGATGAGGCCGCCTGTGTTCGTGTAAGCCGACATCTCGATGACCGGCAGTGTGTGGATCCTTGGCGCGTCGGGATTCCTGATCCCTCCGATGCGTCGGACGTTGATCATGGGGAAGTCGCGGTAGTCGATGTCTGGAACCCAGGTCGTGATAGCGACATTCGGCAGAGCCGCCTGTAGGAGCGGCACCACGATCTTCTGAGGGCGAATCATGGAACCTCCTACATGGTGTGACCGCCGTAGGCGGCTTTCGTCAGGATGTACGTGGGGGCAGGGGGTTTCGTGTCTGTGCCAGCGAAGAACCCAGAAGGGGAGTGGCCGAACTCCAACGCCATCGCGTTGGGGGCGATCAGGATCGTGAAGCAGTCCACGTCGTGCTCGAAGGTCGCGATGTCAGCCTCGAAGTGTCCGATCTTGCTGATACGCCTCGTCGTGTTCTGAGCTGCGAGGTTGGCTCTAGCTCGGCCGGCCACATCTCTGTTGACTCGACGTACTGCTTTCTGGGTGTCCTTGTGCCTCGCGACGATCCCGTTGATCTTCGGCGAGACCCACGCCACTAGAACCGCTTGATGGTGTAGTCGACTCGGGCCAGAGCTTCAGACGAGTCGTACTCGCTGGCGTCTCCGAAGAGCGCCCAGCGCGTGCCCTTCCACTCGATCTGAGTCTGAGCCCCGAGGATCCCGTGCGTCTTGGTGAACGAACGCGGGAACCGCATCCGATAGACCTTCTCGGTCGAGAACCCCTCGTTGTCCTGCTCAGCGCGCCTGGCGCTGGTACCTGACTGGTTGGCGATCTGGAACCGGGCGATCGTTGGTCCGGGGAGCGGAGTCTCGGAAGGCTGGGTGAACTTGTTGCCGTCCTCGTCGATGACCATGACTTCGGGGTAGACGAGCACCGGCTGATACCGGGCGCCTGTATCGAGGAGGCTCATAGGACAGCCGTCCGAGGACGGGTCGAACGCTTCTCGACGTTGCCCCAGAAGATGCGCCAGTCGTGGACGCAGCCGCAAGCTGCGGGATCCTCTTCGTGCTCACAGAGAGCAGTCGTGACCTCACCGGGCTTCACCGCCAGGGCGAAGTCCAGAGGGTACGGATCTGCTTCCTGATGCTCCGCACCGTCGGGCGCGGTCACGTCGGCATCACGATGTTCGGGACGATCACCGACATACGCTTGATCGAGTTGACCCCGAGGATCTCCCACTCGCTGTCACGCACCTCCAGCGTCCCCGCTGTGAGGTCTGCAGAGAGCTGGTAGGTGTAAGACCCATCGGTCTCACTCTGATAGCCCTCAGGGTTACGTACGAGGCGCAGAACGGCATCGGCTTCGATGTCGATCAGGTCTTCACGGAACGACTCTGACGCTAGGACTCGAAGCTCGAGGTCTGGGATACGGCGCAGGATCATTCGCTCGACCTGCTTCAGACGACGCTCGATGAGCGCCAGCACCTCGGGCTCGGGCTCCTTGGCCCAGAGCACGACTACGTCTGCGGAGGTTGCGAATGCCATTGCTACTCCTGGTTCTTGGCTGCAGCTTCAGCGGCGTTGTCGGCCGCGATCTGCGCTTGGGTGCGCCGGATGCGCTTCGGCTTGATCGGGGTATCGCCTGATACCCACTGGCCGGTTTCGATCAGCTTCTCGGCGAACTCATCGCTCACTTCGGCTGTGCCACCGTTGAGGGTGGATCGGATCTGCATGGTGTCCTTTCGCAAGACACCCGGAGAGGGGCGCCCAGAGACCACGCGAAAGCGCGTCCACTGAGCACCCCAAACCGGTGGGTGTCAAGGTTGAATCAGGCAGTGACGACGTTGGTCAGCTTGACGAACGCGTCCTTGTCGTTCACGAGCAGGCCGTACTCGGCCTCCACACGAACCGCCACCAAGTTGTGCTGCCAGAGCGACACGAAGTTGGGGCTGGCGAACGTGCCGAGGTTCAGGGTCGCCTGATCGGAAACGTCGAAGGAAAGACCACCGACCTGGCCCCACAGCACCTGGGAGAAGTCGCCCATGAAGCCGACCGTGGTGCCGTTGTGAACGTGGTCGCTCAGAACGGTCGGCCGGCTCAGGATGCGTCCCTCGCGGTACGGGGAGTTGAGGCCCTCGTAGGTGCTCTCGACGAACAGCGGGCGACCGCTGGCGTCCTTGGCGCCGTTGAGGATCGGCTCAGCCAGATCATCCAGCAGGGTGCTGTTCCACTTCTTGCCATCGGCAAGCAGCAGATTCAGGCCGTTGACGCCGAGGGCGTCGTAGGCGGTCAGCGTGCTGTTGCCAGCGCCACCCGGATCAGCGATGGAGACCGACTTCGTGGTCTGGCCGATGTACGCACCGAACGGGCTGTCAGTGCCCCACAGCGCGGCGTTGTCGAACGCCATCGCGATAGCGGTGGCCACCTTGGTCCGCATGGTGCCGAGGTAGTTGGCGGGGTTCGCACGCACGGTCTCAGCGGACGCGACGAAGATGGTCGCGATCTTGTGAGGCGCAACGCTCTGCGAGCTCATGTCGCCCTTGGTGATGGGCTTCATGTCGCCCTCACCGATCCACGCGGCCGACACGTCGCCGGTCCAGTGGGGGATCTTCACGCCGGTCGCGCCCATGGGGATCTTGGTGGCGACCTTCTGAACGATCGAGGTCTTCTCGGCCTCGGCGAAGTAGTCCTGGGCCTGTTCCGGCTCCAGGTAACCCGCGAACATGGTGTCGCCGGTCTGTGCGATCTTGGTGTTGTTAACGGCGAAGTTCGCCATGTGAATCTCCTTGGGTAGGAAGGGGTTTAGGAAACTGCCTTGATGAGCGCCTGCATGATCGGGTCACCGTTGAGAGCCAGAGTGGGCTTCCCTCCGGTGGACTGCGAAGGGTCGTACGCGGGACTCTTCGGTGCAGGGGTGTCGAACCCGTCGAACAGCTCGTAGGTCGACTTGGCCGATGCGAAGATCGAATCGTGGTCGTTGCCCTGCAGGATGGCCGTGAACGCACGGACCTTCGTGCTCGGAATCTCAGCGTCGATCGAGACGTACAGCTTCTCCAGCTCGACCCAGGCTGCGCCCAGCTCGTTCTGCAGTTCGGTGTAGGCCACGTCCTTGGCCGCAAGAGCAGCTTCATGCTCGGCCTTGGCAGCCGCCACGGCAGAAGCGACTGCTTCGTTCTTCGAAACTCGTGCAGCCGCAGCTTCATCACGGAGCCCGGTGACGTAAGCCTGGTCGTAGACCTTCTCGGCTGGCTTCAGTGGATCAACCACGGGAGCCGGGTCGACAACGGGAGTGACTGCGGGGGTGACGATTTCGGTCATTGATGCCTCCTGGGCGTTGCTACGCCGCCAGGGCGTAGTTGGTCATACTGATTTCGCCTCGGGAGAGGCGGCGTCGGAGCGCGTTGAGCGTCTCCGTGTGGGTGCTGCTGGAGCGGGCCGTTCCATCTGAGATGCGTTGGCTTGCTTCCTTACCGGCCTCAATCCACAGTTCCTGTGCTCGTTGAGCACTGTCCCTGCCAGGCCAGTTCGCGATGTCAAAGACCGGGACCACCAGGCAGTCGCAACCGACGTGCCACTCTTCGATGTCCTCTTTGGTCTCTTCGCGGAACTTCATGAGATCCCCACCTGCCTCGTTGAAGAGGTCGATGAGTGTCTCGTTGTCGAGCTTGGAACCTGCGTTAGATGCGGACAGGTACCACTGCGTGTCCTTGCCGGGGAACTCAGCTCCCCGCGAGATGAGCATCAAGCACCAGGCGCATGTTTCGCGTCCGGTCGCTACCCGAGCCCATCCCTGTACAACCTGGGGAGCCGGGTCGTTCTTGACGGCGCCGATGATCTGTCGACGCCCTGCCATCTCCACTTCACGAACTGCCGTCATGGCCAGGCGAGTCACCGCAATGTTGGGAGAGTCGGCCTGCGACATACCCTTTCGTGCGGGCTGCATGTTCTTGACGAACCACTCGTACTTCAGCTCGCTCAGGAACCTCTCGTTCCTGGCGACATCAGGGTGGTTCAGTCCGCGCTGTGAGTCGTAGAAGTCCCGGCCCAGGGCGGCAGATTGCTCATACCGCCGCTGGACCTCTGGGAATAGCACCTGCAGAAGCTGCAGCCAGTCTCTAGTTGCTAGGACCGGGCCTGTGAAGAGCGAGCCAAACTTCTTGACGTAGGACGCAAGCCCCGCAGTGATAGCGGCCTGAGCCGCCGCATACTGCTCGGGCGTCAGGCTGCATCACCTGCTGACTTGTTCGGGTCGATCGGCTTCGCCGGGGCTGTCGGGTCAGGAGAACCTGGCACCGTCGGGTCAGGGTCGACCATCGTGCCCATGAGACCGAGGCCCAGTGCAGCCTCTTCCTCGTCCCATCGACGCATCTCGGTGCGCTCTTGGATCGAGTAACCCATGTCGACTCGAGCCCGCTCACGCGGGATCACTCCGACACCACCCGCGTAGAGCTTGGTGGCTGCGTCTGCCTGTGCGGCCCACGTCGGAGTCGAGGGCTCTCGCCATATCGTCTCCATGCGGAGCATGTCGGGTGGAACGTCGCCGCCCTTCGCCATGCGGTAGGCGATTCGGAAAGCCTCTTCCCATGCGCCACCGAAGATCTGGTTCTTGCGTTCGACCTTCTTCACCAGACGGCTCTCAGCGGCCCTGATTGCCTCAGCAGAGGCCGGATTGTCCGCAGCGGTGGAAAGGTACTGGGGAGGCAGTCCTGTGAACGCAGCGACCTGCTTAGCGATCTGATCCAACGCGTTGGTGAAGTTGGCCAGCTCGGCTGCAGAGAACTGCTGGATCTTGCCCTCGGCATCTTCGAACGCGAGGATGCGTGCCATGTACGCGTCGAAGAGCGTCTCGCCAGTCTCCTGATCGACGCCGATCTCTTCGGGCTTGATGCCGAAGATCAGTCGCTGTGGCACTCCCATCAGCTCTGCAGTTGCCTGCATGAGCATCATGATTCGTGACGCCGCGTCGGTCATGGAGCGGAGCTCGGGGGTGATCTCGCTGGTGCCGTAAAGATCCGAGAGCCGGGTTCGGTTCGGCAGCGGTACGACCGGCACAGCCATCAGGCCGTGCGGGACGTTGAACCAGTCAGCCCATTCGCCGTTCTCGTCCTTGAACCAGCCGATCGTCTCGTTCAGCGTGTACAGCGTGGCTGCCTGGATCGTGTCGCCCTTGGTGTTGTAGGCGACTCGGATTGCCTTGGAGACCTTGTTGATCCGTGGATCGATCTCCGCGTACATTCGCGTAGGCGGTTCGACCCGGATGATCGGGATAGCGGGATCTCGGAACGGATCCAGCGTCGGGTCAGGCATCGACAGCGTGATGTAGGACCGGCCGTGGATATACGCGTCGGTGTAACCGAGAGGCGCCTCGATGTCGAGGTCGTTGGCCTGCCACCACTGCCACAGATCCTGATCGGCTTCGTCCTGGTCTCCGAGCCGGAATCCCTCGAGCACCTGTCGCTCAGCGATCGAGTCGACGTAGAGCCGGGGGTAACCGACGTGAGCCAGGAGCTTCTGCATCTGGATCGGAACCGTCACGCCGATGGCCTCTGGCCGGCGCTCTGCTTCGTAGTAGGAGGTGTTGCTGGTCAGGTCACGCAGGGAATCTTCAAAGGCTGAGATCATCGAATCGCGTTCTGCGACTGGGTCAGCGATCTCTTCCTGGCCTGGGAGTGGGGCTGTCACTTCACAACCGTCACTCGGCCGCTACGGGCCTTTTTGGACATCAAATACTCCTGTCGGGCTCCGAAAGCGAGGACCGCGCAGACCGCAGCGTCGATCTTCTTGCTGGAGTCCTTGGTGACCTTGCGAATCGAAATCGCGTCGTATTGGGTGGGGTGGCGCATGGCGTTCGTGACGTGTTGCTTCAGCACCGGGTCGTTGTCGTGCCAGACCTCGCGCTCAAAGACCGCGTCCTGCAACCGTTCACAGTCGAAGGCGAACTTCTTCTGCTGGCCACGCATGTCGAATGCGATGGGGTTCGCCGGGGAGGCGTTGACCTTGATCTTCTTTTTGTAGGTCCGTCCCCACGCGTCCACGTAGCTCTCGAACTCCTTGAGGTCGGCCCGGAAGGCGACCACGTCGTATCGCTTGAACGTGGAATGCACTGTGGCGTCTACCTCTTCGCGAGGAACCTGTCCGCCGAACTTCTTCGGATCCCAGATCTTGATGACGAATAGGAACCCGTCGGAGATCCGGCAGCCCACCAGGGCTGTCCAGTCGTTGGACTTCGAACCGTCGAACCCGAGCGCGATCTTCTGACCACGGTCGAGCGGGACGAACTCGTTGTAGGTAGCGGCGAAGTACTTCACCGGATCGGCGAAGCAGCGATCCCATTCCTGCGGGGACAGCCACGAATCCTCAGATGCGTTGACCTGGTTGAGGAACTTGCGCCGGGACTCGGTGATGACGTTCTTCGTCGAGAGGACCGACTTGATGATGTCTTCGATCGGCAGCCAGGTGGAATCACCACGGGCGATGATCAGACCTTCGCGGAGCTTCGCGATGCCCTCGGCGAAGCCGATGGGATCTTCGAGCTCGGAGGGGATCTCTGAGATCGGGGTGTCGGCCGGTGCCTCCAGAGCGTCGTACATGGAGCCCACGTCCACGCTCTTGCCCGCCATCACGTCCAGGTGCTCGACGTACGCCTTCTCGGCTACAGACTCTGTGCCGGGGATGTGGGCGTTGCAGATGGACAGCGTGCGGGCGCCGTCGACCTTGGTCATGTTGCCCTCGATCACCGAGGCCATCGAGTGGCCTTCGTTGACCTTGCCGTCAGGCCCGGAGCCCCACCACTGCGTTTCGTTCTGGATGACGAACGTCGGGCGGTTACCCTCCATCGACGCGGGGCTCGAGGTCGCAGCTTCGATGCGGCCACCGGCTGCGGAGTAGATGATGAACCGGTTCACGTCCAGGCCGTACTCGGCCTTTAGGCGCTTGGAGATCATCACCGGGAAGAGGGTGAAGGTGTTCTTGGTCTGATCCTGGGAGACCGCCGCGACCGTGATCCACGCTGAGTGGCGGGTTCGACCGACCGGGTTACCTTCCCAGTCGAAGTGTGAAAACGCTACTGGGCCACAGAGTTCGGCGAGTGCCATAGCTGCGGCGAACGGGTCTTTTCCCCAGCCCTTCAGCCGGCGAATCGTGCCCTCGCGATAGAAGTACTTGCCCTCTTCGTCTACCGCGTACCACCAGAGGATCAGACGGATCTGCTCGTTGGTGGGGATGAACATGTTCTCGTTGACTTCGATGCCCATCTCGGACATCTCGATCAGGAATCGAAGGCGAGCCGGATCATCGTGTCCACCAGGGGTGTTGACGAACTCCGACATCCATTCGAGGACGCCCCACCCGAGGGTCTTCTCAGGTAGGTGCCACTCGCCCTCGATCGTGTGCTGCCACGTCGGGCCGCTGATGTGAGGGGGAGACGGGGCAAGCTCTACTGTGTGCATAACCCCGCCTCCTCTCTGTCAGAACTTGGGTAGGGAATTGATGAAGTCGGCTGCTTCCTTGCCGTAAACCGGGACGGTGCCGACGATCTCGGCGGTAGCCACCTTGAGCTTCTCCAGCTCAGCAGCGGCGTCGGCCGCAGCCTGGACAACCAGCGGGGCGTTGGCGATGACCGCTTCGAGCGGGGTGATCGCTTCGGCGCCGACGGTGCCGTCAGCACGCTGGCGAGACAGGATCACACCGGCAGTGATGGCAGCACCGCCACCGAGCAGGCTGCCGAGGTTGTCGGTCAGGCTGGCGATGGTGACTGCCTGTTCAGAGCTGATCAGCTTGACCAGGGTCAGGATCGGCAGGAGCGAACCGACGAGGCCGGATGCGAGGTAGAAGTACTGGCGAATCTTGGTCACTTGGTGACTCCTGTCTGAGCGGCGAGATTCGCCTGGATGAGACGGATGATGTTCTGCGCCTGTCCGACCTTCCATTTGTCGGTGGCGCCGGGGCCTTCGCCCCGAGCGAGCTTGGCCACGTCCGCGATAGCGGGGACATAGCCCTGAAGAGCCGCCTGCTCAATGAGATTGGCGTGAACCATCCCGTTGATCTGGCGCATCGTCTCCCGCGTGGTCAGCACCGCCTTGTCGTCCAGGCGGTACGGAGAGGGCGAGGGGTAGAGGGTGTTGTCGGCCATCAGGGCCTCCCATTCGTCTTGTTCGTTGATGAGGGCGAGGAGCGAATCCCCGAGGGACAGAGCACGATTGAATCGGTCGCGTCGATGACTCAGACCGTTCGTGCCGCCGTTGATGAGGCGCGTGACCGCTTCAACATCGCGAGCATCGCTGCGCGCGTTGATAGTTGGGCGTGCGACGGTCCAGTACCAGGCAGCTCCGATGCCAGCCCACTTCAGCTCAGACAGCTCCAGAGGGCGGACCACGAAGTAGTCGGGCGTCGGGACGAGTCCCTTGCCGTGAGCCCAGGACGAGAACAAGCCGAAGTTGTGCTTGCCGGTGATCTGGATCCACGACCGGCCCTTGTAGAGGCGTCCGTCTCCGTCGACCTCCGGGGTGTTGCCGAGGTCGGTGCGGGTGTCGTACGCGTCTCCCGAGGCGTACTCGGCGGTGGCGTTGAAGTCGTCGGACTCGTGACCGACCTGAGCCAGCCACATCGCGATGCGATTCGGGTTGTTGGCCTGGCTCTGGATCAGGCCGTTGGCCACAGCGGGCAGAAGCGTCTGCGCTCGCGAGTAGGAGATGCCTGTAGCGCGGGCCAGGATGTCCGCTGGATCGACAACGCCAGCTCCGAGGATGGGGCCAGGCAGATAGGCCCACGCGTGTGCGTACGGGTCGCTGATGGCCTTGGCCTTGTCGACGTGGAGACCGCCGCCGTTGACGACCTTGCCTCCACGGGATTCGAACTTCATCCCGTCGACTTCGCCCCACATGTGAGAGGCGGCACCACCGCCAGGGCCGTGATGGAACGCCAGCTTCACCACCGCGTCAGCGGGGATGTCCTGCCAGCGAGCGACTCGGATCGTCCCGAACGGGCCGACGGCGCCGATGTCGATGTAGCGGTAGCTCTCGGTGGTAGCGCCTTCAGACTGGCGACCCTGCCGCCAGCGGCCGAGCACCATCTCGAGGACCGTCTGTGCGATCTCCGAACAGTCGGTGCCTTGCTTCACGTTCAGCGACAGAGCGCCACCGTAGACGTACTCGTTGCCGACTCGGACTCGGATGAATGACTTTGTGTCCTCGACGTTTTGACGTAGAGCGGGCATCGGTACCCCTTTCGGTGGGTGTCAAGGTTGTGGGTGCGGCAGGACTCGAACCTGCGACTTTCCGATTAAGAGTCGGAAGCTCTACCAACTGAGCTACACACCCGAACACCCAAGCCCCTCGTGGAGGCGAGCCTGGGTCTATGCACGCGAGGAGGGATTTGAACCCCCAACCGACGGCTTTGGAGACCGTTGCTCTGCCATTGAGCTACTCGCGCATCTCCCAAGCTGGCCGATCCTAATCGGCCACTTAATCCCTACGGCAGCAGGGAACTTGGGGTAGCTGGCATAGGAGGACTCGAACCTCCAACCGGCGCATTAACAGTGCGCTGCTCTGCCGATTGAGCTATATGCCATTGCGAGGGGTTCCGATGCTGTGAAGGGAACCGCCTCAACCCGTCCAGTAGGTGGGTCAGTCCTATGCCATCGCAGCTGCGATAGCTGCGTCGACATATGCTTTTGTCGCTGCGTCGTTCGGATTAACCGGGGTAGCGACAGACGTGATGGAATTGCCGTCCATGTCCAGATCCTGCTCCATCCAGTTCGTCCCGGCGCCGAGCGTCAGCGCGCCGTCGACTGCTTCCGCGTAGACCCGGAATGGGCCGACTCCGTCGGTGGAGTTCCAGACCGACCAGACGCCTCCGGTGTTCACACCGAACTCGTAAGCCTGGGCGGCATCGGAGTTGAAGAGCACGATCCGGGCGGTGTCGCCTGGGTTGTTCTGCACCTGCAGATCTCGTGTGCTCATCCACCCGGTGAAGTACTTCTGGCCGGTGATCGTTTGGTTGGTGTCGAGCCTGACCGTCTTGGTCACTACCTCGGTGAGGTCTGCCAAGCTGGCCTTGCCTTGTATGTCCTGTCCCATCGTGGATAGGACTTCGAAGATCCCCATTTGTAGGGAGATCATGTTTTCCTCGACATCACCGAGATCTAGGAAGTACTGGGAGTTGCCTCGTAGCAGAGCTGCAAGTCCTTCCAGCTCAGTGGCCAGCTCCTCGGCGCTGACGCCTCCTGAGCCGCCTCCGGGACCGGAGATGAGGTAACCATGCTCGTCGAAGCCGGAAGTGACCTGTCCGACGCCCTCAGAGGTCGTGACGAGGGTTCCAACGCCCCCTTCAGGGGAGCTGCCTTCGAGGATCATCGCTGGACCCGCGTAACGCCGTGGGTGATCGGTTCTCCACCGGCCGGCTCACCGTCCGGGAGGAACACGAGCTGCCACTCGGTGCGGTTGCCGATGAGATCGACATCCTCGCTCTCGACCTTAAGGACAGCCTCGCTGCCGGTGATGTCGAACGTCCACAAGGTCGTGGCTCGCTGACCGCGCTCGACGTATGAGGTGCGGATCTGCGGGACCACGGTGACCTCGGTGATGTCGCTGGTCAAGCCAGAAGCGTCACCCACCAGAAGCGGGTGCGGCCGGTTGCCCATCGCGTTGATGAACTCGACCGTGTAGCTGTGGTTCCAGTACTGGTCGACGGTCACCGTGGTGATGGCGCCGACGAGCAGGATCTGGTTGTTGAAGAACGTCGTCAGCATCGCTGCGGAGAAGATCACGTCGAACGTCAGCAGGTCGACTTCGGCGTAGCCCTTCACCGACCGGCACACGATCGTGAAGTCCGTGTTGCTGGTGATGATGAACTCGAGCTGGAGGGTCTGCTTGTCATCGAACAGGTCGAAGAACTCGTTGATCTTCCGGGTCAGCAGATCCATCATCCGGCCGTCGAGCACAGCTCGGCGCCCGTTCTGGATCGTCTTCGTGCTGAAGCGGGTGAGTAGGTTACCGGTGGTGCCGCCACCGAAGAAGTCGCCAGCGTTACGGGCGTAGGCCCGGACCTCGATCAGGTCGATGTCCCGAGAGGACAGCAGGCCGACGTACTCGATTCGGAACCTCTCGCCTTGGCTGCCCGCCACGTCGGTGACGGTGACGTTGCCGACGCCGAGCTGGGGGATGCCTTCCAGGGCTGCCTGGATCTGGGCTGCGTTGGATTCGAACGAGATCGGCTCAGAGTCGTTCTCCCGGTAGGAGAGGATCATGTCGCCCTCGCCGAGCTGCTCTCCGAGCCAGCCCAGCAGGTTGTAGACGTTCAGCTCTTGGATCTCGTTACGGCTGACACCGGAGAGGTTGAAGTTCAAGTTCCACACCGGATTTAGGCCGGTGCGGGAAACAGCGACGTTACCGGCGCCGATGGCCGGTACGTTCTCCAGCGCGGAGCGGATGTCGATGGTCAGGTCGTAGGGCGTCTCGGTCGCGTCGTAGTACTCGATCGGGTCGGATGCGACACCGTTGTAGCCGAGCGTGTACTCGCCGTCGTCGGACTGGAGGATCTCGACCTGCTGGATGCAGTTGTGCTCGCCGCCTGTGTACAGCTCGAAGAACAGGTCGCCGGGCGGGTAGTCGACCGGGTTCTTCTGCAGGTCAACGTTTTTGAACGTCCACCGAAAGTCCCGGCCAGTCTGAAGAACAAGGTCGTCGCGTTCAAGAATGCGGCCGATGTCGGGCATGGGAACCTTTCGTGGGGAGAGTGTCTAACCCCGGAGGAGGGAGCACCTGGTAGCGGCAGGTCTCAGAACCCCCTCCGGGGGACCATTTACCCTCCGTGCCCGCCTGCGGCGAGTCGCTGCTTCAACACGTCGGTGAGTCCAATGACCTTGGCCCCATTAGCGATTGGGACACGCTCGATCTCGATCCGAGCGCGTCGTCGGTCACCTTCGGTGAGCATCAGTGCGGAGAGCATCTGGATGATTGCGGTGAGCTTCATGGCGCCGATCGGCTTGCCGTTGTGTCGGGCAGCGATCAGCTCTTCGTTCAAGGCGAACAGGGTGATTCGTGCGAACTGCCAGTCAGTCGGCTCGTAGAACTGCGTGATGGCAGAGTCCTTGATGGACTGGTACATCTCAGCGATAAGCTCGTGAGTCTCGCCGTTGTGGCTCAGATCGCCCATCTCGGGGATCCGAACAGCACCGATCGCGGTGACCGTGGCGGTCTCCTGATCCGGCTTGTTACGGCGGGCGCGCTCATCGTCCCGCTTCGGGGGTGGACCTGGCATTTCGTTGAGCCTCCTGGGCTGAGCGAGCACCAGGCTCGCTATCTATCGGCGCCCAGGATGGCGTTCTGCTGGTCGCTTCCTTCGGGCTTTGAGTTCCGCTCGGCGAGAGACGCCTTCAGCGGATGATTTCTTGTCGTGGCAGAACGAACACGCAGCCCTCAGGTTGTGACGGCTGTGGTCGTTGCCTCGTTTGACGTGGTCAACATCGGTGGCCACCCGGATGCAACCTGGCATCTCGATCTGGCACAGATAGTTGGCGTCACGCAGAACTGGGAGACGGTATTTCGTCTCCCAGTCCGGGGGTAGTTCTTGCCGACGTGTCGAGTCGGCCCAGCTCACAGCGGAGGGAACAGTTGGTCGAACCTCGCCCACAGCGCCGCTTCGGCGCCGTCGACATCTCCACCGGTGGTCACCGCGTGCCAGATCTCGTGCTGCTCCATGTCGCAGGGGATCCCAGAGCCGACGGGGAGGATGTCCCCGCCTTCGCGATAGTGAGCGACCCGCTTCTCGAGGGTCTCGCGGATGCGGTCTTCCGAGAACGATCCGTATTCGGACTTCACTAGGTCACTCCCTTCACTTTCTTGGCTTCTGCGAGCACCAGTTGGTGGATCAGCTTGGACATTGCCTCGGCCTTGTCTCCGCGCATCTCTACGTCGGCGAACGCTTCAGCGATTGCCTCAACGATATATGGACCCTTGTCCCGGTCGCTGTTCTCGTACGAGTACGCAGAGACGAGCTTGGTGGACATCCACTTGTTGTACTGCTGCCGGAACTGACCAGGGGTCGGATTGTTGCCGCTCCACAGGTCATCGATCATGTCCGCGTACTCCGGGCTCGTGCGGAACTTCGACTCCAGCGCCGCCTCGATCTTGCGCTGCGAGCCGCCCTTGCCGTTGATGTCCATGACGTGACCCATCTCGTGGATCATCGTGTAGTAGACCGGTCGAGCCGCGTAGTCGTCGTTGTACTGGGCGTACTTGTTGTCGTAGTACGACCGCTTGGACGCGCTCGCGGCGCGGGCACGGTCAGCGTCAGAGGCCAACGGGGCGTTGATCGCCACGTAGTGGCCGATGCCGTCTCCGTGGATGCTGAACACACCAGACGCGTGAGCGTAGGAGCTGGTCTCTTCACCGCGAACCGGGTAGTACTCGCCTCGAAGCGCCTTCAGCTTGACGAACGGGTACTTCGTCAGGATGTCATCGACCGCCTGGGCGAACTGGCGAGTCGACTCGAGGCTGAGTTCCTTCGGGGTAATCCCGGCGCCGATGCGGCCGGGAGGCTGCACGGAGGAGAACTCGGGGTTAACCAGCGAGTGAACGTCGATGCCCCACTTGTTGCGGATGTGGAGCGCGATCTCCTGGCGAGTCTTTGCGGTCTTCAGAACGTCGTCTTGAGTGCTCGGTTGCCCGATGACACCACTTCCAGAGCCTGAGCCGTTACCGCCACCGGTCTGAATGCCGCCAGTGCTGGTGCTGCCAGTTCCACCGGAGCTTGAGCCCCCGCCTGAACCGCCACCACCGCCGGCCGATCCTCCACCAGGAGAACCGGCGCCTGCGCCGCCGTTGCCTCTATTGCCGCGACCCTTTCCGGTGCCAGGGCCGGAACCGCCTCTACCCTGTCCCATCGGTGATCTGCTTTCGTCGTCGGTCCCAGAAGGTCGGATATTCACGAACCTCGGGGAGATCCAGGCCATCGCTATAGCGGAGCTGGCCGTAAGACAGCAGCAGCTTCGGTTGAGTGCGATCGACGAGCTCTTGGAGCCCGTCTCTAAATAGAGCCTGGTCGGATTTATATTTATGGGCGCCCATAGAGCTGGTCGCCACGATGGAATTAAGCGGAATCCCATCGAAACAGAAGTTATACGTATCCGGCGTGCCCCAATGGGCGGTCGGAATGACGTTTATGCCGTGCGATTGCCAATAAGCGCCACACCAGCGGTTGCGATATACGTTCCAGACCTGTGCGGCCATCGGCATATCGACCCATATGCTGAAATCGGGCGTCAATGACGCTCCGACCGCTTTTACGCGGTCGAGGAGACGCTCGGGGGACGACCAAACCGTCTCGAAACGGTAGTCGTCAAGGAAGAAGTGCAGGGCGCCATCGTTCTCAGCGGAGAACTCACGCTGTCGCGGCATGTTCCACGCCGCCAGGTTCTCTGGCTCGAACTCAGTCGGTGCTAGATCGGGGATCTGGTACGGAGACGAGGAGTCGAAGACCTGTCGCAGGTTGAGGACATCGAACTTCCCCGGTTGCGAGTTCCAGAAGGCGCTGGTTCGGGTGCCGAACAATTGGCACCCCTTCTTTTAAGCCGCCTCAGGGCGGCGCTAAACCCGCAGTTGCGGGTTGACTGATGACCGGCCGAAAGCCGGTCTGATCAGGAGCGACCCTTGGAGGTCGCTCTTCATGAGCGAGACGCCTGAAGCGTCTCTTAAGAGGGGCTCTTGCCCCTCTATATATAAGTAGGTGTATGCACTTGACACCCACCACCGGAGGTGGTACAGCTCACACTTCTAATACGAGCGCCCTGAGAGGCGCTCTAATGAATGGCCCTTACGGTGACACGCGGATGCGTGGAAAATGCGCCAGCGTCGAGCTGGGCGCTCCTGACTAGCCTCTCAGTGCGAGCTCAGTGCGAGTTTGGGCTTCGGAACCCGTACAGGATGTCTCGTCCGCATTACCGACCGGTCAGTGAGGGGGCCATGGGGGACTCCCCCCTGGGGGTCTGACCTGCGAAGACACGCTCACGAGCAAACTCGTGTCACTCGATGCCATGTGTCACTCGATGTCATCTCTCATCTCAGCAACCCCTCATTCTCACTCGATATGCACTCTGACATGCGCTTATGTCTCGTGCCGGCCAACGCGCTAGCTAACACATGCACACGCTCACCCATGCGTGACCAGGGGATATGCGACTGACCAGCGTGTGACCAGCGACCGGGGCATGTGTACCGGGCACGTAGTGAGCGGCATATCAGCGTGGATATCAGCCGCGGATTCACCGGCTGACCAGCGGGTTAGGGGATAAGCGGATTAGTGCGACCGAATGCAGCCCGAGGAATGCGAGTGACCGGCCGTCTGCGGCCGCATCGAATGACCGGGGGGATACCGGGTCGATAGTGAGCGGCATATCGGGCTGGCGAGCTGGCAGGACGTGTCCTCTCAGGAGGTGAGTAGGGGACCGACCACCGAACGGTGCCGATAAACCGGCTGTGAGCTGCTGAGAGTGCCGATACTGGCCACTGTGGGGGGAACGTCCTGGGCAGACGGTTCTGAGGGGCTGGCAGGGCGCCTAGGGCGCCAGGAGGTCAACGGGTGAATAGCGAGCTGACCTGCGGGAATTGCGTCGACTTGACACACACCGTCTCGGGGGTCTAGCTTAGTGATTGTTCAACCAGCGTCCCGGAAACGGGGTCGCAGCCACCGGTGAGAATCCGGTTCCGAGAATCACTCGCTTGACACTCGCCGGGCATTCATGCTAGGTTTTTGTCACAACTTCAAAGCGGGATTCACCGGGTACCAGATCGGCGCATAGTCGATCGGCCTAGGGGATAGGGAGAACTAGGGTCTCCCGATCGCCAGCCACCCGAACTTGACTCCCACCACCGAAGCTGATAGAGTGAGAATCGAACAAAGAGCTTGACGGAAAGCCCCCGAACTGCCAGTCGGGATGTCGCTACCGGACTAAGGTGACTAGACCTTAGGTGCAAGCAATATCAGACCTCCCCTTGCAGGGGGCATAGTCTTGGGGCCACGATTAGGTCCGACAAAGAGCAAGCGTCGAGCTCGCTGAGAGAGGTCTCTCAGTAAGGCGCTTAGCAATACATAGACGAACACGGTAACCGGGTTAAGCGACACTGACAGTGATCTCCGGGCCGAACGTCATAAAACATATTTCGGGTAGCGATTCGACTTAAGGGTTGATTCGGGAACCTAACGGCAGAACCTAAGGGTTGATGCTTATTCGGTGAGGGTTCAATTCCCTCCTGCCCACTATGCCTGAGCTTTGATCTCAGGCTTGACTCACACCACGAAGGGACTAGGCATGGACGTGATCAGCAACAAGATGCGAGACGTGCGAGTGACTGAGCGAGTGTCCATCGGCCGCGACTTCATTGCTCCTGAGCTTTCACCCGTTCGGTTGGTTGACCAGGAGATGGTCAAGGGACTGCGCGGCTGGACCTCCGAAGACAAGGTCACAGATCTGACCGGTGAGCACCTGCCGAAAGGGTTCGCTGAGCGCCAGCTCGAAGAGTTGACCATCGGTATCGCACCACGACGGGCTGCCGTCAAGCGTTCACCTCGCCGGGTCCGCAAGGGTCCGTCTGCCCTCAAGCTCGCTGCTCGCTAACTTGACACCCACCAGGAGACTAGACATGAACGTCCGCAAGGTTTACATCGCCGGTATCGGTTGGGTTGCCTCACGAGGCAACAGCGTCTACCGGGTGAGTGGCAAGTGAACGGCCATTACGAGATCACCACACCTGACGGGGTTGTGATCGTGATCGTAGGTATCCACGAAGTCTTCGACCATGTGTCTGAAGTGTGGCCTGAAGCCGTCATCCACGGCACCTCGATCAACGACGGCAAACAAGAGTTCGCCAAAATCCGCTACTACTCGAACTAGGGATAGCCATGCTCACCATCGCTGCAAGTGATCTCCGTCCGGGAGACATCATCGAAACCACCGCCACGGTCAAGGTCCATGACGTGCGCCGCGACGGTCGCAAGGTGTGGGTCAACGGTCGCGAATACAGCGACACCACGAGGGTTCGCATCCATGGAAGAAAGTTCTAGGCATCTCGACGGCTCCGGTAGGCGTGGTTTGAGGGTTCGAATCCCTCTCGGAGCACTCATCAACTTGACACCCACCGAAGGGATAGCTATGGCTACCGAACGTATGGTCATCTGGCAAGGCAAGAGTGAGCTCGACGGGTCCGACATCATCGTGCTGGCCACGGGTGTGCCGAAGGCATCGAAGCGCGTCAGCAAGGCACGGTCCTCGGCGAACGTCAAGACCGGCAACATGATTCAGATCCACATCGTGGTCGACGGCATCCTGCCGCTGGAAGCGTTGAAGCAGGGTCTCGATCAAGCTGTGTGCGGTATCTGCCCGCATCGTGGCAAGGCATCGGGTGGCACCAACGCGTGCTACGTGAACCTAGGCAAGGGTCAGAACAGCATGATGCGCTCTCACCTGACACGAGGCTCCGCACCCTTCCGGGTTGAAGCATTCGCCGGCCAAAAGGTGCGGTTCGGCGCCTACGGCGACCCGGCCGCAGTGCCCTTCGAGGTGTGGTCCCAGATCCAAGCTGTCGCTGACAGCACAACGGGTTACACACATCAGTGGCGCATCGCTGACCCTAGGTTTGCTGAGATCTGCATGGCATCGGCTGACTCGGTCGAAGATCGCCGTGAGGCACGGCTCAAGGGTTACCGGACCTTCCGTGTCCGCACCAAGGCATCGGCACGTCTCAAGGGTGAGGTTGTCTGCCCAGCGAGCAAGGAGGCCGGTTACAAGACCGTCTGCGCCACCTGCATGGCTTGCGGAGGTACCGACACCGGTCGGGCACAAGACATCACCATCATCGCTCACGGCCCGACGGCGAAGCGCTTCGCTCCGCTCTCGCTCACTGTCATCTAGGAGGCAAGGCATGTACGACGCCGACGACTACTACCAGCGTGAGTACTTCGAGATCGAACTCAACAGCGGGGCACGGCTTTCCGTGAACCGTAACGGCCGGTGCGAAGACGCGCCGTGCTGCGGCTGCTGCAGCTAAGGAGACAAGACATGCCCGAACCGACCATCGTCACCGGATACGACGCCATCGACGCGCTGGCGTACTACCGACTAGGTAAGGATGCCGAGGTCATCCGTGAGCACGACTGCGGTATAGACATCGACAACGCTGCGCGGTTCTATGACCGCGAGCGAGAGACAGACATCGAGCAAGTCATGTGGCAGACGCTGCTGTACAGCGATCTCCGCAAGCTCGAAGGTACCGGCTACACCATCGAAGATCTGTTCACCGCCAAGGTGATTCAGGGACCACAGTTCGGCAACACCGACTCCCAGTTGGTGGAGTTCTCCATCCATGAAGACATCTTCGACGGTGAGTCACGAGGTACTCACTTCGAGTTCTACTACGGCGACAACTACATGGGAGACGAATAGATATGACCACCACCGAGACTCGCAAGCTGTCCGCCATCGCCGCTGAGATCAACGAGGTGTGGCCGAAGGTGTACTTCGCTGCGCTGCCGTACCTGGAAGCGATGAGCGAGCTGACCAGCATCACCGACAGCTACTACCAGGACAGCGCCGAAGACATCGTCCGTCGCTTCGTGCTGAACGCCGCCACCTGGCGCGGCGAGGATGCACGCCGGATCAAGGCAGAACTGAAAGGCATGTACCGATGAGCAATCCCCCGAATGACTGCTACCGCAAGAGCTTCAATCCTGAGGCTGACCGCGTGCTCACCGCTGACGGTGTGCGGATCACGCAAGGTATGCGGGTCTGGACGAACAACCTCGACCACGGCACGGTCGACCTGAGTCGTGCTGAGTACGAATGGCACGGCCCAGAGGGCCGCTACGTCCTGTGGTTCGACGTGAACGTAGACACCACCTACAAAGGCGCGGCTGTCTCGCAGCGCGACTACCTGAGCCACGATCGCGTAGCTGTGAACCACCCATTCACCGGAAGGAAGGCGTGACATGCCCGTCAAAACCGCTCGACTCCTGACCAACTCGGCTACCTATGCGACGGCTCTCAAGCCGGGTGATCACATCATCTTCGAAGGTGTGGCACAGCAGGTAGATTCGGTCACCTACGCCCCGGTCACGTCGGAGGTGGTGTTCTCGACCATCGCACGAGGCTCCAACGGCTCGACCGTCAAGGGGACACATCGTGTCTCTGCTCACGAGAGCTTCCGCAAGATCGAGATCGCGGACGTGGTCCGGTGAAGAAGGTAACGACCGTCACCGTGTACATCGACGGTGCCCGAGAGGGCAACCTCGACACTCCGCTGTTCCACCTGCAGCTCAAGGAGTTGATCGACGGGTTCCTACCCTCTGACGGCATCACCATGATCAGCGCCATCGAAGAGAGTGAGGTCTGATGCGAGTCTTCGTGTACGTCAACCTGCACCAGACACGCCGGAACGGCGACACCTGGTACTCGGTACAAGCCTTGGAAGGAGACTTCAAGGGGCGTGTGCGCCACCACAGCGGGCACGTCCTGCTCGGAGGTGTGAAAGGTGTGGTTCGGCCGGCTGGCCGTCAGCGTGTGCTCACCGAGGGCAGGAAGAACGTCCATGCAGGCATGGTGGGCGAGCTGATCTCGCTACTGCCTCAAGACTTCACAGGCTCGAAGATCACGTACAACCCCTACAAGTACAGCAGCTTCGTTCACTTCGTGACCGAGGCACCGTTCGTAGGCGCTGACCGCGTCTACCTCTCGGACGCTGGCGTCCGCGCAGCTTGACACACACCACCTAACGAAGGGCAAGACATGAGCCGACTAGACATCGAGGGCCGCGTCTATCTCTCTGAGAAGACCGGTCCCGAATACGAGGTGCCATGCCAGTGGTTCGCCAAATGTGAGAACCCGGCGAACGGCCTTCGCTCCCATCCGATACTCACCCAGGTTCCGACCTGCCAACGGTGCGACGACAAGATCGCACGGATCAACGGAGAAGCCGGATGATCACTGCCGCAGATCTCAAGGCAAGGCGTGAAGAGATTGACCTCAAGGAGAGTCGAATGCCCTTCCGAGCTGCCAACGTTCGTCCACGACGACCGATGACCCCGTACACCCACTCTCGACCTCGCTAGGAGATCTCATGCACAAGGCACCAGGGTATGCAATGGCCGCTGTCATGGCGGTGTGGTCGTTCGGCGCCACGATGGCGCTGGGCGAGCTGTACGTCGCTACCGCAGAGGCTCGAAGCCAAGTCGTGACGGTCGACGGTGTCGACTACCCGGTGTGCTCCGAAGAGGACTGCTCCGATCAGGTTGGGCAAGTAGGTGTCTGGATCTCTCCCCGAACTGGGGAGCACTGGCTGTCGCTCGGTGAGCACAGCATTCACATCGAGAGGTGAAGTCCATGAACGAACGTCTACAGGCGCGGCTGGAACTGCGCCGCTCGAATGCTGCTGTGCGGCACAAGAACAAGGCACGAGCCTTGAAGCGCCCCGGCAAGGGGAATCGTCACAACTGGAAGAAGGATTCATAATGCTCCGCAATCTGTTCGCTGCCCTGATCACCGCTGGCGCGGTGCTCGCTCCCACCTCTCTGATCGTCGCTCCGGTGACTCAGGCGGCGCCCTGCCGCGTGATCCCCGCTCCGGGCTGTGATTCCACCATCCAGCCCAACGATCCGATGAAGCCCAAGGAGGCGAAGCAAGGCAAGAAGAGCCCGCGTTCTGCGGGCAACCCGTCGGCTCGATAGCCGACAGCCCTAACGGTTGCCGGATGGTTCTCCACTGAAAGAGGTGGAGCCGTCGCGGTGGCGCGTTCGATTCGCGCCGGGGCGCTATCAGATTCCCAACGACACAAGGAGATTCCGATGACCGCCATGATGACCCGCACCGAGCACATGACGATGGCACAGGCCAGGGGAGAGGCTCGAGCGTTGCTCGCCGAGCATGGGCTCGTGGGATGGACCCTGGTCTTCGACAACGCGAAGAAGCGTGCAGGCCAGTGCAACTACCGAGCCAAGACCGTATCGCTGTCGCGGTACCTGATGGCGACTCGCTCGGCTGACGAGACTCGGATGACCCTCACCCACGAGGTCGCCCACGCTCTCACTCCCGGCCACCACCACGACGCGGTGTGGCAGCGCAAGCATCGCGAGCTGGGTGGCAACGGACACCGTTGCTTCCAGATGGAAGGCGTGGATCCCAAGGCTCCGTGGATTGGCACCTGCAGCAAGGGAACCGAGCACGCCCGCTACCGCGCTCCGAAGTCGCTCACCGGCTGGTCCTGCAAGTGCAACAACTCGGCGAAGCATCCGCTCACCTGGGCTCGACGGTGACGATCAAGGCGAAGTGCAAGCACTGCTCATGGAAGGCGAAGTCGCAAGGCTCCGTGTTCCTCTACGTCGCGATGCACGCGCACCGCGATGCCACCGGCCACAAGGTCAAGCTCAAATAGGAGATGTGATGGACGAGACGATGTACGTGGTCGTGGACTACGACGGACAGAAGTTCCCCTACCTCGCTGAGGGTTTCAATGACGCGCTGCAGAAGCACAGCGATGCGACCGATGCGATGCACGAGGTCGAAGGCATCTTCGGCTACGGCAGCACCCGCGTGGGGTTGATCTGATGGACCCCGACGAGGCACTGCAGATGCTGCTGGCACTCGCCACCAGCGACCTCAAGGAGTTCGGCGATGAGGTACACGAGATGGCCAACCTGGCTCTCGCCCTTGACGGCTGGCTCCGTAACGGAGGATTCCTCCCGAAGGCGTGGCAGCGATGAACATCGAAGACATCGCGAAACTGCAGGCGGCTCTGGAGCGTTGGGACGCGATCATCGAGACGAGGGATCGATTCATCGCGAAGAACGATGACCCGAAGAACTTCCAGCCGCTGTGCGGCTGGGAGGACTACGACGAAGCTCTGACCGACTTCAAATCTGACCTCGTCGACGCAGGCGAGCAACTGGCACAAGCAATCAAGGAGATCCTCGGATGACGCAGACCATCTTCGACTTCGAAGACATCGAAGAGCTTGTCAAGAGCCCTGACCGGGCGAACCGCGTCCACCGCGCAGCGTGGGCGCTCGACCACTACGTGATCCTCTCGGGTCGAGATGTGATCGAGACCGGGATCTCTGACCTGATGGCTGATCTCCTGCACCTGGCCGAGGCGGCTGACATGGACATCGACAGCTTGATCGACTCTGCCCGCACCAACTACGACGAGGAGCGAGACGAGTGAAGGTCAAGGTCGTCACCCTCACGGTCGAGTACTACGACACTCTCGAGACGAGCGTCCACAACGATTCGGCCGGCGCCGTAAAAGAGCTTCGAGAATGGTTTCACTCGAAGCACACTCAGCTTGATCTTGACTTCACCCAGGCCGAACTCGACGCGATGAGCGTCGATGATTTCCGAGAGATGTTGGAGAACTACTCGGTGTCCAACTACATCGCTGAACATGAACTGGAGGTATAGACATGTACGTAGACGACATCTTTGACAAGGACGAACTGTTGGGCCTTCAGGAGGAGGTTCAGCTCAACCTCGACGCCAACCCTGGCAACGAACAGTCACAGTGGGACATGGAAGACATCACCCAGCGCATCAACCAGTTGACGCGTGAGGTAATTTCGCCTGAGCAAGTCTTGGAGGCGAGCTAGCGGTACATCTGTATGGGGTAGCTCACACGACACTCTGAGAGTTTGCTTATGTAACTATCACCACACTATGTTTCAAAAACGCACTGCCCAGTCCCCGCAGCGCACACTCCAACCAACACCCGGTGTCAGACCCCAGCTTTAGGGTTAAGACGCAGCCCAATGAATTGAGAGTTGCCTTGACAAGCACCTACAATCCACCTTGACAAAGTTGGAACAACTGAATCCTTACTCATGGAGGTAAAACATGAGCGGCAAAAACCACAGAGCCCCGCTGGTTTTCAGCGTGGTTGAAGACTTGCGAAGAAGGGGATACAACCAGTCACAGATAGCAGAGATGCACGGGGTAACCCGGCAGGCAGTTTCGTGGCAGAAGAAGACATACGGAGGATCCTTGACCCCACGCCAGATCGTTCAGAAGGCGTGGCCTTGGAAGACCTCCGATGCCCACGGTAAGTCGAAGGCTTACCAGCATCTTCGTAACCACGGTGAGTTCATGGCGACCGGTGGCCGTGACATGAACGAAGACAAGATAAATCGCCTCAAGTCGTGGTGGCAGAAGCTGCGCGACGAGAACGTGGTACTCGAATTTGACCCGAGCATCCCGCCGATCCCCGGCGTGAGCCCTCACGGCGGTTTCAGGTACGTCCCCCGACTGGCGTCGGATGGGGATCTCCTGATCCGGGTCAACGAGCACACCGATCTGTCGGACGAGGGAGAGATGATCTGGTGCTGGCCACCAGACAGCTCTGAATAGAACAGGAACAGATCGTGCCGCTTTCCCACATTGCGAGTCTCTTCGACGGAGTCCACTTCGAACCGGCCGAGGAGATCGTTGACCGGCCAGGGTGGCTGTTGGCGCAGAAATGCAAGTTCTGGTCGGAGTCAGATCCGACTCAACAAGGGACGATGCTTTTTGTGTACCGCAGCCCCCTGATGCCCTGTACACACAAGTGGTACCAGCCTGTAGCAGCCGAACTGCTTGCAGCAGAGAAGATCAACATCCTCGCCGACATGCAAGTCGTGGACGAGGGCATGATGCACGGCTCAGGGCAAAGCCTCATCGTCGGAATAGTCGGCCACGACTTCGTAGGTCCGCACACAGTCGATGAAGCTGTCGCCATTATCGCCGATGCCTACAGCACAGAAAGCGAGGTTGCATGACGGTTGGTAAATCCCTACCGCTGCGCTCGGTGAGCCAGATCAACTCGTTCACCCGGTGCCCGATGGCCTACAAGCTGTCCCGAATCGACAAGGTGTGGCCTCGACCGGCCGCATGGCTCCCTCAGGGAACCGCATTCCACGAGGTCGCAGAGCTCGTCGAGATCTGGGAAGGCTACGGCTTCCCCCTGACCCTCGAAGAGGCGCAGGACATGTTCCGTGTCTTCTACGCCCGCGACATCAACGCGCTGACCGAAGAGACCCCGAACTTCGACTTCTGGTCGTGGTCTGGTCCCTACAACGGCGAGCGAGATACCGAGCGCCGCTACGAAGTTGGGCTCGAACAGGTGGAGAAGTTCTTCGTCTGGCGAGCCTTGAAGGGCCAGGACATCTGGGTCGCACCGGATGGCACGGAAGCGATCGAGCTGGACTTCAAGATCGAGCTCGACGGCATCATCGTCCGAGGATTCATCGACGCTGTCGTGGTGGTCAACGGGGAGCTGCGCGTCCGTGACTACAAGACCGGCAACACGCCGGGCGACGACTTCCAGCTGGGCGTCTACGCCCTGGCGGTCGCGATGAAGTACGGCGTGGAGGCCCCGAAGACCGGGGACTACTACATGGCCGGCAAAAAGGGCAAGAAAGTCGTGGTCACGCACCCATTCGATCTGACTGAGTGGACGCGAGAGAAGATCACGGCGAAGTTCCACGAGGTCGAATTGCTCATCCAGGCAGGCGATTTCGAGGCACTCCCAGAGGCTGACAAGTGCAAGTTTTGCGATGTCAGCTTCTCGTGCCCTGTTTTTAACGCGCAGTAACTTGACACCCACCAACAAGAGAGAAGACATGACCAACACCATCGAGCAGTTCCGCTTCCAGTCCATCCCGTCCGTCGCAGACGGCGGCACCGTCACCGACGTTCAGCTCCGCACCTTGTCCATCGACGGGGAGCCGTGGTTCATCACCCGCGACGTGCTCGACGTGCTCGGTCTCAGCCGCTCGTCCAGCTCCCTGCTAGACCCCTCTGACAAGGGGGTACACAGTGTGGACACCCCCGGTGGCCTGCAGGATTACTCCGTCATCAACGAATCCGGGCTGTACGCCTTGATCCTCAAGAGCCGGAAGCCTGAGGCTGCAGTGTTCAAGCGTTGGGTCACCGCCGAGGTGCTCCCGACCATCCGCAAGACCGGCGCCTACGTCGACCCGGCGAGCGAGCTGGCGCAGAAGATCGCGACCGGCGATGTGGAAGCGATGATGGCTGGCTTCGCGATCGCTCTGCAGACCGCCCAGGACGCTCGTGCGGCCCTGGTCGTGGCAGAGGCTGAGAAGGTCGTGCTGGAAGCCAAGGTCGAGGGCGACGCCCCGTTCGTGAAGGCGGCTATCGAGTTCTTTGACGAGGAAGCCATCTACTCGCTGCGCGACTCGGCGCGGAAGCTCGGCGTCCCGCCGCTGACGTTCAACGACATCCTGCGGTCGTGGGGCTGGATCGATGAGAGCAGCACCGCTGCCAAGTCGTACTCCGTCTCCAACGGCTTCGCGGTGAACCGCGTGTGGATGCACCCCGGCTCGGGAGCAGCCACCACTCAGGGCCGGCTCACCAACAAGGGCATCGAGCGTGCAGCCATCAAGCTGCAGAAAGAAGGCACCTGGACCGGTTACGCCAAGGTCTAGCTTGACTCCCACCCGCATACATCTACTTATATGAGCGAGGAGATATGGCCGCTAAACCGATCAACGGGGTCATGACACCTCGGGGGCTCGCCTTCCTGAAAGAGGGCGTCGGGTACGTCGTACCTGGCGCTGACTACTGGGTGGTCGAGATGGATGCGCTGGACAGGCTGAACGGCCCGTCAGTGCATTGGTTCCCCTCCGAGGTCTCCTCGCTCCTGTTCGCAGTAGGAGAGCGGGACAGAGCCGCTGAGCACGTCTGGCACGACATCCACGGAGCGACCCACACGGGTGTGGATCGTGCCATCAAAGTCCGTCATCCCGACGGCACCTACACCAACTTTGAGAAAGAGAACCGATGACCAAGATCGCCGCTACCGCACTGCTGGAGACCGTCCTCGAGCTGGGCAAGGAAACGCCCGACCAGAAGGCGGGCTGCACCTACTTCAACGACGACAGCACTCCGTGCTGCATCGTCGGACACGGCTTCGCCAAGCACGGCTTCGGCGCCGACACCCTCTCTGTCCTCGGCGATACCTACCACCGCAGGTGGGCTTCGTTAAACCACAGCACCGGGGTGACTCACCACTTCATCAAGGATCACGTCGTGTCGGTGCACAACGACGCCGACGACAAGGCGCTGTCCGCTCTCGCGGACATCCAGAACAAGCAGGACCGTGGGGCTACCTGGGCCGAGGCGGTTGACCCGTCGATCACGTACACCGCCATCGTCGCCAAGTACGACCAGTGACCAAGACCGATCTGGGAGATCCAGACAACCCGAGGGACTGGGATCCGAACCACAAGACGCTGAAGTACCGGTGGGCTCCTCACGAGACCGCTGGCGTCCTGCGGATGCAGCGAGCTGGCTACAAGGGCAAGCAGATCTTGGACATGTTCCCTCGGCTGAAGGGCACCAAGCTGATGCGTGAGCTGCAGAACGCGATGGACGCGGAGTCCACCGCGAACGAGGCTCGTCGCCCTATCCACGATGCTCGCATCTCGCGGACTTGACACCCACCAAGGAGGCTTCAGTGCCTGAGATCAAGATCGCAGAAGAGCTGAGCGGACAGCACATCGGACGTGAGATCCAGTTCCCCTGGAAGTTCCCGCGTTCGGCGGTAGAAGCCAACGTCTGGGGGGAGCTGCGAGAGGTTCACCACGACGCAGGAGACGAGATCGTGGTCTGGCTGGCCAGTCTGAGCGAGGACATGGGCGGGGAGAAGTCTGAGTTCGTCGTTCGACGAGGTACGAAGGTCACGGTGGTCTGATGTACACACCACGGCAGTCGCTCTACATTCGCGGATCGGCCGGTGACCCGCTCCCTCAAGTCTGGGATGCCATCGAGCAGAAGGGGACCACGTTGCGGCGTGGCCAGCTCGTATTGTGTTGCGCCGGTCCAGGTACCGGCAAGTCAGCGTTCGTGCTGGCGTACGCACTGAAGTCGAAGGTACCGACGCTGTACTTCAGCGCCGATTCCGATGCCTTCACCCAGGCTTCGAGATCGGTGTCGGTCCTCACCGGATGGACGCAGGAGCGGTCGACGGTTGCGGTGATGGAAGCCAACATCGGGCCTGTAGCAGAAGAATTGGATGCCATTCCGATCCGGTTCAACTACAAGGCGTCACCTTCGCTCACCACCATCGAAGATGCGATGAGTGCGTACGACGCGCTGTACGAGGACTACCCGGCTCTGGTGGTCGTAGACAACATCACCAACGTCATCACAGACAGCGATGACGGAGACCCGTTCTCGGGGCTCGAGGGGCTGATGGACTACCTCCACACGATGGCTCGTGACACCGGCTCGTGCGTGATAGGGCTGCACCACGTCACAGGTCCGTACAACGACGGCGACAAGCCAATTCCGTTGTCGGGCATCAAAGGTCAGATCGGGCGTGTGCCCGAGATGATCCTCACGCTCCACAGGGTGTCGGAAGGTTACGGCTCTGACTCCCTGAGGGTCTCCACGGTGAAGAACCGTGGGGGAAAGTCCGACCCGTCGGGTCAAGACTTCGCTGAACTCGAATTTGAGGGCAGCACAATGCAAATCAAAGATTACGGAAAGTAGCCAATGCCTTTACTCGCAGTCGTTTTCGTCGTGTTCCTCACGCTCAAGCTCGGTGTGGCAGACACCGTCGTGGAGTCCTGGTCCTGGTGGACCGTCACCTCGCCCCTGTGGGTACCGGCGGCTATCACGCTGGTCTTCTGGGTGGTCGGTACCCTCCTCGTCGTCGCGTTCGGTGACAAGAAGTGAATCGCATCCAGAAAGCAGTCGCAGCAGTAGCTTTCAGCGCCGCTGCCTTCGGCCTCGTCGGTTGTTCGGATGCCGAGGTGGCGTCCAGCAACCTGTCCAAGCAGGCTGACAACTTCGAGATCTCGCGGAACATCGTGTTCTTCAACGGGATCACGGACAAGTACCTGCTGCAGATCAAGGGCTACTGCTCGGTCGAGCCCGACACCGCTGCGCAGAAGCTCGACGTGACCTGCAAGGTTCCGGGAGGCTTCAAGAAGCACTTCCTGGGCCTGTCGGACAACGTCAGCTACTTCGTGGAGCAGGTCGATCCGGGCACGGTGAGCACCGACTTCTACGAGGTCAACTTCAAGCCGTCGGTCATCATCCCCGACTTCGAAGTCCGCTAGTGAACTCTCCCTCGACGGGGCGCGCATGTCGAGGGGTGATCTACAACGCGCACTCAAACTTGACACCCACCAACGGAAGAGAGATCCAATGACCACCCCCAACGCCATGCCGAAGAAGTCCCTCATCGCGGTTCACCAGCACATCCTGGGCAGCCTGCTGGCCCTTCGGCCGGCATCGTGGGTCCACAAGACTCTCGTCCCGGCCACCTCCACCTCGAAGGAGACCGTGGTCAAGACCACCATCTCCCACCAGGAGCTGCGGTTCCCGTTCGCTCAGAACGTCTCTGAGCAGAACATCGACATCGCCGCGAAGCGGTGGTCTCGTTGAGGTACTTCATCCTGCCTCTGTGGACTGCAGCCAGTTTCGTACTGGGCGTCTACGCGGGAGCATCCACCGGGCAGTTCTACGGATTCGACGTATGAAGCTGACACTCAACCTCTTCGGCTACGAGGTAGCCACCGTGGAGCTGCAGGACCGGACGCCGGTCAGCAGCATCGGCGCACCGGCGCCCCGGCCATCCCTGCTCGACATAGGGATCAAGAAGGTCTCAGGCTTCTGGGTCGATCGGATGCGGAGTTGATCAACATGGTCATCGGCGGCGGGTTCGCTGTCCTGCTGGTGGGAGGCACCTGGCTAGTCGGAGAGGTCATCAGATGGGCTATGCGCTAACCATCAACGACTGGATGGCGGTGTTCTTCGGAATCTCGCTGCTGCTCACAGGTTTGAACGCCTGGCTCGACTACGTCGAGGAGGGTGAGCGTGTCGCGAAGGAGAGCGAAAGCGACTACGCGTCCTGACTCTGGCAAGCCTTGTGTGGACTGCCTGGCTGAGGGGATCACCTCGAAGCGCAAGACTCCCTGGCCTGGCCCACGGTGTGCTACGCACCACCGAGGCCGTAAGAAGAAGGTCAGTGCTGGCTCCTGGGGCACGAGAATCATTGCCACGTACGACATCACACCCGATGAGTACTGGGCGATCTACGAGTTCCAGGGCGGTCGCTGCTACATCTGTCAGCGAGCCAACGGCAAGTTCAAGCGCCTCTCGGTCGACCACGACCACAAGACCGGCATCATCCGAGGTCTGCTCTGCACGATGTGCAACAAGTACACGCTCGGCTGGGCGCGAGACTGCATCGAGTTCTTCGAGCGGGCTATCGCCTACCTGCGTAACCCTCCGGCCGTCCAGGTCATCGGGAAGCGCATCGCGCCTATCGAGGCAGAGAAGCTCAAGTCCCAGACTTGACACCCACCAGAAGGAGACCATGAGCATTCCACTGCCGCCCCTGAACTGCCCGGTCATCAAGTCGATCATGTTCGAGACGGACTACGTCAACGACACGATCGAGATCGTCGTGCCGGAATGGGTTGCGGTCAAGACTCGTACGTCCAGCGACGAGGACGGCTGCCGGATCATCATCGAGCGACGATCGAAGCATGATGAACGATACGCCGATCGCTAGGGCGATCCTCCGCTACTACCCGGACTGGGATCCGCCCGACGACGATCACGAGTGGAACAAGTGCCTGTGCCCGTTCCACGGTGAGGGAACCGCCAGTGCCGCAGTCAGTTACGACCTCCAGGGGTTCAACTGCATGGCCTGCAGCGTCCGTGGGGACGTGATCTCAATCATCCGACACGAAGAGGAGGTGAATTTTGCAGAAGCTCTCACAATCGCAGAGGGACTATATGTGGGAAGCCACATCCCGCTACAGAGAAAGCCTGCCCGGAAGCCAGGCCGCAGAGTATTTGGCGAGTCGGGGCATTCCGGTAAACCAGCCGTACGGCCTGGGGTACGTCGGAGACCCTCTCCCTGGGCATGAGATGTACCGGGGATGCCTGGCGATTCCGTACATGCGGAAGTCAGACTGGCGTGGCTGGTCGGTGGCCTCAATCAGGTTCCGTCGCATAGACGGAGGCTCACCGAAGTACTGGACAGTCGAGGGCGATAAGCCTCGCCTGTACAACACCATCGCGCTCACCCGCTACTCGCGGGACATGGCGATCACCGAAGGTGAGATCGACGCCATCACAGCGGAACTCGCTGGCATTCCCACGGTTGGAGTCCCTGGCTCTCAGACGTGGAAGCCGTTCATGAGGGAGCTATTCCTCGGGTATCGGATCGTGAACATCCTCTCGGACGGCGACGACGCCGGGATGGACTTCGCGAAGCAGGTAGCGAAGACGCTGCCGAACGCACGAATCATCCCCATGCCAGACGGCGAGGATGTCAACTCCGTAGTTACTAAGCAGGGCGCTCACGCTCTGCTGGACAGGATCTGAACAATGGGAAAGCTCAAGAATCACCGCACTCTGAAAGCCGGTGACGTTGCGGCAATCACTGGTCCGCTCCGATTCAACGGCGACCACGAGAATGGCTTCTCCGACCGGGTAGATCTGTTCGTCGGTGAAGTGGTGGACGTGCTCGATGATCCCTATGACAACGACATCTGGGTCAAGGGTCGAGTGTCTGGCAACAGCCAGTACATCGACGCGGGATCTCTGACCCGGATCAAGTTCAAATGAGCTCTCTCACCGCACCGATCACGGTGTACACCAGCCCCGGCTGCAAGCCCTGTGAACGGGTCAAGCAGATGCTGGAAGACGCTGGCGTCGAGTACGACGCGGTCAACCTGATGACCAAGGAGAACGAGGACGCGTACGTGTACGTGACCGAGGTGCTTCACGTCCGGTCGACTCCGGTGGTCGTCACCGACACGCACAACCCCATCGTCGGGTACCAGCCCGACAAGATCAAAGAGCTGATCGAGTACTACAGCTCTTCCGAGACAGGAGTCTGAATGCTCACACTGAAAGAAGATCTCGTCGGCCTGGACAAGGCTCTCGACCTCGAACTCGCTGCTGCGCGAACGCGTCTCAAGGGTGCCAAGTCGGTTGTGGCTGAGTCGAAGCGCATCCTGACTTCGGCCGGCGCCAAGAAGGCCGAGGTCGCGAAGGTGCTGAGCACCTTCTACCCGAAGCCTGTGGAGCCTCGCCAGTGGGAGGCTCTGAGCGACGTGCCTGTCGACGTGCGCGTACTCAGCGCAGGCGGGTGCGAGTGGTCGTTCTGGACCGTTGAGCGGGCGAGGGCCGAGGGCAACTTGGGTTGCCGAGGCTGGATGTGGTCGAGCCGACAGGCCAAGAGATCCGACCGCACAGCACCATTCACCGAAGTACTCAAGGAGAGCAAGTGACCGACAACGTTTTGCAGGAGGCCGAGAAGCTCATCTTCGGTGACCGCGAGGAGACCTACGGTGACCCGAGCGAGTCGTTCGCTCGCATCGCCAACCTCTGGACCGCCTACATCGGCAAGCTGATCGAGCCGCAGGATGTCGCCAATCTGATGATCCTGCTGAAGGTCTCGCGTACCAAGGGCACGTTCCACCGGGACTCGTTCGTGGACATCGGCGGCTACGCCGGTCTGGCAGAGCGTCTCCACAAGGCGGACAGCACACCGGCTCCGGTTGGTCGTATCGCTCGTCGGTACGACAGCTTGACCAGCGCAGCGACGTTCCTGACACTTCAGGATCGGCAAGGTCTTCTCTGGAAGAAGGTCCGGGCGGGTCAGGACAAGCTCTGGTGCCGACACAACATGTCGGGCCGCGTCATCGCGACCAAGCCGTACATGAGCAAGGAATACGACCACCTGGGTCCGTTCGTCGAGGTCATCGGATGAGCAAACGCATCGTGATCATCAGCGACACGCAGCTCCCGTTCGATGACCGCAACGCTCTGCGTTCGGTCGTCAAGTTCATCGGGGACACTCAGCCCGACGAGGTCGTCCACATCGGCGACCTGATGGACTTCCCGAGCCCGTCTCGTTGGACGAAGGGAACCAAGGAGGAGTTCCAGCAGCGCATCAAGCCAGACTCAGAGCAGGCTAAGACCCGGCTCCTGGCGCCGCTGCGCGCCGTTTACTCGGGGCCGATCAAAGTCCACCTAGGCAACCACGACGAGCGCCCTGTGGACTACCTGGCGCAGTACGCACCGGCTCTCGTCGAGTTCGCCGATCAGTTCAAGCTGAAGGCTCTGCTGGACTTCGACGGCTTCGGTATCGAGACTCTGCCCGAGTTCCACAAGATCGCTCCGGGCTGGATCTCGACTCACGGCCATCGTGGCGGCATCCGGCTGACTCAGAAGGCTGGTGACACCGCCCTGAACGCCGCTGAGCGGTTTACCAAGAGCGTCGTGATGGGGCACACCCACCGCCTCGGTCTGAAGGGTAAGACGAGCGGCTACGGAGGGAACGGTTCGACGCTGTGGGGCATGGAAGTCGGCAACCTGATGAACATGAAGCTGGCGCAGTACCTCAAGGGTGGCACAGCGAACTGGCAGCAAGGCTTTGGGCTCTTGACTGTCGAGGGAAGCCACGTCAAGCCTGAGCTGGTTCCGATCAACGCAGGCCGATTCTCGGTCGACGGCGAAGTCTGGGAGGTCTAGAACTTGACACCCACCAAGCTGCCGTTCCTGCACCGGAACGCCCGCTCCCGACAGATCACTTCCAGCGAGGTCCGAGAGGTCTTCGCTGCAGAGATTCTGCGGGGGATCCCTGTGGCCCAGCGGGCCGCTTATCTGAAAGCAGTGATGCCTTAGTGGACAAGATCTTCGAGAAGGCCGCTAAGTCAGCACTTTTCAGTTGGGGTCGAGAGGACGGGACGGATGATCTGGTCAGTGACCTATGGGTCTGGTACTTCGAATCGCCTGCGACACAGCGGAAGCTGCAGAACTCTGACGAGTACCTAGCCCGCCGCCTGGTCTACATGCGGTCGATGCAGATCCTCGCGGATCAGGCTCGGGCCAGCGACAGGTTCCACGGCACCAACCCGTACTCCCCGGAGAACGTGAAGGACGCCTTGCTCGAAGTGTCTACCAACAGGTACCTGATCGACATCCTCCCGATGGCGATGGAATCGCTGTCGGAGAAGAACGAGGGGTATGCCGAGGCGATCAGGGTCCGGTACACGGACGGTGTCGTGCCGAAGCGGCAGTCCACCGGGCAGGTCTACCTGTCCAGGGCGATCGTCTCGCTGACAGACCGTGTCAACGACATCACCTACGCGGCCGGGACGGAGCGCGACAAGCAGGGCAACCTCGTTGTCGAGCCCGGTCCTGGCTCTCGTCACGCGGTGTTCCCTGAGTCTCGAAGGTCAAGTGGTGCAGACCATTCCGACCCGACAGCGGACATCGCGATCCTGTTGCTCGAGCACCCCGAGGTGCGAGACGACTACCTCCACGTAACACCCATCCACGAGATTCTGGCAGGACGAGCCGCATGAGCAACGATCTGAATCTGATGGACGCCACGTTCAACGGGCCTTCATCGGAGCTGTACCGAGGGGAGGTGTTCCCAGAGTTGTTCCCCGGCAAGCGAATGATGCTGGAGAACTGGGATCAGCAAGACCTCGAGATGTACGTCGGGGGAGCCTTCACCCCTGGCTACGGCTACAAGGAATACCCGCAGAGGGTTCTGATGGGTCGGCCGTGAAGGCGGGCACCAAGGTGCTCATCCAGCGGGACGAGAAGAAGTACCCAGCTCGCGGTACCTGGAAGCAGTTCCGGGGCAAGAAGGGTGTCATCACCTGCATCAACACCGATGAGTTCGGTGTCTCGTTCGCACCTGGTGGCGGCAACACCGACGCCTACTTCAAAGGGTACGAACTGACTGAAAGGAAATAGTGACTGACGAAATCAAATGGGGCCCAACTGGAAAGCTGGTCTATGACCGGACGTACGCTCGAACAAAGCCAGATGGCTCTAAGGAGTCGTGGCCAGAAACAGTTCAGCGAGTTGTTGACGGCAACCTCGCGCTCGTTCCAGCGCGCTATCAACTCCCAGATGAGCGAGAGCACCTGACCCGTCTGATCACGGAGTTCAAGCTCCTGCCCGCAGGCCGACACCTCTGGGCGTCGGGCGTGCCGAACGCACAGCACCTCTTCAACTGCTGGGTAGCGGGGTGGACCGAGACGATCTCGGAACACTTCTCGTTCACGTTCCTGCGGCTGATGGAAGGCGGGGGAGTCGGAGCTAACTACTCCAACAGCTACCTCGAACGCTATTCCGAGGTCGTGCATCCACTCCGTGTTGAGATCGTCTGCGACCCAGACCATCCCGACTACGAGGCGATGAAGTCCCTAGGGATTCTGTCTGAGCACTACGACGCAGACTGGCCGGGTGCATACCCGATCGAGGACTCTCGTGAGGGCTGGGCTGACGCTCTGACGGACCTTATCGACACGCACTACCGCAAGGAAACGGTCCACTACCAGCGGGTTTACGACGTGAGTCGCATCCGAAAGGCCGGCGCGAAGCTGAAGACGTTCGGAGGGCAGGCCAGCGGCCCGCTCCCGTTCGCTGTGATGCTGCAGAAGGTCTGCGAGATCATCTCAGGCCACTGCGGTCAGAAGCTGGCTGGACTCTCCGCGATGGAGGTCGATCACGCGATCGCTCAGTGTGTGGTGGCAGGCGGCGTTCGCCGGTCTGCTCGGATGTCGATGATGCACTGGGCTGATCCCCAGATCACCGACTTCATCAACTGCAAGGCTGAGTCGGGCGATCACTGGACGACGAACATCTCGGTCGAGGTCGACGAGAGGTTCTGGCTAGCCGTCAATAACGGGTACAACTCCGATAGTACGTCGCAACAGGTGTTGGACGCACTATCCACAGGGGCTGTACGCAACGGTGAGCCCGGAATGTGGGACTCCTCGCTAAGCAACACCGGGGAGCCTAACAAGGTCGTCTGCACGAACCCCTGCGGTGAGATCACTCTCGAGCCGTGGGAGCCGTGCAACCTCGGCCACATCAACCTGGCAGCGTTCGTCACCGAGGTCGGCAAGACCGACTACCTCGACCTGATCCGCGCTCATCGGCTGATGACGCGGTTCCTCATTCGAGCGACGTTCTCTCCGGTTGCCGATCCGAAGAGCCGAGAGGTTCTGGACAGGAACCGGCGCATCGGCGTCGGGCACCTGGGCGTGGCGAGCTACCTGGCCATGACGGGTCGGAAGTACTCGAAGGCACCTGGTGACAGGTACTTCACCCAGTTCCTCCGTGAGATGGCGTCAGAGGTCGACAAAGCGGCCGGGGAGTTCAGCCACGAGCTGCGTATCCCGGTCCCGGTCAAGAAGCGGACGATCGCGCCTACCGGCACGGTCGCGAAGCTGGCAGGAGTCAGCGAGGGGATCCACCCGATCTTCTCGAAGTACTTCTACCGACGGATCAGGTTCAACCAGCACAGCGACTTCGCGGCGCTGGCTGAGCTGGTGGCTGAGGGGTATGAGGTGGAGGACGATCTCTTCGCACCGAACACCGCTGTGGTCACGATCCCGACGAAAGACACTCTGGTGCAAGCCGTTGTGGACATCTACGGGCGGGACGGTGAGGACTTTGTCGAGTCTGCAGACGACTTGACACTCACCCAGTTGATCGCCTTCCAGGCGCTCTACCAGACGTGCTGGGCCGACAACGCGGTGTCGTTCACCGCCAACGTCGATCCGGCTGCGTACACCGCAGATGACGTGGCAGGGACGCTCAAGGACTTCGCAGGGCTCATCAAGGGCTCCACGATCTTCCCGGAAGCGTCGTTCCCACAGGCTCCCTATGAGCGAATCACCAAGCAGCAGTACGAATCTGCTGCAGCACAAGCCGTCGCAGACGGTGTCGATGAGAACTGCACCAGCGGTTCTTGCCCCATTAAGTGAAAGGCACTACATTGTCAGCTCCCTTCGAAGACCCCTTCGCCACTGCACCTGCTGCTGCCCCGGAGCCTGCACCGGCACCGCCGCCGCCTCCCCCGCCGCCGCCAGCTCCTGAGCCCACCCCGGCTCCTGCTCCGGTCGCCGCTTCGGCGCCGGTCGCTGTCCCGGATGGCAATGGCGGTGAGCAGGTCCGCATCACCATGAAGTCCGGTGGTGGTTATGACGATCCGTGGATCACGCTGGACTTCCCGTCCATCGACGTGGCTCACGCTCGCCTGTCCGACGCGGCCCGGAAGGGTCGCCTGGTCGAGGTCTTCCAGGTCACTGCTCAGGCTTCGGCGAAGTTCGCTGAGCTGACCAGTGTCGGTAAGCCGGCCAAGCCCGCTGCTGCCGCAGGCGGCGGTGGAGGTCAGTCTCGCGCTCCGCAGGGTGCTCAGGAAGCACCGAACGGTGAGAAGAAGTACTGCGATCACGGCGAGATGGTCTACAAGTCCGGTGTCTCGACCAAGGGGAATGCCTACAAGCTGTTCTCCTGCATCGCACCTCGCGACCAGCAGTGCAAGGCGCAGTACCCGGCGCGTTAATCAGCACGCCAGCTTGACACCCACCAAGATTGAGGTACCGGAACCAGTGACCGGCTAAGCCAGCGACAGTGCCGCTTGGCCTCAATCTCCCCAACCTATCTCTGAGCGGAGAGCACATGACCAAAGCAACGGTCATCCATATCGACGGCAACGACCACGGGATCATCCTGGCCGGTCAGCCGATCCTCGACACCCAAGAGGGTGTCCTCATCATCCACCGGGAAGACGGTACCTCCCGAACCTACAACTGGGACTTCGTCATTGGCTTCTACGAGCTGGACGAAGACGAGTTCAACACCTACCTGCAGGAGAGCAACAATGAGCACTGAAACCGAAACCATCAGCGCCAGCGCAGATGTCCTCAAGCGGGGAATCGAGATCGTCCTCGACGAGAACGCCAAGCTGTTGGCGAAGAACCGTGATCTGGTGAGCCACCAGGTGTCTCAGGCGCAGCTCATCCTCGACCTGCAAGGTCGGCTGAGTACTGCGACTCGTGTATTCGGCGAGGCGTTCGTCTACGGAGACACCCGTCGCGGCCCGAAGCGGCCGAACCGTCCGAAGCTGTCGGACCAGGAGGCCAAGGACATCAAGGCTGCCTTTCAGGGCGGCATGAAGCAGGTGGATCTGGCCCGCAACTACGGGGTCAATCCGTCCACCATCTCTCGCACCGTCCGGGGGTTCTACAACTGATGGCTGTCGATCGGGATCTTTTCGAGGCGACGGTTCTCGAAGGCTCTGCTATTGCAGCGGCTGCCACGTTGTACGGATTCGCCGCCGCCAATAAGGCGTTCGGGGACGAAGTTCCAAAGGTCGTAGACGAGTTCATCGAGTCTGCGCTGAAACACACCGAGGACTTCATGATCGAGCTGGGACTCAACTGATGTCGATCGAGTTCATCTCCTGGCCCAAGACCCCGCGCCTGTCGGGCGCCGGGATGATCATCACCGAGAAGCTCGACGGCACCAACGCTGCGGTCATCATCACCGAGGATGGCAACATCGGGGCTCAGTCCCGGAACCGGCTGATCACCCCGGAGGATGACAACTACGGCTTCGCCAAGTGGGTCTCCGAGAACCACGAGGCCCTGGTCGATGACCTCGGCCCCGGCCATCACTACGGCGAATGGTGGGGGAGCGGTATCCAGCACGGTTACGGACTTCCGAACGGGGACAAGCGATTCAGCCTGTTCAACACCGGTCGCTGGGCTGCGAAGGCTGACGAGTTCGTCACGCCGAAGCTGGACATCGTACCTCTGCTGTCGCAGCGCCAGCTCGACACCAACGAGATCGCCCGCGTGGTGGACAACCTTCGTGAGATCGGCTCTCGAGCCGTTCCGGGGTTCATGAAGCCCGAGGGCGTCATCGTCTACGTGCCCCGGCTCAAGGGCAATTTCAAGGTGCTGCTGGAGAACAACGACCTCCCCAAGGGATTGGTGATGACTCGATGAAGATCCCACACGTTGAACGATGGACGATTCCGATCCTCCATCCGTTCGGACGGGAGCTGGGCAACACCGACCCCGGCACCAAGGTCCGCGACCTGTACGCGGCTCTGGAGAAGTTGCCTAACGGCGCTCACGTCAGCGTCGACCACGGAGGTAGCAGCCTGCAGGTCACCTACGTACACCCAGACCTAGAGGTCAATTAATCGATAGGAGAGAACGTGATTGAGCTACAGCATGAGGTCGATGGCGACCTTGTCACCATCAACGTGGTCGAGTGTTCAGACGATCTGCCCGCCTTCCGCGACTTCATCAAGGCTCACACGAACTGCCTAGCGGTTGACACTGAGACGACCGGGCTGGACATCTACAGCGACACCTTCCGGTGCCGTCTTGTCCAGTTCGGCACTCAGTCCGAATCATGGGTGCTGCCAGTTGAACTCGACCAGGAGGTTGTTCAGGAGGCGATCGACGCGATCAACGCGCTCGACCGTCTGGTCTTCCAGAACGCCAGCTACGACCTGCAGGTGCTCGACCGGTGCTTCGGTCTCAAGATGGAGGATCTGTGGCCCAAGGTCACCGACACTCAGATCCTGGCCAAGCTGATCGACCCTCGGCCTTTCGAGGCCGGTGGGTTCGGTCACTCGCTGGAAGAGCTGATCGCACAGTTCATCTCGAAGGAGCAGGCCAAGAACGTCAAGGGCCTGATGGTGAAGATCGCCAAGGAATACAAGACGACCAAGGACAAGATCTGGGCCGTCGTTGATCTGTTCCACGAGGAGTACCTGACCTACGCGGGGATGGACACCGTCTTCACCGCACGGATCTGCAGCAAGCTGGCGCCGCTGGTACCTGCTGTGTCTCGTGAGCTGATCGGGTTCGAGCACGAGCTAGCAGCGATCTGCAGCTACGTCGACCGTCAGGGCTTCCTGATGGACGTGCCCTACTCCCAAGAGCTGTCCGACAGATGGCTCGGCGAGATGGAGGTCTGGGAGGCAATCGCTTTCACGGAGTACGGGCTGGAGATGGTCAACTCGACAGAGCAGGCTGCTGATGCTCTGGAGGAGATGGGCGTCAAGATCCTCGGCCGTACCGATACCGGCAAGCGTCAGGTCAACGACGCGATGCTCCAGGCGCTGAGCGACGGCGGCAACGAGCTGGCGGCGATCATCCAAGAGGCGAAGAAGCTGAAGAAGTGGAACAAGACCTGGGTGGCGAAGTTCCTGGCTGTCAGGGACTCCGACGATCGGTGCCACCCGTTCACCAACCCTCTGCAGGCGCGGACCTCGCGCATGTCGGTGGTTGGGATCCCCGCTCAGACTCTTCCGGCCACCGACTCCACGGTGCGCCGCTGCTTCATCGCAGACCCCGGTCATCTCATCGGCTCCATCGACTACAAGACCCAGGAGCTGCGCGTGCTCGCTGCACGCTCCGGGGATCAGACGATGATCGAGGCTTTCAGGAACAACGCGGACCTTCACCAGATCACTGCTGACGCAGCGGGTGTGGCTCGAAAGGTCGGCAAGATGACGAACTTCCTGAAGGTGTTCGGTGGCGGCAAGGACACGTTAGCTGAGCAGGCTGAGATCGACGTGAAGCTGGCGAAGACAGTGCTGGACGCGTTCTCCAAGACCTACCCAGGAGTCGACAGGTTCAGCCGGAAGCTGGCGATGAACGCACGCCGGGACGGCTACATCATCACGGAGTCCGGTCGGCGGTTGCCGGTGGACTCGTCACGGACCTACTCCGCGCTGAACTACGACATCCAGTCGACGGCTCGGGACGTGACCTGCAGGGCTCTGGTTCGCCTCCACAAGGCCGGATTCACCCCGTACATACGACTCACCATCCACGACGAGATCGTGGCTTCACTGCCCGCTGAGAAGGCGCAGTGGGGTGCTGAGGAGATCGGCCGGCTCATGCAAGAGCAGATGGGTCCGGTGCTGATCGGCACCGACCCCGAAGTTGGGAAGCGGTCCTGGGGATCGCTGTACGGAGCGGAGTACTAAATGGCAGACATGCTGCGCCGGAACTGCTCACGAGGATGCTGCCTGGTTGATAACCGGGCTGCTGAGAAGCGCCGAGCGAGGCGCGACATAGACGAGCAGATGGGGCGCGAGCCCTACAGATCCAACGGGACAGAACTCTGCTACTGCGGAGAGGAGTGCGGCAATGTCTGACCACTACTGCATGGGGGACGACTGCTTCACCTGTGAACGAAAGATCGACGAGATCGAGTATGAGCGCCACGTATTCGATGACGACTACCCCGACTACTACGACGGAACCTGATGCTGCCAGTCGAATTTGAAGGCTCTCGATGCCTTTACCAAGGGAACTACTGGGCGGTTCACAACTCAGAGGGCGACTTCGTCTTCTGTACTCAGCTCAAGCTGGGCCGCGTCGAATGGCTCCACCTATCCCAGATCGAACTCCAATACGCAAGGAAACTACGTTGACAATCACCACTTTCGAGAAGATCACCGCCGACGAGCTGCGGATCGCGGCGAAGGTCGCCAACACCGCAGGCGGCATCCACCTGTCTGCTGCAGCTCAGTCCTGGGAGCTGCGAGCCTCCGCACTGGACAGCCGGAAGATCCTCGACCTGCACGTCGACAAGCTGGTCGCTCGGATCAAGCTCCTGGCCGTCGAAGGGCGTATCAATAAGGATCACAGCCCGTTCTCTCGCAGCTCAGGCAGCCAGCCGAACCCGGCTGAGTTCCGCAAGTACGCGAGCCAGGCTCTGACCGAGCTGGGCTGGACTCCTCCGGTGGCCAAGTGAAAGCCGCTGTCGCGCTTCCGGCGCCAGACGGTCTGACCGAAGCTCTCATGGGCAAGGCGATCTACGAGCTGGGCAAGCTCGGCACGATCGAGGAAGGTCCGGTAGGTGGGGCGATCGAGGTCTTCACCATCCCGGAGGCGATGAAGCCTCCCGGCGCCCCGAAGGAACTCCCGTTCCTACGCTTCGTGGCCAGCCTCATTCCGTACGTGGTACCGCGTGCCTGAGTCAATGCGGTTGAGCCCGAACCGACTTCACATGGCTGAGATCTCGGTGGGGAGCCACAAGATCTCGTACGGCTACGAGCTGGACGAGCAGGCTACAGACAACGACATCGCTTACCTGGTCGAGCAGATCACTCAGAAGATGAGGTCTGCGCTTTACCACGTCATCTTCAAGGAGAGGGAGGAAGCACATGCCGACACCCGATGGGCCTGAGGGCACAGACGACCACCAGTTCTTCGACATCCTCTACCAGCAGTTCGCTCTGACCACGGATGCCAAGGATGCCTACTGGGGAGTCGGCTTTGACCCCGACGAGCACCTGCAGTGGCAGGTGTTCTCCGAGGGCCACGAGAAAGGGTCCGAACGGAAGTGGATCGGCTCGTTCAACCACGAGGTTGACGCTGACTTCGCAGCCGGGATGCACGGCGCTCTACCTGATCTGATCCGGCGACTGCACGACGCAGTCGATGAAGCGGAGCGGATGGACACAGCCAGAGACCAAGCCGAAGGCGTTGCCGCAGAGGCGGTTCTGGAGAACATGGGTCTGCAATCGCAGATCACCGAGCTAGAGCGAGAGATCGCATTCCTGAGGGGAACCGGATGAACCAGATCGCATTCATCATCTTGACCGACGCCGACGACAAGGACGCTGTCTACATCAACGTCGACCAGATCGAGGCGTTCTACGCTGGCGTGACGGAGACCATCGTCCGCACGAAATCGACTACGGGCTACCACGTCTCGGAGACTCCTGACGAGATCATCGACAAGATCTGCAAGCTCGCTGAGCTGATCGAGGGTGCCCAGTAGTGGAGCTGATCCAGTACATCCCCGTCGCGGTCTACGAGCACTTCTCCGACCGCTACAGCTTGTGGACCGGTCCTCACGGCCCTCGCACCTACGCAACGCTCCCGAGCGCCCTGCAGTGGCGTGAGCGGCACGGCATGGTCGACGGCTGGAAGATCCTCAAGCTCACCATCCGTTGGGGAGAAGAGCCGATCGCTGAGTGGGTCGCATGATGAAGCTGGCCGAGTTCATCTCGGAGCTGCAGGCATTCGAGTACACCTTCGGGAACATCGACGTAGGTGTCGCGGTCTGGACGACCAACGACGAGGACTTCGGTGACCCCGACATCACAGTCGAGCAGAACGTCCTCGTGATCCGAGGCGACCTCTGAACACGCTCAAGAGGGTCGTCTACTTCCTACGGTGGGCGCACTGGCCTAAGAGGATGCGGAGGCCACAAGCCGGGATAGGATTCCGGGGTGACTCTCCCAGAAGCTAAACCGCTCAACGCGTTCTTCGTCGTGCTGGCGATCCTGTCGTTCGTACCGACAGCGTTCTTCGGCCTGGCGTTCCTGTTCACCGGGTTCTCCGGTGGGATGCTCGCCCTCACCGCGTGGTGCGGGCTCTGGACGTTCGTCTGGTGGTCACTCCGACACCGCTGATCTACAAATCGCCCCTCGGGCTGTCCTTCGGGATGGCTCGGGGGGCCTTTTTTTGTGCCTCCAAACTCCATAGGTTCACTATGTATTCTACTACCGGCCGGGCGGTTTCAAGCAGCGAGAGGTACGGAAGTGAGGTCAGACCCCTCGCCAAACCTCACTTCCGGCTTCTGCCTGGACAGCATCACGGTCAGGTGAGTAGCTGCCAGAAGCCACAGCGGCGGGATCGCCGCGAGGGTCATGCCTACGGCGCCGTGAGGCGCTGCGTGTGCCACGTTCCCGGCTACCGAGACCACACTGCCCAGGATGAGCAGGGTCCACGGATACCAGGAGTGTCGTCGCAACGCGACGGTCGCAGAGGTTGCCACGATGATGCCTCCGTCGACCACGAGCGGAACCATCCACGCCTGTGAGTCGGCCACACCGTTGGCGGCTGCCAGCTCGGAGAGCGCGGTGAACGAGAGAGCGAATGCCAGTCCACCTACCGCGACTGTGCCAGCGGTCGAAACCCTAACGGGGGATAGGATCTTCATTGCACGGGTACCTCCGTGTATCGCCCCTCATCTGTTAGCGCAGGTGGGGGGCTCTTTATGTGGTTGTCGAGGCAACCCTAGCACGGTGTGTCCAGTCTTCTGCAGGACTTCACATACGGCCCCGCCTACGGCGCCCAGAAGGCCGGGATCGACAAGATGGCGGCCGATATGGCCGTCGACTTCAGCAATACCGCCGTGGCGTGCGTGTCCATCTGGATGGGCATCCTGCTGACCGAACGGCTGCGCTCCGCGTTCGCCGGGAAGCCCGACGCGCTGGCGGCAACCGCGCAGCACGCCGAGACCCCGGAGTTCGCCGGGCATCTGATCGATGCGCTGTTCGCGGATCCGGAACTGGCCGCGCTGAGCGGGCACACATTGATCGCCGCCGAATTGGCCACCCGCTATGGGATCACCGACGAAGACGGGCGCCGTCCGCCGTCGCACCGCGAAATGCTCGGTTCGCCAAGGGAACCCAGCTCCGTGGTGATTCGCTGATTAACAAATGCCGATAACTTTGTAAACTGACCCACTGTGGCAATACTGTCCGGCTTCGCGCCGTGGATCGTCTACTGGATTCTGGTCGGCAACGTGCCCTTCACCGCCGCGGTGCTGGTGGCGCTGGCGGTCGCGGTGGCCTCCTACGCGATCGGGCGGGTCCGCGGCACCGCGGGCCGGACACTGGAGATCGGCGCCATCGCCACCTTCGCGGTGCTGACGGTCCTGACGTTCACCGTCAGCCAGGCGTTCATGGAGCGCTGGATCCAGCCACTGAGCAGCCTGGGCATCCTGCTGGTCGCGCTCATCGGCGTGCTGGCCGGCAGGCCGTTCGTGCGCGAGTTCGCCGAAGCCGATCAGCCGGCCGAGGTGATCAAGAGCGAGCTGTTCGGCAAGATCACCACCCTGGTCACCTGGATCTGGGTCGCCGCGTTCGCCGGGATGACCATCTCCTCGGCGATCCCGCCGATCGTGCAGGGCGATGCCACGATCCTTGACACCAAGACCCCGCTGTCGTTCATCTGCTACTGGGTGCTGCCCTTCGCCCTGCTCGGCGCGGCGGTGCTGGGTGGTCGGGTGCTGACGGAACGGATGGTGGCCGAGGCCACCAGCCCGCACACCGTCCGGCGCAGCACCTTCGTCGCGTTCAAGGAACTCGAGATCGACCAGCTGTACTACCTGGCCCGGGAACGGGCCGAGCGGGAGGCAGGCCCCGATCTGGAGGCCTACGACGTGAAGCTGGGCAGCCAGGGCGTGCCGCTGACCGGCGACGAATCCCGCGAATCGTGGCCGATGAGCTACAAGCTTCGCGAACGCCGCGTCAAGCACTGAGTGCGCCGCTTATAGCAAATACTTCTTCACTTGGCAACTAGTGGACTCGTTTTGCCTGTACAGAGGCATGTTTTCGGGCGTACATTCGATGCGGCTCGTGCAATCGGGTCGGCTCGAAAGGAGCGTCAGATGTCTGAGCAGCAGGACAACATCGAACTGATCAAGAAGGGTTACGAAGCGTTCTCCACCGGCGACGCGGAGACGACGATGTCGTTGTTCGATGACAACATCGAGTGGGTGCAGCCCGGCAACAGCACCATCAGCGGCACCTATCACGGCAAGGGCGAGGTCGGCCACTACATGGCCCTGCTCGGCGAGAAGAATGTGTCGGTCAAACTCAATCAGCTGTTGGCCGACGGCGACACCGTCGTGGCATTGACCGAGGTGAGCGTGGGCGAGGACACGGCGCACGACGCGGACGTCTTCACCATCAAGGCAGGCAAGACCACCCGGGTCGAGGTGCACACGGACACCGCGATGATGGAACGGGTGTACGGCACCAAACAGCACGCGGCGCACTGAGCGCCCACACGAAACGGCCGCACCCAGCATGCTGGTTGCGGCCGTTTCGTTGTTCTCACCGAATCTAGTCCAGGTAGTCGCGCAGAACCTGGGAGCGGCTCGGGTGGCGCAGCTTGCTCATCGTCTTGGATTCGATCTGACGGATGCGCTCACGGGTGACGCCGTAGACCTGGCCGATCTCGTCCAGGGTGCGGGGCTGACCGTCGGTCAGGCCGAACCGCAGCCGGACCACGCCGGCCTCACGCTCGGAGAGCGTCTCCAGCACCGACTGCAGCTGGTCCTGCAGCAGGGTGAAGCTCACCGCGTCCACGGCCACCACGGCCTCGGAGTCCTCGATGAAGTCGCCGAGCTGGCTGTCGCCCTCGTCGCCGATGGTCTGGTCCAGCGAGATCGGCTCACGCGCGTACTGCTGGATCTCCAGCACCTTCTCCGGCGTGATGTCCATTTCCTTGGCCAGCTCTTCGGGCGTGGGCTCGCGACCCAGGTCCTGCAGCAGCTCGCGCTGGATACGGCCCAGCTTGTTGATGACCTCGACCATGTGCACCGGGATACGGATGGTGCGGGCCTGGTCGGCCATGGCGCGGGTGATGGCCTGCCGGATCCACCAGGTGGCGTACGTGGAGAACTTGTAGCCCTTGGTGTAGTCGAACTTCTCGACCGCGCGGATCAGACCGAGGTTGCCCTCCTGGATGAGGTCCAGGAACGCCATGCCGCGGCCGGTGTAGCGCTTGGCCAGCGACACCACCAGGCGCAGGTTGGCTTCGAGCAGGTGGTTCTTCGCGCGGTCGCCGTCGCGGCAGATCCACTGCATGTCGCGGCGCTGGGCCGCGGGCAGCTTCTCGCCCTTCTCGGTCAGTTCGGTCATCAGCTGGGTCGCGTACAACCCGGCCTCGATGCGCTTGGCGAGCTCGACTTCTTCTTCGGCGTTGAGCAGCGCCACCTTGCCGATCTGCTTCAGATAGGCACGGACCGAGTCCGCGGAGGCGGTGAGCTCGGCATCCTTGCGCGCCTGGCGCAGTGCCTCGGATTCCTCTTCGTCCCAGACGAAGTCACCGGAGGCCTTGTCCTTTTCGGACGGCTCGGCGATCTCCTCGTCGGCCTTGGCCGGCTTGGCCTTGGCATCGCCCGCGGTTTCCGCCTCGTCACCGTCGGCTTCGGCCTCTTCCGATTCCTCGGCGTCGTCCTCGGTCTCCAGGTCGTCGATCTCCACGTCCTCGACGTCGAGGACGTCGCCGGGCTCGACTTCGATGTCGTCGGTGGTTTCGATGTCCTCGCCTTCGGCGGAGACGTCCTTCTTGGACGCAACACCCTTGGCCGGGGCCTTCTTGGCGGGAGCTTTCTTGGCGGCCCGCTTCACAGGCGCCTTTGCAGCGGCCTTGGCGGGCGCCTTCTTCGCAGGCGTCTTGGTTGCGGTGGGCGTCACCAGCTCATCGGTTGCCGGGCTGGTCTTTGTCGCTGCCACGTACACCCTCTCGGTCTTGCGGATTCGATGGCGCGCGCAGGCGTCACCGAAAGTCGTCGGCTGTCTCGAATATTGGCGTTTGATCTCTGCTCGGATATCCGCCGCTATCTCGGTAGGCGGCCGCCATCAACCATTGTAACGACAGTGTGGGTGTGTACCGCGCCGAGCGGCAAATTTGACTCGGCGCGCGCGTCGTGTTCGTCGGGTTCAGGGTTCGACGTGGATGCCCTGAGCGGCCATCGCGGCGCCCACGATCCCGGCGCTGTTGAGCAGCGCGGCCGGCACCACCGGGACGCGGTTCTTCAGCATCGGGATCCAGCGGTCGGCCTTGCGGCTGATGCCGCCGCCGGCGATGAAGAGGTCCGGCCAGATCGCGTTCTCGACCGCTACCAGCACTTTGGTGACCTCCTCGGTCCAGCGCTGGTAGTTCCACTCCTTGCGTTCCTTCACCGAGGACGCGGCGCGGTGCTCGGCCTCCTTGCCGCCCACCTCGAGGTGACCGAACTCGGTGTTGGGCAGCAGCACGCCGTTGTGGATGACGGCAGATCCGATACCGGTGCCGAACGTCAGAAGCACGATCAGACCGGTGTTGTCCTTGCCCGCGCCGTAGCGTTCCTCGGCCAGGCCGGCGGCGTCGGCGTCGTTGAGCACCGTCACCTCCTGCCCGCCGAGTTCGGCGCTGATGACCTTGGCCGCGTCGGTCCCGATCCAGCCCTTGTCGACGTTGGCGGCGGTCCGCACGATGCCGTTGGTCACCACACCCGGGTAGGTCACGCCGAGTTTGCCGGTCCAGCCGAATTCGCGGACCACGGCGGCGACGGTGGTGGCCACCGCGTCCGGGGTGGCCGGTTGCGGCGTGGCCAGCTTGAACCGCTCGCCGACCAGTTCGCCGGTGTCCAGATCGACGATCCCGCCCTTGATGCCGCTGCCGCCGACGTCGACGCCGAATCCGGTGTTGGTCGATTCGGTCACTGGAACGCTCCTAAGCAGGCGGCGGACAAGGCAATTCGCCACCACATTAACGGTTTGTGGTGCGATGTAGCCATGCCGGATGACAACGATCCCCAGACGCTGCGCGCGGTGGCAGAACAACTGGCCACCGAGGCGGCGGCTTTCGTACGGACCAGGCGGGCCGAGGTGTTCGGCGCGGTGCCGGCCACCGGTGCGGTGCAGACAGGTTCGATTCAGACCAAGAGCACCCCGACCGATCCGGTCACCGTGGTCGATACCGAGACCGAGCGGCTGCTGCGCGAGCGGCTCGCCGAACGCCGGCCCGACGATCACATCCTGGGCGAGGAGGAGGGCGGTTCGGCGGTGGCCGCGCCCGGCGAGCCGGTCTGGGTCATCGACCCGATCGACGGGACGGTCAACTTCGTCTACGGCATCGAGGCCTACGCGGTCTCGGTCGGTGTGCAGATCGATGGCGTCTCGGTGGCCGGCGCGGTGGCCAACGTGGCGACCGGCGAGCTGTATTCGGGCGCGGTCGGTCACGGCGCGAGCGTGACCCGCGAGGGTGTGTCGACCGCGTTGCGGTGCAACACCATCGATGACCTGTCGCTGGCGCTGTTGGGTACCGGGTTCTCCTACGAGGCCGAGCAGCGCCGACGGCAGGCCGCGGTGCTGGCGGCGCTGCTGCCCGCGGTGCGCGATGTCCGCCGGATCGGGTCGTGCGCCCTGGACCTGTGCATGGTGGCCGCCGGGCGCCTGGACGCCTATTTCGAGGACGACGTGCACGTGTGGGACTGGGCGGCGGGTGCGGTGATCGCCTCCGAGGCCGGTGTCGTGCTGCGGTTGCCGGCCTCCACGGGTGACGCGCAGGACGTACTGGTGGCCGCCGCGCCGGGCGTGGCGGCCGCGCTCGACGAGGCGCTGGCGCGCGCCAGGTAGCTCAGCAGGTGGCGCTGTGGATCTTGGTCAGCAGCGACGCATCGGCGGGCTGGGTGGCGTCCGGACGCAGACCCGCCAGCATGGCGTCGATGTCGTCGCTGCGGCTGAACTCGCTGAACTCGGTACCCACGGCGAGGTCCACCGAGTCATCGGAGCGGCCGTCGAGGAACAGTTCGGTGCAGGGTGCGACCAGCCACACCGCGGCCGCGGCGGCCCGCCCGGTCTCACCGAACCGGATCTGGCCCTGGCATTCGAGCCGGCCGTTGGCGTACACGGGGTCATTGGCGGCGGTGGGCTGGGCGAAGCCCAGATCGCGCAGCGCGCCGGACACCTCGGCGGCCTGACCGCCCTGGCCGCTGGCATTGAGCACCTGCACCCGGGTGTCGGCCAGCCGCGACGGCATCACCTCGGCCATTTCGGCGGGGGAGACCTGCTGGCCGAGCACCGGCTGGCTGGCATCGCCGCTCGGCGGGGGCGGCGCGTTGCAGGCCACCGCCTCGGGGACTGCGGTGGACTGATTGAGCGCAATCACCCACACCACGCCACTCACCAAGGCGAGCGCGAGGAACAGGCACAGCACAGGCACATGGTTGCGGCGGCGGAACGGACGACCGTGTTTGTCGAACGCTGTGCCCTCGGTGATGGATGCGACCACCCCTGCACCTTAAGGGCACGCCAGGGCATGCGTTCCTACCAGGGGTTTTGCTCTGTGATATAAATCACAGTCAATCTACGCCGATTCCGGGCACGAATCATTTGGTGTAGGCGTTCGACGCTGGTACAAAGCACTGCTGCAAGGGTGCTGCAAACGGTACCGGAGGGGATGAATATGGCTACCGACTACGACGCTCCACGGCGAACCGAGACAGACGATGTGTCCGAGGATTCGCTGGAAGAGCTCAAAGCGCGACGTAACGAGGCCCAATCGGCCGTCGTTGACGTCGATGAATCAGAGTCCGCGGAATCTTTCGAGCTTCCGGGTGCCGATCTGTCCGGTGAGGAGTTGTCAGTTCGGGTCGTCCCGAAGCAGGCCGATGAGTTCACCTGCTCCAGCTGCTTCCTGGTGCATCACCGCAGCCGGCTGGCCAGTGAGAAGAACGGGCTGTACGTCTGCACCGACTGCGCGGCGTGACCCGAGGGGTCAGCTGCGCAGTGCGGCCAGCACCCGGTCAGGGTGTCGGCAGCTGACCAACCAGTACGGGGTGGGGTCGTCCGGATCATCGAGCACGATGAGCACCATCGGACCGACCCACGCCCTGTGCAGGACATAGGCCGCAGGGTCGAGTTGGCGGCCCAATGCCGCCGACTTGGCCGACCTGGGCACTTCCGCCGACCGTGAGATGACGCTCACCGGAAGGTGGGCCGGGCCCGCCCACAGCTCGACGGCGCCATCGGGCCCATCCCCACTCTGCACCACCCGGATCTCCATGCGGCCCGCCCACATCAGCGCCGCCGCGGCGACCGGCAACAGCACCGCATAGGGCGCCCAGTCCGGCAGGCCCTCCACGCCCATGTTGACTTCGGCGGCGATCAGGGCCGCGAGCCCCAATCCGGGCAACCAGAACCACCACGGCAGCCGCAGGCGCTCGCGGTAGCGCACGGTTTGGGTGATGGCGCGCGTGTCGGACACGTGCCCAAGAGTAATCTCATCCGTCGTGCCCACCTCTCTGGCTGTCGTGAGATTGGATCCCGACCTCCCCATGCCCAGCCGGGCCCACGATGGCGACGCCGGCGTCGACCTGTTCAGCGCCGTCGATGTGGAACTGGCGCCCGGTCACCGGTCGCTGGTTCCGACGGGGATCGCCGTCGCCATCCCGCACGGGATGGTCGGCCTGATCCATCCGCGGTCGGGATTGGCGACCCGCGTTGGGCTTTCGATTGTCAACACGCCCGGCACCGTCGACGCCGGTTACCGTGGCGAGATCAAGGTGACATTGATAAATCTCGACCCGCAGGAGCCGATCGTGGTGCGGCGCGGAGATCGCATCGCTCAGCTGCTGGTGCAGCGGGTCGAGCTGCCGGAGCTCATCGAGGTGTCATCCTTCGACGAGGCCGGGCTGGCCGACACCACCCGCGGTGCGGGTGGGCATGGTTCATCCGGCGGACATTCGAGCTTGTGAAAGAAGGCGACAGCGTGACTGACGAAGCCGAAGACTTCGATGGACCGTTCGATATCGAGGATTTCGACGACCCGGAGTCGGCGAAGCATGCCCGCCTTGACCTCGGGTCCGTCCTGGTCCCGATGCCGGCGGCCGGCCAGGTGCAGGTCGAACTGACCGACCAGGGGGTGCCCAGCTCGGTGTGGGTCGTCACCCCCAACGGGCGGTTCACCATCGCGGCCTACGCGGCCCCGAAATCGGCCGGGTTGTGGCGCGAGGTGGCCGCAGAGCTCGCCGACTCGTTGCGCAAGGACGGCGTCAAGGTCCGCGTGGAGGACGGCCCGTGGGGCCGTGAGGTGGTAGGGGCCAGTACCTCGGCGCCGGAGGGCCAGCAGCCCGGGGTGGTCCGCTTCATCGGCGTCGACGGCTACCGCTGGATGATCCGCTGTGTGGTCAACGGACTGCCCGAGAACGCCGACGCGCTGGCCGCGGAGGCGCGGGAATCCTTGGCGGACACTGTGGTTCGTCGCGGTGACACGCCGCTGCCGGTGCGCACCCCGCTGACCGTGCAGCTGCCCGAAGCGATGGCCGCCCAGCTGCGCGCCGCCGCCGAACAGGCGCAGGCGCAAGCCCAAGCCCAGGCGCAGGGTCAGGTGCCGCCGGAGCCCGCGGCACGGCGCAGCGCCGAAGGTTCGGCGATGCAGCAGATGCGCAGCACCATCACCGGCGGTTAGAGCTCCAGCAGGGCGGCCACACACGCTGCCCCCAGCCGTGACGGGTCGGCGCCCATCTCGTCGAGCGTCACCGTGTGCAGCGACGCGTGCCGGGCCGCGGCGGCCCATTCGACCGCGACATCGGCCGGGTGGACGGGATCGTCCACAGCGGCCGCCAGGCCCATCGGCACCGTCAGCGCGGTCAGTTCCTCGACTGTCGGTGCCACATAGGCGGCGGCCTCGGCCATGGCATCGGGTAGCGCGGGCCACTGGGCCAGCCAGGAGCGGGTCAACTCGGCGGCCAGCCACGGCGGACTACCGGCCTGCATCGCCGCGATGGTGGCGGAAAGCCCTTCCTCGCGCAATTGCTGCGCCGAGTGACGGGCTGTCAGTGCGGCGGGCGCATTGCCGGGTGCACCCGACCAGGCGGGCAGCGCCGCCAGCACCGCCACGGCCCGGCTGGGGTGCTGCAGCGCCCAGGCGGTGGACACCGCGGCCCCGATGGACACGCCGCCGACAGCGATCGGCGCACCGCTGCGCGCGGCGTCATCCAGTGCGGCCAGGTAGCCGGCGATCAGCCGGGACGGTTCCGGCTCGGGTGTGACGACAATCGCACCCAGTTCGTGCAGCGGCCCGGAAAACGCCCGGTAGACGTAGTCGTCATCGGATCCGGTCCCGGCCAGCAGAACCGTTGTCACACCACGCAAGTTGACCGCCATCACACGATGGTGACAGTTCCGCCGCAACGCCCGCGCGCGACGTGGCGAATCGGAACCAACAGGTCTACGGTGGCGTTGGTCAGGTAGTGGATCCACGACGGATCCGCGGCAGGGAGAGGTATGGCTACGGCCGAAGGGTATCTGCGTCGGCTCACCCGCCGACTGACGGAAGACCCCGAGCAACTCGACGTCGAAGAACTCAGCGACGAGGCCGCCGGCACCGGCGCGCAGAAGGCGATCAACTGTCAGCGCGGCCAGGAAGTCACCATGGTCGGCACCCTGCGCAGCGTCGAGTGCAACGGCAAGGGCTGCGCCGGCGGCGTGAAGGCCGAATTGTTCGACGGCACCGACTCGGTCACCCTGGTGTGGCTGGGGCAGCGCCGCATCGCGGGCATCGAATCCGGCCTGACACTGCGCGTACACGGGCGCCTCGGCCAGCTCGACAACGGCACCAAAGCCATCTACAACCCGCTCTACGAGATTCAGAAGTGACGGAGCAGAACTCCGAGCAATCCACCGCCGACGCTGCCGCCGAGGAGCCGCCCAAGAAGGGCGCCCAGGCCGTACTGGAGCAGATGGGCGGCATCAGCGGGCTGATCTACTCCTCGCTGCCGGTACTGGTGTTCGTGCCGGTTTCCACCAACTTCGGGCTGATGCCCGCGATCTACGCCGCCCTCGGGGTGGCGGCGCTGGTGCTGGTCTGGCGGCTGATCCGTAAGGAGTCGCTGCAACCGGCCGTGTCCGGGTTCATGGGCGTCGGTATCAGTGCGCTCATCGCCTACCTGGTCGGCGAATCCAAAGGCTATTTCCTACTGGGCATCTGGTCATCGCTGGTGTGGGCGTCGGTGTTCCTGCTGTCGGTGCTGATCCGTCGGCCCGTCGTCGGCTACATCTGGGGCTGGGTCAACAACCACGACCGCGACTGGCGCAAGGTGCGCCGGGCCGTGCTGGCCTTCGACATCGCGACGCTCACCTGGGTGGCGGTCTTCGCGTCCCGTTTCGTGGTGCAGCGCCACCTCTACGACGCCGACGACACCGGCCTGCTCGGGGTCGCCCGGATCGCCATGGGCTGGCCGCTGACCGGGGTGGCCGCCGTCATCACCTACTTCGCCATCAAAGCCGCGCAGCGGGCGCTACACGCGCACGAGCCCGCTCAGCGCGCCTGAGGATGCAGCAGCAGCTCGCGTAGTTCGTCCTCGGCGTCGGCGGTGGCCACGAACACCAGCTCGTCGCCGCCCTCCAGCGGCTCGTCGCCCTCGGGCACGATCACCCGGGGGCCGCGCAGGATCGTCACCAGGGACGCGTCACGCGGCAGATTGAGCCGCTTGACGGCCTTGCCGCCCCACGGGGTGTCATCGGGCAGGGTGATCTCGACCAGGTTGGCCTGCCCCTTGCGGAAGCTCAACAGCCGCACCAGGTCGCCCACGGCAACGGCCTCCTCGACGAGCGAGGCCAGCATGCGCGGGGTGGACACCGCGACGTCGACGCCCCAGTTCTCGTCGAACAGCCACTCGTTGCGGGGGTCGTTGACCCGCGCGACCACCCGGGGCACCGCGAACTCGGTCTTGGCCAGCAGGCTGAGCACCACGTTGGCCTTGTCGTCGCCGGTGGCGGCGATCACGACGTCGAACTCCTGTAGACGCACCGACTCCAGCAGGCTGAGCTCGCAGGCGTCACCGAGACGCCAGTGCGCGGCCGGGATGGCGTCGACGTCGATGTGTTCGGGGTCGCGTTCCAGCAGCGTGACGTCGTGGCTGGCGACGAGTTCGCGGGCGATGGAACGGCCGACTGCGCCGGCTCCGGCGATGGCGACTTTCATCAGCGGTCGTTGTCCTCGCTCGGCGGCAGGGCCGAAATCGCCAGGGCCTCGGCGATATGGCCGGAGATGGCGGCGATGAACACATGGTCACCGGCCTGGATGACGGTCTTGGTGTCGGGCAGCAGTCCGGTGCCCAGTCGCAGCATGAACGCGACGCGGCCGCCGGTGGCGGCTTCCAGTTCGGTCACCGCGTGGCCCGCCCAGTCTTCGTGCAGTGGTAGTTCGGCCACGCCGACGTTGCCGGACGGGTCACGCCATTTGGTGGTCTCGGATTCCCGGGTGAGCACGTTGAGCAGGCGGTCGGTGGTCCACGGCACGGTGGCCACGGTGGGGATGCCCAGGCGCTCGTAGACGGCGGCGCGCTTGGCGTCGTAGATACGGGCGACGACGCGTTCGACGCCGAAGGTCTCGCGCGCCACGCGGGCGGAGATGATGTTCGAGTTGTCGCCCGAGGACACCGCGGCGAAGGCGCCCGCCTCCTGAATTCCGGCGCGCAGCAGCACATCCCGGTCGAAGCCCATGCCGAGCACCCGTTCACCGGGGAACTCGGGGGACAGCCGGTTGAACGCGGTCGCATCCCGGTCGATCACGGCCACCTCGTGGCCGATCCTGGCCAAGCCGTCCGCCAGCGATGCGCCTACCCGGCCGCACCCCATCACCACTACCCGCACCCTCGGTCCTCTCTGGCCGCTGTCCAGGAATACCGCAACATCGAACACGCCATTCAACCAGCGCACCCGGAACGCTACAGCCAAACCCGGGTGCGCTTACTCTTGGCACTCGTGTCCAAGCTATCGACCGCCACGCGCCGGCTGGTCCTCGGTAGACCGTTCCGCAGCGACAAGCTGGGCCACACGCTTCTGCCGAAGCGGATAGCGCTGCCGGTGTTCGCCTCCGATGCGTTGTCGTCCACCGCCTACGCACCCGAGGAGATCTTCCTGGTGCTGTCGGTGGCCGGGCTGTCGGCGTACTCGTTCGCGCCGTGGGTGGGACTGGCGGTGGCCGCCGTCATGTTGATCGTGATCGCCAGCTACCGCCAGAACGTGCACGCCTACCCGTCCGGCGGCGGTGACTACGAGGTGGTGACCACCAATCTCGGGCCGACGCCCGGGCTGACGGTGGCCAGCGCGCTGCTGGTGGATTACGTGCTGACCGTAGCGGTGTCGATGTCCTCGGCGATGGCCAACATCGGATCGGCGGTGCCGTTCATCGCCCAGCACAAGGTGTGGTTCGCGGTGGTGGCGATCCTGCTGCTGGCCTCGCTGAACCTGCGCGGTATCCGGGAGTCGGGCACCGCCTTCGCCATCCCCACCTACGCCTTCATGATCGGCATGGTCGTCATGCTGGGGTGGGGGTTCTTCCAGATCTTCGTGATGGGCCACGAGCTCAAAGCGGAATCCGCAAATTTCGAGGTGCGGACCGAGCACGGTGAGATCCTCGGGTTCGCGTTGGTGTTCCTGGTGGCGCGGGCTTTCTCCTCGGGGTCCGCGGCGCTGACGGGTGTGGAAGCCATCAGCAACGGTGTCCCGGCCTTCCGGAAACCCAAGTCGCGCAACGCCGCGACCACCCTGCTGCTGCTCGGTGCGATCGCCACCACGTTGTTCATGGGGATCATCCTGCTGGCCAAGGAAACCGGCGTGAAGATGGCCGAGCGGCCCGCCGAACAACTGGTCGGCGCCCCGGACGGCTACCACCAGAAAACCCTGATCGCGCAGTTGGCCGATGCGGTGTTCCACGACTTCCCGGTCGGGCTCTTCCTCATCGCCCTGGTCACCGCGCTGATCTTGGTGCTGGCCGCCAACACCGCGTTCAACGGATTCCCGGTGCTGGGATCGATCCTGGCCCAGGACCGCTACCTGCCGCGTCAGCTGCACACCCGCGGCGACCGGCTGGCGTTCTCCAACGGCATCCTGTTCCTGGCGTTCGCCGCGGTCGCGTTCGTGATCGCTTTCCAAGCCGAGACCACCGCGCTGATCCAGCTCTACATCGTCGGCGTGTTCGTCTCGTTCACCCTGAGCCAACTCGGCATGGTGCGGCACTGGACCCGCTTCCTCAAGATCGAGAACGACCCCGCGACGCGGCGCAAGATGATGCGGTCACGGGTGATCAACGCGGTCGGCTGCCTGTGCACCGGCGCGGTGCTCGTGGTGGTGGTGATCACGAAGTTCCTCGCCGGAGCGTGGATCGCGATCCTGGCGATGGCCGTGCTGTTCGTGATCATGAAACTGATCCGCAGGCACTACGACACGGTGGCCCGTGAGCTCGACGAGCAGGAAGCCGACCTGGAGGATGTCGTGCTGCCCAGCCGCAACCACGCGGTGGTGCTGGTGTCCAAACTGCACCTGCCGACCCGTCGGGCGTTGGCCTATGCGCGGGCCACCCGCCCGGACGTGCTGGAGGCGATCACGGTCAGCGTCGATGACGCCGAGACCCGTGAGCTCGTGCACACCTGGGAGGAGAGTGACGTGAGCACCCCGCTGAAGGTCATTGCCTCGCCCTATCGCGAGATCACCCGGCCGGTACTGGATTACGTCAAACGGGTCACCAAGGAATCACCGCGCACCGTGGTGACGGTGTTCATCCCCGAGTACGTGGTGGGCCATTGGTGGGAGCAGGTGCTGCACAACCAGAGCGCGCTGCGGTTGAAGGGCAGACTGCTCTTCGAACCGAACGTCATGGTGACTTCGGTACCCTGGCAGCTCAACTCGTCGGAGCGGCTCAAGACACTGCAGCCGCAGTCAGCCCCCGGCGATGCACGAAGAGGATTTCTTGATTGACCGCACCCGAGGCTGACCTGATCCTGACCACAGGGCCGGCCGCCAATGGCGGTAGTTGCGTGGCGCGCCACGACGGCCGTGTCGTCTTCGTGCGCTACGCGCTGCCCGACGAGGTGGTGCGGGTGCGTGTGGTGTCCGAACGCGGATCGTATTGGCATGCCGATGTTGTCGAAGTGATCGAGCCGTCACCGGACCGCGTCGAGTCACTGTGCACCATCGCCGGCCGGGACGGCGCGGGCTGTTGTGATCTGGCATTCGCCGATCCGGCCGCCGCCCGTCGCATCAAGGGCGCGGTGGTCGCCAATCAGCTGGAGCGCCTCGGTGGCCACGAATGGTCCGGGGTGGCCGAGGAAGTCGGCGATCGCGGGGCGACGGGGTGGCGCACCCGGGTGCGCCTGGACGTCTCGGAAGCCGGCCGGGCGGGCTTCCACCGCTATCACAGCGCCGAGTTGGCCGACGACTTGAACTGCGCGCAGTTGCCGGACGGGATGCTCGACGGCCTGGACGGGTCGCGCTGGCCGCCCGGGGCGCAGCTGCATGTGGCCCTGGATGACCACGGGCGGCGACATGTGGTGCAGGCCGGTCCGCGTAACGGCGGGCGCAAGGCGAGCACGCAGGTCGTCGAGGGTGACTATGAGGCCGTGCAGGAGATCGACGGTCGGCAATGGCGGATTCCGGTCACTGCGTTCTGGCAGGCCCACCGCGATGCGCCGCGCGTGTACAGCTCCCTGGTGAGCGAGGCGGCCGGTCTGCAGCCCGGTATGACGGCGTGGGATCTCTACGGCGGGGCAGGCGTTTTCGCGGCTGTGCTGGCCGAGGGCGTGGGGGTGACCGGGCGGGTGCTCACCGTCGACACGTCTCGTGGCGCGGCCCGCTCCGCGCGGGCGGCGCTGGCCGATCTGCCGCAGGTCTCGGTGGTGACGGATTCTGTGCGCCGGGCATTGTCGGCGGAGCAGAGCCGGGCCGATGTGGTGGTGCTGGATCCTCCGCGGGCCGGCGCGGGCCGGGAGGTCATCGAGCAGTTGGCCGCCGCCGAGGTGTCGCGCATCATCCATATCGGCTGTGAGGCAGCGTCATTCGCCCGCGACGTGGGGGAGTACCGACGACAGGGCTATGCCGTGGAGCAGTTGCGGGTGTTCGATTCGTTCCCGCTCACCCACCACGTGGAATGTGTGGCGGTACTCAGCCGGTAATCAGGCCGCGCGGTTCACCGTGACGAGATGCACGTCGCGGGTCAGGATGCGCAGACCGCCGGCTATCGGTGGTGCCGTCGATCGGTAGGTGGCTCCGGTGGGAGTGGTGTGTTCGGCCACGTGCCGCCCGTCCGGATCGAAAAGGGTGCGGACTTTCCAGCCCGGTCGTTCCTTGACGTAATTGCAGCGCTCGCACGAGCCCCGACCGTTCCGTGCGTTCGTGCGGTCGCCGCGGGAGTGCGGCGCGCTGTGATCGATATGGCGAATCGGCGCATCGCAGTACGGGGTTCGGCAGGTCTGATCGCGCAGCCGGATGAACTGTGCCAAGCCCTCCGGGAACGCGCGGGCGCGAGAATCCATCGCGACCAACGCGCCGCTCTCCGGGACCGCGTAGAGCCGGCGTAGCTCGGCCCAACCCTGTTCGTCGATGGCCTCGGTGATCATCCTGCGCGCCACGGCGGCCGGGATCGGTTCGTAGTCCTGGACCGCGGCGGCGTCATCGCTGTTCCCCAGCAGGGCCTCATCGGAGATCACCACATTGACCGTGATCGGCACCGGGACGTCAGCCGGGCGTCCGGTCACGCGCTCGATGAGGGTGTCGGCCATGGTCTGGCCGCGTGAGCGACCGTCGGGGTTGGTGTCGGCGGCGCGTTTCAGGCTCGCGTAGCAGGACACGCCCTGCGCCATCGGAAGCAGCGCGGTCAGGTACACCATGTTGTCCGGTGCCGGCCGGCTGGTCACGTTGCGTTCTTCGGGTGCCTTGGCGGCCCGGTCGACGATGGCCTGCGGATCGAGCGCGTAGGCGATGTTCTTGGCCTTGGCGGTGATCCGTTTGTTGCCCAACCCATCGAGCGAGGCGGGGTCTGCGCACATCTGATGATCGAGCCGGCGGCGGTCCTCGACCGTCAGGCACGCCGATTCCCGCACGATCAACGTGGCTCGCCATTCCGAGAGCACACCGGCTTCCAAAGCGGCCAACGTGCAGGGCATTTCATTGACCAACGCCTTCGCGAACCCGAGGTGTTGATCGCCCTTGCTGGTCGAATCGCGGCGCGCGAGCGCGATTTCCGAGGAGAGGCCGCGTCCGCGCCGCTTGGCCGGCACCCCCGCCCGTGCTTCGAGCCGGCGGCGGATGGCATCCCACTCCGCGGTGTCTCTGGCCTGCTCGGCAGCGGCGGCCGACTTCTGTCGTTCCAGTTCCGCGATCCGATCCCGCAGCGCCACCTCACGGGCCTGCAGATCATCGGTCGCCAACTGTTCGAACATGTGTTCGATGATACACGACTCCACTGACTCAACGTTCTGTCAGGGCTGCGCGGATGGTGTCGATCAGTTCGGTAAGGCCGGCCACCACATTGCGATGAGCCGCGACTCCCAGTCGTCCTGCACATGTCCGGTGCGGGCGCGCTCGGCGATATAGGCGCCGACGATGGCGTCTATCAGCATGTCGGGGTTGACGCGCGGGCCCATGTCGCCGTCGCTTTTCATCTCCTCGATCACCGTGACGAGGTCGGCGCGCTGCGCGACGAGGACCTCCCGGAAGAGTCCGCTGAACTCGGGATCCTCCTCGGTCAGCAGGGATGCGAACCCGCCGAACCCGATTCCGTCACCCACTGCGCCGACCGCCTGCCGGATGAGCCAGTGCAAGCGTGCCGTCGCGTCGGTCCGCGGTGGGGCCGGGGTGGTGGTGATCAATTGGGCCAGCGCCGCCCGCAGCATCTCGCGCCGATCTCGATAGCGGCGGTAGATCGTCGTCTTCGCGACCCCGGATTGCGCCTGGACGGCCTGCACGGTGACCGACCGCGGCCCACTGGAACGCAGTAATTGCAGTGCCGTCTCGGCGATCCGGTCGCCGACATCGGGGGGCGTCGTCATGGTGCCATTATGCGCTACACTCGGTGTATCGCTACGCTTCACGTAGCGTAGCGACTTGAGAGAGGTGTTCGGGATGAGAAAGCCGTCTGGAACGACGGTCGTGTACGTCGGTTATCTGTTCTTTCTGCTCGGCTTCGTTTCGCTGGGGCTGTTCGTGGCAGCGCTGGCGTTCGGCAGTTCCCTGGCTGCGTGGGCAGGTGTCGCACTGGTAGGCACTTTCGCCCTTGCCGTCGTCGCGTTCCGCGCCGGTTCGCGCGGGGTGGCGAACATCTGGGCGGAGTCCGTCACGCGCACCGAAGCGGATCGGTACCGGTCGACGTACAGAGGCGAAGCGCGAGCCCGAGCGGTAAGGTGACGCGCGGTGTGCCGGGAAGTCTGGTCGGCGTTCGTGCGACGCTGACCAAGGGAGAAACTCGATGACAGAACGCCGCAGTCGTCTGCTGAGCCTCGGATCCTGGCCGGAAACCCAGCGCGTCAGCGAGGTCCTGCGCAAGGAGACCGTCGGCGGCATCATTCTTCTCATCGCTGCGGCCGCGGCCATCATCTGGGCCAACTCGCCGTGGGCGGAAAGCTATTTCGCGCTACGAGATCTGAAGCTCGGCGGCGAACCCTTCGGGTTTCACCTGGACCTCAGCCTCGGCGCCTGGGCGGCCGATGCATTGCTCGCCATTTTCTTCTTCGTCGTGGGTGTGGAACTCAAGCGCGAGTTCGTCGTGGGTGATCTGCGCGATCCGAGCCGGGCCGCACTGCCGATCGCCGCGGCGATCGGCGGCATGGTGGTGCCCGCGCTGATCTTCGTCGCGCTCGCCTCGCAAGGGGGCGAGGGTGCGCTGAAGGGTTGGGCCATCCCGACGGCGACCGATATCGCTTTCGCGGTGGCGGTACTGGCCGTGATCTCCACCCACCTGCCCGCCGCGCTGCGGATGTTCCTGCTCACGCTGGCGGTCGTCGACGACCTGCTCGCGATCACCGTGATCGCGTTCTTCTACTCCGAATCCATCAACTTCGGCGCGCTGGCGTTGGCGCTGGCACCGCTCGGCGTGTTCACGGTCTTGGTCCAGCGCGGCGTCAAGGCGTGGTGGGCGTTGATCCCGCTTGCCGCGATGACCTGGGTGTTCGTGCACGAATCCGGGGTGCATGCCACCGTCGCCGGTGTGCTGTTGGGCTTCGCGGTGCCCGCCGCGCGGTGCGCAGCTTTCGAGCATCGGACACGCCCGATCTCCGCGGGCATTGCGATCCCGGTGTTCGCATTCTTCGCAGCCGGAGTGAGCCTTGGTGGTTTCAGTGGCCTCGCTTCGGCCCTGAGAGATCCCATCACGCTGGGCATCGTGCTCGGTCTGGTGCTCGGCAAACCCATCGGCATCTTCCTCACCACCTGGACGTTGTCCAAGGTCACCAGGGCCGAACTGGATTCCTCGCTGCGCTGGGTGGACGTGCTGGGCGTCTCGATGCTGGCCGGTATCGGGTTCACGGTGTCACTGCTCATCGGCGACCTCGCCTATGGGCTCGGCTCGGAACGTGACGAATTTGTGAAAGTCGGCGTACTGGTGGGGTCCCTGCTCGCGGCATTGCTCGCCTCGGTGCTGCTGGCCACCAGAAACGCCGCCTATCGGCGGATCGAGCAAGAGGAAACGTCGGACGCCGATCAAGACGGAGTGCCCGACATCTACCAGCCTCGACAGGACTGACGGGTGTTACGTGGCTAAACTGGCGGGATGCTTAAACAGATCCGCGGTCCCGCCGATCTGCAGCACCTGTCCCAGTCGCAGCTCGACGAGCTGGCCGGTGAGATCCGTGAATTCCTGATTCACAAGGTCGCTGCAACTGGTGGACATCTGGGCCCGAACCTCGGTGTCGTCGAGTTGACGTTGGCGCTGCACCGGGTCTTCGATTCGCCGCACGATCCGATCATTTTCGACACCGGCCACCAGTCCTATGTGCACAAGATCCTGACCGGGCGCGCCGACGATTTCGACCAGCTCCGGATGAAGGACGGCCTGTCGGGCTATCCGGCGCGCGCCGAGAGCGACCATGACTGGGTCGAGTCCAGCCACGCCAGCACCGCGCTGTCCTACGCCGACGGTCTGGCCAAGGCCTTCGAGCTGTCCGGGCACCGCAACCGGCACGTCGTCGCCGTCGTCGGTGACGGCGCGCTGACCGGCGGTATGTGCTGGGAAGCGCTCAACAACATCGCCGCCGCCAAGCGCCCGGTGGTCATCGTCGTCAACGACAACGGCCGCAGCTACGCCCCCACCATCGGCGGGCTGGCCGACCACCTGGCCGCCCTGCAGCTGCAGCCCGGCTACGAGAAGCTGCTGGAGAAGGGCCGCGACGTGGTTCGCGGTGTGCCGCTCATCGGCGAGGTCTGCTACCAGTGCATGCACAGCGTGAAGGCGGGCCTGAAGGACGCACTCCAGCCGCAGGCCATGTTCACCGATCTCGGCCTGAAGTACGTCGGCCCGATCGACGGCCACGATGAGCACGCCGTGGAAGCGGCGCTGCGGCACGCCCGCGGTTTCAACGCACCGGTCATCGTGCACGTCGTCACGCGCAAGGGCATGGGTTACGCGCCCGCCGAAGCCGACGAGGCCGAGCAGATGCACGCCTGCGGCATCATCGACCCGCTCACCGGGCAGGCGACCGCGGTGTCGGCACCGGGCTGGACCGGAACATTCTCCGATGAGCTGATCAAGATCGCCAAGCGCCGGCGCGACATCGTCGCCATCACCGCGGCGATGGCGGGCCCGACCGGCCTCGCGGCCTTCGGTCAGCTCTACCCCGACCGGCTCTTCGATGTCGGTATCGCCGAGCAGCACGCGATGACCTCGGCCGCCGGTCTGGCGATGGGTGGCATGCACCCCGTGGTCGCGATCTATTCGACCTTCCTCAACCGCGCCTTCGATCAGATGATGATGGACGTTGCGCTGCACAAGCTTCCGGTGACGATCGTGCTGGACCGCGCCGGCGTCACCGGTCCCGACGGCGCCAGCCACCACGGCATGTGGGACCTGTCGATCCTGGGCATCGTCCCCGGTATGCGGGTCGCGGCACCGCGTGACTCCTTGCGTCTACGAGAGGAACTCGGCGAGGCACTCGAGGTCAAGGACGGCCCGACGGCCATCCGATTCCCACGGGGTTCTGTGGGCGAGGACATTCCGGCTCTCGAACGGCGGGACGGGGTGGACATCCTGGCCAAGCCGGGCACCGGTTCCTCCGAGGACGTGCTGCTGATCGCGGTCGGATCTTTCGCTCGGATGGGCCTCGGGGTCGCGCAGCGTCTGCAGCAGCACGGCATCGGTGTGACCGTCGTCGACCCACGCTGGGTGCTGCCGGTGCCAAAGGCCCTGCACAAGCTGGCCTCCGCGCACAAGCTCGTCGTCACCCTCGAGGACAACGGCCTGCACGGCGGCATCGGGTCCTCGGTGTCCGCTGCGCTGCGTGCGGCCGAGATCGACGTGCCGTGCCGCGATGTCGGCGTGCCGCAGGAGTTCCAGACGCATGGCTCGCGCAGCGAGGTGCTCACCGAGATCGGTCTGACCGATCAGCACATCGCTCGTCAGATCACCGGCTGGGTCGCTGCGCTGAACAATTCCGAACTCGACACCGATGCCGACATGTCGGTGCGGAAGTCCGACTAGGCAACTCGGCTACCGCTGTAAACCCCGTGGCGCTCATTCGCCCTCGTCTTGGAGCGGAGCCGCCAGACTGCGCTGCCTCAGCACCCACGCTGCGACAGCCAGTACCAGTACCAGTGCGCCGAGCACCCCGGTCTGGACGATGGTCCTGGCGAACTCCGGCCCCTGACCCACGAGCTTGGCCGCTTCCACCGACTGCACCACAATCTCCTTGATGCAAGCCAGGATTCCGACGATCAAAAACGGCTCGACGGCTATCTCGTGGGACCGCAGGCTGGTCCGCACGGCGTAGAGCAATTCGACGAAGATGAAGATCAGCAGCACGCCGTCCAGAAGTTCCAGCATGACGTTGGAGGTGGGCGTGTCCAGTAACGAGAACATGGTTTTGACCTGAGCCACGAGCAGGGCCACCGCTCCGGCCACCAGGATGACCGCGATGGCCCAGTACACGGCGTCTTCGGCGATGCTGAGGACGCGGTCGGCGAACCGCTGGCGGTCCTTTTCGTCGTGCGTCTCTTCCTTTTCGGCCACGTTGGGCGTCCTCCAGCTCGCAGGTGTCGAGTGTTCCCGCTCGTCAATCCGACGACGCGTCGGGCGATGTCGTCAATGCTGTCGTCAGCACCGGCACCGTCAGCTCACGCTGCCACGGCCGGGCCTTGGCCTGGACCAGGAATTGCTCGACGGTCGACGCGACGTCCTCGACCGGCTGCCAGTCCCAGCACAGCCGCCGGACGGTGTCGGGCATCAACAGGTTCTCGGTGGGAACCGAAACCTTCTGCGAGAGTTGGGACAAACCGCTGCGGGCGGCCTCCAGCCGTTCGGCGGCCTCCGGCTTGCGCCGGGACCAGCGGGCCGGCGGCGGTGGCCCGGTGAGCGGTTCGGAACCCGTCGGGGGGTCCGGGTCCTGGCGGGCCCTGGCCAACGCGTCGAGCCACACCTGCGCGCTGCGCCGTTGCCGGCTACCGCCGAAAACCGGTAGCGCCACGATCTTTTCGACCGTATCGGGATCCACCGTGGCGGCATTGATGATCGCCGCGTCGGGCAGGATGCGGCCCGGCGCGATATCGCGGCGCTGAGCGATCTGATCGCGCGCCGTCCACAGTTCGCGCACCGCGGCCAGCGCCCGGGGGTCGCGCACCTTGTGAATCCCAGAGGTGCGGCGCCACCGGTCACGCCGGGTCACGGTGGGTTCGGCGGTTCGCAGGAACTCGAATTCCTGTGCCGCCCAATCTGATTTGCCCTGCTCCTCGAGCGCGGCGGCCACCGCGGCCCGCAACTCCAGGAGCACCTCGACGTCCAGCGCCGCGTAGTTGAGCCAGTCCGCGGGCAAGGGGCGCTTGGACCAGTCGGCGGCGCCGTGACCCTTGACCAGGCCCAGCCCCAGCAGGCGGCGCACCATCTCGGCGAGGTTCACCCGCTCGAATCCGGCCAGCCGGGCACCCAATTCGGTGTCGTAGAGGCTCGGCGGCGTCATCCCCAGCTCAGCCAGGCACGGCAGGTCTTGGTCGGCGGCGTGAAGTACCCACTCGTCGGTGGCCAGCACCTTCGCCAGCGGAGCCATCACCTGCAGGGGATCGCCGCCATGGTTCACCGGATCGATCAGCACGGTGCCCGCGCCCGCCCGGCGGATCTGCACCAGATAGGCCCGGTTGGAGTAGCGGAAACCCGAGGCGCGCTCGGCGTCTATCGCAAACGGCCCGGTGCCACCGGCCAACAGCTCGGCCGCCCGCACGATGTCGCTGGGATAGAGAGCGACCGGCGGCACACCGTCGGCAGGTGCCAGTAGGGGAGTCGCTTCCGGTTCGGGTGTGTCGCCGGACTCTTCTTCGGGCTCGGTCATCAGGCGCGGGTGCGGGAACCCAAGCTGGTCACTCCGGCAGGCGGCAGGCCGGCCGCGTGCTCGAGGACCTCGCAGAACGCCTGCACGTGCGGGCCCAACTCGAGGTTGGTGGCCGTCCAGGAGGCGCGGAGTTCGAGTTGATGGGCGCGTGGCGGACCGGAGATATCGCCGTAACGGACGGACGTGGTGGCGGTGACGGTGCCGCCCAGTGCGGTGACGGCCTCGCCGTGTTCGGCGAGCGCGTCCACCAGCCAGCTCCAGGCAACCTCGGGCAGCAACGGGTCGACGGCCTCGGTGGAGTCCAGGTCGGCCTGGATGTAGGCGACCAGGCGCATGGTGCCGTCCCAGGCCTCGGCGCCTTCCGGGTCGTGCAGCAGGATCAGCCGCCCGAAGGCATCGCCCTCGGAGCGTTCCGGCACGACCGGGGCGTCGGGGTGGCGCACTTCGGCGCCCAGCGCATAGCTGTAGGGAGCCAGCCGTTGCGGCGGTCGGATCGGTCCCAACTCGATTTCCGGCCGAACGGTAGCGGCATTCATGGCCGCAACCGCGGTGCGGAACTGAGCCGGTTCGGCGGACGTCACAGTGTGGGACGCTAGACCCATCTCGTCTCACCCGTGCGCAGGCGCGCCGATCTCCGGACACATGGCACCATAGGGCTCGATGAGCACCCGTCGTGACCTGCCAGAGTCGCCGTTTCTCGCCGCTGCCGCCGGCCGCACCCCGAGCCGCACCCCAGTGTGGTTCATGCGCCAGGCCGGACGTTCGCTGCCCGAGTACCGCGCCCTTCGTGCCAACCACAAGATGCTGGACGCCTGCTTCGACCCGGAGCTGGTCTGCGAGATCACCCTGCAGCCGGTGCGCAGGCACGGCGTCGACGCGGCCATCCTGTTCTCCGACATCGTGGTGCCGCTCAAGGCCGCCGGCGTCGCGCTGGACATCGTGCCCGACGTCGGGCCCGTCATCGAGCACCCGATCCGGTCCCGTGCCGATGTCGGCACGCTCAAGCCGCTGGAGCGGTCCCAGGTGGCACCCGTCAGCGACGCGGTGTCGCTGCTGGTCGCGGCATTGGGTGAGGTGCCACTGATCGGTTTCGCCGGTGCGCCGTTCACGCTGGCGTCCTACCTGGTGGAGGGCGGACCCAGCCGCAACCACGAGAAGACCAAGGCGATGATGTTCGGCGAGACCGAGACCTGGCACGCGCTGATGACCTCACTCACCGATCTGACCATCGAGTTCCTGGCCGCCCAGCTCGACGCCGGCGTCGATGCCATCCAGTTGTTCGATTCGTGGGCCGGGACGCTGTCGCTGGCCGACTACCGCAGCCACGTCCTGCCGCACAGCTCCCGGATCTTCGCGGCGCTGGCCGATCGCGGTGTGCCGATGACGCACTTCGGGGTCGGCACCGCAGAACTGCTCGGTGCCATGGGTGAGGCCGGGGCCACCGTGGTGGGCGTGGACTGGCGGACATCGCTGGAAGCCGCGGCGGGCCGGGTGCGGCCCGGCACGGCGCTACAGGGCAACCTCGATCCGGTCGTCCTGCTGGCCGGCTGGCCGGTGGTCGACCGTGCCGCCCGGGCTGTCGTCGAGGACGGCCGCGCGGCTATCGCCGCCGGGGCGTCCGGTCATATCTTCAACCTCGGTCATGGTGTGCTGCCGCCCACCGACCCCGGGGTGGTGACAGAGCTCGTCTCGCTGGTGCATTCATTGTGAAACCCACGTACTGCGTTGTCGGAGGAGGCATTTCGGGCCTCACCGCGGCTTACCGGCTGCGGGTCGCGGCCGGTCCGGACGCCTCGATAACGCTGTTCGATCCGGCCGACCGGCTCGGCGGGGTGCTGCGCACCGAGCAGGTCGGCGGGATGTCGATGGATGTCGGGGCCGAGGCGTTCATCACCCGCCGCCCCGAGGTGACGTCCCTGCTGGCCGAGCTGGGCCTGTCCGGACGGCAGGTCGCCAGTGCCGGCGCCCGGCCGTTGATCTACAGCCAGGGCCGGCTGCACCCGCTGCCGGCGGGCACGCTGCAGGGCATTCCCGCCCACGCCGAGTCGGTGGCCGGGCTGGTCGACGCCGCGACGGTGGCCCAGATCGCCGACGAACACCGCCGCGCCTTCACCTGGCGCCCGTCCGCCGACCCGTCGGTCGGTGAACTGGTCGGTGACCGCTTCGGCGCGCAGGTCGTCACCCGGTCGGTGGAGCCGCTGCTGACCGGTGTGTACGCCGGGTCGGCCGCCACCATCGGGGTGCGTTCGGCGCTGCCGGCGCTGGCCGCCGCGCTGGACCACGGTGCCCGCAGCCTGACCGAGGCGGTCCGAAACGCGCTTCCCGCACCCCAACCCGGCCCGGTGTTCGGTGCCCTCGACGGCGGCTACCGCGTCCTGATCGACGAGCTGGCCCGGCGGGCCGACCTGCGCTGGGCCCACGTCGGGATCAGCCGGATGGAGCGCACCGCGCGGGGCTGGGAACTGATGGACGATGAGGGTGGCCACTGGTCGGCCGACGCGGTGGTGCTCGCCGTGCCCGCGCCGCGGCTGGTCCGGCTCGTCGAGCACGTCGCCCCGCGCAGCGCGGCCGCCGCCCGCCGGATCGGGGTGGCCTCGACCGCGCTGGTGGCCCTCGCGCTACCCGGCGGCACCCCGCTGCCCGATCAGTCCGGAGTGCTGGTCGCCACCGGAGAACAGTTGCACACCAAGGCAATCACCCTGACGTCACGCAAGTGGGGCCGGCGCGGCAACGTGGAGCTGGTGCGGCTGTCCTACGGTCGGTTCGGGGACACGCTGGCGCGTAGCGTCGGCGATGACGAGCTGCTCAACTGGTCGCTGCAGGATCTGCAGAAGGTGTTCTCCATCGCCGCCGACCCGGTGGACTACCGGGTGCAGCGCTGGATCGACGCGATGCCCCAGTACGGGCCCGGACACGCGGATCTGGTCGCCGAGGTGCGGGCCGGTCTGCCGCCGAACCTGGCCGTCGCGGGTGGCTATCTGGACGGCATCGGGGTGCCCGCATGTGTGGGATCTGCCACCAGGGCGGCCGCGAAGCTGGTGACCTCCGGCGTGGCACGATAGGCCCATGGCCAAGCTCGATTACGACAAGCTCAACTCGATGACCCGGTACATGATGATCTCGGTCTTCGCCGTCCAGCCCGAGGCGCTCGATCAGGACCGGTCGGCCGTGATCGATGAGACCTCGACTTTCCTGAAGCAGCAGGAGGACAACGGCGTCGTCGTCCGCGGCCTGTACGACGTCACCGGCTTCCGGGCCGACGCCGACTACATGATCTGGACGCACGCCGAGCGGGTGGAAGACCTGCAGGCCACCTACTCGGCGTTCCGCCGGACCACCCTCGGTCAGGCCAGCGACCCGGTATGGAGCGTGGTCGCGCTGCACCGTCCCGCCGAGTTCAACAAGAGCCACGTCCCGGCCTTCGTCGCCGGTGAGGACCCCGGTGACTACGTCTGCGTCTACCCGTTCGTGCGGTCGCTGGACTGGTACCTGCTGCCCGACGACGAGCGCCGCAAGATGCTCGTCGATCACGGTATGGCGGGGCGTGAGTACCCGGACGTGCGGGCCAACACGGTGCCGGCCTTCGCTCTGGGCGACTACGAGTGGATCCTGGCCTTCGAGGGCCCCGATCTGGGCCGCATCGTCGAACTGATGTGGAAGCTGCGCTATACCGAGGCGCGCAGGCATGTGCGCGAGGAGACGCCGTTCTTCACCGGTCCGCGGGTTGCCGTCGAGCAGTTGCTGGCAAAGCTGCCGTAAATAAGTCACGCCGCTGGGACATCGCGCGGCAGAAGTTTGCTAGCGTCTTGGGATGCCGATAGGCGTCCGGGTCGGGGTGGGGGCTACGGTCGCCACCCTGGCTTTCTGTGCGTGGCTGCTCGGTGGATGGGGCTCGCCGGCCGCGCGGATCGCCGTGGAGGATCTCGGCTTCGTCGTCCTCGCGCTGTTCGTCACCGCCTGCTGCGGCCACGCCGCGTGGCGGTTCCGTGGCCGTCAGCGCCGGGTCTGGATCTGCGTGACGATCGGCATGATCGGCTACGCCGTCGGATCGGCGATCTGGACGTATTACGAGTGGTGGCTGGCTGAATCGCCCTTTCCGACAGCTGCGGACATCGCGTATCTGATGCTGCCGGTGTTCGTCTGCATCGGGCTGCTGATGGTGCCCGTGGGCGCTTCGGGATATACCCACACCCGGCTGGCGCTCGACGGGTTCATCGTGGCGGTCGCGTTCTTTCAGATCGGTTGGTGGACGGTTCTGGGCGAGGTGTTCAACGACTACAGTGACGCCACGCGGTTCGCGGTCGGGGTCGCGCTGGCATATCCGGTGCTGGATCTGGGTGTGCTCACCGTGGCGGTGCTGGTGCTGGGGCGGGCCCGCACTCCGCAGCGGCGGGCGTTGACGCTGTTGGTCAGTGGCATGACGTTGATGGCCGTGGCGGACGGCGTTTTCGTCTACACGAACGCCCACGACGACGTCACCGTGCTCACCTACGGCAGCGTGAGCTGGGCGGCCGGTCTACTGCTGATTGCGCTGGCCGCGCTGAACCCGGAGAAGTGGGTGCGTGGGGCTGCCGAGGCCGACCGCGAGATTTCCCGGATGGCCATGTGGCTGCCGTACGTGCCGCTGGTGTTCGCCATGATCGCCGCGCTGGTGCGGTTTGCTGCAACGCCGGGCCTGCCACCGGCGCTGCTCGCCTCGGTGGTCCTGATCGTGCTGGTGTTGCTGCGGCAGTTCATCGTGGTGGCGGAGAACCGCAGACTGCTCCGGGCTGTGGAAGCGCAGGCCCTGCAGGACCCGCTCACCGGTCTGGCGAACCGCGCGCTGTTCCTGGACCGGTTGACCCATGCGATGGCGCTGCACCGTCGCGACGAGCAGTCGGTGGCGGTGCTGTCCCTGGACCTCGACGACTTCAAGCTCGTCAACGACGGCCTCGGCCATCCCGCAGGTGATCTGCTGCTGGTGCAGGCCGCCGAACGCATCCTGGGCGCCGCCCGGTCCAGCGATACGGTCGCCCGCATCGGCGGCGACGAGTTCGTGGTCCTGATGGAGGGGGACACCGAGGACTCGCATCGCGTTGCCCTGCAGGTGCTGCGCGCCTTCGACGAGCCGTTCGTCATCGACGGTCACGCCCTGTTGTTGTGCCCCAGCGCCGGCCTGGCCGGTGCCTCCGCGGGTGAGCCGGAGATCTCGGCCGACACCCTGCTGAAGCAGGCCGATGTCGCGATGTACACGGCCAAGCGGTCGCGCATCCGCGGGGTGCACGTCTACTCCGCCAGTGACATGCCCGACGATGCCCATCCCGAGGCCGACGATCGCGGGGCCGCGGCGGCCGCGGCACGGAAGAGCACGGTGGCCTTCCAGCTTCTCGGCCAACTCCGGCACGCCATCGCCAATCAGGAACTCACCCTGGCGTATCAGCCCAAGTTCGACCTGCGTGACGAGTCGATCGTCGGGGTGGAGGCGCTGGTGCGCTGGCCGCACCCCGAACGGGGGTTGTTGGGGCCAGACCAGTTCCTGCAACTGGTCCGCGATCACGGGCTGATGCGGCCGATCACCGAACTGGTTCTGTCCCAAGCGCTCAACCAGACCGCGGAATGGCGGGACATGGGTCTGCTGGTGCCGGTGGCGGTCAATGTGTTCGCGCCGTCACTGAGCGATCTGGCCCTACCGGAGACGGTGGAGCGGGCGCTGGAGGAGCGTGGCCTGCCTCATGAGGTGCTGACCGTCGAGATCACCGAGGACCTGCTGCTGGACAACCACGAACGTGCCCGTGCGGTGATCGAGCGTCTGCGCCAGGGCGGGGTGCGCGTCGCGATCGACGATTTCGGCAGCGGCTATTCGGCGCTGTCGTATCTGCGGGAACTGTACGTCGACGAACTCAAACTGGACCGTGGCTTCGTCACCGCAGTCCTCGACGACCGGCGCGCCGCCGCCATCGTGCGCGCCGTCATCGATCTGGCGAACGAACTCGGCCTGACCACGGTGGCCGAGGGCGTGGAAGATCCCGAAACTGCCACGCTGTTACGTGATTACGGCTGCCAGGTGGCGCAGGGCTATCTCTACAGTGCGCCGCTGACGCCGCCGGACATGCTCAGTCTGCTGAAGTTGCGCCGGCCGGTACCAGACGCAGCGATATGGAGTTGATGCAGTAGCGCTGGTCGGTCGGCGTCGGGTAGCCCTCGCCTTCGAACACGTGCCCGAGGTGGCTGTGGCAGTTGGCGCAGATCACCTCGATGCGGGTCATTCCCAGCGAGTCGTCGCGTTTGAGGATCACCGCATCGGAGTTGGCGGGATCGAAGAAAGAGGGCCAGCCGCAGTGGGATTCGAACTTCTCGGTGCTGCGGAACAGCTCGGTGCCGCAGGCCCGGCATTCGTAGACCCCGGCGGTCTTGGTGTCGGTGTACTCGCCGGTGAAGGGCCGTTCGGTGCCGGCGCGGCGCAGCACCGCGTACTCGGCGGGGTTGAGCTTCTCGCGCCACTGGTCGTCGGTCAGCTCGAGCTTGGGACCCGGGATTGTCATGATTCAACGCTAGCGCGCCGACGCTCATCCGTCATCCACGGCGGATCGATACCGGAATCCAGCCGGCCTTCGGCCTTGGCGTCCAGGTAGCGGAAGTACAGCACGCAGAACACCACCACCAGCAGCAGCGACCAGCCGTAGGTGATCTTCATGTATTCCAGGAAGCGTCCGGTGGTCGGCCAGTGCCCGAGCAACCAGCGGTCCATCGTCATGAACCCGTACACCGCCAGCCAGGCCGGCCAGTTGTGCAGCACGGAGTTGCGCAGCACCACCGTCATCAGGAACGGGAACAGCATCGTCGAGTAGTAACCCTGGCCCAGTGAGAGCACCAGGAACGACGCGGTCAGCAGTACCCCCGAGGAGGTCAGCAGCCAGAACAGCGGATCGCGCTCGCGGTAGTACTTGTAGAGCAGGTAGAGGCTGCCGGCGGCCAGCAAGGTGAATCCGATACGCAGCGCCAGGATCAGCCACATCGGCAGGCCGTAATAGATGCCGTTGCCCAGGATCGAGGAGTTGAAGTAGTCGCGGGTCTCCAGGATGTAAGGCACGGTGCGGTGCACGAAGTTCATCGGGTCCGACACCAGCGGCCACGCAGCCGCGTTGAAGATCAGCGGCACGCCGAAAGCGGTGATCAGGGTGTAGAACTGGCGATTCAGTACCGGTAGCAGCAGCAGCGGTAGCAGCGACGGTTTGACCACCAAGGTGAGGCCGATGGCGGCGCCGGCCAGCAGTTCCGCGCGGACTCCGCCCTTGAGCAGTAACTGGAAGAACAGCACCGCGCCCAGCAGCATGCAGCCGTTGATGTTGGTGAACACCAAAGTGTTGGTGACGGATTCGGTGCAGAACATCGCCAGCAGCAGCGCCGGTGCCGCGACCGAACTCAGCGTGTAGTTGAACATCCGCAGCAGCAGATAGGCCGCGAGCAGGAAGGCCACCACGTTGAAGGTGATGTACCAGTAGCGGGCGGCGTCGACGGGCAGGTAGCCGAACGGCGCCAGCAGCAGCGTCCCACCCGGCGGGTACAGGTAGTGCGGGTCCACCTGATGGAAGTTCTCGTTGTAGATGTCCCAGCCCATTTTGAAATTGATCACCGCGCGGTAGACCGGGCCGAAATCATCGGTGATGTAGCCGTTGGTGCCCAGCACGTAGCTGCGGTGGATCACCGACAGGATGGCGATGGGCCACAAGATCGACCGCAGAATCGTTGCGGTGCTGGGCGGTGTGGTGCTGGGGCGAAAGGCGTTCAGCACACCGGAGGGCAGGAACGACACCAGCGCACCGTACACCGCAGTTCGTCGGGGCTTGATCAGGCGGGGCAGAACGTGTCGGTCTCGGGCAGTTTGCCGCTCTCCAGGTATCCGATGACCGGCGGCAGCGCGCACGCCGTGTAGATGCCGGCGCCGTGCCCGATGCCCTGCCAGATCACCCGCTTGCTGGTGGAACCGGCGTTGATGACGGTGGCGGCGACCGCGGCCACCCCTTCGTTGCCGACGATCGGATCGTTCTGGACACCGAGCAGCATGACCGGGATCTTGAGGTCCTTGGGATCCTGCGGTGCGGAGCCGCTGGGCCAGCTCAGGCAGTTGACCATCCGCAGTGCGCCGACGCTGCCGAACTGCGGGTAGAGCCGGTCCCAGGCGACGACGAGCTCGCGGACCCGGTCCGGGGTGGGCCGGTTGAGCGCGTCGCTGCAACCGTTGACGAACTGACCGTCGGTCTGGCGGAGGGTGTCGGCCTGGGTGATCAGGTTGGTCATCGCGTTGGTGTCACCGCCGCGGGCGGAGGCGATCGCACCGGCCAGCGCGTTGGTGGCGCTGACCCGGTCCCCGCGCGGGAAGGCCAGCGCCGTCGTGATGGCGTCCGCCACGGCAGCCTCGGAGGCGCCGTTGGGTCCGTCGCCGTTGCGGGCGGCCGTCAGCAGGGCGTCGACGGCGCCGCGGGGGTCCGGGCCCAGTGGGCAGTTCGTGGCGGCACACTGCGCGGCGAATGCGTCGAGGGCGGCCTGCTGGCCCTTGACCATCTGCTCGGTGGCGGCCTCGGCGCCGATGCCCAGCGGCAGCGGCGAATCCAGCACCAGCCGCGCCACCTTGTCGGGGTGCGACCCGGCGTAGGCCAACGCGACCTGCGCACCGTTACCGATGCCCATCAGCGCGATCGTCGGGACATCCCAGGTGCTGCGCAGCCGTTCGATGTCCTCGGCGGCGTGGGCGTTGTCATAGGCCGAATCGCCGGGGGCGATGGTGTCGGTGCAGGTGGTGGTGGCGGTCTGCACGATGGCGCTCAGGTTGGCCACCGGGTCGTCACCGGGCTCGAACTGGGTCTGGTCGATCATCTCCTGACGGTCGAACAGGTCGCGGCAGTCGATGGCCTTGGACAGTCCCATCCCGCGCCGGTCGACGGCGACGATGGGGTTCTTCTTGAGGATGTCGGAGCCGGCGCGGGATAGCCATACGGGCAGTTGCGATGACGAGGGCAGGTCCGTGCCGGTGGTCATCACCAGCGGGCCGGCGTCGGCGGGGGTGTCCACGGAGGTGGCCCGCACCACGCCGATAGTGATCTTGCCGTTGGCGCCCTTGATCGAATCGAGGTCGGCATCGTAGGTGGCGCAGTCCAGTGTGATGCCCGGCAGCGCGGGCACGGCAGCGTCACTGAACACTCTGGAGGTGCAGTCCTGCCAGGACAGGTCGTTCTTGGGTGCCTCCAGCGCCGGTGGCCCGTCGGCCTCGGCGGTGGTCGTGGGCGCGCCCTGAGGTCCGGCGCCGTCGTCGGTGGCGTAGCGCGGGTTGGCGGCCAGCAGCGGGGCACACGAGGTCAGCAGCACTGCGACCGACGACACGGCGATCGTCGACAGAATCCCCACACGCATGCCGACCACAGTAGCGATCGTCGACGCCGGATCAGTCGCGGCTGTAGCGCGTGTACAGATAGCCCTCGTCGTCGGTCAGCACGTGGCGGCGCTGCAGCCGGGTGATCAGCTCGCGGTGCCCATCGGCGATCCGCTTCGACCCGCCGCCCACCACCGTCGGCGCGATGGTCAGGCACAGCTCGTCGAGCAGGCCGTCGGCGATGAAGGTGCCGAGCAGGCTGGGGCCGCCCTCGGCGAGCACCCGGGTCAACCCGAGGCCGGCCAGGGTGCGCAGTGCGGCGCCGAGGTCGACGCCGGCGGGATCGGCGCCCGAGCAGTCGTACACCTCGGCCAGGCCGGCGAACCGGGCGCGCGCGTCGGCGGCGGTGTCGCGGGAGGTCAACAGCAGTGGGGGCACTTCGGTCTGGGTGAACACCGCCAGGTCGTGGTCGAGGTCAGCGGAGCGGGTGACCATGGCGATGGGCGGCACCTCGCGTTGCCCGCGGGCGTGCCGGCGCTGTCGTTCGGCCACCCCGAGTTGGGCGCCGGAGTAGTTCTCGACGCGCACCGTGCCTGCCCCGACCACCACCACGTCGGCCAGCTCACGCATCAGCCGGAACACGGCCCGGTCCCCGGCGCCCCCGAGCGCACCGGAGCGGCCGTCGGCCGTCGCGGCACCGTCGAGGCTGCTGATGAAATTGGCCCGTACCCAGCAGGAGCTCAGGTTCTCGGGGTAGGCGTAGTACTGCGCCAGCCCGCCGTCCTCGGTGGTGGAAACCGGTCCAAGGGCTGTGAGATCCGTCCCAGCGGTGCTATCCGACATGGGCAACATTGCAGCACGTCGATAGGGTGCCTGACATGCAAAGCACGGGCGGGGTCGCGGGTCTGGTCGAGCGACGGCCGAGCGTCACCCCGGAGCGGCTGGTCGCGCAGCTGGTCCCGCCGCCCACGTTCGCCGATGTCAGCTTCGACACCTACCGGCCCGATCCCAATGAACCGTCGCAGGCCGAGGCGGTCGGGCACTGCCGCAAGTTCTGCGAGCTGGCCAAGGAACGCCGGGCCGGCAAGAAGAAGCTGTTCGGCAAGCGTGAGGTGCTGCCCGGCGTCGGCGTGTACCTCGACGGCGGGTTCGGTGTCGGCAAGACCCACCTGCTGGCCTCCACGTATTACACGATGTCCGAGGGCGACGCCCCGGTGGCGTTCGCGACCTTCGGTGAACTGACCCAGCTGGCCGGCGTGTTCGGCTTCACCGAGTGCATCGACCTGCTCGCCGACTACGCGGTGGTCTGCATCGACGAGTTCGAACTCGATGATCCGGGCAACACCACGCTGATCTCCCGGCTGCTCTCCGCCCTGGTGGAGCGCGGCGTATCGATCGCGGCCACGTCGAACACGCTGCCCGAGCAGCTCGGGGAGGGTCGCTTCGCCGCGCAGGACTTCCTGCGTGAGATCAACACGCTGTCGGCGATCTTCACCACCATCCGCATCGAGGGCCCCGACTATCGGCACCGCGGGCTGCCGCCGGCACCCGAGCCGTTGACCGATGACCAGGTGCGCACCGCGGCAGCGGCGAAACCCGGTGCGACACTGGATGATTTCGACGCGCTGTGTGCGCACCTGGCGACCATGCACCCGTCGCGCTATCACGCGTTGATCGACGATGTCACCGAGGTGTTCATCACCGGGGTGCACCCGATCAACGACCAGAGTGTGGCACTGCGGTTGGTGGCGCTGACGGACCGGTTGTATGACGCCGGTATCCCGATTCTGGCCTCGGGCACCAAGCTGGACACGATTTTCAGCGATGAGATGGTGGCCGGCGGGTTCCGCAAGAAGTATCTGCGCGCCACCTCGCGCATGCTGGCGCTGACTGCCGCCGCGCAGTCTCAATCGAACTGAATGACCGGGCCTGCGGTACTGCTGCTTCCGGGGGCCGGTGCGCGCTGCGACGGGTTCTTCCCCGGTCTGGTGGATTCGCTTGCGGCCGAACCCGGTTGCCGGGTCATCGTGCACGACGTTCCCGAGACACTGGCGCAGGTGCCCGCGCACCTGCATGACCTGATCGCGCGGGAGGGCGCCGGGCCGGTGGTCGTGGTGGGCCAGAGCCTGGGTGGTGCGATGGCGCTGCTGCTCGCGCGTGACCATCCCGACGACGTGGCCGGTCTGGTGCTGCTGGATGTCACGCCGATCAACGATGCCGCGATCTGCCGCCGTGTCGAACGCGCGTTCCGCGCCGTGGCCGTCATCTGCCGAATCCCGGTGATCCACCGCTGGTTTCGGTCGCGGATGATGAAGGGAGCCGCGCGCGAGGCCCACAGGCTGCGGTTGCGGCCGGATTGCGCGGCGGTCCACTCACGGGTCGCCGCCGAAGCCGATCTGATCCGGCTCGGACGGGTGGTGAGCGGGCTGTCGGGACTGTCCGCGCAGTTCGACGAAACCGGGCTGCCGCGTGTGCCCGCCGCCGTCATCACCGCGGATCGCGCGCCCACCGGTGCGACACATGTTGCCCATCAGCGCATCGCGGATGCCCTCGGCGAACCACTGCTCTGCTGGCCGGGTTCCACGCACTCGGTGCACCTCACCCATCCCGACGAGGTGCTCGACGCCGTGCGTGACGTCCTCGGGCGCACTCAGGCCGAGCGGACCATCACGTAATCGCTCTCGACGCTGTCGCCGAGGCGGAAGGTCTTGGTGCCGCTGACCCGGAAATCGGATTTGGCGTAGAAGCGTTGGGCGCGCTGGTTTTCCTGATTGACGCCCAGCCACACGCTGGCCGCGCCCAGTTGTGCGCAGCGCCGCAACGATTCGGCCATCAGCGCCGCGGACACCCCGGCGCCGTGTACGTCGGGCAGCGTGTACATCTTGGAGATTTCCACGGCCGGGAGCAGCGGCACGGCCTGCTGCACGTCGGCGTCTTCGGGCACACCGCGGATCAGCATGGCATAGCCGAGGATTCGGGTGTCGTCGCGGGCGATCAGCACCACGCGGTCCGGGTTGTTCAGGTAATCGGCGAACGCCTCGACCGACAGGTTCGCCGCGATGAACGCGTTGACGTTGTCTTCGGTGACGCCCGGCGGGCAGGCCAACGGAAAGGTGGTGGCGGCGACGGCGGCAAGCTCGGTCAGATCTGCCGGTCCGGGTACCTCGACGTGCACGGCGATCAGGGCAGCGGAGCGCCGGGCTGCCAGATGTTCCACTGGGCCAGGTGCGTTCCGGTCTGCGGGTTGATCATCACCACGTTGGTGACCAGCGCGCGGTAGACGTCCCAGTAGACGCCACCGTTGACGGTGGACCCGGGGGGCGCGTTCAGCAGTGCCTTCTCCAGCGCGTCCGGGGCGTCGGTGTGCTTGGCGGCGTAGGCGTCGGCGTAGGGGGTGACGCCGCTGAACGTGGTGGCGATGGACAACTTGTACGGGTTGGGCGCGGAGATGACGTGCACCGTCACACCGGCCCGCCACGGGCCGCCCTGGGCGCGCCAGCGCGGGGAGCCGTTCCAGCCCCATCCCGGTGGCACCGGCACGGCCAGCACGTCGTGCACCGTCACGTCGGCGACGAAGTCGTCGAACTGCACGCGCAACGTCTCACCCAGGTTGCCGATGGGAGTGACTGCAGCCGCGGCGGGCGGCGCGATGCCGACTGCCACCGCGGCGGTCAGGCTCGTCAGGAGAACCGCGAACCAGGTGCGGACCTTTGCCAATCGCATGCTTGGCATGATGGCACATGCCCGACCGACACTGCGGTGTTCGGCGGTTTAGGCGATCCAGGGTCCCTGACCGCCGATGGATTCGATGCGGATCCGGGTCAGGAAGCCGTCCGGTGCGTCGGCCGGCGGGAAGTACTGGTCGGAGCCGAGCAGGGCGATGGCCAGCTCCTTGAGCAGTTCGGGCGCACCGCCCTCGACGATGCGTGCGGTGCCGGTCACCGACAGGTACTGCCGCTGCTGACCTGGCTGGCTGGGGCCCAGGATGGTCGCGGTGACCCGCGGATCGCGCCGGATGTTGCGCACTTTCTGGTACTTGTCCGACAGGTGCGCGGACACCAGTTCGTCACCGTCGGGAGTGGACTGCAGCGCTACCCAGACCAGTGAGACCTGCGGGCTGCCGTCGGCGTTGAGGGTGACCAGGGTGGTGTCGACCCCTGCACCGATGAGCTCGCGTGCTGCTGCGTTCAGTTCCATGAGCTGTTCTACAGCGACGGGTCCGCTTTCATTCCCGTGATGGAGGCCAGCAGCTCGATGAGCTTGGCGGTCGTGCGGTCCTTGTCGACGCCGAGACCGTGCAGCGGACCTTCGCCGTCCTCGGATTCCAGCAGTGCCAACAGGATGTGCTCGGTGCCGATGTAGTTGTGGCCCAAGCGAAGTGCTTCGCGGAACGTCAATTCCAGCACCTTCTTGGCCGGGCCGCTGAAGGGCACCAGGTCCAGTGTCTGGCCCGTCGCGGGCGGCAGTGTGATCGCCGCGCGGATCTGATCGGGTTCGGCGCCCTGGGCCTGCAGGATCGCGATGGCCAAGGATTCGGTGTCGCCGAGCAGCCCCAGGATCAGGTGTTCGGGGCCGATCTCGATGTTCTCCGCGTCGCGGGCGACGCGTTGGGCGGTGACGACGGCGGTGCGTGCACGCGGGGTGAACCGCGCGAAGCCCTCGTTGGGGTCGATGCCGGCGGCATCGGCCTTGGGGACGAAGCGTTTCTGGGCGGCCTGTTTGGTGACACCCATGCTGGTGCCGATATCGGTCCAGGAGGCGCCGGAGCGGCGGGCCTGGTCGACGAAGTGGCCGATGAGGTGATCGGCGACCTCGCCGAGGTGCTCGGCGGCCAGTACCGCATCGGTGAGTTGCTCGAGGGCGTCGGTGTGAACGGACTTGATGGCGCGGATGAGGGTGTCGAGGCTGACGGAATCGGTCATGCGTCAACCGTAGGTTGACTCTGTGGTTTCGTCAACTACGAGTTGACGTCAGGGTTGCGGGTAGCCGCGCCGCACCGTCCGGTCCAGAATGCCCAGGGTGGCGCGCAGCGCGCTCTCTGGGATGACCGGAAAGATGCCTGCCTCGCGCCACTTGTCGGTGATGTTGGACCAGTCGTAGAACGAGGTGACCAGCGTCCCGTCGCCGGTCGGTTCCAGGCGGTAGCCGTAGACGTGGCCGATCTGCGGTTTGATCTGACCCAGGATCGTCCAGGCGATCAACCGGTCCTGCTCGAACTCGGTGATGTCGACGGTGACGTCATACTTGCCCATCGGAAAGTCGTTGAGCGCTTCACGATCCATGTGCACGACGAACTGATCGCCCACCTGCCGCGCCGGCGCCCCGGTGGCGTCCTGCAACATCCCGGAAGCATCGATGGCGACGTGTCCCTGCGGGTCGGCCAGCACCGCGAAGATGTCGGCGGCCGGTGCCGCGATGGTGCGCTGCACTTCGAAGCGTTCGGTCATGCGGTGTGCTCCTCAACTGGTGGGTGCGGGTTTGCGGGCGATCAGATACCCCTGCGGTGTCGATTCAACACCGTCGCCCTCGGGTTCTCGGACGAGTCGGGCGTGCACGGGCAGGCCGGCGTCGTTCAGCAGCTCTGCGACGGCCTCGGGACGGCGGCGGTGAAAGAGCAGGTCGACGCGTTCGCCGAACGCCTCGGTCAGGTGGCGCGGCCGATCGCCGATCTGGAAGGCCAGCAGCGCCACGCCGCCCGGGATGAGCACCCGGTGGAACTCGGCGAACACCGCGGGCAGTTGATCGTCGGGGATGTGGATCACCGAGTACCAGGCGCACACGCCGCCGGCGCACGCATCGGGCAGGTCGAGGTCGGTCATCGATCCCACGCTGAAGCCGATGTCCGGATGAAGCCTGCGGGCTTGGGCAATCATGTTGGGCGACAGATCGATTCCCGATACCTGTGCACCATTGTCGCGCAGGATCGTGGTGGCCGCGCCGGTGCCGCAGCCGATGTCGATGACCTGCTGGTTCGGCGGCACCATGTCGGTGAAGGCCTTCAGCACGGCGAGGTCCAGGGGTTTGTCGTCCAGGTGGTACTGGAATGCCGCGACGTATCCGGCGGCGGTGCGGTCATAACCGTCGCGGGTGCGGTCCAGGAACGGGGTTTCAGCCATCGACGCTGAGGTTACTGTCGACGGTATGCGTATCGCGGTGTTGGTCATCGGAATAGTCGTCGCCATGTTCGGAACGCTCTTCGCGTTCCAGGGATTCGGGGTGGTCGGCGGCAGTCCGATGAGCGGTACCACCACGTGGTCGGTGCTCGGGCCGATCATCGCGCTGATCGGAGTGGGCATCGCGGGCTACGCCTGGCGTCTCAAGCCCTGACTCATCCCACGGGCTGTCCCACGCTCGGGGGATAGGAGAGCCGGTTCGGCGAGCGTAATCTTCGCGCATGAGTGGGGAATTGGGCGTCGCGATCGGTGTCGTGATGATCGCCGCGGTGACTGTCACGGTGGTTGTCGCGCGCCGGCGGCGACGGGCCCGGCTGCTGGCTGCCGAGACTCCCGAGGTTAAGTACCGGCGTGAGGTTGCCGCATTGCGGCCCAAGCAGACTCGGGAGGACCGCGCACCCGGCGGCCCGGCGGTCGAGCGTTACCACGAGCGCAAGCGCAAGGACGTGCGCAACCGGCGGTCCAAGCGGATGTGGGCTGCTGGATCCGCTGGAGCGGTGGGGATCGGGCCGGACGGTTTTCCCGGCAGCGGCGGTGACGGTGGTGCGGGCTGCGGTGGGGGTTGCGGCGGCGGTTGCGGTGGGGGTGGGAGCTGATGAACGTAGTGCTGGCCCTCCTTGCGCTGGCCGCGTTCGTCGGCGGGGCGGGGGCTTACCTGTGGTGTGAGAGCTCGGCCCGCAAAGATCGTGAACGCCGGGGGCAGGTGTGGCGGCAAGACGGCAGCGGTGGAGGTGGTTTCGGCGACGGAGGTGGTGGATGCGGCGGTGGCGGCTGTGGTGGAGGCGGTGGCTGATGATCCGGGCCCACTTTTGACGTTCGTCGACCGCGGTGTAATCTCACCCTCGTGAACATCCGCGTGCGCGCCGGCTATTGGCGCTTTATCGAGGCTCCGGGCGGAGCCGATAAAGCGCAGCACTAAGCACGCATCCACCCGGAGCCCAGGCAGTGACCACTTTTGGTCGCTGCCTTTCGTCATTCAAGGGCGCCCGGGATGTCACTCAGGTGCCCATACCAGAAAGGCACCATCGTGAACCTGGCGCAGACCGCCACCGCACCCGCAACGTCGGACCGGCGGATACGCAGTTTCAGCGAAATCCCCAGCCCGCATGAGGTGCTCTCCGAGTTCCCGCTGGGCGCCCGCCGTGCCGAACGCGTCGCGCGCGACCGCGACGAGATCGCCGACATCCTGGCCGGCCGCGACGATCGCCTGCTCGTGGTCGTGGGTCCCTGCTCGGTACACGACCCGGAGGCGGCCCTCGACTACGCCAGCCGACTGGTCAAGGTCGCCGACGAACTCGGTGACCGGCTCAAGATCGTGATGCGGGTCTACTTCGAGAAGCCCCGCACCACGATCGGCTGGAAGGGCCTGATCAACGATCCCGGCATGGACAACACCTTCGATGTCACCCGAGGCCTGCGCACCGCACGGCAATTGCTGCTCGACATCATCGACATCGGCCTGCCGGTGGGGTGCGAATTCCTGGAACCCACCAGCCCGCAGTACATCGCGGACGCTGTCGCCTGGGGTGCGATCGGGGCCCGCACCACCGAATCCCAGGTGCACCGCCAGCTGGCGTCGGGACTTTCGATGCCGGTCGGTTTCAAGAACGGCACCGACGGCAACATCCAGGTCGCCGTCGACGGCGTGAAAGCCGCTGCCGCCCAGCATGTCTTCTTCGGCATGGACGATATGGGTCGCGGCGCGCTGGTGAACACCGAGGGCAATGAGGACTGCCACGTCATCCTGCGCGGCGGCACCGCCGGACCCAACTACGACGCGGACTCGGTACGCGACACGGCGGCCAAGCTGACCGCCGCCGGCCTTCCGGGCCGGGTCGTGATCGACTGCAGCCACGCCAATTCCGGTAAGGACCACGTGCGGCAGGCCGGGGTGGCCGCCGAGGTGGCTCAGCTGGTGCGCGACGGATTGCCGGTCAGCGGCGTCATGCTGGAGAGCTTCCTGGTCGCCGGCGCCCAGGCCCCCGAAGCGCGTCCGCTGACCTACGGACAGTCCGTCACCGACAAGTGCATGGACTGGAGCGCAACCGATCTCGTGTTGCGGGAGCTCGCGGCACGTTGACCCCGGGTGCTGTCATCGGTCGGTCGCTGCGGTGAGCCGGCGTCCCAGTCGCTTGGTGGCGTCTTCGGCGGTCGGTGCGGGGCCGAACAATTCGGCCTGTCGGGTGGTGTCGGCGACGTAGTTGCCGGTATCGAACCAGCTGAACATGGCGGCCATGTCCTTGACGATCGGCAGGAAGGGGCTCAGCACCGTGCCGGCGAATCGGGCGACCGGTGCCGGGATCGCACGCACCGCGATGTGGTGATCGGTGGCCTCACCGATCAGTCGGGCGGCCTCCTTGACGGCGACCGGCCGGTCCCAACCGATATCGATCCGATCGCCGTCGACGGTATCGGCGTCGACGGCCGCGGCGAGGTAGTGCGCGAGGTCGGAGATCAGGACAAAGGTCAGCGGTGAATCGGGCTTACCGATCCAGAGGATGCGGCGTTTCTTGATCGGATCTCCGCCCATGGTCGCGATCTGGTCCAGGAAAGCGCCCGGCCGCAGCGCGACGAACGGGACGCCGAGTTCCTCGAGCTTGTCCTCGGCGAGTTTCTTGTGCCAGAAGTGCGGTACGCCGGGGGTCTGGTCGCTGGTGAGGATGCTGGTCAGGACGAAGCGCCGGATTCCGGCGCGGTGTGCGGCCTGGGCGAGGTTGGCGTTGCCGACGGTGTCGATATCGGTGGCACTGTTGCCGCCGCGGGTATAGCCGGCTGCAGTGGTGATGACCGCATCCGCACCTGTCATCGCCGTGACGAGTGACTCGATGTCGAGCATGTCACCGCGGGCGATCTGAACGCCGCGGCTCTCCAGTGCGCTCGCGTCGGTGGTCGGCCGGACGAGAGCTCGTACGCGTTTGCCGCGCTTGAGCAGTTCGTCGACGACCTGGCCGCCGAGGTTGCCGGTGGCGCCGACAACGAGGACAGGCAGTGGTGAAGCATTGGCGGTCATGTGTTTTCGCTTTCCGGAGGGCCCACTGTCGGGGGCCGAGTGTTGATCGAATCGATGATGGTGCGCGCCGCGGCGAGCAGTGTGTTGGTCTGTTCGGGTGTCAGGTTCTGGGTGGTGACGTCTTCGAGCTCGCGCCACATCGCCGCGATGGGCGCGCGCATCGCCTCACCCTTGGCGGTGAGACTATTGATCGACACGCGCCGATCGTCTTTGTCGGGGGTGCGGACGATGAGCCCGCTTTCCTGCATGCGGCGCAGCGCCTTGGACATCGTCGAGTGGTCGACGCCGACGCTGGCGACCAGCTCCGATTGCGTCTGGCCATCCCGGTGATGCAGATGCATGAGGATCAGCTCCTGACCGGGGTGAAGATCCATCCGGCGCAGCAGTGCCGCGGCGTAACCGCGGTGGGCGCGCGCGAGTTCGAAGATTGCGTAACTGACCTGACCCTCGTCGAAGGGCGCGGTGGAGTCGGGCATGAAAGGTCCTCTCAGTCGACGGTGAGCGCCAGTTTGCCCCGGGTGTGGCCGGCGTCGCTGGCGTCCTGGGCGGCCGCGGCCCGCTCGAGCGGGTAGGCCGTGACGGTTGTGATCAGCGTTCCGGCGGCGGCGTCCCGGGCGAGCTGGGACAGGCGTGCCGAAGAACGTTCGGTGGGCCCGCTGGCGAACGTGATACCGAGCTCGTGGGCCCGGAAATCGGCGATGGTGACGATGCGGTCGGTGCTGTCACGCAGTGTGATCGAATCCTCGAGGGAGCCTTTGCCTGCCACGTCGAACACGGCGTCGACCCCTCCCGGTGCCAGTGCCCGCACCCGTTCGACCAGGCCCTCGCCGTAGACGGTGGCGGTGGCGCCGAGCGAGGCGAGATAGTGCTGGTTCGCCGCTCCGGCGGTGGCAATCACGCGTGCACCGCGGGCCAGCGCGAGTTGCACCGCGACCGTCCCGACTGCGCCGGCGGCACCGTGCATCAGCAGAACCTCGCCGTGCTTGATGTCGAGCAGGTCGAGGACGCCGTCGGCGGTGGCGCCCGCGATGGGCAGGGCAACGGCGCGCTCCCAACTGAGGTCGGCCGGTTTGATCGTGACGGTGCTCGCCAGTGCGTACTCGGCGTAGGCGCCGGTATCGGACCAGCCCAGCACGTGGTCACCCACCGACACCTCGTGCACGTCGTCGCCGACGGCGTCGACGACCCCGGCCAACTCAAAGCCGGGAATGGCGGGTAGCGGGGTGGGGAAGGCCGCGCTCATCGCGCCCGAGCGGATCTTTCCGTCCAGCGCGTTCACGCCGGCGGCACGGACCCGTACCCGCAGCTGTCCCGGACCGGGTTGCGGTGCCTTGATGTCGACGAGGTGTAGTTCGGCGGTGGTGCCGAAACGGTCGAACTGGATGGCTTTCATGGTGGCTCCCCTTCGTGTGTGAACCAATTGGTTGGCTAGCCACATAACTTACACCGAAATATGTGGCTAGCCAACTAATGGGCTAGCGACGCGCCGTCGACGGCGTGGCGGATAATTGCCTGATCAAATTCGCGCGGGAAGGGGTGTGCAGTGCTGGCGGTGTTGGAAGCCTTCGCCGTCATCGCCATCATCATTGTCGTCGGTGCCATCGTGGGCCGCCGCAACGTCCTCGGGGACAACGCGCGGATGGTGCTCAACCGGGTGGCCTTCCACGTCGGGGTGCCCGCGCTGCTGCTGCTCTCGCTCGCCGATTCGACACCATCGCAGGTCTTTTCACTGCCGCTGCTGGTCTCGGCGCTCACCACGATGATCATGTTCGGCATCTATTTCGCGATCGCGGTGACGGTGCGGCGCAGCGACCGTGCCGATGCCACCATCGGCGCGTGGGCCGCATCGTGGGTCAACTCCGGCAATCTCGGTATCCCGCTGAGTGCCTACGTCCTGGGTAGCACCACCGAGGTTTCCGCGCTGATCGTGTTCCAGACGGTGTTCCTGGTGCCGTTCGGTGTCGCCATCATCAATTCCGCGGGCCGGGATTCGGGTTCGGTGAAATCTCAGATCAAGGACCTGGTGACGAATCCCATCATCGTCGCCAGTGCCATCGGCACGGTACTCGCGTTCACCGGGATAGAACTGCCGCGGGCCATCCACCAACCGCTGGAACTGCTGGCCGATCTCGCGATCCCCACCGTGCTGCTGGCCTTCGGTATCGCCCTGGTCACCCAGACCGGAGGCAAGGGCAAGGAAGGCCGGGTCGATCTCTGGCTGGCCATCGTGTTCAAGGTCCTGCTGATGCCTGCCCTGGCCTATGTGCTGGCCCGCTGGGCGTTCGGGCTCTCGCCGGAACAGACCGCCATCGCCACCGTGCTGGCCGCCCTGCCCGCCGCGCAGAACCTCAACACCTATGCCTCAGTGTTCGAACGCGGCGAGAAACTGGCGCGCGACGCCACGCTGATCACCACGATCGCGTCCGTGCCGGTGATCGCCTGCATTGCTTACCTGCTGGGGCTCTGAGCGTCCAGCAGCCCGAGCAGTTTCACGGTCGTGGTCCAGCTGCGGATCGTCATCTGCTTGTATTCCGGTGTGCCGACGATCTTGCTCATCTTGCTCTTGGTGCGCTGCGCCCCGAGCCGCGCGAAATAGACCACGCCGGTGCCCGGCCAGGCCTGGTCGACGCCGTCGCGCAGCGCCACGATGCCCATCACCTGCTTGGCGGTCAGCGGAGCCTTGAGGAACACGGCATCGGAGTAGTAAGTGTCCGGGTCGGTGCCGAACCCGTTGGGTGCCTTGTCGATCACGCTCTTGAGTTGGCGATGTGACCGCAGCACCACCACCAGCGGGACCTTGAACGCCTTCTCCAGCGCGGCCTCGATCTCGCTCTCCAGCGTCTTGGCGGGGCGGTCGGTCTCGAACAGCACATTGCCGGACTGGATGTAGGTGCTGACGTTCTCCAGGCCGTGCGCCTCCAGTGCCGCCCGCAGGTCCGTCATCGCGATGATGTTCTTGCCACCGACATTGATGCCGCGCAGCAGGGCGACGTAGCGGGTACGGGCCATCAGCCGAACTCCAGCAGGGTGTAGGCGCCCCGGTACTGCTTGCTCCAATTCCACTGCCAGTAGGCGGGAAACAGCTTGCCGAACAGGAATCCGCGGCCCTTGGGGATGGGCAGATCGTGTACGGCACGGATACCGGGAACCGTGTTGACCAGGTCGGCCAGCTCGGCGGGGGAGAGGCTGAACGGCATCGGCGGCACCCGGTACCGGCGCGAGGAGCGCATACCGTTTTTGCGGGTCAGTTTCTTCACGATCACCGGTGGCAGGTCGAAGATCATCTGGCCACCGGGAAAGCGTTTGGCGCACTCGGCGATCAGGGCCATCGCCTCCTCGGGCTGCAGGTACATCAGCAGTCCCTCGGCGGTGATGAACACACCCTTGTCAGTGTCCACCTGATCCATCCAGCTGTAATCCAGGGCCGACTGTGCCAGGTTGGTGATCCGCTCCGATGCCGGGAGCAGCCGCTGACGCAGCTCGACGATGGGTGCGAAATCAACGGTGATCCAACGGAAGTCGGCCTCGGGCAGGGCGGCGCTCAGACGCCAGAAACTGGTCTGCAGGCCCTCGGCGAGCGCGACGACGGTGGCCGAAGGGTGCGTCGACAGATACGCGGTGGCCGCCCGGTCGATGCCGACGGCGCGCAACGCCATCTCCTGGCCCTTGCGGCCGAACTTGTCGAAGTCGAACTCGATCGCATCAACCAGCTGGATCGCCATCGGATCCTCGATGACGGGCTTGGGGTGGCGGGCCTGGTGCGCGCGGGCGTTGAGCGTCAGCAGAGCGGTCTCGGACACTCCGGTGAGATTGCTGGCGTCGGCTTTGCTGCTGTCCACGACACCGAAGCTACTAGCATTCGGCGCATGGCAAAGCTCGAACTATCCCGCGAACTGTCGCTCGATCCACAGACGGCGTGGGATCACGCGTCGAATCTGAACGAGCTGGGGGACTGGCTGGTGATGCACGAAGGCTGGCGTAGCGAGATTCCCGACGAGCTCACCGTCGGCACCACCCTGATCGGCGTGGCCGGGGCGAAGGGCATGCGTAACCGCGTCACCTGGACGGTGCGCAAGCTGGATGCACCGCACCTGCTGGAGGTCGTGGGCAAGGGCGTCGGCGGCACCAAGTACGGGCTGAAGCTGAGTGTGAAGCCCACTTCGTCGGGAAGTAAGTTCGCGGTGACCCTCGAACTCGGCGGTCCGCCGCTGTTCGGCCCGATCGGATCCGTCGCCGCCCGCACGGTCAAGGGCGATATCGAGCGTTCCATCGAGAAGTTCGAGACGCTCTACACCTGACGCCTCTAAGCTCGCGTGGGTGAGGGGGAAATTCACAGCGACGTTGCTGGTGGTGCTGCTGTGCGTGCTGGGGCCGGTATCGGCGGCGCAGGCGGAACCACCGAACGCTCAGATCGACATCGGGGGCTTGCAGCGCACGTTCTACCTGCATCTGCCGCCGGGGCCACCGAAGGGCCTGGTGGTGAACATGCATGCCGCCGGTCAGAACGGCGGGCAGCACGCGGCGCTGACCCATTACGACTCCGTGGCCGACGCGCACGGCTACGCGGTGGTGTACCCGGACGGTATCGATTTCAGCTGGGCCGACGGACGAGGCGCATCGGTGCCGGACCGCACCGGGGTCGATGACGTGGGATTCATTGTCGCCCTTGTGGATCGGTTGACGGCCGAGTACGGGATCCCGGCCGGCCGGGTGTTCGCCACCGGGCTGTCGGCGGGCGGATTCATGGCCAATCGGCTGGCGTGTCAGCGGGCGGACATGTTCGCCGCGGTCGCTCCCATCGGCGCGACCCTCGGCGATCACGTCGCATGCAACCCGTCGCAGCCGGTGTCGGTGCTGACCTCGCAGGGCACCGTCGATCCGATCGTGCCGTTCAACGGTGGGCCGATGATCGGGCGTGGTGGGCCGAGCACCATCCTGGCGGCCTACGCCGTGGTGGATCGCTGGCGTGAACTCAACGGCTGCGCGCCGGACCCGGTGATCGCGCCGGTGCCCGGATCCGGTGACGGGACGAGCGCCGAACGCGTCAGCTACGAATGCGATGCCGGCACCGAGGTCGTGTTCCTGCGCGTCGACGGCGGTGGGCACACCTGGCCGGGTGCCCCGGAGATCCTGCCGGCGAACCAGGTGGGCCCTGCGACCCGCGCGTTCGATGCCTCGGAGGTTTCGGCGCAGTTCTTCGACGCACACGGCAGGTAGTTCGTCCCCGGTATTTCCGGCAGCCCCTTTCGAACATATGATCGAACAGTGGGTGAGATGCAGAGCATCGGGCACGGCGGCCAGCCTGCGCGGGACGTCTTCCGCCGGGTGGACCCGCCGCGTCCCGTGCTGGTCGATCTGGGCGCCCTTTTCCCACGGCAACCGCACTGCCAGTGGGGGCGCTATCACCCGCTCGGGTTGCAGATGCACAAGGTGGTCGAGGGGCAGTTGACCTGCTGGGGGCTGTGTGAACAGGGGGCCTGGTGGGGTTTGGTGACGTATTCGATCACCTTCGGCGCTTCGGAAAGGCCGGTGACGCATTGGGTTCCGGCCTGGATGCTGACGGTCAAGTCGTAGTTCGTTAGTGTCCGGGCTATGACGCAGCCGCCGGAGAGCGAGGAACCGACCGGCTATATGGCCGAGGCCGGTGCACCCACCGAGCTCTCCGGTGTCGCGGACGCGAACACCCAGGCGGCGCACGCGTGGGCGTTCGACGAGGACCCGGAGCCCGAGCCGCCACGCTTCACACCCGGGCGGATCACCGCATTCGCCGTCGCCGCGGCGGTCGTGGTGATCGCGGCCGCCTCGGGTGTCGTGGTGTGGTTCCTGAGTGATGACCCGGTCGCCGAGCCGGCCCCGCGACCCGATCTCCTCAACGGGATGTACCGCGTCGAATACCACTGGGATGAGGCCACTTACCGCGATGTCGGTGGTAACACCAACTGGGGTGAGGGCGCCGCTGCCGGGCCGGCCCAGGACTGGCTGTCGCTGACGTCGGCCTGCACGGACACCGACTGCATCGCCACCGGCGAGGTGCTGGGCCAGGACCGGGCGCGCATGCCCGGTGCCCGCACGCTGACGTTCAAACTGACCAATGGCACATGGGAGGACATCGCACCCGCGCGGGTGAAGTCCACCTGTACCTACGACGACGGCTCGGTCGCGGGGGAGTCCTGGACGACGGTGACGCTGGGCTTCACCCCGCGCCCGGACGGCTCGTTCACCGGTGCGCTCACCACCGTCGTCGATACCAACGAGTGCGGGGATCAGGGCAACACGGTGGTGACGCCGCTGACGGCCGGGCGGGTGGGGGAGGCGGTGTAAGCGATGTTGGGGCCATGGTGGTGTCTACTGCGGGGACACAAACTAGAGACCACGAAGACGCGCAGGGAACAGCAGTCGGCGCGTAAGTCAGCTACCTGTCTCGACTGTGGGCGTCAGTGGGACACCACGCCAGGGGAGGGTGGCCCCTCGGCAGGGCCGTGATCTGTGGCCCAAGCATGAAAAAGGCCCGGTCGAAACCGGGCCCTCATCTGTACGAACTGTGGTGCGCGATACTGGGATTGAACCAGTGACCTCTTCCGTGTCAGGGAAGCGCTCTCCCGCTGAGCTAATCGCGCCGGGTCGAAACTTTGGAGGTGGAGACGGGAATCGAACCCGTGTGCACGGCTTTGCAGGCCGTTGCCTCACCACTCGGCCACTCCACCATTGGGGTTGATGCCACTGCACCTTCGAGCGGACGACGGGATTCGAACCCGCGACCCCAACCTTGGCAAGGTTGTGCGCTACCAACTGCGCCACGTCCGCGTGCCTCGGATGAGATCGTCACCCGGTGCGGAAAGGAACATTAGTCCAACCATGCGAGTAACTACAAATCACTTGAAACGACACGGCAATCGGATCTAAAACAGCTGGTAAACCTGGCGTGCGATCGCGAAGCCGTGACCAGTGTTGCGGTCGAGACAGGTGATACCGCTCTCCGCGCTGTCACATTTCAGGTCCCCGCGGACGATCGACTGGCCGTAGGCGAGCGGGGTGGAACCGCCCAGCGTGGTGTCCCCGGCGCAGACGAAGGTCGCTGGCTCGTTCGGACCCATCGCGATGCCCTGGCCGTAATCAAACTCACAGTCCGCGGGCCGCGGCGGGGGAGCCCAGTCCCGTTCGGCGATATCGCAGCGGACGTAGTCGACGTCGAGCACGCAGCCGACGTTGCCGCTCGGTGAGACAAAGTCGACGAAACCGTCTTCGGCGGCAGCCGGTGCCGCACACAGCGTCGCGACGGCACCGGCGACGACGAGCACCCGAAGGATCATGGTGCGACCCTAGCGGCGAAACGAGACCTGGTCAGGGCGAATTCTCAGACCGTCAGCACCATCCGGTAGCGGGCCTTGCCGGTGTCCATCGCCGCATACGCCTCGGCGGCCTGAGCCAGCGGCAGCTCCTGGATGCGGGCCCGCACCCCGGACTGCACGGCGAACTTCAAGGTGTCCTCGACGTCGCGCGCGGTGCCCGAGGGGTGACCGGTGATGCTCACGCCGGGCGTGATCAGCTGCAGCGGACTGATGGGCAGCGGATCCGGCGTCACACCGACCACGATCAACTCCCCGCGCGGCAACAACCCGCCCACGGTGTCCGCCATGGCCTGAGAGTTGGCTGCCGTCGCCAGCACCACCGACACCCCGCCGAGCGCCTGCAGCGCCTCACTCACATCGCCGGCCTTGGAGTCGACGTAGTGGTGCGCACCGAGGTCGAGGGCGTCCTGCTTCTTGTCCGCACCGCGGGCGATCGCGATGGTCTCGAAGCCCATCGCGCGGGCGAACTGCACACCGAGGTGTCCGAGACCGCCCACGCCGAGTACCGCGACCCGGTCGCCGGGCTTGGCCCTGGTCTCCCGCAGCCCGTGAAAGACCGTGACACCGGCGCATGCCATCGGGGCGGCCTCGGCGAAGGACAGCTCGTCGGGGATTCGGGCCAGCGCATTGGCCGGGACGGTCACCGACTCGGCGTAGCCGCCGGGGTAGTGCCAGCTCGGGATCTGACCGTTGGCGCAGTGGATGAAGTCACCCTGGTGACACGGCACGCAACGCCCGCAGTGTCCGCCGAACCAGCCGACGGCCACCCGGTCACCGATCGCGTAATCCTGAACACCGTCACCGATCTCGGCGATGGTGCCGGCGATCTCGTGCCCGGGCGTCAGCGGCCAGGTGAGCCCGGGGAAGGCGCCGTTGACGAACGCGTGGTCGGTGCCGCACACACCGCAGGCCTGTACCGCGATGCGGACGTGATCGCGGCCGGGCGAGGTGGTGTCCACCTCGGCGAGTTCCAGCGCTGCGCCGGCTGATGCGACATGAACCGCTTGATGACGTGCCATCTCAATCCTCACTGTCGGGTCGTGTGATTTATGTCTACCCGCGCATGGGTCTTTGGGCAGCCCGGTTTGGGTGAAAACTGGCGCCACCCTGACCAGCCAATTCCAGCTACCCGGTAGGCGCGTGCTAGTCTTCGTCCTCGTTCCCCGGTCTCGTAGCTCAGGGGGAGAGCGTCCGCCTCACACGCGGAAGGTCACTGGTTCGATCCCAGTCGGGACCACAAGCAAGAGCCGCCCTCGGGCGGTTCTTTTGCTTTTTCCAGGCGGACCGGAAGAGGTGTCATGGCAGGCGACGGAGCCCATTTCTATCGGCCGGCTGAGGGCACCGGGCTGCCGCATGATCCGTTCAACGCCATTGTCGGACCGCGGCCGATCGGCTGGATCTCCACCCGCGACGCCGACGGTGTGCGCAACCTGGCGCCCTACAGCTTCTTCAACGGCTTCAACTACCGTCCGCCGATCATCGGCTTCGCCTCGGTCGGCTGGAAGGACAGCGTGGCCAACATCGAGGCCACCGGAGAGTTCGTCTGGAACCTCGCGACCCGGGAACTCGCCACCGCCATGAACGAGACCTCCGCGCCGCTCCCGTCCGGTGAGGACGAATTCGACCGCAGCGGGCTGACCGCCGTCGACTCGACCACCGTCGCCGCGCCGCGCGTGCTGGAGAGCCCGGTCAACTTCGAATGCCAACTCACTCAACTCATTCAGCTCACCGATGTCGAAGGCAAGCCCGTCGACACCTGGATGGTGCTCGGCCAGGTGATGGCCGTGCACATCGATCAGCAGTGGTTGGTCGACGGCGTCTATGACACCGCCGGCCCACGGCCGATCCTGCGGGCCGGTGGGCCGGCGAACTACTCCGAGATCGGACCCGAGAGTGTGTTCACGATGGACCGGCCGACCAGCTGAGCGGTCGGGGCGCCCGGTCAGTGGATCGTTCGGGAGTGGGGCAGTACCAGCGGTGAGCCGGTGACCGGGTCGGTGATGATGGTGGCCTCGACGCCGAAGACCTCCCGCACGATGTCGGCGGTGACGATGTCGTGGGGCAGTCCCTGGGCGATGAGCTCGCCGTCGCGCATCGCGATCAGGTGATGGGCATACCGGGCGGCCATGTTCAGATCGTGCAGAACGAGCACGATGGTGCGCCGTAGCTGTGCGTTGATGTCTGTGAGCAGACCGAGCACATCGAGTTGGTGGGCCAGATCCAGATAGGTCGTCGGCTCGTCGAGCAGCATCACCTCCGGGTCCTGGGCGATCGCCAACGCCATCCAGACCCGTTGGCGCTGACCGCCCGACAACTCGTCGACGGGCGCATCGGCGAGGTGGCTCAGTCCGGTGGCGCTCAGCGCACGGGTGACGGCCTCGTCGTCGGCCGGACTCCACTGCCGGAACCAGCGTTGATGAGGATGGCGTCCGCGCCCGATCAGATCGGCGACGGTGATGCCGTCCGGCGCGGTCGGTTGTTGGGGGAGCAGCCCGACTGTGACGGCGAGCTCACGGGTGGCGATCGCGGCGAGGTCGCGCCCGTCGAGGAGCACCTGCCCGCTGTGTGGGCTCAGCAGACGGGCAAGTCCGCGCAGGAGTGTCGACTTGCCGCAACCGTTCGGGCCGATGATGGCGGTGATCTTGCCCGCGGGCAGTTCGGTACTGACCTCCTCGACAACGGTGTGACCGGCATATCCGAGGCTGAGCCGTTCGGCGGTCAACCTGACCGGCAGGTCCGGGGTACTCATCCGGCGGCTCCGATTCGATTGGCGCGGGCCAGCAGCCACAACAGCACCGGGGCTCCGACGATGGCGGTGAGGATGCCGACCGGCATCGCCATGGGGGCGAACAGAATCCGCGAGGCCAGATCCGCGCCGACGACGAGCAGCGCGCCGATCGCCGCGGACGGCGCCAGCCCGGTGTGCCGTTCGGCCAGCAGGCGCCGGGCGATCTGCGGGGCAACCAGCGCGACGAACCCGATGGGCCCGGCCGCGGCGGTCGCCATCGCGGCGAGCGTCACCGCCACGAGAACCAGTGCCACGCGGTGGACTTGCCGTGTTCCCAGGGTCTTGGCGAGGTCGTCACCGAGTTCCAGTAACTGCAGATGACGGGCCAGCACGGCCACGGCCGGAACGGCGACCAGCAGGGTCACGCCGATCACCGCGACGTGCAGGGTGCTCCGGTTGGCCAGGCTGCCGGTCAACCAGACCGCGGCAGTCATGGCCTCGTGGGTATCGGCGCGGGTGAGCAGATAGGAGATTGCCGACGTGAGCACCGAGGCGACGCCGATGCCGACCAGCACCAGGCGGAACCCGTGCAGGCCGCGTTTGTAGGCGATCAGCAGGATGGCGGCCGCCGTGACGAGCGCACCGATCAGTGCGCCCAGCACGAGTGTCATGCCACTGCCGCCCATCACCGTCAGCACGATCAGCGCGCCAAGGGCCGCACCGGAGTTGATGCCGATGACGTCCGGGCTCACCAGCGGATTGGTGGCGATGCGTTGCAGGATGGCGCCGGACAAAGCGAACGCCGCGCCGACACCGAGGCCGGTGAGCACCCGGGGCAGACGGTCGCCGACGACGATATCGCGTTCGATGGGGGTGCCGCCGCCGGCCAGGATGGCCGGTACATCACCGACCGCGATCGGGAATTCGCCGAGCGTGAGCGATATCGCGGCCACGAAAACCGCTGCGAGCCAGCTGATGACCGCGATGAGACTGCCGGCGCGGCTCATTCTGATCGCAATGCGGCCACCGCCGGAGGCCATGACGACGCCATCCCGAGTACTGGTCACAGTCCGGAGACCTTCCTATTGCGCACCAGGTACAGAAAGACCGGAGCACCGGCCAAGCCGGTGACGATGCCGACCTGGAGTTGCTGCGGGGACACCAGGATTCGGCCGAGTATGTCGGCGAGCAGAAGCAGTGTCGGCGCGAGCACCACCGTCCACGCCATGATCCAGCGGTAGTCCGGACCGGTGATCAATCGCGCGATGTGCGGGACCACCAGCCCGATGAAGCCGATCGGTCCGGCGATCGCGGTGGCGCCGCCCGCCAGCAGGACGACCGCGAGCGCGGCCGCCAGACGTGCCGACCACAGTCTCGTACCCAGGCTGCGCGCCATCTCGTCGCCCAGTGCCAGCACGTTGAGGGTGCGGCTCGTGACGATGGCGGCGCAGATCCCGGCCGCGATGAACGGTGCCACCGCCGTGAGGGATGTGCCGTTGGCGCGGGTCAGCGATCCGACGACCCAGAATCGGAAGTCCTCCAGGGTGGTGGCATCGAAAAGCGTGATCGCGGAGGTGATGGCGCCCACGAACGCGGTGAATGCCGCACCGGCCAACGCCAGCTTGACCGGGGTCGCTCCACCCAGGCCGAGCGACCCGAGCGCGTAGACGAACACCGCTGCGACCGCTGCTCCGGCGAAGGCGAACCAGACGTATCCCGCTGCGGTCGTGACACCAAGGAACGTCATGGCGACAACGACCGCCAGCGCGGCACCGGAATTGATGCCGAGGATCCCCGGCCCGGCCAGCGGGTTGCGGGTGATCCCCTGCATCACGGCACCGGCAATGCCCAGGGCGGCACCGGCAAGGATTCCGGCAACGGTTCGGGGAATCCGGATGTGCCGCACGATGCGGTCCAGATCGGTCTCTGGCGGACCGGATACCGCCGCGATCACGTCGTCGATCGTGACCGCGTAGTTCCCGATCAGGACGGAGGCCACCGCCGCCCCGGCGAATATCGTTGCCGCGACAGCGAGTCCCAGCAGTCGGCTCCAGCCGCCCTGCAGCAGGCCCCGGCGAATGTCAGTTGACCAGGTCGGGATGGAGGATCGAGGCCACCACCTCAACGGCGTGCGCAGCCCGGATGCCGGCAGCCCGATCGGAGAACAGGTAGGGGTGCACCTGACCGTTCTTCACCGCCGCGACACCGGCCAGTGCGGGATTGGCGGCCAGTGTGGCAGCCTCCTGGGCGCCGCTCTCGCGGGTGTAGGAGATGTCGCAGCAGACGCTGGTCAGGATGACATCAGGGTCACGGCGAATCAGCTCCTCGATGTCGACATCGACATGGCGGCGTTGCTGCAGATCGGCGAAAGCATTGACACCACCGGCGTGTTCGAGAATCTGGGTGCCAAAATCGATGCCGCCTGCGACGCGGTATCCGCCGTCTTCGTCGATGAGCATGATGGCCACGGACGGGCGCTCGGCACCGGCGACTGTCTGCTCGACAGCGGCAATCCGCTCCTGCTGTTCGGCGATCGCGGTGTCGGCCCGGTCCTCGGCGTCGAAGATCTTGCCGAGGTCGCGCAGATCCTGGTAGATCGTGTCGACGCGCACCGACGCGGGATCGATGGCCTCATCGGAGAGTCCGTCTGCGCTGGGGCACAGCGGGCTCAGGATCCAGGATTGAATACCCAGCTCTGCCAGGCTGGCTCGGGTTCCGACGCTGGTGTCGCCGCTGCCCTCGGAGAAGAAATTGTTGTAGCCGGAGAGGACGAAGTCGGGCTGTGCGGCGAGCAGGCCGTCACGGCTCGGGAGCTGCGCCGCGTAGGGCACTCCCTGCTGAGCCTCGGCGTACTCGGGCAGTACCTGCGAGTCGAGGAAGGCGGTGCCGACCAGTCGATCACTGATGCCGAGCGCGTGAGCGATCTCGGTGGCGGGCTGATAGGCGGCGTACACGCGCTCGGGCGGCTGGTCGACGGTCACCTCGATACCGCAGTTCTGGATTGTCACCCCCTCGCCGTCCGCCCGGCTGGTCTGCTCGGTGGTGTCGGCCGCACAGCCTGCGGCGAGTATCGCGACAACGGCCGCGGTCAGTGTTCGGGGCAATGCACGGGCCACAGTGAGCCAGCCTCTCCAGATCCTCGTGGATGGGGTACTTCTGTAGCCGTGGCCGGTCTCCTGGCTGACGGGTGCAGGCATCTCGGCCTTCCCAAGAACCGGTGAGGTTCTCAGTGACCCCGCTGCGTTGTGCGCAGAGGAAAGAGATGCTGCATGTCCCGATCACAGTGGCGAGGGCCGCGCCGGTATCGCACCGGCTTCCCGAACACCACGGCTGGTGGCGAGGCTATCAGCTCACCCGGTCTGCGCCTGCGCGTACCGCGAGGAGACGACATCCCAGTCGACTACCTGCCACCAGTCGGAGAGATACTCGCCGCGCCGGTTCTGGTGCTTGAGGTAGTAGGCGTGCTCCCACACGTCGTTGCCCAGCAACGGAGTGCCTTTGACCTCGACGACATCCATCAGCGGGTTGTCCTGATTGGGCGTGGAGGTGACCGCCAACTGCCCACCCTGATCGACGACGAGCCAGGTCCAGCCCGACCCGAAGCGCTTGGTGCCCGCGTCATTGACCGCCGACTTGAGTCCGTCCAGCGATCCGAACTGCCGGTCGATGGCACCCTGCAGTTCCGGGGAGGGGCCGCCCGATTGGGCACGCGGCGTCATCGTCGTCCAGAAGAAGCTGTGGTTCCAGTGTCCGCCGGCGTTGTTGCGCACCGTGGTCGGCAATGTCCCGGCCCGCGCGACGAGGTCTTCGAGCGGAACTCCCTGTAGCGCAGGGTCGGCGGCGACGGCGGAGTTGAGCGCATCGACGTAGGCCTGATGGTGCTTGCCGTGATGGATCGTCATGGTCTCGGTGTCGATCACCGGTTCCAGGGCAGACGGTGCGTACGGCAGGGCGGGCAGCACGAAGGCGGGTTCGGCGTTCGCCGGCGCGGCGAGGTGCGTTGTCGTCACACTCGGTGCGACAAGGGCCGCGGCAGCGGCGAGAGTGATCAGCAGGCGACGTTTCATGTCGTCGGAGTCTCCAGCTGCTTGCGGCGTCAAACATCGCCGCTGAGGGCGTTCTCAACCGGCCGCCCACTCCTTGGCCTTGTCCAGCTCATCCAGGCCGAACACCGCGAGCTCACCGGGCACCATCCAGCCCAGCGCGTGCATGGTGTGGCGAACCCAGTCCTTGTCGGACACCACCGCGATCCGCCTGAACGCCGAATGATGTTGCAGCAGTGTGCCGAACCCCATCTTCAGGTCCGCGGCCAGCCCACCTGGCCCGAAGCCCTCGTAGTCCGGCGCGATCACCTCGACGATGCGGATCTCTTTCGCCGCGCCCAGTGCCTCCATGGTGGGCGCGAACGCGCGGAAATCCTCACCAGTGATCCGCCCCGACGCCCGGATGCCGGTCACCCCGTCGGGCATGTCCGTGAGCACCTCGATCATCAGTGTCCCCTTTCGACAAGGTCCAGGGTCCTCCTCCTGCTATGACATAGGGGTGGAAATGGTGGCCACCGCACCCGCGACCCTCGGCCCGGCCGAGATCGGCGCGTTCGCGGCACGCGCCGAACGCCTCGGCTTCGACACCATCCACGTCTCCGAGACCGTCCACGACCCGTTCATGGTGGCCGCCTTCGCGGTGCAGGCCACCACTGCCATCACCGTGCGCACCAGCATGGTGCTGGCGTTCCCGCGCAGCCCGATGATCACCGCCTACGCGGCCTGGGACCTGGCGCGCGTGTCCGGTGGCAGATTTCAGCTGGGCATCGCCTCCCAGGTGCGCGGCAATATCGTCGGCCGCTTCTCCACCACGTGGTCCGAACCGGTATCGCGCATGGCCGACTACATCCGCGCACTGCGGGCGATCTTCCATGCCTTCCACACCGGTGATCGCCTGAACTACGTTGGCACGCACTACACATTCGACACGCTGCAGCCCTACTTCAACCCCGGGCCGATCGGTCATCCCGCGCCGCAGATCTGGACCGGTGGCGTCAACAAGCGCATGGTCGCCGTGGCCGGCGAGATGGCCGACGGGTACGTCTGTCACCCCACCAACTCGCACCCGACGATCCTGCGGACCCAGACGCTGCCGGCGCTGGCCGGCGGGTCACCGAGGGTGATCGCCAATCCGCAACCGCTGATGGCCGCGACGCACGAGGAGATCCAGGCGCTGCAGGACGCCCGGCGTAGTGAGCTGGCGTTCCTGTACAGCACCCCCGCCTACCGCTGTCAGCTGGAGCGCATCGGCGTCACCGATCTCGGTGCACTCGAACAATTGGTCCCGCACGGCACCTACGAGGAGGTTCCCGAGCTGCTCGGACAGTGGTACGCCGGACTCTGCGACGGGCTGACGATCGCGGTGCCGGCCGGGGATGACGCCGCACTGGCCGACCTGGTGCGGCAATGTCGGGTGATTCCAACCCTGTCCGGTTCGGGCAGTTCGTAGCACGATTGCCCGCGTGTCCGTGTCCCTGTTCGCCCAACTGGTGGCGCCCGCGCTCATCGTGGCGTGGTCGCCATTCAAGGTTGTCCCGGCACTGGCGTTGGTGTTCAACGCGCCGCGCCCACGGGCGACCGGGCTGTCCTTCCTGGCCGGCTCGGTGCTCGGGCAGATCGGCGTGACGGCGCTGTTCGTCCGGGCACCGCACCTGGTCGACCGCATCGAGACGACCCCCTCGTCGACGATCGGCTGGATCCAGATCGGGTTGGGACTGCTGACACTGCTGGCCGCGGCATATTCGTGGACCCGCCGGGACAAGGTGATCCGCGCCCCGCAATGGCTCATCGGGCTGACCCGGGTCACCCCGCTGGCGGCGGCAATCCTCGGCGCGGTGCTGGTGGTGACCAACCTGAAGGTGATGGCGGCGAACGCCGCCGCGGGCTTCCTCATCGGTTCGGCGGCACTGAGTATCGCTGCTCTCGCTGTGGTGCTGGCGCTCTACACCGCGGTGGCCACCTCGACGATCGCCATCCCGGTCGCGGGCTACCTGGTGGCGCCCGCACTCGTCGACCGCTGGCTGGCGACCGCGAAGCGCCACATCTCCAGGCACCAGTCGATGGCAACGACGTTGGCGCTCATCCTGATTGGCGCCGCACTGCTGACCGTGGGTATCGGCACCGTCATCGCGTATCGGTGACGCGCCCGGCGACGTCACGCACGACTGAATCGGCACACGCCATACTGGACCTCTTATGACAGAGCCGGTGTCCCGAGTGGAATCGACGGGTGACTCGATCGCGCACGCGCTGCGTGAGGACATCTTGGCGGGGCGCTTGGCCGGGGGAGGGCGTCTGGTCGAAGAGGCGATCGCGAAGCAGTTCGGGGTATCGCGGGTGCCGGTGCGCGAGGCGCTGACCCGGCTGCAGTCCGAGGGATTCGTGACGATCGTCCGTTACCGCGGTGCGACGGTCTCGGAGACGCTCGTTCAAGACAGCCGGGAGCTCCTGCAGATCCGCCGAGGTCTGGAGATTCTGGCCGCCCAATTGGCGGCCGCCAACCGTGGCGGCGCGGTCGCCGAGGAACTGACCGCCGTCGCAGAAGAAAACCATCATGACGGCCAGCCACACGGGCGGTCGTTTCACGAACTGGTCGCAGCGGCTTCGGGCAACCGCCAGCTCGAAGAGATGCTCGCCAACGTGAACCGGCGTGTTCAGTGGGGTTTGGGGCACAATCCCGACGCGTCGGTTGGTGACCACCGAGTGCTGGCCCTGGCGATCGTGAATGGCTCATCCGTGCAGGCGGGTTACCTGATGGACGAGCACCTGCAGCGCGACGAGCGGTACTTCGCGGACAAGTTCGGCGACGCCTAACCTCCTAGATTGTATTTCAATCAGTCCCATGTTTTCATGGTCGTAACAGAAAATCCCTGTTGGGAAATGGCCATGTAACAGGTTTCGTATACAACTGACTCCATCGTGTTTCGTTCTCTCACACCTGGAGTCCCCAATGTCCTTCCGTCGCACCGCCACCGTCCCCCCTGAGATCACGCACCCCAGCACTGATCCCGCAGTTTCCACCGGTCTCACCGCCGTCCTGGACCGCATCGGCTTCGGCCGAGTCCAGGCCGCGCTGATCCTGTTGTTGATGGCCGGATTGTTCTTCGATTCGCTGGAGCAGAACTCCACCGGTGCGATGGGGCCCCTACTCAAGGAGTCGTTCGGCATCGGCAACGCAGAGCTGACCATGATCAACACCGCCACCGTGCTGGGCGGCCTTGCGGGCCGCATCATCGGCGGCTACATCGCCGACCGCTGGGGCCGGCGGATGGCGCTCAGCCTGAACCTTTTGGTCTACACCCTCGGTGGACTGATCAGCGCCGCCGCAGTCAATTACGAGATGCTGTTGGCCAGCCGCTTCATCGTCGGCATCGGTCTGGGCGGCGAATTCACCGTCGGCCTGGCGATTCTCGCCGAGATCGTCGCCACCCGGCACCGCGGCACGCTGCTGGCGACACTGAACATTTCCTCCGGCGGCATCGGCAACATCGCCTCCTTCGGCTTCTTCTGGCTGGTGCTCGGACCCCTCAACGGCGCCCTTGGCGGCAACGACAGCGCGTGGCGCTGGACCTACGTCATCCTGGCCGTCCCCGCCGTGCTGGTCGTGTTCTTCCGTCGCTACCTGCCCGAGTCGCCGCGGTTCCTGCTGAGCAAGGGCCGCGTCGAAGACGCCAACAAGAGCCTGACGCGGTTGGCCTCCGGCAGCATCAGGGGCCTGCGCAAGCCCGGCCCGACCCAGCAGTTCGTCACCATCTCCGACATCCCCGTCAAGGTGAAGTCGAGCTATGCCGAGGTGTTCAAGGGCGAAAACCTCAAGCGCACCATCGCCATCGGCTCGGCCTCCTGGATGTCCTTCGGAGCACAGGTCACCCTGCTGTTCCTGATGCCGATCCTGCTGGTCTCCCGCGGCTACTCGCTGTCGGACTCGCTGGCCTTCACCATGATCATGAACATCGGATCGCTGTTCGGCGCCTGCGCCGCGTCCTATCTGGCGGGTAAGGCGCCCCGGCGGCTGACGGTCAGTATCGCCGCCGTCCTGGGCTGCATCTCCGCGATCTGCTTCGCCTCCTTCGCCGACACCACCGCGCTGATCCTGGTGCTGGGCATGATCTTCCAGTTCTTCACCATGATGCTCAACACCATGCTCTCGGTGTGGTCACCGGAACTGTTCCCCACCTCGGTGCGCGCCATGGGCACCTCCGTGGTGAACGGCATCGGCAATGTGGCCGGAGCAGTCATGCCGTTCGCCGCACTGTTCTTCTTCGACCGCTGGGGCGTCGCCGGAGTGTTCGCCATGATCGCCATCATGTACGCCCTGCTGGTGGTCGCCGCCCGCTTCGGCCCGGAGACGTTCGGCAAATCCCTCGAGACCGTTACCGAGAAGCCGGTTCTGGTCAACGCCTGAACCCCCCTCAACCAACCAGTAAGGAATCCGAATATGTTGCAGCTCAATATCTCCGCTACCGCTCACGCTCCCAACTACCTGCCTCAGTACTACGCCGACACCCTCGGGTTGTTCAGCGAACGCGGTCTGCAGGTGAACGCGACGGCCAAGGACCCGTGGACCGGGGTGCTCGACGACCTGGACAGTGGAGCGGCCGACGTCGCCCTCGGTGGGCTGTGGGTGCCGGCGATGTACTGGAACACGCCGCGCGAGCTGACGGTGTTCGCTCAGGTGAACCACCAGTTCCCGAAGGCTCTGGTGACCCGCAGCCCGCGAACGGATTTCGGGTGGTCCGAACTGGTTGGCGCGACCGTCTTGGCACCCGGTATCGGCGGTAGCGCACCGTACGCCTTCACCGCCGGGCTGATCAGGGAGGCCGGCGTGGATCCGGCATCCATCACCTTCCTGCGTGATCTGTCCACCCCGATGTTCATCGAACTCTTCGAAGCGGGCCTTGGTGAGGCGATCGTGCTGGACCTCGTCAACGCCGAGGTGTTGCAGGAGCGGGGGACCGGATACATCGCCGAGGAGTACACCCAGACGGGCGGGCTGGGTCCCAACAGCGTGTACTACTGCCGGACCGACCGGTTCGCCGAACTGACCGATCGGTTGGTGGCGTTCACCGCGGCACTGGAGGAGTCGATGCAACTGATGACATCGGTCGACCTCGCAGACTTGCACCCGCTACTGGAGCAGCACTGGCCGACGACCCCAGCGGTGCCCCTGCGGAAGGCGTGCGCGCGGATGCTGGGTTCGCACACCTGGGACACCACCCGCATCGACCCCGCCGCCACCGAGCGGTGGATGCGGATCCTCCTCGACGAGAACATGATCCGTCAGGCGCCTTCGTTCGACGCACTGGTGGAAACCACGATCGTCGACCGGATCAGCTCCGCGGCAAAGGCGCTCCGCTGACGATGTCGAATGCGTGCCTGCGGTGTGCGGCGAACAGTGCGAGCGCGGAATCAGCGTCGCGGGCGCGCAACGCGCTGACAAGATCGCGGTGTTCGTCGCGCACGTGCTGAACGTAGCCCCGATTGTCGACACCGATGCGGCTGAGCAGAAAGAGCTGCACCTGGGAGCGAATGGCGAACCAAGCGTCCTGAAGGCGCCGGTGCCGGGCTGCCGCGTAGACGGCATCGTGAAAGGCGATATCGCAGCTGACCATGTCATGGTCGTCGCTGACCCGTTGCATCTTCTCGGCAGCGCGCTCGATCGCGGTGATGTCCTCATCCGAAGCGCGGGTGATCAGACTCTGCACGGCGAGCTCCTCGAGTGCCCCACGCAGGCTGTCGATCTCGGCGATATCGTCCGGGGACAGCGAGGTGACCGTGGCACCGCGGTGCCATCCTGTGCGCACCAGACCTTCTCGTTCCAGCCGGATCAGGGCTTCGCGGACAGGTCCTCGACTCACGTCGAGAGCCAACGACAGCTCGACTTCGCGGAGCTGAGTGCCTGGTGCATAACTGCCACTGAAAATTGCCTCACGCACCCGATCGGCGACCTCGTCGGCCAGACCCCGCCTGCGGGCGGGGGCCACCATGCTGCGTTCGGGCATCGCGGCGGCATCCATGTCGCAATGTTAACATTCAGACATGGATGGCAACGGAGACACCCGGGCACGCTTTCACCTCGCCATGCCGGTCGACGATCTGGCCGCGGCTCGCCGGTTCTACGGCGAGGTTCTCGGCCTACCGCAGGGCCGAAGCTCCGACACGTGGGTGGATTGGAACTTTCACGGCCACCAGGTGGTGACACATCTGGCCGCCAGCCGAGCGCAGGACGTCCACAACCCGGTCGATGGCCACGACGTCCCGGTGCCGCACTTCGGCCTGATCCTCAGCATCCCGGAGTTTCACACGTTGGCCGACCGCCTGCGCAGCGCGGGCGTCGCGTTCGTCATCGAGCCGTATGTCCGATTTGCCGGAGAGGTCGGCGAGCAGTGGACGATGTTCCTGCTCGATCCTGCGGGAAATGCTCTGGAATTCAAAGCATTTGCCGACGACTCTCAGATCTTCGCGGCGTGACCCGCGACGTTCCGCGCCGGTATCGCCGCCACCAGCGGAGTGTCGGCGCCGACCCGCCCCAGCGCGTGCGCACCGCCCGGTGACCCCAGCGGCGCATCACGTCCCGGCAAGACGGTCAGGAAGAAGTCCGCATTGTCGGCCAGGTGCGCCAGCTCGTCCTCGGGCAGATCGGTCTCGTACTCGATCGCATCGAGCCGGCACGCGATCCGGCACGCGCCGCAGTCGACGCACTCATTCGGATTGATGTACAGCGAACGCGCGCCCTCGTAAATGCAGTCCGCGGGGCATTCCGCCACACACGACTTGTCCATCACGTCAACGCATGCCGAGCCGATCACGTAGGTCATGAGTCGACAGTAGAAAACCGGACTCCAGCCGCACCGGAGTCCAATGGCACCGCCCCAGAGGACTTTGGTCCTTTTTCTAGCTCAGGAACCGCTTCGAGTACCCGGCGAACCGCGCCCGCAGGTCGTCCTCGTCCAGACCGAACATCTGCGCCGACGTCGCGACCCGGCCCAACCTGCCGCGGCGGTGACCATCGAGGTAGCCGGTGATCGAGCTGCGCACCGGCTCGTCGAACGGCTCGCCGGCCAGCGCGAACAACCTTTCGGCGGTGCCGAGTTCGTCGGCCATGAAATCGTCGAACCGGATGTCGACGGAGCGTTCGACCGGGATGGTGTCGCGTTGGCGCACACACTCGGCGAGCAGCTTCTCCAGCCGGTTCACCCAGCCCGCCGCGGTGCGCGCGACGTCCACCCGGTCGCGGTGCATCCGCTCGCTGTAGGTGATCATCGCGATCATCGACAGCGCCACCGGTACCGGATCGCGGTGGGTGAACGCGACGATCACCCCGGGGAAGACGGCGTCGAGCACCGCGAGCTGGCCGAGGTGCTGAGGCGATTTCAGCACCCAGCGCCGGCCGCCGCGCAGGAACTGCAACGCCTGCAGTTGGGTGCGCAGGTACTCATACGAACTCGTCTGATCCCGCGACCAGTAGTACTGGCTCCACCGCGGCACGTCGGCGAGCGTCTCCATGAGCATCGTGGAGAAATCGTTGGCCAACAGCTGAATCTCTTCGTGCACATGCTCGGTGGTCATCTCGTGCATCAGCGCGAAGTGCGGCATCAGGGTGTCCATCACCTGTACCGCCATGTCCATCCGTGTGACGCGCGGGTCGGGTGACAGGCCCGCTTCGCCCGGTGAGGGAAACGGCTCGACGCCCTCCCAATACGGCAGGCTGCGAAAGGTCGGGGGAGCCGCCAGCAGGTTGTGCAGGTGGGTGGTGCCGGTGCGGGGCAGTCCGGCGATGACGACCGGCGGCAACACCTCGACGTCGCGGATCTCGGGGTGGCGCGCCAGTAGGTCGGTCAGCAACAGCCGGTTCTTGAGCCACTGCACCAGTTGTGCGTGAAAGTTCACCACCCCGGGGGCATGCATGTCGATCTCGCGCAGTTCGGCCACATACCGGTCCAGGCGCTCGCGGTAGTCATCGGGACCGAAGTCGGTGAGGCCGGTGTCGGCTTGGGCGCGGGCGTGCAGCACCGCGGAATCCAGCGGGAAGTCCGGCGCGATGGCGGCCATCATGTCCCGGATCTGTTGAGCCTCAACGCTGTACCGCGGCTCGGCCAGGTCGTCGAGGTGGACGATTCCTGCTGTGGTGTCGGTCACAGCGACTTATGTTACTCTGAGTTTCGTAATGACGACAGAGATCGGGCGCCCCCGAAATCCGCAGATCGACGACGCCGTGCTGCGCGCCACGGTGGAGTTGATCGGTGAGACCCCCTATGCCGAACTCACCGTCGGCGCCATCGCGGCGCGCGCCGGCACCAGTAAGCCGGCGATCTACCGTCGCTGGCCCAGCAAGGCCGCGCTCGTCCACGAGGCGGTGTTCCCGCTCGATGCCGGCACCGAACTACCCGACACCGGAACGTTGTTGGGAGACATCCGGGAAATGGTGCGCCGCACGCTGGCGGTGTTCAGCACCCCCGCCGCCCGCGCGGCGCTGCCCGGACTGGTAGGGGAGATGGCCGCCGACCCCGCCCTGCACACCACCCTGCTGGAACGCTTCGGTGACATCATCGTGCGCGGTCTCGGTGAGTACCTGGCGGCCGCCGTGGCCCGCGGCGAGATGCGCGCCGATGTCACCGCCACCGACCTCGCCGAATCCATTGCCGGCATCACCTTTGTGGCACTGCTCGCCCGCGGTGCCGTCCCCGACGATGCGTGGATCGAACGCACCGCCACCCTGATCGTGAGAGGAATCAGTACATGACACACGAATCGACAACGGCCTGGCGGGAATTGCTCGACACCCTGCGTGACCTGGACCGCTCCTTCCTGCAGGGGGACAAGGCCGTGACCGACGACCGCCACATCGGGGACGGATACCGCATGCTGGCCACCACCCTGGGCGTCGCGCTGGACACCTACCTGTTCGCCGACCCGAGCCGCCCCCAGTGGTTGGAGGTCAACTCGCCGTGGCGTCCGGACCGGCGCTGGGGTGGGGACAACACCGACGCCATCTACTTCATGTGCCCGGTCGACCCGCAGCGGCGCTACCGGATCAGCGGCAATCGTGGTGACAGCGTGTACTTCTCGGTGACCGCCTACAACGAACCCGCCCCCGGCGCGTGGTCGGACCGGATTGTCGCGCTGTTCCGTGATGACGACCTGGACTTCGACGCCGAGGGGAACTTCTCCTTCGAGTTCGGCCCACAACCCGACGCCGCCGTGTTGATGACCCGCGACTACCAGGCCGACCCGCACACCGGCACCGCCGTCGCCTGGAACATCGAGGCCCTCGATGCACCCGACGCCTTCCGACACGGCGACGCCGAGACGGCCTCGGCGCTGCGCGCCAGCGCGGCCTGGATGCGCACCATGTTCGCGATCCTGCCGCTGGCCGTCGGCGCGAAGGTCGCCGACAACCACGAACTCGGTCATGAGACAGCCATGGCGGCCAACGATTTCGCAGCGCCCTACCAGGTGCCGGACGCAAACTTCGGGTGGTCGGCGCGCGATGCCTGCTACGGCTACGGCAGCTTCGATCTCGCCGAGGACGAGGCGCTGGTGATCACCCACCGGCCACCGGCCTGCCGGTTCTGGAACCTGGTGGTGTGGAACCAGTTCATGGCGACGCCGGGCGTGCGCGATGCCCGCAGTTCGCTCAACGGCCACACCGCGGTACCCAATGGCGACGGTTCGGTGACCGTGGTGGTGTCCCGGGGCCTCACCGAGCACCCGAATTCGCTGACAACACTGGACTACCCGCGGGGCAACCTGGCCTTCCGCTGGTTCCTGGCCGACGAGGTGCCCGACCGGCCGCAGGTGCGGCTGGTCAAGGTCACCGACGCGCCGACGGTTGTGGAGTGAGATGCGCGGCCGGCGCCAGACCGAGGTGCTCGCGCAGCGTGGTGCCCGCATAGTCGCTACGGAACACCCCGCGCTCCTGTAGCAACGGCACCACCGAATCGACGAACGGATCGAGTCCGGCCGGGGTGACATGCGGGACCAGGATGAATCCATCACTGGCATCGGCCTGCACCAGCTTGTTGATCTCCTCGGCCACCGTCGCCGGTGACCCGATGAAGTTCTGCCGTCCCGTCACCTCGATGATGAGTTCACGAGTGCTGAGGTTTTCGCCCTCGGCTTTGGCGCGCCACTCGTTGGCGACGGCGATCGGATCGCGGTGCATCCGGACGCTGGCCCGGCCCCGGGCGATGGTGTTCTCACCGACCACCGGGTCGACGGACGGCAACGGGCCGTCCGGGTCGTGGTCGGACAAATCCCGGTTCCACAGCTGCTCCAGGAACTTGATTGCGGTCGCCGGGGACACCTGCGCCAACCGCACCTCGTGGGCGATATCGGCGGCCTCGGAATCGGTGTCGCCGAGTACGAACGTCGCCGCGGGCAGGATCAACAGCTGATCGTGACTGCGGCCGTACGCGGCCAGCCGTCCCTTCACATCGGCGTAGAACGCCTGACCCTCGGCAAGGGTGCCGTGCCGGGAGAAGATCGCATCGGCTGAGCGTGCGGCGAACTCGCGGCCGTGATCGGAGTCGCCGGCCTGGAAGATGACCGGGCGGCCCTGCGGGCTGCGCGGAACATTGAACCGGCCGGAGATGTCGAAATGCTCGTCCCGATAAGAGAATCCGCCGGCGTCGGGGTCTGACAGGAATGTGCCGGTGTCCTTGTCGGCGACGATCTCGTCACCGCGCCACGCGTCGAACAGGGTATGCGCGGCGGCCAGGAAACTCTCGGCACGAGCGTAGCGCTGCTCCTCGGCCAGATACCCACCGCGCCGGAAGTTCTCACCGGTGAAGGCATCCCACGAGGTGACGACGTTCCAGGCGGCGCGCCCCCCGGACAGATGATCCAGCGACGCGAACTGACGTGCCACTTCATAGGGTTCATTGAACGTCGAGTTGATGGTTCCGGTCAGCCCGAGCCGTTCGGTGACGGCGGCCAGCGCTGCGAGCACCGTGAAGGTGTCCGGGCGCCCGACCACGTCGAGGTCATAGATCTGCCCGCCCTGTTCGCGCAGGCGCAGGCCTTCGGCCAGGAACAGGAAATCGAACTTGCCCCGCTCGGCGGTCTGGGCGAAATGGGTGAACGAACCGAAGTCGATGTGGCTGCCCGAGTTCGGATCGCTCCAGACGGTGGTGTTGTTGACACCGGGGAAGTGCGCGGCGAGATGAATCTGCTTGAGCGGCTTGGTCATCTGGATGTCCTAGGAGTGTGCGTACCGGTTGGCGGGGCGGGACAGGCCGAACAGGTCACGCAGAGTGGATCCCTGGTAGCCACTGCGGAACACGCCTCGGCGCTGCAGTTCGGGGACCAGCGCGCCGGTGATCTGGCGCAGATCGTGCGGGATGCTGGCCGGCCGCAAGCGGAATCCGTCCGCACCGGCGGTCTGCCACTGCTGCAGCAGGTCGGCCAGCTGCGCGGGGGTGCCGACGAAAACCTCGGCATCGCTGATGTATTCGCGGCCCAGCAGCTCGTCGAGTTGGGCGCGGTGCGCCGCGGCGGCGGTCGGGGTATCGGCCAGGAACACCACCAGGTCCGGCAAGATCCGCAATGGCGGGGCACCGTCTGTGCGCAGCGCGGCGATGGTCTCGATGATGGTGCCGACCTCGTCGGCGCCGTGCGGGGTGATGAACCCGATATCGGCACTGGAGGCGATCAGCTGATAGGCCGGGTCGCCGTGACCGAGCGCGGCGACCAGCGGCTGGCCCTGCGGCGGTCGCTGCGTGATCGACGGGCCCTTGACCGAGAACCAGCGTCCCTCGAAGTCGATGTAGTGCAGCTTGTCCCGATCGATGAACCGGCCGGTGGCGGCATCGCGGATCTCGGCGTCGTCCTCCCAGCTGTCCCACAGCCGGCGCAGCACCTCGACATAGTCGGCGGCCTCGGCCAGCGCGTCGTCGGCCACCTGGCGCCCGAAGTGGCCCGCGGACTCGGGGTTGGCGGAGATCTGTACCCGCACGCCGGCCCGCCCGGTGCTGACGTAGTCGAGCGTGGCGACGGCCTTGGACAGGTGGAACGGTTCGGTGTGGGTGGTGATGGCGGTGGGGATCAGCCCGATGTGGCGGGTCGTCGGCGCCACCCGTGCTGCGATCTGCACGGCGTCGACGCGGCCGCGGACACGGTCGGTGCGGTGATCGGGCCGCCACGGATGATCCGACTGCAGCGCCAGCCCGTCCTCGATGGTGACGAAGTCCAGCATTCCGCGCTCGGCCTCGACCACCAGCTCGGCCCAGTAGGGCGCGGTCAGCAGGTCGGCGGGTTGGGCGTCGGACTGCCGCCACGACGCCGGGTGCCAGCCGGTGCCGTCCAGGGCGACGCCGAGGTGAAGGTGTGCCACAGATCTTCTCGCTTTCGTGCGCGGTCTCAGGCGACAACGGTCTCCGGCGACGGGTCATTCCACGCTCGCGTCGGGGCCAACACCAGTCTGCGCCGCTGGGCTGCGGTTACAAGGGATCCGCGCACCCTGATTCCGGCTGCACGGCGGCGATCACGCCGTCGAGCACCGCCCGGGACCCGGTGAGTTCACGGATGGCGCGGTCGAGCCGTTCGCGTTCGGAGGTCAGCTCGTCGACCAGCCGGCCGGTGGCGTGCGGGGCGGGCCCGCCGTCGTGATCGCGCATACACGGCAGCAGCCCGACGATGGTCCGGCTGGGCAGCCCGGCGGCGAACAGTTCCTGGATGTGGATCACGCGGTCGACCGCCTGCTCGGCGTAATCACGCTGCCCGCCGGGAGTACGCGACGACACCAGCAGACCCTGCTGCTCGTAGTACCGCAGTGAGCGTTCGCTCACTCCGGTGCGCTGTGCCAGTTCACCGATGCGCATCAGCCCGTTATACCGCAGGAGCTTGACCCTGACATCGGTGTCAGCTCCTACCGTGCGGCATGACCTCGCAACCCAACCCCCCGTTCCACTACAGCCCGATCACCGAACGGCCCCCGCTGAGCTGGCCCGGCGGCGCCCGGGTCGCCGTGTACATCGGCCTCAACGTCGAACACTTCCTGCCGGACCGGCCCTCGACCAGCATCTGGCCCGGCACCGCCGACCTGCAGCCCGACGCGCTGAATTACGGGTGGCGTGACTACGGAGCCCGGGTCGGTATCTGGCGGACCATCGAGAGCCTCGACCGGCACGGTGTGCGGCCCAGCGTGCTGCTCAATTCCGCAGTCATCGAACACCATCCGCAGATCATCGCCGCCGGACGGGAACGTGACTGGGTGTGGTTGGCGCATGGTCGGACCAACTCGATCCTGCACAACGGGTTCGGTGTCGACGAAGAACGCCGGCTGCTCACCGAGATCACCGCCGCCATCGCCGAGGCCACCGGCCGCAGACCGCTGGGCTGGATGGGCCCTGGCCTCACCGAGACCCATCACACCCCGGAGTTGTTGGCCAACCTCGGCTATCGGTACGTGCTCGACTGGACCAATGACGACCAGCCCTACCCGCTGACCGAATACGGGATGCTCAGCGTCCCGTATTCGGTGGAGCTCAACGACCTGCTGCTGTTCGGAAAGGGCTTCACCGGTCCGGAATTCGTGCAGATCGTCATCGACCAGTACGAACAACTGTCCGCGGATGCCGCGAACGGGTCGGGGCGGGTACTGGCCTTGGCGCTGCATCCGTTCGTCATCGGGCAGGCCTTCCGGCACAAGTATTTCGATCAGGTGCTTGCCTATCTGGCATCGCGGCCCGATGTCTGGCTGACAACCAGCGATGACATCGCTGCCGCGTTCTTGGGTACTGTGTGAATCGCGACTGGCGAAGGTGGGACACCACCAGGAAGCACACGTCTCGGAAGCATCGACCGCCTGGGTGCTCCTCATCTGCGAGGAGCACGCACCTTGACTGCGAACATCATCGACGGCGTACGCGTCGCCAACGACATCCTGGCCGACACCCGCCGAAAGGCCGTGGAGTTCGAACACGCCGCAGGCCGAAAGGCCTGTCTGGCAACGGTGCTGGTCGGCGATGACCCGGCGTCGCACACCTACGTGCGGATGAAGATCAACCGCTGCCGCACCACCGGCCTGTATTCCCGCAGTCACCATGTCGACGCCACGGCGAGCACCGCCGACGTCGTCGCGTTGGTCGAACACCTTTCGGCGGACGACACCGTCGATGGCATCCTCGTCCAGCACCCGATGCCCGCCCAGATCGATGAACGCGCGGTGTTCGAGGCGATCGCACCCGGCAAGGACGTCGACGGGGTCACCACGGCGTCCTTCGCGGCCATGGCCCTGGGCGGACACGGATTCCGGTCGTGCACCCCGGCCGGCATCATGCACCTCCTCCACGCGTACGGTGTCGATCCGACCGGGCAGCACGCCGTTGTCGTGGGCCGCAGCCCCATCCTGGGCAAGCCCGTCGGAATGCTGTTGCTGGCCCACAACGCCACCGTCACCTACTGCCATTCGCGCACTGTGGACCTGCCCGGTGTCATCGCCCGCGCCGACATCGTGATCGCGGCGGTCGGGAAGCCCGAGCTCATCAGGGGTGACTGGATCGCACCCGGGGCGGTGGTCATCGACGCCGGGTACAACCCGGGCAATGTCGGTGACGTCGAGTACGCGGCGGCCGCCGAGCGCGCCGGGCTGATCACACCGGTGCCCGGCGGCGTCGGCCCGACCACCATCGCCGTCCTCCTGGAGCAGACCGTCGCGGCTGCCCTCAGCTCGCCGCGGCCGGCGACGGGGTGAACCTGCCTCGCCAGTACCGGGCCGGGTGTCGGTCCGGCAGCGCAGCGCCCGCCCCGAAGATCTTGTCGCGCAGCGTTCCCGGCGCGTACTCGGTCTGGGCCAGTCCGCGGCGCCGCAGTTCGGGCAGCACGTGATCGATGAACTCCTCGAAGCTGCCCGGAGTGGTGATGTAGCGGATGTTGACCCCGTCGACCCCGGCGTCCTGCCACCGCTCGAGCGCATCGGCGATCTGTTCTGGCGTGCCGACGATGCGGGTGGACTCCTGTTGCTGGCGGATCAGATCGGCGATCGTCGGGTTGGTGCCCGGGGGAGCGGCGGCGATGAGCGCCTCGATGGTGCTGCGGGTGCCCTGCACCCCGGCGGCCAGATCGCCGATGGGGGTGTGGTGATCCAGCCCGCCCAGGTCGATCCCGATACCGCCGCTGCGATGCGCGATCAGGCCGTCCACACTCAGGTACTCGTCGAGTTCGGCGGCGCGCGCCCTGGCTTCGGCTTCGGTGGACCCGACGACGAAGGACAGGCCCTGCAGGAACTTGATGTCCCCGCGGCGGCGGCCGGCGGCCACCGCCCGGTCGCGGGTGTCGTCGATCACCACCTTGGCGCCCTTGGGCGACGCCGAGTTGAGGAACACGCCCTCGGCGTGCCGTGCAGCGAATGCCCGCCCGGCCGTTGACGTTCCGGCCTGGAAGATCACCGGGGTGCGCTGCGGCGACGGGAAGCTCAGATGCGGGCCCTCCACGTTGTAGCGGGGACCGGCATGGTGGATCTTGTGCACCTTGTCGGGGTCGGCGTGGATACCGCGTTCCCGGTCCCGCAACAGGGCGCCGTCATCCCAGGAACCCTCCCACAGCTTGTACACCACCTCGGTGTACTCCTCGGCCCATTCGTAGCGCTTGTCGTGTTCCTCGCGCTCGGCGAGCCCGAAGTTGCGGGCCGAGTTCTTCAGCGCGCTCGTGACCACATTCCAGCCGATCCGCCCGCGGGAGGCGTGATCGAGAGTGGAGATCTTGCGCGCGAACGAGAACGGATGATCCTGCAGCACCGAACTGGTGATCACCAGGCCCAGATGCTCGGTGGACAGCGCCAGCGCCGATACGATCGCCGACGGATCATGGTTGGGAATCTGCAGGCCTTCCCGCAAATACGTCTCCCAGCCGCCGCGGTAATCGTCGTAGACGCCCACCACATCGGCGAAGAACACCGAGTCGAACTTGCCGCGCTCGAGCAACTTCACCAGATCCACCCACACCTGCAGTTGATCGAATTCCCCGCTGCGGGTTTCGGGACTGCGCCACAAGCCGTAGGACACGTGGGTGGCGGTGTTCATGGTGAACGCGTTGAGGATCAGGCGGGGACGGGCCATCAGTAGTTCACCGTCCCCAGTAGGCCGCCACCGGCCGCGACGGCGTCCCCGGTGATGGCGACGCTGCGCGGCGAGGCGAGGAACGCGATGACATCGGCGACCTCGGCGGCATCGACCACCCGGCCGATGGCGTTGTTCGCGCTCTCCTTCGTCGGGTTCTTGGTCTCGGTTCGGGTCTGGCCGGGATGCACGACGGTGACGTTCACCCCGTGCGGTCCCAGTTCGTCCGCGAGGTTCTTGGTGAGCGCGGCCACGCTGACATTGCGGATACTGCGCACGATGGAATGCGTCTGCCGGTAACCCAGGCCGCTGACGTTGATGATCCGTCCCCAACCTTGCTGCACCTGATGCGGTGCCACCGCGCGAGCGGCGCGCAGATAACCCACCACCTTGACGTTCACATCGGCCCAGAAGTCCTCGTCACTGGTGCCCGCCAGGTCGGGAAAGCCGGCTCCGACAGCCTGATTCGACGCATTGTTGATAAGGATGTCGACACCACCGAGCTCCTCGACTGCCCGCGCGACGAGCGCCTTGACCGACTCGTCGTCACCGGTGTCGGTCACGACGGGGATGGCGCGGCGGCCGCTGCGCTCGGAGACCTGCGCGGCCGCCTTCTCCAAGGTGTCCTTGGTGCGCGCGGCCAGCACCACGTCCACGCCCTCGGCCGCCAGCGCGTGCGCCACGGCCAGCCCGATTCCCTTGCTGCCGCCCGTGATGATGGCGCGCTTGCCGGTCAGTTGTAGGTCCATCGGATCTCCTTGTCAACAGATTCTCGTAACAGCGGGAGCAACTGGTCTCCCACCCGGCCGACCTCGCTCTTGTACGGGGTGTCGGACAGCACGAAATGGCTGACGCCCAGATCGGCGTAACGCTGCAGGGCGTCGGCCACCTCCTGCGCCGACCCGACCAGCCAGGTGGTGCCCGCGCCGCCACCGCCGTAACGGCCGGGCGTGGTGTAGAGACAGGAGTCCAGCACCTCACCGCGCTCGGCGAGATCGAGCAGCCGTTGTTGTCCCACCGCGGGGCCCTGGTTGCGGCCGTGCAGATCGGGTTTGCCGGCGATTTCGGCGATTTTCGCCTCGGCGTCGTGCCACGCCTGCGCTGAGGTGTCCCGCACCAGGGTGGTGACGCGCAGACCGTACTCCAGCGGCGGGTGCTCGCGACCCAGTCTGTCGGACAACGACGTGAGGCGGTCGATGCGTTCGGCGACCCCGTCGAGCGGTTCGCCCCAGAACAGCTGGACATCGGCCTCGCCGGCCGCGACCTGTTCGGCGGCCGCCGAGGCACCACCGAAGTACAGGCGCGGGTGGCGTCCCAGTTCGGCTCCGAACGTTCGCGGCGCGACGGTCGAATGCTCGACACGGAAGAACTCGCCGGTGACGCTGACATCCTCCTCGTGCCACAGGCGGCGCACGATCTGCAGGAACTCCCGGGTGCGGTCATACCGGCGGGACTTGTCGAACTCGCCGTCACCGTAGGCCGCCAGATCATCGGTGCCGCTGACGATGTTGATGAAGAGCCGGCCGCCGCTGAGCTGATCCAGGGTCGCGGCCGCGCTCGCGAAATGAGCCGGATGCCAGTAGCCGGGCCGCACCGCGACCAGCGGGGTGAACGTCGTGGTGCGCGCCGCCACCGCGGTGGCCAGGGTGAAGGTGTCCGGCCGGCCCCACCCGGTACCGATCAGCGCGCCGCCCCACCCGTGCTGCTCGGCGCGCAACGCCAGATCGACCGTGTAGTCCAGGGTGCCCCAGCCGGCGACGGTGTCATCGCCGCGATGCCCGGGTTCCACGGTGTTCGGGATGTACCAGAGGAACTCGCTGCCACTCACAGGTGCGCCGCGGCCAAGAGGTTGGAGTTCGCCGGCCGCTGCAGTCCGTAGTGTCCGCGCAGTGTCGAGGCCGTGTACTCGGTACGGAACAGGCCCCGCGACCGCAGGATCGGCACCACGTGATCGACGAACGCCGCGAGGCCGGAGGGCAGCAGCGGAGGCATGATGTTGAATCCGTCGGCGACCCCGCCGCGGAACCATTCCTCGATGGTGTCGGCCACCTGTTCGGGGGTGCCGGTGAAGGTGCGGTGGCCACGGCCGCCACCGAGCCGCCCGATCAGCTCCCGCACCGTGAGGTGTTCGCGCCGGGCCAGTTCCACGACCAACGTGTACCGGCTCTTGGCGCCCTCGATGGCGTCCTCGGGCAGTAGTTCGGTGGGCAGCGGCTCGTCGAGCGGAAGCTGCTCCAGCGGTATCCGCAACGTGGTGGCCAGCTGCTGGTGCGCATAGGTGGGCACGATCGCCTCATCGAGCTCGCGGTCCTTGGCGGCGGCCTCGGCCTCGGTGCTGCCGATCACCGGGACAATGCCGGGCAGGATCTTGACGGTGTCCGGGTCGCGGCCGTGTGCGGCGGCGCGCGCCTTGAGGTCGGTGTAGAAGGCACGTGCCTCCTGAGGCGTCTGCTGCGCGGTGAACACCGCCTCGGCATGCCTGGCGGCCAACGTCTTTCCGTCCTCCGACGACCCGGCCTGCACCAGCAGGGGATAACCTTGCGGCGAGCGGGGGATGTTCAGCGCCCCCTGCACCGAGAAGAACTCGCCCCGATGCCCGGCGGGATGGATCTTCGACTGATCGCCCCACTGCCCGGTGGCCTTGTCGGCGACCACGGTGTCGTCCTCCCAGCTGTCCCAGAGCTTGCGCGCGACATGGACGAACTCCTCGGCGCGGGCATAGCGGGACGCGTGGTCGGGCAACTCGTCGAGCCCGAAGTTGCGCGCCGCGTCCACCGTCGCGGTGGTGACGATGTTCCAGCCGGCACGCCCGCCACTGACATGATCGAGCGAGGCGAACCGGCGGGCCAGATTGTAGGGGGAGTTGTAGGACGTCGAGGCGGTGGCGATGAGCCCGATCCGGTCGGTGACCGCCACCAACGCGGTCAACAACGTCAACGGCTCCAGCACGCCGAGCGGACGGCGCCCCACATCCCCGTTCAGTTGCGGGCTGTCGGCCAGGAACAGCGAATCGAAGGTGCCGCGTTCGGCGATCCTGGCGAGTTCGGCGTAGTGCGCCACGTCGGTTGCTGCGAACGGGTTGCTCTCCGGCAGCCGCCAGGAGGCCTCGTGGTGCCCGGTACTCATCAGGAACGCGTTCAGATGGAGCTGACGTTCACCCACGAATATGACCTCCTGCCCGCTGTTTACGAATGACTCACAGCAACGTATCGACTCGCCGACCGAAGATCAGCGCACTTTGGCTACGGGAATGCTGAAGCGCGACTGTGCTTGTCGCGCATCAGGACGCGACATCGAGCTGTTCGGCCGGCAGCGCGTCATCGGCGACCGTGTGCAGGGTCTTCAGGATCAGCGCGACATTGGGGTCGCGCTGCCTGCCCTCGCGCACGATGGCGCTGATCGTGCGACCGCCGACCTGCGTCTCCGGAACGATCAACCCCTGCAATGCCGCGGGCACCGACAGTCGGGGCACGATCGCCGAGGCGATCTCCGTCGCCGCGAGATCACAGATGTTCTGGGCGCCGATCAGCCGGTGCTTGACCTGCGGTGTGAAACCAGCGCTCTCACCGGCACGCATCACCGCCACCCCGAGCCCGGAGTTCTGCGGCCCGGTCACCCAGGGCCCGTTGGCCAATGCCGAGAGCCCGTGCTTGCGGATCCGCAGATGCGAGGACTTCGGTGCCAGCAGCACAAGAGGTTCGTACAACAGTGGTTCGGCCGCCAGCCCTCCGAGTGACTCCTCGCCGACGAAGTCGTACCGGCAGGTCAACGCGATATCAACCTCGCCCTGGCGCAGTAGTCGCAGTGCCGCGGTACTGGTCTCCTGCTGAACCTGGATCCGCAGATCGGGTTCCGCGATGCTGAGTTGGCGCATCATCGGTGCGGCGAGCATCGGCAGGCCCATGTTGAATGTCGCGATGGCAACCTGACCGGAGACCCGGTCGCGCGTCTCGGCCACCGCGCTCATGGCCTCGTCGACGGCCACCAGTACCCGGCGCACGTGTTCGGCGAGCACCTGTCCGCTTCGGGTGAGTCCCAGTGTCCTGCCCTCACGGCGGAACAGCACCGCGCCGGCCTCCTCTTCGAGAACGCGAAGCTGTTGCGAGACAGCCGAGCTGGTGATGCTGCGACGCTCGGCGACCGCGGTCACCGAGCCGAGGTCGGCCAGATCGGACAACAACATCATTCGGCGAAGATCGAGCATCAGAACCCCCTGCGGCGGCTGCCGGGACAATATTTCTCGGGCTGGGAGAGGTGTCAGGGACAACAGTTCACGGTGTCCATGATCGCAGCCGAATCGCCCGGTCAGCGCCCGTCGGGGCGGTGCCGGCCGGACGCAGACCTGTGAACTGGGGTTACGCCGCAACCGTTCCTGGAATCAGTGCAAATGTAAGTCTGGGCATCCGGCCTTAAGCCGAGCTGAATGGTTCCGGTAGCCAAACACGCTTGTTCGACACGCGGCCGAACCCGAAAGTTGAGCCATGACAGACCTCGCCGACAATCGCCTCCTCACCGACACCGGACTGGATATCGAACCACTGGCCGGCTACATCGGCGCCGAGATCCGCGGCGTCGACCTGCGGCACCCGCTGGAACCCGCCGTCGTCGACGAGATCCGCAACGCGCTGCACACCTACAAGGTGATCTTCTTCCGCGACCAGGAGATCGGGCACGCCGAGCAGATCGCCTTCGCGCGCGACTTCGGCAAGGTGACGCCGGCCCATCCGCACGAGGAGGATCCGCCGGAGGGGTTCCCGGAGATCCTGCCGATCGACAGCCGCCGCTACGAGCGCACGCTGGGCCGCAAGCGGACGTCGTATGACAACAGCTGGCACACCGATGTCACCGCGCTGATCAACCCGCCGGCCGCCTCGATCCTGCGAGCACACATCCTGCCGCCCTACGGCGGGGACACCGCATGGACGAACCTCGTTGCGGCGTACGAGAATCTGCCCAAGGATCTGCGCGAGTTCGCAGACAAGCTGGACATCAAGCATCAGTTCAACAGCCGCGCGGCGGCGGGCAGCCAACGCGAGCGCAAGGTGCGCGAGGCCAATCTGGTGTCCTACCATCCGGCGGTCCGGGTGCACCCGGTGACCGGTGAGCGGGCGCTGTTCGTCAGCCCCGGCTTCACCAGGGGCGCACGCAAGATCCGCGGCTACTCGCCGACGCAGAGCGAATCGATCCTGAAACTGCTGTGGGAGGAAGCAACCCGCACCGAGTACACCGTTCGTTTCCGCTGGGCTCCGGGAAGCATCGCGTTCTGGGACAATCGAGCCACCGCCCACCTGGCCATCTCGGATGCCGGCCATCTCGACTACGACCGGGTGCTCTACCGGGTGACCCTCGAGGGTGACGTACCCCGAGGCGTCGACGGCCGCGAATCCGAACCGGTGTCCGGCGAGCCGTTCCACGGGTCCTGACCCGATCCACGACAAGGAGAATCGAATGACTACGCTGCCCACCCGCAAGCTCGGCACCGACGGACCGGAAGTCTCCGCGATCGGCCTGGGATTCATGAGCTTTCGCACCTCGGCCGGACCCGCCGACGAAAATCAGGCCACCGAACTCGTCGACGCGGCCATCGATCTCGGGGTGACGTTGTTCGATACCGCCGATGTCTACGGGCCGGAGTTCAGCGAGCAGCTGCTCGGCCGGGCCATCCGCGGACGCCGGGACTCGCTGGTCATCGCCACCAAGTTCGGCAACGCCCTGGATCGCGACACCAACCCGGACGCGCGGGCGCTCGACGGCAGGCCCGAGTACGTCCGCAGCGCCATCGAGGGGTCGTTGCGGCGGTTGGGGATCGACCACGTCGACCTGTACTACCAGCACCGGGTCGATCCGCAGGTTCCCATCGAGGAGACGGTCGGAGCGCTGGCGGAACTCGTCACCGCGGGCAAGATCCGGCACATCGGCCTGTCCGAGCCCGGCCCGCAGACCCTGCGCCGTGCGCACGCCGTGCATCCCATCGCCGCGGTGCAGAACGAATGGTCGATCTTCACACGGGACATCGAGGACGACACCGTTCCGGTGGCCCGTGAACTCGGCATCGGCATCGTGCCGTATTCGCCGCTGGGGCGGGGCTGGCTGACCGGCCGGGTGCGCTCTCGCGAGGACGTCGGCGGTATCCAGCTCAAGCACCCGCGTTTCGGTGCCGACGCCTTCGACCACAACCGCGAACTGGCCGATACCGTGGCGGCCATCGCCGCCGAGATCGGCGTGCAGCCCGGACAGGTCGCGCTGGCCTGGGTGCTGTCCCGCGGTCAGGACGTGGTGCCGATACCGGGTACCCGCCACGTCGAGTACCTGCGCGAGAACGTGGGCGCGGTGTCGGTGGCGCTCGACGAGGCGCAGGTGCGCCGCCTCGATGCGATCGCGGCACAGGTTGCCGGCCACCGGTCCATCCGGCCCGAACATCTGGGCACAGAGGCTCCGTTGGTCGGTGCCACCTCTGCATGACGACGAAAACGCCGGCCCCGACGCAATGTCGGGGCCGGCTTCGTCGTTCAGGTCAGAAGAAAGTCGTTCGGCTCAGAAGAACCCGGTGTTGGGCAGATCGGCGCCGTTCACCGCGATATCGCCGAGTACCCGGGCCTTGTACACGGTCGGGTTGTGCGAGAAAAGCGTGCGCAGATTGCGCCAGTGCCGGTCCAGGTGCGCCGACGATCGCACCGAGGAGGCGCCACCGACATCGAAGAGGCGCGACGCCGCCCGCAGGGCGGGTTCCTCGATGGCCACCTTCACCCGGGCGGCCGCGACTGAGGCTTTGGTCTCCAGCTTCGCGTCGATACCGGTCGCCCGGCCCGCAGCCAGCGCCGGCGCGAGTTCGGCTGCCGCACTGAGTACCAGGGCCTCCGCGGCGTAGCCGACCGCGTCGATCTCGCCGACGATCTCCAGCAGCTGGGGATCTTGGGACGGCGTGTCCGCAGTGGCGAAGGTGTAGGTGCGGTGCCGATCGCGCACCACGCCGGCGGCGTCGGTGGTGACCGCACGCAGAATGCCTGCGGCGATGGCGTGCAGATACAACTGGACCAGCGCGCCGCGTGACCGGTCGACCCCGATGTCGGTACCCAGGTGCACCACCTCGTCGTCCTCGACCACGACATCTTCGAACAGTGTTGTGCCGCTACCGGTGTGGCGCTGCCCGATACCGTCCCAGTCATCGGCGTGCACGACTCCGGCGCGGTCCACCGGGATCACGACACCGATGGGCGTACCGTCCTCGTTCTCGGCGCTGACGCGCAGACGATCCGAGAACTGGGCGCCGGTGCTGTAGAACTTGCGGCCGGTCAACCGTAATCCGTCGGCGGTGCGCACCAGTTTGGTGTCATAGCTCTGCCCGCCCACCCGGGCGCTGCTGAGCTCGGAGTTGGTGCCTCCGATCAGGTTTCCGTCGGCGATGAAGGCCAGCCAGCGGTCCGAGGTACCCCGGTGGGTCACCCGCTGGAGTTCCTCGGTCTGGGCGTAGTGCACGCGCAGGATATGGGCCAGATCGGGGTCGGCCTCGGCCAGCGAGATGACGAAGGAGAAGAACTGGGGCACCGTGAAACCGGCCCCGCCGTACTCGGTGCCTAGGCGCACGGCACCCAGCCGGTGCTCCCGGACCAGCTGCAGCCCGAAGTTCGGCGGCTGGTCGCCACCGTCGGCGAGCCTGTTGCGATAGTCGGCCGCGATCGCGTCGAGCACATCCTGTAGCTCGTTCGCGTGCGGTGCGGCGGACCCGTTCAGTACGGATTCGGTGGTCATCGGATCAGTCCTTTCCCGTGGTGAGCGTGTGCGAATCATCGATCCAGGTGTCGTAGAACCACGGCACCGAGTTGGCGGCGTTCGCGAATCCCTGAACGCGCGGCGCCACCGCGAAGATCTGGGTGTCTTCGAGCAACGGCACCGAGTAGGCGTTGTCGATGACGTAGTTGTTGTACTCCTGCAGCAGCTTCAGCCGTTGCTGCGGATCGGTCGCCGAGATCTGGGCATCCAGCAGCCGGTCGATGGCGGGATCGGCACCGTCGAGCGCGTAGAGGTCACCGCCCTTGCTGCCGTAGTTCTGCCACAGCCTGACGGGGTCGGCTGTCGGCCAGCCGTTGCGCCGCAGCCCCACCGAGTCCTCGATGCTGGCCGTGGGGTAGTTGGCGAAATCGGTCTGGCGGATCACGAGCCGGATCCCGATGCGCTTGAGCTGGCGCTGGATCAACTCGTACATCGGTTTGGCGGTGTGGTCGTAGACGTCGACATAGATCAGTGCCGACAGCTGCTCACCGTTCTTGACGCGGTAGCCCTCGCCGTCGGTCTGGGTCCAGCCCGACGCCTCCAGCCGCCGGACCGCTTCTTTGGGGTCATAACGGACGGCATCGCTGCGGTCGGTGTAGCCCGGGAAATTCTTGGTCACGATGTTCTGGGCCGGCTGCCAGTGCTCGGTGTACAGCGTGCGCAAGATCTCGTTGCGGTCGATGCCGAACCCGATGGCCTTGCGGACGTTGACATCGGCCATGAACGGCGCGCTCTGCCGGACGTCGAGGGTGTTGGCCAGGCCCGGGGTGCGCAACCCGCGCACGTCGAATCCTTCGCGGTCCAGCAGCCGTTCGTCGGGCGGTTGGGCGTAGCGGATGGCGTCGGCCTGCCCGGCCCGCAGCGCCCCGACCCGGACGCTGTCCTCGGTCACCGGGATGACGGTGATGCTGTCCAGATAGGCCTCACCCTGATGCGGCGCGGTGGCCGGGGCCCAGTCGTAGCCCCGCCGCTTGGCGAGCACGATCTGCTTGTCCGGGATCTGGGACTCCGCGTAGAACGGTCCGGAACCGATGAGATTCGTGACGACAGACTGGGTTTCCTTACTGGCATCAATGGTGGCGTCGGCGACCAGGCCCGCGGTGTTCAGCGAGAGCACTGCGATGAACGGCGCATACGGTTCGGGGAGCGTCACCCGCACGGTGCGGCGTTCGTTGTCCGCGGTAACCAAGGCGATCTTGGGGAAGTAGCTGTTGCGGGTGATGCCCTTCTCTTTGTCGCCGTTGGCCTGCCATTGCAGGTTGCGGCGCACCGATTCGGCGTCCAGGGGTTGGCCGTTGCTGTAGGTCACTCCGTCGCGGATGGTGAACTCGTACACCAGATGGGCATTGTCGACCGTCCACTTCTCGGCGATCCACGGCACGTAGTCGAAGGTCTTGGGGTCCTGGTAGACCAGCCGGTCCAGCATCTGGTCCTTCAGCAGGCTGTTCTGCCAGTAACTGACCTGGATCTGCAGCGCGGCCGGCGCTTCGGCGTCCAGATACGTCAGGTGGCCGCCGCGTGCACCGTCACCGGCCTGCGGTGCGGGCTCCCCGGTACTGCACGAGGTGAGCAGGGCGGCAAGCAGAACGACGGCCGTGCGCCGCAGGCCGGTCATGCGGCCCGGGCCGGTGCGCCCGGCACCGCGTCGAGCAGGCGCTGCGTGTACGGCGCGGACGGTGCGGCGAACACCCGCGAGACCGGTCCGGTCTCCACCAGGCGTCCGTGCTCGAGCACGCTGACCTGATCGGCGATCTGACGGACCAGGCTCAGGTCATGCGAGATGAACAGATAGGTCAGGGCGAGCTCGCGTTGCAGCTCGATGAGCAGATCCACCACTTGCGCCTGCACGGTGACGTCGAGCGCGGAGGTGGGTTCGTCGAGTACCAGGATGGGCGGGCTGAGCACCAGCGCCCGGGCCAGCACGACCCGCTGGCGTTGCCCGCCGGAGATCTCGCCCGGCTTGCGCTCGGCGAGTCCCGCAGGCAGCCCGACCCGGTCGAGCGCCTGGGTGACCTCGCGGCGGCGATCCCGCCGGGAGCCGATGCGGTTGATCCGCAACGGTTCTGCGATGGCCTCCTCGATGGTGAACCGAGGGTCCAACGAGGCCAGCGGATTCTGATGCACCATCTGCAGGACGCGGGCCTGTGCGCGCTGCCGGTCCCGGTCCAGCGCGCGATGCGGTTCCCGGACGACGCCGTCGACGCGCACCTGGCCGGCGTCGAAGGCGGTCAGACCGGCGAGCACCCGGGCCGCGGTGGTCTTTCCCGAACCCGATTCACCGACGAGTGCGTGGATGGTGGCGCGCTGGACCTCCAGGGAGACCCCGTCCAGCACCGGGGTGTCGCCGTAGCGTTTCACCAGATCGGTCACCTGCAGTATCGGTTTGCCATCGGGCGCCTCGGTGGCCCGCGCGTACTTGTCGGGGGACAGTGCGGGCGCGTCGGCGATGAGCTGGCGGGTGTACTCGGCCTGCGGGTTGATCAGCACCGTCGTCGTCGGTCCGGCCTCACGGACGTGACCCTCGTGCAGCACGACCACGCTGTCGCTGTGGTGTTCGGCCAGCGCGAGATCGTGGGTGATGAACACGACGCCGAGGCCGCGGTCCCGGCGCAGGTCATCCAACAGATCGAGGATCCGTTGCTGGACAGTGACATCGAGGGCAGAGGTCGGTTCATCGGCGATCAGCAGCGCCGGGTCACCCGCTATCGCGATGGCGATGAGGACGCGTTGCAGCTGGCCGCCCGAAAGCTGATGGGGGTAGTCCTCGGCGCGGCGCGCGGGTTCCTTGATGCCCACGGTGTCGAGCAGCTCGACCGCCCGCCGGCGGGCCGCCTGCCTGCCGGCAAGGCGGTGCACGATCAGCACCTCGGCCACCTGATCGCCGACCTTCTTCAGTGGGTCGAGGGAACCGAGCGGATCCTGCGGCACGAAACCGATGGAGGTGCCGCGCAGTTCGCGCCATTCGCCCGGGGACAGTCCGGTGACCTCGGCACCGGCGATCGAGATGTGGCCCGCGGTGACGCGTCCGTTCTCGGGCAGCAGACCCTGGACGGCGCGGGCGATGGTGGACTTGCCCGACCCGGACTGACCGACCACGGCGACCACCCGGCCCTGCTCGACCTCCAGGGATACGTCCCGGACCACCGGGCGTACACCGGACCGGGTGGTGTACTCGATGTCGAGCCCGGAAACCGACAGCAATATAGGCGAACTCATGTCAACCGACCTTCTTTCGGATGAGTTGGGCGAGCCGGGACAGACTCATCACCGTCAGCACGATGGCCACCGCCGGGAAGTAGACCAGGCCGGGTGCAGAGTTGATGTAGTTGCGGCCCTCGGAGATCAGCAGTCCCCATTCGGGATCCGGCGGCTGCGCGCCGTAACCGAGGAAGCTCAGCGACGCGATGGCCAGGATGGCGGTCCCGAACTGCAGGGCCGCCAGCGACAGCACCGCGGAGTAGGAGTTGGGCAACACGTGACGGAACAGCAACGTCAGGTGGCTGGCGCCGAGGTGTTCGCTGGCCTCGACGAAGGGCAGGTTGCGGGTGGCGAGTACCTCGGAGCGGGCCAGCCGGGCGAACACCGCGATGGAGGAAACCCCTACGGCGATGGCGGCATTCACGGTGCCGAACCCCAGCGCGACGATGATGGTGATGGACAGCAGCAGGGTGGGGATGGACAGCAGCACGTCGATGATCCGGCTGATGATGCTGTCGGTGGCCCGGCCGAAGTACGCCGCGAGCAGGCCGAGGATCGTTCCGGCCAGCAACCCGATGATGACCGCGATGAACGAGCCGGCGATGGTGGCGGCGGTTCCCGCGATGACTCTGCTGAGCAGGTCGCGGCCGATGTAGTCGGTGCCGAACGGGTGCGCCAGGGTGGGCCCGGCCAGCGGCAGCGCCGGGTTCTCCTGCAGCGGGTCGTAGGGCGCGATGGTGCCCGGCGCGATGATCATCGCGGCGACCAGCAGCAGGAACAGGATCGGCGGGACATCCCACACACTCAGGCGCAGCCGCTGCGGAATGCGGGAGGTCTGCGGTGCGGGCAGCGCTTCGACGACGGTCATGCCGGTACCACCTGGCTCTTGGTTGCCGTGCCGATGCGCGGGTCGATCAGCGGATAGAGCACATCGACGATGAGGTTGATCAGGACGAACGTCACCGACACGGTGATGACGACCGCCTGGATGATGGGAGTGTCCTGATTGCGGACCGCGGTCTCGGTGAGGTAGCCGATCCCGGTGCGGTTGAAGATCGTCTCGGTGATGACCGAGCCCGCGAGCAGTTCCCCGACCGTGATCGCCACGATGGTGAGGGTGGGAATCGATCCGTTCTTCAGCAGATGGCCGAAGACGATCCGGTTCTCGCTCAGCCCTTTTGCCCGCAGCACCTCGACGTAGGGTTGTCCTGCGGCATTGCTCAACCCCTGTATCAGGACCTGGGCTATCGGTGCGGCCACCGGCAGGGCCAGCGGTATCGCGGCCAGCAGTGTCGAACTGAACCCCTCGTCGCGGACCGCCGACACCCAGCCGAGACTGAACGAGAAAAGCTGTAGGGCAATGAGGCCGGTGACGAACACCGGGATCGACAAGAACGCCGGCGGAATCGAGCGGGCCACTTCGCGTGCTGCGGGCCACGGTGCGAAGACCGCTGCCAGCGCGATGGCCAGACCGAGCGCGGCGGCGAGCACGAACGCCACCCCGGCCAGCGCGGCCGTGGAGGGCAGGGCGTGGGCCAGCAGCTCGGACACCGGCTGGCCGCTGTTGAGCGAATAGCCGAGATCGCCTGTGAACAAACGCTGTACCGACACACCGAACTGGACGATCGCCGGTTCACTGAGACGGTAGTAGTCCCGCAGGACCTGCGCGTCCTCTTCGGAGATGGGGTTCTCCGGATTGGATATCTGTTGCTCGATCGGGTCGCCTGGAAGCACGTTCAGCACGAAAAACACTGCCGTGTAGGCCAGCACGATCACCACGATCGACTGTGCGATGCGGTGCAGCGTTGTGTTCAACACCCTGAGGAAGTTATGCCGCCCGCAGCCCGGTGACCACCATTCGGCCCTTAAGGAACATTAAGCCGACACTTCACCTGTACTTAACTGTTGTCCGAGCACGCATTGACCCGTCATGCATTTGGAGTTGCCGTGAGCGCAACCGTTGTCTGAACCACGTCGCGACGTAGCGTCGAAGGCATGGCTGTCGCACTATCGGTCGGGGTGGAGGTGGTCGGCGACGGGGTCGCCGACCGCAGGGTGGGAGCCGAAGCGCCGGCCCGCGGAATTGCCGGGCTGGCCCGGCGACTGGAGTCCGCGGGGGTGGGCTACTGGGTGATCGGTGCCGAACGGGGTGAGTCGACCCACGCCGGCACGGTGACCCTGGATCCGTCGCTCGTCGCGACGATCGCGGCCCGGCACAGCACCCGGCTGGGCCTGGTGGTGTCGGCGGCGGGACACCGCGACCATCCCTACAACCTGGCCCGCCGGCTGATATCGGTGGACCACGCGGCCCAGGGCCGGGTCGGCTGGCTGGCACTCGATTTCGATCACAGCATCGCCCTCAACGCCGCCAGCGACACTTGGACGGGCGCCGCCCTCGATGCCACGCACACCGACGACGCGGTACACGCCGTCCGGACGCTCTGGCGGACATGGCCTTTGGAATCCGTGCTCGGCGACACGGCGGCGGGCGTGTTCGCCGACGTGACGCAGATCCGGCGCGCCGACGTGCGCGGTGGATACGCGATCACCGGACCACTGAACGTTCCGGGTTCGGTCCAGGGCGATCTGCCGGTCTGGCGTCAGGCCGCCCGGGGCGGCGCTGTCGCACCGTCGGGGGCGGACCTTGTGGTGGTCGAGGACCGCGAACCAGTACCGGACGGCACCCCGGTCGTGATCAGGGTGCGGGCACTGCACTCGATCGCGGCGACGCTCGACCGGATCGCCGGTATCCCGGCGGCACAGGGTGTGCTGCTGCGGGTGGCTCCGCATGTGTTCGACCATGTGCTGGACCGGGTGTTACCCGCGGCGCGGCGCCGCGGTGTGATCGGTGGCCCGGGGGAGGGCACGCTGCGTCAGCGGCTGCGTCTCCCGGTCCCGGACAGTCCGGATCTGTCCGGGCACGCAGCTGTTTTCGATGCCGTTCCGAACCCGGGCGGCCGATTGTGATGGGGCGCAGACTGATGGGCTTGACCGACAACCTGATCCTCAACGTCAATGTGCTCAATGTCGGGATCCACACCGGTTCCTGGCAACTCAGCAGCGAAGCGCCCACCGCGTTCGCCGATCCGGGCTACTACGTCCGGATGGCCAAGATCGCCGAACGCGGGCTGCTCGACGCACTGTTCCTGGCCGACGGTCCCGCGTTGCGCGAGCATCCCGCGCTGCGGCCGTCGCAGGCGTTGGAACCGAGTGTCATCCTGGCGTCGGTGGCGGCCGAGACCGAGCACCTCGGGCTGATCGGCACGTTGTCGTCGACCTTCAACGATCCGGTGGAACTCGCGCACCGCCTGCTCGGGCTGGATCAGCTGTCGCAGGGCCGGTGCGCCTGGAACGTGGTCACCACCTACTCGCTGCCCGCCGGGGGCAACTTCGGGCTGGCCGACTACCCGGACCGGCCGACCAGGTACCGGCGCGCCGCCGAGTTCGTGGATGTGGTGCGGGCACTGTGGCAGGACGCCGCCGACGCCGGTGCCCGCGGAATCGACCATCAGGGTGAGTTCTTCACCGTGGTCGGTTCGCTGCCGCAAGGGCAGTCGCCGCAGGGATATCCGTTGCTGGTGCAGGCCGGTGGCTCACCGCAGGGTCGCGAACTGGCCGGCCGTGCCGCCGACGCGGTGTTCAGTGCGGAACTCGACCTGGGGGCGGGCGTGGAACACTACCGCCACGTCAAGGATGTCGCGGTGGCCACCGGTCGCCGGCGCAGCGATGTCAAGATCCTGCCGGGATTGATCACCACGATCGGCAGCACCACGGCCGAGGCACAGCGGCGCTACGAGCGGCAGAGCGCACTGTTGCCGGCGGGCCATGACATCGAGCGGTTGTCGCAGGTGCTCGGTGAGGATCTGTCCGGCTACGCCCTGGACGGGCCGGTGCCCGGGCACCTGCTCGGTGAGGTGCGGGATCCGGCGAAGTTCGGTGCCTCGCTGGGGTTCCGGGAGTCGGTGGTCCGGCTGGTCGAGAGCCGGGGTCTGACGCTGCGGGAGGCCATCCGTGAGTTCAGCGGTGCCGGGCACCGCGTCGTGGTCGGCACGCCCGTCGATGTCGCCGACGCCATCGAGCAGTGGTTCCTGGCCGGTGCTGCCGACGGATTCAACCTGATGCCCGACGTGTTCCCGGACGGGCTGGAGATCTTTGTCGACGAGGTGGTGCCGATCCTGCAGGAGCGCGGCCTGTTCCGCACCGAGTACACCGAATCGACCCTGCGGGAACGTTTCACCGGATATCCGCTCCCGACCGGGGCGCCGGCGTCGGCGCGGGCCCGGCCGGCGTGACCGGTCTCAGCCGGCCAGCAGCAGGATGAGCTGGGACTGCAGCTCACCGCACAGGAAGCCGAGGGCGGCGCCCAGCACCACGATGATCCACTCGTCATCCTTGAAGGCCGGCCGAAGCAGGTTCTCGTAGGACAACGAGTCCAACCCGTCCATCTTCTCGACCATGACGTTCTCCAGGTCGAGCCGGCTGGCCGCGTATTCCTCGATGTAGGAGGAGGTTTCCGGGAGCTTCTCGATGATCGAGTTGGCGATCTGGACCTTCATCTCCTGGTACTGCCGGCCGCCGAGCACGTTGACCACCCGGCCCGCGAAGCCCATCTGGCTGTCGATGGTGCGACCGATCTCGGCCTGGATGATGTCGAAGAATTTGTCCGACATCGGGCCGGTCAGCAGGCTCTCCATGATGGCTTTCGGGGTGAAGATCTCGCGGGCCATCAGTGCGGCGTAGCCGCGGATCACTTCCTTGCGGCGGGCCTGGAACACGCCCTGCCATTTGATGCCGAGGAAGATGTTCTTGCGTTCCAGCGGCCGGAAGATCATCTGCAGCGCAACCCAGTCGGTGAGGCCACCGGTGAGCAGACCGAACAGCGGCAGCGCGAGGTGCCAGCCGGTGACACCGAAGACGAGCATTTGCACCACGCCGATGATGAACCCGAAGTAGAGCCCGGATTTGATCAGGAAGGAGAATGCCGGGCGCCCGATGTCCTCGAAAACCGCGTTGAGGGTGGCCTTGTCGCGCACCAGGTTGGTCACCACCATGTGCTTGATGTCGAAGATCTGGTCGACCTGACCGCGGAACTCCTCGAACATGCCGCGTGCCGCCGCAGGGATGCGGCCCTCGACATTGCTGACGATGAGGTCCTTGACCTGATCGGGGGTGGCTCGCCAGACCTGCGGCTGGAACGACATCATCATGGCGTTGACGAGTTCCTCGGCGGCCTCGCGCAGGGGCTCGCCGAGTTCGTTGACGAGCTCGTCCGGATCGATCTTGTCGAACAGTTCTTCGGGTTTCAGGATCCCCGAGGTCAGCGAATCCACCGCGACCGCAGCCATTTTCGGGGCCCGCTTGGGTATCTGGCCCTGCCAGCCGAGATAGGGCTTGATGCCCTTGAATTCGACGGGATAGAACATCATCTTCAGCGCGAGGATCTTGGTGATCCACCCGACGAAGGCCGCACCGAGCGGAATGGTGATGTACACCCACAGGGGATAGGAGAACGCGTTCTCCCATAGGTCGCTCATTTCGCTGCCTCCCACAACTCTTGACCGAGATCGCTGATGCGAACGGTGCGCCGGACCACCCGTGCGGACCGGACACCGCGTCGCGCGGTGGCCAGAGCGACGTTCACCACCGAGTCGGTCAGTAACATTTCGTATTCGTCGTACATGGACGTGGCCTCCGGACCCAGCCGGACCAGGCCGAGGTCGAGCATCCGGGTCAGGTACAGCGGGGTGTACCGCGGCAGGGACACCCCGGCCGAACGCCCCACCGTCGAGGCGTTCTTCAGCGCGTAGGCGGCGCTGCCACCGCTACCGGGTTCGGCGACGTGGATGACGGGGTAGGCCGAGCCGTCGGAGAGGGCGGCCAGGATGCGCGCCTCATCGGGCACCAGTGCCTCCAGCAGATCCAGGTAAAGCGCGTCGCGGCTCTTGTCCGGGCTGGTGTACATCGAGCGGTCCAGCAGGGTGCGGAGCAACTGATTGGGAGTGACGCTCTCCTCGGTGTCCCCGGCGGTCACCGCGGCGGGCGGATCGAGATCGGTGAGGTGCCTGCGCATCACCCGCACCACCGCGCGTTCGGCGTCGGCGAGCAGCGGCAGCACGTCGCCGGCGAGCGGAGCCCGCTTGGCGACGCCGCCGAGGAGGTTCAGCCCCCCGCCGATCAGGCCCTCCAGGTCCACGAAACCCCTCAGTGTCAGAAGCGGTGACAGGCGGCCGGCTCGTTCGCACGGAGCCAGCAACTATGTCTAGCACCATAGTTACCCGTACCTGTGGCCTTGCACCAATCCCGCGAACACCGCTGTGTGTGCGGTATGCGCACGTTAATCGCGGATGGGGTCATCCGTTTGGCGGACACCGGTGCGGTGGGCGAAAGCCGAGCCTGTCGCCGTCGGCAAACGCGTGATCAGTTGCCTGCGGGCGGCTTGTGAGCGGAATGCGAAGTGCAGGACGACCGCAGCGAGTGTTATCAGCGTCCACGCGACGACGGGCACGAGCACCCCGCCGCGCCGGCGTGCGGTGAAGAAGGACGCCGCGACGGTGAGCACGGCGACGACGGGGACGCCGAACTCGGTGAGTGTGAAAGTGGTCTCACCCAGACGTGGGACACACGGACCGAAGCCGCAGCCCGCGGTACCCATGATGTGCGGGCGGACCCATGGAGCGAAGCCTCTAGTCGAGGCGCTCCCAGGTCCAGCCGGTGATGGCGGGATCGTCCTCGCCGTGTTCCCTGGTGTAGCGCCGGGCGGCCAGCCGGGCGTCGACCATTTCCTGGCGCAGGCCCGCGGCGTTGCTGCCCAGCCCGTCCACGCGGTCGATGACGTCGATCACGAGATGGAACCGATCCAGGTCGTTGAGCATCACCATGTCGAACGGCGTGGTGGTGGTGCCGCGCTCCTTGAAGCCGCGGACGTGCAGCTGGCTGTGGTTGGCGTGCCGGTAGGCCAGCCGGTGGATGAGCCACGGATAGCCGTGATAGGCGAAGATGATCGGTTTGTCGGTGGTGAACAGCGCGTCGAATTCGTGGTCGGCCATCCCGTGCGGGTGCTCGGTCTGCGGCTGCAACCGCATGATGTCCACCACGTTGACGACGCGCACCGACAAGCCGGGCAGTCGGCGCCGCAGGATATCGGCTGCGGCAACGGTTTCCAGTGTCGGGATATCGCCGGCGCAGGCCAACACCACATCCGGGGCACCGGTGTCGTGTTCTGAGCCCGCCCACTCCCAGATGCCGGCTCCGCGCGTGCAGTGCGCAATGGCCTCATCCATGCTCAGGTAATTCAGGGCGGGCTGCTTACCGGCGACGATGACATTGATGTACTGGCGGCTGCGCAGGCAGTGATCGGCCACCGACAGCAGGCTGTTGGCATCCGGTGGCAGATATACCCGCACCACCTCGGGGCGCTTGTTGGCGATGTGGTCGATGAAGCCGGGATCCTGGTGCGAGGCGCCGTTGTGGTCCTGGCGCCAGACATGGGACGTCAGAAGATAATTCAGGGACGCGATGGGCCGTCGCCAGTCGAGGGTGTTGGTGGTCGCCAGCCATTTCGCGTGTTGGTTGGCCATGGAATCGACGATGTGTACGAACGCCTCGTAACAGCTGAAGAACCCGTGCCTGCCGGTGAGCAGGTACCCCTCCAGCCAGCCCTGGCACAGATGCTCGGAGAGCACCTCCATCACCCGGCCGTCCGGGGCCAGGTGCTCGTCATCCGCGGATTGCTCGGCCTGCCAAGCCTTGTCGGTGGCCTCGAAGACCGCCGAGAGCCGATTGGAGGCCGTCTCGTCGGGACCCATCAGCCGGAAGTTGTCGATGTTGCGGGCGATCACATCGCGCAGGAAGGTGCCGAGCACCTTGGTGGCCTCGTCGACCGAGGCCGCCGGATTCTCCACCTCGACGGCGTAGTCGGTGATCGGGGGCAGATCCAGCTCGCGCAGCAGCACCCCGCCGTTGGCGTGCGGGTTGGCGCTCATTCGCCGGGTGCCGACGGGCGCCAGCGCGCGCAGATCGGCGCGAAGCGCTCCGGTCTCGTCGAACAGCTCCTGGGGCCGGTAGCTTTCCAGCCATGTGCCGAGTGCATCCAGATGTGCTGCATTGGTGCGGGTCTCGGAGAGTGGTACCTGATGGGATCGCCAGGTGCCCTCCACCTTCTTGCCGTCCACCTCGCGCGGACCGGTCCATCCCTTGGGGGTGCGCAGGATGATCATCGGCCACAGTGGCCGGCCGGTCTGCCCGTCCTCGCGGGCGGCACGCTGGATGGCGGCGATCTGGTCGAACGCGTCATCGAGCGCGGCCGCCAGTTGCCGGTGCACATCGGCCGGTTCGTCGCCGGCGACGGTGATCGGCACGTAGCCGTAGCCACGCATCAGCGATTCCAGCTCGTCCTGCGGGATACGGGCCAGCACGGTCGGGTTGGCGATCTTGTAGCCGTTGAGGTGCAGCACCGGCAGCACCGCGCCGTCGCGCACCGGGTCGAGGAACTTGTTGGAATGCCAGCTCGCGGCCAGCGGGCCGGTCTCGGCTTCCCCGTCACCGACGACGGCGGCGACCACCAGGTCCGGGTTGTCGAACGCGGCGCCGTAGGCGTGCACCAGTGCATAGCCGAGTTCACCGCCCTCATGGATGGAGCCCGGGGTCTCCGGCGCCACATGGCTGGGGATGCCGCCGGGAAAGGAGAACTGGCGGAACAGCTTCTGCAGGCCGGCGGTGTTCTCGCCGATTCCGGTGTACACCTCGGAGTAGGTGCCCTCCAGGTAGGCATTGGCCACCAGGCCCGGGCCGCCGTGACCCGGCCCGGTGACGTAGATGACGTCGGCATCGCGCTGGGTGATCACCCGGTTCAGGTGTGCGTAGAGCAGATTGAGGCCCGGTGTGGTGCCCCAGTGCCCGAGCAGTCTGGGTTTGACGTGCTCGGCGATCAGCGGTTGCCGCAGCAGCGGGTTGTCCAGCAGATAGATCTGGCCGACCGACAGATAGTTGGCTGCCCGCCAGTACGCGTCGAGCAGGGTGACTTCATCGTCGGAGAGCGGTGGGGCTTCAGTCGATGCAGTCATGCCTACAGGTCTACCCGTTATTCGTGGTATGCACCGAAACAGGTCCAACACCCCAGATGTCATCGCAGTACTGCTCGATGGCGCGGTCGGAGGAGAACTTGCCGCTGCGCGCGGCGTTGAGGATGGACATCCGCGACCAGGCGTCGCGATCCTGCCAGGCCGCACTCACCCGGTCCTGGCATTCGATGTAGGACGCATAGTCGGCGAGCACCAGGAACGGGTCGTCGTAGATCAGGTTGTCGACCAGTGGGCGGAACACCTCGCCGTCACCGTGCGAGAAGTGGCCACTGGCGATCAGATCGAGTACCGCACGCAGTTCCGGGTTCGCGGCGACATACTCGGCCGGGCGGTAGCCGCCCCGCTTGAGCGCCTCGACTTCGTCGACGGTGAGTCCGAACAGGAAGAAGTTCTCTTCGCCCGCCTCCTCGCGGATCTCGACATTCGCGCCGTCCAGGGTGCCGATGGTGAGCGCACCGTTCATCATGAACTTCATGTTGCCCGTGCCGGAGGCTTCCTTGCCCGCGGTGGAGATCTGTTCGGACAGGTTGGCCGCGGGGTAGATCAGGTGCGCGTTCTGCACATTGAAGTTCGGCAGGAACACCACCTTCATGTACTGGTTGACCTCGGGGTCGAAGTTGATCATGTCGCCGACCGCGGTGATCAGCTTGATGATGCGTTTGGCCAGGAAATAGCCGGGGGCGGCCTTACCGCCGAAGATGAACGCCCGCGGCGCCATGTCGATACCCGGGTTGTTCTTGATGCGCAGGTACTGCGTCACGATGTTCAGCACGTTGAGATGCTGGCGTTTGTACTCGTGGATCCGTTTGACCTGGATGTCGAACAGCCAGGTCGGGTCGAGCTCCACACCGGTCTCGGCGAGGACGAACTCGGCCAGCCGGGCCTTGTTGGCCCGCTTCACATCTCGCCATTCCTGCCGGAACGCGTCATCCTCGATGAAGGCCTCCAGCCCGCGCAACCGGTCCAGGTGCGTCAGCCACCCGTCACCGATCCGGCGGTCCAGCAATTGGCGCAGACCGGGGTTCGACAGCGCGACGAACCGCCGGGGCGTGACCCCGTTGGTCTTGTTGGAGAAGCGCTCGGGCCACAGCTCGTAGAAGTCCTTGAGCACGCTTTCCTTGAGCAGCTCGGAGTGCAGGGCGGCCACCCCGTTGATGGCGTGGCTGCCGACGGTGGCCAGGTGTGCCATCCGGACGGTCTGGCCGCCCTCCTCACCGATGAGCGACATCCGGCGGACCCGCTCGACGTCACCGGGGAAGTGTGCCCGGACCTCATCGAGGAATCGGCTGTTGATCTCGTAGATGATTTCGAGGTGCCGCGGCAGCGACTCCCGGAACAGCGCCAGCGACCACTTCTCCAGGGCCTCCGGCAGCAGGGTGTGGTTGGTGTACCCGAAGGTGGCCACGGTGATGTCCCAGGCCTCGTTCCACTCCAGCCGCCGCTCGTCGACGAGCAGGCGCATCAGCTCGGCGACACCGATCGAGGGGTGAGTGTCGTTGAGCTGGATGGCGAATCGCTCGGGCAGCTCGTAGATGGACAGGTCGGCCAGGTCATCCACGATGTGCAGGATGTGCTGCAGCGAGCAGGACACGAAGAAGAATTGCTGCAGCAGGCGCAGCCGTTTGCCGGCCTCGGGTTCATCGTTGGGGTACAGCACCTTGGTGACGGTCTCGGCGCTGACCTCCTCCTCGACGGCCTTGTAGTAGTCGCCGGTGTTGAAGGCGTCCAGCGCGAACTCCTGGACCGCCCGCGCGCTCCACAGCGTCAACACATTGCAGGTCTTGACGCCGTAGCCCTGGATCGGGGTGTCATAGGCGACACCCTTGACGACCCGGCCGGGAACCCAGCGGATCCGGCCCACACCGGCGTCGTCGAGGTAGTGCTCGGTGTGGCCCTCCCAGTTCACCAGGTAGCTCACATCTGGTTTGGCGATCTCCCAGGGATTTCCGGCGTCGAGCCAGTTGTCGGTCTTCTCGACCTGCCAGCCCTCGTGAATCTCCTGGTCGAAGATGCCGAACTCATAGCGGATGCCGTAGCCGATGGCCGGCCGCTCCAGGGTGGCCAGCGAGTCCAGGTAGCACGCCGCGAGCCGGCCGAGACCGCCGTTGCCCAGGCCGGGCTCCTCCTCGCAGGCCAGGATCTCCTCGATGTCCTGGCCGAGCTCGGCCAGGGCCGCGCGGGCGGCGTCCTCGATGCCGAGGTTGAGCAGGTTGGCACCCAGCTGCGGTCCCATCAGAAATTCTGCGGACAGATAGCAGGTGATCTTGCTGCCCAGGTCCAGCGAGGTCTGCGTGGAGGCAACCCGGTTGTCCTGCATGCGGTCCCGCACGGCCAGCGCCAGCGCGCGGTAGTAATGCTCGGGCCGCAGCGCGGCGGCGGGCCTGCCGATCGAATAGCGGATGTGGTCGATGATCGCGCGGCGCAGGGCGTCGGAGGACAACCCGGTGCGGGCGCGTTCGGCGGCGGGGGAGGGCGCGACGAGATCGGTCATGGACAGAAGTCTGTCAGGGGTTCGTGCACATCGCGCGCGCAATGAGCGTCGGCCGGGTTAACGGATGTGAGACGCTGCCGAGATGTCCGGTGTACCCGAACTCGTCGATGTCCTGCCCCAGCACCGCTTCGACGAGACGGCCCTGCTGCGATATCTGCGGGCGCACGGTATCGACGGGCCGCTGCAGATCCGGCAGTTCCAGGGTGGCCAGAGCAACCCGACCTTTCATCTGCACAGCCCTGCAGGGGAATTCGTGCTGCGCAAGAAGCCGCCGGGCACCCTGCTGCCGCGTGCACACGATGTCGGCAGGGAGTACCGGGTGATGTCGGCACTGGCCGACAGTGAGGTGCCGGTGCCCCGGATGCGGGCCATGTGCGAGGACGAGTCGGTGCTGGGCACGCCGTTCTTCGTGATGGACCACGTAGCGGGCAGGATCTTTCCCGACCGGGTACTGCGGGACGGCACCCCGGAGGATCGGGCCGCGGTCTACCGCGACCTGGCCCGGGTGCTGGCCCGCCTGCACACGGTGGACTGGCGGGCCGCCGGACTCACCGATTTCGGGCGGCCCGACGGCTACCTCGCCCGCCAGGTTGCGCTGTGGACCCGGCAGTGGGAAGCCGCCAAGGTCGAGGAATGCGCCGAGATGGACCGGCTGGCAGCATGGCTGCCCGCCCACCTGCCCGACGGGGACGAGGCGCGCATCGCGCACGGTGACTACCGGCTGGGCAATGTGCTGCTGCACCCCACCGAGCCGCGCATCGTCGCGGTACTGGACTGGGAGTTGGCGACCATCGGGCACCCGCTGGCCGACCTGGGTTATGCCACGATGACCTACCACCTGCCCGGTGACGCCGACCCATTGATGGGAGTGGCCGGTGAGGATCTGGCCGGCACCGGGATCCCCGGGGAGTCGGAATTCGTGGCCGAATACTGCCGGGAGGCCGGCCGGGACATGCCGGATGATCTGCCCATCTTTGTCGTGTTCTCGATGTTCCGGCTGGCGTCGATCGTGGCCGGGGTGTGGCGGCGCGGGCTGGACGGCAACGCCTCCGACGCACGGGCCGGCACCGATCTGTTCCGGGACCGCTACCGCGGCCTGGCCGAACGAGCGTGGGCGCTGGCCGGCGGGCTGTGACAATCGTCCATGTGATAGTAAAGTTCTGGCCTGATGAGAATCGGATTCTCCAGAAAGGATAGGCTCCTCTCATGGATGTTCGGCTGACCAGTGAGCAGCAACAATTGCGGGACGCGGCCGCAAAACTGGCCGATGATCTCGGTCCGGGAGCTGTCGGCGAATTGGACGACGGCGACCGTGTCGCCCGGCTGGAGAAGACGGTGGCGGCCACCGGCTGGCGCTCGCTGCGCTCCGACGGCGCCTCCGGTGTGGAGGTGGCGTTGGTCGCCGAGGAGTTCGGCCGCGGACTGGTCGATGTGCCGTTTCTCGGGCCGGTACTGGCCGACGACCTGGGGCAGGCCGGGGCCACGATCGTCGTCGGCGGGATCGCGCCCGATGCCCGAGGACTGACCGAGGGTGTGGTGCTCGACGGCGCTGCCGTCGGCACGGTCCCGCTCGGCGAGGCCGCCCCGGGCGTGGATCTGACCCGCTGGCAGGCGGCGGTGGCCGGTGACGTCGCCGCGGCCGGCGCACTTGACGACGAGAAGGTGCAGCGCGCGCAGGCGCTGGCGCAGGTAGTGACCGCGGCCGACATCCTGGGCGCGGCGCGCGGGGCGTTCGACCTGGCCTGCGACTACGCCAAGATGCGCGAGCAGTACGGCAAGGCCATCGGTTCCTACCAGGCCGTGGCACACCTGCTCGCCGAGAGCCTGGTGCTCATCGAGGGCTCGGTGAGCATCCTGCGGTACGCCGCGTGGGCGGTCGACGAGGAGGAGGCCGGCGTCGCGCTGGAAGCCGCCCGCGTCGCCAAGGTGTACTGCGCAAAATCCGCGCACACCATCTGTGAGACGTCGATCCAGGTGCACGGCGGTATCGGCAACACCTGGGAGTGCGCGGCCCATGTCTACCTGCGGCGGGTATTGGTGTCCACCGGGCTGTGGCCGGTGTCGTTGAAGGAGATCTCCGTTGGACTTTCGTGACTCCGAACAGGAACTGGCCTTCCGGGAACGGTTGCGTGCCTGGCTGACCGAGCAGGCACCCAACTTCCCGAAATCCACCGAGGAGTATTGGGCCCGACAGGGGGAGTGGCACCAATCCCTACACGCGGCAGGGTTTTTCGGTGCCACCTGGCCCAAGGAATTCGGCGGCCTTGAACTGCCGCCGGTGTATGACGTCATCGTCGACGAGGAACTGGCCCGTGTCGGTGCCCCGCCGCGGCCCAGCCTGGGCTATCTGGTGACCGGACTCGGACGCCACGCCAACAAGGAGGTGCAGCAGCGCTTCCTGCCCGGCATGATCGACGGCACCGAACGGTGGTGCCAGGGCTTCTCCGAACCGGGCGCCGGCTCCGATCTGGCCTCACTGACCACCACCGCCACCCTCGACGGCGACGAGTACGTGATCAACGGGCACAAGATCTGGACCAGCTACTCCGATGTCGCCGACTGGTGTCTGCTGCTGGCCCGCACCGACAAGGATGTGAAGCGGCACAAGGGTATTTCGGCGTTCCTGGTCAACATGCACCAACCGGGGATCGAGCAGCGCCCGCTGAAGATGATCAACGGTGTGAGCAACGAATTCGGCCAGGTGCTGTTCGACGGAGCGCGGGTGCCTGCCAGTCAGATGGTCGGTAGCCCGGGCGACGGCTGGGCGCTGGCGATGACGGTGGTCGGTCACGAACGCGAGCCGTCCACGCTGGGATACGCGGCCCGCTACGAGAAGACCGTCAACCAGCTTGCCCGCAAGAGCGCTGCGGCCACCAGCGACGAACTCGCCTGGGCCACCGTGCAGGTACAGGTGTTGCGCCAGCACGTGCGGCGCCGGTTGTCCGAGCAACTCGACGGCATCTCGCACGGACCGGAGGGCTCCATCGACAAGCTGCTGATGACCTGGGTCGAACAGTCGGTGGGCCACGCGGTGCTCGCCCAGACCGGCACCACCGATGCCGACCTGTTCAACACCTACCTCTACAGCCGCTCGCAGAGTGTCATGGGCGGCACCTCGCAGATCCAGAAGAACATCATCGCGGGCCGAATCCTCAGAATGGCGGTTTGACATGTACGACATGCCCAAGGAGATCCAGGTCGAGGCCGACGGCCCGCTGCGCATCATCACGCTGAACCGGCCCGAGGAACTCAACGCCGTCAACGACGATCTGCATGTGGGCCTGGCCCGGCTGTGGAGCAGGCTGAGCCTGGACCGGACGGCACGCGCCGCGGTGATCACCGGTGCAGGCAAGGCGTTTTCGGCCGGCGGTGACTTCAACTACATCAAGCAGATCAGCGAGGACGCCGACCTGCGGGCCAAGACGATCGCCGATGGCCGCGAGATCGTGATCGGCATGGCACGCTGCCGGATTCCGGTGATCGCCGCCGTCAACGGACCCGCGGTCGGCCTGGGCTGCAGCGTGGTCGCGCTGAGCGACATCGTCTACATGGCGGAGAAGGCGTTCCTGGCCGACCCGCACGTGCAGGTCGGTCTGGTGGCCGCCGACGGCGGGCCGCTGATCTGGCCCATGCAGATGAGCATCCTGCAGGCCAAGGAGTACGCACTGACCGGGGCGCGCATCCCGGCGGCGAAGGCCGTGGAGTTGGGTCTGGCCAACCACGTGGTCGCCGATCCACTGGCCGAGGCGATTGCGGCGGCGAAGAAGATCCTCGATCTGCCGCAGAAGGCCGTCGAGTCGACCAAGCGCATCCTCAACATTCAGCTCGAGCGCCAGGTGATGATGACCCTCGATTACGCCACCACCGCAGAGGAACTCACCTTCGGCACCGACGAGCTGAAGGCGAACGTGGCGCGGTTGCTGCAGAGCAGCAAGTAGGCCCCACTCGACAAGCGGAGACTCCGTATATTCGGCAGGCTGGTGCTGGACTTCTCGGCGGGCGCCGGGTGACGAACCGGCTGAATCGGTGTCGCCGCGCCACATTCGAGTAGCCGACTACTCAATCCCGGCGTGTACTCACAACGCACGCTGAAGCTCCGGATCGATGATCAGGAGCACGCCATGACACTGACGCCCCGCCCACATGGATGGGTGTCTGCCGGCCTGCCGATTTTGGGTGGCCTGGCACTGGCAGCTGCAGCCTTGGTGACCGCATGTACACACGGAGAGAATGGCAGCCAGATACCCACGGTCTCGATCCCAACACTGACTGTCTCGACATCGTTCACGACGTCTGCCGGCGGTACCGCGAGCAATTCGGCCGGCACCGAATATGTGTCACCGTCAACCACATCCGGTGCGGTCCCGACCACCACCACCGCCCTCGCGGTCCCTGGCCCGCCGGAAACCACCTACGTCGAGCCGTCCACCACGTCGGCGCCGATCCCCACGACGACATCGTTCATCGGCACCCCGACCACCACCACCCCGACCACGACCACGGTGAGCCCCGAACCGGACATCGGCACCGTGCCCACACCTCCTGCCGATGGCTGACAACGCGGATCCGCTTGCGCCGTCGGTACACAAGTGGATCGGCGTCATCGGCCTCGTGATCGCACCCACCACCCTGGTGACAGGCCTGTGCTACTACTTCGGCTACACCGCCACCCGAAAGATGTTCGGCTATCTGGGTATCGACACCGACGCAGTGGGTTTCACCACCAACGATTACGTGGCGAGAAGCACGGGAGTGCTCTTCGTTGCCGCCCTGGTGACGCTGCTGGCCGGCACCGCCGTGCTCGGGTTGTGCGTATACCTCGCGCGTATCGCCGAGTCCGGGCAGCACGCCTCGGCGCTGCGAACCGTGGCGCGGATTCTCGTGGTGGTGGCGGCCGGCACGCTGCTGCGAGGCGTGGTCGGTGTACTCCGTCCGGCGTGGGCCCCGGATGGGCAGGTCTGGCTGACGCCGGTGACCCTCGCAGTCGGAGCGTGCCTGGTGATGATGTCCGGCTGGGTGTGGCGACTCGCGAAGCCGAAGCACGAGCGCGCCGCTGTCACGCTCGCGGACCGCGCGCTTGTCGCACTTTCGGTTGCCGTCCTGGTGCTCGCCTTGTTCTGGTCCACCAACCTCTTCGCCACCAAAGCCGGAGAGGTCGATGGGATCAACGCTGCGGGAAATCTCTGGTCCAGGGAGTCGACCGTCATCCTCGATACGTCCGACCGGCTGTTCCTGCCGAAGGAACTGGTGGTGGCGCACAAGCTCACCGATGCCGCCTCCCCGCAGGGAGAGACATTCCGCTACGAGTGCCTACGCCCGTTCGCGGTCCGCGGTGACTCCTGGGTGCTGATACCGGCCAACTGGCGGCCACAGTTCGGCTACGCCATCATCGTCGACGCCGACGCGACACACCGAATCACGCTGCGCACCATCAAGGATGCACCCGACCGGATCGGCAATGGTGACAACGTCCGTCGGTACTGGCCCTGCCCGGAAGTCGTGCCGACGGCCTCAGGTGTCGCGGTGCAAGCCATGTTGCCCAGCGTTACCGAGACCGGGGAACGGCTCGGGATAGCATGGGATGCGGGCGAAGACTACAAACAGGGGCCGGCGGCCCGCAGTCCCGATTCGTCCCGCTGCGCGGGCGCGGTCGATACGGCGGCCGTGCCGATCCCCGAATCCGAGGGATTCGAGAACCGCTTCGGCCGTAGGCTTGTCGCCCCGGACCAGAAGTCCACCGTCGACGAAAGCGTGCTCGAGTTCCGCTCGCCGAGTGAGGCATGGGACTACCTCGTGGCGACCCGAACGGCGTGGTCGGGATGTGTCGGTTCGGAGCTGGTGCTCGCCGCGCGGGGGCCCGCGCAGCGCTACCGGATCGATGAGGTCGTCGAAACCGACCGGGCAGTCTTCGGCGCGAGCAGCTCGCCGCAGTCCGGACCTCCGTGCTGGCATGGCGTCGCCGCAATTTCGAATATCGTCGTCGATGTGCGGGCGTGTGGAACCGACACGGCCGTCCGGGCCACCACGCTGGTCGACCACCTGCGCGATCGGTTTCCCCGCACATAGCCGCTCGTCCCCGGATCGCGCCTAGACAGCCTTCAGATAGCGGCGGGTGATAACCCGCTGCGCCAGCCGGGTGACCGGCCCGCCGAGCTTGCTCCACCAGGTGGCATGGCGGGCGAACGCCGTCACCTCCGCGTGCACCGTGCCGTCGGCCGGGTCGTAGCGCACCGCGAACAGCTCCTCACCGGTCTCCGGATGCCCGGGCAGGGTGCCGTAGGCGAACCCGCGCCGATCGGTCTCGTCCAGCACGTAGACCACCCGGCAGGGCGCCCGCAGCGGCCAGAAACCGACCGTCACCTCGGCGCCGACGGTGGCGACGTCCGCGTCGGCGGTGACCAGCACGCCGGCGCCCCGCTGCATTCCCCAGTGCAGGACGGCATCGGCAGCGTCCTCGAAGCGGGCCCGGCCGTGCCCGATCACGGCGTGCGCGTGCACGTGCTGATAGCCGTCGGGCAGCGGGCCCCTGGTGGCGCCCACTTCGGGATAGGTCAGGTCCACACCTGCCACTATGGCACCGGCGGGCCGCTCAATCCCGCACCGCGGTGCGAAACCTGTCCCGGTAGGCGCGGGGGCTCACCCCGAGGTGCTGCACGAACACCCGTCGCATCGTCTCCGCGCTGCCGAAGCCGGCGAGATGGGCGGCCTCGGTGACGCTGCGGCCGGCATCCAGCGCTCCGCGGGCGCTGTCGATCCGCACCGTCTCGACATAGCGCGCGGGTGTGGTCGCCAATTCGGACCTGAACAACCGGGTGAGTTGCCGTGTGCTCATGGACGCCAGTGCGGCAAGGCTTTTGACGCTGTGATCAGCGCCCGGGTCGGTGGCGATCGCGGTGACGATGGCGCGCAGCGCCGAATCGGCGGGCGGATCGGATTCCACCAATGCCGAGAACTGGGACTGGCCGCCCGCGCGTTTGAGATAGACCACCAGCGATCGCGCCACCGTGCGTACCAGTTCGGCACCGTGGTCCTCCTCGACCAGGGCCAGCGCCAGGTCGATACCGGCGGTGACGCCGGCCGAGGTGTAGATCTCGCGGTCACGGATGAAGATCGCGTCCGGTTGCACATGGATGTCGGGGAAGGCCGCGGCGAGCAGACGGACATGACGCCAGTGCGTGGTGGCTCGCCTGCCGCTCAACAGCCCGGCTTGGGCCAGGATGAATGCCCCGGTGCAGATGGATGCCATCCGCCGCGTGCGGGGAAGAGCGTCATGGACCGCCCCGACGAGTGCGGGGTCGATGGGCCGGCCGACCAGATCGTCCCCGCCGGCCACCAGCACCGTGTCTGCGGAAGCGATCTCGTCGATCCGGCGGATCACCGCGAAGCGGCTGCCGACCGACGTGGTGACCTCCCGGCCGTCGACAGAGGCGAAGCTCAGCCGGTAAGCGGCGCCGAATCGATTGGATTCGGCGAACACCTCGGCGGGGCCCGCCACATCGAGCAGCTTCATCCCGTCGAACACCACCACGACGACGTCGCGCGGACTGTGTGCGGGCACCCCCACATTGTGTCGCAATCTGTGGGAAAGGTGGCCGATCTGGCACCGCTGCTCACTGGAGTATCGGCACACACTGGTGTCACACGACGGAAAACCCAGGAGAACAAGGAGTTTCGACGATGAGCGCATCTACTGACCAGATGGTGGCCGATATCGTGATCCCGAACACCGAGCTGGTGCACGATGTCACCGAATTCATCCGGGACACCGAGGACGACCTGCTGTTCCATCATTCCCGCCGGGTCTTCCTGTTCGGGATGCTGCATGCCCGCCGTCGCGGACTGCAGCCGGACCCGGAGTTGCTCTACACCGGCGCGATGTTCCACGACGTCGGCCTGACCGGCGGCTACCGGGACTCGACACTGCGTTTCGAGGTCGACGGGGCCAACGCGGCCAGGGAGTTCCTGGTGGCGCGTGGAGTCGACGACACTTCGGCGGGACGGGTGTGGCTGGGTATCGCGCTGCACACCACACCCGGCGTGCCCGAATTCCTGGACCCGGAGGTGGCCCTGGTGACGGCCGGCGTCGAGACCGACGTGCTCGGCATCGGTCTGGACGCGCTGTCGGCCGCCGAGATCGCGGCCGTCACCGCCGCACATCCGCGGCCGGACTTCAAGAACCGCATCCTGCAGGCCTTCGCCGACGGCAATCGGCACCGCCCGTCGAGCACGTTCGGCAATGTCAACGCCGACGTGCTCGCGCGTTACGACAGCGACTTTGTCCGCACCGACTTCGTCGACGTGATCCGCAACAGCGACTGGCCGGAGTAACCGGGGCGGGCGTGCAATAACGTTGCCGGTGTGACGACCGGTGCAGTGCATACAGGCGGTGGGTTCAATCCGCCCGATCCCACCGACCGTGGCGGTCCCGACTACGGGCGCTTCGTCGAGGCGGTGCGCACCCTGCAGGACCATGCCCGGGCCGCCGATGCGCCCGACGCGGTCATCACCGAGGCCGCCGACCTGATCGAGAAGGTGTCGGCGTTGCTGGCGCCGTATGAGGCCGACGAATGGCATTCGCCGTCAGGCCGGCGGATGGACCTGCCCAACCGCGGCAACATCATGTCGGTGCCGGTCGACCTGTACGTCACCGCCGACGGCCGCATCGCCGGCACCGCACAGTTCCGCCGCTACCACCTGGGCCGCAACGGCGCGGTGCACGGCGGCGTGCTCGGTCTGCTGTTCGATTCGCTGCTCGGCTTCACCGCGGCCAAACTGACCAAGAGCATGTACCAGCGCACCGCCCACCTGGGCATCGACTACCGAAAGATCGTGCCGATCGGTAAGGAACTGCAGGTGGACGCCGGCATCGACCGCATCGACGGGCGCAAGATCTTCGTCAGCGGCCGGGTACTCGACGACGGGGTGGTGCTGACCGAGGGGGACGCGCTTTTCGTCCGACTGAAGCCGGGGCAGCCATGAGCGTCGACGAGAAGCACAGCGAGGAGCGCGGGGAGCGCAAGCGCGCCTGGGCCCGCTGGCGCGACAAGATCCGCGACCGTCCCGTCGCGGATCTGACCTACCGGATCACCGTCGGCGTCGTCGGCACGCTGGTGCTGCTGGTCGGCATCATCACCATCCCGTACCCGGGACCGGGCTGGGCCATCGTCTTCCTGGGTCTGGGCATCCTGGCCACCGAGTTCCGGGCCGCGCAGGTGGTGCTGCACCACGCGCGGGTCAGGTACGACGCCGTGATGGCCTGGTTCACCCGCCAGCACATCGCCGTCAAGGTGCTCAGCGCCTTGTTCACCGCGGCCGTCGTCGTCGTCACCCTGTGGCTGTTCGGGGCGATCAGTCTGGCCGCCGGCTGGGTCGGTATCGATTGGCCCTGGCTGAAGAGCCCGATCGGCATCGGGTCCTAGCTTCCGCGTGCAGGGACCCCCGATAGCATGGTCGCGATCACACGACCATTTCGTTTAGGAGATCCACCGATGACCGCCGCCGCCAGTTCCGCCCCCGCAGCCCTCATCCGGGTCGCTGCCGGGACTACCGCAGGGGCGGCGGTGCGCGAGGCGGGTCTGCCGGAGCGGGGCGCCCCGGACGCCATCGTCGTGGTGCGCGACGCCGAGGGCCGGTTGCGTGACCTGAACTGGGTGCCCGACGCCGACGTGGACGTCGAGGCCGTCGCCGCGGACACCGAGGACGGCCGCAGCGTGATCCGGCATTCGTGCGCGCATGTGCTGGCACAGGCGGTGCAGGATCTGTTCCCACAGGCAAAGCTCGGCATCGGCCCGCCGATCGTCGACGGCTTCTACTACGACTTCGACGTGGCGGAGCCGTTCACGCCCGAGGATCTGCAGAAGCTGGAGAAGCGGATGCAGAAGATCATCAAGGACGGCCAGCTGTTCTCCCGCCGCGTCTATGAGTCCAAAGACCAAGCGCGCGTTGAACTTGCCGACGAGCCGTTCAAGCTCGAACTGGTCGACGACAAGTCCGGGGACCCGGACGTGATGGAGGTCGGCGGCGACGAGCTGACCGCATACGACAACCTCAACCCGCGGACCAAGGAGCGGATCTGGGGAGATCTGTGCCGCGGCCCGCACATCCCGACCACCCGATTCATCCCGGCGTTCAAGCTGACCCGCAGCAGCGCCGCATACTGGCGCGGTAACCAGAACAACGCCAGCCTGCAGCGTGTGTACGGCACCGCCTGGGAATCCCAGGAGGCCCTGGACCGTCATCTCGAACTGATCGAGGAGGCCCAGCGCCGCGACCACCGCAAGCTCGGCGTGGAACTGGACCTGTTCAGCTTCCCCGACGAACTCGGTTCGGGTCTGCCGGTGTTCCACCCCAAGGGCGGCATCGTCCGCAAGGAGCTGGAGGACTACTCCCGGCAGAAGCACGAACAGGCCGGCTACCAGTTCGTGAACACCCCGCACATCACCAAGGAGAACCTGTACATCACCTCCGGTCACCTGGAGTGGTACGCGGACGGGATGTTCCCGCCCATGCACATCGATGCCGAGTTCAACGATGACGGCACCGTGCGCAAACCCGGCCAGGACTACTACCTGAAGCCGATGAACTGCCCCATGCACCACCTGATCTACCGGTCGCGGGGACGGTCCTACCGCGAACTTCCGTTGCGGCTCTTCGAGTTCGGATCGGTGTACCGCTATGAGAAGTCCGGGGTGGTGCACGGGCTGACCCGGGTTCGCGGTATGACCCAGGACGACGCGCACATCTACACCACCCGCGAGCAGATGCGCGAGGAACTGACCGGGCTGCTGCAGTTCGTGCTCGACCTGCTCTCCGACTACGGGCTCGACGACTTCTACCTGGAGCTGTCCACTCGGGACCCGGAGAAGTCCGTCGGCTCCGATGACATGTGGGAAGAGGCCACCGACACCCTGCGCGAGGTCGCCGAGGCCTCCGGGCTGGCGCTGGTGCCCGACCCGGGCGGTGCCGCGTTCTACGGACCGAAGATCTCGGTGCAGGTGAAGGACGCGCTGGGCCGGAACTGGCAGATGTCGACGATTCAGCTCGACTTCAACATGCCCGACCGTTTCGAGCTGGAGTACACCGCCGCAGACGGAAGCCGGCAGCGGCCGGTGCTGATCCACCGTGCGCTGTTCGGATCCATCGAGCGTTTCTTCGGTGTGCTCACCGAGCACTATGCGGGTGCGTTCCCGGCCTGGCTGGCTCCGGTGCAGGCGGTCGGTGTTCCGGTCGCCGACGCGCACGTGCCCTACCTGGAAGACCTTGCGGCTCAACTGCGCACCCGCGGTGTCCGGATCGAGGTGGACTCCAGCGATGACCGGATGGCCAAGAAGATCGTCAATCACACCAATCAGCGGGTGCCGTTCATGCTGCTGGCCGGCGATAAGGACATCGAAGCGGGGGCGATCTCCTTCCGGTTCGGAGACCGCAGCCAAGTGAACTCGGTGCCGCGCGAAGCGGCCGTCGAGGCCATCGTGGACTGGATCACCCGGCGCGAGAACGCGACTCCCAACGCCGAGCTGTTCAGGGTGGATCCGTGAGCGACGACGAGGGCATCGTCGACACCGGGGTGGGTGAACCCGACCATCTGCAACGGCTGTGGACGCCGCACAGGATGAGCTACATCGCCGAGTCGCCGATGAAGAAGGGGGCGGGTTCGGCGCAGTCCAAGGAACCGTTCACCGACATCCCGTCGATGTCCGACGAGGACGGTCTGATGGTGGCGCGCGGGGAACTGGTCTACGCCGTGCTGAACCTCTACCCGTACAACCCGGGCCATCTGATGGTGGTGCCCTACCGGCGGGTGTCCGAACTCGAGGATCTCAGCGTCGACGAGACCGCCGAGCTGATGGCGTTCACCCAGAAGGCGATTCGGGTGATGAAGGCGGTGTCGCGGCCGCACGGTTTCAACGTCGGTCTCAACCTGGGCACCTCGGCGGGCGGCTCGCTGGCCGAGCACCTGCACATGCACGTCGTCCCGCGCTGGGGCGGGGACGCCAATTTCATCACCATCATCGGCGGGTCCAAGGTGATCCCGCAGCTGCTCAGTGAGACCCGGCGGCTGCTGGCCACCGAATGGGATCGCCTAGACGGGGCCGCTCAGCAGTGAGCAACTTCTATCTGATGACGCGGGCCGCGTACACCAAGCTGTCGGGCCCGGTGGCCAGGGCGGCGCTACGCACCGGACTGACCCCGGACAGCATCACCATCCTGGGCACCGCCGGTTCGGTGGTGGCCGCCCTCACCCTGTACCCGATCGGGCAGCTGTGGTGGGGATCGGTGGCCGTCTTCTTCTTCGTGCTCGCCGACATGCTCGACGGTGCGATGGCACGTGAACGCGGCGGCGGCACCCGGTTCGGCGCCGTGCTGGACGCGACCTGCGACCGGCTCAGCGACGGCGCGATCTTCGGCGGACTGGTCTGGTGGGCCGCGTTCGGCGCGCACAACACCGCGCTGGTGGTCGCCGGCCTGATCTGCCTGGTGACCTCGCAGGTCATCTCCTATATCAAGGCGCGCGCCGAGGCCAGCGGGCTGCGCGGTGACGGCGGCATCATCGAACGGCCCGAGCGGCTGGTCATCGTGCTGACCGGCGCCGGCCTGTCCGGTCTGTTCGGGTGGCCGGTCCTGCTGGACGTGGCCATGTGGGGGCTGGCCGCAGCCAGCCTGGTGACCCTCGCCCAGCGCCTGCACGCCGTGCGCACCTCGCCGGGCGCCATGGACCCCATGCCTTCGGAGCCGGCGGCACCCTCGTCCGATGGAGACACCGCGTGAGCACGCCGACATCGGGGCTGCCCAAATTCGGCGGCCTCCGGGTTCCGCTGGGCGGGCAGCTGTCCGATCTCGGCTACGCCACGGGCTGGCGGATGGTGCGGGCCATGCCGGAGTTCGCCGCCCGCAACATGTTCGACGCCGGCGCGCTGTACGCGGCGCGCGGCGGGGGACCCGAACAGCTGCGCAAGAACCTGGGCCGGGTGCTGGGCGTGCCCGCCGGACAGGTGCCCGGCGGTCTTGTCCGCGCCTCGCTGGCCTCCTACGGGCGGTACTGGCGCGAGGCGTTCCGGCTGCCGTCGATGAACCACGTGGCAATCGCCGCGCAGGTACAGGACCGGGTCGAGGGCCACCACCATGTCGAGGAGGCGCTCGCCGCCGGCCGCGGCGTGGTACTTGCGTTGCCGCACAGCGGAAACTGGGACATCGCGGGGGTGTGGCTGACGAACACCTACGGGCAGTTCGCCACCGTGGCCGAGCGGCTCAAACCGGAGTCGCTGTACAACCGTTTCGTCGCCTACCGCGAGAGCCTGGGCTTCGAGGTGCTGCCGCTGACCGGGGGAGCACGGCCGCCCACGGAGATCCTCGTCGACCGCCTCAACGACAACGGGCTGGTGTGCCTGATGTCCGATCGCGACCTGACCCGCTCCGGAGTTCCGGTCGATTTCTTCGGTGAGCAGACCCGGTTGCCGTCGGGGCCGGCAAAGCTGGCGCTGCAGACCGGCGCCGCGCTGCTGCCGGTGCACACCTGGTTCGAGGACGACGGGTGGGGCCTGCGGATCCACGCCCCACTGGACACCTCCTCCGGAGATGTCGGCGTCATCACCCAGGCCCTGGCCGACCACTTCGCCGCCGGGATCGCCGAATACCCCGCGGATTGGCACATGCTGCAACCGCAGTGGCTTGCCGACCTGTCGGATGAGCGCCGCGCCCGCCTCGAGGGGAACTAGGAACACCGATGCGCATCGGGATGGTGTGCCCGTACTCGTTCGACGTGCACGGTGGTGTCCAGGCCCATGTGCTGCAACTGGCCGAGGTGTTCCTGGCCGGCGGCCATGACGTCAGCGTGCTGGCCCCGTCGTCGGCCGACGCCGGCACCGACCTGCCCGATTACGTGGTGTCCGGCGGCCGGGCCGTCCCCATTCCCTACAACGGGTCAGTCGCGCGGCTGCGGTTCGGCCCTGCCACCCACCGCAAGGTCAAGAAGTGGCTCATCCAAGGCGATTTCGATGTGCTGCACCTGCACGAGCCGAACGCGCCGAGCGTATCCATGCTGGCGCTGATGATCGCCGAGGGACCCATCGTGGCCACCTTCCACACCTCGACCACGAAATCGTTGACGCTCAGCGTGTTCCAGGGAATGCTGCGCCCGCTGAACGAGAAGATCGTGGGCCGGATCGCGGTGTCCGATCTGGCGCGGCGCTGGCAGATGGAGGCCCTGGGTTCCGACGCCGTCGAAATCCCGAACGGCGTGACGGTATCGGACTTCGCGTCGGCGCCACCGCTGGAGGGCTACCCGCGACCGGGCCGCTCGGTGCTGTTCCTCGGCCGGTTCGACGAGCCACGCAAGGGGATGGCGGTCCTGCTGGGCGCGCTGCCGCGACTGGTCGCGGAGTTCCCCGATGTCGAGGTGCTGGTGGTCGGCCGAGGCGATGAGCAGGAGCTGGCCGAGGAGGCCGGCGAGTACGCGGCGAACCTGCGTTTCCTCGGCGCCGTCGATGACGCCACCAAGGCCTCGGCGCTGCGCAGCGTCGATGTCTACTGCGCGCCCAACACCGGCGGGGAGAGTTTCGGCATCGTGCTGGTGGAGGCCATGGCGGCGGGCACCGCGGTGGTGGCCAGCGATCTGGACGCGTTCCGGCGGGTGCTGAACAACGGCGAAGCCGGCCGGCTGGTGCCGGTCGATGACCCGGATGCGTTGGCCACCAGCCTGATCGAACTGCTCGGAGATGACGAGGCGCGCAAGCGGTATGTCGCCGCGGCATCGGAAGCGGTGCAGCGGTACGACTGGTCGGTGGTGGCCGGTGAGATCATGCGGGTCTACGAGACGGTGAGCGGCATGGGCGCGAAGGTGCAGGTGGCTACATGAGCTGGATCCTGATCGTGCTGCTGGTGCTCATCGGCACCGTGCTGCTGCTGCTCGGCAGCTGGGCCTACCTGACCGCGAACCGGCTGGACCGCCTGCACGTGCGCTACGACCTGTCCTGGCAGGCGCTGGACGGTCTGCTGGCGCGGCGCGCCGTGGTCGCCCGCGCGGTGGCACTGGACGCCTACGGCCGAGCGCCGGAAGGCAAACGGCTGGCCACCCTCGCCGCTGCCGCCGAGCGCGCGCCGCGGGCCATGCGCGAGGCCGCGGAGAACGAATTGTCCGCCGCCCTTGAGTCCGTGGATCCGCTGTCGCTGCCGGTGGCGCTGGTCGCCGAACTCGCCGATGCGGAGGCCCGGGTGCTGCTGGCCCGCCGGTTCCACAACGACGCCGTGCGCGACACCCTGGCCCTGCGGGAGCGCCCGCTGGTGCGCCTGCTGCACCTCGGCGGCACCGCGGCGCCGCCGACATATTTCGAGATCGCCGAGCGGGCCGGTCCGGCTGCGCGTGATTCCGGCCAGTTCAGCAGGCGGGTCTCGGCGCGGGTGATACTCCTCGACGAGGACGGCAAGGTGTTGTTGTTCTGCGGCTCGGACCCGGCCCGCGCCGGTACCGACGCGCGACGCTGGTGGTTCACCGTCGGTGGCGCGGTCGAAGCCGGCGAAGAGCTCGCCGACACCGCGGCGCGCGAGCTGGCCGAGGAGACGGGTCTGGCCCTGTCGCCCGCCGAGCTGGTGGGCCCGGTGTGGCGGCGGGAGGCCGTCATCGATTTCAACGGCTCGATGATGCGTAGCGAGGAGCTCTTCTTCGTGCACCGGACCACCCGCTTCGAACCCGCTACCACGGGTCATACCGCCCTGGAGCGCCGCTACATTCACGGTCACCTCTGGTGCGATGAGACAATGATCCGCGAGTTGGTCGACAAGGGCGAAACCGTGTACCCGCTGCAGCTCGGCGAGCTGCTGGCACAGGCCGGCGAACTTGCCGATGTGCGGGGTGCCGGACCTGGTACGCAGCCTCAGCTGATCCGCTGATACTGCGGATCCAATTGATTTGTCACCACCCTTAGACTGAATCAGTAGCGAAGTGAAGGAGATAGCGATGGAAACCGCACCTGGTTCCGGTAGCCAGACCGGTACCGCGCGGGTGAAGCGCGGGATGGCCGAGATGCTCAAGGGCGGGGTCATCATGGACGTGGTCACCCCGGAGCAGGCGCGCATCGCCGAAGCCGCGGGTGCGGTCGCGGTGATGGCGCTGGAGCGCGTACCCGCCGACATCCGGGCCCAGGGTGGGGTGTCGCGGATGAGCGACCCGGACATGATCGAGGGCATCATCGCCGCGGTCACCATCCCGGTGATGGCCAAGGTGCGGATCGGGCATTTCGTGGAGGCCCAGATCCTGCAGAGCCTCGGGGTGGACTACATCGATGAGTCCGAGGTGCTGACCCCGGCCGATTACGCCAACCACATCGACAAGTGGAAGTTCACTGTGCCGTTCGTGTGCGGGGCGACCAACCTGGGCGAGGCGCTGCGCCGGATCACCGAGGGCGCGGCGATGATCCGTTCCAAGGGTGAGGCCGGCACCGGCGATGTCTCCAATGCGACCACCCACATGCGTGCCATCGGCGGACAGATCCGCCGGCTGGGTTCGCTGTCGGAGGACGAGTTGTTCGTGGCGGCCAAGGAACTGCAGGCCCCCTACGATCTGGTCGTCGAGGTGGCCCGGGCCGGCAAGCTGCCGGTGACGATGTTCACCGCCGGCGGTATCGCCACCCCGGCCGATGCGGCGATGATGATGCAGCTCGGCGCCGAGGGTGTGTTCGTGGGCTCGGGCATCTTCAAGTCCGGTGACCCGGCGGCGCGGGCTGCGGCGATCGTGAAGGCCACCACCTTCTACGACGATCCCGATGTGCTGGCCAAGGTGTCGCGCGGTCTGGGCGAGGCCATGGTCGGTATCAACGTGGAGGACATCGCGCAGCCCCACCGGCTCGCCGAACGCGGCTGGTAAGCGCGTATGTCGATCGAACAGATCCTCGATCTCGAGCAGCTCGAAGTCGACATCTACCGCGGTGGGGTGTTCAGCCCGGAGTCCGGTTTCCTGCAGCGCACCTTCGGCGGCCATGTCGCCGGCCAGTCGTTGGTCTCTGCGGTGCGCACGGTGGACCCCAAGTTCCAGGTGCACTCGCTCCATGGCTACTTCCTGCGGCCCGGCGACGCCCGGGCACCGTCGGTGTATCTGGTGGAGCGCATCCGCGACGGCGGATCGTTCGCCACCCGCAGGGTGAGCGTCGTCCAGCACGGTCAGACCATTTTCAGCATGTCGGCGTCGTTCCAGACCGATCAGAGCGGTATCGAGCATCAGGACGCCATGCCCTCGGCGCCCTCGCCCGATGACATCCCGGGTTTCAAGACCAACTCCAAGGTCTTCGACGATGCGAGCTTCCGTCAGTTCGATGAGTGGGACGTCCGCATCGTCCCGCGCGATCAGGTCAATCGCCTGCCCGGCAAGGCTTCTCAGCAGCAGGTGTGGTTCCGGCACCGCGATCCGCTGCCGGACGACTCGGTGCTGCACATCTGCGCGCTGGCCTACCTCAGCGACCTGACCCTGCTGGGTTCGGCGCAGGTGAATCACCCGGATGAACGTAAGCATCTCAACATCGCGTCGCTGGATCATGCGATGTGGTTCATGCGGCCGTTCCGCGCCGACGAATGGCTGCTCTACGACCAGTCCTCACCGTCGGCCTGTGGCGGGCGCGCGCTGACCCAGGGCAAGCTGTTCAACCAGTACGGCGAGATGGTCGCGGCAGTGATGCAGGAGGGGCTGACCCGCTATCAGCGTGGCTTCACCCCGTCCAGCCAGTGAGCGTGACCGTCGGGGTGCTTGCTCTGCAGGGCGACACCCGCGAGCATCTGGCGGCGCTAACCGAAGCCGGCGCCGAGGCCGTCAAGGTGCGGCGGCTGTCCGAGTTGAAATCCGTTGATGCACTTGTCATCCCGGGCGGTGAGTCGACGGCGATGAGCCACCTGCTGCGCGAGTTCGAGCTGCTGGAGCCGCTGCGCGGATTGCTGCGCGACGGGTTGCCGGCCTACGGCTCGTGTGCGGGGATGATCCTGCTGGCCGGCGAGATCCTGGACGCCGGCGTGCCCGGGCGGGAGGCATTACCGCTCGGTGGAATCGATATGACGGTGCGCCGCAACGCTTTCGGCCGTCAGGTCGACTCGTTCGAAGAGGACCTGAGGTTCACCGGTATCGACGGCCCGGTGCACGCGGTGTTCATCCGGGCCCCGTGGGTGGAACGGGTCGGACCCGAGGTCGAGGTGCTGGCCACGGCGGGCGGCCATCCGGTGGCGGTGCGTCAGGGGCGGATGCTGGCGACGTCGTTCCATCCCGAGATGACCGGCGACCGCCGGGTGCATGCGATGTTCGTCGACATGGTGTCCGCCTAGCTCTGGGCGGGTAGCACGTGGTCGGCGACCTTGTCGGTCGACAGGCAGAGCGAGCAGACGAACGCGTCGTGGGTCTCGCACTTCATCATGTCGGGCCGCTCGTAATCGTGATGGCAGACATGGCATTTGAGGTGCGCGCCGGACGGGTTGCCCAGTTCGTCGTACATCGGCAGGTCGATACCGTCATCGGTGCGGCGCAGGTAGTACTTGCCCTTGGTGGCGACCGCGATGATCGGCGGCAGCACCAGACCGAGCACCATGGCCACCAGCGGTGAGTACGGCCTGATGGCCTCGCCGAGTACGCCGAAGAAGGTCAGCAGTGACACGCCAGCCGCGACGAACAGCGACACGAACCCGACCGGATTGACCGCGTACAGCATGCCGCGCCGGAACTCGGGCTGCATTGGCGACAGCTTCAGCAGGTACTTGTTGAACACGATGTCCGAGGCCACCACCACAACCCAGGCGATACCGCAGTTGGCGTAGAACCCCAGGATGGAGTTCAGGAACGCGAACATGTTGGCTTCCATCAGGATCAGCGCGATCAGCAGGTTGAACGCCAGGAACACCAGCCGGCCGGGGTAGTGCTTGGTGACACGGGTGAACGAGTTCGTCCACGCCAGCGAGCCGGAGTAGGCGTTGGTGACGTTGATCTTGACCTGGCTGATCACCACCAGGACCACCGCCAGCGTCATAGCCAGCCATGGCGGCAGGAAGTTGCGGTAGATCTCCAGGAACTGATGCACCGGTTCGTTGGCGCTGGCCACCGCGCCGTCGAAGACGTTGGCGATCAGGTACACCGCCAGGAACAACCCGACCACCTGTTTGATGGCGCCGAAGATCACCCAGCCGGGCCCGGCCAGGAACATCCACGTCCACCAGCTGCGGCTGTTCTCCGGCGTCCGGGGCGGCATGAAGCGCAGGTAATCGATCTGCTCGGCAATCTGCACGATCAGCGACAGGCACACGCCGGCGGCCAGCAGCGTCATGCCCAGATCGAAGCCGCCGGTGCCGCTCTCACCCTGGAAGGCGAAGAAGTCGCCGACCGATTCAGGATGACTGATGACCAGATAGACGAACGGTGCGACCATCAGCACCAGCCACAGCGGCGTGGTCCAGACCTGCAGTGTGGAAAGGACTTTCATGCCGTAGATGACCAGCGGGAAGATGATGATGGTGGACAGTGCATAGCCCACCCACAGCGGGATGCCGAGGCCGAGCTCCAGACCCTGCGCCATGATGGAGCCCTCGAGTGCGAAGAAGATGAACGTGAACGTCGCGAAGATGACGTTGGTGACCACCGATCCGTAGTAGCCGAAGCCGCTGCCACGGGTGATCAGGTCCAGATCGACGTTGTACCGCGCGGCGTAGTAGGCGAGCGGGAACCCGGTGACCATCACCACGACCGCGAAGATGAGGATTCCCCACAACGCGTTGGTGGTCCCGTAGGCGATGCCGATATTGGCGCCGATCGCGAAATCGGCGAGGTAGGCGATACCGCCCAGGGCTGAGATGCCCACCACCCGGGTGGACCACTTGCGGTAGCTGCGCGGGGCGAAGCGCAGCGTGTAGTCCTCGAGGGTCTCCTTGGTGGCCGTCATGGTGTCAAGGTCGGCCTCGACTACCTCGTTGCGCACCTCATCGCCGAGCTCCTGTGTCATTCGGCAAAATTAGGCCGACCGTGTTTCGGCGATGTCACAGCTGTGTTTGCGTCCCGCGACGGAGTAACCGCCCGAAATTAACTCTGGCGTAAGTATTTTCAGCGCAGCGGCAGGCCGGTGATGGCGCGGCCCATCACCAGCCGCTGAATCTCGCTGGTGCCTTCGAAGATCGTGAAGATCTTGGCGTCGCGGTGCATCCGCTCGACCGGGTAGTCGCGGGTGTAGCCGTTGCCGCCGAGAATCTGGATGGCCTCATCGGTGACGTAGACCGCGGTCTCGCTGGCCACCAGTTTGGCCATCGACCCCTCGGCGTTCTCGAACTGCTTGCCGTTGCGCGCCATCCAGCCGGCCCGGTAGACGAGCAGGCGGGCGGCATCGATGCGGGCCTTCATGTCGGCAAGCTTGAACGCGACACCCTGGAAATCGCCGATCTTGCGGCCGAATTGCTCACGCTCGCAGGCGTAGTCGAGTGCGTACTCATAGGCGGCGCGCGCCACGCCGACGGCCATGGCGCCGACGGTGGGGCGGGTGCGCTCGAAGGTCGCCATGGCGGCCTGTCCGGCGGCCTTCTTACCGTCGCGCACCTTGGCGATCTTGGCGTCGAACTTCTCCTTGCCGCCGACGATCAGGCGCCCGGGGATGCGGACCTCGTCGAGCACGACCTCGGCGGTGTGCGACGCGCGGATCCCGTGCTTGAGGAATTTCTGGCCCTGGCTGAGACCCTTGGTGCCGGGCGGGATGATGAATGACGCCTGGCCGCGGGTGCCGAGTTCGGGGTGCACCGACGCGACCACGACGTGGACGTTGGCGATGCCGCCGTTGGTGGCCCAGGTCTTGGTGCCGTTGAGCACCCACTCGTCGGTGGCCTCGTCGTAGCGGGCTCGGGTGAGGATCGAGCCGACATCGGATCCGGCGTTCGGTTCGGAGGCGCAGAACGCGGCGACCTCGGGCTTCTCGACGGTGCCGAACATCTGCGGAAGGAATTCGCCGATCTGCTCGGGGGTGCCGGAACCGGCGACCGAAGCGGCGGCCAGTCCGGTGCCGAGGATGGACAGCGCGATACCCGCATCGCCCCAGAACAGTTCCTCGAAGACGACGATCATGCCCAGGCCGGAGGGTTCGGCCGTCTGTTCAGCCATCATCTCCAGCGAGTAGAGGCCGATCTTGGCGGCCTCCTGGATGACCGGCCACGGGGTCTCCTCGCGCTCGTCCCACTCGGCCGCGGCGGGGCGCACCACGTCGGCGGCGAATTCGTGAACCCACTTCTGCACGTCGAGCAGGTCTGAGGACAACTCCAGGGAGAACGTCATATCGGCTACCTTACTTTGGAGTAAGTTACCGGGACAGTGAGTGTGGCTCAGTTAACACGGGGCGGGCGAAGACCCAGCGTGCGCCGGCCGGCCGTCACCAGCTGCTCCAGCAGCTCATCCGCGGTCCCGTCGTACTCGACGCCGACGGCGGCCGAGATACCCGACATCACGATGGCGGCCCGCACCTGACCGGCCATCCCCGGTTCGGCGCCGGCCAGTAGTTCCATCTGACGCGCGACGATGGCGCCCCAGTCCTGCCGCGCGCGCAGCAGTTCGCCGACGCTGGGGTCGCCGGTGAGGACCGGGAACAGGGTTCGGTTGGACACCGCAAGGGCGGCGAATCCGCTGAGCATGGCATCGGCTTGCGCCTTTGCGCCGCGGTGACCGCCGGCCTGCTCCACCAGCTGTCGCAGTTGATCGATGACGGGATCGAGCACCGCTTCCAGGAGCTCATCGCGGGTGCGGAAGTGGTGGTAGATCGCCGATTTCGTGAGGCCGAGCTCGTCGGAGATCATCTGCAGCGAGGTGCCGGCGATGCTGTGCCGGCGAAACAGCTCGACGGCGACCTCGATGAGGCGCTGCCGGGTGGCGGGGGCGCTCACACCGGTCCTCGGAATGTAGTGCTGCTAACAATTCGTCGCGGTCCGACCATTCGTACAGTTTACGACTGTACGATTGGTCAGTAACTGACTTTACGTTTGGTCGGTTTTGGTATCGCCGATCCGCGGCCCGCCGCCACCCGAGGAGCGCATCTTGACCATCAGTCCAGCGCAGATCGACGCCATCGATTTCTTCCACGACCCGGCACTGGTCGCCGACCCGTATCCGCTGCTGGCCCGTATGCGGGAAGAGAGTCCGGTGCTGCGCGAACCGACCCAGGGCGTGCTCGTGGTCACCGGCTACGACGAGGTGCTGGCGGTGGTCGGTGATCACGAGTCGTTCTCGTCGTGCACCAGTGTGACCGGTCCGTTCCCGGGCTTTCCGGTATCGCTGGACGGCCTGGACGCGGCCACCGTCCGGGCGCTCATCGACGAGCACCGCCAAGAGCTACCGTTCAGCGACCAACTCCCGTCCTTCGACCCGCCTACCCACACCGCGCACCGGTCGCTGCTGACCCGCCTGATCACCCCCAAGCGCCTGAAGGCCAACGAGGAGTTCATGTGGCGGCTCGCCGATCAGGTGCTGGCGCCCTATCTGGCCCGCGGCGGTGGCGAGTTCATCACCGCAGTCGGTAACCCGGTGGCGCTGCTGGTCATCGCCGATCTGCTCGGCGTGCCCGTCGAGGACCGCGACGAGCTCACCGCGGTACTCACCGGCGACGTCGCCCTGGGCAGCACCGAAGGTGCCGAGATGGCCCACGCCCCACTGGAATATCTGTACACCCGGTTCGCCGACTACATCTCCGACCGTCGTACTGCACCGCGCAGCGATGTCATGACCGAGATGGCGCAGGCGACGTTCCCGGACGGGTCGACACCGGAGGTCATCGACGTGGTGCGGGTGGCGTCCAACCTATTCTCCGCCGGTCAGGAGACCACCGTGCGGTTGCTGTCCTCGGCGATGAAGGTGCTGGCCGAGGACGCCGACCTGCAGGATCGGCTGCGCCGCCAACCCGAATTGATCGGGAACTTCATCGAGGAGGCGCTGCGCTTCGAGAGTCCGATCCGCGGGGATTTCCGGCTGGCCCGCGCCGACACCACGATCGGTGGGGTCGACATTGCGGCCGGCACGACCCTCATGGTCCATTACGGTGCCGCCAACCGGGATCCGCGAGTGTTCGAGAATCCCGACATCTTCGATCTGGACCGGCCGAACTCGCGGCGCCACATCGCATTCGGGCGCGGTATCCACAGTTGCCTGGGCGCACCACTGGCACGCGCCGAGGGGCGCATTCTCATCCAGCGCCTGCTCGAGACTGCCGGCGAGATCCGCCTCGACGAGGCCCACCACGGCACGGCGGACCACCGGAGGTTCGGCTATGTGCCCACCTTCATCCTGCGGGGACTCACCGAACTGCATCTGAAGGTCGTGGGGTCCTGAGGGTCGCCCTCGCCCACGCCGTCGCCGCCTGCCCGGAACGCGCCATCCACATGAAAGAGGAAGCATGTCTGTAGATTTCGCCAGCAAGGACCGCACCGCCTTCGACCTGTCCGGAAAGGTGATCGTCATCGTCGGCGGCGGGCAGATGCCCGGCGACAAGATCGGCAACGGGCGCGCCACCGCCGTGCTGGCCGCCAGGCACGGAGCCGAGGTGGTGGCTGTGGATCTCAACCTCGCGGCCGCGCAGGAGACCGTCGACATGATCGAGGCCGAGGGTGGCACCGCCTACGCCGTGCAGGCCGACGTCGCGGAAAAGGACGACTGCCAACGTATCTTCGACACCGTCATGCAGCGCAGCGGCCGGGTGGACGGGATGGTCTACAGCGTCGCGACCAACCCGCCCTTCGACCGGGAATCGAATTCGATGTCGGTCGAGAACTTCAACAAGGGCATCAACGTCAACATGCTGGGCTGCTTCCACTGCAACCTCTTTGCCGCCCAATGCATGGAGAAGAACGAGGGCACCAGCACCGGCAGCATCGTCAACTTCTCCTCGATCGCGAGCCTGAAGAACGAACTGGGCCTGAACATGGGCATCATGCCGTACGCCTTGGGCAAGTGCGGTCTGAACTACATCACCGAACTGACCGCGGTCGAGTACGCCGAGGCCGGCATTCGGGCCAACACCCTGATGCTGGGCCCGATCGACTCGACCCTGGGGAACCACGACTCGCAGGAACTGTTCGGATTCGATTCCGACGAGGTCGACGCGGCCTACAACGAGGTTGTCAAACTCAAGATGGGCCGCGCGAGCAGCTGGGAAACCGCCTACGCCGCACTGTATCTGCTCGCCGACGAGTCGCGGTTCATGACCGGCCAGCAGATCCGGCTCGATGGGGGAGCAACCCTGGTGCGCTGACCGGTTACCCGGTCGACGGCGGTGTCTGCACCTCGGGGACCGCCGCGGCCAGCAGCGCGGCCCGGTCGGCCCCCAGCGGCGGATAGATCCGCTCAGTGTTGATGACCGTCTTGGTGGCCTTCGCCGCCGCACCGGTACCGATGACCGTGCGGTCCCAGCCCTCGGTGTACACCGCGCCGGCCGGGCCCAGATCGAGCACCGTCACGTACCAGGGGATCCGTAGCGTCAGCAGCGGTGCGCCCACCAGATCGCTGATCACGTTGTAGCCGGCGTAGCGGCCCATCGGCCTGCTGTGCTGACACGACATCACCGAGGTGTGCCCGTCGTCGACCTGCGCGGCCGCCACATCACCGGCGGCGAAGACATCGGGCACGCCCTCGACGCGCAGTCGGCCGTCGACCGGGACACGGCCCAGCCGGTCCAGGCTGACGGGCAACTGCGCGGCCAACGGATTCGCCCGCATCCCGGCACACCAGATGACGGTGGCCGCGGGGATCACCGCGCCCGAGGACAGCGTCACCGTCTCGGCATCCACCGCGATCACCCCGGTACCGGTGACGGCCTCGACCCCGCATCGGGACAGCGCATCCTCGATGACCGGCCGGGCCGAGACACCCATATCGGATCCGACGGCCGGGTTGTGGTCGACGAGCAGCACCCTCGGCGTCACCGCCGGCCCGAAATGCGCGGTCAGCCGGGCGGGCAGTTCGCATGCCGTCTCGATACCGGTCAGCCCGGCCCCCACCACAGCGACGGTGCCCGCACCCGGGGTGTCGGCGGACAGCGTGTCCAGGTGCTCACCCAATCGTGTTGCGCTGTCGAAGGTGTCGACATCGAAGCCGAACTCGCGCAGGCCGGGAATGTCCGGCAACGCCACCTGGCTGCCCGCCGCCAGTACCAGCCGGTCGTAGTTCACGGCGATGGTGCCCTCGGGGGTGAGCGCGGTGACCGTGCGGCCGTCTACGTCGACGGCGGTGGCCGTGCCGAGCACATGCGATACGCCCGTGGGGTCCAGCAGATCGCCCAGCGGCAGCCGGCAGGCACTGAGATCGCGCTCGTAGTTGCGCACCCGGATGTCGTGGTGGGCGGTGGGGGACAGCACGGTGATCCCGATGGACGCCGGCGGCAGTCCCAGCTCGTCGACCCGTCGCGCCGCCCCCAGGGCGGCCCACAAACCGGCGAATCCCGACCCGATGATCAGAACCTTGCGCACCCAAGCAGGGTGTCACGAAAGAGGGTGCCCGTAGACTGGGCAGTCGACGTTTCACCAGAAAGAGGGCGTACCTGCATGAGCGGCCATTCCAAGTGGGCCACCACAAAGCACAAGAAGGCCGTCGTCGACGCCAAGCGCGGCAAGATGTTCGCCAAGCTCATCAAGAACATCGAGGTCGCAGCCCGTACCGGTGGCGGCGACCCGTCGGGTAATCCGACGTTGTATGACGCCATCCAGAAGGCCAAGAAGTCGTCGGTGCCCAACGACAACATCGAGCGCGCCCGCAAGCGCGGCGGCGGTGAAGAGGCCGGCGGCGCCGACTGGCAGAACATCACCTACGAGGGCTACGGCCCCAATGGTGTTGCGGTGCTTATCGAATGTCTCACCGACAACCGCAACCGCGCCGCCGGCGAGGTGCGCGTCGCCATGACCCGCAACGGCGGCAACATGGCCGACCCGGGGTCGGTGTCCTACCTGTTCTCCCGCAAGGGCGTCGTCACCCTCGACAAGAACGGCCTCACCGAGGACGACGTGCTCGCCGCCGTGCTGGAGGCCGGGGCCGAGGAGATCAACGATCTCGGCGAGAGCTTCGAGATCATCTCCGAGCCCACCGACCTGGTGGCCGTGCGTACCGCGCTGCAGGACGCCGGTATCGACTACGACTCCGCGGACTCCGGTTTCCAGCCGTCGGTCAGCGTGCAGGTGGACCTCGAGGGCGCCCGCAAGGTGCTCAAGCTCATCGATGCGCTGGAAGACAGCGACGATGTGCAGGACGTCTACACCAACATCGACATCCCGGACGAGGTCGCCGCCCAGCTCGACGAGGACTAGTTAGAGCGCTTCCCCGATCGGCGTCTCCCCGGCGATGAGCTCGAAGGTCCGGCCCGCCGTCGCGGGGGAGTCCAGCACCGCCAGCAGGACCGCGGCGACATCGGCGCGCGCGATCGTGCCGCGGCCGGTCGACTCGGCGATCTGCACTTTGCCGGTGCCCGGGTCGTCGGTGAGCCCGCCCGGCCGCACGATGGTGGTCTGCAGCGCGCTGCGCGCCCGCACGTTCGCATCGGCCTCGGATTTGGCGCGGATATAGGCCTGGAACACCTCGTCGTACCCGTCGTCGAGGCTGCGGTCGTCGGCCCCTATCGCCGACACCATCACATAGCGGTGCACACCCGCGGACTCGGCGGCATCGGCCAGCAGGATCGCCGCGTCCCGGTCCACCGTCTGCTTACGCGCGACACCGCTGCCCGGACCGGCCCCGGCGGCGAACACCACCGCATCGGCCCCGCGCAGCGCCTCGGCGACCTGCTCCACGGTGCTGTTCTCCAGATCCAGCACCACCGCCTGCGCTCCGACCGCCTCGAGATCGGTGCTGTGCGAGGGGTTCCGGATCAGCCCGACCGGCGCATCACCCCGGGCCGCCAGCAGCCGCTCCAGAATCAACGCGATCTTTCCGTGTCCGCCCGCTATGACTACTCGCATGTCTCCATGGTGGCACGGCAAGAATTGCGCGTGTCCCTCTCCGGATGTGTCGGGCCCGGCGGCTACGCTATCGAACACGTGTTCTGATCGGTGAAGGGGCTGGCGTGCGGGTAATGGGAGTCGATCCCGGGTTGACGCGCTGCGGATTGTCGGTGATCGAGACCGGTCGCGGTCGCCATGTCGTCGCGCTCGACGTCGATGTCGTTCGGACCCCGGCAGGTGAAGCGCTGGAGCGCCGGTTGCTCACCATCAGCGACACCGTCGAATACTGGATGGACACCCATCGCCCCGACGTGATCGCCATCGAGCGGGTGTTCGCCAACCAGAACGCCAACACCGCGATGGGCACTGCTCAGGCCGGCGGGGTCATCGCACTGGCGGCCGCCCGCCGCGATATCGACGTGCACTTCCACACCCCCAGCGAGGTCAAGGCCGCGGTCACCGGCAACGGCCGCGCCGATAAGGCGCAGGTCACCACGATGGTCACCAAAATCCTCGGGCTGCAACAGAAACCGACCCCGGCTGACGCCGCGGACGCGCTGGCGCTGGCCATCTGTCACTGCTGGCGGGCGCCCATGATCGCCCGGATGGCCGAGGCGGAGGCCAAGGCCGCCGAGGCCAAGCGGAAATACGAATCCAAGCTCAAGGCGGCCCGCGCATGATCGCCTCGGTGCGTGGCGAGATCATCGAGATCGCCCTCGATCACGCGGTCGTCGAAGCCGCCGGGGTCGGTTACAAGGTGATGGCCACCCCGTCGACGTTGTCCACGCTGCGGCGCGGAGACGAGGCCCGGCTGATCACCGCGATGATCGTGCGTGAGGACTCGATGACGTTGTACGGCTTCGCCGACGGTGAGTCGCGTGATCTGTTCAGCACACTGCTGGGCGTCTCCGGTGTCGGCCCGAAGATCGCGCTGGCGACCCTGGCCGTGTATGACGCAACCTCGCTGCGCCAGGCGCTCGCCGACGGTGATGTCACCGCGCTGACCAGGGTGCCGGGCATCGGCAAGCGCGGCGCCGAGCGGATGGTGCTGGAACTGCGCGACAAGATCGGCGCGGTCCCCGGCGCCGGCGGATCGGCAGCGGCCATCGGGCACGCGGTGCGGATGCCGGTGGTGGAAGCCCTTGTCGGACTGGGCTTCGCGGTCAAACAGGCCGAGGAGGCCACCGACAAGGTGCTCGCCGACGACCCGGCGGCCACCACCTCGACCGCGCTGCGGGCGGCCCTGTCGATGCTGGGTAAGAAATGAGCAGATTCGACGAGGACGTCGAGGGCGACGAGCACGCGAGCCGGGACGTCTCGGCGGCCCTGACCGTCGGCGAAGGAGATGTCGACGCCAGCCTGCGGCCGCGCACCCTCGGTGAGTTCATCGGGCAGCACCGGGTACGGGAACAGCTCCAGCTGGTGCTCGAAGGCGCCAAGAACCGGGGCGGCACACCGGATCACATCCTGCTGTCCGGACCGCCCGGCCTTGGCAAGACCTCGCTGGCGATGATCATCGCCGCCGAACTCAGTTCGGCGCTACGGGTCACCTCGGGTCCGGCGCTGGAACGTGCCGGCGACCTCGCAGCGATGCTGTCCAACCTGGTCGAGGGCGATGTGCTGTTCATCGACGAGATCCACCGCATCGCGCGGCCCGCCGAGGAGATGCTGTACCTGGCGATGGAGGACTTCCGGGTCGACGTCGTGGTCGGCAAAGGCCCTGGGGCGACATCGATTCCATTGGACGTGGCGCCGTTCACGCTGGTCGGTGCGACCACCCGGTCCGGTGCGCTGACCGGCCCACTGCGGGACCGGTTCGGTTTCACCGCGCACATGGACTTCTACGAACCGGCCGATCTGGAACGGGTGCTGCACCGCTCGGCCGGGATCCTCGGCATCGAGCTGGGCGCCACCGCCGGCTCCGAGATCGCGCGGCGTTCCCGCGGCACCCCGCGGATCGCCAACCGGCTGCTGCGCCGGGTCCGTGATTACGCCGAGGTTCGCGCCGACGGCATCATCACCCGCGATATCGCCAAGGCGGCACTTGAGGTCTACGACGTCGACGAACTGGGCCTGGACCGGCTGGACCGCGCGGTGCTCTCGGCCCTGACCCGCAGCTTCGGCGGCGGACCGGTCGGGGTGTCCACCCTGGCGGTCGCGGTGGGGGAGGAAGCCACCACCGTCGAAGAGGTGTGCGAACCCTTCCTGGTGCGTGCCGGGATGATCGCCCGTACCCCGCGCGGCCGGGTCGCGACCCCGCTGGCGTGGACACACCTGGGCCTGCAACCGCCGGTCACCGGATTCGGGCAGACCGGACTGTTTGAATAGTCTCCCATGATCACCGCCGGTCTCGTCATCGCCAGCCTCGCCGCGCTGCTGCACGTGTACATCTTCGTGATGGAGTCGCTGACCTGGACGTCGCCGCGCACCCGGGCGACCTTCGGGCTGAGTGCCCAGGAGGCCGAGGCGACCAAGGAAATGGCCTTCAATCAGGGCTTCTACAACCTGTTCCTGGCCATCGTGTCCGGGGTCGGCATCGGCGCCGTACTGACCGGGCACGGCGCGGTAGGGACCGCGCTGGTCCTGGCCGGGGTGGGATCGATGCTGGCGGCCGCGCTGGTGCTGCTGCTGTCCTCACCGGACAAGGCCCGCGCCGCCGTCACCCAGGGTGTGTTCCCGTTGATCTCGGTGCTGCTGATCGCGATCAACCTGGTTACCGCTTGATCATGGTGGGTAATCCCCTCGGCATGACCGAGGAGGCCACCATGTCCGACACACGCGTAAAACCTGCCCGTGGCAGCAGACTGGCGATATCGCGCAGCCGCGGAGCCCTCAGTGGATTCCTGCTGATACTTCTCGGCCTGTGGGGTGCGCTCATCCCGTTCGTCGGGCCGTACTTCGACTTCGCCTTCACACCCGATTCGCCGTGGACGTGGACCCTCGGCCGGGGCTGGCTGGAGGTGCTTCCCGGCGTGGTGGCGGTGATCGGCGGTCTGCTCCTGCTGGTGTCACGCAACCGTGCCACCGCGATGCTGGGCGGATGGCTGGCCGTCGCCGCCGGGGCGTGGTTCGTGGTGGGGCGTGCGCTGGCCGCGCCGCTCGCGCTCGGCAACGTGGGTAGCCCGGTGGCCGTCACCGAGTCCAAGCGGGTGGTGCTGGAGCTCGCGTACTTCTCCGGTCTCGGCGCCCTGGTGGTCTTCCTCGGCGCGGTCGCGGTCGGCCGGTTGTCGGTGCGCAGCGTCCGTGATGTGGAGATCCGCGATGTCGACACTGTCAGGCCGGTCGATACCACGGGATCGCAGCCGGTGGTGATGCCCGATCAGAAGACGGAGGTCATTGGACCCACCGCCGAGGCGCGTCGCCGGAAGGGTTGGCGGGGCATGTTCCGCAGCGGCGACCGCAACAACGAGCTGGCGCACCGCTAGATCTACTGCCGCACGACATCGGACGCGTGGCGCACCTGATTGCCACCGGCACGCTTGGCGGTGTACATCGCCCGATCCGCCACGCCGAGCAGTTCGTCCAGCGCCTCCCGGGACGCCGGGAGGCGCTGGACGGATGCGGTGCCGACGCTGGCGGTCACGCCATCGGGCAGCGCACCGATCGCGGCACACACTCGATCGGCGAGCTGATGGATATGCCGGTCACCGGTGGTGGAGGCGATGCAGAACTCTTCCCCGCCGATACGGGCCACGACTGCGTCGCCGCCGGCGGCCTTGCGCAGCACAGCGGCCACCGCCTTGAGTACCTCGTCGCCGGCGGCGTGCCCCAAGGTGTCGTTGACCTGTTTGAAGCAGTCCAGATCCACCATCACCAGTCCGAGCACCCCGCGGCCGCGGACGAAGCGGCCGGCGCGGTGTCCCACCGCCCGGTAGAAACCACGTCGGTTGTGCAGGCCGGTGAGGACGTCGACGTCCGAGTTCACCGCGTCGGCGCCCAGAAGCTGGACCAGAATCTGGCCCATCATCGGCACGGTGAGCATGCTGGCCAATATCAGCAGGAGCTGGCTGATCGCCATTGCGGTGTCACCGACCATGGCGGCCCGCACTCCGCAGATCACCGCGGTCCCGACCCCCACACCGAGTACCAGCGCCAGAAACCGGCTGTTCTGGGTGAAGGCCACGAGGCCGCCGATCGCCGCGAAGATGGCGCAGGCCAGCAGTCCGCGTTGCGGGTCCAGGATGATCAGGCTCGCCGCCGAGACGCACACCGCCGACAGCACGGCAAAGATCCGGGACACCCGTCGCGATGGCCAGCGGATCAGCCAGGCGATCGTCATGCTCCAGCACAGCGCGGTCGCTGAGAACGCGATGAGGTAGGTCGGCCATCCGGAGGGCACCTCCGGGCTCCACAGCAGCAGCAACGGCACGAATCCGAGTGCGGTGACCGTCGTGGCCATGATCAGTTGAAGGGGCCAGCGAAGCTGCTGGGACTCCAAGTACACCGAAAGCCACTCGTAGCGGTCCGGTTGCCGCCACCACCGGCGAATCGTGTTCATCGCGTCAGTTCGTTTGAAAGATCGAGGTCAGTTGTGTCCGGTATCACTGTACGGCGTTCAAGCGGGTGCTCAGCACATCAGTGTGCCGTTAGCTGTGGGACTGCTCAGGATCGAGTTCGTCGAGCAGTTGCTGCATCGTGCGGCACATCTGGCTGAAGTGCTGTTCGCCGACGGCGCCTGCCCAGCGTTGCTCGAGATCGACGACGCTCTCTTGACGGAGCTGTGGGCGGGCAGCATATTACGGTTACCGAAGTTCCGGTTTCCGAAGTACATGGGGAGTCATGGCCGTCCAGCGAGTCGCAACCGAGGTAGGCGCCCTGCACGTCGAGACGCTGGGTGCCGGGCCGCCGGTGGTGTTGTGGCACAGCCTGTTCCTGGATTCGCGATCGTGGTGCGGGATCGCCGAGGAACTGGCGGGCACCCGCTCCGTGGTGGTGATCGACGGTCCCTCGCACGGCGCGAGCGAACCCATCGGGCGGGATTTCAGCTTCGCCGAATGTGTTGCCGCGGCGGAGTCGGTGCTGGACGCGCTCGGCGTCGCCGAACCCGTCGACTGGGTGGGCAACGCCTGGGGTGGGCATGTGGGCATCCAGCTCGCCGTGCACCGGCCCGAGCGGCTGCGCTCCCTCACCACGATCGGGACGCCCGCCCATGCGCTGCGCGCGGTCGAACGCTGGACCAAGGTCTGGCCGCTCGTGCAGCTCTACCGCTTCACCGGACCCAATGCGCTGCTGCTCAAGCCGCTCGCCGATGCGCTGGTGGGACAGGAATCCTTTGCTGCTGCACCAACTCTCGCCGACGAGGTGATGAGTGCGTTCACCGGCGCGGACCGGCCGTCGATGTTCCGCGCGATGCGGTCGATGATGCTGAATCGTCCCGATATGGCTGCCGACCTGACCCGGATCGCCGCCCCGGTGTTGATGGTGGCGGGCCGAGACGACATCACGGGCTGGCGGCCGGCCGACGCCCAGTCCGTCGCCGACGGTATGGCCGATGCCACCGTGGTGGACGTCCGGGGAAGCGGGCACTCCTCCCCACTGCTGGTCGACCGGGAAACCGTCATCGGGGCCGTGCAACAGTTCTGGAGCGGTGCGCGGGCGCGCTAGAGCGCATCGAATTCGTGATTGTTGCGCTGCACCCGGTTTCCGCCGGCGCGTTTGGCGCTGTACATCGCGTCATCGGCCGCCTCGACGAGGCGATTGATCAACAGGGTGATCTCCTGATCGTCGAGCTCGCCGATCTTCGCCAGTGCCGAACCGATGCTGACCGTGATCGCGTCCGGCAGAGCGGCGATCTCCAGGCGGATCCGCTCGGCCAGCGCCGTGGTCGCGGTGTCGTCGAGATGCCCGCACACCAGGAACTCTTCACCGCCGAAGCGGGCCGCGATGATGTCGTCCCCGGCAGCCTGTGCGCGCAGGATCTCGGTGACCGTGATCAGCAGCCTGTCGCCTGCGGCGTGCCCGCGGGTGTCGTTGATGCGTTTGAAACCGTCCAGATCGACCAGGATCACCCCGACGGTGCCGCCGTATACCGCGGCGCGGCCCACCAATTCATGTGCGGCGCGGTGGAATCCGCGCCGGTTCAGAATATTGGTCAGCGAGTCCACATCGGATTCCGCGGCGTCACTGCCCAGCAGCCGCACCAGCACCTGGATCGAACCCGGCACCGCCAGCACACCGACGAGGATGACCACGAACTTGCTCACTCCGGAGGCGGGGTCCCCGGCCAGCGCGACGCGGACCGCGTTGATCCCGGTGGTGGTCACTGCCACGCCGATGACCGTCACCAGATACGGGCTGGTGTGGAAGAACGCGATGTAGCCGGCCATCGCCGCGAAACACGAGCAGCCGAGCAGGCCGACCGCGGGGTCGCGATCCAGCAGGCAGGCCGCGGCGATGCACAGCGTCGCGGTGACGGCGAACGCCTTGGACTGCTCACACGTGGGCCAGCTTCGCGCCCACAGCACCGCCATGGCGGCCGTGATGAGAGCGACGGCGAACGACAGCACGGTGGGTAGACCGTCGGCGGGCCCGCCCGGGCTCCAGTGCATCAGCAGCGGTGCGACCATCAGCAGCACGATGACGGCCACCATCATGGCCTGCGTGAAGCCGCGCAGCCGCTGCGCGTCGAGGTAACTGGACAACCAGTCGAAGTGGTCGGGCTGGCGCCACCACGCGCGCAGCACGGCCCGGTACTCGGTCATTCGACCGGACACTACCGATCCGTGGCCGTTGACCCGGTGAAACGGGCTAGTGTCCTGAGTCATTAATTACGATCTAGTTGTTAATCTGGGTTGTGCCGACCCCTCATGCTGCTGAGATTGTGTTGTCTGCCGCCGAGCGTGC
>NZ_LMJA01000029.1:0-387198 GCF_001428895.1 Mycobacterium sp. Root265
GATACTTTCGACTGCCGTGATCTCGTCATCTGACACTCCTTCTGACATGTCGCCAGTCTTACCCCGACGAACATGACAAGAAGTTTGAGTCAGTAGATCCGCGTACTATCGAACATACATTCGAATAACTGGTTCCCCGGATTGCACCGGGATGTTGCCGGCGACGACGTCGCCGAAGGGTTCGATTGTCCCGTGCGGGATGGTCCGAGCCGATTCGCCTATTCGAGCTTGTGTTTCCGCCCTGGTTGTTCACCTTCCTTTGAGAGGTTGGGTATCTGGCATGGACGCCACCCATTTCGACACGTTCATCGATGCGCTCATCGATGACCTGGCCGCGTCGCCTGTTCCTGAGCGCGACGTTGATCGCAGGCTGTTTCATCTGCTCGACGCTCCGCGCCGGATTGTCGATGAGCAGCCCTTGCTGGGGGTGTTGGCCGGTGCGGTGGTGGCGCGCAATCTGATCGACCACGTGATCGCCCAAGCGGTCGCGGCCACCGAGCGGCTTGGGATCCCGGCACGCAAGCACCTACGTTCGGGAGCTGATCTGCTCACCAGATGTGGTGTTGCGCCCGGCGCGGCGCACCGGGCGGCACGGGTGGGGCGGGCAGCGCACACGCTGCCGGCTCTGACCGCGGCCCAGCGCCTGGGTGGGGTCGGCATCGAATTCGCCGACGCCGTCGGCCGCGGCGTCACCCACATCAGCGCCAGAGTCGCCTTGTCCGAGGAAGATCGGGCGAAGGTCGTGACCAAGCTGATGATCCAGACCACGCCGTCGCAGGTGGACGAGAAGGCCCGCGAGATCGCCATCGACAAAGCCCAGACACAACCACCAGAAGACGGGGCGGTCCCGGTGGCCGAGAACGCTGACCTCAACGAGATGACAGTGGTGGTCAACGACGAAGGACGCGTCGCTGCCACCCTGAACCTTGACGCGTTCACCGGTGAGGAACTGCTCACCGCACTGGACCCGCTATGCCGGCCCATACCGCTGCCGGACGGATCGCCGGACCCACGCCCGGTCGGTAAGCGTCGCGCGGACGCCTTCGGTCTGGTGATGCGGACCTACCTGTCCAACTCGCGGCGCCCGATGTCGGGTGGCGTGCTGCCGCACGTCACCCTGATCCGCCCACAGGCACCAGGGTTCGTGGACACCCTCGGTTTCACCGGGCCGGTCAGCGCCAGCACCGCCGAGCTCATCACGTGCGACAGCACCATCACCTCGGTGACTGTTGATGGCGCCGGGGCGCCCCTGGATGTGGGGCGCAGCGAGCGACTGTTCACGCCCGTGATCCGGAAAGGGTTGGCAGTGCGTGACGGTGGGTGTGCGTATCCGGGATGCGGGTGCCCGGTGTCCTGGTGCGATGCCCACCACATCACCCCGTGGAGCAGAGGGGGCACCACCAGCATCGACAACGGCGTGCTGCTCTGCCGACTGCACCACACCGCGATCCACCACGGCGGCTGGCAGGTCTACCTCGGCGCTGACCGCCACCCCTGGTTCATCCCACCCCGCAAACCTGGCGAACCCGAGCCGACGCACCTGCGCTCCCACGCCCGACGCACCATGACCACCCTGCCCACCGCGGCCTGACCAAACCCTTTGCGCACCTTGACAACTACACAGAGAAATTTTCAGCGGCGGGAACCGGCACGCACCACCGAGCCGGACCCGCCACGACGCCGCTGCCTGCGGACCGGACAGAACCGAACCGCCAGAGCCGACGAACCGAATCGCCGTCGGGCACGGGCGACTAAGCAGCCTCTTTGTCCGCCTTCTTGGTATCGGACTTCTTGACCTCAGACTTCTTGGTGTCGGACGTCTTGACCTCAGACTTCGTGGTCTCGGACTTCTTCGCGTCAGCCTCGGCGTCCCCGGCGGTCGACGCGGTCGCCGCCGGCTTCTTCTTCTTGGGGGTGAACGCATTGGTGATGTCTCGCACCAGGTTCTGCAGAGGGTTCTTCTTGACCGTCGGCTTCTTCACCACCGGCGCCTCCGCCTCGGCCTCGGGTTCGGCCTCAGCCTCGGACGCCGCCGGGGTTTCAGCGGGAGCCTCTGCCTCAGAGGGAGTTTCGGCCTTGGTTGGTTCCTCGGCCGCCTCGTCGGTGTCCTCGTCCTCCGGGGCCGCATGCTTGGGTGCCAGCCCGGAGTCCTCAGGGCTCTCGGCGCTCGGGTTGGCTGCATGCTTGCCCGTGGGGACGTCGCCATCGGGATTCACCGACAAAGTAACCAGTTTGGCGTCCGGGTCTGGAACCTCGCCTGCCGCCGCCGCCAGCGTGCGGGCCGCATTGGGCGACTGGCGACCCGCCTGCCCGGTGAGTCCGGCGACGAGATCATCAAGGCCCTCCTGCAGGCCCGCGGTGAGACCGCCCAGATTCAGTCCCTTGGTGAGGGTCTGGATCAGCTTGCCCAGATTCTCCAGGACGTTGGGCGGGGCCGCGCTGGGCTTACCGCTGACGAACTCCTTGTGGAAGCCGTTTGCCAGCGAGGTCAGCACATCGTTGATGGCCCTGCCCCAGTTGACGTCCGGGAAGGACATGAACGGTGTCGCGGTGTCCGGGTCGTCCAGCGTGCGGGTGTAGGTGCCGTCCGGGTTGCGCACCACGTCGGTGTAGCCGAGGTTCACCAGGCTGGTGAGCGCGGGAGCCAGCGCGTTGGCCAGCCGGATTGGGAGAGTGCCCAGCGTCCCGAAGCTCACCATGTTCAGCAGGTCACCGGCCAGATACAGCGGCTCCAACAGAGGCAGGGTGCTGGTCGCCAATGTCAGATAGATGTTGATGTTCAGCGGATTGCCGAGATCCAGTGCATCGCTGACGGTCTCCCCGACCTCTTCGAGGATCTGGTCCAGCGCACTGTCCAGCTCCACACCGCGCAGGATGTAGGACGCGCCGATGGTGCCTGCCAGCAGGTTGTTGAACAACGTGAACGGATTCGGCCAAGCCGCGAAGTCCGAGTACGGCTGGTATTGAACGGTGGCGTCCACCTTGATCGGGACAAGGTTCGCGGCACCGAGCTCGATTCCGGTGCCCAGCACCGGGATGCCGGTTCCCACGTTGGTGGCCTGCACATCCGGGGTGATCATGTCGATACCGAGCAGATCGAACAAGGGGTAGAACCGGGCGAGCATGCCGCCGTTGGCGCGGCCCACATTGTTGGCCAGGATCATCGGCAGCAGGGTCAGGCTGCCCAACGGGCCGCCGCCGTTCGCGCCGAGACGGGGCTGATTCTTCAGATCGTCCAGAACCTGCTGGTAGGCCGATCCTGCTGCCATCGCACCGAATCCCGATCCGATGACGATCGGGATACGCACCTCGATGACGTTGAGGTCGGGCAGGTTGATGTTCTCGATACCGTTGAGCACGGCGTCGATGAGGGGACCGAGCAGAGGAATCCCGCCGACCGCGTCCCCTGCCAGATCCAGGACGCCGTCCAGCAGCTTCTCGACGCCGATGTCCAGGTACGGCGTCTGGTTGATGGTCTCGGCCACGGCGTTCGCGGTGCCGGGCGTCCAGCCCAGGTCAAGTCCGGCGAGCATCTTCAGCAAGGTGAACGGTTCGCCGGCGGTGATGATGTTGATACCGGGAATGTTCAGTCCGGCCAGATTCAGCGGATCCGAGAGGTCCAGCCCGACAAGGCCCAGGACTGCCGACAGCGTGATGTTGCCCCGGGCATCGGTGATGTTCAGCAGGTCAAGGATTCTGATGAGCAACGGCGTGACGACGCCACCCAGGATCGGTTCGAGCACCGGCCCAAGACCTATCGGAATCGCACCCAGGATGTCGTCGAGGAACGCCGTCGGGATCTGACTGAGCAGGGTCTCGATGTTCAGGCCGAAACCGCCGGCCAGATTGACGCCGGCCAGCGCCCGCTCGTAGGCCGCGATGAATTCCTGAAAGGTGTTGTAGCCGGTCTGCCCCGCGCCGCCGGTGACATCGGCCAGGCTGCCGGGCGGACCGAACGGGCTGACCGCCGCGCTCAGGTCGACCGGCTGCTCCACCACCCGTAGGTAATGCTCCTCCGGGCGCGGGATCGGAGTCGGCGCTGCCGCACCGACCGTCAGCGCCGTCGCAGTCGCCGTCGCGGCCGTGACCACGGCGATCCGCCTCGTCCGTTCCGCCACGTTCCGGTGTTTTCCAGCCATCAGCCCCACGCCTCCCCCGCTGCCCCATGCAGTTCTCAGCGGAAACTTAACATTCAAGATCGCCGCGCTGGGGCGTTTGCGGAGGTAATGATCGACGGCGTCGATCAGGGCTGACGCATCACCGTCCGCAGTACCCGATCCCGCACGCGCGCTGGCAAATTCGTCATCAGCGCCACCTGTAGACGCGGTCCGGCGCCGACGATGTAGCGGGGGCGCGGCCGTCTCGCGGTGAGCGCCGCGCGTACCACGTCAGATACCTTCTCGGGCGCCACCGCAAGCCTTTGCGAGATCGGCACGGACTTGCGCATTCCGTCGACATGGCGCCCGTACAGCTCACGTTCGGCGGGCGTCAGCGCGGCCTCCACATCGTCGACCATGGTGCCCGCGGTCCGCCACATATCGGTGTCGGTCTGCGCCGGTTCGATCAGCACCACGGGAATCCGCCACGGGCTCAGCTCCATTCGGAGGGCATCCGCAGCCGCCTCCAACGCGAATTTCGACGCCGCGTACGCCCCGATCAGAGGAGTCGACAACCGGCCGTTCACGCTCGAGATGAACAGCACCCGGCCGCGGCCTGCCCGCAGGCGGGGCAGCACGGCCCGGGTCACCGCGAGCTGACCGACGACGTTCACGTCCAGCTGTCTGCGCCATTGCTCGCTGGTTAGGGTTTCCATCGGTCCGGCCATCACGACACCGGCGTTGTTCACCACCGCGTCCAACTGCGCGGGCAGCGCGCTGTCGAGTGCGGCGATCTGCGCGTCATCGGTGACATCGAGGATGATCGTCGAAATATGCTGTGGGTCAACAGCTGTCAGCACAGCGCCGTCTGCCTCGCTGCGCACGCCCGCGATGACATCCCAGCCATGGGCGGCCAGTTGTTCGGCGATGGTGCGGCCGATACCCCGGCCAGCGCCGGTGACCAGGACTGTAGGCATGCGGCCAGACTATCCGTCGCCGGGAGCTGCCGGGCCGAAGGCGAAGATCAGGGCCGCCGCCGTGACGACCGCCGCGGCCAGCCCGATCACCGGCGCCACCACGTGCAGTGTCAGCGTCGCGCCCAGCACCGCTCCCGCACACATCGTCAGCACCACGGTGTAGCGCAGCTTCTCGCGTTGTCCGGTGCCGCCGGCGATCCTGCTGTCGAACCCGATGCCGACGATGGTCTGGGTCAGCACGGTGGTGCTGAGTTCCTGGATACCGAACTGCCGGGCGGAGGCGTTCTGGATGCCGAATGCCACTGCGAGGCCGGCGATCAGGATGAGTTTGGTGTTGTCGTGGTAACGCAGCACACCGCTTCCGGCCAAGATGGCAAGGACGATCAGCAGCATGACCTCCACCGACAGCGCGACCGTCAGCCAGCGGCGCTGCGAGGAACCGAGGTGGCGTACCAGCCGTCCGCCGATGACTGCGCCGGTCACGAAGCTGAGGAAGGCCACCACCGCAGCCCACAGGTCCACGCCCGAATGCGGGACGAGCCAGAATCCCAGGAAGATGACATTGCCGGTCATGTTGGCCACGAACACATGACCGAGCACCAGCACGCTCACCGCGTCGACCAGTCCGGTCGCGAAGGTGAGCAGCAGCAGCGCCGTGACGGTCAGGCGCTGCGAGACGGGCGATTTCATGAACGCGTGCCCGGCAGCCGTCAGAGCCTGGGAGTCAGATCCAGAGAAGTGATGGCGTTCATCTGGGTGATGAGCCAGTCGGTCCCGCGTTTCTCCATGTTCAGACGGTAGGACAGGTAGCGCAGCGACGGGATGTTCTTGGTCACCGGACTGGTCGCCACCGAGTTCGTGTAGACGATCGCCGATGCGCTGTCGGTGTCCAGCGACTCCACCGCCGCGCCGAGCACCTGGGTGTTGTTGGACACCTGGGCCTGCTTGTTGGGTGCGGCGATCGCGTCGATGTATTTGCGGTACTCGGCCTGGAAATCCCCGCCGAGGAACTTGGCGGCCCGGTCCGGCAGGGTCTCCATGTCGTCAGGCGTGTAGGTCCACAGCGTCGTGATGGCATTGGCAGCGGTGCCCGCGATATCCAGCTTCACCTGGACCAGGGCGCGGTCGGTCAGATACGGCGCCGCATTGGCCCCGGCGAAGGCGGCGGCAGCGACGAACACGGCGGCGCCGGCGACAGCCGCGACCTTCACGCCGCGACTCGGTGCACGGTGCGGCACCAACACGGGTTCGGCGGCCGCGTCATCGTCGGCCGCTGCGTCGGTAACCGCATCTTCGGTCGCTGCATCGTCGGTCGCGGCGTCGTCGGCCGCTGCATCGTCGGTCGCGGCGTCGTCGGTCGCCGTCGTAGGCTCGACGTCGGCGTCTGCCTCGGAGGTCAGATCACCTGAATCAGCCGGCTGATCTTCCACTGCTGTCCCTCCTTGATCGCCGTTGCCACCCAACGACTTCCGGTCTCGATGGTCTGCTTGCCGTCCGGGGTGGTGGTGGTCATCTTGGTCGCAACCAGCACATCGGCGCTGCCGTCGTCGTTCCACCGTTGCACACCCGCCTCCAGCACCTCACCGTTGGTGGGTTCGTTGCGGGCCACCTGCAGCACGATCTCGTTCTGCTTCTCGGTGAACGTCTTCACGAATTCCCCGGTGCCCTGGGCGCGTATCCGGTCGGCGTAATCGTTGGCGTTGAACGGATCCAGCGTCGTGTAGGCCCGCATGAAGGCGCGCACATAGCCCAGTGCGTCGGCATCGCGAATCTGGGTCCGGCGGTCCGACTCGTGGGCAACGGTCATGAACGTGGCGAGGCCCAGCGTCACGGCGATCAGCAGCGCGGAGATCCCCGCGACCAACGGCAGACCCCACCGGGGCGGCGGATCGACCGGTGCGTAGAAGTACTCCGGCGCCTCGGTGTCGACGACGCGGCGCGGGCTCATTGGCCACCCCCGGTGCGGGGCTTGGTGAGTACGGACAGATTCTGCACCTGCCACTGATCGCCGGTCTTCACGAAGTCCGCCCGCACCGTGGCGGTGATGAACCGCATGGCGTTCGGATCACTGCCGCGCTGGCCCTGCATCGCCAACAGCATCGACGCGGAGCTCGTGGTCAGCGCGGGCTGCTCCAGCACCACGCCGTTGACGGTCCAGTACTCGTTGGACACCAGCGGAGTCTTCTGCAGCGCCTCCTGCTGCTGGACCAGTTGTGGGCGGTAGATGTCGGTGGCCAGCGACTGCGCGCGGGCGAAGTCGTCCTTGGCGGTGTCCGGGGTGTAGCTCAGGATCTCTTCGACGATCCGGGCGCCCTGCGCGGCGATCTCGGCACGCGCGGTCTCCAGGGCGCGGTCCTGGCGATACACCATCAGATAGCCGGCGGCGGCGGCGACGGCGCACAGCAGCGTGGCGGCCACCAGCCCGATCGCCACCGGCCGGCGCAGATTCCGCTCCGGTTCCCCGACCCGGTGAACTTCGGTGCGCAGCAACAGGTCTGCGAAGGTCCGGTGCCGCCGGTCCCACAGCGGCCACAGCCAGCCCAGGAACACCGCGGCGGTGTCCAGCAGATGAGCGAGGTCACGGGCCAGCAGCCGGACGGTCCCCGCGGCTGCACCGTCACGGCGCACCACCCGGATACCGGTCACGGCGCGGCCCACGGTCCAGCCGGTGATTGTCGGAAGCACCCAGCGGTTGATCATCATCGCCAGACCGGCCAGCACAGCCACCACGACGTAGACCCACCACAGCCAGCCCATCAGCGGCGCGGTCCAGGCCAGCAGTGCCAGCGTGACGATCAGCGCCACACCGAAAAGTACGTCGATGCCCAGCGCGGCAGCCCGGGCACCCCACGACGCGGGTACCGCAGGCGCGGCCTGTTCGGTGCCGTCGAGCTCGTCGAGCACGGCCGTCACGTGGTGACCTGGACGAGGTTGGCGATCTTGTAGGTGCCGTCGGCGCGCTGCATGGTGACCCGCAACCGGTAGCCCTGCTCCTGATCTGCGGTCTCGGAATTCGTCACCTTGGTGCGCACGGCCACCAGCACGTCGACGGAGCCGTCGTCGTGGTGGCGTTCGACTGCGGCACGCAGGTCGGCGACCTCGACCTGAACCTTGGCGGCCTGATAGGCCTCCATCATCATCGAGCTGTAGAACACCGCCTGGGCGCCGAAATCACCCGTCGCGCAATCGACGATCCTGGCCTGCGCGGCACCCATGGAAGCGGTGTCAGGTGCCTGGGTGGCCGTCACACAGTCCTTGGCCGCCTGCAGCGCCACCGCGTCATCGCGGGCGATCTGCTCGCTCTGCGCATTGGAACGCAGCAGCAGGTAGCCGCCCGCGGACAGAGCCGCGGCCGCCAGGAAGAGCACCAGACAAATGGTGACGAGCCAGCCCTGGCCGAATCGCCCGTGATTCGGTTCCTCGGTGGACTCCCGTTCCGCGAGTTGCTCGGGGGCGTCCGCTGTCAATATCTCCGCCGCCTCATCGGCAGCGGTGTCGTTCTCGTTGTCGGTGGGGTTCAGCCGGCTGGTGCCAGCATCTCCTTCCATCCGCTATCTCCTGAGCTACTCGAGTTGGTGACGGAGTACTTGACCCCATCGGGTCCGACAACCTCACCGCTGGACGGGCTGTAGACCGCCGATGGACCTGCTGCCGGAGTGTAGATGCAGGGGTTGGGTTGCTGTCCACTGCAGGTGACCGAGCCCTGGCCAGGCGGGGTCAACGGGTCACTGGTCGGCAACGTCGACTCCGGCGGCGGCAGCTGGCTGGCCGGCAGCGGGTTGACCCCGTTGTTGATCGACGGTGCCGGGATCACCTGACCGGGGTTGACCGGCTGGGTGCAGCGCGCACCCGCCGCGGGGCAGTCGACGATCTGGTTCGGGTCGCCGTACCAGGGGTTGGTGCCCAGCGGTACGTAGGGCTCCTCGCTACGGCACTCCCGCGGGGTGGCGGCCCGCTTGCCCGGCACATCCGCGCACGGGTAATTACGCGCACCGCGGACCGCGTTGGGCGCATCCTTGGGGATCTTGCAGTACAGGCCCGACGGCAGCGGTTCGGTCTTGGTGTCGGCCGGTGACCGCCACTGCGAGGCCGGCAGGAAGCCGGTCAGACACGGCGGCGGCAGGTTGATACCGAGACCGAAGTGCAGCAGACCTTCCGGGGCGAAGATCGTCGCGGTCTGTGCGATCGCCGCGCCCTGCGGGAGCACGACGAGCACCTGCTCGACGTTCTTGTTGTACCGCTTGAGCATGTCGATGACGACCTCAAGGTTGGCCAGCGTCTGCGGCAACGACTCCCGCACATCGCTGAACACCGCGTTGAGCTGATCGGCGGTGGGTGCGGCCTGCTGCAGTCCGCTGCGCAGCGCGGCGTCCTTCTCCGCGGTCTGCGCGGTGATCGTGTTCAGGTTGGCGGCCCACTGCGAGATCGCGTCCCGGGAGTTCACCTGCGAGTCGATGATCGGCCCGGAGTTCTCGACGATGTCGGTGACCGCGGGCAGGTTCTCCCGGAAGTCGCCGGCCAGCGCCTGGGTGCCGTCGACGAGGCGTTTGAGTGACGGCCCGAGGCCGCCGACGGCCTTGGCCGTCTCGTCGAGCAGGACGCTGATCTTTTCCTCCGGCAGCGCTGCCAGGCCGCGCTGGGCCGAGTCGAGCGCCGGACCGACCTCCGCGGGCACCCGGCCCTTGGTGATGGTGTCGCCGTCCTTGAAGTACTGCCCGGTGTTCTCGGTGGAGACCAGATCGAGGAACTGCTCACCGACCGCCGACACCGAGTGCACGTTGGCGACGGTGTCGACCGGCACCTTGGTGCTGTCCTCGATGTTCATCGTCACCCGGGCGCCCTGCTCGGTGGGTTCCACCGAGAGAACCTTGCCGACCGTGGTGCCGCGGAAGGTGACGTTGGCGGTCTCGTACAGACCCGCCGAGTTCGGCAGATTCGCGTAGAGCCGGTACATGCCGATGCCGGCGTAGGCCGGCAGTCGCAGGTAGCCCAGCGACAGCACCACCAGTGCCACCACCGTCAGCGCGACGAAGATCAGCAACTGGGTCTTGATCATGCGGGTCAGCAGCATGCTCTACTCCGACCTTTCGATCAGCGGACCGCCGGGCGCGTTGTTCGGGTTCGGCGTGAAGCGCACGTCCGGGATCATCGTCGCCGGATCGCGGCCCCAGGCCTGTTCCAGTGCCCGCAGCATGCCCGAGACACCGGTTCCCGACAGGAACCCGTTGTCGATGGCACTCAGGGTGAGGTCGATGGTGACCGAGACGTTGATGTAGTCACCGCGGATCGCCTTCGGGATGTTCTCGATGTTGAACGGCACCGTCAGCAGCAGCTTGAGCGCCCCCACCAGGTACGGCGAGGCCTTCGCCAGTTCCCGCAGCGGGCGCTGCAGGTTCTTCAGGTTGGTGTTGAGGTTGGCGTTGGTGTTGCTCAACGTCTCGTCGGCGGTCGCACTCAGCCTGCCCAGTGCGGTCACCGCATCGGCGAACAGATCCTTGGTCTCGGCGAAATGTTGGATCAGCGGGGGGAACTCGGTGAGCACCCGGTCCAGCGTCTCATTGCGGTCGGCCACGATCGACAGCAGCCGATCGGTGGAAACGATGGCCCGGGTGATGTCCTGGCGCTGCTCGTTCAGCTCATAGGTGAAGGTGTCGAGCCGGTTGAGGAACTCCCGGATCTCGCCCGAGCGCCCGGTGAGGATCGCGTTGACCTCGTCGCTGATGACCTCGATGTTCGGGATGCCACCGCCGGTGAGGATGCCCGAGATGCTGGCAAGCGTCCGCTCGATGGTCGGGAACGCCGAGGACCGCGCCAACGGGATGGTGTCCCCATTGCGCAGCGGCTCCGGCGACGGGGCCTCGTCCTCGGGCTCGTCCAGTTCTACATGCTGGGAGCCCAGCAGTGAGGTCTGGCCGATACGGGCCACCGCGTTCTGCGGCAGCTCGACGCCGGGCTCCAGGTCCACCGTCAGCAGCGGCGTCCAGTTCTTCAGCTCGATCTTGCGCACCCGGCCCACGAACACGTCGGCAACCCGGACCCGGCTGTTGGCGTTGAGCGCCAACGTTTCCGGCATCTGGATGTAGATCGTCGAGTGTCCGGACTGTGTGCCGGGACCACCTGGCAACGGGACGTTGGCGATACCGCGCCACTGCCCACAACCGCTGAGCATCAGCCCGGCCGCGGCCAGCGCCACCGTCCGCGTACCCAGCTTTTTCCAATTCCGGCTCATCACGCGCCACCTGCCTCTGCGGGCAGCGGAGGCCCGGGCGGAGCCGGCGCAGCGGGCACGGCGACCGCCGCGGCCGGCGGCGGATCACCGGGGATCACGCCGGGCGCCGGGATGGGCGGCGGGCCGGGCTGCGGGTACCACGGCGGCGGCAGCGGGGTGTTCTCGCTGTACGCGTTCGGCGGTCCGGGCAGGTTGCCGCCCGGCGGCACACCGAATGCCGGCGGGGCCGGCGGCGCCACGATATCGGGCCCACCGAGCAACGCGGCCAACGAATCCGGGGTCAGCATGTTCGCGGTGAACGGCTGCACCTCCACGCCCTGCATACCGGGTGCCACGATCCAGCCCGGCTCGTGGTTGCCGTGCGAGAACAGGGTGTCGCGGGAGAAGATGCCCGGCACGGTGGTGTCCTTGTAACCCGGAGGCGGTTGCAGCCGCGGCTCGGAGTACGCGATCTGCTTGGGCAGCGTCATCGCACCGGCGGCCAGGTTCGCCCCGAACGGGATGAAGTTGAACTTCATCGCATCCATCACCGGCGCCAGGTACTGCGCGCACAGCTCCGCGGACTCCTGGTAACCGAGCCGACTGCCGGCCTGGATCGAGCTGCAGATGAAGTTGAGCGGATTGGAGAAGTTCGTGACACCGGGCAACACCGGCAGACCGACGATGCCGCCCTGGTTGGGCGACACCACGTTGACGACGTTGGCCACCAGGTTCGGGTAGGCGTGCAGACCGGTCTCCAGGCCGTCACGGGGCTCGGGCTGCAGGATCGCGTTCGTCACCTCCGCCAGGTTGTTCACGTCGTTGGTGAGCGGTGTGCCGTTCTCGTCCAGGAACTTCCGGGTGGTGGCCAGCAGCGTGTCGAGGTCCTCCACCGCCGTGGCGACCTCACGGTCGGTGTTGGTGAACGAGTTGGTGAACTGCGCCAGATCGTTGTTCAGCTCCACGAACTGCTGATCGCTCTTGTGCAGCGCGTTGACGAACACGGCCAGGCTCTTCACGATTCCGACGAAGTCACCGCGGCCCTCGTTGAGCGCAGTCACCGCGTCCGAAAGACCCTTGAGCGTCTTGTTGAACTGCTCGCCCTTGCCCTCGAACCCGTCGGCGAACGATTCGACGACGTCACCGAACGGGCCCTTCGGCTGCTCCGGTGTCGGCCCGAGATCGGCCAGCAGGCGGGTGACCTGATCGCGCAGCTCGTCGTACTCGATCGGGATCTGGGTGCGGTCCTCGTCGATGACGGCGCCGTCCTGCATCGCCGGCCCGCCGGTGTAGGGCGGTGAGATCTGGATGACCCGGGAGGCCACCAGGGACGGGTTGAGGATCGAGGCGCTGGCGTTCTCGGGGACCTTGTACTTGCTGTCCCAGTGCATGACGATCTTCATCCGTTCGCCGTCGGGTTCGATCGAATCGATCGAACCGACCTTGACGCCCATGATGAGCACCTTGTCCCCGGGGTAGAGCGCCAACGCCTGCGGGAAGTAGGCGGTGACCGTGGTGGTGGTCAGCTTCTTGTAGACGTTCCAGCCCACGGCGGCGGCACCGACGGCGACCGCCAGCACGATGGCGCCCATGATGACGGCCGCTTTCGAGAGGCGCGGCAACTGGATGTTGCGAATGTTGAAGATCGTCGACATCTACTCGGCCCTATCCCTGCGATCCGGGCGGAAGAAACGGCGGGTTACCGGGTAACGGCTCGGTCCCCACCGGTGAGAGCTGCTGGCCCGGACCGGCCGGCGGCGGCGGTCCTGGCAGCGGCGGCGGCAGCGGTGCACGTCCGGGAAGCGGTCCCGGCGGGGTGGGAACCCCTGGCGGACCGACCGGCACGACGCGCGCTCCCGGCGGACCGGGTGCGATCGGCACCGGGGTGCCCGGCACGTTGGGTGCCACCTGGCCGGGAATGGCCGCACTCGGCACACCCGGGTTGGGTCCGATTCCGTGCGCGTTGGGATCGGAGGTCTGCACACCCACCGGACCCTGGTAGTTCGGGCCGTACGGGTTGTCGCCGAACGGACCGACGGTCAGATCCGCACAGGGCAGCGGGTTGTCGGGCCGCGGCAGGCCGTCGGCCGGCGGGGTGTAGGAGCACGGTGACCCCTTGGGCACCGCGGGACCGGGGAATTCCGGGGTGCCTTCGAGTACCCGCGGAGCCGGCGGCGGCGCGCCGTTCTCGAAGCGGGTGCCGTTGGGGTCCGGGAACTGGAATGCGGGCAGGCCGGCGTTGCGCCAGAACTCCTCCGGGTTGATGCCGCGCTTCTTGAACGCCGCGTCGACGAAGGGCTGCAGCAACGTGGGCGGCAGCAGGTTGACGAGCATCACCTTGAAGTACGGGCCCGACGCCAGCGCCTCGGCCAGTGAGGTGATGAATTTGCCTGCGATGGAGAGGGTGTCGGCGAGGTCCTGCTTACGCTCCACCAGCGTGTCGCTGACGGTGTTGAGCTGGGTCAGCACCTTGTTGAGATTCGGGTTGTCGTTGATCAATCCCGAGATCTGGTCGGACACCCCGGAGATGCGCTCCAGCAGCATGTTCACGGCCTGGCTGCGCTCGTTCACCGCGGCCAGCAGTGTCTGCGCGTTGACCAGCAGCGCGTTCACCTGACCACTACGGTCACCGAGGACGGTGGCGATCTTGTTGGCGTTGGCCAGCAGATCCTTGAGCTCGTCATCACGCTGGCCGAGCGTGTCGGAGAACCGCTGCAGCCCTTCCAGCGCGGACTGCAGATGCGGTGAGGTCTGATCGACGGTCTCGGACAACACATTCAGCGACTGCTTGATGGCCTGGGTGTCCCAGCCCGATGCCGCCTCGGTGACGTCGAGGAACGCGTCATAGATCTGATACGGCGTCTGGGTCTGCTCCACCGGCAGGAAGCCACGCGGCTTGAGCAGGGTGTCACCGCGCGGTTCGACCTCGATGTTCTTGCGGCCCAGCACGGTATCGGTACGGATGGCGGCGCGGCTCTCGGTGCCGATCTGGCGGCCACCGAGGGTGTAGCCGATCTCCACCTTGTCGCCCTTGATCTCCATGCTCTGCACGGTGCCGACGTCGACGCCGGCGATGCGCACCTTGTCGGCGATGTTCAGGCCGCCGGTGTCATTGAACTGTGCGTAGTAGGTCGGCACCGCGAACAGCATCGGCACGCTGGTGATGCTGGAACCGACGCCGATGACGAGTGCCACCGTCAGCACGCCCATCACACCCTTGCGGATGCGATCCGAACCCTGGATTGTCCTCATTGCGGTGTGCACCTACCCGTCGGCTGGGTGGTCACCTTGATGGTGCGGGTCGGGCCTCCCGGCTGAAGGCCGTTGAGCCGCAGCGAGAGATCGCAGGCATAGAAGTTGAAGAAGTCGCCGTAGATGCCACCGGCGCGGCCGATGACCCGCAGCGATGCCGGGATCTTCGCGACGATGTCGTTGACCTGGTCGAGCTGGTCGATCAGCGGCTGCTGGATGGTCTCCAGGTAGCCGACGGTGTCTCGCAGCAGCGGCCGGTTGTCGGCCAGCAGATCCGACAGGGAGCCGGCGGCGTTGCTGATGTCGGCCACCGAGGATCCGATCGGCTCGGCGCGGTCCTTCAGCCCGGTGATCAGTGTCTCGAAATTTTTCAAGGTGTCGTCGAACTGCTTCTGGTGTTTGACGGTGGTGTCCAGGACGGTGTTGAGGTTGGTGATGACCTCGCCGATGGCCTGGTCGCGATCGGCCAGCGCGGAGGTGAGCTCCGAGGTCTGGTCCAGGATGTTGTTGATCGTCCCACCCTGGCCCTGGAAGATCGTGATGATCGAGGTTGCGATGTTGTTGACCTTGTCCGCGTCAAGGGATTTGAACAGGGGACGGAACCCGCCGACGAGCGCGTCGAGGTCGAGCGCGGGCTCGGTGCGTTCCACCGGGATGGTGCTGCCGCCGGGCAGGATCGCGTCGCTGTCACCGCGGCGCAGTTCCACATAGCGGTTGCCGATCAGATCCAGGTAGCGGATCGCGGCGGTGGTCTCCTGGAACAGCTGCAGGTTGCGTTCCACCTCGAAGTCCACCCGGACCTTGTTGCCGCCGTCGATCAGGACGACGTCCTCGACCTTGCCGACCTCGACGCCGTAGGCGCGCACGAACTGTCCGGCGCGCAGGCCGCTGGCGTTCTCGAAAACCGCCGAATAGCCGGTGGTGCGGTCGAACCGGAGCTGGGCGAACACCACGAAGATGATGGCGGTGAAGGTGAGCAGCACCGCCGATATCGCACCGAGCTTGAAGAGCGTTCCTCGAATACTCATGGGTTGATCGTGTTCTCCCCCACTTGGCGTCCCCAGACGTACTCGGTCATGATCGGCTGGCCGAGTTCGAAGTGGTTGTACGGCGCGAGGCTGGCACCGGTGTCCATCACCAGGTACGGCATCGGCCACAGGTCGCGGGTGATCGGCTGCCAGCAGCCGGGGCGTCCGCCGGGGCCGCCCTTGGCGTTGACGCGGGGCAGGTTGTCCGGGAACACGTACGGGTTTCCGGCGCCGAGCACCGAGGAACGGGTCAGCAGGGAGTAGCCGTTGCCGCCAAGGGCCCCAGCGAGTTTGGGCGCCGCATCGTGGTAGTTGCGGACGGTGCAGAGAAGTTCGGGGCTGTAGTAGTCCAGCAGCTTCGAGGTGGGCAGCAGGTCCTGCGCACCGCGCACCAGGTACGGCCCGCCGCGCTCGAAGATGTCGGCACCGGTGTTGCCGAAGCCGACGGCCGCCATCAGCGCCTGGTCGATATTGCCCTGCTCGTCGTTGAGCGCCCGGGCGGTGATCACCGCATTGTCCAGGCCGTCGAACAGATCCGGCCCGGCGTCGGAGTACACCTCGCCCAGGTCGGCCAGCCCGGCGATATCGCGGCGAATCTGCGGCATCCGCGGATTCAGTTCGCCGAGAATGTCATTGCCGTCCACGATCGACTGCCCGAACTTGTCGCCGAGTCCGTCGAGGGCCTGCGCGGCGGCGGTGAGGGTCTGATTCAGCTTCACCGGATCGATCTGCTCGGAGATCTTCATGATCGTCTCGAACAGGGTGTTGAACTCGGTGGTGGTGCCGGAGGCCTCGATGGTGGCGCCGCTGGCCAGCCGGGTGGCGGCCGGGTTGTCCGGCGACAGGAAGGAGATGTACTTGTTGCCGAACACCGTGGTGGCCCGCAGCTCGGCTTCCACGTTGGACGGGATGAGCGACAGGTACTTCGGGTCGACGTCGAGGGTGAGCTTGGCCTTGGGCACCTCACCGACGGTGACCACGCCGGCCTCGGTGAGACGCCCGATCGGGACGCCGTTGAAGGTGACCTTGGAGCCGGGGTCCATTGCCAGCCCGGCACGTTCGGCCATCACCGTCAGCTGAACCCGCTTCTCGAAGAAGCCGCGGAACTGCAGCCAGGTGAGGCTGAGGATCAGTGCGCTGATCAGCAGCAGCACCAGGCCGGCCAGCTTGTAGGGCGGGGTCTTCGGCTTGTTGAGCGGTGCGTGTGGTGTCGTCATGGCGCTACACCGTCAGGTTGAAGTTCGGGTCGGTGCCGTAGAGCGCCAACGAGGCCAACAGGACCACCAGCACGATGGCGATCAGTGAGGTCCGCATCGAGCGGCCCACGGCCTCGCCCACACCGACCGCGCCGCCGCTGGCGAAGTAGCCGAAGTAGCAGTGGTTCAACATGATGATGATCGACATGATGATGACCTCCAGGAACGACCACATGACGTCGTCGACGCGGAGGAACGTGTGGAAGTAGTGCTCGTAGGTACCGACCGACTGTGAGTAGAACACCGTGGTCACCAGCTGAGCCGACAGGAAGGACAGCAGGATCGCCATCGCGTAGAGCGGGACGATGACGATGGCGCCGGCCATCAGCCGGGTGGACACCAGATACGAGATCGACTTGATGCCCATCACTTCCAGCGCGTCGATCTCCTCGCTGATGCGCATGGCGCCGAGTTCCGCGGTGGCACCGGCGCCGACGGTGGCGGCCATGGCCTGCCCGGTGACCACCGGTGCAACGACGCGGATGTTGGCCAGGGCGGCGAAGAAGCCGGTGAACGCCTCGACACCGATGTTGCCCAGCGAGGCGAAGCCCTGGATGGCGATCAGGGAGCCCGCCGAGAGGGTGACGAAACCGATGATGGCGACGGTGCCGCCGATGACGGCCATCGCCCCGGTGCCCATGCCGATCTCGGCGACCAGGCGCAGCGCCTCGCGGCGGTAGTTCTTGAACGCGTGCGGCAGTGAACCGACCGCCTGCACGACGAACCAGGCGACATGCCCGATGCTGTCGAGGAATCGGGCCGGCCCGCCGGCGTACCCTCGGGTGCGGTCGAACGCGCGCGGGAAGCGTGTCCGCAGGACTGCAGCGGTACTCATGGGGCGCTCAGCCTCCCGTTCCGAAGCGGACGCCGATGGTGGTCAGCACCACGTTGACCGCGAACAGCGCGACCACGCAGAGCACCAGGGTCTCGTTCACCGCGGTCCCGACGCCCTTCGAACCACCGGCGACGGTCAGTCCCCGGTAGCAGCCGACCAGCCCGGCGATGAGTCCGAACAGGGTGGCCTTGATGACCGAGATCATCACCTCGGGGAAACCGGTGAGCAGCGTCAGCGTGGAGACGTAGGCGCCGGCGTTGACGTTCTGGATGTAGACACCGAAGAAGTAGCCGCCGACGAGGCCGATGGTGATCACCGCGCCGTTGAGCAGGAAGGCCACGAACGTCGCCGCGACGACGCGGGGTGCGACCAGACGCTCGATGGGATCGATGCCGAGCACCTCCATGGCGTCGATCTCTTCGCGCACTGTGCGGGCCCCGAGGTCGGCGCAGATGGCGGTGGATCCCGCACCGGCGACCACGAGCACCGTGACCAGCGGCCCGAGCTGGGTCACCGCGCCGAGGGCGGCGCCGGCGCCGGAGACGTCGGCCGCGCCGAACTCGGCCAGCAGGATGTTGAGCGTGAAGATGATGAGCACCGTCAGCGGGATGGACACCGCCAGGGTCGGCAGGAACGCCACCCGGATCAGGAACCAGCTCTGATTGACGAATTCCTTGAACTGGAACGGCCGGGTGAACAGCGCTTTACCGGTCAGCACGCTCATCTTGAAGAAGCCGCCGATCATCGTCAGCGGTTTGTCGAGCTGTTCCTTGACGTAGTCGACCAGACCGTTGCCCGCCGTCACCGGCACACCCCGGAACCGAGTTCATAGCGTGGCGGCATTATCTGTCGCACGCCCCCTCCTTCACTTACTCGGAACCCCGCGTCCGCTGGCCTGTGATGCTGGTCTACCTACTGGTCGGTAGTAAGACAGACCACAGGACTGTACCCGATCCGATACCGGCGGTGTCGCACATCGGCTTTATTCACACCGCAACTGTTAGCAAAGACATCCCGTCCGGTTACCTCTCCGAAGTCGTCCCAGAAACCGTTGCCGCACTGGAACTTTCGTTGGCGTCAATCACGGATTCCGCACCGAAGGCCGAGCGCAGTTCCGTTTTCAGAACCTTGCCCGACGGATTTCGGGGGAGTGCATCGACGATCTCCAGCGCCTTGGGGTGCTTGTATCTGGCTAACCTCTCGGTGAGGAAATCGTCGAGTTCGGCGAGCGTGAGGCCCGCCGCGGATAAAGCTACAACAGCGACCGGAACCTCGCCCCACTTGCGGTGCGGGCGCCCGATCACCGCGACCTCGGCAATTGCCGGGTGAGCGGCCAGAACGTTCTCGACCTCGGCGCAGTAGATGTTCTCGCCGCCGGAGATGATCATGTCCTTCTTACGGTCGACGACCCAGATGTAACCCTCTTCGTCCTGGCGAACGAGGTCGCCCGAGTGGAACCAGCCGCCCGCGAACGACTCGGCGGTGGCCTTGGGGTTGTTCCAGTAGCCCGACATCAGGGTCGGGGCCCGGTAGACGATCTCGCCGACCTGGCCGATCGGGACGTCGTTCATGTCCTCGTCGACGATGCGGGCCGACACCGTCGGGATGACCCGTCCGACCGAGCCGAGCTTGCGAATTGCATCTTCGCCCAACAACATACAAGTCACCGGAGACATCTCGGTCTGACCGAACGCCGCGAGGATATTGGCGCCGGGGAAAGTTTCGGCCATGTCCTTCAGCAACGTGTCAGAGGCCGGTGCCGCGCCCCAGGACAGCACCCGCAACCGGAGGTTGCGCGGCTGGGCGCGCTGGGCCGCACAGACCGCCTGCCACTGTGCGGGCACCAGGAAGATGCCCGTCACCTCCTCGTCCTGCAGCACGTCCAGCAGGGCTCCCGGGTCGAAGGCGCCGAGGGGGTAGAGCACCGTCGGGCGGCCCAGCAGCAGGCCCGGGATCATGTTGCCGATACCGGCGATGTGGAACAGCGGGACGCCGATGAAACCGACGTCGTGGTTCAGATCGGCACCGTTGGTGAACAGGAACGTCTGCGCCTGCCCGGTGATGTTGGTGTGGGTCAGCACCGCGCCCTTGGGCCGGCCGGTGGTGCCCGAGGTGTACATGATCAGCGCCGGGGAATCGTTCGGGATATCGGCGGGGGCGGGTGCCGGGCCGGCTTCGGCCAGCAGGTCGTCGTAGCCGAGCACGTCGTCCTCGGTGCCGCCACCGGCGACGATCACCGTCGACAGCGTGGCGTCCAGGGCGCGGACGGCGGTCGCCACCGGCGCCAACACCTGTTCGGTGATGACCACCGCGGCGGCGCAGTCACTCACCAGGAAGGCGATCTCGGGCGGGGTCATCCGGAAGTTCACCGGGACGGCGATCGCGCCGAGTCGGTTGGCGGCCAGGAACGACTCGATGAACTCGGTGCGGTTGAGCATCAGGATCAGCACCCGGTCCCCGGGCCCGACCCCGCGCCGCTGCAGTGCACCGGCCAACTTGGTGACCCGGTCGTCGAGTTCGGCCCAGGTGGTGGTGTGGCCGAGGAAGCGCAGCGCGGTCTTCTGCGGCTGCATCAACGCATGTCGGGTCAGCTGGTTGGACCAGTTCTGCTGACGGGCGAGGTAGGGCTGTTCGGTGCTTGGAGCAGTCAACGCGAAGGCTCTTTCGTCAGGGATGCGCAACCGGGCTTGCGCAATGTTTATATTTGATCAAATCCTGTGTCGTCGCGGTCACACTATGACGACTGCAGCCGCTCGAACAAGCCCACTCACAGAAGAGGCCCCGTGATCGCACCCGTGAAATCGCGACGCCGCGAGCAGCTCTCCGACGAGGTCGCCGGCCATCTGCGCGTCGCGATCATGTCCGGGTCCCTGCGCCCGGGCACGTTCGTGCGCCTCGATGAGACCGCGGCACAGCTCGGCGTGAGCATCACCCCGGTACGCGAGGCGCTGCGCACCCTGCGCGGTGAGGGGCTGGTGCAGCTGGAGCCCCACCGCGGACACGTCGTGGCACCGTTCACCCGCGACGACATCGCCGACATCTTCTGGCTGCAGGGGACGATCGCCGCCGAACTGGCCTCCACCGCGGCCCAGCGTGCCGATGAGACCGATATCGACGAGCTGGAACGACTCACCGACGCGCTGGACGATGCGGTGCAGGGCGGCGACGTCGAGTCGATCGCGCGGGCCGAGTTCAACTTCCACCGCACGTTCAACCGCACCACGAACCGCATGAAACTGGCCTGGTTCCTGCTGAACGCAGCGCGGTATCTGCCGCCGCACATCTATGCCTCGGATCCGCAGTGGGGGGTGGAGGCGGTGGCCAACCACCGCGAGCTGGTGGCGGCGCTGCGGCAACGTGATGTCGGCGAGGTGGTGCGGCTGACCCGTAGCCAGTTCGACGACGGTGCGCGGCGGCTGACCAGTCTGCTCGACGACCTGGGGCTGTGGACCTGAGTCAGCCGGCCCGTTCCACCATGTCCAGATAGCGCTGTTCACGCTCGGTCAGCCGGGTATCGGTGATCGCGCCGAACGCCGCCGCGTCCCGGGCGAACCGGTCGGCGGCGTCGGGCAGGGCGTCCGGCCCCTCCAGCCGGAAACAGCTCGGCGCCAGCGGCCCGAACAGCAGCGCGCGGCGCAGCTGCGGCCAGCGCGCCGGATCGGGTTCCACGCCGGCGGCCCGGGCAAAGGCCAATGCCGCCAGGTTCATTCGCGTCTTCTGCGACAGGCCCCGGCGCTGCCGGCAGGCCTGCAGCCCGGGGTTCGGATCACGGGCTGCGATGGTCCCGCCCCAGGTGTAGGCGACCCATCTGGCTTGCAGCTCCATCGGTACGAAATAGCCACCGGATTGATCCCACATCCCGACGAACGCCAGACCGGGCAGATCGGGATGAAAGGTGTGCAGATCGGCGTCGAGGTGGACGTCGTCCAGATCGACGGCTGCGCGGATCGATTCGTCGAGGAACGGCAGGCTGAGGCGGAAGCCGGTGCCGAACAGGATCCCGTCGAAGGATTCGGCGTGGCCGTCGTTGAACCTCACCGTGGTCCCGCTGACCGCGTCGATCCAGGGGCGCACCGTGATGCGCCCTTCCGCGACCAACGGCAGATGGTTCTGGCTGAGCGTCACCCCGGCCGCGAACAGCGAGCGGTCCGGTGCGGGTGCGCCGTACTGCTCGGGGCTGCCACCGGCCTCGACGACGAGTTCCCGCAATTGGCGGTCGATCTCGGCCGGGGGTAGTTTCTCGGCGGCCAGCGCCCCGTAGCGGGTGAAGATGCGGTGATCCGACGGCACACCGGCGGCGAACTTCGGCAGCACGTAGCGCTGGCGTCGCTGCGTGAGGACCACCCTGGCCGCGCCCGCATGGACCAACTCGGCGGCGATCTCCAGTGCGCTGACCGCGCACCCGGCCACCAGCACCCGCTTGCCCCGATAGCGATCCGGGTCGCGGAAGTGGTAGGTCGAAATGGCCGATTCGCTGCCGTCGAAGGTGTCGAGGCCCGGGACCGGGGGGATGACCGGCGCCTGGAATCGCCCGCTGGCCACCACCACCTTGTCGAACCGTTCCTGATCGACCAACCAGCCCGAGTCCACATGCCTGCGCACGCAACGGACCTCGGTGCCGAACCGTATGCGCGGCAGCAGCCCGAACACCTCGGCGTAGCGCCGCAGATAGCCCAGGATGTCGCGGTTGGACGGGAACACCGCGGTGCTGTCGGGCGGCAGATCGCTGAAGGCCGTGAGAATTCGGCTGGTGTTGGTGTGCATGTCCGGCCACACCCCGCTGCGGCCGGGTCGGCCGTTCCACTGTCCACCGAGTTCGGGTGCCAACTCGAAGATCGTGACCCGGAAACCCTGCGCCGACAGCCAGCGGGCAGCCACCAGTCCGCCGGGACCGGCTCCGATCACCGCCACGCTCTGGCTCATCACGGAACTGTCCCACGCGCGGCGACGTGGGATCGGCGGTTAGGCGCTGAGCTCCTCGGCGCGCTTCTTCAGGTTGCCGGCCAGGTGTTCGAGCGCATCGCCCGCCACCTTCTTCACCATCATCGAGGGCACGCCGGGCATGGACACCTCGACATCCATGTCGACGGTGAGCAGGCTCGTCGGGCCCATGTCCACGACGGCGAACAGCTGCTCCTGCTTGGAGAACAGGTTGCCCTGCTGCATCACCGTCTGGATCTGGTTCTCGCCCGGGTAGTACACGGCCTGGATGTAGGTGCCGTCCATGCCTTGGACCTTGGTGTCCAGGCGCAGCTGGCTGGGCCGGCCGTCGTCGTAGCGGGCCAGCACCCAGGCACCGGTGACCTCTTCGTTCCACTGCGGATAGGACTCGAAATCGGCGACGATCGCCATGATCGCGGCGGCGGGGGCGGCAACCTCGACGGTCTTGCTGACGACTGGCATCGGGCGAGCATATCGAGCGGCCGCCCCAGGGTTGATCGCGCGCTCAGATCTGCACCGACTCGCCCCGCGGGATTTCGACGACGCGGTCGTCGAGACTGCGCCGGGTCATTGCGTCACGGAACTCGCTCAGCGGGGAAGCGAAGACACCGTAATCGTCGAAATGCACCGGGATGACCTTCGGCAGGCCCAGCGCGGCCGCAGCTGCCGCCCCCTGAGCGCCGTCCATCGTCACCGTCAGACCGAAGGGCAACCGAGGGCCGGCAGGCAACCGGGTACCGCCGAGATGGACGATCCCGGCTTCGATCGCTTCGAACCGCACGGGAATCTCCTTGAGATCCTCGATGAACAGCGTGTCCCCGGAGATGTACAGGCGACGCTTGAACGAATCGTCCGCCGTGCCGAATTCGAGCATCGACCCCATCACCGGAGGTAGCAGCCGCTGCGTCCACGCCGGCGCGTGCCGACCGGGTAGCGACGTCACCCGCAGCGTGGTGGAACCCTTGACGACGTCACGCGTGTCCCAGGTGCTCAGGCCGCGAGCGGCGTCAAAGCCACGCCGCAGCAGGCGCTTGGCGGCGTGCGGGGTGGTCAGTACCGGTAGCGCATGGTCGAGGTCCCGCTGGGCGACCCGGTCCCAGTGATCGCCGTGCATATGCGACAGCACGATGGCATCGATCGGTGGGAGCTCGTCGATGCTGAGCGCCGGTGGCCGACGCCGCCGGGAAACCAGGCCGTAGCCCAGATAGGCGTGTTGCCCCTGATGCAGAAAGTTGGGGTCGGTCAGAACGGTGATGCCACCGGCCGAGATCAGCGTGGTGGCATTGCCGATGAACGTGACGGTCAGGTCCACCGGGTTGCCGTCCGGCGCACGGTCCTGGCGGCCAGGACGCCGACGACCACCCAGGGACCGGCGATCATCAGCGGGTCCATCCAGGTGTGGGCGTTGTCCACCCGGGTGGTGCCGACGCGGGACTTCCAGCCGTTGTGCGTGAACTCACTCCTGATTCCCGTCTCGGTGATCGGGTTGTCCGGATGCAGGGTGACCAACGAGGCCAGGTGGCTTTCGATGGCGTCCAGACGGTCCGCGCCGATCAGCAACAGCCAGTGGGCCGCACGACCTTCGCTGTAGCGGTGGTATGCGAACCTTCTGACCACTCCCGACACACCGCGAAGCGGGGCCGATGTTCCGAAAACCGGTGTGAGCCTTGCATGTTCGATGGAACGCTCACGCGGGCGCTTCTCGGGTTGCTGCTCGGGTAGATCCCAGTGGGCTCCGGTTGCGGCCGGGTCGAACCTCATCCGCGGGACGGCTGGACGATCGGCGGGGTCCAGGTCGGCACCCCAGCCGGGAATCCGGGCTCGCAGGTCGTCACTGTCGGGAACCGGAGGGTGGTCTGCTGTGTACACCATGGCGCGCTCCTGTCAGCTGGCCTGGGGAAGGATGACCGGCTTTATGCAGTCATCGAGTTTTGCCGAGAAGATGTGATAGCCCTCGGCGATGTGTTCCAGTGGAATTCTGTGCGTCACAATGTCATTCGGCTTCAAATAACCGTTCTGGATATGCGAGAACAGCCGCGGCCACTGCCGCTTCACCGGGCATTGATTCATCCGCAGCGTCAGGCCCTTGTTCATCGCATCGCCGAACTTCACCGCACTGAACATCGGGCCATAGGCGCCCATCACCGACACCGTGCCACCCTTGCGGACCGAATCGATGGCCCAGTTCAAGGCCACCGGGGAGCCGCCCTGCAGTTTCAGTTTGGCCGCGGTGACGTGCTGGATGAAGTTCCCGTCAGCCTCGGCGCCGACACAGTCGATCACCGAATCCGCCCCCAGCCAGCCGGTGGCTTTTTTCATCTCCACCACGATGTCGTCGTACTCGGCGAAGTTGCGTGTCTCCGCGTGCGCGAAGGTGCGCGCCTTCTCCAGCCGGTTCTCCAGGTGGTCGATCACGATGACGCGGCCGGCACCCATCAGCCACGCCGATTTCGCTGCGTAGAGACCGATGGGGCCTGCACCGAAAACCGCGACGGTATCGCCTTCGACGATGTCGGCCAGTTGCGCGCCGAAATACCCCGTCGCCAAGGCATCGGTGCACAGCAGAGCGTCCTCGTCGTCCATCCAGTCGGGGATGAGGCCGGGGCCCACGTCGGCGAAGGGCACTCGGACGAATTCCGCCTGTCCGCCGTCGTAGCCACCACAGGTGTGCGAGTACCCATAGATACCGCCGACCGCAGTCGCGTTCGGATTGACGTTGTGGCAGTTGGAGTACAGGCCCCGCGCACAGAAGTAACAGGACCCGCAGTAGACATTGAACGGCACCATCACGCGGTCACCGCGCCGAAGGTTCCGGACCGACGGGCCGACCTGTTCGACCACCCCGATGAACTCGTGACCGAATGTCATGCCGACCCGCGTGTCGGGCATCATGCCGTGATAGAGATGCAGGTCGGAGCCGCAGATTGCCGCCATCGTGACCCGAACGATCGCATCGTTGGGGTGCTCGATCAGCGGCACGTCCTTCTGTTCGACTCGGACCTTGTACGGACCTCGATAGACCATTGCACGCATGGGAAGCCTCCGTGTTTCGGTCTCAGACGGCTACCCGGTCGAGGCTGACGGAAACAAGACGCGGTCAGGGCGTCGCCTGGTGGACCACCGTGCCCAGCAGGCTGCGTATCGCGGCCGGAATGGGCACCGGGCGTCGCGTTTCCCGGTCGACGTAGACGTGCACCCAGGAGCCGACGGCGGCGACGGGACCGCCGTCCGCCCACAGCCCGGTGCGGTAGGTGACGCTGCTGGTACCCAGCCGGGTCACCGCGAGCCCGACCACCAGATCGGAGGGGAACTTCAGCTCCGCGAAGTACCGGCAGCTCGACTCGGCCACCACGCCCAGCCAGGGTGCGGTCACCGGGTCCACCTGTGCCCGCGTGCCGATCCACGCATTGATGGCGGTGTCGAACAGCTGGTAGTAGATCGCGTTGTTGAGATGACCGAACATGTCGTTGTCGGTCCAGCGCGTCTGCACCGGCCAGTGCAGCGGGAAGTCCGCACTTGAGTACTCCATGGGCGCAAGCATGTCAGGCTGGAACCATGAAGATCCGTGGTGCGGTACTGGAAACGATCGGAGCGTCCCGACCGTATGCGGCCTCCAGGCCGTTGTCGGTGACCGAGCTGGAGCTCGACGATCCCGGCGACGGTGAGCTGCTGGTGCGGATCGAGGCGGCCGGGTTGTGCCACTCCGATCTGTCCGTGGTCGACGGCAACCGGGTGCGCCCGGTGCCGATGCTGCTGGGCCACGAGGCCGCCGGGATCGTCGAGAAGGTCGGCGGGGCCTCGGATCTGACACCCGGGCAGCGGGTGGTGATGACGTTCCTGCCGCGCTGCGGGCAGTGTTCGGCGTGCGCCACCGACGGGCTGGCGCCCTGCATCCCCGGGAGCGCCGCCAACGGTGCGGGCACGCTGCTCAGCGGTTCGGTGCGGCTGAGCGACGGTGTGCTGCACCACCTCGGGGTGTCCGGGTTCGCCACCCACGCCGTGGTGGACCGCCGTTCGGTGGTGCCCGTGGACGCCGACGTGCCCGCGGTGGTGGCCTCGCTGCTTGGGTGCGCGGTGCTCACCGGTGGCGGCGCGGTGCTCAACGCCGGGCAGCCCCGTGCCGGACAGACGGTCGCCATCGTCGGCATGGGCGGAGTCGGGATGGCCGCCATGCTGACCGCGCTTGCGCACGAAGATGTTCGGGTCATCGCGGTGGACCGGCTGCCCGACAAGTTGGCGCTGGCGCGGGAGCTGGGCGCGCACGCCACCTACACCCCCGAAGAGGTCACCGAGAAGGCCGAAGTGGTGATCGAGGCCGTCGGGCACGCCGCCGCACTGGAAGGCGCGATCGCACTGACCGCGCCCGGCGGGCGCACCATCACCGTCGGCCTGCCCGCCCCGGATGCGCGGATATCGTTGTCTCCGTTGAGTTTGGTGGCCGAGGGCCGCACGCTGATCGGCAGCTATCTCGGCTCGGCGGTGCCCGCCCGGGACATCCCGCGGTTCGTCGAGCTGTGGCGGGCCGGGAAGCTTCCGGTGGAGAAGCTGGTGTCGGCGACGCTGACCCTCGACGAGATCAACAGCGGCATGGACGAACTCGCCGACGGGCGCGCGGTACGGCAGATCATCGAGTTCTGATCGCGCACCCGGCGATCAGATGGGCAGACCGATCCGCTCGCCGGCGCACCGCACCACCGACCACACCCCGGGCGCGCCCTTCATCAACGGCCAGGTGACCACCGCCACCACCACCGAGCACACGCTCACCGCGAGCGAGGCCGGCACCCTGACGGGATCCATCAGGTCGTTCTCGGCGAACGGTCCGGCATCGGCGGACACCATGAGCGTGGTGAACTTGCGCAACGAGCGGCCCGCGCCGCGCAGCCCGTCCACGGCACGCAGGATCGAGTCCCGCTCCGCGATTTTCGCGCGCAGTTCGTCGACGGATACCCCCAGATGCTCGGCCAGCAGACCGTCCCGCACGGAGACGATGAGTGCGCGCACATCATCGCGGCCATCCGGATCATCCAGCGCCAGATCGCATTCGCTGTCGAAGCCCAGCGATCGGTTGTTCAGGTTGGAGGACCCGATACGCAGGAACCGGTCGTCGACGACCATGACCTTGGAATGTATGTACAACGACTGGCCGCCGGGCACCGCCGGCCAGTAGACGCCGAGGCGGCCGTGCTCGTCGGCCGCCCACAGCAACCGGAGCATCCGTTCGCGGGCGCTGTCCATCGAGGCGGTTTCCAACGGGCTCTCCGAGGTGCGCGGCAGCACGATCACCACTTCGGGCCCGTCCGGCTCACGCAGCCGCTCGGCGAGCGCCGCACAGATGACCCGGGAGGCCAGGTACTGGTTCTCCAGATAGATGAAGTCGCGAGCGGCGGCGATGGCGGCGAGGTTCAGCGCCTCCACCTCACGGACCTCGTCGCGCTCGGGCAGCGGCGGCAACGTGCGCGCGATCCCCACCTCGACATGGCGGAGCGCCGGTTCGCAATGCTTCGGCCAGGCCGCCGCGCCGGGCCCGACGGGTGCCAGCGTCTCGCCGGTCGCCAAGTGCCACCGGTCCCGGGCCAGCTCGGCCAGCGAACGTGCGGCTTCCCCGTCGACCACCGTGGCCACTTCATGACGCGGGCCATACGGCTCGCCGCCGGCGTGCCTGCCGGGATCGTTGGGGGTGTGCGCGCGGGTGTCCCACCGCCCGAGGGTCAGGTCGATTCCGCCGCAGAACGCCACCGCGTCATCGATCACCACGACCTTCTGGTGATGCACCGCACCGAGCGGATGTGCGCCGTCGACGGCCAGATGCATGCGCGCCGACGTGATCCGGTTGAGCCACTGCACCGGGACGATGCTGTACCAATACCGTTCGAAGGCGGCGAGCAGACGGAGATTCGACTTCAGCACGTAGACCTTCAGGTGCGGCCGTCGCCACAGCAGCCAGAACAGGAATGGGCCCAGCTGGTTCGGGCCGGGCATTGTCGCGCCTTCCGGCTCGAACGTCACACGGGAATCGAAGTCCCACCCCACCAGCAGGATCCGGTTCTCGGCACCCAGCATCGCGGACTTCACGTGCCGCAGGTAGTCGGCCCCGTCGATGATGGGCGCATAGCGATCGGCCTCGGCCGTCCGCCAGCAGGTATCACCGGGCGCCAGCAGCCGTTCCTCGACCATGGTCATCAGCTTCTCCTCCGCCCGCGGGCGTGCGCCCACGCGCACTCCTCTGTTGAGTCGCCCGCGAAGGGACTGCGCGCACGCAATCGAGACGCACAACACACATCTTCGTCCGACCACCAGGCCCTTTTCAACTTGTATGATGAGTTGTACACTCATCACATGACTGATGCCATCCGCCAGATCCGCCTGTCCCACGTCGTGCTGCCGCTGCCCAACCCGGTCAGTGACGCCAAGGTCCTCACCGGCCGCCAGAAACCTCTCACCGAGACGGTGTTGCTGTTCGCCGAGGTCAGCACGGAGCAGGGCTTCGAGGGAATGGGGTTCAGTTACTCCAAGCGGGCCGGCGGACCGTCGCAGTACACCCACCTCTCCGAGATCGCCGATGTTGCGATCGGCCAGGACCCCTCCGATATCGAGCGCATCTACCAAACGCTGCTGTGGGCGGGCGCATCGGTGGGACGCTCGGGCGTCGCCACCCAGGCCATCGCGGCTCTGGACGTCGCACTGTGGGATCTCAAGGCACGCCGCGCCGCACTGCCGCTGGCCAAACTCCTCGGCGCGCACCGTGACTCCTGCCGGGTGTACAACACCTCCGGAGGGTTCCTACAGGCCTCTGTCAGTGAGATCAAGGAGAAGGCCACCGCCTCACTGGAATCCGGCATCGGCGGTATCAAGATCAAAGTGGGCCAACCGGATTGGAAGATCGATCTGGATCGGGTCGCGGAAATCCGCGAACATCTCGGTGACACCCCGATGATGGTCGACGCCAACCAGCAGTGGGACCGGGCGCGTGCCCGCCGGATGTGCCGCGAGCTCGAACAACACGACCTGATCTGGATCGAGGAACCCCTCGATGCCTGGGACGCGGTGGGCCACGCCGACCTGTCGCGCGTCTTTGACACCCCGATCGCCACCGGCGAGATGCTCACCTCCGTCCCCGAGCACATGGCGCTGATCGACGCCGGATACCGCGGCATCGTGCAACCCGACGCACCGCGGATCGGCGGCATCACCCCGTTCCTGCGCTTCGCCACGCTCGCCGCGCACGCCGGGCTGGCGCTGGCCCCGCACTACGCCATGGAGATCCACCTGCACCTGGCCGCCGCGTACCCGACCGAGCCGTGGGTCGAGCATTTCGAATGGCTCAACCCCCTGTTCGATGAGCGCATCGAGATCCGCGACGGCCGGATGTGGTTGCCGGAGCGCGCCGGGCTCGGTTTCACACTCAGCGACCAGATGCGGGCCCTCACCAAGGAGAGCGCGACCTTCGGTCAGTCATGATGTTGCGATGACGACCTCGTTGGCCCAACGGGTGGTCGCCGGCCTGAAAGACAAGATCTTCGCCGGCGACCTCCCGCCCGGGCACAAGCTGCCCTCGGAAACCGAACTGGTCGACGAGTTCGGGGTGTCCCGCACCGTGGTGCGCGAAGCCGTCACCCGGTTGCGAGCCGAAGGTCTCGTCGAAACCTTCCAGGGCCGCGGCTCATTCGTGCTCGCCGTGCCCGAACCCACGTCGTTCACGGTCGAATCGGCAGCCATCCGGTCCCACCATGACGTGCTGGACATGATCGACTTCCGGCTCGGTATCGAATGCGAGGCAGCCGCCCTGGCCGCCGGCCGGATGGATGCGACGGGCGCACGCACCGTCCGCACCGCGCTCACGGAGTTCACCGAGGCCGCGCCGGAAGACGCCGTCGAGGCCGACTTCCGTTTTCACCGCGCCGTCGCGGCAGCCAGCAACAACCGCTTCTATCTCGACCTGATCGACTCACTCGGCCCGATGATGATCATGCTGCCCCGCACCCGCCTCGGCGACACCCACTCGATCACCGACGCCGGGCATGCCGAGCGGATTCGCCGCGAACACGACGCGATCGCCACGGCGGTCGTCGATGGGGACCCCGAGCTGGCCCGGGCCGCGATGCGTCTGCATCTGGGCAACACCCGGCGCCGGCTCGATGCCGGCAGGCATTAGCGCACAACGGTTTCGGAGGCTCAGAACGTGTCGGACCTCTCTGCGATAATCGTGGTATGCCGCCTCCCACAACCGCTTACGCCGAGCACGTGCCTCCGGTGCGGCGTATCGAGGTGTTGTTCGAGGAGATGGGTGAGCTGATCGGGCAGCGTAATGCCCTCGATGGACGGTTGGTGGAGATCATCGCCGAGATCGACGGCAGAGGCGCCAGTGACGGCAACGCGCTGTGGGGTGCCACGGGGTGCCGTTCCCTGGAAGCGTTGGTGGCCTGGAAGACCGGCGTCTCACCCCGTAACGCCGACACCATGGTCGCCATCGCCCACCGCATCGACGAACTTGAACGCTGCGTCGCGGGCTTGCAGGAAGGCCGGGTGTCGCTGGATCAGCTCGGGGTCATCGCCGAACACGGGGGCCAGGGCTGCGATGAGCACTACGCCGAACTGGTGCAGTACGCCACCGTCGCCCAGTTGCGTACCGCGGTCAAACAGGAACCCCGCCCCGAACCCGAGGTTAAGCCCGAACCCAAACGCTCCTTCAGCCGCACCGAGCAGGACGATTACACCACCTACCGGATCCGGCTCCCCAAGCTGGAAGCCGCGAAGTTCGAGGCCGGCCTGCAGTCCCATCGCGATGCGTTGGTCGCGGACTGGAAACGCGACCACGACGCCCAGGACTCCATCGATCCCGAGGACGGCAGTAAACGCCAGTACGGGGCCGAGAGCCAGGTGTCTGAGCAGGCGCCGCCGTTCCCGGACGGGGTCGATGCGTTCATGAGCCTGGTCGAGGCCGGCTGGGACAGCGAAGCGCAGCGGCGCCCGCACGGCCAGCACACCACCGTGGTGATGCATCTCGATGTCGAGAAGCCTGTGGCGTCACTGCATCTGGGTCCTGCGCTGACAGCAGACGATCGGCGATATCTGCTCTGTGATGCGACGTGTGAGGTGTGGTNTCGATGTCGAGAAGCCTGTGGCGTCACTGCATCTGGGTCCTGCGCTGACAGCAGACGATCGGCGATATCTGCTCTGTGATGCGACGTGTGAGGTGTGGTTCGAACGCCACGGCCGACCCATCGGGGTGGGCCGGGCCACCCGCACGATCAGCCGCCGGCTGCGCCGCGCCCTGGAACACCGCGACCACACCTGCGTCGTCCCGGGCTGCGGCGCCACCCGCGGCCTGCACGCCCATCACCTGGTGCACTGGGAAAACGGCGGGCCCACCGAGCTGTCCAACCTGGTCCTGCTGTGCCCGTTCCACCACCGCATGCACCACAAAGGCGGCATCACGATCACCGGGCCCGCCGAGACACTACGAGTCACCGACAGCGAGGGCGAACCCCTCACCAACCGATCACTGGCCCGACCACCCACCAAGGCCCCGCCCGACGTGCCGCCGTGCCGCGGTCCACTCGGGGAACGCGCGCAATGGTGGTGGTACACACCGTACGAACCACCACCACCGACAACCGACTAGCGCGCAACGGTTTCGGCGTCATCGGCCTTGGCGGGCGCAGAGGCCGCGGCACGCCGGTGGCGCACGTACTGGATCACCGGGAGCAGCACCAGCAGCAGGAAGACCGCCAGGATGCCACCCGAGATCGGCCGGGTGATGAATCCGGTCGGGTCGCCATCGAAGATCAGCAGGGAGCGCCGGGTACTGGCCTCGATGATGGTGCCTAGCACGAACGCCAGCACCATGGGGCCGGGATCGAAACCGGCCTTCTTCATCAGGTAGCCGACGATGCCGAAGGCCAGCATCACGAAGATGTCGAAGGTCGAGTTGTTGATCGTGTAGACACCCAGGATGGTGATGAGCGCAGTAATTGGCGCCAGGATCGCCGGGCGCACCCGCAGGATCCGGACGAACAGGCCCACCAACGGAATCGACAGGATCAGCAGCAGGATGTTGCCGATGTACATCGAGTTGATGACACCCCAGAACACGTCGGGATGCTCGTCGACGAGTTGCGGTCCCGGCGAGATGCCCAGGATCAGCAGCGCGCCGAACAGCATCGCCATCGACGCGTTGGCGGGCAGGCCGATGGTGAGCAGCGGGATGAAGGACGAGGTGGCAGCCGCGTTGTTGGCGGTTTCCGGTGCGGCGACGCCCTCGATGGCCCCGCGGCCGAACCGCTCGGGGGTCTTGGAGCGCCGTTTCTCGGTGGCGTAGGCCACGATCGACGACAGTGTGGCACCGCCGCCGGGCAGCACACCCAGGACGAAACCGATGATCGAACCGCGTCCGATCGCGCCCGAGGACTGCCGCAGATCCTTGCGCGACGGCCACACATTGCCGACCTTGGCCGGCACGTGTGTCTTACCGTGGCGCTGCTCCAGGTTGTAGAGGATCTCCCCGACGCCGAACAGGCCCATCGCGACGACCACGAAATCGATACCGTCGGCCAGTTGCAGGCTGTCGAAGGTGAAGCGGGAGGCACCGCTGAAACTGTCGCGGCCCACCGTCGCGAGCAGCAGGCCCACCGCCCCGGCGATCAGCGCCTTGAGCTTGTTGCCGCTGCCGATGGTGGCAACCAGGAGCACGCCGAGCAGCGCCAGAGCCGCGTACTCGGGCGGGCCGAAGTCGAGGGCGATCTCGGCCACCACGGGGGCCAGCAGCGTCAGCCCGATGATCGAGATCGTCGCGCCGACAAAGGATCCGATGGCCGCGATACCCAACGCGGTGCCGGCCTTGCCCTGTTTGGCGAGCGCGAATCCGTCGAACACGGTGACCACCGAGGACGCTTCGCCGGGGAGCCGCAGCAGCACCGAGGTGATGGTGCCGCCGTATTGGGCGCCGTAGTAGATGCCGGCCAGCATGATGATCGCAGCCACCGGGTCGATGGTGTAGGTGATCGGCAGCAGGATCGCGATGGTGGCGGCGGGGCCGAGGCCGGGCAGCACACCGATGATCATGCCGATGAGCACGCCCATCAGGCAGTACAGCAGGTTCTGCGGTTCGGCCACCAGGGCGAAACCGTCGAGGAATGCGTTGAAGTCCATGGCTTTTCGGCTTCGCTCAGAAGGAAATCAGGTGCGGGAGCGGAATCCGCAGCCCGTAGATGAACAGGACATAGAACACCGCCGTGGTGGCAACGCTGATCACCGCGGTGCTGCGCCAGCTTTCACCGCCCAGGAAACGCAGCCAGATCACACACAGCACCACCGCGGGGATCTCGAAGCCCGTCAACGGCATCAGCAGACCGAAGGCGGCGAAGGTGACGGCGCCGATGGCCACCAGAAGACTGCTGCGGGTGAACTTCTCGGCATCATCGAGGCGGCGCCCGACCACCAGCAACAGCACCGACAGTCCCGCGATGAGCACGCTGACCACGAACGGCCACAGCCCGGGGCCGGGCTCGCGCAGCGACCCCAGCCCGTAGCCGTACGCCAGTACGGCCCCGGCGACGCCGACCACCAGACCGGTCAGTGCACCCGCGATCTGGTAGCCGGGTCCACCCGCGGGCGGCCGTTCTTCCTGCAGCTCGTGCGCAACCTCGGCCTCGATCTCGGCGAGGAGGTCGTGTGCGTGCGGTGTGTGCGGCGTCTGCGGCTCACCCACGGCGGTCATCAGCCCGCATCCCGCAGATTGATGTCGTACTGCTGGACCAACTCGGCGTAGCGCTGCTTGTCCTCGTTGAGCTGGGTCAGCACGTCTTCACCGGGCAGCTCCATCGGCGTGAGACTGTTCTGCTCGTTGAACTTCTTATAGTCCTCGGTGGCGAACGTCGCCTTCAGACCCTCCACGAGCTTGTCCTTGGCCTCCTGCGGGGTGCCCTTGGGGACCGTCATGAACCGGTACTGCGTCACCTCGACGTCCAGGCCCTGTTCCTTCGCGGTCGGCACCTCGGGGAGGTAACTGATCCGGTCGGGGCCGAACACCGCCAGCGGCACCAGTTTCCCGGACTGGATGTTCTCGATCGCCTCGCCCACCTGGATGGAGGCGACCTCGACCTGGTTGCCCAGCACCGCGGCCAGCGCCGGCGCTCCACCGTCGAACGGGACGGCCGCCGACGGCACATTGCTGCTCTTGAACAGCAGCGCGGCCGACAGCTGGGCGCCGGTGCCCACGCCGGTGGTGCCGTACCGGACCGTGCGGTTGGCGTTCTGCATGTCCTGGATCGTCTTGAATCCGCTGGCGGGGCTGGTGACCAGGACGTAGTCGTCGCGGGAGATCCCGTAGACGACGTCGAAGTCGTCGATGTTGGTGACTTCGTCGGGACTCACCGCGAGCGGGGTGATGGTGTACAGCGACGCATTCTGGATGGCGATCTTCGAGCCATCCGCGGGTGCGTTCGCCACCTCTGCCGCGGCCAGCGCACCGTTGGCGCCTTCGCGGTTAATGACCGGGAACGACGCGCCCAGGTCATCGCTGAGACCCTTCGACACCGCCCGGCTGATGAGGTCGCTGGAACCACCGGCGGAGGCGCCGACGTACATCTCGACGGTGCCGGACGGCCAGCCGTCACCGGATCCACTTCCGGTACTGGTCTGCACTCCGCCGCAGGCGGTGAGCAGCAGTCCAGTGGCGGCTGCGGCGGCCAGCACGGCTCGGGGGCGTAGGCGGGCGGCTTCGATCGCCATCGGGCACCTCCTGTTGTTCAGGTCTCAGTCCGACACAGGTGTGGCGGCCATCACCTAAACTTAGAAAGCTCTGCGATACCTGTCCAAGGCATAATTGGTATCGCTTCATGCCGATAGTGAATCGACGGTGCTACCTCACGGAGCCGGTTTCCGCCCGAGGTCGTGCAGATCGATGCCGTTCTGCTGGACCAATTCGGCGTAGCGCTGCTTGTCCTCGTTGAGCTGCGCGAGCACCTCGTCGCCGGGGATCTCCATCGGGGTGAAGCTGTTCTCTTCGTTGAACTTCCGGTAGGCCTCGGTGTCGAATGTCGCCTTGAGACCGTCGACCAGCGCATTCCGGACGAACTTCGGCGTTCCCTTGGGCACCGTCATGAACCGGTACTGCGTCACCTCGGCGTCCACACCTTGTTCTTGGGCGGTGGGCACATCGGGCAGGTAGCTGTTGCGGTCCGGGCCGAACACGGCCAGCGGCACCAGCTTCCCGGACCGGATGTTCTCGATCGCCTCGCCGACGTGGATGACGGCGATGTCGACCTCACCGGCGACCACCGCGGCCAACGCCGGCGCTCCGCTGTCGAACGGCACCGGCTCCGCCGGCACCTCGGCGTTCTTGAACAGCAGCACGGCCGACAGTTGGGCGCCGGTGCCGACACCCGTGGTGCCGTATTTGATGGCCTGGTTCACGCGCGGAATGTCCTGAATCGAGCGGAATCCACTGGCGGGGTTGGCCACCACGACGTAATGGTCCCGGGAGATCCCGTAGACCACGTCGAAGTTCTCGATGTCGGCGGCCTCATCGGGTGCCACCGCGAGCGGGGTGATGGCGTACAGCGACGCATTCTGGATGGAGATCACGGACCCGTCGGCCGGGGCAGCGGCGACCTCCGCGGCGGCGATGGCGCCGTTACCGCCCTCCCGGTTGACGATCCGGAACGGAGCCGCGCCGTCACCGGCGAGGCCGTCGGCGACCGCCCGGCTGATCAGATCACTGGATCCGCCGACGGCGTAGCCGACATACATGTCGACGGCGCCCGACGGCCAGCTGCCGGCGGCGTCGTCGGCGTTCACGGACTCGTTCCCGCCGCTGCATGCCGCGAGCACGACGGCCGCGAGCGCCAGCGCGGCCGCTGGACGGAATCGGGCGCGTTTGAACGCCATGGACACTCCCCTGATTGTCGAAATCCCCCGGCCACTGCCGCTGTGTTGACGGTGACGTCAGAAAGATTACATGCCACGCAGTTACCGCAGGGAAGAACGGGGCGATCTCAGAACCAGTTGTCCTGCATCTCCAGCGTGGTGCGGTCCAGATTTTCCAGCAAATCCAGCTGAGCCGCGGTCTTGGGCAGTTCGTAGCGGAAGAAGAACCGGGCCGCCTGGCGCTTGCCCTGGTAGAAGTCGCCGTCCTGTCCGCCGGCGGCCAGGTACTGCTCCAGCCAGATCCAGGCGATGACGATATGCCCGAAGGCCTCCAGGTAGATCGCACTGTTGGCCATCGCGGCCTGGATGTCGCCCGAGGCGAACATGCCTGCGGTCACCGTCACCAGACGTTGCCAGGAGGCGTCCAGTTGCGCGGCCAGCGGATCGTCGCCGGCCGCGGCGATGGTCGAGGAGATCCGCTCGGACAGCGCCGCCAGGCTGGCACCGTCGTTCTGGGTCACCTTGCGGCCCAACAGGTCCAGGCTCTGGATCCCGTGGGTGCCCTCGTGGATCGGGTTGAGCCGGTTGTCCCGGTAGTGCTGCTCGACGTCGTACTCGCGGGTGTAGCCGTAGCCGCCGAGCACCTGGATTGCCAGGCTGTTGGCCTCCAGGCACCACTGCGACGGCCAGCTCTTGGCGATCGGCGTCAGGATGTCCAGCAGCACGGTGTTCTCTTCGTCGGCCAGCCGCGCGCAGTACAGCGCCAGGCCGAGTGCACCCTCGACATAAGCCTTCTGCGCCAACAACATCCGCTTGACATCGGCATGCTCGATGATCGGGACCTGCGGGCTGGCCGGATCCTTGATCAGCCTGCCCTGCGGCCGTTCCCGGGCGTACTCCAGGGATTTGAGGTAACCGGTGTAGCCGAGCGAGACGGCACCCATCCCGACGCCGAGCCGGGCCTCGTTCATCATGTGAAACATGTAGGCCAGACCGCGGTGCGGCTCCCCGACCAGATGGCCGACCGCACCGTCGAAGTTGAGCACGGTGTTGGTGATACCGCGTTGGCCCATCTTGTGATTGAGCCCGGAGATCGCGACACCGTTGCGGGTGCCGTCGGGCAGGAACTTCGGCACGATGAACAGCGAGATGCCCTTGGTGCCCGCCGGCCCGCCCGGGATCTTGGCCAGCACCAGGTTGATGATGTTCTCCGAAAGCTCGTGCTCGGCACCGGAAATCCACATTTTGGTGCCGGACAGCCGGTAGCTGCCGTCGTCCTGGGGTTCGGCGCGGGTGGTGATATCGGCCAGTGAGGAGCCGGCCTGGGTTTCCGAGAGCGCCATGGTCCCGGTGTACCGGCCCGCCAGCATCGGCTCGACGAAGGTCTCGATCTGTTCGGGACTGCCGAACTTGGCGATCAGGTTGGCGTTGGCGATGGTCAGCATCAGGTACCCGGAGGTGCTGGTGTTGGCCGCCGAGATCCATGCGAAGCCCGCCTGCGCGACGGTCGCCGGCAGTTGGGCCCCACCGAGCTCGGCGTCGAAGCTCATACCCATCAGGTCGGCCTTGGCGAAGGCCTCGATGGCCGCCTTCACCTCGGGGATGACGGTGACCGTGGTGCCGTCGAACTGGGGTTCGTGGGCGTCGCTGAGTTTGTTGTGCGGGGCGAAATAGCGTTCCGCCAACTGCTCGCACAGATCCAGCACACCGTCGAAGGTTTCCCGGGAGTGCTCGGCGAAGCGCGGCCGCTCCGTCAACTCCTCCACCCGCAGCCATTCGTACAGCAGGAAGTCCAGGTCACGGCGGGACAAGATGGTCGACTTCATGCCGCCAGATTAGTCCTCGGGTTCCGGAGCGGGCAGCGACATCTGGGCCAGTCGGGCGGGGTCGATGATCGACACGATCCCGACCAGGCGGCCGCCGTCGACCGTGCAGGCCATCACGCTCAGCGGCCGCCCGGACCGGCCCCACGCCAGGATGCCGGGTTCGCCGTTGACCGACACCCGCCGCGCCAGGACCTGGGAGCCCTGGCCGCGCCGCACCGCATCGATGACGGCCGCGGCCCCGGTCCCGCTGATCACGCCGGCGACGGTGTGACGCTGCCAGTGCACCTCGGGATCGAGCACGCGCAGCAACGCCTCGAAGTCACCGTCGCGGGCGGCGGCCAGGAACGCGTCGACGACGGCGCGCTGTTCCTCTTTCCGGCGATGCTCCCCGGTGGGCGCCGGCACGTCCTGCACCTTGCGGCGGGCCCGGCTAGCCGCCATCTTGGCCGCATCGGCCGACTTGTCGAGGATCTGCCCGATCTCGGCGAACGGCACGGCGAACATGTCGTGCAGTACGAACGCGAGGCGTTCATCGGGGCGCAGCGATCCCAGCACCACCAGCATCGCCAACCCGACCGAGTCCGCGAGCACCGCGGCGTCCTCCGGGGTGTCGGCATCCTCGGTCACGACGAGCTCGGAGATGGGCACTTCGGGACGGCTGCTGCGCGCCCGCAGCATGTCGACACAGATGCGGCCGACGACGGTCGTCAGCCAGCCCGCGATGTTGTCGATCGCCCTCGCGTCCTGACGGGACAGCCGCAGCCATGCCTCCTGCACGGCGTCCTCGGCCTCCGATCGCGACCCCAGCACGCGGTGGGCGACCGCGAGCAGCCGCGGGCGCTGCGCCTGGAAGTGCTGCGCCAGTTGTGTCTCGGCCGTCATCGGTTACCTCTCGTCGCGTGGATCCGTCACAGAGATGACGAGTCGGCGCGTACCGACGTAACCACGAGATGAGGATTTTCATGCACGCAACACTGTGGACCGTGACGATCATCGCCGCGCTCGCCTACGGCGCCGGCGGTGCGAGCCTGCTGCTCATGTCACGGCAGCGCTACCGGGCCCTGGCCGCCAGCCAGCGCTGGGTCGACGATTTCGGCGACGGACACCTGACCGTGATCGCGGCGATCAAACTGATCGGCGCGGCCGGCGTGGTGCTGCCCGTGGCGACCGGGATCGCGCCGGTACTCACCCCGATGGCGGCCTGCGGGCTGGCGCTGTTCATGGCCGGGGCGGCCACCACCCGGTTCCGGCGCAGCGAGTGGCCCGCCATGTTCGGCGACACCGTCTTTCTCCTGGTGTTCGTTTTCCTGGCGTGGGGCTGGTTCGGCGTCCTGGCCAATGGCTAGGCGGCGGCGATCTCCCCGGACTTGAGTTCGCGGATCGCGGTGCGCAGCCCACGCCGCTTACCGGTACTCGGGTCCACGCCGAAGGTGTCGCGCACACCACCGCGGATCCGGAACTTGAGTTCGGAGTTGGTCTCCGGCGCGTCATCGGCGGTCGCCTTGAGGAACCGGTTCGGCAGGGCCAGCTTCGCGATGGTCCAGAATGACTGACTGTATTGCCGCAGAAGGGGACCCGTCGTGTACGGCAGATCGTACTTCTCACACAGCGCCTGTACGCGCTCGGCGATCTCGGCGTACCGGTTGCTCGGCAGGTCGGGGAACAGGTGGTGCTCGATCTGGTAGCAGAGGTTGCCGCTCATGAAGGCCATGATCGGGCCGGCATGGAAGTTGGCCGAGCCGAGCATCTGCCGCAGGTACCACTCGGCATGGGTTTCCTGCTCGAACTCCTCCTTGGTGAATTTCTCTGCGCCGTCGGGGAAGTGGCCGCAGAAGATGACCATGTAGGACCAGTAGTTACGAATGAGATTGGCCACCGCGTTGGCGCCCAGGGTGTGCTTCCAGTTCCGTCCGGCCAAGGCCGGGAAGACGATGTAGTCCTTGCCGACCTGCTTGCCGACCTTCTTGCCGATGATGCGCAGGTCCTTGCGCATCTCGCCCATGGTCTTCTCACCCTTGCGCCACTTGGTCGTCTCGACACCGTGCAGGGCGACGCCCCACTCGAAAAGGGTGCCCAGCAGGAAGTTGTAGACCGGGTTGCCGATCATCCACTTCTCCCAGCGTTGATCGCGGGTGAGACGCATGATGCCGTAACCGATATCGTCATCGAGGCCGACGACGTTGGTGTACTTGTGGTGGATGTAGTTGTGCGACTTCTTCCAGTGCACTGTCGGTGACGTGGTGTCCCACTCCCATTCCGTGGAGTGGATCTCCGGATCGTTCATCCAGTCCCACTGACCGTGGGTGATGTTGTGCCCGAGTTCCATGTTCTCGATGATCTTGGCCGCGGCGAGCATGCCCGTTCCTGCCACCCAGGCGAACTTGTTGCGGCTCTTGAACAGTGCGATACGCCCGCCCACGGCCAGTCCGCGCTGCAGCTGGATGGCCCTGCGGATGTAGCGCGCGTCGCGTTCGCCACGGGATTCCTCGATGTCGGTCCGGATCGCGTCCAGCTCGCGTTCGAGTTCGGCGACGTCCTCGGGCGTCAGGTGTGCGTATTCCTTGATATCGGTGATGGCCATGCTGAGCCTCCTAGACGTTGATGGTGCAGTTGCCGGACACTGCCGAGATACAGGTCTGAATGCGGTCGCCCTCGCCGTGCTCGGTTCCGGACCGGAAGTCCCGGACGTGGCCGGATTCCAAAGGCAACACGCAGGTTTGGCAGATACCCATCCGGCAGCCGAACGGCATCTGGATACCCACCTTCTCGCCGGCTTCCAGCAGCGAGGTGGCACCGTCGACTTCGACGGTCTTGTCCGACAGGGCGAACGTCACGGTGCCACCCTCACCGCCCTTGTCGGTTCGGGCGATGACGAAGCGCTCCATGTGCAGTTGGTCCTCGGGCACGCCGGCCTCGGTCCACACCTTTTCGATCGTGTCGAGCATCGCGGGCGGGCCGCACGCCCAGGTGGGCCGTTCCTTCCAGTCCGGGACGATGTGTTCGAGGTCGCCGAAATCGAGGTGTCCCGCCTCGTCGGTCAGCTGCAGGTGCAGCCGATAATCCGTCCGGCCGTCGTGCAACTCCTGCAACTCGTCGTGAAAGATCACGTCGCCCGCGGACGGGGCGGAGTGCACGTGCACGATGTCGGCGGACTGGCCGCGCGCCGCGATCGACCGCAACATCGCCATCACGGGCGTGATTCCGCTGCCCGCGGTGACGAACAGCGCTTTGGCCGGTGGCGGGTCGGGCATCGCGAAGTCGCCCTTCGGCGCCGCCAGGCGAACGATCGTTCCGGATTCCACGCCGTTCACCAGGTGCGTCGACAGGAAACCCTCCGGCGTGGCCTTGACTGTGATCGAGATGAGCTTGTTGTCACGCTTGGGGACCGAGGTCAGCGAGTAGGACCGCCAGTGCCACCGGCCGTTGATCCGCAGACCGATCCCGACGTACTGGCCGGGTTGATAGTCGGCCGCGAATCCCCACCCCGGCTTGATGATCACCGTGGCGGAGTCCTCGGTTTCCCTGCGCACATCCACCACCTCGCCGCGCAGTTCGCGGGCGGTCCACAGCGGGTTGAGCATCTTGAGGTAGTCGTCGGGCAGCAGCGGGGTCGTCATGCGCGCTGCCAGGCCACGGATCATGTTGATCTTCGGCGTGGTGGCGGTGGCCACGTCGCGCGCGGGCGCTTCACTCCATCGGGTCAGTCCACGCAGATTCAGCACCATGGCACGCCCCTTGGGACAGTCTTCGGTGAACACATGTACACCGGACTACCCGCCTGCGACGCGGTTCACACATCGCGGTGAAAACTGCCCGCCTCAGCGGATGGTGCTGAGCCCGCCGTCCACCGGAATGATGGTCCCGGTGATGTAGCTGCTGGCCCGGCTGGCCAGGAACACGGCGATGCCGGCCATGTCATCGGGCTGACCCACCCGCTTCAACGGCAGCGCCGCGCCGACGGCCTCTTCCCCGGCGGACATCAGCACCTTGGTCATCTTCGACGGGAAGAGCCCGGGCGCGATCGCGTTGACCAGGATCTTAGGCGCCAGCTCCCCGGACAGGTGCCGGGTCAGCATGTGCACGGCGGCCTTGCTGGCGCTGTAGGAGAAGTTGTCGCGGCCGATCTCCGGCACGAAGAACCCGTCGATGCTGCCGGTGTTGATCACCCGCGCCGGGTCCTCCTCGGTGGCGGCGGCCTCCAGCAGCGGCACCAGCGCCCGGGTCAGCAGGAAGACGCCCTTGACGTTGACGTCGAAGACCTTGTCGAAGCCTGATTCCGGGAACTCGCCGAACGGCGCGCCCCAGGCCGCGCCGGCGTTGTTGAACAGCACGTGGACGGCGTCCTCACGGGCCGCCACGGCGTCGGCGAGGGTCTGCACGCCCTCGGCGGCGCCCAGGTCGGCGGGGATCCCCTCGACGGCGCCCAGCGGTGACAGCTCGGCGACCACCGATTCCAGTTCGGCTTCCTTGCGGGCCGCCAGGTAAACCTTGGCCGCGCCCGCCTGCAGCAGGCCGCGGGCGATCATCACGCCGATACCGCGGCCGCCACCGGTGACCACGGCGACCTTGCCGTCGAGGGAGAACAGGCCGGTCATTTCTGGGCACCGCCCAGGGGCTGTTCGTTGCGGATCGTCTCGTCGCGGATCAGCCCCCGCAGCAGCGCGGTGCTGAACTCCACCGCGATCTCCTGGGCGGTGCGGCGGCCGTGCGGGCGCAGCCAGCGGTAGGCGCCGAGCGTCATGCCGATGTAGCCGAGCGCCAGCACATGCGAGTCGCAGTCGTAGAACTCGCCGCTGGCGATGCCGCGGTCGATGACATCGCGGACATGCTCGTAGACGGTGGACTCGGCCTTGCGGATGTAGGCGACCTGCTCCTCGGTGAACCATTCCGAGATATAGGGGCCCTCCTGGAAGTAGACGGCGGCGGCCTCCAGATCGTTGGCGATGCCGGTGAGCAGCCGCCGGGTGAAGTGGTAGATCGTCTCCCGGGCGGTGGCAGTGGGATCATCGTGCAGGGCGTCGACGGTGAAGTCGGCGGTGCGTTTGTAGATGTCCCAGAGGATCAGCGACTTGCTGGCGTAGTAGTGGTAGACAGTGGCCTTGTTGAGGCCGACCGCGTCGGCCACATCGTCCATCCGGGTGCCGTGGTACCCACGGGCGGCGAACAGCTTGGCGGCGACCGCCAGCAACTCGTCGCGGCGGGACGATCCGTTGGGTGCCGACTCGGTGGACATGACTACTCACTATCTGCAGACCGGGGTGAACCGGGATTACCAATCAACTGGTTGGCCAGTCTAGGCATTAAGACGGTTACGGTGTCCCGACATGTGCGGTTAGGTCTAAACTCCTGAGAAAGCGGCCGTGCCTGGGAGGTACTGATGGATCCGAATCCTGATTACGACATCAGCGATGAAGGCGAGTTCTTCTTCAGCTGGCTGGCTTGGGGTCTTCGCGGCGTCTACCCGCCCCCGGCCTACCCGCCGGTCTAGACCGTCCGACACAGAAGCACCCGCACGCCTTGGCGTGACGGGTGCTTTTCTGCATTCGGGGCCATGCTGCCGCGTCCGGTCTCACGCCTCGCCGGGTGGTGCGATGTGTGCGCCGACGGTGTCGAAGGCTTTGGCGATGAGGTCGCGTAGCGCCTGAGCGCCGCGGGCGGGATCCCAGAACCGGTAGGCGGTGGTCGCGGCGGCGTCGGCTGTGGCGACCACGAGCGCGGCCTGAAACTCCGTCATGCCCGCGTCCATGGCCCGCCGGGTCGCCCAGGCGGTCAGCGCCTGACGAAACTGGTCCCCGAAGGAACGTCCACTGTCGGCGAGCACCCTGTTGCGCTGCAACAGATCACGCTGGACGACCATTTGTTCGCCGACCGAATCCACGGTCGCGATCAGAACCTCGCGCAGTGAGGTCCACACAGGCTCGTCGGCCGGTCGGGCATCGAGGAGCGCCTGATAGGCCGCAAGCTCTTCGGGGTCCGCGTCGAAGACGACCGCATCCTTGGAGCCGAAGTAGTTGAAGAAGGTTGCCCTGGAGACATTGGCCTCGGCGGCGATCATGTCAATGCTGACGTCGGCATAGTCGTGATCACGGAGTAACCGGGTGGCAGCACCCCGAATTTCCCGCCACGTGTGCAGCTTCTTGCGCGCCCGCAGACCGAGCGGGCGCTGCGCCTCGGCGTAAAACATAGACTCAGTCTACTATTGGATGGAGTCTGAGAATCAGTTTCGCCGGAATGCGCCGCACGAGCGGCTCGCCGGCTTGAGCGTGACGGAGGTCCATTGATGCGAAGAGACCGAGAACCGCGGCATCCTGGGCTCCGATGACGCAGGATCCCGCAGCGGCCGGCCGGCCCGTCGTGGTGATCACGGGCGCCACCAGCGGCATCGGCGAGCTGGCCGCCATAGACCTTGCGCGTCGCGGCATGCACCTCGTCCTCACCGCCCGGAACCGGCGACGTGCCGACCTGACCGTGGCCAGGATCCGGCAGGCGGCGCCGGCTGCCGATGTTGACATCGTCGACGCAGACTTCACCGATCTCGCCGGCACCAGGGACGCCGGGACCGAGATAGTCGAACGCTTCGAACGCTTCGACACCTTGATCAACAACGCGGGTGTTCACACCATGAACCAGCGGACCACGAATTGTGGCCTCCCCGAGATGATCACCGTCAACTATCTGGCGCCGTGGCTGTTCACCGGCACCGTCCTGCCGGCACTGCGGCGCGCCGACCAGGCCCGCATCATCACTGTCGCCTCCGAGGCCTCGCGCCGCCACGGCTTGCTGAAGATACCGGAGGACCTCACCGACATCCGCCCGTTCAACGCTCTCCAGTCGTCGCCGATCTACGGCAAGACCAAGCTGCTCGACATCATGTTCAGCCTCGAACTGGCCGACCGACTCGCCGGCACCGCGGTCAGCGCGACATGTCTGAACCCGGGCTACAACACCACCGGGCTCGGACGCGAATTGCCGTTCGCCGCAACGCTGGAGCGCATCCTGCATGCGCTGAACATCGGAGATCCCGACCACGGCGCCGGCCTCATCGTGCAACTCGCCACCGAAGGCGGGTTGGAGTCAGGAGGCTATTACTCGGGCCGATCCGCCCGCCGCGTCACTCCGGTGGCACCGGGCGATGACCCCACCGCCCGACGACGGCTCTGGCAAGCCACCGCAGAGTTGTTGAGCGCCAGAGGATTCTCGGGTATCTACCCCGAGACAGAGGGTTAAGCGGCGGCCGCCTTCACCGCGTCGCTGACCTCATTGCGCAGCTTCAGGAACTCCGATGACTTGCGCAGCTCGTCGGCCTCGATCCCGGAACGCGGCAGCTCCGAGGGCAGGTCGAGTGCGACCTTGCCGGGCCGGCGGGTCAGCACCACGATCCGCGATCCCAGGAAGGCGGCCTCGTCGGCGCTGTGGGTGACGAACACCGTGGTGCGCCCCGACTCGGCGCTGACCTGACGCACGTCGTCCTGCAGCCGTTCGCGGGTCAGCGCGTCCAGTGCGGCGAACGGTTCGTCGAGCAGGAACAGCGGGGTCTCGGCCGCCAGTGCCCGCGCGATCGCGACGCGCTGCTGCTGCCCACCGCTGATCTCCCAGATCTTGCGGTTGCCGGTGCCCTCCAGCCCGACGCGCTCCAGGAGCTGATCGCGTCGCTCGGCGCGCCGCTCGCGAGGCACCTTCGCGTATTTGAGAGCCAGGTCGACGTTGCCGCCGACGGTGCGCCAGGGGAACAGCCGCGGCTGCTGGAACACCACGCCCGAGGTGACACCTGGTGTGGGCGAGGCACCTTCGACGCGCACCTCACCCGCGGTGGGTTCCTCGAAGCCTGCGATCAGCCGTAGCAGCGTGCTCTTACCGCAGCCCGACGCGCCGACCAGCACCAGGAACGCGCCCGGCTCGACATCGAGATCGACCGGTCCCAGCGCGGTGACGTCACCGTAGCGATGCGCGACGTTCGCGATCCGCAGACCGCCGCGGGTGGCGATGTCACTGCTTGAGGGCATCGGGAAGACCCTTGGTGTAGATGGCGTCCTGGAACGTCTTCAGCGGTGCCGCCTCCGGGATCTGCTTCTGCTCGGCGAGGAACTCCGACGCGCTCTGCAGGTTGGCCGCGATGTTGCCGGGCTTGCCGTCCGACCCGAGCCACTCGGGGGAGGCGACCTCGGCCGGCGTCAGGTAGACGCCCTGCTTGAGCTGTCCGGCAAGGTCTTCCGGTGTCAGACCGACCTCGGCGGCGATGGCCTTGGCGGCGGCTTCCGGGTCATCTTTGATGACGTCGAGGGCCCGCGCTTCCTGCTGGCGCCAGATGTCGACGACCTCGGGGTGCGCGTCGGCGAACTCGGTGCGCACCGCGCCGAGGTCCAGCGTCGGCTTACCGTCCTTGGCCAGCTGGCGGCTGGTGATCAGGTCCTTGCCGGACTTGCGCAGGTCGTCCAGGGTGGGCAGCCAGGTGTAGGCGGCGTCGATGTCACCGCGGTCCCACGCCGCCAGGATCGCCTGGGGCTGCAGGTCGATCAGCTGAACGTCATTGGGCGTCAAGCCGTTCTGCGAGAGCGCCGCGAGCAGGCTGTAGTGGGCCGTCGACGCGAACGGGGTGGCGATCCGCTTGCCCTTCAGCTCGGGGATGGTGTTGACGTTCGCGGCGTTGCGCACCACCAGCGCCTCGTTGTCGCCGGCGACGTCGAGGACGAATGCCACCTTGTAGGGGATGTTCAGCGGGGCGGACAGGCCGCGTGCCACCGGGCTGGAACCCAGCGCACCGAAGTCGAGTTCCTTGGCGATGAACGCGGTGTTCACGTCGGCGCCGGAGTCGAACTTGATCCACTTGATGTTGAAGTCGGGCAGTGCCTCTTCGAGCCACTTGTTGTTCTTGACGATCAGGTCGCCGCTGGGGAAGGACTGGTAGCCGATGCGGATGGTCTCCTTGTCGGAGTCGCTTCCGGAGTTGTCCACCGCGCAACCGGCCAGCGCGAGAGCGCTGGCGGCAACTGCCAGTAGGGCTTTGAACTTCATCTAGATTTTTCCTCTCCAGGGGACGGCGCGCCGTTCGGCGGCGCGAAGTAGACCGTCGATGATCAGGCCCGAAAAGCCGATGGCGAAGATGCCGACCAGCACAACCGGCGTGTTGTTGTAATTGCTTGCGTCCTTGACCAATCCGCCGATACCGGGGATGCCGTTGAACAGTTCGGCGGCGACCACCGAGGAGTAGGCCATGCCGACCGCCAGCCGGATGCCGGTGAAGGTCTCCGGCAGCGCCGAGGGCACCACCACATCGCGGATCACCTGAATCCGGGTGGCGCCCAGCGCCCGGGCCGCTTCCTGCAGACCCACGGGCGCGGCGACGACGGCCGCCGTGGTGGCCACCGCGGCGGGCGGCAGCGCGGCCAGCGCCAGCAGGGTGATCTTCGGGGCCTCATCGATGCCGAGCCAGATCACCAGCAGGAAGAAGTAGGCCAGCGGCGGCAGCGCCCGCAGGAACGTCAGCCATGGCTCCAGCACGCTGCGCAGCCAGCCGACCGACCCCATCAACAGGCCGAGCAGGACACCGAGCACCACACCGATCACGACACCGGCGAAGACCCGGCGCAGCGTCATGTAGAGGTGCTCGTAGAGCAGGTAGCCGGCGTAGCCGCGGGTGCCGTCATGGGTGGTGGAGACGTCGATGAAGGCGCGCCACACCGTGCTCGGGTACGGCACGAAGGTCTCGTTCCAGATACCCAGGGTCGCGACGGTCTGCCAGACGGCGAAGAACACCAGGACCGAGAGCAGCGGCAACCCCGCCTTGGTGAGCAGGCCCTTCCACCGCTGGGAGGGTGCGGCCGAGCGCGACGGATCGACTTTCGGCTCGTCGGGCACGATATCAACGAAGACAGACACTGCTGGCCGACTTTCTCTTGCTGTGAGAGCTGTTGGAAGAAATGCGCTGGGGCGTTTGGCCTCAGCGGCAACAGCAAGGGTCGGCGGACAGCGACTTGTTCACCCGCGTATTAGAACCGCGGGGTGCCCGACCGGGAAGATCTGGAATCGCGGTGAGTTTTATCCCGCGGCGGGTCGCGGCAACGTGCGGATGGCGTACCGGACCGCCAGCACCATCAGCGTGGTGGTCACCAGGAACAGCGGCCAGCCCATGGCCAGCCGCGCCACCGCCAGCAGTTCGGCCCGGTCACTGTCGTACAGGTGGTTCTGCACCAGAAAGCGTGACCACGACACGGCGGCCATCACCGCGGTGACGACGTCGAAGGCCAGCCGTACCCGCGGTATCCGTCGCCACGCGCCGTCCCGTCCGGTCACCCATGCCCACACGACTCCGACCAGGGGGCGCCGGATCACGATGGATGCGGTGAACAGGATGGCCATCAGCAGGGCGATCCAGATACCGGGGAGATAGAAGTCCTTCGCCTGCCCGGTGACCAAGGCCAGTCCGGCGCATAGCGCCACGCCGGCGAATCCCCACAGTGCCGGCCGCAACGATTCCCGGTGCGCCAGTTGCCACGCCAGCGCCAGGGCGGCGACCGTCAGCGCCGCGACGACCGCGGGGATGCGTCCGAGCGCCGCGGCGGTCACCGCGTAGGTGGTGACCGGCAGCGCCGAATAGACCAGTCCGCGGATACCGCCCGCTCGTTCCAGCAGACCGTCCAGCGGCGCGTCCCTCACACCCGCCGAGCGTACCGATCCACCTAGGCGACGGGCTCCACCACGGTTTCAGTCTGTCGGCGCGCCCGAAGCGACGCCAAGGCCGAGGTGGTCGAGGCGGACAGCGTCGCGGCCCGGCTGCGGACGGTTCCGACCCAACCGTCCATGCGCGCGCGCAGTGGCACGCTCGGCTCCGGAATGGCCGGCAGCCAATCGTCGACCGTGGCGAGCACCCCGGCCGCCGGGGCCACCGGACCCAGTTTCTCGCGATAGGCCTCCCCGCAGCCGACGCAATTCACCTCGTAGCGAAGAAGATTCGGCCCCAGCTCGACGAAGGAGTACTCGGCCACCGCGACACAACGCGGGCAGCGGGCCTTACCGCGTTCGACCACGAATTCCATGGAGTACATGGTGGGGTCACCGGCGGCGGTGCGGATCAATCCGTCCCATGTCGATGCACGTTCGCAGCGCAAACGAGATGCGGCCTGCGTTTCCACTAGCGGGGGTTCTCGACGCGCCGCGGCGGATCGGTGATCACCTGACGATCGGGGGCGTCGTCACCGTCGCGCCGATGGTTCTTCACGTCGGGGTCGAGCTTGTCGATGTGTTTGCTGCGCTCGTCGAGATCCTCAAGATGGGTCGCGGCCGTCTCCTGATGAGAGGATGCCCGCTCACTGAGCCGCCGCGCCTCGGCAGCCTTGGCCTCGGCTTCGGCCGCCGCCGCACGCGCCCGGGCATCGGTCTCGTCGGCCAGTGCCTGCCGCTTGGCCACCTGCTCACGCTCGGATTCGAGTTCGGTGCGCAACCGCTGGGCCTCATCGCGCCTGCTCTGAGTGCGTTTGTTGCGGGCCAGCAGGATCAGGCCGACGACGACCACCAAGGCCACCACCGCCGCCACAATGATCCAGAGGGTGTTGTTGTCAGACATCTCGACTCCTTCGGAGGATGGACGCGCCGCATTTATCGACGCGCCCGGCAATTACGTGCATTCCCCGCAGTCCGCGTGCCGAAACTCTCCGACGAGGAATGATGGCGGGCGTGACGCAAGTGACAGGCCGGTTGTGGCGGAATGGCGAACCGCGCGACGACGAGTTCACCTTCGATGCGATCTCGGACTGCCTGGCCTCCGAGGACCAACTGGTATGGGCCGATATCTACGACCCGGACCACGACGCCCTGCTGGCACTGGCGCACGAGCTGCGCCTCAACATCTGGGCCGTCGAGGACGCGACCGCACCGAAGGAACGCACCAAAGCCGCTGTCTACCAATCACATACGTTCTTCACGGTGTACGCGCTGGACGTCCGCGATACCGACGGCGACAGCGATTCCATGCTGGTCAAGCACCGCATCTCGGCCTTCGTACTGCCCCGCGGACTCATCACCGTCCGGCTGCCGACCATCGGCGGTGAGGATCCCGCCTTCGATATCGGCGAGGTGTCCCGCCGCTTCGACGAACTCGGCGGGCAGTCCCACGGGGTCGGCTCGCTGGTGCACGGCCTACTCGACGTGGTGGTGGACGGACATTTCGATGCCGTCCAGGCCCTCGATGACGCCATCGAATCACTGGAAGATGAACTGTTCTCCGACGACGGGCCGCCACATGGCCTGCAGCGGCGGACCTTCCGGGTCCGCAAGGATCTGGTGGACCTGCGCCGGGTGGTGTTGCCGGTACGCGAGGTGGTCAGCACCATCCAGCACCGCCGGCTCGACGCCAAGACCTCACCCGAGCTCGACCCGCTCTACGCCGACCTGTACGACCACGTGCTGCGCGCCTCGGAATGGACGGAATCGCTCCGCGACATGGTCACCACCGTGTTCGAGACGAATCTGTCGTTGCAGGACGCCCGGCTGAACACCGTGATGAAGAAGCTCACCGGGTGGGCCGCGATCATCGCGGTGCCGACCGCGATCACCGGGTTCTACGGCCAGAACGTCCTCTATCCGGGACTGGAGACCGTCGGGGGCTTCCTCACCAGCTCGGCGCTGATCGTCGCGCTGGTGATGATCCTGTACGTGATGTTCAAGCGCCGCGACTGGCTCTAGGCACGCCACTTCGACCTGCTCCTCGCCTGACTCAGCGCGACCTCGACAGTGCGCAAATGCGCGATCCATCGACCGGAGATCGCGCATTTCGTCACGTTGGGCGGGTTAAGCGGACCGCTCACCGCCAGAGGGGCATGCGCACAATCGCGGCGTGGATGCGAGACTCTTCGGATGATCATCGGGATACCGCGCGAGTCTCAAGCAGGTGAGACTCGTGTTGCCGCCACGCCGCAGACCGTCGGCCAGATCCTCAAGCTCGGCTACTCCGTCGTCGTCGAATCCGGCGCCGGGGTCGCCTCGAGCTTCTCGGACGCCGCCTATGAGGAGGCCGGCGCCAGCATCGGCTCACCCTGGACCGCCGATGTCGTACTGAAGGTCAACGCACCCGAGGACGCCGAGATCGCCGCGGTCAAGGATGGCGCGACGCTGGTCAGCCTGATCTCTCCGGCACTGCGCCCCGAACTCCTCGAGAAGCTCTCGACCCGCCCCATCACCGTGCTGGCCATGGACGCGGTACCGCGCATCTCACGCGCCCAGTCCCTGGACGTGCTGTCCTCGATGGCCAACATCGCCGGCTACCGCGCCGTCGTGGAGGCCGCGCACGCGTTCGGCCGGTTCTTCACGGGGCAGGTCACCGCCGCGGGCAAGGTCCCCCCGGCCAAGGTGCTCGTCGTGGGCGCCGGGGTGGCCGGGCTGGCCGCGATCGGCGCCGCGGGCAGCATGGGCGCCATCGTGCGGGCCACCGACCCGCGACCCGAGGTCGCCGACCAGGTCAAGTCACTGGGCGGGGAGTACCTGTACGTCGACAAGGAGGCGGCCGAGGTCTCGGCCACCGGCTACGCCAAGGAGATGGGCGAGGACTACAAGGCCCGCGAGGCCGCGCTCTACGCCGAGCAGGCGGCCGACGTCGACATCATCATCACCACCGCACTGATCCCCGGCCGGCCGGCGCCCCGCATCATCACCGCCGACATGGTGGCCTCGATGAAGCCGGGCAGCGTGATCGTCGACATGGCCGCGGCCAACGGCGGCAACGTCGAGGGCACGGTGAAGGACCAGGCCATCCTCACCGACAACGGCGTGACGATCATCGGCTACACCGATCTGGCCGGGCGGCTACCGGCAACGGCTTCTCAGCTCTACGGCACCAACCTGGTGAACCTGCTCAAGTTGCTCACCCCGGAGAAGGACGGCCTCCTCACGCTGAACTTCGACGACGTCGTGCAGCGTTCGGTGACCGTCGTGCGCGACGGCCAGACCACCTGGCCCCCGCCACCGGTGCAGGTCTCGGCGGCCCCGGCGTCTGCTGCCGCGGCCGCCCCGGTCCAGGCCCCCAAGGCCAAGGAGCCGATGACGGCCGGGCGCCGGTTGGGCATCACGTTCGCCGCGGCCGCGGTGCTGTTCGCGCTGATCGCACTCTCCCCCGCCGCGCTGCAGGTGCACCTGACAGTCTTCGCCCTGGCGATCGTCATCGGGTACTACGTGATCGGCCACGTGCACCATGCGCTGCACACTCCGCTGATGTCGGTGACCAACGCGATCTCCGGGATCATCGTCGTCGGCGCCCTGCTGCAGATCGGTCACGAGAACACCCCGATCACGGTCCTCGCGACCGTGGCGATCCTGCTGGCCAGCATCAACGTGTTCGGCGGGTTCGCGGTGACGCGTCGCATGCTCGCAATGTTCTCTAGAAGCTGATGTTCTCCCGCAGCTAGCCCTGCGCCCCTTCCTCGACTCATCTGATCCGAATGGAAATGGATTCCATGCTCACGGTAGAGACTGCCGCCACCTCGGCCTACGTCGTCGCGGCCCTGCTGTTCATCCTCGCGCTGGCCGGGCTGTCCAAGCACGAAACGTCGAAGGCGGGCAACACCTTCGGCATGGCCGGCATGGCCGTCGCGCTCGTCGCGACCGTCGCGCTCGCGCTGAACCGCCACATCGAGCCGCTCGGGCTCGGGCTGCTGGTCGGGGCCATGGCGATCGGTGCCGCGATCGGTCTGTGGCGCGCCCGGGTGGTCGAGATGACCGGCATGCCCGAACTCATCGCGCTGCTGCACAGCTTCGTCGGTCTGGCCGCGGTACTGGTGGGCTGGAACGGCTACCTGCACGTCGAAGCCGATCCCGGCGGCGCCGAGGCGGCCGTCCTCGCCGGCGAAGGCCTGCTGGGCATCCACTCCGCCGAGGTGTTCGTCGGCGTCTTCATCGGTGCGGTCACCTTCACCGGCTCGATCGTGGCGAACCTCAAGCTGTCCGCCCGGATCAAATCCACACCGTTGATGCTGCCGGGCAAGAACTTCCTCAACGTGGGCGCGCTCGTCGTCTTCATCGCCCTCACCGTGTGGTTCGTCATCGACCCGCACCTGTGGCTGCTCGTCGTCGTCACGGTGCTGGCGCTGCTGCTCGGCTGGCACCTGGTCGCCTCCATCGGCGGCGGCGACATGCCCGTGGTGGTATCGATGCTCAACAGCTACTCCGGCTGGGCCGCGGCCGCCTCGGGCTTCCTGCTGTCCAACGACCTGCTGATCATCACCGGCGCGCTCGTGGGCTCCTCGGGTGCCTACCTGTCCTACATCATGTGCAAGGCCATGAACCGGTCCTTCATCTCCGTCATCGCCGGAGGCTTCGGCATCGAGGCCGGCCCCGCCGAGGACAAGGACTACGGCGAGCACCGCGAGATCAACGCCGACGCCGCCGCCGAACTGCTGTCCTCAGCCAGCTCGGTCATCATCACCCCCGGCTACGGCATGGCGGTGGCCCAGGCCCAGTACGGCGTGGCCGATCTGACCCGCAAGCTGCGCGAGCGCGGTATCAACGTCCGCTTCGGCATCCACCCCGTCGCCGGCCGGCTGCCCGGCCACATGAACGTGCTGCTGGCCGAAGCCAAAGTGCCCTACGACATCGTCCTGGAAATGGACGAGATCAACGACGACTTCGACGGCACCACCGTCGTGCTGGTCATCGGCGCCAACGACACCGTCAACCCCGCCGCCTCCGAAGACCCCTCCAGCCCGATCGCGGGGATGCCGGTGCTCACGGTGTGGAACGCCGACAACGTCATCGTCTTCAAGCGCTCCATGGCCTCGGGCTACGCCGGCGTGCAGAACCCGCTGTTCTTCCGGGACAACACCCAGATGCTCTTCGGCGACGCCAAGGACCGGGTGGACGCGATCAACGCCGCGCTGTGACGCCGTGACGCGGGTGCCCGCCTGGTCGGTGCCCGCGTTCTTCGTCGTCGGTGCCATCTCGCAGTACGTCGGTGCCGCGATCGGGGTCTTCCTGTTCGAGACGACCGACCCCGCGGCGGTCGCCTGGCTGCGTGCGACCGCGGCAGCGCTGGTGCTCATTGCCTGGCGCCGGCCGTGGCGGCGGACCTGGACGCGACGCGGCATCGCGGTCGCCGGCGGGTTCGGCATCGTGACGGTCGGGATGAACGTCGCCTTCTTCGAAGCGATCGCGCGGATCCCGCTCGGCACCGCGGTGGCCATCGAGTTCCTGGGTCCGGTGGCGGTCGCAACGTACGGGTCGCGACGGCCGCGCGACATCCTCGCGGTGGCGATGGTGGCGGCGGGGGTCGCCCTACTGGCCGGGGTCCAGACCGGCGCCGACACACTGGGCATCGTCTTCGCGCTCGTCGCCGCCGCGCTGTGGGCCGGCTACATCCTGCTCGGTAAGCGCGTCGCCGACGCGGGCGCCGGACTGGACTCGCTGGCGGTCGGGATGGCGGTGGCCGCGGCGGTGTTGGCCGCTCCGCTGTTGAGCGGCCAACTACTCGATGACCCGACCGTGTTCACCGAACCCCGAACCTGGCTGCTCGGTCTCGGCGTCGGCGTGCTGTCCACCACGGTCCCGTACGCGTTCGATCAGGTGGTGCTCACCCGGGTGGGCCGGGCGCGGTTCGCGCTGCTGCTGGCCTTGCTTCCGGCGACGGCGGCCGTGGTCGGCGCTGCGGTGTTGCACCAGGTTCCGGCGGTCGCAGAGGCGGCGGGTATTGCCCTGGTGATGGCCGCTCTGGTCATCAGCGCGGGCGGGCAGGACGCGGCGCCGGGGCCGGTCGGCGGCTAGTGTCACCCGTCAGCCGCACACCTAAAAGGGCGGTGGGTTGGCTTCGTAGTGGGCGCGGTTGAGCCCGCGTTCGTGGGCTATTCGGTAGGCCCGGTTCTGCGCCCGGGTGCGTTTTCGCTTGGGAGTGGCGAATTCTCGGTGCGCGCTGGGAGGTGGGGCCGGTGGCAACACGAGGGCTGCGGTCGACTGCGCGATCTGCGGGAAGAACAGCGTCCCGCCTGGTGTGGTGGTGTACACCCGGCCGTTGGGGGCCGTGATCGTGATCGTGCCATCGGCGTGCTGCTGGTCGTTCCAGCCACCCGGTCCGCTGTGAAAAGTCTTGATCAAGTGGTGAATTCGGCAGTACAACTTCGTGTTCGACGGATGCGTCGGACCGTAGGGCCACGGGGTCGTATGGTCGATATCGCAGCGCGCGACCGGGACATTGCACCCGGGCCAGCGGCAGGTCAGATCCCGACAGCCGATGAACTCGGTGAGCGCGCGAGACGGTTGGTAGCCGCGCTCGGCCCCCAGATCGGCTGCCGTAGGCACGGCCCGGACGGTGGCGCGCGGTCTCATCTCGCGGACCTGTTCGGCGGGGACAGGTCCATAGCCGGGCAGTAGCGCGGGACGGTCCGATCTGCCCTCGACAGTGTCCCGGTCGCCGTGCAGGTGGAGGACGATGTGTCCGTGGGGTGCCTCGTTGCCGGCGGCCGGACATTCCTGCTGCCCGCACAAGCACGGCAAGCTGGTCGCGCCCAGGGCGAGCGGCTCGACAGCATCGGCGCGGCGTTCGGCGACAGTGCGTGGATCATCCGGGCACACCGTGCGGGCCAGCTCATCGAGGCGCTGATCGAACACCGCACCGGCGGTGGCATCGAGGCGGCCGTAGATCTCGACCAGCCCGCCACCGCACGGCTCCACCGTGATGCTGCGGGCACGCCGGGATTCCCGGGCCCGGCGCACCGCATCGGGATCGACGTCGATGACCATCCAATCGACGAGCTCGGAGACGCGGTCATCGGAGAGCCCGTTCCACGAAGGCGCCGCCTTGGCGAGCAGGGCGTCGATGACGGACATTATGTCGGGGTCGGTGATCAGCCCGGTGCGGTGCAGGATGATCCGCAGCACCCGCAGATCCACCACGCCGGTGGCGAAGACCTCGGCGAAGCGGGGCAGGTGAGTGAGCAGGGTGCGGCCCTGGGTGATCATGGTGCAAGCGCGGCCGCGGCTGAGCCCGAGTTCGGCGCCGAGTTCGGCGGCGACCAGCTCCCAGTCATCGACGATCAGGTCCTCGAACGCATTGCCCAACTCCGCCATCCGGGCGACCGCGAACGCGCCCGCGGCCAGTATCTTCGCGGCCACCGCGGTGCGTTCGGCGCGCAACTGCTCGCGTACGGCGTCCAGTGCCGTCGTCGCCTCCGCCGCCTTCATTCTTCGAACATACATTCGACCACCGACAATTCCTGGCACGCGTCCGTATGGCGCCTGGAGAGGGCCCCAGATTCCGCCGGAACCGCCACGCGAGGCTAGGTTCGCAGACCGTAAGTGAGCAGCGTCGCCAACTCGGTGTAGGCCTCGGCATCGCTCAGACCGGTCGCGGTGGCGACGCCACGCTGCTGGATGCGGACCATCATCGTCGCGATGAGGTCGGCGGCGAAGGAGGCGTTCACCGCGCGGAATGTTCCTGCGCCGACACCGTCCTCGATCAGTTCCCGGACCCGTGCCGCAGCCGCGGCGGTGTTGGCTTCGTAGACGTCGCGGGCCGGGGCGCAGGCATTCAGGTCGGCCATGAACACGTCGGACGCGACGGCCAGCTCCCGGCCGACCGCGGTGAGGTAGGCCGAGACACGTTCTTCGAGATTCTCGGTCTGCGCCATGGCCGCTTCGACGGCCACGGTCGCGCGCTTGAAGAAATGCACCGTCACGCGCCTGACCAACTCGTCCTTGCTAGCGGCCAGCGCATACAGCGTGGATTTCGAGCACCGTAACCGGGACGCCAATTCATCGAGGGTCAGATGGCTGAACCCTTCGTCCAAGAACAACGCCAGCAGATCATCGAACAGCTTGGTTTGCCGACGTGTGGCGAAACCACCCTCCAACAGGTCGGACATACCGCAATAGTACTGCACGCGATCATCCAGTACTCTTTCTGACGATACTGCTTGATCGGTCTGAGTACCGTTTTGCGAGAGGTGACTGCTGTGCCCGTGGACCGCCTGCTCCCTTCCGACGAGGCGCAAGAGCTCATCGCGCTGACCCGCGATATCGCCGACAAGGTCCTCGACCCGATCGTCGACGCCCACGAGAAGGCCGAAACCTATCCCGATGGGGTGTTCGCGCAACTCGGCGCGGCCGGACTGCTGAGCCTGCCGCAGCCCGAGGAATGGGGCGGCGGCGGTCAACCGTTCGAGGTGTACCTGCAGGTCCTCGAGGAGATCGCGGCGCGCTGGGCCGCCGTGGCCGTCGCGGTGAGCGTGCACAGTCTGTCCTCGCACCCGCTGCTGGCCTTCGGCACCGATGACCAGAAGCAACGGTGGCTGCCCGGAATGCTCTCCGGTGACCAGATCGGCGCGTACAGCCTCTCGGAGCCGCAGGCCGGTTCCGACGCCGCAGCGCTGCGCTGCGCCGCGACCTCCGACGGTGACGGCTACGTGCTCAACGGATCGAAATCTTGGATCACCCACGGGGGCGTCGCGGATTTCTACACACTGTTCGCGCGCACCGGTGAAGGCTCGAAGGGGATCAGCTGCTTCCTGGTTCCCGGCGACCTGGACGGCCTGACCTTCGGCAAACCCGAGGAGAAGATGGGCCTGCACGCAGTCCCCACCACCGCGGCGTTCTACGACAACGCCCGCATCGACGCCGACCGGCTGATCGGCACTGAGGGACAGGGACTTTCGATCGCCTTCTCCGCGCTGGACTCTGGCCGGCTGGGCATCGCGGCGGTCGCCGTCGGCATCGCCCAGGCCGCCCTCGATGATGCGACGCGGTACGCGAACGAGCGAACCACGTTCGGCCGCAAGATCATCGACCATCAGGGACTGGGTTTCCTGCTGGCCGACATGGCGGCCGCGGTGATCAGCGCCCGCGCCACGTATCTGGATGCCGCGCGGCGCCGGGATCTGGGTCTGCCCTATTCGACCCAGGCCAGCGTGGCAAAACTGGTCGCCACCGACGCCGCCATGAAGGTCACCACCGATGCCGTCCAGGTGCTCGGCGGGGTCGGCTACACCCGCGACTTCCGCGCCGAGCGCTACATGCGGGAAGCCAAGATCACGCAGATATTTGAGGGCACCAACCAGATTCAGCGGTTGGTCATCGCACGCGGGCTCACTGACTGACGAAATCTTCGATGGCAGACAGGAACTCGTCGGGCTTCTCCACCATCGGACTGTGCCCGGAGCCGGCGATGATCCGCGGGGACAGGCCGGCCGCCAGATACCGGGTGACATTGGGATCCGTCGGCGTGAGCGCATCGGTCTCACCCCAGATCACCAACACCGGCTTACCCAGGCCGGTCAACGTGTCCGCGACCGACACCGGCGCGCCCTGCTTGGAATCGCATACGCCCCTATAAGTGAGCCGCTCCAGCGACCGGTAGGCGAACTGCGGCACCGGGTAATCCGCGGCGAAACCGGTCTGCAACGAACTCTCGGTGATCGCCGGCACCTCACGGAAGTGATCCATGGCGGGTCCGAGCACCGGCCAGCACACCATCTTTCCCAGCAACGGCATGGACACCAGCTCGACGGCGGCAGGCGTGTCGGAGACCACCACCCGCTCCACCACCTCCGGGTAGCGGTCCGCCAACACCGATGCGACGCTGCCGCCCATCGAGTGACCGATGATCACCGCCTGCCGAATACCCAAGGCCGTCAACGCATTGTGTACCACGGCCGCCTGGCCATCGGCCTGAAATTGCCGCGGATCACCCGGCGCCTCAGAACCACCGTGCCCGACGAGGTCGATGGCGACGACGCGTCGGTCACGCGCCAATCGCGACGCCACCTCCTCCCACCAATCGATGGAGGCCGAATACCCGTGCAGCAGCACGATGGCTCGCTCACCGGGCGGCCCGTACTCCCGGACGTTCACATCGGGGCCATCGAGTTGCAGCACATGGCCCCCGGCGAACGGTTCGGCGGCACGCGTCGTACCGGTCACCACGAACGCGTTCACCAGCGCCGCGACGATGACTGCGACGAGGGCCACCACGGCGATCCGGAACTTCACCTCTGGCACGGTACTGGCCCAGGGCTTTCCGGCGCGACGGATTTACTCCGGCGGCGATGTCACGGTGATGACGGTGCCGCGACCGGACATCGAGTCGATCTCCAGTGCGCCACCCATGGCCTCGAAACGCGCCAGCAGCGAGCCCAGCCCGATATGGCCCTCCTCCAGGCGCGTCGCGATGACGGCGGGGTCGAACCCAGGGCCGTCGTCGGAGACGACCAACACCACACGGTCGCCCACGCGCCGCAACGTCACCTCGACTTCCGTGGCGCGAGCGTGCTTGTGGATGTTGGCGAGCAGCTCTCGGGCGGCCCGGTGCAGCAGCGTCTGGGATTCCGGCTTCCCGACGTCCTGCAAATCGGCCGACACGGCATAGTCCCCGCGGGATTCGAACTGGCGCAGCAATTCCCGGATGGCCGGGGCCAGGCCCAGCTGCGCGAGCACCTGCGGGTGCAGTTCGGTGACCGTCGAGCGCAGCATCGCGGCGGTGTCCTGCAGCGCGTCGTACACCATGTCCAGCGCGGGGTCGGGATGGGTATCGCGGAGCAGGTCGACCTCCATCCGCGCCGCCAGCAGCGTCTGCAACGGGCCGTCATGCAGGCTCTCCGCCACTTCCCGATTCTGCCGCTCGTCAGCCTGCATCGCCTCGGCGACCAGCTGGCGGCGCACCTCCAGCAGGCTCCGAACCCGGGCGGCCCGCAGGGACAGCACCAGGCACAGCGCGGTGGTGGCGACCSCCAGCCACAGCAGGAACCCGAAGTGCGTATAGACCATGTCCGGCAGGCCGATCCGGTCATCGCGCTTGGAGTAGACGATCCACACCGACAGATAGGCGCCGGCGGTGACAGTCCCGATGATCGCCGTCAACAAGGGCCGGTCCTGGAACGCCACCGAGATGGGCAACAGGAAGAACACCGGCAGCAGCGCCGCGGTGGCGCCGCCCGAGACGACGCACAGCACCACGATCAGCAGCACGTCGACACCGGTCGACGCCCAGTCCGCCCAGCGCGGCAGCGGTCCGTTGAGCACGGCGAGCAGCCACACCACCGCGGCGACCGCGTAGCCGCCGAGGACCACGGCATACAGCCCGGGCAGCCAGTGGTCGACCTCCCAGATCCACACCAGCACCGCGATCAGTGCGATGAGCGGCAGCCGCAGCACCGCCGACACCCGAACGGGTTCGGCGGCGAAGAACTCGACGAGGCGCGTCACCTCAGTCGAGCAGCTTGCGGCGCATCGCCTCGGCCACCGCGGCCCCGCGGTCGCCGACGCCGAGCTTCTCGTAGAGCCGTTGCACGTGGGTCTTGACCGTCGACGGCGCGAGGTAGAGCTCCTTGGCCATCGCGGGAATCGTCAGGCCGCGCGCGATCATGGCGAGCACCTCGGCCTCCCGCGCCGACAGACTCGGGACATCGGGCTCGTTGCGTCGGCGGATCTCGCCGGCGAGCGAGGCCGCCAGCGCGGGGGCGATGACGTCACGGCCGCGGGCGCAGTCCAGTACGGCACTGACCAGTTCGCTGCGGGTGGACTCCTTGGACAGGAACCCGGCGGCACCGTCCTGCAGCGCCTTGTAGACGATGGCCGACTCGTCATGGGCCGAGATGAGCAACACCCGCGTCGGCAGGCGGTCGCGGGTGACAGCGGCGGCCACCTCGGAGCCGTCCATGCCGGGCATCCGATAATCCAGCAGGGCCACCGCCGGTTCGTGGGTGCGGATCAGTTCGAGTGCGGCGACACCGTCGTCGGCTTCGGCGACCACGTCGATCGATCCGCTGGCCGCCAGCGCCCGCACCACACCGTCCCGGAACATCGGGTGGTCGTCACCGACCACCACACGCACCTTGTGGGCCGAATCCTGCATGTGAGCAGCTTGTCACAGCGGGACCGCTCCGGGTGGCAAGATGCGGTGCGGGAGAGGCGGTGGCGGTGAACATCGAAGAGCTGCAATGGTTCGTGACGCTCGCCGAGATCGAGCATGTCACCGACGCGGCGGCCGAACTGGGCATCAGCCAGCCGACGCTGTCGCGGTCGCTGGCTCGATTGGAGGCACAGGTCGGGGCGCCGCTCTTCGACCGGCTCAACCGTAGGCTGCAACTCAACCGCTACGGCCGGATCCTGCTGGAGCACGCCCAGCGCAGCATCGGCGAGATGCGTTCGGCCACTGAGCGTATCGCGGAGTTACGCGATCCCGAGACCGGCACGGTACGGCTGGCATTCCTGCACTCGCAGGCCGGCGGGTTCGTGCCCGAGGTGTTGCGCCGGTTCCGCGCCGAAGCGCCGCGCGTGCAGTTCGAACTGTTCCAGGGCGCGACGGTGGACATCCTGGATCGCCTGGAGAGTGGCCGGACGGACCTGGCCATCACCTCACCCCGACCTCCCGGTTACCCGTGGCGGCTGCTCTACGGCGAACGGTTGTGCCTGGCGGTGCCGCGCGATCACCGATTCGCCGCCCGCAACCGGCTCCGGCTTGCCGAGGCCGGCAGTGAGCCGTTCGTGGCACTACAACCGGGATTCGGTTTGCGGCAGTTGACCGACGACCTGTGCGTGGAGGCCGGCATCACCCCGTCGGTGGTGTTCGAGGCTATGGAGATCCCGACGATGGAAGGCCTTGTCGCGGCGGGTTTCGGGGTCGCGGTGGTACCCGTCCCCCGCCCCGACCGCGCCGAGCCCGGCGCGGTCTACGTGCCGCTGACCGAGGCGACGGCCCGGCGGCAGATCGGCCTCACCTGGAGCCCGGACCGGGAACTGGCCCCGACCGCCCGCCGTCTCGCCGATTTCGTCATGCATATTCGTAATGAATTGTCCTAATCTCATGCATTGGACACATCACGGGTAGGCTCCTAACGTCGTCGGGGTGACTACCACGGTGACCCCCGTTGACTGGCAAGGCCATTCGCGTGGATCCACCGAGTACCGGCGCCTGCTGGCCGCGCTGTTCTTCGCCGGTGTCGCGACCTTCGCGCAGCTGTACTCCCCGCAGTCGGTGCTGCCGCTCATCGCCCGCGACCTGGGCACCGGGGCCGCCGACGCCGCCCTGACCGTGTCGGCCGCGACCGTCGGCCTGGCGCTGGGCGTCATTCCCTGGGCCGCGCTGGCCGATCGTATCGGCCGCGTCCAGGCGATGACGATATCCATCACGGCGGCAACGGTTCTGGGTCTGCTGGTGCCCTTGGCGCCGACCAGGGAACTGCTGTTGTCCGGGCGTTTCGTCGAGGGCCTGATGCTCGGAGGGGTGCCCGCCATCGCGATCGCCTACCTGACCGAGGAGGTCGACGCCGGTAACGCCGCCCGCGCCGCGGGCAGCTACGTGGCGGGCACGACCATCGGCGGGTTGGTCGGCCGACTGGTCACCGGCCCGCTCGCCGAATACGCCGGCTGGCGGGTGGGTGTGCTGGCGGTGGCTGCGCTGTGCGGGCTGTCGGCGCTGGCCTTTGTCCGACTCGCTCCGCCGGCCCGCGGTTTCCGGCCCTCCCCGGGGGGCGACCTGGCCCGTCGGCTGCTGGACAACCTGCGCTCCCCCCGCCAGCTGGTGCTCTACAGCCAGGCCTTCCTGCTGATGGGCGGCTTCGTCGCCATCTACAACTTCCTCGGATTCCGGCTGACCGCCGCACCGTTCCACCTGCCCCAGACACTGGTCAGCCTGGTGTTCCTGGCGTATCTGGCCGGCACCTTCGCCTCCGCCCGGGCCGGCGCCGGGGCCGGCCGCTTCGGCCGCCGTAAGGTGCTGCTCGGTTCGATCGCCACCATGATCGCCGGCACCGCCCTCACCGTGAGCGACCACATCGCGGTGGTGCTCGTCGGACTGGTGATCGCGACCGCCGGCTTCTTCGGCGCGCACGCCATCGCGTCCGGCTGGGTGGCCTACGCCGCAGGGGGCAGCAAGACCCAGGCGTCCTCGCTGTACAACCTGTTCTATTACGCCGGGTCCAGTGCCGTCGGCTGGCTGGGCGGCCTGGCCTTCGACGCGGTGGGCTGGACGGCCGTGGCCGGCGTCGTCATCGGACTGGCGGTGCTGGCCGGCGTCCTGGCCCTCACCACACTGGGAAGTCCCGCCCGTACTCCGATTCCGGTCGCGGACCGAACAGCCGGCGCTGCGCCGCGGTGATCGCCACGTCGTTGATACTGGCCTCCCGGCGGGCCATCAGACCTTCCGCGGTGAACTCCCACAATTCGTTGCCGTGACTGCGGAACCACTGTCCGTCCGTGTCATGCCATTCGTACTGGAACCGCACCGCGATCCGGTTGTCGTGAAAGGCCCACAGACCCTTGCGCAGGACGTAGTCCTGCTCGCGTTCCCATTTGGCGGTCAGGAACTCGACGATGGCGTCGCGGCCGACCACGTGCAGGTCGCGGTTGCGCCATTCCGAGTCGGGTGTGTACGCGAGGCTGACCCGATGCGGGTCGCGGGTGTTCCATGCGTCTTCGGCGGCCTGCACCTTCTGCACGGCGGTGTCGTGGGTGAACGGGGGCAGCGGCGGGCGTGGTTGGCTCATGCTGCCCAGGGTGTCACTTGTCTAACCATGTGACATATCGTGGCGGTCATGGACTTCGCGATGTCTGCCAAGGCGGCTGATTACCACAAGCGGCTTTCCGACTTCATGGTCGAGAACGTCTTCCCGGCAGAGGCCTCCTACCACGCCTATCGCGAGGAGAAAGGCCCGAAGGATCACACTGTCCCTCCGGTGGTCGAGGAGCTCAAGACCAAGGCCAAGGCCGCCGGGTTGTGGAATCTGTTCCTGCCCTCGGAGTCGGGTCTGACCAACGTGGACTACGGGTCACTGGCGGAACTGACCGGGTGGAGCATGGAGATCGCCCCCGAGGTGTTCAACTGCGCCGCGCCCGACACCGGGAACATGGAGACCCTGCACCTGTTCGCCACCGAGGCGCAGAGCAAGCAGTGGCTGGAGCCGTTGCTGGCCGGCGAGATCCGCAGCGCGTTCGCGATGACAGAGCCCGCGGTGGCCTCCAGTGATGCCCGCAATATCGAGACCACCATGCTGCGCGACGGCGGCGACTATGTGATCAACGGCCGCAAGTGGTGGATCACCGGGGCGGCCGATCCGCGGTGCAAGCTGCTGATCGTGATGGGCCGCACCAACCCCGACGCCGCTTCCCATCAGCAGCAGTCGATGATCCTGGTGCCCGCCGACACCCCGGGTGTGTCGATCGAGCGGTCGTTGCCGGTGTTCGGCTGGCAGGACCAGCACGGTCACTGCGAGATCAACTTCGAGAACGTGCGCGTTCCAGTGGAGAACCTGCTGCACGAAGAGGGCAGCGGATTCGCGATCGCCCAGGCCCGGCTGGGCCCGGGCCGCATCCATCACTGCATGCGTGCCCTCGGTGCCGCCGAGCGGGCGCTGGCGTTGATGATCGACCGCGTGCAGACCCGCATCGCGTTCGGCAAGCCGCTGGCCGAGCAAGGTGTGGTGCGCGAGCAGATCGCCAAGTCCCGCAACCAGATCGATCAGGCCCGGCTGCTGTGTGAGAAGGCCGCCTGGACCATCGATCAGGAGGGCAACAAGGCCGCCCATGTGCTGGTCTCCCAGATCAAGTCGGTGGCCCCGCAGATCGCCTGCGATGTGATCGACCGGGCCATCCAGGTGCACGGCGGCGCAGGGGTCTCCGATGACTTCCCGCTGGCCCGCCTGTACGGCTGGCACCGCGCGATGCGCCTGTTCGACGGGCCCGACGAGGTGCACATGCGCACCATCGCCCGCGCCGAACTCGGCAGGGAGAAGTCGGCCTTCGCGGCGGCTGTGACACAGTAGAAACCGTGGAACTGACGGGTGCCTGGAACTTTCGTGACGTTGCCGAGTCAGCCGGCATCCGGCCGGGCCTGCTGTTCCGGTCCAGTGAACTGAGCCGCCTCACCGAGCAGGGTGGTACCACCCTGCTCAAACTGGGTATCAACGATGTCGCCGATCTGCGCTCGCGCCGCGAACTGGAACGCCGCGGCCCCGGCCAGGTACCCGCAGGTGTTTCCCTGCACCACTTGCCGTTCCACTTCGAGGACGACTCCGAACAGGACGCGCCGCACGAGACCACCTTCCAGCGGGTGATGTCGGAGTCACCCGACGGCGAGGACGTCGCCGAGTCCGCCAAGCGATACATGACCGAGGTGTACGAGGAGTTCCCGTCGCTGACCGGCGCGCAGGTGGCCGTGCGCCAGGTGATCTCGCTGCTGGCCGACGGCAGGCCGGTGATCGCGCACTGCTTCGCAGGCAAGGACCGCACCGGGTTCACCGTCGCCACCGTGCTCGAGGCCGTCGGGGTGCCGCGGGACGCGATCCTGACCGACTTCCTGCGCAGCAACGACGCCATCGACCCGCTGCGCGACAGCATCATGGAATCGGTGAAGGCCCGCGCGGGCGAGTCTCCCGAGGTGCTGACCTTCGCCGGAGCCCGGCTCACCGATGCCGTGCTCGGTGTCCGCGCCGAATACCTCGAAGCCGCGGGCCGCAAGGTCGACGAGATCTACGGTTCGGTGGGCGGTTTCCTGGAGGCCTCCGGGGTGACCGAGGAGGATCTTGCCCGGCTGCGTACGTCCCTCACTAGCTGACGAGGACGCCGACGACCCAGGTCACGGTCGCGAGCAGCGCGCCGGTCAACTCCACGCCGACCGACAGCGCCACCCCCTTGAGTGCGTGCACCGTCGAGGCCCACGCCCGGGTGGTGTCACGTCGCATTGCCAGTTCGGCGGCGAACACTCCGAGCACGAATCCGATGAGCAGACCGATGACGGGGATGACGAAGAAGCCGACGATACCGGCCACCGCACCGATCACCAGCACCGATGTCCGAACCTCGGCGCGGCGCATTCGCTGGACAGGCCAGGTGTACTTGATCACCTCGGCGATGACGAAGAACGCTGCCGCGATACCGAATGTCACCCAGGACGTGGTCGAACCCTCGACGTAGGCCCACACCCCGATCGATGCCATGACCAGCAGACCGCCGGGCAGGATCGGGATCACGATGCCGGCCAGCCCGACCGCGATCGCCAGCGCGACCAGAACGATCCCCAGGGTGCTCACCCCTTGAATCTACGGACTACGCGCCGAGCTGTCGGGCCAGGTCGATGAAATCCTGAGCAACCACCTCGAACTCGCCGTCGGTCACCTCCGGCAACGGATGGCCGCGGCCGTGCTCGAGCGGTCGCACGACATAACCGGTGCGCAGACCGCAGGCCCGTGCCGCCCGCAGATCGCTCGGATGGGTGGCGACCAGCATGAGCTCGTCGGGTGCCACATCGAGCAACCGGGCGCAGCCGAGATAAGCCTCGCGGTCGGGTTTGTAGTGGCCGAACAACTCGGCGGAGATGACACAGTCCCAGGGCAATCCGGCGTTCTTGGCCATGTTCGTGAGCAGCGAGAGGTTTCCGTTGGACAGGGTGGTGATGACGAAGCGCTGCTTCAACCGGTGTAGGCCGGACACCGAATCCGGCCACGGCGTCAGCCGGTGCCAGGCCCGGTTGAGGTCATCGATCTCGGCCTCGTCGACCCGGACATCGCCGAGCAGATCGACCAGGATCTCGCGGTGCAGATCGTCGATGCGTGTCCAGGGCAGCTCACCGCGGCGCACCCGGTCCATGGCGGGCGCGTAACCGGCCCGCCACGCATCGGCGAAGGACGCCCAATCTCGTTGCAGCCCATGGCGGGTGCCGAAGGAATTCAGCTCGGCGATGATGCTTGACCGCCAGTCCACCACGGTGCCGAACACGTCGAACGCCAATGCGCGCGGGCCGTCCACTACGGCTCCAGAACGAGCTTGCCCCGGATCTTGCCCTCGGCCAGCGCCTGCAAGCCTTCGGCGCCGTCGGCGAGCCGGTAGGTCACCGGCGCCGGCGGCCGCAGCCCGGCGGCGACCAGGTCGGCGAGCCCGGCACCGACCTCGGCCTGGGCGGCTGGCGAATGTCGGACGAACTCACCCCATCCGACACCGACCACGCTGACGTTGCGCAGCAGCAGCCTGTTCACCTTCACCGTCGGAATACCTTGTCCGGCAGCGAATCCGATGACGAGCAGCCGCCCCTCGGGGGCCATTACCCGGATGGCGTCGTCGAACGCGTCACCGCCGACCGGGTCGACCACCACATCCACACCGCGGCCGTCGGTGGCATCGAGCACCGCCTGCTTCCAGCCCTCGGTCAACGGCAGCACCACGTCGGCGCCCACGCTCGCCACGAAATCCTGGGCGTCGGGCCGGTGCACCAGCGCCACCACCCGGGCGCCGAGCGCCTTGGCGATCTGGATGGCCGCCACCCCGATGCCACCGGCCGAGCCGAGCACCAACACCGTCTCCCCGCTCCGCAATGCCGCGCGGCGTTGCAGGGCGAAGTACATGGTGTAGTAGTTGCCCAGCAGAGCCGTGGCCGACGCATCGTCGACACCGTCGGGCGTGGGCACCACGCTCGACGGCGCCACGGCCACCTGCTCAGCGTAGCCGCCGAGCATGGACATGGCCGAAACCCGCTGGCCGACAGTAAAACCCGACCCTTCCGGAGCCGACCGGACGGTACCGGCCACCTCCATACCCGGCGTGAACGGCGGCTCCAGGCGGAGCTGGTACTCCCCGCGCAGTAACAGCAGGTCGGGGAAGCAGACGCCGGCCGCGCCGACGTCGATGATCACCGAGTCTGCAGACTCCGGATCGTCGACGTCGATGTAGGCCAGTCCGTCGGTACCGGTCAGCGCTTGTGCGACAAGCGCTTTCATCCGAGCTTGAAGCTGGCGGCCTGCGCTGCAGACAGATCGGTGATCTCGCCCCACTTGCCGGCGATGTCATCCACCGAAGGCACCTCGGTGAAGGTGACGCCCTCGTTCTGGAACAGTGCGGTGCGCTGCACCTTGCCGCCGCCGACGATGAACACCGAATCGGTATCCGGCAGTTCCTCGGTCATCAGGTACGCCACCACGGGCGCAACGTATTCCGGGGTCAGCTTCTCGAACACCTCGGGCGGCAGGATGTCCTGCGTCATGCGGGTGGCGGCGATCGGTGCGACGGCGTTGGTCTTGATGTTGTACTTGGCGCCCTCCTGGGCGAGCGTGTTGATCAGGCCGACCAGGCCCAGCTTGGCGGCACCGTAGTTGGCCTGCCCGAAGTTGCCGAACAGACCGCTGGTGGAGGTCGCGACGACCACACGACCGAAGCTCTGCTCACGGAAATGCGGCCACGCGGCGCGAATGACGTTGTAACCACCGTAGAGATGCACCTTGAGCACGGCATCCCACTGCTCGAAGGTCATCTTGTGGAAGGTGCCGTCACGCAGGATGCCGGCGTTGCTCACCACACCGTCGACCTTGCCGAACTCATCGATGGCGGTTTTGATGATGTTCTCGGCACCCTCGGGCTCGGCGACGCTGTCGTAGTTGGCGACGGCACGGCCACCGGCGGCCTTGATCTCTGCGACCACCTCGTCGGCCATGTTGTGTCCGGCACCGGACCCGTCCCGCGAACCACCGAGGTCGTTGACGACGACGCTGGCACCCTCACGGGCCAAGGTCAGGGCGTACTCGCGGCCAAGGCCACCGCCGGCTCCGGTGATGACGACGACGCGATCCTGCACTCCGGGCATTACGTTCCTCTCGGTGTTGGGTCAGTTCTTGTGTGGTCGATACGGCGCCTAGAACAGCCGCCGGGCCAGTTTCCACGCCTTCTCTGTATACGGCGGGTAGATCATCGCCCCCAAGTCGGGGCGGGTGGTCTTGGTCAGCACCGACTTGCGGTGGCTGAACTCCTCGAACCCGTACCTGCCGTGGTACGCGCCCATCCCGGACGGGCCGACTCCACCGAACGGCAGCTTGGTGGTCGCGAAGTGGAAGATCAGGTGGTTGACCACCATGCCGCCGGCGGGCACCTCACGGATCACCCGTTCGCGGGTCGCCTTGCCCTTGGTGAACAGGTAGGCGGCCAGCGGTTTGGGTCGCGCATTGACGAAAGCGATTGCCTCGTCCAGGTTTTGGACGGTGACGATGGGCAGGACCGGCCCGAAGATCTCGTCGGTCATCAGCGGCTCGTCCAACGACGGATCGACCACGACGGTGGGCTCGATCGCCAACTCGGTGGCGTTCGTGCCGCCGCCGATCGCGATCTCACCCTCGGTGGCGGCCACCGCCGCGGCGAGCCGATCGAAGTGGCGCCGGTTCACGATCGGCTTGCCGCCGGTGGCGTCGGCTTCGAAGACCTGCACCGCGGCCTTGACCTTGGCGACCAGTTCGTCGCGCACCGAGGCGTCGACGAGTACGTAGTCCGGTGCGATGCAGATCTGGCCCGAATTGATCAGCTTGGTCCAAGCGATGCGCTTGGCGGCGACGTCCAGGTCGGCGTCGGCGGCCACGATGACCGGGCTCTTGCCGCCCAACTCCAGGGTCACCGGGGTCAGATGAGCCGCCGCGGCCTGGTAGACCTTGCGTCCGATCTCGGTGCCGCCGGTGAAGCAGATCTTGTCGAATCCCTGGTCGATGAGCAGCTGGCTGACCGATCCGTCACCCTCGATGACCGCGACGGCCTCGGGGTCCAGGTAGCGCGGCACCAGCTCGGCCATCAGCGCCGAGGACGCCGGCGCGAGCTCGGAGGGCTTGAGCGCGACAGTGTTGCCCGCGGCGATGGCGCCCACTGCGGGGCCCAGGGTAAGGGCGAAGGGGAAGTTCCAGGCGCCGATGACGAGCACGGTGCCGTAGGGCTCGTATTCGACCCAGCCGCGGGCGGGCAGCTGGGACAGCTCCAGGCGCCGGTACCGGCGCTTGGCCCACTTACCGAGATGCTTGGCCGCGTCGCGGGCCTCGGCGGCGGTGCTGGCGATGTCGGCCAGCCACGCCTCGAACGGTTTGCGCCCCAGGTCTGCTGCCAGCGCCTCGGCAATGGCGGACTCGTTGTCGACCACCAGCCGTTCCAGGGCGCGGAGCTGCTGTTTACGCCACTCGATGTCGCGGGTGCGACCGGTGGCGTATGCCGCGCGGAGCCCGGCGACGACCGCCGGGATGTCCGCCACCGCAGGTGAGGTGGGTGCGTCTGCGTGCGTGGTCATCGGAGCGTCCTTCCAGACCGGGAAATCTGATCCTAACCATCCGGTCGGTCGGTCCATAAGACCCGAATTACGCACTCAGCGTCGTGTGGCGGTCACAAACTGGGAGAACGCGTCGTCTGCGGGCGCATCGGGGCCGTCGGGCAGCGCCCAGCGGTCGAGCCGACGCATCTCGGCGGCCGATTGCACGGCGGTGCTGTCCCACCCGTTGGCGCCGAGCCATTCGGCGACATCGGCGCGGTCCGGGTCGTTGTACATGAGCTCGCCGACGTCGAGGCTGTCGGTGATGCCGAACTTCTCCTTGATGACCTCGAACCGTTCCTTCATCTGCTGGCGACGTTCCTCGGCTTGCGTCGGAGCGGTCTCGGCCGCGATCCGGCTGCCCGCGGCGCTCAGTTCGGTGATCTGAGCGAACAGCCGGTCCTGCGCGTCGGCGGGCAGGTACATCAACAGGCCCTCGGCCAACCAGGCAGTTGGCTCGGCCGCGTCAAATCCGGCTTCGCGCAACGCCTTCGGCCAGTCGTGGCGCAGGTCCACGGCCACCTCGCGACGGGTCGATGTCGGCTGCACGCCGTGCTCGGTCAGCACGGATTCCTTGTACTCCAGCACCTTGGGCTGGTCGATCTCGAAGACGGTGGTGCCCGCCGGCCAGTCCAACCGGTAGGCGCGCGAGTCCAGGCCGGACGCGAGGATCACCACCTGGCGGATCCCGGCGCCGCCGGCCGCGGTGAAGAAGTCGTCGAAGAATCGGGTCCGCACGGCCTGGTAGCTGCCCATGTGCGCGAAGATCGCGGCGCCCTCGGGATCGATGTCGACCGCGCGGGCCACCCATTCCTCGTCCATCATCAGGCCCCACACCCCGCCGCCGGCGCCCTCGACGAGGATGCGCGCGTAGGGGTCGCTGATCAGCGGATCGGGGCTCGCCGTCTCGGCGGCGCGCGCTGCGGCGACCATCACGGCGGTGGTTCCTACGCTGGACGCGATGTCCCAGCTGTCATCGTGGGTACGCAGTGAGCTCATGTCCCGATGCTACCGAATAGTTAGGTAGCCTATCCGCTGCCGCCGCCGCGCAGTTACTCCGACAGCGTCCACAACTTGTTAGCCATCAGCAATTCCAGCTGCGCGACGACAGCCGCGGTCTCGTCATGGCTCCCGACGTACCCGGCATAGAAACCCATCCCCCACATCACCGCGACCAGCATCTCGACCAAGGTCGACACATCGGTGTCGGTGGTCAGTTCACCGCGTTGGATGGCATCGGTGACGGCCCACTGCACGAACGCCCGGGAGTTCGCCAGCGGATCGTGTTCGTCCTGGCTGAGTTCGGGATGGCGCTGCGCCTCCAGCACCGAGGTCACCAGAAAGGCCGCGACCGAGCGGTCCTTGCTGTCGGCCTGCATGGCGACCGAATAGAAGGCCGACAGCCTCCTCAGCAGGGTGGGCTCGGAGCGGGCTTTTTCGATCCCGGCCCGCACCACCACGGCGTTGGTGTGTTCCACCACTTCCCGGTACAGCAGATGCTTGCTCTGAAAGTAGTGATTGATCGCCGGGCGGGTCAGATCCGAGCGAACCGCGATGGCCTGGAATGTTGCTGCGTCGTAACCGAGTTCGCTGAATACCTCGCGCGCCGCCTGCAGGATGCGCTCCCGGGTCTCCGCTGCCTTAGCGGCAGGCGGACGACCCGGACCTCTGCTGGCTATATGTGGCACAGTCAAATTGTGCCACAGATCACCTGCTCCACTACCGAGGGATGATTGCGAAGTCACACTGAATCGACCTTTCAGCAAACTCCCAGGAGGCGGTCAGCGCGCCCGGTGCGGCGTGAGCGCGTTCGGCGGGAGCGACCCGAACCGGCCGGCGTTGAAGTCCTCCAGCGCCTGCAGCACCTCCGATTTGGAGTTCATGACGAACGGCCCGTACTGGACGACCGGCTCGCGGATCGGCCGACCACCCAGCAGCAGCACTTCGAGCGCCGGGCGGTTGCCGTCCTGAGTGGACTCGGCGGCGATGTCGATGCGGTCACCGGATCCCAGCACCGCGAGCTGACCCTGCTGGATCGGCCGGCCCTCCGGCCCCACGGTGCCCCGCCCCGACAGCACGTAGACCAGCGCGTTGAACTGGCGGTTCCAGGGCAGGTTCAGGCGCGCGCCGGGCTCGATGGTGGCATGGGCCAAGGCGATCGGGGTGTGCGTCTGGCCGGGCCCGGCGTGCTCGCCGATGGAACCGGCGATGACGCGCACCAGTGCGCCGCCGTCCTGCGAGGACAGCAGTTCGACGGCGCCGCCCTCGATGGATTGGTAACGCGGAGAGGCGAACTTGTCCTTGCGCGGCAGGTTCACCCAGAGCTGGACCCCGTGGAACAGCCCGCCGCTCTCGACGAGTTCGGCCGGCGGGGTTTCGATGTGCAGGATGCCGGACCCGGCCGTCATCCACTGGGTGGCACCGTCGGTGATCAGACCGCCGCCGCCATGAGAATCCTGGTGCGCGAAACGTCCGTCGATCATGTAGGTGACGGTCTCGAAGCCGCGGTGCGGGTGCCAGTCGGTGCCGCGCGGTTCGCCGGGCTGGTATTCGATCTCGCCCATCTGGTCCATGTGCACGAAGGGATCCAGGTCGGCGGCGCTGACGCCGGCGAAGGCGCGCACGACGGGGAACCCTTCGCCCTCGTAGCCGCGGGGGCCGGTGGTGATGGAGCGCACGGGGCGCTCGGTCTCGGTGGGTGACGCCGCCGCGATGCGGGGCAGGGTCAGCGTATCGGCTGTGATGGCAGGCATGCAATGTTTAACCGGACCGCGGTCCGATTCATTCCGGGCGGGATAACCGCTGGACACCGCAGTGACAATCACTCCTATGACCATTCAGCAGATCAGCGGCCACAAGCTGCTGAACTTCGCCTCGCTGGTCGACGAAAACACGATCGAGCAGGCGAAGCAGACGGCGTCGATGCCGTTCGTGCACCCGCACGTGGCGTTGATGCCGGACGCGCACTTCGGCAAGGGGTCCGCCGTGGGCACCGTGATCCCCACCATCGACGCGGTGATACCCGCCGCAGTCGGGGTCGACATCGGGTGCGGGATGATCGCCGCGCGCACCGTGTTCACGCTCTCCGACACCGAGGGCCGCGATCTCGCCGCGCTGCACGAATCCATTGAATCCGCGATCCCGCTCTCGCCCGGCAACTACAACCGCGGCACCGACCGCTACCCGTTCACCCGGGAGCGGATCACTGATCTGCGCTCCCGCGCCGAGGCCGACGGCGTCGACCTGACGCACTCACCGAAGTGGCCGGAGCAGCTGGGCTCGCTCGGCGGCGGCAATCACTTCATCGAACTGTGCGTCGACGAGGCGTCCAGGCTGTGGATGTTCCTGCATTCGGGGTCGCGCGGGGTCGGCAACAAAATCGCCCAGCATCACATCAACGAGGCGAAGCGACAGTGTGCACAGCGTGAGATCGACCTTCCCAACCGCGACCTCGCCTACCTCCTGCAGGGCACCCCCGAGTTCGATGCCTACCTGCGAGACCTCCAGTGGGCCCAGCGTTTTGCGCTGTACAACCGCGCCGAGATGATGGACCGGTTCCGCCAGACACTGGCCCATTGGATGGGTGTCCCCGCCGACGACGCAGCCGCGATCGAGGCCGACCGGGTGAACACCCATCACAACTACACCCAACTCGAGGAACACGGTGGCCGTTCGGTGTGGTTGACGCGCAAGGGCGCCATCGACGCGAGCGTCGGTGTGCGCGGGATCATTCCCGGGAGCATGGGCACCCGCTCGTACATCGTGCGCGGCAAGGGAAATGCCGCGAGCCTGTGCTCGGCCCCGCACGGAGCGGGCCGACGGTTCTCCCGGACCGAGGCGCGGCGGCGGTTCACCGCCGACGATCTCGCGGATCGGATGGCAGGAATCGAGTACCGGCACGGCGCGGAGTGGGTCGATGAGATCCCGGATGCGTACAAGGACATCGATCAGGTGATGCTCGATGCCGCCGATCTGGTGGCGGTGGAGCACACGTTGCGTCAGATTCTGAACGTGAAGGGGACCTGATCAAGACTGGCAGGTTTGGATTTTGACGGTTTTGGTAATTCTTCCTGAGCGATAACGCGACAGCATCACCTTAAGGATGGGAAATCACCATGATTGTGCTCGGCATCGTCCTCCTGCTGATCGGATACTTCACCAGCCTGTCGATCCTCTACACGATCGGCGCCATTCTCGTTGTGGTCGGCGTCGTGCTGTGGATCCTCGGCGCGGTCGGCCGTCCGGTCGGTGGGCGAAAAGTCTGGTTCTAGCCCGCTCTACCCCAACACTGCGAGTGCCGCGGACCTGGCGTCCGCGGCACTTGCCGTGTGTACCACCGCCTGGGCCGCGGCGCGGCAACGCTCCAGCGTGACTCCGGCCAGCGCGGCGCCCACGCCGGGCACCGCGGTCGCGGCCGCCGACAGAGACGTCACGCCCATCCCCACCAGCACGCACGCCAGCAACGGGTCCGCGGCCGCCTCACCGCACACACCGACCGGCTTGCCGACGGCCGCGCCCGCGCGGGCGGTCAGCTCCACCAGCGCCAGCACTCCGGGCTGCCACGGGTCGGTCAGGGTCGCCAGTTCGGCCGACATCCGGTCGGCGGCCATCGTGTACTGGGCCAGATCGTTGGTGCCGATCGACAAGAAGTCGACATGCTCGAGGATGTGGTTGGCCAGCAGCGCCGCGGCCGGAATCTCGATCATCACACCGGGGGTCAGCCCGAAGGAACGTGCCTCTGCGGCAAAGTTTTTCGCTTCATCCGGGGTGGCGATCATCGGCGCCATCACCCAGGGATCGCTGCCGGTGGCCTGTGCTGCCGCGGCGATCGATTCGAGCTGTCGGGTCAGCAGCCCGGGGTTTCCGAATGAGATGCGCACGCCGCGCACCCCCAGCGCCGGGTTGGCCTCATCCGTATGGCCGGCGAATTTCAACGGTTTGTCCGAGCCCGCATCCAGCGTGCGGATGACGACCTTGCGGCCCTCGAACGCGGTGAGCACCTCACCGTAGATGCGCGCCTGCTCCTCGACCGTCGGCTCGGTGTCACGGTTCAGGAAGCACAGCTCGGTACGGAAGAGCCCCACGCCTTCGGCCGGCGTCTGACTCGCCGACCGGGCCGCCGCACCGTCCTGGACATTCGCCAGTACCGCGACCGCATGCCCGTCGGCGGTGGCACCGGGTCCGGTCCACTGCGCGATGCGCGCGGCGTCCTCGCGTGCCTTGCCGACGGCGCGCTGCGCCTGCTCGGCGTCGGGGGACACCGTCACCGTGCCGCGGGCACCGTCCACCATCACCTGCGCTCCGGCCGGCACCGCGTCCAGCCCGTCCACCGCCACCACGCACGGAATGCCGAGCTGGCGGGCGATGATCGCGGTGTGGCTCGTCGGGCCGCCCAGCGTGGTGGCCAGCGCCACCACCAGGGTCGGGTCCAGGCCCGCGGTGTCAGCGGGCGCCAGATCCTCGGCGCACAGCACCGAGGGGACATCCGGCACCGGGACCCCGGGTTCGGGCAGCCCGGCCAGCTGAGCGAGCACCCGGTCACGGACATCCCGCAGGTCGGTCACGCGTTCGGCCATCAGGTCACCGGCCTTGGACAGCGCATCAGAGATCTTGGCGATGGCCGCACCCACGGCATGGTGGGCCGGACTGCCTGCCTTGATCCGCTTTTCGGCGTCCAGGAGCCACGCCCGGTCCTGGGCCAGCGCGGCCGTGGTGGCCAGCACCTCCGACGCCACGCCGGTCGCGTGGGCCGCCCGGTCGCGCAGCCGCTCGGCGACTGCGGCCGCCGCGGCTTTGAGCCGGTCCACCTCGCCCGGCCGGTCCGCCTCGGGCACATCGGCGGCGGACACCGGGGCGGTCGGCCGCGCGCCCGGCCGGATCACCGGGGCATAGGCGACCCCGGCCACCACCGGAACGCCGGTCAGAACCTGTGTCTCAGTCACGGATGAAGTGCTCATGTGATTCAGATTACAAGAAAGCATTGACAAGTCAACAGATTCAAGCGTAAAACCACATATATCAACATTTGAGCCGGTGAGCCAGCCCCGAACGGAGACCATGTACGCCGAGGAACGCCAGAACGCGATCGCCACCCTGGTGATGCAGCAGGGGCGTGCGTCGGTCACCGAATTGGCTCAGACCTACGACGTCACCACCGAGACGGTGCGCCGCGACCTCGCCGTGCTGCACAAGGCCGGTCTCCTGCGTCGGGTGCACGGCGGTGCCGTCCCGGCGCGCGCGCTGCACCTCGTCGAGCAGGACGTCGGGGAACGCGACGCCACCCGGTCCGCTCACAAGGACGCCATCGCCGCGGCCGCCACCGATGTTCTCCCGGTCGGCGGCGCCAGCGTCCTCCTGGACGCAGGCACCACCACCAGCCGGGTCGCCGCGCTCATCCCGACCGACCGCGAACTCGTGGTGGTGACCAACTCGGTACCGGTGGCCGCCCGGCTGTCCGCGGTGCAGTCGGTGTCCTTGCAACTGCTCGGCGGCCGGGTCCGCGGCCTCACCCAGGCCACCGTCGGCGATCAGGCCCTGCAGACCCTCGAGCAGATCCGGGTGGACATCGCCTTCATCGGCACCAACGGGATCACCGTCCGGCACGGCCTGTCCACCCCCGACAGCGAGGAGGCCGCGATCAAACGCGCCATGGTCAAGTGCGCGAATTATGTTGTCGTCGTGGCAGATTCGTCTAAGATCGGCCGGGAAGAACTGCACAGCTTCGCGCCGATCTCCAGTGTCGACGCACTCATCACCGATACCGAGATCGCCCACACCGCCCGCGAGGAGCTCATCGGCCTCGGCATCGAAGTCACCTGCGCAGGAGCATCCGCATGATTGTCACGGTCACACCCAATCCCAGCATCGACCGCACCGTCACGCTGCCCGGCACCCTGACCCGGGGTGCGGTGCACCGGATCAGTTCGGTGACCGACGAACCCGGCGGCAAGGGCGTCAACGTCGCCCGTGCGCTCGGGCTGGCTGGCCTCGACGCGCTGGCCGTGCTGCCCGCGGCCGACGCCGACCCCATGCTGTCCGCGCTGCGGGCCTGCGGGGTCCCCTACGCCACCGTGCCCATCCGCGGAGCGGTCCGCACCAACGTCGCCATCACCGAGAATGACGGCACCACAACCAAACTCAACGAGCCCGGCGCAACACTCGACGCCGACGCCCTGGACGCGCTGACCCGCACCGTGGTGGAAGCGGCACACCGGGCCGAATGGATCGTGATGTCCGGATCGCTGCCACCGGGCGTGCCGGTCAGCTGGTACGCCGATGTGGTCGCCCAGCTTGCCGACAAGAACTGCCTCGTGGCGGTGGACACCTCGGATGCGCCACTGGCCGCGCTGGCCGCATCCTTCGGCACGGCCGCCCCCGATCTGATCAAACCCAACGCCGAGGAACTCGCCGGACTGACCGGCACCTCCGCGCAAGAGCTCGAAGACGCTGCCGCCGCCGGTGATCCGATGCCGGTGATCGCCGCGGCCCGCCAGCTGGTCGACCGCGGCGCCCGCACCATCCTGGTCACCCTCGGTGCGGCCGGGGCGGTGCTCGTCGAGCCGTCCGGCAGCTGGCTGGCCGGCTCGCCCCCGATCACCCCCCGCAGCACCGTCGGCGCCGGTGATTCCGCGCTCGCCGGGTATGTCCGGGCGGCGCTGTCCGGGGCGGATGCCCCCGACCGGCTGCGGATGGCCGTCGCCTACGGCAGCGCCGCGGCATCGCTGCCCGGGTCCGCATTGCCGGGCCCCGATCTCATCGATCTCAAAGCCGTTCCAGTGAAAGCCATTTCGCTGTCCCGTTCCGACTCCTGACAACAGAAGGCCATTTCATGTCCAGTTCACCCCCGGTGATTACCACCGACCTGGTCCTGCTCGACGCCGACGCCGGCGCCGACAAGCAGGCCGTCATCGCCCGCATCGCCGGGTTACTGGTCGGCGCGGGCCGCACCACCGACGCCGACGGGCTGATCGGCGCCGCCATGGCGCGCGAGGCCCAGTCCGCGACCGGCCTGCCCGGCGGGATCGCCATCCCGCACTGCCGGTCACCGTATGTCGACACACCGACCATCGGATTCGCCCGGCTGTCCCCCAAGGTGGACTTCGGGGCTCCGGATGGGCCCGCCGATCTGGTGTTCCTCATCGCGGCACCGGATTCCGGCGGCGCCGAGCACATGAAGCTGCTCTCCAGCCTGGCCCGCGCGCTGGTGCGCAAGGAGTTCGTGGAATCGCTGCGCTCGGCGAGCACGGCCGGTGAACTGGTTGCACTGGTGGAGGGTGTGGTGAACCCGGCCCCCGCCGCGGCCCCCGCCGCCGCGCCGGCCGCCCCCGAAGCACCGGCCGCCAAGAAGCGCATCGTGGCGATCACCGCGTGTCCCACCGGGATCGCGCACACCTACATGGCGGCCGACGCGCTGAAACTGGCCGCCGAACGGGCCGGGGTCGACTTCGTGGTGGAGACCCAGGGCTCCTCGGGCAGCACGCCGTTGCCCGGTTCGACCATCGCCGCGGCCGACGCCGTCATCTTCGCCACCGACGTGGGCGTCAAGGACCGCGGCCGGTTCGCGGGCAAGCCGGTGATCGCCTCCGGCGTGAAACGCGCCATCAACGAACCCGACACCATGATCGCCGAAGCCGTTGCCGCCTCCGACAATCCGCGGGCAGCCAAGGTGGAAGGCTCCGCCACTGCCGACAGCGGCACCGAAGGCTCCTCCAACGTCGGCTGGGGCACCCGTACCCGACAGATCCTGCTCACCGGCGTGAGCTACATGATCCCGTTCGTCGCGGCCGGTGGTCTGCTGATCGCGCTGGGCTTCCTGTTCGGCGGGTACGAGATCGCCGACAACGGCCAGGACATCGCACTCAACAACTCGCTGACCAACCTGCCCGACGGCGGCATGATGCAGTACCTCGGCGCCATCCTGTTCACCCTGGGCGGGCTTGCCTTCAGCTTCCTGGTGCCCGCGCTGGCTGGCTACATATCCTTCGCGATCGCCGACCGGCCCGGTATCGCACCGGGATTCACCGCGGGCGCGCTCGCCGTGTTCGTCGGCGGCGGCTTCATCGGCGGCATCGTCGGCGGCGTGATCGCCGGCTTCACCGCGCTGTGGATCAGCAACATAGAGGTACCCCGTTGGTTGCGCGGCCTCATGCCGGTCGTCATCATCCCGCTGATCGCGTCACTGTCCGTGGGTCTGATCATGTTCTTCCTGATCGGCCGGCCGCTGGCCTGGGTCAACACCAGCCTCACCGACTGGCTCAACGGGCTGACCGGAACCTCGGCGGTGTTGCTCGGCGTCATCCTCGGCCTGATGATGTGCTTCGACCTGGGCGGACCGGTCAACAAGGCGGCCTACGCCTTCGCCACCGCCGGCCTCGCGGCCGCGACCACCGGGTCTTATCAGGTGATGGCGACGGTGATGGCGGCCGGTATGGTCCCGCCGCTGGCCATGGCGCTCGCGACGACTATCCGCCCAGCGCTGTTCAGTGAGCCCGAGAAGGAAAATGGCCGCGCCGCTTGGCTTCTCGGCGCCTCGTTCATCTCCGAGGGCGCCATCCCGTTCGCTGCGGCCGACCCGCTGCGCGTCATCCCTTCGATGATGGCCGGTGGCGCCATCACCGGCGCGCTGTGCATGGCGTTCGGCGTGACGCTTCGGGCCCCGCACGGCGGCATCTTTGTGTTCTTCGCGATCGGGAACCTGCTGTGGTTCCTGGTCGCCCTCGCCGCGGGAACCGTTGTCTCCGCCCTGGCGGTCGTCGCCGCCAAGCAGTTCATCAAGCCCCGCCAAGCTGTCTCCGTCTGACCACCTCAACCACAACCACAACAACCAAGGAGAAACACATGCCCGAGAAGACCGTCACCGTCGGATCGTCCATCGGCCTGCACGCCCGGCCCGCCGCGATCATCGCCGAGGCCGTCGTCAACGCCGGTGTCGAGGTGACCCTCGCCGTCGACGGTGGCGAACCCGTGGATGCCGGCTCCGCACTGATGATCATGACGCTGGGCGCCGGCAACGGAGCGCAGGTGACGGTCGCCTCGGAGGACGCCGCGGCACTGGCTACCATCGCCGATCTGGTGACCCAGGATCTCGACGCCTGAGCTCGATGTCCACTGGGTCCTAGTGAACGCCGCCGGAAAACAGAAGATGACCCCTCACGCCGAGGGGCCATCCCACCGTTCGAATAGAGCTAGTTAGCTATCACTACCGGAATCGCTGCCTCCGGCGGACTTGGTGCTTGTGGCACCGGCATTGCCCGGGGAGTCGGTGTCCTTGTCCGCTCCTACCGGGCTGGCATCGGCCTTCGGCTTCGCCGTCGAATTGTCGCTGTCTTTGTCGTCGTCAGCATCTGCATCAACGGCCGCGGCGTCGGGCTCGGTGTCAACAGGCGCGTCATCGTAGTCATCGCTGCCAACAATGCCGCTGGTCTCATCCCCGGCCTCGACGCCACCCGGCGTCTCGGTCAGCTCGGTATCGGTCAGCTCAACCTCAGCCGACTCGGTATCGGTCAGCTCAACCTCAGTCGACTTGGTATCGGTCAGCTCAACCTCAGTCAGCTCGACCGGGGTCGGGATCTCCTCGGTGGTCGACACCTCGGTCACCAAAGTTTTTGACAGAATCGCGGGCTGAAGATCAAGCGTCACCGTGTCCGCCTCTAACGGAAGAACGGTCGAGGATAGACCAACCGGCGGGGTGACCGGCGGGGTGACCACTGGGTATACCGGGTTGTTGAATGCGTCAGCCAGCGCCTTGGGCAGATCGTGCAGGAAGTAGTCCAGGGTGCCACGTTCGCCCAGGATGCCGGTCCACGGGCTCCGCGACGTAAACGGCGGGACGAATCCATTGACGAAGGCGTTTGTCACCTTGACCGGCAGGGCAACAAGCTCGCTGATTGCCGTCACGGCGTCGCCGCCGACCGCGGCGGCCCGCACCGCGTCGAGGGCCAGCGCGAACTGAAGCCCCGCACTGGCGAACGGGCCCAGGATCGACCGGGTGAACTCGGTGAAGATGCCGCGCTTGAGCACCGTGTCGAAGACGGCGGCGAGCCGCTCACCGTTGGGCAGAGCCGACAACACGTCGCCGGGAATCGCCAAGGCCGGCAACAGCGGAACCAACGCACGCTCGATGCTGACTAGGAACCACACATTCACCTCGCTGAACGCCTCGACGAACTGGCCGGTTCGGAGGAACTCGATTGTGTTGGTGATGACCGTCGGGACCATGTCTAGCCGCAGCTTCAGCGCGTCGGCCCCCGCCTGCAGGCCGGTGCCGATGGTGCCACTGTAAAGGGAGTTGAAGTTTCCGAGCTGCTGCAAGGCCGGCAGCGGGTTAAACACATTGGAACCGAGGAAAGTGACGAAGTCTGCATAGATCGCCGGGTTGGTGATCGCACCCGCCAACGAGGGAAGTGCACTGGTCAGGGCATCTTGACCCAACACGCCCGCATTGACAACGGTGTTCTTGAAGAGATCGCCCAAGTCTGCCAGGGGGTTCGCCGCCAGCTCAACCGCATGCTGTTCAAGTTTGGGCAAGCTCGACAGGGTCGGCATGGTCGGTGCGATCGGATTGACCGCGATCGCGGCCGCGCCTGCCGCCGCGACACCGGCGATCATGAAGCGGTTGGCCCGGGAAACTGTCGGTGTTGCGGTGGCTCCGACGCCAAGACCCGCCGGGTCGACATAAACAGCTGGTTGCACGGTCTACTCCTGTTAATTGATTGAAGGGTCAAAATTTGCCCAGGCTCGGCAGACACTAACGTGAGCACAGCTAATAAGCAATAGGCTTGGCTTACCTCACTTAGGCAAGCCTCAGCATCCGCTATTTCGTTGAATACGGCAATCGAATCGCCTGCCGAAACCGTCTTTGCTCGTGTCGGACTTTCCGCGTGTCGCGACGTCGGGAAACGGGCCGAACGGAAAGCTGTCCGGAAACACCACCGGCCGCGGTACGAGCGGCAGTACATTGCTAGCGGACCACGATCCGCGATTATCGCGCCGTTCAGAAAGCGGAACGAACCCCAGCTGCACCCCCGTAAAATGACTCTGGCAAAGCTGGATGGGAAGTCCACATTTAGGCTGTCGTGACAGGATGCGCCGCCGGTAGGCGGCCTCCACTTTGCTGCGGGTTGTGCCAGCACAGACCGCATCCGGGGACTGCAAGGGGGAGTGAACAACCGTGCGACGCATCGGTGCGCTGCTGGCCGCTTCGGCACTCGTCCTGCTGACGGCGCCGCCGGCCGTCGCGATCGAACCGCCCGTCATCGACGCGGCCGCCGTTCCGCCCGACGAAACGGGGCCTGACCAGCCCACTGAGCAGCGTCGCCAGTGTTCGGCGCCGATCACCTTCCCGGACTCGAACTTCATCGACAAACCGTGGGCGAACGACTACCTGCGCATCGCCGATGCGCAGAAGTTCGCCACCGGCGCCGGCGTCACCGTCGCGGTCATCGACACCGGCGTCAATGGCTCCGCCCGGGTGCCGGCCGAACCGGGCGGCGACTTCGTGGACAAGGCCGGCAACGGTATGTCGGACTGCGACGCGCACGGAACACTGACCGCGGCAATCATCGCCGGCCGGCCGGCGCCCACCGACGGGTTCGTCGGCGTGGCCCCGGAGGCGCGGATCCTGTCGCTACGCCAGACCTCGGATAATTTCCAGCCCGTCGGCTCCCGCAGCGACCCCAATGATCCCAACACCACCCAGACCGCGGGATCGCTGCGCAGCCTGGCCCGCTCGATCGTGCACGCCGCCAACCTGGGTGCGCAGGTCATCAATATCAGCGAGGCCGCCTGCTACAAGTCCACGCGGCCGATCGATGAGGCCACCGTCGGCGCGGCGATCAACTTCGCCGTGAACATCAAGGGCGCGATCGTGGTGGTGGCCGCGGGCAACACCGGCCAGGACTGTTCCCAGAATCCGCCGCCGGAAGCCGACGCGCCCAACGATCCCCGCGGCTGGAAACAGGTGCAAACGATCGTGTCCCCGGCCTGGTACTCGCCGCTGGTGCTCACCGTCGGTGGCATCGGGCAGACCGGCCAGCCCAGCACCTTCTCGATGTCGGGGCCCTGGGTGGACGCCGCCGCACCGGCGGAGAACATCACCGCGCTCGGTTACGGCGGCGAGCCTGTGAACGCCCTCAACGGCGCCGAGGGGCCCATCCCGATCGCCGGCACTTCCTTTGCCGCCGCGTATGTTTCGGGTCTGGCCGCGCTACTCAAGCAGCGGTTCCCCGACCTGACGGCGGCCCAGGTCATGAATCGGATCACCGCCACCGCCCGCCATCCCGGGGGCGGTGTGGACAACTACGTCGGCGCCGGCGTCATCGACCCGGTGGCCGCCCTGACCTGGGATGTGCCGGCCGGTCCGAAGGCAGCGCCCTACCGCGTCAAGCAGCTACCGCCGCCGGTGATCATCGAACCGCCCGACCGCGGCCCGATCACCATCGTGGTGCTCACCGGCGCCGGGCTGGCGCTGGTCCTCGGGATCGGTGCGCTCACCCGACGGGCCATGAGGCGCCGATGAAGGAGTTCCTCGGCCAGTTCGGGTTCCGGTTCACCACCGGGCATCTGCTGTGGGCGGCGGTCCTCATCCCGGCCGCCATCGCGGTGTTCATCGCGCTCGACCTCATGTGGGTCGGCATCACGCTGGCCGTGCTGCTCGCGATCGCCACCACGCTGACCGTGCGCGGCCGCCGGTTCACCGGCTGGATCGCGGCGCTGTTCTCCTGGCGCCGCCGGCTTGCCACACCGCCTGCCCCGCCTTCAGCGCCGGCGGTCGGAGCCACCGTGTTACCGGGCGACCATGTCGCGGTTCGCTGGCAGGACGAATTCCTGGTCGCGATCATCGAACTCATCCCCCGACCGTTCACCCCGACCGTCCTGGTCGACGGTGAGGCCTTCACCGACGACGTGATCGACACCCGCGTCGTCGAGCAGTTGATCAGGGCACACTGCCCGGAACTGGAAGCCGATGTGGTGTCCGCGGGCTACCGGGTCGGCAAGTCGGCACCGGCCGGCCTCGTCGCACTCTACGAACAGGTCGTGGGCCCCTACCCGGCGCCGGCGAACCGGCGCACCTGGATTGTGCTGCGCGCCGATCCCGAAGTGACGCGGCGGCCCGCACAGCGCCGGGACACCGGGGTGTCCGGTCTGGCCCGTTATCTTGTGGCCTCGGCCACCCGCATCGCGGACCAGTTGGCCAGCAACGGAATCGACGCGCGCTGCGGCCGCAGCTTCGACGACTTCGACCGCGCCACCGAGATCAGCTTCGAACGGGAATCCTGGTCATCGATCAAGGGCCGCAGCACGTTCACCGCCGCCTACGTCGCGCCGGGCGGTCCCGACATGTGGTGGTCGGCGCGTGCGGATCACACCATCACCCGGGTGCGGATCCGGCCCGGGGAAGCGCCGACGACGACGGTACTGCTGACGACTCTCGCCAATCCATCGACACCACGCGGCTTCTCGTGTCTGTTCGGCGGTCAGCGGGCCGCACTGCTCGGCGAGAGCCCGGTTTCGGACCGGCATTACGAGCTGCCCATCGGTTCGGCGGGTGTGCTCATCGGTGAGACCGCGGACCGTTACCCGGTGTACATGCCGTTCGACGATGTCGACGTCAGCATCAACCTGGGCGATGCCCGGCTGTTCACCCAGTTCGTGATCCGTTCGGCGGCCGCCGGCGGGGTGGTGACGCTGGGCCCGCAGTTCCGCGAGTTCGCCGGCTTCGTCAACGGGCGAATAGGGCAGGTCGCCAAGGTGTCCTGGCCGAATTCCACGACCTATCTCGGACCCCACCCCGGTGTCGGCCGAGTCGTGCTGCGCAGCAACTTCATCGAGACTCCGCGGCACAGTCAGCTGCCCATCCGGCTGATCAACCCGCGTGAGGAGAGCCGGTACCAGATGGCATTGGAGAGTGCGTAATGAGCGCGGGAGTTCGCGTCCTACCGGATTCGCTCGACACGCTGGCCGAGCTGCGCAGCCAAGCCGAATGGCCGCCGGTGGACACCCAGGTCCAGAAGCTCGACAACCTGCCGAACACGCAGGCCGCCGTCGACAACCTCAATGCGAACGCCGAAACGCTGGCGCGGTACCAGACGATGGCCGACCAGCAGAACCAGAAGCTCAACGAGATGCTGCGGATCACGGCAGGCGAGTACCGCAAGGTCGATGAAAAATACGCGGCCAAGCTCGACAGCGACGAGCGGGCAGGAGCGGTCGATGCCATCGCCGTGCCCGAGCCCGACACGCAGGTGACGCCGGTGCCGGAGCTGGCGCCGTTCGTGCCCGTCAGCGCAGGCGGCTACGCCGATGTCGAAAAGACTCAGCAGGATCTGCTCGACGGCGACCACGGCGCCTCCCTGCAGGGTGCCATCGCGCAGTGGACGGCCGCCGCCGCGGCGACAAGACGCAACGACACCGGCGGGTTTCCGACGAACTGGGAGGGCGAGGCCGCGGACGCCGCCATGGCCCAGCTCAACGAGTACGCGGTTTGGCTCGGCGAACTCGCGAACGCCTGGGACCAGCTGGCCGCGGCCGGCGAACAGGTGTTGACCGCGCACAGTGTCGCGCTCGCCAACCACGCCGTCGTGTACGCGCAGTACATGGTGCTCAAGGCCCAACTCGCCGAGCTCGCCGCCCACCCCGCGGGTCAGGGTGTCGCGATGGCCGAGGTTCAGCGTGCGCTGGTCGAGCTGCAGGAGCGTTCCGACGACCTGCGGGAGGAGTACGCCGGCCATTCGAACTTCCCACCGGCCACGGTGCCCGACCCCGGCTACGCCAAGAAGAAGGTCGGTCGAGGTACGGGAGGTGCGACGCAGCAAGGAGGCTCGGGCAGCGGCACCGGGGGCGGCTCACCCGCCGGCGGCGGCCAGCCTGCCGGTGCGCAGCCGCAGGTTTCACCGCAGTCCATGGACCCCTCGGCCGGGCAGCCGCAGGGCAATCCGGCCGGTGCCGGCTCCCCGTCGGGAGGCGGTTCCCCCTCCGGGGGCGGTTCACCGGCCGGCGGGGGCTCCCCCTCCGGTGCGGGTAAATCCGGAAGTGCCGGCGGCGGCCTGCCCGGCGGCGGCCTGCCCGGCGGTGCCGGAATGCCCGAGACGGGCCTGCCCGACCTGGGGCTCGACGATCCCGGCATCTCCCCGGCCGGCGCCGGCGGCGGTGGCTCCGGTGGCGGATCCGGTGGGGGCAGTGGCGCCCCGTCGATGCCGTTGCAGCCCAACGTCGGTGCCGAGACCGTCGCACCTGGTCCCGGCGGCGGCGCCCGCGGCGGCGGGTCCGGTGCCATCCCGGCATCGGCGATGGGTGCCGGGATGGGCGGTATGGGTGGCGGCATGGGCGGTATGGGCCACGGCGGCGGCCAACAGGGCAAGGAGAAGCGGCGTGATGCGCGCTTCGCCCCGGACGAGGAGATCTACGTCGAGGACCGCGCCTACACCGAGCCCGTCATCGGTAACCGCAGGCGCAAGGACGTGCAGGACAAGGAGTCCAAGTGAGCACCGACCACGGCGGCACCGAGATGCACCCGGAGGTGGCGGCAGTGCTGCGCCAGGCCGGTCGTCTCCAGGAACTGATGGACCAGCAGCTGCACAAGATGGCCAGCGAGTCCTTCGCTGCGACAGATGAGTCCGAGACCGTCGAAGTGACCCTCAACGGGCATCACCACCTCGTCGACGTGTTCATCGCCGACGGCACGCTACGGCTGGGGACCGGCACGGTAGAACAGCGGCTCAACGAGGCACTGCTCAATGCGACCGCCGAGGCGGCCGAATCGATTGCCGTCGACCAGGACCGCCTCAACGAGGCGGTCGCTGAGATCACCCGGACGGCGCCCTAGAACCGCAGGTTGCGCAGCAGGTCGTAGACGCCGGCGATCCACAGCAGCAGCGGTATCACCGCGGCGATCGAGGCGCCGTCGAGCAACTCGAAGATCCGCTTGGTGACCGGTGAGAGCCGATTGACGTTGTCGGTGGCAGCCACCGTGATCAAGGCGACGAGCGCGATCAGCAGGTAGAGCGCCAGCACCAGCCAGGCCCGGTCCGGGTACCACTGGCACAACCGGACGGCCACCCCGGTCGGCACGGCGACGGTCACCGCCATCAATGCCCAGGCACACCATCTTTCGGCGTACAGCCGGGACCGAAACCCGCAGATGACGGTGACCAGTCCGGCCACGATCATGCTGTGCAGGAAGAAGTGCCCCTGCACCACCACGGAGATGGCTCCGGCCGCCAGCACCACCGCGCCGGCGGTGAGGAAGCCGATCAGCAGCTGTTTGGAGAGCTGGCTGCGCTCGGTGAGCCGGGCCGCCGAATCCGGCACCGAGGCGATGATCGCCTGCCAGGTCGGGGATTCCTCGTCGGCGATATCGGGCCGCGAAACCGGATCCAGCAGTTCGTCATTGGTCACCGCTTCGCCCGGAGCCGGGATCGGCGGCAGGGCGATGCGCGCCACCGCGACAGTCAGCTTCGCGGCATTGGTCACCACGATCAGACCGAAGGCGATGGCACCGGCGGGCACCCATTCCTGGCCGCCGTATCCGAAGGCAACGGCGGCCGCGGTGATGGCCACCGTGAGTACCGCGAAGAACGAGGCCACGTTGGCGCGCTTACGCGGTCCACCGCGGGTGGACAAGGTGAACAACAGTGTCAGAGCGGCCGCGGCGGCCAGTTGTGGGGCGCCCAGCCCGTCGGCCTCACGTGGCAGCGGCACCGCCAGTGCGGCGGCGGCGGCCAGCGGTGGCAGGGCGGCCAGCGTCAGACTCTCGGCCAGATCGATGCTCTGATAACGGTTCTGCGACAGCATGGCGCCGCCCAGCAGTCCCAGTCCCAGCACCGCGAGCGCCACCGCCCACCACCACGACTGCCCGGACTGCGTCCAGGCGACCAATGCGGTGAGTGTCCCGATCGTCGAGACCGTCGGGATCGCCAGCCCGACGAACCGGTTCAGCGCGTTGCGGTCGAACTCCGGGGACTCGTCGAGCACCGCGATGGCATCGATGACGTCCTCGACCAACGGCCGGTACCGTTCGGTGCGGCTGACCGACACCAGGGTCAGCAGCGCACCGTCCACGACACCCGCGTCATCCAGCGATTCGCTCGCCTTCAGCGGGGGCGCGCCCGGACGCGCGAACGCCCAGACACCTTGGGCTTTGAAGTCGAAGCCCGCCAACACATCTGCGGGCGCATCGTCCAGCAGTTCTGCCAGCACCGCCACCGTCTCATCGATGTAGGTGTCGATCGGCGCCGACGCCGGCAGCACCAGGTCGGTCATCCGCCGACCGGTCAGGATGGTGACCCTGGTTGTCGACGGGCGGCCCGGAGTGATGGCCGACTGCCCCGGCGACGTTGCGGTGGCGGTCAACGCCGTTCGAGCCGGTCGAAGTCGTCGGACAACGAGGCGGCCAGTTCAAGGATCCGACGCTGGAAGGTCTGGCCGAGCAGGTCCAACTGGATCTCCGTGCCCGCGGCGATGTGCTTGTCCCAGGGCAGCACCACCACGCGGCCGGGCGCGACGTGCCGCTCGAACTGCTGCACGAGATCTTCGACATCGATGTTGGTCTTACCCGGGGTGACATGGTTGATGACCACGCAGGAGCGGCCCAGCAGATCTTGGTATCCGTTCTGTCGCAACCAGTCCATCGTCACCGCCGCCTGCCGCGCTCCGTCGATCGAGGCGCTGGCCACGATGACCATGCCCGACACGGTCGAGAGCACACCCCGCGAGGACGGGGTGAACAGACCGGCGCCGCAGTCGGCGAGTACCAGGTTGTAGTACCGGGACACCACACCGACGGCGGCTTTCCAGTCGTCATCGTTGAACTCGCGACGGGCGGCGCTGTACTCCTCGGAGGACAGCACCTCGAGGTTGGCCGCGTTCATGCTGGTGTAAGCGCGGATATCGTTGTAGCGGGACAGTTCCTTGTCCGACAACAGATCCGATACCGTCGCCGCGGACTGCCTGCCGGCGCGGTCGGCGAGGTTGCCGCCGTCGGGATCGGCATCGATGGCCAGGATGCGGTCTCCGCGGACGCGGCTCAGGGCCGAGCCCAGCGCCACCGTGACCGCGGTCTTGCCCACTCCACCCTTGAGACCGAACACGCCGATCTGGTAGGAATCCCTGGCGTTTCGGCGGACGCGGGCCTGCAGGTCCATCTCGTAGATCTCGTCCGGTGACGGGCCCATGTTGATGCGGGTGAACATGTAGAGCCAGTGCCGCCACCCGCGCTGCGATGGCATCTTCACCGCGGAGCGCACACCGACATGGGACAGCGCATCGATCGCGCGGTGGTTGCCGATGGTGGCCGCCGAGGTAGGTGCGGGCTGCCCGATCGGTGCCGGGGCATTCGCCTGGGGCCACGCCGATTCCGGCACCTCACTGAAGTGCTGGCTGGGAGCGGGCGCCGGGGCCGACCGCGGTTGCGGCGCGGGGGCGGCGTACTGCTGCTCGAATCGGGCACCGGCGGCGGGGTTGGCCTGCGGAGTGCGCAGCAGCCCGTTCTGCACCCGCTGCGGACCCGTCGAGTGCGTCACCGGGATCTGGCTGGTGACCTCGCTCGGACGCGGTGGCGGCGCCGCGGTCGGCGGTGCCGCCGAACTCTGTGTCGGCGCGATCGGCATGGGCGGGGCTGCGTGCTCTCCGGTGTAACCCGAACCACCTGCGCCGGAACCGGATGCGTTGACCGGCATCGGCGCGGCACCCGCGGACGATCCCCCCTCGCGGTGCGCGGCGGCATCCTCGTCGGCCGCGTCGGCGGCACCGGAGGAATGGAAGAGCCGGTCATAGTCGGCCGACATATTCACCTCTCAGAGTAGTGCGGTGGCACCAACGCACAGGGTGGGCGGACATGCCAGAGGCTAGTCCGCCCACCCGACGCCGTGTGGTACTAGGCGAACATCCCGGTGACGCCATGCTCGACCTGCTGCATGTTCTGTCCCGAGTCGCTGATCGTCTGCGCGAGATTCTGCAGCGCGGCGTTCAATTCGGCCGACGTGCTGTCCCACCGCGCCTGGACGGCCTGATAGGCCTCCGAGCCGGAGCCACCCCACACCGAGGCCAGCGACGCGAGCGATGCCTTGCCTTCGTCGAGCAAGCCCTGGGTGACGCCGACCGCGCCGTGGATCTCGCCGGCAGATCCTTCGATGCCACCGAACTGCCAAACCTGAGGTCCTGACATGTTTATCTCCTTCTGAAAGTTGTTGAGGTCAGAGGTTCATCGCCGACGACAGCGTCGCGGCATTGTCATCGTCGGCGGATGTGTACTGCGTGCCGGACGTCTGGATGTTCTGCGTGATGTCGTTCAGTTCCTGAACCTGCCGTGCTGCCGCCTCGTGGAAGCGCAGCAGCGCCGCCTGCGCCGCGGTGCCGGCCTGGCCGACCATCTGCGCGGCCAGTGCGCCACCGGTGGATTCGACATTGGCGATGACGCCCTTGAGCTCGCCGGAGATGCTCTCGAAGTTGGCTGCCTCCTTGGCGAGGACAGCGGCATCTGTATTCATCTGTGCCATGCTCGGTACTCTTTCTGTTTTCCTGTGTCCTCACCACGGGTGGCGAGTCTTCCAGCCCCCTCGGCCGGGAAGTCATGTGTTGGTGGAGGATTCACCAGTCGTCGTCCTCGTCTTCGTCTTCGCCCAGATCGTGGGCCAGCTGCGACGGCGTCGCCAGGCTCTGCCTGTTGCCCCCACGCTTGCCCGCGCTGCCCATGCCCCCCATCGGGCCGCCGCCGGCACCGGCCCCGGCACCCACGGGCGCCAGACCCGCACCCGCACCACCGGCAGCCGCACCGGTCGGTACTGCAGCCCCGGCCGTCGGCTGGGCGACCAAGCTGTTCATCAGGGGCGTGCTCGCCAAGGTGCCGCCCGCGCCCGGTAGCGACGCTGCCCGCACCAGACCCGCCCCGCTCGCAGGGCCCGCCCCGCCGGCGAGCGGATGGTTCGAGAACGGGCTCGCGCCCATCAACCCGAACTGCGCGCCGTTGTTCACTCCGCCCGAGCCCATCTGGCCGAACATCGAACTCACCTGCTGCAACGGCGCCACCAGCTGCTGCATGGGTTGGGCGACGGTCTGCATCATCTGCTGCGGTGCCTGCATCGCCATAGAACCCAGCTGCGAACCGATCTGCATCCCCATCTGAGCGCCCTGCTGCACGCCTTGCATCAACTGCTCGGGTTCCCCCTGGGCCTGTTGCGCAGTGTTCTCCGCCTTGCGCGATTGATTCTGTGCCGCGGCCGCCGAGAAATTCGCCTGTGCGGCAGCACGCCCGGCGTGCAGGCCGGCAGATTCCACCGAGGCCTGTGCGGTGACATGACCGAAGGCCATCTCGCGCATGACCGAACCCGGCAGTGTCGCCGCGATCCGGCCGGTGGACATACCGAGTGCGGCCTCACCGACGCCGGGCACCACCATGGGCTTGAGCGGCGGGACCGGTTCGAACACGGTATTGGCGGCCGTCTCCAGCTGGTAGCCGTGCATCGCCACGGCGGCCTGCGTCCACATCCGGACGAAGTAGTCGAACTCGTTCACGCCGATCGGTACGGCATTGACCCCGAGAAAGTTGGTCGCCTCGAGCACCGCGTGGGTGACGTGGTTCATCTCGATCTCGACGAGCGGCGGAGTGACGGCCATCGCCAGCAAATACGAGTTTGCCTGCGCGATGGCCTGCATGGCCCGCTTCTGCGCCTGCAGCGCACTGGTCCGCAGCCACACCACCATCGGCATGGTCGAGGAGACCGCCCGCTCGCTGGCCCCGCCCTGCCATGACGCTGCCAGTGACGCCAGACTCGCCGACAGTTCCTCTGCCTGGGTCTCCATCGCGATGGACAGCATCTCCCAGGCGGCCGCCGCCTGGTACATGGGCGCAGCGCCGGCACCGACCATCAGTCGGCCGGTGTTGATCTCCGGTGGCAATGCCGCGTAAAGCATCGGCACAATTGCGGGTACCGTCGTCATAGTTTGCTGTGCCCAGTCTCGTAGTGGACGGCGGAAAACCGATCAGGAAAGCGTGGCCGCGGACTCGGCATCCACCGTCGTGTAGATGCCGGTGGCTTCCAGGTACGCCGCACCGGTGCGGGCCAACTCCTGCTGCGCATACGCATTCAGCGCTGCCATCTGCACGCTTTCGCTGGCGAATGCCATCACGGCCTGCGCCGAAACCTCTTCGGCACCGGCCGGGATCAAGGCAGCAGCCTCGGTGGTGGCGGCGGTGCCGGTGGCAAGGCCCCGCGAACCATTTGCGATGACCTGATTACCGACACCCAGAACCCCGGGATTGTGTTGCAGCGGTTGCATTTGCAGATCCTCCTCACAGATTCCAAACGTGCTGGAAAAGCTCATGTAAAGGGGGGACGCAGCTGTTGCTCCGTCGCATCAGAATCGTTCCCCCGACTCGTTTGCTAGCGCGTTGCCGACCATTTTGCTGAGCGGCTCAGATTCCATACTAACCGCGGTTTGGGGGTGCTCAACACACTTATTCTTCGGGGGGGTCGATATACGCCGCCTGCACCACTTCCTTGCCGTCCGGCGACACCAGAAGGGCCTGGCCAGGGGGCCTGCGCTTGAGCTTGAACTGGCTCGACGGGAACTCCGTCTTGTCACCGGACAGGAACAACGTCGGGGACCCTGCCCCGAATGCGGCGCCGACGAACTTGTCCATGGTGGCCCGATGCGCCTGGCTCATCTGACACGTCACGACAACGTGTAGACCGATATCGGCAGAGGCCGGCAACAGCGGCGCGAGTGGAGCCATCGGTGGGACCATGCCGCCGGCCGCGACGATCATGTGCCAGTCATCGACCAGCAACACCACGTCCGGCCCCGTCCACCACGACCTGGCACGCAACTGTGCGGTGGTCAGGTCGGGCGGGGGCAATCGCTTCTTCAGGTTGACGGCCAGCGCCTTGATCGACTCGTCGAGTGAGGCGCTGTTGCGATTGACCGCACCCGCGTCGAGCAGGTGGCTCTGTGGCACCGCATCCAGCAGGCCGGATCGATAGTCGGCCAGCATGAACCGGACCTGGGTCGGGTCGTTGCGCGCGCAGATGGCCTGCGCAACGGCGGCCGCGATCGTCGTCTTGCCCGACTTCGGGGCGCCGAATATCAGCAGGTGCGGTGTCACCGACATGTTGTTGTAGGCGACCGACAGATCGGATTCGCGGATACCGACCGGCACCGTCCATCGGGTCCGGTAGTCGGCGTCCGGGCCCGGCGGGGCCGGGTCCAGTTCGTGCAGGTGAATGCGCTCCGGCAGCACCCGCACCCGAGGAGCCTCATCGGTGTGCAACGAGGCGATGTGGTCCACCGCGGCAGTGATGGCCGGCACGATGTCGGCCGCACTGTGCACGCCGTCGAGGCGGGGCACACCCATCATCAGGTGATGCTTCTCCATCGAGATGGCCCGCCCCGGCCGGTTCGCCGGAATGTCGCGGGTCATCCGGTCGACCTGGGTCTCGTTGACGTCGCCGAGACGGAATTCGACCTTGGTGCCCAGATAGTCACGGACGCGCGACTTCAACTCGGTCCAGCGCGGCGTGGAGATGATGGTGTGCACCCCGAAGGCGAGTCCCTGCCCGGCGAGATCCTGCACCACCGGCTCCAGGTCCGGGAACTCCGAGACGAACGCGGGCCAGCCGTCGATCACCAGGAAGACGTCCCCGAACGGATCGGCCGACGCCGGATGGTTGGGGTCTTCGCGCATCTGCCGGTAGGTGGCGATGGATCCGACGCGGTACTGCTTGAACATCGCTTCCCGCTGTCGCAGCACTGCTTTCATCTCGGCTACGGCGCGGTTGACCCGGTCGGGTTCGGAACGGGTGGCCACCCCGCCGACATGCGGCAGGTCCTCCAGATACATCAAGCCGCCGCCACCGAGGTCGATGCAATAGAACTGCACCTGCCGTGGCGTATGCGTGGCCGCCGCCGAAAGCACCAGCGTCTGAAGGAATGTCGACTTGCCCGTCTGCGGGGCACCACCGATGGCGATATTGCCCGCCGCCGCGGATACGTCGATGCCCCATACCTCCTGGCGGTGCCGGCGCGGCTCGTCCATGATGCCGAGACCGAAGCGCAAGGGCTGACCGTGATCGCGTTCCACGAGCTCGTTCACCGGCGTCGGATCGGTCAGCGGCGGCAGCCACATCTTGTAGGCGCGCTCCTCGCCGGTGGCCAGCTGACCCAGCACCACTTCACGGAGGACACGCGGCTCTTCTGCTGTCGTCATCGCGACGTCACCTCCGTCGCATCCATCATCGGTGCGGCCGTGAACGGCTGGATGCGCACCTGACTGGGCGCGTGGGGCCGCGGAGCCACGTCGCCGTCGGCGGTGATCGCCGACGCCGAAACGTAATTGGTGCCGGTGTAGACGCTGCGGAACTTGACCGGATCTTCCATGCCGACCCGCAGAAAGCCCACGCCGCTCTCTTTGTTGGTGATGTACTGCGCCTCCGGAGTGCCGATCACGGCCTTGGACTCGGCGGAGCTGGTGGTGCGCAGCGCAATTCGATAGGTCAGGTTGGGTTCGAGCTTGTCGATCCGCACCCCGCCGGTGTTCAGCGACTGGGTCGCCAGCAGCAGGTGCACCCGCAGCGACCGGCCGACACGGCAGATACGGTCGAACAGCGCGATGAAGTCGGGGTGGTTCTGCAGCAGTTCGGCGAACTCGTCGACCACGACGAACAGGGTGGGCAGCGGCGCCAGATCTGCGCCGCGTTCCCGATGCTTCTCGTATTCGGCCACACCGGACAACGCGCCGGCCGCCCCCACCTGGATGCCGGCCTGGCGCAGAATGGACTGCCGCCGGTCGAGTTCACCGGAGAGCACCTCGCCCATGCGGCTGACCAGTTCGGCTTCCTCCTCCATGTTGGTCACCACCGCCGCGGTGTGCGGAAGTTTCTCCATACCGAGGAACGTCGAACCGCCCTTGAAGTCGGTGAGCAGCAGGTTCACCTGATCCGGATGGTGGGTGGCGGCGAGCGAAAGGATCAGTGTGCGCAGGAATTCCGACTTACCCGAACCCGTCGTGCCGATCAGCATGCCGTGCGGACCGGCACCGAACTCGGCGCCCTCCTTGATGTCGAGGTGCATGATGTCGCCGGTCTTGAGTTCGTGTCCGAACGGGATCTTCAGCCGGTCCCGGTCGGTGTCGGTGAACATCCGCCAGCGCGACGGCGTCACCTCCTCGACCGTCTGCGCACCGACCAGCTGATGCCATTCGGTGGCCACCTTCTTCTGCACCCGGGTGTTCCTGTCGATGATCGTCCCGGTGATCGACCATCCGGCCAGCTTGCGGGCCACCCGCCCGGCCTGCGCCGGTGTCATGCGGTCGGCGGTGTTGACCACCAACCGGAAGGTCTGATTCGGCAATCGGTCATCGGCGGTGCCATCGGCGTCCAGCCGGATCCGGTAGGCCGACCCGCGGTGGTTGCCGAGGGTGATGACCGTGACGCCGGCCCGGCCGTCCACCGGGAAACCCGCCTTGCCACCGGTGAGATCGACGACGACGACGTAGGGCCCGCTGGGCGCGGCGTCCGCGGTGTGCGGTCCGCGGGCGGTGAGATCGGAGAGGCCGTCGGGTCGGGTGAACACCAGCCGGGTCGGGCCGGCGGCATCGGTGTCGGTCTGATGCTGGACGTGCGGAAGCCATTTGAGCCACGTCCAGTCCGGATCCTCCGGGTTGTCGGTGAGCACCCGGATCTGCACCAGATCCGGCGGATGGAACACCGCCAGGTGGCAGATCATCGCGGTCAGCAGGCCCGCTGCACGCGCGGCGTCCCCACCGATCGCGATGGTGGGAAAGGTGCGCAGCTGCACCAGCTTCGGGCAGTCGTGGATCAGTCCGTGGGTACGCAGGAACTTGATCAACCACATGTGGCTGACCGGTTCCAGATGAGGCTGCGGGGCTCCCGACGGTCCGGACAGTTCGCCACCCACCGACGGCTTGAGCAACCGGTCCACCGCGGGCTCCGCACCGATACCGATCCGGGTGGCAGCGTAGAAGTCCGCGTTGGCCTGCCGCGACCACTGCCGGTTGGTCCCGATGATCGACAACAGATCTTCGGGATGCGGCGCGTGATAGTTGAAGAACGTCACCTGCGCGGCTGCCGACGTCGTCACCCGGGCACGCAGACCTGCCAGGTAGCGCAGGTATTCCTTGCGATCGGCGTTGATCTCGGGCACCCGCTTGCCGCCCGGACCGCCGCCGGCCATGAAGCCGACGGTCGCCATGATCATCATCAGCGGCATCATCAGCATGTACGGCGACAGCTGCCGGATACCGGTGAAGATCATGATGCCGATCATCCCGAGCATGCCGCCGCCCATCACCCACGGCAGCGCCTTCTGAATACCCGAGGGCGGGATGTCGATTCCGAGGTCATCCGGTGGGGTGATGTTGATTTCGCCGGGTGTGAGCCGCGGGCCCCGCTTGATGATCGGGGTGAATTTCTTCGTCGTCATCCACCGGCTCCTTCGGGCGGCATCGGGGACCCAGGCGCCGGCGCGGGCAGGCCGCCTGCCGGGGCACCGGGCGCGGCAGGTGCTCCGGGTGGTGCCGCCTGATTGTTGCTGAGGCCGTCGACCTTGCGCGGGTTCGGATCCGGGGGCAGCGTGTCGTGTTCGAGCAGTGCGGCCTGTTTGGTCAGCACCGGCCCGTCGATCAGCAGGCTGACCACCTGCCAGGGCGCGGTCTGCGGTCCGCTGAGGCCCAGCGCTCCCGCGGTGTCCTCGTTCGGTAGCCCGTACCGCACGCCCTGCGCGTCGATGTAGTAGAGGCTTTCGCCGTAGCGGGGATCCGGTGACTGCAACCGGATGAACTGCCCACCTTCGATGAACACTGTTGCATTACCGGCGATCTGCTCGATGCCATTGTTGAGCCGCGCGGCCGGCACGGGCAGATGCCGTCCGCTGATCACGGTCTGGCGGGGTGCCTGATCGCCCGGCTCGCGCTGCCAGCTCCAGCACAGCGTGGGGGCGTCATGGCGCAGCCTGATGTCCATCGGCCGGTCGGGCAGCGGGGAGACGAAAACCTGCTCGGGAATCGCCGCGACGTCACTGGATTCCACCGAGGGTGAGGTGATGAGGCCGAATGAGTTGGTGGCCCGCAGTGCAGCGGCCGTGGTGCCGTTCACCTTCGCCACCCCGTCGGGCAGCACCACATAGCGTTGTTCGGTGTTGTCGGTGATGGTCTTGAAGACCGAGCCGATCACCAGGTTCGGCGGGAGGCCGACGGTGTTCGGGGCGCCTGCGGACGGGACCGCGGGCAGTTGCCAGGGCCCGACGTTCGGAAGCGCGTTGAAAAGGCCCTCCGAGATCGGAGTCGCCTTGGCCGTGACCGGAATTCCGACGGCGGAGGTGATGGCGCGGTCGGCGAGGTCGATGGCATGCCTGCCGTCGTCGGTCACCAACCAGGTGCGGTCCTTGAAGGAGACCAACACACCCTGGCTCGGTGTCATCGGCCCGACCGAGGCATCCACCGACAGCGGCATCACCAACGCCGAGGTCTGGACCTCGGGTGCCACGCTGTCCGGCTTGATCACCGTGTCGCACAGTGACCACGAGGAGGTCGGTGCGCCGACCGGGGTCGCGTACGGCGCACCCGGGATGCCGATCGGCTGGCCCTTCGTCATCCGGTTCAGCTCTTCGGATTTGACCGCGGACGGGTTGGCCGGGTTCCCCAGCACCAGTCGGGCCGAGGTCAGGTTGTAGACCGGCCGCAGATCATCTGACCCGGGCACGAGTACGTACAGCTGATTGGTGGTGCGATCGACCAGAAGGGTGTCCGCACCACGCTTCCCGAGCGGCTTGAAGTATGCGAGCAGCACCGCGCCCAGGCAGACGACCACGGCGATCACGACGCCCGCCATCACCGCCCGGCTGTAGAACTGCAGCGGATCGTCGAACATCCGGGTGTCGCGCCGCACGATGGCGTGCTCGACACGGCGCAGCAGGAATCGCCAGCCGCTGACCTGAACCTTCGTGGTTAACCGGAACCCTGCCATCGTTACTCGCTGATGTTCAGTCGGCCGTGGACCGCGGCGATCGCGTTGCCCATGTCTTCGTCGCTGATCTCGCTGAGCTGTTCGACGTCCAGGCTCTCGATGTCCAGCGATCGGGCCAGCCGCATGTCCCGGCTCTGCTCACCGGCTTCGACGAGTTGGCGGGCGTAGCGGCCGTTACCAGCGATGTCGAGCGCCGGCTTGCCGTTCAGCAACCGGTCGTGTAACAGCGTGGCGGCATCGAGCACCCGCTTGGCGGCATCCTCGCTCAGCTGCGAATCATTGGCTTCAGCAATGACTTTGGCGATCTCCACGATGTCCTCGGCCGAGTAGGAGTCGAACTCGACCCGGGTGGCGAAGCGGGACCGCAGACCGTCATTGGTTTCCAGCAACCGGTCGATGTCGGCGCTGTACCCCGCGATGATCACCACCAGGCGGTCCCGGTCGTTCTCCATCCTGGCCAGCAGCGTGTCCAGTGCCTCGGTGCCGAACGGATCCGCGCGTCCGTCGCGTTCCTGCACGAGTGTGTAGGCCTCATCGATGAACAGCACCCCGCCCACGGCGCGGTCGATGGTGCGTGAGGTCTTGACCGAGGACTGGCCCTCGTACTCGGCGACGAAGTCCTTGCGGGAGGTCTCCACCAGTTTCGGTTCGGCGATCACGCCGAGACCGGCCAGGATGTTGGCCACCACCCTGGCGATGGTGGTCTTGCCGGTACCGGGCGGGCCGGTGAAGATCATGTGCTTGGACTGCTGGGCGACCTTCATGCCACGAGCGGCACGCACCTTGGCCATCTGGGTTGCCGCACGGTACTTCTCGATCTGCTCCTTGACCCTGCTCAGACCGATTTGGCGGTCCAGCTCGGCTTGGGCCTCGGCCAGCAGCTTCTCGCGGCCGGAGTTGTCGGCCTGCACGCTTCCCGGGTCCCACGGGTCGGTCCGGGCAGCGATCTTCTCCGCCGTCGTCGTGACCAGCCGGTAGGCCGGATCCTTCAGGGCGGCAGACACCTTCGGCGAGGGGTGGGTGGCCTGCAGCCACTCCAGCAGGGCCATCGCGGCGTCTTCGTTGCCCTGGCTGCGCCGTGCCATCGCCAGGTACCAGGCGATGGAAGGTGCGCACGCCTCGCCCGCCGGTGAGGAATTGGACTCGGTGAGCCGCCGTTCGGCCTCGGTGAACAACCCCAGGTTGGTCACCGCGACCCCGTGGGCGACACCTGCGGCCGCGCCGAGGAACTTGTCCGGCCAACCGGATGCCGCCCGCACCTCATCGATGACATCGGTCCAGCGTTCTGCCGCGCCGTAGATGACGGCTTTGATCCAGGACACCAGGTACTCGGCGTTCATCGCCGGGGCATCGTCCAGCGCTTCCATGGCGTCGGCGAAGTTGCCCTCGGCGGCCTCGCGCACTGCGAATGCCATGGTGATCGCCAGCGGGGAGTTCACCGGGTAGGTGATGTCTCCGTACAGCCCGCCGATCGGGATGCGCGCGTTGAGACTGTTCATCGAGATCTCGGCCGTGCCGGCCAGCTGGCCGAAGTTGTTCCTCGAGTACCACGCCCGGAACAACGTGGCGCGGTCGGTATCGCCGCAGCGCAGCCGACCCACCCAGGCGTCGCAGGCGGTTTCGTCCGCGGACGTGATCTCGGTGAACAACTCCAGGGCTCGGACCGGGGCCGTCGGCAGCATGCCGACGGCCGTACCGAACAGGCTTGCCAGGTGTTCAGTCATGGTCACCTTGATACCGGGTCGCGAAAACCTTTGCCTGCGCGGCGTCGGCATCTTCAGGGGACGGCAGGCCGACACTGCGGTTCAGAAAGTCTCGGGTGTCGACGGTGTCGTGTCCGTGGTCCTGCATGCCCTCGAGCATGTAGGAGAACTGTGCGGCCCTGGCACGCTGGGTGGCCAGTCCGGCGATCACCACGATCTCGGCGGCCAGTTGCGCCTCGCCTGCCTCGGCCGCCTCCGGGGAGAGCTCGATGCGCTGGACGCGCCCGTCGAAGAATGCCGAAACCGTCACCGTTCCTGGCGGATTGGTGACAGTGAACGTCGGCTCGGCGGGGTCGTCGGATTCGTCGGGCGCCGACGGCTGATAGACCTCGAACGCGTCGAGTCCGTAGTCACCATCGTCCTCGGCGCCGGGCGGCGTGAAGTCCAGTGCGTCGAGCCCGCCGCTGTGGTCGTCGTCGGCGTCATGGTCGTCATACGGCGAGTTGCCCATCGCGGCCCTCAGTCGCCCTCGTAGTAGAAGTCGGCGTCGGACTTGGCGTCGAACCAGGCGCCGGCGGGCAGGAACGTCATCAGTTCGTCGAGCGCGCGTTGCAGGTTGTCCGGCGTGCCGGGCAGGAAACTGCCGAACAGCTCACCGTTCACCCTTCGCGGAATCGAGACGATGCGCCCCTGTGCGGAGTCGAGCACCCCGGCCGCCACATCGGCCTGGGTGTAGGTGCCCCCGGAATGGCGTTCGGTCGCGGTGATCTCCACCCAGCTGCTCGGGTTGGCGGTCGCCTCCGCGTAGGTCCGCGCCGAGGCCGGGGCGATACCGAACTGCGCCAACTGATTCGGTGAGCGTGATTCGGCCAGCCGGCTGGACACACCGGTCATCGGCTCCACGTCGGCGGGCTCGGCGGCCCCCAGCACCGCTGTCACCATGCCGGCCAGACCGACCTGCGGGGCCACCCGTTGCAGCACCAGCAGGTCGCCGTCCCTGGCAGCGATGACATGGCGGTCACCTTTGCGGCAGACCACGAAGCGGACCATCTTGCCGCCGATGTCCCGGCGCCACCACCGGCCCTCGAGCATCCGATCCGAGCGGGACAGCGAGTCGGTCATGGCCGCCACCTCGGGATGCGGCTTGCCGTGGAGATCGAGGACACCCTGGTCGGTCAGATCTGCGGCGACCTTCTCCCACACCTTGTCCCGTAGGTCGGGCTGCGGAATGTTGGGCCGGATACCCAGGGAGGGCGGGAACTCCTCCAGGTTGAGTCGGTCCGCGATGACGAGCATGCCGTCGATGGTCACTTCGACGGCGATCACGTCGTCGTAGTGCGTGGGTTCGCCGTGCCCGGCAAAGGAACTGGACACCGGCTATGCCACCCGCATCGCAGAGCCCCGCGCAACGGGTTCACGCAGATGGATGGTGTGACGAACGTCGTGTGCCATGTTGCTCCTCCCCCTCGGTGACAATCGTCGCGTCGTTGCTGCCGGCGCGGGCCGATTCTCCGGATTTACCGTAAAGGCGGCTCGACTCACTGTCTCGTCCCCTTCGCTTCTCACACCAATTGCCGACCCGCCGCGGCGAGCCGGCTGCCGTCACCGAATCCCTTCCCCTCCATCGACCCTAACAGCGGCCGAGCACCCCCCGATGCACTAATTTTCGCTCGCCACCTGGGCCGATCCCGATTGCTTCCGGTGGTCCCGGCACGGCCGCACCCGAACCCCACGGCGCGGTGGTTGATACTGGTGCAGGCCGGTGAAAAGACTCGACAGCAGCCCAGGAGGAGGTCCGCGATGAGCGACCGCGATGACGCACTGCGCCACGAGCTGGGTTGGACCGGGCCCGTGGAGTCCGATTACGAGCCCGGCCCGGAGAAGAGCGCCAAGCCCGTGCCCGAGCCGGTGCCGACGCGCCCGCCGGTCGATTTCGTGCCGCCGGCCCAGGAGTCGAGGACACACGGCGCCGACACCGGTCCCATTCCGCCTCAGCGGCCGACGGCACCACCGGCCACCTGGCCAACGCAGGGACCGCCACCGGGACGTCCGCCAGTTCCCGGTCCACCCCCGAACCGGCCTCCGATCCCCGGCACGCCAGGACCCGGGCAGCCGTACCCGCCGCCGTCCTGGCCGCCGCCCGGCCGCGTGCCTCCGCCGCCGCCGGGCTCGTATGCCGACCGCATCCCGGTCCACGATCTGGTTCCGGTCCAGCGGGTCCCGCCCGGCCGGGGCTGGCGACGGCTGTTGTTCCAGGCCTCGTTCGGTCTGATCAATCTGGGGCCGTCCCCCGATGAACTGCGTCAGGCCGAACTGGAGGCCCGGATCCGCGGGGTGCTGCGCGGTCACTACAAGATCGGGGTTCTCGGCAAGGGTGGCGTCGGAAAGACGACCGTATCGGCCAGTGTGGGCTCGGTTTTCGCGGAACTCCGTCAGGATGACCGGGTGGTGGCCGTCGATGCCGACACCGCCTTCGGCAAGCTCGGCAGCCGGGTGGATCCCAAGGCCGTGGGTTCGTACTGGGAGCTGGCCTCGGATCAGCACCTGGAGACGTTCGCCGATATCCGTAGCCGGGTCGGCAACAACGCCGCCGGTCTGTTCGTCCTGGCCGGCGAGGGCAGCCCGGCACGCCGGCGGGTACTCGACCCGGCCATCTACCGCGAGGCCACCGCACGGCTGGACCGCTACTTCAGCATCTCGATCGTCGACTGCAGCTCCACCATGGACAGCGCCGTCACCCAAGAGGTGCTGCGCGACCTCGACGCACTGATCGTGGTCTCCTCACCGTGGGTGGACGGTGCCGCCGCGGCCGGGCAGACCATGGACTGGCTGGCCAACCGCGGGCTGACCAGCCTGTTGCGACGCACCGTGGTGGTGCTCAACGATTCCGACGGTCACGCCGACAAGCGCACCCGCGGGATCCTGGCCCAGCAGTTCTCGGGCCAGGGCCAGACGGTGGTGGAGGTGCCCTTCGACGGGAACCTGCGCCCCGGCGGCGTGATCGCCGGTACCCGGGTGATGTCGACGCAGACGCGGCGCAAGTTCCTCGAGATCGCCGCCGCGCTGGCCGCACATTTCCCGACCATCGACGACCGCAACCGGGAACGTTTCTGAACTACGCTCAGCGCCAGTCGATCTGGGTGATGAGCTGCTCGACGGCGCCGATGTCGGCGGACGACACCGGCTGATCGGCCTCGATCTGCACGATCACGTCCTCGACGACGCCGGCCGCCTGCGCGGTTTCCCCGATCGTCAGGTTGGCGCGCCGGCGCGCGGCATAGAGCCGCTGCCCCACCGTCGCTGTCGGGGCGGTCGCTGCGCGCATCGTCAGCTCGTCGATACGGGTGCGGACCGTGCTGAGTGCCCGGATGAGTTCGGGCGTCACCTGGATGCGCGCGGCGCGCGCGGCGACCGCCTCCAGCTGACGCAGATCGCCCAGGATGGCGGTGGCACGCGGGGTGAATTCGGACTCGGTGACCGGGGGCAGCGCATCGATCGTCGAGGCGAACGTGTTGGCCGCGGCGACGACCGCCTGCGCAATCAACGGGACCTCGTCGGCGGGTCCCATCGCAGGTGGCCCGGCCACGCGACGAGGTGCGGAACCCGCTGCCGGATCTCCGCGGCGGATGCGTTCGATGGCACCCGGGGGCCATTGCAGCACCGACTCCAGTTTGGCTCTGGTGGCTTGCCGCGGCCAGCTGCGGCCCTTCTCGAACGCGATGAGAGCTCCGGCGTTGATCACGCCGTCGGCGGCCAGACTGCGCTGGCTGACGTTGAGCTCGCGGCGACGCGCTGCTGCGGCAGCTCCCGCGCGCACCATGCCGGGGTCGTCACCGGGTTCGGCTTCGACCACGCGTACGTCCCTCCTGGAGGCCGGTTGTGATCCGCTGATGCTAGCCAAACCTAGAGCAGTGCTATGGCTTGGGGTGGCATTTCCGCGTATTCGCTTCAGTTTCGACCGGTCATCGCCGCCGAGAAACCGTAGCGTCCAAGGCCCCGCATTTCCCGATAAACCCGAGTTCAAGGGCGCTTACAAGCCCTCGGCGCAGCGCCGACCAGGCCGCAGCGCCCCGATTCACTCCTTCAAACTGTTGCAACGCTACGGTTTGTGTTCTACATTCGTCTGCAACGCGGCAGTTGAGCCGCCGCACAAGGAGACACACCATGAATGCACTGGGCATGGACGGACTGCCGGTCGGCGAATGCACCCGCAATCCCGACCTCTGGACCAACACCGAAGACGAGCAGGCCAAGGCGATCTGCCGGATGTGCCCGCGGCGTTGGGCGTGCGCACGGGAAGCCTGCGAACTGCCCCGCGCCGAAGGAATCTGGGCGGGTATCGCCGTTCCCGAATCCGGCCGCGGCCGCACCTTCGCGCTGCGCCAGCTGCGCTCACTCGCCGAACGCAACGGGTATCCGGTGCGGATGCGCAGGCTCTTCCTGGAGTCCGCCTAGACCTGCCGCTCCCGCTGCCGTTTTGAGGGGCCGGCAGCGGGAGTGGCGCCCCGGCGAAGGCGCGGATCAGACCTTGGCGATGAAATCCGAGGTGTAGACCTCGGCGGGCTGCTGCGAGAACGGGGAGGGACGCTCCACCGATGCCCAGACGCCGGTGGTGCCGGAGTCGATAGGGGTGGTGACGGTGACGTACGCGGCGCCCGCGCCGTCGGTGCGCACCCGAACAGGGGCTACGCCACAATCCGCCGAACCGCGGGGCATCTGGAAGACCTTGACGTAGTAGTCGGTGTTGGGCAGCGCCGTCTGCAGCTGCACGTCGATCGCGACCGAATCGGCGGTGGCCGGATGCACGTAGGCGACTGCGCGGGCGTAGCCGGTCCGCCAGGTGTGCTCCGAAACGCTGAAGTCGCAGGCCCGCACGATGCTGGTCATCGGCATCGCCGCGGCGCCGGCCGGCGCCGCTACCGCCACGCCGGCACTGGCCGAGAACGCCACCAACGCCGCAAGCAGCACTTTTGCGCCCCGACGCGCCATTTCGCCAACCCTTCAGAAGTTACTCGCCAGTAAAACCTTAGCTTCTCCGGCGTCAATTTTGACGGCCGTCGAGGGTGATCGTGGTCACCGTGGGTGGTGCGGAATAGTCGCGGCCCGGCGCGGGTTGAACACTCCGACGGTGCCGGTCATGCCCCGGGTACCACTTAGAAAACCGTCGCTTCGTGCGACCACTTGCCGAGAGGCGCCATGCCGGCACCGTCCCCCAACTTTTCCCGGCAGCACTGCGAGCGCGAGGCTAAGGTTGAGCCGGTGAGCAACGTCGATCCCGAGCCCGACGAAGTCGATTGTCGCGCATCGCGATTCACCGGCGTACTGCAAGCACGCGAAGTCCCGCTCGGCGGGCCACGGGCCATGCTGGTCCGCCGCACCCTGCCCGCGAAACAGCGCTCCATGATCGGTGCGTGGTGCTTCGCCGACCACTATGGTCCCCATGACGTCCGGTCCTCGGCGGGTATGGATGTGCCGCCCCACCCGCACACCGGATTACAGACGGTGAGTTGGCTTTTCGAGGGTGAGATCGAGCACCGGGACAGCGCAGGCGTGCACGCCATGGTGCGACCCGGTGAACTCAACCTGATGACGGCCGGCGCCGGCATCTGCCATTCGGAAGTCTCCACCCCGGCCGCCGCCATCCTGCACGGCGTGCAACTGTGGGTCGCATTGCCGGACTCCGACCGCGACACCGGCCGCGACTTCGCCCACCATGTGCCCGAGGCCACCACCGTGCACGGAGCGACCCTGCGAGTCTTCCTCGGCGAACTGGCCGGCAGTCGTTCACCGGTGCACACCTTCACACCCTTACTCGGCGCGCAGCTCGATATCGACCCGCGCGCGACCGTGACCCTGGACGTGGATCCCGGTTTCGAGCACGGCGTGCTGCTCGACGACGGTGACGTCGACGTCGGCGGCACCGTCCTGCAACGCGCGGATCTCGCCTATCAGTCCCCCGGCTGGGATCGCTTGGAGATCATCAACCGCGGAGACGCGCCGGCCCGGCTGATCCTGCTGGGCGGCCCGCCGTTCGGCGAGGCCCTGCTCATGTGGTGGAACTTCGTCGGCCGCAGCCACGATGAGATCGTCGCCTACCGGCAGGCCTGGCAGGACGGTGCCGACAGATTCGGTGCGGTCACCGGATACCAAGGTGCCGTCCCCCGACTTCCCGCTCCGGCAATGCCCGGCACTAGGCTCAAACCTCGTGTCCGCTGACCACACCGACAGCACCGGCGCGCAGGCCATCGTCGCCGCCGGTGACAACCAGTTCACCATCTCGGTCGACGGTCGACAGGTCGGGCTGATCGACTTCTACGATCGGGACGGCGTGCGCACGTTCACCCACACCGAGGTCGATCCCGCGTTCGGCGGACGCGGCCTGGCCACCATCCTGGTCGCCGAGGCGCTACAGGCCGCCCGTGCCGCCGATCTGCGCATCGCGTCGCACTGCTCGATGGTGACGCAGTACATCGGCAAGCACCCCGAGTACCAGGGGTGAGCGCGCTGCCGACGGCGTATTACCTCGCCGACGGTGACGCCTTCGTCCCCACCAGTATCGCCAAGGGTCCGTGGGGCGAGACCATCAGCGGAAACGTCCTGGGTGGGCTGCTGGGATTCGTCCTGGATCGGGACTTCGGCGATCCGGAGCTACAGCCGGCCCGACTGACCGTCGATCTGTTCCGGCCCGCCGCGCTGGCCCCGCTGACTATTCGCGCCGAGGCCATCCGGGCCGGGCGGCGAATCAAAGTCGTTGATGCCCAAGCACTTCAAAGCGGCGAGGTGGTGGCGCGTGCCAGCATGGTGCTGCTGCGTCGCGGACCCGCATCGCCGACGGGCGTCTGGACCACCCCGATCGACATCCCTGCCGCACCCGGACCGGACCACCCGCTCAGCGATGCGTCGATGCAGTTGGTGGCGCACGGCGCCGGCACCAGTTCCGATCTGAGCGCCTGGCGGCACATCGGACCCAAACACATCTGGGTGCACAACGTCACGCCGCTGGTCGACGAGCAGCCCATGACACCGTTCACCCGCGCCGCGATGGCCGGCGATGTGGTCAGCTCGCTGACCCACTTCGGGCCGGACGGGCTGCTCTACATCAATGCCGACTACACGCTGACCCTGAGCCGGTTACCCGAGAGCCCGGAGATCGGGCTGAGCGCGCTGACGCACTACAGCCATGCGGGTGTCGCCACCGGGACGGCGACGCTGTTCGACCGGCTCGGCCCGATCGGCAGCGGCATCGCCACCGCGCTGCTCAGCCCCGGCTTCGCGCCGCCGGATCACTGACCGAGATACTGGGCGGTGCTGCCGCCGAGCGGTACGGCGGGCATGCCCAGCTTGCGGTGGTCCCAGCTGCGCCGCCGCGACTCCACCACCCGGACACTCACCCGGTTGTTCATCATCTGCTCGACAAAGGGTTTCATCTCTTCGGTGTAGGGGCCCGTGTAGCGCTCCCACACACTGATGCCGACCCGAAGATTGGTCTCGGGGTCATCGACGATCTCCGCGGTGCCGTCGATGGACACGCCGCGCAGGGTGTCATACGTGTGGCCGTCCTCGATCATCACGGTGATGGTCGGATCGCGGCGCAGGTTCACCGCCTTCTGCGATTTGGCCTTGGTCTCGAACCAGATCTCACCGTCGAGGACGGCGTACCACATGGCCACCAGATGGGGCCGGCCGTTGGGCAGCACCGTCGCCATGGTGGCGGTGCGGCTGCGGTCGATGAACTCGGTGATCTCGTCATCGGCCATCACGATCTTGGCGCGCTGATTGGTTCCCATGATCAATCCTTATCAGGCTGTCGACGCACTGACCGTCACCGGGATGCCATTGAGCGCCCCGTTGCCCGACGGCTCGTCCAGGAAGGTGGGCGGGGACAAGATGTTGGTGTTCACCCCGGGTGAGGTGTTGGCCACCGCCATCCTGGTGCCCGGCTGCCCGTGCCCCCAGCCGTGCGGCATCGACACCACGCCCTCCCGGATGGCCTCGGTCACCTCCACCGGCACCTCGAGGGCCCCGGCCGAGGACGCCACCCGTACCAGTGCGCCGTCGGTGATGCCGTGCCGGCCGGCGTCGGCCGGGTGCATGAGCAGGGTGCACCGGTCGCGGCCCTTCATCAGCGGCCCGACGTTGTGCAGCCAGGAGTTGTTGGAGCGCAGATGCCGCCGGCTGACCAGCACCAGTTCCTCGGGGTCACGGTCCAGCCGGGACGCCAGCCGCGGTAGGTCGTCGAGCAGATACTGCGGCGCCAGACGGACTTTGGCGTCGGAGGTGCCCAGTACGTCGGGCAGTCGCGGCTGCATCGGGCCGAAGTTGATGCCGTTGGGTTCGGCCTTGAGCGTGTCGAGGGTCAGCCCGTCGGGCCGCTCACCGTAGCGGTCGCCGAACGGGCCGGTCCGCAGCGTCAGGTCGAGGACCCGTTCCGGCCCGCCGTGCGTGTAGTGGCTGCGGATGGCCGCGCCGTCGAATCCCTGGGTGAAGGCCATGTAGTCGAAGAAGCCGTCGTCGATGGCGGCGACGTCGACGTCCTCGGCGGGAGTGCCGGTACACAGGCCGGTCAGCCGGATCAGGATCTCCCATTCCTCGGGCCGGTCCGGGTCCTCGGGCACGAACACCGGCGCCGAATAGTTGGCGATGCTGTTGACCGCGAACTGCAGGATCAGATCGTCATGGTGCGGCTGCTCCAGCGGGGAGAGCCCGGGCAGGATGACATCGGCGTGCCGCGTGGTTTCGTTGAGCCACAGGTCAACCGAGATCATCGCGTCCAGGCCCGGTAGCGCCGCATCGAGGCGGTGCCCACCCGGCGTGGACAGCACCGGGTTACCGGCCACCGTGATGAGCGCCCTGATCTGGCCCTCCCCCGGTGTGGCGATCTCCTCGGCCAGACACGACACCGGCACCTGCCCCAGCACTTCCTTCGCGCCGCGCACCCGGGTGCGGAAACGCCCGAACTCGGGCATCCCGTCCTCGAGGCCGGGCAGCGGCTGAGTGGTGATGGACCAGGCGGTCGGTTGCGGGAACATCAGGCCGCCGCGGGTGTCGAAATGCCCGGTGAGGATGTTGACGACATCGACCAGCCAGCTGGCCAGACTGCCGAACTCCTGATTGCACAACCCGATCCGGCCGTACACCACGGCGCGCGGGGTGGCGGCGAGCTCGCGCGCCAGGCCCCGGATACGGTCCGCAGAGATTCCGGTGAACGCCGCCACCCGCTCAGGGGTCCAGTCCGCGGCGACCTGCGCCATGGTGGCGAGTCCGTCCACGTGGGGGGCGGCAGAACCGAGGTCGACGAGGTTCTCGGCGAAAAAGGTGTGCACGACGGCAAGCAGGAACGCCGCATCGGTGCCGGGCCGGATTGCCAGCCATTCGTCGGCGCGGGCCGCGGTCATGGTGCGCACCGGGTCGATGACGATCACCTTGCCGCGCTCACGGATACCGTCGATGATTCCCATGACGTCCGGGGCGGCCATCAACGATCCCTGCGAGGCAGCGGGATTGGCGCCCATCACCACGAACAGGTCGGTGTGCTGGATATCGGGCACCGGCACCGACCACCACCCGCCGTACATCAGGTGCGAGGTCAGGTTCTTCGGCCATTGGTCGACGGTGCCCGGCGAATAGGTCAGCGGGATACCGGACATGCCCAGCAGGATGCCCGCGTAGCGGGCCAGCGAGAACGAATGCGCCAGCGGGTTACCGGTATAGGCGGTGACCGCCCCGATGCCGTGTTCGGCGATGACCGGCGCCAGCAGTTCGGTGCACCGCCGGAACGCCACCTCCCAGCTGACCTCCTGCCACTGGCCGTCCACCTTGATCATCGGTCGCCGGATACGGTCCGGGTCCTCGTGCACGGCGCCGAGGGTGGCGCCCTTCGGGCAGATGTGTCCGTGGCTCCAGGTGTCGTCCGGGTTGCCGCGGATCCCGGCGACCTTGCCCTCTGCGACGTGAATGTCCAAGCCGCACATGGCTTCACACAGCGGACAGGTGTAGAGGTGATGGCCGTCGGCACCGACGGGGGCCAGATCGAGATTCATGGTGGGCCTCACTCATCCGGGTTTGTTGTGACAGACTGTATCGACAAATCCGGGTGGGGAGGCCGAAATCAGCGAGACAGCGTCGCGGCACCGCAGGCAGGGCTCACGCCGCGACCCGGCCATCGATACCGCGGTGCTGGCCGCGGCCCGCACCCTGCTGGTCGAGCGCGGCTACGCCGCCACCACCATCGACCTGATCGCGTCGACGGCCGGGGTGAGCAGGCCCGCGGTGTACCGGCGCTGGCGCTCGAAGGCCGCGCTGGTGCACGAGGCGGTCTTCCCCGATCTGGGCCCGGACACGCCCGAGGACGATCTCGTCGCCGAGATCACCCGGTTGTGCCGCGGCGCGATCCGGATGTACGCCGATCCGGCGGTGCGGGAATCGATTCCGGGCCTGCTCGCCGATCTACGCGCCGACCGTTCCATGCGCCGGGTGATCAGTGACCGGCTGGAGGCGACCGCACGGCACGACCTGTCCGATCGGGTGTCCGCGGCGGTGGCGAACGGGGCGGCCCGCCAGGTCGACGCCGACACCGTGATGGACGTGATCGCCGGTGGCGCCTGGTACGCGGTGTGCGTGCGGCGGGTCGCCGATGCCGACGCCGCAGCCGGTCAGTTGTCCGACCTGGTACTCAACGGGGTGCTGCGGCGGCCGTGAGTGTCTCGGCGGCCGGGCCGAACATCGTCGTCTTGATCGCCCCGAGGGTGCCCGGGTCCTTTCCGGCCAAGGGCCGCAACAGATCCAGCGCGGCGGTGGTGATCGCTCCCTCGTCGGCGACGGCGTCCACGATCCCGTAGGCCTTGGCGTCCGGCGCGCCGAACCGGCGGGCGGTGGTCATCGAGGCGACGGCCGCCTGCGGTGTCAGCTTCGCCTGGATCAGTGCGGCCATGCCGGGAGTGAAGGGAATCCGGATGTCGGCCTCGGGGAAACAGAAGTATCCGCGGTCGGTCCGCATCACCCGGAAGTCGTGGGCGGTGGCGAGCATCGCCCCGGCGCCGAAGGCGTGCCCGACGATGGCGGCGACCGTGGGGATGGGAAGCGTGAGCACGCGCGCCAGCAGCGTCTGCACCTGCCCGACGTACCACTGGGTCTGCTCGCCGTGGGCGGCCAGCCAGTCCAGGTCCAGTCCGTTGGTGTAGAACTTGCCGGTCGCCGTGGTGACCAGGCCGGTTGCCCCGTCGGCCAGCACCTGATCGAGCAGTGCGTGCACGGTCTCCAGGAAGTCGGGGGTGAAGCGGTTCTCGTCGTCGCCGAGGGTCAGGACGGCGATACCGTCCACCTGGTCCAGGGTTGGTGTCATCGGTGTTTTTCCTTTCGTGGTGCGGGTCCGGTCGCGAGCACCGCACGCACCGCAGCACCCAGCTGCGCGCGTGCGGTCGGGTCGTGCAGCCGGTCGCGGCTGAGCAGGAGGGCGGTCGGCAGATCGACGATGCAGGCGGTGATGGTGTCGACCGCGGCGGCGTCGCGGCGGTCCCACAGCTGCTCGGCGAGTTCGATCATCACCGTCACCAGCAGGGCGTCCAGTCCGAGCAGCTCGGCGGCGAGCTGCTCGGACAGTTCGGGTCCGAGGATCTCCTCCCGCCGCACCGTGAGAACCAGCCGCGCCGATTCGGGGTGGTGTTCGGCGAAAGCACCGGGTGCCTGAGCGGCGGCCACCACGGCCTCGACGCCGGCGGCGCTGCCGACAGCTGCGCGCTGCCTGGCCAGGAACCGGGTTCCTGCCCGTAGCCAGGCGCGACCCATCAGCTCCGAGCGTGACGAGAAATTATGGTAGAGCGCGCCATTGGACACCCCGGCGGCCGTGGCCACGGCTCGCACCGTCACCGCCGCGGGACCCTGGGCGGCCACCAGGGACTCCACCGCGTCGAGCACGGTGTCCAGGTCGTACACGCGGGGGCGGGGCACCGCACGACCGTAACAGAGCAAGTGCTCTGTTACAACGAGCGGGTACGCACAGCTGTCCTGTACCGGCTAGCCTTCGGTACATGAGCGCAGGACTGTTCGCACTCCTCGATGATGTTGCCGTCCTGGCCCGCCTGGCCGCCGCGTCGATCGACGACATCGGCGCCGCGGCGGGCAAGGCCACGGTCAAGGCCGCCGGAGTGGTGATCGACGACACCGCCGTGACACCGCAATATGTGCAGGGCATCAGCGCCTCCCGCGAGCTGCCGATGATCAAGCGCATTGCCATTGGATCGCTGCGCAACAAGCTGGTGTTCATCCTCCCGGCGGCGCTGCTGCTCAGCATCTTCGCGCCGTGGGCGCTGCCCTATCTGCTGATGGCGGGTGCGACGTTCCTCTGCTTCGAGGGCGCCGAGAAGGTGTGGGGTTGGATTTCCGGTCACGACGCCCACGCCACACCCGTGGCGGTGGCCGGTGAGGACGCCGAGAAGACGATGACCTCGGGTGCCATCCGCACCGACTTCATCCTGTCCGCCGAGATCATGGTCATCGCGCTCAACGAGGTGGCCGACCAGACGTTCTGGCTGCGCCTGGCCAGCCTGATCGTCGTCGCCATCGTGATCACGGCGGCGGTGTACGGCGTCGTCGCGCTGATCGTGAAGATGGACGACGCCGGCCTGGCGCTCGCGCAGCGGTCCTCGGCGTTCGCCCAGAAGCTGGGCCGCGGCCTGGTCGCCGCGATGCCCAAGGTGCTCTCGGCGCTGTCGATCATCGGCACCGTCGCGATGCTGTGGGTCGGCGGGCACATCCTGCTCGCGCAGAGCTACGAGGCCGGTCTGCGGCCGCCGTACGACCTGGTGCACGACGCCGAACACTGGGTGTCGCACGCCGTGGGCGTCGCCGAGGGCGGGGTGGGCTGGCTGGTCAACACCGGGATCTCGGCGGTCGTCGGTCTGGTGATCGGCGCCATCGTCGCAGCGATCGTGCACGTGCTCCCGTTCGGCAAGGAAAAAGCCCACTAACCACATCCAGGCCGGCCCCCCGAAGGGAACCGGCCTGGAATGAGGGCTGCAGTTAGTTCAGATCGAATCGGTCGGCGTCGGCCAGCTTGGCCCACACGGCGATGAAGTCCTTGACGAACTTCTCCTCCGAACCATTCTCGGCGTACACCTCGGCCCACGCCCGCAGCTGCGAGTTGGAGCCGAACACCAGATCGTTGCGGGTACCGGTGTACTTCTGCGTGCCGGTGGCCCGCTCGGTGCCGACGTAGGTGCCGTCGTCGGCCGAAGAGGGCTCCCACTTGATGCCCTGATCGAGCAGGTTGACGAAGAAGTCGTTCGTCAACGCGCCCGGCTTGGCGGTGAACACGCCGTGCTGGGAACCACCGAAGTTGGTGTCCAGCACCCGCAGGCCACCCACGAGCGCGGTGAGCTCCGGGCCCGAGACGTCGAGCAGGTTGGCACGGTCGATCAGGTAGTACTCCGCGGGCAGACGCAGACCCTTGCCCAGGAAGTTACGGAAGCCGTCGACCTTGGGCTCCAGGTAGGAGAACGACTCGACGTCGGTCTGCTCCTGGGTGGCGTCGCCGCGGCCGGAGGTGAACGGCACCGTCACGTCGTGACCGGCGGCCTTGGCCGCGGTCTCGACACCGACGTTGCCGGCCAGCACGACCAGGTCGGCGAAGGACACGTCGACGCCGGCCGAGGCCTGGATGTCCTCGAGCTTGGCGATCACCTGAGCCAGCTCGTCGGGCTCGTTGACCTCCCAGCCCAGCTGCGGCTGCAGACGCAGACGGCCACCGTTGGCACCGCCGCGCTTGTCGCTCTCACGGAAGGTCGAGATGGCCTTCCACGCGGTCGAAACCAGCTGCGAGACAGTCAGACCCGAAGCGGAGATGGCGCTCTTGAGCGTCGCCACGTCGGCGTCGGACAGCGTCTTGCCCGCCGGGATCAGGTCCTGCCAGAGCCAGGTGTCCTTGGGCACCTCGGGTCCGAGGTAACGCGCCACCGGGCCCAGGTCGCGGTGCAGCAACTTGAACCAGGCCTTGGCGAACTCCTGCGCCAGCTCCTCGGGATGATCCAGCCAGCGGCGGGTGATCTTCTCGTAGGACGGGTCGACGCGCAGCGCCAGATCGGAGGTCAGCATGGACGGGTGGGTGCGGCCCTTGAGGTCCGCGGTCGGCACCGAGTTCGCCCAGCCGCCGTCCTTGGGACGCCACTGGTTGGCCCCGGCCGGGCTCTTGAACAGCTCCCACTCGTTGCCGTACAGGATCTCCAGGAAGCTGTTGTCCCACTTGGTCGGCGTGTGGGTCCAGATGACCTCCAGGCCACTGCTGACGGCGTCCATGCCGACGCCGGTGCCCTGCGGGTTGTGCCAGCCCAGACCCTGCAGTTCCAGGGGTGCCGCCTCGGGCTCGGGCCCGACGAGCTCGGCGTCACCGTTGCCGTGGGTCTTGCCGAAGGTGTGGCCGCCGACGATCAGTGCCGCGGTCTCGATATCGTTCATCGCCATCCGGCCGAACGTGTCGCGGATGTCTGCCGCCGAGGACAGCGGATCCGAATTGCCGCCCGGGCCTTCGGGGTTCACGTAGATCAGGCCCATCTGGACCGCGGCCAGCGGGTTCTCCAGATCGCGCTCACCGGTGTAGCGCTTGTCGTCGAGCCATTCCAGCTCGGGGCCCCAGTAGACGTCCTCCTCCGGCTCCCAGCGGTCCTCGCGACCGAACGCGAAACCGGCGGTTCGGAAGCCCATGTCCTCCAGCGCGACGTTGCCTGCGTAGACCAGCAGGTCGGCCCAGGAGAGGTTCTTGCCGTACTTCTGCTTGACCGGCCACAGCAGGCGGCGGGCCTTGTCCAGGCTGACGTTGTCGGGCCAGCTGTTCAGCGGGGCGAAACGCTGCATACCGGTGCCGCCACCGCCACGTCCGTCCTGCACGCGGTAGGTGCCGGCGGCGTGCCAGGTCATGCGGATGAAGAACGGGCCGTAATGGCCGAAGTCGGAGGGCCACCATTCCTGCGAGGTGTGCATCACGTCGATGATGTCGGCGCGCACCGCGTCGACGTCCAGCGACTGCACCGCGGTGGCGTAATCGAAGTCCGCGCCCAGCGGGTTGATCACGTCGGGGTTCTTCTGCAGGATCTTCAGGTTGAGTTGGTCGGGCCACCAGTCACGGTTGCTGCCACCGGCCACCGGCGGCTTGACCTTGCCGAAACCGGCCGGGCAGCCACCCTCGGTCTGATCGGTCTGAGCCTCGCCGATCGGCGGGCTGTCTTCGATGGGTCGATCCTCAGGCACTGTGTAGATCCTCTCCGGGGCTGTCGGACTGGTTGGTTACTTCGAAACGCTCTGTGCGGTGATGCAATCGGGGCACAGGCCCCAGTAGATGACCTCGGCCTCATCGATGGCGAACCCGAGATCATCGGAGGCGGTCAGGCAGGGGGCTTCCCCGACCGCGCAGTCGACGTCGGCGATGACCCCACACGTTCGGCACACGACGTGATGGTGGTTGTCCCCGACACGTGACTCATAGCGCGCCACGGAACCGGACGGTTGGATGCGGCGCACCAGGCCGGCGGCAGTCAGCGCGTTGAGCGAGTCATAGACGGTCTGGTGCGACACCTCGGGCAATTCCGCGCGTACCGCGCGAATGACCGAGTCCGTATCGGCGTGCGGATGCCGGGAAACGGCGCCGAGCACCGCCACCCGGGGACGGGTCACGCGCAGCGAGGCTCCCCGCAGCATCTGCTGAAAGTCCGCTGTCGTGTCCACGCTGCGAGTCTGTCCCGTTTTCTGGAATTAGTCAAGATTAAGCTCGGGGTGAGTCTGAGTCCCGCGAGGAGGACCGCGGGCCGCCGCTTAGGGTGTCGGGCATGGCCGGTCTGCGACGCGCGCTGCGCGCCACTCTGTTGCTCGCCCTTGCAGTCGTCCTCACAGTGCCCGGCGTTGCGCACGCCGCGGCGCCGAACTGGTCCGGGCTGGACGCCCGCCACTACGCGGGCCCCATCCCGGCGCCCGGCAACCTCATCGAAAGCGTCCCGCTGGCACCGGAACTGTCCGTCGCCGGCGCCGGCGCCGGCTACCGGATCCTGTACTCCACCACCGACCAGCACGATGCCCCCGCGGTGAGCACCGCCGCGGTGTTCCTCCCGCGCACGCCGGCACCGCCGGGCGGCTACCCGGTGATCGCCTGGGCGCACGGCACCGTCGGTCTGGGCGACGACTGCACCCCGTCGGCGCTACCCCGCATCCCGCGCGACGACGAATACCTGTCGCACTGGCTGAACCAGGGATACGTCATCGTCGCCAGCGACTACGCCGGGCTCGGCACCCCGGGTCTGATGAGCTACCTCAACAGCGTCACCACCGCCCACGGCGTCATCGACTCGGTGATCGCCGCCCACCGGATGGACATCGCGCTGTCCCCGAAGTGGGCCATCGTCGGCCAGTCCCAGGGCGGTGGCGCAGCCGTCGCCAGTGCCCGCTGGGCCACCGAATTCAGCGCGGGCAGTGGGCTGGACTACCGCGGCGTGGTCGCCACCGGCACCCCGGCGAACATCCAGAAGTTCGTCGCCCAGGCCGGACCCGATCTCCAACTGCCCGAGCTCGGGCCGGTGGCCAACGCCTATACGGCCTACATCATCGCCGCACTGCGCGAGGCGCGGCCCGATCTGGACGTCAACAGTGTCTTGTCCCCGGCGGGCCTGAACGCCGCCGCCCGCGCCGAGACGGTGTGCGTGCATCCGCTCACCGACGAACTGGCACAACTGCGCCCGGCCGACATGTTCTCGGCACCGCTGCTCTCGATCCCCGGGATCGAGGACGCGCTGCACGATTTCATGGGCACGCCGGTCTCGGGATACGACCGGCCGATCTTCCTCGGGGTGGGTCTGCTGGACCGGGACGTCCCGCCGGCGTCCACCTTGGCGTTCTACGACCAGCTGGTGGCCAACAACCAGAATGTCGAACTGCGCATCTACCCGGAGGAAGACCACAGCGGGACGGTGCTGGCCTCGCTGGTCGATTCGACCCCGTTCCTGCACAACGCCTTCGGCTAGGGTCCGCCGGCGAGAAACCGGGCGTCGACCGTCGCGGCCACCTCGATGTCCTCGGGGAGCAGTTCGACATCGCCGCCGCCGGCCGGACTTGCCGCTGCCCGCAGGAAGGTACCGCTGTGGCCGCCTTCTGGATGCGATTGCGCAGCAAGCATTCCGGCGTCGGCGATCGCCACCGGCCGCACCGTATCGAGCTCGAGGGCGTCCGCGTACTGCTGGGCCCGGGCCACGGCATCACGCACGGCGCGGGTACGGGCATCGGCGAACAAGGCGTCGCGGCGGGCGGCGGTGAGCGCCCAGACCACCTGGGCCACCCGGAATCCGCCGGTGCCGGAAACATGTTCACCGACCCACCGCGACAGTGCCTCGAAGTCACGAAACTTCACGTCGATGTCGACCCCGGCGTGGTGCACCATCGGCAACTGCTTGCCGTCCTTGTGCCACGGCCGCTGTGACCAGGTGCGCAACTGGCCGGCCGACCACCAGGTGACCGGTGCCGGATCGAGGGCCTGCAGCCGGGTGACCGAGGCTTTCACCGCGGCGAGATCGTGGGCCACCCGGTCATACACCGTTCCCATGTCCGCGCCCTCGTAGGTGATCGACGCCCGCACGGTCCCCCGCTCGGGCGGCTGGAAGGCGGAAAACGACCCGCGCACGGTGATCTCGGTTGCCATGGGATCGAGCCTAACCACCCTCAGACGCCGAACGGGCAGGTCCGACCGTCACCGATCGAACCTGCCCGCCGGATCTGTCAGAGCCTCGGGCTTATCGGCACGGTGATGATGGCGAAGTTGCTGCTGTAGCCGTTGGAGACGGTCACCGTGAAGATATCGGAGAGGGGGTCGCCGACCAGATCCGCTAAGGCCGATGCTCTGCGGGCCGCAGTCGTCGGCAGGTAAGTGAAGGAACCGTTCGAGTTCATCACCACGGTGCCACTGACCGCGCCCGTGGTGACGGAGTACGTCAGCGGGAGGCCGGACGGATCGGTCGCGGAGACCGAGCTGGTCACCAACCCGTTACCGGTGTTGATCGTGTGCGAGCCCTTCGACGGGGCGCTCGGCGGTGCCGGGTTCGGCGCGATCGGCACGGTGATGGTCGCAATGCTGCTCGTCCCCGCGGCATTCCGAGCCACCACCGTGAAGACATCGGGTGTGGTCACCCCGGCCGAGGCCAGCGTCCGCGCCGCCGCCGACGGCGTGTAGGTGTACGCGCCGGTGGCTCCGTTGAAGTTCAGGGTGCCCGCGATGGTCGAGGTGATGATCTCGTAGGTGACGCCCTGACCGATCGGGTCGGTGGCCGACACACTGCCCGTGACCAGACCACTTCCCGCATTGGTGGTCTGCGACCCGCCGACCGGCGTGCCCGGCTTGCCGTTTGCCGCCGTGATCGGCACGGTGATGATGGTCGGCATGCTGGTGAGGACGCCGTTGCTGGCGACCACCGTGAACACATCGGAGACCGGGCCGATGCCGGCACCGGCCAGCGCCATCGCCAGCGCGGACGGCTGATAGGTGTACCCACCGGTCTGGCTGTTGAAGGTCAGCGTGCCGCCCAGCGTCGAGGTGATCACGTTGTAGGTCAGCGGTTGACCCGCCGGATCCGTGGACCCCACACTGCCGGTCACCAAACCCGTTGCCGGACTGGTGGATTGTGAGACAGTGGTCGGTGCGCTCGGCGTCGCATCGACCGCCGTGATGGGCACCGTGATGATGGCAGGCAGGCTGGTGAGGACGCCGTTGCTGGCGACCACCGTGAACACATCGGACACCGGCCCGATGCCCAGACCGGCCAAGGCCATGGCCAGCGCCGAGGGCTGATAGGTGTAGGCGCCGGTGTTGCTGTTGAGCGTCAGCGTGCCGCCCAACGTCGACGTGAGCACGTCGTAGGACAGCGTCTGCCCGGCCGGATCATTCGATCCGAGCTGGCCGGTCACCAAACCGGTGGCCGGGTTTGTGCTCTGGGACACCGAGACCGGGGTTCCCGGGGTCGCGTTGCCCGCGGTGATCGGCACCGTGATGATCCCCGGCAGACTCGTCAGCGAGCCGTTCTTGGCGACCACCGTGAACACGTCGGAGACCGGCCCGATCCCCAGGCCGGCCAGCGCCATCGCCAGGGCCGACGGCTGATAGGTGTATTCGCCGGTCGCGGTGTTGAAGGTCAGCTGGCCGCCCAGCGTGGAGGTCAGCACCTGGTAGGTCAAGGTGTGCCCGGCAGGCCCGGTCGAACCGACCTGACCCGTCACCAAACCTGTTGTGGTGTTGGTGCTCTGCGACACGGTCGCCGGAATGCCCGGGGTGCCGGCGGTCGTCGCACCGATCGGCACCGTGACCAGTGCGTAGTTGGACGCAATGCCATTGGAGACAGTGACGGTGAAGATATCGCTGAGGGGCGCGATGATGGCGGCCAGTCGCGCCGCTTCCGACGGGGTGTAACTGAACGCGCCGTTGGCGCCCAGCGTGACCTCACCGAGCAGGGGATCGATGGCCACCGTGTAGGTCAGCGCCAGGCCGGACGGATTGTTGGCGCTCAGGAATCCGGTGACCGTGCCGGTTTCCGGGTCCGGCTCGGTGGGCGTGGCGGTGACACCGGTCGGCGGCGCGATGCCCCACTCGGTCTGCAGTTGCCGGAACCAGGTCCATGCCGCGGCAAGGCCCACATCCAGTTGCGGCAGCGGGGAATTGGTGTTGACCCCGAACAGGTTCAGGATTCCGCCGACGAACTTCAGGACCGGAACGGCGATCGCCTTCGGGACCGGCGCCGGGTCGGCCGCGGCAGCTGCGTTGGAGGAGATCTGGTTGGCGCCGGCCAGGGACGTCGTCGACGATGTCGACGCGTAGGTGGTGACACTCGGCGAGGAAGCCACCTCCGGCGTGGTGGAGGTGGCGCCCGCCTGCGGTGCGCCCGGATCCTGGAGAGAGTCCTCGGTGGCGGCGACACTGACCTCGGGCGTCTTGGCGATCTCACTGGCGGCTGTGGCCGCCGAAAGCCGGTTCTGCAGAACGGACTTCGCGCCGCGGACGTGCGTGCCCCGGGTGTTCTTCTTGGTGGTGTCGGCTTCTTCCGGGTCCGGGAGGCCGACGTCGATGCCGGTGTCGTCCTCGGTCGACTCTTCGGGCTCGTTTGTGGTCTGCGGCCCGGTGGTGGACGAATCGTTCGGCGAGGAGCTGTCGTTCTCCGAAGAGCTCTGACCGGTCGGCGTGGACGACTGGCTGCTCGTCGACGTCGAACCGGTGGCACCGTCATCGGCGTAGGCGACCCCGGTGCCGCTGGCCAGGGCAGCGCCCAGGCCGAGGGTCACCGCGCTCGCACCCAGCCAGGCGTACGGTTCCGGGCGCGTGCTCTTGGCGCGGTGGCTGCCGCGACGTCCGCTGCCTGACCGATTCGTCTTGGCGCCCTTCGGCAACCGGTGCCCACCTGCCATCGATGTTTCCCCACTTCATTTCGTTGCCGGTATGGCCCACGCCGTGACGGACATCACAGCGAACAGAATATTAACGCGTACGTTAGTGGGAATCTGCAATTCTGTCAGTTTTTGCCACATGTGTCGCACGATCGGCGTACACGTGTTCGGACCGCAGATTTGGAGGGACACCGCCGTTGCTATCGCGGAGCCGGGAAAGAATACGGGTTCTCGGAAGCTGACTCGCCGGCGGTCGGACCACAGGTGTCGGACCGTCGGTCGAAGTTTGCCAGATCTCCTGGGCGCGGCCCAACACCGAGTACCGGACCGCCAGCGCTTGCGCGGAATTCGCTGGCTGCCGCCCGCCGACGCGCCGGTAGCGGGACGCCGTCAACCTGACAGGCGTTGGACGCCCGTCCATTCGACGCTCTCACCCATCCCGTACCGCAATTCGGTAGGAATGTGCACAATGGTTTGCTGATCAACGCGGGTGGGGACGGGGTGGGTGTGCCGGTTCTGAATACGGTGCTGCGTCGCCAGATGCTGCTCATCTACCTGACGACCGGGCTGGTGCTCTACGTCCTGGCCATCGCGACCGCGTTCGGCCGGCCAGATGCGTGGGGCGAATGGATCTCGGTGGCACTGAGTGTGGTCGGGCTGCTGGCCGCCCTGCCGCGGCAGCTGTGCGGTTGGCGCTACACGGTGGCCCTGGTGTGCGCGTGTATCGCACCCCTGGCCGCGGTGCTGGGCCATCAAGAGCCGGCCGCGCAGGTATGGGCGTTGGTCCCGTTGATCCTCATCGCCGTCTTCGTGCGCAGCTGGCACCGGCCCACGACCGCGCGGGTGGTCGGCGCCCTGCTCGCCGCCGGGGTCAGCGTGGGTATGTGGATCGCCCCGGCACCCGTCCCATGGTTGTGGTACCTGCTGTTCCCGGTGTGCATCCTGGGTGCCGCCGAGCTGCTGGGATTACTGCACGCGGCCCTGATGGAGGCGGCCCTGCGTGACCCGCTGACCGCCGTGTGGAATCGTGCCGGGCTGAACCGGGAACTCGACGACCTGCTGCCGCGCGCACGGCGGCGCGGGGAATCGCTGGCCGTCATCGTGCTGGACATCGACGATTTCAAATCCGTGAACGACCGCGACGGGCACGCCGCCGGAGACAGCGTGCTCATGCAGCTGACCCGGCGCTGGACCCGGCAGCTACCCGCGTCCGCTCTCGTCGGACGGCTCGGTGGTGATGAGTTCGTGGCCATCGTCTCCGGGTACGACGAGAGTCAGGCTCGCGCGCTGGCCGACACCCTCCGCGGGGACGGCCCGGTACACGTCAGCACCGGCATCGCGGTCGGACCCGCCTACGAGCCGGGCTCGTTCGCCAAGATGCTCACCGAGGCGGACCGGGATCTGTACCGGCTGAAGAACGTCCGCAAGAGCAGCCCGCCCGCCGACGAGGCGCCGGCAGGGCGATAATCCCCGGCATGGAGATAGTCGCGGCGATCATCGTCGTCGCCACCCTCACCGCCATGACCACCGGAGCGGTGCCCGCCGTGCTCGCGTTGATCTGCGCGCTGGTGGCGGCGGGCCTCGCCGGTATCGCCACGCCGGCCGAGTTGTTCGCCGGGTTGAGCAATGGCGGTGTCATCACCATCGCGGCGATGCTGGTGATCGCCAAGGGCGTGCTGCACACCGGCGTCATCTCCCGCGTGATGTACCGGCTGCTGGCCGGGGTGGCCACGCCGCGGCAGGCGCTGGGCCGGCTGATCCCGCCCACCGGCGTTGTGTCCGCGCTCATCAACACGACACCGCTGGTGGCCATGCTGATCCCCGCGGCCAGGGAACTGCAGCAACAGTCCGGGGTGCCGGCGCGTTCGGTGTTGCTGCCCATCGCGCACGCAACCACGCTCGCCGGTTCGGCCACCTTGATCGGCACCAGTTCCAACCTGCTGATCGCCGGACTGGCCGCTCCCGCCGGGGTCGAGGTGTCGATGTTCTCCTTCGCACCGGTCGCGGTTCCGGTCGCCATCGTCGGCTGGGTGGTGCTGTTGATCACCGGCCCGCTGATGCTGCGCGGGCGATCCGAGACCGGCGGTGACACCGCGTCCTGGCGCGCCGAGATCCCGATCTCGGCCAATGCCAATGCGGTTGGACGCAGCGCGGCGAACCTCGGCATCCACACCACCCCCGTCTTCGAATTGCTCGAGGTGCTGCGCCGGGGGCGGCCGGTCGATACGGGCAGCGTTCTGCAGGCCGACGATGTACTGGTTTACCGCGCCACCGAAGCGGGTGTGCGCATGCTGTGGGCCAGCCCGCGGTTCGGCCTGTCACCGCAGGACCTGTACATGGTGTCCATCGCCACCAATGAACAATCCTCGGTACGCGTACTCGAGGAGAACGAGGACATCACCGTCGTCGCGGCCGAAGGCGATGAGCGGCTCCGGGACATCCCCGCCACGCCCGGGGAGATGTGCCTGGTGACCGCCGCCTCCCCGGACGTCCTGACCGGCCATCCCTCGATCGGGTTGTGGCAGAAGGTCGCCGGTAAGGCCCCGCAGACCGGTAAGACCTGGGTGGCGCTCGCCATCCTGGTGGCCGTCATCGTCGCCGGTTCGCTGGGCTTGGCGGCCATCGAACTCGTCGCGGTCACCGGGGCGGCGCTGATGGTCGTCACCCGGGTGCTGACACCGCGGTCGGCGGTGCGGGCCCTGGACTGGAACATCCTCGCGATCATCGCCGGTTCGGTAGGGCTGGGCACCATTGTGGTGAACAGTGGCCTGGGCGAACGGATCTCGGACGCGGTGCTCACGCTCTCGGCCGGCAACACCGCCCTGGTGGTGTTGGTGATCGCCATCGGCACCACCTTGTTGACCAACCTCGTCACCAACTCGGCGGCTGCGGCCATCCTCACACCCGTCGCCATCGCGGTCGCGGGCAGCAGCGGCCTGGACCCCGTGCTGCTGTTGACCATCATCGGGACCTGCATCTCGTTCACCTTCCTCAACCCGTTCAGCCACCAGTCCAATCTCATGGTGATGAAGCCGGGCGGCTATTCCACGCGCACCTTCTTCCGCTTCGGGGTCCCGCTGACGGTGGTCTCGCTGGGTACGGTATTCCTGGTCGGGTGGGGGCTACTGTCGACGTGATGACCCACGCGGGAGCGCAATTCGCGTTGCGGATCGCGGTGGACGGTGCCGAATTGGCGGCTCCCTCGGATGCCCAACTCGCCGAGCTCGCCCGCCATGCCGCGACACCGGGGGCGGTGCTGCCCACCGACCAGACGCATTTCGTGAAGTGGATCGACGGGCGGACGCCGCAGCAGATCGAACGTCAGCGCATCGCCCGTGTGCAATCCAATCGCGATCTCACCAGCCGACCGGGCTGGACACTGGATTTGGCGGTTCTGGTCGACGGCGTACCGGTCGGCCTGCAGAGCGTGTCGGGTTTCGAGCAGTGGCCACAGCGCCGGGTCGTCGGCACCACCTCCTGGCTGACGGCGCCGTTCCAGGGCCGCGGGTTGGGCACCCGGGCGCGGGCCGCCGTGCTCGAGCTCGCGTTCGCCCACCTGGACGCCGAGGCAGCGAAATCCTGGGCGCTCGAGGAGAACACCGCCAGCACCACGGTCTCCACCACCCTCGGCTATCGATTCGTCGACAGTCATGTCCTGGCGGAGGACGGTCGCGAGCTCATCGAGCACGTCTACGAGCTGCGGCGCGAGGACTGGCTGGGTTCAGCCGCGCGCAGGCGGATTGCCCCGGTGATCACCGGGGCCGACGCCCTCGTCCGGCAGTTGGCTGTCTGAGTTCGTCGCTGTACCCGACATCACGTGTCAAACCGCCGTCGATGGGCATACATAGCGTGACCAGTTGTCTTGTCTCGAGTACCCGGGGGTTGTGGTGTCCCGTTATCTGTATGCGCTCGGCAGATTCAGTTTCCACCGTCGCTGGTTGGTGCTGGGCGTATGGCTGGCGGTCCTGCTGGGCATGGCGGCGGCCTTCATCGGCCTACGGGGCCAGCCCTCGGACAACTTCTCGATTCCCGGCACCGAATCGCAGCGCGCGGTCGAGCAGCTTCAGCAGAACCTGCCCGCCTTCTCCGGTGCGCAGACTCAGCTGACCATTGCCGCGCCGGAGAACCGTGCGGTCACCGACCCCGCCTTCGCCCCCGCGATCGACCGGGCCGTTGCCAACCTCACCGCCATCCCGGATATCGCCGCGGCCGCCGGACCCGCTCAGACCCGCCAGATCGCTCCCGACGGCAGGGTCGGGTTGGGCACGGTGCAGTGGAAGGCGCCGATCGGCGAGGTGAGCGACGATGCTCTGACCGAGCTGGAGACGGCGATGAAACCGGTGCAGGACGCCGGGCTCCGCGTCGAATACTCCGGCAGTGTCTACCCGGGCTACAAGGTGGAACCCCCGATGATCGCCGAGATCATCGGGATCGTGGTCGCGTTCCTCATCCTGCTGGTCACCTTCGGCGCCGTGGTGGCCGCCGGGCTGCCGATCGTCACCGCCGGCATCGGCGTCGGCATCGGCCTTTTCGGCATCTTCGTGGTGGCGGCGTTCGTCGAGATCCCGTCGGCCACCCAATCGCTGGCCCTGATGCTCGGGCTGTCCTGCGGTATCGACTACGCGCTGTTCATCCTCAACCGCTACCGCAACAATCTGCTGTTGCTGATGCCCCGCGACGAGGCGGCGGCACTGGCCGTCGGCACCGCCGGTGGATCCGTGGTGTTCGCCGCACTGACGGTGATCATCGCGTTGTGCGGCCTCGCGGTGGTCGGCATCCCGTTCCTCACCTACATGGGGGTGGCCGCGGCGGTATCGGTGTTCATCGCCATGCTGATCTCCCTGACCCTGCTCCCGGCCATGTGCGGGTTCGCCGGCGGCAAGGTCGCGAAGTTCATCGACACCCCGCTGCAGCCCGGCCGTGCCAAGCAGGTCGCCCAAGTCGCCGCCTACACCCCACAGCGCACGATGGGCGCCGCCTGGGCCCGCTTCGTGGTGCGCTTCCGCACGCCACTGCTGCTCGGCGGGACCGCGGCCCTGGTGATCATCGGACTACCCGCCCTCGGCATGCATCTCGGGCTGCCCAGCGGCGCGTCTCAACCCGAATCCAACACCTCACGCCAGGCCTACGACCTGACCTCCGAGCATCTCGGCGCCGGCTTCAACGGGCCCCTGCTCGTGGTGGCCGATGTCTCCAAGGCCACCGATCCGGGTGCGGTGGCCACCATCGCCGCCAATATCGGCCGCGAAGACGGCGTGGTGGCCGCGGCGCCGGCCGGCGGCGACAATCGTACGGCCGTCATCCAGGTGATCCCGGAGACCGGGCCCAACGACCTCGCCACCGCCGATCTCGTCCGGCAGATCCGTGCCGACCGCACGGCCATCGAAGCCGGCACCGGCGCAACCATTCTCGTCGGCGGCAACACCGCTTCCAACATCGACACTTCCGACAAACTCGCCGCGGCACTGCCGATCTTCGTAGTGGTCGTGGTCGGGCTGGCGTTCATCCTGCTGACCGTCGCGTTCCGCGCCGCCCTGGTGCCGCTGACCTCGATCGTCGGGTTCCTGCTGTCGGTGTTCGCCGCCCTCGGTGTGCAGGTGGCGGTCTTCCAGTGGGGCTGGGGCGCAGGCCTTCTGGGTGTCACACCGGGCGAGACGATCAGCTTCCTGCCAATCATCCTGCTGGCCATCATCTTCGGCCTGTCCAGCGACTACGAGGTGTTCGTCGTCTCCCGGATCAAAGAGGAACTCGGCAACACCACCGACGCGCTCGAGGCCGTGCGCAACGGTGTCGGTCTGTCGGCACGGGTGGTGACGGCGGCCGCACTCATCATGTTCGGTGTCTTCATCGCCTTCCTCGCCGGCAATGACCCGATCATCAAATCCATCGGCCTCAGCCTGGCCGTCGGCGTCTTCCTCGATGCGTTCGTCGTGCGGCTCACCTTGATCCCGGCCATCATGAGCATCCTCGGCGACAAAATGTGGGCGCACTCCAAGTGGTTCGACAAGTACGTGCCCGATCTGGATATCGAGGGCACATCGCTGGAAGCGGCCCGCAAGAGTCCGGTCGAGGTCCGCTAAGGCGCCGCCGGAATCGGCAGCGTGCCCATCGGCCGGGTGTATGCGGCTTCGACGATGGGACGCAACCGGGCGTCATCCCCCACTTTCTGACTGTTGGATGTCCACTGCTGGGTGACCATCGGCAGGAAATAGGTGGCCGGGGCCCCCAAGATGTAGGTGGCGTTGCCCTCGACGAAGGTCTTGTTGGCGGGGTCGTTGAGACCGATGTTGCTGTAGTCGTTGTGGACCGGTTTGAGCTCGCCCTTGCCGCCCACCAGGCTGGCGGCGCCACGGTTCTTCTTCGCGTCCGCGTTGTTCAGGTCATTCGGGCAGTCCGCGAAGTAGTCGTATTGGCGGGCGATCACTTTGACGGTGTACGGGGTGTCATCGGGGAAGCCGTTCCCGCCGTAGGCGGCCACGCAACCGCTCCCCGGGACGTTGGCGCAGCCGTTGTACTTGCTCTCCAGATCACCGGTCATCACGAATGTCACTGTGGCGGGGTCGATATCGCTGGTGGGCCCGTACCGGCGCAACCAGGCGTCGGCGACCTGGGCGCCCTGGCTGTGCCCGGCCACGATCTTGGGCCCCGGGGTCGAATGCAGCATCTCGTTGAGCTTGTCGGCGCCCTTGTTGGTGTTGGTGGCGCCGGGAAAGTTGTTGTACGGCACTTTGAGCACCTCATTGGGTGCGGCGAACAGCTCCCCGCGCAGCCAGTCGGAGTCCAGCGGTCCGAAAGCCGGCGCCAACGTGAGGACCGTGGCTCCACTCGCGCCCGGGGCGGCCGTCGCCGGCACCGGGGCCACCATGGCCGCGCTCATCCCGAACAGCAACGCGATGGTCGCGCGCAGAATCTTCATCAAAGTTCTCCCCTTGCCGAGACGGCATCCCTGGATCGATCCCCCGCCACGATGGTGCGCGGCGCGGCCCAGGTATCCCAAGCGTCGTGTCGTGAATAGCTAAGAGTTGGTACGGATTTGAGACCACCCGACCGTGAGCTTGGTGCGCGGATCGGGGCGGCACCGACCGGCTCGGCAAAGGCTGGTCGCAGCCCACCGGGCCGTGGACATCGCCCTTCGCACCCGCGGCCCGGGACGCCGCACAGTCGAAGATCTTGCGGGGTCAAGGATTCATGCCCGATATCCGCAATCCCCGTCCCCGCACCCCTACGACCGCGACAATTGTCACCAGGCACCGCGCCCCCTAAGGAGACTCCCATGGTCACACGCACCACCACCCTGCTGGCCGGCGCGCTGCTCAGCGCATCGGCGGCCGTCCTGCCCGTCGTATCCGCGCCGGTGGCCGGTGCCGATGTCTGTGCCGGGGCCGATGGCCGGCACTTCGCCGCCGGCGGGTGTACCAACATCGTCGGCGATGTCGCCGTCGGTGCCGCCATCGCGTCAGCGCACGTACCCTACGTTCCGGGAGAAATCCCCTGCTACACGGTCGAAGGCGTGCCCTACTACACCCCGCCCGGCGATCCCTGCTAGCGCGCCGAGGTAGGGCTAGCCCCCACTGCTCATTCCCGGTCAGCCGGATATCGCCGAGGGTGTCCCCGGACGCAGACTTTCCCCATGAACGGGACGGCGCGTACCGACGGCTTCCATCTCCTGGTGGCCGCGTTGCAGCGCAATCACGTCGACACCCTTTACGGCGTCGTCGGCATCCCGATCACCGACCTGGCACGACTGGCCCAGGCATCGGGCATCCGGTACGTGGGCTTTCGGCATGAGTCCGCCGCGGGTCATGCCGCAGGCGCTGCCGGCTTTCTCACCCAGAAACCCGGTGTGCTGCTGACCGTCTCCGGCCCCGGTTTCCTCAACGGCATGGTGGCGCTGGCTAATGCGACGGTGAACTGCTTCCCGATGATCCACATCGCCGGGTCCAGCGACCGGGCGATCGTGGATCTGCAGCGCGGGGACTACGAGGAACTCGACCAGCTGGCCGCGGCGCGTCAGTTCGCGAAAGCCGCCTTCCGGATCAACCGCGCCGAGGACATCGGCCGCGGCGTGGCCCGGGCCATCCGGGTCGCCGTGTCCGGTCGCCCAGGCGGGGTCTATCTGGACATCCCCGGCTCGGTGCTGAGCGAGGTGGTCGACGCCGGCACCGGACGGCGATCGCTGTGGGAGGTCGTCGACCCGGCTCCGGCGCAACGGCCTGCCGACAGCAGCGTAGCGGCCGCCGTGGACCTACTGGCCTCGGCGCGCCGGCCGCTCATCGTGCTCGGCAAAGGCGCCGCCTACGCGCGGGTGGAGGAGTCCGTCGGCGCGTTCGTCGAGCAGACCGGCATCCCGTTCCTGCCGATGTCGATGGCCAAGGGCCTGCTGCCCGATGCTCATCCGGCGTCGGTCGCGGCGGCCCGCTCGCTGGCGCTGGCCGAGGCCGACGTGGTGCTGCTGGCCGGCGCGCGACTGAACTGGCTGCTGGGTCACGGCGAGGCACCGCAATGGTCGCCCGATGCCCAGTTCATTCAGATCGACATCGACCCAACGGAATTCGACAGCAACCAGCCGATCACCGTGCCGTTGGCCGGCGACCTGGGCTCGGTGCTGGACGCGCTGGCGCGCGGCGCGGCGCAGCGTGACGTGCGCTGCCCGCCGCAGTGGCGGGACCGGCTGGCCGAACGCCGGCGCACCAACGACGCGAAGATGGCCGCCCGGCTGGCCGAGGATCCGCATCCGCTGCGCTTCCACAACGCCTTCGGCGCGATCCGTGAGGTCCTCGCAGAACGGCCAGATGTCTATCTGGTCAACGAGGGCGCCAACACCCTCGACGTCGGGCGCAACGTGCTGGACATGCAGCTGCCGCGGCACCGACTGGACAGCGGCACCTGGGGTGTGATGGGCGTCGGGCTGGGTTACGCGATTGCCGCCGCGGTCGAGACCGGTCAGCCGGTCGTCGCGGTGGAGGGCGACAGCGCCTTCGGATTCAGCGGGATGGAGATCGAGACCATCTGCCGCTACCAACTTCCGGTCTGCGTGGTGGTGCTCAACAACGGCGGCGTCTACCGCGGCGACGGCAATGACCCGGCGAGCACCGATCCCGCCCCGACGGTGCTGGCACCGCGCGCGCATCACGAACACCTCATCACCGCGTTCGGCGGCGTCGGCCAGCACGTCCGCACGGCCGACGAACTGCGGGCCGCACTGACCGAGGCGCTGGCCTCGGGCCGGCCGACGCTCATCGACTGCGAACTCGACGTCACGGCCGGTACCGAGTCCGGCCATCTGACGAACCTCAATCCCCGAACGGATCTCGCGGAGGCAAACCGATGACGAACACGAATGCTCCGTCCTGGCGGCTGGGCGACATCCTGCGCACCGCCGACCCGTCGCGCACCGCGCTGATCAGCGGCTCTGGATACCGGCACCACAGCTACGCCGAATTATCCTATGCCGCAGACCAACTGGCCACACAGCTGATGAGTGCAGGGTTGTCCCGGGGCGATGTGATGGTGCTGCAGGCCGCCAACGGCCCGCAGTTCGTGGTCGCGCTCATCGCGGCCGCCCGCGCCGGCGTGGTGGTGGCACCGATGGACCCCACGGTGCCCGGAGCCGACAAACGCCGGCGGGTGGAAGCGCTGGGAGCACGGGTGGTGGTGACCGACCGGTTGCGCACCTGGGACTTCGACACCGACTGCCCGGACTGGCTGCTGATCCCCGATCAGGCCGGCCTGCCGACCATGCTCGATGCTGCCGCACCTCCCCGTGCCGCGTCCGGGCCGGCAGGGTTGAGCGGCGACGACGCGCTCATCATGATGACCTCGGGCAGCACCGGCGCACCCAAACTCGTGCCGTGGACCCACCACAACCTGGCGTGCTCGATCACGGCGATCGTCAACGGGTACCGGCTCACCGAGACCGACGCCACGGTGGCGGTGATGCCGTTGTTCCATGGGCACGGTCTGGTCGCGGCACTACTGGCGACGCTGGCCAGTGGCGGGACGCTGCTGTTGCCGGCCAGTGGACGGTTCAGCGCGCACACCTTCTGGGATGACATCGCGGCCGCGAAGGCGACCTGGTACACCGCCGTGCCCACCATCCACCGCATCCTGCTCAGTCGCGCCACCCCGGGAGCCACCTACCCCCGGCTCCGATTCATCCGCAGTTGCAGCGCCCCGCTCAGCGCGGAGGACACCGCGGCGCTCGAGTCGACTTTCGGCACCGTCGTGCTCGCCGCGTACGGCATGACCGAAACCACCCACCAGGCCTCGACCGCAGTGGCCGGTGACGACGTCACGGTTCGCACCCACACCGTCGGGCGCCCCAGCGTGGTCACCGCCGGGTTGAGCGCGTCGGGGACCGGCGAGATCCTGCTCAACGGACCGACGGTCGTGCGTGGATATCTGGGGCCCGCAACAGAACCCGGCGCCGCGGCCTTCGCCGACGGCTGGTTCCACACCGGCGACATCGGCACCATCGACGACGGCGGCCACCTCGCCGTCACCGGGCGGATCAAGAACCTGATCAACCGCGGTGGTGAGAAGATCGCACCGGAACGCGTCGAGTCCGTGCTGCACACCCACCCGGACATCACCCGCGCCGCCGTCGTCGGGGTGCCCGACGACCTTTACGGGGAGCGGGTCGCGGCGGTGATCGTCGGCGCCGGATCACTGACCACCGTGGGTATCGCCGACTTCTGCCGCACGCGGCTCGCGCCCTACGAGATCCCCGAGGTCGTCGTGTTCGCCGCCGATATCGCCGTCACCGCCAAGGGCGATATCGATCGGTCCGCGCTGCCCGCGCAACTGCAGCACTGAAAATCTCTGTCGGGAGCATGCCCGCACCGCCATAGGCTGGTGATGACAAGTCTGGCGGTCGGGGGGAGCCACGATGGGGACCATTGATTCTGCGCTGATTCTGGCGGACGCGAACCATCCGGCCCGGGTGGTCGGTGAGGTGCTGGGGCGCCTGTTCATTCTGGCGCTGATCGTCGGGCTGATCGTCTGGGCGATCGTGAAACTGGTGAAGAAGCCGCCCCGGCCGGGCCCGCCGCAGTATCCGTACTACCCGCCACCGCAGTGGCCGCAGTGGCAGGGTCAGCAGCCGTACTGGCAGACGCAACAACAGCCGCCGCCCCCGGGAAGCCAGTGGCCCCCGCCGTACCCGCAGCAGCCTCCGCCGCCGCCGCACTGGCCGCCGCAGTACTGAAATCGCTGATCAGCGACGACGCTACGGCCGTCCTGCGATACTCCCGTCAGCGGACCCCTGCGGGAGGACACACCATGATTGTTGTTCGCGCCGTTTCCACACTTGCCGCGCTCAGCGGCGCCGCCGTCATGCTCGCCGGTCCGGCGTCCGCCGAGGAACTCTCCGGCATGTACGACCAGTACGTCCAGGGCAGCCGGCAGTTCACCGTGCTCGGCACCGAGCAGTGGCCCGACCCCGACACCGACTCGCATTGGTACCTGACCCTCTCCCCGTGCGGGGAGGGTTGCACGACGGTGACCTCCCAAACGGGCGGCTGGACGCACGAGATGCGGCTGATCGACGGGCGCTGGCAGTTCAGCCGGCCCAATCCCGCCGGGGCCACATGTGACGGCGTCCGGCAGCCGTCGACCTTCGAGTACTCCTATGATCCCGTCACCCTGACCGGCACCCTGCGCGATGCGTCCATCTGCCGTGGGCTGCGGGCCTACAGCGAGACGCCGGTGTCGCTGATCCGGACCGGCGCGTGAGCCGAACTGCAGGAATCCGTCCGTCGGCCTCGTAATCCGGCTGCGCCACAACGTCATCGGCGACCGCGCGCGCCGATTTCCACGGCGGGGTCGCAATACCCCGACCCCCGGAAAGCACACAGGGCCCCGGATAACCGAGGCCCTGCGAACATGTTGTGGGCGAAGGGGGACTTGAACCCCCACGTCCCGAAGGACACTGGCACCTGAAGCCAGCGCGTCTGCCATTCCGCCACTCGCCCGAGCGACCGCGCAACATTATCACTCCACGCCCGCCGCCCCCAAACCCATGGAACTCGATCGCCACCACCCCTTCTGACCTGGCGTGATCCGATTCTCAGAGATCTGTTGGTCACGCTTTTGCGCGATAGGCCGATAACATGCCTGTGAGCAGTGTGGCCAGAGCGACACGCGGCGCGGGGACCGACGACGGTACGACGAGGCAGAGAGGCGGTGAGATGGGTCTGGCAGACCGCATCGAGCGACGCCTCGAATCCACCGTCGGTGACGCCTTCGCCCGGGTCTTCGGCGGGTCGATCGTCCCGCAGGAGGTCGAGGCGCTGTTGCGCCGCGAAGCCGAGGCCAGATCTCGCAACGTCGGCGGCGGCCGTATTTTGGCCCCCAACGACTACGTCATTACCCTCAGTGAGGCTGATTACCAGAAGGTGAGCGCCGACCCTGACCGGACATCGACCACATTTGCCCGTCACCTGGAGGGTTTCATCCATGACCAGGGGTGGCAAACGTATGGTGATGTGGTCGTCAGGTTTGAGCCATCGCCGAGCCTGCACACCGGACAGTTCCGCGCCCGTGGAGCGGTCAACCCAGACACGACCACCCGCGAACCCGCACCAGCAGAACGAGACCGCGCGTCCACAGAACCAGGAGCACCAGCGATGACCGACAACCCGAGCTACCGAGGCCAGGGACAGGGTCGGCCCGGCGACGAACAGTACGACGACCGGTACCGCCAGCCTGAAGAGGCCCGCGAGGGCCACCCGCAGGAACAGGGCGGTTACCCGCAGGAGCAGGGTGGCTACGCGCCGCGTCCGGGCGGCTACCCCGACCAGGGTGGCTACCCGCAGGATCGGGGCGGCTACCCGGATCAGGGTTACCCGCCGCCGTCGTATGAGCAGCGTCCGCCCGCGGGCTACGGCCAGCCCGGCGGTCAGCCGCCGGCCGGATACCCCGACCAGGGTTACCGCCAGCAGCCGCCGCCGGCCGGATACGGCCAGCCGCCGGCCTCGCCGCCGCCCGGGTACGGCGATTACGACTACGGTCGCCCCCCGGCCCGCCAGGACGAGGGCTACGGCCGTCCGCCCGCACCGCAGGCCCCGGGCTATCCCGATCAGGGTGGTTACCCCGACCAGGGCGGCTATCCCGATCAGGGCGGCTACGGCGGCCAGCAGTACGGCCGCGCCGACTACGCGGCACCGCCCGCCCCGGCGGCGCCCGACTACGGCCGTTACGGCGAGCCCCCGGCCCAGGGCGGCTACCCGGACCAGGGTTACGGCGAGCCCGCCGGCTATGACTACGGCGCCCAGCCCGCAGCACCCGCTCCCTACGGCGGCGGCTACGGCGCCGCGGCGACCGTCACCCTGCAGCTCGACGACGGCAGCGGCCGCACCTACCAGCTGCGCGAAGGCGCCAATGTGATCGGCCGCGGCCAGGACGCCCAGTTCCGGCTGCCCGACACGGGCGTGTCGCGCCGCCACCTGGAGATCCGCTGGGACGGCCAGGTCGCGCTGCTTTCGGATCTGAACTCCACCAACGGCACCACGGTGAACAACGCGCCGGTCCAGGAGTGGCAGCTCGCCGACGGTGACGTGATCCGGTTGGGCCACTCCGAGATCATCGTCCGGGTCCACTGAGCGTCGATCAGCAACAGGCCTTCGGGCCTCCCAGTATCGTGACGGCGGAACTCGCACGGAACTGGGACGGAGAGGACGTCGGATGCAGGGGCTAGTACTGCAGCTGACGCGCGTCGGATTTCTGCTGCTGCTGTGGCTGTTCATCTGGTCGGTGCTGCGCATCCTGCGCACCGACATCTATGCGCCCACCGGCGCCGTCATGGTGCGCCGCGGACTCGCGCTCCGCGGGTCACTGCTGCCCAAGGGGGAGCGGCGCCATATCGCCCGGCACCTGGTCGTCACCGAAGGCGCGCTGGCCGGCACCCGCATCACGCTGAGCAGCCAGCCGGTGCTGATCGGCCGTGCCGACGACTCCACCCTGGTGCTCACCGACGATTACGCGTCGACACGGCACGCCAGGCTGTCACCACGGGGGTCGGAATGGTACGTGGAGGACCTAGGATCGACCAACGGCACATACCTTGACAGGGCGAAGGTGACTACGGCGGTAAGGGTTCCGATGGGAACGCCGGTACGAATCGGCAAGACAGTGATCGAGTTGCGCCCGTGACACTCGTGCTCAGATACGCAGCGCGCAGCGACCGGGGTCTGGTGCGCGCCAACAACGAGGACTCGGTGTACGCCGGGGCCCGGCTGCTGGCGCTCGCCGACGGCATGGGCGGCCACGCCGCCGGTGAGGTGGCCTCCCAGCTGGTCATCGCCGCGCTGGCCCATCTCGACGACGACGAGCCCGGCGGCGACCTACTCAACAAACTCAATGTGGCGGTGCACGAGGGCAACTCGGCCATCGCCGCCCATGTGGAGGCCGATCCCGAGCTCGAGGGCATGGGCACCACGCTGACCGCGATCCTGTTCGCCGGTGGCCGGCTCGGGCTGGTGCACATCGGCGACTCCCGTGGCTACCTGATGCGCGACGGTGAGCTGACCCAGATCACCAAGGACGACACCTTCGTCCAGACCCTGGTCGACGAGGGACGCATCACCGCCGAGGAGGCGCACAGCCATCCGCAGCGATCGCTGATCATGCGCGCGCTCACCGGTCACGAGGTCGAGCCGACCCTGATCATGCGCGAGGCCAAGGTCGGCGACCGGTACCTGCTCTGTTCGGACGGACTGTCCGACCCGGTCAGCCACGACACCATCGCCGAGGCACTGCAGATCCCCGATGTGGTCGACGCCGCCGACCGGCTGATCGAACTCGCACTGCGCGGCGGTGGCCCCGACAACGTCACCGTGGTGGTCGCCGACGTCGTGGACTACGACTACGGCCAGACCCAGCCGATCCTGGCCGGTGCCGTCTCCGGCGTGGATGACGACACCATCCCGCCGAACACCGCCGCGGGTCGCGCCTCGGCGTTCAACCCGAAGCGAAACCAGCCGAAAAGGGTTGTCACCCAACCCGAGGAGCAACGACCGCCCCGCTCCAAACGCCGGATGCTGATCGCCGCTGTGGTGGTCCTTCTGGTGGTGGTGGCGGGGCTGACCATCGCCCGCGAGATCATCCGCAACAACTATTACGTCAGCGAGCAGGACGAAACGGTCGCCATCATGCGCGGTGTGCAGACCTCGTTCCTGGGTCTGTCCCTGCAGGAGCCGTTTCTGGTCGGCTGCCTGAACGCCCGAAACGAGTTGTCGCTCATCAGTTTCGGCCAGTCCAAGGGGCCGCTGGACTGCGAGGTGCTGCGCCTGGAGGACATCCGCGAATCCGAGCGCGCCCAGGTCGCCGCCGGCCTGCCCTCCGGTTCACTCGATGACGCGATCCGCCAGATCAACGAACTGGCCCGGACGTCGCTGCTGCCCATCTGCGCGCTGCCGATCCGGACCCCCACCACCACGCCCAGCCCGACCCGGCCGCCGGCCCCCGCGACTCCCCCGCCGCCCACCTCGGGCACACCGCGCCCGGCCACCCCGCCGCCCGCGACCTCGGCCGCGCCTCCGCCGGCCACACCCGCGCCGGAGACCCCGACCACCGCAGCACCGCCGCCGCGCCCGAGCCCTTCCCCCACAGTCACGGCTCTGCCCCCACCACCGCCGGAGCCGGGCACCAACTGCCGGACGGCGTCATGACCTCGTCGACCCAGCCACAGTCACCGGTCTCCGTCACCCCTCCCCTGCCCAATCGGCGCAATTCCGAACTGGCCCTGCTGATTTTCGCCGCGGTGATCACCACCGTGGCGTTGCTGATCGTGGAGGCCAATCAGGAGCAGGGCCTGGACTGGGATCTGGCCCAGTACACCCTGGGCTACCTCGCCCTGTTCGGCGCCGCGCATCTGGCGATCCGGCGCTGGGCGCCCTACGCCGACCCGCTGCTGCTGCCGGTGGTCGCACTGCTGAACGGGCTGGGGCTGGTCATGATTCACCGCCTCGACCTCGCTCAGCGCGAGCTGAGCCTGGACACCGTCGGCGGCAACGCCGACCAGCAGATGCTGTGGACCCTGGTCGGGGTGGCCGCGTTCTGTGCCGTTCTGGCGCTGCTGCGCGACCATCGCATGCTGGCCCGCTACGGCTACACCTGCGGCCTCATCGGCTTTGTGCTGCTTGTCATTCCGGCTCTGCTGCCGAGCCGGTTCTCCGAGCAGAACGGCGCCAAGATCTGGATTCGCTTCGAGGGCTTCTCCATTCAGCCCGCCGAGTTCTCCAAGATCCTGCTGTTGATCTTCTTCGCGGCGGTGCTGGTGTCCAAGCGCGAACTGTTCACCAACGCCGGCAAGCACGTCCTCGGTGTGGACCTGCCGCGCCCGCGTGATCTGGCCCCGCTGCTGGTGGCCTGGATCGCCTCGGTGGGCGTAATGGTCTTCGAAAAGGATTTGGGCACTTCGCTTCTGCTCTACGGCTCGTTCCTGGTGCTGTTGTACGTGGCCACCGACCGGCTGTCCTGGGTGGTCATCGGCCTGGCCCTGTTCGCCGCGGGCAGCGTGGTTGCCTACCAGCTGTTCGGGCACGTCCGGGTGCGGGTGCAGAACTGGCTGGACCCGTTCGCCGACCCGGACGGTGCCGGCTACCAGATGGTTCAGTCGCTGTTCAGCTTCGCCACCGGCGGCATCTTCGGCACCGGCCTGGGCAACGGGCAGCCCGGCACCGTGCCGGCGGCCTCCACCGACTTCATCATCGCCGCGATCGGCGAGGAACTCGGATTGGTCGGTCTCGCAGGCGTTCTCATGCTCTACACCATCCTGATCATCCGGGGGCTGCGCACGGCCCTCGCGGTCCGTGACAGCTTCGGCAAGCTGCTGGCCGCCGGGCTGGCCTCCACACTGGCCATCCAGCTGTTCATCGTCGTCGGCGGGGTCACCAAGTTGATCCCGCTCACCGGGCTCACCACACCGTGGATGTCCTACGGCGGCTCGTCGCTGCTGGCCAACTATGTGCTGCTGGCCATCCTGGTGCGCATCTCGCACGCGGCGCGGCGCCCGATCGACACCACCCGGGCGCCCAACCCGGCGCCCATCGCGGCCGCTTCCACCGAAGTGATCGGCCGCGTATGAACAACTCGCTGCGCCGGCTGTCGGTCGTCTTCATGGCACTGGTGGTCCTGCTGCTGGCCAACGCCACCCTCACCCAGGTGTTCACCGCCGACGGGTACCGCGCCGATCCGCGCAACCAGCGGGTGCTGCTCGACGAGTACTCGCGCCAGCGCGGCCAGATCACCGCAGGCGGTCAGCTGCTGGCCTACTCGGTGTCCACCGACGGCCGGTTCCGTTTCCTGCGCGTCTACCCCAACCCGCAGACCTACGCCCCGGTCACCGGCTTCTACTCACTGGGCTACTCCAGCAGTGGCCTGGAGCGCGCCGAGGATCCCGTGCTCAACGGCTCCGATGAACGGCTGTTCGGCAAGCGGCTGGCCGACTTCTTCACCGGCCGCGACCCGCGCGGCGGCACCGTCGACACCACGGTGCGGCCCGACGTGCAGGAAGCCGCCTGGGACGCCATGGCCGAGGGCTGCGACGGTCCGTGCAAGGGCGCGGTGGTGGCGCTCGAGCCCTCCACCGGCAAGATCCTGGCGATGGTGTCCTCACCGTCCTACGACCCGAACAAGCTGGCCAGCCACGACGGCGCGGTGCAGACGTCCACCTGGGACCAGCTGCGCGACGACCCGAACGCCCCGCTGGTCAACCGTGCCATCGCCGAGACCTACCCCCCGGGCTCCACGTTCAAGGTCATCACCACCGCCGCCGCGCTGCAGTCCGGCAGCACCCCGGACACCCAGCTGACCTCGGCATCGCGCATCCCGCTGCCCGACAGCACCGCCACGTTGGAGAACTACGGCGGCTCGGCCTGCGGCAACGGTCCGACCGCGTCGTTGCGTGAGGCGTTCGCCCGGTCCTGCAACACCGCCTTCGTCGAGCTGGGGCTCGACACCGGCGCCGACAAGCTGAAATCCACCGCGCAGGCGTTCGGCCTGGATTCGCCGCCGGCACCCATCCCGCTGCAGGTCGCGGCGTCCACGGTCGGCCCGATCAGCGACGGCGCGGCGCTGGGCATGTCCAGCATCGGGCAGCGCGATGTCGCGGTGACCCCGCTGCAGAACGCCATGGTGGCCGCGACCATCGCCAACGACGGCGTCACCATGACGCCATATCTGGTCGATACCCTCAAGGGACCGGACCTGTCCAATATCGCCACCACCGCCCCAACCGAACAGCGACGCGCGGTGTCACCGCAGGTCGCGGCTACACTTACCGATCTGATGGTCGGCGCCGAGCAGGTGACACAGCAGAAGGGAGCCATCGCCGGCGTGCAGATCGCATCCAAGACGGGCACAGCCGAGCACGGCACGGATCCCCGCAACACCCCGCCCCACGCCTGGTACATCGCGTTCGCGCCGGCGCAAGCCCCGAAGGTTGCCGTCGCGGTCCTCGTGGAGAATGGCGGAGACCGATTGTCCGCCACCGGCGGCGCAGTGGCCGCCCCGATCGGGCGGGCCACCATCGCCGCCGCACTCCGGGAGGCATCATGACGGCCCGGGTGGGAGTGACGCTGTCCGGCCGGTACCGGCTGCAGCGGCTCATCGCCACCGGCGGTATGGGACAGGTGTGGGAAGGACTCGACACCCGCCTCGGCCGCCAGGTCGCGATCAAGGTTCTCAAGGCCGAGTTCTCCGAGGACTCCGAATTCGTCGAACGGTTCCGCGCCGAGGCGCGCACCGTCGCGATGCTCAACCATCCCGGCATCGCCAGCGTCTACGACTACGGCGAGACCGAGATCGAGGCCGGCGAGGGCCGCACCGCCTACCTCGTGATGGAACTCGTCAACGGTGAGCCGCTGAACTCCGTCATCAAGCGCACCGGACGGCTGTCGCTGCGCCACGCGCTGGACATGCTGGAGCAGACCGGTCGTGCGCTGCAGGTCGCGCACACTGCCGGGCTGGTGCACCGCGACGTCAAACCCGGCAACATCCTGATCACCCCGACCGGCCAGGTGAAGCTCACCGACTTCGGCATCGCCAAGGCCGTGGACGCCGCACCGGTCACCCAGACCGGCATGGTGATGGGCACCGCGCAGTACATCGCGCCCGAACAGGCCCTGGGCCGCGACGCCACCGCCGCCTCCGACGTCTACTCACTCGGTGTGGTCGGCTACGAATCCGTGTCGGGCAAGCGCCCGTTCACCGGTGACGGCGCCCTGACCGTGGCGATGAAGCACATCAAGGAGACCCCGCCGCCGCTGCCGCCGGATCTGCCACCCAACGTGCGCGAGCTCATCGAGATCACGCTGGCCAAGGAGCCCAACCACCGGTACCGCTCGGGTGGTCCGTTCTCCGACGCCGTCGCCGCGGTGCGCGCAGGACGCCGGCCACCGCGCCCGAACTCCGCGCCGACGATCGGACGGGCCGCCCCCGCGGCCATCCCGTCGGTCACCCAGGCACGTGCCGCAGCGGCCGCCGAGTACCGGCCCCCGCCGACGGCCTCGCGCCCGCGGGCCGCCACCGGAAGCCACCGGCCGCCGCCACCGCGCCGGACGTTCTCACCAGGACAGCGGGCCCTGCTGTGGGCCGCCGGTGTGCTCGGGGCGCTGGCGATCATCATCGCCGTGCTGATCGTGGTCAACGCGCAGGACAAGCGGGACCAACCCGCCCAGCAGGAGACCTCCACCAGCACCACCGTCATCGGCGTGCCGCCCGAGCCACCCCCGAGTGAGACGCCATGACCACCCCCCAGCACCTGTCGGACCGTTACGAGCTCGGCGAGATCCTCGGCTTCGGCGGGATGTCGGAGGTCCACATCGCCCGGGACGTGCGACTCCACCGTGACGTCGCGGTCAAGGTGCTGCGGGCCGACCTGGCCCGCGATCCGAGCTTCTACCTCCGGTTCCGGCGCGAGGCGCAGAACGCCGCCGCGCTGAACCACCCGGCCATCGTCGCCGTCTACGACACCGGCGAGGCCGACACCCCCAACGGACCGTTGCCGTACATCGTGATGGAGTACGTGGACGGGGTCACGCTGCGCGACATCGTGCACACCGAGGGTCCGATGGAGCCCAAGCGGGCCATCGAAATCATCGCCGATGCCTGCCAGGCACTGAACTTCAGCCACCAGCACGGCATCATCCACCGCGACGTCAAGCCCGCCAACATCATGATCAGCAAGGCCGGCGCGGTGAAGGTGATGGATTTCGGCATCGCCCGCGCGCTGGCCGACAGCGGTAACAGCGTCACCCAGACCGCGGCGGTCATCGGCACCGCGCAGTACCTGTCCCCCGAGCAGGCCCGCGGCGAGTCCGTCGACGCCCGCTCCGACGTGTACTCCCTGGGCTGCGTTCTCTACGAAATCCTCACCGGCGAGCCACCTTTCGTCGGTGACTCACCGGTGGCGGTGGCTTACCAACACGTCCGCGAGGACCCGGTGCCGCCGTCCACCCGGCACGCAGGCCTGTCCCCCGGCCTGGACGCGGTGGTGCTCAAGGCGCTGTCGAAGAACCCGGAGAACCGCTACCAGAGCGCCGCCGAGATGCGCACCGACCTGATCCGGGTGCACAGCGGCGAAGCGCCGGAGGCGCCAAAGATCTTCACCGATGCCGAACGCACCAACATCCTGACCAATACCGGTCCGCACGCCCGCGCGCTGCCCACCGAGCACATCCCGGCCGCCGGCTACTCGCAGTCGGCTGGCAATGGATCGATCGGCCGCTGGCTCATCGCGGTCGCGGTGCTGGCCGTGCTGACCGTCGTGGTGACCATCGCGATCAACGCCTTCGGCAACAGCCCGCGCGATGTGCAGGTTCCCGATGTGACCGGCCAGGTGTCCGCGGATGCCATCGCCGCCCTGCAGAACCGGGGCTTCAAGACCCGCACCTCGTTGAAGACAAGTTCCACCGTTCCTCCCGACCACGTCATCGACACCGACCCATCCGCCGACACCGCGGTCGCGGCGGGTGACGAGATCACCATCAACGTCTCCGGCGGACCGGAGCAGCGCGCAGTGCCCGATGTCCGCGGGTTCTCCCTGGCCGATGCCACCCGCAAGATGCTCGACGCCGGATTCGGCCGGGTGCAGCCGTCGGAATCGGAGTCCACCCCCGAGCTCAAGGGCAAGGTGCTGGGCACCAACCCACCGGCCAACGCGACCTCGGCGATCACCAACGTCATCACCATCATCGTCGGTACCGGTCCGGGCAGCGTGGTCGTGCCCGACTGCGTGGGGCAGTCCGTGGACACCTGCCGCCAGATCCTGACCGCGTCGGGCTTTGTGAACACGGTGCCCGTGGAGGTGGATGACACCGCACCGGCCGGCCAGGTCGTGGGCCTGAATCCGCCGCCGGGTCAGCCCGCACCCAAGGATGCCGTGGTGCAGATGCAGGTATCGCGCGGCAACCAGTTCCTGATGCCGAACCTGTCCGGCCAGTTCTGGGTCGACGCCGAGCCCAACCTCCGCGCGCTGGGATGGACCGGGGTGCTCATCAAGGGCGCCAACGTCGACAACAGCGGTCAGCGCTCCAACGCGGTGGTGACCCAGAGCCCGGCCCCGGGTACCGGGGTGGGCTACCGGGACTCCATCACGATCAGTTTCGCTTCCTGAAGCGGAATGTGACCGGAAAGTCCTAGGCCCGAGCGGTGGCCGCCCGGACCGTGTCGGCGACTTCGGTTTCCAGCTTGCGGACCAGACCCTCATCGGGTGCCGCGCCGCAGTAGCCGAGCCAGTTGGCCAACATCCGGTGACCGCCCTCGGTGAGGATCGATTCGGGGTGGAACTGCACCCCGTGGATCGGCAACTCGGTGTGCCGGACCGCCATGATGACGCCGCTGTCGGTGCGGCCGGTGGCCTCCAGCACCTCGGGCAGGGTCTCGGGCAAGATGGTCAACGAGTGGTAGCGGGTCGCCGTGAACGGCTCCGGAAGTCCTTGCAGCACACCGGCATCGATGTGATGGACGACGCTGGTCTTACCGTGCAGCAGTTCTGGGGCGCGGTCGACGGTGCCGCCGAAGGCCACCCCGATGGCCTGGTGCCCGAGGCAGACGCCGAGCAGCGGGGTGCGCGCCTTCGCGCACGCCTCCACCAGCGCGATCGACGCGCCGGCCCGCTCGGGGGTGCCGGGGCCGGGGGAGAGCAGGATGCCGTCGAACTCCGCGGCGATCGCATCCGGATCTGAGAGCCGGGCGTCATCGTTGCGCCACACCTGTGCGTCCATGCCGAGCTGGCCCAGGTACTGGACCAGGTTGAACACGAAGCTGTCGTAGTTGTCGACGACCAGAACCTGCATGCGATCAGGCTACTGGCCTGCGCACTCTAATATCCGAGCGGACCGAGGGGCTTGGCGTAACGCATCCGCACCGGCGCAGTGTGGCCCACCAGCTCCACCTGGTCGCGGACCTGTTCGGAGTAGCCGAGCTCGAACCGCACCACGTACTGCTTGTACAGCGTCACCAGCGGCGCCGCGGCCAGCGCGGCCTGCATGGCCGGTACGTCGCCGACGGCGGTGACGACGTAGGGCGGGCTGTAGGTGCGCCCGTTGAGCAGCAAGGTGTTTCCGACGCACAGCGGCGCCGATGTCGCGACGATGCGTTGATCCTGCATCTGGATGCCCTCGGCGCCGGCACTCCACAGTGCGTTGAGCACCGCCTGGATGTCCTGCTGATGCACCACCAGGTCGTCGGGGGCGGCATCGATGGGGAAGCGGCCGTCGGCATCGCGCTGGGCGTCGTTCAGGGTGATCACCAGGCCGGGCCCGCGCAGCGGATCCAGTCCGGCCTGCTCGGCCAGGGTGTCCGAACGGCGGGTGATGGCGGCCAGCGCGGCATCGGCGCCGGGGGAGCCGCCGTGGTGGTGGTCGATCGTGGAGACCATCTCATCGCGCCGGGCGGTCAGGCGGTCCACGCTCGCGCCGGCTTCACGCACGAGGTCGACCAGGCGGGGGGAGTCGCTGCGGCGGATCTCGTCGCCGCCGGAGACACCGTGGGTGGTGGAGAGCAGGAGTCCGGCGAAGACGCACACGAGGGGGACACCGAATCGCCACAGCGACCGGCGCCGGTTGGAATTCCCGGCGGCGGGCGCGGCTGCGTTAGGCTCAGGTTTCTGATCCATGTTCGAGTCCCGGCCGTTCTCCATCGTCTTCAAAGGTTAACCATGCCCAAGTCCAAAGTCCGTAAGAAGAACGACTTCACCATCAACCCGGTGAGCCGGACCCCGGTCAAGGTCAAGGCCGGCCCGTCGAGCGTGTGGTTCGTGGTGCTGTTCGTTGGTCTGATGCTGGTGGGCCTGCTGTGGCTGTTGGTCTTCCAGCTGGGCGCGACCGGCCTGGACGCCCCGACCTGGCTCGGCTGGATGGCGGATCTGGGCCCTTGGAACTACGCGATCGCTTTTGCCTTCATGATCACCGGACTGTTGCTCACCATGCGGTGGCGCTGACGCCCGCGTGGCCCATTTTGAATTCAAAACTGCTGTCATGCGTTACCCGTACCGCAACCTGGTCGTAACCCAATCACACCGTTGTGATTCATCCCCATTGTGGATAGCGCCTGTGGATAACTTCAAAGCCCCCGGTGAGACGGTGTCCTGACGTGATCCAGCAAACTAGTTGGGCTCCCAAAACTATCGGCATCGTGTGGATCGGAATCATCGGTGTCGCGATGGCACTGGTGGCTGTGACTGTGGTCACAGACCTTCCCGGACGTGTCCTGGGAGGCGTTGCCGCACTGGGTTTGATGCTGTTTGCAACAGCTTCCTGGCGCGCACGTCCGAAACTGGCAATCACCGGAGCCGGTCTGGAGATCCGCGGCTGGCTGAACACCCGGGTGCTGGCGAAGGACGACATCACCCTGATCCGGATCACCGAATTCCGCCGGTTGGCGCGCAAGGTGCGCCTGCTGGAGATCGACACGGCCGATGACCGGCTGTATGTGTTCACCCGGTGGGACCTGGGGACCAACCCGCTGCAGGTGCTCGACGCGCTCACCGAAGCCGGCTACGCACGCTAGAAGGTCCCGCGAGCGTGCGTGTCTGTCGCCGGACACACCGCTCCGATCCCAAAGAAAACGCACGCTCGCCGACAATCGGCGAACGTGCGTTTCAGGGTTTACGTCAGGAGATGGTGACGGATTCGATCACGACGGGCTCGTTGGGCCGGTCACTGCGATCGACCGCCGTGGTGGCGATGGCGTCGACGACCTTCTGCGATTCGGGATCGACGACCTCGCCGAAGATGGTGTGCTTGCGGTTCAGGTGCGGCGTGGGGCCGACCGTGATGAAGAACTGCGAGCCGTTGGTGCCCGGTCCGGCGTTGGCCATGGCCAGCAGGTAGGGCTTGTCGAACTGCAGTTCGGGGTGGAACTCGTCGGCGAACTGGTAGCCCGGGCCGCCACGGCCGGTGCCGGTCGGGTCCCCGCCCTGGATCATGAAGCCGTCGATGACCCGGTGGAACACTGCGCCGTCGTAGAACGGGCCCGACGTGCTGCCGGAAGCGTTCTCGGTGCTGTAGTCCTTGGTGCCGTTGGACAGGCCGGTGAAGTTCGAGACCGTCTTGGGGGCATGGTTGCCGAAGAGGGCAATCTTGATGTCGCCACGGTTGGTGTGCAGCGTCGCGGTCGCTGTCTGAATGGGGCTCGTCACGGAATCCAGTCTGCCATTCGCGGTTCGGCGGCCGCCTCCGGCCCCACGCGAATAGGCTTGCCGTCATGAGTGCGAAGACGACCACCGCCCGGTTGACGCCCCGCGAGCGGTTCGCCCGCGGCCTGAAGTATTCGACTGTGGGCCCGTATGACATCACCAGGGGAGCGGTGGGGATCACCGCTGGCACCATCGGCTCGTCGGCAGGCTGGCTGCGCGACCAGTACCGCAGCGGCAAGCTCCGCGAGGAGCTGGAGACCGCCCAGGACGTGGTGGCCGGTGAGCTCGCCGCGGCCCAGGAGGTCATCGCCAACCTGCCCCAGGCGTTCCAGGAGGCGCGGCGCTCGAAGCGTCGTCCGCGACCGATCGTGCTCGTCGCCGCCGGGGTGGGCGTGCTGGCCGTCGGGGCCGTGACGTTCTCCATCGTGCGGCGCTCGATGCGCCCCGAGCCGTCCGCGCTGCCGCCGAGCGTCGAGGTGACCCCGAGGCCCTAGGCGCGTGGCAAAGATTGGCGCACAAACGGTTTCACACCACGTGCGGGACTGAGAGATTTGTGTGGAGCCTAGGAGATTCGAACTCCTGACATCTGCCTTGCAAAGGCGAATCTTGTTGCTTTTCAACGGGTTAGGGGACACGCGAAATGCGCTTACTCGTCACTGTGGCTAACGTGACTTATCTGTAACTGTGGGCAGATTGTGGGCAGCGAATGGGCATGAAGTTATCTAGCTAGTTGTTCGGGAGCTTTGGTGCTGTGTAGGCGCCGAGGTCGTCTGCCAGGGCTGCGTAGTTCTGACGCTGGACCAGGAGAGAGTTACGGAGGCGTTCGTTCTCCCTCTCTAACTGCTCAATCTGAGAGTAGGCGGCATCGCTAGCCTCCAGCGACATGAGCGTTTCGCCCAGTTCGTTCAGGCCTACAAGAAGTTCCTCAACCCGATCTCGCAGGTATCTGTACAGCGAGGCCTGGGTGATGCGCCGGATCCCTTCCGGCGACAGGAGCTCCAGGCGGTCTTCGTCGATCAGGCGTCGCACCGTCGATTCACTCTGCTTTGTCAGCCCAGCAGCTTCTCGGACTGTGTAGCTGGTTTGCATCGGCGGCCCGCCTCGACACTGCTGTCAAAAACCTGTCAAATGGCGGTTTAACCGCCTGCTCACCGCTATCCTTTCAGATAACCGGTAAATGACAGCCGTGTGGTTCTGGAGGCACTCTCATGCTTAATGCTCAAACCCAACAGGACGACCGACCTAAGCGCTCTGAACAGCGCCAGAGAACTGCGCTGGTAGCGCTGCGGATGTTGCCGGCAGAGCGCGATGCGCTGCACGCTGCTGCTCAGGCACGAGGGATCAGCATCTCGGAGCTGGTCCGGACGAGCGTGCTCGCAGAGATCCAGTCATAACCGGATACCACCGACAGCGAAGCTTTCACTTGACTGTTTTTCCGGCCTCTAGGCGGTATAACCGCGTGTCGGAGGCGGTATAACCGCCGAGTCATGCGAAGGTACTTCTCAGACGGGCTGACCGACGCCCGCCGATGGGAATGCGAGGTCGTCAGATGGCTTGGTGGACAAAGATTCCGAATCCTGTTCGACAACTCATGGCGCTGTCCGAGTCGGGTATCCGGATGGTCAAGGACCAGCTATACCCGGACCTAGACGCCGCCGACGTCGTAGTTGTCGTGAACTTCAACTACTCGTCCGACGTTGTCGACAAGGAACCGACGGACCCTGAGTCCGGTAACGGGCCTAAGCCGTGGCGTGGTCTCTGCGGATACGACACCGCCTAGCCGGATCCGTCGAGGGTCGTGCAGCACACGAGTCAGATCCCTTACCCAACCGCTTGGCGGCGTGTCGGCCCCATCCCTACCGGCGGCTGTTGTCTTCCCGCTCGATCTCCTTGATCCGTTCAGCAAGAACGGCATCATCTGGGTACAGTTCGCGAAGGCGCTTGTCATAGTGCTGCTCGGCCTCTTCGCGGGTCATTGGCGTAACTTTCATCTGCCTCACCCTCTCTTCGGCGGGTCTAGTCCCAGCCTCTGTATGCAACCATCCTAGAACTTGCCTACGTCATCCCTGGTCAAACGCGCGGTTCGTACCGCAATCGCTTCAATGTCTTCACCTTGCAGAATGCTCTGGGAGTCAGGGCCGGCGTAGGCGGTCGCAAGACAGTCGACGGATAAGACCCCGAGCTGCTCACCCTTATGAGGGGTCACCATCGGAACCGCGAGTATCTCGCCGTACTTATCAATGGTCTGGATGAACTCTTCGCGGTTCATGCCCCGCTTCTGATCGTCCTGCAGATCGGCAAACTGGGCCTCGCTGGGATACTGACCATTCTTCCCCCAGGTCGCTGCATCGGCTCGACGATCGTGGTGTACCGCTACGTTCGACTGCCAGCACACACCTATAGCGCCCTTGCCCTTCGTCCAACGCACGTTCGATTCGTTCGGGCTGTCACTTAGCCGCAGCCTGACGATTCGAACCAGACGTTTCTCAGACCACGGGATCACTCCACACCACAAGAACCAGACCCGAGAGATCTTGAAAACGCTTACACCTAAGTCGAATACGTGGATGCCTTCCCGGATATCCGATAGTGCGACAAGCGCACTGAACATGGGCCTGTAAAGCCGGGCGCGTGCAGCGTTCCGTTCCCGGGCGTCGTACTTGAACTTGATCAGACGGACGTTGTCGAACAGCGCGACCAAGCCGACGCCACAGGCTGCCCAGACCGCGACCATCGGGTCCCAATCGACGACCTTCTTTTCGATCAGAACGTTAAGAACGAGTAGCGCAAAACCAGCGAAGGCATAGAGGATGCGATACCCCAGCGCCAAACGTTCCCACACCGGCCTGGCCCCCGTCTTCTTCGTAGCGTCAGGGGGTACTACATCACTAATTTCCAGATTGAGCAGGGAACTGAGCATCGTCCGATCGGACGACATCTGGTTTCAGTGGTTTTCTGGCCACTTCACCCCCTCCAAGTACAACTGTGTCTATGACAACAACATGTGAGCACCGCCAGGTCCTTAACGCCACGTGGGAGTGCAGGGACTGTGGCACCAAGATGGTCGCTCAGCGGAGAGAACCTCAGCACCTCACATCGGGATCCTCGCCGGACGCGCGGACCTTCCTGGAGGGGTTCCACGTGCGCTACGACTGCGACCGCTGCAACTCCGTCGAGACACCCGGCTGCGGCCGTACTCACATTGGCGAGTACCTCAACGCCGCCGGCAAGTCACGCCGCGACTGAAGAGACGCTTAGCGCCTCGGGCATACCTAGCTGATGTAGACGATCAGCGGGTCGCCCTGTGGATTCGTTCCCGTGCAGCGCTGCGCCGTCGACCAGGCGTCCGTGTCCGCCGCGGCGCAACGCATCGTGTACAGCCTGCCCGTGACGGGACTGTAGGCCGTGACTACTGAGCCCGGTTGGCCGTACCAGGCTCGGCGGACGTTGTCCGCGAACGCGCAACTAGTCTCAGCCGAGGCGACGCCGGTCAGACCGGATGGGCACAGCCTGAAGTTCTCGACCTCGCCCGGGCTCAAGACTGGAGGCGGCGGGGGCGGCGGTACTCGTGGTGGCGGCGGCGCGGGTGGCGAGGGCCGACTTTCCTCTGCGAACGCGAACGCCCCGGGCGGGGTCTCCCACAACACGTTCTCGTCGTCGGCCGTGACGTCGACGGGAACGTCATGCTCGGTGTCGTCCGCCGCCTTCACGGTCGCGATGCCCTTGTACTCGTTGCCGGACTTGTGAACCAGCAGGACCTCAACCACGGTCAGGCCCTTGAGGTCCGGGTCATCGTCCAGCGTCCGCTGCATCGCCCTCTCTACCTCGCCCGCCACCGCTTCAGTTGGGGCCGGCGTCGGGCTCGCCGCGGTAGTGGTCGGTACGGCCGTCGGCGTTGCTTGCGGGGCATCCGAGGGTGTCCGTGTCATAACGAATGCCGCTGAGCCGACGGCAATCGCGGCGGTGGCGGCCAGTCCGACCCACACGGGCCAGTTACGCCGGGGCTTCTCCACCCGCGGCGGCGGGGGCTCGGGGAACTCCTGGGGCTCTGGCTGGATTGCGCCATCCCACTGGGTGCCATCCCAATAGCGGGCACCATGGCCGCCCAATGGATCGGGATACCAGCCTGGGGGGTTTGTCATGCCAATACCGCTGCCGTAACTACAACGACGCCCCAGGCGTGGTGCTGAATGACATGTGAGTTATACATTTCTGCTGCTCACCCCCGGGTTATATCAGAGACGGTAGTTAGTGCCGCTTGCCTCGGCAATACCGGCGCGGTACGCCAGTCTGCTGAGCAAGCTGCATTCGGGGCCCACCGGATGCCCGATCTCTTCGGAAACGCCTAGCTGACGATGTCTCAACCCCTATGCCGACATCGGTTGTCCGGCAGGTTCACTCAGCGGTATTGCTCCGGTACCGCAGAGGGGCAGATGGCTAAAGGAACTTCGAAGTACACGTCTGGATACGTCACCGGGTAGCCGTTGTCGTTCTTCGCGGCCCAGCACCCGGATGCCCCGGCTTGCGCGGCCATGCCCATCATGTAGCGAGGGTTGCCGATTTGCCAGTCCAGGACTCCTATCCTGGTCAGGTCCGTCACCCCTTTATCCCGAGCATCCTGCACCGTCTTGCATGTGAAGTTCGAGGCCCACTGGACCCCTCCTGGCTCAATCAGTGCGTATGCCTCTTCAAATGGGTAGGCATCCATTACGTTGCCGCTCCGAGTATCCGCCGGCGTCGCCTCCCACAGCTCAAGCCAAGCAGCGCGCGCATCCGCTGCCGAAGGGTTCGGCCCTTCGTAGGCGGCGCAACCCTCAACCTTCGGGGCCGCTACAGGTCGCGATTCCGAGCCATCGGAGGCAGTGCTTTCGGAAGCTGAACTGCTGCTTGGACTCTCTCCGCCACAGCCCGCCAGCATACTAGGCAAGATCAGCACTACGGCCAGAGCCCAAATTGCCGGTAGCCGAGAAAAACCACGCATTCCGCAGAAACCCTTCGATAGCGTATGTCGATCATCTTCAGCTGATACAAGCCGCGCGGCTCTCAGATCCAGGCCCATATCTCGTAGTACGCCGGAGGGCGGAGTGCGTTCACCCCAATCTGTTTCGGCTCTCCGCCCTGCGCCTGGACAAGAAACAGTTTGTTGTTCCCAGTTTTGAATACAACTTCGGACTTGTCTGGGCTGATGGCGAGTGAGTCGATGCCGAAGCTGCTGTTCGGCGTAATCGGAACTTTGGGGGCGTTGGCATCACACGAGTCAGCACGCACTATTTGATCGGGATTATTCGATATCGATACTACCGGAGGCACGCACGTATTCGGCGGATTCAATCCCAGTGTCCCATCGGCTAATTCACCGAAGCTCATGTCCCCGCCGCTGTCGACGCGCCCAACGAATTCGCCATTTCCTGTTTGGCCTGGAGGCACTCGGAAGTACTCGAAGAAGTGTTCGGCGTTGCCCATCGTCCCGTGCTCGACTTCGTAGTAGAAGTTGTCGTGATTGTCGAAGCCGATGGAACTCGGAGCTGTGGGCAGCCCGAAGTCGGATCGCGTGCTGTCGGGTCCTACTTGCACGAAGTCGCCGTTGGAGGTGGCCCACCCCGCTTGCGAATCGCCTCGTGATCCGTCGGTGACCGCAATGCGGTCGAAAGTCGTGGAGAACTGTAACGGGTCGGTGAGGCAACTGCCCATATGGTTCGGAAAGGTGGCGACGTGCGTCACGGTCTCGCTCGTGACGTTGAGCGACTCGAGTGTGCACTGGGTTGCATCGTCTTCGTCTGTGCCCCAAAGCAGCACGCCTGCAATCGGCTCCGCGGGCTGCGGAACCGACGTTGTGGTCGATGGAACTGACGGGTCTGAAGCTAATACTGATGTCGTCGTCGCTTCATTGGTCTCTGACTGCCCGGAGTCCGATGCCCCGCAAGCACTTAGGGCCAACGCCAGCACTGCGCAACCTAACGTCAAACCTCGCACAGAACAATCTCCCTATCTCGGATGTCTTACCGGACCCATTCATCCCGACGTTCGGCCGACTCCGAATTCGAGTCGGACGATCTATTTAGTTACCACACCTCCAGTAGCCACCCACGCCATTCTTCGCACTTACGTGGGGATCTCACGGCGGATACCCGTCATTCGAGGCCCTGGCCGAGACAGCCTGCGTGCTGGTCGTCGTCGTCAGTAGCGGCGGGCGTGGTGGACGTCGACCTACGACCCAAAGACTCTGGCCGCCACGAGATTGCCAGCGCATCCCATGAACACCTCTTTGGCGAGACCGGCGGGACCCCAGAACAGTCCGATCACGCCCATCATGATGCCTTCGCCGCAGCTCTTGAAGAACTTGCTTGCGCCAGCGTTGGGTATGCGGGGTCCGCCGATGTAGTACGGCGCACCATAAAGGTTGCAGCCGTTGCCTTTAACGCCCTTACCGGACGGTGCCTTGATGATGCAGTTTTTCGCGAACATCCCCTTCGGTGCCGCAGCGGCGACCGGCGGGCTGGCGACCTCTATCGCGGTGACCGTGCCGAGGCTAACAAACAAGGTGATGACCAAAGCCAACAAGCGATGACGCACCGAGGTGAATGCCACAAAGATTCCCTTCCCCCTGAGCGCCTTTGCGCTCTCAGGAGATAAATAGCATCTTCACAGCTAGCCGTCCACCGCAACAGGTGTCAATTATTGCTGTCGCGGCGAATGTCGTCCGAACGGGCTACAAACAACAGCAGACCGCCCGCACTTATCAGAGTTGCGGGCGGTCTTGGCCAGATGGTCCAGGCTGCTTACGAGCAGCCCACGGGGCCGGTTGGGTCGCCGGGAGAACGGAGTACAAATCGATGTCGACCCCCCGACTGCGCTACGCGTTCGCAATCACTAAGGGCGCCCAAACGCTGGGCTCGGTTGCGCCGGATGGCGAATCTGGACTCACCGCGAGGACACTTACATCGCGGCAAAAGGCAACCCCTGGAAAGCCTCGCTACATTTCGATGCTTCATGGCGCGTAGCTGTCACGAGTGAGCACGTCGCATCTGGGAAGTTGCCGATCGTGCCTGGAGGGCGCGCCACGTCCTGGGAATTCGAGCCCACCTCATTCGAACACGGGGGAAGAATGGTATTCGCCATCGCAGTGCCACGGAACAGCCTGATCCCCGTCAAGCCCAACCCGGCCGAAATAGTCATCGAAATGGTCGACAGTTGGGATCGCCTAACGGTCCTATACGTATGGATGACCGAACCTCAAATCAACTTGCAGACACACCGGGGCATCGTCAACGGTCCGCTTTACCTTAAAAGCGGCCGTCAGGTGTGGGTGACGGCACGTGAGGAATTTGTCGACCCATACCCACCCGAGCCGGTGCCAACAGGTCAGTTGGTCGAGCCGAGATGGCCCGGCGAACATGACGTCACCGCACCCGGATTCATGGTGCGCGGCGTAAACATAGCGGGCGACCTACGCACCTGACTTACGGAAGCGGTCAGCATCGAAAGCAACCACCGTGCCCGACTTCTCCTGCGACTCCGGCTTAACCGCCCGTAGCCGAAGGATTTCAGCCTTAGTCCGCTCCAGCGCAGGGTTGAGGTTCGCCCGCAACTGCGGCATGGCCTCGAAAGTCTCCGCCAACAGCCGATACCGAATCTCGGCCTCCGCAAGCTCATCCTTGGCCTCCATAGCGGCGCTCAGAGACGCATATTCAGGCATTCAGGCCACCTTTCGACACGAGGGGGTAGGGGGTGTCACACACACGTCGCGACCCCACCGAGCGGTCCTGGCTGGTGGGGGTCACGGGGACCCTAGCCCCATACCTGCAGTTCAGAGGCATGATGGTGGTGTGCGGCGGCGGGCGCAGGAACTTCTCGGCGTCGTCTGAAGTGCCATCGTGAAAGCCCTTGCCCGGGTGGAAAGGATGCACTGGGGTTTGACGCCTGCCGCCGCTGGTCTTCATCCGGCTTGGTCCCAGGTGGGGCCGGCTGCGGATTTGAGGGCGGCCGCGATGCTGGTTGGTCCTGTCTTGCTCTTGGTCTTCGCTGTCGGCTTTGGGGGTTCAGTTTCTTTGGGTGGTTGTTCGGCGGCGGGCACTGCCTTGTATGTGCCTTCTGCGATGAGCCTGGCTGCTTTGTCGTCGGTGACGACGACCTGGACGTTGGTGTCCGCGTGTCTCAATCTGATCATTGGGTGGGCCTTCGGTTTGTTGGGTGGTTAGCGGTACTGCTGGGGGCTGTTGTAGAACATCGAGTTGAGCTGACCTGATGACACTGTCGGCACTGACACGGGGGTGTCCGTCGTGAGTCCGGGCATGGCGTAGTTCATGGTCACCGCGAAGCTGTTCTGTTCGTACTCTCCGATCGCGGTGAGGTCGTCGAGGTCTGCGCGGGACTGGGGGTTTCGCTCTAGGTAGTCGTTGGTGACGTTGCTCCATCCGCGGGTGAGTGCTTGGGCGAGGATGGCTTGGGCTAGAACGGTGTCGTCGCTGCGGAGTGCGGACTTGTATGCCTGCTCGGCCTCGTCGCGGTCGGTGAGGCGGTTGGCGCGGTCTTGGGCGTCTCGGAAGCTGACGAGTCGAGCGGGGTCGCTTGTGGTGCCTGCTGGGAGTCCGTAGACATTGCGCTCCAGGGATTCCCGCTTGACCTTGACGATGTCCCTCTCCTGTTGGCGGAGGACTTTGAGTTGTGCGGTGGCTGATTCGTGGATGGGGGCGAGTTGTTCACGTTTGCCGGCGTCGGTGAGGTTGGGGTCGCGGGATACTTCGTCCTGGGTTCGGGCGTACTGGTCGACGACGTTGGCGGCTTCGGCGCGGATGTCGTCGATCTTTCCTTTGATGAACTCAAGGGACATATCTGTTCTCCTTTATGCGATTTCGCGTAGGGCGAGTGTGATGTTGTGGGGGTTGATGAGCCAGCGGGCTCCGACCATTTCGGCGTGGAGCCGGCCGGTGGCGATCCATTTGCGGACGCATCGGTCCGTGACGTTCAGCGCTTTTGCCGCTTGCTTGGTGCTCAACCACATCTCCGATCCTGCCGTGTTCTGTTGTCCAGCAGTGCTATTCGTTCCGCAATCGGCCCCGAGTGCTACGAGGTGAAGCGCTGCAAGCACGACATAGAATTCTGGGTCGGTGCCGCGTAATGCGATCCGCCGATCAGCGTTCATACCGGATTGCTTGTCCAGCCACCGCGCTACCCGTTGGGGCACGACAACTGATCCGTCGCGGGTGATGTGCTGAGCGATGCGTTCCTCCAGCGACGACGTTGTGGTTCGGCGTGTGGTCATGCACTGCACCCGTCGTCGGCGTCCTGGTCGGCGGAGATTCGCCAGATGCGTTCGTTCTTGGCGTCGCCGTGAGCGGGCAGCGATTCGAGGCGCAGCGATCTGCTGGCAGCTCGGCGGATGCTGTGCCAGGGATACCCGTCGCGGGCTGCCGCTGCTTGGACGTCGGCCGGGTCGATGGTCTCGCCCGCGTGGCGGTCGAGGTAGTCGTCGAGCCACTGGCGCGCCGGTTGGTACACCGGGATCTCTGCGGCGGGATTGATAGACCAGAGTGCGCTGCCGCCTCTGCCTCGGCGGTCGATGGTTCGCACGTCGGGGTGGTTCGCGGCGGTCTGTTTGAGGTTGGCTTTGGCGTACCCAGCGGCCATACCGTCCTGGTATACAGCAAAGCTCTCGACGGTGTCCTTGCCCTTTGCGCGGAGCTGTTCAAGGTACTGGGTCATCCACTTCGGGCACGGGACCCGTTCGGCGTCGGAGTCCTGCGACCTGCGGGTATCCAGGTCTGTGACTGTCGCAGGGTGGTCACGGGTGACAAGAGCGGTCACCCCTTCTGAACTGGGCATTTGAGGGGTGACCGGATAGGTCACGGGTGACCCGATCCGGTATCTCACACTGTTGTGCTCACCCGACATCGACGCGACCAACCCGGCGTTCTCCAGCAAAGCTACAGCTTGGTCGAACAGCTCGCGCTTCTCACGTTTACCGAGGCGCCGACGCAGGTCCCCACCGGACTGCTCCCCATCGTTCTCCAGCATCCGCAATATGCTTCGCTTGACCGTCTCCAGGCGGCTCTGGTCGTAGAAGTCCTCACCCGTGGCGCGCGCTATCGCCTTGCTGCGGGCTCTTTCACGGGCGGCGCGCCGGTCGTATTCCAGCACCGTGTTTCGGGTGTCGTCCGACTTGGCCATGATGAACTCCGAGAGCATCCAGTCTTTATCCGAGACCACGGATCGGTGGTCGAGGATCGCCAAGTCCGCCGCGACCTTGAGCCGCGTCAGGGTGCGGTGACCGTCGATCGCGTCGCCGTCGCCCCGACCGTTGGCCAGTAGGCCCGCGCGGACGTACTCGTTGATCGCGTCGGGTCCGTACTGGATCAACGTCTGCTGGCCCGACAGCGCCCACGACGGCAGTTTCGTGTTCAGAACCTCGTCGGGAATAGGTCCGGGCTCATCGGGCATGTCGGGGTCAGTGACGGGTGCCCACAACAGCCGTTGCGGTGTCCCGCCTGTCACGTCGTCCATCAGCACGGCGGTGTGCCCGTACTGCGCGCTGATCGACATGGCCAGCCGGTAGGAATCAGCGGGCACTGATCGTGTGGTGACGGCGGATGCGCCCTTGCTGCCCAGCCGGTCGCCGGTCAGCGCGGCCTTGACGGCGGCTCTTGTGTTGTTGCCCTGCCCGGCGTTGAGTGCTGCGAGGTGGTCGATCTCGGATACGGATATGAGTGCTCGGGTGATCCGGTCCTCGGCGTTCTTCTGTTCTTTGAACAGTTCGGCGATCCCTTGTCCGGAACCAAGACCTTCTTCGTGGATGTCGGCGGGCCAGACGACGCGGCCGACTTTGTCGGTGACGCCCTTGCCGGCCCCGGATCGGCCGACGAACACGACGCCTTGGTTCAGGCTTGCCGGTGCTGGGGGGCCGGGGAGCATGACGCCGGGTCCGGTGGATGCTGACACGCGTAGTAGGACGGCGAAGAGTAGTCCCAGCGGGGCTACGTAGCTGGCGCGTGCCCACTGGTGAATGAGTTTGAGTTGGTCGGTGGCCGACCAGAATTCGTCATCGTTGATCACGGGTTTGCGGCCTTTCTTTGGCCCGATTGGATGGTCTGCTGTATTTCGTGGACACCGAGCCCGATTTCGTGTGCGGCAGCGGCGAGCGCGCTGTAAACCGCTGCGGGGGCCGAATCGGCTGCTGCCCGTGCGGCCGCCCAGAACAGGGTGCCGTTGCGGTTGCCCTCGGTGGCCTCAGCGACTGTGCGGACGAGACCGTCCCACCGGTCGCCTGACGAGAAGGTCGTCGTCTGACGATGACCTTCTCGTTCAGGTGGTGTGTAGGTGGGTTGGACGATCAGCCCCCGCAGGTGTTCTGGGAGATTGGCGATAGGGGCGTCGCGGTGGAGACGGTAGGGCTTACCGGTGTCTGGGTGGATGCTGCCGGGTGCGACGAGATACCCCGTGCCACCGGCCTTCACGTCGATACCGGCGAGGCCTTGAACCTTGCCCCGTACGGGACCGGATAGCCGGTAATACAAATGCCACCCACCCCCGCCTGTCTGCACGCAGAGAGTCGCGTGCTCGGGACGCAAGTCGAGCGCTGATACGTGGCCATCGTGGCGAGGGTCAACGTCGAGGGCGATGACACCCACTTGCGTGACTCCCCAGTTGCAGCCCCGGAACTTCCGTTGCCAGGAAGCGATTACGTTGCGGTCGGTGGTGAAGTCCTGCACACCGTGTGCGGTGATGGGAATCTTGCCGGCAAGTGGCCCGACGCTGAACCCGTGGCCCAGCATGATTTCGAGGTCAACCACGGTCGCCTCGGCATGTTGGCCCTGCGCCCGCGGCCACACTGTTCGGCGCCGTCAGCCATCGCCGACAGACACTGCAGCGCCGCGCGATTCGCCAGTCTGACGAGGGGGTGCCCCCGGCATTGCTGCCGGGGGCCACCTCGTTGTTGTCGGTCACAGCCGCACCGCCGTGAAGATCGCGCCGACCGCGGCAAACTTGCGCTTGCAGAAGCGGCAGCGGGCGCTACCGTGTGCTGCCAACGATTCCTCGGCCAGTCGGAGGAAGTGCGCGTTGTAATGCTGCGTGCACATCAGGAAGTCAGCGCACCCATGCTGTCGCACAAGCCAGGTGGCTGCTCTCTTGCAAGGTCGGCCGAGGGCTTTGGCGAGGTCGCACTGGATTTTGTCGTCCCAGCCGGCGATCGCTTCTGTGAAGGCTGTGTCGATGTCGGCGGCGCTCATCGAAGGACCTCCGCCAGTCGGTCGAGGTCTGCCAGGACCAGGCGTGCCCGGTCGAGGATCGCTTCCGCACAGGTACGTTGTGCGCCGTCGAGATGTTCGGTGGCGGAGTCGATCAGGCAGCACATCGTGTCTGCGTGACCCCGGGCTCCGTCGACCTCCCATCGGGCCGCGTAGTCGCGATCCACGGCGGCGGTCACTGGTCAGCACCAATCATCTCGACTGCGGTGCTGAGAACTTCGATCAAGTCCCGGGCCTCGGACAACGTCATAGTGCAGCCGGCTTCGCGCCACTCGCCGTCGTCATAGCGGGTGACAGTCATCCCCACGCCTAGCCATCCGCAGCCTATGAGGCGCCCGCGAACGCTAAGTCTGGACGGCAGGACGGAGTCTTCGTGAGACTCACCGCCCATGTAGGTCAGCGGGATAGCCGCGTAATCGGTGTTGTAAGAGGAAGAGCACACCGAGTGTCCGACAACGTCACATAATGGATCGGCCCATGCTGGCCGCGGGAGGGGTATGACCTTCTCGGCATCGTCATCGTGGTTGATCAAAAGATCGATATCGGCGAGACCCTGCCAGCGCGCGATGACCGGGTCGGGCGGGTCGAGTTCGACCGGTGCGAGTTCGGCCGGGGACACCGCGTTGGTGGTGTCGACGGTGTTCGTGTTGCGCTTTGCGCGGGGCGTAGACATGATGACTAGACCTGCTTTCTTTAGCGAGATGGGTGGGTGTGAGCGGTCCCCGCCAGGTGTTGGCGCACCTGGGGTTCGGGGGCCGTTCTGCTGTTCCGGCGCAAATCTTCGGTGTCGTCGTTCTCGATCAACCCGAGATCGCAGTGATCCTGCTGCGGCAGAGCCCGCATCAGGCCGCACCTTCAACGCGGTTAGCGGCCAGGAACTCGATCACATCCGATCGCAGGTACCTGACTCGGCGGCCAATCTTGGTGTACGGAATTCCCTTGTGCTGGTAGCGCTCCTGGCTCAGGGCGGCCTCGCTAGTCCCGATGACGGCGGCCACCTGGCGGCTGGTAGCGACCGGCGGTAGAACTTCGATGGGCAACTGGCGACTCAGTTCGTCGCACAGCTTCTGGGTCAAGGGGGATGTGCTCGGCGGGCTCATGGTGTCGTTCGCTCCTCATCTCAGATCATCGCAAATCTTGCGACTTCACGAATTAACCACAGGCCTGGCAATCCGTCAAGTCGCAACATATGAGATAAGCTGACGTGTCGTGGAGCCTGAACAGATCGCCGTCGTTGCCGGACGCAACGCACAGTTGATCCGCAAGGCATCAGGCGTGACGCTCGCCGAGGTCGCGAAGGCCGCGACGGCCTACGGGCTAGCCTGGACCACCGGACGCGTCGGAGCATTTGAGTCTGGTCGCGTAAGCCCGACGCTACCAACACTTTTGGCCATCACGGACATCCTCGGTGGACTCATCGGGACGCCCGTCACCCTCGCCGATCTGTTCCAGGGATCAGGCCGAGTAATCGTCACGGACAACGTGACCTTCGAGCTCTCAAAGGTGCGCGCCGTTCTCACCGGCGCCGCCGTGCAATCGACCCCCTCGGATCGGCGGCATGGCCAACAAGAGCTGACAGATTTTTTGGACGCCGCCGCACAAACACTGAGCGACGAACTGACCGGTCTCAAGCGGGGGGCTACTGGCGAGGACGTACGCGTGGCCAGTCGACTCGCCGCGGACTTCGCTGATGCTGACTTCAAAATAGTGAAGTCGATTGGCCTCAGCCGACTCGTGGGAGCACTCGCGATGTCTCAACTATGGGGTCAGACATACGTCGCCGAACGTGACAACAGATCGGGTGCGGATGCCAATCCCCAGCGCAAAGGCCGAGTAGCGCGGGAACTCAAGGCCGAGCTCGAAAGGTGGCGTGATGGCGACGATCAGTAAGTATCAAACATCAGGCGGATCTATCCGCTATCGCGTTCGATACCGGACCCCCGATCGACGGCAGACCGACAAGCGCGGCTTCACGACGAAACGCGACGCCGAGGCATTCGCCAACCAGTTGGAGGTGGACAAGCGCCGAGGTTCGTACGTCGCTCCTGCTGCCGGCCGGGTAAGGCTGGGGGAGTACGCCGGGGAGTGGTTGGGGTCGAAGCACAACTTGAAGCCGTCGACTCGGGCGCGCTATCGAGTAGTGCTGGACACGTTCATTGCCAGTCATGCTGATGTCGCGCTGGGTGACATCTCGCGTCAGCTGGTCCGTGAGTGGGTTGCCGAGCTCAGTGTCAGTCACGCCCCGGCGTCGGTGCACAAGACGATCGGTGTGCTGCGCCAGGTGCTCGCGATGGCCGTCGCGGATAACCGGTTGGTCCTCAACCCTGCCGATGGCGTCGAGCTGCCGGCTGTGGGGACGGTGGAGCAGCGGTTCCTGACGCTGGAGCAGCTGCACGCGCTCGCGGCTGCTGCGGGCGAGCACCGGGCGCTGGTGTACGTGCTGGGGACGTGTGGGTTGCGTTTCGGGGAGGCGGCGGAACTCCGTTGGCGAGACGTTCTTCTCGACAAGAAGACGATCTCGGTCCGGCGGTCGGTCACCCTCGTGGACAACAAGTTCGTCGTCGGGACACCGAAGGGCGGCAAAGGCAGGACGGTCAGCATCTCCGACTTCGTGGCCGATCTGCTGACACCGGGGGCAGCTGACGAACTTGTGTTCCCCGACACGGCCGGCGGCCATATGCGCGGCACGAACGTCCGCCGCCGCTGGTGGTCCGACGCCGTTACCGCGGCGAAGCTATTTCCCCGGATCGAGAAGAATGCAGCCGGCGAGAAGGTCACGGTCTACGAGTTCAAGATCCACGAGCTGAGGCACACGGCGTCGTCTCTGGCGATCCAGGCCGGCGCGAACATCAAGAGCCTGCAGAACATGCTGGGCCACGAGTCGGCGGCTCTGACGCTGGACCGCTACGGCCATCTTTTCGACTCCGATGTCGAGACCGTAGGTATCGCGATCAATCAGCTGTTAACTCGTGATTGTGGGCAAAGTGTGGGCACAGACGCCGCCTAACGCAAAAGCAGGCCAGACCATATAGGGCCTGACCTGCTGTATTGATTGTGGAGCCTAGGAGATTCGAACTCCTGACATCTGCCTTGCAAAGGCAGCGCTCTACCAACTGAGCTAAGGCCCCTTTCGGGGTTATGCGAGCCGGTCCTCGGTGGTGTGCCAGACCTCGACACCGTGCCGGGATCGGTAGACGATCACCGCTACGGCTGCCAGCACCGCCACCAACACCAACCTCATGGTGCATACCCTTCCGTGGGCCTAGGAGGACTCGAACCTCCGACCTCTTCGTTATCAGCGAAGCGCTCTAACCACCTGAGCTATAGGCCCGTAACAACCTTTACGGCCGAGCGACGAGATTACCGTAACCACGGCCCATCGCCCAAACCGCGTGGATCAGTCCCGATCCGCCAGGGTCACCTCGACGCCGCCGACCAGGTCGGTGATGAGGTTGTAGATGAACGCACCGGCGGTCGCCATCGCCGTCAGCAGCACGATATTGACCAGACCGATCAGCGTGGCGCCGCCGAAAATCGTTCCGCTGGAGATGAGTTCGCCGCCGGTCCCGCTGTCACTGGTCAGCAGGTCACCGACGTTGCTGTTCAGCTTGGTCCACACCCCCATGCCGCCGAGGACCAGGTACAGGAAGGCGACGGCGATCATCCAGACGAAGAACAGCGCGCCGGAGAGCACCAGGGAGACCTTGAGGGTGCTCCACGGATCGATCCGGCGGATCTGCATGCTCGCCCGCACGGGGCCCGCAGACTTCTTGGCCACCTGCACCCGGCCGGCCGGGGCCGGCGGGCGCTGCTCGGCGGGCGCGGGGGCGCTCGCCGGGCGGGCCGATCGCGACTGCGCGGACAGATCCGGCAGCTCGCTGGCGTAATTCTCCGAACGCTGGCCCTCGGGCCGTTCCGGCGCACGGCTCGGGACGACCTCGGTGTCCCGGTTGGCCGTGCTCGGGCCCCCGGAGATGAACTGTCCGAGGCGGGCATCGGTGCCGGGGGAGCGCACCGGCGGACGCTGAGCTTCGGTCGGACGTTGCGCATCGGGGGGACGCTGGGCCTCGGTCGGCCGGGGCGTCTCCGGTGGCCGCTGCCCTTCGATGACCCGGGGCGCCTCCGCGGGACGGGGTGGGGTGCCCTGCTCCGCGGGACGTGGCCCGTTCGCCCGGGCGGCCGGTCCCCGTTGCCAGGGGGGAACGTCGCCGGACTCGGCGGCCGCGCGTCCCGGCGGCCCGGCAGGCGCTCCGTTGGCGCTGCCGGGGCCCTCGCCCGCACGCGGGTGTCCGGGCTCGTTCGGTGAAGTCACCTAGCGGCTCCTTGTCTCAGGCCGTGCCGAGATGGCAGCGGCGTCGCGTCACGTTGCGTCGGGCTCGGTGCTGTCGGCTTCGATGGCTTCGGGTTCGGCGCCCTCGACCTCGTCACCGTCAGACTCGTCGCCGCCTTCGGCATTCCGCGCAATCGCAATCAGTGTGTCGCCCTCGCCCAGGTTCATCAAGCGGACGCCCTTGGTCTGGCGCCCGGCCTTGCGGACCTGGCGAGCGGCCGTCCTGATGACACCGCCGCCGGAGGTGATGGCGTACAGCTCGGTCTCATCGTCGACGATCAGCGCTCCGACCAGACTGCCACGCTTGGGGTCGTACTGGACGGTGAGGATGCCCTTGCCGCCACGGCCCTGCGCGGAGTACTCCTCGATCGCGGTGCGCTTGGCGTAACCGCCGGACGTCGCGACCAGCAAATACGTGCCCTCCCGGACGACGTTCAGCGACAGCAGTTGGTCTTCTTCGTTGAACCGCATGCCCTGCACGCCGGAGGTGGCGCGGCCCATCGGACGTAATGCCTCATCGGTGGCCGAGAACCGGATGGACTGGCCCTTCGCGCTGACCAGCAACAGGTCTTCCTCGGCCGAGCACAGCACCGCTCCGACCAGTTCGTCGTCATCGCGCAGATTCACCGCGACGATGCCACCGGAACGGTTCGAGTCGAAGTCGGTGAGCCTGGACTTCTTGACCAGCCCCTTGCGGGTCGCAAGCACCAGGTACGGGGCGTCCTCGTAGCTCTTGAGCTGGATGACCTGGGCGATGCGCTCCTCTGGCTGGAACGCCAGCAGATTGGCGACGTGCTGGCCACGGGCCGTCCTCGACGCCTCCGGGAGCTCGTAGGCCTTGGCCCGGTACACCCGGCCCTGCGTGGTGAAGAACAGGATCCAGTCGTGGGTCGAGCAGACGAAGAAGTGGTTGACGATGTCGTCCTGCTTGAGCCCCGCGCCCTGAACACCCTTGCCGCCACGCTTCTGGCTCCGGTAGAGGTCGGACTTCGTGCGCTTGGCGTAGCCGGTCTCGGTGATCGTGACGACGACCTCTTCACGGGCGATGAGGTCCTCGTCGGCGACGTCACCGTCGGCCGGGACGATCCGGGTGCGCCGGTCATCGCCGTACTTGTCGGCCAGTTCGGCCAACTCGTCGTGCACGATCGCGCGCTGGCGCTCCGGCTTGGCCAGGATGTCCTCGAGGTCGGCGATCTCGGCTTCGATCTTGGCGAGGTCGTCGACGATGCGCTGGCGCTCGAGAGCGGCGAGGCGCCGCAGCTGCATGTCGAGGATCGCCTGCGCCTGGATCTCATCGACATCGAGCAACTCGATCAGGCCCGACCGCGCGACGTCGACGTTGGCCGACGCCCGGATCAACGCAATGACCTCGTCGAGCGCGTCGAGCGCCTTGACCAGACCGCGCAGGATGTGGGCCCGTTCGTTGGCCTTGCGCAGCCGGTAGATGGTCCGCCGCACGATGACGTCCAACTGGTGCACCACATACAGCCGGATCAGCTGATCGATGCGCAGCGTGCGGGGCACGCCGTCGACGATCGACAGCATGTTCGCGCCGAAGCTGGTCTGCAGCTGGGTGTGCTTGTAGAGGTTGTTGAGCACCACCTTCGCCACGGCGTCGCGCTTGACCTCGACGACGATCCGCAAGCCGACGCGGTCGGAGCTCTGATCTTCGATATTGGAGATGCCGGCGAGCTTGGCGTCGCGCACCTGGTCGGCGATCGAGGTGATGAAGTTGTCGTGGTTCACCTGGTAGGGCAGCTCGGTGATCACCAGCAGCGTGCGTCCCCGGGAGTCCTCCTCGACCTCCACGACACCGCGCATGCGGATGGAACCGCGGCCCGTGGTGTACGCGTCGTGGATGCCCTGTGAACCGACGATCAGGCCGTAGGTGGGGAAGTCGGGTCCCTTGACCCGCTCACACACGGCCGCCAGCGTCTCTTCCTCGTCGGCCTCGTAGTTGTCCAGGCACCAGAAGACGGCCTCCGCGAGCTCACGGAGGTTGTGCGGCGGCATGTTGGTGGCCATGCCGACCGCGATGCCGCCCGAACCGTTGGCCAGCAGGTTCGGGAACCGGCTGGGAAGGACGGTCGGCTCCTGCACGCGGCCGTCGTAGTTCGGGATGAAATCGACTGTCTCTTCGTCGATTTCGCGCAGCATCTCCATGGCCAGCGGTGTCAGCCGGGCTTCGGTGTAACGCATGGCGGCCGGCGGGTCGTTGCCCGGCGAGCCGAAGTTGCCCTGGCCGTCGACGAGGGGGTAGCGCAGCGACCACGGCTGGGCCATCCGGACCAGGGTGTCGTAGATCGACGAGTCACCGTGCGGGTGATAGTTGCCCATGGTCTCGGCAACCGAGCGCGCCGATTTCGCGTGACCGCGGTCGGGCCGGAAGCCCGAGTCGTACATGGCGTAGAGCACGCGACGGTGCACCGGCTTGAGCCCGTCGCGGACCTCCGGGAGTGCGCGGCCCACGATGACGCTCATCGCGTAATCGATGTAGCTGCGCTGCATCTCCTGCTGGATGTCGACCGGTTCGATGCGATCGGTGGTTGCGCCGTCGTCGCCCGGGGGCAGGGTGGTGTCTGTCATGTGCTCCTCGCTCGTCTATGAGCAGCTGGGAATGGGAAGAGAAAGGTCAACGGGCGTCAGACGTCAAGGAAGCGAACATCTCTCGCGTTACGGGTGATGAAGCTGCGTCGGGCTTCGACGTCCTCACCCATCAGGATGGAGAACAGTTCGTCGGCTGCGGCCGCGTCATCGAGGGTGATCCGGCGAAGCACCCGTGCGCTGGGATCCATTGTGGTTTCCCACAGTTCCTTGGCGTCCATCTCGCCGAGACCCTTGTAGCGCTGGATGCCGTCCTCGGTGTTGATCTTGCGGCCTGCCGCCCGGCCGGCCTCGAGCAGGCCATCCCGCTCACGGTCGGAGTAGGCGAATTCGGGTTCGCTGCGTTGCCATTTGAGCTTGTAGAGCGGCGGCTGCGCGAGGAAGACGTGTCCGTTCTCGATGAGCGGTTTCATGAACCGGAAGAGCAGCGTCAGCAGCAGTGTCGAGATGTGCTGACCATCGACGTCGGCGTCGGCCATCAGAACGATCTTGTGATACCGCAGCTTGGCGATGTCGAACTCATCGTGGATGCCGGTGCCGAGCGCGGTGATGATCGCCTGGACTTCGGTGTTCTTCAGCACCCGGTCGATACGGGCCTTCTCCACGTTGATGATCTTGCCGCGCAGCGGAAGAATCGCCTGGTACATCGAGTCCCGGCCGCTCTTGGCCGAGCCGCCGGCCGAGTCACCCTCCACCACATACACTTCCGACAGACGCGGATCCGTCGAGCGGCAGTCGGCGAGCTTGCCGGGCAGACCACCGATGTCGGTGGCGCTCTTGCGCCGCACCAGTTCCCGCGCCTTGCGCGCCGCCATCCGGGCTTGCGCCGAGGAAACCGCCTTGTTCACAACAGTCTTGGCTTCGGCCGGGTTGGCCTCGAACCAATGGCTGAGCTGTTCATTGCAGATCTTCTGGACGAAGGACTTGACCTCGGTGTTGCCCAGCTTGGTCTTGGTCTGACCTTCGAACTGCGGGTCGCTGACCTTCACCGAGATGACGGCTGCCAGGCCTTCCCGGATGTCGTCGCCGGTGAGGTTCGCGTCTTTCTCCTTGAGCAGCTTCTTGTCCTTGGCGTACTTGTTGACCACCGTGGTCAACGCGCTGCGGAAACCCTCTTCATGGGTGCCACCCTCATGGGTGTTGATGGTGTTCGCGAAGGTGTGCACCGATTCCGAATAGCCGGCGTTCCACTGCATGGCGATCTCGACCTCGTGGCCGGGACCCTTGCCGTCGAAATCGATGATGCTCTGCTGGATCGCGGTCTTGGTGCGGTTGATGTGCTTGACGAAGTCCACCAGCCCGCCGGGGTAATGGTAGGAGCGGTGCTTGACCTTGTGCGGGCCCTTGGCCTCCGCCTCCTTCTCACCTGCGGACTTCGGCGCCTCGGCGGTATCGCTGACGACCTCGTCGACCACCTCATCGGCGGTGACGCGCTCGTCGATGAGGTCGATGGTCAATCCCTTGTTCAGGAATGCCATCTCCTGGAGGCGGCGGGCGATGGTCTCGAAGTCGTAGTTGGTGGTTTCGAAGATGTTGGGATCCGCCCAGAACCGGATGGTGGTGCCGGTCTTCTTCGTCGGCTCACCCTGGCGCAGCGTGCCGGGCACCGAGTATTCGTAGGTCTGGAACCACTCGGACCCGTCCGTGCGGATGTCGGCCTCCAGGCGCGTGGACAGGGCGTTGACGACGGACACCCCGACGCCGTGCAACCCGCCGGACACCTGGTAGGCGCCCTCCTCGAACTTGCCGCCGGCATGCAGCACGGTCATGACCACATCGACGGTCGGGATGCCGGTGCTGTGCATCGCGACGGGGATGCCGCGGCCGTCATCGGTGACCTCGACGCCGCCGTCCTCCAGGATGCGGACGTCGACCTTGCTGGCGAATCCCGCCATCGCTTCGTCGACCGCGTTGTCCACGACCTCCCACACCAGGTGGTGCAGGCCGCGCTCGCCCGTGGATCCGATGTACATGCCCGGACGCTTCCGGACCGCCTCGAGGCCCTCGAGCACCTTGATCGACTCCGCACCATATGCGGTTGGGGCACTGTTCTTCTGGGCAGCCACGTTGGACGCGTCTCCTTGGGGTTCGCGGGGGGCGGTTCGATACCGCCGGCAAAGCTCCCCACAGTCTACCGTTACGCACTGTCAGGACTGAATCTGTAGCGGCGTTTCCACCTACCTAACCGCGCCGTGCGCGGAATTTCTGGCCTATCGGAGCGTCGGGACGCTCAAGCAGCTCGTTTTCCGGCGTATCGAGGGCCTGAGGCGACCACTATCCGTAGGTATCCCGCGGGCCACGTCCGGGCACGCTGCGGTTGCCCTTGCGCCAGGATGGAGCCACCGGTCCCTGGATCTTCATCGAGGTCACCACCCCGTCCCCGACGGCGGCCGCGATCTTGGCCAGCAGCTGGGCCTGCACCATCCGCAGCTGGGTGGCCCAGGCCGTCGATTCGGCCGACACCGTCAGCACCCCGTCGCGCAGGCTGGTCGGCACCGCATGGTCGGCGATCTGGTCGCCGACGACCGTCGCCCACTGACCCATGACCGATCCCTCCGCGACCTGCTTGGACCAGCCACGTGACTGGGCGAGGTCGCGGGTAGCGGCACTGAACGTCTGCGGATCACGGGCGTCCGGACCGGGGCCCGACCATCGCCGGCGCTTACCGCCGGCCGCCGGCGCACGCTTGGCGGGTGACACCCTGCCGCGACCGACATCCTTGCCCTGGCTGCGTGCGGCACCGCGGGCCTCCTCGAGCGCCCGGCGCACCATGTCCATGCCGGTCAGACCGGCCAGATGATCGGGCGGTCCCTGAACCTCGTCATCCGCGGTCATGTCAGCACCTCCGAAATACGTCCGCTGTCATCATCGCGCATGCCGACCTCGATGCGGCGCACATCCCAGTCCGCGGGAAGATCCTCCGGGACGGCTGCCGTGACCAGAACCTGCTCCGCGGATGCCGCCACCTTGGCCAGCGCCTGCCGTCGTGCGCTGTCGAGCTCGGCAAACACATCGTCGAGCAGCAACACCGGGTCAGAACCCTCGGTACGCAACAGCTCGTAGGCGGCCAGCCTCAAACCCAATGCCATGGACCATGATTCGCCGTGACTGGCGAATCCTTTCGCGGGTTGCTCGCCCAGACGCAGCTCGAGATCGTCACGATGCGGCCCGACCAGGCAGACTCCACGTTCGAGTTCTGCGGAGCGCTTGCGGCTCAATTCCTCGAGCAGTGCGGACTCGTAGATCCCCGGATCGACGGTGCCCGCGCTCGCTTCATTCTCGACGATCTCGACCGAGCTCCGGTACCTGATCGCGGCGGGCCGCGACGCCGGTGCCAGTAACTGATAGGCCTTCTCTACCTCGGGTGCAAGCTGGTTGACCAGATCAACACGCGCCGAAATGAGTTGGGCGCCATGGGATGCCAGATGTCCGTCCCAGGACTCCAGGGTGTCCAGCATCGAGGTGTCGCCGCGGTGGCGTGCCGGCCCCGCGGATTTGAGCAGCGCGGTGCGCTGCCGGACCACCTTGTCGTAGTCGGCGCGCACACCCGCGATCCGGGGCCGCCGGGTGGTCGCGACCTCGTCGAGGTACCGGCGGCGTTCCGAGGGGTCGCCGCGCACCAGCGCCAGATCTTCCGGCGCAAACAGCACCGCACGCAGGACACCCAGGATCTCGCGCGGGCTGCGGACCGGTGAGCGATTCAGCCGGGCCTTGTTGGCGCGTCCGGTGGTGATCTCGAGATCGACACCGAGTTCGCGGCCTTCGTTGACGACGATGGTCGAGACCACCGCACGCTCGGCGCCCGAGCGAATCAGCGGCGCGTCGGAGGCCACCCGGTGCGACCCCAGAGTCGCCGAATACCAAAGAGCTTCAATGAGATTGGTCTTGCCATAGCCATTCGGTGCGACGAAAACCGTGTGTCCGGGCTCGAGTTCCAGGTCGACCCGCGGCCAGGACCTGAAGTCCGTCAATCCCAAATGGCGTACGTACAAAACTAGCCGGATTCCGAAATCCGCTGCACCGCATGGCCACCGAACTGGTTGCGCAGCGCGGCAACTGCCTTCATGGTCGGTGAATCTTCCTGCCGGGACAGGAATCTGGCGAACAACGAAGCGGCGATACCAGGAACGGGGACGCGCAGCCGGATGGCTTCCTCGACCGTCCAGCGGCCCTCACCCGAGTCTTCGGTGTACCCGGTCAGATTGTCCAGGCCCGGATCTTCCTTCAACGCCTTGGCCAGCAACTGCTGCAGCCAGGACCGGACCACCGTGCCATTCGTCCAGGCCTGGTACACCGCTTGCGGATCCTTGACCAGATCCTCGGCGGCGAGCAACTCGTAGCCCTCGGCGTACGCGGTCATCAACGCGTACTCGACGCCGTTGTGCACCATCTTGGTGAAATGGCCGGCACCCACCGGGCCGGCATGCACGAATCCGTCGGCTTGTTCGCCGGGGGGGCGCAAGGTGTCGAAGATCGGCATGGCGCGGGCAATGTCCTCATTGCTGCCGCCGACCATCAACCCATAACCCTCGGTGAGACCCCAGATGCCGCCCGACACACCCGCGTCGATGAACGAAACTCCCTTGTCACCCAACAGTTTCGCGTGCAGACCGTCTTCGGTGTAGCGCGAGTTGCCACCGTCGATCACCAGGTCACCCGGCTCGAGCACCTCCGCGAGATCCGCAATGGTCGTGCGGGTGACTTCACCGGAGGGCACCATCACCCACACCGTGCGTGGTGCCGGCAGAGCCTCGGCCAACGCGGCCAAGGTCGGCACATCCGTGACCTCGGGGCGGGGGTCGTAACCGACCACCTGGTGGCCTCCCGCACGCAGGCGTTCCCGCATGTTGAAGCCCATTTTGCCCAGCCCGATCAACCCGAGTTGCATATGCGTGCATCCCTCCGCGACGGTCAGCCGGTCAGCCCGGAAGCCGCACCGGCATCAACAAGTAGACATAGTCGGTCTGCGCGGCGGGGAACGGCCCCGTTGCGCCGGCCTCGACACCATTGTCCCCCGCGGGACGCAACACCGCGGGACGGCTGGGTGTCGTGAAGCCGAATGTCACACGCTCCGAGCGCAACGAACCCAGACCATCGGTCAGATACGTCGGGTTGAACGCGATGGTCAACGGCTCGCCGGCGAAATCCACCTGCAGATCTTCCTCGGCACGACCGACATCGTCAGCGCCTGCGGACAATCGCACGCCGTCCTCGTTGAACTCCATCCGGACCTGGGCACCACGATCGGCCACCAGAGCCACGCGCTTGATCGCTTCGGTCAGTTCGGCGACGCCGACGGTCGCGACCGCCGTGTGCTCGGTCGGAAGCAACTGACGGAACTTCGGGAATTCGGCGTCCAGCAGCCGGGTGGTGGTGCGCTTGCCGTTGCTGCGGATACCGAGCAGGCCCTCTTTACCGACGGCCGCACCGGCACCGAGTGCCAGGTGCACTTCGGTTCCGTCGGTGCCCGTCTTGGCTGCCTCGGACAATGTCTTCGCCGGCACCAGCACCGCCGCCTCGACGCCTGCGGAATCCGTCGACCAGGTCAGCTCACGCACGGCGAGGCGGAATCGGTCGGTGGCGGCCAAAACAACCTTGTCGCCGGAAATCTCGACGCGGATGCCGGTCAGCATCGGCAGCGTGTCATCGCGGCCGGCCGCGACGGCGACCTGGCCGATGGCCTCGCCGAACAGCTCGGCGGACACCACCCCGGTCTCATCGGGCAGCGCGGGCAGCGACGGGTAATCCTCGACGGCCATGGTGGGCAGCGAGAAGCGGGCGCTGCCGCAGCTCAGCGACACCCTGGTGCCTTCGACGCTGACGTCGACGGGCTTGGCAGGCAGTGACCGGGTGATATCTGAGAGCAGCCGACCGGATACCAAAGCGCTTCCAGGAGAAGCGATCTCAGCCGCGACGCGAACCTCGGCGGAGGTTTCGTAGTCGTATCCGGAGATGGTCAGACCGTCATCGGAACCGGTCAGCAGCACGCCGGCGAGCACCGGAACGGTAGGCCGGGACGGCAGACTGCGGGCAACCCACGCCACCGCATCGGCAAAATCCTCACGTACCAGACGGAACTTCAAATCGGTGAGACCAACATTCGTCGTCACCACGTCCATAACGTCCCTTCGATCTACCGCATCAACCAGCACCAACCAGCGGATTCCCCGTGTCACTCCGAGCGTAGTCGCGAACTGGTCGACGATCGCACCGGCGTATCGAATCACCACCGTAGAGCGTTCGGCGCGAACTTGAAAGCGATTCGCTCGCGAAGCGCGCAGCCCCGGAGGGGCCTCGATCAGTGTGGTTCGAGCTCTGTCCCCAACAGCCTGCTTTTAGAAGATGAACCTTCTAGAGATAAAAGCAACAGTAATAGGTCCTGTGGAAGCTGTGGATGAAGGCTGCTCGGTGCAGGTCGCGGGCGCGCCGGGGGTGTGCGCAGGTTGTGGAGCAATATCGGGCGGATTGGTGGTCCCTGTGGATAACACGGTGATTGTGGAGTGCACACCGGGTTGACGACAGGTTTCACGCAAGTTGTGCACAGCAGTTTCCACACCGATTTTTTGTGACGAGTGGTGCGAACGGGTCACAAGTTTTTCGAAATTTTTGTCGCCGGAACGACTCGAGAGTGGGCTCAGCGCTTGGAGCGCTGGCGGATCCGGGTGGTGAGTTCCTTGACGTGATCGAAGATCTCACGCCGCTCGGCCATGCCGTCGCGGATCTTGCGCTCGGCGTACATGACGGTGGTGTGGTCGCGCCCGAAGGCTTCACCGATACGTGGCAGTGACAGATCGGTGAGCTCACGGCACAGGTACATGGCGATCTGACGGGACTGCGCCAGCGCACGGGTCTTACCGGGCCCACGGAGCTCTTCGATGGAGGTTTCGAAGTACTCGGCGGTGGCGGCCATGATGGTCGCGGTACTGATCTGCATGGTGCTGGAGTCCGAGATGAGATCGCGCAGCACGATCTCGGCCAACGATTTGTCGATCGTGGTCTTGCTCAGCGACGCGAAAGCGGTGACGCGGATCAGGGCGCCTTCGAGCTCACGAATATTGCGTTCGATGCGGCTGGCGATCAGCTCGAGCACGTCATCGGGCACGTCGAGACGATCCATCTGCGCCTTCTTACGCAGAATCGCGATGCGGGTCTCCAGCTCCGGGGGCTGCACATCGGTGATCAGGCCCCATTCGAAACGGGTGCGGAGCCGGTCCTCGAGGGTGGCCAGCTGCTTGGGGGAGCGGTCCGAGGAGATGACGATCTGCTTGTTCGCGTTGTGCAGCGTGTTGAAGGTGTGGAAGAACTCCTCCTGGATGCCGTCCTTGCCCTCGATGAACTGAATGTCATCGACGAGCAGGATGTCGACATCGCGGTAGCTGCGCTTGAACGACGCCTTGCGGTCGTCGCGCAGGGAGTTGATGAAGTCGTTGGTGAATTCCTCTGTGGAGACGTATTTCACGCGCATCCCGGGAAAGAGCCGTTGCGCGTAGTTGCCGGCCGCGTGCAGCAGATGTGTCTTGCCCAGGCCGGACTCACCCCAGATGAACAACGGGTTGTAGGCCCGCGCGGGTGCTTCGGAGATGGCGAGGGTGGCGGCGTGGGCGAAGCGGTTGGAGGCGCCGATGACGAACGTCTCGAAGGTGTAGCGCCGGTTGAGGCTGACGGCGTTGGCTTCCGGGGCGGCCGGCTGGGACCGGTTGAAGTACGTCGGCCAGCTGGCTTCCGCACTGGCGAGGGCCTCGCCGTCCTCGTCGACCTCTTCGTTGTCGGTCGCGTGCGGTTCGTCGTGCCCGGATGCGGCCTCGGGCTCCGGAACGTCCTCGGGACCGGGGGTGGCGATGCGGACGCCGAGTTCCACCCGTTGGCCGAGTTGGCGGCTGAGTGCGGTGACGATCGGTTCGCGCAGTCGTTCGATCTCGTTCTGGACGAACGCGGAGGGCACCGACAGCAGAGCAAATCCCTCGGTGATGACCAGGGGCTTGACGAGTTTCAGCCAGGCACGTTGCTGTGCGGTGAGAAGTTGCTCACGTGGGCCGCCGTTGACGGTCTCGCCGAACGGTGTCTCCCCATTGAGTTCGGAGATGACGTTGTTCCAGACGGTGACGAACGAGGAATCGGGGTCCGCGGTCAACGACGCCTACCCCCTAACGGCTTCCTCGGGATGTCCCGGGGGGCGACGATAACAAACTGTCCACATAGTTATCCACAGACTGTGGACAGTAATCAGTAGTAATCATCGCGCTATCTGTGGGCGTGGATCCCGTGTCGGAGCTCATCACATACCGATTGTGGTCTGCGGGCTCCCGGCCGGTGTCGTCCTCGCTCTGGTTCCGGCGCCGTTCCACTTCGAAACGGCATTGCGAAAAGCTAACAGTTTTCTCTCGGAGTGCCAACCGTTCTGCAACATTGCCGACAGGTTCCTCACAGGCAAGGCAAAGTTGGTGACTGGTGTGGCTTTTGTTACCGGGTGAGGCTGAGTTCGGGCCGACTGCGAGCGGGTCTGGCCAGGTTTGACCCAGGCAAATCTCGTCAGTACCCTCGAACAGTCGCCCGCACGTGGCGATACGGCTGCGACTCGGTGGTTCTCTTGAGAACCGCAGAGGTGCCGCGCCGGCAAGATGGATGAGCTTACCAACGGTGGCTGCGTCCTCGGCTGCCATGACTGTCATGGTGACCGAGGTTGTCGACACCAGACCGAACGAGGAGAAACAGCCGTGGCCAAGGGCAAGCGGACTTTCCAGCCGAACAACCGCCGCCGGGCCCGTGTGCACGGTTTCCGGTTGCGTATGCGTACGCGTGCAGGCCGCGCCATCGTGTCCGGCCGCCGTAGCAAGGGCCGCCGTTCCCTGACTGCGTGATTCGACGCAGGGTTCAGGGCAGTGCTTCCGGCCCGGTACCGGATGACACGGTCTACTGATTTCGGTGTCACGGTTCGCCAAGGAGTACGGGCGGTTCAGCCCGATCTCGTCGTGCATGCGTTGCACGACGGGCTTCCTGACGGCTCTGATGACGGACCCAAGATAGGCCTCGTGGTGTCCAAATCGGTCGGCTCCGCGGTGCAACGTCACCGTGTCTCACGCCGGCTGCGTCATGCGGCCTTTCACCTCATCAACGATGACGCGACCGATCTCGGTCCACGCGCTCGTGTGGTGATCCGTGCGTTGCCGGGCAGCCGGGACGCCATCTCGGCCCGCCTCGAATCCGAACTTCGGGCGGCGCTGAAGAAGACCCGCACCCCCAAGCCGAGCCGACCGTGACCCGGTGGGCCGCCGGCGGCGTGATCTTCGTGATCCAGCTGTATCGGACGGTGATTTCTCCGCTGCGGTTGCCGTCGTGCCGGTTCACCCCCACCTGTAGTGAGTACGCCGTGGATGCGTTGTCCGAATACGGGTTGATCCGCGGCGGCTGGCTGGCCGCGGTGAGGTTGGCCAAATGCGGTCCATGGCACCGTGGCGGATGGGACCCGATACCCGAGCGCGGCGACAAGACCGGCGATAAGACTTCTGTGGAAGTCGTCAGGAGCGATTCCGTTGTTTAACTGGTTCAGCCTCGACATCATCTATTACCCGGTGTCGGCGATCATGTGGGTTTGGTACAAGGCGTTCGCCTTCATCCTCGGGCCCACGAACTTCTTCGCCTGGGCGCTGTCGGTGGTGTTCCTGGTGTTCACGCTGCGCGCGATTCTGTACAAGCCGTTCGTGAAGCAGATCCGCACGACCCGGCAGATGCAGGAACTGCAGCCGCAGATCAAGGCGCTGCAGAAGAAGTACGGGAAAGACCGCCAGCGGATGGCGCTGGAGATGCAGAAGCTGCAGAAGGAACACGGATTCAATCCGATTCTCGGGTGCCTGCCGATGCTGGCACAGGTGCCGGTGTTCCTGGGTTTGTTCCACGTGCTGCGCTCGTTCAACCGGACCGGCCACAACTTCGGCGAACTCGGCCTCGATCTGGAACTGAACAAAGAGCTGCCCAACTATGTGTTCAGCGCGGTGGACGTTCAGCACTTCCTGCAGGCGAACCTGTTCGGTGCTCCGCTGGGTGCCACGATGATCCAGTCGGAGAGCAGCTGGCAGGCGTTCATCGGTTTCGATGTGAGCCGCATCGCGATCATCGGCGTGGGTGTGCCGCTGATGATCCTCGCCGGCATCGCGACCTACTTCAACAGTCGCGCGTCGGTGGCCCGCCAGAGTCCCGAAGCCGCCGCCAATCCGCAGACCGCGATGATGAACAAACTGGCGCTGTACGTGTTCCCGCTCGGTGTTGTCGTCGGTGGCCCGTTCCTGCCGCTGGCGATCATCTTGTACTGGGTCTCGAACAACGTGTGGACCTTCGGTCAGCAGCATTACGTGTTCGGCAAGATCGAGCAGGAAGAAGAAGCCAAGAAGGCCGAGGCCCTCGAACGGCGAAACGCGAATGCTCCCGCACCCGGCAAAAAGCCGAACAAGGCGCGCAAGGTGGCGAAGGATCCGGCGACAGACGATGTGGACGGCACGTCACCCGCGAAGTCGGCGAAAGAACTCACCGAGCCGGAGACGGCCGTGGAGGCCGTCGGCAACTCAGAGACATCTGCCCCCAAGGGCAGAAACAACGATGCGTCCAACGGAACGCCGGGGGGCACTCCGCGGCCGGGCGCACGGCCCAAGAAGCGCAAGCGCTAGAAGCCAAGCCGAGAGCCGATCGACCCGGGAACCCACCGGGGGCGGACGTGGCGAAGTAAGGAGAACACGGATATGACTGACGCCGAAACCACCGAGCGCACGGACGCCGCGCCCGAGGACAGCGAGCTGGTGACCGAAGAAGCGGCGGACGACGCTCCCGCCGAGGATCTGGAAGATCGTCTCGTCGCGGAGGGAGAGATCGCCGGTGATTATCTGGAGGAGTTGCTAGACCTCCTGGACTTCGACGGTGACATCGATCTGGACGTCGAGGGTGACCGCGCGATCGTGAGTATCGACGGAGGCAGCGACCTGAACAAGTTGGTCGGTCGCAAGGGTGAGGTGCTCGACGCCCTCCAGGAGCTGACCCGGCTGGCGGTGCACCAGAAGACCGGCGAACGCAGTCGACTGATGCTGGACATCGCCCGGTGGCGTCGCCGCCGCCGCGACGAGCTGGCGGCGCTTGGCGACAAGATCGCCCAGCGGGTCCTGGAGTCCGGAGAGCGCGAGGAGCTGTCGCCGATGACTCCGTTCGAACGCAAGATCGTGCACGACGCTGTGGCCGCCGTTGACGGTGTCCGCAGCGAGAGCGAAGGTGCGGAGCCGTCGCGCCGCGTCGTCGTGCTGCCCGCGTGATGCGCTTAGTTACACGCATGTAGTTCTAGCGACAAGTTCAGGGCCGTCGGCCTGGAGCGCAACCGGAGGATGTTTCACGTGAAACATGGCGAACTGAGTCCGGCGCCCCAGTCGGCGGCTCTTTGCTTTGGCGAGGGTTTGGCGGTGGCGCGGCAGTACGGAGAGATCCTCGCCGGTGCCGGGATCGAACGTGGTCTGCTGGGCCCGTCCGAAGTCGAGCGGCTGTGGGAGCGCCATCTGCTCAACAGCGCGGCGATGGCCGAACTGTTCGAGCCGGGGGAGCGGGTCGCCGACATAGGAAGTGGCGCCGGTCTACCCGGTATACCGTTGGCGATAGCGCGGCCCGATCTGAAGGTGACGCTGATCGAACCTCTGCTGCGCCGCAGCGAGTTCTTACGAGAAGCGATCGATGAACTCGGTCTGGATGTCGCGGTGATCCGGGGCCGGGCCGAAGATCGATCGGTGCGCGATGAGGCCGGGGAGATGGACGCGGTGGTGTCGCGCGCGGTCGCCTCCCTCGACAAACTCTCGCGTTGGAGCCTGCCGCTGCTGCGTACCGGCGGACGGATGTTGGCACTGAAGGGGGAACGTGCCGTGGATGAGATCGAGGAGCACCAGCGAGCGTTGAGTTCGCTTGGAGCCACAGAGGTGAAGGTGGTGAGATGTGGCGTGGACTTTCTACAGCCACCCGCCACCGTGGTGGTCGCACGACGCGGAGCGGTTGCCTCGCGACCCGGCAGGAGGAAACGATGAAGTTCGGCAGGGGTAATCGCGGGAACGCGAGCAATCAGCCGTCCGCCGGCGACGTTGTCCCCAGCGACGATGTTTCACGTGAAACATGGACTCCGGCGGCGGGCACCTGGAAGGGTGACCAGGTGGCCGACACCCCCATAGCCGCCGAGGCCGAGCGCGCCACCCGGCTACTGCATAAGCGCTACGGAGAACTGCCGCGACCGGATCGCCAGCGAGTGTTCACCATCGCGAACCAGAAGGGCGGCGTCGGGAAGACGACCACGGCGGTCAACGTTGCGGCCGCACTGGCACTCCAGGGACTGCAGACTTTGGTGATCGATCTCGACCCGCAGGGCAATGCCAGCACGGCCTTGGGTATCGAACACCGGCAGGGCACCCCGTCTTCCTATGAAGTCCTGATCGGCGACATCCCGCTCGAGACGGCCCTGCAACGCAGTCCACACAACGAGCGCCTCTACTGCGTGCCGGCGACCATCGATCTGGCGGGCGCCGAGATCGAACTCGTCAGCATGGTCGCCCGCGAGGGGCGGCTGCGGTCCGCACTGGCCGGACTGAAGGAACACAGCTTCGACTACGTCTTCATCGACTGCCCGCCATCGCTGGGGCTGTTGACCATCAATGCGCTCGTCGCGGCACCCGAGGTGCTCATACCGATCCAATGCGAGTACTACGCACTGGAGGGGGTGGGCCAGTTGCTGCGCAACATCGAGATGGTCAAGGCGCATCTCAATCCCGACCTGGAAGTCACCACTGTCGTACTCACGATGTACGACGGACGGACCCGACTGGCCGATCAGGTGGCCGAGGACGTCCGCGCGCACTTCGGCGACAAGGTGCTCCGGTCCGTGATTCCGCGCAGCGTGAAGGTCTCGGAGGCGCCTGGATACGGGATGACGATTCTGGATTACGACCCGGGTTCACGTGGAGCAATGAGCTACCTCGACGCCAGCCGGGAGATCGCCGAACGCGGGAGAACCAAGGGCGGCCCACGGGAATGAGCAGTAGCGTTTTCGGCGGGCACGGGCCGGCCGTCCCGGAAGCCCGGTTGTACGCGCAGTACTTTGGTAGCGAGAGAATCCACGTAGGGGGACAGGCAGCATGAACCAGGCGAAGAAACGCAGTGGCTTGGGTCGCGGCCTGGCGTCCCTGATCCCCACCGGCCCGGCAGAGGGTGAAGCGCTGGGAGGTCCGCGGATCGGCGACGCCACTGCCGACATCCTGATGGGTGGCGCACCGGCACCGGCACCCGTTTCCGACAACGGCGCCGAGGTGCCCGCGACATCGGAGTTCGGTGCGGTGTACCGGGAGATCGACCCCGGGCAGATCGACCCCAATCCGCGCCAGCCGCGGCAGGTCTTCGATGAGGAGGCACTGTCCGAACTGGTGCACTCGATCCGCGAATTCGGCGTCATGCAGCCGATCGTGGTGCGGGCGGTGCCGGCCGCCGACGGGTCGACGCGCTATCAGCTCGTGATGGGGGAGCGCCGGTGGCGCGCGACCCAGCAGGCAGGTCTGGCCACGATCCCGGCGATCGTCCGGGAGACCGCGGACGACAGCATGTTGCGCGACGCATTGCTGGAGAACATCCACCGCGCGCAGCTGAATCCGTTGGAAGAGGCGGCCGCTTATCAGCAGCTGCTCGACGAGTTCGGCGTCACCCACGATGAACTGGCCTCGCGCATCGGACGCTCGCGACCACTGATCTCCAACATGATTCGCCTGCTGCGCCTGCCGATCCCGGTGCAGCGCCGCGTCGCCGCCGGCGTGCTGTCGGCGGGGCATGCACGGGCGCTGCTATCCCTGGACGGTGGTCCGGAGAAGCAGGAGGAGCTGGCCGCGCGGATCGTGGCGGAAGGTCTGTCGGTGCGCGCCACCGAGGAAGCCGTCACGCTGGCCAATCGCAACGGACCGAGCGATCCGCCGGCGCCCCGACGCAAACCGATCCAGATGCCGGGTCTGCAGGACGTTGCTGAACAGCTCTCCACGGCCTTCGATACCCGCGTCACTGTGAGCTTGGGCAAACGCAAGGGCAAGATTGTGGTGGAATTCGGCTCGGTCGACGATCTGCAGCGCATCGTCGAACTGATGAACTCCGCGAAGCAGTAACGGTCGCAAAAATGACCGATTCCGCGTTGCACGCCCAGGACCAGAGACACAGGCGAATTACGTCACTGTGACGCTGGATCCGCGAAAGGTCGCTGAAACATCGCTTCGGAAAGGAGATGTCATGCCTAACAACATGTTTGACGTCACAGACCGATTCGGTGAACTTAGCCAGGCTCGGTGGGCCGAGCGGAGTGCCTTCTCCTATCCTGGAGTGGCATCCGTGCGCGCCGGAACCATGTGAAGGTTGGGGAGTCGAAGTGTCAGCACGAATCAGCCCGCTGCGGCTCGAGGCATTCGAGCAGTTACCGAAGCATGCGCGGCGATGCGTGTTCTGGGAAGTCGATCCGTCCACCCTCGGCGGTGACGACCACCTCGCCGATCCCGAATTCGAGAAGGAAGCCTGGCTGTCGATGGTCATGCTCGAGTGGGGATCGTGCGCGCAGTTGGCGATCCGCAGCGCGGTCGAACCGGGGGAGCAGGATCCTGGTCGGCCCGAGTTCTTCAACGACGAGTCCTGTCTCGGCTACGTCTTCTACGCACCCCCCGGCGCGGTACCGCGCGCCCGGAAGTTTCCGACCGGACCGGTCAGCGCCGATGCCGTGCTGCTGACGTCGATCGGGCTGGAGTCCGCCGACGACGGCGACAATCTCTCGCGCGGGCTGATCACCGCAGTGGTCGCAGATCTGGTGCGCCGTGGTGTCCGCGCGCTGGAGGCATTCGCGCGGACCCCGTTGGCGGACGATCTGTGTCCGGAGTCGGGCGTCCCCACCGATCTGGAACAGGTGATCGAAGTACTCGGCGACTGCTCGGCGGGCCAGTGCATCATCGACGCCAATCTGCTCATCGAGATGGGTTTCGAGGTCGTGGCACCGCACCCGTACTTTCCGCGCCTGCGCCTCGAGCTCGAACAGGGCCTGGGATGGAAGGCGGATGTCGAGGCCGCCCTCGAGCGTCTGCTGGAGAGTGCGCGACTGCAGGCTCCGGTCGGCGCGGCCGCGTTTGGGTGAGAACCGCCGGTCGGCATACCTGCTCGTCGCGGCCCTGATCCTGGCGGCATGCTTCTTCCTGGCACCGGCGACCTTGGCCGGTGGCGATTTCGGGGCGTTGACCGATGGGGACCTGGTCGAGTGCGCTTTTCGCGTGGAGCTGGTCGCGTCGTGGCGGTCGGGCGATCAGGCCATGACCCCGGGCCTGATCCACCTCATCGACTACTGGCGGCGATACCACGCCATCAAGATCGTGATCGCCACCGCTCTGCTGGCTGTGCTTGTCGCACTCGGTGTTTCACGCCGACCGGGGGCGCTCCGTTATGTGCTCGGCGCTCTGGTGCTCTTTGCTCTCATGCTGGTGATGGTGAACGTCCAGGCGACGGCGGCTCCGTTGACCGCGCTGCTCCAGGCGCTGCCGATGCCCGACGGCGCGCAGACGGCCCGTACCTATGACGAGATCGGGCAGGCCCTCGCCGGGCGGCGGTCCGCACCGGTGCTCGACGCCCTGGTTGTCAGTTTCGGCCGATATCACGCCGTGATGGCCATCGAAACAGCTGTCGTGGCACTGGGATTCGTGATCTGCAGTGGGTGGGCCTGGCGGCAGTCCGCACGGTTACCGGGGACCATCTCGGCGCTACTCGCGGTCGGTCTGCTGGTCGTCACCGCCGCGAGCACGCGCGTGAGCCTGGACGCGGTGTCGGCATTGCCGCCGTATTTCGCCGGTTAGCGCCCGGCCTGCTCGACGGACAGTTCGTGGGCCAGCAGTTCGGCGAACGTGAAGGTGCCCGTCGGCCGATCGTTCTTGCCGAGCAGATAGAGGCGCTTCACCGCGGCCAGCATGCCCTCGGCGATGGCGTCGCGAGACTGGCTGGTGGCCAGCAGCGCGCGGTCCTGCGAGTTCGTGACATAGCCCAAATCCACCTGGACGGTAGGCATCCGGGTCAACCGCAACAGATCCCAGGTGCGGCCGTGAACCCGGCAATCACTGGATCCGGTGCGCGCCACGAGTTCTCGCTGGATGAAATCGGCGAGGTTGCGTCCGATGGTGGACACCGAACCGTGCGAATTGCCGAAATGGAACGAGGCCACACCATTTGCCAACGGGCTGCGGTGGCTGGTGCAGCGCAGGCTGATCATCAAATCTGCGCCAACGGTATTGGCGGTGGCGGCGCGCTCGGCATCGGTGGGGCTCTGACCGGCCGGCCGGGACAGGAACGTGTCCATCCCGATGGCCGTCATCCGGCCTTCGAGCCGGCTGGCCAAGTCCCACAGGATATCTGCCTCGCTGAGCGGGCCTTCGGGTCCCTGGATGATGGCACCGAGGTCGTCTCCGCCGCGGCCCGGATCGATGATGACCCGCTTTCCGGACAGCCGCGGGCCGGAGCGACGAACCAACTCCTCTTCGCGGATGGCGTGCGGCGAACCGCCGGTCACCCGGGAACCCAGGAAGTACAAGGAACGCAACGTTTCCGGACCGCAGATACCGTCCGGGAACAACCCGTACTCCCGCTGGAAGAACATCAGCGAGTTGTGGGTCTGCAGGCCGAAATGTCCGTCGACCAGTCCGGTGTAGAAGCCGAGATCCTGCAGGCGGGCCTGCAAGGTGGCGACGTCATCGCCGTACATCGGCGCCCCGAACTGATGCGACAGCGTGCGGGCACCGAGTTGGTAGGAGGCCTCGCGCAGCGCACGCGAGGTCGCCTCACCCACCATTCCATCGACCAGCAGACCACGCTGCTGCTGGAATGCGCGCACCGCATGGTCGAGATCGGCGTCGAAGACGTCCACCGCGACGTGCCTGCCGGTGTTCAGGTCGGCCTCGGGGCTGTTGACCAGCCCCAGAGCCGCCAGAGCCGACCTGATCTCGATGACCGCGCTTCCCCGGTCGCCGCGACGCAGAATCGACATACCTGGCCTTTCAGACACGCTGCACCGCCCGCAGGACGCCGACGGTTGCAGTTCGGACTGTCAGTATTGTCTCAGATGCCCGCGAAAATCCGGAAAACCCGAGGGTGTGATTCGGGAGAGCGGTGCGCCGTCAGGCGTGCTCGGCGATCTCCTTCAGCAGGGCGGCCTTGCCCTTGGCGCCGACGATCCGTTTGACCGGTTCACCATCCTTGAACAGGATCAATGTCGGGATCGACACCACCTGGAAGTCCCGCGCGGTAGCCGGATTGGCGTCCACGTCGAGCTTGACCACCTTCAGTTCGCCGGCCTTCTCGGAGGCGATCTCCTCGAGCACCGGGGCGATCATCTTGCACGGGCCGCACCAGGTGGCCCAGAAATCGACCAGTACCGGAGTGGAACTGGTCAGCACATCCTGGGAGAAGGAGTCGTCGGTTACGACGGCAGTAGCGGAGTTCTCGGTCATCGGATCTTCCTAACTGGTGTGGGGTCTATTCTTCTGTCGGAGCGGGGAATTCGGTGAGCCAGCGCTCGGCGTCGATGGCCGCCGCGCAGCCCGAGCCGGCGGCGGTGATGGCCTGCCGGTAGGTGTGGTCCACGAGATCACCGGCGGCGAACACGCCTTCCAGCGATGTCGCGGTGGTGCGGCCCTGGACCTGCACGTAGCCGTCCTCGTCGACGCCGACCTGCCCGCGGACCAGATCCGAACGCGGGATGTGGCCGATCGCCACGAACACGCCGGTCACCGCGAGCTTCGATTCCTCGCCGGTTACGGTGTCCTGCAAGCGAATTCCGGTGACCTTGGGATCGCCCTCGATCTCGGTGATCGCGGTGTTGGTCAAAAAGGTGATCTTCTCGTTGGCCAGGGCACGGTCCAGCATGATCTTCGAGGCGCGGAACTCCTCGCGACGGTGGATGAGGGTGACGCTGCGGGCGAACTTGGTGAGGAAGATCGCTTCCTCCATCGCCGAGTCACCGCCGCCGACCACCGCAATGTCCTGGTCGCGGAAGAAGAATCCGTCGCAGGTGGCACAGGTGCTGACACCCATCCCGATGCGCTCCATCTCGCCAGGGGCACCGAGTTGGCGCGCGGCCGCACCCATCGCCAGGATCACCGAGCGGGCGCGGTGAGTTTCGTCACCGACGGTGACGGTCTTGATCGGACCGGTGAGGTCGACCTCGTCGACGTCTTCCATCCGCAGATCGGCACCGAAACGCAGCGCCTGCTCGCGCATCTCTTCCATCAGATTGGGACCGGTGATGCCTTCGCGGAACCCCGGGTAGTTCTCCACCTCGGTGGTCGTCATCAACGCACCACCGAACTGGATACCTTCGAACACCAACGGATGCAGTTGGGCCCGCGCGGTGTAGACCGCCGCGGTGTACCCGGCCGGGCCTGAGCCGATGATGATCACGTCGTGAATGGGGGACGTGACCTCAGAAGTGGTGGACATCCTGGATATCCCAGCCTTTCTGCCGTTTACACGGCCGTTTGTTCAAACATCAGGGTAGGCCCGGGTGTTCCCGGGCGCGGTCGTCGGGGCACGGACTAGGGGCGCGGTAACTCCGTCCGGGCCAGCACCCCGGTGCCGGCGGCCGGACAATCCGGTGCCACCACCACGGCCACGACGGCGGACGGGTCTGCGGCGGGCAATACCAGCAGCACGGCCGGTCGTGTGCCCAGCGTCACCGGTGCGGCGCCCAGGACCCGGGTCTCGGCGGGGTGGTCCAGGCTGTTCAGGCAGGGTTGCGGGTCGCGCAGCGGTCCCAGGTCGGGCGGTCGCTGCAGCAACTGGATGATCTGCGCGTCGGTCAGGGGCATCGCGGAGGCACGTGCGGTGAGGTGCCGGGCGCTGGTCCCCGGGGCGCGGGAGAAACCCGGGTCGGCCCCCTCGTCGCCGGACACGGCGAACACCCCGATACCGAGGGCCAGTACGCCGGCCAGCGCGCCGGTGCCGGCGGCCACCCGGCGCCAGCGCAGCGCAGGCCGGTGCTGCCGGTGGTGCCCGGTGCCCGGGGGAACCACCCGGTGGGGAGCGTTGCGCTGCACCCACCCATCATCGCGCGGCCACGCCCGCTTCGGCCGTAACCGCCGCCGTGCACAGATGCCCCAACGTGCCGGCCAGCTTGCTCCGGGCCCGCGCCCGGCGGCTCTTCACGGTGCCCTCGGGCACCCCCAGCATCCGGGCGGCCTCGGCCACCGAGAACCCCTGCATGTCGACGGCGACGATGGCCGCCCGCTGCTCGACCGGCAGGCGCATGAGCGCCCGTTCGATGACGATGGCGGTGTCCACCCCGGGCGCCGGATCACCGATCGCGCCGGCGGACGCGAGCGCCTCCAGGGGTGTCGTGGGCCGCGCCTTGTGCCGGCGCAGCCGGTCCAGACAGGCATTCACCACGATGCGGTAGAGCCAGCTGCTCACCGAGCAGTCATGCCGGAACTTGGGTGCGCCGCAGTGCGCGGACAGCATCGCGTCCTGCAGGGCGTCGCGGGCGTCGTCGGGACAGCGGGTGGTGATCAGCGCCAGCCGGTACAGCTGCGGCTGATAACGGTGGAACAGTTCCTCGAACGCGTAGCGATCACCCGCGACGTGCGCCGCCAGCAACTGCTCATCGGTGCGTTCCCGCCCCGAGCATCCCCCGAAACTCCCCACCTGCCGAACACTAGGGCCGTCGGCGTGACTGTCTCCGCACCTCTTCGCCGCAGCGCCCTGAGCTGCTGGTTCTGCAGTCCAGGGCTGGGGATAACTGTGTCAGGACCCCGATTTGAGGGTGATCTCGGAGATATCGGAACGGCTCTTGCCGTCCACCGTGCCCAACGTGGAGATCCACACCAGCACATACGGAGTGGCCTCCGCATTCTCGATCTCGATGGTGTTGGAGCCCTTCTTCAACGTCGTCGGATCGGTCAGCGCGGTGGTGTCCTCGAGGGCGGCCGGGTTGGCGGTGTCCGAACCCCGGATCTGGACGGCGGTGCCCGTGCTGGAGACGTCGAGGGTGACCGAGGCGAGCGCCGTGGGCTTGGGCAGCTGCAGCATCAGGCCCACGCCGTTCTTGAAGCCGGGGAACGGGGCGGGATCGGAGTAGGTGTCCGTCGGCCACACGGTGGACGGATTCCCGTCGATCGCCAGGCCCGCATCGGCGGGTGCGTCGGCCTCGCCCTCGGGGGAGTACACCGTGGCGCGCACCGGTTTCACGGTGTTGCCCGACTCGGCGTCGGCCGAGGTGCTGGGGTTGTTCAACCCGAGCTCGTCGCGGTCGAGTCCGCCACCCACATCACCGAAGATGCGGCTGAGCACGGTCGCCAGGATCACCAGAGCCACCACCACGACGACACCGCCGGCGGCCAGGCCGATGATCATGCCCTTGCGGCGGCGCGCGGCAGCGTCCGGATCGGTCCCGCCGGTAGCCAGGCGGGCGGCGGAACCGGCCGGGGGTTCGTCGACCGGTGCGATGAATTCGGTGCGGTCGGCGACCGCGGTGGCCTGCTGCAACAAGTTGAGCAGGGTGGGGGCGCTGCGGATACCGCCCTCCTCCTGGACGGCGCGCGCGGCCGCGGCCGAGATCTGGAACGGGATGTCCCCGTCGACGGACTGCGGCTCGACGGGCTGGCCCGCGGCGTTGAGGTCGGCGGCGGCCAAGCCGCTGTGCACACCGGACTCGGGCAGCGGCCACCGGTTGATCAGCAGCGCGTACAGCGCGGCGCCGATGCCGCGGATGTCGTCCTCGGGGGTGGCTTCGGGCAGGGTCGCGGGGAAGGCGAGGACGACATCGCCCTCGATGCTGACGCGGACCCGGCTCGGGTCGTCGATGGACAGTGCAACCCCGGCGCGGTGGGCGGCCTCGGCGGCAGCGGCCAGCGACTGGATGGCGCGGGCGCCACCCATCGGCGACGGCGAGGTCTCGGCGACCTCGGCCAGCGATCCGCCGCGAATCCATTCCGCGACGACCAGCCCGCCCGAGCCGGTGCGGGCGACGTCGAGCACGCGGGCGATCCCGGTGGTCTCCACCTTGGACAGCCGCATCGTGCGGGTCAGGATCTCCTGCAACTCGGCGTCGGGCAGCACGGCGTCGGGGTCGACGAAGGTCAGCGCGACCTGGCGGTCCAGTGCGGTGTCCAGGGCGTGCCAGAACTGCAGATGCGGCGGACCGCCGTGGAACACCAGCAGGCGGTAGCGACCCGCGGCAATGGTGGCGCCCGGGATGAGATGGATGTCCTCGTCGGCGGTCGCTGCCTCCAGCGCGGGCTCGCGCGGGGCATCGAAGGCCAACGGTTCACGGGTCGGGTCCCCGCCGTAGTCGGCGGGCGGCCGGGTGCTGAAGCCACCGGTGTCGGGCTGGAAGTCGCCGGCCGAGGGCCGCGAATCAGGGGTCACGGGAATGCGGGTCGTCGCCCCCGGTTCGGGGTCGGATTCGGGTCGAGCACCTGCCCCGGGCGCCGAACCGCTCACGGGTTTATCGCTCACCGCTGGTCCTTTCGGCATCTGCTGCTGCGCAATCCCCGCGTGCGGTCCGTACCGGCGGGCAGCCGGGGGGCGTGGAGGCCGCATCGGATACGAATTGCTGTGATCAGAGTACGTGACAGCCCGGCCATCAGACCTGGAAGTGCGGGGCGTGGCCACCTTTGCGCGGCCGGGCAGCCGACGGCGGACCGCGGCCCCCACGGCGAGTGCGTCGGGCACCTTCGCCGCCCACAGCACGCCGCCCAGGATCGGCAGCATGATGATGCCGAGCACGAGTAGCCGTAGCAGTGAACCGAGGCCCCCGCCGTGTTCGGTCAGCGCCTCCAGTCCGAGCAGCTGATCCACGATGTGGGCGGCCAGTCCGGCGATCATCGACGCGACGATCGTCACCAGGATGGTGCGCATGACGTCGAGGCTGATCATCTTGCCGCCGGGCGGGTTCAGGTTGGCCCGCAGCACCAGGTAGCCGATGGTGGCACCGGCCAGGAAGCCCAGCCCGTTGGCCAGACCCAGGTATCCGGCGACCATCCCGGGCTCCGACACCAGACGCGGGACGGCCACCGATGCGGCGATCTTCACCGCGGTGATCACCAGGATGAGCACGATCGGCGTCCACGGCTGCTGCCGTGCGTAGAACACCCGCAGCTGCAGCAGCACCAGGGCGTAGGGGATGAGGGTGAAGGCGGACAGCGTGATCGCCATGCCGAGGTATCCCGCGTCGGTCTGGCCGAAGTTGCCGTAGGAGAACAGCGCGCTGCCGATGGCCGGGCCGCCGACGGTCATCATCGCCACGATCGGGATGAGCGTCAGCATGGTCAGCCGGGTCGCGAGATTCAGATCGGCCAGCACCGCGGGGCCGTCGTCGGCGGCGGCGTTGCGTGACAGCCGCGGCATCACCACCGTCAGCACGGTCACCCCGATGATGCCGAACGGCAGCTGCAGGATCAGCCAGGTGTAGTTGTAGATCGCGGGCCCGGAAGCGGAGGCGGCGCTGGCGATCTGGTTGCCGACGATCAGGCCGATCTGGCTGATGAGCACGTACAGCACCATCGCCAGCGCCATCATGCCGAACTGTTTGAGGCGGTCGTCGATACCCCACAGCGGTCGCAGACTGATGCGTTCCCGGCGGATCGCCAGGATCAACACCAGCGCCTGCGCCACCACGCCGAGGGTGGTGCCGATGCCGAGCACCAGCAGTTTGGCATTGCCCATCTCGACGGGGTCGATGGACAGCTCGCCGGGCACCAGCAGGTACACCGCCAGCGTCAGGATCGCGACGACGTTGTTGAGCACCGGCGCCCAGGCGGGCGGACCGAACACATTGCGGGTGTTCAGGATTGCCATGTACACCGAGGTCAGTCCGTAGAAGACGACCTGGGGGAGCAGCAGGTAGGCGAACGCGGTGGTCAGCGGCCGGTTCACCAGCGGATCGCTGCCGAGCATCAGGTCCACCAGCAGCGGTGCCGCCGCCACCGACAGGATCGTCGCGACGATCAGCAGCGCGGTGGCCAGGGTGACCAGCCGCCGCACGAACGCGGTACCGCCGTCGGGATCGTCGCGTTCGGCGCGGGCCAGGACCGGCACGAAGATGGCCGTGAACGTCGCCTCCAGCACCAGGGCGGCGATCAGGTTCGGCAGTTGGTTGGCCACCGTGAACGAACTGAGCAGCGGCCCGCCCAGGATGAGCGCCAGCAGCACCATCCGACCGAACCCGGTGAGCCTGCTGACCAGGGTGGCCAGCGCCATCCCCCAGGACCGGGACACCACCGCGGAGTCCGAGAGTTCCTGACGCGGCGGGCGGGTGTTCGGGGGTTGGTCGTGCGGACCGCCGGCCCGGCGCCGGGTGTCGTGCCCGCGCGGAACCCGTTGCGGTGCGTTCATCGCGGCTCGTCGGCGGGTCGGGCGCGGTCGGAGCCGTGGGCCAGCGCCGTGTCCAGCGGATCGGGTCGCCGCGTAGGCGGAACCAGGTCGGCGCGGTCGGGTTCGCCGCGGAACCGGTGCCAGAGCCGCCGGCCGACCAACAGCGCCAGGATCGCGCCACCGGTCAGCGTGATGAAGAAAAGCACCTTGCCGTAGGCGTTGGAATGCACCGACAGCCGCACCGGATCGCCGAGCGGCAAGCCGTCGGCGGTGCTCAGGTTCACGTCGACGGCGAACCGCTGGGTGAAGTGCACCTCGATCGGCACCCGTAGCGGCAGGAATCCGGGTGGCAGTTCGATCTCCCCGGGGTCGGTCACCGTCATGCCGGGCGGCGCGGAGATGTGCAGCCGCACCCGGATCGGCACCGGAAGATCGTTGCGCAGTGCCAGCGGCAGCGGGCTGCGTTCGGTGGCCAAGGTGTAGGAGCCGCCGGGATTCACCACGGTGACCGCCCCGAAAAGATCGGCGACGGTCCGGCTGACGGTCGAAAGGCGTTGTTGGGCGGCGTCGTTGCGTTCGTCATCGGGGACGGACTGACTGAGCGCGCGCAACATGTCCTCACGCAGCGGGGCGGTGTACTGGGTGCCGGTCAGACCGGTGCGCTGATCGACGGTCAGCGCCGAGGTCAGGCCCCAGAGCCTGTCGGTGATGGCGGCGATGCCGGATGTCACGCCGTTGTCGAACCGGTCTGCGGACTCGGCCGACGGCTCGGGTGCCGCGACGGGCTCGGGCGGCGCGGTGCGCGGTGCCTCGGCGATCACCGCGCGCAGCGGTCGTGGATAGGCCAGTCCGGCACCGATGGCCGTCGCCACCGACGTCAGCACGCGCTGCGCCTCGTCGGGATTCAGATCCCAGGTCAGCGGCGGCATCACGATCTGGGTACGGGGTTCGGTATCGGGGGCCAGGCCGCGCCACAGCAGCGAGCCGATCGCGTCCTGCAGCCGGGCCAACCGGGAGTCGTGGCGCAGCGGGATGCGCAGTTCGTCGCCGAGGTGGCTCGGGGTGGCCGGGGCGCCGCCGGCACCGGCCAGCGCGGCCGCCAGGCCGGGGTCGAAGGGGGCGGTGACGACGTCGAGGGAGTTGCGCTGCGGGGCCAGATCGGCGGCACCGGTGTCCCCGGCCGGCAGCGGGGCGGGAGCCACCGCGACCGTGGGCCCCTGCGCGCCGAGCATGGAGACTGCGGCCGGCGTCAGCGACCCGTCACCGAGGAGGGTGGCGCCGCGTACCGAACGCACTCCGAGAATCTGGTCGACGATATCGGCGGCCCCGCCGGTGGCGACGGCGCTCAGGCCGGTGTCGCCGACCCGTTTGAGCGCGTCGAGGTCGGCCTGGGCGTAGACGGTCGGGGCGACGCACATGCGCTGAGCGAGCGCCCGGAGCCGGCCCAGCCAGTTGACCGCGGCATCCTGGCCGACGCCCGGATGGGTGGGCGCGTTGAGACCGCCGTTCGGGTCGTCGCTGACGACGTAGCCGGCGGTCATCGCGTTGACGGTGATCAGCAGGTCGGGGTCGACGGCCAGGCACAACGCCGAGCCCATGGCGCCGTCGTCGTCGACCTGGCCGCTGGTGGCGAAGTCGGCCGCCGACAACAGGGTGTCCAGCCGGCCACCGGGGGCCAGCGAGGCGGCCAGGTCGTCGTCGAGCAGGCGGACCGGGGTGGTCCCGCCGGGGATACCGGCGGCCAGTCGGGGCCGGTCGGCCAGCGGCCACAGCACCGTCATCGCGACCGGACGGGACGTGTCCGGCGGCACCACCGCGGTCACGCCCTCGGCATCGCCGGTCGCGGGATCGGGCGGCACACCGAGCACGGGCAGCAGGAAGCGGGCGTCGTCGAGCCGGGCGGGAGCCCCGTAGTCGGGGGTGCCGTTGACGTTCACCAGCACCGGGTAGATGCCGGGCTCATCGATCTGCAGCGAGGGCTCCTGGGTACCGCGCACCGGGTAGGACAGCGTGAACGGCACCTCCTGGCCGCGTTGCAGCTCGGTCGAGAGCGTGACGAACGGAGCGACCGCCACGTACTGGTCGAGGTTGCCGGACAGATTGGTGCGCAGACCGGCCGACCCGGTGACCGCCGGGGCGTGCTCGAGGCGCACCACCACGTCCCGCACCGGACGGTCACCGATATTGCGCACGGTGCCGGCGACGGTGACGATCGAGCCGGTGGTGGTCGTGACGGTGTCGGGAGTGACACGGTCGATGCGCAAGGTCAGGAACGTGGTGTCACCCGGTTCGCCGGCGGCGGCGCGCGGCAGCAGGGCGGGAGTCGCGAAGAGCAACAGCAGCACCGCGGCGGTGAGGACGCGGAGCACCCTCGCGCAGCTCACTGGGCTGGACCGCAACCGTTCGCACGCCGGGGCGGTGAATCCTCGGGGCGACGGTTGCGGGTGTGCGAATGGGTCTGCGGGCGCCGGCGCGGCGAACTGTGCGGCAGCGGCGGTAACGCGCCCTCGCCATCGGTGTGCAGCTTGTCGATGAGCTCGCCGGCCACCACCGCAAGGCGGCGTTCGTCGGCGTAGGCCAGGCGGGCGGGCAGATCACGCAGCGGGACCCAGGCCACCTCGGTGACCTCCATGTCCTCGTCGGAGAGATCACCGCCCAGGAATCGCATCAGGTAATGGTGCACGGTCTTGTGGACGCGCCGACCCTCGGTCACGAACCAGTAGTCGATGCTGCCGAGCGCGGCCAGCACGCTGCCCTGCACGCCGGTCTCCTCGGCGACTTCGCGGACGGCGGTCTGCTCGGCGGTCTCACCGACCTCGATATGCCCCTTGGGCAGCGACCACAGCATCCGGCCGCGTCGGTCGATCCGGCCGATGAGCGCGGCGACCTGGGTGTCCTTGGGTCCGTCGAGCCCGTCGATGACCAGGCCGCCCGCCGAGGTCTCGTGCACGGTGCGCAGCCGGTCGGGAGCGCGTCGGGACGGGCGGGGTTTACGGTTCTGGCCGGGTTTGGCCGGCTGACCGGCGTTCTCGGACGGCACCTTTTCGGGTGCCGAGGAGGCCGGTTCACCCGACGAGGTGGCGCGTTCGGCATCGGCCTCGGGCGGACCGGCAGCGCGGCGGCCGCGGCGACGCCCTCGGCGCCGTCGCGGCTTGGCGTTATCACCGTCCGACACCCAAGCGATAGTAGTTGCCGCAGGTTTACCTGCTCGCCACACGCGCCGGTCGTGGCCGGGCTGTCGCCGGGTCGTTACCAGCCTGGGAGACCGATTAGGCTCACCGAACGTGCCGACCGACCCGACCCACGACGCTGCCGACGCCGAACTGCTGGCGGGGGCCTGGGTCGCGCTGAACAGCTACGGCGACGTGCTCCGCGATATCGGCGCGGTGTTCGCCGCCGCCGGTCATGAGCTGTACCTGGTGGGCGGCAGCGTCCGTGACGCGCTGCTGGGTCGGCTGTACTCCGACCTCGACTTCACCACCGACGCCCGCCCCGAACAGATGCAGAAGCTGCTGCGCGGCTGGGCGGATGCCTTGTGGGACACCGGGATCGAGTTCGGCACCATCGGTGTGGGCAAGGCCGGGCACCGGTTCGAGATCACCACGTTCCGGGCCGACAGCTATGACCAGGTGTCGCGCAATCCCGAGGTCCGCTTCGGTGACCGCCTCGAGGACGATCTGGTGCGTCGCGACTTCACCGTGAATGCGATGGCGGTGCGGATCACCGCGGCGGGCCCGGCCGAGTTCCTCGATCCGCTGGGCGGGCTGACGGCGCTGCGAGACCGCGTGCTCGACACCCCGTCGGCACCGCAGGTGTCCTTCGGCGATGATCCGCTGCGGATGTTGCGCGCGGCGCGATTCGTGTCACAGCTGGGGTTCTCGGTGGCGCCGCGGGTGCTGGAGGCGCTGCTGGAGATGGCGCCGCAGCTGGGCCGGATCACCGCGGAGCGGGTGGCCGCCGAACTGGACAAGCTGCTGCTGGGTGCCGATCCGGTGGCCGGTGTGGACCTGATGGTGCAGACCGGCCTGGGCGCGGTGGTGTTGCCGGAGGTCGGCGAGATGCGGATGGCCATCGATGAGCACCATCAGCACAAGGATGTGTACTGGCATTCGCTGACGGTGCTCAAGCAGGCTGTGGACCTGGAGACATCCGGCCCCGATCTGGTGCTGCGGTGGGCGGCGCTGCTGCACGACATCGGCAAGCCCGGGACGCGGCGCCACGAACCCGATGGGGGAGTCAGCTTCCATCATCACGAGGTGGTCGGCGCCAAGATGGTCCGCAAGCGGATGCGAGCGCTGAAGTACTCCAAGCAGATGGTCGACGATGTGTCGCAGCTGGTGTACCTGCATCTGCGTTTCCACGGATACGGCGACGGCCGGTGGACCGACTCGGCGGTGCGCCGCTATGTCACCGACGCCGGCCCGCTGGTGGACCGGCTGCACAAGCTGGTCCGTGCCGACTGCACCACCCGCAACAAGCGCCGGGCGGCGCGGCTGCAGGCCAACTACGACGAGCTCGAGACCCGCATCGCCGAACTGGCCGCCAAGGAAGACCTGCAGCGGGTGCGCCCGGACCTGGACGGCAACGCCATCATGGAGATCCTCGGCATCCCACCGGGCCCTCTGGTCGGCAAGGCGTGGAACCACCTCAAGGAACTCCGGCTGGACCGCGGACCCCTCGACCATGACGAGGCGATCGCCGAACTTCACACCTGGTGGAACGCGCAGCAGTCCTGATGCGTCTGAACAGGCATGGACTACTGCCTGGGTGACGGGGCCGGCGGCGCGGAGATCTGGTCCGCCGATCCGACGGTCGATGTGGACGGCGACGGCGTGTTCGACGCCTTTGCGCTGGACCTCGACGGTGACGGCCTGCCCGATGACGCGCTGGCCGATCTGGATGCGAGCGGGCTGGCCGATCACGCGGTGCACAACCGGGACGGCCCGGCACCCGGCTATTTCACCGACGACGGCTCGGGCACCTGGGCGGTGGCCGTCGACCGGGCCGGACAGCTGCGCTGGTTCGGGCTGGACGGGGTGGAAGCCACCGGCGGGCCGATGGTGGATTTCGACGGCGACGGGCTGACCGACGACCGGCTGCTCGACGTCGACGCCGACGGGCTGGCCGACCGGGTGCTGGGCCACCACGACGGCCGGGGCACCGCCTACGCCGATCGCGACGGTGACGGCAGCTGGGATGTGCAGCTCACCGACGCGGACTCCGACGGTGCCGCGGACTCGGTCACCGATCTGAGCTGAGCCGCAGCAGTGCGGCGGCCTCGTCCTGATAGGCGTGCTCGGCCCAGCCCAGCGGCGTCGCGTCGAACCGGGTGTCGCGCAGCGACGGGTCCGCGCCGGCGTCGAGCAGTTGCCGGATCAGCGCGAGGTCACCGGACCACGCGGCATGGTGCAGGGCGGTGGCGCCCTCGGCGTCGCGGGCGTCAGGGTCATCCGGTAGTCGGGGAACGACCGGATGGACACCCGAGACATCGATGCCGTGCCGGGCCAGCAGGGCCAGCCGATCGGTGAAACCGTTTTCGGCGGCCCAGGAAACCTGCCGCTGCCACATCTGCGCGCGGGTCTCGATCGCCTCGCCGAGCCGCCGCTCCCACGGGCTCGGACCGGCGTCGGCCAGCCCGTGGGCGAACAGCAGCTCCAGGTGCGCGTCGTCGGGACGGAACATCCGGTTGTAGAGGGTCTGCTGATCGGCCGGATGAGCACCGCGGCGTAGCAACAGGCCGGCCAGGTCGGCGGCGAGCGGATGCCGGGGCTGCCGGCGCGGTCCCTGTTCGCCCTCGCCGAACACCCCGGTCAGCACGGTGAACGGCGTCGACATACCGCGCCACAGATAGCCCGCGTTCGGGTCGGCGCCGGCGTCGAGCAGCATCTCGGCCGCGGCCAGGCTGTCCTGCTGCGGCGCCCGTCCATACGCCAGGTACATCAGCGGCACCCAGCCGTGGGGACCTCCGGTGGCCGAGGCCAGGGTGGGATCCTTGCGCAATACGGCGGACAGTGCGTGCGGATCGGCCGCCGCGGCCGCGGCCCACACATGGTGTCCGGTCAGGCGCGGCGCGGCGCGGCGCAGGTCGTCGGCGGCCTGCCATCGGGGCGGGGCGTCCGCCTCGTCGTAGCGCAGGGTGGCCAGCGCACAGAACCGGTCGGCGGGGTCGGCGGCGGTCTCGTCGAACCGGGACGGGTCGACGCTCAGTTCCGCGGCGGCCGCGAGATAGTGCACGAGCGCTGGCCAACCGCTGAACCCGTACTTGCGGGCCACGGATTCCTCCTGCCCGCCCCGCGCCTCTGCGGCGAGCGCCTCAAGCGACGGGTTGTCGGGTAGCGAACTGGCCATGTCCCACTCCATCTCTCGCCGGAATACGCGAAATGGTCGTTGCGCATGTCCTCGGAGCGACCATTTCGCGCATTTGGGCGGGTCACTCCCGGCCGGGTCCGGGGGGTCCGGCGAACGCCTGGGCGATGGTGAGCCACTTCTGCGCGTCCGGCCCGACGGCCACCACATCGAGCTCGCGCGGCGCCCGGCGCTGGGTCACCAGCATGCAGAAATCCTCGGCCGATCCGGTCACGGTCTGGGCGGCGTCGTCGGGTCCCCATGTCCACAATTCGCCGTCTGGACCGTTCAGTTCCACGTGAAACACCTCCGCGGGCGGCGTGAGCCCGTGCACGGTGAAGGCGAAATCCCTTGTGCGCACGCCGATATGGGCTACCGAGCGCAACCGGGCGGTGGCCGGCCGCCGGACACCGAGTGCGTCGGCGACATCCAGCCCGTGCGCCCAGGTCTCCATCAGCCGGGCGGTGGCCATCGACGGCGCGCTCATCGGCGGGCCGAACCAGGGCAGCTTGCGGCCGTCGGCCACGCCGAGCAGCCCATCGTGCAGCGCGGCCCGGTCGCGGCGCCACGAGGTGAGCAGTTCGGCCGGCGGGGTGAGTGCCAGTGCCTCGGCCCCGGCGTCGACGAACCAGAGTGGATCCTTGGCGGCCTCACCGAGGACCGCGGCGAACGCGTCCTCGTCGGTGATGGATTTCAGCGAGACCCGGTCGGTCCACCACAGGTGGGCGATCTGGTGCGCGACGGTCCACCCCGGGGACGGCGTGGGGGTCCGCCAGCCCGCCTCGGGCAGGTCGGCCACCAACGTATCCAGGGCATCGCTCTCGGCGCGCAGATCGGCCACCATCGGCTCGGCTCCAGCCATGGCTGAACTCTAAACCGGGGGTGTGCGCCGCCCGAGCGCGGCGTGGGCAGCGAGGCCCAGCACGTAGAGCACCGACCCGACAAGCACCAGCGCCACCGACCGCCCGTCGGCCGGTATCACCGCCGCCGCGGCGGCGATCGCGCCGACGAACGTGACCCAGAACAGCGCGTCCTGGACGGTGAACAGGTGGCCGCGCAGCGCGTCGTCCACATCGGTCTGCATGGCGCTGTCCGCGCACAGCTTCACCACCTGCCCGGCAGCCCCCAGCACGAAACCGCAGCCGATCATCACCGGCACATGCAACCCGGCAGCGAACAGCTGCACCACCGCGGCGAGTGCCAGGGCCCCGTTGGCGGTGCGGTGCCGCCCCCAGCGGCCGACCACCGCCGGTGTCAGCACGGTGGACAGAAATGATCCCGTGCCGGCGGCGGCGACGAACAGAAACGCCGAGCCAAGGCCGGCGACTTGGTGACCGCCGGTGTGTCGCACGATCACCAGCAGCAGCAGGGTGTTGATGCCGAATGCCATGCGATGCGCGGCCAGCCCACCCAGGGTGGCCGCGACGGTCGGCACCGCCGCGACGGTGCGGATGCCATGAACCCATCCGGTGGACACCGCATAGGCCACCGAGCCGTGCACCGCGCGGGCGCTGTCATCGGGGCCGAGGACGTGCGGTGAGAACCGCACCGACAGCCACAGCGCGATTGCCACCGGCAGGGCGGCCAACAGGATCACCGCCGCGCCGCCGGCATCGTCGGCGCCCAGCAGCCATCGCGGCAGGAACATGAAGCCGGCACCCGCGGAGGTGGCCAGACCCGACGTCGCGGTGGCCACCGAGTTCATCGTCAGCACCTTGTCGCGGGGCACCACATGCGGCAGCGCCGCGGACAGCCCGGAGGACACGAAGCGGGTGAACCCATTGACGATCAGCGCACCGAAGAGCAGCACCCGCTGATCCGCGCTGACCGACAGCGCGACTCCGACCGCGAGCACCAGCAGCAGACGGCCCGTGTTGGCACCGATCAACACCAGGCGCCGGTCCCAGCGGTCCAGCAACGCCCCGGCGAACGGGCCGAGCAGCGAGTAGGGCAGGAACAGCACGGCAAAAGCCAGGGCGATGGCCCCCGGTGTCGTCTCACGATCGGGGTTGAACAGCAGCGCTCCGGCCAACCCGGCCTGGAACAGTCCGTCGCCGAACTGGCTGACCGCACGCAACTCCAGCAGCCGCCGGAACTCGGGCAGACCGCGGACGGCCTGCCAGGTTCCCGGCGGATTGCGGGTGTCAGTCATGAGATCAGATCCTGTCCGGGCCGGGACTGCGATACGCACCCGCATCAACAGTACAAATATCGCGGCGGGCCGCTCGTTGTTCGCCGCCGCACGGGGTTGCTGGTGACATGATGGACCTGTGGGACAGCCCGAGGAACCGGAGGATCATGTCACTCCGACGGCACCGCGTGTGCGCGCCGGAACGCTGTTGCTCGCCGATACCGACCTGCTCGAACCGACGTTCCGGCGCAGCGTCATCTACATCGTCGAGCACAACGAGGGCGGCACCCTCGGGGTCGTGCTCAACCGGCCCAGCGAGACCGCCGTCTACAACGTGCTGCCGCAGTGGGCGAAGCTGGCGATCAAGCCGAAGAGCATGTTCATCGGCGGTCCGGTGAAACGCGATTCGGCGCTGTGCCTGGCGACGGTGCGGGTCGGGGTGGACATCACCGGGGTGCCGGGGATTCGGCACGTGCAGGGCCGCGTCGTGATGGTCGATCTGGACACCGATCCCGACGAGATCGCACCCGCGCTCGAAGGGGTGCGGATCTTCGCCGGCTACTCGGGGTGGACCACCGGTCAGCTGGAAGGCGAGATCGAACGCGACGACTGGATCGTGCTGTCGGCACTGCCCTCGGATGTGCTCGTCGAACCGCGGGTGGATCTGTGGGCCCGGGTGCTGCGCCGTCAGCCGTTACCGCTGTCGATGCTGGCAACGCACCCGATCGACCTCAGCCGCAACTAGAGCGTCGGCCGGCCGAATCGGCAGGCGACAGGGTGCATGACACGCAGGACCCGGCGCAGCCGCCGCCTTCCTCACGACGCGCCTCCTGCTCGGCCTCCTTGGCGGCCACCAGCTTCGCGCTCTGCCAACACCCGGCCGCGACGGTGCCGACCGCCCCGATGACGCAGACCACCAGCACCAGGGACCCCATCTGGGCGGGTGCCGACAACGCGACGACACCACCGGCGGCCAGCATGGCGGCCGCGGCGAACTGGGTGGGCGCGACGGCGCGGAGCACCTGGCGTACCGGGTCGTCGGCATACGGACGGTTCAGTGACCAGGCGGCAACACCAGCGGTCGCCACTGCCACGCACAGGCAGAGCACCGCGGCGATGAGCATCTGCCAAGGATACGAGGCAGCGCGGGCAGGTATCAGCCGGGGAGGCCGATTGCCGGTGTGACACCCGCCATGCTGACCGGAACGGTAGCTCCGGCCGCGGGAGCGGCCGCGGGGACCGGCGGTGTCAGTGCGGCCGGGGCCGGTGCGGGCGCGGCCACGGGTGCGGCGACGCGGAACCCGTTGACGATGGCGTCGGTGGCAGCGGCAGCGGCCACGGACTGCGATTCGGCGGTCGTCACCGCCAGCGACACCAGGTAGCGATCGGTCCCCGAAGTCGCGATGATGTGGCGCCGCGAGGTGTTCAGGGTCATGTTGTTCTCGCGGAAGGTGCCTTCGATGATCGAGGTGGGCACCCCGCCGATCTCGGCGATGGATCCGCCCGTGGCCCGCCAGGCGGTGAGCTGCTGGCTGTCGGCGAAACCGTGCCGGATCGCCTCGCGGGGATCGAAGTCGCCGACCAGTTTGTACACCACCACCTGCGCGTTCGACGTGTACAGCCCGTCACCGCCGACCCGGTCGGCGATGACCGCGAAGGCGTCGGTGACGTTCGGGTCCGGGACCTGGGTCCAGCCGGTGGGACGCGGCAGCACGATGTTCAGCGCGGTGAAACCGGCGGGCGTCTGCGGTTCCATCGCCACGTTCCTGCTGGACAGGTAGTCGCGGATGGTGCCGGCGGGATTGGGCGACAGCGGCACCGACACCGGACGCGGCGCGGCGGCCGGGGCGGGCAGTGCTGCGGTGGTCGTGCCGGGCGGGACGGCTGCCGGCAGCACCCCGGCACCCGAGGCGGGTACGGCTGCAGGGCCGACCGGCTGCGAGGGTCCGGCCACGGCGGGCGCGGCCTGCGGGGTGACGGTCACGGTCTGGGTGACGGTGGCGGGTCCCGGCGGCGACGGCTGCGGAGCGAGCGGCTCGGCAGAGGCGGTCGCCGCGGTCAGGCCCACCACACCGGCGAAACCGGCGGCGGTCCCTGCGATGAGAATCCGCCAACGGTACGAGGTCTCGTTCATCTGACGCCGGTCCTTCCGAGTTGCACGAGCGTGGGTCAGGGGCCGACTGTAACCAGCTGCGGTGCAAGGTCACCAGGGCCGGAACACAGCTGCAACCGTGTGGTGAGCGGGCTGCAACGGAACCGATACCAACCCGTGGCCGAAGCGCTCGCGAACGGCGCTTATACCCTGATTGGCGTGACAGACCCCTCCGCCGACGCAGCCGCCATCGACGCCGACGCCCCCAGCCACCGCTACAACGCGCAGCTGGCCGGTGAGATCGAGCAGACCTGGCAGCAGCGCTGGCATGTGCAGGGGACGTTCCATGTGCCCAACCCGGTCGGCTCGCTGGCGCCCACCGACGGCTCCGCGGTGCCCGCGGACAAGATGTTCGTGCAGGACATGTTCCCGTATCCGTCGGGGGAGGGCCTGCACGTCGGGCACCCGCTCGGCTACATCGCCACCGATGTGTACGCCCGCTACTTCCGGATGACCGGCCGCAACGTGCTGCACGCGCTGGGCTTCGACGCCTTCGGGCTGCCCGCCGAGCAGTACGCCGTGCAGACCGGCACCCACCCGCGCACCCGCACCGAGGCCAATATCGTCAACTTCCGGCGGCAGCTGGGCAGGCTGGGGCTGGGCCACGACTCGCGGCGCAGCTTCTCCACCACCGACGTGGACTTCTACAAGTGGACGCAGTGGATCTTCCTGCAGATCTACAACGCCTGGTTCGACACCGAACTGCAGCGCGCCCGCCGGATCGACGAGCTGATCGCCGAGTTCGAATCCGGGTCGCGGCCGCTTCCCGACGGCCGGTCGTGGCAGGACCTGACCACCGGCGAGCGCGCCGATGTGGTGGACTCCCATCGGTTGGTCTACCGCGCCGACTCGGTGGTGAACTGGTGCCCGGGCCTGGGCACCGTGCTGGCCAACGAAGAGGTGACCTCCGACGGCCGCAGCGACCGCGGCAACTACCCGGTCTTCCGGAAGCGGTTGCGGCAGTGGATGATGCGCATCACCGCGTACTCGGACCGGCTGCTCGACGACCTGGACGTGCTGGACTGGCCGGACAAGGTCAAGGCCATGCAGCGCAACTGGATCGGGCGCTCCACCGGCGCCGAGGTCCGTTTCGCCACCGAGGCCGGCCCCATCGAGGTGTTCACCACCCGGCCCGACACCCTGTTCGGCGCCACCTACATGGTGCTGGCCCCCGAACACGATCTGGTCGACGCGCTCGTGGCGCAGCAGTGGCCCGCGGGCACCGACGACCGATGGACCTACGGCGCGGCCACCCCGGCGCAGGCCGTGGCCACCTACCGCACCGATATCGCGGCGAAGTCCGACCTGGAGCGCCAGGAGAACAAATCCAAGACGGGTGTCTTCACCGGCGCCTACGCCACGAATCCGGTCAACGGACAACAGGTTCCGGTGTTCATCGCCGACTACGTGCTGGCCGGCTACGGCACCGGCGCCATCATGGCGGTGCCCAGCGGCGACCAGCGGGACTGGGAGTTCGCCACCGCCTTCGGGCTGCCCATCATCGAGGTGGTCTCCGGCGGTGACGTCACCGAGGCCGCCTACGGCGGCGACGGTGAGCTGGTCAACAGCGACTACCTCAACGGCCTGACCGTGGCGGCGGCCAAGGAGACCATCATCGCGCGCCTGGAGGCTGGCGGCGCCGGCCGGGCCCGCGTCGAGTTCAAGTTGCGGGACTGGCTGTTCGCCCGCCAGCGGTACTGGGGCGAGCCGTTCCCCATCGTCTACGACGCCGACGGCCGCGCCCACCCGCTGCCCGAATCGGCTCTGCCGGTGGAACTCCCGGACATCGCGGACTACGCGCCGGTGATGTTCGATCCCGACGATGCGGACAGCGAGCCATCCCCGCCGCTGGGCAAGGCCACCGAATGGGTGCACGTCGAGCTGGACCTGGGCGACGGTCTGCAGACCTACACCCGGGACACCAACGTGATGCCGCAGTGGGCCGGCAGCTCCTGGTACGAACTGCGCTACGCGGATCCGCACAACCCGGATGAGTTCTGCGCCAAGGAGAACGAGGCCTATTGGATGGGCCCGCGCCCGGAGATCCACGGGCCCGACGACCCCGGCGGCGTCGATGTGTACGTCGGCGGCGTCGAACACGCGGTGCTGCACCTGCTGTACTGCCGGTTCTGGCACAAGGTGCTTTTCGACCTGGGCCACGTCAGCTCCCGCGAGCCCTACCGGCGGCTGGTCAACCAGGGTTACATCCAGGCCTTTGCCTACACCGACGCGCGGGGTACCTACGTGCCCGCCGCCGAGGTCGTCGAGCGGGACGGCTCGTTCTTCTACGACGGGCCCGACGGTGAGATCCAGGTCAATCAGGAGTTCGGCAAGATCGGCAAGAGCCTGAAGAACTCGGTGTCCCCGGACGAGATCTGCGACGAGTACGGCGCGGACACGTTGCGGGTGTACGAGATGTCGATGGGCCCGCTGGAGGCCTCGCGGCCGTGGGCCACCAAGGATGTCGTCGGCGCGCACCGTTTCCTGCAGCGGGTGTGGCGCGCGGTGATCGACGAGACCACCGGCACCGAGCGGGTCAGCGATGACGAGCAGGTCTCCGAGGACACCCTGCGCGCGCTGAACAAGACCATCGCCGGTGTCGCCGAAGATTATGCGGCGCTGCGCAACAACACCGCGGCAGCCAAGCTGATCGAGTACACCAACCACCTGACCAAGGCGGGCGTGACCGCACGGGCGGCGATCGAACCGCTGGTGCTGATGGTCGCGCCACTGGCGCCACACCTGGCCGAGGAGCTGTGGCGGCGGCTGGGCCACGAGGGTTCGCTGGCCCACGGTCCGTTCCCGGCGGTCGACGAGCGCTACCTCGTCGATGACACCGTCGAGTTGCCGGTCCAGGTCAACGGCAAGGTGCGCGGCAAGATCACCGTCGCCGCCGACGCCGACAAGGCCGCGCTGGAAGCGGCGGCGCTGGCCGATGAGAAGGTGCAGGCGTTTCTGGCCGGTGCCACCCCGAAGAAGGTCATCGTGGTCCCGGGACGACTGGTCAACTTCGTCGTCTGAGTTGCGATTTGTGGAGTCGCCGTCGGAATGAGTCCGACAAACACTCCTCAAATCGCGGCTGGCCCGAAGGTGTGGGGCGGACCTCGCCTTTGGGCTAGTTTCTCGCTCCGGTGCCGACGTATTCGACTTTCCGCATATCGACGCGCGGATACTGGAGGGCAGGGCCGCGGCGTAGCGGCGGAAATCCTGTCTGCGAGAACGATATACGGTGACAGCGGCCCAGTCTGGAGCGCGCAATGTCCGATAACCGGATCGTCGTCTACAAGGGGCCCGGCCAGGTCGCCGTCGAGACGCTGCCCTATCCGAAGCTCGAGGTGCCCGGCGAGGTCGCCGACGCGATGGGTATGACCCGCAAGGCGGACCACGGCGTCATCCTCAAGTGTGTGTCGACCAACATCTGCGGTTCGGACCAGCACATGGTCCGCGGTCGCACCACCGCACCGGTCGGTCAGACCCTCGGCCATGAGATCACTGGTGAGATCGTCGAAAAAGGCTCGGACGTACAGTTTCTCGAAGTCGGCGATATCTGCTCGGTGCCGTTCAACATCGCCTGCGGGCGCTGCCGCAACTGTCGCGAGGGGCAGACCGGCATCTGCCTGAACGTCAACCCGGCCCGCGCCGGCTCGGCTTACGGGTACGTCGACATGGGTGGCTGGCTCGGCGGTCAGGCCGACTACGTGATGGTGCCCTTCGCCGACTTCAACCTGCTGAAGTTTCCCGATCGCGACGCCGCCCTGGCCAAGATCCGCGACCTCACCATGCTGTCGGACATCTTCCCGACCGGCTACCACGGCGCCAAGACCGCGGGCGTCACCACCGGTTCGACGGTGTACGTCGCCGGGGCGGGCCCGGTCGGTCTCGCCGCGGCCTACTCGGCGCACCTGCTCGGTGCCGCCGTGGTGATCGTCGGCGACCTGAACGCCGACCGGCTCGCCCAGGCGCGGTCGTTCGGGTGCGAGACCGTCGACATCGGCTCCGACGCCACCCTGGAGGACCAGATCGCCGAGATCCTCAACACCAACGAGGTCGACTGCGCCGTCGACGCCGTCGGATTCGAGGCCAGTGGGCACGGTCACGGTGCCGGTGAGCAACCGGCCGCGGTGCTGAACTCGATCATGAACGCCACCCGGGCCGGCGGTTCGCTGGGCATCCCGGGCCTCTACGTCACCGGCGATCCCGGCGGCACCGACGACGACGCCAAGCACGGCACGCTCAAGGTGCGGCTGGGCCTGGGCTGGGCCAAGAGCCACAGCTTCTACACCGGCCAGTGCCCGGTGCTGAAGTACAACCGCGGCTTGATGATGAGCATCCTGCATGACAAGGCGCACATCGCCGACGCGGTGAACGCGACCGTCATCGGCCTGGAGGACGCACCGGAGGGGTACGCCGCCTTCGATTCCGGGGTGGCCCAGAAGTTCGTGCTGGACCCGCACGGGATGGTGCCGGCCTAGTTACCGGGCCGGACCACGATCTCGTGGACGTGGCCGTCGCGTGGGGTGTTCACCGCCTGCGCGACGAGCCCGCCCACGGTCTCGGGGCGCAGGAACTTCGCCGGGTCATAGGTTCCGCCCTCGTAGGCGACCAGGTCGCGCTGCATCTCCGAGTCGGTGCGGCCCGGGAAGATCGTGGTCACCCGCAGCGACGGCTCATCGGTGCGCAGTGAATCGGCGAACGCGCGCAATGCGAACTTGCTCGCCGAATAGGATGCCATGCCGGCCGAAACCTTCTGCCCTGCACCGGAATTGATGAACACCACCTGACCTCGGGCGGCGCGCAGCGCTGGCAGCAACGCCAGTGTCAGCGCGACGGCGCCGGTGACATTCACCTCGAAGCTGGCCCGCCACTCGTCGGCGGAGGACTCGGCGACACTGCCCGGGTAGAGCACCCCGGCGTTGTGCACCAGGACGTCGAGTTCGGCCAGCGGTTCGGCGGCGGACTCGATGGAGTCCTGGTCGGTGAGGTCCAGCGGCCAGGTCGGGGAGCCGAGGCGCTCGGCCAGCGCGTCCAGGTGGGCGGACGGGCGGCCCGCCAGCAGCAGGGTGTGTGTGGGGGCGAGCGCGGCGGCGACGGCCGAGCCGATCCCGCCGCCGGCACCGGTTATCAGAGCTGTGGGCACAAGAGAAAACACTACCGACACTGCACGCCGGGCCGCGGCGTCGCATTATTGATGCGATGCCACCGGACCCAAGCTTCGCCCCCACCCAACTCGCCGCGCGCGCGGCCTACCTGTTGCGCGGTAACGACCTGGGTGTGATGACCACTGCGGCCCCGCTGCTGTACCCGCACATGTGGAGCTGGGACGCCGCCTTCGTCGCGATCGGGCTGGCCCCGCTGAGCGTGGAGCGCGCCGTCGTCGAACTGGACACGCTGCTCTCGGCGCAGTGGACCAACGGGATGATCCCGCACATCGTGTTCGCCAACGGGGTGGACGGCTATTTTCCCGGCCCGGCGCGCTGGGCGACCTCCGCGCTGGCCGAGCACGCACCGCGCACCCGGCACACCTCGGGTATCACCCAGCCGCCGGTGCACGCCATCGCCGTGCAACGCATCCTGGACCGGGCCAAGACCCGCGGCCGCTCCACCCGCGCGGTCGCCGAGGCCTTCCTGGACCGTCGCTGGGACGATCTGGTGCGTTGGCACCGGTGGCTGGCCGAATGTCGCGATCTTCGTGGCCAGGGCCGCATCACGCTGTACCACGGCTGGGAATCCGGGATGGACAACTCGCCGCGCTGGGACAGCGCCTACGCCAACGTGGTTCCCGGCATCGTCCCGGAGTACCAGCGCGAGGACAACAAGATCAACACCGACACCACCCAGCGGCCGTCGGACACCGAGTACGACCGGTATCTGTGGCTGCTGGAGGAGATGAAGGCCGCCCGCTACGACGACGAACTGCTGGCCAAGTCGATGAGCTTCGCCGTCGAGGACGTGTTCGTCTCGGCGATCTTCTCGGTGGCGTGCACGGTGCTCGCCGAGATCGGTGAGGACTACAAACGTTCACCGGCCGATGTGCGTGACCTGTACGCCTGGGCGGATCGGTTCCGGGCCGGCGTCGTCGATGCCACCGACCAACGGACAGGCGCGGCAAGGGATTTCGATGTCCGCGCGGACAGGTGGGTGGCCACCGAGACCGTCGCCCAGTTCGCCCCGCTGCTGTGCGGGGGACTGCCGCACGACAAGGAACGCGCCCTGCTGAAGCTGCTCGACGGTCCACGTTTCAGCAGCCATCCGGATCTGCGCTACTCACTGATCCCGACGACCTCGCCGGTCTCCCGGGATTTCCGGCCCCGCGAGTACTGGCGCGGTCCGGTGTGGCCGGTGACGACATGGCTGTTCTCGTGGTGTTTCGCGCGACGCGGCTGGGCCGAACGCGCCACGACACTGCGACAGGAGGGACTGCGGCAAGCCAGCGACGGCACCTTCGCCGAGTACTACGAACCGTTCACCGGTGAGCCGCTGGGCAGCATGCAGCAGTCCTGGACGGCCGCGGCGGTACTGGACTGGCTGGGATAGCTAGCTGGTCGGCTGATCGCCGAGGCGATCCAGTGAACCCAGCGCGGCGGTGAGGGTGGCCTGATCCTCGGAGCTCAGGTTGGCCAGCATGCTGGCCAGGAACGCCCGCCGCGCGTCGAGCGCCTCACGGTGCTGCACGAGCCCGCGCGGCGTCACCTCGACGAGCACCGCACGCAGATCGGACGGATCCCGGGAACGCTTGACCAGTCCGAGTTTCTCCAGCCGGCGGATCGCCACCGTGGTGGTGGGCGTCCGCACCCGCTCGTGGGCGGCGAGTTCGGTCATCCGGATCGGTCCGGACTCCAGCAGGGTCAGCAGAATCGAGAGCTGAGCCAGTGTGAGATCGCCGGCGCCGGTGTTACCCGCGCCTCGGGTGTCCCCACGGCGCAGTACCGAAAACAGTTTGGAGAGCACACGTTGCAGCTCTCCAGCCAGCTCAGCGGTCTGCGGTTCGGTCTCGACCATAATTCGCTAGTCTAACCTGTCTGTCTCTGCCAGGCTGGAACGCGCTCAAGATCAAAGAATCTGGGACAGGAAGCGCTGCAGCCGCTCCGTCTCGGCATTCTCGAAGATCAACTCGGGCGGTCCGGACTCCACGACCTTGCCGTTGTCCATGAAGATCACCGCGTCGGCAGCCGAACGGGCGAAGCCCATCTCGTGCGTCACCACCACCATCGTCATGCCCGTGGAACCGAGATCGGCGATCAGCTCGAGCACACCTTTGACCAGTTCCGGGTCCAGCGCCGAGGTGGCCTCGTCGAAGAACATCACCTGCGGCGCCATCGCCAGTGCCCGCGCGATCGCCACCCGCTGCTGCTGCCCGCCCGACAGGGTCGCCGGACGAACATCGGCCTTGTGGCGCAGTCCAACCCGATCCAGCTGGGCCAGCCCGAGCTCGCGCGCCGCATCGGGGGACATGCCCTTGAGCTTGCGCAGGGCCAGTGTCACGTTGTCCAGCACGGTGCGGTGCGGGAACAGGTTGAACTGCTGGAACACCATGCCGATGCGCTGGCGCAGTTGGTCGGGGTTGTCCCCGAGCACCGAGCGGCCGTCGAGCAGGATGTCGCCCTTGTCGGGTTCGTACAGCCTGTTCAACGTCCGCAGCAGCGTCGACTTACCCGACCCGGACGGGCCGATGACGGCGGCGGTGGTACCGGCGGGCACCTCCAGATCAACCCCGCGCAGCACCGGGTTGGCGCCGAACGACAGATGAATATCCTTGGCGGCCAAGGAGACCGGCTCGGCCATCAGATCATCTCCTCTTGGATGGGGGCGGGCTGTTTCCCGGTGCGCAACCGCGCGTCGATCACATTGACCAGGTGGGTCAGCGGGATGGTCAGGATCAGGTAGAACAGGCCCGCGGCCACCAGCGGGGACAGGTTGCCGGTCTGCGCGTTCAGGTCGCGTCCGACCTGGAAGAGCTCGCGCTGGTTGGCGATCAGTCCCAGGAAGTACACCAGCGAGGACGCCTTGAGCAGCGAGATGAACTGATTGACCAGCGCGGGCAGCACCCGCCGGATGCCCTGCGGGATGATCACCAGCTTCATCGACGACGAGTAGCTGAATCCCAGCGCGCGGGAGGCCTCCATCTGCCCGGTCTCCACGCTCTGGATGCCGGACCGGAAAATCTCGCCGACATAGGCCGCCGACATCAGGCCCAGCGCGGCGATCCCGAGCGGATACGGGTTGTTGCCGGTCAGTCCGCCGACGATCGGCCCGATGCCCAGACCGATGACCAGGATGATCACCACCTCGGGCAGGCCGCGGAAGATGTCGGTGTAGATGCGGGCCGGCCAGCGCAGCAGCCGGGACCGGGAGATGCCGGCGACGGCCAGCAGCAGACCGAGCACCACGCCGATCACGGCGGCTCCGGCGGTGAGGATGAGTGTGTTCGGCAGCCCGGTCTTGAACAGGTCGGGGATGGCCTGGCGGTACAGATCCCAGTTCAGGAACGAGTCGGAGAGCTGGCCCAGGACCGATCGGGGAGCCGGTGGCGCACCCTGGTCGGTGGCCACGGGGCGCTCAGCGGCGATCGTCGCGAAGTCCGGAAGCTGGGGTGCCGGTGCCGCTTTGGATCCCGGTTTCCAGCCGGGTGGCAGTGCCCGGGGTACCCAGTCGGTGTAGAGCTTCGACCAGGTGCCGTCGGCGATCACCGCGTCCAGCCCGGCGTTGAGTGCGTCGATCAGCGGCTGGTTCTCCTTGGCGACGGCATACGCCACGAAATTGTCCAAGCTGAAGGTGTTTTCGATGATCTCGGCCTGGTCCCCGGGCTGCACGGTGCCGACGGCCTGCTGGGAGGGTGCCACCCAGGCGTCGATCTGGCGGGTCTTGAGGCTGCCGTAGACGGTGTTGTAGTCGGGGAACTTCACCGGATCGAGGCCCAGGGTGTCGACGACGTAGGCCTCCTGCACGGTGCCCTGCACGACGCCGATGCGCTGCCCGGCGGCCAGCTGCGAGAAGCTGGTGATCGACGAGCCCGACGGCACCACCAACGAGAAGTAGCCGAAGTCATAGCCATTGGTGAAACCGACGGTCTGGCGGCGGGCGTCGGTGGTGGTGATCGACGACGAGCCGACGTCGAAACGCCCGGAGGCGACCTGGGCCAGCAGCCCGGAGAAGTCGGTGCCGACGAAGTTGACCCGCAGACCCAGCTTGTCGGCGACGGCGCGCAGCACCTCGTTGTCGAAACCGGTGAACTGGCTTGCCGAGTTGATGCAGATGCTGGGCGGCGCGTCGGACAGCGTGCCGACGGTCAGCACCCCGGGGGTGCCCAGGCCCAGCGCGGCGGTGTCGATGCCGTCCAACGGTTCGACGCCGGGGGTGGTGTATTTGTCGGCGCCCGGACCCTGGGCGGCGGCCGCCAGATTGGTCGGCAGCGCACTGGCGCTGTCGATACCGGGTGGGGCGCACTGATCGGCGGCGGCCGGCGCGGCCAGCCCGATAGCGCAGGCCAGCAGGGCGATCAGCACCGCCAGCACCGGGCGAAGCAACTTGGTCATTCCTGAAAAGCTAGTCGCTGGGCTCCGCCCCCCGAGGGATTCAACTCATTTCGAATGCAACCGGTCCGTCCAGAACTCCGCGTCGCACCAGCTCGGTCAGCATGATCTGTGCCATCAGTTCCGCCGCCGCCGTGCACGCCGCGCGCGCCGCTGCCGGGTCCCGGTCGGTGATGGCGAGGGTTTCGGCTTCGTAGTGGCCGAGCAGTTCGGCGGGTGCGTCGAGATAGGCCGACCAGTAGGCCCGCGGCATGAAGGTCTGCGCCGCCCGGATCGCGGCTTGCAGCCGCGGGCCGGTGTGGGCATCGGCCACCGCCTGCCGGTACTGCCAGGCCGTCTCGTGGAAGCTGCGGGAGTCGCGGCTGTTGCGCAGCCCGGCGGTCAGTGCCCGCAGCGTGGTGTGCAATTCGGCGTCGGCCTCGGTGGCGGCCCGGGCCGAGGCGATGCCGTTGAGCACGCCGTAGAGCTCATAATGTTCGCGCAGCACGGCATCGTCGAAGCGGTGGATGAAGGCACCGCGGTGGTACTGCGTCGACACGATCCCGTCGTGCTCGAGCTGCACGACCGCTTCCTGGATGGGCACCCGGCTGATGCCGAGGTCCTCGGCGATCTCGTTGCGGTCCAGCCGATCCCCCGACCGGAGCTTTCCGGTGAGGATCAGGTTCACCACATAGGTGACTACCAGGTCTTTCTCTTTGACCCCGTACTTCTTGGGCATAGCGGGTGAAGTCTCTCACGCAGACTCCCGCCGCGGGCCGCTCTCTTTTTCAGCCGGCGGCCCGTTCGTCACGCCACTTGACCAGCGCCTCGGCGATGGTGAGGTCGTAGTCGGGACCGTTCACGCCGATGGTCAGCAGGGTCACCCCGAGTCCGACGAGGGATTCGGCGCCGGCGAGCGCGGCCTCCACGCTCTTCTCCGGCACACCCGAGGACCGCTCGATGGCGGCGGGGTCGCGACCGACATCGGCGCAGTGCCCGTCGAGCACCTCGGCCAGACCGGGGTAGGTGCCCGCGTCGGTGAAACCGTGCCAGATGTGGGCGTGCTCGGCGACCAGGCGCAGGGTCTTGCGCTTGCCCTGTCCGCCGATCAGGACCGGAATCTCGCGCAGCGGAGCAGGACTCAGCTTCGACAGCCGGGACTCGATGCGCGGCAGGGCCGCCGCGAGGTCATCGAGACGACCACCCGCGGTACCGAACTCGTAGCCGTACTCGTCGTAGTCCTTCTCCTTCCAGCCCGATCCGATGCCCAGGATCAGCCGGCCGCCGGAGATGTTGTCGACGGTGCGGGCCATGTCGGCGAGCAACTCCGGGTTGCGGTAGGAGTTGCAGGTGACCAGCGCGCCGATCTCGATGCGCGAGGTCTGCTCGGCCCACGCCGCGAGCATCGTCCAGCACTCGTAGTGCGGGCCGTCGGGATCGCCGTACAGCGGGAAGAAGTGGTCCCAGTTGAAGGCGATGTCGACGCCGATGTCCTCGCAGCGGCGCACCGCGTCGCGCACCTGACCGTATTCGGTCATGTGCTGGGGCTGGAGCTGGACACCGATGCGGATGGGAAGGCTCATGTCGTCCACGTTATGCCTCAGACCGTGTTGATGGTCTTCGCGCGAGCGCTCAGACCCCGATATTGCCGCCGTCACGCCACACCGCCACCACCGCCGGCCGGGCCGGGGCGTCACCGCCGTCGGGCCAGTGCGACAGCGGTTTGTCCAGGGTGTAGTCATCACCCTCACCGGGGTGCTGGACGCTGACGGTGATCAGATCGTCGGTGACGACCGGACCGCAGGTCTCGGCGCCGACGGGGACGGTGAGGAACTGCTTGGTCTCACCGCGGCTGGGTCCGTCCAGCGCAACGGCGAACAGCCCGTCGTTACCCTCCAGTGCATTGCCGTCGGTCGAGATCCACAGGTTGCCGTGGCTGTCGAACGCCAGGTTGTCCGGGCAGCTGATCGGGCTGACCTTGGTCTTGTCGAAACCGCCGTAGTAGGTGTCGGCGGCGGCGGGGTCACCGCACACCAGCAGCAGACCCCAGGTGAAGTCGGTGCCCGCGTGATTGTCGGTGAGCTCCAGCACCTGACCGTTCTTGTTCTCGTTGCGCGGGTTGGCCGCGTCCACCGGCGCCGTGCCGTCGGTGCCCCGCTTGTCGTTGTTGGTCAGCGCGACGTACACCTTGCCCGTCTTCGGGTTGACGTCGAAGTCCTCGGGCCGGTCCATCTTGGTGGCGCCGGCCTTGTCGGCGGCCAGCCGGGTGAACACCGCGATCTCCTGCGGCGTGAAACCGTCGACCAGTGCTTCGGCCTTTCCGGCGGGGCCGGAGTGCAGCAGCGGAATCCAGGTGCCGGTGCCGGTGAACGACCCCGCAGACGGAAGCTTGCCGGAACCGTCGATCTCGCCGGCCGGGATCTCGCTGGACAACTTCGCGACGTACAGCGTGCCCTCGGACAGCAGCGTCATATTGTGTGCGACGGCGGCGGCGTCTGTTCCGGGCTGGATCTTCTTGTCCGACACGAACTTGTACATGTAGTCGAAGCGCTCGTCGTCGCCGGTGTAGACCACGACGGCACCGTCGTCGGTGACGTGCACGTTTGCGCCCTCGTGCTTGAGCCGGCCCAGTGCGGAATGCTTGACCGGTACCGAGGCCGGGTCCCACGGGTTGAGCTCGATGACGTAACCAAACCGGTTGACCTCATTGGGTGCGGCCGCCAGGTCGAAGCGGGGGTCGAACTTCTCCCAGCCGAGTTCGGACGGTTCGGCGGCCACCCCGTAGCGGTCGGCCTGATCGGCGTTCGGCAGCGGTGCGCCTTCGACCGCCCCGAAGTAGGAGTTGAAATTCTCCTCACCGGAAAGGATGGTGCCCCAGGGGGTTACGCCGCCGGCGCAGTTCGCGAAGGTGCCGAGCACGGCCCTGCCGGTGGGGTCGGCGGCGGTCTTGACGGTGTCCGAGCCTGCGGCGGGACCGGTCAGGGTGAACGGGGTGTCGGCGGTGATGCGGCGGTTGTAGCGGCCGAGTACCGGGCGGAGTCCACCCTGGGGGCTGCGTTCCACCTCGACGACCGAGAGTCCGACGGCCGCGATCTCGACATCGAACTGCTCCCGGGTCGGTGCCTCGGCGTCGTAGCCGGGAAACATGAACTGGGGGCTGTTGTACTCGTGGTTGACCACCAGGAGCGAACGCCCGCTCTGACCGGGGATCGGCAGCAGTGCGGCGAAATCGTTGTTGAAGCCGAACTGCTGGCGCTGGGAGGCGCCGGTCTGCTTGGCGATGTCGAACACCGGGGCACCGGGCAGGACCGGGTCACCCCAGCCGATCACCACACGCTGCTGGTAACCCTCGGGCACCACCACCGCATCCTCGGTGTTGACCGCCACGCTGTCGAAGCGCATACCCGAGGGCGTCTCGGGGACCTCCGCGGGAGCGGCGGAAGTTGCGGTGGCAGAGGGCTTTTCGCTGGTGCTGCAGGCGGCCAGCGCCGATCCGGCACCGACGGCCAACACGGCCACCCCGCCGACGCGGAGCACGTTGCGCCGCGACATCGCCTGCACGATATCGCCGAAGTACTCGTTGTCGCTGGTGTTGGGGACAGGTTTGGAACAGGCGTCACCACATCGGTTGCGGCAGGTGACATGCTGGCGCGACGACCGACCTTGATGCGCGACAAAGAGATTCAACGGAATAAGCGCCATGGCTGCGGGGATCCTTCCACCTCGAACACCGGCGTGGGCTGGACGTCGGTTCGGGGGAAAGTTACGGGAGCCGGACTAGCAGACGGCAACCAGAAGGTGAACGGAGGTTGACGGACCGGACTGTCCACCAGGCGCAATGTTTGACACATCACAGAATTTGCTGCCGTGGGCGCCGGGTCGGGCGTACAGTCCCGGTAAATCTATTGACGAGAGGGTCAAATATGGCGGTCCGCCGTGCTGAAGGATTCGCCGTCCGCCGTTGGCTGCAGCTGGGTGCGGCCTCCGCCGGGATGGGCGCCGCGCTGTGGGGGATGTCGATAGCGGGTCCCCAGGCCGGTGTCGCCGCGGCGGACACCGGCGGCAAGTCCTCGGCATCCTCGACTGCGTCGGGATCCGACGGCAACCGCTCGGTGCGCTCGGTGCGGACGGTTCGGTCCGCGGACGATCCGCGGCGCGCGCAACGCTCCACCGACACGGACGACGATGACGCCAAGGACGCCGATCTCGACGACGACGCGGATCTCCAAGCCGAACAAGCCGAACGCGACGTCGCCGAGACCCCGGCGGCTACCGTCGCGACCACGGTGAACACCCCAGCGGCACAGCCCATCTCGACCCCCGATCCGGCGCCGTCGGCAACCCGGTCATGGCAGAGCCCGTATCAGCGCTGGGTGGCCCGTTCGCTGGATGCCTGGACCGACGACAGCCTGGGCTGGATCGAATCGCTGAACACGTCCGATCGCACCAAGGCTCAGCTGGAGGCGTCGTTCTTCACGATCCGGCGCACGTTCTTCAACCAGGCGCCCACCATCGACCCGGTCCAGATCAGCGGAGTGCTCAACGGCCCCGTCACCGGCACCCTCGGTGCACACGACCCGGACGGCGACCGGCTGATCTACGTCCTGACCCGCGGACCCAAATCGGGGACCGTGCACATCACCGGAGACGGCACCTTCACCTACACCCCCGGCGCCGACTTCGACGGCGTGGACGCCTTCCGGGTCACCGCCATCGACGTCGGCTTCCACACCAATCTGCTGGAACCGCTGCGGCCGGTGGGTAGCAATCCGTTGCGGTCGTTGATCAACCAGGGTGCGGTCACGTTCGCCTTCAACTACACCGACGGTGCCGAGCACTGGACCGCCGAACGTCGGGCGGAGCTGCAGCGTTCGGCCGATGCGTTGATCCTCTACTTCCGGGTCCTCAATCCGGTCGTGCTGACCTATTCGGTCACGGGCGAGAACAATCCGGGCTCACGCACGCTGGCCGCGGCGGGCAGCGGTCTTCTCAGCGAGCAGCCCGGCTACTGGAATACCGTGGCGCAGCACAAGTTGCTCACCGGTAAGGATGCCAACGGCGCCGCGGTCGACGGTGAGATCGATTGGAACTTCGGCGCTGCGTGGGGGCTCGGGGAAACCGTGGGCGCCGGTGAGTACGACTTCCAGTCCACGGCCATGCACGAGCTGCTGCATTCGTTCGGATTCATGTCGATGATCGGGGCGCCCGGCGACAACGACAACCGATACTGGCTGACCACGGACCGATTCCTGATGAACGCCAACGGAAGGACTCTGATCGGTCGGGACTACCGATGGGACGACGACAACAACGGGTACCTCGTCGGGCAGGACGGCGGTCTGTACTTCGGCGGGAAGAACGCCGTCGCGGCCTACGGCGGTTTGGTGCCGTTGTTCACCCCGAACCCCTGGGCGGACGGCAGCTCCGGAAGCCATACCGACGACGTGACCTTTGCCGGGGAGAATCAGCTTCTGATGAACGCCAGGACGGACAGCGGCATCGGCAGCCGGGTGCTCAGCCCGCTGGAGATCGGGGTGCTGCGCGACCTCGGCTACACAGTCGTGCCGGTCAGCCGGTGATGCCCCGCAGGATCTCGATCAGCTTCCGCGGCTGATCGCCCTGCACCGAATGACCCGCGCCCTCGACGACATGGGTCTGCCGGAAGCCCGGGGCGCCGTCGGCGAACGCGGCCGCGTCCTCGTCGTTGACGAAATAGGAGTCGGCGCCGCGCACCAGGGTGGTCGGCATGGTGATGGATCCGACGTCGTCCCACAAGCCCAGGAAGGAGTCCGGCATGCCGTCGCTCTTGTCGGTGACGCCCTTGCGAAACGAGTCGTAGCGCCAGGTCCAGGCGCCGTCGTCGAGGCGTTTGGCATTGTGGAACACGCCGCGCCGCAACGAGTTCCGGTCGCGGTGCGGTGCCGCGGCGACGGTCACGTCGAGCATCGCCTGGAAGGACGGGAAGGTCCGCTCGCCCTGCACCAGGGCCACCGCGCCGAGCTGGGCCTTGGACATCTGCTCGTGCCGCTCGGGTGCCGACGGGGTGACGTCGACGAGCACCAGTTCGGGTACCAGCGCCGGTTCGGTGGCCGCCACGCGCAGCGCGGTCAGCCCGCCCAGCGACATGCCGACCACGAGCCGAGCCTCGGGAGCGTGGTCCCGCAGCACCGGTTTGACGGTCTCGGCGTTGAGTTTGGGGCCGTAGTCCCCGTCCTCGCGCCAGGCCGAGCGACCGTGCCCGGGCAGGTCGATGGCCAGCGCGGGCAGCCCCAGTCCGAGGATGACGGTGTCCCAGGTGTGCGCGTTCTGGCCGCCACCGTGCAGAAACACCACCGCCGGTGACTCCGAACCCCATTTCACGGCGCTGATCTCGCCGAGATCCAGCCGTTGGGCCGGGGGAATCTCGCTCACCCCGGCCTGCTCGGCGTTCTCGTGCAGCAGCGCGAACTCGTCGAGGCCCAGCAGTTCGTCGTCGGAGATTTCGGGGAAACTCACGAACTCTTTATACGTCCCCCGAAACGACGAAAGTGCGGTGAGATCGCGAATCCGGGTGGAAACGCGATCTCACCGCACTCTCGGCGGAAAGAATCAGCCTTCGATGAAAGCTTCCAGCTGGGTGCGGGCGACGTCGTCGGCCAGCTGCTCCGGCGGGCTCTTCATCAGGTAGGCCGAGGCCGGCAGGATCGGGCCGCCCAGGCCGCGGTCCAGGGCGATCTTCGCGGCGCGCACGGCGTCGATGATGATGCCTGCCGAGTTCGGCGAGTCCCAGACCTCGAGCTTGTATTCCAGGTTCAGCGGCACGTCACCGAAGGCGCGGCCCTCCAGGCGGACGTAGGCCCACTTGCGGTCATCGAGCCAGGCGACGTAGTCCGACGGGCCGATGTGCACGTTCTTGTCGTACACCTTGTCGGCGAGCGAGCCGGTCAGGTTGCTGGTCACGGCCTGGGTCTTGGAGACCTTCTTGGACTCCAGGCGCTCACGCTCGAGCATGTTCTTGAAGTCCATGTTGCCGCCGACGTTGAGCTGGTAGGTGCGGTCCAGGGTGACGCCGCGATCCTCGAACAGCTTGGCCATCACGCGGTGGGTGATGGTGGCGCCGACCTGGCTCTTGATGTCGTCGCCGACGATCGGCACACCGGCGTCGCTGAACTTCTTGGCCCACACCGGGTCCGAGGCGATGAACACCGGAAGGGCGTTGACGAACGCGACCTTGGCGTCGATGGCGCACTGGGCGTAGAACTTGTCGGCCTCTTCGGAACCGACGGGCAGGTAGGACACCAGCACGTCGACCTTGGCGTCCTTGAGCACCTTGACGACGTCGACCGGGTCGGCGTCGGAGACCTCGATGGTCTCGGAGTAGTACTTGCCGATGCCGTCGAGCGTCGGGCCGCGCTGCACGATGATGTCGGTGGGCGGTACGTCGGCGATCTTGATGGTGTTGTTCTCCGAGGCGCCGATGGCCTCGGACAGGTCGAAGCCGACCTTCTTGGCGTCCACGTCGAACGCGGCGACGAACTTCACGTCGCGGACGTGGTACGGCCCGAACTTCACGTGCATCAGGCCGGGGACGCTGACGTTCTCGTCGGCGTCGCGGTAGTACTGCACACCCTGGACCAAGGAGGATGCGCAGTTGCCGACTCCGACAATCGCGACCCTGACTTCGGTGGACTCAGGCTTCGACATGGTCATTCTCCTTTGGATCTCGATGCTCGGTGATGCTCACGGCTGTGTTTCCGGGTTGCCCTGTGCGACGCGTTCGGCCGCGATCAGTTCGTTGAGCCATTTGACTTCGCGCTCACTGGACTCCAGGCCCAGCTGGTGCAACTGGCGGGTGTAGCGGTCGAGCGACGTGCTCGCCCGCGCGATCGCTTCCCGCAGACCTTCGCGGCGTTCCTCCACCTGACGACGACGGCCTTCCAGGATGCGCATCCTGGCCTCGGCGGGCGTGCGGTTGAAGAACGCCAGGTGCACGCCGAAACCGTCGTCGGTGTAGTTCTGCGGTCCGGTGTCGGCCACCAGCTCGGCGAAGCGTGCCTTGCCGGTATCGCTGAGCTGGTAGACGCGCCGGGCGCGGCGCATCTTGGGGGTTCCGTCCGGGGCGGCGTCCTCGACGATGAGGCCGTCGGCCTGCATGCGCCGCAGCGCCGGGTACAGCGAGCCGTAGGAAAACGCGCGGAACGCGCCCAACAACCCGGTCAGGCGCTTACGAAGCTCGTAGCCGTGCATCGGCGACTCCAGCAGGAGTCCCAGAATGGCCAGCTCCAGCATCGAATCACCTCCCCCTGTGCGGCCCGGGGCCGCACCCCATCGCCATCGTTTGGTCGGTCGCTACGACGGACCAACACCTCGGCAAAGTGTATCGCGCCGATATATACGGCGCTACATGAGGATGACATTTCGGCGATCACCCCGGTGATTTGTGGAGTTCTCGTCGGACTCATTCCGACAAGAACTCCACAAATCGCATCAGGGGCTGGGGTAGTTGATCCGCTTCACCGAGGCATCGCCGTTGAACTCGATGTATCCGCTGTTCCCGAACTGCGGCGAGACGTAGACGCTGATCTCGATGCTCTCCGGCGGCGCGGTGGTATCGGAGTTGGGGCCGACACTGATGTGGATCTGCTTGACCTCGGCCGGGTCGATGCCGAGGGTCTCCGGGGCGCCGCGGATCAGGCCGACGAACGTGGGCACATCGAAGGCAGCCAGATCCACGAGGCGGGCGTCGCTGCTGACACTGGTCTCCGACGGGTCATCCCAGCCGCCGCGGTAGCTGTAGCGCAGTACCCGGCGGGGTTCGTTCGGGTCCGGACGTTCCAGCGACGCGTAGTCGTCGAAGATCGTCAGGTCGAAACCCTTGGTGTCACCGAATTTCGTCTTCATCTGCTGGAACAACCCGTTGAGTCCGCCCAGTGACTGCAGTTGCCGCGGGGCGGTCAGCACGGTCGCCGGAATGCCGTCGTCCTTGGCGCCGGGATCGGTCTCGAAGCTCAGCGGTGAGGACGTGTTGCCGTACAGCCCCCAGCCGATGGCGATCCCGAGGATGACCAGGACCACGGCCGTCGCGATGCGGATACCCCAGCCGGCCCCGGCGCCGATGGCGACCGCGGAGCGCTCGGGCTTGAGGTCGGGCAGCTTGATCGGTGAACTCGTGGTCTGCAGATCGGCGACCAGTGACTGTAGGTCGCCGAGCGTCGCCGCGGTGGTCGCCGAGGCCACCCGCTGCCGGTGCTCCTCCATGGACAGCTGACCTTCGCTCAGCGCGCTGTCCAGAACCTTGCACGTGTCGTCGCGGTCGGAGTCTTTCGCCCGGGTGCCCGCCGTCTGCCGTGTCGCCACGCCGATGATCGTAGGGCGCAGGGCCCGCCGCGGCGCGCTCAGCTCGGGTTTTCGACCCTTTTGATCGCGCCGGCCGGGTCCAGATAGATGAAACCGTTCATCCCCGACTTCGTGGTGACCCGGATCAGCGTCTCCAGTGCACCCGGCCCGCCGGGCTCGGCGATGTGGTCGACATCCAGATAGGAGTCCTGCACATCGTCGGGCGCGATCTGCAGCGTGGCGGGTGCCGACTGCCAGGCGGCGACCGTGGCGCCGATGTCGAACAGGCTGAGGTCCACCAGGATGTCCGAGTCGGATCGCGCGGAGCCGGCGGGACTTCCCCAACCGCCGCGATAGGTGTAGATCACCTTGCGCTCATCGTTGGCGGGATCGGGCAGCGACAGAAATGCCTGGTCTGGCCGGAAAGCCAGCTCGTAGCCCATGGTGCTGCCGAAGCGCTTGCGGATCTCGTCGAGGACGCCGGTCATGCCCTCGACGGTGTCCATGTACCGCGGCAGGTTCAGCACCACCGGCGGCACGTCGTCGACCGGGGGCGGCGGGGCCGGGGTGACGGCCGGCGGTGGCGCCGGGGTTTCCGGAACGGCGGCGTCCGGCGGGTCCACGGGCGCATCGGGCTGCGACGCGACACCCCAGCCGACGGCCACGATCAGCGCGACCAGGCCTCCGGCCACCGCGAGACCGATGTCGCGGCGACGCTGTTTCGTCGGTCGGGGCTGTGGCAGCGGATCGTCGAGCTGCAGATCGTCGAGCAGTTCGTGCAGCTCGGCCAGGGTGGCCGCCTTGATGGCGGCATCGATGCGACGCCGATGTTCGTCCATCGCGAGCTGGCCTTCGCTGAACGCGTTGTCCAAGGCCTTGCACGCGGCATCGCGGTCGGTGTCGCGTGCCCGTGTTCGTGCTGTCTGCCGTCCCGCCACGACGAATGATGCTAGAAGTTCTGCGGCCATCCCGCTGCCGTCGCGCCTCGGTAGCTGGGGCACCGACGTACTCTGGTGGTCGTGCGATTGCAGCGACAGGTGGTGGATTACGCCCTGCGGCGTCGGTCCCTGCTGGCCGAGGTGTATTCCGGGCGGACCGGTGTCACCGAAGTCTGCGATGCGAACCCCTACCTGCTGCGCGCCGCCAAGTACCACGGGAAGACCAGTTCGGTGATGTGCCCGATCTGCCGGAAGGAACAGCTGACCCTGGTGTCCTGGGTGTTCGGCGAGCACCTCGGCGCGGTGTCGGGTTCGGCGCGCACCGCTGAGGAGCTGGTGCTGCTCGCGACCCGTTTCGACGAATTCGCCGTCCATGTGGTGGAGGTATGCCGCACTTGCAGTTGGAATCATCTGGTCAAGTCGTATGTGCTCGGCACGCCGCGCCCGAAGAACGGGACACGCGGCAAGAGCACTCGAACGGCGCGTTCCGACGCGCGTACGGCCAGTGAATAGCGAAGGGCGCCAGAGCAGGTCAGCGGATGATGCCGGAAACGAGCGGTCCGCTGGCGCGAGCCCTGCCCGCCCGAACCCGCCCGCGCACCGCGCACCGCCCGCAGGTGGCGTTCCCGATGACCGCAGGACCGCGCTGATCCCTCCGGTCCGCCACGACGTGGCACCGCACCTGCGCGACCCGATCGATGTCGTCAAGGCCGCTCTCGATGGTGGGCCCCCGCGCCGGCCACCGCCACCTCCGCCCCCGGGCGGTCCGGGTCGTCCAGGTGGCCCCGGCGGGCCGCCCCCGGGCGCTCCCGGGCCGAAGGCCGGACGCCGCTTCCAGTGGAAGTGGGTGCGCCGCTCGCTGTACGCCGCGCTGGTGCTGTTCGTGGCGCTGCCGATGATCACGTTCGGCATGGCGTACCTGATCGTCGATGTCCCCAAACCGGGCGACATCCGCACCGCTCAGGTCTCCACCATCCTGGCCAGCGACGGCAGCGAGCTCGCGAAAATCATTCCGCCCGAGGGCAACCGCGTCGATGTGAAGATCGACCAAATTCCGGTGCACGTCCGCAATTCGGTGATGGCCGCCGAGGACCGGGACTTCTATTCCAACCCGGGATTCTCGTTCACCGGCTTCGCCCGCGCGTTCCTGAACAACCTGTTCGGCGGCGGCAACGGCCTGCAGGGCGGATCCACCATCACCCAGCAGTACGTGAAGAACGCGCTCGTCGGTGACGAACGCTCCGGCGTCGGCGGGCTGGTGCGAAAAGCCAAGGAACTCGTCATCTCCACCAAGATGTCGGGGGAGTGGTCCAAGGACCAGGTGCTCGAGTCCTACCTCAACATCATCTACTTCGGCCGCGGCTCGTACGGCATCTCCGCGGCGGCCCAGGCGTACTTCGGTAAACCGGTCGAACAGCTGAACGTGGCCGAGGGCGCGCTGCTGGCGGCGCTCATCCAGCGGCCCTCCACACTGGACCCGGCGGTGGACCCCGAGGGTGCGGCCGACCGCTGGAACTGGGTGCTCGACGGCATGGTCGAGATCGGTGCGCTCTCCCCGGCCGACCGCGCCGCCCAGGTGTTCCCGCCGACGGTGGCACCCGATTTCGCGAGCACGGCCAACCAGACCACCGGCCCCAACGGGCTCATCGAACGTCAGGTCACCAAGGAGCTCCTCGAGCTCTTCGACATCACCGAGCAGACGCTGAACACCGAGGGTCTGAAGATCACCACCACGATCGACCCGAACGCGCAGCGCTCCGCCGAGGAGGCCGTCGCCGAGACCCTGGAGGACCAGGACCCCGACATGCGGTCGGCGGTGGTTTCCATCGATCCGCGCACCGGTGGGGTGAAGGCCTACTACGGCGGATCGGACGCCAACGGCTTCGACTTCGCGCAGGCCGGTCTGCCGACGGGGTCCTCGTTCAAGGTGTTCGCCTTGGTGGCGGCCCTGCAGCAGGGCATCGGGCTGGGCTACAACATCGACAGCTCACCGTTGGACCTCAACGGCATCAAGATCACCAACGTCGAGGGCGGCGGCTGCGGCACCTGCAATATCGCCGAGGCGCTCAAGCGGTCGCTCAACACCAGCTACTACCGGTTGATGCTCAAGTTGCAGAACGGCCCGCAGGACGTGGCCGACGCCGCGCACAAGGCCGGGATCGCCGAGAGCTTCCCCGGCGTGGAACACACCCTGAGCGAGGACGGTCAGGGCGGCGCCCCGAATAACGGCATCGTGCTCGGCCAGTACCAGAGCCGGGTCATCGACATGGCCTCCGCCTACGCCACGCTGGCCAACTCCGGCGTGTGGCACCGCCCGCATTTCGTGCAGAAGGTGGAGGACTCGCAGGGCAACGTGCTGTTCGACTCCTCCGGGGGCGACGAGGGCGAGCAGCGCATCGACTCCGCTGTCGCCGACAACGTGACCGCCGCGATGCAGCCGATCGCCGGTTACTCCAACGGGCACAACCTGGCCGGCGGGCGTCCGTCGGCGGCCAAGACCGGCACCAACCAGCTCGGTGACACCGGGGCCAACCGGGACGCGTGGATGGTCGGTTTCACGCCGTCGCTGTCCACCGCCGTCTGGGTGGGCACCACCGGAGGGGACAAGCCGCTGGTCAACCAGTGGGGCGGCCCGGTCTACGGCTCGGGGCTGCCGTCGGACATCTGGAAAGCCACCATGGACGGCGCCCTCGACGGCACCGACAACGAGACATTCCCGAAGCCGCCCGAGATCGGGGGGTACGCCGGTCCGCCGGCCGCACCGCCGCCGCCACCGTCGTCGGATCCGGCCATCCCGCCGCCGCCGTCGGAGACGGTGATCCAGCCGACGCTGGAGATCGCGCCGGGCATCACCATCCCGTGGGGCCCGCCGACGACGGTGCCGGTCGGTCCGCCGGTGCCGCCGGTGCCCGGTGATCCCAACGTGCCGCCGCCCCCGCCGGGTGCACCGGTCGCGCCCGGCGCCCCGATCCCGCCGCCGCCGTGACCGAGCGCGACGCGGGTACGGTTTCACCCGCGCCGCTCGCGGGAGATCGGCGCAGTGACGACGGCCGGGACATGCCCAGCCGCAACGACGCAATCGGTTCGGCGCTCGCCCAGACCATCGGTGGCCCGGTCGGTCGCCACGCGATGATCGGCCGCTCCCGGTTCTGGACACCGCTACGGGTGATGCTGTTGATCGGCGTCATCTTCCTGGCGCTGGGCTACTCCACCAAGGCGGCCTGCCTGCAGTCCACCGATACCGGCACCGCCGCGCAGCGCGTCGCCAACTGGGAGAACCAGCGCGCCTACTACTCGCTGTGCTACTCGGACACGGTTCCGCTGTACACCGCAGAACTGTTGAACCAGGGCAAGTTTCCGTACAAGTCGAGCTGGATCGAGAAGGACGGCGACGGCAACCCCCATGTCGTTTTCGACGGCAGCCCGCCGATCCGCTACATGGAATATCCGGTCCTGACCGGCATCTACCAGTACCTGTCGATGTCGCTGGCGAAAACGTACTCGGCGCTGACGAAGCTGGTGTCGGTGCCGTTGGTGGCCGAAGTGGTGATGTTCTTCAACATCTCCGCATTCGGCCTGGCGCTGGCCTGGCTGCTGACGGTCTGGGCGACCGCGCTGCTGGCCGGCCGGCGGATCTGGGATGCCGCGCTGGTGGCCGCGTCCCCACTGCTGATCTTCCAGATTTTCACCAACTTCGACGCCCTGGCAGTGGCCTGCGCGACGGGCGCGCTGCTGGCCTGGTCGCGACGAAAGCCGGTGCTCGCCGGGACGCTGATCGGCATCGGGGTGGCGCTCAAGCTCTATCCGCTGCTGCTACTCGGGCCGCTGCTGGTGCTGTGCCTGCGCACCGGCCGGATGCGGGAGTTCACCAAGACGGCGGTGTCGGCGCTGCTGGTCTGGCTGGTGGTCAATCTGCCTGTGCTGGTGCTGTTCCCGCGGGGCTGGTCGGAGTTCTTCCGGCTCAACACCCGCCGCGGTGACGATATGGACTCCATCTACAACGTGGTGAAGTCGTTCACCGGCTGGCAGGGGTTCGACCCGGGCCTGGGGTTCTGGGAGCCGCCGACGGTCACCAATGCGGTGACGGCGGTGCTGTTCCTGCTGTGCTGCGCGGGTATCGGCTATCTGGCGCTGACGGCCGCCCGGCGCCCGCGGCTGGCGCAGCTGGCGTTCCTGGTGGTGGCCGTCTTCCTGCTGACCAACAAGGTGTGGAGCCCGCAGTTCTCGCTGTGGTTGGTGCCGCTGGCCGTGCTGGCGCTTCCGCACCGCCGAATCCTGTTGGCGTGGATGACGATCGACGCGCTGGTCTGGGTGCCGCGGATGCTCTATCTGTACGGCGAGCAGAACCGCGGGCTGCCCGAGCAGTGGTTCACCATCACGGTGCTGCTGCGCGATATCGCGGTGGTGGTGCTGATCGTGCTGGTGGTCCGCCAGATCCGCAGACCGGAGCTGGACCTGGTCCGTCATCGCGGCGCCGTCGACGATCCGTCCGGTGGCGTGTTCGATGGCGCGCCGGACAACCCGCCGCGCTGGCTGCCGACGTGGCTGCGGCCCAGTGTTGCCGTACGTGCGAATTCGGCCGAGGATCTCGAACACGTGCCCACACTCGTATCCGATCGCCGGGACGATTTCGCAGATCAGCACCCGTTCCAGTAGTCTGGGCCGGTTGCCGACGCAGGCGACCCTCCTGCCACGGACACGCCGTGGCCGCAACGACCATAGGAGGTGATGGGTTCCTTATGCGTCCATACGAAGTCATGGTCATCCTTGACCCCACTCTTGACGAGCGCACCGTAGCTCCCTCGCTGGAGACGTTCCTGAACGTCATCCGCAAGGACGGTGGCAGTGTCGACAAGGTTGATATCTGGGGCCGCCGCCGGCTGGCCTACGAAATCGCCAAGCACGCCGAGGGCATCTACGCCGTCGTCGATCTGAAGGCTGAGCCCGCGACCGTCTCCGAGCTGGACCGCCAGCTCAACCTGAACGAGTCGGTGCTGCGCACCAAGGTGATGCGGACCGACAAGCACTGAGTCGACGCGACACCACTGTGTACGTCGGTGCAAGTCCGTAGGCTCGCCTGCGACTGCACTTGTACGCATACGCCGCTTTGACTACACGCCCAGGAGGATCTCGTGGCTGGTGACACCGTCATCACTGTTATCGGAAACCTGACCGCTGACCCGGAACTGCGTTTCACGCCGTCCGGTGCCGCGGTCGCGAACTTCACCGTGGCTTCCACGCCGCGGACGTTCGACCGTCAGACCAATGAGTGGAAGGACGGCGAAGCGCTGTTCCTCCGCTGCAACATCTGGCGTGAGGCGGCCGAGAACGTGGCCGAGAGCCTCACCCGCGGTTCGCGGGTGATCGTGTCCGGTCGGCTCAAGCAGCGGTCCTTCGAAACCCGTGAGGGTGAGAAGCGCACTGTTGTCGAACTCGAGGTCGACGAGATCGGCCCCTCGCTGCGTTACGCCACGGCCAAGGTCAACAAGGCCAGCCGCGGTGGTGGCGGCGGCGGTGGGTTCGGCGGCGGTGGCGGTGGAAACAGCGGCGGTGGTGCGCCACGCGGCGGCGGTTCCGAACAGCAGCCCAAGGACGATCCGTGGGGCAGTGCCCCGGCGGCCGGTTCTTACAGCGGCAGCGACGACGAACCGCCCTTCTGACAAGTATTTTCAGCAGTTTTCAAGAAAGAGATTGACCCATGGCCAAGACCAACAAGCGGCGGCCGGCACCGGAAAAGCCGGTCAAGACCCGCAAGTGCGTGTTCTGCTCGAAGAAGGGCAAGAACCAGATCATCGATTACAAGGACACCGGGTTGCTTCGCACCTACATCAGCGAGCGCGGCAAGATTCGCGCCCGCCGGGTGACCGGCAACTGCGTCCAGCATCAGCGCGACGTTGCCGTCGCAGTGAAGAATGCCCGCGAGGTGGCTCTGCTGCCGTTCGGTTCGTCGACGCGGTAGGGGAGAGACACACCATGAAGCTGATTCTCACCGCTGAGGTGGAACACCTGGGTATCGCCGGCGATTCTGTCGAGGTGAAGGACGGTTACGGCCGTAACTACCTGCTGCCCCGCGGTCTGGCCATCGCTGCCAGCCGTGGCGCCGAGCGCCAGGCCGAAGAGATCCGTCGTGCCCGCGAGATCAAGGAAGTTCGTGGCGTCGAGCACGCCAACGAACTGAAGAACGCCCTGGAGTCGCTGGGCGCCGTCACGCTGCCGGTGCGCGCCGCATCCGGTGGCAGCAAGCTGTTCGGTTCGGTCACCCCGGCCTCGGTCGTCGGTGCCATCAAGAAGGCGGGCGGTCCGAACCTGGACAAGCGCACCGTCGAACTGCCCAAGGCCCACATCAAGGCCACCGGCACCTACCAGATCGGTGTCAAGCTGCACCCCGGCGTCACCGCCGCGGTCTCGCTGGACGTCACTGCGGAGTAAAAGCAGTCCTCAAACGCCCGGGTGGGAAGCTCATCGCTTCCCACCCGGGCGTTGCTGTGTTTGTGGGCGGCGCTCCAGCGAACTAGTTGCCGCAATTCACACCCAGCAACATAAACCGGCTGTTAACCTGTTCGGCTTCTGGGCGCAATCCAACACGCCCGAAAGTGCAACCGGACCCGACACGCCGTGGCAGTTAGTGTCCACAGCGTCACATAACGCAAAATCGCGCTCCACCTGCACTGGATCGCTGAAATCGGAAATTTGTGCACAGGTTGTCCACAACCCGTCAACACCGCTGACCGAAGCTGTGCACACGCCATCCACAGGTTCACTAACAGGGTCCGGTTGCACGCACCTCAGCAAAGCCTTACGTTTGCCGTCGCGACTACCTCCGCGCGACTTGTCGGGGGTATTCGATACTGTCGCGCGCAGCTACAATCGAATGTATGTGCGATGAGCGTTAGAGGGGTAGGTGGGACGCTTCGTGGCCGTCGTAGACGACTTCAGTCGTGGTGGTGACCCGGGGATCGACGAGCCGCCTCGCGAGGACATCGGGCGGCAGCCTCCCCAGGACATGGCGGCCGAGCAGGCCGTGCTTGGCGGCATGCTGCTGTCCAAGGACGCCATCGCCGACGTGCTGGAGAAGATGCGGCCCGGCGATTTCTACCGCCCCGCGCATCAGGACGTCGCCGAGACAATTCTGGACCTCTACGACCGCGGTGAGCCGGCCGACGCCGTCACCGTGGCCTCCGATCTCGACCGGCGCGGACTGCTGCGCCGGGTCGGCGGTGCCCCCTATCTGCACACCCTGATCTCCACCGTGCCGACCGCGGCCAACGCCGGCTATTACGCCACCATCGTGGCCGAGAAGGCGCTGCTGCGTCGTCTGGTGGAGGCCGGTACGCGCGTCGTGCAGTACGGCTACGCCGGCGCCGACGGGGCCGACGTGCACGACATCGTGGACCGCGCCCAGTCCGAGATCTACGACGTCGCCGACCGGCGGCAGTCCGAAGACTTCGTCGCCCTCGAAGACCTGCTGCAGCCCACGATGGACGAGATCGACGCCATCGCGTCCTCGGGGGGTATTTCGCGCGGTATCCCGACCGGATTCGTCGATCTCGATGAGATCACCAACGGTCTGCACGGCGGGCAGATGATCATCATCGCGGCCCGACCTGGCGTGGGTAAGGCGCTGGCGCTGGACACCCCGCTGCCGACGCCGACCGGCTGGACCACCATGGGTGATGTCTCGGTGGGAGATGAGCTCGTCGGTGATGACGGCCTGCCCACCCGCGTGGTCGCCGCGACCGACGTCATGGTGGAACGTCCGTGCTACGAGGTCGAGTTCTCGGACGGCACGGTGATCGTTGCGGACGAACAGCATCAGTGGCTCACCGAAACCCGCGCGTCGCGCAAGTCTGCGCAGGCCGCCGCGATCGGCTACAACGGTTACAAGAATCAGCGGACGTTCGCCTCGATCCGAACGACGCAGGAACTCGCGCAGACGCTGCGCTGCTCGACGTCCGATCGGCGCCTGAATCATTCGGTGGTCAACGCCAAACCGCTGGCGACACCGGAAGCGGATCTGCTGGTGCCGCCCTACACGCTGGGCGCATGGCTGGGGGACGGCACCAGTGCGGCGGCGCAGATCACCTCCGCTGATCCAGAGATCATCATGCGGATCGAAGCGGAGGGCATTATCGCTCGTCCGTCGGCATCGGCAGACCGGCGCTATCAACTGATACTGCCTGCGTCACCCGGGACTTCAGCTAAGGCCTGCGTGGTGTGCGGCGAGATGTTCGTGCCGAGAACCAGCGAGGTCCGGACCTGCGGCCGGTCGTGCGGTGGACGGGCACGGTCCACGGCACCGGTACCCGCCCCGAGTTGCTCGCGGTGCGGTGGGCCGTCCTGCGGTCTCGTGCTGTGCCAGAACTGCCGGAACACTGTCGGGACGCTGCAGGCTCGGCTGCGCACGATCGGGGTATTGCGTAACAAGCACATCCCGATGCGGTATCTGCGTGCCTCGGAGGCGCAGCGACGTGCTTTGCTCGCCGGCCTACTCGACACCGATGGCACTGTGACGCACGGCGGTTCGGTGCAGTTCAGTGTCACCGACCGCAGGTTGGTGACGGATGTCGAAGAGCTGATCGTGAGCCTCGGCTACCGCTGCCAGATGTCGACCAAGCGGGTGCGCGGTCACACCGAAGCATCCTCGACGGCCTACACGCTGACGTTCTCGACCGACGACATCGTGTTCGGTTTGGAGCGGAAGTCGCTGCTGCACAAGGAACGCCGCGCCAACAGCGGCTCCGCCCGGCGCGGATCGCGGTTCATCGTCGACGTGCGCCCGGTGGCATCGGTTCCTGTCCGGTGTGTCGAGGTGGACAACGACAGCCACATGTATCTGGCGAGCCGCTCGATGGTGCCGACCCACAACTCCACACTGGGCTTGGACTTCATGCGGTCCTGCTCCATCAAACACCGGCAGGCCAGCGTCATCTTCTCGCTGGAAATGAGCAAATCCGAGATCGTGATGCGCCTGCTATCGGCGGAGGCCAACATCAAGCTCGGCGATATGCGGTCCGGCCGCATGAACGATGACGACTGGACACGGCTCGCGCGGCGGATGAGTGAGATCAGCGAGGCGCCGCTCTATATCGATGACTCACCGAACCTGACCATGATGGAAATCCGTGCCAAGGCGAGACGCCTGAAGAAGAAGGCCGATCTACAGCTGATCGTCGTCGACTACCTGCAGCTGATGAGCTCCGGAAAGAAATACGATTCGCGCCAGCAGGAAGTCTCGGACTTCTCCCGAAGCCTCAAGCTGATGGCCAAGGAGCTACATGTTCCGGTGGTCGCGATCAGCCAGCTGAACCGTGGTCCCGAGCAGCGAACGGACAAGCGCCCGCAGGTTTCTGACCTTCGCGAGTCGGGCTCGCTCGAGCAGGATGCGGACATGGTCATGCTGCTGCACCGCCCCGATGCCTTCGACCGTGAGGACCCGCGCGGTGGCGAGGCAGACATCATCCTAGGCAAGCACCGTAACGGCCCCACCGCGAATATCACTGTGGCGCACCAGCTGCACCTGTCGCGGTTTACCAACATGGCGCGATAGTCGATCCCGGTAGCTGTGGCTTCTCAACCTTGATGTCCAAGTCTCATTCCACATGTCCACCTGATGTCCAGTGGGACATTCACGTGAGAGTGGCCGCCCGGTATCCCGGCCTGGCCGACGAAAAGCTCAGCGGCCGAAGCTGATCGACTCAGCCACCGCGCGCTGATTCGCCAAGGCGGCCAAACGGCCAGTCAGTGCCGCGTGTATGGCGTCGTAAGAATCATCGCCAAGGGTCAGACGCAGCGGCGGGTGGGTCTGACGGGTGGTCTGAAAGACCACGGCGGCAATCTTGACCGGGTCGCCGGTCATGGCGTTCGCGTCGGCGTCCTGAAGCTGGCGTCTGACCTGATCCACCGGAGTGCCGTGATAAACACCCAACTCCGAAGCGAATGTCAGATTGTCTTTGAAACCCGTTCGTGTACCGCCAGGTTCGACCAACGTCAAGTGAACGTCGAATCCGGACACCTCCTGATTGACGCTCTCGGTGAACCCCTCCAGACCCCACTTCGCGGCGTGGTAGGAGCTGTGCGTGGGGATGGCGACCTGACCCCCCATGCTGGAGATCTGAATGATTCGGCCGCCACCTTGCTCGCGCATCGGCGCCAGAAGGGCGCGCGTGATGAGCAGCGGCGCCATCAGCATGACGTCCAGCTGCCCACGGATCTGCTCCACGCTCATCTCCTCCGCAGCGCCGACCACGGCAAAACCAGCGTTGTTGACGGCCACGTCCACCGGATCCGTGGCAATCAGCCGGTGGATCACATCGTCGACGTCGTCGAGCCGGGTGAGATCGAGAACCCGCTCGTTGAGGCGACCGCCGTACTCCTCGGCCAGGTCGCTCAGCGCGCCGGCGCGACGCACGGTCGCGGTGACCCGATCTCCCTGCCGTAACGCGTGTTCGACGAGACGGCGGCCCAGACCACCTGACCCGCCAGTGACAAGCCAGTGGCGGACGGCCTTATCGGCGATTCCCGGCATCCATACTCCTAAGATCTCGCCCAACCAGGGGCGTGGCGCGTCACCTTTACACCTCGAAGGTATCGGCGCCTGGCACGGCGTCGATGGTCCAGGTGCCGGAACTGCGGAACGTGAGTGCCGTCGCGAATGTGTCCTCCATGTACTGGAAGTACCGGATCTTGCCGTCGCTGACCTTTGCCAGCACAGCGCAGGGTGAGGTCACCGCCTTGTCGAGTGTCACCGATCGCAGAGTGAAGCGTCCGAAGAGCGCCACCTTGTCACCGTCGACCAGGGTGTCCAGCGGCGTGAAGTCTTCGAGCCGCCACTGCGTGCTGACACCGCGAAAGTTGTCGACGAAGGCCGACTTCCCGTGGTTGGTGCCGGCCCACGGCATGATCTCGTGCAGGCCCGGGTCGGGATCGAAGGTCAGTGAGACATATGTGGCGTCGTCGGCCACCAAGCGCTCGGTGACCTCCGTGATCTTGTCGGGATCGAAGGCGTCGGCGAGGAACTCGGTCAACACCGTCAAGGGGTCGGCAGTCATCGGAGTGGAAACTCCTTTCTCAACAGAGCGGTGCGAGGGCGTGGCCGGAGTTGTGTCATTGCGGCCCGGACGCCGTGGTCGCGACGATGACGCTGTTGATGACGATCGCGGTCATCGTGCGTGTCACTGCCTCATTGGCCCCCGCTGCGCCGAAGTTGCCGCGTCCGAGTTCCTCCGCGCGGGCGATGACAGCGGAGTTCCAGGGAATCTCCGGATGAAATTGCGGCAGTGCGCCACTTCCCCAGAGCAGGGCGACAAGCGCGGCGACACGCGGTGTGGGCGTGGCGCCTTCGACGAGTACCGCACGGACATTCTTCATGAGGTCGGCGCGTCGCTTGGTTCCGCCGTCGATCAGCGTGGTGATCGTGAACAGGCCCAGTTTCTTGCGCTTCTCCTCGCGGACATCGCCGCGAGCGATCAGACGCTCCAGCACGGGTCGCCGCAGCGTCGGGCCGACCGCGGCGAGGATCGACTGAACTGCGCGCGGTCGTTCGGATACGTACTCCCAGGCCGAGTGGAACAGTTCGTCTGACGGTCGGTCCCGTTCTACCGCAGCCACGGTCACGGTGCCAATGCGTTCCGTCGTGGCCGCGATGTCATCGCGGAGTGCCATCTCGGCGAGCACCGCTGCGCCGAGTACGTAATACAGGGTGGTCTCCCCGGCGATGGTTCCTGACTCCGGCTGGAACAGTAGGAGAAGTAGGTCCTCGGCCAGAGTGGGCGGGTTTGAACCTGCGGACGGATGCGCGGTGTCGGTCACCTGTCTGGGACTCCTTTCGGCACTCAACGTGTCAGAACTGACTGACGCCACCGTCGGCGTAGACCTCGGAGCCCGTCATGAAGGAACTTCCGTCGGAGGCCAGGAAGGTGATTACATTGCCGATCTCCTCGGCGCGCGCCCGGCGTTTCATGGGCACGGTGGCGGTCAAATCGGCCAGTGCGGCGTCGGCCCCGGTGAAGAGGTCGGCCAGGCCCGGTGTCTCAGTGAGACCCGGAGCGACGACGTTGACGCGGATCTTGCGGTCGACGAGTTCGGCGGCCCAGCTGCGCGCCAGGGACCGGATCGCGGCCTTGGACGCGGCGTACACGCTCGCGCCGGGAGCCGCCTTGACGTCGCCGTTGGAGCCGCACAGGATGATCGATGCGCCCTCGCGCAGCAGCGGAAGGGCGGCCTGCACCGCGAAAATCACCCCGCCGACGTTGGTGTCGAAGATCTTTCTGTGGTGCTCCCATGTGAGACCGCCCAACGTTGCGAACTCGTTGATTCCCGCGTTGGCGAAGACGATGTCAAGCCGGCGTCCGGTGGCTTCGATGGCGGCCGCGACACGGTCGAGATCGGCCTGCTCGGTCACGTCGGCCCGAATGGCCTGGGCCTGAGCTGCGCCGATGCTGGAAACGGCGTCGTCGAGGGCGTCCTGGCGACGTCCGACCAGGAACACGTAGGCGCCTTGCTTCGCCAGCGCGTGTGCTGCGGCGAGGCCAATCCCGGATGTGGCTCCGGTGACGAGTGCGTTCTTTCCGGTCAGGTCCGACATGAAGTCCTCCAGTTTTGTACCAATCGGTTGCAGTGCGACCATACCAGTTTTGTACCGTTCGGTAGAAGGGGCCGACGTGCGGGGATAGACTGATCCGCATGAGCGCAGAGCAACGGCACGCGGGAGGCCGACCACGCTCGTTCGACGAGGGCCGGGCGCTCGATGGGGCCATCGACGTCTTCTGGCGTCTCGGTTACGAAGGCGCGTCTCTGGCCGAACTCACCGAGGCGATGGGCATCAACAAGCCGAGCATGTATGCCGTGTTCGGCAGTAAACAGGAGCTCTTCGTCCATGCCCTGGAGCGTTACGGCCAGCGCTACCACGAACATCTGCGTCAGGTGCTGTCGAAACCCCGCGCCTACGACATCCTCGAGTCGTATTTGCGTGACACCGCCACGGCTGTGCGTGCCGGGAATTCGCTGGGGTGTCTGTCGATTCAGGGCGGCATTTCCTGCGGGCCGAGCAACGCGCGCATACCGCAGCTGCTCGCCGAGTATCGCCACGGGATCCAAGAAGCCATCGCCAAAGCCCTTGCGGCGGCTGACGATGCGCCGTACAGCGACACTGAGGCGCTGGCGGGATTCGCGGTGACCATCGGACAGGGCCTTGCGGTCCAGGCCGCCGCAGGAGTCCCGCAGGCCAGGCTCGACGCCGCCGTCGACGTGGCTCTCGCCGGCCTGGCGATGTTACTGGTCCCAAATCTGCGAATCGACGACGCGGACGGCCGCGCACGCCGACGACCTGTGACCACATGATGAACACGCCCTCAGCGGTGGCATGGACCCGACACAGAACTTCCGCGGTAACCCGCGCCGGTGACTCGGTTCCCGTTGTGCCACAGCGGCTCACTCGTCCCATCGCAGGCTTGGGTGGTCAGCGAAGGGAAAGGTCAGCTTGGGCCTCCCAGGTCGGTACGCCGTCGCCACGGAGCTAAAGGGCGCGGTGGCCGTCAGTTCGGCTGCCGCGGTGGCGTATCACGACGAACCCATACCGATGGAGAGATGTTGGAAGCCCCGCACTGCGTTCGCAACCCCACGCGGTTCCGCACGGCAAGTCGCGTTGCGCCACCCCGAAGGGGTCAGCACCGGCGAACTCTCTTAGCCATCGTGATGGCACTGGCGATGACGATGGTGGCGGCGACCGCCGTATTTCAGTTCGGCGTGCCATGGTCGATGCGTGCCGGCGACCGTAATCACGTGTTCCACGACGACGGCAATCACCAGCGTTACCAGGTTCATCTCCCGCCTCATCACAACGGGACGACCAAGCTTCCGATGATCATGGCAATACATGGCTGCGGCATGACCGGATTCGGTTGGAACTCGATGAAGGCCACGACGCAATTGAACCGCTTGGCTGACCGCGAGGGCTTCATCGTTGTCTATCCGACACAGCGACTGTTCCGCAGCGCAATCAACTGTTGGGACTCGACAGACCCACGGGAACAACACCGTGGCAGCGGAGAGCCCGCCCTGCTCGCCGGTGTTGTCCGACAGGTCATCGATGGGTACGGAGCCGACCCTCGCCGCGTCCACGTCGTCGGTGCATCGTCGGGGGCGGGCACAGCCGTCATACTCGCGGTAACTTACCCCGACGTGTTCGCGTCCGTTACATCGGTCGCCGGCGGCGAATACGGTCTGAATCAGGTGCTGCCCGACGATCCGGGATCCACACCGCCGGAGTACACCGCGCGTCAGGCGTGGGCTCAAATGGGCGACCGTGCCCGGCATCTGCCGTTGCTCGTCATTCAGGGTGACGATGATGAGGTGGTACCGCCGATGGTCGGGAGCCGTCTCGTCGCGCACTGGACTGCTGTCAACGACTTGATTGACGACGGCCTACTCAACCACAGCCTGCGCATGATCGAGACAACACACGTGGTGCCATCGACATCGGGCACGCTCGCATACACGCGAACCATTCGCACTACTGCAGAGGGGTTTTCGTTCATCGAGTCGTATCTCGTCGAGGGCTTGGGTCATGCTTGGCCCGGTCCGGCCGGCGAGGGTCGATTCACCGACCATGCCGGACCTGACGCCAGCACCATCGCGTGGGACTTCGCCAAACGTCATTCGATCTAGTCGACCAGATCGCCGGGGAGAGCAACCTGTGGCTCCTGAGACTCGTCCCACCGGACACGGTTACCAGCCTGGCAGCCGCTCGGGTGTGGACACGAAACGTGAGGCACATTCATCGGGTGCCCTGTGGCTGTGCCATCCGGCGTCGCGCCGACACGAACAGCCAGGTTGCCGACACCAGAAAGTAGAACGCGCCGAATGCGGCGTACGGTGCGATCGCGGTAGCGCTCGCGCTCGCCGGGGCACCAGCTTCGCGGAGGAACAACACACCGGCGGCCGCGGACTGAACGCCGCTGACGACCAGCACCCATTGCGCGCCAACACCTTTCCAGCGGCGTAGGGCGGTCGCCAGTTGTAGAAGTCCCGACAGCGCCGCCCAGACCCCGAAGACGCCCAGTACCACGTTCATGCTGTGAGCAAGTCCGATGGCCACCGCGACGGTGGTGAGGCTGCTGACGGCGACGTTGACCGTCTGTGTGGGGTTGGCGCGCGGGCCGCCGTGATGCCATGCGTCGACGGCGTTGGCTGCCGCATCCCATGCCGGGTAGATCAGCAGCAGCGCACCAGCCAGAACCGTCGACGTCGGCGCGATGACCAGTATTGCGGTAACCCATATCACCGAAAAGACGCCGCGTGCAACGTAATATGACGTCAGCCAGCGGCCGAGGTCCGTCGGCTGGCCGTTGAGCACATGATTCGACATGATCTGTCCTTCAGGAATTGCGGTATGGACGTGCGTTGGTCGCGGTGGACCGGTTTCACTGTGAGCTGCGGCGCAAGCAGCACGCCAGCCAAGTTCCACCGTGCGCAACCAACCATCAGTCGGCGGCAGACTCCATGAAGTCCTGGATTGTGATGTCGAGGGCATCGAGACGGGCTGAGGAGTTGGGTCCGAGCAGCGTCGCCAAATGTGGTGCGAGGCCGTTACATGCGGACATCAGTGGCGCGGCGAGGCGACGCAGCGCATTGTCGGTGAATCTGTCGTCGGGACCTGCGACAGCGATCGACCCCAGCGGGTAGCCGTCGTCGGGATCGAGCAGGGCGGCACCAATCCCGTTGAGCCGGGATTGATTTTCACTGAACGAGAGCGCGTAGCCGTCGACACGAATCGCCTCGAGTTCGCGCGTCAGCGCTGCGCGTGTCCCGCAGCGGGCGTGGCCGGTGACCACCTTGGCGGCATCTCGAGCCGGGAGGTGGGCCAAGATGGCGCGGCCGCTACAACCGAACGTGAGCGGTGCCCGTTGACCGACGTGGACGCGGTGCCGTAGCGGCTCGGAGTTCTGCTCGACGCCGAGCACGAGTACGCGATGCTCGCCGCTGCGAAGGTGCAAGGTCGCGGTCGCCTGAGCGGCGACGGCCAGTTTGGTCAGCACCGGTCGTGCGCGCTGCAGCAGTGCCGGGCGTGGGCCGACCAGCGAGGCGAGCGCGATGGATCGGCTGCCGATGCGGTAGCCGCGACGACCAGCATGGTCGACGTAGCCCTCGTCCTGCAGACTTCGCAGCACTCGGTACGCACTCGCCTTCGACAGGCCGACCGCCGAGGCAACCGCGAGAAGGCTTGCCGGCTGCTGCATTCCGGCCAGCGCTTCGAGTACCCGAAGCGGCCGCTGCAGGAGGTCTGGCTGGGCGCGCTCTTCTGCCTGTCGAGAGCCAGTCATCTCACCCCGGTCGTCGCGTAAGAGAAGTTTCACCGTGCGCAACCAACCTTGCGCCATCCGACGGCCCCTGTCCACTGTGAAAGCCGAACCCAGCGTCCGACGAGCGGAACCATGAGCAGACAGGACATCCCCGGCGATGCCCAGCAGATCTATCGAACCGTCGCGGCCCGCGGCGCGGTCATCATGCCGGCCGACATCGGCTACGGAGCCATCGCCAGTTCCTCCGCCGCGCTGACGCGGGTCCGCGATGCGCAGGAACCGACATGACCGCAGCGCGCGATCTCGATGTCCACCACGGTCGAGCCTGGGTAGACCCGGATGAGAAGGTTCGCATCGGCTACACGGTCGTCACGCCCCCAGAACCCACCAAGACTGTCGTGCTTCTGCACGGCGCCCCCCAAACGCGTTACGAGTGGCGCAAGGTCATGATGCCGCTGGCCGCCGCCGGCTATCGGGTGATCATGCCCGACTATCGCGGCGCCGGCGCGTCCGACAAACCTCGTGACGGGTACGACAAGTGGACGATGGCCGGCGACATTCACAGCCTGGTGCGCGAGACCCTGAGCGTGGCGGAGCCCATCTCGCTCGTCGGCCATGACCTCGGGTCGACACTGGCTCTGAGTTTCGCGCTGCGGTACCGCGAAGAGGTCGTCAGCGCGACCTTCATGGAAGCTCCGCTGCCGGGCACTGCCTACTACGAATGGCGCGTGGCTCAGAAGTCTGGGTGGCAGTTCAGCTTTCATGCCAACCCCGACATCGCGGTGTACCTCACGCATGGACGTGAACGGTGGTACATCAACCGGTTCTTCGACGAACTGACCTACCAACCGGACGCGATCTCCAATGACGACCTCGACGTTTACGCCCGCGCATTCGAAGCCCCGGGAGCCATCCGCGCGATGTGCGAGGTGTACCGCGAGCTCGACCGCGACGCCGACGACAATCGCGCCGTGCTGCAACAGCACGGCAAGCTCAGTATTCCGGTGCTGGCGTCGGGAGGTGGTTCCGGGCCGCTCGCCGGCCACTTCCGGGCGATGTGCGAAGAGGTCGCCGAATCGGTGACGGAACACCTCGTCCCGGACTGCGGCCACTGGGTGGCCGAGGAGCAGCCGGCGTACTTCACCAGGATGCTCTGTGAATTCGACACGGCCGCTCGCACCTGACGTGGTCGCGGAGGTGCTGGGCCGGCCCGGCCGCAGAAGGGCCCACGAGAATCAAGGGAAACGCAGAGAAGTGGAGGTAATCGCAATGGCGAAGGTGAACCCGCAGACGATCAGTATCGGCGGTAAGACTGTGTCACGCTTGGGTTTCGGTTCGATGAGATTCACCGGCCGCGGGATCTGGGGGGAGCCCGAGGACCGGGATGAGTGCATTGCCGTGGCCCGGCGGGGGGTCGACCTCGGCGTGCAGTTCATCGACACCGCAGACTCCTACGGCCCGCATGTCGCCGAACAGATCCTGTACGAGGCGCTGCATCCGTATCCCGACGACGTCGTCATCGCCACGAAGGCGGGCTTGACCCGGAACGGACCCGATGTAATCGACACCGACTCCGGACCACAACGCCTCGGCCCGGCGGCATGGCCACCGGTCGGACGCCCCGAGTATCTGCGGCAGCAAGTGCTGATGAGCATGCGCCGATTGGGGGTCGATCAGATCGATCTCTTGCAGTTGCACCGGGTGGATCCCAAAGTGCCCCTGGCAGATCAGATCGGTGAGCTCAAGGCGCTTCAGGATGAAGGCAAGATCCGCGAGATCGGCATGTCGCAATGCACCGTGGAACAGCTCGACGAGGCGCGGCAGATCGCCGATATCGTCAGCGTGCAAAGTCGGTTCAACGTCATCGACCGGAGCTCCAACGACATGCTGGCGGTCTGCGAACGCGACGGGCTCGCGTTCATTCCATGGGCGCCGGTGGCACAGGGCGGGCTCGCCGCGGCCCACCAAGCGCTCGCAGACGTCGCGCGCGCGCACCAGTGCACGGTGGGCCAGGTGGCGATCGCCTGGTTGTTGCATCTCTCGCCGGTGATGCTCCCCATCCCCGGCACGTCACGCCGCACGCATCTGGAAGAGAATGTGGCTGCCGCCGACGTGCAGTTGACACCGGAACAGATCGACGAGCTCAGCGCCGCTGCCAGTTGATCGCCCATGGCGGCACACGATGGCGGTGAACTGCTTTTCATGCCATCAGCGGCCACACGCTGGACTCGCCGGGCGCGGGCGGGTCAGTCGTCCACGTCTTGATAGGTCGCGCGGGCCATGGCGACTTCATCGTTGTGGGCGAACGCCCACTCGGTGAGTTGCGCGAGCACGCCCTGCAGGCTGCGTCCGAGATCGGTGAGTTCGTAGTCGACTCGCGGCGGTACGACGGGGTGCACCGTGCGGGTGATCAAGCCATCGCGTTCCAGAGCTCGCAGCGTCCTGGTGAGCATCCTCTGCGAGACCAGGCCGATCGAGCGCTTCAACTCCATGAATCGCATCGGCCCGGCACCCAGCAGAGTGATCACCAGCACCGACCACTTGTCGCCTATCCGGTCGAGCACGTCACGCACCGGACACGCGCCCAGCACTGTGTCCGTCGACACCGACAACCACTCGGCCAGCGGCGGTACCGGCGCGGTTACCGCCGTGTGCCTATCGGACACCACAGTGCCTTCTTGCATCGCTTCTCCCAGTTCCCGACGATGTCCTCAGTAACCAACAGTAACTGGACGGCACGTCGGGTAGAGGAGATTCAATGACCACCATCGGAATTACAGGTGCGGCGGGCTCGCTCGGCGGTCGCACGGCGCAGTACCTACTGGCCGCACACCCCGCCGACGACGTGGTGCTCTACAGTCGCTCGCCGGAGTCGCTGACCGAATTCACCGATGCCGGGGTCAGCACCCGGCACGCCGACTTCGATCAGCCCGAATCGCTCACCGCCGGCTTCGACGGTGTCGACGTATTGTTGCTGATCTCGACCGACGCGGTCGGCCGCAGGCGCGCGCAGCACGAGGCGGCGATCACCGCCGCCGCCGCGGCCGGCGTCGGCCGGATCGTGTACACCTCGATGCCCAACGCCGACGGCATCTTTCCCGAACAGCTGCGGCCACTGTCAGACGATCACATTGCCACGGAGAAGGCGCTCCGGCAGGCGGGGCCGGCTTGGACGATCCTGCGCAACGCGCTCTACCTCGATGCGATCGGGGCGGGGTGGACGCAGGCCGCCGCGACCGGCAGCCTGATCACCAACAACGGCGACGGACGGCACGCGCCGATCACACGTGACGATTGTGCAGCCGCCGCGGCCGCGGTCCTCACCGGCGACGGACACGACAACGTCGTCTACGACATCGCGGGGGCGCAGCTTGTCGACGATGCCGCCGTCGCCGCCGCGCTCACGGCTCGTTATGGCCGACCGGTAGACGTCGTTGCGGTGAACGACGATCAGTACGCCGAAGGACTGCTGGCCGCGGGCCTACCCCGCGAGGTCATCGGAGTGCTGGTGGGATTCGGCGCAAGCATCCGGGCCGGCCTGCTGGAAACGCCCCTGGGTGACACCGACACGCTGATCGGTCGCAGTCCGATTGCGTTGGCGAACTTCCTCGCCGGCTAGTTGGTATCAACGACGCGGCCTGGCGCACGCCGTCACTCTGGAACAAACCCTTGGCCGCTTCGTTCGAATTGCATTGCCCACCAGTTCACTTGAGTTGACACGCGATGCCAGGTGAGCTCACGACCTTCCTAGGGAAACACCTAGTTACCCGCCCGCCGACATCGCTCGTGTGCGCGATCAACAGTGGACACCGATCGCCTCTGTGCCCAAGCTTGGTTGCGCCAACTAAAACCAACGAGGCGTGACGACCAAGGCGGCGTCTGTCGTTGCGCCACGCGCGGGTCCTGTCGAAGTAGACAGGCGTGTCTAGTGAACCCTCGCTGCACCTCGACAACTGCGCCCTGGAGACATCCAATTAGGCGGGGAAATCCGCGCTGCGAGTGAGCGTCTCGTTCGTCCGGATGTCGGCAAGGTTCTGCTCCAGCGCCTCGATCACGGCGTCGTAACCGCCGTTGCCGAGGATCAACCGTCGGGGCGGGGGGTCCTGGGCCATCGCCTCGATCACCGCCCGGGCTCCGCGGTGCGGATCGCCGGGTTGCGTCCCGTCCATCTCGACGAAGGCGGCGCGGACCTGCTCCAGCATGTCGTGGTATTGCGGAATCGACTCAGCAACAGGCTCGTTCGCGAATCCGGCGTAGGCGTTGGTGCGGAACGCTCCCGGTTCGACCGCCAGCACGGAGATCCCTTGTGCGGCGACCTCGTCGCGTAGCGCATCGGTGACGGCTTCGATGGCGTACTTCGTCGCGCTGTAGTAGCCGAATCCGGGCGCTGAGACCAGCCCGGCCACCGACGACACGTTGATGATCCACCCGTTCCCGCGGGCACGCATCCCCGGCAGCACCGCACGGGTCACCGACAGCACCGCGAAGAAGTTCAGCTCGAACATCGCTCGCATCGAGGACTCGTCCATCCCCTCGATCGATCCGTACCAACCGCGGCCGGCGTTGTTGACCAGCACGTCGATACCACCGAAGTGCTCCTCGGCGGCTCCCACCGCACGTTGCACCTGGGCTGCGTCGGTGAGTTCGAGCGGCACGACGAGAACGCGGTCGCCGTACTGCCCCGCCCATGTCGCCAGCGCCTCGGGACGCCGCGACGTGAGCGCCACGCGGTCCCCTGTCTCCAGCGCGGCCTCGGCGAACGCCATCCCGAAGTTGCCGGGGGTGCCTCCGGTGATGAACCATCTCCTGCTCATGGCTCGATCACCACCCGGCTGATCAGCGCGCCGTCGAGGGTGAAGCGGTAGTGCAGGTCGGCGACCCCGCCTGGGAAGTTGCCCTCCAGGTGCTGCCCGACGTCGACAGTCGTACCGGTCTGCCGTTCGAGCACTGTCGCGCCGGTGAATGCGGTGGTGTAGGTGTACTCGGCGGCCGCGGTGGCCACCCACGCCCCGATCTCGTCAGGTCCCTTGTAGTCGTGGCCTTCGTCGGTCACCACGGCATCGGTGGTGAGTGTGGCTAGCGCGTGGTCCGCCTCACGGGCATCGACCGCGGTCATGAACGTTTTTATGGTGTCCGGGAGTGCATCCCATTCTGTGGTCATGACTCCACGTTGGAGCTTCCCTTAAGGGGAAGGTCAACCCCCGGCCGGAAGAATTGTCGGACTCACGCCGCAATGTTGACCTTCCCCCAGGGGGAAACTCCATGATGGCCTCACCCGATAACGCGGGCGCGGATCGCATAGGAGGACGCCATGGGCACACAGGTCTCGATCGGTGACTTCGCCGTGATGACCAGCTTGAGCAGGAAGGCGCTACGGCACTACCACGACATCGGTATTCTCGAACCAGCCCACATCGACTCCCATACCGGCTACCGCTTCTACGACACCGGCCAGGTCGATTCTGCACACATCATCCGCCGGTTCCGATCTCTGGGCATGTCCATTCCCGACATCAAGGCGCTCCTGAGCACAGAAGACGCCGCGGCCCGCACCGAAATCATCACCACCCATCTCGAACAGATGGAGGAACAACTTCAGCAGACTCGTGACGCCGTTGGCGCGCTGCGCGAGTTGCTTTCCCCCGTGCATACCCCCGCCCACGTGGAGCTGCATCTCAAGCCGGCGTTCGCGGTGTGGTCCGTAGGCGCCACCATCGACGTCTCCGAGATCGACAGCTGGTTCGGGATGGCGCTGGGGACGCTGCGGGAGGCAGTCGCGGCGGCAGGAAGCGCACCTCTCGGGTATGTGCCGGGTGGCCTGTACGACCGAGCGCTGTTTCTCGAATCTCGGGGAGAGGCGACACTCTTCGTACCCGCTCCACATTCCGTGCACCCCCCAGAGGGCGTCCGTGCCGAGGTCCTACCTCAGGCCGAGTTCGCGGTGCTCTCCCATTCCGGCGGCCACGACGGCATCGACCGCAGTTACGGGGCTTTGGGACGGTATGTGAACGAGAACCTGATCAGCCACCAGGGGCCGATACGCGAGCACTACCTCGGCGCCACGCCGTCGGACCCATACAACTTCACCGCCACAGAGATCTGCTGGCCGATCTTCACCACCACTCCGCCGCCAGAATGAAAGCGGTCCTCGGCCAGTTCATTCCGCGGTTTCTTCAGCGCCCGTTGCGGCGCCGATCCGAAGGAGGCAACTGACGTGTACGAGCAGTTCGGCACTTACGGAGCGTGGCTCAATCCCGCACTGGGCGACGCACCCCGTATCGAATACGCACCTCAACTCGAAGAGTTGGGTTATCAGACAATCTGGGTGGGAATCGGTGCAGACCCCGTGGGTGACATGCACCTACTGGAGCAGATGATTGCCGTGACGAGACATGCCATTATCGCGAGCGCAATCATCAATATGTGGCAAGACGACGCACGCAGCATCGCTCACCACTACCACCGGATCGTCGACCGCTACGGACCTCGCCTGCTGCTGGGCATCGGTCTCGGTCATCCTGAAAAACGAGTCGCCTACGAAAAGCCTTACGAGCGGATGGTCCACTACGTCGACGGGCTCCTCGAGGGCAAGGTGCCGCCCGAAGCGATCGTGATCGGCGCCCTGGGAACGAACACGCTCAAACTGGCCGGCGAGAAGACATTGGGGGCGCACCCCTATCTCACCGTGCCCGCGCACACGAGACATGCCCGAGAAACTCTGGGCAGCAATGCCTTTCTGGCTCCGGAGCACAAGGTGGTACTGACCCAGGACGATGACCAAGCCCGAACGATCGGCCGTCCCGCCGTCCAGAATCCCTACCTCGGCTTGCGCAACTACACCAACAACCTGATGCGGCACGGATTCACCGAGGCGGACGTCGATGGATCAGGCAGCGACGCACTCATCGACGCCCTGGTCGCTCACGGTTCCCCGGACACGATCTACACCCAGATCAACGGTCATCTCAGGGCCGGCGCCAACCACATCGGCATCCAAATTGTCGCCGAGGACCCCACCGCCTCGCCGGTGCAGGCCTTCCGCGAGTTGGCCGAGCATCGCCCCGCGTAGGACGTTGCCTTCGTCTGTTGATCAAATCGTCGGAAGAACGACACGGTGATGGCTTGGCCGAACTGCCACGCCCAGCGTCGATTTCGCGCTTGATACCCTCTGTCATGCCACGAAAAATGAGTGACGAACAAATTGAGGCGTATCTCGACAGACGCCCGTCCTGGGCAATACTGAGCACCATCGACGAGGACGGATTCCCGCACTCGGTACCCCTGGGATACTTTCGCCTTGGTCGCGACATCATCATGGGTGTGCGAGACGGGACACGCAAAGTTGCCAACGTCGAGAGCAACCAGAACGTGAGTGTCATGCTCGAAGACGGCTCGAGCATGACAGATATCCGAGGAGTGCTACTCCAAGGTCACGCCCGCATCGTTCGCGAACAAAGCGAAGCATTAGAGCTCGCGAGAGCAGGCGCCCGCGGGCGCGGCGTGCCAGAGTCCGAATGGCCTACCCAACCGAGAGCGGGCACCGCCTACATCCGCATGACACCCCTGAGAACGTTGTCTTGGGACTACTCGAGTCCGACGCCGGACCAGGCTTAGCTTTGCGCCGGCACGTCTTGTTGGCGTCAACGTAGCGCGCCTCGCGCCTCCTCCTCGTGCCGGAGCGTGATACCCGGACAGGGCGGGTACCGTTCGCGCAGACGGTGGCTTCGACTAGTTGGCGTGGAGGGCGGCGTGGCTGATCCGAGCGGACTGAGGATGGGGACGGCCGCCGGCCGGTGGGTACTGCTCGCGACGGTGCTCGGGTCCGGCATCGTGATGATCGACAGCACCGTGGTGAACGTGGCGTTGCCGCATATCGGCTCCGACCTGGGCGCTGGCTTCGGTGGTCTGCAATGGGTCATCAACGCCTACACGCTGACCCTGGCGGCACTGATCCTGCTGGGCGGTGCACTCGGCGACCACTTCGGCCGCCGGCGAGTGTTCCTGATCGGCGTGGTGTGGTTCGCGGTCGCCTCGGCCGCGTGCGGCTTGGCGCCGAATATCGAGACATTGATCGCTGCAAGGGCATTGCAAGGGGTGGGCGGCGCGCTGCTCACCCCGGGCAGCTTGGCCTTGATCTCGGCGTCGTTTCGGGGCGTCGACCGTGCCGCCGCGATCGGCGCGTGGTCAGGGCTGGGTGGGCTGGCCGGCGCGGTGGGTCCGTTCGTGGGCGGCTTCCTTGTCGAGTGGAGTTGGCGGGCGGTGTTTCTCATCAATCTGCCGTTGGCCGCGGTGGTCGTCGTGGTCACCGTCTTGCGGGTGCCCGAGAGTCGCGACACACAGTCACCGCCAGGCCTCGACATCAGCGGCACGGTCCTCGCCGCGCTGGGCCTGGGCGCGCTGACGTACGGTCTGACCAGCCTGGGCAGTTCGGGTGTCACGGCGAGCGGCCTGGTGGCCGTCGGCGCCGGTGTGCTGGCGCTGACTGCGTTCGTCGTGGTGGAGCGACGCTCCCCGCATCCGTTGGTACCGCCATCGCTGTTCAGCGACAAGACTTTCCGCGTGACGAATGCCATGACACTGCTGATCTACGGGGCATTGGGGGTGGTCTTCCTGTTCCTGGTCTTGCAGCTGCAGACCGTAGCCGGATTCAGTCCCGTGGCGGCCGGTGCGGCCCTGCTCCCGGTCACGGCGATCATGCTGGTGTTCTCCTCCCGTGCCGGCGCACTTGCCAACCGGATCGGACCGCGGCTGCCCATGACCGTGGGTCCGCTGCTGTCGGCGGCGGGATTGTTGCTGATGCTGCGCATCGGCCCGCAGGCGTCATGGACTGCCGATGTCCTGCCCGCCGCACTGGTCTTCGGTGCCGGACTCGCGCTGGTTGTGGCACCACTGACGGCCGCCGTCCTCGACTCCGCGCCGGACCGCCTCGCGGGAGCGGCATCGGGAGTCAACAATGCGGTGGCCCGCGCCGGGGGACTGCTGGCCGTGGCTGTCATACCAGGCCTGGCCGGCATCAGCGGCGCCGACTACGCCGATCCCACGGCCTTCAACGCCGGGTTCCGCATCACCATCGTGATCGCCGCGGCCCTACTACTCGGCGCGGCCATCCTTGCCGGCATCGGGATCAGGTCCCGCCACGCCGTGGCGGGCTCGGGGGAGCGCATGCGCGTCGAAGAGCGCATCCATTGCCCGATCAACGGCCCTGCGCCATGCCCTGACGAGTCCAGCGTTCCCACGTGATCGGACGCGCTGTTATCGCACGACTGCGGGTCACTCGGCGAGCAACTCACGCACGCGGGGGATGACCTGGGTTCCATAGAGCTCGACGGCGCGCAGCCGCGCCGAGGAGGTGACCGTGCCGGCTGCGGAGTAGATCATGTCGAACCGGCCGACGTCGAGGGTGCGGATGGTCCGCGCGATCCTGGTCGCCACGGTCTCGGGCGAGCCGACGTACAGGGAGCCGCGAGCGACCTCGGCGTCGAAATCCTTGCGCTGCAGCGGCGGCCATCCGCGCTGTGCGCCGATGCGGTCGCGGATCACGCGATAGCCGGGGTAGAACAGCTCTTTTGCCTCTTCGTCGGTCGCCGCGACGAAGCCGGGCGAGTGCATCCCGACGGGCAGGGCCGTCGTGCCGAGCTGCTCGATCGCCCTCCGGTACAGGTCGATGTATGGAACGAACCGATCCGGTGGCCCCCCGATGATGGCGAGCATGAGTCCGAAGCCGTACTGGGCGGTTCTGAGCACCGACTGCTGTGAGCCGCCAACTCCTACCCACGTATTGAGGCGTCCGGACTCCGTCTTGGGGTACACGTCGGCATCGTGCAAGGCCGCGCGAGTGGTGCCCTCCCAGGTGACCGGCTTTTCGTCGAGGAGGCGATGGAACAGATGGATCTTCTCCTCGAACAGCAGCTCGTAGTCCTTGAGGTCGTACCCGAACAGTGGGAACGACTCGGTGAAGGAGCCCCGCCCGAGGATCACTTCGGCCCGACCGTTCGAGAGTGCGTCGACTGTCGCGAAGCGCTGGAACACCCGCACGGGGTCGTCGGACGACAGCACGGTGACACCAGATCCGAGTTGGATGCGTTTGGTCACCGTGGCGATGCCTGCCAGCACGGTATCGGGACTCGATATCGCGTAATCCGGCCGGTGATGCTCGCCGACGGTGATGGCGTCGATGCCGATCTCGTCGGCCAGCACCGCCTCCTCGACGACGGCCCGGATCGCCTGCGCGTGCGACACGATCTCGCCCCGATCGTCGCGGGGGAGATCGCCAAAGCTGTCGATGCCGAATGTGATCTTCTCGACGTCCGTCATTGTGCTCCTCTTGGTAGCCGCATCCGGGGTCTCCGCGAGTCGTTCGTCCACTGCTCAGCAGACGACGGGAGTGGTGTAATTGACATGTAAATCATTCCAGAAATGATTCACATGTCAATCAAAGGGGAACGATGGGTGCATCCAGGCGCAAGGGGCTCCCCACCAGCGAAGAGTTCGCGGTGTGGCGGGCCTACATCCAAACGGTCGAAATCCTGCGCGCACGAGTCCAAGCCAGGTTGCAGGCGGACTCCGGACTCTCCGAAGGGGACTACAAGGTGCTGCTCGCGCTCAGCGAGTCTGAGGAGAAGTCGTTCCGTTCCTCAGAACTCGCCGCACATATCGAGTGGGAGCGCAGCCGGTTGTCAGGCCATCTTGGGCGGATGGAGAAGCGCGGGCTCATTCGGCGAGAGCCGTGCACCGACGATGCCCGGGGTTGGCAAGTCGTCCTCACCGACGACGGGGCCCGCACCTTCCGCGCGAGCCTGAGCCCGCACGCGAAGGCAGTCAAGGACTATTTCATCGATGCGTTCACGGACGCGCAACTCACCGAGATCGATGACACCACGAGGGCGCTCCGCGCACACTTGGGCCTCACCCCGATGCCCGGCATGTCCTCCAAGTGACCTATCAGCGCTCGCTCCTGACAGGAAAGCTGTTGCGGCAGAGCATGTCGATTTCGCGCTAGCCGGGTTGGGCGTCTGGGCGTTGGCTGGTCGGGTGATGTGTCGTGATCGTGTGGGTACCCGCCGACAGCTCTCGGCGGACGTCGCCCAGTTCCACATCGGCCCGTGCTCCGGCCGGCACGGTCACCGTGAGGGTGACGGTGCTCGAAGGCCCCAGTTCCCATGCCGCGCCGGCTGTTCCGTACGGCGTCTCAAGTGTGATGGACGCGCTCGTCAGCCCCCCGCCGATGACGGGAGCCACCCGGAACCGTGCGTACCCGGGTGCCGTCGGCGCGAGCCCTGCCACGCGCTCCTGCAGGAACGCGGCGACCGTGCCGAAGGCGTAGTGGTTGTGCGACGCGTGCGGCTCGCCGGTGACGGTATAGCCCTCCCAGGTCTCCCACGTCGTGGTGGCGCCACGTTCCACCTGGTCGAGCCACGACGGCGCCGTCGTCTGTAGGAGTACGCGGTACGCGATGTCCTGATGTCCTGCGTCGACGAGCGTGTCCAACAGCATTGGGGTGCTGAGGAATCCGGTGCCGAGGTGGAAATCTGCCTGCTCGACCAATTCGACGAGCCGGCCAGCAGCCCGGGGGCGTTGGTCCGGGGTGAGAAGGTCGAATGCCAGGGCTCTGACGTAGTCATCCTGCTTGTCGTCGCCGATCCGAGCGCCGCCTTCGGTGACGAACGCGGCTTGCCAGGCCCGCGTTGCGTTCGCCGACAGCCGGCGGTAACGGTCGGCGTCGTCCCCGTGCTGGAGAACCTCGGCGATGCGCGAGAGCAGTTCTGCGGATCGCGCGAGGTAGGCCGTGGCGACCGCGGCGCGTTTCCCGGTGAAGCCACCGCGGATCTCCGACCTGAATGTCTCACCGGGTCGGAGCCACTCGCCCCATTGAAAACCCGTGTCCACGATGAATTGTTCGAGATCGCCGACCCCACGACGCAGACGGCGGCGGATGCTGCGCTTGGTCGATGCCCGGTGGGTCAGGTGGTCCACCCATTTACGAGCACTGTCGTAGTGATCGGCGAGAACCGTGGTGTCGCCGTAGTACTGGTAGAGGGTCCACGGCAACATGACCGCGACATCTCCCCACCCCGTGGATGAGGAGCTGAAGGAGAGCTTGTTCTTGGACACCCCGGGGGAGGCCTCCGACGGGATGAACGGTGGCACCCGCCCGTCCGGATGCTGCTCGACGGCGGTGTTCTGGAGGTATCGCCGGAGGAAGGCTCGGGCGTCGACCATCTGCGCCGCGGTCGGGCCGAACACCTGGATGTCTCCGGTCCAGCCGGACCGCTCGCGGGTGGGGCAGTCGGTAGGAGTGTCGGTGAAGTTGGAGCGCAGCGACCACAGGACATTGCTCCAGAGGCGTTCGAGGCGCGGGTCGGACGCGCGGAACTCCGCGATCTGCGGGATTCTCGAGGAGAGCACGATGCCCAGGACATCATCTGGCGAGACCGGGTCGGCCGGCCCGTCGATCGCGACATACCGAAATCCGTGAATCGTGAACGCGGGCGTGTAGTCGACCGGCTTGTCGCCGAGGATGACCTCGTCGCGTTGGAACCATTCCTTGCCGGGCTTTTCGTCCAGGTAATTCGTGTCGAGTTCGCCGTGGGCGTCGAGCACCTCGCTGTAGAGCAGTTTGACCGTCGCCCCTGCGGGGCCGGCGAGACGCAGCCGCGCAACGCCGGCGAAATTCTGGCCGAAATCGACCAGTTGTCGTCCTGATGGGGTGCGACTGGGCACGCCGGTCCGATGACCGATCACGGTCACCGGGTCGACGGACTCCGCGATCAGAGACATGCGAGCGTTCAACAGCGATACCGCGGTTCCGAAGGCACCCTCGGGCGGCAGATCGGGCAGGCGCAGGTCCACGCGCTCACCATCTTTCGGGTCCGCACTCATCACACGTCCGTAGCCCACTCGCCAACCTGTGTCGCTGCACACCTGCGTGGTCGTACCGTCGGCCAGTTCGATTTCGAGCTGTGCCAGGGCGGCGAGTCGGTCGCCGTAGCGTGCCGCAGCGGAGAAGATGCCGAGCTTCCCGCGGTAACGGCCCTCCGACACCACCATGTAGATATGGTTCGTGCCGGCCTGCAACGCCTCGGTGATGTCGTAGGTCTGGTACTCGGTGTACTCATGAAATGGCGTCCACCGGGGGACGAGCGAATGGCCGGTGACGTCGGTGGTGTTCACGACAAGCCGGTACCACCCCAGTGCGGAGGTGTAGGCGCGCGCACGCACGATCGGGGTTGTGAGGTTGATTGTCTTGTGGAAGTACAGCGTTCGCGGATCCTTGGCCGTGGAGTCAGGGTGGGTGACCCACCGGGCCACCCACTCCGACCGGTCGAGGATTCCCGTTTCGAAGAAGTCGGCTGCCCAGTCCGTGACGGTCTCGTCGTCGAGATGCGCCCGCACTCGCCAGTGATACCGGGTTCGCGAGGCGGGCCGTGGTCCCGTGTAGGCAATGCCGAACGGTCGCTCGGATTCCACCCGCCCAGATGCCCACGATGAATGCGCGGGGTGGAAGCCCGGTTCTGTGCCGACCTCAATTTCGTACGCGCGTTGCGCGATCCTGCCCGGCACCAGCCATCCGAATTCTGGCGCAGCGGTATCGATCCCGACGGGCCTGCGACGGGTGTTCACCGTGAGCGCGAACGGCTCGCACATCAGCTGATCACCGCGTTGCACCGTTGAGGAAGCCCGACACAGGGGCGTCGGGCTTCATGCCCAGCACGCGCCCGGCGTCCTGAAAAAGTGCTTGCCGGGTGCGTTCGGTCATGTCTACGCGGGCCATAGCCTCCCACGCTACGTCTCACAGCGCGACGGCTGGGGATCCCGCCGTAGCTGGCTGCCCAGGGTGGCAAGAGCGCGGCTACCTGATGGCTCGCCGGACGCGAAGGGCTGCGCTGACGACCAGCGCGATGATGGCGCCGACGGCCGCGGCGCCGAGCAACCAGACACCCTGCGCCAGCTCGAAATCCCATCCGATGAAGCTGACGGTGGTGTGCACAGTGTTCTGCAACGCGAAGATGGCCAGAGCCACAACGAGAACGAGCGCGAGGATCAATGCGAGCTTGGCGGCGAGGTCGCCGGAACGACGTTTGGTAATACGATCTGCGGTGGGGGTGGTCATGATGCTTCTCCTGAGAGTGATGGAATCGGTGGCGCGCCTTCTTGGTTCGCTCACCTGAATAGACGTACGCGCCAGCGCAATCCGCACGCCCGGAGATGCGTGACATCGCCCACACCTCATGGAGGTTTATTCGCGCGGCAGCGGACCCGCGCTCAGACCTTCTCTGCCTCGATCAGGTCGTGCGGCACCACCGAGAACCTGCGGCCGGTGGGTCGCAGGCCTGCGCCGCTGAGCAGAGCGGACAGTTCGTCCAACGAGCGCAGACGTCCGCCGTCCCGTTGAGTCAACGTATGGAGGTCGAGAAGCGGTGAGAACGGGTTCGGCCGATTTCGTGGTTGCAGATACTCGATGATCACCAGCTTGCTGCCGCGAGGCATGCTCGTCGCCACCGCGGTGAGGATCTTCGCGCAGCGCTCGTCATCCCAGTCGTGCAGCACGTCCTTGAGCAGGTAAACGTCGGCGGTGGCGTGCACGGTGCGGAAGATGTCGCCCTCGACACGGTCGATGCGGTCGGCAACACCTCGCTCGGCGAGAAAGAGTTCCGCCTCGGCGATCATTCCCGCACTGTCGACCAGGATCCCGCGCAGATCGGCGCGCGACCCGGCCACGATGACCGACAGCAGCGTGCCGATGCCACCGGCCACGTCGCACACCACCGCACCGTCCGGCCACGGATACACCCGGGCGATGGCGCGGGCACTGATCTCGGTGGCCTGGCGCATCGTCGCGGCGAACACCTGTTGCTCGTCGGGGTGCGTGGCGAACCACTCCCACACCGACACACCGTGCACGATCTCGAACGCGCTCTGGCCACTGCGTACGCTGGTGACCAGGCCACCCCAGGCGTCGACGGTCGACCGCATCCCCTTGTAGCGCATCCAGGCTCGCAGCGACGCAGGATGGTCGCTGCGCAACACCGCTCCCATGCGGGTCAGTTTCACCGCACCGGTGCGACGGTCCATCGTGCACAGATCGCACGCGACGGCCCCGCGCAGAAGCCGGTGCGTGGCCTCTTCATCGCAGTCGATCCGGGCGGCGATCTGTGGTGCGGTCATCGGGCCGCCGGCGAGCACATCGGCGATCCCGAGTTCGGCTATGGCGGCGGCGATCTGCACACCGCCGACACCCTCGCCGAGGTCCAGCATCGCGATCTGAGGCGGCACCAGCGTGTCTGCGAATTGCTTGAGCCTGCGTCGCAGGGCGAGGGTGGCCAATACCACGGGGAGAGGCGTCGACGCCATCCGTGCAGGCTACTCCCAGGCGCGTTGTGGCTACGTGTTTCAGCGAGAAATTCGTTGCGGCAGTCGGTTTCAGGGTGTGGCGTCGATGGCGCTGACAGTGATCTCGAAGGGGCCCCGCTGTTTGTCGAGAATGTAGACCGCCACCTCGTCGATGTGTGACGGTTCCAGAGTCTGTGGGGCATCGAGGGCGGGATCGAGGCGCATCCCCACCGGTTGGAAGTCCTCAACGGGCAGGTTGTAGACCTCCGGTAGGGCGGCCTGAGTAGGGAAACGCTGGATGTAGGACCAGGGCTGCCCGGCAATACCGACCTTCAGGAGGTAGGTCTTTCCGTCGCCCTTCGCGTGCACGCGGAGCGACTTCGCACCGGTGGCTCGTCGTCCGATGTCGGGGTCCTGCGGACTGCGGGCCGAGGCGAATCCGCCGTTGTTCTCCAACGAGACGTTGCCGGAGAACACGAGGCCACCACCGCCGAACGTGATCATCGAGGTGGACATACCGCCCATGACGGGGTCGTTGACGGTTGTCCAGGCGGCCACCGCGCCGGCATTGCCGAGATCGGCGAGTACCGGCGCATTCGTCGTCTCATCCGCGTTGGCGGATCGGCCGGCGCTTGCGCACGACGCAAGCAAAAGCGCCGAGCACACCAACACGATGCCGACCAGCCCACGCTCTGACCGCGGACCGCTGAACGTGTGAGGTCGACAACTGTCCATGAGGCCAATGTATGTGCGCCGGACACCTTGTCAACTACAGCTGCGGCGGTATGCGTGACAGTCACACGCGGAGAACACTTGTCGGAATCTCAGAGCATTTCTCCGAGGTCAACACCGGCTCGGATTCGCACCCATCTCGCGGCTTCGCATCGGCATGCCATCGATCACTGCATAAACTGCTTGAAGATCCGGGACCTGGTTGACGCGAAGCTTCTCGCCACCGTCTTTTCCGATCAACACGACGCTGAAAGCACCGTCACCAATCCCATACTGGTTCGCCAGCCGCTGTGACTCATCGGCGCTGATGACGTGACCGTCAAGCGTGCTGACTCCCTCGGCCACCACCGAGCCGATCACCATGTCTCGACCGTCAAAATCGCATCGACTGGCCTCGATTCGGCCGAGCGTTTCCACGAGCCGGGGAGCGCGGTCCGTAGGCGCGAACAGCAGTAGGGGACGACGCTCCCAGCGGTAGTCACTGAGTTCGGTAGCCATTGCCGTACCGGTGCCGAGGGCTGTACTCACCACCAACGCAATCGATACGAGCGCTACTCGCCGAACACTGCGTCTGTCGGTCATGATGAGTACCAACTCTACGGACGGGTGCTCGGTTGTCGAGATATCGGTCAGATCGCAGCGTGCATGGCCGCCACGACGTCGTTGGTCCACACCACCCCGTGTGCGAGAAATGCGTAGTTGACCAGAGCGGCCTGGTAGCCATCTCCCCACTCCGGATGACGGGGGCCGGCGACGGCATCGCGGACGACGTAGACCTCGAAACCCTGCTCGAGAAGATCGCGCAGGTGGGATTCGACGCACATGTTCGCCAGCATCCCGCCCAGCAGGACCTTGTTGATCCGTCGCTTGCGCAACTGCAGCACCAGATCGTTGGTCTGCGAACCGAAGACCTTGTGCGGGCTGACGACGATCGTGTCGGGATCCTCGATGTAGGGCTTGAATTCGTCGAGCCAGTCGGCGCCCGAGCCGGTCAGCCCGTCCAGATTCAACGGACCCGGTCGATCGAAGGTGCCGGTGCGAAGTTCGTCGGCCTCCAGCGCACCGTTGAACAACCAGCCGTGGTCGGTGGGATAGAAGTAATGCGGTGAGATGAACATGCCGAACGATGCGGCTTTCGCGGCCTGAAAGATGGCGAGCATGTGCGCAACGGTGTCGTTCTCGGTGACGCTGGCGCCGGTCGCCGCCCAGTTGATGCCGGTGGGGCTGAGCACATCGTTCTGCGGATCGATGAAGACGACGGCGGTGTCGTTTCGGTTCCAGTCCATCGGAGTGTCTCTTTTCCTGTGTCGGCGGGCGAGCATCAGATGATCTCGTGTCGATGATTGACCTCTTGGCCGGCGATGTCGTCAGTGTCCGCCACCATCGGGGCCTCCCGGTGACCGCAGTACGCGCTACCTGCTGGCGGGTAGGGGCGGTTCGCCGCGAGGCAGTGAAAGCGTTGCGGCCTGCGAACGTGTCTGGCCGTCGCCGGGATTTCATGAGGCGAACACTCGACAAGCGCACGTAACCGTGGTTGCGTGCGCTGCGTGTCTTCTCCGTCGCTCGATGAGCAGGCCCTGGTCGTGGGCGATGCCGCGTCGACCGGACTCTACGAGTACTTTCGGCGCAGTCTGACCATCGGGCGGCACCCGTCATGAGCGCCGGTGCCAACGACGTGCCAGGCAACCCGCGACCCGCTGCGGCGAACGACCTACCGGCGTCGAGGGACGTGGTGCCGTTCCGGGAGGCGCTGCGTGCCTGGTTCCTGATCTCATTGCAGACCTTCGGCGGACCCGCCGGCCAGATCGCGGTCATGCAGCATTTCCTCGTCGATCAGAAACGCTGGATCGGCCAGAAACGGTTCCTGCATGCACTCAACTACTGCATGCTGCTGCCGGGCCCCGAGGCTCAGCAGCTCGCCATCTACACCGGGTGGCTGTTGAACGGCACCCGCGGCGGGATTGCAGCAGGGACCTTGTTCGTCCTTCCCGGTGCGGTGGCCATACTGGCGCTGTCGGCTATCTACGTCGCATTCGGTGAAACCCTGGCTGTCGCAGCCCTCTTCGCGGGCCTGGCGCCTGCGGTCCTGGCCATCGTGGTGAGCGCTTTGTGGCGGGTGGGAAAGAAGGCTCTCACCGGCCCGGGCCTCATCGTCATCGCTGTCGCCTCGTTCATCGCGCTGAGCGTGTTCGGGATCGCCTTTCCGATCGTCATTGCGGTCGCGGCGGTCATCGGGTGGGGGCTGGGACGCTACGCCCCGGCGATGCTGAGCGGGCACGCCACATCCGCGAGCGGCAGTGACACCGACCAGGATTCGCTCATCAGCGATGACGTGCTTCACGACGTCGGTCCGTCGCGCGCTCACACGGCCAAAGTGCTCGGGGTCAGCCTGCTTGCGTGGGGATTGCCCATGCTTGCGGTCGTTTTGCTCACCGGACCGCACAGCGTGCTCACCACCCAAGGGATGTTCTTCACCGGAACAGCTTTGGTGACGTTCGGCGGTGCATACGCGGTACTGGCGTACGTCGCACAACGCGCTGTGGAGGTGTACCACTGGCTGGCCCCAGGCGAGATGGTGCGCGGGCTGGCGCTGGCGGAGACCACACCCGGACCGCTCATCATGGTGGTGCAGTTCGTCGCCTTCGTCGGGGCGTACCGCAACCCGGGCACCCTGGATCCGTGGCTGACAGCGACACTGGCCGCGCTGCTCACCACGTGGGTCACCTTCGTGCCGTGCTTCATGTTCGTATTCCTCGGCGCCCCTTATGTCGAACGCCTACGCAACAACGCGCACCTCAGCGCAGCTCTGACCGGGATCACCGCTGCCGTCGTCGGCGTCATCGCCAACCTGGCCGTCTACTTCGCCTTCCACACTTTGTTCGCCGAAACGATCACCGTGCATTGGGGTTTCGTGAGCATGCAACTACCCGATGCCGCCACGTGGAAGCCGCTCGCGCTCGCCATCGCCGTCATCGCCGCGGTCATCATCTTCGGCTTCAAGTGGTCGGTGTTGCGCACCCTCGGCATCTGCGCACTGCTCGGTGGTGCAGCCGCACTCGCCGGACTGCCGCTCACGTGACATGCAGAACACGCTTGAACGCCGACTCTGGGCGCTATCTGAGCCGCGGCATGGCGAGCGCCGTGCCGAGGATCCAGGCGAACAGGAACGCCGGCATCGCGGTGATCGAGATGCCCTCCAGGGAGAGTGGGCCATCCTTGACGATGAAAGTCGCCAGCAAGAGTGGATGAACGACGGCGCCAGCCGTCGCCAGATGCGCGGTGTAGCGGGGTAACACCCGGTAGGTGTACACCGCGACGGCGAATGCTCCGAGCGCGACGACCGTCGGCAGGCCGGACATGGCAAGCAGTCCGAACGTGAAGTCATAGAGCAGGATTGACATCTCCGCACCGTGATCGCGGTAGAGCAGCAGGTCGAATGCGGTGAACCCGCTGAGCAGAAGGATGACACAGCCGAGAAAGCTTGCCCCGAAGCACATCGGCAGCATCGAGGCGGCGGGGAGGCGGTCACGAAGAACGGCGTGTACGGCGGCGCCGAAAACGAGCCACAGCGTGACGCCCGTCGTGTTGAGCAGCATCGTCACGATCAGGCGGTCGTGATTGTCCGCCGCCCATCGCGCCACCTCCGTGCCCGCGGTCTGTGTCGCCGGAAAGGACCAGATCGGGTAGGCGATCAGGGTGAGTGCGGGCAGGGCGAACCCGACCGCGCCGGCCCATCGCGCCACCCGCGCGGCCGGCCAGGATTTCGCCTCCCGTCTCGCCGCCACCTCGGAAGTACTCAAATCGGTCCTCCGGTCTGCATATCTTTCCACCGGTAAGTTCACGCGCCGAGTTCGATGATGCCGGAAGCGGTGAAACTTATCAATGGTCAGATCGACGGTAGGGTGGCTGGTCATGGCAACGAGTCCACGCCCGTACCATCACGGCCAACTCGAACGTGCGGCGATCGACGGAGCTGTCGAGGAAGTCAGAACGGTCGGAGTTGCGTCGGTGAGCATGCGCCGCATTGCCCGGCGCGCGGGCGTTTCGCACGCCGCGCTCGCCTATCAATTCGGAGACAAGAGCGGGATCTTCACCGCGGTGGCGGCCGAGGGCTTCCGACTACAGGCCGAAGCGCTGGGCTCGGTGGCGAGCGGACCGGATGGATTCCTTCAGGGCGGCCAGGCGTACATCGCTTTCGCGCTCGCGTACCCCGGCCACTTCGAGGTGATGTTCCGTCCCTATCTGTACCGCATCGACGATCCAAAGCTGTTGGCCGCGAAAAAATCTGCGTTTGATGTGCTGCATGATGCCGCTCGCGCAAGTCTGGGCAGTGGTCGCTCAGAGCCGGTCGGTGACGACGAGGTGACGTCACTGGCCTTGGCCGGTTGGTCGTTGTCACACGGCTTCGCCACTCTGGCCTTGACATCCAACATCGCGGAGCTTCGTGACGCAGACCCGGTTGCGGTCGCGGAGTCGATCAAGCACGGTGTCATTGCGATGGGGAAGCTGGCAGCGCGCCAACGTAGTTGACTGACGGAAGCCGCGTGGACGGCGGCACGTTCCGTCGATATCCACAATGGGCCGGCCTCACCGTTTGGCGGTCCACGCGACCGGGCACCCATTCGGAAACCACGATATGAGGAGTCTTCATGGCGATCTGCGATACCTGCGGCAATGACTACGACAAGGCATTCTCGGTGACGTTCGCGGACGGGCATTCGGCGACGTTTGACAGCGTGGAATGCGCCGCCGTGCAACTGGCACCGGAATGCGGCCACTGTGGTTGCCGCATCCTCGGTCACGGCGTCGAGGCGGACGAGGGCATTTTCTGTTGCGCCCACTGCGCGCGCAAAGCGTCCAACGCCGACATCAACGACCGCTATCCGGTGCCGTCCGGGGCTTGATCGACACGTAAGCCCGAGGGGGTCACTGCCTCGCCTGGAGCCAGTTCGGCACCAAATCGCCGTCGTGCGCTGCGACGGACTTGAGCTCCGTCAGCGTCGGGTGGCCGGCCGCCAGGAGTGCGCTGTCGGTGCCGGACTCAGGTTCCTCGTCCATCTCGAACTCGGCGAGCCGGACGTCACCTTCGCGAACCTCGTCGACCCGCGCCTGCACCGCCCCACCGCGCGCCAACCGGGCGTGCACGATCGGTCCTACCTCGGCGGCCGGGCGGTCAGGGACGTTGAGGGACAAGACAGTTGCTTCAGGTGCATCCAGAAGCAGTTCCAGCACGGATGCCACCAGCCCGGAGGCCGTTGCCCAGTGCCGGTCCCCGCGGGGATGCAGCGCCACATCCAGTGACACCGCCAACGCGCGGATATCGTTCACCCCGGCGGTCAAGGCCGCGCCGACGGTACCCGAATGCAGTACGGCCCGGCCGACATTGGCGCCGTGATTGATCCCGGACAGCACGAGATCCGGGCGCGGGTCGAACCACCCGTTCAAGGCGGCGGCGACGATGTGCGCGGGTTGGGCGTGGACGGCCCACGCCTCGATACCGTCCAGGCCGGGCACTTCCCGGCGCTCGACCACCGTGCGGCCTTCCCGGCGCACCGCTGTGAGCGCCGCGCTCGCGCCGCTGGCCTGCTCCGCGGGTGCGGCCACGATCACTTCGAGCCCCGCCCGCTGTGCGGCGATCGCCAGTGCGTGTAGGCCGGCCGAGTCGATCCCGTCGTCGTTGGTTACCAAGGCGCGTGGCACCCTTCGTCCTCTCTTCGCTATGTCCATGGCCGCAGTTCGACGCGTTCGGCGAGCGTCTCGACGGCCTGCGCGCCGCCGGTGCCCAGCCCGTGGCGCACGACGTTGAGCGCCCCACACGCCGCGCCCACCTGCAAGGCCTCGCGCAGCGAACGTCCGCTTGCCAGCGCAGCGACCATGCCCGCCGTCATCGAGTCCCCGGCTCCGGCCGGGTCGGCAGGCTCCAACTTGGGCATCTCGACCTCCACCACAGCGCCGCCTCGCGTCCCGTCGCTCTCAGCGTCCTGCTCGTCGAGCATCGCCAGGGCCGGCGCGGCACCGGACCGCGACACGACGATCGTGCCTGCGCCCTCGTCGCGCATGGCACGCATGGCCGCCACCAGATCTTCGGCGTCCTCTGATTTCGCACGGCCGTCTGCGAGCAGTTCTTCGTGGCTCACCTTGATCAGGTACGGCTTACCGGCAAGCACGGCCTCCAGTCGTTCGCCGGCGAGGTCGGCGGCGACCTTGCACCCGTTGGCGCCGAGGTCGGTGGAGAGGCGCCGGTACAGATCCGCGGGCACCACCCGATCGTCCTGCGGCCCGGACAGCAGCACCCGACCGTGAGTGAGACCCAGGGTGAGGGTGAGTTCGTAGAGCGAGTCGAGTTCGTGGCGATCGAGCGGACTGCCGGCGCTCTCGGCGACGACTTCCCGGCTGCCCGTGCGGCGGTCGTGGACGTACGCCCCGTTACGCGAGCTGACGGGGACCGTTCGCACGGTGACGTTCTCCGCGGGCAACAGGTGGCCCAGCACGGAGCCGGTCTCGCCGCCGAGGGCGGCACACAGCACGGTCGGCACACCCAGCGAGGACACCATGCGGGACTGCCACACGCCCTGGCCTCCCGCATGCACGTGGATGTCGGCCTCCCCGGAACGGTCCTCCACGGTCACGGTCAGCACCGGTGACGGGGCGAAGATGACAACGGAGTCCGCATGGTCGGACGGTGGCGGCTCGGGCTCGGTGTTCGTCATGGGTGGCGGGGTACCCACTCGGTGCCGTCGACCTTCGGCACCGGAAAGATCGGCGTCAGTCAGGCGGCGAAGACGGCGCGGACGACGGACTCGTCCCCGTCGACCTCGACCAGACCGAGGGCGCGGGCGTCCTCGAGGGTGAGGGCTCCCGCAGCCAGCCCGAGGACGTAGCTGGGTTCGGCACGGATGATCGCATCGAGATCGCCGCCCTCGTACAGGCCGACCTCGAAGCCCGTTCGCGATGCGCGAAGTGCCAGGAGCTCGCCGACATCGAGGCCGACCGTCGCCGAGGACCGGACCTTGACCCGGGTTCCGAGCAGGGCAGGGATGGCGAGAGCGAGCCACTCGGGGCGGAAGGCTTCGCCTTCGGGGCCGCGCACCATCAGCGGGGTCGACCAGGCGATCAAACTCTCGATCGGCGTGCGTAGTTCGGCGCCCCACGGGGTGAGGTGGTACTCGACCACGCTGCCTTCGCCGGCCAATCGCCGTTCGATCACCCCGAAAGCCTCGAGCTCGCGGAGTCGGTCGGCGAGCAAATTTGTCGCGATACCGGGGAGACCGTTGATCAGGTCGCGGTAGCGCGCGGGAGAGATCAGCAGCTGGCGGACGATCAGCAGGTTCCACCGGTCGCCGACGACTCCGAGGGAGCGGGCGAGCCCGCAGTACTGCCCGTAGCTGCGCATCGAATCCTCCAGCACTTGATTTACTCAAGTGTATATGAGAAGTTCAAGCGATCGAGAAGGCTGGCACACCAGGGGGCGTCATGACCGAATCCATCAAGAGCACCCGACCCGCCTGGGTGGACGACGGACTGTTCCCGTTCGAGAGTCGCTTCATCGACATCGACGGGCACAGCGTGCATTACGTCGACGAGGGCTCGGGCCCGACACTGCTTCTCCTGCACGGCAACCCGACCTGGTCGTTTCTCTGGCGCGAGGTGATTTCCGCGCTGCGAACAGACTTCCGCTGTGTCGCGCTGGACTATCCGGGATTCGGACTCTCCACGGCAGCGCCTGGGTACCGCTACCTACCCGAGGAGCACGCCGACGTGGTCACCGGGTTCGTCGATGCTCTCGGCTTGGACGGTGTGACACTGGTCGGCCAGGACTGGGGCGGCCCGATCGGCCTGGCCGCCGCGCAGCGACGGCCCGGCGCCTTCGATCGGCTGGTCCTCGTCAACACCTGGGCCTGGCCCGTCAACGGCGTGCTGCACTTCGAGGCCTTCTCCCGCATTGTCGGTGGTCTCCCGATGCGATTCCTGGTCCGGCAATTCAATGTGCTCGTCAACGCCTTCATCCCCACCGGCCACCGCAGACGCACACCGACGGCCGACGAAATGAACCATTACCGAGAGGCGCTCGCCACCGCTGAGCGGCGGCAGGCCAGCGCTGTGCTGCCTGGGCGGGTGCTCGGCAGCCGCGCTTTCTTCGCCGACGTCGAGGCCGGTCTTGCCGACCTCGCCCACCTACCTACCCTCATCGTGTGGGGCGACGCCGACATCGCCTTCCGCCCGCAGGAGCGGGAGCGCCTCGAAGCCACCTTCCCCCAGCACGAGACCGTCATCGTCGAAGGCGCCGGCACCTATGTGGAGTCCGACGCGCCCGAGGAGTTCGTTGCCGCGATCCGCGACTGGGCAGCGAGGTAGGAGGTCGCCCAGCCGCTCGCTCCGAGGGACGAGTGGACATCGCCGATGCCAGTTCGTAGCCTGTCCGAGACAGTCGACAGCCGGGCCACGATCGGTCCTATAGCGAAGGACCGTGACAATCCGAATGACCGAAGTGCGCCGTTCACTTCGACGAGCGGTGTGCGGTTTCGCGGTGACAGTCCTGGTCCTGGCCGTATCGATGGGCGGCGCGTATGCCGATCCCGCGGCAGATGCACTGGCCAAACTCAACGAGTTGTCCCAGCAGGCGGTGCAGAGTCGCCAGGCTGTCACCGCTGCCCAGCGTGACGTGGATGCGACCGCCGCTGTTCAGGCAGCAGCCGACGAGCGCCATCGCGGCGACCTGCAGGCCCTGGAGGCCGCCAACGCCCAGCTCCAGCCGTACCAGGCCGCGATCAACCGGGTGGCCGCGATGGAGTACATGAGTGGACGCAGCGGTCAGATGGCGGCGGTGCTGACGGCCGGCTCCCCGCAGCAGCTCATCGATCGGCTGTCGCTGCAGCGGACGGTCGCCGCGCAGGCAGCCGACCAGATGAAGGTCTTCCTGGCAACGCGTGAGCGCGCCGCCACCGCCGCCCAGGCTTCGGAGAAATCAGCCGCCGGCGCCCGCGCCGCGGCCGAGAAGGCAGCATCGGTGCGTGCCGACCTTCAGTCCAAGTTGAGCGACATGCTGAAGCAGATCGCCGCCGCGGAGGCGCAGTACGCCGCACTCACACCGCAACAGCAGGCGGCCGTCGACAACGCGGTCCCGCCGCCACCGCCGAGTGCGCCCGCTCCGACAGACCCGGCGATCATCGCGATGCCGGCCCCGCCATCTCTGGCTGCCGCCGTCATCGACATCCCCGAGGCGGCCCTGCCCGTCGGTGTCGCCAACGAGGCCGGTCTGCAGCCCAACGCGATCCTGGCGGCCCGGGCGGTCAGTGCGCAGTTCCCGCAGATCGGCGAGATCGGTGGGGTACGGCCGGACTCGAAGCCGTGGCATCCGAGCGGCCTGGCGATCGACATCATGATCCCGAACTCCGGCAGTCCCGAGGGCATCGCGCTGGGAGATCAGATCATGGCGTTCGCGATGGCCAACGCAGGCCGGTTCGGGCTGCAGGATGTGATCTGGCGTGGCACGTACTACACGCCGGCCGGTCCGCAGGCATCTGGTTACGGCCACTTCGACCACGTGCACATCACCGTGACGCCGCGCCGCTGACTTCCGAGCAGCACCCGCGTTTGGGGATTCAGGCGTCGAGCGCCACCACATCAGCGGCCCGCAGCGCGTTCACCGCGAGGCGGGCCGCGCTTCCGATCGCCTGGTCGACGACGGGCAAGTAGACATCTGAGCGCGCGGCGCGGGTGAACACGGAAACCGCGATCGGAATCTCATCGGGGAACGAGACGACGGCGACCTCGTTGCGGATGGGTCCGATGGTGCCTGTCTTGCCGGCCACCACCACATCCGGAAAAGGGAACGCCGACCGGATCCGGTGCGGCCAGATCTGTTGAGAAAGAATCGTTTTCATGGCATGAGTCGACTCGGGGGAGGCGGCGGTGCCCGTCCAGATGGCAGTCAGCATGGTGTTCGTGTCGGCCGGACTGGTCGCGGTGGTGTACGCAGGGTCGAATGCCGCACTGTCGTGGATGACGTTGTTGCTGGCGAGCAGGCCGACCGCTTCGCCGAGGGTCAGAGCTCCGGAGTCATGAATCACCTGGCGTTGCAGCGCCGCGGTGCCGCCCACGACACGGGTACTGGCCAGACCGAGGTCGTCGATCACGTCGTGCAGGGCGTCCATGCCCACTGCCGCCAGCAGGACGTCGGCAGCGGCGTTGTCGGACAGCGTGATCATCATTCGGGCGAGGTCGAGCCACGAGAGCGTGACCGGGTCGGCGAACAGGCTGATACCGGTGGGTCCGGGTGTGCAGTCACCGGGCACGACGCGCACCGTTGCGTGCGGGTCGAGGCGGCCCGTGTCGAATGCGCGCGCAGCGGCGATCAGCACGACGACCTTATACACCGAAGCCGCGACCACCGGTGCATCCCCGTCGATATCGATGACACGTCCGGTGCCGCCGATGTGTTGAGCCCGCAGCCATCCGAGACAGCCGGCGTCGGTGAACGCGTCGGTGATCTGCTGTTCGATGGTCCTCACCGGTCGGCTCGCAGGAGCTGACGGTCGACCGCGTACACCGCGTCGCCGACGTCGGCACCGGTGGCGGTGACGATTCGCAGGCGCAACGCGGTTTCGTCGACGAGCATGCGGCGGTGTGCGGTGCCGGTGTGCACCGGCGCGGCGCTGGTGGCCAGACCGAAACATCGTCCCGATGCGACCGCGGCAGCCACCTCGCGATGGGTGGCGGCGGGGACCGTGGACGGATCCAGGCCGCGACGACGCAGCTGGTCGATCAGCAGATCGTGAGCAGCCGGATTGTCTTCTCGCGGAACGGTTGCCAGTGCGAGGTCCTGCAGCATCTGCGCGCGTGGTGCATCCGCGACGGCGGCGCGATGCCCCGCCGGCAACACCACGCTGCGTGCGACGGTGACGACCGGTCCGGCGTCGATTCCCTCGACCAGCACGGGATGTTGCACCACAGCGAGTTGCAGCGTCCCGCGACGAACTTCGCCCAGCAGCTGCGCTGTGCTGCCGGTGGCAGTCGAGACGACGGCGTCGGCGCTGTCGAGAGTGCTGCGGATACCATCCACACAGCGTGCGACGAGCTCGTCGTCGAACTGCGGAATGACGCCCCACCGCACTCCCTGCCGTGCCCCGACCATCTGCTGCGCATCGTCGAGGAACCGGGCAGCGTCATCGACGATGAGCCGCGCCCGAGGGAGCAGCGCAGCGCCATCATGGGTGAGCCTGGCGCCGTCGGGCGCGCGTTCGATCAATTGCAGCCCCAGGCGCTTCTCGAGTCGGCGCAGGCCCTGGGAGACCGGCGGCTGAGTGACCCCGAGGCTGGCTGCGGCGTGCCCGAAATGCCGGTGCTCGGCGACAGCGACGAAGTAACGAAGATGAGCGACCAAGTCCACGTCCACCAGTCAACACGGTCTTCGGTGGCGAGGCGATCAGGCCGCGCACCGACTTGGGGCCCACAGCGGGTGGCGCTGGCCTGCGGCGATTGCGAGCGGATATAGCGCTGCGGCAGCGCGGGAATTGGGCCACGCCTCGGCGAGAGTGGTCTGGTGTCGTTGTGAATCAACACATGACTCGACGTCAAGCGCTCATCGGTGCGCTGGTGACAGGTGGTGTCGTGGCGGGCTGCCGAATCGCCGGTGCGACACCGCCGCCGGCCACCGCAGACAGTGACTTCGCCGCTCTCGAACACCGACACGGCGCACGCATCGGCATGTGGGCTCTCGATCTGGGCACGGGACAGACCCTGGGATACCGCCCTGACGACCGGCAGGCGATGTGCTCGACGTTCAAGACCTACGCCGTGGGGCGGGTGCTGCACATGGTGGCCGGAGGTGTGCTCGATCTGAACTCGGCCATACCGATCACCGCCGGCGACATCGTGGTCGATTCACCCGTCACCAGCAAGCGGGTCGGCACGTCGATGTCCCTCGCAGAACTCTGCGAGGCGGCGTTGGTCTTCAGCGACAACTCGGCAGGTAATGCGTTGCTGCGGAGCATCGGCGGGCCTCCGGCGATCACATCGTTCGCACGTGGCCTCGGCGATGACCAGACGCGTCTGGACCGCTGGGAGCCCGACCTCAATTCGGCATTGCCGGGCGATCCGCGTGACTGCACGACACCTCGCGCATTGGTTACCGGCTATCGGGCGTTGATGGTCGGCGATGCGCTGGACCCGCCGTCTCGGGACCGCCTACTGAGCTGGATGCAGGCCAATGTGACCTCGGACAAACGTTTCAGGGCGGGTCTGCCGCCCGGCTGGACAAGCGCAGACAAGACCGGTGCCGGTGACTTCGGTGTCACCAACGACGCAGGCCTGCTCATCGGCCCGACCGGGCAGCGCATCCTGGTCGCCGTGCTGACACGATCCGCCGAGGACCAGATGGACGCCCCGCGGCTCAACGACGCGGTCGCGGACACCGTACGACTCACGTTGGCGCGGTGGGGACACCATCAGGGTGGAACACCATGAGAGCTCAATGCCGCCCGCGCTTGGTCGCCGCGCTTACGGGTGTTTGTTCCACTGGCCGCAATCCTGGGCCAGCACGTCGTTGACATCGACACGGATGCCCCCGACGATCGGTCCCGGATTCGACGCAGTGTCGATGACGCGTTGGTAGAGCACCGCGGCCGGATGGATCTGGCCCTTCGACCATGACCGCGTCTGCCAGATCCACGCCTTGCCGGGCGTGCCCGACCTGCCGATCACACCGTCTTCGATGGCCCATTGGGACGGGTTGATGCCCGCGTAGATTCCGGTCCGCATCTCGCCGATCACCGAGTTGATTCCGCGAAACCACGGCAGTGCCTGGCTGTTCCAGGTGTTGCGGTCGATGTCGTCGTCGACGCTGAAGAAGATCGGTGCGCTCTTACCGCCGCCCGCCGCGGTGTGCAACGCCCACGCGGTCCTGGCGTCGGCCACCCCACCGGCATACCCGCGGGTGAAGTCCGAAGGCGCTGTCCCGCCGGGCTTCCCGTACTGATAGTTGCTGACGATGATCAAGCCGGCGGCGGTCAGTGACTGGGCGTAGGGCAGGGTGATCGGCTTGGCGCCGAACGACGACCCGGGTCGCGACGTCGACACGTAGTTGATCACCCCGGAGTGCCCGGCGGCCCGGATGTCCTGGGCCGGGATCTGGCGCATCGCGTAATCGATCAGCGTGGGCGCGGCGGCTGCGGCGGTGGGCGCCGCAGCACCGGCCGCGACGGCACCCATGCCGGCCAGCGCCGACGCCGCTGCGGCGTAGCGCAGGGCGTCACGGCGGGAGACCGCGCGGGGATCCGACATGGCGGGGATGTTAACAGAGTGGCTCTAGTGAAATATGTGACCGCGCCGTGCGCCAGCGGGAAATTTACGGGGCGGACAGTGAAATCCGCCGACGCCACCGGCGACGACGCGGAATACAGTCCACCGCAACGCTTCGCCTCACGTCGAGACCTCGGCGGCGGGCACCGGCCTGCGCACGGCCGAGCCGATGAGGTGGCGGCGCAACCGTCCGTCCGCCAGCCGGAACAGGTGGCCCATGGCGACGGCCGTACCGGGCACATCGTCGCGAGCGGTCAGGTAGGTCCAACGGTGCGCCTCCGGCAGCGAGAAGAAGGTCTCGAAGAAGCGCGGGACGTCGTCGGCGGGCATCCGCAGGAGTGCTTCCAGGCCGATCAGCCGGAAGCGGTGGATCGCTCGGGCGGAGCGCGGCCAGATGGTGCGCCGCGCCGCGGCCAGCGCCGCGTCCGGACCGGCCGGCAGGTGAGCGGCCAGCGCAGCGGCCACCGTCGGCGCGAGGCGCAACGACGCGGCCACACTGAAACCGGTTGCCGGATGGATCAATGGCGCCGCCGCACCGAATCCGAACACATCCGTCCCGCGGTGTCGTGGCTGATCCAACGGAAACGAAACCTTCTCGCTGCGTGCGTTTTCCGGGATCTTTACACCGTGGTGGGCCAGCCTGGCATGCAGCCGTCGGCGTAGCACCGACAGCGGAAGTCCCGGCCGGCGGGCCAGGGAGGTCTCCTCCACCAGCACCTGTCCACCGCCCAAGGGCACCGCGTACAGGAACGTCGGCCAACCCGCCTCGCCGTGGTCGGCACGCCAGTCCATGAACAGTGCGTCTCCGGACTCCGTGAGCGGTGCCGCTGCGTCCGCGTCGATCACCAACCCGTAGGCCGTCTGATCCGCAGGTGTGCGGCGCGCCGCGGCGGCATCCAGGGGGCGCGCCCGGCCTCCGGCGTCGACGACGACCGCGGCGCGCAATGCAGATCCGTCGGCCAGCGTGACCACGCCGCGTTCCGGTGACCCGACTGCGCGCCCGGCGTGAATGTGCACTCCGGCAAGTTGGTCGGCGAGGTGCCGCTGCAGTGCGGGCACATCGAGAACGGCGTACTCCCAGCCCAACTGGTGCTCGGTCAGCGCGATCGCCCGGCCGGCGGCGCGCGCCGCGACCACGGACACCGGCAGATCCGGCGGCAGTTCTGGGCTCCACATGCCGTAGGTGGCCGTCCACGGCCGGTCAGGGGACGGGTCGACCAACCCGGTGACCAGCCCCTGCCTCGCGCATGCCGCCGCCAACGCCATCCCCGCGGGCCCGGCGCCCACCACCAGAACGTCCATGGGGTCAGGCCCGGGTGAACGGATCGCCGAGGCTGATGGTGCCCTCGGTGACCACTTCGAAGTAGGCCCCCGCGCAGGGTAGGCGCCCCAAGCCGAAGGAGTCGACGAGGTTCTCGGTGGCCGGGGTGCGCAGTGCGTGGACGGCGCGACCGAGGTCACCGTGTTCGAGGGTCGGGATCACGCATCGTGGCGTGGCGCCCATCCCTTTCAGTTGGACAGCGCCGATATCGAAAGTCCCTTCAGCCCAGTCATTCTCGGCGTACGCGGGGTAGCCCGGGGGAGTGACGATGACGATGTTGGGCCGGTAGCGCTGCGCCTCGGTCCCGATCCGCTCCAGCGTCGCGGTGGTGATGACGTGCAGCGGTGCGAGATCCACGAAGGAATCGCCCGGGGTCGCCTCGCCCAGCTCGAGCAGCGGAGCGTCCACCACGGCGTCCAGTCCTCGATCGAGAACCTGCTCGGGGTCGGCGCGTTCCAGGCTGGCCCCCGCGGGGCGGCGGGTGGCCAGCCGGACCGGTCGCGACACCAACTCGGAGAGGGCCTCGTCGAATTCGTCCTGCCCGGGCCGCACCTCGGTCCCGTCGGGCAGGCGGACGCGCACCTGGTCACCGTCGATGCGCGCGGTGCACGTCAGGAGCCGGCGCCACAGGCGCGCCTGTTTGGCGCTGGCCACCCGTCCGGTCTCGCCGTCGATCAGGGCCAGCCGGCGGTCCCCCTCGGCACCGTCGTGACCGACGGTCAAGGTGGTGACGGCCTCCCCGAGCATCGATTTGACGGGATAGCGGTGCAGACTTCCCACGTGCAGTTGGTCACCGGTGGACATAGTCGAACGATACGTACCTAGGACACCGTCGCGCGGGGCGTGATCCTGGCAGGGTCCGCGGTCGGCACGCTGAGGTGCATGTCCGTCACCCGCATTGAGCCGAACGAGGTGATGGTTGCGTAGAGGGTCGACGAGGCCACGAGTTGCACGGTGACGGTCTGCCCGGGCTTGAGGGTGTGGGCCACCGGCTCCAGCGCAATGCTGATCGAGCGTGGCTGACCGTCGAGGGTGACGGGGATGGGCGTGACCTGGCCGCCCAGCACCAATCCGGTGGAGTCGTCGACGAGCTGGGCGTACACGTGCCGGGCGATGCCGGTGCCGCTGTAGCTGAGTGTCAGTCGAGGTGCGCCCGCCACGACCGTCGTCGTGGTGAGTGCGGGTGTCGTGAGGTTCAGGGCGTTGAAGGCTTTCGACCCGCCGATCGGCAGCACCCCGAACATCGGTCCGGAGCCGCCGATGAACGGCACCAGTGGCAGCAGGCCGCCGGAGCTGCCGGCGGTGACGGGGCTGCCGTTGACGATCCGATAGGTATCCGACGCATAGAACTGCCCGCGCTGATCGACGAATTCGAATCGCGGACCGGTCACCGCCTCGGTGTTGCCGTTGACGTACCGGTCGAGCCACGCGAGGGTCGCCTGCTGGATCACGACGCCGTCGGTGGGGTCGAACACATTGTTGGCGCACAGTCCGTGGCCGCCGCAGAACCAGATGACCTTGGTCGGGACGCGGTTGGCGATGAGGGTCTGGGCGGTGGTGTCGGCCTCCTGCAACGAGAACAGGGTGTCGACGGTGCCCTGGATCAGCAGGGTCGGCGCGGTGATCTTGCCGACCAGGTCGCGCGGGGCACCGGGCCCGAGTTGGGCCAGGCGGTCTTGTTGAGCCTGGGTCTGCCTGCCGGTCAGCACACCGAAGATGGTGGCCGGCAGGATGGCCGGATTCGCGCGGGTGAACAGCGTGGTGCCCGCGGTCAGGATGGCCGTCCAGCTGCTCTTGTACGACTGGTTCTTGTAGTAGGCGGTGCTGAAGGAGTTCCAGGCGATGGCCGGCACGATCGCGTCGATACGCGGATCGGTGCCGGCGGCAACCAGTTGGATGCCGCCGCCGTAGGACGCGCCGGTCATGCCGATACGGGGATCCAGCACGCCGGGATCGAGCCGCGCCTCGGGCTGGGTGGCCACCCAGCTGATGATCGCGGACACGTCCTTGGCCTCGAAGTCGGGGGAACCTTGTTCGAGCCTGCCCCCGGAACTGTGTTCCCCGCGGGGATCCCAGGTGACGACGTTGTAGCCGGCGGCGCGCAGCGTCCCGATGTACACCAGGCCCGAGGTGTCGGCGATGATGCCGTCCAGCGGCGTGGGTTTGAGATTGGTGGCGCCCGGTAGGAGAAGACCCGGGCCCTGCAGGATGGTGGCAGCCTGCTCGCCGGGCCGCAGACCGACCGCGGGCATGAAGTGCGCGTAGATCCGGGTGCCGTCAAAAGACGTCAACATCACGTCGCGCGGACGCGGTGTGCCCGCCGGCCGGCCCGCCTCCAGGGGATAGCCGACGATCGGGTGCAGCAGGTCGCTGACCACGGGTATCTGGTTGATCACCGCGACGATCGGCGTCACGAACAGCGGCCCGAAGACCGGTACCTGCTGCAATGGCTCCAGCAACGGCGTCTTCGGTGTCGCGATGACGGGCGCGTTCGTGACGGGGTCGACCACCCGTGTCGTGGCGGCGGTGGGGGCAAGGGTGTTCCTGCTCGCGGCGGCCAGCATCGTCCACGACAGCGGCGGATCCACCGGCACCGCCGGGCCGTCTGTGGCAGTGCGTACGGTGCGCGCCGGACGGGGAGCCGTCACAGGGTCGGCGACCTCCGTCAGGGCGGCCGGGGTGATGACGATCGGGTCCGTGGGTGCTGGTCCCGGGTCGGTGGCATCGGAAGGGCTGTCGGCGACGGCCGCCGCGCGCGCCGATTTCACGGATCTCTTCCGGGCCGACGGCGCATCGGTGTCGTCGTCGACGGCCGCTCGAAGCACGCCCGCTCGCGGTGTCGCGGAATCTTCGCCCGAAGCGGTGTCTTTCGCGGAGTCCGGCTTCTCGTCGGGTTTTGCGGTGTGCGGAGACGACTGCCCGGAGGCCGGGGAACTCGCGCCGTCGCTTGCACTTTCAGCGGGCGCCGCAGACGCCGTTCCGCAGAACACCGCCGCCCCGATGCCGAGAGTCGCGGCCAAACCGCCGATCCTGCCGATGTACACCGCCGCCGCGCTCACACCGGTCATTACCAGGCTCTCCCGTCAGTTGTGGCGCACTGTTCAAGATCACTGTGTGTTTGCTGGGGACGTGCTGTCCATCACAACACAAACGTCAGATCGGGACAAGGAGCAATCGGGCAGTCCGCGTCGGACACGGGATCTTCCTGCTAGCGGTACCACTGAGATGGGCGCTAGCCGCGGCGATTTCGGGCCTCTGCGCGAGCAGTCTCAAGGGGTCGGACAATCGACACGGACCCAGAGGGGAACCTGACATGAACAAGATCACCGTCATCTCGACAACCGTTGCCGCCGTAGTGCTGAGCGGACTGATCGGCTTCGCGCCGATCGCCGCGGCCGACACCGACCCTCAGGTCGGTGACCCGACGTCGACGGCCTCCCTGCACCAAGAAGCCCCCATCTCGGCGGAGACCGGTGCCCCGCTGGGCGACGAGGGCCTGGGCACCGATCCGCTGATCCCGCTGGGGACCGATCCACAGTCGCCGGTCCGGCTGGGGTACATCGACCGCAATCACGACGAGGGCAACACCAGCAACGGAATGGTCGACACCGCGTTCTGACCGGCAGCTTGTCCGTGCCGGGGGGATGTGTGCACACCGGCGCGGGGAAGGGTCCGTCGCCGACCGGCCGACACGTTGGCGCGCAGTCGGCACGACGTAACGGCAGCACCGGGGCGCCGCCAGGGCTCGCAGTACCGGACTACGCCGTGCGCGCGCTCCACTCAGCCGTGCGCTCGGGCGTCGCCTCGGCCAAGGCCTTCACCGTCTTCTCCACATCGAAGTCCTTGCCGTACACCGGCGTTCCGGGCTGCTGGCGCCACGACTCCGAGATCGGACCAGCATCCACCGGATCGAATCCGAGCTGCTCGACGATTCCGTGCACCAGCTCGCGGCCCGGTCCGTCCGCACCGGCGATCGGGAGCGCGATGCGATTGGGCGTACCGCTGGGCGTTCCCTTCTTCAGCAGGTGCTTCCAGAAGATCCCGTTGAACACCTTGTAGACCGGTGCGCCGATCTGGTCGGCGACCCAGCCGCTTTCGGTCTGACCGTCCTCGATGGCCGCGATCTCCCCGTCGCGTTGCTGCGGGTAGTAGTTGTTGGTCTCGATCACCGGGGCGCCAGGCTTGCGGGCGTCCACGATCCCGTCGGCCAGATCGGGCACATTTTTCTGCGGGATGCTCACGATGACGAGGTCGGCATCGGCGGCGGCGTCCCTGGCCCACACCGCGGTCGCACCGGTTTCGTTCGCCAGTTCGGTGAGCGTTTCGGGGGCCCGCGAGTTCGCGACGGTGACGTCGTGGCCGAGTTCGCGCAGCCGGCGCGTCAGGGTGCCGCCGATCAGACCTGCTCCGATGATTCCGATCTTCATATGTCGGCCAACGTGCGGCCTGGTCCGCCTATTCCGTCGCGGAAGGAGATGGCGCATCTTTCACCAGATAGATGAGCGGCCGCCCGCGTGTGTCGACGGTCTCGTGATCGCTTCGGAAATCGAGTTTGTCGAGAACCCGCAGCGAAGGGGTGTTCCATGCGCCGACGGTGGACCAGATCCGGCGGCGCCCGGTCGCGAATGCCGCCTCCATCACGGCGTGAGCGGCTTCGCTTGCATAGCCGTGACCGTGAAAGCGTTGCAACAGCTCGCACGCGATCTCCGGTTCATCGACGGTGCACCGACCGATGATCAGACCGCAATAACCCAGCGGTTCACGGTCGGCGTTGCGGCGAATCGTCAGCAGCCCGAATCCGTTCCGAACAGCTTCGATCCGCTGCTGAGCCAACCGAGCGCGGATGTCCTTCACCGACTCCGACGTGCCACCCTCGTGCTCCCCGAGTAGCTCGTGATTCCACTCGGCATCGCACTCGTCGCGCAGATCAAGGCTGAGCCGTTCGGTGCGGATCGAGGTGGCCATCGGTATGTACCGCATCACCGCCCCCTCCGCACAGCGCGGCTGGCTCTCCCCTCACGGGTGCCCCCACCGTCTACTCATGACACTTCACCACAGCGCACGCGCACCGACCACGACGGCTCGGCCGGCGAGTTCACCTGCACCACCGAATTCACCGGTGCCACAACGCTGGACATCGATCACGTAGACGTACTGCAACGGTTGCAGGGAGTCTTCCCCGGCGGTGTTGCCGACCTGCACTGCAGGTTCACCATGGACGATGCGCTGATCAGCCGGCTGGTGAGCGAGCCGTGAACTTTATGTGCGTAATCTGGCCACCGCGTCGATCGGCTCGGACGATGGAGGGGACATCGTCGAGCGAAAGGTCCACGCGTGACAGTCTCACCGCAGGCAACGGAGCGAGGCCGGAAACCGCACTGGTCACTGGCCCGCACCTGGCTGCTGCAGCCGGGAACGCCGGGCGGCGGCGAGGCGTTTGACGCCGCCATCGCTGGTAACGCCGATGCCATCGTGCTGGACATCGAGGACGGGCTGCCCGACGCGCAGAAACCCGCCGGCCGCGTGTCGGTGGCCGACTGGCTGAGTACCGGGGCGCAGGCGTGGGTGCGGATCAACAGTGTGGCGACCGAGGCGTGGTCGGCCGATCTGGACGCCGTGGCGCACGCTCCGGGGCTTCTCGGCGTGATGCTGGCCAAGACCGAATCCCGCGACGACATCGCTGCCACCGCTGCGCGGTTGCCGTCCGGAGCGCCGGTGGTGGCCCTGGTCGAGTCGGCGCTGGGCATCGAGTCGGTCACCGAGATCGCACGGACCCCCGGCTGTGCGCGAATTGCGTTCGGGATCGGCGATTTTCGGCGGGACACCGGCATGAGCGAGGATCCGACGGTGCTGGCCTATCCGCGTGCCCGCCTGGTGATCGCCAGCCGCGCAGCCGGCCTCCCGGCGCCGATCGACGGACCGACCCTGCGTGATCAGTCGCGCCACCTCACCCGGGAGACCGCGGTCGCCAAGGCCGCAGGCATGACCGGCCGGCTCTGCCTGGATCCCGAGCATGCCGAGACGATCAACAGTCTGCTCAGCCCCTCCCCGCTGGACGTCGACGAGGCCCGCAGGACGCTGGCTCGCCTCGACGCGCCCGCCGGGCCCTATGACGGCAGTGTCGGACCCACCCGGGCCCGCGCGCAGGCCATCCTTGACCTCGCCGAGAAGCTCGGCCTCGACTGAACCGATTCACATTTTGCGAAAGCGCGTGCGCAAGCGCTTGCCTAGGGCTTAGGCTCCCGAAGATCACGTGATGCGATCCGCGTCACATCGGGGACAAGGGAGTCCACATGTTCGGAAAGCGCAGCACGCACGCGGTCGGAATGGTCCTCATGGCCGGCTCACTGGTTCTGGGACTGACCGCCTGTAGCGGATCGGATTCGGACAGCATCAAGGTCGGTCTGATCACCAAGACCGACTCGAACCCGTTCTTCGTGAAACTGCGCGAGGCCGCCAAGGCGCAGGCCGACAAGGACGGCGCCGAATTGGTGGCGCTTGCAGGCGCTTTTGATGGCGACAACGAGGGCCAGGTCGCGGCCATCGAGAACATGGTCGGTCAGGGCGTCAAAGGCATCCTGATCACCCCGAACTCCTCCACCGGAGTGCTCGACGCGATCAAGAAGGCCCGCGACGCGGGCGTTGTCGTCATCGCTCTCGACACCGCGACCGACCCGGAGGACGCCGTCGACGCCACGTTCGCCACCGACAACCTGGCCGCGGGCGTCGCGCAGGGCAAATGGGTGAAGGCCGCCCTCGGCGCCGCACCGCCCCAGATCGTGATGCTGGACGGCACCCCCGGTGGCACCGTGGACACCTTCCGGCACGACGGCTTCCTGGAGGGCTTCGGTATCGCCGAGGGCTCCCCGGAGATCGTCGGCCAGGAGAACACCAACGGCGACCAGACCAAGGCCCAGACCGCCATGGAGAACATCCTCCAGCGCGCCCCAGGTATCAATGCGCTCTACACCATCAACGAGCCGGCGGCGGCCGGTGCGTACCAGGCCATCCAGTCCGCCGGCCGCGCGGACCAGATCACCATCGGGTCGATCGACGGCAGTTGCACCGGTGTGGCAGACGTGAAATCCGGCAAGATCGGCGCCACGGTGATGCAGTTCCCGGCCAAGATGGCCGAACAGGGTGTGCAGGCCGTGGTCAAGTTCGCCAAGGACGGCACCAAGCCGAGCGGATTCAACGACACCGGCTCGGAGCTCATCACCGACAAGCCCGTAGCCGGCCTCGAATCGAAGGACACCGCCTGGGCCGAACAGAACTGCTGGGGCTGAACTCGGTCATGAGCACCGGCGCTCCCTCAACCGCGACGCCGTCGGTATCGAGCCGGTTCAACGCAGGCAGCATCCTGCGTGAACCGCTGCTCGGTCCGATGGTGGCCCTGCTGCTGGCCATCGTCATCTTCAGCTCGGTCTCGGATTCGTTCCTCAATCCGCAGAACGTCTCACTGATCCTGCAACAGTCGGTGGTCGTCGGCATCCTTGCCGTCGGCCAGACCCTGATCATCCTCACCTCCGGCATCGATCTCTCCATCGGCGCGGTCGCCGTCTTCGGCAGCATCGTGATGGCCCAGAGTGCCGGTGCCAACGGTCCTTTCGTGGCCCTGGGATCGACGCTGCTGGTGTGCGTGGCGTTCGGCGCGATCAACGGCGGGCTCGTCACCATGCTGCGGCTGCCACCGTTCATCGTCACCCTGGGCACGTTCACCGCGATCCAGGCGGCCACCCGCCTGCTCGCGGGATCCGAGACCTACCGCGTGGAGCAGGGACCGCTCACCTTCCTGGGCACGTCCTTTCGCATCGGCTCGTTCTCGACCACCTACGGCGTGGTCGCGATGCTGCTGGTCTACCTCGTCATGTGGTACGCCCTGTCCCAAACCGCCTGGGGTAAACACATTTACGCCGTAGGCGGTAATCCGCAGGCGTCGATTCTGTCCGGCATCAAGTCCGGGCGGGTGCTGCTGTCGGTGTACATCACGACGGGTGTGATCGCGGCGATCGCCGCGTGGGCCGCTCTCGGGCGCATCCCGAATGCCGACCCGAACGCGTATCAGAACGCCAATCTGGAATCGATCACCGCGGTGGTCATCGGCGGAACCAGCCTGTTCGGTGGGCGCGGCGGCGTCGGCGGCACGTTGGTCGGCACACTCATCGTCGGGGTGCTCCGCAACGGGCTCACCCAGGCCGGCGTCGACAATCTCTACCAGAACATCGCCACCGGAATCCTCGTGATCGTGGCGGTGGCGGTGGATCAGTTCGCGCGCAGGAGGTCTCAGTGACGAGCACGAAGAGCGACACACCGGTTCTGGAAGCGCGGGGCCTGGTCAAGAAGTACGGCAACGTGACGGCGATCAACGGTGCGGACTTCGCGCTGCGCGAGGGGGAGGTGCTCGCCGTCATCGGTGACAACGGTGCCGGAAAGTCCAGCCTGATCAAGGCGCTGGCGGGGGCGGTGGTTCCCGACGCCGGAGAGATCCTGATGAACGGCACCCCGGTATCCTTCAAGAACACCCGAGATGCCAGGGCCGCCGGAATCGAAACGGTCTACCAGGATCTCGCCGTGGTCCCGGCCCTCGACATCGCGTCGAATCTGTATCTCGGGCGCGAGGTGCGACGTAAAGGGCTCGCGGGCAGCCTCTTCCGTCGACTGGACATGCCGAGGATGCGCCAAGAGGCATCCCAGCATCTTGCGGACCTGAAAATCGGCATCAAGTCCGTGAACCAGGCCGTGGAGACCTTGTCGGGCGGGCAGCGCCAAGGTGTCGCGGTGGCGCGGGCCGCCGCGTTCGGCCGTGGCGTGATCATCATGGACGAGCCGACGGCCGCCCTCGGCGTCCGGGAGTCCGGACAGGTGATCGACCTGATCCGGTCGATCCGCGACCGCGGAATTCCGGTGGTGCTCATCAGTCACGACATGCCGCACGTGTTCGAAGTGGCCGACCGGATCCACATCCACCGGCTCGGCAAGCGGGCGGGTGTCGTCGACCCGAAGCAACGCTCGATGTCCGAGGTCGTTGCCCTCATGACGGGTGCGGAGGAGCCGACCGATGAGGAACGCGCCGGCATCTGAGAAGGCCCCGGTCGGGGTCTTCGCCGGGTTGGCAACGCTGGACGTGATCCATCGCGTCGCGAAAGCACCTGCGGTGAACGAGAAGATCACGTCCACCGCACAGTTTGTCGCCGCGGGCGGACCGGCTGCCAACGCGGCTGTCACCTTCGCGGGACTGGGCGGCGAGGCCATCCTGGTGACCGCGCTCGGCGACGATCCGGTCGCCGACCTGGTCCGGGCCGATCTCGCCGCATATGGCGTGCGTGTCGTCGATGCCGCGGCGGGCACCCATCGCGCGGTACCCGTGTCCGCGGTGTCGGTGGTGGAGTCCACCGGGGACCGATCGGTGGTATCGCTGGACGCGGTGAACTCCGACGCTTTGCCACCGCCAGGTCTGGGCGACCTGATCCGCGAGGCCGACGTGGTCCTCGTCGACGGGCACCATCCCCTCATCGCCCGCGACGCCGCCCGGCACGCCGCGGCCCGGGCCCTCGCCCTCGTCGTCGACGCCGGGCGATGGAAGCCGGTGATGGCCGACATCATTCCGCACGCGACCGACATGGTGTGCTCCAACGACTTTCGGGTACCCGGCGCCGACACCTCGGAGTCCACGGCCGCGGCGCTGGTCGCAAGCGACGTGCGTACCGTCGTCACCACGCACGGCGGCGACCCCGTCGCATGGTGCTCAGACGGCAGGTCCGGGTCCGTGCCGGTGCCGCCGGTGGCGGTGGTCGACACGCTGGGTGCCGGTGACGCCTTCCACGGTGCCTACGCGTACTACTCGACCCAGAGCGCGAGCAGCATCACCGAGCGCATCGATCGCTCCGCCCGGGTGGCGGCACTACGGTGTTCGATAGTCGGGCCGCGGGCATGGCTGGACGCACTCTCCACGGATCGGAAGCGAGAACGGTGACCTTCGAGCAGGACGTGCAGGACGCCACACTGGACCAGCTGGTCGAGTCGGCCCGGGCGCTCGTCGTTCGCGGCCAACGCCGCATCCTAGGCCTCACCGGCGCGCCGGGTGCCGGGAAGTCCACCGTGGCCGAACAACTCGTCTCCGCCCTCGGCCCCGAGATGGCCGTGCTGGTGCCCATGGACGGCTTCCATCTGGCCAACGAGGTCCTGATCGATCTGGGTCGCCTGGACCGCAAAGGTGCACACGACACCTTCGACGACGGCGGGTATGCACGGCTGGTCGCGAGCCTGCGCACACAGCGTGCCGACGACCCGGTCGTGTACGCACCGCGATTCCGGCGTGAGATCGAGGAATCGATCGGCTCGTCCATACCCGTCCCGCCGACGGTGCCGCTGGTCGTCACCGAGGGCAACTACCTGCTGCTGGAATCCGATGCGTGGCCCGCGGCACGGTCCCACATCGACGAGGTGTGGTTCCTGGCTCCCGACACCGAGGTTCGCCATCGCCGCCTCGTGCGCCGGCACGAGGCGTACGGAAAGTCCCCGCAGGAAGCGGAGTTCTGGGCCCTCGGGTCCGACGAGCGCAACGCGCAGTTGATCGAGTCGACCGCGGGCCGCGCGGACCGCATCGTGCGCCTCCGATGAAGACCATGGGCGATGTCGCCCGTATCGCCGGGGTGTCCGCATCCACGGTCTCGCATGTGCTCAACGGCACCCGTAAGGTCAACACGGCCACCCGATTACGCGTCGAGGCGGCCATCGAGCAGACCGGCTACCGCCGCAACGGCGTTGCCCGATCACTGGCGGCCGGCCGCACGCACACGGTCGGACTCTCCATCTCGGCGCTGACGAATCCCTACTTCGGCAGCCTGGTGCACGCCGTGGAGCGGGCACTGTCGGACGCCGGGTACGTCCTGATCGTCGGAGACTCCCATGACGATGTCACCTCGGAGCAGCGCGTCACCGGTTCACTGCTGGACCGGCAGGTCGACGGGATGATCGTGGCGCCGGCAGCCGGCTCCGAGCGGGTCACCCTGCCCGAGATCACCGGCACCGGAACTCCTCTCGTCCTGATTGACCGTGGTGTCGACGCCGGCTGCGATCAGGTCGGCCCGGAGAACTTCTCGTCGACGCGGTCGTTGACGGCGCACCTGCTCGAACTCGGTCATCGGCGGATCGCCGTCGTGCGCGGCCTTGCCGGAATCTCCTCCACCATCGAGCGATTCGATGGTTACTGCGCGGCGCTCACCGACCATGGCGTGCCCGTCGATCCCGCGCTGGTCGTCGACGGCGAATCCAACACCGACGTGGCCGAACGCGAGGTGCACACCCTGATGTCGCGCGCCGACCGCCCGAGCGCACTGGTGTCCCTGAACAACGCCATGACCATCGGAACGCTCAAAGCCCTGCGCAGTCTGGGCCTGTCGATACCGGGTGACGTGGCCTTCTCCTGCTACGACGACTTCGAATGGTCGGACCTCTTCGAGCCCCGGCTCACCGCGGCGGCCCAGGACGTCGAGACGATCGGCGTCACGGCGGTCGAACTGCTGCTGCGCAGAATGCGCGGAAACGATGATCCGCCGCAACAGATTCGGGTACCCACCTCCTTCCATCACCGCAACTCATGCGGATGCACGTGACGCCCAACCCAGCCCCTCTTGTTAGGACCCGCCACCATGCCGATAGCAACCCCTGACCACTACGTCGCGATGTTGGATCGTGCCAAGGCGGGCGGGTTCGCGTATCCGGCCATCAACGTGACCAGCTCCCAGACCCTCAACGCCGCGCTGCAGGGGTTCGCCGAAGCCGACAGCGACGGCATCATCCAGGTGTCACTGGGCACCGCGCTCTACCTGTCCGGAAACACGGTGCAGAACCGTTTCGCGGGGTCCAAGGCGCTCGCGCTCTACGCCCACGAGGTCGCACAGCACTACTCGGTGACCGTGGCCCTGCACACCGATCACTGCCCCGCCGAGAATCTCGACGACTGGGTCCGGCCGTTGATCGCCGATTCGGTCGAACGACGCGCCCGCGGGATGGACCCGCTGTATCAATCGCACATGTGGGACGGCTCCGCGGTACCGCTGGACGAAAACCTGCGCATCGCCGAAGGATTGCTGGAGGCATCGGTGGAAGCCAACACCATCCTGGAGATCGAGGTCGGAGTGATCGGCGGCGAGGAGGACGGGGTGTCCCACGAGATCAACGACAAGCTGTACTCGACCGTCGACGACGCGCGGGCCACCGTGCAGGCATTGGGGACGGGGGAGCGCGGCCGGTACCTGACCGCCCTGACCTTCGGCAACGTCCACGGCGTCTATCACCCGGAGTCGGTCCATCTGCGCCCGGAGATCCTCGCGGAGATCCAGGCCGTCATCGGTGGCGAAACCGGCCGAGCCAAACCGTTCGATCTCGTCTTCCACGGCGGATCGGGTTCCAGCGCCGAGGACATCGCGTCCGCGGTCGCCAGCGGGGTCGTCAAGATGAACGTCGACACCGACACCCAGTACGCGTTCACCCGATCCATCGCCGGCCACATGATCAGCAAGTACGACCAGGTGCTCAAGGTCGACGGCGGCTACGGCAACAAGAAGGCCTACGACCCGAGGTCGTGGGGTAAACCGGCCGAGAACGCCATGGCGGCAAGGGTTGTCGAGGCCGCGCAGATGCTGGGTTCGGCCGGACGGGCGATGCGGTAGGCAGAACCCGCCCTATCCGACCTTCGTCAGGGTGAAGCTGCCCCGGTAGGTCGCCCCGGCCGGATCGCCGCAGCCCGCAGCGGACTGAACGTTGACGGCTGTACCGCTCAGCGACCCTGCATCGAGCGAAAAGGTGACGGTGCCGGGCACCGTCACGCCATCGTTGGGTGGCTTGCACCGGACGGCCTGTGCGGACTGGACGATCAGCACCCACTGCCCGTCGGCCAGCCGGGCCTGCCCGCCGTAGGGGTTCACCCTCGGGTCGGTGACGGGGGTGACGGCCACGTCGGCGCATCCGGGTCCGCACGGCGTCACCGCCCACGTACCGAATCGACCGGTGTCGGATTGATAGCTGTAGGTGCCGCTCAACTCGCCCGGTGTGCCGGCGGGAGGCCCACCGGCCCAGGCGTGGCCCGCTGATCCGACCGCCACGCCCGCCGCGATGATGAACACCGCGGACCGCCCGCCGATGATGGCCATGCCGTTCCTCTCGTGGACGCCCGCAGGTGGTGCTGCCGACGGGGTCAGATCTGTCCGGGCATCCCGCCGATGCCGGCGATGCCGGGCATCCCGCCGTCCATGGCGGGCGACGGTAGGGAAATCGTCGGAGGCGATGGCAGCGCATACGGGCCGCCCCCGCACACCGGATCTGCGGGCTGGCTGATGCAGGAGTCGTCGTCGGGGCCGGTGGGAGGTCCGAATGGCCCGGGAGGTTCGAGCGGCACGGGCGCGTCGAAGGCACCGGTGGTGGTGGGCATCGCGAACGCCTGCGCGGGGGCGCCGGAGGCAGCCAGAAGGATGAGCGCGCCACCCACAACGCTCTTCGTCACGGTGCCGCGTAATCCCTTGGTGGTCCGTGTCATCGTGCACTCCTCCGCAGGGTCTCACCGCAATCCGATACCCAAACATATTGACGGCGAGGGATATTCGTTACAACCCGACCGTCGGTGGGATCGCCTGATCGCAGGCTAACCGATGGAACGGGCGCCGACAGCGCTTTGGGGGAAGCGCCTCAGGCTGCGCTCGGTTGTCGCGGACGCGTCGAACCGGGCGCGATGCACGACTACCTACGCCGTCCCGTGCCAACGCTTGGGATCGTCTTCGAGCGATTCGCGGTCCCATCCCGCCAGATCCGCAGCCGCAAGGTAGGTGAACTCGAGAAAGTCCAGCACCAATTGGTGCGGATCGTTCGCGGTGCGCGCCGCCTCATACGGCAGCAGGTACTGCCGGAGTTTGTTGTCGTAGAAGGCCCCTTCGGGGCAACCCGGGAACTCGGCGTAGCCGTCCGGCTCGGGGTACGCGTAGGCGTAGAACGCGCCCTCGTCGCCACCACCGGGCCAGAAGCCGCAACTGGACAGTTCGTGGGAGTAGCCCTCAACCATGACCCAGTCGCCACAGTTCGGTGCTCCTCCGGGGTGAGCGGGAGCGGGACGTCCGGAGAAGCGGCTGCACGCCAGGTCAAATGAGCCCCAGAAGAAGTGCACCGGACTGACCTTCCCGATGAACCGGGCCCGGAACTGCCCGATGACCCGGTCGGCCTGGATCAGTTGTTGCCAGAACGTATGGACCGCGTCGGCGTCGTATGCGGCGTGGAGATTCTCGGCGAAGGGGATGGCCGGGTCCACCTCGTTGGGGCCGGCGGAGATCTGAACCTCGATGCCCAAGCGGGCGAGTAGGCCCAGCACGTCGTCGTGAAACTGGGCAACGGAGCGGTCGCGCAACGCGATCTCACCGGAGCCACCGTCGCTCACCCGGACCTTCAGCGCATGGTCGACAAAGTCGAATTCCAGGTCGAACAGCCGCGTGTCCACCGGAATGGCCGATGTCGTCAGTCCGCGCGGTGACACATAGAGCGGCACCTGCCACCAATGGTTGAGCAGCGGTGCATGCGCCAGTCGTATCTTCCCGACGATCTGGGTCCACATGTGCAACGTGTGGCGCGTGGGCTCCCAGTCAGCCACCCGCAGCGCCGGCCACCCCGTCGTTTGCCCGCTCACATCGTTCTCCCTTGTCTCAGATGACGGCTGATTGCGAGCAGGCGCTCACACCGCCGGCGTCACATCCGACCCGGATCCCTTGATCGAAGCCTTGGCCCGCTTCTCGGCACGCACCGTCCGCGTACCGCGCACGAATCCGGTCGCCGAGATCGTCGCCGATACCAGCGCCGTCTCACCGTTGGCAAGCGGGTGGAAACCGACACCGGCGCCACCGCGGCCCTTCACCGGGATGTCGGCGACTTCGGTGACCTTCCAGCCCTTTTCGGATACTGACAGGATGGCTTCACCATTGCCGCAGGACACCGGTAACGCTGCGATGACCTCATCGCCGTCGGCGGCGAGCTTGACCCCCGCCACGCCGTTACCTGCCGCGCCCTGCGGATTCACCGCTGCCGGGTCGATCCGCAGCACCTTTCCGCGGCGCGTCACCAGCGCCAGGTGATAACCATCGGCCAGCACCCCGGAGGCCACCAGACCGGTGATATCCGGCGCCACCGGGATATCGCGGATCTTGTAGGGCAACCCGTTGCCGTTGGTGAACTTGATCCGGCCGTCGGTCCACACCGCCCAGCCCAGGCCGGAGCTGAGCAGATCTCCGTGGCTGTCGGAGAACACGCCGCGGTCATCGAGACGCCAGGCGGCGTTGACCTTCCGCTCGCGGGGTCCGTCGTCGTCGGTGCCGGCGGTGACGGGTGCGGCTTCCAAGTCCAGCACGGTGCGCCGGTCGAACTCGGGGCCCTTGAACAGTTTCGCGGTCTCGACCAGTTCCTTGTCGATCACCTTCCGGCGCGCATCGGGATTGGTCACCAGCTCGGTGAGCTCGATGAATTCGGCGTCCAGTTTGTCGGCTTCGGCCTGCAGCTCGATGACGTCGAGTTTCGTCAGCCGGCGAAGCTGTAGCGCCAGCACGTAATTGGCCTGCTCCTCGTCGATCGCGAACCGGTCCTGCAGGCCCCGGCGGGCGTCGTCGACGGTGTCGGAGTTGCGGATCACGGCCACCGCGGCATCGATGTCCAGATGGATGGTCATCAGACCGGCGACCAGGTGACGCCGCGCGGTGACCTTCTCCAGTCGGTATTCGCTGCGGCGCAACACCACCGAGTCACGCAGGTGCAGGAACGCGCCGATCAGTTCGCGGACCGTCCACCAGCGCGGCACCCGGTCCTCGTCGAGCGCCACCAGGCTGGCCGCGAAGGTCGACTCCAGCGGTGTCAGTGCGAGCAACTGGTCGCGGATCGTCTCTGCGCTGTGCCCGCGCTTCGCGGTGACCACGATGCGCAGTCCGTTGCGACGATCGGTCAGGTCGGACATATCGGCGACACCCGACATCTCCCCTGATTCGACAAGTGCCCGGATCCTTTCCTGCACAGTGTTACTCGCGACGCCGGGCGGTAGCTCGGTGACGATGACGTTCTTGCCGTCCACCGACACCGTGCCGCGGACCGTGAGCTGTCCGCGCCCGGTGGTGATGTACTCCCGCAGCCCGGCGGAGCCGACCACGGTGGCCCCGCATCCCCAGTCCGGGCCGGGGATGAGCTTCATCAACGTGTCGTCGGTCGTGTTCGGCCGGGCCAGCAGCGCGCGGCAGGCGGCCATGATCTCGCGCGGATTGTGCGCGGGCACCTTGGTGGCCCAGCCTTCCGCGATGCCGACCGCACCGTTGCACAGCAGCACCGGCCACTGGGCGGGCAGCATGGTCGGTTCGGTCCACTCACCGTCGAACGTCGACACCATCGGCACGGCGTGATCGTCGAGCTCGGCGGTCAGCGCGGCCCCGGGGGCGGACAGCCGCATCTCGGTGTAACGGTCGGCGGCGGGAATGTCACCCTGGATGCGCGGGAAGGCGCCCTGCCCGTCAATGACTTTCACGCGCTGGAACTCGGCGGCCATGAGTGCCGCGGCCCCGTACATGGACGCGCCGCCGTGCGGATGCAGGTTACCGGTGACGGCGGAACACACCTTCGAGGATTTCTGCGGCTTGTTTCCGGGCAGCAGCCTCGAATCGTGCATCTGGTAGAGCAGGCGACGCTGGCCGGGTTTGAGCCCGTCGAACGCCGACGGTATGGCGCGGTCGCTCACGCTGTAGAGCGCGAACGTCAGCTGGTAGTGATTCCAGTAGTCATCGGCGCTCTGGTCGAGCACCAGGTCGGGATTCTGCTCGGGAAGGTCCAGGGTGGCGGTCACAGTGTTTCCTACGTCCTCTTACGTCAGGTCCAGCGCGGCGGTGTCGACACGGGCGGCGACATCGGCCATCCACGTACGCCGGCCCTCCGGTGGCCCGCCGAACAGGGTGTGGTGCAGCTTGGCGTCGCCGTCATCGAGATGTACGCGAATCACTGTGCGCCGCTGCGGATCCAACACGGTGTTCCAGAAGTCGTCGGCATCCATCTCGCCGAGGCCCTTGTTCCGCTGCACTTCCACCTTGCGTTTGGAGGTGGCCTTCAGCTGGGCCACCGCGGTATCCCGCTCGGATTCGTCCTGGCAGTAGATCCGCTCGTTGCCGTCCTTGACCACGAACAGCGGGGGCAGGGTCACGTAGACCATTCCGGCTTCCACCAGCGGCCGGTAGAAGTCCAGGAACATCGAGATGAGGCTGGAGTTGATGTTGCCGCCGTCGGGGTCGGCATCGGAGGCGAACAGGATGCGGTCATAACGGCATTGCTCGGGGTCGCAGCTGTCACGCACCCCGCAGCCCAGGATCCGTTCGATCGAATCGAACTCGTCCTTGACCCGGGCCTTGTTGACGGTGAACCCATAAACGTTGGGCGGCTTGCCTTTCAGCGGAAACGCGGCCTGGAAGGTCGCGTCGCGAGCCGCCTTGATGGTGCCCAGCGCCGAGTCGCCCTCGCACAGGAACAATTCGGCTCCGGATCCACGTCCGGTCTCCCGGCTGGGCAGCAGCTTCGGCGGCAGCGACAGGTTCGTGCCCAGCCCCTTGGCCTTCGAGGCCGCCCGGGACCGGGCCTTGGCGCCCTCGGCGCTGCGCCGTGCCCGCGCCGACTCCAGGGCCAGCTTCGTCCACAGCGACACGGCGTCACCGTTGGCCGGGTTGGCCGCCCAGATGGTGACGCTGCGTGCCACGTCCGGGGCCATCGCCAGATTCAGCGAACGTGAGGACACCGCGGTCTTGGCCTGCGAGTCCCACGCCACATCCGGGGCGCGGGTGTCGACGGCCAGTGCGGTCACCGCGACGAAATCCTGTGGTTCCGGGCCGTCCTCGCCCTTGGCCAGGCCCAGGTCGCGAATCCGGGAAGCACGGTCGGCCAGCGCTTCGGACAGACCCTTCATCGCGGCTGTCAGGTGGGACCCGCCGCCCGGGGTGCGCACAGTGTTGCAGAACGCCGCGATGGTGGCCGGCTCGGCCGGTCCGGCGGTCAACGACCAACGGAACGGGGTCGGTCCGCGACCGGTGGTGTACTCACCGCGGCCCTCCACGACGGCACGGACGCCGGGCGGGGGAGTGCCCGCGGCGGTGCACATGAGGTCGAGCAGGGTGTCGCTGCCCCAGGGTCCGCTGAACGGTTCGAGCAGCGCCGGCGGCACCTCGGCACCGGGCCAGCCCTCGTCGATCACCGTCAGGTGTACGCCGGGCGACATCCGCGCCGCGGCGTGCGCGCGCAACAGCACCTCGCCGACGTCCACGGTCGAATCCGGCACCACGACCGGGTCGAACAGGATGCGCACCGTGGTGCCGTGCGCATCGGGCTTGCGGTTGCCGGTGCCGCGTAGCTTCTGGGCGTCCGCCCTGGTGAATGGCGCGTTCGGGTCGAAATCCTTGCCTTCGAACGATCCGGGGTAGCCGGCGCCGAAGCTCTGCAGGTAGGTCTTGCCGGCCCGGCGCACGGTCACATCGGTCCGCGCCGAGATGAAGACCGCCGCGGCGGCGCCGATGCCGTTGAGGCCGGCACCGGTGCTGGTGGCATCGGAGTGCGCGGAGAACTTGCCACCGGCCCGCGCGGTGCCGAGGGTCTTGACGATGCCGTTCTTGCCGGTGATGGGGTCGGAGTCGACGGGCAGGCCGCGGCCGTCGTCGGCGACGCTGACCGATCCGTCGGCGTGCAGGGTGATGGTCACGGTGGAGCCGCCGTGGCTGGGATCGGCGACCTCTTCGATGGCGTTGTCGACCAACTCGCGCAGGGCGGTGTTGAGCACGTCGAGGCCCAGGTTCACCGCCGGCCGCAGGCGCGTGTGCTGGACATCGTCGAGCTCGGTGATGTCTGCGGCGTTGTAACTCACTGCTCGTTCTCTCCGTCTGGGCCGGGACCTGAACGCGCAGGTCCTGTCTGCATACCAGTGTGCCCCGGTGCCTGCGATCTGCTCGGCAAGCACGCGTGTGCCGGAGGAATGGTAGTCGGACGGCCCGACAACGCAGCGCACCGTCGCCGCGCTGTGACGGCACGCACAGCGCGGTCGGGACCCGCCGGCGGCCGCCCGGCGTTACGTCTCGTCGGCGATCTGGTGGCGGTCCTGGTGCAGCCCAGGGCCCTCCGGATCGTGGTGCTGGTCGTCGAGTTGCTCCTGCATCTCGGCCTGTTCCGCGGTGACCTCGGTGGCATCCTCGGGCGTGGGTGAGGGACTGCGGTGCTTCGCCATGTCAGTGCTCCGACTCTGCTCGATGCTTCTCCACCACGTCCGGGGCGACCTCGCGGGTGGCCATCCCTCCGGTGCGGCCCTGGTCGGTGGGGCCGGGAGGCTTTGGTGCCTCGTCGCTCTGCTCGTGCGGTACGGAAGCTGCTGCGTTCTCATTCATCGGCTAGGGATGCCCCGCCGCGCTGGTTTCCACGCCTGGCCTCCGCGCGCTCGCCTACTCGGCCGGCCCGCGCGTGTTGACGACCTGGTCCGCGATGTCGACGAGCCGGGTGTTGCTGTCCTGGGAAAGCCGGCGCAGCAGCGCGAACGCCTGCACGGCGTCGACATTGAAGCGCTCCATGACGATGCCCTTGGCCTGACCGATGCGATCACGCGTGGACAGTGCGGAGTGCAGCTCTTCGGTCTGGCGGCTGGCCAGAATCGCGGCAGCGGCGTGCGCGGCCAGCGCCGAGCCGACGGTCTCGGCGTCGGAGCTCCAGACATTGGGGTGAAAGCTGAACAGGTTGAGCGCCCCCGCGGTGCGATCGGCGGTGTAGAGCTTGAAGGACAGACCGCTGAGCACACCGAGCTCCAGGGCTGCCGGCGACTATTGCGGCCAGCGCGGCTCGTTCCGGAAGTCGTCGGTGCGCACGACCACGTCCTGCAGCGCGGCCTGCCGACACGGCCCCTCGTCGTACTCCATCTGGAGCTCGTCCAGTTTGTGCGGCAGATCGCTGGTGGCGGCCAACGACTCGAAACTCGAGTTCTTGCTGACCAGGAGAATGCCTGCGGTATCGGCTTCGGGGATCAACTCGAGCGCCGCGGATGTCACATCGGCCAGAACGCCGTCGACGCTCTGCAACGCGACGTTGCGCGCGAGTTCGGCCATGCGCAGGATCAGCTCATGGCTCTGCGAATCGGTCATGAGACCACCCTACGAAGCCCGCTCCGCATATGTGAAGGGTCGCAGACCGCACACCCCGCCCAGTGTGAGGTCGGCGCCGGACTGAGCCGAGTTCGCGCCGTTCTGCATTGTCGATCTCCCGGGTGGGTCGATACTGGCCGGGCGAGGAGAGGGGAAACGGCCAAATGACAACTGCCACCGCAGGATCTCGTTCCGAAAAAGGGCTGGCCCGGGTCGCCCAGTCGTTGGCGGGCTGGACCGAGAAGTGGTTCCCGGACGCCTACGTCGTCGCACTGGCCGGTGTCGTTGTCGTCACCGTCGCCGCGTTGGCCAACGGATCCTCACCGCAAACGGTGGTCGACGCTTTCGGCAACGGCTTCTGGGACCTCACCGCCTTCACCCTGCAGATGGCCATGGTGGTGTTGACCGGATACGTCGTGGCCACCAGCCCGCCGGTGGCCAGGCTGATCGACCGGCTCGCCACAGTGCCCCAATCAGCAAGGAGCGCAGTCAGTTTCGTTGCGTTCCTGTCCATGTCGGTCTCCTTCCTGAACTGGGGCCTCAGCCTGGTGTTCGGCGGTCTGCTGGCCCGCGCGATCGCGCGGCGGACCGATCTGCGGGTGGATTACCGTGCGCTCGGCGCCGCGGCGTTCATGGGCCTGGGCGCGGTGTGGGCACTGGGGATGTCTTCGTCGGCCGCGCAGCTGCAGGCGACCGCCGCATCGCTGCCCGATGAGCTTCTGAAGATCACCGGGGTGCTCGACTTCGGCACCACGATCTTCACCTGGCAGTCGCTCGCGACGTGCGCCATTCTCATCGCGCTGACGGTGGCCATCGCGCACTTCTCCGCGCCCAGAGGGGCGGCGATCAAGACCGCCGAGGACCTGGCGGTGGACCTCGACGACCAGACCGAGGAGGTGCCGCCACGCTCCCGCCCGGGTGAGTGGCTCGAATACAGCCGGGTACTGCCCATCCTGGCGGGTGTGATGACGCTGGGATGGCTGATCTCCCAGCTGTTCACCAAGCCGGTCCTATCGGTCGTCAGCAGCCTCAACGGGTACCTGCTGGTGTTCCTCATCCTGGGACTGGTGCTGCACGGCACACCCCGAAAATTTCTGCAGGCCGTCGCCAGGGCGGTGCCCGCGACGGGCGGCATCCTCGTCCAGTTCCCGCTGTACGCCGCCATGGCCGCGATCCTCACCAAGGCCGAGGGGCGCGGCGGACACACCGTCTCCGATCAGCTCGCGCAGTTGTTCACCAGCGTCGGTGGCGGGGCGTTCGCCGTCGTCATTGCCCTCTATACCGTCGTACTCGGAATCTTCATCCCCTCCGGCGGTGGCAAGTGGCTGGTCGAGGCGCCGTATGTCATGCAATCGGCCACCGATGTGCAGATGAACCTGGGCTGGACGGTGCAGATCTACAACGTCGCCGAGGCGTTACCGAACCTGATCAACCCGTTCTTCATGCTGCCGCTGCTGGCGGTGCTCGGCCTGCGGGCGCGGGATCTGGTCGGATTCACGTTCCTGCAGTTCATCTTTCACCTACCGGTGGTCCTGGCGCTGGTGTGGCTGTTCGGCATGACGTTCGACTTCGTTCCGCCGGTCATACCTGCTACCCCGTAGGGGCGGCCAGTTCGAACAGTGAGTGTGCGAACTGGGCGCTGAGAAAGGCGTGGGCGCGCTCCTCGGTCCAGCCCAAAACGCTGACGGTGAAGTGGAAGCCGTTCTGCGGGCCGTAGTGGTAGAGGGTGATATCGGCGAAGTCCTCGTCGGTGAACGAGCCCGTCAACCCACCCAACTGCCGGAACCTGCGCGCGATCTCGTGCAGTGCGGTCCGGTGGCGAATGATGGCCTGGGTCAACGCCTCTGTCGCTTCGGCGTCGTGCGCGGCGGTCGCGGCCACCAGTTGGACGATATCGTCGAACTGCCGCCAGAATTCCAGATAGGAGTCCGCGAGGACGGCCAGGGCCTCGTCCAGAGTGCCGGCGGCGTTGACGGCGTCGAGTGTCTCCTGGACCAGGGGTGCGGTGGTCCATGAGTCCATCAGCGTGCGGAGCAGCCCCTGTTTGCCGCCGCATTGCTGATACACGGTTCCGGCCGACACCCGGGCGGCCGCGGCGATATCGCTGACCGTGGTGGCGAAGTAGCCGCGTTGAGCGAACAGGGCGCGGGCGGCATCGACGACGTCGCGCCGGGTCTGTTCGGCGTATTCGTCGCGGCGGGAGCGCCGCGGGCCGGTCTCTTTCGATGTCATCGGAGAGTGGCCTGGCAAGTCATAGCGGTGGGAGATTATCAGAGGCCTGAACAACCACTCAAGCGATTTCACTCACTAATCACTTGTTGAACACGCCGTCATTGACTACAGTCACGCTACAGCGAGTGCCGGTCAGATCCGAGGAGACTTGATGGAGCGTGCCGGCCATGTCCGCCGCTAGTGCCATCGAATACCAGGTCACGTCGGCCGACCTAATCACCGAACTGGCCGCCCAGGCGAAAACCGAAGGTGTCAACGCCGGTGCGTGGCCGGGAGTGACGTTCTACCGCTTCACCCAGCCGACGGAACCACAGTGGGATGACACCAGGACCATCTCGATCGGCATCGTGGCGCAGACCTGCAACGACACCTTCGACTGCGTGGTGATCGGCAAGTGGCCCCACGGTGGGTGCCAGGCCTTCGACGCTTCTCCCGAGCGACCGTGCCTGTGCGTTCGATTGGATGTGGATCCACAGCTCGTCAGGCAGGTGGCCGCCGGCATGGCGCTGTGCGACAGCACGTTCGAGGCCGACGATCACGGTGAGGACTGCGTGGTGTCCGGGATCGACGGCGTGTTGATGAGCAGCGTCGTACGCTTTCTGCGCTCGTTGTCAGTGGACTCCGACCGTCGGGTGCTGGCCCCGCTCTACCTGCAGGAGTTGGTATATCGCGTGCTGCAGCGCGATCAGACGGCGAGCCTGATGCGCATCGCCGCCCGCCAGAGCGCCATGAACTGCGTCGCCGCGGCGACCGACTACATCGCCGCCCACCTCGCGGAGCCGTTGACGGTCAGTGAACTCGCCAAACAGGTGAGTCTGAGCCCGTCCGCGTTCTCCCGCCTGTTCCGTGAGATGACCGGCCGCTCGCCCTACCAGTTCGTCAAGGAACAGCGGTTGATGCGTGCCCGAGACCTCCTCGGGCAGGGACGACTCGGCGTGACCGATGTGGCCCGAAGCGTCGGATACCCGAGTCTGTCGCACTTCATCAAGGAGTTCCGTGCCCGCTTCGGTTCTAGCCCAGGCGAATTCGTTGAGGCGCGCGGGCTGAGCCGGCGCGTGAGAACACCACGGACAGGAACGTCGACCCCCGTGGCGTAGCGGTGACCGATCCCGCCCATCGCCGAATCAGCCGTGGCCATCGAGTCGGAGCAGGAAATCGCGGATGTATCCGCTGATTTCATCGCCGTGCGTCTCCAGTGCGAAATGCCCCGTGTCGAGAAGGTGATATTCCCCGTTGGGGAGGTCCCGGCGGAATGCCTCCGCGCCGGCGGCGCCGAAGATCTCGTCATTCTTGCCCCACGTCACGAGCAGGGGCGGCTGATGTGTGCGGAAGTACTCCTGGAAGCCCGGGTACCCGTCGAGGTTGAACTGGTAGTCCCAGAACAGCTGCAGCTGGATCTCGTTGTTACCGTCGCGGTCCAGACCGGCCTGGTCGAGGACCCAGGCCTCCGGGGCGATGCGGTCGAGTCGGTCGGCGGGTACCCCGTGCGTGTACTGCCAGTGCGTGGTTGCGGCGGTGAAGTATTCGCGGACGCCCGCCTCATTGGCGGCACGGTCCTTGGCGTGCGCGAACAGGATGTCCCAGAACGGGGTGAAGCCTTCCAGATAGGCGTTGCCGCTCTGGGAGATGATCGCGGACACCCGCTCAGGAGTTCGGCTGGCGATGCGCAGCCCGATGGGAGCGCCGTAGTCGTGGATATAGAGGGCGAATCGCTGCAGTCCCAACTGAGAGATCAACCCTTCGGTGATCTCGGTCAGACGGTCGAAGCTATAGGTGAACTCGTCCACCGATGGTGTTGCGGAGCGCCCAAACCCGATGTGGTCGGGAGCCACCAGGTGGAACCGGTCGCTCAGCGAACTGATCAGGTTCCGGAACATGTGTGAGCTGGAGGGGAATCCGTGCAACAGGAGAATCGTCGGGTTGGCGGGATCACCGGCCTCGCGGTAGAAGACGTCCAGGCCGTCGACGGTGGCAGTGTGATAGCGCGTGGCGAAAGCGTTCATCGATTCCTCGTATCGTGGGGAGTTCCGACTCTATGAGGTTGATGCACAACCGAAATAGCGTATTCGTGCCCGGTGGGTGTCCATTCCGCCCCAACACCACACGCGGGGGCCGGCGTCCGGGCAGGCGTGCTTACATGGGGCGGTGAGCAAGCACTACGGAGCGATCGCGTTCACCGACGCGGTCCGTGAGGTCCAGCACCGGTACGGCAGCGACGGCTTCTACGACCGTAAACGTGTTCAGGGAACCGCCGCGCCCGGTGCGGACGTCCTGACCGAGGACGAGAAGGACTATCTCGCCGAGCGGGACAGCTTCTATCTGGCCTCGGTCGGCGAGACGGGGTGGCCCTACGTCCAGTTCCGCGGTGGCCCCGCCGGTTTCCTGCGCGCCGTCGACGACAGCACCATCGGGTGGGCGGACTTCCGCGGCAATCTGCAGTACATCAGCACCGGCAATGTCACCGGCAACGACCGGGTGGCGCTGATCGCCGTGGACTACGTGCACCGGCGCCGGCTCAAGATTTTCGGCCGCGCACGGGTGGTCACCGTCGAGGACGATCCCGCCCTGATCGAGACCTTCGCCGATCCGGGGTACGACGCCGTGGTCGAACGTGCCGTACTCGTCACCGTCGAGGCCTACGACTGGAACTGCCCCCAGCACATCACGGTGCGGTTCAGTGCCGCGGACCTCGAACCCCACCTCGCCCCTCTGCACGAAGAACTCGAGGCGTTGCGACGCGAGAATGCCGAGCTCAGGGAAAAGCTCGGCCACGGATGAGGTGGTAAGACGCGCTCATCTGGGTATGCAGAGCCACGTGAGCACACCAGAGCATGTGGAGAACACCGGTGACAACCTTCGTGCTGCGGCGGAAGTGCAGCAGCGGGAGCGTGACGGCGAGACGGGCTCCGAGCGCTCGATCGACCAACCCGCCGTCGACGTGCCGTTGCCCGATTTCAACAGTTAGGTCCGCCCGCCCCAAGCTAACTCGGTGTTTGAGTGTGCGGCGAAATGGGCATCCTGGCTAGCGCGCAGGGTCCCCTGAGCCGCCACCGGTCAACCGTTCGGGGAGATCATGTCCAGCTATCCCACCATCGGCGTGGAAGAAGAATTCCTACTCGTCGACCCGGAGTCGGGTGAACCGGTCCCGCTCAACACCCGGGTTGCCGAACGTGCGAAGGCCGCCGGCGTGGATTTGCAACTGGAATTGACCAGCTGTCAGGTCGAGACCGCCACCGAGGTCTCCGACACCGTCGCCGATGTGCGGACCCAGCTACAACGGTTGCGGCGGGTCGCCGGCGAGGCCGCCGACAGCGCCGGGGCACGGTTGCTGGCCGTCGGCCTGCCGCCCACGCTTCCGCAGCATTTCCCGATCACCGATTCCGACCGTTACGGGCGAATCGCGGACCGGTTCGGCATGATCGCGCACGAGCAGGGGATCTGCGGATGTCATGTGCACGTGGCGGTACCGGACCGCGAAGCCGCGATCCGGGTGAGCAACCGGCTGCGGCCGTGGCTGCCGCTGCTGCTGGCCTTGACCGCCAATTCCGCCATCTACCGCAATGCGGACAGCGGTTACGCCAGCTGGCGCCAGGTGCTGTGGGCGCGGTGGCCCAGCGCGGGCCCGCCGCCGTATTTCGATTCGGCAGCCGACTACGACGACGCCGTGCAGCGGATGCAGGACATCGGCGCGATGCTCGATGACGGCATGGTCTATTGGGACGTCCGCCCGTCCGAGAAGTTCCCGACCGTGGAGGTGCGGGTCGCGGACGTACCGGCCACCGTCGCCGAGACGGTGCTGCACGCCGCGCTCACTCGCGCCGCGGTCATGACGGCCCTCGACGACGAGCGCAACGAAGTGCCTGTCCCGGACATCCGCGCGCACGAATTGGCGGCGGCTTACTGGAATTCCGCACGCTACGGACTCGACGGCCGCGCGGTCGACCCCTTCGGCAGCGGCCCGGGGACCGCACCGGCCATCGACGTCGTGCGCGCCCTCGTCGACCGGGTCAGCCCGGCGCTGCGCGCGGTCGGCGACTTCGACTTCGTCACCGGCGAGCTGGCCCGTATCCACGAGCAGGGCAACGGGGCCGTGCGTCAGCGGGCCGCCTGGGAACGCCGTGGTGAGGTGTCCGATGTGATCGAGTCGTCCGCGGCGGCCACCGGCGAGGGCTGCTGATCCAGCAGCACGACCAGCCCGCGATCGCCGTCGACGCGTACCCGGTCTCCGGTGCGCAGCACCCGGCTGGCCACCAATGTATTGACCACGCAGGGTAATCCGTACTCCCTCGCCACGACCGCACCGTGTGAGACCGAGCTGCCGATATCGGTGACCAACGCGGAGATGACGGCGAAATACGGCGTCCACCCGACATCGGTCACCGGGGCCACCAGGATTTCCCCGGGCTGCAGGTGCCGCGCCTCATCGACTGAATGTGCCACGCGAACAACACCTTCAACTGACCCGCGACCGGCCGGGCGGCCCACGATCTCCCCATCGGATGAGGCCGCCGCGATCCGGACCACCGGTGTCGGCCGTCCGACCGAGACGTCATCGAACTCCAGCGCAGCCTGAAACGCCAGCGCCTCGCGACGGCCCATCGCGCGGGCCACCAGTTCCGCCGGATCGCCACCTCTCACCAGACCGGGCAGCTCGAGGCGATCGAAGAAGAACACCAGATCGGCATCCGGAAGACGGCCGGCCTCGCGCAGCACCTCGCCGAGATGCCGGTAGCCGCGTTTGAGCAGGTGGGCCACCAATGCCATTCGGGACTTGGTCTCTTCGCGGCCGCGCGCGCCGCCCTGGGCCAGGCGAGCGAGCGTACGTAGTGAACGCGACTGTGGCGCGGTCTGTTCGGCCGCGGCGGTGACGTCCTGCCCCGGCGCGCGCAGCATCACCTGCATCATCGCACCGAGTCCCGCGGGATCGTCGGCCCAGGACGGATCGCGCATGCACAGTTCGCGATAGCCGCGGTGACCGTGGGCGTCCAGGAACTGCCGCAGCGCGACGCCGCCGGGGTTGCTTGCCTTCCGCAACCCTGCGACAGCCTCGGCGGGCGAGGAGGCCAGGAACTGTTCGGCAGCGGTCCGGTCGTGGCGCAGTGTGCGCACCACCGAGTTGAGTTGTTCGACCATGAGCGCGCTCTCGACGCCGGCGCCGGTCATCAGCCGGATCGCTTCGGCACTGCCCTCGGTCTCGGTGTCACCGCGCTTGACGGCCTGCCGAATGAGGTGGCTTTCCAGCACATTCGCTGCGACCGCGGAGCGTGAGGAGGATCGGACGTGGGTGAGGGTGACGTCGCGGTAGATCTCGACGCCGGTCTCCAGCTGAGCCAGGACGACCTGCGGATCGCGGCTGGTGAACTCCGGGAACCGCGCGATCGTGGCGGGCATGCGTTTGATGGCCGGCCCCGCGCTCAGCGCGAAAGCACTCAGCCGGATGGTGTTGATCAACCTGCGCGCGAACGGTTTTGGCGCACCGGCTTCCAGTTCGTCGATCACGCGCCCGCAGATCGACATGGAGAATTGCTCGCGGGAGTTGCCGAGGATGCCCGAGCTCAGCGCGGTGCCCTCGGTCATGTTGAGGAACATGTGGCCGTAGAAGTAGCCGACCTGCGGCCAGCGGTCCTCGTAGTGTTCCTGCACGCCGCCGGCGACCTGGACCATCTGCATGGCGTAATCGATGGCGTGCCCACTGACCGATGCGGTGAGCGGGCAGAAGGCCCCGGGCATCATTTCGCCGATGTTGCAGCGGGTGTAGACATGCGTGGGGCCGGTGACGGGTGTGTCCATCTCGTTCAAGTCGCCGGGCAGCGTGGTGATGGGCCGGGCCTGCAGCCACCACAATTCGCCGGACTGGTCGATGGCCCACTCGAGATCCAGCGGATGGCCCCAGCGCCCGGCCGCCAGCAGCGCTCCTTGGCGGATCCGGGCGATCTCGTCATCGGACAGCGCAGGTCGCGCCCCGACCTCATCGGCCACCGAGATCCCGGCGTGGGTCAGTACGTGATGGTCCGAGGACGTCGAACCGTCGACGAGGGCCTCGCCGAGCCCGTGTACCGCGTCGATCACCACCAGATCGCGCCGCCCCGAGGTCGGGTCGGCGGTGAACACCACCCCTGCTGCGCGGGCGTCGACCATCTGCTGGACCACCAGATGCATATGGGCTCGTGAATCGGAGTATGACGACGCGCGTTCCGAGGAGACCGACCCGATGCACCGGGTGACCGCCACGGCGAGGCTCTCGACGGAGTCGACGCCCAGCACGGTGTCGTACTGGCCCGCATAGGACTGCTCGGCACCGTCCTCGCCGGCGGCCGAAGAGCGCACCGCCACCGGCGTCGAACCCGCGGCCTGCATGCGTGAGAATCGCGCTATGACCGCCTCAGTCAGGCCCGAGGTCGACGGGTGTGGGATCACGAAGCCGGTGGGCACGGGCACGCCGAGCCGGATCAGCTCAGCGAGGCCGAGCGCTTTCCCGCCGAAGCTGTCGTCCACCACATCGCCGAGGTCGACGACGGCAGGTATTGCATCAGGCACCGCAGTAACGTTACATGTGTCACGTATATGACGGCAGAGAACGGACGACCACGAGACGCGCGCATCGATGTCGCGGTCCTCGATGCCGCCGCGGCACTGCTTCCGGAGGTCGGCTATGCGGACCTGACGGTCGCGGCGATCGCTGACCGCGCGGGCACGTCGCGGCCTGCGGTGTACCGGCGCTGGCCGAGTAAGGCCCATCTCGTGCACGAGGCGGTCTTCCGCGACGCGGACACCTCCATCGTTGCGTCCACAGGGCGCCTGGACGAGGATCTGCGCAATATCGTGGCGCGGACCGCGGCGCTGCTGACCTCGCCGCTGGCCCGGGTCGCCGTGCCCGGCCTCATCGGCGAGGCCGCCTCCGACCCGTCACTGAACCAGCGCCTGCTGGATCGGTTCGCGGGACGCGGGTGGAGCGGATTGGACGCCTATCTGTCCGAAGCGACCGCGCGAGGACACCTGAAGCCCGGGTTCGACGCCGGCGTGCTGCTGGAACTGGTCATCGGCTCGGCACTGGCCGCCATCCTGGTCCGCGGTCCGGACGGTCTGACCGCGGCATGGGTGGACAACACCGCGGCGATCCTTCTCGACGGTGTGCGGATGCCGACAGGCGGGTAATACTCGTGGCATGGACGCAACCCCGCCGGTATTGCTGTACGACGGTGTGTGCGGAGTATGCAACGGCGCCGTACGCACCATCCTTCGCTTCGATCGCCACGGCACGCTCCACTTCGCGGCGCTGGACAGCGATTTCGCGCGTGACGTCATCGCCCGCCACCCGCGGCTGGCGGGCCTGGATTCGGTGGTCTTCGTCCGCGACCCCGGCGGGCCGGCGGAGACGGTCAGTACCGAGTCCGCCGCGCTGCTGCAGGTGGCCGACTACCTCGGCGGCTACTGGAAGCTGGCGACGGCGGCACGGGTGATACCCGCATTCGTCCGGGACCGGCTGTACGCGGCGTTCGCGGCTGTCCGGTATCACGTCGGCGGCAAGTACGACACCTGCCCCATCCCCTCGCCTGAGGTGCGCGGCCGCTTCCTCGATGCCACGTACGGCTGACGGAATCAAACCCCGTCTGCACCCGTTACACCGTATGTCGCCGGGCGATTGCCCCCGACAGAAGCGGATAAAGGTAAGAGGCGAGAACGATGAAGAACTTCGGATTGGCAGGACTGGTCGCAGGAGCGTTCTCGGCGGCCGTGATCGGCTTCGCCGGACCGGCCCAGGCCGACGCACACGCGTTCGATTTCCCGGTGCTCGGCTATGGCAACGGCGACGGCGTCTACGACAATGACAGCAACTACCCCTGGCGCGATCAGCTCGTCCCCCGGGTATACGTGCCGCACGTGGACACATCCGTGCGTAACTGATCCACCGAAACGACATGAGGGCGCCCACTTTCGTGGGCGCCCTTTGTCGTGTCAGCGGCTCGGAACCGGACAGTCGGCTACAGGATGCCGATGCCGCCGTAGCCGCCGTAGCCCCAGGGCCACATGCCGAACTGGCTCTCGCCGAGCTGGCCCGGAGAGCTGGTGATCTGGGCATTGCCCGGACTCTGGCACACGGTGCTGCTGCCGGACACGATGCTTCCGGCGTTCGTGCAGTTGGTGGGTTCGGCCGACGCCAGCGGCGCTGCGACGATAGCGCCGGCGGCGCCCGCGGCAGCGAGCAGTGTGGCGGCGGTCCAACGTGACTTGATCACAAGGGTCCCTTTCATGGGGTGGGTGAAGCGAAGAGGTTGATGGGCGCGGCTGTCAGAGGATGTCGACGTCGCCGTCACCGTCGGTGTCACCGCACCGGATCCGGATGTCCTGCAGCGGCTTCCGGATGCCCTTGAGCTCGGCGCCGATCTGCGGGTTGGCCTCGAAGTACTCGTTCACCTTGGCTTCGATCTCGTTGTGCGGAAGACCGTGCAGGCCGGTGAAGAAGGTGTTCACCTCGGGGTGGGTGAACAGGTAGGCCGAGGTGGAAGCGGACACACCGGATGACACACCGGCCAAGTCGGCCGCGGTGCAGTTGGCCGGCGGTTCGGCGAAAGCGGTGGGAATGGCGGCGAACAGCGTCGCACCGGTGAACGCGCCGGCCCCTAGGATTCCGGCGACCGTGCGACGGACGTTGAGCGACATTGATCGGCTCCTTTGTGATCGATGGTCGGGGAGGCGCCCGACACTTGGCAGGACGCCGGGGTGGTGGTCCTGACCTGCAAAGCTAACCAGATTCCAACAGGAGATTCTCGGCTTGTGCACAGACTGCTGAGCTGGATCCGCTGAGAGCGGTGTGTCGCATGAGGCGTCGGCAGGCCTGCGTACAGTGCAGGCAACAAACATTTTTGACGCCAATGTCTATTTGCTGTAGCGGTTTAAAATCGCGTTCAAGTGCGAACAAGGCCGCATATGTGCATAGCTATGACATTGCGTTTTCAACAAAGAAGGCCAATATCGCTACGCCGGGATCGTAATTCCCTTTACAGTCTCGGTGGCGACAGCGGGAAACCACTGCGGACGGAGGGGAGCCTGTCCACGCCGAACAGATCCGGGGGCACGGACAGAACGATGGAGAGAACTCTATGTGTGCAGCCCCCGCCCGTCATCGCGTCGCGCGCAGCGGAGCTCCCCGGGACGGCCGGCAGTGGTGGCTGGCCAAAGACCTTCTCGCCGAGTCCGAGTCCACCGCCGCGGTGCGCCACGCACGCAAGAACCCGGCGAACCACGCACTGAACGTCGGACGCGTCGGTGCACTGGCGGTCTCGCTGGGCGTCGGGTTCGCGATCGCCAGTACCGCGCAGCCGGCCTACGCCGACACCGAGACCGGCAGCAGCGCGAGCAGCGAGTCGTCGTCATCCTCGGACGCAGCCGATTCCGATAAGCCGTCCGCGTCCGCGGATGACTCATCGGACTCGCGTCCGACCATCACTCGCAAGCGCGCCCCCAAGACGGCGACGAAGCCGAGCGCCACGGCGATCACCGAAGAGCCGGCCGAGGATCCCGAGCTCAGCGAACCCATCGAAGAGCCGGCCAGCGCGCCGACACGCAAAGCGCGGGCCCACATCCCGCTCGACAGGCCGCTGGAAGTCCAGAAGGCCGTCACCGCAGTGCTACAGGCCTCGCCGGACCCCGAGACCGAGACCGTGACGCCCGTGGCGGCCGACACCGCGCAGGCAGCGTCGGAGGCCCCGGTGATCGAGGTGCCGCAGGCCCCGGCAATCGAGGACACCAAGCCGACCGTCGGCGCCGTGACACCGAAGATGACCGCGGCCAGCGCCACCCTGGGCACCCAGTCGGCGACCACACCGAATCCGCTCGATCTGCTGGTGAACACCATGATGGCCTGGGTCGCCCGCCAGATCAGCCACACCTTCGTCAACAGGACTCCCGTCGCCGGTCCGATCGTCTACGAGCAGAACGCGCTCGGACAGGTCTACATCGACCTGAACGCCACCGATCCCAACGGCGACGTCCTCAGCTACGAGATCATCCAGCCCGAAAAGGGCTGGGTATACCGGGATCTCATCAGCGGGAAGTTCGTCTACACCCCGTGGGCACTCGTCACCGGCCAGCCGCTGGTGGACAGCTTCAAGATCGTCGTGCACGACGACAGCGAGCACCTGCCCGGCGTCCTCGGCCAGATTCAGACCCTGGTCGAGAACGTCACCCGCTTCCTGGGAATCGCCCAGGCCGACAATCTGACGGTCACCATCCCGGTCACCGTCGACCCGGTCTACCAGAACCCGCCGCTGGTCACCCCGATCATCGGCGGTGGCTACACGATCGGCAAGGAACCGGCCCACATCGTGTCCACGGTCGACATCGTCGACGGCGACTCGATCGGGCTCAAGCGGGTGGTCATCAAGGTCGCGACGCTGGCTCAGGTCGGTGATGTGCTGACCTACAACGCTCCGGTCGACAGCCCCATCGTCGGATCCTGGGATCCCGCTACCCTGACCCTGACGCTGTCGGGCTCGGGAACGCTTGCGCAGTATGAGGAAGCCATCAAGGCGGTGACCTTCTCGGCGACCCAGGGCGCGCTGCTGGTGCGCGGAATCAGCATCTCGGCCACCGACGAGGAGGACGTGGACAACATCGCGCCCGGCTTCGTCACGGTGAGTGTCTGGCCCGCCACGAAACTTCCGCCGCTGGTCACCCCGATCGCCGGTGGCGGGTTCACCCTCGGCGGCAACCCGGCGAAGGTCGTGTCCGCGGTCGACATCGTCGACGGTGATTCGGGCAAGCTCTCCAAGCTGACCGTCAAGATCGCGACGCTGGCCCAGTCCGGCGACATCCTGAACTACGTTGCGCCGTCCGGCAATCCGGTCGTCGGCACCTGGAACGCGGCCGAACGCACCTTGACGTTGTCCGGCGACGCAACGATCGCGCAGTACGAGGAAGCGCTCAAGGCGGTCACGTTCTCGGCGACCGGCGGTGCGCTGCTGGTGCGCGGGTTGTCCATTTCGGCCACCGACGAGGACGGTGTGGACAACATCGCTCCCGGGTTCGTCACCGTCGGTGTGGGCGCCGCGCCGACCCTGCCCCCGCTGGTCACCCCGATCGCCGGAGGTGGGTTCACCCTCGGTGGCAACCCGGCGAAGGTCGTGTCCGCGGTCGATATCGTCGACGGCGATTCGGGCAAGCTCTCCAAGTTGACCGTCAAGATCGTGACGTTCGCCCAAAGCGGTGACGTGCTGAATTACGTTGCGCCGTCCGGTAACCCGGTGACCGCGACCTGGAACCCGGCAGATTTCACCCTGACGCTCACCGGCGCAGGCACGCTGGCCCAGTACGAGGAAGCGCTCAAGGCCGTGACGTTCACGGCGACCCAGGGCGCGGCGCTGGTGCGCGGACTCTCGATCTCGGCGACCGACGAACACAGCATCGCGAATATCGCGCCCGGCTTTGTGACACTGGGTGTTTCGTCGCCGACGCGCTACGTGCCGCTGGTGACGCCGATCGGCGGACGGTCCTACACCATCGGTGACTCCCCGATGAAGCCGGTCGCATCCGTCAGCATCGTCGACGCCGATTCCAGCCATCTGCAGAAGGTCACGGTGAGTGTCACGACCTTCGGCAAGTCCGGGGACACACTGATCTTTGCCGGCTTGTCCGGCAACCCGGTCACGGCGGTCTACGACGCCGGGACCCGGACGCTCACGCTGACGGGCATCGCGACCAAGCAGCAGTACGAGGACGCACTGAAGGCGGTCACGTTCACTGCCACCCAGGGCGGCTGGACCACCCGGACCATCCTGATCGTCGCCACCGATACCGACGGTGTGAGCAGCGCACCCGGGTCACTGACCCTGTCGGTGTGGTGACCGTGCGGGTCAGCTGAAGCGGATGTTCAAAGTCGCAAGGCCGAAGATCTTTCGGCCTTGCGATTTTGCGCCGACGATGACGACGCCGGAGCGGGTCTCGGCGTCCAGCGACTTGATGCGGCCGCTGTACTCGATATCCGCTCCGCCGTCGGCAGGCACGGTCGCAGGCTGCGACAACCGCACCGCGTAGCGGGTGACCGAACCCGGATCACCGGTCCAGGAGGTGCCGAAGCTGGCGCCCAGCCCCATGGTGAGCATGCCGTGGGCCAGCACATCGGGCTGGCCGGCGAGCTTGGCGACGTTGTCGTCCCAGTGCAGCGGGTTGGCGTCACCGGCCACGCCGGCGTAGTTCACCAGGTCGCCCCGGGAGAGCCGGGTGTGATGCACCGGCAACTCGTCGCCGACGCTCAGTCCGTCGAACGACGGCGAGGTCGGCGTATGACCGGATTCGGCAATCCGCTGGGTGCCTTCGGGCCGTTCGGTCTTGCGGTAGCCCTCGCCGTTGCTGTCGGTGCCGAGCATGTTGATGCCGTGCATCATCACGTTCGCCACGGCCGGCCGGATGGCCGGGTCGACATCGTCGCTGCCGATGCCCACGACGGTGGTGTGCAGGGTGTGCACCACCTCCCCGGCGGTATCGGTGAAGGTGTTGGTGACCGTGATCAGGTCGCGGCCGGCGATCCTGCGCACCGCCGTCAACTCGACGTCGATGGTGAGCTCGTCACCCTCGACGATCGGGCGGTGCTGCTCGAAGACCTCCTCGGTCTGCAGGTACATGTCGTAGCCGACCACGACCTCCTCGAACATCCGCTGGTTGCACGCCATTGCGGGGCCCGAGGTGAAGGTCAGCGGCGCCACCAGGCCCGGGTAGCCGAGCTTCTGGGCTTCGGCGACCTTCCAGTGGGCGGGGTGGTTGTCCTGAACGGCGCGAGCGAACTCACGGATCTTCTCGCGTCCGACGAGGTAGGTGTCGTCCATCTGATACCAGTGGCCGACCCGGTCTTCGAGTAGGGACGTTTCTGCTGCTGCGGTCATGACTGTGCTCAACTCTTCTATCTGCTCGTTGGCTGAGGCCGATACAGCAGATTAACGCGCTGGGCTGTACAGCAAAAACGGCGGCGAACCTACGGTGCCGGAATGCGCGGGTCGACGGTGTAGCGGCCGCCCGGATCCTGGCAGAAGAACAGTCCGCAGTTGAAGGGCGGACGCGTCAGGTTCTCCAACGGAATCTGTGCGGGCGGCAGGGCGGCCTTCCCAGACAGCGTCGGCCACGTTGCCGCCCGGCTCGCCGTACACCCACCAGTAGGTGTGGCAGACGTTCCAGTCCCAATTGGGGCGGCCCGAGCCGCCCGCGAAGCCTTGATACTGGCCGGGACACCAGGTGATCGGCCCGGTGGCCCGTCCGGGGTCGGCGTGGGCGGTGGCCGGGGTCAGGACCAGGCCGGCGAGTGCGCCGGCGCCGGCCAGGAGTGCGGCAGCGGCGGTGCGCTTGATGCGGGACTGCGATGTGTTCGTCATGACGCAAGTCCACAACCACCCACCCGCTACCGATCCCAATAACGGGTGGTGCGGAACTACCCCACGAAGTGCCGCAGCGCCTCCACCATGATCACCGGCTGATCCTCGGGGATCAGCGTCCAGGAGTCCTCGACGATCTCCTTGCTGGCGTTGGGATACAGCTCGACCAACCGGTCCGCGTGCGCCAGCGGCATCATCGGGTCCTCCCGCGCCCAGAGCACCAGGACCGGCCGGGTGAAGGTCCGCATCTGCTCCGACAGGTCGAGCAGCCTGCGCCGTGAGGGTGCGCCGGTGGCGAACTTGACCAGGTCGCGACGCACCGCCGGGTTCTCGACGACGGGCGCGAACCAGTCGTCGAACAGTTCATCGGGCAGCCCTCGCTTGGTCAGCGCGCCATAGGCGCGGTTGCTGTGCCGAAAGAAGGTGGTGCCCAGCAATTTGGAGATCACCCACCCGCCACCGGGCAGGCCGCACAGCAGCGCGGCCGGGCGCGCCGGTTTGGGCGGGTAGTTGTCGAACGCCGTGCACGATGCCAGTACCAGCCGGCCCAGCCGCTTGTCCCGACCGTCGGAGATCATGAACTGTCCGCCGCCCCAGTCGTTGAGGACCAGCGTCACGTCCTCCAGATCGAGGGCGTCGAGGAAGTCGGCGAGAATGCCCGCCACACCCTGTTCGGTCAGGTCGGCGTCCGGGTGCATCGGCTCCTTCTGCGCCCCCATGGGCAGCGTCGGTGTGATGCACCGGTATTCGGGCAGGTGCGGAATGACCTTGCGCCACTGTCTTCCATCCATCAGCAGGCCGTGGCCGAACACCAGAACGGGCCCGTCACCCCCGCTGTCCTCGTAGGCGATGCGGCCCGAAGGTACGTCGACGATGGGCATCCGACCTCCTAGATAGATCATTCTATTTGGGGCCACGTTATGCTGCAGCCACACACTGCGCAAGGAGGAATGGCGATGGCGGACCCCGGCACCCGCGAGCGCATCCTGGAGGCGACGGCGGAGCTCTACCGGCGTCAGGGGATGGCGGCCACCGGCCTCAAGCAGATCTCCGGGGCTGCGCGGGCGCCCTTCGGGTCGATCTACCACCACTTCCCCGGGGGCAAGGAAGCGATCACCGCCGCGGTCATCCGCTGCGAGGGCATCCGGTACGGCGAGTTCGTCGGTGCGCAGCTCGCGCACACCGATCCCGCGACCGGCATCCCGGCGATGTTCGAGAACGCCGGCAGGCTGATGGAGTCACAGGACTACGGCGAGGCGTGCTCCATCGAGACCATCGCGCTGGAAGTGGCCAGCACGAACGAGCTGCTCCGCCAGGAGTCGGCGACGGTGTTCGAAGGATGGCTGTCCGGGATCGCCGAGTGGTTCGGGCAGCTCGACATCACCGAGGAGCAGAGTCGGCGGTTGGCGCTGATCACCCTGACCGCCCTGGAGGGCGCCTTCGTCCTGTGCCGCACCCTGCGTTCGGTCGAGCCGATCACAGCCGCCGGGCAGGGCGTACAGGCCGCTGTGACGGCGACGCTCGCGCTGTGAGGGGTGGGTGGGGACAGCCCTACCCTGAACACGCAGGCGCGCGGGATGGGGGTGGATGCGTCGGATGTCTACCGTCGAACGCGTGACCACCACGGAGCGCCCCGGCATGTTGCGCCAACTCGGCGTCGATACCGGCTATGTCCTGTTCGGATTCCCGCTTGCCGTGGTGAGTTTCAGCGTCATCATCACCGGGCTGTCGGCGGGCATCGGCCTGCTCGTCGTCCTTCTGGGGGTGCCGGTCCTCGTCGGTTCGGTCTTCATCGCGCGGGCGTTCGCCGATATCGAACGGTTCCGCTATCCCGCGGTGCTGAGACAACCCCGCACGCGACCGGCGTACCGCAAGGCCGCACCGGATGCCCGCTGGTGGAGGCGCCTGATCACCCCGCTCGGTGACGGGCAGTCCTGGCTGGATCTCACCCACGCGCTCGCCAGATTCCCGATCGCGGTGGCGACCTTCGTCATCGTCATCACCTGGTGGGCGGTCGCGGTCGCGGGCACCCTGACCATTGCCTGGGACTGGGCGGTCCCGCGGGGGCCGGACAACACGTCGCTGGCCCAGTTGGTCGGCCTCGGTGACAGCACGGTGGCGCGCATCGGATTTCAGACCGCCGTCGGGTTGCTCTGCCTGATCACCCTTCCGCTGATCGTGCGTGCCTGCGCGTTGCTGGAAGCCGGGTTCGCGCGCATCCTGCTGACCGGGGTGGCGGAGCTGCGCCAGACGATCACCGTACTGACGGAGCAGAAGTCCGCCGCCGCCTCTGCCGAGGCCCATGCCCTGCGCCGGCTGGAACGCGATATCCACGACGGCCCCCAGCAGCGCCTCATCCGACTGGCGATGGATCTGGGCCGGGCCCGGCAGAGCAGCGAACCGGGCCCGGTGCGCGACACCCTCGACGAGGCGATCGCCCAGACCCAGGAGACCCTCGACGAGCTGCGCGCGCTCTCCCGCGGTATCGCGCCGCCCGTGCTCACCGATCGCGGTTTGCCGAGTGCGCTTGCTGCACTGGCCATCCGGTGCACGGTTCCGGTCGAGCTGGCCGTCGACCCCGAGCTCGGCACTCCGGTGGGGCGCCTCGATCCCGCCGTGGAGACCGCCGTCTACTTCGCGGTGGCCGAGGCGCTGACCAATGTCGCCAAGCACAGCGGTGCCATGCACTGCTGGGTCACCGTTGCGACCGGCCCCCTTCTGGTCGGCGTGGAGATCGTGGACGATGGCAACGGTGGCGCGCATGTCGCCAAGGGTCATGGGTTGTCCGGGCTGGCCGACCGCATCCGTGCCGGCGGCGGCACCCTCACGGTGACCAGCCCCAACGGTGGACCGACGACGATCAGGGTGGAGCTCCCGGTATGAAGGTCATCGTGGCCGACGATTCGGTCCTGTTGCGCGAAGGCCTCATTCGGCTGCTCACCGAGAACGGCCATGAGGTGCTCGCCGCTGTCGGTGACGGGCCGTCGCTGGTACAGGCCGTGGCCGCGCACCGCCCGGATGTCTCGGTGGTCGACGTCCGGATGCCGCCCTCGCATACCGACGAGGGGCTGCGTGCCGCGGTCGAAGCCCGTCACCTGGTGCCGCGGTCGCCGATCCTGGTGCTGTCCCAGTACGTCGAGGTGTCCTACGCCGACGATCTGCTGGCCGACGGTGCCGGGGCGATCGGCTACCTACTCAAGGACCGGGTCGCCGCGGTCGCCGACTTCCTCGACGCCGTGCAACGCGTCGCGTCGGGCGGCACGGTGCTCGACCCGGACGTGGTGGCCCAACTGCTGGTACGCCGCCGCCGCGATGATCCCTTGCGGCAGCTCACATTACGCGAGCAGGAGGTACTGGCATTGATGGCGGAGGGGCGTTCCAACACGAACATCGCGCGCGCACTCGTGGTGTCCGACGGTGCGGTGGAAAAGCACATCAGCAACATCTTCACCAAACTCGGGCTGCCGCCCGACGGCGCTCAGCATCGGCGGGTGCTCGCGGTGCTGACCTATCTGCGGATGTAGCGGAAATCAAAGATCCCGAACGGCAATGGAGTTCGCGGACAACAGCTGTGCGAAGACATGGTCCAGCGATGCCGAGATGGTCGCCGCATCGCCGGCGGCCCAGCGTCGCCAGGCGAGGTCCAACGCCGCGAACGCCGTGACAGCGATGGTGCGGGCAGCGTCGGGGCTGCCGATCCGCGCGGCAAGGACCGGGGTGAGGGCGTCTTCATGAGCGAAACGGCGTTGCGCCATCCGGGTGCGCAGCGAGACGGTCGCGTTGATCATCCGGACCCGGGAGCGTTCCAGCTCGGAGTGTTCGTCCCGCTGGGACAGGGCGTGCGTGAAGGCGCGGTGCAGCAGTTGCCACGGATTCTCGCCATCGACGGCGGGCAGCGTCTCGAGGTGTGCGGCGTAATCGATGGACGACGCTTCGATCGCGGCCAGGACCGCGTCCTCCTTGGAGCCGAAATAGCGGAAGAACGTCGCGCGGGAGATACCGACCTCGCTCGCCGCCTCCTCGACGGTCACCTCGTCGAAGCCCCGTTCGGCGAACACGATGCTGATCGCCTGGGCGATCTCGGTGCGTAATGCGAGTCGTGCACGCTCGCGCACTCCTGCGGTCATCGGCCCAGGGTAGCCGAAATTGACTCTGGATGTCAGAAACGATACTTCGACTTCAACTTGATACCCAGTCTCACGGACCGGTACGGTGGTCCCGGTAGTCAGACGAAAGGTGGGTTGATGACAGTCGACACCCCGACCGCGGTCGACCCGCAACCGGGCGCCCCCGCGCGCCCCGTTCGCACCGGCGCAGTGGTGTCGGTCCTGGCCTTCGCCGGCATGTGTGCGGCGTTCACCCAGACCATCCTCATCCCCATCCAGGGCGAGCTGCCGATGCTGTTGAACGCATCGAGCAGCGACACGGCGTGGGTCATCACGATCACCTTGCTGGTCGCGGCGATCTGCACGCCGATCTCCGGAAAATTGGGCGACATGTACGGCAAGCGCCGGGTCGCCCTGACCCTGCTCGGTGTCCTGATGCTCGGATCGGTGGTCGCGGCGCTGTCGCCCACGGTGGCCCCGCTGATCGTCGGACGCGGCCTGCAGGGAATGGGCATGGGTGTCATCCCGCTGGGTATCGCGATCCTGCGCGACACTCTTCCGGCCGATCGGCTCGGCTCGGCCATCGCGCTGGTCAGCGCGACGCTGGGGGTCGGCGGTGCGCTCGGCCTGCCGATCAGCGCCTTCGTCACCGAACACTTCGACTGGCATGCCCTGTTCTGGGTCGCCGCGTGCCTGGGCGGCACCGCTTTCGTGCTGATGGCCATGTTCGTGCCGGAGAGCAGGTTGCGCGTCGGGGGCCGGGTGGACGTCATCGGCATCATCGGCCTCGCGATCGGTCTGTCAGGTGTGCTGCTGGCCGTCTCCCGCGGCAACGACTGGGGCTGGACGTCGTCGCGAACAGTGGGATTCCTGGTCGGCGGCGTGGTCGTGCTGTTGGTGTGGGGATGGCTGGAACTGCGCATCCATGAGCCGCTGGTCGACCTGAGGGTGAGCGCCCGCGGTCCGGTGCTGCTCACCAACCTGGCCTCGATCGCCATGGGGTTCGCGCTGTTCTCCTCGCAGATCGCCTTCCCGCAGCTCCTCGAACTTCCCAAAGCAGCAGGCGGATTGGGCATGCCGCTCCTGCAGGCCAGCCTGTTCCTGATGCCCGCCGGGCTGGCGATGCTGGTCATGTCGCCGATTGCCGGACGTCTCGGACGGCTCTGGGGACCCAAACCGCTGCTGGTCGCCGGGGCGGCCATCATGGGCACGGGTTACCTCGTGGCGCTGTTCTCCGAGCTGCACGCCGGTCACATCCTGATCATCAATATCTTGATCGGCATCGGTATCGGGCTCGGCTACGCGGCCATGCCGACGCTGATCATGCGTGCCGTGCCCGCGTCGGAAACCGGTGCCGCCAACGGACTCAACACCCTGATGCGGTCACTCGGAACCGCCACGGCCGCAGCCGTCATCGCCGCGGTGCTGGCCCGCTACACCGTGGACGTCGGCGGCACACCCGTGCCCAGCACGGACGGATTCCAGTCGGCGTTCATGTTCGGGCTCGGTGCCGCCGTGCTGTGTACCGTCATCGCGATCTTCATCCCGCAGCCGGATGCGACGATGGAGCAATGCGACTGAGACGTCCACGCTCACGAGGACTCGGTAAGCGCGCGTGGTTGCTGACCTGGACCATTCGGCTGCTGCTCTGGACGCTGGGTTTCACCCGCATCATCAGAACCGAGATCGTGAACGCCGACGTCGTGCCCGACAAGGGTGCGGTGATCCTGGCCGCCAATCACACCTCGATGGTCGACGTCTTCTTCATCCTCGGGGCGCTGCGCCGGGAGGCGATCGCCATGGCGATGGCGGAACTGTGGAAATCACCCCTCACCCGATGGCTGGTCGAGGTGCTGGGGCAGATACCGGTGGTCCGGGGCGACTCGGAATCCGGTAAGCAGGCCATGGAAAGTGCCACGAACGCCTTGGAAGACGGGGCCCTGGTCGGGATCTTCCCCGAACAGAAGTGCGTGAAGCCGGGCGAGACCGCGCCGTACCGACCGGGTGTCGCAGTGCTGTCCAAGCGGACCGGTGTGCCGATCATCCCGGTCCGTCTCGTCAACGCGAACAAGGTGCTGCCGTTGGATCGCCGGTTCCCGGTCCTGGGGCACACCGTGCACGTGCTGTTCGGCGATCCCATTCACCCCGACGAGTTCCCGTCGATCCCTGAACTTCTCGACGAGGTCCAGCGACGCATCACGATGCTCACCGCACCTGCTACCTGAGGCCGCGGATGTACGTGGTTTCAGTGTCACGAGGTACCAGGGCCGAGAACTGAAACTGTGCACGGAAAAGCGTCGTCCCACGTACGTGGCTTCCGTCTCGCAGGGGTGAGCGCCGGAAGGCTGAAGCCGGGTACGTCGCACTTCTCTACGCTGGTGCCATGTTCTTCCTGTTCGGCTTCGGCACCAAGCAGAAGCCTCTCGGTCCCGGCGAGACGCGGACCTGCCCGCGCTGTCACAACACCACCCAATGGATGCGCCTTCGGCAGTTCAACCAGTTCACATTGTTCTTCGTCCCGATCGCGCGGTGGAAGCGCCGGCAGTTCGAGGCGTGCGGCATCTGCGGTGCCTCGGTCGCGGCCTGAGTCAGCCGACGCTTGCGGTCACCCGCACCGGGATGTTCCCCTGCCGCGGAAGCCCGGTGATGGGGTCGTACTCGGTATCGGTCGGCACCAGACGGCCGACATTGCTTCCGCGCGAACGGACTTCGCCATCTTCGCTCGGTAATCCACCGAATGCGTGATGCATGGCGATCACGTCGCGGCGCAGGCTGTCATCGGCCTCGACCACGCTGGGGATGCTGTCGTGCGGGGAGGTCACGGTGACCAGATCACCGGATCGCAGGCCCAGCGCGGCGATGGCCTCGGAATGCATGTAGGCCGGGTTGTAGGGCTTGCCGCGGTTCAGCGCGGCCAGGTTGGTGCCCGAGGAGTTCATGAAACTCCCGTGCCGGCGCGGGATCAGCCGCAACGGATACTCGGCGGTGTCCTGCGTGGCGGCGAAATCCTCGGTCATGACGTCGGCGAGCTCGCCGAGCAGGACGGCGTTGCCGACATCCAGGCGCGCTTCGCAGTCGGCGTCGCGTTCGGCGACCACCTCGTCGACGTCGAAGATCTTGCCGTGCGGATGGCCGGCGACCTCGTCGAAGGGGATGCGCGAGGTCGAGCACATCTGAGCGAACAGTTCCTCGGTGGTCAGCGAGGTTTCGGCATTCATGTTGATCACGACGGGCGGTGATTCCATGAAGCGTCCGCCACCACCGCCGAAGAAGTTCACGAACCACAGGTCGAGCTGCATGCGCGTGGTGAGGCCGAGGAAAAACTGCCACTCCTCGGTCAGATCCGATCCCTGGGGTGGCTCGACGATCCGTGGCACGTACTGTCCGTACGCCGCCGGGATCCCGGTGCCGCTGGTGTAGTACTTGATGAGCTCGCTGCCCATCGTCATGGCGGGCGTTTCCATCTGCATCATGGGCGCGATGACGTAGTCGGCCAGCCGCGACGTGAGCGACATCTCGGTGTCGAGAGTGACCAGCAAATCCAGGTTTTCCAGTGCGCGCAGCGTCTTTCGCTGATCCGGCCAGGCCGCCATCGGATTGCCCCCGATGCAGATCAGCGCCTTCACCTGACCTTCGCCCTCCAGCAGGATCTCGTCGGCCAGTGCCGCGGTCGGCATTCCGGCCACCGTGTCGGTCAGCCCCCGGACCCGCAGCCGCTCGCCGTATCCCCAGCCCTCGTACGGCGGGTGCGGCTGGGCTTTGGCGGTGAACGCGGGCATCAAGGTGTTGGGCCGGGTCACCCGTTCGCCGGCCCGCTGCCACCGCCCGCAGATCGTGGTGAGACACAGGCAGAGGTATTCGAGCAGGCTGCCGTGTGCGGCGAAGTTCGCACCGGTACCGGCGTTGACCATGCCACGCCGTGCGCCGTGGCTCGCGAACGTGGTTGCGGCGGCGATGAATCGCTCCACCGGGATGTCGGCACGCTGGGCCACGTACTCCGGTGTGAAACCCGATACCGCCGCAGCCAGGTCCTCGAACCCGGTGGCGTTCTCGGTCAGGAACGCGGTGTCGCAGAGCCCCTCGGAGATGACGTAGTTGATGATGCCCGCGACGATGGTCACGTCCTCGCCGGGACGCGGCTGCAGGTGGATGGCCGCGCGCGCCGCGGTCTGGGAACGGCGCGGGTCGATGACAATCAGCTGCATGCCACGGGCCAGCGCGCTGCGCAGCCCCTGCCCGGGGTTCTGGCCGGGGATGCCGATGGCTTTGGAGACCAGCGGGTTGGTGCCGATGAGCAACCAGCTGTCGGCCTCGTGGAAATCGACGTCGCCGCCGAGCCAGTGGCCGTGCGCGGCGAGTGCGATCTGCTTGCCGGGCTGGTCGATGGTGTTGGCGGTGAAGAACATCGGGGACTCGATACCGCGGATGAAGGCGTTGGCCATCAATGCCGACGCCGGGTAGGGCAGACCGTTGGTGCCCAGGTACAGCGCCACCGAACGCGGCCCGTGCGCGTCGATCAGCTGCTGCAACCGCGCGGCGATCTCGTCCATCGCGAGTTCGGCATCGATCGGCCGATGGCTGCCATCGGGCTGCCGCTTTTGGCTGTGCAGGAGCCGGCTCGGGTTGTTGTGGATCTCGGGCAGTGCGCGTCCCTTGGCACACGTATAGCCCTTGAACATGGGGTTGTCCGGGTCGCCGGTCACCTTCGTCAGCCTGCCGTCGGTGACCGTGGCCAGCACCCCGCAATGCGCTGAGCAGATCCGGCAGATGCCGGGCTGCGTCGTTGTCTGCGTGGACACGGAAATATTCATACTCCCGAACGGGAAAAAATACTAGACTGGGACACATGACGGGATCAGTGAGTCGGCGGCGCGGCCGGCCCAGGCAGATCAGCCGGGAGCGGATCGTCTCCGCGGCACGCGATCTGCCGCCCGAGGAGCTGACCATGCAGGCGGTGGCCGGCGTCCTCGGAGTGGACCCGAAGGCGTTGAACTACCACGTGGGCGACCGTGAAGGTCTGCGTGAACTCGTCGCACTGGACGTGTTCGAATCGGAACTTCGGCGGGTCGAGTTACCCGCCGACGGCGACTGGCGGGTGGTGGCCCGTTCCTTCGCGGGGGCGATCCGCGACGCCTATCTCAAGGTCGGCGTGCTGGCGGCCTCATTTCACCTGCCCGCCGCAACCGGCCTGACGGCCCTGGCGCCCGTCGAGACCCTGCTGCAGGCGCTCGTCGACGCCGGCTTCGACGCCGTGCAGGCCGGCCGGGCCCTCACCCAGATCAGCGAGACGGCGTACGCCGCCGGGCGGGCCGCGGTGCTGGCGGCCCAGAACCGCGTGCACCCGAATGTGCCCGAGATCGCCGATGCGCTGGAACACGCTGCCGCAAAGGACTTCTCGATACTTCGCCGGGTCATCGAGTCCACCGGCGCCGATCAGGACGGCACCGACCAGTTCGAGTTCAGCCTGGCCGTCGTCATCGCCGGACTGGAACAGATGCTCGCATGAACGTCCAGCCCGCCGCCTTTCTGCGCACCACGCTGCCGCTCGGGCTGGACATGCTCGAGGTGTATGACTCGGGCCGCTACCACTCGATCTGGCTCCCCGATCACATGGTGAGCTTCTGGCCCGAGTCGATCTGGACACCGGAGTTCACCGACCTCGCGACCGCCTCACCGTCACCGCACCGCCACCTCGACGGCATGGCGGTGGCGGCCGCCGCGGCGGTACTGACCCGCAACACCCCCATCGTCACCACGGTGGTCGACACCGTGCGCAGGCACCCGGCGATGCTGGCCCAGTCGGCGCTCACCCTCGATCACCTCTCCCGGGGACGGTTCGTGCTGGGACTGGGCTCCGGCGAACTGGAGAACACGGTGCCGTACGGCTTCGACTTCGAGAAACCGGTGGCCCGGTTCGAAGAAGCCATCAAGGTCATCAAAATGCTCTGGGAGAGTGATGGACCCATCGATTTCGACGGGCAGTTCCACCACCTGGAGCACGCCCGGCTGGACACCGAGCCCTACGACGGGAAGCATCCGCCGATTTGGATCGGTGCCGCCGGGCCCCGGATGCTGCGGATCACCGGACGCCACGCCGACGGATGGTGGCCCAACGGCGCCTACACGCCCGAGGACTACCACCAGAAACTCAGCGTCGTGCGCGAGGCCGCCGAGCGCGCCGGCCGCGACCCGGCGGCCATCACGCCCGCGGTCACCCAGATCTGCCTGATCGGCGACGACGACGAGATCGCCGAGATGCTGAAAGCGCCACTGGTGAAGGCGATCGTCCTGCTGATCACCGCCGAAGATCTCCGCCGCTTCGGTTATGAGCATCCGATGGGGCCGCGGTGGCGCGGTGTGCAGGACTTCGATCCCGTCCAACTCTCCCGGGACAAGATCATCAGGTTCTGCGAGCAGGTCGACACCCGGGCCATCACCGACATCTTCCCGTGCGGAACACCGCAACAGGTGGCGCACAGAGTGAAAGGGTTCTGCGATGCCGGCATGCGGGTGTTCAAACTGATGGAATACGGCAGCATGGCCGGGTTGCGGTTCAGTGCCCGGTCCGCCGACAAGGTGCGCGAGACCGAAGAGGAGATACTGCGACTGGTGGGTGCACAGCATGGCTGACCTGAACGCCGAGGGCCTGCTGGCCGACGCGCAAGCCCGCACCGGGCTCACCGATTGGGGCGATGACACGCTGCCCGGGCGGTTCGCGACCGCGGTGGCCCATCTTGCCGCGGCCGGTATGGACGCCGAGGGGCAGCGCGCAGCGGCGGCGGTGTGCAGCGGCCTGCTCACCTCGCGGCTCGAATTCTTCGAAGACCGGCAGCGCCACCCGATAGCCGACGAGGCGATCGTCGCGCCGCTGTTCGTGACCGGTGAACCGCGCACCGGCACCACCCTGATGCACGCGCTGATGGCCGTCGACCCGCACGCGCGTGCTTTGCGGTTCTGGGAGGTCATGTACCCGTCGGGCCCGCCAGGGCTTGCCGCAGTGGATGATCCGCGCCGCGAGCGCGCCGATGCCGACTGGCGCGAGATCAACACCCAGCTACCGAAGTGGCTGCATTCGCACCCCTACAACGACATGCTCGGTGACGGTCTGCCCGAGGACGAACGCACCTGGGCCTTCGATTTCCGGGTGATGACGCCGACGGCGTGGTGGCGGGTGCCGGTGCCGACCGTGGTGCAGGGCCTGCCCACCGATGCGGCCGCGCAGTACCGGATCCACCGGATGATGTTGCAGCAGTGCCAGTTCGCCAGACCGAAGAAATACTGGGTGCTCAAGGGATTTCACGGCTTCCGGCTGCGCGAGTTCTTCGACGCCTATCCCGACGCCACCCTCGTGTGGCTGCATCGTGACCCGGTACAGGTGGCGGCGTCACGCACCATGATGATGGCCGACATCATGGAGGGCATCACCGGTCCGGTCGACCTCAAGGCCACCGCCGCCCTGCACCTGGACCTGACGCGAGCGAGCATCGCCAACACGATGTCCAATCCGCTGACCGACGATCCGCGCATCCTGCACGTCCGCTACCTGGACTTCGTCGCCGACCCGATCGGTACGATCCGGGGTTATTACCGCTTCAGCGGCCGGACGCTGACATCCTCTGCGGAGGACGCAATGCGAAAGTATCTGGCGCACAACAAAGGTGACCGACACGGGAAGTTCCGCTACTCGACCACCCTGTTGACCGACATCGGGGAGAACCTCGACGCCCTGCACGAGGAGTTCGGGCCGTTCCGTGAGCGCTTCGGCGTCGCGGTGGAGAATCGGGGCTGAGCGTGCATCCCCGGGTCGGCCTGCATCAGGTGGCATTCCTGAACGAGAGCACCACGGCCTTTCTCGGGCACTGCCGCGATATCGGTGTGCAGCAGGCCACGCTGGTCACCCCCGTCCTGATGCGGCAGGGTGGCATCGACGAGGCTGCGCAGTCCGGGGTGCGCATCGCCAGCATCAATCATCCCTTTGCGGTGCAACCGGATCTGGAATCCGACGACGGGCGGGCCGTCCAGGCCCTCAACGATGTCATCGACGTAGCCGTGAACCTCGGCAACCCCGACATCTATCTGCTGACCGGTGCGCGCGGAACGCTGAGCTGGGAGCAGGCCGCCGAGCGCTTCTGCGAACTCATCGCACCCTGCACGGCGCGAGCAGACACCGCGGGTGTGCGACTGCTGGTGGAGAACGCATCGGCGTTCAACGCCGATATTCACATCGCGCATACCCTGGCAGACACGATCACCCTCGCCTCGGCCGCCGGCGTCGGGGTGTGTGTCGATGTGCATGCCTGCTGGGCCGAGGCCGGGCTGAGCGAACTGATCCGGCGGGCGATGCCTCTCACCGGCTTGATCCAGGTCAGCGACTACGTGCTCGGTGACCGCTGCGCGCCGTGCCGGGCCGTACCGGGTGACGGCGCGATACCGTTGAAGCGCATCATCGGTGACGCTCTGGACGCCGGCTACGCGGGGGTCTTCGACATCGAACTCGTCGGACCCCGGATCGACGAGGAAGGCCCGCGGGGGGCCACCGCGCGGGCCGCCCGCCGGGTGTCGGCCATCCTCACCGAACTGGGAGTGTGACATGGGCTTTGGTGCCGGGCCGGCCGACGATTCGCTGCGTGACGCGTGGGGGCACTTCTGTGACCGGCTCAAGTACGCCGGGGAACTGGTGTTCAAGGACGCCAACCCCGGCACACCGCTGCACCGGGCCGACGCCATGCGATTCCTGACCCAGAACCTCGGGCAGGCATTCGACCTCGCGCTGGAAACCCGGAACACTGCCTTCCCGCAGGTCCACCAGTTGTGCTCGCCGACCAGGAAATTGGGCGGTGACGTCGCCGATTTCACCTACCGTCAGGCCTGGATCGACGGGAGACACCAATACAAGATCACCGGTAGACGGGGCACGGCGCGGTGGCTCAACATCACCGTGCAGGGTCCCCGCCCGGACACCATTCCGGGAACCGACTGGCCCTCGCTGCACGAACCCTTCGGCGACATACCGGAGGCGAACATCTTCGGTCATCAGTTGAGCACCGACGGGGCGGGCAATTTCGAGCTGTTCATCGGTGGGCCCGAACGCGCCGAGAACTGGCTGCCCACCACGACGGGCAGTCGAAAGCTGTTCATTCGGGAGGCTTTCGACGCCTGGTTCGAAACGCCGACGGCGCTGACCATCGAGCGGATCGGTATGCAGGTGCCTCGGCCGCAGCCGGACCCGGAATCGATGATCGAGGCGATGGGCTGGGCGGGGGACTTCCTGGCCGGCGCGATGCGCGACTGGCCGGAGCACTCGTGGAAGTACTCCGGGGGAGTGTGCGATCCGGCCTACCCGAATCGGTTCCCCCCGGAAAAGGTCGCCGACACCGACGCAGATGTCAAGCGGGGCCGGATGGCCGCGCACATGGTGTGGCATCTGCAACCCGACGAGGCGCTCATCGTCGAGATGGACAGTCACGACGGTTTCTGGATCTTCGGCATGGGCGGGGTGTTCGGGGGAAGCCTGGATTTCCTGTACCGCCCGGTGAGCTACACCCCGGCCCGCACGGTGGTCGATGCCGATGATGTCGTGCGGTTCGTCATCGCCCACGCCGATCCCGGAGTTCACAACTGGCTGGATACCCAGGGCTTCTCGGATGGCAACCTCACCTACCGGAACTTGCTGAGCCGAAACACCGCAACCTTTCGCACCCAGCAGGTCAAACAGTCGGAGATCCGCGGCATCCTGCCCCCCGACACGGTCGACGTGGATGCCACCGAACGCGCGCAGCAGCTGCTGGACCGTTATCGCAGCGTCAAACTGCGCTACGGAATATGACTCTGTTGGGCCGCGATCCAGGACCGGATGGCCTCGACGCCGGGCTTGGCCACCCAGTTGCGGTCGAACACACCCCACGGTGTTTCGTTGGGGCGGTCGACAAGCGAGTAGATGAACATCGGCCCCACACCGTCCAGCCCCGACCAGGTGGTGGCGAAGTCGGTGATCCAGGCGGCCTGGGTGGCGCCGCTGACAGCCGAGGTCGGCACGCCGTATTCCGTTGTCCAGATCTTCTTCTCGGCGTCGCCGGCCGAATCCATCAGGGACCGCAACGACATCAACTGCCGGTAGGGCGTATTGGCGTACGGCGCTCCCGCCGAGAAGCTACTGGAGAAGTTGTAGGGGTGAAAGGACAGTGCGTCGAAGTAGCCCTGGGCGCCTGCGGCGTACATCTGGGTCAGATAGTTGACCGGGTTGATGGTCCAGGTGCCGAAGGACAGGCCGGCGCCCAGCACACCACCCACCACCGTGGCGGTGGGTTCGACGGATTTGATGGCGGTGTAGGCCAGCTTGAGGAGTTGGGTGTACCCGGCGACATTCGGTTGCGGTGACCAGCCGATGTTGGCATTGGGCTCGTTCCAGATCTCGTACGCCGCGATGCGTGGCTGCGCACTGCCGGCGCCGTAGCGTTGGGCCAGCTGGACCATGAACTGGGCGTAGGTGTTCGGATCGTCCGGCGCCGCATTGGGCAACCAGAATCCGTTGCGAGAGGCCCAGGTCGGTGTGCTGGTCACTGCGCCGACGACGGCGATGCCCCTGGCAGCGGCGGCATCCAGGATGCGGTCGGCGATCACCCAGTTGTAGGTCCCCTTGGAGGGCTCCATGGCCCGCCAGGGCAGGAAGGTCCGAATCTGCTTCACGCCCATCTCGTCGAAGGCCTGCATCGCGGTGGCCAGTTCATCAACGGTCAGGAAGTACAGGTTGGATTCGGCGATGCCGAGCGCGGTCGGCGAGGTGTTGATCGGCGCCGCTGCGGCGCCGACCGCCGGCGCGGTCATCGGGGAGGCGATTAGCCCGGCCAGTATGCACAGGGTCACGGCGAGCGCGCGAAACAGGTGGACGGGCATGACGGCAATGTAGGCCTGTCAACCATGTTGCCGCACGACATGATTCGGCACAGAACGGCGCCGAAAGGTGGTTGCTGGGCGGTGTCCGGCAGCCGACCTCGCAGCGGCGAACGCGCGGAATCAGCTCATCGCAGCAAAGACCGTCGGGGTCGCCATGGTTTCCCGCTAAGGCCGCCCGGGTGCACTGAGCGGCCGTTTGCCACGGCAAACCTTGCTCAGGGAAGTAATTTGCTGAGTGGTAAAAATGCGCACGGTCAGATGCGGGTAAAGGTACGGTTCAGCAGCCTGAGGCTGCCGCGAATGGTTCGCGCGTACCAGAAAGCCGCTAAACCGGCGATGCACCCGGCGCGGAAACGACATCCAAACGTGACGTCCCCGAACGCATTCCGATATCGCAGCGGGGCAGCCGTCAGCGGTCGAGCCACACCTTGGCGGGCGCACAGGTGAGTCCGACATCCTTGAGGGTGAGGATGCCGGCGGGCGCCGCGACGATGTCGAGCACGGCGTTGACCGCAGGCATCGCGGTCATGGTGTCCCACTCGTGGTTGCCCCACGTCTCGGGCGGCACGAACCGGATCCGGGTGCGCACTTCGGGTTCGCCGTGGATGACGATGTTGTAGTGGTCCTCGTCCAGGTCCCAGTCCGCGTTCAGCTTCTTGGTCAGGTGCCAGACGACGGCGGTGCGCAGGATGGTCTTGCCGCCCAGCGTCGCACTCCACCCTCCGCGCAGCGCGGCGATGGTGTCCTTCTCGATGCGCATCCAGCCGAGGTCGACGGTCTCGGATGCGGTGGCGAACTCGATATCGAAATCGATGCTGTCGAACTCGTCGTAACCCAGTGCCACGCCCATCCGTTCGACCGAATCGCGGAAGCTGATCATTCCCAGCTTGGCGATCTCGACGACATCGGGGGAGGCCTCGCGTTTGGAGATGCCCAGCATTTCCCAGGTCTCCACCGACTCGTACACCGAGACATCGGCTGCCTCGACGATGGTGATGGACTGCACGTCGCGGCACACCGCGGTCAATGCGGTGGTGACCGAGTTGGCCCAGCCCGGATGAATCCCGGTGATGTACAGCGAGCTGTCGCCGCTTTCGCACGCCGCGGCAAGGGCGGCGCGGGTCTCGCCCTGGACGCCGCCCACATTGAGGAAGAGGTTGGTGCTCAGGACGTTGAGTCCGCTTTCCAGCAGTCGCACGACATGGTCGACGTCGGCCATGAACGGCGTGTAGAGCACGGCATCGGCCTGCAGCGCGATCAGCGCGTCGATATCGGTCGTCGCCGTCACCCCGGTGTCCGGGCGGCCGCACAGTTGCCCGGCATCGGCGCCGGCCTTCTCGTCGGAGTAGGCGTACACGCCGGCGAGTTCGAGGCGGGGGTCATCGAGAATCCCACGCAGGCTGAGCTTTCCGACTTTTCCGGTGGTCCACTGGATGACGCGCATGCCCGGAGCTCCTCTTTCGAGATCATTTTTCACGGTCGTGGAAAAATAACACGGTGCCAGCCGCTATGTTCGTGAAATGACGACAGGCGCCCGCCGCGGCCGGCCACCGCGCATCGACCGGGCCCGCATCGTCGAAGCGGCGCGCGCCATCGCGCCGGAGGACCTGACCATGCAGGCCGTCGCCGACGCCCTCGGCGTGGACCGCAGCTCGCTGAACTACTACGTCGGTGATCGAGGCGGGCTGCTCGAGCTCATCGTCACCGACCTTTTCGACGCCGAACTGCGGGACTTCGTGCTGCCCGACGCCGACTGGACCGACGTCCTGCGCGCCTACGGCAAGGCCCTGCACCGCGGCGTCGTTCACCTGCAGGCCACCGCCACCCACGTCCAGTTGCGCGGCGCGCACAGCCTCACCCTCGCCGAACGCGTGCTGGAGGCGCTGACCGCCGCGGGCTTCACCGTGGCCGAGGGCGGACACATCCTCTCGCTGGTGTCCGGTGTCGCCTATACCGCGGCGCGCGACCTCCTCGGCGGCGACCAGTCCCGGAGCCACCACACCTCCGAGGTCACCCGGGTGCTCGACGAGGCGCCGGCCGGCGAGTTCGCGTTGCTCGGGGAGATCATCGCCAGCCGGTCGGTCGCCGGCACCGCCGACGATTTCGAGTTCAGTCTCGACGTGGTGATCGACGGACTGCAATTGCGCCTGGCTCGACAGGGCCGCAAAGGTTGAGGTGTTGCTGGCCGCCGACGAGTCGGTGACGGGCTGGCCGAACGGCGTTTGCCCAGCACATTTCGGGGCGCTGACCTGCCGTTAGGCGATTGGCGCTGATCAATCAGCCGCACTAACTTTCCTAGGGTGAAGTCTTCCGCTGCTGGCACCGCCGTGCGGTGGCTGGCCCCGTTCCTTGCCGTCGCGGCCGTCGTCGCCACCGCGCTGTCCCCGGTCCAGGCCCCGCAGATCCAGCTGGCCAGCGAGGCCAATCCGCTGGTCGGAAAGCCGTTCTACGTCGACCCGATCTCCAAGGCGATGCGGGCCGCGCAGAGCGCGCCGAGCCCACAACTCGACTACGTCGCGAACACGCCGCAGGCCTACTGGCTGGATCAGGCCTTCCCGGCGTCCACCGTCGGCGGCACCGTGAGCAAGTTCGTCGGCGCTGCCCAGGGTGCCGGCGCCACACCCGTGCTGTCCATCTATGCGCTCCCGCATCGCGACTGCTACAGCTACGCGGCCGGTGGCTTCGGATCGGCCGACGGGTACCGGGCCTGGATCGACGCCATCTCGGCCGGCCTCGGTGGGGCTCCGGCGGCGATCATCCTTGAACCCGATGCGCTCGCGATGGCCGACTGTCTGACGGCGGACCAGCGTGCCGAACGCTTCGACCTGATCCGCTACGCCGTCGACACCCTGACCCGTGACCCGGCTGCCGCGGTGTACATCGACGCCGGGCACTCGCGGTGGGTGAGCGCGGACAAGATGGCTGCCATGCTCAACGATGTGGGCGTCGCCCGGGCGCAGGGTTTCAGCCTGAACACCACGAACTACTACACCACCGAAGAGCAGATGGGCTACGGCGACGCCATCTCCGGCATGACGGGCGGCTCGCACTATGTCATCGACACCTCGCGCAACGGCAACGGCCCCGAGAGCGACAGCGACACGGCCTGGTGCAACCCGAAGGGCCGCGCATTGGGAGTGCCGCCGACGACGGCCACCGGCAACCCGAACGTCGATGCCTTCCTGTGGGTGAAGCGCGTCGGTGAATCCGACGGGTCCTGCGGACGTGGGGAGCCCGGGGCGGGCACGTTCGTCAATCAGTACGCGATCGATCTGGCGCTCAACGCGGGGAAGTAGGCCCGCCGAACCGTCCGTTGGTCGCGTCCCGGACCGCCCGGTCGATCAGCGCGAGGGCTTCCTGCTGGCTGACCTTCTCCTTGTCGACGATCACCCGCCGGCCCACGTCCTCGTCGATGACGCGGAAGGCGCCGACCACCGCGGCCGCGCAGAGCCGGGCGGTGAGATCGCCGTCGGGTAGGCCCAGCCGCTGGGCGACGACGGGTACGAAGCCGCGTTCCATCTCGTCGTGCACCATCAGATAGGCCGTCCGCAGTGCCGGGTCCTCCGCGGACATGGTCGCGATACGCAGCGCGCTGATCTCGTCGGCAAGTTCCTGTTCGCTGAGCGGATGTTCGGCCATATCGGCCTCCATGTGCTCGGCAAGCGAGAGTTCGGCCGGCCACCGGTGCGCCTGGGCGATGAAGCGTTGCGCCGACAGGAACAGCACCGGTTCGACGCAGCTTTCCTTGCTCCGGAAGTACCGCCAGATGGTGCGGGTGGAAAGCCCTGCAGCGGCGGCGATATCGTCACCGCTGGTGGCGGCGACCCCACGCTCCCAGAAAAGCGCGCACGCGTGGCGGGAGACGGCGAGACGAGCCTCGGCCTGCTTCGGATTGCGCGCGCCGCGGATATCCTGGGTGGCGATGGTGAAGACCTCCTGACACTTAGTGACAGCTCCACTGTGTCACTTAGTGACAGTACGCGCAAGCTTCGGGGGCGGGGGTGGCATGGCGACATCGGATCAACCGATACTCGTGGCAGGTCAGACCTGCTGGCGGCTGGCCACGGCGGACCGGTTCGCCTACATCGTCGACGGCGCGGATTACCTGCGGCACACCAAGGCCGCGATGCTGCGCGCCCAAAAACGTATCCTGCTCGTCGGCTGGGATTTTGACGCCGGAACCACCTTCGAGCCGGGCAAGCCCACCATGCCCGGCCCGAACCAGTTGGGGGCATTCCTCTACTGGCTGCTGTGGAAGCGCGCCGGGCTCCAGATCCACGTCCTGAAATCGAACCTGCGACTACTGTCGGTGTTCGACGACGTCTGGTACGGCATCACCCCCGTCTCCCTCCTGAATCGCGTCAGCGGCAAGCGAATTCGCTTCGCGGTGGACGGAGCGCACCCGACCGGGGCCGTCCATCACCAGAAGATCATCATCGTCGATGACGACGTCGCGTTCTGCGGCGGTATCGATCTCACCATCGGGCGCTGGGACACCTCGGAGCACCGCGACGACGAGCCGCTCCGCCCCAACTACGGTCCCCGGCACGAGGTCGCCGTCGCGGTGGACGGCGCCGCCGCCCGCGCGCTTTCGGAAGTGGCCCGGGACCGATGGCACGGTGCGACCGGCCAAACCCTGGAGGAACTCGACGTCGCGCACACCAGCTGGCCGCGCGGCCTGGCACCGGCCCTGCGCGATATCGAGGTGGCCATTGCGCGCACCATCCCGGCGCTGCCCGAGAACGACGAAGCGCGTGAGGTCGAGGCGCTGAACCTCGCCGCGATCGATGCCGCCAGGCACACCATCTATCTGGAGAACCAGTACCTCGCGGCCCGGCCGCTGGTCGAGGCACTGATCCGGCGTCTGCAGGAGCCCGACGGCCCGGAGGTCGTCATCATCCTGCCGCGCCGCTCGGAGAGCCGGCTGGAACAGCAGTCGATGGACAGTGCCCGCAGCCTGCTGATCGACGAGCTCTATGCCGCCGACGACCACGGTCGGCTGGGCATCTACTGGCCGGTGACCGAGAACGGGACATCGATCTATGTGCATTCGAAGGTCATCGTGATCGATGACCGGCTGCTGCGCATCGGGTCGTCCAACCTGAACAATCGGTCGATGGGCTTCGACAGCGAATGCGATGTCGCCGTCGAGGCGAGCACCGACAGCGTCCGGGAGCTGATCGCGAACGTCCGCAGGCAGCTGATCAGCGAGCACCTCGACGTCCTCGTCGCAGATTTCGACGCCGCGGTCCGTGACAACGGCTCCTTCCTGAAGGCCGTGGAGGCGTTGCGCGGACACGGCAGAACAGTCGAGCCGATGACCCCGGATGTCGTCGCCGACGAAGCGGGCCCGCTGGCCGAGAATGAACTGATGGACCCCGATCACGTACCGAGTTCGTTGAGCGGCAGCGTGCGCCGGTTGATCAACGAACTGGCCGGCTGGCAGTGACACCGGCCGTCTGCCCGCTGCACGTCGAGGACATCGTCCTGCAGCAGCGCATCAAGGCACACGCCACCGAACCGGCGTGCAGTTACTGCGCCGCGAACGGTCCGGCTCCGATCGCCGTCAGCTGGGCCGCCTTCATGGAGGCGTTCCTGGTGGGGGTCGGCGCGCATTACCAGCGGGTGTCCGCCGGCGTGGACGCCGCGGTCCCCGCCGGCCGGGTCGCGCGCGAAATCCTCGGCCTGGCCGGGGTTTCGCATCCAAAGCTGGTCGATGACATCAGCGAGGCGCTCGGCGGCGCACCGGGCTGGGTAGCGCGAGACCGCAGGAACAGCAACGGTATCGACCAATTGTCCTACGGCTGGGACGCTTTCAAGCACATCGTCAAACACGAGATGCGCTACTTCTTCGCGAGCCGGTCCACGGTGTCCGGTGACATGACCGCGCTGCAGGTACTCCAGGCGGTATCCGATCTCGGCGAGAACCATCCCGCGGTATGGCCCGCGCCCTGCCCGGCACCACTGTTCCGGGCACGGATGGCGACCACGGAGAGCGAGGCGTCGCACTGGCGGCACGCCGGCGACCTGGGACCGCCGCCGCCGGAATGCGCCGCGGCGAACCGGATGAGCCCGGCGGGCATCAGCATCTTCTACGGTGCGACCGACCGTGCCACCGCGATCGCCGAGGCCGGCGCCCACGCCGCCCACCGGTTCGTCGTCACCGGCGAGTTCACCCCCACCCGGGAACTCCATCTGATCGATCTCACGAATCTTCCTGAGCCGCCCAGCATTTTCGACGAGAGCTCCCACACGGAGTACTTCGTCGTCAGATTCCTCCAGCGGTTCATCCACGACATCACGCTGCCGGTGGAACTCGACGGGCACGAACACATCGACTACGTCCCCACCCAGGTGTTCACCGAGTACTTCCGGTACGCGTTCCCCGATCGCGTCGACGGGCTCATGTTCCCCAGTGCCCAGGGGCCGGGCGTCAATGTCGTGGTCTTCGTCGGAGCGGACCGGTGCGCCGACAAGGGAAGCGAGACCGAGGACACCACGCTCAGTTTCGACACCGCCACGCTGCGCACCAGCCGGGTCATGACTGTGGCCCGTTGAGGCGCCCCCGCGCGACATCGGGTCTGGTCTGGATCTGCACGGTCGCGGTGCTGGCCGGGGTGGTGATCGGTTTCGTCGGCGGCGCGTTCCGGTGGTGCCTGCAGCTCGCCGACCACTGGCGGGTCGACCTGGTCACCTGGGCCCACGACCTGCCGGGGCCGGGATGGCTGGTGCCGATCGCCGCGACCGCCATCGGGGCGACGCTGGCGGCCGGCGTGGTCCGCTGGGTGCCGTTGGCGGCCGGTAGCGGTATCCAGCATGTCGAGGCGGTCTACCGCGGCGCGGCCCGGCCGCCCAGCCTGGTGCTGGTGCCGGCCAAGTTCATCGGCGGGGTACTCGCCATCGGCTCGGGTCTGGTGCTCGGCCGGGAAGGCCCGACGGTCCACATGGGCGCGGCGATCGGCGCCCATGCCGCCCGCCGCGGCGGTCTGGACGACCGCGATGTCCGGATGATGCAGACAGCGCTGGGTGGTGCCGGCCTCGCGGTGGCGTTCAATGCGCCTATCGGCGGTGCGCTGTTCACCCTGGAGGAGGCGACCAAGTCGGTGCACCTGCGCACGGTGCTCGCCACCCTGTTCTCGGCCGCCGCCGCCGTGGCCTGCGCCCGGTTGATCCTCGGTGATCAGCCCGACTTCCAGGTGGATCCGGTCGCGGCACCGTCGAGCGTCTTGATCCCGGTGTTCGTCGTGTTCGGTCTGGTCACGGGCTGTCTCGGCGCGCTCTACAGCCGGCTCGTGCTGCGGTTCCTCGACGGTGTGTCCGCGGTGCCACGGATCCCGGCGATCGCGAAGGCAGCCGTCATCGGTGCCGTCATCGGGTTGGTCGCGTTCGTGGATCCGCGCGCCGTCGGGGGCGGAGATGAGCTGACCCAGCTGATCGTCGGAGGCGGGGCCCTGGCGTTGCCGCCGGCTCTGGGATACCTACTGGTCCGGGTGGTGGCCGGACCGTTGTCCTATGCGGCCGCGGTGCCCGGCGGCCTTTTCGCGCCGCTGCTGGCCGTCGGGGCGCTGTGGGGTGTGTTGTTCGCCGGCGGCCTGAACACCCTGTTGCCCCATGAGAATCCGTCGCTGGTGGTGGCGATGGCGATCGTCGGTATGGCGGCGTTCTTCGGTGCCGTCGTGCGAGCGCCCGTGACGGCCATCGTGCTGGTGATCGAGATGACGGCCACGATGTCGCTGGTGGTGCCGATGCTGGCGGCGACCGCCGCGGCCGTACTCGCCGCCGAGCTGTTGAGATCCCCGCCGATCTACGACAGCCTGCGTGAACGGATGCCCGTGCAACGATTGGACCCATGACCGCAACGCTTGTCGCGAAAGATGTGGCCGGCGGATACGCCCATCGCACACTGTTCGAGAACGTCGACCTGACCGTGGCGCCCGGCGATGTCGTCGGCGTCGTCGGGGCCAACGGGGCGGGCAAGAGCACGCTGCTGCGCATTCTGGCCGGTGACCTCGACCCGCTCGGTGGCACGGTCAGCGTCGCCCCGGCCGACGCCTTCGTCGGGTGGCTCCCGCAGGAACACGAACGGATCCCGGGAGAAACCGTCTCCGGCTACATCGCCCGACGCACCGGGTGCGCCGCGGCAACAGCGGCGATGGAAACCGCGGCCGAGGCCCTGTCCGATTCCGGGGCCACAGCGGACGCCTACTCGGTGGCGCTGGATCACTGGCTGGCCACCGGTGCGGCGGACCTGGAGGAGCGCTTGCCCGCCGTGCTCGCCGACCTGGGGCTGGATGCCGGGGCTGTGCGGCCGGATACGACGCCGATGACCGCGCTGTCGGGCGGACAGGCGGCGCGGGTCGGCCTGGCCGCACTCTTGTTGTCCCGCTTCGACATCGTGCTGCTCGACGAACCGACCAACGATCTCGATCTGGACGGTCTGGCCCGCCTGGAGCGCTTCGTCGGCGAGCTGCGTGGTGGTGTGGTGTTGGTGAGCCACGACCGGGAATTCCTCGCGCGCAGCGTGACCCGCGTCCTGGAACTGGATCTGGCGCAGAACACCACCACCGTCTTCGGCGGCGGCTACGAAAGCTATCTGGAGGAGCGCGCCGTCAACCGCCGGCACAAACGCGAACAGTATGAGGAGTTCGCCGACAAGAAGGCCGACCTGGTCTCACGCGCACGCACCCAACGCGAATGGTCCAGCCAAGGTGTGCGCAACGCCATGCGCAAAGCCCCCGACAACGACAAGAACCGGCGCCGCGCGCAGACCGAGTCCAGCGAGAAGCAGGCGCAGAAGGTGCGTCAGATGGAGAGCCGCATCGCCCGCCTGGACGAGGTCGAGGAGCCCCGCAAGGAATGGACGCTGCAGTTCACCATCGGGTCGGCCCCGCGGTCGAGTTCGGTGGTGGCCACGGTCGACAACGCCGTTGTCCGCCAAGGCGATTTCGTGCTGGGTCCGGTGTCACTTCAGGTCGACGCGGGCGAGCGGATCGGCATCACCGGCCCCAACGGCGCGGGCAAGTCGACGCTGCTGGGGCTGCTGCTGGGCCGCACGCAACCCGACGAGGGCCGGGCAGGTCTGGGTGCCAACGTGGCCGTCGGCGAGATCGACCAGGCCCGTGCGGAATTCGACGGGCCGGGCCGGTTGATCGATCGCTTCGAACAGCACGTGCCGGACTGGCCTACCGCCGAGGTGCGGACCCTGTTGGCCAAGTTCGGGCTCGGCGCCGACCATGTGGAGCGTGCCGCGCAGGAGCTGTCACCCGGTGAACGCACCCGGGCCGGCCTGGCGCTGCTGCAGGCCCGCGGCGTCAACGTGCTCGTTCTCGACGAACCGACCAACCATCTGGACCTGCCCGCCATCGAGCAGCTCGAGCAGGCTTTGGAGAGCTATGACGGTGCGCTGCTGCTGGTCACGCACGATCGCCGGATGCTGCAGAACGTGCGGCTGGACCGGACGTGGCGCGTCGAGAACGGGAGTGTCTCGCAGGTGTGACCCGCCGCTTGAGGCGGGCACTCCGCAGAACCTGGATGGCCATGTTGGTGGAGGTGATCATCGGGATGACGCCGAGAAAGGTCCGCTCCGAGGCGGTGTGGCCGTGCAATTGCTCAAGGCTGCCGAATACGTAGAAGCAACCGAGGCAGAACAGCGTGGCCGGCACCGCCAATGCCTTCATACTGCCGCGGTCGGCGAGTACTTCGCGGGCAAGGTCTAGTTCGTCGCTGCTCAACGGGTCCCGATCGTGCACCTTGCGCAGCGCGGCCGGGAGGGCGCCGATGCTCAGTTCGGGCCGGACATGCCTGCGCCCCATCATCTGCCGGGTGAATACGAGGGCGATCGCGCCGAACACCCAGATGAGTGCGAAGGACACGATCGCGAGTATCCCGAAGAGGCTCGACATCGTCATGTCAGGCCGTCTTCCGCTGACGCAGCGGGCGTTGACGGATGAAGGTCGGCCACCAGAACCACGGCCCGAGCAGACGCATCATGCACGGCACGATGAACGACCGGACGACCAAGGTGTCCAGCAGCAGTCCGATGCAGACGGTGGAACCGAGCTGACCGATGGTCCGGAGATCACCCACAAGCATCGCCAGCATCGTGAACGCGAACACCAGTCCCGCGGACGTGACCACGCCGCCGGTGCTGCCCAGCGCGCGGATGAGCCCGGTGTTCAAGCCGGCACCCGTTTCCTCCTTGACCCGGGAGATCAGCAGCAGGTTGTAGTCCGAACCCACCGCCACCAGGATGATGAACGTCAGCGGCAGGACCAGCCAGTGCAACGACAGGCCGACCAGATGCTGCCAGAACAGCACCGAGAGACCGAACGCCCCCGCGTAGGAGAACGCCACCGTTCCGGGAATCACCAACGCCGCGATGAGACTCCGGGTCAGGTACAGCATGATCAGGAAGATCAACACGAACGCTGCGATCGCCACGATGAGCAGATCGGAGGTGGCGTACTGCTTGATGTCCTTGTTGTTCGAGCCCGCCCCGCCGATATAGATCTTCGCTCCGGCGAGGGACGTCTCCTTGAGCGCGGCTTTCACCGCTTCGGGGAACGCCTCGACGTGCTCGATGCCCTCCGGGCCCATGGCGTTGCCTTCGTGGGTGATGATGAACCGGGCGGCCTGCCCGTCCGGCGACATCATCAACTGCATACCGGTTTTGACGTCTTCGTTGTCGAACGCCTCCCGAGGAATGTAAAAGAAGTCATCGCTTCGGGATCGGTCGAAATCGTTGCCGACATTGATCAGGTCGCCGAAGGTCTGATCGGTCTGGGTGGACTGTAGATGCGCCGGGCCGTAGGAGTTGGTGATGACGACCTGCAGGGCCCGGGTGTCCTCCATCATCCGCTCCAGTTGTGCGATCAACTGCGGCAGCAGTTTGTCCACGGCCTCCAGTGAGGCAACGGCATTGGTGATCTCGGTCTCGAGGCTGTCGATACCGTCGAGCGCGTCGAACAGTGATCGCATCGCCCAGCACGCCGGAATGTCGAAACAGTGCGGCTCCCAGTAGAAGTAGTTGCGCAGTGGCCGAAGGAAATCGTCGAGGTTCGCAATGCCCTGGTTCATGTCCGCGGTGACCTGTTCCACGTTCTCCAGCGTGAGCACGGTCGAATGCAGTTCGTCGGACATCTTCTGGGTGAGGTCCAGCACCTGTGCCAGTACCTCGATCGACCGGGTCTGGATCGCGGCCTGTTTGTCGGTGTTCTCGTTCTGCTGTTCGTTGAACGGCAACTGCTGGCCGCTGCCGCTGCCCTGGGTGGTGAACAGGTAAGGGATCGTGGCGTGCTCGAGCGGCCTGCCCAGCGGCCGGGTGATGCTCTGCACCATGGCGACTCCGGGCAGCCGGATGAGGCTCTTGGCGACCCGGTCCAAGGAGATGAAGTCGGCTGAGTTCCGCATGTCATGGTCGGACTCGATCATCAGCATCTCGCTGAACAGCTTGCTTTCCGAGAAATGCCGGTTCGAGGCGGCGAAGCCGAGATTGGCTGAAGCAGTGGACGGTTGATACGCGCGGTCGTCATAGCTGACCCGGTAGGTCGGCACAAAGATCGCCCCCACCATGACGACGGCGCAACTGGCCACGAAGATGGGTTTGGGCCAGCGCACCACACTCGTTCCGATCCGCCGGTACAGCCGGGATCTGGCCGCCCGCCTGGGATCGAACAGGCCGAAAAGACTGCCCAACGTGAGTATCGCCGGTGCCAGCGTGAGAGCCGACGCGATGGTGAACAGCATGCTGATCGCCACCGCCGGACCCATGGTGTGGAAATAGTCCAGTCGCGCGAGGCTCAGGCAGTAGCAGGCACCGGCGATGGTCAATCCGGAACCGATGATGACGGGGGCAACGCTGCGATACGCGGTGTAGTAGGCCTGCTCCCGGCTTTCGCCGGCCTGCCTGGCTTCCTGGTAGCGGCCCAAAAGGAAGATGCCGTAGTCGGTCCCGGCACCGAGGGTCAGCGCCACCACGATGTTCACCGCGAACGAGGACAGCGGGATGAACCCGATGTGCCCGAGTGTGGCGATGATGCCCTTGGCCACCAGCATCTGGATCAGCACGCTGATCAAGGGCACCAGCAGGGTTGCCGGGGAGCGGTACACGACCAGCAGCATCACCACGATGAGCGCGATCGTCAGGATGGTGATGTTGTTCAGGCTGGAGTTGGCGATGGACAGGGTGTCGGCGGCGAGCGGCGCCGCACCGCTGACGTAGACGGTGAGCCCGGGTGGCGGCGCGTCGTGCGCGATGACATCCCGCACCGCCTGCACGGATTCGTTCGCCTGGATCTGTCCGGTGTTGCCTGCGAGCCGCAGCAGCACGAAAGTGGCCTTGCCGTCCACGCTTTGGGCTCCGGCAGCGGTGATCGGTTTGCCCCAGAGATCCATGACGTACTGCACGTGATCGGGGTCTTGCTTGAGCCTGCCCACCAGATCGTCGTAGTAGCGGTGGTCGCCGTCGTCCAACGGACGATCGGCTTCGAGCACGAGCATGGCCAGGCTGGTAGAGGTGGATTCCTGGAACTTCGCGCCGATGCGCATCATCGCGACCTGCGAAGGCGCATAGCCGGGGATCATCGAACCGGCGAGTTGTTCGGCGACCCTCTCGACCTGGGGGATGAAGGTGTTGGTGCTGACTGCGAGCAGGCCCCAGAAGATGATGATCGGCACGGCCAGCACACGCACGGTGCGTGCGACGCTCACGCGGACTTCACCCGGCAGGTGACATCAGCATCGTCATGGGTCGATGATTGTTCGTCGCGCACAACGTCGTTGACCAGCATTCGACATCCCACCTGACCACCGTCGACCTGTGCGGAGATGCTGCCGGACACCACCGTGAGGGTGGTGGTCTCGGTATGCGACCACGGCAGCGCAGTGAGGTCGACCCGATGTGGTTGCCCGTTGATGTCGACGTAGCTCAGGATCCCGCCGTCGCCGATGGATCCGAACAGCTCATAGGTCAGCCGCTTCGGGGTGAACTGCTCGGGTGCCTGTGCGGCCAGGACTGCGGGAACAGCTCCGGGTTCGGACATCTCGTGGACCTTCCAGACGCCCAACGAACCCGCGCCCAGTGCCACCACGGTGACAAGGGGCAGCCAGCCCTTCGCCAGAAGGCCGCGGCGCCTGCCCTGCGATGGCTGCTCGGTCACGAACAGAATTTATATCGTATCTACGATCTAAATGACAAGCGTGCCCGCGGGTTATATGTCCGCCTAGTGGGCCAAATATTAGTGAAACTCTGTGAAAAAGTCGCCAATGGAATCAAATGGTCGGCGAGAGGCGTTTCAGGCCGAGCCCGGATGGACCCTCGATGCATCCTATAAATGATATAAAGTCACGTATGAGTTCAACGCCGGTGGACGCCATATCCGCAATGATCACTTCGAGTGCAGATCTGTTGTGGCGGCATCTCGCCGAACGTGACGATCTCGGCGCCAGCGCCACACTGGTGCTCAATCGGCTGGATCGGGAAGGCCCGATGCGGGTGACAGCGCTCGCCGAGGCGGAAGGCTCCAGCCAGTCGGGTATGACACAGCTCGTGCAACGGATGGAACGCCAAGGGCTGCTGGAGCGCAGGAACGACCCCGACGATGGCCGGGCCTGCCTGGTGATGATCGGGAGGGCGGGCCGCCACCTGTGGAATGAGCGCGCCGATGTGCGCAAGCAACGCATCGCCGGTCTCCTCGACGGTCTGGCCGAGGAGGACCGGCAGGCGCTGTGGCTGGCGGCCCAGGTGGCATCCCGGCTGCTGGAAAAGATGCGCGATATTGCCGATGCGCCTCAGGGCGTGTAGCGCGCCACCTTGTCCGGGCGGATGACCACCCGCAGCAGGTCGGCGTCCAGCATCTCCTGCAGCTCGGCTGTCCGTGCCCCGTCATCGAGGTCCCAGTACCGGGCGGCCAGCCGGGCGGCGAGTTCCTGCGCCCCATGGTCTTCCAGACTCGTCGGTCCGGCAACCGCGACCCAGCGCTCACGTTCACCCACCGGGGCGGCCACCACCAGTGACGCGCGTGGGTCGGCGCGCAGGCGCCGCACCTTGGCCGCGTCGGCAAGGGTGAACAGCTCGACGGTCCCGTCGCCGGTGGCTTCGAACCACACCGGCCGGGGTTGCGGCGGGTCGGCGCCGGCGGCCACGGTGAAGAATCCGTAGAGCGGGCGGCGCAGGAACTCCAGGTCCTCGGGCGTCAGCTTCACCGGGACCACACTCCGGCCGCCGCGGTCCGCAGCACATAGTCCTCGAAGGTCCGCGCCGGCCGGCCCAGTACGGACGCCACCCCGTCGGTGGTCGTGGCCAGCGGACCGCCGTCCATCAGCACGAACATTTCGGAGACGTGCTCGGCATCCTTTTCACCGACGCCCTGTTCGACCAGGAGGGCGGTGTACTCGGCGGGGGAGATCTGCTTGTAGGTGATGGGTCGCCCCGACGCCCGGGAGATCATGTCGGCAGCTTCGGCGAAGGTGAGCGCGTCGGGGCCGGTCAATTCGTAGATCCGTTGGGCGTGCCGGCCGGGCTCGGCCAGCACCGTGGCCGCGACGTCGGCGACATCCTCGATGTCGATGAAAGGCTCGGGCGTCTCACCGGCCGGCAACGCGAGCTCCCCGGCGACCAACGGCGCGTGAAACAGGTCCTCGTCGAAGTTCTGAGCGAAGTTGTTGGGACGCAGAACGGTCCACTCCAACGCCGAACCGCGCACCGCCTCTTCGGCGGAACGCATGTCCAACCCGAAGCGTGAATCACCCCAGGTGTCGGCCCCGCGTCCGGACAACAGCACCAGGCGTTGCACGCCGGCGGCTTCCGCCCTGGCGACGAACTCCGGTGCGGGACCCACCACGGCGGGCGCCACCATGTACACGGCGGTGACGCCGTCGAGTGCCGCATCCCAGCCGGCAGGATCGGACCAGTCGAAGGGGGTCTTGCTGGATCGGGAGGCGAGCCGGGCGGCGATGCCGCGCAATCGCAGGCGGGCGGCGACGCGACGACCGGTCTTTCCGCTGGCGGCCAGAACGAGGATGTTGTCTTTGCTCATGACCCCATTCAAGGCGGGTTGCGCGGACGATTCCATGGGCATGAAGCCGGTATGCATGTGTATTCGTCTAACCTCGAGGGCATGGACGTGTTCGGTGATCTCTGCCGGGGAGTGCGTGCGCACGGCTCGCTGTTCGGCAGCTCGCAGCTGACCGCACCGTGGTCCCTGCACTTCGTGGACGGTGCGCCGTTGACCTTGTGCACCGCGCTGGACGGGCAGGGCTGGCTGGTCCCCGAGCACGGCCCGCCCGTGCGGATGCGCGACCGCGACACCGTGGTGGTGAAGGGGCCGGACACCTTCACCTTCGTCGACGACCTCGACACCGCCGCCGAGCCGATCGCCTGCGGGGAGATGTGCGCGAAGCCCGAGTACGGCGGCACCCGGCACCGGATCGGCTGGAATGACGAATGCGGGAGCGGCGCCGGGGCCACCACACTGGTGGTCGGCGCCTATCCGGTGCGGGGCGAGATCAGCCGCCGACTGCTGGACGCGCTGCCCGCGGTCCTGCACCTGGACAGCGGCGGGAACGGTGACGCGGTGCTGGACCACCTGGCTGCCGAGGCGGCGCTCGACATCCCCGGTCAACAGGTGGTGTTGGACCGACTGCTGGACTGGATGCTGGTCTGCACGTTGCGTACCTGGTTCGACAGCCCCGAAGGTCATCCGCCGACCTGGTGGACCGCCCAGCGCGACCCGGTGGTCGGTGACGCGCTACGACTGCTGCACGCCGATCCCGCTGCCCCGTGGACGGTTTCGTCGCTGGCCGCCGCAGCCGGTGTGTCCCGGTCGACACTGGCCAAACGCTTCAACGATCTGGTCGGCGAACCACCGCTGACCTACCTCACCGGGTGGCGGATGACCTTGGCGATGGACCTGCTGATCGAGCAGGAGACGGCGACGGTCAGAGAGGTCGCCCGCGCGGTCGGCTACACCGACCCGTTCACCTTCAGCGCCGCCTTCAAGCGGGTGCGCGGCGTGAACCCCAGCGAGTTCCGCCGCATCAACATCGCGTAAAGACCGGCCCCGCAGGCGTCAGGACTGCGTTCGGACAGCGGCGACGCCGGACAGCCCGACGTACACCTGGATGCATGACTCTTGCGATGGCCGCGCACAACCTGCCCGCCGCGGCGCTGACCGACCCCGCACTGGCCGATTGGGCTCGCGCGCACAGTGTCTCGGTGACCGCGCACGATGACCGCGGCCTCGACCTGGTGCGGCGCCACCGCATCCGGCCGTTCCAGGTCGTGTACCGGTGCGGGCCCGACAGCGCCGTCACCCGCCGTGCCGTGCGCCTGGGGGTACGCCGGTTCATCGTCGGCACCGCGCACCAGATGGCCCGCCTCGATGAATGCGCGGACGGGACGAAATACCTGTACCTCGACGATCACGCCCCGCTGATGCTGGGGGACCGTCGCCTGAAGGTCATCGGATTGCACGCCGACGTCGGCGACGCCACGGTGACCGACCAATGGGCCACCGCGGCGGTGGGGCTGGTGCAGCGCGCGGCGGTCCTGCAAGCATGCGGGGCAGGCGTCAAGCGCCTGGCCCTGTGCGGCGGATCAACCGGGCTGTGGCTGGACGATCACCGGCGAGCAGCGACCATCGTGGACATCGTCGATCAGGCGGTATGCCAGGAGTGCGACCGCAGCCACCTGCCGCGGCCGGTGATCACGTTCACCCCGCTGACCGCGGGGCCGGGGTGATGGAGCTCACCCGGCGTAACGGTGGGCGGTCCCTCCCGCGATGTACCCAGCATGTTCATTCGTTTGGGTATGGCGGTCGCGGTAGCTGCGACGACCCTGGTCGGATTGGCCGGCGGCACCGCCGCGGCCGCACCGCAGTGCGCCGACTTCCACTGGATCGGTGCCGCCGGTTCGGGCCAGCGTGACGGCGCCAACCTGACCGCCAACGGCGGTATGGGCGATGTGGTTTACCAGTCCTACCAGCAGTTGAGCTCCGAACTGGCCGCCAGCGGCCGGACCATCACGGCCGAGGCCGTGCAGTACCCGGCGGCCCCGGTTCCGCTCGGTGGCGGGGTCGGCGGCTGGATGGACTTCATGGACAGCGTCGAAGACGGCACCGATGCCGCCGCCGACCAGCTCGAGGCGTTCACCGCCAGGTGCCCCCAGACCAAGGTCGTGCTCGCCGGCTACTCCCAGGGCGCGATGGTGATCCACCGCAATCTGCACGACCTGGCCGACGCTCCGAACGTGGCGGCCGCGCTCCTGGTCGCCGACGGCGACCGGTTGCCCGCCGACACCACCATCAACCTGGGATCGACAGCGGTGCTGCCCGGCGCGGGCAAGGGCGTCGCGCAGGAGCACTCCTTCCTGGCCTCGACCGACACCTCGCCGCTGCCGCCGGCCATCGGTGCGCGCACCGTCAGCGTCTGCGACATCGGCGATCCGGTGTGTGACTACGACGCGGAGGCCGAAGAGCTGCCCGCCTCGGCCATCGTCATCCACACCTCCTACGCCCCCGCTGCGAGCGGACCTCACGCCTGGGGTGGGCCGTTGTACAACCTGGTGATGAGTTCCAGCCCGGTGCCGGTGGTTGCCGACGCCACGGCGTGAACTTCGGCGAACCCGTCGCCGGCATGCGGTCCCCCCGATAGGGTCGGACCAGCATGAACACTTCAGATACGTTGCGCCGCTTCAGTAAAGCCGGTGCCCTCGCCGTCAGTGTGCTGGTGTTTGCTGCGTGTGCAGCGCCCGACGATTCCGCGACCACGGAGTCACCCGGTGCGCCGGCGGCCAATGTGCCCACGACCACCGTGGCGCCCATCGTGAGCCCCACCCTGCTCGACGCCGGCACCTACCCGACGGCGCCCAGACCGCCGCTGGGCAATGCCGGTGACCCGCGCATCGGCGCTGTCACCGACGCCCAGAATCTCGCCGACCTCGTGATCGGTCCGTGGGAGGCCGACGAGGCCCTGGTCACCCCCTACCTGGCCACCTACTACCTTCTGGACTCAGCGGGGTCGCTGATGCAGTTCGCGCCGGAGACCGTCGCGCAGCAGGCCGAACGCCACGGGTTCGTCAATGGGTTCGCCTCGGCCCGGCAGGTCACCGACAAGACGGTGATGATGAATGCGGTGTTCCGGTTTCCCGACCCCGCGGCCGCCACCGCGGCCGCGAAGGACATGAACTCCGGTGCCGCCGCCCAGTCTGTCCGCGGCGCCACCCCGACGCCGGCGGTGATTCCCGGTCATCCCGAAGCCGCCGCCTCGACATACCCCTTCACCCCACACGAATCGGACAAGGAGTGGACGGTGGTCCGGTCGTTCTCCCCGCACGGCCCCTATGTGTTCATGCAACTCGTCCAGTCCGTCGACGGTTTCGATCCAGCCGCGGCGTTGGTGCGCAAGGCCATCGAGGTGCAGGGCCCACGGATCGACGAGTTCCAGCCGGCACCGGCCGATGCGCTGGCCGACGTTCCGCTGGACCCGACCGGTCTGCTGGCCAAGACACTGCCCCTGGCAGGCAGTGCCGCGCCCACGAAGAACGCCGTCTACACCCGGCGTGGCGCAGTGCACTTCCAGAGCAATCCCATCGCTTCCAAGACGCTGTTCACCGATACCGGCGTGACCGCCGTGGCCATGGCACTGACCAACGTCTACGAGGCAAAGAGTCCCGGTTTGGCATCGATGGTCGTCGGCTCCTTCAGCAAGGAGGTCACCGCGCAGGGCGCGGCGCCCGCCGACCCGGTGCCCGCCTTGCCCGACAGCCACTGCTCGGCGCGCGGAAAGGCGTTCTACTGCGTCGCCGCCGCGGGACGGTACGCCGTGGAGGTCAACGCCGAGTCGCTGCCGGCAGCGCATCAACAGATGGCGGCGCAGTACATCTTGCTGACCGCGGGCTGATCCTTCCCCCGATCGGGGGACATCGGGTTCACCCGGTGCGAGGGCCAGTTGGCCGACAGACGGGGCCTGCTGCCGGCGGCATTCTTGAGTCATCAGAACAGCAGCAACACAAAGGATTACGACATGAACGCCGTCACCCGCCGCATCGCCACCGGATTCGCCGTCGCCGCCGCACCGGCCATCATCGCGGTGGGCGCCGCCACCACATGCCACGCGCAGGCCACCGCGGTGAACACCTACGGACCCACCACCAGCCAGGCCGCCGCGACCCACCAGAGCCACGCACCGCAGACCGGGGTGAGCAGCCTGAGCCGTCGTCATCACCACGGCTACTACCACCGCCGCTGATTACTCCCGCGCCTGCCCGGGTACAGGGTTCCGGACAAGGTGACCACCAACCGTGAGGACAGCGCAATGACATCTCAGGACCCGAAGCCGACCGAAGTCCAGGCCGACGAAGAGGTGCTCGCACCGGCCACACCGGGGGCCGAAGCCCTGCCGACCGAGGAACCCGACGAGTCCGAGTAGCACCCGGCCCACCCGAAAACCCGTAGTCCCTCCGCGAAGGGACTACGGGTTTTCCGTGATTCTGTAACCCCGCAGCCGGTGCGAATGTCGTAGCAGCAGGAACGAACGCCGCTACGAAAGGAACACCATGTCGGACGTACTGGAGAAGCTCACCAAGGCGATGAAGGTCATCCAGGGGGTGCAACCACCGTTCATTCCCGAGGGTGCCCACGCGATGACCGCGATCATCGAGTGGGGACCGGGTGACCCCGGCGCCCCACCGCACCGCCACCCCGGCGGCCCTTGCTTCGGTTACGTCCTCGAAGGCGAGATGCTCTTCGAACTCGAAGGTGAGGCTCCGCGCGTCATCAAGGCCGGCGAAGCATTCTGGGAGCCGGGCGGCGATGTCATCCACTACTCCGACGGCAACAACCGCGACGATGTGCCGCTGCGCTTCCTGGTCACCATGCTGTGCTCACCCGAGCAGCAGATGTTCGTCATCGTGGACGACGCCGAACTCGAAGCCCGCCGGGACCGTCGCGTGCCGGGAGATGCGAAATGAAAATCGTCATCGCCGGCGCGACCGGCAACGTCGGAAAGCATGTCGTGAACGAGGGTCGTCGACGCGGCCATGATGTCATCGCGCTGTCCCGCGCATCCGGCCAGGATGTGACGACCGGCAAGGGCCTGGTGGAGGCGATGGCCGGCGCCGACGCCGTCATCGACGTGTCCAGCCAGATGATCATGAACACCGCCAAGGCGGTCGCCTTCTTCACCGACGCGACCCGCAACCTGCTGGCCGCCGAACGCACCGCCGGCGTCGGTCACCATGTGGCGCTCTCCATCGTCGGCATCGACGGTCTCGACACCGGTTACAACGCAGGCAAACTCGCCCAGGAGCGGCTGGTGTCAGAATCCGAGGTCCCGTGGACCCTGCAGCGCGCCACCCAGTTCCACGAGTTTGCCGGGCAGGCCTTGGCGCAGGGCACGATCGGACCCGTCGCTCTGGTGCCGAAGATGCTGCTCCGACCGGTGGCCGCCCGCGAGGTCGCCGAGCGTCTGCTCGACCTCGCCGAAGCAGGGCCGGCCGGTCGGGTGCGGGACCTCGTCGGGCCACGCGATGAGACGCTGATCGGCATGGTGCGAAAGACGTTCGCCCACGACGGCATCAAGCGCCGGCCCATCAGCGCCGTGCTGCCCGGAAAGTACTGGCGCGCCGCTCGCGCCGGAGCTCTGCGCGGCACCGATGACAGTGTCACGGGCCGGCTCACCTTCGACCATTGGCTGCAGAGCCCGGATAAGGAAATGTCGAAATGAAGATCACCATCGTCGGCGCCACCGGTCAGATCGGCAGCCAGCTCGTGCCCTTGCTGACGGCGGCCGGCCATCACGTCACCGCCGCCTCTCGTGACTCAGGGGTGGACGCGGCCATCGGATCGGGTCTGGATGCGGCGCTGGGCGACGCCGATGCCGTCATCGACGTACTCAACTCCCCGACCACGGAAGACGATGCGGCGCTCGCCTTCTTCACCGCGACATCGTCCAATCTGACCATGGCCGCGAAGAAGGCAGGGGTGCGGCACTACGTGTTGTTGTCCATCGTCGGTGTCGACGCCCTACAGGGTGGCGGATACCTGCGCGGCAAGGTCGTGCAGGAGAAAACCGTTGCGGACTCCGGACTTCCGTACACCATCGTGCGGGCGACTCAATTCCATGAGCTCACCGAGCTGATCGCCGGCTCGCTGGTCACCGACGGACAGGTGCACGCGCCCGATGCGCTGATCCAGCCGATCGCCTCGGCCGAGGTCGCCGCCGTGCTCGCCCGGATCGCCACCGAACCCCCCGCTGACGGCGTGCATGACGTGGGCGGGCCCGACACGTTGACCTTCGCGGAGATGGCGTCCCTGGTGCTGGGCCTGCCCGCCGTCGTCGACCCGGACGCCACCTATTTCGGCACGCCGGTGACCGAGCGCAGCCTGGTCACCGGCGACGACGCCGAGCGGGGGACGACCCGGCTCTCCGATTGGCTCGGTGCGCGATGAGTACGCTGAGCGAGGTCGTGAACGGCCGGCATTCGTCCCGAAAGTTTCTGCCGGACAGGCCGGTTCCGGTGCATCTGCTCGACGAGGCGCTGGCATTGGCGGCGCGGGCCCCGTCGAATTCCAATGTGCAGCCGTGGCGGCTGTTCCTGGCCACCGGAGACCGGCGCGACAAGCTGGCGGCCGCGTTGTCGGCGCAGGCCCACATCAGCCCGCCCGCAGATCTGGGACTTCCCGAGACGTTCGCCCCGCTGCGGCGTGAACTGGGTGCGCTCATCTACGGCGCAATGGGCGTCGCACGTGACGACGCCGAAGGCCGTTGGGCGGCCCAGCTGCGCAACTTCGAGTTCTTCGGCGCGCCGGTGGCCGGAATCATGTGCATGCACCGCGACCTGGGTCTGCCCGATGCACTCGGGGTCGGGATGTATCTGCAGACCCTGCTGCTGGCGCTGACCGAGCGCGGGATCGACAGCTGCGTGCAGGTGTCCACGGCGCTGTATCCCGACATCGCCCGCGAACAACTCGGGATTCCCGATGAGCTGACCGTCCTGTGTGGGCTGTGTATCGGTTACGCCGACCCGGATTTCGCTGCCAACAATCTGAGCATTCCGCGAAACAGCTTGGGTGACAACGTCATCATCCTGTGAACAACGCACGCAGCTCGCGCCGTGAGCGGATATTCAACTTGGCGAACACTTTCCGCAGGTGGTACTCGACGGTGTGCGCGCTGATGAACAGCTGGCCGGCGATCTCCTGATTGGTCAGACCCCGGCCGGCGAGCTGCGCGATCTGATGTTCCTGCGCGGTCAGCGCGTCACCGGTGGCCGTGGGTTGTTTGCGGGTCTTGGCTCCAGCCGCCTGAAGTTCGCGTCTGGCACGCTCGGCGAACCCCGTAGCGCCCATCTGCTGCAGCGAAACATGCGCCGCGCGAAGCTGATCACGGGCCTGCTTGGCGGCACGGTGTCTGCGCAGCCATTCCCCGTACAGAAGCTGGGTGCGTGCGAGGTGGATGGCCTGGCGGGTGCGGCCGAACTGATTCAGCGCTTCCTGAAAGAACTGTTCGGCTTCTTCCTCTCCGGCGAGCAGCGCCCGGGATCTCGCCAACGAGCCGAGCGCTCGCGGACTTCCGCAGGCGAGTGTGCGCCCTTCCAGCTGTTGCAGGGCGTCCGTGGCGCTGTCGGGGTCGTCGGCACGCACAGCGGCCTCGATGAGTTCGAGCAGTAGCTCGCTGAAAAATCCGAGGTCCTCGTATTCGAAGGCGCGCAGCGCGCCTTCCAGAGCCTCGGGGTAGCGGCTCTTGCCGTTGTTGAGGATCGCGGTGCCCAGGTACGCCAGGCCCGCGATGCGGCCCTCACCGCGGGCCGCGCTGTCCTTGAGTGCGGAGTTGATCAGACGCGTCGCCTCCGCGTCGTCCCCGCGCCACGCGGACAGCACCAGCCGGTGGTACTTGAGCGGTGTGTAACCGGTGGCTATCGCGGTCTCGTTGGCTTCCGCGACCGACGCCTGCGCCGATTCCAGCTCGCCGGCCTCCATATGTGCCCCCGCGCGTGCGAGCAGCGCAGACGGAAGCAACGCCAGCGCACCGCGTTCGGTGGCGAGACTCATTGCAGATGAGGCAATCTCGTGCCAACCCTCATCGTCCCACGCCTCATGGATCAGTGACTCGTGCACGACGGGAAAGCCCAGCCAGAACCACCGGTTGCGCTGGCCCGCGACCTCGTCGCGGCCGGCGCGCTTGAGGGTCTCCACCGCGCGGACCACCGCGGGCATCGACGCCGCGGCGCCGAGCGCCAGTCGATCGGCCAGCGCATGGGTGACCTCGTCCAGGGGGCGCGCGGGGGTCACACCGGCGAAGGCCCGCCGCGCAGCCACAGCGATCTGCTCGGCTTTCGGTCCACCCCGCCGGCCGAGGTACATGGCGGCGCTCATCGCCTCGAGGTAGGCCTCGGTGGCCATCTCGGCGTCCAGAAGCTCCAGTTGTGCTGCCACGGAGCTGAATCCGTCGACGGACGCGACGAGGGCCTCGGCGTCCCCCCGGGTCCGCGCCGACACGAACACCAGCCGGGTGCGTAACTGGGCCAGCCGGGCGCGCTGCAGCTCCGAGAGCGGGCAGAGTTCGGCCGTCGCCAGCAGCTGCTGCGCGGCCTCGAAGGAAGCTACTTCGCGATGGGTCTCCGCGGCGTCCAATGCCCGTATGCCCCGGGTGGCTGGGTCCGGCGTCAGTTCGACCGCACGGGTGAGAAACGCCGCGGCGGCCGCCGTCCCGCCCCTGAGGCGGGCCCGGCGGGCAGACGCTTCGAGTTCGTCGGCAACCTGCGCGTCGACGGTGTCGGCAGCCAGCGCGCGGTGCCAGGCGCGGCGGTCGGGGTCGGCGTCCGGGTCGGTGCACGCGGCCAGTGCCGCGTGCACGGTCCGGCGCTCATCCAGGGCGGCCGACCGGTAGACGACGCTGCGTGCGAGTGGATGCTGAAACTGCACCCGGGTCTCGATGGTGATCAGTCCGGCATCCTCGGCCTTTGTCGCCGCATCGGGCGGGAGGTCCAGATGCTGCATGGCGCGGCGTAGCAGGACCGGATCGCCGACCGGTTCTGAGGCCGCGAGGAGCAGGACTCGACGGGCCGCGAGCGGTAATGACTGCACGGTGGCCTGGTAGCGATCTTCGATCTCGGCGACGACGGGCCGCCGGTCCGGTCGCTGATAGCCGCCGGCCAGTTCCACGGCGCTCAGATCCTTGGTGATGGCCAGCAGTGCGAGCGGGTTTCCCCGCGCCTCGGCGACGATACGGTCGCGGACCGCAGGGTCCAGCCGTCCGGGAAAGCTGGTCTCCAGCAGCTCGCGCGCGTCCTCGTCGTCGAGGCCCCCGACCGCCATCGCGGGCAACCCGGAGATTCCGTCGATCGGTGTCCGCAACGCCAGCACCAGGCAGACCCGTTCGGCGAGCAGGCGGCGCGCGACGAAGAACAAGGTCTGGGCCGACACGGTGTCCAGCCACTGGACGTCGTCGATGACGAGCAGCACGGGCTGCTCCGCGGATGCGGCAGCAAGCAGACCGACCACGGCCAGACCGACGAGGAACCGGTCCGGCGTGGGCGCGGAGTCGCTGAGACCGAAGGCTCCCTCCAACGCGGCGCGCTGCGGAGCGGGCAACGCCCGCCGCATGTCCAGGATCGGTGCGCACGCCTGTTGCAGCCCGGCGAACGGAAGCTCCATATCCGACTCGATGCCGGTGGCGCCGAGCATCAGGAAGCCGGACGCGGACGCGCGCAGGTGCTGCAGCAGAGACGATTTGCCGATGCCGGCCTCGCCGAGGAGCACACGCACTCCGCTGCCGCCGGCGCGGACCGAGGCCAGCAGATCGTCCAGCACTCGGCACTCGGCGGCACGACCGGGTAGCGCAGTCATCGCGGCAAGTCTGTCACAGCGACAGCGCCGCCGCGGTTCTCGGTTCCCCCGATCGGGGGACATGGAATTCCCCCGGTGCAGGGGCCGGTTGGCCGACAGACCGCCCGCGGACTGCGGCGCATTGTTGAGTCATCAACAGCCCAGCGTCCCAGGAGATCACGAGATGAAGAGCATCGGCCACCAGTTCGCCACCGGAATCGCACTGCTGGGCGCCACCGCCATCCTGGCGGTCGGCGCCATGACCACCAATCAGGCCATGGCCGCCACCGCCGTCAACCCCGATGCGAGCGCCGTCCAGACGGTCTCCACTCATGTCGGTGCGCCGCAGCTCAATTCTGGCGTGGCAGAAGCTCGGTGACGAAGTTGTCGATGAAGTGCCGGGTGGGTACCGAACCCACGGTGCTGATGACGAACTTCGTCAGTCCGGCTTCGATGTAGCCGTCCAGCAATCGGTGCAACGCCGGCCAACTGTCGGCGATCAGATCACCGGGATCGCAATCGGGACGTTGCCGGCGGATGAGATCGCCCACCTGGGGCGGAACACCGCCCTCGGCGAACAGCACGGTGATCCCGAAATGGTCGGGTTCTATCGCGCGCCCCGCCTCGGTGGCCGCGGCGATGATGGATTGGCGCGCCCGACCGGCTTCCGCGGGTGTCAGGAAGCTACCGAGCCAGCCGTCGCCGTACGTGCCGACGCGACGCAGTGCCGCGGGGGCCGACCCGCCGAGCCACACATCGATCGGCGCGACCGGCCCGGTGTCCAGCCGGAAATCCAGGTCGAAGTGATCACCATGAAAGGACACGTCGGTGCCGGTGAGCGCCGCGCGCAGCAGGCTCAGGGACTCATCGAACAGCTCCGCCCGGCGACCCTCCGGCGCCGGGAACAGCCGGCGCTCGGCAGGCTGTGCGGCCCGCAGACCGAACACCGGGAGAATGCGTTTGGGTGCCAGGGCGCTCAGTGATGCCAGCTGTTTGGCCACCAGCACCGGGTGCCGCCCGGGCAGGATCGCCACGGACGTGCCGACTTTGAGCCGCGTGGTCCGCGCGATGGCGAAGGCCATCCCCACGGTGGGGTCGACGGCAGGTGAGTAGACGAGTTCGGGAAACCACAGGGAATCGACACCCGAGCTCTCCAGGGTGTCGACGATTTCGGCCAGGCCCCCGGGTGAGGTGCTACCGCCCAGCGCGACGCCGAATCGGACTTTCACTGCCCATCAGAGTACGTGCTGGTCCGCCCGACGGCAGATCTGCAGCACACGTCCCACGTGGGCTCCGGGAATGAGATTGAACTCGATGTCGGCCATCGCGCAGCGCGATTCCAGGGTTTTCAGCATCCAATAGCCGTCGCTGGCGAAGAAACCGACATGCGAGAGGTCGAGGATCATCCGCCGGCACAGCAGTACCTTGCTCAAGGTGTAGTCGAGCAACCGGTGCGTGTTCGCGGCGTCGACATCGCCGATCACGGTGATCACCGCCAGATCGATATCGCGCCATTCGGTCGCGAATTCCAGCGCCGCGGATCCGGGACGCGTCTGAGCGCCGTTGGTGAGCATTTCCGTCATGGCAGCCTCCGCAGGTCACGTCGTGATGGCTGCTGCTGAACCAGCCTCAACGCTACGCCGGGCAGGAATCCACAATCCGACTTTTCACATCCACCAAACGCACGGCGCGGCGGCAATCACCGGCGCAGCGTCTCATGTGGACTCTCCCCGAAGGTGCGCCGGTACAACACCGCGAAGCGCCCGGTGTGAGCAAACCCCCACCGGGCCGCGGTGGCAGCCACGGTGGTCACGCTGCGGTCGCTGGCGATGAGTTCCTCGCGGGCCCGGGCCAGCCGGACTTCGCGCAGGTAGGCGGTGGGCGTGGTGTCCAGATGCCGCCGGAACATGTACTGCACCGTGCGCGGCGACAGATACAGCGCAGAGGCCACATCCCCGACTCCGACATCGTGGGCGGCGTTGTCCTGGATGAACTCGACGGCCTGGCGGAGCAGCGCGGGGTACACGTCACCGGCGCCCTCCGGCGTGCCCTCGGCGGGCAGGTCATTCGGGAATGCGGTGAGGATTGCGCCAGCCAGCATCCGGCCCGCCGAAGCCAACAGGATGCGGTTCTCGGGTGGCTCGTGCGCGGTGAGGATGCGGTTCAGGAAGCGTTCGGTGGCTTCCAGTGTGCGTCCCGCCGTCACCGACGTCGGGGTGAGACCGGTGAAGCGCGGCACCGATGCGGCGTCGGTATCGATGGCCGCGACCTCGGTCAACAACGTGCGGGCCACCACCACGGAACGCAGCTGAGCGTCGACCAGGCGGACCCGGACTCCGCCGACGCCGGTGGAGGCCAGCAACCATTCGCCGGGTCCGGCGGTGCCGCTCAGCCGGCCGTGCTCCACCTCGGCCCGGCCACTCTGGACGAACAGTGCGACCACCGAGGGCACCCGGTCGGCCCGTAGCAACACGTCACCGTCATGCCGGATCTCTTCGATCGCGTAGCTGCCGATGTCCACCCGCGTGTGCGCGCAGTAGCACCCGCCGGAGGCCTCATCGGCGCGGGTGATGGTGAATCGAGCTGAATAGGCCTGGTCGAGATGCTTCTGGATCAGGTCTGAGTCGTTGGAGTCGATGCCAGAACGCTCTGGCCAGGCATCAACACGGTCGGTCGTCATCAGGGCTCCATAAGGAAACAGCACCGGATGGGCATCGACCTGAACCCACGTTCACTTAAGTCTAACCTGGCGATACACGTCGTCGCTGCTCCCCTCCCGGAATGGACGGCTCACAGCCATCGGTCGAGGGATGATGGCACCGGTCAGCTCACCTGCGCAGTGCCGAACGCGCATGATTCGGCCGGTTTCCGGCCACCAAGCGAAGTATCGGGTGGTCAGGGTTTATGTGACGTCTGAATGACTTGTTCGGCAACGGATATCAGCGGGGTGTTGGTCTCTTGAGACAGTCGCCGGAGCAACCCGAAGGCGGCGGCGGCATCGATGCTGTAGCGCTCCATCAGCATCCCCTTGGACTGTCCGATGACATCGCGTGAGGTGAGCGCGCTGCGAAACTGGTCGTCGCGCAGCAGGAGGTTCCACGCCACCGCCGTATGGGTGGCCAGGATCAGTCCCACTTCCAGGGATTCCTCGTCGAAGGCGTCGACGCGATCGCTGTAGAAGTTCAACGCGCCCATCGACTCCCGATCCTTGAACAGCTGGAACGACTGGGCGGATCGAACATTGGTGTTTCGCGCGGCCTCTCGGCAGAACACCGGCCAACGTGTCTCGGCCGCAATGTCTCTGATCCGGATCGTGTGCTGCTCCCATGCCGAAGTGAGGCAGGGCCCCTCGCCGGTGCGGCGCTGGATCTCGTCGAGTTCGTCGGCCATCGCATCAGAAGCCGCCACCGACCTGACGGTGCCGTCCCGGGTCGCAATGGTGATGCCCGCGCAGATCGCCCCGGGCAGGAGCGCTGCGGCATTCTTCGTCAGTTCACGCAGGGCACTTTCGGTGTCGCTGGGCTGGTTGCGCTCAAGATCGCGGAGCATCTCCGCGAAGCGCAGAGCGATCTCTCCATGCGAGCTTTCCGACATCTACCGACGATAGTCCGGTTTCCGCCCTCAGCGGTCGAGGAACTCAAGTCTGGGCGCGCAGATCTTCGCTCGCGCCGAGGATCTCGTCGACGACGTCAGCGAGCGTGCGCGTGGGCAGTGACGGTACGCGTCGGGGTGGCCACGGGAGCGGCGGTGCGCCGCAACTGGCGTTCGGCACGTGAGATGCGCCGGTTGAGGCACCGGTCGTCGCGTTTGGTCAGGGTGCGGCTGCGCAGCGCGAGCAGATCGAGCTGCTGCCAGCTGAGCCCGTCGAGGTCACCGTCGGAATCGTGGGTGGCGATCACCACGGCGCCGCGTAGCAGTGGGACGTTCTTGGCGTCGAAAGAGGTTGTGGCGAGCAGTAGTTCGGTGGCACTCCGGTTGACGCGGCGCTGGCACCCGCGGGTGGACGGGCTGAACCAGAAATCGAACTGGCGATCAGCGCTGGTGAGCGACTGCAGCCCCTGATCATGCATCAACCGGGTGATATCGGCGGTGCTATATGCGCGCGTTTCGTATGCGGCGCCATTGGCGCTGAAGTACAGGACGGTATTCATTCAGATGATCCATTCGGCTCTCTTGTCGTTTTTCAGGACCGCGCAGAGCGTGCTCCGCGCTGTGACCAGAGTTACCCGTGTGACAATCGGGGTAAACCTCGATAACGATTCAGACTCGGGGAAGATCGCCGGAGAGCTTCGCGGGGCGGCACACCAGCGCCACCGTGAGCGTGAGCGCCGCGGCCACCGCGAACGCCACCTGCACGTTCGCCACGTCGGCGGCGCCGCCGAGCAGTGCCGCGGCGATGGGCCGCGAGCCGAGGAAGCCGACCAGCCACAACGCCATGATCCGGCCCCGCAGTTCCTGGGGCGCGCGTTCCTGGACGACGGTGCTCAGGCCCGTCAGCGCCCAGCCGAAGCCCAGGCCGGCCAGCGCGAAACCGGCCAGGGCCACCGCCGGGATCACGCCGACGGCCAATACCGCACAGCCCAGGCCCAGCCCGGCCAACCCGACCGAAGACACCTGAGCCGAGGCCATCCTGCCGCGCATCAGCGCAAGCACCACCATGCCCAGCGCCGCACCGATGCCGAATACCGCCGACAGTGTGCCGACCATGCGGGTGTCCCCGCCGAGCGAATCGGCGAGTGAGGGCGCCAGGGTGATCGACGGGTCGGCGGCGACGCCGACGGTGGTCACGGCGACCAGCGCCAGCAGCAGCGGCCGGTCGCGCCAGACGTATTTCAGGGCGGTGCGCACGCGATAGTCGGCGCCGGACACCTTCTCCGCCGGGGCGGGCAGGCGGATCACCACGAGGAACAACGCGAACACCAGGTGTAGCCCGGCGCTGACCGCGAAGCCGGTGGCGGCGCCGAAGTGCGCGGCCAGATAGGCGCCGGCCGCGGGACCGAGGATCCGGCCGATGGTCATCGGAATGCTGTTGAGCGCCATTGCCGTCGAGAGTTCGCCCTCGCGGATGAGGTCGGGCACGATCGCCTGCATGGCCGGCCCGCCGACGACGAAGCCGAATCCGACCAGGGTCGAGCCGATCAGCACCGGCAGCGCGGCCGACAGGCCCTGCAGCTCGGGCTCGATGAACATCCACACCGCGATGGAGCCGGAGCCCATCAGGCACAGCACCCGGCCGAGCAGGATCTGTCGGCCCGGATCGCCGGTGTCGGCCCACTTGCCACTGATCGGGCTGAGGATCAGTTGAGGCCCGAACTGCACGACGCCCACCAGGCCGACCATCAGAGCTGAGCCGGTCGCGTCGTACATCACGACCGCGGCGATGATGCTGTGCGTCCACACCGCGACGACGGAGAACATCTTGCCCCAGAACAGGGCACCGAAGACGGGGTCGAACATGAGCGCCAGTGCGCTGCGCGGACGCGTGAGGACGGTGCTCACTTACAGGCCGCCGCTTCGATCCGTTCGGTCAGACGCTCGAGCAGTGTGACGAGCCGGTCGACATCGGCGGCGTCCCAGTCGGCGACGGTTTCGGCGACCAGGTCGCGCCGCCGGTCGGTCACGGTGGCCAGTGCCTTCACTCCGATGTCGGTGAGCATCAGGACGCTGCGACGCTGGTCGTCATCGGCCGAGGATTTGGTCAGCAGCCCGGCGGCGACCACCGCGGACACCGTTCGGCTGGCGGTCGAATGCTCGACGGCCAGGTACTCGGCAACGTCTCCGATCGACGCGCCGGCGCCGTTTCGCTGATGGTGCTCGACGGCGCGCAGCGTGCGCAGTGTCGACACGTTGGTGACTGGGTCCGCGCCGTCGAGCAGTCGGCGGCGCCAGGAGGGCCGTTGCCGCGCCACATGGATGCGGGTGAGCAGGTCATCCAGGTGGTCGAAGGGCGAAGAAGGCACTAAATATGTTTAGCACATACAAATTTATCCAGTGAGGGCACCGCCCGCGGCACGCCACTGGACGAGCCCACCACTCATGTTGACCGCCTCGAAGCCGTTCTCCACCAACAGATTTGCCGCACCGGCCGAGCGTAGTCCGCCGGTGCAGAAGGCGATGAGCAGCCGATCGTCGGGAAGCTCCAGGCACCGTTCGGGTAACTGCTCAAGCGGCATGTGCACGGCATCGGGGATGTGCACGCGATTCCACTCGAAGCTGCGGCGAACGTCCACGACGAGCGCGCCCTCGGAGGTCAGCCGCACCGCCTCGGCCGCGGTGATGGCGGGCGGCCGATGCAGGTAGTGCCGGAATTTCATGTGTAGCTCGAACCGGGCCGGACGATCATCAGCACCACCACGACGGCCCACAGCAGGTTGAAGACACCGGTCCAGATGCCGAGCCGCCGCAATCCGGCCGCGCCTTCCGGGGCCGCGAGCGCCGCCCGTTGACGCGGGGTGATCTGCAGCGCGAGCAGGCCGCCGGCCAAGGCGGTCAGCAGCATCGCGACCAGCACCCACACCTCCGTTGCGCGGCCCTGCGCGAATGCGAGTGCCAGACCGACGACCGGCACGGTCACGGCCAGCAGTCCGTACACCCGGGTGATGCGGTGCAGCACCACGGCCACCTCCCCGCTGTCGGGGGCGTATCGGGGAAACAGGCTGGTCGACACGGCAACCGGGCCGATGAACAGGATGCCGGCGATGACGTGCACCGACAGTAGGAAGGCCTCCATAACCTTCAGGGTAACTGAAGGTTATGGATTCCTGGTGACCATCTCCTCCATCAGCGCGCGCAGCGCCGACGTCAGTCCGGGGTGCTGAGCGGTGAACGCGGCATCCAGCCGGGTCACCTCGCCGGCCGCCTGCGCCAACAGGGACGCGCCCTTCTCGGTGACCCGCAGGCTGGACGCCGACCCGGCGTGCGCGGTCCCGTCGTCGACGAGCCCGGCCTCGGCGAACGCCGACACGGCGGCATGGGCACTCTGCACGGTGATCCGCGAGCGCCGCGCCAGTTCACTGAAGGAGATGCCCGGCATGCCGCGGATGTGGCCGAGCAGCCCGTACTTCCGCGTCGTCAGGCCCAATGGCTTCAGCGCATCGGCGAGCGCGGCGTCCCACGTCCGGCTCACCGTCAGCAACCCGATGGTGGGGCTGAAGGGCGGCGGCTCGGACATGCAGGCAGGGTACCTGGCGCCGGCTGCTTCACCTCAGCAAAATCTGGGTACCCGAATCCGGCAGTCGACCCGACCGGAAGGACCCATGACCGCACCTCCCAGAGACGTCATCGGCGCGGTGGCCACCGCGTTCTCCGCCAAGGTGGTCGGTCAGACGAACCTCCGCGAATCCATCCTGCTCGTCCTGCTCTCGGGCGGTCATCTGCTCATAGAGAGTGTTCCCGGCCTCGCCAAGACCACCGCGGCACGTGTGGTCGCCGAGGCCATCGACGGCAGCTTCCGCCGCATCCAGTGCACGCCCGATCTGCTGCCCAGCGACATCATCGGCACGCAGATCTACGAGGCGGCCAGCAATACCTTCGCCACCCAGTTGGGTCCTGTGCACGCCAATATCGTGCTGCTCGACGAGATCAACCGCTCCAGCGCCAAAACGCAGAGCGCGATGCTGGAGGCGATGGAGGAACGCCAGACCACGATCGCCGGCGTCGAATACCCGATCCCCGAACCGTTCCTGGTCATCGCCACCCAGAACCCGGTGGACCAGGAGGGCACCTACCCGCTGTCGGAAGCCCAGACCGACCGCTTCATGCTCAAGGACCTCGTACAGTATCCCTCCGTCGAGGAGGAAGTCGAGATCATCGATCGGATGGACGCGGGCCTGTACGACCGTGACCACCGTTCCGCTCCCGTGGTGACCACCGCCGACGTGCGACGGGCCCGGGCCGTCGTGCGGTCCGTGCACATGGACCGGGCGCTGGTCGAATACGCCAGCCGGCTGGTCGCGGTGACACGCGAGCCCGAGCGACACCTGCCCGCCAACCTTGCCCGGCTCGTGGAGTACGGGGCGAGCCCGCGCGCGACCATTGCATTGTGCCGCACCGCAAGGGCTTTGGCGGTGCTGCGGGGACGCAACCACGTACTGCCCGACGATATCGCGCGCCTGGCGCACCGCGTACTGCGCCACCGCCTGGTTCTCGGTTTCGAGGCGGCGAGCGCACGGATCACACCTGACGTCGTGATCGACGCAGTGCTGCAAACAGTTCCGGTGCCGTGAGGCCGGCATGGGTAAACACCTTGACGCCGCGAAGGCGTACGTATCCCGTGACGCCGCGGGGCTCCTGGCCGGCGGGCGATATGCGCTCGTGCACACCCGCAGCATGGAATTCGACGAACTGCGCCCCTACGTCCCCGGCGACGACGTGCGCGACATCGACTGGAAGGCCTCCGCCCGCTCCGGGCATACGCTGATCAAACAGTTCGTCTCCGAGAAGCACCACAAGATCCTGATCGTCGCCGACACGGGCCGTAACACCGCCGCCCTCACACCCACTGGACAACGGAAAAAGGAAGTGGCGGCGCACATCATCGGCGCGGTCGGACTCGTCACGCTTCCCCGTTCCGACGAGATCGGCATGGTCGCCGGTGATCGCCGGGGCAGTATCGACATCCGACTGCGCCGCGGCGAGACCCATATCGAGCGCATTTTGCACCGCTTCATCCAGCAGACGGACACCAACCCGGACCGCAGCGACATCGTCACCCAGCTGGAATGGGTCGCTCGGCACTACCGGCACCCGATGCTCATCGTGATCGTCTCGGACGAACCCGAGCTCGACGAACGTCTGCGGGAGGTGTTGCCGCCGTTGACCGCGCGCCACGACGTGCTGTGGGCCATGGTGACCGACATGCCCGCCATCGGCACGGATGCGGCGGGGGTGGGTTACGACGTCGCCGACGGCCGGACACTGCTCGACGCGGACATCGTGGGCCACCGCGTCATCACGGCCTACCGGCAGGCCGAGGAGCTACGCCGCGCGCAGTTGTCGGAGTTCCTCACCGCGCGGCGCATTCCGCACGCGCGCATAGCCTCCAGCAACGGCATCATGCCCGCGCTGGTGGCGATGACGGGGGTGTACGCGCGTGCCGGATGATCTGCTGGGCAGCATCATCGGCCCGACGCCGTACTCGTCGATCTGGGTGTGGATCGCCGCGGTGCTGACGGTGCTGACGGTGCTCTGGTACGTCGGTGTGTTCTGGTGGACCGCGCCAGGACGCACGCGCAGTGAGCCGTCGGTGATCGGCTCGGCGCGCGTCGCGCTGCAGCGGCGCCGAGCGCTACGGGCCATCCAGGCAGTCCAGAATGCATATCGCACAGGTGAACTGGCGGCCACCGCCGCCGCGGCAGCGCTCAGCGAGGAAGTCCGGCGTTTCCTGCACGACGCCACCGGTGTGCGCACCGAGTACGTCCAGGTGCCGGACATCGCGACGGCCTCCGGGGGAGTGTTGGCGCCCGCCGCAGCGGTGCTCACCGATCTGGAGGACGTCCAGTTCAATGCGGACTCCACCGTGGATATGTGTGCAGCCGGGCAGGCCGCCGAGGAACTGGTGCGGCAATGGACGTGATCTATTGGGGCGCAGCGATCGTCGGCTGTGTGGCGTTGGCCGCCTGCATCGCGGGGGCCCTACTGTCGCCGCGTCGCGACCAACCCGACACGCTGCGGGCCCTGGCCAACACCAGCCGGCTGACCAGCCTGCCCGAGTATGCGCGTGCCGTCCGCAGGCACACCATCACCGCCGCCGCGGCCGTGGCGGTCCTGGTACTGGCCTTTGTGGCAGCGGCACTTGCGGCATCCAGGCCGACCGGTCTGCCTGCACTGAACCAAGCCGCCGGATCCGAGCAGCCCGAGGACATCATGGTCTGCGTCGGCGCACCGGCCGAGGACCCGGCTGTCAACGGCACCCTGCGGTACTTCGCCGAGGCGGTGCGCGAGTTCGGCACCGAGCGCATCGGCCTCACGTCGCCGGACCGGCGACTGATACCGCTGACGCGCGACTACCAGTATGCGGCAGGCCGATTCGCCGGGTACGCCCAACCTCAACGACTGGTCTCGTCGGTGGTGTACGCCGACTACACCGCCACCATCGAAGATGTCCTGGCGATGTGCCTGACCGGATTCCCCGAATTCGACGCCGGCGCCCCGGTGCGCCGCTCGCTGATCTACGTGGGGCCCGCAACGCTGGGTGAGGACGCACGGACATCGCTGTTCACCGCACAGCAGGTACGCGATCTGGCCACCACGGCCGGGGTACAGGTCAACGCCATCACCGACGATGACGGATTGCCCGCGGAACTCGCCCGTCAGACCGGCGGCCGTGTCCAGTCCGATGTCGGCGATATCCGCAGTCACCCGCCGGCGCCGCAACCGGACGCTGGCGGCGCGTCGGTGCAGTCGGCCGAAACGCCGGATCTGCTGCTGATCGTGGCCCTGCTGGGAGTCGTCACCCTGCTGGCCTGGCCATTGGTGGTGCGGCGATGACGCTCCGTAAAGCCGGGTTGGCGCTCGCCGCCATGCTCCTGCTGACCGCGCTGTTTCGCCCCACCCTCGGCGGCGGCGAAGCATCGGTGACCAGAATCGCCGGCGAGGGAGAACCGAACATCTTCCTGATCGTGGACCGATCCGAGGAGATGTCCACCCGAATGGCGCTGGCTCGCGACGATATCAACGCCGTCATCGACCGGTATCCGGGTGCCCGCTTCTCGATGATCAGCTTCGATGCGCGCCCATCGCTGGACTGGCCGCTGTCGGCCGATTCGTGGAGTCTGCGCCCGATCATCGCGGCAGCAGAGCCCTACTCGCGAGGCGACGATGTCATGACCAATGCCGGTGCGGCCAGCACCGTGTTGCGGTATCAGCTGATCAGCGCGCTGCAACAGTATGCCAAGGCCGAGAATCTGGTGTTCTACTTCGGGGCCGGCGCACCGGAATCGACGGTGCCGCAACGCGAATTCCAGGTTCCGGACAACGCGGTCGACGGCGGTGCGGTGCTCGGATACGGCGCGGGCGGCGCCCCGGTGCTGCAGTCCGTTGCCGATCAGCTCGGGGTGGACTACCTGCAGCGCGAGCAGGTCCCATCGGTGACCGAGGCGATACCCGAGCCCGAAGAACTCGAGCAGACGCCGGACAACCCCTCGACCGCTTCGGGATTCGAGCTTTACTGGGTGCTGGCCGGCATCGCCGCTCTGCTGATCCTTGTCGAGCTCTACCACGCGCTGCGCCATCTGCGCCGCACCCGCCTCGACCGGATCGTGGTGGGCCGATGACCCTTCGGCGGCGATTGCTGATCTACTCCGCACCGGTGGTGTTCGTGGTGCTGATCCTGGTGGTCAAGCTGGTGTCGGTGGTGGTGGCGGGAAATGCCGCGGTCACGCACTTCTCCGAATCCGACGTGACGGCGCTGTCCGACGATGCCGCAACGCTGCAGACCCTCAACATCATCGAGCCCGCCAAGGCCCATTTCGCCGCGGGCACATCGGCGGTTCTGCGAAACCGCCTGGACGAGGCCGACCGCGAGTTCTCACGCGCGCTCGCCAGTACCGATCACGACGAATCATGCGACTTCCGAGTCAACCTCGAACTCGTCCGGGAGTCCCGCGGAGACGCCGCCGCGGCGATGTTCGAGGCACAGAAAGCGGTCGATCACTACCTCGGCGCGAAGCAGGTCGTCGAGGGGGCGCCCGCGGGCTGTTTCGATGCCGACGTAGCGGTTCGTCTCGACGCCAAGATCGCGGCGGTGACGGCACCGCCACCCCCGCCCCCGCCGAGCCCCCCGCCGGTCTCGGCGCCCGCCGCCGCGGCACCGGGCAGTGCGCCGACCGCCGAGCAGGAGTATGTGCTCGATCCCGGGCAGGGTGACCCCCTGGAGAAGCTGCAACAGATCCTGCGAGACGCGGCGGGCTAACCTTGAAGTGCGTTCTTCCGCAGCGTGTCCGGGCGTGATTATCTTCTCCCATGATTGTCAGCGCGCAACGGTTCCGCTTCAGACCCGACGTCACCGACGAGCAGAAGTCACACGCGATCGCGGCGATCACCGCCGTCTCGCGGCTGGAGTCGGTGGCCTTCGCCGTCGTGGGCCAGGATCTCGGCGACCCGCAGGAAGGGTTCACCCACGGCTACCTGGTAGGTATCGCGGATCTCGACGCCCTCGAACGATATTTCCGGGACCCGGTGCATGCCGCCGGTGACCGAGCCTTCCTGCCACTCCTCGAAAGAGTCTCCGGAAGCGGCATTTCCGACGATGCGGATCCCGAGCTCCGCGACAAGGTGGTGGCCCTGCATGCCGCACGGGTTCAGCGCGACCCCGAATATGCCGAGTTGCTCAGCGCGATCCCGCAGTCGGCGCTGCTGCACGAGGATCACTGACGTCGAAGGCCTCCTGCGCGGCGATGAGCGCGCCGGCGTTGTCCCGGATCCAATCCGTCAATCCACCGAGGTGCGTACCGAGTTCGGTGCCCAGCGCGCTGAGCCCGTAGGTGACCCGGGGCGGATTCACCGGCTCCACTGCGCGCCAGACGAGCCCGTCACGGACAAGGACCCGCAAGGACTGGGACAGCACCTTGTCGGTGACGCCCTCCACCGCATTGCGCAGTTCGTAGAACCGCAGATCGCCCCGGCGCAGCGCGAGCAGGATCAGCACGCCCCATTTGCCGGTGACGTGGTCGATGACCTCCCGTGCGGGGCAGTCCTGACGCAGCACCTCGTCCACGCCTCGAGCCTAAGCTACCGTGACCTACGGGAAGAGGAGGATCAGCATGGAAATGCTTGCCATGGCAAAGGTTCTGGTCGCCGGGTCCGTCGCGATGAGTTTCGCGCTCGCCGGTTGCGGGTCGAGTTCGACGCCGGAGCAGAGCACCGAACCGACCGCGAGTTCACAGACGCCGACGCCCGAGCAGCCCTCCGCACAAACCGTCGGGGACTACCTGGAGGACAACGGCATCACCATGGCCCCGGTGAAACGGGGTGACCCCGGCTCGCCGGAACTGAACCTGCCGATTCCGCCCGGGTGGAGCGACCTCGGCCCGGACACCCCCGAGGACGCCTGGGGCGGCATCGCGCTCACCGAGCCCGCCTCGGACAATCCACCCGCCATCATCGCCAGAATGGCCAAGCTCTCCGACGACGCCGACCACGCCAAAATCCTCGAACTCGCCCCCAACGCGGTGAAGAACCAGCCGGGCTACAACGGGCCCGATACCGGACAGCCCAGCAAGTTGGGCGGATTCGATGCGATGGAAATCGCGGGCACGGTCGAGCAGAACGGACAGACGGTGTTCGTGGCGCGCAAGACGGTGGTGATCCCCGGCCAGGATGCGCTCTATCTGTTGGCGCTGGACGCGCAGGGCACACCGGATCAGCAGGAGGCGCTGATCCTTGCGATGGAGACCATCGACGCGGATACGACCATCACCCCTTAGCTGGGCTTCGTATATCGTCGGAGGCATGACTTCAGTGACGGTAATCACAGGCGGCGCCGGCGGTATGGGTGTGGAGACCGCCAAGATCGTCGGCCGGGACCACACGGTGGTGTTGTGCGATGTCCGACAGGACCGTCTGGACACGGCCGTCGCGACGTTGCGTGAGCTCGGTGTCACCGCGACGACGGTGAACTGCGATGTCACCGACCGAGCGGCCGTCGACGAATTGTTCGACACGGCAGCCGGTCTCGGAATCATCGCCGCAGTCGTTCACACCGCAGGGGTGAGCCCGGCGATGGGTGACGCCGAGTACGTCATCCGGACGAACGCACTCGGCACGGTCAATGTCAACGAAGCCTTCTACGACAAGGTCGGCGCGGGCGGCGCCATCGTCAACGTGGCCTCGATGGCCGCCCACATCCTGCCCGAGGAACTCATACCGGTCGCGGCGTTTCCGCAGGCCCTCACCGACGAAGCGGCTTTTCTGGCCGCGACGCTGGCCGGTTGCGATATCGCCGGTGAACAGCAGCGCTCGGGCATCGCGTACGCCATCAGCAAGAACTTCGTGAAGTGGTACAGCAGCGCACAGGCCGAACGCTTCAACGGCCGTGGGCTGCGCATCGTTTCGGTGTCGCCGGGCTCCGTCGACACCGAGATGGGCCGCCTGGAGGAGGCCGGTGGCGCCGGGGCACTGGTCGCCGACGCCGCGGTGCCGCGCTGGGGGAAGCCCGAGGAGATGGCCGAACTCTTCGCCTTCTGCGTCAGCGACAAGGCCGGCTACCTCACCGGGACCGACATTCTCAACGACGGCGGGGTGGTCGCCTCCATCCGGGAACGCGCCAGAGCGGGTTCGAATCCCTAGCCAGCGGGCATAGATATCGGCATGACCGCCACGGTGGCCGAGGTGGGTGGCATCACCGATCTCGCACGGTTCTACGCCGACCCGCCCCTCGGCGTGCGCGCCAACATGATCTTCAGCGCGGACGGTGCCGCCGCGTTCGCGGGCCGGGCCGGGCCGCTGTCGAATCCTGTGGACCAGGAACTGCTGCGTGTGCTGCGGGGCTACGCAGATGTGGTGCTGATCGGCGCGGGTACCGCCCGCGCCGAGAATTACGGTCCGGTGCGGCTCTCCGAAACACAGCAGGCCGAACGAGATGCCGAAGGCAGACCCGATCCGCCACCGATCGCGGTCGTCAGCCGGACCGGCAACCTGCCGGCCAGACTGTTGAGCGATCCCTACCAGCCGCCGATCCTGGTCACCACCGAGCGGGCCGCCCCGCCTCGCCACGGACCCGTCGACCGGCTGTCCCGGGTGTTCGCGGCCGGCGCCGAGGACGTGGATCTGGTGCGGGTGGTCAAGATGCTGGGCGAGGCCGGGATGCCTCGCATCCTGTGCGAAGGTGGGCCGACACTACTCGACGAGTTGGTCGAAGCGGGTGCGGTCGATGAGATCTGTGTGACTCTGGCACCCAAACTCGCTGCGGCCCAACCGGTTCGCGCGGTGGTGCAGCTGTCCCCGTTGGCGGTGCCCGTCGGGATGCAGCTGGACCACGTTCTCGTGCACCAGGACTACGTGTTCCTGAAGTACCGGAGGTGATTGTGCGGCTGCGACGCAGTGCCCTCGACGGTCCCGGAATCACCCGTCGGAGAAGCGGAAAGGGGTTCTCCTACCAAGCCCCGGACGGGACCCGGCTCGACGATGCGGATGCGCTGGCGCGGATCAGGGATCTCGTCATCCCGCCGGCCTGGCAGAAGGTATGGATCAGTCCGCATGCCAACGCGCACATTCAGGCCGTCGGCACCGATGCCGCCGGGCGCCGGCAGTACCTCTATCACCAGGCCTGGCAGGACGAACGCGCCGAAGAGAAGTTCGACCGGGTGCTCGACATGTCGACGCAGTTGCCCGCCTGGCGGGAGCGCATCGCCGAGGACCTGGCCGGACGCGGCCTCAGCCGGGATCGGGTGCTGGCACTGGCCCTGCACCTGCTGGATCTGGGGTACTTCCGTGCCGGGGGAGAGCAGTACGCCGAGGAGCACGAGTCCTACGGCCTGGCCACCCTGCAGTGCGAGCACGTGACGCTGCGCGGCGGTGCGGCGGCGTTCGATTATCCCGCCAAGAGCGGTGTGCGGCGCACCATCGAGATCGAGAATCCCGAGGTGGTGCGCGCGGTCAAGGCGCTGCTCCGGCGCGATGACCGAACAGATCGCCTCCTGGTGTGCCGCAACGGTTCCGGCTGGGTGGACATCCATGCCGCGGATCTGAACGCGCGGTTCAAGGAACTGGTCGGCGAGGAGTACAGCGTCAAGGATCTGCGGACCTGGCACGGTACCGTGTTGGCGGCCACCGCGTTCGCCGAAGCCGATCCGCCCGACACCGAGCGCAAGGCCAAGCGCGCCGTGTCGGCCGTGATGAAACAGGTATCCGAGGAGCTGGGTAACACTCCTGCCGTGGCGCGGAACTCCTATGTGGACCCCCGGGTCGTCGCCGGCTACCACCAGGGGGCCACCATCGCCGCGGCGGTCAAACGCGCCGCGAAACAGAAGGATCAGGCCGCCGCCTGCACCCTCGAAAAAGCCACTCGCTCCCTGGTCCGCAAGATCGCCAAGAGCTGATCGGGTTTCGCCGGGGGCCCGTCCGGGCACTCGATCCACCGGAGGTGATGACGATGCCGAACTCGTCGATCAAGAACGAGAAGATGTACGAAGACCTGCGTGAAGAGGGCAATTCCAAGGAGAAAGCGGCGCGTATCTCCAACGCGGCTGCGGCGCGGGGAAAGTCGTCCGTGGGGCGTAAGGGCGGCAAGTCCGGTTCCTACGAGGACTGGAATGTGGCGGACCTCAAGAAGCGCGCCAAGGAACTCGGCATGACGGGTTACTCCAGCCTGACCAAGGACAAGCTCGTGGCCAAGCTGCGTAACCACTGAAGCTATTCGCTGATCCCCAGTCTGTCCGCGAGCACGAGGAAGGCCGCCGCGAAGTCATTGTCTGCGGTGTCGCGGCGGACCGCCTGCCAGTCGACTCTCTCGCGTACCGCCCGCGCGGCCGGCAGCAGCGAGGTGAAATCACAGTAGTGCTCGTTCAGCGCCCGTAACTTCTGGGTCAGCACGAAGGTCACCGGTAGCACCGGCATCCGGATGGCAATGACATCGTGCTCCTCGGCGCAGTCCAACGTCTCGGGGGTCACGGGAACACCGTTGAGCCGGTGCAGCACATCGACCAGCACCTCGTCGGCGTGCGCCTTGAACAGCCAGTCCTCGGGCGGACGCTCGATCCGGAAGCCGGCCTTGCAGAGGGTGGTCGCGGCCGCCTCGGTGTCGACTTCCGCGACGACGAAGTCGACGTCATGCACCGGTTCCGGTCCGCCCGACACCCACAGGGCGTAGCTGCCGGCCAGGGCGAACCTGGGACCGTGTTCTTTCAGTGCCGACGCCGCGGTGCGAAGTGCGGCCCGCAACTCCTCATGTGTCGACATCGCGCTCCTCCAGTTCTTGCGTGCCCCAACCTGGGTACCCAAGGGGCATGCGCTTTGCGACCTTCAACATCCTGCACGGCCGCACCGTCGGTGACGGCGTCCACCCAGACCGTCTGGCGGAATGTGTGCGCCAACTCGATCCCGACATTCTGGCCTTGCAGGAGGTGGACCTCGAGCAGCAGCGATCGGGACGTTCGGATCTGACCGCGGTCGCCGCGGAGGCCATGGGTGCGGAGTCGCACCGGTTCGTCGCCGCCATCTCCGGGACGCCGGGGGCCACCTGGATGGCGGCCACCGGAGAGGAACAACCCGGCACCGCCGCCTATGGTATTGCGTTGCTGTCGCGGTTTCCCGCGACGAGCTGGCAGGTGGTCCGACTGCCGCGGATCCCCATGAGGTTTCCGATGTATCTGCCCGGACCCGACAAAGTGATGATCGTCAACGAAGAGCCCAGGGCCGCGGTGATCGCGCAACTCGATACGCCGCTGGGCCCGATGTCCGTTGCCAACACCCACCTTTCGTTCGTTCCCGGGTGGAACCGCAGGCAGCTGCGGCGCTTGATGAAAGATCTCAGAGGTCTGCCCGGACCGCACATCCTGGCCGGTGATCTCAACCTCACTCCGGAAGCGGCCTCGAAGTGTTCGGGTCTGCGGCCGCTGGCCACCGCCCCCACGTTTCCGGCAGAGGCGCCCACACGACAGCTGGATCACATCCTCACCGACGACCCTGCGCTGTGCGCCCGGAACAGCACCGCCCCGGCCGCCGGGTTGTCCGATCATCGCCCGCTGGTCGTCGACATCGAACTGGGTTAATCCGCAGATCGCGCTTCCGCACCGGTTTCCCCGGCATCGAAATCGTCATCGGAACCCGTGCGGCCGACATAGGAGCCGCCGTCTTCGTGATCCGCGCGGGAGCTCGCGACCTTGGGATCGTCCTGCACATCGGTCTCGCCCGTTTCGGAGTCCCGCTTCTCGCCATCTGGATTGCTCATGGTCATGGAATACCCAGGTTTGGCTTGTGCAAGCGCGGGAAGACAGTCACCCATGGCTACCTATCGAGTTCTGAATCCGCACGGCGACGTTGTCGACACCAAAGACATCGAAAGCGCCGGGGACGCCCACGCCTGGTTCGTCGACGCCAAGGCCGACAACTCCGAACTCGGCTGGCGGATGGAAGTCCAATCCGATGACGGCTGGGCGTTTTTCGACGACAGTGAGGGCTCGCCCGACTAGGTCGACATATCGATGATCAGGCCCACCGCGGCCGCCGCGAAGATGAGGATGAAGATCGCCAGCGCTATCAGCGACACGATCTGCGTCCGGGTGTAGCGGTGGCGGGGCCGCGGTTCTGGCTCGGACAGACCCGATGTCTGCGCCGAATCCGGCGGCGTGCTGCCGGGGGTGACCCCGCCGCCGGGTTCGAGGTCGGGGGTCTGGCTCGGATCGGGATCGGGCGGTTGCGCGGTCATGGCAATTGAGTGCCCGGCCCACCGCGCGGTAAACGCGCCTTGTTTGACCACCCCATCGCGGGGAACACAAAGGCCATGACATCTTTGTGGCTCGACGGCCGCTCCGAAACCGCCAACCCGGCGCCCCCGCTCGACACGCGATATGACGTCGTCGTCGTGGGCGCCGGGATCACCGGTCTGTGCACCGCACTGCTGTTGGCGAGGTCCGGAAAGAGCGTGCTGGTGCTGGAGGCCCGTCACGTCGGCGCGGGTACCACCGGTAACACAACCGGGAAGTTGAGCCTGCTACAAGGCACCAAGCTGTCGCGGATCAAATCCAAACACGGCGACCAGGTCCTGCGTGATTATGTGGCGGGCAATGTGGAGGGACGCAACTGGTTGGGCCGGTTCGGCGAAGCGCATGGGGTGGCGATCCAGCACGAAGACGCCTACACCTACGCGCAGTCTGCCGAGGGTGTCGATGCCGCCAGGGCGGAGCTGGAGGCATGCCGCGCGGCCGGCCTTCCCGCGCAGTGGGCCGGTGACGCCGACGTGCCCTTCCCGTTTCACGGTGGTGTGCTGTTGCCCGATCAGGCCCAGCTCGATCCGCTCCCGTTGCTGGATGCCTTCGTCGGCGAGCTTGTGCGGCATGGCGGCACCGTGGCAGAAGGCGCGCGGGTCACGTCGGTCTCGGTGGGCAAACCGTTACGGCTCACCGTCGCGCTGGCCGATCACGCCGACACCCGGACCGTCACCGCGGACCACTGCATCTTGGCCACCGGCATTCCCATCCTGGACCGCGGCGGCTTCTTCGCGAAGGTCAAGCCGAAGCGGTCTTACTGTGTGGCCTTCGACGTCCCCGGTGACATCACCCGCCCGATGTTCCTGTCCACCGACTCGCCGACCCGATCCATCCGCTACGCCCCCACGCCGGACAAGGACCTACTCATCGTCGGCGGCGCCGGCCATACGGTCGGCCGGGCCAGCGACGCCGCCCGGTCGGTCGGGGAGTTGTTGCATTGGGCCAAGCAGCACTATCCGGGCGCGACCCAGACCCATTTCTGGTCGGCGCAGGATTACTCGCCGATCGACGAACTTCCCTACGCGGGACCGATTCTCCCCGGCGCTCAGCATGTCTGGGTCGCCACCGGATTCGACAAGTGGGGCATGACCAACGGTGTGGCGGCCGCACTCGCGCTGTCCGGGCAGATCCTCGGTGGCCACATGCCGTGGGCCGGTGCCTTCGCTGCCTGGAGTCCGCACGAGCTACTCGGGCTGACCACGGCGTTGAAACAGAATCTGTCCGTCGGCTATCACCTGGCCAAGGGGTGGGTGGCGCCGCTCGCGAGAGATGACGCCCCGGCGGAAGGCCAGGGTGTCGTCGCGGGACCGCCGTGGCATCTGCACGCCGACAGCGTGGTGGACGGTGTCGAACGCACGGTGTCGCCGGTGTGCCCGCACCTGGGTGGCATCGTGAACTGGAACGACGCCGACTGCGCGTGGGAATGTCCTTTGCACGGTTCGCGATTCGCGCCGGACGGCACCCTGTTGGAGGGACCGGCCACGCGAGGTCTCACACCCGCGGCCGCCGACGTTTCGGCCGGACACTGAAGGGTATTTCTGAGCCATGAGAGCAGTCACCTGGCAGGGGAAACGCGACGTACGGGTGGAGCAGGTGCCCGATCCGAGGATCGAAGAGCCCACTGATGCCATCATCGAGGTCACCTCGACGAACATCTGCGGGTCGGACCTGCATCTGTATGAAGTGCTGGGTGCCTTCATGAGCCCGGGCGATATCCTCGGTCATGAGCCGATGGGCATCGTCCGCGAAGTCGGTTCCGGGGTCACCAATTTGGCGGTCGGCGACAGGGTGGTCATTCCGTTCCAGATCTCCTGCGGCAGCTGTTTCATGTGCGATCGCGAGCTGTACACCCAGTGTGAGACCACGCAGGTCCGTGAACAGGGAATGGGTGCCGCACTGTTCGGATACTCCGAACTCTACGGCCAGGTCCCGGGCGGACAGGCCGAGCTACTGCGGGTGCCGCAGGCGCAGTTCACCCACATCAAGGTTCCCGACGGTCCGCCCGATTCCCGATTCGTCTATCTCTCCGATGTCCTGCCGACCGCTTGGCAGGCCGTCGCCTACGCGGACATCCCCGAGGGCGGGTCGGTGACCGTGCTGGGGCTGGGACCCATCGGTGACATGGCCGCCCGGATCGCGGCGCACCTCGGATACGACGTCATCGCGGTCGACCGGGTACCCGAGCGGCTGAAGCGCGCGCAGGACCGCGGGATACGCACCATCGACCTCGGCGTGCAGGAGAACCCCATCGGGGATGTCATCCGGGAGCTGACCGGTGGCCGTGGCACCGATTCCGTCATCGATGCCGTGGGAATGGAGGCCCATGGTTCGCCGATCACCAAGGCGGCACAACAACTCACCGGAATCCTGCCGGATTTCCTGGCCAAGCCGTTCATGGAGAAGGCCGGTGTGGACCGCCTCGATGCGCTGTACTCGGCCATCGACATCGTCCGGCGTGGCGGCACCATTTCGCTGATCGGGGTCTACGGCGGCATGGCGGACCCCTTGCCCATGCTCACCCTGTTCGACAAGCAGGTGCAGATCCGGATGGGACAGGCGAACGTCAAGAAGTGGGTGCCCGAGATCCTGCCCCTGCTGACCGATGACGATCCGCTGGGAGTTGACGGCTTCGCCACCCACACCCTGCCCCTCGACGAGGCGCCGCACGCGTATGACATCTTCCAGCGCAAGGCCGATGGCGCCGTGAAGATCATTCTCAAACCGTAGTGCTGAACTGGAGTTGTGTAGCCGGGCGACGATCCGGGTAGGCATAACGCTGCCCGGGGGTTACTCGACGTCTACGCGAAAACCGAAGGACAGCAACTTGGTACGTGATTTGAAGCACAGCCGCAGGACCCTGCTCAAACTTCCACTTCTCGCACCACCCGCCGTCGCACTGGCCAACGCCCCGCGCGCCGCGGCCACGCCGGGTCGTTGGTCCAACGACCGGGCGCACCGCTGGTTTCGCGGACAGGGCTGGCTGGTCGGCGCGAACTACATCACCTCGAACGCGATCAATCAGCTGGAGATGTTCCAGCAGGGCACCTTCGACCCGCAGCGCATCGACGGCGAATTGCGGATGGCCCGATCAATGGGGTTGAACACCGTGCGGGTCTTCCTGCACGATCAGCTGTGGACGCAGGACCGCGTGGGCTTTCAGCGGCGACTCGCGCACTTCGTCGACATCGCGGCCCGGCACAGCATCAAACCGCTACTGGTGCTTTTCGATTCGTGCTGGGATCCGCTGCCCAGGAGCGGCCCGCAACGTGCTCCCCGACCGGGCGTCCACAACTCCGGCTGGGTGCAGAGCCCGGGTGCCGAGCGGCTCGATGACCGGCGCTACCGCCAGGTGCTGCAGGAGTACGTGGTGCGCATCCTGACCCAGTTCCGCAACGACGAACGCGTCCTGGGCTGGGACCTGTGGAACGAACCCGACAACCCGGCGGCGGTCTACAAGACGGTGGAGCGCGACGACAAACCCGAACTCGTCGCCGACCTGCTACCGCAGGTGTTCCGCTGGGCGCGCACGGTGGATCCGGTGCAGCCGTTGACCACCGCGGTCTGGGAAGGGGAGTGGGGAGATGCGTCGAAGCGCAGTGACATGGCAGGCATCCAGCTCGATCTCGCCGACGTGCTCACCTTTCACAGCTATGACAATCCGGCCGGCTTCGAGGGCAGGATCAACGAACTCCAGCCGTGGGGCCGGCCCATCATGTGCACCGAATACCTGGCGCGCACCGAGGGAAGCACCATCGAAGGAGTGCTGCCGGTGGCCAAACGTCGTCACGTCGGCGCGTACACCTGGGGGTTGTTCGCGGGCAAGACGCAGACCTGGCTGCCGTGGGACTCTTGGGATCACCCGTACCTGAAGCCCCCGAAGGAATGGTTCCACGATCTGGCGTTTGCCGACGGGCGTCCCTACCGGGGGCGTGAGATCGACACGATCAGGAAGCTGACTGGATCTGGATGAGGTTGCCGCAGGTGTCATCGAGCACCGCGGTCACCACCGGACCCATCTCGGTGGGCTGCTGGGTGAAGCGCACGCCCAGACCGCTCAGCCGAACGAACTCGGCGCGCACATCGTCGACCTCAAAGGCGGTGAACGGAATACCGTCGCGCACCAGTGCGTCCTTGAACGGCTTGGCCGCCGGATGTCCGTCGGGTTCCAGCACCAGTTCGGTGCCATCGGGTTGGTCGGGTGACACCACGGTGATCCAGCGCGCCGCACCCATCGGGATGTCGTGTTTGGGCCGGAAGCCGAGCGTGTCGGTATAGAAGCGCAGCGCCTTGTCCTGATCATCGACCATCACACTGGTCAGGTTGATTCGCACCCGTCCAGGCTAAAGGCGGAACATCTCCCGTGCCATCGCGGCGTCCTCGATCATCTTGTCGCGCTGGGGCGGGTAGTGCCGACGGTCCCGCGGTGTGCGGGCCGGCCGGTCCGTGCGCTGCAGACTGCGCAGCAGGGCGGCCAGGAGTCCGGCGGACGGATGGGCATTTGTCAGTGAGGCCATGGTTGGCTCCTCTCGCTTCAGCGAAAGTAACATAAGAAATAGAAGTGCACTAGATGAAAAGTAAGTTCACCCCGAAAACGAGTAGCGATGAGTAGCCTGAAGTCATGACCCGACGGAATTACAGCCAGTTCTGCGGCCTGGCCCACGCGCTCGACGTCGTGGGTGAGCGCTGGACGCTGCTGATCGTGCGCGAACTCAGCTCGGGCCCCAAGCGCTACACGAACCTGGCCGACGCGCTGCCCGGGATCGGGACCAGCCTGTTGGCGACCCGGGTCCGTCAACTCGAAGCCGATGGGGTGATCCAGCGCCGGTTGCTGCTCGACCAGCCGAGCTCGGCAGTGGCCTATGAGCTCACCGACGCCGGCCGCGAGCTGGCGACCGCCGTGATACCGCTGGCGCTGTGGGGCGCCCGCCACCAGCTCGTCGAGGCCGACGCCGGGGGCGAGGTGTTCCGTGCGGAATGGGCGCTGGGTTTCCTTGCGGGCAGCGGCGCTGGCGGCGTGCCAGTTGGTGTGGCAGCACTGTACGAATTTCACATCGGTGACAGCGTGGCGTGCCTGCGTATCCGCGACGGCCGGATGTCGGTGGCTCCCGGTCCCGCCGACACTCCCGCCGACGTGGTGGTCCGCACTTCGGCGGGCGTCCTCGGGGCCATCGCCGGTCAGCGCACCACCATGGCCGAGGCGGTCGGTGCCGGCCAGGTGGAGGCGACGGGCGACGCGACCGCGATCGGCGTCCTGGTCGGGATCGTCGAGCGCAGCGTGTCGGTCTTCAGTCCCGCCTAGGTCCCTGACAACCCCGCCTTGACCTGCCGGGTCAGCTCGTCGGCCAGGATCTCGCGGTCCCCGGCGAACAGGCCGTCCAGAGCCAACCTGGCGACCTCCGCGGGATCGGTCTTCTGATCGGCGGGGATGTAGCTGACCATGTCGGTGTCCATGTATCCGACGTGCAGAGCCGACACCTGAATACCCTTGGGAGACAGCTCGTCACGTACAGCATCGGTGAGTGCCCACGCCGCCGCCTTGGCCGAGGAATACGCACCGCTGGTCGCTGGGTGCAACCAGGACAGCACCGACAGCACGTCGAGAATCGCACCGCCGCCGTTGCGTTCGATGACGGGGGCGAATGCGCGAATGACCTGGAGTGTCCCGAAGAAGTGAGTTTCCATCTCAAGGCGGATGTCGTCCATCGTCCCATCGAGCAGGCCGGCCCGGGTGGAGACGCCGGCGTTGTTGATCAGGACGGTGACGTCACCGGCGATCTCCGCTGCGCGGCGGATGGATTCGGGATCGGTGATGTCGAGCTGGACCGGTATGACGCCGGGCAGGTCGACGGTTTCGGGTCGTCGCGCCGCCGCGTAGACCTTGGCCCCGCGGGCGGACAGTTCCGCGGCGAATTGCCGTCCGAGACCGCGGTTGGCGCCGGTCACCAGTGCAGTTACCTGTTGTGTGTTCATACTTGATCTGAACAGATCCGCCGCGCGAAAACGACCTGAGCGGAGCAGGTTTGCAGGTAGCCGGTAGAGCGTCAGTCCAGCAGACCGGCATCGACCAGCCGGATCACCGCGGCACCTTCCTCGTCGGAAGCCTCCAGGTCGACCTCGGCCAGCAGGGCCCAGTCGTGGTCGCCGGCCGGGTCGTCCAGAATTTGGCGTACCCGCCACACGCCGGGCTGCCGCTCGATGATCAACAGCGCCGGACCTCGCGCGTCGGCGCCGGTACCCACATCGTCGTGCTCGGCGAAGTAATCCTCGCCGACCTCTTGCCAGCGTTCAGCCGTCCATCCCGAGGCCGCGTCCAATTCTCCCAGGTCGTACCAGCGCCGACGCGAGAACAACTCGACCCTGCGGAAGAGCGCGTTGCGCACCATGGCCGTGAATGCCCGCTCATTACCGGTCAGCGGGCGCGGGCGGGCCGGTACCGCCACCGGGACATCGTGCGGCTGATCCGGACTCGTCAGCTGCTCCCACTCGTCGAGCAGGCTCGAATCGACCTGCCGCACAAGCTCACCGATCCACTCGACGATATCGTTGAGCTCCTCGGTGCGCGCGGTGGCGGGCACTCCCGAGCGCAGTGCCTTGAAGGCATCGGACAGGTAGCGCAGCACCGCGCCTTCGGAGCGGGTCAGGCCGTACTGGCTGACGTACTCACGGAAGGTCATGGCGCGCTCCCACATCTCGCGCACCACGGACTTGGGTGAGAGCTGGCCGTCGGCGGCCCACGGGTTGGTCTGCAGATACACCGCGTACGCGTGGCCGAGCAGCTCCTGCAGCGGCTTGGGATAGGTCACGTCATCGAGCAGTTCCATCCGCTCGTCGTACTCGATCCCCTCGGCCTTCATCGCCGCGACGGCCTCGCCCCGCGCCTTCTTCAGCTGGGCGGCCATGATCTGCCGAGGATCTTCCAGCGTCGCCTCGATGACCGAAACCACGTCCAGGGCATAGGTTTCCGACGCGGCATCGAGGGTGTCCACCGCGGCCAGCGCAAACGTGGACAGCGGCTGGTTGAGCGCGAAATCCCGTGGGAGGTCCACCGTCAGGCGGTAACGCCGCCCGTCGGCCTCCGGCTCGGGCAGCCGCTCCAGGACGCCGGCCTGCAGCAGTGAGCGGGCGATGCCGACGGCCTCGCGGATGAGCCGGAGCTGACGTTTGCGCGGCTCATGATTCTCCGTCAGCAGCCGCCGCATGGCGATGAAGGGGTCGCCCGGCCGGTCCACGACGTCGAGGATCATCGCCGTCGTCACCTTCATATTGCTGTGCAGGGCCTCCGGCGTGGCCTCGATCAACCGGGTCATGGTCTTCTCGCTCCAGGGCACCATGCCCTCGGGAATCTTGCGGCGCACCAGCTTCCGGCGCTTCTTCGGGTCGTCGGCCACCTTGGCGAACTGCTTGAGGTTCTCCACCTCATGGTCGGGGGCCTGCACCACCACGGTGCCCGCGGTGTCATAGCCCGCCCGTCCGGCGCGCCCGGCGATCTGATGGAACTCGCGGGCATTGAGCAGACGGGTCCGGACGCCGTCGTACTTCGACAACGCCGAGAAGACCACGGTGCGGATGGGCACGTTGATGCCGACCCCGAGAGTGTCGGTGCCGCAGATGACCTTCAACAGACCGGCCTGGGCGAGCTGTTCCACGAGGCGGCGGTACTTGGGCAGCATCCCGGCGTGGTGCACGCCGATCCCGTGGCGGACCAGCCGGGACAGGGTGGACCCGAAGGCCGTCGAGAACCGGAACGCGCCGATCATGTCGGCGATCGCGGCCTTCTCCTCCTTGGTACTCACGTTCACACTCATCAGGGCCTGCGCCCGCTCCAGCGCCGAGGCCTGGGTGAAATGCACGACGTAGATCGGTGCCTGTTTGGTGTTCAGCAGGTCGGCGATCGTCTCGTGCATGGCGGTGGTGGCATAGGAGTAGAAGAGCGGCACCGGCCGTTCGGCACCGGTGATCAGTGCGGTCTCCCGACCGGTCCGGCGGGTCAGGTCGTCACGGAGGAACGTGACATCGCCGAGCGTGGCCGACATCAACAGGAACTGGGCGCGGGGCAGTTCCAGCAACGGCACCTGCCAGGCCCAGCCGCGGTCCGGGTCGCCGTAGAAGTGGAACTCGTCCATCACCATCAGGCCGATATCCGCGTCGGCACCCTCGCGCAACGCGATGTTGGCCAGGATTTCGGCGGTGCACGCGATGATCGGCGCATCGGCGTTGACCGCGGCGTCGCCGGTGAGCATGCCGACGTTGGCCGCACCGAACACCTCGCACAGGGCGAAGAACTTCTCGCTGACCAGTGCCTTGATCGGGGCGGTGTAGAAGCTGGTGCGGTCCGCGGCGAGCGCCGCGTAGATGGCGCCGGTGGCCACCAGGGATTTACCGGAGCCGGTGGGCGTGGCGAGGATGACGTTGGCGCCGCTGACCAGTTCGATCAGCGCTTCCTCCTGCGCCGGGTACAGCACCGTGCCGCCGGCGGCGGCCCACTCGCCGAACGCGCTGAACAACCCGTCGGGATCGGACCCGACTGCGGGCAGGGGTAAGGCGTCCATGGTGACCATCAGCCTGCCCGACGCCGGGTAAGCACGCCACGGCGGGCAATATCAACTACTTGTCATTCAACCGGTACGGCGATACCGTCTTGGCATGGCGCGTTTCCCGAAACCGGCAGAGGGCAGTTGGACCGAGCACTACCCGGAGTTGGGTACCGGCCCGGTCTCCTATGAAGACTCGATCAACCCGGAGATCTATGAACTGGAACGCCAGGCGATCTTCAAACGAGCGTGGCTGAACGTCGGGCGGGTCGAGTTGCTGCCGCGCAAGGGCAGCTACTTCACCAAGGAGATGAAGGCCGCCAACACCTCGATCATCGTGTGCCGCACCACCAAAGGTGAGGTGAAGGCCTACCACAATGTCTGCAGACACCGCGGCAACAAGCTGGTCTGGAACGACAAGCCGTTGGAAGAAACCAGTGGGACCTGCCGCCAGTTCATCTGCAAGTACCACGCCTGGCGCTATGACCTGGAAGGCAAACTGACCTACGTCCAGCAGGAGGAGGAGTTCTTCGACCTGGACAAGGAGCGCTACGGCCTCGTGCCGGTGCACTGCGAGGTGTGGGAAGGCTTCATCTTCGTCAACTTCGCCGCCGAACCGGAACAGACGCTGATCGACTTCCTCGGCCCGATGATCACCGATCTGGCCGGTTACCCGTTCGACAAGATGACCTCGCGGTTCACCTATCGCTCCGAGGTGAAGGCGAACTGGAAGCTCTACATGGACGCCTTCCAGGAGTTCTATCACGCACCGGTGCTGCATGCGAACCAGACGCCCACCGCGTACTCCAAGGCCGCCGCACAAGCCGGGTTCGAGGCGCCGCATTACCGCATCGATGGACCGCACCGTCTGGTGAGCACGTCCGGTGTGCGGCCCTGGGAGATGGCCGACGAATTGCGCAAGCCGATCGAGGACATCTGCAAGAGCGGTCTGTTCGGGCCGTGGGACGCTCCCGATCTCGGTGCGATGCCGGTGGGCCTGAATCCTGCCAAATGCGAACCGTGGGGCCTGGATTCGTTCCAGTTGTTCCCCAACTTCGTCATCCTGTTCTGGGGTCAGGGTTGGTATCTGACCTATCACTACTGGCCGACGTCATACAACACCCACACGTTCGAGTGCACGTTGTACTTCCCGCAGCCACGCACGCCGCGGGAACGTCTGGGCCAAGAACTGGCGGCGGCGACGTTCAAGGAATACGGGCTGCAGGATGCCAACACCCTGGAGGCGACCCAGACCAGCATCGAATCCCGTGCGGTGGAACAGTTCCTGTACTGCGATCAGGAGATACTGCTGCGGCACCTGCACAAGGAGACCGCATCGTGGATCGACGCCTACCAGCGGGAGAGTGAGCAACGTGCTACCAGTGGAATTCGCTGACCTGGAACAGTTCTCGGACTGGTGCCTGGCCACCGAGGCGCAGCGCTACAGCAAGCGGCTGGGCAGCACCATGGTCGAGATGCAGCCCTTCTACGACGCCATCACCGCACGCGCCGAAGAGGCTATTACCTACTGCGACAAATTCAGCCTCGACGATATGCCCGAGGATGTGCTCAACCTGATGCGCCTGCTGTATTCGATGGTGACGGTGTCGTTCTCGGTGGAGTGCTGGAAGCAGCCCCGGGTGCCGGATTCCGGAGCCACCCGGCTGGACTGCGTATACGAGCCGGTTCCGTGACCGTAACCGTTCTGCGGGCAGACCGCTGGGCCGATGTCGTCACCGGCGAGATCCACACGCCGGCCGTGTTGGTGATCGAGGGCAATCGCATCACCGCCGTCAATCCCGAAGGCCCGCTGCCTGATTCGGCCGTCGAGATCAATCTGGGCGACGTGACGCTGCTGCCCGGCCTGATGGATATGGAGCTGAACCTGCTCATCGGGGGCCCCGGAAGTCCGGAGGGTCTGCCGACACCCATGCACGGCGTGCAGGACGACCCGGCGTATCGCACCCTGCGGGGAGCGGTCAATGCGGCCACCACGTTGAACGCGGGATTCACCACCGTGCGCAACCTGGGCCTGATGGTGAAGACCGGTGGGTATCTGCTCGATGTCGCGCTGCAGCGGGCCATCGACCAGGGCTGGCACCCCGGCCCGCGCATCTGGCCGGCCGGACATGCCGTCACACCCTATGGCGGGCACCTCGATCCGACGGTGTTCCAGCGACTGGCGCCCGGCGTGATGCCGCTGTCGGTGGCCGAGGGCATCGCCAACGGAGTGCCCGACGTCATCGCCTGCGTGCGCTATCAGGTCCGGCACGGCGCCAAGCTGATCAAGGTGTCGGCATCCGGCGGGGTGATGTCCCACAGCACATCGCCGGGCGCCCAGCAGTACTCGGACGCCGAGTTCGAGGCGATCGCCGACGAGGCGCACCGCGCGGGGGTACGGGTGGCTGCGCATGCGGTGGGCGACAAGGCCATTCAGGCGTGCATTCGCGCGGGCATCGACTGCATCGAGCACGGTTTCCTCGCCAGCGATGAGACGATCCAGATGATGGTCGACCACGGGACCTTCCTGGTCTCCACGACCTATCTCACCGATGCCATGGCCATCGACCGCATCGCGCCGGAGCTTCGCAAGAAGGCTCTGGAGGTCTTCCCGAAGGCGAAGGCGATGCTGCCCAAGGCGATAGCGGCCGGGGTCCGCATCGCCTGCGGCACCGATGCGCCGGCGATCCCGCACGGCCAGAACGCCAAGGAACTCGGCGCGCTGGTGGAGCGCGGGATGACCCCGATGCAGGCCATCAAGGCCGCCACGGTCATCAGCGCTGAACTCATCGACGCCGACGACGAGCTGGGCCGGTTGGCCCCGGGTTACCTGGCAGACATCATCGCGGTGCCCGGGGATGTCTCCACCGATATCACCGCCACGCTGGACGTCCGGTTCGTCATGAAGGACGGGGTCATCGTCAAACAGGTGTAGCGCCAGGGACCGGCCGGATGTGCGCTAGCGTCATCGTGAATCCAGCAGTAGGCGATGGGCGGCAGAGAAATGAGCGTAGAACTCACAGACAATGTCCTGTGGCTGCTCAAGCAGGCCTTCTACTTCTCCCTGACCAGTGTCAACGACGCGGTCAAGCCCCACGGCGTCAGCACCGCACAGATCGGCGTGCTGCGGCAGCTGACCAATCAGCCCGGTCTGTCCGGCGCCGAACTCGCACGTCGGCTGTTGATCAGTCCGCAGGGCGTTCAGCTGGCGCTCACCGCTCTGGAGAAGCGCGGTCTCGTGGAGCGCAAGCAGGACCCCCAGCACGGCCGGATCCTGCAGGCTTTTCTGACCGATGAAGGTCGTGCGGTCGCCGCGGCAGTGGTCAGCGACGCCGTCGCCGCACACGACAAGGTATTCGGGGTGCTCAGTCGCGAGGAGCAGGAGCAGTTGCGCACTTTGCTCAGCCGGGTGGTCGAGCAGGGCACCGGTCATACCCTGTACGCGGACCACGTCGACCCCTGATCAGCCGTTACCGCTCCTACATATCTAGTACTTGAGATATATGACAAGTACTTGATAACCTTGTGGAGATGACCTCCCCGAGCGAAGCTGCCGCCGAAACCGCCGACGCGGACGGCTTCACATCGCTGCGGATCAAGGATGTGGTGCGCGAGACCGACGACGCGATCTCGATCGTCTTCAATGTTCCGCCGCACCTGGCCGAGCACTTCTCCTACCGCGCCGGGCAGTACCTCGCGCTGCGCGTCCCGGTGGACGGACAGGAGTACCGCCGCTGCTACTCGATGTCGTCCTCGCCGGTGAAGCACCAGGACCTGCGGGTCACCATCAAGCGTGACCGTGACGGCGTGGTGTCCAACTGGCTCAATGACCATGCGGCACCGGGGGATCGGATCAGTGTCGCAGCACCCGAGGGTCGCTTCGTCCGCTCCGGCAACGGTCGTGAGCTGGTGGCGTTTGCCGGCGGAAGCGGTATCACGCCGGTGTTCTCGCTGATTCAGACCGAGTTGGCGGAGTCCACCGGCCGCGCGCGGTTGCTCTACGCCAATCGTGAGGTGAAGTCGGTCATCTTCAGGGAGGCTCTCAACGGCCTTGTCGATGAGCACGGTGACCGCTTCGGACTCCAGCATCACCTCGACGTCGAGCAGGGCGTGGTGACCGCGGAGAAGATCGCCGCGTTCATCGCCGAGACCGGAACCGATGCGGACTGTTTCGTCTGTGGGCCGGGCCCGTTCATGGACACTGTCGAGCGGGCACTGCTGGCCGCCGGAGTCCCGGCGGAGCAGGTGCATCTGGAGCGCTTTACCGTGGCGCCGATCCCGACCCCGTCGCCCGGCGCCCCGGTGACCGAGACCGTGACGATCGAGCTGGACCGGGAAACGGTCACGGTGGACTACCGGGCGGGACACACCCTGCTGCAGATGGCCCGGATGGCGGGGCTCAGGGCGCCCTCATCCTGCGAAACAGGTTCGTGCGGAACGTGTATCGCGCAGGTGACCGAAGGCAGCGCGCGCCTGCTGAACAATGACGCGCTCGACGAGGACGAGATCGCCGAGGGACTCGTGGTCACCTGTCAGGCGCTACCCACCAGTGCGACCATTCGGTTCGTCTATGAGTAACAACAGGAGGATGCGATGAGTCGCGTTGCAGTGGTGACCGGCGGGGCATCCGGGATGGGTGAGGCCACCTGTCATGAGCTGGGCCGGCGCGGCCACAAGGTCGCCGTCTTCGATGTGAATGCGCAAGCGGCCCAACGGGTCACCGACGAGTTGCGCGCCGAGGGAATCACCGCGGTGGCCGTGGCCGGGGACGTCTCCGACCGGGTCGCCGTCGACGATGCCTACGCCAAGGTGCGCAGTGAACTGGGCCCGATCGAGATCCTGGTCACCAGCGCAGGGCTGTTCGGGTTCGCGCCCTTCGAGGAGATCACTTCCGAAGCGTGGACGCGCATCATCGAGGTGAACCTCACCGGCACGTTCCACTGTTGTCAGGCCGCCTTGCCGGACATGGTGGCAAGCGGCTGGGGTCGCATCGTGATGATCTCGTCGTCGAGCGCGCAGCGGGGTTCACCGTTCGCCGCCCACTATGCGGCCTCGAAGGGCGCGTTGCTGACCTTGACCAAGTCGCTGGCACGTGAGTACGCCAGCCGCGGCATCACGGTCAACAACATCCCGCCCTCGGGTATTGAAACGCCGATGCAGCACCAGGGCCAGGCTGCGGGGTATCTCAAGAGCAACGAGGAAATCGCCGCGAACATCCCGGTGGGGCATCTCGGCACCGGGGACGATATCGCTGCGGCGGTGGCCTTCCTGTGCTCCGAGGAGGCCAAGTTCATCACCGGCCAGACGCTCGGGGTCAACGGTGGAGCAGTGATGTGATGAGGAGGAGTTTCGCATGACGCAATGGCCGAAACCGGTTGAGGGGTCCTGGACGGAGCACTACCCGGAACTCGGGACCGGACCGATTTCGTTCCGGGACTCCACGTCCCCGGCGTTCTACGAGCTGGAGAAGGAAGCCGTCTTCAAGCGGGCCTGGCTGAACCTGGCCCGCGTCGAAGAGCTGCCGCAGGTGGGCAGCTACCTCGCCAAGGAGATCGAGGTCGTCAACGCATCGCTGATCCTGGTGCGCGGCAACGACGATGTGGTGCGGGCATTCCACAATGTGTGCCGTCACCGGGGTAACCGACTTGTCGGTGAAAAGTCCGGTCAGAGCGCGGAATTGAACTGCGCACAGTGCGGTTGGCGATACGCCGTGGACGGCACGTTGGTGCACGTACCCAATCCCGAGGCATTCGTCGACTTCGACACCGCGGACTACGGACTGCTCGAGGTGCACTGCGATGTGTGGGCCGGATTCATCTTCGTCAATCTGGATGTCGAGCCCCGGCAGAGCCTGCGGGAATTCCTGGGCCCCATGATCACCGGCCTCGACGACTACCCCTTCGGGAAGCTGACCGAGACCTACGAATGGGTGGCCCACAACAACAGCAACTGGAAGATCTTCGCCGACGCCTTCCAGGAGTACTACCACGTGCCCTCGCTGCACACCCAGCAGGTTCCCGCCGAAGTGCGCAATCCCAGTGCCGGCTTCACCTGCGGGCACTTCCAGCTCGACGGGCCGCACCGGCTGGTCTCCACGGCCGGGACGCGGCGCTGGCTGCTCGCCGACGAGTACATGTACCCGATCGAGCGGGCCACCCAGAGTGGATTGGTCGGGCCGTGGCGGACACCGGACATCGGCGAGCTGCCGGCCGGACTGAATCCCGGTGATATCCAGCCGTGGGGCATCAGCAACTTCCAGATCTTCCCCAACCTGGAAATCCTGATCTACGGCGGCTGGTACCTGCTCTACCGGTACTGGCCGACCTCGCACAACACCCACCGCTTCGAGGCCTTCACCTATTTCCACCCGGCGCGGTCCGTGCGGGAACGCATCGAGCACGAAGTCGCCGCGGTGGTGCTCAAGGAGTTCGCACTGCAGGACGCGGGCATGCTGGGCGGCACCCAGGCGGCGCTGGAGTACGACGTCATCGACGAGTTCCCGGTCAACGATCAGGAGATTCTGGTTCGCCACCTCCACAAGGTGGCCGTTGACTGGGTCGAGCGGTACCAGCGCGAGACCGCACCGGCGAAGGTCTGACAATGGCAACCAAGCAACTACCGGCCCCATTCGAAGAACTGGAACCCTTCACCGAAGCCTGGTGTCTGGCCACCGAGACGGAGCGCTGGGAGCAGCGGCTGGCGAGCTCCATGCCGACCATGCAGGCGTTCTACGACGCCTTCTTCCCGCGGCTGGAAGAAGCCATCGACTACTGCGACAAGTTCCCCCTCGACGACCTGCCCGAGGATGCGACCAATCTGCTGCATCTCATCTACTCCCTGGTGATGGTCGCGATGTCGATCGAGATCATGCACCAACCCGCACCCGTGGACGCCGCCGACGCGGTGATGATCCGCACCGGCGAACCCACACCCTGAGAGAGGACGCACCATGAGTGTGCTCACCATCAACAAGCTCACCGCCTCGGTGGGAGCCGAAGTAAGCGGTGTCGACCCGGAGCGGTTGGCCAACGACGACGGCCTGGCATCGGCAGTGCTGGAGGCGTTGGAGGACAACGGGGTATTGGTGTTCCACGACCTGCATCTCGACGAGGATCCGCAGGCGCAGGTGGCCTTCTGCGAGCGGCTCGGCGAGATCGACCGGTCGGCCGATGGCCACCATCCGGTGTCGGGCATCTATCCGATCACGCTGGACAAGACCAAGAACAAGGCGGCCGAGTACCTGAAGGCGACCTTCGATTGGCATATCGACGGGTGCACGCCGACGGCCGGTGAATGCCCGCAGAAGGCAACGGTGCTGTCGGCGATCCAGGTCGCCGCCCGTGGTGGTGAAACCGAGTTCGCGAACTCCTATGCCGCCTACGAGACGCTCAGCGAGGGGGAGAAAGAGCGGTACGCCTCGTTGCGTGTCGTGCATTCCCTGGAGGCATCCCAGCGCCGGGTCTATCCCGATCCCACGCCGGAGCAGTTGGAGCGGTGGAAATCGCGGCCCACACACGAGAATCCGCTGATCTGGACGCACCGCAACGGGCGTAAGTCATTGGTGCTCGGTGCCTCGGCGGACTACATCGTGGGCATGGATCTGGACGAGGGCCGCGCGCTGCTCGCCGAGTTGCTGGAGCATTCCACCACCACCGACAAGGTGTACAGCCACAAGTGGTCGGTGGGGGACACGGTGATCTGGGACAACCAGGGTGTGCTGCACCGGGCCGCGCCGTACGAGCCGAACTCACCCCGAGAGATGTTGCGCACCACGGTGCTCGGGGATGAACCCATCCAGTAGTTCGCTCAGGGGCGGGTACCTCCCTCGGGAGAACCGGGAATCCACGCGAGAATGTCGCGCATGCCGTCGTTGTAGACGACGCTGAACGGTACGTCGGGGCCCACGGCATCGAAATAGAGCTTGCCCGTCGCACTGGCGCCCGGTGGCAGCATTCCGCCGACGCCCGCGGCGCCGACGAGCGGGTACAGGGTCGAGTTCTCGGCACGGGCGTTGAACCGGTGGATCAAAGGATCGGCCTGCGCCCCGAATGTGTCCACCGTCAGCGAGGCTTCGTACAACTGACCATTATGTGGCACTGGGTCGGAACTCGGCACGAGGTCCCTGACCGTGTAACCGACCGACGGTGCGCCGGTGTAGTCGAGTATTCGCATCTGCTGATCGAATGGCTTGATGTTATCCACCGCCGATGCCGGCCCAGCGGTGACGGCGCCTGCGCTGACCATGAGCGCGGTGGCAATGACGGCTCCGGCAAGCTTTCTGAGGTTCATCCCGACTCCCTTCATTCGCGTGCAGTCATTAGGCGAACGCTACGCGCGAAAGCGGAAATCATCCCCGTCCGTTAGGTCGCCTAAACGAAAACTATTGACAATGAGCCATATTCGAGCTCCTTCGCTTAGCAGCTCTAACCCCGCCGATTAGCGGGCCTAACTGAAAGGCGCTGGGCGCGGCCCGCTTTGGTGGGCAATGCGCTTTGTCGCTTAGTTCACCTAATCGACGAGGACTACGTGCGCGCCGGTCCGCCCCGGATCGTGAACGACCCGGCGTCGTCGATGGCGTCGATCTCCGCGGCGAAGGCTTCCGCGGTCGGAGCCTCCAGATCCACACCGGCGGTCTCGGCGATGAAGACCCGCGACACGTGCTTGCCGCCGACGCGGTAGATGTTGGCCGTCCGCTCGCAACTCTCGTGCGCCAGGTAGACGACCACCGGGGTGACGTCCTCGGGATCCAGGTCCTTCACCAACTCGGTCATGGTGTTCTCGGTCATCCGCGTCCTGGCGATGGGGGAGATGGCGTTGACCCGAATGTTGTTGCGCTGCCCCTCGATCGCCAGCACGTTCATCAGCCCGACCAGCCCGGTCTTGGCCGCCCCGTAGTTCGACTGCCCGAAGGTGCCGAACAGGCCGGAGCCCGAGGTCGTCATGACGATGCGTCCGTAGTCCTGCTCGCGGAACACCGGCCATACCGCGCGGGTGACATTGAAGGCGCCCCGCAGATGCACGTCCAGCACGGCATCGACCTGATCGGCGGTCATGTTCTTGAACGCGGCGTCACGCAGGATGCCGGCATTGTTGATCAGCACATCGACCCGGCCGAAGGCCTCGGTCGCGGTGCCGATGATGCCCTTGCCGCCCTCGTCGGTGGCCACCGAATCGGTGTTCGCGACCGCAGATCCGCCGGCCGCGGTGATCTCGTCGACCACGGCCTGCGCCGCCGATGTCGCCGGTCCGGTGCCGTCGACGGCCGCCCCCACGTCGTTGACCACGACATGGGCACCGCGGCGGGCGAATTCGAGAGCGTGGCAACGGCCGAGGCCGCCGCCGGCGCCCGTCACCACGACGACACGACCATCGAAACCTAACGTGGACAAACGATCACACTCCTGCCGCGACGGCGATTGATTTGGTATCGAGGTAGCTTTCCAGACCCTCGCGGCCGAGTTCGCGGCCGTACCCACTGTCCTTGACACCACCGAAGGGTGCGAACGGGTCCATCGTGTAGCCCTGGTTGACGCCGAAGGTGCCGGTCTTGATCTGCGTGGCGATGGCCAGCCCGCGGTCGGTGTCCGCCGTCCACACCGATCCCGCCAGTCCGTATCCGGAGTCGTTGGCGAGTGCGGCGGCCTCCTGCTCGTCGCGGTACCCGATGACCGTCAGAACGGGTCCGAAGATCTCCTCCTGTGCGATGCGCATCGAGTTCTGCGCGTCGGCGAACAACGTGGGGCGCACATACCAGCCACGGTCGGTACCGGCGGGAGCTTCCGTGCCGCCGACCACGAGCCGGGCGCCCTCGTCCCGGCCGATGCCGATGTAGTCGAGCACCCGCTGCTGCTGACGCCGGTTCACCAGCGGTCCGAGCTGAGTCTGCGGATCGGTCGGGTCGCCGACCTTGATCGAGGTGATCTCCGCGGCGAGTGCGTCGACGAACTCCTGCTGCCGGGCGGCCGGAACGAGGATGCGGGTCAGCGCATTGCAGATCTGGCCGCTGTTGGACAGGCTGGCCGAGCGCACCCCTGCGGCGACCGTGGCGGGATCGGCATCGTCGAGGATGATGGCCGCGGACTTGCCGCCGAGTTCCAGGCTGACCTTGGTGAGGTTGGCCGCGCACGCGGCGGCCACCGCCTTGCCGACGGCGGTGGATCCGGTGAACGACACCTTGTCGACGCCGGGATGGCTGACCAATCGCTCGCCGACCGTGTTGTCGCCGGGTAGCACCGTCATCACCCCGGGCGGCAGTCCCACTTCCTCGAACAGCTTGACCAGATAGAGCGCGTCCAACGAGGTTTCCGGCGCCGGCTTCACGATGACCGCGCACCCGGCCAGCAGCGCGGGCACCAGTTTGGCGATGGTGAGGAACTGCGGCATGTTCCACGGCACGATCGCGGCCACCACACCGACGGGTTCCTTGCGGACGTGGATGTCGGACCCGAAGAACCCGGGCCGGATCTCCTGCCAGTCGTAGCCCTGCGCGGTGTCGCAGAACGCGCCGATCATCATGGCGGGCAAGCCGATCTGGGCCCGCTGCGCAAAGGTGATCGGCGCACCGATCTCGGCGGTGATGAGCTGGGCGATTTCCTTGCCGTGCGCGCGATAGACATCGGCGAACCGGCGCAGCACCTCGACACGCTCACCCGGGGCCATCCGTGGCCACGGGCCGGAGTCGATGGCGGCTCGTGCCGCGCTCACGGCGGTGTCGATCTCGTCGGCGGTGGAGATCGGGACCTCGGCGAGTAGTTCCTCGGTGTGCGGAGAAACCAGTTTGAGCACGCCAGCCCCCTCGGGTATCAACTACTTGCCATTGCGGCCCCGAGCATACGTCAGCCCAATTTGATGGCCACGCTGACTACGGACTTTCAAGGGTTTGCGTAGAGGTCCCGGCCACCAAGCTGAAGTGGACAGCTCGAACACTTCGGAAAGGCGCTGAAAATGAGGATCGTAGTCATCGGGGGAACCGGTCTGATCGGCTCGAAGGTCGTCGCCAAGCTCACCGAGCTGGGTCATGACGCGGTGGGTGTTTCCCCGAGTACCGGGGTGGACAGCATCTCGGGTGAGGGTGTGGCCGCGGCGCTGGCCGGTGCCCAGGTGGTCGTCGACGTCACCAACTCGCCGTCCTTCGCCGACGACGATGTGCTGGAGTTCTTCACCACCTCGACGCGGAATCTGTTGGCCGCCGAGCGCGAACAGGGTGTCGGTCACCATGTGGCGCTGTCGGTGGTGGGCGCCGGCGGCGTCGCGGACAGCGGCTACATGCGGGCCAAGGTGGCCCAGGAGGCGTTGATCGCCGAATCGGGCGTCCCGTACACGATCGTGCGCGCCACCCAGTTCTACGAGTTCGTCGAGGCCATCGCCGGATCGGCCACCGACGGCGACACCGTCCGCCTGCCGCACGCCGCCATGCAGCCGATCGCCGCCGAAGACGTCGCCACCGGCGTCACCCGCGGAGCTGTCGGCGAACCGGTCAACGGCGCCGTGGAGATCGCCGGACCCGAGAAGATCGGCATGGACGATTTCGTGCGCACCGGGTTGGCCGCCAAGGGCGACCCACGTGAGGTCGTCACCGACCCCGCCGCGCCTTACTTCGGCGCCGTCATCGACGACCGCAGCATCGTGCCCGCCGGTCCCGCCACCCTCTTCGAGACCACCTTCGCAGACTGGTTGTCCGCCCAGAAGTGCGCATAGTCGTCATCGGCGGCACGGGGAGGCTGGGGTCAAAGGTGATGCGCGGCTTGACCGCAATCGGTCATGACGCCGTCGCCGCAGCCACCTCGACCGGTGTCGACACCGTCACCGGTGTGGGACTGACGGAGGTGATCCGGGGCGCCGATGTGGTCGTCGACGCCTCGGACGCCCCGTTACACGAAGACGCCGCGGCGCGTGAGTTCTTCGCCACCTCGACGGTGAACCTGCTCGCGGCTGAGGCCGCGGCGGGGGTGCGGCATCACGTCGTGCTGTCGGTGGTCGGGGTGGATCTGCTCGCCATCGGGAAGGGCTACTACGCGGCGAAGATGTTGCAGGAGCAACTCATTGCCGCCGGGGCGATTCCGCACAGCATCGTGCGTTCGACGACGTTCTTCGAATTCCTGGACACCATCGCTGAATTCGGCGCCGCCGGCGACACGGTACGTCTGCCTCCGGTGTTGATCCGGCCCATCGCGTGTGCCGACGCCGCCGAGGCGCTCGTCATCGCCGCGGCCGGGGATCCGATCGGCGGGGTCGTCGAGGTGAGCGGGCCCACGACCTACCGGCTCGACGAGATCGTCCGGGTCGCATTCCTGGCGCGGGGGGACCACCGCACCGTCATCGCCGATCCGGCCGCCCCCTATTGGGGGATCGGCATCGAGAAACGCACACTCATCCCGTCCGGTGGCGCCATCCGCTTCGAGACCCGATTCGAGGACTGGCTTGCCTCTCAGGTGCCCGACTGACTACGCTTTTCCAAGGGTTCGCAGCACCCGGGCGGCTGCCACTCTGATGAGCATGTCGAGAATCCTGTTGCAGACCACCATCACGAAAGACCCCGACGACTGGGATATCAGCCGCTTCTCGCTGCTGGCCCGCGAGCTGCGCCACGCCGGGCATCAGGTGGTCGCGCGCAACCGGGTCGGCGGCGTCGACAACGATCCCGTGCTCAGCCACGTCGACAAGCTCGGCATCGACCAGGTGTGGTTGATGGCGGTGGATGTCGGCGACGGGCTCAGCGCCGCCGACGCCGAGGCGATCGTGCGGTTCCGGGAGAACGGCGGGGGAGTGCTCACCGCCCGCGACCACCAGGACCTGGGTTGCTGTCTGCTGCAACTGGGTTCGCTCGGCGCGGTCAATCAGTTCCACCACAGCGTGGACGACCCGGCGGTGCTGTGCGATGACCAGGACAACCCCGATATCGCCTGGCCCAACTATCATTCCGGCGCCAACGGCGACTACCAGCCGGTGCTCGGCGGTGACACCGTGCACGAGTTGCTGCGCACCGGACAGACCCGTAGCGGGCGGATCGAATGGTTCCCCGCCCACCCGCACGAGGGCGCGGTATCGGCGGACATCCCGCATGCCGGCGTGCTGGCGCAGGGCCGCAGCGCCCACACCGGCCGCCGGTTCAACCTGGCCGTCCTGCTCGACGGCGAGACGACCCCCGACGGCAGGCCGCTGGGCCGGGCGCTGGCGGAGTCCACGTTCCACCACTTCGCGGATTACAACTGGGACATCGGTTACGGGGCGCCGAGCTTCGTCACCGAGGCTCCCGGCACCGGCATCATCGAGGATCCGTACCCACTGCTGGCATTCAAGGATTACGTGCGCAATATCGCAGAGTGGCTGTCGCCCTCGCCGCCGATCAGCAGCAGTTCGTCACCGGTCGCGAAGATGTCCCCGGGCTTCGGGATCAGCACGGTGTCACCGCGCAGCAGCGTCACCAGTGCGGTGTTGGACGGCAGTTCCAGCTGATCGACCCGCTGGCCGACCAGCGAATTGTCTTCGGGCAGGGTCAGTTTGGTGAGACTGGCATGACCCTCACGCAGACCCATCAACCGGACGAGATGGCCGACGTCGATGGCGCCCTCGATACCGGCGGCCAGCGCACCCGGCGTCGAGACCGCGACGTCGATGCCCCACGCCTGGCTGAACAGCCATTGGTTGTCGACATCGTTGATGCGAGCGACCACCCGCCGTACCCCGAACTCGGTCTTGGCGAGCAGACCGACGACCAGGTTGGCTTTGTCGTCGCCGGTCGCGGCGATCATCACATCGCAGGTCTGCGCCCCCGCCTCCTGCAGCGCGGACAGCTCGCAGGCGTCGGCGAGCAACCAGTCGGCGCCGGGAACGGTGTGCGGTTCGAAACGCCGCCGCTCGCGTTCGATGAGCAGCACCTTGTGGCCGTATTCGAGCAGTTCGCGCGCGACGGAGCGGCCGACGTTACCGGCGCCCGCTATCCCGATCCGCATCTTGCGTACTGCCACCCGGCTATCTTGACTTAACCCTATGACGTTGCACCAGCTGTACCTGGCGATGCTGATCGGCGGCCTTGTGCTGCTCGCAAGCATCATCGGTACCCGGGTGGCGACGCGGGTCGGCTTTCCCGCCCTGTTGTTCTTCCTGCTGGTCGGTGTGGTGCTCGGCGAGGACGGGCTGGGCCTGGACTTCGACAGCGTGGAGGTCGCCCGCAACGTGTGCACCGCTGCGCTGGCGGTGATCCTCGTCGAGGGCGGTTTGACCACGAGGTTCTCCGACATCCGCAAGGTGCTGGCACCGGCGGGTGCGCTGGCCACCGTCGGCGTGGTGGTGAGCACCCTGATCACCGCTGCCGCGGCGCACTTCCTGCTCGGCTTCGACTGGCAGCTGGCTTTGCTGTTGGGGGCGATCGTGTCCTCGACCGATGCGGCGGCGGTGTTCTCGGTGCTGCGGGTGCTCCCGCTGCCGCGGCGGCTGGCCGGCCTGCTGGAGGCCGAGTCCGGGTTCAACGACGCTCCCGCGGTGATCCTGGTGCTGATGTTCAGCGTGGTGCCGTTCGTGTTCGAACCGGCCGGCGCACTCGGCGAGATCGTCTTCGAATTGGTGGCCGGCGCCGTGATCGGTTTGGGCGTCGGCTTTCTCGGCGCGCTGACCTTGCGCAGCATCGCGCTGCCGGCATCTGGTCTGTATCCGATCGCCACCTTCGGGTTGGGGGTGGTGGCCTTCGCCGCCGCGGGCAGCCTGCACGGCAGCGGATTCCTGGCTGCCTATCTGGCGGCGGTGGTGCTCGCCAACTCGGGTCTGCCGCACCGCTCGACGACACGGTCCTTCGCCGAAGGGCTGGGCTGGCTGGCTCAGATCGGGCTGTTCGTGCTGCTTGGTCTGCTCGTCGACCCGAGCGAGCTGCCCCGCGACATCGTGCCGGCGATCATCGTCGGGACGATACTGCTGCTGGTCGCCCGGCCGGTGTCGGTGGCGGCGTCGCTCGTCGGCTTCGGCATCCCGTTCCGCGAACAGCTTTTCCTGTCCTGGGCCGGTCTGCGCGGTGCGGTGCCCATCGTGCTCGCGACCTTCCCGATCGTCGCCGGGGTGGCGGGCAGCTCGCGGCTGCTCAACATCGTCTTCATTCTGGTGGTGATCTTCACCCTGATCCAGGCGCCGAGCCTGCACCTGATCGCCCGGCTGCTGGGCCTGACCGACGGAGGGGCCACCCGTGAGATCCAGGTGGAGGCGGCGCCGCTGGACGTCCTGGACGCCGAGCTGCTCACCATGAAGGTGCAGTCACCGTCGCGACTGCACAACGTGACGATCCTGGAGCTGCGGCTGCCCGACCCGGCGGTGATCACGTTGATCATCCGGGACGGGCACACCTTCGTCCCGCTGCCCGACACCCGCCTCGCCACCGGAGACGAGTTGCTCATCGTCACCACCAGCACGATGCGGGCCGCTGCCGAGGCCCGGCTGCGTGCGGTCAGCCGCCGCGGCAAGCTGGCCTACTGGTTCGACGAATACGGTGACCCGGAATAGCGTTGCGGCTCAGTCCATTCCGTTGGACAGCGTTAAGGCGTCACCGGAGCGCAGCCGACCCTGATCGGACACCAGGTAGAGCACCGCGTTGGCGACGTCCTCGGGTTCCAGCAGCCCGGGCCGCGGTCGGCCCTTGGCGAAGATCTCCTCGACGTCGGCGCGTCCCGGGTCTGCCAGGTCGGGCCGGATGGTCCGGTAGGTCATCGGATTGTGGATCATCGGGGTGTCCACGCCGGAGGGCAGCAGGGCGTTGACCGTGATGCCGTGCTCGGCAACCTCATAGGACAGTGACCGCACCAGCGCGACGACACCGGCCTTGGCCGCCGCATAGTGCGCGGCATCGCGGGCCCCGGTCGTCGCGACGCTGGAGGCGGTGGCGATGAGGTGCCCACCCGTGCCCTGCTCGATCAGCCGCGGCAGTACCGCACGGAAGGTGTTGAAGACACCGGTGAGGTTGACGTCGATCATGGTGCGCCAGCGCTGCTCGGACATGGACGCGAGTGGTGAACCGCTGGCGATACCGGCGTTCGCGATGACGATGTCGAGGCGCCCGAAGTGGTCGAAGGCGGCATCGGCGACCGCCTGCATGGCGCTCAGGTCCCGGACGTCGGCGGTGAGTGCGACACATCGCCTGCCGGTCGCTTCGACGGCGCGGACCGTCTCCTGCACGTCGGCGGGGGTGGGCAGTTCGTAGTCCACCTCGTCGATCGGGGCCGCGATATCGCAGAACACGATGTCGGCGCCCGACCGGGCCAGGGCGATCGCGTGCGCGCGGCCCTGCCCGCGTGCCCCGCCGGTGATGAGTGCTGTGCGTGTGGTCATACAAGACAGACTGCGTGACGGGCGCGAAATCATCACGGGTCGGCATCACCGGTGGCAGAAACGTGCGAGGTCGTGGTCAGCTGGAATCGATGTCTGCTCCTGGAACTCCCACCGCCCACCCGTCACGCCGCCTGGTGGTCGGTCTGGCCGTGGCCGCCGCGGCGGGTGCCACCGTGCTCGTGATGTCGGCCTCGGCCGATGCCGCCCCGGAATCGGACAGCCAGGGCTACCTGGAATCCACTGCGCGCTGTACATCCCCGGCCACCGCCGTGATCTTCGGCAGCACCGAGACATCGCGGATCGCGATCTGCGAACAGTCCGACGGCAGCTACCAGTACCGCGGGGTTCGGGTGCGCGACGGAGCCCGGCTGGTGTTGCCGGCCACCGCAACCGGTGACGGATATGTGGCGGAGAACGACGGACTGTCCTACACCGTCACCACCGAGTCGCTCGTGGTGAGCGCGGGGGACGACGTGATCCGGGACGAGTCGCTGCTCGACGTGCACAAGTCCGAAGAGTTCAGCGAGGTGACCACCTCGACTCAGACCACCTCGACTCAGACCTCGACGACCCGGACTTCGACCACGCCGCTGCCGCCGCCGCTACCGGCTGAGGTGGGCGCCGGCTGAGTGCGGTGCGTGCAGCAGGTTCTGTGCGCAGTCGAGCAGTACCCGGTGCAGATCGGCGTCGCAGACGTCCTGCAGGTGCGGCTCGGCGGTGCTTCCGAACACTCCCGCGGTGATCATGGCGATCGCGACGCGAGTGCCGATATCGTGCGCCGCGCCGATGAGGAGTTCGCGCAGGCTGTTGGAGATGTCCTCGAATTCCTGATGCGACTGCACCAGCGAGATGACGGCGGGGTCGCCGTAGAACAGCGATCCGATGCGGCGATGGCGCACGGCGAGTTCGACGAAACCGCTGATGGTCGCGTCGCGGCGGGAATCGGGCGACGCGATGGACTCGGCGATGCGGACCAGCCGCGCCATATCGTCGAAGACCGGGCGCACCACCGCGAGCACGATGTCGTCCTTGGTGTGGAACTGGTAGTAGATGGCGGCTTTCCGGACGCCGAGGTGGTCGGCGATCATCTGCAGCGAGGTGCCGTTGACGCCGCGTTCGGCAAACAGGGACAGCGAGGCCTCGATCACCCGTTCGCGCGCGAATCCGCGCTGCGATACCGGCTTGGCCATCGTCCCCGTCCCTTCCTCAGCTCCGTCTCACCGACATGACATTGCGGACACTTTGACATGTCGCGGACCGCAATGCGGACGATAAGTTGTCCGCGTCACATTTTCTAGCCGTGCGACTTGTACTAGCTTAGCCGTATGGCTAACCTGACCGCAGTCGGTTAGCAAGGCTATGCGAAAGGCCCAATAGGCGAATGGCGTCCCAGCGGTGAACGTGCTGAAGCGGATCTGGATCCCACTGGTCATCGTGGCGGTGGTCCTGGTGGCGACGTTCACCGTGATGCGGGTTCGTACCTTTTTCGGGACCGGCCCCGGCTACATCTCGACCGAGAACAGCGCCTCCGACGACACCGAGCCGTTCGACCCGAAGGTCGTCAAGTACGAGGTGTGGGGCGAGCCCGGCGCGACGGCCAATGTGAACTACATGGATCTCGACGCCCGTCCGGTGCGTGCCGACAACGTCACGCTGCCCTGGGAGATCACGCTGAGCACCACGGCGCCTTCGGTGTTCCCGACCATCTCCGGGCAGGGCGACGGCAGCACGCTGTCCTGCCGGATCACCGTCGATGACGAGGTGAAGGACGAACGCACCGTCGACGGCGTGGGTGCGCACACCTACTGCCTGGTGAAGAGCGCATGAGCGAGCGCAGCGAGCGAATCAACCGCTATGCATGCGGCACCCGAGCCTGCGAGGTGGCCGCATGAGCGAACCCCGCACCGACGCCATTCCGGTCGCCGAGCCCCAACACCGCGGCGGTATCGCCAAGGCGGTCCGCACCCTGGCACTGCCGATCATCATCGGCTGGGTCGTGCTGATCGGCTTCCTCAACGTCTCGGTGCCGCAGCTCGAAGAGGTCGGGCAGATGCGCTCGGTCTCGATGAGCCCGGATAACGCGCCCTCGGTGATCGCCACCAAGCGGGTCGGCAAGGTCTTCGAGGAGTACAACTCCGACAGCTCGATCATGATCGTGCTGGAGGACGAGCAGCAGCTCGACGAAGCCGACCGCGACTTCTACAAAGAGATGATCTCCAAGCTGGAGGCCGATACGGCGCACGTCCAGCACATCCAGGATTTCTGGGGCGATCCGCTGACCGCCTCCGGCGCGCAGAGCGCCGACGGCAAGTCGACCTACGTGCAGGTCTACACCGCGGGTAACCAGGGCGAGGCGCTGGCCAACGAATCCATCGAGGCCGTCCAGGACATCGTCTACAACATGCAGGCGCCGCCGGGCCTGAAGGTGTTCGTCACCGGACCTGCAGCGCTGCAGGCGGATCAGCAGATCGCCGGCGACCGCAGCCTGAAGATGATCGAGGCGCTGACGTTCACGGTCATCATCGTGATGCTGCTGCTGATCTACCGGTCGTTCATCACGATGATCGTCACCATCTTCATGGTGGTGCTCAGTCTGCTGGCCGGCCGTGGTGTGGTGGCCTTCCTGGGCTACCACGAGATCATCGGTCTTTCGACGTTCGCCACCAGTCTGTTGGTGACGCTGGCCATCGCCGCGTCCACGGACTACGCGATATTCCTGTTGGGCCGATATCAGGAGGCCCGCGCCGAAGGTGAGGACCGGGAGTCCGCGTACTACACCATGTTCCACGGCACCGCGCACGTCGTGCTGGGTTCCGGTCTGACCATCGCCGGCGCCACCTTCTGCCTGCACTTCACCAGGCTTCCGTACTTCGTGACCCTCGGTATCCCGCTGGCGATCGGCATGATCACCGTGGTGCTGGCGGCGTTGACGCTGGGACCGGCGATCATCACCGTGGTCACCAAGTTCGGCAAGGTGCTCGAACCCAAGCGCGCCATGCGCACCCGTGGCTGGCGCAAGATCGGTGCGGCCGTGGTGCGTTGGCCCGGACCGATCCTGGTCACCACCATCGCGATCACCATGGTGGGCCTCCTGGCGCTGCCCGGCTACCAGACCAACTACAACGACCGCGAATACCTGCCCGCCGATCTGCCTGCCAACGAGGGATACGCGGCCGCGGACCGGCACTTCTCGCAGGCTCGGATGAATCCCGAACTGCTGCTGGTCGAAAGCGATCACGATCTGCGCAACTCCGCGGACTTCCTGGTGATCGACAAGATCGCCAAGGCTATTTTCCGCACCGAGGGTGTGGGCCGCGTGCAGGCCATCACCCGCCCGCAGGGGACCCCGATCGAGCACACCTCGATCCCGTTCCAGATCAGCATGCAGGGCACCACGCAGAAGATGAACGAGAAGTACCAGCAGGACATGATGGCCAACAT
>NZ_LMJA01000029.1:387232-388620 GCF_001428895.1 Mycobacterium sp. Root265
CTACTTCTACTGGGAACCGCACTGCTTCAACATTCCCGGCTGCTGGGCGCTGCGCTCGATCTTCGACACCCTCGACGGCATCGACGTGATGACCGACGGTATCCAGGACATCATCCCGGACATGGAGCGGCTCAACGCGCTGATGCCGCAGATGGTCGTGCTGATGCCCTCGATGATCGCGACGATGAAGAACATGCGCACCTACATGCTGACCATGTATCAGACCCAGAAGGGCATACAGGATCAGATGTCGGCGATGCAGGACAACTCGTCGGCGATGGGTGAGGCCTTCGATGCCGCCCAGAACGACGACTCGTTCTACCTGCCACCGGAGACCTTCCAGAACGAAGACTTCAAGCGCGGCATGAAGAACTTCCTGTCCCCCGACGGCCATGCGGTGCGCTTCATCATCAGCCATGACGGGGATCCGCTGAGCGCTCAGGGAATCGAGCGCATCGACGCCATCAAGCTGGCTGCCAAGGAAGCCATCAAGGGCACCCCGCTGGAAGGCTCCAAGATCTACCTCGGTGGCACCGCGGCAACCTTCAAGGACATGCAGGAGGGCGCGAACTGGGACCTGATCATCGCCGGAATCGCGTCCATCGGGCTGATTTTCATCATCATGCTGATCATCACCCGCAGCATCGTGGCGGCGGCAGTGATCGTCGGCACGGTGGCGATCTCGCTGGGTTCGGCGTTCGGGCTGTCGGTGCTCATCTGGCAGCACCTGATCGGGATCCCGCTGCACTGGATGGTGCTGCCGATGTCGGTGATCATCCTGCTGGCGGTCGGTGCGGACTACAACCTGTTGTTGGTCGCGCGCCTCAAGGAAGAGATACACGCGGGTCTGAACACCGGCATCATCCGGGCCATGGGCGGTAGCGGTTCGGTGGTGACGGCCGCCGGTCTGGTCTTCGCCTTCACCATGATCTCGATGGCGGTCAGTGAGCTGACGGTGATCGGGCAGGTCGGTACGACGATCGGTCTTGGCCTGTTGTTCGACACCCTGGTGATCCGGGCGTTCATGACACCGTCCATCGCGGCGCTGTTGGGCAAGTGGTTCTGGTGGCCCACGCGGGTGCGCCAGCGCCCGGTCGCGGAGCGGTGGCCCCAGCAGCCCGTCGCCGCCGGAAGTTCCTCGCAGGAAACGAGTTGATGATGTTGAAGAAGACATGGGCCGTGTTGTTCGCCGGGGTGGCTGCGCTGGTCTTCGCGGCTCCGGCCCAGGCCGACCCGGACAGTGACTTCGCCAAGGAGTTGCACACCTACGGCATCTACGGGCAGAAGGATTTCAACGCCTGGATCGGCAAGATCGCCTGCAAACGCCTCGACCGCGGCGTCGACATCACCGCACAGGACTCCGCGAAGTTCGTCTCCGACCAACTGCT
>NZ_LMJA01000030.1 GCF_001428895.1 Mycobacterium sp. Root265
CGATCCACCGGGCGATAACCCCTAGCCATCACCCCATTCTCGAGGACACCAACCGCCAAGTCACCCCGACACACTCACCAATTCGCAACAGCCACTGATTCCGACTGAAACTCCACAAACCGTTGAGCTGACCAGCTGCGTGACAGCTGCCGCAAAATTTGTTAACTGAGACCCTTGTCACAGATCGCAAACCAACCTACTGTGTGTTCAGTTGGTTGGTTCATCGGTGATGGGGAGAGCGGTGTCAGCAATATCTGCGGCGTCTGGGCCTCGGCCCTACGAGTCGCTCCTCGCCAAGGGAGAGGACCGTAAGCAGCGCATTCTCGCTGCTGCGGAGAATCTCCTGGCGCGAAACGGCTGGCGCAACACCTCCCTGGCGCAGATCGCCCGAGAGGCCGGGGTCAGCGCCGCTGGGCTGCTGCACCACTTCCAGTCCAAGGAACAACTGCTGCACGCGGTGCTCGACGCCCGGGACTTCGACGATGACACCCATGCCGACCGGGGTGGCGATCTGATCGCCAACATCGGGAGAGTCGCCGAGCGCTTCGATCGCGCTCCCGAACTTGTCGGAACCTTCACTGTGCTGCTGGTGGAGAACATCCAGCCGGACGCCCCGCTGCACGACCGGCTGGTGGCCCGGCAGCAGGCCGCCGTCGGGATCGTCGCCGACGGAATCCGGCGCGGCCAGCTCAGCGGCCGTTACCGCTCAGACCTCGACCCGGCCGCCAAGGCCGTGGAGATTCTCGCCTTCGTCAATGGAATGGAGACCGCATGGCTACTCGATCCATCAATCCCACTGGCGGCAGTGTTCAAGGGATACACGGAGTCGCTGGCCCGCGACTTCGCGCCGGCCACCGAGAGGAATTCGCTATGAGGTACCGACTCGATGTGGTGGCACCCACCGTCGCCGAAGTCGTGCGTAACGCCGGCGGTTGGCTGGTCGACCGCGTGATGGCCGGCTGGGATGTCACGGTGTTGATCACCGGCGACGACGACATCCGTCCTCTGCAGATTCTCGGTGTGGACACCGGCGATCTGGAGACGGCGATGCAGCTGTGGGAGGAGCGGCCCCACCCGCAGACGGTGGCGGTGGCCGCCGGGCTGTTCGTCAGCGATGCGCGGGTCCGCGAAGGTGTGCTCGGCGCCCTGGATCAGGGCCTCATCGAGGTGACCCTCTGGGGCGACAGCTGGCCCGAAGAGCTGGACCGCACCGTTGATTCGGTCCAGCACGAGCTGAGCGCGGCGGCGCGTGCCTTCAAGGCGCAGGCACTGGCCGCAGCCGGGGACACCGATCCGTTCGGTCGCACCGAGGCCTTTCGGTGCGGCGTCATGTCTTGTCCGTCGGTGGCCGCAGACCTGGTGCCCGCCAGCTGAATTCGCCACCTCACAGGGACAGCGTTGCGAGAAACTCGATCGTGCGGTCCCGTGACGCGCGGCGGGCCGCGGCGTCCGCCCCGATCGGCACCACCCGGGCGGCCAGATCGGTGACGCCGGCGTCGCGATAGCGCTGCAGACTCTGGCGCACCGCCGTCTCGTCACCGGCTGCCATGGTGTCGCCGACGTCCTCGGCGTCACCGTGTTCCAGCAACCGCACATAGTTCGGTGACAGGTGAGCGTGACCCAGTACCTCGCTCGCGTGGGCGCGGGCGTCGTCGACATCCGCAGGCGCGCACAGCGTGACCGGAATGCCGGCCACCACGCGGGGGCGGCCCCGGCCCGCAGCCTCGGCGGCCGCATTGATGCGGGGCGCAACGTGCTCGCCGATCGCCCGTTCATCAGCCATCCACAGAATCGTGCCGTCGGCCCGTTCACCCGCGATCCGCAACATGGCGGGCCCGAGCGCAGCCAGCAGCACCGGCACGGTCTGGTCGGTGACGTCCACCGGACTGTGCACGGTGAAGGCGGTGTTCTCGACGTCCACCGTGCCGGATCCGGAGAACCCGGCAAGCAATACGTCGAGGTAATCGCGTAGCAGGGCGACCGGGCGGTCATAGGACAAGCCCAACTGCCCCTTGATGATCCAGTCGTGGGACGGTCCGATGCCCAGCGCGAACCGGCCCGCGCAGGCGACCTGTGTGGTCAGCGCCTGCTGGGCCAGGATGACCGGATGCCGCGTCTGGATCGGGACGACCGCGGTGCCGATCTCCATGGTGCGGGTGGCGGCGCCGACCAGTGCCACCGCGGTCAGTGCGTCCAGATACCCCGGCACCTGCGGGAACCAGAACGAGCTGAAGCCGGCCGACTCCGCTGCGACCGCGTCGGACACCAACCCGGCCAGTCGTTCCGCTCGCGGGCGTTCCTTGTCCGAACCGACCATCAGTCCGATGCGCATGGCTGCCCTGTCCTCAGGGCAGCAAGGTGGGCATGGCGGCCCAGCCGCGCACCGCGGCGGTCTCCGACGGCACGGTGTTCGGCCAGTCGACCTCCCACTCCGGGAAGCGTTTGAGGATCTCCTCCAACGCAATCCGGCCTTCCAGCCTCGCCAGCGCATTTCCCATGCAGAAATGGGTGCCCGCGCCGAACGTCATGTGTGAGCGTGGCTCGCGGAAGATGTCGAAAACGTCGCCGTCGGGTGCGAAGCGACGGTGGTCGCGGTTGGCGGCGCCGACGAGCATGAGCATCGCCGAGCCCTGCGGCACCGTCTGCCCGTAATACTCGACGTCGCGGGTGACATAGCGGGCAATCTGCAGTGCCGGTGGCTCCCAGCGCAATATCTCCTCGATCGCCTGCGGGATCAGCGCGGGGTCCTGCACCAGGGCGCGGCGCTGATCCGGATGGTCGGCCAGCGTCTTGCCTGCCCAGCCGATCAGCCGCGTGGTGGTTTCCGAGCCGGCGGTGGCGATGACGGTCAGGTACAGCAGCAGTTCGTCACGCCGCAGCTTGCGCCGGGTGCCCGTCTCGTCCTCGAACTCGGCGTTCAGCAGGTCCGTCATGATGTCGTCGGACGGATGCTCGGCGCGCCAGTCGATGAATTCCGCGAACACCTCGCCGGTGGCCAGCCCCTCGACCCGCTCGCCCTGCAGGATCTCCTCGCCGTGATCGGTGATCTGCCGTTGCCGGTCCTCGGGGATGCCCAGCAGCATCCCGATCACCCGCATCGGCATCTGCTCGCCGAGATCGTTGACGAAATCGAAGCGGTCCGAACCGATCAGCGGGTCGAGACAGCGCGCGGTGAACTCGCGTATCTGCGGTTCGAGCGCGAGAACCTTGCGCGGGGTGAACATTCGGGAGAGCAGGTTGCGGTGGATGTTGTGGATCGGCGGGTCCTCGAAAATCAAAGTGCCGGGCGGGATCTCCATCCCGGACTTGATGATCTCGAGCACCGCGCCGCGCCCCGAGATGAAGGTCTCGTGATCGATGACCGCGGCATTGACATCGTCGTAGCGGCTCAACGCATAGAAGTCGTGTTGTTCGTTGTAGTACAGCGGCGCCTCCTCCCTGAGCCGCGCGAACACCGCGTAGGGGTCCATGTTCAGCTCGATGCTGTACGGGTCGTAATACAGGTCGGGTGCGGCGGCGGTCGGCTGTGCCATCGGGGCTCCATCAGGAAGAGGCTGAGAGTGCGGGATTCGGAACGGGCTGGGTTCTCCTGAGCACCTGCTTAGCAGGTGCGCCGAGCTGCGGTCAAGGATATCGGCCGGTTTACGCTATTGGCTAAGAATGTAAAGATGGTGTCAGCACAGGACGAGGGGGACGCAGTGACCGCAGAACAGATCGTGCGCGCAGAGATCGCCGCATGGGCCCGCAACGACGTCGAGGAGGTCATCAGTCACTTCGCCGACGACGCCACCTTCGACATCGGCCCGGACTGGCCGGCACTGTCCGGGCGCGCGGCGATCCACGACATGATGAAGGTCTTCTTCGCCGGAGGACAGTGCGTCGACCTGGAGATCCTGTACCTCGCTGTGGACGGCGACGTCGTCCTGATGGAGCGCCGGGATCACTGGATCGTCGACGGCAAGCAGATGAGCTGGCCGGTCATGGGCGCATATGAGGTGAAAGAGGAGAAGATCACCGCCTGGCGGGAGTACTTCTACCCGCCCAAACAGTCCTGACCGGACCGTCATCCGATGTCGATGATCACCTTTCCGATCGCTCGTCCGTCAGCCACGTGACGCAGCGCGGAAGCGGTATCCGCCAACGCGTACGTCGCGCCGATATGCGGTGCCACGGCACCGGAGGTCAGCAGCCGGTGTAATTCTGACTCGTTGCGGGTGAACTCATCGGCCGGGATGTCCTGGAATTGGAAGCCCAGCACCTGGATGCCCTTGACCAGCACCAGATTCAAGGGGATGCGGGGGATGGATCCCGATGCGAAGCCCACGGTGACGAAACGTCCGCCGCGTGTCAGACAGCGCAGGGCGGGCTCGGAAAGCTCACCGCCGACCGGATCGATCACCGCTGCGGCGCCGCCGGGCAGGGATTCGCGCAGCGCCTGACGCAGCTCCTCGCGTCGATGGTCGATTCCACCGATGGCGCCGTGACGTGCTGCCGCGGCCAGCTTCTCGGGGGACGACGCCACCGCGATGACGCGAGCGCCGAGCGCGGTGCCCAGCGCCACCGCGGCCAGCCCGACACCCCCACCGGCCCCGAGAATCACGATGTCGTCACCGGCGGTGACCCGCGCCGTCGAACGCAGTGCGTGATACGCGGTGCGGAATGCCACTCCGGAGGCCGCGGCGGTGTGGTCGTCGATACCGTCGGGGATCGGCGCCACGCCACCGGTCCCGAGGCAGACCTGTTCGGCGAAGGCGCCGACCATGCCGGTTCCGGTGACCCGGTCGCCGACCGCGAAATTGCCGGTATCGCCCGAGATTTCGGTGATGACACCGGCGAACTCGCTGCCCGGTACGAACGGCGGTGGCACCTTGACCTGATACGTGCCGGCGATCAGCAGCACATCGGGGAAGTTCACCGCCGCCGAGGCGACCTGCACCCGCACCTGACCGTCGGTGAGCTCGGGGGACGGTGACTCCTGGACCCGCACCACCTCCGGCGGCCCATATGCCGGGCAGATCGCGGCCCTCACCGGTAGTCGCTGGATTCGGCGAGTTCGGCGGCCGAGCGCATCAGATCGGTGACGACCGGACCGAAGGCCAGCAGCTTCTCGTCATCGCCTGCGCGCTGGAAACCCTGTTCCAGCACGATGGCCAGCTTCCACTTGGCCAGCACCAGGTAGTAGTCCAGGTCGTCGACCTGACGGCCGGACACCTCGGCGTAGCGTGCCACCACCTGATCGCGGGTCGGTGCGCCGCGCATGTCGACGTAGCCCATCGCGGCGGTGTCGTGCTCGTCGGCCGGCCAACTCTGCACCATCCAGCCGAGGTCGAGCTTCGGGTCGCCGACGGTGCCCATTTCCCAGTCGACGATCGCGGCCAGCTGGGCGGGTGCGCCGTGGCGGTACATGACGTTGGCGAACTGGTAGTCGCCGTGCATCAGGCCGGGGATGAAGTCGAGCGGCTTACGCTCCTGCAGCCACGCCGTGGCGACGTCGAGCCCCGGCAGGTCGCGTTGTTTGATGCGTTCCAGGAAGCCGATCCAGCGGGCGACCTGGCGTTCGTGGAAGCCGTCGGGCCGGCCCAGGTCCTGCAGCCCCTTGGCTTTCCAGTCCACCTTGGACAGCAGCGCAATGCCCTCGGCCAGTTGGTAACTCAGTTCCGGTCGGATGCTGAGATCGCTGTCGAACGGCTCGGGCCAGCGGGCGTGCTGGTCCATCGGGGACCAGCCGTCGACGAAGCCCATCAGATAGAACGGCCGGCCGAGCACGCTCGGGTCGTCGCAGACGCCGACGGCCTTGGTGTGCGGCACGTCGGTCCCGTCGAGTGCCTCGATGATGCGCCACTCGCGCAGGATTCCCTTGTCGCGGTCCGCGGGCGCGCCGGGCGGTGGCATCCGGATGACGCACCGCTCGTCGCCGCGGGTCAGCTCATAGATGACGTTCTGCGTGCCGCCGGACAGGAAGCGCGCGTCCAGTGGGGCTCCCTTGCCGGGCAGCCCGGCGTCATCCATCCAATCGGCAAGGCGGGCAACATCGATGGCCGCAGCGTTCACAGGTTGCCCACCTCGGCCTCCAGATGTTCGGCAAACCGGGCCCGCGCGGCGTCCCGTTTACCGGGTATCCATTCGGTGGGCCACAGCCCGTCGGTGCCGGTGTAGTCGCGCAGTACCTGCTTGGCGACGGTGGTCTTGTGCACCTCGGTGGGACCATCGGCCAGGCCCATCACCGCGGCCCCGGTAACCATCCCGAGGAACGGCATCTCGTTGGTGACGCCGAGCGCGCCGTGTATCTGCATTGCCCGCCAGGCGATGTCGTGCAACACGGTGGGCATGACCACCTTGACCGCGGCAATGTCCTTGCGGACCTTCTTGTAGTCGTTGTACTTGTCGATCTCCCATGCGGTGAACAGCACCATCAGCCGGAACTGTTTGAGCTGGGCGTAGGAGTCGGCGATGTATCCCTGCACAGCCTGTTTGTCGGCGAGCAGGCTGCCGGCGGTGTGCCGCGACAGCACCCGCTCGCACATCATGTCCAGCGCCTTCTGCGCCAGCCCGATGGTGCGCATCGCGTGGTGGATGCGGCCGCCGCCGAGGCGGGTCTGAGCGATGACGAACGCCTGGCCCTCCCCGCCGAGCAACGCGGAATCCGGTACCCGGACGTTGTCGTAGTGGATCAGTGCGTGTGAACCCTCGCCGTCGGCCTCCCCGTACAGACCCGAGTTGCGCACGATCGTGACACCGGGTGTGTCGGTGGGCACCAGGAACATCGACATACCCTGGTAGGGGCTGACATCCGGGTTCGTCACCACCATCACGATCAGGAACGACGCGGTCGAGGCGTTGGACGAGAAGAACTTGTGGCCATTGATCACCCAGTCATCTCCGTCGCGCACCGCGGCGGTCTTGAACTGGGTGGGATCGGCGCCGCCCTGCGGCTCGGTCATCGAGTAGCAGGAGAACACCTCGCCTTCCAGTAGCGGCCGCAGGTAGCGGTCCTTCTGGTCGGGAGTGCCGTAGTGGGCGATGATCTCGGCGTTACCGGTGTCGGGGGCCTGGCAGCCGAACACGATCGGCGCCCATTGCGAGCGGCCGAGGATCTCGTTGAGCAGTGCCAGTTTCAGCTGACCGTAGCCCTGACCGCCGAGATCGGGTCCGAGATGGGTGGCCCACAACCCTTTCCGGCGAACCTGCTCCTTGAGCGGGTCCACCACCGCGCGGCGGGCGTCGTTGAGCGGGGTGAACTGCAGATGTGGCCAGATGAGATCGAGCGGTTCGACCTCATCGCGGACGAAGCGGTCCGCCCAATCGAGGAGTTCCTGGAACTCCGGGTCGGTTTCGAAATCCCATGCCATCACGGTCTCCTTTGACTGGTGGTGCCTGCGATCAGGGTGGCGATATCGGTGCCGACGACATCGGCGAACGAACGGTCGCCGAACGAGCCTGCGGCCCAATGCCGGGCGCCCTCACTGACCAGCATCATGGCCAGGTAGGCCAGATGGCCGGTATCGGTGCCCTCGGGCAGCTTCCCGTCGGCGAGCGCGCGGTCGAACAGCGCGGTGAACATGCCGCCGTCCAGATCCGGGGCCTCGGCGGTGTCGAGGATCCGGTGCTCGTGGCGATACCCCTCCAGGATGGTCTCGATGACCAGTTCCCGGGGATTGCGCGCCATCGAGCGCTCCAGGTCGGTCAGCGCCGCCGCGATGACCGCCTGCACGTCGTAATCGCCGTCGAGCAGGGTGGCGACGGTGCGTTGCGCGGACCGGGTGGACATCACGCCGACCTCGAAGAGCACATCCTCCTTGCGGGGGAAGTAGAAGTAGAACAACGCCTTCGAGACTCCGGCGGCGGCGCAGATCTGAGCCACCGTGGTGCCGGCGTAGCCGTTGGTGCGCCACAGCGCCATCGCGGCCTGGACCAGCATGCGCTTGGTCTCGCGCGAGTTGGACCGTTGAAACGTCGCCCTGCGCTGACCGCGGTCAGCTTCCGCTCCGCGCGAACTCTTGGGCATTGACGCACCGTACCGCGTCGAGCCGCAGCTGACCAGTGTCTAACTAAGCGAGCTGGCAGACTGGTGGGATGGCGTTGAGGGTGGCGGGGCTGGCCTTCGGGGTGCTGGCGCTGGTTGCCGGTGGCTTACAACTGTGGGCATTCGGCGCAGCGGGCGGCGCGCGCCATCTCATCCTGGGCGTGTTCGCCGGCTCCGTCGGAGCCTGCGTGATCGGTGCGGCGTGGCGCCGCGGTCGGCACTGACTACAGCGGCCGCGGGCCGGCCCGCCGTGTCAGGTAATCGATCTGGCGGTGCATCGCGATGAGCGCGAAGAACGGCAGTATCATGAAGGGCACGTTCTCGGCGATGAACTTGAACCAGAGCCCGAACGCGCCCTGGCCGATGTCGCCGAATCCCGCCCGCACCTCCGCCAGGAAGTACACGCCGGTGCTGCTGATCAGCATGGCGCAGCCGGTGAAGGCCAGCCACAGACTCTTGATTCGCGACTCGACCGGAAGATCGGTGCGCATCAGGCGGATCCAGACGATGAAGAGCATGGTGCCGGTGATGACGCCGACGAGTTCCAGGCCGAAGATCCAGGCGTTGCCACTCGTGTACCGGGTGTCGGCGAGCCCGTACTGCCACCACAGCCATTTCCAGCCCGGGTCGGTGGTCGGCGACCACCAGTTCATCGGATGGCCGATGAGAAAGATGGTCTCGTAGCCGAGTTGGCTGCCCGCCGTGTAGGGCAGGTAGATCATCGTCAGCTCGGAGGCCCGCTCCAGCCGCGACCGTTGCTCCCCGCGCCCGGTCCAGAAATACACCAGCGGCAGCACGATCACCGGCAGGCCGAACGCCAGGTTGGCGATCACGTCGACGGTGAAGGTGGGCGGCAGCAGTCCGGTGCCGACGCCCACCACCGCGGTGGTGAATGCGATGCCGGTGATGGCGGTGAGCGCAAGATAGGCCTTGCGGCGGTGCGGCGCCCACGGACGGGCCAGGTTCGGCTCGCTGCCTGCCGTGGCGTGCAGTTCGACGTCCGATGTCATCTCGCGATCCCGTCCTTGCCGAATCCTTCGTCTCAGCGGAGGATAGGCCTCCGGTGCCAAGGTGTTGAGCGAACGCTCAACATTTCGAGAATCTCGTTCTCTCCCGCCATGGGTTGAGCGGGTCGATTAGGCGTTTGCCCTCGTTGACGACGAAGCGGCGCTATGGAAATGTAATACTCATAGATGAGAGCCACATTCTCATGGTGACGGGTACTGCCTGCCAGGAACGGAGTAACGCATATGGCGATCGATCCCGCCGGCATCGACTGGTTCAAGGACCCGCGGCTGGTCGCCGATCCCTACCCGTACTTCAACGCATTGCGTGACAAGTGCCCGGTCCAGCCCGAGGACATCTACGGCGTGACCATGGTGACCGGTTGGGAAGAGGCGGTATCGGTCTACAACGACGCGGAGACCTTCTCGTCCTGCACCTCGGTGACCGGTCCGTTCCCCGGCTTTCCGGTGCCGCTGGAGGGCCGCGACGACGTCGCCGAGCTGATCGAAAAGCACCGCGACGAGCTGCCGTTCAGCGATCAGCTGCCGACGCTGGATCCACCGGTGCACACCAACCATCGGTCTCTGATGATGCGGCTGATCACCCCGAAGCGCCTCAAGGAGAACGAGGACGCGATGTGGCAGCTCGCCGACGGGGTGCTCGACGAGTTCCTGGCTCCCGGTGAGGGTGAGTTCATCAAGGGCTTCGCCAGCCCGTTCACGCTGCTCGTCATCGCCGACCTGCTGGGCATTCCGCCCGAGGACCGCAACGCCTTCGTCGACGGCATCTCGCAGAACTCCGGTGGGGGCGTGGGCAGCACCAGCAGTGAATCGCTGTCACACAGCCCGCTGGAGTTCCTCTACGCGCAGTTCGAGGCCTATATCGAGGATCGGCGGGTCAACCCGCGCGAGGACATCATGACCGGGATGGCCACCGCGCTGTTCCCCGACGGCAGCACGCCGACCCCCGGCGACGTCGCCCGCGTCGCCACCAACGTCTTCTCCGCGGGCCAGGAGACCACGGTCCGACTGCTGGGCACCGCACTGAAGGTGCTCGGTGACCGTCCCGACATCCAGAAGCAGGTGCGCGAGGATCGCAGTCTGATATCCAACTTCATCGAGGAAGCGCTGCGCCACGAAAGCCCGGTCAAGGGTGACTTCCGGCTGTCGCGCACCCCGGTCACCGTGGGGGAGAAGGAACTTCCCTCGGGCACCACCGTCATGGTGGTCAACGCCGGGGCCAATCGCGATCCGCGCCGCTTCGAGGATCCCGACGAGTTCGACCCGGCGCGCAAGAATGCCCGCCAGCACCTGGCCTTCGGTCGCGGCATCCACAGCTGCCCGGGTGCACCGCTGGCCCGCGCCGAGACCCGGGTGGGCCTGGAGCGGCTGCTCGACCGCACCACCGACATCCGCATCTCCGAGGAGAAGCACGGTCCGGCGGGCAATCGCGACTACAACTACATCCCGACGTTCATCCTGCGCGGTCTGACCCATCTGCACCTGGAGTTCGACGTCAAATGAAGGTCGGCGTCGATGAGGACCGATGCGCCGGCCACGGGATGTGCCTGACGCTGTGCCCCGAGGTGTTCGACCTGTCCGATGACGGATGGGCGGTGGCTGCTCCCGGTGAGGTTCCGGCCGAACACGAGGCCGCCGTGCAGGAGGCCATCCAGTGTTGTCCCGAGAACGCGATTCACGAGATCTGAATTTCAATCCGCTTCACCGACAAGGAGATTCCACACTGTGGCCAAGGGTTATGTGATCATCACCGAGGACATCAAGGACCCGGCGGGGATGGCCGAGTACGGCAAGCTCGCCAGTCAGACGATGAGCACCGCGAAGGTGCTCGCCTTCAGCCCCGCGGTCGAGTCGCTGGAGGGGGAGTGGCACGGCACCCAGACCGTGCTGCTGGAGTTCGAATCGGTCGAGGCGGCCAAGGAGTGGTACTACTCCGACGCCTACCAGGAGGCGGCGAAACTGCGCCAGGCCGCGGCCGAGTGCAACGGAGTGATCATCTCCGGCTTCTGATTTTCCGCGCGAGCAGACACAAATGGCCTTAAAAGTTGACACTTTTGGGGCCATTTGCGTCTGCTCATGAAGTTATCCCCAGGCTTGACGGTCCGGCGCTGTGCAGCGGGTGCATTCTGAGCAACCATCCACGGTATGTCGTGGCGGGACGCCTTCTCGGATAGTGGAGTCGCAAGCAGTCAACAACTGCTCACGCTGATCTCTCGTGGCCAGTTGCGGACGCTGATCCGCAACGGCGAGCTTATTCGAGTGCAACACGGCATCTATGCAGCCGCGGCACCCGATCACTCCACCCGGTTGGCGGCGATGGATCTGCGAACCGGCGAGCGCACGGTCGCGTGTATGAATACCGCCGCCGCGCTCTACGGATTCGACATTGACCAGGACGGCCTGCTACACATCCTCGACCCAGGCGTCCGGATCCGACCGACTGCGGACGTGATGGTGCACCAACGGTTGGGTGCGCCGCTTCGAGTCGTTGACGACCGTCTTGCCACCGCGCCAGCCTGGACCGCGGTTGAGCTGGCCCGTACCGTGCGACGGTCACGTGCTCTTGCCGTACTCGATGCTGCGCTGCGGAGCGGGTTTTGCACGCCGGCCGAACTGGAGTCGGCCGTGGCAGAGCAGAAAGGAAGACGGGGCATCGTCAAGGTGCGGAACTTGTTGGTACACGCCGATGCCCGCGCGGAATCACCGATGGAGAGCGAAGCCCGCTTGGTCTTCATCGACGGGGGATTACCGCTGCCGGAATTGCAGTTCGAGATCGTCGACTGCCGCGGCAGACTGTGGCGGGTGGACTTTGCGTGGCCCGATTTCGGGGTGGTGGCTGAGTACGAAAGCATGGAATGGCATGCCACGCCCGAAGCGCTGAAACACGACCGTATGAAAGTTGCGTCGCTGCAGGAAGTCGGATGGACTTCCGTGCCGCTGGTGGTCGACGATGTGCGTCGGCACCCGCTGGATCTGGTCGCGCGGATGTGGACGATGTTCGAGCGGGCCGACCTGGCTGGCTGAGCAGTCACAAAAGGTCGCGAAATGAGGCAGTTTCACGACCTTTTGCGTCTGCTCGCGCAGGAAGGGGGAGTCAGTGCGGGACGAGCGGGCCGACCGGCTTGGTGGTGGTCGCGTGCACCAGCAGTTCGGCGAGCTCGCAGGGGCGGCTCAGAAACGGTGAGTGCGAACTGTCGATCGCCAGCTGCTGCACGCCGAGGCGGCGGGCGACGGTATCGGCGAGCCAGCGCGGCATCGACCGATCCTGTTCGCAGACAATGAAACTGCGCGGCAGGTCGGCCGCCCAGAACTGTGGGACCGACACCGGCGTCACCGTGGTGTCGCCGAAGCGCTCCGGGCCGAGCCGGTTGAACGCCCAGCGCGCGGTCTGTTCATCGCAGTCGTGGTAGAAGTACTTGCGCGCGCCGTCGAAGTCGGCAAACGTCATGGCGCCGTCCTCGTCGAAGCTGAGGTAGCTCAACATCTCTCCGACATCGGCGTCGAAGTCCTCGCCCAGCGGCTGGTCGTCATCGCGCATCGCCATCGCCTCCGGGTAGGTACGGCCCTCTCGGGGCAGCGCGGCTGCCAGATAGACCATGTGGCGCACCAGATCAGGCGCGGCATCCGCGGCGAGGGTGATGTCGAACCCGCCGCCGGAATGGCCCACCAGGACGTCGCCGGGCCGTAGTTCCGCCAGGATCGCGTCGCGGCGGTTGGCCAGGGTCGATTCCTGATCCACCAGGACGCCATGTCCCGGCAGGTCGATCGCTACGCCTTCGTGGCCCAGTTGGCCCAACGCCGCGACGGTGCGGTCCCAGCACCACGCAGCATGAAAACCGCCGTGTACGAACAGGAACCGCATCCGGCTACTCTACGATGGCGATCGCCTGCCGAGGGCACTGGCGCACGGATTCGCGTACCTGCGCCTCGTTGTCGGGGGTGACTTCCTCGGTGAGCACGTGCAGGTAGTCGTCATCGTCGAGGTCGAACACCTCCGGGATGATGCCCATGCAGACGCCGTTGCTCTCGCACAGTCCGAAATCAACTTCTATTCTGCTCATTGCAGCCGCCGCACCGGCACGTGCGAGTACCCGGCCACGTTTTGCATGTGAACCCGCTGCAGCCCTTCCCATTTCACCTCGTAGCGAGGCATGAAGTCGAGCAGCTTCTCCAGGGCGATGACGCTCTCCATCCGCGCCAGCGCAGCGCCCAGGCAGCTGTGGATGCCGTAGCCGAGTCCCAGGTTCTGCGCCTCGGTGCGGTCACGTTCGATGTCGAACTTGTCGGCATCGGTGAATGCGTCGGTGTCGCGGTTGGCCGCGGCGCTGAGCAGGAAGACCGCCTTGCCTGCCGGGATCACACCGCTGGGCACGTGTGCCTCCTTGAGCGTGTAGCGCACGTTGTACTGCACGGGGCCCTCGAAGCGCAGCAGTTCCTCCACCGCCGCGGGCACCAGATCCCGGTTGTCCAGCAGCTTCTGCCACTGCTCGGGGTTACGCGCGAACAGCACCATCGCGGTGCCGATCAGTTTGGTGACCGTCTCCGCACCGGCCCCGCCGAGCAGGGTCGCGAAACCGGTGATCTCGATGTCGTCGAGCTTGTCGAGTCGGCCGTCCTCGCGCGGGATCTCGGCGGCGATGAGCCGGCTGATCATGTCGTCGGTCGGGTTCTCCCGGCGCTTCTGGACCAGTGAGTAGTAGTAGATCGCGGTGTCCATGTTGGCCTGCATGCCGGCCTCGGAGGTGCCGATCTGACCGGGCTCGCGCGACAGGCTGGTGTCGATCCAATGGCGCACCATCTGGCGGTAGTCCGGTTCGACACCGGCCATCCGGGTGATCACCTCGACCGGGAACGGCCCGGAGAAGTCCTGCACGATGTCGAAATCGTCGGAGGTGATCAGACTCAGGTAGTGGTCGATCTGCTCGACGATGGTGTCCTTCTGGGCCTGCACGGCCCGCGGCGTGAAAGCTTTGTTGAGCAGGGACCGCATGTGCCGGTGGTCGGGCGGGTCCATGAAGATGATCGATTTCTGCGGCGGTTCGTCGGCCTGCACCATCGCCAGATCGCAACCACGCGATGAGGAGAACGCCTCATGGTCCTTGAGCGCGGCGGCGACGTCCTCGTGCCGGGTCAGGGCATAGAAATCCCGGTCGGGACAGTAGTAGAGCGGCGCTTCGGTGCGCATCCGCCGATAGATCTCGAAGGGGTTGTTGAAGTACTCGTCAGAGAACGGGTCGAACACGAGTTCCGCGGTGGTCATTCTGAGGTCCTCCTCCAGGGTGGCGCTGTCACCCGAAGCGTTACGGAAGGCTGTGAAACTGTAACGCTAACAGTAGTCTTGTCGGGAAGTTTGTGAAACAGTCAATTTCGGGCGAACTCAACGCCCCAGTCCTGCGTCGACGACGGCGTTCAGCGCGCCCAGATCGGTGCCGAGTTCGGCGACCGTCTGCCTGATCACCGCGACGTCCTTGCCGATGAATTCGCCGACGGCGGAGACGAAGGCGGCGGTCGAGCCGGCACGCGCCACATTGTCCAGCGCCCGGCTGGCACCGCTGCCGTGCGGCAGCGCGGCCAGCAGTGCGGTTTCGTCCACCCCGAGGTGGCCCGCCAGCTGGGCCGCTTCGGCCAGCAGACCGATCTGAGCGGCGAACAGGGTGTTGTTGATCAGCTTGACCTTCTGGCCCGTACCGAGCGCGCCGACGTGCAGAACCGGGCTGCCGTAGGCGGCCAGCACCGGCTGCGCCCGCTGCACCGCATCATCGGTTCCGCCGACGAACAGGGTGACCTGACCGGCGGCGATATCGTGCGGGCCGCCGCTGACCGGGGCATCGACGACGTCGATGTGCGGTGCCAGGTCCCGCAGGTGCTCGACGGTGCGGGGGCTGCCGGTGGTGTGCACGATCAACACGGCACCGGCCGGCACCGCCGCCAGCAGCGCGGGGTCGGCGACCGCGCGTACCTGCTCGTCGGTGAACAGGCAGATCACCACCGCCTCAGCGCGCTCGATGACGGCGGCGATATCGGCGACCGGGGTGGCGCCGAGTTCGGCGATGGCCCGGCGTTTGTCCTCGGTGCGACCGAGCGCGCGCACCTCGTGGCCCGCTTCGGCGAGCCGGCGGACCATCGGGGAGCCCATCCGGCCCGCGCCGATGAATCCGACGCGCACGCACGCGCCCATCAGCGCGGGTGTTCCATGAGCTGCAGCGCGGCGTCGGCGGCGTCGAACACCGCACCCTCGGGGGCCGATGCCTTGCCCGCGAGCGTCGCGGCGTGCCGGCAATCCTTCTGCAGCAGCGCACCGGCGATCGGGGCGAGATTGTCCAGGCTGCCGCCGAAGGCGGCGATGCTGCTCAGCGCCTTGCTGGTGGCCGACCCGCGGGTGACCACCTCGCACAGGCGTTCTCGCGGCACCCCCAGGGACTCACCGAGCGCCAGCGCGCTCATCGCTGCGCCGAGGTTGGCGGTGAACAACAGATTGTTCAGGATCTTGGCGACCTGCCCGCTGCCCAGCGGGCCCAGATGCACGATGGGATCGGCGTAGGTGGCGAACACCGGACGCGCCTTCTCCGCATCGGCTTCCTCGCCGCCGATCATCACCAGCAGAGTGCCCGCCTCGACGGCGGGGCCCCCACCGCTGACCGGGGCGTCGATCACCGAGACGCCCTTGGCGGCGGCCAATTCCGCGATCTCTGAGCAGGTGTCGGGGTGCACGGTGCTGTGGATGGCGATGATGCCGCCGGGCGCCAGCCCGGCCAGCACACCGTTCTCGCCGGAGATCACCTCGCGAACATCGTCGTCGCCGACGACGCACAGGCACACCAGATCGCTTGCGGCGCCCAGTTCGGCGGGGGTGCCTGCCGTTTTCGCCGCAGTGTCCGCGTAGGGCTCCAGCGATGCGGCGCGACGGGCCCACAGCGTGAGCTCGAAGCCGCCTTCGACGATGCGGCGGGCCATCGGCCCACCCTGACTGCCCAGTCCGATGAATCCAACGCGCATCAACCAGCCTCCGCTTCTCTCACGCCACCGGCACCGGCGGCGATACATTCTTCGACAAATGACAACACCCGAAGGTGGTAGGTCTGCGCCGACAGTCCGACGCTGAGATTGTGTCCACTGTCCGGCATCTCGTTGATCGCCACCCGCGGCGCAGCACCGAACAGGCCGGCGATTTCGGTCAGCGCCGATGCCGAGGTGTCCCAGACGCGTTCGTGGTCGGCCGCGCTGTACTGGACGGGCACCCGCACCGCGGCGGCCAACTCCGGAAAGTCCCGGCGCGACCAGTTGGCGGTCACCGGGCCCTCGTAGGCGACGCCCGGCACGGACAGCGCGCCGGTCAGCACCTCGCCCGGATACAGTTCGGCGGGTTCCCACAACAGTTCCCGTAGCCCCACCGGTCGGCGGGTCAACGTCGCCTGGCTCAGGATCTCCTTGGCTTCGGGACGGTAATGCAGACCCGTCCCGGCGAGTTCGACCCCGTGTACGCCGGCATCGGCGACCGTCATCCGCAGTGCCAGTTCACATCCCAGTGAATGCGCGAAGACGAAGACACCCGCCCCGCGCGCACCCTCGGCCAGGATCTTGTCCACCGCACCGGAGGCGAGCGCCACCCGGGCGGCCGGCTCGGCCATGGTGTCCTGGTACAGCGCCGAGGCGCCGTAGCCGGGACGGTCCAGGGCGATAGCGGTGAAGCCCTGCGCGGCCGCGGTCCGCAGCAGCGACAGGTCTGCCCGGCCGGGACAGTCGAAGTACGCCGACGTGGTCGCCCCGCCGTGGATGGCGACGATAACCGCGCGCGGCTCGGGGACGGTGGTCACCAGAGCGGACATCGGCACGGAACCGACCATCACCACCCGGGGCCGTGGCTGAATCATTGCTCGGCTCCCGCTCGCTCCGGTCCTCGCTCGTACCTCGCTGCGATCCTCACTCCCGCTCGCCTTCGCAACTAGTCATCGGTCCGCAGCAGCAACACACCACTGGGGGTCAGGCCGCCGCTACTGGCCACCGCCACCTTCGCACCGGCGACCTGCCGGTCTCCGGCGTCACCGCGCAGCTGGGTGACCGCCTCATGGATGAGGCCCATCCCGTGCGTACGGCCGTGGGAGAGCTGGCCGCCGTGCGTGTTCAGCGGGATGACGCCGTCGCGAGCGATGGCATGGCCACCGTCCAGGAAGTCCTTGGCCTCACCGATGCCGCAGAAGCCGAGCGCCTCCAACCAGGACAAACAGTTGAAGCTGAACCCGTCGTACAGTTCGGCGACGTCGACATCGCTGGGCCGCAACGATGTTCGCGACCACAGGTGAGCGGACTGGCCGAGTACCTGCGGCTCATGGGTCAGCGTGGTCTGATCCCAGTCCAGGCGCTCGATGATCTGGGTGCCGACGGCCTCGACCCGGATCGGTTTCTGGGGCAGGTCGCGCGCGACGTCGACGGCAGAGACGATGACGGCAACGGCACCGTCGCAGGGCACATCGCAGTCGTACAGCCCGAACGGGGTGGTGATCATGCGCGCGGACAGATAGTCGTCCATCGTCATCGGGTCGCGGTAGATGGCCGTCGGGTTGAGCGCGGCGTTGGCGCGCTGATTCAGCGCGATCCAGCCGAGCGTCTCGCGGGTGGTGCCGTACCGGTGAAAGTGCCGGGAGGCGTTCTGCGCCAGCGTGTGCGCCGCCGAGATACCGCCAAAGGGTTGTTGCCAGCCGCTGGCGCGGGCGCCGCCCGGCGGGGACATCTTGCCTTCCTTCATCAGCTGCTGGAAGGTGGCCTCCCACAACGTGCGGAAGCACAGCACGTGACGCGCCATCCCGGTGGCGACGGCCATCATCGCGGCGATGACCGATCCGCCGGGCCCGAACGTGTCCATGCCACCGTTGATCCAGGTCGGCCGCAGACCGAGCGCACCCTCGAGCGCGCTGACACCGCCTTCGCCCATCCCCGCGATGTCCAGGCCCGGATAGGTGGACAGGCCGTCGATGTCGTCGAAGGTCAGACCGGCGTCGGCGACCGCTGCCTCGCACGCCTCGATGGTCAGTGACAGCGGCGCCGCCATCAGCCGCCGCCCCAGTCGGGAAGCGCCGATGCCGGTGATGGCCGCCTTGTCCTCGAACTTCTCGCTTGTCAGCATCGGCCGGACATGCTTGGCGAAATCCTTTGGGGGAATCAGGTCCTCGGGCAGCGCGGTCGGGGCGTCGGGATCTGCGGCCGGCGTGAACACCGGCAGCCAGACATCGTCGACATGCTGGAAGGCCACCTCGACGGGCTGGCCGATCTCCAGGTCCTCGGCGTCGCAGTCCACGATGTTGGTGGTCAGCCGGACCCGGGGATCCTCCAGGATGGCGACCTCGGCGATGACATACGGCGGTGGCAGATCGGGAAACCCGAAGCGGTGGTTGACGCTGAAGCCGGACAGCGTGGCCTTCCCCGATACCGCCCGCACGCCCAGATCGTGGCTGCGGCAGTACCGGCAGATCGGTGCCGGCGGGTGGATCAGCGCCTGGCAGGCCTGGCACTCCTGGATTCGTAACTGTCCGTCGGCGCCCGAAGTCCAGAAGAACTCGTTCTGCACCGTGAGTTGGGGCAGTGGCCGGCCGGGAATGGCGGACAAGTCAGCTCCTTGCTGTTGTGGCTGCGGGGTCGGCGGCGTGATCCTGGTCCTGTTTGACCGCCGGGATCTCGATGATGGCGTGCACCGGGCAGTCCAGGAGTGCGCGCATGACCGCGTCGCGATCCTGTTCGGGCACTTCGCCGTTGCCTACCAGGCAGGCGTAGCCCCAGTCGTCCAGGGAGAAGTAGTCCGGTGCGTGTTTGGCGCAGATGCCGAACCCGTCGCACAGGGTCCTGTCGAGTTTGATTCTCATGACACCGCCTCAACTTCGAAGGGACGCACGGCCGAAAACCCGCTGCAGCCGGCGCAACCGCCGTCGAGGTGGGTTTCCACGAGTTCGGGGAACTGATCCAGCAGGCTGGCCGCCACGTTGGCCGCACCGTCGAGCGTCGCGCAGGCGCCGCGTCCGCGCAGCACCACCGACCAGCGGCGCAGCCGGGCCACGTCCTCCGCGGTGGCGGCACCGTCGCGCAGGGCGTCGGTGACTGCGGCCATCGCCGCGGTCCCGTTGAAGCAGGACCCGCACTGCCCGGCATTCTCCCGGTCGAAGTAGGCCAGCACCGAGGCGGCCACGGCGACCGGGCAGTCCTCGGTGAGTATCGCGACGGCGCCGCATCCGAGTCCGCTGCCCAGGGCTCGGACCGATTCATGGTCCAGGGTGGTGTCCACGATCGACCGGTTGAGCAGGCCGGCGAAATATCCGCCCATCAGCGCACCGGTGACCGTGTCGGGATCGACCCCGTGCAGAGCGAGCAGATCCGATGTCGTGGTGCCGTGCGGGATCTCGTAGAGCGCGGGTGGGCGTCCGGCGCCGGTGATGGTGGCCAGGAAGGTGCCGGGGGAGGCCTCGGTGCCGTACCGACGGAACTCGGCCGGGCCGTGGCGCAGGATGAACGGCAGGTGCGCGAGTGTTTCGACGTTGCTCACCAGCGTCGGGTGGCCGGCGACACCCTCCTCGAACACCCGCGGTGGCTTGTCGGTCGGTTTGGCCGGTCCGCCGTTGATCACCCGCACCGCCGCGGACTCCTCGCCGGCGATATACGACGAGTCGACGGTCACCACGCTCACCTGCAGGGTGCCCAGGTGCGCGCCCGCGGCGGCGAGTGCCGACTCCACCGCGGTGGCCGCGTGCGGGTCGGAGACGTACACATAGCCGCGCTCGGCACCGACGATCAGCGCGGCCAGGCGCAGTCCGTCGAGCACCAGATGCGGCCGGTGGCGCAGCAGCCAGCGGTCCTTCACCGAGGCCGGCTCGCCCTCCTCGCCGTTGGCGATCACGACGGTCTGCTTACCGGCGCGCCTGGCGGCCCGCACGGTGGTCAGCTTCACGGCCAGCGGGAACGCCGCGCCACCGCGGCCGAGCAGGCCGGCGGCCGCCACCGCGTCCAGCAGGACGTCGGAGTCGTCGATGTGTTGATACCCACCGGCGTTCGCGTAGTCGGCGAGTTCTTCGGGACCGGAACCGGGCCGCAGCAGCCGCGGTGTGAGGCCGGGCCAGACGTCGACCCTGAGATCGGTCGCGGTGGTTGTCATGATCGGCTGGTCCTTTCCACCGTTAGGCTGACGGCCGTGAGAACCGCAGTGGTGCGCGTCGATGTGGACCCGTCGGGGCGGCTGACGCCCGCACAGCTAGCCGAGGGCATGGCGACGCTCCGGCAACTGTGTGGCCCGATCGGCGCGGAGGTCGTCGATGCCGATCTCTCGGTCATGCCGACCAATCGCCGCGAAGTCGAGGTGCTGCTGGCCGGCGCCGATGCCGACGCGCTGCAGACAACGGTGGTCACGTTGTGCGGCAAGGCTTTCGGCACCGAGGTGGCGCCCGGCGTGCTGACCTTCGTCAGCCGGGGCACCGATGACGACGCGCACGGTGTGCTGGCCGGGTTCGGTCTCAGCGGACAGGTGCGCCGCCATCCCAGCGGACAGGGCTGGGATGTGGTCGAGGTGACGCTGCGCCGAGCGGATCTGGCGCGGGTGCCGGAGAGTCGTATTCACACCGCGCTGGAGGCATCGCTGAACAGCGAGGTGCGCATCCTGGTGCAGTGAGGTCATCGCGAGGCGTCCGGGGAGCCCAGGAAATCCAGAATCGGCGGCGCGGCCTGCACCCAGGTGTCGAACAGACAGAACGTCTTGCCGCCGCTCTGCGCGAACTTCTCCCCGGCGCGCTCCCAGGCGTCCTCGGGCCACGGCGGGTCGATCAGCGTGGAACCCTTGATCAGACAGCTGACTTCCAGGGACGTCCGCTTGGGGTGGTCCCAGTCGTTCTCGCCGCCCCGGATGATCAGGGTGGGAACGGTGATGTTGTCGAACAACTCGTCGGGTACGCCGGGAATGGTCTGGCCGGGCTTCGGCACATAGGCGTTCAGCCAGCGCAGCATCACCTTGAGATAGGCATCGGGGTCGAGGTCCAGCAGACGCCGGCGGTTGGCCGGGTTCTGCTCGATGCGCTCGCGCCACTCGGGGACACTGAGCAGTCCCTCGATGCCCAGACCGCGCACGGCGAGAATGCTGGGGGTGACGTAGTGCCCGCCGAGCACGAACGATCCGTACACGCCGCCGACGATGTTCCACACCACCAGTTTCCGGACGATCTCCGGATACAGCATGGTGGTCAGCATGGAGTCCCTGGCGCCGCCGGACCCACCGAGGATGATGCAGGGACCGACGCCCAGTTCGGTGATCAGCTGATACAAGGTCTCGGCCCGCATGTGTGATTCGCTCAGCCCGTAGAACTGCACATCGGACTTGCCGCAGTTGGGCCGGTCCCACAGCAGCACCCGGTAGCCGCCGGCCACCAACGCCTCGGCCAGCGGCCGCAGTCCGGGGATGTCCTTGCTGAACCGGCCGCCCGGTGTCAGGGCGATGAATTCGCCGGTGTCGCCCAGGATTTCGTAGACGACGTTGCCGCCGTTGATCTCGATGGACTGCTCACCGTTTTCGAGGTTCGGCCCCGTCTCGGTTGTCGCTGTCATGCCTGCACCAGCACATCGTTGCCGACGACCCGCACCGGGTAGGTGCGGATGCTCCACTCCGGTTTCACCGCGGTGGTGCCGGTGGCCAGTTCGAAGCCCCACTGGTGCCACGGGCAGAAGATGTATTCCTTGTCGCGCACCATGACTGCGTCGCCGGGCACGTTCTCGTCGACGATGTTCAGACCGCGTGCCCGGCCCGAACACAGCGGGCCACCCTCGTGCGGGCAGTAGTTCGCAATGGCGTAGAAGGTGCCGTTGACGTTGTAGACGCCCACGCCGTGGCGGCCGATGGGCACGAGTTTGTGTGCGCCGTGCGGAATCTCGTCGACCGTGGCGACGATGTGCTCGCGTCCTTGTGCCAGGCGGGGCTCACGCCCAGCCTCCGTTTCGCTGTTCATGGTTTAGAAGACCCGGACCTGGCCCTCAAGTGCCGGCACAGTCTCCGGCACGTTCCGGTAGGTCGACATCCCGTTGCGGAACATGATGGGTTCGCGGGCATGCTCGGGCAGGTGCTTGACCAGCCAGCGTGGGTCGTCGAACGTCCAGTGCGGGTAATCGCTGCTGAACAACAGGATTTTTTCGCACTCCATCCACTCGAAGGCGCGGGTCAACTCGGTCTTGTCCTCCGGGTAGTCCAACGGTTGAGTGGTGAACTTGATGTGGTCCTTGACGTACTCACTGGGCTTGCGCTTGATGTCCACCCACGACTTCCGGGCCTCGTAGAGCGCGTCCATCCGCCACATCAGCGGCAGGATCCAGGTGAACGCGTGCTCGACGAAGACGATCTTGAGCGTCGGATGGCGGTCGAAGGTCCCGTCGAAGATCAGGCTCATCACCTGATTGGCCGCCAGCAGCGAGTAGGTGACCATGAAATCGTGGTTGTAGCTGGGCAATCCGACCGGCGGCATGGGCAGCTCGTCGTAGTGGCTGCGCGACAGGTGGCAACTGACCGGGATATCGTGTTTGGTGGCCGCGGCCCAGATGGCGTCGTACTTGGGGTTGCCCCATGACGGACGCGGCTCGGCCTTGATCAGGATCTGCGACATGAAGGGGTGATCGGCCCAGCGCTCAATCTCCTCGACGCTCTTCTCGGGCTCCTCGATGGCCAGGCAGATCGATCCACGCCAGCGCTCGTGCCAGTTGTTCTGCGGGTCCAGCCAGTGATGGGCCTGCCAGTCGTTGAGCGCCATCGACATGGCGTGCTGCGCCTCGGGGATACGCGCGGGGTAGGCGGCGGGCTCCAGGATGGCGATATCCGCGCCGGCCTCCATGATCAGCTGCTTGAACGCCAGTTCGGGGTCGCTGCACGGGAATTGACCGTCAGGGGGGAACGAGTCCAGGCGCATGGCATAGGAATGCGCGTAGTCGGGGGCGTCGTAGTAGATCTGGTCGCCGACCTTGTGGGTGCCGAAGTACTTGCTGCGCCACGGCTCGGGGAGGTACTGGCCGAGTTCGCCCGAGCGCGGGGCCGGATGGACATCGGAGTCGACGCACCGCACGGCGATGCGCTCGGTGGCAGGTACCCGCGGATTGGCTGTGGTGGTCATGATGTGTGCCTCCTCGTTCCCTCTACTGTGCCCCAGCGGCGGACGCGATGACCGGGCTTTGGATCCCGTACAGTTCGGCCGCGTTGCGCCAGCACAACTTGTCCCGTTGCTCGGCGCTGTAGCTGCTCGGCACCGAGAGCTCGTTGAGCTGCCAGTGCGGATAGCTGGACCCGTACATCACCATGTCGTCCTTACCGGTGAATCCGGCCCACTCGCCGGCGAAGTCGACGTCACCGGGTCCGTCCAGCGCGCCCTGCACGAAGAAGACGTGGTTGGGGAGGTAGTCGCTGGGCATTTTGGGTGCCCACGGGGTCTGCTCGAGATGTGGCCGGCCGAAGCAGTCCATCCGCCACATGAATGGCGTCAGCAGGTCGGCGGCACCGTCGGCCCAGACGAATTTCAGCTCGGGCAACCGCTCGAAGACGCCCTCGGCGATCATGTTCATCAGGTGGTAGAGGAAGTTCAGCGCCGTGAACCCGACGTACTGCTCGTAGGTGCGGGTGATTCCGTTGGGCGTGGGCGGCAGTGCGACACCCGAGCCGACCTCGAAGTGCACGGCGACCGGCAGCCCGGCGTCGACGGCGGCTTCCCACAGTGGCCAGAACTGTGGCTTGCCGTAGAGCTCGCGGGACTGCAGTGGAATACCGAGTTGCACCACCTGCGGGTGGTCCTTGTATTTGTCGATCTCGCGCAGCGCCCCGGTGATGTCGTCGGGGTTGACCCGGATGGTACCGCGGAAGCGGTCACCGAATTCGTCGTGCGCCAGCCAGCGGGTCACCATCATCTCGTTGTGCGCCGCGGCGAGCGCGGAGCCGAGGTGACGGTCGGGCATGATGCCGCGCGTCATCGGATGCAGGATCGCGATGTCCACACCGCGGTCGGTGAACAGATGCTTGGCCGTGACCGCAGGATCCGATCCGGGGTACTGCCCGTCAGGGCCCGTGGTGCGGGTGGCGTACTCCCCGCCGGGCGCTCCGTACCAGTCCATCTCGTAGTCGGGGAACCCCCGGCTGGCGAACGGTTCCTTGAGGAAGTTCTTGCGAAGGTCCTTGTTCGACTCGACGAAGATGTGCACGCTGGTGTCGATCACAGGGACCATCACGCCACCTGAGTCGACACCGCCCGCACCGTCCTGCAGTTCTTTCACAGTGGTCCATCCTTCAGCTCTGCGGCCGGGCCGTGGGCACAGCCCAGTGCGACGTCTCGAACCCCAGTGTAGATCCTTGTTCTTCAATAGCAAGAATATTGTTCTCCAGCGGATCGCTTACATCGTCGCTGGTGAGAGTGTCTGCTGGTCAGTCGCGTAGCGGGCAGTTAGCGAAACTAGATAGCGTCGAAACGAGAATGTCGAACCCCTTGATGAGAATGCTATTCTCCCAAGGACGGAACTAGTGCAGGCGGGAGGTGCCAGATGCTTCTGGAGTTCGACTCTGATCAGCGGCTATGGCAGGAAACGGTGCGCGACGCGGTGGGCAAACAGTGCCCGGCGTCGCTCGTCCGGGGAATCGCGGAAAAGGGTGATGATCCGACGCCACTGTGGAAGTCGTATCTGGAAGCCGGCTGGACCGAACTGACCGACCCGGAGAACGCGGTCGAACTCGCCATCGTGCTCGAGGAACTGGGCCGGGCCACCGACCCGACGCCCTTCCTGGCCACGCTGTCGCAGTTCGCGCCGCTGGCCGGCGCGCGGTACGACGCCGGGAAAGCCGGGGCCGCGATATACGAAGGTGTCAGCGCCAACTGGAGCCGACAGGGCTGGGAACTGGACGGCACGTCAAAGTTCGTGCTCGATGGCGACCGTGCCGAACAACTCGCAGTGGTGACCCCCGCCGGGGTATTCGTGATCGATTCGCAGGACGTCCGCACGCGGCGACGCGATGTGTTCGATCCGGTGCTGCACGTCGCCGAGGTGACCTTCGACCGGTTGCGGGTGGAGGAGTCCGCCCGCCTCGACCTCGACCCGGCTGCCGCGCTGGCTCTGGTCGAGCGGTCTCGGCACATTGCATTGATGGGTATCGCCATCCACACGGTCGGTGCGTGCCAACGCATTCTGGATCTCGCGCTCGAACATGCCAAGAGCCGCCATCAGTTCGGCGTGCCGATCGGATCGTTTCAGGCCATCCAGCACAAGGCCACCGACATGTATGTGGCGATCGAGCGCGCCCGGGCGTTGTCCTATTTCGCCGCGCTCACCATCGCGGCCGATGACCCACGGCGCCGTATCGCCGCCGCCATGGCCAAGGCCAGCGCGGGGGAGTGCCAGACACTGGTGTTCCAGCACGGCCTGCAGACCTTCGGAGCCATGGGCTTCACCTGGGAGAACGACCTTCAGTTCGCGCTGAAGCGGGCCAAGGCCGGCGAGCTGCTGCTCGGCGGTGCCGCTGAACACCGCGCCCTCATCGCCGAGGAGTTTGATGCAACTCGAATTTGATCCCGACGTCGAAGAGTTCCGCGCCGAGTTCTCGGCCTTCCTCGATGAGCACATGCCTTCTGCGGCAGATACTCTGGAGCGTCCGCGGTCGGTGTCACACATGCCGCAGTGGGCACGCGACTGGCAGCGACTGTTGTTCGACAACGGCTGGCTGCTGCCGGCGCAGCCCCCCGAATTCGGCGGCCGCAACGCATCGGTGCTGCAGAGCTTCGTGCACCTGGAGGAGCTGTGCCGGCGACGGATCTATCACAGCTTCAATCCCCAGGGCGTCAACATCATCGCGGCCTCGCTGTTGACCTTCGGCACCGACGATCAGAAGCAGCAGTGGGCGGTGCCCGTACTCAAGGGTGAGAGAACCGCGTCGCTGGGCATGAGCGAGCCCAGCGCGGGCTCGGACCTCGCGTCGTTGCGCACCAAGGCCGTTCGTGACGGCGACGAGTTCGTGGTCAACGGACAGAAGGTCTGGACCTCGGGTGCGCACGACGCCGACTGGTTGCTGACCTTTGTGCGCACCGATCCGGACGCGCCCAAGCACAAGGGCATCAGCGTGCTGATCATCCCGACCGATACGGAAGGGGTGGTGTGCCGTCCGTTCGCCGACCTCACCGGCGAGGAGAACAAGGACTTCAACGAGGTCTTCTTCGCCGATGTGCGGGTGCCTGCCGAGAACCTCGTCGGCCCGCTCAACGGCGGCTGGAAGGTGGCCAACGGCTCACTGGGCCATGAGCGGACCATGATGTGGCTGGGTTTCGCGGACCGGATCGCCAACTCGATCGGCGATTTCAAGCCGTCCACACCGCTGGAGCGCGATCAGCTGGCGTCCACCATCATGGATTACCAGGCGCTGCGGTTGCTCGGTTCGGTCGGGCTGGCCAAGGCGGCTCGCGGTGAGGTCGACGTGGCCGCGGTGTCGGTGCCCAAGCTGCTCGGCGCCGAGGCCGAACTGCGGGCGGCGAACAACGCCCTGGTGGCGGCCGGCCCGGACGGGCTCATCCACCCGTCGTTCAGCGGGCCGTACGCCCACATGAACCTGGACCATTACTACGCGAGCTGGTTCGAGCGGTATGCGCGGAGCTTCTCCGGGACCATTGCCGGGGGAACCTCGGAGATCCAGCGCAACATCATCGCCCAGCAGGTGCTGGGCCTGCCCCGCGGCTAGCGCACAGCACACACGAAAAAGTCCCGCTCTCCGATACCGGAGAGCGGGACTTTTTTCGGCTTACTACAACTCAGTAGTTGTTGCAGGACGCGGCCAGCTGCTGAACAGCGCCCAGGTAGCTCGCGGCGCCCGGGTAGGCGGCGATCTGGTTGACCGTGTTCTGCCGCTCCACCGGACCGGAGGAGAGGAAGGTCCGCAGCATTCCCAACGCCATCGGCTGCGCGTTGAACTGAGCGGCCAGATCGGGGCGCTCCGCGTTCATGGCACCCATCACCTGGTCGTAATTGCAGGTCGTGTTGATGACCGGACCGAGGTCGGGCTGGGCTGAGGCGATCCCGACCGACATCGGCACCGACAGAGCCAAACCGCCAATCATCACGGCAAGCTTCGTGCGCGACACCTTGAGCATGTGGTTTATACCTTTCCCCACCCGACTGATTCGGGCGACATCCTCCTTGTCGTGGAGGGCATCTAATTTGTTACAGATCTTGTGATTAAAAGGCTAACAGGAGCGACAGTGATCCACGCAAGTCCATTACCCAGCACCAACGCTGGTCAAACGGCTGAGTTCCCGGCTGCAGATGACCGGGACACGAAGTCGGCGCGGGTTTGCCGTCCCCCGGAGGACGCACCCGCGCCGGATTCGTGTGCAGCATCACTTCCAGTCGATGACCGCGGTTTCCTTGCGTTCGGTGATCGGCCGGGCCAGCTCCTGCTCGTCGCAGATGCGCTGCAGGTTGTCCAGCGTCTCGTCCAGGCCGGGTCCCAGCCGCTTGCCGGGGGTGAAGGTGGCGGGCAGGTTCCGCATGCCCTGGATGACACCGATGCTGTCGTAGTGCACCGTGCCCTCGGGATCGCACGTGTAGTCCGGCATCCGGTCGAGCACCGCGGTGAGCATCGACTTGAACACCGTGCGGGCCACATTGGAACCCACACAGCGGTGCACGCCGATACCGAAGCTGAAGTGTCGGTTGCCCTTGCGATCCAGGACGATCTTGTTGGGGTCTTCGAAGACGGATGGGTCGCGGTTGGCCATCGCCCACGAGATCCACAGCCGCTCACCCTCTTTGAACTGGGTGCCCTCGACCTCGACGTCTTCGGCGAAGGTGCGTCCATCGCCGGGGGCCGGGGTGAAGAAGCGCAGGAACTCCTCGGTGGCCGGGTTCAGCAAGGTCTCCCGTTCCCGGCTCAGCAGGCTGCGCTGGTCGGGATTCTCGCCAAGCCATTCCAGCGCGTGCGCGGTCAGCGCGGTGGTGGTGTCGAAGCCACCGCCGATGATCAGGCCCAGGTTGCCCAGGATCTCCATGTCGGGCGCGGGTTCACCGTCGATGCGCAGTTGCAGCAGGGCGTTGATCAGGCCCGGCTTCGGGTTCTCCTTGAACGCGAACATGTTGGTGAGCAGGTCGATACCCATCTCACGGTGCTGTTCGTTGATCTTCTCGCGGTCCGGTGAGTGCTCGGGGGTGTAGACCGAGGCGTGCGTCGGCTCGCTGTAGACGTGCCACTTCTTCAGGTCCAGACCCATCATGGCCAGCGTCAGCACCGCGGGCACCACGTTGGCGAGGTGGTCGACGAAGTCGATCTCGCCGGTCTCGATGTGCTCATCGAGTGCCGCGCGGGTGATCTCGTCGACGAACGGCACCCAGCGCTTGATGGCTGCCGGCGACAGGTAGGGATTCAGTGCACCGCGGTAGGTGCTGTGGTCGGGTTCGTCCATCTCCAGGATGCCGCCGCGCACCGTCTTGGCTCGGCTGGCGACGGGGATGCTGATGCCCTCGTAGCCGGTGCCCTCGCCGGTGAGGTCGTGGTCGTTGGATACCACCGGGCAGCGCGCCAGTTCGAAGACGTGCTTGCTGTCCGCGGCGACCCAGTGCCCGTCGTAGACGTCCGTCCACGCCATCGGGCACCGGGACTGCATCTCCTCGGTGATCTTCTCGAACTGCAACCGGTATTCGGGCGTGTGCCGGTCGAAGTGGTACTTGTTCCGCTTACGCGCGTCATCGGTGGTGACGTCGTCGATACTCACGGCGGTGTCTCCCTTGATTATTGGTGTGGATGGCGCTTGGGTGCGGTCGTCATTCGACGACGATCGCCTGCTCCGGGCAGGAGTGCACGGCTTCGTTGACCGCGTCCTCCTGATCGGCGGGCACCACTTCCGACGTGGGTGAGGCGTGACCGTCGACATCATCGAGTTCGAACGAGTCGGGGGCGATCATCGCGCACAGGGTATGTCCCTGGCAGCGGCTTCCGTCGACCGAAACCTTCACTGCGCCAACTCCTTCCGAGTGATTGGATGCGTCATCAGACGTGGTAGTCGTACCACTTGAGGTAGCCGCCGGCATCGACGCGCAGCTGCATGCCGGTGACGAAGCGGGACTCGTCGGACGCCAGCCACAACACCGCGTTGCTGATGTCCTCGGGCTCGATGTAGTTGACCTTCATGGCCTGCTGCACGCTGAAGACCGGCTCGGCGTCGGCGCGGGTCGGGTTCTCCAGGTCCGGGCGGAACGAGCGGTACATCGGTTCGCTCTGCAACATGTCGGTGTTGCAGTTGGTCGGATGGATGACATTGGCCCGGATGCCGCGGACAGCCAGCTCGGTGGCCAGGTAGTGCACGTACTCGGAGATGAGACGCTTGCTGACCATGTAGCCCATGCCGCCCGGGTCGCCACCGGGGTTGGGCTTGTTGTGGGCGTCCATCAGGGCGGCGGCCGAGGCGGTCGCGACGATCGAGGCGCCCTCCTGCAGGTGGGGCAGCGCGACCTGGATGGCGTTGATGGTGCCGACGAAGTTGGTGTTGATGCCGTCGGTCCAGGCCTGCATCGGTGGCTGGCCCTTCATGGCGGCCACGCCGGCCTGCGCGACGACGATGTCTACCTTGCCCAGTTCGGCGAGCCCGGCATCCAGCGCGCTGCGCAACTCGGCCTCATTGCGGACATCGGCCTGCGCCGTGACGATGCGGCGGCCGGTCTTCTCGACGAAGTTCTTGGTTTCTTCCAGGTCTTCTGCCGTGGCCATCGGGTAGCCGACGGTGTCGTAGTCCTTACAGATGTCGACGGCGATGATGTCGGCGCCCTCTTCGGCGAGCCGAATCGCGTGGCTGCGGCCCTGACCGCGTGCAGCGCCGGTGATGAATGCGACTTTTCCGGCTACCCGGCCTGCAGTGTTCCCCATGATTAGCCCTTCTCGCTTCTAGGTGTTCCGGCCGCCGTTGACGCCCAGGATCTGTCCGGTGATGTAGCTCGCCTCTTCGGAGATGAAGAAGGCGCAAGCCGCTGCGATGTCCTCGGGCTTGCCCATCCGGCGTACTGGGGTCTGCTCGATCTGCTTCTCGGTGTCGCCGAGGAACCCGCGGTCCTCGGCCTTGCGCAGCATGGGGGTGTCGATGAAGCCGGGCGGGACGGCGTTGACGGTGATGCCCATGGGCCCGTACTCCAGCGCCAGCGACTTCGTCAGACCGTTGACCGCGGACTTGGCCGCGACATAGGGCGCCATGAAGGGCTGGCCGGAGTGGGTGCTGGACGACGAGATGTTCACGATGCGGCCCCAGCCGGCTTCGATCATCTCGGGCAGCACGGCCTGGATGCAGTGGAACGTCCCGTTGAGGTTCACGTCGATCACACGCTGCCACTGCTCGAACGTGGTGTCGGTGAAACGGCGGAAGCTGTCCAGGCCGGCCGCGTTGACCAGGATGGAGACCGGCCCCAGCTGGCTGCGGATGCCGTTGAGCGCCTCATCCACGGCGGCGCGGTCGGTCACATTCGCGATGAACGCGTTCTGTGTATCCGAGGGGTTGAGGTCGAGGGTGGCGACGTTGTAACCGTCCGCGCGCAGACGGTCGGCGATCGCACGTCCGATGCCCGACCCGCCGCCTGTCACGACAGCGTTCTTCACCTGTGAGGCCTCCTCAGTGTGGCGGCGATCTCAAGAATCGCCCTTCCGATTATGAGAACCGTACTCTCGGGTCGGGTGGTACCGCAAGATAATGCGCAGGCAATTAGGGAACAAAAGTTTGGCCCGGATGGCAGCTCGTGGCATACGACTAGCGCATCTACGCTTTCTTGCGTTCTCATGAAGCGGATGTAAGATTCGCCCCTGATGAGAATGAAATTTCCATCACAGTGAGGAGCCTGATGTCGGAGACCCCCACGATCACCGCCCGGAACGGCAGTGATTCGGTCAGTGAAACAGCCACCACGAAGGCTGACCGGCGGATGCTGATCGGCGGAGAGCTCGTCGACGCCGCCCGCACCTTCGCCACCGTCAACCCCGCCACCGGCGAGGTGCTCGGGTACGCGCCGGATGCGTCGGTCGCCGATGCCGAGGCCGCCGTCGCCGCGGCCCGTCGTGCCTTCGACAGCTCGGGTTGGGCCACCGATGTGGCGCTTCGGGTGCGTTGCCTGGAGCAGTTCCACGCCGCTCTGCTGGCCAACCGCGACGAGCTCGCCGCCCTGACCACCGCGGAGGTGGGCGCCACCGCCGCACTGAACCTGGGCGCCCAGCTGGATCAGCCGATCGCGATCGTCGAGTACTACACGAACCTGTTGCGCGACTACCCGCTCACCGAGGACCTCGGCCACGTCGAGAGCCGTGGACAGCAGCACCATCGCTGGATCGAGAAGGAAGCCGGCGGCGTTGTCGCCGCGATCATCGCCTACAACTATCCGAACCAGTTGGCGCTGGCCAAGTTGGCGCCCGCGCTGGCCGCCGGATGCACCGTGGTCCTCAAGGCCGCGCCGGACACCCCGCTGATCACCCTGGCCCTCGGCGAGCTCATCGCCAATCACACCGATATCCCGGCCGGCGTCGTGAACGTCATCAGCGGGGCCGACCCACAGGTCGGCGCCGTGCTGACCACCGATCCGGACGTGGACATGGTGACCTTCACCGGCTCCACGCCGACGGGCCGGGCGATCATGGCCGCGGCGAGCGCGACCCTCAAGAAGGTCTTCCTCGAACTCGGCGGCAAGTCCGCCGCAATCGTTCTCGACGATGCCGACTTCGGCACCGCCGCACTGTTCTCCGCGTTCAGCATGGTCACCCACGCCGGCCAGGGTTGCGCGCTGACCTCACGACTGCTTGTGCCGCGCAAGCACCACGACGAGATCGTCGAACTGGTGAAGACCAACTTCGGCCATGTGCGCTACGGGGATCCGACCGATCCCTCCACCTACATGGGTCCGCTCATCAGCGAGAAACAGCGCGACAAGGTCGACGCCATGGTGCAGCGCGCCGTCGCGGCCGGGGCCACCCTGGTGACCGGCGGCGAGAAGAAGGGGCCGGGCTACTTCTATACGCCCACCCTGCTCACCGACGTCGATCCCGACAGCGAGATCGCCCAGGAGGAGGTGTTCGGCCCGGTCCTCGCGATCATCGCCTACGACGATGACGACGACGCGGTGCGGATCGCCAACAACTCCATCTACGGGCTCTCCGGCGCGGTCTTCGGCAGCGAGGAGCGTGCGCTGGCGGTGGCGCGACGTATCCGTACCGGCACCTTCTCGATCAACGGCGGCAACTACTTCAGCCCGGACAGTCCGTTCGGCGGGTTCAAGCAATCCGGTATCGGACGCGAGATGGGTGTGGCCGGACTCGAAGAGTTCCTGGAGGGCAAGACCTTCGCGGTGCCGGTGGCTGCTGAATGAGTAAGCCACTGGACGGAATCCGGGTCCTCGAAGTCGCGATGTACGGGTTCGTCCCGTCGGCGGGCGCCGTGCTCGCCGAATGGGGTGCCGACGTCGTCAAGGTCGAACACGCGGTGACCGGCGATCCGCAGCGCGGGCTGCGCCAGACCGGGCTGCTGCGGGTCGAGGGCGATCCGAACCCGAACATCGAGCACGCCAACCGCGGCAAGCGCAGCATCGGTCTGGACATGTCGGTGCCCGAAGGCAAAGAGGTCCTGCTCGAACTTGCCAGCCGCGCAGACGTTTTCCTCACCAGCTTCCTGCCCGGACACCGGGAGAAGTTCGGTATCGACGTCGAGGACATCCGCAAGGTGAACCCGAACGTCATCTACGCCAGGGGCAGCGCACTCGGGCCGCGTGGCGAGGAGTCGGTCAAGGGTGGCTACGACATGACGGCATTCTGGTGCCGCGCCGGCACCGCCGCGACCATCACGCCGCCCGGCACGCCGGGCATGGTGGGCCCCCCGGGACCCGCCTACGGCGACACCATCTCCGGGACGAACCTGGCCGGCGGTATCGCCGCCGCGCTGCTCAAGCGGGAGCGCACCGGTGAACCGTCAGTGGTGGATGTCTCCCTGCTCGGCAGCGGCCTGTGGGCCCTGGGCCACACCGTGGCGCTGACGAACCACCTCGATCAGCGGATGGAAGCCTTCCCGCCCGGAACGCAGGGTTCGCCGCTCAACCCGCTCGTCGGGCTGTACCCGACCGCCGACGACCGCTACATCTCCTTCGTGATGATGCAGCCGACGAAGTTCTGGGCGGACGTGTGCCGGCACATGGACCTCGACGAGTTGATCGACGATCCCCGCTTCGCCACCGCGGAATCGATCGGTGCGAACACCGCCGCGGCCAACGAGATCCTCACCGAGGCGATGCGCAAGCGCACGCTGCCCGAATGGAGCAAGCGTTTCGCCACCCTCGCCGGTCCATGGGCTCCGGTGCAGGACACCCTGCAGGCCGCCGCCGATGACCAGATCCGATCCAACGAGTACATCGTGAAGGCCGGAGAGCTCGAATTGGTGGCCAACCCGGTGCAGTTCGACGTGACAGCGCCGAGCACCGGGGGAGCCCCGGGGTTCGCCGAACAGACCGACGAGATCCTGCTGGAACTCGGCCTGGACTGGGACCGCATCATCGAGCTCAAAACCGCAGGCGCCGTTACTTAAGTTCGTCCCGAGAGGTACCCACACAGCCCATGCCCTACGTTTCGTCGATCGGTACCTACCTGCCGTGCTGGGGTACCCCCACGCACCGGGTACCCGGCGATGACGAGGACGCGATCACCCTCGCCGTCGAGGCAGGACGCGCCGCCCTGGAGTCCGGCGGCGCCGTCGAGCGGGTGGTGCTCGTCAGCCGCAGCCTGCCCTTGGTGGAGAGCAGCAATGCCGCGGTCCTGCTGGCCGGGTTGGGTCTGGACCCCGAACTCGAGGTCGACGAGCGGTTGGGCGGCGCACCCGCGACCGCCGACGCCGTGAGTTCGGCCCGCCCGCGCACGCTGATCATCGGGGTCGACCTGGACCCTGCCGGTGCCGCCGCCCTGGTGACCGCCGAGCACGGTCTGCAGGTGCGGACCGCCGCGCGGGTGGCGCGCAGCCTGCCCGTGCGCATCCGGACCGAGGCAGGCGGCGTCCAGGACTATGGCGACCCGAGACTCCTGCACGAGCGTGGCCTGATCGCCTCACTGGAAGCCGCCTGGCTGGACACCCCGGCGGCGGTGGCGGGGGTGGATCATCCCCGCGCCGCCGATCTGTGCCTGCCCGACCCTCCGGTACTGCCGACCATGGGCGCCAGCGCCAGTATCTTCGCCCTCGCCGGTATGGCCGACATGGGCAAGACCGGACCGCTGGTCGCTGTCGAGCAGGCCATCCTGTCCGGGATCACGGTCAGCGGCGGACGCGCGGTGACCCATCGCCGTGAGCTGACCGCACGGCCCGCGCCGACCTACACCTATGCAAAGGGCGCGGACATCCCGATCTCGCTGGCCGCCTACGAACGGGCCTTCGAGGCCAAGGTGCGTTGGGAGGCGGGCACATTCGCGGGCAGCGACGAGCTCGACTTCCCGCCCCGTTTCCGGGTGGCCCGCGACGGCACGCTGGCCACCGACTATGCGCTGGTGCCGTTACCGCGCACCGGCACCGTCTACACCGAGGTGACCGTCCACGTCCCGGTCCCCGGGCTGCGCACGCCCTACTCGCTGGTCATCGTCGAGCTCGACGGCGTGGGGGTGCGGGCGCTGGTCAAGGTCACCGGAGTGGAACCGGGCACCGTCGACATCGGGGATCGCGGACGGATGGCGCTGCGCCGGGTCGCGATGCGCTCCGGGGTGCCCGACTACGGGTACGCCTTCGCCCCCGACGAGGCAGTCGCATGAGCGAAGCTTGCGAGCGAATCATCGGTCCGGCATGCGGCAGCAGAGCCTGCGAGGCAGTCGCATGAGCGCATGCTGTCCGGTCGCGTGCGGATATGGCGAATATCGCCACCTTTACCGTAAACCATTCGATACTATCCCTGCCGGCACCGAGGGGAGGTCATGAGAAACGTCGCCATCGTCGGCGCGGGAATGACCACCTTCGGTGAGCACTTCGCGCTCGGACTCAAGGATCTGCTGCCACTGGCGTTCACCGATTGTGTGCGCAGCATCGACAAGGGCCTGGACAAGTTCGACCTCCAGGCAGCGTGGTACGGCTCGATGGGTACCGCCGACGGGTTCCCGGCGGGGATCCTCGCCGACACTCTGGGGCTGCCCGACATTCCCGTGACACGTGTCGAGAACTCTTGTGCCACCGGTAACGACGCCGTGCGCAATGCGCTGTTCGCGGTTGCCTCCGGCGCTTTCGACGTGGCACTGGTGATGGGGGCCGACAAGCTGCGCGACACCACCTCGGCCGACATGCTGTGGGAGTGGGAGGCAATGGCGCGCGACAAGGCCTGGGACTACCCGTTGGGCCTGGTGGCGCCCGCGGGTTTCGCCCTGCACGTGCGCCGCTACCTGCACGAGTCACCGGCGACCCGCGAACACCTGGCCATGATCGCGGTCAAGAACCACCGTCACGGGGTCACGAACCCCAAGGCCCGCTTACGGTTTGAGATCACCCTGGAGCAGGCCATGGCGGCACCGGTGGTGGTCACCCCTTTCCACGTCTACGACTGCGCGCCGCAGAGTGACGGTGCCGCCGCACTGGTGATCGCCGCCGAGGACGTGGTGGAACGTTTCACCGACAGGCCGGTCTGGATTCGAGGTGTCGGCCTGGGGCTGGATTCGGTGATGCATCAACACAAAGAGGACCTGACCACCTTCCCGGCAACCGTCCGGGCCGCCAAACAGGCCTTCGGAATGGCAAATATGACGCCAAAGGATATTGATGTCGCCGAAGTCCACGATTTCTTCACCGGAATCGAGTTGATCAGCTATGAAGATCTTGGCTTTGCTGACCGCTTCGACGCGTACAAACTCGTCGAGGCGGAAGTCACCAGCGTCGGGGGAGCGCTGCCGGTGAATCCCAGTGGAGGTTTGAAGTCCAAAGGGCATCCACCGGGTGCCACCGGTGTGGCACAGTGCGTTGAGCTGTTTCAGCAGCTGCGCGGCGAGGCCTTCAACCAGGTGGATGGAGCCCGAGTCGCGTTGGCGCACAACGTAGGCGGCCCGACAGCAGTTGCAGCAGTCACGATCTTGGAAGGACCCGGTGGGCATGGTAGGTAAGGGTCCGGACCGCTGGACACCCGGAATCGCGATAGCGCGTAACGCCTCAGGGCCGATGCAGGCCGTGGGTGGCCTGTTCGCGATGAGTGCGGACGCGGTCAAGTACCTGTTTCAGCGACCGTTCTTCTGGCGCGAGTTCCTGGAGCAGGCCTGGTTCGTGGCCAAGGTGGCACTGGGACCGACACTGTTGGTGGCGATCCCGTTCACCGTGCTGGTGTCGTTCACGCTGAACATCCTGCTGCGCGAGCTCGGCGCCGCCGACCTGTCCGGGGCCGGTGCGGCATTCGGCGCGGTGACCCAGGTGGGCCCGATGGTCACCGTGCTGATCGTGGCCGGCGCGGGCGCGACGGCGATGTGCGCGGACCTGGGGTCGCGCACCATCCGCGAGGAGATCGACGCGATGGAGGTGCTGGGCATCAACCCGGTGCAGCGGCTGGTGACGCCCCGCATGCTGGCCTCGGGGCTGGTGGCATTCCTGCTCAACAGCCTGGTGGTCATCATCGGCATCCTGGGCGGCTACTTCTTCTCGGTGTTCGTCCAGGACGTCAACCCCGGCGCGTTCGCGGCCGGGATCACGCTGCTGACCGGTGTGCCGGAGGTCATCATTTCGTGTGTGAAGGCCGGGCTGTTCGGCCTGATCGCCGGATTGATCGCCTGCTACCGAGGTTTGACGATCAGTGGCGGCGGCGCGAAAGCCGTCGGTAACGCAGTGAACGAGACGGTGGTGTACGCATTCATGGCGCTGTTCGTGGTCAACGTGGTGGTCACCGCCATCGGCATCCAGCTGACGGACAGCTGATCACATGGGCAACGTCGCAGTACTGAAGTCGACCTACCCGCGGCTGGCGCGCAGCTTCAAGCGCCCGGTCGTCACGCTGGCCTCACTCGGTGATCACACCCTGTTCTATGCCCGGGCGGTCAAGGGCATTCCGCTGGCCGCGATGCACTACCGGCGTGAGGTCATCCGGCTGATCGCGGAGATCTCGATGGGCGCCGGAGCGCTGGCGATGATCGGCGGCACGTTGGTGATCGTCGGGTTCCTCACCCTGGCCACCGGCGGCACCCTTGCCGTGCAGGGATATTCGAGTCTGGGCAATATCGGTATCGAGGCGTTGACGGGCTTCCTGTCCGCGTTCATCAACGTGCGCATCGCGGCACCGGTGATCGCCGGGATCGGGCTGGCGGCCACCTTCGGCGCCGGTGTGACCGCGCAGCTGGGCGCGATGCGGATCAACGAGGAGATCGACGCGCTGGAGGCCATGGCGATCCGGCCGGTCGAATACCTGGTGTCCACCCGGATCGTGGCGGGCATGATCGCGATCACCCCGCTGTACTCGATTGCGGTCGTGCTGTCGTTCCTGGCCAGTGAATTCACCACCACGGTGCTCTTCGGTCAGTCGGGCGGGCTGTACTCGCACTACTTCAACACGTTCCTCAACCCGATCGACCTGTTGTGGTCGTTCCTGCAGGCGATTCTGATGGCGCTGGCGGTGCTGTTCATCCACACCTACTTCGGGTTCTTCGCCACCGGCGGACCGTCCGGAGTCGGTGTGGCGGTGGGCAACGCGGTGCGGACCTCACTGGTCGTGGTGGTGTCGGTGACGCTGTTGGTGTCCCTGGCCATCTACGGCTCCAACGGCAACTTCAACCTGTCGGGCTAGGGGCAACGGTCGATGAAGCAAACCAACAAGAGTGCCGTGGCCGGCCTGGTCACGGTGGTGGTGATCGGGCTGATCATCGGGCTGTCGGTCGCGCTGTTTCGCGGAGACTTCACCAAGAGTGAACCCGTCACGCTGATCTCGGACCGTGCCGGTCTGGTGATGAACCCCGACGCCAAGGTCAAGATGCACGGTGTCGAGGTGGGCAAGGTCGCCGCGATCGAGGCGCTGCCGGATGGACGAGCCGAGCTGAAGCTGGAGATGAACCCGGGGCAGCTGAAGCTGATCCCGTCCAACGTCACGGCCGACATCGCGTCGTCGACCGTGTTCGGCGCGAAATTCGTGGAGCTGCTGCCTCCCGAGAACCCTTCCGCGGCAAGGATGTACGCCGGACAGGTGCTGGAGGGCCAGCACGTCACGGTCGAGATCAACACGGTCTTCCAGCAGCTCACCCGCGTGCTCGACAAGATCGATCCGACCAAGCTGAACGAGACGCTGGGAGCCATGTCGGCGGCCTTCGGCGGCCGTGGCGAGAAGATGGGGCAGACGCTCAGCGATTTCGAAGCGCTGCTGGCCAAGCTGGAACCCAGCCTGCCCAACATGGCGCGTGATATCGAGAACACCGCCGTTGTAGCCGGTGGTTACGCCGACGCGGCGCCGGATCTGCTTCGGACGCTGGACAATACGACACAGATCAGCCAGAGCATCATCGACGAGGAGCAGAACCTCGACGCCTTCCTGGTCAGCATGATCGGGCTGGCCGATATCGGTAACGAGGTGCTCGGCGGCAACCAGCCCGCGCTGAGCGAAACGCTGCGGCTGCTGGCGCCGACCACCGACCTGCTCAACGAGTACGCGCCCGGCCTCAACTGCGCGCTCGAGGGCATGCTGTTCGTGCACAATCAACCACCGCTGCCCGATCCGGGTGTGCTGGTCAACGTGGCCTTCACGCTGGGAATCGAGCGCTACCGCTACCCGCAGAACCTGCCCAAGGTGGCCGCCAAGGGCGGGCCCAACTGCATGGGATTGCCCTACATCGGATTCGGTAACCGGGCGAAGTACCTGGTCACCGACACCGACGCCAACCCGTGGCAGTACGGCAACCAGGGCATCCTGCTCAACTCCGACGGACTCAAGCAGATGTTGTTCGGCCCGTTGGACGGTCCGCCGCGCAACACCACACAGGTAGGACAGCCGGGATGACGCGCGCCACCAGCACTCTCATCAAATTCGCGGTGTTCGCCACCGTGATGGTGCTTCTCACCGCGTTCCTGTTCATGGCGTTCGGTCAGTACCGCAGTGGTTCCACCAACGGCTACTCGGCGGTGTTCACCGACGCGTCCCGGTTGGAAACCGGTGATTCGGTCCGCGTCGCCGGTGTGCGGGTGGGCACTGTCAACGAGGTGGCACTCCAGCCCGACCGGTCGGTGCTGGTGTCCTTCGACTCCGACCGCGCGATCGGGCTGACCACCGGCACCAAGGCGGCGGTGCGCTACCTGAATCTGGTGGGTGACCGCTACCTGGAGCTCATCGACGGACCCGGATCGACTCAGCCGCTGCCGGCGGGCTCGCAGATCCCCAAGGACCGCACCGCGGGAGCGCTGGATCTCGACCTGTTACTCGGTGGCCTGCGGCCGGTGATCCAGGGGCTCAACCCGCAGGACGTCAATGCGCTGACGACATCGCTGATCCAGATCCTGCAGGGCCAGGGTGATTCCCTGAGCTCGCTGATGACCAAGACCTCGTCGTTCTCGAACACGCTGGCCGACAACAACGAGGTCATCCAGGAGCTCATCACCAACCTGAACACGGTGGTGGACACGCTGGCCAAGGACGGCGACAAGTTCTCGGCCACTATCGACCGGCTCGAACAGCTGATCACCGGACTGTCGCAGGACCGCGACCCGATCGGCGAGGCGATCACCGCGCTGGACAACGGCACATCGTCGATCGCCAGCCTGCTGACCGAGGCCCGGCCGCCGCTGAAAGGCACTGTCGACCAACTCAATCGGATGGCCCCGCTGCTCTACGACGGACGGGCTGGTTTTGACGCCGGTCTGCAGAAGGCGCCTGACAACTACAGGAAGCTCGCGCGGCTGGGCTCCTACGGCAGCTGGATCATGTACTACATCTGTGGACTCTCAATTCGCGTCACCGACCTGCAAGGCCGTACGGCGGTGTTCCCCATGCTCAAACAAGAAGCAGGAAGGTGCGGGGAGCCCTGATGCTGAAGTACCGCGGAGCCAATCTCATCAAGGCCGGAATCATGGGCGTGGTCTTGATCGTGCTCGTCATCTCGGTCGGTCTGCAGCCCGAGAAGCTGATCCAGTGGGCCACCTCGGTGCGCTATCAGGCACTGTTCACCGAGGCCGGCGGCATTGCCATCGGCAACGACGTGACCATGTCGGGCATCAAGATCGGTTCGGTCACCGATGTCTCATTGGAAAACGGTGATGCGCTGGTCAAGTTCACCACCGCGGGCAAGTACCCGGTGGGTTCGCAGACCACCGCCCACATCCGGACCGGGTCGCTGCTGGGCGAGCGGGTGCTGACCCTGGAGTCGGCGGGAAGCGGCACGCTCAGCCAGAACGACGTCATCCCGACATCGCGGACCTCCTCGCCGTATTCCCTCACGGACGCCGTCAGCGATCTGACCAGCAATACGGCCGGCACCGACACGGGCCAGCTCAACCAGTCGCTGGACACTCTGTCGGCGACGATCGACCAGCTGGCCCCGCAACTGGGACCCACCTTCGACGGTCTGAGCAGATTGTCGAAGTCGATCAACGGTCGCAACGAGGATCTGGCCACCCTGCTCAAGAGTGCCAGCGAGGTGTCCGTTGTCCTCGGGGAGCGCAGCACGCAACTGAACACGTTGATTCTCAACGCCAACGACCTGCTCGGAGTCCTCGATGACCGCCGCGGCGCCATCGTCGACCTACTGGCCAGCACCACGGCGGTGTCACAGCAGCTGACCGGGCTGGTCGCCGACAACGAGGCACAGTTGGCACCCACCCTGGAGCGGCTGAATGCGGTCACCGAGGTGCTGGAGAAGAACCGCGACAACATCTCCAGCGCGCTGCCCAACGTCAAGAAGTTCATGCTGTCCCAGGCCGAGACGCTGGCGAACGGTCCGTTCTACAACGCCTTCGTGCCCAACCTGCAACCGGCGCAGCTCCTGCAGCCCTTTATCGATTACGCGTTCGGCTTCCGGCGCGGGGTCAACGCGGGGCAGCCGCCGGACAACGCGGGCCCGCGTGCTGAGCTACCGCTGCCCTACAACGGAATTCCCGGAGGTTCGCGCTGATGAACCGCAAACGTTCGACGATCCTGGCCGTAGCCGTGGTCGCGGTTCTGGTGGCGGGCGCCGGATTCCTGGCGCGTGAGCTGTATTTCGGGCCCCGCACCATCTCGGCGCTGTTCACCACCGCCACCGGCGTGTACCCGGGTGACGAGGTCCGGGTGTCCGGTGTTGTCGTGGGCACCATCGAGTCGATCGAGCCGGAGGGCACCCAGACCAGGCTCACGCTGAAGGTCGACCGCGGCGTCGAGGTCCCCGCAGACGCGAAGGCGGTGCTCGTGGCCCCCAACCTGGTGGCGGCCCGCTATGTCCAGCTGGCCCCGGCCTACCGGTCGAGCGGTCCGACATTGCCCGACGACGCGGTGATCCCCTTGGAGCGCACCGCAGTTCCCGTCGAATGGGACGAGGTGAAGACGCAGCTCACCCGACTGGCGACCGACCTCGGTCCGCAGAGCGGGGTGTCCGACACTTCGGTGGCCAGGTTCATCGACAGTGCCGCCAACGCCTTGGAGGGCAACGGGCCGAAGCTGCACGACACCATCAACGAACTGTCCGGTGTGGCCCGGGTGCTCGCCGAGGGCAGCGGTGACATCGTCGACATCGTCACCAATCTGCAGAAGTTCGTCACCGCGTTGAAGAACAGCGACCAGCAGGTGGTGCAGTTCCAGGACCGGCTGGCGACTTTGACCAGCGTCGTCAACGGCAGCGGGGACGATATCGATGCCTTGGTCAAGGAACTCTCGGTGGCGATCACCGAGGTGCAGCGTTTCGTGGCGGGCAGCCGCAACCAGACCTCCGAGCAGGTCCAGCGATTGTCCAACGTCACCCAGAACCTGGTCGACAACAAGATCAACCTGGAGAACGTGCTGCACATCGCGCCGAACGCATTCCTGAACGGCTACAACATCTACAACCCGTCCACCGGCAGCGCCGTCGGCCAGTTCGTGTTGAACAACTTCTCCGACCCAGTGTCGTTTGTCTGCTCAGCCATCGGGGCGATCGAGAACACCACGGCACCGGAGACCGCGAAACTGTGCTCGCAGTACATGGGCCCGGCCCTGCGGTTGCTGAACTTCAACCACCTTCCGTTCCCGATCGCGCCGTACCTGATGCCCTCGGCCGCACCGGAAGACATCGTCTACTCTGAACCCGGTCTGATGCCCGGCGGGGCCGGCGGATCGCCGGAAGCGCCCGATCTGCCGCCGACGCTGTCGGCGTACAACGGCGGACCACCGCCACCGCCGCCCTTCACCGGCCGGCCGCCGGGGACCCCGCCGCCGGGAGCACAGCAGATGCTGCCCGGTGCTCCACCGGTCTCGGTGCTGCCGCCCAATGTGCCGTCGTCATTGCGCGACATGCTCAATCCGGCAGGGACGCTTCCCGGCCCCGCACCCGATGCGCCCCCGCCACCAGCGGCAGCGGATGCACCGTTGCTGCCAGCGGAAGGAATGCCCCCAGCATGAGAGGCAGACGATCGATCGTGGCCGTCGGAGTGTGTGTGGCGATCACCAGCTCCGGGTGTGCCTTCCAGGGTGTGAACTCGCTGCCGCTGCCCGGTGCCGTCGGCAGAGGGTCGGACGCGCACGTCTACCAGGTAGAGATCGCCAATGTGGCCACCCTGGAACCGAATTCGCCGGTGATGCTCGACGACGTCGTGGTCGGCAGCGTTCGCAGCCTGTCGGTCAAGGACTGGCACGCCATCATCGAGGTATCGGTGAAACCCGACGTGGTCATACCGGCCAACGCTGTGGCCAGCGTGGGCCAGACCAGCCTGCTCGGGTCCATGCACGTGGCACTCAATCCGCCCATCGGCGAGTCGCCCGAGGGCAAACTGCCCCCGGGGTCGACGGTGGCGCTGGCTGATTCGTCGACCTACCCGTCGACCGAGCAGACGCTGGCCTCGCTGGCGGCGGTCGTCAACGGTGGCGGGCTGGGCCAGATCGGCGACGTGATCCACAACTTCAGCACCGCCGTCAGCGGGCGCGAGACCGAGATACGGGACCTGATCACCCGGTTGGACACCTTCGTCGGTGTGCTGGACGGGCAGCGCGGCAACATCGTTGCCTCCATCGAGTCGCTGAACAGACTGTCCTCCACCTTCGCCGGCCAGCGGGATGTCATCAGCCGGGCACTGGACAAGATCCCGCCCGCGATGGACGTGCTGATCAAGGAACGTCCCCAATTGGTGACGGCGCTGCAGAAGCTCGGCACCTTCGGTACGACGGCCAGTCGGCTCGCCAACGAATCGCAGGCCGATCTGGTGCGGAACCTGAAGAATCTGGAACCTGCGATCAAGGCGCTCGCCGATGTGGGCAAGCAGCTCCCCGATGTCCTGGAGTACGCGGTGCACTTTCCGTTCACCCAGAGCTTCATCGACCGCGCCATCCGTGGCGACTACTACAACCTGTTCGCGACCATCGACCTCACCGTGCCGCGACTCAAGCGCAGCCTGTTCCTGGGTACACGCTGGGGTGAGTCCGGGCTTCAACTCGTTCCCGCGCCGGGGGATCCGCCGTATCTGAACTACACCTACGATCCGCTCAAGACGGGTGTCGAGCCGCCGCCGCCGGAGGTCATCAATCCGGGTGAGCCGCCGGCCGCGCCACCACCACCTCCTTTGCCGACGGGGCCGGTGCTGCCGTTCACCCCGCCGGTGAGCACGGTGGGTGGGCCGTTGCAGGTCGCCACGCCGATGGCCGGCGGTGCGGCACCCATCTTTGCGGGACCGTATGGACCGCAAGGTAATCCACCTGTCGCGCCGTCCGCTGGAGGCCGCTGATGTTGACCCGGTTCGTTCGAATCCAACTGATTCTGTTCACCATCGCGTCGGTGATCGGCGTCTCGGTGATGGTCTTCTCCTACATGCAGGTACCCACCCTGCTGGGATTGGGGCGCATCACCGTCAAGGTGGAGCTGCCTGCCACCGGAGGCCTGTACCGCTTCAGCAACGTCACCTACCGCGGCTCGGAGATCGGCAAGGTCACCTCTGTGGAGCTGACAGACAGGGGAGCGCAAGCCACGCTGTCGCTGGAGACCTCGCCGGAGATCCCGGCGGACCTCAAAGCCGAGGTCCGCAGCATGTCGGCCGTCGGTGAGCAGTTCGTCGAGCTGTTGCCCCGCACCGATTCCGGGCCGTTCCTGAAGAACGGTTCGGTGATCACCCAGGACAACACCTCCGTGCCGCAGAAGGTCGGGCCGATGCTCGATCAGGTCAGCGCGTTGATGGACACCATTCCCCAGGACAAATTGAGTCAGCTGCTCGACTCGACCTACGAAGCGTTCAACGGCACGGGCTACGCATTCGGCTCGTTGCTGGACTCCGCCGAGACGATCACCAAGGACTTCAACGGCGTTTCCGATCAGTTCCGCTCCCTGGTCGACGACTCCGGACCGTTCCTGGAAGCACAGGCGCAGACCACCGAGCAGACCCGGACCTGGGCGGCCGGCCTGGCCGGTATCACGGATCAGTTGGCGGACAACGATGTCCACGTCCGGTCGATCCTGCAGAACGGTCCCGGATTCGCCAGTGAGACCTCGATGCTGCTCAACGATCTCAAGCCGACGCTGCCGGTGCTGCTGGCCAACCTGACCACCATCGGGCAGATCGGTGTCACCTACAACTCCTCGCTTGAGCAGCTGTTGGTGTTGTTGCCGCCGTACGTCTCCCAGATCCAGACCTACGCGCCGACCAACAATCCCACCGGTCTGCCCAACGGTGAGTTCTCGCTCGGGCTCGGCGATCCGCCGTCCTGCACCGTCGGGTTCCTGCCGCCCTCGGCCTGGCGTTCTCCGTCCGACACCACCACCATCGACACCCCGGACAACATCTACTGCAAGCTGCCCCAGGACTCGCCGATCGCGGTGCGTGGTGCACGGAACTATCCCTGCCAGGGTCATCCCGGCAAGCGGGCACCCACCGTCGAATTGTGCAACGATCCGCGCGGTTTCGTGCCGCTGGCGCAGCGCCAGCATGCGCTGGGGCCGTACCCGATCGATCCCAACCTCATAGCGCAGGGCGTTCCTCCGGACACCCGCGTGCTGCCGGACGAGAACATCTACGGTCCGCTGCAGGGCACTCCGCTACCGCCGGGGGTGAACGTGCCACCGCCCGGTCCGCCGCCGGCGCCGGAGCCGCCCGCCAGTTTCCCGGGAATGGCGCCCGGGCCGATGCTGCCGGGCCGACCGCTCTACACCGAGCCGCCGGTGGTCGGTCAATTGCCGCCTCCGGAACCGGATTACAGCGCCGTACCGCTGGCCCCCGGTGACCTGCCGCAGGCCACCCAGGTTCCGCAATTCCCGGACACCTACGTCAAGGTGCCCGAGGGCGGAGCACAGCCGCCGCCACCTGATGTTCCCGCGCCGGCCGCTGCGCCGAGTGCCTTCGAAGGTGCAGGCGCACAGGCTCCCTCGATGGCGGTCGCCAAGTACAACCCGCGCACCGGCGAGTACATGGGCGCCGATGGCCACCTGTACCGACAGACCGATCTGGTGAACACCGCGTCGTCGTGGCAGGACCTGATGCCGACATGAGGGGCAGGAGGCGTTCGATGAAAGCGTTGAAAGCAGGCGCCGTGCTCGGCGCAGTGGGGGCGGCGGTGGCCGTCGGAGTAGCACCGCCCGCAGCCGCGACGATGTATCTGGGCAACTACGGGGTCAACATCCCGGACCGGCGCGACTTCCACACCTGGATCTGGTCGGCGCTGACACCGTGTGAGGAAGAAGATCGCACCGTCATCCCCGACTGCATCAACATCCTCACCATCCCGCAGCCGGTAGCCAAGGCGGAGTACACGCACGCCAACGCCACCATGGTGGACGGTCGGTGGACGATGACCATCGACGATCCGTTCGGTCTGCGCTGCGGCAACATCTATTACGGCCCGACGGTACCCACCCACGATGTGTATTCCTGGGATGCAACGACTTTGGCGGGCCAGATGGTCTCCAGCTTCGCCGCCGGTTGCGATGGCGCACCCGGTGGGTCGCTGACCTATCCGTTCAACCTGACGAGGATGTGACGATGCGTCGTGAATTGCCGCTCTGGGGCGCGCTGACGATGTTGTGCGGTGCCGTCGTCACCGCCGCGCCGGCGGCGGCCGAACCGCCTCCTCCGCCGCCGCCACCGTTGCGGCACGTGCAGTACATCGTGACCGCGGATTCCCCGTTCTACGTGGACATCTACTACCGCGAGGCCGATCCGCCGACCTGGTCGGACTACAGTCACAATCCGTATCAGTTCAGCCCCCGTGCGCAGGTCGAGGTCGCACCCGAGCACCCGTGGGTATTCGATGCGATGCTGGCCGATCCGGACATGTGGGCGATGGTCACCGCCCAGAGCGGCGAGTCCCCGAATCTGACGCCCCCGACGATCTACTGCACATTGGCCGTAGACGGTGTGGTGCTCAAGACCGACAGCGGGCCCAAGGGCGCGCTGTGCTCGCTGCGGAGCTGGTAGCGCGGTGTCAGGAATCCCCGCGCCGCCAGCGCGTGTCGCCGTTCATCGCCACGCAGCTCAGGAACAGGCCATCGGGCGCCTGGGCCACGGCGTTGTTCTCGTTGATGCAGAGGCTGTTCTCGTCACGGATGCCCATCATCGGTGGCGAGCGGAACCAACGCGGCTCATAGCGCCGCGGCGAACCGCAGAACACCAGTCGGCCCCAGCCGTTTCGGGCGTCGACACCGAACACGAAGTACGTCGTGTTGGTGCACGTGTTGCCGAGGATGGCGTTCGGGTTGATCCCGGGAGTGCAAAAAGCGTCGTTGCAGGTTTGCGGTTCCGCAATCGCCTGCGGGGCATTGGCCTGCGGAGTCACCAGCACTCCGGCGGCGATCAGCGCACTGGTCGCCCATACTGTCACGCGCACATTTCTTACTCTCGCACACTTGGAAACGAAATTCTTCTTTCTGGAGAAGATTGCTCCAACAAGGGATCTCAGCTTGGCTGGACGGTGACCGCCGAGCCGTCCCGATCTGATCGATACCCGCGGTCGGGGTGTCTGTCGCTGTTATTCTCCGAAACAGAGAATGCCACTATCGCAGTAGAGGAGCGGTTCAATGTCGGCCAGTAAGGTCTGCGCGGTCATTGCCTCCGCGACGTTCATCGCGCTCGGAGGGGCATCGCCGGTCAGTGCCGACCCGCTGGGTCCCGAACAGCAGTGGGGGATCAACGGAACGTTCCTCACGTCGTCCAACGGGGACTGGGCGCAGTTGAACCAGCGTTACGAAGATCAGCCGTCCACGCGCAGCACCTGGACCATCTCGACGCAGTGTGTCTCCCCGTCGGACTGCACCGGCACGGTGAACAGCGACGCCGGCTGGAGCGCCCCGATCTACACCACGAACGGACTCTGGTACGTCAAACGTAAGGTGCCCAACTGGCGGTTCTGCGCCGACGGTGTGCCGGTGGAAGGGTTCCAGACCTACAAGTTCTATCCGGTGGGCGCCAACGGCCACGTCGATGGGGATGCCAAGGAGTACACCGGATTCGACAAGACGATCGGGCCGAGCGGCTCCTGCGGGCGCAACCAGTGGCCGGTCATCGAGATGCCGTTCTACATGAAGCCCGCCGGCTGACCTCACCCGCCAGAAACGACTTCGGCGCGTTCCCGTGGGTACGGGAACGCGCCGAAGTCTTGAGGGGACCTACCGCAGTGGCGTGTAGTTGATGTTGAGTTCGGTGAGGCCGCGCAGCACGAAGGTCGGCTCGTAGTTGAAGTTCTGATCCCCGACGGGACCATGCTTCTCGGGGTCGACGGTGATATCGCCCATCCGGTCCAGCAGGCGCTCGATCGAGACGCGGCCTTCGACCCGGGCCAGCGGTCCGCCCGGGCAGGAGTGCACGCCGCGACCGAAGGCCATGTGCTCGCGCACGTTCTTGCGGTCCAGTCGCAACTCGTGCGGATTCTCGAAGCGCTTCGGGTCGCGGTTGACCGCGCCGGGGAGCACCATCACCGGGGCGCCCGCCTTGATCACCACACCACCGACTTCGGTTGTCTTGCGCGCCAACCGGAAATCGCACTTCACCGGACTCTCCAGGCGCAGCGATTCCTCGATGAACGTCGGGATCAGACTGCGGTCATTGCGCAGCTGCTGCTGTACTTCGGGATTCTCGGCCAGCACCCGCATCGCGGCGCTGAGCAGCTTGGTGGTGGTCTCCTGGCCCGCGGCGAAGAGGAAGGTCGCCGAGCGCACCGGCTCGATGACCGGAGGTACCGAGCCATCGGGGTAGAGCGCGGTCGCGAGGGAGGTCAGGACGTCCTCGCGCGGGGTGGCCCGGCGATCCTCGAGGTAGGCGATGAACTTGTCGTCCAGGAACTGCAGCGGGTTCTCCGCGACGGTCTCCTGTTCCAGGGAACCCACCCGGGCGCCGGGGCGGTCGGCACCGAGCACCGTGCGGAACTGCTTGTGGTCCTCCTCGGGGACACCGAGCAGGTCGGCGATCACCAACAGCGAGAACGGCTTTGCGTATTCGGCCAGGAACTCGCACCGGCCGTTGTCGAGGAACTCATCGAGCTGGACATCGGCCAGCTTCCACATGAAGTCCTCGTTCTCCTTCAAACGCCGCGGCGTGAGCAGCCGGTTGAGCAGCGAACGGGCCTTGGTGTGATCGGGCGGGTCCATGGTGACCATGTGCTCGAACATCGGCAGCAAATGGCGGTGCGCCTCGAGCTGCTCGGAGATGTCATCGCCCTCGGGCGTGAACGGCAGCGGCGGGAACGGTCCGCCCAGCGCGACCGCATTGGAGAAGGCATCCGTGTTCTTGTAGACCGCGACGGCTTCCTCGTACCCGGTGACGGCGTAACAACCCCACGGCGGCACCTGCAGTACCGGGTTCTGTTCGCGCAGGTAGTCGAAGTACGGATACGGGTTCGGAACCAGCGACTGGTCGGTGAGGAAGTCCAGCGTCGCGTATTCACTCATGTAGGTCGATCTCCCGGGCTGTGGGTGGGGGTGGTGTTTCGGCGTTGTCTTGCGGCAGATGAAAAATCCGGCGGAAGCAATGCCGTTGAAAGTGCTGTGCACCTGCTTAGCATGTGGATAGAGTCGTGGTCAAGGTCACAACCGGCGAGTCGATACGATCCGGTGGGCGGCCGAGCGGACGTACCGGAGAAGTGTCGAGCTGAAGGTGGAGTGTGATGTCCACAGCGCGCAGGATCGGGGCGCCGGATGCCAAGAACCGAGGGGTGCTGCTCGACGCAGCGCAGGCGCTGATGATCGACGAGAGCTACGCCGCGGTCACCTCGCGGCGGGTTGCCGAGCGGGCCGGCCTCAAACCCCAGTTGGTGCATTACTACTTCCGGACCATGGACGATCTGTTCCTGGCGGTGTTCCGTCGCCGCGCCGAGCAGGGACTGGTGGTGCTGGAGGCCGCACTGAAATCGGCGCAGCCACTGCGGGCCATCTGGCTGTTCAGCACCGATCAGGAGTCCACTCGGCTGACCATGGAATTCATGGGGCTGGCCAACCATCGCAAGGAACTGCGCGCGGAGATCAGCTACTACGCCGAGCGTTTCCGCGAGGACCAGCGGGTGGCCATGTCCGCCGCGCTGGAGCGCTACGGAGTGGACCCCGGCGATGTCCCGCCGGTGGTCTGGGCCGTCATCGGCACCAGCCTGTCCTGGGCGCTGGTGATGGAACAGGCGCTGGGGATGTCGGCCGGGCATGCCGAGACGCTGGAGTTCGTGGAGCGCTGGCTGCGCGAACTCGAGGGCGAGGCGCTGCCCCTGGAGCAGATCTTCGGCGACCTCGCGGGCAGTGGTTTCGAGGCAGCCGCCGGGAAGTTGTTGTCCGGCCCCGACGACTAGCGTCACACCCCGGCGAAGTACAGCCCCAGTAGCAGTGCGAAGAGGGTGATCACCCAACCGCTGGTGGCCGCCTTCAGCCACCGGGGTGCGTGCCGGACCTCCATGAAATACCAGATCACCAACTGCGATTTCACCGCGGCGATGACCAGCACCACCACCGTCACCGCTGCGTTGAGGACGTGCGCGGAGCCGGTGTCGCGGGCCGTCAGCCAGGACACCAGGGTGACCGCGGTGAGCAGTGCCCATGCGATGGTCAGCGGGTTCCGCAGATACGACGTCATCGGTCACCTCATCACGTAGAGCAGGGCGAACAGGACGAGCCACAGCACATCGACCATGTGCCAATAGGTGGCCGCGGTCTCGACGAACGAGATCTTCGGTGCCGCACGCCCTCTCAGATTCCGGAGGACGAAGGACAGGATCACCAGGCCGAGCATGACGTGGCACAGGTGCAGTCCCGTCATGACGAAGTAGTACATGAAGAACAGATTCGTACCGGGAGTGACGCCCGCGACGATCTCGGGAACGTATTCGAAGAGTTTCAGGACGGGGAATGCCGCGCCGAGGCCGAGCGCAATTCCGAAGAGCCGCACACCATCGGCGGTCTTGCCGCACCGCGCGGCCGAGGTGCCCAGCGCGACGAACAGCGAACTGGTGAGCAGCACGACGGTGTTGGCCACGCCGATGTCCAGGTTCAGCCGTGCCTGGCTTTCGAGGAACAGCTCCGGTTGCTGCCCGCGGTAGTACACATAGGCGACGAAGTACGCACCGAAGATGATGAGGTCGCCGATGACGAAGAACCACATGCTCGATTCGCCGGGAATGTGGTTGTGCCGTCCGGTGTCTCGTTGCCTGTTGCCGACGCGTTCGGCCGGGCCGTGCACGACCTCGGTCATGCGTTCTCGAGTTCGTGGTCGGGCTGATTCTTGATGGACCGGTAGATGCAGACGTAGACGATGATCTGCCACGGCACGTAGATCACCATGGCGAACCAGAACGTCATCAACCCGTTCCACGCGAACGGTCCCGATGTGGAGATCCAGACCGGGGCCGCCATCAGCTCGGTGACGTACTGCCAGACGGTGTAGTAGCCAAGCCATTTCGGCAGCACGTTGTTCTTGTCCAGGATGATGGCCAGCCCGAACGCCATCCACATCACGCAGAAACACCCCAGCGACCCGATATAGGCGAGGTAGCCGAAATCGTAGAGCATGGCCAGTACCGCCGGGTCGTAGCCGGCCCGGAACGACCCCAGGCCGAAGCAGAACATCGGGAACAGCATGCCGACGATGGCACCGGACATGGCGCCGACCATCAGGGAGTACCGGAACACCGGGCTCACCGACATGCGCTTGATCTGGATCAGGTACACCGCGTTGGATAGTGGCGCCAGGCCGAAGGATGCGGTCAGGATCGCGCAGGCGATCAGCAGGTTGTGGGACTGCATGAACTCGACGATCTGCGACGAGGAGCTGCTCGGAGATCGTGGCGGCATCATCCAGCTCAGCGGGACGAACACGATGCCGAACAGGGTGAAGAAGAACGGCACGATGCAGAAGGCGATCCACTGATCGAGCTTGCGGTTCCGGCGTCTCGGTGGCGAGGGCGCGGCCGCAGGCGGTGCCGTAGCAACATCGCTCACACCAGCACCTCCTGGTCCTGTTCGCTCCCTTGACGATTCACGACGCGCAGCAGCACCGGGAACATCACCACCAGATAGGCCGCCAGAACCGCGATCCGCAGCGTGAAGGACACCGACCCGTCCCAGGCGAGGGGACCCGAGGTGAACAGGACCGAGAACGCGCCGGGAATCAGGAGCGCGGCGGTCGCGACGTTGAAATGTGCCACCCAGCGCGGAAAGACGGGCTGCGGCTTCTCGTCGAGATAGACGCTCGCCGCGAAGCAGAGGTTCTGCACCACGATGGTGCCGACCGGTGCGATGAAGAAGAACCACGCCATGTCGTTGAGCAGGCTGATCAACTGCGGGTCGCGGTCGGGCCTGAAAGCCGCCACCCCCCAGCAGTAGTCGGCCAGGATGAATGCCGTGGTGCCTACTCCGACGCAGATGATGTAGGCATAGGTGAAGACACTGCTGGACGTGGCGGTGCGCGATATCTGCACCGCGATCACCGCGAAGAGCGGCACCAGGGAGCCGGCGATCAGATTGCAGAGGATGACCACGCCGAGGATCCCGGTGTTGTGGTCGCGGAAGAACGCCGCGACCTCCTCGGGCGTCATGGTCGGTGACAGCGGCGGCGAGAAGATCGGGAACAGCAAAAAGGCAAATGCGAACAGGACCATGGCCGGCGGCGCCGTCCACAGCAGAATTCGTTGACCCCGGGTATTCATCGACACCTGCCCATCACCTGGTTGCTAGCCGTTCGGCTATCCAGGATCCTCAGAGTAGCCGATCGGCTACTCTGCTTCAAGAGGCGCAGGGCTAGTGTCGTGGCGTGGACAGTCAACGTGTTCTGCCGGGCCCGGTACGCCAGATCGGTTATGTGGTCGACGATCTGGACTCGGCGCTCGCCGACTGGGTGAAACTCGGCGTCGGCCCGTGGTTCGTCATGCGGGGATTGGCCCAGCGGGTGACCTACCGCGGTGAGCCGTGCGAGGTGACCCTGTCCCTCGCGCTGGCCAACAGCGGTGAACTGCAGATCGAGCTCATCCAGCAGACCGACGAGACGCCGAGCATCTTCGGGGAGTTTCTCCGTTCGGGGCCTGGCTTTCACCAACTCGCGTACTGGACAGAGAACTTCGACGCCACCATGGCCGCCGTCGCGGCGGCGGGCTGGCCGGTGGTGTGGTCCGGTGGCGAGGACGGGGGAGTGCGCTTCGCCTACGCCGAACCCGGCGGGGTGCCGGCGGCCATCATCGAGATCATGGAACTCACCGACGCCTCGGCCGGGATGGCGGCCTTCGTGCGTCAGGCCGGCCAGGACTGGGACGGCAGCGACCCGGTCCGCGAACTCGGCGGCTGAGCCCCGCCCAGCGACCACCGGGTAGCGGTTATTTCGCCCGGTTCATCACCTTGTCGGCGGCATCCCAGTGTTCCTGGGACACCCACAGCCCGGCGAAGGCCGCGACGGCCTCGGTGGTGGTCGCGCCCTTGATGACCCGTTTGATCTCGCCGGCCGGGCGGCGGGCCAGCAGCTGCGCCGTTTCGCGCCAGACGGTGTCGAAGTCGGCGCGTGGCACCACCTGATCGATCAGCCCGACCCGCTCGGCGGAAGCGGCATCCAGGATCCGCCCGGTGCCCGCCAACAGCAGCGCCTGGCTGCGCCCCACCAGAACGCCCAGCCGCTCGGCGCCGCCCCAGGCCGGCATGATCGCCAGCGAGATCTGGTTGAAGCCGATCTTGATGTCGTCCGCGGCGATCCGGATGTCGGCGGCGACTGCGACCTCGGCTCCACCGCCCAGGGCATGCCCGTTCAGTGCGGCGATCACCGGACCGGGAAAGCCCGCGATCCGATCGCAGATCGCGCGCATCCGCCAGGCCATCGACGACGCCTCCAGTTCGGTGCGCAGCAGAGCCAGTTCCTTGAGGTCTCCGCCGGAGACGAAGGCCCGGTCGCCGGCCCCGGTGATCGCCAGCGCGGACGCACCGGCCGCACCGTCGAGGGCCTTGTTCAATTCGTCCATCGTGTCCAGCGAGATGGCATTGCGGGCATGCGGGCGGTCGATGGTGATGACCGCCAGTTCGCCGTCCAGTTCGAGGTCGACCATCAAACGTTCTCCAATTGCGGTATTGGCATTCTCGGCTGGTGAGAATAGCATCACCAACATCTGCCCGGCGTTGCGGAGGTGCTGTCATTTCGATCCGAAATATCCCTGCTGAGCTGAGTAAACGGTACGTGGAGCAGGGGTGGTGGACACCGGAAACGCTCGGCCAGCTGTTGGCCGACGGACTGCAGGCCAGTCCCGACGCCAGTTTTGTCGTGCACTCCGCCACCCGGCCCTTCAGCGGAACCTTCGCCGACGTCGAGCGCAGCGCCCGACGGCTGGCGGCCGGCCTGCGCGACCGCGGTGTGGGAGCGGGCGACGTGGTCGCCCTGCAGCTGCCGAACTGGATGGAGGCCGCCGTCGCGTTCTGGGCCTCGGCGTTCCTCGGTGCCGTGACGGTCCCGATCGTGCATTTCTACGGCCGCAAGGAGCTCGGGCACATCATCGCGACCGCACGGCCGAAGGTCTTCCTCAGCACCTCCGAGTTCGGCCGGATGACCTTCCACGCCGACCTGTGCGCGGAGGTGCCGATCGTCGGGCTGGTCGGCGCAGACGGTGAGCTGGCCTTCGACCGGCTGCTGGCCGCCGAACCGATGACCGGGACCGTCGACGCCGATCCGGCCGCTCCGGCGCTCATCGCGTTCACCTCGGGCACCACCCGTGAACCCAAGGGCGTCATCCACAGCCATCAGACGCTGAACTGCGAGACGCGCCAGCTGCTGGACAACTACCCGCCCAACCGCGGGCGCCAGCTCACTGCCACTCCGGTCGGTCACTTCATCGGCATGCTCGGCGCCTTCCTGATCCCGGTGCTGGAAGGTGCGCCCATCGATCTGTGCGATGTGTGGGACCCGGGCCGGGTGCTGGAGATCATCGAGCACGACGGACTGTCGATCGGCGGCGGACCGCCCTATTTCGTCACCAGCCTGATGGACCATCCGGGTTTCACCGACGCCCACTTGGCCCGGTTCTCCACCGTGGGCCTGGGCGGGTCGACGGTCCCCTCGGCGGTCACCCGGCGCCTCGCCGACCTCGGACTTTTCGTCTTCCGCTCGTACGGCAGCACCGAACATCCCTCGATCACCGGTTCGGGCGCCGGCGCGCCGGAAGACAAACGGCTGTTCACCGACGGCAATGTCCGTCCCGGTGTGGAGATCCGGCTCGGGCCCGACGGCGAGATCTTCAGCCGGGGCCCCGACCTGTGCCTGGGCTACACCGATGAGGCGCTGACCGCGAAATCCTTCGATGACGACGGCTGGTACCGCACCGGGGATATCGGCGTCCTCGACGCGGACGGATACCTCACCATCACCGACCGCACGGCCGACCTGATCATCCGGGGCGGCGAGAACATCAGCGCCCTGGAGGTCGAGGAAGTGCTGTTGAGCATGCCCGCCGTCCTCGAGGCCGTCGTGGTGGCCGCCCCGGATGCGCGGCTGGGGGAGCACGTCGCGGCCGTGCTGCGGATCCGGCCCGGTGCGGTGATGCCGACGCAAGAGCAGGTGCGCGCGCACTTCGAGCAGGCCGGCGTGGCCCGGCAGAAATGGCCCGAGGAACTGCTCGCGGTGCCCGATGGCCAGGACTTTCCGCGGACCGCGAGCGGCAAGGTGCAGAAGTTCCGGGTCCGCCAGGAAATCGCCGACGCCGCCCCCCGGGGCATTGCGGCATCCACATCATGAGAATATGATTCTCACGAACCGAAAAGGAGCATCTCATGGGTCAACTGTCGCATCGGGTCGACATACCGTTTCCGCTGTTCGATGCGGACAACCACCTCTACGAGCCTCCGGAGGCGATGACCAAGTACCTCCCCAAGGAGTACAAGGACGTCGTCCAGTACGTGGAGATCAACGGCCGCACCAAGATTGCGCTCAAGGGCCAGATCAGCAACTACATCCCGAACCCCACCTTCTCCGTCGTCGCCAAGCCTGGCGCCTGGGAGGAGTACTTCAAGTTCGGTAACCCGGACGGCAAGAGCAAGCGCGAACTGTTCGGCGAGCCGATGAAGGCCATCCCGGCGTTCTTCGAGCCCGAGCCGCGCATCAAGGTGATGGACGAGCTCGGCCTGGACCGCTCGCTGATGTTCCCGACGCTGGCCAGCCTCATCGAAGAACGTCTGGCCGATGATCCGGTCGCCATCCACGTCATCGTCCATGCGCTCAACGAGTGGCTGCACGAGGTGTGGGGCTTCAACTACCAGGGCCGCATCTTCACCACGCCGGTGATCACCCTGCCCATCCTGGACAAGGCGATCGAGGAACTGGAGTGGGCCGTCAAGCGCGGCGCACGGGCCATCCTGATCCGTCCGGCACCGGTCCCCGGTTTCCGCGGTCCGCGCTCGTTCGCGCTGCCGGAGTTCGATCCCTTCTGGGAGCGCTGCGTGCACCACGACATCTTCGTCGGCATGCACTCCTCGGACAGCGGCTACTCGCGCTACACCTCCGAATGGGATGGCGGCGCGCAGGAGATGCTGCCGTTCCAGACCAACGCGATGTCCATCCTCAACGAATGGCGTCCGATTCAGGATGCGGTGGCCTCCTGGGTCATCCACGGCGCGCTGTTCCGGCACCCGAAGCTGAAGGTCGGCATCGTCGAGGCCGGCTCCAAGTGGATGTTCCCGCTGCTCGATTCGATGGCCGAGGTGTACAAGAAGGCACCCGAGGCGTTCCTCGGAAACCCGATGGAAGAGATCAAGAACCGGATCTACGTCAGCCCGTTCTACGAAGAGGGCATCGATGACCTGATCAACCTGATCGGTGTCGACCAGGTGCTGTACGGCTCGGACTGGCCGCACCCGGAGGGCCTGGCGGAGCCGACGCACTACGTGACGGCTCTGGAGCACCTCTCCATCGAGGACCAGGCAAAGATCATGGGCGGCAACCTCGGACGCCTCATCACCACGTAGCTCTCGCGAGTGACTTACACGCAGAAGTGGCAGACCATCCCTGAGATGGTCTTGAGCGTCGGCGACCGCTTCGGTGATTCCGAAGCGGTCGTCGACGGATCGTTGCGACTCAGCTATGTCGAACTGGCGCAGCGGGTTCGGCGCGCTGCCGGTGCCTTCGCCGAGTTCGGCGTCACCAAGGGCGACCGGGTCGCGATCTGGGCGCCCAACTCCGCGGCCTGGCTGATCGCCGCGTTCGGCGCCGTCACCGCCGGCGCAGTGGTGGTCCCGGTGAACACCCGGTTCAAGGCCGAAGAGGCCGCCGACATCATCACCCGTAGCGGCGCCAAGGCGGTCCTGGTCCAAAACGGCTTCCTGGGACAGGATTTCAGCGTCCCCGAGGGCGTCCCGGCGATCGAGATCACCTCGGACTTCCTGGAGAGCGGGCAGCCCTACGAGGCGCAGGGCCTGCTGGGCACCGATATCGCCGACATCATCTACACCTCCGGCACCACCGGCCGGGCCAAGGGCGTGATGATGAATCACGAACAGACGCTGCGGCTCTACACCGAGTGGTGCGATCTGGCCGACCTGCGCGAGGGCGACCGCTACCTGATCGTCAACCCGTTCTTCCACACCTTCGGCTACAAGGCCGGCTGCATCTCCTCGCTGATCCGCGGCGCCACCATCCTGCCGGTTCCGGTGTTCGACGTTCCGGCCGTCGTGGACCTCATCGAGACCGAACGGATCACCATGCTGCCGGGCGCGCCGACGCTGTATCACTCACTGCTGGCGGTGCCCGACAAGCATCGGCTGGCGACCCTGCGCGCCGGGGTCACCGGAGCCGCCGACATCCCGGTGGAGCTCATCCGCCGGGTGCACGAGGAACTGCCGTTCCAGACCCTGGCGACCGGCTACGGGTTGACCGAGGCCGGCACGGTCACCCTGTCGCGTCCCGGCGACTCGTTCGAGGACATCGCGACCACGGCGGGCAAGCCCTGCGACGGTGTCGAGGTGCGTATCGCCGAGGACGAAGAGGTGCTGGTGCGCGGATACACCGTGATGCAGGGCTACCTGGATGATCCGGTGGCCACCGCGGAGACCATCGACGCCGACGGGTGGCTGCACACCGGGGATCTGGGCGCCTTCGATGAGGCCGGACGGCTCAAGATCGTCGGCCGCAAGAAGGACATGTTCATCGTGGGCGGCTTCAACGCCTATCCGGCCGAGATCGAGGGCTTCCTGCTCGAGCACCCGGCAGTGCGCCAGGTCGCGGTCATCGGCGTGCCCGACGAGCGGATGGGCCAGGTGGGCAAGGCCTTCGTGGTGTTGGGCACCGGAGCGAGCGAAGCGACGGGGGCAGGCGACGGTGACGGCTTCGCCGAGACCGATCTGATCGCCTGGAGCCGGGACCGGATGGCCGGGTATAAGGTGCCGCGGTACGTAGAGTTTCTGGATGAGCTGCCCTTGAATGCCACGGGCAAGGTGATGAAGGATCGCCTTCAGGATCTCGCCCGCTGAGCGGACGCACAGCACGGAAATATCGTTTCCGCAGGAAAAGCGTTGTTTCTGGGCGAATCGGCGATGCGGTATCGTCGAGTGAATAGTCGAATTTGATAACGCCATTCTCGTTTGGCGCAGGAGGTCATGATGCCGACCCGGAAGCGTGGGCAAGCGTCGTCGCCGGACGCCGATCAGGCGGACGTCGCGGATTTGTCCGCCGAGGAGGCGGAGGCGCTGGCCGCTGCCGCCGAGGCCGAAGCGGCTGCTGCCCGTGCCCGGGCCAATGTGCTCAGGGTGCAGCAGGCCAAAGCCGAACAGACTCAAGCCCGACAGGAGTCTGAGGCCGCGGCCGAGGTGGCCGCGGATGACGGCGCCGAGGATGCCGCTGTCGAGGACGTCGCTGTCGAGGACGTCGAGGACATCGACGATGCCGAGGCCGCGGACGATCTCGACGGGGAAACGACGCCCGGGCGCCGCCGCGCACGAATCGCGACCATCGCGAAGTACGCCGCGGTGATCCTGGCGGTCATCGGCATCGCCGCACTGGCCAGTACCAGTGCCTGGATCGTGGTCAAGCACCGCCAAGCCGAGCATCAGCGCGATCTCAGCGCCCAGTTCTCGGCCGCCGCCCGTCAGGGTGTGGTGTCGTTGATGTCGCTGGACTTCAACCGCGCCAAGGAAGATGTGCAGCGCATCGTCGACAATTCCACCGGTCAGTTCCGCGAGGATTTCCAGAACCAGGCCGAAGAGTTTGCGAAGGTTGCCGAATCCTCGAAGGTCGTCACCGCGGCGAACGTCACCGCCACCGCGGTGCAGACGATGACCGAGGACACCGCCGACGTGCTCGTCGCGGCGGCCTCGACCATCACCAACGCCCAGGGCGCCAAGGAAGACCCGCGCAGCTGGCGGCTCATCGTGAGCGTGGCCCGCGACGGCGATCAGATCAAGATGGCGAAAGTTGAGTTTGCGCCGTGACCGTGAAGAACGAAGAAGAACTGTTGACCGCTGTCGAGATCGACACCGAGGACAGTCCCGAGGACGCCCTCACCGTTGATGAGCCGGCAGTGGCGACGGCCGGCGGACCGCCCGATCGACCGGCCGGACCCGCCCGCCGCGTGTTGCAGGGTGCCGCGCGCTTCTGGGTGGCCATCACATTGGTGGTCTTGCTCGCAATCACCGGAGGCGTGACCGCGTGGCTGTACTTCACCCAGTACAAGCCCGATCAGGCCACCGGGACCGCCGCAGCCGACACCGCGCTCATCGCCGCCAAAGACGGAACCGTTGCGCTGCTGTCGTACTCGCCGGAGACGCTCAACGACGACTTCACCAACGCCAAGACCCATCTCACCGGCGATTTCCTGAACTACTACAACCAGTTCACCGAGCAGATCGTCACGCCCGCGGCCACCAAGAAATCGGTCAAGACGAGCGCGGCGATCGTCAATGCCGCAGTGGCCGAACTGCATCCCGAGTCGGCAGTGGTACTGGTGTTCCTGAACCAGACCACCACCAGCACCGAGAACCCAGACGGATCTTTTTCCACCAGCGCCGTCAAGGTCGGCCTGACCCGGGTGAACGATGACTGGTTGATCTCGTCCTTCGACCCGGTGTAGCCGTTGCCCGCACCGACCTCTCCTGCCGACCTGGTGCTCTCCGGCGGCGGGGTCAAGGGGGTCGGTCTGATCGGCGCCGTGGTCGCGCTGATGGACGCGGGCTACCGGGCGCAACGCGTCTCGGGGACCTCTGCGGGTTCCATCGTGGGGGCGATCGTGGCCGCTGCGGGTGGGCGGCTCTCCGGTCCGGAATTCAAAGACCTTGCGCTGGAACTGAAATACCGGAAGTTCCGGGACCCTGGGCTCGTCGGGCGGCTACCCGTCATCGGGCAGCCACTGGCGCTGGTGCGGGGCCGCGGTATCTACAAGGGCGATTACGCCCACGACTGGCTACGCGGGCAACTCGCGAATCTCGGGGTCCGCACCTTCGGTGACCTTGCCATCGCGGACGCCGAACTGCCGCCCGAGCAGCGCTACGCGCTGGTGGTCACCGTCGCCGATGTCACGACCGGCCAGCTGGTGCGACTGCCCTGGGACTACCGCAGGGTCTACGGCATGGACCCGGATGAGCAGTCGGTGGCCGACGCGGTCCGCGCCTCGATGTCGATCCCGTTCTACTTCCGGCCGGTGACGCTGACCGACGCCGCCGGGCGCACCTCGACCCTGGTCGACGGCGGTCTGCTGTCCAACTTCCCGATCGACTCGCTGGACCGTATCGACGGCGGTGCCCCGCGGTGGCCGAGCTTCGGCGTCACGGTGCTGCCGAATCTGCCGAATGACACCGATCATCTGCTGCCGGCCTGGGGCCCGTTGCGCCGTCTGCTGCCGTCACGGATGCTCGACGACGTCATCACCACCGTGCTGGTGGGCCGCGATCAGGCCTATCTGAACCAGCCCTGGGTGAGCGCCAGGACGGTGCGTGTCGACTCGACCGAGGTGGGGTTCCTCGATTTCGGTATCAGCGATACCGAGGTCGAGGCGCTGTACGCGAACGGATACTCCGCCGCGCAGGATTTCCTGGACGGCTGGAACTGGGAGGCCTACCTCACGCGCTTCCGGTCGGCCCGCCCGTTACATTGACCACGGTGAAACTCTCAGCGATCCTGCCGCTACCGGTGTCGGTGGCCCGGCACCCGGAATCGGTGTTCACCCCTGTCGAGGGGGAACCGGTACTGGTGCGGATCGTGCGCGCGCTGACCGCAGAGGTCGGCGCGGTGCTGGTGCCGACCGACGATGCCCTGTTCGAGCAGGTGCGCGCCGTGCTGGCAGGGTTACCGGCTCGCGTGCTCGCGGCAGGCGAAAACCGCAGCACCGCAGATTGTCTGACGGCGACGGTGTCCCACCTGTCGGCGTCGGGCGCGACCCATGTGCTGGTGGCTGATCACCGGCATCCGGTGCTGTCGGGCGATCTGGTCGCCCGTGTCATCGCGGCACTGGCAGACGGCGCAGAACTGGTCGTCCCGGTGCTTCCGGTCACCGACACCGTGAAAAGTGTTGACGGGCAAGGCGTCATCCGATCCACGGTGGACCGCTCCGAGCTGAAGATCACCCAGTATCCGTACGGTGCCGCGGTGGCCAGGCTGGGCGATCTGCCCGCGGTGTTGAGCGCCGGAGCCGACCTGGTGTGCGTCGCCGGCGATGCGGACGCGATCTCGTTCGACCTGCCCGACGATGCGCCGCTGCTGGAAGCGGTCATCGCCTGTCGGCGTTGACCGTTCCCGCCAGCAGGTGCTCGGCCAGCCGAATGTCCGGCGGGTAGGTCACCTTGAGATTGGTTGCGGCGCCGGGGAACACCCGCACCTCAAGATCGGTGAAATGCTGTACGCACGCCGAGGTGTCGGTGCCGTCGAACGCCTCGTCGGCGGCGCGCCGATAGGCCTCGAGCAACGGGGCGGCGCGAAAGGCCTGCGGGGTCTGCACGCGTACCAGGTGCTGGGTCAACGGGTCGAACCCGCCGCCCCGGCGCGGCCGGGCCAGGGCCGTCGCCGCCACCGCGGGCACCGCGCCGCCGTGGCTGCGGGCGGTGTCGAGTGCGGCCCGCATCAGATCCGGGCCCGCCAGCGGCCGCGCAGCATCGTGGATGAGCACGACGTCCACGGCACCGTCCTCGATATCTGCGGCGATGTGGCGCAGCACGTTGAACTCGGACTCGTGGCGGGTGTCGCCGCCCTCGACGAGTTCCACCGGGACACCGGGCAGGTCGTCGCTCAGCGCGCGGGCCGCCACCTCGCGCTCGCCGCGCCGGTGCACCAGGATGACCCGGCCGATCTCCGCGGTGTCGGCCACCGCCCGCACCGACCAGGACAACATCGATCTGCCGGCCAGCCTCAGATAGGCCTTGTTGCCGTCGGCTCCGACCCGCGAACCGATCCCGGCCGCCAGCACGACACCGACCGCGGTCCGGGAGTCCGCTGCTGAAGGCACCCGCTCACGCTAGCCTGTCTGGTCGGCATGTCGGCGCCGCGCGGCACCGACGGGGGAGAGGATTCACCAGGTGAGCATTTCGGCACCACAACCTTCGGTTCCTGCCCGGGCGCACCGCCTGACCAAGATGGCCGGCCGCGATCCGCACGAACCGCACCGGGTGTCCAGCCCCCTGGAACTGCTCTTCGACCTCACCTTCGTGGTGGCGTTCGGCGTGGCCGCATCGGAGTTCGCGCACGCGATGGCGGCGGGGCATGTGGTGGTGGGACTGGCCGGGTTCGGGTTTGCGATGTTCGCGGTCTGCTGGGCCTGGATCAACTTCACCTGGTTCGCCTCGGCGTACGACACCGATGACTGGGTGTACCGGCTGATGACCATGCTGCAGATGGTCGGCGTGCTGATCCTGGCGCTCGGCATTCCGGACATGTACGCCTCGCTGGAACACGGCGGGCACGTCGACAACACCGTGATGGTGGCCGGGTATGTCGTGATGCGGGTCGCCATGGTGGGGCAGTGGCTGCGCGCCGCTCGGCAGGACCCGCCGCGGCGCCGCGCCTGCCTCACCTACGTCGCAGCCATCCTTGTCGCCCAACTTGGTTGGATCGCAGCGATTTTCGCACACACGTCGGTTTTGGTGACGCTGTTGATCGTGGTCGTGCTGATCGGCGTGGAGATGCTCGGACCGGTGATCGCGGAGCGCCGGGCCGGCGGTACCCCCTGGCATGCCCACCACATCTCCGAGCGCTACGGCCTGATGGCGATCATCGCGCTGGGCGAGGGGGTGGTCGGCACCGTGGCGACCCTGTCGGCGGTGGTCCACGACCATGGCTGGACGACGGACGCGATCCTGGTGGCGCTGGCCGGTACCGGACTGACCTTCGGCATGTGGTGGCTGTTCTTCATGGTGCCCTCGGCCGAGCTGCTGCACGCCCACCGCGAGACGTCGTTCTGGTTCGGCTATCTGGCGATCGTGTTGTTCGGTGCGATCGTCGGCACCGGTGCCGGCCTGCACGTGGCGGCCTACTACCTGGAAGAGCATTCCGAACTCGGGTCGGTGGGCACGGTGCTGTCGGTGGCGATACCGGTGGCGGGCTATATCGGACTGATCTACCTGCTGCACTCGCTGTTGCTGCGCAGCGTCAATGCGGTGCACCTGCTGCTCGCGGCGCTGACGGCGGCCGTTCTGGTGGGTGCGGTGCTGCTGGCGCTCTCGGGTGTCTCGATGGCGATCTGCCTGGTCGTCGTCACGGCGGCGCCCGCGGTGGCGGTGATCGGTGACGAGTGGGTCGGTCACCGGCGGACGGCGGCCGCGGTCGCCGCCCGGATCGGGGCTTAGCGTCCGGCAGGCTCGAAGGTCTCCAGCAGCGAACGTTGCTGCTCGGCCTTCATCAGGCGCCGGGCCTTGCGCCGGGTGATCAGGATGCCGATGACGGCCAGCACCCACACCACGTACTGCAGCGTCCACGCCAGCCGGAACGAGTCCGTCGAGTAGCCGCCGGCGGCGTCGAGGATCCAGCCCATCGCCTGCATCAGCAGCAGTGAGGCCAGGAAGCCGCCCATGTTGACGAAGCCCTGCGCGGTGCCAAGGGTCGCGCTCGGATTGAACGTGCGGGCGAAATCGAAGCCGACCATCGAGCCCGGACCGCCGACGGAGATGATCACGACGAGCAGCACCAGCAGCCACAGCGGTGCCCGGCCGGGGAGGGCCAGCACGATTGTCCAGATGAGCGCATTGCTGCCGATGATGGCCAGCACCATCATCGACCGCTTGTGCGGGTAGCGGCCGGTGAGGATGCCGAGCACGACCCCGGCCGAGATCGCCGTCACCACCGAGATGGTCAGCAACATGCCGGCCACGCCCCGGGTCTGGCCCTGCGCGGTGGTGATGTAGGGGACACCCCACATCAACGCGAAGGCGGTGACCGAGAACTGGGTGCCCATGTGGGTGAAGAAGCCGAGCCGGGTGCCCGGGCGCATCCAGACCGTGCGCAGGCTCGCCATGGTGTCGTGGACGGACATGGTCTCGGTGGCGACCACCCGGCCGTTCGGGGTGTTCTGCAGGACTGCGGCCGCCAGCACCATGGTGAGCACGCCGAACGCGGTCACCGTGAGATAGGCCGAGGTCCAGCCGTTGACACCCAGCAATGCCAGGAACGGCACGGCGGAGAGCACCTGGCCGAGCTGGCCGCTGATGCCGGTGAGCTGGGTCAGCAGCGGAACCCGCCGGGCCGGGAACCAGTGCGGCACCAGTCGCAGGACGGAGATGAAGGTGACCGCATCCCCGAGCCCGACGACGGCGCGCGCGGCCAGCGCCAGCGGTAGTGAATCGGTGAGCGCGATCGCGAGCTGCCCGGTCACCATCAACGCCGCGCCCGAGACGATGAGGATCTTGGAGCCGTAGCGGTCCAGCAGCACACCGGCAGGCACCTGGGCGCCCGCGTAGACGATGATCTGCAGCACCACGAATGTCGACAGCATGCTCGGGCCCGCGTGGAAGCGGTCGCCGGCCTCCAGCCCGGAGACTCCGAGCGTGGTGCGGTTGAGCACCGCCACGATGTAGGCGAGTAGTCCGGTCGCCCAGATGATCCAGGGACGCACGCGGACCTCGATTCCTCGGGCTGAGTAGGGACAGTGCGTTCATCGTCCCAAATTGGTGGGATGAATCGCCAATCATTTTTCGGTGAGTTCGCTCACCGACGTTGCCACAATTTACATCTGTGCAGTTTCGTGGGTATTTGGTGCTTCGCTCGTTTTGCACGAACCGGGCTAGACTGGAGAGATGCGCGCGCTGACCTCTCGACCCGGTGTGGGGAGATGCGCGTGGCGCTGAACGAATACCACCTCGACGATCTGGCCCGGATCTCCGGTGTCACCGCCAGGAACATCCGCGCCTACCGCGAGCGGGGCCTGCTGGATCCGCCGCGCCGGCAGGGCCGCTCTGCCATCTACGACGACTATCACCTGGCCCAGTTGCAGACCATCGACGAATTGTTGGGCCGCGGGTTCACCTCCGCACACGTCGCGGAGTTCTTCGAGACCATGCGGGCCGGCGGAAGCGTCGCCGAGCTGCTGGGACTGCAACGGGCGATCCTGCGCCCGCGTGCCGAGCCGGGTGACGAAACGACGCCCGACGGGCTGCGCGTCAAGATCGATCCGGCGAGCGCGGAGGGCGCCCGGCTGCTGGAGTTGGGACTTGCGCACCGCTCTGGGACCGCACTGGTGTTCACCAATCCCGTCATCGGCCGGGTGGTGGCGCGCTCTGCGGACCCGCTGGTGTACGCCCGCATCGTGCTGGCGTTGCTGGATGCGAGCCGGGACGGCGTGGAGGCACTGGCCGATGACGTGATCTCGGTGCTCGAGCGCGAGGTGGTCGCGCGCTATGGATCCGCGCTCCCGAACAAGGACAACATCGACGACATGAGCCGGTGGATCACCGACTGTGCCGGGTTCAGCCATGCCGTCATCGCCGACCATCTGCAGCGGGCACTGCTCAAGCGCTCGGTGACGGCGGTGTCCGATTTCAACACCGGACTGGTCGCTCGCGGAGACTGGACACCGTCCGCCGAGGGTGGAGCACGCTGACGCCGCTGAGCGTTCACCGCGCCGGTGCCACACATGCCAGACCGTGGCTGGCAACTACACGTCGCAACCGGCTTGCGTCCGGCGAGCCGGTCTACGCATCCATCGACGACGATTGCATCCACGGCAGCACGTGGCCGGCGGTGCCGGACCTGCCCGGCTGGGAGCGGGTGCTCGGCCGCCGGCGCGGGGGCGTGCACGCCCACTCCGAAACGGTCGAAAGGGCTCTGCAGGACGGGATCGGGACCTGCTCACGGCAGCGCAACCGGGCTCGCCGGAACGGCGACGTGTCAGGCCGCTCGTACCCAGCAGGTCGAGATCGCCAGCCGCGAAGCCGGCGGCATGGGCGTGCCTATCGGCCACACCCCCAACCCCCGGCGCGGGGAGTGGGCCAAAACTTACCGATCAGTAATAATTGCCAGCAAACGAATTTTGTCGCCGCCGGCCATCGGGTGGACAGTTTTGAGGGATGTGTCCATTCGTGGGCGTCGTTCCCGGCGCCGCGGGGAGTGGCGGAGAACACCAAATTCTTAGATAACGATTTCATAACGGCATCGCGCTGATCTGGGAAGTTATAGCTACTCGACCGTAACCACCTGCAAGCAGGACGTTTGTCCCGCAGAAGTTTCACCCGTGCAGAGGCCGTTGTTACCCAACGTATGGTTACCCGTCCGTAGAACTCGCCAGTAACCATTTAAGGGCGGAAAATGGCCCTAGCTCTTATGACACTCTTAGTGGGGTAGGGCTGCCTTCTGGGTGCGTCCGGGACCGGGTTCAGATGATCCCGACTCTCCCGGACGAGTACCAGCCCGACGGAGATTCAAAGCTGAATCACCAGGACCAACAGGACGACGGGGCCGTCGGGGATCCCGTACGCATCCTCGCCGCGACGACGCGGCACACCGGTACGACCAGCGATATTGCGCGAAAAAGACTGCACCGAGGGAGATACACAACGTGACGATCAACGAACACGACAGGGTGACAGCCGGGAGCAGGAACAGCCTGAACGAGGGGTCCTTGTCGGGCGCGCACGCGCTCGTCGATCTGCTGAACGCCGGTGAGCCGTATGCAGTCGCGTTCGGTGGTCAGGGCGGCGCCTGGTTGGAGAGCCTGGAGGAGCTGGTCAGCTCCGCCGGTATCGAGTCCGAGCTCAGCGAGCTGGTCGGCGAGGCGGCGTTGCTGCTGGAGCCGGTGGCACGCGAACTCGTCGTGGTGCGTCCGATCGGCTTCGAGCCGCTGCAGTGGGTGCGCGCGCTGGCCGCCGAGGAGCCGTTGCCCGACACCAAGCAGCTCACCACCGCCGCCATCTCCGGCCCCGGCATCCTGCTCACCCAGATGGCCGCCATCCGCGCGCTCACGCGTCAGGGCCTGGACCTGATGGGAACCCCGCCGGTCGCGATGGCCGGACACTCCCAGGGCATCCTGGGCGTCGAGTCCCTGAAGGCCAAGGGCACCCGCGACGCCGAGCTGCTCGCGCTGCTCCAGCTGATCGGCGCCGCCGGATCGCTGATCTCCCGCCGTCGCGGCATGGTCGGCCGCGGTGACAAGACCCCGATGGTGTCGGTCACCAACGTCGACCCCGACCGGATCGCCGAACTGCTCGAAGAGTTCTCCACCGATGTCCGCACCGTGTTGCCCCCGGTGCTGTCCATCCGCAACGGCCGTCGCTCGGTGGTCATCACCGGAACCCCCGAACAGCTCGGCCGCTTCGAGCTGTACTGCTCGAAGATCACCGAGAAGGAAGAAGCCGAGCGCAAGAACAAGCTGCGCGGCGGCGCGGTGTTCTCGCCGGTGTTCAACCCCGTCCAGGTCGAGGTCGGCTTCCACACCCCGCGCCTGGCCGACGGTGTCGCGCTCGTGGACCGTTGGGCCGCGCAGTGCGGTATCGACACCGAACTGGCCCACCGCATGACCGAGTCCATCTTCGTCAGCCCCATCGACTGGGTCGCCGACATCGAGGCCCTGCACACCGCGGGCGCCCGCTGGATCATCGACCTCGGCCCCGCCGACACCGTCACCCGACTGACCGCCCCGGTGATCCGCGGGCTGGGCATCGGCATCGTGCCGGCCGCCACCCGTTCCGGTCAGCGCAGCCTGTTCACCGTCGGAGCCGTGCCCGAGGTGCCCGCGCCGTGGACGAGCTACGCGCCGTCGACGGTCACCCTGCCCGACGGCTCGGTGAAGCTGTCGACCAAGTTCACCCGCCTCACCGGTCGTTCGCCCATCCTGCTCGCCGGTATGACCCCGACCACCGTCGACGCCAAGATCGTCGCCGCGGCCGCGAACGCCGGACACTGGTCCGAGCTCGCCGGTGGCGGCCAGGTCACCGAGAAGATCTTCGACGACCGCGTCGCCGAGCTCACCGAGCTACTCGAGCCGGGTCGCGCGATCCAGTTCAACTCGCTGTTCCTGGACCCGTACCTGTGGAAGCTGCAGCTGGGCGGAAAGCGACTGGTGCAGAAGGCCCGTCAGTCCGGCGCCCCCATCGACGGTGTCGTCGTCACCGCCGGTATCCCGGAACTCGACGAGGCCGTGGCGCTCATCGAGGAACTCAACGAGATCGGCATCACCCACGTGGTGTTCAAGCCGGGCACCGTGGACCAGATCAAGTCCGTGATCAAGATCGCGGCCGAGGTTCCGGGCAAGGACGTCATCGCCCATATCGAGGGCGGCCGCGCCGGTGGCCACCACTCGTGGGAGGACCTCGACGATCTGCTCCTGGCCACCTACGCGGACCTGCGCAAGCTGTCCAACATCACCATCTGCGTCGGCGGCGGTATCGGCACGCCCGAGCGTGCGGCCGACTACCTGGCCGGTCGCTGGGCAGAGGACTACGGCTTCCCGCTGATGCCGGTCGACGGCATCCTGGTCGGCACCGCCGCGATGGCCACCCTTGAGGCCACCACCTCGCCCGCGGTCAAGCAGCTGCTCGTGGACACCACGGGCACCGACGTGTGGGTCGGAGCCGGAAAAGCCCAGGGCGGCATGGCGTCTGGGCGCAGCCAGCTCGGCGCCGACATCCACGAGATCGACAACACCGCCTCGCGCTGCGGCCGTCTGCTCGACGAGGTCGCCGGTGACGCCGACGCGGTCGCCGAACGCCGTGACGAGATCATCGCCGCCATGGCCGACACCGCCAAGCCCTACTTCGGCGATGTCTCCGACATGACCTACCTGCAGTGGCTGGACCGCTACGTCGAACTGGCCATCGGTGAGGGTGATTCCACCGCCGACACCAAGGCCACCGATTCGCCGTGGCTGGACATCACCTGGCGGGACCGTTTCGAGGAGATGCTCAAGCGCGCCGAGGCCCGCCTGCACCCCAGCGACTCGGGCCCGATCGACACCCTGTTCGCCGGCGACGCCGAAAGCGAAGCGCTGCTGGAGCATCCGGCCGCTGCCGTCGACACCCTGCTGAACCGGTACCCGGACGCCGAGGACATCAAGCTGCACCCGGCCGACGTGCCGTTCTTCACCACCCTGTGCAAGACCCCCGGCAAGCCGGTCAACTTCGTGCCCGTCATCGACAAGGACGTGCGCCGCTGGTGGCGCAGCGATTCGCTGTGGCAGGCCCACGATGCCCGCTACACCGCGGACCAGGTCTGCATCATCCCCGGCACCGCTGCCGTCGCCGGTATCACCCGCGTCGACGAGCCCGTCGGTGACCTGCTGGACCGTTTCGAGCAGGCCGCCATCGACGAGGTCGTGGCGAGCGGCGCCGTTGCCGTCCCGGTGGTGTCGCGCCGCCAGGCCAACGCCGCGGTCACCGGACCCATTGCCGTGGTGCTGGATTCACCCGACGTGCTGTGGGCCGGCCGGACCGCGATCAACCCGGTGCACCGCATCGGCGCCCCCAGCGAGTGGCAGGTCAACGAGAACCGTTCCGCGGTACACCCGTCCACCGGTTCGCGTCTTGAGCTCACCGAGGCGGGCGTGACGCTGAGCGTGCCGCTGTCCGATATCTGGATCGAGATCAAGCTGACGCTGCCGGCCGCCACGGTCAACGGCGGCATGCCCGTCGTCACCACCGAGGACGCCGCCGCCGCGATGCGCGCGGTGCTGGCCATCGCCGCCGGCGTCGACGGAGTGGACGCACTGCCCACCGTCGTCGAGGGCACCGCGACCGTCACCGTCGACTGGGACCCCGAGGAGGTCGCCGATCACACCGGCGTCACCGCCACCTTCGGCGCCCCGCTGGCCCCGGGCCTGACCCTGGTGCCCGACGCCCTGGTCGGCCGCTGCTGGCCCGCGGTGTTCGCCACCATCGGATCCGCCGCCACCGATGCCGGTTTCCCCGTCATCGAAGGTCTGCTCAGCCTGGTGCACCTGGACCACGCCGCGCACCTGCTCGCCCCGATGCCCACGACGGAATCCGAATTGACCGTCACCGCAACGGCTTCGGAAGCAGTCGACACCGAGGTTGGACGCGTCGTACCGGTCAGCGTGCTGATCACCGACGCCGAGGGCACCGAACTGGCGCGCCTGGAAGAGCGTTTCGCCATCCGCGGCCGCACCGGTGCCGTCGAGCTGGAGGACCCGGTCCGTGCCGGTGGCGCGATGACCGACAACGCCACCGACACCCCGCGTCGACGCCGTCGTGACGTCACCCTGACCGCGCCCACCGATATGAGCGCGTTCGCCGTGGTGTCCGGTGACCACAACCCCATCCACACCGACCGTGCCGCAGCACTTCTGGCCGGGCTCAAGGGTCCGATCGTGCACGGCATGTGGCTCTCGGCCGCCGCGCAGCACGTGGTGACCGCCACCGACGGCCGCGCCACCCCGCCGGCCCGCCTGGTGGGCTGGACCTCGCGTTTCCTGGGCATGGTGCTGCCCGGTGACGAGATCGAGTTCCGCGTCGACCGGGTCGGCATCGACCGCGGCGCGGAGATCATCGAGGTCACCGCGAAGGTCGCCGGCGATCTGGTGATGGCCGCAACCGCACAGCTGGCCGCGCCGAAGACGGTGTACGCCTTCCCCGGCCAGGGCATCCAGCACAAGGGCATGGGCATGGAGGTCCGGGCCCGTTCCAAGGCCGCCCGCAAGGTGTGGGACATCGCCGACAAGTTCACCCGCGACACGCTGGGCTTCTCGGTGCTGCACGTGGTCAAGGACAACCCGACCAGCCTGATCGCCTCCGGTGTGCACTACCACCACCCCGAGGGCGTGCTGTACCTGACGCAGTTCACCCAGGTCGCCATGGCGACGGTGGCCGCCGCGCAGGTCGCCGAGATGCGCGAGCAGGGTGCCTTCGTCGAAGGCGCCATCGCCTGCGGGCACTCCGTCGGTGAATACACCGCGCTGGCCTGTGTTTCCGGCGTCTACGAGCTGCCCGCGCTGCTCGAGGTGGTCTTCCACCGCGGCTCCAAGATGCACGACATCGTCCCGCGTGACGAGAAGGGCCGCTCCAACTACCGGTTGGCCGCGATCCGTCCGTCCCAGATCGACCTGCCCGACGACGATGTCACGGCCTTCGTCGAGGAAATCAGCGTTCGCACCGGTGAATTCCTGCAGATCGTGAACTTCAACCTGCGTGGCTCGCAGTACGCCATCGCCGGCACCGTGCGCGGTCTGGAGGCCCTGGAGGAGGAGATCGAGCGGCGCCGCGAGATCAGCGGTGGCAAGCGCTCGTTCATCCTGGTGCCCGGTATCGACGTGCCGTTCCACTCCGAGGTGCTGCGCGTCGGTGTCGCCGACTTCCGCCGCTCCCTGGAGCGCGTCATGCCGACCGACGCCGACCCGGACCTGCTCGTGGGCAAGTACATCCCGAACCTGGTGCCGCGGCCGTTCACCCTGGACCGCGACTTCATCCAGGAGATCCGCGACCTGGTGCCCGCCGAGCCGCTCGACGAGATCCTCGCCGACTACGACACCTGGCGTAACGAGCGTCCGCGTGAGCTGATGCGCAAGATCGTGATCGAGCTGCTGGCATGGCAGTTCGCCAGCCCGGTGCGCTGGATCGAGACCCAGGACCTGCTGTTCATCGAAGAGGCCGCCGGTGGCCTCGGGGTGGAGCGGTTCGTCGAGATCGGCGTCAAGACCGCGCCGACCGTGGCGGGGCTGGCGACCAACACGCTGAAGCTGCCCGAGTACTCGCACAACACCACCGAGGTGCTCAACGCCGAACGCGACGCCGCGGTGCTGTTCGCCACCGACACCGACCCGGAGCCCGAAGAGGACGTTTCGGCACCAGAGCCGTCCGCAGCGGCGGCACCGGCAGCCGCGGCTCCCGCGGCCGCTCCCGCACCCGCGGCGGCACCGTCGGGTGGCCCGCGGCCCGATGACATCGGATTCGATGCTGCCGACGCCACTTTGGTGCTGATCGCCCTGGCGGCCAAGATGCGCCCCGACCAGATCGAGGCGCTGGATTCCATCGAATCCATCACCGACGGTGCGTCCTCGCGACGCAACCAGATGCTGGTGGACCTGGGTTCCGAGCTCAACCTCGGCGCCATCGACGGTGCGGCCGAAGCCGATCTGGCCGGTCTCAAGTCACAGGTGACCAAGCTGGCCCGTACCTACAAGCCGTTCGGCCCGGTGCTGTCCGACTCGATCAACGATCAGTTGCGGACCGTCTTCGGACCGTCGGGCAAGCGGCCGGCCTACATCACCGAACGCGTCTCCAAGACATGGGAACTGGGCCCCGGCTGGGCCAAGCACGTGACCGCCGAGGTGGCGCTGGGTACCCGTGAGGGTTCCAGTGTCCGCGGCGGCAACATGGGCGGCCTGCACGAGGGTGCGCTGGCCGACGCCGCTTCCGTCGACAAGGTGATCGACGCGGCGGTGCAGGCGGTCGGCGCCCGCAAGGGTGTCGCGGTGAGCCTGCCGTCCTCCGGTGCAGCCGGTGGCGGCGTGGTGGACTCGGCGGCCCTCGGCGAGTTCGCCGAGCAGGTCACCGGACCCAACGGTGTGCTGGCCAACGCCGCGCGCACCATCCTGGGTCAGCTCGGGCTGGACAACCCGGTCAGCGCCGAGGAAACCGTCAGCGATGCCGATCTGATCGATCTGGTCACCACCGAGCTCGGCTCGGACTGGCCGCGTCTGGTGTCCCCGGTGTTCGACGCCCGCAAGGCCGTGGTGTTCGACGACCGGTGGGCAAGTGCCCGTGAGGATCTGGCCCGGTTCTGGCTGCTCGAAGAGAGCGAGATCGACGCCGACTGGGAGCGCCTGTCGCAGAGCTTCGAAGGTGCGGGCAACATCGTCGGCACCCAGGCCAGCTGGTGGCAGGGCCGGGCGCTGGCGTCCGGTCGCAACGTGCACGCCGCGCTGTACGGCCGCGCCGCCGCCGGTGCGGAGAACCCGGACAAGGGTGGCTACGCCAACGAAGTCGCCGTGGTGACGGGTGCCTCGAAGGGCTCCATCGCCGCATCGGTGGCCGCTCAGCTGCTGGAGGGTGGCGCGACCGTCATCGCCACCACCTCGCGGCTCGATGACGACCGGCTGGCGTTCTACCGCACGCTCTACCGCGATCACGCCCGGTTCAACGCCACCCTGTGGGTGGTTCCGGCCAACATGGCGTCCTACTCGGATATCGACGCACTCGTCGAGTGGGTCGGCAACGAGCAGACCGAGAACCTGGGCCCTAAGGCCATTCACCTCAAGGACGCGCAGAACCCGACGCTGCTGTTCCCCTTCGCCGCACCGCGTGTGGGTGGGGATCTCTCCGATGCGGGTGCGCGCTCCGAGATGGAGATGAAGGTCCTGCTGTGGGCCGTGCAGCGGCTCATCGCCGGCCTGTCGCACCTGGGCGCCGAGCGTGACATCGCCTCGCGTCTGCACGTGGTGCTGCCGGGCTCGCCCAACCGGGGCATGTTCGGTGGCGACGGCGCCTACGGCGAGGCCAAGGCCGCGCTCGATGCCGTGGTCACCCGCTGGAAGGCCGAATCCTCGTGGAGCCAGCGTGTTTCGCTGGCACACGCGCTGATCGGCTGGACCAAGGGCACCGGTCTGATGGGCCACAACGACGCCATCGTCGGCGCCGTCGAAGAGGCCGGTCTGACCACCTACACCACCGCCGAGATGGCCTCGAAGCTGTTGGCGCTGTGCAATATCGAATCCAAGGTCGCCGCCGCCCGTGCGCCGATCGAGGTCGATATGACCGGTGGTCTCGGTGAGATCGAGATCGACATGGCCGAGCTGGCCGCCAAGGCCCGCGAGGAGATGTCCGCCGCGGCAACCGATGACGACGACGATGACGAGGCCGGAAAGATCCGCGCCCTGCCCTCGCCGCCGCGCGGGTACGCCGCCGCACCGCCGCCGGCCTGGGACGACCTCGACGTCGACCCCGCCGATCTGGTCGTGATCGTCGGTGGCGCCGAGCTCGGACCGTACGGTTCTTCGCGGACCCGCTTCGAGATGGAGGTGTCCGGCGAGCTGTCGGCCGCCGGCGTCCTGGAGCTGGCGTGGACCACCGGGCTGGTCAAGTGGGAGGACGATCCCAAGCCGGGCTGGTACGACACCGAGACCGGTGATCTGGTCGATGAGGCCGAACTGGTCGAGCGCTACCACGATGCCGTGGTGGCCAAGGTCGGCATCCGCGAGTGGGTCGGCGACGGCTTCCTCGATGCCGATCACTCGGCGCCGCTGCTGGTGTCGGTGTTCCTGGAGAAGGACTTCACCTTCGTGGTGTCGTCGGAGACCGATGCCCGCGAGTTCGTGAAGTACGACCCGGAGCACACCCTGATCGCACCGGTCCCCGACAGTGCGGACTGGCAGGTCACCCGCAAGGCCGGCACCGAGATCCGGGTGCCGCGCAAGGTGAAGCTGTCGCGCACCGTCGGTGCCCAGATCCCGACCGGCTTCGACCCGCAGGTCTACGGCGTCACGCCGGACATGGCCAGCTCGATCGACCGGGTGGCGCTGTGGAACCTGGTGACGACGGTGGATGCATTCCTGTCGGCGGGCTTCAGCCCGGCCGAGCTGATGCGGTGGGTGCACCCGAGCCTGGTGGCCAGCACGCAGGGCACCGGCATGGGCGGTATGACGTCGATGCAGACCATGTACCACGGCAACCTGCTGGGCCGGAGCAAGCCGAACGACATCCTGCAGGAGGTACTGCCGAACGTCTTCGCAGGCCACGTCGTGCAGTCCTACATCGGCAGCTACGGCTCGATGATCCACCCGGTCGCGGCGTGCGCCACGGCGGCGGTGTCGGTCGAGGAGGGTGTCGACAAGATCCAGCTGGGCAAGGCCGAGTTCGTGATCGCCGGCGGCTACGACGACCTGACGCTGGAGGCCATCACCGGCTTCGGCGACATGTCGGCCACCGCCGACACCGAGGCCATGCGGGCCAAGGGCATCAGCGATTCGAAGTTCTCCCGCGCCAACGATCGTCGCCGGCTCGGGTTCGTCGAATCCCAGGGCGGCGGAACGATTCTGCTGACCCGCGGTGACCTCGCGGTGCAGATGGGTCTGCCGGTGCTGGCCGTGGTGGCCTACGCCTCGTCCTTCGGCGACGGCGTGCACACCTCGATCCCGGCTCCGGGTCTCGGTGCCCTGAGCGCGGGTCGCGGTGGCAGCCAGTCCCGCCTGGCCCGTTCGCTGGCCAAGCTGGGTGTCGGTGCCGATGACATCGCGGTGATCTCGAAGCACGACACCTCGACGCTGGCCAATGACCCCAACGAGACCGAGCTGCACGAGCGGCTCGCGGCCTCGCTGGGACGCTCGAAGGGTGCCCCGCTGTTCGTGGTCAGCCAGAAGAGCCTCACCGGTCACGCCAAGGGTGGTGCCGCGGCCTTCCAGATGATGGGTCTGTGCCAGATCCTGCGCGACGGCGTCATCCCGCCCAACCGCAGCCTGGACTGCGTCGACGATGAGCTGAACCATGCCAAGCACTTCGTCTGGGTGCGGGAGCCCCTGCAGCTGGGGGAGAAGTTCCCGCTCAAGGCCGGTCTGGTGACCAGCCTCGGGTTCGGCCACGTGTCCGGTCTGGTGGCCCTGGTGCATCCGCAGGCGCTGCTGGCCGCATTGCCGGCCGATCAGCGTGCCGACTACCAGGCCCGGGCCAACACCCGTGTGCTGGACGGTCAGCGGCGGCTCGCCTCGGCGATCGCCGGTGGTCCCGCGCTGTACGAAAAGCCCGCCGATCGCCGGTTCGGCAGCGACACCCCGGAGAAGCGTCAGGAAGCGGCCATGCTGCTCAATCCCGACGCCCGCCTGGGTGCTGACGACCACTACTCGAAGTGACGGAAAGCGAGTCGGATAGCGTCTCCGGAATGGGCATTGTTGGGGTAGGGATCGACCTGGTGTCGATTCCGGATTTCGCCGAGCAGGTTGACCAGCCTGGCACCGTTTTCGCCGAGACCTTCACGCCGGGGGAGAGGCGCGACGCCGCGGACAAGAGTTCGTCGGCGGCGCGTCACCTCGCGGCGCGGTGGGCGGCCAAGGAAGCGGTGATCAAGGCCTGGTCGGGGTCGCGCTTCTCGAAGCGGCCGATGCTGCCGGAGGGGATCCACCGCGACATCGAGGTGGTCACCGATATGTGGGGTCGTCCGAAGGTGCGGTTGTCCGGCGCCATCGCCGAGCATCTCAAGGATGTGACGATCCACCTGTCGCTGACCCACGAGGCCGATACCGCTGCCGCGGTCGCCGTTCTCGAAGCTTGATCCCGCGAGCGTGCGTGTCCGAGGCCGGACACGCACGCTCGTGCAGGAGTTTGCGCACGCTCGTGAGCGAGCGGCCATGCCGGGAGCTCGGACCTGCTGCATGGTCATACGTTCCTACGTGGCTTCAGTCTGGCCACGGGTGGACCGTGTGGAGCTGAAGCGGTGTACGTGATCCGGCAGAGAGACGTACACGGTTTCAGTTTCGAACGGTGGGGTGCGAACTGACTGAAACCTGGTTGGCGCCCGGCCAGGTGTGCGCCGCGGGCTAGCCTTGAGCCATGACCGATGTTGCCGCGCGTGTCCAGGAACTGCTGCCCTCGGTGCGTGCCGATCTCGAAGAGCTGGTGCGCATCGAATCCGTGTGGGCCGACCCAGCGCGCCGGCCCGAGGTGCAGCGCAGCGCGGAGCTGACGGCGAAGTTGTTGTCGCAGGCCGGTTTCGGTGATGTCCGTACGGTGTCCGAAGGCGGTGCGCCCGCGGTCATCGCCCGCCACCCGGCCCCCGAGGGCGCCCCTACGGTGCTGCTGTACGCCCATCACGATGTGCAGCCCGAGGGCAACAGTGCGCAGTGGCACTCACCCCCGTTCGAGCCGACCGAACGTGACGGCCGGTTGTACGGCCGCGGCACCGCCGACGACAAGGCCGGTATCGCAACGCATCTGGCGGCGTTCCGGGCGTTCGGCGGCAACCCGCCGGTGGGTGTGACCGTCTTCGTCGAAGGCGAGGAAGAATCCGGTTCACCGTCGTTGCCCGCGCTGCTGGACGCCCATCGCGACCTGCTGGCGGCGGACGTCATCATCATTGCCGACTCGGACAACTGGGGTGTCGACATCCCCGCGCTGACAGTCTCATTGCGCGGTCTGGCCGATTGCGTGGTCGAGGTGGCCACCCTGGACCACGGGCTGCACTCCGGGCTGTGGGGCGGTGTGGTGCCCGACGCGCTGAGCGCGCTGATCCGGCTACTGGCCAGCCTGCACGATGACGAAGGCAACGTCGCCGTCGCCGGCCTGTACCAGGCGAGCGCCGCCGACGTCGAGTTCAGCGAGGAGCGGGTGCGGGCCGACTCCGGTCTGCTCGACGGTGTCCAGCAGATCGGCTCCGGGCCGGTGGTGCAACGGATGTGGGCGCGCCCGGCCATCACCGTCATCGGTATCGACACCACGCCCATCGACAAGGCGTCCAACACCCTGGTGCCCAGTGCCCGGGCCAAGGTGAGCATGCGGGTGGCCCCCGGCGGCGACGCCCGGGCGCACCTCGCGGCACTGACACGGCACCTGGAGGCGCACGCGCCGTGGGGCGCGAAGGTCAACGTCACACCCGGCGATGTGGGGCAGCCGTACGCCATCGACGCGACCGGCCCGGTGTATGACGCTGCCCGGCAGGCCTTTCAGATCGCTTGGGGCCGCGAGCCGATCGACATGGGGATGGGCGGGTCGATTCCGTTCATCGCCGAGTTCGCCGCCGCGTTCCCGGACGCCAAGATCCTCGTCACCGGGGTGGAGGATCCGGGCACCCAGGCGCACAGCATCAACGAGAGCCTGCACCTCGGGGTGCTGGAGCGGGCGGCGACCTCGGAGGCGCTGTTCCTGGAGGCGCTGGGGAAGGCCTCAGACCGATAGGTCGCGGCGCAGCTTGGCGACGTGGCCGGTGGCCTTCACGTTGTACTGCGCGACCTCCACGACACCCTTCTCGTCGACCAGGAAGGTCGACCGGATGACACCCTGCACCGTCTTGCCGTACATGGACTTCTCACCGAAGGCGCCCCAGGCGGTCAGCACCTTCTTGTCCGGGTCGGACAGCAGCGGGAACGTCAGGCCCTCGGCGTCGCGGAATTTTGCCAGCTTCTCGGGCTTGTCGGGGGAGATGCCGATGACGTCGAGTCCGGCGTCGTTGAGCTCGGCGAGACTGTCCCGGAAATCGCAGGCCTGCTTGGTGCAACCCGGGGTCGACGCCGCCGGGTAGAAGTACACGATCACCTTGCGGCCTGTGAAGTCGGACAGCTTGACGGTGTTGCCGTCTGCATCGGGGAGGCTGAAGGCGGGTGCCTTGTCGCCGACTGCCAGCCGCGGGGTCTGTGCCATGCGTCGTATACGCCTTTCTCGTCGACCGGGGCAGCGTGGTCGGCTCCGGCTGCTCTAGGGTAATTCGGTACGCCGACAACATGGAGGACACAGTGGCTGATCGGGATCCCGAGGCGATCAAGAAGGACATCGACCAGGCTCGTGATCAGCTGGCCGCGACGGTGGACACCCTCGCCGTACGCGCGAATCCTCAGCGCCTCGCCGACGATGCCAAGGCAAAGGTCGTGGCGTTTGTGACGAAGCCGCCGGTGCTGGTGTCGCTGGCGGGCGTAGGCACCGTCGTCGTGGTGTTGGTGATCCGCCGGATCAGGCGCCGCTGACGCTGTTGTAGCGGCGGCGACGCGGTCGCAGCCAGTTCGGCAGCGACACAGTGGGCGGGTTCGCGGTCCGGCCGAGGCGACTGCAGCTGATGACCGTGGCGACGCCCTCCGGCGGCGCGCCCTCCGGCATGGCGGCCGAGGAGCTCGGTGCGCTCTCGACTGACATCAGCTAATACCTCGTTTCGCACTTCGGTGGTGCGCTGCATCCGGCTCACGATGCTGTGCAGCTAACTTGACCCTAGCACGCCGACGGGCCCTCGGCTGCACTTCTCATCACGCATCTACCTGCATATTTGCGTTCCGCAGCTACTTTTTCGTCCCGCGTCATCCGCAAGAAAACCACCGTGAGGGTCTGTTCCAGCACATCTGCCAGGCTTTTCGTGGTGTTTGCAGGACTAATTGACGTCAGCGTTGGTGGCAACCGTAGCACCGGCGCCGAGACGCTGGCGGCGATTACAGGTGAAGATCGCGTTACCGGAACGAGCACCAAGAGATCTGCCGAGTGGCGAATTCTTGCGATCTTGATACAGGTAGCGAATAGAGTCTTGACTCAGCGTCCCTGTCGGGGGAGACGCCGGGATTGACGGGACGCCCTCATGAATCGCCATGAACTCGGATTTCGGCACGTCGCCAACAGAATTGTCATCGGTGGCGTGATTTCCGCCGTGGTGTGCGGCGGCGCGGGCACTCTTTATGTTCCTGCACCGCGGCCGGCGGTGTATCACGTGCAGCCGACGGCAGCCATTGTCGAATCGTCGTCGACCCTCGGTTTCGCGGATTCCGATCTGTATCAGCTGTCGACGAGCGAGATCGACCAGCAACTCGACATGATGCAGGCGCTCGGTGTCCAGAACGTGCGTATCAGCATCGCGTGGGCCTCCGTCGAGGCGCAGCAGGGGCAGTACAACTGGACTGCCACCGACTACGTCATCAATTCCGCGCACCAACGGGGTATGGGCATACTCGGTGTGCTCAACGAGACCCCGGCCTGGGCCGGCACCCCGGTGCTGGCCGGAATGCCCAATCCACAGGTCTTCGGTCAGTTCGCACAATTGGTCGCGCAACGCTACGCGGACGAAATCTTCGCCTATTCGATCTGGAACGAACCGAATGCGGTGAATTCCCTGGATCCGGTGGATCCGGCGGCGTACACGACGCTGCTTCAGGCGGCTTATCCGCTCATCAAGCAGGTCGGCGTCGACAACGGCGCAGAAATCACCGTGATCGGTGGTGTGGTCGGGGCGGGTCTCACCGAGGGAAACGTCTCGATGAACCCGGTGGATTTCATTCAGGGCATGTACGACGCCGACGCGAAAGGTTTCTTCGACGCGCTGGCATTTCACCCGTATGACTACACGTTGGATTTCTCCGACGGTGCGAATCAGGCCGGCTCGCCGCTGAAGCAGCTACAGCAGATCCTTGCCATCATGGCCGAGAACGGCGACCAGGATCTCAAGGTATGGGCCACCGAGTACGGCGAGCCGACCACTCCGCAGTACTCCGAGCAACAACAATTCGATTTCATCCAGGACTTCCTGGCCACCTGGCCGACGATCGCCGGTACCGGTCCGATGTTCCTCTACACGCTGGTGGACACCGATTCGGGCAGCTCCAACAAGCAGGACAACCTCGGCGTCTACTACTCGGATCTGACGGCGAAGCAGGCCGTCCAGGCGATCATCGACTACATCAACGCCATCCCCGGGCCCAACGAACCGACGTCACCGACCAACCCGCTCATCGCCGCGATCAAGGCCGCCGTGCAGTGGGTGGGCGCAGCGACCAGGACGGTCCTCCGCACCGCTGCCAACGCAGTCGTCAACGTCGCCGATGTCATCGGGAACGTGGTCAAGAGCTTGGCGCGGGCGACGGCTTCGGTCATCTCCGGTGGTGTGCGGCTGGCGGGTGCGGTGGTCACCGGCATCGTGCAGGCGGTGGCTAACGCGGTGCGCGGCGTCGCGGGCGTGGTCAAGGGTGCGGTGCGTGGTGTGGCCGGGGCACCGAGCAATGCCCGGGTGACGGCGGCTGACCCGCCGACCGCCGCTCACAGCCCCACGGCGCTGCGCGCCGCGTCGGGTCGGGTAACGCCGGCCCTCGCGGCAGATGCAGATGACGTGACCGCAGCGGAGCCGGATGCCGGTGTGGCGACGTCGCGCTCGGAGAGCAGCGGGCCCGCAGTCGTCTCGGCGAGAACCGCGCGGCAGGCCGATGAGCCCGAGCGAGACCTCGAAGAGCCTGCCGCTGAGGATCTTTCCGGCCCTGCGGACCTGGAGACTGCTCCCGAGGACGACGAGCCGGCGCATGAGAACGCGCCGGGGGAATCAGACAAACCCGACGCCGAGTCCGCCGGAACGGGGCGGGAAAGCTCATCGTCGGACGACGGCGAATCTGCACCGGCCGCGGCGTAACCTCAGGCCGGGCCGATGACCGGCTGGTACCAGTACTCACTCGTGCCGGTCAGCACCGCGCCGACGAGTTCGTCGGTGACCAGGACGCCGGGGGCCGGGGGATCGGCCGGCGCGGACACCACCGGCTGTGGCGCCAGCGCCCGAGGGTCCCGTTCGACGACGGTATCGATACCCGGAATGGGTTCGGGGTTGTGCGCGCATTCCGTGCGAAAGCGATCTTTGCCCAACAAGAGTTCGCTGACGGCCGACGCGGCACCGGCGAGTTCGGCCGTGCCGGCAATGCATGGAGTGAATATGTGCAGGGCGGACTCTGTCGGGCCGAAAGCCGTCGCGGGCGTGGCCGGCACCAGCGGGGACTGAGCCAGCGTCTGAATCTGAATGCCGCATCCGCTCAACATCCACGCCCCTACCAGCAGACAAGGCAATGCAGATCGGAACGTGACAAGTCGGCCGTGTGCCATCGCAGGTCCTCCCACCCTGGCACCCTCCCCGCGGAGCGCGTCCTGATTCCTTGTATTCAGCGTGTTGTGCGGCTATGAGGAAAAGGCGGTACTAATTGACGCGATGGCTAATTCAATGCGATGGATCTGTATTTGCTGAGCGAATTGTGATCATGGCACAGCGTGTCGCGCAATGGCGGCTTTTCGGGTGGCTTATCTTTGACTGTTCAGCGCCGCATCAGCGAGCGCGCCGGGTCGCTCTTCCGGTGGCGCGCGCGATCGCGGCGTCCTCGCCGGCCCTGGTGAGCCGGACGACGAAGATGTCCTCGCGGGCCAGCCGTTCGCCCACCGCCGCCACGGCCACCAGTTCATCGCCCTCACGGGCCGGCGCCAGATAGTCGATGTGAATGGAGCTGACCACTCCGCTATGGGTGTCGTTGTTGGCCGCCGCCGCCAGCGCGGCGCCCACCACACTGAACAGCAGCGCGCCGTGCGCGGTGCCGTGCGGGTTCAGATGGTCGGGCCCGACAATCAGCGTGGCGGTCGCCTCACCTCCGCCGAAGTTCTGCACGGCGATGCCGAGGTGGCGGGCGTAGTGATCGGTCTTTTCCTCTGTGCTCACATCAGCGCTTTCTTCTGGACTTTGCCCATCGCATTGCGGGGCAGGGCGGACACGAAACGGATCTCGCGCGGACGCTTGTGCCAGGACAAATCGTCGGCGACGTGGGTGATGAGTCGTTCGGCGAGATCCTCGCCGGCGGAGTCGGATCCGGTGACGACGAACGCGACGATGCGCTGGCCCAGGTCGTCGTCGGGTGCGCCGATCACCGCCACTTCGGCCACCTCGGGGCGGGCGAGCAGCGACGTTTCGATCTCACCGGCCCCGATCCGGTAGCCGCCGGATTTGATGAGGTCCACCGATTCCCGCCCGACGATGCGGTGGAAGCCGTGTTCGTCGATGGCTGCCAGATCGCCGGTGACGAACCAGCCGTCCTCGGTCCAGCAGGACGCGGTGATGTCCGGAAGGTTCAGGTAGCCGTCGAAGAGCATCGGGCCGCGCACCTGAAGCCGGCCGATCGATTCGCCGTCGTGCGGCACGGGTCCGCCGTCGTCGGCGCGGATCCGGGTCTGCGCGCCGGCGACGGGCTGTCCCACCCAACCCGGCCGACGTTCGCCATCGGCGCGTGTGCTCAGCGTGATCATGGTCTCGGTCATGCCGTAGCGCTCCACGGGGGCGTGGCCGGTCAGTTCGCGCAGCCGCTCGAACACCGGAACCGGCAGTGGCGCACTACCACTGACAAGTAGCCGCGCTGAGGACAGCGCCTTGGCCGCCTGCTCGTCCTGGGTGACCCTGGTCCACACGGTGGGTACGCCGAAGTACATGCTGGCCCCGGCCTGGGCGTAGCGCTCCGCCGTGGGTTTACCGGTGTGCACCAGCCGGGATCCGATGTGCAGTGAGCCGATGATGCCGAGGATCAGGCCGTGGGTGTGGAATAGGGGCAGGCCGTGCGCCACGGTGTCCCCGGCCGTCCAGCCCCACGCCTCGGAGAGTGCGTCGAGGCCTGCGGCAATGGCGTGTTGGCTCAGCAGCACGCCCTTCGGGGCGCCGGTGGTGCCCGAGGTGTAGAGGATCATCGCGACCCGTCGTGGGTCGACCGGTTTCGGCGGCGCTGCATCGGCGATGCCGAGGTCGGGTGCGGCGGTGGGTAGTTCGACGCCCTCGCGCCCGGGGCCGACCCACAGGGTGGCCCCGGAATCCGCGAGGATGTGACTCACCTCGGCGTGCCCGACATCCGGTGGCACCGGCACCACCGGTATGCCTGCCAGCAGGCAGGCGGTGACGGCGATGACAGTGTTCAGCGTGGGCTCGGCGTTGACGGCCACCACCGGTACACCGCCGCGGGAGTGGATGTCGGTGCCGAATGCCGAGGCGATGGTCCGTAACCGTGTGCGCGACACGGACTCACCATCGATGGTGATCGATCGGTCATCGTCGGCGGCGTCATCGTCGAGCAGTGCGTGCAGCAGGGGCCGGGTCATGAAAACGCCATCCCGGGCAGGATCAGCACCAGCGTCAGCGCAATCGGACCGACCACCACCATCGAGAGTCCCCATCGCGTGAGCAGCTTCGTCATCCGTGGGCGGGCCTCTTCGTCGACCGTGGTGGCCACATAGGTGGCGCCGACGGTGGAGAACGGCGACACGTCCACGATGGATGCGCATACGCCGATGGCGCAGATCAGTGCCCAGCCCGGGATGCCGCCTTCGGCGATCAACGGAAGTGCCAGGGGGACAAGGGCGGCCAGCATGCCCGTAGTGGAGGCGAAGGCCGAGATCAACCCGGCGGCCGCGCAGAGCAGGACGGCTGCCACCAGGGGCGAGCCCAGGTGAACCGCGCCTTCGCCGAGCATGTCGACCACGCCCATCTCGGTGAGCACACCGACGTAGGTGATGATGCCGCCGACGAGAAGCACCGAGCCCCAGTCGATCCGGCTCATCGCCTTCTTGCCCGAGGAGGCGTCGAGCAGTGCGGCGATCGCGCCGAGTCCGTAGCCCAACACGCCGATGTCCGGCGTCATGCCGAGCAGGGACATCACGACGACTGCGGCGATCAGCACCAGCATCATGGCGATGGTCAGGATCTGCATCCCGCTCGGGCGCTCGGGCGCGACGAGTTCCTCATCGTCGTTGTCGCCGATATCCAGTGTGGAGCCGCCGTATTGGGGCAGCGCGGCGCCGCGGGCGACCATTGCCTCGCTGAAGGCCGGCGCTTCGGCATTGAACCGTTTCTTGCGGCCGAACATCGCGTAGGCGACCGCCAGCAGGACCAGGTTCAGCGCGACGGCCACCCCGAAGAGCAGCAGCGGGCTCAGTGCGATGCCGGCCTCGTTGGCGGTGCCCCAGGTGATGATGCCGAACAGGCTGGTGGGTGCGAACGCGCCGGCGCTCAGGCCTGCGCCCATCGCGAGCGCCATCAGCATCGGGTCGATGCCGCGCTTGTGCGCGATGCTCATGCCCATGGGCGCCATGACCAGGCCGCCGAGCGGTGCGCCCATGGCCGAGATGACGGCGGTGAGCGCGAAGAAGACCGCGGGGAACAGTGGGTCCCGATTTCCGACCCGGGCCAGGGAGGCCTGGATGAGCCAGTCGATGGTGCCGTTGCTGTGCGCGATCCCGAAGAAGTACGTCACGCCCACCAGCAGCACCAGGATGCTGAGCGGGAACTCGCCGATGACCTCGGTGAGGCTCAGGTCGGCGAGCCAGAGGCCGACGATGCAGGCGACCGGGAACATCACGATGCCGATGTTGACGTTGCGGATTGCGGCGATCGCGAATACCGCTATGAAGATCCCGAGAGCGATCAGTTGCGCCGTCATGTGTTGCACCTCCTAGTGCTGAGTGGTCCGTACAATGGACCGTTGGTTCGTCTGATAGACCGATGTGCTGTAACCTAGCTCACAAGCGATGGAGGAGGCAACCTTGGCCACAGAGAGCGTGGTGTCGGCGTTCCGGGTGCTCGAAGCGGTGGCCGAGGAGCAGCCGGTGGGGCTGTCAGAATTGGCGCGGAAGGTCGGCCTGCCCAAGAGCACCGTGCAGCGCGTCCTGCTGACGCTGCAGGAGGTCGGCTGGCTGCGTCCCACCGAGACGACACCGACACGATGGCAGCTGACCTACCGCGTCGTCGCGGTGGTCGGGCGCGCCGGCGGCGGGGAGAGCCTGCGCGACATCGCGGTCCCGGTCATGAACGAGCTACAGCTGGCCACCACGGAGACCATCCACCTCGCCGCACCGGACGGTGATTCGCTGGTGCTCGTCGAACGCCTCGACACCTCGCACCGGTTGCGCGCGTTCCTGCCGCTGGGTGAGCGCATCGCCCTGCATGCCTCGGCGACGGGACTGGCGTATCTGTCAGCGTGTGGGCCGGGCTACCTCGACGACTACCTCGCCGGACCGCTATCGGCTCAGACCCCGGACACCATCACCGACCCGGACCGAATTCGCGCTGTGGTCAACGAGGTTCGCGAGCGCGGCTATTCGAAGAACATCGGTGGTCTGTCGCTCGGCATCAGCTCGCTCGGGGCGCCCATCGTGGGGCCCTCCGGCGCCGTGGCCGCGCTGTCGATATCGGGGCCGAGCAGTCGCATCACCGAGGACCGCTTCGAGGAACTCGGCACGCAGGTGCGTGACGCCGCGGCCAGGATCAGCCGCGGGTTGCGCGGCGAACGGTAGGCCCTCAAACGACAAAGCCGTCAAACGACAAAGCCGTCAAACGACAATGCCGTCAAACGACAATGCCGTCAAACGACAAAAGCCCTGCCGAAGCAGGGCCTTTGCGGTGGTGCGCCGTCAGGGTTTCGAACCCCGGACCCGCTGATTAAGAGTCAGCTGCTCTACCAACTGAGCTAACGGCGCGCGTTGGAGACAATAACAGCACCGACGCGCAGAGGTGAAATCCGCATGACAATGCCGGGTCCGGGCGGCTTGCGCGGGGCCAGTTGTCGGTCGTTCCCTTAGACTATTGCCAAGTAGCCGTGATCCCGCGGGTTCTTGTGAAACAAAGTGGAGCAAAACAGATGGTGCAGGTCTCGCCGGTGGGCAGCGCGCGTCGCCGCAAGGCATGGCCAACCGTGATGGCGGTGGCACTGACCATGGTGTTCGCCGTCGCCGCATGCAGTGGCAATCAGGCCCCCGAACAGCCGAAGACCATCGCGGACAAGGGCACCCCCTACGGCGATCTGTTGGTGCCCAAGCTCACCGCATCGGTGACCAACGGTGCGGTCGGCGTCACCGTCGACGAACCCGTGAAGGTCAGCACCGAGGGCGGTGTCCTCGGGCCCGTCAGCCTGATCGACGAGGACGGTGCGCCGGTCGCCGGCCAGCTCAGCGCGGACGGCTTGACCTGGTCGACCACCGACCCGCTGGAATACAACGCGAGCTACACGCTCAACGCCCGCTCCTCGGGCCTCGGCGGCCAGGCTGCCACCCAGGCAACGTTCGAGACGCACTCGCCGGAAAACCTGACCATGCCCTACCTGTTGCCCAACGAGGGTGAGGTTGTCGGCGTCGGCCAGCCGATCGCGGTCCGTTTCGACGAGAACATCATCAACCGTGCGGCCGCCGAGAAGGCCATCAAGGTCACCACCACCCCCAAGGTGGACGGCGCCTTCTACTGGCTCAACAATCGCGAGGTGCGTTGGCGCCCAGCCGAATACTGGAAGCCCGGCACCAAGGTCGACGTCGAGGTCAACACCTACGGCGTGGAGCTCGGCGACGGCCTGTTCGGGCAGGACAACGTCAGCACCAACTTCACCATCGGCGATCAGGTGATCGCGGTCGCCGATGACTCCACCAAGACGCTGACCATCCGCCGCAACGGCGAGGTCGTCAAGACCATGCCGATCTCGATGGGCAAGGACAGCTCACCGACCAACAACGGCGTCTACATCATCGGTGACCGGTTCGCCGAGCTGGTGATGGATTCGTCCACCTACGGCGTTCCGGTGAACTCGCCCAACGGATATCGCACCGAAGTGGACTACGCCACGCAGATGTCCTACAGCGGCATCTACGTGCACGGCGCGCCGTGGTCGGTGGGTAGCCAGGGGTACAGCAACGTCAGCCACGGGTGCCTGAACGTGAGCACCTCCAACGCGCTGTGGTTCTACGAGAACACCAAGCGCGGCGACATCGTCGAGGTGGTCGGCACCGTCGGATCTCAGCTTCCCGGCACCGACGGCCTCGGCGACTGGAACATCCCCTGGACCCAGTGGAAAGCCGGTAACGCCAGCACCTAGGTCGCGCAATGCTCCAGTGCGGCAAGCGATTCCTGGATGTATTTCTCCGGGAAGGGCGGCATGCCGCCGACCTGATCGCGGAAGCTCTGCGGGGTGCCGGTCCAGTCGTAGGTGATCGTCACATCGGTGCCGTCACCGTTGGGCGCCAGGTCATAACGCCACCACCAGCCGCCCGGCTCATGCTCGCCGGCCTCGTTGAGCTGCCCCGGCAGCCACCCGATGGTGCGGTCGCGCTCGAACTCGGTGACCAGGTTGTGCATCACGTAATGGCCGCCCGCGAACTCCAGGAACATGTTGATCACGAAGATCTGACCGGTCCCGGTGATGGGTTCGGGGTCGACGGCGTCGCGCACCCAGTCGCCGGGCTCGGTGTCCTGATGGCGTGCCGGGTCGGCCAGCACCTCGAACACCGCGCTCGGGCTCGCCGCGATGGTGCGGGTGACGACGTAGCGCTCCTGGTCCGTTTGGGTGCTCATGCGTTGGCTCCTTCGCCGTAGGCGCGGGCGACATCGGGGGAGTCGAGCCACTTCGAGTAGGTCGGCGACTGCGGCCAGCCGTCGGGGGAGTCCTGCCATACCTCCTGGCGGCCGAAGGGCAGCAGGTCGATGAGCGCGAAGCTGTGGCTGAGCTGTTCGGTGCCGCGGCCGTCGGTGTGCCAGGTGCGGTAGACGGTATCGCCGTCCCGCAGGAAGACGTTCACCGCGAAACCCGTGCCAGGGGCCGCGCCCACGTCCGCGCCGAAGGAACTCTCCGACGACGAGTACCAGTCCATCTTGTTGCCGACCTTGCGCTTGTAGGCCAGCGCCTCGTCGATGGGCCCATTGGTGACGATGACGAACCGGGCGTCGTAGTTGTCCAGGAACTCCAGCCGGGTGAACTGTGAGGTGAAACCGGTGCACCCGCCGCACTGCCACTCCGCGCCGTCGGACCACATGTGGTTGTAGGTGATCAGCTGGGAGCGGCCTTCGAACACGTCGGCCAGCCGCACCGGCCCGTCCGCGCCGATCAGGGTGTATTCGGGCAGTTCCACCATGGGCAGAGCGCGGCGCTGGGCAGCGATCGCGTCCAGTTCACGGGTGGCCGCCTTCTCGCGGCGGCGCAGGTCCTCAAGGGCGGTCTTCCAGGTGGCGGTGTCCACCACGGGAGGTTTCGCGGTCGTCATGGAGAGTCTCCTTTCACAGCGGTTCGTGTCTGTGTAGACCCACTGTGCGGTCTGAATTCATCGCGCGCGGTACTGTCCGACCAACAAAGGGTGTCCTAAGCCCGGATCGACCGAGGGAAAGCGAGCTCTACAGACCATGAGTGGTGAAGGTTCCGACATCGCCGGATTGCGTGTGCTCATCGTCGGTGCGTCCTCGGGTATCGGGCATGCGGTCGCAGTCCGGGCCGCCGAGCGCGGCGCCAAGGTGGCGGTGGCCGCACGCCGGACGGACCTACTGAAGGCGCTGGCTGAGCAGATCGGCGGCACGGCGTTCGAACTCGACGTCGAGGACCCGGCGGCCATCGGACGGGTGGTGGACGCCGCCGCGGAGACCCTCGGCGGATTCGACGCGGTCGTCTTCACCAGCACGGTGGCCCCGATGGCACATATCGAGGACACCGATATTGCCACCTGGATTCACGCCTTCAACGTCAACACCCTGGGCGCCAACAGCGTGCTGCGTGCGGTGCGGCCGCACCTGTCCGACACCGGCGTCGTGCTGATCACGTCCAGCCACGATGTAGGCCGGCCGCGCGCCGGGGTGGCGGCCTACAACGCCAGCAAGGCGGCGCTCAACGAGATCCTGCACTCCTGGCGCAGCGAGCACCCCGACCTGGCGATCGTGCGGGTCGGCATCGGCCCGACCGAGGACACCGAGATCCTGCGTGGCGCCGACCGCGAACTGCTGTCCCTGTTGTTCAAGTCGTGGACGAAGCACGGCCAGCTGCCCGAGCAGATGTCGGCGCTCAATGATGTTGCCAACACCCTGGTTTCACTGGTCGGCACCGCCTACCTGAACCCAACCGTGGTGCCCGAGGTCGTGCAGTTGGCACCGCGGGTCCGGCGGGGCTAGCGGTCGGTCGGGTCCCACAGACCGTCGGCCTGCCCGCGATTCAGGTGGTCGGCGTAGATATCGACCTTGCGGACGATGACCTCGCGGCACTCCACGAGCGCCTGAATCTGGGTATCCACCCGTCGGCGGTGGCCGTCGAGCAGCTCGAGTCGCTCGGCCTCGTTGCCCGGCCCCTGCCGCACCAGCGCGGCGAACCGCCTGAGATCCGCGAGCGGCATGCCCGACTCACGCAGCTTCACGCAGATCTGCAGCCACTCCACGTCGACGGTGGCGTACTGGCGTCGCCCGCCGGTGGTGCGCCGGACCGGACCGACGAGCAATCCCTCGCGCTCGTAGAAGCGCAAGGCATGCACGCTGAGGCCCGTCCGCTCGGCGACTTCACCGATGCTCAGGGGCTGGGCGCCCGCGTCGACGGTCATGATGTCGATTCTTCCAGCTTGATCTAGACCTCGCTCTAGGTTCTAGCGTCGCGGCCATGACTGATCGGTGCACACCTGTTTCCCTGTTCTCCGCGGCCAGCACCGCGGCCGACGTGCTGTCCGGTATCGACTTGACCGGCCGCACCGCGGTGGTGACCGGCGGCTACTCCGGATTGGGACTCGAGACCACCCGCGGACTGGCTGAGGCCGGAGCCCGAGTCATCGTCCCGGCTCGCCGGCCCGCTGTCGCACGTTCCGCGCTCGCCGGCCTCAACGGCTGCGACGTCATCGAGATGGACCTGCTGGACATCCCGAGCGTCCGCGCGGCGGCCGCACAGATCAAGGAGTCCGTCGGCAGGCTCGATCTGCTGATGGCCATTGCCGGCGTGATGGCCACCCCGATGCGGCACGTCGGACCGGGGTGGGAAAGCCAGTTGGCCGCCAACCACTTCGGGCATTTCGCCCTCACTTGCGAGCTGTACCCACTGTTGGCCGCGGCCGGCGGTGCCCGTGTGGTGGTCACCTCTGCCGGACACACGTTGACCGACTTCCGTTGGCATGACCCGCATTTCCGCACCGGCTACGACAAGTGGCTGGCCTATGGGCAGGCCAAGACCGCGAACGTCCTGTTCGCCGTGCATCTCGATGCGCTCGGCCGCGATGACGGAGTGCGTGCGTTCGCCCTTCATCCGGGCAAGATCATCACCGGTCTGCAACGCGAGATGTCGCGCGCCGAACAGATCGAGCGGGGCTGGGTGGACGAGCACGGCACGGTGATCGGACCGGGCTTCAAGACCGCCGCCCAGGGCGCGGCCACCGGGTTGTGGGCGGCGACGTCGGCGGCACTGACGGATCGCGGTGGCAGCTACCTGGAGGACTGCGCCATCGCCGCGGTCGCGGCGCCGGACACACCGATGGACGACGGGGGCGTGCGCGCCTATGCCATTGATCCCGACAGGGCCGAGCGGTTGTGGGGGCTTTCGCTCGCAGCGACGGGTGCCATGCCCATCGGACACTGATACTGGCTCTGAAACGCAAACGGTGGGAGGGCCAAGAGGCCCTCCCACCTGCGCGGGTGGCTGACGGGACTCGAACCCGCGACAGCCAGGATCACAACCTGGTGCTCTACCAACTGAACTACAGCCACCATTGCCGCCTCAGCGGCGTTGACGATCTTAACCGCATCGGGGCCGTTAAGCCGAATCGGTTTCCTTCGGCGTGCTGCCCGCCGGGCCAAGCTCGGCCGCGACGGCGGCGATTTCGCTGGTCGACGGCCCGGGAGCGGCCACGAAGGCGGTCTGCCGGTAGTACTTGAGCTCCTGGATCGACTCATGGATGTCGGCCAGCGCGCGGTGCGCGAGACCCTTCTCAGGCTGGCCGAAGTAGATGCGCGGGTACCAGCGGCGGCACAGTTCCTTGATGGAGCTGACGTCGATCATCCGGTAGTGCAGGAAGGTGTCCAGCGTCGGCATGTCGCGGGCGATGAAACCGCGGTCGGTGGCGATCGAATTGCCGCACAGCGGAGCGGTATTCGCCGACTTGACGTGGCTGCGGATGTAGTCGAGCACCATGGTCTCCGCGGTGGCCATATCGATGTCGGATGCCAGCACCTCCTTGTCCAGCCCGGACTTGGAGTGCATCTTGGCCACCACCTCGACCATGCCGGACAGGTCCTCCGGGTCGGCGTGGATCACCACGTCGATACCGTCACCGAGGACGTTCAGGTCGGCGTCGGTCACCAACGCCGCAATCTCGATGAGCTTGTCGGACTTCAGGTCGAGCCCGGTCATCTCACAGTCGATCCACACCAGTTCTTCACGCACGGAGATCCACAGTATTCCCACCGCCGACAAGTTGCTGCCTGCACCTGCCCTGTAGGTGCGTGTTCAGTAGTGTCTGGACCCATGACCGCAGAATCGACCGCGACCCCGGCTCAGCAGATCGCCGCAGGTTATGCCGTTGAAGGCCAGGCGTTGGAGCTGGGCACCGTCGTCGTCGACGGAGTGGTCGACCCGAGTGCCCAGGTGCGGATTCCGCTGGCGATGGTCAACCGGCACGGCCTGGTCGCCGGCGCCACCGGCACCGGCAAGACCAAATCCCTGCAGGTGATGGCCGAGCAGCTCTCGGCGGCCGGGGTGCCGGTGCTGATGGCCGACGTGAAGGGCGACCTGTCCGGGCTCTCGCGGCCGGGGGAGAGCAGTGAGCGCACCTTGGAGCGCGCCGCCGACACCGGCGACACCTGGGCAGGCACGGCCTACCCGGTGGAGTTCCTGTCGCTGGGCACCGAGGGCATCGGGGTGCCGGTGCGCGCCACCATCACCAGCTTCGGCCCGATCCTGCTGTCAAAGGTGCTGGGGCTCAACGCCACCCAGGAGTCGACGCTCGGGTTGATCTTCCACTGGGCCGACCAGAAAGGGCTGGCGCTGCTGGATCTGAAAGATCTGCGCGCGGTCATCCAGTTCCTCACCAGTGACGAGGGCAAGCCCGAACTCAAAGCGCTGGGCGCGGTTTCGACGACGACGGCCGGGGTCATCCTGCGCGCCCTGGTCAACCTGGAGGCAGAGGGCGCCGACACCTTCTTCGGTGAGCCCGAACTGGAGCCCAAGGACCTGATCCGCCTCGACGCGCAGGGTCGCGGCGTCATCTCGCTGCTGGAGCTGGGCGCCCGGGCCGCCCGCCCGGTGATGTTCTCGACGTTCCTGATGTGGGTGCTTGCCGACCTGTTCACCACGCTGCCCGAGGTCGGCGACGTCGACAAACCCAAGCTGGTGTTCTTCTTCGATGAGGCGCATCTGCTGTTCAACGACGCGTCCAAGGCGTTCCTGGAGCAGGTCGAGCAGACCGTGAAGCTGATCCGGTCCAAGGGCGTCGGGGTGTTCTTCTGCACCCAGCTGCCCACCGACGTGCCCAACGATGTGCTCAGCCAGCTCGGCGCCCGGGTGCAGCACGCGTTGCGGGCGTTCACCCCCGACGACCAGAAGGCGCTGTCCAAGACGGTGCGCACCTACCCCAAGACGAAGGTCTACGACCTGGAGAGCGCGCTGACCTCGCTGGGCATCGGGGAGGCCATCATCACCGTGCTCTCCGAGAAGGGCGCACCGACGCCGGTGGCATGGACCCGGATGCGGGCGCCGCGGTCGCTGATGGACACCATCGGCCCGGACGCCATCAAGGCCGCCGCGGCCGCCAGCCCGCTGCAGGCCACCTACGGGCAGACGGTCGACCGCGACTCGGCCTATGAACGGCTCACCGCCCGCCTCGCCCCGCCGGAAACCGCGCCCGTCGACCAGCTGCCGCCGCCGCTGCCCACCTCGGTCGGTTCGGCCGAGGCCGACGGCGCGGTGAAATCGCGGGGCACCGCCGAGCCCAGTTTCCTGGACAAGATGGCCAGCAGCCCGGCCTTCAAGAGCGCGATGCGTTCAGCGGGCACGGTGATCGGCCGCGAGATCACCCGCAGCATCTTCGGCACCGGCCGTCGCCGCCGCCGCTGACATGAACCGCCGAAACTGTATTCCAGAAGGGCGTTACTCGAACTTCGCCGTCCGGAACACAGTTTCGGCGGTCAGTAGCTCGCTACTGGCCGCCGAGCTTCTTGTAGACCGCACCGACGATCGGGGTGACGATCGCCCGCGGCGCGTACCCGCTGGCCACCGACATCGCCTTGGACGTCAGGCCCGGCACGATGCGCATCTTGTTGGCTTCCAACGCGTCCAGGGACACCTTGGCGGTGTACTCGGTGTCGATCCAGAGGAAGTCCGGGATCAACCGCTCCACCAGCGACTGCTCGGAGACATCCGGCAGCTCGGTGCGCACCGGCCCCGGCGCGAGCAGCGTGACATGCACGCCGTCTTTCTTGACCTCACCGCGCAGCGATTCGCTGAAGGTGTTCGCGAAGGCCTTGGTCGCGGCGTAGGTGGCGTTGTTGGGGATCGGTGAGTTGCCCGCCGCCGAACCCGAGATCAGGATGCCGCCGGCCTTGCGGGCCAGCATGCCCGGCAGCACCGCCAGGCAGAGGTCATGCACGGCAATGGCATTGAGCTGAACCTGGGCCTTCTCGCCGGCCGGGTCGAGCTTGGCCACCGGACCGAAGGTCGCCGTCCCGGCATTGGCGCACAGGATGGAGATGTTGCGGCCGGCGAGCTCGTCGCACAGCACATCGCGGGCCGCCGGGTCGGCGAGGTCCACCGGCCGCACCTCCACGGTGACACCGTGGCGTTCGGTGATGCGCTGGGCGAGCTCGGTGAGCACCTCGCCGCGGCGTGCGGTGATGATCAGGTGGTGGCCGCGGGCGGCCAGATCGAAGGCCAGGGCCTCACCGATGCCCTGGGAGGCTCCGGTGACGACTGCGCGGGCGTCGGGATGGGGCGCGGGTACAGGCATGCCGAAATCGTAGGGACCATTAGGGTGACGCCCATGAGCAGCCCCGGGTCGGCGCCCGATCAGGCCCGGCGGTCACAGGTTCTGTCGTGGGTTCTCTACGACTGCGGGGCCACCGCGGTCAACGCCATCGTGGTCACGTTCGTCTTCTCCGTCTATCTGACCGACGCGGTCGGTGCCGGGTTGCCCGGAGAGATCACCCCGTCGACCTGGCTGGGCTGGGCGCTGACCGCCGCCGGCATCATCGTTGCGCTGCTGGCGCCGGTGACCGGCATCTGGGTGAACGCCCCGCACCGTCGTCGCCGGGCCCTGACCCTGCTGACCGGCGCGGTGGTGCTGATGGTCGCGAGCATGAGCTTCATCCGCACCGATCACAGTTACCTGTGGGCCGGGCTGGCGCTGCTGGCGTTCACCGCGGCCTGCAACGACCTGGCGACGGTGCCCTACAACGCGATGCTCAGCCAGCTGTCGACCCCCGCGACGGCCGGCCGTATTTCCGGGGCCGGTCTGGCCGTCGGGTACGGCGGCAGTGTGGGTCTGCTGTTGATCGTCTACGCCGGGTTCATGGTCGGTGACGGTGGCCTGCTCGGATTGCCGACCGACGACGGCCAGAATGTGAGCGCCGCGATGCTGCTGACCGCGGCCTGGTTCGTCGTCTTCGCGTTGCCGCTGCTGCTCAAGACGCCCAAGCTGCCCGTCGACGCCGAGCACCGCACGGTCGGCTTCTTCGCGTCCTACGGAAAGCTGTGGGGCGAGGTGCGCAGCGAATGGCGCCGTGACCGCAACGTCGTCTACTACCTGATCGCCAGTGCGATCTTCCGCGACGGGCTCACCGGGGTGTTCACCTTCGGGGCGGTGCTCGGTGTCAGCGTGTACGGCATCTCTCCGGCCAGCGTGCTGCTGTTCGGGGTCTGCGCGTGTCTGGTCGCGGCGGCGGGGGCGGTGGCCGGCGGACTGCTCGATGACCGGTTCGGCGCCAAGCCCGTCATCGTCTGCGCGCTCACGTTGATGATCGCGGTCGGCCTGACACTGATGACGCTGTCCGGGCAGCTGGCGTTCTGGATCTGCGGGCTGTTGCTGTGCCTGTTCATCGGCCCGACGCTGTCGGCGGCACGCACCCAGATGCTGCGGATGTCCACCGCGGGCAAGGAAGGTGTCGCGTTCGGTCTCTACACGACGACCGGACGCGCGGCCGCACCGTTGGCACCCTGGATGTTCGCCTTGTTCATCGCCATCTTCGGCACCGACCGCGCGGGTATGGGCGGGCTGTGCGCGGTGCTGGCGCTCGGTCTGGTGCTGATGCTGGGGGTACGCGTTCCGCGCACCGCGCAGGTGGTCTAACCGATCGGGCTGCAGATCGTCAGACCCGAGCCGGTGCGCTGCTGAACCTGGGTCCCATCGATGCTGATCGAGCAGTTCACCTCGCGACCGACGTTGATGATGGTGACACTTGCCGACTGCTTGGCCGGCTGGGCCAGATTCACCGTCTTGCTCCAGGGCAGCACCACATTGAACTCGGTCTGCAGCACACCCCCGTCGTCGACGTAGGTGACGTTGATGGCCCGTCCCTCACCGCCGACGGTGTAGGTCACCGTCTCGGTGGCGCCGGGGGTGGCCGACCCGCCGGGCACCGACGGTGCGGCGGTGGTCGTCGGCGCGGGGCGGCTGGTGGTGGTCGGACGGCGCGTCGTGGTCGGTGGAGTGCTGCTCAGCGTCGGTTCGGCCCCGCTGGGCTCGGACAGCGTGGGTACCGGGGCGACGACGGTCTGCTGCTGGGAGCTGTTGACGATCACCAGCGCGATGACCAGGCCGATGACGGTGATGACGGCGATGGCGGCCACGATCCACAGCCAACGCGGTGTGCCAGGAGGCTCCGGTGGCGGGGGCCCCGGGGGTGGCGGCGAGCCGCCGTAGGGCCCGCTGCCGTACTGCCCTGCGGACTGGTCATAGCCGTAGGCGGGGTACACGGGCAACTGCTCGGTGGGGCGCACGCCGTACGGGGGCTGACCCGAATAGGCAGGATCGGAGTAGCCCGAATACCCGGAATGTCCACCGTCGAGCCGCTGCGTCGGCTCGTCTCTGCGTGGAGAATCGGTCATTGCCACCTCATGTGGTCACACGGTACCCGCGCGGCCTGGGAATGGTGGTGACCCCGATCGGTCGCTGTGCCCGAGCACAACTCAGCGTGCGGCCGTCAGGGCGGCGACGGTCATGGCCCGCAGGATGCTCCGCGAGGCATGGTCTGTGCTGGGCATTTTGACGCTGTGCGGGGTGGAGTTCAGCAGGCCGAACACGGCGTGCGATTTGAGTCGGGCCTCGGTCTCGTCCAGTTGGTCATCGACCTGTCGCAGGACGTCCACCCAGATCTCGACGTACTGTCGCTGCGCCTTGCGGACCTGGCGTTTGGCCACCGGCGGGAGGTGTCCGAGATCGCGGTCCTGGATGCGGATCAGGTCCGATTCGCCGAGCACGAAGTCGAGGTGGAAGTCGATCAACCCGTCGAGCGCGGCGCCCGCGTCGCCGGCGTCCGCAACGACCTCGCGTGCCCCGGCGAGCAGTCGGGTGCTGATACCGACCAGCAATTCGACCAGCAGTGCTTCCTTGTTCGAGAAGTGTCGATAGATTGCGGGCCCGCTGACTCCTGCCGCGGCGCCGATGTCCTCCAGACGGACGGACAGGTAACCGTGTTCGGCGACCAGCCGTTCGGCCGCAGCGATGAGTTGGGTCCTGCGATCGGATTTGGCCCTGCTGCGCGGAGTCTCAGTGGTCATACCCGGCTCCGTTTCCGCCATGGACATTTGAGTTAGTGGCAATTAACATCATATGAGTTAGTCGCCATTAACTCAAGTGGAAACGGTTCATCGATGACACATCGCGACGCGCATGTCGCCCTGGTGACCGAATTGCGCGCCAAACTGGCCGCAGTCGCGCTGGGTGGCCCGGAGAAGGCCCGAGAACGCCACGTGGGACGCGGAAAACTGCTCCCGCGCGACCGTGTGGACGGACTGCTCGATCCGGGCAGCCCTTTCCTGGACATCGCGCCGCTGGCCGCCGACGGCATGTATGACGACGACTGCCCGGGCGCGGGCATGATCGCGGGCATCGGCCGGGTGTCGGGGCGCGAATGCATGATCGTGGCCAACGATGCGACGGTCAAGGGCGGCACCTACTACCCGATCACCGTGAAAAAGCACCTGCGCGCCCAGGAGATCGCCGCGCAGAACCGGTTGCCGTGTCTGTATCTGGTGGACTCCGGTGGGGCGTTCCTGCCACGCCAGGACGAAGTCTTCCCCGACCGCGAGCACTTCGGCCGGATCTTCTTCAACCAGGCCACCATGAGTGCGCAGGGCATCCCGCAGATCGCGGCGGTGCTCGGTTCCTGCACCGCCGGTGGCGCCTACGTGCCGGCCATGAGTGATGAGGCCGTCATCGTGCGCAACCAGGGCACCATCTTCCTGGGCGGCCCGCCGCTGGTGAAGGCCGCGACCGGTGAAGTGGTGACCGCCGAGGAACTCGGCGGCGGTGACCTGCACTCGAAAACCTCTGGGGTGACCGATCATCTGGCCCATGACGACCGGGATGCGCTGCGCATCGTGCGCCGCATCGTGGGCACGTTCGGGCCGCGGCAGGACCCGCCGTGGGAGGTGCGGCCCACCGTCGAACCGGTCGCCGACCAGTCCGAGCTCTATGACGTGGTGCCGGTGGATTCGCGGGTGCCCTATGACGTGCACGAGGTGATCACCCGTGTTGTCGATGGCGGCGAGTTCCAGGAGTTCAAGGCCGAATACGGCACCACCCTGGTGACCGGATTCGCGCGCATCCACGGCCATCCCGTCGGCATCATCGCCAACAACGGTGTGCTGTTCGGAGAGTCGGCCGTCAAAGGCGCGCACTTCATCGAGCTGTGCGACAAACGCAACACCCCGCTGGTGTTCCTGCAGAACATCGCCGGGTTCATGGTGGGCCGTGACTATGAGGCCGGGGGCATCGCCAAGCACGGCGCCAAGATGGTCACCGCGGTGGCCTGCGCGCGGGTGCCGAAGCTGACGGTGGTGATCGGCGGCTCCTACGGAGCGGGTAACTACTCGATGTGCGGTCGGGCGTATTCGCCACGGTTCCTGTGGATGTGGCCCAATGCCCGTATCTCGGTGATGGGCGGTGAGCAGGCCGCGTCGGTGCTGGCCACCGTGCGCGGGGACATGACCCCGGAACAGGAAGAGGCGTTCAAGGCGCCGATCCGTGAACAGTACGAGCACCAGGGCAATCCGTACTACTCGACAGCCCGGCTGTGGGATGACGGAGTGATCGACCCCGCGGACACCAGAACGGTTCTCGGACTTGCCTTGTCAGTTGTCGCACAGGCTCCGCTGGAGCCGGTGTCCTACGGCGTCTTCAGGATGTGACATGACTTTCCATACCGTTTTGGTCGCCAACCGCGGTGAGATCGCGGTACGGGTCATCCGTACCCTGCGCGATATGGGTATCCGTTCGGTCGCGGTGTACAGCGACGCCGACGCCGGTGCCCGCCATGTCGGTGAGGCCGATATCGCGGTGCGCATCGGGCCGGCGCCGGCAAGGCAGAGCTATCTGGACATCAATGCGATCGTGTCCGCCGCGCAGCGCACCGGAGCGCAGGCCGTGCACCCCGGATACGGATTCCTGGCCGAGAACGCCGAATTCGCGGCCGCCCTGCACGCTGCGGGCATCGTCTTCATCGGACCGCCGGTGCCCGCGATCAAGACCATGGGCGACAAGATCGCGGCCAAGGCCGCGGTCTCGGAGTTCGATGTGCCGGTGGTCCCGGGGATTTCGCGGCCCGGCCTGACCGACGACGATCTGATCGCCGGCGCGCCCGGGGTCGGCTTCCCGGTACTGGTGAAACCGTCGGCCGGTGGCGGCGGCAAGGGGATGCGGGTGGTGCATGAGGCCGCCGAACTGCCTGCTGCGCTGACGAGTGCGCGCCGCGAGGCGGCCTCGGCGTTCGGCGACGACACGCTTTTCCTGGAGCGTTTCGTGTTGCGCCCCCGCCACATCGAGGTGCAGGTGCTTGCCGACGGGCACGGCAACGTCATCCATCTCGGCGAGCGGGAATGCAGCCTGCAACGCCGGCATCAGAAGGTCATCGAGGAAGCACCCTCGCCGCTGCTGGACGCGGCGACCCGGGCGCGCATCGGTGAGGCCGCCTGCAACACCGCCCGCAGCGTCAACTACACCGGGGCCGGGACCGTCGAGTTCATCGTGTCCGCGGACGCGCCCGATGAGTTCTTCTTCATGGAGATGAACACCCGACTGCAGGTCGAACACCCGGTCACCGAACTGGTCACCGGCGTGGACCTCGTGGAGCAGCAGGTGCGTATCGCCGCGGGCGCCGAACTCGGGATCGCGCAGGGTGAGGTCGCGCTGACCGGGCACGCGATCGAAGCCCGGGTGTACTCCGAGGATCCCGGCAACGGTTTCCTGCCCACCGGGGGCACGGTGCTCGACGTCGTCGAAAGCCCACGCGCGCGCACCGATTCGGGGATCTACGCCGGCACCGTGGTGGGCAGTGACTACGACCCGATGCTGGCCAAGGTGATCACCCACGGCCAGGACCGGGACACCGCACTGCGCGGTCTGGACCGCGCGCTGACCGAGACCGCCGTGCTGGGGGTGACCACCAACATCGACTTCCTGCGCTTCCTGCTGGCCGATGAGGATGTCGCCGCCGGTCGGTTGGACACCGGCTTGCTGGATCGGCGCACCCCGGATTACGTGGCGCCCCAACCCACCGATCACGAGTTGATCGCCGCCGCCGCCTACCGCTGGCTGCAGACCTGGGTGGCCGCGGACGACAATCCGTGGTCGGTGCCCTCGGGGTGGCGCACCGGTGCGCCCGCCCCGACGGTGATCCGGCTCGGCGCGGGGGAGCGGGTGGACCATGTGCGTATCACCGGGGCCCCGGATGCCGCGACCGCCGAGGTCGAGCACGGCGCCACCTATCGGATCAGCGCGGTGCGCCGGGGCCGGCAGCTGCACCTCACCATCGACGACATCGGCGCCGAGTATGTCGTCGCCGCCGACGCCGGATACGTCTGGCTGGCCGGCCCGCACCGCACCATTGCGGTCCACGAGGTGCGAGAGGCGCCGGTACGTCCCGACGACGAACACGCCGGTGACGCCGAACTGCTCAGCCCGATGCCGGGTTCTGTTGTCGCTGTGGGAGTCACTGACGGCGCCGATGTCACCTCGGGCACCGTCGTGGTCACCGTGGAGGCGATGAAGATGGAACACGCACTGTCCGCACCCGTCGACGGTGTGGTCGAACTTCTCGTCGCCGTGGGCGACCAGGTCAAGGTGGGCCAGCCGCTGGCCCGAATCACCGCAGCAAAGGAGGCTCAGGAATGAGCGACTATCTGTCCACGGGCGCACTGCCGGACGACTACGCACAGCTGGCCAAGACGGTGCGCGATTTCGCGCAGAGCGTTGTCGCACCCGTCGCGGCCAAACACGATGAAGAACACAGCTTCCCGTATGAAGTGGTGTCCGGGATGGCCGAGATGGGGCTGTTCGGCCTGCCGTTCCCCGAGGAGTACGGCGGCATGGGCGGCGACTACTTCGCGTTGTGCCTGGCCCTGGAGGAACTGGGCAAGGTCGACCAGAGCGTGGCCATCACCCTGGAGGCCGGGGTCTCGCTGGGCGCGATGCCGGTGTACCGGTTCGGCAATGACGCACAGAAGCAGGAGTGGCTGCCGCTGCTGGCAAGCGGTAAGGCGCTCGGTGCCTTCGGGCTCACCGAGGCCGGCGGCGGCAGTGACGCCGGGGCCACCAAGACCACGGCCAAAGAGGACGGCGGTGACTGGATCATCAACGGCTCCAAGCAGTTCATCACCAACTCCGGCACCGACATCACCAAGCTGGTCACCGTCACCGCTGTCACCGGGGAGACCGGCACCGGCAAGAAGGAGATCTCGGCCATCCTGGTCCCGGTGCCCACCAAGGGATTCACCGCCGAACCCGCCTACAACAAGGTCGGCTGGAACGCCTCGGACACCCACCCGCTGAGCTTCGACGATGTCCGGGTGCCTCAGGAGAACCTGCTGGGTGAGCGCGGCCGCGGGTACGCCAACTTCCTGCGCATCCTCGACGAGGGCCGCATCGCGATCGCCGCGCTGTCGGTCGGTGCGGCGCAGGGATGCGTCGACGAAAGCGTGAAGTACGCCAAGGAACGTGAAGCCTTCGGCGCCGCGATCGGCAGTTATCAGGCCATCGCCTTCAAGATCGCCCGGATGGAGGCCCGGGCCCACGTGGCCCGCACCGCCTACTACGACGCCGCCGCGCTGATGCTGGCGGGCAAGCCGTTCAAGAAGGCCGCGTCGGTCGCCAAGCTGGTGGCCAGCGAAGCCGCCATGGACAACTCGCGTGACGCCACCCAGATCTTCGGTGGATACGGCTTCATGAACGAGTATTCGGTGGCCCGGCACTACCGGGATTCCAAGATCCTCGAAATCGGTGAAGGGACAACCGAAGTGCAGCTCATGCTCATCGGACGGGAGTTGGGACTGTGAGCGATACGCCCAAGCGCATCGTCGAGCAACGCGGCCTGTGGTTCGAGGAGTTCGAAACCGGTGTGCTGTACCGGCACAAGCCGGGCCGCACCATCACCGAGGCCGACAACGTGCTGTTCACCACGCTGACCATGAACACCCAGGCACTGCACCTGGATGCGGCGTTCGCCGATGCGCTGCCGCCGTTCAACCAGCGGCTCGTCAACTCGATGTTCACGTTGTCGACGCTGGTCGGATTGTCGGTCACCCAGCTGACCCAGGGCACCATCGTCGGCAACCTCGGCTTCTCCGACATCGCCTTCCCCAAACCGCTGTTCCACGGCGACACCCTCTACGCGGAGTCCGAGGTGACCGACAAGCGGGAGTCCAAGAGCCGGCCCGGCGAAGGTATCGTCACCTTCGCGCACACCGGCCGTAATCAGCACGGCGACATCGTGGCGACCGCGTCGCGAAAGACCATGGTGCGCAAGAAACCTCAGGAGGCCTAGTGCCGCTCGACAATATCGGCCCGGCGTGGATCTTCTGCCCCGCCGACCGTCCGGAACGGTTCGAGAAGGCCGCGGCCGCAGCCGATGTCGTCATCCTCGATCTGGAGGACGGCGCCGGTGACAAGCCTGCCGCACGTCGCGCCATCGTCGACACCCCGCTGGATCCGGCCCGCACCGTCATCCGGATCAACCCGCACGGCACCGAAGACCAGCGACTCGACCTGGAGGCGCTGCAGCGCACCGGCTATACGACCGTCATGCTGCCCAAGTGCGAGGCTGCCGAGCAGGTGAGCGCCCTGGCGCCGCTGGACGTGGTGCTCATCGTGGAAACCCCGCTGGGTGCGCTCAAGGTCGCCGAGACCGCCGCCGTCGACAACACCATCGGGGTGATGTGGGGTGCCGAGGATCTGTTCGGCTCGCTGGGTGGGACGCTCAACCGCTTTCCCGACGGTTCCTACCGCGGGGTGGCCCTGCATGTCCGCTCGCAGTCGCTGCTGGCCGCCAAGGCCTACGGCAAGCTGGCGCTGGATTCGGTCTACATCGACATCAAGGATCTCGATGGGCTGCGCCGGGAGACCGACGACGCCGTCGCCGTCGGCTTCGACATCAAGGTCGCGCTGCACCCCACGCAGGTCACGGTCATCCGGGAGGGGTACGCACCCTCGGACGAACAGGTCGACTGGGCGCGACACGTATTGGCGGCTGCGACAAACCAGCGGGGCGCATTCGCTTTCGAGGGCATAATGGTGGATGCCCCGGTACTGCGGCGGGCGGAGCGGATCGTCCAGCTTGCGCCTCACCCCGGTAGTTAGCCGGCACCCCTGACCAGGGGGTCGCACTGACCGCAGCCGTGCCGAGCACCTCACGGAATGGCGGCCGAACATGCCGCCACCTGAAGGAGGCGGTATGGCTGTGTTGGGTGATGCGACGGTTGACGACGCCAGGATCGATGACGGGCTGGTGCAGTTGCTCCGCCCTGACGGGACGCCGAGTGACGACCACCGCGCCGGGGGATACCGCCGGAACCTGCCGCCCGAGACGCTGGCCTGGCTCTACGAGCAGATGGTCGTCACCCGAGAACTCGACACCGAGTTCGTCAACCTGCAGCGCCAGGGCGAACTCGCCCTCTACGCGTCCTGCCGCGGTCAGGAGGCCGCCCAGGTCGGCGCGGTGGCCTGCCTGCGCAAGACGGACTGGCTGTTCCCGCAGTACCGCGAGCTCGGCGCGTTCCTGACCCGCGGTATCGCGCCCGCCAACATGGGTGCGGTGTGGCGGGGGACCTGGCACGGCGGGCTGTCGTTCACCGAGAAGTGCTGCGCGCCGATCTGCATCCAGATCGGCGCCCACGGCCTGCACGCGGTCGGCGCGGCGATGGCCGCCCAGCGCCTCGGCGAGGACTCGGTGACGGTGGCCTTCATGGGCGACGGCGCCACCTCCGAGGGCGATGCCCACGAGGCGCTGAACCTGGCTGCGGTGTTCCGGGCGCCGTGCGTGTTCTTCGTGCAGAACAACCAGTGGGCGATCTCGGTGCCCGTCACCCGGCAGCACGCCGCCCAGTCGTTGGCGCACCGTGCGGCCGGCTACGGCATGCCGGCCGTCCGCGTCGACGGCAACGACGTGCTGGCCTGTTTCGCGGTGATGACTCAGGCCGCCCAGCGCGCCCGCGACGGGGGTGGGCCGACCTTCATCGAGGCGCTGACCTACCGGATGGGGCCGCACACCACCTCCGATGACCCCACCCGCTACCGATCGGCTCGGGAAGTCGAGCAGTGGGCGGCCCGGGACCCGATCCAACGGTACGAGACATACCTCAGATCGGTTGGGGTGCTGACGGATCGGCTCACCGAACGAGTCGAGGCCCGGGCCGTGCGGCTGCGCGGCGAGTTGCGCGACGCCATCGTCGGTGCACCGGACATGGACATCGCGGAGGTTTTCGACACCGTCTACCACGAGATCACCCCGGAGTTGGCCAGACAGCGCGACCAGTTGCTCGTCGAGTTGGGGAAGGACTAGGCCCATGACCCAGATCATCGAGCGGTCCTCGACGCACGGCGATGACCTGCCCGAACCCCGTCCGTCACTGTTGACGATGACGATGGCCCAGGCCATCACCCAGGCGCTGAATGATGCGATGGCAGCCGATGACCGGGTGCTGGTGTTCGGTGAGGATGTCGCGACGCTGGGCGGGGTGTTCCGGGTGACCGACGGACTGGCCGAAACCTTCGGCGATCAACGGTGTTTCGATACACCGCTGGCCGAATCGGCCATCATCGGGATTGCCATCGGGATGGCGGTGCGTGGGTTCGTCCCGGTGCCCGAGATCCAGTTCGACGGGTTCTCTGCGCCGGCCTTCGACCAGATGGTCAGTCACCTGGCCAAGTACCGGATGCGCACCCACGGCGATATCGACATGCCGGTCACGGTCCGCATCCCGTCTTTCGGTGGTATCGGTGCGGTGGAACACCATTCGGAATCCACCGAGAGCTACTGGCTGCACACCGCGGGGCTGAAAGTGGTCGCGCCCTCGACCCCGTCGGACGCGTATTGGCTGCTGCGCCAGTCGATCACCTGCCGGGATCCCGTCATCTACCTGGAGCCCAAACGTCGGTACTGGACCCGGGGGACCGTCGACACCGAGGCGCCGGCGCTGCCGTTCGGGCGGGCATCGTTGGCGCGCAGAGGATCCGATGTCACCGTGCTGACCTACGGCGGGCTGGTGGACACTGCGCTGAGCGCGGCAGAGTTGGCCGCCGAACAGCATGGGTGGGATCTGGAGGTGATCGATCTGCGCACGCTCAATCCACTCGATTTTGACACCGTCGCAGAGTCGGTGCGCCGCACCGGCCACTGTGTGGTGATGCACGAGGGTGCTCGCACCCTCGGGTTCGGTGCCGAGCTGGCGGCGCGGATCTCCGAGGAACTCTTCTACGATCTGGAGGCGCCGGTCTTGCGTGCCACCGGATTCGACACGCCCTACCCCCCGGCCCGGCTGGAGAAGATCTGGCTGCCCGGGGTGGACCGCCTGCTCGACTGTGTGGAGAGGTCTCTGGCACATGAGTGATACCGACAAGCCAGAACTCCTCGACTTCCGCGTCCCCGATCTCGGGGAGGGCCTGGAAGAAGCCACCATCACCGGCTGGTCGGTGGCCGTCGGTGACGAGGTGGCCCTGAACCAGACGTTGTGCACGCTGGAGACCAACAAGGCCGAGGTCGAGATCCCCAGTCCCTACGCCGGTCGCATCGCCGAACTCGGTGGGCAGGAAGGCGACACGCTGCCCGTGGGTGCGGTCCTGGTGCGCATTGCCGGTACAGCGCAGAAGTCGGTGCTGGTGGGTTACGGGACCGACGACCGCATGGACACCTCGCGGCGGGCCCGGGCCAAGCCGCCGGTCCGCAAACTGGCCCGCGAACTCCAGGTGGACCTCACCGCGGTGGCGCCGACGGGCCCGGATCGCATCGTCACCCGCGATGATGTGCTCGCCGCGTCGGCCACCCCGGACATGCGGGCGCTGTCGGGGGTGCAGGCCGAGATGGCCAAGCGGATGACGTTGTCGCGTAACCAGATTCCCGATGCGCATGCCGGGGTTCAGGTCGATTGTGCGGCGTTGCTGAGGCTGCGTGATCGCCTGCAGATCACGCCGTTCGTGCTGACCCTGCGGCTGCTGACGCTGGTGCTGCAGCGTCACCCGTTGCTGAACTCGACATGGGTGGACACCGCGGACGGCCCACGCATCCACCCACATGCCGCGGTGCATCTGGGCGTCGGGGTGGCCACTCCGCGCGGGCTGCTGGTGCCGGTGGTCGCCGATGCCCAGCAGCGCAACACGCGTGAACTCGATACCGAGGTCAACCGGTTGGTCCAGGGTGCACGCGACGGCGGGCTGCGGCCGCCCGAGCTGATGGGGTCGACGTTCACCGTGTCCAACTTCGGGGCGCTCGGACTCGATGACGGGGTGCCGGTGATCAACTACCCGGAGGCCGCCATTCTGGGCATGGGCTCGCTGAAACCGCGGGCAGTGGTGATCGACGGTGAGGTGCTCGCCCGCCCGACGATGTCCTTGACGTGCGCCTTCGATCACCGCATCGTCGATGGCGCCCAGGTCGCGGCATTCCTGACCGATCTGCGTGAGCTGATCGAAACCCCTGAGTTGGCGCTCGCGGACCTGTAGCGCTCAGTGCTTCTTGGCTGCGGCCAGCCGCCGCTGGAACTCCGGTGATTCGATGGATCGTGCCTGCGGTGTGATCTCCACGTCCACCGCGATCGCGTGCTGCGCGCTGTCGAGAAAACCCGGGTTGGCGGTGGCACGCATCGACGCTTTGGTCGCGATCACCACATCGCGCGGCGCGGCGGCCGGGCCGGCGGCGAGTTGCTGCGCCGCGGCGACCGGATCGTCGGCAACCTCGAGAGCCAGGCCATACCGCACCGCCTCGTCGGCGTCGAAGCGTTTGCCGAACAACAGCGCCGCGCGCGCCACCTGGGGGCCGACGCCGCGCTGCAGCATCCAGGTGGCACCGCCACCGGGATGGATGCCGAGCTTCTGGAATCGGGGATCGAAAAGTGCTGCGGGACCGGCAATTCGGACGTCGGCCGCCAGTGCGAGGTTCAGTCCCGCGCCGACCGCGGCGCCGTTGACGGCCGCGATGGTGGGCAGGGTGCAGTCGGCGACCGCCAGGAACCCGTCGTAGATGATGCGCAGTCCGTCCTCGGCGGCTTCACCGAGCGCGGTCAGGTCGGCGCCCGCGCAGAACGCCTTGCCCGCGCCGGTCAGCACGACGGCGTGCACATCGGTGTTTGCTTCGGCGGCATCGATCGCGGCGCGCAGGGCTGCCGAGATCTCGGCGGTCACCGCGTTACGGCGGTCGGGATCGTTGACGGTGACGGTGGCGACGTGATCGGCGACGTCGATGAGAACGAGGTCTGACATGGCATCAGGCTACGGACCGGGCGCGGTGCGGGACACCGGAGGTCTGGCATGCCGTCGCAACACCTGATCAGGTGCGCTGTCCAGGTGTTTTACCCGGTTCTGTCACAGCCCCGGATCTCCTTTGCATCGGAACGGTAACCGTCGCATCTGTCGCGCGTTGAAGTTGCATCCATGTCATTTACCTTTCTCCCTGACTGCGACGTCAATATGAAAGCGCTTGGGGATGACATGGTGAGTAAGTCGAATCGGCTGGCCGTCAGCATGATTGCTGCGGCGGCATTGTGCACGCCGCCTCTTTTGCTGAGCGCGGTGGCGCAAGCGCAACCGGCGTTGCAGTCGAGCGCGGGTGGCGTGCCCTGCGTCGGCATGGTCCAGCAGCTGGCCGCGTCGCCGCCTGATGTGGGTCAATCGTTGCAAGGCATTGCGGCACCGTTCACCGGTGCCGGCGCCGCGCCTGTCGTCATCCCGCCCGCGACCGCGGCTGGTGCGATCCCCGCCGCGGGCGCCGCCGGTGGTGGCGCAGCCGGAGGTGCTGGTGGAGCGGGTGCCGGTGGTGGCGCCACCGGCGGTGCCGGTGGTGCGGGTGCGGCCGGTGGCGGTGCGGGTGCGGCCGGTGGCGGTGCCGGTGGTGCGGGTGCGGCCGGCGGAGGTGCCGGAGGTGCGGGTGCCGCGGGTGGTGCCGGGGGCGGCGGTGCTGCGGCCGGTGGCGCTGGTGGTGCAGGGGGCGGCGCGGCCGGAGGAGCCGGCGGCGCCGGTGCACCTCTCGCAGGTGGAGCGCCCATCGCAGGTGGAGCGCCCATCGCAGGTGGAGCGCCCGTCGCAGGTGGAGCGCCGGTCGGCGCGCCGCTCGCGGACGCCGCGGGCGCGGTCGGCGGCGCTCCGGCCGGAATCGTGGACACCGCAGGCGCGCCGATTCCCGGTGCACTCGGTGATGGCGCCCCGCTCGCGGATGCCGCGGCTCGTGTCGGCCAGGGTGGCGTTCCGGGCGCGGGTGGCGGCGAAGGTGTCGGTGGCAGCGGCGGTGGTGCCCCGGGCGGCGACGTGATTCATCCCGCGGCCGCGAATGTCGGTCCCGCAGGTCCCCCTGCAGGCCCGCTTGTGGATGCCGCTGCGGTGGTGCCGCCGGCAGGTGGCGCGCCAGTCCCCGCGGCAGCAGTGATCGACGGCGCCGCAGCTGCTCCCGCAGCGGCCGCACCGGTGGTCGGTGGCGGTGAAGGTGCGGCTCCTGCCGCCGCGATCGGTGGCGGTGACGCCGGTGGCGGCGCTGGCGGCGCGGGTGGCGGTGGAGCTGCCGGTGGTGCCGGTGGTGGCGGTGCTGCAGGCGGAGGTGGAGCCGGCGCTGGTGGCGGCGGTGGAGCTGGAGCCGGTGGCGGTGGTGCGGCAGGTGCAGGTGGAGCCGGCGCTGGTGGCGGCGGTGGAGCGGGTGTGGGCGGTGGCGGTGCTGCAGGCGGAGGCGCTGCAGGTGGTGGCGCCACCGGTGGTGGGGCGGTTCCCGTCGGCGCTGTGGTCGAAGGTGGAACCGGTGGCGGCGTCGTGGGCGGAGCCCCCGTGGAGCTTGCCGTGGCTGCCCCTCCTGTTGAGGTGGCGTTGCCGCCGGTTGAGGTGGCTGCGCCGCCCGTGGAGGTGGCTCTGCCGCCGGTCGAGGTGGCCGCGCCCCCGGTGGAAGTGGCTGCCCCTCCGATCGAGGTGCACGCGCCGCCGGTCCAGGTGGCCGGTCCGCCTGCCGAGATTTCGGTGCCGGATATCGACATCGAGGTTCCCGATATCAGCATTCCGGGCATCAGTGTGCCCGGCGGTGCGGGCGTCCCCGGCGGAGTCGTCGGCGGCGCACCCGGCGCCGTTGTGGGCGGTGCTCCCGCCGCTGTGGTCGCTGACGCTGGAGCCGCGGCGGCTGCGCCCGGCGCGGCTGTCGTCCAGGCTGCGGCACCCGCCGTGGCCGGTGGCGGTGCGGCCGGCGGAGGCGGTGCCGCGGGTGGCGCCGGTGCGGCAGGCGGAGGTGCCGCCGGTGGCGGTGCTGGTGCAGGTGGTGCCGGTGCGGGCGGTGCAGGTGGAGACGCGGGTGCTGTCGGTGGCGGTGCTCCGGCGGCCGGTGGCGCGGGTGGCGGTGCTCCCGCCGGTGGCGGTGCCGCCGGTGGCGCTCCCGCAGGCGCCGGTGGTGGTGCACCGGTAGGTGGTGGCGCCCCGGTCGGTGGTGGTGCACCCGTGGGCGGCGGCGCGCCGGTCGGTGGTGGTGCCCCGGTCGGAGGTGGCGCACCCGTGGGCGGAGGTGCCCCGGTTGGCGGCGGCGCTCCGATCGCAGGCGGCGCACCGGCGGGTGCGCCTTTGGTGGACGCGGCCGGTGTGCCTGCGGGCACTCCGCTGGTGGACACGTCGGTGGTCGGCCCGTTGATGGCGAACACCGGACTCAACTCAGGACTCCTCGACAACGCCGCAGGCGCGGCGCCCGGCGGCCTCGCAGCTGCTGAAGGTGTCATCGCGCAGGGCTCCGGCGGTGGCGGACTTCCGCTCGCCGATGCCGCGGGTGCCGGTGGTGGACTTCCGCTCGCCGATGCCGCAGGTGTCGGTGGTGGACTTCCGCTCGCGGACGCAGCCGGTGTCGGTGGCCCGGCCGCCGGTGCGATCGAGGACGCGGCCGCGGTGGCGATCCCCGCGGGTGATGCGGGCGCCGGAGCCGGCGGGGCCGGAGCCGGTGGTGGCGCTGGAGGTGCCGGTGGCGGTGGTGGCGCCGGTGGCGGTGGTGGCGCCGGTGGTGCTGGTGCCGGCGGTGGTGGCGGAGCGGCCGGTGGTGGCGCCGGTGGCGGTGCTGGTGCCGGTGGCGCAGGTGGTGCCGGCGGCGGTGGCGCGGCAGGCGGCGGTGCCGGTGGTGCAGGAGGCGCTGGAGCCGGTGGCGGTGGTGGCGCGGGTGGTGCCGGAGCGGGCGGCGCGGGAGCCGGCGGCGGTGGCGCGGCCGGTGGCGGTGCGGCCGGCGGTGGCGCGACAGGCGCAGCCGGTGCGGGTGGTGCCGGAGCCGGCGGCGTGAACGCCGCGGTCGTCGGACCGCTGATGGCCAGCACCGGAGGACTCGGAGCCGTGCAGGCCGTGACCGCACCTGCGGTGGCAGCCGTTCAGGCGGCGGCGCCCGCAGCGGCCGTGGGTGGCGGCAGTGCGGGAGTGAGCAGTGGTGGCGGTACCGCCTTCGCCGGGATTCCCGGTGTGATGGCACCCGCAGCCGGTGCGGCATCGGGTATTCCAGGGATGGTCATGGCACCGCTGGCTGGTGTGACCGGCATCCTCGCCGAAATGCTTCCGCAGCCCTCGCTCGGCATGCCGAGCGGCACAGGCCTGACGGGCATGCTCCCGACGCCTCAGCTCAACATGCCTTCGGTGAGCGGACTCCCGGTGCCGGTGCCGACACAGGTGTCCATGCCGACCGACCTGGTCTGTGAAGGTGTGGGCGGATGGTCGTTGTCGACGCCGGGGACCGGCAGTGTGATGCCGGACGCCACGGCAGCAGCAACGGTCCGACAGGACGACTGGGATCAATCACCCAAGCGTGCAGCGCAATAGGTAGCGGTAGTACAGCGCACGCCGGATCACGGCACCCGGCAGCACGTCGCCGGCCACGCGTCGAATCTCATCGAGAGACTCACGCGGGTCGGCGACGGGCACGCCGATATCAGGGACCTCGGAATGCCGCCACGACCCGGCGCGCACCGCGGGCAGGCACACCGCTGACCAGATCCAATCGCGGACAGTCTTGTTCGCGCTGAGCCCGACCACGGCGATGGTGCCACCCGGGTTCAGCAGGTCGCACGCCCGGGCCAGACCTGCCCGGGTATCCATATGGTGCAGGCTCGCCACGAAGGTGATCAGGTCGAATCGCCGCGGTCCGGGATCGAAGGTGTCGAAGACAGATTCGCGTACCTCAACCTCGGGCAGCGTGCCGACTCGCTCGACAGCCCGCCGGACGGCCGACGCGTCAGGATCGATCGCGGTGACGGTGCGCGACAGCGGTGCCAGCCGCTGCGCCAGAAGCCCGTCGCCGCAACCGACGTCGAGCACGTCACCCGGTCGTCGCGCGGCGATGTCGAGCAACCACGGGTGGTAGGCGGTGTTGTGGTTCCAGTACTCGTCGTTGAAGGACCCCATGTCCATCCACTGTGCCAGCGGCGCCGAAAAGGTGCGTGGGGCGGTGCGCAGGCGACCTTAGGATGAGGGTTATGTCATCCACACTGCGGGTCGACCCCTCGCGGCTGGTCGCGGCGGCGTCGGCCGAAGGTGAGGTGGGCGCGTTCGTCGCGGCGATGGCGGCCGGACAGTCCCTGACCGGGGCTGCCGCCGGAGTGTCCCAGTTGCGCAGCGGTGCCGCTCTCGCCTTCGCGGCATCGGCGATCGACAAGGCCGGCGCCGCCATCGGTGCGGAATTGTCCGCGCATGCGGACAAACTCAACACCGCCGCGGACACCTACCGTCGTACCGACGACGCTCTGGGTAGCCGGTTGGGTCAGGTCGCGGGAACGATCTGACGGGAATGCCCTTATGCCGGTGACGATTCCACAGGTTCAGGGTTCGCAACCGGATCAGCTGGAGCGTTCGGGCGCCGAGCTCGGCAGGCATGCAGCCCGGCTGGCAGGCAGGATCGACCAGCAGCGCGCCACCCTGCACATGCTGCGGTCGGGCTGGCGGGGCGTTGCCTCCGATGCCGCTCACGACACGGTCGCGCCCACCGTGCAGCGGATGCAGCAGATGCACGACGCGCTCGTGCGCGCCGGAACCCTCCTGTCCGACGGCGGCAGCAGCCTGGAACACACCCGGACGCAACTCATCGCCGTGGTCGGCCGGCTGACCGCCCAGGGCTGGCTCATCGCGCCCGACGGCTCGGTGTCGGTGCGTCCCGGTTCGATGCTCGATCACCACCGCAGCCTCAGCCCGGTACACGACACGCGGCTGCGACAACTGGCGGCCACCCACGCGATGACACTCAAAACGATGCTCGCGCAGTTCGACACCACCGACCGCGACCTCAGCCGGCAGCTGGGCGCGGCCGTCGCCGGTCTGGACCTGCCGGCACCAGGTTTCGGGTCCTGCGCTCGGGGTGCGCAAATGCCGGCGGGAGATGATCCGTGCGAGGTCAAGCGGTGGTGGGATGCACTGACGGCATCGGAGCGTGCGCAACTGCAGCACGACCGCCCGAATGCGCTGGGCAACCTCAACGGGATATCGGTCGCCGTCCGCAGTGCGGCCAACATCGCGGTGATGCAGCGCGATATCGCCCGCGTCGAGAACGCCACCTCCGCGGTACCTGCTGCGGCGATGACGAGATATCACAACGCGCTGAAGGTGCGGGAAGCGCTGAATGCCAACCGGGACATGACCCGTGGCACCGACACGTTTCTCTACGTTTACGAGCCGGAAGCGTTTCACGGGCAGGGACGCGTCGCGATCTCGATAGGTGACCCGGACGGAGCCGCGAACACCGCCGTGGTGGTGCCCGGCACCAGCAACAGTGTGACCAGCGGCTGGCTGGCCGGCCCGGACGCCGCGAACGTCTTCAACGAGACCAAGTCCGCGGACCGCCACAAGCCGGTCGCCGTCCTCGCTTGGATGGGCTACGACGCGCCGGACAGCTTGGCCGACCCGCACGTCGCGCAGGTCGCAAACGCCCGGGAGGGCGGCGCGTTGCTGGCGTCTGATGTCAACGCACTGGAGGTCACCAACACGGGCGACGCGCACGTCACCGCCGTCGGGCACTCCTACGGTTCCACCACCGTCGCCGATGCCGCCGCGGGTTACCGGATGCGCGCCGACGATATCGTGCTCATCGGTTCGCCCGGAACCGATCTGGCCACCAGCGCCGCCGATTTTCATCTTCCCGACGGTGGGCGGGTTTTCGTCGGCGCGGCCGCCACCGACCCCGTGACGCTGCTGGGCGGGGATAGCAATCAGGTCCACATACCAGGTTCCGGGCTGACCGTCGGGCTCGGCACCGATCCCGCCGATGACGACTTCGGGTCCACCCGGTTCAAGGCCGAGGTCGCCGGGACAGGTTGGCCGTGGACCGATCACAGCGGGTACCTGGAGCCGGGCGGCGAATCTCTCTACAGCATCGCCGTCATCGCCTCGGGCCGGGGCGACGAACTTGAGAGCATGGGGATGACGGCGCCACCCCGGACCCAGATCGCGATCCCCGGGATGCCCGTCGTCGAGATCGACGCCGAGGTGTTCCGGCCTGCCACCGGCGGGCACCACCATGGGTAGCTCACCGACGTTCGAGGGGAAGTCTTGGGTGCCAAGAGATTCGGTGCGGGATTGCTCGCCGTTCTCGTCACAGGATGTGGGACCGTGGCATCGCTGACCGAACTGGTGCCCGACCCGTTGACCCCCGAGCAGTCCAAGGCGCAGGTCGTCGATGCTGCCCGCGATGTCGTGCGTGCTCTGCAGCTCGAAGTGACCAGGGTGGTGTTCTGGCGCGCTTCGTGCAATGACCAGCACGAAGCCCCGTTCCGCAGCGTGATCAGCATCTGGTATCCGACCGCGCCGACATTGGAGACCTCCGATGCCGAGGTGGCGGAGATGATCCGGCGGTTACAGGCCGACGGCTGGACCGGCGACACCGAGTTCGCGAGCCACGGTGCCGCCGTCGCCAAACACAACGTCGTGGCGGTGCTCACCCCACAGGCGGTGGGGCACAAGAACAGAGGTATCGACCTGTACGGCGAATGCCGCGATGTCACCACTACCAAGGCGACCGTAGGCAGCACCGAGCGCATCAGCCTCGACTAGGCGCGGGCCAACCGGTCCGGCGGTACCGCCGCCAGCAACGCGCGGGTGTACTCGTGCTCCGGCGAGGCGAAAAGCTCGGCGGCGGGCCGGTATTCGATACACTCACCGGCGCGCAGCACCAACACATCGTGGCTCACCCGCTCGATGACCGCCAGATCATGCCCGATGAACAGGTAGGTCAGCCCGAGATCGCGCTGCAGTTCGAGCAGCAGATCGAGCACCTTGGCCTGCACCGACACATCCAGTGAGGCAGTGGCCTCATCGAGGATCAACAGTTCGGGCTGCACGGCCAATGCGCGGGCGATGTTCACCCGCTGGCGCTGCCCGCCGGATAGCTCGTGCGGGTAGCGGGATGCGAACGACGCGGACAGCCCGACGGACTCCAGCAGCTCACCCACCCGGGCCTCCCGATTGGTGCGGTCGGTCACCAGGGCGTGCACGACGAGCGGTTCGGCGATTGACACCCCGACCGGCATCCTCGGGTTCAGCGAGGCGAACGGATCCTGCATCACCAGACTGATGCGCCGTCGCACGGTCTTCTGCTGTGCGCCGGGCACATTCAGTACATCGGTGCCGTCGAGGACCGCACTGCCCGCTCGGGGTGCCACCAGGCCGGTGAGCGCCGAGGCCACGGTGGACTTGCCCGAACCGGATTCACCCACCAGGCCCAGGGTGGCGCCCCGGCGGATCCGGAATGACAGCTCCTTGACCGCGTGCACCACCGATTTACCCGTCGGGGTGCGCACCGGGAAGCGGATGTCGAGGCCCTCGACATCCAGCAGCACCGGCGCGTCAGGCGTCGGGGCAGGCGGTCCGCTCCCGCCCAACACCGGACGGGCAGCGAGTAATTCGCGGGTGTAGGGCTCGCGCGGGTGATCGAAGATGTCGTCGACACTCGCCCGCTCGACCACCGATCCGTTGCGCAGCACGGTGACCGTGTCGGCCACCTCGCCGATGACCCCGAGATCGTGACTGATCCACAGCACCGCGGTCCCGAAATCCCGCTGCAGATCCCGGATCAGCTCGATGATCTGGGACTGGGTGGTGACGTCCAGGGCGGTGGTGGGTTCGTCGGCGATCAGCAGTTCCGGATCGCAGGCCAGTGCGATGGCGACCATCACGCGTTGGCGCTGTCCGCCGGAGAGCTGATGCGGATAGCTGCGCAGCCGGTTCTGTGGTTCGGGCAGACCGACCGCCTCGAGCAGTTCCAGTGCCCGCGCGCGGGCCTGCCGCCGCGTCTGATGTTTGTGTGTCTCCAATGATTCGGTGATCTGGCGTTCGACCGTCAGCAGCGGGTTCAGCGAGGTGCCGGGATCCTGGAAGACGAAACCGATCCGGCCGCCGTGCACCCGGCGCAGGGTGCGTGCCGATGCGCCGACGAGTTCCAGGTCCCCGGCGAGGACGCTGGATCCGCTGACCTGGGCCCCGGGTGCATCGAGCAGCCCGGTCCCGGCCAGCACGGTCATCGACTTACCCGAACCGGACTCACCGACGATGCCGACGGTCTGTTCCTGTTCCACGGTCACCGACACCCCGCGCACGATCTCCCGGCGCCCGATGCGCACGCCGAGATCGCGGACCGACAACACCTCGGACGTCATCGTCGCCTCCGCGCCTCGATCATGGTGCGCTGCTTGGGGTCCAGCACATCGCGCAGGCCGTCACCCAGCAGGTTGCAGGCGAGCACGATGACGAAGATGGCCAGCCCGGGAAACACCGCCATCCACCATGCCAGCGTCACGAAACCCTGGGAATCGAAGATCATCCGCCCCAGCGACGGCTGCGGTGGCTGCAGTCCCAGGCCGAGGAAGGACAGCGCCGCCTCGGACAGGATCGCGAAGGCCAGCGACAGCGACGTCTGCACGATCAGCGGGCCGGTGATGTTGGGCAGGATGTGCCGCGTCAGGATGTAGCCCGACCCGGTGCCCATCGTGCGCGACACCGCCACATAGGGCTCGACGCGGACCGAGAGCGTGCTGGCGCGGGCCACCCGCGCGAAAATCGGGACGTAGACGGTGCCGATCGCCAGAATCGTTGTGGTGAGCCCCGGCCCGAGGACGGCGACGATGGCCAAGGCCAGCAGCAGCACCGGGAACGCGAACATCACATCGACCATCCGCATCACCACGGTGTCCAGCCAGCCGCCCCGATACCCGGCCAGCACCCCCAACGTGACACCGACGACGGCGGCGAACGCCACGCTGATCACCGCCACCATCATCGATGCCTGCACGGCGACCAGCACCCGCGACAGCACATCGCGGCCCAGTTCGTCGGTGCCCATCCAGTGCGCGCCGCTGGGTGGGTGTAGGGCCTGCGGAACATTCACATCGTTGACGCCGTACGGGGTGATCCAGGAGGCGGTCAGCGCGATCACGATGACCGCGATGAGCACCACTGCACTCAGCACGGTCACCGGATTGCCGGCCAGCAACCGCCAGGCCCTGGTCCGCTCGTCGTCGAGTTCGTGTTCGGTCATGACAGCCGAATCCTCGGATCGACCACCGCGTACAGCAGATCCACCAGCAGGTTGACCACCAGGAACAGCACCGCCATCAGCAGGACCGCGCCCTGGATCACCGGGTAGTCACGCGCGGCCACCGAATTGAACACCAACCGGCCCAGACCGGGCCAGGCGAACACCACCTCGACCACGATGACACCACTGAGGATGGTGGCCAACTGGATACCGGTGATGGTGAGAATCGGGACCAGCGCGTTGCGCACGGTATGACGCATCGTCACCACCCGGGGCGGAAGACCCTTGGAGCGTGCGGTGCGCACGTAACCCATGGCGGTCACCTCCAGCACCGCCGATCGGACGTAGCGGGTCATGATGGCCGCGGCCACCAAGCCGACGGTCAGCCCCGGCAGGATGACGTGGCGCAGCCAGCCGCCCGGGTCCTCGAACAGCGGGCGGTAACCCGAGGTCGGCAGCCATCCCAGCACGGTGGAGAACAGCGAGATGAGCAGGATGCCGAGCCAGAAATCGGGCACCGACACGCCGAATTGGCTTGTGATGCGCACGATCGCGTCGCTGGCGCGGCCTTCCCGCAGTGCGGAGTAGATCCCGGCGGGCAGTGCGATCGCCAGCGCCAGGACGATGCCGACGAGTGCGAGGGACACCGTCGCCGGCAGCCGGTCCAGCAGGATCTCGGTGACGGGGTCGCCGTTGCGGAAGCTCACGCCCAGGTTTCCGGTGGCCGCGTGGCCGAGGTAGCCGAAGAACTGGCTGATCAGCGGCTGGTCGAGTCCGCTGGCCTGGCGTAGCGCCGCGTACGCCTCTGGCGTGTAGCGGGTCCCGAGGGCGATCCGCACGGGATCACCGGGGACCAGGTGCACCAGCGCGAACACCACGATCAGCACACCCACCAACACCACCAGCGAGTACGCCAGCCGCCGGGCCAGGAACCTCAATACCGTCACTGGTCGGCACCGCCGCCCAGGACGGCGCCGCGGAACCGGATCGCCTTGTCGCGGCGCGCCTCATACCCGGACAGGCCCGGCGCCCAGGCCTGCAGCACCGCCGGGTTGTAGAGGTACAGGTAGCTCACCTCGTCGGCGATGAGGGTGGCCGCCTGCGCGTAATCTTCTTTGCGCGCTTGTTGATCGGTTTCGGTGCGGCCCGCGTCGAGCAGTTTGTCCACCCGCGGGTCGGAGAATTTCTGGGCATTGCTGGTGCCGTCGGTGTGGTGCTGGGCGTAGTAGAAATCGTCGGGGTCGATATTGCCCAGCCAGCCCATCATCAGCATGTCGAACCGTCCGCTGTTCTGTTCGTCGAGCCAGGTGGCGAAGTCGACGGTGCGGATGTTCGCGGTAATGCCCAGGGGTTCAAGGTTGTCGGCGATCACCTGAGCGGCAGTGACGGTTTGCGGATACTCGGTGGTGACCAGCACGTCCATCGTCGATGGTGTCACGCCGGCCTCGGCCAACAGCGATTTGGCCTTGTCGAGGTCCTGGCTGTAACGGTCGTACGGCACGAACCACGGGTTGCCTTCGGGGATCGCCAGCTGATTCGCCTGCGCGGTGCCGTAACTGGTGGCCTGCACGATCGAGGGCCGGTCGATGGCATACGCCACGGCCTGCCGGACGCGCACATCGTTCCAGGGTGGCCGGGCCAGGTTCAGTGCCAGATACCAGTAGTCGTTACTGGGTGTTTCGGCCAGATGCAGCGAGTCGTCGTTGCGCAGCTGGGTGACCCGTTGCGCCGGCACGGCATCGGTCCAGTCGACTTCACCGGCCTGCAGTGCCGACAGCGCGGTCGACGGTTCACTGATGAACCGGTAGGTGACCCCGGGAATCTTCGGGGTGCCGCCCCAGTACCGTTCGTTGGCGCGCAGGGTGATCGAGTCGCCGCTTTTCTGGCTGACGAAGGAGAACGGTCCGGTGCCGATCGGGTGGGTGGCGATCTGACCGTCCTCGACATTGGCGCGCTGCACGATCGCCATTCCCTTGAACCCGCCGAGGTTGGTCAGCAGGTTCGGCGTCGGGCGCGCCAGCGTGATGCGCACGGTGCGGTCGTCGGTGGCGCTGACATCGGTGATGGCGCTGAACTTGTCGACGTTGGTGAGTTCCTCGTCGATGATGCGGCGGTAGGAGTAGACGACGTCGTCGGCGGTGAACGGACTGCCGTCATGAAAGGTCACGCCGGGCCGCAGCCGGAATGTCCAGACCAGCTGGTCCGGTGAGGTCTCCCAGGACTCCGCCAGCGCCGGGCGCATGATCAGATCGGCGTCGGGTTCGACGAGCGTGTCGTAGACGTTCTCCAGCACTTCGAAGGAGAAGTAGGCGCTGGTCTTGTGCGGGTCCAACTGGTCGGGTTCCCCCGAGATGGCGGCGATCAGATTGCCTGAGTCCTGGCCGAGATCGACCCGCTGGCCGGTGGAACACGCGCCGCAGGTGAGGACGACCACGGCGGCGAGCACGGCCGCAAGCAGTCGCATATCCGTCACTTTCCGCCTACGTCGGCCCCGGGTTGGGCGGCGACGTACAGGTGACTGGGCGTCTACCCGTCTCGTGGTTTTTCTACACTTCTCGGCGATCTCGGCAGGTCAGCGGCGGTCGACCGGGAGTCCTCCCGCTCGCCGGCCGGACGTGCTTCGGTCTCGGGGGGAGCGACCTTGGGACTCGTGCGGGAGGTGCGTGGGGTGACGCTGCCCACGAGTTCGTGCACGGAGTGCCGCAGGGTGGATGCGACGTCGTGCAGCGGGACGGGCTGCGCGCGTTGCGCGGCGGGACGCGACGGTTTTCTGGGCGCCGTGGTCGTCGGCGTCGCGCCCATCGGCGTGGCCGCGGTCGGTGCTGCCGGTTCCGCCGGGGGGCCGGCCGCGGCATGGCGGACGTTGTCGACCGCGGTGACGACGGCCTCGGTGATGACCTCGCCCGCAGCGTCCACCACCGCGCCCGCGGTCCTGATGCCGGCCGCCAGGGCACGCACCGGGTTTCCGGATCTGGCGAGTTCCTGCGCCATCGCGTCCGGGACCTCGAACACCCCGGCCAGCACATAGTTGAACGCAGGAAAGATCACCGCCGCAACCACATTGATGGCGCCGACCACCGCTACCTGAAACACCCCGCGCGGCATCACCGTCGGCTCGGGGTCGGGCACGAAGGGCAAATTCAGTGCGATATAGGTGTCCTGGCGTGCCTTGTTCAGCGCAGCGGCGACTTCGGGGACGCCGCGCTGAACGGCGGGCAGCACGTTGAGTAAGCCAACGACACCGACCTGGAAAGCGTTGAGCGCGCGCTGCGCCGGAATGGCGGCGTCCGCATCGATGGCGCGCTGTGCGGCGGCCTCGGTGGGCCCGGTGACCGAGGCGGCCGCGGCGCCGATCGCCTTCAGCACGTCACCCGCGGACAGCGCAGCCAAGAAGGTTCCGGGCACCTGCAGGGTGGTGGTCACCGCCGTCGCGCCGGTCTGCGCGAGCAGCGGACAGATGATCGAGCAGTAGACCGTCTGATTGTGCAGAAAACTGCCGATCAGCCCGCCGGGCGGTACCGACGTCGACGCGGTGAGCGCGACGTCGTGGACGACCTCCGGGGCCGCCGGCAGCGGCGTGACCGCCACGGCCGATGCGACGACGGCTGCCACCCCCAGTCCGATGAATCGCTGCATGTCGGCCCCCTGTGTCGCACGCTGATACACGACACACGATGCGCACGTGCGGACGGTTCAATGCCGCCGGCTTGACGCTCCCACCGGGCCCCGCAGGTGCTGGTGCATGTGGCCGGTGGCTCCAGCGCGTCGGCCAAGGCAGCGCTGCGCACCTACAGCAAGGGCCTGGCCAACGAGGTCGCACCGCGCGGCAGCCGCGTCAACACGGTGTCGCCGGGGTTCATTCAGACCGGCGCCGCCGAGGCACTGATCGACCGGATCGCCGCGGCCGGCTTCCTGGAGTCCGATGCGGCGGGTTCGGTGGTGGGCGCCGATATCGTCGTCGACGGCGGCACGGTGCCGACCGTCTGACGAACTAGACGTCGCTGGTGCTGTACCGCGTCTTGACCGGCGGTGCGCTCAGCAGGGCGGGCACCTCGGTGAGTTTGCCCTCGCCGGCCCGGAAGGCGCGGTAGGCCTCATCGTGTTCGACGGACTCCCAGAGTTCGTAGATCAGCCAGTGGCCTTCGTCGTTCTCGTCGACCAGCACGTCGGTGCCGAGATTGCCGGGAAAGGCCCGGGTGTCGGTGAGGGCGCGCCGGAAGACATCGCGCGCGTCGGCGACGGATTCGTGCTTGATCTTCAGTTCGAGGATGACGGTGACCGGCATGGACGACAACATACCGTCGCGATGTCAGCGGCGCTGCAGCGTGATCACGGTGACGTCATCGTCGGTCTCACTCGATGCCAGCGCCTTCGAGATGCCCGATGCGGAGAGGTCGCCGGCCCGGCCGAGCGCGCCGGCCAGTCTGGCCATCCCGTCGTCCACGGTCGAGTGCCGGCGTTCCACCAGGCCGTCGGAGTACATCACCAGTCCCTGACCGTGATCGAGGGTGAAGGTGCTGGGCGCGTACTGCACACCCCGCACACCGATCGGCGGAGACAGCCGCACCGGAGCCTGCTCGACCACGGGGCCAACCAGGTAGGGCATCAGGTGCCCGGCCGATGCCGCCTCGACCTGTCCGGACGCCGGGTCGACCCGCGCGAGGATCACCGTCGCGAACGTGCGGGGCATCAGGTGCAGGCTGAAGTCGTTGAGCTGGCCCAATGCCTCGGCGGGTGTGGCCCCGGCAAACAGCAATGAGCGCAACACGTTACGCAGTTGGGCCATCGCCCCGGCGGCGGGCAGGCCGTGACCGGCGACATCACCGAGCAGCACGATGAGCCGCCCGTTCGGGAGCTGGAAGGCGTCGTACCAATCGCCGCCCACCCGGCCACCGGCGGCGGGCCGGTAGTCGGCCGAAAGCTCCCAGCCCGGGATGGACGGGATCGATGCGGGCAGCAGGCTGCGCTGCAGCATCTCCGCGACGCGGAAGGCCCCCCGGGTGCGCCGGTACAACTCCTCGACGAGGTGACCGCGCAGCGCCTCGGCGGTCTCGACCTGGATCGGCGCCCACGGTTCGCAGCACTTGTCCACAACCTCACGCCAGCGTTCGAACGATTTGCGCGGGCTGAGCCGAACCCCGTCGCCTTCCCGCACCGCGATGGCCTTGTTGTGCGGATCGCCGCCCCAATCCACCGCGCGCAGGGCCTCCTGCCGGAACCAGACCACGTATTGCTCATCGGGCAGATTCAGCGCGAGCGCGCCGGCGGCCTCGTGCAGATCCAGGCCGGGCAGAGCGTCGGACAGCCGCTCGGTGGATGCCATTTCCTCACCCGCGCCGCGCGCCCAGGTCGCGACCTGGGCCACCACGTCGGCCGGCGGAACCACTCCCAGTTCGTGGTACTCGCCTCCGAGGCTGACCACCACGCCGGCCGCGGGCAGCAGGTCCAGCAGGCTGGGGGAGCGCAACAGCGCCGACGCGACGGATTCGCTCTCGTTCAGCGTTGCCGCTGTCACGTGGGCCAGCATCGACTGGGAGGCCAGCCGCTCGCGCAGCTGGTCGTCATCGAACCGGTCGATCAGACGCAATGACAGTGTGGAGCCCAGGAATTCGGCGGCGGCCCGGGCCCCGTAGGGCGGCAGGTGTGGTCCGGCGTAATGGTGGCAGGCGATCAATCCCCAGAGCCTGCCGTGGCGCAGCAGTGAAATGGACATCGACGCGCGCACACCCATGTTCTGCAGGTATTCGATGTGGATCGGTGAGACGCTGCGCAGTGTGGCGTGCGTGAGATCCAGCGGTGCCCCACTGGCCGGATCCATGGTGGGTACCAGCGGAGCCGGGGTGTAGTCGACGTCGGAGATGAGACGCAGCCAGCTCTTCTCATACATCGCCCGCGCCTGCGCCGGGATATCGCTCGCCGGATAGTGCAGGCCGAGAAAGGAATTGAGGTCGTCATGCTTGCATTCGGCGACGACTTCGCCGTTGTAGTCGCGGTCGTAGCGGTACACCATCACCCGGTCGAAGCCGGTGAGATCACGGACCGCGCGGGCGGTGGTGTCATACAGCTCGGTCATCGAGGACGCCCGGTTCAGCTCCTCGACCGAATTACGAACCGCCTGATAGGTATTGGGGAAGGAGAACGGCCGTTCCCCGAACGCGATCTCGAGTTCGACCAGCAGCACGCCTCCCGGCTCGCGATGCAGTAGCGCATCGAAGGGCCGGGATATCCCGTCGACCGTGAGATTCAACTCCAGCGGATTGCGTTGCCGCAGATCACCGAATGCCGACGCCGACTGCTGGACCCGTTCGGCCTGGGCTGGGCCCATCAAAGCCGACAGGTGCCTGCCCAGGACCTCATCGACGGACACACCGAGCAGATCGGCGACGTTCGCGCTGACCTGACGGATCTCGAAGTCGGGCTCGCGGACCACCGCGAGCACCCCGCGCGGCTGGATGCTGCCCGGGATGTGGATCGGCTCGCGTGCGCAGTTGTCGAGATCGATGGGTGTGCCGACAGGCAGCAGATCGTCGGCGGCGTCGTCGGTGTTATCGCGCGAAATTAGGTCCACCCCCAGGTTGCGGTGCTGACTTCCCAGCTCGAGAGTGCCAGGCCGCCCCGTGTCTGGTCACATCGACTTCGGTGTTGCCGTAGGCTCAAGATCAGTAAGCGTTCTAACTTGCCCGGTTGAGCAACAGCCCGCGAGACATTGCGCGCCGAATCAACGCTTTGGCGAGGTATTCGATGACACACCAATTCGTATCCGGTCCATCGTCGTTGGTGTGCACCGAGACGTGGCATGCCACGACCGTAGTGATCAGCTGTTCCGGCGTGGTCGACATGCTGACCGCGCCGCACATGGGCCAGCTCATCACGACGGTTCTGGGCAAGCGGCCGTCGGTGGTCATCATCGACCTCACCGAGACCTCCATGTTTGCCTCCTGCGGTATGTCGCTGCTGGTGGAGACCCACGAGAAACTCCCCGAGGACGCGAAACTGATCGTCGTCGCGGACGGACCCGTCACCCGGCGTCCCCTGGAACTGGTCGGACTGTCGGCGTTCCTCACGCTGCGCTCGACCCTGGATGAGGCGCTCGAGGACGTACCGCTCGCCGAGCACTGAGACACCCGCACGCGTGTCGTGCACCATGGCCCCATGACTGTCGTATTCGTGCATGGGAACCCGGAGACGAGTGCCATCTGGGGGCCGTTGATCCAAGCCCTAAACCGGGACGACATCGTCACGCTGTCCCCGCCCGGGTTCGGCGCCCCGCTGCCCGCCGGGTTCGACCCCACTTACCTTGCCTACCGGGACTGGCTCGAAGACGAACTGCAACAGATCGATGGTCCCGTCGACCTGGTCGGCCACGATTGGGGTGGCGGGCACGTCGTCAACGTCGTCATGCACCGCCCTGAACTGGTCCGGAGCTGGGTCAGCGACATCGTCGGTGTCTTCGACCCCGAATATGTCTGGCACGACCTGGCCCAGATCTGGCAGACGCCGGATGCCGGCGAGGAATACGTCGCGGCCATGATCTCCGGCATCTCCGAGGAGCGGATCGCGGCGGTGGCCGCGATGGGCGTCGGACCCGAGGTCGCACCGGCCCTGGTCGCGGCACAGAATGCCGACATGGGTGCCGCGATGCTGCGGCTGTACCGCTCGGCGGCCCAACCGGTGCTCGCCGAGGCGGGCGTTGCGCTGGGAAATGCCGCCGCACGTCCCGGCCTGGCGATCCTGGCCACCGAGGACCACTTCGTCGGTTCCGCCGAGATCAGGCGCCGGGCGGCCGACCGGGCCGGAGCCCGCACCGAGGTACTCGACGGACTGGGGCACTGGTGGATGATCGAGGACCCGGCTCGCGGCGCGGAGGTGCTCACGCGCTTCTGGGCCGCCCTCTGAGGCTCGCCGAATAGGAACTCGAGGCCAGGTCGCCGTACCCTTGCGCGGTGACCGCGATCGATCCGGACAAGCTGCGCGCCTGCCTGCAGGTGCTGGCCGACGTCGAATCGTTGCCGCCCGAGCACCCGGACGCGGTCGCCGTCCGACGCGCCACCGCGGGCATCTTCAAGTCGGTGCGCAAGGCCCGCAGGCACGCCAAGCGCGACGCGGTGGCCGAGGCCGACAAGGCTGTCATCGCCGCGACCGCCACCGGGGCGCCCGGACGTATCGACGACGAGACGGCCGGCCTGCCGCTGGTCTCCTCGGTGACCGGCGCGTCCGCGGGAACCCTGCTGCGGTCGCGGGCGTGCTACATCTGCAAGAAGCAGCACACCGTCGTCGACGCCTTCTACCACCAGCTTTGTCCGGAATGCGCGGCGTTCAGCCATGCCAAACGTGACGCCCGCACCGACCTGACCGGCCGCACCGCGCTGCTCACCGGCGGGCGCGCCAAGATCGGCATGTACATCGCGTTGCGCCTGCTGCGCGACGGTGCACACACCACGATCACCACCCGCTTCCCGAACGACGCGGTGCGCCGCTTCGCCGCCATGCCCGACAGCGCCGACTGGCTGCACCGGCTGCGGATCATCGGCATCGACCTGCGCGATCCCGCTCAGGTGGTGGCGCTGGCCGACACGGTGGCCGCGCACGGACCGCTGGACATCCTGATCAACAACGCCGCGCAGACGGTGCGCCGGGCACCCGGCTCCTACTCGGCGCTCGTCGAGGCCGAACGCACGCCGCCGCCCGAGCTGGCTCAGGTCGACGTGGTCACCTTCGACCGGGTCAGCGACGCGCACCCGGCGGCACTGGCGGGCAGCCTGGCCGAGCATCAGACTCCGCACGCGATCACCGAGCTGGCGTTGACGGCCCGCAGTGCTTCGCCGGAGCGGATCGCGGCAGGCACGGCCATCGACGCGGGCGGACTGCTGCCCGACACGGCCCCCATCAACAGCTGGACCCAGCGCGTGCACGAGGTCGACGCGATGGAGCTGCTGGAAGTGCAGCTCTGCAACCAGACCGCCCCGTTCATCCTGGTGAGCCGGCTGCGACCGGCGATGGCCGCATCGCCCGCACGCCGCAAGTACGTCGTGAACGTCTCGGCGATGGAGGGGCAGTTCGGCCGCCGCTACAAGGGGCCCGGGCATCCGCACACCAACATGGCCAAGGCCGCGCTGAACATGCTCACCCGCACCAGCTCCGCCGAGATGCTGGAACAGGACGGCATCCTGATGACCGCCGTGGACACCGGCTGGATCACCGATGAGCGGCCGCACCCCACCAAGCTGCGGCTGGCCGAGGAAGGCTTCCACGCGCCGCTGGATCTGGTCGACGGCGCCGCGCGCGTCTATGACCCGATCGTGCGCGGCGAGGCCGGCGAGGATCTGCACGGCTGCTTCCTGAAGGATTACGCGCCCAGCGAGTGGTAGCTGGGCGCTGTCGCCCGTCCGCGAGATTGCGGTTATCGCGTGAAAGTACGAGTGGCTCGCGCAGAAACAGCAATCTCACGGGCCAGGGGCTTGCCACAACTGAAGTCCACTCTGCCTATTAACTTCACTTAGCTCCATAAGTGAAGTTAAAATATATCGATGACTTCACTTCGGCCGATCTTCCGCGAGGACGTTTGTTGGGAACCGCAGGGGGTGACGTATTCGCGCGCTGCGCGGCCGCGCTATGGCACCTATCACCCGTGCGTGCCCGCCGCCATTGCTGACCTAGCACTCGACTTGCCGCCGTCGGTGCTCGTCGCGGCTGAGTCGGCCAGCCGCGAGATCGCACGGTTTGACGCCGAACTCGGCGGCGAGATCGCACCGTTTGCGGCCGTCCTACTGCGGTCGGAATCCGCCGCGAGCTCACAGATCGAGAACCTGACCGCATCGGCGCGCGCAATCGGCGAGGCCGAGCTGCCCGGCGGCAAGGCCAAGCGCAACGCGGCCATGGTCGTCGCCAACACCGCGGCGATGCGGGCGGCGGTCGCACTGTCCGACACCGTCGACGCCGAGGCTGTCCGGGCGATGCACCGTGCGTTGATGATCAACGATCCGCGTCATACGCCGGGCGAATTCCGCACCGAGCCGGTGTGGATCGGCGGCGGGTCGACTCCCATCGGCGCGACATTTGTCGGCCCGCGCCATGAGTTGGTCCCCGGGGCGATTGACGATCTGGTCATTTTCGCACAGCGTGCTGACCTTCCCGCGCTGCCGCAGATCGCAGTGAGCCACGCACAGTTCGAGACCATTCACCCCTTCACCGACGGCAACGGCCGCACGGGCCGCGCCTTGGTGCAAGCGATGCTGCGCAACAAAGGTCTGTCGCGTCAGGTCACGGTGCCGGTCTCAGCCGGGCTGCTGGCCGACACCGATGGGTATTTCGCCGCGTTGACGAGCTACCGCGAGGGCGATGCCGCCCCCATTGTCGTGCGGTTCTCGCAGGCCACGGTCCTGGCCATCGCCAACGGACGCCAGTTGGTCGACGAACTGCGTGACATCCGGGAATCCTGGAACAGTGTGATCACCGCACGCGCCGACTCCGCGGTGTGGAAGGTCGCAGACCTGTTGACCCGCCGCCCGGTCGTGAACGCCGCGTTGCTGGCGCAAGAGCTGGGCATCGAGTCCACCAACGCGCACCGCTACCTCAACCCGCTCACCGATGTGGGAATCCTCGTCGAGGCAACGAACGGACCTCGGAACCGGGTGTGGCGTTCCCCCGAAGTGCTTGCCGCGCTCGATGCTTTCGCCGAACGCGCCGGCCGGCGCGGCTGATCAGCTGTTTCCTGAAGGATTGCGCGCCCAGCGAGGCCATCGGGGTTTGTCGGACCGACGCGCTACGGTGCGATCAAGAACGAGAAGCACACGGCAATTGATCGAGATGTAGTACCCCCGACAGGATTCGAACCTGCAACCGACCGGGTAGAAACCGGATGCGCTATCCGTTGCGCCACGGGGGCAAGTCGGACCACCGTAATTTACACCGCGGCGACGTCCTTGCAGAAACGGATGTGCACTACGTGGGCTGCTCGCACCGCATTCGACGAGATGGGCGATCAGTGGTTCGACATCACACCAAAGACAAGGGCGACCTCGGTGTCGCCAAAGCGCACGCCGACCTGGTGACCAAGGGGTTCTATGTGCTTTTCCCGACTACCGAGCACGCGCCGTTCGACCTCGTTGCGTATGCGGACGGCGCTTTTCACCGGGTCCAGGTGAAATATCGGTCGGCGCGTGGAGGCGCTATCCACCTGAACCTCCGGTCCACATGGTCAGACCGCCACGGCGTTCATTCGACACCCATCGACAAGTCATCCGTCGACGCAATCTGCATCTACTGCCCGGAGACCGATGAGTGTTATTACATCCGGCCGACTGACCACGGCGCTTCCGTCAATCTTCGGATCACGCCGACCAAGAACGGTCAGCAGAAACGAATCCTGCCGGCCGCATCATTCCGCGACCTGCCGGACAGACTCCCGAATCCTGCAGACAACTTCCGCACCTCGGCGTGAAGCCGCCGTGAATTCCGACGCGGCCGCCGTATGACAGCCACGAAAGCCGCGTCGCACCGCGGCGTCGCCGACTAGCGTGGACGCTGCAGGGTGGCCGCTGGTGGAGCGCCGTGCAGGAGGAGAGTTCGCGCGATGAGCAAGGTGCCGTTGGATGCGGCGGGGCTGCCCCAGAAACTGAACGGCGTCGACACATTGCTGCATCGTGGCGAGGCCAATCCCCGTACCCGGTCGGGCATCATGGGCGTCGAACTGCTTGACACCACCCCCGATTGGGAGCGGTTTCGCGCAGTGTTCGAGCAGGCGTCGCGCAAGGTGCTGCGGTTGCGCCAGAAGGTCGTCATGCCGACGCTGCCGACGGCCTCACCGCGCTGGGTGGTCGACCCGGACTTCAACCTCGATTTCCATGTGCGCCGGGCCCGGGTCCCCGAACCGGGCACGCTGCGTGAGGTGCTCGATCTCGCCGAGATCGCGCTGCAGTCCCCGATGGACATCACTCGGCCGCTGTGGAGTGCCACCCTGGTCGAAGGTCTGGCCGACGGCCGGGCCGCCACCATCCTGCACCTGAGCCACGCCGTCGCGGACGGGGTCGGCACGGTCGAGATGTTCGCCCACCTCTACAACCTGGAACGCGATGTCGAGATCGGTGAGCTTGCGCCGCTGCCGATTCCGCAGGATCTGTCGGCCAATGACCTGATGAGAATGGGCATCAACCGGCTGCCCATGAAGATCACCAACAGCATGCTCGGCCTGCTCGGCGGCGCTGTGCACGCGGTCACCAACGTGGTGCGCGATCCCGCCGCCGCGGTCAGCGGCGTTGTGGACTACGCGCTGTCGACCACCCGGGTGTCCCGGCCGGTCGCCGACCATTCACCGCTACTGCGCCGGCGCAGCCTGACCACGCGTAGCGAGGCCATCGACATCGTGTTCTCTGACCTGCACAAGGCCGCCAAGGCCGCGGGCGGATCCATCAACGACGTCTACCTGGCCGGGTTGTGCGGTGCGCTGCGGTTCTACCACGAGGCCCTCGGCATGCCGATCGACACCTTGCCGATGGCGGTGCCGGTGAACCTGCGCTCCGATGACGACCCGGCCGGCGGAAACCGGTTCGCCGGTATCAATCTCGCCGCACCGATCGGCATCGCCGATCCGGAGCGCCGGATCAAGGCGATCCGCTCGCAGATGACCAGCAAGCGAGAGGAACGCGCCATCGACATGGTCGGAACGATCGCGCCGATCGCCAGTTTCCTGCCCGACGCCGTGCTCGAATCGGCGGCCAGTTCGGTGGTCAACTCCGATGTGCAGGCCAGCAATGTGCCGGTCTACCCCGGCGACACGTTCATCGCCGGGGCAAAAGTGCTGCGGCACTACGGTCTCGGACCGCTGCCGGGAGTCGCGATGATGACCGTGCTGGTATCGCGCGGCGGTTACGTCACCGTCACGACGCGCTACGACCGGGCCGCGTTCATCGATGACGCACTGTGGGCCCGGTGCCTGCTGCGGGGCTTCGACGAGATTCTGGCACTCGGCGGGGACGGCCGCACCGTACCGGCCTCCTTTGCGGCCCCCGAAACCCGCTCATCGAATGGAAGTGCTGCGCAATGAGTTCGGCGGACGGACAATCGGGCGGCTCGAAGATCATGCGGCTGCCAGGCACGGTGGCCGAGATCGAAGCGAGCCCCGAGGGGCCCCAGGTGGGCGCCTTCTTCGACCTGGACGGCACCCTGGTCGCCGGTTTCACCGGCGTGCTGATGACACGGGATCAGTTGCGGCGCGGCCAGATGAGCGTCGGTGAGTTCATCGGCATGGTGCAGGCCGGTATCAACCATCAGCTGGGCCGCTCGGAGTTCGAGGATCTGATCGGCAAGGGTGCGCGCATGCTGCACGGGAACTCGATCAGCGACCTCGACGAACTCGGTGAGCGGCTGTTCATCCAGCATGTCCGCGACCGGATCTACCCGGAGATGCGGGCCATGGTGCGCGCGCACATGGCCCGTGGCCACACCGTCGTACTGAGCTCCTCGGCGCTGACGGTGCAGGTGGAACCGGTCGCCCGCTTCCTGGGCATCGACAACGTGCTGAGCAACAAGTTCAAGGTCGACGAGCACGGCCTGATCACCGGCGAGGTCGAGGAACCGATCATCTGGGGCCCGGGCAAAGCCCATGCCGTCCAGAAGTTCTCGGCCGCCAACGGCGTCGACCTGACCAAGAGCTACTTCTACGCCGACGGCGACGAGGATGTCGCGTTGATGTATCTGGTCGGCAACCCGCGGCCCACCAACCCGGCCGGGAAGCTGGCATCGGTCGCGCAGAAGCGCGGCTGGCCGATCCTGAAGTTCAGCAGCCGCAGCGGCAGCAGTCCGGTGTCCCAGCTGCGCACCCTGGCCAGTCTGGCGACCATCCCGACGGTCGCGGCCGGCGCCATCGGGCTGGGGCTGCTCACCCGCAACAAGCGCGTCGGCGTCAACTTCTTCACCTCCAACTGGAGCAGGCTGCTGATGCTCACCACCGGCATCGAGCTCAACGTGCTGGGCGAGGAGAATCTGACCGCGCAACGCCCGGCGGTGTTTCTCTTCAACCACCGCAACCAGGCCGACCCGATGATCGCCGGCCGGCTGGTCAACGTGGACTTCACCAGCGTGGGAAAGAAAGAGCTGGAGAAGAACCCGCTGATGGGTCCGCTGGGCAAGGTGATGGACGCGGCGTTCATCGACCGTGACGACACCCAGTCCGCTGTCGAAGGCCTGCGCAAGGTGGAAGAGCTTGCCCGCAAAGGTCTTTCCATCATGATCGCGCCGGAGGGGACCCGGCTGGACACCACCGAGGTCGGCCCGTTCAAGAAGGGCCCGTTCCGCATCGCGATGGCGGCGGGTATCCCCATCGTGCCCATCGTGATCCGCAACGCCGAGGTCATCGCCGCCCGCGACTCCAGCACCTTCAACGCGGGCAAGGTCGATGTCGCGGTGTTCCCGCCGATCCCGATCGACGGCTGGACCCACGACAATCTGACCGAGCGCATCGCCGAGGTGCGACAGCTCTACCTGGACACCCTGCTGGACTGGCCGCGGGACACGCTGCCCGACGCCGCCGTCTACCAACGCATCCGGGGAGAGCAGGCGTGAAGCAGGTTTCCGAGGACTTCGCCAGCTTCAGCCCGACCGGTGACACCTTGGTGCTGGCCGCGGTGGCCTCGCCGGCCGAACAGGAACTGCTCGACGACTGGCTGCGCCAGCAGCGCCGTGAACATCCCGAGGCCCGGCTGGAGGTGTTGTTGCTGCCGGCCAGTTCCGACGATCCGCCCGCCACCGTGATGGCCCGGCTGGTGGAACTGCTCTCGGCCGACCCGGATCGTTCGGTGGTGCCGGTGCGGGTCTTCTGGGTGCCCGGCGGTCTGCCCACCCGGTCCAAGGTGGTCTCGCTGATCTCGGGTCGCGACACCTACCGGCCACCGGAGCTGTTGCAGCGGCGCATCCTGCGCAAGGATCCCGCGCGCGCCCGGGTGGTGGCCGGTGAACCGGCCAAGGTCTCCGAGCTGCGCCAGCAGTGGAACGACACCACGGTCGCCGAAAACCCCAGGGAGTTCGCCCGTTTCGTGATCCGTCGCGCGATCCTGGCGATCGAGCGGGTGGAACTGCGGCTGCTGGGCCCGGAGTACAAGTCGCCGCGTCTGGTCAAACCCGAGATGCTGGCCTCGGCGCGGTTCCGGGAGGGGCTGGAAAAGATCCCGGGCGCCACGGTCGAAAAGGCCGGCGAGATGCTCGACGAGCTGTCCACCGGGTGGAGCCGCTTTTCCGTCGACCTCATCCCGACACTGGGCCGTGCCATCTTCAGTCGCGGCTTCGATCCCAAGATCGACTACGACAGCACCGAGGTCGAGTCGATGCGGCACAGTCTCGAGACCCACCCGGCGGTGCTGCTGTTCTCGCACCGGTCCTACCTCGACGGCGTCATCGTCCCGGTCGCCATGCAGGAGAACAGGCTTCCGCCGGTGCACACCTTCGCCGGGATCAACCTGTCCTTCGGCTTCATGGGCCCGATCTTCCGGCATTCCGGCGTGATCTTCCTGCGCCGCAAGCTCGACGACCCGCTGTACAAGTACGTGCTGCGTCAGTACGTCGGGTACATCGTGGAGAAGCGCTTCAACCTGAACTGGTCCATCGAGGGCACCCGGTCACGCACCGGAAAGATGCTGCCGCCCAAGCTCGGACTGCTGTCCTATGTCGCCGACGCCTATCTCGACGGGCGCAGCGAGGACATCCTGTTGCAGCCGGTGTCGATCAGCTTCGACCAGTTGCATGAGACCGCCGAGTACGCCGAGTACGCCCGAGGAGGGGAGAAAACCCCGGAGAGCGTGAGCTGGCTCTACAACTTCATCAAGGCGCAGGGCGAGCGCAACTACGGAAAGATCTACGTCCGTTTCCCCGAAGCGGTGTCCATGCGCCAGTATCTCGGCGAACCCAACGGGCCGATTGCCCAGGACGAGGACACCAAACGGTTGGCCATGCAGAAGATGGCCTTCGAAGTGGCCTGGCGCATCGTGCGGGTCACCCCGGTCAATGCGACGGGATTGGTCTCGGCGCTGCTGCTGACCGCCCGCGGGGTGGCGCTCACCGTGGGGCAGCTGCACCACACGTTCCGGGATGCGCTGGATTACCTTGAGCGCAAAGAGATCCCGATGACCAACAGCGTGTTGCGGCTGCGCACCCCGGAGGGGGTGCGGGCGGCCGTGGACGCGTTGTCGGGTGGTCACCCGGTGACCCGGGTGGACGGTGGCCGCGAACCGGTCTGGCGGATCGCCCCCGACGATGAGCACGAGGCCGCGTTCTACCGGAACTCGATCATCTACGCGTTTCTGGAGACTTCACTCATCGAGCTGGCGCTCGCCCATGCCGCGCGCGCCGAGTCCGACTGGCTCGAGGTGTTCTGGGCGCAGGTGATCCGGCTGCGTGATCTGCTCAAGTTCGAGTTCTACTTCGCGGACTCGGCGACGTTCCGGGCGAACATCACCACCGAGATGGGCTGGGTGCCGGACTGGGAGGAGAAGATCGCCTCGGGCCCCGAAGGGATCACCGCCGTCCTGCGGACCAAGCAGCCGCTGCTCGGGGCGGCGATGCTGCGGCCGTTCTTCGAGGCCTATGAGATCGTCGCCGACGTCCTGCGCGACGCCGCCGCCGAGATCGCGGAGGCGGACCTGACCAAGCTCGCCATGGGCGTCGGGCGCCAGCACGTGGCTCAGGGCAGGGTGCGCAGTGCTGAGTCGGTGTCGGCGCTGCTGTTCGCCACCGCACGTCAGGTGGTGGCCGACCAGGGTCTGCTGCGGCGTGCCGAGGATCTCTCCGAGCGGAGGACGGCGTTCCTGCACGAGATGCGCGACATCCTGGCCGACATGGACACCGTGGAGGTCGCCTCCCGTGATCAGTTCAACGCACGCGAGCGGGCCTCACGCCGGTCCGCGGGTCGCTGAGGGCCCCACCTACCCTTGACGACATGACGATCGTCGCGCCGAGCGTGCGCAACAGCGCCGTGTGGCCGATTCTCTGGGGCGTCGCGCTGCTGGCCGGCGCGGTGGCCGCAGGCATCGGCGGGCTGTCCATCGTGGATGCGCTGGCCGCGACGGGGCTGCCCGATCCGGGCCCGGCGACCACCTACGGGCTGCCCTTCGTCCGCGCGGTGGGCGAGATCTCGGCGGCCATCGCCGTCGGCTCGTTCCTGATGGCCGCGTTCCTTGTGCCACCACAGCGCAGCGGGGTGCTCGACGTCGGCGGCTACCGGGCGTTGCGCACCGGCACCGTCGCTGCCGGGGTGTGGACCGTGTGCGCGGTGCTGCTGGTGCCGCTGACCGTCTCCGATATCACCGGCGCACCGTTGACCAGCAGGCTCAGCCCCATCGACATCTGGACGGTTGCCAGCCTGGTGGAGACGGCGGGCACCTGGCGCTGGACGGCTCTGCTGGCCGGGATCGTGACGCTGGTGAGCATCCCGGTGCTGCGCTGGACCTGGACGCCGGTGCTGCTGGCCGGATCGCTGATCACGCTGCTGCCATTGGCGCTCAGCGGGCATTCGTCCTCGGGCGGCGCCCACGATGTGGCGACCAACAGCCTGCTCATCCACCTGATCGCCGGGGTGGTGTGGGCCGGCGGCCTGATGGCGCTGTGGGCGCTCGCGGTGCGCGGCGGCGAGCATCTCGACGTGGCGGCGCGGCGCTTCTCGGCGATCGCACTGTGGTGCTTCGCCGCGATGGCGCTGTCGGGCATCATCAATGCGCTGGTGCGGGTGCGTCCCGGCGAACTGTTCAGCACCACCTACGGCTGGCTGCTGCTCGGCAAGGCCACCGCGCTGCTGGTGCTCGGTGCCCTCGGGCTGTTGCAGCGCCGCCGCAGCGTCAGCGCGCTGGCCGATGATCCCGCCGCCCGCCGCCCGCTCATCCAGCTGGCGCTCGTCGAATCGATGGTGTTCGGGGTGACCTTCGGTCTCGCCGTCGCCCTCGGGCGGACCCCGCCGCCGCCGCTGGCCACGCTGCCGTCGATCACCGAGGTGGAGATCGGCTACGACCTGGCCGGCCCGCCCACGCTGGCCCGGGTGCTGTTCGACTGGCGATTCGACCTCATCTTCGGCACCGCCGCCATCCTGCTGGCCGCGGTCTACATCGCCGGCGTGGTGCGGCTACGGCGCCGCGGCGATGCCTGGCCGGTCGGCCGGATCGTGGCCTGGCTGTGTGGCTGCGCGGCGTTGCTGTTCGCGACGTCGTCGGGGGTCGGGCGCTACATGCCCGCGATGTTCAGCATGCACATGACGGCGCACATGGTGTTGTCGATGCTCGTGCCGGTGCTGCTGGTGCTGGGCGCGCCGGTGACCTTGGCGCTGCGCGCCCTGCCCGCCGCCGGCAAGGACCGCCCGCCGGGTATGCGGGAATGGCTGCTGGCCGCGCTGCACAGCCGGGTGTCGAAGTTCTTCACCAATCCGTTGGTGGCGACCGCGATCTTCGTGGCCGGCTTCTACGGGCTGTACTTCGGCGGAATCTTCGATGCGGCGGCAGACAGCCACGGTGCGCACCTGGCGATGAATGCGCACTTCCTGCTCAGCGGATATCTCTTCTACTGGGTGGTCATCGGTGTGGACCCGACGCCGCGGCCCATCCCGCATCTGGCCAAGCTCGCGATGGTGTTCGGCTCGTTGCCGCTGCACGCCTTCTTCGGTGTGGTGCTGATGGGCACCCAGAGCGTGCTCGCCGGCGATTTCTACCGGTCCCTCGGGCTGCCGTGGCACACCGATCTGCTTGCCGATCAGCGTCTCGGTGGTGGGATCGCCTGGTCGACGGGTGAGGTGCCCCTGGTGCTGGTGATGCTTGCGCTGCTCATCCAGTGGCGGCGCAGCGACAACCGCACCGCCGTCCGGCTGGACCGGGCCGCCGACCGCGACGAGGACGCCGAACTGGCCGCCTACAACAACATGCTGGCGAAGCTGTCCAAGCTCGACGACCGCTGATCAACTGCCGTAGTTCACCGTGACGGTGCCGTCCCGGTTCACCCCGGCGCCGGGTGCCGGGACCTGCTGTACCACCCGCGCACGCCGGTCGCTGCCGGCGTCCATATCGGGCCCCTTCAGAAACTGGCCAGTGAAACCGAGCGCATTGAGTTGGGCCAGCGCGTCGCCGTAGAGCAACCCCCGCAGGTCGGGCATCAAGAACTGGTTGGCGCGGGACACCTTCAGGGTGATCGGGGCATCCGAGGCCACCGACGCCCCGGCCGGCGGGTCGGTGGCGGCCACCTGCCCGGGCGGCAGCGTGCCGTCGACGTCGGCCTGCAGGATGGTGGTGAAACCGGCGGTGTCGAGATTGAGCTTGGCCTGCTCCGCCGTCTGCCCGACCACATCGGGCACCGTCCGGGCCGACGGTCCCGAACCGACGAAGATGACGATCTCATTGCTCGTGGCCGAATCCTGCTGCGCCGCCGGATCGGTCCCGATGACCCGGTCGAGTTCCTCGCTCGTGGAGGCCTGCGGCATCCGGCGCACATTCTCGAAGCCGGCGTCCGCGAGGGTTTTCACCGCCTCGTCGTAGGACAGCCGGGAGACATCCGGGATACGGCGCTGTTCGGGCCCGGTCGACACGTTGACGGTGATATCGCCGCCGGACGAGACGGATTCACCGGCCCCCGGGTCGGTGCCGATCACAAGCCCCGCCTGGACGGACCCGTCGGGCTCGGTGTCCACCACCGGGCTCAGACCACTGTCCTGGAGTTGGCTCACCGCCTCCTGCTGGGTCAGTCCCTGCACATCGGGCACGCGGACCCGGTTCATGGCGCCCACGATGTAGACGCCGGCGATCACCAGCAGGGTGACGGCCACCAGCGCACCGGCGATCACCCAGCGCCGCGAACCCCGGCGCTGCTCCTGCACGGGGAACTGCAGGGTGCTCGGGCCCCGGGTCGCGGGAATGTCGTCGGTGTCATCGGCCTGCTGCGCCGGCGCCTCAGGGGCGTTGCCGCTGCCGACCCGTCGCAGATCGGCGTGCATCTCCGCCGCGCTCTGGTAGCGGTTCTCGGGTTTCTTGGCCAGCGCCTTGAGCACCACCGCGTCGAGGTCCGGCGAGATGCCGCCATGGCGCTGTGACGGCGGGACCGGCCGCTCCCGAACATGCTGATACGCCACCGACAGCGGGGTGTCGCCGGTGAAAAGCGCCTGCCCGGTCAGCATCTCGTACAGCACGCAGCCCAGCGAGTAGACATCGGTGCGGGCGTCGACCTGCTGGCCACGAGCCTGCTCGGGGGAGAAGTACTGCGCGGTGCCGACCACCGCCGAGGTCGCGGTGAGCCGGTCCCCGGTGGTGGCGTTCATCGCGCGGGCGATCCCGAAATCCATCACCTTCACCGCGCCGGTAGGGGTGATCATGATGTTGGCCGGCTTGATGTCGCGGTGCACGATGCCGCGGCTGTGGCTGAACTCCAGCGCCGTGCACACATCGGCGATGATGGAGATCGCGCGCCTCGGGGGCAGCGCTCCGTGGCGCTGGATCAGCTTTCCGACGGTGTGGCCGTCGACGTACTCCATCACCAGGAACGGCAGGTTGCCGTTCGGGGTCTGCGCCTCGCCGGTGTCGTACACCGCCACGATCGACGGGTGGTTCAGCGATGCGGTGTGCTTGGCCTCCCGGCGGAACCGCTGATAGAAGTTCGGGTCACGGGCCAGGTCGGCGCGCAGGATCTTGATCGCGACATCGCGGTGCAGCCGGACGTCGCGTGCCTTGTGCACCTCCGACATGCCGCCGAAACCCAGGATTTCGCCCAGCTCGTAGCGGTCGGTCAGCTGCTGCGGCACGGTCATGGCGCGCTGCCGATCTCGTCGAAGCTGTTACATCCCACGCGTTGATCTTCTCTCAGCACCGACGCGGCGGGTTGCGAGACCCCATTGTTGACCGGAATCCCGGTGCGCTACCCCTGGACGGGCAGCGCCCGCCTGGGCTGCGGCGGCAGGAACTGGTAGTCGCCGCGCGGATAGACCACCTGCGGCCACCAGAACCAGCGGCCCATCAGGGTGGCGATGGACGGCATGAGCAGTGACCGGACGATCAGTGTGTCGACGAGCAGGCCGATGGCGATGGTGGAGCCCATCTGGGCCAGCACCACCAACTGGCTGCCCAGCATGGCCGCCATGGTGGCCGCGAACACCAGCCCCGCCGAGGTCACGACGCCACCGGTGCCCGCCATCGACCGGATGATGCCGGTCTTGAGCCCGGCGTGGATCTCCTCCCGGAACCGTGACACCAGCAGCAGGTTGTAGTCGGCGCCCACGGCCAACAGGATGATGACCGACATCAGCATCACCAGCCAGTGCACGTGGATGCCGAGCAGGTTCTGCCAGATCAACACCGAGATGCCGAAAGAGGCGGCGATCGAGCTGCCCGCGGTGGCGACGATGACCAGTGCTGCCACGGCGCTGCGGGTCAGGATGAGCATGATCATGAAGATCAGCGTCAACGCCGACACCACCGCGATCATCAGGTCGTAGCGGGCGCCGTCGGCCATGTCCTTGTAGGTCGCGGCGACCCCACCGAGATAGATCTTGGCGTCGGACAACGACGACATCTTCAGCGCGTCCTGGGCGGCCTTGCGTTCGGAATCGACGCGGGCGATGCCCTCCGGTGTCGCCGGGTCGGTCTCGTGGGTGATGAACATGCGCGCCGACTTGCCGTCCGGTGACAGGAACATCTTGAGGCCGCGTTCGAAATCGGGGTTCTGGAACGCCTCCGGCGGGAGGAAGAACAGGTCGTCGTTCTTTGCCTCGTCGAAGCTCTGTCCCATCGCCAGCGCGGTGTTGTTACTGGCCTCCATCTGATCCAGCAGCGCCTTCTGCGAGTTGTACGACGCCAGCGACAGGTCTCGGCTGGTTTTCATCGCTGCGATCGACTGGGGCAGCAGCGCGGTCAGCTTGGGCGCGATACCGGCCAACTGGTCGGTGTTGACCTGCACGTCACCGGTCATGCTGGTCACTTCGTCGATCGAATCGAGAGCATCAAAGACCGACCTGGTGGCCGCACACATCGGGATGTCGAAACAGTGTGGTTCCCAATAGAAGTAATTGCGCAGCGGCCGGAACTGATCGTCGAAGTTCGCGATGTTGTCCCGCAGTTGTTCGGTGACCTTGAGCAGATCCTGGGACTTGGCCGCCGAGTCCTGGGTGAGCTTGGTCTGCTGCAGCGACAGCTGATACTGCTGCTCCAGGATGTCGATCGACTGGTTCGTCGATTCGATCGTCTTGAGCTGATCGGCCAGTTGCTGGCGCTGGAACGGCAGGTTCATGTTGCTCGTCTGGCCCTGCACGCTGGTCTGGAAGGGAATCGAGCTGTGCTGGATGGGGATTCCCAGCGGCCGGGTGATGTTCTGCACCATGGCGATGCCCTCGGTGTGCATGACGTTTCGCGCCACCGCGTTGAGCACCAGCATGTCGGCGGGGTTACGCATGTCGTGTTCGGATTCGACCATCAGGATGTCCGGGTTCATCCGGGCCTGCGAGAAATGCCGGTCGGCCGCGGCGAATCCGACGTTCACCGGAGCATCGTCGGGCAGGAAGAAGCGGTCGTTGTAGGCCGCCTTGTACCCGGGGATCGCGACGATCCCGATGAGGACCACGAACAGGCTGGCGACCAGCACCGGAGCCGGCCAGCGCACCACCGACGTGCCCACGCGGCGCCAGAACCGGCTTTGCGGAGGACGTTTGGACTCATACCAGCCGACCCGGCTGCCGAGGAACAACACGGCGGGACCCAGCGTGACGGCCGAGGCCACCACCACGACCATGCCGATGGCGACCGGGGCGCCCATGGTGCTGAAGTACGGCAACCGCGAGAAACTCAGGCAGTAGGTCGCTCCGGCGATGGTCAGACCGGAGCCGACGATCACCGGGGCGACGGACTTGAACGTTGTGTAGTAAGCAGATTCGCGATCCTCGCCCATGCCGCGCGCTTCGCGATAGCGACCGAAGATGAAGATGCCGTAGTCGGTGGCCGCCGCGATGGCCAGCATGGTCAGGATGTTCCCGGCGAACGTGGTCAACCCGAACACGTCCTGCATGGCCAACACCGAGATGACACCGCGCGCGGTCAGCAGCCCGATGAAGGTCAGAAAAAGCTGCACGAGTGTGGTTTTGACCGAGCGGTAAACGACCAGCAGCATGGCGGCGATCGCGACCAGCGTGTACAGGGTGATCTGACCCAGGCTGGCATTGCCGATGACGTGCATGTCGTTGGTCAGGGCCGCGGGCCCGGCCACGTAGGCCCTGACACCCGGTGGGGCCTGCGTTTCCGCGATGGCCTTGCGGACGGCTTCGACACCCTCGTTGGCCAGTGTCTGGCCCTGCTCACCGGCCAGGTTCAGCATCACGTAAGACGCCTTGCCGTCCGCGCTCTGGGCGCCGGCCGCGGTCAGGGTGTCGCCCCAGAAATCCTGGATGTGCTGGATGTGGGCGGGATCCTGTTCCAGCTTGTCGATGATGTCGTTGTAGTAGTCGTGGGCGTCCGGCCCGAGCGGTTTGTCACCCTCGATGATCACCATCACCGTCGCGTTGGAGTTGAACTCCTTGAAGTTGTCGCCCATCCGCTTCATGGCGATCACCGACGGTGCGTCATCTGGTGTCATTGGCGCCGAGTGCAATTCGCCGACCACTTCGAGCTGCGGGGCGATCACGTTCACCAGGACGGTGAAGGCCACCCAGACCAGCACGATGGGCACCGCCAGGATGCGGATGGTGTGCGGGAGAACGGGATGCTTCTTCTTGTCCGCCGGCTCGGCGTTGGCAGTTGCACTGGTCATGCGCGATGCGCCTCCGGGTTCTTGCTCGTCGCTCATGCGGACTTCACCAGGCAGTAGGTCTGGGCGTTGATGCCGTCAGCTGTCTGCTCCTCACGGACGGTTCCGTTCACGGTGACCCGGCACCCGACCTGCTGCCCCTCGGCGCGGGCCATCAGGCTGGCGCTCACCGTCGGTAACGTCGTCGACAGGGTGATCGACCACGGCAGCGCTGCGGTGATCGAGTGGACGTTGGCGTCAGGGTCGAAATAGCTGATCTCGGCGGTGTCGCCCGGGGTGCCGTAGACGTCGTAGACCAGGACCTTGGGGTTGAACTGCACGATCTCGATACCGGCGCCCGCATTCGCGTTCAGATCCTCGGACGCGAACATCTTGTGCAGGCGCGAGACCACGAGCCCCGAGATCGCCAGCACGATGATGAGCACCAGCGGAATCCACAGCTTTTTCAGCCAGCGTCCTACCGGAAATGACTTCACCCCAACCTCTTTCACAGTTCAATAGGCCGCGCGGCCCGTGGATGTGGACCGGGGCGGATCAGCCGGATGCGTCGTCGGCCGGTCCGGCCGTGTCCGCGTCGGCGGTCAGCCTGGCCAGGATCGGCGCAGCCACCCGCGCCGAGAGCCACAATGCGTTCTGTTCTTCCGGGGAAAGCGTCGTGAGAAGCTCGGCAAGGCGCTCCCGGCGCAGCCGCCGGCGATCGTCGAGCAGTGCCTGCCCCTGCTCGGTGATCCCGAGCAGGCAGGCGCGACCATCGTCGGGGTCGGGAACCCGGGCGACCAGACCGGCGCGCTCGAGCCGCTGCATCAGCTGGGTCATCGACGGTTGGCTGACGCCTTCCTTGGCCGCCAGCGCGGTCAGCCGGATCGGACCCTCCTGGGACACCCGATTGATGGCGAACACCGCCGAGGCGCTCAGGTCGGCGCGGTCGGAAAGGAATCGGGCGGTCAGATCCGTCGCATCATCGAGTAGCTGACCGATGCATTCCTGCGCCTGCTCCTCGGAGAGTTGCTGACTCACATCGATATCTATATCACGAAGCCTATCTAATTTATAGCCGAAATGGCCTCGCCAGCTGTGAGTGTGCTGTCAAGAGCGCTGAATGGTGCCCAACTACATGCTCAGTGTGATGTAGGGGTTCCCTCGCGGATTGTGCACAATGCCGGATCCATCCACAGGCGACGGTGCGGCGGAGGTGCCGCCGGGCGGCATGTCGGTGACCGGCGGGTCAATGGGTGCACGAGCCGGCGACAGCGCCGGCGTCCAGAAATGAGTGAAAGGCACCTGCCATGTTCGAAACACCGTTTTCCGTCGTCGGAAACGTGGTCACCGATCCCATCTTGCGCCGCGTCGGCGAACAGGACTTCCTAAAGTTCCGGGTGGCCAGCAACTCGCGCCGGCGCAGCGCCGAGGGCGAATGGGAACCCGGCAATGCGCTCTACCTCACCGTCAACTGCTGGGGAAAGGTCGCCGACGGGGTGGCCGGGGTGCTCTACAAGGGTGATCCGGTGGTCGTCGTGGGCCAGATCTACACCAGCGAATACGACGACAAAGAGGGCAACCATCGGTCCACCGTCGAGGTGCGCGCGATATCGGTCGGGCCGGATCTGAGCCGCTGCCGGGCCAAGCTCGACCGGGTCCGGCCGGCCGCCGATCCGGTGCCGGCAGCCGGACCCGACGGTGGTGAGGGCGCCGAACACACCGGCGAGCCGGAGGAGCTCCCGATCTCGGCGTAACCGGGCGGCCCGGTCGTGCCTAGGATGGTGCCGCGAGACTTTGGCGGACGAAAGGCAAGACGACGGCATGGCCGAATTCATCTACACGATGCGGAAGGTGCGCAAGGCGCACGGCGACAAGGTCATTCTTGACGACGTTTTCCTGAACTTCCTTCCGGGAGCCAAGATCGGCGTCGTCGGTCCCAACGGAGCCGGTAAGTCGAGCGTCCTGAAGATCATGGCCGGCATCGACCAACCCAACAACGGCGACGCCTTCCTCCAACCGGGCGCGACGGTCGGCATCCTCATGCAGGAGCCCGAGCTCGACGAGACCAAGACCGTCCGCGAGAACGTGGAGGACGGCGTCGCCATCAAGGGCAAGCTCAACCGGTACAACGAGGTCGCCGAGCTGATGGCCACCGACTACACCGACGCCCTCATGGAAGAGATGGGCCAGCTGCAGGAGGAGCTCGACGCCGCCGACGCCTGGGATATCGATTCTCAGCTGGAGCAGGCGATGGACGCGCTGCGCTGCCCGCCGCCCGACGAGCCGGTCACCCACCTGTCCGGTGGTGAGAAGCGTCGCGTGGCGCTGTGCAAGCTGCTGCTGTCCAAGCCGGACCTGCTGCTGCTCGACGAGCCCACCAACCACCTCGACGCAGAGAGCGTGCTGTGGCTGGAGCATCACCTCGCCGACTACAAGGGCGCGATCCTGGCGGTCACCCACGATCGCTACTTCCTGGACAACGTCGCCGAGTGGATCCTGGAGCTCGACCGCGGCCGCGCATACCCCTATGAGGGCAACTACTCCACCTACCTGGAGAAGAAGGCCGAGCGCCTGGAGGTCCAGGGCAAGAAGGACCAGAAGCTGCAGAAGCGGCTGAAGGACGAACTGGCCTGGGTGCGTTCCGGCGCCAAGGCCCGGCAGGCCAAGAGCAAGGCCCGTCTGGACCGCTACGACGAGATGGTGGCCGAGGCCGAGAAGACCCGCAAGCTCGACTTCGAGGAGATCCAGATCCCGGCACCGCCGCGGCTGGGCAACCTGGTGGTCGAGGTGAGCCACCTCGACAAGGGCTTCGACGGCCGCATCCTCATCAAGGACCTGTCCTTCACGTTGCCGCGTAACGGCATCGTCGGTGTGATCGGCCCCAACGGTGTCGGTAAGACGACGCTGTTCAAGACCATCGTCGGCCTCGAGGAGGCCGACAGCGGTGAGGTCAAGGTCGGCGAGACGGTCAAGCTGAGCTACGTCGACCAGAGTCGCGCGGGCATCGACCCGAAGAAGAACGTCTGGCAGGTGGTCTCGGACGGGCTGGACTACATCGAGGTCGGTCAGAACGAGATCCCGTCCCGCGCCTACGTGTCGGCCTTCGGTTTCAAGGGCCCCGATCAGCAGAAGCCCGCGGGCGTGCTGTCCGGTGGTGAACGCAACCGGTTGAACCTGGCGCTGACCCTCAAAGAGGGCGGCAACCTGATCCTGCTCGACGAGCCGACCAACGACCTCGACGTCGAGACGCTGTCCTCGCTGGAGAACGCGCTGGAGCAGTTCCCCGGTTGTGCCGTGGTGATCTCCCACGATCGCTGGTTCCTGGACCGCACCTGCACGCACATCCTGGCGTGGGAGGGCGATGACGACAACGAGGCCAAATGGTTCTGGTTCGAGGGCAACTTCGGTGCCTACGAAGAGAACAAGGTCCAGCGCCTGGGCGCCGATGCGGCACGCCCGCACCGGGTAACCCACCGCAAGTTGACGCGCGACTGAACCTGCGGGAGTGCCCGCGAACCGGGCCTTGGCATCACTAAGGTTGCACGTGTGTGCCGTTGCGGCGGCAGGTCTCAGCGCAGAGGCAAGAGGTGAGGAGCCTTGGGCATGACGGTGAATCCCGGAACCACTGAACAGGTGCAGCTGAGTCAGGACGCACTTTCGCGACTGACGAGCGCCTACGTCGAGACCCACCACGGTCCGCACGGTGACGCGCCCGCGGCCGACACCGCGGTCACCGCACCGATCGAACGTGGCGCCCCGACGAAGGTGACACCGCAGCTGCTCGCGGCGCACACCAAGATGGGCCACCGCCGCACGCCGGGGGAGACCCTGGTGGCGGTGTACCCGGCCGACGACCCGGGTGGCTTCGGCCCGGCGATCCAGGTCGTCACCGACTACAGCGCCATGCTGATGGATTCGGTGACGGTGCTGCTACACCGTCTCGGTGTCGCCTACGTATGGGTGATGAACCCGGTGCTGCGCGCCCGCCGGGGCTCCGACGGTGAGCTGCTGGCGCTGGCGCCGGCCTCGGATCCGGATGCCCCCGACGGAGCCGACGAGATGTGGATCCACGTCGGGCTGTCGCCGACCGCAGATCCCGCGGCGGTGGACGAGGTGGCGGGCCTGCTGCCGTCGGTACTCGCCGACGCCCGGCAGGTCGCTGCCGATTCGGCGGCGCTCAACGCGACGCTGATCGGGCTGGCCAACGCCCTGGATTCCGATCACGCCGGGCACTTTCCGGGCCCGGACCGCCGTGATGTCGCCGCCCTGCTGCACTGGCTCGGTGACGGTCACTTCGTGCTGCTCGGTTACCAGCGGTGCGCGGTGCACAACGGTCAGGCCACCGTGGACCCGGCCAGCCGGCTGGGCATCCTCAAGTTGCGCACCGATGTGCTGCCGCAGCTGACCGAGGCCGACGATCTGCTGGTCCTGGCGCAGGCCACCATGCCCAGCTTCCTGCGCTACGGCGCCTACCCCTACATCGTGGTGGTCCGGGAGAACCCGGCCGGGCCCGCCTCCAACCAGGCCGTCGAGCACCGCTTCGTCGGCTTGTTCACGGTGGCCGCGATGAACGCCAACGTGCTGGAGATCCCGCTGATCTCACGGCGCGTGGACGAGGCGTTGGCGCAGTCACACTCCGACCCCAGCCATCCCGGTCAGCTGATGCTCGACGTCATCCAGACCATCCCGCGGTCCGAGCTGTTCGCGCTGCACACTCCCGATCTGCTGGAGATGGCACGGGCGGTCGTCGATCTCGGATCGCTGCGGCGGGCGCTGCTGTTCCTGCGCGCCGACCAGCTGGGCCACTTCGTCTCGGCGCTGGTGTACCTGCCGCGCGACCGGTACACCACCGCGGTGCGGTTGGCGATCCAGGACATCCTGGTCCGCGAGCTCGGCGGCGTCAGTATCGAGTACGCCGCCAGGGTCAGTGAATCACCCTGGGCAGTCGTGCATTTCACCGTGAAGATGCCCGACGGCAGCCAGCGGGCGGATATCGACACCTCTGCGGACAACGAGATCCGGATCCAGCATCTGCTCACCGAGGCCGCCCGCACCTGGGCGGACCGCCTGATCGGGTCGGTCAAGACCGAATCGATCAGCCTGGCCGACGCCGAGTACTACGCCGGGGCGTTCCCGGAGATCTACAAGCAGGCCTTCACCCCGCAGGCTGCCATCGAAGACATCGCGATCATCGAAGAGCTGCAGGACAATTCGGTCAAACTGGTGTTCCGTGACGGCGGAGCGGAGCGGGTGGATCTGCTCACCTGGTACCTGGGTGGCCGATCGGCCTCGCTGTCCGAACTGCTGCCGATGTTGCAGTGCATGGGCGTGGTGGTGCTCGAGGAGCGGCCGTTCACCGTCACCCGACCCGACGGCCTGGTGGTCTGGATCTACCAGTTCGTGGTGTCCCCGCATCAGTCCATCCCGACGACCCCCGAGTCCGAGATCGAGGATGTTGCCAAGCGGTTCGCCGACACGGTGACCGCCATCTGGCACGGCCGGGCCGAGATCGACCACTTCAACGAACTGGTATTGCGGGCCGGTCTGACCTGGCAGCAGGTCACCATCCTGCGCGGCTACGCGAAGTACCTGCGCCAGGCGGGATTCCCGTACAGCCAGTCCCATGTCGAGGGTGTGCTCAACGGCAACCCGCACACCGCGCGGTCGTTGGTGGAGCTGTTCGAGGCTCTGTTCACCCTGGAAGCCGATGTCGAGGCCGGTGGTCGCAAACTGGACGCCCAGACCGCGGCGGCCGCCGTCGCCGCCGACATCGACGCCCTGGTCAGTCTGGACACCGATCGCGTGCTGCGGGCCTTCGCCGGCCTGATCCAGGCGACCCTGCGCACCAACTACTTCGTCGACAGCCCGGACTCGGCACGCGCCCAGAATGTGCTGTCCTACAAGCTCAATCCGGGGCTCATCGACGAACTACCGTTGCCCAAGCCGCGCTTCGAGATCTTCGTCTACTCACCCCGCGTGGAGGGCGTGCACCTGCGGTTCGGATTCGTCGCCCGCGGCGGGTTGCGCTGGTCGGACCGCCGCGAGGACTTCCGCACCGAGGTCCTCGGTCTGGTCAAGGCGCAGGCGGTGAAGAACGCCGTCATCGTCCCGGTGGGCGCCAAGGGCGGCTTCGTCGTCAAATCGCCGCCGCTGCCCAGTGGCGACGCCGCGGTGGATCGCGACGCCACCCGCGCCGAGGGCGTGGCCTGCTACCGGCTGTTCATCTCGGGACTGCTCGACCTGACCGACAACGTCGACAAGTCCAGCGGAGCCGTGATCACCCCGGCCGGTGTGGTGCGCCGCGACGGGGATGACGCCTACCTGGTGGTCGCCGCCGACAAGGGCACGGCCACCTTCTCCGATATCGCCAATGATGTTGCGCATTCCTACGGTTTCTGGCTCGGGGATGCCTTCGCCTCCGGCGGATCGGTGGGCTATGACCACAAGGCGATGGGCATCACCGCCAAGGGCGCCTGGGAATCGGTCAAGCGGCACTTCCGCGAGATCGGCGTCGACACCCAGTCCCAGGACTTCACCGTCGCCGGTGTCGGCGACATGAGCGGTGACGTGTTCGGCAACGGCATGCTGCTGTCCCCGCACATCCGGCTGATCGCGGCCTTCGATCACCGCGACATCTTCCTGGACCCCAACCCGGACGCCGCCGCCTCCTTCGCGGAACGGGAGCGCATGTTCGCCCTGCCACGATCCAGCTGGGCGGATTACGACCGCACGCTGATCAGCGAGGGCGGCGGGGTGTTCAGCCGGCAACAGAAGTCCATCCCGATCAGCCCGCAGGTGCGTGAGGCCCTGGGCCTGCCCGACGGTGTCGAGGAGATGACGCCGCCGGCGCTGATGAAGGCGGTGCTGCTGGCGCCGGTGGACCTGTTCTGGAACGGCGGTATCGGCACCTACGTCAAGGCCGAGACCGAATCCGATGTCGACGTCGGCGACCGCGCCAACGACGCCATCCGCGTCAACGGAAACCAGTTGCGGGTCAAGGTCTTCGGTGAGGGTGGCAACCTCGGCGTCACCCAGCGCGGACGCATCGAGTTCGACCTCGCCGGCGGCCGGATCAACACCGATGCGCTGGACAACTCCGCGGGTGTGGACTGCTCGGACCACGAGGTCAACATCAAGATCCTGATCGACTCGCTGGTGACCGCGGGCAAGGTGAGCGCCGATGAGCGCACCCCGCTGCTCATGTCGATGACCGACGAGGTGGGCCTGCTGGTGCTGGCCGACAACATCGATCAGAACGATCTGATGGGCACCAGCCGCGCGAACGCGGCCAGCCTGCTGCAGGTGCACGCCCGGCAGATCAAGGAGTTCGTCACCGACCGGGGGCTCAACCGCGAGCTGGAGGCGCTACCGTCGGAGAAGGAGATCAGGCGCCGCCACGAGCTCGGGATCGGTTTGACCTCACCGGAACTGGCGACCTTGATGGCCCATGTCAAGCTCGCGCTCAAGGACGAGCTGCTGCGCACCGACCTGCCCGACCAGGAAGTGTTCGCCTCGCGACTGCCGCAGTACTTCCCGGTGGAACTGCGCGACCGGTTCACCAGCGAAATCCGTTCCCATCAGCTGCGTCGCGAGATCGTCACCACGATGCTGGTCAACGATCTGGTGGACACCAGCGGAATCACCTACGCCTACCGGATGACCGAGGACACCGGCGTGGGTCCGGTCGACGCGGTGCGCAGCTATGTCGCCACCGATGCGATCTTCGGCATCGGCGAGATCTGGCAGGGCATCAAAGCCGCCGGTGCCGAAGGGATTCCGTGTGCGGTGACCGACCGCATGACGCTGGACCTGCGCCGGGTCATCGACCGGGCCGGGCGCTGGCTGATCAACTACCGGCCGCAGCCGCTGGCGGTCGGCGCCGAGATCAACCGGTTCGCCGAGAAGGTGGCGCTGCTGTCGCCGCAGATGTCGAAATGGCTGCGCGGTGACGACAAGGCGATCGTGGCCAAGGAGTCCGGCGAGTTCGAAGCGCAGGGTGTGTCCAAGGAACTGGCCTACACCGTCGCCACCGGCCTGTACCGCTACAGCCTGCTCGACGTCATCGACATCGCCGATATCGCCGACCGCGATGCCGCCGAGGTGGCCGACGCCTACTTCGCGCTGATGGACCATCTCGGCATCGACGGCCTGCTCACCGCGATCTCGCAGCTGGAGCGCGATGATCGGTGGCATTCGTTGGCGCGCTTGGCGATCCGCGATGACATCTATGGTTCGCTGCGGGCGCTGTGCTTCGATGTGCTGGCCGTCGGCGAGCCTGACGAGACGGGTGAGCAGAAGATCGAGGAGTGGGAGCTGACCAATAGTTCCCGCGTCGATCGGGCGCAACGCACCCTCGACGAGATCCACCGAGACGGTCAGCTCGATCTGGCGACGCTGTCGGTGGCGGCCCGCCAGATCCGCAGCATGACGCGAACGACAGGAACAGGAACAAGTGGCTGAGCGTTTCACCACACCGGTGCCGGTGCGCTGGTCGGATATCGACATGTACCAGCACGTCAACCACGCCACCATGGTCACGATCCTCGAAGAGGCCCGGGTGCCTTTTCTGCACGAGCCGTTCGTCAACGACATCGAGACCATCGGGTTGCTGATCGCCGAGGTGAAGGTCACCTACAAAGGGCAACTGCGCCTGATGGATTCGCCGTTGCAGGTGACCATCTGGGTGAGCAGGCTACGCGCGGTGGACTTCAACCTGGGCTATGAGGTGCGCTCGGTGCACGCCGATCCGGAGTCCAAGCCCGCGGTGATCGGCGAGACCCAGCTGGCGGCCTTCAACATCGAGGAGCAGAAGCTGGTGCGGCTGCTGCCGCATCACCGCGAGTACCTGCAGCGCTACCAGCGGTGAACAGCCCCGAACGCGGTTTGTGGCTCGATGACGCCGCGCACCGTAAAGACCTGTCCACCTTCGTCGACCGGGCGCTGCGGCTCGACGACTCGGCGGTGATCCGGTTCCGGGAGCGTGCGGGCAGCGGGCAGGTGGTGGCCTGGGTGTCCACCGGATTCGATGTGCTGGCCAGCCGGGTGGTCGCCGGTCGGGTGCGCCCGACGGACCTGTCGGCGGGAGCGGACACCTTGGTGCGCTCGCTGTCGGCGATGGACGCCTCCGGTTATGTCGAGCCGGGTTTCGCGATGGATTCCGCGTGGCGTGGTGTGCTGCCGCCCGATACCGGGTTCACGCACCTCGACGATGTGCCGGCCTGGGCGATCCTGGAACTGGTGGAGCGGGGCACCGCGCTGGCCAAGGAACACAGCAGCGCGCACGGGCCGCCGGCCTCGCTGCTGGATCAGGAGGTCCTCGCGGTCAGCGCAGGGGAGACCACGGTCGGTATCCCGATGCGTTGCGTCTTCGCGTTGACCGCCATGGGGTTTCTGCCGCAGAGCGCCGACGTGCTGTCCTCGGACGAGATCGTGCGGGTCCGCGTGCATCCCGCGTGGCTGCGGGTCGACGCGCGGTTTGGCACGGTGTACCGGCGCCTGGGCGACCCGGCGATGGTGCTCAGGTGATGGTGCGCGGCTGAGCTACACCAACCACGCAGCGGTGTCAGGTGCCAGCTTTCCGTCCACCAGCGGCCCGCTGGTCAGCAGCACCTCGCCGTCCGGAAGCGCGATGGGCGCAGCGCCGGCGTTGAACGCGCACACCAGTCCACCGGGTCGCCGGAACACCGAATCGCTCAGCCACTCCACGGTGTTGCCGGCGAATTCGGCACGCCCGCTGCGTAACGCGATGGCCCGCCGGTAGAGCGTCAGCGTCGACCCCGGGTCGCCCCGCTGCGCCTCGACCGTGAGCGATGCCCAGTCCGCAGGCATCGGCAACCAGGTGTCCGGTGCCGAGGAGAACCCGAACGGCGGCGCAGAACCGCTCCACGGCAACGGAACCCGGCAGCCGTCACGGCCGCGTTCTATCCGGCCGGAGCGCTCCCACACCGGATCCTGCAACACGTCGTCGGGTAGCTCGACATTGGGCAGGCCCAGTTCGGCGCCGTTGTAGACGAACACCGATCCCGGCAGTGCGAGCTTCACCAGCGCCATGGCGCGTGCCCGCCGTAACCCGGCAGCGCCGCCGCCGTACCGGCTGACTTCGCGCGGCACATCGTGATTGGACAGTGTCCACGTCGGTGCCGCCCCGGCCAGTGCTGCCGCGTCCAGCGAGTTGTCGATGGCCGCCCGGATTCCCGCCGCGTCGTAATCGGTCTGTACCAGTTGGAAGTTGAAGCCCAGGTGCAGTTCGTCGGGACGCAGATATTTGGCGAACTGTTCGTTGCCGTGCACCCAGATCTCGCCGATGGTGACGGCGTCGGGATAGTCGTCGAGCACGGTGCGGATGAACCGGTGGATGTCGTGCACGGCCTCGTTGTCGAAGCGGGGGTCGTCGGCCTTGTTGCGCAACAGTTCGTTCTCGCGCAGATCCATGTCCGGCAGTGTCTGCGGCTTGGCCATCCCGTGCGCCACGTCGATGCGGAACCCGTCCACACCGCGGTCCAGCCAGAACCGCAGGGTCTTCTCGATATCCTCGAAGACCTCGGGGTGCTCCCAGTTCAGGTCGGGCTGGGCGGCGTCGAACAGGTGCAGGTACCACTGCCCGTCGTCCACCCGGGTCCAGGCCGGCCCGCCGAATATCGACACCCAGTTGTTGGGCGGCTGGTCGCCGACCCCGTCGCGGAAGATGAAGCGGTCCCGGCGTGCCGGGTCGGCCAGTGCCTCGACGAACCACGGATGCGCGGAGCTCACGTGATTGGGCACCAGATCCATGGTGAGTCGGATACCGCGGGCGTGCGCGGCCTCGACCAGCCGGTCCAGCGCGTTCAGATCACCGAACAGCGGGTCGATATCGCGGGGGTCCGAGACGTCGTAGCCGTGGTCGGCCATCGGGGACACCATCACCGGGTTGAGCCACAGGGCCTGCACCCCGAGTTCGGCCAGATAGTCCAGCCGCTCGGTGATGCCGTCGAGATCCCCGACGCCGTCACCGTTGCTGTCGGCGAACGAGCGCGGGTAGACCTGATAGAACACGGCCCGCGACCACCACGGTGTCATCAGAAAGCGGAGTTGACCATCGAATCGGCGGCCATCTGCAGGTAGTCCAGCAGGGCCCGCCGGTGGGCGTCGTCCAGGGTCGCCGAGTCGATCGAGGCGACCGCGGTGTGCATGCACCGCAGCCAGGCGTCACGTTCGAGGTAACCGATCCGGAACGGTGAGTGACGCATCCGCAGCCGCGGGTGGCCGCGCTCGTCGGAGTAGGTGCGCGGCCCGCCCCAGTACTGCTCCAGGAACAGCCGCAGCCGCTCCTCGGCGCCGTCCATATCGCCCTCGGGATACAGCGGCAGCAGGATCTCGTCGTCGCGCACCTGCTCGTAGAACCGCGCCACGATCGCGGCGAACGTGGCATGGCCTCCGACTTCGTCGTAGAACGAGCGTTGCGGCTGAGTCACCACACCCATTGTTCCCGATCTAGCCGCCACGCACCGGTGGGGGGCCGACGACTACGAGGTCGAGCTCCGCGCGGGCCCGGGCGAAACCCTCGGCGGGAAAGCCGACAGCGGTGCCCTCGGCGTGCACATACGCCTCGGTCGGGGTGTTCATGTAGTCGAAGAACTTCTCGAACACCCCGGTCGTCAACAGGCCGAGCATCTGCGTGGTGTGGCTGTCGAACGCGAAGCTGTGCACGGTGCCCGCCGGGGCGTGCACGAAGTCGCCCTTGGTGAGCAGCAGTTCCTGGCCGTTGACGTGCAGCAGGATCCGGCCTTCCAGGCAGAAGAAGTTCTCGGTGTGCTCGCGGTGGAAGTGCCGCGGAATGTAGTCGCTCTTGACGCCGATGGTGTGCAACGCGAAGTAGGTGGCATCGGTGTTGCGCGGCCGGGCCAGGAACGTGTTGAGCTGGTCCTCGCCGGCCAGACGATCACCCTCACCGGCCCGCAACACGTAGGGAGTGGCGCCGGCGGGCAGGCCCACACCGGTGACCGGAGGCAGCGACTTCTTCTCCAGATCATGGGCGCGGATGCCGAAGCGTTCGGCCGTCTCGGACTGCTGCGCGGGGGACACCCCGGCGTCGTACACGTGCGACGCCGTCTCGCGGCCCACGGACTGCGCCCACCGGTGACCGCCACCGGTCAGCCAGCTCAGGAACCGGGTGCGGTGTGCCAGCATCCGGTAGGCGTACGGGGTGCCGGCCGGGATGGTCACCGAATCCCCGGGCACCAGGTGGTGCGTCTCGCCGGGCAGCCACACCTGCAGCGCTCCGTCGGTGAGGTAGAGGAAGCGGTGCTCGTCATCGTGGGACACGAAGCCGGTCTCGGTGCCCTTGGCGCCGTAGACGTACGCCGCGCCGAACTGGCCTCCGGTGTCCTCGGGCCGGGCGATGACGGTGACGAGTTGGCCGCCGAGTTCGTAGCGCAGCCCTTCGCCGGCGGCCAGGTGGTAGGGCAGGCAGCGCCCCGGCAGTGCGTTCTGCAGCGGTGCGGCGGCCTGGACGTCATCGAGGGTGGGGATGTCGAGTGTCATGGCACGTCTTTCGATGGATGAGTTTTCAAGGTGTGGGCGAAGAAGGCTTCGATGGTGGGGAAGGAGGCGTACCGGTGCCGTGCGGTGAAAGCGCGCAACCGGGCGGTGGATCGCACCGCGGTGGGCGCCTGCGGTTCGCGTTCCAGGTGGCCCTGGTCGAGCGACTGGCCGGGTCCGAGTTCCAGGACGTCGCCCGGATTGAGGAACCCGTGACCGAACCCGTCGATCAGGTACAGCGCGGCATCGTCGCCGTTGCCTGCCAGCGCCTCGTAGAGGGCGATGCTGTGCGCCGCGGGAACCATGGTGTCCTGGAGTCCGTGCAGGATCAGGAAGGGCGGCGCGTCCGGACCCACGTGTGCGACGGGGCTCGCGTCCCGGGCGAGCAGCGGTCGTTCGGCGGCGGTGCCGCCCAGCAGATCGGCCTCGGGGCTACCCGCGCGTGCCTGGGACAGGTTGACCGGACCGTATCCGTCGACCACCGCCTGCACCGCGGATGAGACCGGCGCGGGCCCTTCTCCGGGCAGTCTGTCGACACCGGAATGCAGGCCGGCGAGTGCGGCGAGATGGCCACCGGCCGACGAGCCCCACAGCCCGATGCGGCCGGGGTCGGCGCCGAACCGGTCGGCGTGTGTCCGCAGCCAGCGCACCGCGGCCCGGACATCGTGCAACTGCCCCGGATGCCGGGTGCCCGGCGCCAGCCGGTAGTCGATACTGGCCATCACATAACCATGGACGGCGAAGTGCCGTAACAGGTCTGGACGGGCGGTGCGGTCCTGCATCCGCCATCCACCACCATGTAGCCAGACGATGACCGGCAGTCGGTCAGGTGACTGCGCCGGCCCGGTGACGTCGATGAGCAGCCCGGGGCCGAACTCATGGGTGGTTGTGCGGACGACGGTGGAAACCGTGTCCAAGGGGATGAATCCTCCGACTGCAGTGCCGGGGCCTGGGTCGCCGCCGTAGCGGTTGTAAGGCCCTTCCGTCAGTCACTGCGCTTAGCTAGCCTAACAGATTTTTCACCGGAAGTTCACCGGACTGACCAGCGAACACCGACAAAATTGCCGTGCGATCGGCCCCAAATCGTGGTGAACTGTCTTTCCGGAGGACGAATGTCGCAGCGCAAGAAAAGCCCTGCTCGACGACAGGGCTACCCATTCCCCACGGCCGTGGCCGATTCTCCCGGCGTGCACTCCTCACAAGTGCTGGAGGTTCCGCCTGCCGCCCACCAGGGTTCGGTCTGGGGGCGGCGCAGGGTGCTGCTGCTGAATTCCACCTACGAACCGCTCACCGCATTGCCCATGCGCAGGGCCGTCATCATGCTGATGTGCGGTAAAGCCGACGTCGTCCACGACGACCCGTCCGGGCCGGTCATCCATTCGGCGACCCGCACCATCGTGGTCCCGTCGGTGATCCGGCTGCGCACCTTCGTCCGGGTGCCCTACCGCGCCCGCGTCCCGATGACGCGCGCCGCGCTCATGCACCGCGACCGGTTCCGCTGCGCGTACTGCGGGCAGAAGGCCGACACCGTCGACCATGTGGTGCCGCGCAGTCGCGGTGGCGAGCACTCCTGGGAGAACTGCGTCGCGGCCTGCTCGTCGTGCAATCACCGCAAGGCCGACCGGACGCTCGCGGAGCTGGGCTGGTCGCTGCACTCGGCACCCATGCCGCCCAAGGGGCAGCACTGGCGGCTGCTGTCCTCGGTGAAGGAACTCGACCCGGCATGGGTCAGATATCTGGGCGAAGGCGCGGCGTGAACGGCGCTGCGATACGGTTTGCATCGTGAGTACAGCCCTAGCCCATGCCCTGATGGGTGGGATCCCGCTCGTGGTGTTTCTGGTACTGGCTGCGCTGGCCTACCGCCACAAGGGACCGCACCCTGAGTCCTACAAGCTCGGCGACGAGTGGACCCACGACCCGATCCTGTGGGCGGCCGATGAGCCGGCAGATCACGGCCACGGCGGCCACGGGTCGCACGTGACGGTGGGAGGTGGCGCAAGTGGCAAGTGGTAACCAGGAACTCGCAACCACCCGCACCGACGTCGAGCTGCCCTACGGCTACGCGCTGACCTACAGCGGCCGGATCTCGGGAGTCACCGAGCCCGGCGAGCTGTCGGTGCACTACCCGTTCTCGACCAAGGACCTGGTCGCTCTGGACAACGCGCTGAAGTACGGCTCGCGGTACGCGAAGGCCCGTTTCGCGGTGTTCATCGGAGATCTCGGTGCCGATACCGCGGCCACCGCCCGCGAGATCCTGGCCAAGGTCCCGACTCCGGACAACGCCGTGCTGTTCGCGGTGTCGCCGAATCAGAAGGCCATTGAGGTCGTGTACGGCGCCGACGTGAAGGGCCGTGGCATCGAGACCGCCGCACCGCTCGGCATCTCCGCCGCCCTCGGCTCGCTGCGCGACGGCAACCTCATCGACGCTCTGGTGAGCGCCATCAACGTCACCTCCGCGGCGGTCTCGCCGCGCTGACAGCTGTGCACATCGGCCCCGGTATCGCACGTCGGTACCGGGGCTGATTGCTCTACAGGACAGCCTGCGTCATCGCAGCACGGATCTCGATGTAGCGCATCAGGAAGGTGCGCTCGTCGAGGCGTTTGCGCCGCATCCAGTGCGTGACTTCCTCATTGCACTTGCTGGCGTTACACGCCGCGCACGCGGGCACCACGTTCTCGATGGTGTACCTGCCGCCGCGGGAGATCGCCATGACGCAGTCGCGCTGCATCGGCTTGTCGGTGACACCGCAGTAGGCGCACCCGTTCCAGGCGGATCTGAGTGCGGCCCACTGCTCATCGGTGAGGTCGTTGATGACGGCCTTGACCCGGCGGGTGCGCTTGCGCGCCGCGCGGGCTCTGCGACTGTTGGGCTTACCCGACACGGCCATGGCGCACAGCGTAGGCAGTCCCCGGCGAGCGACCGCGCTTGTACGCGGCGTGCGGCGTGTCGGCGCACAGACACGGTCGCCCGCGGGAAATCAGCTCACATCGAAGGCGCGGGCCCGCAGTGCGCGTTCCACGCCCGCACGCCCCTCCAGCACCAGCCGGTGCAGTGCGGGCGGCACGTCGGGTCCGGACAGGAAGGCGTCCGCGGCGTCCAGCCCGCCCTGGCTGATGTCCCAGGACGGGTAGAGCCCGATCACGACGGTCTGGGCGACCTCACTGGACCGGCGTTCCCACACGCCCGGGATGGACGCGAAGTACAGGTCCCGGAAGCGCGCGAGCAGGTTGCCCTGGCCGGGCTGTGCGAAGCCGCCGACGATCGCGCGGGTGGTGATGTTGGCCAGCGTGTCATCCTCGATCACCCGCTGCCAGGCGGCGTTCTTCACCGTCACCTGCGGGCGCGCGGCGGCCGCGGCGGCGGCGTTGCGCTTGCCGGCGGCGGTCGGGTCGCGCTCGGCCTCGGCGTCGATGAACGGGCTGTCGGTGCCGTCGGCATCGATCACCCCGGCCGCCGCCAGTGCGGTCACGATGCGCCAGCGCAGGTCGGTGTCGATGACCAGCCCGGACAGGTTGACGGCGGCGGGCTCGTTGTCCAGCAGGGTCGACAGCACCGCGATGTGGTTGGGCGCCAGCACCGAGGTGCACAGCGCGTTCACGAACGCCAGCTGGTGATCGGATCCGGGAGCCGACTCACGGGCCCGGTCCAGCAGGGCGTCACCGAAGGCCGGCCAGCCGTTCTCCTTGGCCCACTCCGGATCGGCGTAGGAGTTCAGCGCGGTCTGGGCCTGCAGCAGCAGCCGCTGCGCGACACCGACTTCGGTCTCTCCGTGGATGCCGCCGATGACCAGCGTCACGAAGTCGCGGGCCTTCATCTCGGCCTCGCGGGTCATCTCCCAGGCCGCCGACCAGGCCAGCGTGCGGGGGAGCGGGTCGGCGATGTCGGCGATGCGGGCCAGCACCGTCTGCAGGGACTGCGGATCCAGCCGCGACGAGCAGTAGGTGAGGTCGTCGTCGTTGATCAGCACGAACTGGCCGCGCGAAACACCCACCAGCGCGGGCACATCGGTGCGCGCGCCCTCGACGTCGAGTTCCTCGCGGTGCACGCGCACCAACTTGCCCGAGGCGTCCTCGTCGTAGATGCCGACGGCCAGGCGGTGCACCCGGGTCTCCCCGGCGCCCGGTGCGGCACCGGACTGCACCAGCGCGAAACGGGTGAAGGCCCCGTCGGCGTCGACGTCGAAATCGGCGCGCAGCGTGTTCAGGCCGGTGGTCTTGAGCCACTGCTGCCCCCACCCGGACAGGTCGCGGCCCGAGGACTTCTCCAGCGCGCCAAGCAGATCACCGAAGGTGGCGTTGCCGAACGCATGGTCGCGGAAGTAGTCGCGCAGGCCGGCCAGGAATGCCTCCAGCCCGACGTAGGCCACCAGCTGCTTGAGCACGCTGGCGCCCTTGGCGTAGGTGATGCCGTCGAAGTTCACCTCGACTGCGTGCAGGTCGGGGATGTCGGCGGCGACGGGGTGGGTGGACGGCAGCTGATCCTGGCGGTAGGCCCAGGACTTCTCCACGTTGGCGAACGTCGTCCAGGCCTGGGTGTACTCGGTGGCTTCGGCCTGGCACAGCACCGAGGCGAAGGTGGCGAAGGATTCGTTGAGCCACAGGTCATCCCACCATTGCATGGTGACCAGGTCGCCGAACCACATGTGCGCCATCTCGTGCAGCACGGTCTCGGCGCGGCGCTCGTAGCTGTACCGGGTGACCTTGGACCGGAAGACGTAGTCCTCCAGGAAGGTCACCGCGCCGGCGTTCTCCATGGCGCCGGCGTTGAACTCCGGCACGAACAGCTGGTCGTACTTGCCGAACGCGTATGGTTCGCCGAAGTTGCGGTGGTAGAAGCCGAAGCCCTGCTTGGTCTCGGTGAACAGCCGCTCGGCGTCCATGAACTCCGCCAGCGACGCGCGGCAGAAGATGCCCAGCGGGATGTCGCCGTGGTCGTCGGTGTAGACGTCGTCCCAGCGGGCGTACGGCCCGGCGATGAGCGCGACGAGGTAGGTGCTCATCTTCGGGGTGGTGACGAAGGTGTGCAGGCCGTCCTGCACGGATGCGGTTGCGCCGTTGGAGATCACCTGCCAGTGCTCGGGCGCCTTGACGGTGACGTCGAAGGTGGCCTTGAGGTCGGGCTGATCGAAGCAGGCGAACATCCGCTTGGCATCCGCGGTCTCGAACTGCGAGTAGAGGTACACCTCGTTGTCGACGGGGTCGACGAAGCGGTGCAGACCCTCGCCGGTGTTCGAGTACAGGCAGTCGGCGTCGATCACGAGCTCGTTGTGTTCGGCCAGTCCGCTCAGCGCAATGCCGGCGGACTCGTCGTAACCGGAGACGTCCAGCGCGCGGCCGTTGAGGGTGGCGCTGCGCACGGTGTCGGCGGCGAGGTCGATATAGGTGTCCGCGCCGGCGAGGGCGCTGAACGTCAGGGTCGTGACCGACCGGAACGTCTTCTCACCGGTGGTGAGGTCGAGGTCGATGCGGTAGTTGTCGACGGTCACCAGCGTTGCGCGTTCGGCCGCCTGGTCGCGAGTCAGATTGGGGAGAGCCACGCCGACCAACTTAGTCGCAGCCGGGGAACATATGCCGGGTGGCAACAGTTGTGCCGTTGTGGAGACTGCCCGCACGTACTGAGAGGACTCGGCTGATGGCTCAGAAGGACACCGCAGGATTCTGGTTCGACCCGCTGTGCCCGTGGTGCTGGATCACCTCGCGCTGGATCCTGGAGGTGGAGAAGGTTCGCGATATCGACGTGAACTTCCATGTCATGAGCCTGGCGGTGCTCAACGAGGGCCGCGACCTGCCGGAGAACTACCAGGAGATGATGAAGAAGGCCTGGGGTCCGGTGCGGGTGGCGATCGCCGCCGAGCAGGCCCACGGCTCGGAGATCCTGTCGCCGCTGTACACCGCGATGGGCACCCTGATCCACAACGAGGGCAACAAGGACTTCGACGAGGTCATCAAGAAGTCGCTGGAGCAGGTCGGCCTGCCCGCCGAGCTGGCCGAGGCCGCCGGCAGCGACACGTACGACGACGCGCTGCGCAAGAGCCATCACGAGGGCATGGACGCCGTCGGTGATGACGTCGGCACCCCGACCATCCACGTCAACGGTGTCGCGTTCTTCGGCCCGGTGCTCTCGCGCATCCCGCGTGGTGAAGAGGCCGGCAAGCTGTGGGATGCCTCGGTGATCTTCGCGTCCTACCCGCACTTCTTCGAACTCAAGCGCACCCGGCACGAGTCGCCCGAGTTCGACTGACCTGCCGCCCGCCGCGCCGCGACTTCGTGGCATGCGCCATCATGCCCCCGTACGCTCGGGATCGCTTGTCCACCAACGCATCACCCGGTGAACAGCATGCTTCGCCCAGGTGTACCGGGGGCGTACGGCGACGAAATCCGAAGGCGTGAAATTCGGACGTTCCGGTTGCAAGCATCTGCCGCGCGCGTCAAAGTGCTCAGAATGACAGCGGCTGAGCCCACCACCGACGGCACCTACCGGGACCGCATTGTCGCGGTCGAACCCGGCGGCAATGAATTCATCGCCGAGGCTGATCGGCACGGTCGGCCGAGCCAACTGCTGTGGACGTGGGCGTCGCCCAACCTGGAGTTCGCCACCATCTTCCTGGGCGTGCTCGCCGTCTCGTACTTCGGCATGACGTTCTGGCAGGCGGCGGCCGGCATCCTGCTCGGTGCCGGGCTCGGCGCGCTGGCGCACGCGTTCCTGTCGGCTCGCGGACCTCGCCTCGGTGTGCCGCAGATGGTGGTGGGCCGCCTGTCCTTCGGCTACAAGGGCAATGCCGTGCCCTCGACCCTGATGGCGGTGACCGCCGGCGTCGGCTGGTTCGCGACCAACAGCATCAGCGCCGCATTCGCGTTGTCGACGCTGTTCGGCATTGCGCCGCTGCTGGCGTTGCTACTGGTGGTGGCGGTGCAGACCGCCCTGGCATTCTTCGGGCACAACCTGGTGCAGGCCTTCGAGCGGTGGGCGTTCCCGGTGCTCGCGGTGATCTTCGCGATCACCTCGGTGCTGATCTTGTCCAAGGCCGATCTGGGTGCGCCGGCCGTCGAGGGCGGCGTCGGCGGACTGGGCGGATTCCTGCTGACGGTGGGCGCCACCTTCGGCTACGTCGCGGGCTGGACGCCGTACGCCGCCGATTTCAGCAGGTACCTGCCCAGCACCGTCTCGCCGGTGCGCACCGGGCTGTTCGCCGCGGCCGGACTGTTCCTGGCCAGCTCGGTGCTGGCCATCGTCGGCGCGGCCTCGGTCACCATCGTCACCGCCGCGGTCTCGGACAACCCGACCGACGTCTTCACCAGCTCGCTGCCCGGCTGGCTGGCGGCCGCGACGCTGCTGGCCATCGCGATCGGGGCCGTGGCGGCCAATGCGATCAACGTCTACTCGGCCGGGATGGCCTTCGTCACCACCGGCGTCAAACTGCCCGCCCACGTCGCGCGGGCGACGGCCACCGTGTTCTTCGGGGTGGCCGGTTTCCTGGTCGCCTGGTGGGCGCTGGCGGACGCCGCAGCCAGCTACGAGACGTTCCTGCTGCTGATCGCGTACTGGGTCGGGCCCTGGCTCGGCGTGGTGTTCGCCGATCAGTACCTGCGCCGCGGCCATCGCGTGGACGGATTCCTGTATGACCACACGTATTCCAACTGGCCGGGTCTACTGTCGTTCCTGATCGGTCTGGTGGTGTCGGTGCTGCTGTTCTGCAATCAGGAGTTATTCGTGGGATTCGTGGTCCGGGCGGTGCCCGAGCTCGGCGACATCGGGTTCTTTGTCGGGTTCGTGCTGGCCGCGGGCAGCTATCTGGTGTTGTGCCGGTCCAAGATCCAAGCGGAACGGGTGGCTTTGTGAGTCCTGAGGAAATGCTCGACGTCGCCGTCGAGGAGGCACGAAAAGGGTTGGCCGAGGGCGGGATACCGATCGGCGCGGCACTGTTCACCGCCGGCGGTGTGCTGCTCGGCAGCGGGCACAACCGTCGCGTGCAGAACGACGACCCGTCGGTGCACGGCGAGACCGACGCGTTCCGCAACGCGGGCCGCCAGCGCGACTACCGGTCGACGGTGATGGTGACGACTCTGTCGCCGTGCTGGTACTGCAGCGGCCTGGTGCGCCAGTTCAACATCGGCGCCGTCGTGATCGGCGAAGCCAAGACGTTCTCCGGCGGGCACGACTGGCTGGCCGAGAACGGCGTGCAGATCACGCTGCTCGATGATCAGCGCTGCGTGACGATGATGGAGGAGTTCATCGTGGCGCGGCCGGAACTGTGGAACGAGGACATCGGGGTGGCTGAATGAGTGCCATTGCTACCGTGGACATCTCACGCTGGTACGCCGGTGGTGACGACGCCGACGCGTTGGCGGCCGAGGTCGACGAGGGTCTGCAGCGGGCCGGATTCATCGTGGTCACCGGTCACGGTGTCGACGTGGGACTGGCCGCGCGGGTCCGGGCGGCGAGCCGGGAGTTCTTTGCGCTGCCCGACGAAGTCAAACAACGCTATTCGGTGCCGGTCGGCGGGCACGGCTGGATCGGTCCCGGCGCGGAGGCCAACGCCTACGCCGAGGGCACCGAGACCCCGCCGGATCTGAAAGAGAGTTTCAGCCTGGGCGCCGAGACTCTCACCGGTGATGCGGAGGTGGACCGTATCTGGTTCGCGCCCAACGTCTGGCCGGCCGAGGTGGCGCACCTGCAGGGCCTGGTCGACGAGTACACCACGGCCATGCGCAGGCTCTCCGATGACCTGCTCGCCTTGTTCGCCCACGCGCTGGGCCTGTCCGACAATCCGTTCGCGGCGTTGGCGAGCCGGCCCACCTGGACGATGAACATCAACCATTACCCGCCGGTGAGCGTTGTCGGAGAACCCGAGCCCGGTCAGTTCCGGATCGGCCCGCACACCGACTTCGGCACCGTCACCGTGCTGGATCGCGAGCCGGGCGCCGGTGGCCTGCAGGTGTATTCGGAGGCCGAAGGCTGGGAGGACGCGCCCTGGGAGCCCGGTGCGCTGACCGTCAATATCGGTGACCTGTTGGAGTACTGGAGCGGGCGGCGCTGGCCGTCGGGTCGGCACCGGGTGCTGCCGCCGCAGCCGCACGCCCCCGAAGAGGATCTGGTGTCGTTGATCTACTTCTACGAGGCCAACCACGATGCGATCGTCACGCCGCTGGAACCGCCGATCGGGCGGGTCTCCGGGCTGGATCCGGTGACCTCGGCCGATTTCATCAAGGAACGCCTGGACGCCATCACCGTGGCCTGACGCTCACTGGGCGAACGAGAATCCACCGTTGACCGGAATGGTCTGTCCGGTGATCCAGGCGCCGTGCCCGCTCGCCAGCATCGCCGCCAGCGGGGCGACGTCGTCGGGTGAGCCCGGGCGGCGTATGACGTAGTTGCGCAGGATCGACTGCGCCTGGGTGGAATCGGGTTCGGCCCACAGCGGCTCGGTGGCGGGGGTGCGCATGGTGCCGAGCGCGATGTTGTTGGCGGTGATCCCGTAACGCCCGTGTTCGAGCGCCACGGACCGCGTGAATCCGGCCGCGCCGGCCTTGGATGCGGCATACACGGCAGAGCTGGGATCGCCGACCCGGCCGGCATCGGAGACGATCGTGATGACGCGTCCCCATCGAGCGGCGATCATGTCCGGCAGGACGGCACGCGTGCAGTTGAGCACGCCATAGAGATTCACGCGCAGGTAGGGCTCCCAGTCGTGCGGGGCCGATTCGGCGAAGCGTCCGCGAGTGCCGAACCCGTGCGCCCCGGCATTGCCGGCATTGTTCACCAGGATGTCGACGGAGTCCGCGGCGGCGAGGGCAGCGGTCACGGCGTCGTAGTCGGTGACGTCGAAGGGTGCCGGCTGCGCTGCCCACCCCGCGTCTCGCACCTCGGTCACGACCGCATCGGCGAGGTCCGGCCGTAGATCGTTGACCAGGACCTCGGCGCCGGCTGACGCGAAGGCAAGGGCCAGGTTGCGCCCGACACCCTGGCCGGCGCCAGTGATCAGCGCGCGGTGCCCGGACAGGTCGATGTTCAGGCTCATGGGCCGGGTCTCCTCAGATCGCTGGACATTTCGCCATGACTCTACGATAGTAGAGAGATGTCGCGGTGTGACCTGGACCATATTTGGCTCAAGGCCGGTCACTTGTCATGCCGATGAACGCCGGCAGCTCGGAGGCGACCGCAGGGGTCCGGCGCAAACCCGACCCCGACTCGCGGCGCCGTGAATTATGCGATGGTGCAATCGAACTGCTGGCCGAGGACGGTGTGAAAGGGCTCAGTCACCTGAAGGTCGACCGCCGCCTGGCCCTGCCCGACGGCACGACGTCGTTCTATTTCCGGACCCGGTCGGCTCTGGTGCTCGCTCTGGCCCACCGAGTCGCCGAGCGCGATCTGGCCGAACTCACCGCTGCGACCGAGTTTCAGGCGAACGCCGCACCCGGCCCGTCGGGACTGGCCCGGCTGGTGATGGCTTCGGCGACGGGCGAGCCGTTCGCGAGGACAAAGGCCCGGTACGAACTCATGCTGCAAGCCAACCGCGATCCTGACCTGGCCGTTGTCGTGCACAGCAATTCGGAACGCTTCCTGGGTTTGATCCGTGACTTCGTCGAGCGGATGAACCCCCGGGGCGCCCACATCTCGCGGGCGGTGCTCGACCAGCAGGCCTACGTGCTGACCCAACTGATCAGCGGCATCATGCTGGCGTTCACCGCCGGCGACGACACGATCACCGGCGCCGGGGAACTCGACCGCATCATGGCCGCTGTCGTCGCGGGAGTTGCCGGCGCGCACTGAAACCTCGGAATTGCCGTACAGAAATCCGAAACCGGCTGCGGTCGGTCTGATTCAGGGAGTGGTGATCGATGAGCGGTACGACGCTGGAGACCGGAGTGCTGGCCGGTGACGGTCGGATGCTGATCGGTGGTGAACTTCAGGGCACGGCGAGCGGCGCTGTGTTCGACGTGATTCACCCGGCCAGTGAGCAGGTGGTCGGTCAGGCCGCGGACGGCACGGTCGATGACATGGCTCGCGCGGTCGAAGCGGCCCGGCGTGCCTTCGACGGGACAGAGTGGTCGCGCGATGTCGAATTCCGCTACCACTGCCTGACACAGCTGCATGCCGCGCTGAAGAACAACAGCGAACGTCTGCGCCGGATCTTGGTCACCGAGGTGGGTTGCCCGGTGACGGTGACGGGTTCGCAGATCGAGAGCCCCATCGAGGAGGTCAGGCATTGGGCCGAGTACGGCCGGGCCTTCGACTACGTGGTGGACACCGGCCTGCATGACACCCCGATGGGGCCCGCGCGCCGCCAACTGCATTACGAGCCAGTGGGTGTGGTTGGCGCCATCACGCCCTGGAATGTGCCGTTCTATCTCAACATCGCCGAGACGATGCCGGCGTTGATGGCCGGAAACACCGTGGTTCTCAAGCCGGCTCAACTCACCCCGTGGTCGGGTACCGAGCTGGGACGCATCGTCGCCGAGGAGACCGACATTCCCGCCGGGGTGTTCAACGTGGTGTCCTCGAACGCCAACGACGTCGGTGCCGCGTTGTCGGCCGACCCCTGCGTCGACATGATCACCTTCACCGGATCGACCGCCACCGGGCGGGCGGTTCTGGCTGCCGGCGCACCCACGGTGAAGAAGACCCTGCTGGAACTGGGCGGCAAATCCGCTCACATCGTGCTCGAGGACGCGGACTTCGCTTCCGCGCTGCCCATCGCTGCGATGATGGCGTGTGTGATGTCGGGCCAGTCGTGCGTGCTGCCGAGCCGGATACTCCTGCCGCGCAGTCGCTATGAGGAAGGTCTGGAAATCCTGAGGGTGTCGATGGAGAGTTTTCCGATCGGCGATCCCTGGACGCCGGGGATCATGCAAGGCCCGCAGATCAGTGCTCAGCAGCGTCAGAAGGTGCTCGGACTCATCGCCAGTGGGATCGAGTCAGGGGCGCGGCTGATCACCGGCGGGGGAATCCCGGGGAACCTGCCGGTGGGTTATTACACCGAACCGACGTTGCTTGCCGATGTCGACCCGGATTCGCGAGTGGCCCAGGAGGAGATCTTCGGCCCGGTGCTGACCGTCACGCCCTACGACACCGAGGACGAGGCCGTCGAGATCGCCAACAACTCGATCTACGGCCTGTCCGGTGAGGTGTCGAGTGGTGACGTGGACCGGGCATTGGCCGTCGCCACGCGGATCCGAACCGGCAACGTGTCGATCAACGCCAAGAGCCACTTCGGCATCAACAGCCCGTTCGGCGGCACCGGCCAGTCGGGCCTCGGCTACCGCAACGGCGCCGAGGGCTATCGCGAGTATCTGGCGATCAAAACGATCGGGCTTCCGGAATGAACGGCGTGACCGCCGCGCCCCGCCCAGGCCGGATCACGGTCGCGTGAAGTTCGCGTTCGGGTTGCCCCATACGTTGCGGATCAAGGCGATGATGCAGCCGTGGGAGGCCGGCGTCACCGGCGCGGACCAGACCCGGATGGTCAAGCTCGCCGACGACCTGGGGTACGACATGGTGGCGATCCCCGAGCATTTCGTCATCCCGCGCGAGCACGTGGAGGTGTCCGGGCCGCACTACTTTCACGCGGCTTCGGCACAGGCCTACATCGCGGGAGCCACCGAACGCATCGCGGTGAATTCCTGCATCACCATCTTGCCGCTGCAGAATCCAATCGTGCTCGGCAAGGCACTGGCCACCGCCGACTGGTTGAGCAGTGGCCGAATGATGATGTCGGTCGGCGTCGGGTGGCTCGAGGAGGAATTCGACTCCGTCGGCGTTCCGTTCCGGGAGCGGGGGCGGATCTGCGATGAGTATCTGGCGGCGATGATCGAGTTGTGGACGAGCGACACCCCGGAGTTCGACGGCAAGTACGTCGCGTTTCGCGATATCGCGTTCGAGCCCAAACCCGTTCAGCGGCCCCATATCCCGATCTGGATCGGCGGCGATGTCGAGGCGTCGTTGAAGCGCGCAGCGCGATTCGGTTCGGGCTGGTGGCCCTTTCTGAGTGACCCCGACGACATTCCCGCCCGCCTGGACTTCATCAAGTCGCAACCGACGTTCGTCGACAAGCCTTTCGATGTGATGTTTCCGGTCAAGGCTCCGCCCATCAACGGTCGCCACGAATTCACTGGTGATGCGGCCGACCGCCGCACAATGAGCGTCGATGAGATCGTGGATCGGTTGGGCAGACTTGCCGAACTGGGCGTCACCGTCAGTTCTGTGCCGCCGCAGGGGGTGCGCGATATCGAGGGCTACCTGGACTTCGCGCGCTGGGTGATCGAGGAGATCAAGCCCAGGGTCGGTTGAGGAACGATGCTCAGCCCTGGACCGTCGGCCGGATCGAGAGCTCGCCGATCTCGACCTCCCAGGGCTGATCGATGACGAACTCGACCGCCCTGGCGATCGCGTCCGGCTCGATCCCGGATGTCCCCATCGTGGCGCCGATTTCGGCGCGGATCCCCGGGTCGGTGATGGAATCGACGAATTCGGTGCGCACCACACCCGGCGAGATCGCGGTGGTCTTCAGCGTCCCGTCGGTGGACTCCTGACGGAGACCTTCCAAGAGGGTGCGCACCGCGTTCTTGGTGGCCGCGTACACCGCCATGGTCGGCACTATCTTGATTCCCGCGGTCGAGACGATGGTGACGAAGTGGCCGCGCCCCTGGTCCTCGAAAACAGGGAGGGCGGCGTCGATACCGTGCAGCACCCCGCGCAGATTGACGTCGATCATTGCGTCCCAGTCCCCGCGGCGGCGCGCGGTCATCGGGGAGATCGGGCCGATCCCGGCACTGCTGACCAACACATCGAGGCGTCCGTACTCGGATACGGAAGTCTCGACGAGCCGTTGCAGATCCTCGGCGCGGGTGACATCCACCGTCACCACACTGGCCCGGCCTCCGGCCGCGCGGATCTCTCCGGCCAGCGAGTCCAGCCGGTCGGCGCGGCGGGCTCCCAGCACGACCGCGGCCCCGCGGCTCGCGAGCCGGCGCGCCGCGGCCTCCCCGATGCCGCTGCTGGCGCCCGTTATCGCCACCACCTTGTCGACGATCGAATCCATTCGTTAGCCTCCTGAGTCGACGCGGACAATCTGTCCGTTTCCATATAAGCGGACAATTTGTCCGTTTTCAAGGTGGGGGTGGGGTCATGTCCGAGCGCACCGATGCGGCACGCAATCGGTCGGTGATCATCGAGGCCGCGCGGCAACTGATCACCGAGCCCGGAGAGCTCAAGCTCAGCGCGGTCGCCCGGCGAGCCGGCGTCGGGCAGGCCACGCTCTACCGTCATTTCGCGACCCGGGACGAGTTGGTGCGCGCGCTCTATGACGGGGAGATCGACGAGCTCGTGGCCCTCGCCTACGCACTGGTCGACGAGCACCCGCCGCGCGAGGCCCTCAAGCTGTGGTTTGCCCAGCTCGCTGACTACGCGCGGGTGAAGTTCGGGGTGATGGCCGCGGTCGAGGCCTCGGTATGGCAGGACATCGGTGCGCAAACCATGGGCAAGCTCGGCGACGCGCTCGACGCGTTGCTGGCCGCCGGTCGCCAAGCCGGGGTGCTGCGCGGGGATGTCGATTCGCGCGACGTGATCCTGCTGTCGTGGTTCCTGGCCCACGTCGACGATGACGAATGGGCGCAGCGCACCCCACGCCTGCTCGACGTGTTGCTCGACGGTTTGGCGGCTCGCTGATCGGCGTCGGGGGCGTCTGCCAGAATTACCGCCATGCGCGTCTACATCGGTGCCGACCACGCCGGATTCGAGTTCAAGAAGACCATCATCGAGCACCTCAAGAGCAACGGCCACGAGCCGATCGACTGCGGTGCCTATGTCTACGACGCCGAGGACGACTACCCGGCATTCTGCATCGACACCGCCGTCAAGACCGTCGCGGATCCGGAGAGCCTGGGCATCGTGCTGGGCGGTTCGGGCAACGGTGAGCAGATCGCCGCGAACAAGGTGCCCGGCGCCCGGTGCGCGCTGGCCTGGAGTGTGGAGACCGCGCAGCTGGCCCGCCAGCACAACAAGGCGCAGCTCATCGGTCTCGGCGGCCGGATGCACAGCGAGGAGGAGGCGCTCGCCATCGTCGACGCCTTCCTGGCCACGCCGTGGTCGGAGGCCGAACGCCACCAGCGCCGCATCGACATCCTGGCCGCCTACGAGGTCGACCACGTCGCACCGCCGGTGCCCGGCGCACCCGCCTAAACGTGCCCGAGGGGCATACCCTGCACCGGCTCGCCCGGCTGCATCAGAAGAGGTTCGGTCGTAAACCCGTCATCGTGACGAGCCCGCAACAACGATTCGCCGAGGGCGCCGAACGGGTGAGCGGCCGAGTCCTGCGGGAGTCCGACGCCTGGGGTAAGCACCTGTTCCACCACTACGACGGCGGCGCCGTCGTGCATATCCACCTCGGCCTCTACGGCAAATTCACCGAGGCGCCGCTGCCGCTCGACGAGCCCGTCGGGCAGGTCCGGATGCGGATGATCGGCACCGAGTACGGCACCGATCTGCGCGGCCCGACGGTGTGTGAGGTGATCGAGGACGTGGCCGTCGATGACATCGTGGCACGGCTGGGTCCCGACCCGCTGCGCCCGGATGCCGACCCGGCATTGGCATGGACACGAATCACCAAGTCCCGCCGGACCATCGGTGGGCTGCTGATGGACCAGAAGGTGATCGCCGGCGGCGGCAACGTGTACCGCAGCGAGCTGCTCTACCGGCACCACATCGACCCGTACCGTCCCGGCACCGATGTGTCGGCCGACGAGTTCGCCGACATGTGGACCGATCTCGTCGCGTTGATGAAGGTCGGTGTGCGCCGCGGCAAGATCGTGACGATCCGTCCCGAGGACGACCGTGGCGCACCCTCGTACGGGCGTGGCCGGCCCCGGACCTATGTCTACCGGCGCGCCGGTGACCCCTGCCGGGTGTGCGGCACGACCGTGCGTACCGCAGAACTTGAGGCGCGCAACGTGTTCTGGTGCCCTACCTGCCAGACCTGACGCGAGGTCAGCGCCAATACCGTCGACCAGGGAGAATCTTCGGAGTGGAACTCATTCTCGTCGTCGTCGGAGCCATCGTGGTGACCGCCATCGCGCATCGGCGGGGGCTGGAGCCCGCGCTGATCATCGTGGTGGTCGGCATCGCGGTCTCGTTCATGCCGGATTTCGAACCGCCGGAACTGGACTCGCACATCCTGCTGACGGTGGTCCTTCCGCCGCTGCTGTACTCGGCGGCGCTGAACTTCTCGTTCCCGACCTTCCTGCGCAACATCCGGCCCATCCTCGGTCTCGGTGTCGGACTCGTCGTGGTGAGCGCATTCACCGTGGCGCTGGTGTCCTCCTGGCTGGTGGTGGTGCCGCTGACGTTCGCGACCGCGCTGGTGCTCGGGGCCATCGTGGCACCGCCGGACGCGGTCACCGCCGTCGCCGTCGGCCGCAAACTGGGGCTGCCCAAGAAGGTGATGGCCATCCTGACGGGGGAGAGCCTGATCAACGACGCGGCCGCACTGACGTTGTTCAGCATCGCGGTGGCGCAGGTCGCCGGCAGCCACACCTTCATCGCCAACCCGTTCCTGCTCTTCACCTACAGCGCGCTGCTCGGTCCGGTGGTGGGCGCCGTGCTGGGCTACATCACGCTGTGGATCCGCAAGCGGCTGGCCAACCCCGGCCTGGAGACGGTGCAGGGGCTGGTGGTCCCGTTCGCGGCCTTCATCCTGGCCGAGGAGATCCACGCCTCGGGTGTGCTGGCCGTGGTGGTCGCCGGATTCGTGGTCGGCAACGGGACCCTGTCGGCGGGCTATCAGACCCGGCTGCAGGAGCGCTACGTCTGGAACTCGGTGGACGTGCTGCTCGAGGCGTTCGTGTTCGCCTACATCGGTCTGCACCTGCGCTTCGTGCTCGACGATCTGAACGCCGCACACGAATCGGTGATGGAGGTGCTGGTGGCCTCGACCCTCGTGCTGCTGATCGTGCTGTTCATCCGGCCGCTGTCGGTGCTGCTGATGTTCGGTCGCGGCAAGCTGTTCCGGCACGTCGAGGCGAGATGGAGTGTGCCGGTTCCCGACGGCGATGCCCGCGGCGGGCGGGGCCGCGCGTCGCGGCGCAGAGAGCCGGGCAAGTGGCGGACCAAGATCGACCGCCGCTCACTGTCCTGGCAGGAGAACGTGGTGGTGTCCTGGACCGGGATGCGCGGGGTCGTCACGCTGGCCGCCGCGGCCGCCATCCCGGTGACGACGGCGAGCGGGGAGCCGTTCCCGGAGCGGGCCACCATCCAGGCGATCGCGTTCGTGGTGGCGATCGGCACCCTGTTGATCCAGGGCTGGACGCTGCCACTGCTGATCAAACGGCTGCAGTTGTCCCGCTTCAACGACGACCACGACGCCGACCGGGCCGAGGAACTCAAGGCCGAACAGGTGGTGCACGACGCCGCCGATGAGGTGCTCGCGGAATTCCGGGCCAACCCGCCGGCCGGGATCAATCCCCAACTGGTCGCCGAGATCCGGGCCACCATCGCCCGGCACTCCCAGGATGTCGACGAGATGCCCGATCCGGAGGCGCCCACCAAGCGGGCCGAGGTGTTCTCCCGGGTTTACCGCTCGGTGCTGGCCGCCCAGCGAGCCGCGCTCATCGCCGAACGCGATGAGGGCCGAATCGAGGACGAGGCGGTACGCGCCATGCTGGAGCGCCTCGATCTGCAGGAGGCCGGCGTCAGCGCCCGGCTGGAGAGCCGTCTCTGAGGTCTGTTCGTCACCGAGGCTGACGTTTCCGCGGTCGCGAACTCACTCAGACCTCAAGAGCGTCAGTCTCGGAGGCAGCCGCCGGGTGACCTAGAAGTCGAACCCGCCGAAGTCGCCGCCACCGAAATCGCCACCGCCGAAGTCGCCGCCGCCGTCCCAGCCGCCCTGCTCGGCTCCGCCACCGTCCCAGCCACCCTGGTCGCCGCCACCGTCGCCGAGCTGGCCCTGGTCCATACCGTCCTGGAACCCGTCGCCGTAGCCGTTCTCGAACGCCTGGGCGTCATAACCGACGCCCGCCATCCCGCTGAACATGGTGCTGAACAGCAGCGCCGACCCGATACCCCAGGCGCCCGCGACGAGCGCCGGCTTCCACCACGGTTCGGAGTACCAGCCCGCGGGGACCGGACGTCCGGCGACGCGTCCACCGGGGTAGTAGTTCGGGGTGCGCTCCGAGGGTGTCGGGGAGGCTTCGATCTGGCGGCCCTCGAAGTCGACGCGCCGGTCCTCGGTGACATTGCCCGCAGTGCGTTGGCCCGCAAGGGATTCCAGTTCGGGTCCCGGGTCCATGCCCATCGCGGTGCGGGCGGCGCGCACGTAGTAGAGGCCCTCGATGGCGCTCTCCTTGGCCAGTAGGGCCTGCTTGGCCGTGGTGGCCTGATCGATCTGCGAGGAGGCCGCGGTGTACCGCTCGGAGGCGTCGGCCATCGCCTGCTTGGAGGCGTCGTCGTTGCCGTCCAGGTTGAGCACCTGGCCGCCGAGCCGCTCGATGACGCGGCGGGCGTCGGCCTGTGCGTCGGCCAGCGACTCGGCCGACTTCCGGCCGTTCGCCTGTGAGGAGTTGTAGACGACGAATGCGATCGCCGCGACGACCAAGATGATGAGGATGAGCAAGACGCCGTTCATGGCTCCCAGCGTACCGACAGGAAACGGTTCTCCCTGAGTGTGAACTCAGCTGCTGACGGTGGTGCCCATCGAGGCGTAAATTCAAGCTCAAGCAGGGTCGGGGTACCTCCGATGAAAGGCCTGCACGTGGTGATCAACATTCGTCATATCGCAATCGCAGGCGCGGCAGTAGTCGCGCCCTTCGCGATCGCGACAGGGGTTTCGGCGGGTACGGCCGGCGCCGCCGAGTGTGGGGTCGGGACCGTCTTTGATCCGCCGACCAACACCTGCGTGGCGGCTCCACTGCCGCCGCCGGGTCCGCTCCCGCCCCCGCCGCCGTGGAACGGCGATCCCACACCGGGATTCTCCATCGGGATCTGCGCACCGATCCCGTTCGTGTCGTTGTGCACGGGCATCTGAGTCAGGGCAGCGAAAAACGGCCCTACCAGCGTTTCCGCCGGTAGGGCCGTTTCTTTCGAGAGCGGGCGACGGGAATCGAACCCGCGTAGCTAGTTTGGAAGACTAGGGCTCTACCATTGAGCTACGCCCGCTTGCGGTGCATCGGAGACTGTACCGGCGAAGGCGCAATCAAATCCAATTGATTGCGTCACGTCTCGTGCCCGTAGTATCTCGCGTGGTCGGCGTACGTGCGTGCCGACCAGGCAGGCACGGATCAGGCACGGGGTGTAGCGCAGCTTGGTAGCGCATCCGCTTTGGGAGCGGAAGGCCGCAGGTTCAAATCCTGTCACCCCGACCGCACGAGTATCTCGAACCACACATACAAGGAGTAACGCAGTGAAGAGCACCGTCGAGAAGTTGAGCCCGACTCGGGTTCGGATCAACGTGGAGGTGCCCTTCACCGAGTTGGAGCCCGACTTCGATCGCGCGTTCAAGCAGATGGCCACCCAGGTCCGGCTGCCCGGCTTCCGTCCCGGCAAGGCCCCGCGCAAGCTGCTGGAAGCACGCATCGGCCGCGGCGCCGTCCTGGAGCAGGTCGTGAACGACGCGCTGCCCAGTCGCTACAGCGAGGCCGTCAGCGCCGCCGAACTGCAGCCCCTCGGCCAGCCCGAGATCGAGGTCACCAAGCTCGAGGACAACGAGGAACTGGTCTTCACCGCCGAGGTGGACATCCGTCCCGAGATCGACCTGCCCGACCTGAGCGCGCTGAAGATCTCCGTCGATCCGATCGAGGTCGGCGATGACGAGGTCGACACCGAGCTGCAGAACCTGCGCGCCCGCTTCGGCACCCTGACCGGCGTCGAGCGCCCCGCCGCCGAGGGCGACTTCGTCTCCATCGACCTGTCGGCCACCGTCGACGGCGAGGACGTGCCCGAGGCCGCCACCGAAGGCCTGTCCCACGAGATCGGCTCCGGCCAGCTCATCGAGGGCCTCGACGAGGCGATCGTCGGCCTCAAGGTCGACGAGAGCAAGACCTTCACCACCACCCTGGCCGCCGGCGAGCACGCCGGTAAAGAGGCCGAGGTCACCGTCACCGTGAAGTCGGTCAAGGAGCGCGAGCTGCCCGAGGCCGACGATGAGTTCGCGCAGCTGGCAAGCGAATTCGACACCATCGACGAGCTGAAGGAAAGCCTCGTCGAGCAGGTCCGTCGGGTCAAGCGCATCCAGCAGGCCGAGCAGATCCGCGACAAGGCGCTCGAGGTGCTGCTCGAGGACGTCGAGGTGCCACTGCCCGAGGCGATCGTCAAGGCCCAGGTCGACGACACCCTGCACAACGCGATCCACGGCCTCGACCACGACGAGGACAAGTTCAACGAGCAGCTGACCGAGCAGGGCAGCAGCCGTGAAGAGTTCGACGCCGACAACCAGAGCAACGCCGAGAAGGCCGTCAAAACGCAGCTGCTGATGGACGCCGTCGCCGACAAGCTGGACATCCAGGTCGGCCAGGAGGACCTGACCGAGCGTCTGGTGCTGATGTCGCGCCAGTACGGCATCGAGCCGCAGCAGCTGCTGCAGGTGCTGCAGCAGAACAACCAGCTGCCGGCCATGTTCGCCGATGTGCGCCGCGGCCTGACCATCGCCGCGGTGGTGCACAGCGCGACCGTCACCGACACCGACGGCAATGTCATCGACACTGCCGAGTTCTTCGGTCCGGCCGGTGGCGCCGAGGCTGAGGATGCCGCCGAGGCTCCGGCCGAGGTCGAGGCTGATGACGCCGACGCCGAGGCCGATGACGCCGACGCCGATGCCGACGACGACGCCGAGAAGAAGGCGAAGAAGGCGGAAAAGAAGGCCAAGAAGAAGGCCGAGAAGAAGGCCGAGGCCGACGACGCCGACAGCGCGGAGTGACGCCGCGCGCGTGACGCTGTGAGCGAAAGCGCGCGTTTCAGGGAGTGCACGATCGCGCCGGTTGGTTAGTGTTCGTGTGTACGTAGACGAGAAAGCAGGTATTCAGTCGTGACTGAGATGCGATCGGGCGCGTCGGGGCTCAACCTCATCGACTCGGTGTATGAGCGGTTGCTCGCCGAGCGCATCATCTTCCTGGGAACCCAGGTCGATGACGACATCGCCAACCGGCTGTGCGCGCAGATTCTGCTGCTGGCCGCCGAGGACCCCACCAAGGACATCCACCTCTACATCAACTCACCGGGTGGATCGGTGACCGCCGGCATGGCGATTTACGACACCATGGTGTTGGCGCCGTGCGATGTGGCCACCTACGCGATGGGTCTGGCCGCGTCGATGGGTCAGTTCCTGCTCGCCGCCGGCACCAGGGGCAAGCGGTACGCCTTGCCGCACGCGCGGATCATGATGCACCAGCCGTCGGCAGGTATCGGCGGTAGCGCTGCCGATATCGCCATCCAGGCCGAGCAGTTCGCGTTGACCAAGAAGGAAATGAACCGGCTCAACGCCGAATTCACCGGTCAGACCCTGGAGCGGGTGGAAGCCGACGCGGATCGCGACCGCTGGTTCACCGCTCCGGCGGCGCTGGAATACGGTTTTGTCGACCACATCATCACGAGCGTCAGCGTCAACGGTGAGGGACCAGGAGCAGGAATCAAATGAACCCGATGCAATCGCGCTACATCTTGCCGTCGTTCATCGAGCACTCCAGCTTCGGCGTCAAGGAATCCAACCCGTACAACAAGCTGTTCGAGGAACGCATCATCTTCCTCGGTGTGCAGGTCGACGATGCCTCGGCCAACGACATCATGGCCCAGCTGCTGGTCCTTGAGTCGCTGGATCCCGACCGCGACATCACCATGTACATCAACTCGCCGGGTGGATCGTTCACCTCGCTGATGGCGATCTACGACACCATGCAGTACGTGCGCGCCGACATCCAGACCGTCTGCCTCGGGCAGGCCGCGTCGGCCGCCGCGGTGCTGCTGGCCGCCGGTACCCCGGGCAAGCGCCTGGCTCTGCCGAACGCGCGTGTGCTGATCCATCAGCCCGCCGTGGGCGGCGCCATCCAGGGGCAGGTCTCGGATCTGGAGATCCAGGCCGCCGAGATCGAGCGCATGCGCAGCCTGATGGACGCCACTCTGGCCCGCCACACCGGCAAGGATCCCGCGCAGGTCCGCAAGGACACCGACCGCGACAAGATCCTCACCGCCGCGGAAGCCAAGGAGTACGGGATCATCGACACGGTCCTGGCCTACCGGAAGCTCTCGGCGCAGAACGCGTAGTCGCCTTTTACACACACTCGACCCCGGTTCGCCTTCGCGAGCCGGGGTCGAGTGCTGTGTCAGGTCTCGTCGGACGCCGGGGCGTCGTCGTCATCCGTCGGCGCTGAATCCCCGGACGGTGACGCCGGTGCCGGGTCCGCATCGGTCTCGTCCTCGTCATGCTGTGACGACGGATCAGAAGTCAGTTCGTGCTGGTCGACCTCGGCCTCCGGCTCGTCGGAGAGCAGTTCGTCAGGATCGGATACGGGTTCCGCATCCTCGGGCGCGGTGAGCACCGTCGTCTCCGGGTCGGTCATGGTCTCGAGCGGATCGCCGCCGCCGGGCGCTTCCGGCTCGTCAAAGGTCTGCACCTCGGTACGGTCCTGCTCGGTGTCGTTGCGGTCGGTCGTGCGTGCCGAATCGGCGGTACCGACAGGATCGGGGTCCGTCTGCTCGGGATCGAGGAACGTGTCTGCGGTGCGGAGCACAGGTGCAGACCTGGCAAGGGTGCCGGCCGTGGCGGTTCCGCTCAACAACGTGGCAGGTAAGCCGACGATGCCTCCCAGCGCTGCCCCGATGGTTCCGATGACCGCACCGATCACCCCTTCGATCTGCGCGATCACCCCGTAAATGGCCGCGACAGCGACTCCTCCCACGAAGGTGATGGTCAGAATCGCGCCGCCCACGAGTGGTGTGAGCGCGGGAATTCTGACGAAGGGCGCCAGTAGCCCAACCACGCCGCGGAGCACGGCGGCACCCAGTTGACCGACCCCGGTTGCGATTGGGGTGCCGCTGGCGGCCGACAGCAGGGGTACCGCCGCCGCGGCAATGTCTTGTGATGCCGAGGGTTTGGTGTCCGGGGTGAGCGGTTCGACGAGTGTCGCGAATTGGTCGATCTGCTCGATGAGTTCGGGCACCGTCACGTCGAACGGTGTGGTCGACGCGGTGAGTTCGACGGCGGGCACCGCGGCCGGCGGTGGGCTCGCCAGGACGGGTGCCGCGACAAGCGTCGACGCCACCAAGCATGTACACAACGCAGCGCCACCGGCACTGCGGACGGATCGCGCGGGCTGGATCATCGTCGTTCCTTCCCTGATGTGACGCTCGGAAACCGACATTGTCGGACGCGTCGATCAGGGTGAGGTGAGTAGGACGACACTCATATTTCAGGCGAGTGCGTCGTCGTCGCCAATATTGCCGCTCGCGTCAAAGCTGTCTCACCGAGACGGGGCCCTGGGACTCTTGGTCCGTCGGGAAACTCCGAGGGAGACGACCATGACCAACAGACACCGCGCGATGGCTGGCGCGTGCATGTTCTCTGCCGGGCTGTTCATCCAGATCGCCGCGCCGGCGGTCAGCCTGGCCGACGAACCGGTGTGCCCAGGACCGGTGGGGCCCGGCCCGGTCGGGCCCGGGGGACTGGGACCGCGCTAGCCGATCAGTAGCTGAAGGTGGTGGCCCCGTCGCCGATCCACTCCCACAGCTGCACGGTGCCACCGGGTTCTGCCCCGGCGATGAAGCTCTTCGAGTCCAGCTTCTTGGAGTCGATGCAGATGGGGCAGACCAGATATCGTCCACCGGCCTTCTCGTAGCGTTCGATCAGCCCGGTCAGCGGCGGGCATCCGTCGCAGGCGGTGCCCACTGCGACACCCGGGACCACCAGCCGCACGGCCTCCTTGGTCAGGAACATCATTGTCGGGCGGCCGGATTCGGCCGCGCCGACCGCCATCAGGAAGGCGATGGTGACGCGTTCGGCGTCCTCCAGGCCGGTGGTCAGGCTGATCGCTGCTTTGTTCGTCGAATTGCTCATAACCTGATCGTCTACACCCGAGCGCTTACCCGCGTGGGGCGTTTGCCCCACTTCGCGAGGTCAGGCCTCGACCAGTCCGTGCCGCAACGCGTACATGCTGGCCCCGATGCGGTTGGAGGCACCGATCTTGGCGTAGGTGCGCTCGACGTGATTACGCGCGGTCTTCTCGCTGATCACCAGCGCCGAAGCGATCTCTTTGTTCGACGCGCCGCGGGCCACCATCCGCAGTACGTCGACCTCGCGTGGGGTCAGTCCGTCCGGCCGCAGCGGCGCGCGCCGGGACCGGTGACCGGCGGCCTGGAGCACCGCCTCGACCGCGGTCGCGTCGAGTTCGCCGGCTGCCACCCGGTCGTGCAGCCGGCGCATCGCCGTCTGCGGCGTGTGTTCGGGCCGGTAAGGCCTTGGCTCGCAAGCAGACTGATAGCTGACCGCGGCGGCCAGTATCCGGTCGGGAAGGCCGAGCGCCGAGCCGGGCAGCCCCCGTGGGTACCCGGAGCCGTCCACGCATTCATGATGGTTACCGGCGATCTGGGCCACCTGCTGCAGGCCGGGTACCTGGCTGAGGATCCGCACCGTCAGATAGGGATGCAGGCGCACCCGCTCGAACTCGCCGGCGCTCAACGGTCCCGGCTTGGACCAGATCTGATTCGACACCCCGATCCGGCCCAGATCGTGGACGTGACCGGCGCGGCGGGTCAGCGCGATCGTGTCCGCGTCCAGGCCCGCCGCCGCGGCGCCATCACCGGCCAGTTGTGCCACCGCTCGCGAATGGCCAAGGGTGAAAGGGCATTTCAGATCCACGAAATCGCCGAGCGCTACCAGCATGGCGTCCAGCCCGTCGTCGTCGAGGCGTTCGTGACGGTCGGGCGCCTCGTGCAGCGCAGCCGTCCACACGTCTCCGGTCGTGGGCCCGGCCAGGATCGCGTCCGCGTCCCGCACGAACGCCTCGACCACCCGCGGGTCGAACTGTCCGCCGCGCCGGGTGGTGGCCAGCGCCACCGCGCGGGCCACCCCGCCGGTGCGGTGGTGTACCTCCACCAGATCGGCCAGCTGAGCGATCCGCATCTGGATCGGGATGGCATCCCCGCCCGCGCCGGCGGGCATGCCGCCGCCGTCGTACCGCTCGAAGGCGAAGGCCAGCGCGGCCTGCACCTCGGGTCCCAGCCCCATCCGGTCGGCGAGCAGCGCCGCGGAAGTGCAGTGCGAGTGGATCATTCGGGACAGCTGGCCGCGGGCATCGACGAACAACGTGGCCAGCACGTTCAGCCGTCGTGCCAGCGGTTCGCCCCTGGCGATGTTGTGCAGCAGGAACCGCAGAAACTCCCACCCCGTCGCCTCGACCTGGTAGGTGTCGTGGCGGACGGCGATGTCGTCGCCGAACCACCGTGCGTATTCATGCGAGTCGGCGTGACACCCGATCCACATGATCAGCGTCGTGTAGTAGACGGCGTCGCGCGACGGCCCGGTCAGGCCGAGACGATCGGCCAGCCTGGTCGCGATGAGCGCCGACCGCAGCATGTGTTCGCCGGGCTGGCCCAGACCGAGATCGACGGCCACCGACAGCGCAGCCAGCAGTTCGGCGCGGGTGGGTGTTTCGGCCGGCGGTGGGGCCATCGGCTGATTATGCGCTGCGGTGCACCGCGGGGTCATAGGTCTCGAAGTGCCCGGAGCCGACCACGAAGATGCCGCGCTGCGGCGGCCGGAAGTCGGCGAGTTCGGCCTGCCGGTGCAACGGGCCGGGCGCGCCGAGATCCACACCGCGCAGCGACGCACGCCCGGAGGCCAGCCACACCTGACGCGGAGCGATCATGAACTGCTGCCCGTTGGGGGCGGTGCCGGCCAGGTGGATCGTCCCCGCGCGCAGGACGGCGCCCGCAGCCGTACCGATGAGACCGAGCGCCGCGCGGCTGGTCCAGGTTCGCTCCGGCAGAGCCCGGCCGATGGCACTGATGGCGCGGGTCATCGGCGTGGCGCGGATATCGACGGTCCACTCCAGCAGTCCGTCGATCGTGACGAACAGGGTCCATGGGCTGACCCACGCGACGTCGATACCGCACTGGACCGCGTCCTCGGGGGTCGCCGCGCTGAAGTAACGCGCACAACTCTGTTGGCCCGGAGTCGTGGCATAGAAGGTCCACGTGCCGGCCGGGTCGCGATGCCAGACGGACTGGTAGCCGGGGGAGAACGTGGTCGCGGGGAAGTGGCGTAGGGCCAAATAGTGGCCGCTGGCAAACGGGAAGCCCATGACGCCGAAACCGACGAAACGTTCGTCGTCGCCGGCGGGCAGGACGGGGTGATCGAGTACCGCGGTCGCCACCGCGAGCGGAGTGATTTTCATGGAGTTCACGCTGCCCGGCGGCACCGCCCCGCACATGGGGCGTCTGCCTCAAAATGCCGCCGTCGCCGTCTGAAACCGCCAGGTACTGTGGAAGCCGGTGTACATGGATCGGACCAGGTGCTTTAGACCGCAATCTCGTCACGACGACGACACGCCAGGGACACGGACCGCGTGCCGCCGGGTGGCAGGCCACCAGGAGAGATATGTTCTCCTGCACGCGAACAAATACCACCGACGCGATTCGGCCCTTCGGTCGCACCGTGACGGAACGAACGGGTAGCGTCGGGTTTACACCCGGGGCAACCCACATTTGAGTGACAGCGAACAGGAAGTAGGACCCCCCCACATGGCTCGCATCGGAGACGGCGGTGACCTGCTGAAGTGCTCATTCTGTGGGAAGAGCCAGAAGCAGGTCAAAAAGCTCATCGCGGGGCCTGGTGTCTACATCTGCGACGAGTGCATCGATCTGTGCAACGAGATCATCGAGGAGGAGCTGGCTGACGCTGATGACGTCAAGCTGGACGAACTCCCCAAGCCCGCCGAGATCCGCGAGTTCCTCGAAGGCTATGTGATCGGGCAGGACACCGCGAAGAAGACGCTCGCGGTCGCCGTCTACAACCATTACAAGCGCATCCAGGCCCAGGAGAAGAGCCGCGATTCGCGTGTCGAGCCTGTTGAGCTGGCCAAGTCCAACATCCTGATGCTCGGCCCCACCGGCTGTGGCAAGACCTACCTGGCCCAGACGCTGGCCAAGATGCTCAACGTTCCGTTCGCCATTGCCGATGCCACCGCGCTCACCGAGGCCGGCTATGTGGGCGAAGATGTCGAGAACATTCTGCTCAAGCTGATCCAGGCCGCCGACTACGACGTCAAGCGCGCCGAGACCGGCATCATCTACATCGACGAGGTCGACAAGATCGCCCGCAAGAGCGAGAACCCGTCGATCACCCGCGACGTCTCCGGTGAGGGCGTGCAGCAGGCGCTGCTCAAGATCCTGGAAGGTACCCAGGCGTCGGTGCCTCCGCAGGGTGGGCGCAAGCATCCGCACCAGGAGTTCATCCAGATCGACACCACCAACGTGCTGTTCATCGTGGCCGGTGCGTTCGCCGGCCTGGAACGCATCGTTTCGGACCGCGTCGGCAAACGGGGCCTGGGCTTCGGCGCCGAGGTGAAGTCCAAGGCGGAGATCGACACCCAGGACCACTTCGCCGAGGTCATGCCCGAGGACCTGATCAAGTTCGGTCTGATCCCTGAGTTCATCGGCCGTCTGCCGGTGGTCGCCTCGGTGACCAACCTGGACAAGGAGTCGCTGGTTCAGATCCTGTCGAAGCCGAAGAACGCCCTGGTCAAGCAGTACACCAGATTGTTCGAGATGGACGGCGTCGAGCTGGAGTTGACGCCGGAGGCCCTGGACGCGATCGCCGATCAGGCCATCCATCGCGGCACCGGTGCCCGTGGCCTGCGCGCCATCATGGAAGAGGTCCTGCAGCCGGCGATGTACGACATCCCCAGCCGCGATGACGTCGCCAAGGTGGTCGTCACCAAGGAGACCGTGCAGGACAACGTGCTCCCGACGATCGTGCCCCGCAAGCCCCCGCGCAACGAGCGCCGCGACAAGACCGCATAGGTCACGCTTCAGATCGACGACATGGCTGTTCTCCCCCGCGGGAGGACAGCCATTTCGTCTATCTCGACGAGGTGAGCTGACGTCCGGCGATCACCTCGTCGAGCACAGCGGCGATCTCGGTGACGCCGTCGCGCTCGGCGTACGCGTCCTGCAGGCGGCGGGTGTTGTCGCGGTAGGTGACGTTGCCCAGGATGTCCAGGACAGCGCGCCGCACCTGGGCGGGGGCGGGGGTGCCGGTACGCAGATTGATTCCGGCGCCGAAATACTCGACGCGTGCGGCCACCTCCGGTTTGTCCTCGGTGTGGCCCGCGACCACCATCGGCACCCCATCGGACAGGGCGCGCTGCACGGCCCCGTAGCCGCCGTTGGTCACCATGACGTCCACCATGGGCAGCAGCACATCGTGCGGCAGGTACTCGGCGGCAAAGGTGTTGGACGGCAGTGGTATCCCGATCTGGGAGAGCGGTCGGCCGCCGGTGGTGACGATGACGGTGAGGTCCTCGCCGGCCAGTGCCTCGATGGTGGGTTCGATCAGCCGGCTCAGGTCGGCGTTGTCGACGGTGCCCTGCGTGACGTGCACGACGGGCCGTCCGCTGCGCAGCACATCCCACCATGGCGGTGCGGTGAAATCATCGTTGGGCAGTGGGCTGACCGCGCCGACGAACCGCACATGGGCGGGCAGATCGCTGCGGTGGTACTCGAATTCGGGGATGGTCGGCACGATCACCCGGTCGGCGAGCACCCCGCAGTCCAGGATGAACACCGGCAGCGGTGGCAGTCCCAGTGCGGCGAGCATCCGGTTCGCCGCACGGTGTGCGGGTCGCAGCAACACGTTCTGGACGACTCCGGTGAGCAGACGGTTGCGCAGCCGTCCCAGGGCGCCGGGCATCGGGGCGATGCCGGGGCCGCCCGGCGCGGTGTCCCTGCTCGTCAGGAACAGCGGGGTGGTGGTGTAGCTGAGGATGGGCGGACGTGCCACGGTGTCGTCGAGCAGCAGCGGTAGGGTGCCCAGGAAGAACGCATCGGTCAGGACGGCGTCATACTCGTTGTCCGCCAGCAGCTCCCGAAGCGCGTTGAACTGATGCGGGAGCGGACGCACGAAGACGTTCTCCACATCGAAGTTGATCCGCGCGATGCCGGAGGTCGCCGCGCGCCCCGGCAGCTCTGCGTCGAAGGCCGAATCGTCGTAGTCGGCGGCCAGCGGCAACGGGCGTGGTTCGGCGCCGGTGGCGCGGATCTTGTCGGCGTGCCGTGCGCTGGTGAGGACGGTGACGCTGTCACCGCGGGCGACCAGACCGCGTGCGACATTCAGCAGCGGGGCGATGTGTCCGACGGGCGGGCAGGAGGCGATCAGGATCTTCGGCATGCGGACGATGCTGGTTGATCAGCGGGTGTCCGCACTTGGAGGTTCTATGGAGAAAGCGTGGAGATTCGGGGTTGGTTCCGGACCCGGTCGGGCCGGGTGTAGATGTTCATCGAGTCGCCGCGCAGGAACGCCACCAGGGTCAGACCGGACTGGGCGGCCAGATCCACCGCCAGTGAGGACGGTGCGGAAACCGCCGCCAACAACGGGATTCCGGCCATCACCGCCTTCTGCGTCAGCTCGAACGATGCTCGGCCGCTGACCAGCAGCACGGTGCCGGTCAGTGGTACCCGGCCGGATTCCAGCGCCCAGCCGATGACCTTGTCGACGGCGTTGTGCCTGCCGATGTCCTCGCGCACCACCAGTGCGGTGCCACGCGCGTCGAACAGGGCGGCGCCGTGCAGGCCGCCGGTGGCCGCGAACACCTTCTGCCGGTCGCGCAGCTTATCGGGCAGCGCGGAGAGCATGTCGGCGTCGACGATGACGGGATCGTCGCCCGGCGCGTGCTTGCTGCTCAGCCGCACCGCGTCCAGCGAGGCCTTGCCGCACACCCCGCAGGAGGAGGTCGTGTAGAAATTGCGGGTCACATCGACATCGGGTGCCGGGACGCCTTGTGCCAGCGTCACATCGAGCACGTTGTAGGTGTTCAGGCCGTCCGGCCCGGCGCCGTTGCAGTACTGCACGGCGGCGATGTCCTCGCGCCGGGATACCAGTCCTTCGGTGAGCAGGAATCCCTGGGCCAGTTCGACATCGGATCCGGGGGTGCGCATCGTGACGGTCAGCGGCTTGCCGTTGACGCGGATCTCCAACGGTTCCTCGACGGCCAGCGTCTCTGGCCGGGCGACCGCGTCGGCGGCGGTCACATGCTGCACGCGGCGGCGCGCGGTCACCCTACCCATGTCGATCTCCCGTTGCTTCGCTCGCCCGGGCGACCGCTTGCAAACGGATCACCACGGCCTTGGACACCGGCGTGTTCGACCGCGCCGCAACATGATCCAACGGCACCAGCGGATTGGTCTCCGGGTAGTAGGCCGCGGCGTTGCCGGCCGGGGTGGCGTAGGCGACCACCCGGAAGTCCTTTGCCCGGCGTTCCTCGCCGCCGAACTCCGATATCAGGTCCACACGGTCACCGTCTCTCAGCCCGAGCGCGGCGATATCGTCGGGGTTGACGAACACCACCCGGCGTCCGCCCTTGACGCCGCGGTAGCGGTCGTCGAGGCCGTAGATGGTGGTGTTGTACTGGTCGTGGCTGCGCAGGGTCTGCAGGATCAGCCGCCCTTCGGGCACCGGAACCCACTCCAGCGGGCACACCGAGAAGTTGGCTTTACCGGTGGCGGTGTGGAATTCGCGGGAATCCCGGGGCGGGTGGGGGAGCTGGAATCCATCGGGCCGGCGCACCCGGATGTTGTAGTCGGTGCAGCCCGGCACGACGTCGGCGATGGCGTCGCGGATGCGGTCGTAGTCGGCGTTGAACGCCTCCCAGTCGACCGGGTGATCGGGGCCCAGTAGGGCACGGGCCAGCTGGCAGACGATGGCCACCTCGCTACGCAGCTGATCGCTGGCCGGGGTCAGGCTGCCGCGGGACAGGTGCACCATGGACATCGAATCCTCCACCGACACCAACTGCTTGCCGGATGCCTGGATGTCGCGGTCGGTGCGGCCCAGGGTCGGCAGGATCAGCGCGGTCCTGCCGTGCACCAGATGGCTGCGATTGAGCTTCGTCGAGATCTGCACCGTGAGTGCGCAGTTGCGCAGCCCGGCCTCGGTGACCTCGGTGTCGGGGGTCGCCGAGACGAAGTTACCGCCCATCCCGATGAAGGTCTTGGCGTGCCCGTCGCGCATGGCCCGGATGGCATCGACGGTGTCGTGGCCGTGCTTGCGGGGGCTGGTGATGCCGAAACGCGAATCCAGTGCGGCCAGAAATTCTTCCGGCATCTTCTCCCAGATGCCCATGGTGCGGTCACCCTGCACATTGGAGTGACCGCGCACCGGGCACACTCCGGCACCCGGCTTGCCGATCATGCCGCGCATCAACAGCAGATTGGTGGCCTCGCCGATGGTGGCGACCGCGTGCCGGTGCTGGGTCAGGCCCATCGCCCAGCAGATCACCGTCCGCTCGGAGCGGATCAGGATGTCGGCGACGCGGCGCAGCTGACCCTCGTCGATGCCGGTCGCCTCGAGCACGGTGCCCAGATCGACGGCGCGGGTCTGGCGTTCGTATTCGTCGAACCCCGCGCAGTGCGCGTCGACGAAGAGCCGGTCGACCACCGTGCCGGGCGCGCGGTCCTCGGCTTCGAACAGCAACCGGCCCAGCCCGGCGAACAGCGCCATGTCGCCGCCGATCCGGATCTGCACGAACTCGTCGGCGATCGGGATGCCGTCGCCGACCACTCCGTTCACCTTCTGCGGATCCTTGAACCGGATCAGTCCGGCCTCGGGCAGCGGGTTGACCGCGATGACGGTGGCGCCGTTGGCCTTCGCCTTCTCCAGCGTCGACAGCATCCGCGGATGGTTGGTGCCCGGGTTCTGCCCGGCGATCAGGATCACGTCGGCGTGCACCACATCGTCGACGGTCACCGAGCCCTTGCCGATACCGATGGAGTCGATGAGCGCGGTGCCCGAGGATTCGTGGCACATGTTCGAGCAGTCCGGCAGGTTATTGGTGCCGAAGCTGCGGACCAGCAGCTGGTACAGGAAGGCGGCCTCGTTGCTGGTGCGCCCGGAGGTGTAGAACAGCGCCTCGTCGGGGGAGGCCAGCTCGTTGAGGTGATCGGCGATCAGCCGGTAGGCACCGTCCCAGTCGATGGGTTCGTAGTGGGTGGCCCCGGCCCGCAGCACCATCGGGTGGGTGAGCCGGCCCTGCTGGGACAACCAGTACTCGGGCTTCTCGGACAGTTCCGCGACCGAGTGGCGGGCGAAGAAGTCGGTGGTGACGGTGCGCTTGGTGGCTTCCTCGGCGACCGCCTTCGCGCCGTTCTCGCAGAACTCGGCCAGCTTGCGGCCGCCGTGCTCTTCGGGCCAGGCACAGCCCGGGCAGTCGAAGCCGTGCCGCTGATTCAGTCTCGCCAGCGTGGCGGCGGTGCGTATCGGACCCATCTCGGCGAGGCCGCGCCGCAAACTGACCAGGACCGCCTTGACCCCGGCCGCCTCGTGCTTCGCCCCGGTGACGGTGACATCGCGCTCGTCATAGCTCGCATCGACATCCTTGGTCATATTTTCCAGGCTAACCCTCGGCGGCCGACGAGAGCGCCAATCCGTGGCGCCCCATATTTGCCATTTCACATGCAGTGATAGACGGTGTCTATTGATGGCAAGTGACGTCCTCCTCCAGCACCTGGACTACCTGCTGGCGCTCGCGGCCGAACGGCACTTCGGCCGGGCCGCCGCGCGCTGTCATGTCAGCCAACCGACGCTGTCGGTCGCGATCCGCCGGCTGGAGAAGGATCTCGGCATCGTCATCGTGCAACGCGGGCACCGCTTCGAGGGGTTCACCGAAGAAGGGCGCCGCGTCGTCACCTGGGCGCAGCGCATCATCGCCGAACGCGATGAGATGCTCGCCGATCTGGAACGCATGCGGGGCCGGCTGACGGTCACCGCCCGGCTGGGCGCCATCCCCACCGCGGTCCCCGCCAGTCCCTTCATCACCACCGAGTTCCTGAGGCGCAACCCGGCCGCCTCGGTGCGCATCGAGGCGCTGTCCTCCCGGGAGATCGCGCGCCAGCTCGCCGATTTCGAAATCGACGCGGGATTGACCTACCTCGATGACGAAGCGCCGCCGGGGACGCGGTCGGTCGAGCTGTACCGCGAGCAGTACGTCCTGGTGGCCCCCGCCGACAGCCGGTTGATGGGCGAACCGGAAGTAGCCTGGTCGGACGCGGCGGCGCTGGAGCTGTGTGTGCTGACGACCACGATGCGTAACCGGCGCATCCTGGACGCCAACATGGCCGCCGAGGGAGTCCAGTACCGCCCCGTCGTGGAGGCGGCGTCGGTCGATGCGCTCTACGCCCACCTTGCGCATTCGCGTCGTGCGACCATCGCGTCCACGGCGTGGCTGCCGCAGCTCGGTGTGCCGACGGGTTTCGCCGCCCGGCCGATGGTTCAACACGGTCCTCGGCCGGCGATCGGGCTCGTCGTACTGGACCGGGCGCCGGCGTCCATTGTCGCGGCCGCCCTCGTCGAGGTCGCCGGGGATGTGGACCTCGGGAGCCACATCGACAGCGCGTGGGATGCCGCCCGGCTCGGGTAGATCACGGTCCGCGTGACCGTTGAAACTGAAGTGGCGCAAGTGGTTACCGGGCCGCGAGTTACCGGGGATCCACGATCTGGAGCACGCCTGCCGTCACGCCGGCGATGAAGAGCCGTCCGGTCTCCGCGTCGACCCCGAGTGTGTAGGGATTCTGGACGGTCGCGATGCGCGCCACCTCACGCGGAGTCGGCTGCGCCATGTCGTAGCCGATCACCTCATTGGTTCCCGAGGACGCCACCCAGAGCCGGTCGCGGGTCGCGTCGTACGCGATCCCATAGGGTCCGCCGGGCTGGGCAATCTCGGCGATCTGGCGGGGCTCGGTGTCGAACACCCGGATCGCGTCGCCCCGTGTGTCGGCAGCGATGTACCGACCGTGCTTGTCGGCGACGAGGTGGGTGGGTCCCTGACCCGCCGGGGTCGATCCTCTGATCGTCAGCGCGTCGGCGTCGAACACCGTCAAGTCGTTCGTGCGGACGTCCAGCATTCCCATCAGGTTTCCGACGGGAGCCATACCCGCGGGCTGGACGCTGCCGGTGAAGACCTTGACGATGTCCTCGCCGCGCAGGACGGCCACGGTACCGCCGAGTTCGTTGGCGACAAAGACCGTGCCGTTGGGCGCTTCGGAGGCATCGTGCGGAACCGTGCCCGTGATGATCTGCGGTTCGGCGCGTCCGCCGGGCAGGTCCACCCGCACCAGGGCATTGGCGCTCTCGACCGGAACCAGCACCGGGCCACCGGGCCTGGCGAGCTGCAGATGCCGGACGAATCCGGGTAGTGGGACGCGCTTCGTGACGGCGCCGGTGTCGGCGTCGAGCAGGACGAGTTCGTGGGGGTTGCGTGTGGCCACCGCAACGGTGCGGGTCTTCGCGTCGACCACGACACCCTCGGGCGCATCGCCGACGGGGACTTGCCGGCCGGGCAGCCCCGGCCCCGGTGCGGGCGCTCGCTGCGGCTCGGCGGGCGGCGGCAGATCGTCGACGGGCGGGCGGGTGCCCTCGGTCGGGACGCCGGCGGGCAGTAGGCCGGTGGTGGTTGCCGTTTCTGCGTGGGTGGTGCCGGTCGGGCCGGGCTCCTGCGCAGGTTGCGCGCAGCTCGCCACCGTGAGCACCAGCGCCAAGGCGAAGAAACGGTATCGCATGGTCGAGGGGCTACCCATCTCAGCGACTCTGACCCACCGGTTTGCCGCGTCGCCGTCCGGGCGGACCCGCATTCCGCTGTTGACGCCGGCGTAACAAGTTCGGCATCCATTGTTCCTATCGTTGGCCGGTCAACGTCCGTCGAGTAGCTGGCGGACCGCAGTGCAAAGGAATTCCATTGAGCGCAAATGCTGTCCGCCTCCAGGCGATCACCAATGTCGAAGGCTACGTACCGCCGGCCATCAGCTTCGACCCCACCGAGGCGCCTGGCGAGATCTTCGGCGCGAACGTGTTCACCAAGGCCGAGATGCAGCTGCGGTTGCCGAAGTCGGTGTACAAGTCCGTCGTCGCGACCATCGAGAAGGGCGCCACGCTCGACCCGGCGGTCGCCGATTCGGTCGCCTCGGTGATGAAGGACTGGGCCCTGTCCAAGGGCGCGACCCACTACGCGCACGTCTTCTATCCGATGACGGGTCTGACCGCCGAGAAGCACGACAGCTTCCTTGAGCCGGTGTCCGACGGTCAGACGCTGGCCGAGTTCGCCGGTAAGACTCTGATCCAGGGCGAGCCCGACGCCTCCAGCTTCCCGTCGGGCGGGCTGCGCAGTACGTTCGAGGCGCGCGGCTACACCGGTTGGGATGTCACCAGCCCGGCCTACATCCTGGAGAACCCGAACGGGAACACGCTGTGCATCCCGACGGTGTTCGTGTCGATGACCGGCGAGGCGCTGGACTACAAGACGCCGTTGCTGCGCAGCCAGCAGGCCATGGGCGCGCAGGCCGAACGCATCCTGAAGTTGTTCGGGCACAAGGATTTCGACAACATCGTGTCGTTCTGCGGGCCGGAGCAGGAGTACTTCCTGGTCGATCGGCACTTCTTCCTGTCGCGGCCCGACCTGATCAATGCCGGCCGCACCCTCTTCGGCGCGAAGCCGCCCAAGGGCCAGGAGTTCGACGACCACTACTTCGGCGCCATTCCCGACCGGGTGCTGGGCTTCATGATGGACACCGAGCGTGAGCTGTTCAAGCTCGGTATCCCGGCCAAGACCCGGCACAACGAGGTCGCGCCCGGGCAGTTCGAGATCGCCCCGATGTTCGAGCGGGCCAACATCGCCGCCGACCATCAGCAGCTGCTGATGACGACGTTCAAGACGATCGCCAAGAAACACGGCATGGAGTGCCTGTTCCACGAGAAGCCGTTCGCCGGCGTCAACGGCTCCGGCAAGCACGTCAACTTCTCGCTCGGCAACTCGCAGTTCGGCAGCCTGCTCGTGCCCGGCGACACCCCGCACGAGAACGCGCAGTTCCTGGTCTTCTGCGCCGCCGTCATCCGCGCGGTGCACAAGTTCTCCGGCCTGCTGCGGGTCTCGGTGGCATCGGCCACCAACGATCACCGTCTCGGCGCGAACGAGGCGCCGCCGGCGATCATCTCGATCTTCCTCGGCGATCAGCTGGCCGATGTGTTCGAGCAGATCGCCAAGGGTGCCGCGACCTCGTCGAAGGGCAAGGGCACCATGATGATCGGTGTCGACACCCTGCCGCACCTGCCGACCGACCCGGGCGACCGGAACCGCACCAGCCCGTTCGCGTTCACCGGTAACCGGTTCGAGTTCCGGGCACCGGGTTCGGGTCAGACCATCAATGTGCCGATGATCATCCTGAACACGATCATGGCGGACTCGCTGGACTACATGGCCACCTGGCTGGAGAAGTCAGTCGGCGAGGGCGAGGACTTCGATGTCGCGGTGCAGAAGTTGCTCACCGAGATCATCACCGAACACGGAGCCGTGGTCTTCAACGGGGACGGCTATTCGGAGAATTGGCAGATCGAAGCCGCCGAGCGTGGGCTGCCGAACCTCAAGACCACACTGGATGCGATCCCGGAGCTGGTGAAGCCGGAAGCCATCGAGGTGTTCGAGAAGTACGGCGTGTTCAGCGAGCGGGAGTTGGAGAGCCGCGTCGAGGTCCGCTACGAGACATACGCGCTCACCGTCGCCGTCGAGGCCAAGCTGGCACTGGAGATCGGCTCGACCGTGATCCTGCCTGCGGCGCTGCGGTACCAGACCGAACTGGCGCAGAACGTCGCGACGCTCAAGGCCGCCGGCGTCGAGCCGGATCTCTCGCTGCTGAAGATGGTCTCCGAACCCATCGGTGCCCTCACCGCAGCGTTGGCCACCCTCAAGGAGGGGCTGTCGCATCACGCCGACAGTGCCACCGAGGAAGCAGTGCACGCCCAGTCGGCGCTGCTGCCCGCGATGGACGCCGTGCGCGTTGCGGCAGACACACTGGAAAGCATTGTGGCCGATGATCTCTGGCCGCTACCCACCTATCAGGAGATGCTGTACATCCTCTGACGGTGACCTGGAGCCGCCCCGGCGGCGACATCGGACATCGCCGGGTGCGGGGGACAGGCCCGCCCGGGGCCTCTGGTGACCTCAGCCCCCGCGCCCGGCGATCAGGTCTCTCTTCCGCGAGCGTGCGTGTCTGTGTGGGACACGCCGCTCGCGGAGGCCATTCCGCGCACGCTCGCGCAGGCGTTCAGCCCACGAGTGCAGCAGACGAGGTCCGGCGCAGCTTGCCGGACGGCGTCTTCGGGATCGACCCCGGTCCCAGCACCACCACGTTGCGTGGCCGCATGTCGACCTCGGTGACCACCTCGTGCGCAACGTCATGCTTGATCCGGCGGACCTCGTCGTCGTCGTCGAAATCATTGGATTCGATGACGACGGCGAACGATTCACGGGAATCCCCGGCATCCAGCCGCACCGCGACCGCGCCGCCCGGCCGTACGCCCCGCACCCGGCCGGCGGCGCGTTCGATATCGGTGGGGTAGATGTTGCGGCCCGCCATGATGATGACGTCCTTGACACGGCCGCACACCACCAGATTGCCGGTCTCGGTGAGATACCCGAGATCGCCGGTGTCGTACCAACCTTGGGCATTGCGGGCTTCGACGAACCCGCCCTTGGTGATGTAGCCGCTCGTCACCGGCCCGCCACGAAGTTCGATCACGCCGACACCACGCGCGGCCAGCAGGTCACCGTTCTCGCCGATGATGCGGGCCTCCAATCCGTCCAGCAGGGGTCCGAGGCAGGCGAGCCGGGTGGTTCTGCTGCCCTTGTTCGCCGGGACCGCCTGTCCCAGGGCGGCCAGTAGGTCGCTGTCGACCTCGTCGACCACGAGCCCTCCGCCGCACTCCGAGAACGACACTGCGACAGTGGTTTCGGCCATTCCATAGGCCGGCAGTACCGCGTCCGGGCGCAGTCCGAACGGTTTGCCCACCTCGATCAGTTCTTCGACGTCCGCCGGCTCCACGTGCTCGGCGCCGGACAGCGCCCAGCGCAGGGTGGAGAGGTCGAAGTCGCCGACTTTCGCTTGTCTGGCGAGCCGTTTGGCGAGCAGCGCGTAGGCGAAGTTGGGTGCCGCGGTCATCGTCCCCGCGTACTTGTCGATGAGCTTGGGCCAGAGCAGGATGTCGGTGAGAAAGTCCATCGGCGTGATCTTGACCAGTTCGGCCCCGAAATACATCGGCACCGTGAGGAATCCGGTCATGCCCATGTCGTGGAACAGCGGCAACCAGCTCACGATCACATCGGTGTCGGTGTTGACGTCGGCCCCGACGAACATCGCATCGGCGTTCGCGACGAGGTTGTCGTGGGTGATCTGAACGGCCTTCGGTGACCCGGTCGAGCCGGACGTCAACTGCAGCAATGCGATGTCGTTACCGGTGGTGCGGGTCGGTCCGATGCCCTCGGCGGCGAGCAGTTCGGTCACCGTCAGCACCGTGACGCCATGTTCTTCCAAGATGGGAACGGCGGCCATGAAGGGATCGGAGACGATGACGGTCCGCGCCGCGATCATGTCGATGACGCTGATGGTGTCGATGGCCCAGGACACCAGATCGGTCCGGGGTGTCGGCTGGTGCAACATCGTGATGCTGGCGCCGCGCATCCACAGTCCTTGCGCGGTGGGGGCGATCTCCACCGGCGCGCCCGCAAGCACGCCGACCGCGTCGCCGTGCCCGACGCCCGCGGCGGCCAGGCCGCCGGCCACTCGGCGTGCACGATCGTGGACTTCGCGCCAGGTATGGCGGACCGGGCAGTGCGGTTCGCCCGTCACCATCCCGTTGACGCTCCACTGAGCGTTCGCATACATGTTTTCCGTAAAGCGGCTCACGACAATCCTCCGGATCAGGGCGCAAATCCCGAGGTCCGGGGGATCGGCGTATGCCAGCTAGCCGGAATTCTAGTGCCAAGTCCCGGTGTGGGGGCGTCGACGAGCGGGAAAAGGGCCGCGGATTTCCCTCGCCTGGTGCGTCTGTAGGTGCCTCTTCTCGCTCACTGAGCCCCAGTTCAGAGCATTTGTCCTGACGTTCGCACAAATACTGGACAGCCTCGGTGCCCGGTCGCTACGCTCACCGGCGTGAGCAACTTCCCCGTCGGGATCATCGGTTTCGGGTGGATGGGCCGCGTGCACGCGCAGGCCTATGCGCGGCTGCGTCATCACTATCCGAACGTGCCCGCTCCGCAACTCATCGCGATCGCCGACGAGGTGCCGGGCCGGGCCGAGGAGGCCGCGCAGCAGTTCGGCGCCGCCTCCGCGCACACCGAATGGAAGACGCTCATCGACGACCCGGCGATCCGTGCGGTGAGCGTGACCGCGCCGAACTTCCTGCACCGCGAGATCGGTACCGCCGTCGTCGACGCGGGCAAGCACCTCTGGATCGAGAAGCCGGTGGGCCTCGACGTCGATGATGCGCTGGCCGTTGCACAGGCCGCCGATGCGCGTGGTGTCCAGACCGCGGTCGGTTTCAACTACCGCAATGCGCCGGCGGTGGCCGCTGCGCGCCAACTCATCTCCGCCGGAGAACTCGGCACCATCACCCACGCCCGCTTCTATTTCCTCAGCGACTATGCCGCCCATCCCGACGGCGCACTGAGCTGGCGGTTCCAGCGCTCGCGGGGTGGCAACGGAGTGCTCGGTGACCTGGCCTCGCACGCCGTCGATTTGGTGCGTTACCTGCTGGGCGAGGTCGATGCCGTCGTCGCCGACACCGCAACATTCATTGCGCAACGGCCCGAACCGGACGGCGCTACTTCGGGCCATCAACTCGCCGGCGGTGGCGTGCGCGCCGACGTCGAGAACGAGGACTATGTGACGGCTCAGCTGCGCCTGGCCTCCGGTGCCCGCTGCGGTGTTGAGGCCAGCCGGGTGTCGGTGGGCGAGCAGAACGCCTACGGATTCGAAATCCACGGCACCGCAGGTGTCGTCGCATGGGACTTCCGCCGCATCGGCGAGTTGCGGGTCGGCACCGGATCGACGTTCCAGGATCAGTCGGTGACGACGCGGTTCGTCGGGCCCGGCGACGGTGAGTACGCGGCTTTCCAACCGGGGTCGGCCATGGCCATGGGTTACGACGAGCTCAAGGTCATCGAGGCGCACCGGTTCCTGCGGTCCGTCCAGACGGGATCGGCTGTCGGCGCGACCATCTGGGATGCCGTCGCGGCTGCGCAGGTCATCGAGGCGATCACCGAATCGGTACGCACCGGATCGTGGGTCCGTCCTCGCACCCTGAGCTGAAACTCAGCCGATCTGCCTGCGGATCTCGTCGGCGACCTCCAGCGTCGCGATCGCGTACCGCAACGGATGGATCTCCGACTCGGTACGGCCTTCGGTGATGCACCGGGCGGCGTCGACCGCGGCGAAGTGCAAGCCATCGGTGTGGCCGCCGGGCTTTTCGTCGTAGCGCAGCCTGCGCCCCGGATCGTTGGGGTGGCCGCGGTGCCGGGTCAGGGTGAAAGGGCCTGGCATGTAGAACGATCCGTCGAGAGCCAGAGTGGCGTCGCGTCCGATGATGGCCGCCATGGTCGGGGTGTCGGACAGAATCGTGGTGTGCAGCAACGCCTGATTGCCCGCCGCGTCGGACAGTATCGCCGAGATCTGGCCGTGGAGGCCGGGCTCGGCCTCCTGGCCCTGAGCCTGCACCGAGGTGAACCCGTCGGATACGAAATGTGCCAGCGCGATGGTATAGGTGCCGAGATCCAGCAGTGGGCCGCCAGCCAGGCCGGCGTCGTAGATGCGGTGGTCGGGGGTGAAGAACTCGCCGTGATCGGCGATGACGGTGCGGATCTCGCCGAGGGCGCCGTCCTCGAGCAACTGGCGGATCACGTCGAACTTCGGGAGGAACTTGGTCCACATCGCCTCGCCGACGAAGCGGCTGTTGCGCTGCGCGGCGGCGGCGATCTGCCGGGCCCCGGCGGCGTCCACGGCGAGGGGCTTTTCGACCAGCACGTGCTTACCGGCGTCCAATGCGGCGACTGCATTGTCGAGGTGGCTCGGGTGCGTGGTGGCGATATAGACGATGTCCACCTCGGGATCGGCGAGCAACGCCTGATAGCTGCCGTGCGCGTTGGGCACAGACCATTGCGCGGCAAAGGCTTCGGCGCGGTCGTTCCCGCGCGAACCGACGGCGATCACCTGCTGGGTGGTCCGTGACAGCAGCGTTTCGACGAACCGGTGGGCGATCCATCCCGGCCCGAGGATGCCCCAGCGCAGGCTGGGCGCTGCCCGTGGATCGGGTGTGCGGGCCTGCGGCAGGGCCATGTTCGTCATGACACCAGAATAGATGGCGGAGCCCTACTTTGTTAAGACATTAGTATGTAATACTCGGCCCATGACGGTGCGTGTGGGGGTTGTCGGGGTCGGAGTGATGGGCGCAGACCATGCCCGCAAGATCGCGACCGTGGTGTCGGGTGCCGAACTCGTTGCGGTGAGCGACTTCGACGCCGCCGTGGCTTCCTCGGTGGCGGCCGAACTGGATGCGGTCGTGCACAATGACGGCTTCGGTCTCATCGGTCACGCCGACGTGGACGCGGTGATTATCGCGACCCGCGACGACACGCACGCCGAATTGGTGCGCGCCGCGCTGCGCGCCGGCAAACCCGTCATGTGCGAGAAGCCGCTCGCGCCCACCGCCGCGGAGAGCCGGGTACTGGTGGATGAGCAAGCGGCGCTGAATGTTCCGTTCGACCTCGTCACGGTCGGCTTCATGCGGCGCTTCGACCCGTCGTATGTGGCACTGCGCGAGCGGGTGTCCGGTGGCGAGCTCGGCGCCCCGCTGGTGGCGCACTGCGTCAGCCGCACCGTCAGCAGCAATCCCGGCGGTGACTCGGCGTCGACGGTCACGAACTCGGCCATCCACGAACTCGATATCGTGCCGTGGCTGCTGGATTCGCCGATCGTGGAGGTGAGTTACCAGCGCGGCAGATCCTCGGTGCACTCGGGAACCCGGCAGGATCCGCAGATCTACCTGCTCCGGACGGCATCCGATGTGCTGGTCACCGTCGAGCTTTACCTGAACGCCCGGTACGGCTATGACACCAGATGCGAGGTCGTCATGGAGACCGGCACGGCGGCATTGACCCTTCCGACGCACGTCGTCACCGACGCCGAACGGCGCAGGGGCGTGGACTATCCGGCGGACTGGATCCCGCGCTACGCCGATGCCTACCGCATCGAACTGCAGGAGTGGGTCGATTCGATCAGCCGGCAACGGCGGTCAACCCTCGCCACCGCCGGCGACGGATTGCGGGCGGCGCAGGTGGCCGATGCGCTGGTCGAGTCGATGAACTCGAACGGCGCGTGGGTCGACGTCGCAGTCTAGACGAGCACCGCGGCCGCGGATTCGGCGGCGAGCTTCAGCGCATGCGCCACCGGGAGCTGCCGGAACCCTGACGACAGGATCTCCACGCCCCACGGGCCGCGGAACCCGAAGTAGCGCAACAGCTCCACCAGGCCGACCAGATCGAACGACCCGTCGCCACACAGCAGCCGGTTGTGCACGGTGTCCTCGAACAGGCTGCCGACGATCTGCTCGGCGGCGTCATCGAGTTCGACGCCGAAGATGATCTCCGGGGTCAGTGACCTGGCGAGATCACCGATCGTGGTGCCCGCGCGGAACACGTGCCACGCGTCGATGACCAGCCCGACCGCCGGATGTGCGGCCGCGTGGGCGAGTCCGGCGCCCACCGGAACGGTGTCGATGATCGAGAACGGCATGGGTTCGATCGCGATCCTGGTGCCGCGCGACTCGGCCTGTTCGCCGAGTTCGCGCAGGGGAGCGACCAATTCGAGGAGATCCCCGGTACGCGCCGCTTGTTCGGAGCCGATCTTGATGAAGGCCGGGCACAGGACGTCCGCCGCCTCGAACAGCAGGTCGCGCACATCGTAGGAATGGCCGAGTCGCCCGCGCGGGATCCACCACCGCTCGATCAATTCGATCTCGATGTGGGTGAGTCCGGCGTCGGCGGCCATATCTCGCAGCGCCGCGAATCCGATCCCCTCACGGACGGCAATGAGGTCATCGGCGATCAGTCCGAAGCCGACGAAGCCCGCCTCGGCGATGGCCGACAGCCGATCCGCGATCGGCACCGGGCTCGTCGCCGGGTTGTGCATCGGTGACACATCGCCGGCGCTGGTCCACGCGGTGGCGACGAGCTGGGGTGTGGACATGGATCCTCCTCGATCGCGAGCGTGCGGAAAGTACTGCCCGCGAGCGGCGTGTCCGGCGTCAGACACGCACGCTCGCGGGAGATGGGGTCAGGTCAGGCGTTCTCGGGGAAGCCGAGGTTGATGCCGCCGTGGCTGGGGTCCAGCCAACGCGTGGTCACGGCCTTGGTCCTGGTGAAGAAGTGCACACCCTCCATGCCGTGGGCATGGCTGTCGCCGAACAGGGAGGCTTTCCAGCCGCCGAAGCTGTAGTAGGCCATCGGGACCGGGATGGGAACGTTGATGCCGACCATGCCGACCTCGACTTCGTTCTGGAAGCGTCGGGCGGCGCCGCCGTCGTTGGTGAAGATGGCGGTGCCGGTGTTGATCAGTTCCAGCGCCTGGTCATAGGTTTCGACGCGCAGCACCGAGAGCACGGGCCCGAAGATCTCGTCGGTGTAGACGCTCATCTCGGGGGTGACGTTGTCGAGCAGGGTGGGGCCCAGCCAGAACCCTTCGGCGCCACCGTCGGCGCTCACATTGCGGCCGTCGACGACGACCTTGGCGCCGTCGGATTCGCCGGCGTCGATGTAGGAGGCCACCTTGTCGCGGTGCGCCTTGGTGACCAGGGGCCCCATATCGGAGTCTTTGGTGCCGTCGCCGATCTTGAGCGGGGTGGTGCGTTCGGCGATTTTGGCCACCAGATCATCGGCAATCGGTCCGACCGCCACGGCGGCGGAGATGGCCATGCAGCGTTCGCCTGCGGAGCCGAAACCGGCGTTGACCATGGCGTCTGCGGCCAGGTCGAGGTCGGCGTCGGGCAGGATGACGGCGTGGTTCTTGGCTCCGCCGAGGGCCTGCACGCGCTTGCCCTGCACGCGCTTGCCTGCGGCGGTGCCGGTGGCGTAGACGTACTGCGCGATCGGCGTGGACCCCACGAACGACACCGCTTTGATCTTCGGGTTGGTCAACAGCTCGTCGACCGAGGTCTTGTCACCCTGCAGGACGTTGAACACACCGTCGGGCAGGCCCGCTTCCTTCCACAGTGCCGCCATCCACAGCGACGCGGAGGGATCCTTCTCGGAAGGCTTCAGCACCACCGTGTTACCCGCCGCGATGGCGACCGGGAAGAACCACATCGGCACCATGGCGGGGAAGTTGAACGGCGAAATCACACCCACCGGCCCGAGCGGCTGCAGCATGGAGTGCACGTCGACCTTGGTGGAGGCGTTCTCGGTGAACCCGCCCTTGAGCAGATGCGGGATACCACAGGCAAATTCGACGACTTCCTGGCCGCGGGCGACCTCGCCCAGGGCATCGGAGACGACCTTGCCGTGCTCGCTGGTGATGATCTCGGCGAGCTCACCCTTGCGCTCGTTGAGCAGTTCGCGGAAGGCGAAGAGCACCTGGGACCTGGCCGGTGACCTGGCCGGTCGCCGGGTTCGTGACCGGCGCAGTCGCATCCGAGGAGCCAGTGAAGATCTTGTTGTCAGCCCAGTGGGAGATGGTGCTCATGTGCTTCTACTTTCCGTACTTCGCAACGTATTCGGTCATGGTCTTCAGTTGGTAGCGCGACACCTCGTGCGCGGTCTCGTCCTCGGCGAACACCGATGAGACCATCACGGTGTCCTCGCGGTCGTAGAAGCCGATTTCGGCCAGGCCGCCGAAGAATTCGTCCCAGTTGACATCGCCATCGCCGATCTTGAGGTGCTGATGCACCCGCACCGGATTTCCCGGCGGGTTGGTGATGTAACGCAGGCCGTGGCTGCGGTGGTGGTCCATGGTGTCGGCGACGTGCACCAGCCGCAACGTGTCCCCGGCCGCTCGAATGATCTCGGCCATGTTCCCGCCCATGTGGAAGCTGTGGCAGGCGACGTAGACCATGCCGATGTTGGGGGAGTTGACGCCGCGGATGATGCGCAGCGCCTCCATGCCGTCCTCGACGAAATCGTCGGGGTGTGGGTCGATCCGGACGTCGATGCCCTCACGCTCGATGATGGGCAGCAGCTCCTCCATGGACCGGAAGAACGCCCGCTCGGATTCTTCGGCCTTCTCGGGACGGCCGGAGAACTCGGTGTTGATCACGTTGACGCCGAGGTCGACGGTGATCTGGAGGACGCGCTTCCAGTTACGCACCGCGGCCTCGCGGGCGTCCGGGTCGGGGCTGGCCCAGCGCAGCACCGGCAGCACCGAGGCGATGCCGACACCCGCATCGGCGCAGGCCTTGCGAAACTTGGCCACCAGGTCGTCATCGGCGCGCGGGTGGTTGAAGAACGGGATGAAATCCCGGTGCGGGGTCAGCTGCAGGTACTCGTAGCCCAGCTCGGCCACCAGCTTCGGGAAGTCCAACAGCTCGTAGTCGTGGTGGAACGGTGTGGGATCCAGGGCGATTTTCACCTCACGCCCCCTTGATGGAGGCGCGGTCGACCATCTCGACCTCGACGGGCTGTCCGCTGGTGAGCGATTTCACGCCGGCCTCGCAGACCGCGGCGGCGGCGTAGCCGTCCCACGCGCTCGGACCATCTGTGTAGTTCCCCGTTGAGCTCCCCTGCTGGACCGCGTCGACCCAGCGCTGGAACTCGGTGTCGTAGGCCTGCCCGAAGCGCTCACGGAAACCGGGAGTGATCTGGCCGCCGCGGGTGCCGTCGCTGCGCGAGCGGACCAGGTTGACGTCCAGGCCGATCATGGCGCTGCCCTTCTCGGCCACGACCTCGGTGCGCACCTCGTAGGCGACCCCGGTCGTGACGAAGAGCTCGACGTCCACGTGCCGGCCCGACGCCGTGCGCAGGACGGCGATCTGCGGGTCGGCAAGACCTTCCGGCGCACCGGGATTGGCCGACGGCTTGATGATCTGGATCGAGACGATCTCTTCGTCGAACAGGAACCGCGTCACGTCGACCTCATGCACCAGCGAATCGCGGACCACCATCGCGCTGTCGAATCCGTTGGGGACGGCGGGATTGCGGTGTGCGCAGTGCAGGACCAGCGCGCGGCCCAGGTCACCCGAGTCCAGCAGCGCCTTCAACTGCGCGTACTCGTGGTCGAAGCGACGCATGAAGCCGACCTGGATGAGACGCTTACCCAACTCGGCCTCGCGCTTGACGACCTCCAAAGAGGTGGCCACATCGGTGGTCAGCGGTTTCTCGCACAGCACGGGCTTGCCGTGTTCCAGGCAGGCCAGCAGCTGCTTCTCGTGCGTCGGGCCCGGGGTGGCCAGCACGACCGCGTCGACATCCGGGTCGGCGATGGCATCGAGCGGATCGGCGATGGCGCGGCATCCATCGATACCGGCCGCGATCTGCTCGGCCTTCTCGGTGATGAAGTCGTTGACGACCACAACCCGAGCCCCGGAGATCCGGTTGGTCAGGCGGGCGACGTGATCGGCGCCCATGATGCCGACGCCAAGAACGGCCACACGCAATTCGGACATGTCTTGAACTCCTACAGATCTAGTTGAAACGAACGGATGGGACGCCACACGAACCGAGGTAGTTCTGGGTGCGCTTGGCGATGGGAAGCGGCGCGTCGACCTCGCACGGGTACATGTCCTGCTCCACGATGGCGAACACGTCGATGCCGAGCTTCTCGATCTCGGCCAGCAGCGGCGGCATCTCCGGGATGCCCAGCGGCGGTTCGGTCATCGCGCCCAGCTTCACGGCCTCGCCGAAGGGCAGATCTTCGGCCTCGACCTTGGCGCGCACCTCGGGGTTGACCTGTTTGAGGTGCAAGTAGCCGATGCGCTCCGGGGCGCGCCGGATGATCGCGATGTTGTCGCCTCCGCAGTAGCTGATGTGCCCGGTGTCCAGGCACAGATTGACGAACTCGCCGTCGGTGCCGTCGAGGAAGCGGTACACGTTCTCTTCGGTGTCGACATGGCTGTCGGCGTGCGGGTGGTACTGCGCGCGCACGCCGTACTTCTCGAACATGGCCATGCCGAGTTCGTTCATGCCCTGGGTCTTCTTGCGCCACTGCTCGGGCGTGAGGTTGCGGTCCTCCAGGACCGCGCCGGTGACCGGGTCACGCCACATCTCGGGGATGACGACGACGTGCTTACCGCCGACCGCGGCCGTCAGCTTGGCGACGTCCTCGATCTGGGTCCAGACGGCATCCCACGAATCATCCTGGTGCAGGTGCTCGAACACCGTGCCGGCCGACAGCTTCAGGTTGCGCTTCGCGAGTTCGTCGGAGAGTTGCTTCGGGTCGGTGGGCAGGTAGCCGAACGGGCCCAGTTCGATCCACTCGTAACCGGATTCGGCGACCTCGTCCAGGAAGCGGGTGTACGGGGTCTGCTGTGGATCGTCGGGGAACCAGACGCCCCAGGAGTCGGGTGCGGAGCCCACGAGAATTGACGACATCGAACGTTTCCTTTTCAGCGGTCGGACGGATTGATGAGTGGACGCTGTACTTTTTTCCAGTCCGAATACCGTTGGTAGGCGGTCTGGGTGGACTCCAGCGTGGACACCTCGCTGACGGGAACGTCCCACCAGGAGAAGCTGTCCGGGGCGTAGATCCGGGGATCGGTCTCCACGTAGATGACCGTGGTCACGTCGGCGGATTTGGCGACCTTGACCGCGTCGGCGAACTCGGCGGCGGTGGCGACCTTGATGACGTCGGCGCCCAGGCTGGCGGCATTGGCGGCCAGATCGACCGGCAACTTGTCGCCGTCGAGCCGGCCGTCGGCGCTGCGGTAGCGGTAGTCGGTGCCGAACCGCTGCGAACCGAGGGACTCCGAAAGCCCACCGATGGAGGCGAATCCGTGGTTCTGTACCAGTACCGGGATGACCTTGATGCCTTCCTGCACCGCCGTCGCGATCTCGGTGGCCATCATCAGGTACGAGCCGTCGCCGACCATGATGAACACATCACGGTCGGGCGCGCCCATCCGTACCCCGATACCGCCGGCGATCTCGTAGCCCATGCAGGAGAAGCCGTACTCGACGTGGTAGCCCTTGCGGTCGCGGGTGCGCCACAGCTTGTGCAGATCGCCGGGCATCGAGCCGGCCGCGCACACCACCACATCGCGCGGGTCGGACAGCGTGTTGACCAGGCCGATGACCTGGTTCTGGTTCAGCTGCACCCCGTCTTCGGTGGCATACACCGAGGACACGGTGTCCTCCCACTCGGTTGCGAGTTCGGTAACCCGGGAGCGGTATTCGTCGCTGACGGTGTAGCCGGACAGTGCGGGGCCCAGTGCCTCGATGGCCTCGCGCGCGTCGGAGACCACGCTGATGCCGCCCTGTTTGACCGAGTCCAGCGAGGCCACGTTGATGTTCACGAACCGCACATCGGGGTTGTTGAACGCGGTGCGCGATGCGGAGGTGAAATCGCTGTAGCGGGTGCCGATCCCGATGATCACATCGGCCTCGGCGGCCAGCGCGTTGGCGGCGGTGGTGCCGGTCGAGCCGATGGCGCCGACACTCTGCGGATGGTCGTAGCGCAGCGAGCCCTTACCGGCCTGGCTTTCCGCGACCGGGATACCGGTCTGCTCGCAGAACGCGGCCAGCGCCTCTTCGGCGAATGCGTAGTGCAGCCCGCCGCCGGCCACGATCAGCGGCTTGGTGGCGGAGGCGATGACCTCGGCGGCCCTGGCGATCACCGAGCGCTCGGGCAGCGGCCGGGCGATGTGCCAGGTGCGTTCGGCGAACAGTGATTCCGGCCAGTCGTGCGCCTCGGCCTGGACATCTTGCGGGATGGACACCGTCGCCGCGCCGGTCTCCACCGAGTCGGTCAGTACCCGCATGGCGCCCAGCAGGGCGGCGGGCAGTTGCTCGGGCCGCCACACCCGGTCGAAATACCGGGACAGCGGCTTGAACGCGTCGTTGACGGTGACATCGCCGGAGGCCGGCAGCTCGAGTTCCTGCAGCACGGGGGAGCTGACCCGGGTGGCGAAGGTGTCGGCGGGCAGCAGCAGCACCGGCAACCGGTTGATGGTCGCCAGTGCGGCGCCGGTGAGCATGTTGGTCGAGCCGGGGCCGACGCTCGCGGTGACGGCCCAGGCCTGCAGACGGTCCTTCTGCCGGGCGTACGCGACGGCGCTGTGCACCATGGCCTGCTCGTTGCGGCCCAGCACGTACTTCAGCCCGGGTTCGCGGCCTGCTTGCCGCGATTCGACCTCGTCCTGCAGCAGCGCCTGGCCCAGCCCGGCCACGTTGCCGTGGCCGAAGATGCCGAAGCAGCCTGCGAAGAACTTGGTGCGCTCGCCGTCGTGTTCGATGTACTGGTTGGCGAGGAACCGAATGGTGGCCTGCGCGACGGTGAGTCGCACGGAGGACTCGGTGGCGGCCAGCTTCTCGGTTGACTTCGGCGCGGTGGAAACCACGGGTCAGGCTCCTTGGGTCTTGCGCATCGGCAGGCGCGGATCGATTTCCTGGTGTTCCCAGCTGCTACGCAGCCAGGTGTGGTCGGGGTTGTCGCAGATCAGCCAGGCGCGATCCGGACCGGAACCCGCCATCACGTTGAGGTAGTACATGTGGTGTCCGGGTGCGGCGATCGACGGGCCGTGATAGCCGTGCGGCACCAGCACGACATCACCGGAGCGGACCTCTTCGAGCACCTCGATGGGGCGCTCCGGGGTGCCGAACACCCGGTGGTAGCCGAACCCTGTTGTCCCAGCCGGGCTGTCGTCGATCTCGAAGTAGTAGATCTCTTCCAGCTGGGTTTCGAACTCGGTGTTCTCATCGTGCTTGTGGGCGGGGTAACTCGACCAGTTGCCACCCGGTGTGATGACCTCGCAGGCGATCAGGGAGTCGGCCTCGAAGGCGGTGGCCGTGCCGAAGTTGTGCACCTGCCTGCTGCAGTTACCGGCGCCGCGTAACTCGACGGGCACGTCGGCGGCGGCGACCCGGCGGTTCGGGAACGTCCGGGTGGCACGGGCACCGCAGATGGCGACCCGGCCGTGCCCGGACAGCACGTAGGCCTGGTTGATGCCGAGGTAGACCATATCGGCGGGTCCGTCGAAAACCGATGCGCGGGGCGCCAGTTCGAAGGTCTCACCATCACAGGTGATCCTGCCGCCGCCGGACAGCGGCAGGATCATCGCTTCGCTGTCACCGGTGCGCCTGCTGACCGATTCCACATCATCGAGGTCGACGACGTGCAGGCTGGACTCGGCCCAGCCGGCCGATTCCGGGGTGACGTCGACGGTGTAGGGGGTGACCGCGGTGTTGGCCGGGATGTACCACTTGCTCTTCACGGTCAGCGCACCAACTTCACTGCGGTCGCCACGGCGCCGGCGACATCGTCATCGGGCGGGTAGAGCAGGGTGCGTCCGACGATCAGGCCGCGAACCGCGTTCAGGGACAGGGCCTTCTCCCAGCTGGCGAACGCCTCATCGGGGTCGGTGGGGTCGCCGCCGAGCAGCAGCGTCGGCATCGTCGTGGATTCCATGACGCGGTCCATCTCGTCGACCACCGGCAACTTCATCCAGGTGTAGGCCGATGTCGAACCGAGCCCCTGACCGATGTGCACGGACTTGATCACGGCGTCGGGGGAGAGGTCGTTCTTGACCTTGCCGTTCACCCGTGACGACATGAACGGCTCCAGCATGGCGATGAGACCGTTGGCCGCCAGGTCGTCGACGGCCTGCGCGCACGCCGTCAGGGTGGATACCGTGCCGGGATCATCGAGATCGATGCGGCACAGCATCTTTCCGCCGTTCATCTTGGCCGCCGCGGTCGAGGCCGCAGTCGCCCCGGTCATCCGGTCGTCCAGCTCGAATGAGGATCCGGCCAGTCCGCCGCGGTTGAAGGAGGAGAACACCACTTTGTCCTCCAGCGCCCCGAGCAGCAGCAGGTCGTCGAGGATGTCGGCGGTGGCCAGCACCCCGTCCACACCCGGGTCGGCGAGCGCGGCACGCAGCCGGTCCAGCAGATCGATCCGGTTGTTCATTGCAGTGGGGCGAGACCCCACGGCGAGCGCACCGCGGGCCGGATGGTCGGCGGCGACGATCATCAGCTGGCCGTCGCCGCGCACGGTGGGCCGGGTGGTGCGGGCCTGCCAGGCCTTGGCCACGGCGGCGGGATCGGCGGCACGAACATCGGTCACGTCGGCGTAGGTTTTTGCGAGACTAGACATTGACAGCCTCCACAGCGGTCTGTTCGGCGAGATCGGCCACCTCGGTGGCGGTCGGCATCGCGGTCGAGCATTCGAGGCGGGAAGCGACGATGGCTCCGGCGGCATTGGCGTAGCGCAGCGTCTTCTCCAGCGGCCAGCCGCGCAGCAGACCGTGGATGAGGCTGCCGCCGAAAGCATCTCCGGCACCGAGCCCGTTGATCACGTCGACCTCGTTCGGCGGGACGGTCACGGAGTTGTGCTTGGTCTTGCCGAGCACGCCGCGCGGGCCTTGCTTGACGATGGCCAGTTCGACACCGAGGTCGAGCAGCGCATCGGCGGCCTTGTGCGGGCTGGTCTCGCCGACGGCGATCTCGCACTCCTCGCGGTTGCCGACGGCGACGGTGACGTGACCCAGCGCGCGCTGCACCTGCTCGGAGGCCGTGGCCGGCGTCTCCCAGAACATCGGGCGGTAGTCGAGGTCCAACACGGTGAGGGGTTTCCTTCCGCGTGCCTCCCAGGCGGCGAAATGAGCACTTCGGCTCGGCTCTTCGGAAAGGCCGGTGACCGTCGACCAGTACAGCCGGGCGTCGCGGACGGCGTCCAGGTCGATCTCGGCGGCCTCGATCTGGAGGTCGGGCGCCGATGGCTTGCGGTAGAAGTACAGCGGAAAGTCATCGGGCGGGAAGATCTCGCAGAAGGTGACCGGGGTCGGGTACTCGCCGTGAGCGTGCACGTACCGGTTGTCGACGCCGAGACGGGCGAGCTCGTTGCGGACGAACCGGCCGAACGGATCGTTGCCGGCGCCGGAGATCAAGGCGGTCCGGTTACCGAGTCGGGCGGCCGCCACCGCGACATTTGCCGCGCTGCCGCCGAGGAACTTGCCGAAGGATTCGACGTCCTCCAGGCCGACGCCGGTCTGCAGGGGATAGACGTCCACGCCGCTGCGCCCGATGGCGATGACGTCGAACGGGTCCGTGCTGGACGGCCTTTCAAAAGACACTGTGGCTCCCGAAGATGGTGGGCGGGCTCTTCTCTTAAGACTGTGCCTCGGGTCACTCACTCATGTCAATAGTTTGTCCTGACATTCTAACTTTCGGTCATGATGCTATGGTTCGGCTAATCTGTCTGATCATCGGCCGCAGATCGGAGTGGACGTGCCTTTGACTGTTGAGCTCGACAGGTCCAGCCCTGTTCCCCTCTACTACCAGCTCGCCCAGGCGATCGAAGCGTCGATCCGCAACGGCGATCTGGCCCCCGGCGACCGGTTCGAGAACGAGCTGGCTTTGGCGAGCAGGCTGGCGTTGTCGCGCCCGACGACCAGGCGAGCCATCCAGGAACTCGTCGACAAGGGTCTACTGGTCCGTAAGCGCGGTGTCGGCACCCAGGTCGTGCAGAACCCCGTGCACCGCCGGGTCGAGCTCACCAGCCTGTTCGACGACCTCGCGAAGTCCGGCCAGGACCCGACGACTCAGCTGCTCGAATACCACTGCGGTATCGCCGATGAGGAGATCGCCGCCGAGCTCAACCTCGGCAAGGACCACGAGATCGTCACCATCCAGCGGCTTCGGTGTGCCAATGGCGAGCCGCTCGCGGTGATGACGAACCATCTGCCCGTCGAGATCGCACCGGATGCCGAGGAGCTCGAGGCCAGCGGCCTCTACCAGGCCCTGCGCGGGCGTGGCGTGCACATCCGGCTGGCCCGGCAGCGCATCGGCGCCAAGCCGGCCAACCGCAACGAGGCGCGGCTGCTCGACGAGAAGGCCGGCGCACCGCTGCTGACCATGAGCCGGACTGCGTTCGACGACTCCGGTCGTGCGGTCGAGTTCGGAAGTCACTGCTATCGCGCCTCGCGGTACTACTTCGAGACCACGCTCGTCGACCGCTGACTTCCGGCGATTTCGGCGTGATCGGACGCGCTCAGCGCAACCGACCACGCCGAATTCACTCAGGAGAAGGCCGCGCGGAACGCCTCCAGGGCTGCCGTGCTGTCACTTTCTGCGAAGGCCTCCATGCCGACGGTGCCGTCATACCCGATATCGCGCAGTGCTTTCGCGACGGCGGGGTAGTGGATCTCGCCGGTGCCGGGTTCGCAGCGGCCGGGCACGTCGGCGACCTGGATCTCGCCGATCGCATCACCGCAACGACGCACGAGTTCGACGAGATTCCCTTCGCCGATCTGTGCGTGGTACAGGTCGAGCATCATCTTCACGTTCGGGTGCCCGACGCCCTCGATGAGGGCGAGCGTGTCCTTCGCGCGGGCCAGCGGCACGCCCGGATGGTCGACGATGGTGTTGAGATTCTCGACGCAGAACGTCACACCGGCCGCCGCCCCGAGTTCGCCGATGCGTTCCAAGGCACGTAGCGCTGTCGACCACATCTGACCGGTGGCGCGCTGCCGCGGCCGGGCGGCCCGGCCGTCGACCAGTTCGGCCGGATGCAGGACCAGCCGCGGAGTGCCCAGCACCTCGGCGGCTTTGATGCTCAGCTCGGCGGTCCGCACCACCTCTTCGGCGCTGTCCGGGTCGATCAGGTCGCCGTGCAAATAGCCCGTCATCGACGAGAACCGCGCGCCGGTCGCGGCCAGCGCCTCGAGATCCTTGTCGTGCCAGCTCCAGATCTCGACGTCGAAGCCGAGTTCGTCGATCCGCTTCACCCGGTCGACGATGGGCAGCTCGGTGAAGACCATCTCCGAACACACCGCGAGCCTCATGCCAGCACTCCGTTCAGCGCGACGGGCGCCTTGGTCTCGATGGATTCACGTGCGGCAAGGGCGATTTCGAGTGCGATGCGGGCGTCGACACCCGTCACGGAAGGCTCGCTGCCTGCCAGCACACGGTCGGCGAAGTGGGCGAACTGCGCGGTGTAGGCATCGGCGAACAGTTCGGTGTTGATGCGGCCGGCGTGCTCGGGTGCCAGCCCGGCCTGCAGCACACCGCCGGAGCCGAAGACCTCGCCGCGGATGTCATAGCCGTACACGGCCTGGAAGCTGGCCTCGGCGATCGCGAACGCGCCGTTGTCGAACCGGATCTGCACGACGGAGGTGTCCAGGAAGCCCTGCTCGGCGAACTGCGGATGGACCAGCGCATCGGCCTGCGCGTACACCTCGGTGACCCGCGCACCGGGATTGAGCCAGCACAACGTGTCGAAATCGTGGATCAGCGTCTCGTTGAAAATCGTCCATGGCTTGACCCGGGCGGCGACCTCGGCGGAGATACCCGGATCGCGGGTCAGCGAACGCAACAGCTGCGGCGTGCCGATCTCGCCGGCATCGATGCGGGCCCGCATGGCAGCGAAATCCTGGGCGAAACGCCGGTTGAAACCGACCTGCAACGCGACGCCGGCGGTGCGTGCCGCGTCGATCGCCCGGTCGGCGTCCTGGAGCGTCAAGGCCATCGGCTTCTCGCAGAAGACGTGCTTGCCCGCGTGGGCTGCCGCGACCACCAGGTCGGCATGGCTGGTGGCGGGGGAGCAGATGGCGACGGCCTGGACATCGGGGTCGGCGATGAGCTCCAGCGGGTCCTGGTAGGCACGCGCCCCCGAGAACCTCTCTGCTGCACCGGGTACGGGATCGGCAACGGCGGCGAGCCGGGTGTTGGGCAGGCGCTCGGCCAGCGTCTCGGCGTGGAAGCTGCCGATCCAGCCGGCACCGATGAGGCCGAAGGACAGGGGGGAGGACATGGGGGACTCCGATCGACTAGAACGTTCTAGGGACGGTAGGCGGATCGGGCGTGTTTCGTCAACAATTTTCCTAGAACGTTCTAGAATCCAGCCGTGCAACGACGTCCGACGCTCGCAGACGTGGCCGCGCGCGCGGGAGTCTCGCGCGCGCTGGTCTCCATCGTCATGCGTGATGTGCCGGGTGCCAGCGAGCAGACCCGGGACCGGGTGCGCCGGGCGGCCGACGAGCTCGGGTACCGGCCCGATCACCGGGCGCGCCGGCTGCGTCAGCTGCGTACCAAACTCATCGGGGTCACCTTCACCGTCGGCCAGGAGTTTCATGCCGACCTGGTCGACGGTGTCTACGTCGCGGCCGAGGAGCTCGGCTATGACGTGGTGCTCAGCGGTATCACGCCGCACCGTGACGAGACCCGCGCGCTGCGCACGCTGATCGATGAGCAATGTGAAGGACTGGTCCTCGTCGGACCGGGGACGCCGACCCGGCAACTCGACGAGCTGGCCGCCCGGGTACCGGTGGTGGTGCTTGCCCGCAAGGTCCGCGGTGTCGACGCCGTGCGCAGCGACGATGCCGCCGGCGCCGTGCTCGGGACCGATCATCTGATCGGGCTCGGCCACCGCCGGATCGTCTATCTCGACGGTGGCCGAGCCCCGGGGGCCGCCGAGCGGCTGCGCGGCTACCGGCGCGCCGCCGGTGCCGCCGGGGTGCCGCTTCAGGTGCGTGCCGGCGGACTCACCGAGCGTGAAGGCGCCGCGGCCGCCACCGCCATGCTCGCCGAATCCGAACTGCCCACCGCGGTGTTCGCCTTCAACGACCGGTGCGCCCTCGGTGTCCTGGATGTCCTCATCCGAGCGGGTGTCTCAGTGCCCCAACAGGTGTCGGTGCTCGGATTCGATGACAGCCCGCTGGCCGGGCTTGCCCACGTGGACATCACCACGGTGCGCCAGGATGCCATGGGCCTGGCCGCGGCCGCGGTGCAGCGACTGGTCGGCCGTCTCGATGATCCCGATGGGCCCGCCGAGGTGGTGGATGTGGTTCGGGAACCGACACTGGTGGTGCGCGGTTCGACGGGTGCTCCCGGGGTGGCGGCCTGCGGAAATGGTTCGGACAAATGACTTGCAGTCCTAATGTCAGGACAAAGTATTGACTTTCGGGTGTGAGCCGTATTACATCAGTCGTGCAGGCGTGGCGTCCGGCACTCGGTCCGCCGGGCCGATGTGGACGACACGGCGATCTTGAAACGAGGAGAAACAATGGCGTTGAAGCGGCTCGCGGTACTGGCCGGAGCGGGCGTACTGGCGTTCGGGATGGTGGCGTGTTCGTCCGGCGGCGGCAAGCAGGACAGCGCCGGCGAGGGTGGGGGCGGCGGCACCGTCGACACCCCGCGCATGACCATTGCGATGATCACCCATGAGGTTCCCGGTGACTCGTTCTGGGACCTGATCCGCAAGGGCGCCGAGGCGGCGGCCAAGAAGGACAACATCGAACTGCGTTATTCCAACGATCCCGAGGCGCCCAACCAGGCCAACCTGGTGCAGGCAGCGATCGACAGCGGTGTGGACGGCATCGCCGTCACCCTGGCCAAGCCCGAGGCGATGGCGCCCGCGGTGAAGGCCGCGATCGACAAGGGCATCCCGGTGGTCGCGTTCAACTCCGGCTTCGACAACTTCAAGAGCATGGGCATTCAGGAGTACTTCGGCCAGGACGAGAAACTCGCCGGTATCGCGGCCGGCGAGCGGCTCAACGCCGACGGCGCCAAGAAGGTCGTCTGCATCATCCAGGAGCAGGGTCAGGTTGCCCTCGAATCTCGTTGCGCCGGTGTCAAGGAGGGCTTCGGAGGCCAGACCGAGATCCTGAACGTCAACAGCAAGGACATGCCGTCGGTCGAGGCGACCATCACGGCCAAGATGCAGCAGGACCCGACGGTGGACACCTTCGTCGCGCTGGGCGCGCCGATCGCCCTGACCGCGGTGCAGTCCAAGGCGAACGCGGGCAGCAACGCGAACATCACCACCTTCGACACCAATGCCGCGCTGGTGGATTCCATCCAAAACGGTGACGTGCAGTGGGCGGTCGACCAGCAGCCGTTCCTGCAGGGCTACCTCGCCATCGACTCGCTGTGGCTGTACCTCGCCAACAAGAACCTGATCGGTGGCGGCCAGGCGACGCTGACCGGCCCCTCCTTCATCGACAAGTCCAACATCGACGCCGTGGCCGAACTGGCCAAGGGCGGAACTCGCTAGCAGTGTCGGAAAGAGCAGAGATGTCCACTCAAACCGAGGTCACCCTCGAAAACCATGAGGTCGTCCGCGACGAACGCGTCAAGGAACGAAATCGTCTACAGCGTTTCCTGATCCGGCCCGAGATGGGCGCAGGCATCGGTGCGATCGGGATCTTCGTCGCGTTCTTCATCGTGGCGGCTCCGTTCCGGGAGGCGTCGTCGCTGGCGACCGTGCTCTACGCCAGCAGCACCATCGGCATCATGGCCTGCGGTGTCGCCGTGCTGATGATCGGCGGGGAGTTCGACCTGTCGGCCGGCGTGGCGGTGACCTTCAGTTCGCTGGCGGCTTCGATGCTCGCGTTCAACCTGCACCTCAACCTCTGGGTCGGGGCGGCACTGGCCCTGGTGCTGGCGCTGGCGGTCGGGTTTTTCAACGGCTTCCTGGTGATGAAGACCAAGATCCCCAGCTTCCTGATCACGCTGAGTACGTTCTTCATGCTGGCCGGTGTCAACCTCGCTGTGACGAAACTCGTTGCGGGACAGGTCGCCACCCAGAGCGTCAGCGATATGGACGGCTGGGACTCCGCGCAGAAGGTGTTCTCCTCGACGTTCACCGTGGCCGGCATCGGAATCCGCGTCACCGTGCTCTGGTGGATCCTGTTCACCGTGGTGGCCACCTGGGTGCTGTTCAAGACGAAGATCGGCAACTGGATCTTCGCCGTCGGCGGCGACGCCGAAAGTGCCCGGGCCATCGGTATTCCGGTGACCAAGGTCAAGATCGGGCTGTTCATGTTCGTCGGGTTCTGCGCCTGGTTCGTGGGCATGCACCTGCTGTTCGCGTTCAACACCGTGCAGTCCGGTCAGGGCATCGGCAACGAGTTCTTCTACATCATCGCCGCGGTCATCGGCGGGTGTCTGCTGACCGGTGGCTACGGCACCGCGATCGGCGCGGCCATCGGTGCGTTCATCTTCGGCATGACCAACCAGGGCATCGTCTACGCGGGCTGGGATCCGGACTGGTTCAAGTTCTTCCTGGGCGGCATGCTGCTCTTCGCGGTGATCGCCAACAACGCCTTCCGTAACTACGCATCGAAGAAGTGATCTGATGACCGCAACAGTCGAATCTCCCAGTAACGAAGCCGCAGCCGATCGCAAGGTGCCGCTGGTCGAGCTCCGCAATGTCGGGAAGTCCTACGGCAACATCACCGCGCTGAAGGACATCAGTCTGCGGGTGCATGCCGGCCAGGTGACCGGCATCCTCGGCGACAACGGCGCAGGCAAATCGACGCTGATCAAGATCATCGCGGGCCTGCACCAGCAGACCGAGGGTGAACTGTTGGTGGATGGTGAGACCACGAAGTTCTCGTCACCCGCTGATGCGCTCGGCAAAGGCATCGCGACCGTGTATCAGAATCTCGCGGTGGTTCCGCTGATGCCGGTGTGGCGCAACTTCTTCCTCGGCCAGGAGGTGCGCAAGAAGTCGTTCCCGTGGTCGCTGGACGCGAACGCGATGCGTGCCACCACGCTGGCCGAGCTGTCGAAGATGGGCATCGAGTTGCCCGATGTGGACGCGCCGATCGGGTCGCTGTCCGGTGGCCAGCGCCAGTGCGTTGCGATTGCGCGGGCCGTGTTCTTCGGGGCGCGGGTGCTGATCCTGGACGAGCCGACGGCCGCGCTGGGTGTCAAGCAGTCCGGTGTGGTGCTCAAGTACATCACCGCCGCCAAGGACGCCGGCTTCGGCGTCGTGTTCATCACCCACAACCCGCACCATGCGCACATGGTCGGTGATCACTTCGTGTTGCTCAACCGTGGCAAGCAGAAGCTGGACTGCACGTATGACGAGATCTCGCTGGAGCACCTGACCCAGCAGATGGCCGGCGGCGATGAGCTGCAGGCGCTCTCCCACGAGCTCGGACGCAAATAACGCACTGACGACTTCGGCGCGGTCCTCCGGTTGACCCCGGGGAGCCGCGCCGAAGTCGTGTCCGGCTTGACCGGTCTAGTTCTGTCGCGGATCATCGGTGCATGCCCGACCGCCAGGATCGACCGACGATGCAGGACATCGCCGACAAGGTCGGTGTCTCCAAGGCGCTGGTGTCGTTGGTCTTCCGCAAGGCGCCCGGGCCCAGCACGGAAACCCGCGAGCGCGTGCTGGCGGCGGCCGACGAGCTCGGCTACCGGGTGAACCGCACGGCGGCACTGATGACCGCCAGGCGGACACACCTCATCGGCGTAACGACCAACATCCGCAACAGCTTTCATGCCGAGATCGTCGAGCACATCGTCGCTGCGGCAGACAAGGCCGGCTACGAGGTGGTGCTCGGGCCGATCACACCCACCCATGACGAGACGAAGGTGATCGAGACCCTACTGGACTTCCGGTCCGAGGGGTTGCTGCTGATCGGTTCGGAACTGTCCACCCGGACACTGGCCGATCTCGGCTCGCGGCTACCGACCGTCGTCATCGGCAGACGGATATCTGCGGACTCGCTCGATGTCGTGCGTACCGCCGACGGCCGCGGGATCGGTTCGGTGGTGGATCATCTCGTCGAACTCGGCCACCGGCACATCGTGCACGTTGCCGGGGGAGGCGGCGTCATCGCCGCGGATCGCCGCAACGGGTACCTGCGTGCCATGCGCAGGCATGGGCTCGCAGAGGCTACGGAGATCATCGAGGGTGATTTCACCGAGGATTCCGGGATGGCCGCGGCAACCGAGTTGCTGACCGGTGGGTCGACGGCGACGGCGGTGGTGTGTGCCAACGACCGTATCGCGGTAGGGGTGGTCGACACCCTGCGTCGCTCCGGCGTCCGCGTCCCCGAGGATGTTTCCGTCGCCGGGTACGACGACAGCGCCTTGGCCAGGCTGGGGCACATCGATATGACGAGCGTCAGTCAACAGCCGCGGGAACAGGCCGACCGGGCGGTGCAGGCCGTGGTGTCGCGGCTGGATGGCGGGCGGGTCGAACCGGAGTCCTGGGTGTCGCAGCCCCGGCTGGTGGCGCGGGCGACCACGGGTCCGGTCGCGAACCCTCGCTAGCGTGAAAGACGCTGCACGCCAAACTATTTGAGCCAACACCCCGAACAGGGTGCGGCACCCCCTTGACAGAACCGTGTGACCGCCCTCATAGTTGTGCCATCGAGTTAGACCGGTCAAATAGACCGGACTAAATCCGCATCAACGAAGGTAGGAAGTCGTGAACCGATTGATCCGGACGGCGGTGGCCGCCACAGCCGTCGCGCTGAGCCTGGCCGCCTGCAGCAGCACCGGCGGCAAGCCTGCCGACCAGGGCGGCGAGGAGGGCTCGGTCAACGTGAACCTGCCGCGGCACACCGTCGCGATGGTGGGGCACTGGAACCCCAGTGATGCGTTCGTCGACATCCTGCGCAAGGGCGCCGCCCAGGGCGCCGAGACCAACAATGTCGAGCTGCGCTACTCCTCGGACCCGCAACCCGACAAACAGGCCACCCTGGTGCAGAACGCCATCGACTCCAAGGTCGACGCGATCGCCCTCGATCTGGCCAATCCCGAGGCGCTCCTGGAGGTCTCCAAGAAGGCGGTCGCCGCCGGGATCCCGGTCGTCGCCTTCAACTCCGGTTACGACGACTGGAAGCGGGCCGACGCGCTGATGTACATCGGCCAGGACGAGGTCATCGCGGGCACCGCGGCGGGCGAACGTCTCAAGCAGGCCGGCGCGAGCAAGGTGCTGTGCGTGGTGCACGAGCAGGGCGTGCCCGCTCTGGACAAGCGCTGCAACGGGGTCGAGGCAGGGTTCGGTGGCCGCACCGAGCGGGTCTACCTCTCCGGCTTCGACATGTCCTCGGCCCGCTCCACTGTCGAGGCGAAGCTCGCCCAGGACCCCGCCATCGACGCGATCATCACGCTCAACGCCTCCTACGCGATGACGGCGCTGCCGGTCGCCGAGGCGACGGGCCGTGACATCACGGTCGCGACGTTCGACACCAATCCAGAACTCATGACGGCCATCAAGGACGGCAAGGTCGCCTTCGCCGTCGACCAGCAGCCCTGGCTGCAGGGCTATCAGGCCGTCGACACGCTCGCCAATTACCTGAACAACCGCAGCATCCTCGGGGGCGGTCAGCCCATCCTGACCGGACCGTCGTTCATCGACGACACGAATGTGGAACAGATCTCGGCCTACGCAACGGAAGGTGTCCGCTGATGACCAGCACGATCGGAGTCGCCGTGATCGGCGGCGGTATGGCGGGCCGCGCGCACGCCGCGGGATATCGCAACGCGACAACGGTTTTCGGTACCGATCGGCCCGATGTGCGGCTGGTTGCGATCGCCGACACCAATCAGGCCGTCGCCGACGACACGGCGCGGCGCTACGGCTACGAGCGTGCCGAGTACGACTGGCGGGCCATCGCCGAAGCACCCGACATCGACGCCGTCAGCGTCGTGGTGGCCAACCACCTGCACCGCGAGATCGTCGAAGGACTGCTGGCCGCCGGCAAGCATGTGCTGTGCGAGAAGCCACTGGCCGGTTCGCTCGCCGACGCCGAGGCCATGGTGGTCGCCGCGGAGAACTCCGACCGGGTCACCGCCGTCGGCTACACCTACCGGCGCTCGCCGGCGGTCGAGCAGATCCGCCGCGAACTCGCCGCAGGCACCATCGGTGAACTCGTGCACTTCAACGGCCATTACTGGTGCGACTACGCGCTCGATCCCACCTCGCCGATCACCTGGCGGTATCGGGGCGGACCCGGCACGGGGGCACTTGCCGACGTCGGCAGTCACCTGATCGACCTCGGCGAGTTCGTCTGTGGTCCGATCACCGAGGTCGCCGGTGCGGCGTTCGCGACGGTCATCCGGGAACGCCCGGTGCCGGTCGGCGTCACCTACGGGCACACCAAGGGTGCGGTCAGCGACGAACTCGCGCCGGTGGAGAACGAAGACGTCGCGACCTTCACCGCCACCTTCGCCAACGGTGCGGTCGGCACGTTCTCGGCGTCGCGGGTCGCGCACAACCTGCCCGACGGACTGGCGTTCGAACTGTTCGCCTCCAAGGGTTCGGCGGCGTGGGATCTGCACCGGGCCGCGGAGTTCCAGCTGTCCGCCGACGATGTGCGCACCGATATCGGTGGCGCCCGCCGGGTGCTGATCGGCCCCGATCACCCCTACATCAGCGGCGGTCTGCCGATGGACGCCGGCGGCGTCGGGCACGGCGTGGCGGACCTGTTCGTCTACCAGACCCGCGCCTTCCTGGACCAGATCGCCGACTGTGACTTTCCCCGTCGCTTCGCTCGCCCAGATGGAGCCATGGGGCCGCTGCCCGGGTTCGACGCCGGCCTGCACGGCCTGCGTGTCGTCGCCGCCGTCGCAGAATCCGCCCGGTCCGGCGGCACCAGCATCAAAGTCGTCTAGAACTCCGTCTGACACCTAGGGATACCACGATCATGAAACTCGGCCTGTACAACGCGATCCTGCACGACCGCAGCCTGCCGGAGGCGATTGCGGTGATCGCCGATCTCGGCCTCACCGGGATCGAACTCAACACCGGCGGATTCCTGCCACCGGTGCACCTCCCCACACTCGACGAGATCCTGGTGAGCGATACTGCTCGCGACGACTTCCTCGGCCAGTTCGAGGGCACGGGTGTCGGTATCGCCGGACTGAACTGCAACGGCAACCCGCTGCATCCCGATCCCGAGATCGGGGCCGAGCACGCCGAGGACATCCGGCGATCCATCCGTCTCGCGCAGCGGCTGGGACAGCACCGGGTGGTCACCATGTCCGGCCTGCCCGGCGGCGAAACCGGTGCACGCCGGCCCAACTGGATTGTCAACGCCTGGAATTCGGGGGCATCGGACGTACTCGACTACCAGTGGCAGGTCGCCGCGGACTTCTGGCGCGAGACCGACCGGCTGGCGCGTGATCATGACGTCAAGGTTGCCCTTGAGCTGCATCCGCAGAACGTGGTCTTCAACAGCGCATCGATGCTCCAGCTCGTCGAAGTCACCGGTGCCACCAACGTCGGTGTGGAGCTGGACGCGTCGCACCTGTTCTGGCAGCAGATGGACCCCGTTGCGGTGGTGCGTCACCTGGGCGAGCTGGTCTTCCATGCGGCAGCGAAAGACGTCCGTGTCAACCCGGAGTACGCCGCGCTCAACGGCGTCCTGGACAACAGCTTCCGCCGGCTGAGTCCCGACGAGCCGCGTACCAACCTGGGCGGTGACGAGTGGGCCAACGAATGGCCGAAGAATGCGGCTTGGGACTTCGTGGCGCTGGGCAAGGGGCACGACACCGCGTACTGGACCGAATTCCTGCGCGCGCTGCACGAGGTGGACCCGGACATGATGGTCAACATCGAGCACGAGGACGTCGAACTCGGTCGCATCGAGGGCATCGAAGTGGCGGCCAACGTCCTCAAGGCGGCCGACGCCGCACTTCGGGACTCACTGGTGGCAAGCCGAGCATGAGATACGCCGTCCTCGGCAAGACCGGCCTCGAGGTGTCCGCGGTGTCATTCGGCACCGCGCCGCTGGGGGACATGTTCGGCGCCGTCGATGCCGACTCGGCCGTCGCCGCCGTACACGACGCCATCGACGCGGGGATCAACTTCTTTGACTCCTCGCCCTACTACGGCGGCGGTCTGGCCGAGGAGCGACTCGGTCTGGCGCTCAAGGGAACCCGCGAGCCGGTGATCATCGGCACCAAGGCCGGGCGCTACGGATTCGACGAGTTCGACTTCGCACCAGAGCGCATCCGTGCGGGCCTTCACCACAGCCTGCAGTTGCTGCAACGCGATCACGTCGACGTGCTGCAACTGCACGACATCGAGTTCGTCGGGCTGGGAACGGTTTTCGAGGACGCATATGCCGAGCTGGTGCGGCTCAAGGACGAGGGTAAGTGCCGGTTCATCGGCATGACCGGGTACCCGCTGCACACCATGCGCCGCGCGGTCACCGAGACCGACCTGGACGTGGTGCTGAACTACGCACACTTCACCCTGCTCAACACCGAGCTCACCGACGGACTGCTGCCGGTCGCCGATGAGAACGGGACCGCGGTCATCAACGCGGCGGCGGTCGCACTCGGGCTGCTCACCCCGGGCGGACTGAAGACCGATGTGCCCGCGAGCGCACAGATGCGCGCCGCAGCCGACCGGGCGCGGGGGATCTGTGGGCGGCGCGGAGCCGATATCGCATTCCTGGCCAACCAGTTCGCGATCCAGCGCAGCGGCTGCGCCACCACCCTCATCGGCACCACCAAGGCACATCACCTGGATTCGGCGGTGCGGGCCGCCACCGCCCCCATCGACGAGGATCTGCTCGCCGAGGTGCTGACCGCCACCGCCGACGTGCACGCCGAATCCTGGCCGAGCGGATTGGCGGAGAACAACTGATGCAGGCAGTCCTGTTGGGTGCCGACGGTGTCGAGCACCTCGGCGACATCCCCGATCCGACGCCGGCGCCCGACGAGGTGGTGCTGCGCGTCGACTACTGCGGCATCTGCGGTAGCGACCTGCACGCCCAGCAGCAGGGATTCTCGGCCGGCGTGGCACTCGGGCACGAATTCGCCGGTGTCATCGAGAAGGTCGGTCGCGAGGTCGCCGGGTTCGCAGTCGGCGACCGGGTCTGCGTCAACCCCAACGGCGACTGGTGCGGTAGGTGCGGCTTCTGCCGTGCCGGCCAGTTCAACCTGTGCACCGAACTGTTCCGCACCGCCGTCGGCGTGGCACGCCACGGCGGCATGGCGCCGTTCACCGCGGTACCGGCCACGGTGCTGCACCGGTTGCCCGAGAGCGTGTCGACCAGGCAGGGTGCCTGGGTGGAACCGCTGGCGACGGCGCTACGCGGCGTGCGGCGATCGGGCATCGGCATGGGGGACGCGGCCTTCGTCTCCGGTGCGGGACCGATCGGCCTGCTCGTCATCGCGCTGCTGCGCTCGATGGGTGCCGGGCGGATCACAGTGTTCGAGCCCTCTGCGGCGCGGGGTGCCAAGGCCGTCGCGATGGGTGCCGACGACGTGATGGACCCCCTCACCACCGATCCGGGTGCTGTGTTCGAAGATCCCAGTGCCGCACCGGCGTTCGGATTCGAAGCCTCCGGGGTGCCGGCGGCCATCGAGTCGTCGCTGCGGGTGCTGCGGCCCAGGGGGGTGCTGACGGTCACCGGTGTCGCGCCCAGGCCGCCGTACTACCAGGCGCCCGACCTGGTGTTCAAGGAGGTCACCATCCGTGGCAGCTTCATCTACGAGCAGGAGTTCGGCATGGCCATCGACCTGCTGGCCCGCGGTGCCCTCGATATCGACCCGCTCATCAGCAGAGTTCAGCCGATCGGTGCGGGCCCGCAGGCGTTCGCCGACCTGCGCGGGGCCACCGATGTGGTCAAGGTGCTGCTGAGCGCGTCACATGCCGTGTAGCGCCGCTGCCCGCCGGGTATACCGGCCCTCATGACCACGTCAACACTGAAGACAGAAGATGCCGGGCCGCGCACCGTGAGCCGCAGCGTGCAGGTGGCCGCACCGGTCGCGGCGCTGTTCGACCAGATCGCCGACCCGCACCGGCACCACGATCTCGATGGTTCGGGAACCGTGCGGGACGCCGACGTGCAGGGGCCGCACCGGCTCACCGAGGGTGACAAGTTCACCGTCGCCATGACGCAGTACGGCCTGCCCTACAAGATCACCTCGAAGGCGACCGCGGTCCAGGAGAACCACCTCGTCGAATGGGAGCACCCGCTGGGCCATCGCTGGCGCTGGGAGCTCTCCGAGGTGAGTCCCGGCACCACGAAGGTCACCGAGACGTTCGACTACTCGACGGCCAAGGTGCCGTTCGTGGTGGAACTGCTCGGGTTCCACAAGAAGAACGCCGAGGGCATCGAATCCACGCTGACGGGTCTGGCCGACCGCTACGAAACGCACTAGTCATCCTCGAACCGCGCGCGTCCGCCCCACGGCGGGCGCGCGCGGTTCGTTCGTGAGCACACATCTGATCCGCGGCGGCCCGGAAAAGTCGCGGTGAGTGCCATCAGTTTGCCGATATTTACGTTTTAGTTAATTTTGACCAGATCCGGGTGGCCCGCCGGTCGTTGCCGACTACGGGTGCACTGACGGCGTTCGTCAGCAAACGTCGGATCCGAGGGTGCCGGGTGATCGCCGCGCAAGGCGGTGCGACCTGGAACATTGCGATGACAAATACCTGGGTCGCCGGTCATCTTCCTGGGACGCCGGTGCCGAAATCGGCGACCGTCGCTCCTCCTGTGACGGTTGCCCGCGCGAACGATGCTGCGCAGCAGGCGGTTCCCGCCGTGAATGGACCGAATGAAGTGGGCATTTGCCGGGGTGCGCGGGGGTGAAGCGAGGCCACGTCGACTTGACGTAAAGCCCTCACTTGTCAACTTACTTCTGAGTAAATTACTCGGCGTTCACATGTGTGGGCACACCAGAGGAGGATCCATGCACGCTGCAGTAAGGCCGTACCTGGCAACCGGAGTCGCGTTGGTGGGGGCCGCGTCGATCGCGGTCATGCCCATTCAACCGTCGAACCCGCTGCTCTCCGTTCCGGCGGTTCCGGCCGTCTCGTCGCAGGCCTTCACGCTCACTGCGCAGGCCAACCCCATCGCGCTGTGGGTGTCAGTCCTCCAAGACGCCATCGACAACGTCGGCGCGCTCGGCGGGGACGTGCTCTCCGACCCGGCGCCGATCCTGCGGCAGCTCGTCCGGAATCAGCTGGGATACCTCGGCACCGCGGTCGGCGCCGGCCGATCGGTGGTCGACGGAGTCGGGCAGTACCTGTCGCCGAGCAATCCGTACAGTCTGCCCGCCAGTATCGATACTGCTGTCGGGCAATTGCGGTCCGGTCTGATCGCGGATGCGTTCATCACCCTTTCCGCGGGGCTGATCTCCACGCCCATCATGATGATCATCGGTCTGCCACTGGCCGGTTCGGGTCTTCTCGAGATCCCGGCGAAGATGGCCCAGAACTTCACGGATGTGGTGTCCGCGCTGCTGTCGCTGAACACGGCGCTGCCGCTGCTCTCGAGTGCGCTGGGTCCGGTCGTGGGGGCCGTCGATGCGCTCGGTGGGTCACTGCAGGATGTCGTCGGGGCCCTGGGCAGTGGGCGCCTGGTCGATGCGCTCACGGCCGCGATCAACATTCCCGCCCAGCTGACGGGTGCTGTCCTCAACGGCTACACCGACGCGCAGGGTGGCTTCCATCCGGGCCTGCTGACCTTCAGTGACGACGCGTTCGGCGGCGGCCTGCTCCAGACGCTGCTGGTGACCATCCCTCGTGCCGTCGCCACCGCACTGGGTGCCACGCCGGCCGCCCCTGCCGCCGCGGCTACCGCTGATGTCGCCGACGCGGTGTCGACGCCGCTCGCCGCGGGCGCGAAGGTCGTCACGCTGACCCTTCCCGGTGTCGAAACACCCGCGGCGGCAGCAGAAGTCGAAGAGGCGGCGAACGCCTCGGAGACGTCTCCCGCAGCTGCGGCCGTGCCCGAGGGGGAGTCGGGCGCGGAGTCGCCCGAGGCGGTCCCGGCCCCGGAGACTGTCACCGCGGACACCGATATTCCGGACGAAGTCGGCGCGACCGAGCCCACCGCGGTCGTGACGCAACCGGCTACCGATGCTGCCGCCGAGTCGAACGGCGATGAGTCCACCGACGGCGAAGCGGAGGTCGACGAGACCGACACGGCGGTTCCGGGTGCGGTCGAGGCGGGCGACTCCGAGGTCGACAGCGCAAAGGTCACCGGAGCGGTACGCGGCGCCAAGGGTGCCAAGGCCGGCGCACGCAGCGCCGCCGGTTCCCGGACGGCAAAGCGGATGTCGTCACGGGGGTAGCTCATCCCGGACGTGTGACGGCTGACGGCGCAGGCCCCGGGTTTTCCCCAGGGGCCTGCGTCCGTCGGGTTACCTCGGTTCGAGCCCGGCCGCCCGGTAGGCCGCGTCCACCAGGGCCATATTGGCCACGGCGTCGTCGGCCCCGAACGGCAGCGGCGCGCCGCCCAGCACATGCGCGGCGAAGGCCTCCAGCTGATAGCTGTAGGAGGGTCGGGTGCCGTGATGCTCGACGGTGGTGCCGGCGGCGGTGCTCAGGGTCAGCCTGTCGTCCTGGGCCGGGTGGATGAAATCGTGCACAAAGGCCTCACCCGCGCTGCCGGTGATCTTCAGTGTGAACGAATAGTCCGGTGCCACCATCGAGTTGGTGGACAGCCCGGTTGCCCCGCTGGGGAAAGCGAGCTCGACATCGCAGCGCGCGTCGACACCGGGGGAGCGCAGGTCGGCGCGCGATCCCGTGACGACCGGACCGCCGAGGCACAGACGGCCCAGGGTCCGCATGATGTGCAGGCCGTAACAGCCCAGGTCCATCAGAGCGCCGCCGGCCAGATCCAGCGACCAGCGCGGGTCATCGTCGCTGGGCGCGGGCATCGTCATCCGGGCTTCGACCCGGCGGATCTCACCCAGCTCACCGTCGACCGCCAACTGGAACGCCCGCCGGGTCACCGGGTGGAAGAAGTAGTGAAACCCCTCCAGCACGGTGACACCGGCCGCGCGGGCGGCATCGGCCACCCGGACCGCCTCGGACTGATCACGGGCGAAAGGCTTTTCGCTCAGCACCGGCTTGCCCGCCGCGATGGCGGCAAGATTCCACGGCGCGTGCAACGCATTGGCCAGCGGGTTGTAGATCACGTCGGCCGCGGGATCGTCGATCACGTCCTGGTAGGAATCCAGGACGCGCTCGACGCCGTACTTGCCGGCGAAGGACTCTGCGCGACCGCGGTCGCGCGCCGCCACGGCCACCAGGCGGTGACCGAGTTCGGCCGCGGGACCGACGATCGCGACCTCCGCGATGCGGGACGCGCCGAGCACCCCGATGCGCAGTCCGGTCTGCGTCACGCCGTGACGCTGTTCAGGTACGCGACGCTGGCACGCACATCGGCCAGCGGCCCGTCACCGTCGGGCGCACCGTCCAGGATGGTGTCCTGTTCCATCACGAACCAGCCGTCGAAGCCGTTGTCCCGCAGCACCGAGACGATGCCGGCAATGTCGACGTCACCGGTCCCGAGCGGCGTGTACATCCCGGCCTTCACGGCGTCGGTGTAGCTCAGCTCGCCGGACTGCACCTTGGCGGCCAGCGCGGCGTCCACATCCTTGAGGTGGGTGTGGGCGATGCGCTGCGGTACCGCCTTGGCCAGTTCCAGCGGGTCGGTGCCACCGATGAGCAGGTGGCCGGTGTCCAGGCACAGCGGAATCGAGGATCCGGCGAGCACCCTGTCCACCTCGGCGCGGGTTTCCACGGTGGTGCCCACATGCGGGTGCAGGACGGCGAGCAGGCCCCGGTCGGCGACGATCCCGGCCAGCCGGTCCAGGTTGGCCAGCAGGGTGGACCACTGCGACTCGTCGAGCACCGGACGCGAGTCGTACCCGTCGGCACCGGTGGCGGCGGCCAGCACCACCACGCCGGCGCCCGCGGCCACCAGCGAATCGAGCGGTCCGGCAAGGTCATCGGCCGGATCGTGGTCGGCCTTGTGCAACACCACCGGGACGAATCCGCCCACGCAGGCCAGTTCGTGCTGCGTCAGCACGGACTTCAGCTCGTCGGTGTCGGTGGGCAGGAAGCCCTCCGGTCCGAGTTCGGTGGCGGTCAGCCCGACACCGCGCATCTCGGTGAGGACACGTTCGGGTTCGAGCTGGAAGCCCCAGCCGGGGACTTCACACACGCCCCAAGAGATCGGTGCCCCAGCGATTTTGATGGTCGTGCTCATGCGTTGCGTACCTCCGCGATGGTCACCGGGGCGCCCCGGCGCAGGGATTCGGTGGCGGCTTCGGCCAGCCAGGCCACCTCGACGGCGTCGGCCACGGTCGCGCCGCGGACCGGTCCGCCCTTGGCGACCTCGACGAAGCCGGCCAGTTCCGTGCGGAACGCCTCGGTGAAGCGGTCCATGAAGAAATTGTGTGCCGGGCCCGACGGGAAATCGTTGCGCGGGTCCGTGTTCAGCAGTGGCACACCCTGATCCCAGCCGGCGGCGACGCTGTCCTGAAAACCGTGCACTTCGAGGCGGCAGTCGTAACCACGGGCGTTGTAGCGGGCGTTGGAGACCACACCGAGTGCGCCACCGTCGAAACGCACCACCACCGCAGCCGAGTCGACGTCGCCGTACTCGGCGAAGAGCGGGTCACCCTGCACCGTGCCGGTGGCGTACACCTCGACGGCGTTCTGACCGGTGATCCAGCGGATGATGTCGAAATCGTGGACCGCGCAATCCCGGAAGATCCCGCCGGAGCCCTTGATGTAGTCCATCGGCGGGGGAGCGGGATCCATCGTGGTGCTCCGCACGGTGTGCAGGATGCCCAAGGTGCCTGCGTCGACCGCATCCTTGGCCGCGGCGAAGGCGGCGTCGAAGCGGCGCTGGTAACCGACCTGCACCGGCACGCCGGAGCGGCTGATGATTTCGGCGACCCGGGCGCTCTCGGCGGCGGTGGAGGCGATCGGCTTCTCGCAGAACGTGGGGATGCCGCGCTCCACGGAGGCCAGGGTGAGGTCGGCGTGCGCCGGAGTGGCCGCGGCCACCACGACGCCGTCGACGCCCGAGGCCAGCAGTTCCTCGACGGAGCCGACGGCCCTGGCGCCGTGCTTGGCGGCGACCGACGCTGTCACGTCGGCGCGTTCATCGGTGATCACCAACCCGTCGATTCCGGGCAGCCCGGTGAGGGTTTCGGTGTGGAATGCGCCGATGCGGCCCAGTCCGATCACGCCGATGGTGGTCATGGGGTTCTCCGTTCGTCTTGTGCGTCCATTACTGCAATGAGTCCGTCGAGTTCGAGTCCGTCGGCCAGGGCGGCCAGCACGGTGTCGACCTGGCTGGGCGGGGCGAGGCTGCCGATCGGTTGATCGCTGTCCAGGTTGGTGGGGAAGGCGTAGCCCTCGGCGGTGGCATTGACGGTGTTGACCAGGTCGGCGGCAGGGCGGCCGGCCCGCTGCATCCGCAGCAGTGCCGGGTAGACGGCCTTGACCATGGCCGTCCGGTCCAGCGATTCCATCGCCCGGCCAAACGGTGACGAGATCTGCAGCAGATTGGCCATCCGGCTGATATCGGCCGAAGTATTCTCTCCCGCACCGTGATACAGCGCCGGATTGAAGAACACCGCGTCTCCCTTGCGTAGTGGCACCTGGACGTGGTGCTCGGCGAAGAACTCGATGAACTCGGGCCGGTAGAAGGCGACGTAGCCGGCTTCGAACTGCTGCGAGTACGGCAGCAGCATCGTCGGCCCGCTCTCCAGCGGCATATCGCAATGCGCGACCGCGCCCTGCAGCGTCAGTGCCGCGGACATCCGGTGCAGGTGCGCCGGATAGTGCGTCAACTGGTCGACATCGACGAAACCGAGGTGGTAATCCCGATGCGGAACCTGCGCGGCGCCACCGGGATTGACGACATTCACCTGTGAGGTGACCTGGTAGCGCGGGCCCAGCCAGGCCTGCGACACCAGCGCCAGGGTGTCCGCGGCGTAATACTCGGCGTACACCTCGGGCGCGTGCAGGGCGAGCTTCTGCGCGGCGTTCCAGACCCGGTCGTTGGCGCCGGCCTTGCCGAAGTGGTCTCCGGCCACCCCGCCCAGGGCACGCTGGGCGGCGATGATCTCGTCGAACGCCGCGGACGCGCGGTCGGTGACCCCATCGTCGAAGGCGCCCTCGAAAACCACGACGCCGGGGCCGTCGGTGAGCGCGCGGATCACCTCGGACTGCAGTGCCCGGCGATCGGCATCGGCGATACCGGCGGCCGAGTACACCAGGACGTTGCGCCGTACGTCGACGGCGTGCGGGTAGTCGGCCAGGTCGGTATCGCGCAGTACCTGATGGCGGAAATCCGCGAGGTCGCAGGCGGACTCGGTGATCCAACCGGAAGTGGTGAGTGAAGCGGGCATGGCAGTTAGTCTTGCTGTGATACCGACCGCAATCAACAGCAAAAAACCGTCAAAAACACCTCACCGCGGGAGGCGGGATGCACCGCTACAAGGTTCGCGAGATCGCTCAGCAGTCCGGCCTGAGCGAGGCGACGGTCGACCGGGTCCTCAACAACCGGCCCGGGGTGCGCGAGAACACCAGGGCCGAGGTGATGCAGGCCATCGCCGACCTGGACAAGCAGCGAGCGCAGTTGCGGCTCAACGGTCGTCGCTACCTCATCGATGTGGTGATGCAGACCCCGCAGCGGTTCTCCGACGCTTTCCGGGCGGCGATCGAGGCCGAACTGCCCGCTTTTGCCCCGGCCGTGCCGAGGGCCCGGTTCCATCTGTGGGAGTCGGGCTCGGCAGCGCAGACCGCGGATGTGCTGGCCCGCATCAAAGGCAGCCACGGCGTCATCCTCAAGGCCCAGGACGAACCCGAGGTCGCCGAGGCCGTGGATCGGGTCGTCGCCGCCGGCGTGCCGGTGGTCACCTACTCCACCGACGTGGCCAACAGTGATCGCTGCGCCTATGTGGGCATCGACAATCACGGTGCCGGCCTGACAGCGGCGTTCCTGGTGGATCAATGGCTCGGTGAGGCGCCATCCGGCGTGCTGATCACGTTGAGTCGCACGGTATTCCGCGGCGAGGGCGAGCGTGAGGTGGGATTCCGGTCCGGGCTGCGCGGCACCGGACGCGAGATCGTGGAGGTGAGCGACAGCGACGGTATCGACGCCACCAACGAACGGCTGGTCCTCGACGCGCTGAAACGTCATCCCGGGATCGAGGCGGTGTACTCGCCCGGCGGTGGCAACGACGCGACCGTCGGGGCATTCGACACGCTGAATCGGCGCTGCCGGGTCTTTGTCGCCCACGATCTTGATGTCGACAACCGCAGGCTGCTCCGGCAGGGCAGGCTCTCGGTGGTGCTACACAACGATCTGCGAGCCGACGCGCGCCTGGCCATCCGGGTCATCTTCGCGCAGCACCGGGCCCTGCCCGAGGAGCCGGTACGGCCCACTCCGATCCAGGTCGTCACCCCGTACAACCTGCCGGGGTGATGATCGGCACACGGTTGCCGACACTGCGGAATCGCTGAAAGGGTGCGACGCGGACTACCATTTCCGCGCACGGCCACGTCAACATGTGCCGACGACAGGACAAACCACAAGCAGGGGAATCGATTGATGGCGCCAGAGCTCGTCCCGGGCGTGACAGTGCTGGGGAACCTGGCCATCGACGTCATCAATGGGGCTCCGCCGAGCCCAGGTGGGTGCGCTTCGTTCGCCGGGGTGGCGCTGGAGGCCGCGCCGGGCACCGCCCACATCGTGGCGATGGGCGAGGAGAAGCATCACGAGCTCTTCGACCCGGTGCTGGAGCGGTTCGGCTCTCTGGTGCGCCTACTGCCGTCGGACCGGACCAGTGGATTCAGCCTGGACTATGACGACACCGATCACCGGCACATGGGCGTCCAGGCGATCGGCCCGGTGTGGACGCCGCGCGATGTGGACACCGACGATCCCCGCACCACCTGGATCCATCTGGCCCCGCTGCTGCGTACCGACTTTCCCGCCGACACCCTCGCTCATCTGGCGGCCCGCGGCCATCGGATCGCCTATGACGGCCAGGGCCTGGTGCGCGCCGACAACGTCGGCCCGCTGAAACTGGACCGGCATTTCTCCCCGGAGCTGCTGCGCCACCTCGATGTGCTCAAGCTCGCCGAGGACGAGGCCGTCATCGTCGCCGACGGCGCCTTCGACCTCGCGACGGCCCAGGCGCTCGGGGTGCCCGAGATCCTGGTGACCTACGGCTCCGAGGGCTGCGACATCTATAAGGACGGCACCGTGGTGCGGGTACCCGCGGCGTGGCGCGTGATGGATGTGCAGACGACCGGTGCCGGCGACATGTTCACCGCCTGTTACGTCGCCCACCGGGCGGCCGGGGCCGATCCGCGCCGCGCCGTCGAGATCGCCAGCGAGCTGGTGGCCCGCGAATTGCAGAAGCGCGTGCAGGTGCGCTCGGCGCCGGCGTAGGCCCTGGTTGAAACGATCCACTTGACACCCGTCAAGTTTGACCGGCAGAGTGCTACTGCACGGTAACCAGTTCCTTAGAGAATGACATTCTCCAAAAGTGATGAAGACCACATCGCGCCGGGAACTCGTCTTGCTTCACTGCGCTGAACAGGCAGTTCTTCTCGACGAAACCCGCGTGTCGCCGGCTCGCCCGGCATTGGTCACCCTAAGAGAAGTGCCATACTGGTTACCGGCAGTGACACCAAAAGTTTTTGACGCAAACGCCCCGCGACTTGAGCGCGATTCGTGCGGGTGTGAAAGGCAGGAAGTCGTGGGTCAGAACGGCAACACGGGGACGCCCCGGCAGAAGCTGGAAAAGGTGGTCATCCGCTTCGCCGGTGACTCCGGTGACGGCATGCAGCTCACCGGTGACCGGTTCACGTCCGAGGCCGCACTCTTCGGCAATGACCTTGCGACGCAGCCCAATTACCCCGCTGAGATCCGCGCACCACAGGGCACTCTGCCGGGTGTGTCGTCCTTCCAGATCCAGATCGCGGACTACGACATCCTGACCGCCGGCGACCGTCCCGATGTTCTCGTCGCGATGAATCCTGCCGCATTGAAGGCCAATGTGGGAGACCTACCCCGCGGCGGCCTGATCATCGCGAACTCCGACGAGTTCACCAAGCGCAACCTGGCCAAGGTCGGCTATGACGCCAACCCGCTGGAGAACGAAGAGCTCTCTGACTATGTCGTGCAGTCGGTGGCGATGACGACACTGACGCTGGGTGCCGTCGAGGCCATCGGTGCGACCAAGAAGGACGGCCAGCGCGCCAAGAACATGTTCGCCCTCGGCCTGCTGTCGTGGATGTACGGTCGCGAGCTCGAGGCCAGCGAGGCCTTCATCCGGGACAAATTCGCCCGCAAGCCCGAAATCGCCGAGGCCAACGTGCTGGCGCTGAAGGCAGGCTGGAACTACGGCGAGACCACCGAGGCCTTCGCCGTCACCTACGAGGTGGCCCCGGCCAAGCTGAAGTCCGGTGACTATCGCCAGATCTCGGGCAACACCGCGCTGGCCTACGGCATCGTGGCGGCCGGTCAACTGGGCGATATCCAGGTGGTGCTGGGCACCTACCCCATCACCCCGGCCTCCGACATCCTGCACGAGCTGTCCAAGTACAAGCATTTCAACGTACTCACCTTCCAGGCCGAGGACGAGATCGCCGGAATCGGTGCGGCCATCGGCGCCTCTTACGGCGGCGCCCTCGGCGTCACCAGTACCTCAGGTCCGGGTGTATCGCTGAAGTCCGAGGCGATCGGACTCGCGGTGATGACCGAACTGCCGCTGCTCGTCATCGACGTGCAGCGCGGCGGCCCGTCCACCGGCCTGCCGACCAAGACCGAGCAGGCCGACCTGCTGCAGGCGCTCTACGGCCGCAACGGCGAATCGCCGGTTGCGGTGCTGGCGCCCTGCTCGCCGTCGGACTGCTTCGATATCGCCGTCGAGGCGATACGCATCGCGATCGGCTATCACACACCGGTGATCATCCTGTCCGACGGCGCGATCGCCAATGGCTCGGAGCCGTGGCGCATCCCGGACATCACCGCCTATCCGCCCATCGAGCACACGTTCGCCAAGTCCGGCGAGCCGTTCGAGCCCTATGCGCGTGACCCGGAGACGCTGGCCCGCCAGTTCGCCATCCCCGGCACGCCGGGTCTGGAACACCGCATCGGTGGCCTCGAATCGGCCAACGGTTCGGGCAACATCTCCTATGAGCCCAAGAACCACGACCTGATGGTCCGGTTGCGGCAACTCAAGATCGACGGCATCACGGTGCCCGATCTGCAGGTCGATGACCCGGATGGGGACGCCGAACTGCTGCTGCTGGGCTGGGGCAGTTCCTACGGGCCCATCGGCGAGGCCTGCCGGCGCGCCCGCCGCAGCGGTATCAAGGTCGCGCACGCTCAGCTGCGCTACCTGAACCCGTTCCCGGCCAACCTCGAAGAGGTGCTGAACAGGTACCAGAAGGTCGTCGTGCCGGAGATGAACCTCGGCCAGCTCGCGCTGCTGCTGCGCGGCAAGTACCTGGTCGACGTGCAGTCGGTCACCAAGGTCGAGGGCATGGCGTTCCTGGCCGACGAGGTCGAGGGCATCATCGCCGCGGCGCTGGACGGAACGCTGCGCGAAAAGGAAACTGACAAGGCCAAATTCGCCCGGTTGGCCGCGGCCACCGTGGAATCTGTGGGAGCGAGCGCATGACGGACCTGATCGGCTCTGACCTGGGCCTGACCGAAGCCCTCAGCAAGACTGCGCTGGTACCGACGACGGACCAGCCGCAGAAGGGCAAGGACTTCACCAGCGACCAGGAGGTGCGCTGGTGCCCGGGTTGCGGTGACTACGTCATCCTCAACACGATCCGCAACTTCCTGCCCGAGCTCGGCCTGCGTCGGGAGAACATCGCGTTCGTCAGCGGTATCGGCTGCTCCAGCCGATTCCCGTACTACCTGGAGACCTACGGTTTCCACTCGATCCACGGTCGCGCGCCGACCATCGCCACCGGTCTGGCGCTGGCTCGCGAGGACCTGTCGGTGTGGGTGGTCACCGGTGACGGTGACTCGCTGTCCATCGGCGGTAACCACCTCATCCATGCGCTGCGACGCAACATCAACATCACGATCCTGTTGTTCAACAACCGGATCTACGGCCTGACCAAGGGTCAGTACTCGCCGACCTCCGAGGTCGGCAAGGTCACCAAGTCCACGCCGATGGGCTCGGTGGACTACCCGTTCAACCCGGTGTCGCTGGCGCTGGGCGCCGAGGCCACCTTCGTCGGGCGTGCGCTGGACTCCGACCGTAAGGGCCTGACCGAGGTGCTGCGCGGCGCGGCAGCCCACCGTGGTGCCGCACTCGTCGAGATCATGCAGGACTGCCCGATCTTCAACGACGGATCGTTCGACGCGCTGCGCAAGGAAGGCGCCGAGGACCGGCTGATCAACGTCTCCCACGGCGAGCCGATCACCTTCGGTGCCGACGGTGAGTATGCGGTGGTCAAGTCCGGGTTCGGCCTGGAGGTCGCGAAGACCGCCGATGTGCCCGCCGATCAGATCGTGGTGCACGACGCGACGATCGACGACCCGGCGTACGCCTTCGCCCTGTCGCGGCTGTCCGAGCAGAACCTGGACCACATGGTGATGGGCATCTTCCGCCAGGTGAGCAAGCCGACCTACGACGACGCGGCGCGCCAGCAGATCAGCACCGCACGTGAGGCCAAGGCGCACGACACGGCCGCACTGCAATCGCTGCTTCGCGGCAAGGACACCTGGTCGGTCGACTAACGTCAGCGGGGTGACCGCACCCCAGGGGCCCGCCACCGGTACGGCCCTGGCTGGGATCGTGCTGGCCGGGGGCGCTTCGCGCCGCATGGGGCGGGACAAGGCCACCCTCGTGATCCGGGGTCAGACACTCGTGGAACGGGTGGTGACCACCGTCGGCACCCGCTGCGGTCCGGTGTTTGTCGTCGCGGCGCCCGGCCAGGCGCTTCCCGAATTGTCTGCCCAGATCCTGCGCGACGAGGTCCGCGGCGTCGGCCCGCTGTTGGCGACGGCTCGCGGGCTGAGGGCCGCTGCGGACGCGGGCCGGGAATGGGCATTCGTCTGCGCGGTCGACATGCCCCACCTCAACGCCCGCATCATCGATGAACTGGCCGTCGCCGCCGCATCGACCGCGGCCGATGTGGTGCTGCCCTGGGACGGGCGGGACCACTACCTGGCCGGCCTGTATCGCACTGCGCTGTCGGTACGGGCGGACGAGTTGGTGGCGGCCGGCGAGCGCAGCATGCGCGCCCTGGTCGACGACGGCGACACCCAGCGCATCGTCATGGAGCAACGGCTCGAGTTGACCAACGTCAACACGCCGCAGGATCTGGGCTGATTGCGTACACAGCTGTGGCGACTGATCCAGCAAATTTGACATTCGTACGCGAATTTCGCCGTATTTATCTTCAACCGAGTTTATCGGCTCCAATAACGTTCGAATAACGAACGCGTGAATGAGATATCTCGTACGCCGGAATCGGCTGCGCCACCGGTATGGAACTGGTCCGATTACCCGAGATGCACTGGCGCACTGTTGATTTGAACCACCGGGGCGCGGACTGTCAATGTCCTGCGCACCAGCCTGATTCGCCTGTTGTCGCCATCATGGCGCCCTAATGCGAAGTGTGCAGGCCGTGGTTGTCGGCCCGCTTGCACCGCGCCTCGGGGTGGTGCCTCGTGGGGAGTCGGCGACCTGTGCAGCTGCACACCTATCTGGGGCGAAAAAACCTGCGGTGCAACTGTTTTGGTCAAATCAACGCGAATATTGCTGTGCTGCTATGTAGTTGCGCTATCTAACTTCGGACGATCCAAAGGTGTTCATCCGCAACAGAAGTGGCCGATCGGCTGAATCTGGGCGTAGGTTGGTAGGTCAGCGAACAGATCGCGACGCTGCAGCTTTTTCGGGTGTGTAAGAGCGGCGTTTTCGGGGAATCCTGCGATCTGCACACGGTAGGTAAGCGACGCCGGTGGCGCAGCTCACAAAAACCTTGTGATCTGCCTCACGAGACAGGTCTCGACCTGCAATTCAGGTTTCGCCATGGAATTCCGTGTTGACCTGCGCTGTCTGGGCGAATGCCCGGCCGTGATCATCCTGTGATCTGAAAGCGACACGTTCTCCATCGAAGTGACTTCGCCGCGCGATTTTTGTACGTTCAATTCAACTCCAGAGCCGGAGCAAATAATTACATAATCAAGAACCTGCGTGTGAGTGGGCCGACGACGGGATGAGATGCCTGTCGGGCAACCGGGTGTGTCATCCGGTGAGACGTCCTATGTCTCCCACTGTCGTGCCTGACCGAGATGGCACGCCCCAAATTCCCCGCCTGTGTATTCAGGCATTCCGTCCGCGTTCGCGCGGGCGTCTTTGGCGCGCGCTTGGCGAGAGGATTGACGTTGAAGAACATCCGCAAAACGTTCGGTATGGCCACTTTTGCCGGGGCGATCGCTGTTGCCCCGATGGCTATGGCCACAGGTACCGCACATGCGGACTCCGTGAACTGGGATGCCGTTGCAGCCTGCGAGTCGGGCGGCAACTGGGCCATCAACACGGGTAACGGCTACTACGGTGGCCTGCAGTTCACCATGGGCACGTGGCATTCCAACGGTGGCGCGGGTGCGCCGCACGCCGCCAGCCGCGAAGAGCAGATCCGCGTCGCGGAGAACGTGCTGCAGAGCCAGGGCATCGGTGCCTGGCCGTCCTGCGGTGGCCGGGGATAACCCGATATCAGACGAATCACAATGGCGCCGGGCTTTACGCCCGGCGCCATTGTTTTCTCATAGACACCGCTGATATCCCCCTGTCTCATAAGAAACTGCTAAAACTTCCGTCCCCTCCGTAACGGGTGATGTCGGTCACCCGAAACACCAGATAACCGCGTCGCAAGAACGCTTCACTCCTGGTTCGCGGCCCTCGTGTCACCGGTCGGGGAAGGACCGCAAATGAAGAACATCCGAATTGCCCTCAAGAACATCCTGACGAAGAGCCTGTGGGTGGCCGCCGCAACCGGCGCGCTCTCGGTGGCTCCGATGGCCATGTCGGCCACCGCCGCCGCCGACAGCGTCAACTGGGACGCCATCGCGCAGTGCGAGTCGGGTGGCAACTGGGGCATCAACACCGGCAACGGCCACTATGGCGGTCTGCAGTTCAAGCCGGCCACCTGGAACGCCAACGGTGGCGTCGGCTCGCCGGCCGGGGCTTCGCGGACCGAGCAGATCCGCGTCGCCGAGAACGTGCTGCGGACCCAGGGGCTCGGCGCCTGGCCCAAGTGCGGGCCGCGTGGTGCCACCCCGGCGGTCTTCAGCACCCCCGGAATCAAGACTCCCGCTCCGGCCGCCGTCGGCTGCCAGGCCATCCGCGGTGGCGCCGTGCTGGGGCTTTTCGACTTCCGCAAGATGTGCAAGATGGTGGAGACCGCCGCCGCGGCCTTCCAGCCGCGCTGATATCAGTCGCCGGGTAATACGAAGGCCGAGCGCCCGGCGATCGAGGCCAGGTGCCGGGCCAGTACCGCCTCCGGGATCAGAGCCGTGGCCCGGCTGGCCAGCCCACTGAGTACGGCCGGTCGCATGTTCACGACGCGGCCTACGGTCCGTGACTCGAGGACCAGCGCGCGCACCCGACGCCTGCGGAAATCGGCGAAACGCGCGAATGCGCTCGACAGATCGGTCTCCCCGCCGACGGTCAGCGCCGCCAGAATCGCGGCATCCTCCAGGCCCTGGCAGCCGCCCTGGCCCAGGTGCGGACGCATCGGATGCGCGGCATCACCGACGATCACCGCCCTGTCACGCGCCCACGTGGCAGCGGGAGCGCGATCGTAGAGGTCGTTGCGAAGCACCGCCGCCGGGTCGGTGGACGCCAGCAGGCCGGGAATCGGTTCCGGCCAGTCGCCGAAGACACGCTGCAGATGTGCGTGCTCTCCGCCCGCCGCCATCTGCCCCTGCGGCACCCGCTGGGTCGCGAACCAGTAGGTGTGCGTGGGGCCCATCGGCACGTGACCCACCTCGAGGCCCGGTCCCATGGTCTCTCCGGCGAGATCGGGATCCAGTGCGTACGAGGCGATTCCGCGCCAGGCCGTGTACCCCGCGTACCGCCGGGGAAGATCGCCGTTGAGGTGGCGTGCCACCGGCGAGTCGACCCCATCTGCGCCCACCACGGCGTCCACGGTGGCAACGGTCCCGTCCGACACGGTGATTCGGGCTCCGGTGCGGGACACCTCGACGGCGGTGGCTGCCACGCCGTGCGTCACCGTACCCGCGGGCAGGGCGCCGGCCAGGATTTCGGTGAGCGTGCCGCGGTGGATGATGACCAGCGGTTCGCCCAGGGCCCGCACGATCCGGTCGGCGGCCGGCCTGCGCAGCCAGCGGCCGTCACGCCAGCGCACCGCACCGGCGCTGACCCTGCCGCCGGCGGCACGCACCTGCTCACCCAGGCCCAGCACGTCCAGGGCGGCCAGGGCATTGGGCCAAATGCTGATGCCGGCACCGGTGGCGGTATCCGTGCGCTGTTCGATCACGGTCACGTCATGGCCCACCCGGCGCAGGGCGACGGCGGTGGCCAGTCCGGCAATACCTGCGCCGACGACCATGATGCGCTCGGACATGCCGCCGACCATATCGGGCGCCGCGTCAACCAGACGAGACAGCGAGGTCACATCACCGAAACGCAGCTTTGGTTTCCTGAAGGGCAACGTCGTCAACCACTGGTGTCCACGGGAAAGGGCTCATGCGACCGGACCTCGAGCTGACAAGTGTGCCCGGATGGGCACTGACCCCCACCCGACCCGATGCTGATCTGTCCGGGCGTGCGTGGACCATCATCGCGTTCGGGCCGGGCGGCGCCGATGTCGCACGGGACTGGGTAGCCCAGATCGACTCGGCCGGTGGTGAATCGGCGGTACGCCTGCACCAGGTCGACGCCGGGCAGGCGATCGAGGTGCTGACGGCCGACCTGGCCGATGCCCGGGTGGGCTGGCGGTTGATGATGGCCGGCCCCGCCGACGCCTGCCTGCACCTGCGCGGCGCCGCGACGGGCCTCGGTGTCGCCGACGACGAGATGACGGTGGCGTCCACCGAGGTCGATTCACGCGCGGTGCACTGTGTGCACTGCGGGGCCGTCACCCGGGCGCGGGTCCAGCTGGACGAAGTGCTGCCGTGCGGATCGTGCGAGCGGAAACTCCTGGTTTATTACCATGTTTCGCGTCGCGGCGGAACATATCTGGGCTTCATGGTCGATGCCGAAGAGCCGGCCGGGGCCGTCTCGTGAACACTCTCAAACTCGTCGTCACCGCGGTCGATGACACGATCGGCGGCATTCGGACCCTCACCCTGGCCTACCCCGACGGGGCGGCCCTGCCGTCGTTCACGCCCGGCAGCCACATCGTCGTGGACTGCGGTGGCAGTGCCAACGCCTATTCACTGACCGGCGATGGTAATTCGCCTACCGCGTATGTGATCTCGGTGCTGCGCTGTGACGAGGGCGCCGGGGGCTCGCGGTGGATCCACGACGAGCTGGCGCTGGGCGACACCGTCGCCGCCGGACTGCCGCGCAGCGCGTTCGCTCCGGTGCTGCGGGCGCGCCGGCACCTGCTCGTCGCCGCGGGCATCGGCATCACCCCGATGGTGTCGCACCTGCGCAGCGCGCAGCTGTGGGGACGGGACGTCCGGGTGCTCTACATCCACCGGGAGGGCCGGGCGGCCTACGCTGACGTCGTCGCAGGACTCGGCGAGCACGCGTCGATGCATACTGCGCGTGCGGCCTTCACCGACGAGCTGCTGGCCGCGCTGGCCGACCAACCCTTCGGCACCCACCTCTATGTGTGCGGACCGGCCTCGTTCATCGAGTACGTCACCGGTGCGGCCGCGGATCTGGGATGGCCGGCCAGCCGGATTCACCTGGAACACTTCGGATCCGACGCGCTCGATCCGGGTGAGCCGTTCGCGGCCCGGGTCACCTCCACCGGTGAGGAGTTCGTCGTCGACGCCGGTGTCTCGCTGCTGGAGGACTTGGAGCGCCGTGGCTTCGAGGTGCCCAATTTGTGCCGCCGGGGGGTGTGCGGAGAATGCCGACTCCCGGTCTCGGCCGGAACGATCACCCACCGCGATCTGTACCTGACCGACGCCGAGAAGGAGGCCGGCGACGCGCTGATGGCCTGCGTGTCGCGCGGTGGCGACGAAACCCTGGAGGTAGCACTGTGATCTCGACACCCGATCTCGTTCGTACCTTTCCTTTCCCGTTCGCCGCGGACACCTACCGCTACAGCACCAATGTCGAGCCCGCAGGCTCGGCGGTCCCCACCCCGGTCGGGCGCTGGGGTGAGCGGGTGGTCGATGTCGACAGCGAATACGAACACGAACTGGCCGAGCGGGCAGCCGTTCTCGCGACCGATCCCACCCGCAGCGCGGTGCTGCCACACATGCGCCCAGCCTGCTGGGACGCCATGCTGACCCTGATGCGCGAGCTCGCGAGCGGCTACCCCGACAGCATGTCCCTGCAGCGACACGGCACCGGGTGGCGCTGGCGCAACGACAGACTGGGCATCGAACAGGACTTCATCCTCGGCGATGAGAGCACGCTGCCCGCCGAACCGCTTGCCTATATCGCCGGCCAGGTGCAGGAGGACATCGTCCTGCTCGACCAACGCGACGGTGACCTGTTCGGTGACGCCGGCGTGGTCACCTTCGCCGCGGACTGGTCGTTCGGGTTCGACGTCGGCATGACGTTTCTGGAGATCCACGGGCCGGTGCCCCGGCTGCGGGCCACCGGCGTCATCACCCGCGCCAGGGATTTCCTCATGCGGTTGCAGCCCGGTGAGACCTACCGGCGCACCAACTGGACGTTGACCATCGGTCGCCGCCTTGACGTCTCGACCGAGCTGTATCACGAGTGGGGGCCCGACCGCACGATGATCAACGGCGTCACCGACGAGGAGTTCGGTCGGCTGGTGCATCTTCGGGTCGAGGTGCAGCACCTGATCCGGTTGCCGGAGTCGGGGTCGATCTGCTTCCTGATCCGCACCTATATGTTGCCGCTGGCCGATATCGCCGCCGTCGACGCCTGGCGGGTGCGCGCGGCGGCGGTGCTGGCCGAACTGCCCGAGGACATCGCCGACTACAAGGGCATCATCGGGTACCGCGACCGTGCGGTCCAGTGGCTGCGGTCCGCCTGACAGCCAGGCCGACTGTACGAGAAATCGCCCGGATCCTCGAGGATCCGGGCGATTTCGGTGTGCTCGATCAGTAGGTCGTCGGTTCTCCTTCGGCCACCGGGCCGGGCTCCACCGGCTTGTGCTCGATGATCGCCCGGTACGCGGCGTTCTCGTGCTGGATCATCCGGACGAAGAACCCGATGAAGAGCAACACCGCGAGGATGAACACGATCCACACGCCGAGCGAGTATCCGCCGAAGGTGAAGACCACGCCCGCGTCGTCGTAGCTGTCGATGGGACTGAACATTTACTTGACCTCCTCGGTGACCACCAGCACGGCACCGTTGGTGCGCATCGCGGTGATCGGGATACCTTCCGGGTACGGCGTGGCCGGAACCTCGCTGAGATCCAGCCCCTGCTCCTCGACCTCCGGCGGAATACGCAGCAGGCCAACCTTCTTCAGGCCCAGCGAGACCAGATAGGCGGGGATGAAGCCGAGTGCGGCGAAGACTACCGCGCCGACCGCCTGGCCCCAGAACGAGACGGACGGGTTGCCGTCGGTGTTCGGGTAGCCCGAGAGGAAGACGCCGGCCATCAGCACCGAGTACAGGCCGATGCCGCCGTGCACGGAGACCGCGCCGACCACATCGTCGATCTTGAACTTTTCCAACAGCTTTCCGAGGTACGGCGCGAGAGCGCCGGCGCCCAGCGCGATGAGGAAGCCCAGCGCCGGGTGGTACAGATCCATTCCGGATGCCACGCCGATGACGCCACAGAGGCCACCGGAGATGGTCCAGAACGGCTCGCCCCGCGATGTGACATAGGCGCCGATGATGCCGCCGGCCAGGCCCATCAGGGTGTTGAAGGCGAAGGCGCTCAACGTCGTCGGGCTTCCGTAGATGGTGGCGTAGCCGCTGGGACCGTAGATGACACAGCCCATCAGGAAGCCGAAGAAGCCGGTGAAGATCATCATCAGTCCGACCATGGTCAGCGGCAGGTTGTGCGGGCGGATGGTCACCGGAGTGCCGTCGGGCAGGAAACGCCCGATGCGCGGCCCCAGGTTGATCAGGATGCCCAGCGTCGCGAAACCGGCGATCATGTGCACGCACCCGGCCGCACCGACATCGTGGAATCCGAGCTTGGTGAGCATCCAACCGGCGCCGTGCCACCCCCAGGCTGCACCGATGATCCACGTGACCGACCCCACCATGACGGTGAGCACCAGGAAGCCGCTGGTCCGAATGCGTTCCAGCACAGCACCGGACATGATCGAACCGGTGGTGGCGGCGAACAGCGCGAAGGCCCCCCAGAAGATGCCGCTCGCCGGGTCCTGGACGTTCGGGCCCATATTGTCGCTCCACGGGAGCGCAGCCCTTGCGGCGTCGGTCATCTCGATGAAACCGCTGGGCATCGCGTTGTACAGGAACCAGCCGACGAAGAAGAACGATGCCACGATGGTGGCGAAGGCCAGCAGATTCTTCATCGCCGTGGCGAGCACGTTCTTGGACCTCGACGCGCCGACCTCGTAGGCGAGGAAGCCTGCGTGGATGAGCATCATCAAGGCGATGGACATCCAGTAGAAGAACTCGTTGTTGACGGCCGCCATCGTCGAGAGGGCGTCCTCCACTTCAGGTGTCAAAAGGACCTCCGCCGATCGTTTCTGGGGGATGGGGTGGGGGAGGCACTGCGTTTAACGACAGTGGCCTTGAGGTACTGACGGTGTACCGGATTGAAACTAACTGCGCGAATGTGTCCGAGCGGTCAAGGCGAGTTAATTCCGCGTGAAGAGGTGCGACGCACTCCGAAGTTGGGATCGGTAGCGTCGGCCACCCAACACGCTCTGTGCCATGACGACATTCACCCGCCTGGGCCTCGGCCTGGCCGCCACCGCACTCTCGATCTCGGTACTGACCGGATGCTCCAAGATCGACGACATCCGGGCCATCACCGACGCCGCGACCACCGGCGTCGAGCAACTGAGCGACAACGCCGACGGACTCACCGAGATCGCCGCCGGCGACCTGGTGACCGTCGAGGGAATCGACACGGCGCTCGGCGCCATCTCCGAGCGTGTCGGTGCCGGCCCGATGAATGTGGTCGAGATCGTCATCACCCAGCAGTTGATCACCGTGCAGGCCATCGACCCGGCCGCGCCCACGGAGCTCAACCAATGGACCTACACCGCGGGCCACGTTGGCGACCTGCGCCCCGTCGACTACGACGACGACACCGAGGCGCTGCAGCAGAACCTGTTTGCGGTGACCGACGTGCCCGCCACCGCGATCATGACCGCGATCGGCAATGCGATCGGGGCCAGCGGTATCGCCGACGGCGATGTGCAGTCCGTCGTCGTCAAGCGCAATCTGCCCTTCGGCGATGAGCTGCAGATCCTCATCAACGTGCAGGGTGAGCGCAGTGACAAGCAGGTGCGTGCGGACGCCACCGGTCGGGTCACCGAGGTCCTGTAGGCCACAGAGAACCCGGGAGAGGGGTCCAGCGATACGGTGATGTCATGACACCGTTCCATGACCTGGATGCCTATTTCGCGTTGCCCAGGGTGGCCGGGCTCGCCGTCGCCCCGGGCGGTGACCGGGTGGTGACCACGATCAGCGAACTGAACCACGACAGCACCGAATACATCACCGCCCTATGGGAATTGGACCCACAAGGCGTCGAGCCCGCCAGACGGCTGACCCGCGGCGCCAAGGGAGAGTCCGCACCCGTCTTCACCGCCGGCGGTGACCTGTTGTTCGTCGCGGTCCGGCCACGGGCCGGGGAGGACGAGCCGCCGGCGGCACTGTGGCGATTGCCGGCGGCCGGCGGCGAGGCGGTCCAGGAGCTCGCGCTGCCGGGCGGGGTCGCCGCGGTGCACACCGCGCAGCGCGCGGCGCGGACCGTCGTCACCGCACCGGTCCTGCCCGCGGCGAGGGATCTGGACGAGGACAAGCGGCTTCGCGCGCTGCGCAAGGACAACAAGGTGTCGGCGATCCTGCACACCGGATATCCGGTGCGGCACTGGGATCACGACCTGGGACCCGGCCAGCCGCACCTGTTCGACGCCGACGGCCAGCGCGACCTGACTCCCGGACCGGGCGGCGCCCTGCGCGATACGGCACTCGATGTCAGCGCCGACGGCAGTTTCGTGGTCACCGCATGGAACGCCGCGGCACCCGGGGTGGCGCTGCGCTCGCACCTCGTGCGTATCGATGCCGCCACCGGCCGGCACACCACGGTCGCCGAGGATCCCGGCGCCGATCTGGGGGAGCCCGCCATCTCTCCGGACGGAAGCCGGCTGGCCTTTCTCCGCGAGACAACCTCCACGCCGACCCGGGCGCCGCGGATCACTTTGTGCTGCATGAGCTTCGGCGAGGCGTGGGTGGAACTCGGCGACTGGGACCGCTGGCCGACATCGGTGACCTGGTCCGCCGACGGCGCACAGTTGATCGTCACCGCCGACGAGGGCGGGCGCGGACCGGTCTTCGCCGTCGATCCCGGCACGGCCGCGGTGACCCGGCTGACCGCCGACGATTTCACCTACAGCGATGTGCAGGCCGCCGCCGGCGGGGCGATATTCGCCTTGCGCAGTTCCTATCTGAGCCCGCCGCACCCGGTGCGCATTGACCCCGGCGGTTCCGTCACGGTGCTGCCCTGCGTCCAGCTGCCCGAGCTGCCCGGGCACGTCGAAGAAGTGACGGCCACCGCGCAGGACGGCGCCACGATCCGGTCCTGGCTCGTGCTGCCCGACGGCCTCGGCGAACAAGGTCCCGATCCGGCGCCGTTGCTCCTCTGGATTCACGGTGGACCGTTGGCCAGTTGGAACGCCTGGCACTGGCGGTGGAACCCATGGCTGCTCGCAGCGCAGGGTTACGCCGTGCTGCTGCCGGACCCGGCGCTGTCGACCGGATACGGCCAGGCCTTCATCCAACGCGGCTGGGGAGCATGGGGTGCGGCGCCCTACACCGATCTGATGGCGGTCACCGACGCCGCCTGCGCGCACCCCCGGGTCGACGAGTCGCACACCGCGGCGATGGGCGGATCCTTCGGCGGCTACATGGCCAATTGGATCGCCGGACACACCGACCGCTTCGATGCCATCGTCACCCATGCAAGCCTGTGGGCACTGGATCAGTTCGGGCACACCACCGACGGCGCCTACTGGTGGGTGCGCGAGATGACCGAGGAGATGACGCAGCGCAATTCCCCGCACCACCATGTGGCGAACATCCGCACACCGATGCTGGTCATCCACGGTGACAAGGACTACCGCGTGCCCATCGGGGAGGGCCTGCGGCTCTGGTACGAGCTGCTGAGCCTGTCCGGTCTGCCCGCCGACGACGACGGCAACAGTGCCCACCAGTTCCTCTATTACCCGTCGGAGGGGCACTGGGTCGGGGCCCCGCAGCACGCCAAGATCTGGTACCAGGTGGTCACCGCATTCCTGGGCAACCATCTGTTCGGTCGGGAGGTGGGCCCGCCGGAAGTCCTCGGGTAGCTTCGGGACCCATGACCTCCTCACAGCGCGAATTCGACATCGTCCTGTACGGCGCCACCGGGTTCGCCGGCAAGCTCACCGCGCAGTACCTGGCCGAGGCCGGGAAAGGTGCCCGGATCGCGCTGGCCGGCCGCTCGCTGGTCAAGGTCCGCGATGTCCGGGACACCCTGGGCGCCGAGGCGCAGGACTGGCCGCTGATCGAGGCCGACACCGCGCAACCGTCCACGCTGGCCGATATGGCGGCGCGCACCCAGGTGGTCATCACCACCGTCGGGCCGTACACGAAGTACGGACTGCCGCTGGTGCAGGCGTGTGTGGCGGCCGGCACCGACTACGCCGATCTGACCGGTGAGACGCTGTTCATCCGGGACAGTGCCGAACAGTTCCACAAGCAGGCCGTCGACACCGGTTCGCGCATCGTGCATTCCTGTGGATTCGATTCCGTCCCTTCGGATATCACCGTCTACGCGCTGCACGACCGGGTGCGCAAGGACGGCGCGGGCGAACTCGCCGAGACCAGCCTGGTGCTGCGCTCGTTCGCCGGAGGCGTGTCCGGCGGCACCGTTGCCTCGATGGTCGAGTTCATGCGGACCGCCGCGGAGAACCCGCAGTCACGCGGCGATCTCGCAGACCCCTATACGCTGACCACCGACCGCGGGGCCGAGCCGGATCTGGGCCACCAGTCCGACAATCCGTGGCGGCGCGGCCGGGAGATCGCCCCCGAACTCGACGGCGTCTGGACCGGTGCGTTCGCGATGGCCGCACCCAACTCGCGAATCGTGCGGCGCAGCAATGCCCTGCTGGACTGGGCGTACGGGCGCACGTTCCGGTACTCCGAGCAGATGAGCATGGGCTCCTCGGTCATCGCGCCGGTGGCTGCCGCGCTGGACACCGCGGTCAACGTGGGGATGTTCGGGCTGGGCACCCGTTACATCAACAAGGTTCCCAGCGGCCTGCTCGAGCGCGTGCTGCCCAGGGCCGGCACCGGTCCCAGCGAGCGCACCCGGGAGAAGGGGCATTACCGCGCCGAGACGTACACCACGACCACCACCGGCGCACGGTACCGGGCCACCATCGCCCAACAGGGCGACCCCGGGTACAAGGCCACCGCGGTGCTGCTCGGCGAGTGCGGGCTCGCGCTCGCGCTCGACCGCGACAAGCTCTCGGATCTGCGGGGGGTGCTGACCCCGGCCGCCGCCATGGGCGATGCGCTGCTGACCCGGCTGCCCGCCGCAGGGGTGACTTTGGAGACCGCTCGCCTCAACTGATTCGGGCGGTATGAACCGGGGCCGCGCCGAACGCCTGTGGGCCATGATCGATAAGGGCTAGGGTCCCTCTCAGGGGTACCTGACATCGACAGAGGTGAGTGGGAAATGGCCGGTCTGGATGAACTCTTCGCACAAATTCCCGTACAGGACATTGCGGCGAAACTGGGGGCAGACCAGGGCGAGGTGAACAGCGCCATCCGGACGCTGGTGCCGGCTTTGGTGGGTGGATTGCAGGCCAACGTCCAGGCCGATGACATCGACTCGACCGACCTGGAGGCCGCGGTGGGCTCGCAGGCGGCCAGTGGTCTGCTCGACGGCGGGGTCAAGGTCGACGATGTGGACGCCGGTGAGGGCGACAAGATCGTCGCCAACATCTTCGGCGGCAACGACAGCAACTCGGTCGCCTCGGCGCTGGCCGGCACCGGCGCCGGAAGCGGCGACCTGATCAAGAAGCTTTTGCCGATCCTGGCGCCGATCGTGCTGGCCTATATCGGCAAGCAGTTCTCCGGCAACTCCGCCCCCACGCAGCCGCAGTCCGCGCCGTCCGGCGGTGGGCTCGGCGATGTGCTCGGCAGCATTCTCGGCGGCGCCGGTGGCGGTGGTAACAATCCGCTGGGCAGCATCCTGGGCAGCGTGCTCGGTGGCGGCGGCCAGGGCGGCAATCAGGGCAATGTCATCGGGGACATTTTGGGTGGCCTGTTGGGTGGGAAGAAATAGCCCGGCGCGGTTTCCCTAGAATCGACGGGTGACCGACAGCCCGCGTGACCGTGCCGATGCCCTCCCCAAGTCCTGGGAGCCGAGCGCGGTAGAAAGCGAGCTGTATCAGGGCTGGGTCGACGCCGGCTATTTCACTGCCGATCCCAAGAGTGACAAGCCCGCCTATTCGATCGTGCTGCCGCCGCCGAATGTGACCGGCAGCCTGCACATGGGCCATGCGCTGGACCACACCCTGATGGATGCGCTGACCCGGCGCCGCCGCATGCAGGGCTACGAGGTGCTGTGGCTGCCGGGGATGGACCATGCCGGTATCGCCACCCAGTCGGTGGTGGAGAAGCAGCTCGCGGTCGACGGGAAGAACAAAGAGGAGTTCGGTCGCGAACTGTTCATCGACAAGGTGTGGGACTGGAAGCGTGAATCCGGCGGCACCATCGGCGGGCAGATGCGCCGCCTCGGTGACGGCGTGGACTGGAGCCGCGACCGGTTCACCATGGACGAGGGTCTGTCCCGCGCGGTGCGCACCATCTTCAAACGGCTCTACGACGCTGGGCTGATCTATCAGGCCGAACGGCTGGTCAACTGGTCCCCGGTACTGCAGACGGCCATCAGCGACCTCGAGGTCAAGTACGAGGACGTCGAGGGTGAACTGGTGTCGTTCCGGTACGGCTCCATGAAGGACGATGAGCCGCACCTCGTGGTCGCCACCACCCGGCTGGAGACGATGCTCGGGGACACCGCCATCGCGGTGCACCCCGACGACGACCGCTACCGTGCCCTGGTCGGCCAGACGTTGGCGCACCCGTTCCTGGACCGGCAGATCATCGTGGTGGCCGACGGCCACGTCGACCCCGAGTTCGGCACCGGCGCAGTCAAAGTCACCCCCGCCCACGACCCGAACGACTTCGAGATCGGGGTGCGGCACAACTTGCCGATGCCGTCGATCCTGGACAAGGCCGGCGCCATCACCGGCACCGGGACCCGGTTCGACGGGATGGACCGCTTCGAGGCCCGCGTCGCGGTGCGCGAGGCGCTCGCGGCCGAGGGGCGCATCGTGGCCGAGAAGCGCCCGTACCTGCACAGCGTCGGGCACTCCGAGCGCAGCGGCGAACCGATCGAGCCGCGGCTGAGCCTGCAGTGGTGGGTCAAGGTCGAATCGTTGGCCAAGGCCGCCGGTGACGCGGTGCGCAACGGCGACACCGTGATTCACCCCGCCAGCCTGGAACCGCGCTGGTTCGCCTGGGTGGACAACATGCACGACTGGACCATTTCGCGGCAGCTGTGGTGGGGCCACCGCATCCCGATCTGGCACGGGCCCGACGGGCAGCAGGTGTGCCTCGGTCCTGACGAGACCCCGCCCGAGGGCTGGGAGCAGGATCCCGACGTGCTGGACACCTGGTTCTCCTCGGCGCTGTGGCCGTTCTCCACCATGGGCTGGCCCGAGCGCACACCCGAGCTCGAGAAGTTCTATCCGACAAGTGTTCTGGTCACCGGTTACGACATCTTGTTCTTCTGGGTGGCGCGCATGATGATGTTCGGCACCTTCGTGTCCGGCGATGGCACAGTGCCCGAGGGGGAAACCGGTCGGCCCCAGGTCCCGTTCCAGAACGTCTTCCTGCACGGGCTGATCCGCGACGAGTTCGGCCGCAAGATGAGCAAGTCCAAGGGCAACGGCATCGACCCGCTGGACTGGGTGGAGAAATTCGGTGCGGACGCGCTGCGCTTCACCCTGGCCCGCGGGGCGAGCCCAGGCGGGGACCTTTCCATCGGTGAGGATCACGCCCGGGCGTCGCGCAACTTCGCCACCAAGATCTTCAACGCGACGAAGTTCGCCTTGATGAACGGTGCGGAGCTGGCCCCACTGCCGGCACCCTCGGAGCTCACCGACGCCGACCGCTGGATCCTCGGTCGGCTGGAAGAGGTTCGCGCCGAAGCCGATTCGGCTCTGGAGGGTTACGAGTTCAGCCGGGCCTGCGAGGCGATCTACCACTTCGCCTGGGACGAGTTCTGTGACTGGTACCTGGAGCTGGCCAAGGTGCAGTTCGGGCAGGACGACCATGCCACCCACACGGCCACGGTACTGGCCACGGTGCTGGACAGTCTGCTCAAGCTGCTCCATCCGGTGATGCCGTTCGTCACCGAGACGTTGTGGAAGACGCTCACCGACGGGGAGTCCATCGTCATCGCCGAATGGCCGTCGCCATCCGGTGTCGCTGTGGACTCCGTTGCCACGCAACGCATCACCGATATGCAGAAGCTGATCACCGAGGTGCGCAGGTTCCGCAGCGACCAGGGTCTCAATGACCGGCAGCGGGTGCCGGCGAAGGTGGTCGGTATCGATGCCGTGGGTCTGGACGCCCAGTTGCCTGCGATCGCCGCGTTGGCCTGGCTCACCGAGCCCGCGGACGGGTTCACCCCGTCGGCGGCCGTCGAGGTGCGGGTGACCGGGGGCACGGTGCTCGTCGAACTCGACACCTCGAGCACCGTCGACGTCGCTGCCGAACGCAAACGGCTGGAGAAGGATCTGGCCGCCGCGCAGAAGGAACTCGCCCAGACCGCAGGCAAACTCGGCAACGAGGCCTTCCTGGCGAAGGCGCCCGACGCGGTCGTCGACAAGATCAAGGCACGCCGGCAGTTGGCGGCCGAAGAGGTCGAGCGGATCACCGCCCGCCTCGCGGGTTTGCAATGACCCAACCCGCACCGGACGAGATCGCGGCGCTGCTGCAGGTCGAGCATCTGCTCGACCAGCGGTGGCCCGAGACCAAGATCGAGCCCAGCACCACCCGCATCTCCGCACTGCTGGAGTTGCTCGGCTCACCACAGCGCAACTATCCGGCGATCCACATCGCCGGCACCAACGGCAAGACCTCGGTGGCCCGCATCGTCGATGCCCTGCTGACCGCACTGCACCGGCGCACCGGGCGCACCGTGAGCCCGCACCTGCAGTCGGCGGTCGAGCGCATCTCCATCGACGGCAAACCGATCACTCCGGCCCAGTACGTCGAGACCTACCGGGAGATCGAACCGTTCATCGAGTTGGTGGACCAGCAGTCCGAGGCGGCCGGTGGTCCGCGCATGAGCAAGTTCGAGGTGCTCACCGCGATGGCCTTCGCCGCGTTCGCCGACGCGCCGATCGATGTGGCGGTGGTGGAGACCGGGCTGGGTGGGCGCTGGGACGCCACCAATGTGATCGCCGCGCCGGTCGCGGTGATCACCCCGATCGGGCTGGACCACACCGACTATCTCGGTGACACGATCGCCGAGATCGCCGGGGAGAAGGCCGGAATCATCATCAAGGCCGAGGACGACCTGGTTCCCGTCGATACCGTGGCGATCATCGGCCGGCAGGTCCCCGAGGCGATGGAAGTGCTGATGGCGGAGGCCGTGCGCGCCGATGCCGCGGTGGCGCGCGAGGATTCGGAGTTCGCGGTGCTGGAACGCCACGTCGCCATCGGCGGTCAGCTGCTGACCCTGCAGGGCCTGGGCGGGGTGTACCCGGAGATTTTCCTGCCGCTGCACGGTGAGCACCAGGCGCACAACGCCGTGCTCGCGCTGGCCGCGGTCGAGGCGTTCTTCGGGGCCGGCGCCGACCGTCAGCTCGATGTCGACGCGGTGCGCACCGGCTTCGCCTCGGTGAGCAGTCCAGGCCGGCTGGAGCGGGTGCGCAGCGCGCCGACGGTGTTCATCGATGCCGCCCACAACCCGGCGGGCGCCGCGGCGCTGAGCCAGGCCCTGGGCGACGAGTTCGATTTCCGCTATCTGGTCGGCGTCGTGTCGGTGATGGCGGACAAGGACGTCGACGGCATCCTCGCGGCCCTGGAGCCGGCCTTCGACATGATTGTGGTGACCGACAACGGTTCACCCAGGGCGATGGACGTGGAACTACTCGCCGCCAAGGCCGAGGAACGATTCGGCCCGGAACGGGTGGTCGTGGCCGCCGCGCTACCCGATGCCATCGAGACCGCGACGGCTCTGGTCGAAGAATCGGGCAATGACGGCGAAGGATATTCGGGGAGCGGCATGGTCATCACCGGTTCGGTCGTCACGGCGGGTGCAGCGCGCACCCTGTTCGGCCGGGACCCGCAATGAGCACCGCACCGGGCGGGGATGTGCCCGATCCCGACGCGACACCGCAGGCGCCGGTTCCCGGCGACCCGTGGCGCAGCTTCCGCGGCATCATGGCCGCCGCGCTGATCCTGGAGGCCATCGTCGTGCTGCTGGCCCTGCCGGTGGTGTCGGCGGGGGAGAACGGTCTGACCGCGCTGAGCGGAACGTTCCTGATCGGCATGGCGGTGGTGCTGGTGCTGATGTCCGGGGTGCAGGGCAGGCCCGGCATCATCTGGGTGAACCTCGGGATCCAGGCGGTGTTCATCGCCGGTGCGCTGATCCACGGCGCGATCGGGTTCATCGGCGTGGTCTTCGCCGGGGTGTGGGCGCTGATGATCTACCTGCGTAGCGAGGTCAAACGCCGTCAGGACCGCGGCCTGCTGCCCTTTCAGCAGGCTGCTCCGCCACCCGAGCGGGACTAGTCATTACTGCCCGGTAGGCTGTGCGCCGTGACTGAGCGGACCCTTGTTTTGATCAAGCCTGACGGCGTACAGCGGCACCTGATCGGTGAGATCATCGGCCGGATCGAGCGCAAGGGGCTGACGTTTGCCGCTCTCGAACTCAAGGTCGTCTCCGACGACCTCGCCCGGCAGCATTACGCCGAGCACGACGGCAAGCCGTTCTTCGGTTCGCTGCTCGAATTCATCACCTCCGGTCCGGTGGTGGCCGCGGTCGTCGAGGGCCCGCGTGCCATCGCGGCCTTCCGTCAGATCGCCGGCGGGACCGATCCGGTGGAGAAGGCGACCCCCGGCACCATCCGTGGTGACCTGGCACTTGTCACCCAGGACAATCTGGTTCACGGCTCCGATTCGCCCGAGTCGGCGGCCCGTGAAATCGCCCTCTGGTTCCCGGAACTGACCGGCGCTTAACCCCACGTTCTCACCGCTTCGTCAGATTCTGGCGAGCGGTGTGGGATACTTACCCCGGGAGACCGGCGCCACAACAGGGTCGGTCACCCGGATGAAGACTTCGACGAGCGCGACCATCGCGTTAGCGGTGCGGCGCCAGAGCGTCCAGCCATCATTCAGCCAGGCGCCGAGTTTGTTCATCGCGAACCGCTCGGGGCGAGACCATAACAAGTTCGGGAGAAGCTCCCCGGACCCATAGCGGAAGCCCTCGCGTGGCCGCGTCATTACGACGCGCCCGGGGGCTTGAGGAGAATTTGTGGCCGAAGATGCCCCTACCCAAGACCTGTCCGAGAACACCCAGAGCAGCGAAGAGTTGCCCGCGAAGCTGAGAGTCCACTCTCTGGCCCGCGTGCTGGGAACCACCAGTAAGCGCATCGTCGATGCACTCGCCGAGTTGGACGGTCGCGCGCGCAGCCCACACTCGACGGTCGAGCGGGCCCAGGCCGAACAGGTCCGCGAGGTCCTCAACGCCGAAGCCGCCGCATCCGCGGTCGAGGTCCCGGCCACCGACACCCCGGCGGACGTCGCAGCCCCGGAGCCGCCGGTGGCCGAGACGCCCGCCGCGGAGGCGCCGGCCGCCGAGCCGGAGCCCGCGCAGCCGGTCGTCGAGGAGCCCGAGTCCCGGCTGCTGCTGGAGGCCCCGCCGGTCGCCGAGGCGGCTGACGAGGATGCCGAGAAGTCCGCTGAACCCGCGCCGTACCTGCCGCTGTTCGTGGCGCCGCAGCCGGTCACGGCGTTCAAGCCGCGTCCGGTACCCGTACCCGACGACGTCGATGACGCCGACGACGACACCGACGAAGCCGACAGCGCTGACGGTGACGATGCCGGCGACGATGACCAGTCCGAACGGCCCGCCGCCCGGCGGCGTCGCCGTGGCCGCCGTGGCCGTGGCCGTGGACGCGGTGAGCAGAGCGCCGAGGACGGCGAAGACGCCGATGACGACGCCGCGACCGATGGCGCCGAGCAGGCCGGTTCCGAGGATTCCGATGGCGAGGATTCCGAGGGCGAGGACAACGATTCCGATGATGACGGCGGTGAGGACGGCACGGGCTCGGAGGCGGGCAGCCGTCGCCGTCGACGTCGCCGCCGCCGCAAGTCGGGTGCGGGCGACTCCGACGAGGCCGTGGCACCCGACGATCCGCCCAACACCGTCGTGCACGAGCGTGCCCCCAGGGAGAAGGCGGCCAAGGCCGGCCGCGACCCCGACGAGATCCAGGGCATCTCCGGGTCCACCCGGCTGGAAGCCAAGCGTCAGCGTCGCCGCGATGGCCGCGACGCCGGCCGCCGGCGTCCGCCGATCCTGAGCGAGGCCGAGTTCCTGGCCCGCCGCGAAGCCGTCGAACGCACCATGATCGTGCGGGACAAGATCCGCACCGAACCGCCGCACGAGGGCGCCCGCTACACCCAGATCGCGGTCCTCGAGGACGGCGTCGTGGTCGAGCACTTCGTCACCTCGGCCGCCTCGGCCTCGCTGGTCGGAAACATCTATCTCGGCATCGTGCAGAACGTGCTGCCCTCGATGGAGGCGGCGTTCGTCGACATCGGCCGTGGCCGCAACGGCGTGCTGTACGCCGGTGAGGTCAACTGGGAGGCCGCCGGTCTCGGTGGTGCCCAGCGCAAGATCGAACAGGCCCTCAAGCCCGGCGACTACGTCGTCGTCCAGGTCAGCAAGGACCCGGTCGGCCACAAGGGTGCCCGGCTCACCACGCAGGTCTCGCTGGCCGGCCGCTACCTGGTGTACGTGCCGGGTGCGTCCTCGACGGGGATCAGCCGCAAGCTGCCCGACACCGAACGCCAGCGCCTCAAGGAGATCCTGCGCGAGGTCGTCCCGGCCGGAGCCGGCGTGATCATCCGCACCGCGTCCGAGGGCGTCAAGGAAGACGACATCCGCTCGGACGTGAACCGGTTGCAGGAGCGCTGGACAGAGATCGAGGCCAACGCCGCCGAGGTCACCAAGAAGAAGGCCGGCGCCGCGATAGCGCTCTACGAAGAGCCCGATGTGCTGGTCAAGGTCATCCGCGACCTGTTCAACGAGGACTTCTCCGGTTTGATCGTGTCCGGCGACGATGCCTGGAAAACCATCAGTGACTACGTGAATGCCGTTGCGCCGGAACTGGTTCCGCGGATGACCAAGTACGAGCCGAGCGCGCCCGACGGCCCGGATGTGTTCGCGGTGCACCGCATCGACGAACAGCTGGCCAAGGCGATGGACCGCAAGGTGTGGCTGCCCTCGGGCGGCACCCTGGTCATCGACCGCACCGAGGCGATGACCGTCGTGGACGTCAACACCGGCAAGTTCACCGGCTCGGGCGGCAACCTCGAGCAGACGGTGACCAAGAACAACCTGGAAGCCGCCGAGGAGACCGTGCGCCAGCTGAGGCTGCGCGATATCGGCGGGATCATCGTGATCGACTTCATCGACATGGTGCTGGAGTCCAACCGGGACCTGGTGCTGCGCCGGCTGACCGAAGCGCTGGCCCGCGACCGCACCCGCCACCAGGTGTCGGAGGTGACCTCGCTCGGGTTGGTGCAGCTGACCCGCAAGAAGCTCGGCACCGGCCTGATCGAGGCGTTCTCCACGACCTGCACGCATTGCGCGGGCCGCGGCATCCATCTGCACGCCGATCCGGTGGACTCGTCGGCGCCGTCCGGAAATGGCGGTGGGCGCAAGTCCGAACCGGGCTCCGGCAACAGCCGGCGCAGCAAGCGTGGCAAGAAGGCGGCCAAGCCCGAAGAGGTCGCCGACGACATCCAGATGGCGAAGGTGCCCGCCCACGCGGCCGGAGAGCATCCGATGTTCAAGGCGATGGCGGCCGGCCATCACGGGCCGGATGACGAGGTGCCCGCCGACGCCGACGACGACGCCATCGAATCCGACGAGCCGACCGTTGACGGTGCAGAGACCGACGACACCGAGGAATCGACCGCCGACTTCGAGGAGTCCGGCACCGCCGAGGACTCGGACGACTCCGATGACGAGTCCGACGAGGACGATCTCGACCTCGACGATGACGACGACGAAGAGGACGACGACGAGATCGAGGTCCTCGACGACGACGATGACTCGGACGAGGACGATTCGGACGAGGACGACGACTCCGATGACGAGGACGACTCGGACGACGATGACGACGAGGACGATTCCGATGAGGATGACGACTCCGAGGACGCCGAATCGGCCGCCTACGAGCCTGCGGTCGCTGCCCCTAGGGGCCGGGTCCGCAGGCGGGCGGCGGCCCGACCGGCAGGTCCACCGGCCGGATAGACGGTATCGAACAGGCGGTTTGACCCTCTACCCGCTGGTCACGTACCCTTGACCAGTTGTCGCGGGGCTTGCAGCCGCAACTGCTGGCTCGGCCCGCACCCAAGACCCGCACGTGCATGTTCGAAATTTGCGCGCGCCCAGACGAACGAAGCAGAGGTAGATCCACGATGGCAGCCGATAACGCCACGTACGCAGTCGTCAAGACTGGCGGCAAGCAGTACAAGGTCGCCGTCGGGGACATTGTCAAGGTAGAGAAGATCGAGTCCGAGCCCGGCTCGTCGGTCTCTCTGCCGGTTGCTCTCGTCGTCAACGGCGCCGATGTCACCACCTCGGCCGACGACCTGGCCAAGGTCGCCGTCACCGGCGAGATCCTGGAGCACACCAAGGGCCCCAAGATCCGTATCCACAAGTTCAAGAACAAGACCGGCTATCACAAGCGCCAGGGCCACCGTCAGCAGCTGACGGTGCTCAAGGTCACCGGAATCAAGTAAGAACGGGAGCGAACAGACATGGCACATAAGAAGGGCGCTTCCAGCTCTCGCAACGGTCGCGACTCAGCCGCCCAGCGGCTCGGCGTCAAGCGTTTCGGCGGCCAGGTGGTCAAGGCCGGCGAGATCCTGGTCCGTCAGCGCGGCACCCACTTCCACCCGGGCGTGAACGTCGGCCGCGGTGGCGACGACACCCTGTTTGCCACGGCGCCCGGCGTCGTGGAATTCGGCGCCAAGCGCGGCCGCCGGACGGTCAACATCGTCCGTCTCGTGCGCTCGGAAGCCTGATAAACCGAGGACTTTCTGCGAACGTGAAGCTGCTGCGGGTTCTCTGAAGAAACTCGCAGCAGCTTTCGTTTTTCGGAAGGACTTATCTCATGCCCCGTTTCGTCGATCGCGTGGTCATCCATGCGCAGGCCGGCAACGGCGGCAACGGCTGTGCCTCGGTGCACCGCGAGAAGTTCAAACCCCTCGGTGGACCCGACGGCGGCAACGGTGGCCGCGGTGGCTCCATCGTGTTGGTGGTGGACCCGCAGGTGCACACCCTGCTGGACTTCCATTTCCATCCGCACATCGTCGCCTCGTCCGGTAAGCCGGGCGCCGGCAGTAACCGTGACGGCGCCATCGGCGGCGATCTCGAGGTCAGGGTTCCCGACGGCACCGTGGTGCTCGGCGAAGACGGCCGGATGATCGCCGACCTCGTCGGTGCGGGCACCCGCTTCGAAGCCGTGGTCGGTGGCCGCGGCGGTCTGGGCAACGCGGCACTGGCCTCACGTGCCCGCAAGGCCCCCGGGTTCGCCCTGCTCGGCGAGAAGGGCCAGGCCCGCGATCTCACCCTGGAACTCAAGACCGTCGCCGATGTCGGCCTGGTCGGGTTCCCGTCGGCGGGCAAGTCCTCGCTGGTCTCCACCATCTCGGCGGCCAAACCCAAGATCGCGGATTACCCGTTCACCACCCTGGTGCCCAATCTGGGCGTGGTGTCCGCCGGTGACCACACCTTCACCGTCGCCGATGTGCCCGGCCTGATTCCCGGCGCCTCCGCCGGCCGCGGTCTCGGCCTGGATTTTCTGCGTCACCTGGAACGGTGTGCGGTGCTGGTCCACGTCGTCGACTGCGCCACCATGGAACCCGGCCGTGACCCGATCTCCGATATCGAGGCCCTGGAAGCCGAGTTGGCCGCCTATCAGCCGACCCTGCAGGGTGACTCGACGCTCGGGGATCTCGCCGACCGTCCGCGCGCGGTGGTGCTGAACAAGATCGACGTTCCCGACGCCCGCGAGCTCGCCGGTTTCGTCCACGAGGAGGTCGCCGAGAAGTTCGGCTGGCCCGTCCTGGAGATCTCGGCGGTGAGTCGGGATGGTTTGCGGCCGTTGATCTTCGCTTTGTGGGACATGGTGGCCGCCTACCGTGCCGCGCAGCCCGAGGTGGCTCCGCGCCGCCCCGTGATCCGCCCGATCGCGATCGACGAGACCGGTTTCACCGTGACCCCGGACGGCCAGGGCGGTTTCGTGGTGCGTGGCGCCCGGCCCGAGCGCTGGATCAACCAGACCCAATTCGACAACGACGAGGCCGTCGGCTACCTCGGGGATCGCCTCGCTCGCCTCGGCGTCGAGGACGCGCTGCTCAAGCAGGGCGCCAAGCCCGGGTGCGCGGTCACCATCGGCGACGTCACCTTCGACTGGGAGCCGCAGACCCTGGCCGGAATCGACACCCAGATGTCCGGTCGCGGAACCGATCTGCGCCTGGAGCAGACCGACCGCATCGGTGCGCCCGAACGTAAGGCTGCCCGCCGGGAGCGTCGTCTCCCCGACGTGGACGAGTCGTGAGCCTGCACCGGGAGGCCGTCCGGACAGCACGCAGTGTCGTCGTCAAGATCGGCACCACGGCACTGACCACCCCGTCCGGGGTGTTCGACGCCGGGCGACTGGCCGGGCTGGTCGAGGCCATCGAAGGCCGGATGAAGGCCGGCTCCGATGTCGTCATCGTGTCCTCGGGCGCGATCGCGGCGGGCATCGAACCGCTCGGATTGAGCAGGCGCCCCAGCGATCTGGCGACCAAGCAGGCCGCCGCCAGCGTCGGGCAGGTGGCTCTGGTCAATGCCTGGAGCGCGGCGTTCGCGCGCTACGAGCGCACCGTCGGGCAGGTATTGCTGACCGCGCATGATATCGCGATGCGGGTGCAGCACAACAACGCTCAGCGCACACTGGATCGGCTGCGGGCACTGCACGCGGTGGCGATCGTCAACGAGAACGACACGGTGGCCACCAACGAGATCCGCTTCGGTGACAACGACCGGCTCTCGGCACTGGTGGCACACCTCGTCGGCGCGGACGCGCTGGTGCTGCTCTCCGATATCGACGGTCTCTACGACGGTGACCCGCGCAAGGCCACGGCCGACAAGCCCGCCCGGTTCATCCCCGAGGTGGCCGCCGACGGTGACCTCGACGGTGTGATCGCCGGGCGGGGGAGCAGTCTGGGCACCGGAGGGATGGCCTCGAAGCTGTCCTCGGCCCTGCTCGCCGCGGACGCCGGGGTGCCGGTCCTGTTGGCCGCAGCGGCCGATGCCGCGGCCGCTCTGGACGACGCGTCGGTGGGCACGGTCTTCGCTCCGCGCTCCGAACGCATGTCGGCGCGGCGGTTCTGGGTGCGCTACGCGGCCGAGGCCAGCGGCGCGCTCACACTGGACGAAGGTGCGGTGCACGCGGTCGTGCGGGGCAGGCGATCGCTGTTGCCCGCCGGCATCACCGCGGTATCCGGCAAATTCCACGGCGATGACGTCGTCGAACTGCGCGGGCCGGATGGGGAGACGGTCGCCCGCGGTGTGGTGGCCTATGACGCGGCCGAATTGGCCGACATGATCGGCCGCTCCACCCGCGAACTGCCACCGGAATTACGGCGTCCCGCCGTGCACGCCGACGACCTCGTCGCGACCTGACCTGAAACCGCCGAATCCGGCATTTCACAGGTACCTGTGATTTCCAGCTAATTCTGGTTGGCAAATTTGCCGCAGACAAATGGGGCGTTGCCTGCAACTTTGCGTTCGCCCCGCGTTGTCGCTGATCATGATCACAATGCCCCTGCATGACGATGCCTTGAGCTAATGCCGCCATGGTGCCGAATATCGCGGTATGCTCCCTCCCAATAAAGTGTCAGCAAAGGGGAAGTAGGGGCATGACACGTCGATCGGTACTCGCGGTAGGGGCGCATCCCGACGATATCGAACTTGGCTGCGGGGGCGCCTTGGCTAAGCATGTCGCGGCCGGTGACAAAGTCGCGATGCTGGTGGTGACCCGCGGTGAGGAAGGCCCCGGCCGGTCGGCCCAACGTGTTTCCGAGCAGCTGGCAGCCGTCGAAGTACTCGGCGTGGACACCTTGCTGTGGGGCGAAGGGTTCCTGGACTGCCGGGTGTCACTGCAGGAATTCGAACTCGTGCACCTCATCGAGGACGCCATCGAGCAGGTTTCGGCCACCGTCATCTACACCCATATGGCCAATGACAGCCACCAGGATCACCGGGTCGTCTCGCGGTGCACCATGGGTGCGGCGCGCTGGGTGTCGACCATCATGGCCTACGGCGGACCGTCGGCGGTCAGCTTCAACCCCACCTCGTTCATCGACATCTCCGATTCCCTCGACAAGAAGGTCGAGGCCCTGATGTGCCATGTCTCGCAGGCCGAGGCCAGCGAGAAGGTCAGCGCGTCGTGGGTGCGCAGCGCGGCCGAGCATTACGGATTTCTGTGCAGGCGCCCGTTCGCCGAGGGTTTCGAACCGATCCGCCAGGTCGTCGATTTCTGAGGCTGTGCCGAACATCGATCCTGTCGCTGTGCCAACGTTTCTCGTAGTGGGCGCCGGCACCACCGGTATCGGCGCCGCGGTCCGCCTCACCGAACTCGGTATCGACCACCTCGTGGTGGACGCCGGGGATCGGCTCGGCGGGATGTCCGCCTCGGTCACCGACGACGCCGGCTTCACCTGGGATCTGGGTGGCCATGTGCTGCACAGTCACTTCGCCGACTTCGACCGTGCCGTCGAGGCCAGCGGCGTCCGGCTCAACCACGTCACCCGCAACGGCTGGGTGTGGCTGTACGGCGACGGGCCACAAAGCCTGGTGCCCACGCCGATTCAGCAGCAGCTCACCGAGTTGCCCACGGATCTGGACCCTGACGCCCCGGTCGACCATCTTGCCGACTACTACCGCAACAACTTCGGCAGCCGGCTCTATGACGAGTTCTTCGAGCCGTACAACCGCAAGATGTGGACCCTGCCGCTGGAGGACGTCGACCACGAATGGACCTCGCTGCGCAGCGGAAGCGCCGCGCGCAATGTCCCGGTGCTCGGGTTGGCCGGCGGGCCGCCGCCACCGGCGTCGACGTTTCCGTATCCGGTCGGGGGGACCGGAGCGCTGTGGCAGGCGGTGCACGACCGGTTGATGACACCGGCTTCGGTCCGGCTGCGGACCCGGGTGCTCGATGTGGACCCCGTCGCCCGGGAGGCGCACCTGGACGACGGCAGCACGGTGGCGTTCCGGTTCTGTATCAGCACCGCCCCGGTCACCGCCGCGTTGGGCTGGATCGGCTGGTCCGAGCCGGCGCAGACCCTGCGCGCCAGCAGAGTTCACGCAGTCGGCCTGGGATATGACGGTCCGCCACCGGCGACGCTGGCGGACAAGACCTGGCTGTACTGCCCGGCGGAATCGGTGCCCTGGTACCGCGCGACGATGCTGAGCAATTACGACCCGGCCAACGCCGGACCCGGCCGGTGGAACATCCTGTGCGAGGTACCGGTTTTCGCCGACGACGCGATATCGGCGCAGGACGCGGTCGAGGGTGTGCAACGCTCGCTGCAGCTGCTCGGCGCCGACCCGGCACGGGTGGTCGGCCGCTTCGCCGACACCCTGGACTTCGGCTACCCGGTGCCCACGCTGGGGCGGGATCGACTACTGCGCGAAGCCGACGAGCGGTTACGCGCGCACGGCATCTACAGCCGGGGCCGCTTCGGGGGCTGGCGGTACGAGTCGTCGAACCAGGACTACGGCTACGTCCAGGGCCGCCAGGCCGTCGACAATGCGCTGTCGGGCACGCCCGAGGATGTCTACTGGCACCCGGAGCGGTTCTGAGCACGTCCGCATCGGCTAACCCTCCAGATACAAAGCACCCCTGATGATTTCGGTCAGCGTGCCCGCCAGTTCGGCGTCATAGGAACTGGGCTGTAACGGCAGGTTCTGCTGGCATACCCGCTCCACCATCCACACCAGGCTGCTGGCCGTGGTGGCCGCGGGCAGCGCGGCGCGGATGGATCCGTCGGCTTGGCCGGCCTCGATGACACCGGCGAACTGCGCGCCGATCCCGGTGAGCAGTTCGCGGTAGGTCTCACCGACCTGCGCGTCGTAGCCGGCCATCTCGTTGAGTGCGATGAGCACCGGTTGGTGGCGCCGGTAGCTGGCGATGATGCGGGCCATGGCCGAGCGGATGTCGGTGGGGTCGCGGCGTCCGGCCACCGTCCACCACTGGGCGGCGTCCTCGGTCAGGTCGCCGAACACCTGGCGCGCCAACCGGCGCAGCAGATCGCCCTTGTCCTCGAAGTAGATGTAGAAGCTGGCCCGGGATATCCCGGCCTCGGTGGCGAGGCGGTCGACGCTGAGCTCGGTGAAACTGGTGCCATCGGTCATCAGCCGGTCGGTCGCGTCCAGCAGCCGGCGTTCGATCTGTGCGCGGCGCTCCTGGCGGTTGGCCTGCGACTTGCGCGTTGCCCGTGTCACCGATGGCATGTGCCCAGCGTATCGGCCACCGCATCATCTTGACTAGACACGCTGTCTAGACTTATTGTCGCAGACATGACTGTGTCACCGATCACAACCGCTCGGCGCTCCTATGACCCCATCGACATCTCGTCGAAGGTGTTCTGGGCGACCACGGCTGCTGAGCGAGAGAAGTCCTTTGCTCAACTGCGGGCGCAACGACCGGTGAGCTGGCACCGGCCGGTCGAGGAGACGCTCCTGCCCGACCCCGAGGATCCCGGCTATTGGGCCGTCACGCGCCATGCCGACATCCAGGCCGTGAGTCGCGACAGCGAGACGTTCCTGTCCGGGAAGGGCGTGCTGTTCGACAGCGTGCCCGAAGAGCTGCTGGAGGCCTCGCAGTCGTTTCTGGCCATGGATGCGCCGCGGCACACGCTGATCCGCAAGGTGGTGCATTCGGCGTTCACACCGCGGCAGGTGGCCCGGATCGAAACCTCGATCAAGGCCAATGCCCGCGCGATCGTCGAGGAGCTCAAGGCCGCAGGCAGCGGGGTCGATTTCGTCGACCAGTGCGCCAAGGAACTTCCGATCCGCACGCTCTCGGACATGGTGGGCATCCCGGAATCAGAGCGCCAGCAGGTCGCCCACGCTGCCGATGCGTTGGTGTCCTGGGCCGATCCGATCTACCTGGACGGCCGCAATGCACTGGAAGTACTGCTGACCAGCCAGTTCTATCTGCATCAGGTCGCTCAGGCGCTGGCCGCCGATCGCCGGGAGACCCCGGGTGACGATCTGATCAGTGCGCTGGTGCACGCCGAGGTCGACGGGGATCGGCTCACCGACGCCGAGGTGTCGGCGTTCTTCGTGTTGCTGGCGGTCGCCGGTAACGACACCACCCGACAGGCCAGCAGCCACGCGCTGAAGGCGCTCACCGACTTCGGTGACCAACGGGCTTGGCTGATGGAGGATTTCGATGACCGCATCGGCGGCGCAGTCGAGGAGTTCGTGCGGTGGGCCAGCCCGGTGATGACGTTCCGGCGCACCGCCGCCGTCGACGTCGAACTCGGCGGCCAGCAGATCGCGGCCGGTGACAAGGTCGTCATGTTCTACGCATCGGGCAACTGGGACACCGAGGTCTTCGACCGCCCCGAACGGTTCGACCTCAACCGGAAACCCAACGCCCATCTGAGTTTTGGCGGCGGCGGACGGCACTTCTGCCTGGGCGCGCATGTGGCCCGGACGCAGCTTCGGGCGTTGTTCGGTGAGCTGCTGAACCAGTTGCCGGATATCGCCGCCGGTGAACCCGCCTACCTGCAGGGCAATTTCGTGCACGCCATCCGGGCCATGCCCTGCACTTTTTAGCCTGTCGGCGTGGATGCGAGCTCGCCGGCGAGCAGCGTCAGCAGCTCCGAGCAGCCCGCCTCCAGCTTCACCGTGGCCAGCGCGTCACCGCGGGTGGGTCCGCGGTTGATGATGGCGATCGGCATACCCGCGGCGGCCGCATGCCGGACGAACCGGTAGCCGGAGAACACCGTCAGCGACGAGCCCGCGACCAGCAGGGCATCGGCGGCGTCGACCAGTGAAAAAGCTTGCTGCACACGCTCCTTGGGCACGCTCTCGCCGAAGTAGACGATATCGGGTTTGAGCATGCCGCCGCAGCGCGGGCAGTCGAGATACCGGAAGCTGGAGGTGTCGTCCACCACGGCGTCCGCGTCGGGGGCGACTGCGATACCCCCCACCTGTTCGGCACGTTCGGCGAACCCCGGGTTGAGCGCCTCCAGTTCGTCGGCCAGTGCCTCGCGGGACATGGTGCGCCCGCAGTTCAGGCACACGACCTGGGCGTAGGTGCCGTGCAGGTTGACCACGTGCGTGCTGCCGGCCTTCGTGTGCAGCAGGTCGACATTCTGGGTGATCAGCCCCGTCACCACCCCGGCGGACTCCATGCGTGCCAGCGCGCGGTGGCCGGCATTCGGAACGGTATCGTCCATGTGGCGCCAGCCGAGATGATTACGCGCCCAGTAGCGCTGCCGGAACACCGGGTCGGAGCGGAACTGGCCGATCGTCATGGGATTGCTGGGCGGGGAATCGGGCCCACGGTAATCAGGGATTCCCGAATCGGTGGACATCCCCGCACCGGTGAGGACCGCCACCCGGCATCCGGTCAGAGCCGCGACCAATTCGGGAGCATCCACCTCATCGAGGATAGGCGCGTCCAGCCCATCGACGCATGGCATGGTGGCCCCATGGCGTGGCTCTCACCCGATCAGCTGGCCGATCGCTGCCGGCGCGCCGCGGCGGCGGCTCTGGCGGCCGGTCGTGCGCTCGGACTGCAGGCCGAGTCCGCGACCGTCCTGCACGACGTGTTCTCGGTCGTGGTGCGACTGGATCCGACTCCCGTGGTGGCGCGGGTGCCGGTGGTGCTGCCGCAGGGTTACACGCCGGACCTGCAGCAGGCCCGTCAGCAGCGTGAACTCGACGTGGTCGCCTGGCTCGACGCCCAGGGTGTGCCGGTCATACCACCCAGCCCGCTGGTGCCGCGGACCCCGGTGCGCCACGACGGATTCCCGATGACGTTCTGGGAGTTGGCCGACGTGGCACCCGATCACGAGCCCTACTCCGGTGTGGCCATCACCAAGAGCGCCGAACTGCACGCCGGGCTCTCCGGGTACCGCGCGCCGCTACCGTTCCTCGCGCCGTTCAACGAGGCGGCGCCGGGCATGTTCGCCGCACTCGAGGAGTCCGAGCTGTTGAGCTCCGCCGACATCGACCGGGCTCGTGCCGAATACGCCGCGTTGCGCACGGAGCTCTGCGACTCGGCCGCGTTCGCCGCGCGGCATCCCGGTGTCACGGTGCAGGCCGTGCAGGGAGATGGCCCGTCACACAACGTCATCCGCACCACCAGCGGCATCAAGTTCTCCGATTTCGAGGACGTGTCACTCGGTCCCGTCGAATGGGATCTGGCGATGCTGGGCCCCGAAGCGGTCGCCGAGTACGACGCCGCCGCGGTCCGGCTCGGGCTGCGGCCCACCGATCCGCAGGTGCAACGCCTCATGGACACGGCCCGCGCCATGCAGTTCATCAGCTGTGCGACGTTGGTGCCCCAGCTGCCGGTGCTGGCAGATGGGCTGGCCTCGGTGATTGCGAGCTGGCGGGCATCGGCGCCCCTGACCTGACCTGAGTTGTTGCGCGCAATGCCAGAATGGCCGGGTGGACTTCTACTCCGCCTACCGACACGGCTTCGTCCGCGTGGCCGCCTGTACACACCACACCGCCCTGGCCGATCCGGCTGCCAACGCCGAATCGGTGCTGCGGCTGGCCCGGGAATGCCATGACGAGTCCGTCGGGCTGGCGGTGTTCCCGGAACTGACGCTGAGCGGCTACTCGATCGAGGACATCCTGCTGCAGGACACCCTGCTCGACGCCGTCGAAGACGCGCTGGCCACCGTGGTCGCCGCATCCGCGGATCTGCTGCCGGTGCTGGTCATCGGCGCACCGTTGCGGCACCGCAACCGGGTCTACAACACCGCCGTGGTGATTCACCGCGGTGCGGTGCTCGGAGTGGTGCCCAAGTCCTACCTGCCGAACTACCGCGAGTTCTACGAGCGTCGGCACTTCGCGCCCGGTGACGGGGTGACCGGAACGATCCGGCTCCACGGGGACGCCGGGGCGAGCGGAGCGGCGGGGGCCAGTGATGTGCCGTTCGGGTCCGATCTGCTGTTCGCCGCCGCCGACCTCCCGGACTTCGTGCTGCACGTCGAGGTCTGCGAGGACATGTGGGTGCCCGTGCCGCCGAGCGCGCAGGCGGCTCTGGCCGGTGCGACGGTGCTGACCAACCTGTCCGGCAGTCCGATCACCATCGGCCGGGCCGATGACCGCAAGCTGCTGGCCCGCTCGGCGTCCTCGCGGTGCCTGGCCGCCTACGTCTATGCCGCTGCCGGTGAGGGTGAGTCGACCACTGACCTGTCCTGGGACGGGCAGACGATGATCTACGAAAACGGGGTGCTGCTCGCCGAGTCCGAACGCTTCCCCAAGGGGGAGCGGCGCAGCGTCGCCGATGTCGACGTCTCGATGCTGCGCGGCGAGCGGTTGCGGATGGGCAGTTTCGACGACAACGCCCGTGCGCACCGCGGCACCGTGGACGCGTTCCGCACGGTCGAGTTCACCCTCGACCCGCCCGACGGTGATATCGGGCTGCGCCGTCAGGTGGAGCGGTTCCCGTTCGTACCGTCGGATCCCACTCGGCTGCAACAGGATTGCTACGAGGCCTACAGTATCCAGGTCGCCGGCCTGGAGCAGCGGCTACGCGCACTGAACTTCCCCAAGATCGTGATCGGCGTCTCCGGCGGACTGGACTCCACCCACGCCCTGATCGTCGCCGCCCGCGCGATGGACCGGGAAGGCCGGCCGCGCAGCGACATTCTCGCGTTCACCATGCCGGGGTTCGCGACCGGTGATCGCACCAAAGGCAACGCCATCGCGCTCAGCCGGGCACTGGGGGTGACGTTCGCCGAGATCGACATCCGGGAGACCGCACAGCTCATGCTCACCGAGATGGACCACCCGTTCGGCCGTGGCGAGAAGGTCTACGACGTCACCTTCGAGAACGTGCAGGCCGGGCTGCGCACCGACTACCTGTTCCGGCTGGCCAACCAGCGTGGCGGCATCGTGCTGGGCACCGGCGATCTCTCCGAGCTGGCGCTGGGCTGGTCCACCTACGGCGTCGGTGACCAGATGTCGCATTACAACGTCAACGGCGGTGTGCCGAAGACGTTGATCCAGCACCTGATTCGGTGGGTCATCTCATCGGGTCAGTTCGACGATGCGGTCGACGAGGTGCTCCAGTCGGTGCTCGACACCGAAATCACCCCGGAGCTCGTGCCCACCGGCGAGGACGAAGAGATCCAGAGCAGCGAGGCCAAGGTGGGGCCCTATGTGCTGCAAGATTTCTCGTTGTTCCAGGTGCTGCGCTTCGGATTCAGTCCGTCGAAGGTGGCGTTCCTGGCCTGGCACGCGTGGCACGACGCCGAACGTGGACACTGGCCGCTGGGCTACCCGCTGGACAAACGGCCCGCCTACTCCCTCAAGGAGATCCGGCGCTGGTTGCAGGTCTTCGCGCAGCGCTACTACTCGTTCTCCCAGTTCAAACGATCGGCGCTGCCCAACGGTCCCAAGGTCTCGGCCGGCGGTGCGCTGTCGCCGCGCGGCGACTGGCGGGCACCCTCGGACATGTCCGCCCGCATCTGGCTCGACGAGATCGAGCGCAACATTCCGGAGAGTTAGTCCTACAACCGGCCGTCGACACGAAGGTCGGGGTGCACCCAGTCGGGGGAGCGGCGCTCCTTGAAGGCCACGAAACCTTGGCGTGCCTCGGGTCCGCTGTAGCTGGCCTTCATGCCGATGCGGTCGAACAGACCCAGGTAGTTGTCCAGGCTGGACTTGATCACCGAACGGGCCGCCGGGGCGGTCCGGCAGACCTGTGCCAGCACCTCTTTGGCCTCGGCGAGCAGATCGTCATGGGCCACCACCCTGGTCACCAGACCCCACTCGAGGGCCTCGGCGGCGGTCAGGACGCGGCCGGTGAACATCAGGTCGCGGGTGCGCACCGGGCCGATGAGCCGGGCCAGCATCTGGCTGTAGTAGGTGTCGGCGATCCCGCGGAACAGTTCGGGTACCCGGAAGGTCGCGCGGTCGCTGACCACCGCCATATCGCTGCACAGCGCGATCTGCATGCCGCCGCCCTGGGCCAGGCCGTTGACCGCCGATACCACCGGCTTGACCGATTGGCGCAGCGTCTCGAACGGCGTCACATCCATCGACAGCGCCGAGCCCCACGTCATCCAGTCATCGGAACCGTCACCGCCTCCCAGATCGCCGCCGGGGGCGAAGACGTCGCCGGTTCCGGTGATCAACAGGCCGGCCAGGTCGGGATCGGTCTCGACATGACTGATCGCGTACCGGATGCCGAAGTACATCGCAGGCGTCATCGCGTTGCGCGCCTCGGGCCGGTCCAGGCGCACCACCCCGAACGGGCCCTGCCGCTCGAATTTCAGGAACGGGGTACCGAGCCAGTCGCCCTCGGGCGGTCGCGGTGTCATGGCAGCCGACTATAACGGCAACTGTTGGTGATTCAGTTCAGTGCATCCTCGATTGCCTCGTCATCGGGCGCGCAATCACCGGCCCCCGGGACCAGCGTCGCGAGCGCGCCCGCGGCGCACGCGCGGCGCAACGCGTGCGCGGGGTCGGCGGCCCAGCCCGCGGCCAGCACACCGGCGAAGACATCCCCGGCGCCGGTGGTGTCCACTGCCTCGACGGCCGGGGCGGCGACCCGGGCCTCCCCGTCGGCGCTGCGGTGCACGGCTCCTCGTGCACCGAGCGTGGTGACCAGGTGGGGCACCGGCCAGTCCCAGCGCTGCGCCTCGTCCTCGTTGACGATCACGACGTCGGTGACCTCGGCCAGCTGCGCCAGCGCGGCCGGGTCGGCGCCCACCGGGGAGGCGTTGAGCAGCACCGCCGCGCCGGCGCCCCGGGCGACCCGGGCCGCGGCGAGCGCGGTGCCGATGGGAATCTCCAACTGCATGAGCAGCACCTCGCAGCCGGCGACCAGATCGCGCAGACGCGGCGAGCTCAGACTGAGATGTCCGTTGGCACCCGGCGCCACCACGATCACGTTCTCGGCGTGCGCATCCACCACGATGCTCGCCGTCCCGCTGGGCACCGGCAGTGCGATGACACCGCCGACGTCGACCCTGTTGGCTTCGAGATGGGCACGCAGCGCCGCACCGGTGTCGTCCTCGCCGACCGCGGCCACCAGCACTACATCGGCGCCGGCGCGGGACGCGGCGACGGCCTGGTTGCCGCCCTTGCCGCCGGGGGACCGGGCCATCGAGGAGGCCAGCACCGTCGCGCCGGGCGCAGGCAGTGCCTGCACGGCGAAAACGAAGTCCATGTTCACGCTGCCCACCACACACACCCGCGCCACGCGCTCACCGTAGTCACCATCGGCGTCCCATGGGCGAGATCGAACTGAGGGTCGTCCAGGCCCGGGATCGAAGAAGAAATCGCAACCCTGTGTTCGATCTCGCCCATGGGGTGACCTCGCGGGACCCCACCGGGCTGGACCCGGGGATGCCCGATACCCTGGCTTAATGAGTGTACAGACACCTGTCACGACCGACCTGCGGCAGCAGGTCCACGATGCTGCGGCGGCCGCCCGGATCGCGGCTCGCGCGCTGGTCACCCTGAGCACCGTCGCCAAGAATCGCGCGCTGCATGCCGCCGCCGACGCCGTGCTGTCCCACGCGCACGACATCCTGGCCGCCAACGCCGAGGACCTGGATGCCGCGCGTGCCGCGGGCACCGCCGAATCGATGCTGGATCGCCTCGCCCTGAACCCGCAACGCATCGACGGGATCGCCGCCGGGCTGCGCCAGGTGGCCGGCCTGCCCGATCCGGTGGGTGAGGTGCTGCGCGGCAGCACCTTGCCCAACGGCCTGCAGCTACGCCAGCAGCGGGTGCCCCTCGGCGTGGTCGGCATCGTCTACGAGGGCCGCCCCAATGTCACCGTCGACGCCTTCGGGCTCACCCTGAAATCCGGCAACGCGGTGCTGCTGCGCGGGAGCTCGTCGGCGGCACGCTCGAACGCGGCGCTGGTGTGGGCGCTGCGCGAGGCCCTGGTCGCCGAGGGGCTGCCCGCCGACGCGGTGCAGCTGCTGCCCAGCGCGGACCGGTCCAGTGTCACCCATCTGATCCAGGCCCGCGGACTCGTCGATGTCGTGATCCCGCGCGGCGGCGCCGGATTGATCGCCGCGGTGGTCCGCGACGCCACCGTGCCCACCATCGAAACCGGCGTCGGCAACTGTCACGTCTTCGTGCACGCCGCGGCCGATCTCGATGTGGCCGAACGCATCCTGCTGAACGCCAAGACCCGGCGGCCCAGCGTCTGCAATGCCGCCGAGACCCTGCTGGTGGACAGGTCCGCCGCCGACACCGCGCTGCCCCGGCTGCTCAACGCGCTGCAGGACGCCGGGGTCACCGCGCACCTCGACCCCACCGACGAGGAGCTGCGCGCGGAATTCCTGTCCATGGACATCGCGGTGCAACTCGTCGACGGCGTCGACGGCGCCATCGAGCACATCAACGAATACGGCACCGGCCACACCGAGGCCATCGTCACCACGGAACTTGCTGCCGCGCAACGATTCACCGAGCAGGTCGATGCGGCCGCGGTGATGGTGAACGCGTCGACCGCCTTCACCGACGGTGAGCAGTTCGGCTTCGGCGCCGAGATCGGCATCTCCACCCAGAAACTGCACGCCCGGGGGCCGATGGGGCTTCCCGAACTGACCTCCACCAAATGGATCGTGTGGGGCGACGGCCAGACCCGCCCCGCCTGAACACCGCTGCGAAAAGAGAACATGTGAGCCTCCCTGCCCGCCCGGCCCCGCTGTTCGCCGATATCGACGATGTCGCCAAGCGGCTCGCCGAAACCGGCTACCTACCCGACAAGGCCACCGCCACTGCCGTTTTCCTGGCCGACCGGCTCGGTAAGCCGCTGCTGGTGGAAGGTCCCGCCGGCGTCGGAAAGACCGAACTGGCCCGCGCCGTCGCGCAGACCACCGGATCGGAACTGGTTCGCCTGCAGTGCTATGAGGGCGTGGACGAGGCACGTGCCCTCTACGAGTGGAACCACGCCAAACAGATCCTGCGGATCCAGGCCGGAACCGCGGGCACCGGCGACTGGGACCAGACCAAGACCGACGTGTTCAGCGAGGAGTTCCTGCTGAGCCGTCCGCTGCTGACCGCGATCCGGCGCACCGAGCCGACCGTGCTGCTCATCGACGAGACCGACAAGGCCGATATCGAGATCGAGGGCCTGCTGTTGGAGGTGCTCTCCGATTTCGCGGTCACCGTGCCCGAACTCGGCACCATCAAGGCCGAACGCACCCCGTTCGTGCTGCTGACCTCCAATGCCACCCGCGAGTTGTCCGAGGCGCTCAAACGGCGTTGCCTGTTCCTGCACATCGACTTCCCCGACCCCGATCTGGAACGGCGCATCCTGCTGTCCCGGGTGCCCGAGCTGCCTGAGCGCATCGCCTCGGAGCTGGTGCGGATCATCGGTGTGCTGCGCGGCATGCAGCTCAAGAAGGTGCCATCGGTGGCCGAGACGATCGACTGGGGCCGCACGGTGCTGGCACTGGGCATGGACACCATCGACGACGAACTGATCGCGGCGACGCTCGGAGTGGTCCTCAAGCACCAGTCCGATCAGGTCAAGGCGGCCGGCGAGCTCAGGCTGAACTGATGGTCTCCCGCCGGACCCGCCCGCCGCAGCCGCTGGCCCCCAACGGAATCCCCGGACACCTGGTGGAGTTCGTGGAGGCGTTGCGCGGTGTGGGCATCGCGGTGGGTCCATCGGAGACGGTGGACGCCGGCCGGGTGATGACCGTGCTCGGGCTGGGCGACCGGGAGGCCCTGCGCGAAGGCCTGGCGTGCGCGGTGCTGCGCCGCGCCGACCATCGCGACACCTACGACGCCATGTTCGACCTGTGGTGGCCGGCCGCGTACGGCGCGCGGACCGTGATCGACGAGGAACCCGATCCCGAGGCCGGCCCGGAGGGGATGCCGCCCGAGGACATCGAGGCGATGCGCGCGGCACTGATCGACATGCTGGGCTCCGACAGCGATCTGGAGAACCTCGACGACCGGTTGGCCGCCATGATCGCCCGGATCGTGGAGGCCTACGGCCGGTACAACTCCAGCCGCGGCCCCTCGTACTCGTCGTATCAGGCACTCAAGGCGATGGCGCTGGACGAGCTGGAGGGACGCCTGCTGGCCGGGTTGCTCGCGCCCTACGGCGAGGAACCGACTCCGACCCAGGAGGAGATCGCCAAAGCGATGGCCGCGCAGCGTGTTTCGCAGCTGCGCCGGATGGTGGAGGCCGAGACCAAGCGGCGCACCGCCGAACAGCTGGGCCGCGACCACGTGCAGATGTACGGTGTGCCGCAGCTCGCCGAGAACGTGGAGTTCCTGCGCGCCTCCGGTGAACAGCTGCGCCAGATGCGCAAGACCGTTCAGCCGCTGGCCCGCACGCTGGCCACCCGGCTGGCCGCCAAGCGGCGGCGGTCCGCGCACGGCCAGATCGATCTGCGCAAGACGCTGCGCAAGTCGATGTCGACCGGCGGCGTACCCATCGAAGTCGTCCTCAAGAAGCCACACCCGGCCCGGCCGGAACTCGTGGTGCTCTGTGACGTCTCGGGCTCGGTGGCCGGTTTCAGCCACTTCACGCTGATGCTGGTGTCGGCACTGCGCCAGCAGTTCTCTCGGGTACGGGTGTTCGCCTTCATCGACACCACCGACGAGGTGACCCACATGTTCGGGCCGGACGCCGACCTGGCCGTCGCCGTGCAGCGCATCACCCGCGAGGCCGGCGTCTACACCCGCGACGGGCACTCCGACTACGGGCACGCGTTCGTGTCGTTCGCGCAGAACTTCCCCAACGTGCTGTCGCCGCGTTCCTCGCTGCTCATCCTCGGTGACGCCCGCAACAACTACCGCAACCCCGAGACCGAGCTGCTGACCCGGATGGTGAACGCCAGCAGGCACGCACACTGGCTGAACCCCGAACCCAGGCACCTGTGGGGCAGCGGCGACTCCGCCGTCCCGCGCTACACCGACCTGATCCCGATGCACGAATGCCGGTCGGCCAAGCAGCTTGCCGCGGTGATCGACGCCCTGCTGCCGGTCTGACCCGTCGGCACGTTCGAGCGGCCCCGAACCCTGCCGTAAGCTGGCTCTTCGTGGCAGCACGGCGCAGGTTGGGTGTGATGGGTGGGACGTTCGATCCCGTGCATCACGGACATCTCGTGGCTGCCAGTGAAGTGGCCGATCAGTTCGAGCTCGACGAGGTCGTCTTCGTGCCGACCGGGCAGCCCTGGCAGAAGCGCGAACGCCACGTCACCGCCGCCGAGGACCGCTACCTGATGACGGTCATCGCCACCGCGGCCAACCCGCGGTTCTCGGTGAGCCGGGTCGACATCGAACGCGGCGGCGCCACCTACACCAAGGACACCCTGCGCGATCTCGCCGCCCAGAATCCCGACACCGACCTCTACTTCATCACCGGCGCGGACGCGCTGGCCTCGATCCTGTCCTGGCAGAACTGGGAGGAACTGTTCTCCCTGGCCCGTTTCGTCGGGGTGAGCAGGCCCGGCTACGAACTCGACGGCGAGCACATCGCCGAGGCCATGAAGGAACTGCCCGAAAACGCCCTCACCCTGGTGGAGGTACCCGCATTGGCGATCTCGTCGAGTGACTGCCGGCTGCGTGCCCAGCAGTCCCGGCCCATCTGGTACCTGGTGCCCGACGGTGTCGTGCAGTACGTGTCCAAACGCAACCTCTACCCCGCATCGGCGGGCAGGGGCGCAGCGACCGGGGACAACGAACAGGAGACACCTTCATGACCGCCACCCAGGAAGCCATCGAGATGGCCACCGTCGCTGCCCGCGCCGCCGCGGACAAGCTCGGCAACGACGTCCTCGTCATCGACGTATCCGAGCAGTTGGTCATCACCGACTGCTTCGTGATCGCCTCGGCGTCCAACGAACGTCAGGTCAACGCGATCGTCGACGAGATCGAGGACAAGATGCGCGCCGCCGGGCACAAGCCCGCGCGCCGCGAGGGCACCCGGGAAGGGCGCTGGACCCTGCTCGACTACGTGGACATCGTGGTGCACGTCCAGCACACCGACGAGCGCGAGTTCTATGCGCTGGAGCGGTTGTGGCGGGACTGCCCGGTCGTGCCGGTGGATCTCGAAGCCGGTGACGCGCCGCAGGACGGCGAGTGAGCGTGCGCCGGCTGGTGCTGTTGCGCCACGGCCAGACCGAGTGGAACGCCGGCAGCCGGATGCAGGGCCAGCTCGACACCGATCTGACCGACCTGGGGCGCGAGCAGGCCAATGCGGCGGCCGAGGTGCTGGCCAAGCGCCAGCCCCTGGTCATCGTGTCCTCGGATCTGCGTCGTGCCCTGGACACCGCCACCGCACTCGGCGAGCGATCCGGCGTCGAGGTGTCCGTCGATGAACGCCTGCGCGAAACCCATCTGGGCGACTGGCAGGGCCTGACCCACCTCGATGTCGACGCGGTGGCGCCGGGTGCCCGGCTGGCCTGGCGCGATGACGCCCGGTGGGCCCCGCACGGCGGTGAGAGCCGGGTCGACGTCGCGCAGCGCAGCGTCCCGCTGGTCACTGAAATTCTTGCCGCGCAGCCGGGCTGGGGTGCAGACGAGCCCGACCGCCCGGTGGTGCTGGTGGCGCACGGCGGACTGATCGCCGCGCTGACGGCCGCACTACTGGATCTGCCGGTGGACAACTGGCCGGTGCTGGGCGGTATGGGCAATGCCAGTTGGGCGCAGCTGTCCGGCCACGATGTGGGCGACACCATCAAGTGGCGCCTGGACGTGTGGAACGCCTCGGCGCAGGTGGCCAACGATGTCCTCTGACAGCCCCCGCCGGAATACACTGCTGGTCTTTTGCGATTCGCTGTCCTACTACGGCCCGACCGGCGGACTGCCCGCCGACGATCCCAGGATCTGGCCGAATATCGTTGCCGAGCAACTCGGTTGGGATGTCGAACTGATCGGCCGGATCGGGTGGACCTGCCGCGACGTGTGGTGGGCGGCCACCCAGGACCCGCGTTCCTGGGCGGCTCTGCCGCGCGCCGGAGCGGTGATCTTCGCGACCTGCGGCATGGATTCGCTGCCCTCGCCGCTGCCCACCGCGGTGCGCGAACTGATCCGTTACGTCCGGCCGCCGTTCCTGCGCCGGTGGGCCCGCGACGGTTACGGCTGGCTCCAGCCGCGACTGTCCCCGGTGGCGCGACCGGCGCTGCCCCCGCACCTCAGCGTGGAGTACCTGGAAATGACCAGGGCCGCCTTGGATTTCAACCGACCCGGGTTGCCCGTGGTCGCCACCATTCCCTCGGTGCACATCGCCGAGACCTACGGCAATTCGCACCGGTGGCGTGAGCCCATCGTCAAGGCCATCACCGGCTGGGCCGACGAGCATCAGGTGCCCGTGGTGGATCTGAAGGCCGCCGTCGGTGCGGAAGTGATGAGCGGGCGGGGCAACCCCGACGGCATCCACTGGAACTTCGAAGCGCACGCCGCGGTGGCCGACCTGATGCTCAAGGGTCTCGCCGAAGCCGGTGCGTACCAACCGGACACCTCCGACCGGTCATGACCGTCCAGGTGGTGACGGATTCGTCGTCACGGCTCAGTCTGGACGAACTCAAGCAGTGGTCGATCCGCCAGGTGCCGCTGCATGTCCTCGTCGACGACCTCGACCTGCGCGACGGCATCGACGACATTCCCAACGACGTGTTCGACCGCAGCCAGGTGACGACCTCGGGGGCCTCACCGGCAGACCTGGCGCAGGCCTACCGGGAGGCATTGGCCGACAGCGACGGTGACGGTGTGGTCGCGGTACATCTGTCGGCGGCACTGTCCAGCACGTTCAGTTCCGCCGCGGCGGCCGCCAGGGAATTCGGTTCGGCTGTGCGCGTGGTGAACACCCGGTCGGCGGCCATGGGGGTCGGGTCCGTCGCACTGGCCGCGGCGCGCGCGGCCGCGGCCGGTGCCGAACTCGACGCCGTCGAAGCCACGGCCCGCGCCGCCGTCCCACGGGGGCACGTGTTCATCGTCGTGCACCGCCTGGACAACCTGCGCCGCAGCGGGCGCATCGGCACCGCGGCCTCCTGGCTGGCCACCGCGTTGTCGGTCAAGCCGCTGCTGCACCTGGACGTCGACGGCCGGCTGGTGCTGGCGCAGCGGGTACGCACCGTGTCCAAAGCGCATGCCGCCATGGTGGATTCGATCGCCGAGGTGGTGGGGGAGCGCTCCGCCTCGATCACCGTGCACCACGTGGACAACCACGATGGCGCCGCCGAGCTGGGTGCGGCGCTGACCGCGCGGCTACCGCAACTGGAGTCGCTGACGGTGCGCGATATGGGTGCGGTGCTGGCCGTCCACGTGGGTGCCGGCGCCGTCGGTGCGTGCGTCAGCCTCGCCGAGACCTAGCCGGCGAAGCGACCGGTCACCGGCGGCAGATCCTTGAGGGTGGCGATGCCCGGGGCGGCGGCGACCACCGCGGGCACCGCGTTGGTGACCGGCATGGCGGTGTAGATCATGCCCAGGCCCATGAATCCCGGTTCGGTCCAGTCCTTCGGCGGCAGGCAGTGCAATACGGTGCGCATATTCGGTAGGCCGAACACCTGGATGACGTGGCCGTGCTCAAGCGGTTTGGGCGGCGTGACATGGTCACCCATCGTCCAGTTGAACCCCACGCTGACGACATTGCGGTCGCCGACCCAGCCGCGGTGATAGCCGAGCACGCTGGCGACGGTGCCCTTCGGGATCGTCATGAAACCGAGGTCGGAGTCGCCGGTCGCGGCGGTGAAGGTGACGTCGAAGGTCATCCGGTCCAACCTCGCGCCGATCGCGTCGGCCATCATTGCTGCGGATTCGGCGAACACCTCACTTTCCCGGCGCACGCTCTCGGCCAGCCCCGGGGTGTCCGGGTCCTGCGAGAATCCCATGGCGGTCTGGGTTTCCGCGGATTCGTAGGTCGAGCAGTCCACCGACTCGGTGATCCTGATCTCATCGACCCGCTCGCACGAGCCCGACAACACCATGCCGACCATGTTGGTCATGCCCGGGTGTGCGCCGCTGCCGAAAATGGTCGAATTACCGGCCGCGCAGGCCTTTCTGATGCGATCCAGATCCTCGGGCGTCTGCTTGCCGCCGGTGATCCAGGCCGCACTCGAGCAGACGTTGACGCCGGCCTCGAGCAGCGCGACGAGTTCGTCGACGCTGGGCCACAGCGGGTTGTAGCAACAGGCATCCGGCTTGAGGGCGATCAGCGCGTCGATGTCGTTGGTGGCCTTGACGCCGGTCGGGGTCGGCCAGCCGGCGAGTTCGGCGGCATCGACTCCGACCTTGTCTGCCCCGTGGGCGTAGACGCCGACGAGTTCCATGTCGTCGCGACCGATGATGGCGTGCAGCGAGCGGGTGCCGATGTTTCCGGTGGTCCACTGGATGACGCGGAGGGGAGTCTCACTCATGGCGTGAACACTATTCCGACAGTGTTCACCGCGGTCCGGAAAAGGGTGAAATGATCGTGGGATGGCTCTGGATACCGGTTCGGTGCAACGCTGGTTCGACGACTACCTCGCGGTGTTCGCGGCGGCCGTGCGTGGCGAACGCTCGATCTCGGCGCTGCTGGACTGCTACGCCGTCCCACTGACCCTCACCACCGATGAGGGCGCGATCAGCCTGGCCACCAGCGACCAGCTCGCCGCCGTGATCCAGGGCCAGGTCGACGGGTTACGTGCCCAGCGTTATCACCACACCACGCTGTCCAATGCCGAGGTGACGGTGCTCAACGGTACGTCGGCGCTGTACCGGGGAGCGTTCGTGCGCCACGACGCCGACGGTGCCGAGCTGGGCCGGGTCGCGGTGACCTACCTGCTGATCGACGGCCCGGAGGCCGCACAGATCGCGGTGCTCGCTTCGCACGGCGACTAGGTCGGTCGAGACTCGATCCAGTCGATCAACGCTGCCAGCGGCATCGGCGCGGCCAGAAAATAACCCTGTGCCAGCTCGGCGCCGAGTTCTTTGGCGTAGGTCCACATGTGCTCGTCGGCGATACCTTCAATGACGACCCTCGCCTCCATAGCATGAGCGAGTTGCACTGAGGCCGTAAGGATTTTGGCGGCTCGGCCGCCGACCTCGACGGCTCGCTGGATCATGGACTGATCCACCTTGATGATGTCCGGCTGAAGACGATCGAGGGTTTCCAGATTGGAATAACCGGTTCCGAAGTCGTCGACACTGATGGTCGCGCCAAGGCGGCGGAGCACCGAAAGGGTGTGGATCGCCCGCCCCTCGGGAGCCAGCAGCACCGATTCGGTAACCTCGGCGATGACGCGTTCGAACCCGCCCGCGGGATTCCAGGTCAGCAGCCGTTCGGCGGTGTCGCGCTCCTCGAGTTCGACACCCGAGAGGTTTACCGCCATCAGGGGTTGGCTCTCGCCGAGGCGATGGTGCAGACGGGTGATGTCCGCATCGAGCAGTTTGAGTACGATTCGGCCGATAGCGCGCAGTTGGCCGGTATCCAGCGCGTGCGTGATAAAGGTATCGGCGGTGGCCAGTTCACTACCTCGGCGCCATCGCAACAGTGCTTCGACATGGGCGAGCTGGCCGGTTTCCACGTCGATCACCGGCTGGTAGTGCAATTCGAAGTCACCGGCGCGCACCGCCCCTGCCAGCTCGCGGCGTAACTCGGCGCGCTCGTCGGCACGGTCGTTCATGTCCTGGGTGAAATAGGCATGCCGGTCACCGCCCTGGCTCTTGGCCGCGTACATGGCGGTATCCGCATTGTCCAGAAGTTCCTCAGCGGTACGACCGTCCTGCGCGTGCACGGCGATGCCCACCGATGCCGACACATAGGCCAGCACACCGTCGATGGCCACGGGTTCCCGCACGGCAGTGGAGATCCGGTGGACGAGTGACTCGATGCTGTTCACATCATCGACGTGGGTGATGAGCATGGCGAACTCGTCGCCGCCGAGTCGCCCGATGACGTCGTGGCGACGTGCAGCGCGCTGCAGCCGGCCGGCGATTGTTGCCAGCACCGCGTCTCCGCTGCGGTGACCGAAGCGGTCGTTGATCGCCTTGAATCCGTCCAGGTCGATCCAGAGCACGGCAAAGCCCGACGTGCCCGAAGATGCCAATTCGTCGGTACGCGAACGGAAGTACGTTCGAGTCAAGAGCCCGGTCTGCTGATCGAACTGTTCGCGCGCGGCGAGGTCGGCACTCACCTGGCGCAATCTGGTCGCGTCGTGCAGCAGGGCAACCCGCGCGGGCACAGTGTCCGGGTCCGCGGCGTCGGAGGTGATCACAGCGACCGTCTCGATGCTCACCGCCCGGTACGTGCCCTCCGGGCCGAGGATCCGTCGCGCATCGAGGGCCAGGCCGGTCGTGGACGGTGCGAGCAGCGATGCGGCCGGGTCGTGTTCGAGGAGCACGTTCAGTGGGGTTCCGATCATCGCCTCGGGTGAGTACCCGATGATCGCGCCGACCGATCCACTGGCCTGCAGGACGCGATCGTCGGCGTCGAGCACGAGCACGCCGACGGTCTCGGTGCTCAACAATGCTTCCAGGACGGCGGTTCGACCGGCGGCAGCCGACTGCAGACGATGCCGGTCGGTGACGTCGAGCGCACTTCCGGTGATCGACGGGACGCCGTGGACCGCGCTGTCGGTGTGGATCGCAGACTCATCGATCCAGCGAATGGTGCCATCGGGCCGGATGATTCGGTATTCGAGTTGCCAGCGGCGGTCGGTGCTCGCCATGGCTGCAGCCACTCGGTCTCGATCAGCGGGATGTATTGCGGCAGTCAGCAGTCCAGGGTCCGCCAGCACGCGTTCCCGAGCCAGTCCGTAGATGTCTTCCACCCTTTTGGTGACATAGATCAGCGCGCCGGAATCATCGCGCTGCCAGACGAGTTCGCGTACGGATTCGGCGACCGTCTCGAGGTTCGCCAGCGCGTGTTCCCGTTCGCGTTGGGCCTGCGCGATGTCGCTGACGTCGATGACCACCACCAGTGCACCGAGCACCTCGCCCGACGAGCCCGTATAGGGTTGCAGTTGCAGCAGGAAATCGCGGGTCTCGTCGTTCAGCTCGATGAGTCGTGATGCCCTGGTGGCCATGGTTTCACGTAGGTCCATCGCCAGGCTGGGCACCGCGATCGTGGTGGGCACAGAGGGCAGTGGGCGGCCGATATCCTCCTGAATCAGGGAGAACACCCGCACCGCCAAAGGGCTGTACCGCACGATTCGCAGCTCGTGGTCCACCATGACCAGCCCGCTGGTCATCGAGGCCTGGATGTTCTCCAGATCGGTGTTGGCGCTGCTGAGTTCGGCGCCGCGTGCCTCCAGTTGCTGGTTGAGGGTGGTGAGTTCCTCGTTCGCCGTCTCGAGTTCCTCATTGGTGGCTTGCGCCTCCTCGGAGGTGGCTTGCAATTCTTCGGAACTGGCCTGTAGTTCCTCGTTCAGCGCTTGTAGTTCTTCGTTGGAGTGGCTCAGATCGTCGATGGTGGCCTGCAGCGCATCATGAGCGGCTTCGAGCGCCGCACTGAGCGGTGAGGAGTCCGGGTCGATGACCACCGGTGGTTCGGACGTCTGGAGTGCCGCCGCGCGGAAGCTGATCACCGCGCCGATCCCGTCGGCGAGCACCGGGATGAGGCTGACCTCGACGGAGCCGTCAGCACCCGTCGAGACCCGGCGTAAGGCCGCGGTGCCGGCACCCTGCCGGATCTGGCTGAGCATGGTGCGCACCGCCAACCGGTAGGGCTCACGCAACATCTCGGTGACATGACCCGAGTGACGCCCTTCGCCCAGTGCGCACCAATCGGATACGTCGCCGATCACCTCGATGAGCGTGTCGTCGTCGTCGAGCACCAACGACGGTGCCGCCAAGGTGCGCAACAGCCTGCGGTACATGGCGGGGTTGTAGGCGTGGCGCGGCAAGGCGACTGCAGCGTTCGGTGCGGGCAGCGCCGTTTGATAGCGCCCGTGGGGGAGAGGTGCCGGTGTCGCGGATTCCAGGCGTCGGTAGATGCGGTGACCGTCGCCCGTAGCGGAGAACAGCGAATCCACTTGCGGTACTTGTTCGGATTTGCCGAGGATGAGCAACCCGTCGGGCAACAGGGCGAACTGGCACAGTCGCAGCACCCGGTCCTGAAGGTGCGGCTGAAAGTAGATCATGGTGTTACGCAACGAGATCAGGTGCAGCCGTGGGAATGGTGGGTCGTATGCGACGTTGTGCGTGGCGATCACGACGCATTCCCGCAGAATCGGCGACACCTCCCACTCGCCGTCGACCGAGCGCATCCAACGGTCGCGCAGTGGTGCTGGTACCGCTGCGACCGATTCTTCCGAATAACGCGCTCGCCGCGTCGCCGTGAGACCACGTTCGTCCAGGTCGGTGGCGAAGATCTTGAGTCGCCGGGGAAGATCGCCGGGGCCGGCGTCCAGTGCGTCGGCGGCGAGCATGGCAACCGTGTAGGCCTCCTCGCCGCTGGCACACCCGGGCACCCACATCCTCAGTTGGGTGTTCGGTGGGAGCTCGCCGACAGCTTCGCGGAGCAGGACCGACAGCGCTTCCCATACCGGCGCATCGCGGAAGAAGGCCGTCACACCGACCAGGATGCCGCGACTCAACATCGCCGCCTCGGCGGGGTCCGAGGCGAGGCCGAGGACGTAGTCGGCAGGTGTCTGGTCGGCGATCCGCTGGCGCCGCTCGATCTGCCGGCGCACGGTGGTCCTCTTGTAACCGGAGTAGTCGATGCCGGTCGCCGAATGCAACGCCACGATCGCCGCTTCGACCGCGGAATCGTCGAGTGCCACCCCGGTGGACCGCTCCGGCTGCACCTCTCCGGCAGAGGACGGGTGAACGGTGAGGATGTTCGCCAGCGCCGCCGGGATGTCGTGCGGTGGCAACTGCAGGTCTGTCGACCCGGTGGCATACGCGGCACCGGGCATCGAGCCGAACGCTGCGCTGGCCTGATCCTGGATGATGACGACGCCCCCGGCAGCCGTGACCGCCTCCACCCCGGCCGCGCCGTCCTCACCCGTGCCGGACAGCACCACGGCCACGGCTTCTTCGCCGAGGGCAAGCGCGGCCGAGATGAACAACCGGTCGATGCTCGGCCATGGACGGCGATCTTCGTCGGGCGCGACGAGGTTCACGGTGATGGCGTTCGATGCGGTCGCGCTGACCGTGATGTCGGTCCTGGGTGGAGTCACGAACACCATGTCCGGTCCGAGCGCAAGTCCGTCAGTGGCTTCCACGACCCGCAGCGAGGTGGACCGGGTGAGCAGGGACGCCAGGGCACTGGTGTCGTCCGGCGCCAGATGCTGCGCGATGACGAAGCACCATCCCAGCCCCGGATGCGCGGCTCCGAGCAACTGCTTCAGGGCGTCGAGGCCACCTGCGGAACTTCCCACCACGATGACCCGCGAAGCATGGTCATCGTCGGGCATAGGCGAGCCTCTCCCGCAATTTGACGGTGTTGATCATTTTCAATGTAACAGCCGTTTCGACGCCCAGACGCACGAATTCGCGCGTGCAGAAGCGTACGCGGCGGCGTTGCGGCGAGGCGCGCCACGCCGGCGGCTCCCGGTCCCTGATCCGTGTCGTGCCGGGATGTGCACGCCTGGCCTCAGTTAATGGTCTGCGCCTCATTCGTTGTTCGAATCGGAGGCAAATCGGTGCCGCTCATTCACAATGCCGGATTCATCCACAGCCTGACCCGTGACGGCCGGCGACGAGCTCGGTAGGTCGGTCCAGATGCCTACCGTCGGCTCATGGATACCGAATCGCCTGCACAGCGTCTGACGCGGCGCATCGGCACCGACCGCGACGCGGCAACCGAAGTGCCGGAGGAAGAATCGGACACCGCCCTGGCCAGGTGGCTGCCCGACGGTGACAGTCGCTCCGCGCGGGACTGGCTCGGTGCGTTGCGGGCCGATCCGGGTCGCGCCGGTGTGATCGCGTTGCTGGGCGTCGGGATCATCGCCGTGCTGGTGACGGTGTTCACGGTGATGCGCGATTCTCCGCCGCCGGTCTCCTCGGCCAATCTTCCTGCCGTGCAGATGGTTTCCTCGGCGAGCGCCACCCCCGGACCGCCGGCGCCACCGGATGGGCCGGTGGTGGTCAGCGTCGTCGGTCTGGTCAACACGCCGGGACTGGTGACGCTGACGCCGGGGGACCGGATAGCCGACGCGCTGGAGGCCGCCGGTGGCTCGGTGGACGGCGCGGATCTGGTCGGGCTGAATCTGGCGCGCCGCGTGGTCGACGGCGAACAGATCATTGTCGGGTTGGCCGCCCCGGCAGGATCGCCGTCACCGATGGGCAGTTCGGTGAGTTCGGCGACTCCGGCCGAGCAAGCCGCCCCGGCGGCACCGGCCGCAACCGCTGTGCCCGGGGGACCTGTCGATCTGAACACCGCGACCCCCGCGGATCTCGACGCGCTGCCCGGGGTCGGCCCGGTCACCGCCGCGGCGATCATCGCGTGGCGCGAGGCCAACGGGAAGTTCACCAGCGTCGACCAACTCAGCGAGGTGGACGGCATCGGTCCGGCGCGCCTGGACAAGCTGCGTGACCTGGTCGATGTGTGAACCCCGAAGAACGCCAGGTGGATATCCGGCTGGTCCCCGCCGCGGTGACCAGCTGGACGGTGACCGCCGCCGGAATCCTCTTCTCACCCTCGGTCATCGTGGCGATCGTGGTCAGCACCATCGCGGCGACGGCGCTGGCCGGACGGTGGTGCGCCCGGCGCGGGATCCGGCTGGGGGTGGCCGGGGTGGCCGCGGTCGCGGTGATCGGCACGGCGTTCGGCCTGTCGATCGCGATGCGTGCCCACGACGTGCGGCAGCACCCGATTGCCGCACGCCACGGCCACACCGCCACCGTCGGTGTGGTCCCCACGGAGTCACCGCGCTCATTGGGGCAGGGCCGCATCATGTTTCGGGCCGGGTTACGCGAGCTCGACGGCAGCCCGCTGAGCGGGATGGTGCTCGTCTTCGCGCCGGTGACGGATTTCGCCGCACTGACCGTGGGCCGCCCGGCCACCTTCCGGGCCCGCATCGGTCGTCCACTGCGGCGCGATCTCAGCGTCGCGGTGCTCACCGCGATCGGTGAGCCGACGCTCGGAGCCGTACCGAGGGTGCGCCGGCTGTCCGGGCACATCCGCTCGGAATTCGCCGAAACGGCCCGCCGGGTGCTGCCCGCCGATCAGGCCGCGATGCTGCCCGCCCTGGTGCTCGGCGACATGTCGGCGGTCACGGCGACGACGGTCGACGACTTCAAGGTCGCGGGCCTGACCCATCTGACCGCCGTGTCGGGCGCCAACGTCACCATCGTGTGCGGCACCGCCCTGCTGTCGGCCGCGGTGATCGGCCCCCGGCTCGCCGCGCTGCTGGCATTGGTGGTGCTGATCGGGTTCGTCGTCGTGGTCGAACCGTCGGCGAGCGTGCTGCGCGCGGCCGTCATGGGCGGCATCGCGCTGCTGGCGGTGCTGACCCACCGCCGGCGGCAGGCCATCCCGGTGCTCTCGGCCAGCGTCATCGCGCTGATGTCGGTGGCCCCGCAGTTGGCCGTCGACGCCGGCTTCGCGTTGTCGGTGGTGGCGACCGCAGCCCTGGTGGTGGTCGCCCCGATGTGGTCGGCCCGGCTGATCGAGCGCGGGTGGCCCACACCACTGGCGGCGGCGGTGAGCATCGCACTGGCCGCTCAGCTGGTCACCGCCCCGCTGATCGCCGGGATCTCGGGTCGGTTCAGCGTGCTCGCGGTGCTGGCCAATCTGGTCGTGGCCGCCGTGGTCCCGCCGATCACGGTGATCGGCACCGCCGCGGCAGCACTGTCGGCGTTCTCGCCGACGGGTGCGGGCCTGCTGATCCGGTTCACCGGGCCGGAGCTGTGGTGGTTGCTGACGGTGGCGCACCGCATCGCCGCGGTGCCGGGGGCGTCGGTCACCGTTCCGTCCGGCGCCGCCGGCATGGCATTGGTCACCACGGTGAGCATCGTGGCGATCCTGAGCTGGCGCCGGCGGTGGGGCCGGATGCTGAGTGCCGGCGCGGCGTGTTGTCTGCTGGCCTGGACCCTCTCCGGTGTTGTCGCCGCGGCGTGAAACGATCCTTGGGTGACCGACACCGCGGAATTGCACCTCGTCCTCGGCGATGAGGAACTGCTCGTCGAGCGTGCGGTGGCCGGCGTGCTGAAAACAGCCCGGAAGAAGGCCGGCACGGTCGATGTCCCGGTGGACCGGTTGCGCGCCGGTGAGGTCAGCACCAGCGAGCTCGCCGAGCTGCTGAGCCCGTCGCTGTTCGCCGATGAGCGGGTGGTCGTGCTGGAATCCGCCGGTGAGGCGGGCAAGGAGGCGGCGTCGCTGATCGTCAGCTCGGCAGCAGACCTGCCGCCGGGCACCCAGCTGGTCGTGGTGCACTCCGGCGGCGGACGCGCCAAGGCGATGGCCGACCAGCTCAAAAAGCTTGGTGCTCAGGTGCATCCGTGCGCGAAGATCGCCAAGCCCGCCGAACGCGCCGATTTCGTGCGCCGCGAGTTCCGGTCGCTGAAGGTGAAGGTCGACGATGACACCGTCTCGGCGATCCTCGATGCGGTCGGTTCGGACATCCGGGAGCTGGCGGCGGTGTGCTCACAGCTCGTCGCCGACACCGACGGCACGGTGGACGCCGCAGCGGTGCGCCAGTACCACCAGGGCAAGGCCGAGGTGAAAGGTTTTGACATCGCCGACAAGGCCGTCCTCGGTGACGTGTCCGGGGCGGCGGAGGCGCTGCGGTGGGCGATGCTCAGCGGAGAACCCCACGTGGTGCTCGCCGATGCGCTGGCCGAGGCGGTGCACACCATCGCCAGGGTGGGCCCGATGCGGGGTGACCCGTACCAGTTGGCCGGGGAACTGGGCATGCCGCCGTGGCGGGTGCAGAAGGCGCAGAAGCAGTCGCGGCGTTGGTCGCCCGACCGGGTGGCCGAGGCACTGCGGGTGGTCGCGTCGTTGAACGCCGACGTCAAGGGCGCGGCGGCCGACGCGGATTACGCGCTGGAGGCCGCGGTGCGCAAGGTCGCCGAACTCGCTACCGACTGAGCCCGGACACGCAAAAACCCGCGCGTGACGGCGGAGCGTCGACGCGCGGGTGTGCGGAAGAGATCAGAGCTGGTTGACGGCCAGCGCCAGCGCGGACTTCTTGTTCGCGGCCTGGTTCTTGTGGATGACGCCCGAGCTGGCAGCCTTGTCCAGCTTGCGGTTGGTCGCGACCAGCAGTTCGCCGGCCTTGTCCTTCTCACCGGCGTCGATGGCCTCGCGCAGCCCGCGCACAGCCGTACGCAGCGACGACCGGACGGACTGGTTGCGCAGTCGACGGCGCTCGTTGGTCTTGATGCGCTTTTCCTGCGACTTGATGTTGGCCACGCGTGTAGTTCCTTCGTAAAACGTCGGTTGGATACGTAAGTCTTTGGCCCGGCAACGGGCAGCGGTTGTCCAGGTTACCAGCGGGGGTGCCAATCCCCCAAAGCGGAGCGAGTGGCCTGCCGAAATGGCGGACTTACGGCAGCATGGCACCGGTGAGTCTACGAACCCTGCCGAACGAATCAGCCCGTACGTCACGTCCCGGTTCGCGCGCGGTCAAACGCCAGGCCGGCATTTTCGACGGCTATGAGAATCTGGGCAGATACTCGGCGGCCTTCGACGAGATGTTCGACGCCGAAGGCAACGTCCGCGGACCCTACAAGGGGATTTTCGCTGAACTCTCGCCGTCGGACGCTTCCGAGCTGGCCGCCCGCTCCGAAGCCCTCGGCCGCGCCTTCATCGACCAGGGCATCACCTTCTCGCTGTCCGGCCAGGAACGCCCGTTCCCGCTCGACCTGGTGCCGCGCGTCATCTCCGCGGCCGAGTGGTCACGCCTGGAGAAGGGCATCGCGCAGCGGGTCAAAGCGCTCGAGCTCTACCTCGACGACATCTACGGCGAACAGGAGATTCTGCGCGACGGGGTGATTCCGCGCCGGCTCATCACCTCCTGCGAGCACTTCCACCGCGAGGCCGTCGGCATCGTGCCGCCCAACGGCGTGCGTATCCACGTCGCGGGTATCGATCTGGTCCGCGACGCCCAAGGCACCTTCCGGGTGCTCGAGGACAACCTGCGCAGCCCGTCGGGGGTGTCCTACGTGATGGAGAACCGCCGCACCATGGCGCGAGTGTTCCCGAACCTGTTTGCCTCCCACCGGGTGCGGGCGGTGGGCGATTACTCCTCGCATCTGCTGCGCGCGCTGCGCAAGGCGGCGGCCACCAACGAGGCCGACCCGACCGTCGTCGTGCTGACCCCCGGCGTCTACAACTCGGCCTACTTCGAGCATTCGCTGCTGGCCCGCCAGATGGGCGTCGAACTCGTCGAGGGCCGAGACCTGTTCTGCCGCGACAACACCGTCTACATGCGCACCACCGAGGGGGAGCGGCAGGTCGACGTCATCTACCGCCGCATCGACGACGAGTACCTGGATCCGATGCAGTTCAAGCCGGATTCGGTGCTCGGGGTGGCCGGGGTCCTGAACGCCGCCCGGGCCGGCAATGTGGTGATCTCCAGTGCGGTCGGCAACGGCGTCGGGGACGACAAGCTGGTCTACACCTACGTGCCGACCATCATCGAGTACTACCTCGGCGAGAAGCCGTCGCTACTCAACGTCGACACCTTCCGGTGCTGGCTCGACGACGAGCGCGAGGAAGTGCTCGACCGGGTCGACGAACTGGTGATCAAACCCGTCGAGGGTTCCGGCGGCTACGGCATCGTGTTCGGCCCCGACGCCTCCGAGAAGGAACTCGCGGCGATCACCAAGAAGGTCCGCGCCGACCCGCGCGGTTGGATCGCGCAGCCCGTCGTCCAATTGTCCACCGTCCCCACCCAGATCGACGACACGCTGGCACCCCGGCACGTGGACCTCCGGCCGTTCGCGGTCAACGACGGCGATGACGTCTGGGTGCTCCCGGGCGGATTGACCCGGGTGGCGCTGCCGGAAGGTTCATTGGTGGTGAACTCCAGCCAGGGCGGCGGCTCCAAGGACACCTGGGTGCTGGCCTCGCGGACCTCGGCCGCCGATCGCGAGCTGGCGGCCGCCGAGGTGGTGCGGGCGCTGCCGGATGGCCCCAAGACCGGTAAGCCGTCGGTGGCCGAAAAGGTCTCCCGCAACGGCAAAGCCGGCCGGGAGGTTAAGGGCGAACAGACCCAGCAGCAGCAGACCCGCGACTTCCGGGGCTCGTCCGGCCAGAACGAACAACAACAGCAGCAGCAACAACAGGTGGTGGTCGACTGATGCTGGCACGTAACGCGGAATCGTTGTACTGGATCGGCCGCTATGTGGAGCGCGCCGACGACACCGCACGCATCCTCGACGTCGTGGTGCACCAGCTGCTGGAAGATTCCAGCGTGGACCCCGACCAGACTTCACGGGTGCTGCTGCAGGTGCTCGACATCGAACCACCCGACCAACAGCTGGACGTGTGGTCGCTGACCGACCTCGTCGCTTTCGGCAAGGACACGAAGGGCGGCTGCTCGATCGTCGAGTCGATCACGGCTGCCCGCGAAAATGCCCGTGGGGCACGCGAAGTCACTTCCACCGAGATGTGGGAGTGCCTCAACACCACCTACAACGCGCTCGCCGAGCGGGAACGGGCGGCTCGCCGGCTCGGTCCGCACGAGTTCCTGGCCTACGTGGAGGGCCGGGCCGCGATGTTCGCCGGGCTGGCCGATTCGACGCTCTCGCGCGATGACGGCTACCGCTTCATGGTGCTGGGCCGGGCCATCGAACGCGTGGACATGACGGTGCGCATGCTGTTGTCGCGGGTCGGTGACAGCGGTTCCTCGCCGGCCTGGGTCACGGTGCTGCGTTCGGCGGGCGCCCACGACACCTACCTGCGCACCTACCGAGGTGTCCTGGACGCCAGCAGGGTGGTCGAGTTCATGTTGCTGGACCGGCTTTTCCCGCGATCGATCTACTACTCGCTGCGGTTGGCCGAGCACAGCCTCGACGAACTGCTGCACCGCAGGCACAACCGGGTCGGATTGACCGCCGAAGCGCAGCGGTTGCTCGGACGGGCCCGCAGCGAGCTGGAGTTCCTGCCGCCCGGCGCGCTGCTGGAATCCCTGGAAGATCAACTGGCAGCCTTGCAGCAGACATGTGTCGAAGTGGGAGACGCATTGGCACTGCAGTACTTTCACTCGGCACCATGGGTCGCGTGGACCGATGCCGGCCGTGCGGGTGGCACCGTCATCGAAGAGGGGGAGATCTGATGTGGCGTATGCGGGTGGTCCACGCAACGGGCTATGCGTACAAGTCGCCGGTCACCGCGTCGTTCAACGAGGCTCGGCTGACCCCGCGGTCGGACTCGCGCCAGAACGTGATCCTCAACCGGGTGGAGACCGTGCCCGCCACCCGGCAGTACCGGTACGTGGACTACTGGGGCACCGCCGTCACGACCTTCGACCTGCACGCGCCGCACGTCGAGCTGGAGGTCACCGCCTCCTCGGTGGTCGAGACCGAAAAGCCCGATGCCCCAGAGATATCGGTGAGCTGGGCGGACCTGGAATCCGCGGCGGTGATCGACCGTTTCGACGAGCTGCTCACCCCCACGCTCTACACCCCGGCCAGCAAGCGCATCGAGCGGGTGGGCCGGCGTATCGCCAAGTACCACGAACCGCAGGAGGCCGTCATCGAGGCCGCGCGCTGGGTGCACGGCGAGCTCAAGTATGTCGCCGGTACCACCGGGGTGCACTCATCCGGGCTGGACGCGCTGCGTGAAGGCAAGGGCGTCTGCCAGGACTTCGCGCATCTGACGCTGATCCTGTTGCGCGGGATGGGTATTCCGGCCCGCTACGTCTCGGGGTATCTGCACCCCAAGCGCACCGCGAAGGTGGGCGACACCATCGAGGGTCAGAGCCACGCCTGGATCCAGGCCTGGACGGGGGACTGGTGGCATTACGACCCCACCAACGACAAGGCCATCAACGAGCAGTACATCAGCGTCGGCGTGGGGCGCGACTACGCCGATGTGACGCCGCTGAAGGGCATCTACTCCGGCGAGGGCTCCACCGATCTGGACGTCGTCGTGGAGATCACCCGGCTGGCTTGACGCGATTTGAGGAGTTTTTGTCGGAATGAGTGGCTGTTGCGAATTGGTTGGGCGGTTTCTTGGTGCTGGCCGTCTGTGGCTGCTGACTCGGGGCTATCCGGTGGCGTGGTGGAGCCTGGAGTGGCTGTTGCGAATTGGTTGGGCGGTTTCTTGGTGCTGGCCGTCTGTGGCTGCTGACTCGGGGCTATCCGGTGGCGTGGTGGAGCCTGGTCAGGTTGAGTGCTGCGGCGGCCAGGTGCAGTTCGGCGGTGACCGCGTTCAGGCCGCGGCGGGCGTAGCAGCGCAATCCGATGCGGTCTTTGAGGTGGCCGATGACGGGTTCGACGGTGGCGCCGCGGCGTTTGTAGCGCTGCATCTGGTCGGGGTTTCGTAGTCGGTGGCGCATCGCGTCGGTCGGTGAGGCATCCACTGGAGGCGGACCGGGGGTGGGGCGCTCGATCGCGTCGCGGTGAATCTCGCGGCCCTTGCCAGCGGAGATGAGCCGGTCGGGTCCGGTGCTGGTGAGATTGTCTTCGGTGAAGTAGCCGTTGTCGGCCAACACGAGCCCGATTGTCTTGCCCAACGCGTCCATGCGGATGGTGGCTTCAGCCAAAGATGGTGTCCAGCAATGCATATCGTTGGCATCCTGAGACACGTGAACCGCGATGATGACGTGGTCGTCAGAGCAGACGATCTGGCTGTTGTAGGCCTGCACTGATCCACCGCCGCGGCCCTGGCGCATCAGCCGTGCGTGGGGGTCGGTCAGGTTGACCAGCGGCCCGTCAGCGGGACCGTGACGGGCCTGTTCGTAATCGCGTCGCCGCGCCGCGGTGCCGCGCTCGTCGATACCCCCGGCCGCCTGCTGCTGGTGGGCCTTGGCCAACGCCGCCTCGGCGTTACGGATCTGGCGACGGATCTCGCTGCGTTGCCGGGCGTGCCAGGTTCCCCGCACCCCGATCAGCGGGGCGAGCCGGGCCTGGTCACGGGCCAGTCGGGCCGCCCAGATCTGCACGGGGTCGGTGCCCGCTGGTGGGGACCCCTTCATCGTCTGGCCGGCTTGCAACCGTGCCAGATACTGCTGTTGGCGTTCGGTATCAGCGGCATCCTCGGCGCTGTGGCGGGCGTCCTGTTCGGCGATCTCTGCCAACGCTTTCTTGATCGCCGCCGCTCGCCCCGCCCGGTTCTTCAACTCAGGGGGCACCGCCGGTGGTCCGCCGGCGGCGGTTTCGGCGGCGTCCTCAGCGGCATCGACCTTGGCGGCATCAGCCACCGCGGACTGCGCCAGGCGCTGGGCCTGTTCACGCACCCACTTCTGAGAACGGTTGGCCGACATCGAAGCATTGGCTGCGATCTTGGTGCCATCGATGGCGATCGAGGCGACATCAACCATCCCTGCCCGATCGCAGAGCCGCAGCACCTGCGCGAACACCCCGACGAAAGCATCGTCATGATCAGCACGAAACCGAGCAATTGTGCAATGGTCTGGGGCGTCCTGGGCGCACAAGACCCGGTAGGGGACATGATCGGCGCACAACTGCTCGATGCGTCGCGAAGACCGCACCCCGGTGGCGTAGGCGTAGATCAACAAAGCCAACAACATGTCGGGGTCATACCCAGCCCGCCCGACCCCACCAGTGCGTCGACGCCGGTGAAATGCCGAGGTGTCCAACTGCTCGACCGCGTCCAGAACAAACCAGACCAGATGACCCTCGGCCAGCCAATCAGCCATATTCGGCGCCAACAAGAACTGTTGATCACGATCCACCGGGCGATAACCCCTAGCCATCACCCCATTCTCGAGGACACCAACCGCCAAGTCACCCCGACACACTCACCAATTCGCAACAGCCACTGANACGATCCACCGGGCGATAACCCCTAGCCATCACCCCATTCTCGAGGACACCAACCGCCAAGTCACCCCGACACACTCACCAATTCGCAACAGCCACTGAGTCCGACAAAAACTCCACAAATCACCGGGGTTTGGTGCAGACGCCGGGATGGACCTGCACCCGGTGCAGGTCGTCGCCGAGTTCGATCTGGCGGTCGAACACCTCGGCCGCCAGGGCGCGCCACTCCTCGTACTGACCGCGGGCGGGGCTCGGTACGTAGTGGGTGAGGATCAGGATGCCCACCCCGGCGCGGGCGGCGGTATCGGCGGCCTGTTCGACCGATGAGTGGTAGTCGCAGATATCGCGGATCCGCTGCAGCGGCATCGCGTCGACCAGGTCGTGACGGATCGCGGTGTGCACCAAAGCCCCTGCGCCCGCGGCCAGTTCGTCCAGGCTTTCGCACGGCACGGTGTCGCCGGCCAGCACCACCGACGCACCGTCGTGTTCGATGCGAAAGCCGACGGTCGGTGCGACCGGGCGATGGTCGGTCGGCGCGGCCAGAATCCGGACGCCGTCGACATCCCACACCACGCCCTCGGGGTACTCGTGCACCTCGATGGCCGGTGGTGCGGTGAGATCGGCGTGATGGGCGATGCGGTAGCCGATGTCGTGACCGAACGCCGCCAGCGTCGCATCCACGACCTCGGCGGTGCCCGATGGGCCGATGATCTGCAGCGGTGCGGGATTCGGGGCGAACGTGCTGATCCAGCGGGTGATGATCACGTCGCCGAGATCGGCGATGTGATCGCTGTGCAGATGGGTCAGCAGCAGCGCCGTCAGCGTGTTGGCGGCGGATCCGGCGGCGGCCAGCCGCAGCTGGACCCCGCGTCCGCAGTCCACCAGGAAGGTCTGCCCGCCCGCGCGGATCAGCGTCGACGGGCCGGCCCGATCGGGGTCGGGGATGGGGCTGCCGGTGCCCAGGAGCGTCACCTCGATCATGGGCTCAGATATACGCGGGTATCGGCGCGGGTTCCGCACAATCGGCCAAACGGCCACCGATCCGACGTAGCCTGGAATGTGTTCGGGATCACATTCACCGATGGGGAGGGTGCCATGCGTATCGCCGACGTGCTGAAGGCCAAGGGAGCCGCCGTCGCGACGATCACCCCGGAGACACCGGTGGCCGTCCTGCTCACCGGCCTGGTCGACCGCAATATCGGAGCGATGGTGGTCGTCGGCCCGGACGGGCCGGTCGGCATCGTGTCCGAACGCGATGTGGTGCACAAGCTGCACGATCTCGGCGCAGACCTGCTGGGCAGGCCGGTCAGCGACATCATGACCAAACACCTGGTGTTCTGCTCGCCCGAGGACTCGGTGGACAGTCTCAGCGTCGTGATGACCCACAAACGGGTGCGGCACATCCCGGTGCTGGTGGACGGGAAACTGGCCGGCATCGTCAGCATCGGCGACGTGGTCAAGACCCGGATGCAGGAGCTGGAGTCCAGCAAGGAGCAGTTGCAGGCTTACATCACGCAAGGCTGAATGGAGCGCGTGAGCAACACCGACGACGTTGTGGTCCGCCCAGCGGCGCGCGCCGATATCCCTGCGCTGTCCCACGCCCTGGGCCGCGCGTTCTTCGACGACCCGGTGATGGCGTGGCTGCTGCCCGACGCCCGTGCCCGGCGGCGCAAGTTGCCCAAGTTGTTCGCCGCCCTGACCCGTCATCACCACCTGGCCCGCGGTGGGGTGGAGGTCGCGTCGGTCGGGCCGGCCATCGGCGCGGCGGCACTGTGGGATCCGCCGGGTCAGTGGCAGCACACCACCGTCGAGGAGTTGCGTGCCGCGCCGGGCATGCTGCTGACCTTCGGGACCGCGGTGCGTCGCGGTATCCGCGTCACCGAATTGATGAAACGCGAGCATCCCGAAGAACCGCACTGGTATCTGGGCGTGATCGGCAGCGACCCGCAGGTGCGCGGAGCCGGACTCGGGCACGCCCTGATGCGGTCACGGCTGGATCGTTGCGATGCCGAGTTCGCGCCGGCCTATCTGGAGTCGAGCAACCCCGACAACATCGGCTACTACCAGCGGTTCGGTTTCGAGGTGACCGGCGAGATCGGGCTGCCCGACGGCGGGCCCGTCCTGTACCCCATGTGGCGGCATCCACGCTGACCCGATCGCGGTAGAGTGCGGGTGCTGACCTGCAGGGGAATCCGGTGAGAATCCGGAGCTGACGCGCAACGGTATGAGGCCCGACCTCTGAGTCCGAATGCCTGCGGTCGCCGAACCGTCGACGGCCCCGCGCTTGGGCCCTGCACCGAAGGAAGTCACCGCCGTGCGTGTGTTCATCACGCTTGTATCCCTTTCACTCCTCGTCACCGCGTGCAGCCGCACCGAAACGCCCGCCCCGGCACCCGCGGAAGGCGGCACCACCGGTGCCACCAGTTATCCGCTGACACTGCAGAACTGCGGTGTGGAGGTCACCTTCGCGCAGGCGCCGCAGCGCGCGGTGTCGTTGTATCAGGCCTCTACCGAGATCCTGCTCTCGCTCGGTCTGGCCGACCGCATGGTCGGCACCTCCACCTGGTTCGATCCGGTGCTTCCCGAGTTGGCGGCCGACAACGACCGGGTGCCCCGGCTCGCGGACAACGACCCAGGTCTGGAAGCCGTGCTCGATCTGGAACCCGACATCATCACCTCGGCGAGCGCACACACCTTCACCCCGGCGGTCGTCGGGGAACGCGCCCGCCTGGCCGAACTCGGGATACCCACCTACCAGTCGCCGTCGGTGTGCACCGACGCGGTGGTGGAGGGCGAGACGGTGACCCGCACCGCGCCGCTGGAAATGGACACCCTGTTCCGTGAGATCACGGAACTGGCACAGATTTTCGATGTACAGGACCGCGGTGCGCAGCTGGTGGGCGATTTGCGGAAGCGGCTGGGCGACGCGCCGGCGGTCCCGCAGCAGGATGCCACCGTCGCGTTCTGGTTCTCCGGGCTGCGCACGCCCTATCTGGCCGGATGCTGTTCGGCACCCGGCCTCTACGCCCGCGAGGTCGGCGCCACCAACGTGTTCGCCGACGCCAGGGAGGACTGGCCGGAGATCAGCTGGGAGGCACTGGCCGACCGCGACCCCGACGTGCTGGTGCTGGCGGATCTGAGCCGCAAGCGCATCGACGGCGACGCGCTGGACACCAAAATTGCGTTCCTGGAGTCCAATCCGGTGACCCGCACCATGACGGCGGTGCAGCAGGAACGCTATGTCGTGCTGACCGGTTCGGAGCTCGATCCCGGTATCCGGCAGGTCGCCGCCGTCGAGAAGCTCGCCGCGGGCTTCACGACCGCCGGGCAGCCCGGATGATCGGCCGCCGGATCCTCGTCGCGGCCTCGGTGGCGGTGCTGACCGCCTGCGGCCAGCCCGAGGCCCCCGCCGAACGCAGCAATGCAACAGCCGGTTTCCCGATCACGGTGCAGAACTGCGGCCGTGACGTGGTGATCGACGCGCCACCGCAGCGCGCGGTGTCGCTGAACCAGGGCTCCACCGAGATCCTGCTGTCCCTCGGCCTGGCCGACCGTATGGTCGGCACCGCGACGTGGACGGATCCGGTGCGCGAGAACCTCGCCCAGGACAACGCCGGGGTGCCGCAGTTGGCGGTCAACAAACCCTCGCTGGAGACCGTGCTGGACGCCGAACCGGACTTCGTGTCGGCATCGTTCGCCGGGACCCTGGGACCCGGTGGCGTCGCCGACCGCGACCAGTTCGAATCGCTGGGCGTGCCCAGCTATCTGGCGCCCAGTGACTGCGTGGGCAAGGTGTCGGTCAACGCCGACGGTGCCCGCACCGAGCCGTTCACGATGGACGCGATCTACGGCGAGATCCGGGATCTGGCGCGCATCTTCGACGTCACCGAGCGCGGTGAGGAACTGATCGCCGGTCTGGAGCAGCGGATCCAGGACAGCCGGCTCGGCGCCGATGCCGACCTGGCGTACTGGTTCTCCGATATCCGGGCCCCGTACTTCGGCGGCTGCTGCGGTTCACCCGGGGTGATCACCGACACCGTCGGTGCGCGCAACATCTTCGTCGACACCACCGAGGAGTGGCCGCAGGTGAGCTGGGAGGTGATCGCCGACCGCGACCCGGATGTGCTGGTGCTCGCCGACCTGAGCCGGCGCACCATCGACGGCGACGCACTGGCGGCCAAAATCGCATTCCTGGAATCGAATCCGGTGACCTCGCGGCTGACCGCCGTCCAGCAGAAGCGTTACATCGTCGTCAACGGGGCCGATCTGAATCCCTCGATACGGACCGTGGACGGCACCGAGAAGGTGGCCGACGGCCTGCGTCGACTCGGATTCGCCTCCGGCCGTTGACCGTGCGTACGCGATCGCTGCCAGTGCTGTGGGTGCTGGGACTCGCGCTGCTCGTCGTCTCGGCGGCGGTGGCCATCACGATCGGTCCGGCCGCCCTGTCGGTCCGCGACGTGTACGGGATCGTCGCCGAGCATCTGGGCGCCGGTCCGTCGGGCGCCACCCGGATCCAGGACGGCATCGTCTGGCAACTGCGGCTGCCCCGGGTACTGCTGGCCGCGGTGTGCGGTGCGGGCCTGGCGCTGTGCGGGGCGATCCTGCAGTCGTTGCTGCGCAACCCCCTTGCCGATCCGTTCGTGCTCGGGGTTTCCTCGGGCGCCTCGACGGGGGCCGTGCTGATCGCGGTGCTCGGCGTGGGCGCCGGCACGCTCACCCTGTCGAGTGGTGCGTTCGTCGGGGCGGTGCTGTCCTTCGGGGTGGTGCTGCTGCTGGCGTACGCCGCGGGTGGCGGCACCGACCGGGTGGTGCTCGCCGGCGTGGCGGCCACCCAACTGTTCTCGGCACTGACCTCGTTCATCGTGCTGTCCTCGGCCGACGCCGAGCAGACCCGCGGGGTGCTGTTCTGGCTGCTCGGGTCGCTGGCCGGGGTGTCCTGGAACGACGTCGCGGTGTGCAGCGCGGTCGTCGGCGCCGGACTGGTGTGCTGCCTTGCCTACGCACGGACCCTGGACGCCTTCGCCTTCGGCGACGACGCGGCCGCCACGCTCGGAGTGTCGGTGCGGCAGGCGCGGATCGTGCTGCTGGTGATGACCGCGCTGATCACCGCGGCACTGGTCAGCGCCGCAGGCGCGATCGGCTTCGTCGGCCTGGTGCTGCCGCACGCGGCGCGCTTCGTGGTCGGGCCCGCACACCGGCGTCTGCTGCCGACGGTGGCCATCTTCGGCGCGGTGTTCATGGTGTGGGTGGACACGCTGGCCCGCACCGTGTTCGCGCCGCAGGAGCTGCCCACGGGCGTGGTGACGGCACTGCTGGGCGTCCCGGCGTTCGCGCTGATCCTGCTGCGCCGCCGTGGGATACCGGCATGAGCTTGCTCGCGGCCGAGGTCAGCTGGACGCGGTCCGGCCGACTGGTGCTCGACGGTGTCACGGTGGAACCGGCGCCCGGTGCCACGGTGGGACTGCTGGGACCCAACGGCTCCGGCAAATCGTCACTGCTGAAACTGCTGGCCGGGGTGGACCGGCCGAGTCGCGGCACAGTGCACCTCGACGGTGAGCCGCTGGCCCGGATGCCCCGGCGCGCACTGGCCCGCCGGGTGGCGATGGTCGCCCAGCATGCCGAGACCGAACTGCACGTCACGGTGCGCGATGTGGTGCGGCTGGGCCGCATCCCGTACACCGGGATGATCGGCGCGGACCCCGGGGGCGCGGCCGTGGTCGAGGCCGCGCTGGCCGCCACCGGGCTGCGGGACATGACCGACCGGTACTGGCACATGCTCTCGGGCGGGGAGCGCCAGCGGGTCCAGATCGCCAGGGCCCTGGCCCAGGATCCCGATCACCTGCTGCTGGACGAGCCGACCAACCATCTCGACATCGCCCACCAGCTGGAGATCCTGGCACTGGTGCGGAAATTGAACGTCACCACCGTGGTGGCGCTGCACGACCTAAATCTGGCCGCCATGTTCTGCGACCACATCGTGGTGCTTTCCGGTGGCCGGATCGTGGCCACCGGCACGCCCGTCCAGGTGCTCACCGAACGTCTCATCGGCACGGTCTACGGCGTGCGGTGCCGCGTCAGCATCGAGGACGGCCTGCCGCACGTGCGGTTCGCGCGGGAGTGATCAGGCGCTGGTGCTGAGACCCTGTCGCTGGTGCGGTGCGGGCTCCGGCACCTGATCGGCCAGCGAGTTGTCGGTGAACGCCCCGCGGTACCTGGCCGCCGGATGACTCGCCGGCAGGCGGTCGCCGCGTCCGAGTAGCTTCTGGCGCAACGTGCCCGACTTGTCGGTACCGATCAGCCCACGCTCGCGCAGTGTCGGGAACAACCGGTCGGCCACCTCGCGGAACGACTGGGGCACGGTCGCGTGATAGACGTTGATGCCGTCGACGCCGGCCTCGCGCCACTCCTCCAGCCGATCCGCGATCTCCTCGGGAGTGCCGACGACGCGGTTGGCGCCCTCCATCACCCAGGCCATGTCACGGATGGTGGGCTCCTCGTTGCCGGACACCTCGGCGGCCCAGCGCTTGAAGCTCTGGATACCGGTGAATTCGCCGAGCTCACTGATCGGGGTGTCCAGCGGAAGGCCGCCTGCATCGATACCGGCATCGCCGAGCGCGTGCAGGGCGATGCCCTCCAGGTCGAGATACCGTTTGAGTTCGTCATTGCGGCGGATCGCATCGGCATGGCTGTCACCGATGACGAACGACAGCCCCTGGGCGAAGGTGATGTCCTGCGGGTCGCGGCCGTGTTCGGCTGCCAGCGCGCGGGTTTCGCTGGTCAACTTGTAGGCATCGGCCGGTGTCGGGCTGCCGATGTAGACACCCTCGGCGTTACGGGCGGAGAACAGCTGTCCTGCCGGCGACGACCCGGCCTGGAACAGCACCGGTGTGCGCTGCGGGGACGGGGAGGTGAAATGCGGCCCCTCGACGCTGTAGCGCTGTCCGACGTGGTTGATCTTGTGGATCTTCGCCGGATCGGAGTGCACGCTGCGCTCCTTGTCCTGCACCAGCGCGTCCTCATCCCAGGAGCCCTCCCACAGCTTGTAGGCGACATCCAGGTATTCGTAGGCCCACTCGTAGCGCTGGTCGTGGGCCAGGGTGCCTTCGTATCCGAAGCTGCGAAACATGTTGGCGTTGAAGCTGGTGACGATGTTCCAGCCGAGCCGCCCCTCGGTGTAGTGGTCCAGCGAGGACATTTTCCTGGCGAAGTTGAACGGGTGGTCCTGGATGATCGAGCTGGTGAACACGATGCCCAGGTTCTCCGTCGCGGCCGCCAGCGCCGACGCCAGCACCGAGGGATCGTTGACCGGGATCTGGATCCCGGCCTCGACCGACTTGCGCCAGTTGCCGTTCCACGGTGCCCGCAGGCCGAACACGTCGGCGAAGAACAGCAGGTCGTAGCCGGCCTTGTCGACCTCGGCGGCCAGCGACGTCCAGTGCCGCAGCGAGTTGAACTTGTGGTTCTGCGCCTCCGGGGCCCGCCAAAGACCGTGTAGCACATGGGAGGCGGTGTTCATGACGAACGCCGAGTAGTACAGCGGCTTCTTGGTGGTCACGACGTGGATTCCGCGCTCTCGGTACCGGACGCACCGATCGGGCCCAGGGTGTCGCGGATGAGGGCGTTGTCGGTGGTCTCCAGGAACTCGGCGATCTTCGGATCCTGGAAGGTGGCGATCAACTTCTGCACGTTGGGATCGTCGAGGTGCTTGTTGCTGACCACCAGGCCGCCCTCGCTACCTTCCGGCGCGGGGTGCCGGTCCAGGATCTGATCTTCACGCAGTCCCGCGGCGTACACATCGGAGATGTGCACGACGACGGCATCGACATCGGGCAGGCTGCGGGCCAACTGGCCGATGGGTACCTGGACGAACTCGTAATTTTTGGGGTTCGTGGCGACATCACCGAGCTGGGGCAGGCCCGCGACAGTGTCCTTGCCCGGCTTCAGCGTGATCTGGCCGGCCTCGGCCAGGTCGAGCAGCGCGATGGCCTGCCCGGCCGGATCGTCACGCAGCGCGACCTTGGCCCCGCGGGGCAGCTCGTCCCAGCTGTTGTACTTGTCCGAGTAGGTGGCCTGATCCCAGGTGAATGTCGGTGCGGCCAAGGTGAGTTCGAATCCGTTGGCGGCGATGGCATCGTTGAGGAAGGGCTGATGCTCGAAGAAGTTCCCCGCCACGGTGCCCGCGTCGACGGCCCGGTTGATCTCGATCAGATTGTCGATCTGGACCGGCTTGATGGTGATGCCGTGATCGGGGGCAACGTTCTCGGAGATGTAGGCCAGCAGGTTCTCCGCGGCGATATCGGTGCTCCACGTCGCCACCTCGAGTTCGGTGCCGAACGGCTTGTCGCGGTTGGAGAGTTGGCCGTAGGCCACCCCGCCGGCGATGGCGACCACCGCCACCACCGCACCCGCCGCCCAGGGCCAGCGCTTACGTTTCTTGATCTCGATGTCGAGGCCGGGAGTGCCGCTCTGATCTGCCACAGTCGTTCCTTCTGTATATGGGTGTAAGGGGTTCAGCGGGTGAGGGCTTTGACGGCGCGATCCCCGGTGAACTGCACCAGCTGGATGGTGAGGATCAGCGCGATCACCGTGGCGATCATGATGTTGTCGTCGAAGCGGTTGTAGCCGTAGGTGATTGCCAGATGCCCGACACCGCCTGCGCCGATGGACCCGGCGATTGCCGAATACTCGATCATGGCGATGGTGTTCACGGTCAGCGCTCCGGCAAGGGCGGGCAGCGCCTCGGACAACTGCACCGAGCGGATGACCTGAACGTGGGATCCGCCCGACACCAGACCCATGTCGGTGACATCGGAACGGACCTCGCGCAGCGCGTTCTGGACGAGGCGGGCGAAGAACGGCACACCGGCCACTGTCATCGGGACGATGGCCGCCGCCACACCAATGGTGGTGCCGACGATGAACCGCGTGACCGGGATGATGGCCGCCATCAGGATGAGGAAGGGCAGCGACCGGCCGACGTTGACGATGGTGTTGAGCGCGTTGAACACCCGAGGATCCGGGAACAGCCCGAGTGTCGAGGTGTTGTGCAGGATGATGCCGACCGGGGTGCCGATCAGGACGACCAGTGCCATCGTGATGCCCACCATCAGCCAGGTCTGGCCGTAGGCGGGCAGCAGCAGATCGGGAACCCTCGACCACGGCGTGCTGAAGTCCTCCTGGGCCAGATAGTTCACGCGGCTTCCTCATCGGCGACGGCGCTCACGGGGCGCACGTGCAAGCCGCGGTCACGCAGCTGACGCTCGAAACCGGCTGGGGTGCCCGGGGACAGGGCCAGCACCGCGCGGCCCACGGCCACGCCACGGATGGCCTCCACGCTGGCGCTGAGCACGCTGACCTGGGTGCCGGCCAGGCCCGGGATGGACTGAATGGAGGTCAGCCAGTCCAGCGGGACATCGCGGGAGGCATAGGACACCTCCCAGATGTCTCCGGCCCCGCGCAGCGCCACGCTGGGCCGGTCCGGCAGCAGTTCGTGGGCCAGTGGTGATGCCGGATCAAGGATGATGTCCTCGACCGAGCCACTTTCGATGATGCGGCCGTCCTCGATCCGTGCCACCGAGTCGGCGACCTCTCGGACCACCTCCATCTCGTGGGTGATCAGGATGATCGACAGGCCGAACTCGTCGCGAAGATGGCTCAGCAGCTTGAGGATCGACTTCGTGGTGGCCGGGTCCAGACCCGAGGTCGCCTCGTCGGACAGCAGGTTCGACGGACCCAGCGCGAGCGCGCGGGCGATGCCGACACGCTGCTTCTGCCCACCGGAGAGCTGTGCCGGAAAGTAGTCGCGGCGGTCGCCGAGACCGACCCGGTCCAGCAGCTCGGACACCCGCTTGTCCACCGAGCCGTCGGTGGCGTGCAGATACTGCAACGGCAGCGCGATGTTCTGCGCCACGGTGCGGCGCCGCAGCAGCGGCGCGGTCTGGAAGATCACCCCGACACTGCGGCGTGCGGCTACCAGCGCGTCACCGTCGAGGCGGGAGAAGTCCTTTCCGTCCACCCGCACGGTGCCGCTGGTGGGGCGCTCCAGAAAACTGACACAGCGCGACAAAGTGCTCTTACCGGCGCCACTGGGCCCGACCACGGCCAGGATTTCCCCGCTACCGACGGACAACGAGATGTCGTCCAGGACGGTGCGGTCGCCGAACCTCTTGGTCAGGTTCTCGATCTCGATCACAGGAATGCTCTCTTGCTCGAACGGTTTTCGGCCACGCTGCGCTGCACCGCACTGTGAGGCAACGCACATGGGCCCGACCGCAATGGCCCGGCTTGCGGGAAAGGTGGGGTTCGCAAGCGGGCGACGGTCAGGGAACGGAATCAAGCTACGCATGCCGGGGGGCGGGCGGAAGAGTAGAGATCTGGCTGATCCGAACTAGGTCCGGTTTTCTCAAAGTGCTTGGTGGTGAGTACTTTTGTGGCGTGGCAGTCTCGCGCGAACACGATCGTCCCAGGTTCGGGGTGTGGGCCAATGTGCACGGCACGATGGCCGCCCTCGCGCATCCGCAGGATCCCATCGATGCCTCCTGGGCGCGGGTGCGCGACCAGGTGCTGCTGGCAGAACGGCTGGGATTCGATTCGACCCTGATCGCCCAGCACACGATGAATCCGCTGGGCGAACACCTCGACCAGCTGGATGCCTGGAGTGCCGCGGCCGCGCTGGCGGCGCTCACCGACACGATCGAGATCATCGCCGCGGTGAAGCCGTCGATCATCCACCCGACGATCCTGGCCAAGCAGGCCCAGGGCATCCAGGAGATCAGCGGCGGCCGGTTCGCCGTGAACGTGGTCAATGCCTGGTGGATCCCGGATCTGGAACGCTCCGGGATCGGCATGCTGGAGCACGGCGAACGCTACGTGTACGGCACCGAATGGTTGCACGCCGTGCGCTCGCTGCTGTCCGGAGAACGAACGACATTGCGGGGAAAGTACTTTCAGATCGACGATTTCGTCATCCATCCCGCGGGTGTGCGACCGCGTATCTATCTGGGCGGGGAGTCCGAGCAGGCCCGCACCCTGGCCGCCGCAGAAGCCGATGTGCTGTTCCTGAACGGCCAGTCGCCGCAGGACGCCCGCACACTGCTCGACGATGTGCGGCGCCGACCGCGCACCGGGGCGCCGTTGCGATTCGGGATGGCGGGGTTCGTGGTGACCGCGCCGACGGCACACGAGGCGGCCGAAATCATGGATTACCACTGGGAGTTGCAACGCGCCGATCAGGCTCGCCCGGATGACGTCACCGCCAAGTTCGGGCGCGACACCGATCCGGCGTCACCGATGTGGCAGCGGCTCAGTGCCCTTCCGCATGTCGGCCCCAACGGGGGCACCGCCGCCGGGCTCGTCGGCGACTACGACACCGTGGCACGGCGCATCGTGGACTGGTTCGGCGACGGTATCGAGACATTCATGTTGGCGTTCCAGCCTTTCGAGGCGGAGATGGAACGCTTTGCGGCCGAAGTGATGCCGCGCGTGGACGATCTACTGGAGAACGCGAGGGTCGCTTGATGAAGTTCCACTGGTATCTGCCGACGCACGGGGACACCACCACCATCGCGGACAACCGGGGCAGCTCCTCGCAGCGGGTGCAGTCGCATCTGCAGCCGACGCTGGAGAACCTGACCGCGTTGGTGCGCAGCGCCGAGGACCTCGGCTTCGAGGCGGCACTCACACCGACCGGCTCGCACTGCGAGGACTCCTGGCTGGCCACCGCCGCGCTGGCGCAGCACAGCCGCCGGCTCAAGTTCCTGGTGGCGTTCCGGCCGGGGGTGCTGTCGCCGACGCTGGCCGCCCAGCAGGTCAGCACCTACCAGCGTTTCACCGGAAATCGGTTGGCGCTCAACATCGTCACCGGCGGTGACGACCTGGAGATGCGCCGCTACGGCGACGGCGTCGACAAGGCCGCCCGGTACCGGCGCACCGGTGAGTTCCTCGCGGTGGTGCGCGGGGCCTGGAGCAACCCCGAGTTCACCTTCCACGGCGAGTTCTACGATGTGGAGGCGGCCAGGATAGCCTACCCGGTGGTCACCCTGCCGACCATCTACTTCGGTGGGTCCTCCCCGGAGGCCATCGAGGTCGCCGCCGAGCACGCCGACGTCTACCTCACCTGGGGTGAGCCCCCCGAGCAGGTCGCCGAGAAGATCGAGCGGGTGCGTGCCGCGGCCGCGAAACGCGGCCGGGAGCTGAAGTTCGGTCTGCGCCTGCACACCGTCGCGCGCGCAGACGAGGAGCAGGCGTGGCAGCGCGCCGACGAACTGATCGCCGGACTGTCCGCCGAGGAGGTGCGTCGCGCCCACGAGCGCTACCTGGCCAGCGGATCGGAGGGGCAGCGCCGGATGGCGGCACTGACCACCGGCGAATTGGTGGATGCGCGCAGCCTTGAGGTGCATCCCGGTCTGTGGGCCGGGCCGAGTCTGCTGCGCGACGGCGCGGGGACCGCGGCGATCGGGAGCTATCAGCAGGTGGCCGACGTGTTCGCCGAGTACGCCGGCCTCGGCATCAGCGAGTTCGTGTTGTCGGGATACCCGCAGGCCGACGAGATCCGCCACGTTGGCGAGGGCGTACTGCCGCTGGTGCGCGAACTCAGCTCCAGGAGAACTCGGCCCGCAGCCGCGTCGCGATGATCTCGAAGCGATCCTTGTCGAGGACGGCGCCCTCACGCCGGATACCGTCCTCGGGCACGTCGAGCACCCGGTCCAGGCGCACCCAGGAGGGCCGGCCGTCGTAGTCCCAGTTGCCCGCCCCGATCCCGACCCACTGGTCGTCGTGGGCGTGGTGGTCCTGGCTGGACAGCATGAGCCCCAGCAGGGTGCGCTGGTCACGGCCCACCACCAGCACCGGGCGGTCCTTGCCGCGGGTCGGATCGTCCTCGTAGACCACCCAGGTCCAGACGATCTCGCCCGGATCGGCCCGGCCGTCCAGGTCGGGGGAGTAGGCGATGCGCCGGGCCCGCTGCGCGGTGGGCACGCTGGCGCTGGTCACCGGCCGTCCGCTGGTGAGAGCGACCGGCGACGGGTTGGCCTGGGCCGCGAGTGCCTCCATACCGATCTTGAGGCCCTGCTGGAGGACGCGCTCGGGGTTGGGCAGCTGGCGGATGAGTTTCGGGGCCTCGTTGAACACGAGGTTCTCCGCGAACCTCTGGAAGGCCTTCCACTGGGACGCCATAGCCGCCAAGCATAGCGAGGCCAGGCACGCCCGATTGTGTCCAAGGGGCTCGCTGTCGATACCCTGGGATAACACGATCGCGCCAGGACCAGGAGATTCCCATCAGCAGTTTCGCCGACAAGACGTTCACCGCGCCGGCGCAGATACGGAACTTCTGCATCATCGCCCATATCGACCACGGCAAGTCGACGCTGGCCGACCGCATGCTCGGAATCACCGGGGTCGTCGCCGACCGCGATATGCGGGCCCAGTACCTGGACCGGATGGATATCGAGCGCGAACGCGGCATCACCATCAAGGCGCAGAACGTCCGGCTGCCGTGGCAGGTCAACGGCGAAGACTTCGTTTTGCACCTGATCGACACCCCTGGCCACGTCGACTTCACCTACGAGGTGTCGCGCGCGCTGGAGGCCTGCGAGGGCGCGGTGCTGCTGGTCGACGCCGCTCAGGGCATCGAGGCGCAGACGCTGGCCAACCTGTACCTGGCCCTGGACCGGGATTTGACCATCATCCCGGTGCTCAACAAGATCGACCTGCCCGCCGCCGACCCGGACCGCTACGCCGGCGAGATCGCCCACATCATCGGCTGCGAACCCAGCGATGTGCTGCGGGTGTCCGGTAAGACCGGGGTGGGCGTGCGGGAGCTGCTCGACGAGGTGGTGCGCCTGATCCCGGCCCCGGTCGGCAAGGACGACGCGCCCGCGCGGGCGATGATCTTCGACTCGGTCTATGACATCTACCGCGGTGTGGTGACCTACGTCCGGGTGGTGGACGGCAAGCTCAATCCCCGCGAGAAGATCAAGATGATGTCGACCGGAGCGACACACGAGCTGCTCGAGGTCGGCATCGTCTCGCCGGATCCCAAGGCCTCGGACGGGCTCGGCGTCGGCGAGGTGGGTTACCTCATCACGGGTGTGAAGGACGTCCGGCAGTCCAAGGTCGGCGACACCGTCACCACGGCGCGCCACGGCGCCACCGAAGCGCTGGTCGGCTACCGCGAACCGCGGCCGATGGTCTACTCGGGCCTGTACCCGGTGGACGGCTCGGACTATCCCGTACTGCGCGAGGCCCTGGACAAGCTGCAGCTCAACGACGCGGCGCTGACCTACGAACCGGAGACCTCGGTGGCGCTCGGGTTCGGGTTCCGCTGCGGGTTCCTGGGTCTGCTGCACATGGAGATCACCCGGGAGCGGCTGGAGCGCGAGTTCAATCTCGACCTGATCTCCACGGCACCCAACGTCGTCTACCGCGTGGTCAAAGAGGACAACACGGAGATGATCGTCACCAACCCGTCGGACTGGCCCGAGGGCAAGGTCCGTGCCGTCTACGAGCCGGTGGTGAAGACGACGGTGATCGCGCCCAGCGAGTTCATCGGCACCATCATGGAGCTCTGCCAGGCCCGCCGCGGTGAACTGGGCGGGATGGACTACCTGTCGCCGGAGCGCGTGGAACTGCGCTACACGATGCCGCTCGGCGAGATCATCTTCGATTTCTTCGACTCGCTGAAATCGCGCACCCGCGGCTACGCCAGCCTGGATTACGAGGAGGCCGGCGAGCAGGAGGCCGAACTGGTGAAGGTCGACATCCTGCTGCAGGGTGAGGCCGTCGACGCGTTCAGCGCGATCGTGCACAAGGACGGCGCCGCTGCCTATGGCAACAAGATGACCACCAAGCTCAAGGAGCTCATCCCACGCCAGCAGTTCGAGGTGCCCATCCAGGCGGCCATCGGATCGAGAATCATTGCCCGCGAGAACATCCGGGCCATCCGCAAGGACGTGCTGTCCAAGTGCTACGGCGGTGACATCACCCGTAAGCGCAAGCTGCTGGAGAAGCAGAAAGAGGGCAAGAAGCGGATGAAGACGATCGGCCGGGTCGAGGTGCCCCAGGAGGCCTTCGTCGCGGCGCTGTCGACCGACGCGGCCGGAGACAAAGCGAAGAAGTGACTCCGGGCGCGCCATCGGTCACAATGACGCGGTGAACAGTGCCGCAGGATCGCCGCGCGTGCGGTATGCCCGTCATGCCCTCGTCGCCGTGTCGATCGGATGCGCGCTGCTGACCGGGTGTTCGAGCACCGTCACCGGTCAGGCCGTCCGGGATGAGAACGCGGCGCCCGTGGACGCGCCGCCACTGAAGGAGAGCCAGCTCGACGACGTGCTGCTGTCCATCGGGGACATCAACGACATCATGGGCTCGGACAGCATGGAGATCACCGGCGAGCTCGACCAGATGGTGGATCACTCCGGCGACGTGTCCGAACCGGATTGCCTCGGTTCGATCTTCGGCGCCGAGCAGCCGGTCTACGGGGACAGCGGGTACACCGCGGTCCGCGACCAGGTGTCCCGCGAACCCGATGAGGACAACGCGCACTGGGTGGAACAGACCGCGGTGCTCTACCCGTCGGCGGACAAGGCGCAGCGGTTCTTCGACAACGCCCGGTCCGGCTGGGACGCGTGCGCCGGCACGTCGATCGCCATCGACGACGGAACGGACAGCTACACCTGGCAGATCGAGGATCTGACCGCCACCGACGCTGTGCTCACCCAGATCACCACCCAGGACGACGCCGACGGCTGGGAGTGCCAGCATGCGCTGTCGGCGGTCACCAATGTGATCGTGGAAGCCTGGGCGTGCAGCTACGGCGCGGGCGACGAGGCCGCCGATATCGCGGCGAAGATGGTCGAGAACGCCGTCACCTAGCCGCCTGCAGCCCGTTGATCACCACGCGCAGCAGCCGGGCGCGCTGATCCGCGTCGCGATGGGGCTGTTCGCCGACCCAGGCGATGGCCGCGGCCATGTCGAGCACATCGTCGATGTGGGTATCCCGGTGCACCAGACCGGCTTTGGCGGCACGGGCGATGAGCGCGCCACCGGCGTCGCGGGCCATCCGGCAGGTACTCGATTCGCCGGCCGGCGGGCTGGCCAGGGTGCGGGCCAGCCCTTCGAAGACACCGCCCTGTTCCACATAGGCGGTCAGCCACCGGTGCAGCGCCTCCAGCGGGTCATCGGATTCGAGCAGTTCGGCGCCGAGGTCGCGGATGCCGATCAGGCCGTCGTCGATCACGGCCAACACCAGTTGATCGCGGGTGGGGAAGTGCCGGTAGAGGGTTCCCGGGCCGACCCCGGCGGCGCGGGCCACCTCGTCGAGGGAGGCCGTCACGCCGTGCGCGCCGAAGGCCTCGCGGGCGGCGTCCAGCAGCAGTTGACGGTTGCGGGCGGCGTCGGCGCGTAACGGGCGGGCCGTCATCGGTTCTCGCTTCCTCTGGACAAGCGGAGACTGTCTCCATATATTGATCGGAGGCAGTCTCCGAATCATATCGAGGTGTTCCCGCCATGAAAATCAGTCTCACCGTTCTACCCGATCCCACCGGGTTCCCCGGCGTCCTGGAGGCTGTGCGCCACGCCGCCGGCGCCGGATTTCCGCGGGTGTGGTTCCCGCAGTTGCCGCCGTCCCCGGACATGGCCGGCTGGGACGCGCTGACCACGCTGGGCCTGGCGGGCGCGGCGGTGCCGCAGGTCGAATTGGGCTCCGCGGTGGTGGTGGCCCAGACCCAGCATCCATTGGCACTGGCACGACAGGCGCTGACGGTCTCGGCCGCCACCGGCGGCCGGCTGATCCTGGGGATCGGTGTCAGCCACCGCGTCCTGGTGACCGACGTGTTCGGCTATGACTACGACGCGCCGGCCGCTTATCTGCGCGAGTACCTGCAGGTGCTGGGACCGGCGCTGCGCGGCGAACCGGTGGATCACCACGGTGCGCGGATCACCGCGGTCGGCCAGTTCGGGCTGCCCGGCGCACCCGCGCCGCCGGTCCTCGCCGCGGCGCTGGGACCACGGATGCTGGATCTGGCCGGCGAACTCACCGAGGGCACCGTGACCGCCTGGACTGGGCTGAAAGTCGTTGACAGTCACATCGTTCCGCGAATCGGCGCGGCGGCCGAGCGGTTCGGCAGACCCTCCCCGCAGGTGGTGGTCGGCCTGCCGGTCAGCGTCACGTCGGATGTGGCGGCCGCGCGCGCCGAGATCGCGGGCATGTTCAATCCGGGTGACCTGCCCGCATACCGGGCGATGCTGGACCGCGAAGGCGTCGACGACGTCGCCGACATCTGCGTGTTCGGCGACGAGGAGTCGGTGCTGGCCCAGCTGCGCCGGTTCGCGGCTGCCGGCGCCACCGAGTTCAGCGGGTTCACGATCGGGGATCCGCAGACCCAGGCCCGCACCGTCGAAGTGCTGGCCGCGTACCGGGATTGAGTTCTCGACGCGTTTAACCCGTTTCACCTCGTGGCAACGTCGGTACCGTCGCCGCAGTGACTCGTGAAGTGCATCTGTTGGCCTTCGGCAACACCCGGTCGGCGGGGCCGTGGCGGCACCCCGACGTCGACAACAGCACCGCAGGTGTGCGCCGACGTCTGATCCGCCACGCCCAGACCGCCGAGGCCGGCACCTTCGACGCGCTGTTCTTCGCCGACGGCCTCAACTACGGTCCGCCGGCCACCTGGGCCTACAAGACCACCGAGGATTTCGAACCGCTGACGGCCACGGCGGCGCTGTCCTCGGTCACCGAGCGGATCGGCCTGGTGGTCACCGGGTCGGCGACCCTGCAACACCCATACCACCTTGCCCGTCAGCTTCTTTCGCTGGATCACCTGAGCCTGGGCCGGGCGGGCTGGAACCTGGTCACCAGCTTCGCAGCAGCGGCCGCCGACAACTTCAGCGCCCGCGGTGTCGTCGATCACGATGAGCGGTATCGGGTGGCCGAGGAAGCCATCGAGGTGGTGAAGAAGCTCTGGGCTTCCTGGTCCGAGGACACCATCGTGGAGGACCGGGCCGCCGGAGTCTTCAACGATGTCAGCAAGATCGAAGTACCGGAGCACCACGGCCGGTACTTCGATGTGAAGGGCCCGATCGGGGCCGCGCGCTCGACGCAGGGCCGGCCGGTCATCTTCCAGGCCGGATCATCGAACACCGGAAGGACATTCGCGGCCACCCACGCCGAGGTGATCTTCACCAGCCACGGAAACAAGGCCCGCGGCCAGGAGTTCTACCGGCAGATCCACGCCGAAGCCCGTGCCCTGGGCCGCTCCACGCCGCCGCTGATCACCCCCTCGCTGCGGTATGTCATCGGGTCCACCGAGGACGAGGCGCAGCGCGCCGAACGCGAGGAGTACCAGTACTTCAGCCCCGAGTATCAGGCGGGCTGGCTGCTGGAGGTGGACGTCGATGTCACTGGAGCCGACCTGGACGGCCCGGTGCCCGCCTCGGCATTCCCGGACAGCACCGAAACCCACCAGACCGCGCTCGCCGGCTATCGGGCGCTCGCCGCGGACGGTAACCCGACGGTGCGGGAGTTCCTGTACAAGACCGTGAACGGTTGGGGCGCCTCGGTTGTCGGCACCCCCGAGCGGATCGCCGACCAGATCGAGGACTGGTTCACCGATGGCGCCGCCGACGGTTTCGTGCTGCGCGACAGCGGACTGCCCGGCCAGGAGGAACTGTTCGTCGAACAGGTGGTGCCGGTGCTGCGCAAGCGCGGGCTGTTCCGTCACGAGTACACGGGCACCACCCTGCGCTCGCACCTCGGCCTGGACGTGCCGGCGTGACCGATCCGTTCGTGCTCGCCGCCTTCACCATGTCCACGGTGTCGCACGGCAACTTCGGGCTGTGGCGCCACCCCGAGGACCAGACCTCCCGGTACACCGACATCCGCTACTGGGTGGCGCTGGCCGAACTGCTCGACGCGGGTGGCTTCGACGCGCTGTTCATCGCCGACGCCGTCGGACAGCTCGATGTGTTCGGCGGTGACGCCGATGCCGCCCTGACCCGTGGTGTGCAGACACCGGTCACCGATCCGCTGCTCGCGGTGTCGGCGATGGCGGCCGCGACAACCCATCTGGGCTTCGGCGTGACGGTGTCGACGACCTACGAGAGCCCCTACCTGCTGGCCCGCAAGTTCAGCACGCTGGACCATCTGACCGGCGGCCGGGTCGGCTGGAACATCGTCACCTCGCTGCTGGACAGCGCGGCCCGCAACATCATCGGGCGCGACCGGCAGATCCCGCACGACGAGCGCTACGCGATGGCCCAGGAATTCCTCGAGGTCACCTACAAGCTGTGGGAGGACTCCTGGGAGGCGGACGCGGTGCTCCGCGACCGCGACCGCGGCATCTACACCGACGCCGCCAAAGTCCACGCCATCGGTCACGAGGGCACGTACTTCCAGGTGCCCGGAGCACATCTGGTGGAACCTTCGCCGCAACGCACCCCGGTGCTCTTCCAGGCCGGCACCTCCCCGGCAGGGCGCGAATTCGCGGCGCGCAACGCCGAACTGGTCTTCGCCAGCGACCCGCGCCCACAGGTGTTGCGGGCCAATATCGAGGACATCCGCCGGCGAGCGGTGGCCCACGGGCGCCGGCCCGACTCGATCAAGTTCCTGACCTCCGTCGAGATCGTCACCGACAGCACGGATTCCGCCGCCCGCGCCAAGGCCGCCGACCTGGCGAAGTATCACGACCTGGAAGCGGGCCTGGTGCTGCTGTCGGCGCTCAGCGGCGTGGACTGGTCGGAGTACGGGGTGGACCGCCCGATCGAACAGTTCGACACCGACGCCAGTCGATCCATTCTGGCCGCAGTGGACGGGGCCGGGGACCGGCACCGGATCACCCTGCGCGACTACGTCGGTGAGCTCGGCGGTTTCGGCGGGCAACTGTTCGTCGGATCCGCTGGCACGGTGGCCGACGAACTGGAGGCCTACGCCGAGAGCACCGGTATCGACGGTTTCAACATCACCTATCACGTCACGCCCGGCAGCTTCGCCGATGTCGCCGATCACCTGATCCCCGAACTGCGTCGCCGTGGGCGCGCCCGCGAGGCCGGCGAGGCGACCACGCTGCGGGAGCGGCTGTTCGGAGGGGCGGCGCTGCTGCCCGATGACCACCCTGGCGCGGGTTTCCGGTTGGTAAAAGAATCGCGTCGATCCGATAGCTGATGTCTGAGAGCATTCTCAGGCATCGTCATCGTGACATCAATATCTCTTTAAACAACTGCGCGTCAGAAGATTTCATGATGCACAGGGCAGGAAGGCGGCATCATGGCCACACCGAATCGGGTCGAACTGGGGGGTCGACCGCTGTCCCAGATCGAAGACCACGGCCTCGAACGCGACGCACTCGGCTTCTGGGGTGTCTTCGCCCAGGGCCTGGCCGCTGCGGCGCCCAGCGTGGCCGTGGCCTCCGTGCCGTTCATGCTGTTCCTGGCCGCAGGCAAGGGCGCGGCGTGGGCGGTGATCATCGGCCTGGTCATCGTCATCCTGATCGCGACCACGATCAGCTTTCAGGCCAAACGCACGGTGTCCTCCGGCTCGCTGGGCACCTACACCGGCAATGGTCTCGGCCCGGGATTCGCCTATGCCGCCGGCTTCAGTCTGCTGGTCGGCTACATCGGTTTCGCCGTCACCGGCACCCTCGGCGGCGTCCTCTATCTGGATTCGTTCCTGCAATCCTTCGGACTGGGGTCGGAGGCCACCTGGTTCAAGCTGATTCTCGTGGTGCTCATCGTCGGGGTCGGGGTGTACCTGCCGTACCGCGGGGCCTCGCTGGCCGCGCGGTATGAACTGATCTTCGAGATCATCGCGGTGGCCACCATTCTCGTCATCGTGGTGGCGTCCTATGCCACCTACGGCTGGCGGATCGACTGGGAGCAGTGGGATCTCGGGCACCTCAGCACCAGCGCCACCTTCATCGCCGCAGTGTCGGCCGTCGGCTCCTACGCGGGATTCGAGAGTGTGGCATCCCTGGGCGCGGAAGCCAAGGACGCACACCGCACCATCGCCCGCTCACTGCTGCGGGTGGTGATCCTGCTCGGTGTGCTCTACATCGTCGCCACCTACCCGCAGGTGCTGTTCTTCGAGGGCATCAACGGTGACGAGGCGGTGCTGCCACAACTGGCCGACGCCACCAACGTGTCGTGGATCAATCACGTGATGAGCGGCGCCGTCGCGATCGCCTTCATCGTGTTCGTCACCGCGGTGACCACCGCTGCGGCCCGCTCGCTGTTCACCTTCGCCCACGAGGGCGCGCTGCCCAGCGCGTTCGCGAAAGTGCATCCCGCACACCGCACCCCGTGGGTCGGCATCGTGTTCATCGGGATATTGGCGTTCCTGTTCTCGGCGGTGGCCACCATCAGCTCGGCGGGCCGGCTGGTCTTCGAGGTCTACGGGGGCTACGTCGCCACCTGGGGCTTCTTGATCAGCTACCTGCTCGTGGTGATCGCCACCCCGATCTGGCTGCACAAGATACGGGCCCTGACCCCGCTGCGGCTGCTCGTGTCCGTGGCCGCGACCCTGGCCCTGGGTTACGTGATCTTCAGCAACTTCTACCCGGTGCCCGAGTTCCCGTTCAACATCCTGCCGTTCATCTTCGGCGGCATCCTGCTGGTCGGTCTGCTCTGGTACTGGTACCTGAAGTTCACCAACCCCGAGGTGGCCAAGCGGGTCGGCACCATCCAGACCCTGTCGGATGCCGAGCAGCAGCGTCTGGTCGATGAGGGCATCGTCGACGTGCTGGAGCATCGCGACGATACCCCCGACCCCGACGGTGACCCGGAGGCACGGCAGGACAAGGAACCGGTCGCGCCATGAGCGTGTCGGTCTCGGAGAAGACCTGGACGGTCCGGGCCGCCACCGCGGTCGACCACCCGCACATCGCGGACTTCCTGGCCACCACCGCGGGTATCGCGGGCCGCAAGTTCGCCGCGGACTCCCGCGATATCGCCGAACAACTCGACGGCGTGTTCCCCGGTGCGGTGCCGGTGGTCCGCGACGAGACGGGGCGCGTCCGCGGCTACGCGGTGCTGCACCAGCCGTACGGCCTGGAACCCGAGATCGGGGCCGAGTTCGTCTTCGCCCCGGCCACCCCCACGCCGCTGGTCGACAGGGTCGTCGCCGCCACCGTGGACCGGTTCCTGGCCGAATCCGCCGACATCCCGGGGGCGTACCTGCGGAGCTTCATCGGCACGGACCAGCAGCCGGCGATCGATGCGCTCGTGGCGCGCGGAGCCCGGCAGGAAGGACAGTTCATCCGGACCCGCAAGGATCTCGCCGGGGAGGACACCGATGCGCTGGATCGTGCCGAGATCGACGGGCTCACCCTGTTGAGCTGGCCGGAGGTGATCGAGCGGGACCTGCTCGAACAGGTGCGCCAACTGCAGTACGCCACCTTCCTCGAGCATTTCGGCAACATGTCCAAGACGCCGGAGATCTTCGCTCACCACATCGAAAGCCGGTCTTTCACCGCAGATTTCAGCAACGCCGCGGTGAACGATGACGGCCAGGTGGTGGGTTACGTGCTGGGCTCCACCTACACCCATCTCGACGGTGACCGCGAGGAACGCAGCGCCCACACCGACTACATCGGGGTGCGCAGGGACCAGCGCAAGCGCGGGATCGCGGAGTTCCTGCTGCGCAAGATCTGGCTGGCCGCGCTGCGTCGTGGCCTGAGCCTGGCGTCGCTGGGCACCGACATCCACAACCGCAGCAACGCCCACATCCTCTACGAACGGCTCGGCTACCAGGCCGTCGAGCACCAGTTCGCCTACCGCATCGATGCACCGACAGGAATCAGATGAGCACCGCCACAACCTATCTGAGCGCGCCCACCGCGGACCTCGAAGAACTGCGGGCGCACTTCGCGCCGGTGTTCGCCAAGATCGCCGAGGGCAACCTGGAACGCGAACGTGACCGCGTCTTCCCGCACGAGCAGGTGAAGTTGCTCAACGAGGCCGGCTTCGGCACCCTGCGGATCGCCACCGACCGCGGTGGCTGGGGCGCGTCGCTGCAACAGGTGTTCCTGCTGCTGGCCGATCTCGGCACCGCCGACGCGAACGTCGCCCACATCTGGCGCAACCACCTCGCTTTTGTCGAGGACCGGCTCAACGCCACGGTCTCGGAGGCCAACGACGCCTGGATCGCACGCTTCCTCGGCGGCCAGTTCGTCGGTGGAGGATGGACCGAGGCGAACAATGTCACGCTGGCCAACCTGGTCACCACCGTGCAGACCGACGGTGATCACTTCGCCGTCACCGGCGCCAAGTTCTACGCCACCGGCAGTCTCTACGCCGACTGGCTCGATGTGCTCGGCCGAGGCGATGACGGTGAGCTGCTGACCGCGCTGGTGCGCGCCGATGATCCCGGCGTCACGCTGCTGGACGACTGGGATGGCTTCGGGCAGCGCACGACCGCCAGCGGCACGGCCCGCTATGAGAACGCGCGCGCCGAACGCGGTGACGTGTTCCCGGCCGCCGAACGTTTTGCCTACCAGGGCCACTTCTATCAGACCGCGATGCTGTCGGTGCTGACCGGCATCACCCGGGCCGCGCTGCGCGACGGGTCGACGGCGCTGACCGGACGCAAGCGCAACTACCCGCAGGGGCTGGCCCAGGTGCCATCCGACGACGCCCAACTGCTCGCCGTCATCGGCGAGGTGTCCGCCGACGCGTTCGCCGCCGAGGCTGCACTGGCACAGGCCGGCGCGGCACTGGACCGGATCCACGGGGACGAGCAGAACGCGAAGCGGCGTCTGGTCGAGGCCGAGGTGGCCGTCACCCAGGCGCAGCTGGTCATCATCGCTGCCGCGCTGCGCGCCACCACCGCGGTCTTCGATGCGCTCGGCGCCTCCGGGGTGTCGGTGGAGCGCGGCCTGGACCGGCACTGGCGCAACGCGCGCACCCTGGCCTCGCACAACCCGCGGGTCTACAAGGCGCGCATCCTCGGCGACTACCTCATCAACGGCAAGGACCCGGTGTCCAACCTCGCCGCACTCGGCCGCGGCGGACAGGGCAACTAGTCCTAGGGTGGGTCCTGTGAGCGAGCAGGACCGCACCCGCTGGGACGCGGCGTACACCGACCGCGACGCCGCGCCCACACCGGGTCTGCCTGCGGTGTTCAGGGACCACGCGCATCTGTTCCCGCGCACCGGCACCGCACTGGAGATCGCCTGCGGCTCAGGCGCGGCAGCGGTGTGGCTGGCCCAGCGCGGCCTCGACGTGCAGGGCGTGGACGTCTCCACCGTCGCCATCGACCGGGCGCGTGCTCTGGCAGAACAGGCCGGTGTCACGGCGCGTTTCGAGGCCGTCGACCTCGACGATGGTCTGCCTCCCGGTGACCCGGTGAGTCTGCTGCTGTGCCACAAGTTTCGCGACGCTCGACTCGACGGGCAGATCATCGAGCGGCTCGCGCCCGGCGGGCTGCTGGCCATCTGTGTGCTCAGCGAGGTCGGCGCCGCACCTGGGCGGTTCCGTGCCACCCCCGGGGAACTGCGCACCGCGTTTTCGACGCTCGACGAGACCGCGGCTGGGGAGGGCGACGGCCAGGCCTGGTTGCTCGCCCGGCGTCGCTGACCGCGGGCGCCGGGCGGTCGACACAAAATAATGTGTCGGACCCGCCTGGCATAGTCGAACACATGTTCGAGATCCTGTGTGTCGCCTCCCACCTTGATGCCACCCGCGATCAACTACGGGCCGAACGTCAGGCCGTTGCGCTCAAGGTGATCGAGGCCGGCAAGTTTGCACAGGCCAGGATGGCCGAGCTGGGCCACAGCTTCGAGGATCTCATCGTCGATGACTGGGAGTTGGTCGCCGCCGAGCTGGGTGCCGAACTCGGGATCAGCCGCGGCCGGGCCTGCACGCTGATCACCCAGGGCCGCGACCTGCTCACCCGGCTGCCGGCCTTCGCCGCGGTCTTCGCCACCGGCGCGGTGGATCTGCGGGTGTTGCGGGTCATCCTGCATCGCACGGCGCTGATCACCGATGACGACGTCATGTCGGTCATCGATGCGCAATTGGCCGAGGCGGCGCCCTCGTGGAATGCGTTGTCCGATGAGCGGATCGCTGAGCTGGTCGACTGGATGGTCGTCGACGTGGACCCCGAGGCCGTACGGCGGGCACGGCAGGCGCGGCAGCAGCGTGGGATCACTGTCGAACCGGTCGGCGACGGCATGGTCGAGATTCACGGCCGCGTCGATGCCGCCAAGGGTACGGTCTTCGACCAGGGCTTGGATGCCTTGGCGCGCACGGTGTGCCCGGATGACCCGCGGTCGTTTCAGGAGCGCCGCGCCGATGCCGTCGAGCCGCTGAGCCTCGGCGCGAAGAGCATCCCGTGCCTCTGCGGACGCGAGGATTGCCCGGCCGCAGACAACGAGGTGTCCAAGGGACACATCGTGATCCATGTGCTCGCCGAACAGGCAACGGTGACCGGCGCATCGCCGAAGGCGGCGCTGATCCCCGGGTACGGCGTCGTGCACGCCGAGCAGATCCAGGAGATGGTCCCGCACGCCGAGGTGCGGCCCGTGCCCATCGCGGCCGATCTCGGCATCGAGGGCGGCTACCAACCCTCGCGCAAGCTCGCCGACTTCATCGGGTGCCGTGATCTGACGTGTCGCTGGCCCGGTTGCAACGTCCCCGTCGGACGATGCGATATCGACCACACCGTGCCGTGGCCCTACGGGCCGACGCATCCGTCAAACACGAAGCTGTATTGCCGAATTCACCACCTGATCAAGACTTTCCACTGTGGTCCTGGCGGCTGGACCGATCAGCAGCATCCCGACGGGACCATCACGATCACCGCTCCCAATGGTCGTGTGTACACCACCATGCCCGACGGCGCCCTGTTCTTCCCGCAGTTCGCGGTGCGCACGGCGGAACTGGGGCCGACCACCATGCCGAGGCCGGGCCCGCATCGCGAACTCGCCGCACCGAAACGCTCCCGCACCCGAGCGCAGAACCGCGCCTACCGAATAGCCCACGAGAGGGCGCTCAACCGTGCGTACCAGGAGGCCGACCCCCCGCCTTTCTAGGTGGCGCGGGATCGGCTCGACGGAGCGGAGCTACCCGGTGACCGCGATATTGGTGATATCGCCGCTGTTGCCGAGTGACTGCCAGGTCCAGTTGACCACCCGATCGGAGGTGGGCACCGATTTCACCCGCTCGATCAGCGGGAACCAGGCCAGGTCTTCGGTGGCGATCCGGTTGGCCTGCTGCCAATCCGCCTTCGGGTCTTCGGCGGCGAACGCCCGCGTCACTGCGGCATTGAGTTCGGGGTTGTCGTAGGTCACCCCGTTCCAGGTGCCACCCGGCGCGAACTCCGAATCCAGCCAGCCGCCCAACGTCATCCGGGCGCTATTGCCCTGCCAGTCCGGGGTCCAGTTGGTGATCGCCAGATCCCACTGATCCAGTTTGGACTTGTCGGCAAGGAATGAGCTGAACGCGCCCCAGCCGTCACCCGGGATGGGTGTCAGTTTGACGTCGATACCTGCCCGCTTCGCCGCGGCCTGCACCGACGTGGCGATCTTCTCGAACTCGGGGGTCGTCCGGTAGGCCACGTTCACGGTCAGATTCGGCTTCCCGGCCTCGGCGAGCAAGGCCTTCGCCTTTTCCGGATCACCCTTGTCTTCGGGTGTGGGATAAAGGTTCTCGTCGTTGTAGCCCACGATCGTGGAGGTCAGGATCTCGTTGCTGGGAATCGCGGCGTCGGGGCCACCCAACCCGCGCACCACGTCGGCACGGTTCAGCGCGTAGTTGAAAGCCTGGCGCACCTTGAGATCCTTGAACGCCTCCTGGGCGGGCGTCTTGGGTTCGGCCGGGTTGTTCCAGCTGACGAAGATCGCCGAGCCGCTGGCCGATTTGTGCAGGTGATCGGGATCGGTCTGCTTGTACTGTGCGATCACATTGGCCGGGTAGGCGCGGACGTACAGCGCGATGTCGGCAGTGCCGGTCTGCAGCTGCTGGGAGGCGGCGTCGGGGGAGGCCACCGTGGTGTCGAAGACGATCTTGTCGGCGTACGCCTTTCGAGGATCACCCTCGGCGTTGTAGCCGGGAACCTTGGCCAGCGTCAGTTGCTTGCCCGGGTCGTAGGACTCGATGAAGTAGGGGCCGCTGGAGACGTAGTTCTTGCGGAACTCCAGGCTGTCGGCGTAGTACTTCGACACCACCTCCTCGGGCAGTGGGGTGACGAAGTTCAGCGTCAGGATGTCCAGGATGTCGCTGGCCGGCTGGGTGAGGGTGAGCTGTAACGTCTTGGCGTCCAGTGCCTTCAGCCCACTGATCTCGTGGGTGTCGATGAAGTTCTTGACCGCCCCGAGATCCCCGGTGGGCACCTTGGCGAACTCGTCGGAGTATTCGGTGAAGCCGTCGAACAGCGCGTTGTAATAGGTGATGGCGCTCACCTGTGCGTTGGGGTCCGGGAAACGCTTCACCGCGTAGACGAAGTCCTGTGCGGTGATGGGCCGGGTGCTGGCCCCGGAGAAGTTGATGTCGTCACGCAGGTGGAAGGTGTAGGTCTTGCGGTCCGGGCTGATATCCCAGCTCTCGGCGAGGTCGGGCACCACCTCGGTGTCGGCGCCGATGCTCTCCTTGTTGCCGGCGTAGGTGACCAGCTGGCGGGTGGTGGCCCGGATCACCTGCCAGGATTCCGCGGAGTACGCGATCAGCGGATCGAGTGCGTCGACATCGCCCACCGAGGCGACCTTCAGTGTCCCGCCGGTCAATTGGGCCGGGTCGGTCGGGGTCTGCTGTTCGGCGCCGGTGCCGCAGCCGGCGACCGCCAGCATGGCGGCCGCCGCTACGGCGACGATGGACCGTTTGGACATTCTCACGGTGACGCTCCTCTACTTGCCGCTGCGGGCGTGGGTGATGATGTCGACGACCGAGGTGGCGACGACGAAGATGACCGCGCCCAGCAGGGTGCAGCCGATGACCACGGGGGCGTCGCCGCTGTTGGCGGCACTGACGGCCAGCCGTCCGACACCGTCAAGGCCGAAGATCTGTTCGGTGATGATCGCACCGCCGAGGATCGAGGCGAATTCGATGGCCCCGAGGGTGAGAATCGGATTCAGCGCCGCCGACAGCGCATGATCGAAGTACACCCCTTGTGGGCCGACCCCTTTCGCGCGTGCCGTGCGGATGTAGTCCTTGCCGGCGACCTCCAGGACCGAGGCGCGTACCACGCGCTGGAACAGGCCGACCTGGGCGATCACCAGCGTCAGCCACGGCAGCAGGAGGTGGCGCGCCCATTCCGTCGGCGATGTCGTGAGTGCCACGTAGCCGCCGCTGGGGAAGAACTTCACCCCGGCCAGGGACAGCTGGTAGTAGCAGACGAACAGCAGGATGACGCCGGTGACGAAGGTCGGCACCGACAGGAACAGATAGGAGATCCCGGAGGTGACGGTGTCGAACCAGCCGCCGGGGCGTCGCGCGGCGTACACGCCGAACAGCACCGACAACGCGACCCAGGCCACCAGTGCGCCGACCGCCAGGCTGACCGTGACGGGCAGCTTCTCCAGGATCAGCCCGGTGACCGGACGCTGCTCGCGGTACGAATAGCCCAGGCTCGGCGGCCAATTCAACAGACCGCTCGCGGTGCCTTTGATGTCCGGGCCGCGCACGACGTAGTGCCACAGCTGTATATACCAGGGGTCGTCGAGGTGCAGGCTGCGGGTGATCGCGTCGACGGTCTCCTGGGTGGCGTTCTCGGGCGCCAGCATGCGGCCCGGATTCTGGTAGGCGATCTTGGTGAGCCCGAAGGTGATCAGCACGACCGCGAACACGGTCAGGCTCATCCGGGACAGCCGCCAGGCGATGAAGCGGGTCTGGGTCATGTCAGCCGACCGACCCCGGATCGAAGCGGCTGCGCAGCCGGGTGCTCAGCACGTTGAAGCCGAGGACGGTGATGAACAGCGCGGTGGCGGGGGCAATGAGCATCAGTGGCTGCGGCTGGTACAGCGCGGAATCCTGCGCGTTGGCAATCATCGTGCCCCAGCTGGGTGTCGGCGCCTTGATGCCGACCCCGAGATAGGACAGCGACGCCTCGGCGATGATGTTGATCGGCAGTTGCACGGCCCAGTAGATGATGACCGTCGGCGCGATATTGGGCAGGATCTCCCGGACGATCACCCTGGTGTGCGAGCTGCCGGCCCCGACGGCCGCCAGCACAAAGGGTTTGGACTTGATCTCGATCACCGAATTGCGCACCAGGCGGGCGAAATACGTCCAGGAGAACAGTGCCACGACGCCGATCACCACGAAGACGGGATCGATCAGCGTGCTGCCCGCGGTGCCCCGGTTCAGGGTGACCACGCTCAGCGCGGTCACCAGGAACGGGAACGCCAGGGCGATATTGGTGACCTCCGAGAGCACGGCGTCGATGCGGCCGCCGAAGTAGCCGCCGATCAGACCGACGAGGACGCCGACCAGCATGGCGATGGTGGTCGCCGGGATCCCGATACCCAGTGAGACCCGGGCACCGTAGAGGGTCCGGATGAAGACATCGCGGCCGCTGCCGTCGGCGCCCAGCAGGAAACCGTTCCCCCCGGTGATGGGCAGCCCTGCCGCGTCGAGGGTTTCGTCGGGGAACTGGTCGTTGGGTCCGTGCCCGACCAGGGCGGCGATCACCGGTGCGGCCAGCGCGGCCAGCACCACGAAGGCGACCAGCGCCGAACCGGCGACCAGGCCGGGATCGGCGAAGAAGGATCGCAGCCGGCCACGGGCGGGCGGGGGCGGCCCGGCGGCGGGCCGCATCAACAGCTGACTCATGAGGCGTGCGCCTGCACCCGGGGTACCGCGTCCAGCAGCGTGCGGGTGTATGCCGATTGTGGTGCGGTGAAAACGTCTGCGGTGTCACCGGTTTCCTCGACACCGTCGGGGCCCAGCACGATGACGCGCTCGGCGATCGAGGACACCACCCCCAGGTCGTGGGTGATGAACAGGAACGCGGTCTGGTGCTCGCCGACGAGGCGACCGATGAGTTCGATGATCTCGGCCTGGGTGGTGACATCCAGGGAAGACAGCGCCTCGTCGGCCACGATCAATTGCGGGGACAGCACCAGCGCGCGGGCGATGGCCACCCGTTGGCGTTGTCCGCCGGAGAGTTCGGCGGGATGACGGTCCATCAGGATGCCGGGCAGCCGGGCGGCATCGGCCGCTTCGGCGACCTTCGGGCCGATCTGTGCACGGTCCACCCCCTGGGCGAGCAGCGGCTCGGCCAGCGATCGCGCCACGGTACGGCGGGGGTTGAGGCTGGAGTACGGGTCCTGGAACACCAGTTGCACCGCGCGGCGGGTGGCCCTGTCCAGTGGCGGTACCCCGTCGTGTACCCCGGTGGGGTAGCGGGCACCGGCCAGCGTGATGTCGCCGGCGTCGGCGTACTGCAGGCCGGCCACGATCCGGCCCACCGTCGACTTGCCGGAGCCGGATTCGCCGACCAGACCGACGATCTCGCCGCGGCCGATGGTGAAGTCCAACTGGTCGATGACGGTCCGGCGCTCTGCGCGCGTGCGGTCCCGGTAGGACTTGCGCAGCCCGGTCACCTGTAACAACGGCGCGCGCTCCACGGTCGACCGTCGCGCGACCGTGGTGACGTCATGCAACCGGGACGCCGCCAACAGTTCGCGGGTGTAGTCCTCCCGCGGGGAGTGAAAGATCCGGTCCCGTGGGCCCTGCTCGACGACCCTGCCGTCGCGCACCACGGCGACAGTGTCCGCGATCTGGTGCACGACACCGAGATCGTGGCTGACGAACACGATGGCGGTGCCATGATCGCGCTGCAGACGGCTGAGCAGACGCAGGATGCCGGCCTGCACACTGACATCGAGTGCGGTGGTGGGCTCATCGGCGATGATCAGCGCGGGGTTGAGCGCGATCGCGATGGCGATCATCACCCGCTGGCGCATCCCGCCGGAGAATTCGGCCGGGTAGCTGCCGTGCGCGGCCTCTGGGTCGGCGATGCCGACTTCGTCGAGCAACTCGATGACCCGGCGGCGACGGGCCCGCCGGTCACCGTAGCGGTGGATGCGCAGCACTTCGTCGATCTGTGCGCCGATGGTCTTGAACGGATGCAGATTGCTCTGCGGATCCTGGAAGACGAAACCGATGTCCTTGCCCAGTGTGCGTCGCAGATCCCGCGGGCTCAACGCCAGCAGGTCGCGGTCCCGGAAGCGCACCGCGCCCGAAACATCGGCATCCGGGCCGAGCAACCGGGTGGCCGCGAGCAGCGAGACGCTCTTGCCGGAGCCGGATTCCCCGACGATGGCCAGTGTCTGCCCGTCCTCGACGGTGAAGCTGAAGGACTCGACGGCCCGCACGGCTCGCCGGCCGGTGGCCCGGTTTCCGGTGTGCAGGGTGACGGCGAGTTCAGTGATCTCAAACAGAGCCATCGCGCACCATCATGGGAACCATGATCGGCCAACCAGCCTGCGCGGCCACCGGTTTGGCTCAGCCGGAAGTTATTCTCCGACTCAGAAATAAATGCCGGAATGCGGTGCCTGCGCCACCGCGAACAGCTCATCGGCGGCCGCGAGCGCCGCCGCGTTGCGCACCCGCACCAGGCCGGCCAACGCCAGATCCCTCCAGCGGGTGCCGCCCAGCAGTGCAGCCCCCAGCGCCGCGACATCCGCCTCCAGATCGGCGGGGGCAGTGGTGATCTCGGCCCCCTCCGCAGAGATCAGGTAGGTCGCGGTGTTCCGGGTCAGCACCGGGTCCTCGATGCGCACGGTGACGGTGCCGGTCCCGGCGTAGCTGCGATTGCCCAGGGCGGCGGCCACATCGATCACCCGCAGCCAGGTCTCGTCCCGCAGGCCGGTGACCTGAGCCGCCCGGCGGTCGTGCAGCAGCCACGGCAGCGGGTCGTCGACCGGGGCGAGGCTGAACACCAGGCGGTCCACCAGATCGAGATCGAGCAGGAAACGCAACAGTCCCAGGTAGGCCTCTTCGGAGGGGGCGAAGAGATCATCGACGACGACGGTGCGCTGGTCGCTGACGAACCAGGCGTCCGTGTCGACCGGGTGGTAGCGCACGAATCCGGTCTCGTCCCCGGCAGGTCCGTGCACCGCAACGTATCTGGCGGCCGGGCTCGCCTCGGCCCGCAGCTGCTGGTTCAGCCACCAGGCGGCATTGCGGTCGATCGTGCCGGCGCGATTGCCACGGTTGGCCGCATAGATCCGCGGTAGCACATCCCATTCCCGACCCGGGTCGATGAGCCGCACCGGGCCACCCGGCGCAACACCGGGACGCAGGCCCGCCCGGTCGGTGCGGACCTCGATGGTGGCCGTGCTACTGGCCACCGCGTAGCCGAATCGCTCGTAGATGGTGGCTTCGGACGCCCGAAGTGAGGCCACCACCTCACCGCGGTCGGCGATATCGCGCAGCTGGTGGCGCAGCAGTTCGCGGGCGATCCCGCGGCGGGTGTAGGAGGGCAGCACCCCGACGTGGGTGACCGCGGCATGACTGACCTTCGCCCCGCCGGGCAGGGTGAGGGTGCTGGTGGTGGAATCGGAGGTGGCGGCCAGCCGGCCGTCGACGAAGACGCCGAGGGTGCGGCCGGGCTCCAGGAGCTTGCCGATCAGGCCACGCTGCTGTTCGTTCAGCGGCGGGAAGCCGATCATCGCGGTGCGGAAGATATTGCCCGCCTCGATGAGTTCGTCATCGGTGGTCAGTACCCGGATGTCAGGTGTCTCGCCGCTCACCGGCGCGACCGTACCTCGAGTGCGTCGCGGTACCGGGCGGCCGGGTGGTCGTCGCGCACCCGGGTGTGCCCGTACAGGCGTTCGCGCAGAGTGGCATGCCCGGTCGGTCTGGGTCGCAACCGGCCGCGCCGGTCCAACTCGGGGACAACGAGTTCGGCGAAGTCCCGGTAGCTGTCCGGGTTGACGATGTGGATGAGATTGATGCCGTCGGTACCGGTGTCGGCGAGCCAGGTCTCGAGCTCGTCGGTCACGGCGCCCGGGGTGCCCACCAGCGTGTGGGACCGGCCGAAGCCGGTTTCGGGCGCCAGGGCCTGGCGCAGTGTCCAGTTCCGGTCGGCGCCGGCGAACATGCTCAGCAGCGAGCGGTTCGAGTCGGTGTGATGGTGGCCGATCGGGCTATCCAGGTCCTGGCCGGAGAAATCCACCCCGGTGCTGGCCGAGTAGTGGGCCAGCGCACCCTCGACGCTGAAATAGCGCTGATAGTCGGCGAGTTTGGCCCGCGCGCCGGCCTCGGTGTCGTCCACCACCACCGACAGCGCGCTGACGAATTTCAGTGAACCGGGGTCGCGGCCCTGCTCGGCGGCCAGCGATCTGATGGTGTCCACGTTGCGTCGAATGCCGGGTGCATCGGCCCCGGCGACGAACACCGTCTCGGCGTGCCGGGCGGCGAACAGCTGCCCGCGCGGGGAACCGCCGGCCTGGAAGAGCACCGGGGTGCGCTGCGGACTCGGCTCGGACAGATGGGCGTCGGGGACAGTGAAAAACCGTCCGTGATGCCCTATTCCGTGCACCTTGGCCGGGTCGGTGTAGACGTCGCGGGCGTGGTCCCGCACGACGGCGTCGTCCTCCCAGGAGCCCTCCCACAGCTTGTAGGTGACATCGAGGAACTCGTCGGCGCGCTCGTAGCGTTCGTCGTGCGGGATCTGGCGGTCCAAGCCCAGGTTTCGCGCGGCGCTCTCCAGCTGCGAGGTCACCACGTTCCACGCGACCCGGCCCCGGGTCAGGTGATCCAGCGTGCTGAACTTGCGGGCCAGCAGATAGGGATGCTCGTAGGTGGTGGACACGGTGATCCCGAATCCCAGGTGCGATGTGCTCGCCGCCATGGCCGACACCAGCAGCAGCGGGTCGCTCACCGGCGACTGGGTGCCGGTGCGCAGCGAGGCGTCGGCGTTGCCGCCGTGGGTGTCCAGCAGCACGAGGGCATCGGCGATGAACAGGGTGTCGAACCGGCCGTCGTCGAGGATGCGGGCGAGTTCGGTCCAGTATTCGATGGTGTTGTAGCGATGCGTCTGATCCCGGGGGTGCCGCCACAGTCCGTAGTTCACGTGCGAGACGGCATCCATCGAGAATGCGTTGAGCACGACCGGTTCGGGTGCCGCCATCAGGATGCGGCGGGGACGGACACCGCGCGACGGCGGCCGATCAGGTCTCCCCATGCGGCGAAAGCCTCGTCATGGCCGCCCGAGGACGCGCCGCGGGCCAGCGCCGCCAGTCCGGTGGCGATCCCGCCGATGCCGATTCCGGTGTGGTTGACCACCTCGACGAGTTCCTCGAACGCCGCCTGCTCCGAGCAGCCACGCAACCCGACCAGAATGCCGACGGCGACGTCGATCTCCCGACGCGATGTGTGTTCTCCGGCGCGATAACTCATGCCGCCAATGGTGCGCGCCACCGGTCTGCCCGCCGATACTTTGGCGCGAGCAGACGCAAATGGCCAGCGGTCAGGCAGAGCCCTCCGCGATGCGGCGGACCGCGTCGATGAACACGTCGATCTCGTCGAACGTGTTGTAGAACGCGAACGACGGCCGCACCGTGGCCTCCAAGCCCAGACGGCGCAGGATCGGCTGGGCGCAGTGATGCCCGGCCCGCACCGCGATGCCCTCGGCGTTGAGTGCCTTGCCGACCTCCAGGGGTTCGTGGCCGGCCAGCACGAAGGACAGCACGCTGGCCTTCTCCTCGGCGGTCCCGACGAGCCGGACCCCGGGAATGGCGGCCAACCGCGGCGTGGCGTACTCCAGCAGGGCGTGCTCGTGGGCGGCGATGCGTTCGATCCCGATCTTCTCCACGTACCGAATCGCCTCACCCAGCCCGACGGCGTCGGCGATGTTGCCGGTGCCGGCCTCGAACTTGTTCGGGATGCCTTGGTAGATGGCACGATCCAGCGTGACGTCGGCGATCATGTTGCCGCCGCCCTGCCATGGTGGGGTCTCCTCGAGTGCGTCCTCGGTGCCGTAGAGCACGCCGATCCCGGTGGGCCCGAAGATCTTGTGCCCGGAGAACACGAAGAAGTCCGCCCCGAGCGACTGCACATCGATCGGGATGTGCGGTATCGACTGGGCGCCGTCGATGAGCACCCGGGCGCCGTAGCGGTGCCCGAGTTCGACGATCTTCTCCACCGGTGTGACCGTGCCCAGCGCATTGGAGACCTGCGTGGCGGCGACCAGCTTCGTCCTGGGCCCGAGCAGTTTCTCGAACTCGCCCAGCAGCAGGTTGCCGGCGTCGTCGACCGGGGCCACCTTCAGCACCGCTCCGGTGCGCTGCGAAAGCAGTTGCCAGGGAACGATGTTGGCGTGGTGCTCCAGGTGAGTGATGACGATCTCGTCGCCGGGGCCCAGATGCTTGCCACCCCACGAGTACGCCACCAGGTTGATCGCCTCGGTGGTGCCGCGCACGAAGATGATCTGCTCGGTCTTCGGTGCGCCGATGAACCGGCGCACCGCTTCGCGGGCGTCCTCGTACGCGTCGGTGGCCCGCGCCGCCAGCTCGTGCGCCGCCCGATGGATGTTCGAATTCTCGTGCGCATAGAAGTACGCCAGCCGGTCGATGACGGCCTGCGGTTTCTGGGTGGTCGCCGCGTTGTCGAACCAGATCAGCGGTTTGCCATTGACGGTTTCGCGCAGGATCGGGAAGTCGGCGCGGATGGCGTCGACATCGAAGATCTCGTGGTCATCGCGCAGCTTCGGCACGGGCGGGGAAGCATTCTCCGGGCCGGACAGGAAGTAGTAACTGTCGGCGTCCTGCGACGCGGGCGCGGCACCCGTCCACCCCAGATGCGGCACATCGGGCACGGTTCCCGGCCAGGTGGGTGCCGACCCATGCGGCGACGGGGGAGCGGACGGCGGAGCCGCCAACACACCCGGTGCTGTCGGCACGAGCCCCTTCGGGACCGCGAACGCCTCCAGGCCACCGAACGGCGACACCGGACTCGCGGCGTTCCCGCGCGGCGCGACGGGAGCGACGCCCGGCGGAATGCCCTCGGGCCCAGGCGAAGTCGGTGCCGGAATGTTGACCTCCGGTACCGACACGAATTGGGCCGGGGTGCCCGGATGGGCGGCGCCCGCGGCGGTGGAACCCGCGGAGGTCGCCGTGGTGACGTCCGGGGCCACGCCGCGCGGGGCCACCTGGGTGGTCGCCGGCGGGCTGTCCGGACCGGGCCGGATGCTCGTCGCGAACAGCTGGGAGGCCAGCGCCGACAGTTCGGCTTCGCTTATCGGCAGGTCACTTTCGGCATCCAGCGAGCGGTACTCGTGCTCACTTGTACTCATGGAAGTGGTCCACTCCGACGTCCTCGAGGACCGCCAGCGCATCGTCGGTCAGCACGGCCAGCGACGAATACAGCGTGACCAGGTAGGACGCGATGGCCGACCGGTTGATGCCGGTGAACCGCACCGACAGACCCGGCGCCTGCTCGCCGACCAGGCCGGGCTGGAACAGGCCGACCACGCCCTGGCGCTCCTCGCCGGTACGGACCAGGATGAACTTCGTCTTGCCGTCGACCACCGGCACCTTGTCCGAGGGCACGATCGGGATGCCACGCCAGGTGATGAACTGGGCGCCGAACAGGCTGACCACTGGCGGCGGCACACCGCGCCGGGTCGCTTCCCGGCCGAACGCGGCCACCCCGAGCGGGTTGGTCAGAAAGAAGGCCGGCGTCTTCCACACCTTGGTGATCAGCGAATCGAGATCGTCGGGGGTGGGGGTGCCGCCGAGGGTCTGGATGGTCTGCTCCGGGGTGACCTGCGAGAGCAGGCCGTACTCCGGGTTGTTCACCAGCTCGGATTCCTGGCGTTCCTTGATCGTTTCGATGGTCAGCCGCAGCTGCTGGGCAACCTGGTCGTGCGGGCTGGAGTAGAGGTCCGAGACCCGGGTGTGCACATCGAGCAGGGTGGAGATGGACCGCAGCGTGTACTCGCGCGGGCTCGTCTCGTAGTCGACGTAGGTCTCGGGCAGCGGGTCGTCGGTGCCTGCGCCCTCATCCGCATGGATCGCCACCCGGTCGGGGTTGACGACCCGGTTCACCCGGTAGATACCGGCCTCGACGGGCACCCAGCTGAGCAGGTGCAGGAGGAAGCGCGGGGTGATGGTGGAGAGCTGGGGAACGGTCTTCGTGGCGTTGGCGAGTTGCCGTGCAGCGGCATCGCCAAGCGCCTGAGATTCGTTCTGGGCAGACGTCATGGTGCTACCTCCGACGGGTTTCTGTTGTGTGGTGCGGCGGCCACGATACGGCCTGAAAACGATCGGCACAGCCTTAGCGCGCACCGCGAACCGAAAGCGCTCGGGCTGGTGTTTCGGCGGACTTGACGTATGGTGGCCGCATGGCTCACGACGGATCTCAGCGCGCCGCATTCGCGCGCTGCCTCGTGATGCATTGTTGTTGTTGTTGATTTTCTGACGCCGGCCCTCTGCGTTTCTGCCCGCCCTTCTCTGGCGGTGTGCGGAATACGCGCTGCTCACAGCCTTCAGAAAGCCAATTGCAATGCCTGCTCTTGCTCTGCACACCCCCGCCCGCACCCCGGTCACGGTTCGCCGCTCGGTGCGCCGCACTGCCGACATCCCCCGGATGACGAGGTACCGCGGCGGTACCTACTCGTCGACGGTGGACACCGTGGTGTTCGCCGATGGCAGCACCGCCCGCACCGATCTCATCCGCCTCAACCCGAATATCGACGCATATTCGCTGGACTTCGCGGGCGTGGCGCCGACCCGGCCGTCGCGGTACCGGCCGGCCAACTGGTCCGCGGTGCCCAATGCGTCGGCCCGTGCGTACGAGGCGGAGGTGGACTGGATCATCCGTAATTCGTTCCCGACGCTGGGCACCGCCGAGTTGAGCCGCCGGGTGCGCGCCGCCGGGCATCTGAGCGGGCAGGCGCACCTTGCCGACCATGAGGCGATCGCCGCCACCCAGGCCGCCATCTGGCATTTCACCAACGGTCTGGAGTTGGACAACCGCCCACTCGACGTTCCGGTGTCCACCGTCGCAGCGCCGGGCAGCATCACCTTCGAATTCGACGGTGAGCCCCAAATAGCCAGCTATACAGTGCAATTGGGTGCCGAGACGGCCGTCTCGCTGGTGTTACAGAAGTCGGTGGACGGCGTGCGGTGGCGCGATGTCGCGGCCTCGGGTCTCAATGTGCCCGCCGGTCGGGGTCGCCACCGGCGCAGCCTCGGCTACGGCACCACCACGTCGGAGGCCCGGCCCGGCCGGGCGCAGCGCGGCTACCGTTTCTATCGCCTGCAGTTGGGTTCCGAGGCGTGCCTCGGAACGGGCGTCGACATCGACGAGGTGACGTTCACGCTGCACGGGGCTCGTCGCTACCGCAACGCCGAGCGGGTCGTCGCGTTGTATGACCACCTGGTCGCCGGCGCGCGCGCGGCGCGCCGGCTGACCGTGGTGCCACGGCTGACCGCCGACCGCGCCGTCGTCGACACCGCGGGCATCGCCGGTCCGTTCGGATTCCACGCCACCGATGCCGCCGTGCTGACCGCATCCGCCGGAACGATCGTCGACGCCGACGGTGCGCCGATCACCGGGCCGGTGACTCCCGGCAGCGACATCTATCTGCGCGGGCAGCTGCCGGGCACGCCCATGACGATCACCGCGAGCATTCCCGCCGCCGGTGACGGCTTCGGCGGGCGGGTCATCACCGGCGTGGCCCATGACGATGAGCGGCTGACGCCGGTCGCACTGGCCACGCCCGCACCGACCGTCATCGACTTCGAGATCACGCTCGCGGCGCGCTGATCCGACCTGTCAGGCCGGCGCGTTCGCGGGCTGGAAGACGCCGGTGCTGTCGGCCTCTTCCTCGGCGCGAATGACGTGCACCACCGCGTTGATCAGCGCCAGGTGGGTGAACGCCTGCGGGAAGTTGCCCAGGTGGCGTCCGGTGCGGGGCTCGATCTCCTCGGCGTAGAGGTGCAGCGGGCTGGCGAACGACAGCAGCCGCTCGCACAACCGTTTGGCCCGGCTGACCTCACCGATCTCGACCAGCGCGGACACCAGCCAGAACGAACAGATGGTGAAGGTGCCCTCCTCGCCGGACAGGCCGTCATCGGTCTCGTCGGTCCGGTAGCGCAGCACCAGCCCGTCCTCGGTGAGTTCCTCGGCGATGGCCAGCACGGTGGCCCGGATGCGCGGATCGTCCGACGGCAGGAACCGGGTGAGCACCGCGAGCAGCAGGGACGCATCGAGTGCGTCGTCGCCGTAGCGCTGGGTCAACACGCCGCGGGCGTCCACGCCGTGGGCCAGGATGTCGGCCTGGATCTCCTCGGCGATCTTGCCCCACTGCTGGGCGTAGCTCTTCTCACCCTGCAGCTCGGCCAGTTTGGCCCCGCGGTCCAGCGCCACCCAGCACATGATCTTGCTGGAGGTGAAGTGCTGCGGTTCGCCGCGCACCTCCCAGATGCCGCGGTCGGGTTCGCGCCAGTGCTTGATGGCCTCCTCGACCTGGTTCTTCAGGATCGGCCACAACGCCTCGGGCATCTGCTCACGCGACTTGGCATGCAGGTACACCGAATCCAGCATGGTGCCCCAGATGTCGTGCTGCATCTGGTTGTACGCGCCGTTGCCGATCCGTACCGGCCGGGCGTTGTCATAGCCGGACAGGTGGTGCAGTTCCTCTTCGACCAGGCTGCGTTCCCCACCCACGCCGTACATCACCTGCAGCGGGTGCCGATCGCCGTTGGTGGCCCCGGACACGTCGGCGATGAACGAGAAGAAATCGTCGGCCTCACGGTCCAGCCCGAGCGTGTACAGACCCCACAGCGCGAAGGTGGAATCCCGTATCCACGAATAGCGGTAGTCCCAGTTGCGTTCTCCCTGAGGGGTTTCCGGCAGCGACGTGCTGCTGGCCGCCAGCAGGGCGCCGGTCGGGGAGTACACCAGGCCCTTCAGCGTCAGCGCGCTGCGCTGCAGGTAGGCCCGCCACGGATGGTCGGGGAAGTCGCCGATGTTGATCCACTGCCGCCACGACTCACTGGTTTTCCACATCTTGTCCGCGGCCTCTTCGAAGTTCTGCGGCGCAGGGTGTTTGGACCAGCTGAGAGCGACGAATACCTTGTCGCCCTCGGTGAGCCGGGTGCGGGCGCGGGCCTCGTGGCCCTCCAGGCCGATGCGCAGGTTGGTGGTCAGCCGCAGCGTCGGATTGGCCTCGGGATCCTTCCTGGCGCGCGCGATCGCCTCCCCGTAGGCCGAGGAGGAGTACTCCCAGGTGGCCGGACTGCGGCCGTAGTCGAAGTTCGGCTCGCAGCTCATCACCAACTCGACGGTGCCGCTGACGCAGCGCACGGTGCGCAGCAGGATGTGTTCGGCATCCCAGTCGGTGGGGGTGCGGCGGTGGGTGCGTGAGCGCGTCTCGGTGTCGTGCCAGGGACCCATCACCAGCGCGTCCCGCACGATCATCCAGCCGGTATGGGTCTGCCAGGTGGTCTCCATGATGAGGCTGCCGGGCAGGTAACGCCGCGCCGAGGGCACCGAGACGCCGTACGGGCTCAACTTGAAGTGACCGGCGCCACGGTCCAAGATGGCGCCGAAGACGCTGGGCGAATCGGGGCGCGGCACGCACATCCATTCCACTGCTCCCGCCGACGAGACCAGGCAGGTGTTCTCGCAGTCGGACAGGAACGCGTAATCCGCAATGGGCGGGAACGGGTTTCGCAGGGCTCCGGACGGGGCGTAGGCGATGGGAGCCGATGCCGTGAACGGCGTCGGCGTCGGATCGTGCTTGGTGTGTTCCAGAACCATGTCGCCCATCATGGGTGCAGAATCCGCCGCCGTCTAGTCGCCGGGACCCCGGTGTCAGCGCCGGGCGAACGCCGGTATGTGCTCCGGTAACGGGCCGATCGCCACGCCGTAGCCGATGATCCTGCGCAGCAGCGGAACCCGGCCGACCACACGCACGGCGGCCGGTGCCTGCACCGGGGCGCCCTCGGTGACTGCGACGGCGATCACCCGGTTGTGCACGGTCTTCTGCGCGGCCTGCACCAGCGCGGTGGGCAGCCACCTGCGGATCTGCACGCGCCGCAGCTGGCCCGTCGTCACCGCACCGGAACGCAACGGGGCGGCGAGCAGGCGAGCGGCCGCCACGGCGTCGGCGACCGCCAGATTGATGCCCACCCCACCGACCGGTGACATCGCGTGTGCGGCGTCACCGATGAACAACAACCCGTCGGCGTACCAGCGCCTCAACCGATTCAACTGCACATCAAGCAGTTTCACGTCATCGAAGGAGGTGACCGAGTCGATCCGGTCGGCGATCCAGGGCACCACCGCGGTGACCCGCCGGTGCAGTGACTCGATACCCTCGGAGCGCAGCCGCTGATCGGATCCCTTCGGGATGACGAACGCGCACTGGTAATAGTCGCCGCGGTCGATCATGGCCACCACGTGGCCGGCCCCCATCGCGCCGGCAAGGCCTGCCGGGTCGGCTTCGGTGCGCGGCACCCGGAACCACCACACATCCATCGGTGCGCCAAAACTCCTGGGCACCAATCCCATTGTCGATCTCAGTGTCGAATCCCGGCCGTCGCAGGCCACCGTCAGCGGGGCATGGAGCTCGCGTTCGGTGCCGTGCTCATCGCGGTAGCGCACGCCGCACACCCGGCCGGACTGGCGCAGCGGCCCGAGCACCTCGCTGTGGCGCAGCAGCGTGAAGGTCGGCTCCTGTTGCGCCGCTCGGGCGAGCAACTCCAGGAAATCCCATTGCGGCACCAGCGCTATGTGTTGGTGTGCGCCGGGCAGGTGGCGCAGGTCGACCTCGACCGGGACTCCCTGCACCGAGAGGCGCAGCGATTCGATCAGCCGGTGCGGTAGCGCGGCGAAGCGATCACCGAGCCCGAGTTCGTCGAGCAGGCGCAGAGTGCTGGCGTGCACGGTGTCGCCGCGGAAATCGCGCAGGAAATCGGCATGCTTTTCCATCACGGTGACGTCCACTCCGGCCCTGGCCAGCAGCAGGCCCAGCATCATCCCGGCCGGCCCGCCGCCGACGATCACGCATCCGGTGGACATGACTACATGGTGGCACCGAATACGGCCGCACTACTGTGGTTCTCGTGGGTGGATTCCTGAGCTGGTGGGACGGCGTCGAGCTGTGGCTGTCCGGGCTCGGTTTCGTTGCCCAAACCGCCATCGTGATGCCGGTCGTGCTGGTGTTGGCCTATGGGATCGCCGTGGTCCTGGACGGCGCGCTCGGAAACGGCATCCGGCTGCTACGCCGGGCGCTGCACAAGAACGAGGAGCCTTTGTGAACCAGATGCCGCGGTCGCGGGTGACGCTGGCGCTGGTCGCCCTGCTGGTCCTGGTGGTCATCATGTGGCTGCTGGCGCGCTGAGTTCGTCGACACCGCGACAGCCCGGACCATGTGCCCCCATCAGGCAGTCTTCGTCAATTCTGGTACTCTTCCGGCCATGCACGCAGCGACCGGCAACAAGAGCGGCCATATCTTGGCCCTCATTGCCGTGGGTTTTTCCGCTGTTGCTGATGTCTGTTGTTGTCGCTGACACCACACCCGTCTGCGGTTTGGCGTTGGTAGCGGCACGTGATTGCGTCGCGCACTGATCCATCACCCTTCCGTATGCACGGGCAGCCCCGCCCCGTATCCCGCCCCGGAAAGGTTCTCAATGCGCAACATCCTCACCTCCACCAAACGCTGGAGCGCGCTCACCGCTCTTGCGCTGTCCACCACGCTCGTCGCAGCGTGTGGCGGCGGTGCCAGCGATGTCGCCGGTGAGGGGAACTCTGCCGACGCCGACACCACGCTGACCCTGGTGGCCTACGCGGTGCCGGAACCGGGCTGGTCGAAGGTCGGACCGGTGTTCGCCGGTACCGAAGAGGGCAAGGGCGTCGGTGTCACCGCGTCCTATGGCGCGTCGGGCGATCAGTCCCGCGGCGTGGAGTCCGGTAAGCCCGCCGATGTCGTCAACTTCTCCGTCGAACCCGACATCACCCGCCTGGTGAAGGCCGGACTGGTCGACGAGGACTGGAACTCCGGTGTCCAGAAGGGCGTGCCGTTCGGGTCTGTGGTCAGCCTGGCCGTCCGCGAGGGCAACCCCAAGAACATCCGCGACTGGGATGACCTGCTCAAGCCCGGCGTGGAGGTCATCACGCCCAGCCCGCTGAGCTCGGGCTCGGCGAAGTGGAACCTGCTGGCGCCGTACGCGGCCAAGAGCAACGGCGGCCAGGATCACGCCGCCGGTATCGCGTTCGTGCAGGAACTGGTCAGCCAGCACGTCAAGCTGCGTCCCGGTTCGGGCCGCGAGGCCACCGACGTCTTCCGGCAGGGCACCGGCGATGTGCTGCTCGCCTATGAGAACGAGGCACTGCACTACGACCTGGAGTACGTGACGCCACCGCAGACCTTCAAGATCGAGAACCCGGTCGCCGTCGTCAACACCAGCAAGCACCTGGACAAGGCCACCGAGTTCGTGAACTTCCAGTACACCCCGGAGGCGCAGAAGGTGTGGGCCGAGGCCGGTTTCCGGCCCGTCGATCCCACGGTCGCCGCCGAGTTCGCCGACAAGTTCCCGGCACCGGAGAAGCTGTGGACCATCGCAGATCTCGGTGGCTGGTCCAAGGTCGACGGCCAGCTGTTCGACAAGGAGAACGGCGAGGTCACCAAGATCTACAAGCAGGCCACCGGTTAGACGACGACAGCGAGAAGCGAAGCGGATCGCGCATGACGGTTAGCACCAACCCCGAGGCGAGTCGCCCGGAGCTTTCTCCTGGCGACCCGTCTGCGCGGCGGCGGTTACCGCGGCGGGCCAACGCAGCCACCCTGCAGGTCGGGGTGGCCGTGTTGTGGCTCTCGCTGATCGTGCTGCTGCCCCTGGCTGCCATCGTGCTGACCTCGGCCGAGGGCGGCTGGAGCGCGTTCTGGTCGGCGGTGAGCTCGCCGTCGGCGCTCGCGTCGTTCCGGGTGACGCTGACCATCTCGATCGGCGTCACGGTGGTCAACGTGATCTTCGGACTGCTGATCGCCTGGGTCCTGGTCCGCGACGACTTCCCGCTCAAACGCGTGGTGGACGCCATCATCGATCTGCCGTTCGCGCTGCCCACCATCGTGGCCAGCCTGGTGCTGCTCTCGCTGTACGGACCCGGCAGCCCGGTGGGCATCCACATCCAGCACACCTCGTGGGGTGTGGCGCTGGCACTGGCCTTCGTGACGCTGCCGTTCGTGGTCCGCGCCGTGCAGCCGGTGCTGCTGGAACTCGACCGCGAGGTCGAGGAGGCGGCGGCCTCGCTGGGCGCCAACAGCGCGACGATCTTCCTGAAGGTCATCCTGCCCGCGCTCGCCCCGTCACTGCTGTCGGGTGCGGGGCTGGCGTTCTCCCGGGCGATCGGAGAGTTCGGTTCCATCGTGCTGATCGGCGGGGCCATTCCCGGCGAGACCGAGGTGTCCTCGCAGTGGATCCGGACCCTCATCGAGAACGATGACCGGGTCGGTGCGGCGGCCATCTCGATCGTGCTGCTGCTGATCTCGTTCGTGGTGCTGTTCGTCCTGCGGTACTTCGGTGCGCGGGCGGCCAAACGGGAGGAGTCGGCCCGATGACGCTGTCCCGTTCCACCCGGCTGATCCTGCGGGTCATCGCATCGCTGTACATCTTCGCGCTGCTGGTCGTCCCGTTGGGCGCGATCCTGTGGCGCGCACTCGCGCCCGGGCTGGGGGAGTTCGTTGCCTCCATCTCCACACCCGCTGCGCAGTCCGCCCTGTCGCTGTCGCTGCTGGTGGTGGCCATCGTGGTGCCGCTGAACGTCATCTTCGGTGTGCCGACGGCCATCGTGCTGGCCCGGCGGAAGTTCCGCGGCAAGAACGCGTTACAGGCCGCGATCGATCTGCCCTTCGCGGTGTCGCCGGTGGTCATCGGTGTCGCGCTCATCGTGCTGTGGGGCAGTGCCGGACTGTTCGGCTTCGTGGAGAACAGCTGGGGCTTCAAGATCATCTTCGGCTTCCCGGGCATCGTGCTGGCCAGCCTGTTCGTCACGATCCCGTTCGTCATCCGGGAAGTCGAGCCGGTGCTGCACGAGGTGGGTACCGACCAGGAGGAAGCGGCGGCCACCCTGGGCGCCAACTGGTGGCAGACCTTCTGGCGGATCACCTTGCCGTCGATCCGGTGGGGCCTCACCTACGGGGTGGTGCTCACGGTTGCGCGCACGCTCGGCGAGTTCGGTGCGGTGTTGATGGTGTCGTCCAACCTGCCCGGCCAGTCGCAGACGCTGACCCTGCTGGTGCACGACCGCTACACCCTGGGTAACCCGTACGGGGCCTACACCATCTCGGTGGTGCTGATGGCGGTGGCGCTCATCGTGCTGGTGGCCCAGATTTTGTTTGACGCCCAGCGTTCGCGTGTCAAGACTGAGGACTGAAGGAGATCAGAGATGAGCGAAACCGCCATTTCGGTGACCGGCGCGAACAAGCATTACGGCGAGTTCGCGGCCCTGGACAACATCGACTTCGTGGTGCCCAAGGGCTCGCTGACGGCGCTGCTGGGACCCAGCGGCTCGGGTAAGTCGACACTGCTGCGTGCCATCGCCGGCCTGGATCAGCCCGATACCGGGTCGATCACCATCAACGGACGCGATGTGACGGGTGTGCCGCCGCAGAAGCGCGGTATCGGTTTCGTCTTCCAGCACTACGCCGCGTTCAAGCACCTCACGGTCCGCGACAATGTCGCGTTCGGCCTGGCGATCCGCAAGAAGCCCAAGAGTGAGATCAAGGACAAGGTCGACAACCTGCTCGAGGTGGTCGGTCTGGCCGGATTCCAGAACCGCTACCCGGCCCAGCTGTCCGGCGGGCAGCGTCAGCGCATGGCGCTGGCCCGCGCCCTGGCCGTCGACCCCGAGGTGCTGCTGCTCGACGAGCCGTTCGGTGCGCTGGACGCCAAGGTCCGTGAGGATCTGCGGGCCTGGCTGCGCCGGCTGCACGACGAAGTCCACGTCACCACGGTGCTGGTCACCCACGATCAGGCCGAGGCGCTCGACGTCGCCGACCGGATCGCGGTGCTCAACAAGGGCCGCATCGAACAGGTGGGCTCACCGACCGAGGTCTACGACTCGCCGGCCAATCCGTTCGTGATGTCCTTCCTCGGCACCGTGTCGCTGCTCAACGGAATCCTGGTGCGCCCGCACGACATCCGGGTCGGGCGCAACCCGGACATGGCCATCGCGGCGGGCGACGGCACCGCCGAGTCCACCGGTGTCACCAAGGCCGTCATCGACCGGATCGTGACGCTGGGCTTCGAGGTGCGGGTGGAACTCACCAGCGCGGTCAACGGCACGCCCTTCACCGCCCAGATCACCCGCGGCGACGCCGAGGCGCTCGGGCTGCGGGCCGGCGACACGGTGTACGTGCGGGCCACCCGGGTGCCGCCGATCGCCGGGGAACTGCAGAGCGCCGAGGTGCGCGCCGAGGCACTCACCTAACAGGGTGCCACCCGGTCGGCCCACGGCAGCGCCTCCTCGAGCTGGGCGGCCAGCCGGATCAGCAGGGCCTCACCGGCCAGCGGCGCCACGAACTGGACGCCGAGTGGAAGCCCGTCGGTGGTCCAGTGCAGGGGCAGGCTGATCGCCGGGCGTCCGGTGAGGTTGGCCAGCTGCGTATAGGGCACCCAGCCGAGATTCTTGTCGACCATGTCGTCGACGATCGTGGTGTAGCGCAACAGCTTTGCGGTCCGGGTCCGCAGCAGCAGGTCGGCTCCGCGCGCCAGGGCGGCGGGCAGCTCGAATTCGCCGATCCTGGGCGGCGGGGTCGCCAGGGTGGGCGTGAGCAGCAGGTCATAATTCTCGAAGTAGGCGCTCAGCCTGCGGGTGTGTTCGTGGCGGCGCTGCACCGCGTCGACGTAGGCGACGCTGCTGGTCGCCCGCCCCAACGCGGCCATGATGAGGGTGTCGCGTTCGAAGGCGTCATCGCCCGCACCGGACAGGCGTTTGGCCTCGTCGACCTCCCACGCGACGTAGACGAACCAGGTCAGCAGGAACTCGCGGGCCAGCTGGGCGTCGTCGAACGGTGCGGTGGGGAGTTCCTCGACGTGGTGACCGAGATCGGTCAGCACCCGGATGGCCGTATCGACCGCCGCGTACGCCTCGCGATGCGGTTGCGGCGTGATCGCCGAGGGCACCCGGACACCGATCCGCAGCGTGCCGGGATCCTGCCCGACGACGGAGGCGTACGCCGCCTCGGCCGGCGCCGGGGTGTAGGGCCCGAACGGTTCGCCGCCGGCGATGACGTCGAACATGGCCGCGGTGTCGCGGACGGTGCGGGACACCACGCCCTGGACCGCGGCGCCGTGCATGGACTCCGAGTGGCCGGGCCCCATCGGGGTCACGCCGCGGCCAGGTTTGAGACCGACCAGTCCGCAGCAGGCGGCCGGGATCCGGGTCGAGCCGCCACCGTCGTTGGCGCCCGCGCACGGGACGATGCCGGCGGCGACCGCGGCCGCCGAACCGCCCGAGGAGCCACCGGGTGTCCGGTCGAGGTCCCACGGGTTGCGGGCGGGACCCCAGAGCACCGGTTCGGAGATCGCCTTGGCGCCGAACTCGGGCAGGTTGGTCTTGCCGAAGATCACCAGCCCGGCGTCGATCCAGCGCTGCACCACCGTGGCGTGCTCGGCGGCGGGAGTGCCGGCCAGGGACCGCGAGCCCGCGGAGCTGGGTAGCCCGGCATAGTCCTGGGCGAGGTCCTTGATGAGGAACGGCACACCGGCGAACGGTCCGGTCAGATCGTCCGACGGTGTGGCGGGGACATCGCGGACGATGGCGTTGATCTTCGGGTTGACCTCCGCTGCGCGCTCCCGGGCCAGCGTCAGCAGTTCGGCGGCCGATATCTGCTTGTCGGCGACCAGCTTCGCCAGACCGGTGGCGTCATGACTGCGGTACTCGTCGAACCTCATGGCGTCAGATTAGGCGAGCAGCCCCTCAGTTACTTGTGCTTGCAAGTTTCCTGCGGGGACGCAGCCGGCGTCGTCTCGGTCCACCCGGGCGGCTGCAGCAGATAGCCGACCCGCGCCCGCCAGGTCTTGGCCCGCCACACGTCGCGGACCATCAGGGCGAACTCGTGGAAATTCACCTTGATGGGGTTGTAGGTGTCGATGTTGTGGGTCAACCCGTAGCGCACCTGCTCGGCCTCGTGGGCGTAGCTGTTGAACAGCCGGTCCCAGATGATCAGGATGCCACCGTAGTTCTTGTCCAGGTAGGGGTTGTTGGAGCCGTGGTGCACCCGGTGGTGTGATGGTGTGTTGAAGACGAATTCGATTGCTGGGTGCAGCTTTCCGATGCGTTCGGTGTGCAGCGGATACTGGAACAGCAGCACGATCGCCTGCGAGAGGAAGATCATCCACACCGGCACGCCGATCAGTGCGAGCGGAATGTAGACCACCGATGTCAGGAAGCGTCCCGGAATCAGCCACGGCAACCGCACCGCGGTGGACATGTTGAAGTGCTGACTGGAGTGGTGCACGCTGTGCGCCGCCCAGAACAGCCGCACCCGGTGCTGCATCCGGTGCTGGGCGTAGTAGCCGAGGTCGGCCCCGATGACGGCCAGCACCCACACCCACCAGTCCGATGCGGACAGTGAGATCGGGGCCAGCATCGCGGCGAGCACCACGATGGGCAGCTGGATGAAGTCCTCGACCAGGTTGGCGAATCGGCCCAGCCCGTAGACGCCCAGGCTGGCGAACGTGTCGCGGGCGGAGAAACCCACGCGCCGAGGGCTTTCCGTGGTACCTCCGGCGCGACGCTCGCGGCGGCGCTCCAGGTGGTCGCCGAGGAACTCGATACCCAGCAGCAGCAGGAACGCCGGGATCCCATACAGCCCGATGTTGCCGATCCATTCCATGTCAGCGGGTCTCTTCCGTCTTGCGGGGCATGCCGGCGATCTGCCAGCGCAGGGCCTGGCCGAACATCTCCTCGGTGACGCGTTCCGGTTCGATGCGGCGTTGCCGGATCAGGCCGCCGAACATGGCGAGGGTGGTGGTGGCGAAATCGTCGATGGAGATCGCCTCGACGTCGACTCCGTTACGGTCCAGCATCTCGGTGAGGATGCCGCGCACCGCTTCCAGGGTCTTCGCCGAGGATGCCGCCTCGATCCGCATGAGTTCGGGATTGCGGACCGCGTGCAGCCAGAACTCGGTGCGCAGCACGGCGACGTCGATCTCCTTGTCCGCCATGGCGATCAGCATCGCGCCCAGTGCGCGCATGGGGTCCGCCTCTTCGGCTCGCGCGTCGCGGATGGCCTGGGCCACCTCACTCATCCGGTCGACGGCGCGGTCGGTCATCAGCGTGGCGAAGAGTTGTTCCTTGTTGGTGAAGTTCGAGTAGACCGCGCCGACGGAGTAGCCCGCCGACTCGGCGATCTCCTCGACCGAGGCGGCGGTGTATCCGCGGTGCGCGAACACCTGCGCGGCGGCATCGAGAAGCCGCCGCCGGGTCTGCTCTTTGCTCTCGGCGCGGGTGAGTCGCCGCGGTTTCTCATCGGAGGCCATATTCAGATAGTAGCCATTATTTGAATGGCGCGCACTATCCCGGCGGTGTGACGTCTGGGTGGGGCTGGATCAGGCGGCGGCGGACAGCGCCAGTGCCGCGTCGAAGCGGTCCAGCACCGTCTCGGCCACCAGGCGGTGCGCCCCGAGCGGGGACGCCATCGGAATGCCTTGGGCCGCAGCGAATTCGGCGACCCGGTCGGTGATCTTGCCGTGCGCCAGGAACCACGGCGCGATCACGATGCGTTCGGCGCCGAGCAGCTGCAGGCGCTGCGCGGCGGCGGCCAGCGACGGTTTCGGTCCGGTGGCGAACGCGGTGGTCGTACCGATCCACCGGGTGCCGATCGCGACCGCCTGCGCCACCGTAGAGGTGCGGGCATTGGCCGCCGGGCGCGAGGACCCGACCGCGGTCACGATCACCCCGACATTCGAATCCTGCGCGGACACACCGGCTTCGGCGATCCGTCGGCGCAGCACCGCCAGGAGCTGGTCGTCCTCGCCGAGTACCTGCGCCTGCCGTGCATGCACACCACTGTCGGCGATCATGGCCGGGATGTCGGTGCGTGCGTGAAAGGCGTCGGCCAGCAGCAGGGGAGTGACGACCGCGCGGTCACCGACGGCGCGCAGCACGTCGACCAGGTTGGGCGCGGTCTGCTCGCAGAACGCGGGCACCACCTCGAGGTCCGGCCGCAGCCTGCGGATGGTGTCGGCCACCGCGCGCACGGTCACCGCCGAGCGGGGATCGGCGCTGCCGTGGGCGGTGAGGACCAGGACCGGCGGCAGCACCGCCGGACTCATGACGCGTGCAGTCCGCATTCCGTCTTCGCCTGGCCGGCCCACCGGCCGCTGCGCGGATCGGCGCCCTCGACCGGCTTGCTGGTGCACGGGGCGCACCCGATCGACGGGTAGCCCTCGTAGACCAGCGGATTGACCAGGATGCCGTTGGCGTCGATGTAGGCCTGCATGTCCTCGTCGGTCCAGGCGGCGATCGGATTGATCTTCACCAGTCCGAACGCGGCGTCCCAACTGATCAACGGCGCGTTCGCGCGGGTCGGGGCCTCGACCCGCCGGATGCCGGTCACCCACGCCGAGTAACCGCGAAGCGACTTGCCCAGCGGCTCGACCTTGCGCATCCGGCAGCACGCCGCGGCGTCGCGGGCGAAGAGATCCTTGCCGTGCAGCTCGTCCTGGCGCGCCACGGTGTTCTCCGGGGAGACATTCACCACATGCACCCCGTAGACGGCCTCGACCGCGTCGCGGGTGCCGATGGTCTCGGCGAAGTGATAGCCGGTGTCCAGGAACAGGACGTCCACGCCGGGGCGCACCTTGGCGGCCATCTCGACGAGCACGCCGTCCTGCATGTTGGACGCCACGATGTAGTTACCGGCGAAGTTCTCGTCGGTCCAGCGCAGGAGTTCCTCGGGACCGGCATCGGCCAGCTCGGCGGCACCGCGCTCGGCCAGCTGCTTCAGGTCGCTTTCTGTTCGTGTCACTGCCGTCATGTCCACATCACCTCAAGTCCGCATCATCGGCGCGTACCGCCCACTGAGCGAAACGCTCATCGGGCTCGCGTTGTTTCACGAAGTTGCGAACGACCCGTTCGATGTAGTCGCCGAGCTCGGTCGCGAGCACCTTGTGCTGGCGCAGTTTGCGACCGAAACCGCTGTCCAGGCCCAGGCTGCCGCCCAGATGCACCTGGAAGCCCTCCTCGGGCCCGTTGCCGTCGTCGATCATCTGGCCCTTGAAACCGATATCGGCGACCTGGATACGGGCGCACGAGTTGGGGCAGCCGTTGATGTTGATCGTCACCGGCACGTCGAGCTGGGCGTTGATGTCTTCGAGCCGCTTCTCCAGCTCGGGCACCAGCACCTGGGAGCGGCTGCGCGTCTCGGCGAAGCTCAGCTTGCAGAACTCGATGCCCGTGCAGGCCATCAGGTTGCGGCGCCAGTGCGACGGGGTCGAGGGCAGGTTGAGGGCATCCAGGCCGGCCCGCAGCTCGGCGAGCTTGTCATCGGCGACGTCGAGGATGATCAGCTTCTGGTACGGCGTGAAGCGGATGCGGTCGGATCCGGCGGCCTCGGCCAGGTCGGCGACCTTGGTCAGGATGGTGCCCGAGACGCGGCCCGCGATGGGGGCGACACCGACGGCGTTCAGGCCGTTCTTGAGGCGCTGCACGCCGACATGGTCGATCGGCCGGCTGACCGGCGCGGGCGCGGGTCCGTCGAGCAGCGGGCGCTTGAGGTACTCGGTCTCGAGAACTTCGCGGAATTTCTCGACACCCCAGTCCTTGATCAGGAACTTCAGCCGGGCCTTCGCCCGCAGCCGGCGGTAACCGTAGTCGCGGAAGACGCTGACCACGCCCTCCCACACGTCGGGCACCTCGGCCAGCGGCACCCACACGCCGACCCGCTGGGCCAGCATCGGGTTGGTCGACAGCCCGCCGCCGACCCACAGATCGAAACCGGGGCCGTGTTCCGGGTGTTCGACGCCGATGAAGGCAACGTCGTTGACCTCGTGCACCACGTCCTGCAGACCCGAGATCGCGGTCTTGAACTTGCGCGGCAGGTTGGAGTACTCCGGCTTGCCGATGTAGCGCTTGACGATCTCGTGGACGGCGGGCGTGCCGTCGATGACCTCGTCGAGCGACTCGCCGGCCAGCGGGGAGTTCAGCACGACGCGCGGGCAGTCACCGCAGGCCTCGGTGGTCTGCAGGCCGACCTCATCGAGGCGGCGCCAGATCTCGGGCATGTTCTTGACGTCGATCCAGTGGTACTGGACGTTCTGCCGGTCGGAGATGTCGGCGGTGTCGCGCGCGAATTCGGTGGAGATGCCGCCCAGGGTGCGCAGCGCGGCGACCGTCAGGGCGCCGCCGTCGCTGCGGACCCGCAGCATGAAGTACTCGTCTTCGAGCATGTCGGTGTTCTCGTCACCGGTCCAGGTGCCGTCGTAACCGGGCTTGCGCTGGGTGTAGAGGCCCCACCACCGGAAACGGCCTCGCAGGTCGCCCTTGTCGATGGACTCGAAGCCGCCGGGGGCGTAGATGTTCTCGATCCGCTGACGCACGTTGAGCGGGTTGTCGTCCTTTTTGGCCTGCTCATTGGGGTTGAGCGGCTCGCGGTAACCCAGGGCCCACTGCCCTTCGCCGCGGGGCCGTTTGACCGGCTTGGCGGGCTTCTCAGGGGCGTTGGAGACGGTCTCGGTCATGTTGTCGGGGCTCCTTGTCGGAGGAGCGGGCTCGTGAATCGCGCGTTCGCCGGGGGCTGGCCGGCGGCGCAGATCCGGCGGCCGCTCAGGATGTGGGCGGGCTGATTCCGATATCGACGCGGGTCAGGACGGACAACGACAGGTGCAGATGCGCTTGAGGTCGACATGCCGCCGGACCACCAGCGCAATGCGGGTGGTGCTGTCAACGGCGGCGGTCACGCCCGACATTCTGCCACGACAGCCCCCACCTGCCCTAACCGGGCCAGATTTGCGATCAGGGTGAGCAAAACAGTTTCTGGGATGATTCGGGGCATGAGCAGTGACGGCCCCTTCGGTATCTACATCCACGTGCCGTTCTGCGCGACCCGCTGCGGTTACTGCGACTTCAACACCTACACACCGTCCGAGCTCGGCGGGGCCAACCCCGACGGCTGGCTGGCCGCGGTGCGGGTCGAGCTGGAACTGGCGGCCTCCCAGGTGGGGCCGCGGCCGGTGGACACCGTCTTCGTCGGGGGTGGCACGCCGACGATGCTGGGCGGCCACGGCCTGGCCGCGGTGCTCGCGGCGGTACAGGACCATTTCGAGCTGGCACCCGGCGCGGAGGTGACCACCGAGGCCAACCCCGAGTCCAGCTCGCCGGAGCTGTTCGCGACGCTGCGCGCGGCCGGCTACACGCGCATCTCGCTGGGCATGCAGTCGGCCGCGACGCACGTGCTGAAGGTGCTCGATCGGGTGCATTCGGCCGGGCGTGCCCCGGCCGCCGCACTGGAGGCCCGCGCCGAGGGGTTCGAGCACGTCAACCTCGACCTGATCTACGGCACGCCCGGCGAAACCGACGATGATCTGGTGCGCTCCATCGAGACCGCCCTGGGTGCGGACGTCGACCATGTGTCGGCCTACGCGCTGATCGTCGAGGACGGCACCGCACTGGCCCGCCGGGTGCGCCGCGGCGAACTGCCGGCACCGGACAACGATGTGCTGGCCGACCGCTACGAACTGCTCGACGCGCACCTGTCGGCGGCCGGCCTGCAGTGGTACGAGGTGTCCAACTGGAGCCGCCCCGGCGGCGAGTGCCGGCACAACCTCGGGTACTGGGACGGCGGGCACTGGTGGGGCGCCGGGCCGGGGGCGCACAGCTTCCTCGGCGCGACGAGATGGTGGAACATCAAGCATCCCAACGCATATGCGCAGGCGCTGGCCGAGCGCCGGCTACCGGTGGCCGACTCCGAGGAGATCGACGCCGCCGCCAGGCACATGGAGGACGTGATGCTGCGGATGCGGCTGCGCAGCGGTCTGCCGCGCGGTGCGCTCACCGAACCCGAGCAGCGCCGTGCCGACACCGCGCTCACCGATGGACTGGTGGTCGCCGCCGCGGACCGGCTGGTGCTCACCGACCGGGGCCGGTTGCTGGCCGACGCGGTGGTGCGCGACCTGCTCGACGACTGAGGCTTCAGGCGCAGGACGCGCTGATCTCTTCGGATTCCTCGGCACCCGAATGATCGTGCGGGGTCAGCATTTCCACGATCCTGGTGGTCACCGCCGCGGCGGTCGGATGCTCCCACAGCAGGGTCGGCGGCAACGCCAGCCCGGTCTTGCGCTCCAGCTGCTTGCGCAACGCCACCGTCATGATCGAGTCCACGCCGATCTCCGACAGCGGCAACCGCGGATCGACACCACCGTCGGGCAGGCCCAGTTCGGCGGCCACCGCGGCGACCACCACTTCGGCCACCCACACCGCGGTGTCCACCCCGTCGCGCCCGACCGGCAGCTGCAGGCCGCCCAGGCCGTCGTCGTCCTCGTCGTCCCGAGGTGCGATATCGGCAAGCATCGGCACCGAGGCGGCATCGGCGGTCACCGGGAGCACCACGATATGGGCCTGATCGGCACGCACCGCGAGATCCAGGGCGCGCACGGCGTCGTCGGCCCCGACCGTGCCCATGCCCAGCGCGTTGAGCTGTGCGGCGACAAAGCTTGAGGCAGAACCCATTCCGAGGCCACGCCAGGCGGTCCAGGCCACCGCGGTGGTCCGGTCACCCAGGCTGCGACGGTGCTGGGCGAATGCGTCGAGGAAGGCGTTCGCGCACGCGTAGGCGCCCTGGCCGGGGAAGCCCGCGAGGTACCCGCAGGACGAGAACAGCACCAGCCAGTCCAGCTCACCGGGCGGGAACACCTCGTGCAGGGTCAGGGTGCCGTTCACTTTGGGGTGCATGGCCGTTGCGAAATCCTCGGCCGTGGTGCCGGCCAGCAGCGCGCCGGCCTCCACGCCGGCGGCATGCACCACGCCGCGCACCGGCGGCAGATCGCGCAGCGCTGCGCGCAACTCGTCGGCCGCACCCGCTGCGGCGATGTCCACGGCGGCCACCCGCACCGATACGCCGCGTTCCTCGAGTGACAGGATGGTGCGATAAGGCTCTGCCGCAGCGTCATGCGCCGGGTCGCTGCGCTCCCGGACGGTGTCCCAGGACGCGCGGTCGGCGGCCAAGCCGCTGCGGGACAACAGCACGATGCGGCGTGCCCCCAGATCGGCCAGTCGGGCGGCGACACGCACACCCAGGGCGCCGGTGCCGCCGGTGATCAGATAGGTGCCGGCCGGCGAGCAGGACAGCGTGGCCCGCTTGGTGGGTTCGGCCTGGGCCAGGCGTGCGGTCAGCGCGATATCGTCGCGGACCACGACCACACCCTGACCGCCGAGTGCGGCGAGCACCCCGATCGGCAGGCTGTCATCGGCCACATCCAGGACGCCGCCCCATAATCCGGGATGCTCGGCGGCCGCGACCCGGGAGAAGCCCCACAGCGGCGAACTGCCGATATCGCTGCCCTCGTAGACCCCGCGGGTCAGCGCCCACAGCTGAGCCGGAGCACCGCCCACTCTCCCGTCGCTGCGCTCGCCCAGACGGTCCAGCAGTGTGGTCAACGCTTGGTGCACCACGTTGACGGTGTCGCCGGGCGCATCTTCGGGCCGGGGCAGTACCAGCACGACCGCGCCCGGGGTCAGTGTCGTGGGGATCTCGTCCGGCGACTTGCACAGCCGGTGGTCCACATCGGCCGCAGCGAGATCGCGCATGCACCAGGCCAGCGTCTGCGCGTCACCACCGACCAGGATCACCTGTGACGGGCGTGCCGATTCGGCCCACTGCGCGGGATGCCAGGCCAGCTGCTGAATCATCCGGGCGACATCGTTGCCGCCGGGATTCTCCAGCTGGTCGAAGAACATGCCGTCGATCGCGCCGACCACCGTGCCCTCGGCGTCGGTGATCGTCACATCGGCGATGGTGCTGCCGGTACCGCGACGAATATGCATGAGCGCCAGGGAAACCGGTGCGCCGCGCAGCGCCACCCGGTCGATGCGGGCGGGCATCCGCAGCCGCAGCGGGCTCTCGAACACGATCGACGCCGCCGAGGTCGCGGCATCCAGCAGTCCGGCCCAGGTGGCCGGCGCGGAGCCGTCGGGTTCGGCGCGCACCACGGCCAGCATCTCGCCGTCACCGCGCAGCAGTTCGGTGATCTCCCACGGGAATCCCATGGCCGCGACGCCCAGGTCGGCGAGGGTGTCCACCACGTGCCCGGCGGGCAGCGTCTCGGTGCAGCGCGCCCGCGCGGCCACGATATCGGCTGCGGGAAGCGGGGTTTCGGTGCCGGCCGCGGCCACGGCGGTGCAGTGGGTGAGCCAGCCGCCGCCATCGGAATCGGCGCCGCTGTCGGCGTCCTCGATCCGGGAGGCCAGCGCCAGCGCCCGGTCCTGCAGCACGACCTGCACCGAGCGGGCCCGCCCCGGCGCCACCGGGGTGCGCAGTCGGACATCGGCGAGTGCGCCACCGCCCGCGGTCAGGAATGTGTTGAGCAGCACCGCGGCCGGGATGATCTCGGTGCCCTGCACCGGGTGATCACCCGGGTAGGGCCGGGTGTCCATGTCCAGCTGGGTCTGCCACACCTTGGCGGGTACCGCGGCGGTCACCTCGAGGCGGCCGCCGAGCAGGGTGTTGGCCTGCGGGTCGTGCACCGCGCCGCCACCGGGCGGTGCGGCCGGGGTGCGCCAGAACCGTCGGTGCTGCCACTGCGTGCCGGGCAGATCAGGTGCCCACCGGGCGGGTGACGGGTGCAGTGTCACCGGCGCCCCGTGACAGTGCAGCGCGGCGATCGCGGTGGTGACCGACCGCACCTCGGGCATGTTGCGCCGGTGCAGCGGAAGCACCGCGTAGTCGTCGATACCGACGTGCGACAGGGTGTCCACGATGGAATGCGAGACCACCGGATGCGCGGCGATCTCCAGGAACAGTCGGTGCCCGTCCTCAGCGGCGGCGGTGACGGCCTCGGTGAACCGGACCCGGCCACGCAGATTGGCCACCCAGTAGTCGGGACCGCGCAGTGCGCTCGACCGTGGATCGGTCATGGCGGTGCTGTAGAGCGGGATGGTCGGTGCCTGCGGGCTCAGGGCACCGGTGAGGCGGGCCAGCTCGGCGGTCAGGTCGTCCATGGCGGGGCTGTGGAACGCGACATCGGTGTTCACCTCGCGGGTCACGATGCCTTCGGCCGACCAGTCGGCGGCGATGGCCCGCACCTCGTCGGCGGTGCCGGAGATGACGGTGGATTCGGGGGAGGCGCTGATCGCGGCGACCACCTGGGTCTGGCCGGCCAGGCGCTGCTCGGCCTCGGCGAACGACAACGCGACCAGGGCCATCGCGCCCTTGCCCTGGACGGAGCGGAAACCGCGGGCCCGGTAGCAGGCGACCCTGGCGCCATCGGTCAGGTCGAACACCCCGGCGATGACGCAGGCGGCGACCTCGCCGACGGAGTGCCCGATGACCGCTGCCGGTGCCGCGCCCCGGGAGCGCAGCACCGCGGCCAGCCCGACCTGCATCGCGAAGGTCAGCGCCTGCACCTGGTCGGTGCCGCCGTGCTCGCCTGAGGTGAGCGCCGCGCGGGCCGAGAACCCCAGTTCGGCGCCGAACACCGGGTCGATCGCATCGATGACGGCGGCGAAATCCGGTTCCTCGCGTAGCAGTTCGGCACCCATGCCGACCCAGTGCGAGCCGTGCCCGGAGCACACCCAGACGGCGCCGCCGGCGGCACCGGGTACCACCGAACCGGTGGCCACCGAGGAATTGCGCTCACCGTTGCCCAGTGCGTCCAGGCCGACGATCAGTTCCTTGTGGTCCTCGGCGATGATGGCCGCGCGCACCGGCTCATGGGAGCGCCGCGACCACAGGGTGGCGGCCACATCGTTGAGCGCGTGGTGCGCGGAACGCAGATGGTCGCCGAGTGCCTCGGCGTTCGCCGACAGCCGCGACGGTGACCGCCCGGACACCGGAATGACTTGGTAGGAAGCATCGTTCGGCGTCTCGACGGAGGCCGGTGCGGGTGCCTCTTCGAGCAGGACGTGCGCGATGGTGCCGCCGTAGCCATAGCTGCACACCGCCGCGCGGCGTGGCTGTGCGGCGCGCGGCCAGCTCTCGGTCTCGGTGTTGACCCGCAGGCCGTTGGTGGTCCAGTCCACCGCGGTGGTGGGGGTACGCACGCCGGCGGTCGGGGGGATCGCCTCGTGGTGCAGCGCCAGTGTCGCCTTGACCAGGCCGACCACCCCGGCCCCACCCTCCAGGTGGCCGGTGTTGGGCTTGACCGAGCCGACCACGCACGGCTGATCCGCGCGGCCCGCTCCGTATACGGCGGACAACGCGGTCAGTTCCACCGGGTCACCGGTCGGGGTGCCGGTGCCGTGCGCCTCCACGAAGCCGATGCTGGCCGGGTCGATACCGGCGGTGCGGCAGGTGCGCCGGAACATCTGCTCCTGTGCCTCACCGTTGGGCGACATGATGCCGACGGTCTTGCCGTCCTGGGCGACGGCGCCGCCTCGCACGATCGCGAGCACCCGGTCGTTGTCGCGCTGCGCGTCGGCCAGGCGTTTGAGCACCACCACGGCGGCACCTTCGCCGCGGCCGTAGCCGTCGGCGGAGTCGTCGAAGGATTTGCACCGTCCGTCCGGGGCGGTGGCCCCGGCCACGTCCAACACCCGGGTCAGCCCGGGGCCGATCAGCGCGCTGACACCACCGGCCAGTGCCAGTGAGGTCTCGCCGGCGCGCAACAGTTGGCAGGCCTGGTGCACGGCGACCAGGGAGGCCGCGCAGGCGGCGTCCAGGGCGACGCTGGGTCCGCGCAGGTCTAGCAGATGCGAGACCCGGTTGGCGATACCGCACAGCGCGGTGCCGATCCCGGTCCAGGCTTCGATGCCGGGCAGGTCCTCCATGACGAGCTTGCCGTAGTCGTCGGAGTTGACGCCCATCAGCACCGCGGTGTCACTGCCGGCCAGCGAACGGGGCGGCACGCCGGCGTCCTCCAGCGCCTCCCAGCTGACCTCGAGCGCCAATCGCTGCTGCGGGTCCATCAATTCGGCCTCGCGCGGGGAGACCCCGAAGAACTCGGCGTCGAAACCGGGCAGGTCGGACAGGAAGCTGCCCTTGTGAGTGGTGGCCTTGAGGATGGCGGCGTTGCGGGGATCGCGGCGCAGATACGGCTCCCACCGTTCGGCCGGAACCTCGCCGACCGCGGTACCGCTGTCGAGCAGGAACCGCCAGAAATCGGCCGGGGTGTTGACGTCGCCGGCGAGCCGGCACCCGATACCGACGATGGCGATCGGTTCCAGGGTGGGGTCCTGGTTAAGCGTCACGGCTGCGAATCCTCTTCACATCATTTGCGTTTAAACAGATCGTGGCACGGAACGGCGGTCGGTGGAGGCCTACCTGATGTGCCCCTGGGCACACCGGGCGGCGAGAAGTGAAGTACGTGAACGGATTAGCGGTCACGAAGACCCCAGCAAGGCGACGATCTGTTTCTTGTCGACCTTGCCGACGGGGGTCTTGGGTAGCGACGGCAGCGGCGCGAGCATGTCCGGCTTGGTGTGCGAGGACACGCCGCGGCTGTCCAGGAAGCTGTTCAGCTCGGCCAGCGTGAGTGCCTTCCCGGAGAAAACGACTGCGGCGCAGATCTTTTCGCCGAGGTATTCGTCCGGCATGGCCACCGCCGCGGCAGCATAGATCCCGGGATGGGCGAACAGGTGCTCCTCCAGATCGGAGGCCGACACCGTCTCGCCACCGCGGTGGATGACGTCCTTGATGCGCCCGGTCACCTCGACGTAGCCGGCCAGCGGGCCGTCGGCGAAGATCCGCACCCGGTCACCGGAGCGGTAGTAGCCTTCCGGGCTGAACGAGCGGGCGTTGGCTTCTTCGGCGCGGTAGTAGCCGTTGATGGTGTTCGGCCCGCGCACCAGCAGTTCGCCCTCGTCGCCGGGGGCCACGGCAGCGCCGTGCTCGTCGACGACCAGCATCTCGTCGAGCGGGGACATCGGCCGGCCCTGGGTGTGCAGCAGCACATCGACCGGGTCGCCGGGGCGGGTGAAGTTCAACATGCCCTCCGCCATCCCGAAGATCTGGCTGAGCCCCGGGGTGAGGTTGTCCAGGATGAACTTGGCCTCGTCGGCGGTCATCCGCGAGCCGCCGACCTGCACGACGCGCAGCGACTCGGGCAGCACCGGTTCCCAGTCGCAGGCCTGCGCCCAGACCTTGGCCAGCGCGTTGACCAGGCCCGTCACCGTCACGTGGTGCTTGTCGATGAGCGCGAAGGCGTTCTCCGGGCTGGGGTCGTGGGTGAAGACGGTGGGGGCGCCGACGGTCATGGCGCCCAGCAGTCCGGGGCAGCCCAGTGGGAAGTTGTGCCCGGCCGGCAGCGCGACGAGGTAGGTGTCATCGCTGGTCATCAGGTATTCCTGGGCCGAGGCGACGGCGGTGTAGACGTAGTCGTCGTGGGTGCGGGCGATCAGCTTGGGCAGCCCGGTGGTGCCGCCCGAGACGAGCAGCAGTGCGGGTTCGGCCGCGTCCAAGCCGTCCCGGGTGGGCGTTGCGGTCGGCGCGTCGCCGTCCGAATCGGTCAGCGCGGACCAGGCGAGGTACTCGCCGGGGTCGCCGTCGACGATCACGCGGGTCAGCGCGGGGTGATCTCTCTGCAGTTGGGCCGCCATCGTGCGGAAATCGAAACCGGCTGCGGTATCGGTGATTACGAGCCCGACCGCGCCGCTGATACCGGCGAAGTGGCTCAGTTCGGCCGAACGGTGACCGGACAGGCACATCACCGGGACCACGCCGGCGCGCAGCAGTCCGAAGAAGGCGACGGCGAACTGGGTGGTGTTCGGTAACTGCAGCAGCACGCGGTCACCGGCCCGCCATCCCAGGCCGGCGAGCCGGCCGGCAACACGGTCGGCCACCGCATCCAGTTCGGCGAAGGTGTAGCTGCGCTGCGCATCGACGATCGCAGTGACGTCGGGCCACCGTGCCGCGGCGTTGCTGAGTATCGAGTCCAGCGGTTGCCCGGTCCACAAGCCCGCCTGCCGGTAAGCGGCGGCACGATCCGCCGGGAACGCGACGAAACCGTCGTTCAGATCGCCGTGTCCCTGCGGAAAAACCGTGCTCATGCTGGAGAAACCGTCCCTCTGGGTAGGTGCGTTGCCGATATGAATATAGGGTAGCCTCACTGCAGTTAGGGCAGCCTGTACTAAATCTGCGGAGGAATAGCGTGGCCGTCGCTGCGACGACATCAGAAACCGTTCGATCCGAGGTGGCCGAACTTCTCGGGATCACGGCGGATGCGCTGGACCCGAATGCTGATCTCATCGCGTCCGGTCTGGACTCCATTCGGATGATGTCGCTGTCGGGACGCTGGCGGAAACAGGGCATCCAGGTCGGTTTCGCCGCGCTGGCCGCCAAGCCCACCGTCGCCGCCTGGCAGGACCTGGTAGCCGAACACGCGCCCGCCGACGCGGTACCCGCGGCCGAGGTGATCGCCGGCGATGCCGACGCACCGTTTTCGCTGGCCCCGATCGCCCACGCGATGTGGGTGGGCAGGCACGGCGAACAGGAACTCGGTGGTGTGGCCGCGCACCTGTATGTCGAATTCGACGGCGTCGGTGTCGATCCCGTCCGTTTGCAGAGCGCCGCCACGAAACTCGCTGCGCGCCATCCGATGCTGCGCCAGGAGATCCTGCCCGACGGCACCCAGCGGATCAGCGACCGGGGGTTGCCGGTCACCGTGTACGACCTGCGGGATCTGGCCGACGCGGACGACAGGTTGGAAAGGATCCGGGACGACAAGTCACATCAGTTGCTGGACAACGAGGTTCTGCAGATCTCGCTGTCCCTGCTGGCGGATGGGCGCACCCGGCTGCACGTCGACATGGACATGCAGGCGGCCGACGCGGTGAGCTACCGCAACTTCATGGCCGACCTGGCCGCGTTCTACCGAGGCGCCGAACTGCCCGAACTCGGGTACACCTACCGCGAATACCGGGCCCGGCTGACCGCGTCGACGCCGCCACCCTCGCCGGAGGACCTGCAGTGGTGGGCCGAGCGGGTGCCCGATCTTCCGGAACCGCCTGCGCTGCCGCTGGTTCCGCGCGACGAGCAGCAGGATCCGTTGCGCAGCATCAGGTTGTGGCACATCTTCGACGTGGCCACCCGCGATGCGCTGTTCGCCGCCGCGCACCGGCGCGGACTCACCCCGGCGATGGCCGTCGCCGCCGCCTACTCCAATGCGCTGGCCCGCTGGTCGACCGATTCACGGTTCCTGCTCAACCTGCCGATGTTCGGCCGCGAGCCCTACCACCCCGACGTCGACAAACTGGTGGGCTGCTTCACCTCGTCGCTGATGCTCGACATCGACCTGGCAGATACCTACACCGCGGCATCGCGGGCACGTGCGGTGCAGGAGACCCTGCACGCCACCGCCCAGCACGCGTCGGTGTCCGGCCTGTCCGTGCTGCGCGATATGAGCAGGCACCGCGGCAACCAGACGCTGGCGACCATCGTCTACACGAGTGCGCTCGGCCTGGGTGACCTGTTCGCCGGTGACGTGACCGACCAGTTCGGCGAGCCGGTGTGGACCATCTCGCAGGGCCCACAGGTGCTCATCGACGCCCAGGCCACCCCGCTGGCCAACGGACTGATGATCAACTGGGACGTGCGGGTGGAAGCCTTCCCGCCCGGGGTGCCGGAGGCGATGTTCGCCTACGAGGTCGCCGAGCTCGCGCGCCTCGCCACCGATGACGCGGCCTGGGACGAACCGGACCCACCCGCGCTGGCCGACGCCTCACACGATGTTCGCGACACCGTCAACGCGAGCATCGTGGCGCCCAGCGGCGACAACCTCGTCGACGGTTTCTTCCGCAACGCCGCCGCCGGCCCCGAGGCCACCGCGCTCATCGCCCGTTCGGGCACGCTCAGCTACGGCGAACTCTCCGACCGGGTGCTGGCGGTCGCAGGCACCCTGCAGGCCGCCGGCGTCGGCTCCGGCGATATCGTCGCGGTGCTGGGCCCCAAGGGCGCCCAGCAGATTCCCGCGCTGCTCGGCATCCTCACCGCCGGTGCCGCCTACCTGCCGATCGGCGTCGATCAGCCCGCCGACCGCGCCACGCGCATGCTGACCACCGGCGGGGTGACATTCGCCCTCGTCTGCGGTGACGACGTTCCCGACGTCCTGGCAGCCACCGGGATACCGTCCCGGCGCATCACCGATATCGAGACGGCTGCAACAACATTCGATGCCGTCACCGTCGCACCGAGCGATCTGGCCTATGTGCTGTTCACCTCCGGTTCCACCGGAGAACCCAAGGGGGTGGAGCTCACCCACGATGCGGTGATGAACACCCTGGAATTCCTCTACCGGCACTTCGAGATCGGGCCGCAGGACCGCGAATTGGCGCTTTCACACCTGGAGTCGGACATGTCGGTGCCCGATGTGTTCGGCATCCTGCGCGCCGGCGGCGCCATCGTGATGGTCGACGAAGACCAGCGCCGCGATCCGGACGCCTGGGCCCGGCTCATCGAGCAGCATCAGGTCTCGGTGGTCAATTTCCTGCCCGGATGGCTGCAGATGCTCACCGAGGTGCCCGGCTCTCTGGAGTCGTTGCGGGTGGTGCTCACCGGTGGTGACTGGGTACGTCCGGAGATGGCCAGGGCACTACGCGCCCGGGCGCCGCGGATGCGGTTCGCCGGTCTGGGCGGGGCCACCGAGACCGCCATCCACGGCACCATCTTCGAGATCGGGCCCGACGACGAGATTCCCGTGAAACCGTCGGTGCCCTACGGGGTGCCGTTCCCGAACAACGCCTGCCGGGTGGTCAGCCCGGCCGGTGAGGACTGCCCGGACTGGGTGCCCGGCGAGCTGTGGTTCACCGGCCGCGGCATCGCCCGCGGCTACCGTGGCCGCCCGGATCTGACCGCGGAGAAGTTCGTCGAGTACGACGGGCGCACCTGGTACCGCACCGGTGACCTCGCCCGCTACTGGCCCGACGGCACCCTGGAGTTCATCGGCCGCACCGATCACCGCGTCAAGCTCAGCGGATACCGCATCGAACTCGGCGAGGTCGAAGCCGCGCTGGGCCGGGTGCCCGGAGTAGGCGCGGCGGTGGCCGCCGTGGTCCCCGTCGACCGCGGACGCGACGTGCTGGGCGCGCTGGTGCGGATCGACGATGCCGATCTCGGGGCGGACGCGGTGCTCGACGCGCTGGCCGATCTGGTTCCGGCCCATATGATTCCGCAGGTCATCGTGCCCACGGACCGGATTCCGTTCACCATCGGCGGCAAGATCGACCGCAAGGCGGTGGCGCTGCGTCTGGCCGAGGCCGAACTGCCCGCAGAACGCGGCTACCGGGCGCCGTCCACCTCCCTGGAGACCGCGCTCGCGCGGATCATGTCTGACCTGTTGGGCCGTGACGCCATCGGCATCGACGACGACTTCTTCGGTCTCGGCGGCGACTCGGTGATGGCCACCCAGGTGGTGGCGCACGTGCGTGACTGGCTGGATACCCCGACCATCATGGTGCCCGACGTCTTCGCGACCCGGACGGTGGCCGCCATCGCGCAGCGCCTCATCGAACGGGAAACCGACGCGCAGCGCCTGGAACTGGTGGCCGAGCTGTACCTGGAGGTCGCCGCCATGGATGACGCGGATGTGGTCTCCGAGCTGGATACCGCGGGCCGATCGTGAGCACCTTCAAGCCCTGGATCAAGCAGTATCCCGGCTCGGGCGGCCAGGCCGCCCTGGTGTTCCCGCACGCCGGGGGAGCGGCGCTGGCCTACCGGTCGCTGGGCACCGCGCTGGCCGCGGCGGGCGCCGACACCTACGTCATGCAGTACCCGCAGCGCGGGGACCGGCTCACCCACCCCGCCCAGGACACCGTCGGCGAACTGGCCGCGGACCTGTTCGACGGTGGCGACTGGGCCGACCTCGGGCCGCTGCGATTGTTCGGGCACTGCATGGGCGCGGTGGTGGCCTTCGAGTTCGCCCGCGTCGCCGAGAGCAAGGGCATCGAGATCAGCTCGCTGTGGGTGTCGGCCAGCGAGGCGCCGTCCACGGTCGCCACGGCGCCCTCGCTGCCGATGGCCGAAACCGAGATCATCGCCGAGATGGTCGATCTGGGCGGCACCGATCCGCAGCTACTGGCCGATGACGATTTCGTGGAACTGCTGCTGATGGCCGTGCGTGCGGACTACGCCGCCTTCAACCGCTACTCCTGCGACGACGATGTCCGCATCGCGGCAGATATCCACACCCTGGGCGGCGCGACCGATCACCGGGTCAGCGAGAACATGTTGCGCCGCTGGGAAACCCACACCAGCGGAGCCTTCACGGTATCGATGTTCGACGGTGGTCACTTCTTCATCAACGACCACACCGCGGATGTGGCGGAGCTGGTCAATGCCCTCTGATGTGACCCGACAGGACGATCCGGTGGTGATCGTCGGCATGGCGGTGGAGGCACCCGGTGGTGTCGACTCGGCCGATTCGTTCTGGGACCTGCTGTCCGGGCAACGGGAGGCGCTCGGCCCGTTCCCGACCGATCGCGGCTGGGCGGTACCTGACCTGCTGGAGGGGTCGCGTCGCGACGGTTTCAAGCAGATCCACGATCTGGGCGGATTCCTCTCCGACGCAGCCAATTTCGACCCGGCGTTCTTCGGCATCTCGCCGCGGGAGGCGGTGGCGATGGACCCGCAGCAGCGGGTGGCGCTGCGGCTGGCCTGGCGCGCCCTGGAGAACAGCGGGATCAACCCCGACGATGTCGCCGGCCACGACGTGGGTTGCTATATCGGGGCATCCGCCCTGGAGTACGGACCGGAGCTGTCCGAATACTCGAACCACAGCGGCCATCTCATCACCGGCACCTCGCTGGGCGTGATCTCCGGTCGCATCGCCTACACCCTCGACCTGGCCGGACCCGCGCTCACCGTGGACACCTCGTGCTCCTCGGCGCTGGCCGCGCTGCACACCGCGGCCGGTGCGGTGGCCGGCGGCGACTGCGACATGGCGCTCACCGGCGGGGTGTGCGTGATGGGCACCCCCGGATACTTCGTCGAATTCTCCAAGCAGCACGCACTTTCCGATGACGGCCACTGCCGGCCCTACAGTGCCGCCGCCAGCGGCACCGTCTGGGCCGAGGGCGCCGGAATGTTTGTGCTGCAACTCCGGTCGGCGGCGCTGCGCGACGGCAGGACGATCCTGGCCGAGGTGCGCGCCACCGGCGTCAACCAGGACGGCCGCACCATCGGGCTGACCGCACCCAGCGGCACCGCCCAGCAGCGGCTGTTCGCCCGCGCCATCGCCCGCGCCGGCGTCCGGCCCGAGGATGTCGGCATGATCGAGGGCCACGGCACCGCCACCCGCCTCGGCGACCGCACCGAACTGCGCGCCCTGGCCCAGACCTACGGCGCCACCGCACCCGGGGCGGGCGCGCTGCTCGGCTCGGTGAAATCCAATATCGGACACGCCCAGGCCGCCGCCGGTGCGCTGGGGCTGGCCAAGGTGATCCTCGCCGCCCAACACGGCGCGGTGCCCGCCAGCCTGCACATCGATGCCGCCAGCCGCGAAATCGACTGGGATGCCCAGGGGCTTCGACTGGCCACCGAACTCACCGCATGGCCCGCCGTCAACGGCGAACGGATCGCCGCCCTATCGGCGTTCGGGATGAGCGGCACCAACACCCACGCCGTGGTGGCGATCCCGGACACCGCCGGGCAGGCCGCATGACGACCCTCACCACGTTGCCCGACGGGCGCATCCCGGTACTGCTCAGCGCGCACGCCGAAGAACTGATCGCCCAGGACGCCGGCGCCATCCTGGATCACCTGCACCGCCGACCGGCGCTGAGCACCGGTGCCGACGTGGCCCGGGTGGCCGCGACCCTGACCGCCACCCGGCGGGTACGCAAGGTCCGGGCACTGATCCGGGCCGCCGATGTCGCCGAGCTCTCCGACGCCCTGCGCGCCCTGCAGGCCGGGGCGGACCATCCGCTCGTCACCCGGTCCGCGCAGACCGGGCAACCCCGGGTCGCGTTCGTCTTCCCCGGGCAGGGCAGCCAGTGGCCGTCCATGGGGGTCGAGGCCTACCACCGGCTGACCGTCTACCGCGACGAGGTCGACCGCTGCGCAACGGCATTCACCGATGCCGGGCACGCCTCCCCGCTGGCGTATCTGCTGGCCGATCCCGGCGCGCTGACCAACGATTTCTCCCAGGTGCAGATCCAGGGCGCACAGTTCGTGCACGGCGTCGCGCTGGCCCGGGTGTGGCAGTCCTGCGGGGTGACCCCGGACATCACCGTCGGGCACAGCCTCGGCGAGGTCGGTGCCGCCCACATCGCCGGTGCCATGACGCTGTCCGACGCCGTCGGCGTGGTCGCGGCGCGGGCCACCCTGCTGGACGGCCTCACCGGCCCGTACCGCGTCGCCGTGCTCGGGATCGACCAGGACCAGGCGCGGGACGCGATCGCACAGACGCCGGGCTGGCTGGAACTCTCGGTGGTGAACTCGACATCCTCGGTGGCGGTCTCCGGGGACACCGAGGCCATCACCGCGGTGGTGCGCCGGGTCGTCGAGAGCGGCCGGTTCGCCAAAGAGATCGAGATGTGGTTCCCCGCGCACACCACGAAACTGGACACCAAACGCGCGGAGCTCGAATCGATGCTTCCCGCCGGGACATTCGGTGCGGCCCCGGTGCAGTTCATCGGTTCGGCGACAGCGCAGGTGGTGCCGGCCGGCACCGATTTCGCCGACTACTGGTACACCAACCTGCGCAGCACGGTGCGCTTCGATGATGCCGTGCGGGCCGCGGTGGCGGCAGGCGCGCGGACGTTCGTGGAACTCTCGGCCCATCCGGCGCTGCTCTACGCCATGGCAGATGTGCTCGACGAGGTGGCCGACCCGCCGCTGATCGTCGGATCCGGCCGCCGCGACGAGCCCCTGGTCGACCGCTTGTCCGCCAACCTGACCGCGGTGGCGCTGGCCGATCCCGCATGCCGCTGCAGTGGACGGCCCGCAGAGCTGCTGCGCGACTTCCCGTTCGCGCCGATGCGCGCCCAGCACCACTGGGCCACACCCGAACCGCTGCCGCCGGTGCCCGGCTTCACGGTGCTCACCGAGCGGTGGGAACAGCGGGCACCCGCCGCCGCCGGGCCACGGCGCGCCGCAGTCGTCGACCTCGGTGACGACGGCCGACTCGCCGCCGCCCTGGGCTCCCGGCTCGAGATCGCCGATCCGGCCGAGGCGGACCTGATCATTGTGCTGGCCCCGGTGCTCGATCATCTGGACGCGGTGGCCGCGGGGGTCGAGCTGTCCGCCCGCATCGACGCCGGGCTGCTCGGGTACACCGACGCCGTCGGCCCGCTGTGCCGCGACGTCTGGCTCGTCACTGTCGGCGGCGAGCAGGTGCGCACCGGTGAACCCGGACCGCTGCCGGCCCAGGCCGCGCTGGCGGCGATGCACCGCAGCATCGGGCTGGAACACCCCGATCAGTCCTTCGGCCACCTCGACCTGCCCTCATGGGAACTCGACGACGCAGCCGCCGCGCTGGCGGTCGGCGCCCTCTCCGGCGCGGCCGCCGACGTGGCGTTGCGCCACACCGATTCCGGGCCGGCACTGTTCACGCACGGCACCGTCGAAGACCGGCTCCCGCAGCCGGGTTGGGGCGCACCCGGTGTACTCGACGAGGTGGTGATCACCGGCGGCTCCGGTGCGGTCGGTACCCACTTCGTGAACTACCTTGCCGCGCACGGGGCGCGGCGCATCGTACTGCTCGGCCGCAGGGGCGCCGACCCGCAGCAGGTGGCGGGTGTGGAGGTGCTGGCGCCGCCGTGCGATATCACCGACCCCGCGGCCCTGGCCGCCACCGCCGCCGAATTCGGCGGCGGCGGGGCCTCCCTGGTCATCCACGCGGCAGGCGCGGCCACCATGACCGGGCACCGGGACCTCACCGGTCCGGTGTTCGCCGAAGCCGTGTCGGCCAAGGTCGCCGGGCTGGCCGCGTTCACCGCGAGCTGGCCGTTGCGTGCCGATGCGCGAATCATCCTGTGCTCCTCGGTATCCGGCCTGTGGGGCGGGAGCGGCCACACCGCATACTCGGCGGCCAACCGGCTGCTCGATGTGATGGCCGGCCAGATGCGGGCCGACGGCAGGCACTGCACCTCGGTGCGCTGGGGACTGTGGCCGGGCACCGGCATCATCGACGCGGATGAGGTCGCCCGCGTCGAACGCTCCGGCCTGCACGCCATGATCCCGGAGCGGGCCGTCGAGGCCTGCCTGCGGGACTTCACCGGCGACCCGCTGGTGTTCTCCGCCGACGCGGCGCGGCTGCAGGTGTTCCTGGGGGGAACGCGAGCCGAACCGGTGTCCGCAGGGCAGCCGGAACCGTCGCTGGACGGACTGGACGCGGCCGGCGTACTGCGGGTGGCACTCGGCTCGGTGCTCAACCTGCCCGCCGATACCGGGCTGGAGCCGTCCGCGTCCCTGCTCGATCTGGGTGTCGACTCACTGCTGGCGCTCGACCTACGCAAGAAGCTCAAGAAGGCGGCCGGCGTCAACGTCCCGCTGGCGACCATTCTCGGCGGCGCCACTGTCGCCGAGGTCCTTGAGCACCTGGAACGACCTGAGAAGAAGGCACGCCTGAAGTGACTGACACCGTAGCCGCATCCGTCGATTCATCCCGTCTGGAGTTGATGCGCCGCAAGCTCGCCGAGCGCGGCCTGTCCTCGAGCACGGCCGGCGAGGTCGATGAGAAGGCGCTCTCCGACGGGCAGCGCCGGATGTGGTTCGTCCAGGCCTTCGACCCGACCGGTGTGTTGCTGAACATCAGCTTGTCCTACCGGCTGACCGGCGCCCTGGACGCCGACCGTCTGCACGCCGCGCTGAACGCGGTGGCGCGCAGGCACCCGTTGCTGCGCACCACCTACGTCGCCGACGAGAACGGTGAACCGCAGGCCGTCCTGCACCAGGACCTCAACCCGTCGTGGGCCTTCCACGATCTCTCGGAGATGTCCGAGCGCGCCCGCGGACTGCGCCTGGAGGTGCTGGCCCAGCGCGAATTCGGGCAGAGCTTCGACCTTTCCGCCGATTCGCCACTGCGGATCACGCTGGTGCGCCTGGCCGCCGACGAGCACATGATGCTGTTGGTGGCCCACCACATCGCCTGGGATGACGGCAGCTGGCGGGTGTTCTTCGGCGATCTGACCACTGCGTACGGCGGCGACGATCTGGGCCCGACCCCGCGCCCGCCCGCACCCGCGGCCGACACAGGAGAGGAGGACCTGGCGCACTGGCGGGCGGTGATGAGCGATCCGCCGGAGCCCCTGGAACTTCCGGGCCCCACGGGTTCGGCTATCCCGACCGGGTTCCGTTCCCAGCGCACCGCGCTGGCGCTGGCGCCCGCGACGGTCACCAAGGTGTCCGCCCTGGCCCGGGAGACCGGTGCCACCCCGTACATGGTGCTGCTCGCCGCGTTCGGCGTCCTGATCAACCGTTACACCCACACCGATGACTTCCTGGTCGCCAGCCCGGTGCTCAACCGCGGCACCGACGACGCCATCGGCTACTACGGCAACACCGTGGCCATGCGGCTGCGCCCGCAGGCCTCCCAGGGTTTCCGCGACTTCGTGCTGGCCACCCGCGACACCGCGCTGGGCGCGTTCGCGCACCAGCGCATCAACCTGGATCGCGTGGTGCGCGAACTGAATCCGGACCGCCGCCACGGCGCCGAGCGGATGACCCGGATCAGCTTCGGCTTCCGCGAACCCGACGGTGGCGGTTTCCGCCCCGCGGGTGTGCAGTGCGCCCGCGGTGAACTGCGCGGGCACGTCACCCAGTTGCCGCTGGGCTTCATGGTCGAGTTCGACGGCACCGGTGCGGTGGTGGAGGCCGAGCACCTCACCGAGATCATCGACGCGGACCTCGCGCAGCGCATGCTCACGTCGTTCGCGGTGTTGCTGGACAACGCCCTGGACGACCCGGAGCGCCCGCTGGCCCGCCTCGACATCTTCTCGGCCGAGGACGCCGAGTGGATGCGCGCGATGTCGCACGGTGAGCGGTTCGACACCCCCGCCACCACCCTGACCGCGCTGGTCGAGGAGCAGGCCGCCAAGACCCCCGATGTCACCGCCGTGGTGTACGAAGGCCGCCACCACAGCTACCGCGAGATCAACGAGGCCGCGAACCGGTTGGCGCACAAGCTGATCGCGCAGGGCATCGGCACCGAGGACCGCGTCGCGGTGCTGATGGAGAAATCACCGGAACTGGTCATCACCGCGCTCGGCATCGTCAAGGCCGGCGCGGTGTACCTGCCGGTCGACCCGACCTACCCCGAGGACCGGCTCAGCTACATCCTGTCGGACTCCGACCCGAAGGTCGTGCTCCGCGAACTGGCCACCGACCTGGACGCATACTCCGGCGCGGATCCCACCGACACCGACCGGGTGCGTCCGCTGCTGCCGGAGAACACCGCCTACCTGATCTACACCTCCGGTTCCACCGGCCTGCCCAAGGGCGTGCCGGTGCCGCACCGGCCGATCGCCGAGTACTTCGCCTGGTTCGGGCCGGAATACGAAGTCTCCGATCAGGACCGGCTGCTGCAGGTGGCCTCGCAGGGCTTCGACGTCTCGATCGGCGAGATCTTCGGCATGCTCGCCGCCGGCGCCCGCCTGGTGATCCCGAAGCCCGACGGGCTGACCGATATCGGCTACCTGACCGACCTGCTGCGCAACGAGGGCGTCACCTCGATGCACTTCGTCCCGTCACTGCTGGGCCTGTTCCTGTCGCTGCCCGGGGTCAACGAATGGCGCACCCTGCAACGCGTCCCGATCGGCGGCGAGGCACTGCCCGGTGAGGTGGCCGACAAGTTCCACGCCATGTTCGACTCGCTGCTGCACAACTTCTACGGACCCACCGAAACGGTGCTCAACTGCAGCCGTTTCAAGGTCGAAGGCAAGCAGGGCTCGCGCATCGTGCCGATCGGCACCCCGAAGATCAACACCACCATGCACCTGCTCGACGATTACCTGCAGCCGGTGCCGGTCGGGGTGATCGGCGAGATCTATATCGGCGGAACGCATGTCGCGCACGGATACCACGACCGTCCGGCGCTGACCGCCGAACGCTTCATCGCCGATCCGTTCAACCCGGGCAGGAGGATGTACCGCTCCGGTGACCTTGCCCGCCGCAACGCCGACGGTGACATCGAATTCGTCGGGCGCGCCGATGAGCAGGTCAAGATCCGCGGTTTCCGGATCGAACTCGGTGAGATCGCCGCCGCCATCTCGGTGGACCCGTCGGTGGGGCAGGCCGTGGTGGTGGTCAGCGACGTCCCCGGACTGGGTAAGAGCCTGGTCGCCTATGTCACCCCGGCCGGTGCGGCCGGCATCGTCGAGATCGACCGGATCCGCGCCCGCGTCGCCGCCGCCCTGCCGGAATACATGATCCCGGCCGCCTATGTGGCCATCGACGAGATCCCGATCACCGCGCACGGCAAGATCGACCGGAAAGCGTTGCCGGAACCCGAGATCGTGGTCGCCACCGAATACCGCGAACCGGCCACCGACACCGAGCGCGACGTCGCCGAACTGTTCGCCGAGCTGCTCGGCCGCGACGCGGTGGGCGCCGACGATTCGTTCTTCGAACTCGGCGGGCACTCGCTGCTGGCCACCAAACTGGTGGCGGCGGTGCGCGCACGCTGCCGCGTCGACATCGGGGTGCAGGAGATCTTCGAGCTCGGCACCGTCAGCGGTATCGCCGCGCACATCGATGTGATCGCCGCCGCCGGTGGCCGCTCCGACCGTCCGGCCATGGTGGCCGTCCCGCATGAGGGACCGCTGCAGATGTCGGCCGCCCAGCTGCGGCAGTGGTTCCAGTTCCGCATCGACGGCCCGAACCCGGTCAACAACATCCCGTTCGCGGCCCGCCTGAGCGGACCGAACAACCCGGAGGCGTTCGTCGCCGCCATCACCGATGTGGTGAACCGGCACGAGATCCTGCGCACCACCTACCGCGAGATCGATGGGGCACCGTTCCAGATCATCAACCCGGCCGCCGCGGTGCCGGTGCGCCGCGCGCGTGGCGACGGCGAGGAGTGGTTGCAGGTCGAGCTGACCGCCGAACGGCGTTACTGCTTCGATCTGGAGCACGAATGGCCGATCCGGGCCGCGGTGCTGTCCACCGCGAATGGGCATGTGCTGTCGCTGGTGGTGCACCACATCGCTGCCGACCACTGGTCGGCCGGGGTGCTGTTCACCGACATCCTGACCGCCTACCGGGCCCGCAGTGCCGGGCAGGCACCGGATTTCGAGCCGCTGCCGGTGCAGTACGCCGACTACGCGGCCTGGCAGGCCGGACTGCTGGGCGGCCAGGCCGAGAGCATCACCGCGCAGCGTGACTACTGGGTGGAGCAGCTCTCGGGTCTGCCCGAGGAGAACGGGCTGCGCCCGGACTTCCCGCGCCGGCCCGTTCCCGGCGGGGAAGGTGACGCGCTGCCGTTCACCATCGACACCGCAACCCGCGCGAAACTGACCGAACTGACCCGCGAACTCGGCATCACCGAGTTCATGCTGCTGCAGGCCGCCGTCGCCGTCGCGTTGCACAAGGCGGGTGAGGGGACCGACATCCCGCTGGGCACGCCGGTTGCCGGCCGCACCGAGCCCGAACTCGACGGGCTGATCGGCTTCTTCATCAACATCGTGGTGCTGCGGAACCGTCTGGACGGCAACCCGACCGTGCGCGAGGTGCTGAGCCGGGCCCGGGAAATGGCGCTGGGCGCGTACGCGCACCAGGATCTGCCCTTCGACCGGGTCGTCGATGCCGTCAGCCCGGTGCGCTCGCTGTCGCGTAACCCGCTGTTCGGAGTGGTCGTGCACGTGCGGGAGGAACTGCCCTCGGATCAGGTCATCGACACCTCGGAGGAGGGCGAGACCCGGTTCACCGCGCTGGAGCCGACATTCGATGTGGCACATGCCGATCTGTCGCTGAACTTCTTCGCCGAGACGGCGCCCGACGGTGCACCGGCGGGCTACCAGGGAACCGTCATCTACCGCACCGAGCTCTACCGGCAGGAAACCGCACGACGGTTGATCTCCTGGCTGGAGCGGGTGCTGCAGGCCTTCGCCACCGAGCCCGACCGCACGCTGCGCGATATCACCATCGCCGACGGCGACCAGGACATCGTCGCGGAGTGGAGCCGGTCGGCCGTCCCGCTGACCGGCCTGCCGCAGACCACGGGCGCCGACCGGGTGCACCTGCTCGACGAGTGGCTGTCCCCGGTGGCGGCCGGTGTCACCGGCGATGTGTACTACGCCGGTGGTGCCGTCGACGCCTCCTACGAAACCATCAGCCCCGCAGCGGCTTTCCGGTATCCGGAAAACCCATTCGGCCCCGGCACCCGGCTGTATCGCATCGGCGACCGTGCCCGGTGGAACTCCGACGGCACACTGGAATACCTGGAACGCGGCGAGCATCGGGTGCAGGCCGCCCTCGAGGCGGCCCCGGGTGTCGCCGCGGCGGCCACCCGGTACTGGGAGACCCGCAGCGGCACGGTGCTGGGTGGCTACGTGGTGGCCGCCGAACCGGTGACCGATGCGGATGCGTTCGTCGCGGCGCTGCGTGCGGCGCTGCCCGACGAGCATGCGGCGCTGCCGATCACCGTGCTGAATTCGCTGGAGGGCGGGTCGTTGCCGCGCCCGGTGGCGGTGTCCACCGCGCCCAGCGAACCGGCCCGCACCGAAACCGAACGCGCACTGGCCGCCATGCTGATCGACCTGCTGTCGGTGGAGGAGTTCGGTCGTCACGACGACTTCTTCACCCTCGGCGGTGACAGCATCCTGGCCGTGCAGTTGGCCGCCCGCGCACGGGACGCCGGTATCCCGCTGACCGCCCGGATGGTGTTCGAGCATCCCGAACTCGCCGAGCTCGCCACCGCGATCGACGCCAGGGCCGGTGAGGCCCAGGCCGGAGGCATGAACACCGACACCCGGCACGAGCCGATGGCGGCATCGGGGCTGTCCGACGACGAATTGGCCGCTCTGACCGCGGGGTGGGGCACCGACCAGACATGAGCTCGCCGCCTCCCAATCCCCGGGTCGCTCCGCTCCCGCCCGCCGACAAGCCCTCCATCTCCGATGTGATGGCACTCAGCCCCCTGCAGCAGGGGCTGTACTCGCTTGCCGGTCTGACCGACAGCGAGGCCGGAGCCGACCCCTACTTCATCGCGATGGCCGCCGACATCGAGGGCGACCTGGATGCCGAGCTGCTGAAGTCCTGCGCCGAGGCGATGCTGGAGCGCCACCCCAATGTCCGGGTCAGCTTCTTCCAGGGAAACCTGAGCCGACCGGTCGCGATCGTGCCCGCCACCTTCGAGCTGCCCTGGCAGCACATCGTCGCGGACGCCGGCGAGGCTGCCGCGCTGGAGGCCGAGGTGCGAGGCCGGCCCTTCGATCTCGGCAAGGGCCCGTCGATCCGGTTCCTGCTGGTGCAGATGCCGCAGCGGCAGTGGCGGCTGGTGGTGGTCGCACATCACATCGTGATCGACGGCTGGTCACTGCCGGTGTTCGTCAGCGAGCTCATCGGCCTGTACCGGGCCGGTGGCGATCTCGCCGCGATACCGCCGCCGCCGCGGCCCTACCGCGACTACATCGGCTGGCTGGCCGGCCGGGACCCGGAAACCAGCAAGCAGCGGTGGCGCACCCATCTCGCCGATCTGGACGGCCCGACGCTGCTGACCCCGGCGCTGGGTGGCGAGGCCGTGCCCGGCCTGCCCACCCGTACCGAGATCGAGCTCGACGAAACGGCCACCGCAGAGCTGATCGAAGCGGCCAGGAGCCGGGGCGTCACCGTCAGCACGATGTTCCAGATGGCTTGGGCGACAATACTGTCCGCATTCACCGACCGCTCCGACGTGGTATTCGGGGTGACGGTGTCCGGCCGGCCCGACGAACTGTCCGGCGTGGAAGCCATGGTCGGGCTGTTCATCAACACCGTGCCCCTGCGCATCCGGCTCGACCCGACCGAACGGGTCGGGCAGCAATGCCTGGCGCTGCAACGCGAAGCCGCCGAACTGCGCGACCACGGCTACCTCAGCCACACCGAACTGCGGGCCGCCGGCGGTATCGGCGAGCTGTACGACACCCTGCTGGTGTACGAGAACTTCCCGCCCGGCGGATTGGTCGGCAGCGGCGAGTTCGACCTGGGCTCGGCAGTGATCCGGCCCGCCGCGCTGGAGAGCCTGTCGCATTTCCCGGTCACCATCGCCGCCCACCCGACGCACGGGCGATTGACCGTGCTCGTCGAAACCCTGGACGGCGCACTGGGACTGCTGAATCCCGAGACGCTGGGGCAGCGGGTGCTGGCCGTCGTGCAGCGCCTGCTGGAGTCGTGGGGACGCCCGATGCGGGAGGTGAACGTCACCCTCGACGGCGAAGTCGTGACCTCCGAGATCACCGAGACTGCCGGCGCCACGGGTGGTTTCCACACCGCGGTTGCCGCGGTCGCCGCCGAGCGCCCGGACGAGATCGCGTTGAGCTGGGATCCTGCCACGTCGTCGAGCTTCGGAAACCGCAGCGAGTTGAGCTACCGCGAATTCGACAGCGCGGCCGACCGGTTGGCGGCGGATCTGCAGCGCAGGGGAGTGCGCGCCGAGACCCCGGTGCCGATCCTGTTGCGCCGCGGCCCCGACTACGTGGTGGCCATGCTCGCCGTGCTGAAGGCCGGCGGCCTGATCGTGCCGCTGGATCCGGGGATGCCTGCGGAACGCGTCCGCGAGATCATCGGCCAGACCGGCGCACACCTGATCATCGACGACGCATTGTTGGTGGACGTCGGGGACCCGGAACCGGACTACCGGCCCGCGCAGATACGGTCCGGGCAGGGCGCCTACATCATCTTCACCTCCGGAACGACCGGAAAACCCAAGGGCGTCATCGGAACTCACAGCGCACTGCTCGCCTACGGTGACGATCACGTGCGCAACGTGCTCGGCCCGGCACAGGCCAGGCTGAACCGCACGTTGAGCATCGCCCATGCCTGGTCGTTCACCTTCGACGCGGCGTGGCAGCCGCTGGTGGCACTGCTCGGGGGTCATCGGGTCCACATCGTCGGCGACGACGTGCAGCGCGACGCCGAGGCGCTGGTCGCCACCATCGGGCGCTTCGGTCTGGACATGATCGATACCACGCCGTCGATGTTCGCTCAGCTGCGGGCCGCCGGGCTGCTGTCCGGCGTGCCGCTGGCGGTGCTGGCGCTGGGCGGTGAGAACATCGACACCGAGGCCTGGCAGGGCATCCGCGCCGAATGTGAACGCACCGGTATGCGGGCGCACAACTGCTACGGCCCCACCGAAACCACCGTGGAGGCCGTGGTCGCCGCGATCGCGGAGAACGATCAGCCGTGCATCGGCGTGCCCACCGATCCGATGACCGCGCACGTGCTGGACAGCTGGCTGCGTCCGGTCCCCGCGGGGGTGGCCGGCGAGCTGTACCTGACCGGCGGGCAGCTCACCCGCGGCTACCTGGGGCGCGCGGGGGAGACCTCGGGGCGCTTCGTCGCCGATCCCGTGCACCCGGGTGCCCGGATGTACCGCACCGGCGACGTCGTCCGGCGCCTGAAGGGCAATGCCCTGCAGTTCCTCGGCCGCAGCGACGATCAGGTCAAGATCCGTGGCTTCCGGGTGGAGCCCGCGGAGGTGGCCGCCGCCCTGCACCGTCACCCCGATGTCCGGCACGCGCATGTCGCGGTGCGACGCCACCGCAGCGGACCGCGGCTCACCGCGTACGTGGTGAGCGGCGTGCCGGTGAGCGAACTACGGCGCATGCTGACCACCACCCTGCCCAGATACCTGGTGCCGCACCACATCATCGACGTCGATGCGATACCGCTGACCTCACACGGCAAGGTCGACGACGCCGCACTGGCCGCCCTGGACGCCGACCGTGGCGTCGGGCAGGCCGACGAGTTCGCCGCCCCCGCCACCGATACCGAGGTCGTGCTCGCCGAGGTGCTCGGCGAGGTGCTGGACACAAAGGTCGTCGACGTCAACGCCGATTTCCTGGACCTCGGCCTGGACAGCATCGTCGCGCTGTCCGTGGTGCAGGCGGTGCGCCGGCGCGGGGTGTCGCTGCGGGCCCGGCTGATGCTGGAATGCACCAACATCCGCGAGTTGGCCGCAGCGTTGGACGCGGACACCGAAGCCGTCGCGGCCGAACAGATCGACATCGAGGACACCGGACCGATACCGCTGCTGCCCGCCGGGCACTGGCTGCTGGCCCACGGGGATCCGCGCCGGCTGGCATCCACCGAGGCGATCCGGCTGCCCGGTGGCGCCACCCGCGAACAATTGGATGCTCTGCTGCGCAGCGTGATCGACGGCCACGCGGCGCTGCACAGCCGATTGGACCGCGCCGCAATGACATTGGTCGATCACCCGGTGGGCGACATCCTCACCGAGGTCGACGCATCGGGTGAGCTGACCGCCGCCGTCGCGCTGCACACCGACGCTGCGGTGCAGCGGCTGGACCCGGACCGGGGTGCGATGTTCAACGCGGTGTGGCTGCACCACGACAGCGGCGCCGAGGTGCTGCTCATCACCGCCCATGTGCTCGCCATGGACCCGGCCTCCTGGCACATCGTGCTCGGCGAACTCGAAACCGGTTGGCACGCCGTCACCGCCGGCCGCACGCCCGCCGCCGTGCGTGAGCACACCTCACTGCGGCAGTGGTCACGGATGCTGGCCGAGCGTGCCCTCAAACTCGACACCTGCGATTTCTGGGAGCGCCAGCTCGCCGGTGCGGATCCCGATCTCGGCACCCGCCGGGTCCGGCCGGACACCGACCGCGCCGCCGACGCCGTGGTGTCGATGTCCTTCGTCGGCCGGGCCGTCACCGCGCAGGTGCTGGCCGCACCGGTCCCGGTGCCCGAGGTGCTGGCCGCGGCGACGGCCCGGGCGCTGACCGCCTGGCGTCGCCTGCGCGGACAGGACACGCCCGCACCGCTGCTGGCGCTGGAGACCTATGGGCGCGCCGACGGCGTCGTCTCGGCCGGGCTCGCCGACGATTCCCGTCAGATCGACACCGGGGACACGGTCGGCCTGCTCAGCGCGATCTACCCGGTGCGTCTGGGGGCCGAGGATGTCCGCGGGGTCGCCGACGAACTGGCCGCCATCCCCGGCGACGGCATCGACTACGCGCTGCTGCGTTATCTGCGCACCGATACCGCCGAACGGCTCGGAGCCCACCGCGGTCCGCAGATCCTGCTGAACTACCTGGGCCGCATGCGCCAGGCGCCCGGTGGTTCGGCGCTGACACTGGACCGGGACCTGCTGACCCAGGTGTCCCGGACACCGGAACCCGATCTGGCGGTGCGCCATGAGATCACGCTGAACGTGGCAATGGTCGACAAGGACGGCTCCCCGGTGCTGGGGACGCAGTGGCGCACCCTGCCCGACATTCTTTCTGCCGACGACGTCGCCACCCTGCAGGCGCTGTGGCAGGACGCTCTACGAGAGGTGATCCAATGACATCCACTCCGACCCTCGCCGTCATCGGTGCCGGCGTGAAGGCGATCGCGGTGGCCGCCAAAGCCGCCGAGCTGCGGGCCATGGGCGTCGCCGCCCCCGATGTGGTGGCCATCGAACGCACCGCGGTGGCCGCCAACTGGCAGCCCGCCGGCGGCTGGACCGACGGGCAGCACCGGCTGGGTACCGGCCCGGAGAAGGACATCGGGTTCCCGTACCAGTCGGCGCTGGTGCCGCGGCGCAACGCCGAACTGGACCGGCGGATGATGGGGCACAGCTGGCAGTCCTACCTGATCTCGACCGGGCAGTTCGCCGAGTGGATCGACCGCGGGCGACCGGCCCCGGCGCACAAGCGCTGGAGCCAGTACCTGAAATGGGTGGCCGACAACACCGGGATGACGGTCCGCCACGGTGAGGTCTCCGAGATCGGGCTGCAGTACGGCGACGACGGGGTGCGCTGGGAACTGGGCACCCGGGAAGGCGTCGTGCACGCCGACGCGCTGATGGTCACCGGGCCCGGACAGGCCGAGCGCTCCATCCTGCCGGGCAACCCGCGGGTGCTCTCCATCGCTCAGTTCTGGCACCGGGCGGCGCAGCACGAGCTGATCGCTGCGGACCGGGTGGCGGTCATCGGCGGCGGCGAGACCGCCGGCACCATGCTCGATGAGCTGTTCCGGCACCGGGTTTCGACCATCACGGTGATCTCTCCGCAGGTGACGCTGTTCACCCGCGGCGAAGGATTCTTCGAGAACGCGCTGTACTCCGACCCCATCCACTGGGCCGGTCTGACGCTGGCCGAGAAGCGCGACGCCATGAACCGCACCGACCGTGGCGTGTTCTCGGTGCGGGTGCAGGAGGCGCTGCTCGCCGATGACCGCATCCGGCATCTGCGTGGCCGGGTGGCGCACGCGGTGGCCCGCGACGAACGCATCCGGCTGACCCTGCAGACCGAGCGGGGCGGGGAGCGGCTGGAGACGGTGCACGGTTTCGATCTGGTGATCGACGGATCCGGCGCCAACGCAATGTGGTTCGTGCCGTTGCTGCGCCAGGACGCACTCGACGTCCTGGAGCTGGGGATGGGCAAGGCGCTCAACGCCGACAGCATCCAGGAGTCCATCGGTTACGACCTGTCGGTCAACGATGTCGAGCCCAAGCTGTTCCTGCCGGGTCTGGCCGGTCTGACCCAGGGGCCTGGATTCCCGAACCTGAGCTGCCTGGGCCGGTTGTCCGACCGGGTGCTCGGGTCCGATTTTTTCACCAAATCCACTGCCAGCGCGAGGAGTGCCGATGAGCAACAATCCGTTCGATGACGAGGACGGCGTCTTCTTCGTCCTGGTGAACGACGAGGAGCAACACAGCCTGTGGCCCAAGTTCGCCGAGGTGCCCGCCGGCTGGCGGGTGGTGTTCGGTGAGAGCACCCGCGCGGACTGCCTGGCCTACGTCGAGGAGAACTGGTCCGACCTACGGCCCAAGAGCCTGCGCGACGCCATGGCGAATTGAACTGCGCGAGCAGACACAAATGGCCCCCAAAGTGGGCACTTTCGGGGCCATTTGCGTCTGCTCGCGGGGCAGCGGGGGAGGATGTTTGCCGTGATGGCCAGATTCGCGGCGGTGCTGTGGCTCCTCGCCGCCGCCGGGTATCTGGCCGCCGAGGCGTTCGCCGCGACCGCACTGCCCGGCTACGGCTACGGCGCCGACTACATCAGCACCCTCGGTGATCCCGCCGTCTCGCCGCACGCGCCGTTGATGAACGCGGCCTTCGCCTTTCAAGGTGTGTGCTTCGCCACCGCCGGGGCACTGTTCGCCGCACACGCACCGCGATCGCGGAACCGGTTGTGGTTCATGGTGTTCGCCATCGGCAACGGAATCGGCAACGTGCTCATCGCTGTCGTGCACAGCGGCCAGGGCAACCCCTGGCACGTCATCGGGGCGGTGCTCGCGATCGTCGGCGGAAACGGTGCCGCGCTCGCGGGGTCGGCCCTGCGCACGTCGAAGCCATACCGGGTGGCGTCGATCGCGCTGGGCGCGCTGGGTCTGCTGTGCCTGGTGATGGTGGGTAGCGGGGCGGGCCAGGTCGGTCTCTGGGAACGCGGCAGCGTCTACCCGATCTTTGCCTGGCAGATCCTCACCGCGGTGGTGCTGCTGCGGCGTCAGGCCGGCAGCGCGTCGTCCATCTCATAGACCCGGGCGTGCAGCACGGTGCGGTTGCGCAGCGCGGCCCGCACCGCGTGGTGCACGCCCTCTTCCAGGTAGACATCGCCCTGCCAGCGCACCGCGTGCGGGAACAGATCGCCGTAGAAGGTCGAATCCTCGGACAGCAACCGGTCCAGGGCGAGCACCGTCGTGGTGGTCACCAGTTCGTCGAGCCGGATCTGGCGCGGCGGGATCTGGGCCCACTGCCGGTACGTCAGATTATGTTCGGGATACGGCTTGCCGTCGCGGACACCTTTGAAGATCACCGGCGGGCTCCCATGCAGGTGAGGTTAACCGCAATCGACGGGCAATGTCGGCGAAGTCTTTGCATGCGAAACGATGCCGAGGTGGCCCGTGCGCGACGTGATCGGTGTCGCGGTGAATATGCGCTGCTGATCCCCGTAAAATGGAAACAGACCAGATGACCAAGGGCAGGTGAACAATGGGTAGTGCGGACGATCGTCGTTTCGAGGTGTTGCGTGCCATCGTCGCCGACTTCGTCGCCACCAAGGAGCCCATCGGCTCCAAGTCCCTCGTCGAACGCCACAACCTCGGTGTTTCGAGTGCGACGGTGCGCAACGACATGGCCGTCCTGGAGGCGGAGGGCTACATCGCCCAGCCGCACACCAGCTCCGGGCGGGTACCCACCGAGAAGGGCTACCGCGAGTTCGTCGACCGCCTCGACGATGTGAAGCCGATGTCCTCCAGCGAGCGCCGGGCCATCATGACGTTCCTGGAATCCGGCGTCGACCTCGACGATGTGCTGCGCCGCGCGGTGCGCCTGTTGGCCCAGCTCACCCGCCAGGTCGCCATCATCCAGTACCCCACGCTGTCCACGTCGACGGTGCGGCACCTGGAGGTCGTGGCGCTGACGCCGGCCAAACTGCTGCTGGTGGTCATCACCGACAGCGGCCGCGTCGATCAGCGGGTCGTCGAACTCGGCGACGCCATCGACGATCAACAACTGGCTCAGCTGCGGGAACGCCTGGCATCGGCTCTGGAGGGCAAACCGCTGTCGGCGGCTTCGGTGGCGGTGGCGGACCTGGCCAGCACGCTGGACGGGCACGGCGGTCTCGGCGACGCGGTGGGCCGGGCGGCGACCGTGCTGGTGGAGACCCTCGTCGAGCACACCGAGGAACGGCTGCTGCTCGGCGGCACCGCCAACCTCACCCGCAACACCGCCGACTTCGGTGGGTCGCTGCGCTCGGTGCTCGAAGCGCTGGAGGAACAGGTCGTGGTGCTGCGGCTGCTCGCCGTGCAACAGCAGGCCGGTAAGGTCACGGTGCGTATCGGGCACGAGACCGAGGCCGAGCAGATGCTGGGAACATCGGTGGTGAGCACCACCTACGGCAGCTCGGGCAAGGTGTACGGCGGAATGGGCGTGGTCGGTCCCACCCGGATGGATTATCCGGGAACCATCGCGAACGTCGCCGCCGTTGCCCTCTACATAGGTGAAGTCCTGGGCACCCGATGAGGGAATGCCGCCGACGGCGGCACGAGAGAGGTATTTAGCGTGGCACGCGATTATTACGGTCTGCTCGGCGTGAGCAAGGGCGCCAGTGATTCGGAGCTGAAGCGCGCCTACCGCAAGCTGGCCCGTGAACTGCATCCCGACGTCAACCCCGATGAGGCGGCCCAGGCGCGCTTCACCGAGATCCAGCTCGCCTACGAGGTGCTCTCCGATCCGGAGAAGCGCCGCATCGTCGACCTCGGCGGCGACCCGCTGGAGAGCGCGGGCGCGGGCGGCGGCGGTTTCTCCGGTGCCGGCTTCGGTGGGCTCGGCGACGTGTTCGAGGCGTTCTTCGGTGGCGGCGCGGGTTCGCGCGGCCCCATCGGCCGGGTGCGCCCGGGCTCGGACTCGCTGCTGCGGATGCGGCTGGACCTGACCGAGTGCGCGACCGGCGTGACCAAGCAGGTCGCCGTCGACACCGCGGTGCTGTGCGACCTGTGCCAGGGCAAGGGCACTCACGGCAACTCGGTGCCCAAGACCTGCGACACCTGCAAGGGCCACGGCGAGGTGCAGACCGTGCAGCGCTCGCTGCTCGGCCAGGTGATGACTTCACGCCCGTGCCCGGTCTGCGGCGGCGTCGGCGAGGTCATCCCGGATCCGTGCCACCGCTGCGGCGGCGACGGCCGGGTGCAGGCCCGCCGCGAGATCAGCGTCAAGATCCCGGCCGGGGTCGGCGACGGTATGCGGGTGCGCCTGGCCGCCCAAGGTGAGGTCGGCCCCGGTGGTGGCCCGGCCGGTGACCTGTACGTCGAGGTGCACGAGCAGCCCCACGAGATCTTCGTCCGCGACGGCGATGACCTGCACTGCACGGTGTCGGTACCGATGTTCGACGCCGCACTGGGCACCTCGGTGTCCGTGGACGCCATCATCGACGGCCCCACCGAGCTGGTCATCCCGCCCGGGACCCAGCCGGGCGCGGTGACCACCCTGCGCGGGCACGGCATGCCGCATCTGCGCTCCGGTGTGCGCGGCAACCTGCATGCCCATGTCGAGGTGCTGGTGCCCACCCGCCTCGACGGCACCGACTCGGAGTTGCTGCGCAAGCTCAAGGAGCACCGCCCGCGCGACGTCGCCGAGGTGAAGTCCAGCCGCGGCGGCGCCGGGGCGAACAACGGCGGGCTGTTCAGCCGGCTGCGTGAGACGTTCTCGGGGCGTTGAGAACTCTTTTCTACGTCGATGACCTGCCCGGCGTGGGCGGTACCGCCGTCGTCGACGGTGACGAGGGTTTCCACGCCTCCAACGTGCGCCGCATCCGGCCCGGCGAGGAACTCGACCTCGGCGACGGTGCCGGCTCCGTCGCGCACTGCGTCGTCGAGGAGGCCGTCAAGGGGCGGCTGTCGGCCCGGGTGCTGGACGTGACCGAGGTGCCCCGTCCGTCACCGGCGGTGACCGTCGTGCAGGCGCTACCCAAGTCCGAACGTTCGGAGCTGGCAATCGAATTGGCCACCGAGGCCGGTGCCGACGGCTTCCTGGCCTGGCAGTCCCAGCGTTGTGTGGCCCGGTGGGAATCGGCGGCCAAGGTCGACAAGGGGCTGCGGCGCTGGGGCGCGGTGGCCCGGTCTGCGGCCCGGCAGTCCAGACGTGCCCATGTCCCCGAGGTCGACGGGCTGGTGTCCACCGCGGAACTGGTCCGCCGGGTCCCGGATGCGCTGACGCTGGTGCTGCACGAATCCGCGACGGTCCCGCTGGCCGAGATCGGTCTGGCCGAGGCGCAGGTGGTGCTGCTGGTGGTCGGTCCCGAGGGCGGCATCAGCGACGAGGAGCTGGCCGAACTGACCGGTGCCGGGGCCCGCACCGTCCGGCTCGGGCCGTCGGTGCTGCGTACCTCGACGGCCGCGGCGGTGGCACTCGGCGCGATCGGGGTGCTGACCAGCCGTTGGGACCTGAAGAACTAACCATTGGGACAGGTCGGTGACCAGCGGTAAACTTGAGGGCACCATTTCAAGAGAGCACAGGAAGCAGGCACGAAAGCGCACGTGACGCCCCGCGAGACGACCGCTGGCCCGATTTCCGGACCGGTACGAAGCAGCATCACTGTTCCGCCCGACAGCATTGTGGGCCTGCTGGGTTCGGCCGATGAGAACCTGCGTGCGCTGGAGAAGCTGCTCACCGCCGATATCCACGTGCGCGGTAATGCCATCACCTTCAGCGGCGAGCCCGCCGACGTGGCCCTGGCCGAGCGCGTCGTCACCGAACTCACCGCGGTGATCTCCCGGGGCCAGCCGCTGAACCCCGATGCCGTGCGCCACAGCGTGTCGATGCTGACCGGCGCCGACGACGCCTCGCCGGCCGAGGTGCTCACCCTGGACATCCTGTCCCGGCGCGGTAAGACCATCCGGCCCAAGACGCTGAATCAGAAGCACTACGTCGATGCCATCGACACGCACACCATCGTCTTCGGGATCGGCCCGGCCGGCACCGGCAAGACCTACCTGGCGATGGCCAAGGCCGTGCACGCGCTGCAGACCAAGCAGGTCAACCGGATCATCCTGACCCGCCCCGCGGTGGAAGCCGGTGAGCGCCTTGGCTTTCTGCCCGGCACCCTGACCGAGAAGATCGACCCGTACCTGCGCCCGCTGTACGACGCGCTGCACGACATGATGGATCCCGCCGCCATCCCGAACCTGTTGGCCGCGGGCGTGATCGAGGTGGCGCCGCTGGCGTTCATGCGCGGCCGCTCGCTCAATGACGCGTTCATCATTCTCGACGAGGCGCAGAACACCACCCCCGAGCAGATGAAGATGTTCCTGACCCGGCTCGGGTTCAACTCCAAGATGGTCGTCACCGGCGACGTCACGCAGGTCGACCTGCCCGGCGGCGCCCGCTCGGGCCTGCGCGCGGCCAGCGACATCCTCGACGGCATCGAGGACATCCACTTCTCCGAGCTCACCAGTGCCGATGTGGTGCGCCACCGGCTGGTCTCCGAGATCGTGGACGCCTACTCGCGGCATGAGGCGCAGCCCGAACTGATCAACCGCGCGCAGCGCCGTTCGTCGGGCGGGCGTCCGCGGCGATGAGCATCGAGGTATCGAATGAGTCGGGGATGGACGTCTCCGAACAGGAACTGGTCAGTGTCGCGAAGTTCGTCATCGCGCAGATGGACGTGAATCCGGCGGCCGAACTGTCGATGGTGCTGCTGGACACCGCGGCGATGGCCGACCTGCACGTGCGCTGGATGGACCTGCCCGGTCCCACCGACGTGATGAGCTTCCCGATGGACGAGCTGGAGCCCGGGGGACGCCCGGATGCGGCCGAGCCCGGTCCGTCCATGCTCGGCGACATCGTGCTGTGCCCGGAGTTCGCGGCCGTTCAGGCCGAGAAGGCCGGGCATTCGCTCGGACAGGAACTCGCCCTGCTCACCGTGCACGGTGTGCTGCACCTGCTGGGCTATGACCATGCCGAACCCGATGAGGAGAAGGAGATGTTCGCCCTGCAGCGCCGCCTCCTCGAGGAATGGGTGGCCGACCAAGTGGAGTCCTACCGCCAGGATCTGCAGAACGAGAAGGATCGCCGGCTGCTGGACAAGTCGCGATATTTCGACCAGCAGTGACCGGCCTCGCCCCGCTGCTCGGTGCAGTGCTGCTCATCGGCCTCGGTGGGCTCTTCGCCGCCGTGGACGCCGCGATCAGCACCGCCTCGCTGGCCCGCGTCGAGGAGATGGTCCGCGATGAGCGCCCCGGCGCCATCCGGCTGGCCCGCGTGCTGGTGGACCGTCCCCGCTACATCAATCTCGTGGTGCTGCTGCGCATCACGTGTGAGGTGAGCGCGACCGTTCTGCTGGTGTCCTATCTGGACGGCTACCTGGGTGTGGCGTGGGGCCTGTTCGCCGCGGCGGCGACCATGGTGGTGGTCAGCTTCGTCGTCATCGGCGTCGGTCCACGGACCGTCGGCCGGCAGAACGCGTACACCATCGCCCTGTCGGCAGCCCTTCCGCTGCACGCGATCTCGGTGCTGCTGACCCCGATCAGCCGGTTGCTGGTGCTCATCGGCAACGCGTTGACCCCCGGCCGTGGCTTCCGCAACGGGCCGTTCGCGTCCGAGATCGAACTGCGCGAGGTCGTCGATCTGGCCCAGCAGCGCGGCGTGGTGGCCGACGACGAACGGCGGATGATCCAGTCCGTGTTCGAACTCGGGGACACCCCGGCGCGCGAGGTGATGGTGCCGCGCACCGAGATGGTGTGGATCGAATCCGACAAGACCGCCGCGCAGGCGCTGTCGCTGGCCGTGCGCAGTGGGCATTCCCGGCTGCCGGTGATCGGGGAGAACGTCGACGATGTCGTCGGTGTGGTCTACCTCAAGGATCTTGTGGCGCAGACGCGCACCGAATCTTCCCCCGGCGCTTCGCTCGCCCCGGCGAACGGTCGCACCGACGCCATGGTCGGCGAACTGATGCGCCCAGCGGTGTTCGTCCCGGACTCCAAACCGTTGGATTTGCTGCTGCGCGAGATGCAGCGCGATCGCAAGCACATGGCCCTGCTGGTCGACGAGTACGGCGCGATCGCCGGGCTGGTCACCATCGAGGACGTGCTCGAGGAGATCGTCGGCGAGATCAACGACGAGTACGACGCCGATGAGGTCGCGCCGTGGGAGGTGCTGGGCTCCAATCGGTTCCGGGTGTCCACCCGGCTGCCCATCGAGGACCTGACCGAACTCTACGAGGACCTGGACATCGGTGAGGACCTGGAGGTCGACACCGTCGGCGGGTTGCTCGCGCACGAACTCGGCCGGGTGCCGCTGCCCGGCGCCCAGGTCAGTTGGAACGGATTGCGGTTGCGGGCCGAAGGTGGCCCGGACCATCGCGGACGGGTGCGGATCGGCACAGTGCTGATCGCCCCGGAAGCGCCACCGGAGGAGGAGAAGTGACCCGTCTGGACGCCGAGGACGACAAGCTGGTCGTGCTGGCCCGCGGAGCGATGGGCCGCGCAGAAGCGGCCCAGGGTGCCGCGGTGCGGGACCTGGATGGACGCACCTATGCCGGTGCGCCGGTCACACTGTCGGCGCTGAGCCTGACCGCGCTGCAGGCGGCGGTCGCCGCCGCGGTGTCCAGCGGCGCGGCCGGACTGGAATCGGCGGTGCTGGTCGGCGGATCGGCCGACGATCCCGGGATCGGTGCGGTGACCGAGCTGTCCCCGACGGCGACGGTCATCGTCACCGATCGTGCCGGCAAGCCGGCGGAGTCCTCGTGAGCGACGAATTCCGGTCCGGTTTCGTCTGTTTCGTCGGCCGGCCCAACACCGGCAAGTCGACACTGACCAACGCGCTGGTCGGCGAGAAGGTGGCCATCACCTCGAACCGGCCGCAGACCACCCGGCACACCATCCGCGGCATCGTGCACCGCGAGGACTTTCAGATCATCCTCGTCGACACCCCCGGTCTGCACCGGCCCCGCACCCTGCTCGGGGAGCGGCTCAACGAACTGGTCAAGGGCACCTACTCCGACGTCGACGTCATCGGGCTGTGCCTGCCCGCCGATGAGGCGATCGGACCGGGCGACCGGTGGATCTATGAGCAGATCCGGGCTGTGGCGCCCAGGACCACTCTCATCGTGATCGTGACCAAGATCGACAAGGTACCCAGGGACAAGGTGGCGGCGCAGCTGATGGCCGTGAGCGAATTGGTCGGGGACACAGCCGAAATCGTGCCGGTGTCGGCGACCAAGGGCGAGCAGCTCGATGTGCTGATCGATGTCCTGGTGAGCAAGCTTCCCCCGGGCCCGGCGTTCTACCCCGACGGCGAACTCACCGACGAGCCCGAGCAGGTCCTGATGGCCGAGTTCATCCGCGAGGCCGCCCTCGAAGGTGTGCGCGACGAGCTCCCGCACTCACTGGCGGTCATCATCGACGAGGTGACCCCGCGCGAGGGCCGCGACGATCTGATCGATGTGCACGCCGTCCTGTTCGTCGAACGCGACAGCCAGAAGGGCATCATCATCGGCAAGGGCGGCGCCCGCCTGCGTGAGGTGGGCACCGCTGCGCGCACCCAGATCGAGAAGCTTCTCGGTACCAAGGTCTATCTGACACTGCAGGTCAAGATCGCCAAGAACTGGCAGCGCGACCCGAAGCAGCTCAGGAAGCTGGGTTTTTAGGGCGTCCAGCCCGGCACCTGGCCGAAATCGCGGATGTCCGACGGGACCGGCGGGGCACCGTCACCCTTGCCGTACACCGCGACCACCACGGTGCGGTCGAACAGGCTCTCCGACCAGACACCGATGTGCACATTCGAGCAGTCGGCCATGATCGCGTAGTAGTCCGGCCGGTGGTACCACTGGTTGATCAGTTCGATGCCGCTGATCGCCAGCGCGGGGTTGATCGCGACCGTCTCGGCCACCGGCCCGGCATAGCCGGCGTTGCGGGCACGGTCGGCGACGGTGGTGCCGTCGGACCCGATATCGCCGTTGAGCGCCCGGTTGTTGAGCACATCGTTGGTGTGCCACTGCGCGGCCAGGCGCAGCTTCGGGTTGATCTTGATCTCGGTGTCGCAGCCTGCCTTGTGCTGCACCGTGTACACGTTGGCGACCACGCCGTCGTTGAGTCGCCGGTTGTCGGCGTTGGCCGTGGGTGCGGCCAACACCGCCCCGGCTGCGAAGGCGGCCACTGCGACGGCCGTCGCGCAACGGCGGGTGTTCGTCATAGGGGGTGACATTACGTCAGCGCGGGACCGTCCCACCAAGGTTCCGGTTGCTTGGCCATCCAGCCGTTCACTCCTTCGAGCGCGGCGGCCAGCGAGATCAGCATGGGTTCGCTGTCGGCGGGGCCCATCAGCTGCACGCCGATCGGCAGGCCGTCGGAGGTGAATCCGGCCGGGATGTTGATCGACGGCCAGCCCAGCAGGTTCCACGGCCAGGTCACCGGGCAGGCGCGGATCATGGCCCGGTCGGTGGCCAGCGGGCCGCGGTCGTCGTACTCGTCGACCAGGGACGGGGGCAGTGCCGTGGTGGGGGCGAGCACCACATCGGCGATGTTGAAGATCCAGCCGACCCGGCGCTGGGCCTGCGCCTCGGCGGCCCGCGCCTTGCGCAGGGTGTGCTGCGACAGCAACCAGCCGGTCCGGATATTGCTCACGGTGCGCTTATCCAGCGTGACGCCGGAGCCCAGTCGTTGCTGCCACTCCAGCAGTCCCGAGGTGGACCGGGCCAGGAAGTTCCACGACATCCGCAGCCCGTAGTTCGGGTCGGCCTTGATGACGGTGTGCCCGAGCTGTCCGAGTTGATCGGCCACGCCCTGCAGCGCGGCCGCGATCTCCGGGTGCAGTTCGGAGCGGAAGACATTGAACGGAAAGGCCGTGGACATTGCGACGCGCAGCGGGCCGGGGGCGCGGCCCACATGATCGGACACCTGGACCGGCGCCGGTTTGTGCAGATCGCCCTCGGCATTGCCGGAGGCGGCGTCGAGCACGATGGCGGCATCGGTGACGGTGCGGGCCAGCACGCCGTTGACGGTGATGCCGTTGAACGCCTCGGGCAGCGGCCAGGTGGAGATGCGTCCGCGCTGCGGTTTGATCCCGACCAGATGCGTCCAGGCGGCCGGTATCCGGACACTGCCCGCGCCGTCGGATCCGATCGCGGCGGTCACCAGGCCGGCCGCGACCGCGGCGGCGCTGCCGCCGGAGGACCCGCCCGGACTGTGCTCGCGTGACCACGGATTACGCGTGTGTCCGAATCCGGGACCGCTGGTGAACGGCCACTGACCCAGCTCGCAGGTGTTGGTCTTGCCCACGATCACCGCACCGGCCGCCCGCAACCGCCGCACCACCTCGGCGTCGGCGGTCGCGACGGGGCGTTCCCCGTCGGTGCCGAACCGGGTCGGCACCCCCGCCACGTCCACATCGTCCTTGACCGCGATGGGGATTCCCAGCAGCGGAAGTCGTTGCCCGGCAGCGCGTTTGCGGTCGGCTTCGGCGGCATCGGCCAATGCCTGCTCGGTCAGCACCACCCGGAAGGCGTTCAGGGTGGGTTGGCTGGCCTCGATCGCTTTCAGGGACTTGCGTACCAGTTGGTCCGATGTCGTCGAGCCGATCGCGAGCCGGTACTGCAGCTGGGTGAGGGTGGGAAATCTCGTGGTGGGTGCCATGCGGGTGGGAATTTTCGGGGAGGGAACCATACTGATCTTGAGGATATCCGGCGTTGCGGTGCAGTCGTTGTCACCGTGCGGTGCGAGACTGTTGCGATGCGGTTGTACCGGGATCGAGCAGTGGTGCTGCGCCAGCACAAGCTCGGCGAGGCCGACCGGATCGTGACCCTGCTCACCCGCGAGAACGGCGTGGTCCGCGCGGTGGCCAAAGGAGTGCGCCGCACCCGGAGCAAGTTCGGGGCGCGGCTGGAGCCTTTCGCGCACATCGACGTTCAGCTGCATCCGGGACGCAATCTCGACATCGTCACCCAGGTGCAGTCCATCGACGCGTTCGCCGTCGACATCGTCAGCGACTACGGCCGCTACACCTGCGCCTGCGCGGTGCTGGAGACCGCGGAGCGGCTCGCCGGCGAGGAACGCGCCCCGGTGCCCGAACTGCACGGGCTGACGGTGGCGGCGCTGCGGGCGGTGGCCGGGGGCCTTCGTCCCCGCGAGCTGGTCCTCGACGCGTACCTGCTGCGGGCAATGGGCATCGCGGGCTGGGCCCCGTCACTCACCGAATGCGCCCGGTGCGCCGCGCCCGGTCCGCACCGGGCTTTCCACGTCGCCGCCGGTGGCAGCGTGTGCGTGCACTGCCGGCCGTCGGGGGCGGCGACCCCCGCGCAGGCGGTGATGGATCTCATGATCGCGCTGCACGACGGTGACTGGGAGTTCGCCGAGGCGTCCACCTCATCGCACCGCAGCCAGGCCAGCGGGCTGGTGGCCGCGCATCTGCAGTGGCATCTGGAACGTCAACTACGGACATTGCCACTGGTGGAGCGCGTCTATCGGGTGGATACCACGGCCGTTGAACGCCGAGCAGCGGTGGTCGGGCAGGATATGCCCCATGGCTACCAAACGGGGCAAGACCACGTACCCGCAGCTGCCCCCGGCGCCTGAGGACTACCCGGTTTTCCCGGACGTCTCGACGTGGCCGGTGGTGTTCCCGGAGTTGCCGCCGCGCACCAACGGCAAGTTCTCCCGGCCGCCGCAGCACCCGTCGAAGGCAGTTGCTCCGCAGATTCCCGCCGACCAGGTGCCCAACCACGTCGCCGTCGTCATGGACGGTAACGGCCGGTGGGCCACCCAGCGCGGCTTGGGCCGCACCGAGGGACACAAGATGGGTGAGGCCGTCCTCATCGACATCACCTGCGGTGCCATCGAACTGGGTATCAAGCACCTGAGCGTGTACGCGTTCTCCACCGAGAACTGGAAGCGCAGCACCGAAGAGGTGCGTTTCCTGATGGGCTTCAACCGCGAGGTGGTGCGGCGCCGCCGCGAGAACCTGGACGCCATGGGCGTCAACATGCGCTGGGTGGGTTCGCGGCCACGCATGTGGAGCAGCGTCATCAAGGAGTTCGACATCGCCGAGCAGATGACCGTCGGCAATGACGTCATCACCGTGAACTACTGCGTGAACTACGGCGGCCGTACCGAGATCGTGGAGGCGGCACGGCAACTCGCCGACGAGGCGGTCGCGGGCAAGATCAATCCGAATCGCATCAGCGAGGCGTCGCTGGCCAAGCATCTGCACCGCCCCGACATCCCCGACGTCGACCTGTTCATCCGGACGTCGGGGGAGCAACGGGCCAGCAACTTCCTGATCTGGCAGGCGGCCTACGCCGAGTACGTCTTCCAGGACAAGCTCTGGCCCGACTATGACCGCCGCGACCTGTGGGCCGCATGCGAGGAGTACGTCAACCGCAACCGCCGGTTCGGGCGGGCGTGACAATGTCCCTCCAGGACCGGCTCGCGGCCATTGCCGAGGCGCTGCTGACGGCCACCCGTGAGGACGACGGTGCGCTGACCGTGCACCACGACGGCACTTTTGCCTCGCTGCGCGTGGTGAGCGTGGGCGAGGGGCTGGACATGGTGTCGCTCAACCAGGTGCTGGCCTGGGACCTGCCGCTGGACGACGATCTGCGGGTCAAGGTTGCCGAGCACACCCGGGTCACTCTGCTGGGCACGGTGTCGCTGGCCGAGAAGGATGACGAATCCGCGGATGTCTTGCTGCGCTACAACTTTCCGGGCTCGGGCCTGTCCGATGAGGCGCTGGGCACGTTGATCATGATGGTGCTGTCCACCGGCGCGGACGTGCGGCGCACGCTCATCGCATGAGTCCGGTGATCCGGATTGTGGCGGCCGTTGTGCTCGACGACCGCAACCACGTGCTGGTGGTCCGCAAGCGGGGCACGACGACGTTCATGCAGCCCGGCGGGAAGCTGGAGCCGGGGGAGACGCCGGTGCAGGCGCTGCGCCGCGAGATCCGCGAGGAGCTCGGCACCGACGTGGTGGAGGAATCCATCCGCTCGCTGGGCCATCACGATGCGGCGGCGGCCAACGAGCCCGGCCATCGCGTCGCCGCGGACCTGTTCCTCGTCCGCCTCGACGGGCGACCGCAGCCGGGCGCCGAGATCGTCGAGATGGCGTGGGTGGACCCGCATTCACCCGGCGGCATCGAGCTCGCGCCGCTGACACTCGGTGCCGTGCTGGAGTTCGTCCGCGTCAGCTGACGGCGCACGAACTGCACACCCCGAAGATCTCGATGGTGTGACTGACGTCGGTGAACCCGTGGTCGGCCGCCACCTGGTCGGCCCACACCTCGGCGGCGCCGCCGTCGACCTCGACCGTGGCGCCGCAGATCCGGCACACCAGGTGATGATGGTGGTGCTCCGAGCACAGCCGGTACACCGATTCGCCGGTGTCGGTGCGCAGCGTGTCGACCTGGCCGGCGGTGGCCATCGACTGCAGCGTGCGGTACACGGTGGTCAGCCCGATACCTTCGCCGCGCTTGCGCAGTTCGTCGTGCAGTTCCTGCGCGGACCGGAAGTCCGCGACATCGTCGAGCAGCGCGGAGATGGCCGCGCGCTGCTTCGTCGAGCGGACGACGGGTGTCATGCGCGATCTCGCTTCGCTTCTCGCTGGAAAGTCATGCGCGATCTCGCTTCGCTTCTCGCTGGAAAGTCATGCGCGATCTCGCTTCGCTGCTCGCTGGAATGTCATGCGTGATCCTCGGCGGCGTGCGTGACGGCCGCCACCACGATCTCGGCGAGGTGATGGTCGACGAGGCGGTACATGACCTCGCGGCCGCTGCGCTCCCCGGCCACCACACCGGCTGACTTGAGGATGCGCAGGTGCTGGCTGACCAGCGGCTGGGGCACGTCCAGCGCGTCGACGAGTTCGTGCACGCAGCGCTGGGATTCGCGCAGTTGCAGCACGATGGCGATGCGCAGCGGGGCGGCCAGTGCGCGCAGCAGGTCGCCGGTGACGTCCAGGATCTCGCGCGACGGCAACTCCGGGAACGGCGCACCGATATGCTCGTGCTCATGGCCGGTAGTGGAAACGGTTTTCATTATGGAGTCAGATTACATGCACGTCTGCGCATGTCAATGCTTTGCCGGGGACGCCGCGGCGTGGGTCCTGCGGTCTCATCGCTACGCTGTTGACCCGTGGCATCCATCATCGACACCGTTGCAAACCTGGCGAAACGCCGTGGCCTCGTCTACCAATCGGGCGAGATCTACGGCGGTACGAAGTCCGCCTGGGATTACGGTCCACTCGGGGTGGAGCTCAAGGAGAACATCAAGAAGCAGTGGTGGCGGTCGGTGGTCACCGGCCGCGACGACGTCGTCGGACTGGACAGCGCCATCATCCTGCCCCGCCAGGTGTGGGTGGCCTCCGGGCACGTCGCGGTGTTCAATGACCCCCTCGTGGAATGTCTGAACTGTCACAAGCGGCACCGGCAGGATCACCTGCAGGAGGCTTACGCCCTGAAGAAGGGCGGCGAACCCGATGACGTGCCGATGGGCGAGATCGTCTGCCCGGACTGCGGCACCAAGGGGCAGTGGACCGAACCGCGTGACTTCAACATGATGCTCAAGACCTACCTCGGGCCCATCGAGTCCGAAGAGGGCCTGCACTACCTGCGCCCGGAGACCGCGCAGGGCATCTTCGTGAACTTCGCCAATGTGGTGACCACCTCGCGCAGGAAGCCGCCATTCGGCATCGGCCAGATCGGCAAGAGCTTCCGCAACGAGATCACCCCGGGCAACTTCATCTTCCGCACCCGCGAGTTCGAGCAGATGGAGATGGAGTTCTTTGTCGAGCCGTCCACCGCGCCCGAATGGCACAAGTACTGGATCGAGACCCGGCTGAAGTGGTACACCGACCTCGGTATCAACCCGGAGAATCTGCGCCTCTACGAGCACCCGCTGGAGAAGCTGTCGCACTACAGCGCGGGCACCACCGATATCGAGTACAAGTTCGGTTTCTCCGGCAACCCGTGGGGTGAGCTGGAGGGTATCGCCAACCGTACCGATCACGACTTGTCCAGCCACGCAAAGGCATCCGGTGTGGACCTGTCGTTCTACGACCAGGGTGCCGACACCCGCTACGTGCCCTACGTCATCGAGCCGGCAGCCGGCCTGACCCGGTCACTGATGGCGTTCCTGGTGGACTCCTACACCGAGGACGAGGCCCCGAACGCCAAGGGCGGGGTGGACAAGCGCACCGTGCTCAAGCTCGACCCGCGCCTGTCCCCGGTCAAGGCGGCGGTGCTGCCACTGTCGCGGCATGCCGACTTGTCACCCAAGGCAAAGGATCTCGCCGCCGAGCTGCGGCAGAGCTGGAACGTGGAGTTCGACGACGCCGGCGCGATCGGGCGGCGCTACCGCCGCCAGGACGAGATCGGCACCCCGTTCTGCGTGACGCTGGACTTCGATTCGCTGGAAGATCAGGCGGTCACCATCCGTGAGCGCGACACCATGGCCCAGGAGCGGGTGGCCATCGACCAGGTCAGTGACTACCTGGCGGTCCGCCTCAAGGGTTGCTAGCGCTTTCCCGCGAGCGTGCGTGTCTGTTGGTGGACACGCCGTCGCGGGAGGCGAGTTAACGCACGCTCGCCACAGCCGCTTATCCACAGTCGGCGATCCATGCACAGATTCGGTGATGGGGGTCGTGCAGGCCGGCCCGCCTGACCGACGATCGGCTGCATGCCCGATGACGTTGCCGCACTGCTCGCGCGCCAAAACGGGGTAGCCACCACTGCCCAACTCCTCAACGTCTTGAGTCGCAGCCGGCTCGATACCAGGATCCGGACAGGCGAGCTCATCAAGGTGTGGCCGGGCGTGTATGCCGGCGAAGAGCCGGACAACCTCACCCGTCTTCGCGGACTGGACCTACGCGCGGGTGAGCCCGTTGCCATCTGCCTCGGAACGGCGGCTGCAGCATATGGTTTCGACACCGAAAACGTGATCGACCTGCACGTGCTCAATCCCGACGGTCACCAGCTCCGGGCGTCCGACGGGTTGATCATTCACCGCCGCGACGGTGCGCCGCTCGCGATGGTCGACGGTAGAGAGTCCACCACTGCGGCGTGGACGGCGGTGGAAGTGGCCCGCCTCCTGCGTCGCCCGCGCGCGCTGGCGACCCTGGATGCGGCACTGCGGACCGGCACCTGTGACCGCAGGCAGCTGCTGGATGCGGTGTCAGGCCAGCGTGGCCGACGCGGCATTGTCCATGTGCGGGAACTAGTTCCGCATGCGGCGGCCGCTGCGGAATCACCCATGGAGAGCGAAGCCCGACTGGTGATGCTCGATGGGCACCTGCCGGCCCCCGAGCTGCAGTACGAGATCGTCGATCGCTCTGGACGGATGTGGCGACTCGATTTCGCCTGGCCGCACCGCAAGCTGGCCGTCGAGTACGACGGCTTCGACTGGCACAGCGACCCCGCCAGCTTCACCCGGGACCGGCAGAAGCGCGCTGCCCTGCAGGAAATGGGCTGGACCGTGTTGTCGATCGTGTCCGACGACGTCCGGCGTCGGTCCGCGGACTTCCTGCGACGCGTGGAGTTTGAGCTGTTGCGCTCACGGGTTGCGTGAGCGTGCGCGATGTCGGGCCTGGGGGCGGCGTGTCTGCCAGCAGACACGCACGCTCGCGGGAAAAGTGGACATGACATATTCCTTGACGGGAATACGTCAGTCGGCTTATGGTGACTGGCATGCAAGCGGCGGTGTTCGTGGCGCTGGGGGAGCCGAGTCGCTTGCGGATTGTCGATCTGCTCAGGGCAGGGCCGTTGTCGGTCGGCGCGATCGCCGAGGCGCTCGGGATCCGGCAACCGCAGGTGTCCAAACACCTTCGGGTGCTTGGCGATTCGGGGCTCGTCAGTAGCCAGGCCCAGGCGCGGCAGCGGATCTACCAGCTCGAAGCCGCACCGTTCGAGGACATCGGCCAGTGGGCCGCGTCCTTCGAGCGGCTGTGGGAAGACCGGCTGGATTCCCTTGGTGACTTCCTGAATTCGATGACACACGAGAAGAAGGACGAAGACCGATGATTCTGCAACTGTTCAAGAAGAAGAAAGAGTTCACCCTCCAGTGGTCCTACAGTGCGCCCATCAACACCGTGTGGGAAGCCTGGACCCGGGCCGAGATGCTGCAGCAATGGTGGGGCCCGAAGAACACCTTCGTCCCCGAATGCCGCATCGACCCGAGCGTCGGCGGTGAGGTCTACGTCGTCATGGAGGCCGGCGAGGGGATGGGCAAGTACGCCGGCACCCGTTGGCCGATGGCCGGCAATTTCACCCGGGTCGACCCCGTCACCCGGATGACGTACGACGCGCGGTCCTGGACCGACGGCCAGGAGTCGACGACGACGATCGAGCACACCAACGACATCACGCTCAGCGAGCGGGACGGTCAGACGACCATCACGCTGGACGTCACCATCACCAGCATCGGCGACAAGGCCAAGATGGCCGCGTTCGGGATGAAGTTCGGGTACAAGGCGCAGCTGGACAAGCTCGCCGATCACCTGGGCAGCTAGCGCCGAATTGCTGCGCCGGAGTGGCTCTGGGCTCATTTAGGATTTGAGTCGAGGGACCGAAGGGGGCGGCGATCAGCGTTCTGGGGGCATTTCTTTCGACGTGGGACAACGCCCGCGCGACGCTCGGCGAGGGCACGCCGGTCGGTGGCGCGGAGTTCGACCAGAGCGGCCAACTCGACGAGTTGCGTCGCGTGGTCGCCTCCGCCGCACCCGGGGCGGACTGGACGGGTGCCGCGGCCGAGGCCTACTCGGGCCGCAATGAACGGCTGGGCGGCACCATCGGCGGGCTCGCCGAACTCGATCGGCGCCTCGGCACCGAGGTGGATCGGTCCGCGCAGGTGGTCGCGGCGGGCCGCCGGGACCTGGAGGCGGTCAAACAGTGGGTGATGAGCGCCGCGGCCAGCGTGCCGCCCAACGCGGCCGGTGAGCGTGCCCTGATCCCCGTCGTGTCACGCGGTGTCGGCGAGGTCGCCGACATCCTGCGGCGGTCCAACACCGATATGAACGGCATCGCGGCCCGTATCCGCGATATCGGCGAGGGCTATCAGACCCTGGGCGACCGTGAGGGCCGCGACGGTGACAGCGATGATCCTGATGGTCAGCCGACCGATCAGCCGCCGGGCAAGCCCGGTGAGAACGGTATCCCCGAACCACCGCCGTGGACCAAACACGATGAAGGATCCGGTGAATGGGGCTCGCAGCCCTGGTATTCGCGCGGAGACGATCTGGCGTTCAAGGCCGCGATCGAAGGCGGTCTGCCGCTGATCGAGCAGAAATGGCCGCACGCCGCCGAACTTCTGGACCACTACCTCGACAACTCGGGGGACCCGTACAACCTGGATGTGAATTCGATGATGAACGACATCCCGCAGATGCAGGCCCGCGGGGACGCGATGGTCAACGATGAGGTGAACCGCATCGTGGCCGAGGCCGCCGCGACAGGCCAGTACGGTCAGCCCGTGCCGTTCCGTACACCGTGGCAGGGCTACTACATGGACCCGGACGCCAATCCCGACTGGTATCGCGCGGTCGGCGGGGTGGACATGTCAGCCGGTGGCGTGGTGACCGTCTACCCGCCCGATACGCCGGGCGGCGAGCCCCGGGTGCATGTCGAGTCGCAGGTGAACGTCGCCGACCGGTACAACTGGGACGAAGGCAAAGAAACAAAGATCGGTCCGATCACCATCACCGACGAGCAGATGGCCGGCCTGCAAACCGCCGGGCTGGCACGTGAATTCGACATCACGGGCGCGTCGTCGGTCTCGACCTACGACGGAGCTCCCCGATGAGGCTGGCCGGATTGCTGGCAGTTGTGCTGCTGATGCTGTGTGCTTGCTCGACGCCAGATGCCCCCCGCGACGGAGGAGACCAGACAATGCCGGTATCGGCGCAGACCGCAGCGGACTTCGGCGACGTGACGCTGCCCCCGGGAGTTCAGGTTCTCGGCACCGACACCGATTCGGGCCGAGACACCCGTTACCGGTTGGCTTTACGGATGACCGACGCCCAGCTCGGCGAGTTCCTCGCGCAGTTCTCCGTGGCGCCCAGGCCGTCCGACATCCCGAAGTCGACGCCGGTGATCGCCGGGCCCGAACTGAGTGCGGCGCCTGATCCGCGCTACGCCCAGGACCAGGTCGACACGGCGGCCCACGGCACGGTGACCCGCGAGATCATCGTCGACGAACGCGCACCCGACGAGGTGTATGTGCACCTGTCGCTCTACACCACCTAGAACCGGCCGCCGCCCCCGCTCATCCCGCCGCCGCTGAACCCGCCGCCGCCGGAGCCGCCGAACGTGGTGGAACTCCATCCGCCGCCGCCCCCCATACCGCCGCGCAGCGCCCCGGACAGGATGTTGCCGATGATGATGCCGCCGATCATCGCGCCGGTATTGGAGCCGCCGCCGCCACCGAAACCGCCGTAATTGTTGTACTGCTGTTGGGTTTTGGCGACATCGCTGTTGGCGATCGTCTGGGCCTGCCCGGCGAGCATCGCCGCTCCGTTGGCGTGCGCGATGGCCTCGGCGATATTGATGCCCTGCTTGTCCTGCGCTGCCTGCAGTTGGCGCACGGCCTCGGCGAGCCGGGTGCGCGCCTCGGGTCCGATGCTGCCGCGGCGGGTGTCGATGAAATCCGAGACGCCGCGCACCCGGGACTGCGCGGAGAACAAGGCCTGCTCGAACGCCCGGCGCAGCCGTTCGGCCGCCTCGCGTTCCTCGGCGACGGTGGCCAGCAGCCGGTCCAGATCGGCGTCGGCCTGGGTGAGGGCGGTGAAGGCGCCCAGCGGGTCGGTGTTGCCGTTGGCCTGCGCCTCGGTCACGGCGCGGGTGGCGGCATCGCGGGCGGCGGTCAGCGCTTCGGTCTCGGCGATGCCGCCCTGAGCCAGCTGGGTGCCGGCGGCCTTGATGCCGTTCTGGATATCGGTGATCGCGTCGGGCAGCGTCGCGATCGCGCGGTTGATATCGGTGGCGGCACTGTCGATCGCGTCCAGCATGGTCCTGGCCTGACCGAGCGCGGACTCGGCCGCCCGGATCGAGTCGACCAGCCCGCTCTGGCGTCCCGCCGGCCGCGCCACCAGCGTCCGCGCGTTCGTGATGTTCTGATCGGCGAATGCCAGCCGGTGCTTGGCGGTTTCGGCATTGTCGGCCACCGAGTGCAGCGCGGCGGGGGAGAACTGCTGATGCAGCCCGGCCAGCGTCTGCTCGGCCGGCACGATGCGGGCGGTGAGATCGACCATCTGCTGGGTGAGTGCATCCAGGCGGGTGGGGGCATTGATCACCAGATCGCGCAGCTGGGAAAACGCCTCGCGCTGCTTGTCCAGTTCGCGATCCGCCTTGGCCGCCGCCACGATCACCCGGGTCAGCAGATCGCGGCGCTGCTGCGGGGTCTCGGGCACCGCGTCATCGAGGATGTGGCGCACGTTGAACGCCTGGGCCAGCGTCGTCTTGGCGGCGGTCACCGCGGTGCTGAACGGTGCGGTGTCCTTCTCGCCGAACTCCTCGACGGCCAGCGCCAATTCGTTCTCGCTGGTGCGTACCGCGTTGTCGACCTCGACCACGATGGAGCGGGACAGCTCGTCGAGGGTGTCCAGCGGGACGGCCGCCAGCGCGGTCGGGTCGGCCGGATCGACGCGCTGTGCGGCCGCGAAATCGGCCTCCCGGCGCTTGCGCTTACGCCGCCGTGACCACAGCAGCAGCCCGACCACCGCCAGCGCGATGACCGCCAGCATCGCCAGCACCCCGAACCAGTTCAGCTCGGAATCAGAGGATCCCGACGATGTCGAGGACGAGGCGGCGGGCCCGTCGAGGCCCTGGGCCGCGGCGATCGCCGCCTCGGCCCACTGCTGATCGCGCAGGGCCGGCTCAACCTGATTGCGGCGCAGCGCATCCACATCCACGCCGCCGGCCGCCGCGGTGGGCGCCAGCAGCGCGTACGCGCGGTCGGTCGTGGCCACCGCCAGCAGCGCGTCGTTGCTGCCGAAATCGCTGGTCCGCATAGTGGCCCGGGCCCAGTCCGCGGCGGGCGACCCGGAGAACGAGTCCACGTACACGACCCAGAGCCGGACCTTGCGGTCGGTGTAGAGCTTGTCGATCGCGTCGGTCACCTCGGTCATGTCCGAACCGCTCAGCGCGTTCGCCTCGTCCACCACATAACTGGCCAGCCGGAACGGCGGCTGACCCGCGGCGGCGGGCGCGAGCAGGAGGCCTGCGGTCAGAACCGCGAGGGCCACACTGAGCAAACGGGCGATACGCATGCCGTCAATCTAGTGAACACGGGCGCTGTGCGACGGCGGCATGTCCGAACGGCGGCACCGCTGCTGGCAGACTGTTCGGCGGTGGCAACGCAACACGACACATCCGACCCCTACGACGACTTCGACCGGCAGCGGCTGGTGCCCGAGTCGCCGAAGGGTGCTGCACTGCCCGGAACAGACACCGAGCACCGCACCGCCTTCGCCAGGGACCGCGCCCGCGTGCTGCACTGCGCCGCGCTGCGCAGGCTCGCCGACAAGACCCAGGTGGTCGGCCCGCGCCACGGTGACACCCCACGCACCCGGCTGACGCACTCCCTGGAGGTGGCCCAGATCGGTCGCGGCATGGCCGTCGGGCTGGGCTGCGACCCGGACCTGGTCGATCTGGCGGGCTTGGCCCATGACATCGGCCACCCGCCCTACGGGCACAACGGTGAACGCGCGCTCAACGAGATCGCCGATGCCTTCGGCGGGTTCGAGGGCAACGCGCAGAATCTGCATATCCTGACCCGGCTGGAACCCAAAGTGCTTGATGCCGAAGGCCGTTCCGCGGGCCTGAACCTCACCAGGGCGGCGCTGGATGCGGTCACCAAGTATCCGTGGACACGGGCCGAGAACCCCAAGAAGTTCGGTTTCTACACCGAGGACATCGCCGCGGCCACCTGGCTGCGCGACGGGGCGCCCGCCGGGCGGCCGTGCCTGGAAGCCCAGGTGATGGATTGGGCCGATGATGTCGCCTACTCCGTGCACGACGTCGAGGACGGCGTCATCTCCGGTCGCATCGACCTGCGGGTGCTCGCCGACAGCGACGCCGCCACCGCGCTGGCCGACCTGGGGGCAAAGGCCTTCCCGGCGATCAGCCACGACGAACTGCTCGAAGCGTCGTCGAGACTCTCGCAGATGCCGGTCGTCGAGGCGGTCGGCAAGTACGACGGCACCCTGACGGCGTCGGTGGCCTTGAAGAATCTGACCAGCGAATTCGTCGGCCGCTTCGCCAACGCCGCGATCTCGCAGACCCGTGCCGCTGCCGGCCCCGGACCGTTGCGGCGGTTCGACACCGACCTGCAGGTCCCCGAACTGGTCCGGGCCGAGGTCGCCGTGCTCAAGATGCTGGCCCTGCAGTTCATCATGTCCGACCACCGTCACCTGCAGGTGCAGGCCGACCAGCGCACCCTCATCCGGGAGGTCGCGCTCGCGCTGTGGGCGCAGGCGCCCAGCGGTCTGGACCCGCAGTTCGCCCTCGAATTCTCCGAGGCCGTTGACGACGGAGCCCGTCTGCGCGTGGTGATCGACCAGATCGCGTCCTACACCGAGTCCCGGTTGGAACGAGTGCACGAAGTGCGCTCTCCCAGGCCCTTGTGATGGGCCGATAGACTGCCCGGATGGCCGGTATCGACACGTCACGGGGTGGCCGGGGCCGCATCCCCGATCGCGATATCGCCGCCATCCGCGAACGCGTCCGCATCGAGGACGTGGTGGGCGATTACGTCCAGTTGCGCAAGGCCGGAGTGGACTCCCTCAAGGGCCTCTGCCCGTTCCATGACGAGAAGTCCCCGTCCTTCCATGTGCGGCCCAACCACGGGCACTTCCACTGCTTCGGCTGCGGTGAGGGCGGCGATGTCTATGCCTTCCTGCAGAAGATCGAACACGTCACCTTCGTCGAGGCCGTGGAGCTGCTGGCCGACAAGGTCGGCTACACCGTCACCTACACCGGGGCCTCGGCCACCCACGTGCAGCGCGACCGGGGCAGCCGTAGCCGGTTGATCGCCGCCAACGCCGCCGCCCAGGAGTTCTACGCCGAGGCGCTGCGCTCCGAGGAGGCCGCCCCGGCCCGCCAGTACCTCATCGAGCGCAACTTCGACGGCGAGGCCGCCGCCAAGTACGGCTGCGGTTACGCGCCGTCGGGCTGGGACACCCTGACAAAGCACATGCTGCGCAAGGGTTTCGAGTTCAAGGAGCTGGAAGCGGCCGGGCTGAGCCGTGAAGGCAAGCGCGGTCCGATGGACCGGTTCCACCGTCGGCTGTTGTGGCCCATCCGGGTGTCGTCGGGGGAGACCATCGGGTTCGGCGCCCGCCGGCTCTTCGACGACGATCACATGGAAGCCAAGTACGTCAATACTCCGGAAACGGTGCTGTACAAGAAGTCTCACGTGCTGTTCGGTCTGGATCTGGCCAAGCGCGATATCGCCAAGGGACACCAGGCCGTCGTGGTCGAGGGCTACACCGACGTGATGGCCATGCACCAGGCCGGGGTGACCACCGCGGTGGCCGCCTGCGGTACCGCCTTCGGTGACGAGCACCTCTCGATGCTGCGCCGACTCATGATGGACGACAACTTCTTCCGCGGTGAACTCATCTACGTGTTCGACGGTGACGCCGCCGGCCGGGCCGCCGCGGTGAAGGCACTTGAGGGTGAGCAGAACCTGGCCGGGCAGTCGTTCGTCGCCGTCGCCGCCGACGGGATGGATCCCTGCGATCTGCGGCTGCGTTCCGGTGACGGTGCGCTGCGCGATCTGGTGGCCCGGCGCGCCCCGCTGTTCGAGTTCGCCATCCGCACCGCGCTGACCGATCACGATCTGGAGAGCGCCGAGGGCCGGGTGTCGGCGCTGCGGCGCTGCGTGCCGATGGTGGCGCGGATCAAGGATCCGACCCTGCGCGACGAGTATGCCCGTCAGTTGGCCGGCTGGGTCGGCTGGCAGGACGTCGGCCAGGTGCTGGGCCGGGTCCGTGAGGAAGCCGGCCGCAAGGGCGGTCGCACCAATGGACGGGGTGCCGCCACCTCGAGCCGTCGCTCCGGAGCCGAAGCGCCGTCCCGGCCTCAGGTGTCGGTGTCGCGCCCCGATCCGAGGGACCCGATTCTGCGGCCCCAGCGCGAGGCGCTCAAATCTGCGCTGCAGTACCCGGGGCTGGCCGGGCCGGTGTTCGACAGCCTGTCGGTCGAGAGCTTCACCCACCCCGCTTACGCGGCGGTGCGCACGGCCATCGCCGCCGCCGGCGGCATGACGTCCGGGCTGTCGGGCGGACAGTGGATCGACACCGTCCGCGATATGGCCGGCTCACCCGAGGCGGCCAACCTGATCAATGAGCTGTCCGTGGACGCCATCCGCATCGAGGACGACGAAAAGCTGGCCCGCTACATCTCCGGGGTGCTGGCCCGCCTGCAGGAAGTGTCGGTGGGCAGGCAGATCGCCGAGGTCAAGTCCAAGCTGCAGCGGATGTCCCCGGTGGACAACAGCGACGAGTACCACGCCCTGTTCGGGGACCTGGTGGCCATGGAGACCTATCGCCGTAGCCTGCTGGAGCAGGCCAGCGGTGACGACTTGACTGCATGATCGTGACGCACGCGTTACAGTAAGTGCGCAGTTAATTGACACCGAAAGGCAACACCCGTGGCATCGCTGAGCATTCAGAAGCGCAGGTTCCTGGTGGTCGGCGCTTTTGCCGCGGCGGTTGCGGCCCCCGTGCTGGCCCTGTCGGCGGCTCCGGCGGCATCGGTTCAGGCCGGCCCGGCCTGCCTGGCCTGGTTCGGTAACAAAGAGGACGGCAACTGCCTGTCCACCTCCAACGGCAACGGGATTGCCGTGGGCACTCCCGGCGCCGGCATCTGCAACGGCGGTTTCTGCACCTCGCCGATCCTCCCGGGCAACACCTGGAACACCAACATCCCGTTCGGCTGAGCTAGAAGCTCTTTCCGTTCTGCGGGTTCGGCGTCTCGACGTCGACCTGCTCGGGGTGCAGCACCGAAGTCTCGGCGTCGATCGCCGTCAATCTCACCATCGCCGGATCGGGTGACACCCGGTCGGCCACCTTGCGGCGCCCGGCGTCGAGCACGGCCTTGGTCGCCGGGTTCTCGGTGACCGCCTTATAGGTGGCAGAGATCTGCTCGTATCGGCGCCGGCCCGCTTTCGCGCCCAACACATAGCCGACCCCCAGCACGAACACGAACCGGAACACAGAGCTCCCCTCACGGTGACAGCAGAATGCTTATATCCTGCCTCACGCACCCGGGTTCGTGCCGAACGGGCTTCTGACGTGGCGATTCGGGGGCAGCCGGGTGCATGCGCTAAAGTCTGTTCCGCATCATTCCCCTGTAGCTCAATTGGCAGAGCTTCCGACTGTTAATCGGACGGTTGATGGTTCGAGTCCATCCGGGGGAGCAACACAGGCCGGCGCGGAAGCGCTGGCCTGAGTGCTTTCTGGGGCACTGAAAGGCCCGGGGCTAGGCGATCCTGCCGGCGGCGGCCGCTGCTGCCGCGTCGGTCAGGCCGTTATAGGGATAGGTCGCATGGGCCAGTGACCCCAGCAGCGACGTCGGCGAACCGTCGCAGACGCTGTCGGCGGGTGCGCACAGATCCAGCGACTTGCCCGCGTACGCCGGTGCGATGTTGGCGGCCGGGGCACCGTACTGGGCCAGCAGCCCCGCCGACGGTTTTCCGAACAGCACCAGCCCGGCGACATGGTCCTGCACATCGGCGGGGAGGTCCGCGGTGGCGAAGGTGGCAACCGCCGCGCCCTGGGAGTAGCCGCCGACGATGAGCTTGGTGTTCGGGCATCCCGCGACCGTCGACCGAATTCGCGCTGCGGCGTCGCCGACACCGTCGAACATCGTGGCGGGGAAGACCGCCCGATTGTCGAAATCCCCGGTGGCCGGATAGTTCACCGGGTAGACGCCGATGGACTTACCGGGGGACTGCGCGCGCAGCGCATCGACGAACGCCTGGCCGGTGGTGCCGAGACCGGGCGGCTCATCACTGCCGCGGGCGAACACCACCTCGGCATCGGAGCACGGTTCGGCGGCGGCGACCGGAGGGCCGATTGCCAGCCCCGAAGCGGCCAGCGCGCCGACGACGACCAACCGGCGCATATGACGTAACCCCATGGTTCGGAGGCTACTCGGAGTGTTCGCTGAGCGCATCGGGTCGAATGTGTCGTTATCGGGCACGCTGCCCGCGGGTCAAGGGAGAGCCGATATTTCACTCCGTAAGCTCACAGCCATGCGGCTCACGCGGATTGCCTCAGCCCTCGCGGCCCTCATGTTCGTCCTGGCCTCGTGCGGATGGAGCCCACCGAACTCGGCACCGCAGTCCGCGTCGGACTGTCCGGTTGAGGACACTCCCACCGCCGAGACGGTGAAGACCGCCGTGCAGAAGGTAGGCGAGCGGTGGACGGAAACCGACCGCGGTCACACCGGAGACTGCCGTCTGCACTGGGTGGTCATCGGCACCGGGGACACCGCGCAGGACGCCGCCGTGCAGGTGCTGTTCTTCGACCGCGACAAGCCGCTCGGCCCACCCACCCCGCGGCCCCGCCCGTACACCACCGTGGTGCCGTTGGGCGAGAAGATCGCCACGGTGCAGTACCAGTGGCTGCGGGGCCAGGACAAGCCGTGCTGCCCGACCGGGATCGCTCAGGTGCGCTTCGAGATCGGCGAGGACGGCGCGCTCAAGGCGCTGGATCCGATCCCGACTCCGGCCCCGTAGCGGCGACCTTCAGCTCGTAGAGCTCGATGAGCGCGTCCTCGACGTGCTGCAGCGGCTCTGCCGACTTGGTGGCCTGGCACACGACGATCGCTCCCTCGACCGCGGACACGGTGACGCTGGCCAGTCGCGCGGCGTCCTCGGCGCTGACATCGGCGGCCTCCAGATGGGCGGCGAGCCGGCGTTGCCAGTCGAGGAACACCGCCCCGGCATTGTCGGCGGCCACATCGGCCTCCGACCGGCCCAGCGCGGCGGCCACGATCGGGCATCCGGACAGAAAAGCACTGTCGGTGAGGGTGTCCCGCCACGCAGCGACGAAGGCCCGCACCGCGGGAACCGGGCCGAGCGTGGCGGCCAGGTGGTCGATGGCATCGCCGGTGTAGCGGCCGGCGGCCAGGGTGGCATCGGCGACGAGTTCGGCCTTGCCGCCGGGGAAATTCAGGTACAGCGACCGGCGCGCGGTGCCGCTGAGCTCCAGTAACAGCGACAGTCCGGTGCCGGCGACGCCGTTGCGCCGGATCAGATCGATGGCACTGGTGACGAGTCGATCGCGCGCCTTCATGGGAGCCTCTCTTGCGGTGTACTGATCAGTCTACTAACGTCTGCCCGGTCTTGTAGACCATTTGGTCTACGAAGTGCCGAGGGGGCAGCGATGCAGCACAGTGACAGTCGGCGCTTCGGCGCGTTCAGCCGGTTCTGCGCCCGGTACGCATGGGTCATCATCGGGTTCTGGCTGGTGCTCGTCGGCGCGCTCAACCTCGCCATCCCGCAGCTCGAACGCACCGTGGCCGAGCGATCGGCGCCGTTCATGCCCGCCGACATCCCGGCCGCGCACACGCTTCGGCAGATGTCGCAGGCGTTCGGGGTGCCGGAGTCGTCGGCCATCGGCAGCGTGCTCATCGTCAATGAGCAGGGCATCGGTCCCGCCGAGGAAAAGCTCTACGGCGAGCTCGTCGAGGCGCTGCGCGCCGACACCGGCAATGTCGCCTACGCGCTGGACGTCTTCGGTAACGAGAGATTGCGTGACATCGCGCTGAGCCCGGACGGCAAGGCCATCAACGTGCTGGTGGCCGGCGTCGGTGACGTCGGCTCCACCGAGGCACACAAGAACACCATCGCGATACGCGACACCATTCACTCCCTGGCCGCACCGCCGGGCGTGCAGCTCTACTACACCGGCCCGTCGCCGACACTGGCAGACCTGTTCAGCTCCATGGACTTTTCGCTGCTGATCATCACCGCGGTATCGGTGGTGCTGATCATGCTGGTGTTGCTGATGGTCTACCGGTCGGTGGTCACCGCGCTCATCCCGCTGCTCACCATCGGGATCGCGATGGGGGCCGCCCGCCCGGTCGTCTCGCTGCTCGGCGCGTCCGGCACCCTGACGGTCTCGAATTTCACCATCGCCCTGATGACCGCGATGCTGCTCGGGGCGGCCACCGACTACGCGATCTTCATCCTCGCCGGCTACCACGAGGGACGCCGAAAACAGCTGTCGGTCAACGACTCACTGGCCTACGCCGGCAGCCGGGTGTCGGGCATCCTGATCGCCTCGATGCTCACCATTGCCGCCGCGGCCACCGCGATGGGGTTCACCGAGCTCGGCATGTTCAAGGCGGCCGGCCCGCCCATCGCGATCGCCATTGTGATCGCGCTGGCGGTGTCGATGACGCTGCCGTATGCCCTGCTGTCGGTGCTCGGCCGCCGCGGGCTGGCCGAGCCGCGCAAGCTCAACGAACGACGCTGGCGCCGTATCGGATCGACCGTGCTGCGCCGGTCGGGGGCGCTGGCAGCGGCCTCGCTGGTCCTGCTGATCGCCGCGGCGACGGTGCTGCTCACCTTCCGGGTGAACTTCGACGAGAACGCCATGCAACTCGACGCCACCGAGAGTTCCGCCGGCTACCAGAAGGCCTATCAGCATTGGGGCGTCAACGAAGTCGCGCCCGAGTACCTCATCGTCACCGCCGACCACGACATGCGGAACACCAACGATCTCGCCGCGCTGGACCAGATCGCCGAACGGATCACCAAGCTCCCCGAAGTCGCCTACGTGCGCGCACTCACCCGGCCGGACGGAAACCAGCTCGAGCAGACCACTGTCGGCTACCAGGCCGGGGTGGTCGCCGACCGTCTGGGGACGGCGCGTGACCGCGTCGACGCCGCGCACCCCGATCTGCAGCGGCTGGCCTCGGGCACCTCGGCACTGCGAGACGGCGCCGCCACCGCGGATGCTCAGCTTCCCCAATTGGTCACCGGTATAAAGCAAGTCACCGCACTCGCGCACGAGGTGCTGGGCAGCTACGAGTCCGCGAACGCCGCACTGGCCACCGCGAGCGGAGCGCCCGCCGACCTGGACGCGGTGCTCGCCGACCTCAATTCCTCGGTGAACCTGCTCGACGTGGCGCTGCAGGTGCTCAGCCAGAACACCCAGGTGCTCGACGCGGGACGGACCGTGAGCGCGGCGCTCGGGCCGGCGCTGGCCATCGACGCGCGGCCGGACTGCCTGGCCGACCCGATCTGCGCTCGGGCGCGCGCCGGCATCGCCGACCTGGACGCGATATCCGGCGGGACGGTCAGCCGGGCGCTGCGCCAAGTACAGCTGGCAACCGCCATGCCGCAGGAGACCATCGACAGGCTGCGCGCGGCCGAACCGGCGATCAGGAACACCGTGGCGCGCCTGCAGAAACTGGCTGATACCGCCACCGGAGACTCACCGTCGCAGAGCCGCGCCCGGCTCGACGAACTGGTGCGTGGCGCCGACCGGCTGTCCGACGGCGTCTCGCAACTCTCGGCCGGTCTGGATCAGGTCAAGGGCGGTGTCGATCAGGTGGTCGGCCTCACCGGGCAGCTGAGCGACGGGCTCTCCGAGGCCACCGACTATCTGGCGACCCTGAGCGCGCACACCTCGGACGGGCCGGGTGCGGGTTTCTACCTTCCGCCCCAGGGGCTCGCCGACGCCGGGTTCCGCGCCGCGGAGCAGTTGCTGTTCGCACCCGACGGAAAGACCGCCCGCCTGCTGGTGATCTGGCAGGTGAACCCGTACAGCGCCGAGGCGCTGGATGCGACCAGGCACCTGCCGGTGGCGGCCGGTGAGGCTGCCGCCGGAACCTCGCTGTCCCAGGCGCGATTCGCCAGCACCGGGCTGGCCTCGCTGTCGGCCGACATGCGCGATCAGGTGTGGCGGGACTTCGCCGTCTACGGCGCGGTCGCCATCTTCGGTGTCCTGCTGGTGCTCATGGTGCTGCTGCGCAGCATCGCGGCGCCGGTGTTCATGGTCGCTGTCGTGACGCTGTCCTTCGCCGCGGCGGCAGGGGTCAGCGTGCTGGTCTGGCAGCACCTGATCGGCATCGATGTCGACTGGTCGGTCTTCCCGGTGTCGTTCATGGCGCTGATCGCCGTCGGCGCCGACTACAGCATGCTGTTCGCCGCCCGCATCAGGGACGAATCCGCGGACGGGATGCGGCGCGGCATCCTGCGCAGCTTCGGCAGCACCGGCAGCGTGATCACCACGGCGGGCGTGGTTTTCGCGCTGACGATGTTCGCCCTGATGAGCGGACGGGTGATCAACCTACTGCAGATCGGGTTCACCGTCGGTGTCGGGCTGCTCATCGACATCACGCTGGTGCGCACCATCCTGGTGCCGGCCGCCATGTCGCTGATCGGTGACCGCATCTGGTGGCCGCACAAGATCCGGCGCGGCTGAGGCGCTACTTCGGCTCGATGGTGCCCGAGCTGACGGCGTCCTTCTCCTTGTGCTCGTCGGCGTCCGGGATGTGCTCGGGATGCAGCATCTCGGCGTAGCGCAGCTGCTCGGGAATCCCGAACCCCTCCACCAGGAGTTCGGCGTGCGGGCGCAGCTTGCGGCACCGGTCGTTGATGGCGCGGGTGACGGCCTTGGACCGCTCCACGGACAGGAAGCGGTGCTCGACGAACCACGCCTTGTCCTCTTCGATCACCGACAGGGCGTACAGGTCGCACACCAGGCCGAGGATCTCGCGGGCGTCCTCGTCCTCACACGCGTCGATACCCGCGACGAAAGCCTCAAGGATGATCCGGTCGATATGGGCCTGCGCGGTGTGCAGCACGTGGTCCTGCACCGCGTTGAACGCCTCGAACGGAGACATCTCCTTGGCCTTGCCCTGCAGGCGCCGAGCCACCGAGGCGAGCATGTACTCCTCGCGGTCCTCGAACATCTTGACCTGGGTGCCGCGGTTGAACAGCGAGCCCTCTTCCTCGTTGTCCTCGCGGGTGTCCACGATGGTCTGCATGATCGTCTGTGCGGCAGTGCGCTTGAGCACCCGCTCGCCAGCGAAGTTCGCGGCGAAGCGCACCCATTCCACCGGGCTCATGCCCTTGATGTCGTCGGCGTAGGCCGTCAGCAGTTCCTTGGCCACCAGCTGGGTCAGCACGTGGTTGTCGCCCTCGAAGGTGGTGAACACGTCGGTGTCGGCCTTGAGCGCGATGAGCCTGTTCTCCGCCAGATAGCCTGCGCCGCCGCAGGCTTCGCGTGCCTCCTGGATCGCCCTGGTCGCATGCCAGGTGTTGGCGGCCTTCAGACCCGCAGCGCGCGATTCCAGCTCGCGCTGCTCCTCGGCGTCGGGGTTGTCCGAGGTCTGCAGCTCGTGGGTCTTGGCCACCAGCTCGTTCTGCGCGAACTGCAGCGCGTAGGACTTGGCGATCAGCGGGAACAGCCGGCGCTGGTGCACCAGGTAGTCCATGATCAGCACTTCCTGATCGGCGCCCGGCGCGTCGAACTGCCTGCGCTCCAACGCGTATCGCGTGGCGATGTCCAGGGCGACCCGGGCCGCGGCGCCGGCGCTGCCGCCGACGGTGACCCGCCCGCGGATCAGGGTGCCGAGCATGGTGAAGAAGCGTCGGCCGACATTCTCGATCGGCGAGGAGTAGGTGCCGTCCTCGGCGACGTCGGCGTACTTGTTGAGCAGGTTCTCCCGCGGGACGCGCACCTGGTCGAACTGGATGCGGCCGTTGTCGACGCCGGGCAGCCCACCCTTGTAATGACAGTCCGAGGTCGTGACACCCGGGAGGTCGTTGCCGGCGTCGTCGCGAATGGGCACGACAAAGCAGTGCACGCCATGACCTTCGCCGTCGGCGGTGATGAGCTGGGCGAACACCGCTGCCACCCTTGCCGTCTGGGCCGCACCACCGATGTAGTCCTTACGCGAGGACGGGGTCGGGGAGTCGATGATGAACTCCTGGGCCTCCGGGTCGTAGGTGGCGGTGGTCTCCAGCGACTGGACGTCACTGCCGTGTCCGGTCTCGGTCATCGCGAAGCAACCCAGCAGCTCCAGGTTGATGATCTTCTTGACGTAGGCGTTGTGGTGCCGCTCGGTGCCCAGGTTCTCGATGGCCCCGCCGAACAGACCCCACTGCACGCCGGCCTTGACCATCAGCGACAGATCGCTCATCGCGAGCATCTCGATCTGGGTGACCGCGGCACCGACGTCACCGTTGCCGCCGTGCTCCTTCTTGAAACCGTCCTCGGCCGCGCCGCGGGCCGCCATGATCTTCATCTGTTCGCCGACCTTGGTGCGGGCGATGACGGTGTTGGGCGTGTAGTGCGGCCGGAACACCTCGCCGGACAGTTCGGCACGTACCTGGTTCTTGACATCGCGCCAGCGGCCGTCGAGCGCGTTGCGGAGATGATCTGCGGTAGTGGTCATAGTTGACGGTAACTTGCCCCCGCATCGACGAAGGTAAACCTGAGTACAACGGTGAAAAATCGTCGGCGTTGAATTTGCGACATGACCGAGCGGCCCGAACCCGAGTCACCCACCGGCCTGCCGCATGTGGCCGATCACCAGCACGCCGATGTGACCGGCGGATGGCTGCGCGCGGCCACCTTCGGCGCGATGGACGGCCTGGTGAGCAACACCGCACTGATCGCGGGTGTGGCGGCCGGCGCCAGCGCGCAGGCCGTGGTGCTCGCGGGGATCGCCGGTCTGCTGGCCGGAGCGTTCTCGATGGGGCTGGGGGAGTTCACCTCGGTGACGACGGCCAACGAACAGATCGACTCTGAGGTCAACGTCGAACGCCGGTCCTTCCGCAGGCAGCCCCAGGCCGAACGCGACGAACTGACCGCGATGCTCATCGACATGGGCATGACGCCGGAGACCGCCGCCACCGCGACCACCGAGATCCACCGCGACGAGACGCGGGCGCTGAACTTCCACCTGGTGCAGGAACTCGGGGTGGACCCGCGGGAGAAGCCGTCACCCTGGGTGGCGGCGGGATCGTCGTTCGTGATGTTCACCCTCGGCGCCATCGTGCCGCTCATCCCGTACCTGCTCGGTTTCGAATCGCTGTGGGCCGGATTGGCCTGCGGCGCGCTGGGTCTGCTGATCACCGGCGCGCTGGCGGCGAAGTTCACCCGCAAGGCGCCGTGGTGGTCCTCGCTGCGACTGCTGGCCCTGGGTGGCGCCGCGATCGCCATCACCTACCTGGTGGGATCCGTGGTCGGCGTCATGGTTACCTGAACGGTGTGAAGCTGCCCGCCGCGTTCCTGTCGGTCGCGCTGATGAGCACCGCCTGCGCGTCGGCCCCGGCCGCGCCGCCATCGGAGTTGACGTTTCTGGGGAAGGTGGACTTCGCGCACGGCCTGCTGTTCGACGACACCACCGTCGGCGGGCTGTCCGGCATCAGTTACGACGAGTCCGGTGACCGCTTCTTCGTGATCAGCGATGACCGATCGGCCAAGAATCCGTCCCGTTTCTACACCGTCCGAATCACCCTGTCCGACAGTGCGTTGACACGGGTCGAACTACTGGTCGGCACCCCGCTGCTCGACACCGATGGTCAACCGTTCGCGCCCGCGTCGGGTGCATCGGTGCCGCCGGACCCCGAGGGCATCGCCTACGACCCGCAGCGCCGGCAGCTGTACTGGTCCAGCGAGGGCGAGCGCACCGATGACGCGCAACTACCGCCGTGGGTGCGCACCGCAGGTCTGGACGGCACCTTCCGCGGCGAGTTCGACCTGCCGGCGGAGCTGACGACGACCGCGGCCGATGAGGGACCTCGGCGCAACCATGCGCTGGAGGGGCTCACGCTCAGCCCCGATGCGCGTGCGTTGTGGGCGGCCATGGAAGGTCCACTCATCGGTGACGGTCCGTCACCGACCGAGACGACGGGCGCGTTGACCCGCCTGACCCGGCTGGACCCGGATACCGGCGCGGCGACCGCGCAGTACGGTTATCCGCTGGACCCGGTCAGCTCCGGCGCCGGCGGCGACAACGGCCTCTCGGATCTGGTTGCGCTGGATGACAACTCGTTCCTGGTGATCGAACGCGGGTTCGGCACCCGGGTCTCGGCCAGGCTGTACCGGGCCGAGATCGACGACGCCGATGACATCCTCGGGCAGGCTCGGGCGGGCGATGCCACCCCGGTCCGCAAGACCCTGGTCGCCGACCTGTCCGAGCTGCACCCGGTGGACAACGTCGAGGGAATCACGTTGGGGCCCAAGCTGGCCGACGGCCGCCAGTCGGTGATCATGGTCACCGACGACAACTTCTCACCGGCGCAGGTGACGCAGTTCCTGGCCTTCGCGCTGTAGCTCAGTTGCCGACGGTGACTGCGGTGGCCTCATCGGTGAGCTCGTCGATCTCATCCTCGGGAGCGTCGATCCCGCGCAGATGCCCGCGGGCGGCGAAAAGTAGTGCGGCACCGGCCAGTACCGCGCCCGCGCCGACCCAGTAGGGCAGGTGCACGCTGACCTGCTCACCGAGCACCCCGGCCAGCCACGGCGCGACGGCCGCACCACCGAAGCGCAGGAAGCTGTAGGCCGCGGAAGCAACGCCGCGCTCGACGGGAGCGGCTTTCATGACGGTCTCGGTGATCAGGGTGTTGTTGATACCGATGAACAACCCGGCCACCACCACGCAGGTCGCCAGCACCGCCTTGCTGTCGGTGCCGATCGCCATCACGGCGAGTGTCACCGTCAACGCCAGCAGGTTGACCACCAGGGTGGGCACCGTGCCGAACCGGTGCTGCAGACGCGGGGCCACCACCACCGAGGTGAAGGCCAGCGCCAGGCCCCAGCCGAAGAAGATCAGCCCGATCTGATGGGCGTTCATGTCCAGCGGGAACGGGGTGAACGCCAGCAGGGTGAAGAAGCCGAAGTTGTAGAGCAGCGCGGTCACCGAGACGGCCAGCAGCCCGCGATGGCGCAGCGCGCGGAACGGGTCGATCAGGCTGGTCGCCCGTTCGGGACGCGGCGTGGACGGCAGCAGGAAGACGGTGACCACCAGCGCGACGGCCATCAGCGCCGAGACCCCGAAGAACGGGCCGCGCCACGAGATCGAGCCCAGCACCCCGCCGACCAGCGGGCCGATCGCGATGCCCAGGCCGAGGGCCGCCTCATAGAGGATGATCGCCTGCGCCACCGAACCCTTCGCCGAGTTCACGATGGTGGCCAGCGCGGTCGCGATGAACAGCGCATTGCCCAGGCCCCACAGCGCGCGCCAGCCGACGATCTCCATCACGGTCGCCGACATGCCGGCCAATCCGGCGCCGGCGATGATGATCACCAGGCCGAGCAGCAGCGTGTTCTTCGGGCCGATCCGGCTGGACACCACGCCGGTGATCAGCATGGCCAGCCCCATCACCGCCATATAGCTGGTGAACAGCAACGACACCTGCGACGGCGAGGCGTTCAAGTTGTCGGCGATGGGTTTGAGGATCGGGTCGACCAGGCCGATGCCCATGAAGGCGACGACAGAGGCAAAGGCAACGGCCCAAACAGCTTTCGGTTGACGCCACATGGCGTGCGAGCTCCTAACCAATATCAGTGCGAATCCGTGGGGGACTGCTGGGCCATATCGAGCAGCGCGCGCAGCACCCGGATCGCGTCGACGAGCGCGGTGCGCTCGGCGTTGTCGAGGTGTTCCAGATAGGGGTTGATCGCGGCACTGCGATCGGCGCGTACCCGGCTGAGGATCTGGCGGCCCTCGTCGGTGATGCCGATGAGGACGGCCCGGGCATCGCCGGGGTCCTCGGCACGCGTCACCAGGCCGGCGTCCTCGAGGCGGCGCACCTGGGTGGTCATCGTCGGTTGCGAGCAGTGATCGAGGGCGGCCAGATCGGAGATGCGGGTGTATCCCTGATCTTCGATCGTCGAGAGCAGTCGGGCCTGCGCGAAGGGCAGCGGAAGCTCGATGCGCTGATTGGCCAGCCGGTTGATCCGCGCGACGACGGCCAGCAGGTCGGCGCCGAGAGCCGCGGTGTTGTCCGGACGATTCACCTGCACAAGGTTACATAGAGACACTATGTATTGGCAAACGGGGTCACGTGGGAACCGTCACAGTGCGGGCGACCGGAGCACTCCGGCGAACTGGCAGAATCGGGTGATGCCTCCCGGTTCGCCAACGTTGCGCCGGGCCGGGTCATTGCAGCCGAACGAACTCGCCCAGGCCGCCGTGATGGCGGCTCTGTGCGCCGCCATCGCGATCATCGCCGTCGTCGTCCCGTTCGCGGCGGCACTGTCCCTGCTGGGCACCGTGCCGATGGGCCTGCTCGCCTACCGGTACCGGCTGCGCGTCGTGCTGGCCGCCACCATCGCCGCCGCGCTCATCGCGTTCCTGATCGGCGGCTTCGGTGGCTTGATGACCGTCATCAACTGCGCTTATATCGGCGGGCTCACCGGCATCGTCAAACGCCGCGGCCGGGGTCTGCCGGTCGTGGTGCTGGTGTCGGTGGTGGCCGGTGCGGTGTTCGGCGCCGCCGCCGTGCTGGCGCTGCTCATCGCGTCGCGGCTGCGTGAGCTGGTGTTCACCGCCATGACCGCCAACGTCGACGGCTCCGTCGCAATCTGGAGCTACATCCCCGAACTGCGGCCCGCCGCAGAGAAGTTCCGGGAACTGTTCGGGCTGGCCCTGGAGCACTGGCCGATCCTCATCTTCTGCTACGGGTTGTTCGCCATCATGGGCGTCAGCCTGGTCGGCTGGTGGGCGCTGTCGCGGGTGCTGGCCCGGCTGTTCGGGGTGCCCGACGTGCACAAGCTGGAGACCGTCATCACCGACGGCCCGGTCGTGCCGGTCCCGATGGCCCTGCGCGATGTGGTGTTCCGCTACCCCGGCACCACCCGCGACGCGCTCGGGCCGCTGTCGATGGACGTGCACCCCGGCGAACACCTCGCCGTCACCGGCGCCAACGGCTCCGGCAAGACCACGCTGATGCTGATCCTCGCCGGACGCGAGCCGACCGAGGGCACTGTCGAACGTCCCGGCGGGGTCGGACTCGGCGCCCCGGGCGGCACCGCGGTGATCATGCAGCACCCCGAGAGCCAGGTGCTGGGCACCCGGGTGGCCGACGACGTGGTGTGGGGGCTGCCTCCCGGCACCCACGTCGACGTGCCCGAGCTGCTCTCCGAGGTCGGGCTCGACGGTCTGGACGAACGCGACACCGGCAGCCTGTCCGGTGGCGAGCTGCAGCGCCTGGCGGTGGCCGCCGCGCTCGCCCGCAAGCCCTCGCTGCTGATCGCCGACGAGGTGACCAGCATGGTGGACCAGCAGGGCCGCGACGGGTTGATGTCGGTGTTGGGCGGGCTGACCCGCAAGCGCGACATGTCGCTGGTGCACATCACCCACTACAACGAGGAAGCCGAGGCCGCCGACCGGGTGGTCAATCTGGCCGGCGGATCGGAGATGGTGCAGGCCGCCGAGGTGCCGACCCCCAGCGACGAGGTTCGCTCGGAGGTACCGGTGCTGGAGCTGACCGATGTCAGCCACCGCTACGCCGACGGCACCCCCTGGGCCAAGACCGCGCTGCGCGATATCAACCTGGTCGTCCATGAGGGCGACGGCGTGCTGATCCACGGCCTCAACGGCTCCGGTAAGTCGACGCTGGCCTGGATCCTGGCCGGTCTGACCCTGCCGACCACCGGAACCTGTCTGCTCGACGGCAAGCCGGTCTCCGAGCAGGTCGGTGCGGTCGCGCTGTCCTTCCAGGCGGCCCGGCTGCAGCTGATGCGCAGCCACGTGCACCGCGAGATCGCTTCCGCCGCCGGATTCCCCGCCCGTGACCGGGCCCGGGTGGTGGCCGCCCTGGCCACCGTCGGGCTCGAACCCGCTCTGGCGGACCGGCGTATCGACCAACTCTCCGGCGGCCAGATGCGCCGCGTGGTGCTGGCCGGGCTGCTGGCCCGCTCACCCCGGGCCATCGTGCTCGACGAACCGCTGGCCGGGCTCGACGCCGCCAGCGCCCGCGGACTGCTGCGGCTGCTGGAGGAACTGCGCCGCGGCGGGCTGACCGTCGTGGTGATCTCCCACGATTTCGCCGGGCTGGAAGAACTGTGCCCGCGCACCCTGCACCTGCACGAGGGCGCGCTGGTGCCGGTCGCCTCGGGAGCCACCTCATGAGCTCCTCACAACGCCGTCCGGTCGTGCTGCTGCGACCGGTGCCCGGCGACACCGTGATCCACCGGCTGTGGGCCGGAACGAAACTCGTCACCGTGCTGGCGCTGGCCGTGCTGCTGATGTTCTACCCGGGCTGGCTGCCCATCGCCCTGGTCACCCTTCTGGTGACGGCGGCGGTGGTGCTGGCGCGGATCCCGCGTGGCGCGCTGCCCTCGATTCCGGGCTGGCTGTGGCTGATCGTGCTGCTCGGTGGGGTCACCGCGGCCTTCGCCGGTGGCACCCCGATCGTCGATCTCGCCGGAGTCGAGCTCGAACTCGGCGGGCTGCTGAAGTTCCTGCGCGTCACCGCGGTGTCGATCGTGCTGCTCGGCCTGGGCGCCCTGGTGTCCTGGACCACCAATGTCGCCGAAATCGCGCCCGCGGTATCCACTTTGGGCCGCCCGCTGCGCTGGCTGAAACTGCCGATCGACGACTGGGCGGTCACCCTGGCACTGGCGTTGCGGGCGTTCCCGATGCTCATGGACGAGTTCACCGTCCTCTATGCGGCGCGCCGACTGCGCCCGCGGTTGCGCGCGGAGACCCGTCGCGAGCGACGCAAGCAATGGATCGCCGAGGTGATCGACCTGCTGGCCGCCGCGGTCACGGTGGCGCTGCGGCGCGCCGACGAGATGGGCGATGCCATCACCGCGCGCGGCGGGTCCGGTCAGATCGCCGCGGCGCCGGCACGCCCCGGCGCCGCCGACTACGTGGTGCTCGTGCTGGTGGCCGTGGTCTGCGGGGCCGCGGGGTGGCTGGAAGCCGCCTCGTTCCTCGGCACCACCTGACGCCCCCAGATCCGGTTGTCGGGACCCGACAATCCTCGCGTGGCCGATTGGCCGTTTCCGCAGCGCCTTTGCGCCGTGCTGCTCCGATGATGGTGTGACTACCAGCCAAGGAGCGGAGGGCATCACATGGTCGGCGTCGATCGCGTCGGCGAAGGGCCGCGGACTGTCATCGTTGTCGGAGCGGGGATCGTCGGGTTGTCCACGGCGTGGTTCCTGCAGGAGCGCGGCGTCGAGGTGACGGTGGTGGACCGCGACGGGGTGGCCGCCGGTTCGTCCTGGGGTAACGCCGGATGGGTTTCACCGGCACTGACCATTCCGCTCAACCAGCCCGGCGTCCTCAGATACGGGTTGCGTTCGATGCTGAACGCGTCTGCCCCGCTGCATGTTCCATTGCGCGCAGATTTCGGGCTGGCACGCTTCCTCGCCACCTTCGCGCGCCACAGCAGCCACGCGGCCGCCCAGCGGGTGGTGAACGCCAATCAACCGCTGAACGCCGAATGTGTGGAGGCCTTCGACGTCCTGATCGCCAACGGGGTGGACGCCCCGGCCACCGATTCGGCGATCGTGGCGCTGTTCGAGAACAACGCGCGGGCCGATGAGCTCCGTGCCGAGATCGGGATGCTCGAACGTGCCGGCCTGCCGGTGCAGACCCGCCGGCTCACCGGCGCAGCGCTGCGCGAGGCGGTGCCGCTGGCGGCCCCGGATGCCACGGTGGCACTGTCCGTCGAACAGCAGCGCTACGTCGACCCCGGCCGGTTCGTGACCGCGCTGGGACGGGCGGTGATCGAACGCGGCGCCACGCTGCGCACCGAGCGCATCGTCGATGTGAGCACCAACGGCCGCGTGGTCCTGCGCACCATCGGGGGCGAGGACCTGACCGCCGACGCCGTCGTCCTGGCCACCGGAGCCTGGCTGCCCGACCTGGCCCAGCGCTGGGTCCGGGTGCCGATCCGCGCCGGCCGGGGGTACTCCTTCACCGTCCCGGTGGAGCGCCCGATGCCGGGTCCGGTCTACCTGCCGACCGTGCGGGTGGCCTGTACGCCCTACCGCGGCGCGATGCGGGTCGCGGGCACGATGGAATTCCGGGGTCCCGACGACCCGGTGGTTCCCGCCCGGGTGCGCTCGATCGTCGACTCGGCAGCACGCCTCCTCGACGGTGTGCGCTGGGAGGCGCGCAGCGATGTCTGGGTCGGCCCGCGCCCGGTGAGTGCGGACGGCCTGCCGGTGGTCGGGCAGATCGGCGCCGGTCTCTATGTGGCCGGCGGGCACGGCATGTGGGGTCTGGCGCACGGACCGGTCACCGGCCGGCTGCTGACCGAGCAGATCACCACCGGTAAGCAACCCGAGGCCCTGCGGGCCTTCGACCCGTTGCGCTGACGACTTTCCTCCCGTCGTCAGGGGCGGCGCGGCGACCCACCCGCCCCTGACGACAAACTCCTGCCATTACGGTGGTTGCCGTGACAGGCCGAACCGTCGACCCCGACTTCCTCGCGCTGCCCCGCCGGGCGCTGGCCGATGCCGCTCTGTCGGCGGCCCGCGCCGCCGGGGCCAGCTACGCCGATCTGCGCATCCACCGCCTCACCACCGAAGTCGTGCAACTGCGCGACGGCGAGCTGGAGAACTCCACCCTGGACCGCGAGATCGGTCTGGCGGTGCGCGTGATCGTCGACGGCACCTGGGGCTTCGCCTCGCATGCCGAGCTGGACCCCGCCGTCGCCGCCGACACCGCGCGCCGCGCCGTGCGGGTCGCGACCACCCTGGCGCCGCTGAACGCCGAGCGCATCGAGTTGGCCGCCGAGCCGGTCTATGACGACCTGAGCTGGGTGTCGGCCTACCGCATCGACCCGTTCACGGTGCCCGGCCCGGACAAGATCGCGGTGCTCGCCGACTATTCGGAACGGCTGTTGGCCGCCGACGGGGTGGACCACGTATCGGCCAGCCTGCAGGCGGTCAAGGAGCAGACCTACTACGCCGACACCTTCGGCACCTCGACCACCCAGCAGCGGGTGCGGGTGCAGCCGTCGTTGGAGGCCGTCAGTGTGGACCCGTCGGCCGGATCCTTCGAGACCATGCGCACCCTGGCCCCGCCGACCGCGCGCGGCTGGGAGGCCGTCGCCGATGACAGTGTCTGGAACTGGAGTGCCGAGCTGGCCGAATTGCCGGCACTGCTGGCCGAGAAGGTGAAGGCGCCCACCGTCACCGCAGGTCCTACCGACCTGGTGATCGACCCGTCAAATCTGTGGCTCACCATCCACGAATCCATCGGTCACGCCACCGAATACGACCGGGCCATCGGCTACGAGGCGGCCTACGCCGGCACCTCGTTCGCCACCCCGGACAAGCTGAACAGCATGCAGTACGGCTCGCCGGTGATGAACGTGACCGCCGACCGCACCGTCGAGCACGGCTTGGCCACCACCGGTTTCGACGACGAGGGGGTGCGCGCGCAGAGCTGGGACCTGGTGCGCGACGGACTGTTCGTCGGCTACCAGCTGGACCGGGTGTTCGCGCCGCGGCTGGGGGAGTCACGCTCCAACGGCTGCTCCTATGCGGACTCCGCGCACCACGTACCGATCCAGCGGATGGCGAACGTCTCGCTGCAGCCGGGCACCGAAGACCTCAGCACCGACGACCTGATCTCGCGGGTATCCGACGGCATCTACATCGTCGGCGACAAATCCTGGTCAATCGACATGCAGCGGTACAACTTCCAGTTCACCGGACAGCGGTTCTTCCGGATCCGGGACGGCAAGCTGGACGGCCAACTGCGCGACGTCGCCTACCAGGCCACCACCACCGACTTCTGGGGATCGATGGAAGCCGTTGGAGGGCCGTCCACTTGGCGGCTCGGCGGCGCCTTCAACTGCGGCAAGGCCCAGCCCGGCCAGGTCGCGCCGGTCAGCCACGGATGCCCGTCGGCACTGTTCCGGGGAGTGAATGTGCTCAACACGCAAGCCGAATCGGGGCGCTCATGATCGCCGCACAACAGCTCGTCGACCAGGTGCTGGCCGAGGCCGCCCGGCTCGGCGGCGCCGATGAAACCACCGTCATCGTCACCGACCGCGCCGATGCCTCGCTGCGCTGGGCCGGTAATTCCATGACCACCAACGGTGAGTCCCGCGGCCGCAGCACCACGGTCATCTCGGTGGTGCGCCGCGGTGAGCAAGCGCACGTCGGGTCGGTGAGCTCCACCGAGGTCGATCAGGCCGCGCTCGCAGCGCTGGTCGCGGCGTCCCAGGCCGCCGCGGCGTCGGCCCCGGCGGCCAGCGACAACGCACCGGCGCTGCCCGGTGGGCCGGCGCCCGCGGACTGGGATATACCGGTGCCGAGCACCGGGGCGGATGTATTCGCCGATGTGGCAACCAGTCTGGTGCGTGGTTTCCGCGGCGAAGACCGGCTCTACGGGTACGCCCGGCACATCTTGGAGACCACGTTCGTCGCCACGTCGGGCGGGCTGCGCCGCCGCTTCACCCAGCCGACCGGCTCGGTGGAGATCAACGCCAAACGCAACGGCGCCAGCGCGTGGGCCGGCGTCGGCACACCGGATTTCACCGATGTGCCCACCGACGGTCTGCTCGAGGAGTTGTCGACCCGGCTGGGCTGGGCGGCGCGGACCATCGAGTTGCCCGCCGGGCGCTACGAGACGTTGATGCCGCCGTCGACCGTCGCCGACATGCTCATCTACCTGGGCTGGAGCATGGACGGCCGCGGCGCACAGGAGGGTCGCACCGCGCTGTCGGCGCCCGGTGGTACCCGGGTGGGCGAGAGGCTTACCGATCTGGGCCTGACCCTGTATTCCGATCCGGCCGCGCCCGGGCAGGAGTGCACCCCGTTCGTGGTGGCGTCACGCTCCTCGGAGCAGGCGTCCATCTTCGACAACGGGATGGACATCGGCCGGGTCGACTGGCTGCGGGACGGCACCATCAACGCGCTGGCCTATCCGCGTGCCGCGGCCGCGGAATTCGATGCGCCGGTGACGGTTCCGGCCGACAACCTGCTGATGACCGGCGGAACGACGTCGCTGGCGGACATGATCGCCGGCACCGAACGCGGCCTGCTGCTGACCACGCTGTGGTACATCCGCACGGTGGACCCGGCGGTGCTGCTGCTGACCGGGCTCACCCGTGACGGGGTGTACCTGATCGAGGACGGTGAGGTGACCGCCGCGGTCAACAACTTCCGGTTCAACGAGAGCCCGCTGGATCTGCTGCGCCGCGCCACCGAGGCCGGCGTCAGCGAGCCGACCCTGCCGCGGGAGTGGGGCGACTGGGCGACCCGGGCGACCATGCCGCCGTTGCGGATTCCCGACTTCCACATGTCCTCGGTCAGTCAGGCGCAATAACCGGATGCGGATGCGCTTCGGCGCGACGCTGGAATTTGAGGATCTCGGGATTGATGACCGTGCCGTCCCGAATCTCGATGGCGCGCGAGATCGTGGCGTTGTCATCCCACGCGGCGGGTCCCTTGAGCACCGTTTCGATGTGCGGGAGCAGCGCCTCGCTGATCTCCCAGGTCGCGGAGTTCCACAGGTAGGACGGACTATGATCCACCGCGTAATACTGCACGCCATGAGCCTTTTCGATGACCGGGCTGGTGAACGAGGTGGGGCGCGCCCAACTGAAACCCATGCCGGTGTCACAGGACACGTCGATGAGCAGGCTGCCCGGGGTGAATGCCGCGAGATCGTCTTCGGTCACGAAGATCAGGGGCGCGTTGGGATCCTGGAGCACACAGTTGACGACGATGTCGTTCTCGGCCAACAGGCTCGCCACCGGTACGGCGCCGTCCTCCGGTGTGTCGGCCAAAATCTGTTCAGGGGTGTCCTCATCAGGTCGCATCTGGATGATCTGAGTCGACGGGATCGGTGACCCGACAGCGGCCACGTCGCGGTTGGTGAGTACCCGGACGTCGTCGACACCGTGTGCGTTCAGTGCGGTGACGGCACCGCGGGCCGTCGCGCCGAAGCCGAGGACGGCGGCCCGGAGTCGTCGACCGTAACTGCCGGTGACGCCGGCGAGCTGCATGGCGTGCAGCACGGAGCAGTAGCCCGCGAGTTCGTTGTTCTTGTGGAAGACGTGCAAACCGAAGCCGCCGTCCGCCTGCCAGTGATTCATCGCCTCGAAGGCGATCAGCGTCTGCCGCCGGTCGATGGCGACCTGGGTTTGCGCGAAATCCTGTACGCAGTGCGGCCATCCCCAGACGACCTGCCCGACTCGCATGTCCGCGAGGTCCTCGGCCTGCACCTTGGGCAACACGATGACGTCGCACTCGGCGATCAGCTCCGCGCGTGATCTCACTCCGCCGACGAGTTCAGCCAGACCGTCGTCGGTCGCGCCGAAATCCTCGCCGTAGCCGTGCTCCAGGAAGATCCGCTGCCGAAGTTCGGGTTCGATCCTGCTGAAGTGCGCGGGGTGAATGGGCAGCCGCTGCTCGTTCGGCTTCCGCGAACGAGCCATGATGCCCAACGAAAGAAGTTCCGGCTCAGTGGTTGTCATGCGCATCCAGCGGTCGAGATTGTCGAGCAGATTTATCAGACATAGCGAGCCCTTTACTGTGAGGCCTGAGCGGCCTCTATGCCCACAACATTACCTCGCCCGTCACATCGCACTTTCACACCTGAAGTTTCGAGGTTTCACCCGCCACGGGTGCGTTGTGGGGGAGGATCGAGGCCGTGCTGGACCTACTGACCGATCTGGTGGCGCTGTCCCCGGCCGGGCTCGCCCCCGAAAACATGCTGATGCGCACGGTGTGCGCGCAGGCGGTAGGCCTGGCGCCGCTACCGTCCGAAGCGGCAGCCTCCTCGGAGGCCGAGCCGGTGCTCGCGGAGTTCGCCGAGCAGTTCAGCACCGACGTCGCCGGGGTGACCGCCGAGCAGCGGGGTGCCCTGGTGGCGGCCTTCGGCGCCGAGGTGCTGGGGGTCGTGGCGTTGATGTACGTGGCCGATTTCGTGCCCCGGGTGCGTGCCGGTCTGACTGCGTTGGGCATGACGTTTCCGGATCCGGACTCGTGGGACCGCACCACCCATCCGGCGGATGCGCTGTTGAACCGCTTCACCTCCGCGGTCGGAGCGATGCGGGGGCTGGATCCGTTGACCACCGAGATCGTTCGGCTGCGCGGCGCGACCCAGCACAATTGCCGGCTCTGCCAGTCGCTGCGCGAGACGACCGCGCTCGATGCGGGCGGTTCCGAGTCGTTGTACGACGACATCAGCGCGTACGGGCAGTCCGACCAGCTGACGTCGGCACAGAAGGCGGCGCTGCGCTATGTGGATGCGCTGATCTGGACACCTTCTTCGGTCGGTGAGTCGGCTGCCGTTGTGCTCGAACACTTCTCGGCCGAGCAGGCTCTGGAGATCACGCTGGATGTGATGCGCAACGGCACCAACAAGATCGCGGTCGCGCTCGGAGGTGATGCGCCGCGGGTGGCCGACGGCGTGGAGCACTACCTGCTCGGCGTCGACGGCCAGCCCGTGTTCAGCTCGTAGCGGTCTTCTTGGTCTTCAGCAGTGACGGAGCTACACCTGCACGTCGGCATCACGACCGGCCAGCCGGTCATCCCACACCTGCATCACCGCCGCGGAGGTCCGCGGGGTCAGCAGGCTGACGACGATGTAGGCGATCAGGCTGGCGGCCAGGCCGTAGTAGATCGGCTCGTTGGCCAGCACATCGCCGACCACCGCCATGGTGCCCAGCGTGACCACGGTGCCCACCGCCATGGAGGCCAGCGCGCCGGCGCCTGTTGCCCGCTTCCACAGGAAGCCGCCGAGGATCGCCACCAGCAGACCGCCCACCAGGATGTCGTAGGCGAGAGTCAGCGCACCCACCACGTCGTTGAGCAAGGCGGCGATGATGATCACCAGGATGCCGAGCACCGCGACATAGCGGCGGTCCGAATGGACTTCCACCTCAGCGGTTCCCGCGGTATCGGCGGGTTTGCGGAACAGGCGTAGCAGCAACGGTTTGACATCGGTGCGGGCCACCGTGGCGGTGGCGATGAGCGCACCGGACGCGGTGGACATCATCGCCGCGACGGCCGCGGCCAGCACCAGGCCGCTGATCCCCACCGGCAGAATGGATTCCGCGATCTGCGCGTACACATCGTCCTTGGCTTCCACATCGGGCAGGAACGTGGAGGCCGCCATCCCGATCAGGGCCCCGGCGATGCCGTAGAAGAAGCAGTACACCGCGGCGGCGGTGCCGCCCCATTTGGCCACCTGGGGTGAGCGGGCGGTGAACACGCGCTGCCAGATGTCCTGTCCGATCAGCATTCCGAAGCTGTAGACCACGAAGAACGTGATAATGGTGTCGGTGCCGATCGCGGTCATGCTGAACACCGCGTCGCCCGCGCGTTCCCGGATGCCGTCCAGGCCGCCCGCCTTGTTCCAGGTGAACGGCAGCAGCAGCAGGAACACCCCGATGGTCTTGAGGATGAACTGCACCATATCGGTCAAGGTGATCGACCACATGCCGCCGATCGCCGAGTACAGCATGACCACGGCGCCACCGATGATCACCGACAGGGTGCGGCCGGTACCGAACAACACGTTGAAGACCGTGGCGTAGGCGATGGTCGAGGTCACCGACAGCATCAACGTGTAGGCGACCATCACGATGCCCGACGCAGAGGTCGCGTCGACGCCGTAACGCAGGCTGAGCATCTGCGCCACGGTGTAGACCCGCAGGCGCTGAATGGGTCCGGCGAACAGCAGGCTCAGCGCCAACAGGCCGACGGCGATCGCGACCACCAGCCACATGCCGGAGATGCCCCACTTGTAGCCGAGGCCGACCCCGCCGACGGTGGAGGCGCCGCCGAGTACGACGGCGGCCATGGTGCCGGTGTAGAAGACCGGGCCGAGTCGCCGTCCCGCGACAAGGAAGTCCGCGGAGTCCTTCGTGCGGGTCTTGCCCCAGAAGCCGAACGCCAGCATGGCGATCAGATAGCCGATGACGATCGCGATATCGAGTGGTTTGCCCATGATGAGGCTCCTTGATCAGAGGTGAGTTGGCGCAAACATCCGCAGCAGTGCGGGCAGGACGACGACGGCGGGACCGTCGGTGTCGAAGGTGCCGGCGATGATCTCACCGACAGATTCCAGCGTGGCGGTGTGCGCGGCGATCCCGAAACTGGCTGCCAGCGCGGCGAAATCGGGTCGAGCGAGTTCGGTGGCGGTCGCGGCGCCGAAGGTGGCGGTCATGTATTCGCGCAGGATGCCGTAGCCGCCGTCATCGACGATCAGCCAGGTCACCTTGGCGTCATGCTGGCGCGCGGTGGCCAGTTCGGCGATCGAGTACATCGCACCCCCGTCCCCGGAGACCGCGAAGGTGCGCTCCCCGGTGGCGATGGCCGCCGCCAGCGCAGCGGGAAACGCGAACCCCAGGCCGCCGGCGCCCTGGGCCGAGTGGAACGCGCCACCGCGTGGATCCCACGCCGACCACGCCCAGTAGCCGGCAATCGTCATATCCCAGAACGTGTGCGTGCCGCCCGGGACGGCGGCGCGCAGATCGGACATCAGCGTCAGCTCGACGTCCACGTTCTGGGTGGCGAGCCTGTCCTCGACGGACTTTCGCAAGGTGGCCGCGGCGGCAACCCCTGCCGATGTGTCACGGGCATCGACCTTCTCGGCCAGCGCCGACAATGCCGTGGCGGCGTCGGCATGGAGAGCCAGCGCCCGATGGTTGGCCTCCAACACCCGCGCCTCGGCATCGATGTGGATCAGCTGACCCCGCGGGGCGAAGGTGAAGTAGTTGCTGGTGACCTCGCCCATCGCGGTGCCGACCGCCAGCAGGACATCGGCGCCCTCGAGCAGCTCGGTGGTGTAGCGGTCCTCGATCCAGGACGCCGCCGACAGCGGGTGCTCGAACGGGATCGCGCCCTTGCCGCCGACCGTGGAGACCACTGGTGCACCGATCTTCTCGGCCAGCGCCACCAACGCCGCCGGCCCGCCGGGTGAGCGGCGTACCCCGCCGCCGGCCAGGATCACCGGGCGGTCAGCGGAATTCAACTGTGCTGCTGCGGCATCCACCAGCTCGGCGCGCGGTGCCCGCTGCGTCACCACCGGTGACAACGTCGGCACGGGCGGCACGTAACCGTTTTCGACCGGATCCAGCAGCACGTCCTGGGGGATCTCCACCCACACCGGTCCGGCCGGTGCGGACTGCGCCAGCGCGTAGGCGTCGGCCAGCAGGCTGGGGATTTCGGACGCTTCCCGCACCGTCGCCACCGATTTGGTGACATTGACCGCACTGGCCTTCTGGTCGTCGAGCTGGTGGAGCATGCCGCGGCGCAGCCCCAGACCTGAGCGCGGCACCTGGCTGGCGATCACCAGCAGCGGCACCCCGGTGGCGTAGGCCTCCTGCAACGCGCCGAGAGCGGTCAGCGCTCCGGGTCCGGTGGACAGGAACAGCACCCCCACCTCTCCGGTGACGCGGCTGTACCCGTCGGCCCCGAACGCCGAGTTGTTCTCCACCCGTGAGCTGATGAACCGCAGATCGCTGCGGCGGATGGCGTCGAACAGGCCGAGCGCGTTCTGGCCGGGAATCCCGAAGACGTGCGAAACACCCAGTGCGGTCACGGTTTCGACGACCAGGTCGCCGCCGTTACGCATCGTGACCCAGAGCCAGCAGCGATACCAGGTCGTAGGCGACGTGCGAGGCGGCGATCCCGGTCATCTCGGCGTGGTCATAGGCGGGGGAGACCTCGACGACATCGGCACCGACCAGGTTCAGGCCGCGGAACCCGCGCAGGATCTCCAGCAGTTCGCGGCTGGTGATCCCACCGGCCTCCGGGGTGCCGGTGCCCGGCGCGTGGGCGGGATCGAGCACGTCGATATCGATGGACACGTACACCGGCCGGTTCCCGACGCGCTGGCGCAGCTTGTCCACGACCTCGCGGACCCCTTGGTAGTACACGTCGGACGAGGTGACGATGCCGAAACCGAAGCGCCGGTCATCCTCGAGATCCTTCTTGCCGTACAGCGGGCCGCGGGTGCCGACGTGGGAGAGTGCCTCGGTGTCGACGATGCCTTCCTCCACAGCCCGCCGGAACGGGGTGCCGTGGGTGTACTCGGCCCCGAAGTAGGTGTCCCAGGTGTCCAGGTGGGCGTCGAAGTGCACCAGCGCGACGGGTCCGTGCTTGGCCGCCGCGGCACGCAGCAGGGGCAGCGCGATGGTGTGGTCGCCGCCGATGGTGACGAGTTTGGTGCCGTCGGCGGTGAGATCCCGTGCGGCGCCTTCGATCGTCTCGATCGCCTCGTGGATGTTGAACGGATTGGCCGCGATGTCACCGGCGTCGGCCACCTGGATCAGCTCGAACGGCGAAACGTCCATGGCGGGGTTGTACGGGCGCAGCAGCCGGGAGGACTCGCGCACGTGGGTGGGACCGAACCGGGCGCCGGGCCGGTAGGAGACGCCGGAGTCGAACGGCACGCCGGCCACCACGACGTCGGCCTTGGTGACCTGGTCCAGCCGCGGCAGCCGGGCGAAGGTGGCGGGTCCGGCGAAACGGGGCACCTTGGACGCGTCGACGGGTCCGATGGGCGAGTTCATGAATCAGTCCTCCGAGGTGATGGGGGTGTTGGCGGCGGGGCCGGCGGGGACGGCGCGTGGGCCGTCCGGGCCGAAGGCGTCGCGGGGTTCGGGGAATGCCCACAGCAGGGCGGGATACAGCACGGCGGCCAGACCCAGCCCGACCGGGATGGACAGGTCGATCCCGGCGGCCAGATTGCCCAGCGGGCCGACGAACTGGTCGGGCAGGTTGACGAAGCTGATGGACAGCGCCGCCGAGACCAGCCAGGCGCCCAGGCCGCGCCAGTTCCAGCCGTGGCTGAACCAGTACCGGCCGCCGCGCTGCCGTCGGTTGAACACCTGCAGGGCATCGGGGTCATACCAGCCGCGGCGGGTGAACCAACCGATCATCATGACCACCATCCACGGTGCGGTGCACGTGACGATGAGCACCGCGAACGTCGAAATGCTCTGCACCACATTGAACGCGAACCGGCCGACGAAGATGAACACAATGGCGATAGCGCCGATGAGAATGGTGGCCTGCACCCGGTTGAACCGGGGGAACACACTGGAGAAGTCCAGTCCGGTGCCGTACAGCGCGGTGGTGCCGGTCGACATGCCGCCGATCAGTGCGATCAGGCAGACCGGGATGAAGTACCAGCCGGGGGAGACGGTGAGCAGCCCGCCGACGTAGTCGCCGTTGGCGAAGTTCTCGGGTGCGTTGGTGGCGATGACGGTGGCGGTGACCAGACCGAACAGAAACGGCACCAGGGTGGACAGTTGCGCGGCGATGGTGGCCACCATGGTTTTCCAGCCCGGGGTGTCGCGCGGGATGTAGCGGGCCCAATCGCCGAGGAAGGCGCCGAAGGACACCGGGTTGGACATCACGATCAGGGCGGCGCCGACGAAGGAGGGCCAGTACATCGGGTCGCCCGGCACCAGAGTGCCTGCGTACCCGGCGTCGAACATGCCCCCGAACGCGACGATGCCCGCCAGGAACAGACAGGTGGCGGCGATGACGGCGATCTTGTTGACCAGCAACATGAATCGGAATCCGTAGATGCACACCACCAGCACCAGCAGCGCGAAGATTCCGTAGGCGACGCCGACCGCAATATCGTTCTGCGGCAGACCGATTGCCCGATTCGCGCCACCGACCAGCACATCGCCGGAGGTCCATACCGAGATGGAGAAGAACGCGACCGCGGTCAGCAGGGACAGGAATGAGCCGACGACGCGCCCGTGCACTCCGAGGTGCGCCGACGACGACACGGCATTGTTGGTGCCGTTGCGCGGGCCGAACAGCGACATCGGCGCCAGGATCAGCGATCCGAGCAGCAACCCCGCCAGGGTGGCCAGCAGCGCGTCGCGGAAGGACAGCCCGAACAGGATCGGAAACGTGCCGAGCACGACGGTCGCGATGGTGTTGGCGCCGCCGAAGATGAGCCGGAACAGATCCAGGGGCCCGGCGGATCGTTCGTCGTCGGGGATGGTTTCGACGCCGTGGGTTTCGATCCTGGTGGCTTTGGGGGGAGTGGCGGCGGCCGATTCGGTGAGGGTCATGACGATCCTTACGGCGCAGGGAATGTGATGTGGATTACGGTAAGTCCGAACGCTGACCTGCGCAATCGATTCATTCGTTACGCTGGTGTTTCTGATGTCGATATGCCGGTGAATGCGAACAAATCGGTCAGAAATTGCTTCTGGGTACGTATTGAGCGATCTTTTTGCGGTACGGAGACGTGCAGAAAAAACTCTGACCAATTTCGCCGGGAGGTCCAGATGGACGAGGTTGACGAGGCAATCGTCAGTCTGTTGGAAGTTGACGGCCGGTTGACGCACCGGGAGATCGCCAAGCGGGTGGGGTTGTCGCGGTCGGTCGCGGCGACCCGGGTACAGCGACTGATCGAGAGCGGGCAGGTGGTGGTGCGCGGGGTGGCGCATCCGGCGGTGCTGGGCCGGGGCGCACTGGCGCACATCAGCCTGACGGTCGACGGCCCGGCGGCCGGGATCGCGCAGCGACTGGCCCGTCGTGTCGATGTGGCGTTTCTGTCGCTGACCAGTGGGGCCTACGGGCTGATCGCGGAGGTGCGGGTTGCGTCGCTACACGAGATCGACCGGGTGGTCGACGAACTGCGCGCGCTGGACGGGGTTGTCGGTGTCGACACCCTGAGCTACGTGGAGGTGCTGCGCGATGTCATCGGCCCGGTCGGGCAGGTCAGCGTGGAAGTCGATGCCGTGGACTTGGCGCTGCTGCGGGCGCTGCAGGACGACGGCCGTGCCTCGTATGTGGAACTCGCCGCGGCGGTGGGCCTTTCACCGGCGGGAGCGCGTCGCCGGGTGGTCCGGTTGGTGGAGGCACAGGTGGTGCGCATCGGTGCGGTGGTGCGCCACTCCGGTCAGGACCGCCAGAGCGCGCTGGGGTTGGGGATCCGGCTGACCGGGCCGGCCGGGGAGGCCGTGTCGGCGCTGATGGCGATGCGGTCGGTGATCTTCGTGGCCCGCACACTGGGCCGGTTCGACGTACTGGCCACGGTGCGTGCGTTTTCCGCGGCGCAGCTGGTGGAGATCCTCGATGCCATCCGTGCGTTGCCCAGCGTCGGGGTGGTCGAGAGCTGGGTGCATCTCGACGTGGTCAAGGAGAGTTACGCGTCGGTGTTGGAGGCGATCGCGCGGTAATGGCGCACGCCGATGCGCTCGAACACTTCTCGATCGAGCAGGTCAGCCCGTCTTCAGCTCGTAGCGGTCTTCTTCTTCAGTACCAGCACCGGCAGCACCAGGGTGGCGATGGCGGTGACCAGCCAGACGATCACGGTAGCCGCGATCCAGGAGCCGATTCCGCGGATGCTGATGCCGCTGGAGAACAGCGAGGCCAGCACCAGCGCTGCCAGGGTGGACACCAGCCCGATACCGCCCAGGAATGCCGAGGCGTAGCGGCTGGCCATCTTGAGGAAGAACGGCGACAGGATGGCCTGCGCGACGGTGAAGATCACCACCGCGGTGAGGAATCCGAGCGGGCGCAGCGTCACGCCTGGCACGAGCAGCGAGGCGACCAGCAACCCGATGGCCGAGGACCCCAGGAATACCGCGATGCGCAGCAGGAATCTGATCACGCGGTGAGCGTAACCGGGGTGCGGGGCGGTCGGGGGTGCTGTGCGAACATAGGTGCCGCATTACGCGTCGGGGCGGTAGCTCAGTTGGTTAGAGCCGGGGACTCATAATCCCTTGGTCGCGGGTTCGAGCCCCGCCCGCCCCACTCACGGCCGTGTTGTTTCGGCTGATGCCTGACACTTGCTCCGGTTGATTCTTGACACTGCGCACCTGGCCAGGCCTGGCCGTGCTTTATGCGAGGCCGGTGATCAGCTCAGCGGCCTCACCCGCAGCGTCGGTCGCCCGTATGTCGGCCCCGATTCGTGCCGCAGCGTCGCGCCACCCCGGTTCGGTGAGCAGTCCATCCACCGCGCGGCGAATGGACGTCGTAGACGCCGACCTGCTGAGGGTCATTCCTGCGCCGGCGGCGGAGATCGCGGTGCCGATCATGCGTTGATCCGACAGCGGACTGGCCGGAATGACGAGCGCGGGCATGTCATGTGCAAGGGCCCGGAAGGTGCTGGAATGGCCACCGTGCCCGATGAGCAGGGAACATTTGGGCATCAGTTCGCCGTGGTCGACGTAGCCGACGACATCAACATTGCGTGCCTTCGGAAGCGAGTCGGGATCGAGCACTCCGCCGGTGGTCACGATCGCACGTAGCGGCAGCGTCGACAGCGCGTTGATGATTCGCGTCACGGTACGGCGCTGGCCCCGAAAGCCGTTGGTGGACATGCTCACCAGGACAAGTGGCAGACTATCGCCTCTTTGAGGCGCGTGGGAATCCACCACCGGCCCCACCCAACGCACATTGTCTGGTGGTCGCCGACGTGATCCGGGATCGAGTCCACGTACCGATGCCACCACGTTGAGGTCTGCAGAGTCCCACATTCTTGAGATCCGGTACCCGTACAGACGAGCAGCCGTCCCGGCGCCGAGCCGGTGCAGGCCGTTCATGTAGCCCCGAAAAGTGTGGGTGAACACCACGTTGGGAATGTTGGCGTCCTGCACCGCCCGCAGTGCAGGAAGGAGCATGCAGTCGACGACGGCGACGTCCGGTCTGTCCAGCGCACAAATCTGTCGGACCTCAGCGCCGATGTGTGCGTCGTTGAACATGGGCACCCACATGAGCGCGCTCTGTTCGCGCGGTCGAGTCCCATTCTCGCGCTCGGTCATACGCATGGAACGGCAGCCCGGTGCGTTCTACCTCAGCCCGCAAACGCTCGTGTCCGATGATTCTGACACGGTGCCCGCGAGCGGCGAGTGCTCCGGCCACGCCGAGCATCGGCGGCACGTTGCCGCCGCCGTCCATCGTTACGAACAGAACGTCTGCCATCGCCCCCCAAGTCCTGATGATTGCACAAGACTTTGAGTCACGGTATCGGCGGATCGTCAGGCCGGCGGCGCCTTGGCGGTCAGCTTCTGGATGGTCGCGATTTCGCTGGGACGATACGCGCTACCGTCCGGCTGGATCAGATCGTGGAACCACGTCTTGGGGGCCTCTTTATAGGGCTTATCCCAGGAATCCCACGGCAGGTAGGTCTGGGTGCGGCCGGCGATGAACCCCCAGTTGTAGACACCGACCCCGCGTTTCTTCGCGATGGGCAGGATGCCCTCGACGGTGCTGCCTTCCTCGCGGGCCAGGTACTCGGTGCAGATCATCGGGCGACCCAACGGGGCGAGTTCATCTATGCGAGCGTCGAATTGGTCCGGCGTCCCATAGCTGTGGAATGTGATGACGTCGGAGTTGTCGAGCTGGATCGACGCGATGGCGCTGCGACGACCGGAGGCCCAATTGCCCTGCCACACACCGCTGGTCAGTGGCTGTACGGGATCGACCGACCGCGCCCACTCGAAGACCTGCGGCAGCAGCTTCGCGACCACCTGCTGCTTGTCGGAGCGTTCGACCTTGCGGTACTGCTTGGCCGGGTTGTCCGGTTCGTTCCAGAGGTCCCAGCCCAGGATGCGACTGTCACCGCGGAACGCTCCGATCACTCCGGTGACGTAATCGCGCAGCACGGGAAGGTAGGCGGGGTCGTCGATCAACTCGGCGCCCGGCCCTTGAACCCAGCCCGAGTTGTGCACGCCAGGAGTCGGCGCGCGCTGCGGACCGACCTTCGGATGCGGGTCCCAGCAGGAGTCGAAGAGCACGAACAGCGGTTTGATACCTCGGCTGGAGGCGATGTTGAGGAACTGCTGCACGCGGCGCAGAAATCCGGCGCGGTCCTGAGCCCACAGCTGATCGTGGAGAAACACCCGCATGGTGTTCATCCCGACCCGTCGTGCCAGCTGGAATTCACCGTCGATGCGCCGCGGGTCATAGGTGCCCGCCTGCCACATCTCGATCTGATTGCTGGCCGTCACGGGAACGTAGTTGGCGCCGACCAGCCAGCCCTGCGCCTGATACCAGGTGTTCGCACGGTCCGCCGGCCAGCGGGGTGCCGCCGCGGACGCGATCGGTACCTGGCTCAGTGCAGCGCCGGCTGCCAAGAGAAGCGGGAGTTTGAGGGCCGTCCGACGGTGCACCTATAGAACCTATGGTGCCTCGATCGTCGGCCTCGACCCACAAACCGCTTCGCAATCACTCGGTGGTCAAACCGTGATGATCAGTCCGATTTCCCGAGGCCCTTCGCCTGGAAACGTCCGATCGTCATCACTGCACGCCGGCGCGTCATGAGCCGGGTCTGCGCGAGGAGGAACAGCCGATTCGGCAGGCTCGGCACCAGCATGTGTTTGCGGCCCAATGCCTTGAGGACCCGTCGCACCACCGCGTGCGGTTCGGAGATCAGCCACTGCGGATAGGTGTCGAAGAGGTCGCCCTGCGTGTTCATCAGACCGCCCACCATCACCAGCACGTCGACCCCAGTGCCGAGCAGCTCGAACCAGAGTGACTCGCCGAGGCAGATTTGAAACGCCTTGTTCGCGCTGTACGCCCCGGTGAACGGACTGGACGTCAGACCGACGCCTGACGACACGATGATGATCGCCCCCCGGCCCTGGGCGCGCATCTGATTGCCGAAGCGGTGCACCAGGTCGGTGTAGCCGCGGGCATTGATGTCGATCATCCGGCGGTGCACATCGAGCGACATGTCCAGGATCTTCGGAGTGTCCGGGGGAGTGAACATGTGATTGCACACCAGCACATCGATCTCGGCGCCGGCGGCGGCACTTGCGATCTGCTCAATCGCGTTGGTATCGCCCATATCGCACGCCACGGCCCGCACCTCGGTACCGAACTCGGCGCGCAGTTCGGCGGCCCGTGCGGTCAGATCCTCCTCGAGCACGTCGACGATGATCAGGTTCAACCCTTCGGCGGCCAATTGCCGGGCGAACGCGTATCCCAGGCCGACATCGCGGGCCGCGCCCGTCACCACGGCCCACCCGCCTGTATAGGAGCGGACGCGGGATCGGCGCAGCGACTTCAGGCGCCGGCGGTGCGAAGCCGTGCGGTTCATTGAAGTCCTCCTCGCGGTACCCCTGCGAAGCTATCCGAACTTGTCGGACCTCTCTTCTAGAATCGTGATATGCCGCCTCCCACAACCGCTTACGCCGAGCACGTGCCTCCGGTGCGGCGTATTGAGGTGTTGTTCGAGGAGATGGGTGAGCTGATCGGGCAGCGTAATGCCCTCGATGGTCGGTTGGTGGAGATCATCGCCGAGATCGACGGCAGGGGCGCCGCCGACGGTAATGCGTTGTGGGGTGCCACGGGGTGTCGTTCCCTGGAGGCGTTGGTGGCCTGGAAGACCGGTGTCTCACCGCGTAACGCCGACACCATGGTCGCCATCGCTCATCGCATCAATGAACTTGAACGCTGCGTCGCGGGGTTACGGGAGGGCCGGGTGTCGCTCGATCAGCTCGGGGTCATCGCCGAACACGGCGGCCAGGGTTGCGATGAGCACTACGCCGAACTGGTGCAGTACGCCACGGTGAATCAGTTGCGTACCGCGGTCAAGCAGGAACCCCGCCCCGAACCAGAGTCCAAGCCAGAACCGAAACGCAAGATCACCATGATCGAGGGCGACGATTCCACGACGTGGCGGATCACCCTGCCCAAGGTGGAGGCCGCGAAATTCGAGGCCGGCCTGCAGTCACACCGCGATGCGTTGGTCGCGGACTGGAAACGCGACCACGACNGCGGATCACCCTGCCCAAGGTGGAGGCCGCGAAATTCGAGGCCGGCCTGCAGTCACACCGCGATGCGTTGGTCGCGGACTGGAAACGCGACCACGACAACGCCGACAGCATCGACCCCGAGGACGGCTGGGCCCGCGACAGCGACGCCGAGCCAAAGATCTCTGAGCAGGCACCGCCGTTCCCGGACGGGGTGGATGCGTTCATGAGCCTGGTTGAGGCCGGCTGGGACACCGAAGTGCAGCGGCGCCCGCACGGCCAGCACACCACCGTCGTAGTCCACGTCGATGTCGAGAAACCCGTCGCCGCGCTGCATCTGGGTCCTGCGCTGACAGCAGACGACCGGCGATATCTACTCTGTGATGCGACGTGTGAGGTGTGGTTCGAACGCCACGGCCGACCCATCGGGGTGGGCCGGGCGACCAGAACGATCAGCCGCCGGCTGCGCCGCGCGCTGGAGCACCGCGACCAGACCTGCGTCGTCCCGGGTTGCGGGGCCGCCCGCGGTCTGCATGCCCATCACCTGGTGCACTGGGAGAACGGCGGTCCGACCGAGCTGTCCAACTTGGTCCTGCTCTGCCCTTTCCACCACCGCATGCATCACCGCGGCGGCATCACGATCACCGGGCCCGCCGAGACACTACGAGTCACCGACAGCGAGGGCGAACCCCTCACCAACCGATCACTGGCCCGACCACCCACCAAACCCCCACCCGACGTACCACCGTGCACAGGCCCGACCGGGGAACGCGCGCAATGNCACCACCGCATGCATCACCGCGGCGGCATCACGATCACCGGACCCGCCGAGACACTACGAGTCACCGACAGTGAAGGCGAACCCCTCACCAACCGATCACTGGCCCGACCACCCACCAAACCCCCACCCGACGTACCACCGTGCACAGGCCCGACCGGGGAACGCGCGCAATGGTGGTGGTACACACCGTACGAACCACCACCTCCCACGACGAACTAGGTGTGAGAGTTGACCTGCGGTTGTGATCGAATGGGTCGATGACTGCCGGTAAAAGCTGGGCCGCGGTAACGGCGGCAGCTTTGACCGTGGGGTTCGGATGGGCCGAGTGGAGCACGTGGAGAGCGTCCAGATCCGCGCTGCCGACCGGAGCCACCAACCCCCGGCAGATCACTGCTGGTGAGTGCGTGCTGGTGCTGGGAAATCCTCTGCCGATCCTGCACCGCTGGCGGGTACGCATCGCGGTGCGCTCCACCGATCCCGATCGTGCGCGGTTCGTGTTCTCCGGCGGTGCCGTGCGCAGCAAGCTTCCGGAGGCACAGATGATGGCCGACTACGCAGTCCACCAACTCGGGGTGCCGGCGCACAACGTGGTGATCGAGGACCAGTCGACGACCACCGTCGAGAACATCAAGTACTCGGTGCCGTTGATGGCCGGTAGCCCGGTCATCAAGATCGCGTCGGACACCTTCCACGCACGGCGCGCCCGCAGAATCCTCCACGACGAATCACCAGAACTGGCGGACCATTTGGTGCAGGCGCGCGACTACATTCCGGGGGAGTGGGGTCCGCTGCACGCCGCCTTGGTCGCCTTCGAGTGCTACCGGGTGTGCCGGACCGCGGCTTCAGACCGCTGAACGAACCGCACCGGTCCACCGCGTCAGACACGCATCCCGCCCTTCGCGATCCGAAGACGATCCGGTCCACGCCACATACCCATCGGGCCGCACCAGCACGGCCGGACCGGCATCGGTCCGTTCGGCCTGCAGCAGACCAGACACCTCCACCGGCATAGCCCCGTGTTCACGCACCAACACGAAACCCGGTGTCCGCTGCAGCTCGGTCAACGTTCCGGACACCAGTGGGATCTGCGCCGCGCGCACACCCACCCGCCCGTACCGCAATCCGATACCGGAGAAGCTGCCCGCCACCGCATCCCGTACCGCGGGGACCCGAAGTAGCCGCGGGGCAATGACGTTCCGCAAGCCCCGAGCGACCCGCGGATGCAGCGTCACCCCACGCGCCATCAGCCCGGACTGCCGTAGCACCCGCTTACCGATCGGATGACGTTCCGCGTGATAGGTGTCCAGCACGGCTTCAGAAGCACCGCCCAGCACGGCGTCGAGCTTCCATGCCAGGTTGGCCGCGTCCTGAATGCCGGTGTTCATGCCTTGCCCGCCCATGGGGGAGTGCACGTGCGCGGCATCCCCGGCTAGGAACACCCGACCGTGCCGGTACTGCGTGACTTGCCTTTCGTCGCAATGGAATCGCGACTTCCAGCTGACCTCGACGATGCCCAGGTCCCTACCCGTGGCGCGCTTCAGCACGTCGATGATCTCGGCGTCCTCGACGGGGACTTCGTCGGCGACCTGAAAGCCGCGGTCCCACAGCATGGTCCGGTACCAATCGTCCCCATAGGGCGCCAGGAACGCGAACTCTTCCGGCGTGCTGCGCAGCGTCAGCCCATCGCTGGATGGTCCGTGCGCAAGTTTCACATCGGCCAGCACCACCGAGGACAGGATGGTCTTTCCCGGAAAGTCCGCGCCGATCAACGTCCGTACCGTGCTGTGCGCACCGTCGGCGGCCACCACGAACCGAGCCCGCCAGGAGGTGTCGCTGCCATCGGCGCGGGACCGCGCGGTCACCGTCACCCCATCGCCGTCCTGCGTCAGCGAAACGACCTCGTAGCCGCGCTGCACATCGGCGCCCTGCGCGGAGGCGTAACGATCAAGGGCCGCATCGACATTGGTCTGCGGGGTGATCATCGCGAACGGATAGGCGGAATCCAGGTGGGTGAGATCGATGCGCGCGCCACCGAAGATGGTCACCCCCGGCGTCCGGTGCGCGCCTGCCAACAGGTCGTCGGCCAGCCCGCGGGCGTCGAGCACCTCGAGCGTCCGGGCCATGGTGACGAACGCCCGGCTGGACGGGTTTACCGTCGGCCAGCGCTCCAGCACCACCACCGAGCGACCGGCACGGGCGAGGTCGCCAGCCGCCGTCAGGCCGCACGGTCCGGCGCCCACGACGATGACATCGACAGTGTTCATCGGGCCGGCACCGCCTCCGGGCTCGGGTACCAGCGGCGGATGTCGTCCGGCGTGGGCACCGCGTCCTTGTTGAACACGAACCGGCAGCCCGGCTGGGTGACATGGGCGGCGTTGACGATCGACTCGAACAGCAGCGTATTGCCGGCCACCAGGCGGATCCCGGCGCCGATCAGCACGGCGTCGTAGCTGCCGGCCTCCAACTGCTCCAGGGCCTTCGCCGTCCCGGCCTCACCGAACGGGATGAGGCAGTTGTCCACCAGGTAGCCGGCGGCCCGCAGACCCGCGACGTTGTCGTCGTTGGCGGCGCGCAGCTTCTCTCTGGTCAGCCCGGGGAACCGCGCGAAGTCGGGGGATGTCACGTCGATGACGTCGGGATCGAGGCCGATCTGGATGGCGGTGACGGTCACTCGAACCTCCTGGAACTGAGTTCAACAACTGTTGAACTCGACGTTAGGCCCGACCATTGCCTGTGTCAACAAGTGTTGAATAAGCTGCACGGCATGGCAACGAGACCGCGCGACGGTGAGGCCACCAAGGCCGGCATCCTGGCCGCCGCGCAAGCACAGTTCGGCGAGCAGGGGTTCGAGCGCACCACCATCCGATCCGTCGCGGCGGCGGCGGCGGTCGACCCGGCGCTGGTGATGCACTACTTCGGCAACAAGGCCGGCCTGTTCGCGGCGGCGACCCAACTGGACATCACCTTCCCGGATCTGACCGGCGTGGCCCCGGCCGATATCGCCGCACTGGTGATCCCGATGTTCGTCGAGGTCTGGGCGCCCGACGGCCCGTTTTTGCCGCTGCTGCGGGCCGCCGCCACCCACCGGGGAGCCGCCGACGCCTTGCTCGAAGTCTTTGCCGCACAGGTGGCCCCGGCCCTGGCCGCGATCGTGCCGGACCGGCCCGCCGAACGGGCGGCCTTGATCGGCGCACAATTGCTCGGCGTTGCCGTCTCGCGCCACATCCTCGGCACCCCGCCACTGGCCCGGATGCCGGACCGCGAACTCGTCGAGTGGCTCGGTCCGGTGCTGGCGCACTACCTGAGCTATCCCGCTCCAGCGGCGGGCTAACACCACTGGATCACTACAGTGACGCACATGGGGGACCCACATGACTGAGCCCGAAAGCGACCCGAGCCAGGCCGGCTCCGGCGTCGAGCCGCCGATAGCCGCCCACGTGCGGGAACGGTTCGATCTGCTCGAACGGTTCGCGCCCGGCGAGGGCGCCCGGTGGGCCACCGAATTGTGGTGCACCCCGCCGGCGGTCGAGATGAGTCTGCGGATGCCGCCGGGTGTCCCCGCGAGTCAACCCGTCGAAGCGGCCTGGGACGGCAACCGGATCATCGGTGAGTCCTGGGGTGAGGGCGACCCGGTGTATCTGGTGCACGGCTGGGGAGGCTGTCAAGCCCACCTGGGCGTGTTCGTCAAACCCCTCGTCGAGGCCGGCCACCGCGTCATCGCCTTCGATCTGCCCAGCCACAACGGATCTGATCCCGGGGCGCTGGCCCCGGGCCGCACCACCATCGTGGAGTGCGCACGGGCCGTGCACGCCGTCGTCGACGCGTTCGGCCCCGCGCACGCCATCGTCGGGCACTCGCTCGGCGCCAAGGCCACCTCGCTCGCGGTGTCCTGGGGAGCCGCCGCGCAACGCCTGGTGTTCCTGGCGCCGATGGGCGACTTCTCCTGGTACCTAGACGTTTTCACCCAACGCCACGGCTTCGGCCCGCGCATCCGGGACGGGCTGCACCGCCGGCTGGACCAGAAGCTCAAGATGCCGCTGTTCGACACCGACATCTCCGCGGTGGCCGACCGACCGGAGAATCCGCCGCTGCTGGTCATCCACGATCCCGACGATCCGGACAGCCCGTACGGATACAGCGAGGAGATCGTCGCCGCCTGGCCGAATGCCAAGCTGCACACCACCAAGGGGTTGGGACGGCTGGCGCACTACCGCATCCTGCGGCATCGCCCGGCCCTGGACGCGGCCGTCGCGTTCATCACGACCTAAGCCGGGCGGGCCTTCTTCTCCTCGTACATCAGCTCATCGGCGCGCGCCAGCAGTTCGTCGACCGTGCTGGTGTCACCGGCGGGCACGGCCATCAGCCCGATGCTGGTGGACACCTCATAGGAGCGGACCTCGGTGTCGTTGAAATGCTGCATCGCCGCGGTGATCCGCGCCTTGAGGGCCGCCGGCTCACGGTCCGCGCCGACGGCCAGCACGCAGAACTCGTCACCGCCCAACCGGGCCAGCACGTCGGACGTGCGCAACGTCGCGCGCAGGACCTGGACCACATCGATGATGAGGGCGTCCCCGACGACGTGGCCCTGACGGTCGTTGACCTTCTTCAGGCCGTCCACATCGATGAAGCCGAACAGGCAGTCGAGTCCGTCGCGGCGGGCGGCCAACAACACCGATTCGGCCAGCAGGTAGAAACCGCGCCGGTTGGTCACGCCGGTCAGATCATCGGTGACCGAGAGCTGCAGCATCTCGTTGCTGACCCGCTCCAGATCGGCGGTGCGGTCGAGCACCCGTTGTTCGAGCTCGGCGGAGATCTGCACGTTCTCCATGGCGACCGACGTGGCATCGGCCAGCGCCTGCAGCAACGACACCTCGCGCTCAGTGGGCATGTGCTCATCGGCCCAGTAATTGCCGATCGCGCCGACCGGATCGAGCTTGCGGATGGGCACCATCACCAGGCTCTGCACGAAGGTCGGACGGTAGGCCTCGTGCGGGATGCGGTCATCCGCGTAGATGTCCTGGACCACCGCTGCCTGCCGGTTGAGCATGGTCCACCCGCTGATGCACGTCTCCATCGGGAAACGGCTGCCCTTCCACAGCGGGGCGATGGCATCCTCGTCGGCGTAGTAACACATGCCGTTGTCCCGCAGCACGAACGTGGCGCCGTCGCAGCCGGTGAGCGCACGCGCCGCGGCCCGCACGATCTGCTGGATCTCGGGCAGGGTGCGGGCCAGGGAGAGTTCCTGCACCGCGCGCAGCAGGTGCTGCATGCTGCCCGCGGCGTCGTCATCGTCGGACCATTCCGCCGTGGACGAGCCGGTGCGCGCGGAGTCCTCGACGCTCATCCGGCCTCCGTGTGGTCTCGTGCAGCGCCCCGCGCGGGCAGTCCCGTCGAAAGCGTACGCGGCAACGCGAACATTAGCCCAGCAGAGTATTCGCTGAAGTGCCGTTTCGGTAGCCTCCGGCAGGGGTTACCCGTCATGAACGGCCTTGCCCGACCCGATATGTGAGCTATTGGACATTTGCTGAAACTGCACGATCGGGACGGCAGTTACTGGGCGGGCTCCAGTGGTTTCGGGGGCGTCACCGGCTGTGCGGGCCGTTGCCGGACCCGCTGCGGCCACCAGAACCATTTGCCCATCAGCGCGGCGATGGCCGGTGTCATGAACGACCGGATCACCAACGTGTCGAACAGCAGACCCAGACCGATGGTGGTGCCGACCTGCGCCACCACCGTCATCTCGCTGACGAACATCGCCATCATGGTGAAGGCGAACACCAGGCCGGCGGCCGTCACCACCGAACCCGTGCCACCCATCGCGCGGATGATGCCGGTGTTCAAACCGGCCGGGATCTCCTCCTTCATCCGCGCCACGAGCAGAAGGTTGTAGTCCGCGCCGACGGCGAGCAGCACGATCACCGCCATGGCCATCACCATGAAGTGCAACTCGACACCCATGATGTGCTGCCAGACCAGAATGGACAGACCGAAGGATGCACCGAGCGACACCACCACGGTGCCGACGATGACGGCCGCGGCCACCAACGCACGGGTGATCAGCAACATGATGATGAAGATCAGGCTCAGCGCCGCGATGCCGGCGATGACCAGATCCCAGTTGTTGCCTTCCTGCATGTCCTTGAAGGCCGCCGCGGTGCCGGCCAGATAGATCTTCGACCCCTCCAGCGGAGTGCCCTTCACGGCCTCCTTGGCCGCCGTCTTGATCTCGTCGATCAGCTTGATGCCGTCGGGGGTCAGCGGATCATCCTGGTGAGAGATCATGAACCGCACCGATTTACCGTCGGGGGAGATGAAGCTGTCCATGCCGCGCTTGAAATCTGCGTTGTTGAAGGTCTCCGGCGGCAGGTAGAAGGTGTCGTCGTTCTTGGCGTCGTTGAACGCCTCGCCCATGGCGTGCTGGTTCTCCGACATCGCCATGCCCTGATCCTGCATGCCCTTCTGGGTCTGATACATCCGCAGCATCATGTCGCGTGACGACTCCATCGTCGCGATCTGCGCCGGCATCGTCTCCAGCATCTGCGGCATCAGCGCGTCGAGCTGACGCAGGTCCGGGATCACCGCCTCGAACTGGGTCGTCAGCCGGTCCGTGCCGTCGAGAGCGTCGAAGATCGATCGCATCGACCAGCACAGCGGGATGTTGTAGCAGTGCGGTTCCCAGTAGAAGTAGTTGCGGATCGGCCGGAAGAAGTCGTCGAAGTTCGAGATGTTGTCGCGCAGTTCCGCGACGTCGACGGCCATGTCCTCGGTCTTGCCGACCATGCTGTGCGTCGTCGCGCTCATCTCACCCATCAGCGACACCATGCGGTTCATCGTGTCGATGGTGGACTGCATGTCCTCGGCCTGCACCAGCATGTTGGCGAACATGTCTTCCTGGTACTTCTGGTTCATCTTCTGATTCGCCCCACCCATGCTCATCTGGGCGGGAATGGTGCTGAACTCCAGCGGCTCGCCCGACGGGCGGGTGATGGTCTGCACATTGCCGACCCCGGGCACCTTGAAGACGGCCTTGGCGATCTTGTCTATCACCAGGAAGTCCGCCGAGTTGCGCAGATCGCGGTCGGTCTCGATGAGCAACAGTTCGGGGTTCATCCGGGCCACGCCGAAGTGCCGCTCGGCGGCCGCGAATCCCTGCTGGGCGGGCAGATCCTGCGGCAGGTAATTGCGGTCGTTGTAGTTGGTCTGGTAACCCGGCAGCGCCAGCAGGCCGATCAGCGAGAGCGCGATGGTGGCCAGCAGCACCGCACCGGGCCAGCGCACCACCACGGCGGCGACCCGGCGCCAGCTGCGGATGCGCATGGCGCGCTTGGGCTCCAGGACCTTGCCGAAGCGACTGGCGACGGTGACGATGGCCGGGCCCAGGGTGAGCGCGGCGAAGACCACCACCACCATGCCGAAGGCCATCGGCACACCCAGGGTCTGGAAGTACGGCAGCCGGGTGAAGTGCAGGCACAGCATGGCGCCGGCGATGGTGAGGCCCGAGCCCAGCACCACGTGGGCGGTGCCGTGGAACATGCTGAAGTAGGCCGATTCCCGGTCCTCGCCGACCGATCTCGCCTCCTGATATCGGCCGATCAGGAAGATCGCGTAGTCGGTGGCGGCGGCCACCGCCAGCGTCACCAGGAGCTGGGTGGCGAACGTGGAGAGCCCGATCAGTTCGTGATAGCCCAGGAATGCGACGACGCCGCGCGCAGAGGTCAGCCCCAGCACCACCATGACCAGCACCAGGATCGTGGTGATGATCGAGCGATACACCAGCAGCAGCATCGTGATGATCACGACGAAGATGGCGCCCTCGATGATCTTGACGCTGCGGTCACCGGAGATCTGCTGATCGGCGGCCAGCGCCGACATGCCGGTCACGTAGACCTTGACCCCCGGCGGCGGAGGTTCGGCCTCGATGATCTTCTTCGCGGCCTCCACGGACTCGTTGGCCAGCGACTCGCCCATGTTGCCGGCCAGATACACCTGCACGTAGGCGGACAACCCGTCCGAACTCTGCGCCCCGGCCTCGGTCAGCGGGTCGCCCCAGAAGTCCTGAACATGCTCGACGTGGGTGGTGTCGGCCAGCAGCCGATCGACCATGTCGTTGTACCAGTAGTGCGCATCGGCGCCCAGGCGCTGTTCGCCCTCCAGGACGACCATCACCGAACTGTCCGACTTGTACTCGTCGAAGACCTGACCGACCCGCTTGCTGGCGATCACCGATGGGGCGTACTCCGGTGTCATCGACACCGAGCGCATCTGGCCGACGGTCTCCAGCGGCGGCACCGTCAGGCTGAGCAGCGCGACGATCCCGATCCAGCCGATGATGATGAGGATGGCGAACTTGCGGATGAAACCGGCGATGCCGCCGCGTCGCTGCTGGTGATTAGGGGTGACGACCGTGGCCGCTGAAGAGTCGGGCACGTCCGGTCGCTCTCCTGATCATGTTTAGAGGTACTTGATTTTTACCAGATTCGCGCTTCCGATGGCAGGACAGCCTGCCCTCACCAACGCTACGGAGACAGTTCCCAGCGCCGCGCCAGCCGGTCGGGGATGTCGAACGGCGCCGATTTGCCGCGCGTCTGGACCGTGTAGATCTGCCGCAGCAGATCGATCCCGAACGGGCGGGCGAGTGTGGACATGAGGTGATAGCGCGCCAGCTCGCGCTCGCGCCGGCGCAGCACATGGCTGAGAAACCAGTCGACTGCCCGGGCGAAGAAACTCAATTGATCGAAGGTGTCGGATTTCGGAACCTTCAGCAGATCCGCGGTGTCCTCACCGATCAGATGGCGCACCAGCCCGGGAATGGTGTCGTCGAATTGATATCCCGGGGTCAATTCGTCCAACAGTTTCAGCAGCGCCCCGGTGAGCGCCACTCCTTCGTCGGATTTCCGGAATTGCCGGCGTTCGATGGCCCCGATCAAGGCCGTCGCCTCCTCGGCGTCGGCGGCGAGCAAATCTTCGCGGACGCCGAGCAGATGGCCGACCACATTCCACAAATGCACATAACCTTCGATATCGCCTTTGCTCAGGCGGACACCGAGGCGGCGCAGGGGTTCGATGACCACGCAGGAGAAGGCCAGCAATGTGCCGGCCAGATCCTCCTGGTTGAGCGGGGTTCCCCATTCCGGCTTCCAGAGTTCGGGTTGTGTCTCGCTGCGCGTCGCGATCAGCTGCCGCACCGCGGCGTGCATCAGCCGAACCCGCTGAATTGTTCTGCGACCCTTACCATTCGGCCCGAAACCGCCGTCGGAGAGCACGTCGAACAGGAACTGTCCGGTCTCCAGGATGCGTCGTTGCGGATCGGTGTCCAGGCGGGCCGTCAGATGCAGTACCTGCACCCCGTTGGCGGCAGCGTAGGACGACGGGAGGGACGCGCAGTACAGGCACAGTGCGATGTAGATGCCCCACTTCTCGAATACTTGCTGGCCGCGCTCGATCTTGTCCTGATCGGCCCACGCGGGAAGCTCCAGCGTCTGGGCCAGGTACGCCTTGAGCTCTTCCGGCAACTCTTGGGGCACTTGCTGATCGGCGCGCACCAGGGTGTGCATGGCCGCGTTCACCTCGTCGATCCCGCCGCGCCGGAGCACCTGCGCCACAGCGATATCGGCGACCGGGTCACCGATATCGCGCATGCTGTCCAGAAAGTCGTCCGTCCACCGTGCCTCTGCTGCCCCCGCCATCGGCTCAGCCTGACACATAAGCGAATTGGTTGCCGGGGTTGTCGCACCATGTGATGATCTCGACGGGAGATCTTCTCGACGACGGGCCGCCGGCTGTCGTATCGCGTTCACGGGGGAACCACACGCATGACTTCACAGCCGCAGGCCGTACTCGCGCCACTGCCGCAGGCCGACACCATCGACGACGTTCTGCGCAATATCGACACGGTGCTGGAATGGTCGATCGCGGTCGGCAGCAAAATCGGCTATTTCGCCGTCCTCTACAAGCGGGTGACGCTGGGAATCCGGGAAGCCATCATCGCCGGAGAATTCGACGACGGCCCCCGCATGGAACGAATGGACGTCGAGTTCGCGAGGCGCTATTTCGACGCGCTCAACACCTATTTCCATCCGGTCGACACACGCGGACCCACCCTGCCGTGGGAGGTCGCATTCGTCGGCGACAAGAACGATCGCGCGACCATGCTGCAGCACATGCTGGCCGGTCTGAACGCCCACATCACCTTCGACCTGGCCCCGGCCACCCTGATGGCCGCCCCAGGGCAGGCGCTGAGCCCGCTGGAAGCCGACTTCAATCGCGTGAACGCCCTGCTGTGCTCGCAGATCCCGGGGATGCTGGACAAGGTCGAGACGGTCTCCCCGGCGGTCATCTGGATGCGCAGACTGGTGCCCAGCGAGGTCCTGATCCTGCAGTACATGCTGACCAAACTGCGCCGGTCGGCCTGGCTGTCGGCCGTCTACGCCGCGATGAATCCGGACCGGGTCAAGGAGCAGGAGGTCAACCAGGCGGCCTGGACGGCCGCGATCGGAGCCTGGTACCTGGACCCGCCGGCATCGGCGTTGGGCACCTTCCCCCGGCTGGTGAAGGCCGTCCAGCGCCGGGAGCGACCCGATGTGGCCGGAAACATCGAGGTGCTGCTGAGCGGCGCGGGGACGCCGGCCGCGATCGACGAGCGCTACCTGCCGAAGCGCGGTCAACCGATCGCGGGGTCCAGTATCTTCCGGGCCAGGAACAGTTCCGGCAGCTCGGCGCCGGCCGGGAAGGCCTGAACCGCCGCTGCGAGGTCGGCGCGGCGGTCCCGCGCACCGCGGGCGACGAGATCGAGCAGGCAGCGCAGCTCAAACAGCGCCGCGCCCTGCCGGTGTGCCAACGCCAGTGCGGCCTCGATCGCTGCCAGCCGGGACGATTCGTCGGGCAGACAGTGCGCCCGGATCCGGATCAGTTCCGCGTCGTAGAAGTTCATCTCGGTCCGGGCGGTGTGCGCGAGCGCGGCGTCCAGACGCTGCCGGGCCGCATCCGCCGCGCCCGCGGCCAGCAACAGGCGCGCGATCAGTGCATCGTGGAACGTCAAGTAGGCGTTGAGATTCAGCTGACGCGCACCGTCGACGAGCTGGGAGAGCTTGCGGGCGGCGTGGGACAGGGCTTCGGCGTCGGCCCCGTTCTGCAGGGCAGTCCGCCCTCGTATGTTGGCGTGCACGGTGGTGCTGACGAAGCGCCAGAAGTCCAGGCCGGCCGACGTACTCAGTTCGCGCAGCCGTCCGGACACCGCAGACGCCTCATCGAGACGGCCGAACTCCAGCTGAACCCAGATATCCATGTAGAAGGTGTGCACCCGGTTCTGGGCGTTCTGCGGGAAGCCCAGTTGCTCGCAGCGGCGCGATGATTCGGCGATCTCCTGCTCGGCGGTCGCGAGATCGCCGTTGACCATCGCCGTCAGCGCGAGGAACACGTGGGCCACCGACACCGGATCGACCGACACCCACCACGCACTGTTCAGCACGGCGGGATCGGCGTCGCGTCCCTTGATCAGCGCGTTTCCCAGATGCTTTCGGGCAGAGGTGAACTCGCCCTGCATCCACAGCACCGACCCCAAGGAGGAGTCGACGGCCGGATAGCTCCAGGGCCGGTCCGCGGTGAGCCGGTCCGACAGCGAATCGAGCAGATTGCGGGCACGGCGCAGTTCGGCGCGCGGCACGTAGTACCCGATGAGCGCCGAGAGCGTGTCGAAGAGTTCGTCGTCGTAACCGCCGTCGAGCGCCAGCGTCAGGCAGCGTTCGAAATCGGCCGGTCCGGTGCCGCTCCAGCTGCCCTCCATGGCACTTGCCAGGAAACCCCGCTCGAGGCGGACGGCGATCTCGGTGCGGTCCCGGTCCGGGCCCGGTGCGCAATGATCAGACTGCTCAACGGCATTCGACAACAGGATGGTGGCTTCCGGTAGCGCACCGCGGTTGCGCGCGGCGATCGAGGCCTGCCGGTAGGCGCGCACGGCGGCCTCGAACTGATGGGCCTGCGTGTAGTGACCGGCCACCACGGGCCAGTCCGGTTCCGCGCCGCTGACGACCGTGACCATGGCGTCCCCGGTGCGGGCGTGCAGGTCCTGGCGTCTATTGGGCGGCGCCAGTTCGTTGGCGACCTCGCGGATCAGTTCATGCCGGAATCGCCACCGGTGCTCATCGTCGAGGACGAACACCCCCGTCTGCGCGAGCGTGCCGACCACATCATCGACATCCAGCCCGTCAGCGCCGACAACCGATCGCAGCAGCGCCAGCTCCCCGCTGCGCCCGATCACCGCGGCGGCCTCGATGACGGGTACCGCGTCGGTGTGCGCGTGTAACTGAGCGGCCAAGGGGGAGTAGAGCACATCGGGGACCTGTGACGCGGGCGCGGCGATGTCGACGGCCGCCACCACGTGCTCCAGGTAGAACGGCACCCCGTCGCAGCGGGCCCGCACCCGGGACCGCTGGGCGGGCGACACCTCCGGGTTGAGGGTCCTGATCAACTCATCGGCCTCGTCGTCGGTCAACGGTCCGAGCTCCAGAAGCTCCACCGGCCAGTCGCTCTGCGGCCAGTCGCGGGGGCGCCCGGTGATCACCACCAGATGCCGGCCGACGGGCGAGGCCAACAGCGCGCCGACGATCTCGGCGGTCGACGGGTCGAACCAGTGCACGTCCTCGGCGAGGATCATGCCCGGCCGGTCACCCAGGCAGGCCTCGATGTAGTCGTGCACTCCTACGGCGATCATCTGGTACAGCGCCCGGCCCTCGACGGCGGCGCGGGTGTATCCGTATTGGGGACCCACCCCCAACACCGGTGCCAGCAACGGGACGGTCGTGCCCGGGTCCAGGCCTCGGCCGGCAACCTCGGCTTCCAGCAGCCGCAACCGCTCGACGCCGCTGGTCACATGGGTCACCCCGCAACGGCGTTCGAGTAGCCGCCGGACCGGGTGCAGGCCGGCGGCGCGGTGCAACGGTGACCCGCGCAGCTCGATCACCCGGCCGCCGGCCTCCTCGACCAGATCCGCGGTCGCCTGCGCGAGGCGGGTCTTGCCGATACCGGCCTCGCCGCGCAGGGCCACCCCGGCCGAACCGGACCGCGACCGCCGCACCGTGTTCCACACCTGTTGCAGGCGTGCCTGTTCGACGGCGCGACCCACCAGGGCGGGTTTTCTCACCGGCGTCGTGACCCGCTCGCCGACCACCTGGCGATAGGACACCGGATCGGCCACGCCCTTCACGTGGGCGGCGGGAAATCGCTTGAGCTCGAACGTGTTCGACACCAGCGTCGCGATCGCCTCGGACACCGCGACGGTCCCGGGCTGCGCCAGACCGGAGATCCGCTGCGTCAGGTTGACCGCGAAGCCGTACACATCGTCGGCCTTGGTGTCCAGGTAGACCAGCCCGCGGTGCGCACCGATGCGCGCATCCAACGTGACGCCGAACTTGCGCTCGGCCTGCGCGCTGAGCCGCTGCACCGCTCTGGTGATGTCCAGCGCGGCCGATACGCCGCGATGCGCATCGTCCTCCAGCGCCTTGGGGTGGCCGAACACGGCCAGCAGCCCATCGCCCTTCACCGAATCGATGCGGCCCTCGTAGTGGCCGATCAGCTTGATCACCTGGTTGCGATAGCTGATCATCAGGGTCCGGTAGGTTTCCGGCTCCACCCGGTCGGACAGCACCGTGGAGTCGACGAGGTCGATGAACAGCAGGGTCAGGCGGCGTAGCTCGCCGTGGTTGTCCCGCGCGGACAACAGGTCCTCGGCGTCCTGGTTGAAGCTGTCCACCGCGAGGATTCGATTCGCCAGCACCGTCGCGCCGCTCAGGTCACCCTGGTTGCTGGCCTGTATTGCCCGGTTCAGCAACTCATCGATGGATTCGCCGCTGAACTCTGCGTGCACCCGATCTCCTGACCCGATATCGGATCAAGAATAACCCTGACATGTGTCGTTGTCTCAACTGTATGACATTCGTGAAGTGCGGCACGTTCTCCCGGATGCAGGTACCCGGCTACTCGTGACTGTTTGCCAGGACACGGGCACAGTGCGAAAGACGGCATATTTGCCCGCCGTCACCCCCCGACCGTAGGAGGTCCGCGATGCTCAGCGTTGTCACCACCGTTGCCGTGGGCAGCCACCCGCTCGACCTGGCGGTCAGCCCGAGCGGATCCCACCTCTATGTGGCCAACGTGAACAGCTCGGACGTGTCCGTGGTGGACACCGACGCCGAGGCCACCACATCGACCATCGGTATCGACTCCGATCCGGCGTCGGTAGTGCTGCACCCCGGGGGATCGGTGGCCTATGTCGCGCGCAGCGGTGACGGCGTCATCTCAGTGATCGACGCCTCCGCCCGGACCGTCATCGCCGATATCGAGCAGCAACCCCGGCCACGGTCGTTGGCGATCAGCCCGTCCGGGCACCGGCTCTACGCGGTCTGCGATACCGCCAACCTGGTGGCGGTGTACGACACCACCACACTGCGGGTCGCCGCCACCGTGGCCGTCGGGTCCGCACCGCTGCGGGCCGTGGTCAACCGCGCGGGAAATCGGTTGTACGTGACCAACAATGGCTACTCGATGGGGTCCGACGGCACCGTCTCGGTCGTGGACACAGCCACCCACACCGTCATCGCCACCATCCCGGTGGGCAACGAACCCTGCGCGGTGGCGGTCAGTCCGGACGGGGGCACCGTGTACGTGGGTTCTGCGGGTGCGGGCCCCGGATCGGTGAGCATCATCGACACCACCACCCACGTCGTCACCGGCAGCGTCACGGTCGGAGAGGGGCCGCTGGGCATCGCCGTCAGCCCGGACGGGTCCACGGTGTACGTCGCCAACCGCTTCGACGGCACCGTCTCGGTCATCGACGCTGCCACCGCGATCGTCACCGCCACCGTCACGGTCGGGGGCGGGCCGTGCGGTATCGCGGTCAGCCCCGGCGGCGGCGCGGTCTACGTGACGACCGGCAGCCACAACACCGTTGCGGTGCTGGCCGATCCGGTCAGTGCAGTGTCGCCAATTCGGCCGGCGAATCCGATGGCAGCATCCCGTCGGTGACGGCACGGACATTGAGCAGGCTGAGGAAGATCGCTCCGTTGTGGTTGTCCAGGAAGGCAGTGTCGGCGGCGTCGCGTCCGGTGGCGATGCGCACCAGGCTGTCGCGCGGGGCCAGCAGCGTGGCGTCCACCACCCGCCACTGCCCGTCGACGAACGCTTCGGCGACAGCGTGGAAATCCATCGGGTACAACCCCGGTGCGTACACCGAGACCAGCCGGGCGGGGACCTTCACCGCGCGCAGCAGGGCGACCACCAGGTGGGCGTAGTCGCGGCACACGCCGGCCCCGGCCAGCATGGTGTCGACCGCGCCGTCGATCGGGTCGCTGGATCCCGGCACGTACTGCAGGCGCTGACCCACCCAGGAGGAGACGCGCTCCAGCAGGGTCGCCGAGTCGTTGAGCTGGCCGAATTCGGTTCCGGCAAAACCGAAGAGCTTGTCGGACTCCGCGTAGCGGCTGGGGCGCAGATACATCGACTGGTCGTATTCGGTGACCGGCGGCGGATCGGCATAACCGACGATGGTGGCCGAGTAGTCGACCCGGAGATGGCCGACCCCGGCATCGAATTTGTGGATGCGGTTGCCATGGGTACCGCTGATCTCCAGTGCCTCGATCGGCCGGCCGTCCAGGACGAAGCTCAGCGACTCGGTCACCTGGGCGCCGGGGTGCGGCGCCACCGCGATCTGGAATTCGAGGGTCGTCGGAGCATTGATTTCGACCTCGAGCTCGGCCGCGACGTCCCGTTGCATGCCCCGATCATGCGTGAGTCGCGGCGAACATGCGAACCGGGGTCCGTTCGGTGCGTTACTCGGCCGGGTCGGTGCGGCCGGCGCGCCAGGTCCGATAGCCGCGGTGGGCGGCGAACGCGCCGATGACGGCCGTCGCGCACCACACGGCGATGGCCACGTAGACCAACGGCGTGGACAGGTCACCCACCGACGCCCCGAGCGCGGTGTAGACGAACGCGCGCGGCGCCGAGCCGATGAAGGCCCCGATCATTATCTGCCACAACGGAACTCCGAAGGCTCCGAATGCGTAGGACGCCATCGCGTCGGAGATGCCCGGGACGAATTTCTGGCCCACCACCGCCCACAGCCCGCCCCGCGCGATCAGCGCGTCGATGCGCGCTGCCCGGTCCGCACCGAGCAGGGCGCGGGTGCTGTCCCGCCCGGCCCGGCGCCCGGCCAGGCCGGCGATCGTCGCGGTGCCGACCGTGGCGCCCAGCGTCACGAAGGTGCCCAGCACCGGGCCGAAGAGCAGCCCGCTGCCGGCGGCCAGCAACGGCCCGGGCACGAATACGCTGCCCAGGATCGCGGACACCAGCACATAGACCAGCGGGGCGGCCGGCCCGGTGGCGGCGACCGCATCGCGGATCGCCTCAAGGTCGAGAACGCGGGCGACACCGATCAGGTACCAGAGCCCCAGCAGGAACACGGCCAGCAACGCGAGCCGGACGATATGCGCTCGCCGGCCGGGCTTTACGTCGTCGACGACCTCACACCCCGATCAGGGAGTCCACCCAGCCGCGCGCGAAGTACAGCAGGAAGCCCGCCGCGACGACCCACAGCAGCGGGCTGACCTCACGGCCCTTTCCCGCCGCCGTCCGCACGACGGCCCAGGAGATGAAGCCGACACCGATACCGTTGGCGATCGAGTAGCTCAGCGGCATCACCGCGACGGTCAGCACCACCGGCAGCGCGATGGAGAAGTCGGCGAGGTCGATCTCCCGCAGATGCGAGGCCATCATGGCGCCGACGATGACCAGCGCGGCGGCGGCGACCTCGGTCGGGACGATGGCGGCCAGCGGCGTGAGAAACATTGCGGCCAGGAACAATCCGCCGGTGACCAGGCTGGCCAGCCCGGTACGTGCGCCTTCGCCGATACCGGCACCGGACTCGATGAACACCGTGTTCGACGATGCCGAGGCGGCACCACCGACCACCGCGCCGGCGCCCTCGACGACCAGCGCCGACTGCAGCCGCGGGAAGTTGCCGTGCTCATCGGCGACGCCGGCCTGCCGGGACAGACCGGTGAAGGTGCCCATGGCATCGAAGAAGTTGGTGAACACCAGGGTGAACACCAGCATCACCGCGGCCAGGATGCCGATGCGCCCGAAGCTGTCCAGGCTGAACGCACCGACCAGCGAGAGGTCGGGGACGGCGAACGGGGACCCGCTCAGCGTCGGCACCGACAGCCCCCACCCGCCGGGCTTCTCGGTGGCCGACCCCAGATGCCAGATGGCCTCGATGACGACGGCGACCACGGTGCCGGTGATCAGTCCGATCAGGATCCCCCCGCGCACCTTGCGGGCGACCAGGATGCCGGTGATCAACAGCGTGAAGACGAACACCACGGTGGGGATGCTGGTGACCGATCCCTCACCCTGACCGCCCAGGCCGACCGGCGGGGACGGACTGCCGGTGGAGGCCACGAACCCGGCGTCGACGAGGCCGATGAACAGGATGAACAAACCGATACCGGCCGTGATGGCGAGTTTCAGGGGCATCGGCACCGCATCGAAGATCAACCGGCGCAGTCCGGTGACCGCCAGCAGCACGATGATCACGCCGTTGATGACCACCAGCCCCATCGCCTCGGGCCAGGTCAGCGACCCGACCACCGAGGACGCCAGGAAGGAGTTGATGCCGAGGCCGGCCGCGAAGGCGAACGGCAGCCTGGCGACGACACCGAACAGGATGGTCATCACACCGGCGGCAAGCGATGTCACCGCCGAGACCTGGGTGAAGCCGAGTTGATCGCCCGCGACATCCGGCGAACCCGACAGGATGATCGGGTTCAGCACGATGATGTAGGCCATCGCGATGAAGGTGACGACACCGCCCCGCAACTCGGAGGCGATCGTCGATCCGCGTGCACTGATTTCGAAGAAGCGGTCCAGCCGGTTCACGGTTCGACCTTAAGGTGCCCCGCGGGGTGCGCGCGCGATGACCCACCCGAATTCACCCAGGCCAGGAACTCGTCGGCGGAGATCACCGGCTTACCCAGCTCGTGGGCCTTGCGGGCCTTGCCCGACTGGGTGCCGGCCTCCGCGGTGACCAGCACCTCGCAGCGGGTCTTTGTCACCGTCTTCACCGGCGCCAGCCCGGCCGCCTCGGCGAATCGCATCATCTGCTCACGTGACACCTCGCGTCCCGCGGTGTCCTGTGCGGTGCCGGTGAAACAGATGCGCGCTCCCGGCACCAGCACCGATCCGACATCGGTACCGGCCTGCGCGCATTCGACGGCGTCGTCCACGATCTCGATCTCGAGCAGTCGCTGCGCGGCACGCAACCGCGCCGCCACTTCTTCGGTGAGGCGGACCCGGCCCGCCGCCGCACGCAGCTGGTCGGCCACCGAATGCCGCGCCGCCGCGATCCACGGGGTGATCTCCAGGTCTTCGATGGGATGCCGTGCACCCAGCAGCGCGGGCCCGATCTGCCTGCTGACCGCCAGCAGCGCCGAGAGCGCGGGCAGTGCTGCGGCCGTCGGCGTCGGCACGGTGTGGCTGCGGGTGATCAGGTGCCCGGACAACGATTCCGGGGGATCGCCGAACGGTGACGAACCCGACGCGCTTGCCCCCGATTGGGTGAACGCGGCCAGCGTCGTCGTCGCGTGGTCCAGCGCGGTGCCATCGGTGCGCCGAACCGCGGAGCGCGGCAGGTCGACACCGAGGGGCATCACCGTCACCTGGCCGAGGCGTTTGAGCTCGAAGTCGATCAGGCCCAGCGTCTCGTCGATGCCGGCGCCCACCGGCGTGCAGCCGGTCAGCATCGGGGCGATGACACCCCAGGCCTCGGCAAGCGTGGGGGCGAGCAGGATGTCGGACACGCCGATCCCGTACGCCGTCCGGGCGTCGGCAAGATCGCGCTGCGGATTGACCAGGGTGGTCACCGCCGTGCCGTCCTCGAAGGCGACCGCCAGCTCCACCGGTCGCGGCCGGGACATCCGGCCCTCGTCGCCGACCGTCGATATCGCGATCGCGCAGAACCGGTGCGCGCCACCTTCTCCGCCCGCACCCCGCAGGAAGCGCGCGATCCGGCGGTCGGTCTTCAGATCCTTGGGCAGCACCGGACGCTTGAGCACCAGCCCGCTCATCGAGGTGCAGCGGCTGAGCGCGACGTAGAGCTGCCCGTAGGAGAACATGCCGCCGGTCAGATCGACGACCAGCCGGTCCAGCGTCTGGCCCTGGCTCTTGTGGATGGTGATCGCCCAGGCGAGCTTGAACGGCAGCTGGGTGAACGTGCCGCAGACCTCGTGGCGCAGCGAGCCGCCGTCCACGACCGGCCGGGTCGCCTCCCAGGTGTTGAGGCCGACCTCGGCGCGGCTGCCGTCGGTGAACTCGACGATGACGGCGGCCTCCTCGCCGGCCACCCGGGCGACCACCTTGCCCAGCGTGCCGTTGACCCAGCGGTCCGACTGGTCGTTGTTGAGCATCATGATCTGGGCGCCGACCTTGAACCGCAGGGTCTCGTCGGCGGGCGGGTCGAACAGGCTCAGGTCACCGGTCTGGCGGGCGTGATGCACGATCTCCTCGCCGGCCAGCCGCTCCAGCTGCTGACGGTTGCGCGCGGTCACCAGCCGGTTCGTCGGGGCCAGCGTCAGCCAGAACTCGTCATCTGGTGGCACGAATTCGGGGTCGGTGCGTGCGTTGAGCTGCTCCTGGGCGTGCCCGAGCAGCAGGCCCTCGCGGATCTCGTTGAGGATCGCGGTCATCCGGTCATCGCCGAGCTGGCGGAACACGGTCGTCAACGCCACCATCGGGAACTCGTCGCGGCGGAAGGTGTCGGCGGAGAAGAAGTAGGGGGTGGGGTAGCGGTCGGTGAAGAACCCGGCCTCGGCCTCGGTGACGACCGGGGGCAATTGGTAGAGGTCACCGACCAGGACTATCTGCACGCCGCCGAACGGGGCGCCCGGGTCGGGGCCGAACCGTTGCAATGCGGCGGCGATCTTGTCGAACAGGTCGGCGCGGACCATCGATGCCTCATCGATGATGAGGGTGTCCAGTGCCTTGAGCGTGCGGGCGAACCGGCCGGGGTAGTAACGGCCGGTGCTGATGTCGGTGAGGCTGGTGGTGCTGTTGAATCCGAACAGCCGGTGGATGGTGTAGCCCTCGACGTTGAGGGCCGCGATCCCGGTGGGTGCGACGACGACGCAGTTGCGATCGGTCTGGGCCATGAAGCGGCGGATCAGCGTCGACTTCCCGGTGCCCGCCTTGCCGGTGAGGAAAACGTGTCTGCCCTGGGCCAACAGGCCCATGGCATCGCGGAACTCGTCGGTCAGTACGAACTCGCGGGCGGGCACGCGACGATGGTGCCAGACCGTCCCGCGCCGGTGTGTAACGCTTCGGCGTCCACAGCGATGAACCATGCGAGACAGCTGCTGGGCCAAACAGGCCGGTGTCGGGGGAGATGACTGCGGATCGCAGTAGTGGCTGAGAATTTGCCCTGCTCCGGAAATCGAGGAGTCGAAGCACAATGGGTGCAGCGCGTGAGGAATTCCTGAGGCGAAGCATGGTGGCCGGTGTGGCCACGACCGTGGTGATGTCGCTGACCGCACTCACCGCCGGCGTGGCGCCGGCGGTCGCCGATCCGGAGATCGTCGCGACGACGACGGCGGAGGCTCCGCAGCAGTCGGGCGGCTCCGGTGGCGGCGAGGGACGCGGTGGTGGTCGCGGTGGCCAGCAGGAGTCGCCGTACGTCGAACCCGCCGTGACCCCGGAAGCGCCGGCGCAGACCCAGGCGCCCGTCGCCACGCAGGCACCGGCCACGCAGGCACCGGCCACGCAGGCACCCGCGGTCGCCCAGGAGCCGGTCGTCACACAGGCACCGGTCGGGGCGCCGCGCGTGACGGTCGCCCCCGAGACCGTGGCCCCCAAGCCCGAACCCAAACCGGAACCCACGCCCGAGCCCAAGCCGCAGCCCGCCGTCGAGCAACCGACGACGACCAGCACCAAGCGGCCCAGCACGCAGGTGACCACCTCCCCGGCGGCACCGTCTGCAGAGCCCGAGCCGTCGACCACCGCCCCGTCGACGGGGACGTCCGAGCCCAAGCCGGTCGAGCAGGAGGCGCTGAACACCAGCCCGTCGGGCGCAGCGCCCCGGTCCGGTGAGGCGACGCCGAGCGACCGGCCCACGACCGAGAGCTCGGCAGCGGCCGAACCGTCGGAGACCGAAGCCTCCGCAACGCAGGCCCCCGAAACCGAAGCCACCGAATCCGAAGCCATGGACACCGAATCGTCCGCGGCCGATGAACCCCAGGTCGAAAATGCCGCCAAGGTGATCGAGACGCTGAAGCCGGAGGTGCTCGACGCCCCGGTCGCGGACGTCCAGCTCGCCAGCAGCGCCAAGCCCGTCGAGGTGAACCCGGAGCCGGCCAAGCTCGAGGAGCTCGCGCAGCTGTCGTCGTTGGTCGGTGTCTCGAATGAGCGGGACCGCCTCGAGGAGGAGCGCCGCCAGCTGCGGGAGGACCAGCGCGAGTTGCGGGAGGACCAACGCGAACTGCGCGCCGAGCAGCGTGACTGGGACAACCGGGTGCGGCAGTGGAGCCCGGACTGGGTGCAGTACGACGAGTTCTACCGGCCGATGATCGTGAACCCCTACCGCGATCCGGTGCGAATCGTCTACGAATACGAGAACCGGCCGCGGGTCGTGACGATCCCGCCGCTGCAGCGGATGGTCATGTACGTCGCCGACCTCGCGGCCTACAGCTTCACCGCCGTCGTGCTCAACACCATCAACACCGTCGTGAGCACCGCGGTGGGGGTTGCGGTCGGAAGCTTCTTCGGTGGTGGCTTCATCCCGAACATCGCGAATATTGCGAACTTCACGCCGCCGCCTCCGCCGCCGCTGTTCCGCTACGACAATGTGCCGGTGCAGGTGCGCTACTCGGACGCGGTGTACGAGCCCTTCCGGGTGCAGCGCATCGTCGATGTCGGTGACGACGCCCGCTACGGCGAGCGCCGGGTGCTGCTCGACGGTGTGACACCGGCCTGGGGCGTCTGGAAGCAGAACGCCGTCGGCGAACGGCAATTCGAGGTGCACCGCACCCAGCAGTACCCGGGTCTGGACACCCCGCGCGAGGGCCCGCTGCCCGGGGACTACCGAATGACGCTCGCCTCCGACGAGGTGCCCGCGAGCACCGGCGGCGGCCAGACCACGTTGATCATCGCCGCGGTCGCCTGCGCGGTGCTCAGCCTGGGTGCCGTCGGGGCGGCCGCTCTGATGGGACGCCGCCGCCGGGTCTAGCGAGTCACGCGTGCACGTTGCGCAGGCCGACGGCACCGCGCAGGCCCGAGCAGTTCACGCACCCGACGCAGCCGACACAGTCGGTGCACGCCACGCACCCGATGCAGGCCCGGCATTTCTGGCAGGCCACGCATCCGATGCAGGCCACGCATCCGACCAGCGCGGCGCACAGCACCAGGAACGCGCTGCCCACCACGGCGAACCCGCCGGCCACCCCGGCACTGCCACCGGTACCGATCGACCCGGCGACGCCGGCGCTCTGCACGGTGGCAATGGACCCGGCCACCCCGGCGCTGCCGACGGTTCCGATCGAACCCGCCACCGCGGCGCTGCCGACGGTGCCGATGGAACCCTGGACCGCGATGCTGCCCACGGTCGCGACCGAGTCGGTGCCGACCGGGTCTGTCTCGGAGAGGATCTCGTTCATCAGTCGGCGCCCTTTCCGTTGTCGACGCGGTACACCGCGCCGTGGATCGCGGCTGCGTCATCGCTGGCCAGGAAAGCGATGGTCTTCGCGACATCGACCGGGTCCATCATTCCGCGCGGCGCGGCGATCCGCATGATCAGGTCCCAGTCGGCGTCCTCCGGCGCGGCGAACTCGGTGACCTGAGCGGTCAGCATCCCGCCCGGACACACCGCGTTGACCCGCAGCGTCTCCTTGGTGAACTCGACGGCCATCGCGCGGGTCAGCCCGATCAGTCCGTGTTTGGCGGCGCAGTAGCCGGCCGAATACACCTCGCCCTCCACTCCGGCCACCGAGGACACGTTGACGATGTTGCCGCCGGACTCCAGCAGATGCGGCAGCGCGGCCCGGCTCAGATAGAACGGCCCGTTGAGGTTGACCGCCAGATCGAGATCCCACTCGGCGTCGGTCACCGACGCGGTGCGCCGCATCTGGTGGAAGCCCGCCACATTGGCCAGCACATCGATGCGCCCGAACGCCGCGACACAGTCGGCCACGGCCTGCCGGCACGCATCGGCGGTGCCGATGTCATAGGACCCGAACCGGCCGCCCGGTACGTCGGCGAACACCTCGGCCATCCGGTCGCTGTCGCGGGCCACGCCGTAGACCGTTGCGCCGCGTTCGGCGAACAGCGTGGCCGTCGCCGCCCCGAGCCCCGCTGACGCGCCCGTCACCAATGCCACTTTTCCGTCCAATGAGGTCATGTTCGTGACTCTCTCACGGGGGCAAACCGCGGACGTGCCAGACGCGTCCTGCAATACTGCGAGGCGTGAACATACTTCGCGGGTTGTTCAGTGTCGTGCTGCTCGCCCTCGGCATGGTCGGGTTTGCCGCACCGGCCCAGGCGAACCCGCAGCAGGTGCTGGAGGGCAACTACACCTTCCACCAGGACGGACTGCCCACCGCCGTGTGGTCGATCTACCCGGTCTGCGTGCCCGTGGTGGGCGACCTGCGTGCCGAGATCCGCGACCCGGTCGCCTGCATCCTGCACGTCAGCTCCACCCCGACGGCGGTGGCCAAGGGCGGTGACGCCAAGCTCACCGGCGGACTGTGGACCTACAACGTGAACACCATGGACGGCTTGACCTGCCCGGACGGCGGCACGGCTCCGCTCTACGAGACGTTCAAGTTCGACACCATCACCATGACCGGCACCCGCACCATGTCGCACAACCAGGTGTGCGGGCTGCCGGCGACGCTGGACACCAAGCCGTTCTCCATCAGCTTCCGCGACCCGTTGCCCATCCCGGTCAACAAGTACCCGCTGGTCTGCGAGCCCGGCGGCCTGAAGCGCTGCTGGTAGCACGCCCGTTTCCGGGAAAGGAAGTACGTGACCAAACGCGTCGTGGTGTGGGGCACAGGTTTCGTCGGGACGATGGTGATCGCCGAGATCGTCAAACACCCGAACTTCGAACTCGTCGGCGTGGGGGTGAGCAACCCCGACAAGGTGGGCCGCGATGTCGGTGAGATCTGTTCTCTGGGTGCGCCGTTGGGGCTGACGGCCACCGATGACATCGACGCGCTGATCGCCCTGAAACCCGACGCGCTGGTGCACTACGGGCCGACGGCCGCCCAGGCCGACGCCAACATCGAACTGATCACCCGCTTCCTGCGGGCCGGTATCGATGTCAGCTCGACGGCGATGACACCGTGGGTGTGGCCGAAGATGCACCTGAATCCGCCGACCTGGATCCAGCCGGTCACCGACGCCTGCGAGGCCGGGGGAGCGTCCTGCTTCACCACCGGTATCGATCCCGGGTTCGCCAACGATCTGTTCCCGCTGACGCTGATGGGCCTGTGCTCCGAGGTGAAGACGGTGCGGGCGTCCGAGCTGCTCGACTACACCAATTACACCGGCGATTACGAGTTCGAGATGGGCATCGGCCGCCCACCCGAATACCGGCCGCTGCTGGAAAGTCCGGAAATCCTGATCATGGCCTGGGGCGCCACCGTCCCGATGATCGCGCACGCGGCCGGTATCACGCTCGACGAAATCACCACCAGCTGGGAGAAGTGGGTGACCCCGGAGGACCGCAAGTCCGCCAAGGGGGTCATCGAGGCGGGAAAGGTCGCCGCGGTCCGGTTCACCATCAACGGCCGGTGGGGCGGCGAGACCCGCATCCAGCTCGAGCATGTCAACCGGATCGGTCTCGACGCCGCCCCGGACTGGCCGACCGGCAATGACAACGACGTGTATCGCGTCGATATCGAAGGCACGCCCAGCATCTCGCAGGAGACCGCGTTCCGGTTCACCGACGGTTCCGGACGTGACGCCGCCGCCGCGGGCTGTCTGGCGACCGGATTGCGTGCGCTCAATGCGGTGCCCGCCGTGAACGATCTGCCGCCGGGCTGGGTGACGGCACTGGATCTGCCGCTCATCCCGGGTGCCGGCACGATTCGCTGATGACCACCGGCGCCGATACCGTCCTGCAGCGGCTCCTGGCGGGTGGCGTGTCGGTGTGCTTCGCCAACCCCGGCACGTCAGAGATGCATTTCGTTGCGGCACTTGATGACAGCCCGCAGATGCGCGCGGTGCTGTGCCCGTTCGAAGGGGTCGCCACCGGTGCGGCAGATGGTTATGCCCGCATCGCCGGCCGGCCCGCGGCCACCCTGCTGCACCTGGGTCCGGGACTGGCCAACGGGCTGGCGAACCTGCACAACGCCCGGCGCGCACACACCCCGGTGGTGAATGTGGTCGGTGACCACGCCACCCATCACGTCGAGTTCGACGCCCCGCTGGAATCCGATATCGAGGCGCTGGCCGGTTGGCCGGAAGGCCTGGTCTACCGGCCGCATTCGGCCACCGGGCTGGCTGCGTCCGTCGACGCGGCGATCGCCGGCGCGGTGGGTCCGCCGGGCCGGGTCGCGACGGTGATCCTGCCCGCCGACTACTCCTGGGGGCCCGCGGAACCGGGCGCGCCGTTGTCCGACCCGGCACCGGCCGATGCCGGTCCCGGTGGAATCGGCGTGCCGGCGGCAGCCGAGATGCTGCGCGAGTACGGAGCGAATACCGTTGTGCTGCTAGGTGGTTTGGCCACCACCGCCGAGGGCCTGACGGCCGCGGCCCGGGTCGCCGCCGCAACCGGGGCCCGGCCGCTGGTGGAGACCTTCCCGGCCCGGCTCGCGCGCGGACACGGGATCCCCGCCATCGAGCGGCTGGCATATCTGGCCGAGCAGGCCGAACAACAACTCACCGGCGCGACCCAACTCATCCTGGTCGGTACCCGCGCCCCGGTGGCGTTCTTCGCCTACCCGGGCCGGGCCAGCGGCCTGGTGCCCACCGGCGCACAGGTGCACACACTGGACCCCGCCGATCTCGGCGCGCTCGTCGCGCACCTCGGTGCGCCTGCGCTGCCGGCCTCCGAAGCGGTGCCGCCGGCGCTGCCGAAAGGCCCTCTCACCGTGGCGAACTGGGCCGAGGTGATCGGTGCTCTGCTGCCGGAGAACGCCATCATCTCCGATGAGGCCAACACCAGCGGTGTGCTGCTGCCGGCCGCGACCGCCGCGTCGCCCGCCCACGATCTGTTGACGCTGACCGGCGGTGCGATCGGGCAGGGTCTGCCGGTGGCCGTCGGTGCGGCGGTGGCCGCCCCGGACCGGCCGGTCATCGCGCTGCAGGCCGACGGCAGTGCGCTGTACACGATCTCGGCGTTGTGGACCATGGCGCGCGAACAACTCGACATCACCGTCGTCATCCTCAACAACCACGCCTACGCGATTCTGCAGCTGGAACTCGCTCGCGTCGGTGCTCTCAGTACCGGCGAGAAAGCCCGGTCCCTGCTGGATTTGAGCCGGCCCGATATCGACTTCGTCGCCATCGCCACCGGATTCGGGGTGCCCGCCACCCGGGCCACGACCGCCGAGGAACTCGCCGAGCAGTTCGGTGCGGCACTGGCCCAGCCGGGCCCGCACCTGATCGACGCCGCCGTTCCCGCCTGGGGCTAGCGTGGCGGCCGGGGCCGCTTGTGCAGCACCACCTGGGCCATCGGGATCTGCATCTCCTCCGGTGCGCCCGCCAGCCGCTCCGCTACTCCTGATGCGAGCGCATCGCAGAAGCGCGCACGCCGATCTGCCGCGCCCTTGACCATGGCGTCGTCGCCGTCATCGAGGGAACCTGCCAGCGTCTGGAACACCGCGGCGCGCAGGAACGAACTCCACTGCGCCCCGAAAGCCGTTGCGTCCTTGTCCTTCTGGTATTGCCGCCAGAACCGGTCCTCGGCATCGAACACCTCCAGGTGCTCGATGGTGAGCTGCTCCAGGCGCCCGGATGGGGCAAACGGGGTGGTGAAGTCGGCGGCCCGGCGCCCGCAGATCGGGATGCACATCCTGGTCAGTTCGTCGGCGGTGATTACCGCGCGCTGGACCAGTTCGGCGAGTTCGGCCATCAGCGCCGCGAACAGCGGACGGTAGCCGAATTCGCCGTTCTCGCCGACGGCCATCGTCATGACCACCGCACGCCCGCCGGGACACAGCTCGCGACCCCGGTAGGCGACGAACTCGTGCCAGTCGCGGGCGGCCTGCCGTTCATGGGCGGACCGGATCGTCTCGTCGGCGCTGTAGGCGGCGTGGATGTGGTCGGTGACCGGCGCCGGCAGCCGGCTCAGCCACAGCACCGACCACGCGGACCAGCCCAGACTCACCGTGTTGGACGGCACGATCTGGGTGTAGAACGACCGCCCGACGGCCGAGGAGAACGCGGCCTGGTCATGGCGCAGATAGCTGTCGGGATCCTCCCGCAGGGTGTTGAACAGCGCGCTGAAATCGTTCTCCGGCACATCGGTGTGCGTGACCAGCACCGACTGATCGGCCCGGGTCCGTTTCCGCAGCACCGAGATCGCCGCGTTGATCGGCAGCAGCGAATTGTGGCCGTTGGCGGCGCCGTAGTCGGCGATCACGATCGGCAACGGCGCCGGTGGGATGGGCACCGCCCCCGCGGCCTGCTCGAACAGCGCGATCGCCTGCTTCAGCCCGGCGGCCTGCAGCCGCGAACTCGCGCTGTAGTCGCCGCTGCCCACCGGCACCGGACGCACCACCACGCTTGATTCGGGCATGCCGTGAGGGTAGTCCCGTCTCGCGGTACGCGCCGTCGAAGCGGCCGTCGTGCCAGACTTCCAGCCATGAGTCCAGCTACTGTGCCGCGCCTGCTCACCATCCTGGCGGTGGTGACCATGGTGGTGGCCGGGATCGGGTTCGTGGCGTCGCTGATTCTCAACGCGTTCGTCTTCGACAAGTACAACGCCTACGGCGAGGTGCCGATCCCCGGTGCCGAGCAGCTGCAGCTGCCCGCCGGTGAGGTGATCATCAGCTTTCACACCCAGATCATCGGCAGCACCAGCGGTGGTGGCCTGCCGATACCGGATCTGCAGATGGGCATCGACCCGCCGGCCGGTGTTCCCGAGCCGGTGATCACCGAAAGCATCGGCGGCACAACCACGGTGAACAACGATGCCCGGGTCCGGGTGTGGGTGGCCCAGGTCGCCGAGGACGGCAGGTATCGGATCCGTACGGACGGCAACGTCGGCGCCTATCTCAGCCCGCGCCTCGCCTTCGGTCACGGCAGCCATTGGGGCGCCCTGCCCTGGTGGTGCGCGGCGGTGTTCGGGCTCGCCGTCGTCGACCTGATCATCGCGAGGATCTGGGCTGCCAAGGTGCGCCGCGCGCCGCGCCAGGTGCCCACCGGACCGCCGCCGCCGACCTTCCATCTCGGCGACCCACCGGCCGTGTCCTACCAGCCGGCGTCCGCGTACATCCCGACCGAGGACGGTATCCGCATCGAGCAGCTGAAAACGCTGGCCGCCCTGCGTGATTGCGGTGCGCTGACCGACGCCGAGTTCGACGCCGAGAAGCGCAGGCTGCTAGGCGGCGGGTGAGAGCAGCCGGGACCGCTCGAAGCGTCCTGCCGGCTCGAACCGGGCCAGCACCTCATCGGCCGGTTCGCCGGCGAACTCGGTGATCAGGGCCTTGGCGGCTTCCACCGAGGTCACCGCCTCGAACGGGCGCGGATCGTCGAGCAGCCCGAACAGCTTGCCCGCGAACCGCGGGCTGCCGCTGGCGGCGGCGAAGTACAGGTTGCCGTATTCGGCGAAGTCCGGATCGGCCAGGAACAGCTGGGTCACCCGCTGGGCGGCGCGACCGCGCCGGTCGTAGAAGTCCTCGAACGCCGCCGTCAGCCAGGCCGTGTCGAACGGTCCGTCGTGTGCGGCGGCCGTGCGCACCAGCGCGGCGGCGTGGATCAGCCCACCCTGGGCGCCTTGACCGGCGATCGGATCGTAGGAGATTGCGGTGTCGCCCAGCGCGGCGACGGGGTGCCCTCCGGCGGTGTGCCCGACCCCGTGCCGCACCACCTGGGTGACGGCCCCGGTGAGCCAGGAATGCGGGTCCTCCTCGATGACCTGGAGCCTGCTGACCTCGGGTAGGTCCCAGTCGATGTAGTCGCGGTGCAGTCCGGTCGCGATCTCCAGGGCGGTCGTTGCGTCGGTTACGGTGGAGAATCGGCGCGCGAAGTCGCTGCCCGGGTGGGCCCACCCCAGGAACGCCCAGCTCGGGCCGGCGTCCTTGTGCAGGTAAGGGCCCCAGAAGGTTTCGCCCTGGCCGGCCACCACGGTGAAGGCGTGGTGTTGCCCGCCCGCGGTGCTGCGATGGGCGAACACGTCGGTCCCGTGGCCGAGCCCGGTGACCGAGAAGGCCAGCAGGCTGCGCTGCGGCTTGTCGTACACGGTGCGGGCGGTGTCGACGGGGAACAGCGCGGACAGCCCGCCGCGGCCGGTGGCCACCAGCGTCAGATCGGCCTTGGCGGCGATCGCGTCGAGGCGTGCCGGGTCCACCGCCTCCGCCACGAAATGTCCGCCGCGCTGCTGGAACAGGCTCAGCCGGTCGTCGGCCTTCAGTCGGGTGTCCACCGCGACACCGCGGGCTCCGTCGAACCAGCCGTCGAAGGCGATCGCCTCGGTGGCACCGTCGAGTACCCGCACGCTCTGCCCGGTGGACAGCGGCGCCGTGGCGAGATAGGTGTTGAGCCCGAGGCTCTCTTCGGCGCGCTGCGCCTCGCCGAAGATCAGCGCGGTGCCGGTCGCCGGCACGTCGTCACGCAGGGCGGCCTGGTCACGTTCGCTGTAGATGGTGACATCAAACCCGTTGTCCAGCAATCCCAGTGCCGCCGTCACGCCGGTCTGCCCGGCGCCGATGATCGCGGCGGTGCGTCCGCTCGATGTCGTCATGGCTGTTGACTATCGGCGCAGCGCCGGGCCGCGGGTAGGTACTGGCTCAGCGTGATCGCAAAGCCGTCAGTTCGGCGCGGTGCCGACGAGCCTCATCAGCGGGTCGGTGGGCCCGATGTCCAGCGTGCATTCCCGGGGACGCGGGTCCGGGACGAAGGCCCAGAACATCGCACCCGCCGTGCCCTGCCTGCGCATTTCGGTGAAGGCGTCGCGCAGCACCCGTTCCCGCTCGTCCAGCGATCCGCAGGATCCGGCCTCCATCCCGATCTCGGTGATCAGCAGTGGCTTGTTCAGTTTCTGGGCCTGCTGCGCGCGCCGCGCGAGCCCGTCGAACACGTTCCCCGGCAGGTAGTCGATGCCGTGGTAGAAGTGGTACTCCAGCACGTCGACCCCGGGTGAGGCGTTCACGTATTCGAAGGCCTCGCCGGCCGAGCCGCACTGACCGCCGCCGGCGTGACCACTGAAAATCGGTGTGCCGGGGTCGAGTTCGCGGATTCGGGCGCCGGTGGCGTCGTAGAACGCGCGCAGTACCTTCGCCGAGTCGGGGTGACAGTAGCGCCGGGTCCAGTCGCACTGAGGATCGCGGCAGTCCGACGGTTCGGGTTCACCGACGGCCGTCCAGCCGGCCAGCGCCGGTGAGCCGGCCCAGCGCTGCACAGCGGTGTCCATCCAGGCCTGGAAGGACATCGGCAGGCCGGGTGCGATCTCGGTGTGCCAGCCACCGGCGTACCACTGGTAGTCCTTGAAGGAGTCTCCTTCGCAGCTGCCTTCGTTGCTGGAGAGCACCGCGATGAGCAATTGGCCGTGGCGTTCGGCGGCGCGGACCACGGCGTCCAGGGCGCTGAAGTCGAGTTGCCCGGTGTGCTTGTTCACCGCGAGGCTGGAGAACGCGTTGAACCGGGTCAGCGAATGTGGTTGCAGCTGATTGAAATACGTGTCGAGGTCCACCTGAGCGCCGCACCCGGCGTTCACCGCCCAGTCGGTGGCCAGCTGGTAGGCGTTGATACCGATCGGCCACCAGGGTTGACCGTCCAGGGTCAGGGAGGTCCCGGAGACCCCGAGATCCGGGATCTCCGGTGCGGGTGCGGCCGTGGTCCTCGCCGGTGCCGGCTCCGGGTGGTCCGGTAGCGGAGTCGCGCACGCGACAGCGGCGATCATCATGGCCAGGCACATGACCATGGTGAGCAGCCGCCGCCCCGACATGGGGCAGAGCCTAGTACCCGGCGGCCTCAGTGCACGCCCAACAGACGGGCGTCGACGGAAACGATGTCGGAGCCCTCGCCCGGCAGCCGGACCGCGAGGTTGCCGTCCGCGTCGACGCGGTTGCCGACGATGACCACGAACGGGGTGCCCACCGGCAGGCCGCGGGCGGCGACACCCGAGGCGTCGGCGGGATGGTCGGTCAGCAGGACGGCCCGTTTCCTGGCCAGATGCTTGCGATCGGGGGACGGGGGCGCGGCCGCCGGCGCCCCGGGCGGTGGCAGCCAACGATCCTCGTGCCGCCCGGCGCGGCACTGTGCGGCGAAGGCGAGCGCCGCCTCGGGGTCATCGGAGAACAGGTCGTACATCGCGACGTCGATGCCGTGGTATTCGCGATACTCACCGTCGCGCTGCGGCATCGGGGTTCTCAGATACCGGCGGCCGCTGGAGCGTTCGATGCCGAGTTCGATGACGAGACCGCCGTCGCGGACTTCGTGCACTGTGTCGAAGGTGTAGACCGCCGGTGCGGGCACCGCCTCCGGACTGCTGTCGGCGTCGGTGCCGTGCAGTCGCAGCCCCAGCCGCACCAACCCGAAGGCCACAGCGGCCACCGACGCGCCCAGTGCCGTGCCCGCGGCGAACGCGACCAGCGGGTAGTAGAACGTGTAACCGTCTGCCCGCCAGGCGGATACGACGGCCACCACATAGACGGCGACCGCCGAGGCCGGTATACCGACGACGGCCAGGGCCACGCCTACCATCGCGATGCCGGGTGCCCCGCTGTCGCTGAGCATGACGCTCATGGCGCCGGCGTACACCGCCAGGCCCACCCAGCCGAGCAGCACGACGAACAGCAGGATCGTCGCGACGGCGTCAACGGTGTGCATTGCTCAGTGGCCGCGCGCCACCCATTCGTCGTAGTGCACGATCTCGCCGCCGATGGTGGTGGTGTCGCCGTGGCCGGTGTAGACGATGGTCTCTGCGGGCAGGGTGCCCAGCTTGGTGGAGATGGAGTCCAGGATGGTCGGGAAGTCCGAGTAGGAGCGCCCGGTGGCTCCGGGCCCGCCCTGGAACAGGGTGTCCCCGGAGACGACCGCGTTCAGTTCGGGGATCGACCAGCAGACCGAGCCCGGCGAGTGTCCGGGAGTGTGCAGGGCGTGCAGTTCGATACCGCCGGCGGTGAGGACCAGACCGTCCTCGACGCTGCGGAATTCGGCTTCGGGGTGCACGACGCGCCAGAGCATCTCGTCGGCCGGGTGCAGGAAGACCGGGGCGTCGAGGGCGGTGGCGAGTTCGGGGGCGACGGTGATGTGGTCGTTGTGCCCGTGGGTGCAGATGACCGCGACGACATTGCGTCCCGCGACCGCCTCGATGATGGGGGCCGAGGTGTGGGCGGCGTCGAAGACGATGACATCCTTGTCGTCGCCGACCAGCCAGATGTTGTTGTCGACGTCCCAGCTGCCGCCGTCGAGTTCGAAGGTGCCGCTGGTGACCACGCGCTGCACGTTGCCCATCAGAGCACCACGACCGATCGCAGTACCTCGCCGGCGTGCATCTTGTGGAACGCCTCCTCGACCTGGTCCAGAGCGATGCGTTCGGAGACGAACTTCTCCAGCGGCAGCCGGCCCTGCAGGTAAAGGCTGATCAGGGTGGGGAAGTCGCGCTCGGGCAGGCAGTCGCCGTACCAGGAGGACTTCAGCGAGCCGCCTCGGGAGAAGAAGTCGACCAGCGGCATCTCCAGCTTCATGTCCGGGGTCGGCACCCCGACCAGGACCACGGTGCCTGCCAGGTCGCGGGCGTAGAACGCCTGCTTCCAGGTCTCGGGGCGCCCGACCGCGTCGATCACCACGTCCGCGCCGAATCCGTCGGTGAGGTCCTGAATGGTCTCGATCGGGTCGAGGTCTTTGGCGTTGATGGTGTGGGTCGCGCCGAATTCGCGGGCCACCTGCAGTTTGCGGTCGTCGACGTCGACGGCGATGATGCGCCGCGCGCCGACCAGGGCGGCACCGGCGATGGCGGCGTCCCCGACGCCACCGCAGCCGATCACCGCGACGGTGTCATCGCGGTTGATGTTTCCGGTGTTGACCGCCGCGCCCAGGCCGGCCATCACACCGCAGCCCAACAGGCCGGCCACCGCCGGGTCCGCGGACGGGTCGACCTTGGTGCACTGGCCCTCGTGCACCAGGGTCTTGTCGGCGAAGGCGCCGATGCCCAGCGCGGGGGACAGCTCGGTGCCGTCGGTCAGCGTCATCTTCTGGGTGGCGTTGAAGGTGTCGAAGCACAGGTGCGGGCGGCCGCGCTTGCAGGCCCGGCACTCACCGCACACCGCGCGCCAGTTCAGGATGACGAAGTCGCCGACCTCGACGTGGGTGACACCCTCGCCGATGGTCTCCACGATGCCGGCGGCCTCGTGCCCGAGCAGGAACGGGTACTCGTCGTTGATGCCGCCCTCGCGGTAGGTCAGATCGGTATGACAGACACCGCAGGCCTGGATCGCCACGACGACCTCGCCGGGACCCGGATCGGGGATGACGATGTCGACCAATTCGACGGGCTGACCTTTGGACCGGGAGATGACGCCGCGCACCGTCTGACTCATGCCTAGCTGAACCTTTCGTATGGAGGGATGCCGCCGGGCGTGCTGCCGCGCCGCCCGCATGTTTACTATCAGTAGTTTGAGTTGCTCGTGAGTAAACGTACTACAGGAGTCGCGGGGCTCACTGACTCATGCCTATAACCTAATACGCGCATCCGAGATCTGTCAGACAGGTGTCCAGTTTCGGGCATAAGCCCACGCAAGTAGGCTCGGGCGCCTATGAGCGCACTCGACGTCCTGGCCGACTGGCCGGTCCCGGCCGCCGCCGCCGCGGTCATCGCACCCTCCGGTGTCCTCGCGACCCATGGTGACACCGCCCGCCCGTTCCGGCTGGCTTCGGTCACCAAGCCGCTCGTTGCCCGCGCCGCACAGGTCGCGGTGGAGGAGGGCGCCTTCGAACTGGACACACCCGCAGGCCCGCCCGGTGCGACGGTGCGTCACCTGCTGGCGCACGCGTCGGGGGTGTCGATGCACACCGATCAGGTGCTCGCCGCTCCAGGGACCCGGCGCATCTACTCCAACTACGGCTTCACTCTGCTGGCCGAAGCGCTGCAGAGTGCGGCCGAAATCGAGTTCGGCCACTACCTGCGGGAGGCCGTGTTCGAACCGCTCGGGATGGCGGCGTCGACGCTGGCCGGCGGCGCGGCGGCAGCCGGCTATGGCGGCGAGTCCTCGGTCGAGGATCTGGCGCGTTTCGCCGCGGATCTGCTGCGCCCGGCGCTGGTGACGCCCCAGCTGCACACCGAGGCGACGACCGTGCAGTTTCCCGGTCTGAACGGGGTGCTGCCGGGGTTCGGATCGCAGCGCCCGAACGACTGGGGGCTGGGGTTCGAGATCCGGGCTGAGAAATCGCCGCACTGGACCGGGACGTCCAACTCGGCCCGGACCTACGGCCACTTCGGCCAGTCCGGCACGTTCCTGTGGGTGGATCCTGCCGCTGAGCTGGCCTTTGTGGTACTCACCGACCGGGACTTCGGGGAGTGGACGTATCCGCTGTGGCCGGCCATCTCTGATGGAGTCCTGAGAGAATTCGGCGCACACTAGCGCAACACGCGTCCCACGGGGCACAATAGACACGCGCGAAACAGCTGCACAGTTCGGTAACGCCAGGTCGTTGGGGAAGACGTCCCTAGTGGAGCCGAAGGAGCAGATGTATGCGTGCGTCGAACCAGTTCGCCGAGGCGACAACTGGCGTGGTCTACGTTCACGCCTCGCCCGCGGCGGTATGCCCACATGTCGAGTGGGCTCTTTCGTCGACCCTGTCGGCGCGGGCGAACCTCAAGTGGACGCCCCAACCCGCCATGCCCGGACAGCTGCGAGCCGTCACCAACTGGGTGGGCCCGGTGGGTACCGGCGCGCAGTTGGCCAACGCCTTGCGGTCGTGGTCGGTGCTGCGCTTCGAGGTGACCGAGGATCCCAGTGAGGGCGTGGACGGACACCGCTGGTGCCACACCCCGCAACTCGGTCTGTGGAGCGGCGCGATGAGCGCCAACGGGGACGTGATGGTCGGCGAGCAGCGGCTGCGTTCCCTGATGGCCTCCGGCGCCGACGCGCTGGCCGCCGATCTGGACTCGGTGCTCGGCACGGCCTGGGACGAATCGCTGGAGCCCTACCGCGGCGGTGGCGACACCGGCGAGGTCACCTGGCTGAACAGGGGCGTCGGCTAACCCCCGACGCTCAGCCGCACCCGCACGGTGTCGCCGTCGTCGATACCTTCGGGCCGGCGCAGCGCCACCTTCAGCGGCACCAGGTACACATCGTCTTTCGGGATCAGCGATGTCGTCACCTCGGTGGCACCGATGCCCACCCGGGCCGGGATGACGCCCCACCCGTAAGTCAGCTCACCGAGGTGCGCGCGCAGGAAATCGTCGACCTCGGGCGGCGTCTCGACGAAGAAATGAAGAAATAGGGTGCCGGGCGGTGCCTTTCTGAGCCAACTGGAACACCGCACCGTCGAACTCCCAGTCCACGGCTCGATGCTAGGGCGTGAGGATCTTCAGCGCGCCCGGTACCGCGGTCACGGTGACGGGCAGCGGGCACACGTACTCGCCGTCGGCATAGGCGTTGATGCCCGGGCAGTCGACGGTGATCGTCGTCGCCCGCGCCGTGCGCACCTCGTCGAGATCGACATGGGTGCCCTTGAACACGGTGGGGAACAGCCGGATCAGCCTGGTCCGTGACGCCGAGGCCACCATCGTCGCGTCGAGCAGGCCGTCCCGCGGGTCCGCGCCCGGACAGATCTTCATGCCCCCGCCGTAGCTCCTGGTGTTGCCGAACGCGGCCAGGGTGAGCTCGGTGACGAGTTCCTCACCACCGTCGAATGACAGCCGGAACGGCAGCAGCCGCAGCTTCGAGATCTCGGCCACCATGGCCAGGTTGTAGCGCATCCGGCCGTGCGGCCAGGTCATCCGGTTGGTGCGGTCGGTGACCAGCGAATCGAACCCGGCGGCCATCACGGTGCCGAACCAGCGGTCGGTGCCGTCGGCACCGGAGATTCGGCCCAGGTCGATCTCGCTGATGTTGCCATCGGCGATCACGTCGGCGGCGGCCGCGGGATCCTTTGCCGGGATACCGAACTCGCGGGCGTGGTCGTTGCCGGTGCCCGCCGGGACGATGCCCAGCGGGATCTCGGTCTGGGCGAGCACCTGCAACGCCAGCGAGATGATGCCGTCACCGCCGACGACGACGAGCGCGTCCATACCGCGTTCCAGCGCGCCCTCGACGAGCTGGCGCGCATGTGCGGAGTCACGGCCCGCGATGGCCACCACATCGACGCCACGCCGGTGCAGCTGTGTGATGGCCCGCTCCGCGGCGTGCGGTGCGCTGCCGTGCCCCGACGCCGGGTTGGTCAGGACGGTGACCCGGTTGATCACGGAATCAGCTTGCCGGGGTTGAGGATCCCGGCCGGATCCAGGGTCGACTTGACCGATCGCAGGATCTCCACGCCGAGATCGCCGATCTCGGCCTGCATCCACGGCCGGTGATCGGCGCCGACGGCGTGGTGGTGGGTGATGGTGGCCCCGGTGCGCACCATGGCGTCCGAGGCGGCGGCCTTGGCGCGGCGCCACTGCTCGATCGGGTCACCCTGCTGGGCGGCGACGACGGTGAAGTACAGCGACGCTCCGGTGGGGTACACATGCGAAATATGGCACATCACCAGTGCCTGCCCGAGTGACTCGGACAACGCCGCGGTGACGGCGGCCTTGAGCGCGGGGATGTTGGACCAGTTGGTCGCGGTTTCCAGGGTTTCGCACAGTGCGCCGGCCGCCAGCAGCGAATCCCGCAGGTACGGAGCGCCGAAGCGGCCGTGTTCCCACCCCTTGGCCGGTGCTTCACCCAGGGAGGTGGCGCCGTTGGCCCGCAGCAGCGCGGCGGTCTCGGCGTGGCGGCTCTCGGTGTGGGCCGCGGTCCCCTCGAACACGGTGATAGCCAGGCAGCCGCCGGTGATGGTCTGCTCGCCGATGCTCTCGGTGGTCGCCAGGTTGACGCCGGTTTCGGCCTCGTCGGAGAGCCGGAGCACCGTCGGGCCGGTGCCGGTCTGGATGACGGCACGCAAAGCGGCTGCGCCGGTGGCGAAATCGGGGAACGACCAGGCCTCGTAGCGGGTGGACTCGGACACCGGGTGCACCCGGACCCGCACCCTGGTGATGATGCCGAACACGCCCTCGGAGCCGACGATGAGCTGGCGCAGATCGGGGCCGGCCGCCGAGGCCGGCGCGCGGCCCAGGTCGAGCACGCCGGCCGGTGTCACCACGCGCAGCCCGCGGACCATGTCGTCGAATCTGCCGTAGCCGGCGGAATCCTGTCCCGAGGACCGGGTGGCGGCGAACCCGCCGATGGTGGCGAACTGGAAACTCTGCGGGAAATGCCCGAGTGAGAAGCCTTGTGCGCCGAGCAGTTCCTCGGCGCGGGGGCCGGTGACGCCGGCGCCGAGTTCGGCCTCGCCGGATTCCGCGTCGAGGCTGTGCAGTGCGTCCAACCGTCGCAGGTCCAGCGAGATGACCGAGGCGAATCCGCCACGTTCGGGGTCGACGCCGCCGACCACGGTGGTGCCGCCGCCGAACGGGACGACGGCGATCCGGCGCTCGGAACAGACGCGCAGCAGTTCGACGATGTCATCCTCCCCGCCGGGAAGCAGCACCGCATCCGGAGCATCCTGCACACCGGTATCCTTGCGGCGCAACAGGTCCGGGGTGGACTTGCCACCGGCCCGCAGCAGCCTGCTGGTGTCGTCGGTGCGGCAGAACTGGTCTCCGACAACGGCTTCCAGCGCTGCGCGGTCCGCGTCGGTCAGTGCCGAGGGGCGCACCCGGACCTCGGTGATCGCCAGTTCGGGGGTGGCCGGGCCGTCGATACCCAGCGCCTGCTGCAGGAGCGCCTTGATGCCGTCGGAGAGTGGCTTGGCGGCCCGCGGGTCTCCCCAGGCATTCCACTTCATCGGGGGTTGCAGGGCGGCATCAACGGGCGTCATGCGTTACAGTATTACATATCATGTCAATCAGTAACGATGAGTCGCTCGGCGATCGGATCCTCGATGCCGCCGCTGCCTGCGTGCTCGCCTACGGCATCGACCGGGTCACTCTGGCCGAGATCGCCCGTCGCGCCGGCGTCAGCCGCCCGACGGTCTACCGGCGCTGGCCGGACACGCCATCGATCCTGGCCGCCCTGCTCACCTCCAGGGTGACCCGCGTACTCGACGACGCCGGTGACCGCGAGGTCGGCCGGGAGGCGCTGGTCGCCCGCATCGTCGCGGTCGCCGAACGCCTGCAGCACGACGAGATCGTGATGTCGGTGCTGCACAGCGCCCCCGAACTGGCGATGGTCTACATCGCCGAACGGCTGGGCACCAGCCAACAGATCCTCATCGATGCCACCGCCGGTCAGATCGAACTGGCCCAGGAGCACGGCAGCGTGCGTGCCGGCGATCCACGCCGGCTGGCCGCGATGTGCCTGCTCATCACCCAGTCGACCGTGCAGTCCGCGCAGATGGTCGAGCCCATCCTGGGCGCCGCCGATCTGGCCGCCGAACTCGCCCACGCCCTGAACGGATACCTGCAGCCATGAACCCTGCACCCATCGAGGACAGCGCCCTCAACCGCGAGCGCCGCAGCACCGAACTCACTGCCCTCGCAGACGGCGGGCCCGTCGATGTCCTGGTCATCGGCGGCGGGATCACCGGCACCGGCATCGCCCTCGACGCAGCGACCCGCGGGCTGCGGGTAGTCCTGGTGGAGAAACACGATCTGGCGTTCGGCACCAGCCGCTGGAGTTCCAAACTCGTGCACGGCGGGCTGCGCTACCTGGCCACCGGCAATGTCGGCATCGCCCGCCGCAGCGCCATCGAACGCGGAATCCTGATGACCCGCAACGCACCTCACCTGGTATCCGCCATGCCGCAGCTGGTTCCGTTGCTACCCGGTATGAACCGGGCCTCCCGCGCTCTGGTCCGGGTCGGGTTCGTGGCCGGCGACGGGCTACGCCGATTGGCGGGGACCTCGGTCAAGACGCTCCCGCGGTCACGCCGGGTCGATGCCGCCCGCGCGGTGGAGCTGGCGCCGACGGTGCGCCGTGACGGACTCGACGGCGCCTTCCTGGCCTACGACGGTCAGCTGATCGATGACGCCCGGTTGGTCACCGCGGTGGCCCGCACCGCCGCCCAACACGGAGCCACGGTGTTGACCCGGGTTTCCGCCCATGGCGCCCAGGGTGATTCGGTTCGCCTGGTCGACGAGCTCACCGGTGAATCGGTGGACGTGCGCGCCCGCGCGGTGATCAACGCCTCCGGTGTGTGGGCGGGGGAGGTGGACCCGTCGATCCGGCTGCGGCCCAGCCGTGGCACCCACCTGGTCTTCGACGCGGCCACCTTCGGCAATCCCACTGCGGCACTGACCATCCCGATACCGGGGGAGCTCAACCGGTTCGTCTTCGCGATGCCCGAGCAGTTGGGCCGGGTGTACCTGGGCCTGACCGACGAGGACGCACCCGGGCCGATTCCCGATGTGCCGCAACCGACGCAGGCCGAGGTGTCCTTCCTGCTCGACACCGTGAACACCGCACTGGACACCGCGCTGACGCAGGCCGATGTCCGTGGGTCCTACGCCGGGCTGCGGCCGCTCATCGAATCCGGCGGGCACACCGCCGACGTGTCCCGTGAGCACGCGGTGACCGAATCACCCCACGGCGTGATCAGCGTGATCGGCGGCAAGCTCACCGAATACCGCTACATGGCCGAGGACGTGGTGGACCGCGCGGTGGCGCTGCGCGGGCTGGCCGCCACCGAATGCCGCACCCGCAACCTGCCGTTGGTGGGTGCGCCCGCCAATCCGGTCGCCACCCCCCGGGCGCCGTCGGACATGCCGTCCTCACTGGTGGCGCGCTACGGCGCCGAGGCCCCCAACGTCATCGCCCGGGCCACCTGCGACCGGCCCACCGAGCCGGTCGCCGAGGGAATCGATGTCATCCGCGCCGAATTCGAGTACGCGGTGACCCATGAAGGCGCGTTGAGCGCCGAGGACATCCTGGACCGCCGCACCCGGATCGGCCTGGTGGCCGACGACCGCGGGCGTGCCGAAGCCGCGGCCGCGGAATTCGTCTGAGCGCTACTTGGTCGTATAGCCGCCATTGGCCAGAATGGTCTGGCCGGTGATCCACCAGCCCTCGCCGACCAGGAAGCGTACTAGCGGAACGATATCGGCCGGATCGGTCAGACCCGTCGAGGTGAACTTCGACAGGTCGGCAGCATTCTGGTTGTACTCGGCCGACTCTGTGCTTTCCTGACCGTAGAAGAACGGTGTCTCCATCGGACCCGGCGCAATGGCTGTCACTGAGATACCGCGTGGGCCGAATTCCTTGGACGCTGCCCGTGTGAAGTGCTCCACGGGGGCCTTTGATCCGGCGTAGATGGAATACAGGCCGGTGAAGGCGCCGAGCAGGGATGTAACAACGGTCGTGAGCTTCCCGCCGTCCGCCAAGTGTTTGCCAGCCTCCTGCATGAAGAAGAACGCCGTCTTGGCGTTGATGGCGAAGATCTTATCGAAATCGTCCTCGGCGATATCCCCGAACGGCTTCTTGATCACCATGCCGGTGGTGTTGATGGCGATATCAACGCTGCCCATCGCGCCTTTGGCATCGGTCCACAACTGGGTGACCGCTGCCGCGGTGGTCAGGTCGCCCTGGAGCAGAAACGCCTCCGCGCCAAGGGCCCGCACAGCAGCGGCGGTCTCGTGGGCGGCTGCTCTGCTGCCCTCGCTGTTGTAATGCACGGCAACCGCCGTGGCGCCCTGCTCGGCCAGGTCACGGGAGATCAGGCCCCCCAGATTCTTCGCACCGCCGGCGATCAGCACATTCTTACCCGCGATGGTGCGGCCCGGACTTGTCATCGACCCTCCTGAATTGTTTGCCCGAGGCTAAGGCCGTGGAGGTGCCGGACGCCTTCGAAAAAACTATGGTGGTTGCGGAAAACATCCACCGGGGGAGAGTTCATGCGGGTTTGGCAGGGGGAACGACCCAGGACGCCGCGAACGGTGCTCGCCCGCCGTGGTCTCGCGGCCCAGGGCATGAACTTTTCCTTTGTATCCGAACGCATAGCGACGCCCACCGACTGGTGCTTTTCCGAGGGACACCATGTGCTGGTCGTGCATCGTGACGGCCGGCTGAAATCGATGGAGAGTGAGTTCACCTCCGGCCCGACCGGGCGGATTCTGCCGCGCGTCGGCGACGTATGGGTGATACCGGCTGACCACCGATACGCGGCACTGGCCACTGGCGATACCGTGGGATTTTGTGAAATTGCTCTTCCCGCAACAGCTTTGCCGAGCAGGCAGTTGACGCCTCGAATAGGGCAGCTCGACCCGTTCCTGCACCGATTGACCGACAGGCTCGCCGGGTTGGCCGATCGTCACGATGCGATGTCGCGCCTGATGCGGGACAGCATCGCCGAGACTGTCCGGCTGCACATCGTCGACAGCTACACCGCAGAAGGCGCCTGCGCCCGATCGCCGCGAGATCTGGATGCCTCGACAAAAAATGCGTTGGTCGAGCATCTGGAGACAAGTCTTGACGCCGACATCACCCTGGCGTCGATGGCCGACTTCGCGGAAATGGCTCCCGCCGACTTCATCCGCGCATTCGCGGCTGCCTTCGGCACCACACCGCACCAGTACCTGATCGAACGCCGCATCAACCGGGCCAAGACGCTGCTTTCGGCCAGCGTCGCGTCGATCACCGAGATCAGCATGAGCGTCGGCTTCTCAACGCCGAGCCATTTCGCGACGACGTTCAAACAGCGGGTCGGTGTGACACCGTCGGCCTACCGGGCCGCCGCGGGCTAGGCACGTCTGAAACGCCGAAACTGTATTCCAGAAGGCGAATGACGAGTGAGGGCCTTCTGGAATACAGTTTCGCGGGAAATACGGGTTACAGCGGGATGTTCTTGTGGCGGCCGCGTCGTGCGGGCGCCTCGGCCAGCGCCTGGGTGATCACGCTGCGGGTGTGGGCGGGATCGATCTTCGCGTCCACCACGCCGATCTCGATGGCGCTGTCCACGCCACCGGCGATCCGCTCGTGCTCGGCGGCCAGCTCCTCGTGCAGGGCCTCGCGCTCGTCGTCGGCGGCGGCGGCCAACTTGCGCTTGTGCAGGATGCCGACCGCGGCCTTGGCGCCCATGACGGCGACCTCGGCGTCCGGCCAGGCGAAGACCTTGGTGGCACCGAGTGACCGCGAGTTCATCGCGATGTAGGCACCGCCGTAGATCTTGCGGGTGACCAGCGTGACGCGCGGAACGGTGGCCTCACCGAACGCGTGCAGCAGCTTCGCGCCGCGGCGCACCACGCCGCCCCACTCCTGGTCCACACCGGGCAGGTAGCCCGGGACGTCGACGACGACGACCAGCGGGATGCCGAACGCGTCGCACAGGCGCACGAAGCGCGCCGACTTCTCGGCGCTCTCGGAGTTCAGGCAGCCGCCGAGGCGCAGCGGGTTGTTGGCGATGACGCCGACGGTGCGACCGGCCAGCCGGCCCAGGCCGACCACGATGGACGGCGCCCAGCGGGACTGGAACTCCTCGAAGTGGGTGTCCTTGTCCAGCAGTGCCTCGACGATCGGGTGCACGTCGTAGGCGCGGCGCGCGGACTCGGGCATCAGGGCCTTGAGGTCGGTGTCGCCGGCCTCGGCCTTGCTGCGGTCGAAGTGACCCTGCTGGCAGAACAGCCCGACGAGGCGGCGGCCGCGCTCGTAGGCGTCGAGCTCGCCATCGGCGACGATATGGCAGACACCGGACTTCTTGTGGTGGGCTTCCGGGCCGCCGAGGGACACCATGTCGACGTCCTCGCCGGTCACGCTGCGCACCACATCGGGCCCGGTGACGAAGACCTTGCTGTCCGGCGCCATCACGATGACATCGGTCAGCGCGGGGCCGTAGGCGGCGCCACCGGCGGCGAAGCCGACGACGATCGAGATCTGCGGGACATACCCGGAGGCACGGATCATGGCCTCGAAGACCAGTCCGACCGCGTGCAGGGCCTTGACGCCCTCGGCCAGGCGCGCGCCACCGGAGTGCCAGATGCCGACGATCGGGCTCTGCTCCTCGATGGCGACGTCATAGGCGTTGACGATGTGCGCGCAACCCTCGACGCCCATCGCGCCACCCATGACGGTGCCGTCGGTGCAGAACGCGACGGTCTTCACGCCGTTGACGGTGCCGGAGGCGGCCAGCACACCGGACTTGTCACGCTCGTGCAGCACGGACACGCTGCCGTCGTCGAAGAACATCTTCAACCGGAGCAGTGGGTCGCGCGGGTCGAGCGACTCAGCTGCTGCCTCGGGAGCCATAGTGGTCATCCAGTCCTCCTCATTACGCGTCGGAATGGTGACCGGCGCCTTCGGTACTTCTGTCAGTACTTTCCGAAGGTGAGCGCCACATTGTGCCCACCGAATCCGAACGAGTTGTTGATCGCGTACTTGTAGTCACCGGTACGGGGCTCGCCAGCCACCACGTCCAGGTCGATCTCGGGATCCAGATTCTTAAGGTTAAGCGTCGGGGGGATGATCCCGTCGCGCAAGGCGAACACTGTGAGAATGGACTCCACTGCGCCGACAGCGCCCACGGAGTGACCCAGCGCCGACTTCGGCGCGTACACCGCGGGCTTGTGGCCCTTCATCGCGTTGTTGATCGCCACGCCCTCGGCGACGTCACCGACACTGGTGCCGGTCGCGTGGGCGTTGATGTGGTCGATATCGCTGGGCTGCAGGCCGGCGAGCTGGATGGACCGCGACATCGCGTAGCCGGCCTGCTCGCCGTTGGGGTCCGGCGCCACGATGTGGAACCCGTCGGAGGTGACGCTGGCACCCATGATGCGGGCCAGGATGTTGGCACCGCGCGCCTTGGCGTGCTCTTCGGTCTCGATGACCATCATCGCGCCGCCCTCGCCGAACACGAAACCGTTGCGGTCCCGGTCGAACGGCCGGCAGGCGCCGGCCGGGTCATCGTTGGTGTTGGAGAGCACGATGCGCATCTGGGCGAAGCCTGCGATCGGCACCGCTTCGATCTTCGTCTCGACACCACCGCAGATGGCGATGTCGGCCTCGCCGAGCACGATGTTGCGCCAGGCGTTGGCGATGCCCTCCGAACCCGATGCGCAGGCTGAGATGACGGTGCTGACACCGGCTTTGGCCTTGCGTTCGAGTCCGACGGCAGCGGCCGCGCCGTTGGGCATGTACATCTGCACCACCAACGGTGAGACCGCCCGCAGGCCCTTGGCCCGCATGCCGTCGTAGGCGAAGACGAGTTCCTCGGCCGATCCCAGACCGGTGCCGATGGAGACCATCAGACGCTTGGGGTCGACTTCGGGGGAGCCTGCGTTCTCCCATACCCGACGGCCGATGACCGTCGACATCTTCTGCAGATAGGACAGGCGACGCAGTTCGACCCGGTTCAGCTCGCTGTCGAAGTCCTCGAGCAGATGGCCGCCGATGCGTACCGGCAGGTCGTACATCTCGATGAAATCGTCTTCGAGTGTCCGGATGCCGCTTTCACCCGCCAGCAGCTTCTTCCACGTCGTATCTGCGTCGGTCGCCAACGCGGTCGTCATGGCTACGCCAGTGACGACCACGTTGGGAAGACCGTTCCCCGTTGAGAGCCCAGTCACGCTGTTCCCCACCTCTTACTGCCACATTCCTGCCGAGGACTCTCCTCTGAATCCCCGGTAACGATCCTCAGTAACGTCCGAACGCCAATGCCACATTGTGGCCACCGAAACCGAACGAGTTGTTGATGGCGTACTGGTAGTCGCCATAACGAGGCTCGCCCGCAACAACATCGAGATCGATCTCAGGATCGGGGGTCTCGTAGTTGAGGGTCGGCGGGATGACACCGTCACGCAGCGCCAGCACCGTCAGGATCGACTCCAGGGCGCCGACGGCACCGATCGAGTGACCCAGTGCCGACTTCGGCGCGTACACCGCGGCGTGGTCCACTCCGGCGACGCGCAGTGCATTTGCCTCTGCGGTGTCACCGATCGGGGTTGCCGTGGCGTGTGCGTTGACGTGGCTGATGTCCTTGGGGGACAGCCCCGCGGTTTCCATCGCGCGCTTCATCGCCTGGCCGGCCCGAAGACCGTCCGGTGACGGAGCGACCATGTGGAACGCATCGGAGGTGATACCGGCACCCATGATGCGGGCCAGCGGCTTGGCGCCACGGGCCAGGGCGTGCTCCTCGGTCTCGATGACCATGAGCGCACCGGCTTCGCCGAACACGAAACCGTCCCGGTCCTTGTCGAACGGCCGCGAGGCCGCCGTCGGATCACCGTTGCGGGTCGACATCGCACGCATCATCGAGAACGCGGCGATGGGCAGCGCCTCGATGGCGCCTTCGACGCCACCGCAGACCGCGATATCGGCGTCACCCATGACGATCTGTCGCCATGCGTGGGCGATGCCCTCGGAACCCGACGAACACGCCGACACCGGTGTGATGACACCGGCGCGGGCCCCGAGTTCGAGGCCGACCACGGCGGCTGCACCGTTCGGCATGACCATCTGAACGGCGAGCGGGGACACCTTGCGGGGCCCGCCCTCGTTCATCGCGTCATACATCTCGACGATCTTCTCGCCGCCACCGAGACCGGTGCCGATCACGACCGCAAAGCGGTCGGGATCGACCTCCGGACGTCCGATGCTGTCCCACAGCTGATTGCCGAGGTACTTCGACATGCGCTGCACGTAGGACATGCGGCGGTGTTCCAGCCGCGACATCAGCGGATCGAGGGGCTCCGCGAGGTGGCCACCGATCTTGACTGCCAGATCCCACTTCTCGACGAAATCGTCCTCGAGAATGCGGATGCCGCTTTCGCCTGCCAACAAGCCCTTCCACGTGCTCTCGATGTCCGGCGCGAGCGCAGTGGTCGCCGTGACGGCGGTCACGACGACGTTAGGGAAACCGCCATTAGCAGTGGAAGGACGTGTCACTGTGCGAACTTCTCGCGCAGTGCGGCGGCAGCCTCGGGGTTCTCTTCTTCCAGCTTCTGGATGTAGGAGACGACGTCACCGACGGTGCGCAGGCCGGCCAGATCCTCATCGGGGATCTTCACGCCGTACTTGTCCTCGGTCTGCACGGCGATCTCCACCATCGACAGCGAGTCGATGTCCAGGTCGTCGACGAAGGACTTCTCCATCGTGACCTCGGAGGGCTCGATGCCGGTGACCTCTTCGATGATCTCGGCGAGGCCGGCGATGATTTCTTCTTGGTTGGCCACAATGGCTCCTTCTTGTTACGGCACTCCGGCTGTCGGAGTGAGGTTGTACGTCTTGGTGTTCGGGCAGTGCTACCCGGACTCAGATCTCGGCGAGTCCGTCCAGGTCTGACGGGGCCTTCACCGCATGTGTCGGTGTGCCCTTCAGTTCTCGTTTGGCGATACCGACCAGGGTTCCCGCGGGCGGGAATTCCACGATGGCCGACACCTCCAGGCCGCGCAGCGTCTCGTTGCACAGATCCCAGCGCACTGGCCGGGTCATCTGGGCGACGAGCTTGGTCATCGCGTCGGCCGCCGAAGCGACCGGCTTGCCGTCGGCGTTGGACAGCAGGGTCGCGGTGGGCTCGTTGGTGGCCACCGTGGCGGCCGCCGCGGCGTAACCCTCGGCCGCGGGAGCCATGTAGCGGGTGTGGAACGCTCCTGCGGTGGCCAGCACCCGGACCCGGGCCTTGGCCGGCGGATCCTCGGCGAGCTTCTCCAGTGCCGCGACCGCTCCGGCGGCGACGATCTGGCCGGCGGCGTTGCGGTTGGCGGGGATGAGGTCCAGGGACTCCAGGCGGGCCAGCACCTCGGCCTCTTCACCACCGAGCACCGCGGCCATACCGGTCGGCTCCAGGGCGCAGGCCTTGGCCATTTCCGCACCGCGGGTGGCGGCCAGCTTCACCGCGTCATCGGCGGAGATGACGCCGGCGATGGCGTAGGCCGCGATCTCGCCGACCGAATGCCCGGCAACGGCGGCATCCTTATCGGCGATGAGGCCACGCTTGGTCAGTTCTTCGTGTGCCAGCAGGGTGGCGGCCACCACGAGCGGCTGGGTCACCGCGGTATCGGTGATCTCCTCGGCGGTGGCGGTGGTGCCCAGGCGCGCCAGGTCCAGTCCGGCGATCTCCGACCACGCGCTCAGTCGGTCCGCCGCACCGGGCAGCTCCAACCACGCGGTGAGCATGCCGGGGGTCTGAGAGCCCTGTCCGGGAGCAAGCAGAGCAAGCACAGTCTTTTGGGGCACGGATTAAGAAAACACTGTGAGAGCCTCTCAGCGCGGTGTAAGAGATTATGAACCTTGTCTTATTCTTTTGTGGAGTTTCCACAAAAGCGCACGTGAAGCGACCGGGCCGAGACCGGACCGCGATCTGGACTCATGGGGTGTATCCGCCCCAGCGGGTGATCTGTTGTCCGTTTGACGCCGCGGAATAGCCGTTTGGCGAGCTGAAGTGGCTTGCGTCACCTTTGAGCCGTCCCACCGTCGCGGCGACCCGCAGGATGTACGCATCGCGGGGGACGGTCGGATCCCGTCCGGTGAAATCGGTGATTCGCTTGAGGCGATAGCGCACGGTGTTTGGATGAACCGTCAATTTGCGGGCGCACGCCTCGATGGCCCCACCGGAATCGAGGTAGGCGTCCAGCGTCTTGGTGAGCGCGGGGTCGGCGTCGGCCAGGGGGCGCATCACCTCGGTGGCCAGCACGGCGATCGCGTGTGGGTCGCCGAGCAGCGCGCGCTCGGGCAGCAGTTCGCGGGACGAGACCGGACGCGGCGCGCCGCTCCAGCCTGCGACGGCGTTCATCCCGGCGATGGCTTCGGCGGCGCTGCGGTGGGCCGCGCCCAGTGTCGGCACGGTGGGTCCGATGACGACCGGGCCGTCGCCGAAGACGTTCATCAGCTCGGCAAGGAACCGTTCGGTCGGTGACAGCCCACCGGTGACGATGGTGACCAGCCAGGTGCCGTGCACATCCGACAGGGCGGCGCGACCGCACTTCCTGGCCGCGGCGTGCACGTCATCACCGGCCTGCTCGATCCGATCGGAGCGTGGCAGCCCGACGATGACGGTGGCCGGTGCGGTCGCGTCCCAGTTCAGTGCCGCCGCCTGGGACTGCAGCGCGGGTCCCATGTCCCCGCGGACCACGGCGTCGACCAGGTTGGCCTCCATCCGGGTGTCCCAGGCGCCGCGTGCCTCGGCCTGGTCGGCGTAGGCGGTGGCGGCGGCGAACGCCAGGTCGCGGCTGTAGCGCAGGATGCCCGCGGTCAGCGCCGTCAACTGCTCCTCGTTGCGGGCCAGCAGCGGCACGACTTCCTCGAAGTACTCCATGGTGACGCGCACCATCTCCACCGACTGACGCAGTGCGACACGACGGCGCAGATCCTGAGGCACCACTTCGAAGGCCTGGGCGGTGTAGCCGACGTCGCTGTTGGGATCGCGCATCCATTCGACGAAGTTGATCACCGCGGTCTGCACGACCAGCTGCACGCTGGCGCGCTGGGAGGCCTCCAGGTCGGCGAAGAACGGCAGCCGGGTCTCCAGGGCGTGGACCGCCTCGGTCGCCAACCTGCCGGAGTACTGCTTGAGGCGGCGCAGCGCCGACTCGGGGACGCTCTGCAGCACTTCCAGCGTCGACGCCGGAGGCGGGGCGAACCGATTGTCGGGCATCCCCAAAAGATACGCCTGCTTTTTGTATGGATCCGTTTGTCAGGGGTTGTGGGAGCGTCAGCCGGGATGAGTCCGGCTGACGCTCCCACCACCCACTAGGCGCTTCCGGTGTCGGCGTAGGAGACGCCGGCCGCCTTGACGTCGTCGATCTGGTACTCCTTGGCGGCCGCGATCGCCACCGACGGATCGATCTCCCCGTCGCGGGCGAGTGCTTCCAGGACGGCCACCACGACCGACTCCGCGTCGGTGTTGAAGTAGCGGCGCGCCGCCGGACGGGTGTCGGAGAAGCCGAACCCGTCGGTGCCCAGGGTGAGGTAGGTGCCGGGCACCCAGGGCCGGATCTGCTCGGGAACCGCACGCATCCAGTCCGAGAACGCCACCACGGGTCCGGTGGCATCGGCGAGCACCTGGGTGACATAGGCCGTCGGTGCCGGCTGATCGGGGTGGCGCAGCCGTTGCTTCTCGACCGCGACACCGTCGCGGTTGAGCTCGCCCCAACTGGTCACCGACCACACATCGGCGGCCACGTCCCACTTCTCGGCCAACATGTCGGAAGCCTTGATCGCCTCGGGCATCGACACCCCCGAGGCCAGGATCTGCGCGGTGCTGCTGCGCTTCTCCGGAGCGGCCCGGAACCGGTACATGCCCCGCAACACGCCCTCGGGATCGAAGTTCTCCGGTTCGGCGGGCTGCACGTAGGGCTCGTTGTAGATGGTGATGTAGAAGAACACGTTCTCCGGGTTCTCCCCATACATCCGCTTGAGGCCACTCTCGACGATATGAGCGATCTCGTAGGCGAACGCCGGGTCGTAGGTGACCGCCGCCGGGTTGGTCGAGGCGAGCAGCAGCGAATGCCCATCGGCGTGCTGCAGTCCCTCACCGGTCAGCGTGGTGCGACCGGCGGTCGCACCCAGGACGAACCCGCGGGCCATCTGATCGGCGGCAGCCCAGAACCCGTCGCCGGTGCGCTGGAACCCGAACATCGAATAGAAGATGTAGATCGGGATCATCGGCTCGTTGTGGGTGGCGTAGGAGGTGGCCACCGCCGTGAACGACGCCGTCGAGCCGGCCTCGTTGATGCCCTCGTGCAGGATCTGGCCGATCTCGGATTCCTTGTAGGCCAGCATCAGCTCGGAGTCCACCGCGGTGTAGAGCTGCCCGTTGCGGTTGTAGATCTTGAGGCTCGGGAACCACGAGTCCATGCCGAACGTGCGGGCCTCGTCCGGGATGATCGGCACGATGCGCGGCCCGATGTTCTTGTCGCGCAACAGTTCCTTGAAGGTCCGCACGGTCGCCATGGTGGTGGCCACCGGTTGCTTGCCCGAACCCTTCTTGAGCGCCTTGTAGGTGTCGGTGGGTGGCAGCTTGAGCGCCTTGGACTTGGTGCGGCGCTCGGGCAGGAACCCGCCCAGGGTGCGGCGGCGGTCCAGCAGGTACCGGATCTCGGGGGCATTGGGCCCGGGGTGGTAGTACGGCGGCAGGTACGGGTCCTTCTCCAATTCGGCATCGGAAACCGGTACCCGGGTGACGTCGCGGAAGGTCTTGAGGTCTTCCAGGGCAAGCTTTTTCATCTGGTGCGTGGCGTTGCGGCCCTCGAAGTGCTGGCCCAGCGTGTAGCCCTTGATGGTCTTGGCCAGGATGATCGTCGGCTGGCCCTTGTGCTCCATCGCCGCCCGGTAGGCCGCGTACACCTTGCGGTAGTCGTGCCCGCCGCGCTTGAGGTTCCAGATCTCCTTGTCGGTCATCGGATCGACGAGGGCCTTGGTGCGCGGGTCGCGACCGAAGAAGTGGTCGCGGACGTAGGCGCCGTCATTGGCCTTGTAGGTCTGGTAGTCACCGTCGGGGGTGGTGTTCATCAGGTTGACCAGCGCGCCGTCGCGGTCGGCATGCAGCAGCGCATCCCACTCGCGGCCCCACACCACCTTGATGACGTTCCAGCCCGCACCCCGGAAGAACGACTCCAGTTCCTGGATGATCTTGCCGTTGCCGCGCACCGGGCCGTCCAGGCGCTGCAGGTTGCAGTTGACCACGAAGGTCAGGTTGTCCAGCGCCTCGTTGGCCGCCACCTGGATCAGGCCGCGGCTCTCGGGCTCGTCCATCTCACCGTCGCCGAGGAACGCCCACACGTGCTGATCGGAGGTGTCCTTGATGCCGCGGTCGTTCAGGTAGTGGTTGTAGCGCGCCTGATAGATCGCGTTCATCGGGCCCAGGCCCATCGACACCGTGGGGAATTCCCAGAAGTCGGGCATCAGCCGCGGATGCGGGTAGGACGGCAGTCCGCCACCGGAATGCGAGTGCTCCTGGCGGAAACCATCCAGTTGGTCGGTGGACAGCCGGCCCTCCAGGAAGGCGCGGGCGTAGACACCGGGGGAGGCGTGGCCCTGGATGAAGATCTGGTCCCCACCACCGGGGTGGGACTTGCCGCGGAAGAAGTGGTTGAACCCCACCTCGTACAGCGACGCCGACGATGCATACGTCGAAATATGGCCGCCCACACCGACTCCCGGGCGCTGGGCGCGGTGCACCATGATGGCGGCGTTCCAGCGGATCCAGGCTCGATAGCGTCGTTCGACGTCCTCGTCACCAGGGAACCAGGGCTCCAGTTCGGTGGGGATGCTGTTGACGTAATCGGTGGAGGTCAAGGCGGGAATGGCAACACGCTGCTCGCCGGCGCGTTCCAGCAGACGCAACATCAGGTAGCGCGCCCGGGCGGGACCGGAGCGTTCAACCAACTGGTCGAACGACTCCATCCACTCGGCTGTCTCCTCGGAATCGATATCGGGCAGATAGGAGGCAACGCCCTCCCTGATCACACGAACCCGGTCGGGTTCGCCTGTGGTGCCAGAGTTTTGGGCCAGGTCTTGGCGCGCGAACTCGGTGGTCAACTACGGCTCCTCGGTTGAAAGGTGCTTGGTGTCGGATACTTGATGCTTGTGGCACCCTCTATCGTCCCCCTATCCTGCCGCAGATCACCGGGCGGGGTTGCCTACCGCAATGATCTGCCCATCCGGCGGGTGAACCGGTAAGTTTGGCCACGATGGTGAACAGTTGGCGGGGGTCCGCAGCACCGACGCGGATGCGCATCGCTGCGCTGGCACTGGGAGCGCCCGCGGGCCTGGCCCTGGTCGTGGTGGGGTGCACGAGTGTCACCAGCGGTACCGCCACGGTGGACAAGGCCGACGCGCCGATCTACCAGGCCTCGGTGTCCGCGTCGATCGCCGAGTCGGTGGCGAGTTCCAGCGCCAAGGAGTCCGAGCGTCAGGTGTCCATCACCAACCGCGCCGTGCACACCTCGTGCGAGGCGATCAGCAACAGCAGCGCGGACGCCATCAGTTCGGTCAACGGTTATGTCGACGCGTACAACCAGAACGCCGACGTGGTGGCCACGGCCGGCCCGGCGATCGCCGCGCTGAACGGCAGCGCCGACCTGGTCTCGGGCAGCCTGTCCGATCCGCTGGGGCCGGAGTTGAGCGGCGCGCTGACCCGCTGGGTCGACGCGGCGCGGGCGGTGGCGTCGGCGATCGAGACAGATATCGGCCCGAGTCCGTTCAACGACGCCATCAACGAATTGAACGATTCCCGGACCGTGGCGCTGGACCTGTGCGACGCCGCATATTGACGAACTCGATCAAACTTGCTGCCAGTGGGCAGCTACCACAACACGACGTGCGACGATAGGGCTCCAGAAGTTCGGAGGCACATACGAAGCAGGATGAGGGAGGACAGAAGGTGGTCGCGGCGGGGAAGGATTCCGACCCGAATTACGCCCAGAAATTGGGCATCGAGAAGGGTCAGGTCGTCCAGGAGTTGGGCTGGGACGAGGACACCGACGACGATATCCGGGCCGATGTCGAGGATGTCAGCGGCGGCGAGATGCTCGACGAGGACTCCGACGAGGTGGTCGACGTCGTCCTGCTGTGGTGGCGCGATGACGACGGTGACCTGGTCGACCGGCTGATGGACGCCATCACCCCGCTCGCCGATGACGGCGTGATCTGGGTGGTGACACCGAAGACCGGCAAGCCCGGCCATGTGCAGCCTGCCGAGATCGCCGAGTCCGCGCCCACCGCGGGGCTCATGCAGACCTCATCGGCGAATCTGGGGGACTGGATCGCCAGCCGGTTGGTACAGCCGAAGTCCAAGGCCGTCGCGAAGAGCCGGTAGGCATGCTCGCTGTCGGCGACAGCGCGCCGGACTTCACGCTCAAGGACCAGCACGGCCGCGCCGTCACGCTATCCGGGTTGCGCGACAAAAATGTGCTGCTGGTGTTCTTCCCGCTGGCGTTCACCGGCGTGTGCCAGGGCGAACTCGGGGAGATCCGCGACCGGCTGTCCGAGTACCAGAACGATGATTCCGCGGTGCTCACCGTGTCGGTCGGACCGCCGCCCACCCACAAAGTCTGGGCCACCGAGAACGGGTTCGGATTCCCGGTGTTGTCGGATTTCTGGCCGCACGGGGCCGTGACGCAGGCCTATGGCGTGTTCAACGCCGACGCCGGCTACCCGAACCGGGGCACGTTCGCCATCGACCGCGGCGGGGTGATCCGGTTCGCGGAGATGATGCAGCCCGGCGAGCTGCGTGATCAGTCGGTCTGGCAGCAGGCCTTGGGGGCGTTGCGGGACGGCTGAGGATTTCACCGCACGCGGGCGCGACGTGTAAGTTGCCTGCGACGGGGCGCGTAGCTCAGTGGTAGAGCTCTGGTTTTACACACCAGTGGTCGGCGGTTCGATACCGTCCGCGCCCACCATCAAAACTGCAGTTCAGAGGGTTTTGCGTGCCGAACATCTGGTCCGTCGGCGGCGACCGTCTTACTCGGAATCGGGCGTCGGAGCCTGCAAGCAGCAGAGCGCCGATCCGAACGGCCGTCAGTCCTCGATTCCGTGCAGCACGACACTTTCGCTCAGAGGCAGGCGATGCATATGAACGTCGTTCACCGGAGCCGCCGGATCAGCTGTGCCGAAGGAAATTCCGAACAGCAATTTGAGCTCGTCAGACAGGCCGAGTGCTTCGCGTACGACGTCGGCATACATACCCAGAATGGTCTGCGGGATGCTGTGATAGCCCCGGGCCGTGAGTGAGAGCAGGAGTGTCTGCGCGTACATGCCGATATCGCCGGCGGTGCGCACCCCGTCGCCGAGCTTGGGCATGAACAGGAACGCGACGTGGGGGGCGTCGTAGAAGCGCAGATTGTCGCGCACGACCCCGTGTCTGCCTTCTACGTCCGTGCGGGCGATCCCCCACGCCTCGTACAGCGTTGCACCGTGGGCGCGTGACCGTTCCCGGTAGGTGCCGTCGCCATAGTCGAAGGTGAAATCGGCGGACTCGCGCCCGTCGTCGTAGGCCCGCAGGAGTTCGTCGCTGATGGCATCCCGCAGGGTGCCTGAGACGACATGCACCTGCCACGGTTGGGTGTTGCTGTTCGAGGGCGCGGTCTGTGCATCTTCGAGTACGGCGCGGATGTCAGACGCCGGCAGGGGAGTCGGCAGGAACTTCCGAGCCGACCGCCGGGACCGGATCACATTCACGAACGGCGTTGTGGTGCTGGTCATCTGTGGTCTCTTTCACGTCTCGTCGTCAAATCCGTTGTCATTGATTCGATTCTTTGGCTGATGGGGGTCAGCCTGCTGTCAGCTGGTCACGGTTCTCGATCGCCCATTCCCGCAGCGAGATCGAGGGGCGGCCGGTGACGAACTCCACGTCGTCGCGCACGGTGCCGATGTAGCCCATCCGCCCGTCGATGACTTGGCGGGTGAATTCCACACCCGCGTCGGCGTACCACGACTCCACCGCGGTGCTGCCGTTGGCGATCGACGCCTTGAACTCCTCCGGGCCGCGCACATCGCAGCGAATCTCTCGATTGAGGACCTCGGAGAGGGTAATTGCCACTTCGGGTCCCGATGCCACCTCGGTGGACAGCCAGTACTCCTTCCCGCCGTGTCGGGAAGGTCCCTGCCGCAACACCGTTGCCGCAACGGCGGCGATGTCGCGCGCGGCGATCCATCCGACACGGCGATCACCCCAGAAGACTGAGAAGGCGCCATTGTCGACCGGCGTCATGGACGCCAGCCCCTCCATGAACACGTTGGGGTGCAGGTGGGTCCACTGCAGTCCGCTTCCCTCGATGTAGCGCTCGATCATCTGGTGCCAGACGAAGTGCGGATCGGTGACGTCCCAGTTGGCGAACACGCCCTGATGCACGATGTGGCTGGCACCGGCCTTCACCGCGGCGTCGACGAGCGTCTTGCTCTGGGTCAGCATGGCAACGGTGTAACCGGTCAACAGGTATACCCGGTCCACGCCGTGCAGCGCGTGCGCGAAGGTGCTCGGATCGTCCAGGTCGAGGCGCACCGCGTCGCGTCCCGCCGCGCGCAGCTCGTCGACCTGCTGGGGTTTGCGTGCGGCATAGCGGACCCGGACGTTCCCGGGGTCACGGTCGAACTCCTCGACGAGGAGCTTGCCGACCTGGCCCGTCGTCCCGATGACGAGCACGAGGGGGCCCGTTGAATCAACTTCTGCAGCAGGGTTTCCCACGGTGTGTCTCTTCCGGTTCGAGTGGATCCGACGCGTTTCACAAGCCCAATGCGGCTGCGAGTGCCCGCAGATTGGGCAGCGGGTCGTCGGTCGGGTCGTCGACGGCGACCTGTACGACGACGTGGTCGGCGCCGGCGTCGAGATGTGCGGTGACCGAGGCGGCCGCCTCCTCGGCTGTTCCCATTCCGACCAGCGCACGTGCCAGCCGTTCGGAACCGCCGATCACCAGGTCGGTCTCGTCAAAACCCTGCCGCAGCCAGGAATTCCGGTAATTGTCCAGCCGCGAGTAGAGATCCAAGTGGCTGTGCGCGCGACGCAGTTGATCATCGACACTGCCGCCGATGGCGATGGCCTGCTCGGTGACGATCCACGGGTCTTCACCCAGGATCGCACGGGTGTTCCGCGTCTGGTCGGGCAGCACCAGATACGGATGCGCGCCGTCGGCACCCTCACCGGAAAGTTCGATCATCTTGGGACCCAACGCAGCCAACAGACGCGTTGGCCGCGAGCCGGATTCGAGCTCGGCCGGTACCGCGTTCATGCCGTCCAGATACGCCCGCATCATCGCCAGCGGCTTCCGATAGGCGCCGCCGAGGGAACCTTCGACGAAGGGGGCGTGGCTGACACCCAGCCCGAGGACGAACCGTCCCGGGTACAGGGCGGTGAGCATCCGGGCGCCACTTTCCGCCGCGGTGGGCAACCGGACGTGGATGTTGGCGATGCCGGTGCCGACCACCAATCGGTCGGTGGCACCGAGGAGTGCTGCGGATTCGACGAGCACGTCCTTGCCGTTGCCCTCGGGCATGAACAGCGACCCGTACCCGAGCGCCTCGATCTCGCGGGCCATGTTCTGCGCATCGCGGATCGGCCAGGGTTCACTGTTCCAGAACACGCCGACCTTGGATGGAAAGTCAATGGTGCCAGGCTTGTTCGTCATGATCACTTTCGTTTCGTGGAGTGGATGCACGGTCACATGAAGATCGCGCGCGCCAGTCGGACGGCGTAGTCCGAGCTGAGATTCGGCATCCCGTCGCCAACGCGTTCGGCGATGGCGGCGATGGAGATGTCGCGGCGCTTGGGCAGCCGATCCTTCTCGGCCGCGGCGAGGGCATCGCCCATTTCCTCGCTGGTGAGATTCGTGCAATAGCACGGGGCGCCCGGTTGCTGACGCCACGACTCGGAGAGTGGGCCGGCATCGAAGCCGTCGAATCCGGTCTGATCGACCAGCATCATTGCGAGCGTGCGGTCGTCGGCGTCGTCGGCGGCGACCGGAATGGCGATGCGGCCGGGGGTTCCTGCGGGCGCGCCCTTGTCGGCGAATGATGCCGACCCGATAGCGTTCCAGGCCTTGACAATTGGCCGTCCGATCTGCTGGGACAGCCATACGCTCTCGACCTCGCCGGCGTCGATGGGCTGAATCCGTTCATCGCGGTGCGGGTAGTAGTTCGAGGTGTCGATGACGACGGCGTCGGCCGGAGCCGCGGACAACGTCGATGCGAAGGCGGGCATGCGATTCAGCGGCATCGACAAGATGACCACCTCGACGTCGCGCACCGCATCGGCCGCGTCGACCGCGCGGGCGCCGGCGGACAGCGCCTCAGGGTCGATGGTCTCCGGGCCGCGGGAGTTGGCGATCTTGACGTCATGTCCCGCCGCACTCAATTTTCGACTCAACGTCTTGCCGATGTTGCCGGCGCCGACGATGCCGATTCTCATTCTCGCTCCTTCGTTGTGTTGTGTGTCAGTCGACGGCGGGGTGGGCGAGGCCCTCGAGCGTGCGTCGAAGGTCCTGGAGGCCGGGCTCGTCGAGCTGGCAGGCTGTTTTGATCTTGTCGGTGACGCCGCGGACCTCCGACTCGAGCGCGCGACCCGCAGTGGTCAGGTCGACCAGCACGCGCCGCTCATCGGTGCGATCTCGCACCCGCGACACCAACCCGGCAGCCTCCAGGCGCTTGACCAGGGGCGTGATGGTGCCGGTGTCCATGTCCAAGCAGGCACCAAGTGCGCCGACGGTCTGGGGGGCGCCGTCGAGCAGCGCCAAGATGACCAGGTACTGGGGGAAGGTCAGTCCCAACGGCTCGAGGAACGGCTTGTGCAGGCGAACCATCCGGTTCGCTGCACCGTAGAGCGCGAACGACAATTGCTCGCCCAGGCGGCCGTCTGTGCCCGGCGGAGTGGGTGAATGCAGATCTCCAGTGCGCGATTCCATAGTGCACTAGATAATAGCAGCACGGACGGGGTTAAGCGAGCCATGAAGGCGGCCAAGCGTTGAGTTTGATTGTCAAACTCACTTCTGGCACGCTGGCACCGTGTCAACCACACCGCTTGCCGACCTGGCGGGCCGTCCTTGCCCCATCGCGGCGGCCATGGAGGTCGTCGGCGAGAAGTGGTCCCTGCTCATCATTCGCGAAATCGCCCTGGGCTCAGTTCGTTTCGGCGCCATCGTGGCGGGCACCGGCGCACCGAGGGACCGCATCGCAGCTCGCCTGAAGACGCTGGAGGCCGCGGGGGTCATCGCCCGAACGGCCTATCAGGATCATCCTCCGCGTGACGAATACCGTTTGACCGCCTCCGGCCGGGACCTTCTTCCCGTGCTGGACGCCCTACTGGCCTGGGGTGCCGATCACGCGGTGGCCGTCGACGATCCTCTCCGCCCACCCCGCTACCGATCCTTCGTCCGAACCGAGGAGACACCGTGACCACGCAAACCACTGAGACGACCGACAAGCGGGACGGCTGGGGCGAGGAACGCTCGAAGGTTGTCAACTGGCACGATCCGGCGCCGACCGCCGCGGCCGGCCTGGCCATGTCGGGCATCGACTATCTCCGTGCCATGACCGAGGGCACGTTGCCGCCGCCCCCGATCTCGGGCCTGATGGACTTCACGATGGTGGAGGCAGAGCCGGGTCGCGTGGTCTTCACGTGTCGGCCCGACGAGTCGGCGTACAACCCGATCGGCGCCATCCACGGCGGATTGGTCTGCACGCTGCTGGACTCGGTGCTCGGCTGCGCACTGCACAGCACACTGCCCCAGGGCAAGGGTTACACGTCGATCGAGATCAAGGTGAACTACCTGAAAGCGGTCCGGCTCTCCAGCGGCCTACTCACCGCGACGGGCACCGTGGTCAAAGCGGGATCGCGCGTCGGTTTCACCGAGGGCGTCGTCACCGACGCGGCGGGCGCCGTCGTCGCGACCGCGTCGAGCACGCTGCTGGTATTCGACCTCTGAGCGTCACCGGACCACGCCGGTCTCGAGAAAGTGCGTTTGTCACAGCTCTACCTCTGCCGCATCGATGGTGGACACGACGTGTTCGGCGATCGCGAGCGCCGATGTGGCCGCGGGGGAGGGCGCATTGCGCAAGACGACGATGCGGTCGCGGAAGCTGATCCGGAAGTCGTCGACCAGGCCGCCATCGGCATCGAGGGCCTGGGCCCTGATCCCGGACGGCCCGGGCACCACATCGTCGTCCGCCAGGTCGGGCACGTAGGCGCGTGCAGCCTCGACGAATCGATGCTTGCTCAGCGACCCGCGCATTTCGCGGATCCCGGTCCGCCAATGCTGGCGGGCGAACCGCCAGAACGCCGGTGTACGCGCCACCCCCACCAGATCGGGTACCGACACCTTGCGCCAGGTGTAGCCCTCCCGGGCAAGGGCCAGAACGGCATTGGGTCCGATCAGCACCTGTCCGTCCACGCGCGGGGTGACGTGGACGCCGAGGAACGGGTAACGCGGATCGGGCACCGGGTAGACCAATCCATTGACCAGGTCCCGGCGCTCCGGCTTGATCGTCCAATACTCGCCACGGAACGGCATGATCACCGGATCCGGCCCGTCGCCGGCCATCTCGGCCAGCCGGTCGCTCTGCAGCCCTCCACAGGCGACCACCCGATCGAACGTGGTCGCCGCTGTGCCTCCGGCGGTACGTGAGGTCACCACCACCTCCGCGCCCATGGTGCGCAGGCCGGTGACCTCGTGGCCCAATTGCACCGTGGCGCCTGCCGCGGTCGCATCGACCGCCAGCGCCTCAGTGACCTGGCCGTAATCGACGATCGAGGTCGATGGGGAGTGCAGGGCGGCGATGCCGCGCACATGCGGTTCGAGTTCGCGTAGTTCGTCGGGTCCGACGATGCGGATCCCAGGGACACCGTTCGCGAGTGCGCGTTCCTCGATATCGAGCAGCCGGCCCCGCTCCTCCTCGTCGAGTGCGACCAGCACCTTGCCGCAGGCGATGCGGGGGATCGAGTGCTCGGCGCAGAACTCCTCGAGCAGCCCGACGCCGCGGCGGCACAACCGTGCCTTGACCGACCCTGGCTGGTAATACAGACCGGCATGGACGACACCGCTGTTGCGTCCGGTCTGATGCGCGGCGAGTCGGTTCTCCTTCTCGAAGACCGTCACCTCCGCGTCGGGATGGCGCGTGATGATCTCGCGGGCGATGGCGATCCCGACGATTCCGCCGCCGATTACTGCAATCCGCATGTGTGTCACTGGGCCCCCTCGGCCCGAGCGTAATAGCCGGTGAACACCTCGTCCTGGTGGGCGGCGAGGGTGGGATGCGGCAACGTCAGCACCACGATGTCGCGGACGTGACTCGGTCGGCCGGAGGTCGGCCGTCGTGTAGGCCCTGGGGAGTGGCGCGCCGAACCGTGAATTCAGTACGCCGACACCGACGAATTCCGAGCGTCGTCGAAAAACTCGTCAAACAAGTAAGGGCGGGTCCGAATATTTCGGACCCGCCCTTACTTCCATGAATTAGATCAGTCGTTCGGACCCTCAACGGTCTGCTGCGGGGCCGTCACCGGAGGTGTGAATACACCGCCACCGGGGTTCAGCGACTTCTCGGTCGGGGTCAGCGAGACCTCCGTGGTGGTCGTGGTCGTGGTGGGCGACTCTTCGGGCTTGTCGCTGTCACTGCTGCACGCCGCGGTGAAGCCGATCATCGCGATGATGGCGCCACCGCCAACCGCTGCCGAAATCCGACGACGAGCCAGACGATTTAATGCCATCTTCCGTCCTTCTCCTGGTGTCAATGTGGTGAAACTCCGGCAGCCGCGATGTCCGCGAAAACCGGGTGCAACAATCCCATTTTACGCTGGGATCTGGCGTCAGAAACTGTAACGCAGTGCCTGTATCAGTGCATTCCCTCACTCCTGCTATGTAGGGGTTGTTTTGACGGGTTGTGTGTTCGTTCTGGAGCCCACGCGGTTCCGGGCATGGCCGCGGGTGTACCGTAATAAGATACGGACCGTATCTTGATCGGTCGAGGCTTCACGAGGAACCGGGGGGTGCGCGATGAGCACCGAACATCAGATGATCTTCACGCCATCGCAACCGCTGCCCGCGGCGCGCACCGGCGTGTTGACGGGATTCGATCCGGGCACGCGCACGTTGGAGGCCGGCTATCGGGTGGCGCCGCAGTTCCAGCCGATACCGGTCGACATCGTTTTCGAGAAGGACGTTGCGGTCCGGCTGCGCGATGGTGTCACGATCCACGTGGATATGTTCCGCCCCGCGGGTGCCGAACAGGTGCCCGTCGTGGTGGCATGGAGTCCGTACGGCAAGGGGCAGGGGTCCTCGGCCAGTGTCATGGGGGTGTTCGCCATGGTTGGACTGGACAACGGGATCGTCTCGGGACTGGAGAAGTTCGAGGGGCCCGACCCGGCGTACTGGTGTGCCCATGGCTATGCCATCTGCAACCCCGACATTCGCGGTGTGGTCGACTCTGACGGCAACAGTGTGTTGTGGGACCGCCAGGAGGGCCGTGATTGCCATGACCTGATCGAGTGGCTGGCCGAACAGCCCTGGTGCAGTGGCAAAGTCGGGATGAGTGGAACCTCCTACCTGGCCGTGTCGCAGTGGTTCACGGCAGCCGAGCAGCCCCCGCACCTGGCGGCGATCAACCCATGGGAGGGCGTCAGTGACGTCTACCGCGATCTGGTGATGCGCGGAGGCATGCCGGACACCGGGTTCGCCCGGCAGTTGCAGGAAGGAAGCTTCTTCGGCACCAACATGAAGGAAGATGTACTCGCCGAGGCGGAGCGTTACCCACTGATGAATACTCTGTGGGAGAACAAGATCCCGGATTTCGAGAAGATCACCGTGCCGGCCTACGTGGTGGCCAGCTACACGAACACCCTGCATACTGCGGGAACGTTCCGTGCCTGGCGGCGGATGGCGTCGCAGCACAAGTGGCTGCGCATCCACAACGGTCAGGAGTGGCCCGATTACTACGACGAGACGAACCGCGAAGATCTGCGCCGATTCTTCGACCGGTATCTCAGGGACATCGACAACGGGTGGGAATCCACACCCCGCGTTCGGTACTCGATTCTCGACCTTCGCGGTGGCGATCAGGTCGGAGTCGCCGCGGACCGGTTCCCGCCCACCGGGTTCGTCTCGACCAAGTTCTACCTCGACGGTGCCGCGCGGGTATTGAGCACCCAGCCGACATCGGCGGACGTAGAGGTCGGCTACGCCGTCGACGCCAATCCGAATGCGGTGTCGTTCATCGCTCGCTTCGACGAGGAGACCGTCATGGTCGGCTATCCGAAGGCGCACCTCTGGGTCGAAGCGCGCGGCGCCGACGACATGGATCTCTTCGTGCTCGTGCAGAAGCTCGACGCGTACGGCACCCCACTGCAGCAGTTCACCGTGCCCAACCAGGACGCCCGAATCCACGACCTGACCGACCACGGAGCAACCGTGCTGCGGTACAAAGGATCCGACGGACGGCTGCGCGTCTCTGCCCGACACCTCGACGGCGAGTTGTCCACATGGGATGTCCCGGCGCACACCTTCGACCGGGTCGAAAAGCTCGTCGAAGGCGAGCCCGTCGAGATCGAAATCGACCTGTTGCCCATCGGTCTCGCCTTTCATCCCGGCGAACAACTGCGCTTCGTCATCAGCTCGGCCACCCTGCTGGGCCCGTTGATGCCCGCAATCCGGGAATACACCGGCGCCAACAGCGGGCAGCACGTCATTCACACCGGCGACTCGCACCCGTCGTATCTGCAGCTACCCGTTCGGAAGCCTTGAGGACTGTCATGGACGGGGAACCGAAGACGCGACGCCGCAACGACGCGCTGATGACGGCGATCCGGGATGCGGTCAGGGCCGAGCTCACCGAACACGGCTATGCGGCCCTGACTTTCGAAGGAGTGGCCCGGCGGGCGAAGACCAGCAAGCCGGTTCTCTACCGTCGTTACCGGACCCGGGCCCACATGGTCGTGGACGCGTTGCCCAATCTCCGATGGGAACCCGACGATCTCGTGTTCGACGCGACGGAATCGTTGCGGGAAAACCTGCTGACCCTGTTCGCCGCGATCGTGGACAACTTCGTGGCCATCGGCGTGGACAACTATCGGCGGCTGGTCGCAGACGCTGACGACGACCTGCTGGACCTTCTGCATGCGCAGATCATCGGCTTGGCCGAACGCACCGTCTATCCGGCCCTGGCCCGCGCACGCGAACGGGACGAGATCGGGCCCAGGGAGATCTCGCGCCTGCCCGCGATGTCCATCGGGTACCTGCTGCGAGACCGACTGCTGTTCACCCGCGCCGAGGTGGGCCGCGACGCGATCGCCGAGATCCTCGACACTGTGTACCTGCCGCTGATCAGCACCGTATCCAGGCTGTAGACCCTTCGGTCCCTGGGGATAACCCCCGGACGACTCTCGGGATTCCTACCTGGACAACCACCTTCAGAAAATTCGACCATATATGTGGAATGTCCACCGGTTGGGAAGTGTTGGTGATTCATATGAGTGTCGTGACAGCGATGACTCGCACTCATACGTTGAGAGACATGAACACGTCTGGTTCAGCGGAAGGCGGGTCACGTGCCTGAAACCTACTGATATGCAAGTAAATAACACCTAGAAGACACAAGCCACAACTTCACAAACTCACAGAGTTCTGCCCCCGGGTGCCCACGATGCACCGCCGGGTGGCTCAACCCTGCTCGAAAGGAACACGAAAATGCAGAAAATCATCCTCGCCTCGGCAGCCTTCATGGCTTTGGCCGGCGGTTCATTCGGGATGGCGGCCACCGCGTCGGCGGCGCCGGCCGGCGCGTCGTCGGTCGAGGAAACCATCTATGACCTGCGCACTCAGGGCTATAACGTGCAGCTGAACGGCACCCGCAACGGGCCGCTGTCCAACTGTTCGGTCGACTCGGTGCGCGGCGCGTCCGACGCGGCGGTCCCGGGTGCGACGGTCTACGTCGACCTGTCCTGCCCGGCCGAGTACCAGTACTGATTCGCGCCGGGGGCGCGGTGCTGCTCACCCCGTGAGCGGCACCGCGACCTCGTTGCGTCGGCGGAACGGCAGGGTCCACGGCGGGTCGTAGAACCATGCCACCGGCTCTCCGTCGGTGTGGAATTCGGTGCCGTGCAGTGCGGTCAGCAGTTCGGCTGACTTGGCGGTGACGGACGTCGGACTGCGGTCACCGCTGAACCGCAGCACGGCGAAGCGCTCGGCAGGCACCTCCACCACGGTCACCGAGCTGTCATCGGGTTCGGGCAGGGTGTCCAGCGACCACTTCGACGGCATGTAGAAGCGGATGATCGAGTCGCCGCTGTCGTCGGCGCGGGCCTGCGATACCGGGGCCGTCATGGCGATCCTCTCGCGGTGTTGTGCCACCGGGGCCGTCATCGCGATCTTCGCCTTGCGATGGTTGCCGCCGAAGATGTAGCCCGCCAGACGACGGAAGCCCGCGCTGCGGGCCTCCTGACCGTTGCCCTTCACGCTGGTCTGCGCGGCGACGCGCGGCCCATACCGACGGATCTCGATCTCGCCGACCCGGCCTTCGAGCACAAAGAGCGGTTCCTCGGTGCCGACACGGATACCGAAGACACCCCCGACGCCCTCGACGAACTGGGTGGCGGCACCTGCGATCTTGGTCAGCATGCCTAGGAAGTACCCAACTCGGCGGGGATTACTCCGGCGGGGCGAAGAACTCCAGCGCGACACCGTCGGGATCGCGGAAGCTCAGACCGGATCCGTAATGCGCGTCGACCACACCGCCGTGCGCGATACCGAGATCGTCGAGGCGGCCGGCCCACTGCTGTAGCTCGGCACGGGTCTCGCAGCCGAACCCGACGTGATCGAGGCCCGCCCGGAACTCGGTGAACTCACCGGGGGAGATGGACCGGTCGTGCTGATGGATCCCGAACAGCGTGCCGTTGCCGAACGACCACACCAGATGGCGGAATCCGCCGTCGGTGTGCTCGTCGAGAACGGGGTCGGCTCCGATCAGCGCGCGGTACCAGGGCCCGCTCACCTCGATGTCGCTGACCGTGACGGCCACATGGTTGAGCGCTGCAATTGCCATGGAAGTCTCCTGCCTGATAGTTCGGTTCACACCACCCGTTTGCCACGTCGCGCACGGGACCGCATATCCCAGAGGTAGAGCTGATAGCCGAACAACCACAGATCGCGCGGGACGACGCGGTCGGCGATCCGTAGCGCGCCGATCAACGCGTCGAACGCCCGCTGTTGGCGGCTGGTCCAGCGCAACCGCATCAGGGTGCGGAACTCAGCGGGCAGGAATCCGGTGGTCGCGAACAGGTTCAGCGGACCGGCCACCTGGCGCAAGGGGGTCGGCAGGAAGACCAGCGCCGCGACCCCGTGCAGATGCCTGCGCACGGGCTCGTCGATCCGCAGCTCCTCCAGCGACCGTTTCCAGTATTCCTCGAACGCGACCCGGTCCGCAGGCCACATGTCCTGGTGTACCTGCAGTGTGGTGCCGAGCCGGGCGGCGTCCCCGTACACCGCGTCGGCCGACTCGTCATCGAGTGGGCCGTAGAGGAATTCGTGCTGATCGACGTAGTAGCGGTACAGGCAGGCCGCCACCCACAGTTGCAGCGTGGGATCGAATGCGTTGTAGCGCACCGGGCTGTCCGGGCCGGACCTGACCTGGCGGTGCGCGGTGTCGACCGCCCCGCGGATCAGGGCGCGGTCGTGGTCGGTGCCCACGGTGGCCGCCGCCAGATAGGTGCCGGTGGTGCGGGCCCGCTTGAACGGATGCTTGTAGACGTTGCCGCGGTCCACCGGGCTTTCCAGGACGCCGTACCCGACACCCGGGGAGGCCAGTTGCATGATGACGTTCGCGGCAGGTGCCAGCGCCGCGGCCGGATTGATCAGATCGGCGACGCGCCTCGGATTCCGCGGGGGACCGAGCCTCATGGAATTGAGTACACCACCTTGTGAGACGCTGCCGACGTGTTTGTGCCCAATAGCTCTGCCCGTGCGATCGGCTTGGCGGCCGGCTATCTGGCCGACGTGTGCCTGGCCGACCCCCAGCGCGGTCACCCCGTCGCCGCGTTCGGGTCTGCCGCGGCCGCACTGGAGCGCCGCACCTACGCCGACAGCCGGGCCGCCGGCGCCGCTCACACCGCCGCGCTGCTCGGGGCTCTGGGTGTGTTCGGACTGGCCGTCGAGCGTGCCGCGCGCCGGCGCGGCCCGGCGTGGACGGCCGCGGCCACCGCGGTGACCACCTACGTGGTGCTCGGCGGAACATCGTTGGCGCGCACGGGTGCCCGCCTGGCGGACACGCTGGAACGTGACGATATCGACGGCGCTCGGGCGCTGTTGCCCTCGTTGTGTGGTCGTGACCCGGCCGCCCTGGACGCCGACGGCCTGGCCCGTGCAGCATTGGAATCGGTCGCCGAGAACACCTCCGACGCGCAGGTCGCCCCGATCCTGTGGGGCGCAGTCGTGGGCGTGCCCGGCCTGCTGGTCTACCGCGGCGCCAACACCCTGGATGCGATGATCGGGCACAAGTCGCCCAGGTACCTGCAGTTCGGCTGGGCGGCAGCACGATTCGACGATGTCGTGAACTACGTGGGGGCCCGCGCGACCGGGCTGGTGGTGCTGGCGGTCGGTGGCGCGCCGAGCGCCACCTGGCGGGCCTGGCAACGCGACGCGGGCAAACATCCCAGCCCCAACGCCGGCGTCGCCGAGGCGTCCTTCGCCGGAGCGCTCGGGGTGCAGCTCGGTGGTCCCACCCAATATGCGCACCGCCTGGAGATGCGTCCGACCCTGGGCGACGGGCCTGCTCCCACCGCCGCCGACCTGCGTCGCGGCGTGCGATTGTCGCGGGCGGTTCAGGCCGGCGCGACGGTGCTGGCGGTGGCCGTCAGTGCCGTTTGCCGTACCGGTCGGCGAGCTTCTGCTCGGTGCTGACCGGCTTCGGCGCCGCTTCGCCGGGCTCGGGTTCGCCCTGCGGGTTGGCCAGTGCCTTCTCCCGGCGCCGGACCTTGACCTCGGCGAGGATGAAATACCCGACGCCGATCGGGGCGATGATGCCGAACGCGATCCACTGGATCCCGTAGGACAGGAACGGGCCGGCGTCCAGGACGGGCAGCGGGATCACGCCGAGTCCGCCGGGCTGGTCCTCGACCAGTTGCAGATAGGACCCCGCCAGCGGGACCCCGGTCACCTGGGAGACCTGCCCGGGATTGATCGAGTAGACCTGCATGGCGCCCTCGGCACGGAACGGATCCCTGCCGACGGCGAGCATCTCCGAATCACGCAACCGCGCGGTGATGGTCACCGGCTCGGCCGGGGCGGCCGCAATGGGCGGCACCGCGGTGCCCTGGTCGGGTTTGACGTAGCCGCGGTTGACCAGCACGGTCGGTCCGCCGTCGACGACGAACGGGACCAGCACCTCGTAGGCGGGCGCACCGTCCACCGACCGCAACCGGGCCAGCACCTGCGCCTCGGGCAGGTAGCGGCCCGAGGCCGTCACCCGCTGCCACTGATGGTCGTGCGCCGACGAATCCTGCTGCGGCAGATAGTCGGTCAGTGGCACCGGGTCGGTGTTCAGCGAGTTGGCGATCTGAGTGTTCTCGCGTGAGGTCGTGGTGTTCTTGCCGAGCTGCCAGGGCGCCAGCACCGTGAAACACAGCCAGGCGAAGGCCGCCACCACGACGTACAGCGCCAGCCACTGCGGCCGGAAGAGGAATCCGAAGCGCTTCATGGCTGTTTCCTCTTCGCGCAAGCGCTCATCGGTGCCGCCCCAGTTGGTGGTCGATCCAGTCGTGCAGGCCGGGCAGCGAGGCCTCTATGACGGCGAAGACCGCCTCGAAATCGTCTGGCCCGCCGTAATAGGGGTCCTCGACATCCAGGGTGAAGGCGGCCGAGCGCGGGTCGAACGAACGCATCATCCGTAGCCGCTCCGGCGGCACACCCATGTCGGCGAGCATCCGGGCGTGGTTGCGTCCCATCGCGACGACCATGTCGGCGGCCAGGTGATCCTCGTCGAGCTGGGCGGCGCGGTGGGTGGTCGGATACCCGTGTGCCAGCAGGACGGCATTGGTCCGGTGATCGGCGCCGTCGCCGGCATGCCAGCCGCCGGTCCCGGCGCTGGTCACCCGGACGCGCTCGGCGAGGCCGCGCCCCTCGATCTGGTGGGCCAGCATCTTCTCGGCCATCGGGGACCGGCAGATGTTGCCGGAGCAGACGAACGTCACATGCAGTGCCTGATCCCCCGGTCGCTGCGCTCCAGCCCGCCGGCTAGACACCGAGCACCCTTCGCAGGTCCGCCATCGTCGCCACCCGGTGCAGCGGCGCGGGGGCATCGGGCCCGTCGAAATCGGCGCCGCCGTATCCCCAGTCGACGACCACGGTGTCGATGCCGTGGAAGGAGGCGCCTTCGACGTCATGGCTGCGGTCACCGACCATCAGCACCCGCTCCGGCAGCGGACCCAGCTGCGCCAGCGCGTAGGCGATCACCTCGGCCTTGGCGGCTCGGGTGCCGTCCGGGCTGGCGCCCGCGATGACCTCGAAATATCCGTCCATCCCGAAGTGGGTGAGGATGCGCTGCGCGGTGGGCTGCGCCTTGGAGGTCGCCACTGCGAGACGCACGCCGGCGCGCTTGAGGTCTTCCAGCAGGTCGGGGATGCCGTCGAACAGGCGGTTCATCGACCAGCCGCGGGTGGTGTAGTCGGCGCGATAGGCGGTCATGGCCTCGTCGGCGCGGTCGCCGAGGCCCATCGAGGTCAGCGTGTGATGCATGGGCGGACCGACGATCCGGCCGGCGAGATCGCCGTCGGGAACGGTGGCGCCGATGGTCTCAAGTGCGTGGCGGAAGCTGGCGACGATGCCGTCCGCTGAGTCCGTCAGGGTGCCGTCGAGGTCGAACAGCACCAACTGCGGAGCTCGGGTCACGGTTTCAGTCACCCCACCATTGTCGCCGATGTTCCGGTGCTGCTGGTCGGCGCACTACTGTCGTGCTGTGGTTCACGAGGTTCGGCAGGCGGCGCGCTATCACGGCGACCAGGCCGTCACGTCCGGGATGCTGGACTTCGCCGTCAACGTCCGGGCCGCCGGGCCACCGTCGTGGCTGGTCGAACGCCTCGGTGCGCGGCTCACCGATCTGGGGCACTACCCGAGCGCAGCCGATGTCGCCCGCGCCACCGAGGCGGTGGCCGCGCGGCACGGACGCGATGCCGACGAGGTCGTGCTGCTGGCCGGCGGCGCCGAGGGCTTCGCGCTGCTACCGAACCTGGACCCGCGGCTGGCCGCGCTGATCGCGCCGTCGTTCACCGAACCGGAGGCGGTGCTGAGCGCCGCCGGGGTGCCGATCCGTCACGTGGTCCTCGACCCGCCGTTCGGGCTGGCCGGTGCCGCGGTGCCCGCTGGGGCGGACCTGGTCGTGGTCGGCAACCCCACCAATCCGACGTCGGTGCTGCATCCGGTGCGCGACATCCTCGCGCTGCGCGCGCCCGGCAGGATCGTCGTGGTCGACGAGGCCTTCGCCGACGCGGTGCCCGGCGAGCCGGAATCGCTGGCCGGCATGTCGTTGCCCGATGTGGTGGTGCTGCGCAGCCTCACCAAGACCTGGTCACTGGCCGGGCTGCGGGTCGGCTACGCACTCGGCGCACCGCAGGTGCTGGCCCGGCTGACGACCCGCCGCGCGCACTGGCCGTTGGGCACCCTGCAACTCGAAGCCGTCGCGGCCTGCTGCACTCCGGAGGCGGTGGCCGAGGCGGACGCCGACGCGCGCAGGCTCGCCGCCCTGCGTGCGGAGATGGTGACCGGGTTGCGCGCCGCCGGAGTGGACGTGGTCGACGGTTGCGCACCGTTTGTGCTGCTCCGCGTCGACGATGCCGAACTGACCCGAAAGCAACTGGATAGCAGGGGGATTGCGGTGCGCCGGTGCGACACCTTCGTCGGTCTGGACGGCGAGTATCTGCGTGCGGCGGTTCGCCACGAATGGCCGCTGCTGGTGGAGGCCCTGACATGAGCGTGTCTCTCGCCGAGGTGATGGACGTCCTGGACGCGGCGTATCCGCCTGCGCTGGCCCATGACTGGGACTCGGTCGGCCTGGTGGCCGGTGACCCGGCAGAGCCGGTCACCTCGGTGACGGTGGCGGTGGACGCCACCGATGCCGTGGTCGCCGAGGTGCCCGAGGGCGGGCTGTTGCTGGCGCACCATCCGCTGTTGTTGCGGGGTGTGGACACGGTGGCCGCCTCGACCGCCAAGGGTGCACTGATCCACCGGATGATCCGGTCCGGGCAGGCGTTGTTTACCGCACACACCAACGCCGACTCGGCCTCTCCGGGCGTCTCCGATGCTCTCGCCGAGACGCTGGGACTGGTGGTCGAGGACATTTTGTCCCGCGGCCCGTCCGGGCCCGATCTCGACAAGTGGGTGGTGTTCGTCCCTGTCGAACATGCTGCGCAGGTGCGGGATTCGTTGTTCGCCGCGGGCGCCGGGCAGATCGGTGACTACTCCTGCTGCAGCTGGAGCGCCACCGGCACCGGCCAGTTCCTGCCGCACGCGGGTGCGACGCCGGCCATCGGCGAGGTGGGCGCCGTCGAGCAGGTCACCGAGGACCGCATCGAGGTGATCGCCCCGGCGCGTCTGCGTGGGCGGGTGCTCACCGCACTGCGCGCCGCGCATCCCTACGAGGAACCCGCCTTCGACGTCTTCGCGCTGGCCCCACTGCCTGCCGATGTCGGGATCGGCCGGATCTGCACACTGCCCGAGCCCGAACCGTTGTCCACGTTCGTGTCCCGGGTGCGCGGCGCGTTGCCCGCGACCACGTGGGGCGTGCGGGCAGCCGGCGTCGCGGACGCGGTGGTGTCCCGGGTCGCCGTCTGCGGCGGCGCGGGGGATTCACTGCTCGGCGCGGTCACCGGCGCCGGGGTACAGGCTTATGTGACCGCAGATTTGCGGCACCACCCGGCCGACGAGCATGGCCGGGTCTCTGATGTGGCACTGGTCGACGTCGCGCATTGGGCAAGTGAGTTCCCCTGGTGTCACCAGGCGGCATCGCTGCTGCGCGGCAGTTTCGGCGAGGCATTACCGGTGCGCGTGAGTACCGTGCGCACCGATCCGTGGAATATCGATGGAGGTTCCCAATCATGAAAGCCGAAGTGAGTCAGCAACGTTCACTGCTGGACCTGGCCGAAGTCGATGCCGAATTGCGTCGCGTCGACCACCGCGCCGCCAATCTGGCCGAACAGCAGGAATTCGAACGCGTGCAGGCGCTGTACCAGGAGGCCAGCGACCAGGTGGCGGTGGTCGGCATCGCCCTGGACGACGTCGACGGTGAGATCGCCAAGTTGGAGAGCGAGATCGATTCGGTGCGCCAGCGCGAGGACCGTGACCGGACGCTGCTGCAGGGCGGGACGGTCAACGCCAAGCAGCTCAGCGAGCTCCAGCACGAGCTGGAGACGTTGGAGCGCCGGCAGTCGTCCCTGGAGGATTCGCTGCTGGAGGTGATGGAACGCCGCGAGGAGTTGCAGCGCCAGCAGTCCGAGCACCTGGCCCGTATCGACGCTCTGCAGAACGAATTGTCGGCGGCGCAGCTGGCTCGCGACGCGGCACTGGTGGATATCGACAACGTCCGTCAGGTGTCGGCGGGCCGGCGTGCGGAGCTGGCGTCGCTGCTGAACGCAGACCTGGTCACCCTCTACGAGAAGCAGCGCGCCGGTGGTGGACCCGGTGCCGGACTGTTGCAGGGAAAGCGGTGCGGGGCATGCCGTATCGAGATCGATCGCGGTGAAATGGCAAGGATCCAGGCCGCCGAGGACGACGAGGTGCTGCGGTGCCCGGAATGTGGAGCGATCCTGTTGCGGATCAAGCAGTGAAGGTCATCATCGAGGCCGATGGCGGATCGCGCGGGAACCCGGGCCCGGCTGGCTATGGCGCGGTGGTGTTCAGCGGGGACCGCTCAGCGGTGCTCGCCGAACGCAAGGAGTCGATCGGCCGGGCGACCAACAATGTCGCCGAATATCGCGGATTGATCGCCGGTCTGACCGCGGCGGCCGAACTGGGTGCCACCGAAGTGGTGGCGTTCATGGACTCGAAGCTGGTGGTGGAGCAGATGTCCGGGCGCTGGCGCGTCAAGCATCCCGATCTACTTGAGCTCAATCGTGAAGCCGCGCAACTGGCTCGGCAGTTCGGCCAGATCGAGTACGGCTGGATCCCGCGGGCCCAGAACTCACATGCCGACCGACTGGCCAACGAGGCGATGGACGCTGCGGCGGCCCCCGCATCGGCGCCCGCCTCGCCGGGCTGGAGCGGCGCCCGTGGGGAACCGACCCGGCTGATGTTGTTGCGCCACGGTCAGACCGAGCTCTCGGTGGACCGCCGGTACTCCGGACGGGGCAACCCGTCGCTCACCGAACTCGGACGCAGCCAAGCTGAGGCAGCGGCCCGCTACCTGGGGGAGAAGGGCGGCATCGACGCGGTCGTGTGCTCGCCCCTGGGGCGCGCCCACGAGACGGCCAGCGCCGCCGCGAAGGAACTCGGCCTCGACGTCGTCATCGACGAGGATCTCATCGAGACCGACTTCGGCAAGTGGGAGGGCTTGACGTTCTCCGAGGCGGCGCAACAGGATCCGGAGCTGCACGGCAAATGGCTGCGCGATACCAGCGTGACGCCGCCCGGCGGCGAGAGCTTCGATGCGGTGGCGGAGCGGGTGCGCCGGGCCCGCAACCGGATCGTCGAGGAGTATGCCGGGTCGACGGTGCTGGTGGTCTCCCATGTCACGCCGATCAAGACCATGCTGCGGCTGGCACTGGACGGCAACGCCGGGATTCTCTACCGGCTGCACCTCGATCTCGCGTCGTTGAGCATCGCGGAGTTCTATCCCGACGGGCTCGCGTCGGTGCGGCTGGTCAACCAGACCTCGTATCTGTGATCAGCTGGAGTGCAGGTGTAGCCGTTCCCCGTGGACGTCGAAGATCATGATGGCCTCGACCGGTCCGTCGACGGTGCCGAACCAATGTGGCGTCCAGGTGGAAAACTCCACGGCTTCACCGGGTTTGATGATGAAATCGCGTTCGCCCAGCACCAGACGCAATTGCCCGGAGAGCACGTACATCCATTCCTGACCCTCATGGACGGGAAGCTCGGCCGGTGGCGTGTTGCGCTTGGTGCTCACCCGCACCTTGAACGTGTGCCGGCCGCCGGTCGGGCCCTGACGGGTCAACGGCCAGTAGGTGACCCCGTGGCGGGTGTGGGAGCTGCCCCGGACCCGCGGGTCTTCGGACTCCGGTTCGCGCAGCAGCTCGTCGGTGCTGACCGACAGCGCCAGGGCCAGCCGGGGCAGGTGATCCAGGGCCAGCCGCCGTTTCCCGGATTCCAGTCGGCTCAGTGTGGACACGTCGATGCTGGCGCGGGCGGCCACATCCTGCAGTGTCAGGCCTTGCTGGGTGCGCAGATCCCGTAACCGCTTGCGGACGGTGTCGTCGACGCTCTTTGCCTCCATGGCAAACGAGCTTGGCATTTTGTCCGCTGATCGGCAAGCTCGATGACATGAACAACGAATGGGACTGCATCATCGTCGGTGGCGGCGCGGCCGGCCTGAGCGCGGCACTGGTACTCGGCCGCGCCCGGCGTCGCACGCTGGTCCTCGATGACGGTGACCAGAGCAACCTGGCTGCGCACGGCATCGGCGGACTGCTGGGTCACGACGGCCGCCCGCCCGCTGAACTCTACGAGGCGGGCCGCGCGGAACTCGCGGAATACCCGAACGTCACCTTCCGGCCGGTGCGGGTGACCGCCGCCAAAGCGGACGGGCCGGGCTTCGTCGTCGAACTTGCCGATGGCGGCCACGAACATGCGCGCCGCCTGCTGCTGGCGACCGGTATGCAGTACCAGCCGCCGCAGATCGCGGGCCTTGAGGCGCTGTGGGGCGGCTCGGCTTTCCACTGTCCGTTCTGCCACGGGTGGGAGGTTCGTGATCAGCCGCTGGCCGTGCTCGCCGATGGGGACCGCGCTGTGCACATGGCGCTGATGCTCAAGGGCTGGACCGACGATATCGTCGTGCTCAGCAATGGCGCGGGCCTGCAGAATGACCTGCTGACAGCCGCGGACATCGCCGTGGACGACCGGCAGGTCAGCGAATTCCATTCCGAGGGTGGCGTATTGACCGAGGTGCGGTTCGCCGAGGGCCCACCGCTGCCGCGGCGGGGTGTGCTGGTAGCCGCTGTCCTGCACCAGCGTTCCCACCTGGCAGCCCATCTCGGGGTGGACTTCGCGCCGGCGAGTCCTGTTGCCGCCGATGCCATCGTCGTCGACCAGTTCCAGCGCACCACGGTGCCCGGGGTGTTCGCCGCCGGCGATGTCAGCGTGCAGATGCCTCAGGTGGCGGCCGCGGTGGCCAGCGGATCGCTGGCGGCGGCTGCCGTGGTGCAGAGTCTGCTGGCCGATGACGTCGGGCTGCCCGTTCCGCCGTGGCCGGCGCCCGATGTCCAACAGCACTGGAACGAGCACTACGGCCAGCGCGATCGCGTCTGGAGTGGCCGGGTGAACCTCCGGCTCTCCGAGGTGGCGGAGTCGCTGGCACCCGGGCGCGCCCTGGACCTGGGATGCGGTGAGGGTGGCGACGCCATCTGGCTGGCGTCGCGGGGGTGGTCGGTGGTTGCGACCGATGTCTCACACGTGGCACTGGAACGGGCCGCCGCTGACGCGGGGGAGTTGTTGAGCCAGATCGACTTTCAGCACCACGATCTGGAGGTGAGTTTCCCGGACGGCGAGTTCGATCTGGTGTCCGCACAGTTCCTGCATTCGAAGATTCCGCTGGACCGGGCGCGCGTGTTGAAGCGGGCGGCGGTTGCGGTCGCGCCCGGGGGTCTGCTGGTGATCGTCGACCATGGCGAGGCTCCGCCCTGGTCGAACCACCGGCACGTCGAGTTCCCCGGTGCCGAGGAAGTGGTGGGATCACTCGACCTTGACGACGGCTGGGAACGCGTGCAGGTTGGCCCGGTCGAGCGCGAGGCGACCGGACCCGACGGGCAGCCGGGGCATCTGATCGACAATGTGATGGTGCTGCGGCGGAGTCACTGAAAGTTATCCACAGGCTCACGCATTTCCCCTCGCCACATGTCGTGGCCGGGCGGTAAAATCGAACACATGTTCGAAGTCTTGGATCGGGCCGCACTCGCTGGGTTGAGCGATGACGCGCTCATCTCGGCGGTGACTGCGACGACCCGAAACGAGGCGTCGGTGGCGGCTTACCGGTTGGCGTTGATCGGTGAGGTGGTGGCCCGCCAGTGCGATGACGAGGATGACACGGTTGCCCATCAGGTCATTGATGGTTGGGCGTGGGCGCAGGCCGCGGTGGCGGCGGCCTGCAATCTGAATCCGCACGCGGCGTCCAAGCAGATGCGCATCGCCCAGGCTTTGCGTGACCGGCTGCCCCGCACCGCGGCCCTGTTCGCCAAGGGTGCGATCTCGATGGCGGTGATCGATGCGATCACCTGGCGCACCCACCTGGTCGTCGACGATGACGCTCTGGTGTTGATCGATACCGCGATCGCCGGGGAGGCGGGCGAGTACGGGGCGCATTCGGAGAAGCAGTTGATCGGTGCCATCGATCTGTGGGTGGAGAAGTTCGACCCCGAAGCCGTGGTGCGCTCAAAACGTAACGCCAAGGACGTCTATGTCGAGTTCGACGATAAGGACGATCCCAACGGGGTCGCCTCGTTCTGGGGGCGGCTGCGTGTCACCGACAAAAAGGTGCTGGAGAAACGCCTCAATGACCTGGCGGACACCGTCTGTGGCAATGATCCCCGCGCGCGTGGCGAGCTACGTGCGGCCGCCTTGGCCGCGTTGGGTGTGGTGGGCCCGCAACTGGAACGGCTGGCGTGTGGGTGTGGGGATGCCGGCTGCCAGGGCAGCGGGAAGGATCCGCGCTCGACGGCGGTGACGATCTATGTGCTGACCGACCAGGTGCCCGCTGCCGGTGAAGGGTCTCCGCGGCACACCACCCCGGGCAGTGCGGGCACCCCGGAAACGCAGCCCGCCGAGACCGGACCGGCCGCGCCCGACGCCGAGCAGCAGGCACCGCCGGCGGAGAACGCGCCGCAGACGCCAGCAGCGGAGTCCGGGCCTGCTGCGCCCGCGGCCAACACCCAACCCGCGGCCTGCAACCCTAGCCCCGGCGTGATGCTCGACGGCGCCATCATCCCGGCCGCCATGCTGGCCGACCTCGTCGCGTCCGGCGCCACAGTGAAGCCGCTCTCCGAGATCGCCGACCTACCCGCCGAGCGCCAATACCGGCCCTCGACCGCACTGACCGCGTTCGTCCGCATGCGCGCCATGACCTGCAGCTTCCCCGGCTGCAACCGGGCCGCCCACCGCTGCGACCTCGACCACCTGACCCCATGGCCGGCAGGGGCGACCCATCCGGGCAACCTGGCACCGCTGTGTCGTCTGCATCATTTGATCAAGACCTTCTGCGGCTGGACACCCACCGCCCAACCCGACGGCCGTATCCAATGGTCAGCACCGACCGGGCACACCTACACGAAGGCCCCCGGCGCGGCAATCATGTTCCCGCACTGGAACATCGAGACTCCCATCCCACGGAAACGCGCCATCCGGCTGATCAACGACGCCGACCTCCACACCAAGATGCCGGTCCGAAAACGCACCCGCGCACAAGACCGCGCCCAACGCATCAAAACCGAACGCACCCGCAACCAACTCGAACTCGCCCTCGAACTCGCCCAGAACGACAGCGACCCGCCACCGTTCTGAGGTCAGCTGAGGGCGCTCACGTCCGCGAGTTGGGTGAGCCGCACGCTGTTGCCCGACGGGTCACGGAACCCGCAATCGATGCCATACGGCATCTGATGCGGCTCCTCGGTGAATTCCACTCCGCGGGAACGGAGTTCCTCGAATGAAGCCTGGCAGTCCTCGGTGGTGAGAAAAATCGTGCCGGCAAAGCCCTTCGCGGTGAGGTTGCGGACCTCCTGCTGGGTGGCCGCATCCATGACCGGCGGACCGGGCACCGCCATCAGCACGACCGAGACGTCGTCCTGGCCCCGCGGACCGACGGTCAACCAGCGGAAGGTGTTGTCGAGATCGGGTAGTGAAACATCCTGGCGTACTTCGAAACCGACCTTCTCGGTCCAGTACTGAAGAGCGACGTCCTGATCGTGCACCCAAAGGTGCGCGCTTGCGATTTTGATCATGCCGACAACGCTACGACCGATCGCCGGGCGCCGTCTTCTACCCGTGTGCTGTCTTGGACCGGCCGGCCGGGGCGCGCCGGGTATCGCGCTTGACGATGCAGCTGGGCACCCGGGCGTACACGCTCGCGGGCGGCAGGCTGGCCCGATAGGCCGCGGGCGGCCTTCCGTACACCCTGGCGAAGGTGGTGGTGAACGAACCCACACTCGTCAAGCCGACCATCGCGCAGATGTCTGCCACCGATCTGTCGGTGTGGCGCAGTAACGCGGCGGCGCGCTCCAACCGTCGGCTCTGCAGATACGCTCGCGGCGACTCCCCGAACGTCCTGGAGAACATCCGGCTGAAATGCGCCCGGGACAGTCCGGCGGCCGCGGCGAGGTCGTCCACCGTGATCGGCTCCGCATACCGGGCATCTGCCAGATCCTTCGCATGCAGCAAATATCGGGCTGGAGGCACCTGCGCCATGGCCCTAAGGGTACGGTGATCGGCGCGGACGAGTTGGCCGGGCGACCGCGGAGCTCAGGTTTCCACCTGGGCGTCGAGGAAAGTCCGGACTTCACAGAGCAGGGTGATTGTTAACGGCAATCCGGGGAAACTCGCGGGAAAGTGCCACAGAAAGAAGACCGCCAGAAATGGTAAGGGTGAAACGGTGCGGTAAGAGCGCACCAGCATCCCGGGTGACCGGGATGGCTAGGTAAACCCCACCCGAAGCAAGGCCAAGAAGGCCGCAACCTGGTTGTGGCTGCGCAAGCGTCCGAGGGCTGCTCGCCCGAGCTTGCGGGTAGGCCGCTTGAGGCACCCGGCAACGGTGTGTCCAGATGGATGGTCGCCGCCTCACCGGAAACTCCGGAGAGGAACAGAATCCGGCTTACAGGCCAGCTCGTCCGCCCCCTACTTCTTGACGGCCTTCTTCAGGGCCTTCAAGGCGTCGCCGATCCCGTCCTCGGCCTGCAGCGCCACCTCGGCCTCCTTCTCGTACAGCACACCGTAGGTGAAGGTGTCCTCGCCGGCGGCGTGCGCGGCGTCGGCCTCCTCCAGCAGATGCGTGCGGCTGACCACGCTGTCCTGGTGATCGCCGAGCAGGCTCTGGATGGTCTTGGCCTTGGCTTCCACCGCCGAATCCCCGGTCGCCGACGCCGTGTAGCGAAGCCGCTTGGCGCGCTTGCGAATCCGGTGCAGCGACTCGTCGGTGCCGTCATCTTCGGCCTTCTTCGCGGCCTTGTGGACCTTCTTGTACGCGGCCGCCACACTGGCCGCCGCGGATTCGTCGCCGGACTTGTCCCCGGTCGCAGACGGCGCGGCCACCAGCTCATCCAGCGCATCGAGCAGCCGGAAGTAGCGCTCGGAGCGCATCGCGAGCAGCGACCGCCGCCACCCGTTGGCGTAGCGCTGCTTGTTGCCCTCCACCAGCCGCTCGCGCACCCTGCCGCGCACCAACTCCGGCGCCAACCCGTCGAGCGCTTCCTCGTACTTCTCGGCCAGCACCTCGGCATCGCGCGCGACCCCGAGGATGCCGGCCAGCACCTTCAACTCATCGAGCACCCAGGCGTCATCGGCAAGGCCGAACGACTCGTCGGCGAGCAAGCTGCGGATCTTGCGGGTGGCGACCCGCATCTGGTGCACCGAATCCCAGACATCGGCGCGCACCGCCCGATCCCACGAGATCAGTTCCTCGACGTTCTCGGCGACGGCCCGGCGCACCGGGTCGGAGGCCTCCACCGACGCTGCCTCCGGTTCGGCGGTGGCCAGCACTCTGGCCAGCTTGGAGCCGTGCCCGGCCGGTACCGCGCCCGCGTCGAACAACCGGTTCGACAGCCGGTCCAGGACGTCGGTGGAGCCGACGCCCTCGGCCAGTTCCAGCTCCCATTCCCGCCAGGTCTGCGGTTCGCTGTCCGGGCGCAGCGCGGCGGCGGTCACCTGGTCATCGCAGAACTCGGCGATCGGGGAGTCGTCGGCGCCGAACAGCAACGACACGGTGCGCTGCGTGGTGATGCGCGCGACCGCGCCCAGCGGACGGTCCCGGACGATCGCGGCGACCACATCGCGGATGTCCTCGGGTACGGAGTCGGCCAGCGGCGCGCGCACCTCGGTGCGGGCATCCGGGCCGGCCGGCAGCTTCACGTGCCAGCCGGCGTCGCCCCCGCCGGTGCGCCGGCGCAGCGTGATGCGCTTTGCGGCCAGGTCGTAGTTGGGAGTGTCGTAGTACACCGCTTCCAGCGTCAGGGTGGGCGCGTGTTGCACCCTCGACACCGCGGCGAGGCCTTCGAAGGACGGTGAGACGGTGGTCTCGACCACGTCGAATTTCCGTTCAACCTCGGTGTGGCGCGACGCTTTTGGCTTATCAGCAGGCATGTTCACCCTTGTTCGGTACCGCGTGTGTCAGGAGTTGTGAACAGCGTGCCACATCGAGGTGAACAACCCCGGGGCGTGCGAGGCCCTCGATTCTGGGGGCGCGTGTTACACATCACCACCCCGCCGTAATACGGTGAGCGCCATGACCGCTTTCGAGACGCTGAAGTTCACCCGGGCCGGATCCGTCGTCAACATCGTCCTGGACCGGCCCGATGCCGCCAACGGGATGAACGCGGCGATGACGCGCGACCTCGCCGATGCGGCGTCGCTGTGCGACACCGCAGAGACGAAGGTGGTCACCCTGACCGGCGCGGGCCGGTTCTTCTGCGCCGGCGGTGACCTCAAGGCGATGGCCGCGGCCGACGACCCGGGCGTCTTCGTCAAGGGCATCGCCAACGATCTGCACCGCGCCATGTCGACCTTCGCCCGGATGGACGCCGTGCTGATCACCGCGGTCAACGGGGTGGCCGCCGGCGCGGGATTCTCCCTGGGCGTCTCCGGTGACCTGGTGCTGGCCGCGGAGTCGGCGTCGTTCACGATGGCCTACACGAAGGCGGGCCTGAGCCCAGACGGCGGCGCTTCCTACGTGCTGCCGCGACTGGTGGGCCTGCGGCGCACCCAGGAACTGATGATCACCAACCGGGTGCTCAAGGCCCCGCAGGCGCTGGAATGGGGCCTGGTGACCACCGTCGTTCCCGACGCCGACCTGCCCGCGAAGTTGGCGGAACTGGCGACCGAGGTCGCTTCTGGTGCAAAGGGTTCCAACTCGGCGGTCAAGCAGCTGCTGTTGACCAGTTACTCCGCGGGCTACGAGGCCCAGTTGGAGCATGAGGGACGCCATATTGCAGGCAATGCCTCCTCTCCCGACGGGAAAGAAGGCATCGCTGCGTTCCTGGGCAAACGCGCCCCGGAATTCGGCTGACTAGTAGGAGTGCTCCTCGGCGGGGAACACCCCGCTGGCGACCTCATCGGCGTACTGCGTTGCGGCACGGCGCAACTCGTTGCCGACCTCGGCAAACCGCTTGACGAACTTGGCGGTCTTTCCTGAGGTCAGTCCGGCCATGTCCTGCCACACCAGCACCTGGGCGTCGCAGTTCGGGCCCGCGCCGATACCGACGGTCGGGATGGTCAGCTTGCCGGTGATCTGGGTGGCCAGCTCGGCGGGCACCATCTCCAGCACGACGGCGACGGCACCGGCCTCGGCCACCGCGATCGCGTCGTGGATGGTCTGATCGCCGGAGTCTCCGCGACCCTGCACCCGGAATCCGCCGAGGCCGTTCACGCTCTGCGGGGTGAAGCCGATGTGCGCGATCACCGGGATGCCGGCCTGGGTGAGCGCTGCGATCTGGGCGGCCACCCGCTCGCCGCCCTCCAGCTTGACCGCGTGCGCGCCGGTCTCCTTCATGAATCGCGTGGCGGTCTCCAGCGCCTGATCGGCACTGCGCTCGTAGCTGCCGAACGGCAGATCGGCCACCACCAGGGCGTGCTCGGCGCCGCGGACGACGGCCCGGACCAGCGGGATGAGTTCGTCGACGGTGACCTGCACGGTGGTGTCATAGCCGTACACGACGTTGGCGGCGGAATCGCCGACCAACAGCACCGGGATACCGGCGTCATCGAAGATGCGGGCGGTGGAGAAGTCGTATGCGGTGAGCATCGACCACTTGTGGCCTTCGGACTTCCACTTCTGCAGGTGGTGGGTGCGTACCTTCACGGGCGCTTTGGTGGCACCATAAACGGACTGCTCAGACATCATTGTCCCTCGATGTGTGGTTGTCGGGTTGATCCTCGTGGCCCATCCGGGTCCCCGGGTCATCTGACGGTTACAAGTGTGCCACCCGGGCACGTGAAGGTGAACGCCGGAGTTGAGTGGATTTCCTCACATCGGCACCTCACGGTCCTAGCATCGGCAGCATGCAACGGCTCAGTGGTCTCGACGCCAGCTTCCTCTACCTCGAAACCGCAGCCCAGCCCCTGCATGTCTGCTCGATCCTGGAATTGGACACCTCCACGATGCCCGGCGGCTACACCTTCGACCGGTTCCGCGACGAGCTGACCTTGCGGATCAAGGCGATGCCCGAATTCCGGGAGAAGCTCGCCGACAGCCGGCTGAACCTGGACCACCCGGTCTGGGTGGATGACACCGATTTCGACGTGCAGCGCCATCTGCACCGCATCGGGCTGCCGTCGCCCGGCGGGCGCGCCGAACTGTCCGAGATCTGCGGACACATCGCGTCGCTGCCGCTGGACCGCAGCCGCCCGCTGTGGGAGATGTGGGTCATCGAGAACGTCGCGGGCACCGACGCGCACTCCGGTGGGCGACTGGCATTGCTGACGAAGGTGCACCACGCCGCCGTCGACGGTGTCACCGGTGCCAATCTGATGTCCACGCTGTGCACCACCGAACCCGACGCGCCGCCACCGGACGCCGTCGAGGGCGTCGGGGGAGCCTCCGAACTGGAGATCGCGATCAACGGTGCGGTCAAGTTCGTCACCCGGCCGCTGAAGCTCGTCAACATGCTGCCCGCGACGGTGTCCACGGTCGTCGACACCGCGCGCCGGGCCACCAAGGGCCTCACGATGGCGGCGCCGTTCGCCGCGCCCAAGACCGCCTTCAATGCCAATGTGACCGGGCACCGCAACATCTCGTTCGCCGAACTCGACCTGGCCGACATCAAGACGGTGAAGGACCATTTCGGGGTCAAGGTCAACGATGTCGTCCTGGCCCTGGTGTCCGGGGTGCTGCGGCGCTTCCTGCTCGACCGCGACGAGCTGCCGGAATCGTCTCTGGTGGCGATGATCCCGGTCTCGGTGCACGACAAGTCCGATCGGCCCGGACGCAACCAGGTGTCGGGCATGTTCTCCTCGCTGCACACCAACATCGGAGATCCCGCCGAACGGCTGATGGCCATCGCGTCGGCCAATTCGGTGGCAAAACAACACAGTTCGGCGATCGGCGCGACCCTGCTGCAGGACTGGACCCAGTTCGCCGCGCCGGCGGTGTTCGGGGTCGCGATGCGGGTCTATGCCCGCAGCAAGCTCTCGGCGGCCGCGCCGGTGCACAACCTGGTGGTCTCCAATGTGCCGGGCCCGCAGGTGCCGCTGTACCTGCTCGGGTGTGAGGTCAAGGCGATGTACCCGCTGGGCCCGATCTTCCACGGCTCCGGGCTCAACATCACCGTCATGTCGCTGACGGGCAAGCTCGACATCGGCCTCATCTCCTGCCCCGAACTGCTGCCTGACCTGTGGGAGATGGCCGATGACTTCGCCGTCGAACTGGCCGAGCTGGTGGCCATCAGCGGATAGCCTCACCTGCTCCGATGTCGGCGCATGGCAGCATGGTCAGCCATGAACCTCACGCGCGGGGTCCCCGCGGCCGCCATGGTGCTGCTTCTGGTCGCCGGCTGTAGCAACGCGGTCGACGGCCGGGCCGTGATTTCTGCGCCCCGCCCCGGCACCCCGGTGCAGTGGGCGCCGTGCGAGGCCGCGTCGGGGGAGTCGCGAATCCCCTCGGGCGCGGAATGCGGGCTGCTCTCGGTGCCGGTCAATTACGACAACCCCGACGGCGACGTCGCGCAGATCGCGATGATCCGGATCAAGGCCACCGGCGAGAAGATCGGCTCGCTGTTCGTCAACCCCGGCGGCCCCGGCGAATCCGGTGTGGAGGCCGCGGTCAACCTGGTGGGCACCATGCCGCAGTCGGTGCGTGCGCGGTTCGACCTGGTCGGCTTCGACCCGCGCGGAGTGGGCCTGTCCAAGCCCGCGCTGTGGTGCAACTCCGATGAGGACAACGACAAGCTGCGTGCCGACCCGACGGTGGAATACACCGACGAGGGCGTGAAGCACATCGAGGCCCAGACCAAGGAGTTCATCGACCGCTGCGTGGACAAGATGGGCGAGGAATTCCTGGCCAATGTCGGAACCCAAAGCGTGGCAAAGGATCTCGATGCCATGCGGGAGGCCGTCGGCGATGAGAAGCTGACCTACCTCGGCTACTCCTACGGCACCCGCATCGGGGCGACCTACGCCGAACTGTTCGGTGACAAGGTGCGCGCGATGATCCTCGACGGTGCGGTCGATCCCAATGCCGACCCGGTCGAGGCCGACCTCCGGCAGGCCGCCGCCTTCCAGACCGCGTTCAACGACTACGCCGCGGACTGTGCGCAGGACCCGAACTGCCCGCTGGGCACCGACCCGGCGAAGGCCACCGAGGTGTATCAGGACCTGGTCTTCCCGCTGGTCGACAACCCGGCTCCGACGAATGATCCGCGTGGCCTCGGCTACAGCGACGCGATCGTGGGCACCATCCTGCCGCTGTACTCGCCCAACCTGTGGCGCCACCTCACCGACGGCCTGAGCGAATTGCGCGACGGCCGGGGCGACACGATGCTGGCCCTGGCCGACCTGTACATGGGCCGGGATGCCAACGGCCACTACAACAATTCGACCGATGTGCGGGTCGCCGTGAACTGCGTCGACGAACCGCCCATCACCGACCGGGAGACCGTCATCGAACAGGACCGGCGCTCCCGCGAGGTCGCCCCGTTCCTGAGCTACGGCGAGTTCACCGGGAATGCTCCGATGGGCACCTGCTCGTTCTGGCCGGTACCGCCGACGTCCACACCGCACGAACTGAACGTGCCCGGCCTGCCGCCGACCCTGGTGGTGTCCACCACCAACGACCCGGCCACGCCGTATCAAGCGGGCGTCGACCTGGCCAAGCAACTCGGTGGCACGCTGCTCACCTTCGAGGGCACCCAGCACACCGTGGTGTTCCAGGGCAACGCCTGCGTGGATGACATCTCGGCCAAGTACGTGATCGACGGTGTCGTCCCGCCCGAGGGCACCCGCTGCAGATAACGGCGCCGTCACCGTCTGGTTCCCGGGTGGTCTCCTCCCCGATCCGCCGGTGAACCCGGCACGGTACCCGTGCGACCATGTTCGCCATGTGGCTGGCGGGCAGGATTTTCGCAGTGCTGCTGGCCCTGCTCACCACGGCCGGCATGCTGTGCGCACCGGTGCATGCGGCGCCGCCGTCCTGGGGTGGCTGCGCGCAGTTCCTCGGTGACGCCCCGGTGATCACCACGGCGCAGTGCACCACCATCGCGGTTCCGATCGACCGTGCCAATCCTGAAGGCGCACAAGCGCAACTGGCCGTCATCCGGATCCCCGCCGCGGGCGACCGGATCGGCACGCTGATGGTCAATCCCGGCGGTCCCGGCGCCTCCGCGGTCGACACCGTCGCGCAGATGGGCACCGCCCTCGCCGCATCCCCGATCGGGCAGCAGTTCGATCTGGTGGGCTTCGACCCGCGCGGCGTCGGCTACTCGACCCCGCAGCTGCGGTGCCGCACCGACGCGGGGTTCGACGCCTACCGCAGCGAACCGATGGCGGACTACAGCCCGGCCGGTGTCGCCCACATCGAGGAGGTCTACCGGTCGTTCGCACAGTCCTGCCTGGACAACATGGGCCCGGAATTCTTGGCCAACATCGGCACCGCCTCGGCCGCGCAGGACATGGACGCGGTACGTGCCGCCCTCGGAGAGGAACAACTGAGCTATCTCGGCTTCTCCTACGGCACCGAACTCGGCACGGCCTACGCGCAGCGCTACCCGGAGCGGGTCCGGGCGATGGTGCTCGACGGTGCCCTGGACCCCGGTTCGGATCCGATCAGCGAAAGCGTGTGGCAGCTGACCGGATTCCAGCGCGCGTTCGACGACTACGCGGCCGACTGTGCGCAGTCGGCGGACTGCCCGCTGGGCACCGACCCCGCCCAGTCCGTCGCGCGCTACCACCAACTCATCGACCCGCTGGTGCAGCAGCCCGCGGCGACCCCGGATCCGCGCGGACTCGGATACGCCGACGCCATCACCGGAACCGCTAATGCCCTCTACAGCAAGCGCTATTGGCCGTACCTGACCAGCGGGCTGCTCGGCTTGCAGCGCGGTACCGATCCCAGTGACCTGCTGCAGCTGGCCGACGACTACTGGCGCCGCGATGCCAACGGTCACTACCGCACGCAGCAGGACGCGTTCACCGCGATCCGCTGCGTCGACGCGCCGTTCCCGACGGACCCGGCGGCCTGGGTGGACGCCGACCAGCGCACCCGGGCGGCCGCGCCGTTCATGGAGTACGGCACCTTCACCGGCTATGCGCCGCGCGATACCTGCGCCATGTGGCCGGTGCCGTCGACGTCGTCCCCGGCGGCCGCGACCTCGCCCGGCCCGGGGAAGGTGATCGTGGTGTCGACCACCCGCGATCCCGCCACCCCGTACGAGGCCGGGGTCGAGCTGGCCCGTCAGCTCGACGCGCCGCTGGTGACCTTCGAGGGCACCCAGCACACCGTGGTGTTCAACGGTGACGAATGCGTGGACACCACCGTGCTGGCGTTCCTGCAGGACCTGGTTCAGCCGCCGCCCGGTTTGCGCTGCTAGTCATCCCTTGCGAAAAGGGATCATCTCGCGGGACAACAACGCCCGCACCCGGGGATCACGGCTGCACGCCACCGCGAAGACCGTCAGCAACACCCAGCTGCTCAGCGCGCTGGCCAGTACTAGCCCGAACGCGGCCCAATCCCCGCCGGCCAGTTCGCGGGCCGCGTACTGCCGTGACCAGAGCCGCCAGTAGATCATCAGGTTGACGGTCAGCCCGACACCGTAGGACAGCGCGAACGAGAACAGGAACGGTTTCCAGGTGCCGTCGTGCAGCCGGGCCGAAACCGGTTCGTGCCGAAGCGGGTACAGCACCGAGAGCACGTTCGCCACGCCCAGCCAGATGAACACCATCGTCACGAGCTGGTCGATCATGGCGATCGGATTGCCGTCCCCGATGGCGGTGAGGGCGCCGATCACCGGCAGGCCCGCGCCGATCACCAGCACCGCGATGGTGATGTTCTTGACGACCAGGATGCGCCAGATGCGCTCACCGGCCGCCAGCGCGTGACGCACCCGCTCGGCCTCGAAGCACAGCGCGTTGGTGCAGACCACGCTGCCGACGATGGCCGCGAACAGGTAGAGCGTCAGCCGGCCGGCGTCATAGCGGACCAGGCCGGAGAAGTGATAGAAGCCGACCAGGGACAGCGCGATACCCAGGGTGATGGCGGTGCGGACCAGGATCGCGCGCGGCTTGTCGAGCACGACGTGACGCAGTTCGGCAACGACTCGGCGGCCCAGATCGGGCAGCAGCGGCCGGACACCGCGCACCACCGCGGTCCGGGTCGGCTCGGGTGCCACCTGGCGGGCCAGGGCCACCTGTGTCACCGCCTCGGCGACCGCCGCCCGCGCCAGCCCCACCGCCACCACGACGTTCGCCGCGGCCTGCTGCGGGGTCTGCGGCAGACCCCAGGTCGTCGCCACGGCGCTGGTGTGGCTTGCGGCGCGGGCCAGCGGGCCCGCCGGGCCTCCTCGGCGAGGGCCGCGTCATCACCCCATTCGGCGGCCGCGGCCGCCGCCTCGGCGGCCCGCAACGCCCCGGTCAGGGCACGTAGTTCCTGGATCGCCGCGAGTGACGGGGACTCGCGGCCGGGGTCTGCGGTCACCGCATCACTGAATCACGTCCTGGTCGGCGGAACCGCGACGCGTGTGTAACACAGATTTAACAGCCGGTACCTAGGCTTCCAGCATGGACCGCCAGAAGGAATTTGTGCTGCGCACGCTGGAGGAACGCGATATCCGCTTCGTCCGGTTGTGGTTCACCGACGTGCTCGGATACCTGAAGTCGGTGGCTATCGCGCCCGCAGAACTCGAAGGCGCCTTCGAGGAGGGCATCGGCTTCGATGGTTCCTCCATCGAGGGCTTCGCCCGGGTCTCCGAGGCAGACATGGTCGCCCGGCCCGATCCGTCCACCTTCCAGGTACTGCCGTGGTCGGACAGCGCAGGCAGGCATCATTCGGCGCGGATGTTCTGCGACATCACCATGCCTGATGGCTCCCCGTCCTGGGCGGACTCCCGGCATGTGCTGCGCCGCCAGCTCGCCAAGGCCAGCGACCTCGGCTTCTCCTGCTACGTGCACCCGGAGATCGAGTTCTTCCTGCTCAAGCCAGGCGACGACGACTCGCTGCCCGTGCCCGCGGACAACGGCGGTTACTTCGACCAGGCCGTGCACGATTCGGCGCCCAACTTCCGCCGCCACGCCATCGACGCGCTGGAGCAGATGGGCATCTCGGTCGAGTTCAGCCACCACGAGGGCGCGCCCGGCCAGCAGGAGATCGACCTGCGCTACGCCGATGCGCTGTCCATGGCCGACAACGTGATGACCTTCCGCTACCTCGTCAAGGAGGTCGCGCTGGCCGACGGCGTGCGGGCATCGTTCATGCCCAAGCCTTTCGGCGAATACCCGGGTTCGGCCATGCACACCCACATGAGCCTGTTCGAGGGTGACACCAATGCCTTCCACAGCCCCGACGATCCGCTTCAGCTCTCCGATGTCGCCAAGTCGTTCATCGCGGGCATCCTCGAGCACGCCAGCGAGATCAGCGCCGTCACCAACCAGTGGGTCAACTCCTACAAACGTCTGGTGCACGGCGGCGAAGCGCCGACCGCGGCCTCCTGGGGTGCGGCCAACCGCTCCGCCCTGGTCCGGGTGCCGATGTACACCCCGCGCAAGGCCTCGTCGCGCCGTATCGAGGTGCGCAGCCCCGACTCGGCCTGCAACCCGTACCTGACCTACGCGGTGCTGCTCGCCGCCGGTCTGCGCGGTGTCGAGAAGAACTACGTGCTGGGCCCGCAGGCCGAGGACAACGTGTGGAGCCTGACGCCCGAAGAGCGTCGCGCGATGGGCTACAAGGAGCTGCCGGGCAGCCTCGGGGTGGCGCTGACCGAGATGGAGACCTCCGAACTGGTCGCGGAAGCGTTGGGGGAGCACGTCTTCGACTACTTCCTGCGCAACAAGCGTTCGGAGTGGGAGAGCTACCGCAGCACGGTCACCCCGTTCGAATTGAAGAACTACCTGTCGCTGTAGTTTGGGTGGGTGGCCAAACCCGCGACGCAGCGACCCAAACTGCCCGGCGTGGGCAGGCTCGGACTTGTTGAGCTCACCGCGCGGGAGGACCTGAACCGGCTCGGCTGGACCACCGACGACCACGTGGAACTGCTGTGGTCACTGTCGCGGGCCCCCGACGCCGACGTGGCGTTGCGCGCCATGGTGCGCCTCGCCGATGCGCTGGACTCCGACTGGGCCGAACTCAACCGGGCGCTGCTGAAGGACAAGGCGCTGCGCGGACGGCTGTTCTCGGTGCTGGGCGGATCACTGGCCCTCGGTGATCACCTGATAGCGCGGCCGCAGTCCTGGCACCTGCTGGCGGGTGCGGTCACGCTGCCACCCGTCGAGGAACTGCGCCGGACCTTCATCGCCGAGGCCGACAGCATCGCCGATCCGCGCACCGCGAGCCTGCCGCTGCAGACCCTCTACCGGGACCGGCTGCTGGTGCTCGCCGCGCTCGATATGGCGCCGACCGTCGAGAACGAACCGGTGCTGCAGTTCAGCACCGTCGGCGAACACCTCTCGGACCTGGCCGACGCCGCACTGGCCGCGGCGCTGACCATCGCCGTCAAGACCGTGTGCGGGGACGACACCCCCGCACCGGTGATCTCGGTGATCGCGATGGGCAAATGCGGTGCCCGCGAACTGAACTACGTCAGCGACGTCGACATCATCTTCGTGGTGGAGAAGGCGGATGCGATCACCACCCGCGTCGCGGGCGAGATGATGCGCTTCGCCGGCGACACCTTCTTCGAGGTGGACGCCGCTCTGCGGCCCGAGGGCAAGCAGGGCCAGTTGGTGCGCACCCTGGAATCGCATGTCGCCTACTACGAGCGGTGGGCCAAGACCTGGGAGTTCCAGGCGCTGTTGAAGGCGCGGCCGGCTGCCGGCGATCCCGAGCTCGGTGCCCGCTATATCGAGGCGCTGATGCCGATGGTGTGGACCGCCTGCGAGCGTGAGGATTTCGTCGTCGAGGTGCAGGCGATGCGCCGGCGCGTCGAGCAACTGGTACCGGCCGGGGTGCGGGCCCGCGAACTGAAGCTGGGCACCGGTGGCCTGCGCGATGTCGAATTCGCGGTCCAGCTCCTGCAATTGGTGCACGGCCGCAACGACGACTCGCTGCACGTGGCCTCCACGGTCGACGCGCTGGCCGCGCTGAGCGCCGGCGGGTACGTCGGCCGTGACGATGCCGCCAACCTCACCGCTTCCTATGAGTTCCTGCGTCTGCTCGAACACCGGCTGCAGCTGCAGCGCCTCAAGCGGACCCACATGCTGCCCGAGGCCGATGACGAAGAGGCGATGCGCTGGCTGGCACGCGCCGCGCACATGCGCCCCGACGGTCAGCATGACGCCCTCGGGGTGCTGCGCCAGGAACTCAAACGGCAGAGCATGCGGGTATCGCGCCTGCACGCCAAGCTCTTCTACCAACCACTGCTGGAATCGGTTGGCAAACAAGGTTTCTCGGGTGGACTGTCGACCGAGGCCGCCGAACGCCAGCTCGCCGCACTCGGTTACGAAGGTCCGCAGAGCGCGCTGACCCACCTCGCGGCGCTGGCCAGCGAGGGCGGCAGGCGTGGCCGGGTGCAGCAGGTGCTGCTGCCCACGCTGCTGGACTGGCTCTCCGACACCCCCGATCCCGATGCCGGGCTGCTGTCCTACCGGCGGATCAGCGAGGAACTGGGCGACCTGCGCTGGTACCTGGCCACGCTGCGCGACGAGGGCGCGGTGGCCAAACGACTGATGCGGGTGCTCGGCATCTCGGCCTATGTGCCCGATCTGCTGATGAAGGCCCCCGAGGTCATCCAGCTCTACGCCGACGGCCCGCAGGGACCGAAACTTCTCGACGTCGACCCCGACACGGTCGGCCGCGCACTCGTGGCATCGGCGGGGCGGCACGAGAATCCGGCGCGGGCGATCGCGGCGGCACGCACCCTGCGCCGCCAGGAACTGGCCCGTGTCGCCTCGGCGGATCTGCTCGGCATGCTCGAGGTGGCCGATGTGTGCCGCGCCCTGACGTCGATCTGGGTGGCGGTGCTGCAGGCAGCGCTGGAGGTGGTGATCCGGGACCGCTCACCGCAGGGCGGAGCGCCGGCCCGCATCGCGGTGATCGGGATGGGCAGGCTCGGCGGTCGCGAACTGGGATACGGGTCCGACGCTGATGTGATGTTCGTCTGCGAACCGGCCGACGGCGTCGAGGAATCCGTCGCGGTGAAATGGTCGGTGACCGTCGCCGAACAGGTGCGGGCACTGCTCGGAACCCCCAGCGCCGACCCGCCTTTGGAGGTCGACATCGGCCTGCGCCCGGAGGGACGCAACGGGCCGCTGGTGCGGACCCTGTCCTCCTATGAGGCCTACTACGCCCAGTGGGCGCAACCCTGGGAGATCCAGGCCCTGCTGCGGGCGCACCGGGTGGCCGGCGATGTCGAACTGGGGGAGCGGTTCCTGCTGATGATCGACAAGACCCGCTATCCCGAGGGTGGGGTGTCGGCCGAAACCGTGCAGGAGATCCGGCGCGTCAAGGCCCGGGTGGACGCCGAACGGCTGCCCCGCGGTGCGGATCCGAACACCCACACCAAGCTGGGTCGCGGCGGCCTCGCCGATATCGAGTGGACGGTGCAGCTGCTGCAGCTGCGCTACGGGCACAAGATTCCGTCGCTGCACAACACCTCGACCCTGGAGACGCTGGACGCCATCGGCGCCGCCGAACTGGTCGCCGAGGGCGATGTCGCGTTGCTGCGCGAGGCCTGGCTCACCGCGACCAGGGCCCGTAACGCGCTGGTGCTGGTGCGCGGTAAGCCCACCGACCAGCTGCCGGGCCCGGGACGGCAGCTCAATGCCGTTGCCGCAGCCGCCGGCTGGCCCGACGGAGACGGCGGGGAGTTCCTGGACAACTACCTGCGGGTGACGCGACGGGCGAAGGCCGTGGTGCTCAACGTCTTCGGGGGCTGACCTCAGCTCAGCTCGATAGGCGGCCAAGTACGCGTTTGGGTGGGGGACCGGCTACTGATAGAACCATCTGATGAGCCAGCAGTTCTCCGAGATCAGCGCCGACGAGCACGAACGGCAGCAGGCGGTGCACGGACCGCTGACGGCCGCGGTGCGACGACTGGTGGAAGCCAGCATCAGCACCGGTGCCGACAGCGAGACGATTCGTCGGGCGCAGGTGGCGCTGGAGGCGATCGCGGACACCCTCGAGGAGCAGCGGCACGACGGCCCCCGCACCATGCGGCACGCCGAGACCGGCCGGCCCATCACCTGGGCCGACCCGGTGATCGGGCTGCGCAATGCGATCGCGCCGCCGCTGGCGATCGAGCACACCGAATCCGGGCGCTGCTGGACCGAATTCCACCTCGGTGCGCCCTACGAGGGGCCGCCCGGGCGCGTGCACGGCGGCATCTGCGCGCTGGTGCTCGACCACATTCTCGGTGAGGTGGCCAGTGAAGGTCTGCGCAAGCCGCGTTTCACCGGCACGCTGACACTGAAGTACCTGCGCGGCACGCCGCTCGGCCCGCTGCGCGCCGAGGCCTGGGTGGAGCGCACCGAGGGCATCAAAGCCTTTGCGCGCGGCCAGATCCTGGATGCCGAGGGCGTGACGGTCGAGGCCGAAGGCATCTTCATCATGCCCGCGTGGGCGCGGGAAGCGGTCTAGCTCCGCCGCCGAAGGACACTGTCGAGCGCGATCGAACCGCCGCCGACGAACACCAGCAGGAAGAACCCGAAGCAGAACAGCACTGCGGGTTCGCCGCCATTGTCGATCGGCCAGAACGCCTTGGGCAGATGCGCGCTGAAGTACGCGTAGGCCATCTCACCGGAGGCGATGAAAGCGGCGATGCGGGTGAACAGTCCGGTCAGGATCAGCAGACCGAGCACCAGTTCGATGACCCCGGCGTACCAGTACGGCCAGGTGCCCATCGGCACGGTGCCGCTTTCCATCGCGGTCGGGAAGCCGAGCAGCTTCTGGGTGCCGTGCAGCGTGAAGAGCAGTCCGAACACGATCCGGAAGATCGAGAGGACGACGGGCGCGAACTGCGTCAGCTTGGTGTCGATATTGGGCGAGGCCATCCGGCAATAATAGGACTACGGTCCGTTTTTGGTCTAGCCGGTGGCGGTACGGGTCCGCAACCGGTCCACGGAATAGGGGCCCGGCCCGGTGAAGACCAGCAGGAAGAAGACGAAACAGAACGCGATGGCGTCCAGTCCGCCGTTGCCGCCGTACTCCGGCGGGGCGATCGGCCACAAGGCCAGCGGCTGGTGCTGCCAGAAATAAGCGACGGCCATCGCGCCGGAGGCGATGAACGCCGCTGCGCGCGTGAACAACCCGACCATTATCAGCACGCCGGCGATCAACTCGATCAGGCCTGCGTAGAAGGCCGGCCACGACCCGGCGGGGATGGACATGGTGAGCGGCCAGTCGAAGATCTTCGAGGTGCCGAACACGGTGAACAGGAACCCGAACACGATCCGGACGAGGCTCAGAATCGACGGCGCCAGCGCGTCCAGGCGAGCGGACAGATTGATCATGGGTGCCAACCTACCGAGTTCACAGGAACGGCTCGCGTTGTTGGCGCTCCTGAGTCTCCTCGCGCTTGCGTTGTTTGTCTCGTTCCCGCTGCTCGCGCTCCCGGGCCTTGAAGCGGGCCTTGATCTCTTTCCGCTGCTTACGTGTTCCGTGATGGCGCAGAAACTGTTCTTCCTCACGGCTGTTCATGCCGCCGAATCCGCCCCCGCAATATCCATCGGTCATCGGGCCCCCTCCCAACCGTAGGGCGAAAGTCTAAGTCCGATGTGCTCACGGGGCGCGTCAACGACAAAGCCACCCGACCGCAGTGCGGCCGGGTGGCGTCGTTTCGTGCAGACCTACGACTTACACGTCGTAGTACAGGCTGAACTCGTACGGGTGAGGACGGATCTGGATCGGCAGGATCTCGTTCTCACGCTTGTAGGAGATCCAGGTCTCGATCAGGTCCTCGGTGAACACGCCACCCTCGGTGAGGTATTCGTGATCCTCTTCGAGCTTGTCGATCACCGCGGCCAGCGAGGTCGGGGCCTGCGGGATGTTGGCGGCCTCGTCCGGCGGCAGCTCGTAGAGGTCCTTGTCGACCGGTGCGAGCGGCTCGATCTTCTTCTTGATGCCGTCGATGCCGGCCATCAGCATGGCCGCGAACGCCAGGTACGGGTTGCCCGAGCTGTCCGGGCAACGGAACTCGAGGCGCTTGGCCTTCGGGTTGTTGCCGGTGATCGGGATACGCACGCAGGCCGAGCGGTTGCGCTGGCTGTACACCAGGTTGATCGGGGCCTCGTAGCCCGGCACCAGGCGCTTGTAGGAGTTCACCGTGGGGTTGGTGAACGCCAGCAGCGACGGCGCGTGGTGCAGGATGCCGCCGATGTAGTGGCGCGCCATGTCCGACAGACCCGCGTAACCCGACTCGTCGTGGAACAGCGGCTTGCCGTCCTTCCACAGCGACTGATGGGCGTGCATACCCGAACCGTTGTCACCGAACAGCGGCTTGGGCATGAAGGTGACGGTCTTGCCGTTCTGCCACGCGGTGTTCTTGATGATGTACTTGAACAAATTCACATCGTCGGCTGCGGCCAGCAGCGTGTCGAATTTGTAGTTGATCTCGGCCTGGCCGGCGGTGCCGACCTCGTGGTGGCCGCGCTCCAAAGTGAACCCGGCGTTCTGCAGGTTGGTGGCCATCTCGTCACGCAGATCCACATAGTGGTCGTACGGCGCGACGGGGAAGTAGCCGCCCTTGGGGCGCACCTTGTAACCGCGGTTGGGGGAGCCGTCGGCCTCGTAGGGCTCGCCGCTGTTCCACCAGCCCGACTCGGAGTCCACCTCGTAGAAGGTGCCGTTGATCTTCGAGTCGAAGCTCACCGAGTCGAAGATGTAGAACTCGGCCTCGGCGCCGAAGTAACAGGTGTCGGCGATGCCGGTGCTGGTCAGGTAGTTCTCCGCCTTGCGGGCGACGTTGCGCGGGTCGCGCGAGTACGCCTCCCGGGTGAACGGATCGTGCACGAAGAAGCTGAGGTTCAGCGTCTTGGCCGCCCGGAACGGGTCGATGCGCGCCGTGTTGGGATCGGGCAGCAACATCATGTCCGACTCGTGGATCGACTGGAAGCCGCGCACCGAGGAGCCGTCGAAGGCCAGCCCATCCTCGAACACGCTCTCGTCGAATGCCGCTGCCGGGATCGAGAAGTGCTGGACGACACCGGGCAGATCGCAGAACCGAATGTCGACGTACTCGACGTTCTCGTCCTTGATCAGCTTGAAGATGTCATCGGAGGTCTTTTCCGCCACTACAAGTTCTCCTTTTCTGGTGACCCGCGCGTTGACGCTATGGACACGATGTTGCACGGTCATCAACCATATGTTGCGTCGAAGTTACGCAATGCCCTGCGTTCTATGCTTGGTCGTATGGCCCGTGAGCTCTCATCCTGGTTGTCCGGACCGGAACCTTCAAGGTCGGGCAACCCCGCCGACGGGCCCGACGACTACCCCGGACACCGGCTGGGGCTACCCCGGCACGGGTCGGGGTCGATCGCCGGATTCGGGCGACGGACCGCTGCGCTGCTGGTCGACTGGTTGATCGCGTACGGTCTGGCCGCGCTGGCGATGAGCCTGGGGCTGCTGTCGCTGCAGACGCTGTCCACCGCTGTCCTGGTCATCTGGCTGATCCTGGGCGCGGCATCGGTGCGGTTGTTCGGGTTCACACCCGGCCAGATGGCCCTTGGGTTGATGGTGGTGTCTGCAGACAACCGCCAACATGTCGGGATCGGTCGTGCGCTGGCCCGCGGTGTGCTGGTGGCGCTGGTGATCCCGCCGCTGTTCACCGACAGTGATCAGCGCAGCCTGTCCGATCTGGCCACCAAGACCGCCGTGGTGCGGCGATGAGCGGAAAGCACCGTTAGCGTTCCTGGCGGATCTTGCCGTCCATCATCGTCATGGTGACGTTTGTGCGATGGATATCGTGCGGGTCGATATCCAGGATGTTGCGGTCCAGCACGATCAGGTCGGCGCGCTTACCGGCCTCCAGTGAGCCCACCAGGGCGTCCAGCCGGATCTGATACGCCGCGCCCAGGGTGTTGGCGTGCACCGCCTGCTGCACGGTCATCCGCTGATCGGCCGGCGAGAGCACCTCGGCGTCCGGATCGCCGATCAGCCGGCGGGTCACCCCGATCTGGATCGAGTCGAGCGGCTTGTAGGTGGAGAAGTATCCGGCGGCCGGCCAGTCGGTGCCCAGCGACACCCGCCCGCCGGAGCGCAGCACGTCCTGGATCCGGTAGAAGTTGTCCTGGCGTGGCGCGCCGTAGCGGGCGGCCATGTTGGTGACGGTGTCGGGATCGGCCGACATCCAGTTCGCGGAGAACTGCGCGATGACACCGAGCTCACCGAAGCGCGCGCTGTCGGGATCCTCGACGTAGACCAGGTGGGCGATGGTGTGCCTGCGCTCGCGCGGTGGATTCGCTGCGACGGCCGCCTCGATCGCGTCCAACGCGGTGCGCGCGGTGCGCTCGCCGCAGGCATGGACGTGCACGTCGAAGCCGGCGGCGTCGACTGACCCGATCAGTTGCTGCCACTGGTCGACGGTGAAGGGTGACGCGCCGATCGAATCCGGCTTGTCCGCATAGGGTTCCAGCAGCCAGGCGGTGTACCCGCCCTGGGTGCCGTCGCCGATGATCTTCACCGCGCCGACCTGCACCAGGTCGGTCGAGATCCGGTCGCGGATGCCGGTGAGATCGGCCACGGCGGTGTCGACCGGCGGGGACTTCACGCTGTAGGACGCGACGACGCGGAACGGCAACGTGCCGTCGGCCTCGCGGTCGGTGTAGAGCTGTATCAGCGCGCCCTGGTCGTCACCGATGGGTGGCACGCCGGCGTCGAACACCGACGTGATCCCGGCCTCGGACGCCTTGGGCAGCCAGCCCCGCAGCAGGGTGCCCATCGTCTCCGGCGAGATCGGCTCGATGGCGTTGACCAACCCGAGGACCGCATTGACCTCCAGTACGTAGCCGGTCGGTTCACCGTCCTGGTCGCGGGCGTAGTAGCTGAATCCGGGGATCGGATCTTGGGTGGCACGGCTGACGCCGGCGATCTCGAGGGCCTTGCTGTTCGCCCACAGGCTGTGACCGTCGATGGCGAAGAAGAACCCGGGCCGGTCCGGCAGGACGCGGTCCAGGTCGGTGCGGGTGGGTCCATCGGGCCCGAACATGTCCACCCGCCAACCGAATCCACGCACCGGACCGTCCGGGTTCTCGGCGGCATACCGCTCGATCGCGGCCAGCGCGTCGGCGCCGGTGGGCACCTGCAGGTCGACGCCGGAGGTCAGGAACGCGCCGAGGAACGGGTGGATGTGGCCTTCGACGAAGCCGGGCATCAGCAGCTTGCCGTCGAGATCCACCACGCGGGTGTCCGGACCGGCCAGCGCCATGGCGCCGGCCTCGTCGCCGACATAGGAGATGGTGTTGCCGGTGACGGCCAGGCCCTGCGCCCAGGGATCGGTGCCGGCGACGGTATAGATCGGGCCGTTGTGGAACACGAAGTCCGCGAATGGCCCGTGCCCCGTAGCAGGCGCCGGCTCCTGATCAGCGGCACATGCCGCGAGCGTCCCGGCCGCCGTCGCCGCCAACACCACGGTGGCGGCGCGCAGCAACGTGCGGCGGTTCGAGGTCAGATTCAGTGCGGCGAAATGCGGTGCCCAGTCACATGCGGTGCACATGCACCCGCCCAGATGTCATGCGAGACATCTAAGCAATCCGGCACCGCCGATGACGGGCAGTCGCCGAATGTTTGCGTTTGCGACTATTTGCGACGCACGGTGCGCTGCACGCCGCGCATCTTGGCGTTGCCCGGCATCGGGCCCTTCGGCATGGCGGCCGGGCCGATCTTGGAGCCCAGCGCCACCAGACGGGACTCCAGGGAGTCGATCTGCTTGACGGTGATATTGGCCGGGAGCTTGTTCAGGTGACGCTCCAGCTTGGCCAGCGGGACCTCACCCTCGCCGTTGCCGACGACGATGTCGTAGATCGGGACATCGCCGACCAGGCGCGCGGTGCGCTTCTTCTCCTGGGCCAGCAGCGGTTTGACGCGGGACGCCGCGCCTTCACCGATGAGCAGCACCCCCGGTCGGCCGATCACCCGGTGTACCGCATCGAAGTGCCCGGTGGCCGCGACGCCCGGAGTGACCCGCCACTTGCCGCGCAGATTGTCCAGCGCCCACGCCGCCGCGCCGGTCTGGCCCTCGGCCTTCTTGTACACCGACTTCTGCGCGCGGCGGCCGAAGATGATGAACGCCACCAGGGCGCCCAGGATCACGCCGAGCGGGATCAGCAGATAGGTGGTGAAGCCACCGGCAACGATGCCCAGCGCCACCGACGCCGCGACGATGATGACGAAGGCGCCCACCATGTAGGGCAGCAGGCGCTTGTCCTCTTTGCGCTGGATCTGGAATGCCTGCCAGAGCTGACTGCGCCGCTGCTTGGAGGCCGCCTTGCGGGCGGCCTTCGCCTCGGCCTTGGCGGCCTTGGTCTGGGCGGGGTTACGCGATTTCGCCATTGGATCAGGATACGGGTGGGGTGGCGGTTGCCCGAACCCGTGCCGCCTGCTCGTAGAGCCGGCCCGCGCGGTAGGAGGACCGGACCAGCGGACCGGCCAGCACGCCGGCGAATCCGACGTTCTCGGCGAACGTCGTGAACTCGACGAATTCGTCGGGATGCACCCACCGGTCCACCGGGTGGTGGCGCGGCGACGGACGCAGGTACTGGGTGATGGTGACGATGTCGCAGCCGGCCTCGTGCAGGTCGACCAGCGCGGTGCGCACCTCATCGGGTGTCTCGCCCATGCCCAGGATGAGGTTGCTCTTGGTGACCAGACCGAAGTCGCGGGCGGCGGTGATGACATCGAGGCTGCGCTGNGGTGTCTCGCCCATGCCCAGGATGAGGTTGCTCTTGGTGACCAGACCGAAGTCGCGGGCGGCGGTGATGACATCGAGGCTGCGCTGGTAGCGGAAGGCRGGCCGGATCCGCTTGAAGATGCGCGGCACGGTTTCGACGTTGTGCGCGAACACCTCCGGGCGCGACTCGAAGACCTCTTCGAGCAGTGCAGGGACCCCGTTGAAGTCCGGGGCCAGCAGCTCSACGCCGGTGTTCGGGTTGAGCGCGTGGATCTGGCGGACCGTCTCGGCGTAGAGCCAGGCGCCGCCGTCGGGCAGATCGTCGCGGGCCACACCGGTCACCGTCGAGTAGCGCAGCCCCATGGCCTGCACGCTCTCGGCGACSCGGCGCGGTTCGTCACGGTCGAGCTCGGCGGGCTTGCCGGTGTCGATCTGRCAGAAGTCGCAGCGCCGCGTGCACTGCTCGCCACCGATGAGGAAGGTGGCCTCGCGGTCCTCCCAGCATTCGTAGATGTTGGGGCAGCCGGCCTCTTCGCACACGGTGTGCAGACCCTCGCGCTTYACCAGCGACTTGAGTTCGGTGTACTCCGGCCCGGTGCGCAGCTTGGTCTTGATCCACGGCGGCTTGCGCTCGATCGGGGTCTSGGCGTTGCGCACCTCAAGGCGCAGTAACTTACGGCCGTCGGCACCTACGCCAGCCAATGATTCCGCCGTCATCTCTTCCTCAGATCCACGTGGCCGCGGTCAGCTTCGGTGATGCCACCCCACACGCCGTACTGCTCCTGAAAATTCTCGGCATGCCTGCGGCATTCGGTGACCACTGTGCATTGCGCGCAGATGGACTTGGCCCGCCGCTGGCGTTGCTCCTTGGTTCGTCGGTGCTCTCCGTCGATTCCGTAGAACACCGCGGGATCCTCATCGCGGCATCGTGCGGCTAGCTGCCAGTCCCATCGTTCGACGACGGGACTGTAGCGGGGAAGCAGGGATCGGCGGGTGCTGGCCATGGCGTCGTCGTTCAGACCACGAGGTGCAACGGGCGTTCGAGAAGTGCTGTCAGGTCGCGCAGGAACTCGGCTCCCGTCGACCCGTCGATGGCGCGGTGGTCGGCCGAGAGTGTGAGGCGCAGAATGTGGCGGGCCACCACCTCGCCGTCGATGAGGCGGACCTCCTCGGTGGCTGCGCCGACGGCCAGGATGGCGGCTTCGGGCGGGTTGATCACCGCGGCGAATTGCTCGATGCCGTACATACCGAGGTTGGAGATGGTGAAGGTTCCGCCGGACATCTCGTCGGCGCGTAATTTGCCGATGCGGGCGCGGGCCGCCAGTTCCTTGGTGTCGGAGGCGATCTGCGAGACAGTCTTGTGGTCGGCGTCGCGCACGACGGGGACCACGAGCCCGGCGTCGACGGCGACGGCCACGCCGATGTGCACGTGGCGATGGTGATACAGCACGTCGCCACCGAAGGACACGTTGACGGCGGGATTGCGACGCAGGGCGACGCCTGCGGCGCGGACCAGGAAGTCGTTGATGCTGACCTTGGCTGCCTCGGTGGTGCGCAGGCTGTCGTTGACGGTTCGGCGGAAGGCCAGTAGATCGGTCACGTCGGCGGCGGCGGTCAGGTAGAAGTGCGGTGCGGTCTGTTTGCTCTCCGTGAGTCGCTTGGCCGCAATGCGTTGCAGGGTCGTGAGTGCCACCGTGTCAGCCTCGTCACCCGCGGCGGCGGGCACGGGCGCGCCGGCCGGTGCGGGCACGACGGGGACGAGGCCGGCATTGTCGACGTCCTTGCGGATGATGCGACCGCCTGGCCCGGTGCCGATGACCGCGTTGAGGTCGATCCCGCTGTCGGCGGCGACCTTCCGGGCCAGCGGTGAGGCCTTGGGCCGATTGGATCCGGGGGCAGTGACGGAGTTGCGTACAGCGGCAGCGGCAGCGGTTTCGGGCGTCGCTGGGGTGCTCACGGCAGGTGCTGGGGTTCCGGGGGCAGGCGCCGCGGCGTCGGCGAGCGCTCCGCTACTGTCGCCGATAACGGCGATGGGGACGCCGACCGCGACGCGGTCACCTTCGCCGACCAGCACGCGCTCCAGGATGCCGTCGTCGTAGGACTCCAGTTCCATGACGGCCTTGTCGGTTTCGATCTCGACAAGCACCTCGCCACGTTCGACTCGGTCACCGATGTTCTTGAGCCAGGTGAGGATGAGGCCATCTTCCATGGTGTCGGAGAGGCGGGGCATGGTGATCTCGGGCACGTGCGGTCCTAGGGTGTCGTGGTCAGAGTCGGCCGACCGCAGCCAGCGTTTCGCGGCATGCGGTGTAGAGCGATTCGGCCGAGGGGAGGGCCGCCTGCTCCAGTGGTTTGGCGTAGGGCAGGGGAACTTCGGCAGCGGCGACGCGGCGTACCGGTGCGTCGAGATGGTCGAAGGCGCCATCGGAGATCGACGCGGCGATCTCGGCGCCGATACCGTAGGTCAGCCAATCGTCTTCGGCGACGACGGCGCAGCCGGTCTTGCGGACGGATTCGACAATCGTGTCGCGGTCCAGCGGGCGAAGGCTGCGCAGGTCGATCACCTCGGCGCGGATGCCGTCTTTCTCGTGCAGCCGTTCAGCGACCTGTGTGGCGATTTTGGCCATCCGCGAATACCCGATGATGGTGATATCGGTGCCGGGGCGTCGGATTGCCGCTTTGCCGATCTCAATGGGCTCCAGGTCCTCGGGTACCTCGTCTTTGGTGTTGTAGAGCGCCAGGTTCTCCAGAAACAGCACGGGGTCGTCGTCGCGGATCGCGGCCTTCAGCAATGCCCGTGCGTCGGCGGGTGTGCTTGGTGCGACGACCTTGAGTCCGGGGACGAAGGCGTAGTAGAGCTCGATGTTCTGTGAGTGAGTGGCCCCGAGTTGCTGTCCGCCGCCGCCAGGGGTGCGGATGACCATCGGGACGTTCGTCTGGCCGCCGAACATGCCGTAGATCTTGGCGGCATGATTGACGATTTGATCGAGCGCCAGAAGCGAGAAGTTGATTGTCATGATCTCGACGACTGGGCGCAGACCGAGCATGGCGGCACCGACGGCCGCACCGACGAATCCTTCCTCGGCGATCGGGGTGTCACGGACTCGCTTCTCACCGAACTCTTCGAGCAGACCGGCGGTGATCTTGTAGGACCCCTCGAAGACACCGATTTCTTCGCCGATAAGGAACACCGAGTCGTCACGCACCATCTCCTCGCGGAGGGTGTCGCGCAACGCTTCGCGATAACTGATGACAGGCAACGGATTTCCTTCGGTTCAGAACAGTGGGTCAGCGGGTAGCCGGTGGAGCTCGCCGGCCACGGGGCTTGCGTAGGTGTAGTCGAACAAGGTGGCCGGATCGGGGTGGGGGCTCGCGTCGGCGAAGGCGACCGCGGCGTCGGCCTCGGCTTGCGCGGACCGTTCCAGCTCCTCGGCAGACCGCTCGTCGAGTACACCTGAGCTGAGCAGCGTGTCTTTGAACAGAGTCAATGGGTCGGCGGATTGTGCGGCCGCGACAGCATCGTCGCTGCGGTACTTGGCGGGATCGACCACCGAGTGCCCCCGTAATCGGTGGCTCACGGCCTCCAGCAGTGCGGGCTTACCTTCGCAGCGGGCCTGCTCCACGAGCTGTCGGGCGACATCGCGCACCGCGAGTACATCGGTGCCGTCGACTCGCTCCCCTCTCATTCGGTAGGCGGATGCGCGTTTGTACAGTTCGGGCTCGGCTGAGGCTTTCTCGACGGTGGTTCCCATGCCGAGGTTGTTGTTGATCACGACGAACACGACGGGCAGATTCCAGAGTGCGGCGATGTTGAGAGACTCGTGAAATGCGCCGATATTGGTGGTGCCATCGCCCATCTGGCACATCACCACATCGTCACCGCCGCGGTAGTCAATGGCCAGCGCCGCACCAACGGCCAGAGGGAGCTGGCCGCCGACGATCCCGTAGCCGCCGAGCAGCCGAGCCTCAGTGTCGTACATGTGCATGGACCCGCCCCAGCCTTTGGAGGTGCCGGTGCTGCGGCCATAGAGTTCGGCCATGACGCGGTTGGGGTCGATACCTTTGGCCAACGCATAACCGTGTTCGCGGTAGTTTGTGAAGAGGTAGTCCGAGGGGCGCAGGGCCGCCATCAGGCCGACCACGGTGGCTTCCTCGCCCAGGTTCAGGTGGCAGTACCCGCCGATCTTGGCTTGCGTATAGCCTTGGGCGGCACGCTCTTCGAAGCGTCGAATAAGAACCATCTGTCGGTAGTAGCCGCGCAGCTTCGCCACGTCGTCGCCCGCCAGTGCGGGCCGGTCGATCGTATCGGTCATCGTAGATCTCTCAGCGTCTCTTCGGAGGGATGTGTACGGGCATGCCAAGGGCGGCCAATGCTGCTTCCATGCCGATTTCGCCCAGTGTCGGGTGCGCATGGATGGTCTCGGCCAGTTCGTCAAGCGTGGCTTCCAGCGTGATCGCCAGCGCCGCCTCGGTGATGAGGTCGCTGGCAGACGGGCCGATGATGTGCACGCCGAGCACCTCGCCGTATTCCTTGCCTGCGACAATCTTGATGAAACCTTCTGTGTCACCGTAGGTTCGGGCACGACCGAGCGCAGCGAAGGGAAATGTGGCGACGTTGATGACGTGTCCGGCACTCGCAGCGGCCGCTTCAGTCAGTCCGACGCTGGCAATCTCAGGATGGGTGAAGGTGGCAGCGGGCAGCGCTGTGTAATCCATGTGTTTGTCGTGCCCGGCGATGACCTCGGCCGCGGTTATCCCCTGGTGTGATGCGACGTGCGCCAGCAGGGCCTTTCCCGTGACGTCACCGATGGCATAGACGTGATCCACGTTGGTACGCAGTCGGTCATCGACCGCGATGAATCCGCGCTCGTCGACGCCAACACCGGCGCTCTGCAGTGCCAGGTCGGCGGTGTTGGCGCGTCGACCGACACCGAAAAGAACGACATCGGCATCGATTTCGCACGGTTTGGGGCCGCTGACCACAATCCTCAGCGCCTTGGCTTGTTCGATTGCGGTGACCGTGGATCCCGTGTGCACGGTGATGCCGCGCTGAACAAAGGACCGCTCGAGTGCGGCGCCGATGTCGATGTCTTCGGCCGGCACCAGGGTGTCGCGCATCTCCACCACCGTGACTTCGCTGCCGAACGCGCTGAACAGATTGGCCCACTCGGCACCGACCGCACTGCCCCCGACGATCACCACACGCTTGGGAACGTCGGTGAGGCCGAATGCGCCGTCGGAAGTGATCACTCCCGGCAGGTCGGCGCCGGGAATCGGCAGAGGAATAGGCGTGGATCCGGTGGCGATGATGATGTCACGAGCACTTGCAGCGTCAATTTGCTCACCGGGCGCCGCGGCGTAGCGCGGCCCGGCTCCGCTGTCGACATCGCAGATCTCGACGGTGGTTGGTCCAGTGAAGCGCGCGTGTCCGTTGATCACGGTGACGCCGTTGGCGCGTAGCAGACCCGCGACCCCGTCGGTGAGGGTGGTGACCACATCGTTCATCCGTGCGCGTACCGCGGCGTAGTCGAAATCGACATTGTCGGCGCGCACACCGTAGGACCCACAGTCACGGACCGTCTGGAGCACCTCGGCCGAGCGCAACATCGCCTTGGTCGGAATGCAGCCCCAGTTCAGGCACACCCCGCCCGGGCGCTCCTTCTCGATGACTCCCACCGAAATACCAAGCTGCGCAGCACGGATGGCCGCGACGTACCCGCCTGGGCCCCCGCCTATGACCAGAAGATCGAATTCACGCACACAGCTGAGTCTGCAGCGCTGTGAATGCTGCCACCATGGCCGCATGGCCCAGTGTTCGGTCACACCGATTGGGCGATGTGCCCAATCTCAGCGGCGCTCGCCCGATATGTTCAGCGCGGACAATGCCAGCGACAACTCCACATAGGCCGACCGACCGTGAAGTGAGCGACCTACCAGTTCGGTGACTCGCTGCAGGCGGTTGAGCACCGTGTTGCGGTGGCAGTGCAGTCGCGCAGCGGCGTTGACTGTCGAGCGATCCTCTTCCAGCCACACCAGCAGTGTCTCCAGCAGCACCTCGCGTTCGTGGGCTGGACGTGCCAGCAGACCCCCCAAATTGCGTGAGATCAGGCGTTGTGCGAAATCCGGCGAGCGCACCAGCAGCGCCTCACTCAGATGCTCATCAAGCCAGACCAGCTCGGTGGACCCGACCGCGACCAGGCTCAGCGCGATGAGTGCCTCGGTATAGGCCGCTGCGACATCGGCCAGTCCCCGGACCGCCGACGATGCTGCTGATCGGCCCCGCACCAATGGCCGTAATCGCGTGATCACGTCGGCCGCTGAACGTTGGTCCAATGCCACTACTCCGATACGGGAGTCCACTTTAGAATGCCACAAGGAACGGAAACCCCAAGCGTCCAGAGTGTTTCGGGGGGACGCCAATGCCGGCGCGCCGTCGGGGCCCACGTCGGTGACAATCACAAGGTATCCGCCGTCTACGGGAAGATCGAGTTCACGAGCGACCTGGCTGGCAAAACCTGTATCCCCGGCGCGACGGTCGAGCAGATCCTCGATCAGCGCATTGCGGCGCTGTTCGTCGTGGCGGACTCGCTCCTGTTCACTCTCGCGATAGGCGCTCGACAGAGCTGAGGAGAGCTCGTCGATCACCGTCCAGGTGGCTGTGCCGGCGTCGAGCACGACGTCGGGATCCACACCGGTATCTTTCGCGCGAGTAAGCAGGGCCTCCCACACGATGCGTCCACCGAGTCGGAAGGTCCGCAGCATCACCTCCAATGGAATCCCCTGATCGGCACGGTGTTTGGCGATCGTCTCGACAACCTCATCGGTGCCGCCTCGCTGTCCGCGCAACGATTCCAAGACTCGGACGAGGTAGTTGCGGCATCCCTCACGCAGATCATCGCGGGGCACACTGCCGTAATCAGTCCACTCCGGATTGTCGGTGAAGATGGCCGAGACCAAACGTTCAGTCAAGATGTCCACGTCATCCAGACCGGCCTCGGCCAGCACACGTGTCGCCTGTGTCGACGCCGCAGAGTGTCGTTTGCGCACAGCGGGCACCGTACTCCCGGACCAACACCCACGTCGAGACCAGAGCGGCTCCGCTCCGAAGGACCAAGAACTGGCCGTCTGAGGCCTCGCCGTTCTCCGCCATCTCACTTGAGACGGCGCCACGCAGACCGAGAATCGGCAGTGATCGATAGGCCCATCCATCCTGTCGATCGTCAAACTGGATGGCGATTGGCGCCGATCCTACCTGCGCCGTTGTCATTCAGTCACGGAGATGGCGCAGCGATTGTGGTCATCCATTTGGCAGAAGCGGGAACGTTACAGTGGTGCAAGATTTGAGTGCGGGATCGGTCAGAAGTTCCACGGCGCGCCAGTCGCCCCAGGGTCACTTCAGTAGGCGTGGACATCAGTGGCCAGCCGCGCGTGGACGTGCATGTCGTGCCACCCATCGGCATGCAACGCCGATCCCCGCCGGATTCCTTCAGCGAGGAAGCCGGCCTTCACGGCCACACGGCAGGATGCCTGATTAGCGGCCGAGTGCTCCAGGGCGATGCGATGGAACCCGGCGTCGAATGCCCACCGGCACAGGACCTGCGCCGCTTGCGTGCACAAACCTCGGCCGCGGGCGGCAGGGACCATCCAGTACGCCAGTCCCGCTGACCCGTGGTCCAGTTTCACGCCCCCTAGCGTCATCCGGCCCAGCAGGGCGCCGGTCTGCTTGTCGGCTACCGCCCAGCTGAGCTCCGTTTCGGCTGCCCATCCGCGCTGCCGAGCGCTGATCCACTCAGCAGCTTCGTCTACCGAATCCACCCGCCGCACATGCCAACGCTGGATATCGGCATCGGCGAACGCCTCCATGACCGCGCCAGCATCGTCGAGCCGCCACGGTCGCAAGACCGCCCCAGGCCCCACCGCCATCTCGGGTTGGGCAGACCCGAAAAACAATCCCGACGCCATGACAGGAGCGATCATTCGCGGCACGCTCCCATCATCGACCATAACCGCGGACCTTCGGTTGCTCCCACACCACACAGGCCGCACATTCAGGTTCCGAATCATCGCTAGACCAGAGGACGCTCGGGTGCGGATTGCCTTCCATCCCGTACCCCGTCGTTCAGGGGCGGATGAAAGGGCCCTTTCGCCATGGGCTGAGCACGGTCCGACTACACGCATTGCACACAGGCCTGGCTACAGTGACTTCGCATGGTGGAATTGGTGTGTGACAACCGATCCAGAGGTTCGCACGGACGCTGGAGCCGTCCGCGGCCGTTGGGGAAATGACGTTGCCGTGTTCTGCGGGATCCCCTACGCACTACCGCCCGTGGGTGCTCACCGTTTCGGGCATCCCGTCCCGCCAGCATCCTGGGATGGCGTGCGCGAGGCAAAGGTGTTCGGTCCACCTGCGCCCCAATCTGATGCATCTGACTCTGAGGTAGACGCTTCGTGGCTGACCCTCAACGTGTGGTCACCTGGTCTTGGCGCGGCCGGGTTACCGGTCATGGTGTGGATCCACGGTGGACGCTACCTGGAAGGACACAGCGCCAACCCCCACCACAACGGCGCCACGCTGGCGGCCTCCGGTGTCGTGGTGTTGAGCCTCAACTACCGTGTCGGGGCGGAGGGATTCGCCCGCATCGCCGGAGCCCCGAACAACCGTGGCCTGCTCGATCAGATCGCCGCACTGCGATGGGTACAGGACAACATCGCCGCGTTCGGCGGAGATCCGCACAACGTCACCGTGTTCGGGCAGTCCGCGGGCGGCGGCAGCGTCGCCTCGCTGCTCACCATGCCGGCAAGTGCGGGCCTGTTCACGCGCGCGATCGCCCAAAGCGTGCCCGGCACATTCTTCACCGAGCGACTCGCGGCCGCAGTCTCGGACGAGATCGCCGGCGAACTCGGGGCGCAGGCCACAACGACTGATCTGCAGCACTTTTCGCCTCAGTCGCTCGTGGCGGCCAGTGAGAGGCTGCTGAAGCGGATGCCCCACTTCGTCGATGCGTGGGGTCCGATGGCGCTGACCCCGACACCATTCTCGCCCATCGTTGACGGCGCCACACTGCCTGACGCCCCGTGGCGCGCCCTGGCCGGTGGCACCTCACGCGGTATCGATCTGCTGGTCGGACACACCCGTGACGAGTACTCCCTATTCCACCCATGGCACGACAACGCTGTCCCCGACGGGTTGCTCACCGACACCATCGAACGACTCGCTCCCACCTCCTGCCGGCCAGGTGATTACCGCGCCGCCTACCCTGATGCCGGTGCCACAGAGTTGTACGAAATAGTGAACTCGGACTGGCTGTTTCGCATGCCTTGTGAACATCTCGCCGCCGCCCACCACGCAGGAGGCGGCACCTCACGAGTGTACGAACTGGCCTGGAGTTTCAACCCAGATGAGGGCGCCTCACACAGCCTGGACATGCTGCTCGTCTTCGGCACGCTCACACGCAGTGACATCACCAGCCATCCGTCAGCCCATCCCGGCGCGGCAGACGAATACGAGCAGCTCTCACGCACCATGCGGACGGACTGGGTGGACTTCGCCACCCGTGGTGCGCCCAGATGGCCGCCTTATGAGCCGTCAGGCACTCGCACTACACGCGTCTACAGCGCCGACACGACCGATCGCCCCTACCCGGAGGAATCGTCGCGCCGCCTCTGGGCACACCACAGATTCAATACGCTCGATCTCTCTGCCTGACGGCGCGCCCGCACCGCCACGTTCTTGCCATCCCACGGCGATCCGCGCGTAGCAGTGCGTCTAGCCCTCGGATGCCGTGCTGGCCCGAACTAGCTGATCGCTGCGCTTTGGGGCGTGCCACTCGCCAGAGGCCGCACGCCATCTGACCTCCACCTCAACTCCAGAGGTTTCCCTGACGGCGTTGACGCTTCCGTGATGACCGACCGTCATGGCGAGCGAAGCGCCGAGTCGCTGCCGGACAGAGAGTTACGTAGCACGGCAGTCCCGACGACGAAGACAGCCCCTCGGCGCTGAACGGCGGAACTGTCTCAGCCGTGCACACAACCTTGTCGGACAGCGTGACACTCACGTCGTAAGCGGTGGCGTCACCGGCTTAGCCGCATCGAAGCGTTCCGCGCCGGGCTGGCCGGCTTCGAGCCCGTTCGGTGGTCGTCGACAAGGATAGTCACCGAAACCGCATATCGGGGTTGAGTTTTGCTTAGATAGGCGACATGCTTCTCCATGATGCGCGATGACTGATTCCGGCGAGTACCCGCTAACGCCGAGGCAGCAGCGGGCCTGGCTGAATTTCATGCAGGTCTATCACCGGTTCGAATATGAGGTGAACCGTCACCTGCGCACCGAGTGCGGTCTTTCGCTCTACGACTACACGGTGCTTAGTACGCTCTCGCGCGCTCCGGATCGCCGCCTGCAGCTGACCACACTGGCCACGGTGATCGGGTGGGAACGCAGCCGGGTCTCTCACCACCTGATCCGTATGGCACGCCGCGGCCTGGTCGAGCGCACAACCTGTGACACCGACGGTCGTGGCACTGTCGTCGTCCTGACCGACGAGGGCTGGGACCAGCTTGCAGGCGCCGCCCCGGTGCACGCAGAGTGGGTACACCGGGCGTTCTTCGCCGATCTGGATCCCGAGCACGAGGACGCCCTCGCCGACATCCTCGCCGTTGTACACGAGAGTCTGTTGCGCGAGGGCACCTTGCCGCGTCCCGACCTCAGATAGACCGGCTAAACCTGGTTCATGCCCCCGTCGACGAAGATCTCCGCACCTGTCATGAAGCTGCTCGCATCGGAGCCGAGGAACACCGCCACGGCGGCCAGTTCGGCAGGATCACCCAGCCGCTTCATCGGGTTCGTTGCCAGACCGTCGAAGAACACCTGCCGCTGGTCTTTGTCAGGCACCAGTTCGGTGAGTCCCTCGGTCAGGATGGGACCGGGTACGACTGTGTTGACCCGGAAGCCACGCTCGCCCAACTCGGTGGCCCAGGTACGGCCGAAGGACCGGACAGCAGCCTTAGCCGCGGCGTAGGCGCCGAATGCCGGGGTACCCCTGGTGGCCGCGGTGGAGCCGGACAGAACGATCGAAGCACCGGGATTGAGGAGCGGCAGCGTCTTCTGCACGGTGAACACCGTCCCGCCTACGTTGCGGTTGAACGTGTCGATGAGGTGTTCGGGTGTCTCGTCCTCCAGCGTGGCGAACTCACCACTGCCGGCGTTGGTGAAGACGATGTCGAGGCCGGCACCTGCGTCGCGGATGACCCCGACAAGTCGATCCAGATCCTCGGTCTTGGTGACATCGCTGGCGACACCGATGACACCGGAACCCAGCGACGCTGCGGCGGCGTCGACGCGCTGTTGGGTACGCCCGGTGATGAACACCTTGGCGCCCTCGTCGGCGAAGGCGCGCGCCGTCGCATAACCGATGCCGGATGTGCCGCCGGTAACCAATGCTGTTTTTCCTTCGAGCTGAGCCATCTCGCCCTCCTGTTGTCGAAAACGCTTGCTGCGTTTCACATCCAACAACTACGTGACATGACACGTTATTCCGAGACATGTCACCTACTATGGTCGTCGACTCCTCCCGTACAACCACCCCACTAGGAACAGGACTTCCATATGAGCGGTGTCGTACACATTTACTCTCACGGCGGCCCGGAAGTGCTGCAGTTCAGTGACCGCACTCTTCCCCCACCGACACATGGTGAGGTTCAGCTGACCCATGACCACATCGGCGTCAATTACGTCGACATCATGTTCCGTGCAGGAATCTTCCCGATGACCCACTTCCCGGCAGTTTTGGGCATGGAGGGCGCCGGAAGGGTCATCGAGGTGGCGGATAAAGCGTCACGATGGAACGTCGGAGACCGCGTCGAGGCCGAACAACGGCACCAGGCCCGGATAGGTCTGTACGCACTGGATCTCAAGACCCAAAAAGACCGTCGCACACCGGAACCACGAGCGGTTCGCGATGCGCTCCTCGGTCAAGACCCACGTTGCCGCCCGCGTTCTGCAGAAGGCAGAGCGCAACCATCTGTCGATTCTCACGCTGGATGGCGAAGACCGACGCTCCCAGCTGCGCCTTAACTATTTTCTCACCTAGTTGGCAGAGCCGCTTTTCTCATCCAAGTGGCAAAAGTTGGAAAGGTACGGTTGTGCAACTTGCCGACGTCCCTTCCGCTTCTCAACAATGACCGCGTGGTCCGCGGGGCCCCGCGGACCACGGCCCTGAGCATTATCTACAACCGTCCGCCGTGAGCTGGAGTACTGCCGCCAGCCGAGTCGGAGAATCGCCTGCGGCTGCGGAGCTAGATCGGTTCGCGATAGCCGTAGAACTCGTGGTCTTCGTTGTAGCCGCCTTGTCCGGCGCCCAGGTGGGTGAAGGATTCCACGAATTCGATCGACTCGATCCATTTGACTTGTTTGAAGCCGAGTTCGCGTTCGTTGCGTAACCGCAGTGGCGCGCCGTGCAGTTCGTTGAGTTGCTCACCGTTCATTTCGTAGGCCAACAGCGTGAGGGGATGCTGCATGTGGTTGATGTTGTGCGCATCGTAATAACGGCCGCCCTCCGCGCCGTCGGCAAAGGAATAGAAAACCACCCACTTCGCCTGTGGCAGTGGTGCGACCATGTCGAGAACGTGCTTCATGGGCACCCCGCCCCACTTGGCGATCCCCGACCAACCCTGGATGCAATAGTGCTGGGTGATCTGGTCTTGCTTGGACATCGCTTTCAGCTCTTCATAAGTCAGCGTCACCGGATTCTCCACCAACCCGTCGATGCGGAGCGTGTAGTTGGCGAAGCCCTCGCCCAGCAGAGTCTTGTAGGTCTGACTTGTCGGCAGGGTGCCGTTGGGCCAGAAGTAGGGCGAGATGTCAGCTTCTGTGTAGGTGGCTCGCGGATCACTCCACTCCAGCAAGGCTTTGGTGCCACCCACCAAACGTCGGCCTACTCGCTGAACCAGCCGGGGATAGCGCAGCGTCAAGGGCGACGCCGCGCACCAGGCGACGATGACGACCGTCATCCAGAGCACATAGAGCCACAGCCCCGTCCACGTCGCGGTGTTGAGGCCGGTGGTGATGTGATTGAGGTTCAACAGCATGCCGGTCATGAAGACCATGGCGGTGTGGACGAGGATGAAGACCACAAAGTACAGCAGCACCCCGAAATGGATCGAGCGCGCGACTTGGCGATTGAGCCGTCCAGCTCCTAGTCCGAATCGGGCCGCGATGGCAGGCGCTTGCAGCAGACCGGTGACGAACGCCAATGGGCCGGCGATGAAGACGGTGATGAAGTAGGCCAAGTTCTGCAGGCCGTTGTACTGCGTCCAGCCCTGGTTGGTCGGGAAGTCCAACGACAGGTACTGCAGACCCGCGGACAGCGCATTGGGGAACACATCCCAGTCCCGGGGCACCAGGCGTTCCCATTGTCCGGTGCTGAACAAGAGGATGTAGAACAGCATGCCGAGCACAACCCAGAGTGTGTCGAAGCTGAAATGCCACCATCGCGCCAGTCCGATGGAATGGCGGATCCCGGGCAACCCGAGCCAGCTGGGCAGAGTGAGGGTGTCGTCTCGGGCCGACCATGCCTGCTCGGCGGGTTCCTGGACCATCCGGTCAGCGGGGACGGGCCCTCGCAGGCGCAGCCATTCTCGGCCCGGCTCTGAGCCTGCGTCGAGTTGGAGGCGGGGGTGCTCGGCGAGGATTTGCAGTCCCGATCGAATGATGAACGCCATGAAGAGCAGGTTCAGGAAGTGCATGATGCGTAGCCAGCCGGGAAACCCGGTGAGCACCGGTGGTTGGAATGCGCCCACGCCGGGATAGGTGTCGATGAAGTGCGCAACCATGGGGTAGGTCCGGAGTTGCTGTGCCACTGCGACTCCGACGACGAGCAGCGCGACCCCGATCGGCACGATCCACAACGTGCTGACCCATCGTCTGCCGATCCGCAGTTCGGGAATTCGCGCCATCACCGCAGGAACGAGTTTGGACCATTCCTCCCGGTCGATGCGGTCGCCGGCTGCCGACAGCTGACTACGCAATGGGTCGGGATTGTCTGCCGACTTTCCGGGCAATGCGGGGTGGTGGGTCTCTTTCGGTGAAGGCTCGTCGGGATCTCTGCTCATCGGTTCATTCCGGTCATCCGGCCGGGGCAACATAGGGAAACCGTTGCGATGGAGGTGTTATGGCCGAATCTGGCTGCGTTCCGGTCATTACCGCGGTGTTGGTAGCGAGACTGGCCATGACCTCGGGAGTGTTGTCGGTCAGTGTTCGGCCATTCCACCCGGCGAAGCCGAACGTGGCCGGCGTTCCGACCGTGTACGGGAGAATGTTCGGAAACAAGCGCTGGGCCACTTGTCGCCCATAGGCAACGGGATCCCGCGCGGTTCCGTAGGCGCTGACCACCCCGGCAACCTTCTTGCCTATCGTGTCGCCGTAGTTGGCGTAGTCATCGGCGGGTACTCCGGTGTTGAGTTCGTCGCCAAGTTTGTCGTCGAACTGTCCGAACAATGGATGAATCATCGGCAGGCCGACGCGGTTGATCGGGCGCCACCCCCCGGCGTCGGTGGCCAGCGACGCTACCGCCCACACCCCGATCCGGTTGTTCACGCTGCGCGGCGTCAGTTCCTCGTGGGGCAATTCCAGTAGCAGTGTGTACACCGTCTCACCGGCGAACAGGTTGGTGGACGAGGTCGGCTGCCAGTCACCGAGGTCGATTCTGGTGCCGTCGTGGAACGCGTGGCCGACAGCGTGGAGGACATCGGGGTCGATCCAGAACGGGTCGTTCACCTTTGCGGCCCAGGCCCGCGCGCCGCTGTCCGTCTCGACGGGGCCGTTGGTGTGGCCGGACAGTATGAGCACACCTTCGGCGAATGGGTCGGTGGCGGCGGCGCCCGCGATGCGATGAATGGTGAAGTTCTGGCGACCTTGAGTGTCCGTTTCGGTGAAGGTCGCTCGGTAGGTGAGGTCTTCGGTTGAGTCTCCGTTGAGATCGATCTTGAACTCGTATCGGCCTTCGGGGTGAAACCCCGGAGTTGTTGCGCCGCCAAGGGAGTGGCACACGTTGAGCATAAGGGCGGTGCCACCGTCACCGTCGAAGACGTAGAGGTCGGTGATATCCAGCCGCACATCTTGGCGGGCGGTCGGTGAGTCGAGGTGGTGTGACATGTCTGCTCCTTCGATGTGCCCATTCGGTGAATGCGTTCGACCCCGGCGCCCGCCGTCATGTGCCCTGGTGGTGAGCGCCGTTCGCTTATTGCGCGGCGCTTTTCACCAGCTCTATCACGGGGATGACGCGTGTGGTGTTGCGTTGGTGTTCGGCGAACTGGGGCTGAAGGGTGCTTTGTTGGGCATAGATGGCGTCGCGTTCGTCTCCGGTGAGTACGCGCGCTGTCGCGGGAAACGTTTCGGTTCCCAGTTCGACGGTGACCTCCGGGTGGGCAACCAGGTTGTTGTACCAGTGCGGATTGTCGTCCGATCCGCCTTTGCTGGCGAACACGAAGATGCGGTCCTCGCTGAGCAGGGCAACCAGCGGCGCGATGCGTTCGATCCCGGTCTTCGCGCCGGTGTGGTGCACGAGCACCAGTGGCATGCCGGCGAATACGCCACCGGCGGTTCCACCGCTGGCCCGGAACTCGCGGATGACGTTCCGGTTCATCTCATCGAAGTCGTATGTCTGAGTCATCAGATCTCCCTGCGGGTGTCGAGGCCTTGTTCAGAAGGCGGGGTTGATTCCGGTGCGGCCGGGCTGATGGCTCCGCAACAGGTCGGCGGCCCAGGATGGAGCGGCAGCTTTGTGGGGTTGTTCGATGGCCTGTTCGATGACCAGTGTTTGCAGCACTTCCTCGATGTGGGCGCGCGGGTGTTGGGTTTCGGCGTCGGTGATGCTGTCGGTGAAGCGGTTACGCAGTTCTGGTGGACCGAACTCGATTTGTACGCCGCGACGTAGGTAGTGGGCGATGGGGCCTCGACGTTCGGGAATGCCGGGGGTGGTGTGTAGGGCAATGGCTTCCCAGACGTGGTCGATGGTCGCCGCGTTCCATTCGCGTTCTGTCAGGAACGCGGCTGCTGCGTCGGCGCCTTCTATCTCGAACCGAGCGGCGCCGTTATACCGTTCGGCCGTGCCGACATCGTGGAACAACGCTGCGATGCAGAGCGATTCAGTGTCGAGGTCGGCCACGCCGTCGTACTGAGCGGCGTGTCGCCCGAGCAGGAAAGTTCGGATGCTGTGCTGATAGACCGCCGGGTGCAGGATGTCGCGAACGTGGGCAACGGCTTCACGCACAGGGCTGGTGTCCGGTACTTCGCCAGAAAGTGTCATGACAGCCTGAGGCCTCTCATCAATCGAAGGTCAGGACGAGTCGTCCGCGGATCCCGCCGGCTTCCAAGGCGCGATGCGCCTGCGCCGCTTCGGCCGCCGGGTAGGTCCGGGCCACTCGAAGGGTGAGCTTGCCCTGCTCGGCCAGCACTCTGAGCTCGTTGAGCTTGTCGTTGCGGTGGGTGTATTCGGGAACGAACACGTCGCGCACCGTGATTCCACGGTCTTGGCCGAGGTGGGCTGCGCCCCCGAGTTCCCACATGCGCACCGCGGCGATCTGCCCGCCGTCGCGCAGGGCGGGCACGACGTCTGCTCCCTGCAGCGAGCCATCGATCACGGCATCGACACCGTCGGGCCACCATTGCCGGATACGTTGTCCCACACCAGGTCCGCGAGGAACAATCTGGTCGGCACCGAGTGCGGCCACCAAGTTTTCATCAGCCGGCGCGGCGTCGGCGATCACGCGAAGACCGTCGGCTTTCGCCAGTTGGATGGCGTAGCCGCCGACGGCGCCGGCAGCACCGGTGACCGCGACTGTCTGTCCTGGGAGGAGCTGTAGTACGTCGAGGGCGCGCCGTGCCGTGAGTCCGTTCATCGGGAGCGTGGCGGCCTCCGGATGAGTCGTACCCGCCGGCGCGCGGGTCACCTGATCGGCGTCGACGACCAGGTACTCGGCGTAGGCGCCGCCGGTGGCGTCGATGGGCATCACGATGGTCATGACGCGATCTCCCACCCGCAGGTCTGTCTGGGTGTCTGGGCCGATGTCGTCGACGATGCCTGCCGCTTCCATGCCCGGGATGTAGGGCGGGCTCAGCGGGCCGGATCGCAGTAGCTCGTCGAGGTCGCCGCGGCGCAGCAGCGTGTCTCCGGGATTGACGGTGGCGGCGTGTACGCGTGTGCGGATCTGGCCGTTGCCTGCGGTGGGCCGCGGGATCTGCACCAGTGCGAGGACGTCGGGGCCGCCGTACTCGGTGACGCCGACGGCGCGCATCGTGGGCACGTTCATAGCCCGAGGTCGCTCAGACCGGGGTGGTCTGCGGGTCGTGGACCGGCACTGTCCCAGTGGAATAGCCGCTCGGCGTCGGTGATCGTGATGTCGTTGATGCTGGCGTGGCGGGTCTTCATCAGTCCGTCGGCGTCGAACTCCCAGTTCTCGTTGCCGTAGGCGCGGAACCACTGGCCGGTGCTGTCGTGGTACTCGTAGGCGAAGCGCACTGCAATCCGATCGTCGCCGTATGCCCAGAGTTCTTTGATCAATCGGTAGTCGAGTTCGCGCGCCCATTTTGCGTGCAGGAACTCCACGATGTTGTCCCGGCCTTGGACGAAGCTGGACCGGTTGCGCCACCAACTGTCCGGGGTGTAGCCCAGTGCGACCCGCTCCGGAGTCCGGGTATTCCAGAGGTCCTCGCCGGCACGGACTTTCGCGGTGGCGCTTTCGTGACTGAACGGCGGTTTGTTGGTCGAAGCGGTCTTTGCAGAAGTGGTCATTGTCGACTCCGAGGGTTCAGGATTGAAGGAACGCGAGCAGGTCCGCGTTGATGACGTCGGCGTGTGTGGTGGGCATACCGTGCGGGAAGCCTTTATAGGTTTTGAGTGCACCGTTTTTGAGCAGCGCCGCGGATTTTGGGCCGGCCGCGACATACGGCACGACTTGGTCGTCTTCGCTGTGCATCACCAGCGTCGGGATGGTGATCTTCTTGAGGTCTTCGGTGAAGTCGGTCTGCGACCAGGCGACGATCTCGTCGTAGTGAGCTTTGGCGCCGCCCATCATGCCCTGGCGCCACCAGTTCTCGATCAGAGCTTCTGACGAGGGCACGCCGGCCGTATTGAAGTTGTAGAACGGACCCGATGGCACTGCGCGGAAGAACTCGGAACGATTGGCCGCGAGTTGAGCCTGTAGGTCATCGAACACGGATTTGGGCTGGCCTTCAGGGTTGTCGTCGGTCCGCACCATCAGGGGTGGCACGGCTGAGATCAACGCGGCCTTGGCGGCTCGCTGCTCACCGTGGCGGCCCAGATAGCGAACCACCTCGCCGCCACCGCAGGAGTGTCCGATGTGGATGGCGTCATGTAGGTCCAGGTGCTCGACCACTGCCAGCAGGTCATCCGCGTAGTGGTCCATGTCGTGGCCGTCGGAGACTTGGCTGGAGCGTCCATGGCCGCGGCGGTCGTGTGCGATGACGCGGTATCCGTGCCGCAGGAAGAACAACATCTGGTTGTCCCAGTCATCAGAACACAGTGGCCAGCCGTGGCTGAGGACGATCGGTTGACCCGAACCCCAGTCCTTGTAGAAGATTTCCACGTTATCGGTGGTGGTGATCGTGGGCATAGCGACTCCTCAGGGCCGGTCGGGCATCAATAGGGGCTTGTCCTTGCGCATAGCAGCGACGGTGGAAGCGTCGAGGTTCAGGGTGGCGGCGACTACCGATTGCGGCGTCAAGCCCAGCCATTGGTTGGCCGAGAAGTCCTCGAAGTGGTCGCTGCGGAACAGTTCGAGCATCTGCACGGGCTCGTCACCGACGCATTCGAAGTAGTGGCCCATCGCGCGTGGGACGTAGCCGACATCGCCGGGATAGAAGTCGAACGTTCTGGCCTTGCCGCTGGACCCGAATACCGTCATCCGGGCGTGCCCGGACAGCCAGTACTGCCACTCGTCATTGTTGGGGTGCCAGTGCATTTCGCGCAGCGCACCCGGCTGCAGCTCGACCCATGCGGCGGCGATGGTGGAGGCCGACGGGAAGTTGTTGGAGTCGGTGATGCGGACGCTGCCGCCGGGGACCTCGATGGGGTCTTGGGCCAGCATTCGATGGGTCATGCGTTCGGCTGTGCCCGCCGGGGACTGGGTTGCTTCGATATCGGCGACCAGAGTCCCGGGAACCTCGCCGGGGAAGATGTAGCGACTGTGCTCGATGTCGCCTGCGGCAGGGATGTCGTCGAACGCCGATTCGGGCACGGCGAAGTTCTTGGCCAGCACACGCTTTGGTGTGTGGGCGAACCAGTCGGTGACCAGGAAGGTTTCGTTCTCGGAGAAGTTGCCGTCGTCGAACACCAGCAGGAACTCGCAATCCTCTAGTGCCTGTATCGAATGCGGAAAGCCGGAGCGGAAGTTCCACAGGTCGCCGCGGCCCACGTCGTCGATGTAGTTGCGGCCCTGCTGGTCCATGGCGGCGATGCGAGCGCTTCCCGACAACATGAATGCCCACTCGGCTTCACGGTGCCAGTGCAATTCGCGGTAGGCCCCGGCCTTGAGCCGCATGTTGACCCCGGCCAGGGTGGTGGCCACCGGCAGGTCCCGCGCGGTGACCTCGCGTGCCCAGCCGCCGGGAAGCAACCGGTTGTGTGCGGCTGAGAAGGAGAACTTCAGATTGGGCATGCTGCCCGAGTCGGTACTCGGAGCGCCCGGGTTCTGCCGGCCGATCGCCACGTTGTCGGGACCGAGCACGGTGGCACCCAGTTCCCCACGGATCGTGAAGACCATGCTCTGATCGTCAGAAGCGTTGCCGTTCAGCGGAGTATGGCTTGGCGATGTGGTCATTGCGGGTCTCCCTCGATTCGGGACACCGAGGGAGTGACGGTCATCAGCGCCTCGGTGTCCGACCATCATCGCTGCGCGGGGTGGTCGTGCGAATCTGCCACCGGACAGTGCGACCGGCTAGTCGCAGGTGTCGTGGCGACCGTGCGAGCGATCCCACAGGGTCAGCGTGGCCGCGGTCGTGGCGCCGAAGAGCAGGTGCGCGCTCAGATCCTTGCCGAGGGTCTTCGCGTCGTAGTCCCAGATCGGCTTGTAGAGCTTCGCCGGTGCCAGGACGGCGTAGGACTGCAACCAGACCGCCGCACCGAAGGCCAGTCCGTAGCAGGCAGGGTGGCGCGCCAAAACGCCTGTTGCCGCCCCGAGCGCCGCACCCCACCCCACACCGGTCGACCAGTGCACGACATTGTTGGTCAACCGTGCTCGTTGCGCCGGCAGTTTCCTGTGCAGTGCGCGGTCGATCACCAGCCTGCCGAACTTGGCCGGCGCCGGCGCGTCCTCCCAACCGTGTAGGCCCGCCGAGGTCTCCCAGTCGAGGAATCCGCTCTTGCCGCCTCCGCGTCGGTACCGGTAGTACCAGAGGGTGTCCATGGCTGCCGTGCCGATCGCGCCGGCCAGCGCCCCTCGCGCAGGCCCGCAGAGGATCCTCACGGCTGCCCCGCTGTGCTGTGTTGCGGATCGGCTGCGGTCGCCGCCGGCGCGACGGAGACGATCTGATGTTTCATCAGCGGCTGATCGCTCTGGGTGCTGAAATCACCGATTCCGCACAGGACGTTCAACTCCGGCATGTAGCCGCTGACACTGCCGGCCGGGATGTCGTAGGCGATCGCCCGATATCCCCACACGGTGCGGGTGCTGCCATCGCGGGCGAAACTGGTAATGTCGATGAGGTCGAACTCCGCGAGCCCTCGCTCCGTCATGTCGGCACGGTTCATGAACAACAGCGTGCGCAGATTCTTCACACCGCGGTAGCGGTCGTTATCGGAGTAGACGGTGGTGTTCCACTGATCGTGGGAGCGCACCGTCGAGAGCATGAGCTTTCCGGCCGGCGGAACCACGTCGGGCAGCGGTGACGCCCAGAACTCAGCCCGACCGGATTCGGTGAGAAAGACCCGCTCCCTGGCGGGTTGGCGGATGCGGAAGCCCAGCGGCATGCGCACCCGCCGGTTGAAGTCCTCGAACCCGTCCAGTACCGCTGCCATGGTGTCGCGAATGCGGTCATAGTCCTCGACGTAGGACTCCCACGGGGTCATCGAGTCGGGGAGGGTGGCGCGTGCCATCCCAGCGAGGATGGCGCACTCGGACAACAGGTGTGGTGATGCCGGCTTACGCATGCCGTGAGACAAATGCACCATGCTCATCGAGTCCTCGACGCTGACCCCTTGCTCGCCGCTGGCCGCGATGTCCTTCTCGGTCCGGCCCAGACACGGCAGGATCAGAGCCGCGCGGCCATGAACGAGGTGACTGCGGTTGAGTTTCGTGCTCACCTGCACGGTGAGGTCGGTATTGCGCAAGGCTTCGAAGGTGGCCTCGGTGTCCGGTGCCGCCATGGCGAAGTTACCGCCCATGCTGACGAACACTTTGACCTCGCCGACGCGCATGGCCTCGATGGTGGCCACCGTGTCGAGACCATCCTCGCGGGGCGACGAGATACCGCATACCTCGTCGAGGCGATCCAGGAACGCGGCCGGCGGATGGTTATCGATACCACAGGTGCGGTTACCCTGCACATTGCTGTGCCCACGTATCGGTGAGGGTCCGGCACCCTCGCGACCGATGTTGCCGCGCAACAGAAGAAGATTGACGATCTCGCGGATGGTGTCGACGCCGTGCTCTTGTTGGGTGAGGCCCAAACACCAGCTGATCACCGTCCGACTGGCAGCAAGATATCGATGGGCGAGGTCGCGGATCTCATGTTCGGATACGCCGGACTGCTCGACGAGGTGGTTCCACGGTGTGGCCGAGATGTGGTCGCAGTAGGACTCGAAATACGCGGTGTGATTTCGGATGAACTGCTGATCGATGGCATGAGGATCAGTGGCGGCGCGTTCCAGTACCGCTTTGGCCACGCCGCGCAGCAGTGCGAGATCGCCGGCGATGCGTGGCTGCACGTTCATCGTGCCGGTCTTGGTCGCGTGAAATGTTGCCATCGTGGCGAATTCGTGCGGGACAATTGTGCGTCGCGACGCCGCCTCGATCAGTGGATTCACGTGCACGATCTGCGCGCCACGGCGGTGCGCCTCGGCCAACGCCGTCAACATCCGCGGCGCGTTGGAGGCCGCATTGACCGCCATCACGATCAGGAGGTCTGCCTGATCCCAATCATCGATATCGCAAGTGCCCTTGCCGGTGCCGATTGCCGCCTGTAGGGCACGGCCGGAGGCCTCATGGCACATGTTCGAGCAGTCGGGCAGGTTGTTGGTGCCGAACTCGCGTACCCACAGCTGGTACAGGAAGGTGGCTTCGTTGGACAGCCGGCCCGAGGTATAGAACGACGCCTGATGGGGACTGTCCAGTTCGCGCAGCGTCGATCCGACCAGAGCGAATGCCTCACTCCACGTGATGGGTAGGTAGGTGTCGCTTGCTGGGTCGTAACTCATCGGTTCGGTCAGTCGCCCCTGATCCTCCAGCGCAAAATCGCTCCATCCGGTCAGCTCGGTGACCGTGTGTGAGGCGAAGAATGCACGATCGACCCTCTTGCGGGTCATCTCCCAGGTGACGTGTTTGATGCCGTTCTCGCAGATGTCCAGATGCAGGCCGTTGCGGTCATCGGGCCAGGCACACCCGGGGCAGTCGAAACCCCCATTTTCGTGGTTCATCTTCAGCACGGCGTGCGGTCCCCTGATCGGTGCTCGGCCCTCGGCGAGAACCCTGCCAACGCTGCGCGCCGCCCCCCACCCTGCTGACGGGGCGCGATCGTCCTCTTGAGAGAACGCACCTCCCAGATTTGGGCCCCGCCCCACCGCCGGGCTGCCCGGCGCACCGCGTCCCAATTCATCACCCAGAGAACCTTGTTGACCGGTCATCGTGTTTGCCTCCCATATCGGTGAAGAGCTCGGTCTAGGCAGCCCGTCCTGGTCGAACTACGCTGCGATGACCTACTGGCCACGCCAACCGTCGAGGTGTCATGAACCAACGAGTGCAGGTGCGCCGCATCTACGATGCTCCGATGCCCGATGACGGCGCCCGGGTGCTGGTTGATCGGCTGTGGCCACGGGGTGTGAGCAAAGAGCGAGCGCACCTCGACGAGTGGTGCAAGCAGATCGCACCATCGACCGAGTTGCGCACCTGGTATCACCACGCCCCCGAGCTGTTCGACGAATTCAGCCGGCGATACACCGCCGAGTTGGACGATCCGGAGCCCGCAGCCGCCCTGGCGCATCTGAAGGATCTGGCCTCAAAGGCGACGTTAACCCTGCTCACCGCCACCAAGGACCCCGACACCAGCGAAGCCGCCGTACTATCGGCCATCCTGACGCGTGGCCTGGCTGGGAAGTAGACACCAGTTCGGGAGTGCTGATCCCAGGCAACTCCGACCCCGAATTCCTTCTTGATAGGGGCGGCCAGATGCGGCACAGTAATCGTCCTTCCTTGGCAAGCGCCGAAGTCGAACGCCGGCAAGGTATCGCGGACGCGTCGATCAGGCCTCATCATCGCGGCTACGGCGTGAACTGCGCATCCGCCGGTGAACAGTGCAACTGGCCAGTCGTGTGGCACGGAGAGCCCTAGCTCTGTGCCACAGCAGGCAACGCGCCGTCGAGTTGGCTGCGAGACGTGATACCCAGCTTGGCGAACACCTTGCTCAGGTGGTACTGCACCGTGCGGGCACTGATGAACAGCCGCGCACCGATCTCCGAGTTCGACAACCCATCACCCGCCAATCGCGCCACCTGCGCCTCCTGCGCGGTGAGCTGCCGGTCTGCTGCCGCAGAGGAGCTACCCTCCTGGGTGCTGACACCGGTAGCTTTCAGTTCGCCCCGGGCGCGCTCGGCGAACCCGTTCATGCCCATCGCCTCGAACATGTCGTGGGCAGTGCGCAGCTGTGCGCGAGCGGCGCTGCGACGGCGCTCGCGGCGCAGCCACTCCCCGTAGACGAGATGAGACCGCGCGAGTTCTCCCCGCATGGTCGTCTGCCCAAGACGTTCGATGGACTCGCGGTGGAGCGTTTCGGCATCGGCACCGTCGCAGACGAGTGCCCGCGATCGCGCCGCCAGCCCCAAAGCCCAGTCGGTGCCGCTGGCTGTGGCCATCGAATCGAGCCGGCTCACAGCATCTGTCGCCAATTCCACGGCCCCGCTGCGCGCGGCAGCTTCGACCAGCTCTACAGGAGCCCAGTTCGTCGCTCCGAGTTCGAACGGAAAATCAGCGGCACGCTGTGCCGCATGCAGCGCCTTCCGATAGTCCCCGATCCCGTTGTACAGCAGTGCTTCTGCCCACCACGCAACGGTGATGCCGTTTCCTTCGCCGCGTGCAGTCACCTCGTTCACCGTGGCTGCGATCAGCGCCAGAGCTTTGTCCTTGTCTCCGCTCAACGCGGCCAGCGCCACCTCCGCGTAGGGCGCCAAGCTACTACCTGTGGCCACCTTCGCCACCTGCAATTCGTCAATCACCGCCGTAGCACCGGTGAGATCCCCGCGGAACAGCAGCGCGATCGCGCGAGAACTCAGCGCAATGGGAATTTCGCTCAGTTCCCCACCGCTGCGGGCCAGCTCAAGGAAGCGAACGGTCAGCATCTCCAAACGCTCGTCGTCCCAGGCGAAATAAGCGGCGGTCGATGCAAGAAAGATCCATCGCAATTCCATAGGAGCAGTGGTGTGGTTGTCGACGGCGGTTAAGGCCCTCTGCAATGCAGGCAATGCGGTCACATAGCCGTGACCAAAGTGCTCGACGAGCCAATCAAGCAGTAGGTCTGGCAACCTCCGGGCAACGGATGCGCGCGGCGCTGATTGTGCGGCGCGCGCTACGTCAATCACGTTGACCCCGAGTGCCAGTCGGCCGGCAAACATTGCCGCGAGAATCGCATCCAGGTAGGTGTCACGACAAAGCGATGTATCGATGTCTTCAAGCCGTCTCGCTGCCTTCAGCAGCAACGGTGGTGCGGTACTGCCACGACTGGCGATGAATGCCAATTGCGCTCGCACGAGGTCATTCTTCGCCTGTTGGTGGTCGCTGAGTTGTTCGGTTTCCGCCATAGCCAGCAGGTCGAGTGCACTGTCAAAAGCCCCTGCCTTAACTTTCGCCGACGCAGCCGCCAGTGCCCGCTCGGCACGTTGGGCTGGATCGACGGACAGGCTTGCGGCGCGTTCGAGGAATGTCGCCGCGGCTCCGATGCCGCCGCGGGCCTGCGCGCGATCGGCCGAGCGGTCGAGTTGAGCGGCAATGTTCTCATCAGGGCCCGTGGCAGCAGTGGCGTAATGCCACGCCCGTCGATCGGGATCCAGTTCGGCATCGGTCGATGCGGCGAGCGCCCGGTGAACGAGTTGCCTGTCGTGCGGCGGAGCCAAACGATATGCCGCCGAGCGTACGAGCGGGTGGCGAAACTTGACCCTGGTTGTGAAGGTGCACAACTCAGCTTCGATGGCGGGTGTTGCCGCCGCATGGTCGACGTGGAGACGGCTGGCTGCGCGCCAGATCAGCCCTAGATCGCCCGTGGGGTCAGCTGCGGCCAGCAATAGTAGGCGGCGCGTCGCCTCGGGCAACACCGCGATCCTCGAGCGGAAGATCTCCTCCACCTCAGACGACGGGCGCACCGCACCAGGCAATGCGAATCCGCCTGCGAGTTCGTCAGGGCTGAGGCTTCGGGGTAACTCCAACAACGCCAACGGATTCCCACGTGTCTCTGCAACGATCTGGTCGAGGACCTTCGGATCCAGAGGGGCGCTCAGCGCCGAGTTGAGCAGGGCGTGAGCGTCCTCCGCTCGGAGTCCTCTGAGCATGAGTACTGAGATGCCGGCTACCGCATCGCTCGGAATCCGGGCCGCGAACACAAGTCCGACCGCTTCGGTGCCCAAGCGGCGCGCGACGAATTCCAGCACTTGCGCGGACGCGCTGTCCAGCCATTGTTGATCATCGATCAAGCACAGGAGCGGTTGAACCGCTGCGACGGCAGCAAGAAGGTTCAGCAGCGCCAGTCCCACCAGGAAGCGATCCGGCGGCGGTCCTTCCGTCACGCCGAGCGCCGTGCGCAGCGCTCCCTGCTGCGGTAACGGCAATTCGTCGAGATGATCCAGCATGGGAAAGCACAGCTGATGCACTCCGGCGAAGGCCAGCTCCATTTCCGATTGAACGCCGGCGGTCCGCGCGATACGGATTTCAGTGCTGACGCCGAGGTAGTCCAGAAGCGCTGTTTTGCCGACACCCGCTTCCCCGCGTATCGCCAACGCGCGACTTTCACCGGAGCGCACGGCATCGACGAGTTGATCGAGGATCGTGCATTCGTCACGACGCCCGATCAACTCGCCCACGGAGCAACCTCCGGGTACAGCGCGCCGACCCGCACAAGGAGACGATAGTGGCTCATGCACAACTTTGCCGACTGTTCACGGTTCCCGCCAGTCAGCTGTATGACGATCTTGATTTAGGCGCTCGGCGTTCCTGCTAACGGCCACTCTCGGCCAGTACCGCTCACGTTGAGCATTCCTCGTGAATTGTTTGCTAGCTCGATGTTCCAGCTAACGCACCAGCAGATGCACCGACCTCGCGTCCAACAATCGCGAGGCGTCCGACGTTGTCGCCTCAGCTCGTGTCGATTCTCAAAGTCGATGACACACGCTGCGCCCCCTAGCCTGCATGGCCTGAACGATCCCGCCTCGACGGCGCCGCGCAAACACCGGACGTTCGCGTCGTTCAGAACGGCCTGACCAACCGCAACGACGCCGCCACACACATCACCACGCTTCGCGCCATACCGCCGCCCCTCGGCGTGACAATCCGCGTTGGCGGCACTCCTGCACTCGAATACGACAGCATCCAGGGACTTTTCGATAAACTACCCCTGATGCTGCTGGTCCTCATCACGACGACCACGCTGCTGATGTTCTTGGCGTTCGGGTCGCTCGTACTGCCGATCAAGGCCGCCATTATGAGCGTGCTGACCCTCGGCGCCACCATGGGCGTCCTGACCGCGATGTTCGTGGGCGGCCTGTTCGCCGACTGGCTCAACTTCACCCCACAGCCACTCAGCGCCCCCGTCCTGGGCCTGGTCATCGCCATCATTTACGGGCTGTGCACCGACTATGAAGTGTTCCTCGTATCCCGCATGATCGAAGCACGAGCACAAGGTATGTCCACCGCCGAATCCATCCGCATCGGCGCTGCCACTACCGGGCGCCTCATCACCGCCGCTGCACTCATCCTCGTCGTCGTCGCCGGAGCCTTCGTCTTCTCCGAACTCGTGATGCTCAAATACCTGGCCTTCGGACTACTGACCGCGCTGATCCTCGACGCCACCGTTATCCGCATGTTCCTCGTCCCCGCCCTGATGAAATGGCTCGGCGACGAATGCTGGTGGGCACCGGAATGGATGAAGAACCTCCAACAGCGCATCGGGCTCAGAGAAGTTCGCCTTACCGACGAACCGCACAAGACCATCACACACAACCAGGACCTCGGCATTGCCGAATCCCATCATGGACGAAATACGTTGCCCCACAGAACCACAGATCGGCAAGGCCACACGCCGCGTGGCCGTCACTCTCGCTCAAATCAAATGTCGACGAATTACGCCACCGCACACCAGCAACTCGACGACGCCCCCACGACACCCCTGGCCGTGCGGATGTAACCGCTGCCCATCGCTCCCCCAAGCTGCCTCTGGCTAGAAAAGATGGCGGCTCACGCAAAGTACGCCAGCGGAGTCCGGAGATCATGCACTCAAAAATGAACTCGATCCGAAACGATGAAGTCACTCAACAACTCGCGCGACAGTTGATAACCCGTTGTGGGGAACCGACATAAGCGGAGGGTACCGCCGTCTATCAGGACGGAATCCCGGCGGCCGCGACCCGTCCCGGAAAATTGGGGGGACGAAAATGAGAATTGGACATCAAACTTGAGAAGCCACAGCGCACCGGAGGAACCGCCACAGCTACAACGACGACCGGCGCGGGGGCCACGCGGCTGTCGATTCTCAAACTGGATGGCTTACGTCACCGCCTGTAGCTTCGCCTTTGCAGGTTTGTCACAGAGGTGGCGCGCCAATTTTTGTCACACGACTGGAAAAAAATAGAGCTGTACGGTGGTGCAGGATTGCCGGATTGGGCTGGATGCGGTCACCGATCAGTTCCAGCGATGAGTACAGAGCGGTCGTGGCACGAGCCGTGCGGAATCACTTCGTCGCGCAGTATCTTCGACGACGAAGCAATGCGAATAGCGCAGACCGCTTTGGCATTCAGTGGGCTGCCGGTTGTCGCTGGCCCCGAGATGCCCCGGTTGCAGTTGGTATAGGCGGCGGCGTGGACGGTCCTTTGGCGATACTCACAGATCAGGTGATTTGTCCTGGGGGTGGTGTCGCAATACTTTTGCTTGACCACAGCCTGCCGCTGATTGCGACCGCTGATAGGCCGTGGCAACAGAACCTGTCCGATGGGACGCGCCACGCGCCGTTCCACCGGGCACCGGGCACCGGGCACCGCAATTTCTACCAACGGGCGAAGGAACAGACTCTCGGCCTGTCTGATGATATTGCGAAGCTCGCGAAAGCCAAACGCGTGCCCGGTGCGCTGAAGAAGGACTTTTGCCGCCAGGTCGACAGCGTGGTCGCTATTGCTCCAGAGTGACTCCGGGCTCGCAGCTGCACGAATTCGATGACGGTCGAGGCGCTCGGACTACCTCGCAGCGCCGGGACGCGGTCTCACGCAGTGCTCGCCCGCCGCTTGGGATGAACTCATCCGAGAGTCGGGCCTCTATCCCGAGGCCGAGGATGACGAGGGGAGGCACCGCCGCGCCGACCGTGCCGCCGTTGAGGACCCCACCTCGGGCGGCCTGCCGTAGCAGCGATGAAGGTGATCGAATGCACCTGCGACATCGGTCGGTAGGTCCGGCCTGCGGAAACTGCCATCACAGCCGCTCAGCCCGCGCGAGCCGCGACGAGCTGTACACAGTCGGCTGCCGACCGCCGGCAGACGTGATCCGAAAGGCTCGCTATTCGCGGGAGTCGATGAGATCCCAATCCCGGCGCGCACCTGGCCGCCGTGCCGGTCGGTGGGGGATGGCGGCTGCCGGCGAAGGCGGAAGCCTCGATGTACCGGCAGAGTGGAATCTCGCTGACGACTGGATCTCGGAGTTCCCCCGGAGGCGGGACCTTTCACGTACCGCGACCACGCAAGCATAGCGCAGCTAATATCACTCCATGGGGGATCAAACTCGGTGACACCGACACCACGAAACACCGTTTCAGAAGTCCTGGACTGCTTCGACGATGAGTTTGCCGACGTCGCCTCGGCGTTCGCTCGAGGTGATTACGTGCTATGGCTCGGATCGGGAATCTCGCGGGACGTCGTTCTCAACGTGCCGGCCTTACTTGAACGCATGCTGGATTTTCTGCAGTCAAAAAGCGACTCCACAGATCCCGTATGCCGGTTCACCACGGCTCTTGAAGAAGTCCTACAGGTTGCGGGGGTAGACGCAGACTCCATCGATCTCGCCGCAGCAGTTGGCTCATGGCCGAACCTCGACGACATCGTCAGCCGTCTCGTCGATCGGTACTCGTATGTACTTGACGTTCAGGTCGAGGGCGAACCCGAGGACTATCTCGTTTGGACTGGTCTCGACGTTTCCACAACATACGGCGCCCCCGACCTTGAACCCGACGTTGAGCACCTCTGTGTTGCAATACTGATGATGGAGGGTGTCGTACGGTCGGCACCCACAACAAACTGGGACGGTCTCGTAGAGGCAGCTATGGAACGTCTTGCGGGCGGCTCGAATCGCAACCTGAAGGTGATCGTGGCAGCTGAAGATTTCACCGCACCGGACAGGCAGGCCGAACTCGTCAAGTTCCATGGCTGCGCGGTTCGAGCCGCGAACGACCCAGCGGAGTACCGCGACCTTTTAATCGCGCGCATCTCGCAGATTTCCGGATGGACCGAAAAACCAGAACACCAGATGATGAAAGACCGGCTGCAGTATCTATTCGCCGCTAAGCCTGCGTTCATTGTCGGTCTCTCCGCACAAGACGCGAACATCCACACCTTTCTTCAAAGAGCAGTTCAACATCTGCCCAGGACCTGGCCGATGGCGCCGCCCGCCGTCGTGTTCGCCGAACATGATCTTCATCAGCACCATAAGCTCGTGATGAGGTTGACCTATGGCGACAGCTACCACCCAAACCGTCACGAGATCGGCGAGTCCGCCCTACTAGGCGCCTACGCCAAACCCGCCTTACTAGCTCTTGTACTGTTTACCGTCGCCGACAAGTTGTGCATGCTGATCGGTCAAGTAACGGAGCTCGCCATGCCTGGGCCCGAACTTGATCTGCTTCGAGCGGACGTGCGAAACGCTCGAAACCTTGTTGGCCAGAACGGCAATCCTGCTGACCGAAGCTTTATGGAAGCTCTAGTATCGATCATCACACTCGCTCTGTGGGTTTTTCGCAGAGGCGAGGTTCCCAACGCCGCCCCGTATCTAGCCCTTTCTTCCAGTCCAATAGCGGACGCTACAGAGGATCCCGACTATCCAAGCGCGGCCTTGGGGCGGTTTGCCGTGTCCTACGCGCTTCTCGCGCGCGGGGCCGCTAACGGTCGATGGTCAATTGAAATCGGGAATATCAAGCAACCAGGTGACGGCGTCGTTCGAGTGCGAACAGGCGGACGCTGCTCCAAAGTCTTCATAGCGCGCGACATGCGGGTTCTATCTGACCTTCAACTCGCCGGAATTATCGATCTTGACGATCCCGAAGTGGTTGTCGCACACGCGGAAGCAATTCGTGCGCCGGCGGCCCGTTCCCCGCGGACGCGCTACGGCCGCACCGGCAACGGCGGCGCCCGCCAGATCGATGTCGAATCGCTGTGCGCCGAAGCCTCTTGTGCCGAAAATCTTTTCGACTCCTTCGCGCTAGTAGGTGCGCTTTGAGCGTGACTGCTATCGAGTCCGTACTTGAAGTGCTCACCGACGCCGATTTCGAACGCCTACCCAAGCCACTCATGGTGGCTGGAGCCAGTTTCGCTTTCGACGCCGCGGTCAAGGGCACACGCACGTCAAACGACCTAGTGGTTGTCGCAACCAACGAGACGCCCGCACCACATATTGCACGACTGCTATCTGCGCTCAGTCGCACGCTAGACCAAGTGCGTTCCCGCCGTCCGGTCACCCTGATCCTTCTCGGATTGAACGCCAACACACAACCGATGGCAAGCCTCGAAATGCATGCCCGTGTACTGACCATCGCCAGCGCATCGCCCGACGTTCACGAGATCCGCCGCGCAATCGCAGTACTGCTACCTCTAACGCTCCCGGATAGGACGTCATCTGGAGAGCCACCGCTCACTGTCGTCGCACGGAAATTGGGCAGCTCACTATCGGATGAGCACAAGCAGTTTATTGATGCGGCCCAAATTGGACCCAATGCGGTACAAGAACGACTACGTCGATTTATCGATGAAGCAGCAACCGGCCAGTCTTTTGAGGGGACCAAATAGTGACTGACGTCCCCCTGAAATCCATCTCGATTTCCGACTTTCGCCGCCTCAATGGCACGCGAACTCTGCCACTCGACGCGCCAATAGTGTTGCTGCACGGTCATAACGGCGCAGGAAAGACAAGCTTGCTGTCAGCGTTGGAACTCGCCCTGACTGGCGAGATTCGCAGTATGCGCCGACACGACCCGCGATACACCGCTCACCTCCCGTCACATGGAAGTGAGTTTGCAACGCTCAGCGTCGAGGTTTCGGACCGTCTCGCCAGGCCGGGCGCGAGCGGCCGAATGACAGTGGGCGGCAGTCACATCGAAGGCGCGCCAGCGCTCAATCGAAACGAGGCCCAGTTCTACACTGAGCGGTGCTATCTTGACCAAGTCTCGTTAGGGCAACTACTCGACCTCTATCAGTACCGCGAAGGCAAAGAGGAGTCGGCCCTCGCCCGCTTCGTCAACGAACTTCTGGGACTTGAGCAACTCGATGCGCTTCGTTTCGGATTGGCCGACGCAGACGACATTCGTCGGCTGAAGAAGCTTTCAGATGATCTCGCGAACACTGATGCTGATGCGCGCGATGCTGCGTCTGAGCTGACGGAGCTTACCGAAAAGCTCAGTACCGCGAGGGACGATTTGACGACTTCACAAGATCGACTCGTTGAAGCGATGCGCGCCCTGGGTCACAACCAAACGGACTTTGGCGACGCCTATAGCGAGGCGAGAACCTTACTGCAGGCGACACGACCCGAAAGGGAACGTTCAGATGCTGCGGCGCTGCGTGATTCAGTTAGCTCGCTGGGCGGTCGTATCGAGAGCTGGTCGATCCGGCCTTCAACTGTCGATCTGAACGGGGCGCGAGACGGTGTCACCGAAGCGTCTGTCGTCTTAGAGAATTGGCGCCGCCTCCACGGCACAGCCATCGATGATTTGCATGCCGATCTCGAACGACTCAACGTGCCGACTTCATCGCACACCGCTAGCGCACTCTCAGAGACTCTCGCCGTAATTGACCAACGCCTCACTGAGCAGAGCGAACTCGCAATCGAGAACGACAGATTGGAAACGCAACTCGCGCAACAGCACGCTCTACTTCGCGAACTTCAAGACCGTCTGTCGGACGCCCAGGAACGGGCAGGATCGTTGGCCGAGGGTTTGGCGGCTCTTCGAGAGCACGCCTCCGACGACGTCTGTCCCGTGTGCGACCGGGCATTCGGCGAGGTGTCCACCACGCATCTCACTATCCACATCGACCGCAAAATCACAGAGCTGACTAACCAAGGGAGACAACTTCAGTTGTTGCGCGCTGAGCGCGACAATGCGTCGAAGGCGGCGCAAGGCTCAGCGCAAAATCTGGAGCAACTTAGGCAGCGTGTTCTAGACAAAGAAAGACTCAGCGATCTTCGGACACGCCGTGCGGCTGCCGCCAATCTTCGAGAGCGCGTTGAAATTATCCAGCCGCTCATCGACACGATGCATAAGCTTGAGACGGCGCTTGATGCTGCTGAAACCAGATATCAAGAACTCGAATTTGTTGCTCAAGAAGCCAGCACAGTTCATGCGGATCTCCAGGACCTTGCCGACCAACTCGGCGTCAGTGGTCCCCTGCTGGACGAAACGCTGCAAGATGGTTGGCGCAGACTTGCAAGGACCGCCCGAGAGCGAGCAGTCGCCACCGAGACGCTTGAGGCAGCTCACATCGCAGCCGAACAGAGGTTGCGGCACGTCCAACGCGAGTCCGCCCGGGTTGCCGAACTCAAGGATGCGGTCGCAGCCGCTGCAGTACGAAAGGCAACACTGGAAGCGAGGGTTCAGGAAGCAAAGCGCCGGCAATCCATCGCGAAAGAAGTACAGCAGGCTGCCTCGTTGGCGCGGACGGAGATTGTTCACCGCGTTTTCACTCGGTCACTAAATGACGTATGGCAGAGCGTTTTTACGCGGCTTGCACCGCGCGAGGACTTCATTCCTGCCTTCGGAATTCCGACGACGTCGAAGTCATCCCTAGCGCTGACATTGGAAACGGTTCACAGATCCGGGATGGTCGGCGGGTCGCCGCAACTCATGCTTAGTGCAGGAAACCTGAACACGGCGGCGCTGTCCTTGTTCATAGCCCTGCACCTCGCCGTCGAACCGCTCATCCCCTGCCTCGTCTTCGACGACCCAGTCCAATCGATGGACGAAGTTCACGTCGCACAGTTCGCCGGGTTGGTTAGAGTGCTAGCAAAGCAGCATGGCCGCCAGGTAATTATCGCCGTTCACGAGCGGGAGCTTTTCGAGTATCTCGCGCTTGAACTGAGCCCGGCCTTCGAGGGGGACGAGCTCATCACGATCCAGCTTGACCCGACGTCAGAGGAAACTCGCCGACCAGTGCAGCGGATCGGCTGGTCGCCAGATCCCGCGATCGCGGTCTAACTGCCCATACCAAGCCACTTCGTAGTGCGGCAATAACTCGCAAACCTGCGCATCAATCAGGGAGTACACCCGCCAAACGCACTTCACTGAGCTGCCGGCCACACAGGCTCCGAGCTTGATATCGACTGCTGTTGCAGCGAAAGCCGCCACCGCCACACACTTTGACGAGGACGGCCCGGGACTGCCCTGCAACTCGTCCGCTAAGTGGGCGTCAGGAGAAGATACTGCGCGGCGAGTCGCTGCTTTGCATCCTTCTCCTCACCCCACGAGTCGATTGCATAATGGCCTACATGTGCGACACAGTAGAAGTTATCCTCGGCTGAGCTACTACCAAAGCCCACGCACGAACTGCCGGGTACCTTAGCTACATCGCCGCGTCGCACTCCGTTGGCAGACGCTTCGTCGTAGAAGAAGTGGGCGATTTGTTCTGCGCCGCTTGCGGTCTCCGTTTCGTACACCCCCGTTGCTGCTCTGGCCGAGCGACGTAGACGTGCGTTGCGGAACGTTTCGGCCGACCTGGTGGCGTCCCTTTCGAAGTGCAAAGTGCCTCGCAGGCCATAAACCGCACGGTCGGTGGGCGACGACTGTGCGGCGCTTACAGGTATCGTCCGGGCCAGCAGACCGGTCGGATCGACTCGAAGTTTTGCGAGCTGGTCTTCGGGGGTTGGCGTGAACTGATCGATTAGATCCGACTGTAGGTCGATGGTTTTGGAGATTAGATCTGACGCCGGCACAGGACCGCCTGGAGACCATGCCTCTTGGATCAAGAGGTACCGGCCGCGCGCAATGAATGCAAGTATCGAATCCCTCGCCGGCGAGCAGCAATCAGGATATCCCTTCCAAGTATAAGTTGTCACGTCTGGCCGCGAGGCGATTGGAGCTGCGGCCGACAACCTTTGTTCATTAGCGGCTAGCTCCACAAGCTCGCGCACGGTATCAATCGCGTGGCCCGAGTCCGGAAATACTAGAACAGAATTCGTAAGGAACGCGTCTGCGTTGCCGCGCCTGCTGCTCGTAAACCCAGCCAGGTACTGGTGCCTAAGGGCCGCCCCCGAGACTGGCCATGGGAGCACCGAGTCTACCGAGCTTCCGCCATCCAACGCCATAACTTGTCGTCCGAGACGGGAGAATTCGGGACTTACCTCCCAGGGGCCGAGCACGAATTCAGCCAAACGATGACTTTCGATCAAGGATCCTAGTGCGCGCGTTCTCGCCTCCCCTAGACCTTGGATTGGAATGATCGAATACTCGCCGGTATCGGGATAACCCTGCTTGCCGCCATCGACCTGTTCGGCAGGAGAGGAAGCGCCACATGCAACCAGCAGGGTCGACAGAAGTAGTGTACAAATTGTTCGAAAAAGGCAAAGATCTGCTTCCGCAACGAGCGCAAGATTACGACGACCGTCAATACCGACAAGCGCTTCTCGCTTCAGCATTGATTCAAGATCCGATCGTTGTTCAAATAGTTTAGGCTATTGTAATTACTGTAGTTTCCTGCACCGTAGTAATAGTCATTAAAGTACCCGGGGTAACTGTATAGATTATTGTCATACTGGTCCGCGCCGTCCGTTGGAGAAATTTGATTCGTCGAGTCGGGACTCGGCCCACCTTCGGATCCGGGCCGTGATGCGGACGGCGGCGCGATATCGATTCGAACGACACCATCTGGACTAGTCTCGATCGTCACCCGATCCTTCGGATCGGGGAGCGATGGCGGGGGCGTAGGTTGCGGATTGCCAGCAGGGAGGTCGGGCTTCTGCGGCGGCAGAGGGGACGGAACGACGGTCGGCGCTACTGTCGGCCTGACCTCGTCTGGCCATAACGTCCAACCGTCCCACCGCGCTCCGTGAAGCTGATCGCGGTCCAACTTTGCCTCCCTGAGATCCGCTCCAGAGAACTCTGCATCAACGAGGTTTAAGCCTCGAAGATCTGCTCCTCGCAAGTTTGCGTTCCGAAAGTTGATCTTCGGCCACGGTTGACCGCTGAGAGGGTCCTCGAAGGTTAGTCCCCGAAGGTCGACTCCCCTCAGATCCGCCTGCTCGAAGTTGATCCATTGGACCACCGTGATATCGCGCATGCTCGTTTCGGCGTTGAACTCCGCTCCCACGAAAGAACTGGCGGTAATCTTCATGCCGTCCATGGTGGTACCAGCGAACACAGCGTCCGGTATTACCGATTGCCACATAGTGGAGTCAGTGAGGTCAGCGTTATCGAACCACAGCGACGGTCGAGGACCGCAGCTGCGCCGAACCCAAATTCTGCTCAGATCTGAATCACTTAGGTTCGCGTCGCGAAAACTCGCACCAGCGATGTTTAGACCTCCCTTGGCGATACTATCGATGTACTCGACGTAGTCAGACCCGTTGGTTAGTATCTCGCTGCCGCTTGCACCGAGTCTCGCGTGCCGAAGGCTCGCGCTGTCGAATGCAGAGTCGCCAAGATCAGCACCGTTGAGCCGCGCGTAGTCTAGGCGACTGCGCTCCAAATTTCTGGCATAAAGGCAAGCGCCAGTAAGGTCGACGAAACTTGTCGCATTGTTAGCCCAGCGCCCGGAGTCCGACTTGTTTGCCCCTGCGGCCGATCCACCTGAATTCTCTGGTTTCTGATCCGCGAGAATCTCAACGGCTGCAGCTAGATCAGGGTTCTCGGCCAAGCCGACCCTTCGGCATTCATGGCCTAGCTTGCGGGAATCTACCCTGACGAAACCCGCCAATGCGTTTTTCACGGCGTTACGGTAATCCGGTGATTCCTTAGCAATCTGCTGCAACGCATAGATTGCACCAAGTCGCTTTCCCGTCCCATCCGAGTTGAGCAGCTCGACCGTGTTTGAGAAGCGGTCGGCCAGCTGCCCTTTACCCGAGAGCGCTAGGTCACCGAGATCGGACACCGTTGTGAAAATGACACTCGCTATGGAGGCAACCAGTGCGATTACAGCTAACGTGTTCGTGAAATTGCCACCGCCACTAGGTTCTCCGGTGTCTGATGCCGTCACCGACACATGTTCGCACAATCTACCGCTCCGTGTGCATGTAGTTTGACACGGTCAGGGCTGCGTCTCACCCGGCTACTACTGAACGATCGTGGACAGCGGAGAGCGACTTCTAATCGACACCATTTCATTTCGATACAATTGCACTTTTAAGTTCTTGCTTGCCCAGACATTAGACGCGCACCATACGCGATCCAGCAGCCGGCCTCACCGCACGCGCGAACTTATCCAATTGGGGTGGACCATTCGTAAGAATGTTCTCACTCCATCTTCTCTAACGAGCATGGCGATCTTGGCCGTGTACGTGGGGTGTGTGCCTGCGCTGTGGTTTCTTGAACCATCCTGGATCTGGTGGAGATCAAGGTCTCCGTCCAGACCAGGACGGTTCATAGACGGTTAGCGCTACATTCAGCTTGGCCCACTGGGGTGACAGCTTGGGCACAACGCCGCGATGCCGGCGCTGCTGTTATGGATGCTGCCGCTCTATGGCGGGTGTTTGAGGGCGGTCCATCGGCGCGAGCATCCCCAGACTGACTAATAGGTCGGTCATGCAATTTGCGGCTCCGCCATCTTCGCCATTTCGGCTGGCCATTCGCCACGCAGAATGGCAATCGACAGCCGCGGCCAGCCACCCTTGCCCCATAACGCAACGCGCCGTAGCGTAACTCCCCGTGACGCGCAGCTTCCACGCCGGACAGCCGTTTGACACCTCCGACGCCGATATCACCGCGGCGCTGGAGCAGGTCAGCATCCCCACATTGCTGTTGTCGCTGGTGCACCTCACCGGTGACCCGCGCTTCATCCGCGAGTTCAAGCAGGCCGGGCTGTTCCTCAACGAGGTGCAGGGCTTCATGTCCGAGGAGGACAAGGCCCGCGCCCGCGCCGAGGCGCTGCCGATCATCGGCGCGTACCGCGACCGGGGCTGCCATATCCCCGACCCACTGTCCCCCGAACTGGTGCGGGAGATGTTGGACTGGGCGGCCTGCGAAGCGGTCGGCGAGGAGAACCTGCCGCTGGTGCTCGAGGAACTCGACCTCGACGGCGTCGATCCGCGCCGGCCCGCCAAGCTCGACGACACCGGGGACTTCCACGTCGTCGTGATCGGCGCCGGGGAATCCGGAGTGCTGGCCGGCGTGCGGCTCAAGCAGGCCGGCATCGGCTTCACCATCCTGGAGAAGAACGCCGGACCCGGCGGGACCTGGTGGGAGAACAGCTATCCCGGCGCGCGCGTCGACGTGGCCAACCACTTCTACTGCTACAGCTTCGAACCCAGCAACCACTGGGATCACTTCTTCGCCGAGCAGCCCGAGCTGCGCCAGTACTTCGCCGACGTGGTGGCCCGCCACGACCTGGGCCCGCACATCCGGTTCGACACCGAAGTGCACTCGGCCAGCTGGGACGGCGACCGCTGGACGATCGACACCGGCAACGGAACCTTCACCGCCAACGCCGTCATCACCGCCGTCGGCCAGCTCAACCGGCCCAGCCTCCCGGACTTCCCCGGCGCGGAAACCTTTGCCGGACCGGCGTTTCACTCCGCCGCCTGGGATCACAGCGTCGATGTCACCGGCAAGCGCGTCGCGCTGATCGGCGCGGGCGCCAGCGGGTTCCAGATCGCGCCGGCGATCGCCGACAAGGTCGAACACCTCACGGTGTTCCAGCGCACCGCGCAATGGATGTTCCCCAACCCGATGTACCACGAGCCCGTCGCCGATGGCGTGCGCTGGGCCATGGAGCATCTGCCCTATTACGGCCGCTGGTACCGCTTCCTGCTGCTGTGGCCCGGCGCCGACAAAGGCCTGGACGCCGCCATCGTCGACCCGGAATACGCCGACCAAGAAAACGCGGTCAGTGAGATCAACGCGATCGCCCGGATCATGTTCACCGACTGGATCACCACCCAGGTCGGCGACGACCCCGATCTACTGGCCAAGGTGCTGCCCGACTACCCCGCCACCGGCAAGCGCACCCTGCAGGACAACGGCAGTTGGCTGAGCACCCTCAAACGCGACAACGTCGAACTGATCCGTACCCCCATCGACCACATCACCCCGACCGGCGTCGTCACCACCGACGGCGCCGCGCACGATGTCGACATCATCGTGTACGCCACCGGTTTCCGCGCCACCGAGGTGCTGTTCCCGATCACCGTCACCGGACGCGACGGCGCCGATCTGCACGAGACATGGGGTAACCGGCCCTACGCATATCGCAGCATCGCGGTGCCGGGCTTCCCGAACTTCTTCATGACCTACGGCCCGGGCGCGCACCTCGCGCACGGCGGCAGCCTGATCCTGAACTCCGAACTGCAGATGCGCTACATCAACCAATGCCTGCAGCGCCTCATCACCGCGAGGCTGCGGACGCTGGAGCCGCTGCCGGAGCCGACCGCCGAGTGGCACCGGCGTTCCCAGGAGGAGATCCGCAAGACCGTGTGGGCGCACCCATCCATCAAGCACTCGTATTTCAAGAACGCCGACGGCGAGATCCATACCGTCAGCCCCTGGCGGCTGAGCACCTATCACGCCGCCGTGTATGAACCCGTCTGGTCGGATTTCCGGGAGGAATGAGCATGCGTTCAGTGATGGTCGACGCCAGTGGAGCGGTCAGTGTGGAGACCCGGCCCGACCCGGAACTGCCCGGCGCGGACGGCGCCATCGTCAAGGTGGAAGCGGCCGCCATCTGCGGATCCGACCTGCACTTCTTGGAAGGGCACTACCCGATCTTCGAGCCGGTCGCGCTCGGGCATGAGGCGATCGGCACTGTGGTCGAAACCGGTCCCGAGGTAACCGGTTTCACTATCGGCGACCGGGTGCTGGTGTCCTCGGTGGCCGGCTGCGGGCGTTGCGCGGGATGCGCCACCCATGATCCGATCCGCTGTGTGCACGGTCCGCAGATCTTCGGTTCGGGGGCGCTGGGCGGCGCGCAGTCCGAACTGCTGGCGGTTCCGGGTGCAGACTTCCAACTGCTGAGGATGCCGGACGGGATCAGCACCGAACAGGCCCTGCTCCTCACCGACAATCTGGCCACCGGCTGGGCGGCGGCCAAACGCGCCGATATCCCGCTCGGCGGATCGGTCGCGGTGATCGGCCTCGGCGCGGTCGGCATGTGCGCGTTGCGCAGCGCCCTGACTCTCGGTGCGGCAACGGTGTACGCCGTCGACCCGGTGCAGACACGACGTGACCGCGCGCAGGCCGCGGGTGCGGTACCCGTGTCACCGCCGGCGGCGCAGACCATCCGGGAGGCCACCGGCGGCCTCGGGGTGGATTCCGTCATCGACGCGGTCGGCACCGACACCTCCATCAATGACGCACTGGACACCGTGCGCACCGGCGGCACGGTGTCCATCGTCGGGGTGCACGACCTGCAGCCCTACCCGCTGCCGGCGCTGGCCTGCCTGATCCGCAGCCTGACCATCCGGTTGACCACCGCACCGGTGCAGCAGACCTGGCCGGAACTGGTTCCCCTGCTGCAGTCCGGCAGGCTGAACGTGGACGGAATCATCACCACCACAATGCCGTTGGACGACGCGACCGCGGGTTACGACGCCGCCATGTCACGAGCGGGAGATCACCTTAAGGTGCAGTTGGTGCCCTAGCGGAACGTCCGCTGGAGGTATCCGGTCAGTGAGTCGGCCGCGGCCGGCCCGACGTAGCCGAGGTGTCCGTCCGGACGGACCACGATCGCCGTCGTCCCGTCGACACCGTAGGCCTTCGCGAAATCTCCGTCGGCATCTCGCAGCAGCGGCAGCACCGTGGCGTCAACGGCGGCGTCGGCATGAGCAACCACGTAGACATCGATCAGACCGTTGGAGGCATCCTGCGCGGCGGCCGCGGCCACCTCCAGCAGGTCGAAACTCGCTGTGGCATCGGCATACAACACCAGGGTGTGCCGGGTGCCAGCCAGCAGTGTGTATAGCCGCACCGGATCGGTCTCGGCCGCGCGGGTCAATCCGCGGGCATCGGGCGCGCGGCCGCCGGCGCCGTCGGCCACGATGGGACTGTCGGCATAACTGATCAGCAACTGGGCCTCGCGACGGATCACGAAGGACGGATCGTCGGAATCGGCGCCGATCCCCTCGCGGGCGCTACGCACGGTGCGACCGACCACCTCCTCCCCAACCGGCCGACGCTCGGCGTCATAGCTGTCGAGCAGCCCCTCGGCCGCATCACCGGTCACCGCGAGGGCCAGCTTCCAGGCCAGGTTGTAGGCGTCCTGGATACCGGTGTTCATGCCCTGAGCGCCGGTGGGCGGGTGGATGTGCGCGGCGTCGCCCGCGACGAACGCCCGGCCCCTGCCGTAGGCGTTGACGATCCGGTGGCTGATCCGGAAGACCGAGGACCAGCGCATGTTGCGGGCCGTCGTCGGCTCCGGGGACAGCCTGTCGAGAACCGCTTGAATGTGGTGCAGCTGCGGCGGATTGCCGCTCTCGAAGCCGTGCTGCACACCGCCGGTCGCCTCGGTGGACAGATCCGAGGGCACCAGCATCGACATCCGGTAGCGGCCACGGCCGGGCAGCGGGATGCACACCAGCAGGTCATCGATCTTGCCGTCGGTCTGGTGCATCGCGCGGATGGCGTAGCCCGCGGGCTGCGACCAGTCGACCTCGACATCACCGAGCATGTACTGCTCTTCGAACGCAGCGCCCTCGAAGGTCAGGCCAAGAGTCTTGCGGACCACGGAATGGGCACCGTCGGCACCGAGCAGATACTGGGCCCGCACGGTCTGCTGACCGATCTCACCCTCGAGGGTGGCGGTGACACCGTCGATATCCTGCTCGAATCCCGCCAGCCGGACGCCGCGTTCGATGGGGACGCCACGGGTGGCCAACTCCTCGCGCAGCACCCGCTCGGTGCTGTACTGCGGCAGACCGATGAACCCGAACGGGACATCTTCGGGCAGGGCGAAGTCGACCTGCCCGGCGGGTTCACCGTTGACGTAGACGATCTGTCCGCGGAAGGGCACGGCCGCGTCGAGGATCTGCCGCAGGATACCCATCCGCTCGAAGACTTCGAGCGTCCGCGGTTGCACGCCAACCGCTTTGGCGTACTGCGGCGGCTCGAGCAGCGGATCGACGATCCGGACTGCCACACCCCGGCGGGCGAGTTCGATGGCCGCGGTCAGCCCGATCGGGCCTGCGCCCGCGATCAATACCTGCGTGTCGGTCACGCCGAGAAGTATGCCCGAGCCTCAGTCCGTGTGAGCACTTTCCTGGACATGTGCACGCAGGTTGTCCCGCAGGTTCGCGATCCCCTTCTGCAGAACGCGGAACTCCTCCGGCGACAGGCCGGTGGCCGCCACGAGGTCCATCTCCAGGCCCTGCTCACGCAGCGCCCGGCCGGCGTCGGTCAGGCTGATCACCACCTGGCGCTCGTCCTGGGCGGACCGCTGCCGGGTCACGTACCCGACGGCTTCGAGCCGCTTGAGGATCGGGGTGAGCGTGTTCGATTCCAGGAAGAGCTTCTCGCCCAGGCCGCTGACCGTCTGGTGGTCCTCTTCCCACAGCGCGACGATCGCCAGGTACTGGGTGTAAGTGACGCCGAGCTTGTCCAGGATCGGTTTGTAGGCCTTGCCGTAGGCGAGGTTGGCCGAGTACACAGCGAAGCACATGAAATCCGACAGTTGGGGCGACGTAGGCTTCATGAGCCAATTGTAGCGTGTCCGATTAAATCGGGAATGAAAGAAAAATTCGCGGAGTTCTACTCAGCAGTCAGCCCGGAACGACCGGGCCGACCCGAAACCTGAGGAGCCAGCCATGACCGTTCTGTACACCGCCGAGACCCACACCACCGGTGGTCGTCAGGGTGAGTCCTACAGCTCGGACGGCAACCTGGACATCCAGCTGACCCCGCCCGGAGCCACCGGCAGCGGCACCAACCCCGAGCAGCTCTTCGCCGCCGGATGGTCCGCCTGCTTCATCGGCGCCATGGGCATAGCCGCCGCCTCGCACAAGGTGAAGCTTCCGGCGGAGACCGCTGTCGACGCGCAGGTCGATCTGCTGAACAACGACGGCGCGTTCGGGCTGGCGGCCCGGCTGAACGTGAGCGTGCCCGGCGTGGAGCGCGACGTGGCACAGGCCATCGTCGACGCCGCGCATCAGACCTGCCCGTACTCGAAGGCGACCCGCGGCAACATCGAGGTCACCATCACGCTGGTCTGAGTCTCGCCCGCCGGCCTACTCCTTGAGATCCAACGTCGGGGTGGGCCGGCGGAACAGCCGCGTCACGCCCAGCAGCCAGGCGAAACCGACTGCCAGCCAGATCAATCCGGTGACCAGGGTCATCACCGACAGGCTGGTCCACAGCCACACGGTGAGAGCGAAACCGATGAGAGGCAGGATCAGGCTGCCGATGACCTGGCCGCCGGAACGCTCTTTCAGATCCACGAAGTAGTGCTTGATCACCGACAGGTTCACCACCGAGAACGCCACCAGCGCACCGAAGCTGATCAGTGACGCCAGGGTCGCGAGGTCGATCACGATGGCCAGCAATGACACCACCGACACCACCAGGATCGCGTACACGGGGGTGGCGAACCTGCGGGAGACGTACCCGAACACCGCGCGCGGGAGGATGCCGTCGCGCCCCATCGCGAAGAGAATGCGGGCCACCGAGGCCTGCGATGTGATGGCCGAACCCAGCGCTCCGGCCACATAGGCCGCGGTGAAGAAGGTCACCAGGAAGTCGCCACCGGCAGCGGCCATCACGTCGAGCGAACCGGAGTCGACATCGGCGAATTCGTTGGACGGGAACACCGCCTGGCCCAGGTAGGACAGCACGATGAAGATCAGGCCCGCCGACACGGTGGCGATCATGATGGCGCGCGGGACGGTGCGTTTGGCGTCCTTGGCCTCCTCGGACAAGGTGGACACCGCATCGAAGCCGAGGAAGGACAGGCACAGGATGGCCGCGCCGGCGAAGACCGGGCCCAGACCGTCGGCTGTGCCGTCACCGGTGAACGGCGCCGCCAGGTCGACGGTGCCGTTGCCCGCCAACGAGGCGCACACCAGCACCGCGAAGACCACGATGAACACCGCCTGGATCGCGATGATGAGGAAGTTCGCGCGTGCCACCGAGACGATGCCGACGATGTTGAGCACCGTGACGATTGCGATGGTGACCAGGACGATCACCCAGGCCGGCAGCGCCGGAATGGCCGCTTCCAGGTAGATCCCGATGACCAGGTAGTTGATCATCGGCAGGAACAGGTAGTCCAGCAGCAGCGCCCACCCGGCCAGGAAGCCGACCGGCGCGCCGAATGTCTTCTGCGTGTAGGTGTATGCCGATCCCGCCACCGGGTACGCCGTCGCCATTCTGGCGTAGGACCGCGCGGTGAACACCATCGCGACCAACGTCACCACATACGCCAGCGGCAGCCGGCCACCGCTGGTCTCGGTGACGATGCCGTAGGTGGTGAACACGGTGAGCGGCACCATGTAAACCAGGCCGAAGAGCACCAGCGAGGGCAACCCGAGTACCCGTTTCAGCGAGCCCTCGGTGTCGGTGTCGGTAACGGACATGGGATTCAGCCTTCCCTCGGGTAAACCGGTCGCCCTTGCAGGTAGGTGGCCCGGACAGTGACGGCCGGCAGCTCAGGAGCCGCGGTCGTGGTGGGGTCGGCGTCCAGCCAGACCAGGTCGGCACTGGAACCGGGGATCAGCTTCCCCCAAGCTGTTTCGGCGAATGCCTGATGGGCGACACCGGCCGTGTACGCGGACAGCGCGGTCTCGATGGGCAGGATCTCGTGCGGTGTCCAGCCACCGGCGGGGGTGCCGTCCTCGGTCTGGCGCGACACCGCGACCGCGATACCGTCCAGCGGCGCACCAGAGGACACCGGCCAGTCGGACCCGAAAGCTAGTGCGGCGCCGGATTTTTCCAGGGATCGGATGCGGTATTGCCGCTCGGATCGTTCGGCGCCCAGTCTCGGTACGGTGAGTACCGTCATCAACGCATCCAGCTGGGCCCACAGTGGCTGCATGTTCGGGATGACGCCCAGTTCGGCGAACCGGCCCAGATCGGCATCGTCGACCAGCTGCGCGTGCGCGATGACGGGCCGGCGGTCACGCGGACCGTTGGTGCGCACCACGTGTTCGATGGCATCGAGGGCTTGGCGCACCGCGGCATCCCCGATGGCGTGGATGTGGATCTGCAGCCCGAGGTCATCGACCCGCTGCGCGGCGCGGGCCAGCGAATCGCCCTCCCACAGTTGCATACCGTGGCTGTGCAGTCCGGAACAGTACGGCGCAAGCAGCGCACCCGTCTCGTTCTCCACGACCCCGTCGGCGAAGAATTTCACCGTGTCGGCCGACAGCAGCGGTGAGCCGACGCCCCGGACCCGGTCACGGGCGTCGGCGAAATGCGTGACCTGCGTGTCGAAATGCCGCGGATCGGCGTAGAGCGCCAGATTGAACCGCATCCGCAGCGCACCGGCTCGGGCCGCGGCGATGTAGGTGTTCACGTCGTCGGGCTCGACCCAGGCGTCCTGCACCCAGGTGACGCCGCGAGCCAGGTAGTAATCGGCCGCGGTACCGAGCGCGGCGATGCGCACGGACTCGTCGCGTGCGGGCATCACCGCGGCGACCAGATCGGTCGCACCCCATTCCCGCAGGGTGCCGAGCACCGAACCGTCGGCGCGACGCGGGATCTCACCGAGGACCGGATCCGGGGTGTCTGCGGTGATGCCGGCCAACCGCAGCGCCGCGGAGTTCACCCAGAACGTGTGGTAATCCCAGGCCCGCAGGACCACCGGCCGGTCCGGGACGGCGGCGTCGAGCCAGCGCGCGTCGAAGAGCCCGCCCTCGACCAGGCTGCCGTCGTAGGAGGCGCCGACGATCCACTCCTGGTCGGGGTGGGCATCGGCATAGGTTTTGACCGCGGCGACGATCTCGTCGACCGACGTGCAGGGCCGCACCTGCGGGCCCACCGACTCCAGTCCCCCGTACAGCGGATGCGCGTGCCCGTCGCCGAAGGAGGGCATCAGAAAACCGCCCGCCAGGTCGACCCGCTCATCGGCGCCGGACGCGTGCGCCTGCGCACCGACCGCGACCACGAGGCCGTCGCTGACGAGCAATGCGTCCGTGGTGTCGGTGCCGGTCCAGATGGTGCCGCCGGAGAACAGGATGCTCACAGCGCCGCCCGCCGGGGGGACGGCTGCTGCTGGGTGATGCAGTGGACACCGCCGCCGCGGGCGAACAGCGGGCGGGCATCGACGGACATCACCGTGCGGCCCGGGTACTGCTCGGCGAGAATGGCCGCGGCGTCCGCATCGCGCGGATCACCGAAGCTGCAGGCGATCACGCCGCCGTTGACCACGAGGTGGTTGATATAGCTGTAGTCGACATACCCCTCATCATCGGTGAGGGTATCCGGTGCGGGCATCTCGATGATCTCGAATCGGTCGACGAGTTTTTCCCGCAATTCCCGGCACACCGCGGTGTCGGGGTGGGCGCCGGCGGTCTGGGTGTGCAGCAGTAGACGGCCCGGGGCGGTGAACGCGGCGACGATGTCGACATGGCCGCGGGTGCCGAAACGTTGCGAGTCGCGGGTGAGTCCGCGCGGCAACCACACCATCTCGGTGGCGCCGATGGCGCGGGCGAGTTCGGCCTCGACGTCCGACCGGCTCAGGTCCGGGTTACGGCCGGGGTCCAGCTGCACCGTGTCGGTGACGAGCACGGTGCCGTGTCCGTCGACCTGAATTCCGCCGCCCTCGTTGACAAGTGGCGAGGACACCAGCGGCACTCCGGCCGCCTCGGCGATCAGCGCGCCGATCTTCGCATCGCGGTCCCAGCGCGCCCAGTCCTGCCCGCCCCAGCCGTTGAAGACCCAGTCCACCGCGGCCACCGAGCCATCCTCGGCGTGCACGAACGTCGGGCCGATGTCGCGCATCCAGGCGTCGTTGAGCGGCGCTTCGATTATTTCGATGTCCTGGGAGACATAGCGTTTGGCGGCGTCGATCTCACCGGGATCCACCAGCAGGGTGACCGGTTCGAATTCCGCGATCGCGTGCGCCACCGCCGCCCAGGTGGTGCGCGCCTCATGGTGTTCTGCTTCGGTGTCGCCCAGCGAGTACCCCGCGGACGGGTAGGCCATCCACACCCGGTCCTGCGGTGCGAGTTCGGCGGGCATCAAGTAGCTCACTTGACGACCGCCGTGGCGTCGTGACCCTCGCCGTACGGACGTCCGGTGTCCACCGCAGCGGTCAGCCCGCCATAACTGTCCGGGCGCCGGGTCAGCAGGAACGGGAAGAGCTCCAGCCAATCCCGGCGCTGATCCAGATCCAGGTCGGCGATCAGCACCGCTTCCTCGTCACGCGGCGCCTGCACCAGCACCCGTCCGTACGGATCGGAGATGAACGACGAACCGTAGAACGACAGCGCGCCCTCGTTGCCGGTGCGGTTGGGCACCACCATGAACAGGCCGCTGTTGATGCCGTTGGCGACGATGACCTGCTGCCACAACGGCTGGGTGTCCAGGTCGGGGAACACCGGCTCGGATCCGATGGCGGTCGGATACACCACGACCTCCGCGCCGCCCAGCGAGTAGTTACGGGCGACCTCGGGGAACCATTCGTCCCAGCAGGTGGGCATTCCGATGCGGGCATCGAGGCCCTCGGGTGCGTAGACGGGGTACCCATCGTCCGGGGGCCCGGCCCGGAAGTAGGTGTCCTCGTAGTAGCCGGCCGAGATGGGGATGTGCATCTTGCGGGTCCGCCCGACCAGGTCGCCGGACGGCGAGACCAGGATGGCGGTGTTGTAGCCCAAACCATCTGCGGCCGGCGCCTTCTCGTACAGCGAGGCATGCACGAAGACCTCGTTGGCGCGCGCGGCCTCGGCGGCCAGTGCGAAGGTCGGTCCGCCGGTGAGGTCCTCGGCGCCGTCGCCGGGGTTCGGGCCGGCGGGGGTGTCGGCCGGGTAGCGCAGCAGGGTGATCTCCGGCAGGAACACCGCGGTGGCGCCCTCGCCCGCGGCCCGGTCGATGCCGTCGCGCAGAACCCGCGCCAGTTCGGCGGCGTCCGCACGCCAGCGGTGCTGAACCAGTCCCACCCGCAGCGGCGGCCGCTCGGAGGCGTGGGAACGTGACAGTGGTGCGGCCGCTCCGGCAATCAGGGTGCGCATGTCTACTCCTAAAACGAATACAATTCGTTTATTGTGTGACCCAACCCACTTTTCCGCAAGTGCTACAGGAGCAAGCCGTATGGGACGACCGAAGGTGGCGATCCTTTCCACTGACCTGATCGCCACGGCCGCAATGGATCTGGTCAGCAGGCAGGGTGGTTTCACCATTCCCGAATTGGCCCGCACACTGAAGGTCAGCCCGTCCTCGCTGTACAACCACGTCTCCGGGCGCGAGCAGATCATCGAACTGCTCCGCGAGAAAGCCATGAGCGAGGTCCGGCTGCCCGACCTGGCCGGACCGTGGATCGACGTGGTCGGCGACATCGTGCGGTCCTACTACCGCAGCTACGCCCGCTATCCCCGGCTGATCCCGCTGATGACCGCATATCCGGTCGGCAGCCATCAAGCCGTCGCGATGTACAACGCACTGGCCGTCACCCTCAGCGGGGCCGGCTTCAACGCCGAGGACACCCTGCGCATCATCACGCTGATCGACAGCTTTGTGCTCGGCTCCGCCCTCGACGTGGCCGCACCCGCCGCTCCCTGGGGCGACGGTCCCGAGGCCGGACCGGAACTGGCCGAAGCGCTGGCCACCGGGTCTGCGAAGGCAGATCGACCCGGCGACGCCTTCGAATTCGGCCTGGCGGTGCTGCTGCGCGGACTCGGTGCGCCGTAGAAAAATTTCGCTGATCGTAACTGTTCTCGCATCGGGCCCGGGCACGTCGAATGGAACTCGACTGTGAACACCGAACCCGAAACTGATTCGAGGACGCTTCACCATGGCAGCGCAGCCACGACAACTGCACCTGAACGCTTTCCTACGCAATATCGGCCAGCACGAAGCGGCGTGGCGACTGCCCGAGACCCGGATCTCTGGCATCACCGACATCGACCACTACATCGATCTCGCCCGCATCGCCGAACGCGGCAAGCTGGATGCGATCTTCTTCGCCGACCACCCGGTGCTGAAGGGCAAGACCGAGTTCCGCCCGTTCGATGCGCTGGATCCGTTCACCTTGGTGACCGCGCTCTCGGGCGCCACCAGCCAGATCGGCCTCGTCGCCACCGCGTCGACCACCTACAACGACCCCTACAGCCTGGCCCGGCGGTTCGCGACCCTCGACCACGTCAGCAAGGGCCGCGCCGGATGGAACATCGTGACCACCGCCAATGCGGACGCCGCGGCCAACTTCGGGTATCCGAACCACCCCGATCCCGACCATCGGTACCGCCGGGCCGATGAGTTCCTCCAGGTGGCGCTGCGGTTGTGGGACAGCTGGGAAGACGACGCCATCGTCGGTGACAAGGACGCACCGCGGTTTGTCGACCCCGACAAGATCCACCGGATCGATCACGTCGGCGAGCACTTCTCGGTGACCGGGCCGCTGGAGGTACCGCGGTCACCGCAGGGCCACCCGGTGCTGTTCCAGGCCGGATCCTCGGAGCCCGGCAGGGAATTCGCCACCCGCTACGCCGAGGCCATCTTCACCGCCCAGCCCACCATCGCCGAGGGGCGCGAGTTCTACTCCGACGTGAAGACCCGGATCCGCAAGCACGGCCGCAACCCCGATGAGGTGCACATCCTGCCGGGGTTGTCGGCGGTGATCGGCGGTACCGAAGCCGAGGCGCACGCGCTGAAACGCCAACTCGAGGACCTGACCGTGCCCGATTACGGACTCGAACAGCTCAGCAGCATCGTCGGTTTCGCGGTCACCAAGGACGACCTGGACCGGCAGCTGCGTTTCCCCGAGAACGAAGACGCGAACACCCATTTCATCAAGAGCCGCTACGCCCTGATCAAACGCCTGGTGCAGACCGAGAACCTCACGGTGCGGGAACTGCTGCTGCGGCTCAGTTCAGGGCGCGGGCACCGCCTCATCGCAGGTACCCCGGAGCAGGTGGCCGACGACATCGACGAGTGGTTCACCACCGGCGCCGCCGACGGTTTCAACCTCATCCCGCCGGCACTGCCGTCCTCGCTGACGGCCTTCGTCGACCAGGTGGTCCCGGAGTTGCAGCGGCGCGGCCTGTTCCGCGACGAATACACCGGCGCCACCCTGCGCCATCATCTCGGCCTCTCGCGGCCGGCCAGCCGATTCACCACCGGGGCGCGCACCGCCGCACCGGCAGCCAGCTAGGAGTCCGACATGCGCACGTTGTCCACCCTGTTCCGAGTAGCGGTCGTCACCGCGGTGACCGCCGGGACGCTGACCGCCTGCAGCTCGGCCGAACCCGATACCGCAGGCGGTGCGGCGCTCACCCCCGACGCCGCCCTACCCATCGACGTGCCGGCCGGCACCAAGCTCGTCGTCGCCGATGACGCCAACCGCCTCAAGACGCTGTTCGCGCTCTCCGGCGAGCAGGAGTTGCTCAGCGCCGATGTCAGCTACGCCAACTTCAGCAGCGGGCCGCTGCGACTGGAGGCGATCCGCTCCGGTAACGCCCAGCTCGGCCGGGTCGGCGACGTGCCGCCCATCCTGGCTCAGTACTCCGACGCCGGGGTGCCGATCGTCGGCGCGGTCCGATACGACGGCCCCGGGGCGACGCTGGCCACCGCCCCCGATTCCGGTATCGAGAAGCTGGAGGATCTGCGCGGCAAGAAGATCGCGATCAACGAGGGCACCGCCCAGCAGGCGATCGTGTTGCGCAACCTCAAGTCCGCAGGCCTATCCATCAAGGACGTGCAGCCGGTGAACCTCGGGCTCGCCGAATTCGCCGACGGTCTGCGCGCCAACCAGGTCGACGCCGCGGTGCTCAAGCAGCCCGACCGGTTCCGCTACCTGGCCTCCACCGAGGGCAAGGGCAGCAAGGAGATTCCCAACGCTCCGGGCGCCAATCCAGGCCTCTACTACGTGTACGCCAGCAATGACGCGCTCGGAAATGCGGCCCAGGCGGCCGCGATCCGTGAGTTCGTCATCCGCTGGTACCGCGCCGAGAAGTGGCTGAACGAGCACAAGGATGTCTGGGTGCAGGAGTATCTGATCAAGGATCAGAACGTGACGCCCGAGGACGCGAAGGTGATCGCGGAGTCCGACGGCTTGAGCAGCGTACCCGGATTCACCGACGAGACCATCGGCATCCAGCAGGAGACCATCGACCTGTTGCAGAGCGCGGGGGCATTCGCCGGAGAAGACCTGAAAGCCAAGGACGAGTATGACTTCCGCTTCGCGGACCTGACGCTGGATGCCCCGCTGCCGAGCCCGGCGAAGCAGTAGCCGAATCGGGGGACGATGATGACCAGCATTCAGACGGCCGCGCCCGGCAAGGACACTGCCGCCACGGCGCAGAGTTACCCGAACCTGGAGCACCGCTCCGGGACAACCCGCGGCAAACGCCTCGGGCCGGGCCGCAACATCCCCGCCGCCCTGGCCATCGGGCCGTTGTTGCTGGTGATCATCTGGTTCGTCACCTCCGAGCTGGGCATCCTCGATCCGGGCACACTGCCGCATCCGTTCGAGATCGCCCGCACCGCAAGCGAACTATGGGCCGACGGCCGGCTACCCACCAACATCCTCGCCTCCCTGAAACTCGCCTCGGTGTCCCTGGTGATCGGTGTGACACTCGGATTGGTGCTGGCGCTGATCTCCGGGCTCAGCCGTATCGGCGAAGCCATCGTCGACGGGCCCATCCAGGTCAAGCGTGCGGTGCCGACGCTGGCGATCATCCCGCTGGCCATCATCTGGTTCGGCATCGGCGACACCATGAAGATCATCATCATCGCCACCAGCGTGCTGATCCCGGTGTACATCAACACCACCGCACAACTCAAAGGCGTGGATCTACGCCACGTCGAGCTGGCCGAGACCGTCGGGTTGTCCCGGACCCAGTTCATCCGCAAGGTCGCCATTCCCGGTGCGCTGCCGGGCTTCTTCACCGGCCTGCGACTGGCCGTCACCATTTCCTGGACGGCTCTGGTGGTCGTGGAGCAGGTCAACGCGACCCAGGGCATCGGCTACCTGATGACCCAGGCCCGGCTGTACGGCCAGCTCGACATCGTGGTGGTCGGCCTGGTGGTGTACGCGGTGTTCGGGCTCACCGGTGACTACATCGTCCGCGCCATCGAGAGGAGGGCCCTGTCATGGCGACGCGCACTGGGGAACTGACCCGCGACGAAACCGCCTCGGGCTACGGCGATCCCGTGGCGGTGGTACGCGAACTGACCCGGTCCTTCGGTGACAAGGCCGTCCTGGACGCGGTGAACCTCACCATCCACCAGGGCGAGTTCGTCGCCCTGCTGGGCCGCAGCGGTTCCGGCAAGAGCACCCTGCTGCGAGCGCTGGCCGGACTGGACCACGGCGTCGCCGGCGAGGGCGATCTGTTCGTCTCCCGCGACGTCTCGGTGGTGTTCCAGGATTCCCGGCTGCTGCCCTGGGCCCGGGTGCTCGACAACGTCACCCTGGGCCTGTCTGGACGCGATGTCGCGCAACGTGGTTCGACGGTACTCGCCGATGTCGGACTACCCGGCCGGGAACGCGCCTGGCCCTACGAGCTGTCCGGGGGCGAACAACAACGCGTCGCGCTGGCCCGCTCGCTGGTGCGCAACCCGGCGCTGCTGCTGGCCGATGAACCGTTCGGCGCGCTCGACGCGCTGACCCGGATCCGGATGCACGCACTACTGGAAGACCTCTGCGCCAAGTACCGTCCCGGCGTCCTGCTGGTCACCCACGACGTCGACGAAGCGGTCACCCTGGCCGACCGGGTGCTGGTGCTGGACGACGGACGGTTCGTGGCCGACCGGCAACTCGATTTCCACGAGTCCGATTCTCACGGGGCCGGAGAGCGCACGTACCGCAATCCGCAGTTCGTGGCCCACCGCGAGGCCCTGCTGAGCGCGCTCGGCGTCCAACAACACTGACGTACCACGAGCATTGAGAGGTTCGATGAAACTGAACGAGGACTGGTTGGCCGTCATCGTCGGACTGGCGCTGCTCGCCCTGGTACTGGTCGGCGCCATCCCGGGCAGCGTGATCCCGTGACCGACACCGAGAACACCGAGACCGAAGAACGCACCGACCCACGAACCGGGCGCCTCGGCTATGCCGTCGCCGGTGTGCTGGTCGTGATCGCTCTCGGCGCGGCCACCCGGTTCCTGGAGCAGGAGGTTCCGGGCTGGGCGGCCGGGACTTCGCTGGCCAAGGTCGCGAAGTCCATCGAATTCCCGGTCTACGCCATCGCTTTGGGCCTGATCGGCAACTTCGTGCTGTCCAAGCTCGCGCTGCGCGACGCGCTGTCGCGGGGGTTCCGCACCGAGTTCTTCATCAAGACGGGTCTGGTGCTGCTCGGCGCATCGATCAACCTGAAGATTCTCGTCACCGCCGCGGGCCCCGCCATCATCCAGGCGCTGCTGTTGATCAGCATCGTCTTCGGCTTCACCTGGTGGCTGGGCGGCAAACTGGGCCTCGACGACAAACTGCGCGCGCTGCTGGCCTCCGCGGTATCGATCTGCGGGGTGAGCGCGGCCATCGCGGCCGCCGGTGCGGTGCAGGCCAAACGCGAGCAGCTGGCCTACGCCGCGTCGCTGGTGATCATCTTCGCGCTGCCATCGATCTTCCTGTTGCCTTGGCTCGCCTCGGTTTTCGGGCTCCCCGACGCGGTGGCCGGCGCCTGGATCGGCGGCAATATCGACACCACCGCCGCGGTGGCGGCCGCCGGCGCGATCGCCGGCGAGGACGCGCTGCAGATCGCCACCATCGTCAAGACCACCCAGAACGCCTTGATCGGTGTGGTCGCGATCGCGCTGACCGCGTACTTCGTGCTGAAGGTGGAGCGCAAGAGTTGGGCCGGGGCGAGCGACGCGACGGGAGATGATTCTGCGGCGCGGCCGTCACTGCGCGAGTTCTGGGACCGCTTCCCCAAGTTCGTGCTGGGGTTCATCGCCGCGTCCGTCGTCGGCACGCTGTACCTGCAGTGGGGTGGAGACAAGGCCGATATCGCCACCATCAACGATCTGCGGACCTGGTTCCTGATCTTCGCCTTCGTCGCCATCGGGCTGGAGTTTTCGCTGCGCGGCCTGCGTGAGGCGGGCTGGCGCCCGATCGCCCTGTTCGCCTCGGCGACCGTGGTGAACATCGTGGTGGCCCTCGGCCTGGCGCTGCTGCTCTTCGGGAACTTCAGCGTCAGTTAGCGGTTACGCTCACCGCGTGCCGACAAACTGGTCCCGGCGTGCTTTCCTGATGGCGCTTGCCGCCGGCTCCGCGGCCGCGGTGACCGCCTGCAGATCCGACCCGCCGGGCGCCATCGCAGACGACGGCTCCGTCACCGTCGACCACGCCTTCGGCGAGACCAAGGTGCCCGCGCCACCCACCCGGGTGGTCAGCGCCGGGCTCACCGGTCAGGACTGTCTGCTGGCCGTCGGCGTGGTGCCGATCGGGGTCACCGAATGGTTCGGCGGGCAGCCGTTCGCGGTGTGGCCGTGGGCGGTCCCCGCGCTGGGCGCGGCTCAGCCGGCGGTGCTCACCCTCGACGGCGGCATCAACTTCGAGGCCATCACCGCGCTCAACCCGGATCTCATCATTGCCACCAACGCCGGCCTCGACCAGGACACCTACACCCGGCTGTCCAATGTCGCGCCGACCATCGCGCAGGCCGGCCAGGACGCGTTCTTCGAGCCGTGGAAGGACCAGGCCACGGCGATCGGTGCGGCGGTGTTCAAGCACGATCAGATGCAGCAGCTCATCACCGATATCGACACCCGGTTCACCACGCTGGGCACCGAGACCCCGGCGTTCAAGGGCAAGCGGGCGCTGCTGCTGCAGGGCAGCCTGGACGACGGCGGCCTGGTGACCACCCCGGCCGGCTGGCGCACCGAATTCCTCACCCAGATGGGCTTCGAGATACCGGAGGTCGACGCGACGGTGCCGCGCGACCGGATGGCCGACGTGCTGGGCGGCGCGGACGTGCTGATCTGGACCGCCGACGACGCGGAGACCGCGGCGCTGGCCGCCGACCCGATCATCGCCGAACAGGGCCCGCGCAATGTCTTCACCGGCCGTGACCTGGCGGCGGCGATCGCGTTCTCCTCGCCGCTGTCGCTGCCGCTGGTGGCCGATCAGCTGCCACCGATGCTGCGCACCGCACTGGCCTGACAAGATATCCGGGTGAGCAGCCTGACCGACTCCCCCGAACAGCGACCGTCATTTGCCCAAGTCGGTTCGGCCTACTATCCGGTTCTCGTCGCGGTCTTCACCGCCCTGGTGATCATCTCCAACGTCACCGCCACCAAGGGCGTCGCGTTCGGCCCGATCATTACCGACGGCGGCTTCATCGTCTTCCCGCTGACCTACGTGATCGGCGACGTGCTCTCCGAGGTCTACGGCTTCAAGGCCGCCCGCAAGGCGATCCTGCTCGGTTTCGGGATGAACGCCCTGGCCGCGGCGGCCTTCTGGGTGACCATCTATCTGCCCGCCGCCGACTTCTACGTCAACCAGCCGCACTTCGAGAACGTCGTGCACGCCTACACGCAGCTGATCGTGGCCGGGTTGGCCGGCTTCCTCGTCGGCCAGACCATCAACGCCTGGCTGGTGGTGAAGATCAAGGAACGCACCAAGGAGAAGCACCTGTGGGCCCGGCTGATCGGCTCCACCTTCGGCGGCCAGCTCGGTGACACCCTGGTGTTCTGCGCCATCGCCGCCAACGCGATCGGGATCACCACCTTTCACGATTTCGTCGTCTACACCGCCCTGGGCTGGCTGTACAAGACGGTGATCGAGATCGTCATGCTGCCGGTGACCTACCGGGTGATCGCGGTGATCAAGCGTCGCGAGCCGACGTACCAGCCCGCTGTATGAGCCGCGCTTAAGGCTCCTCTGGCAAAGCTCGCAGACCCCTCGAGAATTAACTTACTCGGCGGTAGCTTCGGTAGATGAGCCTGACAACGGAAATCAAGGCGCCCGGCGCACTGGGCACCGTTCACGACTATGGCGACCAGGCGCTGCTGCTCGAGTTCGACAGCACCGCGGATGTATTGGCCTGGACCGACACCCTGCAACGGGCCGGCCTGCCGGGCGTTCTCGATATCGTGCCTGCCTCCCGCACCGTGCTGGTGAAGCTCGACGGGCCGCGATATCTGGCGCCGACCCGGCAACGGCTCGGAAAACTGAGCCCGGAGCAGTCCATCGCCGAGGGCACGACGGCCGACGAGCCCGATGCGGTCATCGAGGTGACCTACGACGGTGCCGACCTGGACGCCGTGGCGGAGCTCACCGGGCTGAGCACCGCCGAGGTGATCGCCGCCCACACCGGCACCCTGTGGCGGGTCGGATTCGGCGGCTTCGCACCGGGATTCGCGTATCTGGTCGGCGGCGATCCCCGCCTGCAGGTACCGCGGCGCGACGAACCGCGCACCCGGGTGCCGGCCGGATCGGTGGCCCTGGCCGGCGAGTTCAGCGGCGTCTACCCGCGCGAATCCCCCGGCGGCTGGCAGCTGATCGGCCGTACCGACGCCACGCTGTTCGACGTCACCCGGGAGAAACCCGCCCTGCTGACACCGGGTATGACCGTCGCGTTCCGGGAGGTCTCATGAGCGACGCTTGCGGAGCGAATCAACAATCGTCATGCGAGACCCGAGCCTGCGAGGAGATCTCATGAGTATCACACTGGAAGTCCTGCGCACCGGGCCGCTGGCCCTCGTCGAGGATCTCGGTCGGCCCGGCCTGGCCCACATGGGGGTGACCCGCTCCGGAGCGGCCGACCGCCGGGCACACACGCTGGCCAACCGGCTGGTCGCCAACCCCGGCGAACGGGCCACCGTCGAGGTCACCTTCGGCGGCTTCTCCGCGCGGGTGCACGGCGGTGACGTCGCCATCGCGGTCACCGGCGCCGACACCGACCCCGCCGTCAACGGAGTTCCGTTCGGCACCAACAGTATTCACTACGCGCGCGACGGCGAGGTGATCTCGCTGGGCTCCCCGCACTCCGGGTTGCGCAGCTACCTGGCGGTGCGCGGCGGCATCGACGTGGAGCCCGTGCTCGGGTCACGCAGTTATGACGTGATGTCCAGCATCGGACCCGCGCCGCTGCAGGCCGGCGATGTGCTGCCCGTCGGTGACCACACCGCCGACTTCCCCGAACTGGACCAGGCACCCGTCGGCACCATCGAGCCCGACATCCTGGAGCTGCAGGTCGTACCCGGCCCGCGCGACGACTGGTTCGTCGACCCGGACATCCTGATCCGCACCAACTGGCAGGTGACCACTCGCAGCGACCGGGTCGGGATGCGGCTGGTCGGCATGCCGCTGGAATACCGCTGGCCCGATCGGCAGCTGCCCAGCGAGGGCGCCACCCGCGGAGCGATACAGGTCCCGCCCAACGGATTTCCGGTGATTCTGGGACCGGATCACCCGGTGACCGGTGGCTACCCGGTGATCGGGGTGGTGACCGACGAGGACATCGACAAGCTGGGTCAGACCCGGCCCGGCCAGACGGTGCGGCTGCACTGGTCGCGGCCCCGCCGCGACCACTGATTGGTGGTAGAAACGCAGTTGTGCGCAGTCACACGCAGGGGCAGGGTGCGGTGCGGGAGGTCCACACCGCCCGACTGATCCACACCGCCGATCTGGACGCCGAGACCCGCGCTGACGCCCACCGGATGGTCGTCGACGCGTTCGCCGGTGACTTCGACGATGCGGACTGGGAGCACGCGCTGGGCGGCATGCATGCACTCATCGGGCACCGCGGCGCCATCATCGCGCACGGGTCGGTCGTGCAGCGCCGGTTGCTCTACCGCGGCACGGCACTGCGCTGCGGGTACATCGAGGCCGTCGCGGTGCGTGAGGACTGGCGCGGGCAGGGGCTGGCCACCGCCGTCATGGATGCGCTCGAGCAGGTGCTGCGCGGCGCCTACCAACTGGGCGCCCTGGGCGCGTCGGAGGCCGGGCTGGCGCTGTATCTGCCGCGGGGCTGGCAGCAGTGGAACGGACCGACCTCTGTGCTGGCGCCGACGGGCATCACCCGCACCCCCGACGATGACGGCGGCGTGTACGTGCTGCCGGTCAACGTCGACCTGGACACCTCCGAGGACCTCGCCTGCGACTGGCGCGACGGTGACGTCTGGTAGGCCGGCACCTCACAGGCAGGCGCCGTTGGTGGTGAGCGGAAGTTCACTGCCGGGTTATCGCGAGCAGCGACTGTGCAACATTGCCCTTCTAGCCTCTGACCTCATGCACAACGCGCACCGGCCCAGTGCGACACCGCCACGCAATCGCCAGGTAACACCGGAGAAACATGCACTGAATAGACAGGGCAAATGACCGAACCTGATTGGGCGCCGCTCACCGGGTTCCGCGTCGCAGTGACCTCGGCCCGGCGGTCCGAGGAGCTGAGCGCGCTGCTCACCCGACGCGGCGCCGCGGTGACCAGCGCCGCCGCCATCACCATGGTCCCGCTGCCCGACGACGACGAACTGCGGACCAACACCGCGGCCCTGATCGCCGAACCCCCCGACATCGTCATCGCCACCACCGGCATCGGGCTACGCGGCTGGATCGCCGCCGCCGACGGCTGGGGGCTGGCCCACGAACTGACCGCGGCGCTGGGCAACGCCCGCATCGTCTCCCGCGGACCCAAGGCGACCGGCGCGCTGCGCGCCGCCGGACTGCCCGAGGAGTGGTCCCCGGAGTCGGAGTCCTCCCGCGAGCTGCTGCACTACCTGTTGGAGGGCGGCATCGTGGGGATGCGGGTCGCCGTCCAGTTGCACGGCACCAATGACGACTGGGACCCGTTCCCGGAGTTCCTCGACGAGCTGCGCGCCGCCGGCGCCGATGTGGTGCCGATCCGGGTGTACCGGTGGAATCCGGCGCCCCGCAACGGCCCGTTCGACCAGCTGGTCCTCGGTATCGCCGAACAGCGGTTCGACGCGGTCAGCTTCACCTCCGCGCCTGCCGTGGCGGCGCTGCTGCTGCGCGCCCGCGACCTCGATGTCGAACCCGCCGTCCTGGAAGCGCTCCGCACGAACGTGCACGCGATGTGCGTCGGACCGATCACCGCCCGCCCGCTGGTGCGCCTCGGCGTGCCGACCTCGGCGCCGGAGCGGATGCGCCTGGGCGCGCTGGCCCGCCACATCACCGATGAGCTGCCGCTGCTGCAGTCCCGCCGGATGCGGGTCGCCGGGCACCTGCTGGAGATCCGCGGCACCTGCGTGTTGGTCGACGAGGTGGTCAAGGAGCTGCCGCCGGCCGGGATGGCAACCATCCGGGCGCTGGCCCACCGTCCGGGCGCGGTGGTGTCGCGCTCCGATCTGCTGAGCGCACTGCCGGGCAGCGGCACCGACACCCACGCCGTCGAGACCGCCGTGCTGCGCCTGCGAACAGCGTTGGGCGACAAGAACATCGTGTCGACCGTCGTCAAACGCGGGTACCGGCTGGCCGTCGACGAGTTCCCGGCAGGTGCGGCATGAACCGGGACACCGCCGCCGTGCTGGTGGCGCACGGCACCCGCAAACCGGGCGGCGTCGCCATGGTCGAGGATCTCGCGCGGCGCGTCGGCGATGTGCTCGACCGTGAGGTGCATGTCGCGTTCGTCGACGTGCTCGGCCCGACCCCGACCGAGGTGCTCGACCGTCTTCCCCAGCACCGGCCCGCGGTCCTGGTACCCGCGTTCCTGGCCGGGGGCTATCACGTCCGCGTCGACGTCCCCGCCCATGTGGAGACCAGTACCCATCCGCAGGTCCTGGTGACCAGGCCGCTGGGCCCGTGCGCGGGGACCGTTCGGGTTCTCGCCGACCGGCTTTTCGAATCCGGATGGCGCCCTGGTGATTCCGTCATCCTGGCCGCGGCCGGGACCTCGGATCGCAGCGCACAGTCCGACCTGCGGCAGACCGCGGCGATGCTCTCCGCGCTCATCGGCGACCGGGTCGAACTCGGCTACGCCGCCACCGGTGCCCCGACGGTCGCCGACGCGGTCGCTGCCGCGCGCGCCCGCAGCGGCGGCGGGAAAATATGCGTGGCGTCCTACCTGCTGGCCGACGGACTGTTCCAGGACCGGCTGCGCGCATCCGGTGCCGACATCGTCAGCGAGCCGCTGGGCATCCACCCGGGCATGATCCGGCTGATCGCGAGCCGGTTCCGGCGCGCGCATGCCGCGCACCTGCCCCTGGCCGCCTGAGCTGAGCTGGCGATTCGGGGACGCCATGTTCCTCGGCTAATATCGCACAAATGGTTTCGCAGGGGGGAGGTGAGCAGTTGCGTGCGCAGCTGCTCACGATATTGCAGGATGCCGACCGCCCGATGACGACCGCGGAACTGCGTGACCACCTGCACACGCATTACGCTTCACGAGTGGTGATCGAGACCGTCTACCGCAATCTCACCGTGCTGCAGCGCCGCGACGAGGTGGAGCGGCGCCCGGGTGCCGGCCGCGACGCGTGCTGGGGCCCGACGGAGGCTACCCAGCGATCTGCACGTAACCGTCCGGCGTGACGCGGGTGCGGTAAACCTGTACCGAGATCTCCGGATCATCCAGGCAGACACCGTCATCGAGCGCAAATGCCTGCTTCTTGATCGGCGACTGCACGCAGGCGCGGCCGGCGCGGTCCCCGACGATGCCCCGGGACATCACGGCAGCACCGGAGAACGGGTCGATATTGCTCACCGCGTGCAGTGCACCGTCATCGAGACGGAACAGCGCAACCTGCACACCGCCGGGTAACAGCACCGCGACACCGCGGCACGGCAGCAGCCGGTCATACGCACACGCCGAGGTCCACTCCGAATTCCCCTGGGCGTCCATCTCTTTGCGATCGTCGAGCAAGGTCATGAGGCCTCCTGTGCTGGCATCTTCGGCATCCCGATCGGCACCTTGCGGCCGAACGACTCGGTGAACTCGATGGTCGGGTCCACGATGTCGGGGGCGTTGACGAACGAGACGAAACGCGACAGCTTCTCCGGGTCGTCCAGCACGCCCTTCCATTCGCAGGCGTAGCCGTCGACATGGCGGGCCACCGCGGCCTCGAATTCCTCAGCAAGACCCAGTGAATCGTTGCAGACCACGTCGCGCAGATGGTCCAGACCGCCGTCGAGGGCGTCCAGCCATGGCGCGGTGCGCTGCAGGCGGTCCGCGGTGCGGATGTAGAACATCAGGTAACGATCGATATAGCGGATCAGCGTCTCGTCATCGAGATCGCCGGCGAGCAGCTGGGCGTGCTTGGGGGTCATCCCGCCGTTGCCGGAAACGTAGAGATTCCACCCGGTTTCGGTGGCGATGACACCGACGTCCTTGCCGCGGGCCTCCGCGCATTCGCGTGCGCAGCCCGAGACACCCATCTTGATCTTGTGTGGCGCACGCAGACCCCGGTAGCGCAGCTCCAGGTTGATCGCCATCTGCACCGAATCTTGCTGACCGTAGCGGCACCAGTCGCTGCCCACGCAACTCTTGACGGTGCGCAGCGACTTACCGTAGGCCTGACCGGATTCCATGCCGCCTTCGACCAGCCTGCGCCAGATCTCGGGCAGCTGGTCGACGCGGGCGCCGAACATGTCGATGCGCTGGCCGCCGGTGATCTTGGTGTACAGGTCGAAATCCCGTGCGATCTCCCCGATCAGGATCAGCTGCTCGGGGGTGATGTCACCGCCGGGTACCCGCGGCACCACCGAGTAGCTGCCGTTCTTCTGGATGTTGGCCAGGAAGTGGTCGTTGGAGTCCTGCAGAGAGGCCTGCTCGCCGCCGAGCACATGGTCCGAACTCGTCGAGGCCAGGATCGACGCGACGGTGGGTTTGCAGATATCGCAGCCCTTTCCGGTGCCGAACTTCTCGATCAGACCGGAGAAGGTACGGATCTCGGTGGCGCTGATAATCTCGAACATTTCGGCGCGCGACTGACTGAAATGCTCGCACAGGGACTTGGACTGCTCGACGCCCTCGGCCTCCAGCAACTGCTTGAGCAGCGGGACACACGATCCGCAGGAGGTGCCGGCCAACGTGCACTTCTTCAGACCCGGCACATCGGTGCAGCCACCGCAGATGGCTTCCTTCAGATCGCCTTTGGTGACGTTGTTGCACGAACAGATCTGCGCGATGTCGGGCAGGGCGCCGACGCCCAGCGCGCTGGCTCCCTCGCCGTTGCCGGCCGGTGCGATGAGTGAGAGCGGATCGCCGGGCAGCTCACTGGCCACCATCGGCCGCAGCACACCGTAGGCCGACGCGTCACCGACCAGGATGCCGCCCAGCAGCGTCTTGGCGTCGTCGGAGAGCACCAGTTTGGCGTAGGTCTGCTTGACCGGATCGTTGACGACGACGTCCAGGCTGTTGGGCGTATGCCCTTTGGCATCACCGAAACTGGCCACGTCCACACCGAGTAGTTTGAGTTTGGTGGACATGTCGGCCTCGGGGAACTCGGCCGCACCGCCGAGCAGCCGGTCGGCGACCACTTCGGCGCTGGTGTAACCCGGGCCCACCAGCCCGTAGCAGCGGCCCTCGATGGCGGCCACCTCACCGACCGCGTAGATGTTGGGATCGCTGGTGACACAGGATAGATCGGTCATCACGCCGCCGCGCTGGGCCAGCTCCAGGCCGACCTCGCGGGCCAGCTCGTCGCGTGGGCGCACACCGGCGGCGAAGATGACGACACCGGCCTCGATGGTGCTGCCGTCGTTGAGCGTCACCCGCACCGCGTCATTGGACTGGGATTTGCGCAGCGGCTGGTTCTTCTGGGCGGGCTGGATGCTCTCGGTGCTCACGCCGGTGTGCACCTCGATGCCCAGGCCCCGGATCATCCGGGTCAGCACGGCGCCACCGGCCTCGTCGAGCTGGGCGGCCATCAGATGCGGCGACATCTCCAGCACGTGGGTGTCCAAGCCGAAACCACGCAACGCGTTCGCGGCTTCCAGACCGAGCAGCCCACCACCGATGACCACGCCGACCGGCGTCTTCGTCTTGGCCGCGGCCAGCGCGCCGTCCCGGATGGCGTCCAGGTCATCCAGCGTGCGGTAGACGTGGCACTGCGGCAGATCGCGCCCGGGTACCGGCGGCACGAACGCGTAGGAGCCGGTGGCCAGCACCAGGGCGTCGTAATCCAGGGACCGGCCGTCTGCCAACGTGACGGTCTTGGCGGCCCGGTCGATGCCCCGGGCCGCCAAGCCCAGATGCAGGACGACACCGTTGTCGCCTGCATAGTCATTGCCGGGCAGGGCCAGCTGAGAACGGTCCCAGTGCTCGGTGTAGCCGGTCAGGCCGACACGGTCATAGGCCGCGTCGGTTTCCTCGGAGAGCACGGTGACCCGCCAGGCGCGGTCGGTGTCGCGGGCCCGCAGCGCCTCGACGAAGCGGTGTCCGACCATGCCGTGTCCGACCACGACCACATGCTTGGCTGATTGCATACCGCGACGGTAGGGAGTCGATATTGCCGCAATGTCGCCTCGTGTGAATCGGCCGTCACGGTGTTCTCACATCGGGCATCGGGCGAGTGTGAGTGCGTCCCTCCCGGACCAACCGTCAGGTCTGTCGGTGTGCCGGCGGACACTGCCGGCATGCGGGATCCGTTCATCGGTAGCGAGGCATTGGCCGATGGCCGCCTGACGCGGCACGAATTGCGGACCCGTTTCGTCGCCGTGCACCAGGACGTCTACGTGCAACGAGGCACCCGTCCGACCGCTGTACTGCGCGCGAAAGCCGCCTGGCTGCGGTCCCGCCGTCATGGGGTGCTGGCCGGTTACTCGGCCGCCGCGCTGCACGGTGCCCGCTACATCGATCCAGGCCTACCCGCGCACATCATCGACACCAATCGACGTCCGACCCGAGGGATCACGGCCTGGGCCGATGCCATCGATCAGGACGACATCTGCGCGGTCGGCGACATGCGACTCACCGATCCGGCCCGAACGGCGATCGACCTGGCCCGTCGAATCAACGAAGACGACGCGATCGTGATCATCGATGCACTCGCCCGGGCAGCGCGACTGAAGACGACCGACATCGCGTTGGCCGCCGATCGCTTCGAGGGCTGGAAGGGCATCGTGCAAGCCCGCAAGACCATCGCCTTGGTGGACCCGGGGTCGGAATCCCCGCAGGAAACCCGGCTGCGACTGCTGATCGTGAGAGAAGGATTCCCGCCGCCCGGTACGCAGCATCCGATCTTCAACGAATACGGGGTACTGATCGGGGAGGCCGACATGGCCTGGCCGGAACTCAAGATCGCGGTCGAGTATGAGGGCCGGCACCACACCGATCCCGACCAGCTGCGCAAGGACATCGCGCGGATGGACGAGATGATGGAGATGGGCTGGATCGTGATCAGGGTGACGGCGCGCGATACACCCGCCGTCACGTTGCGAAAGATACGCCGGGCGTGGGCCTTACGTTCGTAACGCCATGGCGGTCCAAGACCGGAAATTCCGCCGTGACGTTACGAACGACCCCCATGCGGCGTCATTTCCAGGGCGCCACCAATTCGTTGATCCGTTCGGTCAGGGTGAACTGCAGGAACGGCCCGAAGCTGATCCGGCCGACGCCGAGCGGGCCGAAACGCGCCGGGTCGTCCTGGCCCGGCAGCGCGATCGCGTTGATCGGCAGCGGCAGCTCCTCGACGAGCCTGCGGTAGGTGTCGTCATCGTGGCGGCCCACCGGGTAGAGGCTGTCCGCGCCCGCGTCGGCGGCCAGCTTCAGCTTGCGCACCGCGCGCTCGAAACGGTCGGACTCGTCGCCGACCTCGCGCAGGAAGAGGTCGGTGCGGGCGTTGATGACCACATGCACACCGGCGGCGTCGGCGGCCTTGCGAAGATCACCGACGAGTGCGGCGTGATCCTCGTCGGAGCGGATGCGGCCACCCTCGGAGTGCACGGTGTCCTCGATGTTGAGTCCGACCGCGCCGGCGGCGAGCAGACCGTCGATCAACCGGGCGCCCGACTCGCCGTAACCCGACTCGATGTCCACCGAGATCGGCACATCGACGGCAGCGGTGATCTGCGCGACCCGGGTCAGCAGATCGTCGTAGCTCATGCCCTCGCCGTCGGGCTTGCCCACCGAGTCGGCCACCGGGTGGCTGCCGACCGTGAGCGCGGTGAAACCGGCCGCCACCACGGTTTTCGCCGACCATGCGTCCCACACTGTCGGCAGGATCGCGGGGTCGCCGGGGCGGTGCAGCGCGAGCAGCGCGGAGGCTTTCTGCTGAAGATCTTCGTTGGACATCGAAATCCCTTTCCTGGGCATAGACGTGATCTGTCTCACTCTCAAGTCCGTGTTGTGGCTAACATCAAATGCGTAATGTGATCCCTGACACCCTTCAGCCCAAGGAGGTCACCCTTGTCCACCACGACCGAACTTGCCGAACTGCACGAACTGATCGGCAACCTTCGCCGCTGCGTCACATCGCTGCGGGCCCGCTACGGCGACACCCCGGCGATGCGCCGCATCGTCAACGACGCCGAACGCATGCTCAACGATATCGACCGGCTGGACATCGATGCCGCGGAACTGGAGACGCGTGGAGCCCCCGCGCACTCCCGCCCCGCCGAGAAGGTCTCCATCCCCGACACCGACTACACCAGAGATTTCTGGCAGGGAGTCGATGACGAGGGTCTCGGCGGCAGCCGCTAGACCGCCTGACGAGCGGTCGCGCGAGGAAGAAACAGCCGCGGCCGCGTAGTCACCGACAACAGAAGAAGAGGGAACTAAGTGAGCGCACCGACCTCGAATCCTCAAGGGACCGGCGTCTTCTCACCCACCAGAGCGCGAATCAAGCAGCGCACACTGCGTACCGACGCGTGGTGGAAGTCGCCCCTGATCACCGATCTCGGCTTCGCCGCGTTCGTGATCTACGCGACGGTGCGGGCGTTCCTGCAGAACAACTACTGGGTCGCCGACTACCACTACCTGACGCCTTTTTATTCACCGTGCGTCGTGAAGTGGAACGAGGCGACCCAGTCCGGTTGTGTCCCGGAAGCCAGCCACTTCGGCCAGATCCTGCCGGACGTGTGGTGGCTGCCCTACGCGGCGTTCTCCCTGCCGTTCCTGCTGCTGTTCCGGCTCACCTGCTACTACTACCGCGGCGCCTACTACCGGTCGGTCTGGCAGTCGCCGACCGCCTGCGCGGTGGCCGAGCCGCACGCCAAGTACACCGGCGAAACCCGCCTGCCGCTGATCATCCAGAACACCCATCGGTACTTCTTCTACATCGCGGCCATCATCTCGGTGATCAACACCTACGACGCCGTCCTGGCGTTCCGCTCGCCGACCGGATTCGGTTTCGGGTTGGGCAACATCGTGCTCGTCGTCAACGTGGTGATGCTGTGGGTCTACACGCTGTCCTGCCACTCCTGCCGGCACGTCGTCGGGGGACGTCTCAAGCACTTCTCCAAGCACCCGGTGCGGTACTGGATGTGGGGACAGATCAGCAGGCTGAACACCCGGCACAAGCTGTACGCCTGGATCACCCTGGGCACGCTGATGTTCACCGACTTCTACATCATGCTGGTCGCCAGTGGAACCATCAGTGACCTGAGATTCATTGGCTGACAACTCAATACACGAACTAGCGAGGATTACTGAATGACAGAGCTGGAGCGGCACACCTACGACGTCGTCGTGATCGGCGCCGGCGGGGCGGGGTTGCGTGCGGTGATCGAGGCCCGCGAGCGCGGCCTGCGGGTGGCGGTGGTGACCAAATCGCTGTTCGGCAAGGCGCACACCGTGATGGCCGAGGGCGGCTGCGCGGCGGCGATGCGCAACGTGAACACCAAGGACAGCTGGCAGGTGCACTTCGGGGACACCATGCGCGGCGGCAAGTTCCTGAACAACTGGCGGATGGCCGAGCTGCACGCCCAGGAAGCCCCGGACCGCGTCTGGGAACTGGAAACCTATGGGGCGCTGTTCGATCGCACCAAGGACGGCCGTATCAGCCAGCGCAACTTCGGTGGTCACACCTACCCGCGGCTCGCGCACGTCGGTGACCGCACCGGCCTGGAGATCATCCGCACCCTGCAGCAGAAGATCGTGTCGCTGCAGCAGGAGGATTTCAAGGAACTCGGCGATTACGACGCCCGCATCCGGGTCTTCCACGAATGCTCGATCACCGAACTGATCCTCGACGACGGGAAGGTCGCCGGTGCGTTCGGCTACTACCGCGAGACCGGCAAGTTCGTGCTGTTCGAGGCCCCGGCGATCGTGCTGGCCACCGGTGGTATCGGCAAGTCCTTCAAGGTGTCGTCGAACTCCTGGGAGTACACCGGCGACGGGCACGCCCTGGCCCTGCGCGCCGGCTCCGGCCTGATCAACATGGAGTTCATCCAGTTCCACCCGACCGGCATGGTCTGGCCGCTGTCGGTGAAGGGCATCCTGGTCACCGAGGGTGTCCGCGGTGACGGCGGAGTGCTGAAGAACTCCGAGGGCAAGCGCTTCATGTTCGACTACATCCCCGATGTCTTCAAGGGGCAGTACGCCGAAACCGAAGAAGAAGCCGACCAGTGGCTCAAGGACAACGACTCCGCGCGGCGCACCCCGGACCTGCTCCCCCGCGACGAGGTGGCCCGCGCCATCAACGAAGAGGTGAAAGCCGGCCGCGGCACCCCGCACGGCGGCGTCTACCTCGACATCGCCTCGCGGATGCCCGCCGAGGAGATCAAACGCCGGCTGCCCTCGATGTACCACCAGTTCATCGAGCTGGCCGAGGTCGACATCACCAAGGACGAGATGGAGGTCGGGCCCACCTGTCACTACGTGATGGGCGGTATCGAGGTCGATCCCGACAGCGGCGGCGCGGCCACCCCCGGCCTGTTCGCCGCCGGTGAGTGCTCCGGCGGCATGCACGGCTCCAACCGGCTGGGCGGCAACTCGCTGTCCGACCTGCTGGTGTTCGGCCGCCGGGCCGGGCTCGGCGCGGCCGACTACGTCCGATCCCTGGCCGACAACCGGCCCACGGTCACCGAGGACGCCCTCGCGGCGGCCACCCAGCTCGCGCTGGACCCGTTCACCCCGAAGGCCAACGCGGAGAACCCGTACACGCTGCACTCCGAACTGCAGCAGTCGATGAACGACCTGGCCGGCATCATCCGCAAGGAGGGTGAACTCCAGGAGGCCCTGGACAAGATCGACGAGCTGAAGGCGCGCTACGCCAACGTCGTCGTCGAGGGCGGTCGTGTCTTCAACCCGGGCTGGCACCTGGCCATCGACATGCGCAACATGCTGCTGGTCAGTGAATGCGTGGCCAAGGCCGCACTGCAGCGCACCGAGAGCCGTGGCGGGCACACCCGCGACGACTTCCCGCAGATGGACTCGCACTGGCGCAACAAGCTGCTGGTGTGCCGGGCGGTGGAAGGTGACCACCAGGTGGTTCCCGACATCACCGTCGAGGCCGAACAGCAGCCGGTGATGCGGCCCGACCTGCTGGCCACCTTCGAGCTCTCCGAGCTCGAGAAGTACTACACCGAAGACCAACTGGCCGAACACCCGGAGCGGAAAGGCTGACCATGGCTGCTTACGACGCGAAGCTACGGGTCTGGCGCGGCGACCCTTCCGGCGGCGAGCTGCAGGACTACACCGTCGAGGTCAACGACGGCGAGGTGGTGCTCGACATCGTGCACCGGCTGCAGGCCACCCAGGCCGGCGATCTCGCGGTGCGCTGGAACTGCAAGGCCGGCAAGTGCGGGTCCTGCTCGGCCGAGATCAACGGCCGCCCCCGGCTGCTGTGCATGACGCGGATGTCCACGTTCGACGAGAACGAGACGGTCACCATCACGCCGCTGCGAACCTTCCCGGTGATGCGCGACCTGGTGACCGACGTGTCCTTCAACTACGAGAAGGCCCGCCAGATCCCGTCGTTCACGCCCCCCAAGGATCTGCAGCCGGGTGAGTACCGCATGCAGCAGGAGGACGTGAACCGCAGCCAGGAGTTCCGCAAGTGCATCGAGTGCTTCCTGTGCCAGAACGTGTGCCATGTGGTGCGTGATCACGAAGAGAACAAAGAGAACTTCGCGGGTCCGCGTTTCCACATGCGCATCGCGGAGCTGGACATGCATCCGCTGGACACCGTGGACCGCAAGGACATGGCCCAGGAGGAGCACGGGCTGGGTCTCTGCAACATCACCAAGTGCTGCACCGAGGTGTGCCCCGAACACATCAAGATCACCGACAATGCGCTGATCCCGATGAAGGAGCGCGTCGCCGACCGCAAGTACGACCCGATCGTGTGGCTGGGGAACAAGCTTTTCCGGCGCTGACGGCATTGGCTCTGCGCTCAGGGCGCGCAAGTGCGAGGGGCATGCGCCGCTGACGCAGAGTCAATGCCTGTGCGGGCCGCAGGATCGGGCGTACGGTTGTGACAGCGGCCAATAATCAACGAAGAGGCACAGCTATGTCACAGCGAGAAACGATCAGCGTCAACGATATTCGCACTGCGATCCGGGAGCTCTCGACCCGCGCGGAACTTGCCCGCAAGGAGGGCAGACCCGAGGATGCCGCCGAACTGGAGCGGCGGGTGGCGAAATACCGCGACGACCTGGGCGCGCGGCCTTAGCTGCCCAGTTTGCGGAACGTGCTGCGGTGGAACACGATCGGCGGCACGTCGTGCACGGTGATCTCACTGACCTGCAGCACCACGATGGTGTGATCCCCGGCGGGAACCTCCTGGGTGATCTTGCTTTCCAGCCACACACTGGTGCCGTGTACGAACACCGCACCGCTGTCGCGGGACTGGGTCTCCAGTCCGGCGAACCGGTCACCGGTCTTGGCGGCCAGGGTGCGCGCGGCGGCGTCATGTGACTCGCCCAGGACACTGATGCCCAGCGAGGGCAGATCCTTGAGCTTGGGCCAGGTCTCCGATGAGTTCTGCACGCAGAACGACACCAACGGCGGGTCCAGCGACACCGGCACGAAGGTGCTGGCCGCCAGACCGACCCGGACGCCGTCCACCTCGGCGGCGATGGCGATGACTCCGGTCGGGAAATGCCCGAACGCCTCGCGCAGCGAAGCCGGGCTCAGTTCTGTGTCGCTCATAACACTTCCATCTTCACACGTAACGGTGCGCGGCGGCCACGTCGGGGTGTGCGCGTACCCGACTCTTCCACGCATTGCGGCCGTATACCGCGTAGATCCGGTCATTGGACGGGTCGTCGCTGACTCCGCGGGCCCGGGCCGCGAGTTCGGCAGGCAATTGCAGCACGGGCAACTGGGCATCCAGCCGGGGATTGAAGAAATAGGCCACCGAGAGGCGTTCGGTGTCCTGGATACGCACCCGGTGCTCGGTGGCGCGCAGGTATCCGCCGCTGGCGATCTCCAGCATCTCGCCGATGTTGACGATCAGCGCCCCCGGCAGCGGGTCGACATCGACATACTCCGCATCGATGCCCGAGTCGCTACGCTCCGGCCCGCCGGACCCGGCCGTCCGTACCTGCAGCCCCCGGCTGCCCGGCTCGGCCAGCAGCAGGGTGAGCACCCCGGCGTCGCGATGCGCCCCGACGCCCTGCTCGGAGTCCGCGCGGCCCGGATAGCGGATCACCTTGATCAGCGTCGCGGGCACCTCGGCGAACGCCGAGTCGAACACCTCGGCCGGGTTACCCAGCGCGGCGGCCCAATGCTGCAGCAGGGTGCGGCCCACCCGCGCGAGTTCGGCATCCCATTCGGCGATGACGGCCGGCAGCTCCGGCAGCGCGGCCGGCCACTGATTGGGCCCCTGCAGGCGCAGATACGGCTCGGCGGGGTCGGCCAGCGGGACGCGTTCGGGTCCGATGTCGATCTGCTCGCGCCAGTCCACCGCGCCGCCGGTCAGCTCGCCGCCGAGCCGGGTGTAGCCCCGGAAGTGCGGGCTGTTGACCATCGCGATGGCGTCCTTGTCGGCCTGTGGCAGGGCGAAGAAGCGCCGGGAGGCCGCGAGCAGCCTGGCGATCAGGTCCTCCGGGACGCCGTGGCCGGTCAGGTAGAAGAAGCCCACCTCGTGTGCCACCTGGCCCAGACGCTGCCGCAGCGCCGCGGGCTCATCGCGGAGATCGACGACGGGCAGCGCCGTCTGCACAGAAACCACCCGTCCATCGTGCCCTCCGAATGCCCGGGCGGCCATGGTCACGCTCAGCCTGAACGCAACCTTGAGTAGCCTGACCCCCATGCCCAACGCGTCCATCCTCACCGTGCTGCGGGAACGTGCTGGCGATACACCCGACGAGCTCGCGTTCACCTACACCGACTACGACCGGGATCCCGAGGGCGTCGCGGAAACCCTGACCTGGGCGCAGCTGTACCGGCGCACCCTGAACATGGCCGAGGAAGCCGCGCAGTACGGATCTCCGGGGGAACGGGCGCTGATCATCGCGCCGCAGGGGCTGCCCTACATCGTGGCGTTCCTGGGCGCCATGCAGGCCGGATTCATCGCCGTTCCACTGTCGGCGCCGGTCCCCGGCTCCCATGACGAGCGCATCGGCGCGGTGGTCGCCGACACCTCGCCCGCGGTGGTGCTGACCACGTCCGCCCTGTTCGACATCGCCGCCCAGTACGTGGACGACGGCGCCGCCATGACCGCGGTGATCTCGGTGGACACCCTGGATCTGGACGCAGGTGAACCCGTCCCCGCCGACGCGCCCGACGGCCCGGACATCGCCTACCTGCAGTACACCTCGGGGTCGACCCGGGCACCGGCGGGCGTGATGATCAGCCACCGCAACCTGATCGCGAACTTCGAGCAGCTGATGCCCGATTACCTGCGCCAATACGGCGGTAGGGTGCCGGCTGGCGGTGCCATGGTGTCGTGGTTGCCCTTCTACCACGACATGGGACTGATGCTGGGCGTCGCGGCGCCCATCCTGTCCGGGACACAGGCCGACCTGATGAGCCCGCTGGCGTTCCTCACCCACCCGACCCGCTGGCTCAAGACCATGGCCCGGCACCCCGTGACGGTCTCCGGCGGACCCAACTTCGCCCTGGATCTTGCCGCCCGGCGGACCACCGACGATGATCTCGCCGGCCTGGACCTGAGCGTCATCGAGAGCATCATCTGCGGCGCCGAACGGGTCCAGCCGCCCACCGTCACCCGCTTCCTTGATCGGTTCGCGCCGTTCGGTTTTCGGCCGGAGGCTCTTATGCCCTCCTACGGCCTGGCCGAGGCGACGGTGTTCGTGGCCAGTGGCGGCATGGGGCGTGTCCCCGAGGTCGTCGAGTTCGCGGTCGACGAGCTGACCGAGGGCACGGCGGTACGCAAGCCCGGCGGGACCCCACTGATCCGTTACGGGGTGGCGCCCTCGCCCCTGCTGTTGATCGTTGACGCCGAGACCGGCCGGCCCTGCCCGGACGGCACCGTCGGCGAGATCTGGACGCACGGCGAGAACGTGTCGGCCGGGTACTGGCGCAAACCCGACCAGACCGGCACCGGATTCGGCGCGCAACTGATCGACGGACCGGCCGGCGCGCCGACGACCGACTGGCTGCGCACCGGGGACCGTGGGTTCATCTCCGAGGGCGATCTGTTCATCGTCGGACGCATCAAGGACATGCTGATCGTGCGCGGCCGCAACCACTACTCCGAGGACATCGAGGAGACGGTGCGCGGGATCACCCGGGGCAGGGTGGCCGCGATCGCCGTGACCGATGATCACGACGAAAAGCTGGTCACCATCATCGAGTTCAAGAAGCGCGATGAATCCGAGGAACTCGGCGAGGCGAAAAGTGATGTGACCGCGGCGATCTCGCGGGCTCACGGATTGCAGGTGGCCGATATCGTGCTGGTGCCGCCCGGGTCGATCCCCACCACCACCAGCGGCAAGATCCGTCGCTCGGCATGCGTCGAGCAGTATCGACAAGGGCAATTCGTGCGGCTGGACGCGTAGCCAGCGCCCGCGATGTGGATCACCCTGCTGGTCATGGCTGTCGCCGTCAGCCTCGAACCGTTCCGCATCGGGATGTCGGTGCTGATGCTCAACCGTCCGCGCCCACTGCTGCAGCTCACCGCCTTCCTGTGCGGTGGCTTCCTGATGGGCCTGACGGTCGGCGCGGTGGTCTTGTTCCTGCTCGAATCACGGCTGGAGTCGGCGCATTTCACCCTCCCCCGGGTGCAGATCGCGATCGGGCTGCTGGCCCTGCTGGTGGCCGCTTTCCTGGCGCTCACCAAGGGCCGTCCCCGTACACCGCCGGCCTGGCTGACGCGGTTGCTCGACGGCCAGTCGCTCTGGGTCGCCGGTGCGGCCGGACTGGGCATCGCGCTGCCCTCGGTCGACTATCTGGCCGCGCTGGCGGTCATCGGCACCGCCGACATCGGCTCCACGACGCGGTTCGCGGCCCTGCTGATTTTCAACGTGGTGGCCTTCGCCCTCGTCGAGATCCCGCTGCTGGCTTACCTTGTCGCGCCGGATCGCACCCGCGCGCGGCTGGCCGCACTCAACGACTGGTTGCGTGAGCGCGGCCGCCGCGGGGTGGCCGTGCTGGTTGCGGTCGTCGGCGTGGTGCTGCTCGCCGTCGGCCTGGCCGGGCTGTAGTCGCTATTTGGGCGGGTTGTTCAACACATACTGCAGGCCGGCCATCAACTGCGACACCGGGTCCGCGCCGCCACCGAAGGCGGCCTGGGTGGCCGGGGCGGTGACCTCGGCGGGATCGTAACCGTTCACCGGGTCCACCGTGATGGGCGCCGTCAACGGATCGTCGTTACGCGTATAACCGGCATCCACATAGGGTTTCAGCACGTTGTCGAGATCGGTGAGGGTCTTCTGATCCACCCCGAGGTACTTGAACGGCAGCACCAGCGGCAGATGCTGCTCGGGGATCATGTAGGTCGTCGTCCGCGCACCCCGCGAGTTGACGGTCGTCCGGATGTTCTGCGGCGGAACCATTTTCGGGTTGGTGAACGCGACCGCAGTGTGGCCGGTGGCCAGGCCGACGATCGCATTGGCCACCGAGATCCAGTTGTCCGGACGCTGCGGCCAGTCCGCGATGCTGTCGTAGGCCGAGACGAACAGATGCGAGTCGTACTGGCTCTCCACCGGGGCGGGCATCCGGTAGTCGAGCGAGGGCACGACGCTGCCGACGGGGAAGTTCTGACTCAGGAAGCTCTCGCCGAACGCGTGCTTGCCCACCGGGTTGCCGTAGGTCGCGAAGCTCAGCTGGTCCGGCGGCGGGGCCGTCGGATCATTGGCCAGCCGCGCCCGCACGTCATCGAGTACCGACGCACCCTCGGACAGGCCGATGGCCATGCCGGGGCCGCCGGACTTGATCGCATTCAGCAGGTTGGGACCGCCGACGTCGATCGACTCGCCGTAGCTGGGGCCGTCGATCCCGAGGCCCGGGAAGCTGTCGTCGAGGCGCCCGATACCGGGGAACAGCCGTTCCAGAGTGTGTCCCTGGACCTGGCCCGCGGGGTAGTCGACGATCTGGCGGTCCAGGCCCGGGAACCACTCGGCGCCGGTGCGCATGATGTATTCGTCGTACGGGATGCCGAGCACGTGCGCGCCACCGAGGGCGTAGCCGCGGCCCTCGATGGTGCGCGCAGCTTCGGGACCTGCCGGGCCGGGCACGGCCGGGCCGGGGACGGGCGGTCCGGGCGGCGGCTCGTCGGCGGTGGCGATCCCGACGCCCAGCGGGCCGGAGGCGCCGATGGTCAGCATTGCGGTGGCCGCTGCGAGAAGCTTCTTCATGCTCTACTGCTCCCCCGCGCTGTGAGTCGAGACGGCCACCAATTCGCCTTTCCGACCAGCGTAGCCATGGCTGGCACGGTGACGGTCCGGACCAGGAAGGTGTCCAGCAAGATGCCGATGCCGATGACGAACCCGCCCTGCACCACAGTACCGATGCTGGAGAACAGCAGGCCCCACATGGAGGCGGCGAAGATCAGGCCCGCCGCGGTGATGACACCGCCGGTCGAGCTCAAGGTCCGGATGATGCCGAACCTGCCCAGCGGGGCCTCGTCGCGCATCCGGGAGACGAGCAGCAGGTTGTAGTCGGCGCCGACGGCGACGAGCACCACGAAGGCCAGCGGAGGCACCGACCAGTGCAGCTGCTGGTCGAGGATGACCTGGAACACCAGCACCCCGAGGCCGAGCGCGGCGAAGTACGAGATCACCACGGAACCAACCAGATACAGCGGCGCGATGACCGCTCGTAGCAGGGCCATCAAAATCAGCAGCACCACGATGATGGTCACGATGACGATGAACCGGATGTCGTTCTCGTAGTAGTCGCGGGTGTCGGCCAGCGCCACCGGATAGCCACCCATCGATACCGAGGCATCCGCCAGCTCGGTGTTGGGCAGCGCGCCGCGGGCAGCGTCCTCGATGGCGCCGACCTGATCCATCGCGGCCGGGCCGAACGGATCGAGCTTGGTGAACACCAGATACCGCGCGGAGTGCCCGTCGGGCGAGACGTAGGCCTTGGTGGCCGCCTTGAAATCCTCCAGCTGCAGGATCTCGGGCGGGATGTTGAACCCCGCCATGGCCGGCGAGCCGGCGTTCTCGGCCATGGTCAGCAGGAAGGCCGCGGCCTGATCGAGCCCGGTGCGCATCACCTTGATCTGATCGACGATCTGATCCACCCCGTCGGCCACCTGCCGGCTGCCGCTGGCCGAGCGTTCGGCGCCCTGCTGAAGCTGGGCCAGCGTCGCCTGGGCGCCCTTGGGTGAATCCAGTCCCATGGCCTGCATCGCCTTGGTGAGCCGGGTGAACGCGGTGCCGACCTGTTGCAAGGCGGCATTGAGGGACTGGCGGTCCTGCAACGACTCCAACTGCCCGGCCAGATCCTCGATCTCGGCGAGGGTGCCGTCATTGCGGGCGGCGGCGAGCCGGGACAGGTGGATGCGGGTCTGGCTGCAGGATGGGTCCAGATCACAGACCACGCTGCCCTGCAGGGCGGTCAGCACCGGAGGGACCCAGGCGAACATGTCCCTGGTCGCCATCAGGTTCACGCCCATGGAGTTGCCGAGCCGGTTGATGGCGGCCACCAGTTTGGCCGCCACGTCGACGTTCTTGACCAGCTTGTCGCCGCCGTACTGCCCCCGCAGTGCCGCGAACGCGTCGACCATCTGCTGCAGGCTGCCCGCGATGTCGGTGACCTGGCCCCGCACATCGCTGAGGCCACCGGCCAGCGTGTTGGCACCCGAGGACAACCGGTTCATATCGGCGGTGCCGTCTGTGATCATCTTCGCGCCGTCGGCGAGCCGGGTGCCGACAATGCCGGCCTGGTAGGTGGCCCGGAACTCGGGCGGTACCGACCCCAGCGGCCGGGTGATACCGCTGACCATCTGGATGTCGGGCAGCTGGCCGATCCGCTCGGCCAGCTGCTCCAGGTCGGCGAGCGCCTCCGGATTGCGCAGATCCTTCGGGGAGCGGATCAGCACATAGGACGGGATGGACTGGTTGATGTCGAAGTGCTTCTCCAGCGCGACATATCCCAGCGAGCTGGGCTCCGAGGCCGCGACGGCCTTGCGATCGTCGTAGTTGAACGTCGCGAATCCGGCGAGACCGGCCAGCAGGAAGAGCACCAGCAGGCTGCCCACCAGGTGCGTCCACGGCCGGCGCACGATGCGCACGCCCGAGCGTCGCCACAGCCGGGAGGTCAGTTCCTTGCGGGGCTTGATCCAGCCGAGCGGTCCGACGACGGCGAGCAGGGCGGGCAGCAGCGTCATCGCCGCCAGGTAGGCGACGCCGACGCCCACCGCGGAGGACACGCCCACGGTGGAGAACACGCCCATCTTGGCGAAGCTGATGGCGAGGAAGGTGACGCCGACGGTCGCCGCCGACGCGGTGATCACCTTGCCCACCGAACCCAGCGCCTTGCGGACCGCGTCGTGCTGGTCCTCGCCCATCCGCACGTAGTCGTGATATCGGCTGATCAGGAAGACGGCATAGTCGGTCCCCGCGCCGAAGATGATCGCGCTGAGCAGGATCATCGCCTGGTTCGAGACCCCGAGCCCGGTGAACTCCGACAGCGCGGCGACCGTCGACTGCGCGATCACCAGCGACATCCCGATACCGGCCAGCGGCAGCAGCATGGTCACCGGGTTGCGGTACACCACCAGCAGCACCAGCAGCACCAGCACCGCGATGGCGATCTCGATCGGCAGGCGGTCCTTCTCACCGGCGACCGTGAGGTCCGCGACGGTGGCGGCCGGTCCGGCCAGGTGGACCTCCAGCGGTCCCCCTGCGGTGGTCCGTTCGATGAGCTCGGAGACCTGATTGAACGAGGTGTAGGACTGCGGGGTTCCCAGCGCACCGGCCAGCCCGACCGGCAGCACCCAGGACTTCTCGTCCTCGCTCGTCAAAGTCGAACGCAGGGCCGGTGTTCCGATGAACTCCTGCAACATGACGACGTTCTGTTGGTCATCGCGCAGGGCGTCCACCAGCTTGCGGTAGGTGGCCTCGTGCTCGGGGCCCAGCCCGTCTTCGTCGGTGAGCACGACCAGCAGCAGGTCGTCGGTGCCCGGTTCCTGGAACGCTTCCTCCATCTGCCGGGCCGCGACGCTGGACGGCGCGTCACCGGGCAGCATCGAGAGCGGGTGCTTCTGGGCCATCTCGTTGAGGCTGGGCACCGTCAGTGGCAGGGCCACCGCCAGCGCGACCCACAACGCGATCACGACCAGCGGCCAGCGCACGACGACATCGGCTAGCCGTCGCAACACACACCCCCTGGAGATACCGACCCGGACATACCCATCGGCAGACCCCTACGCTCAGGCAAAACGGCCCCAGTCTCCGCTGTCGGCGACCTGCTCGATCACGGATCTCATGGTGGCGATATAGCGGGCGACCGACTTATGGGCCACCTCGTTGTCCGGGAACATCACCGCCATTGCGGTGCCGGCCTCGTAGCGGAATACATAGATCGTCAACTGGTAGGAGAACCGGCCGTCGGAGTAAATGCCGATATTGTTCGAATAACCCATCTCGGCTGCGGCGAGTACGGCATTCAGTGGCGCGGCGCCGCCGTGCAGGAAGTTCGACACCGGAAAGTTGGGTCCCGGTTTGTCCAGCCACGGCGCCAATTCCAGCACGCGGTAATACGGGACCCGCGCCAGGTTCAGACCCGAGTCGAATGAGGTCTGCGCCGACCACGCGGCCTCGGCAAACGTCGTCGCGGCGATCGGCACGGTGATCGGGACCAGGCCGGTGAACCAGCCCTGGGTCATGAAATTGTCCGACGTGCGGCGGGTGTCCCGCGGAGTGAGTCCGTAATAGGTTGCCGCACCGGTCAACTCGTGCTCGACCATGGCGGTACAGGCGTACAGGCCGCCGACGAAGCGGGTACCGGCGGCCGTGCAGGCCGCCTCGAACCGGGCGGTCTGGTCCGCGTCGAGCAGCATCTCCCCGACCATGTCGGCAACCGTGGGTTCCAGCGGATTGCCCAGCGGCAAAGGAAATTCGGGCATGCTGCCGTTGTTGTTCTCGGCGAACTCGATCCAGGCCTGGACCTCCGGGGAATCCACCGTCAATTCCGCGGTGTTCTCGCGTTCCTGAATGCAGAAATCGTCGAATCGGCCGGCGTCCGGCAGCGCCATCGGCTGACCGGTGGAAAGCAGCGAGGTGTACATGCCGTGCGCCTCGAGCATGGTGATCCCGATCAGCGCCGCATCCCCGTGCACATGGTCGATGGCGGCATAGAAATCGAAATGGTCCTCGCTCTGCACGATTCCGAATGAGAAACAGCCCCACTCCAGCGGAGTGGGGATGTCGACAATGTGTTTGCGCGCGTCCTCGGCCGTTATCTCGCCATGGTTGACAGGTTCGAATTCGATATCGGCGGGGTCGACGATGCTGTGCCGGACGATCTCCCCGGAACCGGAGTATTCGAACCAGGAGCGGTAGGTGTCATGGCGCCGCAGATAGTGGTTGAGCGCGTGGTCCATCGCCGAGATATCGCAGATACCAGGCACTTCACAGGTGGCGATGATCTGCCGCGAATAATCGAGGCCTTTGGCGTCCTGCTCGTAGACGCCGCGGATGTGCTGGCCCTGCATGTAACTGACCGGGACGGCGCTGACCGGGGCCTGCCGGGCCTTCTCCATGGACGCGCTCGTGGGGTGCCAGGACGTCACCACACCGGGGGCCGGTTTCCAGTCATCGATCGTGCCGATCGTGATCTTCCCGATTTGCAAGACTTTCCCTCCCGGGTCTGATCGGCGGCGGTCCGGCAACACCGACGGCGACTTCACGATAGCGGCTGTCGGCATCGGGGGCCTCCGCCCACCGCCGGGCTCAGCGGCAGATATGAAACCGCATGCGGTAGCAACCTACATGCAATACTGACCGACGAGTAAGGTACCGGCCGTTGCTGTCGGCAGATAGCGGGTCGCGGCCGTTCAACAGACCTGTGCGCGGCCTCCACCGATGGCACCGAAATCTCATCACCGGTAGTTCATCGGATCGACGCGGGGAGTACACCTCATGGCAGCAACCGACCATGCACAGTCTGGCGTAGAGCCGACCCGTTTCGCCATCATCGGCTACGCCGCGCGGCTGCCCGGTGCCGCCGACGCCGAGCAGTACTGGGATGTCTTGCACGACGGCCGCGACGCGGTCTCGGAGATCCCCCAGGACCGGTGGGACGTCGACGAATTCTTCGACCAGGATGCCTCCACGCCCGGCAAGATCGTGGCCCGCCGCGCCGGCTTCGTCGACGACGCCACCGGGTTCGATGCGCCGTTCTTCGGCGTGTCCGCCCGTGAGGCCAGGCTCATGGACCCCCAACACCGGCTGCTGCTGGAGACGTCCTGGCGCGCCGTGGAGCATTCCGGCACCGCGCCAACATCTTTGGCGAACACCCAGACCGGTGTCTTCGTCGGTCTGTCCACCCACGACTACCTGGGCATGGCGTCCTCGGAACTGACCTACCCCGAGATCGAGGCCTACCTGGCCATCGGCACCTCGGGTGCGGCCGGAGCGGGCCGGATCAGCTACCGGCTGGGGCTGCACGGGCCGGCGGTCACCGTCGACACGGCGTGCAGCTCGTCGCTGGTCGCCATCCACCAGGCCTGCCAGGCCCTGCAGCTCGGGGAGTGCGACCTCGCGCTGGCCGGCGGTGCGAACGTCCTGCTGAGCCCGGCGACCATGATCACCTTCTCGCAGTCCCGGATGCTCTCCCCGGACGGCAAGTGCAAGACCTTCGATGCCGCGGCCGACGGCTACGTCCGCGGCGAGGGCTGCGGTGTCGTCGTCATCAAGCGCCTTGAGGACGCAGTGCGCGACGGCGACCGCATCCGGGCCGTCATCCGCGGCAGCGCGGTCAACCAGGACGGCGCCTCCGGCGGACTGACGGTGCCCAACGGTGTCGCCCAGCAGCGGGTCATCACCGAGGCCCTGGAACGCGCCGGTATCGCCGCCGGCGATGTCGACTACCTGGAGGCGCACGGCACCGGAACCTCGCTGGGTGATCCCATCGAGGTCCAGGCCGCCGCCGCCGTCTTGGGCAAGGGCCGCGCCGCCGACCAGCCGCTGCTCATCGGGTCGGCGAAGACGAACATCGGCCACCTTGAGGCCGCCGCCGGTGTCGCCGGGGTGCTCAAGGTCGTCCTCGCGCTGGAGCACCAGGAGCTGCCCAAGCACCTGAACTTCCGCAATCCGTCCCCGCACATCCCGTGGGACCGCATCCCGGTCCGCGTGGTGGAGGAGTCCACCGCCTGGGAGCGCACCGCACGTCCCCGCGTCGCCGGCGTCAGCTCGTTCGGATTTTCGGGCACCAACGCGCACATCATCCTGGAGGAAGCGCCGGCCGTGGCGCCGGCTGCCGCCGAGGACAAGGCCGACGCCCGGCGCTTCATGGTGCTACCGCTGTCCGCACGCACCCCGGCCGCCCTGGTGCAGACCGCCGAGAAATACCGCAGCTGGTTGAGCGAGCATCCCGACGCCGACCTGGCCGACGTGTGCCTGACCGCGGGTGACGGACGCGCCCACCTCGAACACCGTGCCGCGCTGGTGGTGAACTCGATCGAGTCCGCCCGCGAACTGCTCGGTGCCCTCGCCGACGACCGGCCCGCGCCGGGACTTGTGCGCGGCCACTGCGCCGACGCCCCGAAGACCGCATGGCTGTTCCCCGGACAGGGCAGCCAGTACGCCGGGATGGCCCGGGAGCTCTTCGAGACCGAACCGGTGTTCGCCGAGACCGTGCAGCGGTGCGCCGACGCCGTCGCCGGCATTCTGGAAAGGCCTTTGCTGGAGGTCATCTACGACTCGGCCGACGGTGACGAGGCACTGCGCCAGACCCGGCACACCCAGCCGGCGATCTTCGCCATCGAGATGGGCCTGGCCCAGCTCTGGCAGTCGTGGGGTTACGAACCGGACGTGGTGCTCGGCCACAGCGTGGGCCAGTACTCGGCGGCCTGTGTCGCCGGTGTGTTCAGCCTCGAGGACGGCGCCCGACTGCTGGCCGAGCGGGGCCGCCTGTTCGGCGATCTGCCCGCCGGCGGGCGGATGGCCGCCATCTTTGCCGCCGCCGACCGCGTCGAGCGGCTCACCGACGAATACCCCAGCCTGTCGGTGGCCGCCTACAACGGCGCCAACACCGTGCTCTCGGGCCCCGGCGGGGACCTGGAGCGCGCGGTGGCCGGATTGACCGCCGACGGTGTGCGCTGCGACTGGCTGGACACCAGCCACGCCTTCCACTCCGCACTGCTGGATCCCGCGCTCGACGCGTTCGAAACCTACGCGGATCAGTTCACCTTCGCAGCGCCGCAACGGATTCTGATCTGCAACCGGACCGGCGCCGCGCTGGGCCGCACCGCCAAGCTGGACGGCGCCTATTGGCGCCGCCACGCCCGCCAGCCCGTCGAGTTCGCCAAGAGTGTGGCCACGCTGTCCGATCTGGGCTGCGCGATGCTGCTGGAGGTCGGCCCGCAGCCCGTGCTGACCGCTTCGGCCATGCGGGCCTGGCCCGACCCGGCGAGCGCACCGCGCGCCGTTGCCTCCATGCGGCGCAACGGCTCCGACCATCGCCACATCGCCGAGGCCGTGGCCAACACCTACGTGGCCGGGCACCTGCCCGACTTCGCCGCGCTGCTGGCTCGTCCGGCGCGCAAGCTGGATCTACCCACCTACCCGTTCGAGCACCGGCAGTACTGGTTCCGCGACAAGCAGGTGCAGCCGACCAAGAACGATGCCGTTCGCACCGACGCCGTCCGGTTCCTCGAAGACGGCCGGATCGAGGAACTGGCGGCGCTGCTCGACAATTCGGGCACCAGCCTGACCACCGCTGACGTTCTCAACAAGCTTGCGGCCCAACATAATCGGCAGCGTGACGCCCAGTCCATCGCGGACGCCCGGTACGAAATCCGCTGGCTGGTGTCCGCGCCGGCCTCCGCCACGCCGACCGGTGAGGGCTCGGCCTGGCTGGTCATCGGGGATGACGCCGACACGGTGGCACCGGTGCTCGACGCGCTGACCGCGCAGGGCCACCGACACCGGACGCTACGGCTGCCGGCATCCGACGCCGACGAGGAGCGCCTGGCCGCCGATCTGCGCGCCGCGGTGGAAGACGAACCGACGCTGCGTATCCTGCATGTCGCGGCGCTGGAGAAGGACAACGCGCCGTCGATGCGGACGCTGCTGCGGATGCAGCATCGCGTCCTGGACGGCACCCAGCGACTGTTCCGTGCCGCCGCCGCAGCCGATCTGCGCGCCCCGATCTGGGTCGTCACCCGCGGTGCGCAACGCGTACTCGACACCGACCCGGTGTCACCGGAGCAGACCAGTCTGTGGGGCTTCTGCCGGGCCGTCGCCCTGGAGTACCCCCAGGTCTGGGGTGGGCTGGCCGATGTCTCCGGCGTTGCCGAAGAGTGGTCGCGGCTGATCGGCCAGATCGTCGGTGCCGGTCGCGGGGAAGACCAGATCGCGCTGCGCGGGCAGCTGATCCACGTGCCCCGGCTGAGCAGGCGCACCGGGCAACCGAACCCCACCGCCCTCGAATTACGTTCCGATGCCACCTATCTGGTCACCGGCGGTCTGGGTTCACTGGGACTGGAGATCGCCGGCTACCTGGCCGCACACGGCGCCCGCCATCTGGTGCTGACCAGTCGTCGCGCTCCCAGCACCGCCGCGCAGCAGCGGATGGATGCGCTGCGCCAGCAGTACGGCTGTGAGGTTCGTGCCGTCGCCTCCGACGTCGCCAACCCGCACGACATCGCGCATCTGATGGCCACCATCGCCGCGGAGTTGCCGCCGCTGGCCGGCATCGTGCACGCCGCCGGCGAGAACAGCACCACACCGCTGAGTACCCTGGATCCCGCCGAACTGGATCGAGTCTTCTCCGGAAAAGTCTGGGGTGCTTGGTATCTGAGTGAGGCGATCACCGATCTGCAACTGGACTTCTTCCTGTCCACGTCCTCGATCTCCTCGGTGTGGGGCAGCTACGGACAGAGCGCCTACAGCGCGGCCAACGCGTTCCTCGACGGATTGACCTGGCGGCTGCGTGAGCAGGGCGTGCCCGGCTTCAGCGTCAACTTCGGCCCGTGGTCGGCCGGCATGGCCGACGGCGAGGCCCGCGCCCAACTGGACAAGCGCGGCGTGCGCACGCTGTCACCGGTCGACGCGCTGGCCGGTATGGCCGATGTCATGGTCGGCGCCGACAATCAGGGTGTGGTGGCCCGGATCGACTGGGCCCGCTTCCTGCCCATCTATCTGCAGGCCGGCCAGCGTGCACTGCTGGCCGAGGTGGCCGGTGAGGTTCCCGAGACGGCATCCATACCGGCGGGATCGGTGGGTACGACCCGGCTGGTCGAACGCCTCACCTCCGCTCCGATACAGCAGCGCAAGAAGCTCGTCCTGGAGGAACTGCGCGACGCGGTCGCCGAGGTGACCCAGATCGACGCCGCCGAGATCCGTGAGGAGACCGGGCTTTTCGATCTCGGCCTGGATTCGCTGATGGCCGTCGAACTGCGACGGCGACTGGAACAGTCCGTCGGCGCCGAACTGCCCGCCACGCTGGCGATGGATCACCCGCGCCTGACCGACATGGCGGACTATCTGCTCGGCGATGTGCTGAAGCTCAACGAGCGAGGCGCCAAGAAGGCTGCCGCGCAGCCGGTCTCGCTGACCACCACGGCCGCCGACGAGCCGATCGCCATCATCTCCGTCGCCTGCCGCTTCCCCGGCTCACCCGATCCGGACGCCTACTGGGATCTGCTGGCCGGCGGAGTGGATGCCATCCGGGAGATCCCGGAGGACCGCTTCGACGTCGACGAGTTCTACGACCCGGATCAGCAGATGCCGGGCAAGATCTACACCCGAAGCGGCGGCTACCTGGAGAGCGTCGACGGATTCGATCCGGAGTTCTTCGGCATCTCCCCGCGTGAAGCCGTCTGGATCGACCCGCAGCAGCGCCTCATGCTCGAACTCTCCTGGGAGGGTCTGGAGCGGGCCGGCTATTCGGCTGCGTCCCTGCGCGGCAGCCGCACCGGCGTGTTCGTCGGTGTCGGCGCCAACGAGTACTCGCACCTGCTGTCCAGCGACTCGCTGGAGAACCTGCAGCCCCACTTCATCACCGGCAACGCCCTCAACGCCATCGCCGGCCGGGTCTCCTTCACCCTCGGACTCGAGGGCCCCGCGATGGCGGTGGACACCGCGTGCAGTTCCTCGCTGGTCGCCGTGCACCAGGCCGCTCAGGCCCTGCACTCCGGTGACTGCGACATGGCCATTGCCGGCGGGGTGAACGTGCTGCTGAGCCCGGCGTCGGTGGTCGCCGCCTCACGGGCCCGGATGCTGTCCCCCGATGGCCGGTGCAAGACGTTCGACGCCGCCGCCGACGGCTACGTCCGCAGCGAGGGCTGCGGTGTGCTGGTGCTCAAGCGGCTGTCCGACGCCCAGCGCGACGGCGACCGGATCAGCGCGGTCATCCGCAGCAGCGCGGTGAACCAGGACGGCGCCTCCAGCGGTCTCACGGTGCCCAATGGTGGTGCCCAACAACGACTCATCAGCTCGGCGCTGGCCCGGGCCGGCCTGTCCGGCGACGACGTCGACTACCTCGAAGCGCACGGCACGGGCACCCCGCTGGGAGACCCGATCGAGGTGCAGGCGGCCGCGGCCGTGTACGGCGAGGGCCGGGACCCGAACCGCCCACTGCTGATCGGCACCGCGAAAACCAATGTCGGCCATCTGGAGTCGGCGGCCGGTGTCGCCGGCCTGGTCAAGGTCGTGCTGTCGCTGCAGCACGACCTGCTGCCGCAGACCCTGCACTTCCACAACCCGTCACCGCACATCCCGTGGGACAGCCTGCCGGTGCAGGTCGTGGACAAGCCCACACCGTGGCATGCCAACGGCCGGCCGCGCCGGGCCGGGGTCAGTGCCTTCGGTTTCACCGGCACCAACGCCCACGTCCTGATCGAAGAGGCCCCCGAAGTTCTCCCGGCACAACCCATTGACGAGTCCCCGGCCGAGCCGGTCGCGGACCCAGCGACTCCCGCACGGGAACCGCTGAGCGTGTTGCCGCTGTCGGCGCGTTCGTCGCAGGGGCTGGTGGCGTTGGCACAGCGGTATTCCGCTTGGCTGGATGCCCACCCGGACGCCTCGGTCGCCGATGTGGCGTTCACCGCCGGTGCGGGGCGCTCGCACTTCGAGCACCGGGCGGCGGTGGTCGCCAATACCGTCCCCGAAGCCAAGATGCTGCTCGACGACCTGGTGGCCAACCGGCTACGCCCGGGCGTGGTGCGCGGCGAATGCACCGACCCGCCGACGACGGCCTGGTTCTTCCCCGGCCAGGGCAGCCAGTACCCGGGGATGGCGCGCGAATTGTTCGAGTCCGAGCCGGTTTTCGCCGACACCGTGCGCCAGTGCGCGAAGGCCGTCGACGGCATGCTGCCCCGCCCGCTGCTCGACGCGATCTTCGACACCGGCCGGGAGGCCACCGAAACGCTGCGGCACACCTCGTTCGCCCAGCCGGCGATCTTCGCCGTCGAGATGGGCCTGGCCCGGTTGTGGCAATCCTGGGGTATCGAGCCCGACGTGGTGCTCGGCCACAGCGTCGGCCAGTACGCGGCGGCCTGCGTGGCCGGGGTTTTCAGCCTCGAGGACGGTGCCCGGCTGATCGCCGAGCGTGGCCGGCTGTTCGGCAGCCTGCCTGCCGGTGGCCGCATGATGGCGGTGTTCGCCGACCCCGAGTACGTCGAGGGCGCCGCCGAGGCGTTCCCGCGGGTGTCGGTCGGCGCCTACAACGGCCGCAACACCGTGCTGTCCGGGCCCGGTGAGGATCTCGAACAGATCGTCGCCAACTGCAGCGCCGACGGCGCACGCTGCACCTGGCTGGAGACCAGCCACGCGTTCCACTCCGAGCTGCTGGACCCGGTGCTCGACGAGTTCGAGGCCTTCGCCGGCCAATTCGAGTACGCCGTGCCGACCCGCCCGCTGGTCTGCAACCGGACCGGGGCCGTGCTGACGGCCGAGACACCGATCAACGCGCAGTACTGGCGGCGGCATTCGCGCCAGCCGGTGCAGTTCACCGAGAGCGTGCGCACCGTGGCGGCCCTGGGCTGCTCGGTGCTGATGGAGGTCGGCCCGCAGCCGATCCTCACCGCCGCCGCGCTGCAGAGCTGGCCGGAGTCCTCGGCCACGCCGCGGACCATCGTGTCGCTGCGCAAGGGCGCCAACGCGCAGCGTCAGATCACCGAGGCCCTTGCCACCGCCTACATCTGCGGGCACCGGCCCGATTTCGCCGCCAAGCATCACGGCGAGCAGCACCGGCTGGAACTGCCCACGTACCCGTTCCAGCGTCGCCGCTTCTGGCCCAAGACGTCCATCGCCGGCATGGGCTCCGGCGGGGTGTCGGTGTCCGGACTCCTGGGCAGCGCCAAGGACCTGGCCTCCGGCGACACCGTCTACAGCAATGTGCTGTCGGTCAAGACCCAGCCGTGGCTGGCGCACCACGTCATCTACGGCACCGTCGTCGTGCCGGGTGCGACGTACGCCGCGATGGCCCTGGCCGCCGCGGAAGCTCCGGCGCACGTGAAGGATGTCTACTTCTACGAGCCGATCATCCTGCCCGACAAGGCGTCTCGCGAGGTGCAGCTGACCCTGCATCCGCAGGATGACGGCTGGAAGTTCCAGGTGCACAGCCGCCCCTACGGCGTGCGCGAGGCCGAGTGGTCGCTGAACGCGGACGGCACGCTCGGTTCGGGCGCCGACATCGACGCGCCGTCCGAGGACGCCCCGGCCCTGAGCCCGGACGAAGCGGTCGAGCACATGAACCGCACCCGCCCGCAGGAACTCTTCGAGATCTTCAACGATCTGGAACTCGCCTGGGGACCCACCTGGTCGACCTCGCTGAAATCGCTGTGGGTCGGCGAGGGTGAGGCGATCGGGGATGTGTCCGTCGGTGAAGAACTCGCCGAGCATCTGGGCAGCGAGCCGATCCACCCCGTCCTGCTCGATCTGTGCACGGGTGTCGCCTTCCCGGCCTTCCCGGCGGTACTCGCCGCCGAGCAGGGCATGCACGACCTGTTCCTGCCGCTGCGGTACGGGCGGGTGCAACTGCTGGAGAAGATGCCGAACCGGTTCTACTGCCGGGCACGCTGGCACGAGGGTCCGCTCAACAGCGAAACCCTGGTCTTCGACATCGATTTCGTGCACCGCGACGGGCGGGTGCTGGGCGGGATCCGTGAGTTCACGGTGAAGCGCGCACCGCGCGAGGCGTTGCTGCGTGGGCTCGGCGGTGACTCGACCCGGCTGCTGTACACGGTGGGCTGGCACGAGGGCGCGGCCCCGGGCAGCGTCGTCGACGCCGGTGAGGAGGCCGCCAAGATCGCCGGCGGCGCCTGGCTGGTCGCCGGCGATGACGCCTTGGCCGGCATCGTCCCCCATGCCGTGTCCGTGGACCAACCGGCCGATCCGGATGCCTGGAAGAAGGCGTTCGCCACGGCCGCCGAACGGGGCACGCCGGTCAGCGGGATCGTCTGGCGCAGTTCGGGACAGACCGGTGCTGGGGCGAGCGGAGCCACGGGGAAAATCAGCGACGGACCCACCGCGGATCTCGCGGTGCGGCTGGAGGCCGAGGTGTCGGCTCTGCTCGCGGCCACCCAGACCGCGCTGGCCGGGCAGACGAGCAATCTCCCCGGCGGGCTGTGGATCATCACCGAAGGCGCGGTCGCCACCGAACCCGGTGAACCGGTCGACCCGGTGCAGGCCGCGCTGTGGGGATTCGGGCGCACCCTGATCGCCGAACAGCCGACCCTGCGCTGCCGGCTGCTGGACGTGGCGGGTTCCGGAGAGTCGCTGGGCTGGCTGGCCGACGCACTCGGCACGCCGGTCGTCGAACCCGAAATGGCGGTGCGACAGGGACGGTTCCTGGTGTCGCGGCTGCTGCACTGGGCCCGCACCGGTCATCTGCCCATGCCGCGGTCCGACGACTTCGCGCTGGCTCCCACCGAGCGCGGCGCGATCGACAACCTGCGTCTCACCGAGGCCGAGGTGACCCCGCCGGACGTCAATGAGGTCCAGGTGCGGATCGAGGCCGCGGGCCTCAACTTCCGCGACGTGCTCAATGTGCTCGGTCTCTACCCCGGCGATCCGGGTCCGATCGGTGGCGACCTGTGTGGTGTCGTCACCGAGATCGGCTCGGAGGTCACCGGATTCGAGGTCGGCCAGCGGGTCTTCGGCTCCATGCAGGGCGCGTTCGCCAGTCGGCTCAACGTTCCGGCGCAGCTGCTGGCGGTGGTGCCGGACGGGATCGGCGCGGTCGATGCCGCGACCATTCCCGCTGCGGCGCTGACGGTTCGGCTGGCGTTCGACTGGGCCAAGCTCAAGCCCGGCGACAAGGTGCTCATCCACGCCGCCAGTGGTGGTGTCGGGTTGGCCGCGGTGCAGATGGCACGCCACCACGGCGCGACCGTCTTCGCCACGGCCAGCACCTACAAGCGCGCCACACTGCGCGCCATGGGTGTGGAGTATGTCTACGACTCGCGGAGCACCGATTTCGCGGATCAGATCCTCGCCGACACCGACGGCACCGGCGTGGACGTGGTGCTCAACAGCCTGACCAACGAGGGCTTCATCGAAGCCACGGTGCGGGCGACCGCGCAGGGTGGCCGCTTCGCCGAGATCGCCAAGCGCGATATCTGGACCGCCGCGCAGATGTCGGCGGTGCGTCCCGATATCGACTACGAGATCGTCGCACTGGACGTGACGATGATGAGCGATCCCGACCACATCCAGCGGCTGATGTCCGAGGTGTCCGACGGGCTGGCCAGTGGCGAGTGGACGCCGGTGCCTGCCGAGGTCTACCCGCTGACCGAGGCCAGGACCGCCTTCCGCCGCATGCAGCAGGCGCGCCACATCGGCAAGATCGTGGTGCAGATGCCCAAACCGCTACAGCCGCACGGCGATCGGAGTTACCTGGTCACCGGCGGTCTGGGCGCGCTGGGGCTGCACACGGCGGCATATCTGGCTCAGCTCGGCGCCGGTGACATCGTGCTCACCAGCCGCCGGGCTCCCGATGCCGAGGCCCAGCAGGCCATCGACGCCATCACCGAGCGCTACCACTGCCGGGTCCACGTCTACTCCGCCGATATCGGCGAGGTGGCCGAGGTGGCCGCGCTGCTGGAGAAGATCCGTGCGGAGCTGCCCCCGCTGGCCGGCGTGGCTCATCTGGCGGGCGTGCTCGACGATGCCCTGTTGCCGCAGCAGAGCCTGGAGCGTTTCCAGGCGGCGTTGGGGCCCAAGGCTTATGGCGCCCACTACCTGCATCAGCTGACCAAGACCGACGATCTGGATTTCTTCATCGTCTACTCGTCGGCGTCGGCCGTGCTGGGTTCGCCGTCCCAGGCCAACTACGCGACCGCGAACGCCCTGCTCGACGGGCTCGTCGCGCAGCGCAGGGCGCAGGGGTTGCCGGCGACCGCGGTCAACTTCGGTCCGTGGGGCAGTGGCGGTATGGCCAGCTCGCAGGCTGCGCTTGCCAATCTCAGCGCTCAGGGCATGATGCCGCTGGAGCCGTCGGCGGCGCTGGCCGCACTCGGCGAGGTCGTCCGGCACGGCACCGCGCAGGCCACCGTGCTGAAGGCCAATTGGCAGCGGACCGCGAAGATGCTGGGCGGTATCCGACCTCCGCTGCTGGATCAGGTGCTGCCCAGCGGGGACACCGCGACCGGTGGGGACAGCGAGTTGCTCCGGCAGCTGCAGGAGCTGCCGGTGGCGGCGCGAGCCGGTTTCATCACCGAGTTCCTGCAGCGCGAGGTGCAGGGATTCCTGCGGCTGGCGCAGCCGCCGGCCGCCACGAGCCGGTTCCTGGACCTGGGCACCGACTCACTGATGGCCGTGGAACTCCGCAACCGGTTGTTCGGCCAGTTCGGCGGCAAGTTCGATATCAGCCCGACGGCGGTGTTCGACTATCCGACCATCGGCGAACTCGCCGAACACCTGGTCTCGCAGCTGCCCGATGCCGAATCACCCGCGGCTGAGCCAGAATCGGAGCCGAAGACCGAGGGCTAGGCCCAGCGCGTCGCTTCCACCTCGGTGGGCAACGCCGAACGCAGCGGCACATCCAGCCCGTCGTAGATCCCGGCGGGCTGGGTGGCCAGCCAGTCGATGGCGCCCAGCAGCCGGTTGGCGGCGGTGGTGTTGCCGCCGTCGGCGCGGGTACCGCCGGGCACGTCGGCGCGGGTGGTGATGGTGAGCTGCGGATCGCCGTCGACGATGACGCGGTGATCACCCACCCCCTGGTCGGGCTGCGGCCAGTCCGGCGCGCAGGTCGGGTGGATGCGGGTGATGTGTTCGATGATGACCCGCTGCTTGCCGCCGGACCAGCCGATCACCTTGAGGAAGAACGCCCCCTGGGTGCCCTTCTCGAACGGTCCCATCACGGTGTCGACGGTCTCCTCGAGGGCAAGGCGCTCGACCTCCTCGGTGATCTCGTCGATCTCGATGCCCAGACCCCGCCCGATCAGGCGGACGTTGCCGCCCCACACCATCGTCGGGATGGACGGCAGCAGCATCATCGGCGTCTCCTCCATGGAGCCGCCGAATCCGCAGGACACCTTCACCGCGAACGGCTGGTTGTAGGTGGAGTAGTCGAAGATTTCCTGGCAGGTGATCGTCTCGATACGGGTGCACAGGCTGGCCGCCGTCACCGCCAGCGCGTCGTTGCCCCAGCCGGGATCGACGCCGGACACCAGCAGACTGGCGCCGCCGGCCTGCGCGGCGTCGGTGAGGCGCTGCACCCATTCCGGTGGCGCCGAACGCGGGTCGTAGAGCGAGTAGAGCGACGGGGTCACCACGTGCGAGCCGGCGCGCAGGGCGCGTTCGATATCGGCGATGGCCTCTTCGGGCCGGATGTCACCGGAGGCCATGTAGGCGACGGCGTCGCCGTCCTTGAGTGCAGCGTCCACCTCGGCGGGGTCGCTGACCGCGAGGACGCCGGTCTCGGCGTCCAGACCTGCGAAGGAGGCGGCGTCGCGGCCGGTCTTCTCCGCCGATGAGGTGATCAGTCCGGACAGGCTCAACCCCGGAAAGGCGACTGTCGACCGGATTGCGGTCGCGCCCATATTGCCGGTTCCCCATACCACCACACGCCTCATCGGCCTCACTCTAGAGGGCGCGCCGGGGCCATCGTGGCCAGCATCACATTTTCGAAAGACGAGCAGCTCAGGGGCGGTTTTCGACCACGGTACAACGCCCAATCAACCACCGGGTTGGGCGGCTGCGGAAAATTCGCTCCAGACCACTTTGCGCGAAGGTTACTCGGCGGTATAGTTCATGGCAGTTACTGGTGGGTAACTTAGTGCAGTCCAGTCGCAGGTACCCAACCGCCGCATGTACCAACTGCTTAGACCCAATCTCATTGAGGAGACACTGTGAGTCACTACAAGAGCAACGTTCGTGACCAGGTATTCGCCTTGTTCGATGTGCTCGGTCTCGACAAGGCGCTCGGCACCGGCAGCTTCGCTGACCTCGATGCCGACACCGCCCGCGAGATGATCAACGAGATGGCGCGTCTGGCCGAGGGCCCGATCGCCGAATCGTTCGCCGATGGTGACCGCAACCCGCCGGTCTTCGATCCCGCGACGCACACCGTCACGCTGCCCGAGTCGTTCAAGAAGTCCGTCAACGCCACCATCGACGGCGGCTGGAACAAGGTCGCCCTCGACGAGGATCTCGGCGGCATGCCCGCCCCCAAGGCGCTGCTGTGGGCCCTCAACGAGCACATCCTCGGCGCCAACCCGGCGGTCTGGATGTACAGCGGCGGAGCCGGTTTCGCGCAGATCTTCGCGCACAACGGCACCGACGAGCAGAAGAAGTGGGCGGCCATCGCCTCGGAGAACAACTGGGGCGCCACCATGGTGCTCACCGAGCCCGACGCGGGTTCGGATGTGGGCGCCGGCCGCACCAAGGCCGTCAAGCAGGAGGACGGCTCCTGGCACATCGACGGTGTGAAGCGCTTCATCACCTCCGCCGACGCCGACGACCTCTTCCCGAACATCGCGCACCTGGTGCTGGCCCGCCCCGAGGGCGCAGGCCCGGGCACCAAGGGTCTGTCGCTGTTCTTCGTGCCGAAGTTCCTCTTCGACTTCGAGACCGGTGAGCTCGGCGAGCGCAACGGCGTCTACGTCACCAATGTCGAGCACAAGATGGGCCTGAAGGTTTCAGCCACCTGTGAGCTGTCCTTCGGCCAGCACGACAAGCCGGCCGTCGGCTGGCTCGTCGGCGAGGTGCACAACGGCATCGCGCAGATGTTCGACGTCATCGAGCAGGCCCGGATGATGGTGGGCACCAAGGCCATCGCCACCCTGTCGACCGGCTACCTGAACGCGCTCGAGTACGCCAAGGACCGTGTCCAGGGTGCCGACCTGACCCAGATGACCGACAAGACCGCACCGCGGGTGACCATCACTCATCACCCGGATGTGCGTCGCTCGCTGATGACCCAGAAGTCCTACGCCGAGGGCATGCGTGCGCTGTACATGTACACCGCCACCTTCCAGGACGACGAGGTCGCCCAGGCACTGCACGGTGTGGACGCCGAGATGGCGGTCCGCATCAACGATCTGCTGCTGCCGGTGGTCAAGGGCTTCGGCTCGGAGACCGCCTACGCCAAGCTGACCGAGAGCCTGCAGACCTTCGGTGGATCGGGCTTCCTGCAGGACTACCCGGTCGAGCAGTACATCCGTGACGCCAAGATCGACTCGCTCTACGAGGGCACCACCGCGATCCAGGCGCAGGACTTCTTCTTCCGCAAGATCATCCGCGACAAGGGCCAGGCGCTGGCCTACCTGTCCGGTGAGATCGACACCTTCGTGAAGAACGCGACCGGCAACGGCCGCCTGAAGGCCGAGCGCGCACTGCTGGCGACCGCGCTGGAGGACGTGCAGGGCATGGCCGCCACGCTGACCGGTTACCTGATGGCCTCGCAGGAGGATCCGTCCGCCATCTACAAGGTGGGCCTGGGTTCGGTGCGCTTCCTGATGAGCGTCGGCGACCTGGTCATCGGCTGGCTGCTGCAGCGTGAGGCCGCCGTGGCGATCGAGAAGCTCGACGCCGGCGCCACCGGTGCGGACAAGGCGTTCTACGAGGGCAAGATCGGCGCCGCATCGTTCTTCGCCAAGAACTTCCTGCCGCTGCTGACCAGCACCCGCACGGTGCTCGACGCCATCGACAACGAAGTGATGGAACTGGACGAAGCAGCTTTCTGAGTTTCTGAGTTCCCAAGACCAAGGACCCCCGGCGATCCCGGGGGTCCTTGCATTTGGTGGCGAAACTCGCGTACCCGGGGTAATCCGCGCGCGAATCGGGACCGGTACGCGAGTTTCGCCGAGGCGTTCTGCTCACAGCAGCACCGCATGCGCGAATGCCGTTGCGCGCGGCAGTGTCTAACCCATGACCGAGAAACCACCCCTGTTTGGCCGGCAGCTACGCGAGGATCTGTACCGCAAGCGCGTCCTCGTGCTCGACGGCCCCCTCGACGACGACAACGGCGCCGTGCTGATGGCGCAACTGCTGACGCTGGCCTCCGATTCCGATGACGATGTCGCCCTGTGGATCCACTCCCCCGGCGGTTCGGTGCCGGCCATGCTCGCGATTCGCGATGTGATGCGGCTGATTCCCGCCGATGTGTCCACGCTGGCGCTCGGACTGGCCTGCAGCGCAGGACAATTCCTGCTGTCGTCCGGCACGCCGGGCAAGCGGTTCGCACTTCCGCACGCACGCATCCTGATGCACCAGGGGTCGGCGGGTATCGCCGGTTCCGCGGTCGAGGTGGAGGTGCAGGCCGACGATCTGCGGCACACCCGCGACACCGTGCTTGCCATCATCGCCGCGGATACCGGCCAGGACGTCGAGCGCATCTTCACCGACTCCCTGCACGATCGCTGGTTCACCTCCGAGCAGGCACTCAGCTACGGGTTCATCGACCACATCGTCGGCGACTTCACGCAGATTGCACCGAACCGTAAGCAGCACTTCGGGATCGGAGTCTGACGTGAGTACGTACACCATCCCGAACGTCATCGCCCGCACCCCCAGCGGCGAGCGCATCATGGACGTCTACTCGCACCTGCTCACCGAGCGCATCGTCTACCTGGGCACCGCCATCGATTCCGGCGTCGCCAATGCCCTCATCGCCCAACTGCTGCATCTGGAGGCCGACAACCCGGAACAGGAGATCGGGCTCTACATCAACTCCGAGGGCGGCGATCTGTCGGCGATGCTTGCCGTCTACGACACCATGCGCTTCGTCAAGGCCCCGGTGGCGACCACGTGCGTCGGGCAGGCCGTGGCAACCGGGGCCGTGCTGCTGGCCGCCGGTGAGCCGGGGCGGCGTTCGGTGCTGCCGCACACCCGGGTGGTGCTGCACCAGCCGGCCGCCCAGGGGCGCGGCACCATCCCGGATCTGATCCTGCAGGCCGACGAGGTGGTCCGGATGCGCAGTCAGCTGGAATCGATCCTGTCCCGGCACACCGGCCGCAGCGTCGAACAGCTCCGGCACGACACCGACCGCGACCGGGTGTTCGACGCCGAGGGCGCGGTGACCTACGGCCTGGCGGACCGGGTGCTCGATCAGCGCGTCTAGGCTGCCAGCAAGGTGGCGCCGGTCCCGGGCTCGGAGCGCCGGGTGAGATCGGCCGAGATGCCGCCGAGCAGCCGCCCGAGCTCGATGTTCAGCGCCCCGCACACCGCGGCGATCATCTCGCTGGACGGCTCCTTGCGGCCGCGCTCGATCTCGGAGAGGTACTGCGGTGACACCCCGGCACGGGCGGCGACGTCGACCAGCCGGGCACCGCGGCGCCGGCGGGTGTCGCGTAGCCGCCGGCCGAGGACTTCCCGCCACAAGGGCCCCGGCTCGCGCGACGGCCTGCGGTCCGGGTGGATGCGAATGATGTCGCCCATGCCAGCATCATGGCCGCAATCATCGGGCTGCGGCGCGTTGTTCACCATGGGCAGAAGACATGTGGGCGGGTTCGGGAGGACTGTCGGTCTTTCGACCTCGAGGGCGTCCTCATATACCTTTCGGTATCTCGCGCGGCCGGAGTTTCACCTCGTCCCGGCTCTTTGGATGTGTCACTCCCGAACCCGTCGTGCGGTCGACTGTACGCCTGTGACGACAATCACACCAGAGGTTTTTCGGCACCTTCCAGGTCGACGTCCAGCGCCCGCAACAACGCCCTCGTCCGGTTCCTGACCTCGGGCGACTTGTCGTAGACCACGCCCACATATTCGTGCACGCCGGCGGCGCGCAGCTCGTCGATGCGGGCGGTCACGGTCTCCTCGTCCCCGATCAGCACGGCGTCTTCGGGCCCGGCGTAGCCCTCCCGGTCGAGCATGGCGCGGTAGGACGGCAGGTGCCCGTACATCGCGAACTGCTCGGCGGCCTGGCTGCGCGCGCCGTCGACGTCATCGGTGACGCTGATGGGCAGCGCGGCCACCACCCGGACCGAACGCCCCTCGGGGGCGGCCGCGGCCCGCAACGCCGGGCCGACATGTTCGGCCAGCGTTTTCGGCCCGGTCATCCAGGTCACGGTTCCCGCGGTGCGGCGCCCGGCAATTTTCAGCAGCTGCGGGCCCAGCGCGGCGATGTACACATCGGGTTGCGGTGCGCCGGGGATCTGCAGCGCGCCGCGGGTCGTGTAGATCTCGCCGGGCGCATCGGCGGGTTCGCCCGCCAGCAGCGGCAGCAGCCCGTCCAGATACTCGTTGAGCCGTCGCACCGACCGGTCCCACGGAATGCCCCACATGCCTTCGGTGACGGCCGCGTGCGTCATCCCCAATCCGAGGATGAAGCGACCTCCAGCGATCAGGTTCAGCGTCAGCGCGCGCTGCGCCAGCTGCATCGGATGTTGATTCTGGATCGGCACCACCCCGGTGCCGACCTCGATGGTGTCGACCTCACGCAGGGCCACCGCCAGCACGGTCAGCAGGTCCGGCTCGTACGGCATCTGGGTCATCCAGATCCGGCGGAAACCCTCGTCGCGCAACTTTGCGAATTCCGACACGACGCCGTCGACGAGGGACGTGCCGCCCGATCCGGACAATGACCCGAGGATGCTGATCTGCATGCACCTCATGATGCCCGCCGAATCGTGACCGAAACCGAGACACGGCTGGGAAACTTCGGCCCGAACTGGTTCTCGTCGGTGATGGGGACCGGGATCATCGTCGTCGCGGGCGCGACGCTGCCGGTCCAGCCACCCGGGCTGCGGGTGTTCACCGACATCGTCTGGGTCTTCGCGGCGCTCCTTCTGGTGGCGCTCCTCATCACGGTCACCGTGCAGTGGTTCCGCCACCCCACCGTCGCACGCGGGCATGCGCGCAATCCGCAGATGGCGCATTTCTACGGCGCCGCACCCATGGCGCTGCTGACCGTCGGGTCCGGCACCATGCTCGTCGGCAAGGATCTGATCGGCGAAGGCCTGGCCGTCGACATCAACTGGGTGCTGTGGTCGGCGGGCACCATCGGCGGTCTGTTCACCGCGATGACCATCCCGTACCTGATGTTCACCCAGCTCAACGTGGGCCCGGACGCCGCCTTCGGCGGTTGGCTGATGCCGGTGGTGCCGCCGATGGTGTCCGCTGCGTCGGGGGCGATGCTGATCCCGCACATGGCCCCGGGCACGGGACGGACGACCATGTTCTACGGCTGCCTGGCGATGTTCGGGCTGTCACTGATCGCCGCGCTGATCATCATCACGATGATCTGGAGCCGGCTGGCCCTGTACGGCACCTCCGGCACCGCGCGGGTCCCGACGCTGTGGATCGTGCTCGGTCCGCTGGGCCAATCGATCACGGTGGCCGGGCTGCTCGCCAACGAGGCGCACCTGGCCGTCACACCGCAGCTCGCCGCCGGAATGGGGATCTTCGCGATCCTGTTCGGGGTGCCCGTATGGGGTTTCTGCGTGCTGTGGATCGCCCTGGCCACCGCGCTCACGGTCCGCACCCTGCGGCGCGGGATGCCGTTCGCGTTGACCTGGTGGAGCCTGACGTTCCCGGTCGGGACGTTCGTCACCGGGACCACCCAGCTGGCGGTGCACACCGGGCTGCCGGCGTTCGAGGTCGCCGCCTCGGCGGCCTACGCCGGCCTGCTGTGCACATGGGCCCTGGTCGCGGTGCGGACCGCGCGCGGCAGTCTGGCGGGCAGCCTGTTCGCGCCACCCGGAGCGGGGCCGGTCACCGCATCCAAGGACGTGGGCGAGAAATAGAGAAGCCCCGTGTTGCCGTCGGGTCGGGGGGTCAGACGGCAACACGGAGCTATCCCATGTATCGACGGTGCTCCGGCGAGCGTTACAGGAATCCGAAAAACTTTTTTCTGCAACTTTCCGGGCCGGGCCGAAACTGTATTCCAGCAGGGAAAACGCGAGTAGGCGCCGTCCGGAACACAGTTTCGGCGACGTGACTAGGCCTCCAGGATGGCCGTCACACCCTGCCCACCTGCGGCGCAGACCGAGATCAGGCCGCGCACCGGCTGGCCGGTCTCCTTCTTCTTCTCCGCCAGCTGCTTGGCCAGCTGCGCGACGATGCGTCCGCCGGTCGCGGCGAACGGGTGCCCGGCCGCCAGCGAGGAGCCGTTGACGTTGAGCTTGCTGCGGTCGATGGCCCCCAGCGGGGCGTCCAGTCCGAGCCGGCCCTTGCAGTAGTCAGGCGACTCCCAGGCCGCCAGCGTGGCCAGCACCACGGAGGCGAACGCCTCGTGGATCTCGTAGAAGTCGAAGTCCTGCAGCGTCAGGCCGTTGCGGGCGAGCAGCCGCGGCACCGCGTAGGTCGGCGCCATCAGCAGCCCGTCGGGCCCGTTGACGTAATCGACCGCGGCGGTCTCCCCGTCGACGAAGTACGCCAGGACCGGGAGGTTGTGCTCGGCGGCCCACTCCTCGGTGGACAGCAGCGCCACCGAAGCGCCATCGGTCAGTGGCGTGGAGTTGCCCGCGGTCATCGTCGCGTCACCGTTGCGCACACCGAAGACAGGCTTGAGCTTGGCCAGCTTCTCCGGCGACGAATCGGCACGCAGATTGTTGTCGCGGTAGACGCCGAGGAAGGGGGTGACCAGGTCATCGAAGAACCCGCGGTCATAGGCGGCGGCCATGTTGCGGTGGCTGGCCGCGGCGAGCTCGTCCTGATCCACGCGCTTGATGCCCATCTCCTTGGCGGTGATGGCGGCATGCTCGCCCATCGACAGCCCGGTGCGGGGTTCGCCGTTGGTGGGGATCTCCACACCGAGAGCGGCGGGCAGCTTGCCGACCAGCTTGAGCCGATCGAGGTTGGACTTGGAGCGGCGCAGGCTGAGCAATACGCCGCGCAGGTCATCACCGAACGCGATGGGCGCATCCGAGGTGGTGTCCACGCCGCCGGCGGCAGCCACCTGGTAACGGCCGCGGGCGATCCCGTCGGCGGCGGCGATCGCCGACTGCAGGCCGGTGCCGCAGGCCTGCTGCAGGTCGATGCCCGGGGTGTAGGGCGACAGGGAGCTACCCAGCACGCTTTCGCGCATCAGGTTGAAATCACGGCTGTGCTTGAGCACCGCGCCACCGATCACGGCGTCGAGCTTCTCGCCGCGCAATCCGAACCGTTCGGCGAGGCCGTCCAGGACGGCGGTGAACATGTCCTGGTTGGAGGCATTCGCGTAGGCGCCGTCGGAGCGCACGAAGGGGATCCGGTTTCCGCCGAGGACGGCGACGCGGCGGTCATTGGTTTCTGAAGGCATGCCCCCAAGGTTACCCGCAAACCTTACTCTGGAGTAAGTTAGTACCCATGGCTTCCGACCTGTTCTCCCAAGTGGTCAATTCCGGGCCCGGATCATTCCTGGCCAAACAACTCGGCGTTCCGCAGCCCGAAGAGCTGCGCCGCTACCGCGCCGGCCAGCCGCCGCTCGCCGGATCGCTGCTGATCGGCGGGGAAGGCCGGGTGGTCGAACCGCTGCGCGCCGCCCTCTCCGACGACTACGACGTCGTCTCCGACAACATCGGCGGGCGGTGGGCCGACTCGTTCGGCGGGCTGGTGTTCGACGCCACCGGTATCACCGAACCCTCCGGGCTCAAGGAGCTCTACAAGTTCTTCACCCCGGTACTTCGCAACCTCGGCGCCTCGGGCCGGGTGGTCGTCATCGGCACCACCCCGTCGGGCACCGGCACGGCGCACGAGTACATCGTGCAGCGCGCCCTGGAGGGGTTCACCCGATCACTGGGCAAGGAACTGCGTCGCGGCGCGACGGTCTCACTGGTGTACCTGGCCGACGACGCCGACGCGGGCGCCTCCGGCCTGGAATCGACGCTGCGTTTCATCCTGTCCGGCAAGTCCGCGTTCGTCGACGGGCAGGTCTTCCGCGTCGGTGCCGCAGCGTCGCAGGCGCCTGCGGACTGGGACAAGCCACTGGCAGGCAAGGTCGCCGTGGTGACCGGCGCCGCCCGCGGTATCGGCGCGACCATCGCCGAGGTCTTCTCCCGCGACGGCGCCGCGGTGGTCGCCGTCGACGTACCGGCCGCCGAGGAGGCGCTGAAGGAGACCGCCGAGAAGGTGGGCGGGACGGCGCTCGCGCTGGACGTCACCGCGCCCGACGCGGTGGACCAGATCGTCGCGCATCTCACCGAGCACCATGGCGGCAAGGTCGACGTCCTGGTCAACAACGCCGGTATCACCCGCGACAAGCTGCTCGCCAACATGGACGAACCGCGTTGGGATTCGGTGGTCGCGGTGAATCTTCTTGCGCCGCTGAATCTCACCGAGGGCCTGGTCGCCGCCGGCGCGCTCGGCGAGGGCGGCCGGGTGGTCGGCCTGTCGTCGATGGCCGGTATCGCGGGCAACCGCGGCCAGACCAACTACGCGGCGACCAAGGCCGGCATGATCGGCATCGTCGAATCCCTGAGCCCGTCCCTGGGCGAGAAGGGCATCACCATCAACGCCGTGGCGCCCGGGTTCATCGAGACCAAGATGACCGAGGCCATCCCGCTGGCCACCCGCGAGGTGGGCCGCAGGCTGAACTCGCTGTTCCAGGGCGGCCAGCCCGTCGACGTCGCCGAGACCATCGCCTACTTCGCCAGCCCGGCGTCGAATGCGGTCACCGGCAACACCATTCGGGTCTGCGGCCAAGCCCTGCTGGGGGCATGATGAGCGCTTGCGCGAAGAACAAAGGACACCGGTATGTCGCAACCTAACGGTCTCGTCAACATGGCACGGGCCGTCGCCGGCGCGCTGCCGTTCGTACCGCGTGCCGGTGGCCTGCCCGACCGCACCGTCCACGTCCCCGAACTCCGGATCGACCCGGCCAACGTCGCCGCGTACGCGAACGTCACCGGGCTGCGCTTCGACAATGCCGTGCCGCTGACCTACCCGTTCGCGCTGACCTTCCCGACCATGATGTCGCTGGCCACATCGTTCGATTTCCCTTTTGCGGCAATGGGTTCGGTGCACACCGAAAACCACATCACCCAGTACCGGCCGATCACCGTCAGCGATGCGCTGGACGTGTCGGTGCACGCGGAGAACCTGCGCGAGCACCGCAAGGGCCTGCTGGTGGATCTGGTGACCAGCATCAAGATCGGCAACGATCTGGCCTGGGAGCAGACCACCACCTTCCTGCACCAGCAGCGCACCAGCCTGTCCGGCGAGCCGCGGCCCGAGCCGCCCAAGCAGAAGAAGCTCCCACCGCCGAACGCGGTGCTGAGCATCTCGGCCGGCCAGATCCGCTCCTATGCCTCGATCGGCGGTGACCACAACCCGATCCACACCAGCTCACTGGGCGCCAAGCTGTTCGGGTTCCCCACCGCCATCGCGCACGGGATGTTCAGCGCGGCAGCCGTGCTGGCCAATATCGAGGGCCGGCTGCCCGATGCGGTGAAGTACTCGGTGCGCTTCGGCAAGCCGGTGCTGCTGCCGGCGCGCGCCGGGCTCTACGTGGACGCCACCGACAATGGTTGGGAGCTGGCGCTTCGGCACCTGTCGAAGGGCTACCCGCATCTGACGGCATCGGTGACCGGGCTGTCCTAACCCTTGTCGGTCGGCTTGCCCTTCAGGCCGCGCCAGAACAAGTTGATCATCAGTTCGGTGGCGTCGTGCACGCCGGCGTCACCGGTGCTGACCCGGTCCGCGATGGCCTCGCCGGCACCCACCAGCGCAACGGCCATCATGTTGAAATCGGCGTCCGGCTCCGGGTTTCGGGTACCGGACTGCAACAGCCTGCCGACCAGATCGATGATCCGTTCCCGACCCTCACGCACGGTGTGCGCGAACGCCTGCGAACTGGTGGCCTGGCTGTAGAGCACGATCCACGACGCGCGGTTGCTGTCGATATAACCGAGGAACGCGCCAACGGCGTTGCTCAGCATGTCCTTTGGGCTCTGCGTGAAGTCGATCTTGCCGCGCACCTCGTCGACGAACCGGTTCAGTTCACGGTCCAGGCACGCCCCGAAGAGATCTTCCTTGGAGCCATAATAGAGGTAGAGCATCGGTTTGGAGATCTGCGCCTCGGCGGCGATCGCATCCATCGACGTCTCGTGATAGCCGTTGATGGAGAACATCTGCACGGCAGCGTCGAGCATCTGCTGCTCGCGCACCGCGCGCGGCAACCGCTTGGTTCCACCGGCCATCGGCTCAGAGTACGGGTGATCAGCGGCCGCAGTTGGGGTTAGGCCCCTTGGAGGCCGCCACCCGCTGCACCGACGCATCCACCGCGGCCGGGGACAGCTCGCCGGCGGCGACCGCCTGCTCCAGGCGGTCCAGGACGGCGGGAACCTCGGCGGTGGTGATCCACAGCGCGACATCGGCGCCGGCCTGCAAGGACTTCAGCACCGCCGCCGCGACTCCATACTGCTGGTTGATCGCGGCCATGCTGGACAGGTCGTCGGTGTAGACGAGGCCACCGAAACCGAACTCGGTGCGCAGCAGGTTGTAGGCCGCGGGACTCAGGCTGGCCTGCTCGCCGCCGGTCAGCCCGGGCACCTGCATGTGGCCCACCATCACCGCCACCGGCGGCTGGGCCGTCAACGTGCGGTACGGGACCAGGTCGTCGTTCTGCAGTTCGGCCAGCGGCGGGGTGGACACGGCACCGGTGTGCGAGTCACCCGAGGCGCGCCCGTGGCCGGGAAAATGCTTGAGCACCGGCAGCACGCCGGCGTCGCGCAGGCCGCGCGCATAGGCGCCGGCGTACTCGGTCACCGTCTCCGGATCGTCCCCGAACGAGCGGTCACCGATCGCGGCGCTCTCACCGGTCACGTCGACGACCGGCGCGAAATCCACGGTGATGCCCAGGCCGCGCATGGCCCGGCCGCGCTCGAGCGCGATCCCGTACACCTCGTCGGAGGTCTTGGTCTGGGCCAGCTCCCGTGCCGAGGGCTGGCTGCCGATCACACCGGCCAGCCGGGACACCCGGCCGCCCTCTTCGTCGACGCTGACGGCCAGCGACAGCGGGCCCGAGTTCGCCGCGATGTCGGCCAGTGGCGCACCGAGCATCGACTTGTCGGTCCAGCTGCCGATCATGATGCCGCCGACATGCTGGTCGGCGACCACCGCGCGGGCGTCGGCGGCATTGCTGACACCGACCATCAGCAGCTGGGCGAGCTTGTCGCGCGTCGACAGGGTGGCGATATCGCAGGAGCCGGGCGCCGGTGCGGCCGGCAGCGGCTGATCGAAGGAGGCGTTGCTCGGCACGGGCGCGCCGCTGCTCGCCGGGGCCGGCGGGGCGGCCGCCTCCTGCGGTTCGGCGGGCGAGCAGGCCAGCAGGAGACCGGACAGCGCGGTCAGGGCACAGAGTGCGCGCGACATCGACATGGGTCTCGAGACTAGCGGTCCGCACTCGATCGGCAGCCGTTCACCAGACCTGCAGTGCGCACGGGACCCCGTGGGACTGCAGCCAGCTGCGCTCGCCGACGGCCATGATCGTGTCGGCTGCGGCACACACCGCGTCGAGCAGGGCGGCGTCCGGACCGACGCCCAGTGCGGCCCGCAGCGCCGGCAGGTCCTCGGGTTCCACCGACACGTGATATTCGTATCCGTCCAGGTAGGCGCGGTCGAACCCGGCGAACACCAGGGCGCCGGTGGGCCCGAGGCTCACCCACACGGTGCACGTCGCCGAGCGCCAGAACTCCCGCTCCGCCGAAGTCACCCCACCATTCTGACGTGCTAGGTTGGCGGGCATGGAACGGTTCGTCGTGCCCGCTGCGGCCAGCGTTGTGGTCGGCCTGCTGTTGGGCGCGGCGGCGATCTTCGGCGTGACGCTGATGGTCCAGCAGGACACCAAGCCACCGGTGCAATCGGGAGACCCGGCGTCCTCGGTGCTCAACCGCGTTGAATACGGCGACCGGGCCTGACCCGGGCGCGCCGGCAGCCGGAGTTCGGAATCAACTGTCGCGGCGTTGGCTGTGGCTGGTCGGCACCGCATTTCTGATACTGGCGTTCATCCAGTCGCCGGGCCGCATCTCTCCTGACACCAAACTCGATCTCACCGCCAACCCGCTGCGGTTCCTCGCACGTGCCGCCGATCTGTGGAACAGCGACCTGTCGTTCGGGCAGGCCCAGAACCAGGCCTACGGCTACCTGTTTCCGCACGGCGCGTTCTTCCTGGCCGGCGATGTGCTGGGCGTGCCGGGCTGGGTGACCCAACGGTTGTGGTGGGCGCTGCTGCTCACCGTCGGGTTCTGGGGCCTGCTGCGGGTGGCCGAGGCGCTGGGGATCGGCACCACCAGCGCGCGGATCATCGCCGCGACGGCCTTCGCCCTGTCCCCGCGGGTGCTGACCACCCTGGGCGCCATCTCCTCGGAGACGCTGCCGATGATGCTGGCGCCGTGGGTTCTGCTGCCCGTGATCTACGCCATGCGCGGCGACGACCGGATCCGGTTGCTGGCCGCGCGTTCGGCAGCGGCCGTGGCGCTGATGGGCGCGGTCAACGCCGTCGCCACCCTGACCGGCTGCCTGGCCGCCGTCATCTGGTGGGCGGCGCACCGCCCGAACCGGCAGTGGTGGCGGTTCACCGCGTGGTGGGCGCTGTGCACGGCGTTGGCCATCACCTGGTGGTCGGTCGCGCTGGTGATGCTGGGCCGCATCAGTCCGCCGTTCCTGGATTACATCGAGTCCTCCGGGGTCACCACTCGCTGGCTGTCGCTGACCGAGGTGCTGCGCGGCACGGACAGCTGGACACCGTTCGTCGCGCCCACCGCCACCGCGGGTTCGACGCTGGTCACCAGTTCGGTCGCGGTGCTGGCCACCACCCTGGTCGCGGCGGCCGGGCTGGCCGGCCTGGCGATGCGCACCATGCCGGCCCGGGGCCGGCTCATCGCGATCCTCTTCGTCGGCATCACCCTGCTCGCCGTCGGTTACTCGGGCGGGCTGGGTTCCCCGATCGCCACGCAGGTGCAGTTGTTCCTCGACGCCGACGGCACCCCGCTGCGCAACGTGCACAAGCTGGAACCGTTGATCCGGCTGCCCCTGGCGCTGGGCCTGGCGCATCTGCTGGGCCGGATACCCCTGCCCGGCACCGTGTCCCGGCCCAGCTGGGTGCGCGCGTTCGCCTACCCCGAACGCGACAGGCGGGTCGCCGTCGGCCTGGTCATCCTGACCGCGCTGGCCGCGGGCACCTCACTGGCCTGGACCGGCCGGCTGACCCCGCCGGGGAGCTTCGAGGCGATCCCCGGCTACTGGCACGACACCGCGGACTGGCTCGATGAGCACAACACCGACCGCGGACGGGTGCTCGTCGCGCCGGGCGCCCCGTTCGCGACCCAGGTGTGGGGCAACAGCCATGACGAGCCACTGCAGGTGCTGGGCAACAACCCCTGGGGCGTGCGCGACTCGATCCCGCTGACCCCACCGGAGACCATTCGAGCGCTCGACTCGGTGCAGCGGCTGTTCGCCGCCGGGCAACCCTCGGCCGGCCTGGCGGATACGCTTTCCCAGCAAGGTATTTCGTTTGTGGTGGTGCGCAACGACCTGGATCCGGACGCATCACGGTCCGCACGCCCGATCCTGGTGCACCGTGCCATCGACGGGTCGCCCGGCCTGACCAGGGTCGCGGAATTCGGTGATCCGGTGGGGCCGGGAACCCTGGAGGGGTTCGTCACCGACAGCGGCCTGCGTCCCCGCTACCCGGCGATCGAGATCTACCGCGTCGACGACGCCCGGCCCGCGCCGTATCTGACCGACCTGGATGCGATGGCCCGCGTCGACGGCGGCCCGGAAGCCTTGTTGCGCCTTGCCGAACGACGCCGACTGACCGGGCGTGAACCCCTCGGGCCGATGCTGCTGACCGCCGACGCACAGCGTGCCGGTGTCGGCGCCCCGCTGGTGACGGTGACCGACACGCCACTGGCCCGCGAAACCGATTACGGCCGGGTGGACAACCATTCCTCGGCGGTGCGCACCCCCGACGAGCGGCGTCAGACCTTCAACCGGGTGATGGACTATCCGGCCGGCACCGACCCGCTCTATGCGAGGTGGACCGGCGGCAATATCAGCGTCTCCAGCTCTGCGGCGGATTCGACTGCGCTACCCAATGTTTCGCCGTCCTCCGGGCCGGCCGCGGCCATCGATGCCGATTCCTCGACAAGTTGGGTGTCCAACTCGCTGCAGACCGCGCTGGGCCAGTGGATGCAGGTCGACTTCGACCATCCGGTGACCAACGCCGCGGTCACCATCACCCCCAGCGCCACCGCTGTCGGCGCGCAGGTCCGCCGCATCGAGGTGTCCACGATCAACGGCACCACCACTCTGCGATTCGACGAGCCCGGTAAACCGTTGTCCGCGGCGCTGCCGTTCGGTGAGACGCCGTGGATGCGGATCACCGCCGTCGGCACCGACGACGGCTCACCCGGTGTGCAGTTCGGCATCACCGATCTGTCCGTGACCCAGTACGACGCATCGGGTTTCGCCCATCCGGTCACCCTGCGGCGCACCGTGGACGTGCCGGGTCCGCCCGCGGGATCGGCGGTCGCGCAATGGGATCTCGGCTCCGAGCTGCTGGGCCGGCCGGGCTGCGCGGAAGCACCGGACGCCATCCTCTGCGCGGCCACCATGGCGCTCGCCCCCGAGGAGGCGGTCAACATGAGCCGCACCCTGACGGTTCCGGAGGCCACCGCGGTCACCCCGACGGTATGGGTGCGGGCGCGACAGGGTCCACGGCTGGCCGATCTGATCAGCGAGCCCGGAAACACCCGCGCGACCGGCGATTCGGATCTGATCGACGTACTCGGCTCGGCCTACGCCGCCACCGACGGCGATGTGCGCACCGCGTGGACGGCACCGCAGAACAATGTGCAGCTCAAGAAGCCGCCGACGCTGACGGTGAAACTGCCCGCGCGCACCGAGGTTTCCGCGCTGACCCTGACACCGAGTGCCACGGTGCTGCCGGCACATCCGACGATGGTCGCCATCGACCTGGGCGCCGGCCCGCAGGTCCGCCGCCTCGACGGCGGCGGGCCGCAGACCTTCGACCTGTTCCCCGCGGTGACCGACACTGTGCAGGTGTCGATCCTGGACTGGACCGATGTGATCGACCGCACCGCACTGGGTTTCGATCAGCTCAAGCCCACCGGCCTGGCCGAGGTGACCGTCCTGGACCGCGCGGGCAAGCCGATTGCGGCGGCCGACCCGGCCGACGGGGGCCGCCCGATCACGTTGCCGTGCGGCAGGGGGCCGATCATCGGTGTGGCCGGGCAGTTCATCCAGACCTCGGTAGCCACCACCGTCGGTGCGCTGCTGGACAACGAGCCCATCGCGGCGAAGCCCTGCCAGACCGAGCCCGTCACGCTACCCGCGGGCCAGCAGGAACTGGTGGTCAGCCCGGGCGAGGCATTCGTGGTCGACGGCGTCCAACTGGACACCCCGCGCGCCGCTGAACTGCGCCCGGCACCGATCATCGACGCGCCCACCGGCAAGTGGACCTCCGATCACCGCGAGGTGGAGGTGGACGCGGTGGATCACGACCGGGTGATCGTGGTGCCCGAGAGCGTGAATCCCGGCTGGGTCGCCCACACTCAGGACGGCACGGCACTACGCGCCATCACCGTCAACGGGTGGCAGCAGGGCTGGGTGGTCCCCACAGGCACCAGCGGCACGCTGACGCTGACCTTCCCCTCCAACCTGACCTACCGGATCGGGCTCTTCGGCGGGCTGGCGCTGCTCCCGATACTGGCTTTGCTTGCGCTGCTGCCGATCCGGCGTGAGAGTACCGGCGAGTCGGCGCAGCCGTGGGTGCCCGCGCCGTGGCTGTCGGGCGCCGCGGTCCTCGCGGTGGGCGCGCTGATCAGCGGGGTCACCGGGATCGCGGTGGTGGCGGCGGCGATCGGCGTGCGGTACCTGCTGGCGGGACGGGCTTGGTCAGAGAGGATCACCGTCGGGGTGTCCGCCGGTGGGCTGATCGCCGCCGGCGCGGCCCTGTCCCGTGGCCCGTGGCGCTCGGTGGACGGGTACCTCGGCCATTCGGTCGGCGTGCAGTTCCTCGCGCTGTTGTCGGTGGCGATGCTCGCGGCGTCGACGGTTGCTATAGATCGAGCACGAGACGTGAAGTGAGCGAACGGGATACGCAGGTCAACATCGAGGTCTCACGCTCTTCGGCGGTGAGCCTGTTCTCGCGGTGCTCGGGTGTGCCGGCCAGCACCCCGACGCGGCAGGTACCGCAGAAACCCTGGCGACACGAGTAGGCGGTGTCGGGGCGGTGCCGTACCAGCGCGTCGAGCACCGATTCGTCGGCGGCCACCGGCAGCACCTCACCGCTGCCGGCCAGTTCGATCTCGAACGCCGTGCCGTCGCGCACCGGCGGAGCGCTGAAACGCTCGAAATGCAGTGCCGCGGCGCCGGATCTGTCGAAGTTCTGGCGCACCGTCTCGATCATCGGCGGCGGCCCGCACACGTAGACCGCCCCGCCGGCGGGTGCGTGACCCAGCAGGTCCTCGACGGTCGGCAGTCCGTGTTCGTCATCGAACCGGATGGTCACCCGGGACGGGTCCCAGGATGCGATCTCGTCGAGGAACGGAATGCTCTCCGCGCTGCGCCCGCAGTACACGAAATGCCAATCGGTGCCCAGCCGTTGGGCCGCGAGCACCATCGGCAGCACCGGGGTGATGCCGATACCACCGGCGATGTAGAGCGCCCGGTCGTAGGGAATGAACGGGAAGCCGTTGCGCGGGCTGCGCACGCTGACCGAATCCCCCACCGACAGCGCATGCATCTCCAGCGATCCGCCACCACCGCCGGGGATCCGGCGCACCGCGATCCGGTACTGCGACCGGTCCTGCGGGTCACCGCACAGCGAGTACTGCCGGCGCCGCCCCGACGGCAGGTGCAGATCGAGGTGACTGCCGGGCTGCCACGCGGGCAGCGTGGCGCCGTCGGGCGCGGCGAAGGTCAGTGCGACCACGTCGTTGTCCTGGGCGACGACGGTGCGTCCGGTCACCTGCAGCGTGAGCGCGGCGTCAGCGCCGCGAAGGGCACGTTCGTCGCCGTAGTCGGCCTGGGTGACGCGCCCCAGCCAGAACCGTTCCAGAAGCGACACAACAAAATTCGTCGCCCGGTCGTCGAGCGGTGTGCCCAGCGGCGGTGCGGGACGCTTCACCGCGCCGCGGCCCGCGCGGCGGGCGAGGAGGCCAGGTAGGCGACGGCCTGGGCGGTGTCCCCGACATCGCCGGGGTGATACCGCGGCGAGAAGTACTGCATCCCACGCCATGCGGTGTGCGTGATCGACGGGGTGACGCCGCGGCGCCCGGAACGGATCAGGCCGCGCCAGATTGCTTTTCGCTTGCACCGCGACATCGTCAGGTTCGGGTCGACCCGCATCAGGTACCGGGTGGCCTGCCACAACAAGTACAACAACATCGGGCCTGCCACGACCTGCGCCCAGGCGCGCCGCGCGTAGTTGTGGTCGAAATAGCGCAGCACGTCGTGGGACACCATGCGGTGCTCGACCTCTTCGGCGCCGTGCCAGCGCAGCAGGTCGACGATCGTCGGGTGCGCCGTCTGGCCGTTGAGCCGTTCGGCGTTGAGCACCCAGTCGCCCAGGAACGAGAAGATGTGTTCCAGCGCGGCCATCACGGCCAGCCGCTCCACCAGATAGTTGTGCGCCTTGGCGCCGGTGGCGTCGCGCGGGCCCAGGAGGCTGCCGAACACCCAGTGCGCGCGGTCGAGCACCGGGGCCGGGTCGATGCCGTGCCGCTCCAGGTACTCGTTGACGCCGGAGTGGGCGTTGGCGTGCATGGCCTCCTGGCCCATGAAGCCGATGACGTCCTCGCGGAGTTTCTCGTCCTCGATGTGCGGCAACGCCTCTTTGAGGATCGAGACGAACCACTCCTCACCGGCGGGCAGCAGCAGGCTCAGCCCGTTGTACAGGTGCGATGCGTACGGGTCGTCGTACACACACTGAGCAGGCACGTCGGTGAGATCGAACTGCACCGCACGTGCGTGCAGCGCGATCGCCGCACCGTCCGGGGTGTCCGTGTCCAACTTCTCCATCGGCAAAACGGTACCCCGGGTACCGGGTAGATGTCGATACTCGCGAACCGCCTCGGCCGCAGTGGGCGGCTCCTAGCATCGGCGGGGTGGCCGATACGAACACCGCACGCGGGCCGGTCGATACCGCTGACCTCGGCGTCACGCTCATGCACGAGCACGTCTTCATCATGACCACCGAGATCGCGGAGAACTATCCAGAGGGCTGGGGCGATGAGGATCGCCGCGTCAGCGACGCCATTGCCCGGCTCAACGAACTGAAATCCCGCGGTGTGGACACCGTCGTCGACCTGACCGTCATCGGGCTGGGCCGCTACATCCCGAGGATCGCGAAGATCGCGGCGGCCACCGAGATCAACATCGTGGTGGCCACCGGCCTCTACACCTACAACGATGTGCCGTTCCGGTTCCACTACCAGGGTCCGGGCACCCTGCTCGACGGACCCGAGATCATGACCGAGATGTTCGTCCGCGATATCACCGAGGGCATCGCCGACACCGGCATCAAAGCGGCAATCCTGAAGTGCGCCACCGACGAACCGGGCGTCACCGCGGGGGTGGAGCGGGTGCTGAGAAGCGTGGCCGCCGCGCACCGGGAGACCGGTGTGCCCATTTCCACCCACACCCATGCCGGCCGCCGGCGCGGCCTGGAGCAACAGCGGATCTTCGCCGAGGAGGGCGTCGACCTCAGCCGCGTCGTCATCGGGCACTCCGGGGACAGCACCGACCTGGACTACCTGGAGGAACTCATCGCGAGCGGCTCCTACCTGGGCATGGACCGGTTCGGCATCGATTCGATCCTGCCGTTCGAGCAGCGCGTCGACACGGTGGCCCGGATGTGCGAACGCGGCCACGCCGAGAAGATGGTGCTCTCCCACGACGCGTCCTGCTATTTCGATGCGCTCCCCGAGGACATGGTGTCGGTGGTGATGCCCAACTGGCATTACCTGCACATCCACAACGACGTGATCCCGGCGCTGAAAGAGCGCGGGGTGACCGACGAGCAGCTCACGACCATGCTGGTCGACAACCCGCGGCGGATCTTCGAACACGGCGGCGGTTACTGAGCGGTGTCACGCACCGCACTGTCCAGCGGCGCCGAACGACGGTGCCGGGCCTCCCAGCGCAGCAGCGCCTCCCGGCACGGTGACTCGACCAGGGCATAACTGACCGCTGCGATCGCGAAGCCGAAGATCAGCGTCAGCACCAACACCACCGGCATGTGGCCGTTGAACGGGAAATACCCCATGACCGGAAACACCATCGCCAGGGCAGCCAGGTGCCAGATGAACAGCCCGTAGGACCAGCGGCCCAGCGTCACCATCACCGGGCTGCCCAGCACCCGGTGCGCGGTGTCGGGCGCGTCGAGCACCAGGGGTGCCAGCAACGTCCCGGCCACGATCGCGCCCATCGTGGTCTTCACCACGAACTGGCCCACCGTTCCCGGCGTCAGCCCCTCCGGGCCGGCCAGCGGCGAGGCCGCGACCAGAAACGCCCCCACCGCCACCGCCGCCATCAACAACCGGCGCCGCGCCAGCCGGTGCGCCCAGCCGACCCGGCTCACCGACAGCTCGGCCAGCACGATTCCCGCGGCGAACCAGGAGAAGAAGGCCGGTGGCCAGTTGAGCGGGTTCACGCCGTAGGGCGGGTCGAACGGGATCAGCCCCCAGGCCAGGCTCGCCGCCGCCAGCGCGACGACGGCGGGGATGCGCGCACCCACCGGCAGCCGCCGGGCCAGCAGCGCCAGCACCGGTAGCGCGATGTAGAAGCAGACCTCCACCGACAGGCTCCACATCTGGGTGAGCCCGTTGGTCAGCGTCAGCGGAACATAGATCTGGGTGAGCGTCAGATTGGCCAGCCAGACGGTGAAGTCGGCGTTGGTATCGGGCATCAGCGTCAGGATCACGATGACGGCCACCAGGTAGCCGGGCATGATTCGGACCAGCCGCGAGCGCAGGTAATGCCCGGTCGGAGGGCGACGGCGCAGGCCGCGTTCTGCTGCCGCGTGCCCCCGCCACAGCAGGAAGCCCGACAGCGCGAAGAACACGGCGACCGCCAGGTCGAAGCGGCCCAGCAGCCTGCCGGTGACGCCACCGGTGTTGCCGGTCTGGAACGCCACGTGGGTGATGACAACCCCGACCGCGGCGCAGGCCCGCATTCCCTCGACGGCGGGCAGAAAGCTGCGCGCGGCACCTGAGGTGGTGCGATCGCCAGACGCCGTCATGGCGACCAGTGTGCCCCCGGCGGGCAGGAGCGAAGCGACCGGGGAATGAGACCGGCGGGCAGGAGCGAAGCGACCGGGGAATGAGACCGGCGGGCAAGAGCGCAGCGACCAGGGAGTGTCGAAGTCGATCGTCACAGTTCTCGCCCTCACAGAGTGCTGTTAGGGTCGTCAGCGACCGAAGGGAGCACGGGTTGAACCGCGCCGTAGCCCTGCGAATTGCCGCATGTGGACTTCTGGGGCTGGGTGCTGCCCTGTTGATCGCAGCCCTGCTGCTGTCCACGTACACCCAAGGCAAGATCGCAAAGATCCCGCTGGATCTCGATGCCGACCTCATGAGTGAGGGCACCGGCACCGCGCTCGATCCGGCGTCGCTGTCCTCGGGGGAAGCGTTCGTCATCAACGAGAACGTCCCAGTGGCGCTGCAGCAGCAGCTCAGCGTGGAGGCTCCGGCCAACGCCGAGGTGGTGACCCTGCAGGTCGGTAGCACGCTGCGGCGCACCGACAAGCAACAGGACGAAGGGCTGCTGTTGGCCCTGGTCGACACCGTCACCCTGGATCGCGCCAGCGCGCTCGCAGTGTCCAGCGACACCAATCCCGGCGGCGCGGTGCAGAAGCCGCGCAGCATCGAGGATGACAACCCGCCGACGAACGTGGCGTTGCCGCACGAGGGACTGTCCTACCGGTTCCCGTTCGACACCGAGAAGAAGACCTACCCCTACTTCGATCCGATCGCGCAGAAGGCCTTCGACGCCAACTACGACGGCGAAGAAGACGTCAACGGACTGACCACCTTCCGGTTCACCCAGAACGTCGGCTACGACGCGGACGGCAAGCTCGTCGAGCCGGTCCGGTACGCCTCGCTGTACGACAACGACGAGGACGGCGAAGTGACCGCCCGCGCGTCGCTGTGGGGTGTGGAAGCCGAGAGCCCCGAAGATCCGATCACCATGACGCGTTACTACGCGGCACAGCGCACCTTCTGGGTGGATCCGGTGACCGGCACCATCGTGCGGGCCAAGGAACACGGATTCCACTACTACGCACGTGACGAGCTCAGGCCCGAGGTGACGTTCGCCGACTACACCGTGAACTCCACCGAGGAGACGGTCGAGTCGCAGGTCGCCGCCGCGCGCGACGAGTCCGATCATCTGGCGTTGTGGAGCCGGGTCCTGCCGATCACCTTCACCGCGCTGGGTCTGGTGGCCCTGGTGGGCGGCGTGCTGCTGGGCTCGTTCGCCTTGCGCGCCGAGTCCGCGCTGATCGATCCCGGCCTCGACGGATCGGACCGCGGCTTCTTCGGCCGGCGTGACGACGAATCCGGGCCGATGCCCGCAGCCGAGGCGCAGACCGAGAAGATCCCCACCCGACGGCCCACCGACCTGCCGCCGGACCGACCGGTCTGACCACCCCTGCATCACCGGCCACCGCCCACCGGCGGTGGATCGCGCCTGCATACGCGTTCGCGCTGGCACTGATCGTCACCGGGCCACTGCTGGCACCGGGCTACGTGCTGCTGCGGGACGCCGTCTCCACCCCGCGGTCGCACCTCTCCGACGCCGCGCTGGGCCTGACCCAGGCCGCGCCGCGGGCGCTGCCGCAGGACTTCGTGATCGCGCTGCTCTCGCCGGTGATCGACGGCGGCGTGCTGGTGAAGCTGCTGCTGATCGGTGGGCTGTGGCTGGCCGGCTGGGGTGCGGCACGGCTGGTCGCGCAGGTGCTGCCGGAGGCCGGAGTGGCGGGTCAGTGCATGGCCGCGACGGTGGCCATCTGGAATCCGTATGTCGCCGAGCGGCTGCTGCAGGGGCATTGGAGCCTGTTGGTCGGCTACGGCTGCCTGTCCTGGGTGGCCGCGATGATGCTGCAGCGCCGGTACTGGCCGGCGGTGTTCTGGATCGCGCTGGCGGGCCTGACGCCGACCGGGCTGCTGCTGGCGGCGGTGGTGGCGCTGGTGTGCTGCCGGGGGTGGCGCGATATCGCAATCACCGCGGCGGCGGCGGCCGGTGCGGCACTGCCCTGGCTGGTGGCCGCGGTGGTCGCAGACTCGCTCTCCTCGACGGCCGGTGCCGGGGTGTCGGCGTTCGCGGCCCGCGCCGAGCCCGGTCTCGGGACCCTGGGCAGCCTCGCCGGCCTCGGTGGTATCTGGAATGCCCAGGCGGTACCCGATTCACGCACAACACTTTTCGCGCTGCTGGGCACCGTCGTGCTGTTGGCCACGGTGTGCGCGGGACTGCCTGCGGCGATCCGCTGTGCGCAGGCACGCCCCCTGCTGGTGCTTGCCGCGATCGCGGTGGTGCTGCCCGCGGCAATGGCCACCGGGCCCGGGATGGCGGCGCTGGAAGCGGTGATGCGCGCGGTGCCCGGGATAGGGCTGCTCCGGGACGGGCAGAAGTGGGTGGCGCTGGCCGTTCCCGGCTACGCGCTGGCCGCCGCCGGGGTTGCGCGACTGGGCCGTTCGGCGGCGGTGCTGGGCTGCGTCGCCCTGATCGCGGTGCTGCCCGATCTGGCCTGGGGTGTCGGCGGGCAGGTGCGTTCGGTGACCTACCCGGCGGGCTGGACGACGGTCGCGGCCATGATCAACGCCGACCCGCGACCGGTGGCGGTGCTACCGCCGGACAGCATGCGCCAATTCTCCTGGGCGGGTGAGGCTCCGGTGCTCGACCCGCTGCCCCGCTGGGTGTCCGCCGAGGTACTCAGCAGCGGCGACCTGGTGATCGGCGGGCAGACGGTGCCCGGCGAGGGTGCGCGCGGCCGCGAGGCGACCCGGCTGCTGCTCGACGGGGCCTCCCAGCGTGAGCTGGCCGACGCCGGGATCGGCTGGGTGGTCGTCGAATCAGGCTCCGGTGCACTGGATTTGCCGGTGGCCTACCGAGACGGCGACATCGCGCTGTATGACATCGGCGGGACGGCGCCGGCGGCTTCGGGACGTGGGTTGCTGATCACCGCGCACGTGGTGTGGCTGGCGATCCTGATCGGCACCGGGGTGGGCGCGCTGGTAACGCGACGCCACCCGGTTCTCGTGCCGAGACTGTATTCCTGAAGGCGTTCACCCGCACTTCGCCGTCTGGAATACGGTTTCGGCGCGTGGGTTGGTCAGACGACGCCGCTGACGTAGCGGCCCGCGTGCACCGATTCGAGGACGGTGCGCATCGCATCCGCGCTGAGCACCCAGGAGAATTCCGCGCTGCGACTCCGCGCCTTGGCGCCGAGTTCGTCGCGCAGCACCCGGTCGGTGAGCAACCGGCGCAGCCCGTCGACCAGTTCGTCGGGACCGTCCACCAACAATCCGGTGACACCGTCGACGACGGAGTCCGTCAGGCCACCGGAGCTGCGGTAGCCGATGGTCGGCACCCCGTGCTGGGCGGCCTCGATGACGGCCAGCCCCCACCCTTCCTTGCGGGAAGGCATCAGGTGAACCCAACTTTGCTGCACCACATGGTGTTTGGCTTCATCATCGATATGGCCGTGGAAGGTGACGGCATCGGCAATCCCGAGCACGGCGGCGTGGTCGACCAGCCGCTGTTCCCACCAGCCGCCGCCCACGATGTCGAGGTGCAGGTCCGGAATCCGGCGGCGCAGCACCGCGACCGCGTCCAGGGCGTCCTCGATCTGCTTGTGCGGCACCAGCCGTGAGAGCACCGCGACCCGCGGGGTGGCGGAGCGCTGCGCGGTCAGCGATGCCTGCGGCGCCTCATCGACCCCGTTGCGCACCACCGCAATCTGGGCGGGCGCCACACCAAGATCGGTGAGCTCGCGCGCCGAGGGCAGCGACACGGTGACGTACTGATTGCGCCGGTGCAGGGCCGGAGACAGCCGCGATTCGACGAACCAGCCGAACCGGCCGGTGCGCCGGCCTGCCACCGGCCACTGCTCGCGGTGGCAGTGGTGTACCAGCAGCACCGAGCGCTTGCCGTAGGCGAGCCGGGCCAGGAAGGGGATGCCGTTCTGGGTGTCGATGACGACGTCGGGCCGGGCACGGCGCAGCGGCCCCACCCCGACCCGCGCGGCCACCATCGCCAGCCCCGCCCAGACGTAGACCGAGTAGGGCCCGCCGCCGCGGCTGACCGTCACCCCGTCCAGGCTGTCGCGGCGTGGGGCACCCGGGTAGCGGGCGGTGCGCAGGGTGACCGCCACCCCGGCGTCGGCCAGTTGGGCGCCGATGCGCTGCAGGTAGGCCTCGCTGCCGCCGCCCTGCGGATGCCCGGTGTCGCGCCAGCCCAGCAACAGCACACGCTGCACCTGGGGGTCACGGGATGTTCGGGGCATAACGTCGCCCAGCCTAACCGGCCCGCCGGCAACGCCTCGGCTCGCTGGTGGGCCACGGTTGAACCGTAGGCTGACCGGGTGCGGCCCACCCGTGACTTCGCCCGCCGGGCCACCCTGCGCCGCTCGGTCCGCCTGCTCAGCGCGTTCCGGTTCGAACAGTCCGACCCCGCCCGGTTCTACGGCGCGCTGGCCGAGGACACCGTCGACATGGTCGGTGAGCTGTGGACGGGGCTCAACGCCACCACCCCGGCCGGGCGTACCGCGCTGGACGTCGGGGGTGGCCCCGGGTACTTCGCGTCCGCGTTCACGGCGGCCGGGATGCATTACATCGGTGTCGAACCGGACCCCGCCGAGATGCACGCGGGTCCGGCCGGCGAACCGGGCGGGGGCTCCTTCGTCCGCGCCTCGGGCACCGCGCTGCCGTTCGCCGATGACAGCGTCGACATCTGTCTGTCCTCCAATGTCGCCGAGCATGTGCGCCACCCCTGGTTGCTGGGCAACGAGATGCTGCGGGTCACCCGGCCCGGCGGCCTGGCGGTGCTGTCCTACACGGTGTGGCTGGGCCCGTTCGGCGGGCACGAGATGGGATTGACGCATTACCTGGGCGGGGCCAGGGCCGCCGACCGGTACGCCCGCAAGCACGGGCACCGGCCCAAGAACGACTACGGATCGTCGTTGTTCGCGGTGTCGGCGGCCGACGGGTTGCGCTGGGCCGCCAGCACCGGCGCGCTGGTCGCCGCTTTTCCCCGCTACCACCCTCGATGGGCCTGGTGGATGACCTCGGCGCCGGGCCTGCGCGAATTCACGGTGAGCAATCTGGTGCTGGTCCTGCAGCCCTGAACTGCAACAGGTTCTCGTTTCGCCGGATTCTGGGTAATGTGACGTCCATGACACAGACGGCGTTCAAGACAACGTGGGACAAGCTGTTCATCGGTGGTCAGTGGGTCGAACCGTCGACCCCAGAGGTCATCGAAGTCTTCTCCCCCGCGACCGAGCAGAAGGTCGGCCAGGTTCCGCTGGCCGCGAAGGCGGATGTGGACGCCGCGTGCGCCGCAGCGCGCACGGCATTCGACGAGGGCCCCTGGCCGCGGATGTCCCCGAAGGAGCGCGAGGCGGTCCTCGCCAAGGCCGTCGAGCTGATCGAGGCCCGCGCCGAGGAGTTCAAGCATCTGCTCAAGCTGGAGACCGGCCAGCCGCAGACGATCGTCGACATGATGCAGTACGGCGCGGCGATGTCGACGCTGCAGTTCTACGCCTCCGGTGCCGACAAGTTCGCCTGGCAGGACATCCGCGACGGGCTCTACGGCCAGACCCTGGTGCTCAAGGAGCCCATCGGCGTCGTCGGCGCCGTCGTGGCCTGGAACGTGCCGTTCTTCCTGGCCGCCAACAAGCTGGGCCCGGCCCTGCTGGCCGGCTGCACCATCGTGCTCAAGCCCGCCGCCGAAACCCCGCTGACCACCAACCTGATGGCCGACGTGTTCGCCGAGGCCGGCCTGCCCGAGGGTGTGCTCTCGGTGGTGCCCGGTGGGGTCGAGACCGGTCGTGCGCTGACCGACAACCCGGCGCTGGACAAGTTCACCTTCACCGGGTCGAGCGCGGTCGGCAAGGAGATCGGCAAGATCGCCGCCGAGAAGCTCAAGCCGTGCACGCTGGAACTCGGCGGCAAGTCCGCCGCGATCATCCTGGAGGACGCCGACCTGGACTCGACGTTGCCGATGCTGATCTTCTCGGGCCTGATGAACTCCGGGCAGGCCTGTGTCGGGCAGACCCGCATCCTGGCGCCGCGGTCGCGCTATGACGAGGTCGTCGAGAAGGTCGCCGCCGCAGCGGCCGGTATGCAGGCCGGCACGCCCGACGATCCGGCCGCCATGATCGGGCCGCTGATCTCGGAGAAGCAGCGCGAGCGCGTCGAGGGCTACATCAAGAAGGGTGTCGACGAGGGCGCGCGCATCGTCACCGGCGGCGGCCGGCCCGAGGGCCTGGACAGCGGCTGGTTCGTGCAGCCCACCGTGTTCGCCGATGTCGACAACTCGATGACCATCGCCCAGGAGGAGATCTTCGGACCCGTCCTGGTGGTCATCCCCTTCGATGACGAGGCCGACGCGGTGCGCATCGCCAACGACTCGGTGTACGGACTGGCCGGTTCGGTGTACACCACCGATTACGGCAAGGCCGTGGAGATCGCCAAGCAGATCCGCACCGGCACATACGGAATCAACATGTACGCCTTCGATGCGGGTGCGCCTTTCGGTGGGTACAAGAACTCCGGTATCGGTCGCGAATGTGGCCCCGAGGGCATCTCGGGCTACTGCGAATCCAAGAGCGTGCTGCTGCCGTTCGGCTACACCCCGGAGCAGTAGCTACACCACGTTCTCTGCGCGAGCAGACACGAATGGCTCCCAAAACCGCGGTTTTGGGGGCCATTTGCGTCTTCTCACCAGCTAATTCGCCGTGTGCGGTGCGCTGCGGATCACAGTTTCGCCGGTTGACGGGCCGGGTAGACAGCGCCGTCACACTTACAACAGAAAGCACCAGCCCATGAAACGTGATGTGAGAGCCGAACTCGATGTGGACATCACCGCGCCGACCACCCTCGAATTCCAGATCGCCGTCGCTCCACACCCTGGTGCCGAGGTCACCGAATCGCTGTCGTTCGTGTTGAACGGCAAGGAGATTCAAGCCCGCGAACTGTCCAGCGCGCACGGCACCCGGATCCATGTCTTCGACGCACCCGAGGGCAACCTCAAGGTCGACTACACCGCGACGGTGATCGGTCAGACCGAACCCGCGCCGGTGGCCGATGTCGACCTGTCCACCTACCTACGGCCCAGCCGGTACGCCGAGGCGGACAAATTCTTCGGTTTCGCCGCAACCGAATTCGGCCAGTACGCCGACTCGGCCACCTTGTTGGAGAAGGTGTCCTCCTGGGTGGGCACCCGGCTCAGCTACGTGCCCGGATCCAGCGATCCCATCGACGGCGCGGCCGACACCCTGTTGGCCGGGGCCGGGGTGTGCCGCGACTACGCGCACCTGGTGGTCGCGTTGCTGCGGGCGGTGAACGTGCCGGCCCGCTTGGTGGCGGTCTACGCGCCCGGGTGCTCGCCGATGGACTTCCACGCCGTCGCCGAGGCCTATGTCGACGGGCAGTGGCGCGTGGTCGACGCGACGTGCCTGGCCCCCAGGCAGAGCATGGTGCGGATCGCCACCGGCCGCGATGCCGCGGACACGGCCTTCCTGGACAACCACAAGGGTTCCATCACGCTGAACAGCGCGACGGTGACCGCCGTCGTCGACGGCGACCTCCCCCAGGATTCGATCGATCAGCTGGTGTCGATCCGCTGAGGCCCGGCGAAACCCGCGTACCCGGGGTTCCGGCGGCCCGGATTGCCCCGGGTACGCGAGTTTCGGCGAAGGGTCAGAACGCATCCTCCGGCAGGTCCATCGCACCCAACTGCATCGACTCGATGACGGCGCGGTCCGAGGACAGCCGCGGAAGGATGTGCCGGGCGAAGAACTCCGCCACCCCGACCTTGCCCTCGTAGAAGGCGCGGTCGCGATCCGGTGCGCCCTCATCGAGCGCATCGAGGGCGATCTCGGCGTGCTCCAGCAGCAGCCAGCCGATCAGCAGGTCACCGATGGCCATCAGGAACGGCACCGAGGCCAGGCCCACCCGGTACAGCTCGCGGGGCTCCTGCTGCGACTCGACCAGGTAGCCGATCAGCGCGCCGACCATGCCCTGCGCATCGCCGACCGCCGTCGCCAAAGCCGCTCTGCCATCGGCGATCTCGGTCCGGGCGGTGTCCTTGTCCAGGAAGGCCCGCACCCGGCCCAGCAGATGTGACAACGCGGCGCCCTGGTCGCGGGCGATCTTGCGGAAGAAAAAGTCCTGCGCCTGGATCGCGGTGGTGCCCTCGTACAGCGAGTCGATCTTGGCGTCGCGGATGTACTGCTCGATCGGGTAGTCCTGCAGGTAGCCGGACCCACCGAAGGTCTGCAGCGAATCGGTGAGGTAGCGGTAGGCGCGTTCGGACCCGAACCCCTTGACGATGGGCAGCAGCAGATCGTTGACGTGTTCGGCCATCCGGGCGTCCGCCCCGGACACGATGGCCGCGACGCTCGGGTCCTGATGCGCCGCGGTGTACAGGTACAGCGCGCGCAGACCCTCGGCGTAAGCCTTCTGTGTCAGCAGCGAACGGCGCACATCCGGGTGGTGCAGGATCGTCACCCGCGGCGCGGTCTTGTCCGTCATCTGGGTGAGGTCCGCGCCCTGCACGCGGGTCTTGGCGTACTCGAGGGCGTTCAGGTAACCCGTGGACAGTGTCGCGATCGCCTTGGTGCCCACCATCATTCGCGCATACTCGATGATCTTGAACATCTGGGCGATACCGCTGTGCTCATCGCCCACCAGCCAGCCGACGGCCGGCGTCCCGTGCTGACCGAAGGTCAGCTCACACGTCGCGGAAGCCTTGAGCCCCATCTTGTGCTCCAGGTTGGTGACGTAGACGCCGTTGCGCTCACCGATCTCACCGGTCTGCGGGTCGAAGAGGAACTTCGGCACGAAGAACAGCGACAACCCCTTGGTGCCCGGGCCCGCGCCGGCGGGCCGGGCGAGCACCGCATGCACGATGTTCTCGTAGATGTCCCCGGTGTCACCGTTGGTGATGAACCGCTTGACGCCGTCGAGGTGCCACGAACCGTCGGGCTGCTCGACGGCCTTGGTGCGTCCCGCGCCCACATCGGAGCCGGCATCCGGTTCGGTGAGCACCATGGTGCCGCCCCAGTTGCGTTCGGCCATCAGCGACGCCCAGTGCTTCTGCTGTTCGTTGCCGAGGCCGTGGACGATGTCGGAGAGCACCGGTCCGGAGTGACAGATGTAGGCCGCGGGCTGCGCGCCCAGTGCGAACTCACCGATGGCCCAGGTGAGCATGGCCGGCGCGGGCAGTCCACCCACGGCCTCGTCGAGCCCGACCCGGAACCACTCGCCGTCCTGCCAGGCCTGCAGCGCGGCCTTGAACGGTTCGGGGTAGCTGACGGTGTGCGTCGACGGGTCGAATGTGGGTGGGTTGCGGTCGGTTTCGGCGAACGCCTCGGCCAGCGGCCCTTCGGCGAGCCGGGCAGCTTCGCTGAGCATCTCACGGACCGACGCACCGTCGAGGTCGCCGAAGTCACCGGTTGCCAGCGCTTTGTCGATGCTCAGCGCCTCGAACAGGTTGAACTCGACATCACGGACGTTGGAAATGTAGTGCCCCATGCCGGTGAGAATAATCCGGCAGCCGGCTCACGTCCCAACGATTCGGATAGCTGTGAATGCCGCACCGCGTCGGGTGTTCATCAGTTGTTCACGCGCGACCTGCGGGTATGCCGGAATATCGGATGCCGACCTCGGCGTTCATTCTTTATGCTTGACCCATAGAACAGGAGGGGCACCGATGTTGCTCATCGAGCTCAACGTCGCCGGCCGTCGCTTCACCCGACAGCTGGGTGATCGCCGACGCCCCGTGGAACTGCTCAACCGGCTCAACCGGCAGTTACGGTCCTCGCGCGCCGCTTAGGCGGCCGTGCGCCAGCGCGCACAGACGAACTCACCGTTGCGGCCCACGTCGGCCAATACCCATTCCGAGCGCATCGGCAGCAGCCGCGCACCGGCCCCCAATGTGCACGGCGCGTAGGTGACCACCATCTCGTCGACCAGGCCTGCGGCCACGAATTGCGCCGCGGTCCGACCACCACCGACCACCCAGACATCCTTGTCCCCCGCGGCAGCCAACAGTTCGCCATGCAGGCTCGTGATGTCGCCGTCGAACGTCTGCACCGGGTGCCCGTCCTGCACTATCCCGGGCCTGCTGGTGAGCACCCAGCTGGGCTGCGAGTACATCCACTGCCCCGGTTGATTTTTGACGATCCACTCGTAGGTGGACGATCCCATGGCCAACGCGCCGATATCGGCGACGAAGGCCTCGTACCCGAACGGTCCGTTCGGGTCGAAATCACGGGTCAGCAGCCAATCCAGGCTGTCGTTCTCGTCGACGATGAACCCGTCCAGGGTGGAGGCCGTGAAGTAGATCGTTGCCATGTCAGTCCTTTCGCATCCATTCGAGTGGGTCGCCGCGGTGCACCGTGATGCCGTGGCGGATCAGCATGGCGCGCACCACTTCCCGACGATGTGCCGAGTAGGTGAGGACGTGCGCGATGATGCCGTACAGCTGGAAGGATTCGGGGGGATCGCACAGCGCGTCGATCACGGTGTCGGCCAGCCGGCCCTGCTCGCCATGGTCGCGCACCATCGCCGTCCAGCGCGCCGACACCTCGTCGTGGTCGGCGGCCAATTGCCGGACCGAGCGGACACCGGGATGGGCGGGCTGGTCGCGGCCCTCGATGCTGGCCAGCCAGACCTCCTTGGTCCACACCAGCGCACCGAGCACCGCCGCGACGCTGGGCTCCTCGCCGTCCCAGTCCAGGATCACCTGGCCGGGTGAGACGGCTTCGGCCCATTGAGATTCCGACAACACGGCGGCCGCGCCGATGAGCGCCGCCGTGTCGGCGACATCGTGCGCGATCATCAGCAGCGAGATGTCGGGGCGCTGCGCGTCGCCGGGGCTGTCCAGCCACAGCGACTCCGGCGGATGGAAATGCACCCCGTTGGGGGCGGGCAGCCGGAACCCGACGTCGGTGGCCTGCGACGGCGGCACCCCGAACGCGCGCCGGAACGCGCGGGAGAACACCTCCGGTGCCGACCATCCCTCGTCGAGGGCCACCGCGGCCACACCTTCCCCGCGCTGCAGCCGCCACGCCGCTCGTTCCAGCATCACGCGGCGGCGCAGCGCGGCGGGCGGTTCGCCGGTGAGCCGGCTGACCTCGCGGGAGAAGTGGAACTCCGAGGCGAAGCTGCTGCGGGCCATGTCGGCGACGTCGGTGTTGCCGCTGTCGACGACCGAGTCGAGCAGCTCACGGAGCCGGTCACGGCGCGGCACATTCGGCTGAACACTCACAGCTTCCGAGTATCGCGGCAGACGCCGACCGGCGACATGACTATTCCTGCTGGAGAACCAGCATTCCCGTGTCGCTGCGCTCCAGCCCGCCGAACTAGACTCCGGAACCGGTGAGTGAATTCGATGCGCTGTGCGCCAACGACGGTGACCTGGCCGACCTACGACTCAAGGTTCGGCAGTTCGTGCGCGCCGACCGGGAGAGCTTCGGCTGGCAGCCCGAGATCGACTCCTGGCTGACCAGCTGGGACGCCGGATTCAGCGAACGGCTGGCCGACGCCGGTTTCGTCGGGCTGACCATCCCCACCGAGTACGGCGGGCACGGGCGGGGGTTCCTGGACCGCTACGTCGTCACCGAGGAACTGCTCGGGGCGGGCGCCCCGGTGGCCGCACACTGGTTCGCCGACCGTCAGGTCGCGCCGTCACTGCTGAGCTACGGCAGCGAGGAGCAGCGCCGACGGCTGCTGCCCGGTATCGCGGCCGGTCGGCTGTACTCGGCGATCGGGATGAGCGAACACGGCGCCGGCTCCGACCTGGCCGCCACCGCCACCCGCGCCACCCGCACCGACGACGGCTGGCTGCTCAACGGCACCAAGGTGTGGACCAGCGGCGGGCACCGCGCCCACTTTGCGATCGTGCTGGCCCGCACCAGCCCGCTGGATCCCGACCACCGGCATGCCGGCTTCAGCCAGTTCATCGTCGCCCTCGATGCTCCCGGCATCACCATCAGCCCGATCATCACGCTGGACGGCCACCATCATTTCAACGAGGTGACCTTCGACGATGTCGCCGTCGGCGACGCCGACGTGCTGGGCGAGGTCGGCGACGGCTGGCATCAGGTCACCGCCGAACTGGGTTTCGAACGCAGCGGCCCGGAGCGCATCCTGTCCACCGCCATCCTGATCTTCGGGGTCATCCGAGCGCTCGGCGCCCAGGGTGTCGACGACCGTACCGCCGCGGAGGTCGGCGACCTGATGGGGCGGGTGATGGCGTTGCGGCAGCTGTCGGTCTCGGTCGCCCGGGCATTGTCCGACGGCCAGGACGCGGCGACACGCGCCGCCCTGGTGAAGGATCTGGGAACGCGTTTCGAGCAGCAGTCAGTGGAACTGTGCGCGGACCTGCTGGAGTATGTCGACGACGATCGGGACCTGCGGACGATTCTCGGCACCGCGCGTCAGCATTCGCCGATGTTCACGCTGCGCGGCGGGACCAACGAGGTGCTGCGCGGCGTGATCGCCCGCGGTCTGGGGGTGCGATGAGCGAGTTGGATGAGCTGAAGCAGCTGGTCGACGACATCGGCCGCCGGTCCTATGACGCGCAGTTCGGCAAGCGCCGACTGCCCGAGGTGTACGACGCCGACCTGTGGCGCACCCTCGATGAATCCGGGCTGACCCGGCTCACCACCGAGCAGGAAGCCGGGCCGCGCGAGGCCGCCGTCGTGCTGGCCGGACTGGCCCGCCACAGCGCCGCCGTGCCGATCGCCGAGACCGATCTGCTGGCGGGCTGGCTGGCCGGGGAAGCGGGGCTGGAGATTCCGGCCGGTCCGCTCACGGTGGCGATCGGCGCCGGCGGGACTGCCCGTGAGGTGCCGTGGCCGTCGGACGCCGCGATCGTCCTGGCCGCCCGTGAGTCCGACGGGCTGTATGTCGGTCTGCTCGACGACCCCGAGGTCAACCCCGGGCACAACCTGGCCGGGGAGCCCCGCGGCACCCTGGCCTACGGAACCGACGGGCTGACCCGGCTGGAGCCGGCCGTCGGTGACGAACTGGTGCGCCGCGGTGCGTGGGCACGGTGCGTGCAGATCGTCGGCGCCTTCGATTCCGCATTGGAGCTCACCGTCGCCCACGCTGGCGAGCGGGTGCAGTTCGGCCGCGCGTTGAGCAAGTTCCAGGCCGTGCAGCACTCACTGGCCGCCATGGCCGGTGAGATCGAGCAGGCAAGGGCGGCAACGGATCTGGCCACCGCCGCGGTGACCGATCATGGTTTCGGCAGCAGCAGGGCCGATTACGCGGTGACGATCGCCAAGATCGCCGTCGGCCGGGCCGTGACCCCGGTGACGACCATCGCCCATCAGCTACACGGCGCCATCGGCGTCACCATCGAGCACCAGTTGTGGTCGGCGACGATGCGGGCGCGCAGCTGGTCCGACGAGTTCGGCAGCACCGCGTCCTACGCCCGGCGTCTGGGCCGACTGGCGCTCGACGCCGCCGATCCGTGGGACGTGCTGATCAGCTGTCCGTGACGCTCAGGTGTCCAGCACCTGACTGACCCGGGCCTCCACATCGCCGAGCCCGGACACGTCGATGCCGAATCGGTTGACCAGCTGGTCGACCACGTCGGCGGCGGAGCTCAGCCGGATCTTCTCGGTGTCCCCTCCGGAGTGGATGGCGAGATTGCGGCCGCGCAGGTTCCAGCGGGCGTCGTCGGTGACCAGCGCGGCGGACAGCCCGACGACGAAGACGGCGTGGGGATAGGTCGAGGAGTACCAGCTGCCGATGCTCAGATCGACCAACGGCTGGGTGCGCAGGCTGAACTGATAGAGCGGTTGCCATTCGCCGCGCACCTGCGCCTGGAGTTGCAGGCCCTCCGGATGCTCGACGAGGCGATAGGGCTCATGCCGGGTCTGCTGCACCGGCCCGGCCTCCAGCCGGATCGGCGAGGACAGCGTCTGACCGCCGAAGCCCACGTCGACCAGGAACCGTCCGTCTGCACCGGGCACGGCGACCGCCAGCACGTTGTGGGTCAGCCCGGACTGCGGCGCGCCCGGCGGCTGCATCCACACCACCCGGCCGGCCAGCCGGTCCACCTCGTACCCGAGCGCCTCCAGCGCGTAGCCCATGACACCGTTGTTCTCGTAGCAGTAGCCGCCACGGCGGCGGCGCACCAGCTTGGCGGTCAGCGCCTCGGCGCTGAGGTCGTGCACCGGGATACCCATCAGCGGGTCGAGATTCTCGAACGGGATGGACCGGTTGTGCGCGGCGACCAAGCCGTGCAGGGTGTCCAATGTCGGCTCCGCCGGCCCCTGGTAGCCGATCCGAGCGAGGTAGGCAGCGATGTCCGGTGTCATGCCCTCATCCTGTGGCCTCAACCCCGGTTCAGGTCAACGGCCCTTTGACCGCCTACCGGTTCCATGCGAAACTAGAACACGTTCTAGTTTCTACATCGGAGGCATCCCATGAGCTCGCCCGATATCGATCCCACCGAGATCACCAAGTTCGACCCCAGCCTCACCGAGCGGGTGATGGGGCTGCTGCGGCCGTTCCTGAAGGCGTATCACCGCTCCGAGGTCCGCGGTCTGGAGAACTTCCCCAACGGCGGCGCGCTGGTGGTGTGCAACCACTCCGGCGGCATGTTCCCCATGGATGTGCCCATTTTCGCGGCCGACTTCTACGAGCGGTTCGGCTATGGGCGCCCGGTCTACACGTTGAGCCACGCCATGCTGATGATCGGGCCCACCGGCGACTTCTTCAAGAAGACCGGTTTCATCCTCGCCAGCCACGAGAACGCCGATGAAGCGCTGCGCTCCGGCGGAGTCGTGGTGGTGTTCCCCGGCGGCGACTACGACGTCTACCGTCCCAGCAGCGAAGCCAACAAGATCGACTTCGACGGCCGCCAGGGTTACGTGCGCGCGGCCATCAATGCCGGGGTGCCCATCGTGCCGATGGTCGGCATCGGCGGGCAGGAGACCCAGCTGTATCTGTCCCGGGGCACCTGGCTGGCCAAGCGGCTCGGCCCGATCGCCCGGCTGGCGCGCACCAAGATCGTCCCGCTGTCCTTCGGTTTCCCGTTCGGGCTGTCCGCCGTGGTCCCGATGAACGTGCCGCTGCCCGCCAAGATCGTCATGCAGGTGCTGCCGCCGGTCGATATCGAGGCCCAGTTCGGCGAGACCCCCGATATCGACGAGGTCGACGCGCATGTCCGCCGCGTCATGCAGGGCGCCCTGGACGAACTGGCCGCCGAACGTCGCCTGCCGGTCATCGGCTGATGGGGCTGTTCGACCTCCCCCGTCGCTTCGCTCGCCCCACCGTCGACCGGGTCACCGATACGGCGGGCCTGATCGGCACCATGGTGCGCGCCGGTGTCATCGCACCGCTGCGGCCCGACAAGTATCTGCGCATCGGCGCGGCGATGGCCCGCGAGAACATGGGCATCACGTCGGGTTTCGCCAGCGCCGCGCAACGCTGCGGTGACCGGGTCGGCCTCATCGACGAGCTCGGGGCGCTGACCTGGCGCGAGATCGACCAGCGCGCAGACGCGTTGGCGGCAGGGTTGCAGGCGCTGCCTTCCGGAGAGCCGCACGTCCTGGGCATCATGGCCCGCAACCACCGCGGTTTCGTCGAAGCGCTGATCGCGGCCAACCGCATCGGCGCCGACGTGCTGCTGCTCAACACGTCCTTCGCCGGTCCGGCGCTGGCCGAGGTGTGGGAGCGCGAATCCGCAGGCCGCACCGGCGCGGTCATCTACGACGAGGAGTTCGCCCCGACCCTCGACCGTGCACTGGCCGACGCCCCGGAGGTGGCCCGCATCGTCGCCTGGACCGATACCGCGCAGACCGGGCTCACCGTGGCGCAGCTGATCACCGCGCACGCCGGGCAACAACCCCGACGCGCCAGGGAGAAGTCCAAGGTCATCCTGCTGACCTCGGGGACCACCGGAACACCCAAGGGCGCCAAGCATTCCGGGGGCGGACCCGAGGTGCTCAAGGCCATCCTGGACCGCACCCCGTGGCACACCGAGGAGCCGGTGGTCGTCGCCGCGCCGATGTTCCACGCCTGGGGGTTCTCCCAGCTGGCCTTCGCCGCCTCGATGGCCTGCACCGTCATCACCCGCCGCAAGTTCGATCCGGAGGCCACCCTCGCGCTGGTGGACACCCACCGGGCCACCGGGTTGTGTGTCGTGCCGGTGATGTTCGACCGCATCGTCGAGTTGCCCGACGAGATCCGCAACCGCTACAGCGGGCGCACCCTGCGCTTCGCCGCGGCATCCGGGTCCCGGATGCGTCCCGACGTCGTCACCAAGTTCATGGATCAGTTCGGCGATGTCATCTACAACAACTACAACGCGACCGAGGCCGGCATGATCGCCACCGCGACGCCGACCGATCTGCGCGCCGCACCGGACACCGCCGGAAAACCGGCCGAGGGCACCGAGATCCGGATCCTGGACCCCGACCTGCGCGTGCTACCGCCCGGCGAGACCGGCACCATCTACGTGCGCAACTCGACCCAGTTCGACGGTTACACCTCGGGCAAGACCAAGGACTTCCACGACGGGTTCATGAACTCCGGTGACGTCGGCTACCTGGACGTCGACGGCCGGTTGTTCGTGGTGGGCCGCGATGACGAGATGATCGTGTCCGGCGGTGAGAACGTCTACCCCATCGAGGTGGAGAAGACGCTGGTGACCCACGACGCGGTGGCCGAGGCCGCCGTCATCGGAGCGGACGACGAACAGTTCGGTCAGCGGCTGGTCGCCTTCGTGGTGCTGCGCGGCCCCGACGCATCCGTGACCGCCGATGTTTTGAAACAGTATGTCCGGGACAATCTGGCCAACTACAAGGTGCCGCGGGACATCACCATCCTGGATGAGTTGCCGCGCAACAGCACCGGAAAGATTCTGCGCAGTGAACTTGAGGACCGCATTACGGGGTAGGCCCAGGCCGCTGCTGGGCGCGCTGGCCGAGCTGACCAACGCCGCCAACGCGGTACGCCCGTTGGGCCGGAAGGGTTACAGCACCCTGCCGACGTTCGCGTTCGGCTGGCCGACATCGGAGAACGCTCCGCTGCTGTTCACCGGTTCGGTGCTGGACGTGATCCGGCGCGCCCTGCTGGGTCACTACCGGACCCGCAACGGCCGGATCTCGTTGGCGGTCAAGGCCATCACCTGGGGACTGCTGGCGTTGCTGCAGCGCCGGGAGGCGGAGTCGAAGCGGTACTTCGAGGATCCGTTGAAGGCAGCCCTCGGTGCGGACTATCTCGAGTCCAAGGAACCCGAGCGCCGCCCGCGCGGTGTCTTCGGAACCGGCTGGACACGTCGGCGCTACGTGCACGAGACGGCCCGCTACGGGCCGCACGGCCCCAACCTCGCCGATATCTGGATGCGGCCCGACCTGCCCCGCGACGGCAAGGCGCCGGTGCTGCTTCAGATCCCCGGCGGTGCCTGGATGATCGGGATGCGGCGCCCGCAGGCCTATCCGATGCTGAGCAGACTGGCCGAGCGCGGCTGGATCTGTGTGTCGATCGGTTACCGGATCAGCCCGAAATACACCTGGCCCGACCACATCGTGGACGTCAAACAGGCGATCGCCTGGGTGAAGGAGAACATCGCGGCCTACGGCGGTGATCCCGAATCCGTGTACATCAGCGGCGGTTCGGCGGGCGGGCACCTGACGGCGCTGGCCGCCCTCACCCCGAACGACCCGAAGTGGCAGCCCGGGTTCGAGGACGCCGACACGTCGGTGGCCGCGGCGGTGCCGATCTACGGCCGTTACGACTGGTTCACCGATGCCGGCAACGGCAGGCCGGAGTTCATCAAGATCCTGGAAAAGTTCATCGTCAAGCTGCCGTTCACCGACAACCGGCAGGTCTACCTGGACGCCTCACCGATCACCCTGGTGCACGAGGATGCGCCGCCGTTCTTCGTGCTGCACGGTGAGGACGATTCGGTGATCCCGGTGCGCGAGGGCCGCGAATTCGTGAAGGCGCTCAAGCGCGTTTCGAAGGCACCGGTCGTCTACGCCGAGATCCCGCACGCCCAGCACGCGTTCGATTTCTTCGGTTCCGCGCACGGGCACAACACCGCGGCCGCGGTGGAGCGATTCCTGAACTGGGTGCGCGGCTGACCCAGCCTGCCGAACGGCCAGCTGGTGCACGCTTTTTCGCGGTCAGCGTGTCATGACCGGCCACTGGGACTCAGCACAACGTCGTGTGGCGGCAGACCGACGGTGGTGGTGGCGGAAGCTGTGGCGGCGGCGGTAACTGCGGCCGCGGAAGTTGCGGCGGCGGTGGCAGCCGGGGCGGAGGTGGCAGCCGCGGCCCACGCGGGCCACCGTTGCCGCCGGTGTCGCTCGCCGGCGGTGGTGCCGGAGCGGGCTCGGCCGGCGCCGGGGGCCTGGCCGGAGGCAACGGGCCGGGCGGGGCCTCGGGCCCGGAGGCCGCGGGCAGCCCCGACATCGCCCAGATGGCAATTGGCTGCGGGTCGAGCATGTAATTCGCGGGAGCGGCGGTGAGCTGCAGCTGCGTCGGCAGGACACCGGGCCTGACGTGGAAGAACACCCACCCGGTCACGTCGCCGATCACCCGCGCGGGCAGCGGGCGCGATTTCAGGACGACCGGCCGGGACGGGGGGATCTGTTCCCCGCCGCTGACCAACAGGCGGAAACCGCCGTTCGGGCCCGTTGCGTCGATGGGGGCGGACACATCGGCGAAGGAGACTTCGATGCCGAGTTCCTGCTCGTCGACGGAGTCCTGACGGACCAGGGCCATGGTGTCGGCGCGCGGGGTGACGGTGGCGCCCTTCGCGGTCAGCGGGGCACCCAGCAGCGCAGTGCCAGGAAGAATGGACACCTCGGGGTGCTCGGCGTCCGAATTCGTCGCGGTGGACGAACTCGCCGGTGCCGAATGAGGGGCCGGTCCGTAGGAGCAGCCGGTGACCAGGACCGGCGCCACGACGACCGCGGCCACGGCGCCCAGGAGTTTCATGACGTCATTCTCGCCCATCCCCGACGCCGGGGCGCGACCATGTCACGTCAACGCGGTCTCGATGACCGTCAGTTCCTCGGAAATCCCTGCCGCATGCCGAATGTCGCGGAGCTCCTGGACCATCGCGTCGGTCACCTCGTGCGGATCCTTGACCGTGTCGGTGTCGGAGATGACCGAGATGTTGAGCTGGTCCACATAGCTCCACACGGTGATGTTCAGACCGCTGGCCGCGGTCAGCGGACCGACCGAGTAGATCTCGGTGACGGTGGCGCCGCCGACCTTGCCCTGTTCACGCGGGCCGGGCACATTCGAGATGTTGAGGTTGAGCACCTTGTTCTGGCCGTCCTTGTCCGACAGCCGGCGGAACAGCGCCTCCACGGCGGCCGGCGGCATGTAGGAGGCCCAGCGGGCCACCAGTTCGGGCCCGATCAACTGGCTGCTCTCCTTGGCCAGCGATGCGGCCGCACTGGCCTGACGCACCCGCTCCAGGACGTCGGGTTCGTCGACCGGCAGCGCCATCAGCACGCCGGTGAACCGGTTGCCCGAGATGCGATCGGGTGAGAAGTCGAAACTCATCGGCACCGAGGCCAGCAACGGATGGTCGGCCTTGCCCTCGTATTCCAGTTGCAGTTTGCGCAACGCACCGGAGGACATCGCCAGCACCATGTCATTGATGGTGGCGCCCAGCTGTTTTCCGGTCGACTTCACATCGGCCAGCGCGAGCGAGGCGGTCGCGAACCGGCGTCCGGGGGTCAGCACATGATTCATGAAGCTCGGCGGCGGAGTGAACGGTCTGGTCAGTTCCGGACCGAACTTGTGCTGGCTGCGGCGCACCCTGGCGACACCGCCGGCGGTGTATTTGACCAGGCCCGGGATCCGCCCGATCTGGCGCAGGTGGTCGGTGAAGGCCGTGCGCACCAGCTCGGACCTGGACGGGTCGGGATCGGTGGCGTAGGAGTCGCGTTCCCGCTGCGGACCTTCCTGCAGATCCATCCCGCGGGCGAGCAGATTGGCCGAGGCCACCCCGTCGGCCAGCGCGTGGTGGATCTTGCCGACCACGGCGATCCGGTCGTCGGCGAGTCCCTCGACGAAGTACATCTCCCACAGCGGCCGGCTGCGGTCCAGCGGAGTGCTGGCGATCTCTCCGATGGCTTCGTCGAGTTCGCGGCGGCCGCCGGGGGCGGCGACCCGCCACGGCCGAACGTGGTACTCCAGATCGACGTCGGTGTTCTCCCGCCACATCGGGTGGTGGAATTTGAACGGGATGTCGACGAGCTGATAGCGGAACGGGTCCAGCTTGTAGAGCCTGCCGTGCAACACATTACGGAAGTCCTCGACGCCGAAGGTGCGGTCGCCGAGCCCGTGCAGGTCGATGATGGCGATCTTCAAGGTGTGCATGTGCACGTTGGGCGCTTCCGTGTACAGCAGGAACGCGTCCCAACCGCTGAGCCTTTTCACCGGCTATTCCTCCCCTGCCTGGAGGAGTCTATATAACCGCCTTGGCCTTGCGTGCCGCCGAGTTTCGGTGGATCTGGTTGAGGAACAGTCCGATTGCCTTGGCCATCGCGCCGGTACGCGCACCGTCGGTCATGTCGAACCCGTGACCCGCGCCGGGGAACTCGACGTAACTGACCGGTGCGGCCGAGGTGGTTTCGAGACGGTCGACGAAGCTTCGTGCCTGGTCGACCGGGATCACGGTGTCCCCGCTGCCGTGGATGACCAGGAACGGCGGGGCGTCGCGGTGCACCCTGGCGATCGGGGACGCCTGCCGGAAGATCTCGGGATGACGGCCGATCTTGCGGCCGACGACGACGCGTTCCAGGAAGTCGACGAATCGATCCCGCTCGACGGTGGAGCGGTCCTCCCAGTCATAACGGCCGTAGATGCCGACGACGGCGTCCACCGAGGTGTCCGCGTCGTCCGGCAGATCGCCCTGCAGTTCAGGATCATTCGGCGTCAGCCCGGCCAGTGCCGCCAGGTGCCCGCCCGCCGAGCATCCCGCGATGGCCACGAAGTTGCGGTCACCGCCGAACTTGTCGACATTGGCCCGCGCCCACGCGATTGCCGCTTTCACATCGGTCATGTGGCGCGGCCAGCGGTGGTGTGGCGCCACCCGGTAATCGATGGACAGGCAGACCCAGCCCTGCTCGGCCAGGTGCGACAGCATCGCGTAACCCTGCAGCATGCGGCTGCCGTGCACCCAGGCACCGCCCGGGACGAACAGCAGCACCGGTGCGGGCTCGCTGGGCAGTTCCGCGGGACGCCACACGTCCAGCAGTTGCATCGGGTGGTCGCCGTAGCGCACCGAGGTGCGGTGCACGTTGCGCCGGTACTCCATGGTGTTCCACAGCGGCGGCAGCTGCTCGGGGGCCGGCCAATCCCCGGCCAGGTCGGCTGCGGGGACCACGCTGCGCAATCCGTCCTTGGCGACCGTCACCGTCTGGTCCCGCTCGGCCTTGCGCACCGCCCCGTTTCCGGGCGCGAACCAGGCTTTGGCGGTCGACGACATCATCTCGGGGAACTGACGAAAACCCCACACGCCCATGGCGGCCAGGCCACCGAGTGGCTCGAGTTGCTTGCCGATCACCGGCAGCGAAGCCGAAGCCACGGATAATGCGAGCATACGGTCCGCGTGATTGGCCTTCAGCAACCAGCGTGCGCGGCTCATCAGCGTGGGTCCGGGGTACCGGGTGTCCGGTGTGGCCGTCATCACGCGAGCGTACCCGCGCAGCCCCCTCCCTAAGCAGACATTCTCGAGGATCTGTCTACACAGACGTCAAATTGTGATCCGCATCACGACCGACCGCGTAGGTGGTGCCGGTAACTTCAATTCATCATGAGCAAGTCTGCGCTGGCCATCACCGAAGAACACCAGGATCTCGCCGCCGCGGCCATCGGGCGGCTCCAACGCTCCGGCAGCCGCGCCGCCGCCCGCGCCACCCTCGATCAACCCGGCAGCTATCCGCGCGAAATCTGGTCCGCAGGAGCAGAACTGGGCTGGAACGGGTTGGCATTGGCCGAAGAGTTCGGCGGATCGGGCTTCGGGCTCGCCGAGTTGGCGATCATCGCCGAGATCACCGGCCGCGAGCTCACCCCGGGCCCGTTCCTGCCGACCGTGGCCGCGGCCCTGGTGATCGACCGGTGCGCCCCCGATTCCGTGCGGGCCCAGCTTCTCCCGGGCCTGGCCGACGGCAGCACCGTCGCGGCCCTCGGTCTCAACGGGCAGGTGAACATGGAGTCCGATCTGACCGCCACCGCCCAGTGGCCCGCGGTCCTCGGTGCCCCGGATGCCGATGTGCTGGTGCTCGCGGCCGGCGAGGACCTGGTGGTGGTCGAGGCGGCCGCCGACGGAATCACCGTCACCGCACTGCCATCGCTGGACACCACCCGCTCGGTCGGGTCGGTGGCGATGCGGGGCGCCGCGATCTCCGCCGACCGGGTGCTGCGCGGCGCGGCCCGCCACGCCCGCACCGTGTTCCGCATCCTGGCCGCCGCGGAGTCCGTCGGTATCAGCTGGGCCACCCTGGACATGGCTGTCGAGTACGCCAAGGTCCGTGAGCAGTTCGGCCGTACCATCGGTACCTTCCAGGCCGTCAAACACCATGCCGCGAACATGCTCGTCGCCGCCGAGCAGACCACCGCGGCCACCTGGGCCGCCGCCCGGGCCGACGACCTGGATGCGGCCTGGCTGCCGGCAGCGATCGCCGCGGCTCACGCAATTCGCGCTCAGGTCTTCAACGCGCAGAACAACATTCAGCTGCACGGCGGTATCGGGTTCACCTGGGAACACGACGCCCATCTGTACCTGCGCCGGGCGCGCAGCCTGTCCGCGCTGCTGACCGACGGTGCCGACCCGCTGACCGATCTGGTCGACGCACAGCGCGCCGGGCAGACCCACAGCGTGGCGTTCAGCGTGCCCCCGGAGGCCGAACAGTTCCGGGCAGCCGCCGCGGAGGCGGCCGCCAAGGTCCGCTCGCTGCCCGAGGCCGAGCAGCGTGACTTCCTGGTCAACTCCGGCTATCTGGTGGCGCACTGGCCGCAGCCGTGGGGGCGGGGCGCCGATGTGCTGGAGCAACTGGTCATCGAGGAGGAGTTCCGCGATGTCGCCATTCCCGACATGGGTATCACCGGGTGGGTGACCCTGACCATCGCGCAGGCCGGTACCGACGATCAGCGTGAACGTTGGGTGGAGCCGGTGCTGCGCGGGCAGTCGATGTGGTGCCAGTTGTTCTCCGAACCCGAGGCCGGTTCGGATGCGGCCGCGGTGCGGACGTCGGCCAAGCGCGTCGACGGCGGTTGGACGGTGACCGGCCAGAAGGTGTGGACCAGTCTGGCCCAGCACTGCCAGTGGGGCCTGGCCACCGTGCGCACCGATCCCGAGGCACCCAAGCACGCCGGCGTGACGATGATGGCCATTGACATGAAAGCCCCTGGCGTGCGGGTCAATCCACTGCGCGGCATCACCGGTGACGCCCACTTCAACGAGGTGTTCTTCGATGACGTCTTCGTTCCCGACGCCGATGTGGTCGGCGATGTGAACAAGGGTTGGCTGGTCGCCCGCGCCACGCTGGGCAACGAGCGCATCTCGATCGGCGGTGGATCGGGTGCGCCAACCGGGTTCAGCACCGCCGATGTCGTGGCGCTGCTGGACCAGGCGCCGCCCGCGGTGGCCGCCGGCCATGTGCACGAGACGGGCCGGGTGATCGCCGAAACCCTGACCCTGCCCATGCTCAACCTGCGCCGGGTCAGCCGGGCCATCGCCGGCGCCGAGCCGGGGCCCGAGGGCAACGTGACCAAACTGTTGGTGGCCGAACAATCGCAGCGACTCACCGAACTCGGCATGGCGCTGGCCGGCGTCTCGGCGGTCACCGGACAGAACGACGGACTGACCCGGGCATACCTGGGCAACCGCGCCATGACGATCGCCGGCGGGACGTCGGAGATCACCCGCAACACCATCGCGGAGCGGATCCTCGGCCTGCCCCGTGATCCCCTGCTCAAATAGCCGCCGGGAGACCAACATTCGGTGAACAGTCGGCCACGAGGGGTGCGGGGACGCGGCGACTGTGCCTATACCTGAAACCATGCCCGAGCACACCGACCTTGCCGATGTCCTGCTGTCGCTGCGCGGGGTGTGGGATGAGGTCGCCGTCGACGAACTGGACCATGCGCTGCAGTCCGCGGCCCGCGCGATGGAGGACGGGGCCGATGACGAACTGGTGCTGGCCGCCGCCCTGCACGACATCGCACACAGCCCGCTGATGCCCGCCGGCCCGGCGCATGACCTGCTGGCGCGAGAGTGGCTGACGCCCCGGTACGGGCAGCGGGTGGGCTGGCTGGCGGGGGCTCATGTGGCCGCGAAGCGTTACCTGGCGGCGACCGTCCCCGGCTATCGGCTCAGCGCCATCTCGGAACGGTCGCTGCAGCATCAGGGAGGGGCGGCAGTGGACCCCGCCTTCGTCAACCATCCGTGGTGGCCGGATGCGTTGCGGTTGCGTCACTATGACGATGCGGCAAAGGATCCCGGTGCCGTGGGTGCCACCGTCGAGCAGGTGCTCGAGGTCGCGCGCCGGGTGCGCGTCAGCCGCGATCCCGATCCGGACGCCGCCCGGTAAGCAATACTGTCGGGGTGTCGACAACCGCCGCCTTCCATCGGGAGCTGACCCGCTTCGCGCGCGTCCTGCCTCGCAAGATCGTCACTCCGAAGAATCTCGGTCTGTTGCAGCGGATGACCGTGCTGGCCGACCGTCGTGTCCCGCCCGGGGTCGAGGTACTCACCTTGGCCTCCGGTGTCGGGGTCCGGTTGTACCGGCCGGCCGGAGTGGCAGCGCCCGGCCCGGCCCTGCTGTGGATCCACGGCGGCGGTTACGTGATCGGTAGCGCCGCCCAGGACGACGTGCTGTGCCGCCGCTTCGCGTCCGCGCTCGGCGTGACGGTGGCCTCGGTGGACTACCGGCTGGCGCCGCAGAATCCGTATCCGGCCGGCCTGGAGGACTGCTACGCGGCCCTGACCTGGCTGGCCGGACTGCCCGCTGTCGATTCGGGGCGGGTGGCGATCGGCGGTGCCAGCGCCGGAGGCGGACTTGCCGCCGCGCTGGCCTTGCTGGCCCGCGACCGCGGGGAGGTGTCGCTGGTGGCGCAACTGCTGGTGTACCCGATGCTCGATGACCGGTCGGTCGGCGCGCAGTTCGACGATCCGGGGCACCGGCTGTGGACACATGAGAGCAATCGCCTGGCCTGGTCCGCATATCTGGGCGGCGCCGACCCCGAGGTGGCGGTGCCCGCCCGGCGACAGGACCTCAGTGGGCTACCTCCGGCATGGGTCGGTGTCGGCACCCTCGATCTGTTCCACGACGAGGACCTCGCCTATGCCGAGCGCCTGCGCGAGGCGGGCGTGTCGTGCGATGTCGAGGTGGTGCAGGGGGCGTTTCACGGCTTTGACGGCATCGCGCCGAAAACCGCGGTGTCGCGGGACTTCTTCGACAGCCAGTGCGCCACGCTACGGCGGGCATTCACCGGCGAGCCGGTCCCGTCACCCGCCTAGGCGGATGACGGGAGCCCCGGTTCTGCTAGCCGGCCATGAACTCCGAATAGGCCGATGCCAATTCGGGCGACAGCAGCGTGACGTTGCACTGCCGCTGGGTGTCCCCGATCGGTGCCAGGATGCCGCGCAGCTCGTAGTACTCCTGCGAGTTCGCCGTGAAATAGGCCCGGATATTGGCCGAGGCCTCGGCGCGCGGCTGCGTGCGGGCCGCCTGCACCACCTGATTGGCGCCCGGATGGGCATTCAGGTAGGCACTGGCGGCGCCGGTCACCGAGCTGACGGTGCCGGCCACGGCGTCGGGGTTGCAATTCGGAGCGGCCGAGGCGGTCGGCGCAGCTACCAGCGCGACGGTGGCAGCACCGAGCAGACAGCCCGCGGAGACCCGGCGCATGCGTGTGTTCTTCAGCTTCATGATTGATTGGTGTCCTTCGTGTTCTGATCTTCTGTATGCCTCGTGCTAGACATCCCAGGCTTACGGTCCCAGACCCGAAAACAACGGTACGCGTGCCTTGTTGGTGCCCCGCCGGACCGTAGATCAAACGTCGGACGGTAGGCGCCGGTGTTACATCATCCGGACGTGACTTCGGTCGCAATCGCGTCGAAAACCGTCTCGCCCTCTGACAATTTGCGGCATTTTCTTATGTCAACCGGCAAACGTTTAATTGATCGTGATCTGCACTGTGACCGGATTGTTATCCGGATCAGCCGCGGAACGGAGTCCGCTCGGTTTTCCGGATAAGCGTTGTGGGTAGCCGACTCCGGAATGTGTCACAACTGCAGAAAGGGAGCCGATGCCTCGCGGTAAAGGTGTGTACGTCGATGACGACGATTCAGGTGACGGCTCCCGGCCCAAGGTGGACGAGTCCGATGTCGATGAGCAGACACCGGATGTGCACAAGCCCGAACCGGGCACGGAACCACCGGACTGACGTTCACCTGCGATAGGTGATCTCCCCGTCGATCAACGTGGCCACGACGGCGCTGCCGTCCAGGTCGTGGAGAAGCTTCGCCGGCGGCACGTCGAGCACGCACAGATCGCCCGGCTGGCCGGGCGTCACGCTGCGCGGCGCCGTCGGCGCGGTCGCCGTGCCCAGGAACAGTTCCAGGGCGGTGCGGGCACCGACGCGTTCGGCCGCACCCAATAGTGCGCCGTCCGGTGTGCGACGGTGCACCGCGGCGCGCATGGCGGCCCATGGGTCGCCGTCACCGAAGGGCATGTCGGTCGACAACGCCACCCGCACCCCGGCATCCAGCAGCGACGCGAGCCGCCACAGCTGATGGTGCTCGTCGGCCGGGACGTCCGTGAGGTACTGGTCACCGCGCTCGGCCACGAAATTGGGTTGGGTGATCACCGTGACACCCAGGTCGACGAGGTCGGCGAGGCAGTCGTCGGGCACCACCGCGGCGTGCTCGATGCGATCGTCCGGATGACTGCCCGCGGCGCGCAACGCAGCGATGGTGATGACCAGTTGCGCCGCGGTGACACAGTGCACGGCGACCGGAGCGTCGTCACGATGGCGGCGGATGACCCAATCGGTGAGCTCGTCGAGGTTCAGATTGTCGTCATGCAGGATGCGTTTTCCCGGCGCCAGATGGTGTAGCCGCTGACGCATTCCACCGTGCCGGTGCACCTCGTCCAACTTGACGATGTCGCCGATGTCGAGATCCGGTGTGGCATCGGTGATTCCGGTGATCCCGTAGGCGGATAGTCGGTGACTCAGGTCGTCGATCGCGGTGTCGCGGCGCTGCAGCGCATCCGACCAGGTGCGGTCGGCGCTGCGCAACCGGCCATCGGGGTGGTCGGCCAGGCCGACTGCGGCCAGGCCCTCCGAGTTCAAGGTCCACAGGATCCCGCTGCGGTGCTGAATCCGTACCGGAACCGGCGGGGCGAGGGTATCCAGCCGGGCCCGATCCAGCGGGCCGGCCACCGCTTCGTGGTAGCCGACCGCGCGGATCCAGCCGTCCTCTCCCGGTTGTGCGTCGGCCAGAATCCGGGCCAGGTCGTCACGGTCGTTCACCTCGGTGGTGCCGACCCGGACCGAATCGGCCGCCGCCGCAGCCGAATGCACGTGCACATGGTGATCGTGCAACCCGGGGATGACCGCACCGCCGGCCGCGTCGATCACCTGCTCATCGGGGTGCGCGGGGAGTTCGGAGGCCATCTCGGTGATTTGCGCACCGACGCGGAGGTCGACCACCCGTCCGTCGAGCAGCGCTGCTCGTTGGATCAACATGACACGGAATGCCTTTCGTCCAGCAGTGCCTGCACCGCAGCATCGTCGGCGCCCAGCGCGGGTGCCGACGCGCCTGTTGCCGGTTCGACGGGTTCCCGGACGGGCCCGCCGACAAACCCGGCGTAGCCGGCGGCGGTCGCCGACATCGACACCTCCACCAGTTCACCACCGCCCCGCGTCAACGCTTCGGCCACGGCGGCCGCGGCATGCAGACCGGTCAGCGGATCCGCGATCGCGTCGCCGACGAAGACCGGTCCGTCGGAACCCGCGCCGACCAGTCCACCGGCCACTGCCGCGTCGTCGCCGAAGGCGACCCGGGTGCCGCTGTCACCGTCGGAGCCGTATCCACTGATACGCAACCAGATCCGCCCGGCCCGTGGTGCGATGTCGCCCGGCCCGAGGCCACGGCGGATCAGCGCGGCGGGCCGCGACCCCTCGATCACGACATCGGCCGCCGCCAACAGCCGCTGCATCGCCGCGTGGTCATCGAATTCGATGGCATAGGAGAGCTTTCCGCGGTTCATCCAGTCGTAGAAGGCGGCAGACCCCGCTCTGGTGCCATCGGGACGGCGGCGGCTCTCGGCCTTGATCACGGTGGCATCCGCGCCACCGAGCAGCTGCCCGCACAACGGGCCCGCCCACATCGATGACATGTCGACGACCAGCAGCCGGCCGGAACGCTGTGCCCGGGGTCCGTGCGGCAGGGTGACCGGCGGGCGGGGTGCCGCCTCGCCGAGGACGGCCGCCGGCAGGCCCAGCAGCCGGGCCCGGTCCACGGCGGCTGCCGCGGCGCGGGTGGACACCCAGCGCTGCAGCTGCGGCCACGGGTCGGCGCCTACCTCGTCGACCTCGATCAGTGCGGGTACCGCGGCGATGTCGTCGGGGCGGGACAACGTGAACGCGCACCACGTGTCGGCACCGCGCAGGATGCGGGACGCCCCGCCGGCCGAGGTCTGCCCTTTGGCGGTCAGTCCCAGCAGCGCTGCCCGCCCGGTGAGCAACCCGGCGGCGTCGACCGGGGGGCCGGCGTGCGTAGTGAACGCGTCCGCCACCTCCTGGGCGCGCGCACTCAGCGCTTCCGGGACGCCGACGGTGCTCACACCCGCCATCTTGCCTCGTATCAGACTTGCCCCATATCAGAAATGCAAAGCGGTGAAGCGCCAGTCCAGCACCTGACCCCGGCCCTCCCCTACGGCGTGGACCAGTGAGCGCAGCCGTAGCCGCGTGCCCGCCGGGGCGGGCGTGGCGGCCTCGATGTGCAGTTCGCTGTGCAGGGTGTCGTTCTCGTGCACGGGCCCGGTGTGATCGCAGGATTCCCAGCCCAGCACGGTCGCCAGGTTCGGCAGCAACCGGACCGCCTGGGCCAGCGCCAGCCCGATGGTGTGCCCGCCGTACACCAACCGCTGCCCGCCGACACGCCAATCATGATGGGTGGCAGCGATGTTCAGTGACAGTCTGGCCAACTCCGGTGCGCTGGTGACGACATCGGCGGTGCTGTGCAGGACGGTACCGACCAGGGAGTGATCGAACCCGGTGCCGTTGAACGCCTCCGCGTTCCAGTCCGCCGTCGGGTCCGGTGGGCTCTGGCGATCGGCGCCGACGGCGTCGAGGTCATCGGCATGTCCGGTCCGCACATCATCGCCGGACAACGGGAGCATGGCGCAGCGGTAGAAGTCCAGGACCGACCGTCCGTCCTGATCCGCCGTGGTCATCCGCAGCGCGGCCAGGCCGGTCGCGGCCCGCCCCGGTTTTGCCGAGTTCTGCCGCAGTGCGACCACCTCGGTCCGGGTGCTCAAGGTGTCACCGATGGCCGGGAAGCGGTGGAACTGCAGCCCGCGGTAGAACAGGTTGGCCTTGACGCGCTGGGTCACCAGCGTCGACTGACCGATCGCCACATCGCAGACCAACGCGGGATGTGCCAGCGGTCCGCCGCTGCCGGTGACCGCCGCAGCCAGGCGGGCATCCAGTGCCAGCCGGAGACGGTCGCCCAGAATGCTCTGGTGCGTGGCCGCCGCGCCGGAGGTCAGGGTCATCGACGGCGCGGTGTCGAACACCTGCCCGACCTGCAGGTCGTCGAAATAGGGCCCGCCGTTTCCAGTCACGGCTCGGACTCTAGTTTCAGGCGTGCGGTGGCTCGCCGGTCACCCGGTGATCGGCATGGTTGAGGCCCTCCTGCACCAACCTGCCCAGGTGCCCGTCACGCAGTCGGTAGAACACCCGTCGCCCGTCCTTGCGGGTGTCCACCAACCGGGCAAACCGGAGTTTGGCCAGGTGCTGACTGACAGACGTGCGGGAACCGCCGGTGACCTCGGCCAGCGCACTCACATCGGCTTCGCCCTGGGTCAGCAGCCAGAGCAGGTGCAGACGGGTCGGGTCGGCCAGCATCCGGAAGGTTTCGCTGGCGGCGTCGAGGCGGTCGCGGTCCGGGGACGCATCATGGACGAGACTCGGCGACGGCTCGGCTCGGGGTTTCTCGGGCGATGTCCCGCCCATCTGCCTCACCCCTCCCGCGCGTCATGATCCACGCCGCAGCGAGCGCCGCGAATGAACCGAGGATAGCGAGAATCGCGGCGGCGAGCCCTTGATTGACGGCCGCGCCCACCCAGCCGGCGATCGGATAGGTCAGCAGGAACCCGGCGTGTGACATCGAGAACTGCGCGGTGAACAGGGCGGTCCGGTTCGTCTCGGTGCTCGCCCGGCGCAGCAGGCGTCCCGCCGGGGTGTTGACCATGGATGTCGCTGCGCCCAGCAGAGCCCACGTCGACGCCAGCACCGGCCACGTCGGGGTGGCGGCCACGAGCACCGTCGCGGCCACCAGCAGACCGGACGCGGCGACACCCGCTCCGCTCAGCATGACGGTGCGGTCGGTGACCACGGTGAGCAGCCTCGGCACCGACAGTGCCACCACCATCGACCCCGCGCCGTAGGCGGCCAGCATCATCGCGACATCGGCCTCGCTGCCGCCGAGCATGTCGCGGACGTACACCACGGTGTTGACCATGACCAGCGCGGTGGCCGCGGCGACCGCGAGATTCATGGCGACCAGCGCGCGTAATTCACGATGGTTCAGCATGTTTCGCGCGCCCGACAACAATCGCCGCCGCCACGGTGTGCGGTCGGGGTCGATGTCGGGCACCGCCGCGCGCCGCACCAGCGCCGCCGAGAGCAGGAATCCGGCGACGGTTCCAACGAACAGGCTGTTGTAGGTCAGCACCGCCAGCAGTGCGGCCGCCAGGATCGGGCTGACCATCGCCTCCAGGTCATATGCCAACCGGGACAGCGACAATCCCCGGGTGTAGGCCCGCTCGTCGGTGAGTATCGCGGGGATCACCGCCTGGAAGGCGGGTGTGAATGTCGCCGACGCTGCCTGCAGGACGAACACCAGCGCGAAGATCTGCCAGATCTGCCCGACGAACGGCAACATCAGGGCGACCGTGGCCCGGGTCAGGTCCGCCCCGATGAGAACGGCTCTGCGCGGCAGGCGATTCGTCACCGTCGCCATGATCGGTGCGACGAAGACGTAGGCCAGCATCTTGATCGCCAGCACCGTGCCGAGCACCGCTCCGGCGGTGGGTCCGGCCAGGTCGTAGGCCAGCAGGCTGAGCGCGACCGTCAGCAGGCCGGTGCCACCGAGCGCCACGATCTGCGCCGCGAAGAGTCGCCGGAACACCGGGTTGCCGAGGACGGCGGTGCTGCTCACTCGTCAAGCATGACATACATGTGCGCACGTGCGCACATGTATGTGTGTTCACCTGTCGGCGGTCGCCGCCAGACTGCCGAGCAGTGCCACCGCGTCCGCACTCGAGGACCCCGGTTCGGCCTGGTAGACCACCAGCTCCTGGCCCGGCGCCGAACGCACCGCGAACGTCTGCATCTGCAAGGTCAGCCGTCCCACCGTCGGATGCTGAAACGACTTGTTGGACAGCGTTTTTCCGCGGGCATCGTGTCTGGCCCACAGATCGGCGAAGTCGGTGGCGGCAGCCAGCAGGTCGGCCAGGACGTCCGCCACCCGCGGGTCACCCGGGGCTTCGGCGTAGTTGCGGCGGAAACCCGCGACGGAATTCGCCGCGATCGAGGGCCAGTCCACATAGAACTCCCGGGCCCGGGCCTCGGTGAACACCAGCGACAGCAGGTTGCCGTGCGAGCCGAAATCACCGAACAGGGCATCGGCTATCGCGTTGGTGGCCAGCACGTCATAGGCCCGGTTGTAGACCAGTGCCGGATTGTCCGGCCAGGCGTCCATCAGGCGCATCAGTGCGGGGTCGACGCGATCCGGGACGACGACGGTATGCGGCCGCGGCGCCAGCCCCGCCACCCGGAACAGGTGCTGGCGGCCGTCGTCGTCGAGTCGCAGCGCCGCCCCGAGCGCATCGAGCACCTGTGCCGACGGGGACCGTTCCCGGCCCTGCTCCAGCCGGACGTAGTAGTCCACGCTGACGCCGGCCAACAGCGCCACCTCCTCGCGTCGCAGCCCCGCCACCCGGCGGTGCCCGACGCTGACCAGACCCACATCACCCGGGCTGACCAGTGCGCGCCTGCTGCGTAGGTAGTCCCCCAGATCCGACATACCGCCACAGTAGGACGCATCGGCACCGCGCTGCCTGGGTGCGCTGCACCCAGGCACACCGCGTCCTGGCTGACCGTCCGGTGCCGTCCGACGCTGGGGTCATGACAGATAACAAGATCGTCCTCGTCACCGGAGCCACCAGCGGTATCGGCGCGGCGGTGGCCCGCAGGCTCGCCGCCCGGGGCCACCAGGTGCTCGCCGGTGCCCGCCGCGAAGACCGCCTCGCCGAACTGGCGGGTGACAACATTGCGGTGCGCCGCCTCGATGTCACCGACCGCGCCGATGTCGCGTCGTTCGTCGAGTGGGCGGTCGCCGCTTACGGCCGCATCGACGTCATCGTCAACAACGCCGGCGTGATGCCGCTGTCCCGGCTCGACGCGCTGCTGGTGGACGAATGGGACGCCATGATCGACGTCAACGTGCGCGGTCTGCTCAACGGCATCGCCGCGGCGCTGCCGCAGTTCCAGCGGCAAGGCCACGGGCATTTCGTCACGGTGGCCTCGGTCGGCGCTCATGAGGTGGTGCCCACCGCGGCGGTCTACTGCGGCACCAAACACGCCGCCTGGGCGATCACCGAGGGTCTGCGACAGGAGCTCGACCCGTCCATCCGGGTCACCACCGTCTCCCCCGGGGTGGTGGAATCCGAACTGGCCGAATCGATCACCGATCCGACGGCGGCAGCGGCGATGCAGACGTACCGGGCCGACTCGATTCCGCCGGACGCCATCGCCAGGGCCATCGCCTACGCGATCGACGAACCCGCAGAGGTGGACGTCAACGAGCTGGTGATCCGGCCGGCACGTCAGCGCTGATCTCGTCGACCAGCCCCCAGGCCAGCGCGGTCGCCGCGTCGATGGTCACACCGGAGAGCACCAGATACGCGGTGCGCCAGCGCCCGATGCGCCGGGTGATGCTGACGGTGCCACCGGCGCCGGGGATCAGACCCAGCGCGAGCTCGGGCAGACCGATGGTGGCGTCGGGGTGGCACCGGATGTGCCCGCAATAGGCGGCCATCTCCAGCCCACTGCCCAACACCTGGCCGTGCACCTCGGCCCGGCAGGCCGGGCCCAGACGTTCGGTCAGTTCGGCCAGCGCCAGGGCCGGGCTGTGCCGGGTGCGCGCCAGGTGCGCGCTGGCCGGGTCGGCGAACGTGCCGAACTCGGCGAGGTCACCACCGCTGCAGAAGGACGGACCGTTGCCGGCCAGCACCACCTCGGTCACCGAATCGTCCAGCCGGGCCACCTCGAGAGCCTCCAGCAGGGCGGCGCGGGCATCGGTGGTGAAGGCGTTGTGCCGCCGTGTCCGGTTGAAGCGGATCGACAGGGTGTCGCCGCGGCGTTCGGCCTGCACCGGATCCGGCACCACCGGTAGCTGCACGGGCCCGCGTTCGTCGAGCCAGCGGGCGAATTCGGCTCCGGACTGCAGCGTCGAGTACGCCAGCGATTCGGTGATCAGACCCCCGAACGCCGGGGCGGTCGGCTGATGGGCGCGCAGCACGTCATCGCATACCGCCGCGGCCTGCGGCCACCGCCCGCAGCGCTGGGTCAGATCGGCGAGCGCGTCATCCACCGATGCGACCGTGACGACCCGCCGGTCGGCCGAATCCGCTTCGGTCAGCGTGAAAGTCGCGTCGTCGTCCGGCTTCTCGACGGCGACGCGTATTCCGGCGGGCAGCTCCAGCACCGTCATGGGGCCGCCGTCATCACGAGTACCGTGTGATCAACTCCTGCTTGTACAGCTTGCCGGTGTCGGTGCGCGGCAACTGGGCTTCGAAGGAGATCGAGCGCGGGCACTTGTAGTGCGACAGCTGATCCCGCAGCCAGGTCAGCAGTTCGTCGGCGAACTCGGGGGTGGCGTCGGCGGGGTCGACGGTCTGCACGACACCCTTGACGGTCTGGCCCATCTCGTCGTCGGGAATGCCGAACACCGCGGCGTCCATCACCTTCGGATGGATGACGAGCATGTTCTCGGCTTCCTGGGGGTAGATGTTCACCCCGCCGGAGATGATCATGTGGTGGCGCCGGTCGGTCAGGTACAGGTAGCCGTCTTCATCGAGATACCCGATGTCGCCCACCGTCTTCCAGCCGTGCGAGTCCCGCGAGGACGCCGTTTTCGCGGTGTCGTTGAGGTATTCGAAATCGGCGCCGCCCTCGAAGAAGATCTCGCCGTGCTGCCCCGCGGGCACCTCGTTACCGTCCTCGTCGAGGATGTGCACCACACCGGTCATCGCCTTGCCGACCGAGCCGGGGTGCGCCAGCCACTCGTCAGCGCTGATCAGGGTGGCACCGATGGCTTCCGAGGAGGCGTAGTACTCGTCGACGATCGGACCCCACCAGTCGATCATCTGCTTCTTGATCTCCACCGGACACGGAGCCGCCGCGTGCATCACCCGCTGCAGGCTCGACACGTCATACGATTTGCGCACCTGCTCAGGCAGTTTCAGCATGCGGGTGAACATCACCGGGACGAATTGGCCGTGTGTGACGCCGTACTTTCCGATGGCGTCCAACGCGCCTTCGGCATCGAACTTCTCCAGCACCACCGTGGTGATGCCGCCGGCCTGCGCCTGCATCGACCACACCGAGGGCGCGGTGTGATAGAGCGGCGCCGGGCTCAGGTATACGGCCTCGGGGTTCATCCAGAACGACACCAGTGCGGCCATCAGACCCGGCGTCTCCGAGGGCGGCAGGTGGGGCAGATCGCGCTTGATGCCCTTGGGGCGGCCCGTGGTGCCCGACGAGTACTGGAGCAGGTCGCCGTCCCACTCGTCCTCGATGGGAGTGGTCGGCAGATCGGCGACCGCATCCGGGTATTTCGCCCACCCGTCGAGGTCTCCCGTGGTCAGCAGAACCGGGGGAAGTCCGTTGGGCAGGTGCTCGGCCAGCCCCTCCAGTACCGGGCGCAGCGCCTCCGAGCCGACGATGGCCTTGGCCGCGCTGTTGTCGACGATGTAGGCCGCCTCAGCCGCGGTGAGATGGGTGTTGATCGGCACGTAGTACAGCCCGCTGCGACGCGCGGCCCACATGACGGTGTGCATGTGCTCGTTGTTCTCGATCAGAATCGCGACCGCGTCGCCTTCGACCAGCCCGTGTTCGCGGAAGTAGTGCGCCAGCTGATTGGCGCGGGCTTCCATCTCGCCGAACGTCACCACCGTGCCGGTGGGGTACAGGATGACGGCGGGCTTGTCGGGCGCGGCGACGGCCGTTTCACGGATCTGCATGAGGCGACTTTACGATGCCGCCACCGCGCCCCGGCAGCCAAGCCACCAAAAACTTGACATCCGTCAAGATTGCCGACGCCCGGTGCCGGCCTGGACGGGCCTCCCCGACGTCACGATGTGATTTTGGCAACTCATCAATCGATTGCTGTCCAAGACCTTCACAGACAATTAAGCAGCTGATATTACTTAGCTACCGATCTATAAGGTTAGCTTTACCATCACTGGCGAAATACAGAGCATCACGAGTCGCTCCTGATCCCAGCAAGAAAGGGGGCGGCAATGGACGTCGATGTCCGCGAGCGCGAGGACGCCACGACACACTGCGGAGCGACGCACACCGGATTCGCCGCCACCGCGCCCGATGTGGTCGCCGAGATAGACCTGGCGGGCTCGGCCTGTCTGCCGTCCGCCGTCAGTGCCGGATGGCTCGAACAGGTGCGTGGCTTCGCCGCCGACATGGTCGGAGGTCAGCACGAGATGATGATCGAGGGCGTGGAAGCGGCCGGGCTGCCTTTCCTGCAGGAGCTCACCGCCGACGCCGGCCTGCGGCATCTCGCAGAGTCTGTCGCCCGGTTGGCCTATCCCGGTGGCGACGACGATGACCGGGAGTTCGACTGCGCCGTCCGGATCATCGACGGTCCCGATCCGCAGGACCGGCCGCTGTGGCTGCACTACGACGCGTCCGTGCTGACCGTCGTGCTTCCCGTCCTCGTTCCCGAGGCCACAGCCGGCCAGTCCGGAGAACTCGTGTTGTGCCCCAATCGCCGGGGCTATCGCAGGTCGGTGCTGATCAATGTCGCGGAGAAGGCCATCGCGCAGAGCGATGCGTACCGCCGCCGGTTCCTGCGCCGGCTGCGCTGGGGCCTGGACACCGAGATCGTGTCGATGACGCCCGGAAACGCCTACCTTTTCTGGGGCTACCGGTCCTATCACGCCACCCTGCCGTGCGCTCCCGGGACCAGGCGCATCACCGTGGTGCTGCACTACAAGAACGTGCACGCCCACAGCAGGCTGCTCGAGCGCGCCAAGGCCGTCCGGGCACTGCTGCGGCCCGCGTGATCGGAGTCTCCGCGGGCCGGGGTTGATGTGCCGACAGGGCGGGTAGCCAAGCCGGGTGTGCAAGGACGCACGGGCCAACCTGATCCCGACCCGAAAGCAGCCATGCCTGAGGAGTTCGAACTCGTTTCCGCAACAAACCTCGCCGTCACCCTGACCTGGGTGACCGGCGCCGTCACCATCGCCTATTTCTTGGGCGTCGCGGTGTCCTGGGTGCTCCAGCGCGCAGGTCGGCGCAGCCAATGGCTGACCGATATCGCGCTGCTCACCCGCCGGCCGGTGCGTGCCGGCCTGATGGTCATCGCCGCCTCGGTGGCACTGCAACGCACGTCCAACCCCCAGGACAGCTGGCGGCCCTGGGTGGACCACAGCCTGCGGATCCTGACCATCGCCACCGTCACCTGGCTGATCGCCAAGCTGGTCGTGGTCGTGGAGCGCCGGATGATCGCCCGCTTCGGCGGCGGTGACACCGGGCTCACCGACGCCGATCTGCAACGCCGCAAGGTCCGTACCCAGTTGACGGTGCTGCGTCGGCTCGCCATGGCAGTCGTGGTGCTGCTCGGGATGGCCGCGGCACTGATGACCTTCCCGTCCTTCGCCGATATCGGCAAGACGCTGTTCGCCTCCGCCGGTGTGCTCTCGGTGGTGGCGGGCCTGGCCGCGCAGACCTCGCTCGGTTCGGTGTTCGCCGGCTTGCAGATCGCGTTCACCGATGCGATCCGGGTCGGCGATGTCGTGGTGCTGGAGAAGGAATGGGGCCGCATCGAGGAGATCACCCTGACCTACGTGGTGGTGCAGGTCTGGGACGAACGCCGACTGGTGCTGCCGTGCACCTACTTCACCACCACGCCCTTCCAGAACTGGACCCGCAGCGCGACCGAGATACTCGGCACCGTGATGATCGACGTCGACTTCACCGTGCCCCTGGAAGCCATGCGCGCGGAGCTGGACCGGCTGTTGAAACGAAATGAGTTGTGGGACGGCCGTTCCGGAGTCCTGCAGGTCGTCGACGCGGTCAACGGCACCGTGCGGGTCCGGATCACCGTCAGCGCACCCAACGCCGGCGCACTGTGGGACCTGCAGTGCGCGGTCCGTGAGGGCATGGTGCTGTGGCTGCAACGCAGTCAGAGCGGCGCGCTCCCGCGCTGGCGGTTCGAGCCGGCATCGGGTGAGGTCGTGGCACCCCGCCCGCACACCGAGAAAGTCACGGCCACCAACGAATCCGGCCTGTTCTCCGGCAGCGACAAAGCCGAGGAACGCGGCAGGGCCTTCGACGATTCGGGCGAGGATGCCCGGCAGCTCATCAAAGAGGAGAGCAGATGATCGAGATGGAACGTGAGGTCACCACCGCGGTGGCCCCGGAGGTGGTGTTCGGCTACCTGTCGGATTTCACCACCACCGAACAGTGGGAGCCCGGGACAGTACGCACCACCCGCATCGACGGGGACGGCGGCGTCGGCACCCGCTACGCCAACACCTCCCGGTTCGCGGGGCGCACCAGCGACCTCGAATACGAGGTGATCGGTGTGACGCCGGGGCGGTCCATTCAGCTACGCGGACAAAATGATTCGCTGGTCGCGCATGACACGATCACCGTCACCCCGCACGACAGCGGCTCGAAGGTCACCTACCGTATCGAGTTCGCGTTCCAGGGTCTGCTGCGATTCGGCGAGCCGCTGCTGCGCATTCCGGTCGCCAATCTCATGGACAAGGGCGTCGAGGGACTTCAGCGCGAACTCGCCAAACTCTGAATCAGGCCAGTCCGGCCGCGGCGAGGCAGTATTTCCACACCCGTTGCAGCTCCGCGTCGCTGTAGTGCGTGGTCGGCAGGTAGTGGGTGGGACGGACCGCGCGGTCGTGCCAGAACTCACCCGACGGCGGAGTCGGTGAACTCGCCGTCAGCCAGACAGCGGTGTCGGCAGCCTGCTCCGCAGTGCGCAGCACCGGGCGGGTCACCGTGCGGAAGGCGGGCAGCGAGGTGGCCACTCCGGGGGTATCGGCCCAGCCCGGATGCATCGCGGCGACCATGACCGACTGGGCGGCCCACCGGTGGGCCAGCAGCGGTGTCAGCGCGACCTGGATCCGCTTGCTGCGCGCGTAGGCGACCGCGGGGCGGTACTTGCCGGTCCGGTATTCGATGTCATCGACCGGGAGTTTCTGGGTGTACATACCACCCGAGGACATCAGGACCACCCGCGGGTCCGGGGATTCCACCAGCGCCGACAGCAGGAGTTCGGTGAGCAACAGCGGCCCCAGCACGTGGGTGGCCAGCGAAAGCTCATGGCCCTCTTCGGTTCTGGAACGCTGCGGCGGCATGACACCGGCGTTGTGGATCACCGCGTCGAGCCTCGGCACCCGGGACACCAGGTCGGCCGCGAAGGCGCGCACCCCCGCCAGATCCGACACATCGCACCGTTCGATCTGCACGTCCGCGCCGGGGGCGGCTTCGAGGATGTCCGTGCGGGCAGATTCGCCGCGGGCCGGGTCGCGCACCGTCAACAGCACGGTGCCGCCCAGCTCCGCTACTCCGGCGGCGATGGCCTTGCCGATACCGGAATTGGCACCGGTCACCATGACGGTGGACCCGGCCAGCGCGTCCGGATCCAATGGGGACCAGAACCGTTGCCGCACCGCCAGGCCCAGGCGGGTGTAGCCGGGGGCGATCGTCCGGTCGAGCACCTCGTCGAGCACCCTGCGCAACATGTCCGATAGCTCCCGTCAGCCGTTTACCTGTTATTCGGAGCCGGGGCCCTGCTGGCTGGGTGGCGAGCAGACACGAATGGCCCCGAAATCAGGTGATTTCGGGGCCATTCGTGACTGCTGGTGGGGCTCAGTCGGATTCGGCGAGACGCGTCTTCAGCGCGTCGAACTCGTCCTTGATGCCGGTCGGCAGCTTCTCACCGACGAACTCGAACCACTCCTCGATCAGCGGCAGCTCGGCACGCCATTCATCGGCGTTCACGGCCAGCGCCTCGTCGACATCGGCCGGGTCCACATCGAGCCCGGACAGATCGAGATCGGCGGCGGTGGGGACGATGCCGATCGGGGTGCTCTTCCCGTCGGCCTGGTGCTCGATGCGCTCCACGGCCCACTTCAGCACGCGGCTGTTCTCGCCGAATCCGGGCCACAGGAAGCGGCCGTCGTCGCCACGGCGGAACCAGTTGACGAAGAACACCTTCGGGAGCTTGGACTCGTCGGCCTGCTTGCCGATGTTGATCCAGTGCTGGAAGTAGTCACCGACGTTGTAGCCCAGGAAGGGCAGCATGGCCATCGGGTCGCGGCGCACGGTGCCGACCTTGCCCTCGGCGGCGGCGGTCTGCTCGGAGCCCAGGGTGGCGCCGATGAACACACCGTGCTGCCAGTCGCGGGCCTCGGTGATCAGCGGGACCGTCGTCTTGCGGCGGCCGCCGAACAGGATCGCCGAGATCGGCACGCCCTGCGGATCGTCCCACTCGGGCGCCAGCGTCGGGCACTGCGAGATCGGGGTGCAGTAACGCGAATTGGGGTGAGCGGCCTTGGTTTCCGTCTCGCGGAGGACCCAGTCCTGACCCTTCCAGTCGATCAGGTGATCGGGCTCGCCCTCCAGGCCCTCCCACCACACATCACCGTCGTCGGTCTTGGCGACGTTGGTGAAGACGGTGTTGCCGGCGGCGATCGTCTTCATGGCGTTGGGGTTGGAGTCCCAGTTGGTGCCGGGAGCGACACCGAAGAAGCCGAACTCGGGGTTCACCGCGTAGAGCTGGCCGTCCTTGCCGAACCGCATCCAGGCGATGTCGTCGCCGACGGTCTCGGCGCGCCAGCCCGGGATGGTGGGCTGCAGCATCGCGAGGTTGGTCTTACCGCAGGCCGACGGGAATGCCGCGGCCACGAAGTAGGACTTGTTCTCCGGGGAGATGAGCTTGACGATCAGCATGTGCTCGGCGAGCCAGCCCTCGTCGTGGGCCATCGCCGAGGCGATGCGCAGCGAGTAGCACTTCTTGCCCAGCAACGCGTTGCCGCCGTAGCCGGATCCGTAGCTCCAGATCTCACGGCTCTCGGGGAAGTGCGTGATGTATTTGGTGTCGTTGCACGGCCACGGGACGTCCTGCTGGCCGTCTTCGAGCGGTGCGCCGAGTGAGTGCAGGGCCTTGACGAAGAAGCCGTCCTCACCGATCTTGTCCAGCGCCGCCTGGCCCATCCGGGTCATGGTGCGCATCGAGACGACCACGTACTCCGAGTCGGTGAGCTCCACGCCCAGCTTCGGGTCCTCGGCCTCCAGCGGGCCCATGCAGAACGGCACCACCCACAGGGTGCGGCCGCGCATCGCGCCGCGGTACAGCTCGGTCATCAGCGGCCGCATCTCGGCCGGATCCATCCAATTGTTGGTGGGGCCGGCGTCGACCTCACGCTCGGAGCAGATGTAGGTCCGGGATTCGACGCGCGCCACATCGGACGGGTCGGAGAGCGCCAGGTAGGAATTCGGCTGCTTCTCGTTGTTCAGCTTCTGGAAGGTGCCGGCCTCGACCAGCTGAGCGGCCAGGCGCTCGTACTCCTCCTGTGAACCGTCTGCCCACACGACGCGGTCGGGCTGTGTCAGCTCCGCGACCTCGCGGACCCAGGCCAGCAGCCCCTGATGCGTCGTCGGTGCGGTGTCCAGACCGGGAATGGTCGCTGAGGTCATCAAAGTCTCCTGCGTAGTTTCCGTGAACATGCCGATAACCGACTGGTCACGATCGTCCCTAATAAGAGGTTAACGCGGGTGACTTTGGTCTGGGGAATCGGGACAATGTCCGATCACTCACAGGAACGATTCAGAAACCTATTCAGAAAATTCGTACTGAGCGGTAACCGAATTCATCTGATTATTAAATCATCGCGGACGGCATTCAGCGCGGCGTGCAGCGCCGGTAATCGGCGTTCGGCGGCCGAGGCGGCACGCGCCGCGGACACCGCGCGCTCCCGAAGCCGGGCATCGAGGGCATCCAGTTGGCGGGCCGTCTCCGCGGCGGCCCGCTCGTCGGCGGCCGCCGCCTGGCCGGTGAAGTCGACCTCGGCGGCCAGCACCCGGGTGGCGACCAGCGCCTCGGTGTCCTCCCGCAGCGCCGCGGCGACACGGCCGACCCATCGGTCCAGCTGCGCCCGGTCGTGCAGCAGACCCCGGATACCGACCACCCACACCGTGAGCAACAACCCGAGCAGGCCACCGGCCACGGCACCGACCGCGGTCAGACCCGGCGCGAGCCCGCTGAACAGCCGGCTGGCCGCCAGCGCGACACCCAGCCCGAAACCCGCACCCAACACCATCATCAGTTGCATCTCCAGGCGCCGGGACGGCAGCCCGGCACCACCCACCTTCGGGACGGGCGCGGCGGGCGGCGCCGGCGGTGCGGCCAGACCCAGTTCGGCGGCGATATCCCGGAACTGTTCGGTGACACCGGAATCGACCTCCGCGACCACCACGGCGGCGCGGCCGGCCACATGGGTCTGGAAATCATCGGCGCGACGCCGGCCAACCCAGGGCAGTCCACCCCATGTCGCGGCGTCCTCGGACAGTTCGGTGCGCACCGACGCACACCGATTGCGGGCGAAGTAGCCTAGCTGCACACGGGCCTGCTGGATGCGGCTGCGCAACGCGATGGTGCGCTCCGAGCGCGACAACCGGGCGTCCCGCAGAATGTCTTCGCGCCGGCGGTGCAATGCCGCGGCTTCGGCGTCGGCGGCCGCTTCCGAAGCTGCACCGATCAGATCACTGAGATGAGTTTCCCACGTCCGCAAGCGATTTCGGCGCACGAGTGTGTCATCGGACAGCGCCTCCCGCAGCACCGCGACCAGACCGTCGAGGTGCGGCCTGCCGTTGGCTGGCGCGGCGGCCACACCGACCCACGGCATGCCACCCAGTCGCGGTATCCGCGCGCCGACAGCCCCGGCGTCGGCGCTCAGCACCGCCCGCCAGTCCCGGTGGACGTCGATCTTGGTCAGCGCACCGACCACGAGATCGGTATGTCGGACGGCGCCCTCGAGTACCCCGCAGTCCGATTCGGCCAGCGGGGCCACGGCGGAGACCGCGAAAACGACCGCGACGGGCGCGATATCGGGTGCACGTTCCTCGGCCTCGACGAACTCCCGCTCGGGCATGCGCTCCCGTAGTGCCGCGGCCAGACTGGTCACTCCGGCCAGCCACGGACCGATGACCAGGACGGCCGCACCGGGTACCGGTCGCGGCGGGGTCAGCCCGGGGGCCAGCGCGGACATCCTGGCGTCCAGGTCGTGGGGGTCTTCGCGGACCAGTTCGGCGGTCACCACACCCCCGAGCGCAACGCTCCCCGCGCGATATCGGCGCCGCAGCGGCGGTGCAGCGCATTGACCGGGCCCCGGCTGTATCGCTGCCAGCGCACCGCCCGGCGCAGCGGATCATCCGGTCCGGCCTCCGGGCCATCCGCGCCCACCACCTCGGCGGCCGCCGCCATCGCGGCCCGCACGGCGGCATCCCCGGTCAGCATCGCGTCCAGTTTTGGGTCGCCGGTCCTGATCGCCAGGGCCCGCAGCCGGGTCATCGACGCGCACAGCCTCCGGTACCGCAACGGTGCGCCGGCGGCGCGCACACCGGCCAGCACCTCGTCGATATTGCTCACCCGGCGCAGCACCGCGGTCAGCGCGTGTCCGTCCGCGCCGGCGCGGACGGCAGCGACCGCGTGCGCGATCCCGGACAGGTCGGCCACTGCGAGCAGTCGCGCCCGGGTGGCCGTGTCCACGGAGTGCGGCGCGGCGCAGAACGCGTCGGTGGAGCTGAAGTCGGCCGGTTCGGTGGCCAGCACCCGCACCGCGGCGACCAGCGCGTCGTCCAGCGTGGCGGTCGACAGGAGTGCGGACACCGGGATGACCGGGACACCGGTGACCCGGCGGACCGCCGCCGTGCGGTCGGCCGCGGCGGCACCCAGCAGGTCGGCCTTGTTGAGCGCGACGACGAGGTGGCCGTCGGCCGCTTGGGCGGTCCGGCAGTCCTCCGGTTTGGCCGTCTCCGCGAGGACCAGCACCTCGACGTCGGCCCGGACGTCCACCATCGTCAACCCGGCGTCGCGCAACCCGGCCGTCAGGGTGCGCCGTCCCACCCCGGGGCGGCCCGTCGCGCGCACCCGGATCGGGCGGGACAGACCATCGATGATCGGACGTAGCGCGGGCCGCTCGGTGGCTTCGGCGTGGGCGGACAATTCTGAGACGAATTCGTCGACAGACATCCCCCGCTCCTTTCACATCCGTTGCACCGCCACCATGGCTCACATCACATGGTGACATCGCCACGACACCCCGGTGAGCAGTGTTTTCCAGACATATCGGCGCAAAGACAACTGTTGGGTATCAATCTGCACCACGATGCGGGTACACCTGTCTGGATGAGCGACGATGGACCGATGTATGCCCAGCGCGAGGAAGCCGGGGAGGCAACCTCCCCGGAACAGAGCGCAGCAACCGGGGCGGGAGCTTCCCAGCCCCACCACATGCGCCGCGTCACCAGCTTCCGGTCCCGTCGTTCCACCTTGTCCGGCGGGCAGCAGGAAACCTGGGAACGGCTGTGGCCGCAGATCGGCACCGAGGCCCGTGACGCCGACGCCCGGCCGACGGTGCTGGACGCCGCGCAGTGGTTCGGCCGGCAGGCCCCGCTGATCCTGGAGATCGGCTGCGGCACCGGCACCTCGACGGCGGCCATGGCGCTGCAAGAGCCCGACCTCGACGTCATCGCCGTGGAGGTCTACAAGAAGGGGCTGGGCCAGCTGCTCGGCGCGATCGACCGCGACGCCATCCCCAATATCCGGCTGGTCCGCGGTGACGGCGTCGACGTGCTCGAACACTCGTTGACCACGGGATCGCTGACCGGGGTGCGGGTGTTCTTCCCGGACCCGTGGCCCAAGGCCCGCCATCACAAACGCCGGCTATTGCAGTCCGAAACGATGGCCCTGATCGCCGACCGGCTGCGGCCCGGCGGGATCCTGCACGCGGCCACCGATCACATGGGGTACGCCGAGCACATCGCCGAGGTCGGGGATGCCGAACCGCGGCTGCGCCGCGTCAGCATGAACGACGATCTGCCGATATCGGTCGCCAGGCCCGAGACGAAGTACGAGCGCAAGGCCCTGGCCGGGCCGGTCGTGACCGAATTGCTGTGGGAGCGCCTGTGACCATGACGACCGACCCCACCATCCCGGAGACCCCGCCGACGACACCCGAGGTGCCGCCCACCCAGCGAGTGCTGCTGGTCTGGGACGCACCCAACCTCGATATGGGCCTCGGGTCCATCCTGGGTGGCCGGCCGACGGCGGCGCACCGGCCGCGTTTCGACGCGCTGGGCCGCTGGCTGCTGAGCCGCACCGCAGAACTGTCCAGCCGTCGCGACGCCGAGACCGGTGCGGTCGCCACGCTGGAGCCCGAGGCCACCGTCTTCACCAACATCGCCCCTGGTAGCGCCGATGTCGTCCGGCCCTGGGTGGAGGCGTTGCGTAACGTGGGCTTCGCTGTCTTCGCCAAACCCAAGATCGACGATGACAGTGACGTGGACAGCGACATGCTGGAGCACATCGCGCTGCGCCGCCACGAGGGGCTGGCCGGTGTCGTGGTGGCATCCGCGGACGGTCAGGCGTTCCGGATACCGCTGGAAGAGATCGCCCACGAGGGCGTTCCGGTGCAGGTGCTCGGATTTCGCGAACATGCCAGTTGGGCGTTAGCGTCGGATAGCTTGGAGTTCGTCGACCTGGAGGACATCCCTGGTGTCTTCCGGGAGCCGCTACCGCGAATCGGCCTTGATTCGCTGCCCGAGCAGGGCGCTTGGCTGCAGCCGTTCCGGCCGTTGTCCGCGTTGCTGACCTCGCGCGTGTGAAGAACTGAAGTGACTGTGCGCGCGGAGCGTGATTCAGATCGACAAGAACAAATAAGGAGCTGACGTGTTCGCCTGGTGGGGTCGAACGGTGTACCAATTCCGATACATAGTGATCGGGGTCATGGTTGCACTGTGCCTTGGTGGCGGCGTGTACGGGGCCAGTTTGGGGTCCCACGTCACCCAGAGTGGTTATTACGATGTGACCAGCGAGTCGGTGCAGGCATCTCTGATCGGTGACGAGGTGTACGGCCGTGACCGCACCAGCCATGTGGTCGCCATCCTGACTCCGCCCGACGGCAAGAAGGTCACCGATCGGGCCTGGCAGCAGAAGGTGGCCGGCGAGTTGGATCAGGTGGTCGAGGACCACCCCGATCAGATCGTCGGCTGGGTGGGCTGGCTGAAAGCCCCCGACACCAGCAACGCCACGGTCAACCAGATGAAGACCGAGGATCTGCGCCAGACCTTCGTCAGCATCCCGCTCAAGGGCGACGACGACGATTCGATTCTGAAGAACTACCAGGCGGTCCAGCCCGACCTGGAACAGATCAACGGCGGCGATATCAAGCTCGCCGGTCTCAACCCGCTGGCCAGCGAGCTCACCGGCACCATCGGCACCGATCAGAAACGCGCCGAGCTCGTCATCGTCCCGCTGGTGGCGGTGGTGCTGTTCTTCGTCTTCGGCGGCGCCGTCGCGGCGGCACTGCCCGCCATCATCGGTGGACTGACGATCGCCGGCGCGCTGGGCATCCTGCGGTTCACCGCCGAGTTCAGCGCGGTGCACTTCTTCGCCCAACCGGTCGTGACGATGATGGGCTTCGGTATCGCCATCGACTACGGCCTGTTCATGGTGAGCCGGTTCCGAGAAGAGCTGGCCGAGGGCTACGACGTCGAGGCCGCCGTCCGGCGCTCCGTCATGACCTCCGGCCGCACCGTCGCGTTCTCCGCGGTGATCATCGTGGCATCCTCGCTCCCGCTGTTGCTCATCCCACTCGGATTCCTGCAGTCGATCACCTACGCGATCATCGCCTCGGTGCTGCTCGCGGCGGTCCTGTCGATCACGGTGCTGCCCGCGGTGCTGGGCATCCTCGGGCCGAACGTCGACGCGCTCGGGGTGCGCACCCTGCTTCGGGTGCCGTTCCTGGCGAACTGGCCGTTCTCCCGCAAGATCATCGACTGGTTCATCGAGAAGACCCAGAAGACCATGACCCGCGAAGAGGTCGAGAAGGGCTTCTGGGGCAAGCTCGTCAACCAGGTGATGAAGCGGCCCATCGCGTTCGCGGCGCCGATTCTGGTGATCATGACGCTGCTGGTCATCCCGATCGGCCAGCTCGCGCTCGGCGGCCTCAGCGAGAAGTACCTGCCACCGGACAACTCGGTGCGTATGGCGCAGGAACAGTTCGACCGCGAGTTCTCCGAATTCCGCACCGAACCGCTGACCATGGTGATCCGCTCCACCGACGGTGAGCCGGTCACCGATCAGCAGGTCGCGACGCTGCGCGCCGAGGCGCAGACGGTGTCCGGTTTCTCCGGTACCGAGGACCCGGCGAAGATGTGGCAGGAGCGGTCTCCGCAGGAGGGCGGCACCAAGGATCCGTCGGTCCGGGTGCTGCAGAACGGCCTGGTCGACGCCAGTTCCGCGCCCAAGAAGCTGGCCGAGTTGCGTGACCTGCAGCCCCCGCGCGGCACCGAGGTGCTCGTCGGCGGCACCCCCGCGCTGGCCCAGGACAGCATCCACAGTCTGTTCTCCAACTTGCCGATGCTCGGGCTGATCCTGGTCATCACCACCACCATCCTGATGTTCCTGGCGTTCGGATCGCTGGTGCTGCCGATCAAGGCGGCGCTGATGTCCGCGCTCACGCTTGGCTCGACGATGGGCATCCTGACCTGGATGTTCGTCGAGGACGGTCACGGCGACCAGTTGTTCAACTACACGCCGCAGCCGCTGCTGGCGCCGATGATCGGCCTGATCATCGCGGTGATCTGGGGCCTGTCCACCGACTACGAGGTGTTCCTGGTGTCCCGCATGGTGGAGGCCAGGGCGCGCGGTCTGTCGACCGCCGAGGCCATCCGCATCGGTACCGCCACCACCGGCCGCCTCATCACCGGTGCCGCCCTGGTGCTGGCAGTGGTGGTCGCGGCCTTCGCGTTCTCCGATCTGGTCGTGATGAAGTACCTGGCCTTCGGCCTGCTGATCGCCCTGCTGCTCGATGCCACCGTCATCCGGATGTTCCTGGTGCCGGCCATCATGAAACTGCTCGGCGACGACTGCTGGTGGGCGCCCAAGTGGATGAAGCGCGTGCAGGAACGCATCGGCCTCGGTGAGACCGAGCTTCCCGACGAGCGCAAGCGACCCGTCGTGCGCGAGCCCGAGGGCGAGGTCGCCGATCAGGAAGCTCTGGTCGGCGCCGGTGCGACGGCACACCCGGCCCAGCACGATCCCGGGCATCCGGCCATCCCGCCGGCGCCGGGACCGCGTGGCGCGTTGCCTCCGGTCCGCCCGTCCGGCCCGTCGGCCGCGGGCACCACCCGCATCCCGACCGCACCGCCCGGACCCGCACCGGAACCCCCCACGACTCGCTTTGCCGCACAACCGGATTCGGCTGCGACCTCGGCGATCAACGCCGTGAACGCACCCCCGACGGAGCGTGCCCCGCGGGTCGACCCGTCACCCGGTCGCGAACGCCGCGAGATCGAGTCCTGGCTGGGCGAGCTGCGCGGCAGCAGCACCCCGACCACCGCGATCCCGACCGCGACCCCCACGTCGCGTCCGTCGACGGACCCGACTCGCGCCATCCCCGATGCCGGCGGTAGCGAACCGACGACTGCCATTCCCGCCCAACAGGATCCGGAGTCGACCGAGAAGATCGACACCCGCGACGCCGGTGAGACGCCGACCCGCCGTGGCGGCGGCGTCAGCGCGGCGGATCTGTTGCGCCGGGAGGGTCGCCTGTAACTCCGTCGGGCGCGAGTTCGGCGGCAATCTGCTGATGCTCGGCCTCCGGGTCGGGCGCCAGCAGCACCCGGACCGCGCTGTTGAGCACGGCCATGACGGGGACCGCGAGCAGCGCACCGACGATGCCTGCGAGCACGCCGCCACTGGTGATCGCCAGCACCACCGCCAGCGGATGCACCGCCACCGCACGGCCCATCACCAGCGGTTGCAGCACATGCGATTCCAGCTGCTGCACCGCCAGGATCAGGCCGAGGGTGATCAGCGCGTAAACCCAGCCCTTGGCGATCAGCGCGACGATGACGGCCACCCCGCCGGCGAACACCGCGCCGATCAGCGGGACGAAGGCGCCCAGGAACACCAGCGAGGCCAGCGGCAACGCCAGCGGCACGCCCATGATGGCCAGACCGGTGCCGATGCCGACGGCGTCCACCAGTGCGACCAGGCAGGTGGCCCGCACATAGCCGGTCAGTGTCCGAAATCCGGCGCGCCCCGCGTCGCGCACCCGTTCCCGCACCGTGGTCGGGAAGATCGAGGTGACGAAGGCGAAGATGCCGCGACCGCCGTGCAGCAGGAAGATCAGGGTGAACAGCACGAGCACGGCACCGGTGACGATCTCGGTGACGGTGCCCGCCGTGGACAGTGCGCCGCTGGTGACCTTGGCCTGGTTCTCCTGCAGCGCCTTGATCACCGCGTCACCGGCGTGGTCGATCTGATCGCGGCTCAGGTGCACCGGGCCTTCGATCAGCCAGGTACGCAGGCCGTCCACGCTACGGGTCACCTGCTCCACGAGTCCCGGTGCGCCCGAAATGAATTGGCTGACCACGAAGCTGAAGATGCCGCCGACGACCGCGATCGCGCTGAGCAGGACCACGGCCACCGCCCACCCGCGCGGCACGCGGCGCCGCTGCAGCAGATCCACCCCGGGCAGCAGCAGCGCGGCCAGCAGTGACGCCAGCGCCACCGGCACCACGATCAGCGTCAGCTTCGACACCAGCCACAGCAGCGCCACCACCGCGGCGCCCAGGATCAGCAGCCGCCACGCCCACGCCGCGGCCTTGCGCACCAGTGGACTCACCGCCTGATCGGCGACCGAATCTATCGTCATGGCCGCAGCGTACGACCGGGTGGCGGCGCGCCGCCGGAACCGGCGGGAACCCGCAGCGCGCGCCGTTACCCTGTAGGACGTGTCGCACGACGCGCCGATGAGCGACGCCCCTGGCCAGGACGCGCGCCCGCGGGGCAAGTACTGGTGGGTGCGGTGGGCCGTCCTCGCGGTCGCCGTGCTGGTGCTGACTGTCGAACTGGTGCTGGTGTGGGATCAGCTGGCCAAGGCCTGGACCAGCCTGTTGTCGGCGAACTGGTGGTGGGTGCTGGCGGCCGTCGTCGCGGCGATGGCCTCGATGCACAGCTTCGCGCAGATCCAGCGCACCCTGCTGCGTTCGGCGGGCGTCACGGTGCGGCAGTGGCGGTCCGAGGCCGCGTTCTATGCCGGTAACGCGCTGTCCACCACGCTGCCCGGCGGACCGGTGCTCTCGGCCACCTTCGTGTACCGCCAGCAGCGCATCTGGGGCGCCTCCCCGGTGGTGGCGTCCTGGCAATTGGTGATGTCCGGCGTGCTGCAGGCCGTCGGCCTGGCGCTACTGGGGCTGGGCGGGGCGTTCCTGCTGGGCGCCAGCAAGAACCCGCTCTCGCTGATCTTCACCCTCGGCGGGTTCTTCCTGCTGCTGGTGCTGGCCCAGTCGGTGGCCTCCAACCCCCAGCAGCTCGACGGTATCGGGGTCCGGCTGCTGTCCTGGTTCAATTCGCTGCGCGGCAAACCCACCGACACCTGGCTGGACAAGTGGCGCGAAATGCTGCGCCAGCTGGAATCGGTGCGGCTGAGCCGGCGTGCGCTGGGCAATGCGTTCGGGTGGTCGCTGTTCAACTGGATCGCCGATGTCGCCTGCCTGGCGTTCGCCGCCTACGCGGCGGGCGGACATCCGTCGCTGGCCGCACTGACGGTGGCCTACGCCGCCGCGCGCGCCGTCGGATCGATCCCGCTGATGCCCGGCGGCCTGCTGGTGGTGGAGGCGGTGCTGGTGCCCGGCCTGGTGTCCAGCGGGATGACGCTGGCCTCGGCGATCTCGGCCATGCTCATCTACCGGTTGGTCAGCTGGATCTTCATCTCGTCGATCGGCTGGGTGGTGTTCTTCTTCATGTTCCGTACCGAGATGGACGTCGACCCCGACGCACCGGAGGACCCACCGAAGCAAGCAGGAGACCCGTGATGCGCCGAACATCCTTCCTGGCACTGACTTTCGGCGCTGTCGCGGTCCTGGCAGCCTGTTCGCCCAGCACCGAACAGGCGAGTACCGAGACGTCGGCGACGTCATCGTCGATTCCTGCGCCCACATCCACCACCAGCACGCCCGCCGCGCCGGTGGCCACCCCACTGCTGGCCCGGGTCCTGGCCGCCCCGGTACCGGTGCCCGCCACCGATGGCCGTACCCACCTGGTTTACGAACTGCTGCTGACCAATTCGATGAACCAGGACGTCACCGTGGACTCGGTCCTGGTGCGTCCCGGCGCCGGCGATCCCCTGCTGACACTGGCCGGCGCCGAGCTCGCCGGCCGCACCCGGGTGCTGGGCACCACCACCCCGACCGCAACACTCGGACCGTCGCAGTCCGCGCTGGTCTGGCTCGATGTGATCACCGAGAACGGGCAGGCGCCCACCGAACTCGACCACCAGGTGCGGGTGAGACTGACCCAGCCCGTGCCGCCGCTGATGCCCGCCGAGGTGACCGAGACCGTCGCGCCGGTGACCGTGCAAACCCGGAAACCGGTCACCATCGCCGCACCGCTACGCGGGCCGCAATGGTGGGATGCCAACGGCTGCTGCGGGATGACGGCGCACCGGATGGCGATCAACCCGATCGACGGCGGACTCTGGGGAGCCGAACGGTTCGCCATCGACTACGTGCAGCTGATGCCCGACGGCCGGCTGTACGACGGCGCGGTCGAGGACCTGCAGAGCTATCCCTACTTCGGCGCCGATATCCACGCCGTCGCCGACGGTCCGGTGGTCGCCGTCCTCGACGGCCTGCCCGAGCAGGTGGCCGGCGTCAACCCCACCGGGCTGCGGCTGGACGAGTACGGCGGAAATCATGTGGTGCAGGACATCGGTAACGGGAACTACGCGTTCTACGCGCACCTGAAAACCGGTTCGGTCGCGGTGAAACCCGGCGACCGGCTCAGCACCGGGCAGGTGCTCGGGCAGCTGGGCAACAGCGGCAACACCGACGCACCGCATCTGCATTTCCACGTGATGGACGGACCGGACCCGCTCAAGGCCGACGGCCTGCCCTTCGTCATCGACGAATTCCGCCTCACCGCACGGACATCCGATCAGGTCGGCCCGGACGGCGATGCGGTCGACGCCGCGATGGCCGGCAAACCCGCACCGTTGCAGCCCGACGTGTCACCGCGTGACGAAACCGGGCTGCTCCCATTGTTTTCCGATGTGATGGACTACTCCGGTGAATGAACGTCCGCGCCCGCTGGTGGCGCTGCTGACCGACCTGGTGTGCGTGGTGGTGTTCTGCACCATCGGCAGACGCAGCCACGCCGAGGGTCTGACCGTCGCCGGTGTCGCCGAGACGGCCTGGCCGTTCCTGACCGGCACCCTTGCGGGCTGGGCCGCGGCGCGGGCCTGGCAGCGGCCCGCCACCCTCTACCCCACCGGGCTGATCGTCTGGGTGTTCACCGTGGTCGTCGGAATGTTGTTGCGCAGGGCCACCTCTGCCGGAACCGCCACCAGTTTCATCGTGGTGGCCTCGATCACGACCGCCGTGCTGCTGCTCGGCTGGCGCGCCATCGCGACGGTTCTGGCGCGGCGCTGAGCGCCGAGGCCTCCGCACCGTCCTCGATCTGATCGGGCGCGCGGTCGGAGATCGTCAGCGTCGCACGCAGCCCGCCCAGTGGGCTGTCCGACAGTTCGAGCCGGCCGCCGTGCAGCGCCGCCTGCTGAGTGACCAGCGCCAGCCCCAGACCCGAGCCGCCGGGCGCGGCGGTGCTACCCCGCGCGAACCGGCCGAGCACCGCGGTGCGTTCCTCGGCGGGCAGGCCGCGCCCGTCATCGTCGACCACGATGCGCAATTGCCGGTCCGGGCCGCGGATCCCGGACAGCACGATCCGGTGCGCCGCACCGTGCGCGACGGCGTTGCGCACCAGGTTGTCCACCGCGAGGCGGAGCCCGCCGGGCCACCCCCACACCATGCCGAGATCGTCGCCGGCCTCCACCGTGATGTCCGCCGGGGCGTCGGCGCGCGCGTTCTCACGTGCCACCCGGTCCAGCAGATCGGTGATGTCGATCAGTTCGCGGTCCTCGGCCTGGGCCAGTTGACCCGAGGCCAGCTGACCCAGCGCGGTGATGATGGCTTCCACTCTGCGCTGGGCGCGCAGCAGGTCGGCCACCACCTCCTCGCGCTCCTCGGTCGGCAGATCGTGGATGCGCAGGGTGTCCAGGTCGGCCCGCATGGCCGTGAGCGGGGTGCGCAGTTCGTGCGCCGCGTTGGCCGCGAAATCCTGTGCGGCCTGCAGAGACCGGGTGGTCGCCTGCTGCGCGGCCACCAGCCTGCTCAGCATGCCCGCCATCGCATCCGACAGTTCCTCGGCTTCGCGCGCACCGGTGACGGCGGGCATCTGCGCACCCGATTTGTTGCCCAGCAGCTTGGTCTGCTCGGTCAACCTGCGCAGCGGCCGCACCGCGGGCCCGGCCAGCAGCCAGCCGAATCCGGCCGCCACCAACACCGTCAGCACACCGACCGCGATGTAGATCGGAATTCTGGCCTGGCTCAACAGGATACTGTCGGCGCGGATGCCGATCGACAGCAGCACACCGCCGCCCTGCTGGTCCATCGGGATGGTGCGGACCCGGTATTCGACACCGTTGACCGCGACGGTCTCGGTGCCCGGCGGCAGTGCCGGCAGCTGGAATCCGCGCTGAAACATCACCTGCCCGCTGGACCGGGACCGGCCGGTGGTGAGGACTCCCCGGCGCGGGTCGGACAGCTGCTCGGGGAACATGCTCGCCTCGACGATCGAGTCCAGACGCCGATCCAATTGTGCGGCATCGTTGTTGACCAGCACCACGGTGGTCAGCACGGTGAAGGCGGCCACCACCGCGGAGGCCGCGATCGCGGACGCCACGGCGACCCGGGTGCGCAGCGAGGCCGACCGGCCGATCAGGGGAAGGGATAAGCGCACCGGCAGCCCCTTCTCATTACGCCTCTTCCCGCAGCACGTACCCGATACCGCGCACGGTGTGGATGACCCGCGGCCGGTCCTCGCGCTCCAGCTTGCGCCGCAGATAGGAGATGAACACGTCGGCGACGTTGGTGTCGACGTCGAAGTCGTAGCCCCACACCAGCTCGAGCAGGCGCTGCCGGGTGAGCACCACGCCGGCGTTCTCGGCCAGCACCGCCAGCAGATCGAATTCGCGCTTGGTCAGATCGGCGCGTTCACCGTCGACGTAGACCAGGCGGCGCGCGGTGTCGATGGTCAGCGGCCCCACGATCATGACGTCCGATTCCTGTTCGGAATGGCTGGACCGGCGCAGCAGGGCATGCAGGCGGGCCACCAGCTCACCGAGATCGAACGGCTTCGTCAGGTAGTCGTCGGCGCCCGCCTCCAGGCCGGCGATGCGGTCGTTGACGGTGTCGCGGGCCGACAGCACGCAGATCGGGATCTCGTTACCCAGTGCCCGCAGCGCCGTCACCACGGCCACCCCGTCCAGTTCGGGCATCTGCACGTCCAGCACCAGCGCGTCGTGCGCCTCGTTGGAAAGCAGCCGGAGTGCCTCCTTGCCGTTCGCGGCGACCCGGACGTCGAAGCCGGAATGGCGCAGCCCCCGGGCCACCGACGTCCGCACGTCCGGGTCGTCGTCGACCATCAGGACCGTGCGGCCGGTGTTCTCCGACGGGGAATGCTCGTGTGTGCGCACTCCTGGATTATGGCCGCTTCGACGGCGTCACCGCGTGGCAGCGGCGGGACCGGACACCGAACCGATACCCGGGACGGTGCCCGAGGTCACCGCGTCGGCGGCACCCTGGGCGCCGACGTTGGCCAGCGCGTCCAGCCCGCCCGGCAGATTCGCGGCGGGCGTCTGGGCAGCCTGCATCAGTCCGAGCAGCTGGGGCAACGTGACCGGCAGCTTGCACTGGGCCGACAATCTGACCAGCGGGGCCTGCAGCTGTTGCAGGTCCTTCGCGGTCTGCGGGTTGGTGTCGAAGTAGTTCTTCGTCGCGACCAGCGACTGCGGGCCCGCCGGTTGTGCCGCGATCGCCGTGAGCGATTGGTTGGCCGCCGGGTGCGCATCCAGGTAGGTGCCCATCGAGGTGGCCACCGAACCGACGGTCTTGGCGATCTGGCTGGCCGCGCACGGATCGGGTGCGGCATCCGCCGCGGGCGCGCTCACACCGGACATGCCGAGCAGCGCGGCCCCGCCGATGGCGGATCCAGCGAACACGGCGAACAGGCCGCGGCGTAGCGGCGCAGTGGTGACAGTCATGGGCACTCCTTGCCAGTGATGCACGTGATACCGGCTCGCGAACAGTCGCGATCGGCGGTGCTCGGATCCCCGACCCAGAAACGATCAGAGGCCATCATGCCATCCGGGTGATCCGGCGACCAATCCACGCAGCAAACTTGCAGGTCGTCCGGGGTGCGTGCACCGCACACGTGCGCAACGTGAACATTCCGGCCTGGTCACAAGTGAAAACGACCCCCCGCCACCTCACAGGCTGCTGCGGTACGCTCTCGCTACCAGCCAGCGGGGAGAAAGGCAGAGGGCGCCATCCAGCAGTTCATGATGCGCTTGAGCAGCAACCTGCGCAGATATCGCTGGGCGGTGTTTGTGGTGTGGGTTCTGCTTCTGGTGCCTTCCGTATACCTGGCGATGAACCAGTCCGACCAGCTCACCGGCGGCGGTTTCGAAGTCGCCGGCTCACAGTCGCTGCGCGTTCAGCACCAGATCGAGGAGCAGTTCCCCGACCAGGGAGCCTCACCGTTGGCGCTGGTCGCCGTGCCGCGCGCCGACGCGTCGTTCGAGGACATGAACGCCGCGGTCGCTCAGCTGCAGCGCATCGCCACCGAGGTGCCCAGCATCACCGAGGTACCCAACCCGCAGCAGCCACCGCCGGCGCCGGACCGCCCCTACGTCGTCCAGCTGCAGATGGACTTCAACAACAGCGGCGCCGTCGACATCGCCAATCAGCTGCGCGACAAGGTCGGCATCCACGGGGACACGGCAGGCGAATCCGAGAACGGCAAGGTCCGGCTCTACGTCATCGGGCAGGGCGCACTCGGCGCCGCGGCGCAGTACGCCACCAAACACGACATCGCGCAGGCCGAGAAATGGAATCTGCCGGTCGTCCTGATCATCCTGCTCGCGGTCTTCGGCTCGCTGGCGGCTGCGGCGATGCCGCTGCTGCTCGGGGTCTGCACGGTGGCGGTGACGATGGGCGTGGTCTTCCTGTTGTCCTCGGTGACCACCATGAGTGTGTTCGCGACCTCGACGGTGTCGATGTTCGGGATCGCGCTGGCCGTCGACTATTCGCTGTTCATCCTGATGCGTTATCGGGAGGAGCTGCGGGCCGGCCGCGACTCGGCCCAGGCCGTGGACGCGGCGATGGCGACCTCGGGGTTGGCCGTCGTGCTCTCCGGTGCCACCGTGATCGCCTCGGTCACCGGTATCTACCTCATCAACACCCCGGTGCTGCAGTCCATGGCGACCGGCGCCATCCTGGCGGTCGCCGTCGCGGTGCTCACCTCCACGACGCTGACCCCGGCGGTGCTGGCCACCTTCGGTCGCTCCGCGGCCAAACGGTCCCGACTGCTGCACTGGTCTCGGCGCCCTGATACCACCCAGTCCCGGTTCTGGACCCGCTGGATCGGCGGCGTCATGCGACGCCCGTGGCTGTCCGCCTCCCTGGCCGCGGTCTTCCTGCTCACCATGGCGGCCCCCGCGTTCGCGATGACCCTCGGCAACAGCATGCTGCGCCAGTTCGACCCCAGCCACGAGATCCGCGGCGGCGTCAATGCGGCCTCCGAGGCGCTGGGACCGGGTGCGCTGGGACCGGTGCGGGTACTGGTGACCTTCCCCGACGGCAATGCGGACAGTTCGACGTCGCGCAGCACGCTGGACGCCATCGGGCAGCGGATGGCCCAGGGACCCAACGTCGCGACGGTGTCCCCGCCGGCGATCGGCAAGGACAACGACAGCGCGTTGATGTCGGCGGTGCTGTCGGTGGACCCCGAGGACTTCCGGGCCCGCGAGGCCGTGGACTGGTTGCGCGCCGAGCTGCCCCGCGTCGACAGCGCGCTGCGCATCGACGTGGGTGGCCCCACGGCGCTGATCAAGGACTTCGACGATCAGGTGTCGGCAGTACAGCCGCTGGTCTTCCTGTTCGTGTCGCTGATCGCGTTCGTCATGCTGCTGATTGCGATCCGGTCGGTGTTCCTCGCCCTCAAGGGCGTGCTGATGACGGTGCTCTCGGTGGCCGCCGCCTACGGCAGCCTGGTCGTGGTGTTCCAGTGGGGCTGGCTGGAAGACCTGGGCTTCGCACCGCTGGAGTCGCTGGACAGCACGGTGCCGCCGCTGGTGCTGGCCATGACCTTCGGCCTGTCCATGGACTACGAGATCTTCCTGCTGACCCGGATCCGGGAGCGGTACCTGATCACCAACAACACCCGCGACGCCGTCACCTACGGCGTGTCGACCAGCGCCCGCACCATCACCAGCGCGGCGCTGATCATGATCGCGGTGTTCATCGGGTTCGCGTTCGCGGGTATGCCGCTGGTCGCCCAGATCGGGGTCGCCTGCGCGACGGCCATCGCGGTGGACGCCACCATCGTGCGGCTGGTGCTGGTGCCCGCACTGATGGCGATGTTCGACCAGTGGAACTGGTGGCTGCCGCGCTGGCTGGACCGCATCTTGCCGTCGGTCGACTTCGAGAAGCCGCTGCCCAAGGTCGACATCAGCGACCTGGTGATGGTCCCCGAGACCGCGGCGGCCGCGCCCGGCGGGGACCTGCGCATGGTGGTCAAATCCGCAGCCAAGCTGAAAAGCCTTGCCCCGCACACCGTGGTGGTCCCCGACCCGCTGGCGTTCAGCGGCTGCGGCCCGGCACCCGATGTCGTCGGCGCGCGACGGTTCAGCGGGCGCATCCCGACCAACACCGCGGCCCGGCCCGTGCATCCCATCACGATGTGGCGTGGGCGGCTCAACGTCGCACTCGACGCACTGGCCACCGCCTCGGACTCCGAGCGCCTGCCGGTGCAGCGCCGCGGCCCGATGGAGGCCACCAATGTGCAGCTGCCCACCGGTGACCGGCTGCTCATCCCGACCGGCGCCGAGACGCTGCGGCTGAAGAGCTACCTGCTGATGTGCCGCAACAGCACCAAGGACTACACCGAGTTCGCCCGGCTGGTGGATTCTATGGAAACCCACACCGCGGCCCGCGTCCTCACCGGCATGGACCGGTACTACTGTGGACAACGCCCGCGGGCGCAATGGGTCGCCACGCAACTGGTTCGACGGCTGGCAGACCCGCGTCCGTCGGACGAACCGGACGCGCCGGAACAGACCGACGCCGATTGGGCCACAGTCCGGCAGAGTTGCCTGTCGGTTGCCGTAGCGATGCTGGAGGAGGCGAAGTGAGTTTGGCCGCGAAGCCCTCGCCGAGCCGGCAGGACGACGGGGAGTTCGGTCCGGGCGGGCGCAGCGACGGGAAATTCGGTCCGGGCGAGCGAAGCGACGGGAGGTTCAGCCGTCCCGACGAGCGGCCCGTGGAGTTCTGGCCGACGTCGGCGATCCGTGCCGCACTGGACAACGACGACCTCGACGTGTGGCAGCGCATCGTCGCCGCCATCAAACGTGACCCGTTCGGCAGGACCGCCCGGCAGGTCGAAGAGGTGCTGGCGACCGAGCAGCCCTATGGGGTGTCGGCCGCGCTGGCCGAGGTCCTGGAGAAGGCCCGCGAGCATCTTGAGGCCAATGAGTGCGCCGAAGTGGCCCGCCATGTGCGCCAGCTACTGGAACGCTCCGGTCTCGGCGCCCCGGAGTTCGCCTCCCGTATCGGGGTTCCCAGCGAGGAGTTCACCGGGTTCCTGGACGCGGCCACCACTCCGTCGGCGTCGTTGATGATCCGGATGCGCCGGCTGTCGGACCGATTCGCCCGGATCCGCGCCCAGCGCGCCGCCAACTCCGGCTAGCTCCTCCCCCGCCTCAGCGGGCGTTGATCGGCGTCACGTCGGTCACCAGCCACTTGCCGCCTTCCTTCTCCAACGTCACGCGCAGCGCGAGCACCGCGACATCGGCGGGCTTGCCCGGGGCGTTCTGGGTGCCCCGCATCACCACGGCGACGCTGGCCACCGCCGGCCCGATGGCCTCCACCCCGGCCGACACTGTCTGCGCCTGACCGGAGATGTTGCGGCTGGTCAAATCCTTTGCCACAGCTGCGAATTCGTTGCGATAGGACTCGGCGCGCCGCGGTGACATCAAGGCGGTGGCCCGGTCAATGGACGCATTGGGGCTGCTCGGCGAGAAGGTCGCCGACGCCTCGGACACGCTGCTCGCGATACCGACCACCTCGGCGCTGTCCCGGTTGAGGTTGCGATCCGGGACCGTCCACTGCGTGTAGCCGACGAACACGCCCGCAGCCAGCGCCACCGCGGCGGCGGTGATGACGCCGAAGCGCAGCACCGGACCGTCGTCATCGGTGCCCACGGTGACCCCGTCGCGGCGGTACAGCACCACGTTGACCACCACACCCTGCACGATCAGCAGGACGAGCGCGGTGCACACCGCCACCCACCAGCGCGGCCAGTCCAACGCCGCGCCGATGAACACCAGCGCCGCGATGGCGGCCAGCGGGGCCACGATGTCGACGGCGAGTACCCGCAGCCGGTTGCTCATCGGATCGTCTCCAGCTGTGAGATCAGCAGTTTGCCGTCCACGTCGGCGACATCCAGGCGCAGATTCCAGCGCACGGTCGTCGGCTCCGCGCCGGCATTCTGGTTCACCGAGGTGGCCACCACCAGCACGGTGTCGGTGCGCGAGGCCACCGTGTCCAGCTCGGGTTGGGAGTCCTCGGGCGGCCGGCCCTGCGCATCCCCGGCCTGATGGTGCAGCGTCTCGATCGACACGGACTCGACCTGGCCGACGGTCTTGGAATCCAGCTTGGCCACCAGACTGGTGAACGGCGCCGTGGTCTTGTCGAACTCGACGTTGAGCTGGCCGACGGTGCCGTCGCGTAGCTGCTGCAGGTTCTGTGCAGCCGAGTCCTTGTTCAGGTTGATCAGCAGGCCGGTCCAGTCCGCCGCGGCCTGCAGCACCTCGCTCTGGTGCACCCGTTCGGTGACGTCGTCGCGGTGTCCGGACCAGATCATCGTTCCCAGGACCGCGGCGGCCACCCCGAGCACACCGAACACGATCGCGGCGATGCCGTAAGCGGACAGCCCCCGGGTTTGCTCATCAGGCATGGCCGTGAGGCTACCGGTGCCCGGGTCGCCGGCTCTGGCAGGATGTGAGAGTGACTCTGGATAGTGATATTCGTTCCGGTATCGATCTGCGTTTCGTCGACTCCCAGGTGCGTCCCCAGGATGACCTGTTCGGCCACGTGAACGGCCGCTGGCTCGCCGAATACGACATTCCCGCCGATCGGGCCACCGACGGCGCGTTCCGCACCCTGGCCGATCGGGCCGAGGAACAGGTCCGCGACATCATCACCTCCGCATCCTCGGCGGACGGGCCCGATGCGGCGCGGATAGGCGACCTGTACGCCAGCTTCATGGACACCGACACCGTCGCCCGGGTCGGCGTCGCCCCGCTACAGGCCGAGCTGGCCACCATCGCGGCCGCCTCCGACCGGGAGGCACTGGCAGATGTGCTGGGCCGGCTGCAGCGGACCGGGATCGGCGGCGGCACCGGCGTCTACGTCGACACCGACTCCAAGGACTCCACCCGTTATCTGCTGCACATGTCGCAGTCCGGGCTGGGGCTGCCCGACGAGTCCTACTATCGCGACGCCTCGCACGCCGAGATCCTGGCCGGCTACCCCGCCCATATCGCGCGGATGTTCGCCCTGGTGCACGGCGAGGAGTACGCCGGTGAATGGGAGAATACCGCCGCGCGCATCGTCGCGCTGGAGACCAAGCTGGCGGCCGCGCACTGGGATGTGGTGAAGCGCCGCGACGCCGACCTCACCTACAACCTGCGCGCTTTCACCGAACTACTCACCGAAGCACCGGGATTCGACTGGTCCGGTTGGGTGAGTGCGCTCGGGGCGGCCCCCGAGGAAGTGGTGGTGCGCCAGCCCGACTACCTGACCGCGTTCGCGGCGCTGTGGTCGGGTGAATCGCTGGAGGACTGGAAGCAGTGGCTGAGCTGGCGGGTGATCAGCTCGCGCGCATCACTGCTCACCGACGAGTTGGTGGCCGAGAACTTCGCGTTCTACGGCAAGACACTCAGCGGCACCGAGGAGATCCGCGACCGCTGGAAGCGCGGTGTCGGTCTGGTCGAGAACCTGATGGGTGACGCCGTCGGAAAGCTGTACGTGGAGCGCCACTTCCCGCCCGAGGCCAAGACCCGGATGGACGAGCTGGTGGCCAATCTGCGCGAGGCCTACCGGGTCAGCATCACCAACCTGGTCTGGATGACTCCCGAGACCCGGGAACGCGCGCTGGCCAAGCTGGACAAGTTCACCCCGAAGATCGGCTATCCCGCACGCTGGCGCGACTATTCGGCGCTCGTCGTCGACCGGACCGACCTGTACGGCAACTACCAGCGTGGCTACGAACTGGAGTACGACCGCGACCTGGCCAAGCTCGGCGGCCCGGTCGACCATGACGAATGGTTCATGACGCCGCAGACGGTCAACGCCTACTACAACCCGGGCATGAACGAGATCGTCTTCCCGGCAGCGATTCTGCAGCCGCCGTTCTTCGACGCCGGGGCCGACGATGCTGCCAACTACGGTGGGATCGGCGCGGTCATCGGGCATGAGATCGGGCACGGATTCGATGATCAGGGCGCCAAGTACGACGGTGACGGCAACCTGGTCGACTGGTGGACCGATACCGACCGCACCGAGTTCGGCCATCGCACCACCGCTCTGATCGATCAGTACGAGGCGTTCACACCTCGCAGCCTGGACGCTTCGCATCACGTCAACGGCGCGTTCACCGTCGGGGAGAACATCGGCGATCTGGGCGGGCTGTCCATCGCGCTGCTGGCCTACGAGCTGTCGCTCGATGGTGAGGAGCCGCCGGTGATCGACGGGCTCACCGGTGTGCAGCGGGTGCTGTTCGGCTGGGCGCAGGTGTGGCGCACGAAATCGCGTGATGCCGAAGCGATCCGCCGGCTGGCCACCGACCCGCATTCGCCGCCGGAGTTCCGCTGCAACGGCGTCATCCGCAACATCGACGCGTTCTACGACGCGTTCGAGGTCGGCACCGACGATGCCCTCTATCTGGAGCCGGAACGCCGCGTTCGCATCTGGAGCTGAGGCACAGAACGAGAAATCCCCCGAAACCTGGAGGTTTCGGGGGATTTTCGCGTTGCGGCCGGGTGGCTAGAACATCTGCCAATCCGACGCGCCATCGGGCTGGTTGTAGAGCCCGCCGTCGGTGTTCTTGATGACCACCGCGTCGCCGCTGCCGAAGTTGTCGAAGAACCACTTCGCGTCGGCCGGGCTGAGATTGATGCACCCGTGGCTGACATTGGATTCGCCCTGCGAGCCCACCGACCACGGTGCACCGTGCACGAAGATGCCGCTGTTGTCGATGCGTACGGCGTCCTTGACCTTGGTCCGGTACCCGTCGTCGGAATCCACCGGCACCCCGTAGGTCGAGGAGTCCATCACCATGTCGGCGAACTTCTCCAGCACGTAGTAGGTGCCGTTCTTGGTGTCGTTGCCCGCCTTGCCCATGGACACCGGGAACTCCTTGACCTGCTCGCCGTCGCGCATCACCGTCATCGTCTTGGTGGCGTCATCGATGGTCGCGACGAGCTGCTCCGGGACGGTGAATGTCGACTTGGTGCCCGCGGCGTCGATGCTGACGACGGCGCCCTTCGGCCAGAAGTCCTGGGGCCGCCAGCGCAGCTGGGTATCGGTGACCCAGTAGAACCGGCCGGGCACCGGCGGGTTGGACGTGATGTGCACCGCGTCCTGTGCCATCTGCCGGTTGGCGATCGGCCGCTGGAAGTTGATGTAGATCGGCTTCGCCGCGCCCGCGATCGACCCGTTCACCGGGTTGAAGGACGGCGGGACGAACGGCGGCAGCCCGATGAAGGGGTTCGGGTTCTGCCCGGCCGGGGTGCCCTCCGGGATCGCCAGGGGCACCGCACCGGGGCCGCCGACCGGTGCGAACGGGTCGGGTTCAGCCGCCGGCGGCGGTGCGAACGGATTGGGGAACGCCGGTGCCGGCGGTGGCGCCGGGGGTTCCGCCGAGGCAGCCGGGCTGCCGAAACCAAGTCCGACGACCAATCCGGCCGCCAAGAACGCGCTGGCGAGTGTGCTTCTCGTCCGCTGCGCCATATGTCACCTCCACAGGCATATCTGCAGACCAGTGTGTCATAGCAGGGGAACGAGCTATCCCCTGGCGAGGCCGGACGGACCCCTCATCGCCGTCCGACCCGCACCACTGACCTGGGAGTTTGATCGCCACCGGGCCGTGGTTCGTTACAACTGTGATCTCTCTCAGCGGCCGCTAGGACCGCACCAGGCGGGCGATCGCCGCCGATGCCTCGGCCAGTTTCGCATCGGCCTGATCGCCGCCCTCGGCGACGGCCTGGGTGACGCAGTGGCCCAGGTGCTCGTCGAGCAAGCCCAGCGCGACCGACTGCAACGCGCTGTTGACCGCGCTGATCTGGGTCAGGATGTCGATGCAGTACTTGTCGTCGTCGATCATCTTGGCGATCCCACGGACCTGGCCTTCGATACGCCGCAACCGTTTGGCGTAGTTCTCCTTCTGCGGCGAGTAGCCGTGCTCCGGTGCCTCACTCATCGCGGACCGCCTCCCATCAACTGCTGCATGTGAACGATCTCCTCCTGACGGGTGGTGATGATCGCCTGCGCCAGCGTCTTGGCGTTGATGTCCTCACCCTCCCTGATCTCGGAGGAAGCCATGGTCATCACAGCCTGGTGGTGGTTGAGCATGACCTGTAGCCATAGTTTGTCGAATTCCGGGCCTTGCAGCGACCCGAGCCGCTCGACGGCCCCGCGGTCGAACAGCGTCGGGCCGGCGGGGGGTGGGCCCTGGCCGCCCTCTTCGCCGTCGGTCCACTGCACGAGCAGTGCGTTGATGGTCTCGCTCTGCTGCTGTTCGCTGACGGCCAGCGTGTCGGCCATCGCGACCATCGACGGGTTCCCGGAGTTGGTGCGCGCCAGCTGGACCAGCTGGTCGATCTGCGGCCGCTGGGCCAGCATCCCGTAGGCGAAGGCCCGGTCGGTGGCATTGACCCCGGGCGTCAGGGTGGCGGTCCCCGACGTCGTCGCCCCGGCTGACTCCGTCGGTGTGGATTGCTGGCCGCCGCAGCCCGAGATCAGCGCAGCAACCGCCAGTGCTGCCAGTAATCCCGTTCGGCCCATGGGCCCAGGCTACCGGTACCCCAGAGGGGTATCGACAATAAGTTTGGGCTGGCAACGACGCCGAATGCATACTTATTTTCATGCCCTCAGGTTCTGATTCTCTTCCCACCACGGCCGAAATCGACATCAAGCCGCGCAGTCGCGATGTCACCGACGGCCTGGAGAAGACCGCCGCCCGCGGCATGCTGCGTGCTGTCGGCATGGGCGATGACGACTGGGCCAAACCGCAGATCGGCGTCGGCTCGTCGTGGAACGAGATCACCCCCTGCAACATGTCCCTGCAACGGCTGGCGCAGGCCGTCAAGGCCGGCGTGCACGCCGGCGGCGGCTACCCGCTGGAGTTCGGCACCATCTCGGTGTCCGACGGGATCTCGATGGGCCACGAGGGCATGCATTTCTCCCTGGTGTCCCGCGAGGTGATCGCCGACAGCGTCGAGACCGTCATGCAGGCCGAGCGCCTCGACGGGTCGGTACTGCTGGCCGGCTGCGACAAGTCGATCCCCGGCATGCTGATGGCGGCGGCGCGGCTGAATCTGGCCAGCGTCTTCCTGTACAACGGCTCGATCATGCCGGGCCTGGCCAAGCTGACCGACGGCTCGGAGAAGGAAGTCACCATCATCGACGCCTTCGAGGCGGTCGGGGCGTGTGCGCGCGGGCTGATGTCGCGTGAGGACGTCGACATCATCGAGCGCGCCATCTGTCCGGGTGAGGGCGCCTGCGGTGGCATGTACACCGCCAACACCATGGCCTCGGCCGCCGAAGCACTGGGCATGTCCTTGCCGGGCAGTGCATCTCCGGTCGCCATCGACAAGCGCCGCGACGAGTACGCGCGCAGGTCCGGTGAAGCGGTGGTCGGGATGCTGCGCCGCGGAATCACCACCCGCGACATCCTCACCAAGGAGGCCTTCGAGAATGCCATTGCCGTGGTGATGGCGTTCGGCGGTTCCACCAACGCGGTACTGCACCTGCTGGCCATCGCGTGGGAAGCCGGGGTCGAACTGACGCTGGCGGACTTCACCCGCGTCGGGCAGAAGGTCCCGCACCTCGCCGACGTCAAACCGTTCGGCGCCTACGTGATGAAGCATGTCGACGAGATCGGCGGCGTGCCCGTGGTGATGCGCGCGCTGCTCGATGCCGGCCTGCTGCACGGGGATTGCCTGACCGTCACCGGTGAGACGATGGCCGAGAACCTGGCCCACATCGAGCCGCCGGACCCGGACGGCAAGGTGCTCCGCGCCATGAACAACCCGATCCACCCCACCGGGGGCATCACCATCCTGCACGGCTCGCTGGCGCCGGAGGGCGCGGTGGTCAAGTCCGCAGGATTCGACTCCGACGTATTCGAGGGCACCGCACGGGTTTTCGAGCGCGAGCGGGCGGCGCTGGACGCACTCGAGGACGGCACCATCACGCACGGCGACGTCGTCGTGATCCGCTACGAGGGCCCCAAGGGAGGCCCGGGTATGCGCGAGATGCTGGCCATCACCGGTGCGATCAAGGGCGCCGGGCTGGGCAAGGATGTACTACTGATGACCGACGGTCGGTTCTCCGGCGGCACCACCGGCCTGTGCGTCGGCCACATCGCCCCCGAGGCGGTGGACGGCGGCCCGATCGCCTTCGTGCAGGACGGCGACCGGATCCGTCTCGATGTCGCCAATGGAACCCTCGATCTGCTCGTCGACGAGGCCGAATTCGAATCCCGCAAGGCGGGTTTCGAGCCGTTGCCCCCGGTGTACAAGACCGGTGTGCTCGCCAAGTACACCAAGCTGGTCGGTTCGGCGGCGGTCGGCGCGGTCTGCAGCTGAGATCCGAGTGATCTGAACCGGGGTGGGACCGGGTGGCGGCCCCTAGCCTGAGGTCATGCCATATCTGTTGTCGGAGACTGCTTTTGCCGGTCGAACCGTCGTCCTCATCGGCGGCGGCTCGGGGATCGGTTTGGCGGTCGCGCGTCTCGTCACCGCCGCCGGTGGTCGGGTCGTGCTCGGCGGTCGCACCGCGGCCACGCTTCGCGATGCCGCCGATCAGTTGGGTGAGGCGGCCGAGTGGGGTGTGGTCGACACCTCGGACCCGGCGAGCATCGACGGGTTCTTCGCCGAAATCGCCACGGTGCACGGACTGTTGACCACCGCGGCCACGTACGTCACCGGCCCGCTGGCAGAGCTTTCGGTCGCCGATGCCGCAACGGCCTTCGACTCCAAGTTCTGGGGCCAGTACCGCGCCGTGAAGGCCGCGCTACCGAAACTCGCCGCCGATGCGTCGGTGGTACTGATGTCCGGTGCGGCCGGGGCCCGGCCCGCCGGCCCGGCGCCTGCCTACAGCGCCGCCAACTCCGCGATCGAGGGGCTGGCGCGTGGACTCGCCGTCGAACTCAGTCCCATCCGCGTCAACGCGATCGCCCCCGGCACGGTGGACGGCGCCCTGTGGGCCCGCCGCGATGCCGAGGTGCGGGACGCGGCGTTCGCCTCCTACCGGACGGCCACGGTGCTGGGTCGGCTGAGCACCGAGGACGAGATCGCCCAGACCGTCGGCTATCTGCTGCTGAATCCGTCCACCACCGGGTCCACGCTGTTCCCGGACGGCGGTTACACCTTTCACTGAGCCGCGCCTTTTCAGTGGGCCTCGCTTCGCTGAGCTCCCTTCTACTGAGCCATCTTCGCGATCCGGCGCACCGCGACCTCCAGGACCGGCAAATAGGCTGGCGCCCACACCGGCGCGCTCATCCAGACCCGGCAGCCGCCGTCGGTCGGCCGCACGCCGTGCCGGGTGGCGGGTACCCCGGCCACATCCCAACCCCAGGTCCGGCCGGGATCGAATTCAGAGATCACGAACGGCAGCGGGACACCGACCGGTGTCCACACCCGCCCCGTCGCGCCCAGCAGGAACGCGGTGCCGTCGAGTTCTGCCCTGGACACCGTCAGTCCCCAACGCGGCCAGGCTTCGAGATCGGTCAGAATCCGCCACACGGTGTCTGCGGGCGCCTCGACGTCCCGAATCACTTTCCACATGGATGGGGTCATACCCAATACAGCGTCCGGTCCCTCGATGACCCGGCGTGTTTCGCTGCACTCAGCTCTTGCCAGTCGGCCCAAGACCTTCTCGTGCCGCGCCCGCTGCATGGTTGATCGTGGTGGGTCCGGCGGCGCGATCACCCGCCGGACCCACTGCGTGGGCCGTTTCTCTGTGTAGTTTTCAAGGTGCCTGAAAAGTCGGTTATGCGGCTGTGGGTAGGTCGGTCATGGTGCGTCGGGCGTGGGAGCGCAGGTGCGCCGGCTCTGCTTCGTCCGCGTCGTGGGGCGGGATGAACCAGGGGTGCCGATCAGCGCCGAGGTAGACCTGCCACCCGCCGTGATGGATCGCGGTGTGGTGCAGCCGGCACAACAGCACGCCGTTGTCGACGCTGGTAATGCCTCCGGCGCTCCACGGTCGGATGTGGTGGGCATCGCACCAGGACACCGGCCGCCCGCACCCGGGGTGGGCGCAGCCACCGTCGCGCACTGCCAACCCTTTTCGGATCGCCGGTGTGAACAGTCGCTCGCTGCGTCCGACGTTCAACGGTGCCCCGGCGGGGTCGACGGTCACCGCGGTGAGGGTGCTGTCACAGGCAATCAAGTCGGCGGTGATGGCGCTGACCGGCCCGGTGAACCCCAGGGTGTCCACTAACCCTGGCGCCTGCGGGCGGATCAGGGTGACGTGCGGCAGCACCCCTCCCGAGGCTGGGCGCCGCGAGTGCGACAGGTAGGTGCGCACCAACTGTCCGAGGGCGTCCGAGCGACGTTTACCGATCGGGCGCGGGTCCGGTGAACCGTCCGGCAGTGGGATGGGCCGGCACAACGGATCCAATGCCGTGAGCAGTTCCTCGCCGGTGAGCGCATCGAGGTCCAGGTTTGCGCTGACCCGCCCTTCGTCGGTGACCACCGCAGTCATCTCATTGAGGTCCTCCTCGGACAACGGGACTCGGCTGTTGATGTGGGCGACTCCTTTGCCGACGGCGTCCGCGAACTCGATACCGATCCCACCGAGGCGCTGGGCCCGGGTCAACGCCGGCAGCGTGTGCGCCGCGCGGCCCACCCGCGCCGCCCGGTAGGCCGCGCCGGGGGCGACGCCGCAACTGGTGAGCAGATCGGCTCCCGAGCGCAGATGCTTGCGGGCCGGAATACCAAGACGTTCCGCGGCCGCGACCGCCTGGGCGATCACATGATCCAGCAGATTGCGGGCGGTGACCGCGGCGGCCAGCACCGCCAGCAGGGGCTGTTCATCGACGATCCGGCGGGGACTGTCCAGCAAGTGAAACAGCCTGCGCTCTGCGTCGCGCTCGGGAACAGGCGACGCGGCAAGCTCATCAATCAACGCATCGACAAACGTGTCGAGATGGGTGGCGTCCATACTGGATACCGACTTTCAAGAAGGTGCCCACAGAGCACGATCAGGCAATACGGTCCGACCGGTCCCGCGGGACCATCGAACCAATCGGCGACCGGAGTCGCGGTCTGCAGCTCACCGGGTCGCGATGGGAGCTACGTCGCATTCGAACTTGTGTTCGATCCTACGCCGTGTCAAGGCCGCGCGCAAGGGTTCACGTCTGAGCCCGAAAGTTCCTCCGCGCGTGAGACAAGCGCGCAAAGGACGTTGACCCACCCACAGTGCTCGACACCAACCCGTTCGCATGTCTGATAGCCCGAACTGGAGGCAAGTCATAGGAGGACAGTCAAACCACCGCTCCAACAAGCGATTCCGGGTCACTCAGGTCACGATGGCGACCGCGAACCCGTCCCAGCCCTTGGCGCCGACGGTCTGGATGGCCGCCGCATCCAGGCGCGGATGGTCCCCCATCATCGCCAGAGTGTCGCGGACCGCAATGGCCTGCGCATCCTCGGGCGCCGGCTCGAGCACCCGGCCTCCGCGGGCGATGTTGTCGACCACGATGAGCGCACCCGGAGCGGCCAGCCCGATCGCCGCCTCCACATAGGCCGGGTTGTTCTCCTTGTCCGCGTCGATGAAGAACAGGTCGAACGGACCGGTCAGCGTGGGCAGGGTGTCCAGCGCGGCGCCGACGATCACCTCGACACGGTCGGCCACCCCGGCCCTGGCCAGATTGGCCGCTGCCACCTCGGCGTGCCGGGGCTCGTACTCCAGCGTGACGACCCGACCCTGCGGGCCCACGCCCCGGACCAGACAGATCGTCGAATACCCGGCGAGCGTGCCGATTTCGAGCACCCTACGGGCGCCGGTGAGCTTTGCGTACAGCGTCAGCAGGTGGCCGTGCTGCGCGGAGACCTCGATGGCGGGCATCCCGGCGGGCTCTGTCGAGGCCCGCGCCGCACGCAGCGCATCGTCCTCGGTGTGCAGCAACTCGTCGAACAACTTGTCCACCGCGGCAGGCTCGGTCATCCGGCCACCCCCTCTTTCGAATAGATCACGCGTAGCACGTGCTGGACCTCGGGTCCCATCACCCAGCCTGCCAGTTCGGTCATCGTGCCGACGAACTCCCTGCCGTGCGGGGCGCCCGCACCGGCCAGGTGGTGAGCGATCTCGTGCAGCACCACCAGTTCCCGCAGCGCCCAGGTGGTGTGCCGGTCCGGTACCGCTATCGTCCCGGATTCGTAATGCGCCGCGGTCTGCCCACGGCGAGCCCGGACCGCGAGCTGTCCTGCCTCGGGCCACCGTCCACGCACTGCGGGCATCGCCAGCACATCGTCGACGTAGCGGCGCACCGATTCGACCGAGGCGAAACGCGCCTCCGGCGGCAGCGTCAGCGCGGTGCCGAAGAAATCGATCGAACCGTTCCCGTGCTCGGCGGCGCGGTCGAACAAGGTGCGCACGAATTCCTCTGCGGCGTAGACCTTCGCGCGCTGACTGTCACGCACTAGCGCTCCAGCGGTGCCCGCGCCCCGGAGATCTCCTGGCTCGGGCCCAGCCGGGCGCGCCGGCCGGCCCGGTCCCCGGCGCGCCGTGCTGCCGAGGAGTACCCGGCCGTTGCGCTGGTGGCGCGCCAGGTACCGCGTGCCGCGGACGACTGGCGGTAGAACGACGTGAGTTCCAGATCCTTGTTACGCAACGCAAGCGCGGTTCCCGGCGCCCGCGTGGTGTCCTCGGTGGCCGCGCGCCGGGCCTCGTCGCGGGCCTCGGACAGGCGCTGGCCGACACGTGCACCGAAGGCCAGGTGGAAGTTGAGGCGGGCGGTGATCGTCGGGGTGGGGCGGTGCGCGCCGGAGGCGATGTAGGTGTCGGAGGCCCGCACCATCTGCACCAGCAGCCCGGCGTACAGCGCATGGCTGGCATCGATGTCCTCACCGAAGCCGTAGGCGTACACATACGTGGAATTGGAGGCCACATCGCATTTCACGTCATTGGCCATCGCGATCACCACGAAGAGTTGCACGTAGGTGCGCAGGCCGCGGGTCCCGGGTTCACCGATGGTGATGGTGCGCTGGACCGGTGCCTGCGCCGCAGTGCGTTGCGCCGAATGCGCGCGGGCCACTGCCAGGTCGATGGATGTCGCGGTGGCCAGCCGTTGTGCCGCGGTCATGAACGCCTCGGCCTCGTGGACATTGTCGGTGCCCTCGGCCTGGCGCAGCAGGGCCGCGATGCGGGCCAGCATCTTGTCGTTGCTCATGAGTCCACGCTAGGAAGTCGTTCCGACATGTCCGGTCTTGTCACGAGGGTTGTCCACAGATACGAGTTCATCCACAGCCTTGGGCCTACTTGGTGACGAAATTGTCCAGGGCAGTGATCAACTGCGGGGACAACGGGCCGGGTTTCGCGTAGTTGGCGACGTTGTCGGACGGGTCGTCGCGCAGTACGTGATTGACACCCTTGAGGTCCACCACGGTCAGCGCGGTGTGCTTGAGCGCGGCCGTCAGCGGGCGGACCGATTCACAGTTGGCCTGGCCGTCGGAGTCCGAACAGGTCAGCAGGACCGGTGTGCCGGTCGGGAGCTTCGCCGCGAGCGCCTGCGGGTCGATGGCATCGGCCTCCACGACGGCTTTGACGTTGCCCGCGTTGAGAATTGCCCCGAGTCCGTCGGGTAGCTGAGCAGGCGCCGTCCCTCGGGTGCGCGCTTCGTCGACCGCCGCGGCCCAGGCGTCGAGCACGGTCTTGCCCTGCTCGGGTGTCTTGGCCCCGGCGTCGATCGCCGCATCCACGTCGACGCGCACGCGGGCACTGATGATGTCCAGGTAGCGGCCCGGCAGCGGCTGAAACAGCCCGAGCGAGTGGATCTTCGGCGCGTCCGGCTCGATATCGTCGGCCAGCGTCATCGCGTGGATGGTGCCCTCGCCGAGCGCGTACACCGAGATGCGCGTCCCGTCGGTGCCGGGGCGGCCGGCCAGGTACCGCACTGCGGCACGCGCCCCTGCCGAATAGGCGGCGCTCCCCACGTCGGCCGGACGTTGCGCGTACGGCCCCAGGCCGGTCTTGCCGGTGGCGACCTTGTCGTAACGCAGTGAGGCAATGCCCTTCTCGGACAGGTACTCGGCGAGCTGGCGCATGTTGCCCACCGGTCCGGCCACCGCATTGTCACCGTTGCGGTCGGTCTGGCCGCTCTCGGAGATCAGCAGCGCGGCCGGCCCGGCGTCGTCGCCGTGGTGCCGGTAGGTGCCGAACAGCGTCAACCCGGAGGAATCGGTGAACGACACCTCGTCCTCCACCCAGCCCTGTTCGCCGGCCGCCTGCTCCCCGGAGGAGCAGGCGGCGACCAACAGAGTGGCCAGCAACACCGTGAACAGTTGACGGGCGGCTCTTTTCACAGTCTGGTCTCGATCCACGAAGTGACATCGTCAAGCACCACGGCGCGCTCGGGTTCGTTGAACACCTCGTGGTAGAGCTCCGGGTAGACCTTGAGCGCGACGTCGGTGGAACCGACGCATTCCACGAGGCGCTCACTGCCGGCCACCGGAATCAGCTTGTCCTGGCCGCCGTGCACCACCAGCAGCGGCGCGGTCAGTGCGGCCGCCCGCTGCGGCATGGTCTCGCCGACACCGATCAGCGCCTTGGCGACACCGGCCGGCAGCTTGCCGTGATGCACCAACGGGTCCGCTTCATAGGCCGCCACCACCTTGGGGTCACGCGAGACGGCATCGGCGGGTAGGTCCTCCACCGGCAGCCCGGGTGCCAGGCCGCCCAACACCTTGGCGACCACGGTCATCACCGGGGACACCCCGTCCTGCGCGTACACCGCCGGACCCGACAGCACCATCGCGGCGTAATCGTCGGGGTGCTCGACACCATAGGTGAAGACGACCCCGCCGCCCATGCTGTGCCCGAGCACCACCCGCTTGAGTTCGGGGTGCGCGGCCGTGGCGAGCCCGACCAGGTGGTGGAAGTCCTCGGTGTACTCGGAGATGTTCTTCAGATAGACCCGTTTGCCCCCAGACCGGCCGTGGCCGCGCAGGTCCAGCGCATAGGTGATCAATCCGGCCTCGCCGAATCGCTGCGCGACGTGGTCGTAGCGGCGGGCGTGCTCGGCGTAACCATGACAGAGGACGACGACGCCGTTCGGTGCTGTGGCCGAAGCTGACTCCCCGGTCGCTTCGCTCCTGCCCTCCGGAGTCCACACGTCGTAGAAGATCGGCACGCCGCCGACACCGTCGAAACTGCGCTCACTGCGGGTTGTCGCCACCCGACGAGCCTATCTGCAACGCCTGATGCATCCCGCTTGTCGGTGGGGCTCGGTAAGCTCGCCATCGTGAGCGTCCTCACAGCGGTAGATGACCGGTTCGACTCCAAAGATGCGTTCCTTGCCGACGCCCAGCGGTATAGGCGCGAGCTTCTGGCGCACTGCTACCGGATGACCGGATCGGTGCACGACGCCGAGGATCTGGTTCAGGAGACATTCCTGCGCGCCTGGAAGTCCTACGACCGGTTCGAGGGCAAATCCTCGGTGCGCACCTGGCTGTACCGCATCGCCACCAACACCTCGTTGACTGCCCTGGAAGGCAAGCAGCGCCGTCCGCTGCCATCGGGCCTGGGTACACAGAGTTCCGATCCCCATGCGGACATCCATGAGCGGCACGAGGTTCCGTGGCTGGAACCGCTTCCCGACGCCGATGATCCAGCCGACCCGCAAGCAATAGTGGGCACCCGCGAATCGGTGCGGTTGGCCTTCGTGGCGGCCCTGCAGCATCTCTCGCCGCGCCAGCGCGCGGTGCTGGTGTTGCGCGATGTGCTGCAGTGGCGTGCCGCCGAGGTGGCCGACGCGGTCGGCTCATCGACGGCCGCAGTCAACAGCCTGTTGCAGCGGGCGCGAGCCCAGCTCGATGCCGTCGGCCCCAGCGAGGACCAGCCGTTGGCCGCACCGGAGTCCCCGGAGGCTCAGGAGTTGTTGAAGCGCTACATCTCGGCCTTCGAGGCCTACGACGTCGACAAGCTGGAGAAGCTGTTCACCGACGACGCCATCTGGGAGATGCCACCGTTCGACGGCTGGTATGTCGGCCCCAAGGCCATCGGCGCCCTGTCTCGCGACAAATGTCCGGCCGAACGGGCGGGCGATATGCGGCTGGTGTCCACCACCGCCAACGGCCAGACCGCCGCCGGAATGTACCTGCGCAACCCGGAAACCGATGTGCACGAAGCGTTCCAACTGCACGTCCTGGACGTGACCGGCGCCGGGATCACACACGTGGTCGCGTTCCTGGACACCCGGCTGTTCGAGAAGTTCGGGTTACCGCCCGTCCTCTGATCGGTGCGCCGCCTCGAGTGCGGCCACATCGAACTTGCCGAAGGTGGCCATCACCGCGTTCATCAGCCGCTCCTTGGCTGCGTCGTCACCGCGCGCCATCAGGTCGTAGTAGGCGGTCGGGGTGACCTGCCAGGACAACCCGTACTTGTCCTTCAGCCAGCCGCAGGGCTGCTCCTGGCCACCCTCGACCAGGGCGGCCCAGATGCGGTCGAGTTGCTCCTGGCCGTCCACCCGCACTTCCAGCGAGACGGCCTCGCTGAACGTGAACTGCGGGCCGCCGTTGATGCCGACGAAGGGTTGGCCGTCGATTTCGAACTCGACCACCATCGGCACATCCTGCGGTGACGGTGCGCCCGGGTGGGCGGGTGTCGTCCCGATGATCCTGCCGTTTCCGCCGAAGGCGGCGATGTAGTGCTCGGCGGCCTCGAGGGCTTCCCGGTCGAACCATAGGTTGGGCACGATGCGGGCGTTGATCTGAGTCTTGGCAGACATGTCAGGGCACCTCTCTGATCGATTCTGGTCGTTCTGATGGATAGACCGCCGGGATGAGGTGGATTCATCGCAGCTGTCGTCAACGACGAAAGAAAGCCGGTATACCTGCTGTTCACGGCCACGCTATTGCTCTATCTGAAACGTGTTCTATTATCGGCTTCCATGAAGACCAAAGGTGCCCTGCTGTGGGAGCTCAATTCGCCGTTCAAGGTCGACGAGATCGACCTGGGCGACCCGGTGGCCGACGAGGTGCAGATTCAGATGCATGCCGCCGGCATGTGCCACTCCGACTACCACATCACCACCGGTGCGACCCCGATCGGACTGCCCGCCCTCGGCGGGCACGAGGGTGCCGGGGTGGTGACGAAGGTCGGTAAGAACGTCACCGGCATCGCCGAGGGTGATCACGTCATCCTGGCGTTCATCCCGGCCTGCGGTACCTGCCCGCCGTGCCTGAAGGGGTTCCGCTCGCTGTGTGACCGCGGCGCCGTGCTGCTCGGCGGCAAGGCCATCGCCGACGGCACCAGCCGCATTCATGCCGGTTCGCATGAGGTGTCGCCGATGAACCTGCTGGGCACCTTCGCTCCGTACATGACGGTGCACAAGGATTCGGTCGTCAAGATCGACGATGACATCCCGTTCGAGACCGCGGCCATCATGGGCTGCGCGGTGCCCACCGGCTTCGGTTCGGCCACCAACGTCGCCGAGGTCAAGCCCGGGGAGACCGTGATCATCGTCGGTGTCGGCGGAATCGGCATGAGCGCGCTGCAGGGTGCGGTGATCTCGGGAGCCAAGCAGGTCATCGCGATCGACCCGAACGAATGGAAGCGCGAGCAGGCCATCAAGTTCGGTGCCACGCACGTGTATCCGTCGATGGCCGAGGCCATCGTCCCGGTCATCGACGTCACCCACGGACTGATGGCGGACAAGGTCATCATCGCCGTCGGCGACATGAAGGGCGAGTACGTCGAGGAGGCGCTGATCCTCACCGCCAAGACCGGCACCTGTGTGGTGACCGGGATGGGCTCGATGATGGACGCCGACGTCAAGCTGAACCTGTTCCTGTTCACCATGTTGCAGAAGACGTTGAAGGGCAACATCTTCGGTGGCGGCAGCTCCCACGTGGAGACGCCGCGGCTGACCGCGCTCTACAAGTCCGGGCTGCTGAACATCGACGACATGATCACCCGCACCTACCGCCTGGAAGACATCAACCAGGGCTACCAGGACATGCTGGACGGCAACAACATCCGCGGTGTCGTGCGCTTCGACGAGGCCGACTGGTAACCGGCCCGACCTGGGGTCACCGGCGGTAGGCGGGGATGGTGGTCACGCGTTGAGACCCTCTCTCCGGCCCGTCAACGGCGCCGGGGGCAGATCGACGAGCCGTGACTGGCCGGTGCGCGCGTGCGTCGCGAACAGTGTGAGCCCTACGAACGTCAATCCGCCAACGAGATTGCCCGCCATTGTCGGGATTTCGTTCCACACCAGGTAGTCGCTGATCGAGAAGTCACCGCCGAGCATGAGCCCGGAAGGGAACAAAAACATGTTGACGATGGAGTGCTCAAAACCCATGTAGAAGAAGAGCATCACCGGCATCCACATCCCGATCACCTTGCCCGACACACTGGTCGACATCATCGCCGCCACCACTCCGGTCGACACCATCCAGTTACACAGCACACCGCGGATGAACAGAGTCAGCATTCCGGCCGCGCCGTGTTCGGCGTAGCCGACGGTGCGGCTGTGGCCGATCTCGCCGATCCGCTGTCCGACCTCGTTGGGATCGACGCTGAACCCGTAGGTGAAGACCACCGCCATCATCAGCGCCACGGTGAGCGCACCGGCGAAGTTGCCCAGGAACACCCAGCCCCAGTTGCGCAGGACCGACCGGACCGTGACGCCGCGACGTTTGTCGAGCAGCGCGAGCGGCACCAGGGTGAACACGCCGGTGAGCAGGTCGAAGCCCAGCAGGTAAAGCAGGCAGAACCCGACCGGGAAGAGCACTGCACCGGCCAGTGCGTTGCCGGTCTGCACGGTGACGGTCACGGCGAACGCAGCGGCGATGGCGAGGATGGCCCCGGCCATAAAGGCGCGGATGAGCGTGTCCCGGGTCGACATCATCGCTTTGGATTCGCCGGCGTCGATCATCTTTCCGACAAACTCTGCCGGACTCACATAGGACATGGCTGAACCTTCCGGTTATGGATACTGCCGGTAGGTTTCCCGTTGCGTATTTCCGCTCTGCGACAACACTTATGCGCGCATGTTGCCGGTTTCTCACTTTGCCGGAGGCCGGGTTGTGCGGTCGCCGACAGCGAACCGCCCAACCCCTTTCGGAGTTGGGCGGTTCTATTTTTCGGACACTCAGGCGGCGTTCTCACCTCCCGCGCTGTCGCTGCCGCTCGATTCGGACTTGGCGTCCGCGCCGCTGTCGCCCTGGTCGTTGTCGGGCTTCTTGGGGCCGTTGTCGGCGACGGGTGCCTTGGCCGCCGCGAGTTCGGCGGCGGTCTTCGCCGCCTCCCTGACCCGCTTCGGCGTCTTGGGCAACCGCTTGACCTCGGGCTCGACCACCTCGACCTGTTCCTCGGCAACCGGCTCCGCAGGCTGCTCGACTGGCTCCTCGGCCGGCGGAGCCGACGGCGGAGTGGCCGCGGGCACCGGATCTGCGGCCACCGAGCGATTCGCCGCTGACCTCTCGGCAGTTCCCGCCTCGGTGCCGTCGGCCGCGGTGATCTGGACATCGGCCAGCGCATCGCCGGCGGCACCGGTCAACCCGGACAGCACGTCACCGATATTGCCGTTGAGCAGATCGCCCACCGAAGAAAGAGCATTCGGGCCGGTGTTGTTGTTCGTCGTCATCGCGGTCCGGAAGCCGGTGCCGAGTTGCCTGAGCACATTGGGCAGTACCTCACCCCAGTTGACGTTCGGCAGTGTGCCGAACTGCACCCGGGTCGCGGCGGAATCGAGCGTGCGCTCGTAGGCCCCGGTCTCGGGATTCCAGAACGCGTCCGAGTAGCCCAGGTTCGTCAGACTCCGCAACGCCGGTGACAGGGCGTTGGCCAATCCGTTCACCAGGTTGGCCACCGGCGCCAGGCCCGCCAGCCGCATGACGTCACCGATCAGGTAGAGCGGCTCCAGCATCGGAAGACTGTTGGCCCGCACCGTCAGGTAGATATTGGTGTCGGCCGCATTCTGGTCGGCCAGGCTGCCGACCAGTTCCTCCAGTTCCGACGTCAACTGCCCGGCCGCGCCCGTGACGTCCACGCCACGCAGCATGTAGGTCGGGAGCAGACCCGCGACGACGTTGTTCAACAACGTGACGGGGTTGGCCCAGGCCGCGAAGTCCGACATCAGCTGGTACTCGACGGTGGCGTCGATCTTCACCGGCACCAGATTCGCGCCGCCCAAGGCCAGGCCGGTGTCACCTATCGGTGTGCCACCACTGCTGCTGATCGCGACATCCGGTGTCACGGCATCGATTCCCAGCATCGCGAACAGGTCCGCGAACCTGGCCATGATGCCGCCGTTGGCGCGCCCCGCGTTGTTGAGAAGGATGGCCGGCAGGATCGTCAAGCTGCCGAGCAGCGGATTCTCGCCGGCGTAGTCCAGACCACCGGGCTGAGATGACAGCTGCGCCAGCACATCTCGGTAGGCGGCACCGGCCGAGAACGCTCCCAATCCGCTACCGATGACGATCGGGATCCGGACCGAGGCGATCTCCTGATCGGGAATGGCATCGATGGCGCCGTTGACTGCCTCGGTGAGCGCGCCACCGATGCTGCCGGTGCCCGTTTCCACGAGCCCTTCCACCAGCCCCTCGACGTTGCCCGACAGCTGGCCGTTCAGATTGTCTGCGAGATCGCCGATGAGCGGACTCAACGCACCGAAGAGCAGGTTTCCTGCCGGGACGTTCACCCCCAACACCCTGAAGTTCAGTCCACTGAGCGCGCCCTGGATGCTGCTCCGCAAGTCGGCTTCCAGGGTGTCGGTCGCGTTGTCCACGATCTGGTTGACGATGTTGTTCAACGCCGGCGTCAGCACGGTGCCCAGGTCCGCGGCCAGCGACCCGTCCGCCAGTGCATCGGCCAGGGCCGCAGCGAGGTTCGTCTTCAGCGTCGACGTGCCGAGATCCAGATAGCCGGTGCCGTTGACGGAATCGGCGATGGCGCTCTGCGTGCCGGGTGTCCAGCCGAGGTCCACCCCGCCCAGCAGCCGAGCGAGGGTGAACAGCGGACCGGCCGAGGTGATGCTGAGCGCGCCGCTGTCCGCCAGACTGGCCAGATTGAGTCCGACCAATTCGAGCAGGTTGCCCAGCTGGAAGTTGCCCTCGGCATCGGCCAGGTCGGCATTGTTGAAGAGGGTCGTCAGCAGGTCCGGGAGCGCTGCGGTGATCTCGGCGGTCAGTTCGTCGGCGGTGGGCAGGATCTCGGTCAGGTTGCCCACGATGCTGCCGGCAACGCCGCCGGCCACCGAGTTCGCCAGATTGGTGACGCCGGCGGAGCCAAGGACGTCCGTCAGTCTGATCGTGACGGCGGGCAGAAAGCTGACGGGCTTGACCGAGACACTGACTGCCCGGAGTTGCGCATCCACTGCCGTGGCGATCGCCGCGGTCAACTGGGCCCGCAGATCCTCCGCGCCCTGGCCGGTCGTGGCCGACGCAAGGAAGTCGGCCAGCGCCGAACTGATGGCCGCAGTGACCGCGGTGTTGAGATCCGAGCCGGCGTCGTTCAACCCGAGCGTGGCCAGCAGCGTCGCCACGTTGATGGTGTTGCCGTTGGCGTTGAGCAGGTCGGTCAACAGCCCGTCCGGCACCTGGGCCAGCAGCGTGTCGAGGGTAACCCTGGGTTGCGCGCCGAAGGTGTTGACCAGCGCCGGCAGCAGCGTGTTGATGACGTCCTGTGCCTGCTGGTACGGGGTACTGGCCGCGGTCAGGCTCACACTGTGCTGTTCGTGGGCCAGTAGCGTCGGGGGCGTCGGCACCGGAGCCGAGACCGCGATGGTGGCCGCCATCGCGGTGGTCGTGGTCAGCCCCAGCAATGCTGTGCGGACCTTATAGCTATTACTTTTGCGATGCTTGTTGACCAAGATGATCCCCGACCTCATTGTGCGAAGAGTTGACAGTAGCGGTGACTGTACGCGCGACTTGTCGACACTAAGGCCCATTTCAACTCGATCTGGCAAGATCTTTCGGAATTTGCTCGTTTTTGCGGTTCGGTTTCCCGTGACACTTTGCCCAGGAGCCGACCGCTGCAAAATTTGCAGATGCGGCAAATTTTCTCGCAACATAACGCGCATTCCGGCAGTTTCGTGACGCTCGCAGGTTCCGGACACCACAAACAGCCCCCTCGCCCGGGTGGGAGAGGGGGCTGTTCGCAGGTGTAGAAGTTACTTCGGGGGCATCCGGATACCGCCGTCGACGCGGACGACCTCGGCGTTCATGTACGAGTTGGTGAGCAGTTCGAGCACCATCGAGGCCAGCTCCTCGGGCTTGCCAAGTCGGTGCGGGAACAGCACCGATTCGCCCAGCTTGGCCTTGAAGGCCTCCGAGGCTTCACCTTCCCCGTAGATCGGGGTGTCGATGAGGCCGGGCGCCACGGTGTTGACGCGGATGCCCGACGCGGAGAGATCACGCGCAACCGGCAGGGTGAGGCCGACGACGCCGCCCTTGGACGACGAGTAGGCCGCCTGACCGATCTGGCCGTCGAATGCGGCGACACTGGTCAGGTTGACGATGGCGCCACGCTCGCCGGTATCGGTGAACTCGTTGCGGCTCATCGCGGTGGCGGCGAGGCGGATCGCGTCGAAGGTGCCCACCAGGTTGATGGCGAGCACCTTCTTGTAGGCGTCCAGATTGTGGGCCGAGTCGAACTGGCCGTCCTTGCCGATGGTCCGCTGGGCCCAGCCGATGCCGGCCGAGTTGACCAGGGCGCGCAGCGGGCCGAGGTCGACGGCGGTGTTCACCGCGTCCAGGATCTGGTCGGTGTTGGTGACGTCGACGGTGACGAATACGCCGCCGATCTCATGCGCGAGTTCCTGCCCGCGTTCGGCGTTGAGGTCGGCGACGACGACCCTGGCGCCCTTGGCGGCCAGCTGGCGGGCCGAGGCCGCGCCGATGCCGGACGCGCCACCGGTGACGATTGCGCTAGCTCCATTGATATCCACGTCGACAGACTAAGCCCTCCCGACCGGTGGGTTGAGGGTGGTCGGGAGCATGCGCGAACTCACCCTGGAAAGGGCGGCAACTCAGGTGCAGGGAATCCCGTGCGGGCCGCCGACCCAATGCCCGGGAGCGGACTGCCACGGGCACCATTTCTTGACCTGACCGGGCGCGGGCCCATTCGGGACGATCTGGTCCACGTTCGGCACCCACGGCACCCAGTGGTCGTCGGCGTACGCGGAGCCCGTTCCGAAACCGGCCGCGCCCGCACCCAGCGAGCCAGCGATAGCGGTTGCCGCCAAGATCCTCTTCACATTCATCTTGTGCCCCCTTGGGTCCCAACCCTGCCTCGAGGTTACTCCGGCCGACGCCTGCCGGACGGAGCGCGGGCACGCAGCTAGAAGTTCTTCACCACGCGCACCACCGCCACGACGAAGGCGGCGACGAACGCCAGCGTGACGACGGCGCCGACCTCGAACCACGGGCTCTGCAGCTCGCTGAGCAGAATGCCTGCGACCGGCAGGAAGAGCCACCCGAGCAGGAAGATGCCCACGGCACCGCGCTTACTCGGGGGCTCGATGATCTCGTCGTCGTCGATGTAGTCATCGTCGTCGTGATAGTCCGGGTACGGCTGGCCCATGCCTCGAATCTAAGCGCAGCCGTCTACCCCGGTCGCGCCAACTCGTTCAGCGGGCGACCGGCCAGTCCCACACCGACAGGTCACCGCGCGGATAGTTCATGCAGACCGCGGCCGCCTTGGCCACGACGCCCTTGTTGTTGAAGAAGACCTTCGCCCAGTTGCCCCAGCGGGTGGCCACCTGCTCGTAGTAGATGTTGGTGGCAGTGTCCTCGGAGTACTGGCGCCGCCCGGCGGCATCCAGTGAGTAGAACCAGTGGATGCGGTCTTCTGCCATCTGCTGCACATCGAGCGGTCGGTTGCTCTTGTCCAGCATGTACCGCTCGAAGTAGACGGGGCTGGTGTCACGGGCCGCCGCCAGGTACTGCTCGGCGTCGCACTGTGTTTCGATTTGCTTGCTGGGGATCGGATACTCATCGGTGGCATCGGCGAAGGCCTGCGGCGACGCGAGCAGCGCCGCCGCGACCGATGCCGTGACGATGAGCAACAGCGCCCGCATCGTCCATCGAATGCTGTGCAGGGTCATGGCACCTCCGGATGATCGTTCGACATCGCAGTGAGTTTCCCGAGATGTTCGGGGCAGTAGAGCCGCAGTCCGCTTCCCAGGAACTGCCAGACCTGTTCGGTGCTCGACGTCCGCGCCAGATTGCCGGACAGGAAGACCGCCGACTCGCCCGCGTCGGCATCCACCCCGGTGGTGAGGCGTTTGCAGGTGATCTTCGCCAGCCACGCGTTGTAGTCGCGCTGGCCGTAGATCCCGAAACCGTGTAGTTCCGTGGCGAAGTCGGTGTCCCGATCCGCTGACGCCGTGGGCGCCAGGGTGATCGGCAGCGTGACCAACGCCGTGACCAGACCGGCCATCATCCGACGCTTCATGCGTTCACCTCCTGGGTGACCTTGGGCCAGGCCTGTGGTTTCGGCCGGGGACGCACGTGCAGTGGCCACCAGAACCACCTGCCCATCAGCGCGGCGATCGACGGCGTCATCAGCGACCGCACCACCAGGGTGTCGAACAGCAGGCCCAGACCGATGGTGGAACCCACCTGCCCGATCACGATCATGTCGCTGACGAGCATGCCGATCATGGTGAAGGCGAACACGAATCCCGCTGCGGTGACCACGGATCCGGTACCGGCCATGGAGCGGATGATCCCGGTGTTGATGCCGGCTCCTATCTCCTCCTTCATCCGCGACACCAGCAACAGGTTGTAATCGGCTCCCACCGCGAGCAGGACGATGACCGTCATCGGCAGCACCATCCAGCCCAACGGGATACCGACGATGTGCTGCCACAACAGCACCGACAGGCCGAACGACGTCCCCAGACTCAGCACCACCGTGCCGACGATGACCGCGGCCGCGGCGACGGCCCGGGTCAGGATCACCATGATGAGGAAGATCAGGATCAGCGATGCGACGGCGGCGATCAGCAGGTCGTAGTCGGCGCCCTGCTGCATGTCCTTGTACATCGCTGCGCTTCCGCCGACGAACACCGTGGAACCCTCCAACGGGGTGCCCTTGATGGCGTCGGCCGCCGCGATGCGCAGCGGATCGATGCGCTCGGTGCCGTCCTCGGTCAGTGGATCACCTTGATGGAACACGGTGAACCGCACCGCTTTTCCGTCCGGTGACATCATCAGCTTCATACCGCGCTGGAAGTCGGCGGTCTCAAAGGCTTCCGGCGGCAGGTAGAAGGTGTCGTCATTGCGGGCGGTGTCATACGCCTCACCCATCGCGGTGCTGTCCTCTTGCATGGCGATGTTCTGATCCTGCTGCATCTTCTGAGCCTGGTACTGGTTCAGCATGATCTGCTTCTGATTCTTCATCGTCTGGATCATCGCCGGCATCACGGCCGCCATCTGCGGTGTCAGCTCGGCCATCCGTTCGATGTCGGGGACCAGTTCGGTGAAATCGTCCGACATCGTGCTGATGCCGTCGAGGCTGTCGAACACCGACCGCATCGACCAGCACAGCGGGATGTTGAAGCAGTGTGGCTCCCAATAGAAGTAGTTGCGCAGCGGACGGAACTGATCGTCGAAATCGGCCAGATGGTCCCGCACCTCGTTGAGGTTGGCCGAGGTGTCGTTCATCTTGTCCGACATACGTCGGGTGACATCAGCCAGTTCCAGCGTGATGCGCTGCATCGTCTCCATCGAGTCGATGGTCACCTGCATCTCGTTGGCCTGCTGCAAGGTGTTGTCCAGCACGGTCTGCTGGAAATCGTTGTTCATGATCTGGCCGTTGCCGCTCTGGCTCACCGTGTACGCCAGCGAGGCATGCTTGATCGGTTTACCGTCCGGGCGGGTGATCGTGGTGACCGACGCGATGCCGTGCACCCGCACCAGCGCCTTGGCGATCTTCTCGATCACCAGGAAGTCCGCGGGATTACGCATGTCGTGATCGGATTCGACCATCACCAGGTCGGGATTCATCTTGGCATCGGAGAAGTGCCGATCCGATGCGGCGTAGCCCACGTTGGCGGGCACGTCGCTGGGCAGATAGATGCGGTCGTTGTAGATGGTGTGGTAGCCGGGCAGGGCCAGCAGACCCACCATGCACAGCACGATCGCCATCACCAGGATGGCTCCGGGCCAGCGCACCGTCGCGGCGCCGAGCCGGCGCCAACCGCGGGCACGGCCATTACCCTTGGGCTCCAGCACTTTTCCGAACCGGGTCACAATCGAGATCAGTGCAGGCCCGAGCGTGAGCGCGGCGGCCACCACGATCGTCATACCGATCGCCAGTGGGAAGCCCATGCTCTGGAAGTACGGCAACCGGGTGAAGTGCAGGCAGGCGGTGGCGCCGGCAATCGTCAGGCCCGAGGCGAGCACCACGTGCGCGGTGCCGTGGAACATGTCGTAGTAGGCCGATTCCTTGTCCATGCCCGATCGCCGGGCCTCCTGATAGCGCCCGATCAGGAAGATCGCGTAGTCCGTGGCGGCCGCGATCGCCAGCGTCACCACCATGCTGGTGGCGAAGGTGGTCAATCCGAACACCTGGTAGTAGCCGAGGAAGGACACGATGCCGCGGGCCGACAACAGTCCGACGAACACCATCGACATGGTGACGAGCATCGTGACGAATGACCGGTAGATGATCAGCAGCATCACGATGATGATGATGATCGTCACGCCCTCAATGGTTTTCATGCTGGCGTCACCGACGATGTTCTGGTCGGTGGTCAGCGCCGCGGGCCCGGTGACGTACGCCTTCACGCCCGGCGGCGCCTGGGTACCTTCGACGGTGTCGCGTACGGCCTGCACCGACTCGTTGGCCAGCGCTTCGCCCTGGTCACCGGCGATGTAGACCTGCACATAGGCGGCCTTGCCGTCGATGCTCTGCGCACCGGCAGCAGTCAGCGTGTCGCCCCAGAAATCCTGCACGTGCTGCACATGGGTGGTGTCCGCGTTGAGCTTTCGGACCACCTCGTCGTAGAACGCATGCGCGTCCGGACCCAGCGGCTCGTCGCCCTCCAGCACGATCATCACCGAGCTGGAGGTGTCGTATTCCTCGAACTTCTGCCCGACGTGCTTGGTCGCGATCAACGCGGGTGCGTCGTTGGGGCTCATCGAGACGGCGCGCAGCTTGCCGACCTCTTCGAGCTGGGGCACGACCGTGTTGAGCAGGGCCACGATGACGACCCAGGCCAGCACGATCGGCACCGCGAACGCCCTGATGAAGCGGGGTAACTTCGGACGGGCCGCGTGCCGCGCCGGTGGCATGGCATCGGTCGGCGCATCGTCGGTATAGATCGTCATGCGGCCTTCACCAGGCAGTAGGTGGCGGCGTTCATACCGTCGGCCGTCCTTTCGTCTTTCACCTCGTCATCAACGGTGACGCGGCAGGTAATGGATGAACCGTCGCCCTGGGCCATGATGTTCGGCATGACCGACGGCAGCGTCGTCTCCAGGGTCAGCGTCCAGGGCAGAGTGACCTCGCCCGTGCGCTGCGGCTTGCCGTCCAGGTCGGCATAGTTGATGGAGGCGTAGGACCCCGTCCCGAAGATCTCGTACTTGACGATCTTGGGATTGAAGTTCTCGGCGGTATCGGCGTCGATCGGGGTGACGATGGCACCGTCCGATCCGAACACCGAGCGCAGATTCGACACGGCCACCAGGCCGATCGCGATGGCAAACACCACCAGGAGGGGCAGCCAGACCCGTTTGATGAGGGTCATCGCACACGACCATTCTTGTCGGACAGAGGTTTCGCGGCCGTAAAAGGGCGCACGAAAACTACAGGCATGTCGTGCCTTTCGGTGAGAGACGCCGCGAGCCCCCGTCGGCATGCGATCTGATCTTGGAATCTAAACCCACAAAGTGGATAGAGTCAATCCGGTTCTAGCGTTTTGGTAAGGGACATCACTAAACTGGGCTTCGTGATTGACAAACCATGCCGTGGCCTGCGCAAGGACGCCGAGCGCAACAGGCAGCGCGTGCTCACCGCGGCGCGCGAACTGTTTGCCATCAAGGGCATGGAGGCCACCCTCAACGATGTCGCCCATCACGCCGGCGTCGGCGTCGGGACCGTGTACCGGCGCTTCGCGACCAAGGAAGAGCTCGTCGAGGCGATCTTCGAAGAAGGTATCGCCGAAGTCGTATGCCTGGCGGAAACCGCCCTGCAACACGAGAATTCGTGGGACGGTTTCGTGTGGTTCATGGAGCGTCAATGCGAGCTGACCGCCACCGACCGCGGACTACGCGAGATGGTCTACAGCAAGGCCTACGGTGGGGACCGCGTCGAATGCGCCCGGGAAGATCTGGTTCCACTGGTGACCAAACTGGTCGAGCGAGCGCGGCACGACGGCCACCTGCGCCCCGATATCGAGCACACCGATACTCCGATCATCGGCCTGCTGGCCGGCACCGTCAGCGAATGGGCCGGTCACGTCGACCCCGAACTGTGGCGCCGCTACGTCGCGCTCCTGCTGGAGGGCATGCGGTACCGCCCGGATCAGAAGCCGCTCGGGGTAGATGCGCTCGACGACGACCGGATGCAGGCAGCGATGCGTGGCTGGGACCCGGCGGGCTGATCCTCAAGGTGGTCCGAGCCGGGCCAGCACGCCGGTCACCCATTGATCGACGGCACGAAGTTGGGCGGCCGTCATCCCCTCGAAGACCACCGTGCGCACCAACTCGGCGTGCGCGGGCGCGGCGGTGGTCAACGCGTCGCGGCCCTGCGCCGTCAGCTCGACGATCACCGCGCGACGGTCATCGTCGGCGTTGTGGCGATCCACCAGGCCGCGATCCCGCATTCGCCGCAGTTGATGTGACACCCGGCTCTGCTCCCAGCCAAGGTGCTGCCCCAGATCGTTCATCCGGCATCCGGGCGACTCGTCGAGTGCGACGAGCACGTCGTAATCGGCCAGCGACAATCCGCACTCCTGCTGCAGCTGCCGGTTCATCGCGGCCTCCAGCCGACCCGTCATCGTCAGATACCCCCGCCACAGCGTCTGCTCCCGCGCGTTCAGCCACATGGAATACATGACACATCATTTAAGTTGTGCTGTCCATCGCCCCGCGCCTAGGCTGGGCACTGATCTCAGAGGAGCATCGATGACCCGAACCGCATCCGTGGACATCCGGCCCGCGGCGGATCGCGCGGCGACCAGGATTTCCTGGCTCGATTCCAAGCACTCGTTCTCGTTCGGCGGCAACTACGAGCCGGACAACACCCACCACGGTCTGCTGCTGGTCAACAATGACGACCGGGTGGCACCCGGCACCGGGTTCGATACCCACCCGCACCGCGATATGGAGATCGTGACCTGGGTGATGCAGGGCTCGCTGGTCCACCAGGACTCCACCGGCAACAACGGCGTCATCTATCCGGGGCTGGCCCAACGCATGTCGGCAGGCCGCGGCATCCTCCACTCGGAGAAGAACGACTCATGGACCCTGACGGGCCGTGAGAGCCACAGCGAGCCGGTGCATTTCGTGCAGATGTGGGTGGTCCCGGATGAGTCCGGCCGCGACCCCGGTTACCAGCAGCTCGAGATCGACGACGAACTGCTGCGCGGCCGGCTGGTCACCATCGCCTCCGGAATGCCCGAGCACCGCGACCAGGCCGCCATCACCATCGGCAACAAGTACGCCGCCCTGCACGGTGCCCGTCTGCAGGCCGGCGAATCGGTGCAGCTGCCGCAGGCGCCCTACCTGCATCTGTTCGTACCGCGCGGCGCGGTGAGCCTGGAAGGCGCCGGCGAACTGCTCGAAGGTGATGCGGCCCGACTCACCGCGACCGGTGGGCAGCGGGTCACCGCGACCGAGCCGGCCGAGATCCTGCTGTGGGAGATGCATGCCGGCCTGGGCCGATAGCCGCAGAATCGCCGGCGCCCTGGCCGGCGCGGCCATGCTGGCCGCCTGTTCGACCGGCACGCCGGTCGGGCCGCCCACCGGCAGCCCGACGAGCCCACCACGCAGCAGCCCCGACGCGCCGGGGATCGCGGCCCTGAGCGAAGTGGCGGTCACCGTGCCCGACGGTATGGATGACGCCCCGTTCGACGAGCCCCGCCGGGCCCTGGTCCCGGCGGGGTGGTCGTTGGCAGTATGGGCCAGGACACCTAAGCCACGGCTGGCGGCCTGGGCACCCGACGGCGCGATGCTGGTATCGATTCCCCGTGCGGGACAGGTTCTTTCGGTGCGCGCGGGCGAGACCGAGGTACTGCTGGAGGGTCTCAACCAGCCGCACGGGCTCACCTTCGCCGGGGACACGCTCTACGTCGCGGAGAGCGACCGCGTCGACGCCTATACCTACCGCGACGGCGCCGCCACCGACCGCCGCACCGTTGCCGACGGCCTTCCCGACGCCCGCAGCCCCGATCTGCGCGGCGCGTACTCCCACGCACTCAAGAGTGTTGCCGTCGGTCCCGACGGGGCGGTGTACTTCTCCATCGGATCCACCGGCAACGTCTCGGTTGAGGACCGCACGGCTACGCCACCGCGGGCCACCGTCATGCGCGTCCCGCCCGGCGGCGGCGAGATGGAGCCTTTCGCGACCGGGGTCCGCAACGGCACCGGCCTGGCCATCGCACCGGACGGAGCGGTGTGGACGGCGGTGAACAATCGGGACAATGTCGCGGACCCGGGCACCGGCACCGTGGATCCCGCCTACGTCGACGACCATCCGCCGGAATCGGTCGCCCGGTTGACCCCCGGCCGTGAACTCGGCTGGCCCTACTGCAATCCCGACGGTGGCCCGGCCGATCTCGCACTCATCCGTGATGTTCAGACCAACCCGGATGGGCAGGCGATGGACTGCGCGGCGCTACCCCGGGTGGAGCAGAGCCTCGGCGCGCATTCGGCGCCATTGGGGATGAGCTTCACGGACGGACAGCTTCCGGCACCGTATGCCAGTGGCGCACTGATGGGTGTGCACGGGTCCTGGAACCGGCAGAACCCGCAGGAACCCGAGGTGTCGTTCTTCTCGTGGCGCGACGGGGTGCTCGGCGATCAGCAGACCCTCGTCGGTGGCTTTCAGGCGCCCGACGGAACCCGTTGGGGCAGACCGGTAGCCGCCGTGACCGGTCCCGACGGCGCGGTGTACATCACCGACGATTACGCCGATGCGGTGTACCGGCTCGCGCCGCCGGGATAGCGGCTCAGCGGACGGGCGTGCCTTTGCGGGAGCCGGTGAGCGCGACGTAGAGCGCGACCAAAATGACGGCCACTCCGACACCGGCCAGGAACGGGATCATGGCCCAGCCCCCGTTGGAGTTGGCGTACCCCAGTTGATAGGTCGCCCAGCTTCCCGCCACCGATCCGAGCGCGCCCAGCAGGACGGTCATCACGATGCCGATGCTTTGTTTGCCGGGCAGGATCAGCCGCGCCAACACGCCGACGATCAGACCGACGAACAAGGCGCTGATGATGGTTCCGATCATGGCGTGCTCCTCAACTAGGCCAGTGGTTTCGCCTGGATACCCAGTTCCGGTGGCCACCAAGCGCATAACCCGATGCCCAACCGAGACGCAGTTGTGACGCAAGTTGACAGCGTTGCTGGTGTGATTAATCTGAGTCGTCTGTCCACATCAGCCCGAAGGGATCGCCGTGCCGATCGCTGCCACCCGTATCCGGCGCGTCGCCGCCGGTATCGCCACGCTCGCGGTCACCGCGGCGCTGGCGACGACCACGGGTGCGCCCCTCGCGAGAGCTGCCGACGGCCGGGCGTTGCTGGCAGCCGCCATCGCCAACACCCGCGGCTCCTATCTGGTGTACAACTTCGGCGGCGCTAATCCCACGCCGATGCTCAACGCCGCGGGCAACTGGTATGAGGGCGGCAGTGGTGGCCACCTGATGATCATCAAGTCCGCTTCCCAGCGGCTGGCACCACGGCTCCTGGTGGACACCCACAACGGCTACCAGTCCCGGTGTGAGCGCACCCCGGGCGCCCGCACCGGGGACGGGCTGGTGCAGGCCTCGGAGATCTACACCCCGATTGCCGCGTGGCAGGCGTTGGGGCAGCCCACGATTGCCATCAACGCCAACTTCTTCGACATCCGCGGGCAGCAGCGCGGATCCTGGAAGACCACCGGTTGCAGTTCACCGCTGGGCGCCTACGTCGACAACACCCGCGGGCTCGGGCGGGTGAACGTGCCGCTCACCGGGACCGTCGCCTACGCCGGCAAGCAGGGCCTGTCCGGCGGCGACGAGGTCTGGACGCCCTTGACCACGATGATCCTGCCGGTGGCGGGGGCGCCGTTCGTGGTGACCCCGCGCTCTGGCGACGACTTCGATGCGGCAGGGCCGGTGATCGCCGATCTGATCAACAAGGGCACCCGGTTCGTCGCGGTCAGCGGTCTCGGACTGCTCTCCCCGGGGGCCACCGGACAGATGAACGATCCCGGTCCTTCGGCGGCACGTACCGCGCTCGCCTACGCCCGAGATCGCGACGAGATGTACGTCTTTCAGGGCGGCAGCTACACACCCGACCAGATACAGGACCTGTTCCGCGGCTTGGGAAGTGACACCGCACTGTTGCTCGACGGCGGCGGGTCCTCGTCGATCGTGCTGCGCCGCGACACCGGCGGGATGTGGGCGGGCGCAGGTGTCCCCAAGGGGTCGTGTGACACCTTCGAGGTGCTGTGCGACTCCCGCGAACGCGCGCTGCCCAGCTGGCTCGCCTTCAACTAGCGTGCGGGAACGCGTCTGACCGACACGAATGATGGTTCTTCTGAGCATATTTCGGCGGCTGCGGCTTCAGTGACAGGAACCTCGCGCGGCGCATTGTGATGTATCGAGACATCGGTGACGGTTCTGCGTCAAGACACCGGTGACATTCGGTGTATCAGCACCGCCACTGCCTGCGCTTTCAGCTCATCGCTCAGCTTCGAAGGCTGTACTTCGGTCGACGGGTTCGGGGTTCGAGCACTGCAGCCCGCCCGTCGGCCCTGACCCGTTTGCGTGACGCGTAGAACGACTTCCGAGAGATGCCGTGTTCGGTGCAGAAGGTCGAGACCGCTCCACGGGGCGCGTCATCGGGCCACTGCGAGATCGCGAGGCGGACACGAGGATCGATGGGTTCATTGACAGCCCCCCGCAGCTTCGGTGCAGAAGTGTCACCACCAAGACCCCTCGAAGTGTCACCGATGTCTTGATGCAGAACTGTCACCGATGTCTTGAGACATAACACTTGCGCGGCGCGTGCACTCCGTGTCTTGAGTCAAGAAGTTGGCAGGTTTTTTTGGTTAATTGGGTTTAGGTATGCCTGCTGTGGGGTGTGGTCCTGGATGGCTTGGTGTGGTCGGATGG
>NZ_LMJA01000031.1:0-744323 GCF_001428895.1 Mycobacterium sp. Root265
ACCATCCGACCACACCAAGCCATCCAGGACCACACCCCACAGCAGGCATACCTAAACCCAATTAACCAAAAAAACCTGCCAACTTCTTGACTCAAGACACCGAATCATGGCCCCACGCAAGCACTCACATCAACACATCGGTGACGATCATGGCCGATCAGTGTGCACGCGACTGGCCTGGAACAGCACAGCCGCCCACTAACCGGTACTGGACAGATCCATATCCGGCAGGCAGATGCGGGCCAGTTCGTCCAGTGGGATCCCCAGCACCGTGGCGAGCGCCGCGACGGTGGTGAACGCCGGCGTGGCCAGGCGCCCGGTCTCGATCTTGCGCAGCGTCTCCGGTGAGATCGACGCGGCGTGCGCCACCTCGGCGGGCTTGCGGTCGCCCCGGCATTCCCGCAGGAACGCGCCCAGGCGCTGACCGGCGGCACGCTGTTGCGGAGTCAAGGGTGATCGGACCATGCGACGAGAATACGCCATGCCGGTATGAAAATACCGAGATCTCCGCTAGGCTGGTATTTCTATACCGCTCGTTGAACAGGATTGTGCATGCTGGAATTGAAGACGCCCCATGAGGTCGAGGCGATGCGCACCACGGGTGCCTTCATCGCCGAACTACTAGAGGACCTGCACTCCCGGGCCGCGGTAGGGGTCAATCTGCTGGACCTCGAATACCGGGCCCGCCAGTTGATCGAGGACCGTGGCGCGGTGTCCTGCTATTGGGATTACGCGCCGTCCTTCGGCCGCGGGCCGTTCCGCAATGTCATCTGCCTATCGGTCAATGACGCGGTGCTGCACGGCCTTCCGCATGACTACGTGCTGCGCGACGGTGACCTGCTGAGCATGGACATCGCGGTGTCGATCGACGGCTGGGTGGCCGATTCGGCGCGCAGTCTGATCGTCGGCACCCCCCGCCCCGAAGACCAACGGGTCATAGAGGCCACCGAACGCGCACTGGATGCCGCCATTGCCGCCGCCCTTCCAGGCGGTCGCCTCGGCGACATCTCCGCGGCCATCAGTGCGGTCGCCGACGAATACCGCTACCCCGTCAACACCGAATTCGGCGGGCACGGCCTGGGCCGCACCATGCACGAAGACCCGCATGTCTCCAACCGGGGACGTGCCGGTCGCGGGCTGGTGCTGCGACCCGGCCTGACGCTTGCGCTGGAACCCTGGTTCGCCCAGGGCACCAGCAAGATCGTCTACGACCGAGACGGGTGGACTCTCCGATCGGCCGACGGATCGCGCACCGCCCACTCCGAACACACCATCGCCGTCACCGACGGGTCACCCCTCGTGTTGACCCGCCGGGCGGCCTGATCCCCTACAGGTGCGGGGCTTCCTTGATCTTCGACTCCGGCGTACCCGCCGTCTGACACCAGGTCTGCACGGCCAGCCGGGTCCCGGTGACCTCCAACTGCGCTGCGTCGGTGCCCTTTTCGTCCTTGAGCATCTTGGCCACAGCTTCGTTCTGCGTCTTCTCGTCCTGGCCGATGAAGTCCTCGCACTTGGTGTCACCACCGGTGACCGACGGCGAGCACCCGACCAGCATGGCCCCGACGGCCATTCCCGCTAGCAACACACTTGCCGAACGCTTCACTGTGCTCTCCAACCTCGTGCGTCCCGTACGCATCGTCGCAACGTTTGTACCCGACGAAGGCCCCGTCGAAACCTGCCGGTGGTCCCCGTCACGGCCGCGCCTAAAGTCTCATGCGTGACCACTGCGAACCCGTTCGACCCGTCCCTCTGGCAGCCCGTCGCCGGCTTCGAGCTGACCGACATCACCTTCCACCGGCACGTCGTCGACGGGGTGCGCCGGCCCACCGTCCGGATCGCCTTCGACCGGCCCGACGTGCGCAATGCGTTCCGACCGCACACCGTGGACGAGCTCTACCGGGTGCTCGACCATGCCCGGATGTCCCCCGACGTCGGCGTCATCCTGCTGACCGGCAACGGCCCATCGGCCAAGGACGGCGGGTGGGCGTTCTGCTCCGGCGGTGACCAGCGCATCCGCGGCCGCACCGGCTACCAGTACGCGGAGGGAGAGACCGCCGAGACCGTGGACCCGGCCCGGGCCGGCCGACTACACATCCTGGAGGTGCAGCGCCTCATCCGGTTCATGCCCAAGGTGGTCATCTGCCTGGTCAACGGCTGGGCGGCCGGCGGCGGGCACAGCCTGCACGTGACCTGCGATCTGACCCTGGCCAGCCGCGAGCACGCCCGGTTCAAGCAGACCGACGCCGACGTCGGCAGCTTCGACGGCGGCTTCGGCAGCGCCTATTTGGCACGGCAGACCGGCCAGAAGTTCGCCCGCGAGATCTTCTTCCTCGGCCGGGCCTACGACGCGCAGACCATGTACCAGATGGGCGCGGTGAATGACGTCGTCGACCATGCGGAGCTGGAGACCGTTGGATTGGAATGGGCCGACGAGATCAACGGCAAGTCCCCGCAGGCCATCCGGATGCTCAAGTTCGGCTTCAACCTGATCGACGACGGCCTGGTGGGCCAGCAGGTATTCGCCGGTGAGGCAACGCGTTTGGCGTACATGACCGATGAAGCCGTGGAGGGCCGTGACGCGTTCCTGGAGAAGCGCGACCCGGACTGGAGCGGTTTCCCCCGCTACTTCTGACCGATCTCGGGCGGGTGAGCGAGCGCCGACGCGCCCAAACCTAGACTGTCGCGGTGAGTAAGAACCCTTTGCGCCGGCTGTCCGACGCCGTGCTGCTGACCAGCATGCGACCACCGCTGACCGAATACCTGGGCCGCGGCCCCGAGGTCGAGCTGCGCGGTAAGCGCGTCCTGATCACCGGGGCGTCCTCCGGTATCGGCGAAGCCTCGGCGGTGAAGCTGGCCAAACTGGGCGCCAGCGTCATTGTGGTGGCGCGCCGGGAGGATCTGCTCGGCGCGGTGGCCGACCGGATCCGGGACAACGGCGGTATCGCGGAGGCCGTCACCGCCGACCTGTCCGATCTGGACGCCGTCGATGCGCTGGCCGCCCGCGTGGTGGAAAGCCATGGCGGCGTGGACATCCTGGTCAACAACGCCGGCCGCTCGATCCGGCGGCCGCTGATCGAATCGCTGGAACGCTGGCATGACATCGAGCGCACCATGGCGCTGAACTACTACGCGCCGCTGCGCCTGATGCGCGCCCTGGTGCCGGGCATGATCGCCCGCGGCGACGGGCACGTCATCAACGTGTCCACCTGGGGTGTGATGAACGAATCCTCCCCGCTGTTCGGCGCATACCAGGCATCCAAGGCCGCGCTGACCGCCGCCAGCCGGGTGGCGGAGACCGAATGGTCGGGCAAGGGTGTGCACTCCACCACGCTGTACTACCCGCTGGTGAAGACCCCGATGATCGAGCCGACCAAGGAGTTCGTGGCGATGCCGGGTCTGTCCGCCGAGGAGGCCGCCGACTGGATGGTGACCGCGGCCCGCACCCGCCCGGTGCGCATCGCGCCGCGGATGGCGGTGACCGCCAAGGCGCTGGACAGCGTGGCGCCCGGGCTGTTGGGCGCGATCATGAAGCGCGGCGTGGTGGAGCCCTCGTAAATTTCACGGCACGGCACATACCATCAGCACTCATGCTGAGCCTGGACTGGATCCGGCAGCGGGACCCCGAGTACGACGCGCTGCGCCGCGCCGTCCGGGCGGCCATCGTCCTTCCCATCGCGGCGGCGGTCAGCTTCCTGCTCGCCGGCGGCACCCAGGCGCCGATGTTCGCCATCTTCGGTTCGGTGGCGTTGCTGATCATCGCCGACTTTCCCGGCAACCGGTCCGCGCGCGCCCTGGCGTATGCCGGACTGGGTTTCAACGGCGCGGTGCTGATCAGCGTCGGCACCCTGGTTGCGCCGTACCCGTGGCTCAGCGTCGGGCTGATGTTCGTACTCGGCGTGACGGTGATGTTCGCCGGGGTGCTCAGCGAGACCGTCGCCGCCGGGCAGCGCGCCACCTTGCTGACCTTCGTGCTGCCTGCGTGCACACCACCCGGCCCGATCACCGAACGCCTGTCCGGATGGCTCATCGCACTGGCCGTGTGCGTGCCCGCGGCGCTGTTCCTGCTCCCGCCGCGGCATCACGACGATCTGCGCCGCCACGCGGCCAGCGTGTGCCGCGCACTCACCGATTGCCTGGAGGGCGTCGCGTCGACCAAGGACGTGACCCGGGCGATGAACGCGCTGTGGGCCAACTTCGTCAACGCCGACTTCCGACCGGTCGCCCTGACCGCGGGCAGCCGGGCCCTGGTCCGCGTCGTCGACGACCTCGGCTGGCTGTCCGACCGGATCACCGACCGGACCGGCGCCGCACTCGGCGACATGAAACCACCCATCGTCGCCGTGCTGCGCGACTGCGCGGCGGTGCTCACCATCTCCGAACCGCGACTGCGCGCCGCCCGGGGCGCCGAGCTCAACACCGCGCTGACCGATCTGCGCGCGATCGCCCAGGGCCGCTACCGCGAGGACATCGAGCAGATCCTCGCGGTGCCCGATGACGACACCGCCGTCGAGGTCGGTCGGATGCTGTTGGGACGCCGCACCTTCTCGGCCACCGTCGGGGTCACCGGACGCATCATCCGCAACGCCGCGCTGGCCGATGCCCGGCCGGTCTGGGCGCGGGTGCTCGGGCGTGGGCTCCCCGAAACCGGCACCGCGGACTGGGTGATGCCCGAGACCACGGCCGTAGCGGCCATCACCAAGGGATTCCTGGCCACCCGGGCACTGGTGCTGCGCAACAGCCTGCGCACCGGGCTGGGCCTGGCGCTGGCCGTCGCGGTCACCCACGTGTTCCCCGTGGAGCACGGGTTCTGGGTGGTCCTGGGCGCCCTGTCGGTGTTGCGCAGCAGTGCGCTCACCACCGGCACCCGGGTGCTGCGCGCGGTGGCCGGTACCGCACTCGGTTTCGGGCTGGGCGTCGCCGTGATCGAACTGGTCGGCGTCGACCCGGTGGTCATGTGGCTGCTGCTGCCGGTGGTCGCATTCGGCTCGGCCTTCGTCCCCGAGGTGGCGTCGTTCATCGCCGGACAGGCGGCGTTCACGATGATGGTGCTGATCATCTTCAACCTCATCCAGCCCTCGGGCTGGGCGGTGGGGCTCATCCGCGTCGAGGATGTCGTGGTGGGTGCGCTCGTCGGCGTCGCCGTCTCGGTGTTGTTGTGGCCCCGAGGAGCATCGGCGCCGACGGCCAGAGCGGTGGACCACGCCCATGCGGCCGGCGTGGCGTTGCTGCGGGCCGCGGTGCGCCGCGTCATCCGCGGATCGTCCGAGGCCACCGACGGCCAGGTGTTCACGCTCAGCCGCAGCGCGCTGGAGGCCAGCCGGAGCCTCGATGATGCGGTGCGGCAATATCTTTCGGAGAACGGCGGCCACAATGACGTCCGGGCGCCGATCGTCCGGGCGGCCAACCGCGCGGTGCGGCTGCGGGCCGCCGCCGAGCTGGTGGCCGATGTGGTGCCGCCGCCGCTCGGGGTGTACCCGCGGGCGCGCGAGCTGCTGGAAGTGCACACCGAAGTCGTGTGCGCGCAAGATGCGTCGGGACCGCCGATCAGTGACGACTTCGTGCTTGCGCTGCGCGCCGAGGCCGGGGACAACCCGCTCTCGGTGTCCGCGGCGCTGCCGCTGCTCACCGTGGCGGCCCACCTCGGTGAACTCGAATTGCTTTACCCGGGTGGTTGACTCCAGCGAGCGTGCGCGGACTCCGGAAGACGGCGGCGTGTTGGCCCGCAGACACGCACGCTCGCGGGAGTTCGGTCAGGGGCGGGTGATGGTGCGCGGCGGAAGTCCCAGCGAGCGCACATGCTCGGCAATGGCACCGAGGCTGGCGGTCCACACATCGGTGTGCTCGACGACGTAGCGCATCAGGTCACCGAGTTCGACGGCGCGGGACGCCCGCCCGCTCAGGAACGGGTGGTTGGTCAGCACCCAGCAGGCGCCCGCGTTGCGTAGCGCGTCGAACTCCAGCTGCCACAGTTCGCGCGCCTTGCGCGGGCTCTCGATCAACCCGCTGCCGGCGATGTCGGGCAGATAGCAGTACTGCTCCCAGTCGTCGAGCGCCCACTGGATCGGGATTTCCACCAGTGACCGCGATCCGACCTCGAGCTCATACGGAATGTCGGCGTCCATCAGGCTGGAGTCGTAGAGGAAGCCGCGTTCGGCGAGCAATCCCGGTGTGCGCCAAGACAGATCCCACATCGGCGCGCGGTATCCCGCCGGGCGTACGCCGGCGACCTCGGCCAGCGCCTCCAGGCCCCGGTCGAGGGCCTCGATCTCCTCGTCCAGCGTCAGCGCGGTGGGCTGCTCGTGCAGATAGCCGTGGTGGGCGATCTCATGACCTGCGGCCACAATGGAGCGCACCGCCGCGGGATAGCGGTGTGCAGTGTGGCCGGGAACGAAGAACGTGGACGGAATCTGGTGCTTGTCGAGCAAATCCAGGATGCGCGGGATGCCCACCAACGGCCCGTAGGCCTGATGGCTCATCACACTCATCCGGGCGCCGGCCGCCTCATTGCCCCACAGCACCGCCGACTCGGCATCCACATCGAAGGTGAACGACGCCGCCGCAACTTTGCCTTCCGGCCAACGGAATTCCCCGTCGCTTCGCTCGCCCCGACGAAATTCAGACATTGTCGGCCATCAGGGTGATCAGTTCATAGCCCAGGTTCGCCGCGGCCACCGCGGTCACCTCACCGCTGTCATAGGCGGGAGCGACCTCGACGACGTCGGCGCCGACGATGTGCAGACCACGCATGGCGCGCAGGATGGCCACCAGCTCCCGGCTGGTCATCCCGCCGATCTCCGGGGTGCCGGTACCGGGGGCGAACGCCGGGTCCAGCACATCGATGTCGACGGACACGTACACCGGGTGCTCCCCCACCCGCTCCCGGATCCGTTGCACCACACCGTCGACGCCGATGCGGTCGATATCGCGGCAGTGCACCACCGTGAAGCCGAGAGATTCGTCGTCGAGCAGATCGGCCCGGTCATACAGCGATCCGCGGATCCCGACGTGTGCGGAGCGGTCCTTGACCAGCAGACCCTGCTCGGCGGCCCGGCGGAACGGGGTGCCGTGGGTGCACGGCGCGCCGAAATAGGTGTCCCAGGTGTCCAGGTGCGCGTCGAAATGCACCAGCGCCACCGGACCGTGCACCCGGTTGATCGCCTGCAGCGCGGGCAGCGCGATGGTGTGGTCACCGCCGAAGATCATCACCCGCTGCTCGGGCGTATTCAGCAGTCCGGCAATGCCTTCCCGCACCTGGTCGACCGCGGCCTCGATATCGAACGGGTTGGCCGCGATATCGCCGGCGTCGACCACCTGCGCCTGCGCGAAGGGGCTGACGTCCAGCGCCGGGTGGTACGGCTTGAGCAGCCGGGACACCTGACGAATCGCGGCAGGACCGAATCGGGCCCCCGGCCGGTAGGTGACGCCACTGTCGAACGGCACCCCGACCACCGCGATGTCGTAGCGGTCGACCTCGTGGCGCTGAGGCAGCCGCGCGAAGGTCGCCAGACCGGCGTAGCGGGGCACCTCCATCGCGTTGACCTGGCCGACGTTCCCCGACGCCGATCGCACATAAGGCTGGCTTGGCACCTGCTGTTCTCCTGTCATGCTCTGGTCCTGGTGGATCCGCCGTTGCAGGCGATGACCTGCCCGACAATGGCGGCGACCTCGAAATCGGCCAAAAGTTCCACGGCGGCGGCGATCTCATCGGGCCGCCCGATCCGGCCGAGTGGGATCGCCTCGGCGTAGCGGGCGTGCATGGTGGACAGATCGATTCCGGCGGCGTCGGCGTCGACCTGCAGTTGCGGGGTGTCGGTCACCCCGGGCGCCACCGCGTTGACGATGATGCCCTCGGGTGCGAGTTCGCGGCCCAGCGCTTTGACCAGAGCGATCAGTCCGGCCTTGGCGGCGGCGTACGCGGTGGCCTCGGGCCAGCCGGTGACACCCCATTCGCTGGCGATCACGACGACGCGGCCTTCGCCACCCCGGCGCATATGCGGTAGCACCGCCTGCACCAGGTGGAAGGTGCCACCCAGATTGGTGTCGACGATCCGCCACCAGTCCTGCTCATCGTGTTCGAGCAGCGGCGCCATCGTCATGTAGGCGTGGTTGGCGACCAGCACATCGAGTCCGCCGGTGGCCTCGGCCACCGTGTCGGCGATCCGCACGCATTCGTCCGGGTCGGCGACGTCACCGGCAACGGCCAGGCCACCGATCTCGGCGGCCAGCTCGTCCAGATCGGCGCCACCTCGAACGTCGTTGACCGCCACCGTCGCTCCGGTCGCGGCCAGCCGGCGGGCGTGGGCGGCACCCATCCCCTGCGCGGCGCCGGTCACCAGCACCACCCGGCCGTCCAGCGCCGTCATATCACCGCTCCCGAGTTGACATTGACGACATCGCCGACGCTGAATGTCGCGTCGCAGACCAGGTATTCGACACAGCGTGCCACCTCGGCCGGCATCGTCAATCTGCGCAGCGGCAGCGTCGACAGATATTCGTCGGCGCGCCATGGAGAATCATCGCTGAGCAGCGGCGTGTCGGTGGGGCCGGGTGCGACGGCGTTGACGCGCACGCCGGCACCCGCGACCTCGGCGGACAGGCTGCGGACCAGCCCGAGGATCGCCCCCTTGGCCGCGACGTAATGCGCTTCCCGGTCCCCGCCACCGACGGCGAGTTCACTGGCCACCGCGACCACCGCACCCGAGCCCGCGGCCAGCATGTCGGGCAGGCAGGCACGTGTCGCGTTGAACAGGCCGCCCAGGTGCACCCGAAGCATCCGACGCCAGGACCGGGCGTCGATCTGATCCACCAGCGCCATCTCGTAATAGCCCGCCGAGGTCACCAGGGCGCTCACCGGGCCCAACCGGTCGCGGATCTCGGCGATCGCGTCGGCGACGGCTGCGCCGTCGGAGACATCCACGGCCACAGCATGATCCGCTTCAGCGCCGGGCGCGAGGTCCAGTGCGCCGATCCGGTAGCCGCGACGGCGCAGGCTCTGCGCGCAGGCCGCGCCGATACCACTGGCGGCGCCGGTGACGACCGCTACCGGGCCGGTATCAGGCACGAGTCGCGTCCTCTTCGACGACGCCGTCCTCGATCACCGTGGCCTCGACGATGCGGGAGCGCACGGTGGCCAGGATCGCCGTCCCGAGCACCAGCAGCACGGCGATACCGATCCAGACCGACCAGTCCAGGTAGCGCTGCTCGAAAGCCACTCGCGGCCAGGCGATGTTGAGGAACTGCAGCACCGCCCACACCACGGCCACCACCGCGACCGGCAGGGTGGCCCGGCCCAGGGAGAAGCTGGCCGGCGTCCAGGCCCGGCGCACCAGCACCACCACGAACCCGATCAGCGGGAACAGGAAGGCGAGGTAGAAACCACCCGCGGTGAAGTTGACCATCAGCGAATAGATGTCGCCGGCAACGATGCTCAGCAGGAACAGTGCCGCGCCGACCACCGTGGTGACCAGGATGGCCACCACCGGGATGCGGGCCGGGCCGCGCAGCCGGGCCAGCGCACCGGCGGCGGGCAGGCCGCCGTCGCGTGCGTAGGCCCAGATGACCCGGGAGGCCGAGGTCTGCAGCGCCAGGAAGCTGGCCAGGAAGCCGATCACGAACATCACCTCGACCGGCCGCGCGACGCCGTGACCCAGTGCGGTGGTGAGGGTTTCGTACACCGGATCGGCGACGGCACCCTCGGCGACCGCATCCAGATCCGGGATGGCCAGGATGATCGCCAGGCTGGAGTAGGCCACCACCACGAAGATGAACGCCAGCGAGAACAGCACCGCCTTGGGCAGGTACCGGCGTGGTTCGTGCACCTCCTCGGCGATGGATCCCGCGCTCTCGAAGCCGACGAAGGACCAACCGATGAAGGCGACCGCCAGCATGAAGGGCCCGGTCAGGTAGGCCAGGGTGTCGGTGTCGGCGCCGCCGCCGGAGAAGAGCACCGACAGCGAGCTCTGCCGGTGGAACAGCAGCAGCCAGGTGCCCAGCACCACCGAACCGATGACCTCGGCGATGATGCTGCCGATCATGAAGATCTTCAGCGCCTGTCGGCCGGCCAGGTTGACCGCGGTGCCCGCCAGCAGGATGACCAGGGCGATGAACGCCAGCGTCGTCCCCGAGGGCTCCTCGATCCCGAAGATGTTGGCGGCGAATCCGGCCGCACCGAGCGCGACCGTCGCCATCGCGATCACCAGCGTCCACATGTACGCCCAGCCGGCGAACCAGCCGTAGGTGGTGCCCAGCAACCGGCGCGACCACTGGTAGATGGAACCCTCCAGCGGCCAGCGCGACACCAGCATCGCGAAGACCAGCGCAACCAGGAACTGGCCGGCGAACACCAGCGTGAAGCCCCACCAGAAGCTGGGGCCGGCCGCGGACAGGGCCAGGCCGAAGATGCCGTACAGCGCGACGATCGGCGAGATGAACGCGAAGGCGAACGCGAACGCCGACCAGAGTGAGAACTCGCGGCGCAGTACCTGTGGCTCGGTCATGGACGAACTATCACGCGCCCGCCACGGGACCGCCATCGTTCGCGGCGAAGACGCTGCGAATCCACCGCCACCCCGTCGTCGCATTGTGGGATCGCACAACGAATTGGGCCGAACAGATGACGCCGACGTTACGATCGACCGATGACCGAGCCGGGGACCGACCAGGACGGCGTCGCCCCGACGTTCCGTGACCTGCTGGAACGGGCCGGCCTCGGCCTGGACGCCGTCCACCTCGATACCGGACAGCTCGCCACGCCGATCACCTGGTCGCACACCACCGAATTGCACGATCCCTCGCGGTATCTGCGTGGCGGGGAGCTGGTGTGCACGGTCGGCATCAGCCTGCAGACCCCCGCCGACTGCGACACCTTCGTCGACGCGCTGTCCCGGGCCGGGGCGGCCGGCGTCTGCTTCGGCATCGGCGATGTGCACGACGCCACCCCGCAGGCCCTGATCGACGCCTGCGCCCGGGCCGGCCTGCCGCTGCTGATCGCACCGCCATCGGTACCGTTTTCCACCGTCAGCCGCTATATCGCCGACTTCCAGTTCGGCGGTGCGGTCGCCACCGCGCGGGCCACCAATGCGCTGGTGCCCGAATTGCTGTCCTCCCAGCGGCGTCGCGAATCGGTGCGCCAGCTGCTGGACCGGGCCGGACAGGTGCTGGGCTGCTACTTCCTGCTCGAACCGCCCGGGCAGGCCGCCGACGCCGCGGTGTCGGTGCCGGTCGACGGAATGGGCACCGTGGTGTGGGTCGGTCGCGGCGACCCGCCGGAGGGCGCCGTCATGGAGGTCATCGCGCGTTTCGTCGCGGCAGCCCAGGGTGAACGCGATATCGAGGCGGCGCTGGCCCGCGAGCGCGTCGGGCAGCTGCTGTCACTGGTGGAGCGCCGGATGCTGCTCCCGGATGCGCTGAATCAGCTGCTGGACTGGCCGGGTCTGGCGGGCCGGGAGATCGACTGTTCGGCCTGGCCGGCCGGCGCCGGGGCATTGTTGTCGATGGCGTTCCCCGACGCCCTGGTCGCCGACGCCCCCGAGGTCTGTCTGGTGCTGAGCACGGGTGCGGACCGGCTGGCCGAGATCGCCGCCGATCTGTCGCTGCCTTCGGGTCATGCGGCGGCCGGACCGCTGACCGAACTGGGCGCCTCGATCAGTCAGGCCCGCATCGCGCTGGATCTGGCCCGCCAGCGCGGCGGCAGCATCGGACCCGATCAGCTGAGCACGTTCGGCAGCCTGCTGGAGGGCCTGCCGTCGAGCAGGCTGGCCCCGTTCAAACAACAGCTGATCGACCCGCTCGAAGAGCTCGACCGCGATCGCGGCACCCAGCACGTGCGCACCCTGCGGGTGTTCCTTGCGGCCAACGGATCGCTCATCGACACCGCCCGCGAGCTGTTCCTGCACAGCAATACCGTGCGGCACCGGCTGGCCCGCATCGGCCAGATCACCGGCCGCAATCCGCTCGACTTCGAGGATCAGGCGGCGTTCACGATCGGGCTGCGGGCAGCAGATCGACTTTAGGTTAGGCATGCCATACTCGGCCGGTGCCGGAGTATGCGATCGAGCTGGACGACATCACCAAGCAGTACGGGGACAAACAGGCCCTGAGCGGCGTGACGTTCCGGATGCCCGCGGGCACCCTGCTCGGTGTGCTCGGCCCCAACGGCGCGGGCAAGACCACCACCATCAACGTGCTGTCCACGCTGATCCGGCCGACCTCCGGATCGGCGAAGGTGGCCGGCTTCGACGTCGTCACGCAGGCCGCCCAGGTCCGCAGGAGCATCGGACTCACCGGCCAGTACGCCGCGATCGACGAGATGCTGACGGGCCGGGAGAACCTGGTGCTGTTCGGCGAACTCAACGGACTCCCCCGGACGCAGGCCCGCGCCCGGGCCGACGAACTGCTCGAGGCGTTCAGCCTGACCGACGCCGCCGGGCGACGGGTCGGCACCTACTCCGGCGGGATGCGCCGCCGCGCCGACATTGCCTGCGGGCTGGTCGCCGAGCCCGCCGTGGTGTTCCTGGACGAGCCCACCACCGGGCTGGACCCGCGTAGCCGCCGCGAGGTCTGGGACCTGGTGAGCTCACTGACCGGTCGCGGCACCAGCGTGCTGCTGACCACCCAGTACCTCGACGAGGCGGATGCGCTGTCGGATTCCATCGTCGTGATCGATCACGGCAGGGTGATCGCCGAAGGCACCGCCGACGAGCTGAAGGAACGTGTCGGCGGCAGTTTCTGCCAGGTGACGCCGGTGCACACCGCCGACGGGCCGCGGATCGCCGACGCCCTGGCCGGACTCGGGGAGGTCAGCACGGACCCGGATACCGGTGCACTGTCCATCCCGGCTCCGGGTGGCCTGAGCACGCTCAGCGAGGTGTTCCGCCGGCTGGAGGCCCTCGACATCGAGGTCGGTGACATCGCGCTGCGCAAACCGTCGCTGGACGAGGTGTTCTTCACCCTGACGGCCCCGGCACCATGACCGCACTGGGCGCGCTGACCCGGCGGTCGGTGCTGGGCACCCTGCGGGGCGGTGATCTGGTGTTCGCCGTCGGCGGGCCGATCGCGTTCTTCGTGTGCTTCGACATCACCCTGCGCAATGTCATCGACACCGGCACCATGAGCTACGCGCAGTACATCTTGCCGGTCATCGTGGTGCAGGCGATGATCTTCACCGCCATGACCACCGCGGACCGGGCGGCGCGAGACAACTTGAGCGGCATGGGTATTCGGATGCGCTCGCTGCCCATCACCGCACTGGCACCGGTGACCGCACGGATGCTCTCGGCGCTGGTGCGCGCGGGCGCGGCGCTCGTCGGCGCCCTCACCATCGGGTATCTGTTCGGCTTCCGGTTCTCCGGCGGTGTCGCCGCGGTGGCGGTCTTCGTCGGACTCGCGCTGCTGCTGTCGCTGGCGTTGTCGCTGGGCGCGGATGCACTGGGATCACTGGCCGGCAGCACCGAGGAGGCCGGTCAGACCCTGCTGATCCCGCAGCTGCTGCTGGTGATGCTGTCCACCGGAATCGCTCCGGCAGAAGCGTTCCCGTCCTGGCTGGGACCGTTCGTGCGGCACCAGCCGGTGTCGGTGATCGCCGAGACGCTGCGCGGGCTGGCGGTCGGCGAGTACCGCCACCTCCCGCTCAGCCTGGCCTGGTGTGTCGGGCTACTGGTGCTGTTCGGCGCGATCGCGGTCCGGATGCAGAGGAGGGCGTCATGACCCTGGTCCGGCAGAGTCGCCTGCAGGCCCGGCGGCTACTGCTGGGCTGGCGGCGCGCACCGGTGGTGCTGATCCAGTCGCTGATCTTCCCCACCTTCCTGCTGATCGTCTACAAGCAGGTCATCGGCGAGTCGGTATTGCACCTGACCGGCGGCAACAGCCTGTATGGCCTGGTGCCGATGTGCGCGATCGCCGGGGCTCTGTTCGGCGCGATGGGCACCGGCGCGGCCATCCCGGACGAACGCGAATCCGGACTGCTCAGCAGGCTGTGGGCGTTGCCGGTGCACCGCGCCAGCGCGCTCACCGGAAGACTGCTCGCCGAGGGCGCCCGGGCCTTCATCGGCACCCTGGTGATCACCGCGGTCGGCGTGGCGATGGGCCTGCGCTTCAGCCAAGGCCGGCCGGCCGCAATCGCTTTCGTGCTGATCCCGGTCTTCATGGTGATCGGGTTCGCTGCCGTCATCGTGGCCGTCGCCGTGCAGTCGAACGGTAAGAACATCATCACCGGCCTGTCCACGGTGTGTTTCCTGCTGTTGTTCTTCAACTCCGGCATGGTGCCCGTCGACGTGTTCCCGGACTGGCTCGAACCCGTGGTGCGAGCCCAGCCGATGTCCCCGGCGATCGAGGCGATGCGCGGACTGGCGGCCGGCGGGCCGATCCTGTGGCCGGTAGCGCAGTCCGCGGCGTGGGTCATCGGGTTGCTGGCGGTGTTCGGGCCCATCGCGGTGCGCGGCTACCGTGTCGCGGCCGAATCCTCCTGACCCGTGATAAACACGACATATGGAGATCCTGGCCAGCCGGATGCTGATACGGCCGGCCGACTACCCGAAGTCCGTCGCGTTCTACCGTGACCTGATCGGGCTGGCCATCGCGCGCGAATACGGCGGTGGCACCGTCTTTTACGCCGGGCAGTCGCTGATCGAGCTGGCCGGCCACGGTGAGCCCTCGGCGGGCGGGACGCTGTGGCTGCAGGTCCGTGATGTGTATGCCGCGCAGACCGAGCTGACCGGGCGTGGCGTGCCGATCGCCAGGGCCGCCGCCGAAGAGCCGTGGGGCCTGCACGAGATGCACATCATCGATCCCGATGGCGTCACCCTGATCTTCGTCCAGGTTCCCGACACGCATCCGCTGCGCCGCGACACCAGGGACTAGGGCGTGGCCAAATCCGTTCTGGGGCGCGGCACCGCCCGTGCCCGCGTGCTGGAGGCCGCGCTCGCGCAGTTCGCCGAGCACGGCGTCAGCGGCACCACGCTGCAGATGATCGCCGACAGCATCGGGGTGGGCAAGGCCTCGGTCTACTACCAGTTCCACTCCAAAGAGGAAATCGTGGCGGCCGCGGCCCAGCCGATGTTCGACGACATGGCGCGCGTGGTGACGATCGCCGAAGCGGTGCCCGATCCCGAGACCCGGCGCGAGATCACCATCAGCGGGTTCATCGAGTTCAGCGTCCGGCACCGCCGGCTGGCCGCGGTGCTCGCCGGCGACCCGGTGCTGGAGAGCCTCGTGCAGTCCCGCGAGGATCTCACCGATATCGTCGACCGCTTCACGAACCTGCTGCTCGGCGGCGGTCACGGCCCGGCAGGCCGGGTCGTCATCTCGATGGTCACCAACGGTATCTACGCCGCCGTCACCGACAAGTCGCTGGACGATGTCAGCGACGAGGATCTGCACCGGACACTTTTGGAGGCGGCGCAGCAGTTGACGCGCACCGCGTCGTTCTTCGACTGACACGGCTACAGTGCCGGTCGGGTGGAAAGAAATTTCCGGAACCGGGAATTGTTAGCAAGGCGAACGAGTTGTCGGGAATGGGTGCCGGTATTCGGCATCCGAGCACGACTATTGCTCCAGCTAACGACACCGAAAGCCGGCCGTCCGCCCACGTCACGACCCATATGGCGAACGGGCTTCGGTGGTCGATGAGAAGAAAGCAGAGACCATGCGCACCATCACGTCGACCATCGCGACCGTCGTCGCCGTATCGGGAGCTGCCATCGGATTCGCCGGCGCAGCGGCTGCCGCGCCCGGCGGTCCGGCGTCGGTGACCGAAACCGTGAACCAGCTCCGCTCGCAGGGATTCAACGTGCAGCTGAACGGCACGCGCGGCGGACCGCTGACGAACTGCTCGATCGACGGACTTCGTCACACCTCCGAAAAACCAGGGTCGACCGTATACGTCGATCTGTCCTGTCCGTTCGAATACGAGTACTGACATCCCCTCGAGGCCGGCCGGGTACGCACCACGCCGGCCGACCCTCATCGGGGACTACCAGGTCCAGACGCCGGGATCGGCGGGCGGATAGGTCGCGCAGTTCTTGGTGCCGTGCGCCACGACACCCTTGTTGTTGAAGAACAACTTGGCCCAGTTCGGCCAGTTCCAGGCCAGCTGTTCGTAGAACGCGTTGGTGGCGGTCTCCTCGGAGTACTGGCGCCGGCCCGCATAGTCCATGGAGAAGAACCAGGTGATGCGATCCCGGGCCCACCGCTGTACGTCGGGTGACTTGTTGTTGTAGTCGATCATGTAACGCTCGTAGTACACCGGATTGGTGTCGCGGACCGCGGCCATGTACTGGTCCACAGTGCAGGTGGTCTTGAGCATGTTGCTCGGGATCGGATACTCGTCGGTGGCGTCGGCGGCGGCGATGCCCGGCGTGGCCAGCAGTGCCGCGACGGCACCTGCGGCGGCGATGAATCGGTTGCGGCGCATCATGTTCGGTCCTTTCAACGTCGGTCGGCGGCGCGTTGCAACGCGGCAGACTGATCCGGGCAGTAGACGGGCACGGCGGCGGCGACGAACTGCCACGCCTGCTCGGTGGTGGCGTCCCTGTTCAGCTGGTCATGGACGAATTTCGCCGACGCGAAGGCATCTTCGTCCAGGCCGTTGTGCAGACGTTTGCACATCAGCTTGCCGATCCAGGCGTTGAAGTCCTTCTGCCCGTAGATGCCGTAGGTGTGCAACTGGTCGGCGAAGGCCTCGTCACGGTCGGCGTGCGCCACCGGTGCGGTCACGACGGCCAGCACCGCGACACACCCGGCCATGGCCGACTTCATCCTCGAAAACCTCATCACACCAACACATCCTGTGGTCGACGCTGGAGCGGCGGCCAGGCTTGCGGTTTCGGCCGCTGGCGCACCTGTTGGGGCCACCAGAACCACTTGCCGAGCAGGGCGGCGATGGACGGTGTCATGAACGAGCGGATCACCAGGGTGTCGAACAGCAGACCCAGACCGATCGTGGTACCGACCTGACCCATGATCGTCAGATCGCTGACGGCCATCACCATCATGGTGAAGGCGAACACCATGCCTGCCGCGGTGACGGTGGAACCGCTGCCACCCATGGCCCGGATCATGCCGGTGTTCAGCCCCGCATGTATTTCTTCCTTCATGCGGGAGACCACCAGCAGGTTGTAGTCCGCGCCCACCGCAAGCAGGATGATCACCGCCATCGGTAGCACCATCCAGTGCAGCTCGATTCCGAGCAGGTGCTGCCAGAGCAGCACCGAGACACCGAAGGACGCACCCAGCGAAAGCACCACCGTGCCAACGATCACCGCCGCGGCGACGATCGCCCTGGTGAGGATGAGCATGATCAGGAAGATCAGACCGATCGCGGCGATCCCGGCGATGATCAGGTCGTACTGCGTGCCGTCGGCCATGTCCTTGAAGGTGGATGCGGTACCGCCCATGTAGATCGTCGAGCCCTCCAGCGGGGTGCCCTTGATGGCGTTCTTGGCCGCGGTCTTGACCGGGTCGATCCGCTCGATGCCCTCGGCGGACATCGGATCGCCCTCATGGTTGATCATGAATCGCACCGCGTGCCCGTCCGGCGACAGGAACTGCTCCAATCCCTTTGCGAAATCGGGATTGTCGAACGCCTCGGCCGGCAGATAGAACGAGTCGTCGTTCATCGCGTCGTTGAAGGCCTTGCCCATCTCGGTCGACGTCTCCGACATGATGCGCTGCTGCTCCTGCATACCCTGCTGGGTCTGCTGCATGGTCTGCATCATCTCTTTCATGTTGACCATGGTCTGCTTCATCTCGGGCATGATCGCAATCATCTGCGGCATCAGTTCGTTGAGCCGATGCATCTGCGGCATCATCTCGTTCATGTTGGTGGTCATCACATCGATGCCGTCGAGCACGTCGAAGACCGACCGGATGGACCAGCACATCGGGATGTTGTAGCAATGCGGTTCCCAGTAGAGGTAGTTGCGCATCGGCCGGAAGAAGTCGTCGAAATTGGCGATGCTGTCCCGCATGTCCTCGATGTCACCGACCATGAGGTCCATCGACGACACCATCTTGGACGTGGTGTCGGCCATCTCCTCGGTGATCGTCTGCATCTTGTCCATGCTTGCGATGGTCCGGTCCATGTCCGCCACCTGATTGGTCATGTCGGCGGTGCGGTCCTGGTTGTACTTCTCGTTCAACCGCTGCAGCGTGCTGTTCTGACTGATCATGTAGGGGATCGAGGTGTTCTCGATCGGCGTGCCGTCTGGCCGGGTGATGGTCTGCACCCGGCCGATACCGTCGACCTGGAAGATGGCCTTGGCGATCTTCTCGATGACCAGGAAGTCGGCCGGGTTCCGCAGATCCCGGTCACTCTCGATCATCAGGATCTCCGGGTTCAGCCGGGCCGGCGAGAAATGCCGTTCGGCCGCGGCATAACCCTGGTTTGCGCTGATGTCATCGGGTAGGTACAGCCGGTCGTTGTAGCTGGTCTTGTAACCCGGCAGCGCCAGCAGACCGATCAACGAGACGGCGATCGAGGAAATCAGGATCGCACCGGGCCAGCGCACCACCGCGGCACCGACCTTGCGCCAACCCCGTACGCGCCCGGAACGTTTGGGATCCAGGAAACGCGCGCCCACGGTGACCATGGCCGGCCCGAAGGTCATGGCCGTGACGATCAGCACCAGCATCCCGACTGCCAGTGGCACACCGAGGGTCTGAAAGTACGGCAACCGGGTGAAACTCAGGCAGAAGGTGGCGCTTGCGATGGTCAGACCGGAGCCGACGATCACGTGCGCCGTTCCACCGAACATGGTGTAGTACGCCTGTTCTCGATCCTCGCCGGCGCTCCTGGCCTCCTGATATCGGCCGATGAGGAAGATCGCGTAGTCCACCGATATCGCGATGGCGAGCGTGACCAGCAGACCGGTGGCAAACGTCGAGAGACCGATGATGTCGTAATAGCCGAGCGCGGCCACCGCGCCTCGCACGGTCAGTAGGCTGACCGCGACCATCACGATCATCATCACCATCGTCATGAGCGAGCGGTAGATGATGAGCAACATGGTGATGATGACCACGAAGGTCAACGCCTCGATCAACCGCATACTGCCGTGGCTGGCCTCGGTCTGCTCGGCCGTCATCGCTGCGGAGCCGGTGACGAAGACCTCGACCCCCGGGGGCGCCGCCACGCTGTGCACGATGTCCTTGACGGCTTCGATGGACTCCAGCGACAGCGCCTCGCCCTGGTTGCCGGCCAGGTTTGCCGAGACGTAGACGGCCTTGCCGTCCCCGCTCTGCACACCGGATGCGGTAAGCGGATCGCTCCACAAGTCTTGAACGTGCTCAACGTGTTTGGTGTCCGCGCGCAGCTTTTCGATCAGCTCCGAGTAGTAGCGACGAGAATCGTCACCGAGCTTGTCCTTGCCCTCCAGCACAATCATCACCGAGCTGTTGGACTCGTATTCGTCGAAGACGCGGCCGATGTGCTCGGTGGCGATGACGGCCGGCGCCTCTTTCGGGCTCATCGAGACCGACCGCATCTCACCGACCGCCTCCAGCTGCGGGACGGCAACGTTCAGTAGGACCGCAATGGCGATCCAGCCGAGGATGAAGGGGATGGCCAACTTTCGGAACAGCCGCGCGATCCTGCCGAAATGGGCGGTTTCGTGTGCAGCGGGCACGACGGCGATGGGCCCGGTGGTCGCATCCGCACTGTGCGCGCCGTGCGCGCTCATGCCGACTTCACGATGCAGAAGGTCTGGACGTTGGTGCCGCTGATGCTGCGCTCGTCCTTGGTCTCACCATCGACGAGCACCCGACAACCCAGGAAGCTGGTCTTGCCCTGGGCGACAATGTTGGCCGCGGCCGAGGGTTCGGTCGTCTGCAGCGTGATCGACCACGGCAAAATCGCACCATCGACGCGCTGCGGTTCGCCCTGCAGGTCCACGTAGTTCACATCCACTGCCGCCCCTTCCGGGCCAAAGATTTCGTAGGTCACCACTTTTGGATCGAACGGCTCAGGGTCGTTGGCGAACTCGATCGGCGTGACGAGTGGCGGGTCGGATGCGAACATGCCGCGAACGCGGTCCACTGTGAAGCCGGCTACCCCGACCACCACGACGATCACCAGGGGCAGCCAAGCCCGTTTGAGCAGTTGCATGTCCGCTTTCCTCCTGCAGTGACGCGCCGGTTGGCTGGTCCGATGAACCCCTCAGCCATCGATGGCACTCAAGTTATACAATCGGCTTACTTCATACAAGCCAGACGGCTAAGTGGTACTCATCACAGCGAGTAACAATGGCTAGCCATAAGGACGATATGGGCATGTTTGAGTGCCGCAGTAGAGGAAGGGCTCCGTGGTCAGAGCACGTGGGGCAGCACGCGAGCGCGTGGTCGAGGTGGCCGTCGAACTGTTCGCCGAACACGGCGTGCAGGACACATCACTGCAGATGATCGCCGACCGGATCGGCGTCGGCAAAGCCGCCGTCTACTACCAGTTCCCGTCCAAGGACGAGATCGTGCTGGCGGTGCTACGGCCGGTGTTCGACGATCTCGCACACCTGATCGAACATGCGGAATCGTTACCGCACAACGACTCTCAACGCGCGGTGGCCATCGAAGGACTGATCGATCTGATGATCCGGCAGCGCAACGCGTCGTTCCCGTTCCGGCGGGACCGCTACATCGATCATCTGGTCGCGCGGCACCCGGAGCTGGAGGACATCGCCGACAGGTTCCATGCCCTGCTGCTGGGCCCCGATCACGATGACGCGACGCGGGTCTCGCTCACGGTGGCGATCACCGGGATCTACTACTGCGCAACCGATTCGATGCTGAACGATATCCCCGCACCACAGCTGCGCACGCTACTGCTCGGCTATTTCAAGCGGTGCGTGGTGCCCGCCTCAGCGAGCCGGTGCCGCCAGCGGCCAGCCCACCGAGGCAAGCCGCGACGCAACCTGGTGTAGCTCTTCGGGATTGGGCTCCTTGGCGATGATCAGCTCAATGGCACCGCTGATCTCGGCCTCGGTGACGGGCTTGTCACCATCGCTGGACCGCAGCACCGACTGAGCCGCCTTGACGACCTCTTCCTCGGTGAGCGAGCGCTTCAACAGCGCCAGCAGCGCGAAGTAGTCCGTGCGCGGCACGCCTTCGGGGTAACCCTCGTGCAGCCAGCCCAGCACGTTGTCCAGCACCGTCTTGTTCTCAGTCATCGGGGTTCACTCACTTCTTGGGGAGGAAGGGGAAGAGGTCGACGCCGGTGTGGTGGATGATCGTCGCGCGGGTGATCCAGAGCACCGCGGTCAGGATCACCCAGCCGACGAACACGAACGCCGCGATGCCGAGGAACTTGAATGCGGGGTTGGGGGCCGTCGCGGCGCCGTCCGTGCCGTCGCCACCGTCGCCACGGGCGTAGGCCACCAGACCGAGCGCGAACACGGCGGGCAGACCCGCACCGAGCAACAGTCCGATACCGAGCACCTTCACGATGCTCTCCAGGTAAGCCATGTGAGTTCCTTAACTAGTGCCGGGTCAGACCGAGGCGGTGGGCTTGTGGTCCGTGGTGGCCTCGCGCAGCTCGGCCGGGACCACCGAATTGGTCGACGAATCCCAGTCGGCGTTGACATTGCTGCTGTCGACCTTCTGCTGCTGGGCGCGCCACCACATGAAGCCGGAGAGGCCGACCAGGATGAGGAAGATCAGTCCGTCGCCGGCCAGCGCCGAATCGAACACCGACTTCACGCCGTCGGACAGCCAGTAGGACAGCGCGCCGACCAGACCGGCGGCGAGCAGCGTGACCAGCCAGGCGACGGCCATCCGGCCCGCGACCGCCCAGCGCACCTCGGCGCCGGGCTTACCGACACCGCTGCCCAGGATCGACCCGGTGGCCACATGGGTGGTCGACAGCGCCATACCGGCGGCGCTGGAGCTCAGAATGATGGCGGCCGAGGAGGCTTCGGCGGCGAAACCCTGGGGTGACTCGATTTCCACCAGGCCCTTACCCAGGGTGCGGATCACCCGCCAGCCGCCGAGGTAGGTGCCCAGGCCGATGGCGACCGCACAGCTGAAGATGATCCAGAACGGCAGTCCCTGCTCCTTGACGTCACCGGTCAGGTGCCCGGTGGTGATGAGGGCGAGCGCGATGACACCCATGGTCTTCTGCGCGTCGTTGGTGCCGTGCGCCAGCGCGACCAGCGAGGCCGTCGCGATCTGCCCCCAGCGGAAGCCCTCACGGCGCTGCTTCTCGGCGACCTTGCGGGTGAGCCGGTAGACCACCCAGGTGCCACAGGCGGCGACCAGCCCGGCGATGACGGGTGCGGCGACCGCGGGGATCAGCACCTTCTGGGTGACTCCGGACCAGTTGACGCCTGCGGTGCCCAGCGCGGCCAGGCCGGCGCCGATCAGCCCGCCGAAGAGCGCGTGCGAGGAGCTGGACGGGATGCCGAACAGCCAGGTGAGCAGGTTCCACAGGATGCCGCCGATGAGACCGGCGAAGATGATGGTCAGGCCCGTCGAGGCATCGATGCCCGGAAGCAGCGAGCCGGTCTTGGAGTCCTGCACCTTGAGCACCGAGGTGGTGACCGTGACGGCGACCTCCACCGAGAGGAAGGCGCCCACCAGGTTCAGCACGCCCGCCAGCAGCACCGCGGTCTTGGGCTTGAGCGCCCCGGTCGCGATGGACGTGGCCATGGCGTTGCCGGTGTCGTGGAAGCCATTGGTGAAGTCGAATGCCAGTGCTGTGGCTATCAGCAACACCAGGATGATCAGCTCTGCGCTCATGCCGCAATTCTGAGACATCTCACAGCTTTTCGCGTAATTTCATCGAACTCGGGAGTCGCCCCCCACCTGCAGGTTTGGACGAAAAGCCAAACTTGTTCACCAATCGTTCATGAACCGGCTGCCCGGCGTTGGAAATCGGCGGTCAGATCGGCACATGTGACACCCATCTGGCAGTCTGGCGCGGTGAACGCTTTCCTGGCCAGGATTGCCGCCTGGTTGACGGCCGGTTACCCGGAGGGGGTACCCGGACCGGACCGGGTACCGCTGATGGCCCTGCTCACCCGGCGGCTGTCCAACGACGAAGTCTCGACCGTCGCCCAGGATCTGATGAACCGGGGCGAGTTCGACCACATCGACATCGGGGTGCTGATCACCCAGACCACCGACGGGCTCCCCCGAGACGATGACATCGAACGGGTCCGGGCCCGACTGGCCGCCCAGGGCTGGCCGCTCGACGACCCGAGGGAGCAGGATCCGGAGGACCCGGCATCGCAGTCCTGAACACCCTCGCCGTCGGCACCGGCGCCGCGGCACTGGCCATCCTGCCGGAGCTGGAGGCCGCACTCGGCGGGGCCGGGGCGCGCCTGCCGGTACCGGCCGCCGACGCCCGGCAGCGCGACCTGCTGACCGCCACGCTGCGCGCCGGCGAACCCATCGCCGACGAGATCGCGGTGGTGGTGTCCACTTCGGGTACCACCGGAATCCCCAAGGGTGCCCTGCTGTCTGCGGCGGCGCTCACCGCAAGTGCCACCGCGACCCACCGGCGCCTCGGCGGCGCCGGTCGCTGGCTGCTGGCGCTGCCCGCCTATCACGTGGCCGGCCTGCAGGTCCTGGTACGCAGTGTCCTCGGGGGCAGCACGCCCGTCGCGCTGGACGCGAGTTTTGCACCCGCCGACCTGGTGTCCGCGGTGGCCGCGCTGGGAACCGGACGGCGCTACACCTCGCTGGTCTCCAACCAGCTCGACAAGGCGCTGTCGGACCCGGCCGCTGCCGCGGCGCTGGCCGAACTCGATGCCGTGCTCATCGGCGGTGGCCCGATGCCGGCCGGTGTGCGCGAAAAGGCCAGTGCGGCAGGGGTTCGCGTGGTCCGGACCTACGGGATGAGCGAAACCTGCGGGGGCTGCGTGTACGACGGTGTGCCGCTGGACGGGGTGACAGTTCGCCTCGACGACGGACGAGTGTCACTCGGCGGGCCGATGCTGGCATCCGGGTACCGGAACCCGGCCGAGCCGGACCCGTTCGCCGAGCCTGGCTGGTTTCGCACCGATGACCTTGGCGCGGTGGATGATTCGGGAGTCCTGAGCATTTTGGGCCGCGCCGATGACGCGGTGAGCACCGGCGGGCTGACAGTGCTGCCCCAGCTGGTGGAGCACGCCCTGGCAGGCCATCCCGCGGTGGCCGAGTGCGCGGTCTTCGGGGTACCCGATGCCCGCCTCGGCCAGCGCGTCGCCGCAGCGATCGTGCTCGCGGCGGGGCAGCGCGAACCCACGCTCGACGAACTGCGGGCCCATGTCGGCAAGACCCTTGATCCCACCGCCGCGCCGCGGCAGCTGCACGTCGTCGATGAACTCCCCCGGCGCGGCATCGGCAAGCTGGACAGGCGGGCACTGATCCAGAAATTCGGGGCATGATGGACCGGGTGAGCACCGAACCAGTCGAAATCACGTCGGTCGATGCACTGCGGGAGATCGTCGGACATCCGGTACCCGCCGTGGCCAACAAGGTGGGCGACCGCCTGCTCGACGTACACCGGCAATGGGTGTCCAACTCGCCGCTGTGTTTCGTGGCCACCACCGACACCGAGGGCCGGGTGGACGTCTCCCCCAAGGGGGACCCGCCCGGATTCGTCCACATCATCGATGACACCACCATCGCCATCCCGGAGCGCCCCGGCAACAAGCGGGTGGACGGTTATCTCAACGTGCTGACCAATCCGCACGTCGGCACCATCTTCGTCATACCGGGCCGCGGGGACACCGTGCGCATCAACGGGCGGGCCCGAATCCTCTCCGACGCTGCCTATTTCGATGACCTCGCGGTGAAGGGCAAGCGTCCCATCCTGGCGCTGGAGCTGCACATCGACGAGGTGTTCTTCCACTGCTCGAAGGCGTTCCTGCGCTCCAACGCGTGGAAACCGGAAACCTGGACGCCGGATTCGGTGCCGAGCACCGCCGTGCTGGCCAAGTCCTTCAAGGCCGAGCAGAGCCTGGAAGAGCTGGAGGCCTACTACAGCGAAGAGAACTACCGCACGCTGCTCTACTGAACTGCGGGCTCCCACCGAACTGCGGGCTCCCACCGAAGTGCGGGCTCCCACCCGATCTGCGGGCTTTTACTGATCGCCCTTGACGAAAACCGCACGGGTGTAGAGCAGATGGAAGCCGCGTCGCTGCACGTTGCGCTGGGACTGCGACCCCGGCGCCGTGGTGACCACGGCGATATCGGCACCGACCTGCACGGCATCGCGCAGGCGTGCGGTGAGCAGTGCGCCCTGCACGCCGCGGCGCCGGTGGCGCGGTGCCGTCGCCGCGCCGGTCAGCTGGGCCACGCCATCGGTGACCCGCATGCTGCCGCCGCCGGCGACATCCCCGTCGACCACCGCCACATACGGCGTGACACCGGCTGCGGCGAAATCCCGCTCGGCGCGGTCCACCACGTCACGCGGAAATTCCTCGGGACTGGGCACCCCTTCCCCGTCCGGATGGGCGAACCCCTCCACCACCACGTCGACCCACGCGTCGAGTTCATCCTCCCGGGCGGGGCGCACCTCGATCCCGGCGGGTACCTCCTCGAGGGTGTCGCCGAGTGCGCGGCCGAGCACATCCTCGAAGGCCACCGCCCGGTAGCCGCGGCCGCCGAGCAGTTCGGCGATCCGGGGATCCGCGAGCGTGCTCAGTTCGACCGGGGTCGGCGACCCGTGATCGGTGTAGGCCCGCTCGACCGCGGCGATATCCGCCTCGCGGGGCACGCCCGCGAATCCCAGTCCCACCACCTTGTTGAAGGGTGCGCCCCGCTCGGCGAAGGCCGCCACCCCACCGGCCAGCGGTAGCGCGAATCCGTCGGTGCCGCGGCGGGTGGCCGCGTCGACGGCCGCGCCGATGAGGGCGGCTTCGGCGTGCTCGATGCGTCGGCCCAACTCGGTGCCGCAGAACAGGATGCTCACGGCCGGACACTCTGTCACCACAGCGACATCAGCGCCACATAAATTCCGGTGCCGACGAAGATGGACAGCAGCGCGTGCCGCCGCCACACCTGCAGACCGGCTGTCACCAGCACCGCGATGACCAGCCAGAGTTGTTGGCGCCCAGCCGCTTCGGGGACATCTCGGACGGTGTACAGCGCCAGCATGACCATCACCCCCAGCGGCATGTGCAGGCTCAGGTACCGGACCACCGCGCTGTGCCGCATGGGTGCCAGCACCGCGAACGGCAGTGCCCGCAGCGCCCAGGTGACCGCGGCGCTGACCGCGACCAGGACCGCGATGTGCCCGGTGTCAGGCATCTGCATTCCGGTGCCCGGCCACGAACCGGGCCAGCAGCAGGACGGTGAACGCCGCGAACGCCCACACCAACAACTGCCCCGGCGCCAGCAGCCAGGCCAGCACTGCGCACCCCACCGCCATCAGCGCGGTGAGCCGGTCCGGGTGTTGGCGGTAGGCGTCGATCGCCAGCACGATGAACAGGGCGGTGAGCGCGAATTCCAGGCCGTGCAGTCGCTCGATCGGCAGTGCTGCGCCGAGCAGGCCGCCCGCGCCGGCCGACACCGTCCAGGTCAGGTGCAGACCCGCCTGCATGCCCAGGATCTGGCGCGAGGTCCACGCGCCGGCGTCGGGACTGACGCCCACCGCGAAGGCCTCATCGGAAATCACATAGGTGCTGTAGAGCTTGCCGGGCAGACCGCGAACCCGGTGCAGCGGAAAGGACAACGCGTAGAAGACGTGCCGCGAGTTGACGATCAATGTCGTCAGCGCGACCGTGGCGATCGGCGCTCCGGCGGCGGCCAGACCGACCATCAGGAACTCCAGCGAACCGGCGTAGATCACCGCCGCGAACACCGGCGCCCACCACCACGCCAGGCCGGCGTGCACCACCAGGAAGCCCAGCGCCATGCCCAGCGGGAGAAAGGCCAGGCCGATCGGGGCTGTCAGTCGAAGAACGGACATCTGGACAGTTTGGCAGCCTCGTAAACGGGTAAACCGGCACACCATGAGGACCGAATTTCACGCTCAACTCGACCGGCTCACCGCCGAGCTCGGAGAGATGTGTGGAATCGCGGCGGCCACCGCCGCCGATGCCACTGTCGCCGTCGTCGACAGCGACGCCGCCGCGGCGCGACGCGTGCGCAGCCAACTGAGCCATCTCGATGAGCTCAACGAACAGGTGGACCAGCGGGCCTTCTCGTTGTTGGCGCGGCACGCTCCGGTGGCCCATGACCTTCGGCTCGTCATGACGGCGTTCGGCATCGCGGCGAACGCCGACCGGATGGGTGCCTTGGCCACCAATATCGCCGGTATCGGCACCCGCGCGCGCACCGGTGTCGCGGTGCCGGCGACGACCCTGGGCTTGTTCGCCGATATGGGGCGCCACGCCGTCGACCTCGCCGAGCGGGCCCAGCGCGCGGTGATCGCCGGCGATACCGTCGAGGCCGCCCGCATCCAGCAGGGCGATGCCGCGATGAACGACCTGAACCGCGAACTGCTGGGCACCGTGTTGAACGAACGGTGGTCCGACGGAGTGGCCGCGGCCACCGATGTGGCACTGCTCGGCCGTTTCTACGAACGTTTCGCCGATCACGCCGTGGATATTGCGCGGAAGGTGATTTTCCAGGCATCCGGAAAAACCCCGGAAGTCGGCCAAATACCGATCTGATCAGGCACTTTGTGGCCATTCGCCAATAATCACCAAGGTCACAGAATGGCACAGATGTTAATAGAGTGAATATTGTGAATAATGATGGGCATTGAAGGGGGCACGTAGCCGACCGGAAACAGTCGAGGAGAACAAGTAATGGCCGCCCGAAGATTGGCCGTGCTCATGACAGCGGGGCTCGCAATCGCCCTGGGCCCGCTGACCGCACCGACCGCCGCGGCGGCGCCGGAATGCTCCGATATCGAAGTCGTGTTCGCGCGCGGCACCGATGAGCCGCCCGGTATCGGCAAGGTCGGCAAGTCCTTCGTCGAGACGCTGCGCCCCATGGTCAAGGGCAAGTCCATCAGCACCTACGCGGTCAAGTACCCGGCAACCTGGGACTTCATGAAGGCCGCGGTCGGGGCCAACGACATGAGCAAGCGGATCCAGACCATCGTCGCGCAATGCCCGAAGACCAAGATCGTCCTCGGTGGCTACTCGCAGGGCGCCGCGGTGGTCGACGTCGTGGCGACGGCGCCCATCGCCGGCCTCGGCTACACCGCACCGCTGCCCGCAGCCGCCGTCCCGCACATCACCTCGGTGGTGGTGTTCGGCAATCCGTCGGCGCGCATCGGTAACCCGCTGACCCGGATGAGCACGACCTTCGGGCCGCGCACCGCGGATCTGTGCGCACCCGCCGACCCCATCTGCTCGCTGGGCCGCGACTGGGACGCCCACGTCCAGTATCCGGAGTCCGGCCTGGTCAAGCTGGGTGCGGAGTGGACAGCCAAGCTGATCAAGGCGGCGGACAAGAAGCCCGAGACCACCAAACCCGCTCAGGGCACGTCAGCGTCCACGCCAGGTTGATCCGTCCACCGGGTACAGCAGGTGGGTGCCGCGCAGTCCCTTGAGTTCGACCTCGCGCGGAGCACCGAGCCGGATGTCGTCGAGTCCGTCGACGGCCTGGCCGACCGGCGCGCTGACCAGGATCTCGCCGCCGTCGGCCTGACCGGCGACCCGGGCCGCCATCGCGACGTCGAGGCCGAACAGGTCCTCGCCGCGGCGGACCGAGGTGCCCATGTGCACCCCGATGCGCACCTTGATGGACTCCCAGCGCTGCGGGTTCTCCTCCAGCGCGCACTGCACGTCCGAACTGCAGCGCACCGCGTTCTCGGGGTCGGCGAAGGCCATCATGAAACCGTCGCCCTGGTTCTTCACCACGTGTCCGCCGTGCTTGCCGACCAATGATTCGATCAGCTTGTTGTGCTTCTGCAGCACCCGCACCCACGCCCGGTCACCCATCGACTCGTTGAATTCGGTGGAGCCTTCGATATCGGAGAACACGATGACCACCCGGCCGTCGGCGGTCAGCCGGGCCAGGTCTGGGCGTTCGATCTGGGCCCAGCCCGCGAGGTCTTCGATCGAGTTGCGCACGGTGGCGCCGAAACCCTTGTTGATCAGCATGTCCGCGGTCTGGAAGACCGTCTTGAGCGCCAGCGGGGCGACACCGCGGCGCCGCCGCCGTCGGTGATCGTCCTGTTCGGCCAGCAGCCGGGTGAGCTCGCGACGGACGCTGCCCAGCTGGCGGCGCGCGACGATGAACAGCACCAGGAAGGTGATGAGTCCCGCGAGTAGTAACCCGGCGGCGCCGAGCAGGAGGAGTTCGGTGCCGGCCACCCGCCGATTATGACCGCTCAGTCGGGAAGCGAGTTGCTCAGCCGCTCGGTGGCGGCCAGGTAATCCTCGATGAATTCCAGCACCACATCACGGGCCGGCTTGACCTTGTTCATCAGGCCGACGCCCTGCCCGACGAAATAGGTCGACAGCAGCCGGGCGCCCTCGTGGCCCTGATCGGCCAGCGCGTCGATGCGGCGCAGCACCGGTTCGGACAGCATGTTCTGCAGTGGCAACGGAAGGGGCTGTTGGCCACCGGGATTCGGGGCCCAAGCGTCGGTCCAGTCCGAGCGCAGCTGGCGCGACGGCTTACCGGTGCGCCCCGCGGAGCGCACGGTGTCCCGCGAGCTGGCGGCCAGCATCTTGGTGACCGTATGCGGTTCGGTCTCGGCCTCCTCGGTCGTCAGCCACACCGAACCGGTCCAGGCCCCGGCGGCACCCATCGCCACCGAGGCCGCCATCTGACGGCCGGTAACGATTCCGCCGGCGGCCAGCACCGGCACCGCATCGTTGATGGCGTCAATGACCTCGGGGACGACCACCAGCGTGGACACCTCGCCGCAGTGCCCGCCGGCCTCGGTGCCCTGGGCGACGATCAGGTCGACACCCGCGGCGACCTGTTTGACGGCGTGCTCCTTGGCGCCGACCAGCGCCGCGACCGGGATGCCGCGCTCGCGACCGGCCTCGATCATGTAGTCCGGTGGCACACCGAGCGCGTTGGCCATCATCTTGATGGGGTGGCTCATCGCGACCTCGAGCAGCTCCGCGCCGTTGCCGCCGGACAGCACGGGCTTACCGGTGCGGACCTTGGTGTCGGGTTCGATGCCATGGTCGGCGAGCAGCTTGTTGACGAACTCGCGGTAGCTGTCCGGGATGCGGGAAGCCAGATCGTCTTTCGAGAGCGTCTCGCCCTTGCCCTCGAATTTGGCCGGCACGATGATGTCGATCCCATAGGGCTTGCCGTTGACGTGCTCATCGATCCAGGTCAGCTCGCGGTCCAGCTGTTCGGGCGAATACGCGGCACCGCCGAGCACCCCGAAACCGCCGGCGTTGCTGACCGCGGCCACCACATCGCGGCAGTGGCTGAAGGCGAAGAGCGGGAAGTCGATGCCGTAGCTCGCGCAGAAGGCCGACGAAGAAGAGGGGCTCATCCGCTCATTATCGACACCCGTCAAGTTTGGTGTGCACGGGGTCCCCGGCAAACACCCATAGTGTGGAGGACATGCGTATCGGACGACGAGAAGCTGTGGCGCTGTCCGTGGGGGTGGTGTTGCTGGTCGCGGCGTTCGTGGTGCCGCATCTGAACCTCGGCATCGTCACCCCGATGATCAACAGCACCCCCCAAAGACTGCGCGATTTCGCCGACACCGCACCGATCTTCGGATGGTGGAACGCCCACGTCGGCTGGGGCACCGTGCCGGCGCTGCTGATCGCCGCAGCGGTGGTGCGGTGGGGCCCGACCGTGGCTGCCACGCTGCGCTGGCGATCACTGGTCGGTCTGAACTGGGCCACGTCATTTCTGTGGGCCTTCTCGCTGGCCATGATCGACGGCTGGGAGCGCGGTTTCGCCGGGCGCCTGGCGGCCCGCCACGAGTATCTGCGCCAGGTCCCGACGATCACCGACATTCCCGAGGCGCTACGCACTTTCTCCGGCAGAATCCTGGATTTCCAACCGGATTCGTGGATCACCCACGTTTCCGGGCACCCGCCGGGCGCCCTGTTGACCTTCGTCTGGCTGGATCGCATCGGGCTGGGCGGCGGGGCCTGGGCCGGCCTGCTGTGCGTATTGGTGGGCTCCAGCGCCGCCGCGGCGATCATCATCGCGATCCGCGCCGTCTCGGACGAGGCGACCGCGCGGCTGGCAGCACCCTTCGCCGCGGTGGCCCCGACCGCCATCTGGATCGCGGTGTCGGCCGACGGGTATTTCGCCGGGGTGGCCGCCTGGGGTATCGCGCTGCTGGCACTGGCAGTGCACGGCTCGCGGCGCTGGTCGATACCCGCCGCCGCCGGTGCCGGGCTGCTGTTGGGCTGGGGCATCTTCCTCAACTACGGGCTGGGCCTGATCGCGGTGCCCGCGGTGGCGGTTCTGCTGACCGCCAACGGTTGGCGTGCAGCACTGCGCGCCCTGGTGCCCGCTGTGGTCGCGGCGCTGGCCGTGGTGGCGGTGTTCTACGCGGCCGGATTCTGGTGGTTCGACGGGTATCACCTGGTGCAGGAACGCTATTGGCAGGGCATCGCCAACGACCGGCCGTTCCAGTACTGGGTGTGGGGGAACCTGGCCTCCGCGGTGTGCGCCATCGGCCTGGGCAGCGTGGCGGGCCTCGGCAGGGTCTTCGACATCAAGGCGTTGCGCCGGCGATCCGGACTGCACGTGCTGCTGACGGGGGCGTTCCTGTCCATCGTGCTCGCCGACCTCAGCATGCTCAGCAAGGCTGAGACCGAACGCATCTGGCTGCCGTTCACAGTCTGGCTGACCGCGGCCGCGGCGCTGCTGCCGCCCCGGTCACACCGGTGGTGGCTGGCGCTCAACGTCATCGGCGCCCTGACGATCAACCACCTGATCTTGACGAATTGGTAACCGCCGCAACAGAAGGTAGACGGGCACGCACAGCCACACCACGGCCAACGCAATGGTCAATCCCAGCGGGTAGTCACGATCGAGCACGCTGGGGTTGTCCGGCCGCATACCCGGTCGGCTGAACACCGGGATCGCCAGCAGCACCAGCACCGCGCTGCACAAGCCGGCCACCGCGACCGGGTACTGCCATGGCAGCGGAATCAGCCGCCGCCCGGCCAGCCCGATGGCCACGCACACCGGCGCGAACACCAGATCGTGGACCACCGCGGCCACCACCGCCCAGACCAGGATGCGCAGGATGATCACCGACGGAAGGTCCAGGAGCAGCACGGCGCCGTAGCCGCCGAGACCGATTCCCAGCAGTGCCAGCAGAATCCGGGTGAGTGTCACGACAGCACCTCGATGCGCGAGAGCCACTTGGTCTGCAGCACGCCCGGCCTGCTCGGGGCGATCAATCGGCACGGATATCCGTGGTCCAGGTTCAGGGTCTCACCGTTGAGTTCCAGGGCGATCAGGGTGTGCTCATCGCGGGCGTGGCGGGCGGGCAGCACCGTGCGCGAATAGGGGCCGGGCGGCTCCAGCGACACCATCCGCACATCGGCATCCGGTGAACCATCGACGGCGGCCACGAGATCGGCCAGCACCACCCCGGTCCATTCGGCGTCCGCGCTCCAGCCCTCCACACACGCGATCGGCAACCGGTGGGTGGACTGCGGCAAAGCGCGCAACTCGTCGACAGTGAAGGTTCGGGTGCGCGCACCGTTGACAACCGTCAGCCGGTAGTCCGGGGCTGCCGCGGCCCGCCCCACCCTGGCGGCAGCGGCCGAGCGGTTCACCGGAAGCCCCTGCGGCCCTTCACCGGTGCGTGGAGCGAGCACAGAGACCCGGCGCAGCAGCGGCACCGACTGGCCCACGGTGACCACTGTGGCCGCCGCCACCGCCAGCCAGGCGCCGCGCAGCACGGTGCGCCGACTCGGGCCGACCCGACCACCGTCGGCGAGCACGTCGAGGGGTTCATCGAGCGCTCGGCGGATGACCGGCAGTTTCACTGCGATGTGCACCAGCACCGCACCCGCCGCCACATAGGCCATCGCGTAATGCGCCGTGGGGAAATAGAATTCGAACGCATACCACTGGGCGATGTTCAGCAGACCGGTCGACAGTTCGAACAGGACGGCCGCGACGAGCACCAGGATCGAGGCCCGCTCCAGCATCCTGACCGGTCCCCCGATGATCGGTCGCTCGAACAGCTTCGGCCACACCGACCACAGTTTCACCACCACCAGGGGTATCGCGGCGATACCGGAAGCAACGTGCAGGCCCTGGGTGAACCGGTACAACCACACCGGACGAGTGGGCCAGAGGAACCACGGCTGCGGATGCTGGATGAAGTGACTGAGCAACCCGGTGACGAAGCACACCGTCACGGCGATCCCGAGCGCAATACCGACCCTGGCGGTCACTGCGGTGCCGCGCAGGGCGGTCACCGGGCGACCAGGCTCGCGATCACACGCTCACCGATGGGATGCACAGCCCGCAACGCCAGCCCGACATCCTCGGCGATCCGCGCCGCACAGTCCAGGCCCACCGAGGCCCACCGGAACCACGGACCGGTGGCATCGGCCGATTCCAGCCGCACCCACCGCGCCTCGACTCCGGTTACCGCCGTGTCGAATTCGGCCAGGCACTCGCCTCCCCGGCGCAGCAGCTCACCGGCGCGCTGCAGGACCCGCCACGGATCCCCGCCCAGCCCGATATTTCCATCGGCCAGCAGCGCGGTGTGCCAGCGCCCGATTCCGGGTAGCGGACCGAAGAGGTCGCGGCGCAGTACCGGCACGCCACTGCTGCGGGCCAATTCGACGGCGCAGGCGGATTGGTCGACGCCCAGCGCCGGCACACCGCGCTCCAACAGATCGGCGACCAGGCGACCCGGGCCGCATCCCAAATCGATGGTGGGACCGGTGCACATGCTGACGATGGCGCGATCGAACACGCTGTCCGCGCGCGACCCGATCAGCCAGTCGTGCACCGGAAGCCGTTTCACCCGGCCGTCCTCCTGCCGGATCCAACATCGCTCACCGTCCAGGGCCTGTTCGTACAGATCTCCGTGCACCCCTACACCCCCACGGTCCGGGTGGTCTGCGCGAACCGGCCGGTGGGGGCACACGCGCACCGCACCCCGTCGATGTCGGCGATGGTGTCGACATCGGCGAGTTCGTCGACCAGTCGCACACCCAGACCGGCATCGAACAGCGCGAGCAGTGTGCGGGCACCGGTATCGGGCTGCGACATCGGCACATCACACAGGCAGCCGGCCATCGCCGGGTCCTGCACGCCGAGCACCCACCAGCCACCGTCGGCGGCCATGCCGAGCACCGTGTCGGCGTCCCGTAACGCATCACCGCATTCGCCGATCAGTGCGGGACTGACCTGCGGGGTATCCATGCCGATCTGGATCACCGGCAGTCCGGCCTCGGCTGCGTCCTCGTGAGCATGCGCGAGCCGCTCAGAAAAACCGTCACCGCGTTGCGCGATGACGGTGAAATCGGCCAGCCGGTCCGCGATCTCGTCGGACCGACACGCCTTACGTAGATCACCGGTGAGCGCCACCACCCGCCGTGCCACCGGTGCGGCGGCCACCGCGTCCAGCGTGTCGAGCAGGGCCGCCGCGGCGATATCGGCGGCCACCCTGTCACCGACGGCGGCGGCCAGCCTGGTCTTGGCCAGACCGGGCACCGGCGCCTTGGCCACCACCAAGACGGTCCCGCGCCACATCAGATTGCCCGCCAGAAATCCCAGGCGGCGGTGGCGCTACCGCGCACCGAACCGCTGACCTTGGACTTGCCGCCGGTGCGGGGGCCGTAGACCACATCGCGTTCGACCACTCGCCAGTCCGCCTTCGCGGCGCGGACCAGCAACTCCAGGGGGTACCCGGACCGGCGATCGGTGACACCGAGTGCCAACAGCTTGTCCCGGCGGACCACCCGCATCGGCGCGATATCGTGCACCGGCAGGCGGTAGCGCTGGCGTAGCCGCCAGCACACCGCGGCCGTGCCGAGCCGGGCGTGCCACGGCCAGCTAAGTCCCGGGGCGGCGCGGCGCCGACCGATCGCCATATCAGCGCCCAGGTCGAGTTCGTCAACCAGACCCGGCAGCTCCTGGGGGTCCAGCGAACCATCCCCGTCGAGCACCGCCACGATGGGCGTCGCCGCGGCGACCACCCCCGCATGCACCGCCGAGCCGTAACCCGGACGTGCCTCATGCACCACTGTCGCGCCGTGCGCGCGAGCCACGCTCGCGGTGTCGTCTGTGCTGTTGTTGTCGACCACCAGCGCCCTATACCCGTTCGGGATGGCCGCCAACACACCTGCCAGCGAATTTCGCTCATTGAGGCATGGAAGTACGACCGTGACGAGAGCCGGTTCGCGGTCGGTCATGGCAACGACGGTAGGCGGCCTACCGGACGGATGCCACAGCAAAACGGTGACGGAACCGTGACACCGCAGCTCCGCGGGCCTCCGGCGGCTAGCCTCGGAAGCTATGACCCGGGTGCTGATCGCCGACGACGACACCGTCGTGCGCGATGTGGTCCGCCGGTATCTGGAACGCGATGGGCTGGATGTGGCGATCGCGCACGACGGCACCCAGGCCCGGCAGCTGTTGGAATCCGGTCAGATCGACGTGGCCGTGCTCGACGTGATGATGCCCGGCTCGGACGGGCTGACCCTGTGCCGCGATCTGCGCCGCGACGGTGACTTCAGCCTGCCGGTGATCCTGCTGACCGCGCTCGGCGAGCAGGATGACCGGATCGCCGGACTGGAAGCCGGCGCCGACGACTATCTGACCAAACCGTTCAGCCCGCGCGAGTTGGCCCTGCGGGTGCGCTCGCTGCTGCGGCGCCTGCCGGGTCCGATAATGCCTGTGCCGATGGAACTTTCGGTGGGCGAGCTGTGCGTGTCGACCGCTGCCCGCGCTGTCACGGTGGCCGGGCGTCCGGTCAGTCTGACCAACCGGGAGTTCGATCTGCTGGTCTTCTTCCTGACCCACACCGACACCGTGTTCTCCCGTGCCGATCTGCTCAAACAGGTGTGGCGTTGGGACTTCGGGGACATGTCCACCGTCACGGTGCATGTCAAACGACTGCGCGCCAAGCTCGGCGACCAGCACCGGGTGCAGACCGTGTGGGGCCGCGGCTACCTGTGGAGCGCACAGTGACCGACCTATGGGAGATGGCCGGGTGGGCGTTGGCCTGCTCCATACCGGTGGTCGCGGCGGGTGCGCTGGTGATCCGGCTGGCGCGATCGTGGTCCCTGGCGGTCAGCATGGTGGCACTGGTGCTGATCCCGACGCTGGCCACCTTCACCGGTGTGCTGGGCGCCAGCGGGTTCATGATCACCCAGACCTTCGAGCAGATCGCCGTTGTCCTGGTGATCGTCTCGGTGGTGACCATTCCGACCGCCGTCATGCTGGCCCGCTACCAGGCCCGGCGCACCGTGTGGGAGAAAGAGATCCGCGATTCGGAGCGGGCCGCCGAGGAGTCCCGGCGCCGCCTGGTCGCCTTCGTCAGTCATGACCTGCGTACACCGCTGGCCGGGATCCGCGCGGTCTCCGAAGCGATCGCCGACGGTGTCGTCACCGACGACGAGGTACGCATACAGGCCAAACACATCGAGCAGGAATCGATCCGGCTCGCCGCGATGGTCGACGACCTGTTCGAGATGTCGAAGATCAACGCCGGCGCGGTGGCACCCACACAGGAACCGGTGGCACTCGACGAGGTGGTCGACGATGTCCTTGCGGCGCACCGCATTCCCGCGCAGCGGGCCGGGGTGAGCTTGCGGGCCGAACTTCCCGAGCAGCCGGTTCGCATCGTGGGTAGCGATCGTTCCCTGGTCCGGGTGTTATCTAACCTGGTGGCCAATGCCGTCGCGCACACACCGGCAGGCGGCAGCGTCACGCTGGCGGTCGGCTCCGAGGGCGGGCACGCCTGGGCCAGGGTCGACGACACCGGTGTCGGCATCGACGAGGCCGATCTGCCGCGGGTGTTCGACGTGGCGTACCGCGGGTCCAACGGTCGTGTGCCACGTGATGATTCGTCGTTACCGAGCGGGTCGGGTCTGGGACTGGCGATCGCCGCGGGGCTGGTGCAGGCGCACGGGGGATCGCTGACCGCCCACAATCTGGACACCGGCGCCCGGTTCGAGGTGCGGCTACCGCTGTCGGGTTAGTCCCGCAGCGGCGCGAAGGCGAACTCGGCCAGACCGTCGCGCGGGTCCACCGCGGCGCGGAAGCCCAGCAGCTCGGCCGCCCGCGCCGGGTCGGCGACGATATGGCGGACATCCCCGTTGCGGTACTGCCCGGTGACCTCCGGAGCGGGCGCCTCGCGCGCTTCACTGAGCCGGGTGGCGACATCGAGAATCGACACCGGCCGCCCCGAACACACGTTGAACGCGGTGAATCCGGCGAGGTTCGCCTCGACCGCCGCGACATTGGCCGCAGCCACATCGTCGACGTGCACGAAGTCGCGCATCTGCCCGCCGTCCTCGTACACCTTGGGCACCCCGCCGGCTTCGAGCTGCGAACGGAAGATCGCGGCCACCCCCGAGTACGGGGTGTCCCGGGGCATCCCCGGCCCGTAGACGTTGTGATAGCGCAGTGCGACCACCGAACCGCCGACTGAGTCGTTGAACGCCAGCGCGTAATGCTCCTGCGCGGTCTTGCTGGCCGCGTACAGGCTGCGCGGCTTCAGCGGTGCGTCCTCGTCGACCAGGCGCCAGCGCAGCGGTTCCCCGCTGAGCGGGCAGCGGTGATCGAAGACCCCGCCGTCGAGGTCCTTCTTGGTGCGCGGCAACGGTTCGACCGGTCCGTGCTCGGGGCAGTCATAGCCGCCCTGCCCGTAGACCACCATCGAGGACGCCAGCACAAGCCGCGAGCAGCCCGCGGCGAACATCGCGGCCAGCAGCACCGTGGTGCCGTAGTCGTTGTGACTGCCGTAGGACGGCGCGTCCGCGGCGTTGACCCCGGCACCGACCACCGCGGCCTGGTGGCAGACCACGTCGACACCGTCGAGCAGGCCTGCCACGGCGTCGGCGTCCCGGATGTCGAGCAGCCGGCATTCCGGTGGCGGCTCGGCGCCGCCTCGATGCGCGGCGGGCAGCATGACGTCGACGGCGACCACCTCGTGACCGGCATCGGTCAGCTGCGCCCAGATCCGGCTGCCGATGAATCCGGCGGCACCGGTCAGCAGCACCCTCACGGCAGTTCGAACGGCAGCGTGACGCCTTCGTGTGCCAGGCAGTGCGTGCAGGTGCGTTCGGGTGCGACCCCCGCGATGGCCTCGTGCACCAGCTGCTTGAAGCCGCCGATGTTGCGTTCGAACTCCGCGAACACATCCACCGCGCGCACACCCGCACCGGCTTCCACGCCGGCATCCAGATCGGTCACCAAAGCAATCGCGGCGTAACACATTTCGAGTTCCCGTGCCAGCACCGACTCGGGATAGCCGGTCATGTTCACCAGCGTGAAGCCTTGAGCGGCCCACCACTGGCTCTCGGCGCGGGTGGAGAACCGCGGGCCCTGGATGACGACCATGGTGCCGCCGTCGACCACCGAGGGCAGCTCGGATGCCGCAGCCCGCAGCGTCGGGCAGTACGGGTCGGCGAACCCGACGTGGATACCGCCGGAATCGAAGTAGGTGTCGGCACGCCCGCTGGTCCGGTCGACGAGCTGATCGGGTACCACGATGGCGCCCGGCCCGAGTTCCGGGGTCAGGCTGCCGACCGCGCACGGCGCGAAAATGCGCCGCACCCCGAGCGCCCGCAGCGCCCACATGTTCGCGCGGTACGGCACGGTGTGCGGGGAGAACTCGTGGCTGAGCCCGTGCCGCGGCAGGAACGCCACGTCATGGCCGGCGACGGTGCCGACGGTGATCGCCGCACTGGGCGCACCGTAGGGGGTGTCCAGGCTGATGGTTCGGGCGTCCGGGCCGAAGAAGGTGTAGAAGCCGCTACCTCCGATGACGCCGAGCATCAGGCGTCGGGCTGCCCGTCCAGTTCGGCGCGTTCAGCGGCCTGCCGCGCGGCATCACGGATGGCGAACGCATCGGTGGCCAGCCCGCCGATCGCATTGGCCACATCCTTGACCGCGGTGGTGATGATGGTCGCGACCTCGCCCACCGTGGATGCCACAGTCTCCACGCCCTCCTGCAGGGCGTCCTTGGTGATTTCACTCTTGCTGAGTCGGTCAGTCATGTGCTCAGTCTCATGCCGACCACCCGATGTGACAAGGTGCGCCGCGTCACGCCTGCTCAGGCAGGTTGTTCCCCCGCCCCGGTGCGCACGTGCAACGATGGCGCGCGTGGCTAGCTTTGCGCAATGGATAGAGGGCGCCCGCCCGCGCACCCTCCCGAATGCGGTCGCGCCCGTCATCGCCGGCACCGGCGCGGCGGCGTGGCTCGGCGAGGCCGTGTGGTGGAAGGCGCTACTCGCGCTGGTGGTCTCGCTGGCCCTGATCGTCGGGGTGAACTACGCCAACGACTACTCCGACGGGATCCGGGGCACCGACGATGTCCGCAGCGGACCACTGCGGCTGGTCGGTTCCAAGGTGGCCTCTCCGCGCGCGGTGCTGACCGCGGCGCTGGTGAGTCTGGTGGTGGGTGCCGGAGCGGGGCTGGCGCTGGCGATCGTGAGCCAGCCCTGGCTGATCGCCATCGGCGGCGCCTGCATCGCGGCCGCCTGGCTCTACACCGGCGGGTCCAAACCGTACGGCTACCGCGGGCTCGGCGAGGTCGCGGTCTTCGTGTTCTTCGGTCTGGTCGCGGTGCTGGGCACGCAGTACACCCAGGCGCTGCGGGTGGACTGGGTGGGCCTGGCCATGGCGGTCGCGATGGGCTCGTTGTCCTCGGCGGTGCTGGTGGCCAACAACTTACGAGACATCCCCACCGACACCGACTCCGGCAAGATCACGCTGGCCGTGCGCCTCGGCGATGCGAAGACCCGGATCCTCTACGTCGGCCTGCTGGCGGTGGCCTTCGCGTTGACCCTGGTGCTCATGCTGGCCACGCCCTGGACCGCGGTGGGGCTGGTTGCCCTGCCGCTGGCCGTGCGGGCGGCCGGACCGGTGCGGCGCGGACTCGGCGGCCGCGAACTGATTCCGGTGCTGCGCGACACCGGGCTCACCATGCTGGTGTGGGCGATCGCGGTCGCGCTGGCACTGGCGCTGGGCTGACCGTCCCCGGAACCCTCGTTGCGAGATCGACCTGAGGGTCGCGATCTCTGCGGAACTGACCGGAATCACGACCGTGAGCTCAATCTCGACCTGAGCACTCCGACCGCACTGCCGCCGGGGCCAGCGTCGTCGGGGGTGCGGGCTCGCGCTCCTCGACCACTGTGACCGATCGCCGGTTCGCCCGGCGGACCGCCCAGAAGACCACCAACAGCGCGACCCCGAGCAGCGGATAGCCCATCCCGATCCGGGCGAACGCCAACCAGCCGGTGTGGCCACCGTCGTAGAGCCACTGCTGGACCACGAACCGCGCCGCGAACAGGGCCACGAACGCCAGCGTCGCGATATCGAAACCCCGCAGCACGGACCTGTCGGCACGCCACGCCGGGTCCGGTCCGCTGCTGCGCAACAGATTCCAGATCACCCCGACCAGCGGACGGCGCGCCAGCAGGGACACCGTGAACGCGGCGGCCATGGCCAGGCTGATCCAGATGCCCGGCAGGAAGTAGTTTTCCGCCGAGCCGGTGTAGTAGGCGATCAGCGCCGCGATGACCACGCCGAGCAGACCGGACACGGCAGGCTGAATTGGTTGCCTGCGCGCCAGCCGGAACACGATCAGTGCGGCACTGACCGCGACAGCCACCACCACCGCCACATCCAGTCCGGCGATCGCGTTGGCGATGACATAGGCGAAGGTGGGCACGCTCGCGAGCACCAGCCCGGACACGCCACCCACCCGTTCCAGCACAGTCGGTTCAGCTTTGTTCATGGCGCCATCGCACACTCGGACGTAACGGCACAGTCAAGTCCGGGCCTGGGCCAAGATGGACAGGTGGCCTGGAGTACCCGTGAAATCGCCGAACTCGCCGGCACCAGCCTGCGGGCCGTCCGGCACTACCACCAGATCGGCCTGCTCCCCGAGCCCGATCGGCGCTCCAACGGCTACAAGCAGTACAGCGTGGCGCACCTGGTCCGGCTGGTGCGCATCAAACGACTCGTCGACCTGGGGTTCTCGCTGCCGCAGATCGCGGCGCTGGGCGACGACGACGATCATCCCGAGCAGGCGCTGCGGGAGCTCGATGCCGAACTGGCCGCGACGATCGAGCGGCTGCAACGGGCGCGGGACGAACTGGCCGTGCTGTTGGAGCACTCGGCGCCGACCGATCTGCCGCACGACTTCGTGCCACCGGAGGCGGCGGCCAAGATGACCGACGCCGATCGTGCCCTCGTCGTCGTGCTGAGCCGGGTCCTGGGGCCCCGCGGTATGCAGGTCTATGCGGACATGATGCGGGAGACGCCCGAGGACCCGGCGTCGGCCGAATTCGACACCCTGCCCGCCGATGCCGATGAGCCGACGCGGAACGACCTCGCGGAACGTCTGGCGCTCTACATCCGGGCGGTGAACCAGGCTCATCCCGGACTCGCCGAGTCCCGGTCCGACGCCCCCCGCGGGGAACGCTTCGCGACCAAGACGATCAGCGGCGCGATGGCCGATCTCTACAACCCGGCGCAGCTCGACGTGCTGCGCCGGGCCGGCGAGATTCTGCGCGCCTCAGCCGCCCAGGGTCGGTAGCGGCAGCGGCGCCAGCCGGTGGCCCGGCGGTTCGGTGCCGTGCAGGTGCCGGACGAAATAGTCCCAGGTGCGACGCAGGAAATAGTGCTGCCGACCGATCAGCGCGTGCTCGGCGCCCGGGATCATGATCAGGTCGAAATCCTTTTCGGCCTTGATGAGTGCGTCGATGAGACGCATCGTCATGTACGGGTGCGCGTTGTCATCGAGCTCACCGTGGATGAGCAGCAGCTTGCCGGTGAGGTTGCCGGCCAGCGTGGCGTTCGAGATGGCACGCCTGCCTTCGTCGCTGAGGTCGCCGTGGTAGTGCTCGGCCCACATCGCGAGGTTGATGTTGTTGTCGTGGTTGCCCGATGTCGCGACCGCCACGTGGTAGGCCTCGGGGTACATCAGGACGGCACGCGCGGCGGCAAAGGCGCCGGCGGACTGGCCGGTGATACCGACGCGTCCGGTGTCCAGCCACGGGTATCGGTGCCCGAGTTCCCGGATCGCCGCGACGTGGTCGTCCAAGGCTCCACCGTTGCCGAGGTCGCCGTAGGAATGGTCCTGAAATGCCTTGCCCCGCGCCGCGCTACCGCGCCCGTCGATCGCCACGACGGCGAAGCCGAGCGCTGCGAAGGCCTCCGGTTCGCCCTGATGGGGCGGATCGAACGATGGTCCGGCCCGGTAGATCTGCGGGCCCGGATAGATGTGCTCGATGATCGGATAGCGCCGATCCGGGTCGAAATCGTGTGGGCGCCAGAGCAGACCGTAGATCGGTGTCCTGCCGTCCGCGGCGGTCGTGCGGAAGCGCTCGGGTGGGCTCCAGCCAAGTGCCTGCAGCGCCGCCGTGTCCGGTGACTCGAGCTCGACGGTGACCTTCCCATCGGCGTCGAGCACAACAGATCGGGGCGCCACGCTCGACGACGATGCCCGGTCGACGATGTAGCCACCCTCGGGTGGGCTCACGGCGTCGTGGTCGAGATGGTCGTCGGTGAGCCGGGTGAATCCGGAACCGTCGAGATCGATCCGGCAGATCTGCCGGAGGTACGGATCGTCGGCGACGAGACCGCCCGCGACGAACCACACCTGCCGGCGTTCCTCGTCGACCCACAGCAGCGAGCGCACAAGCCACGGCCCGGTGGTGATCTGGCTGATCTGTTGTCCGTCGGCCGAGTAGAGATACAGATGCCCCCAGCCGTCGCGCTGCGACCACCAGACGATCTCGCCGGAGTCCAGCACATGCACCATCTGCGGGTCCCCCAGTTGCACCGTGGGGTCGACGCGGGTTTCGCCGGTCTCGGTGATGAGGGTGGTCGTGGCGCCCGTCGCCGGGTCGAGGCGGCGCAGCTCGAGGGTGCGGGCGTCGCGGGAATGGTGCAGGAAGTGCACGGCATCTGTTCCCGTCCACCAGGCGTAGACGAGCGCGGTGTTGTGCATGATCGCCGTCGGCGGATCCTGCTGCCGGACCACGGAACGATCGGTGACGTCGAGGACGTTCCACGTCATCTGGGCCACCGCGTCCTCACCGGGCATCGTGTAGCGGGTGCGGTGCTCGACCGGGCGGCCACCGTCGCGCGGCGTGGATTCGATGAGCACCAGCTCCGGCAGGTCACGTTGATCGATGCGCTGCACCAGGATTCGCGTGGAGTCCGGTGACCAGTGGAAGAAGAGCGGGGCCGGCAGGCCGAGAAGGCGCATCAGAGCCTTCGCCCCGGTGGTCTCGGGCAGACTGCCGTAGTCGAAGTGCGGTTCGGCATCCTCGGTGAGCGCGAACTCGTGCCCACCGTCGGCCCGCCGGACCCAGATGTTGCCGTCCCGACTGGACGCCACCCACTGCTCATCCGGGGACGGCACCTCACCGGGCAGGGGCGTCACATGATCGGACTTGCGCAGGCCCAGACCGTCCGACCATTCCCACGCCTGCTCGAGCGCGTTGAACCGCACCGCATCGCCATGGAACTCGACCGCCGCGATCGACAGATCGTCGCCGTTCACCGCATGTCCCGATGCCACCGAGAGCGCCGCGGCCAATCGGTCGTGATCGAACGCGTCGCGGCGGCCACCGGCGGCCGGATCGACGATCACGTAACGGGTGCCGACCTGGTACCAGAACCGTGTGCCGTCGGAAAGCCACTGCGGCGTCAGCCTGCTGCCCGGGACCTTGCGCTCCCGGTAGGGGGCGAGCAGTTGCTCGGCGCGTGCGTAATCGGAGTCGGTGAGGATTCGGGTCACGGACACATACGACACCCGGACGTAGCGGCATGGTCAACCGCCTTGACCGTGCCGCAACGGCACAGCCTTACCTGGAGCCATGCCGTTCATCGCCGTCGCCTACCTGAGCTCGCACTTCCTGAGTTTCCTCGGGAACGGGATCCTGGCGGTCGCGCTGCCGCTGATCGTGCTGCAGACGACGGGGAGTCCGCTCAGCGTCGGCGCGGTGTCCGCGGCCACCGCGGGTCCCGCGCTGCTGGTGGGACTTGCCGCCGGCGTGCTGATCGACAGGGTGAACCGGCGGACCTGCTCGATGCTCTCCGATATCGTCTCGGCCGCCGCGGTGGCCGCGATACCGGTGGTCGATCTGCTCTGGGGTCTCAGCCTCAGCTGGCTCGTCGGGCTCGCCATCGTCGGATCCTTCGGCGATGTGCCGGGCATGACCGCCCGGCAGGTGATGGTCCCCGCGGTGGCCCGCCACGCCGGGGTGTCGCTGGAGCGGCTGATCGGCCTGCGGCAGTCCATGACATCGATGGCACTGGTCATCGGGCCGGCCGCCGCGGGCACACTGCTGTCCTTGTTCGACGGCAGCACAGTGCTTTTCGTGACGGCTGCGACATCGGCCGCCGCCGCGCTGATCACCACGGCCCTGCCGCACCGGCTCGGTCGCGTCGACGCCGTCACCACCGACCGCGACTCGCTGTGGACTCAGCTGGCGGCGGGCGCGGCGGCGCTGCGCAACAGCCTGTTCCTGACCGGTACCGTCACGCTCACGGTGGGGCTGGCGGTCACCCTCGGCGGACTGCAGGGCCTGGTGCTGCCGCTGTACTTCAGCGTCATCGGGCGGCCGGACCTGCTCGGTTTCGTGCTGACCGCACTCGCCCTCGGGATGCTGGCGGGGACCACCACCTTCGCCGCGGTCGGTACGCGGATGTCGAGGACGTTCTGGTTGACGTCCGCGTTGATCGGGACGACGGTGGGCTTCCTGTTGATGGCGACGCTGATCTCGCCGGCGTGGGTGTTCGCCGGGGCGGCGATCCTCGGCGTCGCGAACGCGGTGCTCGGCGCCGTCCTGGGGGTGTTGCAGGCCGAACGCATTGCGGACGGGGTCCGTGGCCGGGTGCTGAGCCTGCAGAACGCGTGCCTGCAGGTCGCCGCGCCGGCAGGCATCGGGATGGCAGGCGTCATCGCGGAGTTCGGCTCGCCGGTCGCGGCCGGTGTCACCGTGTTCGTCATCTGGCTCGCCGTCGCAGGCACGCTGATGGCGTCGCGGGCGCTGGCCGATCTCGAACCGGCGGCCGGTTAGCTGTCCTCGCCGCGCAACCGCGCCTGCAGGGTTTCCTTGTCCTTGCGGCGGCGCTCGTCGAACTCGGCGATGCTCAGGGTGGCCCGCCGGCGCAGCGGCGCGAAGATCCAGATGCCCAGCGGCAACGCCAGCACCAGAGCGAACAGCACCGCGACCACGACCGGGAACTCGCGCAGCCCGACGAGATGTCCCGCGCCGATGATCACCCCGGTGAGGACTGCGGCGAGCGCCAGCCGGGCGAACAGGTAGGCACCGACATCACGCAGCATCCGGGGACCCGGCCGAGAATCAGACACGGCCCGAGCCTACCGAGGCAACGCGTATATTCGGAGCAAGGAGGTTATTCGCTTGCAGTACTTACTCCTGGCCCTGATCGTGGCCGGGCTCGCATATGCGACTTACCGATTGGTGCGCGCTTCGGCCAATCGCCCGAGGCCGCGCGTCATCGGACCGGACGACGATCCCGATTTCCTGCGCAGGCTCCGCGACGGCGACAACCCGCGCAGCTAGTCAGCTCGCGCTCGGGAACCCCGCGGCAACCACCGCTGCCAGCCGCAGCAACGCCTCACGCGTCGGCGGCTTCAGGCGTTCCAGGCTGATCTCGGCGCCCTCCTCCAGGTGTGGGTCGAAGGGCACCTGAAGCACCGCCCGGCACCGCCGGGAGAAGTGGTCGACGACCTTCTGCAGATCGACCTTGCCGGAGCGCGGACGCACCGCGTTGACCACCGCGACGGCATTGCGCACCAGATCCTGATGGCCGTGGGCGTCCAGCCAGTCCAGCGTCGCCGATGCCGAGCGCGCCCCGTCCACCGAACCGGAGCTGACGACGATCAGCACATCGGCCTTCGACAGCACCGCGGCCATCGCCGAGTGCAGCATCCCGGTGCCGCAATCGGTCAGCACCAGGCTGTAATAGCGCTCCAGCAGTTCGACGGTCCGCGCGTAGTCCTGTGAACTGAATGCCTCGGAGACCGCCGGATCGGATTCCGAAGCCAGCACCTCCAGCCGGCTCGGGCCCTGCGAGGTGTAGCGCCGGACATCGCTGTAGGAGGCGATCCCCTCGGCGTCGCGCAGCAGGTGCCGCACGGTCGCCGGGGTCTCCAGGGGCACCTTCTGGCTCAGGGTCCCGCGGTCGGGGTTGGCGTCCACCGCGATGACCCGGTCACCCCGGCTGGACGCGAAGGTGGCCCCCAGCGTCGCGGTGACCGTCGTCTTGCCGACGCCGCCCTTCAGCGACAGCACCGCGATGCGGTAGCAGCCACGCAGCGGCCGGCCGACCTCTTCGAGCAGGGTGATCTGGTTGGTGACCTTCGGGCTCTCACCGACGTTGAGCAGCTTGAACGACCCGAGATACACCCAGCGACGCCAACCCTTCGAGGGTGCCTGTTTGGGCCGGCCGAGCAGCGCCACGGTGGACAGATCGAGGTAGGGCGCCGGCAGCGGGACCGGGCTGGTCTGTGGCGGCAGATCCGCTGCGCTCGGCCCACCCTGCACAACAGGGAACCCGTGCGGCGGTGTCGGCGCCGTCCACTCCGGCGGCAGCGCCAGCGAGGGATCGACGAAGCGGTTCTGCTCCCGGAAGCTCGGCACGGCTCAGACCCCCGCGTACGAGTGCAGACCCACCGTGACCAGGTTGATGAAGAACAGGTTGAAGACCATCGCGATGAACCCGACGACGTTGATCCAGGCGGCCTTCTTGTCGCGCCAGCCCGCGGTCGACCGGGCGTGCAGGTACGCGGCGTACACCACCCATGCGATGAACGACACCGTCTCCTTGGGGTCCCAGCCCCAGTACCGGCCCCACGCCTCCTCGGCCCAGATGGCGCCGAAGATGACACCGAACCCGAACACCGGGAAGGCGAAGATGGTGGTGCGGTAGGCGATACGGTCCAGCAGCTGCGCATCCGGCAGGCGTTGCAGCATCCGCCCGAAGCCGTTGTCCCGCTGGGCGAGCGGGGACATCTTCAGCAGGAACAGCACACTGGCCACACCGCCGACCAAGAAGACGCCCGAGCCGAGGCTGACCACCGAGACGTGGATCGGCAACCAGTAGGACTGCAGAGCGGGCATCACCGGCGCGGCATGGGTGTAGAGCCACTTGCCCGAGACGGTCAGCAGGACCAGCACCGGCGGCAGCACGAAGACCCACAGCCCGCGGTACTGCGGCCGGCGCAACACCACAGCGGCGGCGACCAAACCGGAGAAGCACGTCAGGTTGATGAACTCGTACATGTTGCCCCACGGCACCCGCGAGGTCGCCAGACCGCGCAGCACGATGCACGCCGCGAGCAGCGCGATACCGACGTAGGTCAACGCGACACCCGCGCGTCCGATGCGCTCATCGGCGGTGCGGGTCGGGGCATCGGTGACGATGCCGGGGGTGGCGCTGTCGGCACCCACGGCTGCGCCCACCAGTTCGCGGGCCTCGACCTTGCGGCCGCGCGAGTACGCCAGTTCGACGGCCAGCAGCAGCAGCGCCAGCACCAGGACCACCACCGACGAGGTGAAGGCCCAGTCCGAATACCTGGCCAGCTCGATATCGATGTCGGTGCTGTTCACGCGTGCTTACCTCCGTCTGTGAGCAGTCGGTCCGTCAACCGCTCGAACTCGTCGCCCCACCCGGAGTTGTCGGTGCGGGCCAGTCCCCCGAGTTCGACGCTCACGGTACCCGCAGGTGCGGGGGTGATCCGAACCCAGATGCGGCGGCGTCGCACCACCAGCGACACCACCAGACCGGCCATCATGGTCAGTGAGAACACCAGCACCCAGATCTGCGCGGGATCGTGGGACACCTGCAGATTGATGAACGGGACGGCTCCGTCGAAACGGACGGTGGTGCCGTCCTCGAGGCGTTTCTCCTCGCCCACGTTGAGGTTGACCCGGGCCTCCTTGTTGAGGCGGCCCTGCCCGATCAGCCGGGGATCCAGGTCGAAGATGGACTGCGGGCGCCCGGTGTCCAGGCCGGCGTCGCCGCGGTAGATGTCGATGGCCACCGCCGGCTTGTTCAGCGCCGGGAAGCTGGAGGACAGCAGGGTGCCCTGCAGGAATTCGGTCGGGGCGAACAGACCCTGGATCGCGATCTGTTGCTCGCGGCGCTCATCGGGATCGGGATAGGTGCCCGCCGGCGGATCGACCCGGATCACTCCGGAGGACAGCAGCGTCATCGGATCGTCGGGGCGCCACTGCATCGTGCTGGTGCGGGTCTGTCCGTCGGGGAAGGTGACGGTGAACGTCGGTGCGTATCCGTGGCCCTGCAGGTAGACCCGGTCCCCGCCGACGCGCAACGGGTGGTTGACCTCGAGGCGGTAGTCATTCCAGGTGTTGCTCTCCAGATCCGCGCCGGCCTGGTATTCGATGTTCGCGGCGAAGGTGACGGCCTGACCGCTGGGCAGGTAGTCGGCGTCGAAATCGTTGACCTTCACACAGATCGGGTACAGCGAGGTGCCGTCGACGGTGTTGCCGGCCCGGAACGAGTCGAAGGCGGCCGGGGATGCCGAACAGAACCCGGGTCCACCGTCGGCGATGACGATGACGTTGCCCTCGTAGCCGAACAGCTTGCCGGCGGCGATGGCCACCAGCAGGCCGAGCAGGGAGAAGTGGAAGACGATGTTGCCGAACTCGCGCAGATAGCCCTTCTCGGCCGAGATCTCGGTGACACCGTCGTCCACCCGCGTGGTGCGCCGCCAGCCCTTCAGCCGGTCGTCGATGGACGCGGCCAACTGCGCCGGCTCACCGGGTATCTCGGCCTCGTGGTGTTTGGGCAGCCGGGACAGGTTGCGCGGCGCGGGGACCGGCACCGCGCGCACGCTCTTGATGTGCTCGGCGAGCCGCGGGGTCAGGCAGCCGACCAGCGAGATGAACAGCAGCACGTAGATGGCGGTGAACCAGAAGCTGGAGAAGACGTCGAAGCCCTGCACCCGGTCCAGCCACGGGCCGATGGTCGGGTGTTGGGCCAGGTACTCGTCGACCTTGGCAGCGTTGAGGCTGCGCTGCGGCAGCAGGGCTCCGGGGATGGCGGCCAGCGCGAGCAGGAACAACAGCACCAGCGCGGTGCCCATGGAGGTCAGGGTGCGCCAGGTGTTGCGGATCAGCGCCCACACTTTCCGGAAGGCCCTCATATCGGCAGCCTCACATCCGACACGAACGCGTCGCGCACCCAGGCCACGAAATCACCCCAGAGTCCGGTCACCAGTGCGATGCCGACCGCGATCATCAGCACGCCACCGAAGATCTGGATACCGCGGGTGTGGGCGCGCAGCCAGCCCAGCCCGCGCACCGCCCGGGCCGACCCGAAGGCCAGCAACACAAACGGCAGACCCAGGCCCAGGCAGTAGGCGATCACCAGGGTGATGCCGCGGGCCACCGCCGATCCCTCGGTGGCCGAGGACACCGCGATCACCGCGGTCAGTGTCGGGCCCAGGCACGGCGTCCAGCCCAGCGCGAACACCGCACCCAGCAGCGGCGCCCCGGCCAGCGTCGAGAGTTGTCGCGGCGCGAATCGGGCCTCACGTTGCAGCAGCGGGATGAAGCCGATGAACACCAGACCCATCGCGATGGTGACCACGCCGCCGATGCGTTGCAGCAGTTCCTGATTGGTGATCAACGCCGTCGTCATGCCGAGGACCGCGACGCTGCCGAGTACGAACACCACGGTGAATCCCGCGACGAACAGGCCGGCCGCGCCGGCCACCCGGAAGCGGCTGTCCCCGCCGGAGATCGCGGCAAGGTAGGACAGGTAGCCGGGCACCAGCGGCACCACGCACGGTGAGGCGAAGGACACCAGCCCGGCCAGCATGCTCAGCCCGACCGCCAGCAACAGCGGTCCACCCGTGATCAGATCGGTCACTGTTCTGCAGCCAGCCGTTCGACCACCGGTTTCAGATCCGTGGCCAGTAGCTCGCGCAGGAACACCGCGGCCACCCGGTGCTGACGATCCAGCACCAGTGTGGAGGGGATGACGGTGGTCGGGTACTTGCCGCCGAACGCGATCATGGTGCGCATCGACGGGTCGTAGATCGACGGGAAGGTGACATTGCGGTCGGTGACGAAATCGACCGCGGCATCCCGGTTGTTGTCGCGCACATCGATTCCCAGGAACTGCACGCCCAGGTCCTTGGTCTGTTCGTGGACCCGCTGCAACTCACCGATCTCGGCGCGGCAGGGCCCACACCACTGTCCCCACACGTTGATGACCACGACCTTGCCCGCGAAATCCGAGAGCGCCAGCGTCCGCTCCGGGTCCATCAGGTCCGGGCCCGCCAATTTCCCTGGCACACCGCGAGATTCGGGCGGATCGTAAAAGATGTCGGTCTTGCCACCGGGCGCGACGAACTCGAAGGTGCCGCCCTGAGCGACGGCGTCGTCACCGGTACTGCACCCGGACACCACGACCGCCAGCGACATCGCCAGGGCGACAAACCACTTCACTAGATGCCCCAGGGCTCCGTGTAACCCCAGCGGACGAGGCGGTCATCGTCGAAGGTGAACGAGGTGATGGACGCCAGGTTGCACAACCGGCTGTGCGGGAGCGGTAGATGCGGCAGCTTGCGGCCCGTCATCGCCCGGCGCAGCGTCTCCACCGGCAGCTGATGGCTGACGCAGACCGCCTCGTGGCCGGCCGCCTTCTCCCGCGCGCGGTGCAGCGCGGCGATCATCCGCGGCGCGATGTCGTCATAGTGCTCACCCCAGGTCGGTTTGCGCGGGTTGCGCAGGCGCGGCCAGTTGCGCGGGTCGCGCAGGGCGCCGTCCCCGGGTGCCACGCGCTTGCCCTCGAAGTCGTTCCACGATTCGATCAGGTCGTCGTCGGTGTCGATGTCCAACCCGTGCACCGCGGCGATCGGCGCCGCGGTCTGCTGGGCGCGCTCCAGCGGGGAAGCCACCACATAGGTGATGTCCTTGGGCGCCAACCAATCCGCCGCGGACTGGGCCTGCAGCCGGCCGCGGTCGGACAGGTTGTAGCCGGGCAGCCGGCCGTAGAGCACCTTCTCCGGGTTGTGTACCTCGCCATGGCGCATGACATGGACCGTCGTACGTGTCGTCACCGCGTCGCCTCGGCGGCCGCGCGCGCCGCGTGCGGCAGGGCCGCGGCGATCCGGTCGAAGGCGTCATCGTCGAGGGCGGTCGAGACGAACCAGGTTTCGAAGGCGCTGCACGGCGGATAGATGCCGGCGTCCAGCAGCGCGTGGAAGAACGCGGGGTAGCGCCAGGTCTCGGTGGCCTTGGCGGTGGCGAAGTTCGTCGGCTCACTGTCGCCGAAGAAGACCGTCAGGAAGTTCCCGGCGCGCGATACCCGGTGCGCGACCGAGGCCTCGGTGAGGGCGCCGGTGATCAGCGCGCCGAGCCGGTCGGCGTTGGCATCGAGGGTGGCGTAGACGGTGTCGTCGGCGGCGCGCAGCGTGGCCAGACCGGCCGCCATGGCCACCGGGTTCCCCGACAGCGTGCCCGCCTGATACACCGGGCCGAGCGGGGCGAGCTTCTCCATCACCTCGGCGCGGCCACCGAACGCCGCAGCAGGCAGGCCGCCGCTCATCACCTTGCCGAAGGTGAACAGATCGGCGTCGACGGGATCCAGGCCGTACCAACCGGACCGGCTGACCCGGAATCCGGTCATCACCTCGTCCATGATCAGCAGGGCCTCGTGCTCGGCGGTGATCCGGCGCAGCGCCGCGTTGTAACCCGGCAGCGGCGCCACGGTGCCCATGTTGCCCGGGCTGGCCTCGGTGATGACACACGCGATCTGTTCGCCGTGCGTGGCGAACGCCTCCTCGACGGCGGCGACGTCGTTGTAGGGCAACACGATGGTGTCGGCGGCGGCGGCGCCGGTGACCCCGGGCGAGGACGGCAGGCCCAGGGTCGCCACACCGGATCCGGCGTCGGCGAGCAGCGCGTCGCTGTGACCGTGATAGCAGCCGGAGAACTTGATGATCTTGGGGCGCCCGGTGAATCCGCGCGCCAACCTGATGGCGCTCATGGTGGCCTCGGTACCCGAGTTGACGAAGCGGATGCGCTCGACGGGCGCGACGCGGTCGATGATCTCGCGGGCCAGTTCGGTCTCGGCCGGCGTCGGGGCGCCGAAGGACAGCCCGTCGGCGGCGACGCGCTGCACCGCCTCGACGACGCCCGGGTATGCGTGCCCGAGGATCATCGGTCCCCAGGAGCACACCAGGTCCACGTAGCGGTTGCCGTCGGCGTCGGTCAGCCAATAGCCGTTGGCCGAGGTGATGAAGCGCGGGGTCCCGCCGACGGCGCTGAAGGCCCGCACCGGCGAGTTCACCCCGCCGGGGATCACCGATGACGCGTCGGCGAACAACTTCGCGGAGGCCGAAACGGATGAACCGGTACTGCTCATGACCCCCAGTGTTCCAGTCAATGCCAACTCAGCAACTACAGGGTGTAGTGGAACAGATCCGCCGTAGACGTGGCAAATCCCACACTCCACTATCGCAAACTCCCATGTTCGGGCAAAATGCCTGATTTAGCGGATAATCATCCTGAATATGCGTCGTTAGGAAAATTCTTGTGACCGATCAGCTACCTGTGAGCCAGGCCGCGATCCGATATCCGTTCGGATTGCCGGAACAGGGCTGGCGCAAAGCGGTCAAGGTCAGCCTGGGGCGCACCCTGCTCACGCTGCGCCCGCGCTACGGCCGGCAGCTGCTCGATCAGGGCGATCCCGCAACCTTCACGCTGGCCGATCGGCTGATGCTGGCCGGCTGGACCAGCCGCGCCACGCCCGCCGACTGGCCGGCGCTCAGCGCCCTGCACCAGCGCTTCTGGGCTGGACCCGGTGGCGCGCGGTTCAGCGCAGACCCCGACATCGCCGAGCGTTTCCAGGAGTGGTTCCTGCGCGAGCACGCCCGCCCGTTGGAGTTCCTGCGCCGCGAGCTGAGTACCCGGTCCTGCCCCGCGCTCTGCGAGATCGGCAGCGGCAACGGCCTGGCCCTGGAGTACCTCAGCCGGCAACTCCCCGAGATCGGCCGCTTCGTCGGCGTCGACATCAACGCCGAGGCGACCCGCACCAACGCCCGCCGCTGGCAGCACGAGGACCGGCTGGGATTCGTCGCCGCCGACGCGGTGTCCTGGATCGACGCGAACACCGGCGCCGACTGGACGTACTTCTCCAATGCCGGCGTGCTGGAGTACCTGCCCGAGGAGAGGGTCACCGAGCTCTACCGGATCACCGCGCAGCGCGGCGGCTGGTGGCTGCTCACCGAACCGGTCTACACCGGCTACGACCTGAGCACCGAAACCCGCTCGCGTCCGCACGGCAACGAGTTCAGCTTCTGCCACAACCACCCGCACCTACTCACCCGGGCCGGCTGGGACGTCGTCGAGCAGTACGAGACCGAAGTGGCGGGCATGCGCTTCCTCACCATTTCTGCGCGAAAGGCTGCCGCGTGAGCACCATCCAGGATCTGTTCGCGCAGCAGGTCGCCCGCACCCCGGACGCCGAGGCGATCGCCCACCGCGACAGGTCGCTGACCTACGCCGAGTTCAACGCCCGGGCCAACGGGCTGGCGCACCGACTGATCGACGCCGGGCTGACGCCGGGCACCGGAGTGGCCTTCCTGTGCGACCGCACCCCGCTGTTGCCGATCGCGCTGATGGGCATCCTGAAGGCTCGCGGCTACTACATACCGCTGGACCCGACCTACCCCGCCGCCCGCATCGACGGGATCTTGGCCGACGCCCAACCGTTCGCACTGGTCACCGACCGTGACGCGGAGGGCCTGCGCGCCATGGGCATTCAAGCCGGCACCCGGGTGGTACAGCTGCGCGATGACGATGCCGGCCACGACACCAACCCACCGGCGGGCAGCGCCGATGACCTGGTGTACTCCATCTACACCTCTGGATCCACCGGAAAACCCAAGGGCACCCTGAACTTTCAGCGCGGCGCGGTCAACGTCAACCGCTGGATGATCGACGGTTTCGGCGTCGGCCCGCAGACCCGCGCACTGGTGGCGACCTCCATCGGCTTCGACATCACCAGCAAGGCGATCTGCTCACCACTGCTGGCCGGGGGCACCGTGGTGCTCTACGACTCCCCCGTCTACGACCCGCCGCGTATCCGCGCCGCCATCGTCGACTTCAGCGTCAACACCCTCAATCACACGCCGACCGGTCTGCTCGGCCTCATCGAGGACGGCAGTGCGGCGACCTACGCGCAGATGGCCGGCGTGCGACGGCTGCTGATCCTGGGCGAGGCGCTGCGCCTGGACCGGTTCCGAAACTGGCTGACCCACGCCGATACCCGGCCCGCGCTGTTCAACGGCTACGGGCCCACCGAGTGCGCCGACACCATCGCCGCCCACGAGGTCACCGACGCCGATATCAGCACCGGCGGTGACTGCCCGCTCGGTGACGCCCTGCCCAATATCGTGCTCACCGTCCGCGACCGTGACCTGCGCCTGGTCACCCACGGCGAAAAGGGCGAGCTGTGCGTGCAAGGTGTCTGCGTGGGCGCCGGGTACCGCAACCTGCCCGAGCAGACCGCGGCCGCGTTCGTCGCCGACCCGCTGGGCGGTGACACGCTCTACCGCACCGGCGATCTGGTCAGCCGGCGCGCCGACGGGGTGTTGCTCTATCACGGCCGGATGGACCACCAGGTCAAGATCCGCGGTCACCGGGTCGAACTCGGCGAGATCGAACAGGCCCTCAACCGCATCCCCGGTGTACTGGAGAGCGTGGTGACCGCGCCGTCCCGACCGGACGGGGAACGCTTCGTGGCGGCATACCTGCGCACCTCCTCCGAGGGTGCGCGGGACCGAACCGCACTCAATGCCGTACTGGCGCATGATCTTCCCGACTTCATGGTCCCGGCCAGCTACACCTTCATGGACACCTTCCCGGTCAACGCCAGCTTCAAGGTGGACCGCAAGGCGCTGCCCGCACCGGTGCTGGGGCGCCCCGCACTGGGCACCGCGTACCGGCCGCCGGCCGATGCGCTGGAACGCACGCTGACCGCCATCTGGGAAGACCTCCTCGGGTTCCCCGGCGCCGGTGCCGAGGACCCGTTCTTCGAACTGGGCGGCAACTCGCTGCTGGCCACCCGGCTGGTGACCCGGGTCAACGCCGAAGTCGGTGCGGCACTGACGATCACCGAGTTCTTCGAGAAGCCGACGATCGCCGGGGTGGCCGCCAGGCTGGCGCGGCCCGAACCGGCCGCCGCGCCCGTGCCGCGCGCCCCGCGGCACCGCCGCACAGGCGAACACATCGCGATCGTCGGCATGGCGGCCAGGGTGCCCGGTGCCGCCGACGTAGCGACGTTCTGGCGCAACCTGCTCGACGGGGTGGACTCGCTGGAAGTGCTGGAGTTCAACCCGGACCTGCCCGGGCAGGTGCCGGTCAGCGGCTGGGTCGCCGACTCGGAAACCTTCGACCACACCTTCTTCGGCTACACCCCGCACGAGGCCGAACGGATAGACCCGCAGCAGCGCCTGCTGCTGCAGACCGCGGTGGCCGCCTTCGAGGACGCCGGGCTGGCCACCGCCACCAGCACGCTGCGCGCCGGCATCTACGCCGGTGTGGCCGCCAACAGCTACCTCACCCGCAACGTGTTGCCGCACGATCAGACCGGCGATTACGGCCTGGGCTACGCACTGGTCGGCAATGACAAGGATTACGCCGCCACCCGCATCGCCTACAAGCTGGGACTGACCGGGCCCGCGATGAGCGTGCAGACGGCGTGCTCGTCCAGTGGCGCCGCGCTGCACCTGGCCTGTCAGGCGTTGCTGGCCGACGACTGCGATGTGGCGCTGGCCGGCGGCGCGTCGCTGCCCTGGCAGTACCGCCACGGGCACGAGCACATTCCCGGCGGGGCGCTCAGCGCCGACGGGCGGGTACGCGCGTTCGATGCCGATGCCAGCGGCATGGTGCTCACCGGCGGCGGCGCGTGTGTCGTGTTGCGGCGCCTCGACGACGCGATTGCCGACGGCCACACCATCCACGCCGTCATCCGCGCCACCGCCCTGAACAACGACGGCGGTGAGCGTGCCAGTTTCACCGCGCCCAGCATCGCCGGGCAGCGGGACGTGGTGCGTACCGCGCTGGACCGTTCCGGTATCAACGCCCGCAGCATCGGCGTGCTGGAGGCCCACGGCACCGGCACCCCGCTCGGCGACCCCATCGAGGTGGCCGCCATCACCCAGTCCTGGCGGGAGGACACCGAGGACACCGGGTTCTGTGCGATCGGCAGCGTGAAGACCAACATCGGGCACCTCGATGCCGCAGCGGCCATGACCGGCGCGATCAAGCTGGCCCTGATGCTGCGCCACGGCGAACGCCCGGCCACCCTGAACTTCGAGAAGCCCAACCCGGACTGCGCCTTCGAGTCCTCGCCGTTCTTCGTCAACGACACCCGCACCAGCTGGGCGCCCGACGGTCCGCGCCGAGGCGCGCTGTCCTCGTTCGGTTTCGGCGGCACCAATTTCCACGCCATCCTGGAGCAGGGCCCGGTCCAGGCGTCCACCCCGGCCCGCCGGGAGTGGCAGGTGCTGCGCCTGTCGGCGCGCAGCGCCGAGGCGCTGCAGACCCAGATCGACGACCTGGCCCGGGTGCTGACCGGCTCCGCGGATTCGCTCGCCGATATCGCTTACACACTCGATGTGGGCCGCAACCGGCACCAGTACCGGGCCGCGGTGGTGGCCCGGACCCACGGGCAGGCCGCCACCCGGCTCGCGGACCCGGAAAGCGTTGTCACCGGACGTGATCCGCAGGGGCGCCCGCACCTGGTGTTCGGTTTTCCCGGCCAGGGCGCCCAGCACACCGGGATGGGACGCCGGCTCTACGAGACCGAGAGCGTGTTCCGCAGCGCGGTCAACCAGTGCGCCGACATCCTGCTGCCAGCGCTGAACGTCGATCTGCGCGATGTGCTCTTCGACGCCGATTCCGCCGATGCACTGCGCGACACCCAGCTGGCCCAGCCGGCCATCTTCACCATCAGCTACGCCACCGCCAAGCTGTGGATGAGCTGGGGATTGAAGCCGCACACCATGATCGGGCACAGCGTCGGCGAGTTCGTGGCCGCCACCCTGGCCGGTGTGTTCGAGCTCGAGCATGCGCTGCTGATCCTCGCCGAACGCGCCCGGCTGATGCAGTCGATGCCGGCGGGCGGGATGCTCGCGGTGCGGCTGTCCGAACAGGACGCCGGCCGGTACGTGCGCGGGTCGGTCGCCGTTGCCGGTGTCAACTCGCCGAAGCTGACCGTGCTGTCCGGCCCGCATGGTGAACTCGACGAGGTACGGGCTCAACTGGAGTCCGCGGGGGTGCCCACCACCGCGCTGCACACCAGTCACGCCTTCCACTCACCGATGATGGATCCGATCGTCGATGCGTTCACCCGGGTGGTCGCGCAGTATCCGCGCACCGCGCCGTCGCTGCCGTTCTACTCCAGCCTGTCCGGGCTGCCGATCACCGACGAGCAGGCCCAGGACCCGAATTACTGGGCGCAGCAGTTACGTCACGCGGTGCGTTTCGCGCCTGCCCTGCGCCACGTCGCCGAACATCCCGGCGTCGTGTTGCTGGAATGCGGTCCCGGTCAGAACCTCACCACCAGTGCCCGCCAGTGCGGGGTCACCGCGGTGGCTTCACTCCCCCATGCCGGTGCCGCCGACGCCGACGATGCCGAGCACGTCGCCGCCGCGGTGGGCCGGCTGTTCCTGTGTGGGGTGGACACCGATGCCCGCCGGGTGCACGCCGGCGAGACCCGGCTCCGGGTCAGCCTGCCGACCTACCCGTTCGCCAAGACCCGACACTGGCTCACCCCGGCCGGAGCGCTGCCCGTCACCGCCGCCGCCCCGGCACCGGAAACAGAGGCACCTCAGCAAGACATCGAGGCCGACCCGGCGGACCGGATGACCACCTTCGTGCGGACATTGTTCGCCGAGGTGGCCGGTGTCGACATCGGCCCCGATGACGATCACCGCTCCTTCCTGGAGATGGGGTTCGATTCCCTGCTGCTGACCCAGATCACCACCCAGGTCAACCAGCGGCGCTCGGTCTCGCTGCGGTTTCGCCAACTGCTGGAGGAGTTCACCACCCCGGCCGGGCTGGCGGCGCACCTGCTGGAACTCGACGCCGGCGGCGCAGATCCGCAGAAGCCCAAGGTCTTCGGTGCGGGAGCCCGCATCAGCAAGACCGCCGACGAGTCGTTGACGCCGCGGCAGCGGGCCGCGCTCGACGATTTCGTCGCCCGCTACACCGCGCGGACCACGCGCAGCCGTGCCTACGCCGACGAGCATCGTCCGCACCTGGCGGATCCGCGTGCGGTGTCCGGGTTCCGGCCGTTGTGGAAGGACCTGGTCTACCCGATCGTGTCGGAGACCTCGAAGGGCCCGCGGTTCACCGATATCGACGGCAACGACTATGTCGACATCACCAACGGCTTCGGCTCGGTGTTCTTCGGCCATCGACCGGATTTCGTGGTGGACGCGGTGCAACGGCAGATCGAGCGCGACATCATCATCGGCCCGCAGAACCCCATCGCCGGTGAATGCGCCAAGCTGTTCGGGGAAATGACCGGCCATGAGCGGGTCGCCTTCTGCAACACCGGTTCCGAGGCGGTGCTGGCCGCGATCCGGCTGGCCCGCACCGTCACCGGGCGCAACCTCATCGTGCAGCACGAGGGTGACTACCACGGCATCACCGATGAGGTCCTGGTCCGCAGCACACCGAGCGGCCGGACCGTGCCCGCCGCGCCCGGCGTCCCGCCGGAGAGCGTGGCCAACACCATCGTCCTGGAATACGGCACCGCGGAATCGCTTGCGGTGCTGCGTGAACGGGCCCACGAGCTGGCGGCCGTGCTCATCGAACCCGTGCAGTCCCGCAAGCCCGATCTGCAGCCCGCCGACTATGTACGCGAGGTGCGCCGGATCTGCGATGAGAGCGGCACCGCACTGATCATGGACGAAGTGGTGTGCGGTTTCCGCGTGCACTGGGCAGGCGCCCAGGGTGTGTGGGGTGTGAAGGCCGATATCGGTTGCTACGGCAAAGTTTTCGGTGCCGGGCTGCCGGTCGGTGCACTGGCGGGCACCGCCCGGTTCATGGACGCCCTCGACGGTGGCAGCTGGCAGTTCGGGGACGACTCGATGCCCGAGGTGGGAGTCACCTACTTCGCGGGCACCTTCGTGCGCCACCCGCTCACGATGGCCGTCGTGCACGCCACCCTCAAGCACATGAAGGACAATCCGGGCCTACAGGACCGGGTCAATGCCACCGCCGCGGACATGGTGGACCGCCTCAACGCGCTGTTCCGTTCCGAGGGTGTGCCCATGCACATCGGCCGGTTCGGGTCGCTGATGAAGCCGGAGTGGACCCAGGAACTCGCCTTCGGCGAACTGTTCTACTACTTCCTGCGCGAAGCCGGGGTGAACGCCTGGGATGCCCGGCCGAACTATCTGACCACCGAGCACGGTCCGGCCGAGGTGCAGTTCATCGTCGATGCGTTCGCCTACGCCATCGCGCAGATGAAGCAGGGCGGCTTCTTCGACGATGTGACGCCGACGGCGGAACTGTTCGGCGCGACCGTCAGCGCGGACGGCACGACGATCACTTTGCCCAGCACCGAATCCCAGCGTGAGGTCTGGCTGGCCGCCCGCTTCGTCGGCAACAACAGCGTCGCCTACAACGAAGGTCTGAGCCTGGACCTGGCCGGGCGCCTCGACGAGCAGGCACTGCGGCACGGCCTGCAGACCCTGCTGGACCGGCATGAGTCGCTGCGCGCCCGGTTCTCCCGCGACGGCCGGTCCCTGGTGATCGACACGACCGTCGAACTCGACCTGCCGGTGCACGACCTGAGCGGACTCGACGAGGCGGCCCGGGCCGCCTCGCTGGCCCAGATCCACGACCACGAGATGAGCAGCCGCTTCGATCTGCGCAACGGGCCGCTGGTGCGGTTCCGGTTGGTGCGACTGGGCGCCGAGCACCACAAGCTGCTGTTCGTGACCCATCACGCGGTGTGCGACGGCTGGTCGGGTGCGGTCGCGCTGAGCGAGCTGGCCGCGCTGTATTCGGCACGGGTGGAGGGACGCGACGCGGCGTTGCCCGCCGCACCGCGATACGCCGACTACAGCGCCGTCGAGCATCACTTCCTGCAGTCCCGTACCGGCCGGCTGCACCAGGACTACTGGCTCAAGCAGCTGCGCGAGGTGCCTGCGCCACCGCAGATTCCGGGCGACCGGCCCGGCGGTGACGACAGTGACCTGTCCGCGGCCCGGGTGGACCTACCGCTGGATGCCGATCTGGTGAGCCGGTTGCGCACCGTGGGCAGCGCGCACGGCGCCAGCCTGGTGGCCACCATGCTGACCGGGTTCGCCGGTCTGCTGCAGCAGCGAACCGGGCAGGACGATCTGGTGATCGGGCTGGCCGCGGCCGGTCAGTCCTTCCACGATCAGGGCAGGCTGGTGGGGCACTGCGTGAACCTGCTGCCCCTGCGTCTGCAGATCGACGGCGCCGACAGCTTCACCGACGCCCTGCGGGGCACCCGAGGCGCCCTGCTGGACGCCTACGACCACCAGGGCGTCAGCGTGGGCACACTGACCGAGCAGCTCAACCTGACCCGGGTCGGCAACCGCCCGCCCCTGGTCAGCGTGGTGTTCAACATCGACGTGCGTGACGACGACATCCGGCATACCGGGCTGACCGTCGGCTACGAGACCCTGGTGCGGCAGGCCGAGACGTTCGAACTGTTCATCAACGTCGTCGACAGCGGGTCGGCCATGGTGTTGGAGGCGAGTTACCGCACCGCCCTGTACAGCGGGAGGCTGATCCGGAATCTGCTGGCGCAGTTCGAGAATCTGCTGCGCAATGTCTGCAGCAACCCCGCGGCGACCGTCGGAGAGCTCTAGAATCCACCGCATGCTCTTCGCCCGCCAACGTGCCGAGTTCAACCGTAAGTACGTCAACCCGGTGGTGGAGCCGCTGGCCGGGTATGTGCCGCTGTGGTCGGCCGTCGACCACGTCGGCCGCAAGTCCGGGAAGGACTACCGCACACCGGTGACGGCGTTCCCGACGACCGATGGGGTCGCGGTGCTGTTGCCCTACGGCACTGACACCGACTGGGTACGCAACCTGCAGGCCTCCGGGTCCGGGCGGGTGCAGATCGACGGTCGCAGCCTGCTCGTGGAGGAACCCCGGGTGGTGCCGCTGAGTGAGGCGCTGAGCGTCGTGAAGGGGCCGTGGCGACACGTATTGCGCATCGCCCCAATCGAATCCGCGTTGTTGCTCACGCGCTCCAGCTGAGCACCTCGCCGGTCGCCGCGGTCATCACGGTGCCGGGTTGCACGCGCAGCCGGTACGGCGCCAGCCGGAGGACGGCGAAGGCGGACGAGGTGGGCGAGTCCCAGCCCGGGATGATGGTCGGGTTGTAGCCCAGCGGTTCGGGGGCGTTGACGAACTTGTCCCACACCGTCTTTCGGGTGTCGTCATCGGTGTACCACTCGACGAGGCAGTCTGCGCTGCAGGTGTCGTGGTTGGGCGCCCAGTAATTGACCGACATGAACGGGTGCACGGCGAGGTGCTGCTGCTTGACCGGCGACGGTACGGTGGCCACCCAGCCGAACAGGTCGGTGCCGTCCCACTCCCAGATCGGGTGCAGAACTCTGCTGCGCGGCTTGCTGTCGGCGTCCACGGTGGCCACCGAGGCCCACACGATGGAATGGGCCATGTCCACGAAGGCGGGGGCGGTCTGTTCCAGCGGCGTCACCCGGTCAGCTTAATTCTTCGGGGTCTGGTCTTCTGTGGAGTCCTGGTCTTCTTCGGTGGAGTTCTCGTTGTATTTCGGGTTTCCGTCGTCGTCCAGCCAGTCGGTCACCGCGGTGCCCGATACCGTGCCATCGCTGCCGGGCAGCACGGACGTCGGACGGTTGTCCTCATAGGCCCCGATTTCTTCCGGCGTCGCCTTGGTGCCACGGTCAGGTTCAGTAGTCATGGCTCACGGCTGCCCGAATATGTGACCCACCAAACAATCAGGCCGAGACCGAGCGTAAAGCCGCAGGCAGGCTGGGCAGGAAGTGCCGGGTCGCGAAGGCCCGTACGTCGTCGGCGGTCTGCAACGGCTGCACGCTGGGCAACAGCAGCACCATGGCCGCATACCGCAGGATGGTGTCGGCCAGGTCGTTGACGGCTTGAGCGCCGATCCGCTCGGCGAATCCGTCCGGGAAGATCACGAGCAGTGCGGCGGCCATCCTTTCGACGGCGGCGCCGTAGTGCCGGTGCAGCATCTCCTGGGCCAGAGCGGGATCGTCGACGATCATCTGGTTGAGCACCCGGTGCCGACGGAACCGCATGATCGACAGCGTGAACGCCTCGACGTAGTAGTTCGATTGCGGCTTGGCCGCTTTCAACTCCTTGGCGATATCGGCGAACAATGCCACGTTCTCACGTTCGATGACCGCGCCGACGAGTTCGTCCCGGTTGGCGAAGCGCCGGTAGATGGTGGTCCGGCTGACCCCGGCCCGCCGCGCGACATCGTCGAGGGCGACCTTGCGGAAGCCGTGCCGCTCCAACTCGACGAGTGCCGCGTCGAGGATGGTTTCGCCGGCGTCAGCCCCTGGCATAGCCGGCTTGGGCGAACTTGCTGTAGCGCACCGACATCGGCAGTTTGTCCCAGGCCCAGTTGACCGGGCGGGACCGGCAGAGTGCGGCGAACCGTTGGTAGTTGCGTTCCTGGCGCTCGGTCCAGGGCAGGCCCAGCAGGTCGCGCGCCCGCGGTGGCAGCCCGCCGGCGGTGATGAATGCGGCGACGGGATCGAAGACCTTCGCGATGAGCTTCCAGACCACCGGGTTCACGCCCTTGGGGCACGGGAATCCCTTGGTGACATAGCCGACGCCGTACCTGGCGGACTTGTGCGGGACGGCGACCTCTTCGAGCATCCGGTCCCAGTACTGCACGAACTCGGCGTAGGTGGCCGGCTGCGGACGGTCGCTGACCCCGTAGCGCCGGTACCAGGTCTTGGATTCCAGATAGATCTGCTCCTTCTCCGCCTCGCTGAGCCGCTTGACGAAGGTGTCGGCGAAGTAGATGACCTGCTCGACGAACGTGGCGTGCGCCCAGTAGTAGGTATCCGGATCCAGTGCGTGGTAACGCCCGGCCGGCGTACCGTCCGGGCCCGGCATGTCGCCCTTGATGTTGTGGTGGAAGTCGCGCACCTGGGTGCCTGCGTTGTTGTCCTCGGAGCCGTACACCGTCTTGAAGATCGGCGGGATGGTGCGCTTGAGGCGCTCGGCGGTGTCGGAGAAGAACGTCGAGTGGTCCAACACGCCCTGGCCGAGTTCGGCGAGCATGTTCTGCAGCACCGCGGGGCGCGGCCCGATCAGGTACATCCGGTTCTCACCGAAGTACTTCCACACCAAGGAGTCGGGCCCGAGCGGCAATGCGTCGTCGAGTGCCTCGGGTACGTTCTCCGCCAGTTCCGTCATGGGGAACAGTGTTACAGATTTTGAACTTTGTTCCAACAGGCTGTGGTGTGGGTCATACGCCCCGCGGACTGCCGCTACCCGGAGGCCTGGTCGACGACGGCGTCTCCGGTTTCGGTGACGCCGGACCGGGACGCGGCGAACTCGGCGGCCTGGTCGACCAGACCGTTCGCCGCGTACATGTTGTGGGCGTTGCCGTCGCCGCCGCCCGGGGCGCACACCGGATCGGTCGGGATGCACAGATCCAGCGTCTTATCGGTGTATCCGGCGCCGACGGTGATGGGGGGAGCACCGGTGTAGATCATCTGCAGGAAACCGCTCGACGGCTTGCCGAACAACGCGACCGCGGCGACGTGATCGGCCACCGACGGTTCCAGCGGACCGGTCAGGCCCGGCGGCAGGGCGAAGCCCTCCGGCACCGCATCAGCGGTGATGTAGGCGGCCACCGCCGCCCCCTGGGAGAACCCGCCGAGCACCACCTTGGTGTCCGGGCAGGCCGCCACCGTGGCACGGATCTTGTTACCGGCGTCCACCACACCGTCGGCGGCCGTCGCGAAGTCCAGCGACGCGGGGTAGTTCACCGGATACACGTCCACCGACTTGCCTGCGGTCTTGGCGCGCAGCGCATCCACGAATGCCTGGCCCGTTCCGCCCACCCCGGGCGCTTCGAAAGTGCCCCGCGCGAACACCACCTGGATGTCCGGGCAGGCCTGGGGCTCGGCCGCGGCCTGCCCCGCCACCGCCATCGATCCGGCCGCCACACACGCCGCGGATGCCGCGGCCCCCAACCAACGTTCGATTCTTGTCATCGTCTACCGCCCAGAGCTCGATTCCCGACTCCGCGGTGACGCCGCTGCCCCCGCGACCAGCAGGCCCGAGACTACCCCCGAACCGGCCGGTCGAATCCCCTCGAAACAGTGTTCTGCCCCACGGCCCGGCGGGCCCGGCGCACGCCAGCAAATCCCAGCACCGCCAGCACGCCGGCTGCGGTGAGCAAGGCCAGCGCCAGCACGACCAGCGGCGCGTAATAGACCGTCGTCGACAGCGTGGGCTGCCCGTCCATGATGGGTGGCACCTGCTCGGGTGAACCGGCGGCCAGCCAGCTCGCCACCGCACCGGCGAGTGCGGCCGCAGCGAGGACGAGTTGAACGAGTGCGGTGCGACTCACGATGCGGGCTCCCCGACCAGCGATTCCAGGGCCGCGCGCAGGGTGCGGTGCCTGCGCGCCCAGGCCTGTCCGGAACGGCCGTCGGTCAGCTTCATACCGATCCCGGTACGACCGCGGGGGATGCCGCTGAGCTCACCGAAGGCACGGTAGGACTGCCATTTCTCGGCCTCGTGACGCTTGGGCTCCGGATAGATCTTCACGATGTCGGCGATGGTGACGAACTCGGTGCCCTGCCGCAGCGTGGTGGGCGTCAGCTCCACCGAGGTGTGTATGCGGGCGGCCTTGATCTGGATCCAGAGGAAGCCACTGACCAGGATGGTGAAGGCCACGGGCACCCCGAACTGCACGCCGACGCCACCCGACAGCTGGATGAACATCATCGCCGCGCCGGCCGCCGGACCGGCCAGCAACCACCACCAGGTGCCACCCGGCTCGCGGAACAACACCTGCTCGGTGGTCTCGGGAGCCGGCGGGATGCTCTCGGTCATTGCACCTCCAGAAACCAGTCCGAGGCCGCCGGCCGCATGAACAGCGTCGCCCCGATGGCCACCGGCACCACCCCGAAAAGGGCCAGCGGCGCGACGGCGAACGGTGCCAGCAGCGCCAGCACGAACACCAGCGCCACCAGCACCACCGACAGCCACACCATCGCCCGGCGGAACCGCAGATCCCCGTTGCGGGCGCGGCCGGCCAGGAAGCTCAGCACCAGACCGGTGAGCAACAGCAGTGCGCTGATACCGCCCCGCATGATCACGATGCTGCGGACCTCGCTGTCGGACAGCTCGGTGGAGAAGGCGCTGCGCGGGGTGCTGATCGCGCTGCTCAGCCCGAGCAAACCACCGGCCAGCAGCAGCACCGATCCCGCCAGGACCAGCCAGAATGCGATGTTGACGAGGGCCGGGCGCGACGCGGGTGTGGGTTTGGTCATATCGGCGCCAGCCTATCGGGTGAGGTATTCGTGAGCGTCCTTGCGGTGCAACAGCACCACGCCACCGAGGATCAGCACCGAGCCGATGATGGTGCACGCCGCGAACCCGACCGCGGCGAACTCGGACCGCTCCCCGGTGAACAGGCTGGAGACCGAATAGACCACCGCCGTCAGCCCCGCGGCGGTCAGCAGGGTGCGCGGCCAGCGGTAGCCCAACCGCATCAGCACCGCGAAGGTCACGACGACGGCGATGGTCACCACGACGAACAGACCCGACACCGCGTAGACGTAGCCCCCGGCGTCCGGCATGCGTGCGGTGGCCAGGTCGATGAGGTAACCGATCACCATCAGCGGGAGCGCTGCCATCCAGAGCCAGAACCCGGTGTCGATGTCCTCTGGGCGGCTGGCCGGCGGTGTGGCGGGCGGTTCTTCGGTCACGCCAGCCATCCGGCGGCCTCGGCCGCCCAGTAGGTCAGCACGATATCGGCGCCGGCACGGCGGATGCTGACCAGCGACTCCAGCGCGGAGGCCCGCAGATCGATCCAGCCGTTGGCGGCGGCGGCGCTGATCATCGAGTACTCCCCCGAGATCTGATAAGCGGCCACCGGCACCGGCGAGATGTCGGCGGCGGCGGCGACCACATCGAGGTAACTCATCGCCGGTTTGACCATCACGATGTCGGCGCCTTCGTCGATGTCCAGCGCGATCTCGTGTACGGCCTCGCGGGCATTGCCCGGATCCTGCTGATAGGTCCGCCGGTCACCGGACAGGCTGGAGCCGACCGCTTCCCGGAAGGGGCCGTAGAACGCCGAGGCGAACTTCGCGGCATAGGCCAGGATCGCGACGTCCTCGTGCCCGGCCGCATCCAGACCGTCCCGGATGGCCGCCACCTGGCCGTCCATCATCCCGCTCGGGCCGACCACGTGCGCACCCGAATGAGCCTGGGCCACAGCCAGTTTCACGTACTGATCGTTGGTGGCGTCGTTGTCGACCCGGCCGTGCGCGTCCAGGACGCCGCAGTGCCCGTGGTCGGTGAACTCGTCGAGGCAGGTGTCGGCCATCAGCACGGTGGCATCACCGAGATCCTCGGCGAGATCGGCCAGGGCCCCGTTCAGGATGCCGTCCGGGTCCAGGCCCGCGCTCCCGACGGCGTCCTTGTCCTCGTCGCGCGGCACACCGAACAACATGAGTCCGCCCACACCGGCGGCCACCGCGTCGGCGGCGGCCCGGCGCAACGAATCCCGGGTGTGCTGAACGACTCCCGGCATGGAGGTGATCGGGCGTGGTTCCGACAGTCCGTCGGCGACGAACATCGGCAGCACCAGATGCCGTGGCTCCAGCGAGGTCTGCGCCACCAGCCGGCGCATCGCCGGCGTGGAACGAAGCCTGCGTGGACGGTGGCGGGGGTACCCCATTACCGCCGGCGGCTCTTCTTGCGCGGCGGAGGCAGCGCACCCTCGGCCCGGAGGCGGGCGGCGTGCTCGGCCAGCGCCTCGACCAGCGGACCGACCGCGGCCGTCTCCGGCTGCACGTCGACGCGCAGGCCGAATTCGACTGCGGTTTCGGCCGTCTTCGGGCCGATGCAGGCGACGATGGTGCGCGCGTGCGGCTTACCGGCGATACCGACCAGGTTGCGCACCGTCGAGCTGGAGGTGAAGCAGACCGCGTCGAACCCGCCGGTCTTGATCATCTCGCGGGTCTGCGCCGGCGGCGGAGCGGCGCGCACGGTGCGGTAGGCGGTGACATCCTCGATCTCCCAGCCACGTTCGCGCAGGCCCTCGGCCAGGGTCTCGGTGGCAATATCGGCGCGCGGCAACAGCACCCGGTTCACCGGATCGAAAATCTCGTCGTAGTCCGGGAATTCGTCGAGCAGGCCCAGCGAGGACTGCTCGCCGGCGGGCACCAGCTCCGGGTTGATGCCGAAGGCACGGACCCGGTCCGCGGTGGCCTGACCGACACAGGCGATCTTCACACCGGAGAACGCCCGGGCATCCAGACCGAACTCGTTGAACTTCTCCCACACCGCACGCACCGCGTTGGTGGAGGTGAAGACCACCCACTGGAACCGGCCGTCGACCAGACCCTTTACGGCCCTTTCCATCTGGGCCGGGCTGCGCGGCGGCTCGACGGCGATGGTGGGCACCTCGACCGGCAGCGCGCCGTGGGTGACCAGGCGATCACTCATCTCGCCGGCCTGATCCTTGGTGCGCGGGACCAGCACGGTCCAGCCGTACAGTGCGCGGCTCTCCCACCAGTTCAGCTTCGCGCGGTTGGCGACGGTCTTGCCGATCGTCACCACCAGCGGCCCACCCAGCGGGCCCGGGGCACCGCCGGTGGACTCGGCCGCGGTCAGAATCGCCTTGTCCCCCAAGCCGATCAGCGTGGTCTCCACCGAATGCTGCTGGCAGGTGGTGCCGTGCGCGGTGACGACGGCCGGGGTGTTCTCGGCCAGGCCGAACTCGACCAGGGTGCGCGCAGCGTCCGCCAGATGCGAGGCGGTGGCGTGCAGGATCAGCGGCCCGGGTGCGGCGGCCAGCGCGGCCCAGTCCACGTTGGGGTCACGGACGTCGGCCACGGTGTGCGAGGAACCCAGCGGCAGGCCGGCGTACGTCGGCACCGCGGTGGTGTCCGGCAGGCCGGGCACGATCTCGAAGTTCAGGTGGGTGCGGGCCAGGGTGTTGACCTCGGTGATGACCGCGTCGACCGACAGCGGGTCACCGGCCACCAGCCGGACCACGTCCACGCCGTGGCGGGCCTCGGCGGCCAGGGTCTTGGCGACCTCGGCCGGGTCCCCCAGCGCGGGACGCACATCGGGGCCACCGGGCAGCACGGCTGCGGTCTCGCCACCGTCGGCATCCGAGGCGGGAGCTTCCGGCGCCGGCCCGGAGGTGGGCGGCAACTCGGAGCCGACCAACGCCAGCACCGCTTCGGGTACGTCGGGGTCGGTGAAGACCGTCGCGGCGTTGGCGAGTACCGTCCGCGCACGAGTCGTCAACAGGCCTGGATCGCCCGGGCCTGAGCCTACGAACGTGATACGGCCGGGCCGGATCTTTCGGCCCCGGCTACCTGCGTGCCCAGTCATCTGTCACTCCCAGCATCTGCCAACACATCGCGTGCACCCAGTTCGAACAGTTCCGCGGCCACCGAGAGCCCTAGCTCCCGTGCCCGTTGCGGAGTACCGATACCGGACGCACGGATCACGTCGGATCCGTCCAGCGCCGCCACGCAGGCACGCAGCGACAGCTCTTCGAAGACGCGGCCGTCCTCATCGATGGACTCGACCACCTCAGCGATGGCACCCACCGGCGCGGAACAACCCGCCTCCAGTTCGGCGAGCAGGGCACGTTCAGCGGTGACCGCGGCGCGAGTGTCGGCGTGATCCAACTCCGCCAGCACCGCGACAAGCTCACTGTCACCGGCGCGACACTCCACTGCGAGAGCCCCCTGAGCCGGTGCCGGCAACATCTGCACCGGTTCGAGCGACTCGGTCACAGCGTCGAGCCGTCCGATGCGGGCGAGACCCGCCCGGGCGACGACGACACCGTCGAGATCACCGCTACTTACCCTGTTCAACCTGGTGTCTAGGTTGCCTCGTAGGGGGCGGATTTCCAAACCGAGACCCAGTGCTCTAAGCTGCGCGGCCCGTCGCGGGCTTGAGGTGCCGATCGTGGAGCCGGCGGGCAACTCTCCCAGCACCATGTTGTCCCGGGCCACCAGCGCGTCCCTGGCGTCCTCACGGGGCGGGATGGCGGCGATGTCGAACCGGGGGTCGGGGGCGGTCGGCAAATCCTTGTAGGAGTGCACGGCCATGTCGACGACGCCGTCGACGACGGCTTCGCGCAGGGCGGCGGTGAAGACACCGACGCCGATTTCGGCGATGGGCGCACTCGATTGGTCACCGGCGGTAGCCACGATGACCAACTCGGCGGGGTGGCCGTTGGCGATCAGGGCGTCACGGATGAAGCCGGCCTGAGTCGTCGCGAGCAGGCTGCCCCGGGTGCCGATACGGATCACTCGGGCTTGTCGTTATCTGTTGCGATCAAAGGCAATTCGCCACCGGAGACGGCGTCGACGGCCTGCGGGTCGAGTTCGAAGAGCTCACGCAGCGCCTCGGCGTAACTGTCTCCGCCGGGGGCGCCTGCCAGCTGCTTGACCCGCACCGTGGGGGCGTGCAGCAGCTTGTCGACGACGCGGCGCACGGTGCGCGCCACCTCGTCGCGGTGGGTGGAGTCCAGGCCGGGCAGCCGGTTGTCCAGGCGCAGCAATTCGGCCTCCACCACATCGGCGGCCCGCTGACGCAGGGCCGTGACGGTGGGGGTCACCTCGGCCATCCGCTGGCCGGCCAGGTAGTTGGCAACCTCGGCGGCCACGATGGCGCGGGCGGCCTCGGCATCCGAGGCGGCCGCACGGGCGGTCGGCTCGCGCTGGATGCGATCCATGTCGATGACGTGCACGCCGGGCAGGCCGGCCACCGCGAGGTCGATGTCGCGGGGCATGCCCAGGTCGCACATCACCAACGGGCGGTCCCCGTCGCGTGCCGCCAGACCGTGGTGCACATCGGCCAGCGACATCACCGGGCGGACCGCACCGGTGCTGCTGACCACCACGTCGGCGGTGGCCAGCACGGATGAGATGTCGTCGAGGGTGTACGGCGTGGCGGGCACGCCGAGTTCGGAGATGTTCTCCGCGAGGCGGGTGGCACGCGGCAACGAGCGGTTGACCACGTCGATGCGCTCCACCCCGGCGCGGACCAGGTGCTTGGCGGCCAGCGCCCCCATGGCACCGGCGCCGACGACCACCGCACTGCGGCCTGCCAGGTTCCCGAGCCGCTTCTCGGCCATCTCCAGCGATACCGACACCACCGAGGCGCCCGCGGAGTCGATCCCGGTCTCGGTGTGCACCCGCTTGCCGACCGACAGCGCGCGCTGGGCCAGTTCGTGCAGGGTGCGCCCGACGGTGTGGTTGGACTCGGCGGCGGCGTAGGCACGCCGGACCTGGCCGAGGACCTGCTGCTCGCCCATGACGACCGAATCGAGGCCGCTGGTGACGGCGAAGAGATGCTCGACGGCGGCTTCGGCGTAGCGTACGTAGGCGTATTTGGTGAGGTCGTTGAGGCCCATGCCGGAATGCTCGGAAAGCACCTGTCCGATCACCGAGAGGCCGCCGTGGAATGCCTCGACCACGGCGTACACCTCGACCCGGTTGCAGGTCGACAGCACCATGGCCTCGGTGACCAGCGAGGACTGCAGCACCTCGTCGATGATCTTGGCCTGATCGGACTCGTCGGTGCTCAGCTGCTCCAGTACGGACACCGGCGCACTGCGATGCGAAACCCCGAATAGCAGCACGCTCACGGCATCATCACCTTAGATTTCTTCCCGTCGCTTCGCTCGCCCCTGGACGGTCGTACCCTCATTTCGCCCGCCCGGTCAGGGTCCAAAGTAGCCGTTCACCAGCGCGCCACCAAATTAACTGACATCCGCACGCAACCGGGGTTCGTCGACCTCCCAGTAGCTGTGTTCGGCGCCGTCGAGCAGCACGACCGGCAACCGATCGCCGAATTCGGCACGTAGAGCGGGCTCGCCTGCGGCAGCCGCCGCGTCGACGTCGGTGGAGCTCAGCGAGAACCCCAGTTCCTCGGCCAGAACGGCCAGCGTCGCGGCCGCTCGTTCGCACATGCTGCAGCCGGCCCGTGTGAGCAACACCACCTGATGGTCCACACATCCAGTATCGACCCTGCGTGACTTAGGGTTGAACGGTGTCCGAGACGCCCCTGCCGCCGCCGCCGGACCTGACCGCGGCCGCGTTCTTCGACGTCGACAACACCTTGGTGCACGGTTCGTCGCTGGTGCACTTCGCCCGCGGGCTGGCCGCCCGCAAGTACTTCACCTACGGCGACATCCTCGGGATCGTCTATGCGCAGGCGAAATTCCAGTTCACCGGCAAGGAGAACAGCGACGACGTCGCCGAGGGGAAACAGAAGGCGCTGGCCTTCATCGAGGGCCGTTCCACCGCCGAACTGGTCGAACTCGGCGAGGAGATCTACGACGAGATCATCGCCGACAAGATCTGGCCGGGCACCCGGGCGCTGGCCCAGATGCACCTGGACGCCGGCCAGCAGGTGTGGCTGGTGACCGCCACCCCCTTCGAGCTCGCGGACACCATCGCGCGGCGGCTGGGCCTGACCGGGGCGCTGGGCACGATCGCCGAATCTGTCGACGGGGTTTTCACCGGCCGACTGGTCGGCGACATCCTGCACGGGGCGGGCAAGGCGCACGCGGTCCGGTCGCTGGCCATCCGCGAGGGCCTCAACCTGCGCCGCTGCACCGCCTACTCGGACAGCTTCAACGACGTGCCGATGCTGTCGCTGGTCGGCACGGCGGTGGCGATCAACCCCGATGCCGCGTTGCGCGATGTCGCGCGCGAGCGCGGCTGGGAGATCCGCGACTTCCGCACCGCGCGCAAGGCGGCCCGGATCGGGGTGCCGTCCGCGCTCGCGCTGGGCGCGGTGGGCGGTGCGCTGGCCGCGGTGGCCTCGCGCCGCGACGCGGGTCGTTGACCTTCGCGCTGATAGGCTGACCCGCCATGGGAATCGCTGAAGAGATCGTCGGAACCCACTTCCGGTACCCCGACTATTTCGAGGTCGGACGGGAGAAGGTCCGCGAGTTCGCGAACGCCGTCCAGGACCAGCACCCCGCGCATCACTCCGAAGAGGGCGCCGCCGAGCACGGGCACGACGCCATCCTCGCCTCGCTGACATTCATCGCGGTGGCCGGCCGGCGCGTCCAGCTGGAGATCTTCAACCAGTTCGATGTGCCGGTGAACATGGAGCGCGTGCTGCACCGCGACCAGAAGCTGATCTTCCACCGCCCCATCAAGGTCGGCGACAAGCTGTGGTTCGACTCGTACCTGGATTCGGTCATCGAATCGCACGGCGCCATCCTCACCGAGGTCCGCGGCGAGGTCACCGATGACGACGGCAACCCGGTGATGACCACGGTGGTGACGATTCTCGGCGAAGCCGAACACGAGGGCGAGGCCGATGAGGTCACCGCCCAGATCGCCGCGGCCCGCGACGCCGCGATCGCGAAGATGGTGGCCGGGCAGAACGCCTGAATTCTGCGCCGAGACCGACGTTTTCGCGGTATCGAGGACATCCTGAGCGCAAAAACGTCGGTTTCGATGTAGTCATGGATCCAATCGGACCGACGCTGCGTCTGATCTTCTATGCGGATTCCTTTCATCGGCGCCGATGCAGTCGCAGCCGGTGAGCTGACGCCGTTCGAACTCCGCCGCTGGTATCGCCCGATCTACCGCGGCGTGCACGTACCCGTGCAGCACCCGCTATCGCTGCGAGATCGATTGGCCGGTCTGATGCTGGCCGCACCCGGTGCGGTCGTCGCCGGTGTGGTCGCATCCGCGCTGCACGGCGCCGACTGGATTGCGCCCGATGTCCCCATCGAGGTCGTCACCGGCGGACGCCGCCAAGCGGGGCTCATCGTCCGCGACGAAAGCCTGCATCCCGACGAGATCACCACCGTTGCCGGGATACGCGTCACCACCGTGGCCCGCACCGCTTTCGACCTCGCCCGTCCTCTGCCGCGCGACCAGGCGGTGGCCCGTCTCGACGCCCTGCGGAGGGTCCGCAGGTTCTCACCCGACGAGGTCCTGCTCCTGGCCGAGCGGCATCGGGGAGCTCGCGGGTTACGCCGGGTGCGTACCGCCTTACCGCTGGTCGACGGCGGCGCCGAGTCTCCCCGAGAAACCTGGTTGCGACTGCTCTTCATCGACGCCGGGCTGCCCGCGCCGACGACTCAGTTCGTGGTCTACGACGAGGACGGTCACTACGTGCGGCGAATCGACATGTGCTGGGAGAAGTACAAGGTGGGTGCCGAGTACGACGGTCAGCAGCACCTCACCAGCCGAAGCGCCTACGCCAACGCCAACGACGTCAAAGTCGCACGGGTGCTGCACCGTCTGCAGTGGCACATCGTGCACGTCATCAAGGAGGATCGCCCGGCAGACGTGCTCGCCGAAACGTGCAGCGCACTGATATCGCACGGATGGCAACCGTGAAACCGACGCTTTTGCGCTATTCAGCCCCGCCGGACCGCGAAAACGTCGGTTTCGCGGGGAATCAGCCCAGGAACGTGTTCCGGCGGTTCGCCAGCAGTTGATACAGGGTGTGCTGGATGGTCTCGCGCACCTGGTCGGTCAGTTCGAACGTCACCATCGGATCGTCGGCGGCCGTGTCGTCGTAGCCCTCGGTGGGGATCGGCTCACCGAACTTGATGTGCCATTTGGAGGGCAGCGGCACCAGTCCGAGTGGACCGGCCAGCGGGAACAGCGGGGTCACCGGGAAGTACGGCAGGCCCAGCACCCGCGCCAGCAGCTTGATATCGCCGATCTTCGGATAGATCTCCTCGGATCCCACGATCGAGCACGGCACGATCGGCGCCTGCGCCCGCAGGGCAGCCGAGACGAATCCGCCGCGGCCGAACCGCTGCAGTTTGTAGCGGTCCTTGAACGGTTTGCCGAGGCCCTTGAAGCCCTCGGGGAACACCGCGGTGAGCTCACCGGCGGCAAGCAGGCGGTGCGCGTCCGAGGCGCAGGCCACGGTGTGCCCGGCCTTGCGGGCGGCCTGTCCCACCACGGGCAGGTCGAACACCAGATCGGCCGCGAGCATGCGCAGCACGCGGTTGCCCGGATGGTGATCGTGCACGGCGACCGCGGCCATCAGCCCGTCGAACGGCAGCACGCCGGCGTGGTTGGCCACCACCAGGGCGGCCCCGTCGAGCGGCAGGTTCTCGATACCGCTGACCTCGACCCGGAACCAGGAGTTGTACAGCCCGCGCAGCATGGGCAACACCACGGCGTCGTTGAGGTGCGCGTCGAAGCCGAACTCGTCGACGGTGTAGTCGCCGGTCATCCGCTTGGTGACGAACTCGGCGATCCCGGAGATGGCCCGGGACAGTTCGTTGGGGGTGTCCTCGGCAACCGTTTCGGCCCCGCCGTTGCGGTGCTGATCGATCTCGCGCACGACGGCGGACATCTGCTCGGCGGTGGCCCGGCCGTCGGGGTCGGCGAGCAGCGACGGGTGCCTGCGCGCACTGTCAGCCCGCTGCGAAGCCCGGCGCTGCGCCGAGGAGCGGCCCGAATTCGAGTGCAGCGGAATCACTTTCGCCCTGGGTTCACCCACCACGCGTCACCCTCTCCCCGGCCCTGTTTCGAGTCTGTCTAGCCACCGACGCGTTGCGCCAGCGTCACAGCACGACTCTCCACTGAGCGTACCCATTTCGGGTCGATGATCGGAGTCAGACCACGTCCCCGCACGTAATCGTCAAAAGCCTCCGCCGTCGTCCACTTAGGGTTATACCCTAGGTCGTTACGCATGCGCGCGGTGTCCATCACCCGCCCGTAGCTCAGATAATTCAGCTGCTCACGGTCGAGTTCGGTGTAACTCGTTGCGCGCCTCAGGGAATCGACGGCGGCCAGCGCGGAACGCGGCACCGGCAGCGCCACCCGCCCGGATCGGCGGATCGCCTGGCTCATCATGATGATGCCGGATGCCCCGACGTTGAAGGTGCCCGCGCGACCGGCGACCGTGGCACGCTCCAGCGCGCCGAGGGCGTCCTGTTCGTGCAGCAGTTGCAGCCGCGCATCGTGACCCAGCACCGACGGCACCACCGGGCCGGCCAGATACCGGGACAGCGCGGTGTCCATCGCGGGCCCGATCATGTTGGCCAGCCGCAGGATCGTCACGGCGATATCCGGACGCCTGCGGGCCAAGCCGCGGACGTATCCCTCGATATCGATGCTGTCGCGGGCGAAACCGTCCGCGGGTGGCCGGCGTGCGCCGCCGTCCTCGGTGAACATCACCGGGTCTCGGGAACTCGCCCCGTACACCTCGGAGGTGGACTTGAGGATGACCCGGCGCACCGACGGCGCCTTCTGACACGCCGCGAACAGCTGGATCGCGCCCATCACGTTGAGCTCTTTGAGGGTCGCGCGCCCGCCTGCCCGCGGCGCGTACGACGCCGCCGCGGCATGCACGACGGTGTCGACGTCACCGTTTCGGATGACCTTGGCGATGAAGGGATTGCGGATGTCGGCGCGCACGAATTCCGCGCGCCCCATCCTGCGTAAGAGATCCTTACTCGGCGCGATGGCATCGACCGCGATGACGTGGTCGATCGCCGGGTTCTGCACGAGCCGAGCGGTGAGATAGCCACCGAGGAACCGGCAGGCACCGGTCACCAGCACCACTTTGGGATCGGTCGCCTGCTCGTCCATCGGGCCAGCCTATCGGCTGAAGCTGAAAGCTACTTACCGAGTTTTCTGCGTTGAACCCGAGTGCGACGAAGCAGCTTCCGGTGCTTCTTCTTCGACATGCGCTTGCGCCGCTTCTTGATAACTGAACCCATGAACTCCGCTACCTACCAATGAGTGAACTGACCGCGTCACCTTACCTGGGTGGCCCGGTGAAGCGGAAAACGCGTGCTATCCGGCGTCGAAGTACGACGTCTCGAGCAGATCGTGGACCGCCTTGGCATGCACCCGGAATGACCGTCCGACACGCACCGCCGGCAGCTCGCCGTTGTGCACCAGCCGGTAGACGGTCATCTTGCTCACCCGCATCAGGCTTGCCACTTCCGCGACGGTGAGAAATTGAGCCTTCGGCTGGCCGTCGCCGGCGGAATCCCGCGCCGATGGCCCGTTCAATGACGTCATCGCAACCCAATCCATAAGGCACGGCCGTTCCAGCGGCTTCCCCACCGCTGGCACGTACGCGTGCATACACGAGGAGAATAGCGTGGCCACTGGGGTTATTGCGACGGGTGTGGGTTAATCCGTCCGAAATTGGTGAACTACTCGGATGTAATTCCGAGCTGCTCAGAGCGCCTTTTTGCGGCCGCGATGGCATCGGAGACGGCGCTGCGCAGGCCACCCCGCTCAAGTTCCCGCAGACCAGCCGCTGTGGTGCCGCCCGGGGACGTCACGATGGCCCGCAGCGCGGCCGCCGAGGTGTCCATGACACCGGCCTGCGCGCTGTCCCGACGATCCAGCAGCATGGCCGCGGATCCGGCCATGGTGTGCACCACCAGTTCGGTGGCCACCTCCCGGCTGAGCCCGGCGTCCACGCCGGCGTCGACCAGCGCCTCGACCATCAGGAAGAAGTAGGCGGGTCCAGAACCCGACACCGCGGTCACCGCGTCGAGCTGCGATTCGGGCACCGTCAGCACATCACCGACGGTGTCGAAGATGGCCGTGACCTCCTTGACCTGCTCGGGCGTCGCGAAACGGCCGGCGGCCACCGCGCTGACACCGCCACCGACCACCATCGGGGCGTTCGGCATCACCCGGATCACCGGAGTGCCCGCGGGCAGTTTGGCCTCGAAGAACGCCGTGTTCACACCCGCGGCGACGCTGACGAAGACCTGCTCCTCACTCTCGCCCTCCGCGCGGGCGACGGTCTCGGCGATCTGACCGGTCACCGACTCCACATCGGCCGGCTTGACGGCGATGATGATGTAGGTGGCACTGTCGGCGGCATCGGCCACCGAGGTCACCCGCACCGAATACGTTTCCGCCAGCTGTTTGGCGCGGTCGGGATGCTTCTCGGCGATCGCCAGGTCCTTGACCTGACGGCCCGCCCTCAACAGCCCCGAGAGCAGCGCTTCGCCGATACTTCCTCCGCCGATGATCGCAATTCTTGCCACGGGTGCAGTTTCCCACGGCCCGCGCCGGTGCGAGCGAAGCGACGGGGAAAGTTCGCGTCTAGGACGTCGGCACCAGCGCGAGCTGACGCGTCTGCACCACGATGCGGCCCGCCGAGTCCACCACGACGTGGTCCTCGTCGAACCATTCCTGACCGATCTGCGTCGTCGTGCACAGCACCCGCAGCCAGCCGTCGGCCGGGCGGGCCCGCAGGAGGGCCGTCAGCTGCACGGTGGGTGCCCAGCCGAACCGGTTGACCCCGAAGGTCACCGGGGCCGACACATCGCCACACAGCAGGGCGAAAAGCACATCAGGGGCTTCGCCGCGGGGGCGCACCCAGTACTCGATGACCGGCGGTCCGCCATCCGAGCGCGGTTGCATGGTCGTCAGCGACGGCCGGATGTCGCAGCCGTGGGCCAGGTGCACGATGTCGGCCATCCGGTGTCCGGGACCGATGGGCTCCAGACCGGGCGGCGGCTCGGGCGTCATCAACGGCACGACGGGGTTGGTCGACAACAGCGGCGGCGCATCGTGCTCGGGGACACCGAGGGTGATCGCGGCCCGGACCGCGACCCGATCGCCCTGCATGAGTTCCACATCGACCAGGCTGATCCGCCGGCCGACCTTGCGCACCGTGGTGACGACCCGCAGCGCCCCGGGATCCGGTGCCCACAGGAAGTTCCCGGACACCGCGATGGGTTCGAAGTCCGGGGTGCCCAGTTCGGTGCGGGCCGCATTCGCGCACAGCGCCAGCATTGCCCCGCCGTGCACCTTGGGCCCGATGGTCCAGTGCTCGTTCAGAACACCCTCGTACACACCGCCACCGGCCGACTCCAGCCGCATGGCATCGCTGAACAGCACGCTCATCGCAGCAGGTGCTCCCGCGCGAACTGCAGGGACTCGGTCAACAGGGCCTCCCGTTCGGCGGCGTTGCGGGCTCCGGAGGTGGTGACCTCCAGGATGACGTGGCCGGTGAAATCGCTGGTCGCCAACTGCCGGCAGACTTCGGCGGCGGGCTGGGTGCCCCGGCCGGGCACCAGGTGCTCGTCGGTGGACGCGCCGCTGCCGTCGCACAGGTGCAGATGCGCCAGGCCCTCCCCCATCCGTTGCGCCATCTCCAGCGCATCGGTGCCGGCGGTGGCGCTGTGCGACAGGTCCAGGGTGTAGTGCGCGTGCCCGCCGTCGAGCGGGTCGTAGGACGGGGCGAATGCCGAGATCCCCGGCCCGGGCCTGCCGCCGCGTTTACGCATTCGCTCGATCGAGGGCTGGCCGGTGCCCCAGAACCGGTCCGCCCGGAACGGGAACATGTTCTCCACCGCGACCAGCACGTCGCTGCCGGCCTCCAGTTCGGCGACCTGCTCGCTGAAGCCCTCGGCGTAGCGGCGCTGCCAGCGGAACGGCGGGTGCACCACCACGGTCTGGGCGCCCAGCTGCTCGGCGGCCCGCACGCTGCGTTCCAGTTTGGCGATCGGGTTGGCACCCCAGACCCGCTGCGAGATCAGCAGGCACGGTGCGTGCACCGAGAGCACCGGGATGCCGTACGTCTCCGACAGCCGGCACACCGCATCGATGTCCTGGCTGACCGGTTCGGCCCAGACCATCAGCTCGACACCGTCGTAGCCGAGGCGGGCGGCGTAGTCGAAGGCCGCCTCGGTCCGCAGTGGGTACACCGAGGCCGTCGACAGGCCGACCTTGATCGCGGGGCGCACTTAGGTGGACTGCAGCAGCGCCAGTGGCCCGAGCGTCACCATGGCGCCCACCGCCACTGCGATCAGGGTGCTCGCGATGTCCTCGGTCTTACGCACCACCCGCACACCGACCACGAGACCCAGGATCACCAGCACCGAGAGTGCCAGCGCCACAATGTTGTTCCACTTCCACAGCTGGTCGAAGGCGATGAACAAGCCGGCGCCCAGCGCGACCGCGAGCACGCTCTGCACCACGATCCACACGCCGCGCATGAACGGCGACGGAGCCTCGGGTTCGGTCAGGTCCAGGGCGGCCAGCGGCTCGTCGGCGTCGAGGGCCACCTTCTGGGTGTCCTCGAGATCGATGTCCTCGGGACCGGGTGTCCGGCCCCGCCGGGCCACATCGTCGGCGACGGAATCCCCGCCGAACAGCGCGTCGGAAGGCGATCTCAGATACGACGGACGCGTCTTGACACTGCCGCTGTCATCGTCGTCGTCCTGCGCGTCGTCGTCGTGCAGCGAGTCGAAGGTCATCTCCTCGGCACCACCGGCCGAGACATGCGGGGCGTGCTTCTTGAGGGTGTGCGCGTGGCGGCGCGGGGTGAATGCCAACGGGGCCGGGTCCACGTCGCGCTGCTGCAGATGCTCGGCGTAGTCGGTCTCGGCGGCGTCGGGCTCGATTTCGACGTCGGGCTCGGCTTCCGCGTCGGCCGCGGGCTCTGCCTCGGGCTCGGGTTCCGGTTCCGGTTCGGGCTCGGCGGGGAGGTCTTCGACGACGGGGGTGTCCTCGGCCGTCGGCGGCTCCTCGACGACCGGGGTGTCCTCGGCGGTCGGGGCGTCCTCGAGCGCGATGATCGGGATCTCACCGGTCAGCTCGGCGACGGTGACGGCGTCGGCATTGCCCCGCCGTCGCCGGCGTCGGCCGCCCGGCGCCGGGGATCCGATCGATCCGTTCTTGGCGAGCAGCTCCGCCACCGATATCGGACGGGTGGCTGTGTTTTCGCTCGGTTCTGTCATCGTGTGTTGCCCTTGGGAGTGGCTGGGGTGGTCTCGACCAGGGCGGTCCCGTCCGCTTCACTGTCGAGTTTCCGCAGAATCAGTCCCTCCCGCAATGCCCAGGGACAGATCTGTACCGTTTCGACACCCAACGCTCGCATGCTCGCCTCAGCTACCAATGCGCCCGCCACGATCTGTGGCGCCCGTTCGGCACTCACCCCTTCCAGCTCTGCTCTGTCGGCCGTAGTCATCCTAGAGATGAACGCGATCAGCTGCCGCAGACCGGCCGCGGTCAGCGTCCGCTTCACCCGCGGCCCGGCACCCGAGGGCGCCGCGCCGGTGAGCCGGGCCAGCGAACGGAACGTCTTGGACGTGGCGACCGCCAGATCCGGTGTGCCCGCGGCCTGCATCACCGCACCGGCCTCGGACAACTCGGTGGACAGCCAGTCCCGCAGCATCGCCACCCGGCGGCGACCCGGCGGATCCTCGGACAACCACTCCCTGGTCATCCGGCCGGCACCGAGCGGCAGCGACATCGCGACCTCCGGCTCCTCGTCGACGCCGCTGGAAAGCTCCAGCGAACCGCCACCGATATCGATGTTGATGATGCGTCCCGCACTCCAGCCGTACCAGCGGCGCACCGCCAGGAAGGTGAGCCGGGATTCGTCGACCCCGCTGAGCACCCGCAGCGCGACGCCGGTTTCGGATTTCACCCGGGCCAGTACCGCCTCGGAGTTCTTGGCATCGCGCACCGCGGAGGTCGCGAAGGCCATCATCTCCGCGCACCCCGAACTGCTGGCGATCTTCGCGAATTCGTCGACCGTCTCGACCAGGGCGTCGGAGCCCTTGCGGGTCAGCTTTCCGCTCGAGTCGATGGCCTCGGCGAGGCGCAGCGCGGCCTTGGTGGAACTCATCGGGGTCGGGTGGCCGCCCCGGCGCGCATCGACAACCAACAAATGCACCGTATTGCTGCCCACATCCAGCACGCCCAATCGCACGCGACCCACGTTAGTGGGTTTACCGTTGACAACTGTGGGGACATCACATGTCGGCGGTATCGGTGGCGAGGTCGAATTGGACTTCCCCAGGGAATGGGTGGAGTTCTATGACCCCGAGGATCCCAAGCATCTGATCAAGGCCGATATGACCTGGCTGTTGTCCAGATGGACCTGCGTGTTCGGCACCCCCGCCTGCCAGGGCACCGTCGAGGGCCGCCCCGATGACGGGTGCTGCTCGCACGGTGCGTTCCTCTCCGACGACGATGATCGGGCCCTGCTCGACGACGCGGTGAAGACGCTGACCGACGAGGACTGGCAGTTCCGGTCCAAAGGTCTGGGGCGCAAGGGCTATCTGGAACAGGACGAGTACGACGGCAAGCCCAATCTGCGCACCCGCAAGTACAAGGGCGCCTGCATCTTCCAGAACCGGCCCGGTTTCCCCGGTGGCATCGGCTGCGCGTTGCACTCCAAGGCGCTCAAGCTCGGGGTCGAGCCGCTGACCATGAAACCCGAGGTCTGCTGGCAGCTGCCGGTGCGCCGCACCCAGGACTGGGTGACCCGCCCGGACGGTTCCGATGTGCTGCAGACCGTCATCACCGAGTACGACCGGCGCGGCTGGGGCGAAGGCGGCCTGGACCTGCACTGGTACTGCACCGGCGACCCCGCCGCGCACGTGGGTGAACGACCGGTCTGGGAGTCCTACCGGCCCGAGCTGATCGCCCTGCTCGGGGACAAGGCCTACGCCGAGCTCGCCGCCATGTGTAAGCGCCGCGGCCAACTCGGTCTGATCGCCGTGCACCCGGCCACCCGCGCCGCCCAGTAGGGCACACCACCCGGAGCCCACAGCCCCCGAGCTTCGCTGTCGGCGATTTTAGCTACCAGCGTTAGCTTTGCTATTTCCGGTTGAGTTAATACTTTTCGGTGGTCAGCGTCACACGCCCAGCTGTTGTGCACATAACTCTGCGCCGCTAAAGTCCGTAGCTATCGCAGGGCGTTCACCAGGGGTTCTGCACACCGAGACAGGTGCACGTCATGACATCGATCGACCTGAGCAAGCCCTCGAGCGCCGGATTAACGCAGCTCAAAGCCGTTGACGACGCTCTCGCCGGGGGCACCGGCCGACGCAATACCGCATCACAGCGTTCCGCGGCGTCCCCCCGTCAGCGCCGCCGCAGGAAAACGACCCAGATGATCATTTTTAGCGATGTAATCATGATTTGCTGTGTCGTCATTTTCAGTCACGTGGTGATGTTCGGCGGCACCGGCACCCAGCTCTACCTCGGCGCCACCGGCGCGGGGAACATCAGCTACGCCTGGGTATCGGTGGCCCTGGCGCTGGTCTGGTTGGGGTTCCTGGCACTGGGCAGCTGGACGCCCCGGGTGGCCGGACGCGGTGCCGACGAGTACGTGGTGCTCGGTTTGGTGACGCTGCAAGTCTTCGGCCTGATCGCCGCGGTGGCACTGCTGCTCTCGATCGACATCTCGGCCCGTTACCTCGGTATCGCACTGCCGCTCGGACTGGTCGGGCTGATGGTGAACCGGTGGCTGTGGCGCCGGGTTTCGGCGCGCCGGCGCCGTCAGGGCCTGGACCAGGCGCCGCTGCTGATCGTCGGTTCCGAGCCTGCGGCCCGCGATATCGCCACCGAGTTCGCGAAGGATCCGTGGGCGGGATACCGCGTCGCGGGCGTCTGCACCCCGGCCGGGCCCACCACGGCCAAGGCATCCATGACCATCAACGGCGACATCGTGCCGATCGTGGGCATGGATCAGGCCATCCTGGACGCCGTCGCACGCACCGGCGCGGAGACCGTCGCACTGGCGGCCACCGATCACCTGCGTCCCGTGGAAATCCGGCGGCTGATGTGGGAACTGGACGAGGTCGGCGTCGACCTGATGATCGCTCCCGGCCTCATCGATGTCGCCAACCAGCGCCTGGTCAGCAACCCGGTCGCCGGGATGGCCATGCTGGAGGTCACCAAACCCCAGTACAGCCGCGCCAACTCACTGCTCAAGCGCACCTTCGACATCGCGTTCGCGACCACCGCGCTGCTGCTGGCCTCCCCGGTGCTCATTGCCGCCGCGATCGCCGTACGACGTTCCGGGCCCGGCCCGATCTTCTACCGGTCCGAGCGCATCGGCATCGACGGCACCGAGTTCCAGATGACGAAGTTCCGCAGCATGGTCACCGGTGCCGACGCCATGATGGCCGACCTGATCGCCAGGAACGGCGGCGACGCCCTGTTCTTCAAGCTCAAGGATGACCCGCGCATCACCACCGTCGGAAAGTTCTTGCGCAAGTACAGCATCGACGAGCTGCCCCAGTTCTTCGACGTGCTGCGCGGTGACATGTCGGTGGTGGGCCCGCGCCCGCAGGTCCGTCGCGAGGTGGATTCCTACGACGACCTGATGGGACGCCGGCTGACCGTGAAGCCCGGCCTCACCGGCCTGTGGCAGGTCAGCGGCCGGTCGGACCTGGAGGCCGCAGACGCGTTCCGGCTGGATCTGTCCTACGTCGAGAACTGGTCCCTCATGGGGGATGTGGTGATCATCGCCAAGACGGTCAGCACCGTGCTCAGGGGCAGCGGAGCGTACTGAGGATCTCCGTGCTCCAGGCGTCCGGTTCGAACCCGTGGGTTCGGATCAGCGCCAACGCAATTCGCTCCATACCGAATCCGACGCAGGCGCTGTGCGCCACCGCCCCATCGGTGGTGCGCAGGCCGAAGGTCGCGCCGAAGTGGTCGCGGTGGCAGTTCGCCGACACCACTGCGGTGCCCTCGTCGAGGTCGCCGTACAGCCGCACCGTCAGTTCGGTCTTGAGTTCGTCGTCGCGCTGATTGGCCGCCAGCATCTTGCCTGCGCGACCGAAGAACGGATCGTTCGCCGCGACCGGGCTGGCCTCCAGACCCAGTGAAGTCAGCACGTCGAGACCATGGCCCACCCACGAATCCCGGTGCTGCTGAGCTTGTTCGGGGCTGCCGACCGCGACGTACTCATGCATCCGGAAGGCCTGCATGCGCGCCGGGTCGATGGAAGGTTCGTGCCGGAAGCAGTAGCCGTACACGTCGAGCAGCACACCGTCGGCTTCGATGACCTCCGGCAGCGTCGCATAGCTCGGATGGCAGGCGGCCGACACCAGCATCGTCCCGGCGGGATGCAGGTGCCCGTCCCACGGCCGGCCCGCCTCCCGATCGGCGAGCAGTGCCCGATGGTCCCGGTTGTCCCCGGAGAAGGTCGACACCGCGCCGGTCAGATTGGGGAACGACGCGATGTAGTCGGTCTTCTCGAACGCCTCCCGCGGATACAGCGGCGGAAACCGCCGCACCGCGGGGCGATCACCGTGGACGGCGCGCCCCTTGGCCCGCACCACCCGGTCGATGCCGTCGATGACCTCTTCGAACACCCCGCTGCGGCCGTACAGGCCGTCGATGCCCAGCGGAATGAGCAGGCCCGCTGCGACGAGATCGTCCCTGAACTGGAGGCGCGCGGCCTCAAGCGTGGTCATCGCCTCATCTTGCCATCGCGCGGCGCACCCTACCCACGGATGGCGGCTCACGGCAGACGCAAGTGGATGCAGATTTGCTAAAAATGCACCCTTGCGTCAAATATTTGCCGTCCCTCCGGATTGTGACGCATCACTCACCTCGACAACCGCGACCGGCAACACTATTCGCGAGCCGTAGATAACTGCATGTCAATGCCCTATATAAGGCGTCTCGGTCCACTTCGATCACGCACTGGCAAACGTCGAGCACCCCTGGAGTCCCACGTCCACCGTTGTTTTCGTATTCCGCCAGAAAAGTTGCCATGTTAGTGTCAGCGAACAAGTTTTGAGAATGCTAGGACGGGGACAGCCACCATGCAGGACCGCATTCGCGCAGTACTGGCCAGCCAAGGACGGATGCCGTCGGACCCGCAGGCCATCGCCGCCGACGCCGACCTGTACGAACTCGGTCTGACCTCGCATGCGTCGGTGAACGTGATGCTCGCGCTCGAAGACGAGTTCGACATCGAATTCCCGGACGACGCCCTCAACAAGACGACCTTCGCGACGATCGCCAGCATCGAGCGCGCGGTCGGCGAACTCACCGCCGTCGCGGCCTGACACCCAGGCCCGCCGTGAGCACCCCGAGCGAAACCCCGACATTCTTCGGCCCCAGCGACTCTCCGCTGTTCGGCGTGCTGCACCTGCCCGCCGACAACCGTGTGCGCGGCGGGGTGCTGATCTGTGGGTCACTCGGCAAAGAAGGCATGGACAGCATCCGGTTCCAGCGGATCCTCGCCGCTGACCTCGCCGAAACCGGCTACGCGGTACTGCGTTTCGACTATTACGGCACCGGCGACTCGGCGTTCGGGCATCACCGTGACGACGCCGTGGCGCTGTGGTCGCGCAGCATCCGGCACGCCGCCGACCATCTCTCCGGAATGGGCGTGCCCTCGGTGTCGGCCATCGCCCTGCGCGCCGGCGGCCTGCTGGTCGATCACGCCATCGCCGCGGGGGCGCCCATCGGCCGCGTCGGTTATCTGGACCCACCCGCAACCGGGCGTCGCTACCTGCGTGAGCAGGCCGCGTTGTACCGGTTCACCGTCGGGCCGGAGGCTTTCGCGCACAGCGCCACCGACACCGACACCGTCTCGATCATCGGTGCGCGGCTCAGCGAGTCCGCCGCCAAGTCCTTCACAGCGCTCAAACTCACCGGCCCGGTGGCCACCGGGGCCGACCGACTCTTCGTCGTGCGCCCGGGCGATACCCACCGATTCGCCGCGACCGACCGCACCCGTGTCATCGCCGCACCCGGGCTGGCGGAGTTCGCACAGACTGCCGATGTCGTCGTTCCCATGCCGATGACGGCGCTCGGCGACATCGTGGCCTGGTTCGGCACCTCAGTCGACTCCGCACCCGTCGCGGTCGAACCCCGCCCGGTCACCTCCGCGCTGATGCCGGTCAGCACCGACAGCGGACCCGTGAAGGTGCTCGAGACCATCGAAACATTCGGCCCCAAGGGCCTGTTCGGCATCCGGACCCGCCCGGTGGGCAGCACCCCCGGCCAGGGCCGCGTCGTGCTGTTCTTCGCCACCTCCAACGATCCGCATGTCGGGCCCGCCCGTGGCTGGGTGGAACTGGGCAGGCAGATCGCGGTAGGCGGTGCTCAGGCGTTCCGTTGGGACGGCACCGGTCTGGGCAACTCACCGGAGATCGTGCGCGATCAGTGGCAACCCATCTACGACGCCCGGCGCATCGCCGACGGGCACGAAGCGGGCCGTCACGCCGCTCAGGATCCCCGCCAGCTCAGCGTCGTCGGGATCTGCTCGGGATCCTGGTATGCCGCCCACACCGCGCGCGAGTTGGCCGCGGGCGCCGCCCTGCTGGTCAATGCCGGCAGCTGGAGCTGGCCGTCCGGCGCCTGGGCCTGGCAATGGAACGTGCGCCGCGACATCCTCGCGACCGCGGGCGATGACGGCCCGCAACTCGGCGCTGCGCCGGATCCGGCCCAGCCGTGGCCACTGCGCAAGCGAATCATCGAGTCGCTCAAACCGTTGCGGGACCAGTTGAAGACCCTGCTGCGCGCCCGGCTGCCCCGGCCTCTGCTCAAGCTGCTCGGCCGTGCCGGGCTGGCCCAGGTGCCCGAAGTCCTGCTCGGACCGCTGCTGCGTAACGACACCCGCACGGTGCTGATGTTGTGCCCGTTCGATATCGAACATTTCGCCGGGTTCGACGGATTCGCCACGGTGGCGCGCCTGCAGCGGGCCGGCTTGCCGCTGCGCACCGTCGAACTGGACGGCGGGGACCATGCCGCCTACCACCAGGCCGTCCTCGACGGTATCCGGGACGAGTTGCTCGGCCCGCCCTGCAAGCAGAGTTTGGCGCTGGGCTCATGACCGCGGATCACAACGGCGCGAAATCCGAACTGCGCCGCAGCTTCTCCACCCGTGTGCTGGCGGCCGCGGTCGGCATGGTCGCCACCTTCCTGCTGACCGTCATCGTGGTCCGGTTCCTGAACACCCGGGACACGGCCGCCTTCTTCGGTGTCCTCGCGGCCCTGCCCATCGGATCCATCGTGGGCCGGATGGGGCTGGGCAACAACGTCGTCCGGTTGATCCCATCCGAACCGGACCGACAGCTCAAACGGATCATCGCGGGAACCCACCTGCGGGCCACCTTCATGATGACCCTGCCCACCGCGCCGATCATCGCGCTGTGCGCGACCGTCGGGCTGATCGGTCAGGAAAACTTCGTTCCCGCACTGCTGCTCACCACCCTGATGGTGCTCATCGAGTCCATCCGGATGATGCTCAGCGACATCTTCTCGGCGGTCGGCCGGGTGAGCGCCTCGGTGGCCACCACACACTACGTGCGCAGCGTCATCGTGCTGCCGGTCGTCGCCATCGTCGCCTTCACGGTCGCGCAACCGACGCTGGTCGAGATGCTGATCGCCTACTCGGCGGTCTCGGGTACCCAGGTGCTGTTCGCGCTGATCGCCGGGCGCTCCGATATCGCGCTACGGCACGCCCCCGGGCTTGCGGCGCTGCGGGCCGCCATCGCCTCCGGATCGCGGCTGTTCACCCTGGAACTCACCGCGTTCCTCATCGTGTCCGGCACCATCTGGCTGGCCAACGCGACGCTCATCCCGCAGGACGCCAAGCTCTACGCCGTCGCCACCACCATCGCCATCCAGGTCACCATCCTGGAGAGCCTCGCCGCGACCGCGGTGCTGCCCCCGGCGGCCCGGATGTGGGTGGCCGGCCGGAAACCCGAAGTCATCCGGATGCTGTCCAACCTGTCCACCGTCAACACCCTCATCACCGTGTCGGTCGTGCTGGTGCTGGCGTTCTTCGGCGGATTCTTCCTCGAGCTCGCCTACGGACCGGCGCTGCGCGAAGCCAACATCCTGTTGGTCATCCTTGCCGTGGGCGGCATTCCGCAGGCCGCGCTGAGCGTGAACACCTCGCTGCTGATCATCGCCGGTCACCTCGACGCGGTCTGCCGAGTTTCGCTGATCGTGCTTGTTCTCGTCGTTCCCGGCGCGATCGCGGCGGCCGTGTTCGGTGGTGCCCTGGCGCTGGCGATCGTCGCGGCGTGCGGTCTGGCCTCGCTCTACATCGGTTTGTGGCTCACCGCCCGGCACATCTTCGGCGAATCGCCACGACCGCACTGGAACGTGGTCCGGGCCGGGCGTGAGCTGGTCAGCGAACGCGGCGATGTCGCCGAGGTACCCGCGGTCGCGGCGGTGTGACCCGATGCCCACGTTGAGCACGCTCGCGCCACTGCGCGCGTCGCTGTCCCCGCGACCAGCCCTGTGGTGGCTGTCCCCGGTCGCCATCGCGCTGATCATCGGTGCCGCCTCGATCATCCCGACCGCGATGGTCAGCGACGAGAAGTTCCGCACCCTGTGGCGGACCCCGAAGTCGATCACCACCGAGACCCTGCTGTTGTTCGGCTGCGGTGCAATCGCTCTGGCCTTCGGTGCGCTGGTGGCATTTGCGGTGTACGCCGCGCCACGGCCGCAGGCGATGCGGTGGCCCGGCCTGGACGAGGGCACCCTGGGACTGCTGCGCACGGCCTCCACCGTGCTGACCGCGCTGACCGTCACCGGATACCTCGGCTTCTGCTTGCTGATCCTGCGCTCCGGACTGTCCTTCGGGCAGTTGTTCGCGGGCTCCCAGGAGGACGGCTACCTGCCGGCCAAGGACGCGATCGGCACCATCCCCGGCGTGACGACGATGACCCAGCTCGGCGTCGCCGCCGTGGTGATCGCGACAACGGTTGCGGTGCAGCAGTTCTCCTGGGCGGAAGTGGCCAAGGTCGCGATCGTCATCGGGCTGGCCGTTCCGCGTGCCTACATCTACGCCGAGCGCCTGGCCATCCTCGAGCTCGTCATCCCGGTCAGCGTCATCGTCGCTGCCCACCTGTCGATCGGGCGCCGCCGGCAACGCACCGCCGCCCGCCTGCTCCCGCTGGCGGGTCTGGCGCTGGTGGTCGTGGTGTTCAGCGCCTTCGAGTACAACCGGTCCTGGACGTACTACCGCGCCCATGGGCAGAGCTCATTCGTCGAGTTCGCACTCAGCCGGCTGGCCGGGTATTACGTGACCGCGCTCAACAACGGGCAGCTGATCCTGGAGCATCTGAATTGGCCGGGGCGTTGGCCGTTCGACACCATGGACGGCTTCTGGAGCGCTCCCGGCATCGAACAGTTCGGTCTCTACGAGCGGCTCAGCGGCTACAGCCCGCCGTACGCCCGCGGGAACATCTCCCCGTATTTCGACACCCTGGCCCAGTTCGGCAATCCCGAATTCAACAATCAGAGCGGCTATGTCGGACCCTTCATCGATTACGGCTGGTTCGGCGGGCTCATCTTCATGTTCGCCATCGGCCTGATCGCCGGCCTGCTCTACCGCCAGTTCTGCCACGGCCGGCCCCTGGGCCTGCTGGTGTACCCGGTGTTCTTCGTCGGCCTCGTCGAGATGCCGCGCTACGTCTACTGGGGTCAGGGCCGGGCCACCTACGCCTGGCTGGCCATCGCAGTGGTGCTGGTGCTGGTCTACCGCCGTCGCAACCGGGTCAGCCTGGTCCGCCGGCAGACGGCCGCTGATGCGTAAAGCGATGCGCGCACTTGTGGTCTCGGTGCTGGCCACCACCATGGTCGCCTGCCAGACCACCCCGTCGAGCAGCGAGACCACCGGCGACAGCACCGCCGGCCTGCAGGGCATGCTCAACGCCCTCGCGCCCGGCGACACCCTGACCCTGGAGCCCAGGGTCTACGAGCACAGCGGGGTGCTCAAGGTGCTGGTGCCCGATGTGCGCATCGACGGCAACGGCGCGACCCTGCAGGCCACCCACGACGAGACCTCCGCCGTCCAGATCCTGGCCGACGGAGTGCAATTGAGCAATATCCGGCTGACCGCACCGCCGGAGGGGCCACGCTACATGTCGCCGGACGAGCACAAGCTGGTGATCGGCGCGGACAACGTCGCGGTGTCACACGTCAACATCGACGGCTCCGCGGGCGCGGGGGTCTTCGTCGATGGCGCACAAAATTTTTCGATTCGCGATCTGACCGTCCACGGCACCCGGGCCGATGGGCTGCACATGACCAACGGTGCCGGCAACGGAGTCGTCGAGGGTGTGCGCACCGACCAGACCGGCGATGACGGTGTGGCCGTGGTGTCCTACGGCGCCGACGCGGCCAGCTGCCACGACATCACGGTCAGCGATGTGCACGTCGGCAGCACCCGCTGGGGCCGCGGGATGACCGTCGTCGGCGGCACGAACATCGCCATGCGCGGCTTCACGGTCGCCGACACCGATTCCGCCGGTGTGTACGTCGCCACCGAAGGCGATCCGTACTTCACCCGGACCGTGGAGAACGTCAGCATCTCCGACGGGACCGTCACCGGCGCCAACCGCAACGCGGGCATCGTGCAGGGCGCCGTGCTGGTCGCGGTCGAGAATCCCGGCACCGAGGTGCGCAACGTGTCGATCTCGGACATCCGTATCGCCTCGACACCACCGTCGGCCGAACGCAATGTCGCGATCTACACCAAGGCCGGAACGCTGCAGGGCGTCCAGATCAGCGGCATCTCGCTCGACAACAGCACTCTCCCAGCATTTTTCACCAACGCCGATGCCGGATCCTTCGCAGTGACGGGTTGGACGGCCGGCGGTAACCCGATTGCGGTGAGTTGACATGCCCAACACAAAGATCATCCACGTGACGGAGTCCTTCGCCAGCGGCACGGCCTCGGCGATCGGCGATTTCGTGCGTAACTATCCGGAGGCAGAACACCATTTGGTGTACACGCCACGCCCGGAAGCCCCGGTGGACCCGCGCGAACTGGAGCAATTCGTCTCGGCCACCGAAATGCCCGCCGGCACCCTGGCCCGGGTGCGTTTCACCCGCCGCTACCTGCAGCAGGCCCGAAACGGGTTCGCCGGCAACGTCATCGCACATGCGCATTCCAGTAAGGCCGGCGCATACGTCCGCGCCGCGGTACGGACCTCCCGGCGGCTGCCGCTGGTCTACACCCCGCACTGCTACGCGTTCGAACGGCTCGATCTGAGCTGGCCGGCACGGCAGGTCTTCCGCGCCCTGGAATGGATCCTGTCGTTCAACACGTCGGCCTACGGAGCCTGCTCGCCACGCGAGGCGCAGCTGTCCCGCTGGCCGGGCCGGACCACCCGGGTGCAGAGCGTGCCCAACGTGAACCCGCCCGGGCTCTCGGGGCACGGTCGTGAGGAATCCGGCCGTCCGCTGCGCGTGGTGGGTAACGGCAGGCTCGGGCCGCAAAAGGATCCCGCGTTCTTCGCCGACGCGTTCGCCGCCGCGGCGGCGGAGAATCCCGATATCGAGGCGCTGTGGGTGGGCGGCGGCGACGAGGAGTATGAGAACAAGCTGCGCGCGTGTGGCGTCGAGGTGACGGGGTGGCTGCCCCGGACCGAGGCGCTCGCCGCGATGGCCTCGGCCGATCTCTACCTGCACACCGCGAGCTGGGAGGGCTTCCCGATCTCGATCATGGAGGCGTCCGGGATGGGCCTGCCGGTGGTCTCCCGGCGCCGGCCCTACCTGCTGGGCGTCGATCTGCCCGTGATCATCGACGAGCCCGCCGATTTCGCCTCGGCGGTGGCCCAGCTGCGCGAGGGCGACGCCCTGGATAAACTGCGTCGGCGCACGCAGGAGGCGCTGGCCGAGAACACCGACCGCGACCAGCAGGTGGCGCTGCGTGAACTGTACGGCCCGCTGATCGGAGCACGGTGATGTCGCAGGTGCACGTGAACGGCAAGTGGCTGGCGCAGCGGCTCACCGGCACCCAGCGCTACGCCACCGAGATCGTGCGCGCCATCCTGGCCACCGACACCGTCGATCTGGTGATCCACGTCCCGGCCGGCGTGGACGTCCCGGCCTATCTGCATCACCCACGCGCGGAGATCCGGCAGGCACGCGTCAAAGGCCAACTGTTCGAACAGGTTTACCTGCCGGCGGTGACCGCGGGCAAACTTCTGCTCAACTTCGCCGGCCCGGCACCGCTACTCAAGCGGCGCCAGCTGGTCACCATGCACGACGCCACCCCGTTCCGCTATCCGCAGACCTTCACCAAGTCCTTCGTGCGGTCCTACCTGGTGGTGTACTACCTGCTGGGCCGGATCGCCGAGCAGCTGGTGACGGTGTCGCACTTCAGCGCGCGCGAGCTCGACGACGTCCTGGGCATCCCGGTCGACCGCTTCCTCGTCGCCGGTTGCGCGGCGGACGCCCTGACCGGGCTGGAACCCGTGCGCCCCGAGCTCGACGGTGTCGACGACCCGTTCTATCTGATGGTCGGAACGCTTGCGGTGCACAAGAATCTGGTCGCTCCCGTGCAGGCCGTCGTCGAGTCCGGGCGCAAGGTCATCGTCGTCGGTGCGTCGGGCAACAGCCAAGTGTTCTCGGCCGCATCGGATCTCACCGGGAACGCGGAGATCGCCGGTCATCTGTCCGACGCCGAACTCGCCTGGCTGTACCGCAACGCGGACGCACTCATCTTCCCGTCCAAGTACGAGGGTTTCGGATTACCGCCGCTGGAGGCGCAGTCGCTGGGTTGCCCGGTGGTGACCTCCCGGGCTGCCTCGCTGCCCGAGATCGCCGGGGACGCAGCGTTGTTCTTCGACCCCGATGACGCCGGTTCGCTGCTGGCCGAGCTGGACCGGTTGGACTCCGAGGGCGGGCTCGCCGATGACCTACGACACCGCGGCCTGGTGAACGCGAAGCGTTACTCCTGGGATGAGTCGGCGCGCACCATACTGGCCTCGCTGCAGCTGGCCTGACCCGTCTCGATGGCAATGTCACCCTGACATTGCGTCGGCCTCAGCCGAAGATTCCGCCCCGGGTGCAGGCCACCGCGACGGGGGCATCGCCCAGGTTGGTGGCGAGCGCAACCTCGGGGACGGTGTCATGCCCGATGCGGGCCACCACCAGGATCTGATCCGCCCGCTCGGCGACGTCGATGACCTGCGACGAACCGGTCAGCGAGCCGCCGTCGACGATGACGCTGCCCTGTCCCTCGACGGAGATCGCCGCGTTCAGCGCGGTGCGCACCGCGGCGGAGTCCTTGCCGGCGAGTTCGGCGACACCGACCGATTTCGCGGCACCGTGCTCGCTGGCGGCGCCGTGCAGCAGGCGGGCCACCTCGGTGCTGCCGGAGCCGTCGGACGCGCCGACCACCAGGATCACACCGGTGCGCGGTTGTGGTAGCTGACTGTAGAGCGCGCGCGCCAATTCCAGTGAGCGCCGGGACTTTCCGATCGCGACCTCCGGTGCGATGACCGGCAGCGGGTCGACCTCGCGCTGCAGCTGCGCCGGCGAGGACACCACCCCGGAGCGGGCCCGCCAGGCCAGCGCCGCACCGAGCGCGAGCAGACCGCCGAGTAGTCCGCCACCGATGCCGCCGAGCAGTTGGGTGCTTGAGCCGGTGCTGGATTCCGAGACAGTCGATTCGATGGTCTGAATGGCCGGGGCGCGGTCGATCTGAGATTCCAGCGACACCCGCTTACCGTCGAGATCCCTTGTGCGGTCGTTGAACACGGCCTCGTCAAAGGGAACTCCGTCCCGGTCGGCGTCGGTGAGCGCCTGCTGACGCAGTCGCACCACGGCGCCGTTGACCGCATCGAGCGCGGACTGCACGCGCACCTTGTTGAGGTCATAGACATGCCCGCCGTACACCTTCAGGGCGGCGTCGACCGCCCGCTGGGCGGATTCGGCGTCGGGCTCGGTGGCCGAGATGGCGATGATCGAGGCCTGCCCCTGCTGGGTGGCTGTCAGCGTCGGCGATTCGTCGGTGCCGAGCTCGTCTGCGACGGCATCCTGGAAACCGGTCGAACTCAGATAGGCGACCTCGCCGGACAGATATCCCTGCAGGGTGTCCGCGGGCATCGGACTGCTGGTGATGATCTGGTTGGGATCGATCGGCGGGTCGATGCGCACCTGGGTGGTGGCGGTGGCGGCGTTCGCGCTCACCGACAGCGCAATCAGTGTGCCCACGATCGCCCCCAGGACGATGCCTGCGACGGTGGCCGGCCAAATCGGTGTCAGCAATCCGTAGACAGTGGCCCGCAACCGCTTCTGCATTTCGACTCCCCTGGGTCCAGTTCGCCTTCATAGTACGGACGGACCCCGGAGAAGCAAATTCACACTTGTTTGCCGGAAAGGTGCCCTGGTGACATATTTCCTCTTAAAAGTGCCTAAAACCGCAGGAGGAGAGATAGCTCCGACACAGCCAGGCGACCATGCTCGGCGTCAAACTGTGACCAATTCAACGCCCGGCCACCCTCAGCCCTCGAGCTTGTAGCCCAAGCCGCGCACCGTCACCAGGTGCACGGGGCTGGCCGGATCGGCCTCGATCTTCGAGCGCAGCCGCTTGACGTGCACATCGAGGGTCTTGGTGTCCCCGACATAGTCGGCGCCCCATACCCGGTCGATCAGCTGGCCGCGGGTCAGCACCCGGCCGCTGTTGCGCATCAGGTACTCCAGCAGGTCGAACTCCTTGAGCGGCAGGGTGATCGGTTCACCGTTGACGCTCACCACATGACGCTCCACGTCCATCCGCACCGGGCCGGCCTCCAGCACACCGTCCCCGATGCCGACATCCTCGCTGTCGGTGCCGCGCCGCAGCACCGCCCGGATCCGGGCGATCAGCTCACGCGCCGAATACGGCTTGGTGACATAGTCGTCGGCGCCGAGTTCCAGGCCGACCACCTTGTCGATCTCACTGTCGCGGGCGGTGACCATGATGACCGGCACGCTGGACCGCGAGCGCAACTGCTTGCACACATCGGTACCGCTCATCCCGGGCAACATCAGGTCCAGCAGCACGATGTCGGCGCCTGCCCGCTCGAACTCCGCGAGCGCGGACGGGCCGTCACCGACGACGGTGGCCTCGAACCCCTCCTTGCGCAACAGGAATGCCAGCGGGTCGGCCAGAGATTCCTCGTCCTCAACGATCAGCACACTCGTCATGGGTGGGTTGGTCCTCTCTTAATCATCATCAACCGATCGGTCGTCATGAATGGCCGGAATGGCAAGGGTGAACGTCGAGCCGGTGCCCGGCTGACTCCATAACCGGATGGATCCGTTGTGGTTGGCGGCAACGTGTTTGACGATGGCCAGGCCGAGCCCGGTGCCGCCGGTGGCCCGCGAGCGGGCCTTGTCGACCCGGAAGAATCGCTCGAACACCCGCTCCTGATCGGCCCGCGCGATGCCGATACCGCGGTCGGTCACGGCGATCTCGATGTCGTTGCCGCGCCGACGCCGGCTGATCGACACCGCGGAGCCGTCCGGGGAGTAGGCGATGGCATTGGAGACCAGGTTCGCAATGGCGGTCGCGAGCAGCCGCTCATCGCCGAGCACCCGGTAGCCGGTCGGGGCGTCGGTGGTGATGGCGATATCGGCGTTGTCGGCGGCCACCTTGTAGCGCGAGAGGGCCTCGGCAACCAAGGTGTCGACGTCCACACTGTCCAGGTTGGGCAGCGGTTCGGCGCCCTGCAGCCGGGACAGCTCGATCAGCTCGCCCACCATGCTGGCCAGCCGGTTCGATTCGACGACCATCTTCTCGCCGAAGCGGCGAACGTTGTCGGGGTCGTCGGTGGAGGCGAGCAACGCCTCGGCCAGCAGGCCCATCGCACCGACCGGTGTCTTGAGTTCGTGGCTGACATTGGCGACGAAATCGCGCCGGGTCGCCTCCATCCGCGCCTGCTCGGACTGATCGCCGACGAACACCACCGCGAACTGGTGGTCCTCCTCGACCAGCAGCCGCACGTGGCCGCGCACCGACAGGCCCGAACGGCCCGACTTCTGCTTCTTGCGCGGCGACAGGTCGATCTCGACGTCGGCTCCGGTGGACAGGCAGCGCTGCACCGCCTGCCAGGCGCGATCATCGAGCAGCCGGTCACGCACCAGACCCAGCTCGGCGGCCTGATCATTCATGTAGACGACGTCGCGGAAGGCGTCGACCACCACGATCCCCATCGGGGACATCGCCGCGATGTGGCTGAGCATCTGGGAGATGGTGATACCGCGGCCCTGTTCGGCCAGTTGGCGGGCCCGGCGTTCGGCGAGTCGCGAGGACACGACCATCCCCGCAGCCACGCCGCCCGCCAGCGCGACCAACGCCAACGCTGCCGCCAACAGCAACGCGGAACCGACACTCACGCGAAAAGCGTACGCATCGGGTGAACGTCATCCCAGCAGCGTGCGGCCAAACCGGGACAAGTCACACGAACAAAGACAGGAGTTCGGTCACCGTTTACTCGCGTTCACCCGCCGTTTGTTTACTTGGCGCCCTGCGCAGCGACCGCCGCGGCTCCGGCGGCGGCGGCCTCCGGGTCCAGGTAACGGCCACCGGGCACCACCGGCTTGAGGTTGTCGTCCAGCTCGTAGAGCAGCGGGATGCCGGTCGGGATGTTGAGGCTGACGATGTCGTCGTCGGACATGCCGTCCAGGTACTTGACCAGGGCACGCAGCGAGTTGCCGTGCGCGGCGATGAGCACCGTCTTACCGGCCTTGAGGTCGGGAACGATGGTCTGCTCGAAGTACGGCACGAAGCGGGCCACCACATCGGCGAGGCATTCGGTCAGCGGTCCGCCGTCGATATCGGCGTAGCGCGGGTCGGCGTCCTGGCTGAACTCGCTGCCCTTCTCGATGGGCGGCGGCGGGGTGTCATAGCTGCGGCGCCAGGCCATGAACTGCTCGTCACCGTATTTCTCCTTGGTGGCGGCCTTGTCCAGACCCTGCAGCGCGCCGTAGTGACGCTCGTTGAGGCGCCAGTCCCGGTGCACCGGAATCCACAGCCGGTCGGCGGCCTCCAGCGCCAGGTTGGCAGTGACGATCGCCCGGCGCAGCAGCGAGGTGTACAGCACGTCGGGCAGCACGCCCTGATCGGCGAGCAGTTCGCCGCCGCGTATCGCCTGGGCCCGACCCTTCTCGGTGAGGTCGACGTCGACCCAACCGGTGAACAGGTTCTTCTCGTTCCACGTGCTCTCGCCGTGACGCAGCAGGATCAGATTCGCCATGGCTGGCATTCTGTCACGACAGCTCAGTCTTCGATGAGATGCTCGAACGCCGCCAGGTTCTTCAGCGACTCACCGCGGGCCACCCGCCACTCCCACTCCTTCTGGATGGACGTGCGAAAACCCAACTCCAGCAACGTGTTGAAGTCGGAGTCGACGGCTTCGAGCACCTGGCCGAGTATCCGGTCGATCTCGTCGGCGTCGACCGAACCGTTGGCCATCCAGCCGACCAGGTAGATGTCGCCGAGATTGTCCAGCGTGTAGGCCACCCCGTAGAGCCTGCGGTTGCGCTTGAGCAGGAACTTGTAGACGGCTTCGAAGTTCTCGTCGGGGCGGCGGCAGACGAAGGCCTCCACGCGCACCGAGTGCTCGCCGATACTCAGGATGGTGTTGGTCTTGAGCCTGCGCTCGCCCGGCAGTGCCACCACGATTCCGGGCAGCCCGCCGTGGGCACCCTTGTGGTGCTCGTATTCGAGTTCGTTGGCCTGCAGCGTCTTCTCGATCACCGCTTGCACGCCACTCGATCCGTTGGTGGTCATGCCCGCACCCCCCTGCGCAGCGCGAATCGCCGGCCGTTGCGGCGCCCGGTGGGTTCACGGCGGGGATGCCGGGCCCGGTAATCGGTGATGGCGTGGGTGTAGCTGTCCAGCAGCGCATCCACGGTGTGCGCCCAGGAAAACGTGGCGGCGTGGGCCACCGCGGCGGCGCTCATCGTCTCCGGGCCGCGCTCCAAGAGCGCGCCGATCGCCTGCGACCAGTCCCCCGCGTCGTGTCCGTCGACCAGGGTGCCGCTGACCCCGTCGCGCACCGCGACCGGCAGGCCGCCGACCGCCGCGGCCACCACGGGGGTGCCGCAGGCCTGCGCCTCCACGGCGACCAGGCCGAAGGATTCCGAATAGCTGGGCACGGCGACGATATCGGCGGCGCGGTAGACGTTCACCAGTTCTTCGCGGGACTGCGGAGGCAGGAAGCTCACGCGCGAGGTGATACCCAGTTCCTCGGCCAGCCGAACCAGGGAGTCCGGCGCGGCCAGTCCGCTGCCCGAGGGCCCACCGGCGATGACCACCCTCACCGGTGCTGATTCCCCGGTCGCTGCGCTCCTGCCCGCCGTGGGGAGCTCGGCCACCGCCCGCAGCAGCACATCGGGGGCCTTCAACGGCTGGATACGGCCGATGAAGGCCACCACCTTCTCGCGCGGGTCCAGGCCCAGGGCCGCCCGCGCGTCGCGCTTGGAGCCCGGCGTAAAGACCTCCAGGTCCACCCCCGGATGCACCACGTCGATACTGCCCCGGTGCGCATGGTGAAGCGAAACAAGTTGCTGCGCTTCGATTTCGGTGTTCACGATCAGCCGGTCGGCCTCATCGACCACCTGCTGTTCGCCGACCGAGCGCAGGGCGGGCTCCGGGGCGTCCCCTTCGGCGAGCGCGGCGTTCTTCACCGCGGCGAGCGTGTGCGCGGTGTGCACCAGCGGCACCGCCCACCGGTCGGCGGCCAGCCAGCCGACCTGCCCGGACAACCAGTAATGCGAATGCACGATGTCGTAGTAGCCGGGCTCGTGGGTGGCCTCGGCGCGCAGCACGCCCGCGGTGAAGGCGCACAGCTGAGTGGGCAGATCGTGTTTGTCGAGACCTTCGAAGGGCCCGGCCACCACGTTGCGCACCAGCACCCCGGGCGCCACCTGGACCAGCGGGGCGTCCGCCGAGGAGGTGGCCCGGGTGAAGATCTCCACCTCGACACCGCGGCGGGCCAGTTCCAGCGCGGTCTGCAGCACGTAGACGTTCATGCCACCGGCATCACCGGTTCCGGGCTGGGCCAGTGGCGAGGTGTGCACCGAGAGCACCGCAACGCGACGGGCAGTGTCCTTCAGTCCGGGCGTTTCTGGGACGGCGCGCACATGCTCATGTCTACACCTGCCCGGTCAGGATGCGCCGAGCACACCCGCTTCGCCGCGGCGCAGCTGCGAGCGACGCATGGCGGCGATCGGGTCGGCGTAGAGCCCGCCGAGCGACACCACGCCCGCGCCGGCTTCCTGCACGCGGTTTCCGAAGGCGGTCACCCGGATATCGCGGGATCCCAGCACGGTCCGTGCCGCGAACGCGCGCTCGACGAGCTCCATACCCTCGGGGTATTCGGTGAAGGCCTGACCGCCGACCACCAGGTCGTCGGGATTGAGCATGTCGCGCAGCAGTGCCACGGCCTCGCCGAGCACCCTGGCCCGCTCGGCCAGCAGCGCGCGGGCGCCCTCGTGGCCGCCACGGGCGGCGCGCAGCACCGCGGGCAGCGTCGACGCGGGGCCCTCGGACGGCACGATGCGCTGGGCGCGGGCCGCGTTCAGCACCGCTTCATCACTGACGGTCGACTCCAGTTTCCCTGTGCCGCCCAGCAATTCGGAGCTCACCGGGAGTGCGGCGATGGTGCCCGGGCCGCTGGACGGTGAGTGCACCCGGCCACCGATGGACAGCGCGTAGCCGACGGTCTCACGGGCGTAGACATAGAGGCTGGTGCCAACCTGCGCATTGGGACGACGCACCCCGAGCAGCAGTTCGGCGCCGGCCATGGCGTCGACGTGCGAGGCGACCGACACGGGCAGTCCCAGCGTCTCGGCCAGCACCGGGCCGACCGGCGCTTCCGTCCAGCCCAGCCGGGCGTGGTCCAGGTATCCGGAGGTGCTGTCCACGACGCCACCGGCGGCAACGCCCACCCACAGCGGGCGGCGGCGGTGCCAGCGGCTCAGGTAGCGACGGGCGCTGCCGGCCAGCGAGGCCAGCGCGGCGTTCTGCGCACCGCGCGGCGTCGGGGTCTCGACGACGTCGAGGGTGCGACCGAACAGATCGGTGGCCACGATGCTGGTGGTCTTGGCACCGATGTGCAGGCCCAGGGTCAGGAATGGCTCATGGTTGACCTCGACCGGGACGCGGGGGCGGCCGATCGCGCCGGACACCGCGAGGTCTGCGCGCTCGCGCAGCACCCCGGCGTCGAGCAGGGCGGTGACCTGGCGGTTCACCGTGGCGATGCTCAGTCCGGTGACACGGGCGATGGCGTCGCGGGCGATCGGACCGCGCTGGCGGGCAGCCCCGAACACCGATGCGGCGGCCGCATCGGCCACCTTCAGCGACGGCGCGACGATGTGGTGACGGGCCATAAGAGCACGTTTGGCGTGCGCGGCGGGCGTCTGGCGAACGGTGGTGGCGGTGGCGGTGCTCACGATGGGGTCCTCTGGTCTGAGTCGGGGGTGGGGTGGGCTTCTGCCACACCGGCGACTCAGCGGGACGAAATGGTCCTCGGGGTCAGCAGGGCGCGGCGGGTGCGCAACAACAACACGCACACCGCGCGGCGAGAACACTCGCCTGACTGATCAAGAACACGTCGTCAACTTAGCACGACTATCAGCACTCGCGCGAAGGACAGATGCGCAGGCTTAGGGTTGTCACCATGACGACCTCAACAGATCAGCGCCGCGTCGCGGTAGTCACCGGAGCCAGTGCCGGAATCGGTGAAGCAACCGCGAAAACTCTTGCCGCACAGGGATTTCACGTGATCTGTGTGGCACGCCGACCTGGCCCCATCGAGGCGCTGGCCGCCGAGATCGACGGCACCGCGATTGTGGCGGACGTCACTGACCCGGATGCCGTGGCGGCGCTGGCGCAGCGCCTGGACCGGGTGGATGTGCTCGTCAACAACGCCGGCGGCGCCCGCGGGCTGGAGTCGGTGGCCGACGCCGACATCGAGAACTGGCGCTGGATGTGGGAGTCCAACGTGCTGGGCACCCTGCACGTGACGAAAGCGCTGCTGCCCAAGCTGATCGACTCCGGCGACGGGCTCATCGTCACCGTCACCTCGATCGCCGCCCTGGAGACCTACGACAACGGTTCGGGCTACACCACCGCCAAGCATGCCCAGGGCGTCCTGCACCGCACGCTGCGCAGCGAGCTGTTCGGAAAGCCGGTGCGGCTCACCGAGGTCGCCCCGGGAATGGTGAAGACCGAGTTCTCACTGAACCGGTTCGACGGTGACGCCGAGCGCGCCGAGAAGGTGTACGCCGGGGTGGATCCGCTGGTGGCCGAGGACATCGCCGAGGTCATCGGTTTCGTCGCGAGCCGCCCGGCGCACGTCGACCTGGACCTCATCGTGGTGCGGCCGCGCGATCAGGTCACCGGCGCGACCGGCTCCCGGGTCAACCGCCGGGCGTAGCGCTCGGCGTCGTGGTGGGCGTTCCCGACAGCGTCGGCGCATCGCTGGGGGTGACCGGCGCGGTGTCGGGGATTCCCGTCGGCGGTGCGTCGCTGCTGAGCGCCGACATGGACTTCCACTCGCTCCACGGCACGGCCCAGTCCCAGATGTCGCCGTCGGCGTAGGACAGCTGGATCCGGGTGCCGGTGACCTCCACGGGGTCGCCGTACATCGCGGTGTTGAAGTACTGCTCGGCGTCCTCGGTCGACAGGTTGATGCAGCCGTTGGTCACATTGCTGTTGCCCTGGGCGCCGGCACTGTTCGGGTTGGCGTGGATGAACTCGCCGTTGTTGGAGATCCGCACCGCAAACCGCTCCCGGACGTTGGCGTAGCCGGCGGCGGGATTGGTCATGTAGAAGTCCTCGTACTTCTCGGTGACCACGTGCACGCCGCTGCGGGTGACATTGCGGTCCAGATCGCCCTCGCCGTAGCTGCAGGGCAGCGTCATGATGACGCCGGCATCGGTGATCACCTCGATCTGGTGTGACGAGGCCTCGGCCTTGACCACCTGGCGCCGGCCGATGGTGAAGTCCAGGGTGGAATCGGCGGCGCCGTAGGCGTCCTCGCCGAAAGACACCCCGTAGAGATTCGCGTCGACGTGCACGGTGGTGCCGGTCGGGTAGTAGTCCTTGGTGCGCCAGTGCACGCGGGAGCCACCGACCTCGTCGGGCAGCCAGGCCCAGCTGCCCTCGACCTCCGGGGTGGTGGTCACCTTCAGCGCCTTTTCCACCTCTGCGCGGTCACTGTCGGCGATCGAGGCGTCGAACTGCAGGATGATCGGCGCGGCCACCCCGACGGTCTGATGGTCGGCGAGCTGAAACACACCGCTGACGGTGGTCTGCGGGTTGACGGTACTGAACCCGCCCGTGACGGGGATGGCCTTGCCGTCGCGGCCCACCACCGACCCGGCCCAGGTGTAGTCGCCGCCGTAACCGAGCGGCTCGGTGACGGTGAACTCGGTGCGGTCGCGATTGAGCTTCCCGTCGACCGGCTGCCCTGCGGCGTTGGTCAGCGAGATGCGCTGGAACCAGCCGTCGCTGACCTTGACGCCGGCCAAGGCCGTCGGCACCACATCGGTGGACGCATCGTCCGGGTTCAGGGTGATGGTCGGCGCCGAGGCTTCCTCGGTCGGCTCCGGCGCGCTGGTGCCCGATCCCGAGGTGCTCGAGCAGGCAGCCAGGAAGCCCGCGCCGCCGAGGCCCAGGATGGTGAGCGCACGACGCCGACTCAGCTGGGCGTCTTCACTTCCACCGGTAGGTCTCACGTGGACCCAGCGTACCTAGAGTGCGCACCCGATCAGTACCGGCTCGGGTGTGAGTTCGATCCCGAAACGGCTGAATACGCCGTCGCGCACCGTCCTGGCCAGGGCGATCAGGTCCGCAGTGCAGGCGGTGCCGCGATTGGTCAGCGCCAGCGCATGTTTGGTGGACAACCGGGCGGATGCGTCGGGCCCGGGATACCCCTTGCCGAAACCGGACCGCTCGACCAGCCATCCGGCGGCCAGTTTCACCCCGTCGGGCGCGGGATAGTGCGGGACCGCGGCGCCGACGTCGTCGCGCAGTCGCTCGAAGACCTCGGCGGTCACCACCGGGTTGGTGAAGAAGGAGCCGACGCTCCAGGTGTCGTGATCGACGGCGTCGAGCACCATCCCCTTGGCGCCGCGCAGCGCCAGCACGGCGTCGCGTACCCGCATCGGGTCGGCCGTCTCCCCCGGCCGCGCGCCCAGCGTGGTGGCGAGTTCGCCGTAGCGCAGCGGTGCGCTCCGGCCCGTGGGGTCCAGGGTGAACTCGACCTCCAGCACGATGCTCTCGGACTGATACTTGAGCACGCTGTGCCGGTAACCGAATCCCAGCCGGTCCGGCCCGACCCATTCGTCGGTGCCGGTGCCGCGGTCCAGCAGCCTGACCCGGGAGATGGTGTCGGCGACCTCGGCCCCGTAGGCGCCGACGTTCTGGATCGGGGTGGCACCGGCCGAGCCCGGGATCCCGGACAGGCATTCCAGCCCGCCGAGACCGTGGGCCAGGGCGGCCACCACGACGTCATCCCAGGAGGCTCCCGCCTCGGCACGCAGGACGGCGCCGTCGACGGTGATCGCGGTGTTGGCGACCGCGACGACGGTCAATCCCGTCAGATCGTCGGCCAGCACCACATTGGAGCCGCCGGCCAGCACCAGCACGTCATCGGCCACCGGCAGCGCCGACAGCACGGCGATCAGTCGGTCGGTGGTGTCGCAGGTGATCAGCCGTTGCGCGACCGGGCCGACGCGCAAAGTCGTCCGCTGAACGAGCGGTACGTTCGCGGCGACCGCCGCGCCCGCGAAATTCGTTCCGGCCACGGGCGCTAACGGTAGCGTGACCGGCATGCCGCGTTCCTATGACATGGCGGCCGAGTACGGGTGCGGCGTGGCGCAGGTGCACGGGGCGTTCGCCGACGAGGCGTACTGGCTCGAGCGGCTGGCGAAGTCCGGCTGCGATGTCGCCACCCTGGACGCGCTGACCATCGGCGACGACGGCGGCCTCAGCATCGCCACCACCCAGACGGTCGGTTTCCACCGGCTGCCCGGGTTCGTGACGCAGTTGCACTCCGGTGACCTCACCCTGGTGCGCACCGAAACGTGGACCCCGGTCCGCGACGGCCGGGCCACCGGCACCATCAAGGGTGTGGTGCCCGGCGCTCCGGTCAGCGTCACCGGCACCGCGGAGATGAGCAGCATCGAGACCGGCGCCCGGGTGGACGTGCACGCCACCGTGCAGGTGCGGATCCCGCTGCTGGGCGGCAAGGTCGAAGGCTTCATCGGCGGCCAACTTGCGGAGATGGTCCGGCTGGAAGAACAGTTCACCTCGCAATGGATCACCGAGCACGTCTGAAGAAACCGCTGGGCCACGCGACGCGCGGCACCACCGGCTACAACCGGTTGCGCCGCAGCGACCGCTGGCTGGTGCATTCCCCGCAGGTACGCGCGGCGCTGCTGACGGCCGCCGATCCACTGGTCGTCGATCTGGGTTACGGCGCGCTGCCCGTCACGACCCTGGAACTGGCGTCGCGGTTGCAGACGGTGCGCCCGGACGTGCGGGTGGTCGGACTGGAGATCCACCCGGAACGGGTCCGCACCGCGCAACAGGCCGCCACCGATGGGGTTGAGTTCGCCCTCGGCGGTTTCGAACTGGCCGGGCTGTCTCCGGTGCTGGTGCGGGCGTTCAACGTGCTGCGCCAGTACCCGGTCACCGATGTGGACGCCGCGTGGGCGCAGCTGTGCGCGCGGCTGGCCCCGGGCGGGCTGTTGGTCGACGGGACCTGTGACGAGCTGGGCCGGCTGTGCTGCTGGGTGTTGTTGGACGTCGACGGCCCGGTCAGCCTGACGCTGGCCTGCGATCCGTTCGCCATCGAACAGCCCTCGGAACTGGCCGAGCGGCTGCCGAAGGTGCTGATCCACCACAACGTCGAGGGCCAGCCGATCCACGCCCTGCTGCTGGCCGCGGACCGGGCCTGGGCGGCCGCGGCCGGGCACGGGGTGTTCGGGCCGCGGGTGCGCTGGCGGGCGATGCTGGAGCAGCTCCGCGCCGACGGCTTCCCGGTCGCCCCACCGCGCCGGCGGCTGCGTGACGGGGTGCTGACCGTGCCCTGGGCGGCAGTGTCACCGTCGACCTAGGCTGGCCACATGCGGATTGCCCTGGCTCAGATCCGGTCCGGCACCGACCCTGCGGCGAACCTGGACCTCGTCGACCGATACAGCCGTGAGGCCGCCGACGCCGGCGCCTCGCTGGTGCTGTTCCCCGAGGCGACCATGTGCCGGTTCGGGGTGCCGCTGGCCCCGGTCGCCGAACCCCGCGACGGCCGCTGGGCCGACGGGGTCCGCTCCGTTGCGCAGCGCACCGGCATCACCATCGTGGCGGGCATGTTCTGCCCGTCGGGCGACGGCCGGGTGACCAACACACTGATCGCCTCCGGACCCACCGCCGACGCGCACTACGACAAGATCCACCTCTACGACGCGTACGGGTTCTCCGAGTCCAAGACCGTCGCGCCCGGACACCAGCCGACCGTGATCGATGTCGGTGGCGTGCGGGTGGGGCTGACGCTCTGCTACGACGTCCGCTTCCCCGAGCTGTATGCCGAACTGGCTGATCGCGGTGCCCAGCTGATCACGGTGCACGCCTCGTGGGGCACCGGCCCCGGCAAGCTCGACCAGTGGACGTTGCTGGCCCGGGCCCGAGCGATCGACACCACCGGCGTCGTGGCCGCCGTCGATCAGGCCTACCCCGGTGACGAGGTCGCCGCGATCGGCCCGACGGGCGTCGGGGGCAGTCTCGTCGCCTCGGCAACCGGCCAGGTCATCGCCGCCGCGGACGCCGACGAACAGCTTCTGGTGACCGATATCGACCTGGATGCCGCGGCGAAGGCCCGCGAGACGATCGCGGTGCTGCGTAACCGCGCTCATTTCGCTAGGGCACAATCGACGGCGTGACCGATCCCTGGGCCCGCCCTGCCGATGAGGTGCCGCCGCCCCCACCCGTGCCGCAGCCACCGCCGCTGCACGACCAGGAGGCAACGCCGGAAGCGCAGCCGAAGAGCCGGCTTCAGCGGCTGTTCCGCGATCCGCTGTCGATCGTGCTGGTGGTGGTCATCGTGCTGGCGCTGGCCGTGGCCGGCATCGTCGGCACCGAACTGGTGGCCCGGCGGATCGCCGACTCGACGGTGACCCGGGTGACCTCCTGCGTGGTGCAGGACACCGTCGACGTGTCCTTCGGCCCCCGCCCGATCGTGCTGCAGTATCTGAGCGACAACTACAACAACATCACCGTGACCACCGGCGGCGAACGCATCCGTGAGGCCGAGGGGATGAAGGCCGAGATCGTCATCAACGACGTCCAGGTGACCAACAACCCGGCCGCACCCGGCACCGTCGGCGCGCTGGACGCCAAGATCACCTGGTCGGCCGACGGCATCAAGCGGACCATCCAGAACGCCATCCCGCTGATCGGCAGCTTCGTCAACGGTGTGACGACCAATCCCAGCGACGGCACCATCGAACTGCAGGGCATGCTCGGCAGCATCGTCGCCAAGCCGGAAGTGCGGAACAACGAGCTGACGCTGACGGTGGAGGCCCTGACGGGCCTGGGCTTCGTGCTGCCACGCGAGTCCGTGCAGCCTGCGCTGGACGCGTTCCTGAAGCAGATGACGGAGAACTACCCGCTGGGCATCAAGGCCGACAGCGTGGAGGTCACCGATTCCGGGGTGGTCGCCAAGTTCTTCACCCGCAACGCGACGATGCCGGCCAGCACCGGGCAGAACTCGGATCCCTGCTTCGCAGGGCTCTAGAAGGGTTCTTCGGTGCCGCCGGGGTTGCAGCCGGCGGCCACCAGTTCGGCGTCGGTGACCTCGGGCCGCCACGGCTCCAGATTCCAGCTGGTCTTACCGGGTTCGATGAACTCGGCGAACTGCCAGTGGCAGTTGAATTGTGCTTGCATTCCCGGGATATCGGCTTCCGGGGAGATGGCCAGCACCTCGGCCCAGGCCTGATTCTGCTGGGGCTGGGTGCCCGGAGTGGCGGCCTGGGCGCGGCCGGCCGGCGTCGGATAGACCCGCAGGCTCTTCAGGTCGCCCCACTGCACCCATGAGGTGTGGTCGATATAGGCGCCGGCGGGCTCGGCATGAGCCACCGGTGTACTCAGCAGCAGACCTGCCGCGCACAGCGCGGCACCGATGACGCGCATCGGGTCAGCGCGACTTTCCCTGGATCTCCAGGATCTTGGGCCGCACATCGACCAGGTAGACACCCGTCGCGCAGGCACAGATCGCGGCGCCGAACGCGTCGCGCAGCAGCAGCGCCAGCAGCACGCCGCCGCCCAGGATCAGCAACCAGACCGGCTTGGTGAGCTTTCCGGCGGCGGTGTACGCGTCGGGCCGTTGCATCGCGGCGTGCACGAACGAGTACACGCCGACCAGGACGACGATCCCGACCAGCACAAGCAGAATGGCACCCGCCAGGTTTGCAAGCATCACGCCTGCAGCCTATGCGGGTGCCATCCGGTTCGCGAACCTACTTCTGGGTGACCTTCTTGGCCGGAGCCGCCTTCTTGGCCGGGGCGGCCTTCTTGGCGGCGGGGGTGGCGGCGGCCTTCTTGGCCGGAGCCTTCTTGGCCGGGGTTGCCGGAGTGGCCTTCTCGACCTTCTTCGGCAGTTCCACGCCGACCAGCTTGGCGGCGCGCTCGCCGACCGCGCGGGTCTGGCTGGCGACGGTGCCCAGCGCATCCTGGGTCAGCTCGACGGCCTGATCGGTGACCTCTTCGACGCGCGAGGCGGCCTCTTCGAGGGCCGGCTGGTTGCGCAGGCGCTCCAGGGCGGCCTCGCCGCGCTCGACGAGCTTGTTGTACTGGCTGGTCGCCTCGTCGGCGTACTTCTCGGCAACCTTGCGCAGCTCTTCGGGGGTCAGCTTGTCGCGCAGCTCGTCGAACTGGGTGGGCAGATCCTCCTGCAGCTTGGTCAGGCGGGCGCGGCCCTCTTCGACGCGGGTCTTGCTGTCGGTGCGGGCTTCGTCGGCGCGGTCACGCAGGGTCTCGACGATCTCGTTGACCTTGGCCAGGGCCAGATCGGCAGCGCCGACAGCCGCCAGCAACGGAGCCTTGAGGTCTTCGACGCTTGCCTGGGTCTTCTCGCTCATGGTTCTTCCTCTCAGATGGTGGTCGGTTGTGCAGCGGGTTGTTCGGGTTCGGAATCTGTATCGGATTCGACTGCTGCAGCATCGATTTCGGCCTCAGCCTCGTTCTGCTGACAGAACGAGGTGTAGATGTCGAGCAGCACCTGCTTCTGCCGCTCGGTGATCGCGGTGTCGGTGACGATCGCGTCACGCACCTTGCTGCCCTCACTGGGTTCGAGCATCCCGGCTTGGACGTAGAGCACCTCGGCGGAGACACGCAATGCCTTGGCGATCTGGCTGAGCACATCAGCCGACGGTTTACGGAGCCCACGCTCGATCTGGCTGAGGTAGGGATTGCTGACCCCGGCCTTCTCGGCGAGTTGGCGCACTGACACCTGCGCAGCCTCGCGTTGAGCCCGGATGTAGCCGCCGATGTCGTGCGCGGCGTTGCTCACCACAACGGCAAGATTTTCGTCCTGCGTCATGATGAACCCCCGATCCGTCGGTTATTGGCTGACGGAGTCCACGGTAGGCACGAGTGCTAACTATTGCAAGCACTCTGCTAGCACTTCAGAAAAGTAGCTGCGCCACCGTGTAGATCACCAGACCGGCCAGGGACCCGACCACTGTGCCGTTGATCCGGATGAACTGCAGGTCACGACCCACATGGAGCTCGATCCGGCGGCTCGCCTCATCGGCATCCCAGCGCTCGATGGTCTCGGTGATGATCGCTGTGATCTCCGTCCCATACTGCTCGACGAGGTGCTGTGCGGCCCGCACGATCCAGTTGTCGACCTTGTCGCGCATCTCCTGGTCGTTGCACAGCGACTCACCGATCCGCACCACGGTGTCGGCCACCCGGGTGCGCAAGGTCGAGGACGGATCGTCGACGGATTCGAGCACGATCCGCTTGGCCGCGGCCCACGCCGTCTCGGCCGCCCGCGCCACCTCGTCACGCGCCATGATCTGTTCCTTGACGTTCTCGGCGCGCTGGATCGTGGCACCGTCGTTCTGCAGATCGTCGGCGAACTCGAACAGGAACTTGGTGGCAGAGCGGCGCAGTTCGTGGTTCGGGTCGCGGCGCACCTTGTCGGTGAAGTCCATCAACTCCCGGTGGATCCGGTCGCCGACCAGGTGATCCACCCAGCGTGGTGACCAGGTCGGGGAGTCGCGCTCGATCACCCGCTCGATCACCTCGCCGGAATTCAGTGACCACTGGAAGGCGCGGTCCGCCAGCAGCTGGAGCAGCGCCTCCTGCCGGTTCTCCTCGAGCAGGCTGGAGAGCACCCGTCCGATCGGCGGCCCCCACTGCGGTTCGGCGATGCGCTTGACGATCATCCGGTCCAGCACCTGCTGCACGTCTTCGTCGCGCAGCATCTCGATGAGCACGCGCAGCACGGTGGACACCTCGGCGGCCACCCGCTCGGCGTTGCGCCGATCGGCCAGCCATTTGCCCGTCCGGCCGGCCACCTCGGCATCGCGCAGCTTGGTCGCGACCACCTCGGGTGACATGAAGTTCTCCCGCACGAAGGCGCCCAGACCTTCGCCCAGCTGATCCTTCTTGCGTTTGATGATCGCGGTGTGCGGAATCGGGATACCGAGTGGATGCTTGAACAGCGCGGTCACGGCGAACCAGTCGGCCAGCGCACCGATCATGCCCGCCTCGGCGGCGGCCCGCACATAACCCACCCATGGTGCGGCGCCCCGGGATTGGAGCCAGGTGCAGACCAGAAAGATCACCGTCGCACCGAGCAGGAAGCTCAGCGCGACGACCTTCATCCGCCGTAACCCGCGCAGCCGTTCCCGGTCTGCCTCCGAGTCGGCACCGGCCAGCGACTCCGCGAAACTCGTGTGTACCACTCCCCCATCATCCGCTACCGCGCGAGCGGCTCGTCCACCGTAGTATCGAGGCGACCTAGTGAATGGAATCTCACGACTGTGGCACAGCAGAGCGCGGCGGCGGTGAAGACCGACGGCCGTAAACGACGCTGGCACCAGCACAAAGTCGAACGACGCAACGAGCTGGTGGACGGCACGCTGGAGGCTATCCGGCAACGCGGCGCAAACGTCAGCATGGACGAGATCGCCGCCGAGATCGGCGTGTCCAAGACGGTGCTCTACCGCTACTTCGTGGACAAGAACGATCTGACCACGGCCGTGATGATGCGGTTCGCCCAGGTCACGCTGATTCCCAACATGGCCGCGGCACTGTCCTCGAACCTCGACGGATACACCCTGGTGCGCGAAGTCATCCGGGTCTATGTGGACACGGTTGCCTCCGAGCCCGAGCCATACCGCTTCGTCATGTCCAACAGCTCGTCGAGCCGCACCAAGGCCATCAACGACTCCGAGCAGATCATCGCCCGCATGCTCGCGGTCATGCTGCGCCGGCGCATGCAAGCGGAGAAGATGGACACCTCCGGAGTCGAGCCGTGGGCGTTCATGATCGTCGGCGGCGTGCAGTTGGCCACCCACTCCTGGATGTCCAATCCGCGGATGTCCACCGATGACCTCATCGACTATCTGACGATGCTGTCGTGGAGCTCGCTGTGCGGCATCGTCGAGGTCGGCGGATCGCTGGAGAAGTTCAACTCACAGGATCATCCATCCCCCGATCTGCCCAGACACCTGCTTGACTAACGAGTTGTGAGCGCAGACAACACCTCGGAACTGTCGAAGCTGTGGAGCCACGAGCCCCACACCCATCTGCGGTTCAAGCCCGGCGCCCTGGTGTCCGAGATCGACGCCGACGCCACCCCCGGATTCACCGGCTCCAAATCGGACGCGCCGGCGCTGCACGCCGAGCGCACCGAACGCTTCGCCGGTCTGCAGGAGATGCTCTACGCCAACAGCCGCAGCGGCGACCACCGTTCGGTGTTGCTCGTCTTGCAGGGCATGGACACCGCGGGCAAGGGCGGTATCGTCAAACATGTTGTCGGAGCGAGCAATCCGCAGGGCATCCAGTACCACAGCTTCGGCAAGCCCACCCCCGAGGAGCTGTCGCACCACTACCTGTGGCGCATCAACAAGGCGCTGCCCGCCGCCGGGCACATCGGCGTGTTCGACCGCTCGCACTACGAGGACGTGCTGATCGTGCGCGTGCACAATCTGGTGCCGCCGGACGTCTGGGGCCCGCGCTACGACGAGATCAACGCCTTCGAGCAGGAACTGGTCGACGCCGGGACCACCATCGTCAAGGTCGCGATGTTCGTCTCACTGGACGAGCAGAAGAAGCGCCTCGCGGCGCGCCTGGACCGTCCCGACAAGTACTGGAAGTACAACCCGGCCGATATCGACGAACGGCTGAAATGGCCGCTCTACCAGGAGGCCTATCAGGCCATGCTGGACAAGACCTCCACCGACTACGCCCCGTGGCACATCGTGCCCTGCAACCGTAAGTGGTACAGTCGGCTTGCGGTGCTGGAGCTGATGATCGAGGCCCTGAAGAGCCTCGACCTGCAGTGGCCCCCAGCCGATTTCGACGTCGAGGCGGAGAAGAAGCGGCTCAAGAAGGCCTAGCAGCGCCGCCCGGCCGACTAGGGCTTGACCAGCGTGAACTGTCCGATGTTGGTGATGCCGCGGCGGAAGAAGTCGGCGCAACCGGTCAGGTACTTCATGTACCGGTCGTACACTTCCTGCCCCTGCATGGCGATGGCCTCGTCCTTGGCGGCTTCGAGGTTCGCCGCCCACATGTCCAGCGTGCGCGCGTAGTGCGGCTGCAGCAGGTGGATGCGCTGCAGGTCGAACCCGGTGTCGGTGGCCAGCTTCTGGATGTCCTCGACGGCGGGCAGCTGTCCGCCGGGGAAGATCTCCTTGCCGATGAACCGCATGAATTTGAGGTCGCTGAGCGTGACCTTGATGCCGTTCGTGCGGAAGAACTCCTGGGTGTGCGCCAGGATCGTGTGCAACAGCATGGTGCCGCCCTCGGGCAGGATGCTGTAGGCCCGCTCGAAGAACACCGGGTAGCGCTCGGCCTTGAAGGCCTCGAAGGCGCCGATCGACACGATGCGGTCGACGGGCTCGTCGAACTCTTCCCAGCCCTGCAGCCGGATCTCGATGGACCGTTTCGTGTCGAGCTTCGCCAGCCGCGCGCGGGCCCATTCGGACTGGGCCTTGCTCAGCGTGATGCCGATGACGTTCACATCGAACTTCTCGACGGCCCGCTCCAGCGCGCCACCCCAACCGCAGCCGATGTCGAGCAGCGTCATTCCCGGCTCGAGACCCAGCTTGCCGAGTGCCAGATCGAACTTCGCGTTCTGGGACTCCTCGAGGTTCATGTCCTCGCGCTCGTAGTACCCGCACGTGTAGCCCATGGTGGGTCCGAGGAACAGGGCGAAGAAGTCGTTGGAGATGTCGTAGATCGACTGCGACTCTTCGTAGTACGGTTCCAGCTCGGACTCAACTTTTGACATTCGGAAACAACCCTCTGTGATCGTCTTGAATAACTGCGGACGAGTACCCAGATTCGGGTGCCCCCACACCGCATCGCCTGACTCTACCCGTCAGGCTCAGTACGAGTAGAAGCCCTGACCCGATTTCTTACCGAGTTGCCCCGCTTCGACCATGCGCAGCAGCAGCGGCGGCGGGCCGTACAGCGGCTCCTTGAACTCCTCGTACATCTTGTCGGCGATCAGCTTGAGCGTGTCGAGCCCGACCAGATCCGACAACCGCAGCGGCCCCATCGGATGGGACAGTCCGCCCACCACGGCCTTGTCCACGTCCTCCACGGTGGCGAAGCCGGCCTCGACCATCCGGACCGCCGAGAGCAGGTAGGGCACCAGCAGCGCGTTGACGACAAAGCCGGACCGGTCCGAGCAGCGCACCACCTGCTTGCCCAGCGCGTTGGCCGCAAAATCCTCGGTGCGCGCGAGCGCCCCCTCCGCGGTGACCAGGGTGGAGATGAGCTCCACCAGCGGCAGCACCGGAACCGGGTTGAAGAAATGCAGCCCGAGCACCCGCTCCGGGCGCTGGGTGGCCGCCGCGATCCGCATGATCGGGATGCTCGACGTGTTCGACGCCAGCACGGCGTCCGGGTCCTCGATGACACGGTCGAGTTCGGCGAAGACCTTCGCCTTGACGGTGTCGTCCTCCACGATCGCCTCGATGGTGAGCTGACGGTCGGCCATGTCGGTCAGGCTGGTGGTGAATGTCAGCCGGGCCAGCGCCGCATCACGGTCGGCCTCGCTGAGCTTGCCCTTGGCCGCCGCGCGATCCAGGGACGCGGTGATGCGCTTGCTGCCCGCCGTGATCAGGTCGTCGGTCGGTTCGAACACCAGGACCTGCGCCCCGGCCTTCGCGCACACCTCGGCGATGCCGCCGCCCATCTGTCCGGCGCCGATGACGCCGACTCGTTCGATACTCACTGCCACTCCCTTGGACTCCGGACAGCCGTCAGGCCCCGCCCGTATGCACGGACGAGGCCTGACGCTATCAACTCTGGTTGTTAGTGGAACTGACCCTCTTCGGTCGAACCCGCGAGTGCGGTGGTCGAGCTGGTCGGATCCACGGTGGTGGCGATCCGGTCGAAGTAGCCGGCGCCGACCTCGCGCTGGTGCTTGGTGGCGGTGTAACCGCGCTCCTCGGCGGCGAACTCGCGCTCCTGCAGCTCGACGTAGGCGCTCATCTGGTTGCGGGCGTAGCCGTGGGCCAGATCGAACATCGAGTAGTTCAGGGCGTGGAAGCCGGCCAGCGTGATGAACTGGAACTTGAAGCCCATGGCGCCCAGCTCGTTCTGGAACTTGGCGATGGTCGAGTCGTCCAGGTGCTGCTTCCAGTTGAACGACGGGCTGCAGTTGTAGGCCAGCATCTGGTCGGGGAAGTCCGCCTTGACGGCCTCGGCGAACTTCTTGGCCAGCTCCAGGTCCGGGGTGCCGGTCTCCATCCAGATCAGATCCGAGTACGGCGCATAGGCCTTGGCGCGGGCGATGCAGGGCTCCACACCGTTCTTGACGTGGTAGAAGCCTTCCTTGGTCCGGTCGCCGGTGATGAACGGCTGATCGCGCTCGTCGACGTCGGAGGTGATCAGGGTGGCGGCTTCGGCGTCGGTGCGTGCGATGACCAGGGTCGGCACATCGGCGACATCGGCGGCCAGACGGGCCGAGGTCAGGGTGCGGATGTGCTGCTGGGTCGGGATCAGCACCTTGCCACCGAGGTGGCCGCACTTCTTCTCCGAGGCCAGCTGGTCCTCCCAGTGCGAACCGGCGACACCGGCGGCGATCATGGCCTTCTGCAGCTCGTAGACGTTGAGCGCGCCGCCGAAACCGGCCTCACCGTCGGCGACGATCGGGGCCAGCCAGTTCTCCACCGAGGTGTCACCCTCGACCTTGGCTATCTGGTCGGCGCGCAGCAGCGCGTTGTTGATGCGGCGGATGACCTGCGGCACCGAGTTGGCCGGGTACAGGCTCTGGTCGGGGTAGGTGTGGCCGGAGAGGTTGGCGTCACCGGCGACCTGCCAACCGGACAGGTAGATGGCCTTCAGACCCGCGCGCACCTGCTGCACGGCCTGGTTGCCGGTCAGCGCGCCCAGCGAGTTGACGTAGTCCATGGTGTGCAGCTGATCCCACAGCACCTCGGCACCGCGGCGGGCCAGCGTGCTCTCCTCGACGACGTGCCCCTGCAGGGCGACGACGTCTTCGGCGGAGTAGGTGCGCTCGATGCCCTTCCAGCGGGGGTTGGTGTTCCAGTCGTGCTGGATCTGTTCCGGGCTCTTCGGCGTGCCAACGGTGGACATGGGCGCTCCTATCAGTATTTGTTAACGCTGCAGTGACTTCGCTGCGTTGCTATACCGAGGATGCCCTACCGCATTACCGCAGGTCCACCCGTTTCAGTTGCCAATTTTGTCCAACTGCCGCGGGGATGTTGCGAAGGTTGTTAATGCAGTGCCTTGCTTTACCGGTTCAGAAGCTACCGGCCGGTAAGTGGTTTCTGCTGGTCAGTACGCCCGTACTGTTAAAACTCGCCGGGTCACAGCGGGAACAGGGATGCGACCGCTTTGGTCTCGTCACCGACGGCATATGTGAGCGTTGTAACAGTGCGATCTTGAAGCTCCGGGCCGAACTTGTCGGTCGAGCCGGCCGGATACCCGTGCGAGACGATCTCCAGGTCGTCGCCGAGCGCGACCGCGGAGTCGTGTTCGATGGTCACCCGCAGCGGTGCCTGCAGCAGTTCGGGCGCCTCGTGCAGGTACTCCTCGATCACGCTCCAGTAGACCGAGTTGTTCATGTGGTCGAACAGGTCGATATCGCTGACCCGGACCGGATACCTGCGCACTGCCGCCGCGGTCTCGCGGGGCCCGGCCTTGAGATAGGACTTCCAGCGCAACCGGTCCACATCCGTGGTGCGCCGCAGCCCGGCCAGGAAGTCGTCGGAGATCCGCGACGGGGCCTGCGTCTCCTGGCTGAAGTTGATCCAGAACGCCTCGGACTCCATGAGGCCGGCCCGCCGACCTTCTATGCGTACCCGCATCTCGCACCACCGGTTCGACGTCCCCGAGCACCAGCGGCGCAGCCGTAGGGTGTCCTTGAACTCGATCGGTTCGATCAGGTCGATCATGGTGCGCCGCACGATCCACGCCGGATGTGTTTCCTCGTAGCCCATTTCGCGCAGCTGATCCGACCCGATGTCCTGGATGTGCCGGGTGGCGGCGTCGAACTTCAACCGGCCTTCGCGATTGATATCGGCGACCCGCAACGGCCACTGCACATCGAACACGTCGGGGTGCGGGTCCGGGACAGGCATCAGGGTCTTCGCCAAGCTCATGGACTCCAATATGGTCTGCGAAGAATGCAAAGCCAACCTTTGCAGCCTTGACTAGGCTGTTTGGGGTGTCCAAGACCTACGTCGGATCGCGGGTGCGCCAGCTCCGCCGGGAGCGCGGTTTCAGTCAGGCCGCGCTGGCTCAGATGCTGGACATCTCTCCGAGCTACCTCAACCAGATCGAACACGATGTCCGCCCGCTGACCGTCGCCGTGCTGCTGCGCATCACCGAGGTCTTCGGCGTGGACGCCACCTTCTTCGCCTCCCAGGACGACACCCGGCTGGTGGCCGAGCTGCGCGAGGTGACCCTGGACCGCGACCTCGACATCGCCGTCGACCCGGCCGAGCTCGCCGATATCGTCAGCACCCACCCGGCCTTCGCCCGGGCGATGGTCAGCCTGCACCAGCGCTACCGGCTGACCAGCACCCAGCTGGCCGCCGTCTCCGAGGGCCGGTTCACCTCCGGGTCCGGCGCGGGTTCGGGCACCATCACCATGCCGCACGAAGAGGTGCGCGACTACTTCTACCAGCGGCAGAACTACCTGCACGAGCTCGACACCGCCGCCGAGGACCTCACCATCCGGATGCGGATGCACCGCGCCGAACTGACCCGCGAACTGTCCGACCGGCTGACCCGGGTGCACGGGGTGCGCATCGTGCGCCGCACCGACCTCGGCGATCCGGTGCTGCACCGCTTCGACCCCGCGACCCGCACGCTGGAGATCGGCGGGCACCTGGCCAGCGGTCAGTACGTCTTCAAGCTGGCCGCCGAACTGGGCTACCTGGAATTCGGCGACCTGATCGACAAACTGGTCGACGAGGGCAAGTTCACCAGCGACGAGTCGCGCACCCTGGCCCGGCTGGGACTGGCCAACTACGTCGCCGCGGCCACCGTGCTGCCCTACCGGCAGTTCCATGATGTGGCCGAGAACTTCCGCTATGACGTCGAACGGCTGTCGGCGTTCTACGCGGTGTCCTACGAGACCATCGCGCACCGGCTGTCCACCCTGCAGCGCCCGTCCATGCGCGGGGTGCCGCTGTCCTTCGTTCGGGTCGACCGCGCCGGGAACATGTCCAAACGCCAGTCCGCCACCGGTTTTCACTTCTCGTCCTCCGGGGGCACCTGCCCGCTGTGGAACGTCTACGAGACATTCGCCAACCCCGGCAAAATCCTGGTGCAGATCGCCCAGATGCCCGACGGCCGCGATTACATGTGGGTGGCGCGCACCGTCGAGCGCCGCGCGTCGCGCTATGGTCAGCCGGGTAAGACGTTCGCGATCGGCCTGGGCTGTGAACTCCGACATGCGCACCGGCTGGTCTACTCGGAAGGGCTGGATCTGTCCGGTGGCCCAAACGCTACGACCGCGACACCGATCGGTGCCGGCTGCCGGGTGTGCGAACGCGACAACTGCCCGCAGCGCGCGTTCCCGGCCCTGGGCAAGGCCCTCGACCTCGACGAACACCGCAGCACGGTGTCCCCATATCTGGTGAAGCAGACAACATGACCGAATCCGATGTCACCCCCAGGATCCCGCCCGGCGGGTTCCGCGAACTCGGCCCGCTCAACTGGGCCATCGCCAAGGCCGGCGCGCGCCGGATCCGGGCCCCGAAGTTCCACCTGATGAACATCCTGGGTCAGCACCGGCTCATGTTCCTGGCCTGGCTGCCGCTCTCCGGGTACCTGCTCTACGCGGGCAAGCTGGACCGCAAGGACGCCGAACTGGTGATCCTGCGGGTCGGGCATCTGCGCAACAGCGAATACGAACTGCAGCAGCACCGCAGGCTGGCCCGCAGCCGCGGGCTGAACGCGGACCTGCAGGCCGCCATTTTCGAGGGCCCCGACGCGCCGGGACTGGCGCCGCATCAGCGGGTCCTCATCACCGCGACCGACGAGTTCGTCATCACCCGGTCCATGTCGGCCGAGACCTGGACCGCCCTGTCCAAGCTCTACAACCGCGCGCAGATCATTGAATTCTGCACGCTCGCAGGACAATACGACGCTCTCGCGGCGACCATGGCGACGTTACGCATCCCGCTGGACTTCCCGGACTGACGCTCCGGCCACAACGACGCGGTCGCCGCCGTGAGCCTTGGCCTCATACATGGCCCGGTCCGCGGCCGAGATCACGCCGTCGAGTGCCGTGTCGGGCCGGTCCGAGCTCGCCACCCCGATGCTCACGGTGACCGCAGGTTCGGCGTGCGCCGAGACCGCCGCCCGCACCCGCTCGGCGACGACCTCCGCCTGCCGCACCGGAATCCGGTCCACCACCAGGAATTCCTCACCGCCCCAGCGCACCACCACCGCATCGGGACCCACGCTGTCGCGGATGCGGCGCGCGGTGCGGATCAGCACCTCATCACCCGCCGCGTGCCCGAGGTTGTCGTTGACCCATTTGAAGTCGTCCACATCGATGAGCAGGGCGCACACATCTGAGCGTCGCACGGCACGTTCGTTGAGCCGCTGCACCGCCACCGCGAGCCCCCGGCGGTTGGTCAGCTCGGTCAGCGGATCGGCCAGCGACTGGATCGAACTACCCTGCAACAGCCAGAACCCGAACTGCAGCGCGGGCAGGATGCACACCGTGACCGCGAGCGCGATGACCGCCCGCGATATCGCGACCTGCGGTCCATATCCGGGGGTGCTCAGCACCATCCACACCGCGATACCGGTGACCGACGCGGTGCACCAGAGGATGTGCGCGAGGTGCAGCTTCGGCCCATGGAAGAACACCACATAGCCGCCGGCACACAACAGGATCGGGATGCCCGACATGGCCAGGTTGGCGTCGCCGAACAGCAGCGTCGACAGCGTCATCAGGATGTCGACGCAGACCACCAGCACCGCCGAGGAGCGTGCACTCGGCCACGGCAGCAACCAGCGCGCGGACCAGGCCAGCGAACCGACGGACACCACCGCCCAGCCGATCCGGATCAGCGGGGTGTCATTGACCGGCGGCGCGACCGCATGCAGTGCGCTGAGCAGACCCATGACGGCGCCGAGACCACCGATCAGCCCGCGCAGGATCGGCAGCAGGCCGCGGCTGCGCAGGAAATCTATCCGCCACTGGTAGTCGTCGCTCTGACGCCACCATTGGACCAGCAAATCACCGCGTCCCCCGTCGCCCACCAGGCCATTCTGACCCAATTCGCTACGCAGCGTCGCGAAAGTGCGCGAGTCCTACAAGTAGGTGACGCCCAGCACGATGAGGGTCAGCAACATCGGGGCGACCGGCACCGACCACAGGAACGCCGTCCACACCTGATCTTTGCGCTGATACGCACGCCAGCCGAGCCAGGCGACGGCTGCCGACAGCACGGTGATCACCGCCGAGGTGACGAGCACCCAGAAGCTCACCTCGCTGGTGTTGATCGCCAGTGTGATGGCCAGCAACCACAGCATGTGCCCGATCACCAGGCCACCGATGGCGGCGACGATCACCGCCCGGGTCGGCATCAAACCCCCGTCAGAAGTTGATCATGTGGCCGGCCAGGCCATGGATGGCTTCCTGCAGCGCCTCGGACAGGGTCGGGTGGGTATGCACGTTGCGGGTCAGCTCGTTGACGGTCAGATCCCACTTCTGGGCCAGCGTCAGTTCGGGCAGCAGCTCGGAGACGTCGGGCCCGATGAGGTGCCCGCCCAGCAGTTCGCCGTACTTGGTGTCGGCGATCAGCTTCACGAAGCCGACCGGGTCGGCCAGTCCGTGCGCCTTGCCGTTGGCCGTGAACGGGAACTTCGCGACCTTGATGTCGTAACCCTCGTCTTTGGCCTGCTCCTCGGTGAGGCCGAAGCTGGCGACCTGCGGCTGGCAGAAGGTGGCGCGCGGCATCATCCGGTAGTCGCCCAGGGTCAGCGTCTCGGCCCCGGCGATCGTCTCGGCGGCCACCACGCCCTGCGCCTCGGCCACGTGGGCGAGCTGCAACTTGCTGGTCACATCGCCGATGGCGTAGATGTGCGGCACATTGGTCCGCATGTGGTCATCGATGTCGATGGCCTTGCGCTCGGTGAGCGCCACCCCGGTGTTCTCCAGCCCGAAGCCTTCGATGTTGGGCGCAAATCCGATGGCCTGCATCACCTTGTCGGCTTTGAGCTCCTCGGACTTGCCGTCCTTGGACACCGTCACGGTGACCGTGGACCCGTCATCCTCGATGGTCTCGACCTTGGTGCCGGTGAGGATCTTCACGCCCAGCTTCTTGTACTGCTTTTCGATCTCCTTGGAGACCTCGGCGTCCTCGTTGGGCAGTGCGCGCGGCAGGAACTCGACGATGGTGACGTCCACGCCGTAGTTCTTCAGCACGTAGGCGAACTCCATGCCGATGGCTCCGGCGCCGGCGATGATGATCGAGCCGGGCAGATCGCGCGACATGATCTGCTTCTCGTAGGTGACCACGTTCTCCGACAGTGACGTGCCGGGCACCAGACGGGTGGACGACCCGGTCGCGATGATCGCGTTGTCGAAGGTGACCGACTCGGTGCCGCCCTCGTTGAGGTCGACCTCGATGGTGTTGGCGTCGGTGAACTTGCCGTAGCCGTGAATCTCGGTGATCTTGTTCTTCTTCATCAGGAAGTGCACGCCGGCGACGCGGCCGTCGGCCACCTTGCGGCTGCGGTCGAAGGCGGCACCGAAATCGAAGGTGGCCTCCCCGCTGATGCCGAAGGTCTTGGCTTCCTTGTGGAAAATGTGAGCGAGTTCGGCGTTACGCAGGAGCGCCTTGGAGGGGATGCAGCCCACGTTCAGGCAGACGCCGCCCCAGTACTTGGGTTCGACGATCGCGGTGTTCAGGCCGAGTTGGGCAGCGCGAATGGCCGCCACATATCCGCCGGGGCCAGCTCCGAGTACGACGACGTCATAGTGGGTCACGGCTACCACCTTATCGGTGCTCGACGTGGCCCCGTTTGGTGCCCGAGTTTCATAATCGGCCGATCTGGGTAAGGCTAAGCGGGCATTCGGACCAATCCGGACGTTCCGTGGTTTCGAATGCCTAAGGATGTGTCGCGATGCGACCAAGAGGGGGGACCGCCATGCCGAACAAATTGACGCCGCACTTCGAGGACGTCCAGGCCCACTACGACCTGTCTGACGAGTTCTTCCAGCTGTTCCTGGATCCGACGCAGACCTACAGTTGCGCGTACTTCGAGCGTGACGACATGACGCTGGAAGAGGCTCAGCTGGCCAAGATCGACCTGGCGCTGGGCAAGTTGGGACTGCAACCCGGCATGACGCTGCTCGACATCGGCTGCGGCTGGGGGGCCACCATGCGCCGCGCGGTGGAGAAATACGACGTCAACGTCATCGGCCTGACATTGTCGAAGAACCAGGCCGCCCACGTGCAGCGCAGCTTCGACGAGATGGACAGCTCCCGGGACCGTCGGGTGGTGCTGCAGGGCTGGGAGCAGTTCAGCGAACCGGTCGACCGGATCGTCTCCATCGGGGCATTCGAGCATTTCGGTTTCGACCGTTACCCGGACTTCTTCAAGATGGCCCATGACGCGCTGCCCGACGACGGCGTGATGCTGCTGCACACCATCTGTGCGTTCAACCCGGTGCACGCCAAGGAGCACGGCATCCCGGTCACTTTCGAGCTGGCCCGCTTCGTCAAATTCATCATCACCGAGATCTTCCCCGGCGGCCGCCTGCCGTCGGTCGAGATGGTCAAGGAGAAGGCCGCGGAGGGCAATTTCACCCTGACCCGCGAGCAGTCCCTGCAGCCGCACTACGCCAAGACCCTCGACATCTGGGCTGCGGCGCTCGAGCAGCACAAGGACGAGGCCATCGCCATCCAGTCCGAAGAGGTCTACGAGCGCTACATGAAGTACCTCACCGGCTGCGCGCAGACCTTCCGTCTCCGCCAGACCGACGTCGTGCAGTTCACCCTCGCGAAAGGCTGAGCTGCCGGTCGGCGAGCGCCGCGATCAGTTCGGGGTCGTGGCTGACCACGAGCACCACGGCGCCGCCGGACGCGATCTCGCGCAGTAACCTCAGCACCGACGCCGAGGCGATCGGGTCCAGCATCGCGGTCGGTTCATCGCAGAGCACCGTGCTCGCGGACTGCCCGAGCACCCGGGCCAGGCACGCCCGCTGCAACTGCCCGTCGCTGACCTGCCCGGGATAGCGTTGCAGCAGAGACGGATCCAGGCCGACCCGCTCGGCGAGGGCATCGGCGGTGTCCGGTTCACCGCGGATCGCGGCAGGTTCGGCGATGATCCGGCGCAGTGTCCAGCGCGGGTTGCAGACCAGCCGGGGATGCTGGGCCAGCAGTGCGATCGACCCTGCCGGCGCGAGGGGCGATCCTCCGTGACGAACCGTCCCACGGTCCGGAACCTGCAGACCGGCCAGCACCCGCAGCAGCGTGGTCTTGCCGCTGCCCGATGCCCCGGTGACCCCGGTGATCGTCCCCGCGGGCGCGTCCAGGTCGACGCCATCCAGCACGGTCACGCCCCCGAACGACACCGTCACTCCCGCCGCCTGCACGCTCATGCCGGCACCGCCCGCAGCAGCGCCCGCGTGTGGGGATCACCGCTGGCCAGCGCTTCTTCCAGCGGAAACTGTTGCTGTACAACACCCTTGGCCATCACCGCGACATCAGGGCGGACGGCGGCGCGCAGCAGGGACGGCATGTCATGGGTGATGACCAGGACGCCGGCGCCCTCGGCGGCTGCTTGCCCGAGCAGTCGCCAGATGACCGCCGCGTTGTCCGGGTCCAGCGCCGAGGTGGGTTCGTCGGCCAGCAGCAGGCCCGGGCGCCCCGCGACAGCGGCCGCGATGGCGGCACGCTGGGCCATGCCGCCGGACAGTTCGTGCGGGTAGCGGCGCAACGCGTCGACGGGCAGCGCGACGGCGACGCACAGCTGCGCGGGTGTCCGGTCGGCGGCCAGCCGCTCGCAGACCTCGCCGAGCTGGGCGCCGATCGTGCGCACCGGGGTGAACGAGGTGGCTGCCGACTGCGGCACCACTCCTACCCGACTGCCCCGCAGCAGCCGCCAGGCCGGCTCATCGTCATGACGGATATCGTTGCCGCCCAGTATTATTCGCCCGGACACCCGCGCCCCGGGCGGTATCAGACCGCTCAGCGCGGCGGCCACCAGCGACTTGCCGCAGCCCGATTCGCCGACCAGCGCGGTGACCCGCCCGGCGGGCACGTCCAGATCCACCCCGTCGAGCACCCGCACCGTCGCCGTGCCGCGGCGCCGGACCGCGATGTCCACCGTCAAGCCTTCGAGCCTGTTCACCAGACCTGCCCCACCGGTGGGCGGTGGCGCTCGCGCACCAGGGTGCCGACGGCCGCGAACGCGAGCGCGGTCACGATGAGCGCCGCCGAGGGGACCGCCAGCGTCCACCACGCGCCGGTCAGTACATCGCCGCGGGCCTCGCTGAGCAGCGTGCCGAGGCTGGCCCGGTCCGGGGAGAGCCCGACGCCGAGGAACGACAGGGTCGATTCGTGCCACACCGCGTGCGGCAGCAGCATGACCATGGCGACCAGCGCCTGGCCGGTCACCGCGGGCAGCAGATGGTTGCGGGCGACGAACCAGCGGGAGGCCCCGGCCAGCCGCGAGGTCTGGATCCAGCCCGCGTCGCTGACCGCCAGCAGTTCCGCGCGGACCACCCGCGCCACCGCGGGCCAGTGCGTGAGCGCGATCGAGGCGATGATCGCCAGCGGCGCACCCCGCCACATGGCGGCGATCACGATGCCGACCACCAGGTGCGGCAGCGCGTTGAACCCGTCGACCAGGCGCATCACCACGGCGTCGACCCAGCCGCCCCGCAGCGCGGCGGCCACCCCGATGGCCAGGCCCAGCGCGGTGGCCACCACCGCGCAGACCACGGCGATCAACAGCGAGACCCGCAGTCCCTCCGCGGTGCGGACCATCAGGTCATAACCGGAATGGTCGGTACCCGCGAGATGCCCGGCGCCCGGTGCCCGCAGCGCCGCCGAGAAATCGGCGACCTGTTCCCCGGCCACCAACGGGATACCGACGGCGGCCGCCGCAATGACCGCGAGCACGATCCATGGCCATTTCATGCGACCACCTCGCAAGCTCGGGTCTCGCATGCCCATCCATCGATTCGCTCGCAAGCTTCGCTCATGCCGCGATCCTCACCCTCGGGTCGATGGCCACCGCAGCGGCGTCCGACAGTGCCGAACCGGCCAGCACCGCGAGTGCGGCACCCACGGTCAGCGCTGCGAGCAGCGGGAAGTCCAGGGCGGCAGCGGATTCGACCAGAACCGCGGCCATGCCGGGCCAACCGAAGACGGTCTCGACGATGGCCGCGCCGGCGATCAGCTCGGGCAGCCGGGTACCCAGCAGCGCCAGCGTCGGCAGCACCGACACCGGCGCGACGTGGCCGCGCAGCAGCGCCCAGCCGTGCACCCCGCGGGCCCGCGCCCCCCGCACGGCATCGGACTGGGTGCTCGCCATCACCGCGCTGCGGGTGGTCAGCAGCAGCCACGGGATCTGGGACACCGTCAGCGCCATCCAGGGCAGGACGGCGTGCCGCAGCACCCCGGTGACGGTGTAGTCCGCACCCGGCGCCACCGCGCCGGAGGCCGGCAACCAGCGCAGCCCGACCGCGACCACCAGCACCAGTCCCAGCGACACCACGAAGGGCGGCACCGCCGCGAACACCACCGCGGTGCCGGTGCACACCCGGTCGATGACGCCGCCGCTGCGCATCCCGGCGATACAGCCCGCCACGATCGCCACCACCGCGGCGGTCAGCAGCGCGGCACCCGAGAGCAGCAACGTGAACGGCATCCGTTCGGCCAGCACGGTGGCCACCGGTTGGGATTGCGTGGACGACCAGCCCAGGTCGCCGTGTGCCAGCCCGCCCGCCCACTGCCACCACGCGCGCCACCACGGCATATCGGTCTCGTAGGCGGCCCGCATCGCCGCCCGCTGGGACTCGGTGGCGAACTGGTAGTTGGAGCCCAGGTAAGCGGCCAGCGGGTCGAACGGCGACAGCGAGGCGACCCAGAACATGGCGGCCGAGATCGCGAGGGTCAGCGGGATCGCGACGGCGGCGCGGATTCCGAGGAGCCTCAGCGGCGGGCTGGGGGCACCTCCCGCTTGCGGGGGAGAGCGCAGCGACCCGGGGGGTTTCACCGCGTCCATGCTGCGAGATCCCACCACGGCCCCCAGCCGACCCCGTGCGAATGCGGTTCCAGGATGGGCGCGCTCTGGTGCCAGCCCAGATCGCGATAGCCGTAGGCGTGGTCGAGGAAGACCAAAAACACCTGCGACGGTTCGGCGGCGTAGACCGCTTGGATCTCGCGGTACAACTCGTCCTTGGCCGCTCCGGACGGGGACAGCCGCGCCCGGTTCAGCAGATCGTCGAGCCCGGCAGCGGTGAAATTTCCGGGGTTCGAGTACAGCGACGAGCCCGGTACCCGGGTGTGCAGGGTGTCCTGGACCTGCGAGTCGATGCTGTAGGGCGTCGCGCCGCCACCGAGCAGCACCGCGGCGTCACCGAAACGGGTGTCGATCTCGTCCCAGCTGCTGCCGCGCGGCCGGATGTCGATCCCGAGCGGTTTCATCGCCGCGGCGAAGGCCACCGAGATATCGCGCCGCAGGGTGTCCTGCGCGTTGTACAGCAGTTCGAAAGTGGCTCGCGCGCCGTCCTTTTCCCGGACCTGATCGCCCGCGGTGCGCCAGCCGGCGGCGTCGAGCAGCGCCTGGGCCCGCCCCAGGTCGAAGCGGTATGCCGCGTCCGCGTTGTACGCGTCGCCGTAGACGGCGGCCACCGGCGTGCTCGCGACCCGGCCGTAGCCGGCGAGCACGTCGCGGACCAGTGCGTCGCGGTCCACACCGATGTTCATCGCCAGGCGCGCCGTCGGGTCCGCCGTGAACGGGTTGCCTGCGGGCAGTGCCACTCCCCGCCAGTCCGCCGATGCCACGCCGACGGTCTGGATGCCGTCGCGTTTGATGGAGTCGATGAGCCGCGGCGGCAGGCTGGTGCCGTCGGCCGAGCCGGCGACCATCGCCTGCGCCCGGGCGTTGTCATCGGGGGTGTAGGTGTAGACGACGCGTTTGATCTGGGCGGGTTCGCCCCAGTAGTCGTCGCGGGCCACCATGACGGCCTGATCCGGACGCAGGCTTTCCAGCCGGTACGGGCCGGTGCCGACCGGTTCGGTGTTGACCGCCCAGTCAGCGGCCGGCTTGGCCTCCACCTTCTCCGACGGCAGGATGCCCAGCAGCAGGTAGGGCCGCGGGTCGGCCGCGGTGTCCAGTTCGACGGTGACGGCGTCGGGGCCGTCGGCGCTGACGCGCACGATCGGGGCGACGGTGGTCGCGATCTGGGAGGCGACGGCCGGATCGCGCACCGCGTCGTAGGTGGCGACGATGTCGGCGGAGTCCAGTGCGCTGCCGTCGGAGAAGGTGACGCCGGACCGCAACGGCAGTCGCCAGGTGTTGGGTCCGGACGGTTGCGGGAGTTCGGCCGCCAGTGCCGGGACGAGGTCGGGCAGCAAGGTGTCGGTGGTCGCGGCCGGACGGTAGAGCCCGTCATAGATCGGGGAGACACCGGTCTCCGCATAGCCGTCGACGGGGTTGTAGCCGCCGAGTTCGTACCCGTCGGAGAGCACGATCTGGTCGGCGCGGGCATCGTCGGACGGCGCGGAGCAGCCCGCCAGCAGCCCGACGGCCAGCGCGACGGCTGGGAACTTCATGTGTCTATCTGAACACATGAAGTGAAGAAGTTCAGCCCAAGCGGGTCGGGATCTGACACGCCGCCGAGGCTGCATCGGAGGCCTCGGCCACGATGCGGGTGCCCTCGTGCTCGGGCCGAGCGCCGGCCTCGTACTGGGCCCCGGTGATCGGGGCCGGCAGACCGGCGGTCTCCTCGTCGGTGAAGACCCGTCCGCGGCTCAGAAAGCGCATACCTTCCGGGGACTCCAGACTGAACCCGCCGCCGCGGCCCGGGACGACGTCGATCACCAACTGGGTGTGTTTCCAGGCTTCGAACTGCGGGCCGGAGATCCAGACCGGAACTCCGTCGCCGACGTCGAGCACGGCCAACAGGATGTCGCGGTCACCGACGATGAAGTCACCGTCCGGGTAACACATCGGCGAGGATCCGTCGCAACACCCGCCGGACTGATGAAACATCAAGGCCCCGTGCCGGTTCTGCAGCGTACGCAGCAGGTCCGCGGCGGCCGCGGTGATCAGGGCTCGGCTGGTCATGTGCCCAGGCTACGCGCACGGTAAGAATTACTTCATGAGTTCTATCGACCCCCCCGTCGCTTCGCTCGCCCCGGGAGACCCGCACCTCTGGCTCGAAGACGTCACCGGCGACGACGCATTGGACTGGGTGCGCCGGCACAATGAGCCGACCCTGGCCGACCTCGGTGACGCCGAGTTCGAGGCCATGCGCACCGAGGCGCTGCAGGTGCTCGACACCGACGCCCGCATCCCGTACGTGCGCCGCCGCGGCGAGTACCTCTACAACTTCTGGCGCGACGAGACCAACCCGCGCGGTCTGTGGCAGCGGACCTCGCTGGAGAGCTACCGGACCGACAGCCCCGAGTGGGATGTGGTCATCGATGTCGACGCGCTGGCCGCCGCCGATGGCGAGAACTGGGTGTGGGCCGGCGCCGATGTCATCGAACCCGATCATGCGCTGGCGCTGATCAGCCTGTCCCGCGGTGGCGCGGACGCCGTGGTGGTGCGGGAATTCGACATGCGCACACGCGAATTCGTGAGCGATGGATTCGAACTGCCCGAAGCGAAGACCCAGATCACCTGGGAGGACGCGAACACCGTGCTGGTCGGCACCGACTTCGGCCCGGGTTCGCTGACCGACTCCGGTTATGCCCGGCTGGTCAAACGCTGGCGGCGCGGGGACGCCCTGGCCGACGCGGCGACCGTCTATGCCGGGGAGCAGGCCGATGTCATCGTCGCGGCCTCGGTGGACCGCACCCCCGGTTTCGAGCGCACCATGATCAGCCGCGCGGTCGACTTCTTCAACGACGAGATCTACGAACTGCGAGACGAGGAACTACTGCGCGTCGACGCACCCACCGACGCCAGCGTCTCGGTGCATCACGACTGGCTACTCATCGAGTTGCGCACCGACTGGGACGGCTATGCCGCCGGATCCCTACTCGCGGCCAGCTACACCGAATTCCTCTCGGGTACAAAGAACCTCGCCGTGGTGTTCGAGCCGGACGCCCGTACCAGCCTGCATCAGTATTCGTGGACCCGCGACAGGCTCGTCGTGGTCACGCTCGCCGATGTCGCCAGCCACGTGCAGATCTTCACCCCCGGCGACTGGACGGCCGCCGACCTGCCCGGGGTACCCCCCAACACCAACACGGTGATCGCCGCCGCGGACTCGCACGGCGACGAGATCTTCCTGGACTCAAGTGGTTTCGTCACCCCGTCACAGCTGCTGCACGGCACGCCGGAAGGCCCGGTCACCCAGATCAAGCAGGCGCCGGGGTTCTTCGACGCGGCGGATATCGAGGTGTCCCAGCATTTCGCCACCTCGGCCGACGGCACCCGGATCCCGTACTTCGTGGTCGGCAGGCCGGGGGCCACCGGGCCGACCCTGCTGGGCGGTTACGGCGGGTTCGAGGTGTCGCGCACGCCGGGATACGACGGTGTGCTCGGCCGGCTGTGGCTGGCCCGTGGCGGCACCTACGTGCTGGCCAACATCCGCGGCGGCGGCGAGTACGGGCCGGGCTGGCACACCCAGGCAATGCGCGAGGGTCGTCACCTGGTGGACGAGGATTTCGCGGCGGTGGCAAGGGATCTGGTGGGGCGCGGGGTGACCACGGTGGCACGCCTGGGCGCTCAGGGCGGCTCCAACGGCGGGCTGCTGATGGGCATCATGCTGACCCGCTACCCGGACCTGTTCGGCGCATTGGTGTGCAGTGTGCCGTTGCTGGACATGAAACGGTTCCACCTGCTGCTGGCCGGCGCGTCCTGGGTGGCCGAGTACGGCAACCCCGATGATCCTGAAGACTGGGCATTCATCTCGAAATACTCTCCGTACCAGAACATTTCGGCCGACCGCAGCTATCCGCCCATCCTGATCACCACCTCGACCCGTGATGACCGGGTGCACCCGGGGCACGCCCGCAAGATGGCCGCGGCCCTCGAGGAGGCCGGGCACCCGGTGAGCTACTACGAGAACATCGAGGGCGGACACGGTGGCGCGGCCGACAATTCGCAGGCCGCATTCCGGGCGGCGCTGATCTACCGCTACCTGTGGCGGACCATCGGCGGTTAGTCCGCCTGGTCCGCGCGGACGAGAGCGTCGCTGTACTCGGTGAGGTCGAGTTCCTCGGCGGTCACCGTCTTGGTGCCGTTGTAGACGTCGCGGTCGATCTCGTCGTCGGCGTTGGCGACCAGCATCGCCACGAAGGTGTCCCCGTTGACGTTGAGGAAGGTGCGGAAGATCCCGGCGAACCAGTCGACGGCGATCAGCAGGCCGACGGCCTCGAACGGCAGTCCCAGTGAGGTGGCCAGGAACATCGCGACGACCGGAAAGCCGCCGGGCACGGTGATGGTGCCCATGTTCAGCAGGATCGCCAGCGCCATACCGAGGGCGATCTGACCGAAGCTGAGGTTGATATCGCCCGCCTGGGCCAGGAACATCACCACGATCATGTAGTTCAGGACGGCGCCGTAGGAACCCATCGTGAGCCCGATGGACAGGGTGAAGTTGGCGACCTTCTGGCTGACCCCCACCTTCTCGACGGCATTGCGCAGCACCGTCGGGAAGGTCACCGCCGAACTGGTGGTGGTGATGGCGATGGCGGTCTGCTCGGCGAGTTTCTCCGGCAGCTTCAACGGGCTGAGCCGGGTGCGGACCGTCACGACCAGGACGAACAGCGCGAAGAGGATGAGCACGCCGAGCAGTGTGGTGCCCAGATACTTCAGTGCCGTGGTGACCACCGAGAAGCCCACATCCCCGGCGAGGGCGGCGAGCAGGCAGAAGACACCGATCGGCGCGATGTACATCACCAGCCGGATCATGGTCAGCACGATCTGCTGGATCTGGTCGATGAAGCCGAGCACCGAATCGTCGCCGCTCTTGTTGATGTGGCTGCGCAGCGCGATACCGAACAGCAGCGAGAAGACGATGATCGGGACCATCGTGGCGGTCGACATCGCGTTGAAGATGTTGGTCGAGACGAAGTTGAGCAGCGTCTCCTGCCAGCCCAGCGCCTCCCCCGCGGACTCCTGCAGCGCGGGGTCGAGTTCCTGGGTGAAGACCATGCCCGCGCCGGGCTGGATCACCGTGCTGAGCAGCCAAGCCAACACGGCGGCGACGAAGGAGAAGCCCAGCATCCACTTGAAGGTGCGGAAGGCGATCCGGCCGGTACCCGCGCCCGTCATCGACGCGGTGGCCACGATCACCGAGGCCACCACCAACGGCACGATCGACATCTGGATGAGCCGGATGAACATGTCTCCGACGAACTTCAGATTGGCGGCCCACTCGCCGACGAGTAGCCCGAACGCGATGCCGCCGACTGCAGCGATGCCGATCTGCACCGCGGGACTGGAAAGTGTCTTCATCGCCACGAACGTAGTTCGGGCGCGATACCCCCAGGTGTCAGTGCCATTTCCCCCCGGTTACCCGGACAGCACGCCCCGGCCGGCGATGATCGGCAGATCGAGGAACGTCTTGATGCCCGACTCGGCCGCACACACCGGGGCGATGGCGTGCACCGCGTGCATCGCGGTGCCCAGACAGCTCTGCTCGGTCTCGTCCTCACCGCGCACGGCGATGGCCGATCGCAGTTCCATCGACGGGTTGCCCTCGACGGTGACGTGCCAGCCCCGGCCGGTCGGCCAGTCCGGCGCCTGATCGTCACCGAGGCGGGTGATGTGCTCGATGGTCATGGCCCGGCGCCCGTTGACCACAGCTGTGTAGGAGAAACGTTGTGCGGAAACGGTTCCCGCCTCGATGCGACCGGCCTTGACATCGAACGGTGCATCGGTGACGGCGACCTGGCGGTCGAAGAGGAAGTCGTCGATGGTGGCACCGAGTCCGTCGGCGAGCAGCATCAGGGGGGCGCGGAACGTCATCCCGGCCAGCAGCGGGTCGGCCATCGGGACCGGTTCGTCGGGACGCCTGCCGAAACCCAGCACATCGAACATCATCTCGGCGCTGTCGTAGGTGCTGTAGTCCAGTAGCTCCTGCACCAGCAGGGTGTCGATGCGGCCGAAAAGACCGGACATGGTCAGCGGCAGAACCTCTGCGGCCCAACCCGGTTCGATACCGGTGCCGTGAAATGAGGACCTGCCGATGGCGCAGGCTTCGGTCAGCCGGTCCAGCACGCGGCGGCCCATGGCCGCGGGGTAGATCAGTGCGGTGACGGCGGTGGAGATCACGTTCTTGCCCGACGCCAGCAGTCGGCAGATGTCGCTGACGGCGCCGAGCGGGTTCATCTCGCCCTGCGGCATGTAGAGCACACAGTCGGCGTGGGTGGCCACGATCTCGTCGGCATCATCGGTGGCCGTGATCCCGATATCGCCGATCCCGCAGATCTCGCCGATATCGCGGCCGGCCTTGGCCGCGTGGTGGACGTAGGCGCCGACGAGTTGCAGGTCGGGGTGCCGGTGCACGGCCGCGGCAGCCTGCCGGCCGACGGATCCGGTGGCCCATTGGATGACGCGCAGCATCGTGGCGACGCTACTGTAACCACGACGGTAATTTGTCCGATCGCCGCAACGCCTGCGCCGCTATGCTGACGCCGATGTCCGGATTCTCGACGTTCAAACGCTATCTCGTCATCCAGGCGATGACGCTGGTGTGCGGCATCGTCGGGCCGATCTTCCTGTTCACCTACTTCGGCGCCCAACCGGACACCACCATCCGATGGATGTACTGGGCCGGGCTGTTCATCACGGCGGCCGATGTGCTCATCGCGCTGGCCATCACCTCGGCCACCACGAAAGCCGAACGGGCACCGCTGGATGCCAAGGCCGCGCAGGCCGTCGAGAAACTTCGCAACCGCATGAACAACGCCGAATAGCCGCCACCCTCCGCGTACGCTCCCCCCATGAGCCGGCTATCGAGCGTGGACGCAGCATTCTGGTTCGCCGAAACCGAGGGCTGGCACATGCACATCGGGGCGTGCGCGATATGCGACCCGACCGATGCACCCGACTTCAGCTTCGACCGGGTCCGCGAACTCGTCGCCAGCCGGTTACCCGAACTCCCCCAACTGCGCTGGCGCGTGACGGGTGCCCCGATGGGGATGGACCGGCCGTGGTTCGTCGAGGACGACGATCTCGACATCGACTTCCACATCCGGCGGATCGCGGTACCGGCGCCGGGCGGCCGCAAGGAGTTCGACGAACTGGCCGGCCGGCTCATGTCCTACAAACTCGACCGATCCAAACCGCTGTGGGAACTCTGGTGGATCGAGGGCCTCAAGGGCGGCCGCGTCGCGATCATCACCAAGATGCACCACGCCGTCGTCGACGGTGTCTCCGGCGCCGGACTCACCGAGATTCTGTTCGACGTGACCCGCGAGCCGCGCCCACCGGCCGTCGACGTCGACCGCTCTCTCGTCGGCGTCGGCCTGCCGCGGCCCGAGGTGCGCTTCGTCAACGGGCTGATCAATCTCGGCGTCAAGACGCCCTACCGGATCGCACGCCTCATCGAGCAGACGGTGCGCCAACAGATCGCGGTGCGCGGCATCGTCAACAAGCCTCCGCGCTATTTCGACGGGCCGACAGTGCGTTTCAACGCACCCATCTCACCGCACCGCCAGGTGGCCGGAGCGCGGGTGCCACTTGAGCGGGTCAAGGCGGTGAAAGAGGCGTTCGGCGTCAAGCTCAACGATGTCGTGCTCGCCTTGGTATCCGGTGCCATGCGCGACTACCTCAAGGAGCGCAACGAGTTGCCGGAGCAGTCACTGGTCTCTCAGGTGCCGGTGTCCACCCGCTCGGAGTCCGACAACGGGGTGGGCAACCAGGTGTCGGCCATGACGGTCGTGCTCGCCAGCGACATCGCCGACCCCGCCAGACGCATCAAGGCGATCTACGCCTACACCCAGGGCGCCAAGGAGATGGCCAAGGCACTCACCGCGAACCAGATCATGGGGTACACCGAGACCACGCCGCCCGGCCTGCTCGCGTTGGCCTCGCGCGCCTACGCGGCCAGCGGGATCGGTAGCTCGATCGCGCCGATGAACGTGGTGATCAGCAATGTGCCCGGCCCGGATTTCCCGCTGTATCTCGGCGGCGCGAAGGTCGAGAGCCTGATGCCGCTGGGGCCGCTGCTCTTCGACGTGGCGCTCAACGTCACCTGCTTCAGCTACTGCGGTTCGGTCGATTTCGGTTTCATCACCACCCCCGAAGTGGCTGCCGACATCTACAAGATGGCCGATCTGATCGAACCCGCGCTCTTCGATCTGGAGGTGGCCGCCGGACTGGCGCAGCCCACCGGCGGCAAGCGGGTACCGCCGCGCGGCCGTCGCTGAACTCCTCAGCGTTTACGGGTGACGGGGACGTCTTCCTGACGTGATCCGCCCAGCCCGCTGAGCAGCGACACGATCACCCCGATGATCACCATGCCGCCGCCGACGGTCAGGGTGAGGTTCAGCCACATGTGCATGCTGTCGACGGCGTGATCGACCATCACATCGGCGATGGCGTGGATGTTGCCTGCGGTCCGGTTCAGCGCGTCGTCGACGTGGCCGCGGCCGATCTCGATACCGGCCCAGCCGGCCGCACCGACGAGCAGCGCCGAAACCCCCAGCGCGGCAAACATTCTGCCGCGCCTACGGGATGCCGTGAGGGTCAGCAGGGCGAACACGACGGCCAGCACCGCCACCCCGACGCTGACCCACGGGCCCCACAGCGCGACAGGACGCAACTGGCCCGGCCGCAGACCGCCTGATTCGTTCTCGGTCACCGGAACCTGCAGGCTCGTCGGCACCTGCACGCCGAAACCATCAAGGGTCTGCCGGATCGAACTGTCGGCCAGCATCGGCGACAGATCCACCACCCACTGACCCTGCGCGTCGTTGGTGAACAACCAGCGGTGCGCCACCCGGTTGACGGCGGCGAACTGGCCGGGGAAGACCGGGCTGGCGGTGTAGGAATTGGCGGCCGCCTCCAACAGGGTGGCCTGCACCCCGGAGGCGCCGGTGGCGGCGGACACCTGGGCGGTCAGCTCAGCGGCCATCGGCTGCTGCAGCGCCGGGTTGCGTGCCGCGCCGGCCGCCAGATCGGAGTACCCGTCCACGCTGACGACATTGTGTTGCGTCCACAGCGCGGGGACGCTGAGCGCCAGCAGCGCGGTGGTGACCAGCCAGAGCAGGAGCGCCAGCAGCGAACGCATGGCACCCCTCTCCGTGTCAGTCCGAAAGCGCGCGTCCCACGATCAGCGGATCGGGATGGCCGATCACCTCGTAGTCCTTGTTGTCGTAGTCGAACTTACTCAGCACGTGGCGCATCGCGTTGATCCGGGCGCGTTTCTTGTCGTTGCTCTTCACCACGGTCCACGGCGCGGTCTCGGTATCGGTCCAGGCGAACATGTCTTCCTTCGCCGCGGTGTAGCCGTCCCATTTGTCCAGCGACGCCAGGTCGGTGGGCGAGAGTTTCCACTGCCGGACCGGATCGACCTGGCGGATGGTGAAGCGGGTGCGCTGTTCGTTCTGGGTCACCGAGAACCACAGCTTGGTGAGGCTGATGCCGTCGTTGACCAGCATCTGTTCGAACAGCGGCGCCTGCCGGATGAACTCGGCGTGCTGCTTGGGGCTGCAGTAGCCCATGACCCGCTCGACACCGGCCCGGTTGTACCAGGACCGGTCGAACAGGACGATCTCACCGGCGGCGGGCAGGTGCTGGACGTAACGCTGGAAATACCACTGGGTGCGTTCCTTCTCGGTCGGCTTCTCCAGTGCGACCACCCGGGCGCCGCGCGGGTTGAGGTGTTCCATGAACCGCTTGATGGTGCCGCCCTTGCCCGCGGCGTCCCGGCCCTCGAAGACGATGACGTGCCGCAGGCCGTTGGCCTGGCTCCACTTCTGCAGTTTGAGCAACTCGATCTGCAGCAGGCGCTTCTGCTCTTCGTACTCGATGCGCTTCATCCGCTCGTCGTACGGGTAGTTCTCCCGCCAGGTGTCGACGACGTCGCCGCCGGGCATCAACAGCAGTTCGGGATCGTCGTCGTCATCGTCGCGGACGGCGTAGCCGGAAACATCGAGAGTCACCGGGCGAAGCTATCCACCCGGACGTACGAGACGGTGACGTCCGGGTGAACAGCAGGTGGTCTACTTTGCTTCGCGCTTGGGCCGCGACAGCGCCATCTTGGTCATCATCTTGTTCATCCGGGCCAGCGCCTTGAGCGAGTTGTTGTAGTAGTTGCCGCCGGCGCCGACGCTCAGTCGCGGCACCACCACGGTCTCCTGCCGGCAGTACTTGCGCACACCGTCGACGCCGCCGAAGCGGGCACCGATCCCGGAGGTCTTCCAGCCCCCCATCGGGGCGGTGGTGCACATCAGATTGGAGATCACGTCGTTGACGTTGACGGCACCGCAGTCCAGTTGCAGCGCAATGTCCTTGGCGCGCTCGACATTCTTGGAGAACACCGCCGCGCTCAGCCCGTAGGGGCTGTCGTTGGCCAGCCGCACGGCCTCACCGACGGAGGACACCTTCATGATGGGCAGGGTTGGACCGAAGGTCTCCTCGGTCATACAGGCCATCGAGTGGTCGACGTCGACCAGGACGGTGGGCGGGTAGAAGCTGCCCGCGCCCTCGGAGCGCTTGCCGCCGGTCAGCGCTCTGGCGCCCTTGGCCAGGGCGTCATCGACGTGCTTGGCGGTGACCGCCACCTGGGACTCGTCGATCAGTGCGCCGAAGTCGTAGCCCTCGCCCGACCCCACCTTCAGGTTCTGCACGGCCTTGACCACCGCGGCGACGAACTGGTCGTAGACCTGCTCCAGCACGTAGACCCGCTCGACGGACACGCAGGTCTGGCCCGCATTGAACATCGCGCCCCACACCGCGGCGTTGGCGGCGAGTTCCACGTCGGCGTCGTCGAGCACGATCATCGGATCCTTGCCGCCCAGCTCCAGGCTGACCGGGGTGAGCCGGCGCGCGGCACGCTCCATCACCTTCACGCCGGTGGCCGAGGATCCGGTGAACTGGATGTAGTCGGAGTTGTCGATGACGGCCTCGGACACCTCGCGCGCGCCCTGGGCCAGCGCCAGCACCTCGGGAGCGCCGGAATCCAGCCAGCCGCGCAGCAGCACCTCGGCGGTCAGCGGGGTGCGCTCGGACGGCTTGAGCAGCACCGCGGCACCGGCGGCGAGCGCGCCGATGGCGTCCATCATCGCGTTGGCGACGGGGTAGTTCCACGGCGCGATGATCCCGACGACCGCGCGCGGCCGGTAGTGCACGGCGATCTTCTTGATGGACAGGAACGGCAGCGGGGCCGGGCGGCTGTCCGGCGCCATCGCCTTCTCGACCGTCTTGATGTAGTACGACAGGATCATGATCAGCAGCGGCACTTCCTGTGCCGCGTCGGTGGCCGATTTGCCGGTTTCGGCGATCAGCAACCGCTCGATCTCATCGCGGTTGTCGCCCAGCCAGACGGCGTAGCGGGCGAGCACCTTGGCGCGGCCCTTCGCCCCGCGGGCCTCCCATTCGCGTTGCGCTTCGCGCAGGCCGGCAGCGATCTGCGGGACGTCGGCGGGGTTGGTCCAGCGCACCTCGCCGGCCACCGCGCCGGTGGCGGGATTCAGGATGGTCGACACGTCGGAACGGTCTGCTGTGGCAGTCATAGGGCCATGTTAAACCCGGGCTGTGACGTAGCTCGCACCGGGGTTGACACCTGTCAAGTCGAGGCCAGGGTGCCTTTGACGTACTGGGCCTGGCCGAGGTGCTGCGCCGCGTCGTCCACGATGCTGACCAGCCGGGCAGCGGCCGTCACCGGCGGGTCCCAGTTGTCATCGACGACGCGCTCCAACTCGGCGTCGTCGACGGACGCGATGTACTCCAGCGTCACCTTGTGCACCGCGTGGGCGTACCCGGCCAGCAGGTCAGCAGGGGCCCGGACCTTGGCGACCTCGGCGGGGGTGTGCCCGTAACCCATGTCGTTGCCCGGCAGGTCCAGCCCGAAGCGTTCCCGCCACCCGTCCCGGATCCACACCTGCTCGGTGCCGGCGATATCGGCGAGCTGCACATCGTGCTGCCGGGCGCTGTGCCAGATCAGCCACGCGACGCTGTTCGCACCGGCCACCGGCTGCCACCACGACACCTCATCGGTGAGCCCTTCGGTGAGCGCGTCGACATGCTCGACGAGTCTGGTGAAGGAGTCCCGGAGCAGTTCCTTGGCTGCATCACTCATGGCCGCCAAGATACTCACTGCGCCGCGAATGCGTATTGGACATCGTCGGTGACGCTGCCGCGACACCCGGCGCCGAAGGTCGCCACCCGTTGGCCGGACACCGTGCGCAACGGTGCCGCGGTCCCGTCGGGCTTGAGGGTTTCCACGACCTCGGCGACACCGGTGCCACCGGCAGCGCAGGGCTCACTCACCCCGGCGGTTCGGCGGCCGAACCCGTTGCCGTCGAACTGAAGCACCGAGAAGTCCTCGGGCGCTTTGCTGTTCACCGATGTGGTGACGCATCTGGTCTCGGTGCGCAGACAATGCGTGGCCACCTGATGGTTCGCCACCTGCGCGGCACCCGGCCGTCCACGCGGCGTGCGCGTCAGCGTGTATGCGCCGGTGAAGCCCGCCGCCGCGGAGGCGATGCGGGCCGGTTGCTTCGCCGGGTCGGGGACCGGGACACCGCCAAGGGTGTCCTCGCTCCTGGTCATGATCGGCCGGTGCACTTCGATGTACGGGCAATCGCCGGCGCCCACCAGCGTCACCGTCGGCGTCAACGTGCCCGCGGCATCGACCGCGATGTCCCAGATCGACCACCCGGGCGCGCTGTAGGTCACCCCGTCCGCGCCCGTGCAGGACGGACCGCTCTCCACGCTCCACACCATCGTCCAGTGTCCGTCGGCGTAATCGGCGACGCGCACGGCCGCCAGCGGGGTCTGCGGTTTCGCCGGGTCGGGGATGCCGCCGCCGGTGGCGACGCACCCGTCGTCATCGCACGCGGTGCGGAAGGCCCAGCCGTTCTTCTCGCGCCGCAGATCGTCAACGGCGACTCCGTTGCGGGTCCCCGAGCCGGTCCACTCGATCACGTAGAGGCCATCCAGCGTGACCGTCGGCGGCGTGAACGCGGGTGTCGGACGGCTCGTCGTCTCACCGACCGTCGTACTCGGCGCGCTCGCACCGTCCTGCGCGGGTGCGCACCCCGCGAGCACCACCACCGCGGATACCGCTGCCATCAGGGCTGATCCGTTCACGACGCCCATCAAACCACGTTAGGACGATCGTTCTAGGGCGTTTCAGGCAGCGGCGGCGGTGTCATTGTCGGTGCTGTTGTCCGCCGGGCTGTCGGTGTCGGTGTCGGTGTCCGTGTCGGTGTCGGCGGTGGGTTCCGTCTCGTCGGACTGCTCGTCCGCCCCGGTATCGGTCTCGGCCAGGTCGGTGTTGTCTTCGTCGTCGACGGTGATCTCTTCCTCGTCGGCCGGGATCTCGTCGACGACGACCTGCTCCTCGTCCTCGGAATCCACCAATTCTTGGTCGTCAGAGAAGGTTTCGTTCCCGGTCTCGTCGTCCTGCTCATCGATCACCCCGCCGGTCGTGGCAGGCCCCGGGTCGGACGGCGCAACGGGATCGACGGACTCCACAGGCACGTCCACGGTGACCACGGTGGGATCGCCACCGGGTACGTCCGACACCCGAGCGGTCGCCAGGACAGACCCCGACTCATCAGCCGCCGCCGTGGCGAACGGCGTCGGTGTGACCGGCGCGGGTAGCAGCGCATCGAGTAGATCGCCCCACCCGTCCACCAGGTCGTCGTACACGTTCTGCACGCCGGCTCCGATGGGGTCCGGCAGGAGGACGAGCGAAGCGACCAGGTTTCTGGCCACAATTCCTAGCAGCCCCGTATTCGGGTCCAGCACATTGCGCATCAAAGTGCTGAGCAGACCCGGGATCTCGCTGGGGTTCCGGATCGCCGATTCCAGCGCCGCCTCTACTTCGTAGGCCTGGTACCCGAGCCAGGTGAGCGCCTCGGCGACCAGATTGGTCGGTGTGTTGATCAGGTACCGGGTCGCCAGCAGCACACTGCCGATGGTCGTCGCGTTGAAAGCATCGATCGCCCCCTTACCCGGGAACGGGTTCGGCAGTCCCGCGAACAGGGAGTTGACGGAGTTGATCGTCCCTTCGATCGCGTCCATTGCCCAGTCGCCGATAGGAGCGGGCAGGACATACGCGATGTAGTAGATGCCGGTGGCGACGCGGTATGGATAGGCGCTGAGTCCCGAATTGGTGCTCAGGTACAGCTGAGCCAGATAGCTGAGAACGTTGTCTGCCAGGTCCGGATCTTGTATCGACGTCACCAACGCGTTGATCGCGTTGTATGGCACCGACGTGACGGCCAGGAGCGGCGATCGGATCGCTTCGGAAACTCCGTTCACCGCGACCCCGGCGTTGTAGAGCACATCCGTCACGAACGACACCGGCAGCACCGCCTCGCTGCTGATCGCCGGCGCGGCCTCTTGTATGGGCGGCACCCACACCGGAGCCGCGGCCGTGACGAGCCCGGCGGCCAAAACCGCCGACATCAATTTTGTGTGTGCACGAACAGTAATAGTCATGTCATTCCCCCGAATGTGACTGTGCCGACCCCCTGTCGGCGCGCACAGACTAAGTAGCGACGTGACGCGGCGCTGTGAGTATTTCGCTACTCGACTTCGTTACTGCGCCGCCCCGTGGAAGACCGCCTCCACGTTGTTGCCGTCCGGGTCCCGGACGAACGCCCCGAAGTAGCCGGGGTGATATTCGGGCCACAGCCGCGGGGCGTGCAACGACTCCGCGCCCAGTTCCACCGCGGCGTCGTAGAACGCCTGCACCGCGTCGGTGTCGGCCGCCTGGAACGCGAAATGCGTCTCACGGTTCGGACCCGTCGCCTCCCCGGCGTTCAGATCGGCGATCCAGAAGTCCGGTTTGCCGTCGACGCCGTAGCCGATGGCGACCTGGTAATCCATCTGCCGGGTGAACCCCAGTACGCCGAGGACCTTGTCGTAGAAGGCCTTCGACCGCTCCCAATCCGCACAGTTGATTCCGAAGTGATCTATCACACGGTCACCGTACATTCGGGGTATGACATATGAGCTCGTCATTCGGGGCGGCACCATCGTCGACGGACTCGGCGGCGATCCGTACATCGGGGACGTCGCGATATCCGGCGGGTTGATCGCCGCGGTGGGCACCGTCGACACCGACGGCGACCGCGAGATCGACGCCACCGGCCGGCTCGTCACGCCCGGCTTCGTGGACCTGCACACCCACTACGACGGACAGGCCATCTGGAGTGACCGCATGACACCCTCCTCGGCGCACGGCGTGACGACCGCCGTGATGGGCAACTGCGGCGTCGGCTTCGCACCGTGCCGGCCCGAGGATCACGACACGCTCGTCGACGTGATGGCCGGTGTCGAGGACATCCCGGGTGTGGTGATGGTCGACGGCCTGCCATGGACCTGGGAGACCTTCCCCGAGTTCCTCGACGCCCTCGACAGCCGCCGCCGGGACATCGATGTCGCCGCGTTCCTGCCGCACTCCCCGCTGCGGGTGTACGTCATGGGCCGGCGCGGCGTCGACCGCGAGTTGCCCACCGCCGAAGACCTCGCACTGATGCGCAAGCTCGCCGAGGAGGCCGTCCGCGCGGGCGCTGTCGGGTTCGCATCGTCGCGACTGACATTGCACAAAACCGCGGGCGGACAGCCGATTCCGAGTTACGAGGCCGAATACGCCGAGATCGAGGCCATCGCCCGTGGCGTCGACGACGCCGGCGGCGGGCTGCTGCAGTTCGTGCCCGATCTGATGGCCGGTGACTACGAGGGCGCGCTGAAGGCGGTGTTCGACGTGGCCTCCGAGGTGGGCGTGCCCGTCACCTTCACCCTGGCCATCGGCAATGCCGGCCCGCCGATCCATCTCGATGCGCTGCGGATGGTGGAGAAGGCCAACGCGGACGGCGGCGACGTGACGGGCCAGATCTTCCCGCGGCCGATCGGGCTGGTGCTCGGTCTGGATCTGTCCGGCAACCCCTTCGTCATGTACCCGTCCTACCGGGAGATCGCCGACCTGCCGCTCGCCGAGCGGGTCGCCGAGATGCGCAAACCCGAAGTCCGCGAACGTATTCTGACCGACGCACCGGCCAGCGACGGGCATCCGCTGATGTTCGCCGCCCAGGCCTGGGACTACATGTACCCGCTCGGCGACCCACCGAATTATGAACCCGCGGCCGAGGATTCGATCGGCGCGCGCGCCCGTGCCCGCGACGTCAGCCCGTTGGAGGAAGCGTACGACCGTCTGCTCGACGACGACGGTCACGCCATGCTGTTGGTCACGCTGGCCAATTTCCGGGACCACTCACTGGACACCGTGGCCGAGCTTATCCAGCGCGATGACGTCGTGCTGGGACTCGGCGACGGTGGTGCGCACTACGGGATGATCTGTGACGCAAGCTTTCCCACCTACATGCTGACGCACTGGGTGCGGGACCGACCGTCGGGGCGACTGCCCCTGGCCCGGGTGATCAAGGAGCTGACCTCGGTGCCGGCACGGATCGTCGGGATGGCGGACCGCGGACAGCTGACCGCCGGCTACAAGGCCGACCTCAACATCATCGACGCGGCCGCCATGCGGCTGCACCAGCCGACGGTGAAGGCCGACCTGCCCGCCGGGGGACGCCGACTCGATCAGCGTGCCGACGGCTATGTCGCCACGATCGTGTCCGGGCAGATCATTGCCGAGAACGGGGTGCCCACCGAGGCCCGGCCGGGCCGGCTGGTGCGCGGGCGCCAGGCAGCGCCGACCTCATGAGCCGGGTCGCACCGCTGCCTCCCCCGTGGAGTGACGAGGACACCGCCGGCATCTCCAGCTGGGGCCATCCCGACCGCACGTATGAACCGTTGCTGCTGGTGCGGGTGCTGCAGCGTCACCCCGCGCTGGCCGCCAAGCTGCGCAAGCTCGGCGAGGCGCTCTACGTCGACGCGCTGCTGCCGCCGCGGGTGCGCACCATCGCGATCCTGCGGATCTGCGCGCTGGTCGGCTGCGGTTACGAGTGGGGCGGCCAAGCGGCGTTCTGGGGTCCGATCGCCGGGGTGTCCGATGCCGAGTGCGACGCGCTGGTCACCGGCACGCCGGTCGAGTGGTCGGCCGATGAGCGCGTGCTGATCGCGGCCGTCGACGAGCTCGAAGGATCGGGCTCGTGGTCGACAGCAACCTGGAAAGCACTGGGAGACAGCCTCTCCGAGGAACAGCGCTTGGAGCTGCTGATCGCCGTGGGGTGGTATCGGACCATCTGCACCCTGTGCAACGGGCTGGATCTGCCCGTCGAGGGCTGGATGCGGCCCTGGCCGTCAGCCGGCTGAGGCGGCGGGCTTCAGCGCGGGATGCTGCTTGGCCAGCACGGGCAGCAGCAGCCGCTTCGGGATCAGCTGGAAGAGCCGGGTGGACACCTGGTTTGCCAGGCCCGGGATGACGCTGCCACGGTCGGCGGCCAGCGCGTCGATCCCGGCCTTGGCCACCTGACGGGCGGGCACCCACATGAATTTCGGGAATGCGTCCGCGAATTCGCGCTCGTCCATCCCGGCGGCCGCGATGAACTCGGTGCGCACCGGGCCGGGGTTAAGCGTCGCCACGGTGACGCCGGTGCCGGCCAGCTCGGCCCGCAGTCCGTCGGTGTAGGAGCGCACGAACGCCTTGGTCGCCGCGTAGGCGGCCTGTCCGGGGAAGGGCTGGAATCCGGCGGTGGAGCCGACGTTGAGGATGGCACCGCGACCACGCGGGACCATCAGCTGCACGGCGCGCGTCGTCAGGTCGATGACGGCCTCCACGTTCACCCGGATCTGGGCGATCTCTTGGGCCACGTCCGCGTCCTTGACCGCGCCCATGGTGCCGATACCGGCGTTGTTGACCAGGATGTCGGCTTGCAGTCCGCGTCGCTCGACCTCGTCGAACAGGCCGGCGCGGGCGTCGGGATCGGACACGTCGCAGGCGATGACCTCGACACGTACCGATCCGGACAGTTCGGCGGCCAGCTCGCGCAGCTTGTCCTCACGCCGCGCGACCAGGGTGACCCCGTATCCGCGGGAGACGAGTTCACGGGCGATATCGGCGCCGATCCCCGCGGAGGCTCCGGTGATGACGGCGGTGCTGGCGGGTGACGGAGCGGGAAGCGGCATACTTCACACAATTGCACGACACCCTTCGCTATTCCTGGCGCGCCGTATTCTCGCGTCATGAGCGTCAAGGTGGATCTGGACAAGCTGGCCGAAACCCTGGTCGACTTCCCCTTCGGCTACCTGATCACCGTCGGGGATGATTTCCGTGCGCACACGGTGGCGGTGACGCCGGTCTTCGAAGACGGCGCGTTCGTCATCGGACCACTCGGCGGCACCACCCGGCGCAACGCCGGCGCGCACGAGGCCGTCACGGTGCTGTGGCCGCCCCGGGAACCGACGGGCTATTCGCTGATCGTCGACGGGACCGCCGAGGTCACCGAGGCCGGCGTGCGCCTGACGCCGAGTCGCGCGGTGTTGCACCGCAGCGCCATCCAGCCCGGCGAGGGTACCGATCCCGGCGGTCTGCACGATTGTGTTCCGCTGAAAAGCTGATCAGGTTGCCGACTGTGGGCCATATGTACGCAGATTTCGACGACAGCGTGCACAGGGCCCACGGTCGGCATCACACCGGGCACCCCTTCGCCCGCAATCTGCCACGGACGCGCTCCAGGACCATCTGCGGCCGCGACATCATCTCCGCGCTCACCCGCACCACCGACCAGCCGGCGTCTTCGAGCAGGGCGATACGGTCGATATCCCACGAGCGCTGACGCCGGTCGTTCCAATGCTGCACACCGTCGTATTCGACGGCGACCTTCCACTCACGCCACCCCATGTCGACCCGGATGTGCAGCTCCGGAAACTCGATCTGGGTTTCCGGACGCGGCAGACCGTCCCGGACCAGTAGCAGTCGCAGCCTGCTTTCCGGAAGCGATTCGGCCCCGCCGTCGACCAGTGTCAATACGGATCGGAGCGTCGCCACGCCGCGAGCGCCCGGATGTGCGGCGGCCACCCGTGCGATAGCCTCCGCCGTCAATCCGGTGGCGTTCATGAGCGCGTCGAGGAGCGGCACTGCGAGGTTCGCGTCCCCGTACCGCCGCCCCAGGTCGAAAGCCGTGCGCGCCGGCGTCGTGCATTCGATGCCCCGCACCGAGCACAGCTCTCCATCGGCGAGAGTCCAGGTGTGCACGATCATGCCCGGTGGCGCATGCCGGTCAGTTCGAATGATCTCGGCGGGCGCAGCCGGGTTCAGCCATTTGGTACCGAGCACGGCGGCCGCGGAGACCCCGGCGAGGGGTGCATTCGTGGCCAACCAGGCGGCCTCGGCACGGATCAGCGGGGTGAGTGGCACATCGCGCGGAATGTAGATGTCGCGGTGGAGGGCGACATGGTCGCGTACCAGCCCGCGACGGGTCACTCGGCCGGAGCGGACGGCGGTACTGCCAATGAAAGGTTCCATAGCGGAACCGTCAGAAAAGCCACCGACGAATGTGGGCCTCGCGCACACATTTCGGGCCGCCCCTGTGCACAGAACCCACACTGGGGATAAAGACACGAAAAAGCCCCGGCACGCGAGCGCACCGGGGCTTTTCTCGTGAAAGGGACTTAGAAGTCCATACCGCCCATGCCACCGGTCGGGTCGCCCGCGGGAGCGGACGCCTTCTCCGGCTTGTCGGCGACGACGGCCTCGGTGGTGAGGAACAGCGCCGCGATGGACGCCGCGTTCTGCAGCGCCGAGCGGGTGACCTTGACCGGGTCGGCAACGCCGGCGGCCAGCAGGTCCTCGTACACGTTGGTCGCGGCGTTCAGGCCGTGACCGTCGGGCAGGTTCGACACCTTCTCGGCGACGACACCGGGCTCCAGACCACCGTTGAAGGCGATCTGCTTGAGCGGAGCCGACAGCGCGACACGCACGATGTTGGCACCGGTGGCCTCGTCACCCTCGAGCTTCAGCTCGTCGAGCGCCGGAGCCGACTGCAGCAGAGCCACGCCGCCACCGGCGACGATGCCCTCTTCGACGGCAGCCTTCGCGTTGCGGACGGCGTCCTCGATGCGGTGCTTGCGCTCCTTGAGCTCCACCTCGGTGGCAGCTCCGGCCTTGATGACTGCAACGCCGCCGGCCAGCTTGGCCAGGCGCTCCTGCAGCTTCTCGCGGTCGTAGTCGGAGTCGCTGTTCTCGATCTCGGCACGGATCTGGGCCACGCGACCGGCGATGGCATCGGAGTCGCCCGAGCCCTCGACGATGGTGGTCTCGTCCTTGGTGATGACGACCTTGCGGGCGGTGCCCAGCAGGGCGATGTCCGCGGTCTCCAGGGAGAGGCCGACCTCTTCGCTGACAACCTGGCCACCGGTCAGGATCGCGATGTCCTGCAGCATGGCCTTGCGGCGGTCACCGAAGCCCGGGGCCTTGACGGCGACGGACTTGAAGGTGCCACGGATCTTGTTGACCACCAGGGTCGACAGGGCTTCGCCCTCGACGTCCTCGGCGATGATCAGCAACGGCTTGCCGGACTGGATGACCTTCTCCAGCAGGGGCAGCAGGTCCTTGACGGTCGACACCTTGGAGCTGACCAGCAGGATGTAGGGATCCTCCAGGACGGCTTCCTGGCGCTCGGCGTCGGTCACGAAGTAACCCGAGATGTAGCCCTTGTCGAAGCGCATACCCTCGGTGAGCTCGAGCTGCAGGCCGAAGGTGTTGGACTCCTCGACGGTGATGACACCCTCGTTGCCGACCTTGTCCAGCGCCTCGGCGATCAGGTCACCGATGGACTGGTCACCGGCGGAGATACCGGCGGTGGCAGCGATCTGCTCCTTGGTCTCGACCTCTTTGGCGGTCGAGAGCAGGCGCTCGGTGACGGCCGCGACGGCCTTCTCGATGCCGCGCTTCAGGCCGAGCGGGTTGGCGCCGGCCGCGACGTTGCGCAGACCTTCGCGAACCAGTGCCTGGGCCAGCACGGTGGCGGTGGTGGTGCCGTCGCCTGCGACGTCATCGGTCTTCTTGGCGACCTCTTTGACCAGCTCAGCGCCGATCTTCTCGTACGGATCCTCCAGCTCGATCTCCTTGGCGATGGACACACCATCGTTGGTGATCGTGGGGGCGCCCCACTTCTTTTCCAGGACGACGTTGCGACCCTTGGGGCCGAGCGTCACCTTTACGGCGTCAGCGAGGGCATTGAGGCCCCGCTCGAGGCCGCGGCGGGCCTCTTCGTCATACGCAATTGTCTTGGCCATTGCGAGGTGATTCCTCCGGTTGGGAATTGCACGTCTTTTTTTGGTCGGGTTCAGTGCCCGCGACGGACGGCGTGGGTGTGCTCCCTGCCTCACCGGCCCGACCTAGCACTCACAGATCGAGAGTGCCAACGTCATTTTTAGCACTCCCCCATGGCGAGTGCAAGGTTGGTTAGCCCCTGTTCACTTGCCGCGTAGCCCGTCGAACACCACGGCCAAACCCGTTTCGGCGACCGCCGAGTTGTAGGCCTGCATCGCCTGCAGACCCACCACGAGCCCTTTGACCTCCGGCACCGTGACATCGGCGCGCACGGTTCCGGCGGCCTGGCCGGCGGCCAGCAGGTCCCCGACCATGCCGAGGAACTCGGCTTCGGCCTCGGGCACCGCACGGTTGACGTCCAGCCCGGCACCGGCGAAGGCCTCGACCAGTCCGCGGTCGGTGGCGCCCCAGTCGAGCACCATGGCTCTCATCAACGTGAAGATCGCTCCGGCAGGATCCGAATCGAGCAGTGCGCGTCCTTCGTCGACGATGTGCCGCATCCGGTCCTCGATCACCGCCCGGAACAGATCCTCCTTGGCCGGGAAATGGCGGTAGACGGTTCCGGCGCCGACGCCGGCGCGCCGGGCGATCTCATCGATGGGCACCCCGAGGCCGTCGGCGGCGAAGGTGTCATAGGCCACCTCGAGCACCCGGGCGCGGTTCCGTGCCGCATCGGCGCGCATCGTTTTCGACCTCCCGGGAACTAAACAAAGCGGGGCGTGCGTTCCGTCTATACGGAACGACTCCTCCACTTCTGACAGGATATCCCTCATGACCACATGGACCACCGCCGACATTCCGGACCAGACCGGCCGCACGGCCGTCATCACCGGTGCCAACACCGGGCTGGGCTTCGAGACCGCCAAGGCGCTGGCCGCCAAGGGCGCCGACGTCGTCATCGCGGTGCGCGACGCCGCCAAGGGCAAACAGGCCGCCGCGCAGATGTCCGGGAATGTGACGGTCCAGGAACTCGACCTGACCTCGCTGGCCTCCATCCGCGAGGCCGCCGAGGCGCTGAAGGGCGGTCACGACAAGATCGACCTGCTGATCAACAACGCCGGCGTGATGACCACGCCGAAGGGCACCACCAAGGACGGTTTCGAGCTGCAGTTCGGCACCAACCATCTGGGCCACTTCGCGCTCACCGGGTTACTGCTCGACGCCATCCTGGATGTGGACGGCGCCCGCATCGTCACGGTCAGCAGCAACGGCCACAAGATGGGCGGCGCCATCCACTTCGACGACCTGCAGTGGGAACGCTCCTACAGCCGGATGGGCGCCTACACGCAGTCGAAGCTGGCCAACCTGCTGTTCACCTACGAACTGCAGCGCCGCCTCGCCGCGCGCGGCAAGACCATCGCCCTGGCCGCTCACCCCGGCACGTCCACCACCGAGCTGGCCCGCAACATCCCCTCCGCCCTGCAGCGGGCCTTCCAGGCGGTCAGCCCGCTGATCGCACAGAGCCCGGCGGGCGGGGCGCTGCCCTCACTGCGGGCGGCCACCGACCCCGGCGCGCTGGGCGGCCAGTACTACGGCCCCGAGGGCATCGGCCAGCAGAAGGGCAACCCGGTCGTGGTGGCCAGCAGTGCGCAGTCCTACGATTTGGACCTGCAGCGCCGGCTGTGGGCGGTCTCCGAGGAGCTCACCGGCGTCAATTTCGGGGTCTGATCCACCGGATGAGCGACACGTCTCCTGCGGATATGCGAACACGGAACCCATTGCCCTAGACTGCCCTTCGACCAGATAGGAGTCCGGGTGCGGGCATACGAAGCGCCCAGCACCCAGGCTTTGCGGGGCTGGCAGCGCCGGGCGTTGGTGAAGTATCTCGCCGCCAGGCCGAAGGACTTCCTGGCTGTCGCGACGCCGGGTGCCGGTAAGACCACCTTTGCGTTGCGCATCGCCGCGGAGTTGCTCGGTGACGGCACCGTCACGCAGGTCGTGGTGGTGGTGCCCACCGAGCATCTCAAGACCCAGTGGGCCCAGGCGGCCGCCCGGTTCGGGATGGCGCTGGACCCCAAGTTCAGCAACTCGGCGGCACAGACCTCCAGCGACTATCACGGGATCGTCGTCACCTACGCCCAGGTGGCCAGCCACCCGACCCGGCACCGGGTGCGCACCGAGAACTACAAGACGCTGGTCATCTTCGACGAGATCCACCACGGCGGAGATGCCAAGACGTGGGGCGACGCCATCCGGGAGGCCTACGACGACGCGACGCGGCGCCTCGCGCTGACCGGGACGCCGTTCCGCTCGGATGACAGCCCCATCCCGTTCGTCACCTATGAGACCGACGGGGCGGGATTCCAGCGTTCCAAGGCCGACCACGTCTACGGCTACGCCGACGCCCTTGCCGACAGCGTGGTGCGACCCGTGGTGTTCATGGCCTACTCCGGTGAGGCCCGCTGGCGCGACAGCGCCGGCGAGGAACATGCCGCACGCCTCGGCGAACCGCTGAACGCCGAGCAGACCGCGCGGGCCTGGCGCACTGCGCTCAACCCCGAGGGCCAGTGGATGCCCGCGGTCATCGCCGCCGCCCACAAGCGGCTGATGCAGAAGCGCGAGCATGTGCCCGATGCCGGCGGCATGATCATCGCCACCGACCAGACCACCGCGCGCGCGTACGCGAAGCTGCTGACCACGATCACCGGCACCAACCCGACCGTGGTGCTCTCCGATGATCCGACGGCCTCGAAGCGCATCTCGGAGTTCTCCGACTCGTCGGAGCCCTGGATGGTTGCGGTGCGCATGGTGTCCGAGGGTGTGGACGTGCCCCGGCTGGCGGTCGGCGTGTACGCCACCAGTGCGTCGACGCCGCTGTTCTTCGCCCAGGCCATCGGGCGTTTCGTGCGCAGCAGGCAGGCGGGCGAGACGGCCAGCATCTTCCTGCCCTCGGTGCCCAACCTGCTGCAACTGGCCAGCGAGCTGGAAGCCCAGCGCAACCACGTGCTGGGCAAACCGCACCGTGAATCCGACGGCCTGGACGACGAGCTGATCGAGGACGCGAACAAGACCAAGGACGAGAAGACCGATCAGGACCGGGGTTTCGAGTCCCTGGGCGCCGACGCCGAACTGGACCAGGTCATCTTCGACGGGTCGTCGTTCGGCACCGCGGCCGCGGCCGGAAGTGACGAGGAGGCCGACTATCTCGGCATTCCCGGGCTGCTCGACGCCGGCCAGATGCGCGATCTGCTGAGCCGCCGCCAGGACGAGCAGTTGCAGAAGCGGACCGCCGCGGCGGGCGCGGCCGGGCTGCCCGCCCCGCGCACCACGCACGGCCAGCTCCAGGAACTCCGGCGCGAGCTGAACACCCTGGTGTCGATAGCGCATCACCGCACCGGCAAGACGCACGGGCAGATCCACAACGAGCTACGCCAGATCTGCGGCGGCCCACCGCTGGCGGCGGCCTCCGGCGAGCAGATCAAGGCGCGCATCGACGCGGTGCGCAGCCTGAGTGCGTCGCAGCGCTAAAGCCCCAACAACTCCGGCAGATCGGCCACCGAGTCGATGACGTGGCCGGGCTGCATGGCGAATTCGTCTGCGGCCCAACGATCCAACGTGTCCTGGCGGAACTTCCCGGTGCGCACCAGCACGCCCGTCATGCCGACCACCTGACCGGCCAGCACATCGTTGTTCAGGTCGTCACCGACCATGTACATCTCGTCGGCATCCACCCCGAGCCGTCCGGCGGCGGACAGGAATCCTTCGGGGGCGGGCTTGCCGACGGCGGTCGCCTTGCGCCCCGAGCACTCCTCCATACCGTGCAGGTACATCCCGGTGTCGATGCGCAATCCGTCGGTGGTGGTCCACGACATGCTGCGGTGCATGGCGACCACCGGCACGCCCTGGGCCATCCAGTCGTACACCCAGGACAGGGTGAGGTGGCTGTACTCCGGGCCGGCTCCGCCGAGCAGCACCACATCGGGGGTCTCCGGGGCGCTGTGTCCGCTGCAGTCACTGGAGTAGACGATGTCGATGCCCGGCATGTCCTCGGCGATCTGGCCGCTGTTGACCAGAAAACATCGCGCCCCCGGATACCGGTCCCGGACGTAGTCGGCCGTCAGCGCGGCGGCGGTGATCACCTCGTCGGGGCTCACCGACATCCCCGCGGTGCTCAGCAGGTCGGCGATCTGGGTGCGGGTGCGGGTGGTGGTGTTGGTCAGGTAGGACCGGGCAATCTGGTTGTCCGCCAGCACCTGCAGCGTCCGGGCGGCACCGTCGATCGGCTGCCACGAGGTCACCAGCACCCCGTCGATATCGAAAAGCACTCCACCGATTGCCATGCAGCGAGACTAGGCGCACCACACGCTGTCTGCGACCCACGGGGAGGCCGTCGCCGCCACCGTCCATGCCATCTCGGCCGGCACATCGATCAGCACATAGCGTTTGGTACCCGCGGCGGTGGCCGCCACCAGGGTCGCCACCCCGGCGCGACGCTGAAACCAGGTCTGGCGCACGGTCCACCCGATGATGCCCGCGGTCTGCACGCAGTCCCGCCGTCGTTCGACGCTGCCGGCGCGGGTCACCAGCCACTGTCCGTCCACCCGGTGACCCAGCGCACACACCCGGTCCACCGCCAGGCCCACACACGCCACGAGAAGCACACCCCAGAGCCCCCAGGCCCACCCCGGCACCGCGAGGAACGGCAGCACCACCGCGACACCCACCGGAACCAACAACGCCCTGACCCACCGCCGCCGCACCGCGGCGGGCCCATGCGCCACCAACGGACCGGCGACCACGTCGGCGTTTCCGACCAGTTCGGTCAGCACGCCCCGCGCGGTGCCGACCGGGCAGGCGGGCAGCAGCAGCGACGACTCCCCCGCTCCCGCCACGCCGGTCATCACGGCGTCCAACCGGGCCCCGCCCAGCGCGCGCACCAGCAGCGGCTCGCGCAGTGTGCCGCCGCGCAGGCGGCGCAGGTCATAGGTGTGTTCCCGAACCTTCAGCAGCCCGTGCACGAGATTCAGCGTGTCGGCACGACGGGTGAGCGCCAGGTTCCCGTAGGTCAGCAGCGATCGCCCGACCGCCAACACCACCCCGGCCAGCACCGCGCCGACGATCAGCCAGGGACCGCCGAACAGCAGCACCCACTGCTGCAGCACATCACCAAGTCCCGCCTGGTACGCCACGCCCAGCGCGGCACCGATCATCAGCAGTCCCGACCAGCTCAGCGGGCTGTAGCGCAGCCATGACGGCGCCCAGGACGCCAACGGCTCGCCCGCGGGGGCATCGTCGCGTTGCTCGCCCAGTAATACCGCCCGCAGCCCGGCGACCTGATCGGAGCGCACCGCATCGAGCTCGAAAGCGTTGTCGCCCTTGGCCTCCTGTCCGGTGGAGACGCGCAGCACGGTCAGCCCGAGCAGTCGGTGCAGCAGCCGCGCCTCGGTCTGCACTGAACGGATCCGGTTGCGCGGCACCGACAGTTCATTCCGCTGCAGCAGCCCGGTGCGCAGCATGATGTCGCGTTCGTCGATCCGATAACTGGTGGTGAACCATCTGGCCAATCCCAGCATCACGATGACGCCGACGCCGACCAGCGACCACACCGGATTCTGGGTGGCCGACCCCAGCACGATCGCCCCGATCAGCAACGGCAGCTGGTTGAGCACTTCGTGCACCGGGTGGACCAACAGCATGCGCGGCGAAAGACGTTGCCAGACCGCACTACTCATGTCGCATCGTGGCCGCCGAGGGCGGCGATGTCGGTCAGCTGGGCGACCACCTGGTCGGCGACGGACGCGTCGAGGGCCACGATGCGCACCGCCCCCGCCGAGGACGCCGTTGTCACCGTCACATTGGCCAGGCCGAACAGCCGGTCCAGCGGCCCACGGTAGGTGTCGACGGTCTGCACCCGCGATATCGGCGCGATACGGCGTTCCTGCACCAGCCATCCGCTGCGGGTGAACACCGCCTGCGGGCTGATCTCCCATCGGTGCACTCGGTAGCGCCAGATCGGAGCGACCACCACCGAGACCAGCGCGCCCACCATGGTGGCGGCCGCGACGCCCACATGCAGCCAGGGCATCCGGCCGTCCAGGACGAACCACACCACCTGGCCCAACGCGACGGCCAGCCATGGAATCGCCGCACCCAGCGCCCACACCAACGGTGCGCTGCGACTGGGTGGATAGGCCGGTTCCCTCATCAGCACGGGTGCACCCATCACTCGAGCATGGCGGTCCGGGACCGTATGTTCTAGGCATGAGCCAGAAATGGACCGAAGCACATGTCCCTGACCAGTCCGGGCGGGTCGCGATCGTCACGGGTTCCAACACCGGCCTCGGCTACGAAACCGCCAGGGTGCTCGCCGACCGCGGCGCCCGGGTCGTCATCGCGGTGCGCGACACCGCCAAGGGTGACCAGGCCGCGGCCAAGATCCGCGCCGCCGTACCCGATGCCGACCTCAAGGTGGTGGCCCTCGACCTGGGGTCACTGGAGTCGGTCCGCACCGCGGCCGCACAGCTCAAGGCCGACCACCCGCGCATCGACCTGCTGATCAACAACGCCGGCGTGATGTACCCACCGAAGCAGACCACCGCCGACGGTTTCGAATTGCAGTTCGGCACCAACCATCTGGGCCACTTCGCCCTCACCGGACTGTTGCTGGAGAACATTCTGCCCGTGGAGAATTCACGGGTGGTGACGGTCGCCAGCATCGCGCACCGCAATCAGGCCAAGATCGACTTCGACGATCTGCAGTGGGAACGCAAGAAGTACAACCGCGTCGCCGCCTACGGGCAGGCCAAGCTGGCCAACCTGATGTTCAGCTACGACCTGAACCGCCGCCTTGCCGGCAAGAACACCCTGTCGGTGGCCGCCCATCCCGGTGTCTCCAACACCGAACTGATGCGGCACACCCCCGGCAACACCCTGCCCGGTTTCGACACCCTGGCCGGCCTGGTCACCAACTCGCCGCTGGTCGGCGCGCTGGCGACCTTGCGCGCCGCCACCGCCAAGGATGTCCGCGGCGGGCAGTACTACGGACCGGCCTTCCCGATCGCCTCCATGGGAATCGTCGGCCATCCGCATCTGGTGACCTCCAGCGCCCAGTCCCACGACATCGCCATCCAGCAGCGGCTGTGGACGGTGTCCGAGGAACTGACCGGCGTGACGTTCCCGCTCTGATGCGTTCGGTCGAGGAGCACCAGCGGGTCATCGCCGGTTTGGTGCAGGCCCGCCCGGCGGTGGTGCTGGCACCCGGGGACGCGCTCGGGCTGGTGCTGGCCACCGATGTGGTCGCCGCACTGTCGCTGCCCGGTTTCGACAACTCGGCGATGGACGGGTTCGCGGCGCTGGCCACCGACATCGCCACGGCCAGTGCCGAGAACCCCGTCACGCTGCCGGTCACCGATGACATCCCGGCCGGGCGCACCGATACCCAGCCACTGAAACCCGGTACCGCACAACGGATCATGACCGGGGCGCCGCTGCCGCCGGGGGCCACCACCGTGGTTCCCGTCGAGTCGACGGACGCAGACTTCTCGACCAGCGCCGAACAGGTACAGATCCGTGCCGCCACCAAAGACGGTCAGCACATCCGGCGCGCCGGCGAGGACGTCACCGCCGGGACCACGGTGCTGCAGGCCGGCCAGCTGCTCACCCCGGCCGCGCTGGGCCTGGTCGCCGCACTGGGGCTGGCCGAGGTCAGCGTGCTGCCCCGGCCCCGGGTGCTGGTGATGTCGACGGGTTCGGAGCTGGTCGCGCCCGGCGCGCCGCTACTGCCCGGCCAGATCTACGAGTCCAATGCGGTGATGCTGGCCGCCGCCGTCCGCGACGCGGGCGCCGAGGTGATCGCCTCGACGATGGTCGGTGACGACGTCGCCGCGTTCCGCGCCGCACTGGAAGCACACGCCGGGCAGGCCGACCTGATCATCACCACCGGCGGGGTGAGCGCAGGGGCCTACGAGGTGGTCAAGGACGCGCTGGTGGGCTCCGAAAACAGCACCGTCGAGTTCACCAAGGTGGCCATGCAGCCCGGCATGCCGCAGGGCTGCGGGCGGGTGGCCGGCGTCCCGATCGTCACGCTGCCCGGCAACCCGGTCAGCGCCCTGGTGTCCTTCGAGGTGTTCCTGCGTCCGCCGCTGCGCGCCGCGATGGGACTGCTTGCCGATCGCCCCCGCATCACCGCCACCCTCGCCGAGGACCTGACTTCCCCGGCCGGCAAACGCCAGTTCCGCCGCGGTGTGCTCACTGGCGACATCGTCACCAGCTACGGACCGCCCGCCTCGCACCACCTGCGCTGGCTGGCCTCGTCGAACTGCCTGCTGGACATCCCCCAAGGTGTCGACAAGGTGGCCGCCGGGTCACAGGTCGACGTGTGGGACCTGTCCAGCCGCTGAAACCCCCGTCCAACGTAGAATCGGGAGCCAATATGGCCAGACCTGCGCGATCACCCGATGACGACCGCTCAGAAGCGCAACGCTTCATCGAACTCGTCCGTTCCACCGTCCCTCCGGTCCATCAGGCCGGCCTGCCGTTCATCGCGGGCGGGCTGGGCCTGGCGGCCGCCGGCCGCAACCGACGCTGGCTGCGCAATGCCGGTCTCGGCGCCGCGAGCTTCAGCGCACTGTTCTTCCGGCATCCGCCCCGCGTGCCCCCGAGCCGTCCCGGTGTCGTCGTGGCACCGGCCGACGGACTGGTCACCCTGCTGGACACCGCGGTGCCGCCCGCGGAACTCGGCATCGGCGACGCCCCGATGAAGCGGATCAGCATCTTCCTGTCCATCTTCGACGCGCACGTGCAGCGCGCGCCGGTGGCCGGCGAGGTCATTGCGGTGCAGCACCGCCCGGGCAAGTTCCTCTCCGCGGACAAGGACACCGCCAGCGAGGACAACGAACGCAACAGCCTGTGGCTGCGCACCGAGGACGGCGTGGACATCGTCGCCGTGCAGATCGCCGGACTGATCGCCCGGCGCATCGTGTGCAGCGCCCACACCGGTGACAAGCTGGCCCTCGGCGAGACCTACGGACTGATCCGGTTCGGCTCCCGGCTGGACACCTACTTCCCCACCGATGCCCATGTGCTGGTGGAGAGCGGCCAGCGGGCCATCGGCGGGGAAACCGTCCTAGCCGAGCTGCCCTGATGCAACGCACCAAACCACGCCCGGCGGCGATGCGCATCCTGCCGAGCGCCACCACCGTGCTGGCGATCTGCGCGGGGCTGACGTCCATCAAGTTCGCGCTCGACGACCAGCCTCATATCGCCCTCGCGCTGATCGGCGCCGCCGCGATCCTGGACGGTATCGACGGCGGCATCGCCCGCGCGCTGGATGCCCAGTCGCGGATGGGCGCCGAGATCGACTCGCTGGCCGACGCGGTGAACTTCGGCGTGGCGCCCGCGCTGGTGGTGTACGTGACGTTGCTGCCGACGTCCCCGGTGGGCTGGATCTTCGCGCTGCTGTACTGCGTGTGCATCGTGCTGCGGTTGGCGCGCTTCAACGCGTTGCTCGACGACACCACCAAACCCGCCTACACGCGGCAGTACTTCACCGGCATGCCCGCGCCCTGCGGGGCCGTCGGCGTCATCGCGCCGCTGGCCGCCATGCTGCAGTTCGGCCAGGGCTGGTGGACCGCACCCTGGTTCGTGTGTCTGTGGTTCGCGGCGAACGCCACCCTGCTGGTCAGCCGCATCCCTACGCTGGCGCTGAAATCGGTCTCGATGCCGCCCAACGCGGCGCCGTTCCTGTTGATCGCCATCGCCGCCGCGGCCGCCGCGCTGCTGCTGTTCCCCTACGTGCTGCTGCTGCTCATCGTGGTCGGCTACGTCTGCGTCATCCCCTTCACCATCCGCAGTCAACGCTGGGTTGCGGCACGACCGGAGACGTGGAACGACAAACCGGGCCAACGCCGTCAGGCCCGCCGCGAGATCCGCCGCGCCGCCCAGCCGCACCGCCGCTCGATGTCGCGGCTGGGCCTGCGCAAGCCGCAGGGCCGCAAATGACCGAACTCCGGCTGACCGCCCGGCTGACCACCTCGGCCCTGGACAGCCGGCGCGGGGTGGTGCGCCTGCATCCCGAGGCCATCGCCGCCTTGGGCATCCGCGAATGGGACGCGGTGTCCCTGCTGGGTGCGCGCAGCACCGCGGCGGTGGTGGGCCTGGCACCCGGCGGCACCCCGGCCGGGGTGGCACTGGTCGACGATGTGACGCTGTCCAACGCCGGTCTGCGGGAGAACGCGGAGGTGGTGGTGGCCCCGGTGACGGTGTTCGGCGCCCGTTCGGTCACCCTGACCGGTTCCCGGCTGGCCACCCAGTCGGTGACGCCGGCGACGCTGCGCATGGCGCTGCTGGGCAAGGTGATGACCGTCGGCGACACCGTCTCGCTGCTGCCCCGCGATCTCGGCCCGGGCACCTCGACATCGGCGGCGACCACCGCGCTGACCACCTCGGTGGGCATCACCTGGACCTCCGAGCTGCTGACGGTGACCGACGTGGATCCGGCCGGAACCGTGAGCGTGCAACCCAATTCGAATGTCTGCTGGGGCGACGGCACCACCGTCACCACCCCGGCCACCCCCAGCCAGACGCCGGCCGCACCCGCGATCCCACTCGATGATCTCAAGGGTGCCCACGTGCAGGCCGGCAAGCTGGCCGAATGGCTCAAGCTGGCGCTCGACGAGCCGCAGTTGCTGGAAAGCCTGGGCGCCACAGCCAATCTCGGTGTGCTCGTGTCCGGGCCCGCCGGTGTGGGCAAGTCCACCCTGGTGCGGGCGGTCTGCGCCGAGCGCCGGCTGATCGAACTGGACGGACCCGAGGTCGGCGCGCTGCGCGCCGAGGACCGGCTGTCCAGTGTGGCGTCCGCGGTCAACTCGGTCCGCGACGGCGGCGGTGTGCTGCTCATCACCGACATCGACGCGCTGCTGCCCGCCACCGCCGAACCGGTGGCCACCCTGATCCTCACCGAACTGCGCAACGCGGTGTCCACCAAGGGCGCCGCATTCATCGCCACCTCGGCGCTACCGGATAACGTCGACGCGCGGCTGCGGGCACCCGATATGTGCGACCGCGAACTCGGGCTGAGCCTGCCCGACGGCGCGACCCGCAAGGCCCTGTTGGAAGTGCTGCTGCGCGGGGTACCCGCCGGTGACCTGAACCTCGACGAGATCGGGGAACGCACACCCGGTTTCGTCGTCGCCGACCTGGCGGCCCTGGTCCGCGAGGCCGCTCTGCGGGCCGCCGCGCGCGCCAGCGCCGACGGGCAGCCGCCCGCACTGACCCAGGATGACTTCAACGGGGCGCTGTCGATCATCCGCCCACTGTCCCGGTCGGCCACCGAGGAGGTGGCCGTCGGTTCGGTCACCCTCGAGGACGTCGGCGACATGGTCGAGACCAAGCAGGCGCTCACCGAGGCGGTGCTGTGGCCGCTGCAGCACCCGGACACCTTCGCCCGCCTCGGCGTGCAACCCCCGCGCGGCGTGCTGCTCTACGGACCTCCCGGCTGCGGTAAGACGTTCGTGGTGCGCGCGCTGGCCAGTTCGGGCCGCCTCAGCGTGCACGCCGTCAAGGGCGCCGAGCTGATGGACAAGTGGGTCGGATCCTCGGAGAAGGCGGTGCGCGAATTGTTCCGCCGCGCACGCGATTCGGCGCCCTCGCTGGTGTTCCTCGACGAGATCGACGCACTCGCACCGCGACGCGGGCAGAGCCACGATTCCGGGGTTACCGACCGGGTGGTGGCCGCACTGCTGACCGAACTGGACGGCATCGACCCGCTGCGCGATGTGGTGGTGCTGGGCGCCACCAACCGTCCCGACCTGATCGACCCGGCGCTGCTGCGCCCGGGCCGGCTGGAGAAGCTGGTGTTCGTCGAACCCCCGGATGCGCAGGCACGCAAGGACATTCTGCGCACGTCGGGTAAGTCCATCCCGCTCGCCGACGATGTGGACCTCGATGCGCTGGCCGAGGATCTGGACGGGTACAGCGCCGCGGACTGTGTGGCGCTGCTGCGCGAAGCCGCCCTGACGGCGATGCGGCGCTCCATCGACGCGGCCGACGTCACCGCCGAGGACGTGGCCAAGGCCCGCGAGAACGTGCGCCCGTCACTGGACCCGGCGCAGGTCGAATCGTTGCGGGCGTTCTCCGAGAACCGATAAACGAGTACCGCTGTACCTAGGTCCCCTGGTGCGTGTGCCGAAAGAATCATGGAACACCACATGCACAGGAGGCCTCATGCTGGAGACGGTTCCCCTGACGGTGCGCTGCCCGCAGGGCCGGGCACTGTCTCCGTTCGAGACGATCCATGCGCTGGTCTGCGAGACGACCGTGATGGCGAGCCGGATGGCCGGACCACTGGACCTGGACGCGCTGCACGCCGCGTGGGATCGGTTGGTACAGCGCAACCCCGTGCTTACCGGCCGGATCGGCTTCGGAGCCGCCGGGCCGGAACTCATCGTCGAGGCGTCTACGCCCGCGCCGCCGTTGACCAGCGGCCGGGTCGATCCGGCACAGCACACCACGACGCCGATCGGCATCGGGGAGACGGTGTCCTTTCTCGACGTCACCCCGGCGCCCGGCGACGAGCACTGGGTGAGCCTGGTGACCCACCACGCCATTGCCGACGGCATCCTGGTGTATCACTGGTTCGGGATCCTCTGGCAGAACTACACGCAGATCCTGGCCGGCGCCACGATGCCGGTACCCGAACCGTTGCCCGCACCGGCCGCCACGGAGACGCTGCTGGCCGACCGCGGTGTCAGGAAGGGGCCGCGCAGCGGCGCCGAACGACTCGACGGTGTCGTGGTGTATCCGTTCCGCGACCCGGTCGGCCGCAGCCCGGACGCGGACCCGTTCGCTCAGCACCGGATCGTCACCGTGCTGAGCGCCGAGGACACCGCCGCCCTGCGCGCGTCGGCCAAGGCACTCAACGAAACGCTGCACGGATTGATATGCGGTGCCGTTCTTCTCGCCGAGCGTGAACTGCTGGACCCCGACGGTCCGCTGCCGATGGGCCTGATCTCGCACGTGAACATCCGCCGGTGGATGAGCCCGCCCGCCGATGAGGCCGACGGGACCAATGTGCTCGGGTACTCCTGCGCCCAGGTCATCGTCGACCCGGCCGACGATCCGCGGCACATCGGCGAGCAGATCCTGAGCCAGCTGCACACCGACCTGGAAGACGGTGTGGTGCAGCAGACTTGCCTGCACATTCCCGACATCATCGCGCGGTGGGCCACCAGCGACAACCTCGAGCCGATCTCGGTGTCGAACATGGGTGAGTTCGCGCCGTTGACGCTGCCCGCCGGGGTGCACGCGGGGGAATTCCAGATCAGGGGCAACGCCAACTACGCCGTACTGGCGGGCGGCGGGCCGCCGGACAACCTGCCGCTGTCCACCGGACGTCACCACATGGTCTTCAGCTATCACGGACGGCTGAACATACAGACCAGCTACCCGGCGGCCGTCCTCACCGCCGCCCGGGCCGAGGCCTTCGCCGACCGGATCAGGACGCTACTGCTGACGATGGCGCATGACGGCTGAGTTCCCCACCGCCCCAGGGAGACTGCCGCTACTCGGCCATGCGCACCTGGTCACCGGGGACCCACGGGCCTTCCTCACCTCGCTACCCGAACTCGGGCCCGTCGTCCGGATCTACCTCGGCGCGCGGCCCGCCTACGTGCTCACCACGCCGGAGACCATTCGCGAGGTGAGCCTCGGCCGGGCGGGGACCTTCCATCGCGATGCGCTGCGGGACGCCATCAGCGAACTGGTCAGCGGCGCCACCAACGTCCTCAGCGGCACCGAACACGATGTACGTAGGCGGATGATCGCCCCGGCATTCCGCCAGGGCCGACTCAACGAGTACGCAGGCCACGTCGCCACCATCGCCGACGACTGGTCGGCGGCCTTCACCGCCGGCGACTGCGGTGATCTACGCTCCCGCGTCCACGAACTCGTCACCCGCACCATGTTCGCCACCCTGTTCCGGTCCGATTCCGGCGCCGACGAGGCGAGCTTCATCCAGCGGCGGATCCCCTGGCTGCTCGGCGAGGTCATCATCCGGGGCGCGCTACCCAAACCGGCTCGGCGCCTGCGCATCATCCCCAATCGCCGGTTCGTCCGGCAGTCCGGCGAAGTACGCACGGCATTGCGATCGCTGATCGATCAGCGCCGCCAGGACACCGACCGCGGGGACATGCTCTCGGCGCTGCTGCATCTTCCGGATGACGATCTGGTGGACGAGCTGCTGCTGGCACTGGCTGCAAGTATCGGTTCGCAGTCCTCGATCTTCGCGTGGCTCATCTATGAGACCGCGCGCGCACCGCAGATCACCGAACGAATCTGCGCCGAAGTGGATTCGGTGGTCGGCACCGGCCCGGTGCGGCCCGAGCACGCGTCGTCGCTGCCGTTCCTGCGCAACGTCCTGATGGAGACGCTGCGGGTGTGGGCCCCGTGGATCTCGATGATCACCTCCGGCGGCCCTGTCCGCATCGGCGCCACGCAGTTTCCGGACAACACCGACTTCCTGTTCAGCCCGTACATGGTGCATCACCAGGAACGGCATTTCCGGGACGCCGCCGTGTTCGACCCCGACCGCTGGGACGGTGCGGCCGGTGACCCGCAGGCCATGATGCCCTTCGGGATGGGTCAACGGCACTGTCCCGGTAATCATTTCGCGCTGTTGTCGATCACTCTGCAGGCGGCCGCCCTGTTCGCCCGGTGGCGTCCGGCGCTCCCCGACGATTTCGAGGTGAAGGTGCGGGGCAAGGATTTCGTGCTGTCACCGGCGGCACTGCCGGTGACGCTGACGCCTCGCTAGCCCGCGGCCTCCTTCTCGGCGATATCGCACACCATGGGCACACCGTCCCCGGTCGCGCGCAGCCTTGCTCCGAGAGCAGCTGCGCGGCTGCGGGTCTGCTCGTCGAGCAGCACATCGATCGCCGTGCCGAGGGTGCGCGCATCGAGCTTGGTGAACGGGATGTGCGCCCCGACGCCGAGCCGCTCGACCTGGGTTCCCCACAGCGGCTGGTCGAAGGACACCGAGCACACCAGCGTCGGCAGGCCGGCACGCAGACTCTCGAAGAGCGTCCCGATACCACCGTGGTGCACCGCCGCACCGCAGTGCGGAAAGATGAGGTCGTGGGCGAGGGCGTCGACGATCTTGACATTCGTTCCGACGCACAATGATTCGTTGCCCAGGTCGGCGCCACCCACACTGATCAAGGCGCGTTGCCCGGTCCGGTCGCAGATCTGCTGGATCAGCCCGATCACCGAGCCGAAGTCCTGTATCGGCAGGCTGCCGAACCCGAAGAAGATGGGCGGTGTGCCGGCAGCTGCCCACTGCACCACGTCGGTGTGTTCCTCGGCCAGTTCACCGATTGCCTCGCGGGCCGACCGCGGCAGCCACAGAAAGCCGACGAATGGTCGTGTCGATCCCCACTCTTCCGCCAGGCCGGGGACGAGCGCCGAATCGTACATCTGCAGCTCGGGCACCTGCCGTTTCGCGAGCTGAGACTCCGTGCTGGCTGTCGTTCTCGGCAGGTCCAGCTTCACCCGCAGATTGTTCAGGTACTTCCCGAACACCGCGGTGCGCAGCCGTTCCAGTGCGAACCAGGCACCCCGGTTGACGGCTCCCGGGATCGGCCAGTGGTGTGGCAGTGCACCGGGCGGCGCGTAGGAACTGTTCTTACGGCTCGGGTACGTGTGCAGTGTGACAACCGGGATGTCGCGCGCCTCGGCCAGGATGACCGAGCGGTCCTCACTGAACGTGGTGCACACGATCATCTCCGCGTCCGCGGAGATGTCGATCAGCTCATCGTCCATCCGGTCGGCGTACTCGGCCATCTGGCCGGACACCATCTGCATCAGCTTGAACGAGTTTCCCGCCGCCAGCGCCCGCTGCCCTTCGGGCGACGAATACAGCGCGTGCACATCGGGACCGAACTGCCGGGCGGTCAGGCCTGTCTTGCCGACGAAGTCGACGAAATTGGGTGGTGCACCGATCACCACGGTATGACCGCGGCGTTCCAGCTCCAGGCCCAGCGCGATCCCGGGCTGAACATCGCCCCGGCTGCCTACGAGAGGGATGAGAATGCGCACTATGCACCTTTCGTGTGCAGGAGACCTTGGACCAGAATGCTGAGATAGAAGACGACCACGAAAACCGTTGGCCAGCTCCGCGGATGATCGGCGGGCTCGCGAGTGAAAAAGATCCATGCCGACACGCAGGGCAATGCGACGGTCGCCAGCGGCAGCGGATTACCGGTGAGCAGGATCGCCAGCAGCACCGCGAAGAGGCCGAAAGCCCATGCGGTGACCGCACTTGCGCGCGGGCCGAGCATCTGCGAATAGGAATGCGGGTCGCGCACGGCGGCGGACCGGGAGGTCTTTCTGGCGAACTCCAGATGCAGGAAGGCACTGGTGAACACCAACGGCACGGCGAGCGCCCGTAGATCCAGGCCGGGTTGGCCCACCATCATGAAACCGGTCACCAGGAACTGAGCCGGGCAGACAACCGCAAGGGCTGCCAACGGGTTGTCCCGTAGCCAGGCCGTCCGCGGTTCAGCCCACCAGAGCACCAGGCCGTAGCCGAGCGCGGTCGCCAGCAACGCCGTGGCCGAAAGCGAGACGGCCGACGCGAGAGTCAGCGCCAGCGCAGCGGTCGGCCACATCGCCTGCCGCAGTTCCCCGCCGGAGATCCGGCCCTGCACCAATGGTCGCGACGGATTGTGTGTCCGGTCGTAGGCGAGGTCCTTCTGGTCGTCGACCATCCGCAGGAAGGCACCCGCCGCGATCAGCGCCAGCACCTTCCACAGCGTGTCCCAGGTCGGTCGCCACGGTCCGCCGCCGCCGAGAACGACGGTCATGCTCTCGACGGCGACCACCCACAGCGTCAGGTACACCGGGTAGACCGGCAGGTAACGCTCGGCGAGATACGCGCCGACCCCGCCGCGGCGTTCGGTGACCGTCATTCGGCCGAGAAGGTCAGCTCGATCGCGGCACGGGTCTGCCCGGACTGAGTCACCGCCCCGCGGAAGGTCATATCGTCTTCGGGTGCCTGTGCCATGGTGACGGTACTGACGGCATCCAGTTCGGTGAAGGACGTGTAGTCGCACCGCAGCGAGGCCAGGCCGGTCACGCTCGGGGCTCGCGGCCCCATGACCGACAACGCGAGCTGACGGCAGGCCTCGATGATCAGACCACCGGGCAGATGATCGAGCGGGTGATCGAAGATCGTGGGGTGACCGAGGTCCACCACGATGGGTGCGCTCGCACCGTCGGCCGTCCCGGTCGGCTCGCCGATCACCACGTTCCGCGGATCTGTGCGGCCCACCCGTGCCGGCTCGGCGGGGAGCGCCGACGGCACCGGTTCCCAGCTCGCACCGTCGCGGAAGCTCTCCCACTGGGTGCCCGACATCCAGCCGAAGGCAGCGGTGAACTCCATCACCTTCGTGCCGTCATGGGTGACGACCGCGCCGACCTCCAGACCCTGCCGGAACTCTTTGCGCACGGCGATGTTGAACTCCAGGTTCAGTGCCGTGGTGTCGCGGCGCAGCGCGGTCAGATCGACCACGGAGAACTCGTAGTACCGCACCGTGTGCCGGGCATCCATCGGGACGTCGTAGAACAGATGGCTCGCGGCGATACATGCCTGCCGGAAGGCCTCCATGACGAGCAGCGGATCGTGGTAGGCCCGCTGGCAGGCGGTCGTGTCGGTGTGGAAGTGGTGCTGCCGCGGCAACTGCGCGTGGCAGATCCACCCCTGCTGCTGGCCGGTCACCGCGGTGACGAGCACCTCGCCGATCGCCCGTTTGTGCACGAGTTCGCGGGCGATCGTCTGAGAGTAATTGACTGCGTTCATGATTCATCCCGATCTTGCCGTCGATGCATGGGCAGGTGCGCCGATTCCAGTACGAGCCGGTACCAGGGATCCAGGGGGTGGTGCTCGTCGTCGGCCGCGTCGATGGCCGCCATCCAGTCCGGTCCGGTCTCCGGGCGTGACGCCACGCCCGCGGCCCGCAGATGGGCCCAAACGGCGTCATGGGCTGCCCTCAGATCACCGCTTCGGCGCGGCACGCCGGCCTCGATCCGCCGCGCCAGCCGAATCGCCTCGGCGGCGACATCCACGCCGTCGGAACACGCCGAGATCACCTCGCTGAGCACAGGTTCGGCGAAGTAGATGCTCAACTCGCGCAGGACGTCGTCCGGGTCATCCGGCGAGTGGACCTGATTGAGCAGATAGGTGCCCGATGCCAGGGCATGCCGGAGTTGACCCGGCTGTCGCTGCGCGGGATCGGCGGGACCCTTGTCGGCGGTCAACCGGACCGATACCGGCACGGTGCCGTCGGGATGGCTGACGATCAGTACCACCGACGGCGTCATCTGCGCGAGTCGGTCGGCGAGCCTGCGCCGCTGGGGGGTGGCGAGGTGCCAGTTGAAATACCACAGCGCGCGCAGGTGCAGGGGGCTCAGTGACACCGGGTACGCCCCGACGATGCGGTAGCCGTTGTCGATCAGCCAGGACACCGCCCGGCTCATCCCGCCGGTGATCGCCGCATCCGGCTTGAGCAACAGAACCGCTCTGCGCGAGGCGAACTCGCCGGCATCGATCCGTAGCCGGGCCAGCGCCTCATCGGTGTCCAGAAAGTAGACGTCGGATCGGTACCTGCCGGCGACACGCGTGTCGGTCATACCTGGCTCCTTTCTCGGTGCAAGGTGGCCAGCACCTCGGCGACGGACGGTTGGGGTCTGCCCAGATACCCGGTACGCAGGCATGAGTCGAGAATTCGGCGCAGATAGCCGGCACCCGACGACGGCGGCGTGACACCGAGTCGCTCGCGGGTGTTGGTGCTGTCGAACTCCGGGCGGCGGGTCAGGTAACTCGCGTACAGCGCGCCCACCTTGCGGTAGTAGCCCGCCTCGATCTCGTCGAGGTCGTCCACGCTGAAGGTGCTCGGTGGCACGAAGTCGGCCACCCGGAAGGACGGATATTCGGCCAGCACGTCCGAGATCATGCGCAGTGAAATCGGTTTCGCTCCCACGGCATGGAACGTGCGGCCGACGTTGTCGGAGAAACCCTCGGTGACCGCGACGATGGTGTCGGCGACGTGCCCGATCGGCGAGAGTGCCAGCGTCGCACCGTACTGCCCGGGCAGGGTGCGTAACCGGCCCTCGACGATCAGCTTGAGCACCTGATAGATGTGCTTGTGCTCGCGGCTGTGCCCCGTGCGGTGATCGCCGGAGACGATGCCGGGACGCACCACCGCCCACCGCAGTCCCGAGCTGCGCACCAGCTGCTCGGCCCGGAACTTGCTGCGCTCGTAGTCGTTTCCGAAGCCCTGCCCCGCGTCGAGCTGATCCTCGCCGAACGGGCCGTTGTGCTCACCGCAGACGTAGGCGGTGCTGACGTACACGAAGTCACAGTCCCGGCGGCGCGCGAGCGCCAACGCGTTCGCGGTTCCCTGCACGTTGAGTTCGGTGTACCGCTGCTCCGGAAGCCCGAAGTCGGTGACGGCCGCGCAGTGCACCATGACGTCGATCTCATCGCCCAGCCCGCTGACACCGAACTCCTCGAGTCGAACGTCACCGCGCACAACCCGGGTCGGCCGCACGCGCCGGCCGCTGTTGGCGACGACGACGGGTCGGTCGTGCACCAGGGCCGTCACATCGTGTCCGCGAGCGACCAGACGGGCCACGACGTCCGCTCCGACATGTCCGGCCGCGCCGGTGACCAGGACGCGCCGCCCGCTCACGACGGCACCTTGAGGTTCTGCACGAGTGCCACCAGGTCACCGACGGTCTGCACGCCCGCCAGCGTGTCCGGTGTCAGTGGCGGGAGGGCGAAGGCCCGTTCGACCGCGATGGACAGCTCCAGCAGGCGCAGCGACGTATAGCCGAGGTCACCGACGAACGCGCTGTGCAGGGCCGGTTCGACCGGTCCGGGGGCCATGGCGGTCACCAGCGCGAGCACGTCGCTCCCGATGGTCATCACGATGGCTCCCCGCCTGCCCGCGCGGACGGTTGCGCGCCGCCGCTGGCCAGCAGATCCCTCGCCTCGTCCAGTTCCACATAGGCATCCAGATAGCCGCCCATCCGCAGCCACTGGTAGCCGTATCGCAACGTCTCCTGCCACTGCGTCCGGGAGGCGAACGACGATGGGAACATCTCTCCGCCCGTCACCGCTTGGACGTCCGACACGAACTGGTCGACCTCGGCCAGCGCTCGCGATGCGTCATCGTGATCCTCGACTTTCAGTTCGGCGAGGTGGCGGGCCCGGGTGGCCAGCTCGGGGTGATCCGGCACCAGCGTGTCCAGTCCGTGCAGCAGCACCGGGTCGCCCGGCAAGGGCGTGACGCCCCACGCACTGGCCAGGATGCGGACCGCCATGGTGACGATGCGCCGTCCGCACAGGGCCGCCACCTCCCACTGACCGTCCTTGACGGCACCGTCGAAGTCCTCGCGGGCGTTCTCCAAGACCATGTTGGCCAGGATCAGCGCACTGGCGCCCTCGGCGAACGCCTTTGCCTTCAAGGGCGATCTGGAGATCGGCCCATCGGGCGGTGCGCCGTCGATGGTGATCACCGGGCGCCGGACCGACGGCGCCGGAGTCAGCGGCCTGCCCGGATCGCACATCGCGGCAACCGGTGTGATGACACCGCCACCTCGCCAGGCCAGCGCGACCAGGCCGAGTCGCGCGAACAACGCCAGGTGCTCGCCGGGGACCCGGGTTTCGGCGAGGCTTTGTCCGAACACGACCTGCCGCCAGGATTCGGCACATTCGGCTGACAATACGAAGAGATCGTCCTTGTCACGGATGACGTGGGTCGTCGACCTGACGGGCCAGGTGGTGACGCCTGCAACCCGGCGCAGGATCACGTTCCGCGGGTCCACGCCGATGCTCGGCCCGCCCATGCGGGCGGCCAGTGCGAATGCCGCCCCGATGGTGAACTCGCGGTCCAGTTCTCGATAGTCGTCGAGGATCGCCGCGACCCTGGCGTCCGCGCGGAGCCGCAGCCGGTCCATCTGCGACGGCAGCCACTTGATCTCCACATAGCCCTCACCGTGGTGGGCCAGGAATGCCTTCATGGTCTGGGCCAGACCTTCTCGGGCCCAGCTGACCGCCTCGGAGTCGCGGCCGAGCCCGGCCAGGGCGGCCGCCTGGTGCAGGCACTGATCGGCGCGGCGCTGCCACCATGTCGAAAGTAGCTCCGTGAGTTCCGGGTAGCCGACGACGTCGCGCAACTCGCCATAGCCGGGTCCGGCCCTGAGCACGGTGCCCCGCAGGAATCGCTGCACGCGGTTGAGCGCATCCTCGGAGGCCACGGCACCGGTGTCCAGCGATCGGCGGATCCGCAGCAGCCGTGTGCGTACCTGGGCATGAGACTGCGCCCGGATCTCCACCCGGTGCCCGTCGATGAAGAGCACCGTCGGCATCACCGCTTCGGCACCGGCGCCCGGGATCAGCAGCAGCAGGTCGATATCGGAGCCCTCGTTGCCGAAGCCCTCGGCAAGCGATCCCTCGAAATGCACTGTGGCGTCTTCCGGTATCACGGCGAGCGCACAGGCTTTCTCGAAGAGACCGCGCACATTCTCGACCATGCCGTTGTCCGACACCGACAGCAGTTCGGCGCCGACCAGACCACCCGCGCACCACTGTTGCCACATGTGCGCGCGCCGCGGTTTGCCGCTGGAGGTACGGGCCAGCCCACCGCGGGGCACACCGACGAACTGCAGCCGGGCATCCGCGCCGACCTGTCCGCTCAGCGCGGTGCGCAGGCGCGAGAGTGCGGCGCCGGCGGGCTGCTCGATGAAGACCGTCACCCCGGCGCGTCCACCGTCGTCGACCGCGACCGTCATCACCCGGTTCGGCGTGGTGCCCAGCGCCGCGGCCGCCGACAGATCGAGATCCTCCGCGAAGATGCTGCGCCCGTTGACCTTCACGCTCGTTCCCATCCGCCCGAGTACGTACAGTTCGCCGTCGAGCAGGAAACCCGCATCCCCGGTGTGCAGTTCGCCACCGATGCAGCGGGTGGCGCTGTCCGGGTCCCCGCGGTAGCCGGCGAACACCGACTCACCTTCGAGCACGATTTCGCCGAGCACACCGTCGACCGTTGTCCCGGCGATCCGGATCCGGTGCCCGCGCATCGGGACGCCGACGGACACCACCCAGTCCGAACCGGCGGCGCTCAGGTCTTCGGCATGTTCGAGCACAGGTACCGGATCCCCCTGCCGCAGTGCGGATCTGTCGATACGCACCATCCGATGCGGCTGACCGAGCCGGTGCGCGGACGCGATCAGGGTCGCCTCGGCCAACCCGTAGGACGGCAGGAAGGCGCGCGGCGAGAAGCCCCGAGCGGCAGTGAGTTCGACGAACGACCGCAGATGAGCCGGATGGATCGGCTCCGCGCCGACCACGACGGTGCGCACCGTCGACAGATCGATGTCGGCGATATCCGCCGCGGACAACCGCCTGCCGGCGTAGGCCAGCCCGAACGGCGGAGTCACGGTGTGGCGGGCGTGCGCGGCGGCCCGCAACCAGCGGGCCGGATCGCGGACGAACTGATCGGGACGCATCAGGTAGAGGTCGCGTTGGCGGGTGATGGTCTGGAACACCGCGCCGATCAGGCCCATATCGTGATACAGCGGCAGCCAGGAGGCGGTGGCGTCCCCGGCACCCAGCAGGCATGCGGTGTCGATGGCGTCGAGATTGCTCGCCAGGCTGGGCCAGCCGATCTGTGCGCCCCTCGGTGCGCTGGTCGACCCGGATGTCATCTGCAGCAGCACGTTCGCGCCGGGCTCGGCCAGTTCGGCCAACGGCTCCGCTTCCGGCACGTCATCGAGCAGCACCACCCGGGGTGGTTGCGCCAGGCCGGCGACCGCTCTGGCGACCGTGTCCGCGAAGGCAACGCCGGTGAGCACGGTGCGCACCTGCGAGCTCGCCAGCACACCGGCCAGGTGCCGGAGGTACTGCTCGGGGTCATGGAACAGCGGCGGCGCGATGGGCGTCAGAGTCGCTCCCGCCGCAGGTACCGCGAACATCGCCGACAGGCACAGGTGCGATGTCGGCATCAGCACCCCGACGGTGTCGCCCGCGCGGATGCCCAGGCCGGCGAGCACGCCCGCGATGCGCCGGGCGCCGTCGGCCAGGGTCACATAGGAGCAGAAGTCCCAGCCCCCGTCATCGTCGGCCAGATGCACACCGGTACCGGCCTCGGGTGCATCCATCCAGCCACGGATTCGGTCGATAGCATTGTCACGCATCGGTTCTCGCTTGCTCCGGCTCACCCTGCAGCACCACGATGCTGCCGGCGGCCCCGTCGACCGTGACGGTCATGCCGGTTCGGACCGCATCGGTCAGGCCGTCGATCTGCACGACCGTCGGGACTCCCAGCTCGCGGGCGATGATCGCGACGTGGGTCAGCGGTGAGGCACGTTCGATCAACAGCGCCGACGCGAACGGCAACGCGGCCACCCAGCCCGGGTCGGTGCGGTAGGCCACCAAGATTCCGCTGGAGAAATCCTCCGGCTTCTCCACGACGACTGCCCGCCCGGTCACCACCCCGGGGCTGGAAGGGGTTCCGGTCAGCACCGTCCCTACCGCGGCCTGCGCGACATCGTCGGCGTCGCGCCAGCCGGCCTGCCCGAGGTCGGCCGGCGCGTAGGCCGAGCCGATCGTGCTGAACCGGGCAGGTGCCTTGAACTTTCGGTATTCCTCCTGCAATGTCCGCCGCCGGGTGATCACCTGCCGGGCGGCCGCCGGGGTGGTGGAGCCGTCGTACAACCCGAACAGCTCGTCGCGGCGCAGCAGGAACACATCGGCACGGTTCTCGATGATGTCGCGGCGCACGAGGTCGCGGGCCATCACCGCGACAAGCGATTTGAGGATTCCGAACCCTTGTGTGCGGGCGAAGCGCAGCCGCTCACGGTGGGTCGCCGCGCGCTGAATCTTGGCACGGAGGACGTCGAACAGCATTCGACGTGGGCCTTTGAGATGCGCGTCGAGGTAGGCCTGGGCCGCATCACCGGGACGCTCGGCCCCGTCCGGGGACGCCATCCGCAGCATGTGGAAGATGCCCGACGGGTCCTGGCGCAGGTCTGGCGCCTCCAGCTTGAGCTCGTCGAGACACCGGTAGCCGAACCGGTCGATGTAGTCGGTGACCTTGCGGTGCAACTCACGCCACGGCCCGCTGTCGTCCTCGGCGTATTCGATCAAGTGCAGGTATGCCGTGGTGGGGTCCGCAGATTCGATGAATGCCCACAGCTCGGGATGGCGATGTGCGAACGCGGCGATATCAGCCAGCGCCCTGGCCGGTTCGATGGACACGACATCGGCGCCGGGGTTCACCACCGCGAACCCGAACCATTCGGGTGCCTTCGGCAGGAAAGCTCTGGTCATCGCCGCCAACAGCCCCACCGAGGTGAGCAGGATCGCGTCGAGCACCATCATCGGTCCCCAGATCTCGGCGACCTCGTCGTGGATCCGGCCGAACATCCGCTGAGCTTGCGGCCCGTCCAGCCCCGATACGTCGGCCAACCCGTGCCGGGCGATGAACTCGTGGAACGCGGTGTCGAAATCCTCGACCAACGCGTCGATGTGGCGGAACCGCTGCACGTAGGTGGCGGTGGTCCTGGCGCGGTGCCACCACCTGGTCGCGGCGTTGTCGAAGGTGAAGGGCCGCAGGGTCTGTGCGGTCGCGGCGTCGAGCGGTTCCCCGACGCCCAGGGCGACCTCGAGCACGCGCCTGTTCAAGGCATATCCGGGGGCGATACCCACCATGCGGTACCAGTGCAGCAGGTTGTAGTAGACGTGCCCGTTGAACTGGCCGAGCATCACCGGCAGCCACGACTCCATCTGCTCGAGTTGAGCCGGTGCCACGTTGAGACTGCGGGCGTAGACCCGGTAGACGTCGGCGTACAGGGTGCGCGCGGTGGTGAACGTCAGCGGCGAGGTGACACCGGCATAGCTCTCGATGATGTTGGAGTTGTCCCAGATCCGCAGCTCGCCGGCCGGGACTGCCTCGCCCAGATACTCTTCCGCGCTTGTGGATGTGCGATCGAGAGTGGTGATCGGCCGGGACTGCAGAATCCAGGTCCGCGCATCGCCGCACGCCCATTCGATGTCCTGCGGCACGCCGAAGTGTTGTTCCAGACGTGTCCCCAGTTCGGCGAGTTCCGCGGCCAGTGCTGGATCGACACTGCACGTGTCGCGCCGGTCGGTGGGCACCTCGACGGTGCGCACACCGCCGGAGTCGCCGGCGACCAGCATCTGTTGCTGGGCACCGAGACTGGTCCGGACCACCCGCCCGGTGTCCTTGTCGACGACGACGGAGTCCGGGTCGACCGCACCCGATACCAATCCCTCACCCAGTCCGAGCACGCCGTTGATGACGATCCGGTCGGTCGCCCCGGTGACCGGATCGGCGGTGAACAGGACACCGCTGCTGGATGATTCGATCAGGTGCTGCACGATCACGGCGAGCTCGACATCGCCGAAGCCGAGCCCGCGCAGGTGCCGGTACTGGGTGGCCCGCTGCGAGAACGCCGACGCCCAGCACCGGCGGACCGCGTCCTCGGCGGCGTCGATTCCGGTGACGTTGAGGAAGGTGTCGAACAAGCCGGCGAAGGAATGCGCGGCGCCGTCTTCCTGCCGCCCCGAGGACCGCACCGCGACCCTGCCATCTCCGACATGCTCAAGTGCGGCGTGGATGTCCTCACGGATCTCGGCAGAAATGGCCGACTCGGACATCATCCGTTCTGCGCGAGCGGCTTCCGCGAGGCGCTCGGCAAGCGTCAGCGGTGCATCGCTGAGTTGCACACCGGCGGACGCGGCAGCGGCGCGGAACGCGTCAGTACCCAGCACCGCCCACCGCGGCACCGGGACGCCGGCCGCGGTGAGCGCAAACAGGTTGCGCGCCTTGCCACCTGCCGATGCGTTCACCCGATCGACGGGTGATCCCGACGTGAGGAGAAATCCGTCCGCCATATTCCCTGCCTCTCTGTTCGCTACAGAGTGAGGCGTATGGGACAGACGGTTATGAGTAGTGCAGTACCCGATTCAGCCGGTCGATCGAGGCCAGTAGATTGGCCGCGGTGGTGGCCCGCGCGCGCACCAGCCGCTTCTCCTCGGTCAGGTTCGTCCAGTCATAGGTGTGGGTGACCTTGCAACGGCCGCTCCCCGATCCCCCGGGTGCTTCGCTCCCGCCCGCCGGACCGAGGGGCTCGATCTCCCAGCGCCACAGATGTCCGGGCGGCGGCTTGCCCTCCTCGGATGGCAGCCACGCGATGCGGCGGCCCTCCTCGAATTCGACGATGTGGTTCTCCCGCACGGTCCCGGAGTGCACCATCATCCGGAACACATCGCCCACCGCGTGCACCCGCTGCCCGGCGGCGGCCTCGGTGAGGTTGTCATTGCCGTCCCAGCGCGGTTGCTGCGCGGGGTCGGCGATCAGCTCGAAGATCACTTCGGGTTCCGCGGCGATCTCGCGGCTGGCGCTCACAATCCGGCTCACCCCAGCAGGCTACATATCTTGACGGTGACTAGTTCAGCTGGAATAGTCAAACTTGTCACTGACTAGATTTCAGGGAGGCCGCCATGTCCGATATCCGCGCCGGGGACCGCGAGCGGGAACGGACCGCCACCGATCTGGGGCAGGCCCTGGCTCAGGGCTACCTACCCATGGCGGAATACGAGGACCGGCTGGGCCGCGCCTTCGCCGCACACGGCGCCGGAGAACTCGACGAACTCGTCGCCGATCTACCGGTTGCCCGACTGCGCCAGCACGACCCCCGCCGTCGTGCCGCACAGATCCGGGCAGCGCGGCTCAGCGTGCGTATCCACGTCGCCGCCTACCTCGCCGGGGCGCTGCTCATGCTCGGGATCTGGCTCGCCGTCGGCCTCGGCGGAGGCGGCTGGTACTTCTGGCCGGTCTGGCCGATCATGGGCTGGGGCATCGGCGTGGTATCGCACGTCATTCCGATAATGGCCCACGTCAGGTCGCAAAACGGCCCAGGTAGAATGGCATAAGCCCTAGTGGCTGACACCCCGACCCCAATCCGATCGGAGTGCCATGCTCGCCGTTCTCCTCGCCCATGCGGTCGCCACCGCAGTGGCGCCCCTTCTGGTCGCCAGATGGGGCCGATTGGCGTTCTATCCCCTTGCTCTGGTTCCGCTCGGTTCACTGATCTGGGTGGGGATGAACTGGCCCAGCGGAGGCAACACCCCGACCGTTCACATCCCCTGGGTGCCCGAACTGTCCATGGACATCACGCTGCGCTTCGATTCGCTGTCGGCGATCATGAGCGTGCTGGTGCTGGCCATCGGCGCACTCGTCCTCTTCTACTGCGCCGAGTACTTCCACCACCACGAGGGCCGCATCGAGAAGCGGCTACCCAGCTTCGCCGCCGAACTCGTCGCCTTCTCCGGCGCGATGTTCGGCCTGGTGGTCAGCGACAACATGCTGTTGCTCTACATCTTCTGGGAAACCACCACGGTGCTGTCGTTCCTGCTGGTGGGCCATTACGCCGAGCGCGCCACCAGCCGCCGGGCCGCCACCCAGGCATTGCTGGTGACCACCTTCGGCGGGCTGGCCATGCTGGTCGGCATCATCGTGCTGGGCAACCTGTCGGGTACCTATCTGATCTCCGAGCTCATCGCCGCTCCCCCGACCGGCACGGCCGCCACCATCGGTATCGCGCTCATCCTGGTCGGTGCGCTGTCGAAATCGGCCATCGTTCCGCTGCACTTCTGGCTGCCCGGCGCGATGGCCGCACCCACCCCGGTCAGCGCCTATCTGCACGCCGCCGCGATGGTGAAGGCCGGCGTCTACCTGGTGGCCCGCATGACACCCGGGTTCGCCGACACCCCGCTGTGGAGACCCATGGTGGTGGGCCTGGGCCTGCTCACCATGCTGATGGCGGGCTGGCGCGCGGTCCGCGAGTACGACCTCAAACTCATCCTCGCGTTCGGCACCGTGAGCCAACTCGGGCTGATCACCATCATGGTCGGTGCAGGCGGGCCCGACATGATGCTGGCCGGACTGGCCATGCTCTGCGCGCACGCCATGTTCAAAGCCGCGCTCTTCATGGTGGTCGGCGTCATCGACCACGCCACCGGCACCCGTGACATCCGCAAGCTGGCCGGTCTCGGCAGACAGCACCGGCCCCTGCTGGTCATCGCCGTCGGCGCCACCGCGAGCATGGCCGCGCTACCCCCGTTCTTCGGGTTCGTCGCCAAGGAAGCCGATCTGGAGACCGTGCTGCACAGCCCGGCCCTGGCCGCCGCGGCACCGTTCGTGCTCGCCGGCATCGTGGTCGGCTCGGTCTTCACCACCATCTACAGCCTGCGGTTCCTGTGGGGCGCCTTCAGCGACAAGGGACACCGCGAACCCAGCCTCCGTGTCCAGGAGATGCACCGCCCGCCGGTGACCTTCCTGCTGCCACCGGCCGTCCTGGCGGCCGCCGGTCTGGCGCTCGGTCTCTGGCCGTCCGGGCTGGACTCGGTGCTCGACGACTATGCAGAGACCATCCCCGGCCCGTCGGACTACCACCTCGCCCTGTGGCACGGCTTCGGGGTTCCGCTGCTGCTGTCGGTGCTGATCCTCGGGGTCGGCACGTGCGTGTTCTTCGGCCGTAACCGGTTGCCCCGCGGCAAGTCCGGGTTCACCCCGCTGGGCAACGCCGACCGGATCTACGACGAGGTGATGCGCGGCCTGGATGTGCTGGCGGTGCGCTTGACGGCGCAGACCCAGCGCGGATCGCTGCCCGCCACCCAGTCGGTGATCCTCTGCACACTGGTGCTGCTGCCGGTCGCCGCACTGATGATGGGCGCCCGCAACCGGCCGGAACTGGCACTCTGGGATTCCCCGCTGCAGGTGGTGATCGGCCTGGTGATCCTGGCCGCCGCAGTGGGTTCGACGGTGATGCGCAACCGGCTGGCCGCCGTCCTGCTGGTCGGCGTCACCGGCTACGGCTGCGGCGCCATCTTCGCCTTCCACGGTGCGCCCGACCTCGCGCTGACCCAGTTCCTGGTCGAGACACTGCTTCTGGTGATTTTCGTGCTGGTGCTGCGCACCCTGCCCGCCGAAGCCGACCGCTCCAACATCAACCGCAGCCGGCTGCCCCGGGCCGCGCTGTCGCTGGCGGTCGGTGCGGCGGTGACCGGGCTGGCGGTCTTCGCGATGGCCGCCCGCGACACCCGCCCGATCGCCGAACTGCTGCCCGACGCCGCCTACTACCGCGGACACGGCGCCAACACCGTCAACGTTCTGCTGGTCGACATCCGCGCCTGGGACACCATGGGGGAGATCTCGGTGCTCGTGGTCGCCGCCACCGGCGTCGCCTCGATGGTGTTCCGCAACAGGCGCTTCGGTGCCGCGCCGCGCGTGTCGCAGGCCAAACCGAGCGCCGTCGGCCAGCCCGACATCGGATTGGTCGGGGCGTACAGCCCGGCTGCCGGCGATGTCACCTGGTTGCGCGGCAGCGAACTGCGCGACCCTCGGCACCGCTCGCTGGTGCTCGAGGTGGCCACCCGCATCATCTTCCCGCTCATCATGGTGCTCTCGGCCTACCTGTTCTTCGCCGGACACAACACCCCCGGCGGTGGTTTCGCCGGCGGGCTGACGGCCGGCCTGGCACTGGTGCTGCGCTATCTGGCCGGTGGCCGATACGAACTCGGGGAGACGTTGCCGCTGGACGCCGGGAAGGTGCTGGGCACCGGACTGGCGCTGTCGGCGGGAACCGCGGTCACCTCGCTGCTGCTCGGCGCGCCGGTGCTGTCCTCGGCGGTGCTGCATGTCGACATCCCGTTACTCGGTGACATCAAGCTCGTCACCGCACTGTTCTTCGACCTGGGTGTGTATCTGATCGTGGTCGGTCTTGTTCTCGACATCCTGCGCAGCCTGGGTGCCCGCGTCGATGTGGAGATGGTGCGACGATGATCACCTACCTGGTTCCCCTGGTCCTGATCGGTGGCCTCACCAGCGCCGGGGTCTACCTGCTGCTGGAGCGCACGCTGACCCGAATGCTGCTGGGACTGTTGCTGATCGGCAATGCCGTCAACCTGCTGATCCTCAATGTCGGTGGCCCGTCCGGTAATCCGCCGGTCTACGGACGGTCCAGCAACGGCGCCGAGACCGACGCCGACCCGCTGGCCCAAGGCATGATCCTGACCGCCATCGTGATCAGCATGGGCATCGCCGCCTTCGTGCTGGCTCTGGCCTACCGGTCCTATCAGCTGACCACCATCGAAGAGGTCAGCAACGACCCCGAGGACACTCGGGTGGCCGAGCGCGTCGACGAAGACACCGTGGACCGGGACATCCCGGATGTGGTGCCGTCCCGCGACACCGACGCGCCCGACGAACTCGACGCCCTGCCGGGCGCGGAGGGCTCACGCTGATGACCCTTGCCACCACTCTGACTCCCCTGCCCGTCCTCATCCCGACCATCGCGGCGGCCATCACCATGGTCGCCGGCCGCAGTCCCCGGCTGCAGCAACTGATCTCGCTGACATCGCTGACCGCGGTGGTGGCGGTGTGCTCGGTGCTGCTCTACCTGGTAGACCGCGACGGCACGGTCGCCGTGCAGGTCGGCGGCTGGGGCCAGAGCGAACCCGGGATGGGCCCGCTCGGCATCACCCTGGTGGCCGACCGGCTGTCGGTGCTGATGCTGGTGGTGTCCTCGATCGTGCTGCTGGCGGTCGTCTTCTACGCCATCGGGCAGGGCATCAGCGACGGCGATGAACGCCAACCCGTTTCGATCTTCCAGCCCACCTATCTCATCCTGTCCGCAGGCGTCTGCACCGCGTTCCTGGCCGGGGACCTGTTCAACCTGTTCGTCGGTTTCGAGGTGCTGCTCGCCGCCAGCTTCGTGCTGCTGACCATCGGCGGCAGCGCCGAACGGGTGCGCGCAGGCATCGCCTACGTGATGGTGTCGATGGTGTCCTCGCTGATCTTCCTGATCGGCATCGCCTTGGTCTATGCCACGACCGGCACGCTCAACATGGCCGAGGTGGCCCTGCGTCTGGACGATGTCCCCGATGGCACCCGCACCGCGCTGTTCGCGGTGCTGATCGTCGCATTCGGCATCAAGGCCGCAGTGTTCCCGCTGTCGACCTGGCTGCCCGACTCCTACCCCACCGCACCGGCGCCGGTCACCGCGGTGTTCGCCGGCCTGCTGACGAAGGTCGGCGTGTACGCGATCATCCGGGCGCACTCGCTGCTGTTCCCGAACGGCGGACTGGACAACGTGCTGATGGTGGCCGCGCTGCTGACGATGGTCATCGGCATCCTGGGCGCCATCGCCCAGAACGACATCAAACGGCTGTTGTCCTTCACCCTGGTCAGTCACATCGGCTACATGATCTTCGGTATCGCGCTGGGCAACCACCTCGGCATGTCCGGGGCCGTCTACTACGTGGCGCACCACATCGTCGTGCAGACCACCCTGTTCCTGGTGGTGGGTCTCATCGAACGGCAGGCCGGGGCGTCGACACTGCAACGCCTCGGCGGGCTGGCCGCCGCCAGCCCGCTGCTGGCGTTCGTGTTCGTCATCCCCGCGCTGAATCTGGGTGGCATACCGCCGTTCTCGGGCTTCATCGGCAAGGTTGCGCTGCTGGAGGCGGGCTCCGAAGTGGGCTCCACGCTGGCCTGGGTGCTGGTCGGCGGCGGTGTCGTCACCAGCCTGCTGACCCTCTACGCGGTCACCCGGGTGTGGACCAAGGCGTTCTGGCGCGTCCGCGCCGACGCCCCCGAGGGCGACCTGTCCAATACCGTGCCCGCCGCGCTGATCGACGACGACGACGACATCGCGTTCGCCGACCGTAACGATGTCGGCAAGATGCCGGTCGGGATGCTGCTGCCCACCGGGGCGCTCATCGCGGTGGGTCTGGTCCTGACGGTGTTCGCCGGACCGATCTACGCCTACAGCGAGCGGGCGGCCGAAGAGATACTCGACCGCAGCCAGTACATCTCGGCGGTGTTGCAGCCATGAGAAAAGCCGCTCTGCGAATCTGGACGCTCTGCTTTCTGACGCTGGTGTGGATCCTGTTGTGGGGCACCTTCTCTGTTGGCAACATCGTCGGCGGACTGGTGGTCGCGCTGGTGATCACGCTGCTGCTCCCGCTGCCACGGGTGCCGGTCGAGGGGAAGGTGCGTCCGCTGGCCCTGCTGCGCCTCATCCTCTACGTCGCCGTGAACCTGGTGGTGTCGTCGTATCAGGTGGCCTGGCTGGCGATCAAGCCCGGTCCGCCGCCCGCCACCGCGGTGCTGCGCGCGCACCTGGCCATCAAGTCCGATCTGGTGCTGTCACTGGCGGTCGGCGTGCTCACCCTGATTCCGGGATCGGTGGTGCTGGAGATCGACCAGAAGCGCCGGCTCATCTACGTCCACGTACTCGACGTCGGTACCGACAAGGCCGTCGAGCGCTTCTACCGTCAGGTCAAGACGGTGGAGCGCCTCATGGTGGCGGCATTCGAGCGGACCGCCGACTGGCGACCGTCTGCCGAGAAGGAGGACGCCTGATGCATGTGGTGTGGATCGCCGCGGCGGTGATGCTGTCGTCCGCCGCCGCCATCACGATGTACCGGCTGCTGGCCGGGCCGAGCACCCTGGACCGGCTGGTCGCGCTGGACGCCTTTGTGGCGGTGACGATGTGCGGTATCGGGACCTGGGCGGCATTCAGCCTGGACAGCACCGTGACCTACAGCCTGACGGCGCTGGCATTGATCAGCTTCGTGGGGTCGGTGAGCGTGGCGCGTTTCCGGGTTCCCGACCGCGATCTCGACGATCGGAGGATCCGATGACCGCCGTCGACATCATCACCTCGGTGCTCGTGCTGGGTGGTTCGGCGCTCGCACTGACCGCCGCGATCGGCGTGGTGCGCTTCCCGGACACGTTGTCGCGCATGCACGCTGCCAGCAAGCCGCAGGTGCTGGGGCTACTGCTGGTGCTGGCCGGGGCGGCGATCCGGCTGCGCGGCCATCCCGATGTCGGCATGATCATCCTGGCCGGCTTGTTCACCCTGATCACCGCACCCGTGGTGGCCAACCGCGTCGGCCAGCTCGCCTATCGGGAACAGACGGTGTCCGACGACGTGGTCAAAGATGATCTGGCCAACAACCCGTTCCCCGATCCGAAGTAGTCACTCCGAGAGCTGGAACTCCACCATGGCCGCGACCGTCTCCACGGCCTCGCGCAGCGCCTCCAGCCGGGCGCACGCACCCGGGGCGGCCAGCACGGCGTAGCGATCGGCCTGGCCGAGTGGGATGCGGGCAGCCAAGGCGTACAGCCGATCTCCGGCTTCCTGGCCCGGTTCCGGCCCGCCCAGCAGGTCTTCGCGCGGGGGCAGCGTGGCATTGCGCGACTCGGCGATCCGCTCGAACAGCGCCATCACGGTGTCCTCGACTCCTGCGATATCCGCACCGGTCACCGACGGGCCCGCCTCATCGGGCCACGGCACCGTGGTCGCCCGCGGATAGGGGGCGTCGTCGAGCCACTCGGTCACCCTGATCCGCTCACCGAGGATGCAGCGCAACCGGTAGCGTCCGTCACCCAAGTCGGCATGCTCGACGATCCGGGCCAGCGCACCGACATCACTGCGCACATCCCCGCCGCCGACTTCACGCCCGGCCGCGATCAGCACCACCCCGAACACCGGATCCCCGGCCAGGCAGTCGGAAACCATTGCGCTGTAGCGCGGTTCGAAGATCCGCAGCGGCAGTTCCTCACCGGGCAGCATCGCCACCTCCAGCGGGAACATCGGCGTCGCTGCCATCAGAGCACCAGCTCTCCGATCAGTGCATCGACGACGGTGCGCAGGTCACCGTCGTGTTCCTCGGCCACCCGGCGCTGACGCTGATACGACCCGCCGCCCCGGTAGATCCCGGACACCCGTGCCAACTCGTCCGCGCAGCCCAGCGACACCGCCACCGGTTGCAGCCGGGTCAGCAGTTCGTCGAGATCATCGGTGACCAGACGCTCGTTGCTGTCGGCGTCCAGGATGATCTCGGCGTCCAGGCCGTAACGCGCTGCGCGCCACTTGTTCTCCTGCACGTGCCAGGGCGGCATGGTCGGCAGCTGCTCACCGGCATCGAGCCTGCGATCCAGGTCCACGATCAGGCAGTGGGTCAGCGCGACCAGCGCGCCGAGTTCGGCGATATTGGACACCCCGTCGAAGATCCGCACCTCGATGGTTCCCAGATGAGGCGAAGGCCGGATATCCCAGCGGATTTCGTTCATGTGGTCGATGATGCCGGTCTTCTTCTGGTCGTGAACGAAGCCTTCGAACTGCGACCACTCCTGGAATTGGAAGGGCAGTCCGGCGGTCGGCAGCTGCTGGAACATCATGGCCCGGTTGCTGGCGTAGCCGGTGTCGTCACCGTCCCAGTAGGGCGATGACGCCGACAACGCAAGCAGGTGCGGGTACTGATTGAGCAGCGAGGTGATGATGGGCATCACCTTGTGTGCCGAGGAGATTCCGACGTGCACGTGCACACCCCAGATCAGCATCTGGCGGCCCCACCACTGGGTGCGCTTGATCAGCTCGGCGTAGCGCGGGCCCTCGGTGAGCTGCTGGGTGGACCATTCCGCGAACGGGTGGGTGCCGGCGCAGAACAGTTCCATCCCGCGTTCCCGGGCGATGCGGCGCACCGGGACCAGGGTGTCGTGCAGGTCGGTCATCGCCTCTGGGACGGTCTCGCAGATCCCGGTGACGATCTCGACGGTGTTGCGTAGCAATTCCTTGTGCACATGCGGGGTTTCGCCGATCTCGGCGATCACCGCGGCGGCCTCGTTGCTCAGGTCACGCGTGTCGGGATCGACGAGCGCGAACTCCCATTCGACACCGACTGTCGGCCGGGGGGACCCGGCGAAATCGATTCGGCTGGGACTACTCCGCGGAGATGACACCGCAGGCCACCCGGCCGCCGGCGTCACCGGTTGACAGCGTCTGCTGGTCAGGACCGGGGGTGCCATTGACCTGCTGGTACTTCTCGGCAGGAATGTTGCCGAAGTTGTCGGCCTTCTCGTGGATGACGATCGCGGTCTTGGTCCCCGAGAGCAGCTCTTCTGCGGTGAACGCGTCGGTGGTGGTCACCAGCTTCGCCGACCCGTCGCTGCGCACCTGCAGCGAGCTCAGGTCGCCGCTGGAAGGATGCCCGGAGTGGCCTTCGGCCTGGAAGTGCCCACCGGCACTGGTGAAATCACCCTCGCAGGAGCCGACCTGGTGGATGTGCAGGCCGTGGAAACCGGGGGTCAGCTCACCCGCGGTGGTGGTCTCGACGGTCACGGTCGCGAAGCCGTCGGTGAACTCGATCGTGGCGGTCGCCACCTCGGTGCCGTCCGCGGTCGCCAGGTTCGCCGTCAGGGTCTCGCCACTGGTGGCGCCTGCACCGGAACCGTGCCCGCCGCCGTGGCCGGCTTCGCCGGACGGTGTGGGCGAGGGCGATCCGGTCCACACCGGCGGAGTGGTGCCCGGCTCAGTCGCGACCGGCTCGTTGGGTGCGCACGCGGCGGCGATCGGGACGATGACGGCGGCAGCGGCGAGAAGGCGAATCGTGGCTGAGATCGGCATGTCCGAGAGCCTAGCCGGTGACCGCCACGATGACGCCCGGTGGTTGCTCCACCAGTTCGGGGCGTCTCGGCTCGACCGGAGCCTCCAGCAGCCTGCCGACATCTTCGGCGGCCTCGCGTTCGCCCGGTGCCTCACCGAAGTACACCGTCGTCACCGGCACGCCTTCCAGAACCAGGTTGCCGGTCTCGGTGACGTTCCACTCGGCATCGCGCAGCCGGGTGGCGGTTCCCTCGGCCGCGCCGGGGACCTCGGAGATGTTGAACACCCGGACGTCGGCCTTGGCCTGCTCCGGCTCCGGGGAGGGTTCGGCACTGGAAGTGGCGCTGCTGGTGGTGGTGCTCACCACGGCGGAGTCGCCGTCGTCATCGTCGTCGGGGCCCAGGTACTGGAGCGCAACCAGCAGGAACACCACGCCGAGAAAGAGCAGCACCATGACCATGGCGCGCAGTGGCAGCCCGGAAGAGTCTCGCTGGTTCATCGGGGGCAAGCCTAACGGCTCAGGTGATGTCGAAGCCGAGCCGCCGGGCCGCCTTCGCCTTCTGCCGGCTCGCCCGCACCCGCCGCAGCCGCTTGACCAGCATCGGGTCGGCGGCCAAGGCCTCGGGACGGTCCACCAACGCGTTCAGCACCTGGTAGTACCGGGTCGCCGACATCGAGAAGAGCTCTTTGATGGCGTCTTCCTTGGACCCTGCGTATTTCCACCACTGGCGTTCGAAGGCCAGTATGTCGTGTTCGCGGCGGGTCAACCCGTCCGCGGGTTCGGAGTCGTCTCCGGATTGGCCGGTCCGCGCGATGGCGCCATCCATATCGCTCTTTGGACCCTTCCGATAACTCGCAAATGACATTCGTGTGGTTCGGCGATCATTCAATCACGGCCCCGGTAGTTGAGGCGTGATCGTTACCCGCGCGTCGGCTGACTTAAGCTAACCAACCGTGGCTGTCGTACCAATCCGCATTGTGGGAGATCCCGTCCTGCACACCCCGACCACTCCGGTGCCTGTCGCCGCCGACGGAACGCTACCGGCCGAACTGGCCGAGCTGATCGCCGACATGTACGACACCATGGACGCAGCAAACGGTGTCGGCCTGGCCGCGAACCAGATCGGGCGCACCGAGCGGGTGTTCGTCTATGACTGCGCCGACGACCGCGGCAAAACCGCGCGGCGCCGCGGGGCGATCATCAACCCGGTGCTGGAGACCTCCGAGGTTCCCGAGACCATGCCCGACCCCGACGACGATGACGAGGGCTGCCTGTCGGTGCCCGGCGAGTCGTTCCCGACGGGCCGCGCGGACTGGGCCCGGGTCACCGGCCTGGACGCCGACGGCACCGAGATCACGCTGGAGGGCAACGGCCTGTTTGCCCGGATGCTGCAGCACGAGACCGGCCACCTGGACGGGTTCACCTATCTGGACCGCCTGATCGGCAGGCACGCGCGCGCCGCCAAGCGGATGGTGAAATCGCACCAGTGGGGGGTTCCGGGGCTGAGTTGGCTGCCCGGCGAGGATCCTGACCCGTTCGGCCACTAGCTTGATCAACGACGCCGCCATGCCGTCCGTCGGCAGCCGGGTGTCCCTGCGCTACCGGATTCCCAGCGCCCTGAATGACGCCGCCCTGACCGACGTGGTCGGGCACCTGGAGGCACTCGGGCCCGTCGTGGTGGTGCGCACCAAGTCCGGCGACGCCGTCGAGATCGACCCGGCCGACGTGGTGTCGGTGCGCGAGCTGTCCCACGCGGCGGTGCGTAACTCCGAGATCCGTGCCCTCGAACATGCCGCCGCGCTGGCCTGGCCGGGTACCGAACAGCACTGGTGCGACGGCTGGCTGCTGCGCGCCGCTGGCGGTCACACCAGCCGCGCCAACTCCGCTGTCCCGCTGCTGTTCTCGTCGAACACCGAGGCGCTGCCCGCCATCATCGACTGGTACGCGCAGCGCCACCTGGAGCCCTGGCTGGCGCTGCCCGAGCGGCTGCTGCCCATCAAGGCCGCGGGCATCAAACCCACCCGGATGCTGACCTGTTCCCTGACGACGTCACCGTCCGCCCGCCCCGATGTGACGCTGGCCGACCGGCCCAGCGAGGCCTGGCTGGCGACCTACCGGCGCGAGGTGCCCACCGAGGTCCTGACCGCCGTGCTCGACGGCCGCGTGACGTTCGCCTCGCTCGGTACCGGGGCGAGCGCAGCGACGGGAGAAGTCACCGCCGTCGGCCGGGGCGCGGTGACCACGGCACCGGACGGCACGCGCTGGCTCGGCGTGTCGTGCGTGCGTGTCGCGGAATCCGCGCGCCGCACCGGACTGGCCCGCGCAATCTGCTCGGCCCTGCAGATCTGGGGCACCGAACAGGGCGCGACCCGCGCCTACGTCGAGGTCCTCGACGAGAATCGGCCGGCGCTCACGCTCTACGAGTCCGCCGGATTTCGGTTGCATCACCGTCACCGCTACGTGCGCGCAGATAGCCTCGTGCCCCATGCGTGAGTTACTCGATGCCAACCGCGAGGTGCAGGGCTCGCGCGCGGTGCGGCTGTTGGCCACCTCGAACCTCGCGGTCTACGCCACGCTGATGGAGCGTCACCTGTTCGAGGGACTGGTCGGCGAGACCGAGCTGGTGGTCCGGCTGGAACGCGACCTGGAGGCACTCCACGAGACCGGCGAACAGTCCGGCCTGGCGCTGATCAAGACCTGGGCCAGCCAGGGCTGGCTGCACCGCGTGGCCTCCCAACATCAGGGAAGCGAACGCAATGTCTGCTACCTGACCCAGGACGCGCGCCGGGCCCTGGACTTCGTGCGCGGGATGCGCCGCAACGACACCATCGCCACCGGCGGATCCATCAACGGCATCGCGTCGCGGCTCAAGCAGGTCGCCATCCGCGTCGGTGACGACCCGGACCGGATCCGGGAGGGCATCGAGGCCGAGATCGCGGCGCTGCACGCCGAACTCGACGAACTCGACGCCGGGTTGCGGCCCGAGCCCGATGTCACCGGCATGTACGACGAGGCCCGCGCCATCGCGATGCAGATGGAACGGCTGATCACCGATATCGGCCTGTACGGCACCATGATCGAGCAGGCCACCTCGGCGCTGGACGACCCGATCGACACCAACCTCGAGTACCGCGACCGGCAGCGCCAGATGTACGACGACTACCAGGCGGCCTGGGATTCGGCGGGCCGCGATTCGCATCGGGCGTTCCTGCGGATGATCAACGACCCCGATCAGCGGGCCGAGTTCGAGGCCGATATCGCCACGGTGGCCGCCACCCTGCCCGAACTGGACCCGGCGCTGCGCAAGGTGATGGCCGGCTTCTTCGAACTGGTCGGCCACCAGATCGACGAGGTGGAGCGCATCCAGCAGCGCTGCGCCCAGCGGGTCAAGCGGTTCACCGCGTTCGGCACCCTGGAGCAGACCCGCGGGGTGGCCCGTCAGCTCAACGAGGCCATCGGTACCGCGCGGGCCCTGCTCAAGGAGTCGTTCACCGACTCCCGCCTGCCCATCGAGGTGCCGCTGGCCCGGCATGCGATCAGTTCGGTCGGGGCGCTGAGCTTCCGGATCAACGACCTGTCCGCGCCCAAGCCCGCCGAGGTGGCGGACGGCGTGGTCGACCTGACCACGTTCTCCTCGCTGACCACCCAGGTCGATGCGCCCGCTCTGTCGAAGATGCTGAATTCGTCTCTGCCGGTGTCTCTTCCGGACGCCCTGGAGATGCTCGATTCCCCGTATCTGGGTCATGTGATCGTGCTCTGGTCGTGGGCGCTCAAGCAACCGTCCACCACGGACGCAGTACCGGTCACTGTCCGATTCCACTCGCTGGACGGCCACGACCGCGAGATGGAGGTTCCGCACCTGATGTTCACCGAACCGGTTTCCGAGGTTGCGTCGTGACCGACTCCGACATCGACTTCGCCTCGCTACCCGATGTGGACCGCAACGGGGGTCGCACACCGACGCAACGCCGTCCACGCTTCGACGGCGACGTCAGCGCCATGCCCGACCGGGCCTGCTGGGCGCTGCAGCACCTGCTGACCCGGCGCTACGTCAGCAGCGAATCCGATCCCGACATCTACAGCTGGATCCTGGAGTACCGCACCGAGCTGTCGGTCCGGTTGTCCGAGTTGGACCTTCAGCTCCGGATCGCCGAACAGGTCGACATCGCCTACATCGAGCAGGCGCGCTATGAGCCGACCAAGGGCGCCAAGCTGTTGCGGCGCGAACCGCTGGGCACCTACGACTCCATCCTGGCGCTGCACCTGGCCCAGATGATGCGCGCCGGTGGCGATTCCAGCTTCCTCATCACCCGCGATGAGGTGCACGGGCTGTTCGCCGGGGTGCTCAATGACACCGACCGCGACACCGTCACCTTCACCGCGCGTGTCGACGCCGCCATCGCCCGACTGGCCGGGCTGGACATCCTGCGCAAGACCCGCGACGACGAGGACAGTTATACCGTCAGCCCGGTGATCACCGCGATCATGACGGCCTCGGTCATCACCGAACTGCAGCAGCAGTTCGAGCAGCTGCTGAAGGGCGGTTCGGAATGAGTGAGCAGTTCCACCTGTCCCGGCTGCAGGTCATCAACTGGGGTGTCTTCGACGGCTACCATTCGGTGCCGATCAGCGCAGGCGGGTCGTTGATCGCCGGCGGGTCGGGCAGTGGCAAATCCTCACTGCTGGATGCCATCTCGCTCGGATTCCTGCCGTTCAACCGGCGCAACTTCAACGCCTCGGGAGACAACACCGCCGCCGGGTCAAGCGCCGGCCGGCGCACCGTCGACAAATACGTGCGCGGGGCCTGGGGCCAGCGCAGTGACAACGGGGTCAGCCAGGTCATCTATCTGCGCGGCGAGGGCACCACCTGGTCGGCGGTCGCCGTGACCTACACCAGCAACACCGGCCGCTCCATCACCGGGTTGGTGCTGAAATGGCTCACCGGCGAATCGCGTTCGGACTCGTCGAGCAGGTTCGTCCTCGGTGACGGCGACCTGGACATCGAAGAGGTGTGCAACCGTTGGGCGGCCGGCCGTTTCGACAGCGCGGTCTTCAAGGACAGCTGGCGGTTCTCCACCAAGGTGGAATCCCAGTATCTGGCCCAGCTGTACGCCTCCATCGGGATCCGCGCCTCCGAGGCCGCCCAGCAGCTGCTCGGAAAGGCCAAGTCGCTCAAGAGCGTCGGCGGCCTTGAGCAGTTCGTCCGCGATTTCATGCTCGATGAACCCGACAGCCTGGCCCGGCTGCCCGAGGCCCTCAAGCAGATCGACCCGCTGGTGGAGGCCCGCGAGCTGCTGGCCGTGGCCCAGCGTAAACGCAAGATCCTCGGCGATATCGAGACCATCCAGGTCCGCTACGCCTCGGAGTCCTCGGACCTCGGCATCATCGATCTCGTCGACACCCAGATGGTGCGGGCCTACACCGATCATGTGCGTCTGCAGCAGTGCCCGGCCCAGGTCGAGAACCTGGACGGCACCATCGATCAGCTGGAGAACGAATACGCCGACCTGACCAGGCAGCTCAATCTGGCCAAGGCCGAAGGTGATTCGCTCAACGCCCAGATCAGCGGCGCGAGCACCAATGTCGGCCCGCTGCAATCGCAGGTGGCCGCCGCCGAGGCCCAGGCCGAGGAGATCACCCGGCGCTACGCGGCCTACGAGGAGATGGTCTCCGCGCAGGGCGTGCCGGTGCCCGAGAGCGCGGACGAATTCTGGAATCTGCGTGAGGATCTCAGCAAGCAGGCCGCCGGCCTTGCGGTGAAGCTGGAACGCGGCCGGGAAGCCTCCACCGATGCCGAATACGCCCAGAAGGCGGCGCGGATGACGCGCGACCACGCGGCAAAGGAACTCAAACGCGTCGAACACGTGGGGTCCGCGCTGCCCGAGTTCGCGGTCACCATGCGCGAACACATCTGCGCCGCAGTGGGTGTCGATCCGTCGGCGCTGCCCTATGTCGCCGAGCTGATGGACCTGCGCCCCGAGGAGAACCGGTGGCGTGCCGCGGTCGAGAAGGTGCTGCGTTCGGTCGGGCTGCGGCTACTGGTCCCCGATGAGCACTACGCCAAGGTGCTGCGCTTCGTCAACGAGACCAATATGCGTGGCCGGCTCGCGCTGCACCATGTACGGATCAATGCCCCCGATCGTGAGCCCGAGCCGAACACGTTGGCGGGCAAGCTGTTCGTCGTCAACCCGGACCATCCCTGCGCGGCAGAGGCACTCGATATCCTCAGCGCCGCCGGCGACCACATCTGCGTGGACACCCCGGATCTGTTCGCTCGGTTCCGCCGGGCGGTCACCGATGCCGGGCTGTACAAGGACTCCGACCGGCTGGCGATCAAGGACGACCGCCGCGCACTCAAACCGTCGGAGTACATCTACCAGGGCGACATCACCGCCAAGCTGGACGCGCTGACCGCCGAATTGGCAGAAGCCGAGCAGGCTTTCGAGCAGGCGCGCCAGGCCGCCGACGATATCGCCGCCGGTCGCCAGCAGTGGCGGGACCGCGCCGCGGCCTGCAAGGCGATCTGCGAGCAGTTCCCGCAGTGGAGCCAGATCGACACCGAGACCGCCGACGGGCACGCCGACCGGCTGCGCGAGCAGTACGACCTGCTGATGGCCGACAATCCCGATGTGGAGGCGCTCAGCGCCCGCGCCGACGAGTGCTGGATCGACATCCAGACCCTGATGACGCGCCGTGGCGCCATCCAGACCCGGCGTGACGACCTCGACGGACGCCGTACCCGGCTGATGGATCTGCAGGACCGGCTGGCCCCGGCGGCGATCTCGGATGCCGCCACCGAGCTGCTGCGCCGCTACTCCGCCGAGGTCCCCGTCGCGCTGGAGCTGCTGAACCCGGAACCGCACCGCGAGGCGCTGCTGGCCGCGATCCGCCGCGAGCGTGATCAGCTCACCGAAAGCCGCAGACGTTCCCATGAGGAACTGGCCCGCATCATCACCACCTTCGACACGTCGTTCCCCGATGCCATTCCCAATGACTCCGAGGATTTCGACGAGCGGGTCCACGATTACGTCGCCGTCTGCCGCCACATCGATGAACGCGAGCTGCCGGACGCCTACGACCGGATGATGCGGCTGATCACCGAGCAGGCCCCCGATGCGATCCTGACCCTGCACCGGGTGGCCGAGCAGGAGACCCGGCGCATCAGTGACCAGATCGACAGGGTCAACACCGGACTGGGCTCGGTGGAGTTCAACCGCGGCACCCGACTGACGCTGCGCGCCACTCCGCGCAGCCTGGTCGCCGTCGCAGAGCTCACCGATATCGTCAAGTCCATCTCGCGCCGTATCGCCGAGGTCGGCCTCGGCGACAAGAAGGCGATCCTGGATCAGTACGCCGATATCCTGCGCCTGCGTAATCGGTTGGCCGGCAACACTCCCGAGGATCGCGCCTGGACCCGCGACGCTCTCGACGTGCGCAACCGCTTCACCTTCGACTGCGCGGAGTGGGATGTGCGCAGCGAGGAACTGATCCGGACGCACAGCAACGCCGGCGACAACTCCGGCGGTGAGCAGGAGAAGCTGATGGCGTTCTGCCTCGCGGGCGCGCTGAGCTTCAACCTGGCCAATCCCGAAAGTGGAGACAACAAACCGGTTTTCGCGCAGCTCATGCTGGACGAGGCGTTCTCCAAATCCGATCCGCAGTTCGCCCAGCAGGCCCTGCAGGCGTTCCGTAAGTTCGGGTTCCAGCTCGTCATCGTCGCAACCGTGCAGAACGCCACCACCATTCAGCCCTATATCGACGGGGTGGTCATGGTGTCCAAGACCGAGGCGACCGGCCGCAATGCCCGTCCCGTCGCGTCGGTCGCCACCAAGACGATCAGCGATTTCACCGCGCTGCGCAAGGAACTGAAAGTGCCCGAACCCGTCTAAAAAGTGACGTCAGTGCTAATTTTGTCGGAGGACATCCGGCGAAAGGTTATCCACCATGCGCAGACGTACCTTCCTGGCGGGCGGTGCGGGCGCAGTCTCCACCCTCTCGGTCGCTTGTTCATCAGCCGACACGGCCACCGCGCCATCCAGCGACCTGCCCGGCCAGATCGCCGACCTGCGCAACCAGTTCCTGGAGCGTTACGACCAGGAGTACGTCGACAACGCCATCGTCCCGCACTTCATGAACCGGGTGCTGGAGGGTCAACGTCCGGTGCTGCCGATGATCGACGTGGCCCTCACCAAGGAGAACGCCCTCCCGTTCGACCTGTGGGGCCTACTGTCCAAGACCTGGAAACCCGACCCCGAGCAGGGCGTCACGGTGTTCCTGCAAGGGCTGGAAAAGCGCGGTCCCGACAACCTGCGTAAGCGGATCTACATGTCGGCGGTCACTCCGGACCTGTACGCCGGGATGTACCGCGACAAGATCGTCCGCTACTGGGATGACCTGTTCAGCCCCGCCAACGCCGACAAGCCACTGATGTCGATCTACCTGGACACCTTCTGGGATCTCTACTGGGACCTGCACCTGGGTGTGCGGGGAGCCGATATCCCGCAGCAGGTCCGCGAGATCGGGGCGAGCTTCAATACCGTTCTGGCATATCGTGATCCGACAGAGCAGATCGTCTACGACAATTACATGACGGTACGGCGCCACCTCGACTTCCTGAAATCGTGGATCGACGACCGGCTCGCCGATATCAGCTCCGGCAAGACGCCCGAACCGCAGAAGACGTTCGGCTGGTACTGGATCAAGAACGGTGAGGGCAGTGAGCACTTCAATCACAAGGATGTGGTGTTCGAGTGCTTCCACAACTTCGTCGCGTTCAGCCAGTGGGGCAACTCCCTGTACAACGTGATGACCAGACTGAGTACCGATCAGCAGGTCAAGGACTCCTACACCGCGACGATGTCGGGCCCGTTCGACCGTCCCGACGGCACCGCGTTCCCGCCACTGGAACGCTTCGTGATGGAACTCTTCCGCACCATATCGCCCAACGGCGGCAGCATTTCCGCGCTGGCCGAGACCAGTGAGCCGGTCATCGAGCGGCACAGTTTCATCATCAATCCGCACACCTCGACCAGCCACGATCCGGTGCAGTGGACCAACCCCGACGATTTCGACCCGGCGCGCTACCGGGATGCGCCGACCAGCGCCCAGATCGACGAGGCCCGCATCCGGCAGATGGGGTTGGCGAACTGCCCCTTCGATCCGGCGAAGACCTTCGAGGTCAAGGACGGACGCAAGGCGTCTCTGCACAACAGCGCGTTCGGCACGGTGTTCGGGGTGGCCGACGACCGCCCGTCGCCGGTGTGCGACTACGCGGGTTTCGCCCCGTTCGGGTTCGGCTACCGGCGCTGCCCCGGTGAGCAACTCACCGTGATGGCATTCGAAGATCTCATCCGCAAGGCCTGGACGGACAAGCTGACGTTCGTCGAGACGGGTGGCGCGGACCCCAAGCAGGTGCCGATCGGACCGACCACGGTGATCGGCGATGACATGGGGTTCCGGCGCCTGTCCTAAGGTTGGGGGCATGCGCCTGGCCACCTGGAACGTCAACTCCATTCGCACCCGGGTGGACCGGGTGACCGACTGGTTGTCCCGTGCCGATGTCGACGTGCTGACCATGCAGGAGACCAAGTGCACCGATGCCCAGTTCCCGGCGCTGCCGTTCGCGGCGCTGGGTTATGAGATCGCGCATGTGGGGCTCAACCAGTGGAACGGGGTGGCCATCGCCTCCCGGGTGGGGCTGGACAACGTCGAGATCGGCTTCGACGGCCAGCCTCAATGGCAGGCGCTGGCCGAGGCCCGGGCCATCGGCGCGACCTGCGGCGGGGTACGGGTCTGGAGCCTGTACGTTCCCAACGGCCGCACCCTGGCCGACCCGCACTACCCGTACAAGCTGGAATGGCTTGCCGCCCTGCGCGACAGCGCGTCGAAGTGGATCGCCGACGACCCGTCGCTGCCGGTCGCGCTGACCGGTGACTGGAACATCGCCCCCACCGACGAGGACGTCTGGGATCCCACGGCCTTCGAAGGGTCCACCCACGTCTCGGCGCCGGAGCGGGCAGCCTTCCAGGCCATGGTCGACGCCGGATTCACCGACGTGGTAAGGCCTTTCACGCCGGGGCCCGGCGTCTACACCTACTGGGACTACACCCAGTTGCGGTTCCCGAAGAAACAGGGCATGCGCATCGACTTCATCCTCGGATCCGCTGCGCTGGGCGAGCGGGTGACACACGCCGAGATCGTCCGCGAGGAACGAAAAGGCAAGTCGCCCAGCGATCATGCCCCCGTCCTGATCGAGGTGTCCTGATGGATCTGCTGCCTAAGGTCGAACTGTCGGACAATGATGTCGCCGACGCGCTCGGGCGGGCCGCAGCGCTGTCCGGGCTGATCCTGGACGTGCTCGCGGAGTTCGATCCGCTCGGCGTCCGACAGCATCTCGAGTTCCTCGAGGTGCCCGGCACCGAGGCGTGGGACGCCAAGAGCCGCTCCGAACGGGTCAGCTGGTGGATCTGGCGGGTCGGCCTGTTGGACACCGTCGCGGTGGCCTGGCCCGGTGCCCTCGGGGCGCTGGCCAGCCGGCTGCCTATCCAGGATCTGCTGGGCTTCGCCGGCCAGACGCTCATCCTGTGCGCGGTGGCACGCGAGTACGAGCTGACCGACCGCAAGGACCAGGTGCGGATGCTGGCCTCGGTGCTGTGCGGGCGCGAGATCCCCGACCCGCCGCTGCCGGACATCGACGAGCCGTGGCCGGACAACATGGTGCAGAAGCTGTGGCACCTCGCCGGCATTCTCAATTCCGTCGGCGACGAACTCGGCAAGCGGCCGCACCCGCGGCAGATCTTCCGCTATATCGGCATGCTCCCGGTGGTCGGGGCGGTCGCGGCCTACCTCGGCGAGTACGGCGCCCTGCACCGCGCCGCCAAGGCCGGCGAGAAGTGGATCAAGAAGGCTTGACGCCGACGGTGATCAGGTCGGAGATCGGCGTCCACACCGGCCGCTGCACCCGATGCTGTTCCTCGACCCGGAAGCCGGCCGCTTCGAACAGCTCCCGCATCGCATCCGGGGTCGGTGCGTGGGCGGGAGCGCCGAGGCCGGCCGAAAGGGCGTGCAACGGCGGGAACGCCTGACGCGGGCTCATGGTGGTGACGGCGACGATGCCGCCCGGCGTCAGCACCCGGTGGAATTCCTTGAGTGCGGCCGGCTGATCGAAGAAGTGGAAGGCCGAGGTGGTCACCACCGCGTCCAGGAAGCCGTCCTCGAAGGGCAGCTGCTCGGCCGGTGCGGACATCCAGCGCACCCGGTCCGAGCGCTGACGGGCCTGGGCGAGCATGCCGTCGGACATGTCGAGGCCGTAGACCTCGTCGGGGCGCAGGTCGCGCTGGATGCGCGCGGCCAGGATGCCGGTGCCGCACGCCACGTCGGCGATCTGCCGGGAACCGTGGCTGCGGAGCTGCTCGATGACTTCGTCCTGGGCAGGCTTGTACACAAAGCGCTGCAGACACCCCGTGTCGTAGGCCGGGGCGGCGAAACTCCAGAACCGGGTGATCGCGTCGTTGAAGGCCCTGCGCTGAATGGTCGTCACGGAGCCGAGTGTAGGCGCGGACACCACAGCGCTGCGGATGCCGATGAACCCCGCACCTCGGACGGGGCGCGGGGCTCATTGGTCAGTGGGTGTCAGGGAGCTGAAGGGTTTCCGTGTGACTTCGGCCCGGACGTGTTCGCCCCACGAGGACCCTTGACGCCCTGGAAGCCGGGACCGCGGTCTGGACCATCGATGAAGCGGATGCTGCCGAAGAAGGGCAGTTTGATGATCTCCTGGCCATAGAGGTCGAACGGGCTGGGGAAGGCATCATCGGCCTGAGCCGGTGCAGCTACCCCAATGGTGGCCGCGGCAAACGCCGCTCCCAGTGCCCCCACAATGATCTTGTTCATTTTGCTATCCCCCCAGGATCGCGTTGAGTTGTTGCTTCGACTGTACAAGTTGCCGAGCCATTAGTCACCTACGTTTTCGCAGGTACATGCCCCTTCGTCGCAGGATCCAGAATCGATCAAGATCGCGTACTTGCATACGCAAGAACAGTGATCTTGAATACCCCCGAAATTAGCCAGGTCGAGATTTGCCTCCGGAAACATCGGTTCGCCCGTCGATAAGCCCTGAACAGCGGTTTTCGCGAGCCGAACAGCTGGACTCTCCGTATTGCACAATCGACGAGAAATGGTCGCGATAGCAAAGTGTTGGCAAGATCTGCCAGCGACCACACCGGGGCGTCGACCCCGTCCGATCCAGCCGTCCCCGTCGATGAGGTGCGCTAGACGGATTGCTGGAACGGCTCACTTTCCAGGCGTCCACAGTTGGCAGCGCGAGTTCCACTAACCGCCGGGGGCGATCTCCGGCTGGGTCTCGTCGCACCCATCCGCACCGCAGAACTCGTGGATCGTGTACGTCGATTCGCCGTCAGTACAGATCTTTCCACCGCCGCCCTTCTGTGGCTCACAGACAAGCGGTTCCGCCGATGCAAGTGGCACACCGGGCACTCCGACGAGGAGCACAACACCCAAGGCGGCCAATGCAACTGGTGCCCGTCGTGCTGATCGATGCTTCATGACCCTCCCTTCACGAGGAACTGAGGGAAGGGTAGCCAGTCGGCGCGCCTCGAACCCGAGTAGTCACCTACTCGGATTACGCACTATTCGGGTTACGAACCGTCACCGTTCTGGCTGTCCGCTCCGTAGCGACCCGCGCTGAACATGGACGCCACCGCGCCGATGAGCATCATCACCGCGGCGGCCAGGAACACCACCGTCAACCCGGAATGGAACGGCTCGGTGATCAGCTCGGGGAAGAACGTCTTGCCGGTCAGCACCTCGGCATTGACCCCCGGCGCGTCCAGCGCACCCGAGGGCGCGAGCAGTTCGCCGATCGGGTTGTAGCCCAGGAACGCCGCGAACAGACTGCCCACCGGCGGCGTGTTGGCCACCTCGTGCGCGACGGAGGCCGAAACACCTTGCGCCTGAAGACCGCTGCTCAACGCCGATGGCAGTGAGTTGGCCAGCCCGACGATCATCAGTGAGAAGAAGATGCCGATCGACAGCGACGACCCCGCATTGAAGAAGGTGGCCCGCACGCCCGAGGCGGCACCGCGCTGGGCGGCGGGCACGCTGGACATGATGGCCGCCGTATTGGGCGCGGTGAAGATACCGCCGCCCAGTCCGTTCAGGAAAACCAGCAGCGCGAAAACCCAGTAGTCGAAGTTCACCGGAATCATCAGCAGCGCAACGAAGGACGCCGCCATCAGCAGCATCCCGCCGACCGTCAGCGGACGCGCGCCGAACCGGTCTGCCAGCGTGCCCGCCACCGGCGCGGCCACCAGGAACCCGACGGTCACGGGCAGCAGATAGATGCCCGCCCACAGCGGGGTCGATTCGAAGCTGTACCCGTGCAACGGAAGCCAGATCCCCTGCAGCCAGATGATCAGCATGAATTGCAGACCACCGCGCCCCACCGAGGACATCAGTCCGGCCAGGTTGCCCATTCCGAATGCGGCAGAACGAAACAGCCGGATGTCCACCATCGGCTGATCGACCCGCAATTCGATGAAGCAGAAAGCCACCAGGATCCCCACCCCGGCGATGATCGATCCGAGCACCCACGGGTTGGTCCACCCGGTGGTGGCGTCGCCGTAGGGCTGGATGCCATAGGTGATACCTACGAGCAGCACCGTCAGCCCGATGCCGAAGGTCAGCGTGCCCGCCCAGTCCAGCCGTCCCGGGGTACGCACCCCGAGTTCGCGCAGCGACCGCACGCTCCAGATGGTGCCCAGCACACCGATCGGCACCCCGACCCAGAAGATGGCCTGCCAGTGCCACTCGGAGAGCACGCCGCCGATCAGCAGGCCCAGGAACGACCCGGCCACCGCGGCCACCATGTTCACCCCGAGCGCCATCCCGCGCTGATTGGCGGGGAACGCGTCGGTGAGGATCGCCGACGACGAGGCCATCAGCATGGCGCCACCGATGCCCTGGATGACGCGCCAGGCGATCAGCCAGACCGCGCCGCCGCCGAGGTGGAACGGGTCGAAGGACAGCGCGACGGCCGCCACGGTGAAGACCACGAAACCCAGGTTGTAGATCCGCACCCGGCCGAACATGTCCCCGAGCCGGCCGAACGGGACGACCAGGACGGCCGTCACCACCAGGTAGCCCATGATCATCCAGAGCAGATAGCTGACATTGCCCGGCGCCAACGGGTTCAACCCGATACCCCGGAAGATCGCGGGCAGCGAGATGAGCACGATGGAGGCGTTGATGGCGGCCAGCAGGATGCCCAACGTGGTGTTGGACAGCACTATCCACTTGTAGAAGGGATGGTCGTGATCCAGCCGGGCGCGGTTGCGTTCAAGCTCAGTTGTCATCAGATCTCGATCTACGAATCGGCAAAAACATATATTAGCTATACAAACGATCTCTCGGCAATCCGGACGGGATGCGCTACGTTGGACCCGTCCACACGGGAGCGCGCACCAGCGCGCTGAGAGGACGGCTAGGGCCGTCGACCGTACGAACCTGACCGGGTAATGCCGGCGTAGGGAGATGTGTTGATGAGTGTTTCCGTTGGTCCCATCGCGGGCAGTTCCAAGTTCTATTCGCCGACGGGTGTGCCGTGCCGGCGCGTGCATCTGAGCACCGGCGACCATTTCGACCTCTACGACACGTCCGGCCCGTACACCGATGACACCGCCACCATCGATCTGGAGAAGGGCCTGCCACCGCGGGCCGGCATCGTCTCCGACCGCGGCACCCAGCTGCAGCGCGCACGGAACGGCGAGATCACCGCCGAGATGGCGTTCATCGCCGAACGCGAAGGGGTCTCCCCCGAGTTGGTGCGCGACGAGGTGGCCATCGGCAGGGCTGTCATCCCGGCCAACCACCACCATCCCGAGAGCGAACCGATGATCATCGGCAAGGCATTCGGGGTGAAAGTCAATGCCAATATCGGCAATTCGGCCGTGACGAGCTCGATCGCCGAAGAAGTCGACAAGATGGTCTGGGCGACCCGGTGGGGTGCGGACACGATCATGGACCTGTCCACCGGCAAGGACATCCACCTCACCAGGGAGTGGATCCTGCGCAACTCCCCCGTGCCGGTCGGCACCGTGCCGATGTACCAGGCGCTGGAGAAGGTCAACGGCGATCCCACCAAGATGACGTGGGAGTCCTACCGCGACACCGTGATCGAGCAGTGTGAGCAGGGCGTTGACTACATGACGGTGCACGCCGGGGTGTTGCTTCGCTATATCCCGCTGACCGTCAAGCGGATCACCGGGATCGTGTCACGCGGCGGTTCCATCATGGCGGCCTGGATGCTCGCCCATCACCGGGAATCGTTCCTGTACGAGAACTTCGAGGAACTCTGCGAGATACTCGCCCGCTACGACGTGACGTTCTCACTCGGCGACGGCCTGCGCCCGGGATCGATCGCCGACGCCAACGACGAGGCGCAGTTCGCCGAACTGCGTACCCTCGGCGAACTCACCAAGATCGCCAAATCTCATGGCGTGCAGGTGATGATCGAAGGCCCCGGACACGTCCCGATGCACAAGATCGTGGAGAACGTACGGCTGGAAGAGGAGTGGTGCGAGGAGGCGCCGTTCTACACCCTCGGCCCGTTGGCCACCGACATCGCACCGGCCTATGACCACATCACCAGCGCGATCGGCGCGGCGATCATCGCCCAGGCCGGCACCGCGATGCTCTGCTATGTCACCCCCAAGGAGCACCTCGGCCTGCCCAACCGCAAGGACGTCAAGGACGGGGTGATCGCCTACCGGATCGCCGCGCATGCCGCCGATCTGGCCAAGGGGCATCCCCGGGCACAACTGCGCGACGACGCACTGTCGCTGGCCCGCTTCGAGTTCCGCTGGCACGATCAGTTCGCCCTGTCCCTCGACCCGGACACCGCCCGCGAGTACCACGACGAGACGCTGCCCGCCGAGCCGGCCAAGACCGCGCATTTCTGCTCGATGTGCGGCCCGAAGTTCTGCTCGATGCGCATCACGCAGGACATCCGGGACGCCATGGCGGAGAAATCACTGGAGTTCGCGGAACACGGCAACCGGGTGTATCTACCCTTGACCTCATGACCGAGTTCCTACCGCTGCCCGCACCGGGGCAGACCCCGACCCGGGTGATGACCATCGCCGGCTCCGATTCCGGCGGCGGCGCGGGCATCCAGGCCGATATGCGCACCTTCGCCATGCTGGGCGTGCACGGGTGTGTGGCCGTCACCGCCGTCACGGTGCAGAACTCGGTGGGTGTCAAGGGGTTTCACGAGATACCGCTCGACGTGGTCGCCGGTCAGATCACCGCCGTCGTCGACGATATCGGTATCCAGGCCGCCAAGACCGGCATGCTGGCCTCCGCGGAGATCATCGCCACGATCGCCGAGACCTGGCGCGGTCTGGACACCGGGGTGCCACTGGTGGTGGATCCGGTGTGTGCCTCCATGCACGGGGACCCGCTGCTGCATCCGTCGGCGCTGAACTCCATTCGCACCGAACTGTTTCCGCTCGCCACCCTGGTCACCCCGAACCTCGACGAGGTGCGACTGCTCGTGGATGTCGACGTCGTCGACGCGGTCAGCCAGAAGGAAGCGGCCCGGGCGCTGCACGCGCTCGGCGCCCAGTGGGTGCTGGTCAAGGGTGGGCACCTGCGCTCCTCGGGTGCCAGCCCCGACCTGCTGTTCGACGGCACCGAGTTCCACGAGTTCGACGGACCGCGCATCGACACCGGCCATGACCACGGCGCCGGCGACACCCTGGCCGCCGCCACCGCGACCGCGCTGGCGCACGGGTACACCGTTCCCGAGGCGGTGGCCTTCGGGAAGCGCTGGGTGACCGAATGTCTGCGCGCCGCATACCCGCTGGGTCACGGACACGGACCGGTCAACGCGCTGTTCAGGCTTCTGCAGTGACGCTCGACGACCTGGCCGGGGTCGCACACGAACCGGACGGGAAACCCAAGGGCACCGTCGTGCTGACCCATGGCGCGGGCGGCAACCGTGATTCCCCGATGCTGGTCCGGATCTGCGACGAATGGGCGCGCCACGGCTATCTCGCCGTCCGCTACAACTTGCCCTACCGCCGCCGCCGGCCGAAGGGGCCGCCGTCGAACTCCGCGACATCCGATCAGGAGGGCATCGTCGAGGCGATCGGCTGGGCACGCGGGCTCGGGCACGGGCCGGTGATCGCCGGCGGGCACTCCTACGGCGGGCGGATGACCTCCATGGTGGCGGCCGACACGTCAGCACCCGACGTGCTGACACTGTTCTCCTATCCTTTGCACCCGCCCGGCAAGCCCGAACGCGCACGCACCGAACACCTGCCCGGCATCACCGCGCCGACGGTGTTCACCCACGGCACCGCCGACCCGTTCGGCACCATCGACGAGATCCGCACGGCGGCCGCGCTGGTGACCGGGCCGACAGAGATCGTCGAGGTCACCGGGGCGCGACATGATCTGGGGTCCAAGACTTTGGACGTCCCCCTGCTCGCGGTGACCGCCGCGGCTATCTTTCTTGCATGAGCCTGCCGCCACCCCCTGGGTACGGGCCGCCGCCCGGGAGCTTCCCGCCGCCTCCGCCCGGGAACTATCCACCCCCACCGGCCGGGTCCTACCCGCCGCCACCTCCCATCCCCTATTCCGACCCGTACGGGCAGGCCTATCCCCCGCCGCGGCCCCCGGGTACCAACTGGTGGGCCGTCGTCTCGCTGATCTTCGGTGTCCTCGGTGGCGTCCTGGTCAGCGTGGTCTGCGGGTTCGTCGGGCTCAACAAGGCCAAGCAGGGCCAGGGCGGGCGCGGGATGGCGATCGCCGGCCTGGTGTTGTCCGCGGTGTGGGTGGTGGTCGGTATCGCGGTGGTGGCGGTGATCGTGGCCAACAAGGACGAGATCTTCGACCCGAACTCTGTCAACGCCGCCGATGTCGGTCTCGGCGACTGCCTGTCGGAGATCCCGTCCGACGCCAGCCTGGTGGCCTCGGTGAAGACCGTGGCGTGCACCGATCCGCACAAGGGCGAGGTCTACCACGTTGTCACCGTCCCGGGCAGCGAGTTCCCGGGCGAGACCGCGATCGTCGATTACCAGGACAAATGCCAGCCCGCGCTGGAGGAGTTCTCACCGTCGGCGATGGCGGACCCCGAGGTGGGAATGTTCGTGCTGTACCCGACGGCGGACTCGTGGAAGCGCGGCGACCGCGCGGTGACCTGCATCGCCACCACCGAGGTGCCGCGCACCGGTTCGCTTCAGGAGTAGCCCGATACCTGAGGTACCGTTTCACCCATGTTTGACGCCGTCATCGTGGGCGCTGGATTCGCCGGCATCGGCGCTGCCATCCAGCTCAAACGGTCGGGGATCGAGAACTTCGTGATCCTGGACCGCGAGGACGACCTCGGCGGCACCTGGTACGTGAACCACTATCCCGGGCTTGCCGTCGATGTCCCCACCACCACCTACTCCTACTTCTTCGAGCCGAACCCGAACTGGTCGCGGTTGTTTTCCACCGGCGACGAGATCAAGCAGTACGCCGACGATGTGGCCGACAAGTACGACGTGCGCCGCCACATCCGGTTCAGCACCGTCGTCGACGGGGCGCGCTGGGACGAGGAGACCAACCGGTGGCAGGTGAGCCTCGCCGACGGTGAGGTGCTGAGCACCCAGTACCTGATCACCGCGACCGGCTTCCTGTCCCAGCCGAAGATCCCCGACATCCCCGGTATCGAGAACTTCGACGGGCGCGTCATCCACACCACCGAGTGGCAGGACGATTACGACCCCACCGGAAAACGGATCGCCGTCATCGGCACCGGCGCCACCGCGGTGCAGCTCATCCCCGAACTGGCCAAGTCGGCCGCAGATCTCACCGTGTACCAGCGCACCCCGATCTGGGTGGTGCCCAAGATCGACCTGCGCTTCGGCCCGCTGGCCAAGAAGGTGTTCGCCCGTATCCCCGCCACTCAGCGGGTGCTGCGCTGGTTCACGGACTCGGTCTACGAGGTCATGGTGTCGATCGGCGTGGTCCACTTCAAGACGTTTCGCGGTCGCGGCAACATCTCGGCCGCCGATCTGTCCAAGCTGCACCGGTTCATCACGATCCGCGACAAGGACCTACGGCGCAGGCTGACCCCGGATTACGACTTCGGCTGTAAGCGGCCCACATTCAGCAACGGCTACTACCGGGCATTCACCCGCGACAACGTCCATCTGCAGGATGCCGGTATCGACCACGTACAGTCCGACGGCATCGTCGGCAAGGACGGCACCAAGGTCGAGATCGACACCCTGGTGCTGGCCACCGGTTTCGATCTGTGGGAGGCCAACTTCCCCGCCATCGAGGTGATCGGACGCGACGGACGCAACCTCGGAAAGTGGTGGCGTGACACGCGGTTCCAGGCCTACCAGGGTGTGTCGATGCCCTACTTCCCGAACTACCTGAGCCTGGCCAGCCCGTACGCCTTCCTGGGCCTGAACTTCTTCAACACCATGGAGTATCAGATGCGGCTGATGGACCGGCTGTTCGACGAGGTGCAACGTCGCGGTGCCACCACCTTCGAGGTCTCCGAGGAGGCCAACACCCGCTACCTGGACCGGATGACCGAACTGCTCGGCGACTCGCTGTTCACCCAGGGCAACTGCGCCACCGCACGGTCCTACTACTACAACCCCGCCGGGGAACCGACGCTGCTGCGCCCGACCACCACCGAAACCGCGATCAGGGAAGCCTCCGAGTTCCCCCTGAGCGATTACATCCTCAACTGAGAGGTATTTCCTTGAGCGAGAAGAAGAGTTCGAAGGGCATCACGCTGGCCGGCCTGTCGCTGGTCGGCGCGGGCCTGGGGCATTTCGTCGCCCCGCAGGTATTCGAGTCGTTCACCAAGCCTGCCTTCCCGAACGACACCGCCCGGTATATCAAGATCAACGGCACCATCGAGACCGCACTCGGCGTGGCCGTGCTCGTCCCCAAGACGCGCAAGCTGGCGGCGATCGGCGGACTGGGCTACCTCGCATATCTGGGCGCCAACGCCGCACGCAACCGCTGAACCAGGTCCCTGCCATGGCCGATCTCCCGCTGCCCGCACCGGGACAGACGCCGCGGCGGATCCTGACGATCGCCGGATCCGACTCCGGTGGCAGCGCAGGCCTGCAGGCCGATATGCGCGCCTTCGCCATGCTCGGCGTGCACGGATGCGCCGCGGTGACAGCCGTGACGGTACAGAACTCACTGGGCGTCAAGGGTTTCCACGAAATCCCTGTCGATGTGGTGGCCGGGCAGATCAGCGCCGTCGCCTCCGACATCGGCATCGAGGCGGCCAAGACCGGCATGCTGGCCTCCACGGCGATCATCGAGACCATCGTGGCGACCTGGCGCGCCGAACGGCTCGCCGGCGCCGTCCCGCTGGTGGTCGACCCGGTGTGTGCCTCCAATGTCGGTGAACCACTGCTCCACCCCAGCGCGCTCGACGCGATGCGCGATGACCTCATTCCGCTGGCCACGCTGGTCACACCCAACCTCGACGAGGTGCGCCTGCTCGTCGGCATCGACGTCGTCGACGAACAGAGTCAACGCGACGCCGCCCGGGCCCTACACGCGCTGGGACCGCAGTGGGCACTGGTCAAGGGCGGTCACCTGCGCAACTCGCCGGTCAGCTCCGATCTGTTGTTCGACGGCTCGGACTTCGTCCAGTTCGCCGCGGCACGCGTCGACACCCGGCACGACCACGGTGCCGGCGACACCCTCGCGGCGGCGATCGCCGCCGCACTGGCGCACGGCTACACGGTTCCGGCCGCCGTGAACTTCGCCAAAGTCTGGGTCACCGAGTGCATCCAGGCGGCCTACCCGATCGGCCGAGGCCACGGACCGGTCAACGGCATGGCCCGGCTTGCGGGGCTGTGATTGCTGGTGTGTAGTCGACACTCGTGACCATGCTGCGCTGGAAATATGTGGGACCCGATGCCGACGTCGTCGCGCCCGATGAACGACTGAGCTGGCCGCGCACTCTCGGGATCGGCGCCCAGCACGTGGTCGCGATGTTCGGGGCGACGTTCCTGGTGCCGGTGCTGACCGGCTTCCCGCCCGCCACCACCCTGCTGTTCTCCGGTCTGGGCACCATCGGATTCCTGCTGATCACCGGCAACCGGCTGCCCAGCTATCTGGGCTCGAGCTTCGCGGTGATCGCCCCGGTCACCGCCGCGGTCACCGCGCAGGGCACCGGCAGCGCGCTGGGCGGCTTGATCGCGGTCGGGCTGCTGCTCATCCTGATCGGTGCGGTCGTGCACCTGATCGGCACCCGCTGGCTGGATCTGACGCTGCCCCCGGTCGTCACCGGCGCCATCGTCGCACTGATCGGGTTCAACCTGGCGCCTGCGGCGAAGACGAACTTCGAGCAGGGACCGCTGGTCGGCCTGGTGACCCTGGTGCTGCTGGTCGGGGCACTGGCGTTCTTCAAGGGCCTGATCGGCCGCCTGGCGATTTTCCTGGCGGTGGTGATCGGGTATCTGCTGGCACTGGCCCTCGGCGAGGTGGACACCGCGGCGATCGCCGACGCGGCCTGGATTGGGCTGCCCGAGTTCCAGACCCCGACGTTCAGCCTCGCCGTGCTGCCGCTGTTCCTGCCGGCGGTCATTGCGCTGGTCGCCGAGAACATCGGCCACGTGAAGTCGGTGGGCCAGATGACGGGCACCGATCTGGACCCACTGATGGGCAGGGCTCTGGCCGCCGACGGTGTGGCCACCGTGCTCGCCGGCGCCGGCGGCGGTTCGGCCACCACCACCTACGCCGAGAACATCGGCGTGATGGCCGCGACCCGCATCTATTCGACGGCCGCCTACTGGGTGGCCGCCGTGGTCGCCATCGTCTTGTCGTTGTGCCCCAAGGTCGGTGCCACCATCTCGGCCATCCCGCCGGGCGTGCTGGGCGGGGCGACCATCGTGCTTTACGGTCTGGTCGGGGTACTCGGCATCCGGATCTGGCTGACCAACCAGGTGGACTTCTCCAAGCCGGTCAACCAGATGACCGCGGCCATCCCGTTGATCATCGGGATCGCCGACTTCACCTGGCAGGCAGGCTCGTTGACGTTCACCGGCATCTCCCTGGGCGCCATCGCGGCACTGGTCGTCTACCACGGGATGACCGGGCTCGGGGCTATTCGCCGAGAGCGTTCACCACAGCCGAGAACACCGCAGGAAGCGCCGCCGACACCGGAGTGATGGCGGCGCGCACCGGCCGAATCCCGGTGGCGTGCAACAGCCCCGCGGTCAGCAGCCGGTAACGCCGGGTCAGCAACCGCCACTGCCGGTCGTAGTCCCCGGTGCGGTCGGTGACGATGCAGTCCACCAGCAGTTCGGCCGCGCCGAAGGCCAGCCCCATCCCTTCACCGGTCAGCGCATCCACATAGCCGGCGGCATCACCGACCAGCAGCACCCGCCCGGCCGTGCGGTGCCGCACCTTCTGGCGCAGCGGTCCGGCGGCGCGGTCCTGCCCGTGCGGCAGATCGTGCAGCCGGTCCATCAGCGCCGGGAACTGGCGCAGGTGTTCCTCGAAGCCGCCGCGGGTGGACTTGAGAATCGCGACGCCCACAGAGTCATCGCTGACCGGGGTGATGTAAGCCTCGGTGTCGCGGCCCCAGTGCACTTCCACGCAGTCCGACCAGGGTGCGATCTGGACATGACGTCTGATGCCCCAGCGCCGCCGCTGCGGTTCGGGCGCGGCCAGGCCCAGGGCACGGCGGATCGGTGAGTGCAGACCGTCCGCGGCGGCCAGGTAGCGGGCCCGTAATCCCGCGGCGCTCACCGAGGTCGCGTCCTGGGTCACCTCGCCGACCTCACCGTGCACCACCTGCACCCCGGCGTCGGCGACGGCCTTGGACAGGGCGTCGTGCAACACGGTGCGGCGCACCCCGCGGCCCGGACCGTTGGCGAAACGGGCCTCGGCGGTGCGCCGGCCGTCGAGGTAGCGGATGCCATAGAAGTTCCGGTACGGACGTCCTTCGAATCCCACCCCGAGCCGGTCCAGATGGGCCAGGGAGTGCGGCATCAGACCCTCACCGCAGGCCTTGTCGATGGGCCCGCGCCGGTGCTCGACGACGACGACCTCGAGGCCGGCCCGGGCGGCGTGCGCGGCGGTGACCAGCCCCGCCGGCCCGCCTCCGGCCACCAGCAGATCGATCACGACAAGCTCTGTAGTGCTTCGTCCTCGACCCGGATCCGGGTGCGCAGCAACAGCGCGTTGGCCACCGAGAACACCCCGGCGGTGATCCAGGCGCCACCCACCAGAGGCAGCGCGGCTCCCTCCAGGATCACGGCCACGTAATTGGGATGCGGCACAAGGCGATACGGACCGCCGACGATGCGCGGCGCGCCCGGCACCACGACCACCCTGGTGTTCCACTGCTTACCGAGCGTGGTGATGCACCACCAGCGCAGTGCCTGGGCGGCCAGCACCACCCAGAACGCCGGCCAGATCCAGCGCCTGCGGGTACGCGCCTCCAGCACGGCTCCGGCCAGCAGTCCGGTGTGCAACGCCACCATCACCGGGTAGTGCCCGGCCCCGAATTCACGGCCCCCGTTGGCCTTGCTCCATTCCAGGTTGCGTTTGGACACCACCAGTTCGGCCACCCGCTCGACCGCGACCAGCAGGATCAGTGCGACGAAAGCCCTCATCGCGTCAGCGCCACCGCAGCAGCACGAGTTCGGAGCAGAAGCCCGGACCCATCGCCATCAGCACACCGGGCGTGCCCGCGGCCGGCCGTTTGCGGATGGTGTCGCGCAGCACGTGCAGCACCGACGAGGAAGACAGGTTGCCGATCTCGGCGAGCGACTGCCAGGTGAGGTCGAGGGCGTCCGCTGGTAGCGACAGCGTGTCGATGATGGCCTCGATCACCTTCGGGCCACCCGGATGGCTGACCCAGGTGCCGATATCGGGGACCGTGAGGTCATGTGCGCCAAGGAATTCGGTGACATCATCGCCGAGGTAACGGCCGACGAAGGACGGCACCTCGGCGCTGAGCACGATCTCGAATCCCTTGGTGCCGATGTCCCAGCCCATCGCGTGTAGCGAATCCGGGTACAGGTGGCTGCGTGAGTCCAGCACATCCGGTCCGACCGGGTTCAGCTGCTCGGCCCGCTCCTCGCCGACGGCCACCACGGCCGAGGCGCCGTCGCCGAACAGCGCACCGGCCACCAGCGTCGGCATGGAGGGATGATGTTTGCGCGTCAGCGAGCACAACTCCACCGACACCAGCACCGCCACCTTGTCGGGCGCACCGCGCAGGTAGTCGTGCAGCCGCGCGATCCCGGCCGCACCGGCCACACAACCGAGCCCGAAGATCGGGATCCGGCGCACATCGGGGCGCAACCCGAGCCTGCCGGCGATCCGGGCATCCAGGGAGGGCACCACCGCACCGGTCACGGTGGTGGTGACGATCAGATCGACATCTTCGGGTTTGAGCCCGGCCTCGTCGAGTGCACCCGCCAGCGCAGCGCAACCGAGTTCGGTTGCGTGCTCGATGAACAAATTGTTCGCCTCACCGAAATCGGTCAGGGTCGCATACTCCTCCAGCGGCCGGACCAGATACCTGCTGTTCACCTTGGCGCTCTTGTGCAGGCCACGAACGGCGTCTTCGAGACCCTCGTATCCGGGCAGGGCGAGTAGCGCTTCGGTGATCTCGTCCTGAGTGTACCGGTGTGGGGGCAGCACCCCGTGCACACCGGCGATCGTGCTGTAACTGGGCATTCCGGCGAGATTAGTGGCCATACCCTGATTACGGGGTGCTACGCCCTTCGGTTCAATCCGTCAGTGATTCAATCCGATCCGCTCATGCAATCGGGCCAGCGGCCTGGGCGCCCACCAGTTCCACCGGCCCATCAACTGCATGAATGCCGGTACCAGGACCATCCGCACCAGCGTGGCATCCATCAGCACCGCCAGCGTCAGCCCCAGACCGAACATCCGCATGAATGACACATTTGCCGCAATCAGCGCGGCAAACGAGATCGACATCACAAGTGCCGCAGCGGTAACCACGCGACCGGTACGCGCCAGGCCCAGCGCCACGCTCTCCCCGACATCGGCCGACGTGCGCCCCGAGGCCAGCCAGTACTCGCGGATACGGGCCAGCAGAAACACCTCATAGTCCATCGACAACCCGAAGGCGATACAGAACAACAGCACCGGGATGTTGGCGACCAGCGTGCCCGTGGACGTGGTGCCCAGCGCGCCGAGGTGCCCGTCTTGGAAGATCCACACCATCGCACCGAAAGTGGCAGTGAGCGACAACATGTTGAGCACAAGCGCTTTCAGCGGGAGCACCACACTGCCGGTGAGCAGGAACAGCAAACAGAACGTGATGGCCGCGATCAGACCGAGCACCAGCGGCAGCTTGTCGGCGATGGCGTCCACACTGTCCCGGTCGGTCTGCGCCACCCCGCCCAGCAGGACCTGCCGGCCATCCGGGCCGGTCACCTCGTGCAGCCGGTCCAGCTGTGCCGACGACGCCTCGGAGAACAACGGTGCCGAACTGGACACCCGCAGGAACATGCTGCCGTCGCGTTCCACCGGCGGTGAGACCGCCGAAACATCGTTCACCGCGGACAATTCCGCCATATAGCGGTCCAGGTCGGCGCGCGTCAGCCCGGCCGAATCCGGGAGGACGACGGTGACATCGGTCGCCGAGTTGTGGGCGAAGTCCTGCCTCAGCCGGTCCCCCACCTGATGGGCCGACGCGGTGGGCGGCAGCACCCGGTCATCGGGGAAACCCCACTTGACCCCGGTGAACGGCAGGCCCAGCAGGACCAGCAGCACCACCACCGCCAGTCCGATCGGCACGGCCCGGCGCAGCACGAATGTGGTTGAGCGGTACCAGAACTGTTGCTCGACCGGGCGCCCGCCGGGCTTGGTCCTGCCGATGCGGTCGCCGAGCAGCACAATGGCCGCCGGGGTGAGCACCAGCGCCGCGACCGCCGCGAACACCACGGTGGCCACACCGGCGTAGGCGAAGGATTTGAGGAAGTACATCGGGAACAGCACCAGCGTGGACATCGGTAACGCCACCGTCGTCGCCGAGAAGACGACGGTGCGCCCGGCCGTCACCATCGTGCGCACCAGCGCGTCCTCACGGGAGGCTCCGTCGGCGAGTTCGTCACGGTAGCGGCTGATCATCAGCAACGTGTAGTCGATGGCCAGCGCCAGACCCATTGCCATGCAGAGATTCAGGGCGAACACCGACACATCGGTGGCCATGGTGATCAGCCGCAGCACCGCCAGCGACCCGAGGATCGCCATCACACCGACCACCACCGGTACCGCGGCGGCGAGCAGGCCCCCGAACACCCACACCAGCACCAGGAAGCTGAACGGGATGGCGATCGACTCCATCACCAGCAGGTCGCGCTGCGACTGCTCGGTGATCTGGGTGTTCACCATGGCCAGCCCGCCGGCCTGCACGCGCACCCCGTCCCGGTCGTGCACCAGGGTGTCGACGAGGTCCTTGGCGTTGTTCTGGGCGTACTTCTCGCCCCCGCTGATCCCGGCGACGATCAGGCCTGCGCTGCCGTCCCGGCTGAGCAGCGCGGCGGGTTGTGGAACGGTCCACGCCGAACTGACGTCGGCCACATGCTCGGATTCCTGCAGTGCCGTGACGATCTCGGTCCCGACCCGGCGGGCGTCGGGGTTCATGGCGCCGTCCGGGTCCGACACCACGATCAGCAACTGCATATCGCCCTGGTCGAACCTGCCGGTCAGCAGTTCGGCCGCCCGGCTGGATTCCGCGTGGGGATCCTGGAATCCGCCGGCGGTCAGCTTCTGGGTGACCGGGACACCGAAGATCGCCGCGGCGACCGCGAGGAAAGCGGCGACGGCGAGAATCCGTCGGGGGGCGGCGATGGCCAGATGAGCGAGGCGTTCGAGAACGCCGGGTTTTTCCACCGGCTCATGGTGCCCGATGGCTACCCGTCCTGGGTCTCCACGTGGGCCCGGATGCGGCCCTGTTCGTCGAGCCAGCCCTTGGATCCCGCGTAGGAGATCATGCCCGCCAGTTTCTGCTGCCAGTCCGGGTCGTCGGCGCGCCCGGCCAGTGCGGTCAGGTCAGCGGGATCCACCCACGAGTGCGCCGTGGTGACGACGACGACCTTGAAGGAGGTGAAGTCCTCGGGTTCGACGACCTCGACGAGCGGCGGGGTGGCGCTGGGATCGATACGCAGGTACATGTGTCCTCATCCTCGGCGATGCCGGGCGTCCCGGGCCGGGACACCGTTGACGCCCTCGATCGAATGCGCGTAGGTGCCGATGGCGAAGGCCAGGGCCGGGCCGGTGATCGACAGGGCGCGGTGGTCGACGTTCTCGATGTCGTCGCGGGCGGTGCCGTGATTGGGGTCGAAGGCGACCCCGGCGCGCCCACCCCAGAGCCGGGCCTGCACAGCGCTCTTCTGCTGGGTCGATCCGGTGGTGAGGCCGCCGACGGGCACGCCCGCGGTCAGGAACGGGCTGTAATCGCCGGCGTTGTCCAGCGGGATGTCGGCGGGCCGGACACCGGCGAGGTTCAGGTAGCCGGCCAGGGTGCGTTCGATCCCGGCCGAGCCCTCGGGTGCCTCGTTGACCGCCGCGGACTGGTCTCCGTCATAGGTGAAGAAGCCGGCGTTCTGCGAGCCGAGCATGTCCGCATCCAGGTAGGCGGCGATATCGCCGAGCTGGCCTGCGTCCAGCCCGGACACGTATTTGCCTGCCGCGCCCAGACTCTCGGATCCCCAGAAGGCGAAACGGACGGCGTTACCACCCGCGGGAGCCGACCCCAGCGCCTCGGCGATGCTCAGCAGCGCGGCCACGCCGGTGCCGTTGTCGTTGATTCCGGGGCTGCGTGGCGCGCTGTCCAGGTTGGCGCCGGCCATCACCACATTGGCGGTGTCGCCGGTGGTGGTCTGGGCGATGACATTTCGCGATCTGGCCACCGACGCCTGGGCGTCGAGGGTCAGCCGGACTGCTGCGCTGGTGCGGCGCAGGGCGGCATCGGTGGTGCGGTCGATGACGGCGACCGGCAGCGTGAGCTTCTGGTAGTAGCCGGGCTCGAACAGTCCCTTGGTGCCGCCGGCGCTCACCACCAGCAGCCCGACGGCGCCCTTGGCGACCGCCGCGTTCTGCTTGACCACCACCGAACATCCGGTGTCGTCGACGATCGCGAGCGCACCGCGCACATCGCCGTAATCCGCCGCCGCGCAACCGGCGGGTTCACCCGGCCGCAGCGACGGCCCGCTGATGCCGCCGCGCGGGGTGCCGGCCAGCGGGGATGCCTGCGTGACGGGATAGCTGCGGCCGCCGATCTGCAGGGTCGGCTTTCCCGGGTCGCCCATCTTCAACCATTCGAAATCCGGTGTGCTGACCTGGAATCCGCCGTCGTTCAACACGCCGGCGATGTAGTCGACGGTGGCCTCGTACCCGGGTGTGCCCACCGACCGGATCCCGATGCCATTGAGCTCCTCGAGGTGGGCGAAGATGGCATCGGCGTTCACCTTGCCCGCGAGGTCGCGCGCCGGGTCGGTGGGCGCGGGTTCGGTTGGGGCCGAACAGGATGCCAGCATCAGCGCAGCGGCGGCCACCGCCAGCGCTCGTCTCATGAGGCGGACTGTGCGTGCCGGGTGCGGTCCTCGCGCACCGGAACTCCGTTGCGGCCGCTGATGTCCTGAGCGTAGAGAGCTGTCGAGTAGCCGACGCCGCGACCGAGGATCTCCAGCGCGGTGCGGTCGATCTGGTCGAGGGTGTCGGTCTTCTTGTGATAGTTCGGGTCGAACGGCTGGTCGGCCTTTCCGCCCCACAGCTCGGCCTCCTCGGCGGTCATGTTCTCCTCGGCACCGGAGAACAGTCCACCGGAAGGGATGCCGGCCTGAGTGAAGGCGTCGTAATCGGAGCGCCCGTCGAAGCTGGTGTCCCTGGCGGGCTTACCCGTGCCGTCGAGGTACCCGACCAGCATGCGCTCGATCCCGGCGGAGCCCTCCGGCACCCGCGGGACACTGCCGTCGGCCGCCGGTGGCGCGGACTGGTTCCCGTCGTAGGTGAAGTACCCCGGGTTCGGCGAGCCCACCATATCGAAGTTCAGGTACAGCGCAATGTCTTTGAGTGCGTCGGCATCCAGCTTGCCGATGTAGTCCGACGAGCCGAGCAGGCCGAGTTCCTCGGCGCCCCAGAATCCGAAGCGGACTGCGTTCTCGACATCCGGCGAGCTGCCCATCTGCAGCGCGGTCTCCAGCACCGCGGCCACTCCCGAACCGTTGTCGTTGATCCCCGGCCCTTCGGGCACGCTGTCCAGGTGGGCGCCCACCATGACGACGTTCTCGGTGGATCCGGTCTTGGTCTGGGCGATCACATTGCTGGTTTTCTTGACGTTGACACCGGCCTTGAGTGTGACAGTGGCCTCGCCGGGGTTGGCGCGCAACCGGGCGCCCTCGGCCTTGGTGATGGCCAGGACCGGGATCTTGACGGCGGTCTTGCTGCCGAGGGTGCCGCCGAACTCCTCGACGGGGCGGTCCTCGTTGTCGGCGATGAGCAGTGCCACTGCGCCGCGCTTGGCGGCGATGCCCGCCTTGTCGCCGAACTGGCACGTGCCGCGGTCCACCAGCACCACCGCGCCCTGCACCGGCAGGCCCTCGTAGTCGGCGTCGGCGCAGCCCGGGCTCTCGTCGGCGGGTGCGGCCACCAACGGGCCGGACACCCCCTGCGGCTCGGTGCCGACCGTGAAGGACATGCCCTTGGCTGCGACCTTGCTGCCCGCCACCGTCACATCGGGCTCCTCGGCGAACGGCAGGCGCACCTCGAATTCTTCGGTCTTGGCGTCGAAACCCTTGTCACGCAGCAGGTTCGCCACATAGTCGACGCTGGCCTGATACCCGGGGGTGCCCATCGCACGGTTACCGCCGTGCTGGTCGGCGATCTCCTGCAGGCGGGTCAGGTGCCCCATCATGGCGTCGACGCCGAGGCTCTGACCGATCTTCTCGGCGTACTCCGTCGCCGAACTGCCGGGTTCCGACGGTGACGCGGTATCGGCGTCCTTGCCGCATCCGCTGACACCCACGGCGAGGGCGGCCACGGACAGCATGGCCACCAGGGACCGTGATCTGAACTGCATGAGCCCCACGGTAGCCGACTCAGGGATCGCGTCGGGCAACGATGCCGACAGCTGTGGCGAACACCGCCACCGCCACCGCGGCGAAGTAGACGGCCGAGCCCAGCGGGCCCCACCACATTGAAAAGGTCTGCAACCACGCTATTTCGGTGAACGCGTTGGCGTTGGCGAACGGTAGCAGCGGGCCCACCCTGGATCCGACACCCGGGATGGCCCCGAGCAGCGGTTCCAGCACGAACGGCATCAGCAGCAGGATCGCGACGACGGCGGCGCTGTGCCGCACCCACGCGCCGAGGCCCACCGCCAGCAGCGCGGCCAGCACCGCGTACAGCGTCACCACCCCGACGGTGCGCCACGGTGCGAAGTCGGTTAGTGCAAGCTGCACACCCTGGCGCTCATCGAGCATCGCCCGCACCAGCACCAGCGAACCCAACGACATGACCGCGGCGAGCGCCCCGGAGAACACCATGCTGACAACGGCTTTCGCGACGAGCACCCGGGATCGTCGCGGTGTCGCCATGAACGTTGTGCGGATCATCCCGGTCCGGTACTCCCCGGTGACGGTCAGCGCGGACAGGATCATCAGCACCGGGACGCCGAACATCGCCACCCCGAGCACCGCCCGGTCCGGGGTCACCACGCTGTAGGGCAGTGCCGCCGCGGCCTGGATGGCGGCCAGGCCCAGGCTGATCACGACCACGGTGAGCGCCAGCCACAGCGGTGACCGGGTGCTGGTGAGTTTGATGCGCTCGGCGTCGATGGTGCTCATGAGCCGGCCCGGTACTGCACGGCATCGTCGGTGAGGTTCATGTAGGCCTCCTCCAGGGAGGCCCCCTGCGCGGTGAGTTCGTGCAGCACGATGCCGTGCGCCGCGGCCAGGTCACCGACCTGTTCGGTGCTGGTGCCGTCGACCAGCAGTGCCGCACCCTCGCGGCGGGCTCCCGGTAGCAGCGCGGCCAGTTGGTCGATCTGCGGGCTGCGCACCCGGACCGTGTCGGCCTGATTCAGGAATTCGGTCATGGTGGTGGCGGTGATCAGCCGGCCCCGGCCGATCACCAGCACCCGGTCGGCGGTGTTGGCCATCTCGGCCAGCAGGTGACTGGACACGAACACGGTGCGGCCCTCGGCGGCAAGCCTCCGCATCAGGGTTCTGATCCAGCGGATACCTTCGGGATCCAGCCCGTTGACCGGCTCGTCGAACAGCAGCACCTGCGGGTCGCCCAGGAGTGCGGCCGCGATGCCGAGGCGCTGCAGCATGCCCAGCGAGAACGCGCCGGCCTGCTTCCCGGCCGCCTCGGTCAATCCGACCTCGGCCAGCACCTCGTCGACCCTGCGTTCCGGAATCCGGTTGGTTGCCGCGATCCACCGCAGGTGCGAGCGTGCGGTCCGGTTCGGGTGCACCTGCCGGGCATCGAGCAGCGCGCCCACGGTGCGCAGCGGGTGCTTGTGCTCGTGATAGGGCCGGCCGGCGACGGTGACGGTGCCGGCACTGGGCCGGTCCAGCCCGACGATCATCCGCATGGTGGTCGATTTGCCTGCCCCGTTGGGCCCCAGGAACCCGGTCACCACCCCGGGTTCGATGGTGCAGGTCAGCTGGTCGACAGCCCGGACAGAGGCGAAAGTTTTTGTCAGCCCTGTCAGTTCGATCACGCTGCGAACTCTGCCACGATCAGGTCGGCCACCGCACGCATGCCGTCGGCGTTGGGGTGCAGCGGCGCGGTGTGGCCGGGGATGGGCACCGGAAACCTGCTCGGCAGGTTCGTCCAGGGCTGTGCCGACCACGGGTGGTGCTCGCGACTGGCCTGCCCGGCCCGCACCACGGCGGCACCGGTGACCTCCGCCGCGGCGGCGGTGAGACGTTCCAGTTCAGCGGCGATGCGTCGGCCCAGGGCGGTGTCGCCCGCGGACAGCGGTGGTGCCGCCCCGCGCGGCGGCAGCAGGGTCAGGTAATCGACGAACATCACCCGCGCCTGCGGTGCGCGCCGCCGGATCAGCCGGCCGACCTCGATCAGCTCGTCGGCCACCGCGCCCAGTGCCCGCTCGCGTGCGCCGGCGTCGCGCATACCGCGCAGCGGCGGCAGCCACCGCAACGGGGCGGGCAGCGCGGCGGCGCACAGCATCGGCACGTAGCCGACGTCGTTGCCGCCGATGGTGACCGTGACCAGCGCCTCGGATCCGTCGAGCGCATCGACCTGGGGCGGTTCGCCGTGCTGCGGGTCGGTCAGCACGTGGGCGGTGGTGGCCCCCGAGTAGGTGACGTCGACCAGGTCGAGGTCCAGGCGTTGCGCGACAAGGTGCGGGTAGTTGCGCTGTGAGCGCATCGCCAGCAGGGGCGACCCGGGCACCGTCGGGGGGATACCGGGGCCGGCGGCCATCGACGAGCCCAGCGCCACGTACCGGGTCACGGGATGGCGGGGCTCGATGCCTGCGCCCAGAAACGCTTCGGGATCCGCCCGGCGTGCCGGGCCAGGTGTCCTGCGGTGACGGCGGCCGCCATGGCCGCGGCCATCGCGGCCGGGTCGGCGGCGCGGGTCACCGCGGTGGCCAGCAGCACGGCGTCGCAACCCAGTTCCATCGCCAGCGCGGCGTCGCTGGCGGTGCCGATGCCCGCGTCCAGGATCACCGGGACGTTCGCCTGGTCGACGATCATCTCGATGTGGTGCGGGTTCGCGATACCCAGACCGGTGCCGATGGGTGAGCCCAGCGGCATGACGGCCGCGCAGCCGGTGTCCTCCAGCCGGCGGGCCAGCACCGGATCGTCATTCGTGTAGGGCAGCACGATGAAGCCGTCGTCCACCAATTGTTCTGCGGCCTTGACCAACTCGATCGCGTCGGGCAGCAGGGTGCGTTCGTCGGCGATCACCTCCAGCTTGACCCACTCGGTGCCCAGCGCCTCGCGCGCCAGCTGGGCGGTGAGCACGGCCTCGGCCGCGCCGCGGCAGCCGGCGGTGTTCGGCAGCGGGGTGATGCCCAGCGTGTTGAGCAGATCCAGTACGCCGGTACCGGATTCGGCGTCGACCCGGCGCATGGCCACGGTGGTGAGTTCGGTCCCGGAGGCAATCAGCGCCTCCTCCAGCACCGCCAGGTTCGCCGCGCCACCGGTGCCCATGATGAGCCGGGAGCCGAACTCCCGGCCCGCGATCGTGAGTTTCTTGCTGTCAGCCACCCTGCACCGCCGTCACCACTTCCACCCGGGCGCCGACGGCCAGCGCGGTGTGCCACGACGACCTGGGCAGCACCTCCCAGTCCACCGCGACGGCGATGCCCTTGTCCGGAAAACCCAACTGGTTCACCAATTCCTCGACCGTGGTGCCGTCGGGCACCTCGGCTTCCTCACCGTTGACCAGCAAGATCATGTTGCCCCTCTGCGTGCTACAAGTTCCGTGGCGATCCGCTCCGCCGTCCATGGCGCCAGCAGAAAACCGTTGCGTCCGTGACCGGTGGCGGCCAGCGTGCACTCGTCGAGCCTACCGACCAGCGGCAGCCCGTCCGGCGTCATCGGACGTAATCCGGCCGCACACTCGGCGAGTTCGTACTCGCCCAGCGCGGGCATCACCGCGCAGGCATCGTCGAGCAGATCACGCACCCCTCGGACCACCGGGGCGGTGTCCCGGCCGTGCTCGTACTGGGTGGCACCCACCACCACCCCGTCTCCGCGCGGCACCAGGTACACCGGCCTGCCGTGCACGCGGGCCCGAACAACGCGCTGCGGCAACGGCATACAGCCCTTGCGCCAGCGCAGCCGAAGTACCTCGCCCTTGACCGGGTGCACCGCGAGACCCGGCCACAGGGTGGGCGCGTCGATCCCGTTGGCGATCACCCGCTGATCGGCGTCCACCGCGGCCAGATCCTCGACCGGCGGCGCCCACTGCACGCCCAGTTCCTCGCAGGCCTGTTCCAGGGCGGCCACCAGAGCCCGATTGTCCACGGCCAGTTCGGTATCGGCGCGGAACCCGTGCCGGATGCCCTGGGCGAGCAGCGGCTCGACATCGCGGGCGGACGTCGTCACCGTGACCGGGTGCCCCTGCTCGGACAACCAGTCGGCCACCGTCTTGAGGTCCGCGACGTCGGCCCGGTCGACCGCCACCACCAGCGATTCGTGGGCGGTCACCACCTCGGCGGGCAGCCCGTCCAGGAATCCGGCATGCCAGAGCTTGAGGGATTCGAGACCGATCGCCAGCAGGGCGTCCTCCCCCGGCCAGCCCTCGCTGTGCGGGGCCAGCATGCCGCCGGCCACCCAGGAGGCGCCACGTGCCTCGGTCCGGTGCACGCGCACCGACCAGCCGTCCTGCGCGGCGCGGCGCGCCACCGACAGGCCGATGACACCGCCGCCGATCACGGCAAGAGATCCCGCCACCATTTCCTCTCCCTTCGCCGGCATGACCCGGATCAGGTGCGACGGTCAGGGCCGGTCGTGCGCCCACTCTCAGTCCCCGGTCCCGGGACTCCCGTGTTCAGCTGTCAGGATACTCGGGTGTCCGATCCCCTCGAACGCCTCGCCTCAGCTTCTCTCTACCTGTGCACCGATGCCCGGCGTGAACGCGGCGACCTGGCCGAATTCGCGGACGCGGCGCTGGCCGGCGGGGTGGACATCATCCAGCTGCGCGACAAGGGGTCGGCGGGCGAGCGGCAGTTCGGCCCGCTGGAGGCCCGCCAGGAACTCGATGCGCTGGCGGTGCTGGCCGATGCGGCACGCCGCCACGGCGCGCTGTTCGCGGTCAACGACCGCGCCGACATCTCGCGGGCGGCGGTTGCCGATGTGCTGCACCTCGGCCAGGACGACCTGCCGCTGGACATTGCGCGCGACGTCATCGGCCCCAGACCGGTGATCGGGCGCTCCACCCACGATGCCGGTCAGGTCGGGGCGGCGATCGACGAGGCGGTGGACTACTTCTGTGTCGGGCCGTGCTGGCCCACCCCGACCAAACCCGGGCGGACCGCGCCGGGACTGGATCTGGTCCGCCACGCCGCGGCGCTGGCACCGGACAAGCCGTGGTTCGCCATCGGTGGAATCGACGGGCAGCGGCTGCCCGAGGTGTTGGCAGCCGGCGCTCGCCGCATCGTCGTGGTGCGGGCCATCACCGCAGCCGAGGACCCGCAGGCCGCGGCTCGCAGCCTCAAGGAATCAGTGGGATTTCAGCCGTAACCGTGCGCAGCCGCTCCCAGCTGGCGGCAAAGCCGGGATGCAACGGCAGCTCGGACACCTCGTGCTCGGGCACCCAGCGCAGCTCGGAACTCTCCCGGTTCGGGATGGTGTGCAACTGCTCGGCGGCATCGGCGATGACGGTGGTGTAGCTCCAGCCGGGCACCTCGTGGGTGACGACGCAGACCCGGACGGTCATCTGGACGGCCTGCACACCCGCCTCCTCGAAGGCTTCCCGCACCGCGGCCTCTTCGACGGACTCGTGGCTGTCGCGGGCTCCGCCGGGCAGTGCCCAGGTGCCACCCTGGTGGCTCCACGGGGCTCGATGCTGCAACAGCACGGCGAAGGTACCGTCGGGACCGGGCGCGCGAAGCAGCAGTCCGGCCGCGCCGTGACGTCCCCAGAAGTGGCCGCCGCCGTCCGAAACCACCCAACCGTCACCGTCACCGCGCACGACATCAGAATAGGGGCTCGCGAATTCCCACACGTCACTCCAATGTCTCTTAGACTTCTTAGAAACGGGAGGAGGTCGGCCAACACGTGACCGTGGAGTTGGCGCACCCGTCGACCGAACCGCTGGCTTCACGTTCGCCGACCAATCCCGTGCACCCGCGCTGGTGGTTCCTGTGGACCACACCCGGGCGCATCCTGACCATCGGTGTAGTGCTGTCCGCGCTCGTGATCGCGTGCGCGTTCGCGACATCGACGACGATCAACGACCGCCAGGAAGCGCTCACCACGGTGCTCGACCACAGCGAGCCGCTGGCCTTCGCCGCCGGTCAGCTCTACACCACGCTGTCGGTCGCCGACGCGGCCGCCGCGACCGCCTTCATCGCGGGCGCCGAACCCCAGGATGTGCGGCAGCGCTACGAACAGGCCATCACCGACGCGTCGGTCGCCGTCACCCGCGCCTCGGCCGGGCTGACCACCGAGCCCATGATCGAAATGCTGGGCCGGGTCAACGCCGAACTGGCCGTCTACACCGGCCTGGTCGAAACCGCCCGGACCAACAACCGCGCGGGCAATCCGGTGGGTTCGTCCTATCTGTCCGAGGCGTCGGCCCTGATGCAGTCCAAGATCCTGCCGGATGCGCAACGGCTCTACGAGGCGACCTCGGCGCGGGTGGACGCCGAGACCACCGCCTCCACCCGCATCCCGGCGCCGGTCATCCTGGTGGTGCTGGCCACCGTCATGTTCGGGCTGTTCGCCAACAGGTGGCTGACCAAGCGGACAAGGCGGCGGGTCAACATCGGTTTCGTGGCGGGCGGGCTGGCCGTGCTGATTATGGTGGTGTGGGTGGGCACCGCACTCGTCATCTCCACCTCGGACAGTCGCAGCGCCAAAAACACTGCGGCACAATCGCTCAAGACGGTGACGACGATGGCCATCACCGCGCAGCAGGCCCGCGCCGACGAGACGATCGCCCTGGTGCGCCGCGGCGACGAGGACGTCCGCAAGCAGTCCTACTACCAGCGCATCGACAGCATGCAGCAGCAGCTGAACACCTTCTTGAACGCCGACAACGGCATCGACAAACAGGACCTGTCCGGCGCCGGAGATCTGCTGCGCAAGTGGCGGGCGTCCAATGACCGGATCAACGCCTACATCTCCGTCGGCGACTACCAGGCCGCCACCCAGGTGGCGCTGGGCACCGGTGAGGACAACTCCACGCCGGCGTTCAGCAGCCTGGACGCCGCGCTGGCCAAGGCCATCGAGGAGAGCCGCGGCCAGTTGCGCACCGATATCGTCAACGCCCGCCGGGTGCTGTCGGGGGCGACCGTCGGCGCCGCGGCGCTCAGCGTCCTTGCGGCCTTCGCGGTGGCGCTCGGGCTGTGGCCGAGACTCAGCGAGTACCGCTAGTGAGAAAACTCTGGGCTCTCGTGGCTGCGGCGGCGGTGCTGACCGGCTGCCAGCAGGCCTCCACCGTCGATCCGATTCCGGCGGTGACGCTCTCCCCGCCCACCCCGGCCGGAATGGAGCAGGCCCCGCCGGAGGAGATCCCCGCCCTGCCCGACAACTCCACCTGCGACCGCACCGCGAGCCTGCGCCCCTTCCCGAACCGGGCCCAGGCCGAGGATGCGGTGGAGAACATCCGCAACCGCGGCCGGCTGATCGTGGGACTCGACATCGGCAGTAACCTGTTCTCCTTCCGGGACCCGATCACCGGTGAGATCACCGGGTTCGACGTCGACATCGCCGGTGAGGTGGCCCGCGACATCTTCGGCACCCCATCGCAGGTGGAGTACCGCATCCTGTCCTCGGCCGACCGGATCGAGGCGCTGGAGAACAATCAGGTCGACATCGTGGTGAAGACCATGAGCATCACCTGCGAACGCCGCAAGCAGGTCGACTTCTCCACCGAATACCTGTCGGCGAACCAGCGCATCCTGGCCCCGCGCGACTCGATGATCCGGCAGGCCGGCGATCTGTCCGGCAAGCGGGTGTGCGCGGTGAAGGGCACCACGTCGCGCAAACGCATCCAGCAGATCCAGCCGCCGGTGAACCTGGTGGATGTGGTGACCTGGGCGGACTGCCTGGTGGCGCTGCAGCAACGGCAGGTCGACGCGGTCAGCACCGACGATTCGATCCTTGCCGGTCTGGTGAGCCAGGATCCGTATCTGCACATCGTCGGCCCCAGCATGAATCAGGAGCCCTACGGGATCGGGGTCAACAAGAACAACCCCGGCCTGGTCCGGTTCGTCAACGGCACCTTGGAGCGCATCCGGCGCGACGGCACCTGGAATACGCTGTACCGCAAGTGGTTGACGGTGCTGGGTCCGACGCCGGCACCCCCGGTGGCGAGGTATTCCGACTGATGAACGACGACAACGACCCCGGCACCCAGCCCGCCGCACTGTCCGATCTCGAAGATTTCGACGAGGATTCGGTCGCGACACTGCGCCCGATGGCCACCCAGGCCGTGTACCGACCCGATTTCGAGGACACCGACCGCGCCGCCACGGTGTCCACCGAGCCGTCCGAGAGCATGACCACGCTGACCCGGCCGCGTTCCACCATCCGCCGCATCGGTGGCGGCCTGGTCGAGGTGCCCCGAGTCTACGAGCGCGATCCGCTGACCGCGTTGATGACCAATCCGGTGGTGGCCGAGGCGAAACGGTTCTGCTGGAACTGCAACCGGCCGGTGGGGCGCGCCTCCAAGGACGGGCCCGCCCGCTCCGAGGGCATCTGCCCGCGCTGCGGCAGCCCGTTCTCCTTCCTGCCGCAACTCAGTCCCGGGGACATGGTCATCGACCAGTACCGGATCAAGGGTTGTATCGCACACGGCGGTCTGGGCTGGGTGTATCTGGCCTTCGACACCAATGTGAACGGCCGACCGGTCGTCCTCAAGGGTCTGGTGCATTCCGGTGACGCCGAGGCACAGGCCACCGCGATGGCCGAACGGCAGTTCCTCGCCGAGGTGACCCATCCCGCGATCGTGAAGATCTTCAACTTTGTCGAACACGACGACAAACACGGTGAGCCCGTCGGGTACATCGTGATGGAGTACGTCGGCGGCACCTCGCTCAAACAGCCCAAGGGCGTCAAACTGCCGGTGGCACAGGCGATCGCGTACATGCTGGAGATCCTGCCCGCACTCGGCTATCTGCACTCCGTCGGCCTGGTCTACAACGACCTGAAACCCGAGAACATCATGGTCACCGCGGAGCAGCTCAAGCTCATCGACCTCGGCGCGGTGTCGCGGATCAACTCGTTCGGATACCTCTACGGCACACCGGGTTACCAGGCACCGGAGATCGTGCGCACCGGGCCCACGGTGCAGACCGACATCTACACGGTGGGGCGCACGCTGGCGGCACTCACCCTGAACCTGCGCACCCGCAAGGGCCGCTACGTCGACGGCCTGCCCGAGGATGACCCGGTGCTGGCCAAGTACGACTCGTTCGCCCGGCTGCTGCGCCGCGCCATCGACCCGGATCCGCACCGCCGCTTCGCCAGCGCCGACGAGATGTCGGGCCAGTTGCTGGGAGTGCTGCGCGAGGTGGTGGCCCAGGACACCGGGGTGGCCCGCTCGGGCCTGTCGACGGTGTTCAGTCCGCCGCGGTCCACCTTCGGCGTCGAGCTGCTGGTCGCGCACACCGATGTGTACCTGGACGGTCAGGTGCACTCGGAGAAGCTGACGGCCCCGGAGATCGTCAAGGCCCTGCAGGTGCCGCTGGTCGACCCGGCCGATGTCGGCGCGCCGATCCTGTCCGCCACCGTGCTCAGTCAGCCTGTGCAGACGCTGGATTCGCTGCGCGCGGCGCGGCACGGCACGCTGGACTCCGAGGGTATCGATCTGTCCGAGTCGGTGGAACTGCCGCTGATGGAGGCGCGGGCGCTGCTGGACCTCGGCGATGTCGCCAAGGCCACCCGCAAGCTCGACGACCTGTTCGAGCGGGTCGGGTGGCGCTGGCGGCTGGTCTGGTTCCGTGGCGTGGCCGCCCTGTTGACCGCCGACTATGACACCGCCACAAAGTATTTCACCGAAGTGCTGGACACACTGCCCGGTGAGCTGGCACCCAAACTCGCGCTGGCCGCCACGGCCGAGCTGGCGGGCAGTTCCGATGAGCGCCGGTTCTATCAGACGGTGTGGCGCACCGACAATGGTGTCATCTCTGCCGGATTCGGGCTGGCCCGGGCGCAGTCCGCGGAGGGTGAGCGCGACGACGCGGTCCGGACCCTCGACCAGGTTCCCCCCACCTCAAGGCATTTCACCGTCGCGCGGCTCACCAGTTCGGTGACACTGCTGTCCGGACGGTCCATCAGCGAGGTGTCCGAACAGCAGATCCGCAGTGCCGCAAGGCGGGTGGAGGCGCTACCCGAAAGCGAGCCCCGGGTGCTGCAGATCCGGGCGCTGGTGCTGGGTACCGCGATGGATTGGCTGGCCGACAACACCGCCAGCACCAATCACATCCTCGGGTTCCCGTTCACCCAGCATGGTCTGCAACTCGGCGTGGAGGCATCGCTGCGCGGGCTGGCACGGGTCGCCCCGACGCAGGAGCATCGGTACGCGCTGGTCGATCTGGCCAACAGCGTGCGGCCGACCAGCACGTTCTAACCCAAGACGTCCACACACGCCCGCGCAATGGCCAGCTCTTCATCGGTCGGGATGACCAGCACCGTGACCGGCGACCGCTCCACCGAGATGCGCCGCGGCCCCCGCTCGGACGCGGTGTTGAGCTGCTCGTCCATCTCGATGCCCAGGGTGACCAGACCGGAGAGCGCATCGCGGCGCACCGCGGCATCGTTCTCCCCGACACCGGCGGTGAAGGTGATGACATCGGTCTTTCCGAGCACGGCCAGGTAGGCGCCGATGTACTTGCGCAGCCGGTGGATGTAGACGTCATAGGCCAGTTGCGCAGCCTCGTCGCCGGCATCGATGCGCTTGTGCATAGCCCGGAAGTCGATTTCGCCGCCGAGTCCGAACACACCGGACCGCCGGTTGAGCATGGTCTCGATGTCCTCGACGCTCATCTTCGCCGTGCGCCACAGGTAGGTGATGACACCGGGATCGATGTCCCCTGACCGGGTGCCCATGACGAGCCCCTCCATCGGGGTCAGGCCCATGGAGGTGTCGATGGGACGCCCACCGGCGATCGCCGAGGCCGAGGCACCATTGCCCAGGTGCAGCACGATCTGGTTCAGCGACTCCCACGGTGCGCCCAGGAACACCGCGGCCTGTTCACTGACGTAGCGGTGTGAGGTGCCGTGGAAGCCGTAGCGGCGGATGTTCCAGGCATCGGCCACCTCCCGATCGATCGCGTATTCGGCGGCCGCGGGCGGCAGGTCGTGGAAGAACGCGGTGTCGAACACCGCGACATGGGGCACCTCCGGTAGCACCTTGCGCGCTTCCTTGATGCCGAGCACGGCCGGCGGGTTGTGCAGCGGGGCCAGCGGCGACAGTTCCTCGATGGTCGCGATGGTCTGATCGTCGATCAGGGTCGGCCGGTGCAGTTTGTTCCCGCCGTGCACGACGCGGTGCCCGACCGCCAGCAAGCCGTCCAGGCTGGGTAGCGCCGCGAACACCTCACCCAGCGCCTGCTGGTAGTCGGTCACCCGCTCGATCACGCCACTGGCCAGCGAGGTACCCGAATCAGGCTCCAACAGATCGTATTTCACCGAGGAGGAGCCGCTGTTGAGCACCAGCACCGTGGTCACTGCCCGGCCGCCTGGATCGCGGTGATCGCCACGGTGTTCACGATGTCCTCCACCAGCGCACCCCGCGAGAGATCGTTGACCGGCTTGTTGAGGCCCTGCAGCACCGGACCGATCGCGATGGCCCCGGCGCTGCGCTGCACGGCCTTGTAGGTGTTGTTGCCGGTGTTGAGGTCCGGGAAGATCAGCACGGTGGCCCGGCCGGCCACCTTCGAATCCGGCATCTTGGTCTGCGCGGTGGACGGATCCACCGCCGCGTCGTACTGGATCGGGCCCTCCACCAGCAGTTCCGGTTCCCGCTGGCGCACCAGTTCGGTTGCCGCCCTGACCTTGTCGACGTCAGCTCCGGTACCGGAGCTGCCCGTGGAGTAGGACAGCATGGCGACCCGAGGGTCGATCCCGAACTGCGCGGCGGTCCGCGCCGAGGAGATGGCGATGTCGGCGAGCTGCTCGCTCGTCGGGTCCGGCACGATCGCGCAGTCACCGTAGGCGAGTACCCGGTCCTCCAGGCACATCAGGAAGATGCTGGACACCGTGTTGACCCCGGGCAGCGTCTTGATGATCTCGAAGGCCGGGCGGACGGTGTGCGCGGTGGTGTGCCGGGCACCCGACACCATGCCGTCGACCATGTCGTTGTGCACCAGCATGGTGCCGAAATACGAGACGTCGGAGATGGTTTCACGGGCCTGGTCGACGGTGACACCCTTGTGGCTGCGCAGTTTCGCGTACTGCTCGGCGAACTGGTCACACAGTTCGCTGGTGCGCGGGTCGAGCACGGTGGCGGCGGTCAGGTCCACGCCGAGTTCGGCGGCCCGGGCCCGGACCGTCTTCTCCTCACCGAGAATGGTCAGGTCGGCCACCCGGTGCGCCAGCAGGCGCCCGGCCGCGCGCAGGATCCGGTCGTCATCGCCCTCGGGCAGCACGATGCGCTGCACATCGGCGCGGGCCGTGTCGATCAGCTGGTAGGTGAACATCTGCGGTGTGGTGACCGTGGGGATCGGAATCGACAGGGTGTCAATGAGATCCGCGGTGTCGACGTGTTGCTCCATCAGCGCTAGCGCGGTGTCGACCTTGCGATGGGAGTCCACCGTGACCCGGCCGCGGGCCGACGCGACGGCGCGTGCGGTGTCATAGGTGCCCAGTTCGGTGCTGATGATCGGCAGCCGCGTGCCCAGGCCCGCCACCAGCCGGGCGACCTCCGGGTGCAGCGGCAGACCGCCGTTGAGGATCACGCAGGACAGCGACGGAAACCCGGCCGCCGCATGCGCACCCATCACCGCCATCACCACATCGGAGCGGTCGCCGGGGGTGATGACGGCCATCCCGTCCTTCAGGCGTTCCAGCACGTGCTCGGCGGTCATCCCCGCCACCAGGACACTCAACGCCTCGCGGATCAGTGACTGCTCGTCACCACCGGTGAGTTCGCCGTGCACCGCATCGCGCAGCTCGGCCACCGACGGCGCCACCAGCAGCGGCTCCTCGGGCAGGACGTAACTCTTCGGGCCGAGCGCGCGCAGTGCGTCGGCCACGGCCACAAGTTGTTCGGGATCGCAGCGGTTGGCCACCACGGCCGCGGTGTGTGCGTGCTGGGAGGCCAGTTCCACCAGGCACACCTCGACGACCTGTGCGACCTCCGCGGGTGTGCGTCCCTGTGCCTTCACCGCGAGCACCACGGGTGCGCCGAGGTTCACCGCGATGCGGGCGTTCACGCTCAGTTCACTGGGCGCCGCCACATCGGTGTAGTCGCTGCCGACGATGAGGACCGCATCGGAGCGGTCGGCGACCCGGTGGAAGCGGTCCACGATCTCGGCGATGGCCGCCTCGGGGTCCTCGTGGAGCTGCTGGTAGCTGACACCGGCGCATTCCTCGTAGGAGAGTCCGGCGGTCGCCTGGGACAGCAGCAGTTCCAGGATGTAGTCGCGTTCGCCCTCGGCGTCATCCTGGGGCGAGCGAGGCGACGGGGAAGAATCACGATGTTCCAGTCGGGTGATGGGCCGGAACACCGCAACCCTGGCGACGGAGGCGGCCAGCTTGTGCAGAATGCCCAGTGCGATGGTGGATTTTCCGGTGTCACCCTCGGGTGACGCTATGTAGATGGCCGAAGCAGCATGCGCGGTCACTCGGCCAAGCTTGCCAGCACCTCACCGAGTTCGGCAACGAAGCGGTCCACGTCGGACATCGAGAACACCATCGGCGGTCTGATCTTGAGGACATTGCCGTCCCCACCGCACACCGATATCAGCACCCGCCGTTCCCGCATGGCGTTCACGATCCACCGTGCCGTCGCGCGATCCGGCAGGCCGGCATCGTCGAGCACCTCCACCCCGAGGTACAGCCCGGCACCGCGCACCTGCCCGATGCGGGGATGGCCGGCCGCCAGCCGGGCCACCTCGGCACGCAGGTCGCCACCCACGGTGGCGGCATTGGCGATCAGGCGTTCGCGTTCGATGACGTCCAGAACGGCGGCCGCGGCCGCCATCGACACCGGGTTGCCCCCGAAGGTGTTGAAGTACGGCACACCGGTGGCGAAGCCGGCGAGTACATCACCCCGGGCCGCCATGGCGGCCACCGGCAGCCCGTTGGCCATCGGCTTACCCATGGTCACCAGGTCGGGCACCACACCGTGTCGGGTGAAGCCCCACATTCCCGCGCCGGTGCGGCCGAACCCCGGTTGCACCTCATCGGCGATCAGCACCCCGCCGGCGGCCCGGACCGCCGCCACCGCCGGCGCCAGCACCAACGGGTCCGGGTAGATGCCGTCGGAGGAGAAAATGGTGTCGACGATCAGCGCGCTCACGCCGAAACCGCTGTCTTGCAGGTCGGAGATCGCCGCGGCGATCTCGGCGCGCTCCAGCCGCGGTGACACCGTGCGCACATGGCGCCCCAGCACGGTGCGCCCTCCGATCGAGGGCGAGATCGCCGTCACCGCTTCGGTATTGCCGTGGTAGGCCTCTTCCGTGACGATCACGCCGGTGGCGCCGGTGTGCATCGCCGCGACCCGCAGCGCGAGATCGTTGACCTCGGAACCGGTGCAGGCGTACATCACCTGATCGATGGCGTCTGGCATGGTGGACAGCAGCCGCTGCGAGTAGTCGACGATGCCCTCGTGCAGGTACCGGGTGTGAGTGTTGAGGGTGCTCAACTGCCTTGTCACCGAATCGATCACGTGCGGGTGGCAGTGCCCGACGCTGGCGACGTTGTTGTAGGCGTCGAGGTAGTCATTGCCCTCGGCGTCGTAGAGCTTCGTGCCGAATCCCCGCACCAGATGCACCGGCTTGTCATAGAACAGCCGGTACGCGGGACCCAGGACCCGGTCACGGGCAGCTATCAGGGGGTCGTGCAGCTGACCACCCTGATAGCTGTTGGAATCCATGATGTTGGAGAAAGGCATGATTCCCGTCAGCGCTCGTGGGCTTCTTCCAGAACGGTACGGCCCAGTTCGCCATACCGCTGCGGATCTTTGAACTTCAGGAACACCGCAAGCAGCACACCGCCGATGCCGACGATGCCGACGACCCACGGGATGGCGGCGAAGATCCAGTCGGTGGCCGCCGTGCCCGCCGCGAACGACGCGTTCTTGGCCAGCAGGTAGACCACGTACACCATCCCGAGGCCGCCCAGCAGCGGCGCCAGGAAGGTGGTGAACCAGTTGGCGGTCTCCGGATGACGTTTCTGCACATGGAAGTACGCGATCACCGAGAACGCGGCGAGCGCCTGGACGATCATGATCGCCGTGGTACCCAGCAGGGCCATCAGACCGTACAGACCGGTGTAGGGGTCACGGTGGGTGAGCTCGAAGAAGATCACGACCAGGAAGGCGAAACCGGTCTGCACGAAGCCGGCGATGTGCGGTGAGCCGTGCACCCGGTGGGTGGCACCGATGGTCTTACGCATACCGGGGATGACATCCTCCCGGCCCAGGGCGTACAGGTAGCGGGCGGCACAGTTGTGGAATGCCAGGCCGCAGGCGAACGAACCTGTCATCAGCAGGATCTTGAACAGATCGACCGCCCACTGCCCCAGGTTGTCCTGCACCGGGTTGAAGAAGATGTTGCCCGCCGTGGCCGAATCCTGTGCCAGCGCAATGGCATTCTCCGGTCCGGTACCGACGATCGCGAGCCAGGACACCACCACGTAGAACGCGCCGATGCCGATCACGGAGCTGATGACGGCGATGGGGATGATCTTCTTGGGGTTGCGCGACTCCTCGCCGTACATGGCGCTGGACTCGAAACCGACCCAGGACCAGAACGCGAAGAACAGGCCGACACCGGCGGACCCGACGACGGCCATCGTGGAACCGTCGGCACCCTCGACGACGCCCGACAGGCTCTGAAAACCGTTGAGCGGGTTCAGTGATCCCCAGGACCAGCCCTGCGGACCGCCGCCGGTGAACAACACCGACAGCGCCATCGCGGCCAGCATGACGATCTCGGTGACGAGGAAGACCCCGAGCACCTTGGCGGCCAGATTGATGTCGAAGTAGGTGAGCAGGGCGTTGACGGCGAGCATCACCAGCGCGAACACCAGCCACGGCACGTCGACGCCGAACAGCGACGAGAACAGGTCGGTGCCGAAGAACGAGAAGATCCCGATCAGCGACGCCTCGAACACCATGTACGCCAACGCCGTGAGGAAGCCGGCGCCCAGTCCGACGATGCGCCCCAGGCCGTGGGAGATGTACCCGTAGAAGGCGCCGGTGGCGGTGATGTGCTTGCTCATCGCGGCGTAGCCGATGGCGAACAGCGTCAGCACGATGGTGGCGACGAAATAACCGGCGGGCGCGTTGGCGCCGTTACCGAAGCCGACCGCGATGGGCACGTTGCCGACCATCGCGGTGATGGGCGCCGCGGTGGCGACCGCCATGAACAGCACACCCCACAGCCCGACCGCATTCGGTTTGAGACGTTGGATGGGGTTGGCACCCGTGGGGGCCGGTGGATCGATGATCTCGCTCATTGCATCCCAATCTGAGGGCATATCCCAGACCGATATTTGGTCTGGTTTCGAAGTGCCGTCGGCCCCGATGCCGATGACGAAAGACGACGCCGGCAATTGTTACCTCGCTCAGATTCGTTGGTCAACTGGAGATTTAAGCTGGCAATTAGCTGTGTTTCGGCAGTGTTTCCAACCTGAGCGTATTGCAACGCCGCCGTTAAAAACGTCGATTTGGTCTGCTTTGGCCCGACAATTGGCCCACACTGATCGAATGCCGGGATTGCCTGCCGACCATGCGCGCTTCGCCCGGGCGGCACTGTCCGCCTATGGCCGCGACCTCGATACCCCCCTGCGGCTGCTCAGCCTGTCCGAGAACGCCACCTACCAGGTGTGCGATGACGATCCGATCGTCCTGCGCGTGCACCGGCCGGGCTATCACTCCCTCGACGGCATCCGCTCCGAACTCGCCTGGATGGCCGCCTTGCGCCACGACACCGTGGTCAAGACCCCCGAGCTGGTGCGCTCGACCTCCGGCCTCGATGTGGTCACCGCCTCCGTGGACGGCCGCGACCTGCACGTCGACGCCGTCACCCTGATTTCGGGCTGTACCGCCGAGGAGGTTCCGCACGCGGTCGGGTTCGCCGAGCTCGGCGAGCTGACCGCGATCATGCACGATCATGTGCAGGACTGGGCCGCGCCGTCCGACTTCACCCGCTTCCGCTGGGACCTCGACGACATCCTCGGCCCCGGCGCCCGCTGGGGTGACTGGCGCGAGGCACCCGGACTGGCCGACACGGACCGGTCCGCCATCATGCGCGCAGCGCACCACATCACTGAACAGCTGTCCGAATTCGGCACCGAATCAGACAGATTCGGCCTGATCCATGCCGATCTGCGGCTGGCGAACCTGATGGTCGATCCGGTCGCACCGTCGGCGGGGATCACCGTGATCGACTTCGACGACTCCGGGTGGGGCTGGAATCTGGCCGACCTGGGCGCGGTGGTGTCCTGGATCGAGGACACCCCCGAGGCCGAGCGCATCGTGGCCGAATGGCTGCGCGGTTACCTGAAGGTGCGCGCGCTGCCCGACGAGCACCTGGCGCTCATCCCCACCTTCGTCATGCTGCGCCGGATCCAGCTCACCGCGTGGATCGCCTCGCACGCGGACGCCGACGCCGCCAAAGCCATCGGTCCCGGATACGCCGTCGGGACCGCCCGCCTGTCCGAGCGGTATCTCGCCGATCGCACCTGGTTACGTTGAGGAGACACATGTTCGACCTGCAGTCCCGCTCGGTTCTGGTGACCGGCGGCAGTAAGGGGATCGGCCGCGGTATCGCCACGGTCTTCGCCCGCGCCGGTGCGAATGTCGCGATCGCGGCGCGGACGGCAACCGGTCTCGACGAGGCGGTGGCCGCCCTGGACGAGCTGGGTGACGGCACGGTGATCGGGGTGCGCGCCGACGTGAGCGACCGGCAGTCCTGTACCGAGATGGCCGCCACCGCCGTCGAGGCCTTCGGCGGCCTGGATGTGTTGTGCGCCAATGCCGGAATCTTTCCCGACGCTCCACTTGCCACCATGACGCCCGAGCAGCTCAACGAGATCATGGGCGTCAACGTCAACGGCACGTTCTACGCGGTGCAGGCCTGCCTGGACGCGCTGATCGCGTCCGGCACCGGGCGGGTCATCCTGACGTCGTCGATCACCGGGCCGATCACCGGTTACCCCGGTTGGTCCCACTACGGCGCCACCAAGGCCGCACAGCTCGGATTCATGCGCACCGCCGCAATCGAGTTGGCGCCCAAGGGGATCACCGTCAACGCCGTGCTGCCCGGCAACATCCTCACCGAAGGCCTTCTGGAGAACGGGGAGGACTACATCGCGAGCATGGCGCGGTCGATTCCGGCCGGCGCCCTGGGCACACCGGAGGACATCGGTCATCTCGCGGCGTTCCTGGCCACCAGAGAAGCCGCCTACATCACCGGCCAGGCCATCGCCGTCGATGGAGGCCAGGTGTTGCCCGAGTCGTTGGACGCGATAGCCACCTGATCATGGAATCGGCGGGGGGAGCGGTAGCAGAAGATGTGCGCCGGCGGATTCTGTCCATGCTGTCCAGCGGTGCACTGCGCCCGGGTTCTCGGCTGGGCACCGAACGGGAGATGGCCGAGCAGTTCGCCGTGTCGCGTGCAACGCTGCGCAGCGCACTGCTGCCGCTGAGCCAGGCCGGAGTGCTGGAGCGCCGCACCGGTCGCGCCGGCGGCACCTTCATTCGCGCAGATGTGGTGCAGCGCAACGCCGCCGAGCAGGTGGGGCTACCCGCCCGGCTGCACAGCGGTGGCCACACCAGCGACACGAAAGTCCTTGGCACCGATAGCAGACCGGCCACCCTCGCCGAGTCGGTTGCCCTGGAGGTCCCGGAGGACACCCCGGTCATCGTGATCCGCCGGTTGCGATATGCCGACGGGGTACCGCTGTCGGTGGACCTGTCCTGTTTCGTCGCCGCACATGCCGCCGATCTGCTGGCCCAGCCGCTCGGCGGATCGCTGTACGAACTGTTGCGGCAGCGGTACGGACTGGAGCCCGCCAGCACCACCGAGACCATCGAGGTGGTCAGCGCGAGCCCGCGGGAAGCCACCTGGCTCGCGATCGCGCACCGCAAACCGCTGCTGGCCATCACCCGGGTGACGCGAGACAACAGCGGGCGCCCGTTCGAGTTCGCCTACGACCTGTTCCGCGCCGACCGGGTCCGGTTGACCGCGACCAGCAATGGCGGTGGTGTCAGCCCAGTTTCCGCAACCGTGGTTCCAGATCCCGCTTGAACAGCTCCAGGAAGCGGCGCTGGTCATGGCCGGGCGCGTGGAACACCAGGTGGTTCAGGCCCCAATCCACGTAGTCCTTGACCTTGGCGACGGCCTCATCGGGATCCGACGCGACGATCCAGCGCTTGGCCACCTGCTCGATGGGCAGCTCGTCGGCGGCCTTTTCCATCTCCAGCGGGTCGTCGATCGAATGCTTCTGCTCGGCGGTCAGCGACAGCGGCGCCCAGAACCGGGTGTTCTCCAGCGCGGCCTCCGGGTCGGTGTCGTAGGAGATCTTGATCTCGATCATCCGGTCGATGTCATCGGGGTTCTTGTCCGCCGCCTCCGCGCCCTCGCGCATGGCCGGGATGAGCTTCTCCTTGTAGAGCTCCTCCCCCTTGCCGGAGGTGCAGATGAAACCGTCACCGGCGCGCCCGGCGTACTTGGCGACCTGCGGCCCACCGGCGGCGATGTAGATCGGGATACCGCCCTCGGGGACGTCGTAGATCGAGGCGCCCTTGGTCTTGTAGTACTCACCCTCGAAGTCGACGCGGTCACCGAGCCACAGCTCGCGCATCAGCCGCACCGATTCACGCAGCCGGGCGTAGCGCTCCTTGAACTCCGGCCATTCGCCCTCGTATCCGGTGGCGATCTCGTTGAGTGCTTCACCGGTGCCCACACCGAGGAAGATCCGGTCCGGGTACAGGCAGCCCATGGTCGCGAAGGCCTGCGCGATGACCGCCGGGTTGTAGCGGAAGGTCGGGGTGAGCACCGAGGTGCCCAGGATCAGCCGCTGCGTGCGCTCACCGACGGCGGTCATCCAGGCCAGCGAGAACGGGGCATGGCCGCCCTCGTGGCGCCAGGGCTGGAAATGATCACTGACGGTCGCACTGTCCATGCCGTGCGCCTCGGCCTCCACGGCCAGTTCGACGAGCTCACGCGGGGCGAATTGTTCCGCCGACGCCTTGTATCCCAGTTTGAGTTCAGCCACGGTTCCTTTTTACTCCGTCTCCATTTCCCCTGTCGCTTCGCTCCTGCCCTCCGGACCTACACTCGCGGGCATGCCGGCAGCCCTGCACCGCATCACCGACACCGTCTACTTCGTCCAGACCGACCTGGTGAACTGGACGCTGGTGACCGACGACGACGGCGTCATCCTGATCGACGCCGGGTATCCGGGTAGCCGCGAGGAGGTCCTCGACTCGGTGCGCGAGCTGGGATTCGGCCCCGGCGACGTGCGGGCCATCCTGCTGACCCACGCTCACGTGGACCACCTCGGATCGGCCATCTGGTTCGCGAAAACCCATGGCACACCGGTGTATACGCACGCCACCGAGGTCGGGCACGCGAAGCGGCAGTACCTGGAGCAGGCCTCGCCGGTGGATGTGCTCACCCGCGCCTGGCAGCCGCGCTACCTCGCCTGGTCGCTGGCGCTGGTCCGCAAGGGCGGTCTGACCCATGAGGGCATCCCGACGGCCGAGGCGTTCGACGAGAACATCGCCGCGACGCTGCCCGGCACCCCGATCGCCGTTCCGACGCCGGGGCACACCGATGGCCACTGCTCCTATCTGGTCGACGGGGTGCTGGTGGCCGGGGACGCGCTGATCACCGGGCACCCGGTGAGCTCCCGGCGCGGCCCGCAGCTGCTGCCGGGCCTGTTCAACCACGATCAGGACGGCTGTGTGCGCAGCCTGGCCGCCCTGGGCATGCTGGACACCGAGGTGCTGCTGCCCGGGCACGGTCCGGTGTGGCGCGGTCCGATCCGGGACGCCGCGGACGCGGCTAGCCGATGAGCTCGTAACCGAACAGGAAGACCGCGGTCACCACCAGACCGCACACCAGCACGATGGTGGGCAGCAGGATCATCTGGTCGAGTTCCTCGCTGTCCAGGGCGTCGTTCTCCGACGGTCCGAACAGCACCCGGCCCGCCGCATTGCCGCGCAGTCGGATCACCGTTCGCCGCACGGCGGGTACCTCGCTGTTGCGGCCGACAAGCGTGCGCACACCGATGCCCAGTAGCGCCGTGAACAGCGCGGCGGCCAGGATCAGGAGGCCCACGGTGGCGAGTGACACCGCCTCAGACTACGAGGCCGTCCAGGCCTTGGCGACCAGCTCATGGGAGCGCAACCGATCCTCGTGCCGGTACGCCACCGACGTGATGACCAGTTCGTCGGCGTCGGTGACCCGCTGCAGGTCCGCCAGCCGCTGCGCCACCTCGTCGGCGTCGCCCACGAATTGCGTTGCGATGCGGTCTTTCACGAGCGCACGCTGCTCATCGCTCAGTGGTGACACGCCGTCCGGATCGGGATACGGCGCGGCGCCGCCGCCGGCCCGGATCGAATGCACCCAGTGCCCGAAACTTGCGGCCAGATGCTGCGCGGTCGCGTGGTCATCGGCGGCGAGCACGTCCGCCGACACCACCACGTAGGGTTCGGCCAACGCCTCCGAGGGCTGAAAGGCGTTGCGGTAGGCCTCGATCGCTTCCAGCGCGGTGGCCGGTGCGATGTGATAGGCGGCGACGAACGGTAATCCTTGCGCACCGGCGACTCGTGCGCTCTGCCCCCTGCTGCTGCCGAACACCCACGGCCGCAAGGCGGTGCCCTCGCCGGGAGTGGCGTGTGCCTCGAATCCGTCCACCCGGTACGTGCCGTTGAGCAGGTCCAGGATATCGGCGACCTGATCACCGAAATCCGGTGCGACGGCGTCGGGTTGCTGCAGCGTCGTCATCGTCGCCTTCAGCCGCGGGTTGCGCATCAGTGCCGACAGGTCGAACGGGGCGGGCACCACGACACCGTCGACCTCGTGCCACTCCCGTGGCGGCCTCGGCTCGCGCGGCGTCTCCCGGATCGCCTCGGTGCGGCGCTGCCCCGAACGGCCCACCCCGAGGTCGATGCGTCCCGGGTGAAAGGCATCCAGGGTCGCGAAGCTCTCCACCACCGCGATGGCGGTGGTGTGGCCGAGCTGCACCGCGGCCGCGCCGACATGAATGGTCTTGGTGGCGGAGGCGATCTGACCGATCAGCACCGCCGGTGACGCACTGGCCACCGCGACATAGTGATGTTCGGCCACCCAGTAGCGGCGGTAGCCCCACTGCTCGGCGTGCTGGGCGAGGTCCACGGTGTTGCGCAACGCCGTAGGGGCGTCACTGCCCGCGCTGAGCGGGGCGAGGTCCAGCACGGAAAGTGGAACGCTCATGTCAGTACCTTCTCGAATGCGATCGGGTAGATGTCGCCCTCGGCGGGCAGCGGTTCGGCCAGGCGGGTGTAGCCGGCCGATTCGTAGAGCGCCTCCGCCTCGGGCTGGCGATCCCCGGTGGTCAGGTAGATGCGCCGGTAGCCGCGTTCGGCGATCACTGCCTCCAGCGCCACCAGCAGTGCCTTGGCGTAGCCACGCTGCCGGTACCCGCTGTGGGTCCAGATCCGTTTGAGTTCGGCGGTGTCGGCGTCGAAGCGCTGGAACGCGCCGCCGGTGACGGGCTCGTCGCCGAGCAACCCGATCAGCAGTGCACCGTGTGGTGCGGCGAACTCCTCGGCCGGATGACCGCGCAGCCAGGCCGCCACGCCGGCTGCGGTACCGCCGTAGCGCTGCGAGTATTCGATGGTCAGTTCGGCGAGCAGCGGCTCCGCCAGCGGGTCGGTCTGGCCCACGGCGACGAAGCTCAGAGATTCCACCAATGCTCCTACCATCACGTGAATGTCTAACGTGCCCAGCCGTCCCGCATTCCGGGCGGGGGTATCAGCTCAGCATGATCGAAAATAGGCGCAGGTTGCTAGCGTCTTGACTCATGCGCATGGCGATGGCGACCGCACTGTTGTGTGGGCTGATCGCCGGCTGCACACCGGCGGACGAATGTTCCTTGGTCCGCCTGCCCCCGGAGGTCGCGGCCACCGTGGACCTCATCGAGGCCGGCGGACCCTTTCCGCATCCCCGCAATGACGGGACGACCTTCGGCAACTACGAGGGCCGCCTGCCCGAGCACGAGCGGGGCTACTACCGCGAGTACACCGTGCCGACACCGGGACTGCATCACCGCGGGACGCGTCGCATCGTCGCCGGCGGCGACCCGCCGGACTTCTACTACACCGACGATCACTACGAATCCTTCTGCCAGATCGGAGTCGCATGAAGACCTACCGGATCGACGGCGCACGGATCTCATCGCCGCCGGACTTCTACGCCGAGATCGGTCGCGCGGTCAACGGTGACGGCGGCTATTTCGGGTCGAACCTGGACGCGCTGGCCGACTGTCTGCGCGGCGGCTTCGGCACCCCCGAGGACGGCGGATTCCGGTTCGTCATGACGTCATACCGCCACGTCAAGGGGGCCGTCGGCGATCAGATGTGGAGCACCCTGCTGCGCCTGTTCGGCACCGAGGGTGTCGACCTGTGGCTCACTCCCTGAGGCCACTTTCGCAAAAAACTTGACACGTGTAAAGTTCGCCGCCATGGACAACATCAGCGGCAAGACCATCGCGATCACCGGAGCTGCCCGCGGTATCGGTTATGCCACCGCCAAGGCCCTGCTGGCACGTGGGGCCCGGGTCGTCATCGGCGACCGTGACGTCGCACTGCAGGAATCCGCCGTGGTGGACCTCACCAAGCTCGGGCAGGTCTCCGGCTACCCCCTCGACGTCACCGACCGGCAGTCCTTCGAAACGTTCCTGGACAAGGCCCGCACCGACGGTGGCGGCCACATCGACGTGCTGATCAACAACGCGGGCGTGATGCCGGTGGGCCCGTTCCTGGAGGAGACCGAGCAGTCGGTCCGGTCCTCGCTGGAGGTCAACGTCTACGGCGTGCTCACCGGCTGCCAGCTCGCACTGCCGGACATGGTTCGCCGCCGCAGCGGCCACATCATCAACATCGCCTCGCTGTCCGGGCTGATCCCGCTGCCCGGCCAGGTGGTCTATGTCGGCGCCAAGTATGCGGTGGTCGGGCTGACCACCGCGCTCGCCGACGAGATGGCGCCGCACGGCGTCAACGTCTCGGTGATCATGCCGCCGTTCACCAACACCGAGTTGATCTCCGGCACCAAGTCCGGCGGTGCGATCAAGCCCGTCGAGCCGGAAGAGATCGCCGCCGCGATCGTCAAGACGCTCGACAAGCCCAAGACCCACGTGTCGGTGCCGCCGCCGCTGCGGTTCACCGCGCAGGCCGCCCAGATGCTGCCGCCCAAGGGCCGCCGCGCCATGAACAAGGCGCTCGGCCTGGACCGGGTGTTCCTCGAGGTCGATACCGCCAAGCGCAAGAGCTACGAGGACCGCGCGCGGGCCGCGCAGGGTGTCATCGAGTCCGACGGCAAGTAGCGGCGGCGGGTCCGCCCGCCGATCCCGGTGAGGATCTCGTAGTCGATGGTGCCGGTGGCCTGCGCCCAGTCCTGGGCGCTGGCACCGTCGCCGCCGAACAGCACCGCATGATCTCCCTCGGTCACGCCACCGCCGTCGTGGCCGAGGTCCACCACGAGCTGGTCCATGCAGATCCGCCCGACGCCCGCGAAGCGCCGTCCGTTGATCTGGACCGGCAGCCCGTCACTGAGCGCGCGGGGCACCCCGTCGGCGTACCCACAGGCCAGCACCGCAACGGTGGTGTCCTGGCGGGCAACCCAGCGATGGTTGTACGAAATACCCTGGCCGGTGGCGATCTTCTTGATCATCGCCACCTCCGCGGTGAAGGTCATCGCCGGTACCAGCCCGAAATCACCGAGTTGTGGGACCGGGCTGCGCCCGTAGAGCGCGATACCGGTACGCACGAAATCCCGGCTCAGCCCCCGATCCGTCAGTGCCGCCGCAGAATTCGCGATATGCACCCGGTCCGGACGCAGGCCGAGACGGCGCAGATCGGCGACGCAGTCATCCAGGCCGGCGGCCTGCGCGGCATTGAGCGGGTGGCCCGGCTCGTCGCCGAAGGCGAGATGACACATCACCGTGCGCAGCCTCACGGCGTCATCGGCCAAGCGGGGACGGACCTCCTGCCAATCGGCGAGCGTGAAGCCGTTACGCCCCAGACCGGTGTCGATCTTGACGCCGACGGTGGCCTGCCGTCCCAGCTGTCGTGCGGCAGCAAGAACGCGTTCCCACTGATATGGGGCCGCGACCACCACTTCGATCCCGGCAGCGATGGCCGCGGCAAAATCCGTTGACGGCGTGTGCAGCCAGGCGATCACCGGGGCGGTGATGCCGCCGGCCCGCAGCGCCAGTGCCTCGCCGACGGTGGCCACCCCGAGCTCGACGGCTCCTGCCGCCAGCGCGGCGCGGGCCACCTCCACCGCGCCGTGGCCGTAGCCGTCGGCCTTGACCACGGCGATCACCCCGGCGCCGGAGCGATCCTGCAGCACAGCGACGTTGTGGGCGATCGCCGACAGGTCGATGACCGCTTCCGGGCTCAGTACTCGATCGCTTCGATCAGCGGCGACGGCTCATCCATCAACGCCCAGAACCGGTCCCGGATCGCGACCGTCATCGGGCCGGGCTCACCGTTGCCGATCGCCTCACCGTCGAGGCTGTTGATCGGGGTGACACCGCCGGCGGTGGTGACCGCCATCAATTCGTCGGCGTCGTAGAGCTCATGGCTGGTGACGTCGCGCAGGGTGGCCTCGATGCCCATCTGGTCGGCCAGCTCGAACACCGTCTTGCGGGTGATGCCGGGCAACGCATTTCGCGACGGGGATGCCAGCTTGCCGTCCTTGACGATGCACACGTTGAACCCGGGGCCCTCGGCGACGCAGTTGTCGGAGTCCAGCAGGATCGCGGTACGGGCGCCACGGTCCTTGGCCTCGAAGCTGGCCGCGGTCAGATCACCCCACTGGTAGTTCTTGATGGTGGGATCCACGGTGTTGCGCCCGGCGCGGCGGACGTGGCGCGGCACGATGGCGGTGGTGCCGAAGATCTGCTCGGCGGGCGGGAAGGCCCACAGGTAGGGAATGGCGTAGATGTACACCTGGTGGGTCAGCTTGGAGAGGTCCTTCTCGCCCTTGCGCTTTCCGTAGCCGCGGGTCACGGTGAGGTTGACGAAAGACTCCCGCAGCTGTGACAGCGAGACGCACTTCTTGGTGATCTCGGCGAGCTCGTCCTTGCTCATGCCGGCGTCGAGGCGCAGCTTGCGCGAACCGTCGAGCAGCCGGTCCAGGTGATCGCCCAGCCGGAAGATGTTGCCGTGCCAGACGTGCGCCACCGTGTAGGTCAGGTCGGAGTGCCCGAACCCGGTGTCGAAGATCGAGATCTTGGCCTCTTCGGCCGGCATGTACTCGCCCTCGATCCAGGCGACGCCACCGGCGAACGGGCTGGAGGTGTCCAGTTCGTAGTCGCTGTACTGGATCACCGAACCTTGCGGGGTGGCCTCGCGGATGGCGGCGCCGGGCTCGACGGCGACGAGGTTGGAGGTGCCGATATCTGTTGCGGTCATGTGAATTTCCTTTTGCGAATTAGACGTTGTGGCTATTAGACGTTGTGGGATTTGGCGTATGCCACGCCGGCTTCACCCCGGGCGAGGCGGGCCTTCAGGCCGGTGGCCCACCAGATCGCGGCGATCACCACGACACCGAGGAACACCCATTTGTTGTTGGTGAACTGCGGCAGGAACAGCAGTGTCACGGCGACGCTGAGGAATACGACCAGCGCGGTGATGTAGATCGGCAGCCGGAACCGGCCCAGGTCGAAGGTGCCGGGGTCAGCGGCCGGGATGGTGCCCTTGCGGTAGCCGACCAGCAGCCCGATGGTCTGCAGGATGTAGACGAAGAAGAACAGCAGCGACGCGATGCCGATGATGTAGTTGAACGCCTTCTCGTTGACGATCGCCGAGAGCAGCAGCAGGGTCGACAGGCAGCCCAGGCCGATGATCGAGTAGGTCGGTGTCTTGCGGGTGGGCGAAACATGGCGCCACACATGGGAGAACGGCAGCATGTTGTCGCGAGCCATCGAGTAGGTCAGCCGGGTGGCGACCAGGATGTTGGCCAGCAGGCAGGCCAGGATGTTCGTCAGCGCGATGGCGACGATGATCTTGGTGACGACGGGGCCGGCCTGCTGAGTGATGATCTCCTCGATCGGTGCGCCCGAGTTCGCCTCCACCGCAGCCGGATCCTTGATGGCGAGTACGTAGACGATGTACATCAGCAGCTCGATCACGATCGAGGTGACCAGGGCGTAGAACATCGTCTTGGGCACGACCCGGCGGGCGTCCTTGGTCTCCTCGGCGACGTCGGCGCCGGACTCGACCCCGATGAGCCCGAAGAACGGACCGAGCGCGGCGGCCAGCCAGGCCAGCATGTAGGAGTCCTTGTCGCCCGCTTCTCCGCCGGTGAACAGCACCGAGATCGGTTGGTGGTTCTCGGGCGCGGAGAACGCGATGATGGCGATGAGCGCGGTGGCGCCGACGGTGATGACGAGTTCCAGGCTGACGCCGATGTTGTTGACCATGGTCGCGAACCGGACACCGTAGATGTTGATCAGCACGCAGACGAACACCACGGCGATGGCCAGCAGGATCTGCGTCGTCTGCGTCATGGTCCAGCCGAACAGCCCGCCCAGGTAGCCGGACAGGATGAAGCCGACACCGGTCATCCCGCACACCCACCCCATCAGGGCGATGAAACCGGTGAACCAGGCCAGATTCGGCCCGTTGATCCGGCTGATCCACTGGTAGGAATAGCCGGCCAGCGGCAGCTTCGCGGTCAGGTCCGCCGCGATGAAGGTCCACAGCGCGAACACCGCGCCGGCGAGCAGCAGCGTCCACACGAACGGGGCGCCCGCGGTGAAGTAACCGGCACCGAAGCCGGTGAACACCGCGGTGGTGGCGCTGATGGTTGCGAAGCCGATGGCGAAGGAGGCCAGCGTGCCGACCGAGCGGTCCAACTTCTGGGTGTAGCCCAGCTCGGCGAGCTTGGAATCTTCGGCATTCAATGCGGACGCCGATGTATCAGTGGGTCGTACCGGGGTGTCGGTCATGGGATCTCCAGGTCGGAGCAGGGGTGAGATGTCTGATGACAGACAATCGCCACCGGGCGGTCACCGGAAGTTCCATCTTTTGATCTTCTGATAACCAATATTTATCAGTGCTGGTCGAGCGGAGTTTCGTCGCCGTCGTCGAATCCCCAATTCTGCTGGACATGCCTGATCAGGGCATCCGCCTGGGGGCTCAGCGTGCCGGGATGCCAGGCCAGCGCGACATGGCTGGGCGGGCGATCGACGATCGGGACGTAGACGATCCCGGGCCGGTCATAGAACCGGGCCACCGACGAGGTGGTGAAGCTGATGCCCAGGCCGCGGGCGATGCAGGTGGTCTCGGCCTCGTAGGTGGCCGCGACCGCCGCGATGGTCGGTGGCCGGTTACCGCGGGCGTCCATCGCCATCCAGTAGTCCCGCCACGGTCCGGCGGTCAGCGGCGCGCAGACGATCGGGTCGTCGAGCAGTTCGGCGATCTCGACCTCGTGGCGGCCCGCCAGCGCATGGTCCCGGGGCAGGCAGGCCACCCAGGATTCCGAGTCCAGCACCAGCATGCGGTGCTCGGGCAGGTCGACCGGCGGGCGGATCAGGGCGACCTCGGTGGTGCCGGCGGCCAGGCCGGCGGTGGGGTCGGCGAAATCGAACTCGATGGGTTCGACGCTGACATCCGGGTAGGCGGCCTCGAAATGCCGCACGACGCGGAACAGCAGATCGGCACCGGTGCCGATGAGGTAACCCAGCCGCAGCCGGCCCTGCCGGGTGCCCGACAGGGTGACCAGATTGGCCACCACCGCGTCGATCCCGGAGAGCGCCTGCTGCACCTGCGGCAACCACGCCGCACCGAGATCGGTGAGCGCGACCTCGCGGGTGTTGCGGTTGAACAGCACCACGCCGAAGGCCTGTTCGAGCTGTTTGATCGCGGTGGACAGCGCCGGCTGGGTGATGAACAGGCGCTCGGCCGCGCGACGGTAGTTCAGCTCCTCACCGAGGACGGCGAAGTAGCGCAGCTGCCGCAACGTCAGGTCACTCACGACAGCCCTCGGTGAGATCGCGGACATCGGCGTAGCGGCGCCGCACCGCGGGCACGGCGGCCGCCTCGTAACGTCGTGCGGGCGCCGAATCCCATTCCGGCAGTGTGCCCGTCAGCGCCCACGCGGCCTGACGTGCCGCGCCGAGCGCCACATACTCGGCGGCTTCCGGGACGTACACCGGCACACCGAACACGGTCGGGGCGATCTCGCGCAACGCCGCCGACTTGGCGCCGCCACCGACCAGCAGGATCCGCCGAGCGGGCACACCGAGCGACGTGAGGTGATCGAGGCCGTCGGCCAGTGCGCACAGCAGGCCCTCGACCGCGGCCCGCGCCAGATTCGCGGCGGTGGCATTGCCCACCCGCACCCCGTGGATCGCCCCGGTGGCAGCGGGCCGGTTCGGGGTCCGCTCCCCCTCCAGGTAGGGCACCATGACCAGCCCCTCGCTGCCCGCCGGCGCCGACAGCGCCAGCCGGGACAGCTCGTCGTGATCGACGCGCAGCAGGGCGGCCGCGGCGTCGAGCACCGGCGCCCCGTTGAGGGTGCACACCAGCGGCAGGTGACGGCCGGTGCCGTCGGCGAACCCGGCGACGAAGCCGCCGGTGTCGCGGGCCGGGGCCCCGGCGATGGCCGAAACCACCCCCGAGGTGCCGATGGACACGATGACATCACCCTCGACGGCACCCAGACCCAGTGCGGCGGCGGCATTGTCGCCCAGCCCCGCGCCGAACACGGCGTCTCCCGCCGCAACGGCGTCCCCCGGCGCCAGCACCAAAGGCAATGCGGGTGCTCGGCCGCGCAGCGCCAGTTCCAGCAGATCGGTGTCGTAGGCATCGCGGGCGGCGTCGAAGTATCCGGTGCCGCTGGCATCGCTGCGGTCGGTGAACACCGAGGCCGGATCGCTCTCACCGCGCAGTCGCCAGCTCAGCCAGTCATGGGGCAGGCAGACGGTGCCGGTGCGGTCAGCGTTGGCCGGTTCGTTGTCGGCCAGCCAGCGCAGCTTCGCCACCGTGATCGCGGCCAGCGGGACCACCCCGACCCGCTCGGCCCAGGCTGCCGCGCCCAGTTCGGACACCAGGTCGGCCGCCGCGCCCGCCGATCTGGTGTCGTTCCACAGCAGCGCGTTTCGCACCACCTGCCCGTCGGCGTCCAGGCACACCATGCCGTGCTGCTGGGCGCCGACCGACACCGCTGCCACGTCCTGCAGCCCACCGGCCGACGCGATCGCCGTGTCGGCGGCGGATTCCCATGCGGCAGGGTCGATCTCGGTGCCGCCGGGATGGCGGTCGCGGCCCTCGCGCAGAATCTGACCGGTCTCGGCGTCGCAGACCAGCACCTTGCAGGACTGCGTGGAGGAGTCGATTCCCGCGACGAGGGTCATGGGTGAGAGACCCTAGCCGAACTCCGGGACCGGGTCACCGTTCCGGTACGTCTCGATGGCTGCCAGGTGCTCGAACAGCTGGGTATGGGTGAACGGGTGCTGGGTGGTGGTGCCGACCAGCACCACCCGCACGATCGCACCGTCCTCGGCGGCATCCAGCCACAGCGAGGTCACCGGCAGACCGTCGTCGACCTCCGCACCGGACGGTTCGAAGAACCACACCGCGTAATCGTCATCGGACTGTTCCTCGTCGAAGGTCCAGTCCCGGGCGGTGATCCGCTCGTCGAACTCGGCCAGATCGGCGACGATCCCGTCCGGGATGGCCGCCAGTTGGTCCATGATCACCGCAGGAACCCGAGCGGCCCCCTGCCGCTTCTTACGGCGGGCCTTCTTGGCATCTCCACGCTTGGACACAGCTCAGCTCAGCGCCTGGTCCAGATCGGCGAGCAGGTCCTCGGTGCCTTCCAGGCCGACCGAGATCCGCACCACGCCGTCGCCCAGTCCGATCGCCGCGCGACCCTCCGGGCCCATCGCCCGGTGGGTGGTGGTGGCCGGGTGGGTGATCAACGATTTGGCGTCACCGAGGTTGTTGGAGATGTCGATGATGTTCAGCTTGTCGAGCACCTCGAAGGCGCGGTCCTTGCCGCCATCGAGCTCGAAAGTGACGACCGTCCCGCCGCCGCGCATCTGCCGCTTCGCCAGGTCGAACTGCGGATGTGATTCCAGGAACGGGTATTTCACCCAGTTCACCCCGGCCTGCTGCTCCAGGAACTCGGCGACCCGGTGCGCCGAGCGGTTCGAGTAGTCCACCCGGACCGCAAGCGTCTCAAGACCTTTGAGCAAGGTCCAGGCGTTGAAGGCACTGATCGCCGGACCGGTGTGGCGCATCAGCTTCTGCACCGGTCCGTCGATGTACTCCTTGTCGCCGAGGATCGCCCCGCCCAGCACGCGGCCCTGGCCGTCGATGTGTTTGGTGCCGGAGTAGACCACCACGTCAGCTCCGAGCGGGATACCCTGCTGCAGCAACGGCGTGGCGAAGACATTGTCCAGCACCACTTTTGCGCCTGCCGCGTGCGCCAGTTCGGACACCGCCGCGATATCGACCAGTGACTGCATCGGGTTGGACGGGGTCTCGAAGAACACCGCCTGGGTGGGCTTGCTGAGCGCCTCTTCCCACTGCGACAGGTCGTCGCCGTCGACGAAGACCGTCTCCACACCCCAACGCGGCAAAATCTCGTTACACACCACGAAACACGAACCGAACAGGCTGCGGGCGGCGACCAGCCGGTCACCGGCACCCAGCAGCGCGCCCAGCGAGGTGAACACCGCGGCCATACCGGTGGCGGTGGCGAATGCGGCGGGCGCATCCTCGATGAGGCGCAGGCGCTCCTCGAACATCGAGATGGTCGGGTTGCCGTACCGGGAGTAGACGTACCGGTCGATCTCGCCGGTGAACGCCTTCTCCGCATCACCGGCCGAGGAGTACACGTAGCCCGAGGTCAGATACAGCGCCTCGGCGGTCTCCTCGAAACCGGACCGCAGCAGGCCGCCGCGCACCCCGATGGTGGCCTGGCTGACGCCGTCGGGCAGCGGTGCGGGAATCCGGACCGACGGCACCTGCTCATCGGGGCTGGTCATGACTGCGTCCAGGGCAGGCCGACCGCTTTCCACCCGGTCGCGCCGCGGTGGCCGTCGGCGTCGAGGTTGCCCTCGAACCCGTCGAGCACGTTGTAGGACGGTCCGATTCCCGCCTCGGTGGCGGTGATGGCCGAACCGATGGATCGGTTGCCGGACCTGCACAGGAACACCACCGCGCGCTGCCCGGGGGCGATACCGGCCTTGCCGAGATCATCGACGAAGTTGTCATTGTGGGAGCCGTCGGTCTTGGTCCACTCCACGTAGACGACATCGCGGCGCAGCGAGCTCAGGTCGGGCACTCCCACGAAACGCCATTCGGCTTCGGTACGACAATCGACGAGCACGGCTTCGGGATTGGCGGACAGCAGCTCCCATGCCTGCTCTGGCGTGATGTCTCCGGCGTAGCCCGGACTCTCGGATGATGACACCCCAATACCGTAACGGCTAGGCCGGTCCAACCGAGCACACCTTCCAGCTGCCGTCCTCACGCACGAAGGACATGTCCACGGTGGCCTCGGTCTCCTCGTTCTCGCCGAAGTGATACCTGACGGTGGCGGTGGCCTTGTCACCATCGACCTCGACGTTGCTCGCGCCGTCGACGTACCGCTCCCCACGCTGGGCCGCTGAATCCCGTTGCCGGGTGAGCACCTCGTCCTCGGTGCCGTGCTGTTCGGCGCAGGTGCTCGCCAGGAAAGCCGCGTAGTCCTGCCTCTGGAGCGCATCGTTCTGGGCGACCACGACCCGCCCGATCTGTTCGGGGTCGCCGTCACCGTCACCGCGGTTGACCACAAAAATCCCGGTGATCACAACCACGATGATGACCAGGGCCAGCAGGAACGGTGTCGCGGTCGGCCGGTCCTGATCGTCGGGTGCGTCGCTCACGACTGCCAGAGCCTACGCAGCGACACCGCGGTGCGCTGCGCACGGTCCCTGGCCACCGTGACGTCGGGAGCCGTGGCGATCGCGGCCCCCAGCCGGTGCCTGCCATCGGTCTCGTCGAGCCGGTCGAACAGCAGCACATCGCTCTCGGCCACCGCGAGCGCCTCGGAGAGCACCCCGACGATGTCGGATTCGGCAGGCACGGATGTCTCGCCGCCGGCGTAGCCGATCTCTGCGGCGCCGGGCGAGATCATGATGGTGTCGACCGTGAGGCCCAGGATCGCCCGGGCATGCAGATCGAACTCGGAGAGCCGCTGGGTCCGCACGGTGAGGAACGCGTTGTCGACGGGCCGCGGACGGACCGTGGAGAAGTAGACCTCATCGCCGCGCACCAGCAGTTCCACCGCGAACACCCCGCGTCCGCCGAGTGAGTTCACGATGCGGGCCGCGATCGACTTGGCAGCATCGAGGGCGGCCGGGCTGAGCCGGTGCGGCTGCCAGGTCGCCAGCGTGCCGTCCTGGGCGACGCGATGCCCGATCGGCTCGCAGAAGTGCACCGCCGGCCCCGTCGGGCCGCTGGTGCGCACGGTCAGCAGGGTGACCTCGTCGTCGACGTCGACCACCGTCTCGGCCATCACCCGGTTGGGCGTGGTGAGGTGGCCCGCCGCGATGGCCCGGTTCCAGGCCGGCTCGACATCCTCGGTGCGCAGCAGCACCGAGCGGCCCTCGCCCGGGGCGCCGGCGACCGGGGTGACCGCCAGCGGGAATCCGGCGTGCTCGGCGACGGCGGCCAGTTCCTTGGCCGAACCTGCGAACCAGAACGGGGCGGTGGGCAGGCCGAGTTCGTCGGCGGCCAGGCGGCGCAGGCCCTCGCGGTCCAGGCTCAGCCGGGTGGCGCGCGGCGCGGGGAAGACCTCGATGCGTTCGGACAGTGCGCCCAGTGCATCGGTGGCGACCACACCCGCCTCCACGACGACGTAGTCGGGGCGCTCCCCCTCGACCGCGGCGGTCAGGGCATCGGGGTCGTTCATCCGCACCACCGCGCTGCGATCCGCGACCCGGTGTGCCGGTGCGTCGGCGTAGCGATCGACGGCGACGACGGCCGCGCCGAGACGCTGAAAGGACAGCGTCAGTTCACGACTCACCTCACCGGACCCGAGCAGCATCACCAGAGGTCTCGCGGTCTCTTCAGCATGTCTGGTCATCGCTCACCCAGCCTGCCAGATCCTCAGCCGATCCGGCTGTCGACATAGCACCATCGCCAGGACTCGCCGGGCTCCACCGAACGCATCACCGCATGGCCGGTCTGCCGGAAGTGTTCGGTGGCGTGCTGATGCGGACTGGAATCGCAGCATCCGACGTGTCCGCAGGCCAGGCACATCCGCAGATGCGCCCAGGCGTCCTGCCCGTCATCGGTGCATTGCTGGCAGCGTCCCGGGGTCACCGGCTCCGGATCTACGATGCCTACCGCGGTCTGAAGATGCTCACACGAGTTCGGGGCTGCCGGAGGTGCCGTCGCACGGCGTCGGGAACTCTTGCGCATGTTGATCAAGGATAGGTTGATGCCGTGGCAGCGACACTGCTGGCAGTTCTGGTGGCCGCGGTCCTGCTGGCCGCGGTGAGCCGTCGACTCGACATCTCGGCACCGCTGGCGCTGGTGGTCGCCGGTCTGGTGGCCAGCGCCATCCCCGGGCTCGACGAGGTCGAACTGGACCCCGAGCTGGTGCTGTTCGTCATCCTGCCGCCGCTGCTGTGGTCGGCGGGGCTGGAGAGCAGCTACGTCAACATGCGCCGCAACGTTCGGTCGATCGGCTCGCTGGCGGTCGGGCTGCCACTGGCCACCACGCTGGTCGTCGGGTTCGTGGCCTATCACGTGGTGCCCGATTTCACGCTGGCCGCGGCGCTGGTGCTGGGCGCGATCGTGGCCCCACCGGACGCGGTGTCGGCGACAGCGGTGGGCCGCCGGCTCGGCCTGCCGCGGCGCATCATGACGCTGCTCGGCGGGGAGAGCCTGCTCAACGACGCGACCGCGCTGACCGCCTACAAGGTCGCGCTGGCCGCGGCGATCGGGGCGTCGGCGGGATGGGTGTCGGGGCTGGGCACCTTCGTCCTGGCCGCAGCGGGTGGCGTCGTTGTCGGCGTGTTGTCCGGGTCGGCCATCACCTTCATCCGCTCCCGGCTGGACGACCCGTTGGTGGAGAGCGCCATCGGCCTGGTCGCGCCGTTCGTCATCTATCTGCTGGCCGAGGAGGCACACGCCTCCGGTGTGCTGGCCGTCGTCGTCGCCGCTTTGATGCTCGGCCAACGCTCGACGAACGCCGGGTACGCCACCCGCCTGCAGGACGACGCGGTGTGGAAGGCGCTGCAGCTCATCCTGGAGTCGTTCGCCTTCCTGCTGATCGGACTGCAGCTGCCCGGGGTGGTGCGGGAGCTGTCCGGGCTGTCCGCGGCGGCGATCGCGGTCTCGTCGGTGGCGGTGCTGGCCACCGTCATCGTGGTACGGATCGCCTGGGTGTACGCGACCACGTTCCTGCGCAACCCGCGGCCGGCGGCCGGGGAGGTCTTCGTGGTCGCGTGGGCCGGGATGCGCGGCGTGGTGTCGCTGGCGGCCGCGTTCGGTGTGCCGTTGACGACGATGTCCGGTGCGGAGTTCCCGGGGCGTCCGCAGCTGGTGTTCCTGACCTTCGTCGTGGTGGTGGGCACCCTGCTGCTGCACGGCCTGACGCTGCCGTGGGTGATCCGGCGCTTCGGCATCCACAGCGACGACGCGCAGCGCGATGCGCTGGCTCAGGCGGCGGCGCAGGACAAGGCGGCCCGGGCCGCGGCCGAGAGGCTCGACCAACTGCTCGAGCAGCAGCGCGCCGACGGGACCGTCAGCCAGTCCGCGGCGGTCACCGACGATGCCGCCCAGGTGCTGCGCAAGTGGAACACCGCCCGGCGTAACTCGGCGTGGGAGCGGCTGGGCCGCAGCGAGGACGAGATCGGCGAGAGCCCGGCTTCGGTGTTCCGTCGGCTACGACTGGAAATGCTTGCCGCCGAACGCGATACCTTCATCGCCGAACGCGACGCCGGGAACATCGACGATGAGGTGCTGCGCGAGGTGCTGCGCGGGCTGGACCTGGAAGAGGCCACCCTCAACCGTCGGTAGCGGTCCGGAACTCGCGCATCCCTGCCAGCAGCGCGGTGAACACGCGGTGCGCGGCATCGAGGTCGGCGTCGGGCAGGTCGGCCAGCGCCTGGGAGTTGATCTCGGCCAGCGGGGTGAAGAAATCGTTGGCGACCGCGAGTCCGTGATCGTCGTACCGCAGGATCACCTTCCGCCGGTCACCGGGATGGGCCTCCCGGCGCAGATGCCCGGACTCGATCATCCGCTCCACCAGATACGTGATGGCCGCCGCGGAGGTCCCCATCAGCTTGCGCAGTTCGCCCGCGGTCAGCGGGGCACCCGCGGCGTCGGCCACCATGACGTGCAGCAGAGCGCGAAAATCGTTGGCGGACACATCATTGCGGTTCGCGAATTCACGGCCGATCTGATCCGACTCGGCCGTCAGGGCTCGCACATCGGCAGCGATGAGCCGCTCCCGATCTTCTCGCTGCATGACCACAGCATATCGTTCATTTGATTAATCGTTAAGTTTCTGAAATATTTATCGCATGTCCAGTCGTGTTTCCTGGCTCGTCGCCATACTCGTGATCCTGGCCTCCGGCGCCGGTCTGGGCCTGCTCGGCGGGTCGGACTCCGCCTCGCAGTCGCCGGTGGCGGTGCCGGCCAGTGCCGAATCGGCGCGCGCCGACGCCCTGCGAGCCGAGTTCCCCGGCGGCGATATCGCGCCGGCCATCATCGTGTTCACCCGGACCGACGGCGGACCGTTGAGTCCGGCCGAGGTGGCTGCGGCCGGCCCCGGCGCGCAGGTGTCGCAGGACGGGCTGGCCGCGGTGTCGGTGTCCCCGCTGTCGGCCGACCTGTCCGGATTCGCCCTCAACGATGCGGTGCAGGAGTTGCGCACCCAGACCGCCGAACGGCTGCCCGAAGGGCTGCAGGCGGAGGTGACCGGCGGCCCGGCCTTCGGCGCCGACATCGCGAATTCCTTTGCCGGAGCCAATATCACCCTGCTCGCGGTGACGGCCGCGGTGGTGGCCCTGCTGCTCATCATCACCTACCGCTCCCCGGTGCTGTGGCTGGTGCCCCTGCTGGTGATCGCCTTCGCCGACCGGGTCGGTTCCGTGGTGGGCACCGCGGTGGCCTCCGGACTTGGCCTGAACCCGGACGGGTCGACGGGCGGTATCACCAGCGTGCTGGTGTTCGGCGCCGGCACCAACTATGCGCTGCTGCTCATTTCGCGCTACCGCGAGGAGCTGGGACGTTCGGCCGATCACCGCGAGGCATTGCGGGTGGCCACCCGTGCGGCCGGGCCGGCGATCCTGGCCAGCAATGCCACCGTCGTGCTGGCGCTGCTCACCCTGGCGTTCGCCACGGCGCCGTCCAACCGCAGCCTCGGCGTGCAGGCCGCGGCGGGCCTGGTGGTGGCGGCGATCTTCGTCCTGTTCGTGTTGCCGCCGTTCCTCGGTTTGTTCGGCAAGAAGCTGTTCTGGCCGTTCATCCCTCAGGTCGGCGACGAGGCTCTCACCGACAGCGGCGTCTGGCACCGGGTCGCCTCCTGGGTGGCCGGCCGGCCCGGATGGGTGGCCACCGGCGCACTCGGCGTGCTGGTCGCGCTGTGCTTCGGCCTGGTCGGCACCCCGGTCGGTTTGTCGCAGACCGAACAGTTCCGGGTTCAGGCCGAGTCGGTCAGCGGGTACGACACACTGGCCGAACACTTTCCGAGCGGCCTGACCGATCCCGCCGTCGTCATCGCACCCACCGCCGATGCGGCCGCGGTGTCGTCGGCGATCACCGGGGTGCCGGGCGTGGTGTCGGCTCGGCCCGCCGGGGAATCGGGCACCGGGCTGAGCCAATGGTCGGTGGTTCTGCAGGCCGAACCGGCGTCGGATGAGGCGTTCGAAACCGTTGATGCGCTGCGTAGTTCGGTGCATTCCGTCAGTCCCGAGGCTGTGGTCGGCGGGTCCGATGCCAAGGCGCGGGATTCGGCGTCGGCCGCACAGCGCGACCGCATGGTGGTCATCCCCGCGATCCTGGCGGTGGTGCTCGTGGTGCTTTTCGTGCTGCTCCGTTCGGCGCTGGCGCCGGTGGTCCTGGTGTCGGTCACGGTGCTCAGCGCGTTGGCCGCGTTGGGGATCGGTGGCTGGGCCAGCGTGCACCTGTTCGGTTTCCCGGCCCTGGACAACGGTACTCCGCTGTTCGCGTTCCTGTTCCTGGTGGCACTCGGCGTGGATTACACGATCTTCCTGGTGACCCGGGCGCGGGAGGAGACACCGGAATTCGGCAACCGGCAGGGCATCGTGCGCGCCGTGTCGGCGACCGGTGCCGTCATCACCAGTGCCGGCATCGTGCTGGCCGCGGTGTTCTGCGTGCTGGGTGTGCTCCCCCTGATCGTGCTGACGCAGATCGGCATCATCGTGGGCCTCGGGATCCTGCTGGACACCTTCCTGGTGCGCACCGTGATCATCCCGGCACTGTTCACCCTGATCGGTCCGCGCATCTGGGCTCCGGGGTTACACGCCGAACGCTAGCGTGAGGGCGGTGGACGCACGGACGGTTACGACCCGGCTGGGACGGCTGCGCGTGCAGACCGCCGGGACGGGCGAGGCCATCCTGTTCTGGCCGAGCCTGCTGATGACCGGCGATATGTGGGCCGGGCAGGCCTCGGAGTTCCAGGACGGGCATCAGGTGATCCTGGTGGACCCGCCCGGCCACGGCGGCAGCGAAAAGCTGTCGGGGCCTTTCACTTTCGATGAGTGCGCACAGACCGTGGTGGATGTTCTGGACGGGCTGGGCGTCGAGCGGGCCCATTTTGTCGGCAATTCCTGGGGCGGGATGATCGGCGGCACGTTCGCCGCGCGGCACCCGGACCGGATCGGGCGGGCGGTCCTGATGAACTGCACCGCCTCGCCGGCCGGGCGGCGCCAGCGTGTCGAGTACGGGTTGCTGTTGCGGACGGCGAAGCTCCTCGGAGGCATACGCGGACCGCTGACGGGCCAGGTGCTCAAGGCCTTTCTCGGGCCGACGACCTTTCGCGACCGGCCCGACGTGGTGCGATTCGTCCGGGATGCGGCACGCGCGGTGGACCTGGACTCCAGTGCATGGGCGGTGACGAGCGTGGTGCCCCAGCGGCCGGACCAACGTGCGCTGCTCTCGGACGTGCGCACCCCGGTCCTCGTGGTGGCGGGTGCCGAGGACGCCACCTTCCCCGTCGCCGAGACGCTTGAGATGGCCGACGCCATTCAGGGTGCGGCGACCGCCGTCCTGGATGGCGTCGCGCATCTGGCCGCACTGGAGAATCCGCGCCTCGTCAACGCGCTGATCAAGGACTTTGTGTTCGACGCGTAGCGTGTGATCATGACAGCCAGCGAGGAGCCTCGCGCATGACACAGACGCTGCCGCCGGTCCACATGCGGCGCAACGGCTTCGACCCCGTTCCCGAACTCGGAGCGATCCGCGAGAAAGCCGGTGTGCAATCCGTCGTCAGCGCGCTCGGCAACACCGTGTACCTGGTGACCAGGCACGAGGACGTCAAGTCCGTGCTGGCCGATCACGAGCACTTCTCCAACGCGCGCCCACCGGGTTTCACCCTGCCCGGCGCGCCGGAGATGTCTGCGGAGGAACTGGCCAAGACGCGCGCCGGTAACTTGCTCGGCCTGGATCCGCCCGAGCATCAGCGGTTGCGCCGTCTGCTCACCCCCGAGTTCACCATCCGGCGGATGAAGCGGCTGGAGCCGCGCATCACCGAGATCGTCGACGAGCACCTCGATACCATGGCGGCCGGCGGTGCGCCCGCGGACTTGGTGGCCGAATTCGCCTTGCCCGTACCGTCATTGGTGATCTGCGAGCTGCTCGGCGTGCCCTATGACGACCGGGATGACTTTCAGCACCGCTCGGCCCGCCAGCTCGACCTGTCGCTGCCCATCGCCGAGCGCATGCAGCTGCAACAGCAGAGCCGCGACTACATGCACAGCCTGGTGGACCGGGCGCGGAAGGCTCCCGGCGAGGACATCCTCGGCATGCTCGTCCGCGAGCACGGCGACGCGCTGACCGACGACGAGCTGGTCGGCATTGCCGGGCTGCTGCTGCTCGCCGGTCACGAGACGACGTCGAACATGCTGGGGCTGGGGACACTTGCGCTGCTGCGCAGACCCGACCAGCTGGCGCTGGTACGCGATGACCCGGATGCCATCGGGCCCGCGATGGAGGAACTGCTGCGCTGGCTGTCGGTGGTGCACCATGCCATTCCGCGGTTCGCCACCGCCGACGTGGAGATGGCCGGTGTGGTGGTACCCAAGGGCGCGTTGGTCTTCGCGTCACTGCCCGCGGGCAACCGCGACCCCGCGTTCGTCGAGCGGCCCGACGAGTTCGATGTGCGTCGGGGCGCCCCCGGGCACCTCGCGTTCGGCCACGGCGTGCACCACTGCCTGGGTGCGCCACTGGCCCGGATGGAGATGCGGATCGCCTTTCCGGCGCTGTTCAAGCGCTTCCCCACACTGGCGTTGGCCGAACCGTTCGAAGATGTCGAGTTCCGGGACTTCCACTTCATCTACGGACTACGGTCGCTACCAGTGAGGTGGTGACGATGAAGGTTGAAGCTGATCACGACTCCTGCATCACCGCGGGCAACTGTGTGATGGTGGCCGACGCGGTGTTCGATCAGGATGACGACGGCGTGGTGGTGGTGCTCACCGAAGAGGTGCCCGAGGGCGAACTGGAGCATGCCCGCGAGGCCGTGAAGCTGTGCCCCGCGTCGGCGTTGAAGCTGGTCGATTAGTTATCCACAGGGCCAGAAAGATTTGGCGTGCATGTCCGACCAGGTCGGTAGTATCGCACATATGTTCGAAGCCCTGGATCGGTCCGCGATCGCGGAGTTGAGCGACGAAGCGCTCATCTCGGCGGTCACGACCATGACCCGGACTGAGGCCACGGCCGCCGCGCAGCGGCTGGCGTTCATCGGTGAGGTCATCGCCCGCCAATGTGACGACGAGGACGACGTCATCGCCCATCAGGTCATCGACGGTTGGGCATGGGCGCAGGCCGCGGTAGCGGCGGCCTGCAACCTGAATTCTCATGCGGCGTCCAAACAGATGCGCATCGCCCAGGCCCTGCGCGACCGGCTGCCCCGCACCGCCGCCCTGTTCGCCAAGGGCGCGATCTCGGCGACCGTGATCGATGCGATCACCTGGCGCACCCACCTCGTCGTCGACGCAGATGCGCTCGTGTTGATCGATACCGCCATCGCCGGGGAAGCCGGCGAGTACGGGGCGCATTCGGAGAAGCAGCTGATCGGGGCGGTGGATCTGTGGGTGGAGAAGTTCGACCCCGACGCCGTGGTGCGTTCCAAACGGGCGGCCAAGGACCTCTACGTCGAGTTCGACGACAAGGATGACCCCAACGGGGTGGCGTCCTTTTGGGGGCGGCTGCGCATCACCGACAAGAAGATCTTGGAGCAGCGCCTCAATGCCCTGGCCGACACCGTCTGCCCCAACGATCCCCGTAAGCGTGGGGAACTGCGGGCGGCCGCGCTGGCTGCATTGGGTGTGGTCGGCCCGGCACTGGAGCGCCTGACCTGCGAGTGCGGGGACGTGAACTGTGCGGGCAGCGGGAAAGATCCACGCTCGGGCGCAGTCACCATCTACGTGCTGACCGACCAGGTGCCCTCCGCCGGCGAAGAGTCTCCGCGGCACACCAGCCCGGGCACCGCGGCCACCCCGGAAACGGCGCCCGCCGAGACCGAGACTGCGCCGGAGAAAAAGCAGCAGACTCCGGCAGCAGAATCCGAACCCGACGAGCCCGCCGAACCTGCGGCCCGCGCCGAACCCGCCGCGCCCGCGGCCAACATCCCACCCGCGGCCTGCAATCCCAGCCCAGGCGTCACGCTCGACGGCGCCATCATCCCCGCCAACATGCTGGCCGACCTCGCCGCCACCGGCGCCACAGTAAAGCCGCTCTCCGAGATCGCCGACCTGCCCGCCGAACGCCAATACCGGCCCTCGGCCGCACTGACCGCGTTCGTCCGGATGCGCGCCATGACGTGCAGCTTCCCCGGCTGCAACCGCCCCGCGCACCGCTGCGACCTCGACCACCTGACCCCATGGCCCGCCGGGGCCACCCATCCCGGCAACCTGGCACCACTGTGCCGTCTGCACCATTTGATCAAGACGTTCTGTGGTTGGGAACCGGCAGCGAAACCCGACGGCCGCATCCAATGGTCAGCACCGACCGGGCACACCTACACCAAGGCGCCCGGGGCAGCAATCATGTTCCCGCATTGGAACATCGAGACNGTGGTTGGGAACCGGCAGCGAAACCCGACGGCCGCATCCAATGGTCAGCACCGACCGGGCACACCTACACCAAGGCGCCCGGGGCAGCAATCATGTTCCCGCATTGGAACATCGAGACCCCCATCCCGCGGAAGCGCGCCATCCGGCTGATTAACGACACCGACCGCGACACCAAGATGCCGGTCCGAAAACGCACCCGCGCCCAAGACCGCGCCCAGCGCATCACAGCCGAACGCACCCGCAACGCAGCCGAACTCGCCGAAAACAACAGCGACCCGCCCTTCTAGCGGGCCGGCTCCTCCGGGCCGTCATGGTGCAGGTCGATCACCCCGGCCCGCGCCAGGAGCAGCATGCTGACCACCAGAACCCACACCGGGAAAGCCAGCACCACCCACATGCTGACCCCACCCGATACCAGAAGGCTCAGCGCCACAAGGTAAGTCACGATGACCAGCCAGCGCGGCATCAACCCGGTCCGCAGCCAGATGGTGGCCAGCGAGATCATGAACACCGCCCCCATCCGCAGTCCGTACGTGGTGGCGAGGCTCTCCAGCATGCCCTGGCCGAACACCGCCAGCTCGTCGCGCACCGTCACATCGGGCAAGCCGACCCTGGTGGCAACCAACCCGGCGCCCACCGCCGAGGACACGAACATCATGGCCAGGAAAAGCAGGCCACTACCGATGAACACGGTCGCGAAGAACTTGTCCTCGTACCGGCCGAACCCGTCGCGGATGACGCCGATGAACCAGAGGAACGTGATGCCGGCGAACGGCATCAGCACCGAGGCCACCTTCAACTGTCCGCTCGCCCCGGCGATCCACTGCGATCCGTGTTCGGCGCCCTCGGGCAGCGCAGTCCGGATCAACGCGAGCGCGGTCCCGAACAGCAGCGCGAACAGCACGCCGGCCACCGCGGCCGCACGCGGCGTGGTGAGCTTGCGAAGATGCCGATCTGACGGGTGTGTGGTCACGCCGTCATGGTGACACGCCTAGGGCTGGCCGGGCAGCAATCTGACCATCAGGCCGTTGCTCTCGGCGAGCACATTGCCCTCGGCGTCCAGCAATTCGGCGTTCACAAACGCCTTGCGGCCCTCGGCTTCCCGCAACCAGCCGCGCACCGTCAGCGGCACATCGATCGGGGTCACCCGGCGATAGTCCACATGCAGGTACGCGGTGCGGCTGATCGGCCGGCCCGTCGCATGGATGACCATGCCGAACACCGAATCGAACAGCAGCGGCAGCACACCACCGTGCACCGCCTGATTACCGCCCACGTGGAAGCGGCTGAACTGCACCGTCAACTCCACACCGTCGGCCTCGAATTTGGTGACGAGCCAGGGCGGCATCAACAGACTGCCCGCACCGGGCAACGAGGGCACCCGGTTGGCCGGGCCCACACCCTCGGCCGCCTGCGACGGCTCGAGCAGTGCCACCAGTTCCTCGACGCGGTCTGCTGCGGCCGTCCAGGTGTCGCTGTCCGGGTTCACCGACACCGCCAGATCCTGCGCCCGGCGCATGGCCGTCAGGAACCGTTCGAATCCAGGGCCCGGATCCGCGGCCTCGAACACCGGGAACCCACCATGCCGGTCGTACTGCGGGTCGACGCGCCGCGGATCCAGGCCGAAATCGGTCACGCCAGGATGTCCCGGCGCACGATGGTCTGCTCCCGCCCCGGCCCCACACCGATGCACGAAACATGGGCTCCGGCAAGCTCTTCGAGCCTCAGCACGTAGTCACGCGCCTTGGCGGGCAGGTCGTCGAACTCACGCGCCGCGGAGATGTCCTCCCACCAGCCGGGCAGCTCTTCGTAGATGGGCTCGGCGCGGGCGATATCGGCCTGCGTCATCGGCATCTCGTCGGTGCGCTTGCCGTTCACGGTGTAACCCACGCACACCGGGACCGTCTCCAGGCTGGAGAGCACGTCGAGCTTGGTCAGGAAGTAATCGGTGATGCCGTTGACGCGCGTGGCGTACCGGGCGATGACGGCGTCGAACCAGCCGCAGCGCCGCGGCCTGCCGGTGGTGACACCGACCTCGCCACCGGTCTTGGCCAGGTACGCGCCGTGCTCGTCGAACAGTTCCGTCGGGAACGGGCCCGAGCCCACCCGGGTGGTGTACGCCTTGAGGATGCCCAGCACCGTGGTGATGCGGGTGGGCCCGATGCCCGAGCCAACGGCCGCGCCACCGGCGGTGGGGTTCGACGAGGTCACGAACGGATAGGTGCCGTGGTCCACGTCGAGCAGAGTGCCCTGCGAGCCCTCCAGCAGCACCGTCTCACCGTTCTCCAGCGCCTCGTTGAGCAGCAGCCGGGCATCGGCGATGCGGTGCTTGAAACCGTCGGCCTGCTCCAGCAGCGTCGCCACGACCTCGTCGGCGTCGAGCGCCTTGCGGTTGTAGATCTTGACCAGGATCTGATTCTTGAGCTCGAGTGCCGCCTCGATCTTCTGGGCGAGCAGCGCGGGATCGAGAACGTCGGCCGCCCGGATACCGAGCCGCGCGACCTTGTCCTGATAGCAGGGGCCGATGCCGCGACCGGTGGTGCCGATCTTCTTGTTGCCCATGTAGCGCTCGGTCACCTTGTCGATGGCGACGTGATACGGCATGAGCAGGTGGGCGTCGGCTGAGATCAGCAGCCGCGATGTGTCCACACCCCTGTCTTCGAGCCCGGAGAGCTCGGTGAGCAACACGCCTGGGTCGACCACGACACCGTTGCCGATGACGTTGGTGACACCCGGGGTGAGGATGCCCGAGGGGATGAGGTGCAACGCGAAGTTCTCCCCGGTCGGCAACACCACGGTATGACCCGCGTTGTTACCGCCCTGGTAGCGAACTACCCATTGCACACGTCCACCGAGTAGATCGGTGGCTTTACCTTTGCCCTCGTCGCCCCACTGGGCCCCGATGAGCACGATTGCCGGCATGGCATTTCTCCCGCTTAAAGTGATGCAGCCGGTGACCCACCCTATCCGAGCGGAGCCATAGGAGAGGCCTTGACCACCACAAACGGCCGGCCAGATTGCGCAGTGTTGCTGTTCGGCGGGCGCCGCCCACCCCGCGCATTAGGCCATCTACCTGCGGTGACGGTGCAAGAAACCGGTCAGATCGCGGCCGCTGTGACGGCTCGCCGAATCGTCGTGGTGGGCACCGACAAGGACCTCGCCGCAGTACTCACCTCACTGTTGAAGGCCGAAAAACTGGATGTCGAGGTGGCGTTCGTACCGCGCCGGCGCACCCCCGCCACCCGCGCCTACGGGCTGCCGAGCGGGCGGCGCGCGGCCCGCGCGGCCCTCACACGCGCCGCCACCCGGGTACCGCTGATCCGCGACGACTCCGGGCGCGCGCTCGTCGGCGTCGGGCTGTGGGTGGGCGAGACCGGGCTGGAGGGCGAGGCCGTCGTGGACGACACGGTGCTCTTCGACGGTGAGGCGACCGCGGTGCGGATCGAGCCGATCGGGACGATGCCCGGCCTGCGTGCGACGGTGCTGTCCTCGCGCATGCGGCCGAAGCGCTGGGTGACCGGGCGCGCCGCGCAGCTCGGGACCACCGGCGCCTTCGTGGTCCGCGACGGCGACCCGAGCACCCGCGCGCTGCGACGGTCGACGTTCTACCGCCACACGGAAGGCTGGTTGGCCGTGAAGTAGGTAGCGTCGAAACGTGAACATCCGTCCGCTGCGCCAGTCGGTACGACCCAGCCCGATCTTCCTGGGGATCGTCGCGCTCACCCTCGCCGGTGGCGGGCTGGCCTGGTTCTGCGGGGACGCCATCGAGCCGCTGTCCTATGCCGCGGTGTTCGTCCTGGTGGTCGCGGGGTGGCTGGTGTCGCTGTGCCTGCACGAGTTCGGCCACGCCTACACGGCGTGGAAGTTCGGCGACCACGACATCGCGGTGCGCGGCTATCTGACGCTGAACCCGCTCAAGTACTCCAACCCGATGCTCTCGCTCGGATTGCCGCTGCTCTTCATCGCCCTGGGCGGCATCGGCCTGCCCGGTGGTGCCGTGTATGTGCGTACCGGCTGGATGACGGCACGGCAGCGCACCCAGGTCAGTCTGGCCGGCCCGTTGGCCAACGTGGTGTTGGCGGTGCTGCTGCTGGCCGCGGTGAGCCTGTTCTACGACCCGGCTCATCTGGTGTTCTGGGGCGGTGTCGCCTTCCTGGGCTTCCTGCAGGTGACCGCGGTGCTGCTGAACCTGCTGCCGATTCCGGGCCTGGACGGCTACGGCGCGCTGGAACCGCATCTCAAGCCGGACACCCAGCGCGCCCTGGAGCCGGTCAAGGGCTGGGGTTTCCTGATCCTGCTCATCGTGCTGCTGGTGCCGCAGCTCAACCAGGTGTTCTTCTCGGTGGTGTTCTGGTTCGTCGACCTTTCCGGGATCAACGGCTCGCTGGTATCGATCGGCGGCGGACTCACCCGGTTCTGGTCGGCCTGGCTCTGAGCCTTGCAACATATGCGACTTTCCGCATATATTCGGCTGCATGGGAGCTGGACACGACCACAGCCACGGCGGCGGTGACACGCGCGTCGGCCGGATGATCATCGGCGCGGCGATCCTCGGTGCGTTCTTCGTGCTGGAACTGGTCACCGCGCTGACGATCAACTCGATCGCACTGCTCGCCGACGCCGGGCACATGCTCACCGACCTGGTCGCGATGTTCATGGGCCTGACCGCCGTGCTGCTGGCCCGCCGCGGATCCACCTCCGCGGCCCGCACCTACGGCTGGCACCGCGCCGAGGTGTTCACCGCCGTCGCCAACGCCGCGCTGCTGCTGGGTGTTGCCGGATTCATCCTCTACGAGGCCTTCGAGCGACTCGGGGACGCACCCGATGTCCCCGGTGTGCCGCTGATCGTCGTCGCGCTGGCCGGCCTGGCCGCCAACGCCGTCGTGGTGCTGTTGCTGCGCGCGGACTCCGAGCACAGCCTGGCCGTCAAGGGCGCCTACATGGAGGTCGTCGCCGACACCGTGGGCAGCATCGGGGTGCTGATCGCGGGCATCGTCACCGTCACCACCGGCTGGCCGTATGCCGACGTCGTCGTCGCCGTCCTGGTCGCCCTGTGGGTACTCCCGCGGGCCTTCGCCCTCGCCCGCGCCGCGCTGCGGATCCTCAGCGAGTCATCGCCGGCCCACATCGACGTCGACGAGTTGCGCACCGCCTTGCAGGACGTCCCCGGGGTCACCGAGGTGCACGACCTCCACGTGTGGACGCTGGTACCCGGCCGGGACATGGCCACAGCGCACCTGACCAGCACCCACGACGCCGCCCGGGTACTGGTCGACGCCCAGGCAGTGCTGGCCGCGCGCGGCCTCGAACACGCCACCGTCCAGGTCGAGCCGCCCGGCGGCGTCGGCGATTGCGGTGCGAAGAACTGCTAGTTCACCCCGAGAGCGGCCCGCGCGGACGGGTCGCAATCATCGAGCAGATCCAGGCAACGCGCGTACTCGGGCGTCTCACCGATCACTTGAGCGGCCCGCGCCAGCGCGGCCACACAGCGCAGGAAGCCACGGTTCGGCACGTGCGAGTACGGCACCGGGCCGAAGCCCTTCCACCCGTTGCGGCGCAGCTGGTCGAGCCCGCGGTGATACCCGGTCCGGGCATATGCGTAGGCGGCCACCGGCTGGTCCTCGTCCAGCGCCTGCTCGGCGAGCGTCGCCCAGGCCACCGACGCACTCGGATGCGCGGCGGCGACGTTGGCGGGAGTCTCCCCGGCTTCGAGTTCGCCCTCGGCTTCTGTATCGCCCGGTAGCAGCGTCGGATCCGGCCCCAGCAGGTCACCCATACGAGTCATAGGCCTATTGTGCCGTGCGGGCGTATGCCGGCTGTGATTAGGCTTGCGCTGAAGCATCACGAGGGAGGACTGCAGTAGGGATGTCGAACCCAACAGAGCCCCAAGGCGGCAAGCAGGAACCCGATCCGGATGCACCGGAGACCGACGATTCGTCGGAACGCCGGTACACCGCGCCGTCGGGTTTCGACGGCTCCACCCAGATCATCCAGTCGGTGCCCGAGCCTCCCACCGAGATCTTCGCTGCCGGTGAACCCACCGAGATGATCGACAGCACCGCGTTCACCGACAGCTCCAAAGTGGCTGCACCGCAGGTTATTCCGCCGCGCGATGATGCACCCAAGTCGCCTCGGACCCGGCGCAGCTGGGGCTGGGTGATCGCCGTCGTGCTGGTGATCGCCGCGCTGGTGGCGCTCGCCGTGCTGGGCACGGTGCTACTGACCCGCGGTGGCGCCAACGCCACGTCGCAGGAAGACCAGGTCCGTTCCACCATCGAGAGCTTCGACGTCGCCATCCAGAAGGGTGACCTGGCCGCGCTGCGGGGCATCACCTGCGGCGCCACCAGGGACAGCTACGTCCAGTACGACGACCGCTCGTGGACCGAGACCCACAAGCGGGTCGCGGCCGCCAAGCAGTACCCGGTGGTGGCCAGCATCGACGAGGTGGTCGTGGTGAACGACCACGCCGAGGCGAACGTCACCACCTTCATGGCCAACGCGCCGCAGACGCGTTCCACCCGGAGCTTCGACCTCCAGTTCCGCGACGACCAGTGGAAGATCTGCCAGAACGGCTGACCCCCGACCCAGAGTTCGGGTGCCCGGCAAACTGAGTGCCGCTCTCCCCTATCAAAAACGTGGGGCACTGATTGCCAGTTTGCCTGTGCCATAGTCGCTTTCATGATGTGGATGGCAGTGCCACCCGAGGTCCATTCAGCACTCCTGAGCAGTGGCCCCGGCGCGGGCCCACTCCTGGCCGCCGCGGCGGCATGGCATCAGCTGAGCATCGAATACGCCACCGCGGCAGCCGAGCTGACGGCCACCCTGGGCACCGTGCAGGCCGGTGGGTGGGAAGGCCCGAGCGCGCAGCAGTACATCGTCGCGCACTCCCCCTTCCTGGGCTGGCTGGCTCAGGCGAGCGCGAACAGTGCCGCGACCGGGGCTCAGCACGAGACGGCGGCCGCGGCGTACGCGACGGCGCTGGCGACCATGCCCACCCTGCCCGAACTGGCGCTCAACCACGCCACCCGCGGCGTGCTGGTGTCCACCAACTTCTTCGGCATCAACACCATCCCGATCGCCGTCAACGAAGCCGACTATGTGCGGATGTGGGTGCAGGCCGCCACCACCATGACCACCTATCAGGCGGTGTCGACAGCCGCGGTGATGGCGGGTCCGGTCACCGCACCCCCGCCGCCGGTGCTCGTCCCAGGTGCCGGCGAGATGGGCGCCGCGATGGCGAGCTCGCTGACCGCCCAGCCGCAGGCCCTCGATGCGGCCGCCGCCCTGAATTCGTCGAACTGGCTGGCCGACTGGCTGGAGCAGTACACGCTCGGGTTGCCCGGCGGCGACATCCTCTGGGACTTTCTGCAGAACCCGCTGGGCAACTCGATCGCATTGATCCGGGACTTCCTGACGAATCCGGCGGCGGCGCTGCAGACGTGGGGGCCGTTCCTGGCGGCCGTCGCCTATCAGGCGATCTCGTGGGTCGGCGCGCTGACCACCTACCCGATGATCTTCCTGGCGCCGCTGATGGCCGCCGCGGCGTTGGGCATCCTGATCGGCGTGGGCGCCTACATGCTCAACGAGCTGCTCAAGCTGCAGGACCTGCCGCCGCTGGATCTGGGTGAGCCGGCCGCGCAGCCGCAGGGTGAGCAGCAGCAGCTGACCCCGGCGGCGTTCCCGGGCGGCGGTGCGCCGGCGACGGCAGCCGCGGGAGCTCCCGCGGGATCCGCGACGGCGGCGGCACCTGCCGCACCCGCGGCGACCGTGGCCGCACCGCTGGTTCCGTACGCGGTGGCCGGCGGCGATCCAGGCGAGGGTTTCACCCCGACGCTGCGGGATCACAACAGCGCGCAGGCACCGGCCGAGGGCATTCCGGCCGCCGCGGCCGGGATCGCGGCGTCATCGGTCGCGCAACGCAAACGGCGACGCAAGAAGGCCGCCGTCATCGAGGACCGCGCGTACGCCGACGCGTACGCAGACTATGAACCCGAGGAGCCCGAGCCCGAACGCCGGGCCGCATCCTGGATCGGCACCTCGACGCGCAGCGGTATCGACGCACAAGGGCTGACCACCGTGCGCACCGATCAGTTCGGCGGCGCGGCGGTCAGCCCGATGCTGCCGGGCGGCTGGCGCCCGGACGACGAGAACTAGCCGGCGGACACCGAACGGCCCGCGCTGTGCAGGTCGTTGCACGCCTCGATGACGCGCTCGGTCATCCCGGCTTCGGCCTTCTTCAGGTAGCTGCGCGGGTCGTAGGCCTTCTTGTTGCCGACCTCGCCGTCGACCTTCAACACCCCGTCGTAGTTGGTGAAGAAGTGGCCGGCGATGGGCCGGCTGAAGGCGTACTGGGTGTCGGTGTCGACGTTCATCTTCACCACGCCGAAGTTCAGCGAATCCTCGATCTCGGACTTCAGCGAACCGGACCCGCCGTGGAAGACGAAGTCGAACGGCTTGCTGCCCTCGGCCAGACCGAGCTTGGCCACCGCGACCTTCTGGCCCTGCTCGAGGATGTCGGGGCGCAGCTTGACGTTGCCGGGCTTGTACACGCCGTGCACGTTGCCGAACGTGGCGGCCAGCAGATACTTGCCGTGCTCACCGACGCCGAGCGCGTCGATGGTCTTCTCGAAGTCCTCGGGCGTGGTGTAGAGCTTGTCGTTGATCTCGGCCTCGACACCGTCCTCCTCGCCGCCGACCACACCGATCTCGATCTCCAGGATGATCTTGGCTTCGGCCGACAGCTTGAGCAGTTCCTGGGCGATCTGCAGGTTCTCGTCGATCGGCACCGCGGAGCCGTCCCACATGTGCGACTGGAACAGCGGGTTCTGCCCCTTGGCCACCCGCTCGGCAGAGATCGCGAGCAGCGGCCGGACGAAGGTGTCCAGCTTGTCCTTGGGGCAGTGGTCGGTGTGCAGGGCCACCGTGATGGGGTACTTGGCGGCGACGACGTGCGCGAACTCGGCCAGCGCGGTGGCGCCGGTCACCATGTCCTTGACGCCCAGACCGGACCCGAATTCCGCACCACCGGTGGAGAACTGGATGATCCCGTCGCTGCCCGCGTCGGCGAAGCCCTTGATGGCGGCGTTGATGCTCTCCGAACCGACACAGTTGATGGCCGGGAAGGCGAACGAGTGCTCCTTGGCACGGCCCAGCATCTCGGCGTATACCTCGGGCGTGGCGATGGGCATTGACTTCCTCCTGTGTCGCGAGCGCTTTCCCCGGCAGTATCTCAATAAAGCGACGCCGGCGGCAGGGCGGATACCGCCTTCACCGTTTACCGTGGACGAAGTGCGCGCCAAACCGGTCCTGATTCTGCTGGCGTCAGTGGCATCGGCATCGGTGGTCGGGTGCGCCCCTGCCTCTCCTTCCACACCGATATCCACTCCCGTCGCCGCGCCGACTCGCCCGCCGGAACCCGAGTTGGCCAGGTCCGTGGCCCCGGGGCGCGCTCAGGTCATCGTCAACGGGGACACCGGCCCGACCGGCCCGGTGAGCTGTTCCACCGATGACGGGCTGACCACGATCAGCGTCGGGGACAGCTCCCTGGGTGTCAGCGTGATCGTGACCGACGACGACGTGCCCGCGGTCCGGTCGGTCAGCATCGGCGATGTCGGCGGCGTCGCTCTCGGGTTCGCCGTGGGCACCGCGAGTCAGGCACCGACCGCCTCGCGCAACGGCGCCACGGTCATCGTCTCCGGGTCCGGCAGCGGCACCGATTCGGCCGACCCCGCGCGGGTCGTCGCCTCCAGCTATCAGATCGCCGTGGCCTGCCCGTAAGCCCCAGCCGGTATCTTGGGGCCTCATGACCACCACCCATCTGGCCTTGATGCCGGATTTCATGGATCCGATCAATCTGTTGAGTTATTTCGGAACCTGGGCCCTGGTCGGGCTGCTGGTGGTCGTCTTCGTCGAGTCCGGGGTGCTGTTCCCGATCCTTCCCGGTGACTCGCTGCTGTTCGTGGCGGGCATGCTGGCCGCCGGTATCCAGACGGCATCGGCGGAGGGCAACGTCGCCAGCACGGACTTCCAGCTCTGGCAGCTCCTGGTGTTCATCCCGATCGCCGCGATCCTCGGTGCGCAGGTCGGTTACTGGATCGGCCGCAATGTCGGTACCGCCATGTTCAAGCCGAACGCGCGCTTCCTCAAGCAGAAGTACCTCGACGAGGCGCACCTCTTCTTCGAGCAGCGCGGGCCGTTCGCCATCGTGATCGCCCGCTTCGTCCCGATCGTGCGCACCATCGCCCCGATCACCGCGGGCGCGGCCAAGATGAACTACGCCGTCTTCACGCTGTACAACGCGGTGGGCGCCATCGTGTGGGGTGTCGGGCTGACGCTGCTCGGCTACTGGCTGGGCCGCTTCGAGATCATCCAGAAGCTGCTCGAACCGATCGTCATCGGAATCGTCCTGCTGTCGGTGCTGCCGATCGCCATCGAGTGGTACAAACGCCGCAAGGCCGCCAAGAAGGCCGGCATCCCCACCCCGCCCATGGAGTCCGGCGAGCAGCCGTCAGCCTAGGTCGGCACTCCGCTGCGCAGCGCATCGAACAGCCGTCCCAGCCGCTCACGGTGGTCGTCCACCACGGCATCCGGCCGGCCTTCGGCGATGACGCGTCGCGCCGTTCCGGTCATCACCGTCGCGTAGCCCGCGATGAAGAGCGCGGCGAACAACGGGGCGTCCCCGGCGAAACCCGGGTCGCCGTCGAGAAGCTCCGCCAGGGTGCGCTCCATCTCCGACGCGATCTCCCTCGCCCGCGCGATCAGCGCCGGTGACGCCGCGACGGTCCGGTAGAAGGGTATCGACCCCTCCTTGATGCCGGACAGCGCGTGACGGTCGTCGACGAGACGAAACGCGACGTCGCGCAGCGACGCGAGGACGTCGACGCCGGACGCGCGGTCGCTCACGGCCGTCCGCAGGATCTCGACGGCATCCTCCTCGCGGTCGAAGAGCAGGTCCTCCTTGCGCGGGAAGTGCTTGAACACCGTGACGCTGGAGACCCCCGCCTCGCGTGCGACGTCGGCGACGGTGACGGTGTCGAACCCGCGATCGAGGAACAACACGGTCGCGACATCGGAGATTTTCCGGCGCGTGAGCGGGCCGCCGCGCTCCGCGTTTCTCGGCATTTCACCTCACTGTGTTGACTGACTTAGTTTAGTCACTTAGTTTAGTTGCATGGTTGGTACTCAGAGCATTGTGCCGCCTCGCTCGCTGCGGGAGGCCTGGCCGGCGCTGATGGGCCTGTCGGCGGTGTTCCTCTTCGAGATGCTGGACAACTCGATCCTCACGGTGGCGCTTCCCACGATCGGGCGTGACCTGCACGCCTCCACCGCCGCGCTGCAGTGGGTGACCGGCGCCTACGCCGTCGTCTTCGGCGGGCTGATGCTCATCTTCGGCGCCGTCGCCGACCGGTTCGGGCGACGCCGGGTCATGGTCATCGGGCTGGTGCTGCTCGCCGTCGCGAGTCTGTCCACCGCCTTCGTCGAGACCGCGGGGCAGTTGATCGCCGTCCGGGTGCTGACGGGTTTCGCGGCGGCGATGACCACGCCCGGTTCGATGGCGCTGGCGTTCCGGTTGTTCACCGACGACGCCCTGCGCATCCGGGCGATCACCCTGATCTCCACGGTGGGCCTGGTCGGGCTCGCGATCGGCCCGACCGTCGGCGGATTCGTCATCGCGGTCGCGCCCTGGCAGATCCTGCTGCTGGTCAATGTGCCGATCGCCATCCTCGCGATCATCGGGGTGCGGTCCGGGATCGGCGCGGACCAGGCGGACGACCTGCATCACGATCCGTTGGACAGCGCCGGCGCCGTGCTGGGGACGGCGGCCATCGTGCTGGCATTGGTGGCTCCGACGCTGTTCGTCGAGCAGGGTCCTGGGTCGTGGATCCCGTGGCTGGTCGCCACCGTGGCAGCCGTGACGACGGTGTTGTTCGTGCTCAGGGAAAGGTCAGCGCGCTACCCGTTGATCTCGCTCGACCTCCTTGCGCGCCCACTGGTTTCGAGCGGATTGGCATTCAAGGCCGCGGCCGGCCTGGCGCTCGCGGGCCTCGGCTATTTGGTCACGCTGCAGCTGCAACTGGACTGGGGCTGGTCGCCGGCGCTGGCCGCGGTCGGGATGCTGCCGCAGGTCATCGTGCTGGTGGTCGGCAGTTTCTTCGTCAACCCGTTCGTCGCGCGGGTCGGCCCGGAGCGGGCAGCCTGGCTGAGCGCCTCGGCGGTGGTGGCCGGGCTGGCGGTCTACGGGCTGCTGGGCAACTACTGCTATCCGTGGGTGGCGGTGGCGCTGGTCCTCGTCGCGGCCGGGATGCGGGTGGTCGGGGTGGTCGCCGCGGTCAACGTGCTGCGCGGTCTGCCGGAGAACCGGACCACGATCGGCACCGCGCTCGTCGATACCGCCTCCGAGGTCACCTCCGGTGTCGGGGTCGCGGTCAGCGGCACGATCCTGGCGGCACTGTTCACCGGCGCCATCGCCACCTCGCACTGGAGCGCGGCGCAGACCGCGCAATTCCGGGAGTCCGTCACGATCGCGGGACTGGTGCTGACCGTGCTGGCCGGCGCACTGGTGGCGTTCGGGATCGTGCGGAGCCGCCGGGCCTAACGTTCTTCGAGCGCCCGGATCAGACTGGCCGCATCCCACGGCCCCTGGTGTCGTATGCCGTTGACGAACAGCGTCGGCGTGGCGTTGAGATCCATCGCCTCGGCGTCCTCGGCGTCATCGGTGACCCGGTGCAGCACCTTCGACGAATGCACCCGCACGTCCTGGTCGAACTGCTCGATGTCGCACCCTGCGGCCACCGCATACCGGTAGATGTCCGACCATTCCAGGTCGTCCTGGTGGGCGAACAATTCGTGCGCCATCTCCCAGAACTTGCCCTGCAGTGCCGCGGCCTCACTGGCCCGCGCGGCGTCGAAGGCCCGCGGGTGGGCGCGCTCGAGCGGGAAATGCCGCCACACATAGAGCAATTCGTCGCCGAAATGCGCCCGCACTTCGTCGATCGCGCCGGTCGCGCGGCTGCAGAACGGGCATTCGAAGTCACCGTACTCGACCAGGGTCAGCGGGGCGCCGGGCTCGCCGCGGGCGTGGTCCCGGTCGAGATCGATGGGGCGCAGCAGTTTCAGCCCGACCGGCTCGGGGGGACTGAGCCAGTCGGTGAGCCGGAAGATGGCCCAGCCGAGGGCGAATGCGATGACCGACGCCGCCAGCACACCGATGCGCGCCTGGTCCTGACGGCTGGGGTCGGTGATTGCGATGTCGACGATGAACAGCGAGATGGTGAAGCCGATACCGGACAGCGCTGCGCCACCGGCGATCCGGCGCAGGGTGAGTCCGGGGGCGAGCTCGCCGAGCCCGATGCGCTGGATCAGCCAGGTGGCCCCGGTGATGCCGACGAACTTGCCGATCACCAGGCCGGCGACGATGCCCCACGTCAGCGGTGACTGCAGCGCCGTGGACAAGCTCTGCGCGTCGAGCCGCACGCCGGCATTGACCAAGGCGAACAGCGGCAGCACGACGAACGAGACGGTGGGTCCGACCGTGGTCTGCAGCCGTTCGTTGATCGAGATCGATTCGCGCAGCGCGCGACTCGCGGCGCGGGCGTACTCGGAATTGGGCGACTGCCGGAACGCGCGGATCTGGTCGACGGCCCGCTCGACGGGACGCCGCTCGGGCGTGAACACCGGGATCAGCAGCGCGATCACCACGCCGGCCAGCGTCGGATGAATCCCGGCCATGTACAGGGCGACCCAGAGCGCCACCCCGAAAACCGCGTAGGCGGGTCCACGGAATCCCGGCGGCAGGTACCGCACCAGCGCGAGGGCGCCGGTCAGCGCCGCCGAGACCAGCAGCGGGCCGACCTGGACGCTGTCGGAGTAGAACAGCGCGATCGCACACAGCGCCCCGACGTCGTCCACCACCGCCAGGGTGAGCAGGAAGATCCGCACGCGCGCAGGGAATTTGGGCTTGATGATGGCCAGCGCACCGACCAGGAACGCTGTGTCGGTGGAGATGACCACGCCCCACGCCTGGGCGTTCTCACCCGTCGGGTTGAACGCCAGGAACACCACGGCCGGGATCACCAGGCCCGCGGCCGCGGCGATCACCGGCACCGCGGCCCGCGACCGGTCGGTCAGCTCACCGATGGTGAATTCGCGGGTCACCTCGAGCCCGACGATGAAGAAGAAGAACGTCATCAACGCGTCGTTGATGAAGTGCTTGACCGTCATCTCGAAGTGGTGCGCACCGACACTGAAACCCACGTGGGTGTCCAGCAGGGCCGAATAGCTCTCGGCCCAGGGCGAGTTCGCCCACGCGATGGCGATGACGGTGAACAACAGCAGCAATGCGGCCGCCGTGTTGTCCGTCGTCCTGGTGGCCTTGCTGCCACGGCTGAACCGCGACGGCAGCAGCGGGAAACCCCGCTCGGTCGTCGGCTCAGTCACTGATCGGCGTCTCCGTCAGCGTCGTCGGTGTCGTCGAGCGTGTGGGCGGCTTCCATCAGCATCCAGCCGGACAGCTGCACCGAGAGGTCACGCTCGGCGATCTCGGAGGCGTTGACCGCTCCCTCCACGAACTGGGCATCCCCGGTCACCGATTGCGGCACCACGGCGTTGCGGTCCCAGAAGGCGCCGAACAACGGCAACCCGTCCACCGTCTGCCGGTAATCCCACGCCGACCGCGCCGAGGTGAGCACCAGATCCCGGGCGGTGGTGCGGGCCTGCTCGTCCTCGGGTGCGGTGCCGGGCAGATCGGTGGCGACGAACGCCAGATAGCGGGCCAGGATCGCGTTGAACAGCCCGCCGTCACCACCGCCGGCACCGCGGATGACCCCATCGGTGGTCATCTCCTTGGCGACCGCGGCCACCAGTCGGTGCACCCGCTGGGCGTGTTCGGGGTCGTCGGTGCGGTTGGCCAGCTCGACCTCGAGCCCGAGCACCACGCCCTGGCAGTAGGTGTATTGCGCGCGCACCAGCGAACCGCCCTTGACACCGTCGAACACCAGGTGGGTCTCGGGGTCGATCAGCGTCTCGTCGATCCAGTCGGCCATCTGCTGGGCGCGGCGCACCCGGTCGTGGCGCGCCAGGAAGATCGCGGCGGGTCCGTTGGCCGGTGCGTTGAAGAACTGGTCCTGTTTGCGCCACGGGATGCCGCCGCCGTCCTCGGGCACCCAGGAGTTCAGGAACTGATCGGCCAGCTTGTCGAGCGCGTTTGGTCGTCCGATGTCGCACAGCCGCCCGGAACGTTCCAGTGCGAGCGCCAGCCAGGCCATGTCGTCGTAGTAGTCGTTGGTCCAGCGGAGGTTGTTGCGGATGTGGTGCCCGCGGATCTGACGGTTGATGCGGGTGAGGCGCTGCGGCTGGGGGTCGCGCAGCTGCGCGTCGACCAGGCAGTCCAGCAGGTGGGCCTGCCACCAGTAGTGCCAGGTACCGAACAGGGTCTGTTTGCGGGCGGCCGGCCAGGCCACCACGCCGAGCTGGGTGCCGGGCAGCCCCCACAACCGTTTGAGGTGTCGCTTGGTGATCGCGGCTTCCGAACTGGCTGCACGATTTGCCCACACCTGAACCATGCTTAGATCCTGCCCTACCAGGCCCGGGATGTGTCGGCATGCGTGCGGATCCACGCGTGCATCGCGATGCCGGCGGCGACACCGGCGTTGATGCTGCGGGTCGAGCCGAACTGGGCGATGGACACCGTCAATTCGGCCCCGCCGGAGGCTTCCGGGGTGATGCCCGGGCCCTCCTGCCCGAACACCAGCAGGCATTCCCGGGGCAGCGTGACGTGTTCGAGGGGCTGGGACCCCGGCACATTGTCGACGGCGACGACGGTGAGGCCCGCGCCGGCGGCGAAGTCCAGCAGCTCGGCGGTGGAGTCGTGGTGGCGCAGCCGTTGGTAGCGGTCGGTCACCATGGCGCCGCGACGGTTCCAGCGGCGCCGGCCGACGATGTGCACGGTGTCCACCGCGAAGGCGTTGGCGGTGCGCACCACGGTGCCGATATTGGCATCGCTGCCAAAGTTCTCGATGGCCACGTGCAGCGGGTGCCTTCGGGTGTCGATATCGGCGATGATCGCCTCACGCGTCCAATACCGGTATGCGTCAACGACATTGCGGGTGTCCCCGTCGCGCAACAAGTCCGGATCGTAGCGTGGGTCATCGGGTGCGGGCCTGTCCCAGGGGCCGACGCCCGGCGTCTCGCCCCATTCGGTGGGGCCTGGTCGCTCTGACGAGCTGTCAGTCACCGGTCGTCCACAGCGCCGCGTGGGTGCCGACCAGTGACACCGACGGGTAGAGCAGCGCGGCGTTGATCTCACCCTGGGTGCACATCGATGCCCGGATGGACACCGCGTCCCGCGCCGCGTCGGGCATCACCAACAGCGAGGAGCCGTACAACGAACAGGCATGGGAGAGGCCACTTCCCGGCAGGGTCGGGCCGGTCAGCACCATCAGCGGACCACCGCGCGCCTTCGAGTCGTCCTGGTAGCGTTCGGCCAGCCCGTCGATCGACAGGCCAAGCAGCATGTATCCGTTGCCGCTGAACGCCTCCGGGTCACCCAGCGCGGTCGGCGCCAGCTGCGAGCCGTCGGCCTTGAAAGCATCCACGCTGGTCGAGCGCATCGCCAGGCCGGTCTCGGTGGCGCTGGTGGGCGCCAACCCGACCGGGAAGGCCGCCGCGTAGGCGACCGTCGTCTTGGGCATCCGGTCGTGCGGCGAGTACAGGTACACCCCGCGCACCTGGCTCTGGTCCCGGATCGGGCCCAGACATGCTGTGCCACTGAGGCGCTGCGGGTCCCGCGCGGTGATGGGCTGCAGGCTCAGGTCGGGCGCCGACGCGCACCCGCCGATGGCATTGCCTTCGATGGGGTGGGCGAGCGCACCGTACAGACCGAACCGCAGGGTCTCCGCCGGAGCGTGCGCGCCGCCCTCCTCGGCGACGGCGGCATCGACGTCGATGAGCACCTGATCGCCCTCGAACCGCAGATTGGCCACCGACACGTTCCAGCCCAGGACGGACAGCGACTCGCCCACCTTGGCCTGCTGGGTGCCGAAGGGGCCTGCGGTGTCGTCGCTGCCGGAGCACGCCGCAAGCGTCAGCACCGCCAGCGTGGCCGCCAGCATCCGTTTCCACCGCATTCAGGTCCGCCCGCGGCCTTTACCGACCCTTTTGGTCAAGCCGCGCAACAGGTTCCGAGGAACCAGCCGGCTGCCGGTGGTGAGCACCTTGTACTGCAGGCCGGGCACGATCACGATCTCACCCTTGGCGACATCGGCCAGGCAGTCCCGGACCACGTCGTCGACCTCAAGCCAGAACCAGGACGGCGTGCCCGACATCTCGATGCCGGCCCGCTCGTGGAACTCGGTGCGCACGAAGCCCGGGCACAGTGCGTGCACGCCGACACCGGTGCCGCCGAGGCCGTTGGCCAGGCCCTCGGAGAAGGCGATGACCCAGGATTTGGACGCCGAATAGGTGGAGCCGCGGCCGGGCAGCAGGCCCGCCACACTGGCCACGTTGATGACGGTGCCCTCTCCGGCGGCCAGCATGGCAGGCAGCGCGGCATGGGTCAGTTGCATGACGGCGGTGACGTTGACGTCCAGCTGGGACTGCAGCAGCGCGAAGTCAGCGGTCCAGAACTCGCCCGAGGTGCCGAACCCGGCGTTGTTGATCAGGGTGTGCACCCCGGCGGACAGCCGCTCGGCGACCCGTTGCCGATCCGCGGCGACGGCCAGGTCGGCGGGGAGTACCTCGACGGTGCTTCCGGCTTCATCGCGCAGTTCGGCGGCGAGTTGTTCCAGGCGTGCGGTGTCGCGGGCTACCAGGACCAGGTCGTACCCGTCCTGGGCGTAACGGCGGGCGAAACCCTCTCCGAGGCCGGAGGTCGGCCCGGTGATCAGTGCTACCGGCACAGGCGGTTACCGCTGGTAGTGCGGTGACTGCCGGGTGCTGTTGTGCACCGGCGGACGCTGCTGGACATAGCGGCCCACGTCAGCGCGGCCGGGCGGCAGGTCGCCGCGTCCGGCGGGAAGTTCGGCGGGGCGCGGCAGCAACGGACGGCTCGGCGAACCGCTGCGGCGGGCCAGTGCGGGCTGACCGCTGCGGGCACCGACACCGTTGTGGCCGGGCTGCGGGACCGGAGGCAGCACCCGGAGCAGGTCGTTGAACTGACGCACGGTGCGCAGTCCCTCGTCCCACTGGGCGCGGCTGCTGGTGATCGGCATGGCCACCAGCGTCCAGTTCTGCTCGTTCCACATGATCTCGGCGCAATCGGGTGCGGTGTGCGCGAACGTCACCATCCGGCGGTCGCACGCGCGGCGGGCCGCATCGAGATTGGTGGAGTACACCATCCGCGGGCCGATGGCGCCGAGCAGCCAGATATCGCTCTCGCGGGGCTCCTTGATGTCCTTGAGACGCAGGTCCACCACGACATTGGTGCCGACTTTGCGGTGCAGCGCGATCACGGTGGCGACATCGTCGAGATCGAAGATGAAGACAGCCTCGCCGCGGATCTGGCCCAGCACCACATTGCGGGCCGTGACGCTTTCCCCGACGGTCGACATCACGCCGCGCTTCCAGCGGCTCAGGATGTCGGCAGATTCGTGTTCATAGTCGAAACCGTGCGACTTCGCCCACGACTTACGCCGCCGGCCCAACCCGCGCCGGCGGTCGATATCCACGTACAGCAAGACCGCAGCTCCGACAAAGCAGAGGGCGGACAGCGTGAACCAGAGAGGAACCATTGCCCTCAGCGTACTTGCTGGAGCCCGATTCGCCAGAACTCGAGATGGTCACAACAGGGTTACTCGAGCACCAATGGCCACTTGTTGCACGGAATCGCGGGGGAACCGTGCAACAAGTGGCCATCGAGCGGGGTGGATCAGGCCAAGATCAGGCCCTCGCCGTCGGCGCTGACGTCGACGGTGACGGTGTCTCCGTCGTGCACCTGGCCGGCCAGCAACATCCGGGCCAGCTGGTCGCCGATCGCCTGCTGCACCAGCCGGCGCAGCGGGCGGGCACCGTAGAGCGGGTCGAATCCGCGATCGGCCAGCCACTGCTTGGCCTCCAGCGACACCTCCAGGGTGAGCCTGCGCTGAGCCAGCCGCTTCTGCAGCTGGTTCAGCTGGATGTCGACGATGGACACCAGCTGGTCGGGGGTCAGCGCGTCGAAGATCAGCACGTCGTCGAGACGGTTGATGAACTCCGGCTTGAACGCCGCCCGAACGGCCGCCATCACCTGCTCCTCGGTGCCGCCCGACCCGAGGTTGGACGTCAGGATGAGGATGGTGTTGCGGAAATCGACCGTGCGACCCTGACCGTCGGTCAGCCTGCCCTCGTCGAGGACCTGCAGCAGCACGTCGAACACGTCCGGGTGCGCCTTCTCCACCTCGTCGAACAGCACCACGGTGTACGGCCTGCGCCGCACCGCCTCGGTGAGCTGACCGCCCTGGTCGTAGCCGATGTAGCCCGGAGGCGCACCGACCAGCCGAGCGACGGAGTGCTTCTCGCCGTACTCGCTCATGTCGATGCGGACCATCGCGCGTTCGTCGTCGAACAGGAACTCCGCGAGCGCCTTGGCCAGCTCGGTCTTACCGACACCGGTGGGCCCGAGGAACATGAACGAGCCCGTCGGACGGTTCGGGTCGGCGACGCCGGCGCGTGAACGCCGCACCGCGTCGGAGACCGCGGCGACCGCGTCCTTCTGACCGATGACGCGACGACCCAGCTCGTCCTCCATGCGCAGCAGCTTGGCGGTCTCCCCTTCGAGCATCCGCCCGGCCGGGATACCGGTCCAGGCCTCCACCACCTCGGCGATGTCGTCGGGACCGACCTCCTCCTTGAGCATCACGTTCTCGCGGGCCTCCGCGACCGGCAGTGCGGCGTCGAGCTTCTTCTCGATCTCCGGGATGCGGCCGTAGCGCAGCTCGGCGGCCTTGGCCAGGTCACCGTCGCGCTCGGCGCGGTCGGCCTCGCCGCGCAGCCGGTCCAGCTGTTCGGTGAAATCGCGGACGATGTCGATGGCGCTCTTCTCGTTCTGCCACCGCGTGGTCAGTTCGGACAGCTGTTCCTTCTTGTCGGCCAGCTCGGCGCGCAGCTTCTCCAGGCGGTCCTTCGAGGCGTCGTCCGATTCCTTGGCCAGCGCCATCTCCTCGATCTCGAGGCGGCGGACCAGCCGTTCGACCTCGTCGATCTCGACGGGCCGGGAGTCGATCTCCATCCGCAGCCGCGATCCGGCCTCGTCGACCAGGTCGATGGCCTTGTCGGGCAGGAAGCGGCTGGTGATGTACCGGTCGCTCAGCGTCGCGGCGGCCACCAGCGCGGAGTCGGTGATGCGCACACCGTGGTGCACCTCGTAGCGGTCCTTGAGACCACGCAAGATGCCGACGGTGTCCTCGACGGAGGGTTCGCCGACCAGCACCTGCTGGAAGCGGCGCTCCAGCGCGGCGTCCTTCTCGATGTACTTGCGGTACTCATCGAGCGTGGTGGCACCGACCAGGCGCAGCTCGCCACGGGCCAGCATGGGCTTGATCATGTTGCCGGCGTCCATCGCCGACTCACCGGTGGCACCGGCGCCGACGATGGTGTGCAGCTCGTCGATGAACGTGATGACCTGCCCGGCCGAGTTCTTGATGTCATCGAGGACGGCCTTGAGGCGCTCCTCGAATTCACCGCGGTACTTGGCGCCGGCCACCATGGCACCCAGGTCCAGGGAGACCAGGGTCTTGTCGCGCAGGCTCTCCGGCACGTCGCCGGCGATGATGCGCTGGGCCAGGCCCTCGACGATGGCGGTCTTGCCGACACCGGGCTCACCGATGAGCACCGGGTTGTTCTTGGTACGGCGGCTCAGCACCTGCACGACGCGACGAATCTCGTTGTCGCGCCCGATCACCGGGTCGAGCTTGCCTTCCCGGGCGGCGGCGGTCAGGTCGGTGGAGTACTTCTCCAGCGCCTGATAGGTGCCCTCGGGGTCGGGGCTGGTGACCCGGGCGCTGCCACGCACCTTGGTGAACGCGTCACGCAGGGCTTCCGGCGATGCGCCGGCACCGGTGAGCAGCTTGGCCGTGTCCGCATTGCCGGTGGCCAGGCCGACCAGCAGATGCTCGGTGGAGACGTACTCGTCGTCCATCTCGGTGGCCAGGTGCTGCGCCGTGGTGATCGCGGTGATCGCGTCCGGGCTGAGCTGGGGTTGCGAGCTGGAACCGGAGGCGCTGGGCAGCCGGGCGACGAGGCGCTCGGCCTCGGACCGGATCCTCGCGGGCTCGACTCCGACCGCTTCCAGCAGAGGCGCGGCGATACCGTCGTTCTGCGTCAGCAACGCCATCAACAAATGAGCGGGAGTGATCTGCGGGTTGCCTGCCGACGTCGCCGCCTGCAGGGCCGAGGTCAGTGCCGCCTGGGTCTTCGTGGTCGGATTGAACGAGTCCACGACACCTACCTTTCTAGGTTCTTTACAGCTGGGTAAAAATGCTTGTCGTGTTGTGCAACGCAGTCAAGGTTGAGTCTGTTCCGCTCAACTCTATAAATTTTCGGTGAGTCGCGCCGCGCACCCGCCGACGTTCGACCGGACGGGGTTAACGTCTGTGTATGTCCGAGTCCGGTTCCGGCGATTTCGAGTTCGAACGGAAGTTCTTCGTCCGCGAGATGCCCGCCGTCGCGGCGTCCGATCCCACTCCGGCGCTGATCGTGCAGGCCTACCTGTTCGCCGCGGACGGCTACGCGGTCCGCATCCGCCTCCAGGGTCCGGCCCCCGCCGAGCTCAGTGGGACGCCCGCCGAACTCGTGCAGGCACTGAGTGACGACACGATCGGCACCATGACCGCCAAGGGGCCCGCCACCGGCGGCACCCGCTACGAGGCCGAGCGCGAACTCGATCCGGTGGTGGCCGGGCAGATCGTGGCGCGGGCCGAGCACGTCGTCGTGAAGGTCCGGTACTCGGCGTGGCTGGGCGAGGACGGCTGGATCATCGACCGGTTCCTGAGCGGCAACGCTCCCCTGGTGATCGCCGAGGTCGAGCGCGGCGGGCCCGTCGTCGATCTGGTGATACCGGAGTTCTGCGCCACCGAGGTGTCCGAGGACGACCGCTTCCGCAACGAGTACCTCGCGCACCATCCGTTCGGCGGCTGGGCAGGCACCTACCTCGACGAGCTCGAGCTGCTCGGTCCCCGGTTCGTGGAAAGTCTCGGACGAAATACCTTCGGCTGATCGGCGACACTGTGGCGATGCGCTTCAATCCCCCGCCGAACTGGCCGCCTGTCCCGCCGGGGTGGGCGCCGCCCGCCGGCTGGCAGCCCGACCCGTCCTGGCCGCCGCCGCCACCGGGCTGGCCGCTGTGGGTGCCGGCGGGGAAGTCCGGGCGCCGCAACGGACTCATCCTCGGTGCGGTGGGCGCCGTGCTACTGATCGCCGTCGGCGCGGTCGTCACCATCGCCGTGACCCGCGACGGACCGACCGCTGGTCCGGTCGGCGCCCCGACGACGACCACGACCGCCGCGGCGCTCTCCGATGAGGACCAGATCGAGAAGGTCGTCGAGCAGTTCCAGCAGGCTTGGAACGGACAGGAATTCGACAACCTGCGCAATCTGATGTGCGCCGACATGCGTGCCGATGAACAATTCTCCCGGGCCAATTTCGCCCAGATGCGCGACGAGATGGGTCAGTTGGATCTGAGCGTCACGTCGATCGACGTCAATGGCAAGACTGCCGACACCGTGATCGAGAACGACGGCAAAGACCCCGACGACATCGCGTTCTCCTACGAGAACGGCCAGTGGAAGTGGTGTGAACTATGACCGACAGCTGGGGTTCCGTGCTGACCGAGCTCATTCCGCTGGCCATGGTGATCGCGCTCTCACCGCTGTCCATCATTCCCGCGGTGCTCGCCCTGCACACCGACCGACCGCGTCCGACCGGGCTGGCCTTCCTGGCCGGCTGGCTGTTGGGGCTGGCCGCGCTGGTGTCGCTGTTCGTGGTGGCCTCCGATCTGGTCGGCTCCCTGGACAAGCCGCCGAGCTGGGCGTCCTGGCTGCGCATCATCGTCGGTGCGGCACTGATCGTGTTCGGCGGATACAAGTGGGTGACCCGCAAGAAGTCCGAGCATTCACCGGCCTGGATGCGCAAGCTGAGCGGCCTCACCCCGACCCGGGCCGTGGTGACCGCCGCGGCGCTTGCGGTGGTGAACCCCAAGGTGTTGTTCATCTGCATCGCCGCGGGTTTGGCGATCGGCACCGCCGGTATCGGCCAAGCGCACGCCTGGCTGGCAATGATCTACTTCGTGCTGATCGCCGGTAGCACCGCGCTCCTGCCGATCCTGGCCTATGTCGTCAGTGGGGAACGGTTGGCGGCCCCGTTGACCCGACTGAAGGAGTGGATGGAGCACCAGCACGCCACCCTGGTGGCCGCCATCCTGGTCCTCATCGGTCTCATGTTGCTGTACAAGGGAATTCACGCACTCGCATAGTCCCAGAACTGCAACCATCGGACCGAATCGAACAGCAGCAACGTGGCCCCGTAGAGCAGCAGGATCACCAGCGCGCCGGCCAGGCTGCTGCGCCGGCCCGCACCGTCCACCGGATCCAGCCACCGCCGGAAAGGCCTCGACGCCCAAGGCATCAGCCACCACTGCATCAGGACCACGCTGACCACCTGACTCAGCCACAGCGACAGCCAGGGCTCGGCCCCGAACCGGTCCAGCACCGGACCGAGGAACCTCGACAGCAGCATCACCGTCGGGTACAGCACGACCATGACGAGCATGACCGACTTCCAGTTGGGTGTCATCAGCATGCGGCCACCGTCGGTGCGCACGGTGGTGCCGAAACCGGTGGTGCCCGACGCTGCGGCGAACTCCGCGGTCAGGCTCGACCGCAGACCGGGCAGGGCGGACTCGCGTTGACCCGATGACATCCACCCGGCCAACTGCCGATCGGTGCGAAAACGCAGCACCGAGAGTGCTTCTCCCCCATCCACAAAGAGAACGGTGCCCTCATACCCGCTGAATCCGCGCGCGGCCGCGGCGAGTCCGCGCTGCGAATCCAGGAACTCGCCGGCCTTGCCCTCGACGAGCTGATGCCGAAAGGCTGCGATGCCGGCCGGAGGCGGCTCGTCGGTCGCGAGCTGGATTGCCGGAGCCGCCGGTAGCCATCCCGCAGTGCGCAACACGTCGGCGTCGTCCAGCCAGGCGTCCACTTCCGTTGTGCCGGTGAAGGTCACCGCAACGGCGGGCTCGAAGCATCCGTCGACCACCGACACCCGAGCTCTGATGCAGCCGGGTGCGGTGGCGGTCAACGCGTTCGCCCACTCCGAGAACGTGCCGTCGCCGCCGGGGTGGAACACCAGCACCGCGGTCACCTCGCGCCCGGTCACTCGGGCAGCCCCAACTCGACGGCCGAGGCCGTCAGGTAGCGGTTCACGGTGGGCCCGATCAGGGTCACCACATCCTCGGTCGGCAGATCCGCCAAAGGGGGCACCTTCATCACATAGCGCAGCAGTGCGGTGCCCAGCAGATTGGTGGCGGCCAGCATCGCCCGCAGCGGGGCCTGCTCGCCACCGCCGATGACTCCGGACACCGCGGTCAGCACGTAAGTCTGGATGAAGGACCGCAGCGCCTCGTTCGCGTCGGGGTTCGAGGTGGCGGACTGCAGCATCGCGATCATGCTCTGCCCGGTCTCCGGCCCCTCCCAGATCTGCAGGTATCGGCGGACCAGGCGGGTGCCGACATCTCCCTCGGCGGCGGTCATCGCCGCGACGAGTTGTTCGGGATCGAGCAGCAGCCGCAGGGATTCGCGAAACAGGTCGGCCTTGGACCCGAACAGATACAGCACCATCGACGGGTCGACGTGGGCGTCGCGGGCGATGGCGCGCAGCGTCGTCTTCTCGTATCCGTGCGCCGCGAAATGGTGCTTGGCCGCTGCCAGCACGGCGTCCCTGGAGACCGGCTCACCCTGCCTCCTACCCCGCTTCGAGGTTCTCTGTGCTGGTGAAGGCATGTTTCGACATTATCATTTCACTCACTGTTGAAATACCGCCGAGGCGGAGTTACGCTCTGCGGACATTATTTCAACACTGGATGAAAAGAGCGCACGATGACCGCTCCCGCCCCCGCCAGGCCGGCCCACCATGCCGTCCCCGAGCTCCAGCCCCCTGCCGCGGCCCGGGCGGCGGCCGTCGTGTTCGCCCTCACCGCCCTGCTGGCGATCCTCGCGCTCGCCTTCGCGCTGCCCGCGGCGAAGTCGAAACCACACGAGGTACCGATCGGGATCGCCGGGCCCACAGCGGTGGCCGAGATGCTCGAGCGGACCGCCCCCGGTGCCTTCGCCGTCACCTACTACCCCGGTGCCGCCGCGCTGCGGCAGGCTGTGCTGGACCGGCAGGTGTACGGCGGCATCGCCTTCGACACGGGCCAACCGACGCTGTTCACCGCCACCGGCGGCAGCCCCGCAATCGCACAGCTGCTCACCCAGATCGGGTCGGGTATCGCCGGGCACAACGGAGTGCAGCTGAACACCGAGGACATCGCCCCGCCCAGTGCCGATGACCCGCGCGGCGCCGGCCTGGCCGCGTCGGCACTGCCCATCACGCTGGCCAGCATCCTGCCCGCGATGGCGCTGGTCCTCGTCCTTAGGCAGCAGGTATGGCTCCGCTTCGCCGCGGCGATCGCCTTCGCCGGCCTGATGGGTGTGACGGCCGCGGTGCTGCTGCGCTACCCGCTGGGGTCGATCGATGAGAACTTCTGGGGCGTCGCCGGTGGACTGGCGCTCGGCATTGCGGCCGCACTGCTGTTCGTCCTCGGGCTGGGGTCGCTGTTCGGACGGACCGGGTTGGCCATCGGGTCGGGGCTGGCGGTGCTGGTCGGCAACCCGCTGTCGGGGCTGACCAGTGCACCCGAGATGTTGCCCGCCGGCTGGGGCACGATCGGCCAGCTGCTGCCCCAAGGTGCCACCGCCACCCTGTTGCGGTCGACGGCCTACTTCGGCGGTTCCGGCGCCACCTCGGCGATTTTGGTGCTGAGCTGCTGGGCGATCGCGGGCACAGCGCTGATTGCGACCGCCGCGATCCGCCGCGCCTAAACTCGTACCCCGTGGGACTCGACGACCGCGACGCGCTGCAGACCCTGCGTGCCGCGGTCGGCACCGATGAGGTGATCCGCAGGATCTACACGCGCTGGTTCGCCATCGACATGTCGGCGCGCGATCTGTTTCCTCCCGACCTGACCCGCCAGCGGGCGTCCTTCGGTGAAGCCCTGAGCTGGCTGCTAGCCGAGATGATCGCCCAGCGCGCCGACGAACCGGTCGCCTTCATGGCCCAACTCGGGCGGGATCACCGCAAATACGGTGTCACCGGGGCGCATTACGACACCCTGGGCCAGGCGCTGCTGGCCACCCTGCGCGGCGAGCTCGCCGAGGCCTGGGACGGCCGGATCGCCGAGGCCACAACGGATTTCGTGGGGCTCGTGATCGGTGTGATGCGCGGCGCCGCCGACGCCGAGCAGACGCCGCCGTTCGTCGACGGCACGGTGCTCGAGCACATCCGGGCGACGCGGGACGTCTCGATCGTCCGGTTGCAGCTGGACCGGCCGCTGTCCTATCACCCCGGGCAGTACGTGACGGTGCAGGTGCCGCAGTGGCCGCGCCGGTGGCGTTATCTGAGTCCGTCGATACCCGCCGACGGCAGCGGTGCCATCGAGTTCCACGTCCGGTCCGTCAGCGGCGGAATGGTCAGCACGGCAATCGTCGGCGAAACCGTGCCCGGGGACCGGTGGCGACTGTCCAACCCGCACGGCGGACTGCAGATCGACCGCGACGGTGAGGACGTGCTGCTGGTGGCGGGCAGCACCGGGCTGGCGCCGCTGCGGGCGTTGATCTCCGACCTGTGCCGTTTTGCCGAGAACCCGCGGGTGCACCTGTTCTTCGGCGGCCGTTATCCCTGCGATCTCTACGATCTGCGCACACTGTGGGAGATCGCCTCGACCAACCCGTGGCTGTCGGTGACGCCGGTCTCGGAGTTCTCCACCAATCCGCCGTGGGCCGCCGACTATCCCGATCACCAGCCACCACGCGGCCTGCATGTGCGTCAGACCGGGCAGTTGCCCGAGGTGGTGACGAGCTACGGCAGCTGGGGTGACCGCCAGATCCTGATCTGCGGCGGTCCGGACATGGTGACCGCGACCAAGGCCGCACTGATCGCGAAAGGCGCACCGCCCGAGCGGATCCAGCACGACCCGCTGGCGTGACAGAATTCCGTCATGGCCGAACTCGAGCGCATCACCCTGCGGGACCCATCGTCGGCGCTGACGGCCGCGTTCGTGCCCGGCGCGGGCATGATCGGTACCTCGCTGGCCGATGACGGCGTCGAGTTCCTCGGCCAGCGACGCGGCCTCGAGGCCTACGTCACCGACGGGAAGACGATGGGTATCCCCATCCTCTACCCGTGGGCCAACCGGCTCAGCGGTACCGACTACGCGGTGGACGGGAAGAGCGTCGATCTGGCGGCTGCACCGGGGGTGCGTACCGATCCGCACGGCGCACCGATGCACGGAGTGCTGGCCGCCCATCCGGGCTGGCAGATCAGTGAGCTTTCCACCAATACCGTTGTCGCCACGCTGGATTACCGCACACCCGAACTGCTGGCGGCGTTCCCGTTCCCGCACCTGCTGACGCAGCGGATCACGCTGGCCGACCGGACGCTGACCATCGCCACCACCGTCGAGCCGGGTGACGGTCGGGTTCCGCTGTGTTTCGGGTATCACCCGTACTTCACGATTCCGGATGCGCCGCGCGACGAGTGGGAATTGAGCACTCCCGCGATGCGCCACCTACCGGTCGACGACCGCGGCCTCCCGACCGGCGCGCACGAGCCGTGGGCCGCGGAGTCGGCGCCGCTGGCCGACCGGGTGCTCGATGACGGCTTCGACGACGTGGCCCAGGGGTCGGTGTTCGCGATAGCGGGCGGTGACCGCCGGATCGAGGTCACCTTCGAGCGGGGCTATCCGGCAGCGCAACTGTTCGCACCCGCCGGTGACGCACTGGTGGCGATCGAGCCGATGACCGCTCCCACGGACGCGCTGCGCCGCGGTGGCTACCGGGTGGCCGCGGGTGAACCGGTGACCACGCAATTCAGCATCCGGGTGGTCTAACGGGCGCGGCGCGCTCCGGGCTGCCACAGCACCAGGGCGGTGCTGGGCTTGCGCAACTGCTCGACCTCCGTGGCCAGTTCGACGACGCGGTTCTGGAGCGCCTCGACCTGGTTCGTCAGCTCGATGATTCGTTTGATACCAGCGAGGTTGACGCCCTCGTCCTGGGACAGCCGCTGCACCTCGCGGAGCAGGTCGACGTCATGCTGCGAGTAACGCCGACCTCCTCCAGAGCTGCGCTGCGGGCTGACCAGGCCGAGCCGGTCATAGGTGCGCAGGGTCTGCGCATGCATACCGGCAAGCTCGGCGGCCACCGAGATCAGGAACGTCCGGGCGTCGTCGCTGCGGCTCACGAGAGGTTTCCTGCCCAGCCGGCACGCGGGTCGAACCCGCTGGCCCGTTCGGCTTTCGCGTATGCCTCGAGCGCCTCGGCGGCCTCCCCTTCCAGGTTCGGCGGCACTGCCACCTTCACCGTGACGAGCAGGTCTCCGTGACCACCCGAACGCTTGGGCACACCGCGCCCACGCACGCGCAGGATACGACCGTCCGATGTGCCCTTGGGCACCCGCACCCCGACCTTGCCCTCCAGGGTCGGCACCGAAAGCGTTGCGCCCAATGCCAACTCGTGGAAGCTCACCGGAACGGTGACGGTCAGGTCGTCGCCGTCACGACCGAACACCTTGTCGGCGCGGACGTGCACCGTGACATACAGGTCCCCCGAGGGGGCACCCCGCAGCCCGGCCTCGCCCTGGCCGGCCAGCCTGATCCGCTGACCGTCCTCGACGCCCGGTGGGATCCGCACGTTGATGGTGCGGGTCCTGGTCGTGACACCGGTGCCATGGCACTCATCGCACGGGTGCTCGATGATCGAGCCGCTGCCCCGGCATTCGGTGCACGGCTCGGAGAACCCGAACGCGCCCTGGTTGCGGTTGATGACACCCGCGCCGTTACAGCTCGGGCACACCTTTGGGCTGGTGCCCGGCCGCGCACCGCTGCCGTGGCAGTTGGTGCACGGTGCCGGGCTGGTCAGCCGCAGCGGCATCGCCACGCCCTTGGTGGCCTCCAGGAACGACAGTTCCGTTTCGGTCTCCAGGTCGTTGCCTCGCCGCGGACGGCTCGGACGCGGCTGTTGGGCGCCGCGGCCGAACAGGCCACCGAACAGGTCGCCGATATTGGCGCCGCCGGACTGACCCGCCTGATCGAACAGGTCACCGAGGTTGAATTCGGCTCCCTCGCTGGAGAATCCGCCGAAGTTGCCACCTGCTGTGGGCCCGCGGCGGCCGAAGCCCCCGTTGGCGAACAGGCGCCGCGTCTCGTCGTACTCCTTGCGCTTGGCGTCGTCGGTCAGCACCTCTTTGGCTTCGGAGGCGGCTTTGTAGCGCTCCTCCGCCGCGGAGTTGCCCGGATTCCGGTCCGGGTGGTTCTCGGCGAGGATCTTGCGCGCGGCGCGCTTGATCTCGTCTTTGCCGGCATCAGAGGTGACGCCGAGCTCTTTGTAGAAGTCCTTCTCGACCCATTCACGCTGAGCCATGCGTCACCTCCTCACCGGGTCAGTCTTCTGATTCTGCGGGTTGTTCACTGTTCACGTCGGCATTCTCGACCGTGTCGACCACACCAACCATGGCGTGGCGGACCACCTGGTCGCCCACCTTGTAGCCGCGGCGCATGACCGTGCCCACCACCGGCGACGATCCGTCGCCTTCGTGCTGGACGGCCTCGTGCAGCGAGGGGTCGAAATCCTCGCCCTCGGCGCCGAAGCTGGTCAGGCCGAGACCTTCCAGGGTGGTGACGAGCTTCTCCGACACCGCCTTGAGGGGTCCGGACTCCAGATCACCGTGGCTGCGGGCGCGATCGAGATCGTCGAGCACGCCGAGCAGTTGGGTGATGACCGCCGCCTTCGCGCGCTCGCCGGTGACCTGCTGATCGCGCAGGGCCCGCTTGCGGTAGTTGGCGAAATCGGCCTGTACCCGTTGCAGATCGGCGGTGAGCTCGGCGACCTTGTCGCCTTCCTCGGACGGGGCGGGGTCCGCACCCGGCGCCGCCCCACTGGGGGCGGACGCCGGGTCACGAGCCTCGCCGGTCTCCGGATCGATGCGCCGTTTGTCGGTGATGGTCACCGGCTCTTCGTGCGAATCGCCCTGGCTCACTTGTTCTCCCGGTTGTCCTCGTCCTCGACGACCTCGGCGTCGACGACATTGTCGTCGGCGGCGGCCGAACCGTCTGCGCCATCAGCACCCTGCTCGGCCTGAGTGGCCTCGTAGAGCGCCTGGCCGACGGCCTGGGCTTCGACGCCCAGCTTCTCCATCGCGGTCTTGATGGCCGCGATATCGGTGCCTGCCAGGGCCGTCTTGGCCTCGGCGACTGCGGAATCGACCTTGTCCAAGGTTTCGGCGGGAACCTTCGATCCGCCTTCGACCTCGCGCTGCTCCTTGACGATCTTCTCCGTCTGGTAGACCAGCGACTCGGCCTGGTTGCGGACGTCGGCCTCTTCGCGGCGCTGACGGTCCTCGTCGGCGTGCGCCTCGGCGTCCTTGATCATCCGGTCGATCTCCTCCTTGGAGAGGCCGGAGCCCTCCTGGATCTTGATCGTGTTCTCCTTGCCGGTGCCCTTGTCCTTGGCGGTGACGTGCACGATGCCGTTGGCGTCGATGTCGAAGGTGACCTCGATCTGCGGCACGCCGCGGGGGGCCGGCGGGATGCCGGTCAGCTCGAAGGAGCCGAGCAGCTTGTTGTGCGAAGCGATTTCGCGCTCACCCTGGAACACCTGGATCTGCACCGAGGGCTGATTGTCATCGGCCGTGGTGAAGGTCTCGCTGCGCTTGGTCGGGATGGTGGTGTTGCGCTCGATCAGCTTGGTCATCACGCCACCCTTGGTTTCGATACCGAGGGACAGCGGGGTGACGTCAAGCAGCAGAACGTCTTTCACCTCGCCCTTGAGCACACCGGCCTGCAGCGCGGCACCCGCGGCGACAACCTCATCGGGGTTGACGCCCTTGTTGGGCTCCTTGCCGCCGGTCAGTTCCTTGACCAGATCGGTGACGGCGGGCATACGGGTGGAACCACCCACCAGCACGACGTGGTCGATCTCGCCGACGGAGATGCCGGCATCCTTGATCACCTGCTGGAACGGCGCACGGGTGCGGTCCAGCAGATCCTGGGTGATGCGCTGGAACTCCGCGCGGGTCAGCTGCTCATCGAGGAACAGCGGGTTCTTGTCCGCGTCGACGGTGATGTAGGGCAGGTTGATCGAGGTGCTCTGTCCGGAGCTCAGCTCGATCTTGGCCTTCTCGGCGGCTTCACGAAGCCGCTGCATGGCCATCTTGTCCTTGGTCAGGTCGATGCCGCTGGTGCTCTTGAACTTGTCGACGAGCCATTCGACGATCCGGTCATCCCAGTCGTCGCCACCGAGGTGGTTGTCACCGGAGGTGGCACGGACCTCGACGACACCGTCGCCGATTTCCAGCAGGGACACGTCGAAGGTGCCGCCACCGAGGTCGAAGACCAGGATGGTCTGTTCCTTCTCGCCCTTGTCCAGGCCGTAGGCCAGGGCGGCCGCGGTGGGCTCGTTCACGATGCGCAGGACGTTGAGGCCGGCGATCTGACCGGCTTCCTTGGTGGCCTGGCGCTGGGCGTCGTTGAAGTACGCGGGCACCGTGATGACGGCGTCGGCGATGTCCTCACCCAGGTAGGCCTCGGCGTCGCGCTTCAGCTTCTGCAGGATGCGCGCGCTGATCTCTTGGGGGTTGTAGTCCTTGCCGTCGATCGCAACGGTCCAGTCGGTGCCGATATGACGCTTGACCGAACGGATGGTCCGGTCGACGTTGGTCACCGCCTGGTTCTTGGCGGGCTGGCCGACCAGCACCTCGCCGTTGCGCGCGAACGCGACAACCGACGGAGTGGTCCGGGAGCCCTCTGAGTTGGCGACGACGACGGGGTCGCCACCTTCCAGCACTGCGACGACGGAGTTGGTGGTCCCGAGGTCGATACCGACCGCACGAGCCATAGTTGTTGCCTCCTGATTAGCTTTTCTTCGGATCTGAGTGAACCTCGCTCAAGCCTGCACCTGGAGGCGGTTGCCTGTCAAGCCAGAGTTGAGCCTGTGTCACTCAAGTTGTCGAAATGGTCAACGGGGTGCCGCACGGATTTGTTCCCGCCACGCCGAAACCGACGTTTCTGCGGCCGCGGAGGCTCCCGAACAGCAGAAACGTCGGTCTCACTCGTCGTTCGGTTGCCTGTCGGTGCCGGTTGAACCGGCTTCGGTGTCGCCGGATTCCTCGGTGTCGCCAGATTCCTCGGTGTCACCACCCTGCTCCGTGTCCTCGGTCACACCGGTATCGCCGAAGTCCTGGGTGCCGCCGGCACCACTCCCACCCGTCGCGTTGTCATCTGTCGCGCCGTTGCTCAGCTGGTGGCTGTCATCGTTGCCGGACGGGTCGGAGGCTTCCAGCTCGTCCTCGAAGGCTTCGCGCGACTCGGGCTCGGGGTCCGGCGTCGATGAAGGATCGAGGGTCGGGTCGGCGGACGAGTCGAGTGCGCTGCTTCCGGGAGTGTCGATCACCGAACCATCGGGTGTGTCGCCGTCGCGCTTCGAGGTCGTCAGCTCAAACGGCTCCGACTTCTTGGTCTCGGTGATCGTGGTCGTGATGGTTGCGGCGGCAGGTTCAGGAGTGCGCACCAGCGGCGGTAAGCCGACGATGGCCGCTGCGTTGTTGATGCCCTCGCCGACCGCGTTCAGCAGATCGATCAGTACCTTCGCCGGATCCAACCGGGGGATCAATCGCGCCGGCGTCGGCTCCCACGCCGGGATACTGCGGTCGTAGCCCAGTTCCACGAGCACCCGGAAGAACGGCTCGACCACGTCGATCAGGGCCTCGGGCACTCCGAGCGTGCGCAGCGGTGCGAACAACGGCAGGTTCTGCGACTCGAAGAAGTAGTAGCTGGTGTCGCCGTGAACTCCTTGGTACGCAGGCGATTTCGTGGGATCGTCGGCGGGCAGGCTGGGGTCGAACGGCCATCCGTGCACGTAGGCGATACCCAGGATCGCATTCACGGTGGCGAGGAGATTGAGCGGATACAAGGGGAAATCGACGAACCCGTCGTACTGGCCGTTGATCTCGACCGTGTCGAACTCGGTGTCGGATTTCGCGGCGCCGTTGAACGAGAAATCGAGGAGCGGTATGTAGAGCCCCGGGAACCGGGACATCAAGCCGCCGTTGGGCAGATTCGGATCGCCACCAAGCACGAAGTCGATATCGGGGGCACCGGGTCCGGGGTACTGCGCGGCCAGCCTGCGCTTCACCACATTCGCGACGCCTGCGCCCTGCGAGTAGCCATAGATCACCTGATGCTCGCTGGGGTTCGCGGCCATCGCGTCTTGCAGAGCAGCCGCCCCCACCTGCACCGATCGGTTGGCGGTGAGGTCGAACAGTCCGGATAGTTTCCACAGCGGCACATCCGGCCACGCACCGCCACCGAGTCCGCCCAACCTCGGATCCGCGAGGGCGAGCAAGACGAGGCGCGCGAGTCCGGTGAGGGGCCAGAGCTCCCCCGGCGCAGTCACCGCGACCGTTGTCACGGTGTCACCGGGTAGCAGCGGATGGGTGGGCGTGACGAACTGATCCATGATGCGTTCGATGTCGGCGGGGAGCCATGTCGGGCAGGTGACGCCGCACACCGTGAGAACTGTCGACTCCGCAGCCAGCTTCACCGCCGGCGGCTGCGGTATCGGAGCGGCCGCCGCCGTCATCACCAGCGCCGTGACTGCCAGCGCCCCGAAGTGCTTGCCAATGCTCATGATCGACCCCCGCCGCCGTTGCCGAGTCCACTGGGGCCGATGCTCCTCGCGCCCGGCGCCGCAGACCTGAGTAGTGCACTACTCAGGTCTGCCTAAAGCACCTCGGCGAGGAAGTTCCGGACCACGGCAACGAACTCGTCGGGACGGTCATAGGTCACGATGTGGCCGGCGTCCGCGACGGTGACAAACCTCGAACCAGGCGTCTGCGCGTGGGCGGCAGCAAGGTCGGCCGCGGCGACCAACGGGTCTCGACCGCCGCGCATCCACAAGATCGGGACGGTCAGCGTGTGCAGCGCGGGTGTCAGGTCGAGGCGCATCGCGCGGGGGCCGTATGCCTCGATCTGCCAGTCGTCCAGCGCTTTCTCTCGGTGGCGGTTCTTCGCCCGGGCCTCGGTGACAGCCTGGACGATGATGCGCTCGAATCCCGGGGTATCGGCACCGGCCGTCAAGTTAGCCGCCATGGATGACCGGACGTAGCCGGGATACCGGGCCAGAATCCAGCTGCACAGCCTCAGCAGACCGGGTGTGTGCATCGTCGCCCAGGTGAGGAATTGATGGGGCCGCTTGGCGCCGATCCCCCCGGGGCCGATCGACACCAGCGCGCTCACCCGGTCCGGGTGCTCCAGCGCGAATCCGACTGCCACACCGCCACCCATCGACAGTCCGATCAGTGCGGCCCGCGCCAGCCCGATCTCATCGAGCAGCTCCGCGATGAACCGGCGGTAGAAGGCGTCGTCGAGTGTGCCGGCCCAGGGCCTGCTGCCGCCGTGCCGGGGCAGATCGATGATGTGGACGCGGTGGTCGCGCGCCAAGTCCGGGACCACGTCGTGCCACACGCCCTGGCCGGTGTCGAGCATCGCACCGTGCAACAACAGCAGGGGTGGTCCGGACCGGCCCGCACGGTACAGCCGCACGGGCCCTCCACAGACCGTCAGATCGGTATGGGATTCGAACACCGCGGACATCAGGGCGCGTCCAACTGATGCAGCTGGGCATCGAGCCGTTCCAGCAGAATCAGTTGCGCCCGCCGGGCTGCCGCGGGATCGACGGGCAGACCGGTCGCCAGTCCCCGCCCGACCAGATCGGCGAACAGCCCGACGGTGTCGCGGAGCTGGTCGTCGCCGCCGACGTCCACGATGCCCGGCGCCTGCAGCAGCCCGACGGTGAAGACACTCAACATGCGCACCAGCGGTTCGATCGCCATCTCCGCGTCGATCACCCCGATGCGTTGCAGGGCGACGATGTAGTCGGCGAGCCAGTCGAACCGCTGCTGGTACCGGCCGTCGGAAACGGCGCGGACATGATCGCCGAGGATGGCCTCGTCGCCGAGATACAGGGCGCGCATCAAGGGTTCGGCGAGCAGCGCCTCCACACCGAACCGGTAGATCATGGGCAGGTCGATCACCTCGCCCGCGTCGAGCACCCGTCGATGGACGTCGACTGTCATGGCGCGCATGCTGCGGTTCAGCACGGCCGCCAGGATCGCGGACTTGTCCGGGAACTCAAGGTAGACAGCGCCTTTGCCGATGCCGGCCCGGGCAGCAATTTCGGCGACGGTGGTAGTCGTCCACCCCTTGTCGAGCGCGAGTGCGCGCGCCGCGGTCAGCAGACGTTCTCGCCGATCGGGGATCAGCGGACGGGGCATCACGAGGCCCTTTCGTAGTGACCACAATCTGTTGTCTGGTCACTACCATACCTCGCCTCAGGTCACCGAACTGATCAGCGCACTGCACATCGGCATCCCGACGTCCAGGTGCCGCGACTGGAAGGTGTTGGGGGCGATGATGACGACCAGTCCCCACTTCCCGCACGGGCTTTCGGTCTCCCGGTTCACGTCGCTGGCCTGCAGATCAGCGGTGGCGATGTCGCCGGGCGCCAGGGTCAGCAGGGGCGCGGCGTTCTGGTGGCGGCGCTCGACGTGCACGATCGGCAGGTCCACGTCGACGATGTCCGCGCCCGGGTAGCCCTGCAGTGTGCACGCCTTGTTGGTCACGTTCTCGAACAGCAACACCAGCAGGTACTCCGAGCCCTGCGATTCCAGCGGTTTGTTCGACACCACCAAATCGGTATCCGCGCAGGGCGTGGGCACTCCCGGCTCCGAGGCGACCGGTGACGGCGGCGCGGTGACGGTCACGGTGACCGGCGGGGTCGCGACCACCGTGGTGGTTTGAGCCGGTGCACTGGTCGGGACCGGCGAGGTATCGGACTCGGCGGCCGGCGTGACGGGCTCCGACGTGCAACCCGCGAGCAGTGCGGCCGCGATGACGGGCAGCGACAACTTCCACATGTTCATGACATGAATGAGACGGCATATCGGCGGCTACCGATCCCAAGTCGATTGCAAGCGCCTTCGGCCATAGTTCTGCTGTGCAACCTGAATCTGGCCGACGGTCGGCCGTACAACACGCTTTGTCCCCGCTCTGGCAGGAAGCCCGCCGCCGGCCCACCCATCTGAGGCCCCGCGCTCTTCCTGCGTCCCTGCTCGCCCTGGCGGTGACCACCTGGGTGGGCGCGGCGGTGATGCTCGCCTTCGGCTTCATCCCCGGCTTCTTTGCACCCGAGGAGCATTCACTTTTCGGCGGCGAGCTGGTCTTCAAGTACTCACCGATCTGGCCGCTGCTGTGCGGTCTGGCGGTGGGCTCCGGTGTCGCGGTGGTCGGCTACGTCTACACCGCCACAGCTCCGGATGCGCCCCGGCATCATGCGCTGCTGGCCTGGTGCGCGGGTATCGCGACCCCACTCCTGCCGATCCTGATCCTGACCGCCGACCGGGCCTGGCAGGTATTCCCGGCGCTCGCGGCGTGGCTGGTGGCCGCGACGCTGGTGATCGCCCAGCTCCATATCCGTCGGCGACCGACCGGTCCCTGGCTGAGCCTCCTGCTGACCTGCCTGGTTGCCGCGCCGTGGATCCCGAGCATCTGGGCCAACATCCGGTTCGGCCAGGCGCTGCACGCTGCGCCACCCGCGGACCCGAACGACCTCCTCTACCTGCTGCTCGATGACATCGGGGCCCAGACCTACGTCCCGGCGATCGCGCTGGCATTCGTGGCAGCGATGGCCACCGGCGGTGTCGCGCTGGCCGCACATTCCCGGTCGGCCATCGCGCACAGCGTGTCGCGGCACCGGCAGGGCTGGAAGTACACCGCGCTGCTGTGCACGGTGGCCGTGATCATCGTCGTCCTCGAGATCACCGAAGTGGGCGGCATCTCCTCGGGTTTCAAGGAGAACTACTGGACCCCCGGCGGTCCGGGCACCTGGCCGCACGCGATCCTGGTCGCCCTTGCCATTGCCTACGGCACGCGCCGATCGTTCCGGTCGGCCCTGCTGCCCCGCGGCGATGTGCGCACCACGCTGGCTGTCGGGATCAGTGCGCTGGCCGGCCAGATCGTCATCGCGGTGGTGATCATCGTGAACCTGGTCGCCAATGCGATCACCGGCCCCACCGAGGCCAGCATCGCGCCGCCGGCGGGTCTGGAGCTCGCCATCATGTGGCTGGCGCTGTTCACCTTGGTGCCCGTCGCCGTGCGCCGAAGCCGCAACGGCACGGTCGGACAGCTCGTCGCCCGGGTGGGTCTGCTGTATCTCCTACCCGTCTACGTGAACATCACGTTGGGCCAGTTGGGCGTGACCGTACCCGTCGCGTTCTGGGCCAAGCCCACCCAGGTCGTCACCTGCCTCGTCGTGATCGGATGTGCGGCAACCATTCTCGGCCTCGTGGGCCGGCCCACGCCCATCCCGTCCGAGCTGGTGAATCGACTGGTGCTGATCCCGCTGCTCATCGTCGTCGGCACCGCGTGGATCCCGAGCGTCCTCGCGGTGCCGCTGACGCCGGTCATCGCGGTGACGGCCGCGCTGTTCGCGCTGCTGTGGGCCATGCCGCCGGATTCCGGAGCGGCGCACACCGGAGTCGTGCTCGCGGTATCGGCGCAATTGCTTCTGGTCGCGGCGGCGGCCGGCATCGTCACCGTCTATCAGGACTTCTCACCCGACGACACGACGCTGGCCCTGTTGCTGTTCGCGGTGCCGCTGAGCACGCTGCTGTGCACCCAGGTCCGGTCCGCGACCGAGGGCACCGACCCGCCGCCGTCGCTCTAGCCGGTAACGTGCCTTATCCGGTCAGAGTGGACCGCAGAGCCGCTCACCCGTCGCGCACATAGGGGTCGATCACAGGTGTCAGAGCAAAGTCGTCATCACGGCCCGGCCGAGGTCCCCGTAGACGTCCCGATCGAGGATGTCATCGACAGCCCGGCCGAGACCGTCGAAACCCCCGAGGCCGAGGAACCTGTCGAGGCCACCGTCACCGACAAGACACCGGTCAAGCGCAACGGCTTCAACCGCCGCGGGTTCCGTTTCGCCACCCCGCTCGGTGACATCGCCATCGCCATCCGCACCCCCAAGCAGCAACCGGTGGTGCCGAAATGGTTCGACCCGCTGGGGATCACGGATCGCGCGATCGACGCCGCCAAGACCGGCCTCAAACTCGCCAGCTGGACCGAGGAGCAGCTCGCCACCTTGGTGAAGAACCGGTTGGAAGCCCTGGACGCCGCGCCGCGGCCGTTGAAGTCCGCAGAGGATGCGCCGTCGGCGACCGACTCGCTGCACACCAAGCTGGGCCGGCTGCTGGATCGCGCCCTGGACCAGAGCACCAGCGGCAGCCAGCAGGAGCTCTATCACCGGCTACTCGACCAGCTCGTCGCCGATGAAGCTCGCATCGTCGGCGCGTTGTCGGACGGCACGTCCTCACCGCTGGTCAACGTGCACAGCCGGTCGCGCAACCAGGTCGTGCTGCAGAACGCGTGCCTCATTGGGCGCACCGCAAACGTCGCACTTCCCCATATGGTCCCGCAGTACGTCGATCATCTGCTATCCCTTGGTCTGGTTGAGACCGGTCCCGAGGACCCGTCCCGAAAAGCGGACTATGAGGTGTTGATGGCGGAGCCGATGGTGCTGAAGGCGGTCAAGAGCGCATCGCGCGGGCCGTTGATCGCCCGGACGGAGAAGTTGTCGTTGCGCCTGTCGGGGCTGGGCCAGGGGCTGTGGGCGGCCGCAGTCGCCAATGAGTAGCCAGACGGTCCTCGCCATCCAGTCCTGGCAGGAGATTCAGGCCGATTTCGGCGCCAACTGGTTCATCTACCTGTCCATGCCGTTCGTGGCGGCCTTCGTCGGGTGGAGCACCAAGATCGTCGCGGTGGAGATGCTCTACCGCCCAATGGAATTCAAGGGGATCGGCCCGTTCGGCTGGCAGGGCATCGTGCCGCGCCGGGCCGGCAAGGTGGGCTCCAAGACCATCGAACTGCTCACCCAGAACCTGCTCAAACCCGAGGAACTGCTCGACCGCGTCGACGCCAAGGAAGCCGTCGAGGCGCTGCGCGAACCGCTGACCGAAGCCATCGACGAGATCTCCCGCGAGGTCGCCGAACAGATCCGGCCCGGCCTGTGGGACTCGCTGCCCGAAGCCGGCCGGCGCGCCATCCAGAAGCGCATCCACGATGAGACACCGCGCGTCGTGGAATCGCTGATGAACGAGATGCGCTCCGATCTCCCCCGATTCGTCGACATCCAGTACCTGGCCGTCACCACCCTGGTCCGCAACAAGGACAAGCTGAACAAGCTGATGCGCGGTATGGGCGATGACGCGATGGCGTTCGTCCGGCGCAGCGGCATCTATTTCGGGCTCGTCATCGGCGTCGTGCAGATGTTCGCCTGGGCGTTGTTCCAGAATCCGTGGATCATGCCGGCCTTCGGTTTCGGCGTCGGCTTCATCAGCGACTACATCGCCTTGAACATGTTGTTCCGACCCATCGAACCGAAGAAGTATCTCGGCTTCATCCCGTTCCAAGGTCTGCTGCACGCGCAGCGGGACAAGGTCACCCGCGACTACGCCAGGATTCTGGCCGAGGACCTGTTCTCCCCCGAGATCCTGTTCGACGGCGTGCTGCGCGGCCCGGGCGCGGACAAACTGTTCAGTCTCGTCGGCAAGGAAGTCAGCGCGGCCATCGATGCGCAGACCGGGATGGCCGCCCCCTTGGTCAAGCTGGCCGTCGGCACCCAGCGGTACAACGCACTGAAGGACAATATGGTCCAGATGGTGCTGGCGCAGCTGCCGACCACGCTGCTGGAGGCCCAGGATTACGCGATGAACGTACTCGACCTGGAGAACACCATCATCGACAAGATGAGCCAGCTCAGCAACGAGGAGTACGAGTCCATCCTGCGGCCGGTCTTCAAGGACGACGAGCCGACCATGATCGCGGTCGGTGCCGTCCTCGGCGGGGTGGTCGGCGAACTCCAGGTGGTGCTCATCGAGAACTTCGGCAACGAGCCGGGCCACCAGGCGCTGCCCGACGCGCTGCGCATCGCGCTGCACCAGTAGCCGGAAGCACGGTGTGCTGCCCCGATGATCGGCGATCTGCCCGGTAGCCTCGAACTCGTGGCAGGCAGGGCGATACGGGCAGCGGCGTGCATCGGGACCGGCGCCATCGCGCTCACCCTGGTGCTCGCCGGATGCAGCGACAGCACAGACGGAAACCCAGTCGGTTCGGCGCCCTCGGGTACCGAACCCGACTTCCCGACGACGCGGCCCAGCCGCACCACCTCCACGACGCCACCTGCGCCGCCCACATCGGCCACCCCGGTGCCGGCCGGTCCCGAGGCCCTCGCACCGCAGAACGGTTACGTCTATCTCGAGACGAAATCGGGGCTCACCCGCTGCCAGCTCAACGTCGAAGCAGTCAGCTGCGAGGCCGAATTCGAGAAGTCACCGAGCATCGACGGGTTTCCGGCCAACGGCGTGAACCTCAACGCCGACGGCGCCGTCACCTGGGTGTCCGGGAACCTCGGCGACATCCCGACGGTGCCGCTGGATTACCGCACCTACACCGCGCTGGGCTGGACCATCGAGGCCACGGAGGCCGGCACGCGTTTCACCAACGACGGGACCGGGCATGGCATGTTGGTCCGAATCGAAGGTGTGGAGACGTACTGATGACTGTTGCCCGCAAGGAACGTGCGGCGTTGGTGGACACCATGCGGGCCGCCGGACCCGACGCACCCACCCTCTGCGAGGGCTGGAACGCCCGTGACCTGGCCGCGCATCTGGTGGTCCGCGAACGGCGCCTGGACGCCGCGCCCGGAATCCTGGTGCCCAAGCTGGCCGGTTACACCGCCCGCGTGCAGGAGCAGGTGACAGCGTCCACCGACTGGCCCGAACTGCTCGCCCAGGTCGCGGCCGGCCCGCCGCTCTACTCCCCCTTCATCCTGATCGACCGATTCGCAAACGTCAGCGAGATGTTCATCCACAACGAGGATGTCCGCCGTGCCGGAACCAGCTGGGAACCAAGGATTCTCGACGAAGAGACGACGGACGCGCTGAGCAACCAGGTCGGCATGTTCGCGCGGATGACGCTGTCGAAGTCCCCGGCCCGGGTATCGCTGACCACGCGAGAGGGCAAGGTGCTGGCCACCGCGGGCAAGGGTGCGCCGGTGACAGTCACCGGCGATCCCGGTGAGTTGTTGTTGTTCTCCGCCGGACGCGAGCCGGCCCGGGTCAGCTTCGACGGGGACGCCGACGCCATCGCCGCGGTACAGGGCAGCCGCCGCGGTCTGTGATGGCCGACGGGTCCTGGACCGATGAGGGTCACTGCGTCACACTGCTCAGCGGCATCGAACCCGACGCGGTCCTCGCGGCGCTCGGCGCGAGCACCATCGCGCACGCCGACGGTATCGACGCCGTCGTGGCCCGCACGGTCGAGCGCTGGGATGCCGGCTACCGGCCCGACGAGGCGATCATCGCGGTCACCGAAGCCGGCCCCGGCTGGTCGTTGATCGCCGAGGTCAACGGCTATCTCGGCGTCACCGAAGCCGCCATGGAGCCGCTGTCCGGTGGCCGGACCGTCGTCTCGCATTTCCGCAACATCAACTCGGTCAGCCGCTTCCACTGGTGGCGTGACGGCCGGTTACTGCTTGATGTCGATCTGCTGTTCCCGGACGAGCGGCTCGGCGCCGAACCCCATGTGCTCGGGGACCTGCAGGATCTGGGCGCCGACCTGACCGCAGCCGGTTTCACACTCGCCGAGCGGATCACCGGGGTGAGCTGCACCCAAGAACTGTTCGAGCGGGCCGGGTTCACCGTCGCGATCGCCGCCCTGCCCGGGTGAAGCAACTAGGCTTGCTCGCATGCCTTCCCTCGACTTCCGTGTCTTCGTCGAACCCCAGCAGGGCGCGAGCTACGCCGATCAGCTCGCCGTCGCGCAAGCCGCCGAACAGCTCGGATATTCCGCCTTCTTCCGGTCCGACCACTACCTGGCGATGGCCGGTGACGGCCTGCCCGGCCCGACCGATTCCTGGGTGACGCTGGCCGGCATCGCGCGCGAGACGAACACCATCCGGTTGGGCACCATGGTCACCTCCGCTACCTTCCGGCACCCGGGACCGTTGGCCATCGCCGTCGCGCAGGTCGACGAAATGAGCGGCGGCCGAGTCGAACTCGGTATCGGCGCCGGCTGGTTCGAGGCCGAGCACGCGGCGTACGCCATCCCGTTCCCGCCGTTGGGTGAGCGTTTCGACCGGCTCACCGAGCAGCTGCACATCCTCACCGGGCTGTGGGACACCCCGGTCTTCGAGACCTTCGACTACGCGGGAACGCATTACACCGTCAAGGATTCCCCGGCGCTGCCCAAGCCTGCGCAGACACCGCACCCGCCGATCATCATCGGCGGCGGCGGCCCCAAGCGGACACCCGCGCTGACCGCGCAGTTCGCCGACGAGTTCAACATTCCGTTCGCCTCGCTGGAAGACCTGACAGCGCAATACGATCGGGTCGCCACCGCGGTCGCCGCCGCCGGCCGCGCCCCGGACTCGCTGATCTACTCGGCCTGCTTCGTGCTGTGCGCGGGCAGCGGCGAATCCGAGCTCACCCGCCGCGCCGCAGCGATCGGCCGGGAACTCGATGAGATGCGCGGCAACTCACCGGTCGCGGGCACCGCCGACGAGATCGTGGACAAGCTGGGCGCCTTCACCCGGGCCGGCGTCCAGCGGGTCTACCTGCAGGTTCTGGACATGTCCGATCTCGACCACCTGGCGTTCTTCTCCTCGGAGGTCATCCGGCAGCTGGATTGATCCGGGGCTACTATCGGTGGCCGTGACGGGCGATCCCAAGTGGCATGAGCGAACGCCCACCCTGCTGGCGGCCAGCGTGGCCGCACTCGCGGCCATCGCACTGATCGTGTGGTTGACGATGTTCGTGGTCCGCCAGGCCGGCACCACCGAGCCGGCACCGCTGGAGTACGTGACGCCGTTCTCGGACAGTTCGTCCAGCACCGACTCATCGTCGACCACGACGTCGACGATCACCAGTACCCGGCCACCCGAGACGACCGATATCACCGACATCTCCGCGCCGTCGTCCTCCTCGGAGACCTCATCCTCATCGGAGCGGCCGACCCGCACGCCGCGCTCGCGGGCGAACGACGATGACGACGAAGAGGACGAGACCACCACAACCCGGCGCCGGGCCCGCCAGAACGAGACCCGGACGCTGTACCCGCAGCCCTAGCGTCGTCGTCTTCTCGTCGCGCGAGCGCTCATCGACCCCGCGCGTGGAACTCCGCGACGAGCCCTTCGGCGCTGCGCACCGCCGCCCGGCACGCCCTGGTGGTGAACGGATCGTTGAGCGGGTGATCGGCGCGACGGCGCCATCGCTGGGTGGCGGCGAACGCCGCGCGGGGGCCATCGTTGGGAGCGTCGGGACCCAGGCCCAGCCTGCTGGCCGCGTCGGTTCCCGAGCCACCGATCAGGCGCCGCAGCGAGGACATCTCGTCCTCGGTCAAGGTGGTTGGCCGGGAACGCAATTGGCTCAACAGGCGCAGCTCCTCGAAGGCGTGCGCATCGGCGAGCAGCGGTTCGATGTCGGCGAGGATCTGCCGGCTCGCGAAGATCGGATTGATCTGGACGAATCGACGCAACGACAGCAGCGCGGTATGCGCCTTGAGCAGGTCGGAGCGCTGCGCGAACTGCTGGTCGATGACGTCGCGCAGCGCGATCAGGCCGCTGCGTTCCAGCAGTTCGTCGGCCAGCGCCACCGAATCGCTGATCCCGGCGCTGAGCACGGCGATGGAGATCCGGATACCGAACATGCCGAACCGCTCCAGCAGGGCGGCGCGGGTCGCGGCGTCGACCGGCAGCGAGGCATCCTCCCGCACGAAGCGGTCCACGCTCAGCATCGCCTTCGCCAGCTCCGCGGACGGCACCCCGGCCAACTTCTCCAGCGCGACGAACTCGCTCTGGCGCAGTGTGCGCGCGGTCAACGCGAGCAGCCCTGACACCGGCACCACGGCCTGGCAGATGCCGGTCTTGTCCATCTCGGCGGTGAACCGGGTAGCGACATCACGGGCCGAGAGCATGGCGTCGATGCGACCGGCACCGATCTCGTCGGCGCGGGAGGCCACCCCGATCACGCCGAGCGCACCCGAGGACCCACCGACGAGTTCGCCGATCTGTTTGAGCAGCGCGATGTCGGCGGCATTGAGGGTGCGCAGCAGGAAGACCACCGCGTCCACCCGCGGCACCCCGTCCTCGGGGACCAGCAGCCGCAACGTCCGCTGCGACACGTCGCGCGACAGCGACGAGGTGCCCGGGGTGTCGATGATCGTGGCGTCGGTCAGTTCGGCGGCCGGCCATTCCACGTCGAGATCCTCGACGTCCTCGGGGTCGAGTCCGGTGAAGCTGAACGTCAGGCTGCGTTGCTGGTCGCCGGCGGCGCGGGCGATCGGAACGTTGGACCGTCGGCCGTCACGGTGATTGGCCGTCACCTTCGGGGACGGCCCGTGCCGGAACCGGGTGACGATGCGGGTGGCCTCGGTGGCGTCGGTCGGGGCGATGTCCTCGCCGACCAGTGCGTTGACGAGCGTGGATTTGCCGGCTTTCAGTGTGCCGGCCAGCGCGATGCGCATCGGCTGGTTCAGCCGGCGCTCGATCCGTTCGAGTTCGGCGTGCACATCGGGGCGCTGCCGGTACACGGGGTCGGCCCGGTAGGCCGCAATCGTGCCACCGAGAATTGCGCGCACGTTATCGCTGGTGCTCATGACGGAGCCAAGCTTAGAGGGGGCGAGCGAAGCGACGGGGGAACAAACACAGGGGGCGAGCGAAGCGACGGGGAATCAACGGGGGGCTACCAGCTTGTCGACGTTGTCGACGACCTGCTTGAGGATGTTGAGCTGACGTTCCAGCTCCTTGATGCGGGTGTTGCGCTCGTCCTCTTCCATCTTGGCCGACGCGAGAGTGGCCTGCAGCGACTCGTTGAGTGAGCGGCTGGTCTGGTTGGCGATACCGCGGTAATGGTCGCGCAGTTGCCGTTGCACGGCGCGCAACCGGTCCCGGGATTCTTTGTTCACGATGAAGGAGATGTCGTCGACGAATCGGCGCGCATTGGTCTTCGCCTCGTTGCGTACCCGCAGCATCCGGTTCTCCATGTCCTCCTTGTAGGCCTTGCGGCCCAACAGGAATCCCGCCCCCAGCGACAACGGATTGAACATGCCCAGCCCGGCGAACGAGGTGAGCATGCCGAACATCAGGATGCCGCCGTAGGAGCCGCGCATGCCGGTGACCACCTTGTGGCCGGCCTTGATCGGTTTGGCCTCCAGCCGGGCCACCGACTTGAACTCCCCGAAACCGGCGCCCATGTCGCGGGCACTGACCTCGGGCAGTTCGACGACGTCGAGGCCCGCCTCGGTGAACAACCGGGCGACCTCGGCGGCCAGCGCCTCGGCACGCTGGTAGGCCCAGACGAAGTTGTCCCCGACCGCGGTGGCCACGGCGGTCTCCAGTTCGGTGCCGATCTCGGCCCAGTGCTGAGTGGGATCGCAGCCGTCGATCACCTTCTCGGTGTGGGCGGTGATATGGCGGAAGCGGTTGCGCAGATCGTGATCGACATCGGCGGTCAGGTCGGCGATGCCGTCGTTGAGGGTCTGCTGCCACAGCGCGGTCTGCTGCAACGCTTCCTGGGCTTCTTCTTTGCGCCGCTCAAGGTCCGCGGTGAGCCGTTCGCGGGCAGCCGGATCATTGAGCACGGACAGCTCACTGTGCACGGTGAGCGTCAGATGTTCTGCGGCGGCGCGGATCTCACCGAGCACATGGTCACGGATCCGATCGTTCTCCCGTGACATCACCTTTTCGGACAGGAATTTGATGATGGCCGGGAAGTTGGATTCCTCGTTGAGCTCTTTGTCATTGAGGGTGACGGCGTGACTGCGCAGCACCGAACTGGCTGGGATCACCGGGGTGCTCACGGCGGCGTGGCGCAGGTGGGCCTCGTTCGCGGCGACGACGTCCCGCCAATGCGGGTACAGGTCGGTCTTGGTGGCGACAATTGTTGCGACCGGGCAGATTTCGACGGCCTGCCGGATGAAGGTCATTTCCGGTTCGGTGAATTCCTGGCTGGTGTCGCTGATCATCAGCATGGCATCGGCGTCGGGCAGCAGACCCAGCGTCGCCGACAGGTGGGGCTGGCCGTGCCCGCCGACACCGGGGGTGTCCACGAACGCCAGGCCGTTCTTGAGCATCTGGCTGGGCACGCCGACCTCGACCCGGAGCACCTCGCGCCCCTCGGCGGCCGGTGCCCGGCGCAGATCGTTCTTCAGCTCCGACATGTCGATGTCGACGAATTCGGCATCGTCGCCCTCGGGGGTCACCACCACCAGGCGTGCGGTCGGCGTCTCGGCGTAGAAGACCACGGTGGCCAGCACGGTGCTCTCGTCGTCCCCGACCCGGGCCACCGGGATGTTCAGCAGCGAGTTGAGCAGTTGGCTCTTGCCCTGCTTGAGCTGGCCGGCGATGACCACCCGGATCTGCGGATCGGTGATCCGCTCCTTGGCGATGCGCAGCCGTTCCGCCAGGTCGGCGCGTTCGTACAGACCGGCGATCTTGGTGGTGTGGTCGATGAGTTCGACGATCACCTTGACCGGGCGTGCGGATTGCGTCATCTCGCCCCTTCCTGAGGGTCAACCGTAGGCGCGCCGACTGGCGGGGACCAGGAAGCGGTCCCCGCCAGTCGGATTGTCGGGTCCGGGATCAGGGCTCCCGGGCGAGCGTAGCGACGGGAAATCAGAACAGTCCGGCGTCGACGTTCGTCTCGATGGTGTTGTCCACGTCGAGAGTGTTGGAGTTGTCCACCGAGTTGTCGATATCGGTGTCCACCACCGTGGTGGTCACGCTGTCGTCATCGCTGGCGTCCAGGGTGCCGGAGTTGTCGATGATGGTGATGCCGCCACCGTTGCCGGCGTCGCCGCCGCTGGAGTGACCGCCCCCAATCAGGCCGCCGCCGGCCACCGAGCCGCCACCGTTGCCGCCGCTGGTGTCGACGTCGTTGAGCACCGGGCCCTCGTTGTCGGAGATGATGTCGTCCCCGGCGATCTGGGAGTTGTCCTCCACCTCGTTCTCGTCGCCGATGATGACCGGCGAGTGGTTGCCGGTCTCGACGTCGACCTTGGTGTTGTCCGTGACGTTGTCGTCGCCGACCACATTGCTATCACCGGTGACGTTCTCGTCGCCGACCACGATGTCCTCGCCGGTGATGTTCTCGTCGCCGACCACGTTGCCGTTGCCGGTGGTGACGGTGCCCGCGTTGTCACCGTCGACCACGACGCCGCCGTCGGTGGCGGTGTTGGAGGTCTTGTTGCCGAAGGTGATGTCACCGAAGCCGAGGTTGAAGCCGCCGACCTGCGAGTTGGCACCGGAGCTCTGGTCGGGGCTCAGGAACTCCGCGTTGGTCTTGTTGTGGCTGGCGATGTCGGTCTCCGGGGCGAAGGTCCGCTGCGGGGCGTACATCGGGGCGAACGAGTTGGCCAGGCTGTGGTGATCGGCGACCGCGCGCTGCAGGCCGAGCACCGGGTCCCCGCCACCGAGGGCGACGCCGGCCGGGGCTGCGGTGGCCGCGACGGCCGACAGCTGGGCGGCGGTGACGTTCGGCAGGCCGGCGTCACGCAGGGCCTGCTCCGGATCGCTCACGAAGGCACCGGCCAGGTCGGGGCTACGGAAGAGGTCGAGGATGTAGTCGATGATGGTGGTCATTGGAGTGCCTTTCTCAGGAGGTATGTGGTTCCTGTCGCTGGGTGGTCCGGCGAACTGAAGACAACGTTATGGGCGCCGCGACCCCCGTGAAACGGGGCCGAATCCCCTCCTCCACCACCCCCGTACCGGGGTGTGGGGGACGCCCCCATTAGGGGATTAGGGGGTCGTGGGGGCACACGAAAAAGCCCGCCCTGCCGCGGGGAATCGCAGCTGGGCGGGCTCGGGTCGAGCGTGATCAGTCGAAGAGGTCGAAGCCGGCCGCGTCCGGTGCCGCGCTCCACTCGTGATCGAGGATGTTGTCGTGCAGCGGGAGATCCTCGACCACGGTGTTCACCGGGACATCGGCGTACTCATCGTCGAGGCCCTGGACGACCCCGACACCGTCATCGGTGATGCTCGGCACCTCGTGGACGGGTAGGTTGTCCAGCCCGTCGGCGATCACCGGCACCGAATCGTCGATACCGAAGGCATCGAAGGCCGCGGTGGCGGCGCCGCTGGTCCAGACGTTGGAATCGACGGCCGGAAGGGTGCCGGCCCAGCTGGTGGCATCGACACCGGGTACCGCCGAGGACAGCGATTCGGCGACGACCGGGATCAACTGGTCGACGTCGGCACTCGTCACATCAGACAGGTGGGCGTCGGCGATGGCCGCGGCGGGATCCGCGGCGTAGCGTGCCGCAGCGTCGGAGTCCCGCACCAGCGACATCACGAAGTCGAGCAGTGAGTTGGCCATGAGTTGGTGCCCGCCCCATCCTTCCCGGAGTTACATCTGAAGCTTGTGCACCGATGTTATCGAGGGATGGGCCCGCCGAGATCGGTGCTGAACCCAGCCATCAGGTGCACCCGTTAGGGGATCGCCCGTTAGGGGTTCCGACACGTTAGGGGGATTCCCGCTGATGGGGTATGCCAGCCGTTAAGGTGAGTGCTTGCAGAAGGAGGTCGCATGAGCGACTCGCTCGGATTGTCCGTCGGGATGACCAATCTGGTGGCGGCCCGCGAGGGTCGGCCGCCGGTCACACGCCGGTCGGTGCTGACCCTGTTCAGCGACCGGGCGCCCGAGGTCGGCGTCCCCAGCGAGAACCCCAACCTGGGCCAACCCGGCCTGGTGCTCGGCGGTTTTGTGGACCGCGTCGGTGACCCGGTACCGCTGGTGGCCTCCGACGGGTCCTCACACCGCGGCGATCAGGTACTCGCCGAAGCTCTCGACGCCATGACCCACACGGTCGGCGGCGGCAACCCCATCACCATTGCGCTGCCCGCGCACTGGGCGCCCTCGGTGGTGGCTGCCCTGCAGACCGCCCTGCGCAACAAGCCCGGACTGGCCGCCGCGGCGGTGGTGCCGGATTCGGTCGCCGCGCTGGCCGGTCTGCGTTCCAGCCTCCCGCCCCAGGGTGTCGTCGCCCTCGTCGACCTCGGTGGCAGCGGCACCAGCGTGACGCTGGCCGACGCCGGCGCTCAGCTCGCCCCGATCGGCGCGACCCTGCGGTACGCCGATTTCTCCGGTGAGCAGATCGACCAGGCGCTGCTCAACCACGTCATCGCCGGTATCGCCGATGCCGGCGACGCCGACCCGGCAGGCACCGCCGCCGTCGGGTCACTGGGACGGCTGCGCGACGAATGCCGCCGGGCCAAGGAACGCCTGTCCGCCGACACCGCCACCGTGGTGCCCGCCGAACTTCCCGGCTACAGCTCCGATGTGCGGGTCACCCGCGCCGAGCTCGACCAGCTCATCGATGCGCCGCTCGGCGGGCTGTTGGCCGGTGTCGAAGAACTGTTGCAGCAGAGCGGCATTGCGCCCGGACGGTTGAGCGCGGTCGCGACCGTCGGTGGCGGTGCCGCCATTCCGCTTGTCACGCAACGGCTCTCCGAACGCCTGCAGGTTCCGGTCGTCACCGCCCCGCAGGCCGCGACCCTCGCGGCGGCCGGCGCGGTCCTGGTTGCCGATCTCGCCTCCGAGGCCGGCGCGGCGACGGGCCTGGCCCCGGCGGCGGTCCCGGATCCCGAAGCCACCGGAATGGCCCCGACGATGGGCTGGGCCGGTGGTGCAGCCGCCGCCGACGCGGAGGCCCCCGGCGGCCTGGCGTGGTCCCAGGATGAGGACGCACCGACCGGTGAACCGGTCCCCTACCAGGGTCCTGATTACGAAACCGGTTACGCCCCAACCCCTACCGATGCCCGCCCGCCGATTGCGTTCACCCCCGGCGAGGACGATTACCCCGCCGAGCCCGAACCGCTGCCCTGGTACAAGCGCCCGCCACTGCTGTTCGGCGCCGCCGCCGCGGCCGCCCTGCTGGCCGTGGGTGGCCTCGCCGTCACCCTGACCGGGACCAGCAGCCCGAGTGGTCCGGTCACCGAGACCGCGACGAGTTTCTCCACCGAGCCCGGGCAGCCCGGCGAGCCGGTGGTGACCGAACCCCAGACCGTGACCGTCACCGGTGACGACGGTCTGGTGACGACCTCCGAGATTCCGCCGCCACCGCCGCCGTCGACCACGACGACGACCACCACCCCGTCGACCACGTCGTCCACCACGACGACGACCACCACCACCACCACGACCACCACCACGACGACGACCACGACGACTCCGCCCACCACGACGACGACGAAGCCGGTCACCACGACCACTGCACCGCCCGTCACGACGACCACCGTGGTGCCGCCCCCGCAGCCCGAACCCGAGCCGGAGCCCATACCGGAGCCCGAGCCCGCGGAGCCCGCCGCCGCGGCCGGATAGTCATCGTGGGCTCGGACTCCGGTGCGATCGCGGCGTTGATCGCGGCTCCCTCCGAGCCGGTCAAGGTGCTGATCTCCGGGGGTATCGGCGCCGGTAAGACGACACTGCTCAGCACGGTACGCACCGCCTTGCGGGAGGCCGGCGTGCCGGTGCTGAGCCGGCCCGCGGACGACAGCCCCGGCGCCCTGATCGTCGATGACGCCCATCTGCTCGGCGACGACGAACTCGCGTTGCTGTGCGAGCGGGCCGCCGAGCCGGGGCGCACCGTCGTCGTGGCCGCCGAACCACTGGCCCACCACGGCGCCCTGCGTGCACTGACGCTGGCGCTGACCCGGGAGAATCCCGCGGTGATACTGGGTGCCCGCACGCCCGCCGAGCTGGCCCATGTCGAGCAGCTGGACGCCGTGCTGGCAGCGACGGCGGGGATACCGTTCCTGCTCGCGGCCGCGGAGGGCGCCGACGCACCGGCCGACGCTGCCCGGTTCGCGCTCGTGGAACGATTGCGCCGCCTCGATCAACCGGTGCTCGACACCCTGCTGCTGTGCTCACTGGATCCGCGTCTCGGGCCCGACGATATCGCCGCCGCGTTGCGGGTGGAAGCCGTTGCGGCCCAAGCACTTGTGGATCGCGCCCGGGCCAGTGGGCTGCTGGAGCCGGGCCGGCACCGAGCGTTCCGGCGCACCCTGCATCAGGCGGTGGCCGAGATCGTCGGCACCGCGCGCCACCATGACACCGAGATTGCGCTGCTGCAGTCGCAGCTCGACATGACCACGCTGTCAGCCGATCTCGCGCTCGGACTGGCAGAACACGGACTGCGGGACGGCCGACTGGCCGAGGCGTTGACCTCGTTGGCGGCGCGGCACCGCGACGAACCCGCGCGGGCGGCGCGGCTGTACCGCGCGGCATCCGATGCCGGCTCGACCCAGCTGAGCACCGAACTCGGCGATGCGCTGGCTCTGACCGGTGACTGTGCAACCGCCGCGCGGCTGGCCGACGACCTACTGGGCTCCGCCGACCCCGCGCAGCGTGCCGCGGCGGTGCGGATCGCGGCGAGTGTGTCCATGCATGACGGCAGCGCCACCGCGGCAGCCGACCTGTTCCGCTGGCTCGGTCCGTACCCGGATGCGTTCATCGGTTCGGCGGGCGTTGTGGTTTCGGTCGCCACCGGTGACATCGCCACCGCCCGGGCCGCACTCGATGTCGAGGACAGCGGTCCGCCGACTTCCACCGCGCGCGCGGCCCGCAGCCTCGCCGAAGGACTGCTCTACACCTTGGATCGGCCGTTCCCGACCGCCATCGGCCGGCTGAGTCAGGCGATCACCGCGGAGTGGTCGTCCACCTGGGTCGCGCCGGACAGCCCCGCCGCCCTGGTCACCCTGGCGGCGCTGCACGGCGGCGATCCGGTTCGCGCCCGCAGCATCATCGGGCGCGCCGCCGGTGCCGAACCCGGGCACGGCGAGGTCTTCAGCGCTCACCGGCACCGGCTGCTGCTGGGCTGGACCCGGATGCTGGATGGCCAGCTCAACCGGGCCGCCGCCGATGCCGCCGCGGTCGACCCGGCGGCCCTGCACCGCCGCGACGCGCTCTGGTCGGCAGCGCTGCGCACCGCGATCGCGCGGCGCGCCGGTGACACCGGCGCCATGCAACAGCACTGGTATGCCGCCATGGAGGTGCTGGCCGAGTATTCGATGGACCTGTTCTCGCTGCTGCCGTTGGGCGAACTGTGGGTCGCGGCCGCCCGGCTGCGCCTGGTGGACCGGCTGCAACATCACCTCGATGACGCGCTGGACCTGCTGGACACGCTGGGCCGGCCGCCGCTGTGGTCGGTGCCGCTGCACTGGTCCGGGGTGCACGCCGGGATCCTGGCCAATTCACCGGACGCGGTCGCCCCGCACGGTCAGGCCCTCACCGCGGCGGCCGCCGACAGCACCTATGCGCGGGCGCTGGCCACCGCCGGGCGGGCGTGGCTGCGGGTGCTCGCCAACCAGGTCGACGTCGACGACGTGACGCTGGCCGCCCGCGCGCTCGCACAGTTCGGGCTGACCTGGGATGCGACCCGGCTGGCCAGTCAGGCCGCGTTGCAGACACCTGATCCCCGGGTGTCCGGGGTGATGCTGCAACTCGCGCGGGACCTGAAGTCCACCACCCCCGACGCCCCGGACGGTCCGGATGCGCGCGAGACCTTCGCCGACGCCGCGCGGCCGCCGGGAGCCGTCCCGCGTGCCGACGCGGCGCCGTCATCGCGACTGTCGGACCGCGAACGCGAGGTCGCCGAATTGCTGTTGCTCGGTATGCCCTACCGCGATATCGGTAGCCAACTTTTCATCTCGGCCAAGACCGTCGAACATCACGTCGCACGCATCCGGCGCCGCCTCGGAGCGGAGTCCCGCTCGGAGATGTTGTCGATGTTGCGCGCACTTCTGGGCACTCCGGCCTGAGCTCGGGCACCCGTCCCTCGAGGCGACCAACTAGTGAGTTAGGTCAGCCTTGCTAGCGGTATGACAAACGGTGATGTAACTATGAGCAGGCAAATAGCCTAAGTTACCGGTCAGTAACTACACTCAAGTTACCGGCTAGTAACTTAAACCTCGGGGAGGCACGCGGTGCAGCACACGCTCGAAGTGAGCAGGTTGGTCCTCGCAATGCTGATGACCGCCGTCGTCTTGGTGTTCGCCGCCAAGCGCGTGCTGTGGCTTACGAAGCTGATCAGCTCGGGCCAGAAAGTGGGCGACGAGCGCGGCCGGAAGAACGATCTGGTCAAGCGCTTCCTGAATCAGAACAAGGAAGTCTTCGCCCAGTCGAAGCTCCTGAAATGGTCGATCCCCGGTATCGCGCACTTCTTCACCATGTGGGGCTTCTTCGTCCTCGGCTCGGTGTACGTCGAGGCCTTCGGCGTGCTGTTCGACCCCGAGTTCCACATCCCGTTCGTCGGCCGCTGGGCCGTCCTGGGATTCCTGCAGGACTTCTTCGCCCTCATGGTGCTGCTCGGCATCCTGACCTTCGCGATCATCCGTCTGACCCGCGAGCCCAAGAAGATCGGCCGTGACTCCCGCTTCTACGGCTCGCACACCGGCGGCGCGTGGGAGATCCTCTTCATGATCTTCCTGGTCATCGCCACCTACGTGCTGTTCCGCGGTGCCGCGGTCAACGTGCTCGGCGAGGAGTTCCCCTACCAGTCCGGCGCCTTCCTCTCCGATGGCATGGCCTGGCTGCTGGCCCCGCTCGGCGCGACCGCGAACATGTGGATCGAGACCCTGGCCCTGATGGGTCACATCGGCGTCATGCTGGTGTTCCTGCTGATCGTGCTGCACTCCAAGCACCTGCACATCGGCCTGGCCCCCATCAACGTCACCTTCAAGCGCCTGCCCGACGGCCTGGGCCCGCTGCTGCCCATGGAGCACAAGGGCGAGCCGATCGACTTCGACGATCCCGCCGAGGACGCGGTGTTCGGCCGCGGCAAGATCGAGGACTTCAGCTGGAAGGGCTACCTCGACTTCACCACCTGCACCGAGTGCGGCCGCTGCCAGTCGCAGTGCCCGGCCTGGAACACCGGCAAGCCGCTGTCCCCCAAGCTCGTGATCATGAACCTGCGCGACCACATGTTCGCGAAGGCGCCGTACTTCCTCGACGGCAAGGAGAGCCCGCTCGAGAACACCCCCGAGGGTGGTCTGGGCGAGGAGATCCGCGGCGAGAAGCACGACGAGAAGCATTCGCACGACCACGTGCCCGAGTCCGGCTTCGAGCGCATCCCGGCCGATTCCCCGCTGCAGGCGACCCGGCCGCTGGTCGGCACCCTTGAGCAGGGCGGCGTCATCGATCCCGACGTGCTGTGGTCCTGCACCAACTGCGGTGCCTGCGTGGAGCAGTGCCCGGTCGATATCGAGCACATCGACCACATCGTGGACATGCGCCGCTACCAGGTCATGGTCGAATCCGAGTTCCCCGGCGAGCTCGGCGTGCTGTTCAAGAACCTGGAGAACAAGGGCAACCCCTGGGGCCAGAACGCCAAGGACCGCACCAACTGGATCGACGAGGTCGACTTCGACGTCCCGGTCTACGGCGAGGACGTGGACTCGTTCGACGGTTTCGAGTACCTGTTCTGGGTCGGCTGCGCCGGCGCCTACGAGGACCGCGCCAAGAAGACCACCAAGGCGGTCGCCGAACTGCTCGCCACCGCGGGCGTGAAGTACCTGGTGCTGGGCACCGGAGAGACCTGCACCGGCGACTCCGCCCGTCGCGCCGGTAACGAGTTCCTGTTCCAGCAGCTCGCGGCGCAGAACGTCGAGACCATCAACGAGCTGTTCGAGGGCGTCGAAGCCGTCGACCGCAAGGTCGTCGTCACCTGCCCGCACTGCTACAACACGATCAACCGCGAATACCCGCAGCTGGGCAGCAACTACACCGTGGTGCACCACACCCAGCTGCTGAACCGCCTGGTCCGCGACAAGCGACTCATCCCGGTGACCTCGGTCGACCAGGAAGTCACCTACCACGACCCCTGCTTCCTGGGCCGGCACAACAAGGAGTACGAGGCCCCGCGTGAGCTGGTCGGCGCTGCCGGCGCGAAGCTCACCGAGATGCCCCGCCACGCGGACCGCGGCCTGTGCTGTGGTGCCGGTGGTGCTCGGATGTGGATGGAAGAGCACATCGGTAAGCGCGTCAACACCGAGCGCACCGAGGAAGCCATCGACACCGGCGCCTCCGCGATCGCGACCGGTTGCCCGTTCTGCCGCGTGATGATCACCGACGGTGTCGACGACGTCGCCGCCGCCCGGGACATCGAGAAGGTCGAAGTGCTCGACGTCGCGCAGCTGCTGTTGAACTCGCTGGACACCAGCCTGTACACGCTGCCCGAAAAGGGCACCGCCGCAGCGGCTTCCGCAGAACGCGCCGAGGCCCGTGCCACGCTGGAGGCCGAGCAGGAAGCGGCCGCTGTCGCGGCTGCTCCCGCCGTCGAAGACGAGGTCGAGGAGGCCGACAAGCCGGCCGCTGCGGCCGCCGCAGCTCCGGTCACCGGACTCGGATTGGCCGGGGGCGCCAAGCGTCCGGGCGCCAAGAAGGCCGCCGCGCCGGCCGCCGAGGCCGCACCCGCTGCCGAGGCAGCCGCCCCCGCGGCACCGGCCAAGGGGCTCGGCTTGGCCGGGGGCGCCAAGCGTCCCGGTGCCAAGAAGGCCGCTCCTGCCGCTGCTGCCCCGGCTGCCGAGGCCGCACCCGCCGCTGAGGCCGCTGAGGCCGCTGCCCCCGCGGCACCGGTCAAGGGGCTCGGATTGGCCGGCGGCGCCAAGCGTCCGGGCGCCAAGAAGGCCGCCGCGCCCGCTGCACCTGCTGCTGCGGCCGCTCCGGCTGCCGAAGCCCCCGCCGAGGCCGCACCTGCCACGCCCGAACCGGAGGTCAAGGGACTCGGGATCGCCTCGGGCGCACGCCGTCCGGGTGCCAAGAAGGCTGCTCCGGCAGCGGCCGCGCCGGCCGCTCCGAAGGCCGAGGAGGCCCCGGTCGCCGAGGCGCCTGCGGCCGAGCCCGCTCAGCCCGCGGAACCGGCCAAGCCAGAGCCGCCGGTCGTGGGTCTGGGTATTGCCGCCGGCGCACGCCGTCCGGGTGCGAAGAAGGCAGCGCCCACGGCGCCGGCTGCTGAGCCGACTCCCGCGGCGGAGCCCGCCGCCGAACCTGTCGCCGAGGCCGAGCCCGAGGTGGTCGACGAAGCACCTGAAGCACCCGAGGCACCGGCCGCCGAGCCGTCGTCGAACGGTTCCAGCGGTGCGGACCGGGTCGTCGGCGACGAAGCACCGGTCAAGGGTCTCGGTATCGCCAAGGGCACCCGCCGACCGGGCAAGCGCTGACTCTCAGCTCCACCCGCGATTTGCGCACATTCCGTAACGCTCACCGTTACGGAATGTGCGCAACTTCGTTCAGGAGACCTGTTTCAGCTGGAATGGCGTCGCACTGGTGATTCCGCCCGGACACGCGCCATTGGAATCGGCGGACAAGATGCCGCGCAGCGACACCGGGTCGACCTCCATCGAAATGACGGCCGGCTGGAAACTGCCGTCCGGACAAATGAATCCGTCGGGTTTGGTGACGGAGAAATACCAGATGCCATTGGTCAACGTCATCGGGCTTGTCCAGCCCGCATTGCTGGCGACGGTCCCCGCGCAGCCGGCCGGCCCGCAGGTACTCGCGATGTTCCAGACGTTCTCGGGGTCACCCTCCGCGCCGGAATAGGCGCCATTGAGCAGCGGTGGTTCAGCCTGCGCAGCGGCGGCGAATGCCACACCGACAGCCACAGTGATCCCGAATGCCGCGCCCAGCGAACGTGTTATCGACGTCATAATGATCCGGAAAATAGCACCGCGCCACCGAAAAACCACGGATACGCACCGGTTATGCCCGTCAATTTATGGCGCGGGTGTCGAATTGTTACTTCGGCCAGAAAATCGGTTTGCGAACCCGTGGGAGACTTGAGCCCGTGAGTACCCATCAGCTGCCGGACAAGACGTGGCATTCCAGCCAGCAGCCGCGCCCGCGGACGTTCGCTCAGTCGACCAAGCTGCAGGACGTTCTCTATGAGATCCGCGGCCCGGTGCACGAGCAGGCCTCCCGTCTGGAGGCCGAGGGGCATCGCATCCTCAAGCTCAACATCGGCAACCCGGCGCCGTTCGGCTTCGAGGCCCCCGATGTGATCATGCGCGACATCATCGGTGCGCTGCCGCACGCGCAGGGCTACTCCGACTCCAAGGGCATCATCCCGGCCCGCCGCGCCGTGTTCACCCGCTACGAGCTGGTCGAGGGCTTCCCGAAGTTCGACGTCGACGACGTCTTTCTGGGCAACGGCGTCTCCGAGCTCATCACCATGACCTTGCAGGCCCTGCTCGACAACGGCGACCAGGTCCTGATCCCGGCACCGGATTACCCGCTGTGGACGGCGTCCACGGCGCTGGCCGGCGGCACCCCGGTGCACTACATGTGCGACGAGACCCAGGGCTGGAATCCCGATATCGCCGACCTGGAATCCAAGATCACCGACCGCACCAAGGCGCTGGTCGTGATCAACCCGAACAACCCGACCGGCGCGGTGTACAGCCGCGAAATCCTGGAGCAGATGGTCGAACTCGCGCGCAAGCATCAGCTGCTGCTGCTCGCCGACGAGATCTACGACAAGATCCTCTACGACGACGCCAAGCACATCAGCCTGGCGACGCTGGCACCCGACATGCTGTGCCTGACGTTCAACGGGCTGTCCAAGGCCTACCGGGTGGCGGGATATCGCTCGGGCTGGCTGGTGATCACTGGACCCAAGGAGCATGCAAGCAGCTTCCTGGAGGGCATCAACCTGCTCGCCAACATGCGGCTGTGCCCGAATGTGCCTGCCCAACATGCGATTCAGGTGGCCCTCGGCGGCCATCAGAGCATCGACGACCTGGTGCTGCCCGGTGGCCGGCTGCTCGAACAGCGCGATACCGCCTGGACGAAGCTCAACGAGATTCCCGGTGTCTCCTGCGTCAAGCCCGAGGGTGCGCTGTACGCCTTCCCCCGGCTCGATCCGGAGGTCTACGACATCCACGACGACGAGCAGCTGGTGCTCGATCTGCTGCTGCAGGAGAAGATCCTGGTGACCCAGGGCACCGGATTCAACTGGCCCACACCGGATCACCTGCGCATCGTGACGCTGCCGTGGTCGCGCGATCTGGCCAGCGCCATCGAACGTCTCGGCAACTTCCTGGTGAGCTACCGGCAGTAGCCGAGACGCCGCCTACGCTGTTGCGGTGGCACACTCGCATTCCCACTCATTGAGCGGTCCGGCACCGCTGGGCCCGTTGGCCGCCCGGATCGTGGTCGGACTGCTGATCGCTCTCGGCGTCCTGACGCTGGCGGGCGCGGCGTGGTTGTGGCCGAGCCAGCAGAAGGTCGACATCCCGCTGCCGTTCCAGAGCTCGGCCGGCGGCAGCGTCAGCACCGAAGCCGGGCAGGTGCAGTCCGTCAGCGCAGCCCAATGCGGGGGCCCATCGGTAGGGGTGGTCATCACCGCCCCGCCGGCCGCGACCACCGGCGCGGACACGCACTGCACCCAGGCGTTCATCGCAATCAACTCCGGACCCAACGCCGGGGCGTACACCCTGCTGGAGTTCAGCGGCGGTCCCGGCCAGCCACAGCTGGCGGTCGGCGACGACATCCGGATCACCCGCGCGGTCGATCCCACCGGCACCACGGCCTACTCGTTCTACGACTACGAGCGCGCGTGGCCGCTGGCGGCGCTGGCGGCCGCCTTCGCGGTGGTGGTCGTGGCGATCGCCGGCTGGCGCGGGTTGCGGGCGCTGATCGGTATCGTCGTCGCGTTCGGGGTGCTGGTGGTGTTCATGCTGCCCGCGCTGCGCGACGGCGCCGACGCGATTCCGGTCGCGCTGGTGGCCTCGTCGCTGATCCTCTACGCCGTGCTCTACCTAGCGCACGGCGTCAGCCTGCGTACCAGCGCCGCCCTGCTCGGTACCTTGACCTCACTGGTGCTTGCCACCGTGTTGTCCTGGGCGGCAATCGAACTGACGCAGCTGACCGGGTTGTCCGAGGAGGAGAACAACGCCGTCGCGACCTATCTCGGCGGCGTGTCGATCACCGGACTGCTGCTGGCCGGGTTCATCATCGGCTCGCTCGGTGTGCTCAACGATGTCACCGTGACGCAGGCGTCGACGGCCTTCGAGCTCGCCGAGCACAGCGAGTCCCGGCGTGCGGTCTTCTTCGGTGCGATGCGGGTGGGTCGCGACCATATCGCCAGCACCGTCTACACCCTGGTGCTCGCCTACGCCGGTAGCGCGCTGCCCTTGCTGCTGCTGTTCAGCGTGGCCAACCGGTCGCTGGGTGATGTGCTGGTCAGCGAGAGCGTGGCCATCGAGATCGCGCGTTCCGCGGTCGGCGGTATCGCACTGGCGCTGTCGGTGCCGTTGACGACCGCGATCGCGGCGGTGCTCTCGACCCCTACCGCTGCAGCAACTCCAACAGATACGCCCCGTACCCGGACTTGAGCAGTCCCTGCGCCCGCTCGGCGAGCTGCTCGTCGTCGATGAAGCCCAGCCGCCACGCCACCTCTTCGGGGGCGCTGATCTTCAGGCCCTGGCGCTGCTCGATGGTCCGCACGAAATCGCTTGCGTCCAGTAGGGAATCGAAGGTCCCGGTGTCCAGCCAGGCGGTGCCGCGGGCCAGGGTCTCCACCGACAGCCTGCCCTGGCGCAGATAGATCTGGTTGATTTCGGTGATCTCGTACTCACCGCGCGCCGACTTCTGCAGCGACCGGGCGATCTCCACCACGTCGTTGTCGTAGAAGTACAGCCCGGGCACCGCGTAGTGCGATTTCGGTTTGGCCGGCTTCTCCTCGAGCGACAGCGCCCTGCCGTCGGCGTCGAACTCGACCACACCGTAGGCCGACGGGTTCGCCACCCAGTACGCGAAAATGGCTCCGCCGCTGACATTCTGGAAACGTCGCAGCCCGGTACCCAGCCCGGGACCGTAGAAGATGTTGTCGCCCAGCACCAGTGCCACCGTGTCGTTGCCGATGTGATCGGCGCCGATGACGAAGGCCTGCGCCAGTCCGTCGGGTTCATCCTGCACCGCGTAGGTCAGGTTGATGCCGAGATCGGCACCGTCGCCGAGCAACCGGTGAAACGCCGCAGCGTCATGCCCGGTCGTGATGATCTGGATGTCGCGGATGCCCGCCATCATCAGGGTGCTCAGCGGGTAGTAGATCAGCGGCTTGTCGTAGACCGGCAGCAGCTGCTTGCTGATCCCCCGGGTGATCGGGTGCAGCCGGGTGCCAGATCCGCCGGCCAGGATGATGCCGCGCATCTAGGTGTCGAGATCCCGTTCGGACAGGCCCGTCGCGGCCAGCGCTGCCTCCAGCGTCTCGTGCCGGAACACCGAGGTGACGTGGTCGTGCACGACCCGGAACGCCGATGCGTCGGCCACGCCGTCGGCCCCGGTGGCGGTCTGTTCGGCGACGACGACGCCGTCGTGCACGTAGAGCCTGCCGACCTCCACGACGCCGCGGCCGGAGTTCTGCACCCAGTCCAGCAGGGCCTGGTGTCCCTGGAACGCGCCGTTCGAGTCGCCGACCTCGACATCGTCGCTGCACAGGGCCAGCAGGGTGTCGTTGTCGCCGGCGTTCAGCGCGTCGTGCCAGGCAAGGACGGTGGCGATTTCCGAGGTGCTCATGCTGCAACCTTAGAACGGCGAGTTGGCCAGCCAGCCGTCCCATACCGAGGCGTCGCCCAGGACCTCCAGGCCGGCGTCGGCGGCGGTGCGTCTGCGGGTGATGGCCATCAGCAGGTCGACGGCCGGCCCGCGCACGGCCACGTCGCCCTTGCCGTGCGCATGCGACCAGGACACCCCGTCCTCGTCGTGCACGATGGTCCACTCGCCGGTCGGGCCCAGGCCGTCGTCGGTGGCGTGCAGATGCAGCGTCTGGCCGCGTTCGATGGGTGCATACCGTGCGGTCGCCAGGTCGATCCATTCACTGACACCGTCGGCGGCCAGCTCGGCGGGCAGGGTGAACTCCCTGCCCAGCGCCATCTCGGCGTCGGCGCGGTGCACAGCCTGCTCGTGCACCCGGCGCCGGATCCACCAGCCCGGGATGTGCGGGCCGACGAAGGTCCACACCTTGGCGTGCGGGCCGATCCGTTCGACGGTGTCGATGAGCGCCTGCGCACCGTCGTTGAGCCAGTCGACGGCCTCGTTGATGTCCTCGGGCGGCTTACCGTTGGACACCTCGCGCGGGTCCAACGGTTCGGTGCGGCGCTCGGCGATTATCTGTGTGCACCAACGGTTCCCGCGTCCGACATGGCGGAACAACTGTTTCAAGGTCCACTCGTCGCAGGTCGGCACCGGCGTCGACGGGTCAGCGTCGCGAATCAGGTCACCGAAGGTCTTGGTCTGCTCGAGCAGGGCGGCTCGGAAATCCACGCCTACGACCGTAGCGCGGTGCGGGAGTCGCCGAGGGCGATTGGCAGGCTGGACCACCCACGCAGCACCCGGGTATCCCGGCGGGCGCCGTCACCGGCGAGCCGCGCGTTCGGGTAGCGCTCGAAGAACGTCCGCAGCCCGACCTCGCCTTCGGCGCGGGCCAACGCCGCGCCCAGGCAGAAGTGCCGCCCGCCGGAGAACGACAGGTGCCTGCCGGCGTTGTCGCGTTCGATGTCGAAGCGGTGCGGATCGGTGAAGACGTTCGGGTCGCGGTTGGCGCCGGAGATGTAGACCAGGATCCCGGCGCCCGCGGGCACGTGCATGCCCCCCAGTTCGGCGTCCTTGACGGCGATGCGGGCGCTGAGCTGCACCGGGGATTCCAGCCGCAGGATCTCCTCGACGGCCGTCGGCCACAGTTCGGGACGTTCGGCGAGCGTCTGCAGGTGCTCGGGGTGTTCCAGCAGCAGCCGGATCCCGCTACCCAGCAGGTTGACCGTGGTCTCGAAGCCGGCAGCGAGCACCAGCCCGGCGGTGGCCACCAGCTCGCGCTGCGTCAGCGGCCCTTCCTCGGAGGCCTCCGAAGCGCGGATGATCTGGCTCATCAGGTCATCACCGGGATTGCGCCGCAGCTCCTCCAGATGCGCGGACAGCCAGTCGTTGAAGCCCTGCACGGCCCCGCTGACCACCTTGTACTGCGGCCAGGTCAGTCCGATGTCCAGGCTTGCGGCGCCGTGCTCGCCGAATTCCAGGATGTGCGGACGGGCGTCTTCGGGTACCCCGAGGATGTCGCCGATGACGGTGACGGGCAGTTGCCCGCAGTAGCGCGCCACAATGTCGACGGTGCCGCCCTCGTCGGCGAGGTCGTCGAGCAGCCGGTTGGCGGTGTCCTGCACCCTGTCCCGCAGCGCGGCGACGGCCCGGGTGGTGAACACCGAGGACACCAGCTTGCGGTAGCGGGTGTGATCCGGCGCCTCCACCGACAGCATGGACGGCGGCTGCAAGGGGTGCAGCACATCGGGTTTGGTGCGGTCGATGACCCACTGCAACGGTTTGGGCAGATTGGATCCGAGCGCGATGACGCGGAAGTCCTCGGAGCGCAGCACGTCGCTGCAGATCTTGTGGTCGACGCTCATGTAGACGACGCGGGCCTTCACGATGGGGCCTTGGGCGCGCAGTTCCTCGGTGAACGCGACCGGGTCCGCCCGCACCGAGAGGTCGGCGATCAACCGGCCCTGCGGATCGCCGCGGCGGGCGAACACCTTGGATATCCCGCGGATGACGCCGTGCATCGCCAGCCAGTGCAGACGTTGTTGAATCGGGCCTTGCTTCATGACATCCCCTTTGATTCCCGGGTCGCTTCGCTCCTGCCCGCCGGGAAACCGAATCGTGGTTCGGTACTGTGATGGCAGCCTACCGAATTACAATTCGGTATGGCAAGGACTCGGATCCCGGCGGCACAGCGGCGTGCCCGCATCCTCGATGCGGCCGTCGAAGCCTTCGCCGAGCACGGATTCGCCGAGGCCAAGATGCAGGACATCGCCAAGCTCGCCGGCGTGGTGCCCTCGGTGCTCTACGACCATTTCGGTTCCAAGCGCGAGCTGCACATCGCGGTGCTGGAGCTGCACGCCGAGCAACTGCGGGAGCGTTCGCTGCGCCGGGTCGAAGGCGCCAGCGCCGAGGAACTGGTGCGCGCGAGCATCGCGAACTACTTCGCGTTCGTCGAGGCCGATCCGTTCATGTGGCGCTTCCTGCACCGCGATCCCCCGGCCGACCCACAGACCGCGGCGGTGGTCCAGGAGATCGCCGACCGCGGCACCGCGGCCATCGCCGACCTGATCCGGTTCGGCGCCGGTGACACCACCTCGGTGCGGGGCATCAGCCTCGACGATTCGGCGTGGATCCTGGCGCGCGCCACCCAGTCGGCCTGCCACGGGGTGGCCACCTGGTGGTACGAGAACCGCGAGGTGCCCCGTGAACGGGTCGTCGAGCTGGTGTCCATGCTGCTGTGGCAGGGCTTCGACGGGATGCTCAAACAGGCATCGCGTTAGGTGTTGCGGCCGCCGTTGACGCCGAGGATCTGGCCGGTGATGTAGCCGGCTTCCTCCGAGATCAGGAACGAGCATGCCGCGGCGATGTCCTCGGGCCTGCCCATCCGCCGCACCGGCGTGGCGGCGATGGTGTCGTTGATATCGCCCAGCAGTCCCCGGCTTTCGGCGCCGCGCAGCATCGGGGTGTCGATGAAGCCCGGCGGCACCGCATTGACGGTGATGCCGAACTGGCCGTATTCCAGGGCCAGCGATTTGGTCAGGCCGTTGACCGCCGACTTGGCCGACACGTAGTGGCTCATGAACGGCACACCGGAATGCGTGCTGGAGGAGGAGATGTTCACGATCCGCCCCCAGCCGGCGTCGATCATGTCGGGCAGGACGGCCTGCACCGTGTGGAAGACGCCATGCAGGTTCACGTTGATCACCCGCTGCCACTCCTCGAAGGTGATGTCGGTGAACTGCTTGAAGCCGTCCAGGCCTGCCGAATTCACCAGAATCGCCACGGGGCCCAGCTTTTCGCGGATCTGGTCCAGTGCGGCGTCGACCTGGGCGCGGTCGGTCACGTCGGCCGTGAAGGAGAAGTCCTCGCCGGAAGCGTTCAGATCGAGGGTGGCGACGTTGTAGCCGTCGGCCGCCAGGCGTTGCGCGATGGCCCGCCCGATACCGGATCCGCCGCCCGTGACCACTGCTGTCTTCATCTGGTTCCCTTCGTGGAATCGGTTGCGGGCGAACGCCGCGGGGCACGCAGGCCCAGCGTCCGTCGCCCGGTCTCGACCAGATGGCCGAGCAGGTCGTCGTCGTCGATGCTGATCCAGGCGGGCCCGACGGCGCCGGCGATGCCGCCGACCACGACGGCCGCCTTCACCAGTCCGCCGGGGCCGGGTTCGACGTCGGCGAGCAGGCTCATCTGTCGTTCGATGAGTTCGGCCCAGCCGGGTTGGGTGCTGAGTTGGCGGATGACGCTGGGGTCACCGCCGAGCACGGAGACCAGCGCGCGATGTCGGACCGCCATCTCGGCGTAGCCGCAGAGCACGGCGTCCGCCCGGGCCGACACGCTGCGCAGTCCCTCGGCGGCGTCGACGACGGTCTCCAGCTGCCGGAAGATCGGCTCGACGACTCCGGTGAGCAGCTGCTCGCGGGAGCGGAAGTGGTAGTAGATCGCGGCCTTGGTGAGGCCGAGTTCATCGGCAATCATCTGCAGCGAGGTGCCGGCGAAGCTGTGCTGCTGAAAGAGTTCGATTGCGGCGTCGATGAGCCGCGCGCGGGTGCCCGCTGCGTCCATGGCCCACTCCCCACTCCCGGTCTACTTGCCGATCGTAAAGTAATCTACTTGCCGATCGTAAAGCGGGGCAGGTCAAAAATCGGGCCGCGCCCGAAGACGCGGCCCGACCTGTGGCGAAATGTCAGTTGCAGAAGATCAGGAAGCAGTTGCCGCCCTGGCCGCCGCCACCCTGACCCCCAGGGCCGCCGCCACGGCCACCGGAATCGCCGCGGCCGTAGTCACTGCGTGAACCGGAGTCACCACGAGAACCCTCGGAATTGCCTCCGCCCGAACCGTTTCCACCGTTACCGCCGGTCGGCCAGGGCCACTGCGGTTGCTGCGGTTTGGGCTGCTGCGGCTGCGGCTGTGGAGGCTGCGGCTGCTGCGGGTAATTCGGGTAATCGTCGTCGTCATAGTCCGGATAGTCGGGCCGCTGCGGCTGCTGCGGCTTCTGCTCCCACGGCGGACGCCAGACCGGCCACTGCGGGCGCGGCAGCACGATCACCGGCGGCGGCAGCACCACCGGCGGTGTCCACACCGGCGGGACCACGGGCGGCGCGACCGGGGCCGGAGCCGGCGGCGGGGCCGCCGGAGCCGGGGCAGGTGCCTGCGGCGCGGGAGCCCGTTCGACGTACACCTGGCGCGGCGCCTGCTGCGGGGCCTGCTGCACGACGGGGATGGGCGCCTTGATGGTCTCGGCCGCCGCCGGAGGCGGAGCCGGGGCGGGCTGCACGGGACGGGCCTCGGGCACCGCGGCGGGCGGGGGTGCCTGCACGCTCGGTGCCACCGCAGCGCGCGCCGGGGCGGGCCGCTCATCGGCGGTCGGGCGGATGCTCACGGCCAACGAGACCGCCAGTGCGACGACGCCGATCACGAAGATCGACGCCATGCTGCCGACCAGGAGGAAGGGTTTGTGCCCCTCGGGCGCGGGTTCCACGTCCAGGCCGGCGATATCGTCGGGGACGTCGACGTAGTTCGGGACCGAGGCCGGGGCCAGCTGGGTGTCGGCTGCGGCGAGCACCGAACCCGCGGTGGGACCGTCGGGGTCCAGCGAGTAGGCCAGCCCGACGGTGGACGCCTCGAAGGCGGGCGCGCTGGCCGAGGCCAGGGCCGCGCCGCGTGCCAGCGCCAGTCCGGATTCCTCCGGCGCGCTGACCGGGATGTCGACGAGATCGCTCAGGTGCGCTTTGACCGAGGCCACGTCGACACCGGAGCCGACGATGAACATGCCCTCCGGGGCGGTGTCCTGCCCGGCCACCGCGGCGGCCATATCGGCGAGCACGGCCATCGCGTCGGTGCTGTGCAGGCTGCGGCTGAGCACCTTGACCACCGAGCCGTCGTCACCGCGCACCACCGACAAGGTGGCGGTGTCGCGGTTGAGGAACAGCAGGGCCGTGGAGCTGTAGCCGACCGCGCGCCCGGCCGCCTGCGCCAGTGCGCCGGCGGCGTGCAGTTCGGACACCAGCATCACGTCGGTGATGCCGTGCGCGTCGAGCGCCTCGCGCAGCGCGGAGGCGTCGGTGTGATCGGTCCAGGTGACGCCGATCGACTTCAGATGGTGTCCGCCGGCCTGCGCGCTCTCCTGGGTTCCGAGCACCGCCTGGACGACCTGATCGGCCGCGTTGAGCGTTGCTGAGTCACCCGATGCCGATACCTCGAAGACATCGTGGTCGACGGTCGCGCCGTCGCCCTTCTCGCCTTCGACCAGCACCATGCGCACCGTGGTAGGTGTCATCGACACACCTAATACGATGTCCACTTTACCCCTCCAAAGTGTTTGCTACGTAGCTCATTTCGTCGACGCCGAGCACTCGACACAAACCGGCAACTAGATAGTTCATCGCCGTGAGCAGCGCCTCCGTTACACATGGCGGCGTTAGCTAGAGCACGAAATAAACCCTACTCGGGTTCAGGGTTTGACGAAGTTCAGATAGGACTTCGACGGGGTCGGCCCGCGCTGCCCCTGGTACTTGGATCCGGCCGCCGAGGAGCCGTAGGGATGCTCGGCCGGGCTGGTCAGCCGCAGCAGGCACAGCTGCCCGATCTTCATGCCCGGCCACAGCGTGATCGGGAGGTTGGCGACGTTGGACAGCTCCAGGGTGATGTGCCCGGAGAACCCCGGGTCGATGAATCCCGCCGTCGAGTGCGTCAGCAGCCCGAGCCGTCCCAGCGAGGACTTGCCCTCCAGCCGGCCGGCCAGATCGTCGGGCAGCGCGCACCGCTCCAGCGTCGACCCGAGTACGAACTCACCGGGGTGCAGCACGAACGGCTCACCCTCCTTGGGCTCGACCAGGGTGGTCAGATCGTCCTGGCGCAGCGCCGGGTCGATGTGGGTGTAGCGGGTGTTGTTGAACACCCGAAACAGACTGTCCAGGCGCACGTCGATGCTCGACGGTTGGATGAGGGAGTCATCGTGCGGGTCCAGCGCCAGCCGGCCCGCGGCGATCTCGGCGCGGATATCGCGATCGGAGAGCAGCACGCGACGAGCGTAACCGCCTCAGGTCATGGGCATGCCGGTGGCGCGTCCACGCGCACGGGCGCATCGGCGGGCAGCGTGTAGGTGACGACGGCGTTGGCGTCGTGCGGGCTGTCGTTGCGCACGATGTGCGGCACACCCGCCGGAATGAAGATGGCCTGGCCGGCGAGATAGGGCGTCGGCGCGCACTGCTGGGCGGCCTGAATGGACACCGTGCCACCGGTGATGACGGTGTGTTCCGGGCCCGGGTGGGTGTGCCAGCCGCTGCTCGACGGCGGGTGCAGCAGCAGTTCCTGGACATAGAGCGTGGTCGGGCCGGTGGTGTCGATCTGCACCGGCTCGGAGCTGGTGCCGCTGGCCAGGTCGGTGCGTTCGACGTCGCCCTCGGCGGGTGTGGCTGTTGCGCTCGGTGCGGTGATGACGGCCAGCGCGGCTGCAGTGGTGGCGGCGAGACGTTTCATGGATCCCCCAACTCACGAACTGGCGCGAACTGGGTGCTAGCCTTCCTGATCGAGCATGCCGATGTAGTTCAATGGCAGAACATCAGCTTCCCAAGCTGAATACGCGGGTTCGATTCCCGTCATCGGCTCCAGGTTTACCAGCATGAATGGTGTTCGAAGCGTTCGAACACCACTGCTCGGTGTCACACGATGTCACAACTGCGCCTCAACTGGCTGCCTCCCGCTTGCACGCCACTAAGCGATCAGGTTGCAGCCAGACACCTATTGCGGCCCTCTGGTCGCCGCCCCAGTCCGCTCCTCACTCGGGTGCCGCTTCCGAGGAAGGCTTGCCCTCCACGTCGGCGCTCCTGCCGAGAAGGAAAAGGTGCGCGTCAAAATCGAGGGCGAGCTCCCCAGACTGCAACCGTTCTTCCCAGGCGATCAAGTTCACGTCACCAGGACATTCCTCGACCGCGTTTGCGGCAAGAACGATTGCCTCCTCGTGGCGCCCTGCAGCTTCCAATTGTTCCGCGGCTTCAAGCTGCAAGAGTGCATCGACCTTCGCAGGCAGCGGCAAATCTTTGCCTTTGCGCCTCGCAGCGTGGCGACTCGCGGCCATGGTCGCCCACTCATCAGGGCTCCAAACAGGTAGTTCACGATTGGAGAGAACACCCACGGCGAAGGCGTGCGGTGTGGGGAGATCGAGGCACGATCCATATCGCTCGATAAATTTCTTCGCGCTACTGGTGTGGTCTTCCGGGCGCAGCCACTCATGCCAGAGAACGTGGATCGCCACCAAAGTGTCCCTAGCCTCCCCTTCTGACATCCCTGGCACCAATTGCTCGATTCGCTCGATGACGCCGGTCAGGTTAAAACGGTCGCCGTCCTCGTCCGATAGCCAGGCGATCAGGGCGTCGGCAGCGCCATTGAACCAACGGGGCGCGCTCTTGACGTTGAATCCCTCAGCTTGACCGATCCAGTACTGGGGTGCGAGCTGAGCTCGAATCAGTCCCGGCAACGCTTCCCGGTAGTCCCACGGTTCTGACCCAACCTTTTGAGCGTCGACAACGAATCGACGCACTACGTGCCGGACTAGCCTCCACAGCCCGGCGAGCGTGAGTATGCGCTCGAAGTTCGCCTCGAACGTCGTCTCAGCACCGTCGGTGAAGACCCACGCTTCACTGCCTAAATCTTGAAGAACATGGCTACGTCGTGAACGAATGTCGTAAGCGATAGCCAACATTCGTTCAAGTTCCGCCGCGCGGGGCGATTGCACACTCTTGACGGATTCAGCGCGATAATACGAGGGAGATACGCGAGCCAATGTGGACGATATGAAGCGGCGCCTAAGGCCCGCCCTGTCCGCTTCGAGGACCGCTGCGCGCACCCGCTCCACGACCGAACTGTCAACGTCCTTAAGTGCTCCATCAATAATCTTGCGCTTAGCTGAGTCGTACCTATCCCATGTCGCTGGCGTAGTGAGACTGTCTTCACCTAGCGATTCGAGCGCTGCAACGATGTCAGTGTAGGCACCGGTAGGGTCGTCAATTGCTGTTCGCGTCGCATCGACTGTATTGCGAATAACTCGCATAACACGAGCGAAATTGTCGCGATCGAGTGCGATCAAGTCACCCATGAACACCTTTAATGAAACTAAATCGCCCTCCGCAACGATCTGCGAGGGTTCAAACAATCCGGGAAACAAGTTGGCTGCCGTGTGGCGGCGATGGGACACGCCGTCAGATGTAATAAGGCGATTCGCCTGGTCGTGGCTTCGACAAAAAGTACGGTTCAGCATAAACGTCGTTACATACGTGATGTCGTCAATTAGGTCATCGCCATTTGTCGCGAACAGGAACTCTGGAACACCGCCCCAAGAGGTCGCTTCGAGGCGGTCCGTTGCTTCGACCATAACCGTGGACACTTCTCCTCGTTCGGTCGACGCGGTGACTGTTCCGACGGGTAGCTCGACAGGCTCCTTGCTGGAAAGCTCCGCGTTGGTGTACACCGTCCGACGATGGAGACGTTCGTTGATTTCGACCCCAGTGCGGAAGAACCGCCCAGCAGCAATCTGCAGCATTAGCTGGCCGCGGAGCTCCAACGGGGTTTTGTCCTTTTTCTTTGCCATATCTCTACCTTCGGGTCCACCCGTCTCGGTTGCCCGCGACTTGCCGACTTGGATTCAATGAAAACTCCGTAAACCATTCCCTCAAGAGGCAACATCGCCGCCGACCTCCAATTGAGGCAGGTTGAGACGCCAGGCATTTCGCAAGACTTTCAAGAAGCCATGCGGACTACCCCGTGCGGGGTCGTGGTGGCAACCGAACCCGACTGGGCGAACCGTCGCCCTCACGCCCTCATGTGTCCCCGTAATGTGCGATGGTGCCTCGAACCTTGACGCCGCGGTTTCGGGATGAGCCCACGACGATAAACGCGAGTAGTGGGGACAACTTAAGGACAGGTGCGCATGACGGACTCTGAGTATCCACGACCGACACTGTCGACAGTGCGACAGTTGTACGGGTCCGCCTTTCGCTGCGCACATCCAGAGTGCACTCGACCGCTATACAAACTGACCGACGACTCGGGCGACCGGGTACTCAACAGTCGAGTTGCACACATTCATGGACGACGCAAGGGAGCTGCGCGATGGATCGACATGCCTCCCGAGGAAAATCGAGCCTTGGACAATCTTGTACTGCTATGCATTGAGCACTCGTACGAGATCGACGAGGCTCCGGAGCTATTCCCACCCGAAACGCTTCGCGAGTGGAAAGCCGCGCAGGTCGCAGAGTACGACCGTCTTCAACGCAACTGGCCGATCAATGACGACGAGGTGGCTGAAGTGCTCGTCGCGTCCGAGTCGTTTGATGCTTTGCACGCTCCGGCAATTGTCGAGTTGGCTCGTCGGGTTGAAGCACTTCGGCTCGCTGCCACTAGAACCCGAACCGCCGCTCGATCTTGGTCTCGCAAATGGCAGCAGGCGAACGAACGGGCACGGCAGTCCTTCACCGCTTGGGATGACGAAGGAAATCCCCTGTACCTCCAACCCTCATACATGGAGCTTCTCCCCATAAAAGAAGGCCTTCAGGCTGCCCTAGCTGCCGCGCTTGTTGAAGTCCAGCCGGCGGCGGAGTCAGCTCAGATCGAAATCGCGGCAGTCCGCGTCACGCGAACACAGATGGCCCCGTGGTGCGAAGCGCTCGATCGGGCGATCACCAACCTGGTCGAAAACGTTGCGACATGGTCAGGGGGCCCTGATCCGCAAGCGGACAACGTATTTGAGGACGCAATTGCCACCCTTCAACAATCCGCTACCGACCTAGGACGGGCATCTCGCGGCGAGCAGGTTGACTTGCCAGAGCCCCAACACGTCGCCGCCGAGCAAACAGAGGTAGATCCTCTCGCAGCCCACCGGATCCTCCTTGACGAAGCGCGACCGTTCTCACGAGTTGACCATCTTCCCTACAACCCGGAGCTACGCGAAAGTGTTGCAGTGGCGACCGGCCAAGCGGCGGCTATCCCGTTCGCGTTTCACTTTTTGACGATCGGACTGGACACCACAGCCAGCCTCGCTATGTCAGTTGCGAGGAACGCGAGCGATGAAGAGTTGCTCGACCTAGTGGAGCGCGACAGGACTCGGCTTCCAATATGTGCCGCGGCTGCGCTACTTCAGGCCGCCACCCTTCGCGGTGACGGAGAAAATGCTCCCGCCCATGCCGCGCGCGAGAACTTGCGCCGTCTATGGTCGGAATCGGATTGGTCGAGCGAAACCTCTTGGGTTGGAAACGATGTAAACGGCCGGCAAATGATGCAAGCGTTCGCCCGCGTGACCTCAGACGAACAGGTGCGGGATTGCTTGTCCCAAGCTCTCGAAACGAACCCCGAGTTACTAGAGACAATTGTTGTCTCCTGTGCAGGTTGGAGCGAGGAGCGAGACTCTCACACGTGGGCCATCGTTGGGCTTGAACGCGACTATCCCGACACTCCTCCGTGGCTCCCGATCGAGACGATCAAGGCGATGGCCTTAGATGTATTCGGCGGTGATCGTGGCCTTGATGAGAAGGCGGTCCTAGCCGCGGTGTTACAGAAGTCCAAACACCACTAGGCCCGACGTGTTTGGCGAGAACGCAACTGAACGCAAAGGGGCGAATCTACATGTCGTTCAAGCCATATCGCGGCTCGGCAGCTGACGATTCAGCGCCGCGCCGGCGGCCTTGAGGGCCTCATCCTGCGAGTGCACGTAGAGCTTCATCGTCAACGTTGCGTCCTTATGTCCTACCCAGGCCGCGATCACCGCCGTCGGTACCTGCTGGAAGTGCATCAACGTTGCGCACGTATGGCGCGCCCCGTGCAACTTAATGTGGCGTACCCCAGCTGCTTTCACGCGATCCCGCCAGTATCGGGACAAAACAGCCGGCGAGTATGGTTCACCCATTTCATTGCTCGCGACGTATTTGAATACTCCCCCGCCAAGCGCCAGGCGTTCGGCAGCCTGACGGGCTTTCGCCGCGCGGAGAACCGCCACCAACCGATCGGGCAAGGGCAGCGTCCTCCTAGACGCCGCTGACTTCGGAGCGTTTTCGACCGTGCGACCGCCCGCCGACACCCTGTTATTGTCAATTTTCAGCGTTCCGGAATCCAGATCGACGTCACTCCAACGTAACCCAGCAACTTCGCCACGACGTAGACCTGAGAGCGCCAGCTCCCACGCGTGCCCCAGCCGATCGTTAGCGATCGCGGCAAGGATGACGCAGACTTCGCGTTCTGTGTACGTGTCCACCTGCACGTCACCCATCGGCAGTCGATCCACCAAAGCTCCGACGTTCCGCGGCACGAGCCCTTGCTTCCTGGCGTCTTCAAGCACCTGCTCGACAGTCGCGATGAACTTATTAACCGACGACGGCGACCACGGCTTGCGAGTCCTCCCCTTCGTAGTTGCGGTCCCGCCGGCTACCAGCTCGTTAACGAGGCCATCGACGTGCGCCTTCGAAAGTCTCTGAACCGCAAGCATTCCATGGCGTTCCACCAGCGGCGCGAGGTCGTATTGCAGTTTCGCCCGCGACGACTCCCGGAGTCCTCGACGCCCAAGGACGTAGGCCTCGACCACCTCGCCGACCGAAGTAGTCGCACGGGTGACGAAATCACCCTTCACTCGGGCACCTTGAAGCTCCGTCAGCGCAGAACGCGCCGCCTTTTCCGTCGGGAACCGGCGCTTCGCCTGCTGGCGCTTACCCGTTGTCGGATGCGTGCCCACGTCAACCGTAACCTGATAGCTCACAACAAGTTTTCCGGTCGAGCGGTCCTTCACTGTGAGCTTCTTGATCTGCGGCGGCAGTTGCTGTCGCGTCATTCCTTGATCCTTTCTACGGACGCTTCGCTCGGGATTTTAAGAACTCGGTCCTCAGCCGGCTCCCATAGGTCAACAAGAGCTTCCTCAAGTTCGCGTTTTCGCAGCGCAAGCTCACGGTTGTTCACTTCGATCGCCTGTTGAGTAATAGCGACCAGATCACTAGCTCCCGAAAGTTGGTACTCGAGAAGACGGTCAGTTAGGTCAGCTTCAGCTCTCATAGCTCGCCTAAGACCAAAATCCGCCGAAATGAGCTTAGTTCCATGTGATCTGAAGCCAGAATCAATAGAGTTGTTATGTCGGGCATCGATGTCCTGCGGGAAAACCACCTCACCGGCCAACCAGGCGACCGCCTCACTGCTTTCGGCTATCACTTGCGGCAGTACGCGCGCCGCACGGTAAGGAAAATCCGGAAAAAGCATCAGCACCGGCGGGATCTTCAACGCAGCCGCCAAAACGAGCAGTTCTGCCACGTCGATCTTGCCGCCGCGCGAGTTGCTCTCCATTTTTGCGATGGCCCCTCGACTGATCGGATATCCGAGCTCCTCCGTGCGCCGGGACAGCTCGATGGCTGTGAGCTTGACCGCCCGGCGTCTCCGACTTAGCGCCTTCGCGAACTGGCCCGCCAGGTCCTCTTCATAGGCCTTCGCCTCTTCGTTCATGCTCGGCATTGGATCACTCCTTCTCGACACTTGACGCATAACGGAGCATACCTTAGGCTCTAGATCGGCGCATTCAAGCTTCCAATTTGCTCCATATCGGAGCACTCTAACAGGAGACCCCCATGACCGACCTCTTCCGCCTGAACAGCATCAAGGACGTGATCGCACGTACGCGGCTGAGCCGTTCCACCATCTACTTGGAGATCGAGCGAGGTCATTTGCGCTCCGTGAAGGTTGGCAGTCGACGGCTGATCACCGAAGCAGCACTGATCGACTACATCAGCTCCCTCGACGACGGCTCGGCCGACGCCGCCTAATCGTTCATCACCACCGACCATCTCCGACCCACGACCAATCAGGACTCACTGTTATGACTCTGTACGACACAGCCAGCAGCACCGATGCGGCCAGCCCGGCCGAGCATGGCCTCGACGACAACGTTGCACCCATCCCGCTCAATTCCGGGCAGGCGGCGATCCCAGGCTTTCCTGTTGATGCGTTTCCGGGACCCATCGCCGAGATGGTCGAGGCGCTGGCTGAGGCGACTCAAACCGATCCGGCAATGGCGGCCACGTCGGCGCTCACCGTACTCGCGGCGTGCGTCGGCGGACGGGCAGAGATTCAGGTACGGCCCGGATGGCGCGAACCGCTGTGCCTGTACACCGCGTCCATCGCGAATCCCGGCGAGCGTAAATCCAGTGTCCAGGCTGCCATGACACGGCCCCTGCGTGAGTACGAAGCAGTTCTCGTCGAGCGCACGTCTGCACACCGTGACGAGACAAGCACCCGCCAGAAGGTCGCGGTGAAGGTGGCCGAACGGATGCTGAATGCCGCTGCGAACGAAGGCACAGATGCCGCGTTAGCGAATGCGATTAGCGCTGACAACTATGCAAAGAGCATCACCATCCCACCAGTGCCTCTGATCGTTGCGGACGACATCACGCCCGAAGCGGCCGTGAGTGCACTGGCTGATCAGGGCGGCCGTCTCGCCATCATCTCGGCCGAAGGCGGCATCTTCGACATCATGGCGGGCCGCTATACCTCAATCCCGAACATGGACATTTGGCTGAAGGGCCATTCCGGAGACACCGTGAAGGTGGACCGGAAGGGGCGCCCGGCAGAACGCATCCCGAGCCCAGCGCTGACGCTCGGACTGATGATCCAACCCGCCGTCGTTGAGGCCATCGCGTCGACTCCGGGCTTTCGCGGGCGTGGGTTACTGGCTCGCTTCCTCTACGCTTACTTGACGTCGCGCGTCGGACGGCGGGAGATCGCGCCTTCCCCCGTTCCCGCCAAGGTGCTCGATGATTACTCGCGTTTCATCACCACTCTGATCGACGGGACGTTGCGGCGCAGCGGAACGCCAGCTGTGATCCGCCTAGACGAGTTCGCGCAGGCAGCCTTCACGGCGATCGAGCGTGCGGCCGAACCCACCCTCGTCGGCAAAGGCGAACTTGCAGGCCTCGCCGACTGGGGCGCCAAATATGCTGGTGCGACGGCGCGCATCGCAGGTCTCATCCACATGGCCAAGCACGGCCACCACGGTAGCGTCCAACAGCTCGTCGACGCTGACACGGTATCTCGCGCGGAACGCATGGCGATCTACTACAAGGCTTGTGCCATTCAAGTTTTCACCGAGATCGGTGCAGACCCCGAGGTCGCGAAGGCCGCCTACCTTCTGAGGCGCCTCGTTGAGCTCGGTGAGGAGGTGGTCGATCAGCGTGACATGCAGCGACTCGCCCAAAGTTTCAAGACCAAGGCTGAACTCGTCTCTGCCATAGAGTGCCTGGTTCAGCATCGACATCTGCTGCGGCTGCCGGCCCCGGAGCGTGCCCGCGGTCGGCCGAGGTCGCCTCAGTACTTGTTCAACCGCCCTGCGGCATAGCAGTTCTGTCAGTTCTGACAGTTCTGTCAGCGCGTTGCCGTATGTCACGGACGGCAATGCGTAACCCCCCAATCTTCATCCGGCGCCCACCGGAAGAAGGAAACAATAACAAACGGAAGGTAGCACAATGATGGATTACAAGGAGCTTCTCAAGCACTGCACGGGCGAGATCTACTACCCAGCAAATGAGTTCGCGAACGACCTAGCAATGAGCGATGCTGGTGGCCACGTGGGAGTCCGTGAACTCTTCTTCACCGCAAAGGATTTCATCCACAACACCACGGACGAGAGCAGTGATGACCCGGTACGTCCCGATGAACTCATCGAGTACTTGTGTGAGCACTTTAAAAGTACGGTCGACAAGATCGAGATGCATTTCGGTATGCTCTTCGGTGCGCTGTCCGCGAGTCCAAGCATCGACTTCGAAGAGCTCTGCGTGTGCTGTGGAGCATTCGGATTTCGTTGGACTGAAGCGAGACGCGACATAGCGTAGAGCATCACATCGGTCGGGTGGCGCCTAGCGGACAGGCGCCACCCGACCATGTGTCACTGACAGAACTGACACAACCGACAAAGCTCCAACCCGATAGGGCAGAGCAATCGCGAAACTATTCCTACACGACGCGATACACGCAGATGGTGCTCATATCAACCCACGCAACGGTATTCGGAGTATCGCTGCGCTGTTGAAGCCAGATACCGGTCGCACGTACACCACCAGTGAGTTCGCGGACGCGGTGATAGTCGCCCGCTGACGGAGTGTACTGTCGCGTTTCACCATCGTTGAGCATCCGAGTTGTCCTCTCCCTCGCTAGCAACCAGCGAAGGGTGGGGGGTACCCCCCATGCAAGAAGCGGCCGCCTCGTTCCGCCTCAGCGCCTTCTCTCTCTCTGGCGATGCGGCCGAACTCCTGCGGGAACTAGCTCTGGCGTCCAAAAGCGATTGGCAGCGATTCACTTTCACCATCAGTATCGGTCGGTCGAACGACCGCGACAGCCATCGTGCAAGGCACCGGTGTTGCCCCTCCTGTCAAGAGCATGGCACGCAGCGCACCGAACGCTGACAGGCGTTCGCGTTCCAAATTATCAAGTCCCGAACGCAGGTCCCGTTGTGCGCTCCGGATCGCTTGGGGACCGCCGTCTGAAATCACATCGTAGATTTCTGCGGTATCGCGTAGGAGTGCGAGGAATGAGTCCGCCGCCTCACAGGCCGCAGGGCCGCCCTCATCCTCATCAATACTTTCTAATAGATAGAACGATGAGCCAGCCACCGCATGCCAGGCGTCCTTGCCATTTCGAAGTCGTGGCAGGATCATGCCCGATCCCGAGGACTTATGCCGCAAACCGAACGGATGGTTGTCGACGTCGCCGTCTATTACGTGTAGACGATTGCGAACCCACTCTTCATGCTGACTCTTGATTTCTCGCAGCTTTTCGACCGGGAAAGCATTCGTCTGCTCATCGACGATACGATGGTGGACGCGGCACAGAAGTATCTTGTTGTAATACCCGTCGAGATCCATACCAGCAACGGATGCTGCGCCACGGGGTCCCCGTCGAGAAGCACTGATAATGTGTGCCTCTTCTCCGATGAGCGCATCAGGATCTGACGCATTGCTCGCGATGGAAACGAGCGGCTTGCGACACATGCTGCAAGTTGCGGCGGCCTGGCCCCAAAGTTTCTTTCGGTCGTGATCTTTCATCGTCATTGGAGACCTCTCTCCACGACGAGACTAATCGATCCTCACGAGTGGGTGCTAGGACCGTCTGCTGGCCTAGTGTCGTGCTGTCAGCCCTCTATCTGATTGCAGCTTCTAGGTCAGCAGCCATAAGTTGAAGCTGTGCGCGCCAGGTCGCCCAGTCGTGTTGGCCTGGTCCACCGATGTCGAAGTGCCCGTTGTTGCCACGGACCCTGCGGTAGTTCTGATAGAAGGTGCGGTTGCTTCCTTGGGCTTGATCGCAGTAGCCGATCATTGCGGCAGGATCCGTGCACTCAACCGCCCCCGGGCTGTGAATCCACAGCCGAGCACTATTGTCGACGAGCAACTGCGCGTGAACATCTGGGTCGTGCCACTTCCAACGCCCGAGTTGGGCCGCGCCCCACATTGCTTGCGTATTGACTCCGCCGAAGCGGGCCATTCCGGCTGTGATGGCACCATTCATAGCCGTGTTCGATGGGGTGAGAAATCCGGAAAACGATCCAGCGTATCGGTATCGCCCGGGGTGGAACGCTGCCATGGTGACCGCTGCGGTGCCGCCCTGCGACACGCCAACGATGGCGTGTCCACCCGGTTCTTGGCCCTTCTGGGCAGCTAAATAGTTGGGTAGTTCGTTTGCGAGGAAGGTCTCCCATTGCTTTGCGCCATCTTGTTCCCAGTTGGTGTAGAGGCTCCACGCTCCGCCTGCTGGAGCCGCTACAGACATGCCCCGTCCGGCCAAGGTGGTGAAAGCTCCGGCGCCGACCCAGTTGCTGACGTCCGGGGCGGCGTTGAAGGCGTCAAGTAGTACCACGGTGTGGGGACCACCGTGCTGGAACGCTACCGGTATGCCACGCCCCATCGCCGCCGAGGGAACCATGAGGTACTCAATAGTGTCGGCCTTCGTCGATACCGCCGGGAAGAGCGCCATCGCCAGTAGGGTCGCTGTCAGTACGCTGGCGAGCTGACGTGCACGTTTCATGATTGCCTCCATTGCGGTTTCGTTAGCCGGACGGTGTGCGCGCGTCGTCGGGAAAGTGGGGCATGACGTTGCCGGCGAACCACTCGATACGCCGACAGAGGTCTGCGGGCGTCTCCCATGCCGTATTCAGAATGAGCGAGGTGAATCCGGCGGCTTCGTGCGCAGCAATGGATTCGATCGTCTGCTGCGTCGTGGCGGCGGTGGTCTGGACGTGAGCATTGTTGACATGGCCGAGAGCCCGGGTGACGGAACGATCCGGCTCGCCGTAGGTCAGGCCGAATGAGAATTCGACCGCGTCCGTGTCTCGACCCTCGTCTGTCAGCGCCCTTTTGATTGCTGCGATAGCGGATGCGAGCTCTGGCAGCTGCCCGGCCATCGGTGCCCAACCCGCGCCGTAAGCGATCAAACGTTCCAGCGGCCGCTTACCGGATCCGGCCACCCAGATGGGGACGTGCGGCGTCTGCGCACACCGAGGTGCGAATTGGACGGAATCGAACTGGGCATACTTGCCATCGAAGCTGGGCCGCTCCTCGGTCCACAACGCGATCATCGCCTGGAGATACTCGTCGGTCAGCGGGCCACGCTGCCGAAAGTCGAGCCCAAGTCTGTCGAATTCGTCGGCGCACCAGCCAGACCCAGCCACCACGATCAATCGCCCGTCCGACAGCTGATCGAGCGTGGCGATGGCTTTTGCCTGAAGTAGAACTGGTCGATATGGGATGACGGCGGCGTAGAGCAGCAGTTTCATTGTCGTGGTGTGCGCGGCGATGTGGGAGGCCACAAGAAATGGATCAGGCCACACGGGGCCTAACGGTGCACGCCCGTCAGCGTTTTCGGGAGCAATGATGTGGTCGGGTATCGCTACAGCGTCGAACCCGCACTGTTCGGCCAGTGTCGCCACGGCTGCGATATCTGCAATCCTGGGCCATCGATCCCACGGATACACCTGGAACCCAAACCGCACAGCAGCCAATCCCTTCGGTAGCTAGTGTCCTTTGTTACTTTACATGTACAGTTCGATTTGCTGTAAAGAATCGGTCGAAACCCTCTGCGTGACTAGGTGACGAGATGCGCTATCCATCAGACATATACCTGCATGCCGCGCGGCGTCCTGCTAACGCGGCCGCCCTGGCCGCCCTGGCCGCCGCAGTAGCGCCCTTGTTGCCCGTCGCACCAACGGCCCATGCCGATAATCGGCGACTCAACGAGAGCGTGTTCGTCAATATCTTCACCGCGCAGCACCGCAATGGATGCAGGACCGACACTCGACTTGATCCGCGCCTGGTAGAAGCGGCACAACGTCACACGTTCGATGTCCGTGACCACCGAAACATAAACGGCAGCATCGGCTCCGACGGAAGCACCACACAGGACCGAGCCCTCGCCGCCGGCTTCGCGGGATCGGTCGCGGAGACAGTTGCGATTAATCCCGCGCTGGCGATCAGCGGCGTCGAGATACTTAATCAGTGGTGGCACAACCCGGTCAGTCGAGCGATCATGCAGGACTGTAGTCATGATGCTGTCGGAGTCTGGTCGGAGAACAGTCTCGACCGCACCGTGGTCGTCGCTGTCTACGGCAGCAGCGCGGTCCAATGAGCGTCACGCGGAGGGTGTCGCTGTCCGCGCTGATCGCCGGATGCGGCATTGCAACAAGCATGGTGCTCAGTACACCGACAGCATTGGCCGACGAGGTCGCCTATCTGGTCAATGTGACTGTGCGACCGGGTTACAACTTCGCGAACGCAGAAGCTGCACTGGCCTATGGCCGTTCGATATGCGGACGGGTCCGCAACGGACTGGCCTACCCTGAACTCATCTCGACCGTCAAGCACGACTTCGCCACCAACGACAGTTACCAGGCGTCCTACCTGATATCTCAGTCTGCTCAGGAGCTCTGCCCCGACGTCATCTGGCAGCTCAGGCATTCGGCCGCCGGATTTCGGGGCTGAGGCGGTCTACACGGGGTCGAAACCGGAGACCAACCACTTGCCGTCGACGTGGTCCATCGTGACGCGCACGCTGGATGTGCTGGCGGTGGGAGGGTCATCACCGACAATCAGGGTCTGATTGACAAAGACCAAGACCACGGCGCGGTTCGGGGTTGCCGACACCGATGCTGCGGCGGGCACACTCGCTTCGGCTGAAACGCCCTTGTCTCTGGCACCCGGTATCACGACGTCTTTGGTGAGCGAGCGGTAGGAGTCGCGGAATGCGCCGGTCAGCTTGGATTCAGCTTCGGTCAAGTCTTGTTCTACGGTGTCCGGCTGGTACGACAGGATCGCCACAGCGGCCTCGGAGGCCGCAGCGAACGAGCTTTGCGCAGCTGACCCGGACGATTCCAGCGACCATTGCTGCCAGCGCAGATAACCAAGGCCACCAGCGGCGCCGACGATCAGCACCGCAAGCGCGCCATAGGTCAAAAATTTCCGTCCCACACGACTCCGCGGTTGCGGCGCTGTCGCGGATTCTGCTGGTGACGGTGTCGACTCTACGATGTCTGTTTTAGGTGTGCTGATTTCGGTCACGTTGGCTCCATTTGCCCGACGGGGATTGATTACGGGACGAACTGCACATTGGACACCTTGGCTTCCTGCCCTGGTGGCTGTGTCACGGTGATACGCATCCGCCACGCCCGGGGCTGTGCCTCTTCGGCTCCGGCGAGCGACGTTTGGACCGCTACTGCCACGAGTACGTCCGCGGACTCGCCGTCCTGAGATTCCAGGCCGGCTTCGGTCACCGTACCCACGGATTTCGACTGCGATTCAGCTACGGCAGCGACGAATTCTCCTGCACGCTTCTCAAAGTCATCATGGAAGTCGCCGACGCTACCCGTGAGGATCCTCTCGATGTCGGCATTGACGGTCGTGTGGTCGATGGTCGTGAGGTTGAGCGCAGTTTGTCGCCCGACGTCCACCAGCATCTGCCGGTGTTGGACGGCACGACGCTCTTCGGAAACGTTGTTGAACATCCACACTCCGGCGCCCGCGAGCCCAGCCAGTACGACCAGCATCAACAGCAAGGCGATCCGCGCGATGGGTCGCGACTTCTTCAAAGTGGGGACCTCGTCAGTCGCGCGGGGGTCGGCGCTGGTGTTCTGCTCGACCGGCTGGTCGGAAATATCATCGCCGGTCAGCTCTACGGGCTGGCCGGGGGTGTCAGCATCGATTGCCATGTCTTGTCTTTCGGGGCGGTGTGGGCGAGGTCGGCTTGTGTGTAGAGCTTGCCGTCAGGTCCGAGATAACTGCCGGTGGCTGGGTCATACTCGGCAACGGCTACCGGTGGCAGGGGCTGCGCCGCGGGAACCATCGGAGTGTTTTCCGGGAGTTGCGGAACACCTTGACCGGACAGGGTGGCGTTGGGATCGCCTTTCCAGTTGTATCCGTCGTTGAGCGGAACGTACGGTTGGTCGCTTTCGCACATCTTCACCGTGGGTGCTCGCTTGCCGGGGACGGTCAGGCACGGCAGGTTGCGCGCACCACGCACGTTGCGGTCTGCGTCCTGCGGAATCCGGCAGTAAATGTCACCGGCCGGACGCTCGGGCGAGTCCACTGAGGCCGGTGTGCGCATTTGTTGGGCAGGAAGGAAACCGGTCGCGCACGTTGTCGGATTGTTCAAGTTCAGGTTGAAGCTCAGGAATGCGCCCTTGAAGTCCTGCTTGGTGCCGAGGTTGGCGATGACGCCGGCCTGAAGCGCAGCCACGCCCTGCGGAAGCAGAACGAGCAGCTGCTCCACCGCAGGCTGATACGTCACGGCAATCTGACCGAGACTGACCAGATTGGACAACAGCACCGGCACGGTTGGCTGTATACGGTCGATGAGCTGTTGCGCCTCCGCGGCCGCGGGACCACCGTTGGTCAGGATGCCCGAAACGGCTGAATCGCTCGTACGCAGTTCGTCGGTGACGGTGGCGACGTGGCTGGCCCACGCATCAATGGAGTCGGCGGTGTCGGCTTGGGAATCCAAAACAGGTTGGGCTTGTTCGATGAGGGCCGTAAGCGAGTCGAGATTTGCCTGAGCATCGATCGCGAGGGTGGTCGACCCTCGGACAAACCGAGCGATTTCGGCTCCGAGTCCGCCTATCGCGGTATGGGATTCGTCGATAACGGTCTGCAGATTCTCGCGCGGTATGGCCTGCAGGCCGGTGTTCGTGGCATCCAGCAGGGCATTGATGTCCGGCGGGACCGTCGCGTCGGCCGCCGGGATGAGGGCGCCGTCAGCCAGCGACGGTCCATCGCCGCTTCGGGGTAGCAGGGCAACATACTGCTCACCGACCGCGGACTGGCTGTGCACCTCTGCCCGGACATCGGCAGGAATGGCGACACCCGAGTTGAGCGACAGCCTGGCGACGACACCAGTGGGCGTCAGGTCCACCGATTGGACGCGGCCGACTTCAGTACCCCGGTAGGTGACGTTAGCGTTCTTGTATAGACCGCCTGTCTCCGGCAACTGCAGTGTCACCGTGTAGCGACCCACGCCGAACAATTGTGCGGGCAACTTCATGTAGCCGAAGATCATGACCCCGGCGAAGATTATTGCGACGACGGTGAACACGGCCAACTGCACCTTGACGCGACGAGTGAGCATGTCACGGCCCCTGATTCAGGTTGTAGGGAACGGTCAGCGGATTTCCCGATGTGTATGGGCTGGGGATCTGTCCGATGGTGCGTCCCCACTGCAATTCGAGGCGGGTTAGCGCACCCTCGAACCGAGTGCCGGTCAGGAATGAATTATCGAGCCGACTCAGTGTGAGATCGACGATCGCGGTGAGGTTTCCGGTGTCGCCGCGGATCCATTTCTCGATCGTTTCGTTCGGGAATGGGTAGGTGGTGATCATGCTCAACGACTTGGTCATCGCGGGCCCCGCGTTGGCAAGTGACTGCAGCACCGGACCGAGGTTCTTTAGATTCTGGACCAGCGATTCCTTGGTCTGATGTGCTGCATCGGCGGCCAGGGCGCTGAATTGTCCGATCTGAACGAGTGCTTCGGACAGGTTATTCCGTTGCTCGCTCAGCACTGCCAGTGCGTCTGGCAGTGTGCGCAGAGCTTCGTCGACGACCGTCTTATTCTCAGCAAATGTCCCGACGAGTCCGTTGAGACTTTCTGTCGCAGCGATGATGTCGTCGGTCTGGGAATTGGTGTTGGCGATGAAGATGTCCAGCTGGTTGATGAGGTCGCGTAGGTCCTGTTCGCGGCCGGCGAAGGCTGTGGCGAATGCCGTGGTGATGTCCTGAATCTGCCCGATCCCGCCGCCGTTGAGCAGCATCGACACCGTGGCCAGGGTCTGCTCGGTGGTCGGGTAGGCGCCTGCACGTTCGAGGGGGATCAGCGATCCATCGTGCAGCTTTCCTTCCGGTGGGAGATCAACTGGGGGCGCCAATTCGATGTGCAGCGACCCCAGAAGGCTTGTCTGACCAACCTTTGCCGTCGCGTTGGCGGGTAGGACGACATTCGGGTCGAGTTGCATGGTGACCAGAGCGTGCCAGCCTTGCGGCTGGATGGCGGTCACACTGCCCACCGTCACGTCACCGACACGAACCCGCGAATTACGTTGAATATTGGTTACATCCGGCAGCTGTGCCTGCACGCTGTAGGACCCCGGCCCCTTGCCGGCGGTGCCGGGCAGAGGCAGCGAGTTCACGCCCTGCCATTCGCAGCCGGCCAGCACTGCACAGGCTGCTGCCGCGGCGGCGACGACACGCACACGATGCGAGCCGGTCATGAGCCGGCCACCGGGGGCACCATGAGTCCGGGCAGACCGGCACTGGGCGTGGTCGCGATCGGGTCGGGCGGTAGCAGCGGCGGCACGTCGGCGGGGTGCGCTTCAGCAGCCAGAGCGGGCCCGCTCGACGATGCAGGCGGACCGGCCGCGTCCGGTGGGGTCGGCGCCTGTGCCGGTGCAGGCGCCGGCGGTGGTGGCACGTAATCGGGGCGCATCCACTCTTCGCTATAGGTGACCTCGTTGGGTCGCGTCTGTGCGCCAACGATGGGGTTGAGGCCGATCGGTGGGAAATTGAACATCCGGTTCTTGACGATCGGCGAAAGGTACTGGACGCAGAGCTTGGCTGATTGCTCGGCATTGAGCCGAGAAGCGGCTTGTATTGCGCCGCAGAGGAAACCGACTGGGTTGGAGAAGTTCTGTGCTGCCAGCACCCCGGTGAATGTTGCCTGGGCTGGTTGGTAGATGTTGACGAAGTTGCTGATCGAGGTCGGGGTGACGTGCAGGGTCTGCTTGATGTCGTCGCGACTGTCGTTGAGTGCCTGCGTGATAGATGCCAGTTTGTCGGTGGTGATGCCCACCGTTTCTCGGTTGTCGGCGACGAAGGTTTGTACCTGACCGACTACGGTATTGAGGTCTTCTGCTGCTGTCGACACCTCGGTCGGGTCGTTGGCGAGCACGCCGGTGACCGCGGCGAGATTCCGGTTCAATTGTGCCATCAGATCTGCACTCCCCTGTAGGCCCGACACCAGCGTGGACAGGTTGCGCACCGTGGAGAAGATATCTGTCGAATGATCGCCAAGCGCGGAGAACGCTTGCGAAAGCTTCACCAAGGTGTCGCGGATGTTGGCGCCCTCTCCGCGCAGGTTGTCTGCGGCCGTGTCGATGAACGCTCCCAGCGTGCTGACCCCCCCGGGTTCGGCGGGTTGCAACGTCTCGGTGAGGCGCTCCAGCTGGGCTCGGAAGTCGTCCCACTCCACCGGCACGGCGGTGCGCTCTTGGGGAATGACCGCGTCGTCTTGCATGGTCGATCCGCCGGTATAGGCGGGGGTGAGTTCGAGCGCCCGGGATGTCACCAGGTTCGGCGACAGGATGACGGCTTTGGCCTCGGCGGGCACCTTGTACTGCCTACCGAAATAGAACGTGATCTTGACCCTGTCAGGTTCGGGTTCGATGCGTTCGATCTCGCCGACAGGAATTCCCAGAATCCGCACCTCGTCACCGGTGAAGATTCCGTTGCTGTTCGCGAAGTAGGCAGTGACCGTGGTCCGGGTGAAACGATTTGTTGCACCCAATGCGTACACCAGTCCGCTTAAGACCAGTACAACCAGCGTGAACGCCAGGCCGATGCGGAGTCGGCTTACGGTCATGGGAGAGGTCCCATCTGTTGCGGTGAGGGCTCGCCCGGCGCCTGCTGGAAGATCGGCGGATAGAGAGGAATTTCTGCCGTACCCGGCGCCGGCGGACCCGGGGGCGGCCCGCCGGGGGCAGGTGCGGGCAGTGGCTTGCGGTAGGGATAGCAGCCCGGTCCGGGGGTGGGCGCCCCTGGCGCTCCGCATGCTTGGTCTCCAGCGTTACCGGTGATGGCATCAGGCACGGTCAAGCGTGGTTCACCACCTTGGCCCGTCCGCGGGAACGGGGCGGGCAGGGCCGGAGTACCGGGCTGTCCGACTTGGGGATCGACGAGTTGCGAGGGCAGCAACACATTGGGGTCCAGACCCAGATCGGAGAAGGCAGCGTCGACAAAAGGCTGCACAAACTGCCCGGGCAGAAGGTTCGAGATGTAGGCGTTGAAGAATGGCCCTGAGGACACCGACTCCCCCAATGACATCGAATAGGCGTTCAGCCGGACGATCGATTCCTGGACTTTGCCTTTGCGGTCATCGACGATCGTCAGAACGCCGTTGAGTTTCTCCAGGGCGGGTTTGAGCGTCTCGTTGTTGTCCTCGATGAACCCGCCGAGTTCGCGACTTGCCGCAGAGATGTTGCGGGATATGGCGTCCAGGGAAGCGCTCTGATTGCGCAGCTCGGCCAATAAGGCGTTGGTCGCTGACACCAATGTCACGATCTGGTCGGTACGTTCGCGCAGAACAGTCGTAGCTTTCCGGGCATTTTCGAGCAGGCTACGCAGCTGGGCGTCGCGTTTGTTGAGTGTGTCGGCGAACCGTGCCGCTCCCTGAATCGCGATCTTCAGATCGGGCGGCGTCTGGGCAAAAGTCTGGGCGATCGTGTCTAGGGACTGAGACACTTGACCGGTGTCCAATCCGCTGATCGTCTCGGTCAGGTCACCGAGTGCCTCCGGCAGCTGATACGGCGATGTCGTGCGCGTCAGCGGAATCGGCCCAGCGATCGAGGAGTCTCCACGCGGGATGACTTCCAGCACTTTTGAACCCAGCAGGGTCTTGGTCTTGATGGCCGCTTCCGTTCGGTCACCGAGCGGAATCGATTCATCTACGGTGAAGGTGACGAGCACCTGCGCGCCGTCGAGTTGAAGTCCGGTCACTTCACCGACGCGATACCCGCCGACCTGTACCGCCGCCCCGGAGGTCAGGCCCCCGGCTTGGGCGAAGAACGCTTCGTAGGTCTCACCAGAGTTGAAGAACGGCAGCTTCTTGTATTGCAGCGCGCCGAGGACCAGTGCGATGGCGATGACGACGCCGACGGCACCGACGATGTAGGGGTTACGTTCGGAGAAACGTTTCATGGTTTCGGTGCGCACCGTCCTGACGACTGTCCGGCCGCCTTGACGTAAACCGGCTGTCCGCCTTTGCCATTGAGTTTGAGAATGACATCACACAGATAGAAGCTGAAGAAGTCGCCGTAGAGTCCCTGGCGGCCCAACGCGCGGTACTTGTCGGGCAGTGTGTCCAGGAGGTTGGCGAGGTACTCGTGGTCGGTGAGCGCCTGTGCGGCCACCCGGTCGGTTTGGTTCACCACCATGTTCAGCGGGGGCCGCGCCTCGGATAGCAGATCGGCGATGGTGCCGGCGGCGTCGTTGGCGTATGCCACGGTATTGCTGATATCTCCCCGTCGATCCGACAGGGCCGTCACCAATTCCGACAGCGAGCGGACACCCTTATCGAACTGGGTGTTTTGATCTCCCAACGATGTCAGCACTGTGTTGAGGTTGGTGATCACCTGGCCGATCAGTTCGTCACGGTCAGCAAGAGTGTTGGTCAACGTCGATGTCTGGCTCAAGAAGGAACTGATGGTGGTTCCCTGGCCTTGCAGTGCCTGGATCAACTGGCCGCTCAGCGCGTTGACCTGATCGGGATCCAGTGCGCGAAACAGAGGCCGGAACCCTCCGATGAGGGCGTCCAGGTCAAGTGCGGAGTCGGTGCGCGCCAGCGGGATCGTCTGACCGGGCTGTAGCTGACGTACGCTGCCTGCACCTTCCTCTACTGCCAGATAGCGGTCGCCGATCAGATTGTCGTAGCGCACCGCGGCGCGGGTGCCCTCGGTCAAACTTACCGCTGCGGGGTCAACGCTGAATTCGACCAGAACGACTGCATTCGGCTGCACCGCAATTGATTTGACCTTACCCACTTCGACGCCGGCCATGCGAACAAAGTCGCCGTCTTTGAGGCCTGAGACGTTGTTGAATTCGGCGCGGAAGGTGTTCTCTTCGTTGAAGCGTAGTTGTGCGAACACTGCGAGCAGACCGACCAAGCCCAGAACGCACACCACGACGAAGACGATGAGTCTCCAGATTGCTCCTGCGAGATTGTCTTTCACTGTGCCACCTCTTTTCGGGCTGGTGTGGTCGTCATGGGACGGGCGCCGGCGCCACGGGTGGGGGCGCGGGTGCCGGTGGCGGGGGCGGTGCTGGCGGAATCCCGGGCCACAGTGGCACTCCACCGGGGCCGTACAGCGGGGCTCCGTAGGGCGGTGCGCCCGGGTAGGGCACCGGACCGATCGCCGGGCCGGGCAGACACTGCCGAATGCTGGGTGGCTCAGGTACCGCCCGGGTAACCGGCAGATAGTTTCCGTAACAGGGGCTGCCGATTCCCAGGTTGGGCCGGATGTCGACGCCAGTGCCCCACCCAGTGTTGGTGATCAGTTGGCGCACCGGGAAGTTCTTGCTGGCGTCGGGAAGCGAGCCGCAGCCCGGCTTGCCGCCGGGTCCGCCCTTCGCCGCTACCTTCGGAAGATTGTCGGGAAAACGATAGGGGTCTTTTCCCCATAGCAGCGCAGCGTCAGCGACATCGGAATAGCCGTTGCCTCCGACTGCGTCGTAACCACCGTTGTCCAGCCACCATTTGGCGCCGACAAGCAGGCAGGTGTAAGAGGGGTTGTACTTCATCAGCAGGTCGGTGGTGGGACGCAGAATGTTGACCGAGTCGATGAGGTTCTGCTGGTTGGGTGCCAGCAGGTTGATCGCCGAGTTGGACAGACCAATGGTGTTGAGTAGCAATGCGTCCAAGTCGTCCGCTTGTTCGGTGACGGTAGCGCCGGTGGTGGTGGCAGCATCCAGGATCCGCACGATGTTCGGTGCAGCGCTGCCATACGCGTTGCTGAAGGCCTCCAGGGAACGCCAATCCCCGCGAAGCGTATCGGCGCGTGCGTTCAGGGCGGTCAACACTTGTGTGGCCCCCGTGGTGGCCTCGCCGATCCGTTCGCCCTGGCCCCGAACACCGTCGGCCAGCGCTGTCAGTACCGAATTGAGCTTTTCCGGCTGGACCTGCTCCAGGACGCCGGTCAGATTCTCGAAAACAGTGTTGACTTCGGTGCTGACATTGAGCGACTGGACGACTGCGCCCGCAGCGATGTGCTTGTCGCTGGGATCGGCGGGCATCACCAGGTCGACATACTTCGCGCCGAAGGCGGTAGTGGCCCGAATGCGGCCCTCTACGTTGGCCGGGATGAAGTGCAGCTGATCGGGATTGAGGTCGAGTGTGAGCCGTACGCGGTCATGATCCCCTGCAATCGTGCCGACCTCGCCGACCTGCACACCGCGTAACTTCACCTTCGCGCCGGACTCCATCACCAGGCCTGCTCGATCCGAGGACAAGGTGACAGTGACCCGTGGCCGCAGCGTGCCCGCGAACAGCAGTGAGCACACCACAACGAGCAGGACGACGACGAGCATCAGGATGGCTGCCGCCCACTTCGGTCGCAGCCGGGTATCCCGGAAAAGGGTTTCCATCGTTGGCTATCCAGAGAGGTTGAAGTTGCCGGATTGGCCATAGATGGCCAGTGAAACGAACAGGGTGACCATGACCGCGCAGATCAGGGAGGTTCGGACTGCACGCCCGACCGCCTCTCCCACACCGGCGGGTCCGCCACCGGCGGTGAAGCCGTAATAGGTGTGTACGAGCATCACCACGATCGCCATGGCGATCGCCTGCAGGAACGACCAGATCAGATCGGTCCAGTTCAAGAAGGTTCCGAAATAGTGGTCGTACACGCCGGTCGACTGCCCGTAGATCGCTGTGGTGGCAAAGCGTGCCGACAAGAACGACATGACGACCGCGACGCAGTACAGGGGGATGACGACGATGATGCCGGCGACCAGCCGGGTGGAGGCGAGGTAGGCGATCGAGCGGATACCCATGACCTCCAGCGCGTCGATCTCGTCGTTGATTCGCATCGCACCCAACTGCGCTGTTGCGCCTGCGCCGATGGTGGCGGCGAGTCCGATGCCTGCGACCAGGGGCGCCGCGATGCGAACGTTGATGTAGGCGGAGATGAATCCGGTGAGCGCTTCGACTCCGATACCGGACAGCGAGTTGTACCCCTGCACGGCCAGGACGGCGCCCGCGGAGAGCGTGAGAAACCCGATGATGACGACCGCGCCGCCGACGATTGCTAGCGCACCGGTGCCAAGGCTCATGGTGGCGATCAAACGCAGCAATTCGGTGCGGTAGTGCAGGAAAACATCCGTGACGGAGGTCAGTGTCCGACCGTAGAACAGGGTTTGGAAGCCAACCCGATCAAGTCCATCTGACCATCGTTTGAGCCGGCGGTGGATACGCGGGAAGTTGCGCGGGGAGACGGCGCTCATGCGCCTGCCTGCACGCCGACGGCCGTCGTGATGACGTTGATGAAGAACAGCGCCATGAAGGAGAACACCACCGTTTCGTTGACGGCGTTACCCACGCCGGCAGGTCCGCCGGCGACGTGCGTGCCCTTGTAGCAGGCGATGAGGCTGGCGGCAAAGCCGAACAGCGCGGCCTTGACGACCGACGTGATGACTTCGGGTAGTCCGACAAGAAGTGTCAACCCGGCGGCGAACGCACCTGGGGTCACATGCTGGATGAACACCGAGAAGATGAACCCGCCTGTCAGACCGATCAGGGTGACGATTGATGACAGCAGCAACGCGACCAGGGTCGCCGCCAGCACACGCGGCACCACCAATGCCTGTATCGGATCGACACCCATCACTCGCAGGGCATCGAGCTCTTCCCGGATCGTGCGTGCGCCTAGATCCGCGCACATCGCGGTGGCTCCGGCGCCAGCCACAACCAGCACCGTGACCACCGGGCCGATCTGGGTGACCGCACCTAGTGCCGCACCGGCGCCGGATGCGTCGGCAGCGCCGATCTCTACTAGCAGAATGTTGAGGATGAAGACGGTCAGCACCGTAAATGGGATCGACAGCATCATCGTCGGAACGAGGGAGACCCGCGCGACAAACCAAGTCTGCAAGAGGAATTCGCGCCAGGCGAAGGGCGGGCGGAACATCAGCATTACGGTGTCCAGCGACATGGCGAAGAACTGGCCCAGCGCCCGGGCGGGACCCGAGATCGCGCCGAGCGAGAGGGTTGCCATTCGGATGTTCTCCTGCCTGTCGGGCGACCGTGTCAGTGACGGCACGCACACCACAGCTTTACATGTAAGGCAGAACTATACACGGTAAGCGATGTGACTCAAACCACATGGTCAGAGCAACTTTTGCGCGGCTTCGCAGCCTCATCACACTGCTCGCGAGCAATCAGCACTGTCAGCGCAATGCGAAACCCAGCAACGATTTTGCACAAACGGGGCAACCGTGCGCGTTACAGTTCGCCGTACCGGCTACGGCGGTTGGCGAGGTTCAGTCGCCCATCGCGGCGGTGTCCACCAGACCCGCCAACCGATCGACGATCAGGCCCTCGGCCTCACCGACGATGCGGCCGACGACCTCGCCGACCGTGGGCACGTCGTGGACCAGTCCCATGGACGCTCCAACCCACCAGATGCCTGCCTCGATGTCGCCAGTCTCGTAGACGGTACGACCGCGCGCCCCTGAGACCAATTGCGCGATGTCACTGAAAGCGCCACCCCGATTCAGGATGTCGACGACATCGCGCGACACCGAGTTGCTGGCTACACGTCCAGTGTTGTTCAGGGTGCGGAAAATAAGCTCTGTGCCACGTTCATCCCCGTCCACGATCGCTTGCTTGACGTTGTGATGAATAGGCGATTCCGCGGTGCACATGAACCGCGTACCCATGTTGATACCATCGGCACCTAGCGCCAGGGCAGCGACGAGGCCCCGGGCGTCGGCGAACCCACCAGAGGCGATCATCGGAATCTCGATCTGCCGTGCGGCTGCGGGAATGAGCACCAATCCGGGGATATCATCTTCACCGGGGTGGCCGGCGCACTCGAAGCCATCGATGCTGATTCCGTCGACACCAAGATCCTGCGCCTTGACGGCGTGACGCACGGCTGTGCATTTGTGGAGCACCTTCACACCATGGTCGTGAAAGATCGGCAGGTGTGCTGCGGGGTTGGCGCCGGCAGTCTCGACGATCTTGATGCCGGAATCGATTATCACCTGGCGATATTCGTCGTAGGGTGGTGGATTTATCGACGGCAGGATGGTCAGGTTGACACCGAAGGGCTTGTCGGTGAGGTCGCGAGTGCGTGCGATTTCGTTGGCAAGATCAGCAGGGCTCGGCTGGGTCAACGCGGTCAGGAGACCCAGCGCGCCTGCATCGGCTACGGCGGCGACCAGTTCGGCCCGCCCGATCCACTGCATTCCGCCTTGCGCGATCGGATGCTTCACACCAAATGTCTGGGTGAACTTGGTGATGATGGTCATGGCTATTGTCCCGATCTACCGGGGCGCCATGCGGATTGCGCCGTCGAGGCGAATCACCTCACCGTTGAGCATGGGATTCTCTACGATGTGCACGGCCAGCGCACCGTATTCATCGGGGTCGCCCAGCCGCGCGGGGTGCGGGACCTGTTGTCCGAGTGACTTCTGCGCCTCTTCGGGCAGCGAGCCCAGCAGCGGCGTCTTGAACAGGCCGGGCGCGATGGTGACGACACGGATGAGACTTCGCGCAAGGTCTCGCGCGATAGGCAGGGTCATTCCGACCACTCCCCCTTTGGATGCCGAGTAGGCGGCCTGGCCGATCTGGCCATCGAAGGCCGCGACCGAGGCGGTGTTGATGATGACGCCTCGTTCACCGTTGGTGGGTTCGGTTTTCGCGATGCTTTCGGCAGCCAACCGGATGACGTTAAACGAGCCGATGAGATTGATTTCGACGACATTTCGGAAGTCTTCGAGCGGGAACGGACCAGCCTTTCCGAGCGTCTTGACCGCGTTGGCGACTCCCGCGCAATTGACCGCGATGCGCAGCGGGCCCTTTTCTTCGGCGGCATCCACTGCAGCGGCTACCGCGTCGGGGTCGGTGACGCTTCCCTGCATGAAATGGGCTCGTGCGCCCAGCGATTGGCGCTCCGGTGTGTCCTTCAGGTCGAGTACCACGACGGTGGCGCCGTGATCGACGAGTCGCTTGGTGGTCGCCAGGCCGAGGCCTGATGACCCACCGGTGACAATGGCGACAGATACGTCGATATCCATGGTCCGATCCCCTTCAGTGCCAGGCCCGCCAACGGGTCGGTACTATACATGTATAGTAGGGCTGCCGTCCAAGCCGGGTGAAGGCTGCCATTCGATACGAAAGTCGTCGAGAGAGAATTACGTTGACTACACAGCCCGCTGTTGATGTAGCCCTTCTGATTTTGAGGGTTTGCCTGGGACTCACGATGGCGGCCCATGGCTTCAATAAGTTCTTTGCCGGTGGCCGTCTTCCAGGGACCGCCGGATGGTTCGACAGCATGGGGATGCGTCCGGGGTGGCTGCATGCGCGCGTCGCCGCCGGTACCGAGGTCGCTGCGGGTATCGGACTGGCGGTGGGCTTGCTGACTCCGATCGCTTCGGCAGGGTTCGTTGCGTTGATGTTGGTGGCTGGCTGGACCGTCCATCGACACAACGGGTTCTTCATCGTCAAAGAAGGCTGGGAGTACAACCTGGTGCTCGCGGTCACGGCGGTGTCGGTTGCGGCGATGGGCGCGGGGCGGTTCAGCCTGGACTCGGCGCTGTCGTGGACGTGGCTGGCAGGCTGGTCCGGGTTGGCGATTGCCCTGGGTTTGGGTCTGGCCGGGGGTATCGGTCAACTGCTGCTGTTCTACCGCCCGCGGTCCTCGGCCGCTGGCTAGGGGCGGTTACCGGTAACGCGCTGCGCGCTTGGCAAGAAAGGCGTTCACGCCTTCGTGCCCGTCGGGACTGCCGGCGTTGTGGGCGATGAGGGCAGCTTCCAACTCCATCTGCTCTTCCAGGCCGTTGCCGAACGTGGCGAGCAGCAGCTTTTTTACTGCGGTGTTGGACTGCTTGGCGGACTGCGCGAAGTGTTCGGCCAGGGTGTCCAGCCGTTTCGCAAGTTCGTTGTCGGGCACCACTTCGGTGACGATGCCCCACTCGAGTGCTTCGGTTGCGGTGAGGGTCCGGTTGGTCAGCATCAGCTCTTGGGTGCGCCGCAGCCCGATAAGCCTTGGTAGATAGTACGATCCGGCGCCGTCGGGGCTCAGGCCGACACGGGTGTAGGCCATGGTGAAGGTGGCGGACTCAGCAGCGACCACGATGTCGGCTCCGGCCACCAGCGACAGTCCTGCGCCGGCTGCGACGCCGTTGACCCCCACGATGACCACAGCGTCCGTGCGTGCCAGCGTCGACACTGCGCGGTGCAGGGTATCGGCGATCACTTTGATGTGTCCCGACCGGTCCGTGGCAGCCGCAAAGTCGCCAAGATCACCTCCGGCGCAGAAGAACCTGCCCGTGGCATCGAGCACGATGACTTTTGTGTCGCTCGCCGCGCACCGGGCCGCGACGTCAGCCAGCTCGGCCACCATCACGAGGTCCATCGCGTTGGCGGTTCTGGGCCGGGCGAGGGTGATGCGCGAGATGCGTTCACCCAGATGCGCTGTGAACGTGCTGTATTCGGCCATCAGTTCTCCGATGCATCGATTCGAGAGGGTTGCCATGGCAATGCAGTGACGCCGCGTTCCGCTGAATGCCGACAACGGAAGTACCCCGGCCGGCCCGTGATGTGGTTACGGGGTGTGCCGATGGGCGGCTTTAGCTGACGGGGTCACCGTAGACGGCGAGCTCGTCTCCCACTGCTGTCACGGTGCCGCGGAATCCGCTGGCGATCTCGCGGAATGTGGTCGCGCGCTCGGCGATATTGGAGACCACCAGACCGGCTTCGGTCGAGGTAACATCCCATTCTTTGGCGTTGACCGCGCCGCCGCGGACCCCGGGCAGTCCCAGCGCCAGTGCCGGTCCGAATCTGGCGTAGGGCAGCACGTCGCGACGGATCTCGGCCAGCGCAGCGGCCGCTTTGGGCCGCGCCCAGATGAGTTCGGTGTGGGAAAGCAGTTCGGCGGTCTTTGCACCGGCGTCTGACAGCCCAGTCAAGGTCTGGCCGCTCAGCCCGATGACCGCCTTAATCGGGAAGCGTTGCAAGAACATCAAGACCCGTCGCACATCCCAGCCGAACACCTCGGCGGTCACGTAGGTGATGCCGAGGTTGCGCAGCGCGTGGACGATGGGGCTGGCCCAGGGCGACTCCCAATTGGTGACAGTCACCAGAACCATGTCGCCGGAACGCAAACCAGAGCGATGCAGAACCGATTGGGCCCATGCGGTATCCCGCTCGAACTCCGGCCAGCCGATTTCGAAGTCCAGGTGTTGCGACCCCACCAGGCAGCTGGCCAGCCCATACAGTGGCGGCCGATCCAGGTCGGCGGTGGCATCGATCATTGTCTGTCTGCTCATGCTTTGACCACCCTGGCGAATTTGGCGACGCTGGTGCTCTTGGCGAGCAGATCGTCGCACGTGAACAACTCGATGTCGACCTCCACCCCCAGGCGTTCGCGCAGCACCGCCGTTGCCCGGATCAGGAGCTCGGCCTTGTCTGAGGTCCGGTCGGGGGCGTATCCGGTACGTAGACGCAATCGGTGCATCGCTTCGGGTGCGCGCACGATCTGGAATATGCCGTCGGAAAGCTCAGAGATGGTTTCCACTGCTTCCCACACCTGCGAGACCACGATCGCCTTTCCATCGACGACGGTTTCGTCGCCTTTTCGTCCGGCTACCCAGAATCGGCTGTGCGTGCGTCCGTGCGCGCCAGGTTGGCGGGTGAGACGCACGAGATCGCCTGACCGGAAGCGGATGTAGGGCGAGGCCCAGTTGTCGAGGTCGGTAGCGATGAGTTCACCGAGGCCGCCGTCTGCGGCGGGCTCGTAGGTGACGGGGTCTCTGGTCTCGGCGAATACGGTGTCTTCCCAGAGGTAGTAGCCGTCGTGTTCGCGACCCTCCCATGCGGTTCCGGTGTCACCGGCGCTGGTGTAGGTGTAGAGGTCCACGCCCCAGTCGTTACGCACCTTCTCGGTCAGTACCTTGCCCAGCGGCTGGCCGGCAAAAGCCGCACCCTTCAAGCTGGCGAGCATCTTGCGCATGTCGTATTTCGTTTCCAGACGCTCGAACTCCATGACCAGCGGCAGCATCAGTTGCAGGTATGCCACGTGATACTTCTCGATGGCCTGCAAGACGCGTTCCCCTTCGCCGACCCAGGTGTCGATAAAGATGGGGACCACACCGAGTTGATGCAGGAAGTCATCGAAATAGTTGCGCATCGTGCCGGTCTGGACGATGACACGGTCCCCGGGGCGTACGCCGATCTCCCACATGTCGCGCGCGGAGATCGTCGGCAGCGGCGGCGCGGCCGACCAGATCTCGGGAAGTGGCTCGGGCAGCGACGTCGTGCCGGAGGTCGAAGTGATGGAGGTCAGTTCGGTCGGGGCGACACACAATAAGCCACCGTAGGGGTCCCCCGTGCGGTCGCGATAGGCCTGGATGTCTGACTTCGACATCGTGGGAATGATGTCGAGAAAGTCTCGGATGGAGTTGACGGCTTCTGGATCGACACCGGCTTTGGTCCAGTGGTCCCGATAGAACGCTGAGTGTGTCCATGCGTAGCGCACCAAGTCAGTGATGCGACGTTCCTGGAGCTCAGCCAGCTGCGTTCGCGGCATTGTCTCGATATGCGGTTCTAAGAACCGTCGGGACGTGGCACTGGCGCTCGGTGTTGCAGCGTCTGGCACGTTCACGTTGACCGTCATGACCCTCGACTCTCCTCACGGCGACTTTGCCGCGGTTGCTGTGCGTTTCGCCGACTCCAGGTATACGCGTAAAGTGGATTCGATTCTTACACGTAAGGTAGCTCACAAGCAACGCCGTAGACCATGTCCGAACAACCCCGGAGGACACCCATGCCATCTGTGAACCTTTCCGATGTCTGTCGCGAGAACGCCCGCCGATTTCCACAAGGTGTCGCCGCGATCGACGGGGATATCCGCTACAGCTGGCCGGAGTTCGATAGGCGCATCGACCAAGTGGCACGCATGCTGGCTGATCAGGGCGTCGTTGCCGGCGACCGGGTGTTGTGGATCGCGCAGACCTCGGTGCGCTTCCTGGAATTGATGTTGGCCTGTGCTCGGCTGGGCGTGATGATCTGCCCGGTGAACTGGCGACAATCCGGCGAAGAGTTGGCGTTTGTCATCGCTGATTTCGACCCGGCCGTCATCGTGTGGCAGGAAGAGGAGATCGGCGCCGCCGTCGCCGAAGCGCGCCGACTGTCCTCCGATTACGCCGGGAGCTGGATCCGCCACGACACCGATGAAGCGGGTGGTTACCTGGATCTGGTGGCAGATTCTGACGGCGCCCCTGTGGAGGTACCGGTGGACGCTGATTCTGCGCTTCTGGTGATCTATACCGCTGCAACGGCCGGCCGGCCGGCCGGCTCGCTGCTAAGTCAGCGCAATCTGATCGCGATGGCCACCATGACCGCTGCCATCACCGGCGTCGATCACGGTGATGTGTTCATCAATTCGGGTCCGCTGTTCCACATCGGAAACTTCCAGTTCGACTCGCTGCCGGTGTTCGTCCGGGGCGGGACAAATGTCTATGTGCGGCGGGTCGAGGAGGAGCAGCTACTTCGCCTTGTGGCGCAGGAGCGGGTCACCTCGGCCTTCTTGATGCCGCCGACCATTCTGAAGATGAAAGAACTCAACGCCGAACTCAAACTGGATATTTCCTCGCTTCGGGCCGGCCCGTTCGCTCCGTTGTGGGGTGATGCACTTGCACCCGACACCAGCACCTGGGCCCGGCATACGGGTGGGTTCGGTCAGACTGAGCTGACCGGATTGTGCATTCTCAACGGGTATGGGGGCAAGGGCACCGGCAACTCCGGAAGGCCCACACCGCTGTGCCAGGTGCGTATCGTCGATCCCGAAGGTAACGAGGTGCCCGTCGGCGAGGCAGGCGAGATCACCGTGCGCGGGGATACCGTGCACCTCGGATACTGGAACCGCCCTGACCGCAACGCCGAACGGATGCGTGACGGCTGGTGGCACACCACCGATCTCGGTCGCCTCGAAGCCGACGGAACGTTGGAGTTCCTCGGCACGATGACCAGGATGATCAAGTCCGCTGCGGAGAACGTCTATCCCGCCGAGGTCGAACGCTGTCTGAGCACCCACCCAGCTGTATCCGGCGCCGCTGTCATAGGGGTCCCGGATCCGAAGTACGCCCAGTCGGTAAAGGCGGTCGTCGTTCTCAACGAGGGCGCCGAAGCCAGCGCACAGGAGCTCATCGAGCACTGTCGGGCCCGGATCGCGTCCTACAAGAAGCCGAAATTCGTCGAATTCGTCGACCAACTACCCCTCGTCGGCGGCCGACCGGACTACGACGCGCTTGATGCACGATTCGGCGGAGGCGGATACCCCGGTGGACGAAACGTCGCGACTTAGCGATCAGCGAGTGACGTCGCCCGCCCCGTCAGTGGGTGGCGTCGTCGTTGATGCTGACCGCGACGCCAACCAGTGCTGGTGGCGGTCGAAGTGATCGCCGGGGCGCCGGATCATCACTGCGGCACTGGTGGCGACCACGTCGCCGCCGGCATCGGCCAAGCGTAGTTCGGCTTCCACGTGTACTCGGCGTCCCTGCCGCGCGGTGATCCATGCCCGCCCGAGCAACGCGTGGGCCAGTGGAACGGGTTTGCGAAAGTTGACGGTCAGACTGCCGGTGACGGCGAACTCGTCACGCAGCAGCAGCGCATGTCCCGACATTTCGTCCATCACGCTGGCGGTCCATCCGCCGTGGGCCACCATGGGCCCGCCCTCGTGGTCAGGTGGGCAGGTGACCTCTGAGTGCACCGACCCATCGGCGTTCAGCGTCTCTCGTTGGATACCGAGTCGGCAATGACGCAGCGCGCCACATCCGCGGCATAGCAACACTCCGGACTCGGACCTGTCGACGAACAACGCCGATTCGCGGTCGCGATGCTCCAGCTTGGCCCAGCTTTCGTCGGACCCACGCTGTGGGCCGCAGTCGGGCGGCATCAGATTTTGGTTGCACCCATGTCGAGGGTCAGCTGAGTGCCCGTGACCGCTCGCGACGCCGATCCAGCCAGCCATACGACGGCATCGGAGATGTCGTCGGTCTCGGCGACCGGCAGCGCGGGTAGCGCTGCGGCGAAAGACGCTAGGAAATTCGGGTGCGCGTCCAGCATGGCGGCGGTAGAGGGGTCTTCTAGCATGGCGGTGTTCACACCCCACGGGTGAATTGAATTGACCCGAATTCCGTACTCCCCCAATTCCAGTGCGGCGGACTTTGTCAGTCCGACCACCCCGTGTTTGGCGGCGCTGTAATGAGCCTGACCGGGCAGCGCCTTGATTCCGGCCACCGAGCTGACGGTGATGATCGATCCACCGTTGCTGGCCGCGATCATAATGGGTGCACATGCCCGCAGGGTGCGCCACACCCCGGTCAGGTTGACGTCGAGCATGGTCTGCCACTGGTCATCGGACATCTCCCAGAAGCGGTTCCAGTTGCAGATGCCTGCGTTGGCCACCACCACGTCGAGGCGGTCTCCCAGCGCCGGAACAGTCTCGGACAGCACCGCCTCCAGCGATGCTGAGTCTCGAACATCGGTGATTCTTACGTGATGAGGCCGACCTTCGCCGGTGAGAAGTCGTGCAGTTTCTGCGAGATCGTCTTCGGTGGCCGATGGATAGCGGCTGTCGTCGCTGACCGGACCGGCGATGTCCACGGCGATGACGCTGGCACCTTCGGCGGCCAGCCGTACGGCGTGGGAGCGTCCCTGGCCGCGTGCGGCGCCGGTGACGAACGCTACTTTTCCGTCGAGCACACCCATGGATAAATTCCTTTCTCGAACGTCACGATCTGTCGGTATGGGTCAGCAGACCGCGGCAGCCAGAGCCGACTTGTCGCGGCCCAGTTCGGCGCGCGCGATGGTGCGCATATGCACCTCGTCGGGACCGTCGAACAGGCGCATGGCGCGATGCCATCCGTAGAGCCGCGCCAGGGGCGTGTCGTCGGTGACCCCGGCGCCGCCGTGGACCTGGATGGCGCGGTCGATGACGTTGCAGGCCATTTGTGGGGCGACAGCTTTGATCTGTGACACGAGCACGTGGGCTGCTTTGTTTCCGTGCTGATCGATGGTCCACGCGGCCTTCTCGCACAGCAGCCGCGCCTGGTCAATCTCGATGCGGGATTTTGCGATTGCTTCGCGTACCACGCCCTGTTCGGCGAGTGTCTTGCCAAAGGCCACCCGCGTCTGTACCCGCTCAACCATCAATGCCAGTGCGCGTTCGGCGCAGCCGATCGCACGCATGCAGTGGTGGATGCGACCCGGGCCCAAACGTGCCTGGGCGATGGCAAAACCGCTGCCCTCCTCGTGGAGCAGGTTGCTGGCTGGCACCCGGACATCGTCGTAGGTGATCTCGCAGTGACCGTGCTGGTCCTGCCATCCGAAGACTGGTGTCGACCGCACGATGGTCACGCCGGGAGTGTCCATCGGCACCAGGACCATCGACTGTTGTTGATGGGCAGCGGCATCGGGGTTGCTCCGCCCCATCACGATCAACAGCCGGCAGCGGGGATCCGACGCGCCCGTGGTCCACCACTTTCGTCCGTTGATGACGTAGTCGTCGCCGTCCCGGACGATCGAAGTCTCGATGTTGCGGGCATCGCTGGAGGCTACCGCCGGTTCGGTCATGGAAAAGGCGCTGCGGATGTCGCCGCTCAGCAGGGGTTCCAGCCACCGCACTCGCTGCTCGTCCGTGGCGAACAGGTGCAATGTTTCCATGTTTCCGGTGTCGGGGGCGGCACAGTTGAGCACTTCGGGTGCGATGTCCATGCTCCACCCGGTCAGTTCGGCCAGCGGTGCGTATTCCACATTGGCCAGTCCGGAGATGGCGGGCAAGAACAGATTCCACAGTCCCTGTTGTTTGGCGAGCTCCTTCAGCTCTTCGACGACGGGGGGAACGGTGTGGTCGCCGGGACCGGCTTGGCGTCGGTACTGTTCGTAGCTGGCTTCGGCCGGCACGACGTGCTCGACGATGAAATCGGTGAGTCTGCGGTGATAGTCGGCGGCGGTGGCAGACATCGCGAAATCCATCATGGTCTCCTTGACGTGTTCAGGGCTGTCCAACTTGGGCCGGCTCGGTGCCACGCAGGTTGCGTCGCAGGATTTTGCCGGTGGCAGTCTTGGGGATGTCGTCGAGAATCTCGACTGCGCGGGGATATTTGTAAGCGGCCAACTGGTGGCGGCAGTAGTCGATCAGTTCGTCTGCAGTGACGGACATACCCTCGCGCACAGACACGAATGCCTTGACCGTTTCCCCGCGGTAGGGGTCTGGTTCCCCGACGACAGCAGCCTCGCGTACCGCTGGGTGGGTGTAGAGGACGTCCTCGACTTCGCGTGGCCAGACCTTGTAACCGCTGGCGACGATGACGTCCTTCTTACGGTCGACGAGATAGAACCAGCCTTGCTCGTCGACGTAGCCGACGTCGCCGGTCAGCAGCCATCCGTCACGGAATGCGGCCGCGGTCTGTTCGGGTTTGTTGAAGTAGCCGGGAACCACCTGCGGGCCCATGGTGGCGAGTTCGCCGACCTGCCCCGGCGGCACCGGCTGCCCTTCCTCGTCCACAACGGTGACCGAGGCTGTGAGCATGGGCTTGCCGACCGACAGTGCAGCAGTTTGCAGGTCGACGGGCGCCGTGCTGCCCACCGGCACGGCGAGCACCGGCGAGGTCGTCTCGGTCATCCCGTAGACGTTGTGTATATATGTGCCGTAGGTGTCCACGAATCGCTGCAGCACGCCGGCGGCGACCGGGGCGCCCCCGGAGGCGAGTTTGCCGAGGCTGCTGAGGTCTTCGCGCGTGACCCCGGATTCCAGGAGGGCGATGAAGACGGTGAGTGCGGCGACGGTAAAGGTCGGTCGGTATGTCCGGATCATGTCGGTCAGGACGCCGGCGTGGAATCGGTACGACAAGATCAGCGGCCCGCCCGCTGTGATGGCGGCGGCGATATGCCCAGACAGTCCGGTCACGTGGAACAGGGGTGCGACGCCGAGGATACTGTCGTTCGCATCGAGGTCGAACCAGGTGCAGTAGGCCTGACCACCGGTGAGCACATTGCGATGAGTGTTCAGGGCTCCCTTGGGTTTTCCCGTAGTGCCCGAGGTATAGGTGATGACGGCGACATCGTCGGGACCGGCAGGCACGGCGGCGACCGCTTGCCCCTGATGACCTTCGATCAACGTCATCAGGTCTTCGGCGCCGGCAGCGGCGGTGTGCCGTGGCGATGGCAAAACCCGAGTGTCGTTGCTGTGCTGCAGATCCCAGGCACTCGTGGTGACGATGCGCCGGACCGCGGTGCCGGCCAGCACTTCGGTCAACTCAGCGGTGCACAGCGCGTCCAGGGCGATGAGGACCTGCGGATCTGCATCCTCGACCAGCTTATGCACCTCGTGCGGGGTGAGCATGGGATTCACCGGAACCGCGGTCGCGTTGAGTTTCCACACTGCCAGGAGGGCAATGACGTACTGCGGCATGTTCTGCAGGTACAACGCAACCCGCTGGTGCGGTCGGACGTCGAATTGCAAGGCGGCGGCCAGCGCGTCGCTCATGTCGTTGAGCTCAGCCGCGGTCACGGTGGTGTCGAAGTACACCAAGGCGGCCGACTGTGGTGCTGTCGCAACCGTACGTGCGAACACCTCCAAGATGGTGTCGGACTGGGGATGGTGGGTTGGCTGCCCGGGCATGCGGGGCCTCCTGTCGTCGGTGGGCTGATCAGGCTGCCCGGAGCATCAGACCTTGTGCGTTGAAGAAGAACCCGCCGGCGGTGATCAGAGCGGTGCGCGCTCCCGGCACCTGGCGGGTGCCGGCGGTGCCCTGCAATTGATGCACTGCTTCCCGGATGTGTCCGGATCCCTGGGTGCCACCTTCGGCCAGGGATCCCCCGTGCGGATTGACCGCGATGGTGCCGCCGATCAGGACTCGTCCGGATTCAGTCGCGTGCTCGCGCAGGAAGGCGGGTGCTTCTCCGAAACCACACCAGCCGGCATTCTCGATCCAGTTCAGGGTGATGGGAGTGAACCCATCGTAGGGAAAGTAGACGTCCACGCCGTCGAGCCAGAAGTCACTCTTGGCGCGCAGGGTGTCGATCACGATTTGCTGGCCGTGGTGGCGAAGGCTGGTGTTCTGGTCCTCCTCGGCCGGGCTTGCCTGACCCAGAACTGCAGCATGGATGAACACCGGCGGTAAGGCGAGGTCGCGGGCACGCTCGGCGGTGGTCACGATGAATGCATCGGCGCCGTCGACGGCCACATCCATATCGTGAACCGAGAGCGGCCAGCGGACCATCCTGCCGTTGTGGTAATCGTCCAGAGTCAACGGTTCTCGGCGCGCTGCTGCCGGGTTGTCGGCGGCATTGGCACGTGCATTGAGCGCCACCGGGGCGAAAGCGTCGCGATGCAAACCGAACTCGTACAGATAGCGGGCAGCCCACCCGGCGTATCCCACGCTGGAGGCCATCGATTCCGGGCGCGGGGGGCGGTCGTTCAGGCCTGGCGTGGCCAGTCGCCGGAACGGATCTTTCAGCGCGGCACCGGTATTCCACGCCGACCGGTAGGCGGCGTGGTACACCAGTACCGTCTCGCACAACCCGGCGTGCACGGCGGCGGCGGCGGTGGCGATATGGTCGACCAGGGGAATCACCGGGTTGCCTGACCAGGTGAGCCGGGGCAGCCCGAGCGTCGACTGCAAAACCGCAGTGCTCGGCCAGCTGCCACACAGACCGTCGATGTCTTGAGCGGTCAGCCCCGCGGCGCGTATCGCGTCGATACCGGCGCGTGCGGCCAGCGCAGTCTGGGTCGTCGCGGTGTTCGCGGCGGTGAAGCCGGTGGTGGTTGCCGCAACGATTGCCACCTGGTCCTTCATAGCGTTGCGCAGAGGGCTCATTGCTGATCCTCGGCCAGGACAAACACCGGCATCGGCGCGCGATCGACCTCACGCCACACCAATTCGACGCGGGCGCCGATGGCCGGGGTGTTGGCTTCGGCATCGACCACCGTGGAGGTGAAACGCACGCCCGTCTGTTCGTCGAGTTCCACGGTCACGACTGGATAGGGCTGCTCATAACTGACACCGGGTGCCGGCGGTCCCTGGTGCAGGAGCGTGAGCAGATGGATCGTCCCGGATCCGGCGACCGCGGTAGGGGTGATGGCAGACGACCAGCAGCGCGGACAGATCGGTTTGGGCGGCGCATGCCAGTTCTGGCAGTCATCGCAACGATTGACCAGCAACTCGCGGCGCAGGCGTCCCCGATAATGCTCGGCGTTGTCGTGTGTCAGCACTTCGCCAGGGAACCGGTCAACGAGCTCATCGTCGCTGACCTGACCCCCGGTCGCCGTCTCGGCGTTCAGTTGATGCCCTCAGTGAGCTTGATGCCGTTCTCGCGCAGGAAGTTGCGCTTCATGGATTCGTTCAGGCCGTCGACCTTGTTGTAGAAATCGGCGGGCTCGCGCAGTCCTTCGGCGTGCGGCCAGTCCGACCCCATCAGCAGGGTCTCGTCGGTTCCCAGTTTCTCGATCATGGCGACCGTGTCGTCCTCCGGGTACGGAACCACACGCACGTGCTTCTTGAAGATGGTGCTGGGTCGTTCGTCGAGCTGGCCGCCCAGCCACTGCCCGTTGCGCGCCATTCCGCGGCTCTTGTCCATGTGCCGGATGAAGTGTGGCACCCACTCTGCACCGAACTCGCTCACCAGCACCTTGATGTTGGGATAGCGTCCGAAGACGTTGTCGAAGATCAGCGCCGAGATGGTGTCGGTGATGGGGCGTTCGCCGTAGGTGTTCTGCCATTGCCATGCCGAGAATTGGAACGGCGGCACCAGACCCCAGCCCCACCCGGATGCGACGTGGTCCTGGTAGTAGAACTCGGCAATGTGGTAGCAGACCACTGCCCGGGCTTCGTTGATGCGTGCCCAGAACGGATCGAAGTACGGGTCGCCCGGAGACCGCCCGTAGGCGGGGCCCGCCGGAAGGACGATGAACCGGGCACCCGCATCGAGGATGCGGTCGAGTTCGGCGCAGGCCCGGTCGAGGTCTCGCATCGACAACAAAGCCGGTGCGTAGATGCGGTTCTTGTAGTTGAAGCCCCAGTCCTCGTTGATCCACTTGTTGAACGACTCGATGTTGTCGTACAAGGGGTCGATGCCCTGCAGGTACTGTTCGGCCATCAGGGCCCAACCGCCGGGGTACATGATGGTTCGCTCGATCTGCTGTTCGGTCAACTGGACCAATCGCGCATCACGGTCGAGGTACTCGGTCTGCATCGGCTCATAGAAGCGGTCGGCATCGGTGGCGTTGCCCGACGCCCGCTGCTTGAGCATCTCGACCAGCGACCCTGGGACGTAGGCCTGGTCCAGATCGTTTTCCAGCGCCGTCACCACCCGGTCGTTGGCCAGCAGAATTTTGCGTCCCGACGGAGCAATGATCGGACGGACCGCGGTGTCCAGCTTTGCTTTCGGCATGAATCGCGTGAAGCAATCTTCCGATTCGTAGGAGTGCTGGTCAAAGTCGGTGAGCTGGTATGGGAGTTCACCAACGGTGTTCTCGATAACCGCCATGAGACTAGTCCTTTCGCCGTATTCACCCGTCCATTCGCGCGCAAACACCGACGTGCTGCGCTGCAGGCGATTGCCCTACTATACATGTATAGTTTGGTGCGGGGAAGCCCTCCGGAGACGGCTTCGGGAGTGATACGCATGGGGAGCCTACGAGCGGGACACCGCATCCGCACCGGGCCGGCGACGCAGCTGGCATCGCAGTTCACCGTGCTGAACACAGACCGCCTGTGGGCTGCCCTTCGCGTCCGTCACGATGGACTCACTCGGCTGGGGGCCAGTCAGGTGGTTGCTTATCAGGCGGTGCACAACCACCGCGACGTCGTGCGACCCGTTGCGGCCAGCGCGACCGCCTCCGTGAGTCGCCTGCTGGCCAATCCTGCGGTCATGCAATGGTTCGACGCAGCCGGCGTCATCGACATCCCGCCGGTTTTCGCCGGAACACACCGAGGCACAGTGCATTTCGGTGACGAACAGCCTGCGGATCTATCCGCCGGTCTTCACCGGCACCAGACTCGCCGCTGCTGATCTGCGAGCCGATGGCGACCCGGCCTGATGTATGTCTGTTTGTGTACGGGCGCCACCGACACGCAGGTGCTCGATGCCATCCGTGGCGGAGCGTCCACCTCGCGCGAAGTGGACGAAGCGTGTGGAGCCGGAGCGCAGTGCGGACGGTGTCGACGCACCGTGCGCACGTTGCTCGCGGATTCGGCGCCCGGCGCTGCGCCGCCTGACGTTATCGACCGGTGAAGTTGGGTTTGCGCCGCTCCAGAAACGCGGCTTTGCCTTCAGCGGCATCATCGCTGGGCCCCACCCACAGCACCGCCTGCTGTGCGTCACCGAGCGCTCCGTCGAGGGTGCCCTCTAACGCTCGGCGCATCATGAATTTCACCGCTCGCAGGGCGAGAGGCGCACCGGCAGCGAGGTGGCGCGCCAGCTCCATTGTGCGCGAGAAGAACTGATCGTCCTCGACCACTTCGGTCGCCAGACCCAAGCGTTGAGATTGCGCTGCGTCATAGATTTCAGACAAAGCCACCATCCGGAAAGCATTGTCATAACCCATTGCTCGGGGAAACAGCCATGCACCACCCTCGTCGGGCAATAAACCGGCACGGGTGCTGGTGTCCCCCATTCGGGCACTCGCGGCGACGAGCCGGATATCGCAGGCCAGTGCGAGCGCCAATCCCCCGTTGACCGCGATGCCGTTGACCGCACACACAACGGGCTTGTCGAGACGATGCAGTGCGCTGATGACCGCGTGCGCATCTTCTCGCAGCTCGCGGGCACGCCCGATCTGGTGACTCAACGCATCGGCGAAGCCGGCGTCAGGTGAGACGTCTCCGCCGGTGCAGAAGCCTCGGCCGGTTCCGGTGAGGACCAGTACCCGCAGATCGTCGTCGAGCCGGTAGGTCCGCAGATGTGCCAGCAGCTCCTGGCACATCTGCGGCGTGTAGGCACCGAGCCGGTCGGGCCTGTTGATTCTTATTACGGCGATACCCGGCTCGGGTGTGCTGAATTCGGCATGGACGTCTATCGGCGTCACAGCCGACCACCGGGGGGAACTGCCACCGCGCCCAGCAGCTGAGCACCTATCTCGGTGATGGCATCCGACCACGAGCCGTAGAGCGCATCCAACACTCGGGCGCGCTTCACAAAGGTCGGCAGCTCATGCTCGGTGGTCAGGCCGATCGCCCCGCAGACCTGCAGGCAAGCCCGACTGGTGGTGTCCAACGCGTGCCCGGCGTAGGCCTTTGCGACCCGCGCATCCCAGGGCGTGCCGGACTGCCAGGCCATCTTGACCAACTCAGCGGCACCGCTGAGCAGCGCGTAGCTTTCGGCGAGCCGGTGACGCGGGCTCTGGTTGGCGCCAATCGGCCGACCGAATTGCTGACGATCGGCGATCTGGTTGGTGGCGATGGCCAGCATGGCGTTGCCGTTGCCCACCAATTCGGTGGCCAGTGCTCGGTGGGCGACCGCTCTCACCGACGTCCAATCGAACGCCACCGACTCGAGGGCGGAGGCGTCGAGCTGGGTCCTCACTCGTCGCAGCCGGGATCCGGCGTGAAAACCGCTCACTGGCGTGGACGCTGATTCGATGATCTGCGGTCCGACAAGATAGCCGAGACCTTCAGCGGTCGGCACCATGATCGGTCCCTGCGGGTCGGCCAGCAGCACGCCGTCGATGCCGATAGTGCTGTCGTCGTTGCGATGTCCGGGCGCGGGGGCGCCGAATGGATGCACCACCGGATAGGTGCCGTCATCGGTGGTGGCGTAGGCGATGGTGTCCAGAGCAGAAGAGGATTGTCCGCTGCGACCTTGTTCATTGAAGAGCAGGTCGATGGCTGCGTTGGGATCGTCGGCGACGACGTCCTCCCATCCGAGATCGCTTAACCCGGTGACGATGTCGTCGTCACCGGCGGCGAACATCTCACGCACCGAACCTCGGAGCAGATCCTGGGTTTCAACGTCCACTGGTGTTCTCCCTGGGCAGTTTGAGGATGCGGTCGGCGATGATGCTGTACTGGACTTCGCGGGCGCCGCCGTAGATGGAGGCCGCGCGTGAGTACCACCAGCGATCGCGCCAGTCTGCTGCGTCCTCGTCGTCGGACAGTAGGGCTTCTGTCCCCAACAGCGACAGGGCAGTATCCAGGACGTCTTGTTCAGTGGTGGACAACAACAGTTTGTCCACACTGGTTTCCGGGCCAACGGTCTGCTGGTCGGCCAGACGACGCAAGGTGCTCGCCGTCCGTGCGCGCAGGGCCGCCAGGTTGAGATAGGTCCGGCCGATTGCCGCGGCGGTACGCGCGTCGGTGTGGTCGTCCCGGTTGGTCAGTGTGGTCAGTAGCTGCTGCAGATAGGCCGTGGCGGTAGCCATCCGCATCCACGCGTAGGTGCCGCGTTCGTATTGCAACAGATCCATTGCCACCGCCCATCCGCTGCCGTCGTCGCCGATGAGACGGTCCGCGGAGGTGGCCACATCGGTGAAGAAGACCTCGGCCAGCTCCTCGCGGCCGCTGGCCAGCGCGATGGGGCGCCGTTCGATGCCGGTTGCGTCGAGGTCGACCAACAGCATGATCAGTCCTCGGTGGCGGTCGATGAGCGCGCCGCTGCGGGCCAGCAGCACGATCCGGTCGGCGAACGCCCCGTAGGATGTCCAGATCTTCTGACCGTTGATGAGATACGTACCGTCGCCCTGGGTAACCGCTTTGGTACGCAATGCCGCCAGGTCACTGCCGGCTTCGGGTTCGGAGAATCCCTGGCACCACAACTCATCACCACGAAGTGCCGCGGGCAGGTACTTCGCCGCCAACTCGGGTGCATAGGTGACGACCGCTGGGCCGACCACTTCCAAAACCAGCAGATGCTCTGGGATGCGGTACCCGGCCAGCGCCAGGCGTTCGAGGATTTGGCACCGGATCAGCGGCGAACCGCCCACGCCGCCGACCTCCTCGGGCCAGCCCCAGCGACTCCAGCCTCCGTCATACAACCAGTTCATCAGGCTCCGCGAGTGCGCCAGTTCGGTGGCCACATCAGTTGCAGGTGCACGCAGCGGTGCCAGTTCGGTCGCCGCCGCCGACAGAGCAGCGGTGAAGTCATCCAAAATTGCCGATGTGTCCACTGTGGCGGTCATGGTGCGGAATCTTTGGACAGGATGGTGCACGCACTGATGCCTGGGGCGCCATAGACGTGGGTGAAGCCGGTGCGCGGGTCGCGGACCTGGCGCTCGCCCGCAGCGCCGCGTAGCTGCGTGCAGATCTCAAAGACCATCCGCAACCCGGAGGCCCCGACAGGTTCGCCGTTGGCCAGCAGACCGCCATCGGTATTGACCGGGTGGGCACCGGCGATCGTCGTGGCACCTGCCTCGATGAGGGTCGGTTGTGCGCCGTGTTCGCACAGTCCAACCTCGGCCATGTGCATCACTTCCGCGCCGCTCTCGGTGTCCTGCAGCTGCCACACGTCGATATCCGACGCTGTCAGCCCGGCTGCGGCGTACGCGCGCTGGGACGCCAATTCAGAAGGGGTGGGCGGCAGTTGGGTCGGCAAGGAGGTCTGAAAGAGCTCGAAGGACCCATTCTTGCGGCTGGCCAGTTCAGCGGCCCGCAGATAGATCGGGGTGTCGGTGTACCGGTCGGCGACCTCTGCCCGGCAGACCACCAGTGCGACGGCACCTTCGCTGGGTGAGCACACCATGTACTGACGCAGCGGATCGTTGATCATCCTGGAGGTGAGGATCTGTTCCCGACTCAACGGCTTGCGGCGCCATGCGTTGGGGTTGCGCTCACCGTTGTTGAACGCCTTTTCAGCCACTGCGGCAAGGGTTTCCACCGGGATCGAGTGCTCGTGCATGTACCGCTGCGCCTTCAACCCGAAGAACTGCGGATTGATGAACATGCCGAGCTCGCCGTACCAGCTGCCGACGCCCCAGGTGGTCACATCGGTGGCTGCGAATGCCCCGCGCGGATGCTTGTCGAAGCCGACCACCAGGCCCAGGTCCCCCATGCCGGCCGAAATCATGTTGCGGGCGGTGATGAGGCTGGCCGTGCCGGTCGCGCAGCCGTTGAGGACGTTGATGAACGGGATGCCGGTGGGGCCGAGTTGGCCGACCATGACGTCGGCCTGACCCCCGTCAAGGCTGCCGCCGACAGCCAGCTCGATGTCGGGCCAGGCGACGCCGGCATCACCGAGTGCGTCAGCGATGGCGGCCAGCGCCATCTGTTGTGCACTGAGATCGTGTCGGCCGAACGGGTAGATTCCGATGCCAACGATGGCCATGGTTGCGCTCACTGGCGAACCTCCTGAGTCGCGGTAGCAGAGTTGACGGGCCGGAACGCGTAGACGTGCACAGGTTGTCCATCGGCGTCGGTGGTGAATTCGATGGCCACCGATTCCATCTCAGTGCCTATGGCCGCAAGGGCTGCCGCCTGATCGGCGGGGACGTCCAAGCGGGCCTGCACCCGGCACGCTCCTGGCAGATCGACATATCCGACGACGAAGCCTGTGAAGTTGTCTTCGGTTTCAGGACCCATGTATGGGGCCTTGGGCAGAAATGACTGGGTCGTCCACGTCCATACCGTGCCCCGGCGGGGCAACAGCTCGCGTTCGATGGTGGTTCCGTAGCACTGTCCGCACCGCGCACGGGCAGGAAAGGTGACCTGGCTGCAGTCGGCGCACCGACCTCCGATGAGGCTTATGCCTTCATCGGTGTCGCAGAACAGGTCTTCGGCGATGGGATTCAACCCCACTGTGGGCTCCTCGAACATCGGCGGCGCCAAGGGGTTCCGGCCGGGCGCCGCACACGGGAATGTCGTGCTGTGAGGCCGTTCACATCTCGTTACTATACATGTATAGTTTGGTTGCGATAGAGGCCGCTGCCATATTTCCGGCGGCGCGGTGTCCACCCTCACGATGGGAAACGATCATGACGTTCAGTGACGAATACGAAGGCCGCCTGTTCATCGATGGCAAGTTCACCGAGGGGGTGGCGGGGAGGCGATACGAGGTGGTCAACCCCGCCGACGAATCCATTGTCGGCACTGCGGTCGATGCCGATCCCGAGGATGTCACCAAAGCCGTCGACGCGGCGGTCAATGCCGCACGCACTACCGATTGGGCCACCAACCACGAGTTCCGTCTGCACTGCTTGCAGCAGTTACAGACGGGTCTGCTCGAAGAGGCTGAGAGCGCACGCCAGCTCGCCGTCGCCGAGGCGGGCACACCGTACTCCGCGACACTGACACATGTCACCGCCCAGATCGAGGACATGAGTTACTTCAACGGACTCATCCAGACGTGGCCGTGGGAACGGGATCTGCCGGTCTATGAATTGCTCGGCATGCGCAGCAACCGGCGCATCCGTTACGAACCCTACGGTGTGGTCGGTGCCATCTCGCCGTGGAATGCACCGTTCATGACCAACATCTGGAAGGTCGGGCATTCCCTGGCCACCGGGAACACCGTGGTGCTCAAGAGCGCCCCCGACACCCCGCTGACGGCAGCACTCATTGCCAAAGTTGCCGCTGAGAAGACCGATCTGCCGCCTGGGGTGCTGAACACCATCAGTTCGGCGGACAAAGCAATTGCCGGTGAGGCGTTGACCACCGACCCGCGCGTTGGGCTCCTCCACTTCACCGGATCACCCCAGGTCGGCGAGCGCATCGCACAGAACGCCGCGGTCGGCATCCGCCATACCGTCCTGGAACTGGGCGGGAAATCCGCCAACGTGTTGCTCCCCGACGCCAACCTCGATCTCGCGTGTGCCGTCGGTGTCGGAATGTGCATGTCCAACAGTGGACAAGGGTGCGCGCTCGCTACGCGGATGGTCGTCCATGCCGATATCTACGACGAGGTCATCGCACGCCTGGAGGCGGGTGTCGGTGCGGTGCCATGGGGCGACCCGCGCGACGAAACCACCATGGTGGGTCCGATCATCCGCGCAGAGCAGCTCGACCGCATCGAAGGTCTGGTCGACCGCGCCGTGGCGGCGGGCGCTCGGCTGATCGTCGGCGGCAAGCGCGCCGACCGAGGCGGCAAGGGCTTCTGGTATCTGCCGACCGTGGTCGCCGATGTCGACGAGAACGCCGAGCTCGCACAGACCGAGGTCTTCGGACCCGTCCTAACAGTGATCCGTTACGACGGCGATGACGAGGAAGCCGTACGAGTGGCCAACAACAGCCGCTACGGTCTGTCGGGATACGTGCAGTCCGCCGATGAGGACCGCGCGTGGAGGGTAGCCAATAAGCTGCAGGCCGGCACGGTGAACATCAACAACTCCTTCTACCTGTCCCCCGACGCCCCGTTCGGCGGTTACGGCATCAGCGGCGATGGCGTCGAACACGGTGAAGACGGATTCCGCGATTACCTGCAGGTCAAAACAATCGCCACACCGGCCGGCGCGTAAGGAAGCCACTCCGTGACGACATTCGACTACATCATCGCCGGCGCCGGTTCAGCAGGTTGCGTACTGGCCAACCGCCTCAGCGCCGATCCCCGAAACCGGGTGTTATTGCTCGAAGCCGGCGGCAAGGACACCAGCCCGTTGATCAAGATCCCGAAAGGGTTCGGGAAGATCCTGGGCAACCCGAAGCTGGCCTGGCACCACACTGTGCGGCCGATCGGGCCGAACAACAAGGTCGAACAATGGGTACGCGGCAAGACCTTGGGTGGGTCCAGCGCCGTCAACGGCATGGTCTACAACCGCGGCCACCGCGCCGACTACGACGAACTGGTCGCGTTGGGCAATCCTGAATGGGGATGGGACGATATGCTGCCCATTTTCACCGCCATGGAGGATCACGAACTCGGCGCCACCGCGTTCCGCGGCGCCGGAGGACCCCTTGCGGTGTCCCTGGCCCCGGATTTCCCCGAGATCTGTGATGACGTGGTCGAGGCCGGACAGAAGATGGGCTGGCTTCGTACCAACGACATCAACGACGGTGACGGCGAACGCATCGGCCCGTCGGCACGCACAATCAAGAACGGTCAAAGAGTCAGTGCGGCACACGCGTTCCTGCATCCGGTGCGGTCACGTCCCAACCTGACCGTTATCACCGGCGCTGAGGTCACTCGAGTGCTGATCGAGTCCGGACGCGCCGCCGGCATCGAGGCCGCGACCGCCAAGGGCAAAGCTCAGTACCGGGCCACAGGCGAAGTCATTCTGGCGTTGGGTAGCCTCGCCAGCCCGCGGGTCCTGCAACTGTCCGGTGTGGGCGCACGGCGACACTTGGAGGGACTCGGCATCAGGGTGCATGCTGAAAGCCCGCTCGTCGGGCAGCGCATGCTCGAACATCGCTGCCTTGCAATCCAATTCCGGCTCAACCGCGACATCGGCTACAACCGCCAGTTGTCCACCGGCACGGGCCAGGCGCTGACCGGGCTGAAATACCTGGCCACCAAGAAGGGGCCACTGGCGGGCGGCGCGTACGACGTGGTCGGCTTTCTCAAGACCGATCCCGGCACCGAGCGCCCCGACGCCCAGATTCTGGCGGCACCGTTCACCGCGGCACCGCTGCAGGCCGGAAAGGAACTCGGACTCGAGCGTGCTCCCGGTGTCTCAGCAATCGGATACGTGTTGCGACCTACCAGCGAAGGTAGTGTCACCATCACCTCGTCAGATCCTGCGGCGCCCTCCGATATCGATCCGAACTTCTTCGACACCGACTACGACCGCCGGGTCGGAGTCGCGTTGTTCGCAAAGATGCGTCAGCTTTTCGAACAGGATCCGATTGCGGCACTGGTCGACCACGAGACGAATCCCGGCGCAGATGTCATCGACGATGACGCCATCATCGATGCGGCACTGGACAAGGGATACTGTGGCTACCACGCCGTCGGAACGGTCGCGATGGGTCCCGACGACAGCGATCCCGTGGACAGTCGACTTCGGGTCCGTGGGGTGCAGGGCCTACGCGTGATCGACTGTTCGGTGATGCCAACCATGGTTTCGGGGAACTTGAACGGTCCGATGATGGCTATGGCTTGGCGGGCAGCCGATCTCATCATTGAAGATCGCGGCTAGATTCGTCGACGGTGTGGCGCACCTGCACGGTCGACGGGATACCGATCTCCTTTTAGTGACATCGGATCGGGTCCGCCGGTGATGTTTGTCCACGGTGTGTATGTCACTGCAGCGCTGTGGAACGACGTGGTGACTACTCTTGGCGGGCGTGTTAGATGCCTTGCACCGACCTGCTGGCCGCTGGACGCCCACGAACCGGCTCCACCTGGGGTCGACTTATCCGCTGCTGCGACGGCGCGTCGTATCATCGAGATGTTGGCGACGCTCGACTTGAGCGAGGTCACCTTTTGGTGGCCAACGACACCGTCGGTGCACTGGTGTTGGCGCGCTCGGTGACCCGGTTCTAGACATTTCTCGTATTGGGTGCGTTGGTGCTGACCGACTGTGACAGCTACGAGCACTTTCCGCCCAGGAACTTTTAAGCCGCTGGCGTGTGGTTATGTCGTCGTGTACCGCGCCTGGCCCCGGGCGCGTTGTATCTGCTGGCCAGCTCGATTGGCCAGCAGTTCTTCTTATCTCAGACGTGCGTGCGGGGCATATCGCCGGCAAGGCGATCCGAGGTGTTTGGTGCGTTCGCCCACAATTCACGCACCCGAAGGGAGGCAGTCGAGGCGGAGGCGCACGCGATCCTCGCGACCGCCACCGGATGATCCAACTACCAGCTGTTTTCACCGCGGATCACGGCGTCGCTACAACCGTCAGCAAAATGATATGCACGCGCCGGTCACGACTGCGGTGCGGGTCATAACCGGCGCCTCCTCAGGTGAAGGCAGTTCGTGCTCAGCGGGCTTCGTCGGCGGCGGTACGCTCGGGAATCCGGAACAGCTCAGCCATCGCGCCGCGCAGAACCCGGTCCTGGATCTCCGGGCTGACGCCGTCGAAGATCGTGCGCAACGTCTCCTGGGTGTGGCCGTACGTCCCTTCCAGGTGTGGGTAGTCATCACCCCAGCACACGTTGCGATACCCGGTGCCCTCGATGATCTGCACACCACTGATGTCGTGCTGGAACGAGGCGTACACCTGGTGGCGAACGATCTCGCTGGGGAGTCGAGACAGTTTGGGCCGCACGAACATCCCGTGCTGGCGGTACGCTTCGTCCATCCGATCCCCGATCGCCGGCACCCAGGCCGCGCCACCCTCGGCGATGAGAATCTTCAGATCGGGATGTCGATCGAGAGCACCGCCGGCCACCATGTGCGATACAACCCGCATCCCTGGATAGGTGGTTTCCATGTAGTTAACCACCGCCCCGCCGGGGCCGCGGTAGACAACGTTCTCCCCGCCAGTGCCGATATGGAACGACAACACAGTGTTATTGCGCTCAGCCGCCGTCCATAGCGGTTCCCACTTGTCGTGACCCCATTCCTCGCCGGGCCGGGTGCCGCACGGCAGGAAGATCGTTTGGAAGCCCAACTCGACTGCGCGTTCCAGTTCGGCCACGGCGTCCTGAACATCGACCAGCGGGACGATCGCAGGGGTGAAGATCCGGTTGTTGCGCTGCAGGATATCTTCGTGAGCCCAGTCGTTCCAGGCGCGGACCACCTCTCGGGCCAATTCGGCATCACCGATCTCAACGGTCCAGAAACCCATCGAGGGAAAGGCCAACTGCGCCCACACCCCTTCTTGGTCGAGATCTTTGAGCCGGATGTCCAGGTCGCGCGCACCGGGCGGGCGGATGGCGTCCATGAAATCGTTGAGCTGGCGATTGATCTGCTTACCGTCGATGTAGAGGATCTCGTACTTGTCGCCGCGTTCGCTCCTGGGCGCCCGGTCGGCGAGTCGCTTGGGAAGCCGTTGCACCCACAGGTCGTCGGGTTCAAGGACGTGGGAATCGGCTGAGTTCGCCCAGATCTTCGTCATTGCTGCCTCCGTATCGCGGTGGGCCACGCTGAGTGCGGTCCGCATAGATGTCATTTTCAACTATACATGTATAGCTTCGTCGGTCGGAGGAAATGTGTGACCGCGGCCGTAAGCGGCAACCGAGCCCAACGCGTCACAAAAGCCGCAATTCCGGCTCAGCTTTACATGTATAGTGACCTTGTCATGGCTCCAGTTGAGTCCCCCAGTTCCCCACCAAGGACGGTGAGCGCATGCCCGACTCGGCCGCACAGCTCGGACCCGATACCAGCAGCCCGCAGGCTTTCACTGAATCGGCCCACCGGTTCCTGTCTGCCCACGCCGAACGCACTCATGACCAGGGTGTGACCTGGGGTTCGGGCAGCGACCGCGTGTCCTATTTCGCCTCAGGCACCGCAGAACAGGAGCACGAGGCCGTGCAGGCCGCGCGTCGCTGGCAGGGCCTGCGATACGGGCACGGCTGGGGCTGGATCACGGGCCCACAGCAGTACGGCGGTCTGGGACTCTCGGTGGCCTACCAACTGCTGTATCAGCGCGCTGAAGAGGAATACGTAGTCCCTGATACCAGCCAGCTGTCGGTTGTCGGCCTCGGGATGGTCGGCCCTACTGTGCTGGCGCACGGCCAGCAGGAACTCCGAGATGCGCTGCTGCCGCGGATGTACCGGGGCGAGGCGGTCGCCTGCCAGCTCTTTAGCGAGCCGGCCGCAGGATCGGATCTTGCCGGCGTGCAATCGCGCGCCGTCCGGGACGGCGACAACTGGATCATCAATGGCCAAAAAGTATGGACCTCGGCAGCCCAGCATTCCGATGTCGGCGAAATTCTGTGCCGCACCGACCTGGATGCCCCCAAGCACAAAGGCCTGACAGCCTTCATGATCGACATGAAGGCGCCCGGAGTGGAGATCCGACCGCTGCGGCAGATGACCGGTGGCAGCGAATTCAACGAAGTCTTCCTCACCGATGTGCGAGTGCCCGACGGCAACCGGCTGGGCGAGGTAGACGGCGGGTGGGCGGTTGCTCTGACGACGCTAACCGCAGAGCGCGATGTGGTGGCGGGCGTGGACTCGCCGGAAGTGGCGCGCGCACTGACATCCGAACATCTCTCGGCGCTGATGCGAGCGACCTACACATGGGATGACCGTTCTCTACGCCGGCAACTCGCTGCACTACTGGCCGAGGCGCGGGCGGTGGAGAGCCTCAATGCCATGGCCGCTCGGAAGATCGAGGCCGGCCAGCCCGTCGGCCCTGAGCGCTCGGTAGCCAAACTCGTGCACGCACGCAACATCACTCGCGCAGCACATTTCGTCTCCGAGGTACTGGGTCCGCGGATCATCGCCGACAGTGGACAATGGGGCACCTTTGCGTGGTCAGACCTGTTGCTGGCCTCTCCGGCGTTACGCATTCTCGGTGGCACCGAAGAAATCATGAAGAACATCTTGGGCGAGCAAGTCCTCGGCTTGCCCAAAGAGCCGGCCGCCACGATCAAGACAACGCCAACCCAACCCCCCGCTGCCAAGGGAGCACAGCTGTGACCGCGACCCAAGCCGAACTCGACGAACTGCGCGCCGCGATCCGCAAGTATCTGCAGAGCCGCCTGCCGGAGACCGAGTTAATCAACGTTGCCGACGGCAAGCCGCTGGGCGTTGATTTGTTCCGTGACATGAACGATGCGTTAGGTCTTCACAGTTTGGTCATTCCCGAAAAGTTCGGCGGCGACGGTGCTGGCCTGCCGGTGCTGGCAGTGGTTTTCGAGGAGTTGGCGCGTGCGGTAGCGCCTGTCCCCTACTTCTCCAGCTTCGCGGCGATTCAGGCCCTGCTGCTGTCCGGCGACGAAGAGCAATGCCAGGAATTGCTTCCGCGCTTTGCCGAAGGCAAAAGCCGCCCCACCATTGCCATCGCCGAGCGCGACGGTTCCTGGGATGCAGCGGTCATCAGTACCCGCGCGGTCCAGACAGAGAATTCGTGGTCGTTGAGCGGGACCAAAAACTGGGTGCCCGATGCACATGGTGCGGAGGTGTTGCTGGTCCTGGCCCGCACGACCGCAGGTCCGACGCTGTTCCGGATCGACCCACGCGCTATAGGCGTGACCGTCGAACCGATGCGTGTCCTCGACGAAACCCGCCCCCTGTACACCGTCACACTCACCGATGCCGACGCCCAACTCGTCGGCCGCGAGGGTGCTGGAGGCCATCTACTGTCGCAGCTGCTCGATGTCACCGTGCTGGCGCTGTGCGCCGAACAGGTGGGTCTCGCGCAACGATGCCTGGAGATCAGCGTGGACTACGCCAAGGTGCGCACGCAGTTCGGGCGCCCGATCGGCAGCTTCCAGGCCGTCAAACACCTGTGCGCGGAAATTCTCACCCATGTCGAGATGGCCCGCGCCGCAACAGAGGACGCCATCCACAGCGCCGACGAACACTCGGATAGGGCCTCCGCTGATGCGGCGGCGGCGCATCTAACGTGCAGTGCGGCCGCGATGTTCGCGGCCAAGGAGACCATCCAGGTGCTCGGCGGCATCGGATTCACCTGGGACCACCCCGCCCATGTGTACTTCCGCCGAGCAGCATCATCGCAGCTGCTGCTCGGCGGGCCTGCCGTCAGCCATGAGCGTCTGCTGGACCGCTTGGGCATCTAGCCCGCGCGGACCAGCAGACGCTCGCTCGCGGCTCAGAAGCAGTCGGCGGCCATATTCGCGATGTTGATGATCCTGTTCAAACCGGCACGCGACTGCTCGTAGCCCGATGCCGGGTAGCCGTTGGTCAGAAATGCGAAGGACAAGCCGGTCTCGGGGTCGGCGAACCCGATCTGCGACGGTGCGCCACCGTGTCCGAAGGTAACGGGGCTGCACGCGGTGGGCAGGAATCCCCGAGACAATCCGTCGTCCCCGGCTACCAGGACGAACAACGCCACGTTGCCCGGCACGCTGCGGGTACCGCCACGCTCGCCAACGACCGGCAGGGTGACCCGCACCCGCAGCGCATCGGCTACTACATCACGACGCCACAGCGACGATCCCATCAGCCCCTGATACCAGCCGGCGAGATCCGAGGCGGTGGCGACCATGGAGTGGCTGGGCTCACCGGCGGCCAGGATTTCCGGGCGCGATAGATACCACGGCCCCCAGGGATTGACCTCGCCGCCGTCGTCGTCACCCGTGCGCACAAACGGCGCTACGTCGCCTTGATCCTCAAGTGAGGGACCGATTTCGATGGTAGGTAGGCCGAGGGGGCCGGTCAGCTCGTCTGCGAGATACTGATCGATGGGACGCCCGGTCACCCGCTGACAGAGTTCGCCGATGACCCAGGCGGCAGAGGTGAGATGGAACTGCAACTCGCTGCCCGGCGCGGCCGTGAGCCGCCACTTTGCGAACGCAGCAAGACGTTCCGGGCGGCTGAGCATTGCGGGATAAGCCAGCGGCGCCAGCGGAAAACCGCCGACATGGGTCAGGACCTGCTCCACCGTGACCGAGTCTTTGCCATTGGTGCCGAACTCAGGGATGTAGGACGCCACAGTACGGGTGATGTCGAGCAGCCCGTCGGATATCAGCTTCCACACCACCCCGGCGACCACGGGCCGTCCAGCTGACTGCAGTACATAGCGCGTTGATGTGTCGGCGTCGCCGAAGGATTCAAAGGCATACTCGTGCCCAGCGACGTTGAAAGCTACCTGCGCCGAGGGCAACGTGCCCGCGTCGATCTCGAGTCGGACGCGATCCATGACCAGCGCAATACGCCGAGGATCCGGTACAGGGTGGGTGTGTTGAGTCATGTTCTACCTTTCGTCTCTTTGCGTGTCACACTCGGCCAGGTGGCAATACATCCGTCGGCCTATACGCGTATGGTCAAGTGCGGTATGTGGCTCATGATCGGTCGGAGGAAAAGTGGCCAAGCGACGTAGTGCCGTCGAACGGGTTCCGCTGACGCGGGAGCTCATCTCATCGGTCGCCGCCGATCTGATCAAGGCGGAAGGCATCGAGGCCCTTACCATGCGCACAGTCGCCGCCAAACTCGGCGTCTCGGCCATGGCGCTCTACCATCATGTCGCCGACAAAGACGAAATCGTGCGCCTGGTCGGCGACGACATCCTGGCCCATATCGAGCTTCCCGATCCTGAATCCGGCGACTGGCGCGACCTGCTCACCCAGGTGGTTCACGCCACGCACGAGGCACTGCTCAGCGTGCCGGGAATGACCTCTGTGTTGTTGACGCGCACCCTGCTGCCTCATGCGCGTCGGCTGCTGTTCTTCTGCATCGGCCAATTCGAACGTGCCGGCCTCAGCGCCGAAGAGGCCAAACTGGCCTACGCAGGATTGCACCAACTCAGCATCGGACGCTTGATGGTCGAGTCGAGCTCCAACTTCGACATCCACACCCGTTTGCCCGACGACGATGACCTCCTGGTCTACATGGACGCACTGCACAGCCGAGCCTCCTTCCATTCAGCGCTGGCGGGGCTGCTCGACCATTACGCGCCCGCGCCGCCCCCCAAGCGGACCGCTCCGCGAAAATCGTTGGCTACACCGCGGAAAGCACCGGCAAAGCGGACCAAGCGCTGATCGAACTATACATGTAAAGCTCTCCCTGTTAGCATGGTCACATGCGCTTGGAGATCGACCTGACCGCGTGCGTGGGGCACGGCCGTTGCTACGCCGAAGCACCGAACGTAATAGACGCCGACGACGAGGGACGCGCCATAGCGCTGCTCACTGAGGTACCTGATCAGTGGCACACCGAAGCACGCTTGGCGGCTGACAGCTGCCCAGAGCAGGCTATCCACCTCCACGAGTCCTGATGACGGACTGTCGAGAATCTGTCCCACGTCCAAAGGAGAGCGCAGTGCGCACAGACATCCACGAGATCGGCATGGCCGACATGACGCCCGCGATGCGCGCGGCCATCCTCTATGAAGCCAATCCGACCTTCAGCGTCGATGATCCGCGACCCGTGTGGGACGAACTTCTGCGCGATTATCCCGTCATCAAATGGGAGATGGGCGTCGGGTTCTTCCGCGCCGATGACATCACTGCGGCCGGCCGCCATCCCGGAGTCATTTCGGTCAACCCGTACACCGGGCTCTCGATGGGCATGGGGTCACGAGATCAGTTGATACCCCTGCACTTAACCGGCGACACCCACCTTCGCTACCGCAAGCTACTGACTCCGCTGCTGACCGCCAAACGCATGGAACCGTGGGGGGATGCGGTCCGCGAGCTCACCGATGAGTTGATCGACGGATTCATCGGCGACGGCCACGCCGAACTCTACGAGCAAGTGTGCCAGCCACTTCCGACGAAGATCTTCCTCCGCTTGTTCGGTCTGCCGCAGGATGACCGGGAAGCTCTCATCCAATTCAAGGATGACATCCTGAGCGCCACCGGCGACACGCTCGACGGTCGCGAACAGGCCGGAATCGCCGCCGGGGACCGGTTGCGTGAACACCTGTCCAAGCGGCTCGCCGAGCGCAAGAACGAACCGCACGGCGAGGATCTGATCAGTCAATTCCTGACCTTCGAGCTCGACGGACACAAACTGACCGACGATGAGATCGTGAACCTGATGCACATGTTCACCATCGCCGGTCTCGATACTGTGACCTCGTCACTATCGGTGCAGTTCGCCTTCCTGGCCACTCATCCCGAGGAACGCCAGCGGCTGGTCGCAAACCCTTCGCTGTGGCCGACTGCCGTGGAAGAGCTGATGCGCACCGAATCCCCTGTACCACAGGGTGGTTTGCGTTGGGCTGCAGAGGATATTGAGATCAACGGCGTTGAGGTCAAGAAAGGTCACATGATCTTCCTGGGCTGGGCCAGCGCCAACATCGATCCCTCCGTGTTCGAGGATCCAATGGGTGTCGACTTGACCCGAAAACCCAACCGGCACATGTCCTTTGCTGTCGGCCTACATCGTTGCCTGGGATCGCACCTGGCGCGTCTGGAGATGGTTGCGGCGTTGAACCGATTCCATGAGCGCATTCCCTCCTACACCGTGACCGAGGGCGACCCGATCCGGTACCAAGCAATCCCCGGTATCCGCTCGGCAACCCGAATTCCGGTCAGCTTCTGATCGCATCACCTCGGAGTGGACGGCAGCTGGCCCGCCCAGCGGCTACCCCACTCTGCCCCTTCTGCAGACCGCCAATCGAGAGGCGTTCAGATGGACCCGAATCCTGACTACGACATCAGCGACGAAGTGGAGTACGGCTTCAGCTGGTTTGCCTGGATTCTGCGTGGCCAGTATCCCCCGCCGGGTTATCCGCCGGCCTGATCGTCAACCCTGGCCCCGGACCATCCTACGAAGATCAGCTTTGCGGACTTTGCCCGCAGCTGTGCGTGGGAAGTCGGCTACCTGGTGTCGAATCTCCTCTGGCCATTTGTATTTGGCCAGTCCGGCTGCAGTCAGCGCCCGCTGCACAGCGTCGATTCCAGGCGGCGCGTGACCGGAATTCGGTCGAATGAAGGCGCAGCCATGTTCACCGGTGCGGGGATCTGGTGCCGCAACCACTGCAGCTTCCCTCACCTCCGGCATCGCGTTGAGAATGGCTTCGACCTCGGCGGCACTGACATTCATCCCGGCACGAATGATGATGTCTTTCTTGCGGTCCATGACCACGACATGGCCGCGATCATCACGGGTGCCGATGTCGCCAGTGCGAAACCAGCCACGGTCGAAGGCCTCCTCGTTCATCGCAGGATTGAGGTAGCCACTAAACAGGTCGGGGCCGCGAGTTTGGAGCTCGCCCGGTTGCCCTGAGCTGCAGACGCGGCCACTGTCATCGACGATTCGCACGTCGACGCCGGTGTTCACGTGCCCGTCGGTGCCTGCACGTACCGACAGTTCATCCTCGACACGTCCCAGGGAGATGCTTGGGTGTTCGGTACAGCCGTAACTGCGGGTAGCCACGATGCCGCATGATTGTGCCCGCTGCACCAGGGCCGCACTTACCGTCGCGCCGCCGAGGAACGCCTGACCGATCAGTTCATGATGCTTTGGCGTGCATGACGGATCGTCGAGCAGCGTTTGCAGAAAAATGGGCGCTCCGCTGCCGGCAGTGAGGTTGTGGCGTGTAATCAGCGCCAACGCCGCGGTCGCATCCCAATAGTCCATGAGATGGATATCGCGACCGATCAGCGGTGGCACCAGCAGCGAGATCAGCATCCCCGTGACGTGACTGACCGGGGACGTGCTCAACATCGGCCGTGGCGATCCGGCCAACATCGGTGCCATGTGCAGTCTGGCCTCGGCCACCAGCGCGCGATGAGTGAGTATCACGCCCTTCGGTTCGGCGGTGCTGCCTGATGTCCAGCCGATCACCGCGGGCGCCGCCGGATCGATGCGTACCGCGCTTCGGTCAATTGCGGAGTCGACAAGCGCGTTGAAACCGAGGACGCGGGTTGAGCGCGACGGTGCTCCGACAAGGACGACGTATTCGGTGCACTGCCCCACAAGTGCGGCAAGATCGGCCGCCTCTGGGCCGTGGGCGTCGAGAATCACTGCCCGGGCTCCGCAATGCTGAACGGCGGTGAGAACCTCACGGGGTGCCATCGCGTGGCTCAGCGGCACCAGAACCACGCCAGAATGCGCGAGCCCGTAGAACACCGCCGCGGCTTCAATACTGTTCGGCAACTGAAAGGCCACAACCTCGCCTGGGCGCAGCCCGCGGGCTGCCAATCCTGCACCCAATCGGTGTCCGAGATCGCGGACGTCGGACATCGACACCTGTTGCGAAGCGGCGCGGCTGTGCAGCCACATCGTGCGATTGCCGGCGCCGCCCATAGATGTGGCCAGCAGGTCGGCCAGCGATGTGTCCGTCCACCAACCTTTTCGGCGATACCGGTGGGCGAGCTGCTGGTCCGGTTCCACGATGTCGAGGTCAAACATGGCTGCTCCCGATCGGATCGCTATACATGTAAAGTAGTCAGAAGATTACCGAATCCGAGGAGCTTCAATGGCCGAGTTCGCCGACGCTGGATACGACCTCTCACCCGAGGTCACCGTCAGGCCAGACGGTCCGGTTCGCATTGTCACCCTGAACCGCCCCGATCAACTCAACGGCGCGAACCGGGCAATGCACCAGACGCTGGCACGACTGTGGCCACTCATCGACGCTGACAACGACGCGCGGGCAGTCGTGCTCACCGGTAACGGATCTGCGTTCAGCGCGGGCGGCGACTTCGACTATATGCAGGAGAACCTCGACGATGAGAAGCTGCGCTCGCAGACCATGCAGGAGGGTCGATTGATCATCGAAGGCATGGTGCGTTGCCGAGTGCCCATAGTGGCCGCCGTCAACGGACCTGCAGTCGGTTTGGGGTGCAGCCTGGCTGTCCTGAGCGACATAGTGCTGATGGCCGAGGGCAGCTTCTTGGCCGATCCACACCTGCGCATGGGATTGGTCCCTGGCGACGGCGGGATGGCATGGCCGGCGCTCATCGGCCTGTCACGCGCCAAAGAGTACCTGTTTCTGGGCAGCCGAATTCCTGCCGAGGAAGCCGTCCGTTTCGGGCTCGCCAGTCGCGTGGTGCCGGCTGCGACTCTGTTGGATGAGGCTCTGAGCCTGGCACATCGGCTGGCCGCGGTGCCCGCCCAGGCGCTGCAGAGCACCAAGAAGGCACTGAACGGCTATTTGGAGGCCCAGCTCTACAACGCCTTCGACACGGCGCTCACAGGCGAGCTGGCCAGTATGCACTCCGACGAACATCGTCAGGCCGTGGCCGTTGCACGGGCAAAGTCGGCAGCGGCCCGCTGACGAGCGATCAGCCCGCCCCGCTCAGCAACTGCAGTCCCTTGGCGATGAGCGGGGCCACGGCATCGTCGGCTGCGTCCTCGGTGCCGTCGAGGGTGCGGCGCCGGTACGCGATGCCCGCCGCGATGATGGCCACTTTGAAGTAACCGGCCGCCAGGTGAAATTCCCAGTGCTGCAGGTCCCGTCCGGATGTCAGCGCATAGCGCTGAGCCATATCCTCGGCGCTCGGCATCCGGGGTGAGGTCCACGCAGCATCGGCGCCGATCACGAGATTAAAAACCGGCTCGCGGTAAACACACATCAATGCAGCGTCAGCCAGCGGATCACCCAGCGTTGACATCTCCCAATCCACCACTGCACGAACACGATGCGGTGCGCCATTTTCCAGGATGGTGTTGTCAATCCGGTAGTCGCCGTGCACGATTGAGGTATCGCTCTGGACAGGAACAGACTCTGCCAGCAACTGGTGCAACTTGTGTACCTCGGCGTCGCGCGAATCATCGGGATGACGTACCAGGTCCCATTGTCCTGACCACCGCCGAATCTGCCGTTGCAGGTAGCCGTCGCGTCGACCGAAGTCCCCCAGTCCGACGCTGTCGGGGTCAACGGCATGCAGCGATGCCAGCACGTCTACCAACCCGTAAGCACAATCGCGAACTGCCGAATCGGTGTCAATGATTGCCAGTTCGGCACTGGTGCGGATCACCTGGCCCATTACATACTCCACCACAGCGAAGGGTGCGCCCAGTACCGAGTCGTCTTCGCACAGGGTGACCGGACGTGCCACCGGTATTCCGGTGTCGGACAGCGCCTGGACCACCCGATACTCTCTGCCCATGTCGTGTGCTGACGGTGTCACGCCCTGAAGCGGCCGTCGTCGCAGCACCCAGGTCGACTTATCGTCGAAAATCAGGAATGTCAGATTGGAACGTCCACCGGAGATCAGTTCGCTGCGCAGCGGGCCGGTCTGGGCGACACCGATGTCATCGAAGTGGCGGGCGAGTGCCTCAAGGTCCAAAGCTTCTGCAGTCGTGGTCATCTCATGCCTTTCGGAGGTCAGTTTTACGCACCTTTCCAGATGCAGTGCGGGGTAGACGATCGGTCAGTCGAAGCTCTTCGGGCCATTTCGGTTTCGCCATGCCCGATGCGGCGAGGTGGTCGACGAGGGTTGCCAACGTGACGTGGTGATGCGGCGCCGGGACCACAAATGCGACGGCTCGTTCCCCCGTGCGGTCATCAGGAACGCCCACGACCGCCACCTCGGCCACCGACGGCGCGGTCAGCAACACGTTTTCCACTTCGGCCGGTGCGATGTTAACCCCATTGCGAATGATCAAGTCTTTACGTCGGTCGGTCACTGCCAGTCGACCGTTAGCGTCGAGCACACCGACGTCCCCGCTGTCCAGCCAGCCCTCCCGGTCGAAGGCGACATTCGATTCCGCCTCTAGGTAACCCGCACACCGATCGGGGCCACGCGTGAAGATCATTCCTTCGGTGCCCGCCGGCAACACCGCGCCGGTCCGATCGCGGATCTCGACTTCCACGCCGGCTAAGAGACGGCCATCGGTACGCGCCAGTGCACCCTTCTCGTCGGTCAGTGCGCTGGCGCTCACCGTGGGGTGTTCGGTCAGTCCATAGGATCGCAGAACCGTCAATCCGCGAGATGCCGCTTTGGTAACCAGCGTTTCGGGAACCACGGACCCCCCGAGAATCACATACCGCATGCGCTCGGCTAACTCATCGGTGAAACGGGGATGATCAATGAGCGCGGACAGAAACACCGACGCTCCCCCGCCCGGGGCCAACCCTTCAGCGTGGGCCGTGTCGAGCAAGAAGTCGACGTCAAAAGAATCGATGAGATTGATCGGTTCGCCGCGGTGTATCGGGGCCAACAGCCCCAGGGTCATTCCAGCAGCATGGGCAACAGGAGACGCCATGATCTGCGGGGTCGCCCCACCGGGAACCATTGCCGTGAGGTGGTGTCGCACCTCTGCGCCTAGCGTGCGGTGGGTGTGCACGACGGCTTTGGCGACTCCACTGGTGCCGGACGTGAGCGCCATCAGGCACGCATCGTCCGGCGCGCGCCGCACTGCCCCTGCCGACGGCGCTGCCAGAAGTTCTTCGAAGGCGACCAGCTTCTCGCCAGAAACTTCGTCCGGGCGCAGGACGCCACACGTCACCACGGAACCTACCGTCGGCATGTCTTTCAGCGACCCGCGGACCTCGTCGAGATAATCCCGTCCGCGATGCGATACACACGTGACAATTGTGATGGCCTGCACCGTGCAGGCAGCGTGAACGAGATCTTTGCGTCCGTAGAACGATGCGATGGGAACGACGACCGCCCCGGCAATCACAGAGCCCACGAAAGCGACCAGCGTCTCCCACCCGTTGGGCAACCACAGCACTACCGGATCGCCCGGGCGGACACCGCGAGCAATCAATCCCGCGGCGAACCGCCTCGCCGCATCGTCCAGCGTCGCAAAAGTTTCGCTGCGCCGGACACGGTTGTTCCACAGTGTGATTCGCTGCCGCGGGCGTCGCCGCAGACCGGCCATGAGGATGTCGCCGAGAGTCAGATTGTCCCATAGACCCTCGCGTAGGTACCGGCGCCGCAGACCGGGCGGTATCGGTGAGCTAGCAACAGTCCGCATCAGCCCTCCGATCTACCCTCTACCCGTTCAGTACGTTGTCGGCCGCCCTCCGATATGCCTGGCCAGCGGCCGGACCCGGCCACACACGGCTCTGTTGCCGTGTCTTACTTCGGTGCGAAGCGTTGCGCCCCGTCCAGCCGGAGGACCTCGCCGTTGACGTACCGATTGCCGAGAAGAAAGACCGCCGCGTCGGCAAACTCTTCCGGGGATCCCAGGCGCTTCGGGAAGGGAACGCTGACGGCGAATTTGGCCAGAGCTTCTTCCCCCACAGACTCCATAATCGGCGTCTTCATGGTGCCCGGTGCGATCGAATTGACCCGCACACCAACGGCGCTGAGGTCACGAGCCGCGGCCAGAGTCAGCCCTACTACACCCGCTTTGGCCACAGCGTATGCGGCCTGCCCGATCTGTCCCTCGTAGGCGGCGATCGATGACGTCAGCACGACTGCGCCGCGTTCGCCATCCGGCTCGGGCTCAGCCGAGGCGATCGCTGCCGCCGACAGCCGCAGCAGATTGAACGTCCCGTTGAGATACACATCGATAGTGGACCGGTAGGCGTCGAAATCGGCGGCTGCTCCGTCGCGGCCGACGATTCTCTGGGCCACGCCTGGGCCGCCGTGGGCTACCACTGCATAGCGCAGCGGTGCCAGCTCGATGGCCGCGGCGATCGCGGCCTCGATGCTGTCGGCATCGGTGACATCGGTGGGTGCGAAAACCGCTCGCTCTCCGAGCTCGGACACCAGCGATTGACCGCGATCCTCGGCCAGGTCGCAGATCACGACAGCCAGTCCTTCTGCGTGCAGCCGGCGCGCGGTGGCGGCACCCAAGCCCCCAACCCCACCGCTGACCAACACCGATGATCGTGTGTTCACTCCCATTGCAGCCAGATTCCTTTCATATCGGCGCGGCTACGAAAGGCGTTCGTAGATGGTCGCGTTGGCGGTGCCGCCGCCTTCGCACATGGTTTGCAAACCGAACCGGCCGCCGGTCCGCTGCAAATGGTGGATCAGTGTGGTGGCTAGGCGGGCGCCTGAGCACCCCAGAGGGTGACCAAGCGCGATAGCACCGCCGACGGGGTTGAGCTTGTCGAGCGGGGCACCGACTGCGGCTTGCCAGGCCAGTGGAACCGAAGCGAAGGCCTCGTTGACCTCAAAGGCGTCGATGTCCTCAATCGACAGCCCCGAGCGCTTCAGTGCCAGCGCAGTAGCAGGTATCGGCCCAGTCAGCATCTTCACCGGATCATCGCCCGTGACGACCGCGGTGTGCACGCGCGCCAGCGGATCCAACCCCAAGCTGGCTGCCCGTTCAGAAGTCGTCACGATGACACCGGCCGCGCCGTCGGAGATTTGTGAGCTGTTGCCGGCGCTGATCTTGCCGTCAGCCAGGAACGGTGTCTTGAGCTTGCCCAAAGACTCCAAATTCGACTCGCGCCGCACCCCCTCATCGGCGACGATGTGCGAATCCTGAGCCGGCACAGCGACGATCTCATCATCGAATGCACCCTCGTCTTGTGCCTTGGCGGCGCGCTCGTGCGACAGCAACGCGTACTCGTCGAGTTGGCCGCGGGTGAAGCCGTACTCCTTGGCGATCAGTTCTGCACCCGCGCCTTGGTTGAAGCGGCCGTTGAATCCCGGACCGGTCAGCGCCGAGGCATAGCGGTCGACAGCGCTTCCGCCCATCTCCCCGGTGCCTTCGACGTAGGCCGCGGTCATCGGCACCCCCGACATCATTTCCACTCCGCCGGCGATCACGACGTCGGCCTGTCCGGAGATCACAGCTGCCGCTGCCGTTGAAATAGCCTGCTGAGAAGATCCGCACTGACGGTCGAGAGTAAATCCGGGAATGCTTTCCGGCCAACCGGCCGCCAGCACTGCCATCCTGCCGACATTGCCGGACTGCTGTCCGATGCTTATCACGTTGCCCCAGTGCACGTCGTCGACGACGAGTGGATCGATCCCACTGCGGCTGGCAAGTTCACGCAGGATCACCGCCGAGAGATCGACGGCATGGACATCCTTGAGGCCGCCGTTGCGGCGACCGATAGGGGTCCTGGCAGCTGCCACGATGACCGCATCACGCATCTACTTCTCCTTGTGCTCATATCGCGAGAACGCGCGTTCAGACGATTGCGTACAGGCCGACTATACACGTATAGTTTGGTGACATTCAGCGGATTTCCCGCAAGGACAAGGACGTCGAAAGAGAAGTGCCTTCATGCGACGCGACATCTTCGAACCTGAGCACGACGACTTCCGGGCTACAGCCCGATCGTTTTATGAGGCGGTATGCGTCCCGCACACCGACGAGTGGGAGCAGCGGGGTTACGTCGACAGAGATGCGTGGTTGGAAGCCGGCAAACTCGGCTTGATCGGCTGGGAACTGCCCGAGCAGTATGGCGGCGCAGCGATCCACGACTTCCGGTTCAACGCGATCATGACCGAGGAGTTCCACGCGACAGGAGCAGTCGGTATTGGGTTAGGAGTTCAGAACGACATCGTCGCCGGCTACATGAACAACCTGACCACCGACGAACAGAAGGATCGCTGGCTGCCCAGATACATCACCGGCGAGCTGATCAGCGCTATCGCGATGAGCGAACCCGGAGCGGGATCTGATCTGGCAAAGATCTCGACGTCCGCGCGACGCGATGGCGACGACTTCATCGTCAACGGATCCAAGACCTTCATTTCCAACGGATTGCTCGCCGATCTTGTCATCGTCGTCTGTCGCACCGACCCCGAAGCCTCTGCGCCGCACAAAGGCATCAGCCTGCTCGTGGTCGAAGCCGGCATGGAGGGTTTCACTCGCGGCCGCAAGCTCGACAAAATCGGCCAAAAGTCTGCTGATACAGCAGAACTCATATTTGACGAGGTTCGGGTGCCCGCTGCGAACCTGCTCGGGCAGCTCAATAGAGGCTTCTACCATCTGATGACCAACTTGCCCGCGGAACGTCTGGGTATCGCCATCCACGCTGCGGCGCAGGCGCGCCGAGCTCTGCACCTGTCCATCGAATACGCTCGCGACCGTATGGCATTCGGCCAGCCCATCGGTACCTTCCAGGTTAATCGCCACGCTCTCGCCCAGATGGCCACCGAGGTCGATGTCCTCCAGACCTACGTGGACAAAGCCATCATGGCCGTCAATGCCGGCGATCTCACCGCCGACGAAGCAGCAGGTGCCAAATGGTGGGCCACCGAGACACAATGGCGGATCGTCGACCGCTGCCTGCAGCTGCACGGCGGATACGGCTATGTCAACGAATACGAGATCGCCCGCCTGTGGCGAGATGCCCGTGTGCAGCGAATCTACGGCGGCACCAACGAGATCATGCTCGACATCGTCGGCCGCGGAATGGGCTTCTAGCTCGGATCACGTCGACGGGGTGAGCATTCAATGACGATCGACATCGGCTCGAACCTTGCGTGGGCACTGGCAGACCAATGCAGACCCGCGATGCGCCAAGGCGAGCGAAATATGTTGTTCGCCATGCTCGGAGCGGGCGACTACGACGCAGCGATCTCTGTTTCGATCGCGGTTATCCGGCGCCGTGATATCGATCTGCAAGCCGATCTACAGAAGCGCCTCAGGGCCTGGCAAACCCGGTCAGCCGATGTTGCAGCTTCGCACCCAATTCCACGGTTCGAGCCAAGACGGCGCCCGACGACCGCACCCACGAACAAGGCTCTGCAAGGAGATCTCATGCCCGCCAAGGACAGCCCACCGGAAGATTTTTCGAGTGACGTCCTCACCGAACGACGCGGCAGGGTCCTCATCATCACGATCAACAGACCTCACGCCAAGAACGCCGTCAACGGCGCAGTCAGCCGCGGCATCGCCGACGCCATGGACGAACTGGACGGTGATCCGCTTCTTTCGGTGGGCATACTCACGGGCGCAGGTGGAACCTTCTGCGCAGGAATGGATCTCAAGGCCTTCTCCAGAGGAGAAGAGATAGCCATACCCGGCCGGGGCATGGGCTTCACTCAGAACCCACCAGCTAAACCCGTCATCGCCGCGGTCGAAGGCTACGCCCTCGCAGGCGGCACCGAGATGGCGCTCGCGACAGACCTCATAGTCGCTTCGACCGAGGCCCAGTTCGGTGTCCCCGAGGTCAAACGCGGTCTGGTTGCTGGTGGCGGCGCCCTTTTGCGATTGCCTCGTCGTATCCCGTACCAGATAGCCGTCGAGCTGGCGCTAACCGGGAAAAGCCTGGATGCGGCACGCGCTCATGAACTTGGCCTCGTCAACCACCTGGCTCAACCCGGCACTGCGTTAGCGGTGGCACTCGATCTGGCTGCGGAGATCACGGCGAACGGGCCGCTCGCGATCGTGGCTACAAAGAAGATCATCTCCGAATCCGATAGCTGGTCTCCCGCCGAGTCGTGGCAGCGACAAGAGGAGATCTGTATCCCGGTTTTCGCATCCAACGATGCGCGCGAAGGTGCCCAAGCGTTCGCCGAGAAACGTCCACCCTCCTGGACCGGGAGTTAGACGCCGATGTCAGTGCTCGACGGTTTCCGCCTCGACGATCGTGTAGCGGTAGTTACCGGCGCTTCCTCGGGATTAGGCGTTGCCTTCGCCACCGCCTTGGCAGAGGCCGGCGCGGATGTCGTGCTCGCTGCGCGACGTACCACCGAGCTGGGCGCGGTGGCCGAGGAAATCGGCAAAAGTACTGGTCGACAGGCATTAGCGGTCACAGTCGATATCGCCGACCCTGAGCAGTGCACAAGACTTATCAATGCTGCGGTCGAACAGTTGGGCCGAGTCGACATACTCGTCAACAACGCGGGCGTCGGAACCGCTGTATCCGCAATGAAGGAAACACCCGAACAGTTCCGCTCCGTGATCGATACCAACCTCAACGGCACGTACTGGTTGTGCCAAGCTGCCGCGCGCCAAATGGGCGCCGGGGCGACCATAATCAATATTGCAAGCGTCCTGGGGATCACGACCGCGGGATTACCCCAGGCCGCATACTCAGCGAGTAAGGCGGCTGTCATCGGACTAACCCGCGATCTTGCGCAACAGTGGGCAGCGCGCCGAGGAATCCGCGTCAACGCCATCGCACCCGGGTACGTCGAGACGGAGATGACGTCAGTTTATGACGAGTCCAAACTGGAGAATTTTGCGCAGCGCACGGTGATTAAGCGGCTCGGCACACCGAACGAGATTGCTGCGACACTAGTGTGGCTTGCTTCAGATGCCGCGAGTTACGTACATGGACAGACGATATGTGTAGACGGTGGATTCACCATCACCTGACCGAATTCTCTATGTCGGCTGTGTCTACCCCGGAGCTCCGCTGCTGTGCACGGAGAGCCCGAGCCTAAGCGCCGTCGAGCCCTTTCAGCTCCTCGCGGATGCGCTCGGCTTCACGCTCAGCCTGCATAAGCCTCGCCTGCATGCGTTCCCGCGGTGACCTCTGCTTGCGCGGTCGCGGCGGAGGCGGAACTAACCACCCCAGAGGTTCAAAGGCGACAATCTTCCGCACGACCGGACATAGATCGCAATCTCGGTATCTTCCCAACGCGGGCCAACCGGCTTCAAGCATCTTGTCTACGAACTGATCTCTGCAATCCTCGTCCTCGTAGCGCGCCCTCAACTCGGCCAGGCGCTCCGGGGTGACCCGCTGCCGGATTTCTTCCGGCTTCCAGTTGACGTCCCGCAATCCGACACTGACGGGGTGACCGCAGGTCAACGTCGCGTCCCAATCATGGATCCAACCAGGCTCCTTGCGTCGACGTCGATCCCACCACTCTTGGCCGAGATCGACGCAATAGTCTGGGCAGTCGACCGGATCCGCTTCCACGTACCGGCGTGTAAAGCCGTCCCATGAGGCAAAGTCGCGCAGCGGAAATGACACATTCTCGTGCTCACCCGAACACCGGTACTGCCCTGGCGGCAACCTCCGTCCCGTAGACACGTCTGTGTCTGAGTGGTCAAGAAGGATTTGCGGGTCGTCGCTTCTACTGAGCCGCTCCCTCGTGCAGCCACAATCAAACGCGACTCGCCACCGAAAGATATCCTCGGCCTCGCCGTACCAGACGCTCCACATCGGGTTCTCCGCGACCTTCGCCTGCCATTCGGCTAACACCTCCTCGTTCGGGCGTGACTGGCCGGCGATTTCTCTGCGGACCAAGCCGTTCGGCGGCCGAGCAGTAGCGGAACGCCGCGTGCGCGTCTGCCGGTCACGGGCGCGCCCCTCGGCGAAGGCGTCGGCTACGACCCGACCCTGCTCAGGGGTCACCGGGCCGGCCTCAACGATGTTCTGGTGGAGTCGCTCTTGGGAGTCGCACGCACTCTTTGCGAGGTCGATCGTGTCGTAGATGCGGTCTCCACGGAAGTGCCGTGGGGCGCTCATCACCCGGAACGCGTGACGCTTCGGACGGTCCGGCGCTGCGACCTTCTGCAGCGCGTAGACCCCCGACACCCAGTAGTCAGGCTGTTCCATTGTCCAGTCCATGCACCCTCCAGTGCGGCCTTACTACTCGCGTCCAGTCCACTCATCCGTTCCGTCACCAGCACGGGGCGGCAACGAGGTACCCGGATGCTACTTATAAGTATGTAGACCTTCAAGTAGCGGCGCGGAAACGTGGGCGCCGTTATGGAGGGTCAGCTTCAACAGGTCGTGGGCCGCAACCTACGCCGGCACCGCCTGGAGCAGGGCTACAGCCAGGAAGCGTTCGCGGAGCGGATGGGTGTCCACCGAACGTACTTCAGCTCAGTCGAGCGCGGCGAGCGCAATCTAACTCTTCAAACACTGGAGAAGATCGCGGAGTTTCTGGGGGTTGATCCCCGGACGTTGCTGGACGAGCGCAAATAGACGCACCGACGATGCCCTAATCCGACGTGCTCCGTACGCCCAGCTTCTCCGGTTTGTTGGGACTCGACCCAGACTTAGCCAATCGGCTTAATAGTTCCCGGATCTCCGCCGACATCATCGACATCGACAGCGATCCCGCCGAGTCGGACTACTCCGGGGACACGCAAGACTGCCTACACACAGGGGTCCGCTGCACTCGAGTGGGTCAACTCGCCGCCCCACTGCCGGTTGCTAACAGCCGCTGAAAGTTCTGCTGAATCCGCGAATCCACCTCGGAGCGATCAACATTCCAAATATTCGAAAGAGGGCCGTAGGCCGCGCCCACCTCCCAGGGATGCAACGGACCGGCTTTTCCCCGGGCAAATGGGCCGTCGGATTCAGTCACTATCCGGTCCCATGGCATTCGAGCGACCAGTCGACGTCCGTTGCTGGTGGCGACCATCGCGGGTCCAACGCTGAACCAACAACCCAGCTCAATCGCAGCCTCTAGATCCCTAACACCACCGGTGTACCAGTGCAACACAGGAGTGCCCAACCCAGGGAACTGCCGAATCGCATCGATGACCTCGTGACCCGCGTGCCTGCTGTGCACAGACAGAAGGCGCCCACCGACATCCGCACATCGTCGAAGTACGTGGCGAAAAACTTCAAGCTGTTTCGACTGAGTCGCTGCGAATCGACTGCTACCGTCTAGTCCAACTTCGCCCACGTACTGAGTCGATGCAATCAAGTCGTCAAACAGCGACAGCTCATGAGATCTCAGGTGAGCCAGTTCTGGATGCAGTCCGAGCGCCGTACGGATCATCGACTTGCCAGCACCCAGCGCACGTGTCCCAGCGAAAGCGGAGGGTGTCGTGGTGACCGAAAGGGTTGCGACGCTGAAGCTTTGCGTGTGTTCAACGACCTCAGATGGGTTATCGTACAAATCCAGATGGCAGTGGAAGTCGACCATCATCAGCCGACGCCATAGCTGTCGTGTAGCGCTCCTAGTTCACCCATGGCACGCGACAGCATATCTCGGGTCGGCGCCTTGTCGTCGCTCGGCACCGAGCTAAGTGCGGTTCCAAGCCATCGCGCTAACCCCTCGTCGGCTATCACTAGGCGCGCAACTGCCAACGACCGCACATCATCAAAGCCCGCGCAATGTTCAGTTTGAGCGCCAAGGTTCTCAAAAACGTAACCAGTCAAATCTGGCTCCGGCCAACGCAAAAAGGCAGCACGTCGCACCTGACACGGAATACATCTGCCACAGTGAGTGTATCCGTACCGCTGGTATCGGCCGCAGCTGGTGCTCCTGCGCGCGAGTTGCCGGAGAAGCTCCTGATTCGCGCAGTTAGCAAGCATCTCGCCTTTGGTCTGGAACTTGTATGGGTTAGATAGTCTCACCCTGATATCCATGGCATCAAAAACCTGTTGCAACAAGCGGAAATACAGCGGATGCGCAGTCCGGGTACTGAGACTCCCCACTCTCATCGGTGTCATTGCCGGATTGATTGCAATGAAGCCATTCTCATTCACAAAAAGCTCAACAGTTCGCCCTTCAGCTGTCGCAGCAAGGGTGGACGCCACTAGCACCCCGTACGCAATGAACACGAGCGATCGTGAACGCTGCGAGGCCTCATCTACAGCCTGGCCGGTTCGTGCGTTGTGGTTCAGCTGGATATGTTCTGAAACCCCCACCTCGGCCGCAAACTCCTCCTGAGCGCGTCGGTCTCCCCGCACTGTCTGGCTTACTAAATAGGGTCGGCGACCATCTGACACTAGGTCGATTGCGCCAATGAGGCTATCTAATCCACCCGAAAGCATTGCAACGCAATCATTTTCTGGCACTACCGGGTGCTTGGCGGGTTGACTATGAGGAGTCCCCTTGCTAAAACGCAAAGTCCATATGTCCGTTGTAAGAAACGACAATGCCGCCTCTAATGCAGGGGCATTCGCAGACCATCTCGCAGGGTCTGACACCGGTATTTCTAGCGTCAACTCCCGCGTCCAGCCGTCCGGGCTGTGCGCTCGTAAACTCGCCGCGTCCACAAGAATTGCCGACATCGCAATTGACAGAAAGTCCCAGGCGATCGTAGACGGGGCGAGCTGCTTGCGCCTGATTGAACTGAGAACGGCTCCGCCTACCGACATTTCAATGCCGCTACTCGGCTGACCATAGAGCGAGAAGGGCACGTATTCATCCGCTCGCCTGACACCGCCATCGGCGGCTGGCTCCAGATCGATAATCGCACGAAACTTCATAGAGCGTAGCTTTCGAACACTGTGAAAGTATCAGCGAGCGCTTGACGCACGGTGCCCCCTACCGATCGACTAGTCAAACTAAGGCCTTGCTCGCGAAGCCGGCGAAATGACTGAGCTACAACCTCACGGATGTAGCTTCGCACCTGTTTAAGTCTCGCTAGTCCCGTTACTTTGTCAGGCGCTCTAGACAAAATATGCTTGCCGACGTCTAGACAAAATCTCCTGAAGACATCCTCGGCGGTGTATCGCTCAACTGCGAACTCCCGTTGCTGGTCCGTCAACGAGAGCAGATCTGCCTCAGGATATTGGTGGAGCAAGTCGGACAACGCTGTTCGCACTGCCTCTCGCGATGATTCCGCGTCGAGGGTTCCGTCGTGCGGACGAACAGCCTCGACGACAGCGTCCATAATCTCGTCTGCTGACCTCCCGGCCAATAGATCGATGCCTAGAGCTTGAGCAGCCGACTCCGGGTTGAGCGCGCGGGAGAGGGCAGACGCTGTTGACCCCGTCCGCCCCATTCGACGGGTTAGCGTAGACGCTCCGGCGTAGCCCTGGGACACATAGGAAGCCACTCCCGACCGAAGTCGCTCAGTGTCCCCAGTTCGAGAGAAGTGCCCCAGACTTGTTCGTGCAGAGGCAAATCTCCTCGGAGGCGCAACTGGTACGCCATAGTTCGGCTCACTGCCGGCAACGTCGTCAGAGGTTTCGCCAGAATCCTCCTCAACACTATCGGAGTCAGCGGACTCCGCGCTTCCGTCCAGCGGCGATGCCCAAGGTGGCACGAGCGCGGTGCCAGAGTTCGGCCCGCTGCTGCTTTGCGAAGTCCCCAACTCTTAGTCCATCTTCATTGCGGCAGCCACTGGAGCAGATACGTTGTTACTGGACCAAGCTTTGAACAGATCCTTTGCCCAGGGTTCATCGGCGATTTTGGGCACAATGTCAGGTTGGATCTGAGATGCTGGCCGATCGCCGAGGAAACCTGAAAGCCGTTTCGCGATACCATCGTTTGCGCGTGCCAGCACAAGCAATGCCTCCAGGATCGCCGGTGTTCCCCATACCTCCTCACGACGGGCCTGATCGAGCAGACGGCCCATGATGGTGTTCAGTTCGACCGCCGCTAGCTGTGTTACGTCGTCCGTGAGTTGACTTGCAACTTCTGGCGAATCGAGTAGCGCCGACAGAATCTCGGAAGCCCGGGACGAAAGACCATCCTCAGGTGTAATGACAGGGAGGTGTTCGCGGCTTACATATAGCGCGCCACGTAAATCGAGATCTCCGAGTGCTGGCCGGAGGTTCAACCAGTCTCGTACGAAATCGTTATCCCAAAGACCATCTAGATCGAACGGCTTATCGGCAGGTCGGTTCTCCCAGGTCGCAATGACAGACGGTCGACCGCCGGGGTCTTTGATTATCGCGGTCGCCAGCTCGGCGTACAGCCCATCGGGGGCAAGACGTTCGAACAGCATCAACTTGGCGAGAACTGCCTCATCAACACTGACGCCTTGTGTGCGCGATACCGTCATCCGGATCGAGAGCGCGTTGAGAAATCTCTTGATCAATCGGGGGTTGCCAGCGATCCCGCTGCCATTCGTCATGATTGGGCCCAATCGGTCTGCAGTATCCAGCTGTAGCACAAGGTCCGCCGGCAACTCGATGTTCAGCGACTCCACGAACATGCGATCGATTCGTTTGCCCTGCCAGCTCTCTCGCAGGCGCGTTATTATTGCCTCGCGAATGGCTTCTTTGTTATCTGCCGACAGGCTACTTGCGTGTACGAAAAGCAAAAACATATACGCTCGTACTTCTTGAGTTCCCAGCTGCGGAACTCTTATAGGTATTTGAATAAGCTTATCGAAATAGTTGATAACAAGCGATTCATCGGGATTATCAAAATGTCTTCGTACTGCGTGTTTAATCATCTGGTCATCGGCTGCAATGACGAATGCGGTGCCTTCGAGGAATAGAAAGAGTCGAATCGCTTCGAGCGTTGAGACTGCAGTCTCAGGCATGCATCGATCCAAATCGTCGATCAGGACAACTAGCGTTACGCCTAGTTCCTCCAACGCTTTCTCGAAGGAATACCGAAGTTCGGCGATCTTCTCCCGTGCGGACTCTCCGCGCTGTTGCGCACGTGGCTTCACAAGACCTTTTGCGGTATCGATACCCTGCTCTACCAGTGCTTGACCATCTTCAATTACCTCGGAGTCAGCGCCAGAATCTCGTACACGCTTAATGAGGTTCGCGGCCTGGCCCAGCATTCCCACTGGAGGGAGTCCGAGTGCCAGGGCGACGGCGGATCCCGCGGTTAAACTTGCTGCCCTGAACCAGTCGATGCTCTTCAAGAAGTCTTGCGTCTTTTGGATGCCCGTTTTGCGGTCAACCGCAAGTTCAGCTAACTTCACCGCGATCGACTCCATGAGGGCTGCACGCGCATCGTCGTATCCCTGATAGAGCCACGCATTGAAATCGACAAATATGTACTTTTCTCGGTCTTCAGCATCATCAGCACTCGGCGCCTGCCGGCTCGCTAGTGCCTGTTTAGTCAGCTTAATCATTGAAGACTTACCCGCGCCCCACGGACCTGATACGCCGATCGATAGCGGCTTTCCGTCGGCCTGTACGATTAATTCTGCGACTGACTCCGCGACGCCACTGAAGTTGACATAGTCAATTTCAGTTTCATTATCTAGCCACACCGCAAGCGCCTCCGAATAGTTCGAGTGCAATAAGAGTTTCCGGGCAACAAAGTCATTAGGCGCGACGACCCCGCGGCACCTATGCAAATCGCCGAGAGCCTACCGATCATCCGGGCTTTCGGTATCAGGTTTGTTCTGACGTAAGACGTTCGACGGACAAGTCGGTCGGTAGGCGACCCACCGGATCAGCGCCTGGTCTCGCCTACACGGCCAACTGTCGCGCACCTCGACGATTGCCACCAATAGACGGTCAGTTCGCGGCGCCGTCGGCCGCACAGTCCCGCGCGTGCAAACCTTCAAACCCCTGGTTGGTCGCGGCGAGTTGCCCGACGAGGTCCGGCGACCAGGGATCCGGCCGACAACCCTCCTCGAATGCGGGTCTGCGGCCACCGGAACGAGCGCGGACTACACGCCAAGTGGTGGCGCAGTGACCAGTTGAATGTCTATGAGCGGGCGCGGCATCGTCCCAACACATCGGTGGCGACTAGGGCGGTTGTCCGCTGAACCAATCGATTCCCAGTAGGACACCGCGGGCCATGAGTAGAGTAGGTCCGCCCTCGCTATTACTCCGCCGGCGGGCACCGCGGCAGGTAGATCTCAGACGAGCACCAGGCGTCCGCTTTCGGTGTCACGGTGTTGTCACAACGTGCGCAGACCTTCGCCTACAACGTCGGACGCTACTGGACACATCAGCCCAGGTAACAGCAGTCTACGAACACCGACGGAAGCTAGGGGACGCCTCGAATCGACTTCCCAAGCTGAATACGCGGGTTCGATTCCCGTCATCGGCTCCATATTGACCAGCGCGTAGGTGCGGGCCAGAACGGGTATGCACGCTCGATGGCGGTCATCGGATTCCACTGTTCCCACGAGCAGATCAGTCCGGCCCAGTTGCTCAAGGACGTCCAGCACGCGGAGCGCGCAGGTTTCATGGCCGGCATGTCCTCGGACCACTTCAGCCCGTGGAGCACCCGCCAGGGCGAGTCGGGCTTCGCCTGGTCGTTTCTCGGCGCGGCCCTGGCCACCACGCAACTGCCCTTCGGCGTCGTCAACGCCCCCGGGCAGCGCTACCACCCGGCGATCATCGCCCAGGCCATCGCCACGCTGGCGCAAATGTTCCCCGGCCGCTTCTGGGCGGCCCTCGGATCCGGGGAGGCCTCGAATGAACGTGTCACCGGAGAAGTGTGGCCGCGCAAGGAATTACGCGACGAACGCCTCGTCGAATGCGTGCAGGTGATCCGGCGGCTGCTGCAGGGTGAGGAGGTCAGCCACGAGGGGCTCGTGCACGTCAACCGTGCGCAGCTCTGGACGCTGCCGGACACCGTCCCCGACCTCGTCGGCCCGGCCGTCACCCCGCAGACCGCGGCCCGGCACGCCGCCTGGGCCGACGGCCTGATCACCGTCAACCAGCCGAAGGACACTCTGCAGAAGATCCTGGACTCCTACCGCGAGGCCGGGGGCCGGGGTCCCGCGCGTCTGCAGGTCCACCTCAGCTGGGCTCCCACCGAGGAGCAGGCCGTCGCCATCGCGCACGACCAGTGGCGCAACAACGTCTTCGCCCCGCCGGTGTCCTGGGACCTCGAGACCGTGGAGGCGTTCGACGTCATCGGGGAAACCGTGTCCACCGACCAGGTGAGGAAGTCGGTGAACGTGTCCAGCGACCTGGCTCAGCACGCGGACTGGCTCGCACAGTACGTCGACCAAGGGTGGGACGAGTTGTATCTGCACTTCGTGGGCCAGCAGCAGGCCGGCTTCATCGACGCGTTCGGCCAGCACGTGCTGCCGCAGCTGTCCGCGACTCGGCAGCCCGCATGAGATCGGCAGACTCGGGCGACCTGTGGTGGAAGAACGCCGTCTTCTACTGCGCCGACATCGAGACCTTCTACGACTGGAACGGCGACGGCACCGGCGACATCCGCGGGATGACCGACCGCCTCGAGTACCTCAACGACCTCGGCGTGACGTGTCTGTGGCTCATGCCGTTCTACCCCACCGCCCGCAAGGATGACGGCTACGACATCACCGATTTCTACGGTGTGGACCCGCGTCTGGGAACCCTCGGCGACTTCGTCGAGTTGGTGCGCACCGCGAAGGCGAAGGGCATCCGTGTCATCGTCGACTTCGTCATGAACCACACCTCGGACGCGCACCCGTGGTTCAAGTCGGCACGGCGCAGCAAGGACGACCCGTACCGCGACTACTACGTGTGGAGCGCAACCGAACCGAAGTCGAGCCCCAAGGACGTCGTCTTCCCCGACCAGGAAGACAGCATCTGGGAACTCGACCCCAAGACCGGCGAGTGGTACCTGCACCACTTCTACAAGCACCAACCCGACCTCAACATCGACAATCCCAAAGTGCAGGAAGAAATCTCACGCACCCTCGGGTTCTGGCTCGAGCTCGGCGTGTCGGGGTTCCGGGTCGATGCCGTCCCGTTCCTGTTCGCGAACGACACGGTGCCCGGGCAGAAAGCCACTTTCGACCCCTTCCAGTACCTCGGCGACATCCGCAACTTCATCACCCGCAGGCTGGGTGACGCCGTTCTGCTCGGCGAGGTGAACCTGCCATACAAGGATCAGAAGAAGTTCTTCGGCGGCCCCGACGGTGACGGGCTCAACATGCAGTTCGATTTCATCGGTATGCAGCAGATCTACCTGTCCATGGCCCGCGGCGACGCCCGACCCATCGCCAAGGCCCTACGTCAGCGACCCACGCTGGACCCGACCAGCCAGTGGGCGAACTTCATCCGCAATCACGACGAGCTCACCCTCGACAAGCTCAGCGACAGTGAGCGACAAGAGGTTTTCGACGCCTTCGGGCCCGACCCCGACATGCAACTCTACGACCGAGGGCTGCGCAGGCGGCTGCCGGCGATGCTCGGCGGCGACGAGCGCCGGATGAAAATGGCGTACTCCCTCGCGTTCTCCCTGCCGGGAACTCCCGTGCTGTTCTACGGCGAGGAGATCGGGATGGCGGAAAACCCGGACATTCCAGGACGACTCGCGGTCCGCAGTCCGATGCAGTGGACCGGCGGACCCAATGGCGGCTTCTCCAGCGGATCGAAACGCCGGCTCACCCGCCCGCTCCCGGACGGCCTGTACGGACCCGAACGCGTCAACGCCGCCGATCAGCGCCGCGATCACGGCTCCTTCTGGTGGTTCATGCGCAATCTCATCTACACCTACCGCGAGCAGCCAGAGATCGGCTGGTCGACGGTGGAGATCCTCAAGCAGCCCAACCGGGCGGTCCTGGCGCACGTGTGCCGGGAAGAGTCCGGGTGGTCGATGGTCGCGCTACACAACTTCGGAGCCGAAGGCTGCATCGTCGCTCTCGAACTCGCTGACACCGCACCGGGATCCGTGCTCGTCGACCTGCTCGACGGTCTCACCGAGACCGAGCTCGACAAATCCGGCCGGGTCGAGTTGGACCTCGCCCCGTACGGCTATCGCTGGCTGCGCGTTCTGGGCCCCGAGGAGGAACCGATCATATGACCTCAGACATCACCGATCTGATCCGGGAGGACCACGACTGGTTCCGGGAGCAGTTCGCCAAACTGGACGACCTACACGCACAGGAATCGTCGGATTCCAGAGCACTGCAGCAGGTGTGGCGCCCGCTTGCGGACAAGTTGGACGTGCACGCCTATATCGAGGAGAAGATCTTCTATCCGCGACTGCTGGAGCGCGGCGCCGACGATCCCGAAGAGGAGACCTTGGACGCCATCGGTGATCACAACGACATCCGCGACGGCGTCCGGGACGCGGACGCGGCGTCGGTCGGTTCGGCTGCCTGGTGGGCAGCCGTCGGTCGGACGCGCGAGGCCAACGACGAACACATGGGTGAGGAAGAGCGCGACGGGTTGGCAGACTTCCGATCGAACGCACCTGCTGATCTGCGCAACGAACTGGGCCGCGAGTACCGGAAGTTCATGGCCCAGCATCCCACCCCCAAAGGCCTGCTCATCGTCGATCGCGACCCGCAGAGCTACGTCGACGACGTCGAGGCCAAGGCCGAGCAGCGGCCCAAGGACGGTTCGCTCGGAATCGGCAGTCTGAAGGGACAACCATGAACACAGGCGCCCGATGACCGAGACGGTCACGGACGGCGACGACCGGGAGTCCTTCATCGTCGAGACACTCGTCGACGCCTTCAGCGATCTGATGGAGGCGGACCCGGACGCCTTCCGGACCAAGTTCCGCAAGATGGCCGCCGACCCGTTCGCGTTCTTCCGCGGGAGCGCCTGCCTGTTCTACGCCGACGTGTTCGCCCTGGAGGACAGGTGGGCCGACGAACGCACCAGCCGGGTCTGGATCCAGGGTGATCTGCATGCCGAGAACTTCGGCACGTACATGGACGGCGCCGGGGTCCTCATCTTCGACGTCAACGATTTCGACGAGGCCTACGTCGGCCACTTCACCTGGGACCTGCAGCGCTTCGCCGCAAGTGTGGCGTTGATGTGCTGGCAGAAGGCGCTTTCGGACGAGACGATCACGATGCTGATCGAGACGTTCGCGCGCGCATACCTGAACCAGGTTCGCTGGTTCGTCGAGATCGAGGACGATTCCGCGTTCTCCCTCAACCTCGAGACGGCCCGCGGCGCGGTGCTGTCCGCGTTGCAGTCGGCCCGCCTCTCGACCCGCGCCGGGATGCTCGACCGCATGACCGTCGTCGACGAATGGGACCGTCGCTTCCGCGAGCTACCCGGCGTCGTGCGACTCGACGACCAGGAACGCGAGAAGGTGGTGGCGGCCTTCGAGAGGTACCTCGAGACGATCCCCGAGACCCAGCGCTTCCGTGGGATCGTCTATGACGTCAAGGATGTCATCGCCAAGACCGGCTTCGGTATCGGCAGCGCGGGCCTGCCCGCCTACACGGTGCTGATCGAGGGATTCAACCAGGCGCTCGACAACGACGCCGTGCTCTCGATGAAGCAGGGCAATGTGGCGGCGCCGAGCCGGGTGATCGACGACAAGGAAGTCCACGACTACTTCACGCATCACGGCCACCGAACGGTGGTCTCGCAGCGCGCTTTACAGGCACACGCCGATCCCTTGCTCGGCTACACCGACATCGACGGGGTCGGTTTCGTGGTCAGCGAGATCTCGCCCTATGAGGCCGATCTGGACTGGAGCGAGCTGACCGAGCCGGACGAACTCGCCGAGGTCATCGAGCAACTCGGTCAGGCGGTCGCCAAGGTGCACTGCGTCAGCGACACGGACAGCGACCAGTCGCTGGTCGACTTTCAGACCGAGGAGGCCATCGTCACCGCGATCGGTGACAACGAGGCCGACTTCGTCGCCGACATCGTCGCGTTCGGACTCGAGTACGCGGCCAGGGTTCGCGACGACCACCGGCACTTCGTCGAAGCGTTTCGCGAGGGGCGGATTCCGGGCGTCACCGCCACCTGACCGCTCGGACTACGCTGCTCCACGAATCACTGCGCCGGTACATCACCTAGGAGGCACCGTGGCATCTGAAGAGACCAACACGACTCGCGCCCTCGTCGCCGATTCGTCCGGACCTGAAACGGTCCTGGCCGTCCGTTCGCTCCCCCTATCCGAACTCGGCGACGGCGACGTCCTGATCGCCGTGTCGTGGTCGAGCGTGAACTTCAAGGATGCGCTCGCCACGAGCAAGGACGGCAAGGTTGCCCGCATCGACCCGCTCATCCCCGGAATCGACCTGGCCGGCACGATCGTCGACCCGGGCACTTCCGGTCTCGACGAGGGCGCCGAGGTGCTGGTACACGGCTACGACCTGGGAGTCGCCCATCACGGCGGCTACAGCGAGTATGCGCGCGTCCCGGCCGACTGGGTCGTCGCGCTGCCCGACGGCCTGAGCCTGCGCGAGGCAATGATCGTGGGCACCGCGGGATTCACCGCCGCACTCAGCGTGATCGCACTCGAAGAACACGGACTCACCACCAGTGACGAGGGCCCCGTCCTGGTCACCGGAGCCACCGGTGGCGTGGGCAGCGTGGCCGTGTCGATCCTGGCCGCCCGGGGCCACTCCGTCACCGCGGTGACCGGCAAGGCAGAGGCCGCCGACTGGCTGCGCACCCTGGGCGCCACTGAGGTGGTGGACCGGTCGGCGGTGGGTGATCCGAAGCGGCCGCTGCAGAAGGAAGCTTGGATCGCCGCAGTGGACAGCGTCGGCGGTGAAACCCTCGCAGCGGTGCTGGCCTCGCTGCGGTACGGGTCCGCGGTGGCCGCGTCGGGTAACACCGGTGGAATAGCGTTGCCCACCACGGTTTTTCCGTTCATCCTGCGCGGTGTCTCGCTGCTGGGGATTGATTCGGTGCAGTGCCCGATCGACCGTCGCCGCGACGTGTGGGCTCGGCTCGGCCGCGACCTGCGTCCCCCGCTGCTCGACGAGCTGGCCGCCGATGAGGTCGCGCTCACCGATGTACCCACCGCTTTGGAGCGTATCCGTGCCGGGGGCAACCGGGGACGCACCCTGGTCCGGGTGCGCTAGCCGGCAGCCACCGTCTCCAGATTGCGCGGGTGGTGGCAGGCCGCCGCGTGCGCCTGCTCCCGTTCGATCATGTCCGGCTCCTCGGCCGTACACACGTCGGTGGCCCAGCGGCACCGGGTGTGGAAGCGGCACCCCGACGGTGGGTCGATCGGGCTGGGCACGTCGCCTTCCAGGATCACCCGCTCGCGGGCGGCGTTGCGCCGTGGATCCGGTATCGGGACCGCGGACAGCAGCGCATTCGAGTACGGGTGAAATGGCTTGTCGTACAGCTCGTTCGCCGCAGCGGTCTCGACGATCTTTCCGAGGTACATCACCGCCACCCGGTCCGAGACGTGCCGCACCACCCCGAGGTCGTGGGCGACGAACAGATACGACAACCCGAATTCCTGCTGGAGATCTTCGAAGAGGTTGATGATCTGCGCCTGCACCGAGACGTCCAAAGCCGATACCGGCTCGTCGGCGATGATTAACTTGGGCCGCAACGCCAATGCTCTGGCGATCCCGATCCGCTGCCGCTGCCCGCCGGAAAACTCATGCGGGAAGCGGTTGTAGTGCTCGGCCTGCAGGCCCACCCGGTCCAGCAGGTCCTGCACCTGGCGCTTCACCTCGCCGCCGCTGGCCAGCCCGTGCAGCTCGAGGGGGTCCCCAACGATCTGCCCGATCCGCTTGCGCGGATTGAGTGACGCGTACGGGTCCTGGAACACCATCTGGATGTCGCGCCGGATCGGGCGCAGATCCCGGCGGGACCGCCCCACCAGCTCCTGCCCTTGGAACCGCACCGATCCCGAGGTGGGCGCCAGCAACTGCAGGATCAGCCGGCACAGGGTCGACTTCCCGCACCCGGACTCACCGACCAGACCCAGGGTCTCCCCCTCGTGCAGGGTCAGGCTGACGCCGTCCACGGCACGCACCCGAGCCACCTCACGCTCGATGACCGCGCCCGCCTTGATCGGGAAATGCTTGACCAGGTCGGTCACCTCCAGTAGCGGCTCACCGGCGCTCATGAGCTCACCGCCTTACGCAGACCGATCCGGCCGTCCACGTCACGCAGCGTCGACTTCTGCACCGGGTCCAGCCAGCACCGGTCCAGGTGGCCGACCGCCGCTCGCGTCTCCAAGGGCGGTAGCTGCGTGCAGTTGTCGAACGCATGCGGGCAACGCGGCGCGAAACGGCATCCCGGCGGCAGCGACAGCAGCGACGGCGGAGCTCCCCCGATCTGCGGCAACCGCGAATGCTGCGGTGCGTCCAGCGGCGTCAGCGAACCGAAAAGGCCCCAGGTGTAGGGATGTTGCGGATCGTAGAAGATGTCCTCGACGCTGGCGTCTTCGACCACCTGCCCCGCGTACATCACCAGCACCCGGTCGGCGACCTCGGCGACCACCCCGAGATCGTGGGTGATCAGCACCACCGCCAGATCCCGCTCGGCGTTGAGATCGGCCAGCAGCCGCAGGATCTGGGCCTGAATCGTGACGTCCAGGGCGGTGGTGGGCTCATCGGCGATCAACACTTCGGGCTCCAGGGACAATGCCATGGCAATCATCACCCGCTGGCGCATACCGCCGGAGAACTCGTGCGGGTAGTCGCGCACGCGCCGCTCCGGATTGGGAATACCCACTGTGCGCAGCAGCTCGACCGCGCGGTCACGCGCTTCACCCCGGGAGACGTCGCGGTGCGCGCGGATCATCTCGGTGATCTGATCACCCACCCGATAGACCGGATTCAGCGAGGTCATCGGATCCTGGAACACCATCGCGATGTGTTCGCCTCGCACACCCTGCAATTCACGGTCGTCGAGTTGGGTCAGATCCCTGCCGTCGAATCGCACCGCGCCGCCGATGGTCGCGTTCGGCGCGCGGGTCAGCCCGATCACGGTCTGCGCGGTCACGCTCTTGCCGGATCCCGATTCGCCCACGATGGCCAGCACCTCCCCGGCGGACAGGTCGAACGAGACGCCGTCGACGGCACCGACCACACCGTCCTGGGTGGTGAAACTGACACGCAGATTGTCGACTTCGAGCAAGGGACTCATACCGGTGCTGCCTCTCCGAGCCGGATCCGTGGATCCAGGAATGCGTACGCCACGTCGACCAGGGTGTTGAACAGCACGATGAAGAACGCGCCGAACATCGTCACCCCGATCAACGGCGGCAGGTCCAGTGACCCGATCGCTTGTCCCGCATACAGTCCGACGCCGTTGAGGTTGAACACCGTCTCGGTGAGGATCGCGCCACCGCCGACAACGGCGCCGAAGTCCAGCCCGAACAGGGTGACGATCGGGATCATCGAGTTGCGCAGCACATGTTTGATGCGCACCTGCCGTTCGCTGATGCCCTTGGCCCGCGCGGTACGCACATGGTCGTCGTTCATCACGTCGAGCATGTTGGACCGCAGCACGCGGCTGTAGAACCCGACGTAGAGCACCGCCAACGTCAGCCACGGCAGGATCAGGTGATACGCCCAGTCCAGCGGATCCTTGGTGAGGGGTACGTAACTACTGGTGGGGAACAGCTCGGCCTTGAAGCTCAAGTAGTACAACAGGATTGCCGCCAACCAGAACACCGGCATCGAGATGCCCACCAACGACAGGATGGTCAGCGCCCGGTCGGTGAACTTTCCGGCATGCACGGCGCTGAGATACCCGAACCAGATCGCCAGCGCCATCCACAGCACCGCAGCACCGATGCACAGCGACAGCGTGGCGGGCAGGCCCTTCCAAATCTGTTCGACGACGTTCTGCGAGCTGGCATAGGAGGTCAGCTGGCCGGTGAAGATCTGCTTCATCATCGTCAGGTACTGCACGTACACCGGTTGATCGAGCCCCAGATCGGCACTCACCCTGGCGATCAGCTCCGGGTCGGCGTTCTTACCCGCGATGCGCGCCGCCGGATCGGAGTTGGGTATCACATTGAAGATCAGGAACACCAGCACCGAGATGGCGAACAGCACGCCGACCATGCCGATCAGCCGTCGGACCACGAAACGCAGCATGTCAGTGCTCCAACCGGATCTTGGCGCGCGGATCCAGCGCGTCCCGCAAACCATCGCCGAACACGTTGAGCGACAACACCGTCAGCACGATCATCAAACCGGGCACGATCGTCAGGTGCGGCGCGGTGTAGATGGTCTGGTAACCGTCGGCGATCATGGTGCCCCAGGAAGCATTCGGGGCCCGCACGCCCGCACCCAGGAACGACAGCGCCGACTCCAGCAGCATGTTGTTGGCGATGTTGAGGGTGAAGAACACGATGATGGTGGACACGATGTTGGGCAGCAGCTCACTGACCATGATCCGCACCGGCCCCTTGCCCTGCGCCACCGCCGCCTCCACGAACTCCTTCTCCCGCAACGCCAGGATCTCGCCGCGGATCGGCCGGGCCATATAGGGCACATAGACCAGCCCGATGATCAGGATCGGGATCCACAACGAGTCACCGGCCACCTGCAGCGCGCCGATCTTCAACCCGCCCAAGGCAAGTGCGGTGCCCAGCGCGATGCCCAGCAGCAGTACCGGAAACGCCCACACCACGTCCATCACCCGCGACAGCGTGGCGTCGATCCACCCGCGGTAGAAGCCGCACAGCAGCCCGACCAGGACGGCGAGCACCGTGGTGATGGCCGCAGCCGCGACACCGATGTAGATGGAGGTCCGGCCGCCGTACATCAGGCGCACCATCACATCGCGGCCGTTCTGGTCCGCGCCCAGCAGATACCGGCCGTGCAGGCCCGGCCCGATCGGGGTGCCGTCGGGTGAGACGACGTCGGTCTCCTGGCCGTCGATCATCACCACGTCGGTGATGTGGTTCTCGTTGGGCCCGGTGTGCGCCACATGCTCGGCCCACAGCGGGGCCGCCAGGCAGAACAGCACGATCACGATGAACAGCACTCCGAAGGCGAGGCTGACTTTGTTGCGCCGCAGCCGAAGCCACGCCAGATACCAAGGGCTTCGGCCCTGGATCTGGGCCGCGGGAACCCCCACCGGAAGTGCGGGGTCCCCGGGTCCTTCGACCGCGTCGATCGGGGTGGCCATACCTACTTCAGTGCCAGCGCCGACCAGTCCTGATTGAACAGGAGGTGGCTGTAGGCCTTGTCGAAGTCCATCCGGTCGGAGACGAAGGTGGCGAACTCCTCGTTCCCGTACGGCGCCCACGCCGCCTGCTCCATGTAGGCCTTGTCCAGTGCCGCGTACTGCGCCTCGGTGTCACCGTCGGTGAGCAGTTTGGTGCGCAACTCGTTCATCTTGGCGTCCAACTCCGGAAAGGACGCCCGGGAGAAGTTGTTGCCATTGGTGGGCAGGATCGACTCGCTGTTCAGCAGCGGGCGGAAGAAGTCATCCGGGTGCGGGAAATCCTGGAACCAGTCCGCGAACCCGGTATCGAGATCCGGGGTGCTCTGGTTGCCGATCGTCGCCCAATACACGTCGCCGGCGATCACTTTCAGTGTGGCGTTGAAGCCCAACTGGGTCAGCACGTCGTGGTAGTACTCGCCGATGCGCTTGCGATCCGGCTCATCGTCGGTCCACACGGTGATATCGCGGTCCGTCGGATTGGCCTCGGCGATCAGCTGTTTCGCCTTCTCCATATCGGGTCCCGGGTAGAGCTTGTACTCCTCGTAGCCGGGCATCCCCGGCGGGAGGATCTGCTGTGTCGGGTGCAGCCGCCCGCCGAACACCCGGTTGAGCGCTTCGGGGTCGACCGCGTAGTTGATGGCCTGCCGGACCTTGATGTCGTTGAACGGGGCGGTCTTGTTGTTCATCCAGAAGTAGTAGGTGTTGATCGATTCCTCGAGCCGGAACCGGTCACCGAACTTGGCCTTCACCTCCGCCAGCCGATCGGCGTCGGGCGGGTCCACCATGAAATCGATGGTGTTCTGCTCGACACCGGTGACCTGCGCGGTATTGCTCTTGTTCTGCGTGACGGTGATCTTGTCGACGCTGGCATCGGCCACTTCGTCGGCGCCGGCATCCTTGACCGTCTGGAAGTTCGGGTTGCGTTCCAGCGTCATGGTCTGCGGCGCTTCGACTTTGGTGATCATGAACGGACCACTGGACGGCGGCGGGTTGTTCGTCGCGTCATCGGACAGCGGGGTGCTGGGCGGAACGGGCGCCACGAAGGTCAGCCCGAGCAGATTTTCGAACGTGCCGTTTGCTTCGTTCAGTGTGATGGTGATGTCGCCGGTGTTGTCATCGGTGACGATGCCGCTGATCGTGTCGGCCTTACCGTCGGCGTAGTCGCCGGCACCGGCGATCGCCTGATAGAACACCGAGCCACCCGAATCCGCCTTGAACAGTCGCTGGATGGCGTAGGTGAAGTCCGAGGCCTTGATGGGTGTGCCGTCGGAGTACTTCATGTTCGACCGCAGCTTCAGCTTGTAGGTCTTGCCGTCCGGCGAGACCTCCGGCATGGCTTCGGCCAGCCCGGGCACCACCTCGGTGCCGTCCTTGCCCTTGGCGTGCTTGTACGTCAACAGCGGGGTGTAGGTGTTGTACAGCACCTCCCACCCTTCGACGGTGTACGACAGCTGGGGGTCGACGTAATCCGGGAACGACGTCATCGAGATGTTGATGTCACCCCCGCCGCCTGAGGCGTCGGAGCCTTCGTCGCCGCCACACGCGGCGACGCCGAAGACGGCGACAACGGAGATACAGGACACGACAGTCGTCTTGCGCAGGGCTGTGCGCAGCTTGCTCATCTGGCTCCCTAGGTTCGCGGCTCGGGCGAGTCCCGTCCACGTTTACGCTTCTTAAGCGATCCGGGTAGCCATCTTGGCCGGAAATCTATGATTCCGCAGTCCGAAGAGCGTAAATTTTCTGGTCTCCCAGGGAACTGACAGGAAACATTCCTGTAATTGTCGTCTGCGCAAGCGATCGGAGCGTCAGGGCGTGATCAGGATTCCGTCGTCGGACGCCGCCTTGAGCAACTGCTGGATGGTCAGCTCGCCGTAACCGGTGTGGACGGTGCCCCGCCGCGTCCCCAACCAGGGCACCACGCCGGGGGTCGGATCGACGTCGAGGTGGTAGGCCTGCACCCCCATCAGGTGGTACTGGAAGAAATTGCCGAGGAAGTCGACCGCGAAGACGAGGCTGCCGATGAGGCTCTTGCCCCACATGGCGGCCGCGTTGCGCATCGGGTTCATGGCCTCGGCATCACCGATGAGCACGATCGGACCGTAGTGCGGCTTGCTGCCACCGCCGGGCACGTAGGGCGGGAAGAACGGTTGCAGCGCAGGAAGATCGGTGGCCATGAACGCGGCGGGACTGCCGTACTGCGCGACGTTGACGAAGTTCGAGTCGGCGCCGTTGCCCGCGATCTTGGTGTTGAGGCCGGGCGACTCGAATCCGATCCCGGCCAGACCGGTGCGCTGCGCCACGAACTGCGCCTCCCAGCCACCCAGCGAATGGCCTGTGACGAAGACATCGTCGGCCGCGTAGCCCTGCAGGGCGGCCTCGTCCTGGACGCGGCGCGCGAAGCGCAGCGCATCATAGAACGCCAACGGCGTTGTGCCGGTGAGGATCACCTGCATGTCGGCGGCGATCTGGGTCAGCGTGATGAGTGGGTTGATCAGCAGGTTCGTGCCGCCGGTGGTGCCCTGGTAGGCGATCACGACCTGTCCCTGCGGAGTCACCCAGGCCTTGCCGGACATGCCGGAGAAGATGTTGGTCGACTGGAGCTGGAATCCGTTGACGGTGAAAGGCACCATGCCGCCGGGCGTGGTGCCCCAGCCGTAAGCGGCCGTCGATGCGTTGAGGAACTGGGCCACGGTCGGCGTCGGCCGGTCGGTGGGACCGGTGTAGGTCATGGTGGGCAGCACCGGCTGCACCGCCGGTGTCCGGTGCAGCCCGCCGAGGCGTTCCAGTTCACGGAAGGCCGCGAACAGCAGATCATTGATCGGCGCGATGTTGAACGGGCTGCGTGGGCCACTCGCTCCAGCGGTGAAGTCGAGGAACTGCAGTACCGCGTTGATGACGCGGCCGGGCAGCTCGAGCACGGTCGCGATCGGCGACAGCGGTCTCGGCGGCGCGGGTGTGGTCACCTCGACGGCGGCGGCAAGGGTGCCGAGCACTGTGGGCGCCGCGGTCTTGGCCGTCACTGCAGGTTCCGCCAAGTGTGGCGGCGCGTCCTGGACCGTCAGCACCGCGACCGACACCGCACTGTTGCTCGCGGCGCGTGCGGTCCGCACGGACCGCTCGACCCGGCGGGTGGTGAGCGGCTCGTCGCGGTCCAGTCTGGCCTCGGCGCCGGCGCGCTTCGGGGTGGTCCTGGGTTCTTTGACCGACAAGCCCGGCTTGTCGTCGGTCGGGTTCTCGGTGGTGTCCCCGGATTCCGGTTTGTCCGGGTCGGCCTGTTTCGTGGGCTCGTCGGACGGATCCGGTGTGCTCGTCGAACCCGAGTCGTTGGACGTCGATGACGTCGACCCGGTGTCGTCAGCCCACGCCACCGCCGGCGCGGGCGCGACCACGAGACCCGCGCTGAGCAGCATCGCCGCCACACCGAACCGCAACGACCTGCCCGTGACGCGCTCCTCAGACTGCACCGCCGACCCCCTACGCCCTGACAACATGCGATGTCATGTGGAGGCTAGGCCACCGCGCACTGCGGCACGGCCGTTTCGGCAAGGGACCGGCAGATCAGCCGTTCAGTGCGCGGTCCAGGTTTATGGCGGCGCTGATGAGCGCCAGATGGGTGAACGCCTGCGGGAAGTTGCCGACCTGGTCGCCGGTCGCCGAGACCTGCTCGGCGTAGAGGCCGACGTGGTTGGCGTAGGTGAACATCTTTTCCAGCGCCAGCTGGGCGTCGGCGAGTCTGCCTGCGCGGGTGAGCGCCTCGACGTACCAGAAGGAGCAGATCGAGAACGTGCCCTCCTTCCCGTCGAGTCCGTCGGTCCCCGGTTCGTACCGGAATACCAGGCTGTCGGTGACCAGATGCTTCTCGACGGCCCGCAACGTCGACAGAAACCGCGGATCGGCCGGCGACAGGAACTTCACCATCGGCATCAGCAACACCCCGGCGTCCAGATCCTCGCCGCCCTCCACCCGGGTGAAGGCTTCCAACTCGGGATTCCAGGACTTCGTCATGATGCGTTCGTAGATGTCGTCGCGGGCCTTGCCCCAGGCGACCAGGTCCCCGGGCAGTCCGCGGGCCCGGGCGATGCGGATCGACCGCTCGATTGCCACCCAGCACATCAACCGCGATGTCGTATACGGCATGGCCTCGTCGCGGACCTCCCACATACCCGCGTCGGATCGGTCCCAGTTCTCGGCGACCCAGTCCACGATGTCGCAGACATCCATCCACGCATCGTGGCTGATACCCGGGCCGTACTTGTTGAACAGGTAGACCGAGTCGATGATCTCGCCGTAGATGTCGAGCTGTAGCTGCGTGGCGGCCGCGTTGCCGACCCGGACCGGCCTGGACCCGCGGTGCCCCGACAGGTGGTCGAGTTCGTACTCCTCGGGCAGATTGCCGTCGATGTCGTAGAGCACCCGGAGCGGACCGAGACGCTTGTCGTCCTTGCCGTCGCGCTGCCCCATCCGCTCGGACAGCCAACGGGTGAATTCCCTTGCTTCATTGAGGAATCCGAGGCGCAGCAAGGCGTACATGCTGAATCCGGCATCGCGGATCCAGACGTAGCGGTAGTCCCAGTTGCGGCTGCCCCCGATCGGGGCGGGCAGGCTGGTGGTCGGCGCGGCGATGATCGCACCGGTGGGCTCGTGGGTGAGCAGCTTGAGTGTGATGGCCGAGCGGTGCACAGTCTCGCGCCAGCGCCCGGTGTAGGTCGACGAGGAAATCCAGTCCCGCCAGAATGCCGTCGTCGCGTCCAGCAGCGCGTCGGTGCGGTCCATCGAGTCGGCCGTGACCTCGTCGCCGTCGGCGAGCATCTCCAGGATGAACGACGCCGTGTCGCCGGTTTTCAGCTCGAATTCTGCTGTCACGAGGGTGTTCTCGTCGTCCTCACTGATCGCCAGGTCGGTCGAGGCGATCAGTCCGAGCCGCACACCGTCACCGGTGACCAGGACCCCCTCCCCTGAGCGCTCCGCGGTGCACGACTGGCGGGCGTAATCAGGTCGCGCGTCGAGGCGCATCTGCAGCCGCAGACAGCCTCGCACCCCGCTGACCCGCCGTACCAGCCGCTGACGGTGCTCCGGCTCGTCGGGCGAGAGCACCGGCATGAAGTCGTGGACCTCCACCACGCCGTCGTCGGTGAGGAACCGGGTGATCAGCACCGCGGTGTCCGGGTAGTAGAACTGCTGAGTGCGGGTGACCTCGGTGGTGGGTGTCAATTGCCAACTGCCGCCGCGGTCTTGATCCAGGATCGACCCGAACACACTGGGAGAGTCGAATCTCGGTGCGCAGAACCAGTCGATGGTGCCATCGGTGCCGACGAGCGCGCAGGTGCGTAGATCGCCGATCAACCCGTGCTGCGAGATCGCGAGCGGGCGCTCACTCATCGGGCAGCCACCAGTCGGTGAGCGCCAGCGCCTCGTCCGGCCCCCATGACCCTTTGGCGTAGGTCTTCACCGCCGGCGGCGCGTCGAGCACCGGCTGGCACACCTGCCAGAGCCGATCGACTTCGTCGGAACGGGTGAACAGTGTCTGGTCACCGCGGATGACGTCCAGCAGTAGCCGCTCGTAGGCCTCCAGCGGAACGTCTTCGGTCACCGTCTCGCCGAGGTCGAAGGTCAGGTCGACCGGCATCAAGTCGAGGTCCGGACCGGGCCGCTTGGCCAGCAGGTGCGCGCCGACCCCCGGTTCGTCGGTCAGTTCCAGGACCAGCCTGTTCGGGCCGTGGTCGTCGCCGGTGAACGGGCCCGCCTCCGGCGCCCGGAACGTCAGCGTGACGGTGCGGCGGGTATCGCCCATGGTCTTGCCGGTCCGTAGATAAAACGGCATGTCCTGCCAGCGCGGTGTGTCGACAAAGGCCTCCAGCGCCACGAAGGTCTCGACGGCCGAATCCTCGTCGACATCGTCCTCGTCGCGGTAGCCGTCGTACTGACCGAACACCACCCGGTCGGGATCGAAGGGGCGCAGCGCCGCGAACACCTCGGCCTTCGCGTCCCGCAACGACACCGCGTCGACGCGCTGCGGGGGCTCCATCGCGATGAAGCCGAGCACCTGGCACAGGTGGGTGGTGATCATGTCGCGGAAGCAGCCCGTCGATTCGTAGAAGCTGCCGCGGCCCTCGATGCTGAGTTCCTCGGGCACGTCGATCTGCACCGACTCCAGGTGCTCACGGTTCCAGGAGGGCTCGATGAGCCCGTTGGCGAACCGCAGCGCCAGGATGTTCTGCACCGCTTCCTTTCCCAGGAAGTGGTCGATGCGGTACACCCGGTCCTCATCGGCGATCTGCTTGAGCGCCGCGTCCAGATCACGCGAGGACGCCAGGTCGGTGCCGAACGGTTTCTCGACCACGATGCGCGCGTCCTCGGCCAACCCCTCATGGCCGAGCATGCCGATCATGGACTGCATCGCCTGGGGCGGCACCGACAGATAGATCACCACCCGTGCGTCGTCACCCAGCTTCTCCCGCGCCTCCCGTACCGCGGCCGCCAGATCGGCGCCATCGTCGGCATCGGAGACCTGGAAGCTGATGCGGGACAACAGGTCCGACAACACGCCATCGTCCAGCCCGTCGACCGAGTCGCGCAGGGCCGCGCCGATGGTGTCGCGGAACTCGTCGTCGCTGCCGGGCGAATGCCGGCCCGATCCGATCACGGCGTAATCGCCTGGCAGCCTCTCTGTCGCCGCCAGGCGGTACAGACCGGGAAACAGCTTTCGCTGGGCGAGATCGCCGGTGGCGCCGAACACGACGAAGACATGTGGGTTCGGTTCACGGCGGGGCACCGGGGGTTAATGCCCGGTGGGTGCCCTCCGCTAAACACCGAGGTTGGGGAACTCACGCCTCGCTGCAGTTCTGGTAAGGCGCACCACACCAAGATCACAGCACTTTCAGCAACAACTGTCGATCAGGTCACTTTGGTGCCGGCCGGCCTCCACAGCAGCGCGCCGACCAGCAGACCGGCGAACGGCACCGCGGCCAGGATGGTGCTCAGGGTGGCGCTGCCACCGGTGACGAGGGTGAAGTTGGACAGCACGAGCCACAGAGAGGCGAGCAGACCCAGCACGGCCAGCACGGGAGCGATCCGGGTGTGCCACACCCGGGCGCCGCCGAGATCGCGGTTCTTCAGGAAGAAGACCAGCACCGCCACCGATGTGGTGAGCATCAGGAGCACCATACCGACCGTGGCGACACCCGCCATCGAGCCGAAAACGCCGACCAGCGGGTCGATTCCGAGGACCGCCAGGATAGCGACGATGACGGCGGCCGTCACGGTCTGCACCACCGAGGAGAATGCCGGTGACTCATGGCTGTCGTGCACCGCGCCGAGGCGGGCAGGCAACAGACCCTTGCGTGACAGCACGAACTGGTACCGGGCGATCACGTTGTGGAAGGACAGCACACAGGCGAAAAGACTTGTCAGCAAAAGGATGTTGACGATGTCGCGGCCGATGCGGCCGAGCGCGCCGTCGGTGGTGTCCAGCAGCATGTTGCCCTCACCGTCGAGCGTCTGCTGCGCGGTGGCCGCCACCAGGTCGGGACCGATCGCCACCACGAAGGCCCACACGGTCAGCGTGTAGAAGGCGCCGATGAGGATGACCGCCGCGTAGGTGGCCCGCGGGATCGTCCGTTCGGGGTCGCGGGCCTCGTCGCGGAAGACCGCGGTCGCCTCGAAGCCGATGAACCCGGTGAGCGCGAACAGGATGGCGATGCCGATGGCGCCCTGGCTGAACACATCCGGGGTGAAGGAGGCAAAGGTGATGCCGGCCGGACCGGGGTCGGCGACGATGGCCAGATCCAGGATCACCACGATGCCGATCTCCAGGGCCAGTGCCACACCGAGCACCTTCGCGCTCAGTCCGATGTGCCGGTAGCCCAGGACCGCGACGACCGCCAGCACTGCGAAGGAGTAGACCGGCCACGGGATGACCGGACCGTCATAGAACGCGACCGTGTCACTGATGGCCCAGCCGATGTAGCCGTAGATGCCGACCTGAATTGCGGTGTAGGCGATCAGCGCCACCACCGCGATCCCCTTGCCCATCCGCTCGCCGAGACCGACTGTCACATAGGAGAAGAAGGCCCCCGCCTCGGGGACGTGCGGTGTCATCGTCACGAAACCTACGCTGAAGACCAATAGCACCAGTGAGGCGATCAGGAAGCCGACCGGTGCGCCGGCGCCGTTGCCCAGGCCCATCGCCAGTGGCATGTTGCCGCCGATGACAGTCAGCGGGGCGGCCGCCGCGACGACCATGAAGACGATGCCGACGGGTCCGAGGCGCCCGGAAAGGCGACGACTTTCGGTGCTGGTCATGAGTTCTCCTGAAGGGCCGACGTGAGCTGGTCGTGGTCGATGGCGTGCACGGTGTATCCCCGGTAGCCGGTGACCGTTTCGGCGGCCACCATGGCGTTGACGATCGCTTCTTCGGTGGCCTCGATGGTCAGATCGAACAGCACATCCATCAACTGTGGGCCGACCATGCGCAGCGGGATCTCCGGCGCGATCTCGGCCACGTCCTCGCTGACGCCGTAGGGCGGGATGCCGCGGTTGCCGGTGGCGAATGCGAGCATCAGGTCACCGCTGTACTGTTCGCCGGTGCCGCCGAGCCGGCCGACGGCCAGCGCCGCGCGCTGGGCCAGGCGTTGACATTGATGCGGCAGCAGTGGTGCGTCGGTGGCGACGATGACGATGATCGACCCTGATCCCGGCGCGTACCCCGGCGGAAAGGCCGGCAGCGGGACAGTGGGCTGCGTGATGGACGTTCCGTTGATCCGAAGCCGTTCGCGGCGGCCGTGATTGGCCTGTACCAGCACACCCACGGTGTAGCCGAGCACCCGCGATGCGGTGCCGATACCACCCTTGAACTGATGGCAGATCATCCCGGTGCCGCCACCGACATTGCCTTCGGCGACGGGGCCACCCGAGGCCGAAGCCAGGGCCTCGCGGACATGTTCGGGCCGGACGTGAAAACCGTTGATGTCGTTGAGGAAGCCGTCATAGGTCTCGCCCACCACCGGCAACGACCAGTAGACGCCGTCACCGCGCACACGCACCTGCTCGGCCACCAGGCTGTCGCGCACCACCCCGACGCTGTGGGTGTTGGTGAGCCCGACGGCGGTGGTGAGCTCGCCGGATTCGCGGATCCATTCCAGTCCGGTCAACTCACCGCTGCCGTTGAGCACGTGCGAGCCCGCGAAGACCGGTTCGGTCCAGATGTCGTCGTGCGGGACGACGACGGTCACGCCGGTGTTGACGTCGCCGGTTTGCAGCGTGGTGTGGCCGACGCGCACACCCGGCACATCGGTGATGGCGTTGTGGGGTCCGGTGGGGTGCTGTCCGATGACCACGCCGAGATCTCTGGCACGCATTGGTTTCTTTTCGTTCAGGAGTTATTTTCCTATTTGGAAAAGAACTATGCGCCCGCGTGCGCCTCCGCGCAACAGAAACGGCAAAATAGGGTGATGGCGCGACCGAACCGGCAAGAAGAGCGACGTGGCGAGATCCTGGACGCCGCCATCGCCGTCATCGAACGCCACGATCTGGCCACGCTCAAACTCGCGGATGTGGCCGCCGAGCTCGGCCTCACCACCAATGCGCTGCGGTATTACTTCAAGGACATGACCGATCTGCTGTCTGAACTCGCGCTCCGCTCCGATGTCCGGTTCTACGACGAGCGCCTGCAGATCGGCTCGCAGACCGATGACCCGGCGACCCAGCTCGCGTTGACCATCGCGGCCGGCCTGCCATCCGGACCCGAAGACGCCGAGTGGCGCGCCATCTGGCGGGCCGTGCTGGCCGCCGGTTTCGAACTCGATCAGCGCCGCGATGTGCAGGCCATCTACCACCGACAGGTCGATCTCTACAGTGACCTGCTCACGGCGGGCGCGCAGGCCGGCGCGTTCCAGCTGAACTCCCCCGCCCGCGACATCGCCATGACGTTGATGTCGATGGAGGACTACTTCGGCTATCGCATCGTGGCCCGCGACCCAGCGCTGGACCGCCGCACCGCCCTACGGTTGATGCGCGAGTACGCCCGGCTGGCCACCGAGGCCAACCTTCCCGACACCCTGTGATCAGCCGGTACTGAGCGCAGGATCGGGCAGCCGATGGGGCCTGCCGTCCGGGTCGCGGGCGATCAACCCGAGCGACTGAAAAGCCTGCAGCCATCCTTCCATCGGCCACCATCCCCACTTCTGTTGGAACACCGCAGCATTGCGCAGAATGTCCTCGAGGTGTTCGACCGGCGGATCCGACACCGGGTGGTACTGATGGAAGGCATCCGCACCGCCGATCCACTTGAGGAAGACACCCCGGGCCGCCGCCCGCTGCGCAAAATCGGTGTCCTCCCCGCCGTAACCGCGGTACTCCTCCGAAAAACCGCCGATTCGGTGCCAGGTGGGTGACGTCACGGCGAAGGACAACGACCAGAACAGCCGGTAATCGGCACCGACCACGATCTGGCGGCCGGGAGGAGCCGGGCGGCCCGGATGTGGACTGGCCAGTTCGTGCAGTCGGGTCATCGGATAACCGTCCGCCCCGGGTGGCGGCAGGTAGGTCACCGGCCCGCACAGCAGTGCGCCGGCATGTTCGGGATGTTCGGCGGCCTCGTGGTAACACGACACGAGGTCGCGCCCGGGTATGCAATCCACATCGAGGAAGACGAGCAGATCCGCCCCTTCCTTCAGCGCGGTGGCCGCCCCGAGGTTGCGCGCGTGAGCGATCGGCAGCGCGTCGTCCGCGGCCGGGCAATTCACCAGGACAGTGGGCACGTCCGCCTCGCCGAGGATATTCGAGACGTCCGGATCATCAAGGGCGACAATCACATGCAGGTCGGTGTGTCGCCCATTGCCCAGGAGTCCGATGCGTTGATTGCGTAGGTGCCCGGACCTGCCGCGGACGGTCGTGATGACGGCGGTTCTCATCACACGGACCTACCCCGGCATCGCAGCGCCGTATCCTCGATCGCTTTCGCCGCGCGACCCGCCGCGCCTTCGGTCTCCCACAACTTCCACCGTTCGGTGTCCATCGATCTGGCCCGGTCCAGCAGCGCGGGCCAGGCATGGCGCTGTGGCCAGCGGGACGCCACCACGGCGAGGTGGTGGCGATGCAGCACTTCCGCGGTCGTTCGTTGTTCGTCGAACGGTCGGGTCTGCGGGATCACGATCGTGGGCCGGGACGCCGCAGCGACATCGGCGATACAGTTCTGCCCTGCGTGCGTGACCACCACATCCGCCGCGCTCAGTTGCGGCCACGGATCCGCCGTCCAGTCACCGGGCTTCGCCCCCAACGACATCCAGGTCACGGAGTCACGACCTGCGTCGGCGTCCGCCTCGCTCTCGCGCACGCACATTCCGTCGGCACCGGAGAGCACCACGACCCGCGTGCCGGCATGCTCGTCTTCGCATCGCGGGCGTCCATCGAAGCGGCTGATCCCGCCCACGAAGGCCGTCTTGTTCTCATGTGGCCGCAACCACGACGGCACCCGGAGGTCCTTCGGCCATGCCGCGATGATCTGATCGGCCATCCGGTGCACCAACCGATGCGGCGCATCGATGCGGTTGCCCGGCAGCGCCGTCACCACCACCGGAACTCCGAGCAACCGCACGAACACCGCCACCTCGACCGACACGTCGACGACGAAGACCTCGGGCTGGGCGTCGCGCACCCACTGCACGATGGCACCCATACGGTCGCCGTACCCGGTGTCCAGGTGCGGGGCCCAGTGCAGGGCGCCGTTGGCGGTCGGGTTATGGGCACGAGCGACGGCGTAGTCGTCACGCGGTAGCTCGACAAGGGAGGTGAACGGATGCGGTTCCGGTACCGGCCGGCTGGTCAACACGGTGACCGGATGGTTCAGATGTGCCCCGATGCTCATCGCTCGCGCGAGGTGCCCGAAGCCGTGATGGTGCACGTAGTAGCCGATCATCGTCCTTGCCCCCGTGCTCTGTGATCATGTGCCGATACAAGGTCAGATAGTTGTCCAACATGGCCTCTGCCGAACAGTGGTCTTTGGCGTGCCGGCGGACCGCAAACCGGTCCAGCGCAAGAACTTCCGGGATGGCTGCGGCCATCGATTCCACATCGCCGGGTGCCACCAACCGCCCGGCGCACGGATCGAGAAGTTCAGGTATTCCGCCCCGGGCAAAAGCCACCACCGGCGTCCCGCAGGACATCGCCTCGGCCACCACCAGTCCGTACGGCTCATCCCAGGCCGGGGTGACCAGCGCCGCCGACGATGCGCCGACCAACTGCGCCAATTCACCATGGGTGAGATGTCCGGCGTAGCGGATCCGGTGATCGAGCATCGGCTCGACGGACTGGGCGAAGTAGACCGGGTCGGACACCGGCCCGGCCAGCACCAGGGGCACCCGGGCGCGGTGCGCCGCCGCGATGGCCAGATGCGGCCCCTTCTCCGGTGTGATCCGCCCGAACCACACCAACTCGTCGCCGCCCGGCCCGAGCGTCCAGTGCGTGGTGTCTATCCCGTTGGGAACGACCTCGACATCGCGCGCAATGTGCGCCCATGAATGCGCGGTGTGCCGGCTGACGGCCGCCAATCGGGTGCCCTCCCCCGACGTCGCCGTCAGCGCGGATTCGAGCCACGGCGTCGGCGGTGTGTGCACGGTGGTCAGCATCGGCACGTCCAGCATCGGGGCCATCGCCACCGGCAGGTGGTGCAGGCTGTGGTTGTGCACGACGTCGAAGCACTCGGCGCCGGTCTGTGCGAGTTCGAGCATCACACTCAGGTACGCGTGGTGGTCGGCCATGAATGCCTCAGCGGGCATGGACGTGTCGCGTTTCGCCGCGTCCGACAGAGCCAGTCGGCGCACCGTCAACGCATGCCATTCCGGGGCAGTGTCCGACCCGTTGTCGGCGAACAGCGAGACGCTGTGCCCACGTGCGGCCAGGGCCCGCGCCAGATGCCAGACGTGCGATTCCAGCCCCCCGGCAAAGGGCTGCTTGATCGGGAAGCGGTTGGAGGCGATCAGCGCGATCCGCAGCCGGCAGGTCATGACGCCGCTTCGTCATAGAGCCGGGCATGCTCGGCGGACAGGGCCACCCGTTCGCGGTACCGGTCCGCCCAGCTCGCGCGCGGCGCGGATATCCCTGCACTCCACCGTCTATGGGTTGCGCTCACCGCACGATGCAGCGAGTTCTCGTCGAAGGTGCCCTCGGTCAACTCGAACACTTCGCACTGGCGTTGCTCGCGGTAGAACCCGCAGCTGGGGGCGATGACTTCGGTGCCGAGGTCGTGGCAGGCTTCCAGCCAACCCGAGTGTGAGCCGAACCGGTACGGCAGCACCGAGACGTTGAGCGACGCGAGGTAGTCCCAGAGCTCAGCATCGGTGAAGTACGGGTGAACCGCGACCCGCACCCGTTCGTTGCGTTGGTATTCCAGCAGGGTGCGGCCCACGTCGGGAGCGAACCAGTGATTGTCCTGCTCGAAGATCTCATCGTGGACGTCGATCTGCAGGACGGCACCGGGCAGCGCTGTCACCGATTCGACAAGGGTATCCAGAATCGCCAACGGGTCCATGTTCGCCCGCAGACTCTTCACGTGGACACCGACGACGAACTGTTCGCTGCGCGAACGGGGGCGCTCGATCCACTGGCTGCCCAGCACATGCGGGTGCGGGAGTACGTGGGGCCTGCGGCCCCACCGGTCCTCGACCGCCCGCGCGGCGCCCTCGGTCAGAGTGATCAGTGTGTGGGCGGCAGCGACCAGGACATCCTGCTGGTCTTCGTGAGCCGAGGGATCGGGATGGTGGGGATTGCGTAAGTCGTGCACGGTGTAGATCAACGGCTTCTGGTGCCGCTCAAGTTGCTCCACGACGTCGACAAGATCCTGGGTGGTCACTGCATCGAACCCGAAGTGGATGTGGAACGCGTCGAAGTCATCGTGATGGTGGGCGATCCATCCCGACTCCAGCATGAGCGGCGGCCACCACCCACCGGGCACCTTTCGACCATCGGTAGGCACCGGATCATTCAGGCGCACAACAGGTTCCAGCTCTCCCGGGTGGGACAGATGCTGCACGTAAACGTGCGAAGCGGGTACAGAGGCAATGCGCAAGGCGAACTCCTCGGTGCATGGCATCGTCATGGTCGATGGCAGAGATGACCCGGTTCAGTCACGGGTCGGCGTTCCCACCCTTCTTGAGGACGCTGCGCGATCGGAATACCCCTGCGAATCGAAAAGAAACACACCACACGCTCGAGGTTTAGCGCGCAGACGGGCAGGTAATGCAATGGCCGTATGGGGCGGTGTTCCGCCGAGTGTCCAGCGATGGGATCTTCGCATGACAAACCTTGAGACGAAGCCCGCCGAACAGGCTTCGATACCCGAATTGATAGACCGCCTGACCACCCAGACCTCACGTCTGGTGCGCGACGAAATCCAGTTGGCGCAAAAAGAGTTTCAGTTGGCCGCCAAACGCACCGGAATCGGCGCCGGTCTGTTCAGCACTGCGGGCCTGCTCGCTTTCACCGGCCTGTTGGCGGTGGTGACTGCCGCCATCGCGGCACTGGCGCTGGTGTTGCCGGTCTGGGCCGCCGCGGCCATCGTCGCCGTCGTGCTGCTGGCTGCCGCCGGTATCGCCGCGGTCATCGGCAAGAAGCAGGTCGAGCAGGCTCCTGTGGCCGCCCAGGAAGTGGTCGCCAGCGTGACCGAGGACGTCAACACCGTGAAAGAAGCCCGCCATGCCCGGAACTGACGATCACCCGGAGCCGGCCCAAGGAGCGAGTGTGGAAGAGATCACCGAGGACATCGAACGCACCCGACACGAAGTGGGCGAGACGGTTTCAGCATTGACCGACAAGCTCGACGTGAAGGGGCGGGCGCAGGACAAGGTGGCGGAGACCAAGGCTCGCGTCGCCGACGTGGCCGAGACCGCCCGCCACGATGTCGTCAGTGCCGTCACCGACGACAAGGGGGCGGTCAAACGCGGCCTGCCCGCCGCCGCCACCGTGGTGGCCACTGCCGCCGTCCTACTCGGAATCATCGTGTGGCGTCGCCGCCGACAAGGAGGAAAGCGATGACCACCTACAAGTCGAGCCTGACGGCGAAGCTGATGTACCGACCGGTCGGGCTTGCCAGTTCACTCGCCGGCGGACTGGTCGCGGGCGCGATCTTCAAGCAGATCTGGAAGCGCGCCTCCGACGGCGACCATCCGGATCCACCGAATGCCCTGGACCGCAACTACTCCTTCAAGGAAGTCGTGATCGCGGCCGCATTGCAGGGGTTGATCTTCTCCGTCGTCAAGACCGTGATCGACCGACAGGGCGCCAAAGCCTTCGCCCGTTGGACCGGTGAATGGCCAGGAGAGTAGACGTTTCCGCTGGGTAGCGGCGGGTATACCTCACTGCGTGACTCTTGCTTCTCTCAGCGTGGAACCCCGACTACCTGATCCGCGCGGCCCGCTGTCGCTGGCCGTGACGGAGTTGCTCGCCGAGCGGGCGCCCGTCAACCGACTCACCCAGGTGGAGGCGTCCATCAGTGACGCCGACCCGTTGGGGCTCGATCTCCAACTCGCGCTGTACATCTGCTATGAACTGCACTACCGCGGCTTCGACACCGTCGATCCGGGCTGGGAGTGGAATGCCGGTCTGCTGCACCTGCGCGGACGCCTGGAGAACACGTTCCTGGCCGAAGTCCGCAGCCGGGTCGGCGAGATCGGCGCCGACGAGACTGCCGTGGCCGAGATGGACAAGCTGTCGATCGAACCCGCCGACGGCGAAGGTCTGTCGTACTACCTGCGCGATACCGGCACCTGGGGTCAGATGCGGGAGTACTTCGTGCACCGCTCGCTCTACCACCTCAAAGAGGGCGACCCGCACGCGTGGGCGATACCGCGGCTGATCGGGCAGGCCAAGGCCGCCTTCGTGGCGGTCGAATACGACGAGTTCGGCGCCGGGAGGGGCGCGCGCCTGCATCAGCAGTTGTTCGCTGACCTGCTGGATGCCGCCGACCTGGATTCGAGCTACCTCGGCTATATCGATCATGTCCCCGCCGAGGCGCTGGCCGCGGTGAACCTGATGTCGCTGTTCGGCTTGCACCGCAAGCTGCGCGGAGCCGCGGTCGGGCACTTCGCCTCCACCGAAATCACCTCACCTCCGGGTTCACAGCGGCTGGTGGACGCGCTGCGCCGGATGAACGCACCGCAGCCCTGCATCGGCTTCTACGCCGAACATGTCGAGGCCGACGCGGTGCACGAGCAGGTGGTCCGCACCGACGTCGTCGGCGATATGGTCGCCCGCGAACCGCACCTCGACGGCGATGTCGTGTTCGGGATCCGAGCGCATGCTTTCGTCGAGGACCTGCTCGCCGACCACATGATGCAGTGCTGGTCGGCGGGCGAAAGCTCCTTGCGCCGACCACTTGACTGATTCAGACACTTCGTTGCCTGGATACGCTTGCGCCGTTTGACCTTCCAGTGCCACCGGTAGCGCTGCGCCCCCCGACCACGGCTAGTATTCGGTCCATTGTCGGGTCGGGGTGCACAGCTATTCGGAGGTGAAGATGGCGGGCGAACACGAATCGGTCGTCGGCAGTCCCAAAGCGGCCCCCGGCTGCACCGTGGAAGAACGCACCGTCGGTGACGTTGTCGTCGTCGCCATTACCGGCACACTCGACGTGCTTTCCGCCCCGGACCTGGAAACCCGAGTCAAAGCGACTGCCACGGGTTCCCCCGCCGGCGTCATCGTCGACCTCAGTGCGGTGGACTTCCTGGGATCTTCGGGGATGGGGGTGCTGGTCACCGCGCATTCGGATTTGACGCCCGCGATCCGGTTCGCGCTCGTCGCCGACGGCCCGGCCACCAGCCGTCCGCTCAAACTGATCGGGATCGCCGACATCATCGACGTCTTCCCCACCCTTGACGAGGCCCTGACCGCGCTGTCCGCTGATTGACGCTCACCGCGAGCCGCTGCTGTAAGCGGCTGCTAGGGACGGTCGGGCCCGGCCGAGACGATCTTTTCGGCCACGTCGACCAGTTTGATGTTCATGTCCTGGGAGAGATGCCGCAGGGCGTCGAACGCTGCGACACCATCGATGTCGAACCGTTCCATCAGCATGCCCTTGGCCTGTCCGATCAGGTCACGGCTACCCAGGGCTGTCTGGAACTGCCTTTCGCGATGCAACGAGTTCCAGACCAATGTCGTGTGCGCCGCGAAGACCCGGGCCAGCTCGGCTGAGTCCTCGTCGAAGGATCCGGCAGCCTCTGCCTGGAAGTTCAGCGCGGCGATCCCAGCGGCCGGTGTATCGAGCTGCACCGACAACACCGACCGCACCGGGGTTCGCTTGGTGACTTCGCTGCAGTAGGCCGGCCAGCGCTGCTCGGCCACCAGGTCGTCGATCAACATGGTGTGGTTTTCCCACGCCGCCGACAGACACGGCCCCTCATTCAGCTCGCCCTGCAGGTCGTCGAGCATTCTGGGGAAATCGTGGGTCGCGCCCACCGAGGTCACCTGACCGTGCTCGTCGACGAGGGTGATGCCTGCATATCGGGCCCCGGGGATGGACGCCACCGTCGCTTCGTTCAGCTCCCGCAGCGCCTGTTCGACGTCGGTCTCACCCCGCTGCTGGAAAATGACGGCGCGTTGCATCGCGTCGTAGAACCGACGTCGTTCGCCAGTCGGATCACCGTCAATCAGAGTCACAATCGATCATTGTGACCAGCACGTACAGCTTCAGCAACTAAGACGACCCTAACGAAATCTCTGTCCGGAATCCGAACCACCCACCGGGACCACCGGACAGTTCGTGCGGTGGCATCCGCCGCCGCCACCGGGCCTTACCCGGCTCTTTGCACGGATGTTCGAGAGGTAGAGCAGAATGCCGTCATGACGTTCTTGGAGAAGCGAGACCTGGCCGCGAGGATGGCCGAGTTGGCTCGCACCCTCGCCGGCCCACGCAACCTCGATGAAGTGCTCTCCGGGGTCGCCTCCGCGGCATTGGAACTCATCCCCGGGGTCGACGCCGCCGGGGTCCTGCTCATCGGTAAGGAACACACCTTCGAGACGGTGCCGAAAGACGCAGGCTTGACCAATGAGCTGCACCGCCTACAGATGCAGTTCGACGAGGGCCCCTGTGTGCAAGCGGCGCTGGGCGATCTGATCGTGCGTACCGATGATTTCCGCGAAGAAACGCGCTGGCCCCAGTACGCGCCGGCATGCGTGAAGATCGGCGTCCTCAGCGGCCTGTCGTTCAAGCTCTACACCTCGGACCGCACCGCGGGCGCGCTGAACCTGTTCGGATTTCAGCCGAACATCTGGCGCGGGGAAGCCGAGACCATCGGCGCGATTCTCGCAGCCCACGCAGCGGCCGCCATCCTTGCCAGCCAGGAAGGACAGCAGCTGGAGGCGGCCCTGTCCACCCGGGACCGCATCGGCCAGGCCAAGGGAATCGTCATGGAGCGCTACAAGGTCGACGACGTGCAGGCTTTCGAGATGCTCCGCCAGATATCGCAGGACAGCAACACCAAGCTGGTCGACGTCGCTCAACGGGTGATCGACACCCGCGACTGAGCTGCGTCAGGCGGATTGCGGCGTCGCGCGACTCGGCTTGGCGCCCTTGGCCCGGATTTGTCGTCGGTGGCTGGTGTCGCACAGCGGGAAATTCTTGCTGCGCCCGCAGGCGCAGATCGCCACCATGAAGCGATCGGACTCCACACAGGTGCCGTCCGGCATCTCGATGCTGACCGGCCCTTCCACCATGACCGGTCCCCGCCGCACCACCCGCACCGAACGACGTTCGCCGTCGGTCATGGTTTGTCGGCTCGAATCACCAGGAGTTCCTCTTCGCGTCGGCCCGGTTGCAGCAGCCCGGTGTCTTCGAGCCACTGCGCACGCGAGTGCATCACCGGTCCGAACGGGATCCATTCCCAGGCAACGATATCGGCGTCCAGGCCGGCGGCCGAGAGCGACTCCAGCGTCTTACGGGGGTCGGCGAACTCCGATTGCACCAACAGCAAGCTGCCGCCGTCAGCCAGCAGGTCAGGCGCCGCTTCGCACAGCGGGTCCAGGACCATCCGCCCGTCGGAGCCGGCATCCCACGCCCGAGCGGGTCCGACATCTGCGGGTAGTTCCTGATGATCGGGATCATGGGGAACGTAGGGCGGGTTGCACACCACCAGATCGAACGGGCCGAACTCCGCCGCCCGCGCCCACGAGCCCAGGTGGACATCAACCGCGGCATCATGCATGCGTGCGTTGGCCCGAGCACACCGAACTGCTTTGGGGCAGATGTCGAAAGCAGCCACCGTCGACGCGCCCTGGGCTGCGGCATTGATGGCGACGACACCGCTACCCGTGCACAGGTCGGCCACCTTGCTACCGAGCGCCAACGCGGTCTTGTCCATGACGTTGATGAGAAGTTGCGAGTCCTCGCGCGGTGCGTACACGCCGTCGGGCACCACGCCGATGAAGCGTGAGTCGGGTTCAAAAGGATATGCGGTGGTCACACTTACCTCTTCAGGGAAAATCCACGGGCCAGCAACTGTTCAACGGGCCACCATTGCCGCGCTTGGATGCCCGCATTGACCTCCGATCAAACAAGAGCACCGCGTAGACCTCGCAAGATGGACAGTTTGCGCGGGTCGGCTCCCCACCTGTATGCCGAAAATCCGTTGCGGACGTCCCGCGCGCTGTCACCCGGGTATGGCACGACAACGCCGCCTCCCTCGGGGTGACCCGCTCATTGCCCTGCTCGGCGGCCTGCGTCACCGAGGAACTGCGCCGCGACCGGCCCGACACCATGCTGTCGTTCTCGATGGCCCGGTCGCAGTGGGAGACCGTGCGGCGCACCGATATCGAGCTCACCGGGACCGAGGCGGTCCGCTAGTTCCTTGCCATGTGAGCCACGTGGCGAAGTTTTGGCAGATGTTGCCAGTTGTCGCGAAGCGTCAAGCTGCGCTCGCCTCGCCGATTACTAGGACATTTCGTACTGATATTGAAGGTCAGCAAATACGATCTTGAAAAGCCTTTTCCGGTCGTGATTTGCTATAAGCGTGCAATTTGCGCGACTGCAAATTGTTTAACGTGCTGCATTCGTCAGAAATTGACGATCTAGAAATATGATTGGCGAGGGTGAGCCGATTCACGCAATTTCACACGGTAATTGACCCGGACAGCAATTCACGATTAGCCTGTGACCAGGCAATTCATGCGTTATTGAGTCCATCAAACCATTCTCTATTCGCCATTCTTTTCAACTGCCCTGATTGGATCATTTGCGGCCCGGGTATTGCTCGAGTTGTCCGCGGTGTGAACCGCATCACAACAACTATTCCGGGGTTTGCGGAAGTTTGGAGATGACATCATGTGGGGCCCTAGGCAGCGATCAGCAAAACCGATTTGCTCAGTCGCGGCACCGTTGTTCGCGTTCACGCTCGTCGGTGCAGCAGTGCACGTGGGTGCCGCGGCACCGCTGAGCATGTCGCCGCAACAGGACGCGATCCGGCAGGTATCGGCGGCTGTGTCACTGGCTGCGGCCATCGACACCTCATCCAACGCCGTTGGCATCGCCGAATCCGAGCTGTACTTCATGACCCCGGAAGAGGTCGGCGTCGCCCTCGACACCATGCAGTCCATGGGTGTCACCCAGTTCCGCATGTTCATCCCCTGGCGTGCGGTGGAAGCTTCCCCGGATACCTACAACTGGGCCGACGTGGACAAGGTCATCGACGCAGCCGAGGAGCGCGGCATGGCCGTTCTGGGCGCGGTCACGAGCACCCCGACCTGGGCATCAGATGTCCAGGACTCCGCATACGGCGCACCGCGCGACCCCGAGGACTTCGGCGACTTCATGGGCGAACTGGCCAGCCGCTACGGCGCCGGCGACGGCGATCCCGAATCCGCACGCATTTCCGCATACGAAATCTGGAACGAGCCACAGAGTTTCGTCTTCTGGTCACCGAAGCCCGACCCCGCCGCCTATACCGAACTGCTGAAGGCCGGCTACACCGCGATCAAGGAAGTCGACCCGACCGGCACCGTGGTCGGCGGCGTGGTCACCGCCGGACTGACCTGGGGCGACGTCAACATCAGCCCGGTCGAGTTCGTCCAGACAATGTATGAAAGCGGCGCGGCGGGGTACTTCGACGCGCTGTCCTATCACCCGTACAACTACGACTGGAAGTTCGGCGACGGCGCCGGCAACGCGATCTCGGCGGTGGGCCAGCTGGAGGCCATGCAGGCGCTCATGGAGCAGTACGGCGACGGCGAGAAAGAGGTGTGGACAAGCGAATACGGTCTGCCGACCTCGTATGTCTCGGAGGCTCAGCAGGCCGAGTTCATCGACGATTTCATGGATACCTGGTCCGAACACGAGGGCACGGGTCCCATGTTCATCTACTCGCTGATCGACCGGAACAGCGCGTCGACCGATGTTGAGGACACCTGGGGTCTGTTCCGTGACGACTACACCCCGAAGCAGGCAGCGGCGATCGTGCAGGCCTGGATTGAGGAGAACGGTCCGCTTCCGTCCGATGGCCTTCCGCCGATCGACGAGATCCCCGATATCGGGATCCCGACGGTACCGACCGATCCGGTGGCCGAGGAGCCGGTTACCCCGACACCGGCTGACCCGGTGGCCGAGGCAGTGGCGAATTGGCAGAAGGCGCTGGCCGAAGCCGCGGCGAACTGGGCGGCGGCATGGGGTCAGGCCACCACCACCGCGCCGGCCACGACGACGGTGTCGGCTCGGACCGCGGCAGCACCCGAAGAAGCACCGGCTGAACCTGCCGATCTGACCGAGTCCGACGCCGAGGCCGAGGCCGAGGTTGGAGAGCCCGCCAGCGCAACGGATCCCGCACTGGAGAGCACAGACTCGTCCCGCGCAGCGTTGATCGAAGCCACGCAGGCCGAGCCCGAATCCGACACTGCGGAGACCGAGACAGCGGCCCCGACCGCGACCGCGACCGATGAGCCCGACGCGTCCGCGTCGACCGATACGGAAGAGTCCGACACCACCGCGTCCGATACCACGGAGTCCGCTGCTACCGAGTCGGAAACCTCCGAAAGTGGTTCGGCGACCGCCGGATCGACCGCCACTCAGTCGAGCGCAGGCTCGGCATCGTCGAGTTCGGAATCCGGAGAAGCCGAGTCCGGGTCGGCTTCTGCGAGCGACAGCTCGTCCAGCAGCACGGCGAGCGACAGCTCGTCCAGCGGTTCTTCGGACAGCGACGGCTCGTCCAACGGTTCTTCGGACAGCGACAGCTCGTCCAGTAGCTCGGGCGAATAACCAGACAAGTCAGCCGGGGCAGGATGTCCGCCTGCCCCGGCTGACTCTTGTCTCCGCTAACTGCTTGCCAGCGCAAGCAGGGTGGCAAAGAGCGTACTTCCGCGCGAGATACGCACTGTCCGCAAATCATGGCGCGGTTCCTCTCCCGACCACCTGGGATACCCGTCAAATTTCGGCCGTTTGACCACGTCATTGCCTATTTCAGGATGCCTGGTTGGGCTAGTCTCTGAACTGGCTGAGCTTCCGCCGGCCGCTTTCACGACCGTCGGGAGTCGTCATGAGGAAGCCAGCTCGTCGCAGCGTTCAGCGGCGAACGATCGTCACCGTCTCCGCGGCCGTGGTACTCGCCACGGTGTGCGCAACCACCGAACAACGGCCACCGATCAGCCTGCGCGCGGCGTCCTATGCCGTCGACATGGTCGCCGCCATCGAAGAGACACCCACCACCATCGGCCTGGCCGATTCGAACCTGGTCCGCCTCGACGACGAGGACCTCATCAACAAGCAACTCGACATGATGCAAGCGCTGGGTGTCCAGAACGTCCGCATCGGCATCTCCTGGATCTCGACGCAGCTCACCGAGGATGGCAACTTCTTCTGGGGTGCCACGGATTACGTCATCAACGAAGCGCACCGGCGCGGCATGGGTGTGCTCGGCGTCCTTCATGAGACTCCGGCGTGGGCGGGCAGCCCGCCGCTGTCGGGGGTACCGAATCTTGATGCGTTCGGCCGATTCGCCGGCGCGGTCGCCGAGCGATACGAGGGCAAGGTCTCCGCGCTCGAAGTCTGGAATGAACCGAACGGCCGGTTCTTCCTCAACCCCGTCGACCCCGCCGCTTACACCAGCATGGTCAAAGCCGCCTACACAGCCATCAAGGCATTCGACGATCCCGACGACCCGGACGATGACATCACCGTCGTCGCCGGCGTGCTGGGATCCGGCCGCACCGTCGGCAACGACTTCACCATGAACCCCATCGATTTCCTGCAGGGCATGTACGACGCCGACGCACACGGCTTTTTCGATGCGTTCTCTTTCCACCCCTACCACTACGACATCCCGTTCTCCGAGGGTGCAACACAATCGGACTCCCCGATTCTGCAGCTGCGCGCGATCAGGGAACTGATGGAGCAGTACGGCGACGGTGATCTCAAGGTGTGGGCCAGCGAATACGGCCTTCCCACAACGCCGTTCGACCCGACCCATCCGCTGCTGTACAACTCGCCGGAAAAGCAGGCCGAGTTCCTCGCGGACTTCCTGGCGAGCTGGCAGCGCGAGGACGGTACCGGACCGATCTTCATCTACTCCACCCGAGACATCAACACCGGCAGCACAAGCGATCAGGACAACTTCGGCATCTGGTACACCGACTGGTCCGAGAAGCCTGCGGTACAGGTCATCCGAGACTTCCTCGAAGATCTCGAACCCGACAACCCCATCTGGGACGCGATCCGCCAGGTCGTCAGCCGCGTGGTCGAGATCACCGGCGAGGTGATCAACGGCGTGGTGGATGCCATCGTGTGGGGCGTGGAGGCATTCATCGATGCAACGGTGTGGGTGGTGAAGACGATTGCCGAGGTGACCGTCAACGTCGTCGAGGGCATCGTCGACATCACGTCCAAGGTCGTGCACGGTATCGCCGACGCCATCGTCAACTCGGTGAACTGGGTGGTCGAGAAGGTCAAGAGCTGCCTGGGAATCGAGAGCACCGCGCCGGCGCAGAACCGGATGATGGCTGCTGCAACAGTTTTGACGGTCGACGACCCCGCGAAGGAAGAGGACACCCCGGCGGTCCCGGAGAATCCCGCCGACCCGGAAGTGGTCGAGCCCACCGCCGGCGACGCTGAAGTCGTCACCACCGAGGGTGTCGACACTCAGCCTGTCGACGCCGATATCGTCGAACCCGACGCCACCGTCGAGCCTGAGGTTGCCGAACCCGAAGTGACCGAAACCGAGGTCCCCGTGACCGCCGAACCCGAGGCCACCGAGACCGAGGCACCCGCTCCCCCGTCCGACGACGTGACCGAAGAGCCGGACGCGGAGGAAGCCGAGCAGGAGCCCGCCGAGGAGGCCGAGACCGCGCCACCGGTCACCGCCCGTACGACGACCACGACGCGGACCGCCAAGACGGCAAAGGCACCGAAGACCGCAGCGTCCAGCGGGGTGAAGTAACCCGCCTCAGAACACCCGGATCCAGTCGACCAGCATCTCGGCCGGGTAGTTGCCGCCGGCGGGCTCGCGCCCGCCGGAGCCACCGACCGCGATGTTGAAGATCGGCGCCATGGTGTAGCCGGGATCGTTGAAAGGCCACGGGTTCAGCGAGTTCGCCGGCACCGTGAAGTAGGGCTCCATGCCCGGCTGGTAGTCCTTCCAGAAGTACAGGCCGGTCGGCTGCCAGGTCATGCGCCAGGTGTGCCAATTGCCGTCGACCGGATGTTTGTCGGTCGCCATCGCGGTGCCGTCGAGCAGAGCGTGCACGGTGGTGCCCGACGGCCAGTCCCGGTTGCCGTACCACTCCACCAGGTCGATCTCACCGCCGCGAACCGGGTCGTCGTTCAGCAGCCAGAACGCCGGCCATGCGCCGTCGGTCAGGCAGTTGAGTTTGATGCGGGCTTCCCAGGTGGTGCCGATTCCGCCGCGCCAATTGCCGATGATCTTCGCGCTGGCGTACTTCTCCTGGATGTTCGCGCCCTCGCCGCGGGTGGCGCGGATGACGAGGTTGCCGTTGCCGTCCTGGAAGACATGCTCCTGATCGGTGACGTAGCGGCCCATGTTGTAGGGCTTGTCCCATTCGACGGGGTTCCTGATGGTCTCCCGGACGGGCACGATGAACCATGCGGCCGGGTCCGGAGGCGATCCCGCAGGACCGTTGAACTCGTCCTGGAACAGCATTGCCGGCGCGGCCGCCGCGGGCGCCGGAGCGCCGGGGCCGGGCACCGGTCCGGGCGGGAAATCCCCCGGGATGGGTTCGGCGTGGGCCGCCGGGGAGGGTAGTGCGGCGGCGGCCGCACCCAGTCCCAGCATCATCAAGGCACTGCGTCGATCAAAATCAGGCACAGCCGAACCATAAACGAGAAAGGGCGGGTTTCGCGCGCAACCACGCGAACAGCGAACCCCGCGGACGGCGAAAAGGGAGGCCCCACTTTCACCGCAGGCTCGGCTAGCGTTTGCGTCGGCAAACTAACGGATCCGACGCGGGAGTCATAAAAGGCATGGCCAACAAGGTATTTCGACAGACCCTCACCGCGGGCGTTGTTCTTGCCAGTGCCGGTGCCATCGCGCTGACCCCGGTGACCGTGACTCCGGAGATTCGCGCCGTCGTCGACACCCCGCGCGTCGTCACCACCGACGTGATGCCGGCCGGGCTGGTCCAGGACCTGCAGCTCATCGGTAACGGCGCCCGGGCCGCGGTGGAGCAGAGCGTGGACGCGCTCACCCGCAAGATCCCCGATCTGTGGTGGACGGTGCACGAGCAGTGGCCCGACGCCGACCTGCTCCACTGGAACTACGCCCTGGTCACCGATATCTTCCTGGCGCCCATCACACCGCTGCTCATCGGCCCGCTCAACGACGCGGTGGCCGAGGCCGTGGCGCGCAATTTCCCGGTCCTGGGCGATCAGATCCGCCAGATCCCCGACTTTGTCGAGTATGCGTTCGTTCGGCTGATCGGGCCGGTCCTCAGTGCCATCGGCGGTGCCGGGGTGGCGCACTCGGAGATCTTCTACTCGATGACGACGCTGCGCATCGAGCCCTTCATCGAGGCCATCGTCAGGGCGCCGTTCCACGTGATCGACGGCCTGCTCTTCGGCGGCTACGGCGACCTCGGCCCGATCCTGCCCGGCCGTGAGGGGCACTACATCCCGGCGCCGGGTCTGTTCACGCCGTGGGGCAAACCGCCGCGGGTCCGCGCCATCAAGACGCCGAACGACATCGTCACCACGGTCCCCGATGCCAACACGAACCTGGTCAGCCTGTCCACCGGTCGCGTCGAGAGTGCCAACGAGGCGGACACCGCCGTCATCGAACCCACCACCGACACCGTCATCAAAAGCCCGGTGGAGGCCGCCGTCGAGCCGGTGATCGAGACTGTCGAGCCCGAGACGGTCGTGGAGACACCGGAACCCACCGAAACGGCCACCCCCGCCGCCGACGACACAGACATCACCGAAACCGAAGGCGAAACCGTCACCGACGAGACGGCGACCACCAAGCCGGTCAAGCCCGCGAAGGTCGATCCCGCCGCCGGAATCCGGCAGGGCATCAAGGACTTCCGTGACAACGTCGGCCGCACCGTCAAGAAGCTCACCGGGGGCGGGTCGACGTCCCGCTCGGACTCGCAAGCCGGTGGCGGCAAGGGCGAATCCACCGCGTCGGAGTAACTCAGCATCCACTGTGGGCCTCATGCACAGGATCGAGGTGGTCTGCGTGCACGGGGCCCACAGTCGCCTCGACCTGGCCCGCTGCGTCGGTCTGCTGACCGGTAAAGTGCCAGGTGCAGCTGGTCTGCCACGAACGTGCGTTCTGCGTTTGCGGCATCGAGCAATGCGGTCGGCGACGACCGCATCGTGAGAGGGAACCCGGTGAGAATCCGGGACTGTCCCGCAGCGGTAAGCAGGAACGACCGCCGTCATAGGCACTGGTGCGCAGCTCACGCTGACGCCGGGAAGCGACGGCCAGTAGGAACACCTCAACGGTGTGCGCCTGTGAGTCCGAAGACCTGCCAGCTGTGCTGGGCGCGCCGCGCCCGGCGGCGCATCGCCTCGAGGACTGGGCGTATGGCCGGTGTGGTCATCGTGCGCACGGAATGCTCACGGTGGTTTCTTCGGTTGTACGTACCTATGGGCGATGGGCTTCCCATCTTGTCGAAGGACGTACCGTGTCACCACAATCTGCTGCACCGTTCACCGCCACCACCCTGGGATCGCCACGGGTCGGCCCCAACCGCGAGCTGAAACGCGCCACCGAGGGCTATTGGGCCGGCCGGATCAACCGCGCCAAGCTGGAAGCAACCGCCTCGGGCCTGCGGCACGGCACGCGGTCCGCGCTGGCCTCCGCCGGTCTGGACTCCATCCCGGTCAACACGTTCTCCTATTACGACCAGGTGCTGGACACCGCGGCCATGCTGGGTGCGCTGCCGCCCCGCGTCGCCGGAATCGAAGACGAACTGGATCGCTACTTCGCCGCCGCGCGTGGCACCGGCGACATTGCGCCGCTGGAGATGACGAAGTGGTTCGACACCAACTACCACTACATCGTCCCCGAGATCTCCGCTCAGACGTCGTTCTCGCTGAACCCGTCGAAGGTGCTCGGTGAGCTCAAAGAAGCTCTTGCCCAGGGCATCCCGGCCCGTCCGGTGATCATCGGACCGATCACCTTCCTGGCGCTGTCCAAGGCGGTCGACGGGGCCGGCGCGCCGATCGAGCGCATCGGCGAACTGCTGCCGCTGTACCGGGATCTGCTCGCGCGCCTGGCCGCCGCGGGTGCTCAGTGGGTCCAGATCGACGAGCCGGTGCTGGTCACCGACATCGTGGCGGACCCCGCAGGTCTGGCCGAGCGGGTGTACTCCGATCTCGCTGTCGCAGAACAGCGTCCGGCGATCTTCGTGGCCACCTACTTCGGTGCACTGGACAACGTGCTGCCTGCGCTGGCCCGCACACGGGTCGAAGCCATCGGTGTCGATCTGGTGGCCGGCGGCGACCAGGCCGTGGTCTCGGTGCCCGAACTCGCCGACAAGCTGCTCGTCGCGGGCATCGTGGACGGCCGCAACATCTGGGCGACGGACCTGGATGCCACGCTGGGGCGGCTGACCGCCCTGCTGGGTCAGGCTGGCGCAGTCGCCGTTTCCACGTCGTGCTCAACGCTGCACGTGCCCTACTCCCTGGATCCCGAAACCGAACTCGGTGCGGCACTGCGGAGTTGGCTGGCGTTCGGCGCCGAGAAGGTGACCGAGGTCGCGACGCTGGCCACTGCGCTGCGGGACGGCCGGGATGCGGTGGCGGACGTGATCGCCGCGTCGACCCGGGCCGCGGCCTCGCGGAAGACAGATCCTCGGCTGTACAACGCGAAGGTCCGTGCCCAGCTGGACACGGTGCTGGCGTCCGGAACCACGCGTGGCCCGGCCGCAGACCGGCGGCGCAGCCAGGATGAGCGGCTGAACCTGCCGGCGCTGGCCACCACCACCATCGGTTCCTACCCGCAGACCACCGAGATCCGTAAGGCCCGCGCGGCTTTGCGGTCCGGCGAGATCGATCAGGCCGGCTACGACGAGCAGATGAAGGCCGAGATCGCCGAGGTCATCCGGTTGCAGGAAGAGATCGGGCTGGACGTGCTGGTGCACGGCGAGCCCGAGCGCAACGACATGGTGCAGTATTTCGCCGAACTGTTGGATGGCTTCTTCGCCACCCAGAACGGTTGGGTGCAGTCCTACGGCACCCGTTGCGTACGTCCTCCGATCCTGTACGGCGACGTCGTGCGGCCCGAGCCGATGACGGTCGACTGGGCCACCTACGCCCAGTCGCTCACCACCAAGCCGGTGAAGGGCATGTTGACCGGGCCGGTGACCATCCTGGCCTGGTCGTTCGTGCGTGATGATCAGCCGTTGGCGGACACCGCCAATCAGATCGCGCTGGCCATCCGCGAGGAGACTGTCGATCTGCAGGCGGCGGGGATTGCGATCATCCAGGTCGACGAGCCGGCGCTGCGGGAGCTGTTACCGCTGCGGTCCAAGGAGAAGCAGGCGTACCTGGAGTGGGCGGTCGGTGCGTTCCGGCTCTCCACCTCGGGTGTCGACGACAGCACCCAGATCCACACCCACCTCTGCTATTCGGAGTTCGGTGAGGTGATCGGCGCGATCGCCGACCTGGATGCCGATGTCACCTCCATCGAGGCGGCGCGCTCGCACATGGAGGTGCTCGACGACCTCAACGCGATCGGGTTCTCCAACAGCGTGGGTCCGGGTGTCTACGACATCCATTCCCCGCGGGTCCCCGGCACCGACGAGATGGCCGAGTCGTTGCGGGCCGCGCTGCGGGCCGTGCCGGCCGAGCGGTTGTGGGTCAATCCCGACTGCGGCCTGAAGACCCGTAAAACCGACGAGGTGACGGCGTCGCTGCGAAACCTGGTGCAGGCCGCCGCGTTGGTGCGCACCGAGCACTGAGATAGCGCTGTGGCCCGGATCCCCACGGGATCCGGGCCACAGTCTCCTCGCTCATGCGCCGCGACGTTGATCGGCAATCACGAACAGCCTGGCGCGGTCGGTTTCCGACATTCCTCCCCAGATTCCGAAGTCCGCACCGCTGTCGATCGCAAACCTCGCGCATTCCCACCTGACCGGGCACTTTCCACAGATCTCCCGGGCAACCGCCAACCGTCGGCGCCGGGACCGCACCTGTTCACCGTCGGGATGGAAGAACAGGTCGGGATCCGTGTCACGGCATCGAGCCTGATGTCGCCAATCCTCGGGTCTGATCACCTCAGCGCGCGCTGCGGATGCCCGCTGTAGTCGCTCAACGGCCGGATGAGCGCGTTGGAGGCGGCCTGCTCGATGATGTGCGCGGTCCAGCCGGTGATGCGGCTCATCACGAAGATCGGGGTGAAGCTCGGAATGTCGAAGCCCATCAGGTGATATGCGGGCCCGGTCGGAAAATCCAGATTCGGTTTGATGCCGGTCGCCGCCTGCATGTCCTTCTCCAGCACGTCGTAGATGTCCAGCCAGCGGCGCCCGTCTCTGGCCGCCGCGACGGATTCCAGCGCCGCTTTCATGGTGGGGACCCGGGAGTCACCGTGGCGGTAGACGCGGTGGCCGAAGCCCATCACCTTCTCTTTGCGGGAAAGCTTGTCGTGCAGCCAGGCCGACGCATTGTCGGCGCGTCCGATCTCCATCATGTCGTGCATGACGGCCTCGTTGGCGCCGCCGTGCAGAGAGCCCTTCAGCGCACCGATGGCGGCGGTGACCGCACTGTAGATATCGGATTGGGTCGAGGTCACCACGCGGGCCGCGAAGGTGGACGCGTTGAAGCTGTGCTCGGCGTACAGCACCATCGACTGCTCGAAGGCCTCGACGATCACGGGGTCCGGCACCCAGCCCTTCCCTGTCGCTCCGCTCGCCCCGTCGCCGAAGCACATGGCCAGAAAGTTCTCCGAGTAGCCCAGGTGGCTGTGCGGCGCGATCGGGTCGAGCCCGCGGCGGCGGCGCATATCGGCGGCCACGATGGTGGGCAGCACGGCGAACATCCGTAATGCCTTGGCGTAGTTTGCCGGAACCGAGCTGTCGTCCTCATCGGGGTCCTCGGCACCCAGATAGCTGATCGCCGTGCGTACCACGTCCATCGGATGGCAGTTCTCCGGCAGCTTGGTCAGCAGCGACAACAACGACCGGTTGAGTCGCCGCGAGGAGCGTTCACGCTGATTGAACAGCGCGAGCTCCTGATCTCCTGGGAGCTCGCCGTGCCACAGCAGGTAGGCGACCTGCTCGAAGCTGCACTTCGCGGCCAGGTCTTGCACCGGGTAGCCGCGGTAGGTCAGCGTGTTGGTCTCGGGGACCACCTTGGAGATCGCGGTGGTGTCCACGACGACGCCGGCCAGCCCCTTGTAGATCTTCGGCGTGTCTTCGATGGCGCTGGTCATGTCGATGCTCCCTGAATGCTGAAGTTGAAGATGTCTGAATCGAATTCGTTGTATTCGGCGTAGCGCAGCAGTTCGTAGAGCCTGCTGCGGTGCTGCATCTGGTCGAGCAGTCCGGCTTGTGTTCCCGCCGAATCGATCTCACGCAGACCGACCTCGACAGCGTGCATCGCCAGTCGCAGAGTGGTCACCGGATAGATGACCACGTTGTAGCCGATATCGGACAGCTGACTCGCGGTGAGTAACTCCGACTTGCCGAACTCGGTCATGTTGGCCAGCAGCGGGGTGTCCACCGCGTCGCGGAACCGCTCGAATTCGGCTGGGGCGTGCAGCGCTTCGGTGAAGATGAGGTCGGCGCCCGCATCGGCGTAGGCCTTGGCTCGATCGATGGCCGCCGGGATTCCCTCGATACCCGCGGAGTCGGTGCGCGCGCAGATGACGAAGTTCGGGTCCCTGCGGGCCGCGACAGCCGCCCGCACACGCTTGACCATCTCGGAGGTCTCGACGACGGCCTTGCCGTCGAGATGCCCGCAGCGTTTGGGGTTGACCTGGTCCTCGAGGTGCAGGCCGGCCAGCCCGGCATCCTCGAGAACGGTGACCGTGCGGGCCGCGCTCATCGGCTCACCGAATCCGGTGTCGGCGTCGATGAGCGTCGGCAGATCCGTTGCCGCAGCCATCTGGGCACCCCGGCCGGTGACCTCGGTCAGCGTCGTCAACCCGATATCGGGTAGACCGAGATCGGCGGACAGCACCGCTCCGGAGACGTACACCCCGTCGAACCCGATGTCGGCGACCAGCTTGGCGACCAACGGGGAGAAGGCTCCTGGGAAGCGTTGTAGGCGTCCGGACTTCAGCGCGCTGCGGAACCTGATCCGTTTGTCGGCAGCGGAGATAGCGGAACCGAGCAGGCCCGTCACCGGAATATCCCCGACGGAATCGTGGGCGCCTTGTCCAGCACGCGCGGATCGACGCGGATGTTCAGCACTCCGAGTCCCCCGGGCTTGATTCCGGCAACTGCGTCGACGGCGCTCAGAAAGCGTTGTTGCTCTTCGGATTCCACCACACCCTCGGCGAGGTCGCTGAACTTGCCGACATACTGTTCGCGCGCGAACGGGCGGGCACCCAGCGGGTGCGCATCGGCCACGGCGAGCTCGTCGACGATGGTCTCACCGCTCTTGAGCGTGACGACGGCCTTGGCGCCGAACGCCTTCTCCGCCGGATCGGTGCTGTGATAGCGCCGGGTCCACTCGGGGTCTTCGACGGTGGAGATCTTGCTCCACAGCTCGATCGTGTCGGGCCGGTGTGCGCGCTCGGGGGCGTAGGACCGCTCGTGGTGCCAGACACCGTCCTGCAGGGCTACGGCGAAGATGTACATCACCGAATGGTCGAGCGTCTCGCGGGAGGCACCCGGATCGAACTTCTGCGGGTCGTTGGATCCGGTGCCGATCACCACATGGGTGTGGTGGCTGGTGTGCAGCACCGCCGAGGCGATCTGATCGAGATCGCCGATGCGATCCCGCATGCGGCGGGCCAGGTCGATGGGCGCCTGGCTCTGGTACTCCGCGGAATGCTCTTTCGTATAGGTGTCCAGGATGGCGCGCTTGGACTCGCCCGGCGCGGGCAGCGGCACCGGGTAGCTGCGCTCGGGGCCGCCGAGCATCCAGGCGATGACGCCGTCCTCGCCCTCCCATATGGGTGAAGGGGAGCCCTCGCCGCGCATGGCACGGTCCACGGCCTCGATGGCGACCTTGCCGGCCCATGCCGGCGCGAACGCCTTCCAGCTGGAGATGGATCCCTTGCGGGACTGCCGGGTCGCGGTGCACAGGTGCAGTGCCTGACCGATCGCGGCATAAATGGTCTCGGTGTCCAGTCGCAGCATGGTGCCAAGGCCGGCGGCGACCGCCGGACCCAGGTGCGCAACGTGGTCGATTTTGTTCTCGTGCAGGCAGATACCTTTGACCAGGTCGACCTGGATCTCGTAGGCGGTGGCCAGCCCGCGGATGAGGTCGGATCCGCGCACACCGAGCTGCTGGCCGACTGCCACGAGTGCCGGGATGTTGTCGCCTGGGTGCGAGTACTCGGCGGCCAGGAAGGTGTCGTGGAAGTCGAGTTCACGCACCGCGACACCGTTGGCCCATGCGGCCCATTCCGCGGACACCTTGCCGTCGACTCCGAACACCGAGGCGCCATGACGGTTGGGGTGGGCCAGTGCCTGCGCCCGGGCCACCGTGACGGGGCGACGGATCACCGAGGCGGCCGACACCGCGGCGTTGTCGATGAGGCGGTTGATGACCATGTCCTCGGTCTCCGGCGCGACCTCGACGGGGTCTGCGGCCACCTCGGCGATCTTCCAGGCGAGGTGCTCGGTGCGGGGAAAGTCTTCGGCGCTGCGTCGTGTCCGGACGTCATGGATCTGCATATTCCGCACGGTACGCAGGCGGCGATATCGTGCGAAAGTACCTGTAAATGCGTAATTGTGCGTCCTTGGCCGGCACATTTTGCGAATGTTGTGTAAGACGCCTGTTATAGGGTTACACCCGGTGGCGAAGACCTTCGCGGGAGCCCGGCTACGGCGGCTCAGAGATGAACGAGGCCTGACTCAGGTCGCACTGGCCCGCGCTCTCGGCCTGTCCACCAGTTACGTCAATCAGCTGGAGAACGACCAGCGCCCGATCACCGTTTCGGTACTCCTCGCCCTCGCCGATCGCTTCGACCTACCGACCCACTACTTCGCCCCGGATTCCGACGCCCGGCTGCTGTCGGATCTGCGGGAGATCCTCGCCGACGGGCCCGCCACCATCGCCCAGATCGAAGAACTGGTGGCCCGGATGCCGGAGGTCGGCCAGACCGTCGTCAGCATGCACCGGCGACTGCACGACGCGACGTCCGAACTCGAAACCGTGCACGGGCGCGCCAACCTCGACGCGCAAGCCGGGACCCAGCAGCCGATGCCGTTCGAAGAGGTCCGCGACTTCTTCTACGACCGGCGCAACTACATCGACGCGCTCGACCGGGCCGCCGAGGAGCTGTTCACCCGACACCGTCTGCAACTGGGTGGTGTGGATGCCCAGTTGGCCACGCTGCTGGCCGACGAATTCGGGATCACGGTCATCGTCGACGACGGAGACAGGCTGGGTTCAGACGTGAAGCGGCGCTTCCACGCCGAGACGAACACGCTGTATCTCGCGCGCTGGCTGCTACCCGGACAACGTGCGTTTCAGCTCGCCACCCAACTCGCGCTGCTACTGCATTCGGAGCTGATCTCGGCGATCGTCGCCACCGACGACCAGCTCAGCAACGAGGCACGGGACGTGGCCCGCATCGGGCTGGCGAACTACTTCGCCGGTGCACTGCTGTTGCCCTACCGGATCTTCCTGTCCGCCGCCGAGGAGCTGCGCTACGACATCGACCGACTGGCACGGCGATTCGAGCTGGGTTTCGAAACGGTCTGTCACCGGCTGTCGACCCTGCAACGTCCCGACGCCCGCGGCGTGCCGTTCATCTTCGTCCGCACGGACAGCGCGGGGAACATCTCGAAGCGTCAGTCGGCCACCGCTTTTCACTTCTCCCGGGTGGGCGGCAACTGCCCGCTGTGGGTGGTGCATCATGCGTTCGCGCGCCCCGGCGAGTTCCTGACCCAGGTGGCGCAAATGCCGGACGGCCGCAATTACTTCTGGCTGGCCAAGACCTCGGTGTCCACACCCAGCCGGTATCTGGGCACCCCGAAGAGCTTTGCGATCGGCCTGGGTTGCGACCTGGCCTACGCCGACAAATTGGTCTACTCGGTGGGCATCGACCTCACCGATGCCGACGCAGCCGTGCCGATCGGGGCCGGCTGTCGCATCTGCGACCGGCCGGTCTGCCCACAACGGGCGTTTCCGTATGTGGGCCGACCCGTTCAGGTCGATCCGCATACCAGCAGCAACCTGCCGTACCCGCCGGCCACGCGTAGCTTCGAACCGTGACCGCGGCACTGCAGACCGTCGTGGTCGGCTCCGGGATCAGCGGGCTGACCACGGCCATCTCTCTGCTGGAGGCCGGCCACCGGGTGCGGATGGTGGCCGCAGACCGCGCCATGTCCACCACCTCGGCCGTGGCGGCGGCGGTGTGGTTCCCCACCCACGTCGCCCCGTGGGAACGCGTATCGGGCTGGGGCGCGCACACCTTCGAGGTGCTCGCCGAGCAGGCGGCGGCGCACGCCCCGGGGATGGTGATGCGCGAGTCGCTCAGCCTCTATCGAACACCGCCGGGCGAACCCGGGTGGACAGCCGCCGTCGGCGATGTCCGGCCGGCCCGGCCGGACGAACTGCCTGAGGGCTACCCCTACGGCTTGCGCTACGCGGTGCCGCTGGCGGAGATGCCCCACTACCTGCCATGGCTGGAGGCCCGGGTCCGCACCCTCGGTGCCCAGGTCACCCAGCGGCAGCTGGGGTCACTGGACGAGGTGGGCGACGGGGCCGACGTGGTGATCAACTGTGCCGGCCTCGGCGCGGGCGAATTGGTCGACGACCCGTCGGTGTATCCGGTGCGGGGGCAGGTCGTGCGGGTCAGCAATCCCGGTCTGACGATGTCGGTTCGCGACGAGGAGCATCCGGGTGGCCGCGCCTACGTGCACCCGCGGACCGAGGACTGCATTCTGGGCGGCACCCTCGATGAGGGGCAATGGGACACCACGGCCGACCCGGCCGTCGGCGCGGCGATCCTGGCACGGTGCGCCGAGCTGGTGCCCGCGCTACGCGACGCTCGAGTACACGAGCAGGTCGTCGGACTGCGGCCCGGGCGCCCGGCCGTCCGGCTCGAGGAAGGCGAGCGGTTGCGATCCGGCGCACGAGTGGTGCACAACTATGGGCACGGCGGTTCGGGGATCACCTTGTGCTGGGGCTGCGCGCGCGAGGTCACCGCGCTCGTGGGCTGACCCTCCCGGGAATCAGCGGAAGTACTGCTCGTCACCCGACGGATAACCGCCGCCGGTGGTGGTGACATGCACGTGGTCGTAGTGGCCGTAACCGCCGGAGCCCGCCGCACCGCTCGGGGTGTAGTAGGTGCCCCGCCAGATGGCGTCCTGCATGCCGAAACGGGCGGCGTTCTTGGTGACGTAGGCGACGATCTGGTTGCCCAGCGCGACACCCTCCGCGCTTCCGGGGTTCGGGATCATCACGTCCAACGCCAGACCGTTGGGATGCCAGCGCAGCGCATCCGCGCGCACGCCGCCGATACTGCGGATTTCCGGGAACACCGCGCTGATGGCACGGGCGGCCAGAATCGTCTTGATCTGCAGACCGTGCTCGGGAGCCACGCCCTTGGGCAGCAGCAGTGATCGGGTGTCCGCGCGCCACCTCGACGCCGAGACGAGTTGCGCGGAGGCGACCTCAGGGGCGGCGGCCACGATGGCGGACGGGCTCCAGCCGAAGGATGCCGGCGCGGCCACGACCTCGACGCCCAACGGGGCGGCCTCGGCGGCGGTGACCACGGCCGGAGCAGCGACTCGTGCCCCGGGATCAGGGGCCGTACCAGGCTGGATATCGCCGCCGATGGAGAAGAGCACGGCCGCCGGCGCCACGATGGCGGCGAGCGCGGCAGTCGACCGCAGTCGGCCGTGAGCCATTCCTTGTCGCCGCATTCACCACACCTTCGAGCTCGCCGACTTCGACTTCAGCAACCGCCGAGACCCGGCCGTTTGCTTGTCGTTACCTATCCGTGACTTAACCCGGGTGACTATAACCCGGCGTGTCGCAGCAGCTCAACTCTTTGTGAGATTGGTATGAGCAGGTGAAGTGGCAGGTCCCGGCCTACGGGGCCGCCGGAGCGGCCGGGTTGGGCACCTGGACAGGTATCGGCGGCAGCAAAGGAATGTTGATGTACGTCGTCGTCATCGCCGGTGCCTGAGACACCGTGGTGACCTCCGCGGTGGTGGTCGGCAACGTGCTCGGCGCCGTCGTCGTGGTGGTCGTCGGCACCGTCGTGGTCGTGGTCGTGGTCGTCGTGGTGGACGGCGTCGTGGTGGTCGTCGTGGTGGTCGTGGTCGTCGTGGTGGTGGTCGTCGTGGTTGTTGTCGGCGGCGTCGTCGTGGTCGTGTGCGTCGTCGGCGCCACCGGCTGCGGTGCGACGGGCTCCGGTGGCGGCGGCGGTGCGGGCGGCGCCTCGGTCACGGTGAGGACGGGCGGCGGCGTCTCGATCACCGGCGGCTGCTCAACAGGAGGTGGGGTGTACACCCCCGACACCGGCGCGGTCGACGGGGTTGGTGTGTCGGTTTCCGAGACACCGGTCAACGCGATCGCCACGCCGCCGAGCGCGACGACGGCCAGGATTCCCGCGGCGGCGAAAACCGCCATCGGCAGCCGTGGCACGCCCCGGGACTCGTCCTCGTATTGGGCCGGAACATGTTGGGAGACAATGCGGGTGGATTCATCCCCGATGTACGGGTTCGCCGCACTGACCTCGGGGTAGTCGTCGGGGCCGGTGTAGGGCACCGGCTCGCCGCCGCCGTCGTCATCCTGCGACCACGCCAGCGCCCGGAACGTCGAGGACCCGGACTGGTCCGGGATCACGATGGGCGGTGCCAGGCTGGTGGGGGCGTCGGCACCGAGTGCCGGAGCCATCCCGGTCTGCGCGCCGGCCTCGGCCGCACCGGCCGCGAACAGCGCCGCCCCGACGGCCGCGTCCAGTGCAGGCTGCGGGGTGCTGACCACCGGGATCTGGGTGTGCGCGGACAGCTGCCGGGTGATCAGCGGAATACTGGCACCGCCACCCGCGGTGGCGATCACGGATACATCGTTCCAGCCGATCCTGTTGCGCTGCAACAGATTGTCCAGCTCATCGAGAACCTGCTGCAGCGGCTCGGCGAGCAACGCCTCCAGCTCGGCGCGCGTCACCCGCACCACCGACCGGTATCCGGGCAGTGCCACCGGGATCTCGGTGGCCGTCGCCGCGGACAACCGCTCCTTGGCCTGCCTGCACTCCTCACGCAATGCACCGAGCAGCCCGACCGCGGCGGTGGCGCCCGGGTCGGTGTCCTCGATGCCGGACAGCACGTGGGTCAGCAGCGCCTGGTCGATCAGGTCACCGGAGAATTCGGCCACCCGGGTCGTCTCGTCGAGCGGCTCGAAGGCCGCGCCGGAATCGGCGAGAGTGATGCTGGTGCCACCACCGCCCAGATCCACCAGCACCACCGGACCGCCGGCGCTCAGGCCCGGATTGATGTGCAGCGAGGTCAACGCGGCGACGGCATCGGAGACCAGCCTCGGCGGTGTCCCGTTCGGGGAGAGCACCGGGTTGGTCCGCAGCGTCGCCCGCAGCGCCCGCAGCGTCGCAGCGTTCCAGTGCGCGGGAACCGCGACGGCTGTCTGCGCCGAAGCGGTGCCGCCCACGACACCGACCATCGCCTCCAGCGCCTCGGCCAACAGGTCGTCGGCCGGATAGGACGATCCGTCCGAGGCCACCAGCGGCACCGGATCCCCCACGCGGTCAACGAATCCGGTCAGCACCTGTCCGGGCTGACCGGATGGCGCACCGACTTCCGGCGCGCCCTGCACCGGAAGTGTCAGAACAGCGCGCCGAGTCACGGGCAGGTCGCCGACACGTGCCGCGACCAGGTTGGTCGTCCCGATGGACAACCCCAACGGGTCGGTCATTGGGCCCACCATAACCGCCGCCACTCCGATCGGCCGAACGGACACAACGCGGGGAAAGCCTGTGTTGTGATGTCGGGCATGGCTGACAACCTCGCTGAAATCGAAGCAATCAAACAGGTCAAGTACCGCTACCTGCGTGCGCTGGACACCAAACACTGGGACGATTTCGCCGACACCCTCACCGAGGACGTGGTCGGGGACTACGGCGAATCACTCGGCGAGGAGCATCACTTCACCGACCGCGCGACGCTCGTGGAGTTCATGCGCAACTCGATGCCGGCCGGCATCATCACCGAGCACCGGGTGACCCATCCCGAGATCGCCATCGACGGGGACGAGGCCACCGGCATCTGGTACCTGCAGGACAAGGTCATCGCCGCCGAGTTCAACTTCATGCTCATCGGAGCCGGCTTCTATCACGACAGCTACCGGCGCACCGCGGACGGCTGGAAGATCAGCAAGACCGGCTACGACCGGACCTACGACGCCTCGCTGTCCACCGAGACCGTCGGCTTCAAGGTGAAAGCCGGTCGGGCCGTGAACATCTGACTACTTCGAGACGGCGATCAAGGCTCCCGGGCGCAGCCACCGGATGATCTTCACCAGCGCGGCGTCATCGATGGCGACGCACCCCGCCGTCGCGCTGCCGTCGGTGGTGTGCAGGAAGAACGCACTACCCGCGCCGGGCGCCCGCGCCTTGTTCACCCCCATCACCACCGCGTGCGCGTACTGCGGGATCTGCAGGTTCTCGGTGCCGCTGTCCTCGGTCGCGAACGGGCACTGCGCCTTCTCGCACACCTGCATGGTGTTGTAGGTCGCGCTGTTCACATCGCCGTCCCACCAGTGATTCGGCCCCACCTGGACGTAGGGCAGACCACCACCGGGATTGGCCTGGGTGCCGAACGCGAAGTCGAGGCTGAACACACCCATCGGCGTCTTCATCGAACCCTCGCGGATCTCCTGTGCCATGCCGCTCGAACCGATGTGGGCCGGTATGCCGATCCCGACCGGGTTCCAGCCCGCGGCGGTCCGCTCCCACACATCGATTTTCGCCGTCGTAGGCCCCACGCCCACAACCGAAATCACCTGCGTGGCGTTGCCGACGGAGTTGACGAACCAGGGTGTCTCGGCGGCGTTGACGACCGGCGCCGACCCGAGGGCCAGCCAGAGCGCGCTCAACACCACGAGTAGTCGGCGCATCCGACCATCGTCGGCACCGCAGGTGACTCAGGTCAAGTCAAGGTTTGGACACGGCGCTTTGTGCGTACCTTGTAGCCATGGGACTTGGAACGGTCGACCGGCGCATTTTCCTGGCCGTTGCAGAATCCGACAGCAAAGTACTCGATACGGTGATGCCCAAGCTGACTTCGGCCGCCGACCACTCGAAACTGTGGTTCGCGATCGGCGCCGGACTCATCGCCGCGGGTACCCCATCCATGCGCCGCGGCGCAGCCCGCGGCCTGCTCACGCTGTCGGTGACCAGCCTGGTCACCAATCAGGGAGCCAAGCGCATCTGGGTGCGGCAGCGACCGGACTTCGCAACGGTGCCCTTCGTCCGGCGCTCGCGGCGCATGCCGACATCGAACTCGCTGCCGTCCGGGCACTCCGCCAGCGCGGCCGCCTTCGCGGTCGGTGTCGGCCTGGAGAATCGCAACCTGGGTTTCGGTCTCGGTGCGCTCGCCGGCCTGGTCGGCCTGTCCCGGGTGGCCACCGGCGCGCACTATCCGGGCGATGTGCTGGCCGGATTCGGAATCGGCACCGCCATCGCGCTCGTCGGCGCAGGCGTGGTGAAACCGCTCAGACAACCCCCGGCCATCGCGTCCGAGCCGCGCGTTTTAGACACCGAGCCCCGCCCGAACGGCGAGGGCGTGGTGCTCGTGGTCAACCCGAACTCCGGCAGCGGCACCGGCGGGCGCATCCTCGACGAGGTCCGCGAGGCACTGCCCAAGGCCGAGATCGTCGAGGTCGGCGACACCGAAGACATCGAGGAGAAGTTGCGCGAGGCCGCCGATCGGGCCGAGGTACTGGCCGTCGGGGGCGGCGATGGCACCGTCTCGTGCGCCGCCGGAATCGCCTACGAGGCGAACGTGCCGCTGGCGGTTTTTCCGGGCGGCACCTTCAACCACTTCGCCAAGGACATCGGCTGCGAGACGGTCGCCGCCACCGTCGAGGCGATCCGCGCCGGATCCGCCGCGTACGTCGACATCATCCGGTTCAACGACTCCGACACCGTCGTCAACACCGCGAGCATCGGCGCCTATCCGAAGTTCGTCCGCATCCGGGAAAAGCTCGAGCACAAGATGGGCAAACCCCTGGCCGGCGCCTACGCGCTGTACCGGACGCTGAGCAGCGACGCCACGGTGCGCATCCGGTACGACAACAAGACCGTGCAGACATCGCTGTTCTTCCTGGGCAATTCGCTGTACTCGCCGTCGGGTTTCGCGCCGTCACGCCGGGTGCGGATGGATGACGGCCTCATCGACGTCAGGATCCTGGAAACCGGTCGTAGGTTCAGCACGGTGCGGATCCTGACCGCCCTGGCGACGGGCAGGCTGGTGTACAGCCCGCTCTACCGCGAACTGCGGGTCCCCGAGTTCAGCTTCACCGCTGTGGACGGTCCCACGCCAATCGCGCACGACGGTGAGGTGGAAGTCGTTGCGCAGGAAGCGAATTTCAAGGCGCTGTACCGGGCGCTGCCGGTTTTTCGTCCACTACCGTGACGCGCCTGCTGGTGAGTATCGGCAGACAGACCAGCACCCACAGGTAGCCCAGCGCCCAACCGGCCAGGACATCGGAGGGGTGATGCACGTTGAGCACCACCCGGCCCACGCCGACCGCGACGACGATCAGCACGCCGATCGCGATGGCCGCGCTGCGCCACCGGCCGCGCAGCCACGGTGACGCGGCGAACAACATCGCCGTCACCGCCACCGCCGTGCCGAGCGCGTGGCCGGACGGGAAGGACGACGAAAACTCCGGGACCAGCGCGGTGACCGGACGTGGCCGCGACACAACCGCTTTCGCGAACACCACGATCAGCGCGGAGAACTCCACCGTCGCCGCCAGGAACAACGCCACCCGGTACCGGTCCGGCCTGCGCCCCATCAACAGGTACACGATCCAGATCAGGGCGATCAGGCGGAACACCGCCGGGTGGAACACCGTGCACAGCACATCCCACGCGGTTACCCAGCCCGGATGCGCGACGCCGTAGCGGTACAGCGGATCCAGCACCGCCCAGTCGGCGTTCTCCATCCACTCCCACCGCCCGAGCACCCCGGCCAGGGCGAGCAGGAAGACCGCCGCGGCAGGCACGGCGCCGGCCTGCAGCGCAGTGCGGCGTGCGCCCACGTCCCACCCCACTCTCGCCGTTCCCCCTGCGGACATCGGTCTGCGGCCGAGCATAGGCGACCACCGGATCGCCGCCGCCGCGAAGTCGGGTTGCCGGTATCGTGCGAAACATGGCGGTGTTCCTGCGCAAACTACTGCGCATCGGCAAACTTCCCAGCGAGTTGCGCGAGGCTGTGGAAGCCGAAGGCGTCATCCACTACGCCGAATACGTGCCCGTCACCAGGCGTTTCACCGGAAAGGTGCCCGGGAAACGCTCGGTCGGCAGCGTCACCAGTTTCTCCGGTTCACTGGTGTTCACCTCCCAGCGTGTGCTCGGCACGCTGTCCACCGTCCCCAAGCTCGCCGGACGCGCCATCGACCTGCAATGGGACGCACCGCAATCGGGCCCGGTGATCGCCGATATCTCCTCGGCCGGCCTGGTCATCAACCTCGATGTCGCCCAGGTCGACCCACGGTGCTCGGGCCAGCTGTCCCTGCATTACAAGGAGCCGTTGAGCGACGACGTGCTGGCACGCCTGCCGCGCCGGTCGCTGGCCTACGACGTGCCGCCGGAGTTCATCTTCCGTGCCGTCGGGGTGCCGTACCACCCGTGACCATCAGCTACGACGAACATCTGCGGGAGCGGATCCGGGCCAACCTCGCCGGGCATGAGCGCCGCACGTTCACCGACACCACCAAGCGGCGTGCCGCCGTCGCGGTGACGCTGGTGGACTCGCACCTGGGCGAGGATCGGGTGGACCCGGCACCGGTCGAGGACTGGATCGCCGGGCGGCCCATGCCCGACTCGCTGGACGGCCGGATGGTCGACGTCTCCGGCGGTGCCGCTTTCCTGTTGTGCCGCAGGGCGTCCCGGCTCAACTCGCATGCCGCACAGTGGGCATTGCCCGGCGGGCGCCTCGACCCGGGCGAGTCCTCCGTCGATGCCGCGTTGCGCGAACTCCACGAAGAGGTCGGTGTCGATCTGCCGGGCAGCTCGGTTCTGGGCCTGCTCGACGACTACCCCACCCGCTCCGGCTACGTCATCACCCCGGTGGTGCTGTGGGGCGGGGGCCGGCTGGATCTGCACCCATCCCCTGACGAGGTGGTCGCCGTCTACCGGGTCGGCCTGCACCAGCTGCAACGCGCGGACTCACCACGTTTCATCACCATCCCGGAAAGCCCGCGCCCGGTGGTGCAGATCCCGTTGGGAAATGACCTGATCCACGCGCCGACGGGCGCGGTGCTGCTCCAGATGCGCTGGCTCGGGCTGGAGGGTCGCGGCGACGCCGTCGACGAACTCGAGCAGCCGGTGTTCGCCTGGAAGTGACTAGCACATGCGGTGAGGGCCGTACAGCGCACGAACCGCGCTGCGCAAAACCCAACGGCGGACCAGACTTCCGCTGTGGGATATTGCCAACAGACGAATAGGAGGTGTCCGTTGTGACAGACGCACGGCGCGACAATGTGCTGATCGTGCACTGGCATGACCTGGGCCGCCATCTCGGGGCGTACGGGCACAGCGATGTGCGCAGCCCGCGACTGGACCAGCTCGCCGCCGAGGGGATCCTGCTTGCCCGCGCGCACGCCACCGCGCCGCTGTGCTCGCCGTCGCGGGGGTCGCTGTTCACCGGCCGCTACCCGCAGAGCAACGGACTGGTCGGCCTGGCGCACCACGGCTGGGAGTACCGCACCGATGTGCGCACCCTGCCGGACATCCTCGGCAAGTCCGGCTGGCACACCGCACTGTTCGGTATGCAGCACGAGACGTCCTACCCCAGCCGCCTCGGGTTCGACGAGTTCGACGTCTCCAATTCCTACTGCGAGTACGTCGTCGAACACGCCGACACCTGGCTGCGCCAGGCACCGGCGGCTCCTTTCCTGCTCACCACCGGATTCTTCGAGACGCACCGTCCCTACCCGCATGACCGTTACGACCCCGCCGACCCCACCGCGGTGCAGCTGCCCGACTACCTGCCCGACACCCCGGCGGTCCGCCAGGACCTCGCCGATTTCTACGGGTCGATCACCGTGGCCGACGCTGCTGTGGGCCGACTGCTGGACACCCTCGCCGAGACCGGGCTGGACCGCAGCACCTGGGTGGTGTTCATGACCGACCACGGTCCGGCGCTGCCGCGAGCCAAGTCCACGCTGTACGACGCGGGCACCGGGATCGCGATGATCGTGCGGCCACCCACCGGGTCGGCGGTGCCGCCACACGTCTACGACGAACTGTTCAGCGGCGTCGATCTGGTCCCGACCCTGCTGGATCTGCTCGGTGTCGAGGTGCCCACCGAAGTGCAGGGTCTGTCACATGCCGCGGGTCTGCTCGCACCCGCCGAGAACGACGTGCCGGTGCGCACCGAGGTGTACTCGACAAAGACTTATCACGATTCTTTCGACCCCATCCGAGCCATTCGCACAAAGGACTTCTCGTATATCGAGAATTACGCATCACGACCATTATTGGATTTGCCCTGGGATATCGCCGACAGCGCCCCCGGCGCCATCGTCGGCCCGAATTCGCTGAGCCCGCGGCCGGAGCGGGAGCTCTATGACCTTCGCACCGATCCTGGCGAGTCCACGAACCTTCTCGAGACGAGTTCTGGCGCCGAAATGGAGGAAGTCGCCCGTGACCTCGCACTCCGACTGAACGACTGGCGCGAGAAGACCAACGATGTCATCCCCTCCGAGTTCGCCGGCACCCGCATTTCGGAGCGCTACACACAAACGTATTTGACGATCAAGGAATGGCCGGCATTGAGCCGCTCGGCGATTGCGGCCGACCGCGGTATCGAAGACGCCGAGCAGTCTTCGCAATAGTTAAATTCAGCCTGACGCGAATATCCCGTCTGCGCCGGGAAAACAATAGCGGTTAGAGTCTCGCCCATGGCTCATCCGAAGGCGTATCTCGTCCTCGCATCCCAGCGCAGTGGCAGCACGCTGCTCGTCGAATCACTGCGTGCCACCGGTGTCGCCGGTGAGCCGCAGGAGTTCTTCCAGTACCTGCCCACCACCAGTCAGTCGCCCCAGCCGCGTCAGTGGTTCACCGGCGTCGAGGACGAATCCATCCTGCGCCTGCTCGACCCGCTGGACGAGGGCAAACCGGATCTGGCGCCGGCGACCATCTGGCGCGATTACATCCAGACGGTCGGCCGCACCCCGAACGGGATCTGGGGCGGGAAGCTGATGTGGAATCAGACCCCGCTGCTGCTGGACCGTGCCGCCGGGCTGCCGGACCGCTCCGGTCAGGGCCTGCTGTCGGCCATCCGCGACGTCGTCGGCAGCGATCCGGTGCTGGTGCACGTCTACCGGCCCGATGTGGTGTCGCAGGCCGTCTCCTTCTGGCGCGCAGTGCAGACCCGCGTGTGGCGTGGACGTCCCGACCCGAACCGCGATGCCCGGGCCGAGTACCACGCCGGGGCAATCGCGCACGTCATCACCATGCTGCGGGCGCAGGAAGAGGGCTGGCGGAACTGGTTCGAGGAAGAGGGCGTCGAACCGCTCGACGTGTCCTACCCATACCTGTGGCGCAACCTCACCACCGTCGTGGCCACCGTGCTGGAGCAGCTGGGCCTCGATCCCCGGCTGGCGCCGGAACCGGTCCTGGAACGTCAGGCCGATCAACGTTCCGACGATTGGGTAGACCGTTATCGCGCCGACGCACACCGAGAGGGGCTGCCGACATGACCGCCAGTACCGACACCGTTCTGGTCGATGAGCTCCGGCTGTTGGAGGCCGAAGCCGTCCACATCATCCGCGAGGTCGCGGCCGAACTGCAGCGCCCCGTGCTGCTGTTCTCCGCGGGCAAGGACTCGATCGTCCTGCTCCGGTTGGCGGAGAAGGCTTTTCGGCCCGGACCACTGCCGTTTCCGGTGCTGCACGTGGACACCGGGCACAACTTCGCTGAGGTCATCGAGTTCCGCGACCGGCGCACCACCGGCGTCGGGCACAAGCTGCTCGTCGGATCGGTGCAGGAGACCATCGACAGCGGCCGGGTCGCCGACCCGGGCCCGGGTGCGTCGCGCAACCGGCAGCAGACTCGCACCCTGCTCGACGCCCTGGAGGCCGGCGGTTTCGACGCGGCGTTCGGCGGTGCGCGCCGTGACGAGGAGCGGGCTCGGGCCAAGGAGCGCATCCTGAGCTTCCGCGACGAGTTCGGACAGTGGGATCCGCGCGCGCAACGGCCCGAACCGTGGTCGCTGTACAACGGTCGGATCCGCAAGGGCGAACAGGTGCGCGTCTTCCCGTTGTCGAACTGGACCGAGATCGACATCTGGCGCTATATCGAGTTGGAGAACCTCGAACTGCCCTCGATCTACTTCGCGCACGAACGTGAGGTGTTCGAGCGTGACGGCATCCTGCTGGCGGTATCGGAATTCGCCAAGCCCACCGGCACGGAGACCGCGGCGGTGGAGTGGGTGCGCTACCGCACCGTCGGCGACCTCACCATCACCGGTGCGGTCCGCTCCACAGCCACCACGATCGACCGGGTGATCACCGAGATCTCGGCGGCCACCGTCTCCGAACGCGGGGAAACCCGCGCCGACGACCGCACATCCGTTGCGGCAATGGAAGACCGCAAGCGAGAGGGCTATTTCTGATGATGGGGCGAGCGCAGCGCAGCGGAGCGACGGGGGAAACAGCATGAGCACGCGTCAGCTGCTGCGCATCACCACCGCCGGTTCGGTCGATGACGGCAAGAGCACCCTGATCGGTCGGCTCATGCACGACACCGACAGCCTGCCGCTGGATCATTTGGAAGCCGTCACCGACGAGGAGGGCGTGGCGGACCTGGCTGCGCTGTCCGACGGGTTGCGCGCCGAACGCGAGCAGGGCATCACGATCGATGTGGCGTATCGGTTCTTCTCCACCGAGAACCGCAGCTACATCCTGGCCGACACCCCCGGCCACGAGCGCTACACCCGCAACATGTTCACCGGTGCCTCCAATGCACACGTGGCGATCCTGCTGGTCGACGCCCGCGCCGGCGTGCTGCGCCAGACCCGCCGCCACGCCCGCATCGCAAAGCTGCTGGGCATCAAGCATTTCGTGGCCGCCGTCAACAAGATCGACCTGGTGGACTTCGACCAGGCCCGGTTCGCAGAGGTCGAGCAGGAGCTGCGCCTGGTGGCTGAGCGGCTCGGCGGGGCGGAGCTGACCGTCATCCCGATCGCGGCCAAGCTCGGCGACAACGTCGTGCACCGCTCCGACAACACCACCTGGTACTCCGGGCCCACCCTGCTGGAATACCTTGAGGCCGTCGAGCTCTCGGCGCCGCACCCGGAGCCGTCCAGCCTGCGCCTGCCGGTGCAGTGGGTGTCCCGGCCCACCGCCGAACAGCGCCGGCGCTACACCGGGCGACTGTCGGCGGGCACCCTCAAGGTGGGCGACCCGGTGGTCAGCCTGCCGTCGGGCACCCAGTCCACCGTCACCGTCGTGGACACCCTGGACGATGAACGCAGCACAGCGGTTGCGCCACTGTCGGTTTCCATCGAACTCGCCGACGATATCGACGTCGGCCGCGGCGATGTCTTCGTCAGCGCCGCCGACGATGCAGTGCTGCCGGTGCTGGCCCGCGAGCTGGACGCCACCGTCTGCTGGTTCCTCGACGACCCGCTGCGCGCCGGTGACCGGCTCGCACTCAAACAGGGCACCCGTACGGTGCGAGCCACCGTGCAGGAACTGCACACCAAACTCGACCCGGAGACCCTGGATGAGGTGGACGGCCCGGTCGAGCTGTCGCTCAACGACATCGGGTCGATCACCCTGCGCACCAGTTCCATCGTGGTCGCCGACTCCTATGCCGACAACCGGGACAGTGGTGCGTTCATCCTGATCGACGAGGTGTCCAATGACACCGTCGGCGCCGGCATCATCGCCGAGCCCCGCGAGGTCAAGCCCAGCGGACACAACCGTTCCGACATCAAGTGGCACCCGTCCTCACTGGATCGCGAATATCGTTGGGGAAAAACGGGACAACGCGGCGCGACCATCTGGTTCACCGGTCTGCCGGCGTCCGGCAAGTCGACCCTCGCGGTCGCGGTGGAGCGGGCGCTGGTGGAGTCCGGCCGGGTCGCCTACCTGCTCGACGGCGACAACCTGCGCCACGGCCTCTCCGATGACCTGGGGTTCTCCGCGGGCGACAGGGCCGAGAACATCCGTCGCGTCGGGCATCTGACGCGTCTGCTCGCCGACTCCGGGGTGGTCGCGCTGGCCTCGCTGGTGTCCCCGCTGAAATCCGACCGCGAACTGGCCCGCGCCCTGAACGACGCGGCCAAGCTGCCGTTCCTGGAGATCCACGTCGCCACCCCGGTCGCCGAATGCGAACGCCGCGACCCCAAGGGCCTGTACGCCCGCGCCCGGGCCGGTGAACTCAAGGGGCTCACCGGTATCGACGCACCCTACGAGCCACCGGAGAACCCGGATCTCGTCGTCGACACCACCGGCGCCGATATCGATCAGCTGGTCGCCCAGGTCATCGCGCTGCTCGACTAACGCACCTGTGCGACCACGAAGATCCGCCGGAACGGGAAGAAGGTGTGCCCGTCCGCGCGGGCCGGATAGGCCTGCGCCAGTTCGGGAATGATCGCCTCCCGGTACTGCTGCCACTGCAGCTCGGTGAGCCGCTCCTTCACCTGGGTCAGCGCGGTGCCCGTGATCCAGTCCAAAACCGGTGTCTCACCCTCCAACTCATGCACATAGGTGGTTTCCCAGGCATCCACCACGCAGCCGGCGTCGGTCAGCAGCCCGGCGTACTCGACCGGCGTGCCGACCACATCGGCGTCGCGCCACGGCATATCGCGCAGCGCCTCGACGAAAGGCTCACGACGGGCCACCGCACGCACCGCGGCGTGCGAGGGGGCGTCGAAGTTTCCCGGCACCTGGAACGCGATCCACGATCCGGGCGCCAGTTGCCCGGCCCAGCGCATTACGAGCTCACGGTGTTCGGGTAGCCACTGCAGCGCCGCGTTGGAGATGACCACATCGGTATCGGCTTGCGGTGACCACTCGGCGATCCCACCGACGCGCACATCCAGACCACGACCGGTGGCCGCGGCAACCATCTCGGGTGAGGAATCCCAGCCCTGCACCACCGCGCCGGGCCAGCGCCTGCTCAGCGTCTCGGTGAGGTTGCCCGGTCCGCAGCCCAGGTCGGCCACCCGGCGGGGCTGCCGCGCGGCCACCCGGTTCACCAGGTCGAAGAACGGCCGGCCACGGTGGTCGGCGAAGGCCAGGTAGGTGTCGGGATTCCACATACTGACATCATCGACGGTGATGGATGAGGCAACAACGGTTCGGCGCATCTGGGAGTCTCTCGGGCTGCCCGGAATCATCGACGTACACACCCACTTCATGCCGAAGAACGTGATGGACAAGGTCTGGCTGTATTTCGACAGCGCCGGGCCCCTGGTGGGGCGGGAATGGCCGATCACCTATCGCGCCGATGAGAACGATCGGCTGCACACCCTGCGCGCGTTCGGCGTGCAGGCCTTCACCTCGCTGGTGTACCCGCACAAACCGCAGATGGCGGCCTGGCTCAACCAGTGGGCGGCGCAGTTCGCCGCCGACACACCGGACTGCCTGTCCACCGCCACCTTCTTTCCCGAACCCGGCGCGGCCCGGTACGTCACCGCGGCCATCGAGGGCGGTGCCCGGGTCTTCAAGGCCCATGTCCAGGTCGGTGGGTATGACCCGACCGATCCCCTGCTCGAGGACGTGTGGGGCGTGCTGGCCGACGCCGGGACACCCGTCGTCATCCACTGCGGCTCGGGTCCCGCCCCCGGCACGTTCACCGGTCCGGAGCCGATCGAGGCCGTGCTGACCCGTCATCCGCGGCTCCGGCTGATCGTCGCGCACATGGGTATGCCGGAATACGAGCCGTTCCTGGACATCTGCGAGCGCCATGCCGGCGTGCATCTGGACACCACGATGGCCTTCACCGCGTTCGCCGAGGAGACGATGCCCTTCCCACCCGGCGCGTACCCGCGGCTGCGCGATCTGGGCGAGCGCATCCTGTTCGGCAGCGATTTCCCGAACATCCCGTACCGCTACACCCACGCGATGTCGGTGCTCACCGCACTGCCCGGGATCGACGACGACTGGCTGCGCGGGGTGTTCCATCGCAATGCAGCCGAACTGTTCGCTTTACAGATACCCGACTGACTGACACCTTCATCCGGGCCGGGCTACCATCGGCGGGCCGCAGCGAGAAAGGCCAGCGACGTGACCGACGCGCCACCGCTCGATACCGCACCCGTTGATCCACCCATCCCGGTGCCCGACGTTCCCGGTGCCGACGCCACCGCGCGCGGACTGCCGCGGCGCAGCGACCTCACCCTCCAGCAGCGGATGGTCGTGGATGCTTCGGCCGTCGCCGATCTCGGCCTGCGCACCGCCGTCGCCAGCATCGTGGGTGCAGCGATGCTGCCGCGCCTGGCCGGTGCCGCCCTGCACCCGAACCGGGTCCACGATGAGGACGCCGCACTCGATTTCTACATCGACCTTGCCGCACAGAAGGATCCGCTGCTGTCGTTCCCCGCACCGACGGCTCTGCCGCGGGTCTCGACGCGGCCTGCCAACCAGCTGGCGTCCTGGATCGCGCACGGGTCGGTGAACAACATCGAGTTCGCCAGCAGTTTTCAAGCCGTCAATCCCGCACTGCGCGAGCAACGCGGCTCCTATGCCCGCAACAACGTCGTGCACGCCCAGCACTGGGTGCACGGCGACGGGCCGCGCCCGACGCTGTGCCTGATCCACGGCTTCATGGGGTCGGCCTACCTGTTCAACGGGCTGTTCTTCTCGTTGCCGTGGTTCTTCAAATCCGGGTACGACGTGCTGCTCTACACGCTGCCGTTCCACGGCAGGCGTGCCGAGGCGAACTCGCCCTACAGCGGGTACGGCTATTTCGCCGACGGGATGGCCGGGTTCGCCGAGGCGATGGCCCAGGCGGTGCACGACTTCCGTTCGGTGGTCGACTATCTGGAGTCCACCGGCGTGGATCGCATCGCGCTCACCGGGATGTCACTGGGCGGCTACACCTCCGCGCTGATCGCCGGGGTCGACGACCGGATCCAGGCCGTCATCCCGAACGTGCCGGTGGTGACACCCGAGGCGGCGTTCGACGACTGGTTCCCCGCCAACATGCTGGTGCGGTTGGGGAACCGGCTGACGGGCGTGGACAAGGCGAAAGCCGACGCGGCGACGCTGTTCCACTCACCGCTGACCTACCCACCCCTGGTGCCCAAGGACCGTCGGCTGATCATCGCCGGACTCGGCGACAAGCTGGCGCCGCCGCAGCAGGCCGAAATCCTGTGGCGGCACTGGGATCGGTGCGCATTCCACTGGTTCCCGGGTAACCACATCCTGCATGTCAGCCAGCCGGACTACCTGCGCCGGATGACGAGGTTCCTGCGGCCGTTCATGTTCTGACGCCCACGCCCGTCGGCCAGCGGAGTTCCTCGGCCAGCGCGGGGCCGGCGGGCTGATGGTCGCCGACACGCCGCGACGACAGCGGGTCCAGCGCGTCGAGCACCGTGCGCTGACGGCCGCCCAGCGTGGCCAGCCCGGAGATCGGCGCCGCTGATGCGGGGCGTTCGGCGGTACGCACCGCGCATACCGAAGCCACCGTGCCGGGACCGAATTCCACTGCGGTCCAGGTCTCCTCCGACGGATGCGCCCATACCGCGGCCAGCGTCTCCGGCAATGCGGCCGTCGGGATGCGGTAGGCCGTCAGGAATCCGGAGCCGTCGGTGATGGCCCGCCAGGTCTCCTTGGCCTCGCCGGACAGCGGTGCGGGACGGTTCCCTTCGTCGATGGCCGTCACCGCCCAGCCGTTCTCGCGCAGGTGGTCGGCCAGTCGCCGTCCGAGCACGTCGGCGGTGTCGTGCAACGGGATCCGCGGTGACCGGGCCTGCAGCGACCGCAGGTTCTCGGCGGCGTCCAGCGTCAGGGTGATCCAGGTCTGCCGTTCACCGGCCAGGTCGCGGCTGGTGATCCGGACCTTGTCGCAGCGCAGTCCGTACCGGTCGGTGTAGCCGGCGATCAGTGCCACCGGAAGCTCATCGGATGCCGGTTCGTCGATACGCAGCAGCACCGTGGCGGTGTCGCCCGCCTCGGCGACACCGGCCTCGGAGTGGTTGCCCCGCCAGATCGTCCATCGTCGCGCCAGCTTGGCGGTCGCGAAATCACCTTTCCACCAGGCGAACAGCAAGATCACCACTGCCACCGCGACGCCGAGGATCCAGCGCTGGGTCACCGTCTCGTACGGGTATGCCAGTGCGGCGGGCACGATGAACAGCAGCGCCAGGGCGAGTCGGGCCGTCATGCGGCTTTGTCCTTCCGTCGGTGTGCGGCGATCGCGGCGGTCACGAGGGCAGCCAGTGCGAGCACACCGGTGCCGATATACGCGACGGTCCGCGGTGTGGAGTCCTGTTGTACCGGTTCCGGCGGTGCCGCAACGGGTCTGGTCGTCTCGGCGGGGCTACCCGGACCGGGCACATCCCAGGTCAGGGCGGCCACCGGGTCGACAGTGCCCGCACCCACCAGTGACGACGGCGAGCGGTCCGCGCCGCGCGCGGTACTGGTGAGCCTGCGCACCACCTGTTCGGCGCTCAGTTCGGGAAAACGGCTGCGGACCAGGGCCGCAACGCCGGACACGTAGGCGGCGGCATAGCTGGTGCCGCTGACCGGCGCCAACTCGCCTTTCTCGTTGGGCTGCCCGTTGGCCAGCCCGCCGTCGGGGGTGTTGCTCACCGAGGTGATGTTCTCTCCCGGCGCGGCCAGGCCGAGCCAGGGACCGGACATGCTGAACGGCGCGGGCTGGCCCGCCGGGTTCAGCGCCCCCACCGACAGCACGTAGGGCTGCCACCACGAAGGCGTCGATACCGAGGTCACCCCCGCCCAGTTGCGCGGATCGTCCGGCCGGGCCGGGTCGGTCAACGGGTTGGCCGCACAGGCGCTTCCGCCGGCGATACCGCCGCCGGTGTTACCGGCCGCCGCGATGATCACCACGTCCTTCTCGACGGCCGCGTAGCGCAGCGCCGCACCGAGCGCGCTCTGATCGAGGGAAGTGTTCGCCGGGACACACGCCACCGACGAGATGTTGATGATGCGGGCGCCCAGGTCCGCGGCGCGTACCACGGCGCGCGCCAGCGTCGCGATGTCGTTGCTGGCCTCCACGATCACCGGGTCCTGGCCCGGCTGGTTCGGCGAGCCCGCCGGGGAATATCGAGCCGAGGTCTGCCGGATGGACAACAGCTGCGCGCCCGGCGCGACACCGGAGAAACCGTCCGCACCCGGCTGGCCGGCGATGAGTCCGGCGACCATCGTGCCGTGTCCGTCGCAGTCGGTCAGTCCGTCGGTGCCGGCGACGAAGTCACCGCCGGGTTCGACATTGGGCAGCCGGGGTCCCGGTTGTACACCGGTGTCGATCACCGCGACCGTCTGGCCGTCACCGCGGCTGTGGCGCCATGCTTCGGCGAGGTCCAGCGTCAGCTGATTCGGACTGACGACACCGGGATCGGTGCCCGGGATCACCCCGGTCACCGTGCAGGTGCCGCGTTGCGCCATGGTCTGCACGGGCCCGGCGGCACCCGACGGGGGTGCGGTGTCGGCATCCACCTCGGGCGGGGTGATCGCGCCCGCGGCCGGGCAGCCGACCGCTGCGACCGCGAGAACCGCTGCCAGCACGGCGGTTCCGCGACGCAGTAGCTGTGCTGTCACCTGTTCAGAACCCATTCGAACAGACCGACCAGGTAGGCGGCCACCGGAATGACGGAGGCGTCGACGGCGGAACTGGCGAAGCCGAACAGCCGGCGAGCGGGCAGCGAGTAGGTGTCCGGGGAGGCGATCCGCGGGTTCAGCGCGACCACGATCCAGACGACGGTCACGGCCACCAGGGCAGCCAGCGCCCACCAGGCCGCCGCGTACCGCTCGGTCAGGGCGAAGGTCACCAGCAGCGCGGCGGGCAGCAGGAAGGACTGGCTCAGCAGCCAGGCCTTGCACGGCGTCGAATCCCACACCCGGGCACGCAGAGTGGTGCCCAGCGCCGCCGCGATCACCAGCACCCAGGCCCACGGCGACGCGCCCGCCGAGCCGACGAGGATCAGCGAGCCGACCACCGACAGCAGGACACCGGCGGCCAGGAATCCGGTCTGGTGCGCGTCGGTGACGCGGATGCGGCGCGGCAGATCCTCCAACACGCGCAGTGGCTGCGCCGACGGGGTCGGATCGCCGGGGGCGGGAATGGTCGGCACGGGCAACCGCGCCCACAGTGCGGACAGGCGGGCGGCCTGCACGGTCACCAACAGCGCGAAGACGATGAGACCGGACCCGGTGCGGATGTCGGTCATGTCCCAGATGGTGGCCAGCACCGCGAACAGCAGCACGCCGAGCCCGAGCACCGTCGACGCGGTGAACGTGGCGATGGCGCGTTCGAAGACGACGATGCTGATCACCGACCAGGCGGCCACACCGGCGGCGGCCAAGAGCACCTGCGCGGCACCGAAATCGCCGGGGACGGCGAGCGCGAAGGCTGCGGCGACGGGGGCCAGCGCGGTGAGCCCGAGCGCGGTACCCAGGCCCGGGAACCGGGCTCGGGTGGCGAACGACGCGATCACGGTGACGGCGGCGATACCGGCGACGGTGAACAGTCCGGCCGAGTGCCCGCTGACGACCCGGGCGGCCGTCGCGAGGGCGGTGCCCAGCAGGATCAGCGCGATGACGGCGACCGCGGCCGCACGCTGGATCTGCGCCGGACCCCATGGCCGTTCGCGTGCGGCGGAGAAGATGACGGCGGCATCGGCGATGTCCTCGATGATGCGCGGTGCGGCAGGTCCGTTCGGGATGGCCTGCAGCGCCAGCAGATCGCCGTCGACGACACCGACGGTGTCCAGCGTCGCGTCCAGGCTGAACGGGGCACCGCCGATGGGTGCCAGGCTCAGCCGTGCCGGAGCGCCCTCGGGGGCGTCTGTCGACGGCAGCACGGTGCGCTGCACGGCCGGGATGATCTCGCGCAGCGGCAGTTCGGCAGGCAGCGCCATCTCGGTGAGCCGCCCGGCGCCGTCGGCGCCGTCCCCGGCGGCCAGCACGGCCACCCGCACGATCGGCATCACAGTGTTGTCGGGCATCGGTCTTCCGTTCTCTGGTCGAAATCTCGGTTCTGAAGCGCGCCGGGAAACCACGATCCGTGCGGCAGTGTTGCGATCAGTCTGTCGACCGCGGCGGCGATGGCCACCGCGGTTCCGGGTGCGAACGTGGACACCCATTCACCGTCAAAGGCTTTCGAGGGGCTCACCAGGATGCGGCCGGCCTCGGAGTCGACGACGCTCACGCCGACCTCGGTACTGACCCGGTGACCGTCTCGGTGTTCGCCTGCGACGATCTCCACGTAGCTCCGCCTGCCGGTGAACACTGCCTCCACCACCGGCCGTGCGGACGTCGGAATGCCCAGGTATTCAAGCACTTCGGCCAGGTTGGAGCCGGCTCGCAGCTTCTCGTCGGCGCGGGCCCCGGCCCGGACGGGTACGGTGAAATCATCGAAGGACGCAGCGCGCCGTCCGGCCAGGCCGGCCACCAGCACCGGCACCAGGTCGTTCGGGTGCAGCAGTTCCATCGCGGTGAAGGTCACCAGACCGCCGCTGCGCAGCGCGACCACCGAGGTCTCGTCGTGTCGCGCAACGAGACCGCGCAGCATGTCGCCGTGCGCTCCCACGATCCGTAACTCGAGCCACTGCCGCGCCCGGCAGGTCTGCTGAATCCACTGGACGACAGCGGGATTGATGACTCCGCTGCCGGACATCACTCCCAGCTCGGTCAGCTCGGCAACCCGATCGGCCGCGAACTGTCCGGCGGCTGCCGGCTCGCTGTAGGGCGGCGTGATCGCCAGCACCCACGGGAACGAGCCGGAGCCGACCTCTTCTGCAATGAACCAGGCCTGCTCGACGGTCAGCTCGACCGCATTAGCAGCCATCTATCCCCATTTGGCGCCTTCTGCCCGGTCCCGGGCATTCATCGACATGGTGTTGGTCTCATGGGTGCTCGCCATCGCCTGGTACGCACGCACCAGCTCGGTCATGCTGGCGTTCCACTGGGCCTGCCAGGCCTGGTAGGTCATACCGGTGTCGCCCTGCCAGGCGCCCGACAGCGCGGCCTGCTCGGCGGCGATATCCGCGCCGACGGCGTTCAGAGCGCCTGCGAAACCGTTCATCTCGGCTGACAGCGCGAGCATGGCCGGGTAGTTGTACATGATCTGCGACATGTGGATTCTCCTGGTCGGCTTGCGTTGTCAGATCGAGGTGTAGGTGCTGGCGGCCGCCGCGTCCTGCGCGACGTAGGTGCCCGCGGCGTCGGCCAGGTTGACCTGGGCGATGTCGAGCAGGGCGTTCACCCGGGCCGAGACCTCGATGAACCGGGCGTGCGCGGCCTGGAAGGCGGCCGAGGACTCGCCCATGTGGAAGGCCTGCGAGGCCTGGGCGGCCTGCTCGGCCTGGGCGATGGTGCTGCGCATCAGCGCGGCCTTGGCGCCGAACGCCGATTCGGAGGCGACCAGTTGGGGGATGTGCGCGTCGAGCATGCTCATGGCGTTTCCTTTCGGGGGTATCTGTGGGCGATCTGGGGTGTCCGGGGTGCGCTCAGCTGTGCTGTCCCCCTCCCGGTGCCGACGGATCGTCGGGACTCCAGGAGCCCGGCAGCATGGGATTGGTCGGCCCGTTGCCGAACGAGTCGCCGGTCAACTCGGTCACACCGGTCGCCGTGGTGTCCTCGCCGGGGACCGCACCGGTGAAGCCCATCGGTCCGGCACCGTGTTCGGAGGCCGTCACGCGGGGCTCGGGGCGCGGTCCGCGCGGCGCGGGATCCTCGTCGTAGTCCATGTATTCGTCGGCGTAGGCGCGGTCCTTGATCTCGCCGCCCTTCTTGCGCCGACGTTTCCGGCGCTCGGCCGCCGACAGTGCCGCGGCCGAGGCGACTGCCGCCGACGAACCCGAGGCGGGTGCCTTGGCCGACGTGGTGTCGCGCACGGTCGGGCTGAAACCGCCGCCCGGGTGCCCGCCGTAGACCGCGTAGGCGGCCAGCGCCGGAGTGGCGGCCGCCGGTGCCGCCGCGGGCGCGCTCGCCGGCGCCGAGGCGGGGGTGCCTGCGGGAGCAGCGGACGGGGCCGGGGTACCGGCCGGCGCGACGCTTGCCACCGGCAGCGTGGGTTCGCGCTGCGCGGCGGCCGGAGGCTCACCGAGATCCAGCATCGGCAGATCGGTGAACTTCGGCAGCAACTTGTCGATGATCAGGATGAGGCCGACGATGCCGAGGGTAGCCAGCGCAGGCAATAGGAACGGCGCCGCGAAGATCATTCCCCAGGTGGGCCAGCCGACCAGGTTGAAGAACACCTGATAGGCGACCGCGAACAGGAACGGACCCCAGGTCGTCAGTGCCGCAGCGGGGTTGGTGAGGAAGTCGGTGAGCAGCGCCTGCAGGTTGCCGATCGGGTTCTGGATGAACTCGATGATCAGCTGACCACCCGGCACGTTCTTGAGGTACTGCTCCAGGAACTGCAGGATGAAGTTCGAGTCATTCAGTGCCGCAGCCGAATTGATGGCCTGGGCCTGCGCGATCATCTGGGTGGAGGTCGCGCCGGCGCTACCCGCCTCACCGACACCGGGAGCCAGCAGCATCGGCGCCGGTTCCAGCACCGGCGTCGCCGCGACGGTGGCCGCGGACACCGCCTGATAGGTGGTCATGGTGGTGGCGGCCTGGATCCACATCCGGACGTAGTCGGCTTCGGTGACCGCGATCGGGATGGTGTTGATACCGAAGAAGTTCGTGGCCAGCAGCGTGCCGTGCAGGGCATGGTTGGCGGCCAGCTCGGCCAGTGTGGGCATGGTCGCCAACGCGGTGGTGTAAGCGGCTGCGGCGGTCTCGTGTTGGGCCGCGGCGACCGCGCTCTTCGCGCCGGCCTGCGCCAGCCAGATCAGGTATGGCTGGTGGGCGGCAACGTACTGCTCGGAACTCGGCCCCTCCCACGCGCCGGCCGCCACACCACCCAGCGTGGAGACCAGTTCGGCTGCCGCGGCGGCATATTCGGCGCTCAGTGACTGCCAGGCTCCCGCGGCGGCAAGCAGCGACCCGGGACCCGGACCGCTGCTGAGCAGCGCCGAATGAACCTCGGGCGGCAGTGCCATCCAGACGGGAGCGGTCATCTCAGCCGCCGCGCGCGATCAGGTAGGTCGACGCGGCCAGCGCGTCGCCGGTGGCGTAGCTGGTGCCGGACTGCGCGACACCCATCCCGGCGCGGCCCAGCTCCTCCACGGCCAGCGCGGCGACCGCGCTGTGCTCGTTACCGGCGGCACTGAACCCGGCGGCCGTCTGCAACGACACCGGGTCGGCTGCCGGCGGCACCACCACGTTCACCACCGGTGCCGCCGCGGCGTGCGCGGCGGCAAGCCGCGCGGTCAGCGCTTCGACCGCCGAACCGGCGGCGGCCAATCCTTCGGGAACCACGCGCAGAGTCATCAGCTGTATTCCTTTCCGTTCGTACCGGCAGGCGAAACTTCCTCGGGCACGAGGGGGTTCACCAGTTGCACATAGGTCGCCTCTTCGCTGTCGCCGAGCAGCATCGCCCGGCCCGCCGGCAGCCTGCTGAAGCGCATGCCCCGCAGTTTGCCACCGTCGGCGGGACTGCCCGACAACATCACGGTAGTCGCCTGTAGATCGTTGAGGCGGCGCAACAATGGCGCGGTCATCACCGCGTGCGCCGATCCACTGGCCCTGGCGGTGACGATGACCCGCAGACCGAGGTCGCCGGCCTCGGCCAGCAGCCCCAGCAACGGGCTCCACGGCCGCTGGCCCGCGTACGGACCGCTCACCGCGGGACCGTCCGGGATCTGATCGACATCGTCGATGATCAGATAGTGGGTCTGCCCTTCGAAACTCCAGCGGCGCAGGTCCTCCGAGGACAGGCCGGCCGGCGGGCGGCGGTGCTTGATGAGCGCGGACAGGCCCAGCATCGCCGGGGTGATCCGGTCGATGTTCGGCGTGTACTCGTTGTCGGGGAACAGCGGCTCCTCGACCAGGTGCAGCCGCCGGTCGATGACCGTGAAGGCGACCTGGTCCGCGGTCGAGTTGTCCCGGATGCTGCGGATCAGATGCCGCAGCAGGGTGGTCTTGCCCGATCTGCTGTCGCCGAACACCATCATCAGTGGGTTGCGCGCGAAGTCGATCGCCACCGGGCGCAGGTCTTCCTCGCGCTGCCCGATGACCACCTGCTCCGGGCCCACATAGATCCTGCCGACGGCGGCGGGGGTGAGCTGGGTGGGCAGCAGCCGGATCGCGGGGGCGTGCTCGCCGGGATGGCGGGCGTTGATGACCGCGATATCGCGCAGGTCCGGCGCCGCGAACAGGAAATGTTCGGCGGCCATGGTCAGGCCGCGTCCCGGCTGATCGGCGGGCACACTGTCGGCCGGGCGGGTCAGCGCGCCGACGACCCGGACATTGCTGTCGTGGGAGTCGTTGAGCTTGAGCTCAAGTCGCAGCCCGAGGCCGTCACGCATGGCCAACGGCACTTCGAGCCAGTTCGGGGTGGTGATCACGACGTGGATGCCATAGGACAGCCCGGCATTGACCAGCTCGGTGACCCGGGCCAGCAGCGGGTTGCGGGTGTTGAAGGTGTCGATGTTGTCGCGGCTGAACGCGTACAGGTTGTCGATCACCAGGAAGACCTCGCCGTAGCCGTCCTCGTAACCGCCCGAGCCCGGGCGTGCCCCGGTCTCCTGGCGGGTGCGCAGCAGCTGCTCCAGCTCGGCGAAGGTGCGCCGGATGAGCTCGGGTTCCAGCGGCGTCGCGACGGCGCCCACATGGGCCAGGTCGGCGACTGCGCGCAACTGGCCGCCGCCGTAGTCCAGGCAGTAGAAGCTGACCTCGCCGGGCGCGTGCAGCGCCGCGGCCGACAGCATGAAGGTCTGCAGCGCAGTCGACTTGCCCGATTTCGGTCCGCCGTGGATCAGTAGGTTGCCCGCCGCGGTGCCGGCGTCGAACACCAGCGCGTCGCGGCGCATCTCGAAGGGCTTGTCGATTTCGCCCAGCGGCCAACGCCATGTGCGTTCGCCGATCTCGGTGCGCGCCAACAGGTCGACGAGCGGAATGGCCTCCTCCAGCGGGGGCAGCCACAGCTGCGGTGCGCGCGGGCCGTAGTTGGCCAGCTGGTCGCCGATGGTGGCGATCAGCTTGCGCGGCGGCGGGACGTCCTCGATCTCGCCGGTGACGATGACGGTGTCCGGCGCCGGTTCCACCCAGCCTGCGGTGAACAGCTGCGGTTCTGGCACCGAATGCACGACCACCGAGTGGCCGGTGCGCGGCGGGTCGTAGATGCCGTCGACGTAGGTGCTGCGGAACTTGACCGGGTTAGCACCGGGTGCGGGCACCAAGAAGCCCTCACCCTTGTGCTCGCGGCCCGACTCGATCTGGAAAGCGTCCTCGGTGCCGATGATCTGACGGCTGATCGACGGGCTGGCCACCTTGAGGCCGATGCGGTACGAGGTGTTCTTGTCGATGTCCTTGATGCGGCCGACATCCAGCGTCTGGGACGCGAACAAGATGTGGATGCGGAACGAGCGTCCCTTGCGGGCGACGTAGTCGAACAGCTCCGCGTACTCGGGATGCTCGGCCAACATCAGGGTGAACTCGTCGGCCACCACGAACAGCGTGGGGATCGGCGCCAGGTCGTGGCCGGCGGCGATCGCCGCCTCGTACTCGGTGACCGAGTTGAAGGCGCTGCCCTGAACGCGGCGCCCGGCCTCTTTCAGCAGTTGCTCACGCCGCGCCACTTCGCCGCGCAGGGTGTCCGCGAAACGATCTGCCAGTGAACGCTTCTCGGCCATGTTCGAGATGACGGCGACGACCTGCGGGAAGTGCCGGAAGATATCGGCGCCGGCCTCACCCTTGAAGTCGGCGTAGATGACGATCAGCCGTTCCGCGGAATGCGTGGTGAGCAGCGAGAGCAGGATCGACATCAGCGTCTGGGACTTGCCCGATCCGGTCATACCGATCATCAGGCCGTGCGGGCCCATACCGCCCTCGGCCTCGTCCTTGAGGTCGAAGATCAGCGGTTCGCCGGTCGCGGTGACCCCGATGGGCACCCGAAGCTCCTCGTCGCGGTGCCGCGGCGCCCACAGCGCCGCCACGTCGAGTGCGGAGGCGTCCGGGATACCGAACAGCGTGGTGAACGTCGTCGCACCGGTGGCTGCCGTGCGGGCTTGCTCCGGGTTGGTGTCCCAGCGTGCCAGCCGGCGCGCCAGGTGCTCGGCCTGCGCATCGGAGAATGCGTCCGCGGTGTCGACGTAGGGCTGCCAGCCGCCGGTCTGCCAGCGCGCGATCTTGCCGTCGGCAATCTTCAGGATGGGCCGCTCCGGGTCCGAATACTGTTCGCGGTGCGGTTCTTTGGCGGACCGGTGGATCAGGGTGACACCTGCTGCACCGGTGCGGCCGACGACGGCGTCGGGATCGGCGTCGGGATCGTCGAGCAGCACCAGCAGGTGCTTGCCCGAGGCCAGTGCGGCGCCGGTGAAGGCGTCACGCTCGTCCAGCACCGGGGCCAGCAGACCGTGCAGGCCGTCGGCGGTGGTGGCCAGGTACCGGGCCGGGCCGACACCGTCGGCTTTGCCGGGAACGTCGTTGTGCGGCAGCCACTTCAGCCAGGACCAGTCCGATGCCTCCAAGTCCGGGGCCGCCAGCGCCACCCCGAGCACCGCCGGGTCATGCCAGGTGACCGCCTGGGCGACCCAGGCGCGCAGGGCGTCACGGACTTCGTCGGGCTCACCCAGCACGGTGATGCGGGAAACCTTGGCCAGGTCGATCCCGGTCGGTGCGTTACGCACCGTGCGGTGCACATCGAGCAGACCACGAAGGGTGGTGTGCGCCACCGGTTCCAGGTCGATCTCGTCGGCGGCGTCCTTGACCCGCAGCGTGGTGTTCAGCGGCACATCGGTCAGCCCGGTCCGCACCACCAGGAAATCGCTGTCGCGGGGGTCGCGCTCCCACTGCCTGCGGGTGCCGGGCACCGCGGCGAGCAGATCCGGCTCCGGGTGCGACCACTCCAGTGCCGCACGCTGATCGGCGGCCTGCGCGCGGACGTTGTCCCGCACCACCGACAGGTAGCGCAGGTAGTCGGCGCGTTCGGCATCGACCTCCTCGGTGCGCAGCTTGTTGTCGGATCCGCGGTAGAGCGCGGTCGCGGCGAGCAGCAGCACGAACGGGAAGAACAGCATCGTCGGCGAGATCATCCGCATTCCGGTCGCGAACAGCGCCACGATCATGCCCACGATCAGGATGACGATCAAGTACGGCAGCACCCTGCGCAGCAGCGACGGCGGCACCAGTCGGGGCAGCGACGGCGGCGCCTCGATGGTGATGGTGCCCTTGCGCGCCTCCGGCGCGGGCAGGCGGCGGCGAGCCTCGAAGATCAAGCGACTCATCAGTTTTCTCCCTCGCGGCCGGACGCGACCGCGGACGACACGGCATCGTGCGCGACGAGCGCATCCGCCCTGGAAAGAGTGGGTCCGGCCGCGAACTGGGTGAGCACCGACCACGGCACTGCCAGGGGCGGCGGCGTCAGACCCAGCGCAGTAACGGTTTTGGCGTCACCGGAGGCATCCACGCCGTACCGGACGCCGGTGTCGCTGACCCAGAAGGCCGATCCGGCGGGTGGTGCGCCGGCATCGGATCCGACGGATTGCACGAAATAACCGCTACCGGGGGCGAGCGCAACCCGGTTGGCGGTCGATCCGCCGCCGGCGCCGACCAGGTCCACGGTGCGCAACCCGTCGGGCAGCGGCAGCGCGGCACCGGCGAGCAGGCTCAGCGAGCTCTCGGTCGCGTCGGCAGGCTTGGACCAGTGGGCGCAGGTGACCGGCGCCGGACCGGGCTCGACCAGGGTGACCTCATCGGCGGGGTAGGCGTTGGTGTCGATACCCCCGACGACCGGCAGCTTCGCCACGTCGTCGGCACCCAGGCGTGGCGGCTGCTGCAGCCCATAGGAATTGGAGTTCCGCAGGATCGCGGCCAGCACCGGCGACACCTGCTGCAGGCCGTCGGCGTGCACCGCGAAGTAACGGATCGTGTTGTCGGCTTCATAGGCGGCGACGACGGCTCCGACCGGGGCCGGGACCGGCAGGGCGAAGCGCGGTGGCTCACCCGCGCCGGGCAGCGCCGGGGCGACCAGCGGAGCGGACTCCGGGATGGCGTTGAACAGGCCGGGCGCGATCACGCGCGGTGCGGGGATGTCGGTGCCCAGCCCGAGGGCGTCGGTGACGGCCCGGTTGCCCAGGTCGATGGGGCTGCGTTTGCCATTCCACAGCAGCCAGGTGCCGGAGTGCACGCCGCCGACGTTCTGCACCAGGACCGCGCGGTCATCGGGCAGCGCGGTGGCCCGCTCGCCCTGCTCGTCCGGGGTACCGGCGATCACGGTGACGCCGGTGGCGCTGCCGGTGACGGCGTCGCACACCGTCCAGTTGGCGTCACGAGAGGTGTTCTGCACCATTCGTTCCGGGGCGCCGGGAATGCCGATGAGGTTGCCACGGGCGAACTTGTCGATCTCGCTGCTCTTCACCGTGGTCGGGTTGTCGGCCTGGCCGGCGATCAGCCGGGCCGAGGTGAGGTTCAGCGCCGGGTGCACCACGTCACCGATGCGCACATACAGTGCGGAGGTGTCGCGGTCGGCCAGGATGGTCGAGCTTCCCGCGTCTCCGCCGGGGCGGATCAGGGAGAACACGAAGCAGCCTGCGACGACGGTGACCGATACCAGGGCGCCCACGAGCACCGCGCGGTTCTGGGTGCGCAGCGGGTCGACGAGCATCCGGGTGTCGTGCAGCGCAACGCCGGATGCGATGCGGCGCATGACGAATCGCCAGCCCGAGACCTGGTGACGGGTGACGAAGCCGCGACGGTAGGCGACACGGTCGGGGTTCTCGTTGACCGGTGTGCGCGAGGTGAACTCGCGACGGTCCTCTGGCGTCTCACTCATTTCTGCGGCACCGAAAGCCCGAGCCCACGCAGCAGCGGGGCGGCCGAGCGGCTCACGTCGTCGGCGGTGATCGCCATCAACTCTTCATCGGTGAAGTCGTCGGAATCTGAGTGGTCCAATCGGTATTCGCGCTCCTCTTCGGAACGCTCGACAAGGTTTCGGACGAACCGGCCGTTGCCCGCGATATCAAGGCTGCGCCGCGCGGTGCCGGTGGCATCCGGGGTGGTGCTGGCGGCCAGATGGGCGAACAGTGCCTCCATCTCGTCGTGGGCGACCTGTTCGAAGACGCTGTCGCGCTTCTCGGCCATCCGGGTCGCCATCTCGACGAGTTCCGGTGCGCTGTAGGACGGGAAGTCGATGCTGCGGGTGAAGCGGGATCGCAGACCTTCGTTGGTGTCCAGGAAGCGGTCCAGGTCGGCCCGGTAGCCGGCGACGATGACGACCAACCGGTCGCGGTCGTTCTCCATCCTGGCCAGCAGGGTGTCGATGGCCACCAGGCCGAAGTCGTTCTTGGCGCCGGTGGACACCAGGGCGTACGCCTCGTCGAGGAACAGCACGCCGTCCAACGCGCTGTCGATGATGGCGTTGGTCTTGGCCTCGGTCTCGCCGATGTGCTGGCCGATGAGGTCGGCACGGTGCACTTCGCGGACCGTCTCCTTCTTCAGAAGTCCGAGCCCGCAGTAGATCTTGGCGACCACCCGGGCGATGGTGGTCTTACCGGTTCCCGGCGGACCGGCGAAGACCAGGTGGTTGGTGCGCTGGGCCACGGTCAGCCCGCGTTCCTGGCGCCGGATCGACATGGCCACCGAACTTTTAAGGCGTGCGACCTGATACTTGACCTCTTCGAGGCCGATGAATTCGGCGAGTTCGGCCTCCGCCTCGATGAGCAGGTGCGCCTTGCGTTCCTTGGCACCCGGGTCCACGAAGTCGGACTCCCCCGGCTCGGTCGCGGGGTCCCACGGATTGCTGCGGGCCTCGATCCGCGCAGCGGTGGTGGTGTCCAGCCCGAATGACTGGTCCGACAATGCCTCTTCCACCCCGGCATGCTCGGGGTTGGCGGCGTACAACTCAGCCAGCACGTCGGCGGCCTCGTCGTCCTCGCCCTGCGCCCGCAGGCACAGCCCCTTCACCAGACCACCGTCGACGGCGGCGACCGGGACGGGACCCTCCGGGTTCTCCAGGTGCGACAGCGCGGGGGCGAACATTCCCAGGTTTGCCAGCGCGATGGCCAGCGTCACCCGGGCGGCGTGGGCGTAGTGCTCGTCGAGCTTGGGGTCGTTGACCACCGGGGTGAGCGTGCGCACCACATCCGACCAGCGCCGGCTGCGGTGATAGAGGGCCACCCGGACCCAGCGCGCCTGCAGCCAGGCGGGACGGCGTGAGATCAGTTCCCCGACAAGCTGATCGGCGTCGGCGAAGTCACCGGCCTCGCCCAGTGTGGCGGCATAGGCCAACACGATATCGTCGCGGCTGGTCGCGCGAAACTGCAGGTACAGTCCTGTGTCGTAGGTGAATCCGAGATCCTCGGCGCCCAGGTCGATTTCGCGGGTGAGCGCGCCGAGGGTGCCCAGGGTGCGCCAGATGGTGGTGATGACGCGGCCGGCGTTCTCGCCTGCGCCGGCGGCCGCCAGTCCGATCCAGGCGTCGCACTGTTCGCGGGCGATCCGGGTCAGCTCGGTGAACCCTGACCGCGCGGCGGCCAGGTCCGCGGGCCGCTGCCGGTCGTTGACCGACAGGCCCAGCGATCGACAACAGGTCGCGAACCTGTTCACCACGTCGCGATCGACGCGGGTTCCCCCTACGCTCGAGGTGAGCGTGTCACTGACCGTGTCCATATGTCATTCGCAAAGAAGCACACGCCCCCCTGCCGTCTCCTTTGGTATGGCTAGGCTAACTCCGCCGAAGTTAGCATTGCATTAACTAACCTGTCGAGACGTTCGGGGTCGGCCGGGACCGTGACGGCGCTCACCGCGTGCCACGAATCCAGTGACCGCGGACGGTTAAGGGCAGCCGGCGTGGTTGACCTCGGCTGATGCGATTTTCAGCAAATGGGGCCCGGCGTGGACGTCAGACCAGCGGACGGCCGGTGCGGATGCGCCAGTCCAGATCCTTGAGTAACACATTGAAGGGGAACTGGCGGAGCGCGCCGGGTATCACGTTGTTGACCACGCGCAGCGCCCTCATCAGCCGGTCGAAGCGGCGCTGACGCTTCAGATCCCAGGGCAACCGCATCTCCTCACGGAACCGCTGGGGCAGGAAGCCGGTGGTGATCAGCCCAGCGGTGTCCTCATGCAGTCGCTGCAGGCGGCCGGGGAGCCGCAGACCGCGCAGCCGGCCCACCGCGATCGGATACAGATATTCGCGAATGGTGTCGTCGATGTGCACCTTGTCCAGCTGTTCCTGCCAGTACTTGTCGAAGGCGGCGCGGTCGGCGGGCCACATCTCGGGGGGAACCTGCAGGGTGGTGCCCAGCGTCATCCCGTCCAGGTAATGCTTGTCGGCGGTCTCGTCGTCCATCTCCCCGACGAACATCCGCTGGATGTCGACCGAACCCTTGTAGAGGCAGGCAGCCACCCACATCTGCAGGTCCTTGTCGAAGGCGTTGTATTGCACGGGGCTCTCCGGGGTGGAGCGCACCTGGGCGTGCGCCGTGTTCACCGCGCGCCGGAAGGCGGCCTTCTGCTGGTCGGTGCCCCGGCCCGCGACGGCCAGGTAGGTGAAGGTGGTGCGGGCGCGCTTGACGGGATGACGGTCCACGCGACCGCTCTCGACCGTGCTCTCCTGCACGCCGTAACCGACACCGGGGCGGGCGAGTTGCATGACCACGTTCGCCGGACCCGCCAGCAGCGCAACCCCCATGAGCCCGTCATCGACGGTGGCGCCCCAGCGTGGCCGGCGGGTCGGCACGCCGGCGGTCTGGCTGATCGGACGTTCGGTGATCGTCATTGACACCTCTGTGGATGAAAGTGAGAACGAATGTTTCCTGATATTGCCTCGCCCATCGGACGGGTGTCAAGATGGACGATATGACGCAGCTCCGGCCCTACCGCGGCGTTGCGGCGCCGCAGCGATTGGCCGAGCGGCGCCGCCGCTTCCTGGAAGCCGGCCTGGACCTCCTCGGCGAGACCTACGACGAACTCACGGTGCGGGCCATCTGCCGGCAGTCCGGTATCGCCACCCGCCATTTCTACGAGGCGTTCGCCGACAAGGACGAGTTCGTCGCGGCGGTTTTCGACTCGGTGATCGGCGAGATCGCCAGCACCACCCAGGCGGCGGTCGCGGCCGTCCCACCACCGGAACAGAACCGGGCCGGCATCACCAACCTGGTGCGGACCATCGGCGATGACGCGCGGATCGGCAGGCTGCTGTTCGATCCGCAGTTGTCCAACGCAATTCTGGTGCGCAAGCGGGCCGAGCTGGGCGGGTTCTTCGCCGTGCTGGCCGGCCAGCACGCGCAGACCGTGCTGGCCCGCGAGGACAGCGACGAGATCAAGGCGATCGCGCACTTCATCGTCGGCGGGGTCAACCAGACCATCCACGGGTGGCTCACCGGGGCTATCGCGCTGACCCGCGACGAGCTGATCGAGCTACTGACCGCCTTGCTGAATACGTTCCCCGACCCTCGGCGGGCAGGAGTGTAGCGACCCGGGAAATCGGTCGGCGGGCAGGACCTGGCGAAAACGAGCGGCAGTTCTAGACCACTGCGCGCGGCCGCCGGTCGGCGGCGGTCTTGGGCACCGTGGTGGTGTCGGCCTCGGTGAACTCCTTGATCCAGCAGGCGAACTCCAGTGTGATGCCGTCCGGGTCCTGGAAATAGAAGGAGCGCACGTACACACCCGGATGCAACGTCGGCGAGGCCTGCCATTCGCTCTCGTCGTGGTTGAGCACCGGCCCGACGCGCACGCCCTTGGCCTTCAGCTTCTCCCGGTACTCGTCGAACTTCTCGGCGGGCACGTGGAAGGCGAGGTGGTTCATGGTGGTCACCGCGCTGGTGATCTCCCCGAGGCCCGGCAGCGCGACCGGCGCGGATACACCGGGGATGCCGTCCGGGGCGTCGGTGAACCAGAAGAAGGCCACGCAATCGCCGTTACCGGCATCGAAGAAGAAGTGCTGCCCCATCCCGCCGGGTAGATCTAGCGACTTGATCAGCGGCATGCCGAGCACGCCGGAGTAGAAGTCGACGGTGCGCTGCATGTCCGAGCACACCAGTGCAACGTGGTTGATACCCCCGAGGGTGAACTCGGAGTTGGGGTTGTCGGGCTTGATCATGGCTCTCCTGGGGCGAGCGGAGCGACGGGGAAAGGCTTGTGCAGCTCTGGCGCAGATCTGAATCTGAATCTAACATCAGATTCAGATTCGATCAACGAACTCCGGGGAAAGGGTTCCGTGACCGCACGGGTAGAGCTGCCCACCGCACGCGGGCGTCAGACACAGGCCGCCATCGACGCGGCAGCACGAACGGTTATCGCGCGCAAGGGAATTCTGGCCACCACCATCGCCGATATCGCCGCCGAGGCGGGCCGTTCCACCGCGTCGTACTACAACTATTACGACTCCAAGGAGGCGATGGTCCGGGAGTGGGCCGTCCGATTCCGCGATGAGGCCCGCGAACGCGCCATGGCCGCCGCCGAACCCGGTCTCACCGATGCCGAGCGCGCACACGCCGCCGCCGCCGCGCACTGGAACACCTATCGACACCGGCTCGCCGAGATCATCGCCGTTTCGCAATTGGCCACGGTCAACGACGATTTCGCGCAGTACTGGGCCGACATCTGCGCCCTGCCGATCGCCCTGGTCACCAAGATGGTCCAGCGGGCCCAGCGCAAAGGCTGCTGCGCAGGCGATGACGCGCACCTGATCGCCGTCGCCCTGGTGTCGATGCTGAACCAGTTCTGCTACACCCAACTCTCGGGTACCGGAGCCCAGACCGCCGACGACGACGCCTGCGTCGCCACCCTGGCCGCGATCTTTCACCGGACGATCTATCACAAGGAGATTGCGCAGTCATGACGTCGAAAGGCCCGACGCCGGGGGTCACCCGGGAATTCGTCGGAACGGACTCCCCGACCGCGCGCCGCGCCGGCGCCGGCGGGCACCCGTGCCAGGGTCTGTATCACCGCGGGGTCGGCCGCAAACCCAAGGTCGCGGTGATCGCCACGCACTATCAAATCGACTTCTCCGAGCACTATCTCGCCGATTACCTGGCCACCCGCGGGATCGGGTTCCTCGGGTGGAACACCCGCTTCCGGGGTTTCGAGAGCACCTTCCTGCTGGACCATGCGCTGGTCGACATCGGCGTCGGGGTGCGCTGGCTGCGGGAGACACAGGGCATCGAAACCGTGGTGCTGCTGGGCAATTCCGGTGGCGGCTCCCTGATGGCGGCCTATCAGGCCCAGGCTGTGCACCACCACGTCACCCCGCTCGACGGGATGCGCCCGGCGGCGGGTCTCACCGACCTGCCCGCGGCCGACGGCTACGTGGCCAGCGCCGCGCACCCCGGCCGTCCCGATGTGCTCACCGCGTGGATGGACGCCTCGGTCACCGACGAGAATGACGCGCTGGCCACCGATCCCGACCTCGACCTGTTCGGCGCGCGCAACGGCCCGCCCTACTCGAGCGACTTCATCGCCCGCTACCGCGCCGCGCAGATCGCCCGCAACGAGGCCATCACCGACTGGGCGGAGGCCGAGCTCACCCGCGTGCGAGCCGCCGGGTTTTCGGACCGGCCGTTCACCGTGCTGCGCACCTGGGCGGATCCGCGGATGGTCGATCCTGCACTGGAACCGACGAGGCGTCAGGCCAACATGTGTTACGCCGGACCCCCGGTCAAGGCCAACCGGTCCGCCTACGGCATCGCAGCCGCGTGCACGCTGCGCAACTGGATCGGCATGTGGAGCCTGCGGCACGCCCAGACCCGGGCCGAACCTCATCTGGCGCTCATCGACTGCCCGGCGCTGGTCATCAACGCCGACCAGGACACCGGCGTCTACCCCTCGGACGCCCAGCGCATCCACGACGCCCTGGGTAGCGACGACAAGGCGCTGTTGTCGATCGACACCGACCACTACTTCACCACGCCGGGTGCGCGCAGCGAGCAGGCCGATACCATCGCCAAGTGGATCGCGAAACGGTGGCGCTGAGAGTTCTCGCCCACTTCACCCCCGGCCAGAAAGTACTCGATCTCGTTGCCGCAGAATCGGATTGGCTGCACGTTCGGTGGTGCGCCGAGGACGATGACACCACCCTGGAGCGCGAGCTGCCCGACGCCGAGGTGATCTGGCATGTGCTGCGACCGCTGTCGGCCGGCGATCTGGAGCTCGCAGTGAACTGCCGGCTGGTGCACAAGCTGGGCGCCGGGGTGAACACCATCGACGTCGACGCGGCGACACGCTGCGGTATCGCGGTCGCGAACATGCCCGGAGCGAACGCCCCGTCGGTCACCGAGGGCACCCTGCTGCTGATGCTCGCCGCGCTGCGCCGGTTGCCCGTCCTGGACCGCGCCACCCGCGAGGGCCGGGGCTGGCCGTCGGATCCGAGTCTCGGTGAGACGGTCCGCGACATCGGCGGGTGCACGGTCGGGCTGGTCGGCTACGGCAATATCGCCAAGCAGGTCGAGACGGTGCTGAGGACGCTGGGCGCGCGGGTGCTGCACACCAGCACCCGCGACGACGGCCACCCCGACTGGCGGCCGCTGCCGGCACTGCTCGCGGGAAGCGACATCGTCTCGCTGCACCTACCACTCACCTCGGCGACCCGGCACCTGATCGACAAGGACGCGATGGCGCTGATGAAACCCGACGCCGTGCTCGTCAACACCGCGCGCGGGCCGATCGTCGACGAGGAAGCACTGGCCGCGGCGCTGCGGGAGGGCCGCCTGGCCGCCGCCGGGCTGGACGTCTTCTCCACCGAACCGGTCGAGCCCGGCAATCCGCTGCTCGGCCTGGACAACGTGGTGCTGACGCCACATGTCACCTGGTACACGGTCGACACCATGCGCCGCTATCTGGAGGTCGCGGTGGACAACTGTCGCCGGTTGCGGGGCGGCCGGGAGTTGGCCAACGTGGTAAACCAAGTCAGCTAGGCCACTGGTGTGGCCCCTGTCACCGCGGGGTACCCTCGAAACCCAACCGACCGGTTAATAGGGAAGTTGCCCCATGGAGGTTAAGCGTGCCCATCGCGATCAACTCTGAACACAATGACCTGGCCGATTCGGTCAAGTCGCTGGTAGCCAAAGTCGCCCCGGCAGATGTCCTGCACGCGGCGCTGGAGACACCGATCTCCAATCCCCCGCCGTACTGGAAGGCCGCCGCCGAGCAGGGCCTGCAGGGCGTGCACCTGTCCGAGGACGTCGGCGGCCAGGGCTTCGGCATTCTGGAACTGGCGATCACGCTGGCCGAGTTCGGTTACGGCGCGGTGCCGGGACCCTTCGTCCCGTCGGCCATCGCCAGCGCCCTGATCTCCGCCCACGACGCCGAATCGCCACTCCTCGGCGGCCTGGCGTCCGGTGACACCATCGCCGCCTACGCGATCGACTCCGGCCTGACCGCCACCCGTCAGGGTGACAAGCTCGTCATCCGCGGCGAGGTGCGCGCCGTGCCGGCCGCGGCGCAGGCGTCGCTCCTGGTCCTGCCGGTCTCGATCGAGAGCAGCGAGGAGTGGGTGGCGCTGGACGCCGACGCCCTGGAGGTCGAAGACGTCAAAAGTCTCGACCCGCTGCGCCCATTGGCGCACGTGCGCGCCAATGCGGTCGAGGTCGGCACCGATCGGGTGCTGTCCAACCTCAGCCGCGACCACGCCAGGGCGCTCATCACCACGCTGCTGTCGGCCGAATGCGTCGGCGTCGCCCGTTGGGCCACGGACACCGCGACCGAGTACGCCAAGATCCGCGAGCAGTTCGGCCGGCCCATCGGTCAGTTCCAGGCCATCAAGCACAAGTGCTCCGGCATGATCGCCGAGACCGAGCGGGCCACCGCCGCGGTCTGGGATGCCAGCCGCGCGATCGACGAATTCCATTCGGGTTCGGCTGGCGGCAGCGAGGATTCGAAGTACGCCTTCGCCGCCGCGGTCGCCGGCACGCTGGCCCCGGTTGCCGCTCAGCACACCGCCCAGGAGTGCATCCAGGTGCACGGTGGTATCGGCTTCACCTGGGAGCACGACACCAACGTCTACTACCGCCGGGCTTTGGTGCTGGCGGCTTCGTTCGGGCGGGCCGCCGATTACCCGCAGCGGGTCGTCGACACCTCGACCGCCAACGGTCTGCGCAAGCTGGACATCGACCTGGACCCCGATACCGAAAAGGTCCGCGAAGAGATCCGCGCCGAGGTCGCCGGCCTGAAAGCCATTGCGCGCGAAGAGCGCAACGCGGCAATCGCCGAGGGCGGCTGGGTGCAGCCGCATCTGCCCAAGCCGTGGGGCCGCGATGCCGCACCGATCGAGCAGATCATCATCTCCCAGGAGTTCTCCAGCGGGCGGGTGGCCCGGCCGCAGATGGGTATCGCCGCCTGGATCATCCCGTCCATCGTCGCCTACGGCACCGATGAGCAGCAGCAGCAGTTCCTGCCGCCCACCTTCCGCGGCGAGATGATCTGGTGCCAGCTGTTCTCCGAGCCGGGCGCCGGCTCCGATCTGGCCAGCCTGACCACCAAGGCCACCAAGGTCGACGGCGGCTGGCGCATCACCGGCCAGAAGATCTGGACCACCGGCGCGCAGTACTCCCAGTGGGGCGCACTGCTGGCCCGGACCGATCCGACTGCGCCGAAACACAATGGCATCACCTATTTCCTGATCGACATGAAGTCGCCCGGCGTGGAGGTGAAGCCGCTGCGCGAGCTCACCGGTGACGCCATGTTCAACACGGTGTTCATCGATGACGTCTTCGTGCCGGACTCGATGGTGCTCGGCGAGGTGGACCGCGGCTGGGAGGTCAGCCGCAACACCCTCACCAACGAGCGGGTGTCGATCGGTAGCGCCGAGCCGCCGTTCCTGGCCAGCCTGGAGCAGTTCGTGGAGTTCGTGCGTGACGGTCAGTTCGACCAGATCGAGCAGAACCACGCGGGCCGGCTGATCGCCGAGGGCTACGCGGCCAAGGTGCTCAACCTGCGCTCGACGCTGCTCACGCTGGCCGGGGGCGATCCGATGCCGGCCGCGGCGATCTCCAAGCTGCTGTCCATGAAGACCGGCCAGGGTTACGCCGAGTTCGGCGTCTCCTCATTCGGCACCGACGGCGCGATCGGCGACAAGGAGCAGGATCCGGGCAAGTGGGCGGAGCGACTGCTGTTCAGCCGGGCCACCACGATCTACGGCGGTACCACCGAGGTGCAGCTCAACATCATCGCCGAGCGTCTGCTCGGCCTGCCCCGCGACCCGTAAACCCTCTGCGCGAGCAGACACGAATGGCCCCCAAATCGCTTGATTTGGGGGCCATTTGCGACTGCTCGCGGGAAGTACGTCAGGGCAGGATCGCGTCGACGTACCCGCCGTCCACGCGCAGCGCACCACCGGTGGTCGCCGAGGCCAGCGGGGACGCCAGGTAGGTGACCATGTTGGCGATCTCCTCCGGCTCGATCAGCCGCTGCAGCAACGACTGTGGACGGTGCTTGATCATGAACTCGCGCTGCGCCTCGTCCCACGGCACCGACTTGTCCACCAGCTGGTAGACGAAGTCCTCCACACCGGCGGTGTGCGTCGGCCCGGCGATCACGGAGTTCACCGTCACGCCGGTGCCTGCGGCATCCTTGGCGAAGCCGCGGGTCACCGCGAGCAGCGCGGTCTTGGACACCCCGTAGTGGATCATCTCGGCCGGGGTGACGATCGCGGAGTCACTGGCGATCTGAATGGCTCTGCCCCAGCCCTTTTCGGTCATCGAGGGCAGGTAGGCACGGATCAGCCGGACCGCCGAGAGCACGTTGACGTCGAAGTAACGCCGCCACTGTTCGTCGGTGACCTCCCGGGCCGGCACCGCCTCGAAGATGCCGAGGTTGTTCACCAGCACATCGACATCGGGGAACTTCTCGACGACGGCGTCCGCACCGGCGGCGTCGGCCACGTCCGCGGCCACGCCGATGGCATCACCGCCGATCGTGGCGACCGCCTCATCGACCCTGGACTGGGTCCGGCCGTTGACAATGACCCGCGCACCGGCCGAGGCCAGCCCCTGCGCGATGGCCAGGCCGATGCCCTGGGTGGAGCCGGTGACGAGTGCGGTCTTGCCAGATAGGTCGATATTCACGCCGTAGTACTACCCCTACGGCGCCACCGCTATTCCCCGGCTAGTCGTCGACGGAGATCTCGCGCAGCTCGCGCTTGAGGATCTTGCCCGTCGGGTTGCGCGGCAGTTCGTCGAGGAAGATGACCTCACGCGGCACCTTGTAGCGGGCCAGGTTGTCCTTCACATAGGCCTTGATGACGTCCTCGTCGACGCTCGCACCCTCCACCTTGACGACGAAGGCACGCAGCCGGTGGCCCCACTCCTTGTCCTCCACGCCCAGCGCGGTGGCCTCGATGACCTCCGGGTGACCGCTGATGAGGTCTTCGACCTCGGCGGGGAAGACGTTCTCGCCGCCGCACACGATCATCTCGTCGTCGCGCCCGGAAACATAGAGCAGTCCGTGCTCGTCGAAGTAGCCCACGTCACCGGAGGACAGCATCCCGTCGATGATCTGCTTACCGCCGCCGCCGGTGTAGCCCTGGAAGGGGAAGGTGTTGCGCACGAAGATCCGCCCGACATCGCCCTGCGGGACTTCACCGCCGTTGTCGTCGAGGATCTTTACCGTGATGCCCTTGACCGGCGGGCCGACGGTCGCCGGGTTGATGGACAGATCCTTGGGCCGCGCGATGGTCGCGAACGCGATCTCGGTGGAGCCGTACAGGTTGTAGATGATCGGCCCCAGCTCGCGCAGCGCCCGGCCGGCGAGTTCGGCGCCCAGCTGGGACCCGGAGACGAAGGCGATCCGCAGGCTCGACAGGTTCGGCTTGGGCTGCATCTTGTCGAGTTCGTCGAGCATGCGCGACAACATCACCGGGACCACCACGATGCCGGTCACCTTGTGCTTCTCGATATCGGCGAACACGGTGGCCGGTTTGAACCGACGGCGCAGGACCAGGGTGGTGCCCAGCATCATCGCGATGGTGGCGTGCAGGAAGCCCAGTGCGTGGAACATCGGCGCGGGCAGCGAGGTCACCTCGCCGGACTTGAACGGGACGTGGGACAGCACGCCGCCGATGGGCGCGAGCGACGGCGGCGTGCTGCGGTTGGCGCCCTTCGGGGTGCCGGTGGTGCCGCTGGTCAAGATGATCACCGACGAATGCTTGGTCACCTTGGGGGCGGGCTGCTTGCTGCTGCGCGCGATCAGGTCGGCCAGGGTGTCATCGGTGGAACCCGAGGGCTCATCCTTGTCGGGGTTGGTGGCCAGGGCCCGGAATTTGCCCAGCGCCGGGTCGGCCTGCGACACCGCGGCGGTGTACTCGTCGTCGTAGATGATGATCTGCGCGCCCTCGCGCTCGGAGACCTCTTTGATCTGCGGCCCGGAGAACTCACTGTTGAGCAGGATGATCCGGGCGCCCACCCGGGCCGCTCCGTACACACCGACCAGGAACCAGCGGTGGTTGCGGATCAGCAGCGCGACACCGTCGCCGCCCTTGACGCCCTTGGCGCGCAGCCCGTTGGCCACCGCGTGGGCGGCACGATCCAGCTCCCCGAATGTCATCTCGCCGTCGTCGTCGATGATGGCGACGGCGTCGGGATGGCGACGGGCGTTGAGCGCCGGGATCATCCCGAACTCGCCCCAGCGCCGGATATCGGCGAGCATGGCGGCCATCGCCTGCGGCGACTCGAGCCGCAGGGCTCCCGCCTCGAACATCTTGCGCGCGTAATGCAACTCTGCGGCGCCGCGGCTGAGGTATTGCTGGGCCTTGGCCGCTGCCTGAGCGGGCAGGTCTGTGAGACTGGGCATGAACGCCACAATATGTGACGGGTGTCGAGTCGCGGCAGATAACTACCATGGCCGTATGGGCGCTTCGGCCGGCAGTCGCAGGACGCTGGAGGTCGGCGGGCGCGAGGTCTCCGTCAGCAATCCCGGCAAAGTCATCTTTCCCGGCGCCGACGGGCGGGCCGATGTCACCAAGAGCGACCTCGTCGACTATTACCTGGCCGTTGCCGATGGCGCGCTGCGCGGTGTGCACAACCGGCCGATGATCCTGAAACGGTTCGTCAAGGGCATCAGCGAAGAGGCGATCTTCCAGAAACGTGCCCCCGAGAAGCGTCCGGACTTCATCGACGTGGCCGAGTTGAAGTACGCGTCCGGGACGTCGGCCAAGGAAGCGGTGATCACCGAGAACGCCGGCCTGGTCTGGGCGGTCGGTCTGGGCTGCATCGACTTCAACCCGCACCCGGTGCAGGCCCAGGATCTGGAACACCCCGACGAGCTGCGGGTCGATCTGGATCCGATGCCCGGAGTCGACTGGGGCCAGATCCTGGCCGTCGCGGCGGTGGCCCGTGAGGTGCTCGAAGATCACGGCCTGACCCCGTGGCCGAAAACCTCGGGTTCCCGCGGATTCCACATCTACGCGCGAATCCACCCGCATTGGCCGTTCAAGCAGGTCCGGCTGGCCGCCGAGACGGTGGCCCGGGAGGTGGAGCGGCGGGCGCCCGACCTTGCCACCGCCCGGTGGTGGAAGGAGGAACGCGGCGCGCGTGTGTTCGTCGATTTCAACCAGAACGCCAAGGACCGCACCGTCGCCTCGGCCTATTCGGTCCGCGCCAAGCCAGACGCCCGGGTGTCCACCCCGCTGTACTGGGACGAGGTCGCCGATTGCCTGCCGGAGGCGTTCACCGTCCGCACCGTGCCGGCCCGTTTCGCCGAGATCGGCGATCCATGGGCTGATATGGATGCCCATCCCGGTGATCTGACCGAACTGCTGGAACTCGCCGAGCGGTTGGGGCCCGCGGAGAAACCGCCCGGCAAGAAGAGCGCCGACGGGCGCCGCGCCTCACAGATGCCGTTGATCGAGGTCGCCCGGACCAAGACGCGCGACGAGGCGATGGCGGCGCTGGAGTTGTGGCGGAGCCGCCATGCCGAGGCGTCCGAGCGGCTGGAGCCGGTCGACGTTCTCATCGACGGGATGCGTGGTCCGAGCTCGATTTGGTACCGCGTGCGGATCAATCTGCAGCACGTGCCGGAGGGCATCCGCCCACCCCAGGAGACCTTGATCGCGGACTATTCGCCGTGGGATGGATATTCGGGAAATCAGTTCAAACGCTGACCCTGAAATTTAGGCTACTCGACGGTACGGTTTACCCGCCGTTTCGGGTAATTAAACTCATCGCCGAAAAGCGTTGCAGCACAACGGCTTACATTTCGCTCAGCGAAACCTTACCCGGCTCTCAGACTATCTTCTTAGCAAAGTCTCAATCACTACTCCCCGGTACCTTAAATTCGGCCGATAACTTCGGTGATATCGAGAACGACAGGTCAGAACCAGAAGGGAGGCAGAACATGACGATCGCATTCCGCTACGGCAACCCGGCGGTCAAGTGCGACGGCGCCGAACTGCGAGCTCAGTGCCGCCACCTCGCGATGGTGGTGACCGTCTCCGGTGTCATCGATGACGACAACTTCGATCGACTCACCCACAAGGTCCGCCGACTGGTCCTCGCGGAGAAGCCGTTCGCACTCGATCTGAGTGACGTGACGTTCCTTTCCGCGCGTGGTGTGTCTCTCCTCTACGCCCTCGATGATGAGTGCGATATCGCCGGAGTCGAGTGGGCGCTCATCGCGAGCCCCGCGGTCCTCGACGTCCTGCGCATGCTCGACGACGCATTCCCCATCACGGTCTCCGTCCCAGAGGCGCTGCACCACTTCGCCGAGGGCACTCTCGCCCGGCGCCGGCTGCTCCCACTCCTGCACAAGACCGCATAACCAGAAAGGCGGAACACATATGCTGCTCGATGTTCGCTGGCTGACCGCTCTGATGGGCCGTCACCGCAAGCCCGCCCGCTAGGGTCCCTACTTTTCCGAGTTGAGCCCTCCCACCGCCAGGTGGGAGGGCTCAACTCGTTTCTGACGACTCCCTTTTCGACGATGTCGCGGTCAGGCCTGCGCCTGCCACCGTCGGTCTCTGCGCTGCCCCAATTCCTCTGGGTCGACCAGTTCCAGCATCGGCCGGCCGGGCACACACATCATCGTCACGGTGAACTTGCTCGGGATGTCGGTGCGGTTGTTGCCGTCGCTGTAATGGATGACATCACCACCCGGCTCCCAGAACGCCTCGCCGGCCTTCACCACACGCGGTGACTCACCCTCCAGTTCGAACAGCATCTCGCCCTCGATGACGTACCCGAAGGCGGGCCCGGGGTGCCGGTGTGGCGGCGTTCCGGGGTCACCGGGCGGGAACTCGATGACGACGGTCATCACGTGCGCCCCGGGCGGGATGTCGGGCTGCGCCTCCTGCAGAACGGTCAGCGCCGTCTTCCATGCATCAGACATGTCAGCTCTCCTGTCTCTAGGCGGCAGCCCCGCCGCCATCGGCGTGCAGGGTCAGTCCGGTGACGAAACTCGATGCGCCTGAAGCCAGGAACAGCACCGCCTGTGCGATCTCGGCGGGTTCCGCGGTGCGGCCCAGTGGCAGGGTCCGTCCCAGTTCGTCATTGGTGTCACCCCATTCGGCGACCACCCCTTCGGTGTTCGTCGGTCCGGGTGCCACCGTGTTGACCCGCACACCGCGCGGACCGAACTCGGCGGCCCAGGTGCGGGTCAGTGACTCGACCGCGGCTTTCGAGGCGCTGTACACCGACGCGCCCGGCACCCCCTTGGACGCCACCATCGAGGTGACGTTGATGATGCTGCCGTAGCCGCGGTCCAGCATTCCCGGAACCAATCCGGCCACCAGGAAGTACGTTCCCCGGACGTTGGTGTCGAACGTCGACTCGAAGGAGACCACGTCCTGTTCCACGGTCATGGCGCCGGGGAAGGTGGCGGCGTTGTTCACCAGGATGTCGACCCGTGGATTCTGTTCGACCAGCGCCGCGATCGATGTGAGGTCGGACATGTCGGCTTGAATGAAGCGGACCTTGCCATCGATGGCGGCCGCCGCGGCCTCGCCCCGCTCCCGGTTGCGCCCGGTGATCAGCACCGTGGCTCCCGCGGCGGCCAGCAGTCGCGCACAAGCCAGCCCGATACCGGCCGTGCCGCCGGTCACCAGAGCGGTCTGTCCGGTCAGTTCCTTTGTCATGTCGTGCATCTCCTTTTTCATGCGGAAACCTGTTCGAGCTGAACGCGGCCCATGCCGCGTTCGCGGGCGACGCCGGCCAGGGTGGCGCGCAGTTGAGCGCGGCCGCGGAACACCCGGGACATGACGGTGCCGACGGGGGTGCCCATCACCCGGGCCGTCTCGGCATAGGTCAGTCCCTGCACGTCGGCGTAGTAGAGGGCGATCCGGAAACCCTCCGGAAGTTCGTCGAGCGCGGCCTTGATGTCGGCGTCCGGGAAGACGTCCATCACCGCGGCCTCCGCCGACGGGGTGCTGCGCATCAAGCCGGCGGGCAGGTCCAGATCGGCAACCGACTCGACCGCGTACTCCGCCGGGCGTCGCTGCTTCATCCGGTAGCCGCTGATCCAGCGGTTGTGCAAGATGCGAAACAGCCAGGCGTTGAGATTGCTGCCGGGCTCAAACCGGCGGAAACCCATGAATGCGTGCATGAGGGCGTCCTGCAGCAGGTCCTCGGCGTCGGCCTCATTGCGGGTCAGCCGGCGGGCACCCCGCATCAACACGGGCCGCAGCGGCGCGGTGTCACGTTCGAAACGCGCGGCCAGCTCGGCATCGGACTCGGTGACGGTGCTGATGAGTTTCACGGTTCCCAGATTTGTCCCTCCCGCCCCCGGGCGGACCCTTGGAAACCCGTAGTCAGCGGTCCGTAGGGCGACGCCGTAGCCGGTGATGGATGACTTCGGGGTGATTGCGCCGTTCTGGCTGTCGGGCGCGTCACACATGGCACGTCATCGACCGGAGGGGGTTCATCATGAGGATCGTCGTGATCGGGGGCACCGGGCTGATCGGGTCACAGGTGGTGCGGGAATTGACCGAACACGGCCACGACGCTTTCGCCGCCGCGCCGTCGACCGGGGTGAACACCATCACCGGCGAGGGGCTCGCCGAGGTACTGGCCGGCGCCGACGTCGTCGTCGATGTGTCGAACTCGCCGTCCTTCGAGGATGAGCCGGCCATGGAGTTCTTCCGGACCGCCACGACCAATCTGCTGGCGGCCGAGGCCGCCGCCGGTGTCGGTCACCATGTGGCGCTGTCGGTGGTGGGGACCGAGAAGCTGGCGCCGCAGAGTGGCTATTTCCGGGCCAAGCTGGCCCAGGAGTCACTCATCCGGGAAGCCGACGTGCCGTTCACCATCGTGCGGGCGACGCAGTTCTTCGAGTTTGTCGCCGGCATCGCCGACGCCGCGACCGACGCCGGCACCGCGCGGCTGGCGCCGGTCTCCTTCCAGCCGATGGCCTCCGCGGATGTGGCCGAGGCGGTCGCCATCGCCGCCGCCGGCGACCCGGTCGGGGGCATCGCCGACGTCGCGGGCCCGCAACGTTATCGGCTCGACGAGCTGATCCGGACTGCGCTCACCGCGCATGGTGACAGCCGGTCGGTGGTGGCCGACCCGGGTGCGCGCTACTGGGGCGCCGAACTGCAGGACGACACCCTGGTTCCCGGCGCCGGAGCGACGTTGTTCGGGATCCGGTTCGAGGATTGGCTACTGGAGTCCAGCGCTCATCCCTTGAAGTAGACGATCTGGTGGCTGGTGGCCAGCAGCGTGCCACCGGTCCCCCAGATGTGGGCGGTCTGGTCGAAATGACCGGACGAATACTGTTGTGCGCGTGCGGTCGCCAGCACGTGGTCATCGCCCTGGGCGGCCAGGGTGTCGGTGTCGGCGTGGAAGTACACGGTGATCGACACCGTGCCCGCCGGCAGCAGACGGCCGAGCCGCAGGAAGACCCGCGGGTAGAAGATATCGCACACGGCGGTCAGTGCGGCGAAATCCCATGGCCGGGGCGGATTGTCGCGCACCCACAGGGTGGTCTCCGAGGATGCGGATTCGCCGTCCGCGGGATCCGGGATGGCACCGGTGACATAGCGCATGTCGTAGTTGCGCATCCAGGTCGGGCCGTTGTCCGGCCCGACGGGCACCTCCGCGGGAGCCGGCACCGCGGGCCTGGCCGGTTCGGTGTCACTCCAGGTGTCCCGCCGGATCCCGAAAACCGCGGTGGCGGTGGTCTTCACCTCGCCGTCCTGGCTGAGCTCGACGAGCCAATGCTGATTGGACCGGTTGGTGCGCACTGCACGGGTGCTGATCTCGAAGTCGCCGTCCACGATCGGGGCCAGGTAGTTCACCGTCAGGGCCACCGGTTGGCCGTGCACATCGGGCTGCAGTTCGATGGCCCGCAGCAGCGCCGCGGCGGTGATGCCGCCGAACGGGCCGACCATGTTCGCCCATTCGGGCACGGTGCGGCCCCGCAGCAGCCCGTCACCGGCGGGTTCAAGGGCGATTCCATTGTCGAAGGCCGTCATCGGTCTTCCTTCACAGTCGGGCGGTTCGGTCGGTCGACAGCGCTGCCGACCGCCAACCCAAGCTACCTGCGGGCCGCCGCGCGCCTCGCGCGGCCACCCCACTGCGGCGCTACTTGAACCGTCCGGCAAAACCGCGCAACGGCAGATCCGCACTGGTGAGCAGGCCGGGCCGCGCCGCGACCACCGACCTGATCGCGTTCAGCGCGGGCAGACCGGTGACGGTCATCCCGATCGACGCGAAGCTGGTCGGGTCGGACAGGTCGACGCCGGGCTTCGGGAAGATCATGTGCTTGTTGTAGACGCACGGGTCGCCCATGACCTGAGTGATGTAGCAGCCCTTGATATCCCAACTCGGGTCGGTGTGCGGGGTCATCTGCCATTCCAGATGGGTCTCGATCTTCGGCACGCCGCCGACCAACCCCTGGTACTTGATGTAGTTGCCGCCCAGCGATCCCTTCGGCAGCTGATACCAGCCCAGATCGACATCCTTGGTGCAGGCCCCGAGTTCGTAGCTGAACTTCACCTCGTCGAGCTGCACATCGAAACAGTCGGCCATCAGCAGCACGCTATCGGCGAAGACACGGGTGTACTTCTCCAGCATGCCGGGCAGTCGCGGGTCATCGACGGGAAGTCCGTAGCCGACCTCTTTCCAGGTGTCGGCGGAGTGGTGGCAGGAGACGTCCACCGATTCGATGGTGGTGATGTTGTCGATCTCGGCGACGTCGGCCGAACACACCACGCCCAGAATCTGATTCAGGCCGGGGTTCATCCCGGTGCCGTAGAACGTCGCCCCGCCCTTGGCGGCGGCCGCGGCCAGCACCTCGCTGACCGGACGCCCGGACGGATGCGGATGGTTGGTATCGCGGTGCCATCCGGTGATCCAGTCGGCGGTGGTCACGATGTTGATTCCGGCTTCGAGCACCTGCACGTACAGGTCTTCGTCGGGGAACACCCCGTGGAAGGTGACCACATCGGGTTTGGCCGCGATGATCTCCTCGACCGAACCGGTGGCGATCACGCCGTTGGGCGCCAGGCCGACGATCTCGCCGGCGTCGCGGCCGACCTTCTCCGGCGTATAGCAGTGCAGCCCGATGAGCGACAGATCAGGATGCGCGGCAATCCGTTTGATCATCTCGGTGCCCACGTTGCCGGTGGCAACCTGGAACACGCGGATCTGCTCGGTCATAGGGTGTCGACCTTTCTCACTCTGGCAAGGTCCGCAGCGCTGCCACCGAGACCATCTGGATAGAACTGCATGGCCCACTTGCGAATTGCGGTGAAGCCCTCGTACTCGGCGGTGGCCAGCGCCGGCGGATCCGAATAGCGCTGGTGCGACCAGATGTGGATGTCCTGGGTGAACTGCCGGATGACTTCCTCACCGAAATCGCGGGCCTTGTCCTCCGCCCGCTGGTCGTCGCGCCCCGGGGTGCGGCCGATGTACACCATGAAACGGACATCGGAGGTGCGGTCGTCAACGGGGGTGACCGCCGAGATCGTCCGGTTGTCGACCATCCCCCAGCTCTTGGTCACGGCGATACCGAGCCCACCGTTGATGGCCTCGACGCCGCTGTTGACATCCTCGATCTTCTGTCCGTCGTCGCCTTCGAAGGTGATGGTGAAGTCGACGTAGGACACGGGTTCGGCGAAGTCGTGGCGGGTGAACACCGGCACGATGGGCGTCTGGTGCACGTACTTGAAATGCGCGAAGTCCACCCCGTTCTCCAGGACGTACTGCGGATGCAGTTCCAGCCCTTGCCGGAACAGCCGTTGCTGCGGGTAGTAGTCACCCTCGGTGCGGTCGCCGAAGTCGGCGAAGATGTCCGGCGCGTCGAAGAACGGTTCCCGGTTCTCGACGTCATGCCAGATGTAGACCGACGCATTGCGCTCGACCACCGGATAGATCCGCATCCGCCTGCCGCGGTTGGGCCGCTCCTGGTACGGGATGCAGACGTTGCGGCCCTCGTCGTTCCACTGCCAGCCATGGAAAGGGCATTGCAGGACTTCGCCTTTCACCTGCCCGCCGTAGCCCAGGTGGGCGCCGAGGTGTTCGCAGTAGGCGTTCATGACGGTCAGCCGGCCGGACTCCGCCCGCCAGGCGACCATCTCCTGATCGAAGTAGGTCATCCGGTTTACATCGCCGACGGCGATCTCGTCCGACCAGGCCACCTGGAACCAGCCCGTCGGCTTCATCGACAGTGGTGGCTTTGCCATGGGCCAAGAATCACAGAGGGTTCTATTAAAGTCAAGAGTCGCGTAGCATCCACCCGGTGACCGAAGCCGCCGAGCGCCGCACCAACCGGCGGGGGCAGGCCAGCCGCGAGAGCATGCTCGATGCGGCGTTGGAGGCGTTGGCATCCGGAGCTCCCGGCTCGGTCTCGGGCAATCGCATCGCCAAGGACGCCGGCGCCACCTGGGGCACGGTCAAGTACCAGTTCGGCGATATCGACGGGCTCTGGGCGGCGGTGTTGCGACGCACCGCCGAACGCCGCGGCACCATCCCGGCGCACGCGGCACCGCACGGTTCCCTGGCGCAGCGCGTCACCGGGATTCTGGACATCCTCTACGACGGGCTCAGCGGCACCGATTCCCGGGCCATCGAGAATCTGCGTGCCGCACTCCCCCGCGATCGCACCGACCTGGAGCAGCACTATCCGCAGACCGCGGCCGAGCTGGCCTCCTGGCAGAAGACCTGGATCACCGACTGCCAGAGCGCATTCTCCGATCTGGATGTGGATCCGGCCCGGGTCCGTGAGGTCGCACTGTTCATCCCGGGCGCAATGCGCGGCATCACCTCCGAGCGCCAACTCGGCTCCTACATCGATCTCGACGAGGCCCGGCACGGGCTGTCCAAGGCGATCGTCGCGTACCTAGAGGGTTAGGGACTTCCGGCCCTACCGGCCCGACTGCACACCGGCGCAGACTCGTTTCATGGCAACGACATCGCCGACCCTGGTCCCTGCGAAGACCATCGAGGACATGGTGCACCTCGCGTGCCGCGCCCCGTCGTATCACAACAGCCAGCCGTGGCGGTGGGTCATCTCGGCCGAGGGCGTGCAACTGTTCGTCGACACCGACCGGCTGGTGGCCACCGACGCCGGCGGCAGGCAGGCCGTGATCAGTTGTGGCGCAGCACTGGACCACTTCCGGGTCGCCGCGGCCGCCGCCGGATTGGACGCTCGTGTGCAGCGCTACCCCAACCCGAACGACCACCACCACGTGGCCACCATCACCTTCGGCACGCTGGACACCGTCACCGATGGTCATAGACGCCGTGCCGATGCCATACTGCGCCGCCGTACCGACCGGCTACCGATGACGGCGCCCGCCGACTGGGAGTCCTTCGAGTTGCTGCTGCGCGAGTCCGCCGATCCCGCTGTGGCAGTGGACATCATCGCCCCTGCCGACCGGCCCGCCGTCGCGGACGCCTCCCAACTCACCGACGCGCTGCGCCTCTACGACTCGGCGTACCATCACGAGATCGACTGGTGGACATCGCCCTTCGAGGTGAACGACGGCATTCCGCACAGCTCGCTGGTGTCGGCGGCCGAGGCGGATCGCGTCGACGTCGGGCGGTCCTTTCCCGTCACGCACAATCAGGAGCGTCGCCGCAATGTCGTCGAGGACACCGCCCAGCTGGCGGTCATCTCCGCGCTCGAGGACACCCGCGACGACCTGCTGCGCTGCGGTGAGGCCCTTTCCGCTCTGCTCCTCGACGCCACCATGGCGGGTTACGCATCGTGCACCCTGAGTCACCTGACCGAGGTGCCGGTCAGCCGGGACATCGTCAGCGCGCTGGTCGGCCGGCCGTTCCCACAGGTGGTGGTGCGCCTGGGCCGGATTCCCGAACTCGACGAGACGGCGCCACCCACTCCTCGTCGGCCGCTTCGAGACGTGCTGCGGGTCAAGCTCTGAGCGCAGTGAGCATCGCGTGTAGACGGCGGCCCACCGCGGCCAGCGGGTCGGTACTGCGCTCGGCGCGGCTCATGGCCACCGCGCCTTCGACGGCGGCCACGATCAGGATCGCCGTGTCGGTCGCCCCGGGGTCGGCCACACCCGCGTGACGCAGCGCTCTCGCCAGGATCGTCGTCCAGTTGCTGAAGGCGAACACTGCGGCATCCCGCGGCGCGGGATCGTCGTCGTCATCGGTCGAGTTCTGCACCGCGACCGCCAGGACCGCGCAGCCACGCTGAAACTCGCTGTCCACCAACACTTTGTTCCAGCTGCGCAGCAGCACATCCAGCATCGCGGCAGGGCCGGCGTCGGCGACCTGCTGCAGTTCGGCCGTCGTGTGCGCATCGGCCCAACGGACCGCTTCGGCGGCCAGTTGCGCCTTCCCGCCGGGAAAGTAGTGGTACGTCGAACCCAGCGGTGCGCCCGCGTGCCTGGCGAGATCGCGCACGGTCATCGCGCTCAGACCGCGCCGCCCCAGCATGTCGGCCGCTCCGGACACCATGCGGTTGCGCGCATCGTGATCGGTTATCCCCATAGCGTCCACCCTTCTATAACGATCGTCATACCTTAGCTTGAACTGCTGTTATTACAGTTGACATAGCGCCCGAGTCGAGACAGGAAGCCGCGAGAACGAGATCTGGGCCACATCCCCCGGCCTTTCTGTGTCAAGCGCAGGGGGTCCGGGTAGCCGACTGGACAGGGCGCGTCCGCGTCGCACGGCCATCACGGCCGTGACCAACAATTTCAGGGGGCCCACGTCATGACTGACACCACCACTCTCATCACGAACTTGCGAACCGTGCTGGAACTGACCAGCACCGAGATCCAGATCGCTGAATTCCGCACCAGCCAGGCGCGCACCGATGCGGTGCACGAGGAGCTGACCAAGAATGCCGAGAACGCCCGCACCCGCGCCGCGCTGATCGAGGCGACCATCCGCGAGCTCGGCGGTTCGCCCACCTTCTTCGGACCGTTCCTCGGCCGCGCCGCCGCGCTGGTGAAGGCACTGACCGAGCAGGCTGAACCGTTCGCCGAAGCGCTGCTGGGCGATCTCGCGCTGGAGCATCTGCTCGTCGATCGCGCGCGTTACCTCAAGTCGCTGGCCGTCGCGGCCGGTAACACCGAGGTGCAGGAACTCGCCGACTCGCTGATCGAGGCGCACAGTGCGACCGTCATCTGGCTGACCACCGTCCTCGCAGAGGACGCGCTGGGCGGCCCTGCGGCGCTGCGCCGCACGCCGATTCAGGCCGCGGCCGGTGCGGCGGTCAAGCTGGCCAACCTGCCGGGGCAGCTGGCCACCCGCGCATTCGACCGGGTGCTGACCACGGTCCGCTCCACCCGCCCGGCCGTCGACGAGGCGCTGGCCCGCGGCAGCCAGGCAGGCGACATCGCCGCCAAGACGCTGTCCGCCTCCCGGGACGCCGCGCTGTCGGCGGCCGAGAAGGTGAGCCGGCGTGAGGGCGCCGACGATGTGGCCGATGCGCTGCACAACCTGCGCGGCAACACCGGCGTCCTGGAGGCGTCGGAACTTCCCATCGCCGGCTACGACGAGCTCAACGTGAATGACGCCGTCGCGGCGGTGAAGGAACTGGACGAGCCGGCGGATATCCGCGTGGTGATCGCCTACGAAGAGTTCCACAAGAATCGCCAGCGCGTGGTTTCGGCCGCTCAGTCGCGGTTGAGCACCATCGCCCAGGAGATTGTCGGGATCGGCTAGCAGGTCCGGATCTTCGGATCCATTTCCAACCACGACAACCTACGGTACCGTAAGTTACGGTACCGTAGGTTTCGTTGTATGCAGAGGAAACGGAGTCCGCCATGGTGGATCAGACCAGCGTGTTACACGAGTTGGAACCGATCGTCGAGCAGAACCTCGAGCGCCACCTCAGCACTGTCAAACCGTGGGACCCGCACGACTACGTCCCGTGGAGCCGGGGGCGCGACTTCGCCTTTCTCGGCGGCGAGGACTGGGCGCCCGAGGACTCCCCGCTGGACCCGGTCGCCAAGGCCGCGCTCACCGTCAACCTGCTGACCGAGGACAACCTGCCGTCCTATCACCGCGAGATCGCCACCCGGTTCGGACGCGACGGTGCCTGGGGCACCTGGGTCGGTCAGTGGACTGCCGAGGAGGGACGCCACAGCATCGCGCTGCGCGACTACCTGGTGGTGACCCGTGGCGTGGACCCCTCCAAGCTCGAGGCACTGCGCATGGAGCACACCATCGCCGGATACGACTCGGGCGACAAGACACCGCTGGCGGCGCTGGCCTACGTGTCATTCCAGGAGCTCGCCACCCGCGTCTCGCACCGCAACACGGGGCGGGCCTCCGGCTGCCCGATCGCCGACCAATTGCTCGCCCGGATCGCAGCCGACGAGAACCTGCACATGGTCTTCTACCGCAACCTGATGGCGGCCGCGCTCGAGATCGCTCCGGACGCCGCCATGCAGGCCATCCGCGATGAGGTCATCGGATTCACCATGCCCGGCGCCGGCATGACCGACTTTCACGAGAACTCCATCCTCATCGCCAAAGCCGGTATCTACGATCTGCGCATCCACCACGACGAGGTGCTGCAGCCGGTGCTGCGCTTCTGGCAGATCTTCGACCGCAGCGACTTCGGTCCCGACGGCGAACAGGCCCGCATCGAACTCGCCCAGTTCCTGGCCGCCGTCGACGAACGGGCCCGCTTCTACGAGGAGAAGGCCGCTCGCCGCAAGGTCGGCGCCTCGGCCTAGCGGCCGCGCTGCCGCAGCGCTGCGGCCGCGCTCAGCACGGCCGCCCCGACGGTGCCGACCAGCACACTGTCCATCTTCCAGCTCTGCCAGTACAACGGCACGTCCAGATGTACGTCGGCGATCTGGACGAAGTCCGCGTTGACGAGCTGCTCGGGATACATGCCCCACCCCACACCGGCCCGCACCGCCGCCCCGAAACCCTCGGCTGTCGGTACATAGTGCACCGGGCGAGCGATCGGTCTGCGGAACACCTTGCGGATCAGGTTGTCCTGCAGAGCATCATCTCGATTCCACGCCAGTGACGGTGCCGCCGCCGCAGCAGCGGCGGTGAACCCGCCGGGCAGGTGCGCACGCACATACTCCTCGACGGCCACCGGCACGTAGCGCATCACGCCCAGTGGCTGCACGCGGCAACCCGGCACCGCGGTGCGTTCGGTGGTCACCGCACCCATCACCGCCCCCTCGCGCAGCAGCCTCGCCGAGTGGTCCTGATCCTCGATCCGGATATCGAAGAGCACGCCGGGCAGCTGAGCGAACACCCCGTTGAACCAGGTCGCCATCGAATCGGCATTGACCGCAATCGCGATGCGGGTGCGTTCGGTCGACCCGCCCGCGGTCTCGGCCAGCGCCTCGGACTCCAGGATCGCGGTCTGCGCGGCCAACCGCAGCAACGGAATTCCGGCCGCGGTTGCCCGACAGGGCTTTTCACGGACCACCAGGACCTGACCCACCCGCTGTTCGAGGCCCTTGATGCGCTGACTGACGGCCGACGGGGTGACATGCAGCCGCTCGGCGGCAGCATCGAAGCTGCCGAGCTCGATCACCGCGGCGAACGCGGCCAGCTGCTGACCGTCCAGCTTCATGCGCTCAGGCTAATCCACCGACTCGGCCCACCACCGCAATCGCCACGAGTTACCGTTGCAACAACGGTAACGATTTCGGCAGTATCTCGGAAGGAACCACATGACGAGCACCACGGCGACGCCGTTTCTCACCCGCCGCGGCGACGAGTTGGTGCCCAACCCCGTCGCCCACGGCGGCTGGGGGCCCACACTGGGCGGCCAGGTCGTCGGCGGTCTGCTGGCCCGCGCCATCGAGGCCCAGGTCGATGACCCCGACCTGCACCCGGCCCGGCTTACGGTCGAGATCCTGCGCCGGGTGGCCACCGAACCGGTCCGGGTCAGCGCCACCGTGGTGCGCGCCGGCGGCCGGATGCGCGCCGTGGACGCCGCGATGCTCCAGGACGGCCACCTCGTGGCCCGCGCCTCGGCGCTGTACCTGCGTCGCGGCGCCCAGCCCGACGGTGAGTTCTGGAGCACCGCCCTCACTCTCCCGCCGATACCGGCCGAACCCGCCAACATCGGGGACACCGTCCCGATGTTCATCCGGGCCTACGGACCCACCGCCGACTCGAACAGCCTGGAATTCCCTTGGCAGCAGGCGGGACCGCGGTACGCGTGGGTCCGCGAGTTCCGTGATCTGGTGGCCGGCGAAGCGCCGACGCCGTTCATCCGGGCGGCGATGGCCGTCGATGTCACCAGCTCGATGACCAACTTCAGCACCGCGGGGCTGGCGTTCATCAACGCCGACTACACCCTGGCGCTCAGCCGGTTACCCGACGGCCCGTACATCGGCCTCGCCGCGCTGAGCCACACCAGCGCCGACGGGATCGCCACCGGATCCACCGGGCTGTTCGACCGCCTCGGACCGATCGGCACCGGATTATCCACCGCCATAAGCAATTCCGGGTTCGACCCGAAAGGCAAGTACCGGCGCCCGAACTAACGCGGGGGCGGGAAGCCGCCGGTGGCGACCGGTCCCCACCGTCGAGGTGTGATGCGCAGCAGGCACTTTCCCTGATCGACCATGGCCTGGCGATACTCATCCCAGTCCGAGTGCTCGCCGGCCACCGCACGAAAATAGTCGACCAGTGGCTCCACCGCCTCGGGCAGGTCGATGCGTTCGGCATCGCCGTCGACCTGGACGTACGGGCCATTGAACTCCTCGGACAGCACGGTCACGCTGGCCCGCGGGGTGCGCCCGATGTTCACCGATTTGGCGCGCTGCGGATAACTGGCGATGACGATGCGGCCCTGCTCGTCCACCCCACCTGTGACCGGGGAACTCTGCAGCGACCCGTCGGCGCGGAAGGTGGTCAGCACCATTGCGTGACGAGGGCGGACAAACGCCAGCAGTTCTTCGAGGGAGACCGAGTCAGCAGTCGCATAGTTACGGGCCATGCCCCGATTCTAGGCGGCTATTTGACGATGAGCTTGCGCTGCGACGCCATGGTGAAGACCGCGGCGCTTTCTCGTGATTTGTGGAGCCGCGGTCGGAATGGTTCCGACGGCGACTCCACAAATCGCGGGTCAGAAGTAGCCGCTGCCGGGGAGTTTGGTGCCGCGGGTGTACAGCGCGCCGATCGCCTGGGCCTTGTAGGACGTCGGGTTGTGTGAGGCCAGGGTCCGGATGTTGCGCCAGTGCCGGTCCAGCAGGTGGGACTGCCGCACCACCGAGGCGCCACCGACATCGAAGATCTGCGATGCGGCCTTCTGCGCGAGCTGATCGATGACCACCTTGGCCGCCGCGGCCTGCAGCGAAGCCTCGTGCGCGAGCTCCAGATTCGGGTCGGTCTTGCTGATGTCGGCCGCATAGGCGATGGCCAGCGCGTCGGCGGCGGCCAGCACGGTGGCCTCCCCGACATAGGCTGCGGCGGCGATCTCCCCGATCTCGCGCTGCAGCAGGGGGTCATCCGGCGCCGACGGGTTGGGGGCCCAGGTGAAGCTGCGGGCCCGCTGATGCACGTGCGCGACGGCGTCAGCGCGAAGCGCATGCAGCACACCGACTTCCAGTGCCGTCACATACAGCTGGAAGAACGCGCCCGAGTGGTACAGCGGCGGCCGCTCGGCATCGGTTTCCGGCGGGGAGAACTGCAGCAGCTCGTCGGCGGAGACCGCGACGTTCTCGAAGATCGCGGTGCCGGTGCCGGTGGCCCGCTGACCGAAGCCGTCCCAGTCGTCGAGTACGGTTACCCCGTCGCGGTCGGTGGGCACCAACGCGATGACCGAGGCGTCGTCCGGGTCGCTGGCCAGCACCTCGGCGTAGTCGGCGTACAACGTGCCGGTGGTGAAGAACTTCTTTCCGTTGAGCCGGTAGGCATCTCCGTCCTTGGTGAGCTTGGTCTGCCAGACGAAACCGCCGGCGGGCTCGGAGCCGAGTTCGGTCGAGGCGTTACCCACGATGGCACCGGACAACGCCAGATCGATCGCCCGCTGCCGGTCGTCGCCGGAGAGGCGCAACCGTTCCTCCACATGGGCGAAATGCCCGCGCAGGATGTGCGCGACGTTGACATCGGCGGCCGCCAGCGCGATGACGGTGGCGAACAGTTCGCGCAGGCTGGCGCCGCCTCCGCCGTCTGCCACCGGCACCCGCAGCGCACCGAGGCGTTCCTCGCGGATCCGGTCGATGACCGCGAATGGGCGGTCGTTGGCGCGTTCACGCTCCAACGCGCCTTCGCCGATCTCGGCCAGCAGCGCGGCCAGGCGTGCGGAACCGTGGGTCAGCGGTTCGATCGCGGTCGATGTCATCGGGTTGCCTCCTGGGTGACGCGGCGGTACCCCGCCGCACGATGGGTTTGGGGTAGGCGGGCTCCACGCCCGAACAGCTTGTGCCGCAGGGTGCCTTCGGTGTACTGCGTCTTGTAGACCCCACGTCGCTGCAGTTCGGGGATCACATGGTCGATGAAGTCGGCGAACGATCCGGGGGTGATGACGTTGGTGATGTTGAATCCGTCCACGTCGGTGTCCTCAACCCAGGACTGCAGGTCATCGGCGACCTGGGTGCCCGAGCCGACAGTGAAACCACCCTCGGCGTCGATGGCGTGGGCGTCGATGAAATCACGCAGCGTCCACTGGCCCTGCCCGAACATCTGCACCGACGATTTCAGGTATTCGTTGTCGGTGACCGCCACTGGGTCATCGAGATCGAATTTCGACAGATCGCTGCCCAGCCAGCCCGACCAGAGCGCCAGGGCCCCTTCCGGATCGGTGTACCTGCGGAAATCCTCGTAGCGCGCCTTGGCGGCAGCCTCGGTCGCGCCCGTCACCGCCACATGGCCGTTGACAATTTTGACGTCGTACGGGTCGCGGCCCGCATCGGAGGCGCGGGTGCGGATGTCGGCGACCGCTTCGCGCAGAACGTCCTTGGTCGGTGCGCCGATGAAGATCACCTCGGCGTTCTCGGCGCCGAACGCGCGGCCGCGGTGGGAAGCGCCGGCCTGATACAGCACCGGGGTGCGCTGCAGCGAGGGTTCGCAGAGGTGGATGCCCGGCACCCGGAAGTGCCTGCCGTCATGCTCGATGGCGTGCACCTTCGCGGGATCGGCGTAGTGGGCGCGGTCGGGGGCGGTGCCTACCGCGTCGTCCTCCCAGGACCCCTCCCACAGCTTGTAGAGCACCTCGGTGTACTCGTCGGCGATGTCATAGCGATCGGCGTGCGGGGTGATGGTGTCCAGGCCGTGGTTGCGGGCCGCGCTCTCCAGGTAGCCGGTGACCACGTTCCAACCGATCCGGCCCTTGGTGAGGTGATCGAGCGTGGACATCCTGCGGGCGAACGAGTACGGGTGCTCGAAAGACGTTGCCGCGGTGATACCGAATCCGAGATGCCGGGTGGCCGCCGCCATCGCCGACACGAGAAGCATCGGATCATTGACCGGCACTTGGGTTCCGGCCCGCAGGGCCGCCTCCGGACCGCCGCCGTACACGTCGTAGATGCCCAGCACATCGGCGATGAACAGCCCGTCGAACAACCCGCGTTCCAGCAGCTTGGCCAGATCGGTCCAGTACTCCAGGTCTTTGTACCGGGCCGCCTGCGATTCGGGATGGCGCCACGTGCCGGCGACGATATGGGCCACGCAGTTCATGTCGAACGCGTTCAAGATGATCTGCTTGCTCACCGCGCCACGATGGCCGAACCGAGGTGGCGACACCAGCTATCCGATCGACGCGATTCTGGGCTGTAACGTTTGGTCACAATGCACTACTTCGAACGTCTCGGCGATTCGAGCTTCCGGGCCACCGAATACACCCTGGGTGCCTGGAGCCCCTCCGAGCAGCACATCGCGCCATCCCTCGGACTCCTCGCGCACGTGATCGAGCGTGACCGTGACCGCCGTCGTGACGACCGGTTACCGCTGACCCGGTTGTCCTACGACATCCTGGGCACGGTGCCCGTCGCGGCGGTCGAGGTGGCGGTCCGGGTGCTACGACCGGGCCGCAGCATCGAACTCGTCGAGGCGACGATGAGCCACGGCGGCCGCGCGGTGCTGGTGCTGCGCGCCTGGCTGATGCAGCGGTTCCCGACCGCACATCTGGTGGGCTCGGCGCTGCCGTCGATCCCCGGCGCCGGCGAGATGCCGTCCTGGGACATGTCGGGGGTATGGCCGGGTGGGTTCATCGCATCGGCCGAGGTGCGCCGCCTCGCGCACGCGCCGGGCCGCTCCTGCGCGTGGGTGCGCACCGATACCGGGCTGGTCGCCGGTGAACCGGTCAGTCCATCGGCCCGGGCCATCGGACTGCTCGACATCGCCAACGGGCTGGCCGTGCGCGCCGAGCCCACCGAGGTGAGCTTTCCCAATATCGACCTGACCGCACACCTGTTCGCCGAGCCGCGCGGCGACTGGCTGGGTTTCGACACCACCGTGTCGTTCAGCGCCGACGGACTCGGCTTGACCCACAGCATCATTCACGACGACAGCGGGCCGATCGGGGCGTCATCGCAGATGCTGACGGTGCGGCCGATTCCGTAGGGACCGGCGATAGCCCACGGTAGCGTGTCAGCCATGTCGAACCCCCGGATCGCGCCGCTGGAGTACGCGCTGGCGTACCTGGCGCAGCAGGCCGCTCCGCTGGTGTTCCGGCCACCCAACATCCCCAGACCGGCGCACCGTCTCGACCCGCCCGCCGTGGTGCGGGTGCCCACCCGGCACGGGCCGGTCCGCTGTTTCGTCTACCGGCCGCATCCCGCGTCGCCGCTGAGCGGCACCGCCACCCGCCGCCCGCCGCTGCACATCGACATCCACGGCGGCGGCTTCGTGCTGCGCAACACCCACGAGGACGCCCACATCTGTCGCTACCTGGCCTCCGATATCGGCTGTGTGGTGCTCGCGATCGACTATCACGCTGCCCCGCAGGTGACATTCCCTGTGGCAGAAGAGGAGTGCATCGATGTGCTGCAGTGGGCGCTCGATCATGCCGACCAGCAGGGCTGGGATGCCGAGCGGGTCAGTGTCGGTGGGGCCAGCGCCGGCGCCAAGCTCAGCATGAACCTCGCGCAGTACGCGCACGACACCGCGATCACACTGCGCGCGGCGGTGCTGTCCTACGCGGTCGCGGACTGCACGCGCACCGACCGCACGTCGCCCAAGGCCAACGCGGCGATTTCTCCGACACTGCAGAAGCTTTCGGCCCGCCTCTATTTCGTGGACCCGGCCAGTCACGACAGTCCGGTCGCATCGCCGTACCACGACACCGACCTGCCGAAGAAGATGCCGCCCACCCTGATCCAGACCGGTGACCTCGACACCCTGGGCCCGGAGATGGTGGAGATCGCCGGCCGGCTGCGGGAGGGCGGCGTCGATGTCACCCACACCGCCTACCCGGTCGATCACGCCTTCAACACTCAGGGAAACCGCGAGATCATGGACACCTCGATCCGCGAGATCGGCACCTTCCTGCTGGAGCGGCTGACGTGAGGCCGCCCACGGTGCAGGACGGCCCGGAGGTCGAACATGTGGTGGCCGCGTTGCGGGAGCGGATGTACGGCGCGATCTCGTGTCTGGCCACCCTCGCGGCACTGGCCCGCTACACGAATATCGACACCAACGCCTGGTTCCGGGTGATCGACGTCGCGGTCGCCGCGGGCGGGCTGTGGGCGGCGGCGCTGCTGGCCGAATTCATCGCCCGGCTCAGCGTGGAGGGAAAGGCGCCGCGGGGTCGGGCGGCCTGGGCGATGCTGGCATCCTCCGGTCAGATCCTGCAGGCTGCGGCGGCGCCCGCATTGATCTTGGCGCTGGCCGGTTTTGGCGTACTGGACACCCCCACCGCGGTGTGGATCGCCATGTGGTTCCTGGTCGCGGAGATGGGGCTCATCGCCTTCGCGGCGGTGCACCGGGCGGGGCTGGTCTGGTGGCAGCAGGCAATGGCCGTGCTACTGCTCGCCGGTGCGGGTGCCGCGGTGGTGGCGGTCAAGATGATCGCCCATCACTGATCACCGGTCTGGACCGGTCCGTCCTGCGCACTCCACTGCGACCACGAGCCGGGGAACAGCGCCGCGTCCACTCCGGCCGCCGACAGGGCGGCCACCAGAAAAGCGGCGGTGACACCCGAGCCGCAGTACACCCCGACCTGCTCGGAACCGCCGAACGACCAGGCCAGCGCCGCCAGCTCATCCTCGGACAGCAGGGTCCCATCGTCGGTCAGTACCGACGTGCTGGGCAGGTTCTTGGCGCCGGGGATGTGGCCGGCCACCGGATCGACAGGCTCGACCTCGCCGCGAAACCGCTCCGGCGCGCGGGCGTCGAGCAGGTTCGGATGTTCGGCGGCTTCCTCGGCGGTCAGTGTCGGCAGTGCGCCTGCGTACAGATCATCGTGTTCGACGACGATGTCCCCGGGTGGCGGTGTCGACGACCCGGTCTGCACCGCACCCCCGGCAGCCCGCCACCTCGCCAGCCCGCCGTCGAGGATGCGCACATCATCGATGCCCGCGGCGCGCAGCACCCACCAGGCGCGGGCCGACCCCGCACGGTTCCAGTCGTCATAGACCACCACCGGCACCCCGCGGCGCACACCCCACCGCCGGGCGGCCTCCTGCAGATCCGTGCCGGACGGCAGCGGATGCCTACCGCGATCGGCCACGCCGTGATCGCTGAGTTCCTCCTCCAGTGCGACGTACACCGCTCCGGGTAGGTGCCCGGCTTCGTACGCGTCACGCCCGTCGGGCGCACCCAGTTGCCACCGGACATCCAGGATGGTCGTCGGGTCGCCGGCGTCCAGCCGCTGGACGAGCTCGGGCACAGATATGAAGACATCACCGCGTGCAGTCACCCGGCGAGGGTCTCAGATCCGGTCAAGATGTGGAATAGCCGGCGCCGGGCGTGCTGTTATTGGCCCTATGACTGACAACCCCGAGCTGAGCCCCACCGACTGGGTACGCGAACAGACCAAACGCATCATCGAGAACGGCACCACCGACGGGGTCGAGGTCCTGGACCGCCCGGTCGTGCTGTTCACCACCACCGGCGCCAAGTCCGGGAAGAAGCGCTATGTGCCACTGATGCGCGTCGAGGAGAACGGCAAGTACGCCATGGTCGCCTCCAAGGGCGGCGATCCACAGCACCCGTCCTGGTACCACAACGTGAAGGCCCACCCGCAGGTCACCGCCCAGGACGGCGACAAGGTCGTGGAGCTGACCGCCCGCGAGATCGAGGGCGCCGAGCGCGAACACTGGTGGAAGCTCGCTGTTGACGCCTACCCGCCGTACGCGGAGTACCAGACCAAGACCGACCGGCAGATCCCGGTTTTCGTGTTGGAGTAACCGGCGCCTAGTTGGTCGTCGGCGGTGGTGGCGCGAAGGGTGTGTACCACCACCATTGCGCGCGTTCCCCGAGCGGTCCCGGGCACGGTGCTACGTCGGGTGGCGGTACCGTCGGTGGCCGGGCCAGCGACGCGTTGATGAGGGTTTCACCGTCGCTGTCGGTGACTTTCAGGTTCTCGGCGGGTCCAGTGAGGGTGATGCCGCCTTTGTGGTGCATCCGGTGGTGGAACGGGCAGAGCAGGACCAGGTTGGACAGCTCGGTCGCCCCGCCGTTCTCCCAGTGCACCAGGTGATGGGCATGCAGACCTCGGGTGGCCCCGCAACCCGGGACAACGCAGGTCTGGTCGCGGTGCTCCAGGGCGCGGCGCAGCCGGCGGCTGATCGTTCTGGTCGCCCGGCCCACCCCGATGGGGCGGCCGTGGCGTTCGAACCACACCTCACACGTCGCATCACAGAGCAGATATCGCCGATCGTCTGCTGTCAGCGCAGGACCCAGATGCAGTGACGCCACNACCACACCTCACACGTCGCATCACAGAGCAGATATCGCCGATCGTCTGCTGTCAGCGCAGGACCCAGATGCAGTGACGCCACAGGCTTCTCGACATCGACATGCACCACCACCGTGGTGTGCTGCCCGTGCGGGCGCCGCTGCACTTCGGTGTCCCAGCCGGCCTCAACCAGGCTCATGAACGCATCCACCCCGTCGGGGAACGGCGGTGCCTGCTCGGAGATCTTTGGCTCGTCGTCGTACTGGCGTTTACTGCCGTCCTCGGGGTCGATGCTGTCGTGCGTGTCGTGGTCGCGTTTCCAGTCCGCGACCAACGCATCGCGGTGTGACTGCAGGCCGGCCTCGAACTTCGCGGCCTNCTCGGGGTCGATGCTGTCGTGCGTGTCGTGGTCGCGTTTCCAGTCCGCGACCAACGCATCGCGGTGTGACTGCAGGCCGGCCTCGAACTTCGCGGCCTCCACCTTGGGCAGGGTGATCCGCCACGTCGTGGAATCGTCGCCCTCGATGGTGGTGATCTTGCGCCTGGGTTCGGGTTTGGACTCGGGCTCAGGCCGGGGTTCCTGCTTGACCGCGGTCCGCAGCTGGCTGACCGTGGCGACCTTCACCAACTCCGCGTAATGCTCATCGCAGCCCTCGCCACCGCCTTCAGCGATCACCCCGATCTGATCCAAGGAGACCCGGCCTTCCCGCAAGCCCTGGGTGCAGCGGGGAAGTTCGTCGATGCGATGTGCGACGGCGACCATGGCTTCGGCCCGGCGCGGGCTGACCCCGGCCTTCCACGCCACCAGCGCTTCGATCGATCGGCATCCGGTGGCCCCCCACAAGGAGTTGCCGTCATCCGTGCCTCTGCCGTCGATCTCGGCAACGATCTCCACCAACCGGCCATCGATCGCATTGCGCTGCCCGGTCAACTCCGCCATCTCATCGAACAACACCTCGATACGCCGCACCGGAGGCACGTGTTCGGCGTAAACGTTTGCGGGAGGCGACATATCACGATTATCGCAGAGGGGTACGACAACAAACTCTGGTCACATCCGGCTGACATCGACCACCGCGGCGGTGAAGTCGGCGGGCGCCTCCTGAGGCACATTGTGCCCGATGCCGTCGAGGACCCGGTGCTCGTACGGCCCGGTGTACTGCTTGCGGTAACCGGTGCCGTCCTTGGCCGGGCCGTCGAAATCGCTGCTGACGGTGATGGTGGGCGCGGCGATGGTGGGGCGGCCGGCGAGCCGCTGTTCGTCGGCGTCGTAGCGGGCTTCACCCGGCGCCAGGCTCTGCCGCCACCGGTAGTTGTGCACGACGATCTCGGCGTGGTCGGGGTTGTCGAAGGACGCGGCGCTCAGGTCGTAGGTGGAGTCCGCGAACTGCCACAGCGGTGAGGCGTTCTGCCAGATGAGCCGGTTGAAGTCCTTGGTGTTGCGCCGGTAGCCGAGTTCACCTCGCGGAGTGGCGAAGTAGTACTGGTACCACCAGCCGTACTCGGCCTGCGGCGACAACGGTTCCAGGTTCGCCGCGAGGTTGACGACGATGTAGCCACTGACCGCCACCAGCCCGCTCACGCGTTGCGGCCACAGTGCGGCAACCACATTGGCTGTCCGGCCACCCCAGTCATACCCGCCGAGGATGGCGCTGGGGATGTTCAGTGCGTCCATCAGATCGATCACATCGTGGCCGATCGCCGCCTGTTGCCCGTTGCGGACGGTGCCACCGGACAGGAACCGGGTGGATCCGAACCCGCGGGTGAACGGCACGATCACCCGAAAGCCCTGGGCCGCAAGGTCAGCGGTGACATCGGCGTAACTGTGGATGTCATAGGGCCAGCCGTGCAGCAGGATGACCGGCCGCCCGCCCGCCGGGCCGGCCTCGACATAGCCGACGTCGAGCAGGCCGGCCTTGATCTGCTTCACCGGGCCGAGGGTGTGCGCAGGCGCGGGAGGTGCCGGCGCGGGTGCTCCGGTGGCCTGCGGCGCGGTCGTGCACGCCGCGAGTGTCAACGCACCCGCCGCCGCGGTGGTGATGCGGGCGAAATTCCGTCTGCTGATATCCACCCGCTCATCACACCCCCTGAGACCGATCAAGTCCAACGATTGCTTTCGATACGTGTCATCACTGCTGTCGATAGGCTGACGAGATGGAGTTACGCCAGCTCGAGCACTTCGTCGCGGTGGCCGCCGAGATGAGCTTCTCCCGCGCCGCGACCCGCGCCCACGTCGTGCAGTCCGCACTGTCGGCCTCGGTGGCCAAGCTCGAGCGCGAACTCGATGTGCAGCTGTTCGACCGGTCCCGCCAGCAGATCAGCCTGACCGCTGCCGGCGAACGGTTCCGCAGTCACGCCCTGGAGGTACTGAACACGGCCAGGTCCGCCGCGGAGTCGGTGCAGGAGTTCCGCGGAACCCTCTCGGGTACCGTCGAATTCGGTTCGCTGATCGCTTTCGGTCCGCTGGATGTCGCGGCCGCTCTCGGGCAGTTCCATCGCGACCATCCGCATGTCCGACTCCGACTGCACCTGAGCCAGAGTGGCGCGTCGGCCTACTTGTCTGCGCTCACCGAGGGCTCACTGGACCTGGCACTGGTGTCGGTACCGGAGCGCTTTCCACCGAGTCTGAACATGCGCCTGCTGTTCGAGGAGCCGATGGTCTACGTCTGCCGCCGGGCGGAGGCGCAGATCGCGGGCGGTGCGATCGATCTCGCGGATCTTGCGGATGCCGAGCTGGTCGGCTTCCCGCCGAACTTCGGCCTGCGGCGCCTGATGGACGACGCGTTCCACTCCGCCGGTGTGCAATCGCGCACCCCGTACGAGGTGCCCGCCGGGTTCGCGGCGATCGCCGAGCTGGTCCGCAACGGCCTGGGCACCACCTTCATGCCGGCATCGGAGGCCGACCGGTTCCCCGATCTGCAGACACATCCGTTGGCGCAACAGGTCACCTGGCAGGTGTATCTGGCCTCACCGCCGGCGGCGCGGATGACGCCTGCGGGCACCCGGCTGGCAGACACCCTGATGGCGGCCGCCGCCGCGGCTACCCCAGCGCCACGCCGAGCTCCTGCGCGAAGACCTTGATCATGTGCTGCACTCCGATTTCGTTGCGACCGATGATCATATGGTCATGCTGACCGTGCCGGACGCCCTGTCCGCACTGCGGCAGCATCGCGAAATCCTCATCGCGCACCGCAGCGTGCACACCCTCGTAGACGGTGTCGTAGAGCGCGCGCATATCGTCATCGGTCGCCGGAATGCGCCCCATCCAGCTGTGCCGGACGGTGCAGCGGGTCGGGTCCCCCTCGGGCAGCATGTCGATGATCTCCACGCCGACAGGACTGTTGGCGAGGATGAGATTGGGATACACCCAGTAGATGACGCCCATGTTGGCCGATGGATCGAAGGTCGCGGACGGGTCACCCCCTGTCTCACCCGTCGCCCCGGGGGCGAGGTTCTTGATCCAGGTGAACGGGAATCCGATGCGGTGGTGCTTGCCGAACTCATCGTAGACACCCGTGTTGGGCAGGGTGTTCTGCCCGATCAGACTCTCGCCGTGCACGAACGGGAAGTGGTAGCCCTCGGCGAACGCCTCCAGCGCCCCCTTCCAGGACACCTCTGACGAGAATTCGCGTTCGGTGTGATAGCCGTAGGAGCGGTAGTCCCACAGTGCGAGTTCATCTTTCAGTGGCCCCAGATGGGAATCCAGATCGATGCCGGCGTCCGCGGTGAGCACCGCCCAGATGAATCCGTAGCGTTCCTCCGACGGCAGTTCGACCAGGCCGTAGTCCTTGACGTCCATCGAGTCGAAGCCCGCCTTGCCGGGCACCATGAAGAGTTCTCCGGTGTTCTTGTATGTCCACGCGTGGTACGGACACACGAATCTGGCGGCGTTGCCGGCACCGCAGGCCGGCATGGCACCCCGGTGGCGGCAGTAGTTCAGCAGGACGTGGCTCTTGCCGGTGCGGTCCCGGGTGACCAACAACGAATCGCCGAGGACGGTGCGCACCACATAGTCGTTGCGCCCGGGGATCTGCGCCGACGGCACGATGGCCAGCGGCACCCTGCGCAGGATCTGGGATTCCTCGATTTCGGTGATCTTCGGATCGCGGTAATAGTGCAGCGGCACTTTCAGTTCGCGGTCGGCCATATCGGTGGTACCGGCGAGGGCATGGCGCAGCGCGCGGCGGGTCAGCTCTTCGTCGGTGCTCTTCGGTGGGCTGGGGATCATATCCAGACCATACATTTACTGTTGATTGTATTGTCAAGCCTTCCGCGTAGATCATGCGACGATCGACTCATGCGCAGGCATGGCTGGTCGGGTGACATCCCGGTCGACGACGACGACGCGGTGAACCGGATCATCGCGACCACCCGCACGGCGATCGACACCCACGGCACGGTGAGCGTGTCCGAGGTGGCACAGACCCTCGGGGTCACCCGGCAGACCGTCTACCGCTACTTCCCCACCCAGGAGGCCCTGCTCGCCGCTACTGCCGTGTCCTCGGTGGCGGCGTTTCTCGATCGACTGGCCGATCAGCTGGGTTCGATCACCGACCCGACGGAGGCGGTGATCGAAGGCCTGGCCTACACGTTCGAGCAACTTCCGCACGACAGGTACCTGAGCCTGGTCCTACAACCCGGCAAGGCCAGCGCCTTCACCGCAGGGGTGACCTCGGATGTGGCGATCGGCTTCGGCCGGTCGATCCTGGAACGCTTCGATGTCGATTGGGCGGCAGCGGGTTTCGCCGGGGACAAACTCGACGAGCTGGTCGAGTTCATGCTGCGGACCCTGCAGTCGTTCATCCTGGATCCGGGCCGGCCGGCACGCACCGGCCGTGACCTGCGGACGTTTTTGAATTCCTGGATCGCCCCCGCGGTCCGTGCCCACGCGATCGACCGCGCATGGTGAGCATCCGGGAGGTCGCCGCGGCGGCGGCCGTGTCCGTCGGCACGGTGTCCAACGTGCTCAATTCGCCCGACAAGGTGTCCCCGTCCACCGTGGCCCGGGTGCAGGCCGCCATCGACGAACTCGGGTTCGTCCGCAACGACGCCGCCCGCCAGCTCAAGGCGGGCCGCTCCCGCAGCGTCGGCCTGGTCGTACTGGACGTGGGCAACCCGTTCTTCACCGATATCGCCCGCGGTGCCGGGGCCAGGGCGCTGGAACACAATCTGACCCTGCTGCTGGGCACCTCCGATGACGACCCGCAGCGCGAACGCTCCTATGTGGACGCCTTCGACGAGCAGCGGGTGTTCGGGCTGCTGGTATCCCCGGTCGGCGATGACTTCGACCGCCTCGAGGTGCTGCGCCGGCGCGGCACTCCCGTCGTGTTGGTCGACCGCGACGGGTCCGGAACGGAATTCGATTCGGTCGCGGTCGACGACGTGGCCGGCGGCACGCTGGCCGTGGAGCACCTGACGGGGATCGGACGACGCCGGATCGCCTTCGTCGGCGGCCCACCCGAGCTGCGCCAGGTCCGCGACCGTCTGCAGGGCGCCCGCAACGCCTTGCAACGGGTACCGGATGCCGAACTGGAGGTCATCACGACACCGGCGCTGACAGTGCTGGCCGGCCGCGCCGTCGGCGAGCAGATCCGCGACCGTCCCGCACCGCACCGGCCCGATGGCATCTTCTGCGCCAACGATCTGGTGGCCATCGGTGTGCTGCAGGCATTGGCCCTGATGGGCGATGTGACGGTGCCCGGGCACATCGCGCTGGTGGGTTACGACGATATCGAGTTCGCCCGTTCCGCGGTCGTCCCGTTGACCTCGGTGCGCCAGCCCAGCATCGAAATCGGCAGCACCGCAATCGATCTACTGATCAAGGCGACCGAGAATGCAGGCCGCCATCCCCGTCACGTGCTGTTCCAGCCCGAGCTGGTGACCCGGCTCTCGACAAGGGCCTGAACTGGACCTGAACGGCGGCGCACGAGGGCGCTTGACGTGTCGGCGGTCACGTCCTATTGTTGCCCCAATCACAAATTGAAACGTTTCAATCAGGGAGTGGCGAATGGACGACATCCGACGCGTGTGCTTTGTGATGCACCTGAAGCCCGACCGCGTCGACGACTATCTCGAGGCGCACACCGAGGTCTGGCCCGAGATGCTCGACGCACTGCGTACCGCCGGCTGGCACAACTACTCGTTGTTCCTGCGCCCCGACGAGGGCATGGTGGTGGGTTACCTGGAGACCGATGATTTCGCCCGCGCCACCGCCGAGATGAGCCGGACCGCGATCAACGACAAGTGGCAGGAGCAGATGGCTCAGTACTTCCGCACCGAGGCCCACCCCGACAGCAGCCTCGAGCTGCTCACCGAATACTTCCACCTCGCTTGATCACCCCCACCTCTGCACACACCTAGGACACCCATGAAAATCGGAGCGCGCTCCACCACTGGCTGGCGGGCGACAATCTCGGTCGCCATGTCGAACTACATCGAGGCCGGATCGATCATCGCGATCGCCACCAGCCTCGGGTTCTGGCAGGCCGAATTCGGCATCAGCAATTTCGCCGTCGGCCTGCTGGCCGCCCTGAGTGCCAACGCTTTCGGCGCGGCCATCGGCGCCGCGATCGGCGGGCCGCTGTGTGACCGCTTCGGGCGCAAGGCGATCTACACCTACGACCTGCTGGTGTACATGGCGGGCGTGCTGCTGGCCGCCTTCGCGATGAACTTCACCATGCTGCTGGCGGCCTTCATCATCACCGGTATCGCCGTCGGCGCCGGGGTGCCCGCCTCGTGGACCTATATCGCCGAGCAGGCGCCGTCGGGTGAGCGCGCCAAGCATGTGGGCACCGCCCAGCTCGCCTGGTCGGTCGGGCCGTTCATCGGCTTCGCGCTCGCCGCGGCGCTGGCGCCGCTGGAACTGCTCGGGTCGCGCATCATCTTCGTGCACCTGTTCGTGGTCGCCGCCGTCGTCTGGTGGATCCGGCAGGGCCTGCAGGAGTCGCAGATCTGGAAAGAGGAAGCCGTCGACGAAAGCCGCGAGCTGCAGTCCTCGGTCGGCGCACGTGGTGTGCGCGGCCTGTTCTCCCGCAAGGTGAACATCACCGCCCTGCTGTTCCTCGGTGGCATCTACCTGTTCTGGAACACCGTGGCAGGCCAGGCAGGCATCTTCATGCCCCGCGTCTATGACACCGCCGGTCTGCACAGCCCCGTGCAGCAGAACCTGCTGCAGGTGCTGGTGTGGGGGTGCACGGTGGCGGCCACCTACTTCGGCTTCATGCGCTACGCCGACAGGGTCTCCCAGCGCGCCCTCTACATCTTCGGTGCCGCACTGGGCATCGTCGGCTGGATCGTGCTGGTCGCCTTCACCGACAGCGGTATTTCCACGATGCTGATCTTCGCTGTGCTGTGGGGCATCTCGGCAGGCATCGGTTGCCAGGCCTTCTACAGCCTGTGGGCCAGCGAGCTGTTCGCCACCCCGTACCGGGCCAGCGCCCAGGGCATCATGTTCTTCGTGGTGCGCACCGCCACCGGTCTGCTCAGCTACTTCTTCCCCACCATGCTCGCTGCGACCGGCCTGACCACCGTGGGCATCCTGCTGGTCGGACTGCTCACCGTCGCCCTGATCATCGGCGCTGTCTGGGCGCCCCGCACGCAGGGTAAGTCGTTGCAGCAGATCGAATCCGAGCGCTACGGCGCACCGGTCAGCGCACCGGCACAAGCCCCCTACACCGCAGTCTGAGGAATCCGCAGATGAATACCGCACTGGACAATCTCGCCATCGAACTGCCCTCCTGGGCATTCGGGAACTCCGGCACCCGCTTCAAGGTGTTCGGCACCCCCGGCACGCCGCGCACCATCGAGGAGAAGCTCGCCGACGCCGCCACCGTGCACCGGCTCACCGGGCTGGCACCGGCTGTCGCCCTGCATATTCCGTGGGACACCGTCGAGAACTACGCCGCTCTCGGGCGCTACGCGGAGGACCTCGGGGTTCGGCTGGGCACCATCAACTCCAACACCTTCCAGGACGACGCCTACAAGTTCGGCAGCCTCACCCACACCGACAAGGCGGTGCGGCAGAAGGCCATCGACCATCACCTGGCCTGCATCGAGGTGATGAACGAAACCGGATCCCGCGATCTGAAGATCTGGCTGGCCGATGGCACCAACTACCCCGGGCAGGGCGACATCCGCGGCCGCCAGGACCGGCTGGCCGAATCGCTGGCTGCCATCTACCAGCACATCGGCGCCGAGCAGCGACTCGTGCTGGAGTACAAGTTCTTCGAACCCGCCATGTACGCCACCGATGTCCCGGACTGGGGCACGTCCTACGCACACGTGACCGCGCTCGGCGCGCGGGCCAAGGTGTGCCTGGACACCGGACACCATGCGCCGGGTACGAACATCGAGTTCATCGTGGCTCAGCTGCTGCGGCTGGGAAAGCTCGGCTCCTTCGACTTCAACTCGCGCTTCTACGCCGACGATGACCTGATCGTGGGGGCGGCCGATCCGTTCCAGCTGTTCCGGATCATGTTCGAGGTGATCCGCGGGGGCGGTTTGGACAGCGGCTCCGACCTGGCCCTGATGCTCGATCAGTGTCACAATGTCGAGGAGAAGATCCCCGGCCAGATCCGCTCGGTGCTCAACGTCCAGGAGATGACGGCACGCGCAGGGTTGGTGGACACCGAGGCACTGACCACCGCGCAGGAATCTGGGGATGTGTTGGGCGCCAACGAGATCTTCATGGACGCCTTCTACACCGACGTCCGTCCCATGCTCGCCGAACGCCGCGCCGCCCAGGGTCTCCCGGCCGACCCGATGGCCGCGTTCCGCGACAGCGGATACCAGGACACCATCAACGCCGCCCGCGTCGGCGGAACCCAATCCTCGTGGGGAGCATAGGTATGGCCAACAACACCACAGTCGCCGAACTGATCGCACGCTCCAACGCGCTCGGCTCGGACCCGAAGAACACCAACTACGCCGGCGGCAACACCTCGGCCAAGGGCACCGATACCGACCCGGTGACCGGTGAGAATGTCGACCTGTTGTGGGTCAAGGGATCCGGCGGCGACCTCGGCACCCTCACCGAGAGCGGACTGGCCGTGCTGCGGTTGGACCGCATGCGCGCCCTCGTCGACGTCTACCCCGGCGTGGACCGCGAGGACGAGATGGTCGCGGCATTCGACTACTGCCTGCACGGCAAGGGCGGCGCCGCGCCGTCGATCGACACCGCCATGCACGGGCTCGTCGACGCCGCACACGTCGACCATCTGCACCCCGACTCCGGAATTGCCATCGCCACCGCAGCCGACGGAGAAGCGCTGACCCAGAAGATCTTCGGCGACCGGGTGGCGTGGGTGCCGTGGCGGCGTCCCGGATTCCAGCTGGGCCTGGACATCTCGGAGATCAAGAAGGCCAACCCGCAGTCGATCGGCTGCATCCTCGGTGGGCACGGCATCACCGCGTGGGGCGAGACCTCCGATGAGGCGCAGGCCAACTCACTGGAGATCATCCGCGCAGCCGAGGAGTACATCTCCGCCAACGGTGCGGAGCAACCGTTCGGCGCACCGTTGGACGGGTACGCCGCGCTGCCGGAGACGCAGCGACGCGCGAAGGCCGCCGCACTGGCACCGTTCATCCGCGGTCTGGCATCAGCCGACCGCCCCCAGGTCGGGCACTTCACCGATGTGGCCCCGGTACTCGAATTCCTGGGCGCCGCCGAGCATCCCCGGCTGGCCGGGCTGGGTACCAGCTGCCCCGATCACTTCCTGCGCACCAAGGTCAAGCCGCTGGTCCTCGACCTGCCCGCCGACGCAGGCATCGAGGAAAGCAAAGCCCGGCTGACCGAACTGCACGAGCAGTACCGCGCCGACTACCAGGCCTACTACCAGCGCTACGCCACCGCCGACAGCCCCGCGATGCGCGGCGCCGACCCGGCCATCGTGCTCATCCCCGGCGTCGGAATGTTCAGCTACGGCAAGGACAAGCAGACCGCCAGGGTCGCCGGCGAGTTCTACCTCAACGCCATCAACGTGATGCGTGGCGCCGAGGCGATCTCCAGCTACGCGCCCATCGACGAGTCGGAGAAGTTCCGGATCGAGTACTGGGCCCTGGAAGAGGCCAAGTTGGCCCGCATGCCCAAGCCGAAGCCACTGGCCACCCGCATCGCGCTGGTCACCGGTGCCGCCTCCGGAATCGGCAAGGCCATCGCCACCCGACTGGCGGCTGAGGGCGCCTGCGTGGTGATCGCAGACCTCGATGCCGACAAAGCCGCCGAGGCGGCGGCCGAGATCGGCAACGCCGATGTCGCCATCGGCATTGCCGCGGACGTCACCGACGAGGCCGCGGTACAGGCCGCGATCGATGCCAGCGCGCTGGCCTTCGGCGGTATCGACATCGTTGTCAACAACGCCGGCCTGTCGCTGTCGAAGTCGTTGCTGGACACCACCGCGGCCGACTGGGACCTGCAGCACAACGTGATGGCCCGCGGCTCGTTCCTGGTCTCCAAGGCCGCCGCCCGCGCCCTGATCGACCAGAAGCTGGGCGGGGACATCATCTACATCTCGTCGAAGAACTCGGTGTTCGCCGGACCGAACAACATCGCCTACTCGGCCACCAAAGCAGATCAGGCCCACCAGGTTCGGCTGCTCGCCGCCGAACTCGGCGAGCACGGGGTGAAGGTCAACGGCATCAACCCCGACGGTGTGGTGCGCGGTTCCGGGATCTTCGCCGGCGGCTGGGGCGCCAAGCGCGCCGCGGTGTACGGGGTGCCCGAGGAAGAGCTCGGCGCGTACTACGCCCAGCGCACCCTGCTCAAACGCGAAGTGTTGCCGGAGAACATCGCCAATGCCGCATTCGCGTTGTGCACCAGCGATTTCTCGCACACCACGGGGCTGCACGTACCGGTCGACGCCGGTGTCGCCGCAGCCTTCCTCAGGTGATGAAGTCCGGTCAGGTCGCCGCCGTCGACCTGGGCGCGACCAGCGGCCGGGTGATGCTCGCCGACATCGGGCCGGGCCGGCTGGAGCTGGAACAGGTCGCCCGCTTCGCCAACGATCCGGTGCAGCTGTGGAACGGCCATCGCGCCGCGCTGCACTGGGACGTCCCGGGGCTGTTCCGGGAGGCCTGCGCCGGGCTGGCCGAGGCGGGCCGGCGGTCGGACAACCTGGTCACCGTGGGTGTCGATTCGTGGGCCGTCGACTACGGTCTGCTGCGTGGCGGGGCACTGGCCTCGTTGCCCTACCACTACCGGGATTCCCGCTCCGACGGCGGTGTGCGTGCAGTGCACCGCAAGATCGACCCCGCCGAGTTGTACGGCCGCAACGGTCTGCAATTCCTCCCGTTCACCACCATCTATCAGCTGGCGGCCGAAAAGGCCCGCGGTCAGATCGATCTCGCGGATCGCGCCCTGCTGATCCCGGATCTCATCGGGTACTGGCTCACCGGCCGCCAGGTGACCGAACGCACGAACGCCTCGACAACCGGCCTACTGCGCACCACGGGTGAGTGGGACGACGAGCTGGCCGCCCGGCTGGGCCTGCGCCCGGATCTGTTCCCCGGCCTGGTCGAACCCGGCTACGAACTGGGCCCGCTGCTCAGCGAGGTGTCCGAGCCCCTCGGCCTGACACCGGCCACCACGGTCACCACGGTCGCCTCGCATGACACCGCCTCGGCGGTCGTCGCGGTGCCGATGGATTCCGCCAGCGCGGCCTACATCTCCTGCGGTACCTGGGGTTTGGTCGGTGTGGAGATTGCCGCTCCGGTGATCACCGAGGCCGGGCGGCAGGCGAACTTCACCAACGAGGTCGGCGCCGACGGCCGGATCCGCTACCTGCACAACGTGATGGGTCTCTGGCTGCTCAGCGAAACCGTCCGGCAGTACCAGCGTGAGGGCTACCGTGCCGACCTGTCCGAACTGCTGACGCAAGCCGGTGAGGTGCGCTCCACCTTCGACGTCTTCGACACCGCAGACCCACGCTTCCTGGCCCCGGGCGACATGCCCGGCCGGATACGCGACTGGTACGACGAACGCGGCCTGCAGGTCCCGATGACCCGGCCCGAGGTGGTCCGGGCCATCGTGGAAAGCCTGGCCGCGGCGTTCGCCGACGGGGTCGGTCGGGCCGCTGAACTATCCGGCACACCGGTGCGCACCGTGCACATCGTCGGCGGCGGATCGCAGAACAGACTGCTGTGCCAGCTGACCGCCGATCGCGCCGGGTTGCCGGTGCTGGCCGGCCCTGTCGAGGCCACCGCACTGGGCAACGTGCTGATCAGCGCCCGTGCCCACCACCTGGTCGATGGCGATCTCGAGGCGCTGCGTCATATCGTTGCCACCAGGTTCCCACCCCAGCAGTACACACCCCGCACCCGGCGCACCCGCATCCCGCGTACGGTCGGGGCAGGAAAGGTCCCGTCATGAAACGTCGCATCCCCAAGGTCGCCGACCTGGCTCCGCTGATGCAGTTCAAGAAGCCCGAGTTGAATGCCCGCACCCGCAGGCTGGCCGCGGCGCTGACCGTGGAGGATCTGCGCGCGATCGCCAAGCGCCGCACGCCCCGGGCGGCGTTCGACTACACCGACGGCTCCGCGGAGGCCGAGCTGTCCCTGGCGCGGGCCCGGCAGGCGTTCCAGGACATCGAGTTCCATCCGGCGATCCTGCGGGATGTCTCCAAGGTCGACACCAGTTGCACCATTCTGGGCGGCCGCTCGGAGTTGCCGTTCGGGATCGCGCCCACCGGGTTCACCCGGATGATGCAGACCGAGGGCGAATACGCGGGTGCACGCGCCGCCGCCCGTGCGGGGATCCCGTTCTCGCTCTCCACCATGGGCACGGCCTCCATCGAGGATGTCAAGGCCGCCAACCCGCACGGACGCAACTGGTTTCAGCTCTACATGTGGAAGGACCGGGACCGCTCGATGGCGCTCGTCGAGCGCGCCGCCGCAGCCGGATATGACACCCTGCTGGTCACCGTCGACGTCCCGGTGGCCGGGGCGCGGCTGCGCGACAAGCGCAATGGCATGTCCATCCCGCCCGCGCTCACGGCGAAGACCGTCCTCAACGCGATACCCCGCCCGCAGTGGTGGATCGACTTCCTGACCACCGAGCCGCTGGCGTTCGCCTCCCTGGACCGCTGGTCGGGCACCGTCGCCGAGCTGCTGGATACCATGTTCGATCCGACCGTGACCTTCGAGGATCTGGCCTGGATCAAATCGCAGTGGCCGGGCAAGCTCGTGGTCAAGGGCATCCAGACCGTTGCCGATGCGCAGGCCGTCGCTGATCTCGGTGCAGACGGCATCGTGCTGTCCAATCATGGTGGGCGCCAACTTGACCGGGCGCCGATTCCGTTCCACCTGCTCCCCCAGGTCGCGCCGGCGGTGGGAGATCGCACCGAGGTCATCCTGGACACCGGCATCATGTCCGGCGCGGACATCGTCGCCTCCATCGCCCTGGGCGCGCGGTTCACTCTGGTCGGCCGGGCTTATCTGTACGGCCTGATGGCCGGCGGTGAAGCCGGTGTGGACCGGATGATCGAGATCCTCTCCGACCAGATCTCGCGCACCATGCGACTGCTCGGCGTCGCCTCGCTCGACGAGCTGGTACCCGAGCACGTGACGCAGTTGCAGCGGCTGGTGCCGCGCAAGCTTCCCTAGATCACCGGGACTGCGGCCACCGAGACCGATCCGACCGACACTGACGCCCTCAGCACGATGGGCGCCCGTCCGACCGGCCGCGTGTGAAGGACGCATTCTGCAACCGGTGCGATCAGCTGCCGGCGAATCGTTCGACGCAGCCCACGGGCGCCGTAGACCGGATCGAATCCGCCGTCCTGCAGCAGTTCCAGGACGGCGTCATCCACCCTGAGCTCCACAGACTCCCGCGCGAGTCTGCGGATGACGATCTCCACTTCGAGCGCGGTCACCTGCCGGGCGGTTGCGGGCTGGAAGGCATTCATGACGACTGTTTCGTCGATGCGGTTGAAGAACTCGGGATCGAAGAAGTCCTCAACGGCGTTGATGACAGCCTGCCGCGATCGTCCGCTGTGCGTGCGGCGGACTTTGCGGTACCACCGCCGACCATCGTGACGCAGCTGCTGCGCCGCATCTCTTGAGCCGAGGTTTGACGTGATGAAGACGTAGCTGTTGCGGAAAGAGATCGTCTCGCGGCCATTGGCCAACCGCAGCCAACCACTGTCCAGGATGTGCAGCAATGCGCGGATCACCGTGGGATCAGCCTTCTCGATCTCATCGAGCAGGACGATCCCCGGCATGAACGGGTCGCCCTCGATCTTGTTCTTGTCGAACAGCGTGAACGATTCCTTACTTCCCGCGTATCCGGGTGGCGCCCCGGAGAACGAGGCTGCGTAGTGTTCCTGAGCCAGCGCCGCCATGTCGATACGACAGAGATCGTCCGGGCCGGCACGTAGTTCCGCGGCAACCTGGCGAACAAGCTCGGTCTTACCGACCCCGGTCGGCCCGACGAGCAACACACTCGCCAGCGGCCGACCGGGATCGGTGACCCCGGCCCGTCCGATCGCCACCGCTCGGGTCACCGCTTTGAGTGCATCGGGCTGACCGATTATCCGGCTGCCCAAACGATCGAGGAACTCCTGCTGATCGAACACGGCGGGGCCGGGCGTCATGGCATCCTCGTCGGCGGACTCCTGCACCGCGTTCTGTTCGTGGTACATATCGGTGAGGAACGGCATGCGGAGCCTTACGCCTCGGCGGTCTGCTCGACCGGCAGGTTGCCCACCCGGCATTCGGCGACGCCCACGGTGTCTCGAGTGATCGATTCGACGACTTCCTGCGCCTTCTGCGCGTCGGTCACCCAGAGCTTGTAAAACTCGAAGGGGCAGTCGGCCACTCCTTTGTCACCGTCGCCTGCAGCATGCACGCCGGAATAGCCGCGATGCAGCAGTTTGAAGAGGTGGTTCTGCGACTGATCGTTCTGCCGTGCGTCACGGATCGCCGACAACGACAGCTGCGCAAACTGAATGCCGTATTCCTCCTCACCGGTCTCGCCCAGCGTGCGACCGTCGAAACCGATGACCGCCGAGTGACCGAAATACGAGTAGACACCGTCGAATCCAGCCGCGTTGGCCACCGCCACATAGCAATTGTTGGCCCACGCCATGGCCTTGGCCATCAAGACCTGCTGGTCCTTTGCCGGGTACATGTAGCCCTGGCACCGGACGATCAGTTCGGCGCCCTTCATCGCGCAGTCGCGCCAGATCTCCGGGTAATTACCGTCATCGCAGATGATCAGCGAGATCTTCATACCCTTGGGCCCCTGCGTGACATACGTGGTGTCGCCGGGGTACCAACCCTCGATGGGGCACCACGGCAGGATCTTGCGGTACTTCTGGACGATCTCGCCGCTGTCGTCGATCAGCACCAGGGTGTTGTACGGCGGCTTGTTCGGATGGTCCTCGTGTCGCTCACCGGTGATGGAGAAGACACCCCAGGTCTTCGCCTTGCGGCACGCGGCGGCGAAGATGTCGGTCTCATCACCGGGAATGCTCGCGGCGGTGGCATACATCTCGTCAGGGTCGTACATGATGCCCTGAGTCGAATACTCGGGAAAGACAACCAGATCCATGCCGGGCAACCCGGACTTCATGCCGATGACCATGTCCGCGATCTTGCGGGCGTTGTCGAGCACTTCTTCCTTGGTGTGGAGTCTGGGCATTTTGTAGTTCACCACTGCCACCCCAACGGTGTCCGGGCTGGATGAGATGTCACCGTGACGCATGATTTTCTCCTTCTGGTTGGTTTGGAACAGCAAGGGATGCAATGGCTTCGGTTATTTCAGCCGTATACGGGCCGGGAGACGGCGGAGGTCTCCCGGAAGGTGGAGCTGAGGAACTTGGCCAGGACGAGGAGCGCCGCGAGGCCCACAGCCCATGCTGTGGCGATGAGACCCGACGTCCGGTAGGCCCCGGTGAGCGCCATAAACGCCGGCAGCGCGCACGTAGGCAGGCTGAGAAGTGTGACCGCCCAACCCGTGAAACGGGTCAGATCGTCGCGACGTAGGCCTAGCACCAGGAAGAACAGGAACCACAGCAAGGCCCATGACAGCCAGATGACGCCGAACACGGGGTCGGCGGACAGCGTGAAGGACAATGCCGAGTACACCACTGCAGCGCCGGACACGAACAGCGAGAACCACCCCAGTCCTTCGGGTTCCAGGCCGGCCAGGTTGACGATTCCCACATAGAGATACGTGAATCCGAACAGGTACAGACCGGAGGCCGCGAGCACGGCGACCGGGTCCCCCGGGTTCTGGATGAGCATCACGGTGGGCACGACACATTGAAGTGCGCCGACGAACAGGTTGAGCACAGCCGCCGATCGTGCGGGCACCCGACCCAGGAGCATCAGGCCGTTCACGAAAAGCACCGCGCCGACGTAGAGCAATCCGACGTTGTTCATCCGGCACCTCCCAGTTGATTTCATTTGGTTTATCTCCAAATGAAACTAAGTGACGGGCGACACAGTGTCAAGAGCGAAAACGCCTACCTCACAGCGTTAGTGCCGAGCGAGCGTGGTCAGCACGTCGAAATCGAATCCGTCAGCGACGGCCAGATGCACCGGCTGCACCGTCGAGTCCGGATGAAACTCGACCGTGCCGCGAGGGCTCTCGTATGCCATGCCATCTGCTGCCGGCAGGTCCGTCAGGCGCCCGGTTCGATGAATCAGTTTGGCGAGCAGCTGCGTTCCCTCATAACATGATTCGGCTATACCACTGAGCGGCGGCGCGCCGGGCCCGTGCAGGTCGAGATAACGGTCGAGAAGCTCCATCGAGCCGGCCCCGATCATCGACCGAAAGTACGAGGCTGCCACGAACAACCGCCGCGTGGCGCCGTCACCACTGGCCAGCAGCATGCTCTCGTCCATCAGGGGACTGAATCGCACGAACGACTCGTCTGCACCCTGCGCCGCGCAGGCACGGTTGAACTCCACCGCGTCGTGGCCGACGAGCAGCATCAGCACGGCCTCGCAACCCGAGCCCAGCGCGGCACGTACGACCTCTGCCATATCGGCGCGACCGAGGTCGACGAACCGCCCCCCGACGATGTCCAGGTTCAGCTCGCCGGCGTATCGGCGTACCGATGCCATCGAGGATCGCGGCCACACGTAGTCGTCACCGACGATGAACCACCGCCGGATACCGAGGTTGTCCCGCAGCCAGCGCAGCGCCGGCTCGATCTGACCATCGGGGGTCTCGCCGCAGCAATAGATGTCGCGACGATGCTCGCCGCCCTCGTACAACGCCGGATATGCATAGGGGACGCGAGCGGCCACCACGGGCGCCAAGGCGTTGCGCACCGACGAGATGTGCCAGCCGGTGACCGCGTCGATCCGTCCATCGGAGACAAGTTCGTCGACACGGTGCGCGACCGCAGCGGGCTCCGCCCCACCGTCCACGACCTCTATGTGCACCTCGCGGCCGAGCACCCCACCAGCGGCGTTCAGGTCGTGGGCGGCCAGCTGACCGACCGCCTCGCAGGAGGGGCCGAACACTCCCCCGGGCCCTTGCAGGGGAACCACCATGGCCAACCGCCACCGTTCGGCGTCGGTACCTGCCGGGTGCGAGCCCGCCATCTGCCTGTCCTCACCTGTGCCATCGAGCGATCGGCTGCTATCGTTTCCAACTGGAAGTATCGCGCGTTGTGGGCGCGGTCGGCAAGACGCAAGGAGATGTCTGTCATGTCGAGTCCGTCTCCCCGCGGCCGAGCGGACAGTTCGGTGACGGTCGTGATGCTCCGCGCGGCACGCCGACTCGGCAACGACCTCGAAGCCGAACTGCAACGCGCCGACCTCGGGATCGACCACTGGCTCGTCATCGATGTTCTGGCCGGCGCCGACGGCCTCACCATGGCCGAGTTGCAATCGGCGACGATGATCGCGGGCCCCACCCAAACGCGGGTCGTCGACAAACTGGTGTCCCGTTCACTGATGTATCGCGAGGTCGACAAATTCGACCGCCGCAAGGTGCGGGTGTACATCAGCACGAGAGGACTGGCGCTCCACAAGGAGTTGCGGCCCGCTGTGGACGCCGTGGAGCAAGCCTGGCTGGATGACCACGCCGCACAGGTCCTCGGCGGCGTCGCGGATCGACACGCCGGTAGATCCTGATACCTAACCCGTTGCCCAGCCACGGCTTTGGTCGCAGGTGTGGCGGCGACGGCGCGTTGCGACCAGGATGACCTGATGGACCACATCACCTTCGTCCCGTCGCCCGACCAGTTCGCGTTCACCTTCGGCGGCGCCGATCCGGTGCTGCGCATCAAGGCGCCCACGGTGCTCACGTTGTGGGCCGAGGACGCCTACGGTGGCCGGATCACCAGCGCAGACGATGTGGCCAGCAGCGCGCTGGACACCGAGGACCTCAATCCGCAGACCGGACCGTTCTGGATCGAAGGTGCCGAACCCGGGGACACCCTGGCCGTGCATCTGGTGGATCTGACGCCGGCGCGCAGCTGGGGCGCGTCGACGCTCATCCCGTTCTTCGGCGGGCTGACCAGCGTGCCGGTGAGCCCGACGCTGCAGGATCCGCTACCCGAACGCACCTGGATCTACGAATACGACTCGGCGGCGCGCACTGTCGGGTTCTCGGCGAAGGGCAGCAATTTCGAGGTGGCACTGCCCGCCAACCCGATGCTCGGCACCGTCGGCGTCGCGCCCGCCCGCCGGGAGGTACGCACCTCACTGGTACCCGATGTGTTCGGCGGCAACATGGACACCCCGGAGATGACCGCGGGCGCCACCTGCTACCTGCGGGTGAACGTGCCGGGTGCGCTGTTCTCCCTCGGCGACGGTCACTACCGCCAGGGTGAGGGCGAGTCGTGCGGCACCGCAGTGGAGGGTGCGATGAACGTGACCGCGATCGTCGAACTGATCAAGGGCGGCGGACCCGCCTGGCCCCGACTGGAGACCGACACCCACCTGATGTGCATCGGATCCGGGCGCCCACTGGAGGAGGCGTGGCGCGCGGGGCAGGTCGAGATGATCACCTGGCTGGGCGAGCTGTACGGGCTGGACCGGTTCGACGCCTACCAGTTGCTCACCCAGATCTCGTTGGCGCCGATCGCCAACGTGGTGGACACCAACTACAGCGCGGTGACCAAGATCGACAAGCGGCTGCTGCCCAACGCCGCCGCGTACGGCGGCGTACACAGCGAACTGCGCTCAGCGGCAAAGTCATTCGGAACCATCACGTACTAGGGAAGGCACCTCATGGATCTCGGACTCAACGGCAAGCGCTTCGCGGTCACCGGCGGCACCCGCGGCATCGGACGGGCCGTGGTGGAGGGGCTGATCGCCGAGGGCGCCAAGGTTGCGTTCTGCGCGCGCACCTCCGAGGACGTGGCGCAGGCACAGAAGGAACTCGGCGGCGACGCCCTCGGCTCGGCGGTCGACGTGGGCGCCACCGCGACGTTGGCGGCGTGGGTGGACGCCACCGCCGACGCGTTCGGCGGCCTGGACGGCGTGGTGGCCAACGTCAGCGCGCTGGCCATCCCGGACTCGGCGGAGAACTGGCGCACCACCTTCGAGGTCGACCTGATGGGCACCGTGGGTCTGGTGGACGCCGCGCTGCCGTATCTGGAGGCGTCCGGCGCCGGATCGATCGTGACGATCTCCAGCGTGTCCGGACGGGAGGTGGACTTCGCGGCGGGACCGTACGGCACGATGAAGGCCGCGATCATCCACTACACGCAGGGGCTCGCGTATCAGCTCGCCGGAAAGGGTGTGCGCGCCAACACCGTCAGCCCGGGTAACACCTACTTTCCCGGCGGGGTGTGGCCGTCCATCGAGCAGAACAACCCGGAACTGTTCGCCACCGCACTGGCCCTCAATCCGACCGGCCGGATGGCGACCCCGCAGGAAGTGGCCAACGCGGTGGTGTTCCTGTCGAGTGAGGCGGCGAGCTTCATCACGGGGACGAATTTGCTCGTCGACGGCGCGCTGACCCGCGGCGTCCAGTTCTGAAAAGGCCAGCGGGTCACGCATCTCCAGCCGGCCGGACCAGCCCACGCGGCCGGACCAGCCCCAGACCCAGATGGGTGACCCAGCCCGGTGCGGCGTCGCATACCGCGGGGATGGTGTTGATGGCACCCATCGCTGTCCAGTCATAGCCGGGATGGGCCATCGTCCCGTCCGGCCGGTTGACCCCCTTGAGGGTCAGTTCGGTCGGTGGATCTCCGTCGATGACGATCTCGTAGCGGGTCTCGCCCCAGTCCCACGGCGGATCCAGTTTGTCCGGCCCCGCGGTGACATAGATGGCGTGGAAGACGATCAACGGCCGGCCGTCCACCCATGCCGTCCATTCGTGTCGCTGCGCGGCGACCGTGCCCACCGCGATCGCTCCCTCGTCGTGCGCAATGGGTTCCCGCGCTGTCGCGACGTCGATCTCGGCGGCGGTCACCTCGTCGATGGTGACGCCGAGGCCGTCGGCGATCATGTACATCGACTGCGCGAAGAACGGCACTCCGAGGCCGAGAATCGTCGGCTCGGTCAGGAATGCGTCCTTGTCCTTGCCGAACCCCATCCAGTCGATGTGGTCCAGCGGCGCATCCTTGATGACGTCGACGACTTCGTACACCTGGATGGTGTCGATCCTGCTCATCACCCGGGCCAGGGTGAGCGGAAGGACGTCACCGGCGTAGCCGGGGTGGATGCCGCCGCCGTGGAAGGAGGTACCACCGTCGGCGCAGGCGGCGCGGATCTGGTCACCGGCGTCCGCGAAATCCGGTGACGGATAGAAGAACCCGCTGGTAGTGACGACATTCTTGCCGGAACGCAGTATTCGGCAGACGGTGGCGACGTCCATGATGATGGGGGTGTAGAACACGCAGTCGGCGTCCAGGGCCAGGACGGCGTCGACATCGTCGGTGGTGGTGACCCCGGTCGCAGCGATGCCGACAATGTCGCCGGCATCCAGACCCACCTTCTCCGCGGAGTGCACCAGCACTCCGATGAGATCGAACACCGGATTGTCGGCGAAATGCCGAAGACCGACCTGTCCGACGTCACCGGTCATCCACTGGATCACCCGATAACTCATCGCCTCAAGCCTTTCGACAACACGCCGCGGCCAACGATGGTGGGCAGGTCCAAAAAGGTGCGGATCCCCGGCACGGCGGCGCAGACCGGAGCGATCGCGTGGACGGCGTGCATCGCAGTGCCCAGACACCCCTGATCGGTGTCATCCTCGTCGTGGATGGCGATCCGCGATTCCAGCACCATCGACGGCGCCCCCTCGACGGTCACCTTCCAGCCTCGCCCGTTCGGCCAGTCCGGCGCCTGCTCGGCGCCGAGCCGGGTGATGTGTTCGACGGTCAGTGCCCGCCTGCCCTCGATCACCGCAGTATAGGAGAAGCGCTGCGCCGAAACGGTTCCCGCTTCGATGCGGCCCGCCTTGACATCGATCGGCGTGTCGGTGACCGCCACCTCGCGCTCCCAGATGTAGTCGTCGATCGTCGCGCCAAGGCCCTCCGCCAGCAGCATGAGCGGCGCCTTGAAGGACAGTCCGCCGATCGCCGCCTCGTCCATCGGCACCCGCTCATCGGGTGGTTTGCCGAAGCCCATCACCTCGAACAATACGAACGGCACGTTGTAGGTGGAGTAGTCCATCAGCTCCTGCACCAGCAGCGAGTCGATGTGCCGGAACAGTCCGGACATCGTCAGCGGGAGCACCTCCGCAGCCCAGCCCGGTTGAATTCCGGTGGCGTGGAAAGAACTTCGGCCCTCCTGGCAGGCCGTCTCCAGCCGCTGCGTCACGTCGTCGCCGGCGCTCTGCGGATAGATCCACGCGGTGACGGCGGTGGACACCACGTTCTTGCCGGAGGCCAGCAGCCGGCAGATATCGTCCAGCGCGACAGGTGGATTCCACTCGCCCTCGGCCATGTAGAGCACACAGTCGGCCTCGAGCGCGAGGATCTCGTCGACATCGGTGGTGGCCAGGATGCCGATCTCACCGATTCCGGCGACGTCGCCGATATCGCGTCCTGCCTTCGCCTCGTTGTACACCCGGGCACCGACGAGTTCGAGATCGGGATGGTCGTGCACCGCGGCCAATGCATGGGTGCCGACATTGCCGGTGGCCCACTGGATCACCCGCAGTTTCGGGCCCATCTCAGCCACCTTGCTCGGCGAGCCGGGCCTGGCGTGCCTCGTACCGGTCGACCAGCTCGCGGAATCCGAGCCGGTCGTACTGCGGGATGGGTTGGATGCCCCAGACATCGCGGGCGGTGTCCTTGCCCTCGGCGCCTTCCGGCGGCCCCAGCGGCGGATAGGGGAACTTGCACTCCAGGGCGTCATCGGAGTACCGCACCTTGAGCAGTTCACTGCAGATCTGGGTGAGGCTCAGCGTCGGGTAGCCGTAGTAGACCGCCATGAACGGCAATGTAAAGGCCCCCTCGATGACGAGCGCGATCAGGCACACCAGCACCGCGCGTTTGATGTACTTGTGCATCCGTGCGTAGTAGGGCGTGGTGCCCGGCGGCAGATCTTCGGCGGTTGTTTCGGCTTGCGGTGTTGTCACGGTGTCACTCCTTCAGTCCGTGAAGATTTCGCGATTCACCGTGTGCAGGTACGGGATCGCGAGGAACGGGGTGATGTAGAAGATGTCGTAGAGCCACCAGCCGATGACGGGGAAGATGACGCCCGCGAACCGAACATCGGCGAACATCGTCATGTTGAAGACATAGACGCTCCAGATCACGACACCCATCCAGCAGGTGACGATCATCCACTGGTGGCCCCAGCGCTTCATCTGCAGGAATCCGATGGCGGCGGCGCAGCGCATGGCGAAGACGGTGATGATCATGCCGGCCACCATGGCCTTCTCGCCGGGACCTGCGGCGCCGCCGATCCACAGTTCGTTGTAGTGCCAGAAGTATCCGGCGTCGAACATGTGGCCCCAGCCCACCATGAGGACCCGGTTGATCAGGGTGTGGTTGGCGACCAGGTCCAGCGCCCAGCCCAGGCTGTTGAGCATTCCGTCGATCAGCACCAGGTAGCCGATCAGGGTGACGATCATCGGGCGCACCGACAGTCCGGCGCGCGCCGCCTGCCGCTGCAGCCACACCCCGCGCATGAAGATCGGGAAGCCGATCAGCCCCGGTACCCACATGCCCATGAGCGCAGCGCCGACGATCATCCATTTGTCGGCTCGCCGCTGGGCGAGCCGGGACTCCTCGCTGTGGTCCTCCAGGCTGACGGAGCCGCCGACAGCCAGGCTCACAGATACCACCAGCCGCGTTCGAATGACATGTAGAGCTGGATGAGGAACATCGTGAGCAGGTAGCCGTAGATGGCGATCTGGAACACGATGAGCGCCCGCTTACGCTTCTTCTCTTTCTGGTCGACCATGGCGAAATCCCTTCTCAGAGTCTGTCGGCGGCGAGGAGGCCTGCTGCCGCGATTTCCCGGAGCCCCTCACTGATGGCTCCGTCGGTGCTCAATGGTGCGAGGATGCACGCTTCGGCGGCCTCCAACTCGCCGGCACCGGCGGCGATTAGCTGGGCGGCGGTGACGAGCACCCGCGTCGACGGCGGCTCGAAGTGGAAGGCTTCATCCGCGGTGCGGATGGCGTTGGCGCACTGCACGAGCCGCCGGGCCGCCGCTGGGTCGATACCCGTTTCGGAGACCACGGCTTGGGCTTCCCGTTCCGGTGGCAGGTAGCTCATCGGCAGCGTCGCGAAACGCTGCCGGAAGGACGGCTTGAGTTCCTTCAATGAGCTGCGGTAGGCCGGATTGTAGGAGCACACGAGCATGAATTCATCTGGTGCCGAGACGACTTCGTCGGCGCGGTCGAGATAGAGGGTGCGACGGTGGTCGGTCAGTGAGTGCAGGATGGCCAGCGAGTCGTGGCGCGCCTCGACGACCTCGTCGAGGTAGCAGATGGCCCCGGTCTTGACCGCTCTGGTCAGGGGTCCGTCGGTCCAGATCACGTCACCACCGGTGACCATGAAGCGGCCGACGAGATCGGAGCTGGTCAGGTCGTCGTGGCAGCTGATGGTCACGACGGGTCGGCCGAGCAGGGACCCCATGTGTTCGACGAACCGGGTCTTCCCGCAGCCGGTGGGCCCGGTGAGCATGACCGGAATCTTGCGAGTGAAGGCCTGCTCGAAGAGCTGCACCTCGTTGCCGTTGGAATAGTATGTCTCGCTACTCATCTGTCTCCCGATGTCATGAATTGACCAGCTCCCGGTGGACGTGCGCCAGCACACGGGGTAACTCTTCGATCCGCCGGATCCGTTGTGAGCGTTTGGGTCCGAACACCTCGGGAAGCGGGTCGACCCGCGTCGGTCCCACGCCGACGTAGTAGACGGACACGCCGGCGTCGTTGGCCTCCTCGACCGCATGCGCGGCATCCGACCAGGCGTAGCGGCCCTCGTAACCTTCATCGGAGATCATCCCGTCACCGATGATGATGAGCAGTCGGCGCTCCGAGGGCTGTGCGAGCAGCCTGCCGGTCAGGTGACGGATGGGCGCGCCGAGTCGGGTATAGCCGCCGGTGGACAGCCCCAGACCGCTGGGCGGGACGAACCGTACTTCCGGGAAGTCCTTGAGGCAGCGCACTTCCACGCGATGGCGGGTGTTGCCGGTGAACACGAAGATGCCGTGCCGTTCCCGCGCCTGGGTCATCGCCCGCGACAGTGCATCGGCGCAGGCCAGTTCCAACCGGAACACCCGGCCCCCGTGGACACCCAGCGATGAGCTGGCGTCCAGCAGCAGCGCTGTGCTGACATCGCGGTTGCTGGGTAGCAGTTCCCGGAACAGGCGTGGCTCGGCGGCTTCCCCGGTGCGCAGGTCCACGTAATGGCGTACGTACTGGTCGATGTCGAGATCCGAGCCGTCCTCCAGGCGGCTGATCATGGCGCGATGGGTGTTCTCCTGGAACCACTTGCGCAGATCGGCCGAAGCCGTCTTCGCGGCATCGACACGGCTGTCGCGGGCCAGTTCCAGAACCGCCACGTGGTCGGGCAGGAAGCGTTTCGTCCAGGCGTTCCACTCCGGGTACGGGATGCCCGGCCGGTGCTCGGGGGTGACATCCACATCGTTGTCCTGCGGGCGGCTCGGTGGCGGCAGATTCGGGTTGCGCACGCCGCCGTCACCGCCCACCGGTACCGAGTAGGGCCGGGGCATCCGCTTTTGCGTCGTGGTCCACGGCATCCTGCCGAATTGGCGCCGCAGCTTGTCGACCAGTCCTGTCGGTGTCGTGTAGATCGCGGGCAACCGCCCCAACAGCGGGTGGACGGTGAGCCCGTCGGCGCTGCGGGCCAGCGCGATCGCGCGGCTGATCATCGTGTGGGCATCCTGCTGCGGGTCGGACGGCTTCAGTTCGGGCAGCAGCCGGGCGCATTCGGGCATCAGCCCCGGCCACCTCGAGGCGATCCAGCCCAGCGAGACACCCGCCTCCACGAGGGTCAGGGCGCGTATCTCGCGTGCCGACAGTTCGTCGATCCGGTATTCGCCGACGCGGTCCTTGGATGACGAACATTGCAGGGCGATACCGCATGTCAGCGAACGGCGTGTCCAGTCCGCACCGAGCTGCGGGTAGGGCACGTGGATGAACGTGCGCGACGAGTTCAGGCCGAACCCGCGGTGTTCCCCGGTGACCAGCCGGACACCCGCGCGACGCTCTTCGCTCAGTGCGACCGCGGTGAGCGAGCAACTGCGTTCCAGCGCCATCGCCGAGGTGTCATCGAGATCAGCCATGGCCGGCCCCCGGCGGTCCCACGTGCGCGCGGTTCAGAAGGTGCCGATATTGGAGAACATCCAGTACCAGAACCAGATGACCAGGCCGGTACCGCCCCAGGCTGCGACGTAGCGCAGTACCTCCCACAGATAGTCCACGGTCGAACCTCCTCGTTGACGGGTTCATCGGATCTCCAGGCCACGAGCCGCGGAGGAGACCAGCTTGTCGAGCATGGTGTTTCGGGCGGCGACGTCGTCGGTGGTGGTGAGCACCCCGTAGACGCCGAGCAGGAAGAACACGGCGCTGTAGAAGGCGTCGACTTCCGGGTGCACAGCGCCGTCGCGGCGCGCGCTCTCGATCTCACGGACGAGTTGCACGATCACCGCGTGGTCGGTCCAGTCTTCGGGGTCGGGCCGCGACGGCGAGAAGTGCAGGGCAAGAATCTCTTTGAACAAGATTGGGCCGAAGCGGCGCTCGATGCCGATCACGAGGGTGATCACCTCGGCCAGTGCGCTCCGCAGATCATGCCGGTGATCGAGGAAACGGCCGAAAGCCGTCGCCACCCTGGCTTCTTCGCGACGTACCAACTCCAGCAACACATGTTCTTTGCTCGGGTAGTGGAAGTAGAAGGTGCCGTGCGCGACCCCGGCCGCAGCCACGATCGTGTTCACCTCGGCGCCGGCCGTGCCCGCCCGCTGGAACTCGGCGATCGCGGCGCCGAGGATGCGTTCCCGGGTCTGAAGCCGGCGCGCGTCACGCTGTGTCGGCTTCAGGTGTGGCGTCATGGTCTTCTGTTTCTAGCTCAGCGACTGACTTGAGTCAATAGTATTCACAGCTTCTCGTGCCGAATTGCCTGTTCGGGGCTGATATGGAAACAGGTTGGGTGATATCAGTCAGTGAATATCTCGCGGTTCACCGTATGGAGATACGGGATCGCAAGAAACGGCGTGATGTAGAAGATGTCGTAGAGCCACCAGCCCACGACCGGGAAGATGGTGCCCGCGAACCGGACGTCGGCGAACATCGTCATGTTGAACACGTAAAGCACCCAGATGACCACGCCCATCCAGCAGGTGACGATCATCCACTGCTGGCCCCAGCGCTTCATCTGCAGGAAGCCGATGGCGGCGGCGATCCGCATGGTGAACACCGTGAGGATCATCCCCACCTCCATGGCCTTCTCGCCCGGCCCGGACGCGCCGCCGACCCAGAGTTCGTTGAAATGCCAGAAGTATCCGGCGTCGAACATGTGTCCCCAGCCGTTCAACAACACCCTGGCCAGCAGTGTGTGACTGCCGATCAGGTCGAGCGCCCACCCGACCGTGTTGATCGCCGCGTCGATGATGACCAGGTACCCGAGCAGGGTCACCATCATCGGCCGCACCGACAGTCCGTTCTGCTGGGCACGGCGCAGCAGCCACACGCCCCGCAGGAACAGCGGCAGGCCGAAGATCCCCAGCGCGGCGGTACCTATCAGGATGCTGCCACTGATCAACCATCGGTCCGCTTGGCGCTGGGCCAGCCGGGACTCCTCCATGTGTTCATCGAGAGGCAGGGTCGCCGAAGCGGCTGACGGTCGCATGTTCACTGACTCTAGTCATGCAAATGACTGCCGAACAAGCACCGGACGCGGTAGCGTCCGACGACTCAGCCGGCGACGGCGACGCTGCGCATGGTGCGCTTCACCAGATCTTCGAGCAGATCGCGGCGCATCGGGTCGTTGGTGGTGATCGCCAATGCGTAGAGGCACAACAGGAAGAACACCGCACTGTTGATCGGCTGAACCTCGGGATCCACTTCACCCTCGGACCGGGCCCGCTCGATGCGCTGGGCCAGCAGCAGCACCAGTGAGTGGTCACCGCCGTCCTCGGAATCCGGCCGGGTCTGTGAGAAATGCAGCGCCAGAAAGTCCTTGAACAGGACGTCGCCGAGCCGGCGTTCGAGCCCCAGCACCAGGCGCGCGGCCTCGGACAGGGCCGACTCCAGGTCATGACCCCTGCCGAGGTACCGGCCGAACTGCTTGGCCATTCGGTCTTCCTCGCGCTTCTCCAACTCCAGGAGAACGTGCTCCTTGGTGGGGAAGTGAAAAAAGAAGGTGCCATGAGCCACGCCGGCGGCGGCCACGATGGCGGCGACATCGGCCTCGGCCATCCCGGACCGCTTGAACTCGGCGACCGCGGCACCCATGAGGCGCTCCCGGGTCTGCAGACGCTTCGCCTCGCGCGCCGAGGGGCCGTTCACCACCGCCATGTCCGCTCCGTTCCCTGTCCGCGCTCCGGCGCACCGAGTGGTCCGGAACCGCCGACAATGACAATATCGCCTCGACCTGCCGACCGGTCCGACCCGGCGAGGCCGCCGCTGCAATGACCTGAGTCAGCTTCGTGGACGAGGGTAAGGCCGCCATGTTTGGGCACGCAGACCGCGGGGCAGCCCATTCTCATGACTGCTACGCCCACAGCCCTGCAGGGCAAGAAGATCGCCATCCTCGCCACCGACGGTGTTGAGCGCCGCGAGCTCGCCGAACCCCGCGATGCCATCGACAAGGCCGGCGGCGCGATCGAGTTGCTGTCCATACATGACGGCGAGATCGACGCGCGTGACCATGATCTGGAGCCTGCCGGCACTTTCCAGGTGGATCGCCAGGTCGGTGGTGCCAGCGCAGATGAGTTCGATGCCCTGGTGATCCCCGGCGGCACCGTCAACGCCGACAAGCTGCGCTCCGATGAGTCCGCGGTGGCTTTCGTACGCCAGTTCGTGGAGTCCGGCCGCCCGGTGGCGGTCATCTGTCACGGACCGTGGACGCTGATCGACGCCGGCGTGGTCGAGGGTCGCACCGTCACCTCCTATCCCAGCCTTCGCATCGACCTGCGCAACGCCGGAGCGAACACAGTCGACCAGGAAGTGGTGGTCGACGGGAATCTGATCACCAGCCGCTCCCCCGACGACCTGCCGGCGTTCTGCGACGCCCTCGTTCAGGCCGTCGCTGCTGTTCCATCCCCGCGCTGAGGCCAGTCGGTCGAAGCGCGGCGGAGCGGTGCCATTGGTCCTATCCTGTCAGCGGTTGAGACGCAGCCGGCTGGGAGGCACCTTGTCATGTCCGCTGATCAGATTGCGCGAACGGTCCTGCCCATCCCCGATGTCGCACACGTGGGTCTGACCACCTACGACGCGAAGGATCCCGACACCAGCTACCCGCCGATCAGGGATATCCGCCCACCCGAGGGCGCGCCGAATGTCGTGGTGATCCTGATTGACGATGTCGGCTACGGCGCCAGCAGTACCTTCGGCGGGCCGTGCCATACGCCGAACTTCGATCGGCTCGCCGAACGTGGCCTGAAGTACACCCGGTTCCACACCACCGCGCTGTGCTCGCCGACCCGCCAGGCGCTGCTCACCGGTCGCAATCACCACTCGGTGGGGATGGGCGGGATCACCGAGATCGCCACGGCAGCACCCGGCTACAGTTCTGTGCTGCCGAACACGAAGGCGCCGCTCCCGCTCACCCTGAAGCTAAACGGTTACGCGACAGCACAATTCGGCAAGTGCCATGAGGTACCGGTCTGGCAGACCAGTCCCGCGGGACCGTTCACCGCCTGGCCCACCGGCGGAGGCGGGTTCGAGTACTTCTACGGCTTCATCGGTGGTGAGAACAACCAGTGGGACCCCGCCCTCTATGAGGGCACCACTCCCATCGAGCCGCCGAAGACCGCGGCCGAGGGCTACCACCTGACCGAAGACCTGACCGACAAGGCCATCGCGTGGGCGCGGCAGCAGAAGGCGCTGTTGCCGGACAAACCGTTCTTCATGTACTTCGCCCCCGGCGCCACCCATGCCCCGCACCAGGTTCCACCAGAATGGATCGAGAAGTACAAGGGCAAGTTCGCACACGGCTGGGATCGGCAGCGCGAGATCACTTTCGAGCGTCAGAAGGAACTCGGCGTCATCCCGGCCGACGCTGTTCTCACACCACGCCACGCCGAGATTCCCGCTTGGGAGGAGATGGATCCCGCGCTGAAGCCGGTCCTCGAACGCGAGATGGAGGTATACGCCGCGTTCATGGAACACACCGACCACCACGTCGGCCGGTTGCTCGACGCGCTCGAACCCGTGCGGGACAACACCCTGGTCTATCTGATCATCGGTGACAACGGGGCGTCCGCAGAGGGCACCCTGCAGGGCGCGTTCAACGAGATGGCCAACTTCAACGGTATGGCGGCCATCGAGACACCCGAGTTCATGCTGTCCCAGCTCGACGAGTTCGGCGGCGAGAAGTCGTACGGACATTACGCGGTGGGCTGGGCGTGGGCGATGGACGCGCCGTACCAGTGGACCAAGCAGGTGGCCTCCCATTGGGGCGGGACCCGCAACGGCACCATCGTGTCGTGGCCGGCGGGTATCGGCGAAACCGACGGCGTACGGAACCAGTTCAGCCATGTCATCGATCTCGCACCGACCGTGCTGGAGGCTGCCGGCATCCCGGAACCGGTGATGGTCAACGGCGTGCTGCAGAGTCCGTACGAGGGCACCAGCATGCTGTACAGCTTCAATGACGCGCAGGCACCGGAGCGGCACGAGACGCAGTACTTCGAGATGTTCTGTAACCGCGGCATTTATCACAAGGGCTGGAGCGCGGTGACCAAACACCGGACGCCCTGGGAGATGGGCGGGACCGTCATGCCCGCATTCGACGATGATGTCTGGGAGCTCTACGACGGCAGCACCGACTGGACACAGTCCGATGATCTCGCCAAACGGCACCCGGAGAAACTGCATGAGCTGCAACGTCTCTGGCTCATCGAAGCGGTGAAGTACAACGTCCTTCCGCTCGACGATCGCCAGGCCGAGCGGCTGATCCCCGATATCGCCGGTCGGCCGACCCTGATCAAGGGCAACACCCAGCTGCTGCTCGGCGGGATGGGTCGGCTCACCGAGAACAGCGTCGTGGACATCAAGAACAAGTCCTTCGCCGTCACCTCCGAGCTGGAGGTCCCGGCCGACGGTGCCGAAGGCGTGATCATCGCGCAGGGCGGACGATTCGGCGGGTGGAGCCTGTACGCCAAGGACGGCCGGGCGAAGTTCTACTACAACGTCCTGGGCATCCACTCCTACGTCATCGATGGCACCGCCCCCATCCCCACTGGGACGACCCAGGTCCGGATGGAATTCGACTACGACGGTGGAGGTATGGGCAAGGGCGGGACCGTCACCCTTTACCACGACGGCACCGAGGTCGGCACCGGCCGGATCGAGCAGACACAGCCCATCGTGTTCTCCGCCGACGAGACCACCGACATCGGCCGCGAAACCGGCACCACCGTCAGCCCCGACTACACCGCGCACACCAGTGCCTTCACCGGAGCGGTGAACTGGGTTCAGATCGACCTCGGCGAAGACGCCGATGATGCCGATCACTACATCGACGCCGAGGAACGTTTCCGGGTGGCGATGGCCAGGCAGTAGGTCCGTCGGGTCAGGGCGTCAGTGCAGCACTGAAGAACTCCAGCTCCAGCCGCATCGCGCGCCGGTAAGCCTGCCGAATCACCGGGCTGTCCTCGCCGTGCTGGTCGAGGAGCCGTTCCAGCAGTGCGGCGATCTCCTCGAAACCCGGGTCGGCATAGGTCTGCACCCACTGTGCGTACGGCCCGGCCGCGCCCGCATCCAGGTGTGCCCCGATGTGGGCATAGAGCCGCATGCAGGGGGTCATCGCCGCGCACACCACCCCGAGCCCTCCGGTCGCCGCGGTCGCCAGCAGAAACTCGGTGTAGGCCAGCGTGGCGGCCGCGGGTTTCACCCCGGCCATGTCGATGCCCCAGGAGGCTGCGTACCCGGCGTGCAGGCCCAGTTCTTCGCGCACGCCGGCCAGCAGATCGGCGAAGGTCAGCAGCGTCGCGGTGTCGGCACTGCGCGCCAGCGCCAAAGCGTATGCACGGGCAAAGGATTCGAGGAAGAACGCGTCCTGCGCGATGTAACCGGCGAACAGTTCCCGTTGCAGAGTGCCGTCCCCGATGCCGCGGACGAACGGGTTGGCCAGAACCTCGGCGGTGATATCGGCGTTCTCCGACCACAATTGAGCAGACAGCGTCATGCCAGCGCCATATCCCAGAAAGCCACCTCGAGCTTCAGCACCGCATCGACCTGTTCGGTGTGCTCGCCCGGTGATGCCAGTGCGCCCAGCTCGTCGACATAGCCGGCGAAGTCCGGGGTCGTCCAGTGCTCGACGAACTCGTCCAGTGGCGCCGCGGCCGGCGCGGCGGAGGTCCAGCCCAGCAGGTAGACCCGCTCGATGACCCACAGGGCAGTGATGGCGGCGTCATGGGGCTCGTCGTCGAGACGCTGCAGCAGTTCGCGGTAGGCCAGCGTGGCGGGCAGCGGTGCGGCGGCCAGATCGATACCGCGGCGCACCGCCTGTTCCTCGAACCAGTCCAGCTCGGCCACCAGGGCGGCGCATCCGCCGACGAGCACCTGCTGGGCGCCGCGCGGTGCCCGGGCCAGCAGCCGGGACTGGAAGATCAGCAGATCGGCGACGAACAGCGCGTCCTGGCGCAGCCACTTGTCGAAGGCACCATCGGTGATGGTGCCATCACGCACCGCGTCGAGGAACGGGTGCCTGGTGGCAGCCGTCCAGAGGTCATCGGACACGGCACAACCCTAGCCGTGCCGTGCGGACCCGACGCCGCTACCCCGTCACACGTTCTGCGGTTCGTACCCGCAGATCGCGGCGACCTTCTCCGCCGATGCGGAGGCCGGATCGAACTGGTAGCCCAGCCATTCGGCTGCCAGCCGACGTGCCAACTCGACACCCACGACCCGCTGCCCGAAGCACAGCACCTGGGCATTGTTGCTCAGTACCGCGCGTTCGACCGAGAAGCTGTCGTGGGCGGTGACCGCGCGTACGCCGGGCACCTTGTTGGCCGCGATGGCCACTCCCAGGCCCGTACCGCAGATCAGCAGCGCCCGGTCGGCTTCCCCCTCGGCCACCATGCGGGCCGCGGTGACCGCCACGTGCGGGTAGGCGGTGTGTTCGTCGGGGCCGACGCCCACATCGACCACGGAATCCACCCGCGGGTCGGACTCCAGGTCACCGCGCAGGATGTCCTTGTACTGCAATCCGGCGTCATCGCAACCGATCACCACGCGCAGGGTCATGCCGTCTCCTCGATCAGTTCGGCCACGGTGTGAATACACATGGCCAGTGATGTGGCGCCCGCGTCGGGGGTTCCGACGCTGCGTTCTGCCAGTGGTCGGGCCCGGCCGACCTTGGGTCGAAGGTCGGCCGTCTCGGCGGCCGCTTTCTGGGCGGTCTCCACGGATTCCAGCCAGGCTGTGCGCCAACCGGTTCCGCCCTCGACTGCGGCCTCGAACGACTCGATGAAGGGTCCGAGCGCATCGAGCATGGTCTTGTCGCCGCGCTCGGCACGGCCCAGCGCGACCAGCGCCTCCTGCCCGGCCCGCAGTGCCGAGACGATGTCGCGGCCACCGGGGGCACCCCGGTTGCCCAGCGTCGTCCCGGCGGCGCACAGAGCGGCACCCCACAGCACGCCGGAGGTGCCGCCGGCCTTCGCCGCCCACGCTTCGCCGGCCGCGGTCAGCACCGATCTGGTACCGCCGCCCGAGTTGACCGCGACGGCGGCGGCGCCGGCCGCCGCCGTGGTGCCCTTGACCATGCCGCGTCCGTGGTCACCGTCCCCGGCGACCGCGTCGATGCGCCCGAGTTCGTGCTCGGCATTCACCATCTGCGCGGCGATCCTTGAAATTCCCTGAGCGACAATCGCGGCCACCTGCCGGGAATCCGCGTCGCCCTCAACGGTCTGCAGCGCAACAGCACCGGCGACGCCATCGGCACGCCGGGTCCCCGCGCCTGCCGTGACCGTGCCCTTGCGATAGGCGGGCGTGTCGGCCGGCGCCGTCCACAACCGCTCCAGTTCGTCGTCGAGCCACATCACCGTCAACGAGCAGCCCGCCATGTCCAGGCTGGTGACCAGTTCTCCCACCTCGGGTGACACCACGGTGTGTCCCGATTCGGCGAGCCGCTCCGCCACTGTCTTCCACACCACGAACAACTCTTCGTATTTGGTGCGGCCCAAACCATTGAGGATCACCGCGATTCGCCCGGATGACCCGGCCGGCTTCTCGGCAAGCACCCCGGCGACCAACAGGTCGGCGAGTTCGGCGGCCGTGGGCATCTCATGACTGGAGACACCCGGTTCACCGTGGATACCCAGGCCCAGATCCATCTGGCCGTCCGCGACGACGAACAGCGGACGACCCGCACCGGGCATGGTGCACCCCTCGAACGCCACGCCCAGTGTGCGGGTCGCCGCGTTGGCCTTGACGGCCACCCGCTCGACACCGTCGAGATCGGCACCCTCCTCGGCCGCCGCGCCGGCACACCGGAACACCGTGAAGTCTCCGGCGATACCGCGCCGCTTGCCGATGTCTTCGACTGCGGCACTGGCGATATCGTCGGTGACCCCCAGGTAGCGGGCGTCGATGCCCTCGGCCCGCAGCGCAGTGACCGCGAGTCCGAAGTTCATCACATCGCCGGCGTAATTGCCGGTGATGAGCAGCACGCCCGCGTCGCCGTGCGCGGCGCGGGCCACCGAAGCAGCCTCGTGTGCCGACGGGGAGGTGAAGATGTTGCCCACCACCGCGCCGTCGGCGAAGCCGTGCCCGACCACCCCGCAGAAGGCGGGGTAATGGCCAGAGCCGCCACCGACGACGACTGCCACCTTTCCTGCCGGTGTCTCGGTGGCACGCACGACGCCGCCGGGCACGCCCACCACGTAATGCGCGTTGGCGTCCAGGAAGCCGGCGAGCATGTCCTCGGTGAACGTGGCCGGGTCGTTGAACAGACGTGTCATGGCACGGACCTCATCCAGGTGAAAGGCGACTAGTGAATGTGGCTGCCGCCGTTGATGTCAACGGTGGTCCCGGTCAGGTAGCTGGCGTCCTCGCTGGACAGGAAGGTGATCACCGCGGCGATCTCCTCGGTGGTGGCGGTGCGCCCGACGGGGATGGCGGCAGCCAGCGCGGCCTCCTGTTCATCGGTGGATCCGACCCGGATATTGGTGTCGACCGCGCCCGGGGTGACGGCATTGACGGTGACGCCCTTGTCGGCGACCTCGCGGGCCAGCGCCTTGGTGAAGCCGAGGATGGCGGCCTTGGCCGAGGAGTAGGGCACCTTGCCGAACACGCCGCCACCGCGCTGCGCGGACACCGAGGACATGTTGACGATGCGGCCCCAGCCCTGCTCGATCATCGCGGGCAGGAAGGCGCGGGTGACGAGGTAGGTGCCGGTCGAGTTGACGGCGAACACCTTGTTCCACAGTTCCAGGGTGGTTTCCAGGAACGGCACCGGGGAGGTGATGCCCGCGATGTTGGCCAGCGCGCCGATCGGGGGCAGGTTGCCTGCGGTGACCTCAGCGGCGACGGCGTCATAGGCACTGGTGACCGATTCCTCGGAGGTGACGTCGATGCCGTAACCGAACGCCGGTACCGCGTACTGGTTTCCGATCTCGGCGGCGACCTTGGCGCTCTTTTCGCCGTCGAGGTCGAGGATGACGATGGCCCAGCCCTCCCGCGCATAGCGTGCGGCGACGGTCGCGCCGATGCCCTTGTCGGAGGTTGCGCCGGTGATGACGGCGGTCTTCTCGATACTCACAGTGTCTCCTTCTAGATCAGTTCGGAAATCAGTTGGCCGCCGGCGGCTGTCGCCGCGGGTCGTTCGTCGTGGGTGATATCTCGGGTCTCCAGCTCCAGGGAGAAGTGGCCGGTGTAACCGGCGTCCGCCAGTGCCTTGAGTCCGCGGCCGAAGTCGACGGCCCCGTTGCCCACCGAGAGGTTGATGTTCCCGGGCACCGCATCGCGGATGTGCACGTGCGCGATACGCGCACCGATCCGTCCGATGTAGTCCACCGGGTCGCCGCCGGAAGCCACGATGTGGCTGAAATCCATCACGATGCCCACCCCGGCGTCGAGTCGTTCGTGCAACGCCTGAGCCCGGTCGATGTCACAGCACAGCCGATGGAAGTGCAGGGATTCGGTCCAGAGCTCGACCCGCCCCCCGGCGGCGATGTGCGCGGCCGCGGTGAGTTCGTCGGCGACCAGGTCCAGGTCCTCGTCGAGGGTGGACACCGGTTCGTGAGCCAGCGCCCCGCAGGGCAGCACCAGCGCACGCGCGCCGGTGGCCGACGCGAGGGCGACCAGCATGTTCAGGTGGCGCACTCGCGCTCGCTGCTGATCTGTGTCCAGCGGCGCATTCAGGTCGCCGATATCGCCGTTGATGGATCGGACCGTGAGCCCGGACGCGGCGACCGTCGTGGACACCTCGTCGACAGCGGCTTCGTCGAGCACGTACGGCACGTGATCGCAGACGCCGGGCAGCGCGCCCAGATCGATTTCCCTGAAGCCCAGCCCAGCGATCGTCGCCAGCGCCTGAGCCAGATTCTGGTGCCGAAAGCTGATGGTCGAGCACCCGAGCCTGCTGCTGAAACGGCTTGTCATGTCACCTCCCGCGTTGTGATGACTGACACAGTAACCGAGTTGACTGTTAACAGTCAACGGGCAACATTCGGTTGATGTTGACTGTTGACATTCACTGTGGGCGTGCTCACACTGGGTGACGCACCGCACTGTTGACCGTCGACAGTGACCGGAATGGCCAGTCGGAACACCAGGTAGAACTGGATTTGAAAGGATGTCCACCATGAGCGACGACGCTCTGAAGATGCGGGGTCCGGTGCATGGCACCAAGGACGCCAAGCGGGTAGCGATCGGCTCCGGTGTCGGAGCCGTCATCGAAACCTATGACTTCATCGGGTTCGGCACCGCAGCCGCGCTGTACTTTGGCACCGCCTTCTTCCCGAACTCCAGCCCGGTGACGGGGACCCTGCTCGCGTTTGCGACGCTCGGCGTCGGGTTCGTCGCCAGGCCACTCGGCGGCATCATCGGCGGCCACCTCGGCGACAAGGTGGGCCGCAAGCCGGTCCTGGTCGCCTCGCTGATCCTCATGGGCATTGCGACCTTCGCGATCGGATTGCTTCCCACCTACGAGACCGTCGGCGTGCTGGCCCCGATCCTGCTGGTGACCGTGCGCATCATCCAAGGTCTCGCGTTCGGTGCCGAGTGGGGCGGCGCCATCCTGATGAGCTACGAGCACGCCCCGTGGAAGAAGAAGGGCCGCTACACCGGCATCGTCCAGGCCGGCTTCCCGGTCGGGCTGCTCATCGCCAACCTGGTGTTCTTCTTCAGCATCCACCTCGGTGGCGACTGGGCGTGGCGGGTGCCGTTCCTGGCCAGCGCCGTCCTGGTCATCGTCGGTCTGGTCATCCGGGCCAAGGTGCCCGAGTCCCCGGTGTTCGAGGACGTCAAGAGCGAGGGCAACATCATCAAGTCGCCCATCATCGAGGTGGTCAAGACCGACTGGCGGAACATCTTGCGCGGCATCGGCCTTCGCATTGCCGAAACGGCCGGCTACGCGGTGTCCATCACGTACATGCTGTCCTACCTGAAGAACGCCGAACTCGCGACCAGGTCCCAGACCATCGGCGCCCTGTGCATCGCATCGGCGGTCGGCATCTTCGCCACCTTCGCCTGGGCAAAACTCACCGACAAGATCGGACGCCGCCCGCTCTACCTCTGGGTGTGCGCACTGGGCATACCTTTCGGCGTGCTGATGTTCGTCACCGTCAACACCGGTGTCTTCATCCTCATCGTCGCGACGTTCGTCATCGCCTACGGCGTGTTCCAGAACGCGCTGGCCGGCTCGCAGGGCGGGTGGTTCCCCGAACTGTTCAATGCGAACACCCGCTCCTCGGGTGCCTCCCTGGCCTACCAGATCTCCGCGATCGCCTCGGGCTTCACGCCCTTCATCACCACGCTCCTGTACGAGGCCTACGGCTGGTGGGGCCCCGCCCTGCTGTTCAGCGGCTACATGGCCATCGGGCTGATCGCCGCCATTCTCACCCGCGAAACCTGGGGACCTCGGGAGCGCATGCTGGCCGAGGAAGCCTCGATCAGCACTCCCCTGCCACACGGGGCGAGCGTCTGATGCCCGCCGTGAGCACAGCGACCATCGACCTCCGCAGCCAGAAGGTCACTCAGGCCGCCTACCGGATACGGCACCACGCGCTGAACATGGGCGAGGCCCAGGGCCAGGGCTATGTCGGTCAGGCGCTGGGGGCCGCCGACATGCTGGCCGCCGTGTACGTCGACCAGTTGCGTTACCGCGCCGACGATCCGCACTGGGCCGGCCGCGACCGGTTCTTGCTTTCGACCGGTCACTACGCCATCGGGTTGTATGCCGCGCTGGCCGAGGCCGGCATCATCGACGTCGACGAACTCGAGACCTACGGATCCGATGACTCCAGGCTGCCGATGTCCGGAATGGCAAGCTACACACCGGGTATGGAGATATCCGGCGGTTCTCTCGGTCACGGTCTGACGGTGGCGGTCGGGATGGCGCTGGGATTGCGGCACCAAGGCTCGGATGCCCGCATCATCAACTTCCTGTCCGACGGTGAGCTCGATGAGGGTTCCACGTGGGAGGCCGCGATGGGTGCCGCGCACCACGGACTGGGCAATCTCATTGCGATGGTGGACATCAACGCGCTGCAGGCCGACGGACCCACCGCTGGTGTGCTGCGCACCGAGCCCGTCGCCGACAAGTGGGCCGCATGCGGGTGGCATGTGGCGCGGGTGGATGGCAACGATGTCGACGCGCTGCTCGGCGCTTTCGACGCCGTCAGCACCAGCGTGCCGTCGGTCATCCTGTGCGACACCAAGGTCGGCCGCGGTGTGCCGCTGCTGGAGAACCGCGAGAAGGCGCACTTCATGCGCATCGACGAGGACGAGTGGCAGATCTGCCGCGACCAACTGACTGAGGGATATCAAGCATGAGCACGCCCACCAAGCTCAAGACATCGGCGATGATCGCCTCGTTCGCCGATCCGGGCCAGAAGACCACCCCGGCCCCGTTCGGGCACGCATTGGTCAAGGCCGCCCAGGCCGATGACCGGATCGTCGGTCTGACCGCCGATCTGGGCAAGTACACCGACATGCACATCTTCGCCAACCGGTTCCCGGACCGGTTCTTCCAGATGGGGATGGCCGAGCAACTGCTCTTCGGCGCCGCTGCGGGGATGGCCGAAACCGGTCTCGTGCCGTTCGCGTCCACCTATTCGGTGTTCGCGGCGCGGCGCGCGTATGACTTCATCTGTCTGGACATCGCCGAGCCGAACCTGAACGTGAACATCATCGGCGGACTGCCGGGCCTGACCACCGGCTACGGACCGTCCCACCAGGCCACCGAGGACATCGCCATCTTCCGCGGTGTGCCGAACCTGACCATCGTCGACCCCTGCGACTCGGTGGATATCGAGCAGGCCGTCCCGCAGCTCGCCGAACACGCCGGTCCGACCTACCTGCGGCTGTTGCGCGGAAACGTGCCCACCGTCCTGGACGAGTACGACTACCGTTTCGAGCTCGGCAAAGCCAAGGTGTTGCGCGACGGGGCCGACGTGGTGCTGATCTCCTCGGGCCTGATGACCATGCGGGCACTGCAGGCCGCCGAACAACTGGCTGCCCACAATGTCGACGTGGCCGTGGTGCACACCCCGACCATCAAGCCCTTCGACGCTGAAACCGTACTGGCACAGGTGGATACGGATCGATTGGTGGTGACCTGTGAGAATCACACGGTGATCGGCGGCCTGTTCGAGACGGTCGCATCGGCGGTGGTAACCCGCGGGATCGCCAAGCAGATCACCCCGGTCGCGCTGCCCGACGAGTTCCTGGCCGCCGGCGCGCTGCCGACCCTGCACGACCGTTACGGGCTCGCGACCGCGCGTCTCGTCGCGACGGTGCTCGAACGGCTGTAAAGTGTTGACATCTGAATGTTGACAGTCAAGGAGCGCAGGATGTCCGTGGATTCCACATCTCTGCTGCGCCTGGAGAAAACCAGCCTGCGCCAGCAGGCACTGACCGCACTGCGCCGGGCCATCACCACTGGCCAGCTCACCCCGGGCACCCACCTGGTGGAGACGGATCTGTCCGACGCACTGCAGATCAGCCGGGGCACCCTGCGCGAGGCGATGCGCCAGCTCCAGCAGGAGGGCCTGATCTCGGCAGGGGCCCGCGGGCGGCTCTCGGTACGGCACCTGGACGCCAAGGAGATTCGCGACATCTTCAACGTCCGCGCCGCGCTGGAGTCGATGGCCGCGCACGAACTCGCCTCCCGTCCCGACCGCACCGAGGCCGTCGCGACCCTGCGCCACGCGGTCGACGAGATGGATCGCTGGGCCGAGGCGAACCTGGAGGACCGGATCGAGGCCGACCTGCGGTTCCATCGCACCATGTGCCAGCTCACCGGAAACGAGACGCTGCTGCACCAGTGGACATCATTGGAGGGCAGCATCCGGATGTCGATCATGTTCGCCGGCGTCGACCGTGCCATCAAGAACATGAACGCCAAACGGCATTACGACATCGTCGACGCCATCGAATCCGGGGACGCCGCCTTGGCCGCAGCCACGGTCGCCGAGCACATGGCGGGCGCGGCGAGCACGCTGGTCGGCTGAACGGGCCCCCTTTAGGGGGACAATGGGGTCGTGTCGACGCCTGAGTTCGAAAAAAGCCTACGGGAGCGCAAGAAGATCAGCACCCGTGCCGCGATCCGCCGCGCGGCCCTCGAGCTGTTCGCGACGCGGGGCTACGCCGACACGACCGTCGAGCAGATCGCCGATGCCGCCGATATCTCGCCGCGCACGTTCTACCGCTACTTCGGGGTCAAGGAAGCCGTGCTGCTCGCCGACGATCAGATCGCGCCGATCGTGGCGGCCTTCGCGAAGGCACCCCCGGAACTGTCCATCGTCGCCGCCTACCGGCACGGGGTGGCCGAGGTGTTCGGTGCGCTGACACCCGAGGAACGAACGATTTTCGAGGCCGGCCAGCGGTTGACGTTCGACATTCCCGAGGCGCGCGGTCTGCTCTACGCCGAATACATCCGGTTGATCGATCTGATCACCGAGGCGCTCATCGAACGCCCCGATGCGCCCGCCGACGAACTCGGGCGCCGGGTCATCGCGGGTGCGATCGTCGGGGTGCTGATGGCGGCCTCAGACAACACCCCGATGCCTGAGGGTTCCCTACTGGCGGCGCTGTCCCAGTTGGACGACAGGTTGTCCGGCGGCTGATCTATTTTGCTGCAGCTCTTTTCGTCGCTTCATAGCCCGCCGTGAGCCAGTACACGGTCCGATCCAGCGCGGGCAGGATATCGGTGGTCGCGATCTCACCGGCCACGAACCTGCCCAACAGTCCATAGACCACGCTGGACAAGACGGTGTTCAGGTCGGCGACGAATTCGTCATCCACATCGGCCATCAGCTCAAGACCTGCCGGCCCGACGATGTCGAGACCCCGCCGAAAAAGGCGTTGCCCGCTCGCCGATGACCGCGCCCGGAAGTAGGCCGTCAGCATCCCCGGATTGCGCTCCCACGGTTCGAAGATGGTGCGAAACAGCGACATCATCGCCTCGTGCAGAGACTCCCCCTCGGCCCGACGATGCGGCGCGACAGCGGAGTACCGATTCTCATCCAGCCACACCTCGAGCGCCGCGAGGATCAGGTCCTCACGGGTGGTGTACCGCTTGTAGATGGTGGCCAACGACGAGCGGGCGCGGCGGGCCACCTCACGCAACTGCACCGCGTCATAACCCTCGGTTTGCAGGATCTCGACCACGACGGCGAGCAGCCGGTCATCGATCTCCGCCATCGCACACCCCCTTGCCCATCGTCAGTAACTTGGTTACCGTACCCCCAGTAACCCGGTTACTCCGGAGCGCCGCACACGGAGGCGGCACCCGCAACGAAGCGAGGATTCATGGGCTCATTGGACGGCAGGGTCGCCTTCATCACCGGCGTGGCACGCGGACAGGGCCGCAGTCACGCCATCAAGCTGGCCGGCGAGGGCGCCGACATCATCGGCATCGACATCTGCGCCGACATTCCCGCCAACGGCTATCCGATGGCCAGTCGTGACGAATTGGACGAGACGATCGCACTGGTGGAGGCCGCCGGGGCGAAGATGTTGGGTACGGTAGCCGATGTCCGCGACTTCTATGCCGTCCGGGCAGCGGTCGACGCCGGGGTAGCGCACTTCGGCCGACTCGACATCGTCTGCGCCAATGCAGGAATCGCACCGACGGCTTTCCGCGAGGTCAGTATCGAAGAGGACCTGGACATGTGGTCCGCAGCCATCGACGTGAATCTTATCGGCTCCTTCCACACCGCGAAAGCCACCATCCCGCACCTGATCGCCGGTGAGCGCGGCGGCGCCATCGTGTTCACCAGTTCGACGGCCGGGCTCAAGGGTTTCGGCGGCTCGCAGGGCGGCGGCCTCGGTTACGCGGCATCCAAGCACGGTGTCGTCGGCCTGATGCGTACCCTGGCCAACGCCCTTGCCCCCCACAGCATCCGGGTCAACACCGTGCATCCGACCGGTGTCAACACCATGATGGCGAACAATCCGGCGATGACCGCCTTCCTGGAGCAGTACCCCGGCGCGGGGCCGCATCTGCAGAACCCGATGCCGGTGTCCATGCTCGAACCCGAAGACATCAGCGCGGCGATCGGCTATCTGGTCTCCGACGCCGCCAAGTACGTCACCGGGGTCACGTTCCCGGTCGACGCCGGCTTCTGCAACAAGCTATGAACGGCCGGGTCGAGGGCAAGCGCGTCCTGATCACCGGCGCGGCGCGCGGTATGGGCCGCAGCCACGCCGTCCGACTGGCGCAGGAGGGTGCCGATCTGATCCTGATCGACATCTGCACTTCGCTTCCCGAGGTGGAGTACCCGCTGTCCACCGAGGACGATCTGGCCGAAACTGCGCGACAAGTAACAGAACTAGGCCGTCGAGCGGTGTCCCACGTCGTCGATGTCCGCGACGCGGAGGCGCTCGCAGCCGCGGTAGATGCGGGGGTTGCCGAACTCGGCGGTCTGGACGCCTCGGTGGCCAACGCCGGGGTGCTGACCGCGGGCACCTGGGACACCACCACATCGGCGCAGTGGCGCACCGTCGTGGATGTCAATCTGATCGGCACCTGGAACACCTGCGCCGCTGCGTTGCCGCACCTGGTCGAGCGCGGCGGAAGTTTGATCAACATCAGCTCGGCGGCGGGGATCAAGGGCAGCCCGCTGCACACCCCCTACACAGCGTCCAAGCACGGCGTCGTCGGCATGAGCAAGGCACTGGCCAATGAGCTTGCGGCGGTGAATGTCCGCGTCAACACCGTGCATCCCACCGGTGTCGAGACTGGCATGCAACCCGCTTCGCTGCACACCCTACTGGTGGAGAAGCGGCCCGATCTTGGTCCGATCTTCCAGAACGCACTGCCCATCGTGATGGCCGAGGCCATCGACATCAGCAATGCGGTGCTGTTCCTGGTCTCCGACGAAGCCCGCTACGTGACCGGCCTTGAGTTCAAAGTCGATGCCGGCGTCACCATCAGATGACCGGCCACCAAGAAGGAAAACGATTGTGACGCTGATCGATACAGATCGTCTCGAACGAGGCCGGCAAGCCTTCGCCGAGGTGATGACATTCCCGGCCCCGGCCGATACCGCGCCCTCCACCACGAGCATGCTGGACTTCGTGTTCGCTGAGGTGTGGCAACGGCCTGGCCTCAGCCGCCGCGACCGCCGGTTCGTCACGCTCGCCTGCGTGGCAGACGCCGATGCCGAAGCTCCGCTCCGCGATCACGTATACGCGGCGCTGAACAGCGGAGACGTGAGCATCGTCGAAATGCAGGAAACGGTACTGCATTTCGCGGTGTATGCCGGCTGGCCGAAGGCATCCCGCTTCAACATGATCGTCGACGAACAGTGGGCCCGTATTCACCGTGAACGCGGCGAGCAGGTACCGCCTCCGCTGCCGCTGCTGCCGCTGCCGACGCCCAGTGATCCGGAGGCCCGCCTTGCTGTCGGCGCGCAGTCTTTCAAGGACATCAATTGTCTGGAGTTCGCGCCGAATCAGGACAATCCGTTCCAGGGCGCGGGGATCCTGAACTTCGTGTTCGGCGAGATGTGGTTGCGACCTGGGCTCGGCATGAAGGAACGCCGCCTGATCACCGTGGCGTGCGTGGCGTTTCAGGACGCCCCCTACCCGATCCTCAGCCACGTCTACGCCGCGTTGAAGAGCCGTGAGGTCTCCTTCGACGAGATGGACGAGTTGGCACTGCAGTTCGCGGCCTACTACGGCTGGCCGAAGGGATCTCACCTCAATCAGGTGATCGGGGAACAGAAGCAACGGGTTACCCAGGAGTGGGGATCGGAATGACCGGTGCACCAGTCGGATTGTTGATCGGCGGGGACCGGATCACCTCGACGGAGACCTTTCACGAGCACATCTTTCCGGCGACGGGGCGTCCCAATGCGACCGTCGCGTTGGCCGGCGCCGCGGACGTCGACCGTGCGGTCGTCGCCGCACGCGAAGCCCAACGGGAGTGGGCGGCGCAGACCGTCGATGTGCGTCGTGACCGGCTGATCGACCTCGCCGACGCCGTCCACCAACACCTGGACGAACTGGCCACGCTGAACGTGCAGGACTACGCGGTACCGATATCGTTCGCGGGCACCGCGCACATGCTGGAGGGCTTCCTGCGCCATTTCGCCGGCTACGCCGACAAGATCTCCGGATCGAGCACGCCGGTGAGCGGATCGTTCGACGTCAACCTCGTCGAGCGGGAACCCTACGGTGTGGTTGCGGTGATCGCACCGTGGAACGGGTCGCTGGCGGTCGCCGGTTCCTGTGTCGCACCGGCCCTTGCCGCCGGGAACGCCGTCATCTTCAAACCATCCGAGCTCGCGCCGCTGGCCGCACTCCGCTTCGGCGAACTGTGCATCGAAGCCGGGCTGCCCCCGGGTTTGGTGAACGTCCTGCCCGCCGCGGCCGAAGGCGGCGACGCCCTGGTCCGCCATCCCGGTGTGCGCAAGGTGCACTTCACCGGGGGCGGCATCACCGCGCGCGCGGTGATCCGCGCGGCGGCCGAGAACCTGACGCCCGTGGTCGCCGAGCTGGGTGGAAAGTCGGCCAACATCATCTTCGGCGATGCCGATCTGGATCAGGCTGCGATGCTGTCCGCGCACCAGGGGCCGCTGATGCAGTCCGGGCAGAGCTGCGCATGCGCGAGTCGGTTGCTCGTGCACGCCTCGGTGTACGACACCTTCGTGGAGAAGTTCCTGGCAGTGGTCGGCTCCGCCACGGTGGGCGACCCGTTCGATCCGAACGTCAGGTTCGGTCCGGTCATCTCCGAGGGCTCGCTCACCCGCATCCTCGAAACTGTCGATACCGCGGTGCGCACCGGCGGCGGGGAGCTGCTCACCGGCGGCAAGCGGATAGGCGGCGAACTGGCGCAGGGCTTTTACGTCGAGCCCACGGTGTTCGCCGACGTGGACAACGCGTCACCGCTGGCGCAGACCGAGACCTTCGGTCCGGTCGTCTCCATCATCAGGTTCACCGATGACGACGAGGCTGTCCGAATCGCCAACGACACGGCCTACGGACTGAACGCGTTCGTGCACACCCGAGATCTGCGGCGTGCGCACCGGGTGGCCCAGGCACTGGAATCCGGCTCGGTGTGGATCAATTCGACGAGCAGGATCTCACCGCAGGGGCCTTACGGCGGATACAAGCAGAGCGGCTTCGGGCGCACCGGCGGGTGGGAAGGTCTGCAGGAATTCCTGCAAATCAAGAACATACGGATCGGGCTGGGCTGAAAGCTCAATCGTTCCGCTGGTCGAGCGACGAGCCTGCATGGTTGGCCTAGCGCTCAGTCAAGAAGGGCGTCGGCAAGTTCTTCCAGCGCTGCGAGCGCCCGCCGCGCCGCGGCTTCACTGCCCAGTTCCTCTGTGAAGATGGTCAGCAGGGGTGGCGTGCGACGTCGGCTGGCGCCCTGCAGCATCGGACTTGGGCCGATGATCGTCCGCCTCCGGTCGGACTCGTCGGCAGCTGTGACAAGGAGACCCCGCCCCACCAGTCCCGCGACACATTTGGACACGTAACTCTGGGCGAATCCGGTCCGCGTGACGACGTCGCCGATGGTGCTGCTCGGATGGAACATGACGTCGCCGATGATCAATTCTTCTGCAGGATCGGGACGCACATCACCGGGCGCAAGCTCCACCTGCCGGGAGAGTTCGACCAAACGCCGCCCGAGGCGGTGCAGTCGCTGGCGTTCCATGGTTGCTAATCTAGCACCAGAGATGTATCTCTAGAGATGTATTAAAGATTCCGAAGGAGCCCGCATGCACTCGGCACGTACCGCCGGCGTCCGCCTGGGCGCAGCCCTCCTGGTGGTTGCCATGCTGGGCGGCTGCACGATGGGAACTGGCGAGAATCCCTCTCCAACAGGTTCTTCGGAGGTCGAACCGGTCGCTGTACGCGAGCTGCCCTTGCCCCCCACCGCCCCATCGGCCGAGGTCGGGTCGTGTAGCCACCCGACAGGGTGTATCGATGGCGGGGACCGCGGTATCGCGGAAGGACCTAGCTATACCCCGGATGGCAACCACATCCTGCTGCCGATTCGTTACGCAGGCGCTCCGGGCGCAACCGATCCCCGCCATATCTTCACCGGGGACCAGGTCATCGCCATCAAGACCGATGGAACCACTTTCAGCGACGGGGAGGCGTGGCGATGCCTGACATGCGGTGTGTCCAATTCTGTCGGCGCAAATCGTCAACCTTCCGGTGCCGGGGACATTCTGGTCGACCACCCCCAGATATTTCGCGACGGCACGCGAATGCTGCTCGGCACCAATGTGTTCGACTGCGGGTCGCATCGAATACTAGACGACGCATGCACACCGGCTGAGGCCACGATCTACCCGATCACTCCCAACCGACCGGGCATGAGCATGCGCGAACTCCGGTTGCACCCCGACAACGAGCATCTCGGGTTCAGCGAGCCGAGTCTCGTCAACGGTGTTTTTGTCGATCAGCTCGCGGTGGTGAGTGGGCTGAACTTCAACCGCCCGAAAGCCCGATACGAACTGAGTGATGTCACCTACCTGGTCCCGCACGATTCGAACTTTCGCGGGATGGTCGATGCCACCCCCGGTGACCCGACTCGTCTGCAGCTGAACGAACCCGCCGCGATGATCGGCGAGTTTCGCGGCTTCACCCGTGACGGTAAGGCGGCGCTGGGAATAGGGACCTACGACTCGTGGAACTTCGATCTCTTTATCACAGATCTCAAGAGTGCTGCTTCCCAACGCATTTCGTATGATGCGGCGTACACCGACCCATCGATAACCTCACCTGACGACGAGTGGGTCGTATACATGGATGGTCGCGTGAGTGATCGCATGCGCTTTGTCGGCGCACTGCCGGGTGTGCCCCCGATCGTCGATCTGGTGAACACCGGGGCGGTGCAGTTCTTCTACAACAACGGACACCGCCGATTCTTCCAGCCCTTCATTGCACGAATTGATGACCCCGGTGCCACCCAGCAGTTGAACGCCTGCGATGACGCCACTCCGGGCAGTGGAAGCGTCTGCGACCCCCTGTGGAACGGCCGCGCTGATCCGGCATGGTCTCCAGATGGAACAGCGATCGTCTACTGGCAGGCCATGGTGGTGGCGCCGGCATGCGGTCCGGATCAGCCCACCGCGACGGCGTGCCCGACGTCGAAGGAACCTGGCGGGCGGGCCACCAGACTCATGATTGCCGAACTGACCGACAGGCAGCCGCGTGTGGCCCCCCAGCCGCAACCGTTCGACATGGATATTCCTTGGGCAACCCGGGTGAATCCAGGTCAGCGCCTGCCCGCGCGTCGGCACCTGCCTGCGGGGACCTACACCCTCGACGGGGACGCGTCAGGCAAGGCGACCGTCAGCATCACCGAAAACGCCGACCGGACCGCGATCTCGCGCATCGACGTCGACTATGAGAACTTCAGTCGCGATGGCGCGAACATCGTCAACGGCACTGAATCGGCCACCTCTGCGCCGTATACCTGGCACTCAAACGTGACGCTCAGCGGAAAACACACCGGGTCGAGGTCGACCATCGGACCCACCGGTTTCGTGGTGACCCCTCCCTCGAAACCCGACGGCCGCGCGACGATCACCGGCGAGTTGGTCACAGTACTCGACGGCGAGAAGTTCACATCCCCACGCACCGGACAATGAACAGATCCACAGGATTCAGATGTCGAGACCGCGCACGGGTGTCAGCGACGTCCTCCGACCGTCACACCGGCCGCTTCTTCGATCGGCTTGATCACCGAGGTGAAATCGGAGTCCGCACCGGTCTCACGGAGTACCACCTCCCAGAGTCGCTCCACGGCCTCGGCGATCTCCAGTGACAGTCCTGCGGCCTTGGCCTCCTCCAAACACAAGCGAATGTCTTTGACCATCAGTCCGGTGGCGAAGCCGTAGTCAAAACTTCGCGGCAGGATGGCCTGCGGGAACTTGTCGCGACTGGCGTGGGTGGCGCCCGAACCGGCGTTGAACACCTCGATCATCACTGCAGGATCCAGACCCGCCTTGACACCCATCACCACCGCCTCCGAGGTCGCCGCCAACGTGGTCGCTGCCAGCAAGTTGTTGGCCAACTTCATTGTTTGTGCCGATCCGGCCTGTTCGCCCACGACGAATACCCGGCCCAGAGTCTCCAGCACGGAACGCACCGACTCGACCTCGGCAATCGGGCCCGAGACCATCATGGCCAGCGTGCCGTTGCGGGCGCCGGTAACTCCGCCACTGACCGGACTATCGATCTGAGCGATTCCCCGCTCTGCCAGCGCGCCGGCGATGCGCACCGCCATTCGCGCTCCCACGGTCGACAGATCGATGAATCTCTTCACCCGTGAACCGTGAATGAGCCCGTCCACACCAGTGGCCACATCCAGGGATGCCTGTGGCGAAGGCAGGCTGGCCAGGACGGTGTCAGCCCGGTCGGCAACATCGTGGGGTGAGGACGCGACCTGCGCGCCGAGGGACGCCAGCTGACCGATCACCTCCGGGCGGGCATCGAAGGCCACAAGGGCGTGGCCGGCTTCTATGAGGCGCAGCGCCATCGGAAAGCCCATGTGGCCCAAGCCGATGAATCCAACGTCCACATCGATCCCCTATTTCTCGGCACTCGGGTCGAGGTCGGCGAAAACCTCGCCGGCAATACGGAAGCTGTCGACGGCGGCGGGCACGCCGGCGTAGATCGCCACCTGTAAGAAGACCTCCCGGATCTCAGCACGGGTGACGCCGTTCGTGAGCGCACCCTTGATGTGGGTACGCAACTCGTTAGGCCGGTTGAGGATTGGAAGCATAGCCAGATTGAGCATGCTGCGCGTCTTCAGGGACAGCTCCTCACGACCCCATACCGCACCCCAGCAGTACTCGGTCACAAGGTCCTGCAGCGGGCCGCTGAAGTCGTCGGCTGCGGCCAGCGCCTTATCGACATAGTCCTCACCGACGACGGCTCTGCGGATCTGCAAGCCCCTGTCATAGGTGCCGCCGTCGGTCATGCCCAAGGCTCGTCACCGGCGATGATGGATCGCTGCATGGTCCCTTCCCAGGACGCTACGCAGGGCACCGCCCGAGAAGGCATGCCGGTGTTATCCGTCGGATCAAGGTTGACCAGTCGCTGGGCGACCTCGAAGCTATGCACCACCCGCGGAGGCTATCGCGTTCCAGCGACTATGCATACGGCGACGTTTACTTTTCTGCGGTGCGCAACCTCCTGCGAGGTTCGTTGGCCGAGGGAAGTATGCCCCGCACGAAGAGTGCCACTGCATGATCGAGGTGTTCTTCTTCCACGTCGGGACTACCCGCAGACCAAGAACACCCGTATCGGTCTGGGCTGAGCTGCCGCGTCAGTACTGATCGATCGATCGGTCGCACTGTTACAATTCGCCATGCTCTACACGCTGCACGGCGGGCGTCAGCGCGGCCTATCGGCGCGGGGCGACTGAGTGGCGACCGCCCGCACACCAAAGACATCAGATACCGGCGCCCGGTTCAGGCTCATCGAGGCCACCGCGAAACTCATGCGAACCGAGGGTTACGCGGCCGCCACTTCCCGGCGGGTGGCCGCTGAAGCCGGCGTGAAACAGGCGCTGGTCTACTACTACTTCCCCACGATGGACGATCTGTTCGTAGAGGTACTACGGGCCGGCGCCGACGCCTCGCTCGAACGGATGCGTGCCGCGCTGGCCGACGCGGATCCGTTGCGCACGCTGTGGGAGATGAACAGCGACTCCCGGCTGACCGGCCTCAATACCGAGTTCATGGCACTTGCCAACCATCGCAAAACAATCCGCACCGAGCTTCGTGCCTACGCGGAACGGGTCCGCGATATCGAGACCGCCGCCGTCGCCGTCGCGCTGCGCGCCAGGGGCGTGGACCTCGACAGGTTTCCGCCGGTGGCCGTGTCGATGCTCATCGCGCAGACCGCACGCAGCCTGTGTAACGAGGACGCGGTCGGCGTCACACTCGGGCACGCCGAAATGCGTGCCTTCGTCGATGCCCAGCTCGCGCTGTTCGCCGAGGCGTCGAAAGCCGCGCCATCCGACGGTGCGCCACACGCCGGCGGCGGCGGATAGCACGCGCGACTACGCCGCCAACCGCTCACGCAACCAGATGCTCTGTGCGCGAATGAAGTTCCGCGCGACCTCCGTCTGCCGCGCGACAGCGTCGAAGCCGTGGAAGGCGCCTGGGACGGTGCGCAATTCGGTGTGCACGCCTGCGGCTTTCAGCCGATCGGCGTAGCGCACCGCCTCGTCGTGGAGCACATCGAGAGTTCCCACCCCGATCCAGGACGGTGCAAGGCCGTGTAGATCTGCCTGCCGGGCCGGCGCGACCCTGTCCGGGTCTGCGTCGCCGAGATAGGCAGACCAGCCCAGCCGGTTGCTCGCCGCGTTCCACAGCCGACGGGTGCCGGAATCCGGATCTGGACGGCACCCGGTCCGGTCGTCGAGCATCGGGTAGATGAGAACTTGTGCAGCCAAGCTGATCTCACCGCGATCCCGGATACGAAGCGCCAATGCGGCGGCGAGTCCTCCGCCCGCGCTGGCGCCGGCCACGGCAATCCTCGTAGGATCCACATCGGCATGGTCTGCCAGCCAGGACAACGCCTCGTCACAGTCGTCCAGTGCCGCCGGATACGGGTGTGCCGGAGCCAGCCGGTAGTCCACCGCAGCCACCGTCGCCTCGGTGTCGGCGGCCAGACGTGCGCACAACGCGTCGTCCATCCGCGCGTCGCCGAGCATGAAGCCACCACCGTGAATCCACAGCACCGCGCTGCCGTTGTCGCCGTACGGCGGCCGGTGCACGCGCACCGCGACACCGGAATCCAAGGTGGCGGTGTGTAGCCCAGCGGGTGCACGACGCGCCCGGATCGCGGGAATGCGCCGGAACAGCGACAGTGTCCGTGGCGTCACCAGCGTCCGGGGCAGCACCCTGGCGTATCTCCGGAGTTCGGGGTGGAACACCGCCTCGGAGTTCCCGGGCATCAAAAGACCGCCCTACAGCTGGGTGTAGACGGCCTTGGTCTGCAAATAGCTCTCGATTCCTTCCCTGCCCCACTCGTAGCCCCACCCCGACTGCTTGTAGCCACCGAAGGGCATGACGGGGTCGAAGACCATCTGACAGTTCAGCGACACCGTGCCGGACTGCAGCCTCTTCGCCAACTGGTGGGCCCGGCTGATGTCGCGGGTCCAGACGGTCGCCGCCAGGCCGTAATCCGAGTTGTTCGCCAGCGCCACCGCCTCGTCGTCATCGTCGAAGGGGAGAACGGTGACGACAGGTCCGAAGATCTCTTCCTGATACAGCCGCATCTGCGGATCGACATCGGCCAGCACGGTGGGGTGCACGAAGTATCCCCGTCGGTCCAGGCGGTGGCCGCCTGTCACAACCTCGACGCCGTCCCGCTTGCCCTCATCGATGTACCCCAGTACCCGATCGAGCTGCTTGCCGCTGATCAGGGGGCCGATCATGGCGTTGTCGTCCTTGGGCCCACCGAGTTGCAGTGAATTGGCAATGCCGGCAATCCCTTCCACCACCTGCTCATAGACGCCTCGTTGGACGAAAATGCGGGATCCGGAGATGCAGCCCTGCCCCGAGTGGATGAAAATCCCCATCGCCGCCATGGTTATCGCCATGCTCAGATCGGCATCGTCATAGATGAGTACCGGCGATTTGCCACCCAGTTCCAAGGTGACGCGCTTGAGGTTGCCCGTCGACGCGGCCACGATGCGCTTGCCGATCTCGGTCGACCCGGTGAAGGCGATCTTCTCGACATCGGGGTGCTCGGTCAACGCCGCCCCGGCGGTGTGGCCGTAGCCCGTCACCAAGTTCACCACACCCTCCGGCACTCCCGCCTCAGCGAGGATGCGCATCAGGAGCAATGCCGACAGCGGCGTCTCCTCGGCCGGTTTGACCACGCTGCTGCACCCCGCCGCCAACGCAGGGGCCAACTTCGTGCACGCGTTGAAAACCGGTCCATTCCAGGGGAATATGAGACCGACGACGCCGTAGGGTTCCTTGAGGGTGTACCCGTGCATCGTCGAGTAGGCGCCGGTGATGCCACCGGTCATCTGGATGTTGTGCGCTATTCCATTGACCTTGGTGCACCATCCGGCGTAGTACCGGAAGATTTCGGCACCCGTGGCCATGATCATGTGCGCCTGGTTGTACGGCATGCCGGTGTTGAGCGAATCGATCTGCGCGAGATCCTCGGCGTGCTCGTCGATCAGATCCGCGATCCGCCACATCACCTTGGCACGCTCGCTGCCCGGTTTGCCCTTCCAGACCTCCGATTCGAAGGACGCCCGGGCGCGGGCGACTGCGACTTCCACGGCTTCAGCGCCGCCGTCGGTGAACTCGACAATGTGCTCTTCGGTGGCCGGATCGATCACGGGGATCAGATCTCCCGCGCCCGGTCGCTCACGGAGCTCGTCGAGCAATGCCTGCATGGTCATGCGTGTCTTCTCCTCGTGACGGCGTACTTGTCAGGCCGACGGTGTGTACTCGATGCGCAACTGCGTCAGCCCGCGCAGCAGGAAGGTGGGTTCGTAGGTGTAGTCACGACGGTCGGCCGGGCCGTGCACCGACTCGTCGATCCGGATGTCGCTCATGCGATCCAACATTCGCCGCACGGTGATCTGTCCTTCGACACGGGCGAGCGGAGCGCCGGCGCAGGTGTGGATGCCCCGCCCGAACGCGATGTGCTCGCGCACGTTTTTCCGGTCGGGCCGGAACTCGTGCGGATCTTCGAATTTCCGGGGGTCCCGGTTGGCCGCGCCCAGGCAGAGCATGACGATCGAGCCGGCCGGCAGATGCACACCGCCGAGCGTGGTGGTCTTGCGGACCAGCCGGAAGTCGATCTTCGTCGGGGAATGCATCCGCAGGGCTTCCTCGATGAACGTCGGAATGCCACCTGGGTTGTCGCGAAGCGTCTGCTGGTACTCCGGCCGGTCGCCGAGGGTCTGCACCGCGGCGCTGAGCAGTTTGGTCACGGTCTCCTGGCCGGCGGCGAAAAGGAACGTCGCAGGTTTGGCCACTTCGATCAGTTCCGGCGTCGACCCGTCCGGGTAGACCGCGGTGGCCATTCCCGACAGCACGTCATCCTGCGGCGCCCGGCGGCGTTCGGCGAGGTACCCGACGAACTTGTCGTCGAGGTATTGCAGCGGGTCCAGCCCGACCGGCTCGCCGTCGAGCGCGCCCACCCGATTACCCTCGGGCCGTTCGGCACCGAGCGCTGCCAGGAACTCCGGACGGTCCTCGGCAGGGACACCGAGCAGGTCGATGATCGCCGACGTGGCAAACGGCTTGGCGTACTCGGTGAGGAACTCGCACCGACCGTTGTCGATGATGGCGTCGATGGAGTTGTCCACCAACTTCCACATGTACTCTTCGTTCTCTTTTAGCCGCCGGGGTGTCAGCAGCTTGCTGAGCAACGATCGCGCCTTCTCATGCGCCGGCGGGTCCATGACCACCATGTGCTCATAGATCGGAAACAGGTGCCGGTGGGCCTCGATCTGTTCACTGATGTCGTCGCCCTCGGGCGTGAACGGCAATGGCGGGAACGGGCCGCCGATGGCATTGACCGCCGAGAACGATTCGTGGTCCTTGAACGCCGCCATCACTTCCTGATAGCCCGTCACCGCGTAGACACCGAAGTGCGGCTCGCGGGTCACCGGGCCTTGCTCACGCAGGAAATCCCAATATTCGTATGGGTTCTGGCTGACGTCCGGGTCGGCGAAGAAGTTGACGGTTGCGAGATCGGTCATGGGACGGGTTGTCCTTTCGGGTCGTCGATGAGGCTGATCGCCCCGCGGGGGCAGGCGTCGATGGCTGCGCTGACCTGATCCCACATGTCGGCAGTGGGCTGCTTGACGCACTCGGCGACATCGTCGTCGGAGAGGTCGAACACCTCGGGAGCCGATTCGAGGCAGAGGGCATGCCCCTCGCAAAGACGCGGATCGACCCACAGTCGCTTTCGCACGGTCATGCCTTGCCGCCTCCCATCACCGGATCCACCATCCCTTGATCGATCGATCAGTTTTGTTGAGTGCGCCATACTTATCACGATGATCGGACGGTGGTCAATCAGGCAAACAAAGCCGCGGCGCACACTGGTTGACAGTCTCCCAGATCGATGCCACGCTTCCTGATCGATCGACAAAATTGGTCGATCGATCGACGCACAGAATCGAGGTGGCCACATGGGTACAGGCCGAGTCGAAGGCAAGGTCGCCTTCATCACCGGCGCCGCGCGCGGTCAGGGTCGCAGTCATGCGGTCCGACTGGCCGAGGAGGGCGCCGACATCATCGCGGTGGATGTCTGCGGTCCGATCAGTGCCGACAGCCAGATCGCACCGTCGAGCCCCGACGATCTGGCGCAGACCGCCGACCTCGTCAAGGGACTGAATCGCCGAATCGTCACCGCCCAGGTCGACGTCCGCGACTTCGATGCCCTGCAGTCCGCGGTGGACAGTGGCGTGGAACAGTTGGGCCGTCTCGATATCATCGTTGCCAATGCCGGCATCGGCAACGGCGGTCAGACGCTGGACAAGACCAGCGAAGCCGACTGGGACGATATGATCGGCGTCAACCTCTCCGGGGTCTGGAAATCGGTCAAAGCCGCTGTACCGCATCTGATCTCCGGCGGCCACGGCGGATCGATCGTGCTGACCAGCTCGGTCGGCGGCCTCAAGGCCTACCCGAACACCGGTCACTACATCGCGGCCAAGCACGGTGTCATCGGCCTGATGCGCACCTTCGCCGTGGAGCTCGGCCAGCATTCCATCCGGGTCAACGCCGTCTGCCCCACCAACGTGAACACACCGATGTTCATGAACGAAGGGACGATGAAGCTGTTCCGCCCCGATCTGGAGAACCCGGGCCCCGACGATCTCGCCGTCGCGGCGCAGTTCATGCACGTTCTGCCGGTCGGCTGGGTGGAACCGGTCGACATCAGCAATGCCGTGCTGTTCCTTGCATCCGATGAATCACGCTACGTGACAGGACTTCCCGTGACGGTCGATGCCGGGAGCATGCTCAAGTAGAAGAGGGCAGCGCGGCGATCAGCGCAGCGGTCACCTCGGCGGTCGACGCCGTACCTCCGAGATCTGCTGTGCGCATGCCTGGCTCAGCGAGGGTCGCGGCCATGGCGGTCATCACGTCATCGGCCGCGGCGGCGTGCCCGAGATGTTCGAGCATCAGCGCCGCCGACCACACCGCACCGATGGGGTTGGCGATACCCCGTCCGGCGATGTCCGGCGCAGATCCGTGGACGGGTTCGAACATCGAGGGGTTCTGCTTCGTCGGATCCAGGTTGGCCGACGGTGCAATGCCGATCGAACCCGCCACGGCGGCGGCCAGGTCGGAGAGGATGTCGCCGAACAGGTTTGACGCGACCACCACATCAAAACGCTGCGGCTGCAGGACGAACTTCGCCGCCAACGCGTCGATGTGCTCGCTGTCGAGCCGGACCTCCGGGTAGCGCGCCCCGCGCTCGGCAACGACCTCATCCCAGAACGGCAGGGTGTGCACGATGCCGTTCGATTTCGTCGCCGACGTCACGTACTTACCGCGTGTCATCGCGAGCTCGAAGGCGAAGTCGGCGATCCGACTGACCCCGACCCGAGTGAAAACCGATTCCTGGACCGCCATCTCGTCGGGGAACCCGCGGTTCAGCCGACCACCGACCTCGCTGTACTCCCCCTCGACATTCTCGCGGACGACGACGAAGTCGACGTCGTCGGCGCCGCGCAGTGGGCTCTGCACACCGGTGAAGACCTTGATCGGCCGCAGGTTGACGTACTGCCGAAAGGCCCGGCGGATCGGGATCAGCAGCCCCCACAGCGAGACGTGGTCGGGTACCCCGGCCCAGCCGACCGCACCCAGGAAGATCGCGTCGAACTCGCGGAGTGTCTCGATGCCGTCGGCGGGCATCATCGATCCCTCGCGCTCGAACCGCCGGCAGGACCAGTCGAACTCGCGGTATTCCAACGAGATTGCATGCCGCGCGGTGACCGCGTCCAGCACTTCGCGGGCGGCGTCGATCACTTCGCCACCGATGCCGTCGCCCGGGATGACGGCGATGCGCTGCGCGTTCACGCGCCGAGTCCCAGCACCGCGACCATCGCCGGCAGGAGCAGCACGATGAGGATGGCTCCGGCGATGTCGAAGGTCACCCCGGAACGGATCATGGTCGTGATCGGCACCGCGCCGGAGCCGTAGACGATGGCGTTCTGCGGCGTGGAGACCGGCAGCATGAACCCGAACGATGCTGCGAAGGTGGCGGCCAGGGCGGGCACGAAGGGGTTGACGCCGGCGGCGACCGCGATCGGGATGATGATCGGCACCACCACCGCGGCCGAGGCGGTGTTGCTGGTCGTCTCGGAGACCACGATGGCCAGCAAGACGGCGAAGATCGTGATGGCCACGACGCTCGTCAGGCCCAACGATTCTGCCACCGAGTTACCGATGGTCTCGGCGAGCCCGGTGTCGGCCAGCAGTGAACCGAAGATGATGCCGGTACCGAACAGCACGATCGTGCCCCAGTCGATGGCTGCGGCATCCTTCCACCGAAGGGTGAACTCGCGCTGTTCCCAATCGGTGGGCAGCAGGAAGAGCAGTGCCGCGCCGAACACCGCGACCGTTCCTTCGTCCAAACGGTCGCTGACCGCCGTGTAGACGTCGGAATCGTTGCCGAAGATCAGTGCGATGATGCCGGGCAGGATCCACAGCGACACCGTGATGCCGAACGCGACCAGGGTGTTCTTCTCGGCGCGGGACAGATCGCCCATCTCGGCGCGTTGTTCGGCGATGTAGTCCGACACCCCTTCGATGCGTTTGAGCTCGGGCTTGTTCAACGTGATCAACACGATGGCCAGCACCACGAACATCGCCAGGCAGATGGGTGCCGCCATGACCATCCACTGACCGAAACTGATCTTCTCGCCGGTGGCCTCTTCGATGAGTCCACGCCCGATCAGGTTGGGCGGGCTGCCGACGGGAGTCAGCAGCCCACCGACACTGGCCGAGTAGGCGAGCATGAGCATCAGCGCGGCGCCGACCCTCAGGCGCAGCGGGTCAAAGTCGTCGGCGACCTTTCCCTGCACCTGAAGGATTTTCGCGATGACCCCGAGGATTCCGATGGCCGTGGGCAGCAGCATCGCGACCGTCGCGGTGTTGGACACGAACGCCGACAGCAGACATGTGATGGCGCCGAACGCGACGATCACACCGGTGGTGGACTGTCCGACGCGCGGCAGCGCGAGGATCTTGAACGCGAACCGACGAGCCAGGCCGTGCTTGAGCATCGCCTGGGCGAGGATGAACGCGCCGATGAAGGTGAAGACGGTCGAAGAGCCGAAGGGCCCGAGCACGTCGTCGGCCGGTGCGACGCCCAGGAAGACGATGACGGCGACGCCCAGCAGCCCGCCGATCGGGATGGGGACGGCTTCGGTCACCCACAGCACGATGACGCCCAGCAGCACGCCCGCGAGCGTCTGCTGCTGAGGCGGGATGTTCATGGGCAGCACCAGGAAAGCGACCGCCACCACCGGCGCGAGGAACAGGCCGACCGTGCGCCGTCCCTTCTCGAAGCGCTCCTCGCCCGGGCTGAGCCGCTGTTCACCGAGACTGCGGTAGGTGGATCCGCCCATCAGGGCAGCGTCGACGTCGGTCTTTTTCGCAGAGTGCTCTGTGGTCATGGCCTCTCCCCGCATCGAGCCCACGCCATGTGACGCAGGTCACCAAACCTGATTACTCAGTGGTGCCCGTTCTGGACGCGGGGTAATCGTGAAAGCGGGCCGCGTCTGCTCAGCGCTTCCGGGTATGGGCGCGCCGGCGCACGAGCTTGCCGAACTCGACAGTGGATTTACGCACCGACTCGAACTCCAGCGAGACCAACAGGGTGTCCACCATGGCGAACGGCAGGGTGGTGGCGACCGCGCCGCGGCCGTACTCGATATGCCAGGAGCCAGGGTGGATCGTCAGGCCGCGGGCGTGGCCGCGCTCCAGGCAGGCGCCGTGGCCCGGCAGCAGGGGCGGCAGCGGTGCGGTGTCATCGGAGTCCAGGTCATAAGAGTCGATCTGGCCGGCGAGCAGGAACTTGTGGATGTCGACGTGCTTGTATCGACCCGAAAAGCCCTGTGTGCCAGTGGGTGAACCGAAGATGACGACGTACTCGCGCGGACTGAAGTACAGGAAGCGGACCTTGCCGAGCACCCCGCCGGCCTTGCTGCCGACCCATCGGCCCGGCAGCGGGTCGATCAGATCCGGGTACGCCCGCGAAAGCTGCCGCAGGGCTTCGGGAATGAGATCCGCGCTGCTCCTTCCGGCGACCTGTGCGGCGACGCCGGCCAGCGCGGCGGGATCGATCTTGTACTTCATCACCCGGACTGTAGGCGCAGATGACCGGGTCAGGAACGGATATCCGAGACGATGCGTTCCAGGGTGCGCCGACACCCCGCGCTCATCGCCGGGCTGCTCTGCACGTAGTACCAGACCACCCCCATCGCCTGTTCGAAAGCCCAGGCCCGCCCGCGCTCCCACTCGGCGTCGTCACTGCCCAGACGATCCCGCAGGACTCGACGCGGCGCAGCCTCGAAGAGGTGCCAGGCACTCACCAGGTCGAGGGCCGGGTCGGCCGCCCCCAGACCGCCGACGTCCAGCACACCGATCAGACGTTCCTCCGCAAACAGCAGATTGGGCGGGATGAGGTCGCAATGGCTCATCACATCGGGAGTGTCGCCGCGCGGCAGATCACGCATCTCCGCCCAGACCGCGCGCAGCGTGGCGACATCGAGCAGCCCCTCACTGTGGGCCAGGCATTCCTGCATCCACTCGTCGTGGGACAGCAGATCGCCGCCGCGCCCGTCCCCGTCATAGGTCCGCCCGCGAGCATCCAGGGTTCGGACGGCGTCGATGAAATCGCCGAGGTCCTCGGCGAACCTCGCCGAATCCCGGTGACTGTCCGCGGTGGCCGGCACACCCGGTACCCAGGTGTTGACCAACCAGGGCAACGGATAGCCGGCTCCGGGGACACCGAGCGCGACGGGCCGCGGCGTGGCGAACCGGGTGCGGCCGGCCAGTTCTTCGGCCGCAGACACCTCGGCGTTCAGGTGCCCGCGCACCGCTTCGGCACCATCGTCGGCCAGCAGCGGGAAGCGCGCGACGAAGTCGTCGCCGATCCGGAAGATGGCATTGACGGTGCCGGGACTCGGTACCGGCCGGACCGGCAGATGCTGCCACTGCGGGAACTGCTCGGCGACGAGACGCCGCACCGTGGCCGGCGGCACCGACAGCTGGCCCGGGTGCATGTCCACGGTCGCAGCGTCGCATGCCCGACGGGGCGCCGGCGAGCGATTTTCGACGAGTGCGGTCCGCCGGCCCGGACTCCCAGACATCGTTTTGATGTCCGGACATTCCAGTGCTCGACTAGGCTGCGGACGGTGGGGATGAGCACGGAGGGGGCGGTCGGCGTTTCTGTGCCTGTTCCATGTCGGCCGTCCTCATGACGGCCCCCAGCTGGCAAGACCCCCGCCACCCCGATCACTACCACTGGATGACCTCGCGCCTCGACGCCCGCGGCGCCCGTGTCGCGACGTCCCGATTCATCGCCGCGTGGATGATGATCGGCGGCCTGGCCCCGGCTCTCATCCTGTTCGGCTCCACCAACTCCTCACAGTGGCCGCTGCGCGCAGCCGGTGCCGCGATCACCGTCGTCAGCATCCTGCTCGGCCTGTTCTGGTTGCGCGGCGTCTGGCCGACCAAACGCCAGTCGACGGCCTGCGTGATCGTCGGGACGGCGCTGGGGGTCGCCACGTGTCTGCTGATGCCGCACCCACTGCTCGGGCTGATGGGCGCTGCGGTGTTCTCCGCCGTCGCGACGTACGCCACGGTGTTCCATACCGGGCAGTTCGTCGCCTACGTACTGGCCGCCGCGGGAACCGTCATCGGCGTCACCGGGTACTGGCTCGGGCGCACCGACCCGGCGGTGGCGCTCGGCCTGAGCCTCACCATCGCCCTGAGCATCGTGTTCATGACCTTCGTGGTGCGCGCCCTCATCGGCCTCATCGACGCGGACATGTTCACCGGCGCCATCGAACCCATCACCGGGCTGCTCAGCCGGGAAGGCTTCGACGACGGCGTGGCCATCACCATCGCGGCGCGCGGCCGCACCGATGACCGCTATCTGGTGATCGTCGCGATCGAGCTGGACAGTTTCGGCGCCGTCACCGAGATGGCCGGCGACGGCAGGGCCCGGCAACTGCGGGTGCTGATCGCGCAGATGCTGCGGGAGACGGCGCGCCGCGACACCGTGCTGGCCCATACCGCCGATGCCGAATTCGTGCTGGCCGACGTCTTCAACACCCGCGCCCCCGATCCGTTGTGCGAACGGATCAATGCCGGCGTGCCCGCCACCGCCCGCGAGCTCACGGCCAGTGTGGGGGCCGTGGTCACGCCGCTGGGACCGCTGTCCGCGATGGCGCCCACCGACGTCACCGCCGCGCTGCTGAAGATCGCCGGCGAGGCCGTGCAGACGGCTCGGAAGAACGGCGGGAACCAGCACCGCATCGTCTACCTACAGGAACTGCCCGAGACCGCGACGCCGGAATGAAAGGCTCACATTAATGCCGCTAATGCTGGGTAAGAATCCTTAGCTGTACTTGATCTGGTCGGCGACCTACCGTCAATCGCATGGCTTCACCTGTCTTCATCGGTTTCCTCACCACCATGGCGTTGATCGCCGCGATCGGCGCGCAGAACGCGTTCGTGCTCCGTCAGGGCATCCGCGGCGAGCATGTGGTGCCGGTGATCGCGCTGTGCACAGTGTCAGACCTGATCCTGATCGCCGCCGGGATCGCCGGCGTGGGCGCATTGATCACCGCGCATCCGACCGCGATGACGATCGCCAAGATCGGTGGGGCCACCTTCCTGCTCGGCTACGGGGCGCTGGCCGCCCGCCGCGCGCTCCGGCCGGGTGTGTTGGACCCATCGGACGAGACCCCGGCCCGGTTGGTGGAGGTGCTGCTCACCGCGGCAGCGCTGACCTGGCTGAACCCGCATGTCTACCTCGACACGGTCGTGCTGCTCGGGTCACTGGCCAACGAACATCAGGAGCAGCGTTGGCTTTTCGGTGCCGGAGCGGTCGCAGCCAGCGCGCTGTGGTTCACCGGTCTGGGTCTCGGTGCGCGCAAACTGGCCGGGCTGTTCGCGAATCCGTCCACCTGGCGTGTCCTGGACGGGATCATCGCGGTGGTGATGGTGGCACTCGGTGTGTGGATGGCGGTCTCTTGACCGCTGGACCTCGGCTACCGGATGCTGACCGCCTACCTCTGAGGTAATTGAACCGCGACGCGGCCCGCATGATCATGGGGACCATGACCAAGCCACCAGTTCTACTGCTGCACGGCGTGTTCGGAAGTCCCGGCCTGCTCGAACCATGGGCGCGTTTCCTGGGCGAGGCGGGCTACCACTGCCATGTACCCGCCTTCCCCGGCCGCGATCCTTCCGATGACCGCATCCTGGCTAAAACCGGTGTCGCAGAATGCGTGGACGTCGCCCTGCGCGCCTACGACGCGATCGGGGAGCCGGCCGTCGTGATCGGGCACAGCTTCGGTGGTTTCGTAGCGCAGAAGGTGGCCGCGGCCCGCGACTGTGTCGCCCTGATCATGCTCGCGTCGGTCCCGTCCGGTGTGCTGTGGCCGCAACTGCGCTCGATTCCCCACCTGTTCCCGGTGCTTCCGGCGATCCTGGCGGGGCGACCGTTCCGGCCCTCGACCGCCACCATGCATGCCGTCCCGCTCAACACCTTGCCGGTGGCGGAGCGAGACATGGTGATTCCCAGACTGGTTCGCGACTCCGGGCGGGTGTTCCGGACCATGTCGCTCGGATTGCCCATCATGCATGTCGACCCGGCGGACGTGACGTGTCCCGTGCTGTGCGCCAGTGCCGGCGCCGACCGAAACGTCGCCCCCTGGATGTCCCGCCGCCTCGCGGCGCGCTACCGCGCCGAGCACCACGTGTATCCCGGCCTGCCGCACTGGATCATCGCCGAATCGGCACTTCCGCAGGTCGGACCGCCGACGGTGGCGTGGCTGGAGCGGGTGGTGCGGACTCAGAGCAACGAGGCGTGACTGTCCAGGAGGCGCAGCGCCGCACCGTGGTCGGGCGTCGGCATCGCCGCGAGCAGTGTCCGTGAGACACCTGCTTCGGCATACTGGTCGAGTTGCGCTGCCGACGGGTCGTTGGTGAGTGCGACGACGGTGACCGGGGACCGACCGTTGTGGGCGGCAAGGTCCTGCAGTTCGCGGATGGCTCCGGCGAGCCGGATGGCCGGCACGTCTGGTGGTGCCAGCCACCCATCGGCTTCTGCGACCACCCGGGTAAAGGTGCTCGGTCCCCAACCCCCGAGCAGCAGCGGTGGCCGCGGGAGCTGAACCGGCTTCGGCCAGGACAGAATCCTGTCGAAATCGACGTGTTCGCCGTGAAACTCGGCTTCGTCGTTGTTCCAGATCTGCTGTGCCGCCCGTAGCCGTTCGGAGACCAGCCGTACCCGAATTCGCGGGTCGGTGCCGTGGTTGCGCATCTCCTCCCGCAGCCACCCCGCTCCGACGCCCAGTTCCACCCGGCCCGCGGACAGTACGTCCAGGCTGGCCACTTCCTTGGCGAACAGGATCGGATCACGTTGTGCCAGAAGGGTGACGGCCGTACCGAGTCGCAGCGACGAAGTGACCGCCGCGGCGGCAGCCAGCAGCACGAACGGATCGAAGTTTCGTGCATACTCCGCAGGCAGCGGGTCACCCGTCGGCGTCGGCGTCTCGAACTCGACCGGTATGTGCGTGTGTTCGGGCACGAACATCGACTCGAAACCGCGCTGTTCGATCTCGCGGGCCAGCGTCGTGGGAGCCAGACTGTCAGCATTGGCCGCGGTGAAGATTCCGATATCCATGGCACTATGGTCAACGTTGCCATCAGTGTGAGGGTCAAGAGCCTGTGGAGGATTCGACGTGCTGATCGGGGGACTCGCCGCGCTCACCGGCGCCAGCCGGCGCTCGTTGCGTCACTACGAGGATGAAGGCCTTCTGATATCGGCGCGCGCCGCGAACGGCTACCGCACCTACGATGCTGCCGCCGTCGCGACCGTGCACAAGATCAAGGCACTGCTGGGCGCCGGAATGACGCTGGACCTCGTCCGGCAGGTGCTGCCCTGCACCGTGGACGCCACCCCCCGGGTGGAGCCATGTGCCCGGCTACTGACGGCGCTGCGCGGAGAAATGGCGCGCCTGGACGAGAGCGCCGCCGCTATTCAGTTGAGCCGCAACCAGATCGCCGCAATCGTGGAACGCAGCACCACCTCGGCTCCGAGCCGGTGAGAAGCCGAGTGTCGGTGGCCGTGCGCGTCTGAGCCCAGGTCACGCCGGTGCCGGGAACATCACCGTGATACAGAACGGGTGACCCGCCGGGTCGATCAGGACGCGCCAGTTGTCCCGATCGGGTTGGACGTCGGCCTTGGTGGCGCCCAACGCGATGATCCGGGCCTCCTCGGCGTCCAGGTCGTCGACCGCGAGATCGAGGTGCAGTTGCTTCGGCGTCCGCCCGCCCGGCCAGGTCGGGGGCAGGTGATTCTCGATCCGTTCGAAGGTCAACAGGATGCCCGGTGCGCGTAACACCGCCAGATCCGGTGTCGACCGCACCACCTCAGCTCCCAGGACATCGCGGTAGAAGTCACCAAGTGCCGCTGGGTCCGGGCAGTCCACCGCGATCGCACCCAACCGAATTCCCATATCGCTTCCAACGGGGCTTTTCGCAGAGATGTTCCGGGGTTCGCGAATAGGATCGGGCCAAATGGCCCGCAGATCACCGCAAACCGAGCGTCTCGTGGAAATGGTCGAGTACCTGGCGGCGGATCCACATCGCGAGTACCAGCTCACCGAGTTGGCGCGCCTGGTCAACCTGGACGCCGCCACCTGTCATCCGATGCTCACCGAGCTCACCCGGGTGGGCTGGCTGGTCAAGGACCGCGTACGCAAGACCTACCGGCTGGGGCCGCGCCTCATTGCCGTCGGCGCGGCGGCGCAGGCGTCCCTGCCGATCGCGACCTACGCCCGACCCGAGATGCTCCGGTTGAGCGCGGACACCGGTGTGCCGGCCTGCCTGTTCATCCCGTCCTCGGACGACCTGGTGATTGCCGACCTGACGTACCCGGACGGCACCGACACCGGGCATCTCCCGTTGCAGGCCGGCGATCACATCGAATTCGGCCCGCCCCTCGGGGCGGTCCTGGCGGCGTGGGCGAGCCAGTTCACCGTCGACACCTGGCTGCGCCGCGTCGCACCCGGCCCCGACGACCCCGTGCGCACGTGGCGGATCCTGCAGATGATCCGGGATCGCCGATTCTCGGTCGAACTGTCACCGGCACCGCAAGCCCAGATGCAGGAGATGACGGATTTCGCGATCGGAGAGGTGCACGGTTCCCGCCGGGCCGAACGCATGATCGGTGGGCAGCGACCGGTCATGACACCGGACCTGATGCTCGGGGACATCGACGAGGCCGCGGTGTATGTGCCGCTGTCGGTCAGTGCGGCCTGCTTCGACCCCGGCGGCGCACCCGTGGCCGCCCTGTCGGTGCTGACGATGGCCGATCCCAAGACCGGCCGGGAGCTGCTGACCCTCGGGGAGAACGTCAGCGCCGCGGCGGACACCATCACCGCGCGCCTGCGCGACCACTGACACCTGCGCGTTTTGCACTATGCAAATGCTTGCCCGTGGCGTCTCGGCCGACTTACGGTGACCGGCACCACGGTGATCGAGGAGGCCTGCGTGAGCACCGAGCAGAAGGTGACCTACTGCCGCATCTGTGAGCCGCTGTGCGGGCTGATCGCCACCGTCGAGGACGGTCGCCTCCAGTCGCTGCGCCCCGATAAGGACCATCCGCTGTCCCAGGGCCGGGCGTGCCCCAAGGGCATCGCGTTCACCGATGTGCAGAACGACCCCGACCGGGTGCTCCACCCGTTGCGCCGCGAACCCGACGGCAGTTTCGCCGAGGTCAGCTGGGACACCGCGCTCAGCGATATCGCGCGCAGGCTGCAGGGGGTGCTCGACACCCACGGCGGTGACTCGGTCGGTGAATACCTCGGAAACCCGTCGGCGTTCGGGTACGCCGCGAGTCTGTGGTCGGGCCTGTTCATGAAACGGATCGGGTCCGGGCACATGTACTCGGCCGGGTCCCAGGACATCAACAGCCGCTACGTGGCCAGCAAGCTGCTGTACGGGGCGGCAACCCAGATACCGTTCCCCGACCTGCCGCGCACCGACTTCCTGTTCATGCTCGGCGCCAATCCCCTGGTGTCGCATGGCAGTGCGTTGCGGGCGCCCCGGGTCAAGGACGATCTGTCGGCGATCGTCAAACGCGGCGGCCGCATCATCGTGGTCGATCCGCGTCGCACCGAAACCGCGGCGGCCTACGAACATGTGGCGGTGCGCCCGGATTCCGACTCCTGGCTCATGCTCTCGCTGCTGCATGTCGTGTTCGCCGACGGCCTGGAGAACCGCCCAGCCATCGCGACGCAGTCGACCGGTGTCGAGACCCTGCGCGCGTTGTGCGCGGACTTCCCGCCGGAGGGCACCGCCATCCGCACCGGAGTGCCCGCCGAGACCGTGCGCGCGCTGGCGCACGACTTCACCACTGCCCGAACGGCTGTCGCCTACGGACGCACCGGCGCCTGCCTCGGGCATCACGGCACCCTGGTCAGTTTCCTGATCGACGCGCTCAACCTGGTGACCGGTAATCTGGACCGGCCCGGCGGGGCGCTGATGTCGCATCAGGTGATCCCGGTCGAGGACATGGGCGAACGGTCGGGTGCCTTCGGATACAACAGCAAGCGTTCCCGGATCGGCGATTTCCCCGACGTATTCGGTTCCTTCCCTGCCGCCCTGATCGCCGATGAGATCACCACGCCAGGCGTGGGTCAGCTGCGCGCGCTGTTCGTGTTCGCCGGCAACCCGGTGCTGTCCGTACCCAACAGCGCCGCCCTGGACGCCGCGCTGCCACAGCTGGACCTGATGGTGTCGCTCGACCTCTACGTCAACGAGACCAACCGGCACGCCGACTACATCCTGCCGGGCACCACGTTCCTGGAACGCGACGATATGCCGATGGCCTACGCCGCCTGTTGCCCGACGGTGTTCCTGCAGGCCGCCGAGCCGGTGCTGGAACCGTACGGCCAGGCCCGGCCGGAGTGGGAAGTGTTCGAGGAGCTGGCCGCCCGGATGGACGTATCTCTGCTGGCCACCGGCCCGCTGGCCCCACTCAACCCGGTGCTGCGATGGCTGGAGCGCCGCGGCCTGCGACTCACCCCGCAGAAGATGATGAACGCGCTGCTGCGTATCGGTCCATACGGGGATCGGTTCGGGCTGCGCCGGGGTGGGCTGAATCCGCAGAAACTCAGGGACAATCCGCATGGCATCGTGCTGGCCGAACATGCGCCGCACGGCGTGCTCTCCGACGTGGTGGCTCACAAGGGCGGCAAGGTGTGCCTGAACCCCGCCGAGATCATCAGCGAGATCGCGCGACTGGGTACCGCGCCCAGCACGAGTCCGCAATTTCCGTTGTCGGCCATCGGCATTCGCGAGCTCAGGTCGCAGAACAGCTGGATGCACAACAGCCCGACCCTGATGAAGGGCAAACGCCGGCAGCGGGCCCGCATCAACATCGACGATGCCGAAGCCGCCGGCATCGCCGACGGTGACACCGCGCGGGTGGTCTCCGCGACCGGCGCGATCGAACTGGAAATGACGATCACCGACGAGGTCGGCCCCGGCACCATCGCGATCCCGCAGGGGTGGGGTCACCGCGGCGGAGGCTGGCGGCTGGCCAACTCCAATCCCGGCGTCAACGTGAACGAACTGACCTCGAGCCGGCCCGAGGATCTCGAGGCACTCGCCGGTATGTCCGTGCTCAACGGGGTGGCGGTACGACTGGAAGCGGTTGTCGCGCCGACCACGCGCGATGCAGCCTCTGTGCTCACCGAGTCGCGCTGACCTTCTCGAGCACGGCGACCGTCGCGATCTCGGCCGCAATCAATGTCAGCGCGCGGCGGGTCTCGTGCGGGTCGGTAGCGGTATCGCCTCGGGAGTACCGGGACACCGCGAACACATCGGCAAACGTGGACCCACCGCCGCCGTCGAGGTCGTCCTTTCCGACCACCGCGACAACGGGTTTCGGAGACGCGCGCCGCGCGACGACGGCGGGCAGCTTCCCCGACAGGGTCTGAGTGTCCAGCCGGCCTTCGCCGGTGATCACCAGATCCGCCTGTGCGCAGTGTCGGTCAAAGCCGAGCAGATCGAGGAAGAACCCCGCCCCGGAGACGATACGGGCACCCAGCAATGCCGCTGCGAAACCGCAGCCGCCGGCGGCACCTGCCCCCGACAGTTCGGCGACCGAAGCAGCATCGACCCATCCTGAACGCGCCAGCGCGACGATGAAGTTGTCGTACCCGTTCTCCAGGGTCTCGATATCGGCTGCGGTAGCGCCCTTCTGAGGTCCGTACACCGCTGCGGCTCCAGCAGGACCGCGCAGCGGATTGGTGACATCGCAGGCGATGATCAACTCCGCGCCCAGGCTGCCCGTGAATTCGATCCGGTGGATGACGCCGAGACTCCGAGCGATAGGTGGTAGTTCGGCACCCAGATGATCGAAGTATCGGAACCCCAGCGCCGCCAGCATCCCGATACCGGCGTCACTGCTCGCACTGCCACCGAGAGCCAGCACGATGCGCTGAGCGCCCGCGTCGGCAGCATGTCGAATTGCCTGTCCGAAACCGTAACTCGAGGCGTCCAGTGCAGCCGACGCCATTCCCGGCAAGGTTCCCAGCCCGCAGGTGTTGGCGATCTCGACCACCGCGGTGTCACCGCGGATGGCGATGGCGGCGGTATGGTCCAGACCGGTCGCGCCCTGAACGCTGACCTGGTCCGCGGTGTAACCGGCGGCCAGGGCGGCGGCGACGCTACCGTCGCCGCCGTCCGCCAGGGGCAGGGTGCGTACGTCCAGGCCTGCTGCCGAGAGTTCCTGTGCGAGGGTGTCCGCCACCTCGGATGCGGACAGGCTGCCCTTGAACTTGTCCGGCGCAATCAGAACGGTCACCACTGCCCCACTCCTTTTTCTTCAGTGCCCGGCGACCGTGCCGGTGAGCACCGGCTGGCCATTGGCGGTGGGAGACGCGGTCTCAACTGTCGGCTCACTAGCCCCGGCCTGCAACGACGGAACCTCTTTGCCCGCGAATACCTTTCGGACCCGGTCGATATCGACCTCGCCGTTCCATTTCGCCACGAACAGCGTGGCCACCGCGTTACCGATGAAGTTCACCAGTGCGCGGCACTCCGACATGAACTTGTCGATACCGAACACCAGCATGATGCCGATCGCCGGAATGGTGCCCAGGGTGCTGAGCGTGGCGGTCAGCGCGATGAAGCCACCGCCGGCCACCCCCGCGGCGCCCTTGGAGGTCAACAACATCACCGCGAGCAGACCCACCTGCTGTCCGATCGACAGCTCGGTGTTGGTGGCCTGGGCGATGTACAGCGCCGCCAGCGAGAGGTAGATCGCTGCCCCGTCGAGGTTGAAGCTATACCCGGTAGGCACCACGAGCCCGACGGTGGGCTTGCTGACGCCTGCATGTTCGAGTTTGCGCATGAGCGCCGGCAGCGCCGGTTCGGCCGTCGACGTCCCAAGGATCAGCAACAGCTCTTCCTTGAGGTAGCGCAGCATGTGGAAGATGTTGAGCCGCAGGTAGGCCATGACCGAACCGAGCACGACGAACACGAAGAGCGCCGAGGTCACGTAGAACAGTAGGATCAGGCTGCCGAGGCTGGTCAGGGTGGACACCCCGTACTTGCCGATCGCGTAGGCCATCGCCCCGAACGCACCGAGCGGCGCCAGCTTCATGACGTAGCCCAGAACCTTGAACACGATCGCGGTCAGCCGGTTGACCGCGTCGAGCACAGGCCCGCCGATCTGGCCGACCGCGTTGAGTGCGACGCCGAAGATCACCGCCAGGAAGATGACCTGCAGGATGTCACCTTCGACGAAGGGGCCGAAGACACTGTCGGGCACCAGGTGGGTGATGAACTCCCACCACTGTTTCTCTTCGCCCGCGGTGATCAGCTTCTGCGCCGAATCGCTGGCTTCGATGGAGTCGGGATTGGCGTTCACACCGTCGCCCAGGCGGAACAGGTTGATGGCGACCAGTCCGGTGATCATCGCCAGGATGGTGCCGATCTGAAAGTAGGTCAACGCCTTGATCCCAGTCATACCAACCTTTTTCAAGTCGGCGACGCTGGCGATGCCGCCGACGATCGTCAGGAAGACGATCGGGCAGATCAGCATCTTCATGGCGGTGATGAAGGTCGTACCGATCGGCTCCATGGCCTCACCGGTGGATGGCGACAGCCACCCCACAAGGACGCCGAGGACGATGGCGATCAGCACCCAGAAATACAACTGCTTGTACCACCGCTTCTTCTGCGGGGCCGGCGCATCCGCCGGGTCGATATCGATCATGTTGTCAGCCTTCGGATTCAGAGGAGTATCAGGCCGGCGTGAGGGCCGGGGTCAGAGCGTCGACGATGGCGTCGGTCATGGCATCCGTGCCTGCGGATCCCCCGATGTCGCGGGTGCGGACGCCGCTGCCGGTGGCGGTTTCGATGGCGGCTTCGACGCGGCGGGCCTGCTCATGAAGGCCGAAGTGGTCGAGCATCAGCGCAGCGCTGGCGATCGCGCCGATCGGATTGCTGACACCTGCACCCGCGATATCGGGCGCGGAGCCGTGCACGGGTTCGAACATGCTGGGGAAGCGGCGTTCCGGGTTGAGGTTCGCACTCGCGGCGACGCCGAGGCTGCCGGCCAGCGCCGAACCCAGGTCGGACAGGATGTCGGCGTTGAGGTTGGAGGCCACGACGACCGACAGATCTTCCGGGTGCAGGATGAACTTGGCGCTCATCGCGTCCACCAATACGGATTCGGTCGTCACGTCCGGGTAGTCGAGGGCGACGCGGTTGAAGACCTCGTCCCACAGCACCATGCCGTACTGCTGGGCGTTGGACTTGGTGACGCTGGAGACCTTCTTGACCCGGCGAGTGCGGGCCAGGTCGAACGCGAACCGCATGATGCGTTCGCAGCCCTTCTCGGTGAACAGCGCGGTCTGCAGCGCCACCTCATTGCCCGGCCCACGGCCGCTGAGGTTGCGTCCGCCCAGACCCGCGTACTCGCCCTCGCTGTTCTCTCGGACGACGATCCAGTCGAGGTCGGTGTCGTCGGCCTTGCGCAGCGGAGAAACGACTCCGGGCAGGAACTTCACCGGGCGGATATTCGCCCACTGATCGAAGTTCTGGGTGATGTTCAGCCGCAGGCCCCACAGGCTGATGTGATCGGGAACGTTCTGCCAACCGACCGCGCCGAAGTAGATCGCGTCGAATGCCTGCAGGATGTCCAGTCCGTCGTCGGCCATCATCGTGCCGGTCTGCTCGTAGTATTCGCAGCCCCACGGAAACTCGGTCCAGTCGAAAGCGAACTCGCCGCCGGACTGGGCGGCCAGGGTGTCGAGCACCCGGCGCCCTGCGGCGACGACCTCTTTACCCACCCCGTCGGCGGGGATGGCGGCGATCTTGAATGTCTGTGTCATCGATACTCCTCGGGCGTTCTTTGTTGTGTGGGTCACAACGGCTTCTGGAGTCCATTAGGCGGGTCGCCGGCAATCGCGGTCCAAGACGAAGATGCGATTCGGCATATAGGATTTACCTATCAATCGAGATCCCAGGGGTGGGCATGGATGTCCGGCAGCTCAGGTTCTTCCTGGCGGTGGTCGACCACGGCGGTTTCAGCAAGGCCGCCGAGCAGCTGATGATCGCCCAGCCGTCCCTGTCCCAGGCCATCGCGGCATTCGAGAAGGAACTCGGCATCCCGCTGTTCCATCGCGTGGGGCGCGGCGTGGTCCTCAGCGAAGCAGGCCATGTGCTCGTCGGATCCGCCCGTACGGTGCTGCGCGACGTCGACGAGGCGACGGCGGCGGTGCGGGCGCTCAAGGGTTTGCGCGGTGGCCGGGTGGACCTCATCACCATGCCGTCGCCGGGCATGGAGCCGCTGACCACCATCCTGACGGCGTTCGCCTCGTCCTATCCCGAGGTGACGCTCAATGCCGAGGCGGGCTTCACCCCCGAGGAGATCCTCGACAGCGTCCGCAGCGGCGCGTGCGAGATCGGGATCCTGGGATCACCCGCACCCATCCGGGCCCCGGACCTCACCGTCGTGCCGCTGGAAGCCCAGGCGTTGGTGCTGATCTCCGGCCCCGACGACCATGTGACGGCGGAGCCCACCGTCCGTCGCGACGAACTCGACGGGTGCCGGCTCATCGTCTCTCAGCGCGGATCCCTGATGCGCGCGCTGGTCGACGAAGTCATCGCCGACGGCACGCAGATCATGATCGTCGCCGAGATCGCCCATCGGACCTCCATCCTGCCGATGGTGCTCAACGGGCTCGGCCGCGCGGTGATGCCGTCGGCGTGGACCGAATCTGCCCGCCGCGCCGGTGCCCATGTGCAACGCATCGTGCCCGAGTCCTATCTGCACGTCGCGGCGGTCAGCCGCACCCGGCATCTCACCGCGCCGGCCGCCGCGCTGATGGATGAGGCGCGCCGCTACGGCACCGGAGTGCGCCGGCGGCCCGGCAGGACGTGACCGACCTCGCAGCATACGATCGGCTCCGGCGGGGTACCCATACAACCCGCTGCTCAACGCCGAGCCGCGCTTTTCAGAAGTACGCCGTTGAGCAGTGAGGACGTCCATGCCGGTATCCCCCACACCGTCGAACACCCAGGTAGTCGAGCAGGAGGTCTGGCCCGGCAAGGCCTACCCCCTCGGGGCGACCTACGACGGTTCCGGTACCAATTTCGCGCTCTTCAGTGAGGTCGCCGAACGGGTGGACCTGTGCCTCTTCGACGAGGACGGCACCGAGACCCGGTACCGGTTGCCCGAGGTGGACGCATTCGTCTGGCACGGCTTCCTGCCGACCGTGGAGCCGGGTCAGCGGTACGGGTACCGGGTGCACGGACCTCATGACCCCGCCGCCGGTGATCGGTGCAATCCGAACAAGCTGCTGCTCGACCCGTACGCCAAGGCCATCGACGGGACCTTCCAATGGGACCAGTCGCTGTTCGGTTACGACTTCGGGGAACCCGACAGCCGCAACGATGACGACTCCGCGGCCAGCATGCCGAAGTCGGTGGTGATCAACCCGTTCTTCGACTGGGGCATCGACCGCCCGCCGCAGCGTGAATACGCCGACAGCTTCATCTACGAGGCGCACGTCAAGGGGCTGACGGAGACCCACCCGGACATCCCCGACGCCATCCGCGGGACGTACGCCGCGATCGGTCACCCGGCGATCATCGATCACCTCAAGACGCTCGGGGTCACCGCCATCGAGCTGATGCCGGTGCACCATTTCGCCAACGACTCCACCCTGATCGACAAGGGCCTGTCCAACTACTGGGGTTACAACACCATCGGTTTCTTCGCCCCCGACTCCAAGTACTCCAGCAGCGGGACCCCCGGCGGTCAGGTGCAGGAGTTCAAGGCCATGGTGCGCACCCTGCACGAAGCCGGCATCGAGGTGATCCTGGATGTGGTCTACAACCACACCGCCGAGGGCAACCACCTCGGTCCCACGGTGTCGATGCGCGGAATCGACAATGCCGCGTATTACCGGCTCGTCGAGGACGACAAGCGTTACTACATGGATTACACGGGAACCGGCAACAGCCTCAACGTCGGGCACCCGCATTCGCTGCAGCTGATCATGGACTCGTTGCGGTACTGGGTCACCGAGATGCACGTCGACGGTTTCCGTTTCGACCTGGCGTCGACGCTGGCCCGCGAGTTCTACGATGTCGACAAGTTGTCGACATTCTTCGAACTGGTGCAACAGGATCCGACGGTCAGCCAGGTGAAGCTCATCGCCGAGCCGTGGGATGTCGGGCCCGGCGGCTATCAGGTGGGTAACTTCCCGCCGCAGTGGACCGAATGGAACGGCAAGTACCGCGACACCGTGCGCGATTTCTGGCGCGGTGAGGCGGCAAGCCTCGGCGAGTTCGCGTCCCGGCTGACGGGTTCGGCGGATCTCTATGAGCAGAGCGCACGCCGCCCGGTCGCCTCGATCAACTTCGTCATCGCCCACGACGGTTTCACGTTGCGAGACCTGGTGTCTTACAACGAGAAACACAATGAGGCCAACGGTGAGGACAACAACGACGGCGAGAGCCACAACAGGTCGTGGAACTGCGGGGTGGAGGGTCCGACCGATGATCCGGAGATCACCGCCCTGCGGGCTCAGCAGGAGCGCAACTTCCTGACCACACTGCTGCTGTCCCAGGGTGTGCCGATGATCTGCCACGGCGACGAGCTCGGGCGTACCCAGGGCGGCAACAACAATGGCTACTGCCAGGACAACGAGATCACCTGGGTGGATTGGGAGAACGCCGATCAGGAACTGGTGGACTTCGCCGCCCGGGTCTCGGCGTTGCGCGCCGAACATCCGGTGTTTCGCAGGCGCCGGTTCTTCAACGGCCGGCCGGTGCGACAGCGCGGCTCTGCCGGCGTACCCGACATCTCCTGGTTCCGGCCCGATGGGACGGAGATGAACGACGAGGACTGGGACACCGGATTCGGCAAATCGATCGCCGTCTACCTCAACGGCAACGGCATCCCCGACCTGGACGCGCGTGGCCAGCGGGTGACCGACGACTCGTTCGTGGTGTGCTTCAACGGTCACCACGAGCCCCTCGAGTTCACCCTGCCCTCCAAGGAGTTCGGGCCGGCGTGGCACACGGTCATCGACACCGCGATTCCGGTCGGCACCAGCGATGAGGTCATCCCCGCGGGTGAATCACGCAAGGTCGCCGCGCGCTCGGTCACGGTGTTCCAACAGGCGGAGTGACCGGCTGGTTCTATGCTGCTCCCCATGGGCGCAGTGGCCAGGAACAACATCAAGACAGTGGGCGTCGAAGGCGCTCCCGTCCTGCTGCTGGCCCATGGGTTCGGCTGCGACCAGAACTTGTGGCGGCCCGTGGTCGAACGTCTCCAATCCGATTTCCGGATCGTGCTGATGGACCACGTGGGGGCGGGCGCCTCCGACCCGACGGCGTGGGACGCCGAGAAGTACTCCACGCTGTCCGGGTACGCGGCCGATGTTCTGGAGATCCTGCGCGAGCTCGACCTGCACGACGTGGTGTTCGTCGGCCATTCGGTGGCGTCGATGATCGGCGCCTTGGCGGCCATCGCCGATCCGAGCCGATTCGCCAAACTCATCATGGTGACCCCGTCGCCGCGCTACATCGACGACGGCGAGTATCGCGGCGGGTTCTCCGAGGGCGATATCGAGGAACTCCTCGAGTCCATCGACGCGAACTACCTCGGGTGGTCGAAGACGATGGCGCCGGTCATCATGGGCAACCCCGACCGCCCCGATCTGCATGCCGAGCTGGAAGAGACGTTCTGCCGGACCGACCCGGCCTGCGCCAGGGTGTTCGCCCGCGCCACCTTCCTGTCGGACAATCGTTCTGACCTACCGCACGTCCCGGTGCCGACGCTGATCGTCGAGTGCACCCAGGACGCCATCGCCCCGCGCACCGTCGGCGCCTTCGTGCAGCAGCAGATCCCCGGCAGCCGGTTGGTCACCCTCGACGCGATGGGCCACTGCCCGCACGTGAGCGATCCGGACGCGACCGCGTCGGCCATCGCCGCGTTCGCCACACCATGACCAGCCTGGATTTCGAGGACTTCTGGGATAAGTCGCCCTCCGGGCATCTGATCCTCACAACGGACGGTCGCATCGTCAGCGCGAATGCCACCATCGTCGGCTGGTTGCGTTACCCCAAGGGCGCGCTGCACGAGAAGGCGTTCGCCGATCTCCTGACCACCGGCGGAAGAATCCACTACGAAACACATTTCGTTCCGATGCTGCGGATGACCGGCACGCTCGAAGGTGTCACCGTCGACATGTTGGCCTCCGACGGGGAGCGGCTGCCGATGTTCCTGACCGCCAACGTCAAAACCGCGACCGCCGATTCGCCCGAGCTGTGGCGCGTCACCGCGGTGGACGCCACCGACCGACGGGCCTACGAACGCGAACTCCTTGCCGAACGCCGCCGCGCCGAGACCGAGCAGGAGCGTGCACGCGCGTTCGCCGCCACCCTGCGCCGCTCGCTGCACCCGCCGTTGTTGTCGCCACCACCGGGTCTGGAGGCCGCCGATCACTACCACACTGCATCGGCCGACGACGTGGGCGGCGATTTCTACGATCTGTTCCCGTTGTCGTCGAACACGTGGGGTTTCTTCCTCGGCGATGTCGCGGGCAAGGGTGTCGACGCCGCCGTGGTCACCACCCTTACCCGCTACGTCCTGCGTTCGGCCGCGGTCTTCGACGACGTCCCGGTGCAGGTGCTGCACAACCTCAATACGGTGCTGCATCAGCAGCTGGGCATCGAACGCCACCGGCTGTGCACCGTGGTCTACGGAAACCTGACACCGCGGGGCGACGGTTTCGACGTCGATCTGGCCAGCGCGGGTCACCTGCCCCCGTTGCTGCTCACCGGTGACGGGAACGCGTATTTCGCCGACACCATCGGCGGTCAGGCCGTCGGAATGATCCAAGACCCTCACTTCTTCAGCAGCCGAATGCATCTCGGATCCGGCGACACCCTGGTGCTCTATACCGATGGTGTGACCGAGGCGCGTGTCGGCCCCGGAGTCGAACGTTACGACGACGATGGCGAGCTCCTGCGGTTCGCCCGCCGGCACGCGCCGGCCAGCGCTTCCGAGATCGTCGAGGCCGTGCGGGGTCTGCTCGGCGAGCTGGGCGCGGGAGTCGAGGACGATGCCGCGGTGCTCGCATTCGGGGTGCCGCGGGACGGCGACGCGTAGGCCGAGGCTGGTTTTTGAACCTCACGGTTGCATCCGACGCGCCACCTCAACTCCGGGTACAGAAGCAACCATTCACCCTCGGCACTTACGACGGTACGCCTCATCTATCAAGATTGGGACCCATCCTCGACCAGTAATGTGTTTGCAGCAGCGCCGATATGGCTACCGACCAGTCATGGCTGAATCTTCTGTTGACGGTCGCATCGATGCGGTGGCCCCCGGCGACATCGTCGCTCTCGATCGTGGCGCCGGCGAGCACGCGTACAAAGTGGTCCACAAGGAGGAGTCCGAATCGGGTTACCTGGTCACCTTTGAGGGCGATGACGGCGAGACGTTCCAGCTTCAGATAGCGGCCGGTGAGCCGGTGAAGCGGTCACTCGAAGCGAAGTGGGAGTCGACGCAGAGCCCGACCCCGCATTCGCCGTGACCATGGTGGACACCGTCGAGTACGCCCCCGGGCGCTGGGCCGATCTGTTCGGGGAGCCATCACGGCCGTGCGTGCTGTTGTGGCACGGCACGCAGACCGACTCCCGCGCCGCGGTCCGGGTACTGGCCGAGGCCATCGCCGAGCACGGGGTAGGGGTGATCGCCCCGGATTGGGATTCCCACGCCGCCGACGGCGGGCGTGCGGACCTACTGAATTCGGTGCGGTTCGCGCGCACCCGGTCCGCGGGCGCCGATCTCGTCCTCGTGGGCTGGTCGCTGGGCGGAGTCGCCGCGGCCGGGCTGACGTTACGCGCGCGGGAGTTCAATGTTCCTGTCGCGCATACCGTCTGCCTTGGTGGCGCGTTCATGGTGAATGATCCGATCTCCGGTGGCCCGGCCCTGCGCGAGGTCCCCGATAGGGCGGTGCGCACGCCATTCAGCTTGCTCATCGGCGATGGTGACGAGGTGGTGCCCGCCTCGGCTGCCACCGAGTTCGCCACCGGTCTACGGGCCTTGGACTGGCCCGTCGAGATCGTCGAGGTGGCCGCCGACCACGGCTCGATAGCCGGGGCGCGCTACGACGCTGCCGCCGACCGCTACGAGCCCGACAGTGACCCCGCCACCGCGGTCGTCGCCCGTGCGGTCGCCACCCATATCGCCGCAGTGGCGCAGGCCGCGTAGCGCCGTCCGCGAGGCGATGGCGCCCCGGAAATACAGATTCGCGCTATCCCGGCGCACAATACACTTGTAATGTAAGTGCCACTAGATTGCTGCGATTCGCATGAAACTTGCCGGGGGGCTCCGATTCGAACGCCGTGCAGGGCTCTTAACTGGCTGAATACACCCGACCAGTTCGAGTCCATGACCACATTCCTGAAGCAGCGACGGTTGCTGCGGCCGGCGCAGCTGATCATGGCGCTGGTCGCCTCGTCGTCGTCGCTGGTTCCGATCTCCTATCTGGCCACCCGGGACGATCTGTCCATCCCCGCCATCGCCGTGAGCGCCGCCTCGGCGGTGTTCACCCTCGCGATGACGGCATCCTGGCTCTACCGGTGGCCGACCCGGTGGCAGTCGGAGGCCACCGGCCTGGTCGGAGCCGTGTTCATCGTCGTGTGGAGCGCCATCCAACCCTCGGCGGGGGTCGCCGCACTGGCCGTTGCCACACTGGCCGTCACCGGCGGCTACTTCGCCTTCTTCCACAATCCGCGCAGCCTGCTGTTCAACGTGGTTCTTGCGGTGACCGGCGCGGCATTCGCTGCGTCGCGACTGGCCGACGAGACCGATCTGGCGACCGCCTTCGCCGCGTTCTGGATCGTCTGGTTCCTCAACCTCTGCGTGCCTGTCGCGATCCGCGGAATGTCGCTGGCCATGGGGACGTACGCGACCCGGGCGGAGACCGACGGCTTGACCGGACTGCTCAACCGCCGCAGCTTCTCGCACGCGCTGCAGCGCATGCTCAGCGAACCCGGCAGGGGCGCAACACAACTGGCGGTCATCCTGGCCGATATCGACGACTTCAAACGCATCAACGACACTTTCGGACATGCCGAAGGCGATCGCGTCATCCGGGCGGTCGCCGATCTGCTGCGGGAACGTTGCCCGGCCCCGGCCGCGCTGTGCCGCGCCGGCGGTGAGGAATTCCTGATCGCGCTCACCACGCCGGCCTCGGCCCTGCCGTTGGCGCAGGGATTGTGCGGCGCGATCGCCGATATGCCCGATGGCGTGACCGCCAGCATCGGCGTGGCGAGTGTCGACCTGGGATCCCAGCACAATCCCGACGGTGACGCACTGGTGGGACAACTTTTCGCGGACGCCGACACCGCCATGTACGCGGCCAAGAGGAGTGGCGGGAACACGGTGAGGCACGCGTAGTGGGTGCGGTTCGTGCCTACTGACGCAACTGCGGCAGCACATCACGCTGCCACGCGGCGAAGAACCCCGCCATATCCGGGCCGATCTGCGACACGTACACCTCGTCGACGTCGGCATCGAGATACTGGCGGACCTGGGCCGCGTGCTTGTCGGCGTCCGGACCGCATGCCACCGAATCCGCGATGTCCTGCTTGGGGACGAGTTGTTGTAGAGCGGCGAAATCCTTTGGCCGCGGCAATATCTGAGCGGACTGGCCGGGAAGCGCTTGGTTACCCCAGATCCGGTGCGCGGTGTCGACCGCGGTGTCGGCATCGGTGTCCCAGCAGACCTTGGTGCCTGCCTGCACCGGCTTGTCGCCGCCACCGGATGACCGGAACGTCTTCACCAGGTCGGCTTCCGGGGTGACCAGTACATACCCGTCCCCGATCCGGCCGGCGAGCTCGGCGGCCTGCGGCCCGAATCCCGAGACATAGATCGGGACCGGCTTCTCGGGCCGGGTGTAGATGCGGGCCTCCTGCACGTCGTAGTGCACGCCGTGGTGGCTCACCTCGTCGCCGCCCAGCAGCAGCCTGATCACCTCGACGGATTCCTCCAGCATTTCCTGGCGGACACCCACCGACGGCCAGGGGTCACCGAGGATGTGTTCGTTGAGGGCCTCGCCGCTGCCCACTCCCAGCACGAACTTGCCATCCAGCTGCACCGCGGCCGTCGCAGCGGCCTGGGCAATGATCGCCGGATGGATGCGCACCGTCGGACAGGTCACGGCCGTCGACACCGTCAACGACGTGGCCTCCGAGAGCGCGCCGATCACGCCCCAAACGAATGGACTCTGGCCTTGTTCGTCGTTCCATGGATGGAAGTGATCCGAGATCCACAGCGCATCGAATCCCGCGTCCTCGGCGCGTTTGGCCTGGTCAACAAGTTCCTTGGGGGTGAACTGCTCACAAGAAAGGAAGTATCCGATTTTTGCCATGGCCTCGGACTACCCGGTACCTGCGCGTTTATTCGGAGCGAGTCGCCGGGTAATCGTGCCTCAACCAAGACGAGAGGTCATCGGACATGGGTACAGGACCCGGCAAGCACGCACGCAGGACTCCGCACACCACTGCGATCAGCCTGTCGATCTCATTCACGGTCGCATTCGCCGCCCTCGTGACGGCACTGATCATGCATGTGGCGGACTCCGCTGTCGCGGCACCGAGTCCCGAACCCGCACCGGTGGCCGTCACTCAGCCCGTCACCCAGGAGGGGCGGCTGATCGCGATCTCACCGGATTCACTCACCGCGCAGGGCCCCGACGGTGTCGCGCGCACCTACCGCGTGGATGATCAGACGCACGGGATCACCGCCGCCGGGAGCCAAATGGGTGGCACCACAGAGAACTTCACCGTCAATGACGAAGTGTCCATCATCGGTGTGACGCGCGGCGGGGACAACGTCGCCACCACCGTGGTGCACCGCGATGTCGCCAATCTCAACGGCCCGCCGATGGACGACGCACTGCCCTGATCGGTCCGTTCAGTCGGCAGGATCTTCGACGGCTAGGCGCTCGACCAGCAGCGACATCCCGTGGTGCGCCGGCATCTCCACCGCGAAGCTGTGCAGATCGTCGACGTGCGCGATCTCTTTGCCGCTGAACATGTCCGAGACGACCGCGTCGGGCGGCAGGAATTCGGAACGCACCGTGCCGGCAATGTCGGCGTTGGCAAAGTTGAGCACCGTCAGTTGCAGCTGGTGCGGGTCGGCCAGTTGGTGAACCATGACCAGCATGCCGCGGTGCGACACCTCCGGAATGTCCACCTGGGTACTGGTCGCGATGCCGTAATGCGTTCGCACGGCGAGAATCGCCTGAAGCTGACGCAGGAAGCTGGCCTCGTTGGCCAGCTGATCCGGGATGGACCCGTACAGACTCTTACCGCGCGGCATCCCGGCGCTGGAGTGGGAGGCCTCGGGGTTCACACCCATGAGGTCGTGCGCGGCGCGGTGGATCCAGCGGGTGTCGCCGCCACGGAGCAGTTCACTGACGTCATCGGGCGGGAGTGTGAGCATGCCGCACAGGTCCCAACCGGACAGTGCGAACACGCCTGGCTGCAGCGCGTTGAACATCGCGAGCAGCAAATGTGCCCGCCGGATCGGGTCGATATCGGTGATCTGGTCGAGGTCGGAGATACCCAGCGTCGCGGCGATGACGGTCGCCGTGGTGCAGGCGATGCCGTTGGTGGTGAACACCAGGTTGTACGGGGCGCTGGGGCCGGTGAGCGCTTCGATCAGATCGGTGCGCACGCTGTGCCCGAGTTCCTCGCCGGTGACCTCGTGACCCTTGTACAGGTAGATGTCGTCGCGGTGACCGGCTGACCAGTGCACGAGCTCGTAGGTCAGCTCGTCGTGGTTCTGCATGGCGTGCACCAGCGAGGCCGGATCGATCTCCGTTTCCAGCGTGGTGCGCAGCGTCAGCCGGAGGAACTCGGTGTCGGCGGTGGCCAGCGCGTGCTGATAGGCGGGCCTGTTGATGAAGTCATAGGACAGGTCGGGGCCGGCGATGCTGTTCTCGCGGATGTCGTCGATGGTGAGGTTCAGTTCCTGGAAGGTGAACCCGCCCAACTTGCGCACCATGCTGCCGATGAATTGGTTGGCCGCTTGGGACAGCGGGTGGCCCTCCGACCAGCCGACGTCGTCCTCGGAGGACTTCTCGGCGCCCAGGAATCCGTTGGCGTCCAGGCGCAGCCCGCCCGTACCGAGATCCGACAGCGAATGCAGGGCATCGCCGATCACCAGTCGCATGCCGGCGAAGCTGGGATCGAGCCAGTTGATCGACGGCTGGCCATCCTTGAAGTAGTGCAGATAGACCCAGCGCCGTTCGACACCGTCGACACCGACGATCGGGCGGGTCACGCTCCAGTTCGTTTCCTTGATGCCCTCGGCATAGAAGATGACGCGCTGCAGGCGGCCGATGATGTAGCCGGCCTTGTCGAGCCAATCCTCTGTCGCGGCATCGCAATTCACCGAGTCCGCGCCGTCGGGGACGTCGGGCAGATGCTCCCAGTCCCGGGGATCGATATCGACCATGTGGTAGATGCCCGGGTAGTCCGCGTACTTCATCTCGGCCAGCCGGAAGTCCGCGCCCTTGCCGGTGTGGCCGGGCACGATGTCATCGATGATCGTGCCGCCGTACCAGTTGGCGGTACCGCACATCTGGCGGAACTCTTCCTCGGATCCGAAGGCGGGGTCGATCTGAGTGCTGATCCGGTCGAAGTGACCGTCGACGCTGGGGGTCAGTTGCCAGCCCGAGATGCCGCCGGCCCGTTTCACCGGGCCGGTGTGCACGGCTTGGATGCCGATCTCCGCAAAGGCCTTCCACAGTGTTTCATCGGCCATTGCCTTGAGGAACGACTCGTCGGACCGGGTGATCAGCGACAGCGGGTAGGCGGTGAACCACACCGACGCGGTCTCCACCGCGGTTCGGGGGTTGGGCCGGGCGAACGGGTTCTGCCACATCGAGCCCTGCCCGGAGAACTGCTGGCTGATCTCGTTGGCGTCGGCGAGCATCGACTGCGACAGCAGCCACGACACGTAGGCCTCGTTCTCGCCGGTCGGCGGACCGTCCTGGGCGAGCGAGCGCCGCACGAACGGGGTGCGCACTCGGGGACGGAAACGCAGGACCTTCGGGCGCGCCGGATGCAGGTGCTCGTCGAAGGTGATCTCCGCAGGCTCGTTGGCCTGGTCTTCGGAGCCGGACTCCGACGACTTGGCGGCAGATTGCGACGGCTCAGCCGCGTGTGACGACATCTGACTCCTCCCAGGTCTCGCGCAGCCGCTGCCCCGCCGCCGTTGGTATTGCCGTTATGTCCTTCACGGAAACGTCCGCCCGACCAACGCTACAGAGAGTTACCGATCCTCGGTCAGTCGGCGACGTCGAATGCAGCGATGACCTTGCGTGGCGTGATGCGCACGACCAGCTCGCCGGGGACGCCGTTGCGCGCACCGTACTCGTCGGCACGCTGCTCCCCCATGTAGCGCGCCGCGATCCGGGTGGCGGTGCCACGCAGATCCGGGTCGTCCTCGCTGAGCTCGGCGACGCCCTGCACCTGCACGAAGGAAAACGGCGGGTGCTCATCGTCGACGAGCAGCACCACGCGGGGATCACGTTGCAGAGCAAGACCTTTGGCGGTGTCTGCTCCGGTGTTGAACACCAGACGGCCGTCCTCCACCAGGAACCAGACCGGGGCGATCAAGGGGCGGCCGTCGGCGGCGACGTAGCCGAGCTTCCCGGTCCGGGTGCCCGCCGACAGAAATTCGATGACGTCCTCGCTCAGAGAATCAGTTGCCATCGATCCATCATGCGCCCCGTCACGGTGAGCACGCCTTACGACGTTGTTAGCTGCATCACGAATGAACGTCGCGCAAACTGGGTAATGTGCTCGTGTCATGGAAGATCGAGCAAAGCAGCGCGCGGCCTTCTCCCGAACCGGAGTCGGGGCCACGATGACGCATGCCGTGCAGATCCGCGATGACATCGCCGCCTGGCTCGCGCAGAGTCTGACGTTGGACGCGGAGAAGACCAGCGACATCGTGCTCGCCGTCAACGAAGCACTGGCCAACGCCGCCGAACACGCCTATCTGAACTCGCCGAAGCCCGGGCCGATGCATGTCCGCGCCGAGCACGATCCGGAGCTGGCCACGTTGACCGTGTGGGTCACCGACGAGGGTCGCTGGCACGTGAAGGATCCCTCGATGGCGCCGAATCCCGGTCGGGGCCGCGGCACGATGTTGATGCGTGCCCTCGCGGACCGCACCGCGGTCGACTCGACGACCACCGGCACCGAGGTGCGACTGCAGTGGGATCACATCCGGGCCCGTCTGGATGCCGCCGCCCAGAAGGCGCAGGACGACGACCGACTTTTGGCCTGAATGCAGCGTTAGTGCGTCGGCGTCCCACCGGCCGGCAGCGGCCTCGATGCGGTGAAGAACGCCAGCACAACCGCGACTGCGCCGATCAGGGCCGCGGTAACGAAGGCGGCATGCACGCCGGGCATGTCCGGTGCGCCCCCCGAGACGGACGCCTTGGCCATCACCGTGACGAACAACGCGGTACCCGCCGCGCCGGCGACCTGTTGCAGCGTCGTCATGATGGCGCTGCCGTGGGAGTACAGCCGATCGGGCAGTGCGCTGAGCGCGTCGGTCATCAGCGGGGTGAACATCATCGACAGGCCCACCATCATGATCGTCTGCAGCACAACGAGTTCCCAGATCGGGGTGGCGGCCGACAGCATCGCGAACCCGCACAGCGACAGGAACAGCATGACCGAACCGGGCACGACAAGCCGTCGGGCACCGTGCCGGTCGTACACCCGCCCGACCAACGGCCCCGCCAGTCCCATCAGCAGACCTCCCGGCAGGCTGGTGAGGCCGGCCACCAGTGCGCTCTCGCCCAGCACGTCCTGCACGTAGAGCGGCACCATGATGATCGCGCCGAACAGCCCGGTGAACCCGATGACCACCAAACCCACCGACACCGAGAACCGCCGGTACGTGAACGGTCGCAGATCGAGGAACGCGCGGTCGTCGCGTTGCAACTGCAGTTGTCGCGCGCCGAACAGCACCATCGCGACCGCGCTGGCAGACAGCGGGACCCACGCCGGTACGGCCTGACCGCCCTGGCCGGACGCACCCAGTTCCGAGAGCCCGAACACCAAGCCCGCGAACGCGAACGCCGACAGGGGCACCGAGACGGGGTCGATCCGGGTGGGCTGTTCCCGCTCGTCGGGGACACGGAGCCACACCCATCCGGCGAGCAGCCCGAGCAAGGCGATGGGCAGCACGATCCAGAACATCCAGCGCCAGTTCAACGAACCCAGAATGAATCCGGACAGGGTGGGCCCCACCGCCGGCGCGACAGCGATGACGATCGAGATCGTGCCCATGGTCTGACCCCGGCGTTCGGCGGGGATCAGCTTCATCACCGTCGTCATCAGCAGCGGCACCATGACTGCGGTGCCGCAGGCCTGCACGATGCGGCCGCCCAGCAGCACGGCAAAACCCGGGGCCAGGGCGGAGACCAGGGTGCCCGCACAGAACAGTGACATCGAGGCCACGAAGATTGCCCGCACCGGGAAGCGCTGCAACAGCGAACCCGACATCGGGATCACCACGGCCATGGTCAGCAGGAAGCCACTGGTCAGCCATTGCGCGGTGCGGGCGGCGATCTCCAGATCGACGATCAGCACCGGCAGCGCGACGCTCATGATCGTCTCGTTGAGGATCATCACGAATGCGGAGAACACCAGCAGAGCGATGATGACGCCTGCGCTCGGCGGTGCCTTCGGCTGGGCGGATGTTCGGATACTCACGCACTCTCCCTGGGTGTCTGCACTTTGGTTAGTGCGGCTACCCAGGGTAGGCGCGACACGGTGGTCGGGAAAATCGAATATTCGGCTCGCGGTCGGCGTGCAATCGGTCGTCGCGGGGTACACCGCCTCATCACCGCATCGGTCGGCACGGAGGCAGGTATGACGTCGGAGGCAGTAGCGCAGGCACCGGAGGGCGCGCCGCCCGAGGGCAAGCTCGCACGCAAGATCACCGGTCCGCTGCTCTTTCTTTTCATCCTCGGCGATGTGCTGGGCGCGGGGATCTACGCGTTGATGGGTGTATTGGCCGGTGAGGTCGGCGGCGCGTTGTGGGCGCCGCTGCTGGCGGCGCTACTGCTGGCACTGCTGACGGCGGGGTCGTACGCCGAACTGGTGACCAAGTACCCGAAGGCCGGTGGCGCGGCGGTCTTCGCGGAGCGTGCTTTTCGGCGTCCGCTGGTGTCGTTCCTGGTGGGGTTCTGCATGCTGGCTGCCGGTGTGACCAGCGCGGCGGGACTGGCCCTGGCCTTCGCCGGCGACTACCTCGCCACATTCATCGATGTACCGGCGGTGCCGGCCGCCATCGTGTTTCTCGGGCTCGTGGCTGCGCTCAACGCCCGCGGGATCAGCGAATCGATGAAAAGCAATGTGGTGCTGACCGTCATCGAGTTGACCGGCCTGCTTATCGTGATCGTCGCGGGTGCGGTGATGGTCGGCCGGGGCGGCGGCGACATCGGACGGGTGGTCGAGTTCCCCGCGGACTCGACCCCGGCGCTGGCCATCCTGGGCGGTGCGATCATCGCCTACTACTCGTTCGTGGGTTTCGAGACCTCGGCCAATGTCGTTGAGGAGATCCGCAATCCGAGCAAGATCTACCCCAGGGCACTGTTCGCGTCGCTGATCACCGCAGGCGTCATCTACGTTCTTGTCGGCCTCGCGAGTGCCGCGGTGCTGTCCCCCGATGAATTGTCCCAGTCCAGCGGTCCACTGCTCGACGTCGTCTCGGCGTCCGGTCTTGGTGTGCCCGCGTGGGCGTTCAGCGCCATCGCCCTGGTGGCGGTGGCCAACGGCGCGCTGCTCACCATGATCATGTCCAGCCGGCTGGCCTTCGGCATGGCAGAGCACGGCCTCCTGCCACGGCAGTTGAGTTATGTTCTGCCGCAACGCCGCACACCGTGGGTCGCGATCGTGAGTACGACCGTGGTGGCGATGCTGCTCACCCTCGTCGGTGACCTGTCGACGCTGGCCGAGACGGTGGTCTTGCTGCTGTTGTTCGTGTTCATCTCGACCAACGTCGCGGTCCTGGTGTTGCGGCGTGACACCGTCGACCATCCGCACTTTCGGGTGTGGACCGCCGTGCCGGTACTGGGCGTGGCGTCATGCCTGCTGCTGTTGACCCAGCAGTCCGCGAAGGTCTGGCTGTTCGCGGCCATCCTGCTCGTGGTCGGTGCGGTGCTCTTCCTGGTGACCCGCCGCCTCCGCGCCTCTCAGGTGTTCAGCGACCACACCGCGTAGTTCAGTGCCGTCGCAAAAAGCACCCACCCGAGGTAGGGAATCAGCATCGCTGCGGCCACCCGGTTGACCTTCCAGAACAGCGCGATCGCGACGACGACGGCGATATCGAGAAGGACGATGTCGACCAGTGCCAGGCCGCGCCAACCGAGTCCGAAGAACAACGGTGACCAGACCAGGTTCAGCACGAGTTGCACGCCGTAGGCGATGATCGCCGGGTTGCTCCACTGCGGGCCCGCCCGCCAGACCAGCCAGGCCGCTACCGCCATCAGCACGTACAGGGCGGTCCACACCGGGCCGAACAGGAACGACGTTGGGGCCCAATCGGGTTGGGTCAGCTTTCCGTAATCGGACGCGGCGTCGGCAGATGCGAGTCCGCCCAGAGTGGCGACCAGGGCGACGGCGAGCAGCGAGACGACAAGTGCGGGAAAGTGTTGGGGTCGGCCTGTGGTCGTGGTCTCGGAGGTCATCGGCATCCATTCTGCGGTCGGTGCTCTCCTATATTGTTCAGCCTGCTGAGTAAATTGCAAATGGCGTACCTGCCGAACGAAGGAGCATCGCCGATGGATGGCGTGGACCGATGGCCCACGGGCCGGCTGCTCTCGATGGCGGCCCGGCTCGTTGAGCAGTCCTGGGAGCACGTCCTGCGCGAGTACGACCTGTCCAGTGCGGGGTTGGTCGTCCTGCATGTGGTGGCGTCCGGTCCGGCCACCCAGCGCGAGATCGCCCAGGCCTGCCGGGTGACCGATCAGACCGCCAGTCGCACCATCGAACGGCTCGAACGCCTGGGGTACGTCAGCCGCCAGACCGATCCGCGCGATGAACGACGCAAATCGGTCACGGGCACATCAGCCGGTGTCCGGGTGTATGAGGCGTTGCTCGACCGCGAGCAGAACGACCCCGCCCTGATCGCTGCGATCGGGGACGACGAACCGGCGCTCCGCCGGCTGCTTCTCACCGTGATCCGAACGCAGCAGAGTCCGGGGCGTTCGATCACCTGACGGCTGCGTGATACCGGTGGCGGGCAGCCAGCGCGAGTTCCATCTCGGCCAGCAGCGGGTCGAGGAACTCCTTACGGTACTCACCATCGCCGACGGCGCGCACGCTGACATACATGAAGGTCAATGCGCTCAGCAGTGCCGTGACGTGTAGGTGCGCGACGGATACGGGCAGGGTGAAGTCGAACCAGACACTCTGGGCCGGAGCACCATTGGTGAGCTTGTCCGACACCGCGGGGTTCAGCACGATCAGGCCCATCGTGAAGAACACCGCCCCGGTGACGGCAGCGAGCAGCAGCATCTGTGTGATCTGCGAAATAATCACCACGAGAGCCAGATTCAGTCGCTCACTGAACCTCAGCGGCGGCGGCTCGGCGCGCTCTGCCAGGTCGGCGAACGGTGTTGCTGCAAGACCGGCCATCGTGCGCTCCGTCGTCGGCGCGGCCGTTACGGCGTCCAGCGCGTCGAGGATTCCCGAGACCAGGAAGGCCGCCGCGATCAGCGCCAAGAATCCTACGAGCAGGCTCATTCGAAGCGCGTCCAAGTCAGTGGCGATAGTCCAGACGAGGGTGTTGAAGAACACCAGGACCGTCAACAACACCACCGGAAGGGCGCGAACCATGAGGCGCCCTGCCGACCGCAGCTGAGTCAGCGTCACGCGTGCGGACCATCCGAGGATCGAGCCCACGCCGGTCCCGGTCGCGACCAGGATGAGCGCCACGATCACCAGGTTGGTGAAGGTGTCGGAGCCGGCGTCCAACCCGTCGTCTCCGTACCAGTCCGACGCCACCCCGACCGCGATGGCGACCACCGAAATGCACCACCGGCCCCGCCCGGCGGGCAGCCGCGAGGCGCTATAGCCCGCCAGCGCCGTTGCTACCGGAAGGCTCGCAAGTACAGCCAAGGCCAGCCATTGCGACGGTGACGGATCGGCGTCGATATCGATGTCTTCATCGCCCGACGCCACCGTCGCCACGAGGCTCAACACCATGAGTGCCGCCCACCCGACAAGAGCGGGTGCCGACCGGGGCACAATCTCCCGCCACCGGGCGCGCCTCGGCACGGCCGACGGGAGTCCGCGCCGCAGAAACCAGCGATCAGCTTCGTGCACCGCACGTGAATCCGGCATGGGTTCAAAACTAACCGGCCGGATCCCCATTACTGTTGAGGCGCCCACCGGAAGGACCTACGCGGATGTCCATCACGCTCATGCGTGTCCTCGCGGGATCGGCCGCCGTCCTTCTCGGCGCCCTCACCCCGACTGCGGCAGGAGCCGAGCCACTGCGCGAACAGCTCATCATCGTGGAGGCACCGCAGGCCGATTCGGCCATCGGCACCCTCACCGCCTACGAACGGACCGGAACCGAATGGCGCACCGTCCTCGGACCCACCCACGCCGATCTCGGTGAACTCGGCGTGGGCGAGGCCCAGGACGATGTCTTCCGCACTCCGGTCGGCACTTTCCCGCTCGGCATGTCCTTCGGGCGCGAGCCCGATCCCGGGACCGCCATGCCCTATACGCAGGTGAACGGCTGGGATTGGTGGGACGAGGACGTGGACTCCCCCACCTACAACACCCTCGTGCGGTCGCAGGCCAAGCCTTCCGAGGACGCCGAGAACCTCGGCCACTCCGGCGAGATCTACGACTACGCCGTTCTCGTCGACCACAATCCGCAGCGGATCCCCGGCCGTTCGGCGGGCATCTTCGTGCACGTCACCGATGGCGAACCGACCTGGGGTTGTGTCGCCATCGAACGCGAGCAGATGCGCACGTTGCTCCGATGGCTCGATCCGGCCGCCGCGCCGCGCATCACCGTCGGTATCGGACGTCAGGTGCCGCCGGCTGGTTGAGTGCCAACGCTGCGGATCACTCGGGAGGCTGCGGTACCTCGAACACCGATGTCGGATCCGGCGGGTCGCGCAAGATGGCGGGTAAGAAGAACGTCCGGAGGTAACGGCGGGCCGTGTCCGGGTCGTCGGTGCCGGGGGTGGCGCCGAGCAACATCGCCAGCGCCGTCGCGATGATGAACTTGCCGATATCGGCCGGTTCGAGTCCGGGACGAAAGACCGGGCCCGCGCTGTCGCCCGCCATCAGGCTGACCAGTTCGTCGACGAGTTGCGGCAGGCTGACGTCGTTGGCGATCAGGTGCGCAACCGACCCTTCATCGGTTTGTTCCGAGATGGTCCGTAACAGTGGATCGTTGATCAGCTCGGAGGCGACGATCACCAAACTCTCCACGAGAACAGTTGCCAAATCCGCATTTTCGGGTAGCCGCTGCACGATCTTGGCCTGATGACGCTGCGTCGCCCGCTGCACCAACGCTTCCAGGAGCACGCGGCGATTCGGGAACTGTTGGTACATGGCCGCCCGCGAATATCCCGCCTCGCGCGCGATGATCTCCATGGTCGACGCCTGAAATCCGCGAGAGAGTATCGACCGCTCGGCGGCGTCCATGAGGACGGTCTTTGCCTGCTCTGCGGTATTGCCGCCCCCAACGGGTCTGCCGCGGGGGCGCCGGGGAGGGTTGGTTGCCACAGGTCCGTCCTGGCGTCGCTGCACTCGGCCACCGTCGGTGACTCATCGGGAAGACGTCATTATGCCGCAGACGGCCTCCCAGCGGTCGGCACGCCAGTCGAGACCGGGGCTTGTCCGAAACATCGCCACCGCGTATATATAGACTTTAGCCCGCATATGTCTATTTACTGCGGAGGCGACGGGGGATGCCATGACCTATCGGACGACGGCGATCGTGGGCGCTGGATGGATCTCGGCGGCGGTGATCTCCGCCCTGCTGCTGGCTCCGCCCGAAGCCGGGGCTGCACCGGACGCCGGACAGACCGCGTCGGCCGGCGGAGAACCCGGCGACCGTGGCAGTACCGAGGCATCCGAAACCGCCGATGAGCCCTCGGAGGATCCCATCGCCGCCAAAGAACCCGACACCACGGACGAACCGTCCGTCGTGACACCGCCGCGCACCGCGCCCAAGGCGCCGTCGGACCGTGTGCGCGCGCGGGAATCGCTGCGTTCCCAGGGGGTCCTTCGGCGCACGGGTGGTCATCTCGCATCGGTCACCGCGCCGGGCCACGCGCGCATCGCGCAGCCAGGCAATGTCATTGCCATTCAGACAGATTCATCCAACAGCCCGGAGGTCCCGCCGGCCATCGGAGCCGACGAGGACTCCCCTGCCGTGCCGGCCGAGGCCCACCCGTCCCGGCCCTCGCCGCACACCACCACCGCGGTGGCCCCGTTGCCGGCGGCCACGACCACCGACCGGCCGCACCTGCGCAGGCCGCCCTCGCTGATCAACGCCGTCGGGACCGTGGTGCTCAAGATGTTGTCGGCCCTCGTGCATCTGCTCGACGGCCCACCCATGTTGCCTGCGGGCAGCACCGTGACCGTACGGACCTCGACACTGACGCTGCCGCTCGGTGGCGGGAAGGCCGTCGAAGCCAACTGGTACTTCCCTGAGGACGCCGATACCGCCACCCGGCTGATCTATCTGCAACACGGATTCCTGGCCAGCGGATCGATGTACAGCTACACCGCAGCGAATCTCGCCGAGCGCACCAACAGCGTCGTCGTGGTGCCCTCGCTGTCATCGAACTTCCTTGATCCCGCCGCCGAGTGGGTGGGTGGCGGGCCCATGCATCGCGCCGTGGCCGATCTGTTCGCCGGTGACCGAACTGCCCTGAACCAGAGCGCCTCTGCCGCGTTCGGCGCAACGGTGACGTTGCCGCAGAAATTCGCCTTGGTGGGGCACTCGGCGGGCGGAACGCTGGTGACCGCCGTCGCCGGCCACCTCGCCGACAACGGCGCGGTCGACGACCTGGTCGGCGTGGTGATGCTTGACGGTGTAGAGCCGGCCGGTTCGCACGCGGTCAGCGACGCGCTGTCCAAGCTGACCGGCCTCCACGATGTGCCGATCTATCTGATGTCCTCGGACCGCTACTTCTGGAGCCGAAACGGCGACATGGCGGACAAGTTGACGGCCGCGCGCCCGGACCGCTTCACCGGTGTCGGCCTGACGGGCGGTCTGCACATCGATCACCTGCAGGGCGGAAACCCGTTCATCCAGAACGCCCAGTACCTGATCGCCGGCTATTCCGCCCCGGAGAATGTCGCTGCCGCCACCGAGATCTCGGTGGGCTGGGTCAACGACCTGTTCGCCGGTACGACGAGCGGTGTCTACGGCTCGCCCCATCAGAGCATCCCGATCGTGACCGGCGCCGGCACCGCAACGGCAATCGTGTTGCCGCTGAGGCATGTGCAGCGCTCACCGTGGCGGGAACTGGTAGACGGGTTCTTCACCGTGATCTTCGACCAGGCCGGGCGCAATGCGTTCGTGTACGAACCACTCGAGGGGCACGCGGTAACAGTCTGAACCCTGTCGCGCCTGACGCCGACTATCTTGAGCACGGTGACACGGCACGAACGCGAGGGTGAACCGGCCGACGACGCGGACCGCGGTCGTCGGCCGGGCCGTCCCGCGCGGATCAACCGGGAACTGATCCTGGCCGCCGCGCGTCGTCTACCGCCACGCGCGCTGACCATGCAGGCGGTGGCCGACGCGTTGGGTGTGGACCGCAAGGCCCTGCACCGGTATGTCGGCGACAAGGACGGGTTGCTGGAGTTGGTGGTGGCAGACCTGTTCGACGCAGAGCTCAATCGTGTCGAGGTCCCCGAAGGGATCCGTTGGCAGGATCTACTCGCCATCTACGCGACCGCAATCCGCGATGGCATTGTCCGCAGCGGGTCGGTACAAACCCACTATCGGCTCAGCGGACCAGGAGGACCGGCAAGTTTGGCGCTGGCAGAGCGCGTGCTCCACGCCTTGGTGCAAGCGGGGTTCGACCTGGACACTGCCGGCGGAATCCTCACCTTCGTCGGTGACATCGCCTTCTCGGCGGCACGCAACGCCATCATCTCCGCCGACGTCCGCGAGCATCCGCAGGTGCCCGAGGTGGCTGATGCGTTGAGCAATCTGCCGGTGACAGAGTTTCCCCTGCTGCGCGAGGTGACCGGAACTCAGCGAAACCGTTTGCCGGATCGTGACTTTGACCTTGCCCTGCGCATCCTGGTCGGTGGCCTCGAAGCGCTACTTGTCGCCGCGGACTAGCCCCTTGGGCTGCACCACGCCCAGATCGAAGTCCGTGAGCACTCCGGCTTTGGCCTGCACCACAGCCGGAATGGTGTTCGCGGCGTCCATCGCCGTCCATACATAGCCCGGGTGGGTGCGGCTGCCATCGGCCGCGACACCGCCCTCAAGCGTCAGTTCCGTGGGCGGTTCGCCCTCGATCACCAACCGGTAGCGGGTCGCGCCGAACTGGAAGTCCGGCCCCACGACACGGTCACCCATCGTGTACATAGCGTGGAAGACGACCAGTGGTTCGCCGTCCACGAACGCGGTCCACTGGTGGTGCTGCGCGGCGACGGTGCCCTTTCGGATGGTGCCCGACATCTCCGGCATGTCGGTGCCCTGGTCGCCGGAGTAGGCGACGTCCTCGGTCGCTTCTGAAACTGCCACCTCGTGCGTGATCTGATCGATCTGCTTGCCGAGACCCTCCACGATCTCCGCCATGCTCTGCGCGAAGTACGGGGTCGATGCGGCCAGCAGCGAAGTCGCCGAGGCGAACTCGGCCGGCTTCTGTCCCATACCCATCAGTAGGAGGTACTTGGAGGGGTCGGTACCGAAGTCGACGACCTCGTACACGTGGATCGTGCTGATACTGCTCGACAGCCGCGCAAGCGTCAGCGCGAGGAGATCGCCCGCGAACCCCGGATGGACGCCGCCACCGTGAAAGGATGCGTTGCCTTCCGAGCAGGCCGCCTCGATGCGGTCGAAATCGTCACCGGTGAACTCGGTTCGATAGAACGGCCCGCTGGTCGACACGACATTCTTGCCCGATCGCAACAGCCGGCACACAGCCTCGACGTCCAGCCAGATCGGGGCGTAGAGCACACAATCAGCATCGAGTCCCATGATTGCGTCGATGTCATCGGTGGTCGGCACACCGATGGGGCCGATGCCGGCGATCTCGCCGGCATCCATGCCAACTTTGCCGGCGTCGAAGACAAGGACACCGGCGAGGTCGAAAAACGGGTTTCCGGCGAAGTGCCGGATCGCCGCCTTGCCGACATTGCCTGTCGCCCATTGGATCACGCGATAGGAGTCTCGTGCTTCAAGCGTGCCCACAGTGTGTAACCCCGATCTGCCGCATCCGTGGACCAATTAGTCCCGTGCGGGACAATCTAGCACGGGGGCGTCGGGATGGGCAGGGGTTTGCGCTCTCACACCGACAGCTGGGGGAAGGCCTCGCGTAGTGCCGCCACGGCCTCCTCGCCTCCCTCACATCGCACGCGCCTGACTGCCGCCCTGCGTCGCGGGGCGGTCGACGCAAGCCGGGCCATCACCAGGTCGTCGGCACTCGCCGTCACCACGACGTCGGGAGCACCGTCCGCGGCCGCCAGACGTCTATGGTCCACCGAGAACTCGAAGACGCGGTCGTCGATGTCGATGCGGTAGGACGCGCGCAGGTCGCCGGCGCCATCCGGGTCGAAGCCCAGGAGCAGGCCGGTGAGGAATCCGCTCAGCGGTGTCCGCTGCGGGTGATCGAGGTCGACCTGATCCATCCCGAACTCGGCGATGGCCTTCACCACGGGGACGGTCTTTTGCCAGCCGAGGTCACTGAGCGCGTACACCGTCCGCGCGATCGGTGCAGGCAGGTCGATACGCGAGACCAGGCCCGCTTCCTCCAGCGCGCGCAGCCTGTCCGCCAGCAGATTGGTGGCGATGCCCGCAAGCTCGGCGCGCAGATCACTGTAACGCCGCGGCCCACCCATCAACTCGCGCAAGATGAGTAGCGTCCATCGTTCGCCGAGGACATCCAAACCCAGTGCTACAGGACAATTCTGGCGGTAGGTCTTCGGCGCGGACACGGGCCGATCATACGCTCGTCAGCCTATGTGGGTAAGTCGCATCTATCCGGTTGCCGACATCATCCATTTGGACATGTTTTTAGTCATGTTACTTGATTTTCTTGTCTCTACTGTGGATCATCACTGTTGACGACGAAGGAGGCCTTATGGCCAAACCCAACAAGCTCGAAGACCATCCGAATGTGATCGCGGTGCGGCAGCGCGATCAGGCCAGAATCCCCGCCCAACCGCTCGACGAGTCCTGGCTGCGTCAACTGTGTCTGGACGCAGGCGCCGACGACGTGGGTTTCGTACACATCGATCGCCCAGAAATCGCGGATCAACGACCGGATCTCAACGCGGCACTCCCGGGTGTCAAAGTGCTGATCAGCTATGTCTGTCGCATGAACCGGGAGAGCATTCGCACCCCGGCGCGCTCGGTGGCCAACCTCGAGTTCCACCACACCGGCGACCACTGCGACGATGTCGGCCGCACCGTGGCGAGCAAGCTGGAAGCGATGGGTGTCCGCGCGATCAACCCCTCCATGGGATTCCCCATGGAAATGAACAACTTTCCCCGCAAAACATGGGTCGTCAGCCACAAGCCGGTGGCGGTGGCGGCGGGCCTGGGAAAGATGGGGATTCACCGCAACGTCATTCACCCCACCTTCGGGAACTTCATCCTGCTCGGCACCGTGCTCATCGACGCGGAGGTCAGCGACTATTCCGCACCGATCACCTACAACCCGTGCCTGGAATGCAAACTCTGCGTCACCGCCTGCCCCACCGGAGCGATCGCCGCCGACGGACACTTCGACTTCTCGGCCTGCTACAGCCACAACTACCGCGAGTTCATGGGCGGCTTCACCGACTTCATCGAGGACGTCGCCGACAGCAAGGATTCCACCGACTTCCGTTCGAAGGTCACCGCCAACGAGTCGGCGTCCATGTGGCAGAGCTTGTCCTTCGGCGCCAACTACAAGGCCGCCTACTGCATGTCGGTGTGCCCCGCCGGCGAGGACGTCCTGGGGCCCTGGCTCGATGACCGCAAGAAGCACCTCACCGACGTGGTACGCCCCTTACAAGCCAAAGAAGAACCCGTGTACGTCATCGAAGGATCCGACGCCGAAGAGTTCGTGACGAAACGCTATCCACACAAGACGGTGCGTCATGTCGGTCAGACGTTGCGGGCCACGAGCATCGACGGTCTGGTCGAAGGCCTGCCGATCATCTTTCAGCGCGAGCAGGCGAAAGGCGTATCGGCGCGCTACCACTTCACCTTCACCGGGTCCGAGCCGCGCAAGATCACGGTGACGATCGGGGACCGAGAACTCGATGTCGCCGAGGGGCACCACGGTGCGCCCGACATCCACGTCACCGCCGACTCGGACACCTGGATCCGTTTCCTGAACAAACAAGCGTCCCTGCCCTGGGCGCTGGTGCGCCGCCGCATCACGATCAAGGGTTCACCCCTGCTCCTGCGCACTTTCGCGCGCTGCTTCCCCACCTGAGTGCGCGCGCAGCCGTTCCCACATCGACCACCGCGGACAAGGAGAGCCGGACATGAACATGTTCTTCGTCGACACCGAGCACGACCTCGTGGTGCAGAGCAAGTCAGTGGTCGCAGACGATGTCGTCATGCTGACCTTGCGCGATCCGCACGGTCGACCGGCACCCACGTGGCAGCCGGGCGCCCACATCGACCTCGTGCTGGACGAGGGGCTGGTCAGGCAGTACTCGCTGTGCGGGGACCCCGCAGATCGATCCAGCCTGCAGGTCTCGGTGCTGCGGTCGCCCGACAGCCGTGGCGGATCGCGCCATGTGCACGACGAACTGGTCGAAGGCCAGCAGATCCATATTCGCGGGCCACGCAACAACTTCGAGTTCGTCAGAGCGAGGCGCTACCTGTTCATCGCCGGTGGGATCGGGATCACCCCGATACTCCCGATGATCGCTGCCGCCCACGCACAGCGCGCCGACTGGCGCCTGGTCTACGCGGGTCGCACCCGAGCGTCGATGGCGTTCCGCGAGGGACTGCAGCGCACCTACGGCAAGCGGGTCCAGATACGTCCGGCCGATGAGTACGGACGCCTGGATCTCACGTCGCTGCTCGGGCGCCCGAAGAAGCGGACTGCGGTGTACTGCTGCGGTCCGGAACCCCTGCTCGACGCCGTCGAATCCGCCAGCGCGAACTGGCCGGAAGGGGCACTACACCTGGAGCGCTTCGCGCCGAAGACAAGCCAGGGCACCGATACCGACCGCACATTCGAAGTCGAACTCTCCCTATCCGGCGAGACGGTGACGGTGCACGCGGACATATCCATCCTCGATGCCGTCGAAGACGCGGGAGTGCCGATGATGTCCTCATGCGAAGAGGGCGTCTGCGGCACCTGCGAGACAACAGTGTTGTCCGGCTCGGTCGATCACCGCGACTCGATTCTCAACGCCACCGAACGCGAGGCCGGTGACACGATGATGATCTGCGTCTCCCGCGCACGTGGTGACCGGCTGGTCCTCGAACTCTAGGCCGGACCGGCCTCGATGTCCGACGCCGATACCGAATGACCTGCGCCACAGCGAATTTCGACATCGATCGGCGCGCCGCACTCCGCGTGTGTCAGCTTGACTCGTCCTCCATCGGCGCGGACCCAGCGGTCACCCCAGCGCATCAAGGCCAGCAGCGCAGGCCCGAAGTCCTCGCCCTTCTCGGTGAGGTAATACTCCTCGCGGCCGCGCTGGCCGGGTTCGTGGTACGGCCGCTTCTCCAGCAGCCCCTCCTCCACGAGCTCCCTCAGCCGGGTGGCGGTGATCTTCTCGCTGAGCTTGGCCCGCCGGGAGAACTCCTCGAACCGGTGCGCGCCGTAAAACGCCTCCCGCAACAGCAACAGGCTGGCGCGTCGCCCGACGACGTCCAGCGCCGCCGCAACGGAGCAACCGTCCGCCGACCAGGCATCACGGTCGGTGAGCCGGCCGGTGAGTGTCATGGAGGTCATAACGGCCATGGTGCCAGCTGACTTGCCTTCAGTAAAGTCAGACGCCTAGGGTCTGACTAGACAAAGGCACAGCCAGAGGGTGTGGCTCGAGCACAGGAGATCGCGTGACCGCTGGAACACCGACCGCAACCGCGGTCGACGCCGACCCACAACTGCAGGCGGCCGTTCCGCGTCCCGATGTGCTCGGCGCAGCGCGTCGCCCCGGGTTGCGGTTGTCGCAGGTACTTCAGACCCTGGCCCAGGGATACTCCGATCGTCCGGCATTGGGCACCAGGGACCGCGAGACGGTCCGCAACGAAGCCGCCGGTAGCAGCGCCACCCGATTACTCCCCGCGTTCACCACCGTGTCCTACGGCGAGCTCTGGTCCGATGTCCGCGCCGTCGCCGGCGCGTGGCACCACGACCACCGTGATCCCATCCGGCCGGGTGATTTCGTGGCGGCCATCGGTTTCTCCAGTGCCGACTACCTCACGATCGACTTGGTGTGCGGCTACCTGGGGCTGGTGTCGATACCGCTGCAGCACAACGCCACGGCATCTCGGCTGACGCCCATCCTCGACGAGACCAGGCCGCGGGTACTCGCGGCCGGTGCGGCCTATCTCGACCTGGCCGTGGAGTCGGCGCTCGGAGTGCGCGAGTTGTCACGGATGGTCGTCATGGATTACCGCGCCGATGATGTGCAGCACGCCGAAAGCCTGCAGCACGCCCGGGACACATTCTCGGCCGCGGGGATGGACGTCATCATCGAAACCCTGCCTGAGCTCATCGCGCGGGGCAAGAATGCCCCCGAGGCCCCGATCTACACCGATGGATCCGACGACCGGCTGGCGATGATCCTCTACACCTCCGGCAGCACCGGCACCCCTAAAGGTGCCATGTGGACCGAGCGGATGGTCGCCACGCTGTGGACGATTCCCACGAAATCGACCGAGTCGGCGGTGATCAACGTCAACTTCATGCCGCTCAACCACCTCGGAGGACGGCTGCCGCTGTCGGCGTCGTTCCAGACCGGCGGCACCAGCTACTTCGTCGCCGAGAGCGACCTGACGACACTGTTCGAGGATTGGGCGCTGGCGCGACCCACCGACCTGGGCCTTGTTCCCCGTGTCGTGGACATGCTCTACCAGCGCTACCAACAGATCAGGGATCGACTGCTGGCGGGCGGCGCCGACCCTGACGTCGCCGAACAGCACGCCAAGACCGAGATCCGCGAAAAGCTGCTCGGCGGACGGGTTCTCGGTGGGTTCGTCAGTACTGCCCCGCTGGCCGCGGACATGCGATCGTTCCTGGAATCGACTCTGCAGGCCGACCTGGTGGACACCTACGGGTTGACCGAGATCGGCGCGGTCACCACCGACGGTTACGTGGTGCGGCCGCTGGTCATCGACTACAAGCTGATCGACGTCCCGGAGCTGGGCTATTTCAGCACCGACAAACCCCACCCTCGGGGCGAGCTGCTGGTCAAGAGCGCCGCCGCCATGTCCGGTTACTACAAGCGTCCCGAGCTCACCGCCGAGGTCTTCGACGCCGACGGCTATTACCGCACCGGCGATGTCGTGGCCGAGATCGCACCGGATCGGCTGGCCTATGTCGACCGCCGCAACAATGTCATCAAACTGTCCCAGGGTGAGTTCGTCGCAGTGGCCAATCTGGAAGCCATTTACGCCGGCGCCCCACTGATCCGGCAGATCTTCATCTACGGCAACAGCGAGCGCCCCGGCCTGCTTGCCGTCGTCGTCCCCACCGACGATGCGTTGGCCACCTACGGCGGGGCCAACGCCGAACTGAAGGCGGCCGTGCGGGCCGGACTCTCCAAGACGGCCCGCGAGGCCGATCTACAATCCTACGAGCTGCCGGTCGACTTCCTGCTCGACGCCGAGCCGTTCACCTCCGACAACGGGCTGCTCTCCGGAGTGGGAAAGCTGCTGCGCCCGAAGCTCAAGGAGCGGTACGCAGCCGAGCTCGAGCAGATGTACGAGCAGCTGGATGCCTCCCGGGCAGACGAGGTGCGGGCGCTGCGGGACGCGGCGCGCCACCAACCGACCGTCGACGTCGTCGTGCAGGCGGCCGCCGCACTGCTCGGCACACCCGTCGCAGAAGTCACCCCCGGTGATCGCTTCCTGGACCTGGGCGGCGACTCGCTGTCGGCGCTGACCTTCTCGAACCTGCTGTACGAACTGTTCGCCGTGGAGACTCCCGTGGGAGTACTGACCGGGCCGACAACGACTCTGGGCGACATTGCGGACTACCTCACGAGGGAGGCCGGGGACGGGCCGTCCGCCCCAACGGCGGCCAGTGTGCACGGATCGAGCACCGGCTCGATACACGCCACCGATCTCACTCTCGACAAGTTCCTGCCGAAACCCCTTCTGGCGGAGGCCGGTACGATGCCGCCACCCGAGGACTGCGCACCCGGCGTCGTTCTTTTGACCGGCGCCAACGGTTATCTGGGTAGATTCCTGGCGCTGGAGTGGCTGCAGCGGCTCTCAGAGACCGGTGGAACACTGATCTGCCTGCTGCGCGGCGCCGACGACGACTCCGCCCGGGCACGTCTGGAGGACGTCTTCGACAGCGGCGACGCCGGACTGCTCGAGCATTTCCGGACGCTGGCCGCCGCTCATCTTGAGGTCATCGCCGGCGACATCAGCGAGCCACTGTTCGGCCTCGACCCACACGTCTGGGACGGCCTTGCTCAGCGGGTCGACCTCATCGTCCATCCGGCCGCCCTGGTCAACCACATGCTGCCGTACCGACAACTGTTCGGCCCCAACGTCAATGGAACGGCCGAGGTGATCCGGCTGGCACTCAGCACGCGGCTCAAACCCGTCAGCTACCTGTCCACGGTGTCGGTCGCGATGACCGTCGAGCCCGGACGCTTCGAGGAGGACGGTGACATCCGCGAGATCAGCCCGGTGCGACCGATCGACGACTCCTACGCCAACGGATACGGCAACAGCAAGTGGGCCGGCGAGGTATTGCTGCGCGAGGCCCACGACCTGTGCGGTCTGCCGGTGTCGGTGTTCCGTTCGGGAATGATCCTGGCCCACCGCCGCTACGCCGGTCAGCTCAACGTCCCCGACATGTTCACCCGCCTGGTCTACAGCCTGCTGGTCACCGGTCTGGCACCCCGATCCTTCTACGAGACGGGCCCTTCGGGGCAGCGTGCCCGTTCGCACTACGACGGTCTGCCCGTGGACTTCGTTGCCGAAGCGATCACCGCGCTCGCCACCGCGGCCGGTCCCGGTTTCCGGTCCTACGACGTGATGAACCCGCACGACGACGGTGTGTCCCTGGACGTGTTCGTGGACTGGATGATCGACGCCGGACACGCCATCAACCGGGTAGACGATTACGGTGACTGGCTCAACCGATTCGACACCGCGCTGCGTGCCCTCCCAGACGCACAACGACAGCATTCGGTGCTTCCGTTGCTGACGGCCTACAGCCGACCGGAGCGGCCGGTGCTGGGTGCGCTCGCGCCCGCGGAGGTGTTCCGGCACGCCGTGCAGCAGCAGAACATCGAAGGCGCCGACGACATTCCACACCTGTCGCGACAACTGATCGAGAAGTACGTGTCGGATCTGTTCGCAACCGGCCTTCTCCCGCAACGCGGTTGACGTCGAGGCCACGACATGACCACCTCCGCCAACACCCGGCCGGGCGCCGTCCTGGTGATCACCTCATCGGCGGCCTTCCTGGCGACGCTCGATCTGTTCATCGTCAACATCGCCTTCCCCGCCATCAGCGCTGACTTCCCGGACGCCGACTTCGGCCAGATGTCCTGGGTGCTGAACAGCTATACCGTCGTCTTCGCCGCGGTACTGGCGCTGGCCGGCCGCCTCGCCGACCGCTACGGCCACCGACGGATCTTCCTGATCGGACTGGCGATCTTCACCGTCGCGTCCGCGGCCTGCGCGCTCGCGCCCCACCTGTGGGCGCTGGTGGCCGCCAGGACCGTCCAAGGTGTCGGGGCGGCCCTGATCACACCGACCTCATTGTCGTTGCTGCTCAACGCCTGGCCCGCCGAACGGCGCGCCAAAGCGGTCGGCACCTGGGCGTCGGTGGGAGCGGTCGCTGCCGCTCTCGGTCCGCCGCTGGGCGGACTGCTCGTCGCCGCGGGCTGGCAATGGGTGTTCCTGGTCAACGTTCCCATCGGCATCCTCACCATGGTGGCCGCGGCTCGTGTCCTCCGCGAATCCGACATCACGGCGATCGGACGACCCGATCTGCTCGGCGCTGCTTTCCTGGTGCTCGGAGTCGGTGCGCTGGCCTTCGCGTTGGTCGAAGTGCCCGAGCGGGGCTGGGGCGCAACGCTGGTCGTCACTTCACTCGCCGTTTCGCTGGTGGGCATGACCGCGGTGGTGATCCGCTCGCGCCGCCATCCGGTGCCCGCGCTGGATCTCGCAGTGCTGCGTGTCCCCGAGTTCGCGCTGGCCACCGTCATGATGCTGGCCTTCTCGTGCGGATTCGCCGGGATGCTCCTGGTCAACGTGCTGTATCTCACCTCCACCTGGGGCTGGTCGGCTCAGGCCGCCGGTCTCGGCCTTGCGGCAGGCCCGGCCGTCGTTGTCGTCGTCGCCCGACAGGCGAATCGCCTGACGGCACGGCTGGGAATCGGAGCCGCCGCCACGCTGGGCGCCCTGAGCTTCACGGCCGGTGCGCTGTGGTGGCTGTGGCGGCTCGGGCCATCGGAGAACTATCTAGGCGGCCTGTTGCCCGGCCAGCTGCTGACCGGCCTGGGAGTCGGGCTGATCCTGCCGACCCTGTCTTCGGTCGTGGGGTCCGCGCTGCCGGCACCACGCTGGGGTTCGGGTTCGTCGCTGATCAACACCGCCCGGCAGGTCGGCTCGGTACTGGGCATCGCGCTGATCGTCACCGTGGTCGGGACGCACATCGCGAGCGCCCCCACGGAGTTCGCGTCCATCCGCTCCGGCTGGGTGCTGCTGGCCACGGCCGGAGCCACCACTGCCCTCGTCGGCCTCGCCTTGGGCGCCGTGGAGTCTCTGGCCCATCGGCGGTCACGCGCAGCGCCACACGACAGTCCACTGAGAACACCATGACCCACCCACCGCACACCACGTCAGGAAAGAACCACATGCCATCATCGCGACCCGTCGCACTCATCACCGGCGCCAACTCCGGTCTGGGTAAGTTCGCCGCCCTCGGTCTCGTGGAGGCCGGTTTCGACGTCGTCGGCACCAGCCGCAACACCACGGGACTGGATTCCCGCCCGGGCGTGACACTTCGCGACCTCGATGTCACCAGCGACGAGTCGGTCGCCACGCTCGTCGAGGGCGTGATCGCCGACTTCGGGCGCATCGATGTCCTGGTCAACAATGCCGGCATGGGACTCGCCGGCGCCATCGAGGAGAATTCGATCGCGCAGCAGCAGAAGCTGTTCGACATCAACGTCTTCGGCGTCGTCAGGATGACGAACGCCGTGCTGCCGCACATGCGGGCTCGTGGAAGCGGACGGATCATCAATATCTCCTCCATCTTCGGATTCATGCCCGCCCCGTACATGGCCGCCTACAGCGCCACGAAATATGCCGTCGAAGGCTATTCGGAGTCCGTCGACCACGAGGTCCGCGGCCACGGCATCAGGGTGTTGCTCGTCGAACCGGGCGGCACCAGAACCGGTTTCGACGACAACACCACGGCACCGGACAATCCGCTGGACGTCTACGCCCGGCAGCGCAGCCGCGCCAACGGTGTGGTGGCAGAGCAGGTCAACGGCGGCGAGGACCCCGTGACTGTCGCCAAGGCCATCGTGGCTGCCGCCACCGATCAGAAACCCAAGCTGCGCTACCCGGCCGGCGTGAAGGCGCGCCAGCTCAGTGCCATGCGCCGGGCCGTTCCCAGCCGCATCTTCGACAAGCAGTTACGTAAGACCTTCGAACTCACTGATTGACTCGTCGCGGGCTGCCGGCCCCTCGGACTACGGCGCCGAGGTCGGCATGGTGCGGCTATTCGTTTGTCGCGCTCAGCAAGCGGGCCGCTACCACCGGAATGTCGGCGTAGGTGGCGATACCGGGTGCCGCTGCACAGACCGCCGGAATCGCATTGATCAGCGGGGCAGCGGTGATGCGCAGGCCGATACCTCGCATCCGGGAGGGCGTCAGCTCAGCGAGATCTTCAGCCGTCGGCATCAGGTCGACCTTGACATGCACATTGGGGTCACCGGCGATGTCGATTCGGTATCCGTGCTCAACGGTCCACGCCGGTTCCAGCAGCGGGGTGGCTATCCAGCGCTGGTTGACCGCCAACACCTCACGCCCGTCGCGTGTTCCGTACCACTTGACGTCCATTCCACCCACGTGACCGGCCGGCAGGGACACCCCGTCCGCGACAACGTCTTCGGTGGTGTGGGCGAAGGCGACATCGCAGCGGATCTCGTCGACAACGATGCCCATCAGCCTCGCGAACACGTCAACTGCTTCAGCGAAAACGACGGTCCCTCGGCGCACATCATCCGCATGGGAGGGATCGTCTTTGGGCCGCCCCCAGCCGACAGACTGAAAGTTCGCATCTCCGATGAATTGCGAGACATCGACGGACTCGGTCATCGAGGCGTGCCGCACATTGCTGGAAAGGCCGCTCGATACCGCGGCGATCATCTGGGCATATCCAGGGTTCATCCCGCTGCCGAAGATGGTGGCCCCACCTTCGCGGGCAGCAGCCTCGATCAGCGTTCGATCGTCGGGGGCGAGATTCAAACCCGTCAGGAACTCGGCACTGGTGACGATGTTGACTCCAGCACGCAGGATCTGCTGCACCTCTGCGACCTCGAAATGCAGGGGTGTGTAGACGATGCAATCCGGCGCCAAGGCAAGGAGTGCGCTCACGTCGTTGGTTGCGTACACACCGAGTTCACGGTCGATCCCGCACAACGTGCCCACGTCGACACCGACCTTCTCCGGTGAGTGCGCGTAGGCGCCGACCACACTCAGATCCGGCCGCGCGAGCGTCGCCTTCACCGCCTCTCTGGCGACGTTGCCGGTGGTCCACTGGGCCACCCGAAGCGTAGGGCTCGTTGGATCAGCCATCGGCTCGGCGGGATTCTGGGGCGGGGGCCCGGAAAAGGTGCGCACCGGCATTCGCCAGTTCAGCGTGCTGTGCCGCGTGCGCCAAGCGCGCACGTCGACTCGGAACTTTGCTCATCGTTGCCCTTTCGACGTACGCCTCGATTACCGATTCCGCACGCAGATAAAAATAACAGATGTAATCTTTTGGGATGTCGGATCCGGCCGCTTCGGTGTCGATGCATCACGCGCTGCCGCCCGATCTTCCGTACGCACAGAGATGAGTGCCCACATGGCCGAACTGGACGGCAAAGTCGCGATAGTCACCGGGACGAGCCGCGGCGTCGGGGTGGGCATCGCGCACGAACTCTTGCGGGCCGGGGCGACGGTGATCGGCTGCTCACGGGCACCGATGGACGCATTACCCGGTACCGAAGACGATTCGGCCTGGACCGAGCGATCCGCGCAGATGGTCTGCGACCAAGCCGATTACCGGGCCATCGACGCCTTCGTCACCCGGGTGGTCGACACCTACGGACGCATCGACATCCTCGTCAACAACGCCGGAGGCACGGTTCCTTCTCCGTCGGTGGACGCCGTTCCCAGCCTGGTCGCCCGCATTCAAGGGGCTCCCGCCAGCGACGATGACTATGAGCGCAGCGTGCTGTTTCACGCCTTCGCCGTGCAGATGAACCTGATCAGTCCGCTGTGGTTCGCCATCCGCGCCTACCGGCAGATGAAGACCCAGGACGGCACCGGTTGCATCATCAACATCTCCAGCGGAGCCAGCCACTCCGCCGGTTCGCCCACCCTGGTGTCCTACGGCGCAGCCAAGGCAGGCCTGAACCAGATGACACGGTCACTCGCCCAAGAATGGGGCCCCGCTGTGCGGGTGAACTGTGTGGCGCTCGGACCCACTGTCACCGACAATTTCCGGTCCTTCGTGCTGCCCACCGATGACCCGCACGGCGAGAAGTACTTCGACCCCATTCCGCTCAAGCGCGGCGGTGAACCCGCCGAAGTGGGCCGTACCTGTGTGTTCCTCGCCGCCGGCGCAGCCGATTACATCAACGGCACCACCATCGAGATCGACGGCGGCATGCTCCCCGGTGTTCTCTATGACGCCGGCCTCAAGACCATCACCGATCTCCTCTGAAGGAAACACATTGACCCGCCGCGTCATTCAATTCTCCACCGGCAATGTCGGAATCCACGCGCTCCGGACGATCATCGGGCGCCCGGACCTCGAACTCGTCGGGCTCCATGCCGCATCGCCGGACAAAGTCGGGCGCGACGCCGCAGACCTCTGCGGTGTGGCCACGCCCACCGGAGTGACCGCGACGTCAGACATCGACGAACTCGTTGCGCTACAAGCCGACTGCGTCGTCTACACCTCCCAAGCGGAGACACGGCCACACGAGGCGATGGCTGACCTGATCCGCTTCCTGAGCGCCGGGACGAACGTCGTAGGCACATCCTTCGTATGGTTGGTCGCACCCGAGTTCACCGACACGTGGTTGCGTGAACCACTGCAGCAGGCGTGCCGGGCCGGCAACTCGACGCTGTACGTCAACGGGATCGATCCGGGCTTCTCCGGTGACACCCTGGTGTACTCGGCATTGAGCCTCGCCGGACGCGCGACCGCGATCACCGTCCAAGAGATCTGCGAGTACGGCAGCTATGACGACGCCGAATTCACGGGCGTCAGCTTCGGTTTCGGCACAGAGCCCGACCATGAACCGATCCTTTTCGCGCCCGGCGTCCTGGCGTCGATGTGGGGAACCCAGGTACGCAGCCTGGCCCGCGACCTCGGCGTGCGCCTCGACGCGGTACGCGAGCGCCACGAGAAATGGGTCACTCCCGAACCGGTCTCCACCACGATGATGGACGTCGCGGCCGGCCGGGTGGCCGCGGTCCGGTTCGGTGTGGAAGGCGTGCGCGACGACGAGGTCATCATCACCATGGAGCACATCAACCGACTCACCGCGGCCGACGCTCCCGAGTGGACCTATCCCCCCGACGGCAGGCCGGGCGTGCACCGCGTCACCGTCGAGGGCGATCCCGGCATCAGGATCGACACCCATGTCGGAGGAATGGGCGTCGATCACAACATCGGCGGTGTCGTCGCCACCGCCGCCCGCGCGGTCAACGCCATCGACGCGGTGTGCCGGGCACCCACCGGCATCCTCGCCGCCCACGAGCTGCGACCGCTCGACCATCTACCGGGCACGATGTGGTGACATAGGCGCATGGCACGATCCCCTGCACCCCGACGGCCGCCCGGCGGCAACCAGGAACGCGCCGAACGCACACGCCGAGCCGTCATCGACGAAACGGTGCGCTACATCCTGGACGAAGGCTTCGCCGCACCCAGCGTGCGGCGCATCACCGAACGCGCCGGCCTCACCTGGGGAGTGGTGCAGTACCACTTCGGCGATCTCGGCGGACTGCTCATGGCAGTGGTCAACCAAGGCATCACCGAACTCACCGAGGCCCTCGAAAGACTGCGCCACGAGACCGCGCACCTGCCCGCCGAGCGCCGCACCGAGGTCGTCGTCGACACGCTGTGGCAGGCGTTCTCCAGCCCCACCTCCATGGCCGCGCTGGAAATCCTCATCTCCACCCGCGCGGCGCGCGACAGTGAGGTCAACGCCCAACTGTCCGACACCATGGGGCAATTCACCGAGCTCGGCCGGCATCTCGGAGAGGATCTCGACGCACCGCAGACCACCGAGATCGGAAACCTCATCTGGGCAACGCTACGGGGAATCGTGCTCGCCCAGATGGTTTCCCCACAACCACTCGACACCAGCAGGGACCGCAGAACATTGGTCGAGGTGCTCAACACCTATATACGCGCCCAGGGCCGCTGACCCGGCGCGACGCATTCGCAGATATTCCGCCAACATCGATAGTCATCGTGAGATCTCAAGGGGTTTCGCGTGCTGATGGTCAGGAGACGACATGGCTTCCCACAACGTGACATGCCCGCTGTGCGAAGCGATGTGCGGACTTCACGTCACGGTGAGCGACGGCCACGTCCAAGGCATCCGCGCCAACCACGACGATGTGTGGTCCCGCGGGCACATCTGCCCGAAAGGGGTGTCGCTCGGACACCTGCACACCGATCCCGACCGGCTGCGGCAGCCGATGGTCCGTCGCCCGGACGGCAGTCACGTGGCGGTGTCCTGGGATGACGCACTCGCCGAGACCGAACGGGTGCTGCGGCCCGCCCTCGACGCCGACGGTGCCGGCGCACTGAGTGTGTACGTCGGGAACCCCGTTGCGCACAACAGCCACCTGGCCACCTATATCGGGGCGCTGATCGGCTTCGCCGAGGCAGCAGGCGTGAAGGGGTACTACTCGCCGGGCACCATGGACCAATGGCCCCTGAACGTGGTGAGCAGCCTGCTGTTCGGCGGCATGTGGAACGGCCCCATCCCCGACCTCTATCGCACTGACCACCTGGTGATCCTCGGCGCCAATCCGGCTGCCTCACAGGGATCGATGCTGTCAGCGCCCGACATCACCGGACTGCTGGCCGATGTCGCCCGGCGCGGCCGCGTGGTGGTCATCGACCCGCGACGCACCACGACCGCGCAACGCGCGAGTGAGTGGGTCCCGATCCAACCCGGCACCGACGCACTTCTGCTGTTTGCCATCCTGCGCACCCTGTCCGAGAACGGTGGGGTGCGGCATCCCGAACATCTGCGCGGGAAAGTCTCCGGGCTGGACGAGATCATCGCGATGGCAGAGCCCTTCCCGCCCGAGCGGGTCGCCGCCGCCACCGGCATCGACGCCGGCACGATCCGCCGGCTGGCCGATGACCTCGCGCGTGCCGAGCACCCGGTGCTGTACAGCAGAATTGGGGCCTGTACACAGGAATTCGGCACGCTGACCACGTGGCTGGTGTTCGTGATCAACACCGCGCTCGGTGTGCTGGACCGTCCCGGCGGTGCGGTGTTCGCGAAACCGGCGGTGTGGTCGCCGATGTTCGCCAAGCCGCCCGACCAGGACGGGCCGGGTTGGCGGTTCGGGCGCTACCGCAGCCGCGTCCGGGGAGCGCCCGAGGTGCTCAACAGCTTCCCGGTCGGCTGCCTCGCAGAAGAGATCGACACCCCCGGCGAAGGCCGGTTGCGCGCGCTGATCACGGTGGCTGGCAATCCCGCTGTGTCAGCGCCGGGTGCCGGCCGTCTGTCCGCCGCGTTGGGCCGACTCGACGCGTTGATTGCGGTGGACAACTGGCTCAACGAGACCACCCGTCATGCCCATGTGATTCTGCCGGGCTGCTCGCCCCTGGAACTTCCCCATCTGGACGACCTGTACTGGATGTATGCGGTCGCCTCCTGCGTCAAGTACTCGGAGCCGGTCTTCGAACCCGCGCCGGACCGTCCCCGTGAATGGGAGTTACTGCTGCGACTCGGTGGCGCGATGTTCGGCACGCCGGTGCCGGAGGTCGACATCGCCGCGCTCGACGACCTCTACGTGGGCGGAATGGTGGCCACCATGTCCGCGACTCCGAACAACCCGCTGACGGGACGCGACGCCGAACAGGTGATGACCGCGCTGATCGGAAAGGGACCAGAACGGTTGATGGATTTGGGAATTCGGGTGGGACCGTGGGGTGACCAGCTGGGCGAGCGGCCCGGTGGCCTCACCCTGACAGAGGTCCGCCGCCATCCCGATGGGCTGCGCCTGGCCGAACTCGAAGGGGGACGGCTCGATACCAGCGTGACCACGCCCTCGGGGAAGGTCGAACTGCTGCACGAGCACCTGGTCAGCGACATCCCCCGGCTGCTGTCGCGGATGGAGCGCGAAACCCCCGAACTGGTGTTGATCAGCCGACGGCATCTGCGGTCCAACAACTCCTGGCTGCACAACGTCCCTGCGCTCATGAAGGGACGTGATCGTTGCACCTTGCTCATCAACCCCGCCGACGCGGCGCGCGTCGGTGTCGAGAACGGTGCCATGGCGCAGGTGACCACCTCCGAAGGCACCGTCACGGTGACTGCCGACGTCACCGACGAGGTCAGACCCGGGGTGGTGTCGCTCCCCCACGGTTGGGGTCACGGGCTGGACGGCACGACGTTGACCGTTGCGTACCGCCATCCCGGAGTCAACAGCAACCTGCTCAATCCCACCGACGTCATCGACGTGCCGAGCAACACACACGCCATCAACGGCGTTCCCTGCCAGGTCAGCCCGGCCTGAGGGCGCGGTGCATCAGGGCTGATACGCCGGTGCGGTGGCGACTCGATCCAGCGACAAGCGCGGCGGCCGGACCACATGAAGCGGCCTGCCTGCCCGCAGAACACCACCAGGGTGGACACTAGGCCGTGGCCCTTTCTGCAACAGTGTTCAAAGTCGAGCTTGGCGTCTCCGATGTCGATCACGGTTACTACGCCGATCACACGCTGACCGTGGCCCGTCATCCCAGTGAGACCGATGAGCGGATGGTGGTGCGCTTGTTGGCGTTTGGGCTGCGCGCACACCGACTCAGCGACGTCGACGGTGAGCTGACGTTCGGGGCCGGCCTGTCCACCCCGGGGGTCCCGGACCTGCGGCTCGCGGACTACACGGGCCGGATCCTGGAGTGGATCAACGTCGGCCAGCCCGATGAACGCGCCTTGGGCAAGGCGGCCGGCCAAGCCGACCAGGTGCTGCTGTTCCCGTTCGCCGCTGGCGTGGCAACCTGGTGGCGCACCGTCGGCCCCAAAGTGGCCGGGCTGCCGAACCTGTCGGTGGTGCAGATCCCGCACGCACCGGTGCAGCAGCTGGCCCAGACTGTCGATCGACGGGTCTCGGCGCAGGTGATGGTGATGGAAGGTCAGGTGACGATGACCGTGGGCGATGTCGACGTCACCTTCACACCCGAGCCATTGCAGTGAACGCCTGGCCGGGGTGGGTGACGTGATCGATGGCGTTGAACCCCCGCGGCACCGACGGTGGTCAGCGACTACCGGACTCGTCGGTGCGCTCGGGCTCGCTTCGGCGATGTACGACGGTCCCGAGAATCACCGCCAGTGCACATCCGATCACTCCCGCGGCCAGGCCGGCGTGTCCGCCGAAACGATGTGCCACCACACCGATGATCACGGCGCCCAACGGAGTGGACCCGATGAACGCCGTCGTCCACAACCCGGTGACGCGGCCGCGCATCTGCGGTGGCGCCGCAAGCTGGATGGTGCTGTTGCCCGTCGTGAGGAAGGCGATGCTCGCACCGCCGACGAGCCCTGCGGACACCAGCGCTACCGGCAGCTCGAAACTGACGGTCAACAGGAGCATCGCTGCGCCGTAGAGGACGGTCACACGAATCATCGGTTCCAGCCCCGTGATGGGCCATCGTGCGATCAGCAGACCCGTCAACACGGAGCCCACCCCGAATGCCGTCGTCAGCCAGGCATATCCGTCGACGCCCGCGCTGAGTGTCTGCTCCGCGAACACCGGCAGGCTGGTCTCGAACTCATAGGCCAGCGTGCCGACGAAGGCCATCATGACCAGGGGTCCTGCGATGTCACGGTTCGACCGGGCCACGGCCAGTCCCTCGCGCAGCTGGCGCTTGCCGCGGCCGGTGGGTGCCGTCCTGTGCAACTGACGACCGTCGAGGGCAGCGAGTGCGGCCACCACCAGGGCGAAGGTCAGCGCGTTGAACAGGTAACACCACCCGAGGCCGTGCCAGCGGATCAGCCCAGCCGCGACGGCGGGACCCAGGGCCCGTCCCACGTTGGCCATCATGCTGTTGATGGTGATGGCCGACCGAAGAAGCTGCGTGTCAACGAGTTCCGGAATCAACGCCATTCGCGCGGGGTTGTCCAGCGCGGTCATGACGCCGAAGACCGCCGCCGCCAGGAAGATCTGCCACAGCGCGATCGTGCCCATCAGGACCGACAACCCCAACCCGAGTGACGTCAGACCGAGTACCGCATTGGTCAACGTCAGAACACGCCGCTTGTCGCTGCGGTCGACGATCAATCCCGCGTAGGGCGTCGCCAACAACACGGGGAGGTATCGCGTGCTCATGACGAGCCCGAGGACCAGGGGCGAGCGCGTCAACTGCAGGACCAACAGTGCGAGTGCAATGGTCTCGGCCCAGGATCCGATCAGGCTCAGCGACTGTCCCGATACGAACCGCCGGTAGTTAGGTACACCGAAGACGTCCCGCACCCCGCCGCGGCGCACGGCCGCGACCGGCGTCGCCGACCCGGTGTCGGTCGGGTGCTGCCCCACGGTGCTATCCGGCTTGTCCGACGCCGTGGGCATCGACCGGATTGGTGCGGCTGACGATCAGCGGATCGGCGGGCGTGAACGGGAACTGCGGCAGGTCCTGGATGTGGGTGCCGAAGGTGGCGGCGAGGACCTCGCGGGAGTAGGCACTCGCGGATGCGCGGTAGCCGATGTCGGCGGGGAACGGCTGGTCGAAGAAGATGAGGAAGTGCCAGGGGTCGGTGCCGGTGTTCTCGATGTGGTGCGGGTAGGCGCGGGGGATGAAGTACATGTCGCCGGTGGTGAGGTTCCAGGTATCCAGCGTCCCATCGGGATTCATGATGGTCATCCGTGCGTCGCCGTGGTTGACGTAGCCCATCTCGGCGGTCACGGGGTGCCAATGCGGTTCGCGCATGCCGTCCTCGGTGACCCGCAGCGAGTACATGGAGATGTCCTTGAGGGCGGGCCAGAACTGGTCGCGGGCGAAGCGGGCGTTGCCCGAGACGTAGTTCAGTCCGGGTGTTTGGGCTTCGACGTCGAACTTGTGGGGGTCGTTGAAGTGCGCGGCGGCGGGGATGGCGGGGTCGCCGATGCGGGCGGCGAGTTTGTGGTCGCGGGTGGTGCGACGAATCTTGGCGAAATCGGCCGAGGGGAGGTCGTAGGTGTTGCCGAGGACGGCGTCGGAGAAGGCCCCGAGGGTGGCGCCGAAGCCGAAGTCCTCGGGGCGTTCGTTGCGGAAGGCGATGATGAATTCGGCGACGTCGTCGCCGATGTTCTCGATGTGGTGCAGGGAGCCGGATTCGGCGTGGAACATCTGGCCGGCGGTGACGATGAAGGTGGAGAATTTGCTGCCGCTGTCGAGGATGGAGACCAGTGCGGTGCCCGAGACGCAGTAGGTGAGTTCGTTGGCGTTGGCGTGCCAGTGCGGTGTGCGCATGGCGCCGGGGTTGAGCAGAACCCGCTTGATGGACAGGCGGTTGAGGATCGGCAGGTTGTCGGCGGTGACGCGGCGCATCGAGCCCAGGTCGGACTCCTCGACGATCTCGCCGTCGAGCAGGGAGGCGGAGTGCAGGCTGCGTGCCGGGGACGTTGTCATGAGCGATTCTCCTCGTCGATTGATGCGTTCTGCGGGTGAGTCCTACTCTTGCCGAGCACGCGACGTCTGTCGGCAGTGCCGTCCGCCATCTCCGATGGTTGGTGGCCTGACATGTGCTCTACCGGCTAGCTGCAGCGCCGTTCGTGGTGTGGCCCGCACGTCACGGTGTGGTGAAGCCCCAGCGCTCCCAGTTGTCGAGGACCTTCTGCTTGACGGGTTCGGGGTAGTTCTCGGTGAAGGACATCACCCGCTTCTCGGGTCGTCCGACCCGGTCGGCGTTCTCCAGGCAGGCGTAGATGACCAGGGAGGTTCCCTTGTCCTCGGACAGCTCGCGGGTGGTGTGGTAGGACTCGATGCCGTCACCGAAGGCCCGCAACTCGGGAAACAGGTAGGTGGTGAACGTGGGATGGTTGCGCGACGCGAATGCCCACACCACCTGTTTCACGTCGGAGGGGTCGATGTCTTCGTCGACGACGAGGATCTTGGTGACGGTGTCGCCCACGTGGTCCGTCCAGAAGGTGTTGCCCAGACGGTTCATGAACTCGTCGAGCGTCCAGCCGGTCCGGTTGTGCCAATCCTTGGGGACGCGGATGACAAACCACAGGATGGCCGCCTCGAACAGGTACATGCCGTCGATGACGGGCAGGCCGGCCTTCTGCAGGGTGACCACCGAGTCCGAGGAGATGAAGAATCCCATGGTGACGTGGCAGTTGTCGATCGGCACCCCGGGTATCGACATCGGAAGTATCGGCTGGTCGCGGAACGTCACGCAGGTGACCTTCTGGCGGGGGAAGATCGTGGTCTCGTCGGGTAGGTAGCCGGGGTATTCGCCGAAAGGTCCCTCGGGTTCCTGGGTGCCGTATTCGATCACGCCCTCGATGATGATCTCGGCATCGGCGGGGACGAGGATGTCGTTGGTTTCGCACTTCACCATGTCCAGCGGTGCGCCCAGAAGTGCGCTGGCCATGTCGTATTCGTCGACCCAGGCCGGTATGCGAGAGGCAGCCTGGGTCGAGGCGACCGGGCTCACGCCGAGTGCGCACGCCCAGGGCATGTCCTTGCCCGCGTCGCGCCACATCTTCCAGATCATCCCGTTGTGCTGCTTGGGCCACCATTGGCCCGTCATGGTCTGGGCGTCGAGGATCATCGCGCGATTGGTGGACCAGTTGGTCCATTTCCCGTCGGGGGTCTTGGCGATGTTGAGGCCCGCGGTCTGCAGGTATCGGCCACCGTCGCCGTCATGGGCCAGCGGCGCAGGGATCTTGTTGAGGTCGATCTGGTCGCCGGTCCACTTGTTCTGCTTGCACGGTGCCTGGGAGGCGTCGACCACGTTGGGCGGGTAGGAGCGACCGTTCTCCTTGGCCTCGATGTAGGCGGCTTGGATCTCCATCAGGGGTGTCTCGGGGGGCAATCCGAGCATGGCGGAGAGTCGGCGCCAGGGTTGGGTGGGGTGACCACTCTTGCCCATGCCCCAGTCGGCGGCACGGAATCCGGGCGCGGTGTCCTTGACGCGGTTGAACACGGGCATGGGAGCGCACGTTTCGGCGGAGTGGCGGAAGATCGCCCCCATCTCCAGGTTCCAGTCGACTTCGTCATCGATCTCGACGAGTTCGCCCATGTCCTTCATGAGGGCGAGGTACTCGCGGTAGCTGCGGGGGATCTTGTTGCGGTCGACGTGTGCAGACATGTGGGTGTGCTCCTGGTGAGTCGGGATCGGCGGTCAGTGGACGGGGCGGACGAGTTCGGGTTCGTGGTGCGCATCGGGTGCCGGCTGTCCGCCGGTCCAGCGGGGGAAGAGGTCCCGGCGCAGTTCGACGTCGGCCAAGTCCAGGACACGGTTCACGGTCTGGTCGATCAGGTCGTCGATCGTCTCGGGCCGCTGGTAGAAGGCCGGTGCCGCGGGCATGATGATCGCGCCGATCTCGGCGAGCTGGGTGAGGATGCGCAGGTGTCCGAGGTGCAGCGGCGTTTCGCGAACCAACAGAACCAGTCGGCGTCGTTCCTTGAGCATGACGTCGGCGGCGCGCAGCAGCAGATTGTCGGAGTAGGAGGTCGCAATGCCTGCTGCGGTCTTCATCGAACAGGGGGCGACGACCATGGCGTGGGCACGAAAAGATCCCGATGCGATCGAGGCGCCGATGTCGTTGGGCTTGTGCACGACGTCGGCGAGTTCCTCGATCTCGCCGACAGTCATGTCGAGTTCGTAATGCAAAGTCCTACGCGCAGATTGGGACATCACCAGATGCGTCTCGACGTCCGGCTCTTCGCGTAACACGTCCAGGAGGCGCACGCCGTACGCCGTGCCGCTGGCCCCTGTTATTCCTACGATCACGCGGGTGGTCATGTCGATCCCCTTCTGTTGTGCCGGCCGAATGTCGTGACTCGAGCCAACTCCGATCGCGTACTGGTCGACAGCCCGGTGGCGGCAGTTGCCACTTCCGGCTAGCGGTAATGACGGCAACGTCGGAGATCACGGAGCAGCTGTCCCGCGGCTTCCCATCGACACGCCTCTCGCTAGCCCGTGTTGTAGAGGGTCTTGACGTTCTCGTGCAGCTTCTGGACGAGCGGGGGCACCTCGTAGGTCCCCGTCATCACCTCGATGTAGGCGGCGCGGGTGCCCTCGGCGGCGGTCGTGAGCGCGGCGTCGAGTTCGGCGCACGTACTCACCCGCGGGGTGAACCAGTCGTCGCATCCCAGTGCGTGCGGGAGTTCGGTGTAGTTCCACGGCGCGACGTCGTTGTAGGCGATGCCGGGGTCGGTACACAGCATCCGCTCGATGAGGTAACCGGAGTTGTTGAGCACGAATATGATCGGCTTCAAGCCAAGACGGTGGAACTGGCCGATTTCTTGTGCCGTCAGCTGGTGGGAGCCTTCCCCGGTGAACAAGACGAGCCGGCGGTTCGGTGCGGCGACGGCCGCCCCCAGTGCTGCCGGAGTGGCCCACCCGATGGCGCCCCACAGGGTCTGGTTGTGGAACCGTGCGCCTCGTGGGAGCTGCGCGAACGCCAAACCCATGGATACGGTGCCGGTTTCGGCGATGACGATGTCGTCGGGCCGCACGAAGTCTGCCCATCGCGGGTATAACGCTGCCGCGGTGATCGGATCGGCACCGGACCCGCACACGGGACCCAGTTGCTCTGGCCGGGGACCGCCTCGCTGCCGGGTACTCCACGACCGCCCGGCCAGTGCGCGGAGGAGGTCGGCCATCTCGACGCCCTGGTAGACGGTGAACCCCACACGCGTGCTGTGCAGGTCGATCTTGACGATCTTGTGAAGGTCGAGGTTGGAGGTGAAGGCGCCGGTGTTGAAGTCCGTCGCCATCGTGCCGAACGCCACGACGACGTCGCAGGTTTCGACGAACTCGCGGACCGCCGGGTCCATCAGTTGGCCGTCGTAGATGCCGATGTAGTTGGGGTGTTCTTCTTCGAGGACGGACTTGTCGGCGAACATGGTCGCGAACGGAAGGTCCGCCGCCTCGACGAACTGCCGAGCGGTGTCGCGCAGACCCAACCTGTCCAGAAGGATGCCGGGCAGGACGCACGCCGTCGACGCCGCCTCCAACGCACCGACCACGGCGTCGGTCGCGGCCCCCAGTGCCGTCGAATCGCTGACGGGCACGGGCAAGGGGTCCGATTGTGCGACGATCGGTTTGTCGACGACGTCGGAGGGCAGGGCCATGTACACGGGGCGCCGGTTGTAGAGGGCTTCAGCGATGAGACGTTCGGTCTCGGCGACGGCGTTGGCGGGGGTGATGATCGCGCTGGCGCCGGTGACGGTGTCGGCCATCGACCGGAACAGGTCGAATTCTCCGTTGCCCAGGGTGTGATGCACCATCGACCGATTGGCTTGGGTGGCCAGGGTGGGCATGCCGACGAGATGGAAGACCGGCAGGTTCTCGGCGTAGGAACCGGCGACCGCACCGATCGCGCTGAGTTCCCCTACTCCGTAGGTGGTGGTGACTGCACCCACGCCTTGAATGCGCGCGTACCCGTCTGCGGCATAGCCGGCGTTCAGTTCGTTGCAGCAGCCGATCCAGTTGATGTCGGAATGCGCGACGATGGCGTCGTGCAGAGGGAAGGCGTAGTCCCCTGGTACGCCGAAGATGTCGTTGACACCGATGTCGTGCAGTCTGCCGAGAACGTACTCGATCACGGTGACGCTCATCTGACTCTTCCTTCTCTCGTCGATTGACGAGTCATCTCGAACGCGGCGTGCGCTTGGCTGCCTGCGGACCACCGAGCGTCGGCAGCTTCATGGGTTCTTCGAAGTTTCACGTCTCACCCAGTTCGACGTCCAATAGGAATCGTCACGGGCTTCCATCGGCTCCGCCGATGGGGATCTGGATTGGCTGTACCTATGGCCGCATCGCCAAACACGATTGGACGCCGCCGAATTGGCCCATCACGATGTGATCGTTCCCTCGTCGTTCATCGGAGCGTGTCCGTGATGCCCACCCCGACCGTGGTTCTCGTGCACGGAGCCTTCACCGATGCCTCGTCCTACCAGCCGGTCACGAAGGGACTTCTGGACTCCGGCATCCCGGTGGTCGCCGTAGCCGTACCGAACCGCAGCCTGATCGGAGACGCTGCATTGGTTCGCGCCTTCGTGGAGACGATCGCGGGGTCGGTGCTGTTGGTCGGCCATTCCTATGGTGGAGCGGTCATCACTGAGGCCGGCACCGCGTCCAACGTCGCGGCGCTGCTCTACCTCGCCGGATACGCGTTGACCGAGGGTGAAAGCGTTGCGCAGCTTCAAGGCCGGTTCCCTGACTCCGACCTTCCCGATGCACTGATTCAGACGCCGTTTCCGGCCACCGAGCACTCCACCGCCGGGATGGACGTGTCGGTGGACTCCTCGAAGTTCGCCTCGGTGCTGGCCGCGGACGTCGATCCCGGGGTCGCGTCGGTGCTCGCCGTGTCGCAGCGGCCCGTGACCGCCGCTGCGTTTGCCCAGCCCGCCACGACGGCGGCCTGGCGGGCTCGCCCGACCTGGGCGGTCCTGTGCACGGCCGATCGCAGCATCCTGCCGCAGGTGCAGCACTTCGGCTACGAGCGTGCCGGTGCCACTATCCGCGAGGTCAACTCCTCGAATCTGGTGATGCTGTCTCAGCCCGCCGTGGTCGTCGACACGATCCGCGACATCGTGAGAGCCCTCGGCTGACGCGTCGGCAAACCTGCAGAAGCATCGTGACCCCCCGCTACCAGGAAACTTTGCCGTATGAGTAGCCACCAGTCATGATCATCGGGCATCGTGTCGGTTCATGGAGTTGAGGACCCTGGAGTACTTCGTCGCCGTGGCCGACGAGGGCTCGTTCACCCGGGCCGCCCAGAAGTGCTTCATCACCCAACCCTCGATCAGCGCGCAGATACAGGGGCTGGAGCGCGAGCTCGGCGAGGCGCTGTTCGACCGGACCCAGCGCACCACGGCCCTCACCGACGCCGGTCAGGTGCTGTTGCCCTATGCACGGATGTGCATTCAGGCCGCCAACGACGCCAAGGCAGAGTTCTCCGCACGCGCCGGTTTGCTACGCGGCGAGTTTCGGATCGGGACGGGAGGGGGTGTGGAACACACCACGACCCCGATGTTGCTCGGCGCGCTTCGGAACGAGTATCCCGGCATCGATATCGTCGTCTCCGAGGCCACCAGCAAGCCACTGCTCGACATGGTGCTGCAGAACCAGCTGCACGCAGCCGTGATCGCCCGGCCCGCCGATGCGTTACCGGCCTCGATCAGCACCTCGCCGCTGTTCGTGGACGAGATCGTCGCGGTGTTCGACCCCTGTGCGTTCCCGCTCGGCGACAGTGACCCACTCGAACTCAGTGAGCTGGCCTGCCACCCGATCATCACCTACCCGCGCACCAGCGCGTTGCGGGCCAATATCGACCGGGTCGCGGCAGCGTCCGGCACCGAGGTCCTGGTCAACTGTGCGGCCAACGACGTGCGCCTGCAGGTCTCCTTCGCCCAGCAAGGGCTCGGAGTGGCGCTCAGCTCCCGCTGCGATCCCGCCCTCATTGGTTGCGGCCTCACCATCCGGCAGATCACCCCGCAGATCGAATTCGAGAAGATGCTCATCTGGCGCAACGACATTCCCGCGTCAGCGCCGTTGCGTGCGTTCCTTGCGCTTTGGAACACCACGGTGAACGTGGAGGAGACTTCGGGCCACGTGTGTACGTGATTCCAGCTGGCCGCCGAGGATCGGCGACCCCGGTCACGCAGCATCGCAACGGATTCGGACGCATAGGTCTCGCCTATGGAGTCGCGTCGAAGAACCAATTGGACGCATCGGCACCGTCCACGCGAGGCTGCAGTCGACTCCTAGAAACATGTCTCGGCGAGCAGCGCGTGCCGACACGCCGAGTAGTCACGGACGCCCCCGCACCTCGACTTCACACGACGAAGGACGACACATGACCAGCGACCGCTCCACCCGCAGCGCCCAGCGCATCGTCGACGTGCTCACCGCCTACGAGGTGCCCTACGTGTTCGGCGTGCCGGGGGCAAAGATCGACGCCGTCTACGACGCCCTGGTCGACGGGGGGCCTGAACTGGTCGTGTGTCGCCACGAACAGAACGCGGCCTTCATGGCCGGTGCCATCGGCAGACTCACCGGCACACCAGGTGTCGTGCTGGTCACCTCCGGTCCTGGCACCACCAACCTGGCCACCGGACTGCTCACCGCCAACACCGAGCAAGACCCCGTCGTGGCCCTGTGCGGCGCCGTGGGCCGGGCAGATCGACTCAAGCGGACCCACCAGTCGATGGATGCCGCCGCGTTCCTCACGACGGTGACCAAACACACCGGCGAGGTCAACGACGCCGACAACGCCGCCGAAGCCACTGTCGGCGCCTTTCGCGCCGCGCTCACCGAGCCTCAGGGCGCCGCCGCGCTGGTGCTTCCCGCCGATGTGCTCAGTGCCCCCACTGCAGCAGCCATCACCACGCGACACCCGGTACCGGCATTGGCCGGCGCCCCCATCACCGGGATCCGCGCGGCCGCCGACCTCATCACGGCCGCCAAACGACCGGTCCTCCTGGTGGGCGTTCGAGGTGCGGCACCCGAGGCTTGCGAAGCGGTGCGCGCTCTCGTGTCCGCCACCGAGCTACCCGTCGTCGAGACGTTCCAGGGCGCCGGCGTCATCTCCCGAGACCTCGAATCGCACTACCTGGGACGCGTCGGATTGTTCCGCAATCAACCCGGCGACATCCTCGTCTCCCAAGCCGATGTCCTGATCACCATCGGCTACGACGCCGTCGAATACGACCCGGGCCTGTGGAACGACGACCCGGCCCGCACCGTCATCCACATCGACTCCCTGCCCGCCGGCATCGACATCCACTATCAGCCCGTCAGCGAGCTACGCGGCAACATCGCCGACACACTGGTCGAACTCACCCGGCTGCTGTCCGGAATGACACTCGCCGACACCTATGTCGACGACATCGCTCGTCAGCGTCAGTCGCTGACCGACATCGACACCACCGAACGCGCGATACCCGCCACGACAGCGGGACTCAACCCCACCGCCGTCGTGCTGGCGCTGCGGGAACACCTCGACGACGAGGCCACCATTGCCTGTGACGTCGGCTCGGTATACATCTACATGGCGCGACACTTTCGGGTCTACGAACCCCGGCGTCTGCTGTTCTCCAACGGCCAGCAGACCCTCGGCGTAGCGCTGCCGTGGGCGATGGCAGCTGCGCTGGTGCGTCCCGGCACACCCGTCGTGTCCATCTCCGGGGACGGCGGGTTCCTGTTCTCCGCGCAAGAACTCGAAACCGCGGCGCGACTGGGCCTCAACCTCACTCACATCATCCTGCGCGACAACACCTACGACATGGTCGGCTTCCAAGAAGTCCTCAAGTACGGCCGCAAGTCGGGCGTACAACTGGGTGACTACGACATCACCAATTACGCAGCAGCTTTCGGCGCCCGCGGCTACCGGGTCGGCTCACTCGACGAGTTCGCCTCCACGCTGGCGCAGGCCCTCGGCGAGGACGGGCCGTCGGTGATCGACGTCCCCGTCGACTACAGCAGGAACACACATCTGGCCGCGCACCTGCACGACGACAGCTTCGAGTGACGGCAACCCCATGACGTCACGACACGGCCCCCTCGACCAGTTCGCCACATGGGCGCGCAAGGTCATCGCCCACCACAGTGCGACAGTTACCGGCGATCCGCGAAGTGCTGAGGTGTTCCAGTCCTCGACCATGAGCGCGCTGCTGGACGGCGTCTACGACGGCGACATCACCATCGAGGAACTGTTGCGCCACGGCGACTTCGGCCTTGGCACCTTCAACCGTCTCGATGGCGAAATGATCATCCTCGACGGCGTGTGCTACCACCTGCGGGCCGACGGCAGCGCGACCGTGGCGAACCGTACCGACCGCTCGCCGTTCGCGGCGGTCACCCATTTCACGCACAGCACCACCCGCACCGTCGACGTCCCCACCAGCCGGCCGGATGTTCTTGCGCTGATCGATCGGACGGTGGAGAGCCCCAACCTGATCTACGCGGTCCGGGTCACCGGTGCGCTCTCGAATGTGCGCACCCGCACCGTCAGGGCCCAGACACCGCCCTATCCCCCGCTGACCGAGGCCAGCGACGGTCAGGCCGAAAAGACATTCGACCACGTGAATGGTGTTCTCGTCGGTTTCCGCACACCGGATTTCGAGCAGGGCATCTCGGTGGCCGGCTATCACCTGCACTTCCTCGACGACGAACGCACCAGCGGAGGTCACGTCCTCGACTTCACCCTGGACGCCGGGCACATCGCCATCAGCACCGCCTCGGAACTACACCTGCGCCTGCCGACATCCGGAGCATTCCTGCACGCCGATCTCGTCGGCGAGGATGTCTCGGCGCAGATCCACCACGCAGAGGGAGGTGACTGATCCACGGGCAGCGTTGCACCCGTCGTCTTCCGCGCGAAGCGCACCAGCGGCGCGCGGTGATCTGGTTGTTGACCGTCGTCGCCCGAGATGCAGACGGCACTGCTCCGCGTGGGCCTCGGTACAGCGGTGACGCGGTGAGCCCGCCAATCTCGTTGGCAACGGCCAACACCAACATGAACGGAGCCTTCTCGTGCCTGACATCAACGAATCCCCGCGCGGCGCCGCTCGGCAATTCACTCCAGAGCTGGCCGATCTCGTCGATTCGCCTCTCTACAACAAAGTCTGGAACGACGATCGGCTGAGCCCTCGCGACCGCAGCATCGCCACCCTGAGTGCGCTCATCGCGCTCTACCGACCCGACGAACTGCGGGCACACCTGCGGCGCGGTGTCGACAACGGACTGACCACGGACGAGATATCAGCGTTGATCACACACCTGGCCTTCTACGCGGGGTTCCCCGCGGCGATCTCCGCTTCGGTGGTCGCCGCGGACACGTTGCTCTGAGCCGGCTTGCTGTGGGTCATGGCGCAGTCACCTCGGAATGGTTGGCGGCAGGGGCACCGGCCGCGGCAGTGACGGAGACGACCAGCGGGACAGACCGATTACCCGCAGCTAAAAGTTAACAGTTATTAACGCATAAGGAATGGGGCCGACCCGGAATCAAGGTCAAATGGTCGGCATGCATCAGTGGAGCAGGGAACGAAATGACTGCTATATCGCCCATGTACGTGAAGACTCAGCACAGATCCGGGAATCCCGGCAACACAGTGTTGACAACGTCACACAACGTGCCTAGGTTAATGTTGAGTCACATTCGCAGAGCAACCGGCCGCGGCAGGTCGACGTTCGACGGCGAGCCGGCGTTCGTGCTACCTCGCCGAGGGTTCGCTGCGGACAGCGCCTCGTAGGCCGCGGCCAGGTGCACGCGACAGCAGGCGGCGGAAGAACCTACAGAAATATCCCCGAATCGCAGGAGGCTACGGCAAGTAGAGACTCGGTCTCCGACGACTTCTCAACGCGCACAGACGAATCCCACACATTCGCCGTGTCACTGATCCGACGCGCCATACCTGGAGCAGCCGGGCCGCGTCGTCGTGGCAGATCCCGTTAGTGGTACCGCGCCGCAAGCTTTACCGCACAACCGGACACCGCCTACTCCTCAGCGTCAGAACAACCGACCGTACCCGGGTCAACTCAGCAGCCACGACCTCGCAGATCTGCATACCATTGGAAAAGGAGCAGCTTTATGTCTCTACGCGATTCCCATGCCCCCTCGCGTGTTGCATCCGCTGACCAGCGCGCACGCGCAGGCGCGATTCTTGCTGCAGTGATCGCATGCGTAGCCGCATTCAAGGGTTTGAACGAGTCTGTTACTCCACCGGCGCTTCCGATCCTGCAGGAACAATTCCAAGTTCCCGGATCGACAATCTCTTGGGTAATCACAGGCGTACTTCTCACCGGGACCATCGCGACGCCCATCGTCAGCCGACTGGGCGAGGTCTGGGACAAACGCCGAGCCCTTCTCGGCGTGCTCACGATCGTCTCGATAGGGACACTGATGTCGGCCCTATCGGTGTCAATAGAGATGCTCATCATCGGTCAGTTACTTCAGGGCGTTGGCTTGAGCTCCGTTCCGCTGGCTCTTGGCATCATTCGTGACACCCAGACCGAAGCTCGAACCAAGTCGGCGAACGGCATTCTGGTCGGAGCGATCTTCGGCAGTACGGCCGTCGGAACGATGGTTGCCGGGCCAATCGCTGACCACCTGTCCTACCGATGGTTGTTCTGGGTTCCGTTCATTGCATTGATTGCGTGCATGGCGGCAGTCTGGGCGTTCGTTCCTCGCTCAGTGAAGGCCGGCAGGGAGCGGCCGGGTATCGATGTCGCCGGTGGTGTCCTGTTGGCGTTCGGCCTCGCGTGCATCCTGCTCGCACTGACCTTCGCGCCGAGCTGGGGATGGCTGTCACCCAAGCTTCTCCTGCTCTTCGCGACTGGGCTCGTGGGGCTTGCGTTCTTCATTCGCCTCGAACTCACAGTTGACGACCCTCTCATCGACCTCCGGCTGATGCGCAGTTTCACCGTCGTAGCGGCTTCGGGACTGATGTTCCTCGCCGGCTACTGCATCAACGCGACTCTCATCAGTGTTCCTATTCAGACCCAGCTGCCCGAGTCAACCGGCTACGGTCTGGGCCAGTCGGCGACTGTCACTTCCGTCATCCTGGTATTCACCATGATGATCGGGCTGATGGCACCGCTGATTTCCGTGCTGGACCGAGTCATCGGCTCCAGGTTCGCTTCGTCGATCGGCCCGATCGGGATCCTGAGTGGCGCTGTTCTGATGCTTGTAGTCGGACAGCGAGGGAGCATCGTGATCATTCTGGTCTCCACATTGCTGGTCAACTTCGGTATAGCGGTATCGATGACTCAATCACTGAATCTTGTCGTGACCGGTGTGCCGGCGGACAAAGTGACTGAGTTCAATGGCCTCAACTTCGCGATCCAGGCAGTCGCAGGAACTATCGGCGCTCAGGTATCCGGCGCTGTCCTCACCGTCGACGGAGTTGATGCAGGGGCGCCACCGCCATGGAGCGGGTTCGCCATTTCGTGGGGCCTCTCCGGTGCCATCGCGGTTGTCGCCCTCATGCTTGTGCTGGCGGTACGAGCTCCGAAGGTCTCACCGCTGTAGCCGCTGTCGAAACCACGAAACTCTGCGGCGCATTCGGCGTTTGAGCGGACCCGCCCCCAGGTCACTTAACACCATCAGGTGATGGTCAGACCACCGTCGACTGCGAGTGTCTGCCCCGTGACGAAAGCGCCGGCGGCCGAGGCCATCCATACGGCCGTCGCGGCCAGCTCGACCGGTTCACCGGTGCGGCCGAGGATCACCCGTGGCATCTGAGCGTCTAGGTAACCGGGCTTGTAGGAGTCGGTCATTTCTGATCGGAAGAATCCCGGAGCGAGTGCGTTGACGCGGATTCCCTTGCGAGACCCCCACTGCTGTGCGAGGTCACGGGTCAATCCGATTACAGCAGCCTTCGACGCGGCATAGGCAGCCTGGGGCAGACCGGCGGTGGTGATGCCGAGGACACTGGCGATGTTGATGACCGATGAACCAGGCTGCATGACCCGACCGCAGGCCTGCGCCATCCAGTAGGACCCGTGCAGGTTGACATCGACTACCCGGCGGAACTCGTCCGGGGTCTCGCGGGTAGCCGGCACCGCGGTGCCGACACCAGCATTGTTGATCAACACATCGACCTTGCCGAACTCGGCCACGGTTGCGTCCACCAAAGCCTGGCAGGAAGCCGGATCGGCGACATCCGTGCGCACAGGCAACGCTTTACGGCCAGCCGCAGAAACCAGCTCCGAGGTGCGGGCGAGCCCATCGATGCGGCGTGCGCCGAGTGCGACATCAGCTCCGGCTTCGGCCATCGCCTGCGCGAATGCCACCCCAAGGCCCGAGGATGCACCGGTGACAATGACAACCTTGCCGTCGAGTCGAAACAGATCGAGAACACTCACGATGGCTCCTTTGTTTGCCCGCGGCCGGCCATACAGGCACACCGCGTGGGTTCATTGCGCTCCAGAGGACACGGGCGTCAGCAACCAGCATAACCGCCTTTCCTCCTGGAAATTTGGAGTGCCAGAGGGTGATTGGGATATTGGAAGAGCCGACCGGACAGCGACGAGTGCATTTCCGACCAGCACCTGTCCAGTTCTATCCGAGGCCGGTCAGCGCTCGAATCGACGCGGTCGACATCATCACGACGATCTCTTCTTGGTCCAGTCCCTTGTTCAAAGTCGCCACCGAGTTGAGCATCGAGAACACCGCCTGCGTCAACAGGCGGACCTGTGGTTCGGACAGGTCTGGGCGTAGCCGGAGGACAACCAGAATCCATTCGTGCGCATATAGGTTCATCTCACGTCGAATCCGTCGCTGATCCGATACGGGAACGGCGTGCTCGTTCTTCAGGAAGATCAGCGTTCTCGGCGGGCCGGTTATCACCGATCTGACATGAAGGTCGACCATTGCCGCCAGCGCGGCGCCAGGATCCGATTCCGCGGCAGCGGTCGCCCGAGCGAACCGATGAAGCTCCTGTAGCCCCTCTTCGACCACCGCGATGAGCAACGCCTGCTTGTTCTGGAAGTGTCTATACAGACCTGGGCCGGAAATACCCGCCTCCGTCGCCACCATGCCGACCGTAACCGAGTCGTACGGGTGGCGCAGGAACAGCTCGGCGGCAGCATCGAGAAGCAGCTTCCGGCGCGAGCCACGGGGATGCGGATCACTCGTCCGCATGAGCGGGGCATCAGTCCCGATGGATGCTGCCGACGTTGCCATAAGCGCCTGCCCTTCCGTCTGCATGTTTATGCAGAGGCGACTACGTTAACATCAGGAAGCGCGGCCGTGGACTGCAACCGGGCGCCTGCGCCTCACCAATATTGCTGTACAACAAGGCTACAGGGCGCATAAATCGTCCGAGGGTTGACAGTGAAGCGACCGAGCCTTACGTTAATGTCGATTCACATTGGAAGGAGATAAAAAGCATGAGGTTCATATTCATGAGCGAGGGTGAGACAGCCCCTGGCGCCTCGTACGAGCACCGCTATCGTGAACTCATCGACGAAGTGCTCCTCGCCGAGGAGGTGGGCTTCGATGCGTTCGGCACTTCAGAACAGCATCTGGCCATCGGCACCGCCAGCACGTCCGCACCTGAGGTGTTGTATCCATACCTGATGGCCCTGACCAGCAGGATTCGGTTTGTTCACCTGGTCACCCTGCTTCCGACACGCATCAACCACGCGATCCGCGTCGCCGAGCGGTTGGCCACCGAAGACGTCCTGTCCAACGGTCGGGTCGAACTCGGTGTCGGGCGGGGAAATACCACGCTCGCGTTGCGCGCCTTCGAGGTGTCGCCTTCCGAGAACAAATCGCAGCAGCTCGAGGGGATCGAAGTGATCCGCCGCGCACTGCACAACGACGTCTTCTCCTTTGTCGGCGAACACTACAAGATCCCACCTCGCAGTCTGGTTCCCAGGAGTATCCAAACGCCCTATCCCCCCATCCACATGGCTACCGGCAGCCCAGAATCGGTCTGCGCGGCAGCCGAACTCGGGATCGGGGCGATCGTAGGCGGCTTCTACCTCGGCTTCGACTTCGTCGAGAACATGATTCGTCGCTACGACGATGCGCTGGCCTCGGCAACGCACACCTATCCGGTACAGGCCGAGCGACTGGTAGCGATCGGCGGAGGCATGCACTGCGCGGAAACCCGTGAGGAAGCCCGCACCTGGGCGCGCGGACTCAAGGAGACAGTCGGCCTGTCCACTGACGCCTACGAACGACTCTCGAAGCTCTCGAGCGATTACCAATACATGGGCGCAGTAAAGCATCTGGATTTCGGCGACGAACGCTACATGTTCGAAGATTCGTCCGGTTTCATCGTCGGCGACCCCGACGATTGCATTGCCCAGGTCCAACGTTTCGCCGACCTTGGAGTCGACTCACTGGTGATGCGGATCGACGGCCTGCCGCACAGGGAACTCATGAAGTCGATTGAACTGTTCGGGAAGTACGTGATCCCGAAGTTCAAGAATCCGCGTGGAATAGCGCGCACTCCCGAGGCCATCCTGGCCGATATTCGCGACGCCCGACCCGCACATTACGCCGAACGAGAAGCATTCGAGGAGAACATGAATCACAAGCAACCAGCAATCAGTGGTGTCGGCGCCGGCGCGGGTGAGGCGTGATGACCAACCTCAACGGCGACGACATCTTCGCCCGCTATCCGAAAGAGTTCCTGATCGAGCGTAAACCCAACGGCGTTCTATTGATAACCCTCAACAGGCCTGAGCATCTCAACGCGCTCACCATGCCGATGTTCGAATTGATGGGTGACCTACTGCTCGATGTCGAGCGAGATCCGCAGACACGAGTCGCCGTCATCACCGGTGCCGGCCGCGGATTCTGCACAGGGATGGATGTCGCACAACCGGATCCATCGCTCGAAGACGCGATCGTGCTCATGGAGACCGAACGCAAGCGCATAATGGCGACGCTGAGCATGGACAAGCCGATCATCTCGGCGATCAACGGGCCAGCCGTCGGCTGGGGTCTGTCGCTGGGGCTGCTCGCCGACATCAGTATCGCCGCCGAAGACGCCGTTCTCATGGACGGACACACGCGCGTCGGCGTGGTCGCGGGGGACCACTCATCACTGATCTGGCCGCTGCTCGTCGGCATGGCCAAGGCGAAGTACTACCAGCTCACCTCCGCACGAATGACCGGTGCCGAAGCCGAACGCATCGGCTTGGTCAGTCTCGTGGAGCCTCGAGAGAAGGTGCTCGAACGTGCCTTGGCGATCGCTGACGATCTCGCGCTGGGCTCGCAGCGCGCCATCCGATGGACCAAACGCTCACTGAATACCGGCTGGCTCACCAATGCTCTACCGCAGCAGGAACTCTCGGCCGCACTTGAAACCCTCAATTTCGCGGGCGCCGACTACCTCGAGGCGCGGCAGGCCTTCCGGGAGAACCGGCCCACGCGGTTCCCTTCTGCACACGGTGATCAGCCTGCACCGGCAATGGAACCAGTCAACTGACGATGGCTGAGACATCCTCCGTCCGTACCCCAGGGCTGACATGCGACGACCACTCCGGTGTCCTTGTGGTCAGCATGGATCATCCGCCCGCGAATGCGTTGAACAACAGCCTCGTCGCCAGTCTGTGTACGTTCTTCACCGAACTGGCTTCTCAAGCTGCACCTGCGCCGGTGGTCCTCACCGGTGCAGGTGAGCGCTTTTTCACAGCCGGTGGTGACATCAAAGAGCTGGAGGGCACCGGCCCGGCCGAAATCGAAGGGCGGATGCGGGACTTCCACGCATTGCTCGTCGCACTGGATCGGTTCCCCCGTCCACTCGTGGCCGCCGTCAACGGGCACTGCGTCGGAGGCGGGATGGAACTGGCGCTGTTCGCCGATACCGTCCTGGCGACGCCTCACGCGAAGTTCGGCTTTCCGGAGATCAATCACGGCCTTCTACCCGCGGACAAGGGACTCCAACGGGCTGTGCGCATTCTCGGTGCTCGCGCCGTCCGTTCAATGGTCCTCTCCGGGAACCTTTTCTCCGCTGACGAGGCCGTCAGGATCGGCTTGGTCGAACGCCTCGAAGACAGCGACACCTTGCTCGACTCGGCGATCGAGGCAGCGCGCTCAGCCGGCATGAAGGCGCCGACCCTCTATCGCGCACTCAAACGCAGCGTGAACGATCCGGACGGCACGCGCGATGAGCGGTCGTTGGCGAACACGATCAGTGCCGCCAAGGAGTACTTCGAGGATCCCGTCGCCGCGGGCTTGCGCGCCGGCTGGAACCGCGGCAAGGCCTCGACCGGCCGCCATCCGACAGACCAATAGCAACATCAAGCTCGCCAAAAGACGAAGGCAGACAATGGTCGTACAGAGAGCTTCCCGGACAGACGCGCCGAATCACGACAGCCCCGGCACAATCCCTGTCCTGCAGAGTGTTCACAATTTCGAGGCCTCGCCACGAACGTTCAGCCAGATGCTGGTCGATCGGGCTGCGCAGGAACCGGACACCGTGGCGTTTGCCTCATGGCAGCATGGCGTCGCCTGCTCGACCACGTGGCGCGATTACCTGGGCGAAGTCGAGCAGGTGGCCATCGGCTTGCACGAGCTCGGTGTCAGAGCGGGTGATCGAGTCGCGATCATGTCCTCGACCCGCCGTGAATGGGTCATCGCCACCATGGCGATCCACAGCCTCGGCGCGATCCTTGTCGGGGTGTACCCGACCAGTTCGGCCACCGAGGTGGCGCGCGTCCTCCAGATCAGTGAGGCGACGGCAATCTTCGCCGAGACCGAATCAGATCTCGACAAGGTGGCCTCGGCTGCGCCGGACACACCGCACCTTCGGATCGCAGTCGGGATCGAGTGCACCTCGACCGAACTGCCCGAAACCATTCGGGCAACCGATTGGCGGACGCTGCAGAAGGTGGGATGGGCGCGGGCGGCCGCCGAGCCGAACCTGTTCGACGACCTGGTCGAGGGTGGCAATGTCGATCACCCCGCAGTACTGTTCTGGACCTCGGGCTCCACCGGAGATCCCAAAGGGGTCATACACACCCATCGCTCGCTGCAGTACTCGGTGCTGGCGTTCGCGATGGCCTACCCGGAGATCGGCCGCGTACGACACGATGCGGTTGCGTTCCTGGGACTTTCACACGTCGCACCGGCCCTGGTCAACGTCTTCGTCCCGGTCATGACGAAACTGGTCGTGACCTTCTGCACAGCGGAAGAGCGCCTGCCCGTGCTCACAGCAGTCCGACCGACCGCGATCGTGTGGCCACCGCGGATGTACGAGAAGTTGGCCGGCGAACTGCTCGAGCAACTCCCGAAATCCGGACCGCTGTTCCGTGCTCGCTACACCGCGGCGATGGCAGTCGCGCGCGCTGTCTGCGCCCGTCGCTGGAACGACAAGCCGCTGAACAGGTTACTCGATGTGCTGAATCGCCTCAGTGTGCGGACTGTCTTCATGCCGCTACGGTCGACCTACGGAATGGACCGTATCCGGGTCAGCTGGACCTCGTCGGGAGCCATGACGCCCGAGGTCGCGGCGCTGTGGCAGATGTGGGGCGTCGACCTACGCGAGATGTACGGGACGACCGAAACCTGCGGCCCGGTTCTCGTGCAGTGGGAACGGTCCTTCTATCCGGTGGGCACCGTCGGCAAATCCTTGCCCGATTCGCGGTGGTCCGTCCGGGTCAGCGAGGACGGCGAGTTCCAGGTCAAAGGCCCATGTCTGTTCACAGGGTACTGGCGTGGTGCTGCGGCCACCGATTCGACGCTGACCGGCGATTGGTACGGCACTGGGGATCTCGTCGAGATCGCACCCGACGGAGAGGTCGCCCTCATCGGCCGCATCAAGGACGTCCTCAAGACAAGTGGAGGAAAATCCGTCAGTCCGCAGCCCATTGAGGTGCGGCTGAAGGCCAGCCCTTTGGTCGACGAGGCGATCGTGGTGGGTGAAGGCCGCAAGTACCTGACCGTCCTGCTCAGCGTCAGTGAGGAGGCGAAGGCGATGCCGGCACCCGAGCAACGGGCGGCCATCAACGCCTGGATCGAGGAGGTCAACGCCGAACTGGCCCGACCGTTGCAGCTGAAGAATTTCCGAGTTCTGCCGCGAGCTCTGTCGGTCGATCTGGGCGAGCTCACGCTCAAATCGACCATCAGACGCGGCACTATCCTCACTTCGTTCGCCGACCTCATCGATGAGATGTACGAAGCACACGAGCTCGATCAGATCGCCGGCCATGCTCGCCTGTCACGGTCCGGCAATGGCTGAGCCGGCATTCGCGGGCCACACCGGCCAGGAGTTACGGATCGAGCGGATGACCAGCGGTGAGGTGGCAGCTGCGATCGAGGAGGGCGCACGCACCGCGATCCTCCCGCTGGCCGCCGTCGAACAGCACGGCCCCCATCTGCCCCTGGCGACGGACGCCGATCATGCCGACGAACTCGCCATATGCATCGCGCGCGAGCTCGGTGATGCTCTGGTACTGCCCACGGTCAGAGTCGGGTACTCGCCGCACCACCTCGGTTTCGCGGGAACCCTGTCGCTGCGGGCCTCGACGCTGGAGGCCATCTGCGAGGACTACGGTGCCCATCTGGCCGATTCGGGATTCAGAACACTCGTGCTTTTCTCCGGGCACATCGGAAACTATCCGGTGATGCGCGAATTCGAGGCGCGCCTCGCCGCCAAACTCGCTCCGCTGTCGGTGATTACCTTCACGGGTAGTGAGGCGATTCTCGATGCTTGGCGTGCGGCCGCGGAGTCCTCCGGCCACGGGGGCAGCGTCGGCGGGCACGCCGATATCGCCGAGACGTCGGTCATGCTCGTGCTGCACCCGGAACGGGTGCGCGCCGACAAGCTGGTCCCCGGATACCAGGTCCATACCGACGATGCGTTTGTCGCACGTCTGCTTGCCGATGGCCTGAAACCCATTTCGCCCAACGGGATCCTCGGTAACCCCGTCGGAGCCAACACTGCGATCGGTCGTGCCTGTCTCAACGCGGTCACCAGTCTGATCGTGGACTACGTCCGCAGCCGGGCAGAGCCGCTTCGCCCGGTGCACCAGCGTCCCAAAGCACACCGCTCTGCTTTCACTGAGGAAGATGAACATGAACGCGCTCACCCAGATCCGCTCCACTGACGCTGCCCACGACGCGTCGAGACTGCGCAAGCTATACGGCCGGTATCCGACCGGCGTGGCCGCCATCTGTGCACTGCGCGACGGCGAACCGGTGGGGATCGTGGCCACCTCATTCACCCCGGTGTCCATGGAGCCCGCCTTGGTATCGATTTGCGTGCAGCACACATCGACGACGTGGCCGCATCTCTCTCGAGAAGAGCATCTCGGGATCTCGGTACTCGCCGCGGGACACGCAGAATTGTCGCGTCAACTGGCGGCCAAGAACACCGATCGCTTCGCCGGGCTGACGTGGTTCGCCAGCGACTCCTCCGCGGTTTTCCTCGCCAACGCAGCGGCGTGGTTCGACTGCCGGATCAGCACATCCATCACCGCGGGTGATCATGATGTCGTTCTGATGGAGATCATCAGTGCAGCCGAAGATGACACCGTATCGCCATTGATCTTCCACAACAGCCATTTCCGATCCATTCACACCGATGACCAGTCCCGGTAGGACCCGACTTCGCGCTGAGCTGCTGCCTCGCGAGGAACAGTCGGCCTGGAAGATCGCCGAGCTCGCCGCCGACCCCGCGGCGGTACCCGTCGAGACCAAGACCATGGTGGTCAATCGCATCATCGACAACGCTGCGGTTTCGGCCGCCTCGGCACGCCAGCCTTCCGTGACCGTCGCGCGTGCCCAGGCACGCGTCCACCGATCGACGCCTGGGGCTGCCATCTTTGGGATCGAAGACACCTACTCACCCGAATGGGCCGCCTTCGCCAACACTGTGGCGACCCATGAAATCGAGTTGCACGATGTGTATCCGGCCGCCGATGACATGCACCCTGGGGCCAACATTCCCGCTCTGGTGGCCGTTGCCCAGCACGCGGGTTTAGGTGGCACCGATCTGGTCAACGGAATCGCCACCGCCTACGAAGTGCAGATCGCGTTGGCCCGTGGTATCCGTCCGAACCACAGCCTGATCGATCCCGTCGGACTTCTCGGTCCGTCGGTGGCGGCGGGCCTGGGCACGGCTCTGCGGCTGTCGCCCGAGACAATCTATGCCGCGATCGGTCACGCGGTACATCTGACTGGCGTCGGCCGTCGCTGCCATCCGAGTCCGAATTCGAGGCGGACGGGCTATGCGGCCGCCTACGCCGGCAAAGTCGCCATCGAGGCGATGGACCGCGCCATGCACGGTGAACGCCACCCGACCCCACCAGAAGAAGCCAACGACTGCGGATACGACTGGCTGTCCACCGGATACGGCCACCCGGTGCGACTACCCAAATCGGGGGATCCGAAGATCGCCATCCTCGACAGCTCTCCCAGAGCGCACTGCGCGGCGTACCCGGGTCAAGCATGGATTGATCTGGCCTTGAGGATGCGGAATCGAATCAGCCGGCTCGACGCAGTCGAGTCCATCGTGCTGCACACCGGTCATGATGATCAATCGGGGGTGGTCAGCGGCACGAGCCGGACTCGTACGTTGGGTCCTCCCGTATCCCGGGAAGCACTCGGCAGTTCGGTGGTGTACATGTTCGTTGTCGCACTGCAGGACGGTGTTTGGCATCACGAACATTCGTACGCACCGGAGCGATCTCATCGGCCTGACACCGTTGAACTGTGGCAACAGATCTCCGTGGCCGAGGGTGTTACCGAAATGGGCCTAGGCGCAAGGGCAACAATCACCACGAAGTCCGGTGGTGTGTTCGTCGATGAGCTCACCGTTCCCGATGCGCACCCGTCGGGCGCACGCCCGTTTCAGCGCAGGGATTACATCGCCAAGTTCACCGAGCTGGCCGAAGGCATCATTGACCGGCGGGAGCAGCAGCGCTTCCTGGACGTGGTCACCTGCCTGAGCGATCTGAAGCGGGGTACGTTGAACATGCTGAATCCGCTTCTGAGCCGCGACTTCCTGGACAGTGCACCCATAACTCACGGTATTTTCCGGTGAGCGTGCTTGGGTGGCGGTGGTCGTATTCGGAGACGACGGCCCCGGCGGCCTACCGCTTCCGGTTCGGCTTGGCGTACCGCACCTCGCGGGCGATCGCGTCGAGATCTCCGCCGTCGTACATTTCATCGACGAGATCGCCGAACGATGCAAGGATGACCGCCCGCCTGATGGTGCCCTTGGCTGTCAGTTCGCCTGCCGACACTGACAATTCCCGCGGGAGGACTCGATACTTCTTGAGCTGGTGAGGCCGTGACAACTCGGCGTTCACCTCGTCGAGCCACCCGCTGACAGCGTCGTCGAGTTCTTGTGCGGTCAGTTTCGTGGCTTCCTGGCTCACGCTCAACAACACCGAAAGGTACTTCCGCCCGTCGCCCACGACGATCGCCTCATCGATGAGAGGGGCGGCCTTGAGCCGCACTTCGATCGGCTGCGGGTTCACCATCTTGCCCCCGCTGGTTTTCAGAACATCTTTCAGTCGGCCGATGATCTTCACTTCCCCGTCGGATGCGAGCTCGGCCAGATCCCCCGTGCGATACCAGCCGTCCGACATCGCGGCCGTGGATGCTTCGGGATTCTCCCAGTAACCGACAAACAACGAGGGACTGCGTAGCTGCAACTCACCTTGGGCGGAGACTCGCAGCTGCCAGCGGGGGTCCGGTAGACATTTGCCGATGGTGCCCGGGGCAGGAAAGGAGCGGTCCCACTGTGCCAGCACCGATCCGCATGTTTCAGTGGTGCCGAACAGCTCTCGAAGGTCGAGGCCCCATATGTGCCAGAGTGCGGCCACATCCGGGGTCATGCTCCCGGACGCCGTCCAGGTCACCTGGATGCGATCCATGCCCACTTTGCCCAGCAGTGGGACGAATACCATCTTACGAGTCAACCCATCGGCCGCCCGGACATACCAGGGCAATTCCCGTTGCTGCCAGCGCCGAGCAGTGATCGGTCTAGCGACGGCCATCGCCACGCGGTAGCCGAGTCGGAACATCCCGCCCGATTCCGAGACTGCGTGCAGCACTTCGGCGGCCAGCTTCTCGTGCATACGCGGCGGCCAAAGCACGGCGGTGGGTCGCACGCTGATAAGTGCGGCGAGCCGTTCGTCGATGCTGCAATGGGTGATGACCAGTCGGGTCATGATCGGCGCGTACACCGCGATGAGAGCCGGCGCAACGTGCGACATTCCGAGGAATCCTACGAGATCGTGGCGAGTGCGCCCGAGATCGGGATAGGACATGGCGAAGCCGAGCACCGAGTACTGGATCGTCCGGTGCGTGTGAGTGACACCCTTGGGTGCGCCCGTCGAACCCGAGGTGTAGAACAACCCCGCGGGTTGATCGATATGACCCGCCTCGACCAGTCCTTCGAAGAGCGCGGGATCGCTGGCGGCCAGCCGACGGCCATCGGCACGCAGTTGCTCCCACGTTGTTGCTGCGACACCGTCCGCCAAGCCTGCCGGATCGGCGTCGAGCCCGACGGCGAGTCGCAAATGGTCTGGTTGGGGCGTCAGCGAAGCCAACTTCTCGGCGTCGTTGGCTGTTTCGACAACTATCGCGGTGGCACGGCAGTTGTCCAGGACGTGCCGGATCTCCGCGAGTGAGCTCGTCTGGTGCACACCTACCGGGATGCCCCCGACGCTGAGGATCGCCAGTGCCGCGACCACCCACTCATGTCGGGTACCAGCAAGGACTGCAACGCGATCACGCGTTCCGATGCCGTGTCCATGCAAACCGAGCGCGATCTCACGAACTTCATCGAGATAGTCGCGCCAGGTACTCCGGCGCATTGCGCCACCCGACCAACTCTGAAAGGCGACCGTGTCCGGCTCGAACCGTTCCCGGTCGCAGAGCAGCTGCGGGAAAGTCCGGTCGACGGCCTCGAACGCAGCCACGGACGAAAGCACCGGCACACCGGCACTTCTACCGGCACTCGGCGGTGTCATATTGAAATTCTCGCCCATCAGATCTGTTCCTCGGAGAAATTCGACAGTTTACGGCCGGGTACCGTAAAACGACTTGCGGTTGTTCGCCAGCTTCCTGGCACAGGACGTGATCGATTGTCGCCGTGTCGTTCTCCCGTAAACCTCTTGCGCGGCCCACGTCGACACCGAGCAGCCTGGGTAGTACCGGTCAACGCGAACCGAGCGGCACACGGGATGGTGATCCTCCCAGAACGCGTCGATCCGCACTGCCTCGCAGGAACGCACACCGCCGAGAACGGCTGCCGGCCGTCGCCTGACCGGGTACTGCGAGAACTGCGAACAGTGAATGGACATTAACGTAATTCGGTGGCGATGGCTTGTCAACTGTTTGTCTCCGATCGGTCCACAGTCAGACACGTAAGACCAGTTCCGAGAGTCTACAGACGGAGCTGACGGGCCTGCTGGTCGGGTTCGCCCTCTTGCCGTGAACTACTGTTCTAATATTAATGATGAGTTACTTCGCATCGTCATATTCGCCTCTGCGGGCCCCGCCGAGGTGCGCACCCCGAACGGCACGTACAGACTGGATATCGTAATCGGCATGACTGAAGACCGACCCCGCGCGCAAGGCTTTCGGCGAGAGCTGTTGCTGAAGGTCGCTGCAGACCTGTTCTTGGAGCATCCCTACGATTCGGTCACCGTCGGCATGCTGTGCGCGAAGGCGGGTATCTCGGCGCCAGGTCTGTACCGCCACTTTCAGAATAAGCAGGCCGTGCTCATCGCCGTCGTGGAGAACCCTATTGGTTCACTCCACGAGTTCGCCCGCAAAACTGCGGAGGAGACGACGGACCCGCATGCTGCGCTGATCTCCATGGTGGAGTTCCACATCCGAAGCGTGGTGGAGGGGCCGCCGACTCCGCTCATCTTCCTCAAGAATGAGCACGCTCTTCCCGAGGCGGACCGACGACGCATTCGTCGGGCCATGAATCTCTATGCCGAAGAATGGATCTCGGTGGTGGCGATCCTCCGCCCGGATTTGTCGGATCCTGCGGTGCGGCTGCTGACGCAGACGGTCTTCTCGATGCTCAATGCCGCTGCGACCCTGCACAAGGGCCTCGACCACGAGACGATCATCGCCACGATGTCGACGGCGGCCTATCAGGCTCTCACGGCATCCTCTCGACCACGAGCCTGATCGTGTGTTATTTCAAGAGCGCGCGCCCCATCACCACCCGCTGTATTTGATTTGTGCCTTCATAGATCTGGGTGATCTTGGCATCGCGCATCATCCGCTCGACCGGAAAGTCGACGGTGTAGCCGGCACCCCCGAACAGCTGGACGGCGTCGGTGGTGACCTCCATGGCGATATCCGAGGCAAAGCACTTCGACGCAGCCGATATGAACCCCAGGTTGGCCTCGCCGCGTTCAGCACGGGCCGCGGCGTTATACACCAGCAACCGGGCCGCCTCGATCTTCATCGCCATGTCGGCAAGCATGAATTGCACGCCTTGAAAATCACTGACAGCCCGTCCGAACTGCTTGCGTCCCGTCGTGTATGCGATCGCCGCGTCCAAAGCACCCTGAGCGATACCGACCGCCTGGGCGCCGATGGTAGGACGGGTGTGGTCCAGAGTGGCCAACGCCGTCTTGAAGCCGGTGCCCGGCTCGCCGATCATCCGGTCACCGGGGATCCGGCAGTGCTCGAAATACAACTCGACGGTCGGTGAGCCCTTGATACCGAGCTTGCGCTCCTTCGGACCGACGGTGAAGCCTTCGTCGTCGATGTGGACGGCGAATGCCGAGATTCCGTTGGCACCCTTGTCCGGATCGGTCACCGCCATCACCGTGTACCAGGTTGATCTGCCGCCGTTGGTTATCCAGGCCTTGGAACCGTCGAGAATCCAGTCGTCACCGTCGGCTTTGGCACGCGTTCGCATGCCTGCGGCATCACTGCCCGCCTCACGTTCGGACAGCGCGTAGGAGGCGAGGTGGCCGTTCACCAGGTCCGGCAGTACCTGTTTCTTCAGGCCTTCCGACCCACGCAGGATCAACCCCATCGTGCCCAGCTTGTTGACCGCCGGGATCAGCGACGCCGAAGCGTCGACCCGGGCCACCTCTTCGATGACGATGCAGATGGCCACCGAGTCGGCGCCCTCACCGCCGTACTCCTCGGGCACGTGGACCGCGTTGAAACCCGAGGCATTCAACGCATCGAGGGCCTCTTGCGGAAATCGTGAGTTCTCATCAACGTCCGCGGCGTGCGGAGCGATCTCCTTCTCGGCGAGTGCGCGGATCGAGGCGCGCAGTTCGTGGTGTTCCTTCGGCAGATCGAACAAATCGAACGACGACTGGACCATCGGTCCTCCTTTGGGCAAGGGGTGGCTGTGGCACATTCAGGTGCGGGTGTGTCGGCGATGACCGTCAATCACCTCGATCACGACTCCAGACGGCTCCGTACCGCGGTCAGATAGCGCGCTGCATCGGCACCGTCGATTGTCCGATGGTCGTAGGTAAGTGACAGGTACGCCATGGACCGGGTACGGATCAGCAATGCGCCATCGCTGTCACGTTCGGGTACAAGGCGTTCCGTGGCAGCACCAATCCCCAGGATCGCCGACTGGGGCTGGTTGATGATCGGTGTGTCGAAAAGTGCACCACGACTGCCGGTGTTGGTGATCGTAAAGGTGCCACCGCTCATGTCGTCGGGCCGTATCGAGCCGTCGCGCACCGCCGCAGCCGCCCTCGCGATGGCCGCGCCCACCTCCATGACATCGAGGTGCTGGGCATCGCGGATCACCGGGACCATGAGACCCTTCGGACCGTCCACCGCCACTCCCAAGTGCACTGAACCGTGGTAGGTCACCTCAGTGCAGTCGGCGTTGACCGTGGCGTTGATGACGGGATGCGCTGCCAGCGCGTCGACCGCGGCTACCACGATGAAGGGCAGATAGGACAGCCGGGAGCCGGTGCGGTCGAGAAAGTCCTGTTTCATCTCCGCACGCCGCGCCGCGATCAAGCTGAGGTCGGATTCAACGACCGTCGTCAATTGTGCTGCGGTCTGGAGTGATTCGACCATTCGACGGGCGATGGTCCGGCGAATCCGGGGCAACTTCTCAACACGATCGACCCCGATCCCAGCGTCGGGCTGCTCTGGTGATGGCGGGTGCGGAGGCGAGGAGATCGCCGATTCCGTTGCTTCGGACGCCGGCACCGGTTCGGGTTCGGGTTCGGGAGGGGGCGGCGCACATGCATCCGCGGCCGGGGTCACCGGTGCGGAGACGTCGAGTCTCGCGATAACGGCGCCCACCGACACAACGGCGTCCTCGGCTTCCACGACTTCCAGCAAGGTGCCGGCCGCGGGGGCCGCAATTTCGGTATCCACCTTGTCGGTGGCGACTTCCAGGAGTGGTTCGTCGATTTCCACGGAATCCCCGACCGACTTGAGCCACCGGGTGATGGTCGCCTCGGTGACCGCCTCGCCCAGATTGGGCAATCTCACCGCGATGTCGTTCTCGGCAGCAGACATGTCACACCCCGCCCAGCAGATCCAGGGCTGCGCCAACGATGCTGTCGGTGTCGATGCCGTGGTACCGGTACACGTCTTCAAGCGAGCCGACCTGACCGAACCGGCTGACGCCCAATTGGGTTCCCGGCACACCGTTGACGGCAGGGAGGAACGCCAGGGTGTGCGGATGACCGTCGAGCACAGTGAGCATCGGAGCGGCCCGGCCGGCCGGGAACAGCTGATCCAGGATCCATGTCGGCGCGTCGCCACGCCCCTGCCTGGCTTGTAGAGCCTCGAAAAGCAAACCCGGACTGGTGACACAGACGACGTCGACGTCGACGCCTTGCTGCGCGAGCCGGTCGGCTGCGGCCAAGCTCTCAGTCATCATGGCGCCCATCCCGACGAGGGTCAGCGCCGGCTCGGCGGCCCGTCGCAATACATATCCTCCGGCCAGTACATGGCGCCGCCGCCGCTCCCTTCCGGCGGGGTCGCCGGGCACTGCGGCGAGCAGCTGGTCCACGGGCCGCGTGGACAACCGAATGTAAGCCGATGTCCCGTCGGGACGGCCGAGACGGCCGATACACGACAACAACGTCCACTCGACGTCGACGGCGAAGGCCGGCTCGTAGCTGACACAGCCCGGCTGCTCCAGGCCGATCGAGGGCGTCTTGATCGACTGGTGGGCGCCACCTTCAGCTGCCAACGTGACTCCGGACGGCGTGCCGACAAGAATGGACTGTCCGCCGGCATAGATCCCGTACGACCACGGTTCCAACGCGCGCTCGACGAAGGGGTCGTACAGAACACCGATGGGCAGCAACGGTTGTCCCCATCGGCTCCACGTTGCCCCGAGCTCGCTCATCAGCCCCACGAGATTGGTCTCCGCGATGCCGAGTTCCATGTGTTGTCCGGACGGTTTCTCCCGCCAGTGCATGATGGTTTCGGGATCATCGTCGAACCAGTTGCGTCGCTCGCTCGGGGACCAGACACCGACCTTGTTCAGCCAGCCGGCCAGGTTCGTCGTCGAGCTCACATCGGGGCTGACGGTCACCACCCGTTTGGCGGCCTCCGGCGCCTGGCGGCTCAGGTCGAGTAGAACGCGCCCCAGCGCGGCCTGCGTGGTCGCCGTACCCGAAGGAGTGCGCCCCAGGTCTCCCGGTATCGGCGGTGGCGCCAACGTCTGCACCGGCTCCCGTTTGAGACGCTGCGCCGTCTCCGCACAGAGCCGGCCCGCGGCGGTACCGGGTGCGAATCGTGGCCAGGGATCGTCGACATTGATCCCCAGTTCGGTGGCCAGTTGCTCGTACTGCTCCGACGTCAGCAACGACGAGTGATTCTGTGGATGTCCTTGTGTCGGTAGGCCACGCCCCTTGATGGTGTAGGCAATAACGACCGTCGGGCGCGTGTCGTCGATCTGCGCGTACGCTGCACGCAGCGCAGAGAGGTCGTGGCCACCGAGATTGCGGATCGCGTGGAGCAGTTCCGCATCCTGCAACTCGGCCACCAACGCAGCAATGCCTACCGCCCCCGAGCCCGATCCCGGCAGTCGTTCACGGAGTTCCTCTGCAGTGCAACGCAAGAGGCGCTGGTACTCGGGATTGGGCATTTCGAGGATCCGCGTGCGCAGGCCGGGGCCGCCCGGACGGGCGAACAACGACTCAAGCAGAGCGCCGAACTTGACCGTGATCACCTGCCAGCCGGCTGCGGCGAACATGGCTTCCAAGCGCCCAGCGGCGATATTCGGCACCACCCGGTCCAGTGATTGACGATTCAGGTCGACGATCCAGACGATCTCGCCGAGGTCCGCCACCGCAGGGTCGAGAATCGCCTCCCAGACCGCACCCTCATCCAGTTCGGCATCACCCACCAGCGAGTACTGGCGGCCCTTGCCGACAGCACTGATCTGGGTGTCGACATAGCGGCGCGCAATCGCACCCCAAATTGGCGCCGTGGCACCGATTCCCACCGATCCGGTCGAATAGTCGACCGGATCGGGGTCTTTGGTGCGGCTCGGGTAGGACTGCAGACCACCGAACTCGCGAAGCCTCGGCAGGTAGGACGCATCAAGCTCATCGATGAGGTAATTGATGGCGTGCAGCACCGGCGATGCGTGTGGTTTGACCGAGACCCGGTCCCCGGGGCGCAACTGCTCGAACCACAGGGATGTCATGATCGACACCATCGAAGCACTGGACGCCTGGTGACCGCCGACCTTGAGGCCACTGGTATTCGGTCGAATTCTATTGGCGTGGTGAATGATCGCGGTGGACAACCACAAGATTCGCTGCTCAATCTCGTGGAGCGCGGCGTGGCTGTTGTCGACTTGGTGGGCAGTGTTTTGCACTGCGGCGTTGCCGGGCATCGAGGTCCTTGTCGGTCGGCGTCGTGTTGGAGCGGGATCGCTGCACTGGACCCAGATCATGGGTCTGCGGCCCCTCCCTGTGCGGGTCCCCGGATGAGGGTTGCCCGGCGTAGTGGTGACGCATTGTCACCCGAGGTACGGTTCGCTCGTGCAAAAAGTCACCCTCAGTGGACCAGCGGCTCTCCGTCTGCGCAAGATGCGGCCGCCTTTATACGCAATCTGCTCACTTTCCGGCACTCCGGACTCAGCAGGCTGGGCATTATGACCAACAAAACGCGCATCGACGCGATCGACGCGATCGACGCCAGGATCATCAAGGCGCTCAGCGACGACGCGCGCGCAACCGTGATAGCGCTCGCCGACACAACCAAGGTCTCCCGCAATACCGTTCAGGCGCGCCTGAACAAGCTGGAAAACCAACATGTGTTCAGATCGCTCGAACGCCGGATCGATCCTGCCGCACTCGGGTACCCGCTCACTGCATTCATCCTGACGCGGGTGACTCAGCGCAAACTCGCACAGATCGCCGACGCCCTCGAACAGGTTCCTGAAGTGATCGAAGTCCATGGGCTGGGCGGAGTCACCGACTTGATGATTCACGTGGTGGCGCGCGAAGCCGATGACCTCTACCGGATAGCCGGCCGAATCTTGGACATCGATGGTGTCGAACAGACAACGACCTCGCTGGTGATGCGCAAACTGGTCGACTACAGAATCACGCCACTGCTCGACGACCTCATTCACCAAACAGGAAAGTGATCGATCTGCCCAGTGATCAACGTCCTATACCTCGTTGGACTTGGCAAAATGCTCGATTTCGCTCATACCCGTTGCCCGACAGTGCAACAGGGGTATTGACTGGACAGCACTTCGTCCGACGTCCGCCGTCAGTCAGCGACGGAGGGCGGGGAAGTACACGAGCGGCTACTCCGTCAGTCGGTCAAGAGACTTTATCCCGAGGAGGAACGCCGCGATGAAGGCCAGCGGGCAATCTGCGCAACTCACGTCGATGAGTTACGAACCGTTGACGCCCACCGCATACCTCGATCGAGCGGCCAGTTGTCATGGCGACCGTGTTGCAGTGGTGGACGGTTTGAACGAATGGACCTACGAACAACTCCACCAACGGTCCGCGCAGCTAGCTGGGGCGTTGGCTCAGCTGTCGTCGGGACGGCCCGTCGCAGTGCTGGCACCCAACTCGCACGTCCTGCTGGAGTCGCATTTCGGCGTCCCGTGGTCCGGTTCACCCCTGGTCGCCCTCAACACACGTCTCTCTGCATCTGAAATCGCCTATATGTTGGGCCATTCGGAGGCGGCAGTGCTGATCTATGACTCAACACATGCAGAGGTCGTGGAACAGGTCCGCGCCCAGATGAGCATCTCGCCGATCCTGGTGCAGGCTGACGATGGTCAACACGGTGACTACGAGCAGATGTTGTCGGCGGCCTCCCCGGTACGGCGCACGCCGACGGATGAGCTGAGCTTGTTATCTGTCAACTACACCTCGGGTACGACGGGAAAACCCAAGGGGGTGATGTATTCCCACCGTGGCGCCTACCTGCAAGCGCTGGCGATGGTCGGTCATACGGGTTTGTCCCCGTCGGCGGTCTACCTCTGGACGCTTCCGATGTTTCACTGCAACGGGTGGTGTTTCCCTTGGGCGGTCACAGCTGCGGCCGCCACACATGTGTGCTTGCGCAAGGTCGACCCCTCGGAAGTCTGGCAACTGATCCGCCGGCACGGCGTAACTCACCTCAACGGCGCACCGACCGTGCTGTCCATGCTCGCGTACGCGGCCGAGGCGGACGCCATCGAGGGCACCCCCGTTCGGGTCGCCACCGGCGGTGCGCCGCCTTCACCGGCCATCCTGCGGCGGATGGCGGAGCTCGGATTCGACGTCACGCACCTGTACGGACTGACCGAGACATACGGACCCGCAGCCATATGCGACTGGCGCCCCGAATGGGACGCACTCGATCTGGAATCGCGCGCGAAGATCAAAGCCAGGCAGGGCGTCGCGAACATGATCTCCTGCGAGATTCGAGTACTCGCCGATGATGGCACCGACGTGCTCTCCGACGGCCTGAGTACCGGCGAGATCGCACTGCGCGGAAACAACGTGATGCTTGGATATCTGCATGACCTGAAGGGCACCGAAGCGGCGGCGCCCGACGGCTGGTTCCGAACTGGCGACCTGGGCGTGCGCCATCCTGACGGATATATCGAACTACGCGACCGCAGTAAAGACGTAATCATCTCGGGCGGCGAGAACATCGCCTCGGTAGAGGTTGAGCAAGTAATCATGGAGCACTCCGCCGTCCTTGAGGTTGCAGTCATCGCGGTACCGGATCCTCAGTGGGGCGAAGTAGCGGCCGCCTACGTCGCACTCAAACCTGGCCGCGAAGCGACGGCCGAAGACATCATCGATCACGTCCGGGCCAACATTGCGCGGTTCAAGGCACCCAAGCACGTGATATTCGGTGACCTTCCCAAGACATCCACCGGCAAGACTCAGAAGTATCTGCTACGCGAACGCGCCTGGCACGACCGACAGAAGCACATTCAGTAGTTCAAGCAAAGACACTCGCGTCACGATCGCGCTGGCCGAAGCCATTCATCTGGGCCAGGTGGTTATGGCGTTGTCAGTCGTTGCCACCGCCGTGGCGACACTCCTGACTGCGTCTCCGAGACAGAGCAACCCGTCGACAGCCATAGCGCCGGTTCCGGGCAATCGTTGATTCCCGAACTCGGAGCCAAGGCACCTGCAGTTCTTGCTACCGAGCGTCCAGCCGAAATCCCGATGAACGGTCTCAGCCGACAGGAGCAGCGGCACAACAGAAGGTAGAACAACATGATTGCAACGACTGAACACCAGATTGCGTGGGAACTTGCCGACAATCTGAACGCACACCTGAGCGTCGAGCAACGCGCCCTGGTCTTCATGGACCTGGGCAGCGCTCACCACTCGGCTGCCATACACCGCCTCGTTCACGTCGCCCTGCAGGGCCAAATTGCACTTCCCCCTTCAACACTCGAGCGCCTCCACATGTGGTGCCGTGTCTACCAACGCGAAGCCGAATATGCGTCGCTACTCTCGCGACTCCGGAAGAGACCATCTCGCTGACCGGCGGCACGACATGGCTTCGCGCTGACGATCGGCCATGGGGTGCGGGAAGCCGGTGTCGCTCGCACTAACGGGCTGTGATCTCAATCTCGTTGGAGAGCCCGAGGCGTCTAGGTGCGGGGTTGCGAAGCTCTCACGGCGATGGCGGAACCGATTCACTCACGCAAGTGACAAGAGCCGGAACGATATGCGCCCCGGCAAATTTGACGAACTCATCACCTTCACCGAAGCTCTCGGATTCGCCGGCGTACTGGCGGGTCCGATCGTGCGGTCCTCCTACCGCGCGGACAAGCTACACGGTGCCGCCGGCCCACCCCTGGCCAGACCGGAAACTGCGACGAGTGTTCCCGCTCGGGAAGGCTCCCCATTCGGTAACTATCACCTGCCCCCGCTCTGCCTATTGTTCTTGCATTTGTCGCGGAGTTCCTCGGCGCGCCTCTCCCGTTCGGTTGGCATGCCTCCATCGCAGGGTTCGTCACGCGCCTGGTGGGTGACATCCCGCTAATTTTGCGTGTTCAGCAATTTTGCGGACTACGCAATATTCTGCCAGGATGTCACTCATGCCGAAAGCCAAAGTTCTCATCGTTGGTGCCAGTATCGCCGGACCGGCAACCGCCTTCTGGCTGACTCGCGCCGGATTTGAGGTCACTATCGTCGAACAGGCGGTTGAACTCCGACGCGGCGGGAATGGCGTCGACATCCGCTCCGAGGCGCTGGCAGTTGTCGAACGAATGGGGCTCAGTGCGGCGATCAAGGAGCGCGCGTTGGTCAACCAGGGTATGCGTTTCGTCGATCGCGATGGCCAGCAGCGCGTACGCTTCGCGGCAGCCGACGTCGAGAAGATGGTGGGCTCCGAAGACATCGAGATCACCCGCGGCGACCTGTCGCAGTTGCTGTATTCGGTCACCGAATCTGACGTCGAGTACATCTTCGGCGACTCTGTCACTGAGCTTCAACAAGATGACTCAGGGATAACCGTCGCGTTCACTCATCGGCAATCCCAGAGGTTCGACTACGTGGTAGGTGCAGACGGTATGCACTCGGGTGTACGGCGCCTGACTTTCGGACCCGAGAGCTCGTTTCGTGTCTTCAAGCATCATTACTATGCGGTTTGCAGTACCGATCTTGCCGTGGGCGAACAGCATTGGACGACTTTCTACAACGAGCCAGGAAGGTCCGTCGCTGTGCACCGGGACGGGACCGGGCACGGACTGATCAACTTCACCTTCCGCAGCGGCAACCCCATAACCTATGACTACCGCGACATCGACGCACAGCGTCAATTGCTCCGCGATGCATTCTGCGACCTCGGATGGCAGGTGCCGGCCCTCCTAGACGCCGCCGACGCCGCGCCGGACTTCTACTTCGACGCGTTGGACCAGATCAAGCTGCCGTCGTGGTCGATGGGACGCGTCGTGCTGGTGGGCGATGCGGCATACTGCGCCTCGCCGGCCTCGGGAGCGGGAGCGTTGTTGGCACTGACCGGTGCTTACCGACTAGCCGGCGAATTGAGTTCCCAAGACGCCTCGCAGCGAGCATTTGCCCGGTACGAGGCTGCACAGCGTCCGCTTGTCGCCGGCAAGCAGGGCCACCTATTCACCTACATAACGGTTCCCCGGACTCGGTTGGGCATCGCGGCGCGCAACCTTTTCCTGTCCACTCCACTGTCTCGCACGCTCCCCCGACTGTCGCTCGGCGAGCCAAAACAATTGCACGAATACGGATTTACACGTGACATCTGAGGGGACCATCGGATCTGTGAACCATGACCAACGTTCACTGGGATTGAGAGAACGCAAGAAGCGCGACATGCGTGCGAGGTTGAGCGCTATTGCACTCGACCTCGCTGTCGAAAACGGGGTCGCGGCGGTCCGCATCGAGGACATCGCCGCTGCAGCCGGTGTTTCGCCCCGGACATTCAACAACTACTTCCCCAGCAAGGAGTCGGCAATCGTCGGCGTGGCGGCGATTCGGGCCGATGTCTTCTGCGCGGCTCTGCGGGCCCGGCCCGACGAGGAGGCGTTGCATGTCGCTCTACGCGCTGCTGCCAAAACCCTGTTCACGGGTGAGCCTGATCGACATTGGATGGCACGTGCGCGCCTGATCCGATCCGAACCGTCATTGTTCGCCGAGGAGCGAAAGTCCGATATCGAGGTCGAACAGGTCGTCGCCGCCGAGATCGCCTATCGCACCGGAAGTGACCCGCTGGTGGACCTCGGTCCACGCTTGGCGGCCGCGACCGTCGTCGCTGCCATCCACACCGCGGTCCAGTTCTGGCTGGAGATTCCCACCGCCGGCACGCTGCACGAGGTGCTCGACCGAGCCGTCACACCCTTGCCGCTGGGTACACCACCGGCATAGGACCGCAGCTACCCGAACGGGGCGCCTCCACAGTGGTGGAGACGCCCCGCCGAGAGTGCGCACGACGATCTACACGCTGGCGGGCGCCTCCTGCGGAACCGGAATCTCGAAGGCATTCAACACCGCAGAGGCACCGAGATAGGTGCTGGCCAGATTGACAAGGTCGACGAGCGCCACCCGCCCGAACGCCGCCTCTGCCGCGTAGTACAGCTGATCGCTGACACGGTAGGTCGAGACGAGCTCCTGCACGAACTGGGCGGCGATCAGCTCGCTTCCGCTGAGCCCCACTGGAGTCTGACCGCTGCCGAGCGAGACGATCGTCTCCTCGGGCAGACCCACGAGCCGGGCCACCTTGGCGTGTGACCACACCTCATAGTCCGAAGCCCAGAGCCCGCCAACCGAGAGGATGACCACCTCTTTCACCCGGGCGGATAGCGTCGACGACGAGAACGTATTGCCCACGTCGAACTGTGCTCCGCCGATGACCGGGTTGTACAGGTAGGCGTTCAACGGGCCGATCAGCTGTCCCTCGGGCGTCACCAACTCGATGCCGGTGGCCTGTTGAATGGGTAGCGCCAGGGCCTTGATCCGCGCGGCAAGCGCCAGCTGGTCCGGCGTGGCGGTGTCGAGATCCAGCAGCGGCAGCCGGCCACCCAATCCATTCGGACCGTCCGGGGCCGGCGGAGTTGCCGGGGCCGGCGTCGGAAGCACCGCGGGCGCAGCCGTATTCGGCCCACGCACATTGAACGCGTTCAGCGTCGCCGAAACGCCGAGGTACGTACTGGCCAGATTGACCATATCGACGACTCCGGTCTGACCGAATGCCGCCTCGGCAGCCTGGTAGGTAGCCGCGCTCACCCGGTAGGTCGAGATGAGCTCCTGTACGAACTGCGCCGCCACAAGTTCGTTGCCGGTGAGACCGACCGGAGGCTGGCCGCTGGCAAGCGACACGACGGCAGCTTCGGGAACACCCACCATTCGAGCGACGAGCTCGTGGGCGTAGAGCTCATAGGGCGATCCCCACTTACCGCCGACAGAGAGAATCACGATCTCCTTGACTCGTGCGGACAGTGTCGACGAAGAGAACGTATTGCCGATGTTGAAGATCGCCTCACCGATGACCGGGTTATAGAGGTAGGCGTTCAGCGGGCCGAGCAACAGCCCGTTGATGTCCTCCAACTGTATTCCGGTCGCAGCCTGGATCGGCAGACCCAGCCTCTTCATCAGTGCTGCCAGCGCCGCCTGAGCGGGGGTTGCGGAGTTGAGTTGGACCAGCGGCAACCGCCCGCCCAGTCCGCCATTACCACCCACACCGCCACCGGCTCCGGCCAGCGCACCCGCACCGTTGACTCCGGTCACACCCGCCCGGCCGAACATGCTGCGCGTGCCGCCGACGCCACCGAGCCCCGCGAAACCAGCTGCACCACCGAAGCCACCGATACCACCGACACCGGCGCTGTCGGTGAGCTGGCCGCCCGCCAGCGTGACAACCGTGGCTCCCCCGGTGCCGCCGAATCCACCGGCACCACCGGCACCGGCCGCGCCCCCGGAGCCGCCGTTACCACCGTCGCCGATGAACAAACCGGCATTACCACCCGCGCCACCAAACCCGCCGAAGCCTCCACTGCCACCGTCGCCGCCGGGACCACCGTCTTCTTCAGCGGTCGACGCCGTGGTGCCGTGTGCCCCAGCTCCGCCTGCACCGCCGATGCCGCCGTCTCCACCCTCGCCACCCCAGCCGAAGAACAGGCCACCCCGGCCACCGGAGCCGCCGTCGCCACCGACTCCGCCGTTGCCGCCTCGCCCCCCGTTCACACCGGACTCGCCGGAAACTCCGGTGACCCCGCCTCCACCATCGCCGCCACGACCACCGTTTCCACCCAGGAGCCCGGCATTACCGCCACCGCCGCCCCGTGCCCCGAGACCGCCTGCCCCACCGGCACCGCCGTTCCCCCACAACAATCCTCCGACACCGCCCCTGCCGCCGGCCACACCCTCCACGGTGCTCGACCAGCCGTCTCCGCCGTTGCCGAATATCCAACCACCACCGACGCCATTCGGATTCGCCTGCGTCCCGTCGGATCCGTTACAAATCAGTCCGCAACGATTGACGAACGCCGACCACGGGACCACCCGAGCCATGGCCATCGATTCGTCGGCCGCACGCGCCGCGCCGAATACAAAGGCAGCAGCACCGGTCGGTGGCGTAATCGGTTCCGCAGGATCCGAATCGGTCGAATCTGCTGCCGCTTGCGCAGTCGTACGCGCAGCGGTCAGCTCACCCGGACGCTGCGGGGCCGACAGCCTCGCAGTTTGGGATTGCACACGCACAACACCGCGAGCGCCTTCGCCGGCCGCCTCGCGCCGGCCGTCACCGGCCGCATTCGCGCTGCGCGTCCCGTCGGCGCGCTTCCTGTCGCTGGGCTTGTCGCCACTGCTCTTCTCGCCGGCGTCGGGGGCGCTATCACCATCAGCACCGTTGTCGAATCCCGCACGACGCTGACGGCGATCGGTGTCGTCGGCACGGTCGCCACGAACGCCACGGGCTGTTGCGCGCGGAGAATCCGGCTCGGAAGATCCACGACCCGAGGACGCCCCTGTCGACGAGTCCGATTGCGAAGAAACACGACCCGACGACGCACCACCCGACGAATCCGACCCACCAGACGACGTGTCCGCCGCCGCAACGCCGTGTCCGGTGGTCAGGGCGAGACCGATGCCTGCGGCAAAGACCCCGACACGCAGCCATCGGCCCCAATTCTCGGGTATCAGAGACCAGGTCTGGGCCGCCGGCGTGAGCTGACTACCCGACGGACTGCGAACCACCGAGGAGGACAGGCGGTCCGTGCTGGAAAGTAAACACAGGTGACGAATTTCGTATCCGTTTCGCACGAGATCGCCAGGTTCCAGCTCATCGGCGGGCCCAGAATCTATCGACATGTCTCTCAACTCCTTGCTGGGACAACACTCTTCAGCAGAGTGTTATGCGCGTCACAATTGACGGCTGTGCCGTTTATAGCCAACGGATTCGGCGAGGGTCAAGATCGCGCGGCGATTACGAACGGGTACCGATTGTGCCAGTTTCATCGCGACGCCAATACGACGAATGTTGGTCACAAGCAACATATTCCAGGCCATATTGGGTTGGGCGATCAAGACGCAGCAAGCGGAGGTGAACGAAAGAAGACCGCCAACTGGACGGCGCTGCCGAACAGCCCGACTATCGCCGCAATCGCCAAGCCCGCCCACCCATGCAGCAGCGGCCACAAGGCGGCATCGCGCAACAACAGAGAGTCCAGACTGAGAGTGCCGGCCCCGGTCCCTGCCACCGCTACTGCTCCGGCCGCCAGCACCAGGTTGTACTCCCAGCCGTCTTTGGTGATGAAGAATCCGTTGCCGCGGTGAACGATCCATGCTGCCACGACCATCAACGAGACGAATGCGGCAGCAGCCAGCGGAGTCAGGAATCCGATCGCCAGACAGACTCCAGCCATGATCTCGGCACCTGCGGCCACTCGCGCGTGAAGAGCACCCGGCGCCATGCCGATACTGTCAAACCACCGGGCAGTGCCCGCAATGCCGCCTGTGCCGAAGAACTTGTTGTAGCCGTGCGCGGCCATCGTCAGACCCAGAACCACCCGCAGGAGCAGAATCGCGGCCTCGTATCCGGACACATCACCAGGAGTCATATTCTCTGAACCGCATTCACACGAAACGAGGCTCGGCAGAGGTCGAGAACGGCCAACGCAACGGCGATTCCGCCGACTCCAACTCGCGTTTGACTGCCGCCTCCACCTTGACGCGGTTGACGGCCGACAGCAAGGCCACATCCTCGGATCGCAGTGCCTCCCGCTGGACTTCCATTCTCTTGACGATCCGGTCGAAACGCCGGTTCAGTTGGGGCAAGCTCATCCCGAACCGCGGCAGCACCTCCTCCTCGGGCGGTCCACCGAACGGCTGCCAGTGCAACATGTATTGCACAATTCTCCGGTCGAACCAGTCCATGGCCACTCCTACCCTCCGCTACTCGCTATCGATGCCGATGCCGACCGCGCCGAACTTCCAAACGCGTTCGACTGACTCGATTTCACGGCCGCGGCGGCACCAAGTCAACGAACTGAACGGGTACGCCTTACACCATCACTGCGCTGACCGGCTCACCGACCGACTTGGTGCCAGGGGCCCCAGGCCAGTCGATCCAGTGCGTCCGGACAAGGTGTGAAACCGGCTCCAGGCTCGGAATCCACACGGACCATTCCGTCGGCGGTGACGGACAGCTGCTGCGATACCAGCTGATCGAACCATGGCACGTACTCCAGCCACACCTCCTCCTGGTGCAGCGTCGCCAGCAGCTGTGCCGACACGTGCGGATAGAGATGCGGCAGCATCGTGGCGCCCGATTCGCGCACGCGATCAGCGACATCCAGCCATGCTCGCAGTCCCCCGACGCGTTCGGGCTCGCCGACGATATAGCGCACGCCGGCACCCACGAGTTCCTCGATATCGACCAGAGAGAACGATGTCTCGCCGCTGGCGATGTGGACCGGCGACCGCTGCGCGAGGTCGCGGTAACCGGAGATGTCGGTATGCGGCAGCGGGTCCTCGATCCAGTGGATCCCGAAGGGCTCAAATCGATGTGCGGCGCGCAGGGCGGTGGCAGCACTGTCCCAGCGTTGCAGGGCGTCGACCATGAGCACGGCATCGGTCGGCAGTGAATCTCTGACCGCCTGGACCCTGTCCACATCCTCGTCGAGGTCCGGTTTGCCGACGAGCATCTTCACCGCGCGCACACCGCTCGCGTAGATCGCCGCCGCTTCCGCCACGAGCTCGTCGGTACTCGACTGCAGCATCAGGCCCGTCTGGTAACACCGGACCCGTTCACGTCGGCGCCCGACCAGGTCGGCGAGTCCGATTCCACGACGCCTGCAAAGTAGGTCTTCAGCTGCCATCCGGAGTCCGGACGACGCGAATGCCATGACACCGTGTTCACCGACGAACCGGGTCGCGGACAGGACCCCGGCGTCCAGCTCGACCATTCCGGCCGCCGGAACCACCTCTCTACACAGGTACTGCAGTCCCGCGCCGACCAGGACGGCCTGCCCCGGTTGCTGAAACCACAGCAGCGAGAACCCCTGCACTCCCTCGCCATCGGTCAACCGGAGCACGATCGCCGGGATGTCCGTCGGTGTCAGCCGCCCATTGGGAAGCCGAAAAGGTGCGATACCGGTCGGAATACTCAGATATCGCACTTCAACCATTTCGGGGCAGATACCGACCACGTCCGCCTCGGACTTCACCCATCGGTTGACCATCTGTGCGGGGTGTCTCCGTTTCTGTGCCATGCATTTCACCTACCGCAGACGCTAGTTCCGCCGCATGCACGAAGGGGGGTTGCGTTGACACCCCTCATCAAGACCGGGGCACTGTCACCACCACGCACCCTCCTTGACGGCATCGTCGGCAGCGATGAACCTTGGGGTACACACCGCAGCGACCGCACGCCACCCGCTTCGAATCAGGGGAGCGACTGGTATCCAACATGATTCGTTGAGATCGGTTACACGCGGTGCACACACCACAACGTCGACTCTTAAGGCGGTCAGCAATGTCAGCTCGTGGACACGCACTGCGTTCCCGGCAGCGCGACACGATCTACATCGGCGGCCAGTGGGTGGCCTCGACTGGCTCCCGCCGGGATATCGTCTCGCCGGCGACCCTCGAGGTCATCGGGTACGCACCGGACGGCACGGCAGCCGATATGGATCGTGCGGTCGCCGCCGCACGGACGACCTTTGATGACGGCGGCTGGTCGGGTCTGCCGATCACCGAACGGACTCGCTATCTGCGCCGTGCCGGCGAGATCTATGCCGAGCATTCCAACGAGATCGCCGATCTCATCACCGCCGAGATGGGCAGTCCGATCACCTTCTCGCGTAATGCTCAAGGCCCGATCGCACAGCATGTTCTCGGGTATTTCACCGCACTTGGTGACCGCTTCGAGATCGAACAACATCGCACCGAGCTCAGCACGCCGGTATCGGTGATCCATGATCCGGCCGGCGTGGTGGCCGCCATCGCGCCCTGGAACTACCCGCAGGCGTTGATGCTGATGAAGATTGCGCCCGCATTGGTGGCCGGGTGCACGGTGGTGGCCAAGCCGTCTCCCGAGACCGCACTCGACGGACTGCTGCTGGCCCAGATCTTCGACGAGGCAGGGCTTCCTCCGGGTGTGCTGAACGTCGTGCCCGCAGACCGTGAGGCCGGCGAACATCTGATCAGCCATCCAGCTGTGGATCGGGTGGCCTTCACCGGATCCACCGAGGCCGGCCGGCGCGTCGCCGAGATCTGTGGTCGCGCCCTGCGGCGGTGCACACTCGAGCTGGGCGGTAAGTCGGCCGCGCTGGTGCTCGACGACGCCGATATCGATCGCACCGTCGCGGGGCTGCGCGACGCAGCCTTCCGCAACAGTGGCCAGACCTGCACAAATCAGACTCGAATTCTGGTACCACACAGTCGAATCGACGATTTCACCGATGCCTTCTGTGACATGGTGTCGTCGATGGTGGTCGGCGACCCGACCGAGCCGGCCACGGAAATCGGTCCGCTCGTGTCGCAGCGTCAGCGCGAGCGGGTCGAGGGTTATGTCACCCTTGGGCAGGCGGAGGGTGCCAAACTGGTTCTCGGCGGTGGTCGGCCCGCCGGCCTTGACACCGGTTGGTTTGTGGAGCCGGCCGTGTTCACGGCGGCCGACAACAGTATGCGCATCGCCAGGGAGGAGATCTTCGGTCCCGTGGTCTGCATCATTCCCTATGCCGATGACGAGGAGGGGCTGGCGATCGCCAACGACTCTGAATACGGTCTGGCCGGGAGTGTCTGGGGTACCGACGTCGATCGCGCGACGGCGCTGGCCAAGCGCGTGCGGGCCGGCATGATCCTGGTCAACGGCGCCGGCGGCAGCTTCGACGGGCCGTTCGGCGGCTTCGGTCAAAGCGGTATCGGCCGGGAATGCGGTATCGAAGGCCTGCTGGCCTACACCGAACCCAAACAAGTTCCCCTGTTCTAGTCCCTTCCAAATTGGTGAATGCCGCTCCGGCGGCGGAGAGGTACGGATTCCATGCCCAGTGATCTCGAGGATTCGCTTTCGGATTCCAGCATCTTCACGGTCGGCCGTGACTACGAGTTGTCGTTACTGCCCGAGCCTGACCCCAAACCAGTTTGGTGCCCTGTCATCTCGGTCGATGATCACTCTTTCGAGCCGTCGACACTGTTCGATACCGTTCCGGCCAAGTTTCGCGATGACGTCCCGCGGCTGGTCCATGTCGACGGCCGTCCGGCGTGGCAGATCGCCGACAAGAAGTTCTTCTTCAGCGGGATGGATGGAGCGGCCGGGCGGCCCATCACCGAGTGGCGGTCCATGCAAATGCGACTTGAGGACTATCGGGCGTCGGTCTACGACACTGATGCGCGAGTTCACGACATGGATATCGCGGGTGTCTGGGGTTCGCTGTGCTTCCCGTCCATCACGTGGGGGTTTGCCGGCACCACCTTCTCACGGATGCCGGACAAGGAGTTGGGTTTCGCGTGTGTGCAGGCCTACAACGACTGGGCGGTCGAACAGTGGGCGGGTTCGCATCCCGATCGCTTCATTCCGTGCGCACTGAGCTACCTGGCCGACGCCGAACTGGCCGCCAAGGAGATCTACCGCAACGCCGAGCGCGGTGTGCACGCGGTCAGCTTCACCGAGAATCCGGCCCAGCTCGGATTTCCCAGTGTGCATTCCGATCACTGGGAACCGTTCTGGCGGGCCTGCGCCGAGACCGATACCGCGATCAATCTGCACATCGGGTCGTCCGGGCGCATCAGCTGCCCCTCCCCGGACACTCCGGTACCGGCACAGGTGGCGTTGTTCCCGCTCAACGGGATCGAAACCGTCGTCGACTGGATATTCTCTGGAATTCCACAGCGGTACAGTGATATTCACATTGTACTGTCGGAGGCCGGCATCTCCTGGGTGCCGATGGTCGTGGAGCGTCTGCACCGCGCCTACCGCCAACGGGAAGCCGAGCCCGGCGTCTGGGCGGGATCGACCATCCACCCTGTCGATGTCCTGCATCGCAACTTCTGGTTCACCTCCATCGAGGACCCATCCGCATTCCAGCGGCTCGATGTGATCAGCGAGGACCGGATGATGCTCGAAGTGGACTTCCCGCACAGCGACAGCTCCTGGCCGGACAGCCAGGAATTGTTCCGCGCCGAGCTGGAAACACTGCCGATAGAGACCATCAAGAAGATCTGTTACGGCAACGCCGCGGCGCTGTATCACCACCCGGAGCCACCGCAGTCCATGCTCGACGAATCGGTACTGCTCGCACCGAGATAGCGTAACGGTGCGCACACCTCGATGCGGTATGACGCGATGGGGGCGGATGGCTTCGGCTACCCGCCCCCATCGTGCTTGCGCCGGTGTATCACACGCTGTCGGCGGGTAGGTCGAGGAGTTGCGCGGCAAGACAGTCGATCTGACCGATGACGGACTGATCCTCAATCGACCCGTCCGGACCCCATGTGGCCGTGGCGGAGTTGATCGCCACGCCCAACGGGGTCGGCCAGGCGCGTAGCGCGTGACCGATGGTTCGCAGCTGGCCCAGCGTGCCGACCGCGGCCTGCCAGCCGTAAGCGCACGCGATCGCTCCCCAGCGAATATCGGCCAGGTAGGTGCGCGTACCGGCACGCAGATCCTCGGCGTAGTCCAGAGCGTTCTTCACCAGCCCCGAAACCGCACCGTGGTATCCGGGTGAGGCGACGACGACCGCATCGGCGGCCCGCAAGCCGGCCACCAGCGCGGTCGCCTTGGCAGTCCGCATGGTGTCGTAGGGGTTGTACATCGGCAGGTCCAGGTCCTCACCGCAGAACAGCTTCGTTTCGGCGCCCAGGCGCTCGGCGGAGGCCAGGCAGTGCCGTAACACCCGTTCGGTGGATGAGTCGGCGCGCAGGGTACCGCCGATGCCGACGACGAGGGGTTTCTTGGCTTTCACTGGATTATCACCTTCTGTGTCTGTTTTTTGTCGGACAAGAAACCAGCGCCGGACGAGCTGATGCTCACGTCCGGCGCTGGCTTTGCGGGGTATGCGATTACACCGTTGTTGCGTTGGGGTTTCCCTGCAGCCGCGAGAGCGTCTCGTTCACTCGGCTGGCGACATCGCCGGCGACCGCGTCCTCGGTATCACCGATGGGCAGCATCCCCTTGGCCGCCGAAAAGATCTCGACCGACAGGCAACCCTGGTCACCCGCAACGTGCGGTCCGTAGTACTCGCGGGGGTCGGAGGTCATGATGTCCCCGGACCGCAGAATATCGCCGTCGGGCACCGTGATGGAACCCGATATGACTACCTCGACCCGATAGCAGTCATGCGCGTGGCGGGGAAGCGTGTCTCCCGGGGCGATACGCAGCAGCGAGACGACCGCGTTGTCCGGGTCGGTACTGTTCTCCCCCATCACGATGGCACCGAGATCCCATCCGGGCATCACCTCACGCGTCGCCGCCCCCGCGAACCTCAGCTCGGGCGGGGTGATGGCATCGAAGAAGCCGGGATCGCTGACCTTGTAGTACTTCGGCATGGACGACCTTCCTATCCTTGGGGCTGGGCTGTATCTGAAGTTGACGGAGACCTGGGTGGCCGTCAGAAAGTAGTGATGACGCTGCGGACCACGTCCCCGGACAGCATCGCCTGCATCGCCTCGTTGATATCCGCCAAGGCCACCTCGCTCGACACCATGTCTTCGGTCCTGAGCCGACCGTGTTCGATGAGGTCGATGAATTTCTGGAAGTCCCGGCGGATCTGAGCCGAGCCCGCCACGCAGCCTTTCACCACCTTCTCCTGGGACTGCAGATCGAACGCCGGCAGCCTCAGCTCACTGTCGATCGGGCCGTAGCCAACCAGCACGATCATGCCGCCCTTATCGAGCATGGCGTAGGTGGTGGCGAAGGTCGCCGGTCCCCCGACGACATCGAAGGCGAACTCGACTCCCCGTCCGCGGGTCATTTCCCGCACCTGCTCAGCGGCTGGGTGCGCGCTCGGGTCGATCGCATCGGTGGCTCCGGTCCGCAGTGCCAGTTGACGTTTCGACTCGACCGGGTCGATCGCTATGATTCGTGCCGCCCCGGCGACCACCGCTCCCTGGATGACCGACAGCCCCACCCCGCCGCACCCGACGACGGCCACCGTCGATCCCGGCCGGACGTGTGCGGTGAACAGTGCCGCCCCCACGCCGGTCGTCATGCCACAGCCGAGCAGCGCCAGGTGCACGTCGAGCAGGTCGGTCCGCACCCGCACCACCGATGCTTCGTCACAGGTGAGGAACTGACTGAAGGTACCGATACCGCTCATCGTGTTGACGCGTGTGTCGTCACTGCGCACCGCGCGCGGACGCTGCATCAAGGAGGCCAGCGAGTCACACAGATGGGTGCGGCCGTCGTTGCAGTAGGTGCAGGTGCCGCACGCGGGCCTGAAGGAGGTGATCACCCGGTCCCCGACGGCCACCCGGGACACCTGCGGGCCGACCTCGATGACGACACCCGCACCCTCGTGGCCGCCGATCATCGGGCCGGAGAACATCGTAGGGAACATGCCATTACGCATCGACAGATCGGTATGACAGATGCCGCTGGCCCGGACCTCCACGATGACATCCCGTGGGCCCGGCGGTAACGGGGTGACGCTCTCGACCGACAGGTCGGCTCTCAGTTCATGCAGCACCGCCGATCGCATCAGCACGGGCCTTCCCGGAAGCGCAGCGGGAGGTAATCGACACCCATCATCTGGCCCATCATCAGATGCGGGTTGTGCTTCGGCGTCCCCGCCAGTTCCAGCGGCGGACGGTTCAGCAGAGCCTTCATCAGGACATGAATCTCCGCGCGCGCCAGGGTCGCTCCCGCGCAATAGTGCGGACCGATCCCGAATGTCACGTGTTGTCTGGGGTTGACACGGCTCGGACAGAACGACTCGGCATCCTCGAACTGTGCCGGGTCGCGGTTGGCAACGGCGTAGAGCAACACCAGCCGCTCACCGGCGGACAGCTCGCTGCCATTGAGCGTGGTCGCTGAGGTCGTGGTGCGGAACATGGTCTGCACGGGCGGCAGCATGCGCAGACCTTCCTCCACGAGACCTTCCAACGGAATGGCACCCGAGCGCATACCGGCCTGCAGGTCCGGATGGCTGACCACGTGATGCACCAGACTTCCCATGGCATGCGCCGTGGTTTCGAATCCGGCGAACACGAACGTCCGGAAGATGTTTTTCAGCTCGTCGTCGGTGAGCTTGCGACCACCGAAGTCCAGGTGTACCAGTCGACTCAGATAGTCGTCACCGGGGTTGTCCCGTCTCTCACCGAAGTACCGCGCGGCCTCTACATCGAGTTCCTGCAGCGCCTCCACCATTGTCGGTGTGCCGGCGTTCTCCAGAATCTTTGTGGCGAAGGCCTGGATCATCTCATTGGCATCCTCGCCGAGACCGAGCAGATGCCCCACCGCGCGCACCGGGATCTGCACCGCGACATGCTGCACGAAATCGGTATCTCCCGCGGCGGCAAACCCGTCGAGCATGCGTTCGGTGAGGCCCTCCAGGTAGGGCAGAAGCTTACGCACCCGAGGTGCGCTGAGCACCTCCATGAACAGTTTCCGGTAGGCGATGTGCTCGGGCCCATCGAATTCGATCGGGATGCTGGGCGGGCGGCCCTCGTGCGGAGGATGCAGCACGCCACTGGCCGACGAGAACGTCTTGGCGTCCTTCTCGACCTCGACCACGTCGTCGTATCGGGTCACCAGGGCGTACCCACCATGGGCTGTGGTCTTCGGTACCGGACAACCCGCGCCGAGACCACGGTAAACCTCTTGCAGTCTTTCGTAGTTGAGCTCCGGGTCGAGGTGGTCGAAGGTCGTCACCGTACCTGCGGCATCGAAGGAATCGAGGCCGTCACCGGCTTGCATCTGTGTCATGGTTACCTTGCGTTTCGGATGTCCGGGCGGGAAAGGTGCGGCTCACGCCGGCAGCAGTAACTCGCCGTTGGTGTTGAAGAACTGTTCGACCGCTGACTGCGGTGCCGACGACAGTGCCTTGGTCAGCACCGTCCGGGAGTCCTTACCGCCTTCGACATGAGGAAAATCAGTGGCGTAGCAGTACATCGGCCACACATTGGTGTGCTGCTCGTAATAACGTCCCAGCGGCTCGAAGTAGAACGGCGTGACCCGCACGTTGCGGGCCAGATACTCGGAGGGCCGCAGCGAGAGCGTGTCCCTGAGTCGTGACTTGAACATCGTGTCGGCCCAGACATCCAACCGATCGGCGAGTGGGCCTGCCCAGCCGGCCGCCAGTTCGATGGCACCGAATCGCAGCGCCGGGTGCCGCTCGAAGACCCCGCCGAGAACCATCGTGGAGACCATGTTCTCGGCGCAATAGTGGATATTGGTGGCCCGATACGGCTCGATGGGCAGTTCGATGCTGGACTTGTCGGAGGGATGGAAGATCTCGACACCCTGCGACCATGCCGTCGAACTGATGAATCCGCTGTCGGTACCGAGATGGATGGTGACCGGAATGTCTGCTTCAGCCGCGAGCCGCCAGAGCGGATCCAGCTGGGGATGGGCCGGCGACGCACCCGCGGGGGGCACGTTCGCCGGGATCATCAGTGCGCGGATACCCTGATCGATCGCCCACTTGGCCTGCTCGACAATCGATTCCGCAGGGGCGTCGGTCATCACGATGCCGACCGGCCGTACCCGATTCGATGTCGACCGGGTGATCTCGGCGGCCCACTCGTTGTGGGCTTCGACCGCTTGGCGGCCGAGCGCGCGGCCGTCGAACTTCTGCGCATCGAACCCGAGCCAGGTAGGTGCGTTCGGGTCGTTCAACAGGATCAGTGCGAACAGGCCGAAGGTCGGGAACACGAGCTGACGAGAGATCTCCATCTCGTCGAGCACAGCCGGCCGGCGACGCAGGTCGATGGCCGACGGGGCGGTCGCGCCCTTGAGTTGCCACACCGATTCCTGGTTGATCGCTGTCGTGTCGCCTTCCAGCCCCGGCACCGACAGCGAATTGGCCCGGGTCCTGGTCAGGATGTCGAACCCGACTTCGTTGATGCGGCGGGCGATCTCCTCGCCGAACACCTCACCCCAAAGCTCCAGCGGCGCCATCTCGTGGCTATCGACGTCGAGAACCGTTGACACGTCTTCCTCCTTGGGGATTTTCCAACCTTCACCGTGATGCTGCGCTGGTCAACACCGAGGCACAAGTCGGTGCTGGTGCTGGTATCAGCTCAACCCCTGTAAGAGGTCAACTACGTTTTGGCAGAGTCGATCCCGATGCTCGGTGCATGGTTCTATAACCAGAATGTCCCACAAAATCTCTGGCCATACGGCCCTCGCACAGGCATTCGCCGACCAACGCGTCACCACCGCCTTCGGGGTGATCGGGGAAGGCAATATCCAGGTGCTCGCCCAGATGCGGGACAACCATCGTGTCGACTACGTGAAGGCCGCCCGTGAGGACGGTGCGGTGCTGATGGCCGGTGGGTTCGCCGCGGTCACCGGTGCGGTGGGCTTCGCCTCGGTGACGCACGGTCCTGGCCTGACCAACACGGTCACCGCCCTGACCCACCTGGCCCGTCGCGGGATTCCGGTGGTGGTTTTCGCCGGTGACACTGACCCGTTGCTTCCGTACGGTCGCCAGCGCGTCGACCAGGCCGGTATCGTCGCACCGACCGGCGCGGGTTTTCAGAATGTGTACTCCGCCGACGCCATTTCCGACGATGTGGCGCGCGCCTTCGGCCGCGCCCGCGCCGAACGTCGACCCATCGTGCTCAACGTGCCGGTCGATGTCCAGCACCATTCGACGACCTATCAGCCCGCTCAGGTCAATATCACTGCGTTACAGGCCATTGCGCCGGATCCGGCGGCCCTGGATGTGGCTGCCGGAGCGATCGCCGATGCCCGTCGTCCGGTCATCCTGGCCGGGCGTGGAGCGGTGCTCGCGGATGCCCGTACTCCGCTGACAGCCCTGGCCGCGCGGATCGGCGCCCCGCTCGCCACCACGTTGTGCGCCAAGGATTACTTCCGCGGTGAGCCCTTCGATCTGGGGATCTGCGGCAGCCTGTCCCACCAGATCGCCACCGACACCATCCTGGCGGCCGATTGCCTGATCGCCTTTGGAGCCAGCCTGAATTCGGACACCACGGCGCAAGGCTCCCTGCTGGAGGGCAAACGCATCGTGCAGGTCGACCTCGAATCTGCGCACCTTGGCCGGCATGCTCCGGTCGCCGCCGCCGTCCACGCCGACGTCGCCCAGACTGCGGTCACCCTGGTGGACTGGTTCGATGAGGTGAATCTGCCGCGATCGGGCACACTGTGCACTCCGGAACTCGCCGAGCGACTGTCCCAGTACGATCCGCGCACGGAATTCACCGCACAGCGAGGCGACGTGGTCGACAACCGGGAGCTCACCCTCTTGCTCGATGCGGTGTTCGAGCAAGAGCGCACCTATGTCTGCGATTCCGGTCTGTTCATGGTGCCGGGCTACTCGTGGCTGCACGTGACCGAGCCTTCGGCCTTCATCGAGACGGTGGCGTTCGGATCGATCGGTCTCGGGCTGGCAACGGCAATCGGTGCAGCGGTGGGCAGGCGCGACCGGCCGACACTGGTGACCGTCGGAGACGGCGGACTGACAATGGGTCTGTCCGAGTTGCTCACCGCGGCACGCTACGGGCTGGACATGGTCGTGGTCGTGTACAACGACGGCGCCTATGGCGCCGAGCTCAAGATCACCGACCGTATCGGCATGGGCCATGACCTACCGCTGCTCGGGGATGTGAACTTCGCCGCCGTGGCCGAGGCGATGGGCGTACCGGCGGTGCGCGTCGAGGGCCCCGGCCAACTCGAGCGGATCCCCGCTGCTCTCGCCCAGCGCACGGGTCCGCTGCTCATCGATGTCAGGACCGGAACTCCCCCAGCGCACTGAACAGCGCTGTGGCCCCGCCCGAATCCGGACGGGGCCACAGCGCTGTCGCCTGGTTATCGCCGGTCCCAGCTGACGTTCGCATTCTCCCGGTCCCAGGTGGCCGCCGTGGCGCCCTCGTCGCGCAGTTGATACTTGTGCACGCGGCCGACCGCACTGACCGGCAGCGCAATGCGGAACTCGATATAGCGAGGCAGCGCAAAGTACGGCATCCGGTCCTTGAGCCATTCGAACAGCTCGATCTCGCTGAGCTGCGCGTCGGCCTTGAGCACCGCGGTCACCTTGAGATCGTCCTCGGTCACCTCGGAGCGCACCGCATGCACGGCCACCTCGGCGACCGCGGTATGACCGAGGATCACCTGCTCGACTTCCTGGCTGGAGATGTTCTCACCGCGACGCCGCAGGTAGTCCTTCTTGCGGTCCTCGAAGTAGAAGAAACCGTCCTCGTCGAAACGGCCGAGATCTCCGGTGTGAAACCACAGGTTCCCCATTGCGGCCGCGAAGGCGTCCGGCCGCTCCCAGTAGCCCTCGAACATCACCCCCGGCCGCTTGGGACGGCAGACGATCTCACCGATCGCACCGGGCTCCACCTCGCGGTCGCCGTCATCGAAGATCCGGACGTCGAAACTTTCGGTGTTGGCCTTACCGGAGCTTCCCGGCGGTGCCGCGATGCCGGCGGGCAGAGTGGTCAGCGGAAATCCTTCGGTGAGCCCGTAGGCGTTGCCTCCGACCACCTGCACACCGAATCGTGAGCGCCAGATGTCCTGGAGCTCGGCCGGAAACGGCGCACCGTGCACGACACGGATCTGGCCGTCACACAGGGCCATTTCCGGGGTGTCGTCCATCCGGGCGATCAGCGAACCCATCGATCCGAGCAGGTTCACCACGCTCGCGCCACAGCGCCGCATCTCCGGCCAGAAACCCGAGACCGAGAACCGGCCCGCGATCGAGGCCGCACTGCGCAGCAGCATGGTCCCGACGACCGTGCCGCTGACCAGATTGAAGTGATAGATCGGCAGCGGGCTCCAGTTGAGCTCGCCCTCCTGACGCCCGCACTGCTCGATGAATCCGCGGGCGGAGTTGAACACGTACCCGTTGGAGATCACGCAGCCCTTTGACGGACCGGTCGTTCCGCCGGTGTAGATGATCAGCGCGGTATCACGCGCGCCCCGGACCACATGGGCGTCTTCGTCGGGCTCAAGCAGGTAGTCGGCCAGCGGTTCCACCGGGACCGTACCGATCGAGGTGCACGCGGTGGCGCCGCGTACCAGGATGCGTTCCAGTTGAGGAAGATTCGCTATCTCGGCACGAAACCGGTCGACGAAGTCCGCCTCGCAGACCACGATCCGGGCGCCGGAATCCGCGACGACATGCGCCAGGAAGCTGCCCTTGAGGGCCGTGTTCACCGGGACCCAGATACCGCCGCGCAGGTTGGTGGCGAACCACAGCGACACCGCGTCCACGTTGTTGTCCAGCATCGTGGCCACCGTCTGGTCCGGCATCAGCCCGGCCTTGCCCAGCCCTGCCGCGAACGCAGCGGCACGCTCGAAGATCTGGCGATAGGTGTGCTCCTGCCCGCTGAAGTCGAGAAACAGCTCATCGCCCACCTCATCGACACGTTCGCGGAGCAACCCGACGACGCTGGGGTCATTCCGCGGTCCGAACCACACATCAGACATCTCTTTGTGCATCCTTGCTTCCTGGGTGCCGCGGCGACCAGACCGGTGGCCGACGTTCGGCATATGCGGTGAATCCTTCGTGGGCCTCCGCAGTCCTGATCGAGGCGCCCACGCTGCGATCATCGACCAACGGAATATGCTGGTGTGCAGCTGCTTTCCAGGCTGCGCGGGCCGCAGGACCGGTCTCGCGGAGATCGGCAGCGATACGCTCGGCCGCATCTTCGAGTTCGTCATGCGGCACCACCCTGCCGATGAGACCCATCGAGAGCGCCTCGTCGGCCGAGAACGAGCGTGCGGTCAGAGCGAGTTCCTTGGCACGCGCCAGGCCCACCACGGCGGGCAGTATCGCCGAACTCCACGGCGCGGCGACGCCGAGGCGAAGTTCCGGCAGCCGGAACCGAGCCCGGTCGCTGGCCACCGCCACATCGGCAAGCACGGCAAACCAGACGCCACTGGCCTGGCAGTGTCCGTTGATCACGGCGATGACGGCAATCCCGGTACGGTGCAATATCGGGAACGGGAGCTCGACATCCTCGCCATCGGCGCCGTCCTGGGTGTGCGCGGCCGGATCGCCACCGGCGATGAAGACATCACCGCTGCCGGTCACCACCAGTACATCGAGATCGGGATCGGCCTCTACCTTCTCGATGAGCCGGCCGAGGCCGGCGTACATGGCATCCGACACGGTGTGGGGCCGATCGGGATTGCCCACAGTGCACCACGCGGTACGGCCGCGACGCTCGACCCGCAGCCCGGTACTACTCAAATCCATCAGACACCGAGCATCCGTCGGCCGATGATGTCCTTCATGATCTCGTTTGTGCCACCGTAGATGGCCATCGCCCGGCCGTCGCGCCAGGCCCGCCCGACGGCGCATTCCTCCATGTAACCGTACGCGCCGTGCAACTGGACGCAGGTGTGCAACACCCGGCTGTTGAGGTCGGTACACCACCACTTGGCCTGCGCCGCTTCCTCCCCGGTCAGCTCGCCGGCCAGATGTGCGGTCAGTTGAGCATCGACGAAGGCCTGCGCGACGTCGAGCTCGGTGCGCATGGTCGCCAGCTGGAACCGGGAATTCTGGAACGATCCGATGGGTTGGCCGAACGCGTGCCGGGTCTTGCAGTAGGTCAAGGTCTCGTCGAACGCGGCCCGCGCGTGTGCCAGGGCCGTCACCGCGATCGAAAGCCGTTCCTGTGGAAGCATGCTCATCAACTGGTAGAAGCCGCGGTCCTGCTCGCCGAGCAGGTTGTCCGCCGGCAGGACCACGTTGTCGAAAAACAGTTCCGCGGTATCGGCAGAGTGTTGGCCGACCTTGTCCAGATTGCGGCCACGGCTGAATCCCGCGCGATCTGCCTCCACGACGAGCAGGCTCAGGTTTCGCTGCGCAGGTCCATCGAACCCGGTGCGGCACACCACGATGACGAGATCTGCGTTGATCCCGTTGGATATGAAGACCTTGTTGCCGGTGAGCACGTAGGAGTCTCCGTCGCGAACCGCGGAGGTGGAGATCGCCGCAAGGTCCGAGCCGGTATTGGGCTCGGTCATCGCGATGGCGCCCACGAGCTCGCCGGAGGCCAGCCCGGGCAACCAGCGCTGCTGTTGTTCAGGGGTGCCGTACTTGATGATGTACGGCACCACGACGTCAGCATGGTTGGAGATGCCCAGCCCGGCGTTCATCACACCTGCCCGGCACACCTCCTCAAGGAAGATGGTATTGAACCGGAAGTCCGAAAGGCCACCGCCACCAAACTGTTCGGGGACGGCCACACCCAGTATTCCGGCGGCCCCGGCCTTGGTGAAGACCGCCTTGTCGATGATTCCTGCCCGCTCCCACTGCTCGAAGTCCTTGGTGAGCTCGCGCCCGATGAATGTCCTGACGGAATCCCGGAACATCTCATGCTCGTCATCAAAGAGGGTTCGCTTCAACTCGGAAAACTCCTATGTGTTCGTGATCATGTCGACCATGTTCGGCAATGCCTCGGCAATCGCATCGACGTCGAGGCTGTGGATCGAGGGGCGCCGCTCCCCCACCTGCCAGGGGGCCAGGAGCAACGAATCCACTCCCATATCCCGTAACGCCCGCACCGATTCCGGTGTGACGGCGCCACGCAGCCCGGTGCGGGTCGTGAACGGACGCGACGGCGCGTTGAGGGCGGACCGTGCAGTCTCCAGCCTTCCCATCATCGCTGCCACATCGTCGACGGTGTGGTTGGCGCCGACCCAGCCATCAGCGACGGCGGCACAGCGCCGGGCCGCCACCCCCGATGTCCCCCCGACGAAGACCGGGATCGGCCGTGGCGGGGTGGGATTGACGGCAACGGCATCGAAGGTGAAGAAGCGACCCTGGTGCGCAACCGGTGCGCCGGTCCACAGTTTCGGAATCAGCTCCAGCATCTCGTCCAGCACAGCGCCACGGGAGGAGAACCACTCGTTGCCGAGCGCCTCGTATTCCTCACGGAGCCATCCGACGCCCACCCCCAACTCGAACCGGCCGCCGGCCATTGCCGCAACGGTCGCGGTCTCCTTGGCCAGCATCACCGGGTGACGCAGCGGCGCGAGCAGCACAGCGGTCATGAAGCGGATGCTCGACGTCCGTGCCGCCAGATCTGCTATTGCGACGATCGGATCCGGTAGCAGGGTGTCGGTCGGCAGGCTGGCCGGTCGACCGCCTCCGTATGGATACGGGGACGAAAACGCCGCGGGCACGGCCGGGTGTTCGGAGAGCGCCACCCCGGTGACCCCGGCCCGCTCGGCCGCGAGGGCGAGCGCGACCAGACCCTCCGCGGGAAGGAACGGCAGCGACAGCCACACGTCCACCCTGCGGTGGTGGCCCGCAGTCACTTCCTGATCGCGGGAGGCTCGGGCAGTGCGAAGTTGAACACCCGTGATGCGTTGGTCTGCATGACCTTTCGCTTCACCTCATCGGAGAGCCCCGCCAGCTCCTTATGCGCCACCTCGATGCAATTGGGCCACGTCGAATCGGTGTGCGGGTAGTCGGTCTCGATCATCACGTTGTCGACACCGATCTTCTCGATGGACGCCACCCCGAACGAGTCCTCGATGAAGCAGCCGAAGATGTGCTTGCGGAACAGCTCCGAGGGCATGACCGAGAGATCCAGTCCACCGGAGTTGCTCTCGTCCCCACCCCAGCCCTTGAGATAGTCGTCCGCACTGAAACCGTCCTTGGCCGCCCAGCCACGCTGAACCTCTACCACGTGGTCACAACGCTCAATGACGTAGGGAATCCAGCCGATCCCGCCCTCGGACAGGCAGAGCTTGAGATTCTCATACTTCGGCAGCCAAGGGCTGAACAGCCAGTCGATGCAGGCCGCAGCGGTACTCGCCACCGGGGAAAGCGCGATCACGCCCAGCATGGGCATATCAGGAGATGTTGCGGGCAGCTGCGAGGACGAGCCCAGATGCATGCAGAGCGGCATCCCGGTGTCATTGGCGGCGGCGATCATCGGCTCCCAGTACCCGCTGCGGTCGTGGATGGACGGCAACCCGAGCTGATAGACATTCTCGCTGAAGGCGATCGCCTTTGCACCCATCGCTGCGGTGCGTTCGATCTCCCTGGCGGCCAACCCAGGATCCCACAGGGGCAGGATCACCAACGGAATCAACCGGTCCGGAGCTGCCCCGCACCACTCCTCGATCATCCAGTCGTTGTAGGCCTGCACGCACAGCAGCCCGAGCTCACGGTCCTCTGCCTCGGTGAACTCCTGTCCACAGAAGCGCGGGTATGACGGAAACGACAGCGAGGCAAGCACACCGGCGCGGTTCATGTCCTCGATTCGCGCGTTCGGCTCGTAGCACCCTGGCCGCATATCGGCGTAGGTGATGGGCAACGGACTGAAGTCCTCGCGCTTCTTCCCGGCCGCAGCGGAGAGCCCGGTGGTGGGCTTGCGCTTGCCTTCAAACACCCACGCTTCGCCGTCGGCGTCATTCACGATGCGCGGGCCGGCCTCCTTGAACTTCGCCGGAAGTCGGTCCTGCCACACGTGCGGCGGTTCCAGAACATGGTCGTCGACGGAGACCAGCCAGTCCAATGAAATGTCAGTCATCTTCTCTCCTTCGATTGTTGGTCACGTCAGGACGACGCGGCGGCCCTTGAGTTGCCGATGTTTCGGTCGGTGGTGTAGCTGTCCAGTTGTTCGCGGAACGTCGGTAGGGCAAACGTCTCGGCTTCCGCTGCGAAGGCGAAGTCGATCACGTTGCCGACAGCGGCGGTCACGTGCATGTTGAGCGCGCGCTTGGTGTCCCGCAGCGCCTGCTTCGGTTGGTCTGCCAGCCTTCGGGCCAAGGCATGTGCACTGGGCAGCACCTCCTCGGCGGGCACCACGTGGTTCGCCATCCCCAGGCGCTCAGCCGTGGCGGCGTCGATGCGGTCGCCGGTGAGCAGATACTCCTTGGCACGCAACATGCTCATCACCAACGGCCAGGCCAGCGCACCGCCGTCGGCGGCCACGAGCCCGAGGGTTACGTGCGGATCCGCCATGAACGTCCGCTCGCTCATGAACACCACATCGGACAGCACCGCAAGGCTGCAACCCAGGCCGACGGCCGGTCCGTTGACGGCGGCGATGACGGGTTTGGGGAAGGCGATCAGTTCGGTGACGATGCGGCGTGCCTCGGCCATGCTCCGGTAGCGGAAGTCCGGATCGTTGGAGACGCGGTTGAGAAAATCCATGTCGCCGCCGGCCGAGAAAGCCCTACCGGCTCCCGTCAGCACGACCGCGCCCACCTCGTCGTCATCGCGCAGTCCGGCCCAGACATCCGCCAGTTCCGAATGCAACTCCTCGTTGACCGCGTTCATCCAATCCGGCCGGTTCATCGTTACGGTCCGGACACTGCCGGTGCCTTCCACCAGAAGAACACCCGAATCGCGATTTTTGTCGCTCATATAACCTCCGTCAGTCCCGTTCAGTATTGCCATCACCGGACCGCACGGAACAGATTGCGACCATGCCATCAGCAGCACTGCCACGCTGCGTCGTCGTTGGCACGGCCTGGCAGTCTCGGCACCACACTGACCGACGGCCAGCCGAGTAGCATCACCACGCGCATCTGTGGCGCACCTAGAGGTGCTGTACCGCAACGGTATTGGCGGATCACCGACAATGGCGTCGCCGACCGCCGGGCCGGCGGCACGATCCGTCGCGTCACAACACAATTTGGAGGACATATGCACGAGGCCGTGATCATCGATGCGGTACGTACACCCATCGGTAAACGCAATGGGTCTCTCGCCGATGTGCACCCCGCCGATCTGTCCGCGCATGTCTTGTGCGCGCTGGCACAACGCACCGGTATCGACCCCGCGATGGTCGATGATGTGCTGTGGGGCTGCGTGAACCAGGTGGGCGATCAGGCCGCCCAGATCGGTCGCTACTCGGTCTTGGCCGCCGGTTGGCCGGAGGGCGTCGCCGCGGTGACCGTCAACCGGGCTTGCGGTTCTAGCCAATCGACGTTCGATTTCGCTGCGGCCCTGGTCCGTTCGGGGCATTACGACATGGTGGTGGCCGGCGGTGTCGAGTCGATGAGTCGCGTGCCGCTGGGTGCCGGGCGCGATCTCGGCCGGCCGTTCGGCCCACGCGCACGGCAGCGGTATCAATCCGAGTTACGCGACGGGGGTTTCCCGAACGAGGATTTCAATCAGGGATTAGGCGCGGAGTTGATCGCGCAGCGCTGGGCGCTGACCCGTAAGCGCCTCGACGAATACTCGGTCCGTTCGCACGAGCTGGCGGCCTCGGCGATCGACGCTGGTGCGTTCGACACCCAACTGGCCCCCCTACCGGACAAGCCGGACTTCTCGGCCGACGAGGGGTTGCGCCGTGGCACCAGCGCTGAATCTCTGGCGGGCCTGAAACCGGCATTCCAGGCCGACGGTGTCATCCACGCGGGCAATTCCTCGCAGATCTCCGACGGCGCGTCGGCCACCCTGATCTGTAGCGCCGCCAAGGCTCGTGAACTCGGACTGACACCCATCGCCCGCTACCACACAGGCGTCGTGGCAGGTTCGGACCCCGTGCAGATGCTGACCGGGCCGATCCCCGCCACCGAGAAGCTGCTCCGGAGAACAGGACTGAGTATTTCCGATATTGGCGTGTTCGAGGTCAATGAGGCGTTTGCCTGCGTACCACTGGCCTGGCAGCAGAACTTCGACGCACTCGAAGAACGCCTGAACCCGCTCGGGGGCGCCATCGCGGTGGGCCATCCGCTCGGGGCATCTGGCACCGTGCTGATGACGAGGATGATTCATCACATGCGCGACAAAGGAATTCAATATGGGCTCCAGACGATGTGTGAGGGTGGTGGGACGGCCAATGCCACCATCGTCGAACTCGTCTAAGTGGTGCCGGCGATACTCTCATCGCCTCGGTCTCGATGAGCAGGGCCGATTGCGGCACGATCACAGCCATGAAGATCTCGGTGAACTACGATCTGTGTGAGTCAAATGCCTTGTGCTGCTTCGCCGCACCGGAGATATTCGAGGTGCGCGAGGACGAACTGCTTTATGTCATCGACGACAACCCGCCCGAAACCATGCGCACCGAGGTTCATGAAGCGATCAATGCATGCCCGAAGCGAGCCATCACCATCGATGACTGATCGACGGTGATGGCTCCCACTCAGGTGTAGGCCCGAATGAAGGCATCGACACCGTCGACGAGAATCGAATCGATGGCATCTCCGGCAGATGCGGCCGACGCGTCGACGGTGTCCTGCACCAGCAGGATCGTCAGCGCGATGAAATGCTCGGCCGCCCGGTGAGGGGCATCGGTGCGGATGGCGCCCTCCTCGGCGAACTGCGTCATCCGCTCGATGAACAGCTCCATCGGAGTGCTGTACTTGGGCCCTAGTATGCGGCTGCCCCCAGATGCCGCGTTCACCAGGTTGCGGTATTGCAAGTAGTCGGTCGAGGGCAGCGCCTCCATTGCGACTCGCCGCACGAACGCCAGTAGTCCGGCACGCAGATCACATCCCGTCGGCATTTCGTCGGTTAGCGCCGCCGCCACGGTCGCCAACACCCCATCGGTGAGCCTTTCGACGATCGTGGAAAGGATGTTCTCTTTGTCGCCGAAGTGGTCATACACGGTCCGCTTCGACACACCGGCGCGGGCCGCGATCGCGTCAACGCTGGTCGACTTGAAACCCGCGGTGAGAAACAGCTCCTGAGCGGCGTCGAGAATCGCGTGACGCTTTATCTCGGATCGGCCGCGACGGCTCGTGCCGGTGGTCGTGGTGGTCATCTGCTGAATCAACTCCAAAATGTGACGAATATCAAACTAAACTACTCGGTGTAGTGTAGTCTCACTATCGTGAACAACGGTGTTCAACACACAAGGCAAGGCGTGGATGTCGCCGGATCGGTCATCCCGCAGGCCCGTGGCGTTCGCCCGGTGCCATCCGCCCCTGGACGCCACCGCACCTGTCGGCGCGGCCCGGTTCGCAAACCCCTCACCGCCCGAGTCCCTCGGACGGATCCAGCCCCCGCGACGAGGAGACTGCTCCATGGACGACTACACCCTGACTCTGCCCGGTCCCGCGCCGACTGTCGGCACCGAACCTCTTATGCCGCAGCTTGTCACCACGGGTGGCCGCAGCCGGACCACGGAGGACCAAGCCCGGCGCAACTCGCTAGCGGCGTTCCTGCGCGCCCGGCGGGAGTCGCTGCAGCCCGAGGACATCGGGATTCCGCGACGCGGACGCCGACGCGTGAAGGGACTGCGCCGGCACGAGGTCGCCGACACCGCGGCGGTGAGTGTCACCTGGTACACCTGGCTGGAGCAGGCTCGCGATATCCACACCACCCCGCAGGTCATCGAAGCCTTGGCCCGCGCACTGCAACTCGATGACAGCGGGCACAGCTATCTGCGCCGGCTCGCCGGAGTCACGTCGCGCACCACCTACGTCGACGCGCATGACATCGGTTCCAGCATGAAGGCTCTGGTCGACAATTTGCTGCCCAACCCCGCGCACCTGATGCTGCCTGCCACCGACCTGGTGACCTGGAACCGCGCCTATGCTCAGCTGTTCGTCGACCCCGCGACCTTGACACCGGAACATCGCAACGGCCTGTGGATCCAGGTCATGTGTCCGGAAATACGCGACCGCCTTGTGGATTGGGAACTGGAGACGCGCCGCGCCGCCGGCCGATTCCGCGCCGAAGCCGCCAAGTACCCCGGTGATCCGCACTTCGCCAGAGTCGTCGACACACTCACCGCCGAAAGCAGCTTCTTCCATGACATCTGGGAACGCCACGAAGTTCAGGGTGTCGCAGACCATGTCGAAACGATCGACCACCCTCGGGTCGGTCACGTGCGTGCCCGGTTGATGCAACTGCGCCCGCTGGAGCACCCGAACATGTTGTTGATGGTGCACATGCTCGCCGACAACGAATCTCGGGAACGCATGCAGGCTCTATTGGCCGGCTGACATCGGCCGGTCACCGCAGGCGCCAGCGCAGGACCGCCACCCGCCAGCCCTGCGACCCGAACTCGACTTCGTCGAACCCGACCTCGACGGACTGCCCGATCCGCAGACCTCGGCCGTCGGCCGGTCCGTCGATGTACCCGGGCATCAGCAGGTCGTCCTGTTCATCGAGCCGGACCATGACGACCACCGAGCGCGCCGAATCGGCGCCGGGCCGGTGGCCCACGGTCCACGACGCGATGGTGCCGCTACCGCTCGCCGCAAGCCAGTTCCACTCCAGAGAGCTGCAGTCACCGCACACCGCGCGGGCAGGCCAACGCAGCCGCCGGCAGCGAGCGCAATCCTGGACAAGCAACTCGCCCCGCTCCAACGCATCCCACCACGGCGCCGAATCGGCGTCGGCCAGAGGATGTTCGGTCATAGTGGCTACCCTCCCCGCTTCAGGATGACCGCCCCGGTGATACCACTGTTGATCCCCGGTTGTGCGGTCGACAGCGCCACCTCGGCACCGGCCACCTGCCGGTCACCGCATTCTTGGCGCAATTGCCGTACCGCCTCGACGACATGGTTGAGGCCGTGCACGTATGCCTCGGACAGGTGACCACCATGCGTATTGACCGGAAGCCGACCACCGATCCTCGTCTCCCCCGCCGCGATCATCGATGCCGCCTCGCCGGGTTCACAGAACCCGTATGCCTCCAGCTGTAACGGCACCAGCGAGCTGAACGCGTCGTAGAACTCGGCAACATCGATGTCCTCGGGGCTCATCCCAGCCGCCTCGTACAGCCGGGGCGCCATCCGGGTTGCTCCCGAAAGGGTGATATCCGAACGGTGATTGGAGGCCAACTGACTGCCCCCACCCGATGCGGTGGCACAGATGGTGACCGGCAGCGCCCTGGTGTCTCGACTCTGTACCGACGACATCACGACCAATGCGACGGCTGCATCGGATTCGATACAGCAGTCGAACAGCCGCAGTGGTTCGTAGATCCATCGTGAGCCGAGATAGTCGTCCATGCTGATCGGTTGCCGCATCATCGCTGCCGGATTGCGAACTGCATTGTCGCGCTGGTTGATCGCGACCGTGCCGAGATCCTCCTCGGTGAGGCCGTACCGGTGCATGTAGGCGCGGGTGAACATGGCGAACTGCGCCGGCGCGGAAACGTGTTGATAGGGTAACCAGTACTGCGCATCGGAGGACATTCCGGTCATGGCCCCCGCACCCGACATACGTGGACCCGAACGCGCGTTCAGCGCCCGCCACACCACCACGCAGCGGGCTTGCCCAGTGGCCACCGCGGTGGCCGCCGCGGCCAGCGGTGCGATACAGGAACTTCCGCCACCGAACACATCTCGAATGAACCTCACATCGGCGATACCCAGCACCTGGGCTACGAGTGCTGGGTCCGCCGAGTCGGCGATACGGTGACACGCCACGCCGTCGACGTCACGGGCGGTCAGCCCGGCATCGGCGAGCGCGGCGCTGACGGCCCGCACCGCGAGGGTGAGCGTGGAGACGCCCGAGCGCTTGGAGTACTCCGTACGCCCGACACCGACGATTGCGGCTGCGTCCCGAAAAGGGTTGTCCACAAGCCGAATCTATCCGAGGTGAGGGATCGCGACATGGTATACCGCCCACTATCACCAATGCCCATACGGTGGACCCGCGGATGCGCGCCGGGTCCTGACCGTAGTGGCATCGCAACCATTTTCGCCGTCGGCAACCACCGCTAGCCTGCTGACGGGATGATGGTTGCCTTCGAATGCGCGCCATCCCAATCATACTCACGGCGAAAGAGACACGATGACGACGCAGAACCACCGAACCGAGGCTCGCGGCCCACTACTGGGACTGAAAGTACTCGATATCGGCCAGCTCGTCGCGGGCCCGATGATCGGTACCTATCTGGCCGACTGGGGAGCCGACGTCGTCAAGATCGAACAACCACGTGTCGGTGACCCGATCCGCAAACTCGGATCACACTCCGGCGCACCGCTGTGGTGGAAGATCAACGGACGCGGGAAGCGTTCAATCGCCCTGGACCTGCATGAGCAGACCGACCGCGATGTGCTGTTGACGCTGGTGCAATCGGCCGACATCTTCATCGAGAACTTCACTCCCGGCACCATGGAACGCTGGGGACTGGACTATCCGACACTGCGGTCGATCAACCCGGGACTGATCATGCTGCGCGTCAGCGGCTTCGGCCAGACCGGGCCGAACCGGGCGAGCCGGGCGTTCGGGCGGATCGCCCAGTCCTTCAGTGGATTCTCCTCGGTGAACGGGTTTGCCGACCGGCCGCCCGTCCACCCCGGCATCCCGGTCGGCGATTACTTCGGCGCCCTCACCGGCACCGCCGCCGTGCTGGCAGCCTGCCTGGAACGGCAGAAATCCGGCGAAGGCCAGGAGATCGACTTGGCCCTGTACGAGGCGTGCTTTCGTCTGATGGAACTGATGACCGCCACCTTCGACCAGGAAGGCAGGGTGATTGGCCGGGAGGGCACCTCCAACACCTATGTGGCACCGGTTGGCACCTGGAAAACCACTGACGGAAAATGGTTCTCCCTGACCGCCAGCACACAGCCGGTGGCCGAGAGGTTGCTGCAGACCGTGGGTGGCGCGGAGTTGGCCACCGACGACCGGTTCGCGACGAACTCACTGCGGGTCGCCAACCGAGAAGAGCTCGACGCGATCCTGGCATCCTGGGTGAACGGTCACACCACCGCAGAACTGATCCGCATCTGCGATGACAGCGACGTCGCCTACTGCGTCGAGTACGACGCCGCCGACATTTTCGCCGATGCCCACTATCGGGCGCGGGGCACCATCGAAACGGTGCAGGACCCGTTGTACGGCCCGATGCGGATGCCCGCGGTGGTTCCCCGGTTCGGCCGCACCCCCGGGTCGATTCGGTGGACCGGAGAAGAACTCGACGCCAGCCGCGACGAGGTGCTCAACGACCCGACCTGGAAGAACGGGACACCCTGACCAGTTGTCGCCAGCCATACCGAATAGGGCCGAACACCGTTGGTGTTCGGCCCTATTCGGCAGTCAGCTGACGTCAGATCGGCCTATCGGCCGGTGAAATCACCCGCCCGGCGCTGTGTCATCGCCGAAAGGGCCTCGCCGACATCATCGGTGGTGGCCAGCACGGCGACATGGGAGGACACCATGTCCAACGCCGGCCGCAGCTCCAGACTTGCCGACTGTCTGGTGACCCGCCGGATCATCCGCACGCTCGCCGGCGGATTGGCGGCGATGGACCGGGCCAGAGTCATGGTCGCGTCGAGCAGTTCGTGCGGCTGAACCACACGATTGACCAGTCCGATCCGCAGGGCCTCCTCGGCATCCACCGGTTCCCCGGTGAGCAGCAGCTCCAGCGCATTGGCCAGGCCGACCAGCCGTGGCAGGAAGTACGCGCCTCCGCCACCGGGTGCCAGCCCGAGCTTGACGTAACCCTCGGACACCCGGGCCGTACTCGACATCACCCGAAGATCACACATCAGGGCCATGTCCAGGCCTGCACCGACCGCCACCCCGTTGATCGCCGCGATGATCGGTTTTCCGAGATCCTCGACCGCCAGGGCGATCCGCTGAATCCCGGCATGCAGGTCCGTCTTTCGTTCAAGGGGGGTCAACGGGTCGGTGAGCCAGGCCAGATCGATTCCGGCGCAGAACGCACGGTCGCCTGCTCCGGTCAGCACGACTACCCGCACGTCGTCATCGGTCCGACAACACCGAAGAATCTCCTCCCAGTCCCTGATCATGCTCATGGTGAAGGCATTTCGCGCCTCCGGTCGATTGATGACGAGGGTGCCGATACCGTCGGCAACCGTAAAGTCGAGGTGGTCCATCTGATCTCCTACCTTTCATTCACCCCGGTTGTTTCACCGGTGGTGAGCCCCAGCGCGAACCCGTGACACAGTCCCAGACATCGGCGGTGCCCAACGCCGTCCGGCCGACGCGCCGAGCGTGGTGGCCCACGCTGCCGAACTCGTCGACCCAGCTCCTGGCGCGCAGCGTCGACGGCCACAGCCCATGCTCGATACTGGTTCCCATCGCGCCGTGCAGCTGATGCGCGGACTCGGTCACCGCACCGACCACCGGGCCCAGCACCGTCCTGGCCACCGAAACTGCGTACTCGGTGCGACCGTCCCCGAACCCGAGATCGGTCGCGGCGGCGACTGCCAATGTCACTGCGGCACGCGCGCGCTCGATATCACCCGCCATGACTGCCAGCGCATGCTGCACACTCTGCAGTTTGCTCAACGGCCGGCCGAACTGCACCCGCTCGCGACAGTGCCGTACCGAGGACTCCGCCGCGGCATCGAGCGCACCGATCAACTGGACGCACCGGGCCCACGCCCCACGGCATTCGTATTCCTCGGCGACGGCCGGGTCAACGGGACGCAACGTGTCACCGGCGATCGCGAAGGCGATCTCGTCACGCGGTTCACCGGCCAGATTCATACCGTGGTTGATCACCGTGTCGGCGGGATCGGCCAGCGCGACGTGGAGGGTCCCGTCGTCGGCACCGGGCCCGCGCACCTCGACCAGTACCACTCGGCCGGCCGAACGCGCCCACGGGACCGCGCCCGCCACACCGGTGACCAGCCCTCCCAGTGCCGTCCCCACGGCCCGTCCGGCCGTAAGCGGCCCGTCTGTCGGCACCGCGATATCGGCGCGTTGCATCAGCCAGGCCGCCACCAGGTCCGTCTCGGCGACCGGAACCGCGGCGCTGCTGCGCGCCAACCAGTACAGCACCACCGCGAGCTCGGCGGGTCCCGCTTCGTTGTCGGCATCGCTGGTGAGCCGGTCCAGTCCGCTCGCAACCAACCCATCCCAGAGTTGCTCGTCGAAGGTGTCGGGCCGTCGCCGGCACCCGAGGCGGGCGTCGGAGGAGCGTCGACCGAGATCGTCGGCCAGTTCGGCGAGCGCATCGAATTCACCGGCCCCAGACGCGGCGCCGAAGACACCATGGGCCAGCACGGAATCGAAGTTCGTCATCGTAATCCCATCCCCCGCGCCACCACACCGCGCAACACCTCGTTGGTGCCGCCCCGCAGTGTGAACAGCGGCCGGTGCAACCACGCAATGTTCACCATTGCCTGAAGTCCTGGGTCGGCCGGTACGCGCTCCAGCAGGTCGGCGACGATGTCGACCGACTCCTGCTCGAATCGAGTGCCCAGATCCTTGACCAACGCGGCCTGGTTGGCGGCCGGCTGCCCGGCCACCAATGCCCTGGCCACCGCCACCGACAGTTGCCGCAACGATGTCAACCGGGCGACCAGGTGGCCGACATCGGCCAACATCGCATCATCGGTATCGTCCTGCGCGGCCAACCGCGCCAGCGCCGCCGAGATCAGCGGCATCGTGGTCAATATGCGTTCGGGTCCGCTGCGCTCGAACGACAACTCGGACGTGACCTGATGCCAACCGTTTCCGATCTCACCGAGCACGTCGGACTCGGCGATCTCGACATCGTCGAGCAGTACCTCGTTGAAATGGTGCTCACCGGACATCAATTCGATGGCACTGATGGTCACACCGGGCGCGTCGCGGGGCACCAGGAACTGGCTCAGCCCGGCGTGCCGCTGTTCGGGATCAACCGCACTGGTGCGGGCGAGCACCACGATCTGATGTGAGTGGTGGGCTCCGCTGGTCCACACCTTGGTTCCCGACAGCTTCCAGCCGCCCGCTGCTCTGGTCGCACGGGTGCTGACCGCCGCCAGATCCGAGCCGGCACCGTGTTCGCTCATACCGATCGCCGAGTAGAAACGGCCCGCAGCGATACGTGGCAGGATGCGGCGACGCTGCTCCTCCGTGCCGTAGGTGAGCAGTGCGGGCGCGACCTGGCGATCGGCGATCCAGTGCGCGGCCACCGGCGCGCCGTGCGCCAAGAGTTCCTCGGTGACCACGTAGCGGTGCAGATGGCCGAGGCCCGCCCCGCCGTACTCGCGTGGCGTGGTGATGCCCAGGAAGCCCGCGGCGCCGAGGCGTTCGCTGAATCCTTCGTCCCAGCAGGACAACCACGAGTCGACCCGGGGAGTCCAGCCGTGCGCATCTCGATCGGCGCGCAGAAACTCCCGGATGCCGCGCCTCATCGCCGCCAGTTCGGCGCTATTGGCGGTCAGGTCGGCGAAGAATCCGTTCACCGAGGCCATGGCATCGGTGCTCATGAGCGCACCGGTAGCGGGCCGGCGAGTCCGCGTGGCGCGGTGCCCCACAGCCAGCGCGCCGCCTGTTGCAGTTCGTCGAATTCCAGGCGTTCGCCGTTGCGCGCCACATAGTGGTGCGGCGCCTCGGTGAACCCTTCGATGCGGATCAGTCGGCGGCCGTCGATCCGCACTATCTGCCCGGTCAGCCATGACGCCTGCGGGGATTGCAGCCAGGCCACCACAGCCGAGATGCACGCCGGGTCGAGTTCGGGATCGGCGGCCCGCTCCTCACCAAAGAAGGATGCGCTCATTCGGGTGACTGCCAACGGGGAGATCGCGTTGACCGCGACCCCGTAGCGTGCCATCTCCAGCGCAGTGACCAAGGTGAGCGCCCCGATACCCGCCTTGGCCGCGCTGTAGGCGGCCTGGCCGGGATTGCCCCACAGGCCAGCGCCCGACACGGTGTTGACGATGTGGGCGTCCACGGCGTGTCCGCTCCTGGCCATCGAGCGCCAGTAGTCACACGCGTGTTTGGTCACCGCGAAGGTTCCCTTCAGATGGACATCGACGACCGCGTCCCAGGCCTGTTCCGTTGCGCTGGTGATCACCTCGTCGCGCAGAATCCCCGCGTTGTTCACCACGCCGGTCAGCGTTCCGAACACAGACACCGCCCGACCGACCATGTCGCGGGCGTCTTCCCAGTCGGTGACCGATCCGGTGTGCGCCAACGCTACTCCGCCCGCGTCGGTGATCTCGGCGACGACGGCTTCGGCAGGTCCCACCCCACCGCCGCTGCCGTCTCGGTCCACGCCCGGATCGTTGACCACGACCGCGGCGCCACGCGCCGCAAGCTCGAGGCAGTGTGCACGTCCGATACCCCGACCTCCTCCGGTGACCAGAACCACCTGACCGTCCAGTGCTGACATACCCGATCCCTTCTCGATCAGAGGCCGAACAACTCGGCTATCCTTCTGCGCCGCAACGGCCAATCGGCGTCGCGCAGGTCTGCGTGGCCGTTTTCGGTCACAATGAGGTCCACATCGCCGGCCGGTGTGGACACCGGCCTGCTGAGTTGCTCCACCAGCGGACTGTGACCGTTCACCGTCGAGGGGGTCGCGATGATCGACAGACCCTGCGGATGCATGCGGGCGGCGGCGCAGAAGTCCGGATGCCCGCCGATGCCGCCGATGACCTTGTCGCCCCGTCCCTCGACGTTCACCTGTCCCACCGGGTCGATCTCGACGGCGGTGTTGACGGCCATCAACGGGATACCCCGTGACAGCCGGGTCAGATCGTGGGTGTGCTGCACCCCGCGCAGTATCGGCCGCCCGTCCGCCCACTCGTAGATTTCCTGTGTCCCGGTCAAATAGGTCGCCGAAGGGTTGCCGCAGAGCAGCCCGTGGCGCTCCAGATCGATCACCGCATCGGTGAGGAGGCCGGTGTCCACATGCAGCGGCACCGTCGCCCGGCGCAGCAGCGCGGTACCAAGTTGCCCAGGTCCGTACTGGATCCGGGAGCCCGCCGGAATGAATCGCAGTACCGCATCGGCGAGCGCATCGTGCAGCGGCTCCGGTTCCCGGTGGTGGCTGACCGGCCCGGCACAGCTGCGGGCGACGATCTCGACCTGGGCCGGGCTCAGGGGTGGCTCGGCCGAGGCCATCGGGGTGGCGTCGTCGACGACCGCCAGCACCGGCACCCCGGACTCGACCAGCGCGCGCTGATAGGACACCTCACTGCCGAAGTGCAGTGCGCCCGCGCGTTCGACGAGGCGAGTGATCAGCAGCTGCGGCCGCAGCCGGTCGGCCAACAGAGCCGGCCACGCCGAGAACCGCGCCGGAACGAATCGTGTTGTGGCACTGTGCATCAACGCCCGTGCTCCGGCGCCGGGCATCAGCACGACCAGCTCGTCGAAGGCCTTCGCGTCCAGACCGTCGGCGGGTTCGGGCAGCCAACCGACGACCAGCCGGATCCCCCCGATCTCGGCTGCCGCACTGCACAGCGCCTCGCATACCGAGGTGCCATCGGGCAGTCGTCCCGGTACCCCGACCCCGTCGCCGAGGGCCACCGTCATCCCCGGGCGCAGCCTCGCCCGGAACACCTGCGCCAGAGTCAAGGTGGTCAATGCGGTTCCCGGGGCAGCTTCAGAAGCCGCTCGGCAAGAATGTTGCGCTGAATCTCGCTGGTGCCGCCCAGTATCGTCTGGGCACGCCCGACGAGCATGTGCCGCACCAGTTCATCGAGCTCTGGATCGACACATGCATCGATGCCAAGCGCATCGGTGGCCAGGTCGGACAGGTCGCGATCGGTCTCGGAGGCAACCAGTTTGAGCACCGAGAACTCCGGTGAGGTGACATCTCCGCCAGCCACGGCTCGTTGCCAGGTGTGGCGCAACAGCCACGTCCTGGCCCACAGCCTCGTCAACGCCCGGCCCAGCACCGGGTCCAGCACACCGCGGCTACGCGCCGCCGCGACCAGGGCGTCATGGCGGCGGAACATCGCCACCGCATGGGTGCCCAGGGTCAGCCGCTCCCGCCCGAGCATCGCCAGCGCCAGTTCCCAGCCCTGACCCACCCGGCCTACCAGGGCGTCCCCCGGGATTTCGACACCATCGAGGAATACCTCGTTGAACTTCGATTCCCCGTCGATCTGACGCAGCGGGCGCACCGTGATGCCCGGTGTCCGCATCTCGACGATGAACATCGACAGTCCACCATGCTTATCGGATCCCGTGCGGGCCAGTAGAATTCCGAAATCCGCGTCCGCAGCACCGGAGCTCCACACCTTTTGCCCGTCGACCAGCCAGCCCGTCTCGGTGGGCTGAGCGCGGGTGCGCAACGATGCCAGATCAGAACCCGCCTCGGGCTCGGAGAACAGTTGGCACCAGATATGCCCGCCGGTCCGGATGGGTTCGAGGTGTCGTGCCTTCTGCGCATCGCTGCCGTAGCGGATGAGCACCGGCCCGACCAGATCGGGCCCGAAGAGGCTGAACTGCCGGGGAACCTCGGCGTGCGCGCATTCCTCGGCGAACATCGCCTGGAATGCCACCGACGCGTCCCGCCCGCCGTGCTCGGTCGGCCAGTGCAGGCAGGTGTAGCCGTGCTGGGCCAGGAAGCGGTGCCACGCCGAACCCGGCTCGACATCGGCCGCGGTGGGCGTGGGCCCGTAGTTGCGCAGTCCTGCCGGTTTGGGCGCACCGGCCAGGAAGGCGCGCAGTTCTGCACGGGTGAGGGTCGGGGAAGCGGTGTCGAGATCGCCCGTCACGATGCCACCCCGATCAGCGCGGCTGATCGCTCCAGCACGGTCCAGTGGGCCGCCGGTGACCCGAACAACACCTCGTCGGTGCGGGCCCGTTTGACGTACAGACCCACGGCATGCTCCCAGGTGAAGCCGATGCCACCGTGAATCTGCAGGTTGGCGTGCGCTGCTCCGCGCAGGCTTTCCGAGCACACCGCTTTGGCCATGCTGACCAGCCAGGGCGCGTCGGGGTCGGCGGCCTCGACGGCTTCGACCGCAGCCAATGACGCCGACCGTGCCATCTCCAGCTCCACCAGCATGTCCGCGCACCTGTGTTTGATGACCTGGAAGGAACCGATCGGCCGGTCGAACTGTCTGCGCACCCTGGCGTATTCGACCGCCATCTCCAGAACCCGCTCGGCGGCGCCCACCTGCTCGGCGGTCAGGACAGCGAGGGCGTACCGCAGGCTATCGGCGACGATCTCCTCTGCCGGGCGATCAGCAGGCAGGCACCTGGCCGCCGCGCCGTCCAGGGCAACCGTCGCCATCGGCCGGGTCGCATCCAGTACGGGTTCGACAGTGATCGTGACACCGGACTGATCGCGGTCGACGAGGTACAGCTGCGGGCGACCGTTCTGCGTGGCGAGAACCACGATGTGCTCGGCGCCCGCCGCGCCCAGGACGTGGCGTACCGCCCCCGAGAGCCGGCACTGTCCAGCGTCGTCGGACGACACAGGTAATTCGGCCTCCTCGACGCCGCCGTCCTTGGTGGGCACGGCCGCCGCGGCGGTGCTCTCGCCGGCAGCCAGGCCCTCCACGAGGTCAATGGCCCCGTCGGTCGCGGTGAGCAGGCGGGTGGCCAGAATGGCCGAGGACAGGAAGGGCACCGGCGCCAGTGCCCGCCCGACCTCGTGAGCGATCACGGCATGCGCCGCAATCGGGCAATCATCGGTCTGGCCACCGTCAGCAATATCGATCGCGGCTACGCCGACCTGGCCGCACAGGACTTCCCAGAGCTGACGGTCGAAACCGCGATCGCCCACGGGTCCCTCGTAGGCGACGGCGCGCAGTCGGTGCTCGGGCAGCAGGCGCGTACACGCAGCACGGACCGAAGAGCTGAGCGTCGCTCGTTCTTCATCGGAAAGCGGAGTCATAGAATATCTTTCGCGATATTTGTGAGATGCACAGAGGTTCGACAGCCTCAGTTATACCGCCGGTCGGCGGCCGGCAAAAGGTTCGACGGGGGTACGGAAGGCACCCCTCAAGCATGCGCTAAGCGACGACCCGGGTACGGGTTAACTTATTGTGCAACAACAGCTTCGAGATCTTCGTCGCCGCCGCGAGCAGGTGCTCCTCAATCTCGTCCTGGGCGCGCACCGAACGGCCCGAACGGGTGGCAAGCCCCAGCGCGGCGGGCATGCTCGCATCGGCCAGCGGTGCAGCAAGACAGGTGACCCCGTAGCGGAACTCCTGGTCACTGATCGACAACGGGCGGGCCACCAAATGAGGCCCAAGCCGCGAGCTGGTCTCGATGGTGTGACATGTGTAGCTGCGCAACGGATGTTGGGTCAGATACGTTTCACGCTGGGCCGTTCCGGCGTGCGCCAAGATGCTCTTACCGATCGCGGTGGCATGGCCGGGAAGGTGCACTCCCGGCCAACAGTCGATTTGCGGGGCCGCCGGATGTTCGGCCATGCTCCAGACTTCGACTTCGCCGTGTAGCAGGCCACCGATCATGACATGCGATCGCGTGGCGGCCGCCAGACGCGCCATCGCTTCGCGAACCAGCCGATAATCCCGAGCACGGCCTTCCAATTCTGCGACACTGGCGAACTGCGAACCCAGCACGTACCGACCATCCCGCGTGCGGGCAAGATATCCCTCGTATACCAGGGTCTGCGCCAGACGATAGACCGTGGCCACCACGATCCCGGTTGAGTCACTGAGGGATTTGGCCGTCACGGGACCCCGCTCGGCCACGATGTCGACGAGCCTCATCCCCCGCTGCAAGCTCTGGATCAGGGTCGGGGCCGACGCATCCACGGGATCAGCCCGCCTCGTTGACGGAGGCCAACGACCGCGACTCCGCAGGGGCCGTGGCGAAACCGGTCCAGTCCAACCGCCCACCCAGCACATAGGAGCCGTCGTCCAACCGGATCAGATAGCCGTCGTGGACCAGCGTTCGCAACAGGTGGTAGGCCGTCGGAAGGGGAACCCCTACCTGACGTGCGACGGGCTTTGCGTGCAGCGGACCGTGCGCGGCCACCACGTTGATGATGCGCAGACCGCGCTGCAGTGATCGAATCATGGTCTGCTCTGCGCCTACCACCGCACCTCCCAAGCTCAAGGCCGAGTGAATGATGTCCGTACGCAGCAAACCCTAGGCATCCACCGACCGCCGGAACAAGGGATAGCTCGTTGCTAGCATTGCCGCTAACACCGACGAAGACGGTTTTCAGCGTCCATTGTGTCGTCCGATATGTGGTCAGCCTTCGGCGGCCAGCATCGACTGCCAGGTCTGCTCGGGACGGTGTTCGGCGAGATTGGTCAGTGCGTAGACGTTGCCGTCGGGGCCCACATAGGATCCGTCAGCCGGATTGTAGGACGCGAATGCTATTGGGACATCGTCAGTTTGGCTCGTCGCGGGCGGCGTCAGAGAGGCTGGCGCGGCCTGGGGTGTTGATTCCGGTGGCGTAGCCGGTGCCGGTGCGGCGGTGTCGACCTGCGGGATTCCCTGACCCGACATGGTGGCGTTGGGGTCTCCCTTCCAGTTGAACCCGTCGTTGAGCGGGACATACTCTTCGTCGCTGTTGCACATCCGTGCCGTCGGTGCGCGTTTGCCCGGCTTGTTGACACACGGGAGGTTGCGCGCGCCACGCACATTGAAGGGGGAATCCTGTGGCACCCGGCAGTACAGATCACCGGCGGGCCGGTCCGGATAGTCCTCGAACGCCGGTGAACGTTGTTGGCTGGGTGGAAGAAAGCCGGTCAGGCAGGGCGGTGGCACGTTCAGGTTCAGATCGAAGGTGACAAACGGTCCCTTGTAGGCGCTCATCACTCCCATACCGGGCACCAGCGAACTGCCCAAAACGGCAATGGCCTGGGGAACCAGCACCAGGACCTGCCGCACTCCGGCCTGGTAGGTGACAGCCAGCTCGGCCACCCCGGCGAGGTTGGCGAGCATGATCGGCAAGGACGGCTGCAGCCGCTCGAACAATTGGCGAACTTCCCCCGCCGTCGCGGCACCGTCCCCGATCAGCCTGCGTACCGCGGTGTCCCGCTGGGCCAGCTGACCGGTGATCCCGGCCAACTGCGACGCCCAGGCTCTGATCTCGCCGGCGGTGTCACTCTGGGTGTCCAGCACGGGGGCCGATTCGTCGATCAGGGTGGTGAGCGCCCGCAGATCCGCCTTGGCGCCAGAGGCCAACTTCGTGGATGCCCGGACCAGCCGGGCCAAGTCCGGTCCCAGACCGCCGAACGCGGTCGCACTCTCATCGATGACGGTACGAAGGTTGTCCGCGGGAATGGCGCTCAAGCCGCGGTTGGTCTCGTCGAGAATGGTATCGATGTCGACGGGCACTCCAGTGCGGTCGATACCGATGACGTCGCCATCACGCAACGCGACGCCGCGCGCATCGGCGAGCGGGGTGAGTTCGACGTACTGTTCGCCGATCGCCGACCGGCTGTGTACGCGTGCGGTCACCTCGGCGGGGATCGACACATCGGAGTTCAGTGACAGGTCGGCTTCGATACCGGTGTCGGTCATCCGCACGTCGACCACCCGCCCCACCCCCAGCCCCCGGTAGGTGACATTGCCCGACGGATACAGTCCGCCTGTGCTGGGCAGGGCGATGGTGACTCGGTACTGGCCGATGCCGAAGACCCGGGCCGGCACCTCCATGAATCCGATGCTCATCACCAATGCCGCCACCAGCGACACCACGGCAAACACGGCGAGCTGCACCCTGATCCGTTTGTTCAGTCTCATCTCAACGTCCCTGGTCGGCGATATACGGTGCGCTCAAGGGGTTTCCACCGGTATACGGGCTGGGCATCTGCCCGATCGTGCGACCCCATTGCATTTCCAGTTCGGTCAGGCTGCCTTCGAATCTGGTCCCGGTGAGAAAGCCCGCGTCGAGCCGGCTCAGGGTGAGATCGAAGACTCCGGTGAGGTTGACGTAATCACCGCGGAAATAGTTGCCGATGTTCTCCTTGACGAACGGGAAGGTCGTCAGGTAGCTCAGCGAGGTCACCATCGCCGGACCCGCATTGGCCAGGGACTCCAATACCGGACCGAGATCGTTGAGCTCGGTGATGAGGTCCTCCTTGGTCTTGCTCACCGTCTCGGCGGTGAGCGCACCGAACTGACCGAGCTTGTCCAGTGCCAGTGCCAGCTCGCTACGGCGATCCGCCAGCACCTGCAGCGCTCTGGGAATCGTGTCGAGGGCCCGGTCGAGGACCGGTGTCCGTGCCGCGAACTGTGCGACGAGCCGGTTGACACTGTCGGCGGCGTCGATGATGTCCCGGGTCTGGTTCTCGACATCGGCGACGAATACGTCGACCTGTTCGACGAGGCTGCCCAGGTCACCCGCTCGGCCGTCGAAAGCGGTACTCAACGATTGGGTGATGTCGTGGACCTGGCCGAGGCCGCCACCGTTGAGCACCAACGACAGTGCAGCAAGGGTCTGCTCGGTGGTCGGGTAGCTCCCGCCCGCGGACAGCGGAATCAACGAGCCCTCGTGCAGGCGTCCCTCGGCGGCGACGGCGACCGGCGCGGCCAGTTCGACGTGCAGTGAGCCCAGCAGGCTGGTCTGGCCTATCGTCGCGGTGGAGTTTGCCGGCAGGTCGACATCAGCGTTGAGTCGCATCGTCAGCAACGCGTGCCAACCTTGGCGCTCGATCGCGGTGACGGCCCCGACCGTGACATCGCCGACTCGTACGCGCGAATTTTGTTGGATGTTACCGACATCGGGGAGTTGGGCGGTGATGGTGTAAGCCCCCGGTCCGCTCCCCTCGGTACCGGGCAGCGGCAGCGAGTTCGCACCTTGCCAGCCGCACCCGGCCGTCAGCGACACTGTCGCCACCAGTCCTGCCAGGATGGACCTTCCGTGTCGGCGGTTCATGAGCCCGGCCCCGGCGGTATCAACATGTCGTGCAGATCCTGCGGTGCCTGCTCGGCGGGTAACGGCGCCGGAGCGGGATCTGCAGCCGGCGTCGTTGGCGGGGGCACATAGTCCGGGCGCATCCAGTCCTCGCTGTAGGTGATCTCGTTCGGGCGGGCATAGGCGCCGACGACCGGGTTCACGCCCAGCGGCGGGAAGTTCATCTGCCGGTTCTTCACAATCGGCGCCAGATACTGAACACAGAGCTTGGCCGACTGTTCGGCATTCAGCCGGGACGCGGCTTGGATGGCACCACAGAGGAATTGGATGGGATTGGCAAAGTTGTTGAGACTGAACGCACCAGCGAAACCGCCGATGGCGGGCGGATAGATATTGACGAAGTTGGCCAGTTCGGTCGGTGCGACGTGCAGCGTCTGCTCCAGGTCATCGTGGCTCTCCTGCAGCGCGGTGCTGATCGAGGCCAGCTTGTCTGCCGTCACCCCTATCGTCTCGCGATTGTCCGCGGTGAAGCTCGTCACTTCACCGACGACCGCACTGAGCTCGTCGATGGCCGTTCCGATCTCCTGGGGCTGGTTGTCGAGCAGCTCCGTGGTGGCGGCCAGGTTGCGGTTCAGCTGGCGCATCACGTCCTTGCTGTCCTGCAGCGCCGACACCACCAGCGCCAGGTTGCGGGCCGTCGCGAAGATATCCTCGCTGTGATCGCCGAGTGCGGACATGGTCGTCGAGAGGCGCTTGATCGCCGTGTGGATGTTGTCTCCTTGCCCGCGCAGATTGTCCGCCGCCGCGTTCACGTAGGCGCCGAGCGTGCTCACCCCACCCGGCTCGGTGGGCTGTAGCGCCTCGGCCAACTTGCCCAACTGCTCACGCAGGTCATCCCATTCGACCGGGACCGCGGTACGGTCGATCGGTATCACGGCGTCTTCGGCCAGTTCCGGTCCGCCGGTGTACGCTGGGACGAGCTGCACCGCCCGGGCCGAGATCAGCGAGGGCGACAGGATCACCGCCTTGGCATCGGCAGGCACCTGGTAGCTGTCATCGACCCACATGGTGATCTGCACCCGGTCGGGTTGCGCCTCTATCGTCGCGATCTCACCGACGCGCACCCCGAGGATCCGCACATCGTCACCCGGGAAGATGCCGGTGCTGTTGGCGAAAAAGGCGGTGATGTGCGTGCGCCCGGCCGATTCCCAGAACCGCAGCGCGGCAGCGCCACAGGCCAGTACGGCCACCAGTCCGATGACCGCGGCCAGCCGCCCGGCCTTGGATGTCCTCATCGTCCTCCGTCCGTATCCGGTACCCCGCCCGCAGGGGGCTCACCGGGGGCCGGGACGAATACCGGTCCGTGGGTGGGCGGGATCGGCGAGGTGGCCCCAGGGTCCGGCGGTCCGGGCGGTGGTCCGCCGGGGGCGGGCGCCGGGATCGGTTCCCGATACGGGTAGCACCCGGTGGGCCCGGGCAGTGGCAGGCCCGGCGGTCCGCACCCCGGGTCGCCCGGATTGCCGGTGATCGCGTCGGGCAACGTCATCCGTGGAGTACCGCCCTGCCCGGTACGCGGGAAGGGCACCGGCAATGCCGGCGTGCCCGGCTGTCCCACCGGCGGATCGGTGAGCTGGGAGGGCGCCAGTACGTTGGGATCCAGCCCGAGGTCGGAGAACGCCGCGTCGATGAATGGCTGAATATACTGCCCGGGCGGCAGATTGACGACGAATCCCTTGAAGAATGGGCCCGAGGACACCGACTCGCCGAGCGCCATCGCATAGGAGTTGAGGCGTTTGACAGCGTCCTGCAGGCGTTCCCTGCGGTTGTCGATGATGGCCAGCACCCCGTTGAGTCGGTCCAGTGTCGGTCTGAACGACTCGCGGTTCTCCGCAATGAAGGCGCGCACCTGCCCGCTGACCGCGACGATGCTCGAGGAGATGGAATCCAGTGCCGCACTCTGGGTCCGGATCTGTGCGAGCAACGCGTTGGAATTGGTGACCAGGTCGACGATCTGGCTGCTCCGCTGACCCAGTACGGTGGACACCTTGCCCACATCGGACAGCAGTGACCGCAGTTGCGTGTCGCGTTCGGCCAAGGTTCCCGACAGCCGGGAGACTCCGTCCACCGCAGAGCGCAACTCCGGAGGTGTATCGGCGAACGTCTCTGCGAGTGTCTGCAGGGAGGTCGACAGCTGACCGGTATCCAGACCGTTGATGGTTGCCGAAAGGTCGCCCAGCGCATCAGCCAACTGATAGGGCGATGTGGTCTGCTCCAGCGGGATGGTCTGCTCCAATGCAGCATCACCGCGCGGTGTCACCTCGATCACCTTGGCGCCCAGCACGGTTTTGGTCTTGATGGCGGCCTCGGAACGGTCCCCGACGAAGACGTTGCTATCGATGTCGAAGGTCACGACGACCCGATCGCCGTCCAGCGCGATGGAGGACACCTGTCCAACCCGCAGGCCGGCCACCTCCACCGGTGAATCCGGTCGCAGTCCGGCCGCATCGGCAAACTGGGCGGTGTAGGTGTGGCCACCGCTGAGAAACGGGATCATGTCGTAGTTCAGCGCGCCGACGATGGCGGCGGCGATGACCACCGATCCGGCCGCCCCCACCTTGACCGGGTTGCGTTCTGACATCGGCTTCATTTCGGCGTGCACCTGCCCGACGTCTGGCCCGCGGCCTTGATGTAGACGGGCTGACCGCCCTTGCCGTTGACCTTGATGATTGCCTCGCAGATGTAGAAGGCGAACCAATCCCCGTACAGGCCTTGCCTACCCAGCATTCGATAGGCATCGGGCAGGGTGTTGAGCAGGTCGTCGAAGTACTCATGATTGTTCAGCACGATGGTCGCCACCCGATCGGTCTCCTGGCGCACCTTCTGGATCGCCGGGCGCGACTGTGCGAGTAGATCGGCGACTTCGCGGGCTGTGCTGTCGAGGTTCGCCGTGGCATCGGCGATCCCATCCTTGCGCTCGGCCAAGGCTGCGGTCAGTTCGTCCAGCCGGCCGATCGCATGGCCGAAGTCGGCGTCATTGTCACCGATCGCACCGAGCACGACATCGAGATTGGTGATCAGATCCCCGATCAAGGCATCCCGGTCTGCCAACGCATCGGTGAACATGGCGGTGTGGCCCAGCAGCGAGCCGATGGTGCGGCCCTGGCCCTGGAAAGCCTGGATGAGTTGTCCGGACAGAGCGTTGATCTGGTCGGGGTCCAGCGCCCGAAACAGCGGGCGGAATCCGCCGATCAGGGTGTCGAGATCCAGTGCGGGTGCGGTGTTGGCCACCGGGATGATGCCACCTGGTTCCAGCGGCGCGCCGCCGCCGGCGCCGGCTTCCAGTGCCAGGTAGCGGTCGCCGTAGAGGTTGTCGAAACGGATGACCGCACGGCTGCTCTGAGTCAGCTGCACGGAGTCGTCAACCTCGAATTCGACGTCCACCGTGCTGTCCCGGCCGATCGTGAGCCGACCGACCTTACCGACCTCGACACCGGCGATCCTGACGAAGTCGCCACTTTTGAGTCCACCGACGTTGCCGAACAGTGCCCGGTAGCTCTGATGGGGCTGGAATCGCACCTGCGCGAACACCGCCACCAGAACGAACAGACCCGTGATACAGACGGTCAAGAAGATGCTCAGGCGCCACAGGACGCCCCCCAACTGTGACTTCACGGCGATGACGCTCCTGTCGGCATGGTGGGTCGAGCCGGCTGCGGGGTCGGCGGCGTGGCCATGGGGAACGGCGCCTCGAACGCCTCGGATCCTGGCGTGGGTCCCGGTGCGCGCGGTGCCCCCGGCGGTGGGGCCGGTGGCAGGCCGGGATACAGGGGGCTGCCGTCTGGTGCGTATTGCGGCGCGCCATGGGGCGGTCCGCCCGGATAGGGAACCGGTGCAGGTGCCGGACCGTCCAGATTGCGCACACTCGGCGGTTCTGGAACGGCGCGGGTGACCGGGAAGTAGTTGGCCCAGCCGGGAAATCCGATGCCCGGATTGACCCGGATGTCGTTTCCGGTGCCCCAACCGGTGTTGGTCACCAGCTGCCGCACCGGGAACTGCTTACTCGGGTCGGGCAGCGACCCACATCCGGGCTTGCCGCCGGGTCCGCCCTTGGCCCCCACGATGGGCAGGTTCTCGGGATATCCGTAGGGGTCCTGGCCCCAGGCCAGTGAGGCATCCAGGACGATCGAGTACCCGTTACCGCCCTCGGCCTGGGCCCCACCGTTGTCGATGAACCACTGGGCGCCCAGCAGCGTGCAGGTCAGCGCGGGATGGTGTTCGAAGAGCATCGACGTCGTGGGTTGCAGGGCATGCACGGTGCGCACCAGATCGTCCTTGGCCGCACCGAGCAATTGTGTTCCGCTGTCACCAAATCCGATGACGTTCACCAGCAGTGCATCGATATCGTCGGCGCGATCGGACACGGTCGCAGAGGTCGTGCTCAGGGAATCAAGCACCGTCAGCAGATCGCCCGCGGCCGCACCGTAGGTATTGCTGAAGTCACGCAACGCACGCAGGTCGGTGCGGATGGTCTCGCTGCGCGGGTTGATCGCCAGCAGCACCTCGTTGGCATCGGTGGTGGCCCGGCCGATGGCTTCGCCCTGACCGCGCACACCCTCGGCGATGGCGCTCAGGGTCGCGTTCAGCTTCGCCGGATCAACCTTGTCCAGTAACCCCACGATGTTCTCGAACACCGTGTTGACCTCACTGGTCGTGTCGCTCGACCGGAGGGTCTGTTGTGCGGTGATGCGCTCGGGACTCGGGTCACTGGGGTAGATCAGGTCCACATACTTGGCACCGAATGCCGTCGTCGCGTTGATCTGCGCGGCCACGTTGGCCGGGATGTATCTGACGTACTCCGGGTCGATCGCCAATGTCATGGTGGCGGTCCCGCCGGCGGCGGGCGTGACGTCGGTGACATGGCCGACGGCAAGTCCGCGCATCTTCACCTTGCCGCCGGGTTCCATCACCAGTCCGGATCGGTCGGCAGTGAGCGTCACCGGCAGGTAGGAGCGGAACCAGCCGTTGAACAGCGCGGCGGTCACAGCAGCTGTCACCAGCACGGTGGCCACCAGTAGGGCGGCCGACCAGGCCGGACGGATTCGTGAGTGTTTCACCGGTTGCATGCGATCATCCAGACAGGTTGAAGTTGCCGGAACGGCCGTATACGGACAGCGAGATCACCAGGGTGACGAAGACGACGACGATCAGCGAGGTCCGGACCGCGCGGCCGACCGCCTCCCCGACCCCCGCAGGACCACCGCTGGCGGTGTACCCGTAGTAGGTGTGGATGACCATGACTGCCAACGCCATTGCCACCGCCTGCACGAAGGACCACACCAGATCCGCAGGGTTGAGAAAGGTCTTGAAGTAGTGGTCGTAGACGCCCGTGGACTGCCCGTAGACGACCGTCGTACCCACCCGTGCCGATACGAACGACATCAGCACGGCCACGCAGTACAGCGGGACCACGACGATGGCACCGGCCAGCAGTCGGGTCGAGGCAAGGTAGGAGATCGACCGCACCCCCATGACCTCGAGCGCATCGATCTCCTCGGAAATGCGCATGGCGCCCAGTTGCGCGGTCGCGCCGGCACCGATGGTGGCGGCCAGGCCGATACCCGTTGTCAACGGGCCGATGATCCGGACGTTGAGGTAAGCCGAGGTGAAGCCTGTCAGGGCCTCCACTCCGACACCGGCCAGCGTGTTGTAGCCCTGCACCGCGATCAGCGCACCCGCCGACATGGTCAGGAACGCGACGATGACGATCGTCCCGCCCACCACCGCCAATGCTCCTGCACCCAAGCTCATCTGGGCAACTTGGACGGCAACCTCGGCGCGATAGTGCACCACGGCGTCGCCGACAGAGCGTACGGTCTGCCCGTAGAACTGGGTCTGTTGGCCCAACTTGTTCCAGCCGTCACCGATGGTGTGCGCCATGCGTCGCAGCCGGGGTCGCAGGGTGCTCGGGGCGCTGCCGGTCACATCGTCGCCTGCACGCCGACGGCCGTGACCAACACATTGATCACGAAGAGCGCCATGAAGGAGAACACCACCGTTTCGTTGACGGCATTGCCGACGCCGGCCGGGCCGCCCCCGACCGAGATGCCCTTGTAGCAACCCACCAGGGCTGCCACCAGACCGAACAGTGCCGCCTTGATCAATGAGATCAGGATCTCCGCGCCTCCGGTGAACAGCGTCATCCCGGCAACGAACGCGCCGGGTGTCACGTGCTGGACGAACACCGAGAAGAAGAACCCACCGAGGACGCCCACGACGCAGACGACCGAGTTCAGCAGCAACGCGACGATCACGGTGGCCACCACACGGGGGACCACCAGCGCCTGGAGCGGATCGATGCCCATCACTCGCATGGCGTCGAGCTCGTCGCGGATCGTGCGTGCGCCCAGATCGGCGCACATCGCCGTGGCGGCAGCACCGGCGACGACGAGGACTGTTACCAGTGGCCCGATCTGGGTCACGGCCCCGAATGCCGCGGTGGCACCCGAGAAGTCCGCGGCCCCGAATTCGACGAGCAGGATGTTGAAGATGAAGACCGACAGCACGGTAAACGGGATGGACAGCATCACCGTCGGCACGATGGACACCCGCGCCACGAACCACATCTGAAAGATGCACTCGCGCCACGCGAACGGCGGACGTGGCAACAGCATCGCGGTGTCGATCACCATGGATATGAAACCGCCGATACCTCGCATGGGTTTGGCGATCAAGTCGACGCTGACCACTGCACCTGCTCTCGGTATCGCGGTGCGAGGTGGCACCGCTGTCACCTGAGTGCAACAGGTGCCGCTGCAACTCAGCAACGGCGGCGATTTCATATGGTGCAGAACACGATTGAGTCCACGCGCTGTGCTCGCACCATTTGAAGTGGGCGGACTTGACCGCAAGACGGTACCCCGGCCGACAATGACGATACGATTTTTCAGCCACGAGACGGATGTGCAGGGCCATGTTGAGCCAGATGGTTGCCCCCGATAGCCGGGAGACGGCGTCCACCCAGGACGATGACGAACCACCGCGGTCGCGCCGATGGCTGCCACGGCCGAGCCGATTGCTGTACGCCGCGATCATCCTGGCACTGGCGGCGCTGTGTGGATTCCTCGCTGTCGGCGGCTACGAAGGCGGACAGGAGCTCCGCCGCCAGGAGTCGTTCCTGGCCGCCGCACGTGCGGGCTCGGAGATGCTGACCACCGTCGACGCAGCCCACGTGCACGATGACGTGGCACGCATCACCGCTTCTTCGACAGGGCCGTTCCTTGAGGATTTCCAGCGGCGTTCGGAGGCCTTCGTCGAGGCGGTGACCAAGGCCCAGTCCAGCACTCGCGGCACCGTTTTGGAGGCGGGACTTGAGCAGATCCGCGGCGATCAGGCCGATGTCCTGGTCACGGTGGCGGTGACGACCTCGATCAACGGCGCCGAGGCCCAGCCTCGCCAGTGGCGCATGCGAATCGGTGTTCAACAGGACGGATCGACGGCGAAGGTGTCCAATGTGGAATTTGTTCCCTGACCGCCGCCCGGCGCCCGCGATGGCGGTCGGGTGCGCGGCACTGATGTTGACCTGCGGTGCGGGTTGGCTCAAGTTTCACGACGCCCAGCAGCGTGAGGCACTGATGGCAGGCCCGGAGGCGGTCCGCGCCGCCACCGAGTCCACCATCGCGATGCTGAGCTACTCCTCTGACACCGTCGAGGGGGATCTGCTGCCGGTCCGTGACCAACTCACCGGCGATTTCCGTGACTCATTCACCACGCTGGTCAACGATGTGGTGATCCCCAGTGCGCGAGAGAAGAAGACCTTCTCCACCGCAACGGTTCCCGCCGCAGCCTCGGTGTCGGCCGACAGCACGCATGCCCTGGTGCTGGTCTACGTCAATCAGACCACCGTCATCGCCGATGACCCTCCCACCGATACTGCATCCAGCGTGAAGGTCGCCCTTGAACGGATCGACGGACGATGGCTGGTCTCCGACTTCACGCCGATCTGAAACAGAAACGGGGCCAAATGAAGACCGCAATTGCAGCGGCGGCCGTCGCGCTGGCGGTGGCCGTCTCCGCTCATCCGGCCGCTCACGCGGACAACAACCGGCTCAACTCGTCGGTGGTGCAGATGGTGAGCATCGTGCAGTACAAGGCGGGCTGTCGTGCCAAGCTCCGAGTCGACGCCCGGTTGCAGCAGGCTGCCCAACGGCATGCGCTCGACGTCCGCGACAACCGGTCACTGTTCGGCCACATCGGATCCGACGGTTCCACAGCTCAACAGCGGGCGGCGGACGCAGGATACCCAGGGTCCGCCCAGGAGACGATGGCGATCAACCCCGCGCTGGCGATCAGTTCGAGGGAACTCATCAACATGTGGTACTGGAATCCCGAGGACTTCGCGGTGATGAGCAATTGCGCGCAGACCGATATCGGGGTCTGGTCGGAGAACGCCTTGGATCGCACCGTGGTCGTCGCGGTCTACGGAAACCCATCCCGCTGATGCCACCAGTATGCCCGCATAAGTTGGCGATTCACGTCCGAGCCGCGGAGTGCATCGGAGTAGTGCCAACACCACGCAGGGTTCTTCCCAAGGGAGTTGCGGTCAGCAAAGCTGGAATCAGGCACTGCCGGCCGCCCCGCGACGTCGGGCGCTTGCGACAGAAAGAGTGACAAATGATGGTTCAACCGGCCACTGGTCAGCGTCCAACCGTTGACTTCGACCACTACGATCAGAGTATCGCGCACCGCATACACGATGTGTACCGAGGCCTGCGCAGCGAGAATCCGATGCAGTGGACCGACAGTCACGGCGGTTTCTGGATCGCGACAGAATACGAATCGATTCACGCGATCGCCTCGGCTCCCAACGAATTCACCTCCGGAGAAGCCCTCATTCCGGATATGACCGCGGGCAATCCGCTAATACCGCAGATGCTCGAGGACCCCGAGCACCGTCTCTATCGGACGCTGTTGCGGGACTGGTTCACACCGCGGCGTATCACCGGTTTCGAGCCGGTTCTGCGGGACCTGACCGCCGAGGTCCTGGCATCGCTGACCTCGCCGGCCGACCTGGCCACCGAATTCGCTCTGCCGATCCCCATGGAGATGATTCTGCGGGTCGTCGGCGTCCAGGCTCAGAACATGGATGTCATCCGCGACGGAGTCCGATACATGGTCGACCAGGCCGGGCAGGACACCAGCGGTGCGATCGACGCATGGCAGGGGGCAATGGCGTTTATCCAGGACGTCATCATCGCGCCGCTCCGCGAGAATCCCGGCGACGACCTGCTCAGTCACCTACTTGCCAAGCAACCCGAGGTGGCGGAGCTGACCGATGACGTAATCGCCGCAATCGGATTCAGCATCATCGGTGCCGGCTTCGATACCACTTATAAGACACTGGCCACGACGCTGGCCTATTTCGCCGAGAATCCCGAGGTGCAGGAGCAGGCGCGGAAGTCTCCGTCGGCACAAGTCGTGGAGGAGGCGTTGCGGCTGTTCGCGCCAGTGGTGACCGGACGTACCGTCGCGACCGATACCACGGTGGCTGGCCAGACACTAAAGGCCGGCGAGCGGGTACTGCTCGCGCTTCCCGCGGCTAACCGTGACCCGGCCGAGTTCTCCGAGCCCGATCAGCCCCAATTCGACCGAAACAACGTACGCCACTTGACTTTCGGGAGCGGTATTCACAAGTGCTTGGGCATGCACCTGGCGCGACTGGAGCTCCGGGTGGCCATCGAGGAGGTGTTCCGGGCGTTCGATGACTTCCACGTCGCGCCCGGCGAACAGGTCAAGTATGTACAGAGCCAGGTGTGGGGTGCCGTGTCCGTCCCGGTGTCGTTCTCCCGTTCCACGCACGCGTAGAGCCCTATCACAAGATCACTGCAGCAAAACTGCTTCACTGGAGGATATTTCAGTGCTTGTCGAATCAGTATGGCGCACCCTCAGCTGGCCCGTGAACCGGTCCGGCCGGGTGAACCCGCACCCACGCACCCCCACCGCAGGCATAAGCATCAGCGCTCCGCGCCCGGCGCCCCGGTCCGCTCCGTCGGCGACCTCTCCATCCTCGGGCGGACCAATCGCGCCCGGCGAATGCGCCCTACTCGCCCTGGGGTGCCAACCGGGCATGCTCGCATCGGTACCAGAACATGACGAACTCATCGCGAAGATCAACAAGGTCGTGGATATCGCCCGCATCCACGACGTCATCGCGGTCCATGCCCGGACAGCCTTCGACCCAATGGACTATCGGTTCCCACCGTTGACCAACAAAGAGTTCGCGACCGTGGTGGAGGAACATCGGCTGCAGAACGGGACTCCAGATGCCGATTTTCACCCAGCGGTGGCGCGGCGGTCCGAGGATATCGAGTTGCGCACCACCCGATTGGGTGTCTTCTCCACGGGCGATCTCGACGAACAACTGACCAACTACGGTGTGACAACCCTGATCATCGTCGGATGCCACACCAGCGGTGCTGTGCTCACCACCATCCGGGAAGCCGCCGACCGCGACTATCGGATCATCGTGGTTGCCGGCTGCACAGCCGACTCTGACCCCGAGGTGCACGACTTCCTGCTGCGGCGGGTGTTTCCCCGTCAGGCCGAGATCTGGACGGCCGCACAGTTGTACTCATCACTTGCTACCAACAAATCGGCCGACAGGCCCAGTTGACCGCAATGCTGCATCAGATTCTATGTCGTTAAGAGTGGATACAGAAGGCACCTGGTAGCTGACCGCACGCTGCCGGACCTCGATTGCAACTATGACGCGCAATAGCCAGCGGCCGTGGCTCTGGAGACCAATGAGCCATTCAGGATACCGTCCGAGCGACCGAGCCTGCTTCCCGAAGACGTGTGCGCACACCATCCCTATCTGGGGAGGCGGAGTCCGGACAAGTTCAGATCAAAGGAGTTCCGAGGCGTTTCTGGGAGCGGGTGAATCTCAACATCAACGGGCTCCTAGTAGACAGCAAGTGCACAAGAGGCGCCGAGTAGGGCTGTCTACTAGCAGAAGATGCCAGTCGATGCCGAGTATGAGCGCACGCCGGGCGGCGCGATAGCTACATCAGCCCAGCGCAAGGTCTCGGTGGTGTCTTCACCAAGCAGGGGCGGTGCGTCGTGTTCCTGCCGAAGGAGACTTAGTCCCGTCGAGCTTTCGATCCGAATTGCAGTTCCGGGCAGCTCGATTGAGCCGAGCGCCGAGCGCTTGACGTTGATCAGGATGCCCTGACTGCGTGTCTGTTCTGATTCGTAAACCTCGTCCAGGTTGCGGATTGCGCCGGCAGGTACGCCTGCCTCGCTCAGTCGGCTCAGCAGCTCGTCACGGTCGACTTGAGACAGGGCCTCTTCAATCGTGGTCACCAGCTTCTGATGGTTGGCCATCCGGATATGGTTCGCGTTAAACAACACATCGTCGGGATCTAAGCCGATCGCCGGTGCGAACTGGTGCCAAAGCGCCTCTGTCCCGACGGCTAGCTGTACCCACCCGTCGCGGCAGCGGAAGCTTCCGTAGGGCGCTATTTGCGGATGATGGTTTCCGGTAAGGCTCGAGACTTCCTTGCCCACAGTCCATTTTGTGCCGTGGAAGGCGTGGGCGCTGATCGCGGCCGCTAGCAGTGAGGTACGTACGACGGCACCGTCGCCGGTCTTGTTCCGTTCGATCAGCGATGCTGCAATTCCGATAGCACCGTGTAGACCTGCAAGCACATCGGCAATGGGTACCCCGATCCGAACCGGCCCGGTCTCGGGGGATCCAGTCACCGACATCAGCCCCGCTTCACCCTGGGCGATCTGGTCGTAACCAGCGCGAGCACCCTCGGGTCCGTCGTGGCCGAACCCGGTGATCGACAGCGTGACCAGTCGGGGGTTGATCTGTTCGAGGATCTCGGGGGTGAACCCGAGTCGGGCGAAGCCGCCCGGCCGGAAGTTCTCCACCAACACGTCAGCGCGGCGAATGAGGTTGGTGAGCGTCTGCTGGCCGCAGTCCGACTTCAGATTCAGCACGATCGACTTTTGTTGCGGTTTGCGGACATGAAGTAGGTGGCGTGGGGGTCATCGTCGGAACCTACGAAGGGCGGCCCCCAGCTTCGTGACTCGTCACCACCGCGCGGTGTCTCGACTTTGATCACCCGGGCACCCAAGTCCCCTATGATCATGGCCGCGATGGGGCCGGCAGCGCGCGGGACAGGTCGAGCACCACGGTCCCGTCGAGCGGTCCGACGGTCATCGGGCGATCCGGACGTTGATCTGTTTGGTCTGGGTGAACCCGGCGATCATGCCTTCCAGGGATACTTCGCGGCCGAGTCCGCTCTGTTTGTAGCCGCCGTAGGACTGTCCGACCACCTGCCCGCCGCCCTGATTGACCTGTACCCAACCGGTTTCCAGCGCGTGGGCTGTTGTCAACGCGTCGTCGAGGTTGTGCGACCAGATGTACGCTGCCAGCCCGTAGTGTGAATCGTTGGCCATCTTGATGACCTCATCACGTTGCGTCCACGGCAGTGCTACGAGGACGGGGCCGAAGATTTCTTCGCGGGCTAGGCGCCATGAATTGTCGGCACCGGAGAACACCGTCGGTGCCAGGTAGTAGCCCTCCGCACTCACCTCCGCGGCGTTGCCGTCGAGCACAGCCTCAACCCCAGGGGCAGCCAAGCCCTCGTCGACATATGCACTCACGGAGGCGAACTGAGTCTCGTTGATGATCGCGCCGATATCGGTGGCCTCGTCGAGAGGATTTCCGATGACCTGTCGGGCCAGCAGGTCGGTCAGCCGGGACAGCACATTGTCGTAGACCGAGGTGTGAATGAGCAGCCGCGAGCCGGCGGTGCAACTCTGCCCTTGGCGGTGCACTCTGGACGAGATCAGCAGATTGTCGACCAGGTCGTCATCGTCGGCGGCGTCCGGAAAGACGATGGATGGATTCTTCCCGCCGAGCTCCAGTGAGACGTGGGCCAACCTGTCGCCGGCCTTTCGTGCGACCTGCTTGCCGACCTCGGTGGAGCCAGTGAAGGACACCTTGTCGACTAGAGGGTGGGTGGTCAGCGCTTCACCAGCAACGGCTCCGCGGCCGGTGACCACGTTGAACACTCCGGCGGGCAGGTGCTCGGCACACACCTCGGCGAGCAGGAGCAGGCTCAGCGGTGCGGCCTCGGCAGCCTTGACGACGAGGGTGTTTCCGGCCGCCAGCGCTGCGGGAAATTTGAAGCCTGCGATCATCAACGGCGAATTCCACGGCAAGATGCAACCCACTACACCGAGTGGTTCCTGGCGGGTGTATTGGAGTTGATTGTTCCCGGCAGGCAGTACGCTGCCTTTCACCTCACCGGCGACGCCGGCGAAATAGCGGAAGAGGTTGACGGTCGCCGTCACTTCAGGACGCGCTTGGGTCCGGATAGCATTTCCAGTGTCCAGGGCGGTCAGCCGCGCGAACTCCTCTGTACGCGCCTGTAGCGAATCCGCGATCCGGGCCAATGCTCGTTGCCGGTCCGTGAAGTGAGCGCCACGCCACGCCGGGAATGCCTGCCGCGCCGCTTGTACGGCCCTGTCGATGTCGACTGCTGAGGCATCCGGCGTCCGGCCAATGACGTGACCGCGCAGGACGGGGGTGGTGACGTCGCTCCACCCTCCGCTCTCTGACGGCACCCAGTGGCCGTTGATGAACATCGGGTAGTCCTTGGCGTCCGGAATTCCCAGGATTTGCGGCGAGCTCGTTGTCGTGGTCACAGAGTTCTCCTCGTAGTCAGATCGGATCGGATGGGTCACGGATAGAGGCCGCGAAGGCGATGGGCTTCGGCGACGCGCTCCACCGCTGTCACTGTCGCGGCTGTACGCAGTGACACACCGTATTTGGCTGCGCGATCGCGTACCCCACGCCAAGCCTGCAGCATGCGGTCTTCGAGCCGGATTTCCACGTCGCGGGCGCTCCACCAATAGGCTTGATTGGCTTGCACCCATTCGAAGTAGGACACGATGACGCCGCCGGCATTGGCCAGGATATCGGGCACCACCATGATGCCGCGGCGGCGCAGGATGTCATCGGCGGACGCCGATGTCGGACCATTGGCCCCTTCTACGATCACCGACGCCTGAATACGATCGGCGTTGTGAGCGTTTATTGTTCCTTCGACTGCTGCCGGCACCAAGAGATCCACGTCGAGTTCGAGAACTGCATCGCGATCGGCGGCCTCCGCGCCGGGATAGCCTGCTACCGTCCCGCAAGAGTCGAAATATGCCTCCAACGACTCGATGTCGAGTCCGGTGCGTGACACGACCGCTCCGTGCGCATCGCTGACCCCCAGGATGCGTACACCGGCGTCGGCGAGAAACCGGACGGCGTGCCGGCCCACCTTGCCGAAACCCTCGACCGCCGCGGTGGCGTTTTCGGGCTCGATTTTGTTGGCCCGCAAGGCCGCCAATGCCACGTGCACCACTCCCCGCGAGGTCGCTGTGGCGCGTCCCAAGGACCCCCCCAACCCGAGTGGTTTGCCCGTCGCTACACCAAGCACGGTGTGTCCGGCTTGCATTGAGAACGTGTCCATGATCCAGGCCATGGTCTGTTCGTCGGTTCCGACGTCAGGGGCGGGGATATCGCGTTCAGGGCCGATGAAGGGGCTGATTTCGATGGTGTAGCGCCGGGTTACCCGTTCGAGTTCCGCGCGCGAATACTGGCTTGGGTCGATCTGGACTCCACCCTTGGCCCCGCCGTAGGGGACATCCAGCAGTGCGCACTTCCACGTCATCCACATCGCCAGTGCGCGTATCTCATCGAGGTTGACATCCGGGCTGTATCGCAGGCCACCTTTGGCAGGACCCCGAGACAGGTTGTGCTGCACTCGGTGTCCGGTGAGGATCTCGACCTTGCCGTCGTCGCGGTGCAGCGGAATGCTCACCGTTACTTCCCGACGGGGCTGCGCCAGCAGTCGCGCCAGCCCATCGTCATAACCGAGGATCTGCACCGCTTGCGTCAGTTGCGCCTGCGCGTCGGCGAGAGGCTGCGGATGCAGGGCAGCCCCGGGCTGAGCCAAAGTGGTCATGAACTTCCTCGCAGTCAGTGGTTGGCTAGCTCGCCACATGGGCGTCGGCAATTTCGAGTGCGGCATCCGTGATAGCCAGCCCGTCAACGAGATCCGCGTCAGCGATGTTGAGCGGCGGCTTGATGTGGATCCGATTGAAGTTGGTGAAGGGCAGCACGCCGTTCGCCTTCAAGAACGCCACCATATCGACCATGGCGGGGCTGGTGCCGCCGTAGGGAGCCAGTGGCTCGCGTGTCGCCGGGTTGGCGACCAGTTCTAGTGCCCACATACACCCGGTCCCACGGATCTCACCGACACTGGGATGGCGTTCCTGCATCGCCCGCAGACCAGGCTCGATCACGTCGCGCCCCAGACGCCCTGCATTGTCGATCATGCCTTCGTCTTCCATCACGGTGATCGCCGCCACCGCAGCGGCACTCGCGAGTGGGTGCCCGGAGTAGGTGAGCCCACCCGGATAGGCGCGGGTGGCGAAGAAGTCGGCGATCTCGTCGCTGATCGCGACTCCGCCGAGGGGGACGTACCCGGAATTCACGCCCTTGGCAAAGGTCAGCAGATCAGGAACGACCCCCATGGCGCCGACGGCGAACCACGACCCCGTACGCCCGAAGCCGCACATCACCTCGTCGGCAATGAGTTTGATACCGAACCGATCACACAGTTCGCGCACGCCATGCAGATATCCTGGGGGTGGGACCATAACACCCGCGGTGCCGGGGATGGATTCCAGGATGATGGCGGCGATGGTGTCGGGGCCCTCGAACGTGATTGTCCGCTCGAGGTGCTCGAGGGCGCGGATGCACTCCTCTTGCGCCGTCTGAGCGTGGAATGCTGATCGGTACAGGAACGGCCCCCAGAAATGTAGGGCCCCGGCACTTGTCTGGTCGTTGGGCCACCGGCGCGGGTCCCCGGTGAGGTTCACCGCGGTGGTGGTGCCACCGTGATACGAACGGTATGTCGACATGACTTTGTACCGCCCCGTAACCAGACGTGCCATCCGAACTGCGTGTTCGTTGGCATCGGCGCCGCCGTTCGTGAAGAAGATCCGGTTGAGGTCACCGGGGGTGCGTTCGGCGATAAGCCGGGCTGCCTCGCTGCGCATATCGTTGGCGTGTTGGGGTGCGATCATGCACATCCGGCCGGCCTGTTCCTGGATCGCCGCCACCACCCTGGGATGCTGGTGGCCGATGTTCATGTTGACCAGCTGGCTACCGAGATCCAGGTACCTGTTTTCGTCACCGTCCCATACGTACGAGCCGCTCGCACGGGTGATCACCATCGGATCGAGCTGAGCCTGCGCCGACCACGAGTGGAACACATGCTGACGGTCCAGCCGATGGGTCCGAGTGGCATCGTGCACCGATGTCTGCAGAACGTCTGTCATGTCGAGTCCTCACTGCTCAAACGTGCGGGAGGTCGCATCCTCCCTGCCTCGTTAGAATCCCTGTTTTGCATCGAACTATGAAGTGACATAACGTCGGATCTGTTTCGGTCGCCCGACGACTCGTCGGAATCACATAGCCAGGCTCGGATCATCTACGCCGACGACGCGGCGCCCCTGAAAGAAACGCACCATCTCGGTGGGGCCGTGCCCGCCGACGCCGGCGTTGTTCCAGAATGACTGTTCCGCGCCGGCAGCGAGATCGTCGAGCTTGCAACCGTTGACCTTGACCTCGCCGGCGATGATCCTGCTGGCGACCGTCAATGCCGCGTCGACATCCTGGCCGAAGACGTAGCCGGCCAAACCCGTCTGTGGGCCGTGGGCAGCGGCCACGGCCTCCTCGACGGAGCCGGTTCGGTGGACGGTCACCGCCGGACCGAACAACTCGTGCGTCGACTCCGCGGCCGCCAATCCCACGACTACCGTCGGCGAAAAGAACCAACCACCTGCATCCGGCAATGTCGCCGTGGTGATCGCCTCGCCACCGGCGCCGACAAGCTGGTCAATCTGGTCCTGTAGCCGGATGCGCTGCTGCGCATAGGCTTGAGGCCCCAATCCTGATTCCTCATCCAGGCAATGGCCCACCTGCACAGACCGCAGCTCAGTCGTCAGCGCGTCTACCAGGTCGTCGTGCAGCTCGTCGGGCACCAGGATTCTCCCGGGTCCTTCACACCAGGTGCCGTTGAGCTTGGTCATTCCTTCGGCTAACCCGGCGGCAGTCTGCTCGATGTCCGCGTCGGGCAGAATCACCACCGGGTTGTGGCCACCGAGCTCGAGCTGCACCGCGGTGAAATGCGGTGCTGCCGCCGCCGCAATCGCCTGTCCCCCGCGCAGTCCACCGGTGAAGCAGATGGCGCGGATCCGCGGATCTGAGGTCAGCCGCGAACCAGTGGTTGCACCACCGTGCACGAATTGAAACACGTTGGCCGGAAGCCCTAGCTGCGCAACGGTGTTCACCACGATCTCGGCGACGATCTGACATCCGCCCGGGGCCCATTCCGAGGGTTTCAGGATCACCGGGCATCCTGCGGCCAACGCACTTGCCGTCTTCGCCACGCCAACGAACGTCGGCGCATTCCACGGTGCCAGGATCGCGGCCGGCCCCAGCGCGCGCCGCAATTGCAGCACATGCCTGCCGCCTGCAGGCAGCAACGAGGAATCTCCCACTGCCAGACACTGGTCACGGGCTGCTCGGACCCGCGGCCCCAGGGACGAGGCCATTACGCGCGCGAAGCTGATCGGGCTGCCCGAGGCCAGCGCGTCTTCGTAGGCGAGGTCGTCGACGCGAGCATCGAGTCCTTCAGCCAATAGGTCCAACAGTGCCACCCGAGTGCCCAACGCGGACTCGGCCCACGTGCCGTCGTGGTGCAACTGCGCCGCCGCCGCAACCGCACGTTCGGTGGATTCCGCGGACGTCTCGGTCTGCTGCTGGCGCGCCACACCGGTATTGGGGTCATCCACGGTGTCGCCGATGGCGGCAGGGATTTCCCACCTGCCGTTGAGAAAGTCGCGTTGCTCTCGGGGCTCGAGCAGCGTGACGTCCCGGGCGGCAGGGTTGAACGTGGTTGTCATTGGTGGTTCCTTCCAGTGAGTTCAAGATGGGGCGGTAACCCACGGCACAGGGACGCAAAGTGTTCGAAAATGAGGTTTTCATCGTCCATTTCGGGATGCCACTGCACTGCGAGTAGGCGGCCGCCGAAGTCCTCAAGAGCCTCGACAGTGCCGTCGGCGGCCCAAGCGACGGGCCGCAGACCAGATGCGACTACATCGACGGCTTGATGGTGATACGTGGGGACGTCGAGCCGGGCGCCGAGGGCCTCCCCCAGTCGGCTGTCGGCGGCGATGGTCACAGAGTGACGCGCGAACTGGCCGCGTACCGGGTTGTGCGTGTGGTTGCCGACAAGGTCCGGGAGGTGCTGGCGCAGGGTGCCCTTCAGAACGACGTTGAGCAGCTGCATTCCGCGGCAGATACCGAAGATTGGTCGTCCGTGAGAGATGGCCCGGCGGATCAGCGCCGCTTCGAAAGTGTCGCGGTCGATGTCGAACGGACCTGACGCGGGATGCGGTTCCTGGCCGTAGCTGTCGGGGTCAACGTCGGCGCCCCCGGCGATCAGCAATCCGTCAAGTCCCTGCACGAGGCGGTCCGCTTCGTCGACGGTAGCGGCGACGGGCAGGAGCACTGGGATCATCCCTGCGCGGCGAAGGTGATCCGTGTACGCCCTGTTGAGGAGGTGCACTTCTGCTGACCACACTCGCCATTGCGCATGCTCGACGGGTACTGGGATGCCCACCACGGCAGACCGTCGGGCGTCGACCTCCGCCGGATATGGTCGGGCGCTGTTGGAGTATTTGGGCATGCCAAATAGTAGAATATTGCCCCGGTGGAGCGCAATGGTTGGTACAAATAGTGGCATCGAGTTTCTGAGGAGGTAAGGCGTTATGGCGATCACCGTGCGCAGCGTCTTGTCGATGCCGCTGATCGCCGCCGCCGATCCCGAAGTACTCACCGGCGAAGATCACCTCGATCGTCCTGTCCGCTGGGTCCACCCAGCCGAGGTCGCCGACATCGCACACCTTCTTAGTGGTGGGGAGCTAGTCCTGATCACCGGCATCGTCTTGTCCGACGATGCCGGCGCTATGCGCGACTACGCGCAATCCCTCTCCGATGCTCGCGTAGTCGGGCTCATCGTCGAGCTCGGTCGACGGTGGTCGACGGTGCCGACCTCACTGATCACGGCCTTCCGGTCGGCGAATCTCGCACTCATCGCATTGCATAAGATCGTCCGATTCGCGGGTGTGGTGGAGGAGGTTGGCGGACGGATACTCGCTTCCCAAATCGAGGACCTGCGCGCCAGTGAGCATATTCACGAAACGTTCACCCGCCTCGACGTCGATGCGGCCGGAGCCGACGACATCCTCGCCGCCGTGGTCGAGATTGCGCACATGCCAGTCGTGTTGGAATCCTCGCGACACCAGGTAATCCGGTACAACCTCGCTGGTCGTGACCCCAAGGATGTCTTGGCAGAATGGCCGCGCCGCTCCCGCAGCGTGCACACGTCGAACCGCACCAGCTACGACCGCGCGACAGGACGATTAACAACTGTCGTTGGATCCCAAGGTGACGACTGGGGGCGATTGACCATGCTGACCGACAACCCGCCGACCCGCCGCGACCATGTGCTGGTAGCACGTGCCGCCGCTGCGTTGTCGCTGCACCAGATGCGATCCCGCGCCCGCGACAGCATCGAGCGCAGTGCCCACACCGCCTTGATCGGCGAACTGCGGACCGCCAGAATGAACCCAGAGTTGGTAATTCGTTGCGAGAACGCCAATTTCCCCGCACGGCTCCGCACGTTCTTTGCGATCGCGGTTCGGCAGCGCCTAGCCAGTCCGGGGAGACGGCAGTGGGCGCTCACCGACCTCGCCTCCAGCATCGCGACGACGGCGCGCTATCTCGGACTCTCTATTCTTGTGGGTGTCGACACCGACCATGTCATCGCACTCGTCGGATTCCCGCTGAGCACACCGGCCGACGCGGTGATGACCCGACTAGTGCACGAACTCGACAAATCACTCAGCACCGACATAGCGCGCGGCGAAGTGGTCGACCGCCTCGATGACACCTACCGCACTCTCATCGAGGCGCGGAACATCCTCGCAGTCTCCGAGTCCGGCGAGGGGCGCCCGTGGATCACCCCAGCGGACGTCCACCTCCGGGGGCTGATTCACCTACTCCGGGACGACGAACGTCTACGACTCTTCTCCCGTCGCGAACTGAGCCCGCTGCTCACACACGATGCGCAGCACGGGACTTCGCTATTGCCCGTACTAAAGGGATTTCTGAACACCCCTGGCCCGAAAGCCGCCGCGGCGAAGAAACTACTGCTGTCTCGGCCGGTTCTCTATGAACGACTGGCCAAGATCGAATCAATCCTTGGCGTGGATTTGGATGATCCCCATATCCGGACCTCGCTACACGTCGCTGTGTTGGCCCAGGAACTTTTCGACGGGGACACCCCGCCGGAATGTCGGAATGCGCAGGCAGATCCGACGAACTGTCGATTCTGAAATGACCCACATCACATGACACTTGTCCGCTAGTGATCCCATCGGGTCGCACTGTCCGTCAGGAGAAACCACTATGTCAGAACTGATCCAGGATCAGCCCGAACATCCCCGGCTGCACGGCAACCTTGGCACCGCAGCAATCGTGCTGATGGTTGTCGCAGCGGCAGCACCACTCACTTCCCTCGGCGCCAATGTCCCGTTGATGATCGCGCTCGGACAGGGCGTTGGTGCACCCGTGGGCTTCTTGGTGGCCGGCGCGGTATTCATCTTGTTTGCAGCGGGATTCGTGGCGATGACCCAGTACGTGAACAAGGCCGGAGCGTTCTACGCCTACGTTGAGCGCGGCCTGGGGCGGCGAGCTGGAATTGGTTCCGCGTTGGTCGCCTACGCGGCATACATGGCGACCATGCTCGGCGTCTACGGCTTTCTCGGTGCGGTGTTGTCCACTCTGATCAATGATTTCGGCGGCCCCTCGCTGCCCTGGTGGGTGTTGTCCTTCGTGGTGATGGGGATCTGCGGACTGCTGGGTTACCGGCACATCGAGTTGAGCGCCAAAGTGCTCGGCATCTTCCTGATCTCCGAGATTGCCATCGTCGTGATCCTGGACGCCGTCATTTTCGTGCGCGGCGGCACCGAGGGGGTCACCTTCGACTCATTCACCGCCGCCGGCATCGGCAGCGGTTTCGGCGTGGCAGTGCTGTTCGCGCTGTTCGGATTTGTCGGCGTCGAGGCCACCGCCATTTTCCGCGATGAGGCCAAGGATCCGCAACGGACCATCAAGCGGGCCACCTACTGGGCCGTCGGCATCATCGCAGTGTTCTACGCCGTGTCCAGTTGGGCGCTGATCGAGGGCAACGGCGGATCCGCCGCCGTGGCGGTCGCCACCGACGATCCGGACAATTTCACGATCAACACGGCCGGCGCGTTCCTGGGCATGGTGGGCAAGGACATCACCCAGGTGCTGCTCGTCGTCAGTTTGTTCGCCGCCGCGCTGTCGTTCCACAACATCTCGGCCCGCTACAAGTTCGTCCTCGCACAACAGGGCGTCTTCGCAAGGTCATGGGGGGTGGCCCATCCCAAGCATCAGGCACCGTCGCGGGCCTCCCTCGTCGTCTCGATCTTTTCCGCTGCAGTCATCGGCACCTTCGCTGTCCTCCAACTCGATCCGTTGCTTGAGATCTTCGGCCCGATGGGGGGAATCGGCATCACGGGCCTCGCTGGCCTGTGGCTGCTCACCTCACTCGCAGTCACGGTGTTCTTTGCACGCCAGGGTGGCATTAGTGGAACGACGTTGATCGCGGGTATGGCAGTTGTTGCGCTCAGCGCGAGCCTGATTCTCATCCTGGTGAACCTGCCGGTGATCGTCGGCGGCACCGTCCTCCTGGCCGGCCTGATGGGCGCGGTGCCGCTGATGTTCTTCATCGTCGGTGTGCTTGTAAGCACCCCACGCGCCGCAACATCGCTCGATTATGCAGACGCACTCGACAGTTAAGGCTCCCTGGCAGCGACGCGGGCGGTCGGCATCTGTGCGATGCCGACCGCCCGTGAGTCGAAAGCTCCTGAGAAGTCAGGTCCGCGCGTACTCCTCAATGTCAGTGCTGAACCGCAGCACCTGTTCTGCGCTGAGCGTCGGTCGCGTGCCCCGCACAACGGTCAGGTAGTCCGTGGTGTCGCTATGACAACGCGTTCCGCAGTCCACGCTGCGCTCAAAGGTCGCTTGCGCGACCGCGCGGGCCACATGGGCGACGTCCGCCGGGGTGTAGTACGGAGTGGCGTCAACCAGAGTACTGATATCGACGTTTGGATCTTTGACGTAGCGTCGCCACAGCTCGCCGCGGGCGTCGGCGTCAGGTGGCCCGATAGGCAGAACGTAATCGAACCGACCGTGGCGTAGAAACGCGGAGTCCAGCTCTCGCACGGAGTTTGTGGCACACACCAGCAGTCGGCCGGGGCGATCACGAAATTGAACCAGCCTCTTGAGTAGCTCGTTGACCACTGCAGTGGCCGCTAGCGACCCTGGTTCACGCTGCGAAGCAATTTCTTCCACCTCGTCGATGAAAGCAACAACATTATCGAGTTCGTTCAACGAGTCGAACGCGTCGCCCAAAGCTGCCGCCAGCCCGCCCTCACCGCTGGCCAGGCGCGCCGGAAACAGCTCGACGAAAGGCCAGCCGAGCCTGCTGGCGATGGCCCGCACAAAGGTGGTCTTGCCCGTGCCCGGCGGTCCAAACAGGACGATGGCGTGAGGGGGTGTGACATCGTGTTCAGCGGCCTGCTCTGGCAGTGAGAGGGGAAGAACGATCCGCCGGTCTATCAGCCGCTTCTCACCAGCCATACCGGCGATCTGCTGCCACAAGCCGGCCGGGGGGACCACTCCGCCCAACCTGGACAGAATGGCAGCCGAGCGCGGCGAAATCTGTTCATGCTTTTCGAAGTACGCGATGCCTGCGCGCTGAACGAAACCTGAGTTGACAAACGCCTGGGTGCCTGTCTCGCCGGCCGGAAGCAACGCCGAGATTCTCCGCACGCCGTGTCCAAGCAACCGGTGTTCCAACGCACTCAAGAGCTCGCTACCGAGTCCCTGGCCACGCCATTGGGGGGCCAGGGACAGTCGTACGACCCAGGCGTGATCGATCTCCACCCGACTGACGGCCACGCCGATGACCTCCCCAGCTGACACCGCCACGACTGCCGGGTGGCGCGACTGCAGGCTCGCCACAAGATCAGAGGCCTCGAACAACGGTCTCTCATCTGTCATGGTGGAGTCGGCATCGAGCTTGATCGCCGATTCCAAGTCCTCCGGAGCGAATTCACGCAGGTGCCAGGTCACTGCTGCGGCCCGCCCGATCCCGCCACCCGGGCCCTGCAGCTAGTCTCAAAAAACAATGAGGTCTCGCAGCGCCCGGCCCTTCTCCATGGCAAGAAAGGCGTCATTGATCCCATCCAAGGTGATACGCGAGCTGACCATCTCCTCCAAAAGCAGCCGTCCATCGAGAAACATTTCGACGTACTTCGGCATGGCGAGCCGGAAGTTCTGCGACCCCATGTACGAACCCTGAATCCGTCTGTCATCGAGGAGGAGCCGCCCCTGCACCGGGAATGTCTTCCCCGCCGGCATCAAACCCACAATGGTCGCGGACCCGCCGACGTCCAAACACTCCAGTGCAGTGGTAGCGGTGGCAGGCGAACCGACCGCTTCAAAGCTGTGGTCGACACCGCCGTCGGTGAGATCGCGGATGGCGGCGGCGACGTCGCCGCAGGCACCGTCCACCACGTCAGTCGCGCCTACAACGATTGCTGTGTCAAGTTTGTCTGTATTGAGATCCACAGCGATGATGCGTGATGCACCAGACAAACGTGCGCCTTGGATGGCGCTCAAACCGATTCCACCGCAGCCGATCACGGCTACAGTCTCGCCTGGACGAACTTGACCTCTGTTCAGCACAGCTCCTAGGCCCGTCGTCACCCCGCAACCGATCAGTGCCGCCAGGTCCAACGGCATCTCCTTCGATACGCGGACGGCCGCCGATTCGTGAACAAGGAGCTGCTCGGCGAAGCTCGACACGTTCAGGAACTGGAACACCTCCTCACCATGCTGGCTGAGCCGGCTCGGGCTGGCCGGCCGCACACTGTGCGCGCCGCTGCACAGATAAGGGCGGCCGGCCAAGCAACGCTGGCACATTCCGCAGGACGCGGCCAGACAGGTGATGACGTGATCGCCCGGGCTGAAATTCCTGACGTCCTGCCCGACTTCAACGACGACGCCGGCGGACTCGTGGCCCAGCACTGTTGGGCGCGGAATGTCAAAGACGCCTTTAAGGTGGTAGAGGTCGCTGTGACACAAGCCTGCGGCAGCGGTGTCGATCAGGATCTCCTGTGGCCCTACCCGGTCTACGTCCACCTCTTCGACCTCCAGGAGGTCGGTGCCGCCGCGCAGAATGGCTGCTTTCATGGTGTTCTCCCTATACCGACGTCGATAGTGTTATCCCTTTGGCGGAGAATGCGACTCATCCTCGCTCGAACCCGCGCGCTCGGTCCCAGTCGGTCACTGCGGACTCGTGCGCTTCCACCTGTTTCGCGGCGGCGTTACCGTAGTGGTGCACTACTTCCGGTCCGAACGCCTTAGCAGCGGCTTCACTGCTCTGCCAAAGCTGGGCGGCTTCCCGGAGCGAACCGGGCATGCGGCTGCCCCTGGTGTCGTAGGCGTTACCGGAGACTTCCGGCTCCAGTACGAGTTCGTTCTCGATCCCGTGCAGCCCTCCGGCGATGGTGGCTGCCACCGCCAGGTAGGGGTTGACGTCTGCGCCAGGTGTGCGGTTCTCCAGCCTCAGACTGCGTCCTTCTCCGAGCACTCTCATCGCGCAGGTGCGGTTGTCGCGCCCCCAGGTGAGTGCGGTCGGTGCGAATGAACCGTCTCGAAATCGTTTGTAGGAGTTGATGTTGGGAGCCACAGTGATGCCGAACTCACGGGCTGTGGCGAGTTGGCCTGCCAGGAAATGTTCGAAGGTCTTCGACAGTGACGTGCCGTCCGGGCCTGCGAAGACTGGTGCCCCGTCTTCGCCGATGAGTGAGAGGTGCACGTGGCAGGAGTTTCCGGGCCCGTCGTCGAACTTGGCCATGAAGGTCAAAGACACGTCGTTGGCGATGGCTATTTCCTTGATCCCATCTTTGTAGATAGCGTGGTTGTCGCAGGTGGTCAATGCATCGGAGTACTTGAAGCCCAGTTCGAACTGACCGATGTTGCACTCGCCTTTGAGTGCCTCGACGTTCATCCCGGCGCCGCGCATGTTGCGGCGGATCTGGCGCATCAGCGGCTCCGCTTTGGACGTTCCCGAAATGGTGTAGTCGATGTTGTGGTAGCTGGCGCGCTGAAGGTCGTGGTAGTGCTTCTCGTGGGCACTTCGGTAGGTCTCGTCGAAGAGCAAGAACTCAAGTTCGGTGGCTACCAGCGCACGCCAGCCGCGGGCGTCGAGTCGGGCCAGCTGTTGGCGCAGGATCTCCCGCGGGGACTGCACGACAGGACTTCCGTCTTCCCATCGTGCGTCAGCCAACACCATCGCGGTTCCCGGCATCCAGGGCACGCGTCGCAGCGTGTCGAGATCGGGGATCAAGGTGAAGTCGTTGAGTCCCGTTGCCCATCCAGCGATCTCGAACCCGTCAACGATTTCCATCTCGATATCGCGGGTGATCAGATAGGAGCACGCATTGACCCCCGATCCCACGATGTCGTCGAGAAAGTGTGTGACATCAAGCCGTTTACCGACAAGTCTCCCGTGCATGTCGGGCATGGCCACCACAACTGTGTCGATCGAATCCTCTGCAACCGCGTCACGCAGATCCTCGATACTTAGAAACGCATCCATGTCTTGTTCCTTCCAATCGTTTTCACCCGTGGTCCCAGCAGGTGAGGTCACTCAAAGCCGACCCGAATCTGTTGCTGGTGTGCGGTCCCCCTCGGCGATCGCACGGCCGACGCCGGAGAAGCGACTCTGCCGCTGTTCCACGTTTTGGTCACACCAAATAATAGAATGTGACGCTGATTACCGCAAATGGTTGAGACAAATGCTGGCCGGAGGTATCATCACTGAACATGGCGAAGGGCTGCGTATGACCGAACTCCGGGCACTGGCCGACGATGCGGGCAGCGTCGACGACGGATCCGGCCGCAATCCCTTCGAAGAGTCTCTGGGACAACTGGTTTCACGGATTCGCAGCGGTGACTTGCCGATGGGTTCGCGTCTGCCACCTGAGCGCGAACTCAGCAACGAGATGCAGGTCGGCCGTAGCACACTCCGAGCCGTCATCAGAGCGCTTCAGCAAGCGGGCTATATCGAGACCCGGCGGGGACGCACCGGCGGTAGCACAGTTATCTGGGAGCCCGACGGCGACGAACGGGGACAGCGCAGGCTCAGTGACCAGATGAAAGAACGGCTCCTGGACGCCTTGCGTTTCCGATCAGTGCTTGAACCCGGCGCCGCGGCGTTGGCCGCGGAACGCCATCTCACCGAAGCCGAACTCCAGGGACTGGACCACCGGCTCGAGGCTGCCACGTGCGGAGGTCCCGACTTCAGGCTCGCCGACTCCGAACTACATACCTACATCGCAGAGCTGAGCAACTGCCGGGCACTCGCTGATCAAGTAGCCAACATCCAGCTGATCCTAAATGAGAACCTCCTGCAGGTGGTGCCATTCTTTGGGCCGGCACTCGAGCACTCTCACGAACAACACGCTCAGATCGTCGCAGCGATACGCGCCAGCGATCGCAATCTTGCCCGGCAGCTGATGGAGACGCACGTAAACGCTACCTCGGAGTTGCTCAGCGGCTTCCTCTGATCGATGCCGCTCCGAACGATTCATTGCTCGCCGGCAGTGTCTCGTGCCAGCGAGTTGCCGGGCAGCATTTGTTTCTGCTGGAAGGTTCCTGCTTTCGATTCGGATGCGCAAGCCGCCGCGCGTGGCATCTGTCGATTCTCAAATGGTGCCGAGGTTCTTTCACCGCTATTGATCATGGGGTCCGACCGGTACACCGCCGACGACGCCGAGTTGGCTCTGGCGCGGTTGCGGGAGCGGTTGGACACGTTACAAAGTGCGACGCCACTGCTGTATAGAACCCAGAACGGTGGTGACTACGAAAACTTCACGCTGAGACCAGAACTTGCCCCTGGAGAGACTGGTTTGAGCATGCACCGCGCGCAACCCGCGGCGTCACTACGCTGCACAGACAACAATTGCGCTTAAGGCCGTCCAAGGGCGCCTCGACGCTGGCCTCACTGTGAGGGCGATCCGTTCGACGCCACTCGCGCACACGTGGTTGTCGACGACACGCGGAGGCGTCGAATACGCGACGTATGGGGCCGGGGCGGCCATCGGGTCCCGACCAGCAAAGGGATTTTGGTGGTGCCAGCCCCGCGCGCGGGCGCTCTCACAGGTCGACCGCACCCGTCCTGAGGCTACATCGGCCGGGGCTAACGGGGGCACAGCCATATCGCTATTCATACAGTCGGCCAATTACCATGTGTTTCATGGGCACTCTCGATGACGTGGCGCGCGCGGCAGGGGTCTCGAAGTCAGTGGCCTCTCGAGCTCTGACCGGCGATACCCGGGCGCGTATGAGCGAAGCTACCCGTGCGCGGATTCTGGCGGCTGCCGCCGAGCTCGACTATGTGCCCAATGCCCGCGCTCGTGCTCTCCGCCAGTCTCGCTCCGGCGCAATCGGTCTGATCGTTCCTGACGTCAACAACGCGGTGTTTGCCGACATGTTGGCGGGTGTGCAGCAGGCGACCGCCCGACACGGTACCGACGTGCTGCTCGGGCAGGTGGATCCACCGCCCGAAGGTGCCCAACAACTGTCCCGCTTGGTGCGGGAAGGCCGGGTCGATGGACTGCTGATTCAGCGGCGGGAGGATTTCGACGACACCATGCTGGCCGCGGTTCTGCACTCGGGCGTGCCAGCGATCACCGTCAACTCCCGGCTACCGGGCCGGGTCGGATCGGTGATCCTTGAGGATGAGCGCGGCGCGGCGCTGGCCGCCCGACACCTGATCGAGTTGGGTCACAGGCAGATCGCGTTCATCTCTGGCACGCGCGCGCACGACACCGCGCGCCGACGCAAGAACGGGTATCTGCGCGCGCTCACCGAGGCCGGCCTCGCAGCCGAACCGACCTGGGTGATCGATGCCGGGTGGGAATCCGATGCCGGCGCACAGGCGCTCGGCACGCTGTATCGCGATGGCGGGCTGGGAAAACCTGGAGGCCCCACGGCCGTCGTGGTCGCCAGCGTCAACGCTGCCGTGGGGGCCCTGTTCGCCGCGCTGCGGCTCGGCGTGCGGGTGCCAGAGGAGCTGTCGATCGTCGGGATCAACACGACGTGGGTCTCCAACACGGTGTATCCGGCCGTTACTACTGTCAAGCTGCCGCTGCACCGGCTCGGCGAAGTAGCCGCCACCATGCTGCTAGATCACTTGGGGGGAGCCGAGCTCACGGATGTGGTGGTCGAGGATCCTGCACCCGAACTGGTGGCGAAGGAGACCACGGCCACGCCGAGTTCGTGATCTCGAGCGCGCCTAGCGCCTGAAGTGGGCCGGACGCTTCTCCACGAAGGCAGCCACCCCTTCGACTCCGTCGGCGGAGGTGAACAGCTCCATCAGCGTGGCCCGTTCGTCACTGTAGGCCAGCGCCCGTTCGGCGTTCGACACCAAATCTTTGGTGGCAGCCAACGCCGAGGCTGAGGATCCGGCCAGCAACGTAGCCAACTCATTGGCACGGTGCCGGCTGGTGCCCGCCGGGACCACCTCGTTCACCAAGCCCAAGGCGTGTGCCTCGGCAACTGGCAGTCGCTGCCCAAGCATGATGAGCTGCTTGGCTTTTCGAGCACCCACTTGTGCGGTCAGTCGCTGCGTGCCGCCCCAGCCCGGGATCAGCCCCAGGGACACCTCGGGAAGCCCGAGTTCGGCCGTGTCACCCGCCACCACGATGTCGGCGGCCATCGCGACTTCGAATCCACCGCCGAGGGCCATCCCTTCGATCGCCGCGATGACGGGGACGGGAACTGTGGCGATGGTTTCGACGAGGACTCCCGCCGCGCGGGTGAGTTCGCCGATCTCGCCCAGATCGCCACGCCCGTACACCGAGATATCTGCTCCCGCACAGAAGAAGGACCCACCGCTGAGCACGATCACCCGTGTGCCGGCCGGGCGCGCGTCGATCGTCCTGGTCAGCGATCGGACCATATCGAGGTCGAAGGCGTTACGTTTTCTCGGACGGTTCAACACCACGTGCAGCACGCCGTTGGTGGCCTCGGGGTCGACGCTCACCGATTCCCCCATCGTCAATGTCTCGGTCATCAGTTACCTACCTTTGCTTGAAGTCGATCGATGTCTTCTGTGTCGTAGCCCAATTCAGTCAGGACAGTCCGGTTGGAGCTGCCCAGTTCGGGCGGCAGATTGCGCACCCCCGGGCGCAGTCCGTCGTAGAGCACCGGGTGCCCGAGGAGCTTGACGGCACCAGCGGTCGGATGGTCGATCTCGATCACCGACTTGTTGTGCAGCACCTGAGGGTCCTCGACGATGTCGGCGTAGGTGTTCACCGGCGCGAACCAGACCTTGGCCCTTACGAACACCGCACTCCATTCGTCAGTGGTTCGTTGCCCCATGTGCTTGGCCACCCGTTCGTTGACGTCCTCGCGCCGTTGGTAGGACGAGTCTTCCCCGACACTGAGGAACCAGTCGTCCTCGAAGACGGCAGCGAGCACAGCCAACGCATTGAGCGACAGGGTGAGGTGGCCGTCGGCGGTGGCGAAAACACCGTACGGCGCTTTGTAATACGGCGACGACACGCCGCTGTTGCTGCGGTGCCCGGTGTAACCATTCAGGAAGTAGGACAGCGGCTCGATCTGGAGATCGAGCGCGGCGCTGAGCAGATTGCTCTCTACCCGAGCGCCCCGTCCGGTGCGTTCCCTGCCATGCAGCGCCGCCAGGATCCCGAACGCCCCCAACACCGCGCCATGTTGGTCGACGATCGAAGCGCCGACCGGCGTTGGAGGGCCATCGGCGACTCCCGTGGCTGCGGCGATTCCTGACATAGACTGCAGCAGCACGTCCTGCCCCGGTCGGTCCTTGTATGGTCCGTCGCTGCCGTAGCCCGACAGCGAGCAGTACACCAGCCGGGAGTTGCGGTGGCGCAGGCGTTCCCAGCCCAGTGCGAGCCGCTCCATCACGCCGGGGCGGAAACTCTCGATCAGTACGTCTGCATCGTCGAGCAGTCGGAGGACGACATCCACCCACTCGGGGTCCTTGAGATCGACTACCAGGCTGCTGACGTTCCGATTGCCCAGTAGGAAGAAAACGCTCTCCCCGTTGAGGTAGGCGTCGGGGCCCGACCACGACCTTTCGAACGCACCGGCCGGTGGCTCGACCTTCACGACCTGCGCACCCAGGTCTGCGAGCATCTGCGTGGCTGATGGGCCTTGCAAAAAATGCGTGAAGCTAACGACGCGAACACCGTCGAGCATGGCCATCGGTGCCTCCTTCGATCGAATCGGCGGGGTGGGCGCACTTCGCCACGCACCCATTGAAACAACATGAACAATCGATTGTCCATATCTTCCGCAAAATTAGCGCAATCGGTTGTTCACAGGTCTTTCCTTGTGCTTCACTATGGCTGCCGTGATCTGGGACACAGGCCGCGGCCACACCCATCAACCATGCGGACCGACAAGGAGTCACCGTGGTCAACTCATCGCCCCAGCAATCCCCCGCCACCAGCCCGCACACCGCTGACCCGCCCGCAAGCAAGCTGCGGAAAGTGGTGGCGGCGTCTATGGCCGGCACCGTCATCGAGTGGTACGAGTTCCTGCTGTACTCGGCGGCCTCGGCCCTCGTCTTCGGCACGTTGTTCTTCCCGAAAACCGACAACGCACTCGACGGCGTCATCAACGCACTTCTCATCTACGCCGTCGGCTTCCTCGCCCGGCCCCTCGGCGGTTTGGTCTTCGGCTACTTCGGTGACCGCGTAGGCCGCAAGAAGCTGCTCCAGGTGAGCCTGCTCCTGGTCGGCGCATCGACGTTCGCGATCGGCTGCATCCCCGGCTACGCCAGTATCGGGATGGCCGCGCCCCTGCTCCTGGTCCTGATGCGCTTCATCCAAGGCGTCGGCGTCGGCGGCGAATGGGGCGGCGCAGTGCTACTGGTCGCCGAACATAGTCCGAACAAGAGTCGGGCATTCTGGACCAGCTGGCCGCAGGCCGCCCTTCCGCTCGGCAATTTTGTTGCGACACTTGTCCTCACCGGCCTGTCGTTCGCCATGACCGAGGACGCCTTCCTGGCCTACGGCTGGCGTATAGCATTCTGGTTGTCGGCCGTGATCGTGATCGTCGGTTACTACATCCGGACACGCGTGGACGAGGCGCCACTGTTTCTGGAAGCCCGCGAGGCGGCCGAGAAGGCCAATGAGGCAACACCCTCTGCGCTGCAGGTCATCCGGGCCTACCCGCGCCAGGTGCTGATCGCCATGGGCGCCCGGGTCGCCGAGAACATCATGTACCAGATGGTGGTCACGTTCTCGATCACGTACCTGGCGTTCACGATCGGAGCCACCACCACCGAGATCCTCGTCCTCATCCTCGGCGCGCACGCCATCCACTTCGTCGTGGTGCCGTTCTACGGCCGGCTCGCCGACACCTGGGGCCGAAAACCAGTTTTTCTGCTGGGATCCGTGCTCGCCACCGGCTGGGGATTCGTCGGATTCCCGTTGCTGTCCACCGGCAACGACTTTCTGATCTTCCTCGGCATCACGCTCGGCCTGCTGATTCACGGCCTGATGTACGCGCCACAACCGGCACTGATGGCCGAGATGTTCCCCACTCGAATGCGCTACACCGGCGTCTCCCTGGGTTACCAAGTCACCTCGATTTTCGCCGGATCGCTGGCTCCCTACATCAGCACCTCGCTGCTGCGTTCGCATGGATCGTGGGTGCCGATCGCCTGCTACCTCGCGGTGGCGGCAGTCATCTCGACCGTGGCGGTGAGTTTCCTGAAAGAGACCAAGGGCATCGACCTGGCCGGCATCGGCACCACCGCCCCGACATCCCGGCCAATCGCATGACGCCCGCGGTCAGGGCGAACCACGTCGCCGGCCGACAGAAGGACCGGAAGAACGAAGCTGGCGCGCCACCCGTAGAGCAATCGGTTGTTCAGGTCGACGCCAATCTTGCCCAATCGGTTGCTCAACGTCTGAGCGTGTGCTTCGCTAGGTGAACCACCGAGCGTGGACGCTCGATTTTCTATCCTGCCCCCGCATTGCCGCGAGGCCCGCACCAGCCAACTCAAGACATTCGAGAATGGGACCAGTCACGACATGAGTGATATATCAGTTATCGATCGGTTTGCCCACCGCTTCCAATTACAGGGTCTGCGGCGATGACCCGCAGCCTGGAAGTCGTCGGGATCGACAAGGAATACGGCACGTCCCACGGCGTCACCCGCGTACTGCGGGGGCTGACTCTGCACGCGGACCGCGGCGAGTTCGTCTCCATCGTCGGCCCGAGCGGGTGCGGCAAGTCGACTCTGTTCAACATCATCACCGGGCTGGTGACACCCACCTCTGGGTCGATCCGGGTGAACGGGGCCGACGTCACCGGCACCACCTCGCAACACATCGGCTACGTCCTGCAGAAAGATCTCCTGTTCCCATGGCGGACGGTTCTGGAGAACGTCATCCTCGGGCTGGAAGTGCGCGGCACCGGCAAGAAGGAAGCACGCGAACGCGCCCGACAACTGTTCGCGGCCTACAAGCTGGAGGGCTACGAGGACAACTACCCCGCCGATCTGTCTGGGGGGATGCGGCAGCGGGCCGCACTCATGCGCACCATGGTGACTGATCCGGACATCATCTTGATGGACGAAGCCTACAAGGCACTCGACTATCCCCTCAAAATCGCACTGGAGGGCGAGCTGCTCGAAACCGCCAGAGCCACAGGCAAAACCGTTGTCGCTGTCACGCACGATATCGAGGAGGCGGTCACGATGTCGGACCGTGTGTACATCCTCAAAGCCCACCCCGGAGAGATCGTCGATGAACTCGACGTCGATCTCGGCACCACGAGCACCGATATCAACGAGCGGCGACTGGCGCCACGGTTCAACGAGTTCTACGAAAAGGTCTGGCGCGGAATCGGACAGTCGGCGGACGCGGCATGAACCTCACCGGCCGCACATTTCCTCACCTCACCCAGGAGGACAGATGACCACTGTACTGACCGAGCCGTCGACCGCTCCCACACGGCCGATCCGGCGGCGGACGGCGACCGCGTCGCCGCGCAGCCGACGGATCGTCCTGCACACCATGCAGGTCCTCATTGTCGTAACAGCGTTGTCGGCGTGGGAATTCGGTGCCCGCAGCGGTGCGATCAGCTCATTTCTTTTTGGCAGCCCCAGCGCGGTGTGGAACGTACTGCAGACCCGCGCGATCTCCGGTCAGCTGTGGTCCGACATCGGCGTCACCAGCACGGAGGTCATCCTCGGGTTCTTGATCGGCGCCGTCGGTGGATCTGTGCTCGGCCTGCTGCTGTGGTACTCGCAGTTCGTCGCGGATCTGACGTCGCCGTTCATCGCCGCCATTGGTTCAATCCCCGTCCTGGCGGTCGCACCGTTGACCATCATCTGGTTCGGGACCGAGATGACATCCAAGGTGGTGATCGTCGCGTTCTCGTGTGTGGTCGTGTCATTGACCACCTCCTACCGCGGCGCCCGACGCACCGATCCTGACCTGATCAACCTGATGAAGTCATTCGGGGCCTCCCGCTCCCAGATCTTCCGCAAACTCGTTGTGCCGTCAGCGATGACGTGGGTGGTATCGGGTTTGAAGCTCAACATCGGCTTCGCGCTGGTCGGCGCCATCGTTGGCGAATACATCAGTTCCGACGCGGGCGTGGGCCACATGATCCTGCTCGGCAGCTCCAATTTCACCATCAGTCTCGTCATCGCCGGCATCGCCATCGTCATGGTCATGGTGCTGGTCTTCAACCTCCTCGTCAGCGCTCTGGAGCGCTTCCTCGGTCATTGGGAAAGGTCATGATCATGCGAAAATTCCTCCGAAAGCTGGCTGTTGCCGTCACATCGGCAACGGTTCTGCTCACCACTGCCTGCAGCAGTCAACCGACTCAGTCCGCGGACGGCACCACCACAGTCCGGGTTAGCCAAGCGTTCCAGTCCCTGCTCTACCTGCCGCTCTATGTGGCCCAGGAGAACGGCTACTTCCAGGAACAGGGGGTGACCGTCGAGATCGCCACCGGGGGCGGTGGCACCCAGTCGTGGACTGCAGTCCTGGGCGGGTCCGCCGACTTCTCCATACAGGACCCGGTATTCGTGCCGAAGTCACACGAAAACGGCGGCCCCGGCGTGGTTGTGGCCGCCATCCAAAATGCTCCGTCGGTGTTCGCCATCGGCCGCGGCGGTGCCGGCGCCAACCTGAACGACCCGTCGGTGTTCGAAGGCAAGAAGGTGGTGGTGAGTCCGGAGCCCGATACCAGTTGGGCTTTCATGAAGTACCTGATCGACCAGAAAGGTCTGAAGGACGTCACGATGGTCAACGTCGCGCTCGGCAGTGAACTCGCCGCCGTGGCAGGTGGGCAAGCCGACCTGGCATTGTCCTTCGAGCCGACCGTCAGCCAAGCTGTGGTGGGCCAGGGTCTTGAGGTTGTCTATTCCTTCCCCGCCAACCCGGACTGGTACCCCTTCGCCTTTTCCAGCCTCACCACAACCGAGAAATACCTGCAAGAGAGCCCCGAATCCGCTCAAGGTGTGGTCACCGCGATCGCCAAGGCCTCGAAGTTCATCTACGCCGACCCCGTGGCCACCACCGACATCGCCGCAAAGTACTTCCCCGATCTGCCCCGCGAGGTCGTCGCAGCCGCCGTCGAACGGGAGATCGACGCCAAGGGTTACGCAGAGGACATCACAGTGACCAAGGAGTCCTGGGACCGCAACATGGAAATCTCGTTGTTTACCAAGAACATCGCGGCCTATCCCTCGGATGCCACGTCATATGAGAACAACGTCAACACCGAACTGGCCACCCGGGCCCGCGCAACACTTGAGGCGGGCTGAGCATGACCGTGCATCTTCCAGAAGCCGTAGATCTCGAACAGACCTCTACGACCTACGGTCTCGGCCTGTCCACAAGCAAGTTGGCTGAGTTCGCCCCGCACGTACAAGACACGCTGGCCTCCTGGGATGTCGTCGCCGAATTGCATAGGGAGATCGCGCCACCCACCGTCACACGTGCCTGGGCGCAGCCGGCACACAACCCCTTGGGCGCCTGGTATGTCACGTGCAACATCACTTCGGCAGGCACGGGCCCGTTGGCCGGCCGGACAGTGGGCATCAAGGACAACATCGCGGTGGCCGGCGTGCCGATGATGAATGGCTCAGCGTTGGTCGAAGGCTACGTCCCGATTCAGGACGCCACCGTGGTCACCCGACTACTGGCCGCCGGCGCCACCATCACCGGCAAGACCGTCTGCGAGGACCTCTGCTTCTCGGGAGCCTCGCACACCGCAGCCACAGGCCCGGTGCGCAACCCCTGGGACCACACCCGCACCTCCGGCGGATCCTCCAGCGGCAGTGCCGCTCTGGTCGCCTCCGGGGCCGTCGACCTGGCCATCGGCGGTGATCAGGGCGGATCGGTGCGGCTTCCTGCCGCATTCACCGGGATCGTAGGACACAAGCCGACACACGGGCTGGTCCCCTACACCGGCGCTTTCCCCATCGAGCAGTCCCTCGACCACCTCGGTCCGATGACCCGCACCGTCGCCGATGCGGCACTGGTTCTCGACGTGATCGCCGGACCCGACGGCCTGGATCCCCGGCAGCGTATCGACGGTTCAGAAGCGACGTTCACCGACGAGCTGACCCAGCCCACAGCCGGGCTGCGGGTGGGTGTCCTCACCGAGGGCTTCGGGCATCCGGAGTCGGTACCCGGTGTCGACGCTGCCGTCCGTGGTGCCATCGATGTCCTGCGCACCGAAGGTCTTCTGTGCGAGGAGGTCTCGGTACCCTGGCACCGCCACGGCAAGCAGATCTGGGACGTGATCGCCGTCGAGGGCGGCACCACCCAGATGGTCGACGGCAACGCCTACGGCAGGAACTGGCAGGGTTGGTACGACCCAGCGCTGATCGAGCACTACGGCAGCCGACGCCGCGCGGATGGCTCCTCCTTCCCGGACACCGTGAAGCTCGTCTTGCTGGCTGGTCGCCACACCCTCGATCGGCATCACGGCGTGCACTATGCGATGGCACGCAACCTCGTTCCGCACTTGCGCGCCGCCTACGACGAGGCCCTGTCGCGCTTCGATGTCCTCGTCATGCCCACCACTCCGATCCTGGCCAGCCCGATACCGGGCGGCGACGCGCCACTGGAGGAGTACCTGGCGCGCGCATTGGAGATGATGGCCAACACCGCCGCGTTCGACGTGACGGGCCATCCTGCGTGCAGCGTACCGGCCGGCCTGGTCGACGGACTGCCGGTCGGGATGATGATCGTGGGCCGCCACCTCGACGATGCCACGGTGCTGCGGGTTGCACACACCTTCGAGCAGGCCCGCGGGGGCTTTCCGTTCGCAGCGGATGGGGCATCATGAGCCACGTGCACGAGATCGAACTGGACCTCACCAAGTCACTGGTGGACGACCCGCGAGCAGGCCACAACCGCTGGCATCCAGACATCCCGGCCGTGTTGCGGTGCGCGCCGGGCGACACCGTGGCGTTGCGTGCTCGCGACGGATACGACGGCCAGATCAACCGGGATTCAACGGCCGCGGATGTACTGGCCATGGATGCCGCCCGGATCCACCCGCTGACCGGACCCGTCTACGTCGAGGGCGCCGAACCGGGTGACCTTCTGGTGGTCGACGTTTTATCGGTGGAGACCGGCGACTTCGGCGCCACCCTGAACATTCCCGGATTCGGATTCCTGCGTGACGAATTCACCGAACCGCACGTCGTGCGCTGGGAGATCGCCGACGGGTTTGCCACCTCAGCGGACCTTCCGGGCGTACGGTTGCCGGGGGCCCCCTTCATGGGGGTGATGGGGGTAGCACCGTCGCGGGAGTTGTTCGACCGCAGCAGGTCCGCCGAAGAACGGGTCGCCCGGGAGGGCGGACTGGTCGAACTGCCGAATCCCACGTCATCGGTGCCACCGGACCTCCCGGGGGACCCGGGGCGGCGCACGATCTCCCCCACCGAAGCCGGCGGCAACATCGACATCAAACACCTCACTGCAGGTAGCCGGGTGTACCTGCCCGTCTGGGTTGCGGGCGCCTTGTTCTCCGTCGGTGACGGGCACTTCGCGCAGGGTGACGGCGAATCCTGCGGTGCCGCGGTGGAAACCACCACAAGGGTGGTGCTGCGATTCGACCTGCGTAAGCGGGCAGCGACGTCGGGCGGCGTGCGTTATCTGCGCTTCGAGCGCCTTACCGCCGGACCGCCGGAGGTGGCCGCGCGGCCACACTTCGCGGTGACCGGTGTGCCGGTAGACGACGACGGCCGGATCCACCCGGAGAATCTCAACCTGGCTACACGAAACGCACTGCGCCTGATGGTCGATCATCTGGCCGATGAACGCGGTTTCACCCGTCAGCAGGCGTACGCGCTGTGCAGCGTGGCCGTCGACCTGCGTATCAGCCAGATCGTCGACGTGCCCAACGTGTTGGTGTCAGCCATGGTGCCCACCGACATCTTCGGATGAGCCTCCGGTACGGTCACGCGACCGTTGGCTGCAACGGCCTCAGCAGTGACGCCGGATGGTTGTCCGGGGCATGCTCGCGCCGTTGGCGACCATCTGCTGGCGCAAGTCTGCACCCAGGTTCTGTGTTGCCATCAGTACTCAAGAACCGCAGCGCCATGCGCGGTGTCGATGTATTCCCTTGCTCGGTACACCTTTTCGCCTTTGATTTCGAAGAGAAAGTGGTACACCTGGCTCATCACATTGCCGTTCATCAAGGTCGCTGACGATTCAGCCTCTACGGCTACCCGGTCGCCTTCGGCGGTCACACCAGTGACAGCGATTTGGAGTCCGTTGGGTACAGCTTGGCTAAAGCGTTGCATATGTTCGAGAAATTGGTCCTTGGTCATGTCGCCTGTCACGGGAAACGATGCCGGGTTCGCCATCACGCTCCATAGGGCCTCTTCGTGGAGCAACCCCGAAAGGCCGTCGTTCCGATCCGAGCCAAGGCTTTCCACTAGTGCACGCGCGATTTTCTTGTTGGATTCGACACTCATACCTGATGAAGCACCCTTCGTCGATCGTCGACAACCCACACGTTGAGTCGATTTCGACGTCCTAGCCTCAGCCTACCGGCTACCGCTCGATAAGTGGAGGCCGTCTCCATGTTCATGGTGTGAATGTTCCCGCGCACCCAGGCTTTGGCACTTGACCCAGGAAAGTGCCCAAAGGAGTGGCCGCCGAACGTAATCACCGCGACGGGCTTGCAGTGAATGCCGCGGCCATCCGGCGGTGGACGACTCTGCGGACCAGTCCAAGGACAACCGAACACAGCACTTCGGTCGGACGGCCGGACGGTACGAACCTCTGTTGCTTCAGTCGTGCAGAGCGCTGCTGCCCGGTGATGTAGGGACGCAGGCCGGCCTCCCACGCTTCCAGCGCGGCGTCGAGATCGTCGGGGTGCTGCCGCAGCGCCGCACCCAACGCGGCGCCGCCGCGCAGCGAAGACGACGAGCCCATGGCGGAGTAGGTGTTCATGCACCAGGCCGCGTCCCCCGCCAACACGACTCGCCCTGTGCTCCAACGGGGCATCTTCACCTGGTGTATCGAATCGAAGACGTAGTCAGGGGCCTGCTCGAAGGAGTCCAAGACGTGACGCACCACTGGGTCGTCGTCCATCCCGGAGAAGACTGCGCGCAGCTGCTCGATCGACGACCCGGCGAACCGGTCCGGGAGGTCCTCGGTGCGGTAGGTCAACCACGCGCACGGCGCGTGGTCGGCCAGTCCGAACACCCATATCGCACGCTTGGGGCGGGCCACGATGATGCTGTCGCTCGCCGCATAGGAGGGCACCTGCTCCGTCAACTGGAAAGCGCAGATCATCGCCTTCCAGTTCGCCATGTAGTCCTCGTCCGGGCCGAACACCATCCGGCGCACGGTCGAGCGCATCCCGTCCGCGCCGACCACGAGATCGAAGTCCTCGCGATGCTGCTTCCCGGTGCCGGTGTCCTCGAGCAGGACCTGCACCCCGTCGGCACCATCGGTGATCTCAACGGGAGTGGTTGCGAACCGAACCTCGACCGCGTCTTGGGTCCCTGCGCCAATGATGTTCTGCCATAAGGCGTACTCGATGTCGCCGCGCAGTACTGCTGCCAACCCGCTGGGAACCTCCAGCAATCCCAGCGCCGGCTTACGTCTGCCCCGGCGGTCCACCGACCATGTGGTCCCACCCGGTCTCCAGTCCGGGTTGCGGGTGTGCAGCTGGTCGGCGATCCCGAGGTCAGCGGCGGCCTGCACACCTTCCGGGAACAGGAAGATGAAGTAGCCCCCCGTCCGGCGCTCGGGCGCCCGTTCGATGATCACCGGCGTCCAACCCGCCTGGCGCAACCCAATCGCCGCGGACATCCCCGCGATCCCGAGCCCCACCACCAGTGCTCTCTTCTGCATGGCACTTTCCTTTCCGAGCACGCTTCACTCGACGAGCGGTTCAATCCGGCACGACGACGGCGCGGCTGCGGCCGGTGTGCGCCCAGGCCTCGCGGATCCGGCTCAGCGGGAACGCGGTGTAGGGCAGCTGCAGGGATCTGTCGGCGAAGCGGGCCATAACCTCGGGCGCGGCGGCGAGCATCGCCTCGGCCGACTGCGATCCGATGCCACTTCCGGCGATCTGGATCCGCCGGCTGCGCAGCAGGTCCGCGGGCAGCGAAGCCGCCCCACCTGCGAGCGATCCGATCTGCACGTAGGCAGTGTTCGCATCGGTGTCTTCGCCGCTGCGACCCAGCACGGCGAAGGCGGCCTCGGCGACGGGCCCCCACAGGTAGTCCAGCACCAGAGTGGGCGACGTCTCCGCCACCGAACCGGCCAGGGCCTTCTGCAGACCGTCGGGTCCGTCGTGGGCCAGCGACACGGTCATCACTCCCGTCCCGCGCAGCCGCTCCAGTGCCTCCGGGTCACGCCCGCCGGCGATGACACGCTCCGCCCCGAGCGCCAATGCGCCCTGCACGGCAAGGCTGCCCGACATTCCCGTGGCGCCCAGCACCAGCACGGTGCCCAACGCCCCGACTTCCTTGCGCCGGGCGGTGAGGACCATCCATCCCGACAAGCCGGGGTTCATACCCGCGGCGATCGTGAGCGGATCCGCTCCCATCGGTAACTCCGCCTGGAGGGGGGCGAACAGTCGCTCGGCCATCGTCCCGAAGGGGGGACGCGCGTATCCGGTGTAGACCAGGCGCCCGTCGCCGGTGCGCGCGACCGCGTCGATGCCTGGGACAAACGGATACGTCAGTTGGCCGGAGCCATAGTGCCGCCCGGTGGCCAGCCCGCGAACGACATTATGCAGGCCGGCTGCGACCAGGTGCAACGGCTCATGGCCGGGCGGGGCCGTGGGCTCGGGGAAGTCGCTGCAGACGGGTGCGACATCAGGGGCGGTAACAACTGCAGCACGCATCAGGATTTCCTTAACTAAGTTAGGCGTTTGATCACAGCATCCCTTAACAACGTTAAGGTGTCAACCATGGGTTACGCGGCCTCGTCCTGGACGGATGACGGCAACGCACGTGAACACTTGGACGAGCCGGACATGGCTTCCTGTGCGCCGAGGACGCAGAAGCCGGTGATCTCCTGGCAATCGATGAGCTGTCGGTCTAGATCGGCGCCAAGCTGAACATTCCCGAATCCGGTTTCCTGCGTGCGGAATTCACCCGTCAGCAGGTGTACGTGTCGTGCAGCTTCGGCCGTACGAGGCGCACGTCAGTCAACTACTGACGTGCCCTTGCGCGGCGGCCATGGCGCCCGTCATGGCTTCGAGTGAGCCTCAGGCGCGGGCCTGCTTCTGCGCCAATCCAAGTCACTGCCGATGTTCGGGCAGCCGCGATCGGATGCCGGCAAGTACAACGTCGACGATTCTTTCCGCGTCGGCAGGGGTGAACATGCGCATGCCCCGGTTGACAATGAGGTGCACTGGGCCGGAAATCATCTCGCCCAGGAAAGAGCTATCGACCGGGGGGAGCTCGCCCCGGTCGACCGCGGTGTCCACTCGGTGTTGCATGGCGGCCACCCGGGCGTCGAGCACTCGGGTCAGCGCGCGCAGGGTGGCATCGTGACGAGTGGGTTGGATGGCTCTTTCGAGGGTGCGTCCAAATGGCGTTTCAAGGCCGGCAGCAAGGGCCACCAGAAAATCCACCAAGTCTCGGCGTATGTCGCCGGTGTCTGCAATCGACGCGAGGCCTTCGGCATAACGCAACAACGCCTCGGCGACCAACTCTTCGCGATCAGGCCAGTTGCGGTAAACGCTGGCCTTGTGTACGCCGGCTGCTGCGGCGACATCCTCGTACCGGAACGCGGCGATGCCATCACGTGCCACGAGTTCGGCGGTGGCGGCGAGGATTTGCGCCTTGACCCGCGCATTACGGCCGCCTGGGCGCCGCGATGGCGGACGGTCGGTAGTCCCGTTCCCCATCGCCACCCTCACCTCCTGCCTCGGCGACGATTCTTGCCAAGTGGAGGGTGGCGATGCAACCCGGATGCATATACGCTCACTAACGCGACTATATTTCGCTTTAAGTAAGGCGGCCGCAACCGACGGCCGTCCCATCCGTCACCACCATCCCCACGGATCCATGGAGCGCTGATGAAGATTCTTGTCTCGGGCGGCGGTATAGCCGGATTGACGTGCGCGCTGGAGTTCGGCGGCCGCGGTCACGATGTCACGGTGATCGAACGCGCCCCCCGCCTCCGACTCACCGGCACCCCGATCGACATCCGCGGCGATGCCATCGAATCCGTGGACAAAATGGGACTGCTCAAGCGAATTCAGGCACGACGCATCCGGATGTCTGAGCAAACCCAGTTTGTCGACATGTACGGCAAGCCGATCGCCCCGATGCCGATCGCCGAGATCGGCGACTCCGACGCCGACATCGAGATCCTGCGCGAGGATCTCGTTGGCATCCTCGCCGATGCTGTTTCGGACGCAGTGACCATCCGCTTCGATGACTCGATCAGGGCTTTGGCCGACAACGACGGCCATGTCGACGTGCAATTCGCATCGGGCCGGACCGCGCGCTACGACCTGGTTGTCGGCGCCGACGGCCAGTATTCCAAGGTACGCCGACTGGCGTTCGGACCCGACGAGCACTATCTGCGGCACCTCGGTGTGTACTTCGCCCTCGCCGATCTTCCCGGCGAACCTCACACTGAGGGCCCTAACTCGATATACAACGTTCCCGGCCGGATGGCAGGTGTGTTCCGATTCGGGGGTAAGGCGGTCGCCGTATTCGAGTTCCGCTCGGAGTCAGTGGATTACGATCCCGACAACTTGGACAGTAAGAAGCAGATCCTCGCCGACGCTTTTGCCGACTACCCGCTGTGGCGGATCCCGGAGCTGCTCGACGCGGCGCGCGTCGATCCTGCCTTCTACTTTTCCGCCGCAAGTCAGGTGCACCTCCCGTCGTGGCACCGTGGTCGCGTCGTGCTCGTCGGCGATGCCGGCTACTGCGCAACGTTCCTGTCCGGTCGGGGCACGTCGCTGGCCCTCACCGGCGCCAGGTTCCTCGCCGCGGAACTGGATCGAGATCGCAACCACACCAGAGCATTCGCGCGGTACGAAGCCCGGCAACGCCCGTATGTCACCTTCGCTCAGAGCCGCGCGGACAGTGGCCGCGGTCGGATCCTGCCCGCAACCTGGGCCGACATTGCCGCCCGCGACGAGGCTCTAACGGCCTCCCGCACCCGAATGCCTTGACTGCGCATCCTTTACTGAATGCTGACCGCCGGAAACCGATCAGCCGCGACAGACGCGGTCCGCCGACCTCCGGCCACCACAGCGATCGCGCGACCGATTCACATTGCCTTCCCGACAACGTATTTCCCCGATCATTCGAAAGAAAGTGCACAGTGAGACTGTTACAGGATGATTCAGCCAGTGGCGAGCACGAGCACGGCTGGAGTAAGAGGCTCGTCCTCTGGGCAGCGGTTCTCACTCTCGCCAACGTTCTGGCTGATCTGGTCATCGGGTCGCCCATGATGGTCTTGCCGCAGTTGATGCAGCATTTCCACACCGATCAGGCAGCGTGGCTCAACGCCGGCGCGATGCTAGCTGGGGCAATCTGGTCACCGCTGCTGGCAAAGAGTTCCGACATCTTCGGTAAGCGACGGCTGCTCCTCATCAGCCTTCTCCTTGCTTGTGCAGGTGCCTTGATCTGTCTGCTAGCCCCCAATCTGTGGATTTTCCTGGTAGGCCGCTTCTTTCAAGGAGCCGCATTCGCGGCGATCTTCCTCACGGTTGCTCTCACACAGCAGATCTGCAAGCCCACGGTGGCGATGACACTGGTCGGCGTTCTCACGTCGGGTTCCTCGATTGTCGGGATCATCGAGCCGTTTCTGATGCAGCCCGTCATCGAGTCTTTCGGTTTCCGGGGCGTGTTCGTCGCAGCGGCCTTGCTCGCTGCGACCGCCGCTGTCTGTGTGCGGGTGTTCATTCCCGAGTCACCGATCCGCACCGGCGGCCGGGTCGACGTGGTCGGGGCGCTCCTTCTCGGCTGCGGCCTCGGCGCGACCCTCGCCTACATCAGCCTCGGCAGTCAGGCTGGCTGGTTGTCCGAGGGCATGGTGGCGCTTCTGGCGGCCGGCGTCGCAGCACTGGCGGGCTGGGCTTTTCTCGCGCTGAGAATAGCTGAACCCATCATCGATATCCGTGCGTTGACACGCCCTGTTCTGCTCACGCTGTTGGCGCTGGTGTTGGCTGCGGGCTCCTTTCGCAGCATGCTGCAATTGACCAGTATCACCGCCCAGGTGTCCCCTGCGCTGGGTCTCGGTTACGGGCTGGGCGGCACTGATGCGCTCGCCGCTCTGCTCGGTACGGCCAATCTCGGCATCGTGGTGGGCGGCGTCGGCGCCGGGTGGGTTGCGGGCCGAATCGGCCCGGCACTTCCCCTTCTGGGCGGTATCTCGGTAGGCACCGCCGCGACCTTCGGGATGCTGGTAGGGGTATCACTGCTGCCGCTGGCGATTGCTTGCAGCGCCATGCTCGGCGTTGCCGCCGGTGCGATAGGCGCCTCCGGCTACAACTTGGCCACCAGCCTCGAAGAGCCCCAACGGCAAGGCATGACAGCCGGCTTGGTGTCGGTTGTGCTCGCGCTCGGCTCGGTCATAGTCAATATCGCCGGCGGGGAAGTACTCAAAGCTACCCAACTACCGGACCTCAGCGCAGGTGGATCTGCGGTCAGTACCGCCTCCGGCGTCTACCTGTACATCACGCTGGCGGGAGTGCTCTTTGCGTTGGCAGCTGTGCCGGTGATCACGTTGTTGAGAAACACTTTTCGACAAAACACCACGATGGCGGCGACGCCCCCGACCCCATCTGGGCGATGTGGTGACAAACTGTCCGAGTCATGACGGATTGACCTGCGCTCGCACCGGGCCGGCCGGCGATTCGTGCCGGAGACCCCACATTGCGCGACAGTTCGTAGCGACCTGCACCGGTGCTGGAAATCAATGTCCTGTTGTTGCGTCATTCATTCGAGCCGCCATTCCGTCGAGGACGGTGCCGAGTTGACGTTCGAAACGCGTATCACCGTCGTCGCGGGCGTGACCAGCCTCCCGGACCAACAAAGATCCCTCACCCAGCCAAGCGTCCCGCTCGGCAAGCGAGTACCGCGTCGGGTCGGCCTCGGCGGACTGTCGTCGCTCTTGTTCTTCGATGACGAAGCCGACCACGAACGCGGTGGCCACATCAATCGCATCATCTGCGTCCACGAGTGTCATCCCAGCAGCCGTCCACCGGGCAAACCAGGCTTCCTTCGTGCGCAGGACATTCGGATCGGAGAGCCGCGTGCCACTGAAGATCCGGGCCCCATCTCGGTGTTTCAGGTACTCCGAGCGCAAGGTGCGCGCGTAGGCGCAGACGTCGTTGCGCCAGTCGGCGCCGGGGCCGATCGTCGACAGCGCGATTCCGACTCGGCGCATGACCTCGGTGGCCATCTCGTCGAGTAGCTCTTGCTTGTTGCGCACGTGCCAGTACAGCGCCGGTGCACGGACATCGAGCGCAGTCGCCAGCGCGCGAACGGTCAAGGCATCCATGCCATGTTCGTTGAGTAGCTCGAGAGCTGTCGCCACGATTCGTTCCCGGGTGATGCCCTTCGCCATGGTTGACACTTTAACAATGTTAAAGCATCCTGACCAAGTGCATTTAACTAAGTTAAGCAAGGATGGTCATGGGTGTTGCCGTCGCTGGGCGCCGGACTCGGAGGTCGGTATGTCCATTGGAGCGACAGGAGCGAACTAATGGACACGGTGGCGACAAGCAAAAGAGCCTTGGTGGTGGGGCTCGGTATCGCCGGCATGTCGACGGCGCTCGGGCTGCACCGTGCCGGGTGGACACCGATCATCGTTGAGCGCAGTCCCGCGCGCCGAACGGGCGGCTACTTCATCGCCCTGTTCCCCGAAGGCCGTCAAGCGGCCACCGACCTGGGGATCGCCGATCATCTCCACACCCGTAATCCCGTCGGAGACGCCGCCACGTGGTCGGTGAACCGCCGCGGAAAGCGTCACCGAAGTCTGGGGTTCTTGGACCAGCCGGGAGGCCCTGCGGCAGTCCTCCGCGGAGACATCGAAGCGGCGCTCTGGCAGAGCATCAGCGGCGCGCGAATCGAGGTGCGGTTTGCCACCACGCCTACCGAAATCACTGACCGCGTCAACGATGTGCGGGTCCACCTCACCAACGCCGAGGCCGCCGTTCAGTACCACGAGGATTTCGACCTGGTCGTCGGCGCAGACGGTATGCGATCGAGCGTGCGCCGCATCGTGTTTGGCCCGCACGAAGAGTTTCTGACGAACTGGGAGGCCATGATCTGCGCCTTCCAGCTCCCAGAGCAGGTACCGTCCTTCGGCCCAGCCGATAGCGTGGTCATCGCGCACGCCAAACGCGCAATGTGGGTGTTCGGGTTTGCCGATCGGGCTCCCACCGTGTTGCTGACTTACCGCACCAAAGATGTTCAGGAGCAATTCGCCGGATCCCCGGTCGATCGTCTGCGAACGGCGTTCTCCGGCATGGATAACGCCGCCGTAGGGCATGCCTTGAACTTCTTACCGCAGGCCCCCGACTACGTGTTCGACTCGGTACACCAGGTCAAATTGCCTCGGTGGAGCAAAGGGCGGGTGGCCCTTGTGGGCGATGCGGCGTGGTGTTTGAACCTCTACTCCGGCATGGGTGCCAGCATTGGCCTTCGCGCCGGCGCCGAACTGGGCGCTGCGCTGCGTCAGTATCCCGATGATCTTGCCGCCGCCCTGGATTCCTGGGAAACCGGGCTGCGTCCCGCCATCACTCAACACCAGCGCACCGCCCGGTTCAAACAGCAGATGTTTGTCCCTTCCAGCCGCGCAGTCGAGGTGCTACGCCCGACCCTGCTCCGCCTGCTGCGCAGGCTCCGCGAACGCCGCAGATCCACCGCCCTCACCGCGCCCTCGGCCCTCTCCGGTTCGACGCCTTGATCACACGCAGCGGACCGCCCATAGGCAGCCGGTGAACAAGCAGGAAGCGGCATCCTGGACCTCTGCGGGTGTTGTCGCCATTGCCGAAAACGCGCCGGCATCCCTGCTGCAGGCGAGCTGGTCGATGATGCTGAGTTCTGGCGGGTTGATCGTGTTCCTGCTCAGCCACGGGACCCTGGTCTACGGCTGGCGTGGCGCGGTGGGGTTCTTGGCCTGTGCGTACCCGGTTGCATTCGCCTTCGAGGCGCTCAGCGTCGCGATCGGATTCCCCTTCGGCTACTTCACCCACCACGGCCCCGGTGCACAGCTGCTCGGCGTACCGCTCACCGTGCCCATCCTCTACTCCACCGCTGGTTACGTGGCGTGGTCGATCGCCCGTCTGTTGATCGTCGGTGACCGCCCCGGCCCGTTGATCGGCTCGCAACGTTTCAGCGTCCCGCCCATTGCCGCGCTCGTGCTCGCGGGGTATGACGTCGTATTCGATCCAAGCGGCGCGACGCTGAACGGCGCGTGGAGCTTTCGGTCACCAAGCGGTTTATACGGTGTGCCGCTGACGAACTTCCTGGGCTGGGTTCTCACTGGGTGGGTCGCGTTTCAGATCTTCGCGTGCCTTGCGCCGCCGGCACGCGCCACCGGCAATTCCCCTGTCCTGCCGCCGATATTGTGGCTCGGCCTGTTGTCACCCAGTGTGATCACGTTCGTATCCCGCCCGGTGCCCGTCACGGACGCGGTGACAGTCGCCGAGCGCTCCTTCCTGGCCGCCACATCCACGAAACAGCGGTCATTGTCGGGATGTTCAGCATGGGTATCCCGGCTCTCACCGCCCTCGCACAGCTTTTAGCGCAACGCCACAACGGATCCGGCGGACAGGGCCGTCTGTAAGACTGCGCAACCAGGACAGGATGATGATTGAGATTCTTTTGATTTCAGCTTTTGTCGTGATGCTTCTACGAGCCGGTCATGCCGGTGCGCATCGCAGTTGTCGACCTGCTCGTCAGCCAGATTGTCGACGCGCTAAATGTTCCGGCGTCGGCGCTGGTGCTCATGGGTATCGCCGAGTAAGCCTCAGACGCGTGACCTCTCGGACAACTCGCGGTCGAGCATGGGTGTGCCCAGAGTTCGTAGCAGCGCCAAGGCCCGTTCCGAGGGTGACCCCGCGACGGTGGTGACCACGATCAGACTCTGACCAGGCGAGCGCGCGATGGCCAGCGTCTGCTGGGTGACTGTCAGGGCACCTACCACGGGATGGTGTAGGTCGTAGGACGCGGCGTCGCAGGGGGTGATCCGATGATCGCCCCACATCGTGACGAACTCTGGGCTCTTCATCGTCAGCTCACCGATGAGTGCGGCAAGGTCACGGTCGTCCGGATGCCGCCCCACGGCGATCCGCAGATTGCCCACCACTGCTCTGGCCTTGCGTCGCCAGTCTGTGTAGAGCTCACGCTTGTGTCCGTCCAGGAACACCATTCGGCTCATGTTGGGCCGGTTCATCACATCGTCGACGGCGCTTCGGTCCACATGTCCGGCCAGCAGCGCGTGCCCCAGGTGATTCCACGCCAAGACATCGGTGCGCCGGCCCAGGACCAGCGCCGGCGTCCCGTCAAGGGCGCGCAGCAGGTCACGTGTTTCGTCACTCACCTTCTCTGGCCGCGGGCGCCGCGGCCGGGGTGCCCGCCGGGCAGCGCCGGCCAACCGTTCGAGGTGTTCACGTTCGTGTGTATCGAGTTGCAGCGCACCGGCAATCGCGTCCAGGACCTCAGGCGAAGCCCCGCGGGAGATCCCCTGCTCAAGCCGCGTGTAGTAGGACACGCTGACTCCCGCCAGGTGCGCCACCTCGTCGCGCCGCAGCCCCTGCACCCGTCGGCGCGCACCGAAGTCCTGCACGCCGATGTCCTCGGGGCGGGTGTGTGCGCGCCGTGCCTGCAGAAACTCTCCGAGTGGCCCAGGTCCGTCCATCTCTTCAGTATCCGTGCGCCGTGGGATCCCAGCCACCCCCTGTCAGGGATAGGACCAACGAGGTGTGGTTGCCCACCGGGTACGTCGGAAGACTCATGTGAGCACCACCGATGACCAAGGGAGTCACATGGAACAGATCGAGTTGGGCGACGTCACCGTCACCCGCGTCAAGGAGTACTACGGCTCCGTGCAGATGGGGCCCGCAGAGTTCTTCCCGGACAGCACCGAGCACGACTGGGAAGCCAACAAGCACTGGCTGGCCCCTGATTTCTGGGACCCCGGCACCGATCAGTGCATCTCGGCGATCCAGACCTGGGTGCTACGCAGCGAAGGACGCACCATCCTGGTCGACACCGGTGTCGGCAACCACAAGGAGCGGCCGTATGTCCCGGTGTGGAACCACCTCGACACCGCGTTCCTCGACAATCTGGCCGCCGCAGGCGTTGCGCCCGAGGACGTCGACGTGGTGATCAACACCCACCTGCACATCGACCACGTGGGCTGGAACACCCGTCTGGACGGTTCGACGTGGGTGCCCACCTTCCCGAATGCGACCTACCTGATGTCACAACGCGATTTCGAGTTCTGGAACCCGGCCAATGTCCACAATCCCACCGCTAGCCGCGGAAGTATGAATGTGTTCGAAGACAGCGTCACCCCGGTCCACCAAGCCGGGTTGACCCATCTGTGGGACGAGACCTACCAGATCGACAAGAATCTGCGGCTGGAGCTCGCGCCAGGACACACCCCCGGCTCGTCGGTCCTGACACTGGAATCTGGTGGAGACCGAGCCGTGTTTGTCGGCGATCTCATCCACACCCCGCTGCAGATCGTCACGCCACATACCAACAGCTGTTTCTGCGAGGACCCCACGGAATCACGCAACACCAGGCACAAGCTGCTGGGTCGTGCCAGCGAGGACAATGCGTTGCTGTTCCCGGCGCACCTTGGTGGACACGGCGCTGTGGAAGTCGTCCGCGACGGTTCTAGCTTCGCCATCAAAGGCTGGGCGGACTTCGCCCGTATCAGCTGATCGACCACTCACCTAGGAGAACCCTTGTCTCAGAGAAACACTGCCGTCGTTCAAACCCCATCCGGCGCGGTGTGCGGTGTCCGCGACCATAGCGGCGTGCGCTACCGTTCCATCCCCTATGCCGCCACCCCGACAGGGGCTGCTCGTTTCGCTCCACCGGCACCGCACCCGGGTTGGGACGGCGTCCGGGACGCGACGGCTCACGGTGCGACGGCGCCGCAGCCGGTCCGCGACTTCGGTGCACTCGACATGCGGCCATACTTCGGCCCGGGCTGGGTGCGCGGCACGGACTATCTGACGCTCGACGTGCACACTCCCGCCCCCGACGACGCGGCGCGACCGGTGATGGTGTTCGTCCACGGCGGCGGATTCGTCACCGGGTCATCGCAGGCCGCGCTGTACGACAGCCGGGCATTCACCCGTGACGACGTCGTGCTCGTCACCGTTAATTACCGCTTGGGGGTCGCCGGGTTTCTCGATGTCCCTGGGGCACCGCGCAACCGCGGATTGCTCGACGTGCTGGCCGCCCTGAGGTGGGTCCGCGACACGATCAGTTCCTTCGGTGGTGACCCCGGGAATGTCACGCTGTTCGGCCAGTCCGCCGGCGCCACTTTGGTGGGAGCCCTGCTCGCCACGTCGGAGGCCACCGGGTTGTTCCACCAGGCTGTCATGCAGAGCGGTAGCGGCGCGGGTGCGTTCACACCTGAGCAGGCTGCACGAGTCGCCCGCGCTGCGGCCGCCGAGCTGGGTGTGCAACCCACCGCGGACGGGCTCGCAGACCTTCCCGACGAACAGTTCGTCGCCGTGCTGCCCACGCTGGCCGGTCTTGACCTGCGTACCGCCACCGCCACCGACCCACTGGTGGGTCTCAGCCCGTTCAGCCTCGTCCTGGACCAGCAGCCCGCCGATGCATTGGCGCACGGTCCAGCGGCCGACGTCGCTCTGCTCATCGGCACCAACACCGAAGAGGGCAACCTCTATCTCGTACCTCAGGGCACCTTCCATACGTCACAACACGCTGATGTGTTAGCCGTTGCCGCGCAGACACATTCGGACCCGCACGCTGCGGCGGCGACCGTGGCCGCCGACCGCCCACATGCCACTCACGGCGAGTTACGCTCGGCCCTGCTCGGTGAGGCCCTCTTCAGCACCGGCTCGGCCCGGATCGCCCGAGCGCACGCGCTGATCTCGGCGCGCGGCACCTACGTCTACCGTTTCGGATACCGATCGACAGCGCTGGACGGCAAGCTGGGCGCGGCGCACACCGTGGAGCTTCCGTTTGTCTTCGACATCGCCGATTCGCCGTGGCTGCACGGAAAGACGGGTCTGCTGGGGCCCGATCCGGCTCCAGAGGATCTGGCCCGACGGATGCATACCTCGTGGGTAGCTTTCGCCCACAACGGTTCTCCTGGTTGGGACCGCTATCACGGCGAGGACGCTGCAGTACAGCGCTTCGAGTAGTGAGATCCCCCTCCGTACGTCATGTCCCGGAAAGGTTGTTCCTTCGGTACCGGAGCGCGATAGGCGGGACTTGACTCCGGAGCGCTCGCCCCTCAGCTCGTCGTCGTTGTCGACTGTGGTTCCGGCGCGTTAGCCACGCCGGGTTCGATGATCTCCCTGCGGTTGGTCTCCGGGCCGTAGGCCAGTGCGACCAGCGTGAGGGCGGTCAGGATGCCGAGGTAAACCACGATCACCCACCAGTGGCCGAACGCAGCGATCAACGCGGTGGCGATGAGCGGCAGAAACCCACCGGCCAGCACCGATCCGATCTCACGAGCGAATGCGAAACCGGACAGTCTGGTCCGGGTATCGAACAACTCGGCGAAGTACGCCGCCTGAGGCGCCAGCATCGCCGGGTAAAAAATACCCAGTCCCACAACAAAACCCAAGGTCAGCAGCGGTGCACTCAGGGTCTCCAATAGCAGGAAGAAAGGCACCAGCCAGAACACCGACAGCAACGCGCCGCCTGCATAGACCGGCCGACGCCCGATCCGGTCACTGAGATGCGCCCAAATGGGTATGAATACCAGCTGAACTGCGGAGGCGATCACCACTGCGAGCAGCGTCGTGCTGCGCTCCACACCCAGGGTGTTGACCGCGAACCCCACGGCGAAAACCGGAAACAGATAGGCGAACCCGTTCTCCGCCATGCGGGCGCCGATGACCACCAGAAAGTTGCGTGGGCTGCGACGAATGGACTCCAGCACCGGGACCTTGGTCTCCTGGGCGACACCGGCCGCCTCGGCCTGCACGGCGTTCTCGTAGGCCTCGGTCTCGTCGATGCTGCGACGGATGAAGTAGCCGACGGCCAGCAGAACCGAGCCCAGCAGGAACGGCACCCGCCAACCCCAACTTTGGAAGGCGTCCTCGGGCAACAGAGTGGCGAGCTGATACACGCCGGTGGACAGCAGGGTGGCCAGCGCGAAGCCCGTGGGCGCCCAAGCACCGGCCAGTCCGCGGCGTTTCTGATCGCCGTGCTCAACAGAAAGCACTACGGCACCGGCATACTCGCCGCCGGCGCCGAAGCCCTGCAACAACCGAAGCAGGATCAGCAGGATCGGCGCCCACATGCCGATGGCGGCATAGTTGGGCAGCACACCGATCAACGTGGTGGCCACACCCATCAGCACGATGGTGAAGATCAGCATCTTCTTGCGGCCCACCTTGTCACCCATGTTGCCCAGCACGATGCCGCCCAGCGGACGCGCGAGGAAGCCGACAGCATAGGTGGCGAAGGCTGCGAGGGTACCGACGGTGGGGTCGGCGTTGGGGAAGAACTGGCTGTTGAGCACCAGCGCCGCGGCAGTGCCGTAGATGAGGAAGTCGTACCACTCCAGGGTGGTGCCGACCAAGGCAGCGATGCCCGCCTTGCGGGCTTGGTTGGGTACGGCGGTTGACATACTGCGTGTCCTTTGTGAGTTGAAAGGTGTTGTGTCAGTGAGCGGGACGGCGTAACACCGCGCCACCCTGAATAGGGCCGACCAATTCGGCGTACTGCCCGAGCCATCCGCGTTCGGGAGCGTCACCGGCCGCGCGTACGGGAGCGCCGTCGCGGACAGGGTCCGCGTCGACCCGGCGGGCGTCGAGGTCGATACTGATGGCGTCGCCGTCCTGGAGTCCCGCCAACGGGCCGCCATCGGCGGCTTCGGGCATCACCTGTCCGACGACGAGACCGTGGTTGAGACCGGACAGTTCACCGTCGGTGACCACGGCGACTTCTCCGCCCAGCCCGGCACCGTTGAGTGCGGCGACAAAGCTGGCCGCGAATACCGTGCCCGGCCCACCCCGCGGACCCATCCCGCGGAGCACGATCACGTCGCCGCGCTGAATTCCGTTGTCTTTCAGAGCCTCGATGGCGGCGTCCTCGCCCACAAACACCTTGGCCGGTCCACCGAACTGACGGCGGGTGGCCTTACCCACCCCGGCGACCTTCACGATGGAACCGTCCGGCGCCAGCGAGCCGCGCAGGATGATCAGACCCGGCTCGTCGTTCACCGGGTCGTCAAGTTCATGCAGCACGTCGCCGTCGGCGGCCCTTGCATGCTCGGCGCGTTGGGCGACAGTGCGGCCGTCAACGGTCAGAGCGTCACCGTGCAGTCGCGGCAACAGCGTCCGCATCACCGTCTGGACCCCGCCGATACCGTCGAGATCCCACACCTGGTGTGCGCCGTTTGGGCGGATCGCCGCCAGCTGCACCGCATCTCGCCCGAGCTTCTCGAACAGGCCCACGACATCGAGACCCAGGTCAGCTTCGGCGGCGATGGCGGTCAGGTGCCGAATGCAGTTCACCGACCCGCCGAGGGCCAAGGCGACTTCGATGGCGTTCTCGATCGATTCGGCCGTGATGACCTGGCGCGCGGTCAGGCCTTCCTCGACCATCGCCACGATCCGCCGACCAGCAGCGCTGGCGTTGTGCAGCATGGCCTCTGAGTTTGCGCGAGTCGGTGCGGAGCCGGCCACCGTCATACCCAGCGCCTCGGCCATGCAGTGCATGGTGTTTGCCGTGGCCAAACCGGCACATACTCCCGGACCGTCGATGGCCTCGTCGGCGAGCTCGCCCAGCTGATCGATGGTCATGGTGCCGGCGGCGAGCGCGCCCACCGATTCGTAGACCGTGTCAATGTCGACCGAGCACCCGCTGTACCGACCGCCCTTCTGGTACCCGCCGATCACCACGATCGAGGGCAGGTCGAGGCGGGCCGCTGCCATCAGGTGCGCCGGTGTGGTCTTGTCGCAGGAGGATAGGAACACGATGCCGTCCAGCACCGCGCCTTCGACCGCGGCCTCCACGTCGTTGACGATCAGATCCCGGGTGGGCATCAGGTAGCGCGCCTTACGGCCGGCGCTGGTGACGAAATCGCTGGGCGCGGTGGTTCGGATCTCGAACGGCAGCCCGCCGGCTTCGCGGATGGCATCGGCCACTCGCAGTGCTACATCGTCAAGATGGGCGAAACACACCGACAGTTTCGACGATGTGTTGACGATCGCGATCTTCGGCTTCTGTTGATCTGCGACGCTGATTCCCATCGCGCTCCACTGCGCGCGGCGCACCGCCCATCGCGTGCTGCCCGGAGTGAAATTGCTGCGCAAACTCCCGCCGGGGGCCCGCTCGAAGTTGTCGGTCACGATTCCTGCCTTTCTGCGTGCGCCACAACGGCGGTCGCGGGTTCTAGCGCACTTCCGTTGGCGATCATGCGGGTCTGGATGTCCCGTACGTCGAGGTTGCGGTAGGCCACACCGGAGTTCAGCGACAGAAGCGTCGCCACTGCTGCGGCGTGACCGTATTCAAAACACTGGGCGGTGACGCGGGCTGAAGCCAAGGCGTGGTGCTCGGCGCTCAGACACCGGCCCGCCACCACGACGTTCTCGCCGTGTTCGGGCACGAGCGCGCCAAACGGTACGTCGTAGTAGTCGTCCAGCAACCAATGCAGCCGTGGTTTCTCGCCGTCGTGCAGTTCGATCGGCCAGGGGGAACGGCAGATCGAGTCCGGCCGCTTGGTGCCCTCCACGACGTCGCTGTCACGTAACGTCTGCACCCCCGCAACCGTCCGGGTTTGGCGAATGCCGGCTTCGACGCCGGTATCCACGACAAAAGCGTCAGCACACCCGGGCACGGCGCCGGAGAGAAAGCGGGCGTAGTCACGAACCTGTCGACGGCCGCCGATCTCGGCGAGGGTGAAGTCGGCAGGGTCGATGACGTTGAGCATCCGGCCGTCAGGCGCCGTCAGCCTGGTGGCGTTGACCAGCAACTCCCCCGGTCTGCTGGTGGCGAAGATCCAGATCTTGTTGCGCGGCAGGTCAACACCGCAGACGCGAGCGTCGTCGATCGCCGCGGTCACCCATGCCGGACTGATGGTGTCATCGCCCCACGCCGCCCAGAATCTCTCCGTGTCGACGTTGCCCAGCCGGAAGAACATGGTCGGGTTCTGGATACGCCCGTCGGCGCCATACCGGTATGCGCCGCCGCCGCGCGCCACGACCGCTCCGTCGCCGGAGGCGTCGATGATTCGCGCCGCCCGTATCACGCCGACTCCGGCGTTGGAGGCCACCAGCAGACCGCGATAGTGACCGTCCTCGACCAGGACATCGATTACCTGGGTGTGGAACAGGATGCGCGCCCTGGCCCCGGTGAGCAGCCTGTCGGCAGACTCGCGCCACATCAGCGGGTCGTGTGCTGCGGTGAAGGTTTTGCCGTAGCGCTGGGGCTCGGTGAGGCCGCCGCGGGAGGTGAGCTCTGCAGCAAAACGCTCGGTGAAACCGTGCACCACCTGTTCGGGAGAAGCGGCATCCTCGGAAGCCAGGTACATCCCGCAGATCGTGCCCGACAGCCCGGCCACCGCCGCCCCGCCGGCGAACCCGTACTTCTCGATGACCAGCACTCGCGCGCCCGCTTCTGCGGCGATCGTGGCTGCGGCGACGCCGGCTGCCCCGGCCCCGACCACCGCGATGTCGACGTCATCGATCAAAGGGAAATGGCGGATGTCGACCTCGTCGAGACCAAGATTCAACCGCCATTCAACCGATATATCAGTCATGGATGGACGGTACATCGGTGGTCGCGATATTGTCTACCCCGTGACAATGGGGACCCAGCGGTGACCGGCATTTCGCCCAATAAGGCTGACCAGGCGTTCCTGCAGATAGAACGCCTGATCGTGCTGCAGGAGCTTCCACCGGGCACGCTGGTATCGGAAAAACAACTCATGGAGCTGACTGGGCTCGGCCGTACGCCGGTACGGGAGGCGCTGCAGCGCTTGGCACGCGAGCGGCTCGTTGAGATCCATGCCAATCGCGGCGTGCTGGTGCCCGCAGCCTCGATTGAGGCTCAACTCAAACTGCTCGAATTGCGCCGGACGTTGGAGCCGTTCGCCGTTCGCCTCGCGGCACAACGGGCCAATGCACACCAGCGTCGCACGGCCGCCGCACTCGCCCACGACGTTCTCGGCGCCACCACGTCGGTGGACGATTTCGCTACGTTCCTACGGGACGCGCACGCACTGGTGGTCAGCGCTACGCACAACGAATTCGTCGAGGTAGCGATGGCTCCGCTACAGGGATTGTCCCGGCGGTTCTGGTTCGGCAATCTCACCGACCCGCGCCAAGATCTGGCCCAGGCCGGAACCTTGCATACCGCGATTCTGGCGGCCATCGCGGCCGGCGACGCCGATGCTGCCGAAGCGGCGTCGCTCGCGCTGAGCGACTACCTGCTGGCTTTCGCCTATGCCACGTTGCCGCAACAGAACCCAGGCTGACCAACGCCTAGGCCAATCGCGACCGATCCCGCTGATCCGGTCCTAAAATGTTGGAGCGCAACATTTTTCCCCGAGTCACAGCGGCTGCCGCAGCCGCTGGCCGTCCGGCACCGCAGGCGATCGCCGGCCTTCCGGTGATGGTGACCTCCGAACCGGATGCCCGCCGACAGTCCATCGCGGCCGCGTTCGCGATCGCGATCGCCGAGCAGGTGCCGGCCTATCGGAGCGTGCTGGACACCGAGGGCGTCGCCAGCGTCGCCGACGTCAGCATCGTGGGCAACGAGGAAGAGGTTGCCGCACAGTTGCGCCGATTCGCCCAAGCCGGCGTCACGGAGTTCACCGGCTTCCTGTACAGGGGCCCCGACACCGTTGCGCGTACCACCACACTATTGGCGGGAATCCGGTTGTGATGCAACGGATATTGGTCGCTCCGGTGCGTCCCGCGCAACGGATCACGGCCGGCGACCCGGGCATCCCGCAGTTTGAGAACGCGTTGGCGTGCCTGGCTGACCACCGAGAATTCGCCCCCGGACCCACACATCAGGCCACCGGCCCAACGCCGACATTCGCGGACCGAATCGAAACTCTGAACCGGCCACCCAGCCGCCATGTCGGCGTTGACCCTACCTATTGGCCGGCTGTCTACCGCTCAGAGAACGACTCGAAAGACCTGGAATTCGACGACGGGGCCGGGTTGGATGCGTCCTTGTCCGACGAAGATGCTCTGGTTGACCCAGGTGTATCTGGGGTCTCCGC
>NZ_LMJA01000031.1:744415-753314 GCF_001428895.1 Mycobacterium sp. Root265
CCTCCGGTGACGGCGAGGACCTGACGCAGCCCGTAAGGACCCGGACCCACGATCTGGGGTTCGGCGAGCTCCGCGGTGTAAGAGAACTCCGGCTCCAACTTCACTGGACAGCACCCACTCCGGCGGCTGCCATCACTGCTGACATGCCCTCGGCGATGACATCGCGCCCAAAGGCCTCGAGCACAACATTGGGATTGAAGTACTCGCGGATGAGCGCAACCTTGCCGTCCCGGATCCGCATATGGGTGCAATAGGTATTGGCGTAAATCTTACCGGTCTGAGTGACCGTCGCCTTTCCGTGCAGTTCCAGAATGAAGAGTTCCGGGTCGGTCGTGTCGTGCACGGTCAGCGAATCGATCCGGAGGTCGGGCACCGACGCGAAGAACCAGTCGATGAAATGACCGATCAGGTGTCGGCCGGGGACGGTGTCGGCGAGAGGCTCCGGCGCGAAGGGCATCTCCCAGACGCCATCCTCGGCGAAATTGTCCTTCCACGCCTCCAGAGCCTCGCCGCGGGGCGGACCGTCATCGAGGGCCCCCCAGAATCGCTCAACCGTCGCGCGGTTGTCTGTTTGTACGCTCATGCGCCCGCCTCCATCTCTCGGTCGACTGCGGTCACAGTCGGATACCTAAATCGAGAGTGCACCATGCGTCGTTTATAGTCAACACCCCGTCGATAAATACCGCATCCACTGCCTCTGAACGTTTTTCATGACCACCACGCCGCACTCAGGCGGGTAATCAACACATCGTTGATTAATGACGACGATGAGTCTAAAATCACAGGACGTCTCGACGCCATCCTGTGGATGAAGTGCTTTGACGTCTGATGACCACCATTCCAGTCACCGCTGACAACGAGGATTCGCTATGAAAACACGCACCAACCGGCTGTTTCGCCTACAGCGGCGGCCGCAAGGCCAAGTCACCGAACAGGATCTCGAATGGGTCGAGGAATCAGTCCCCGATATTGCTGAGGGGCAGGCGCTGGTCCGCACGCTGTACCTGTCGCTCGACCCCACGAACCGTGTCTGGATGAGCCAATTGCGTTCCTACATCCCGCCCGTCGAGTTGGGCGCCGTGATGCGGGGCCTCGGCGTCGGCCAGGTGATCGAAAGTCGGCGAGAGGATCTGCCGGTCGGCGCCTTCGTCCTTGGCTTCACCGGCTGGCAAGAATACTGTGTCGCAGACGATTCCGTTCTGGAGTTTCCGTTCACAGTGCTGCCCGACCCCCTGCCGGCGCCCCTTTCGGCGTTCCTGGGAGTACTCGGCCACACCGGCATCTCAGCGTTCATCGGCATCGAGCTGGGCGATCCGCAACCCGGCGACACGGTTGTCGTTTCCGCTGCAGGGGGGGCCGTGGGTTCGATCGCTGGACAGCTTGCCAAGCAACGAGGCGCCCGCGTGGTGGGCATCGCCGGCGGCGCCGAAAAGTGCCGACACCTGGTGGAGGAACTGGGCTTCGACGCATGCGTAGACCGGCGCTCTGAGGACTGGCGCGAGCAACTCGACGAGGCGACCCCCGACGGCGTTGACGTTGACTTCGAGAACGTGGGCGGCCCGATCATGGATCACGTCCTGGGCCGGTTGAATATCGGCGCACGAGTGGCGCTGTGTGGTCTGATTTCGGAGTACGACACCTACAACGACGACGGCGACCAGCCGGGCCTGCGCAACGCAAACCAACTGCTCATGCAGCGAGCCACCTTGCGGGGCTTTATTGTCACCGACCACGTCGGGCGTTACGCCGAGATCATCGGCAAGCTCGCCGCGGCGCTGGGCGAGGGCTCGGTGACATACGACGAGACCGTGGTCGAAGGTCTGGAAAGTGCTCGCGAAACCCTCAATCAGGCACTGTCCGGCGGCGCACGCGGAAAGACGGTCGTCCAGGTCGGACCGCTCCCCTAGCCCCCGTTGTTGAAGAGCACGCCGCCCAATCGGTGGTAGGTCACCGGTTGGGTGGCGAGGCAGCGCAACGCCGGTCCTTCTGCCGGCGCGTGCGCGTATCGCTGCACGCTATAGCCGCTGTCGGCGTCGGCGATCGCGCGCCGTCTCAGCGCATGCGAGTATGACGTTCGTTCTGCAGTATCGATTCTGGCGTGCAGAAGTGGCTGTGCAGTATGGTTTCCGCCTCCGGCCACCAGCGGAGTCAGAACCGCAGCTCACTGTGAAAGTACTTGCGATGGAATACTTCCGGTGACTACGACCTTCTGCTGTTCTCGAATCCGATCTTTGGACCTTTTCGGCAGCGATGTCAGCGTGGTCTTCGTTCGGACCGTTCACTCGGCGCGGAAGCGCCCCCTCGCGCGGATGACACGGCTCTTTGCGCACCACTTGGGACGATCTCGGTCTCTACGCCCTGCTCCGCCATCCGGACGCATCTGTGCGCTGGGCGAGCAAAGAGGCGCCCGGCACGGAGACGTTCCTACAGTCAGTTACCCGCCGGTTCGGCCGACCGAATCGCCGCAGCATCCGATGAGCTCGCCAAAGGTTGTCGATCAGAGGCTCCCGCGAGGACAGGCGGCTGCACTTGGCGCCGGAGGATCTTGCCGGTAGGACCTTTCGGCACGGAGTCGACGAACCAGATTTCGCGCGGGTATTTATACGCGGCAAGCCGATCTCGGACGAACGTCTTCAATTCGCCGACTTCTGCGTGCGCCCCACGCTTGAGGGCGACGGCCGCGCCGATCTCCTCCCCGAGGTCGGCGTGTTTGATGCCGATCACCGCAGCTTCAGCGACAGCGGGATGTTCGTAGAGCACTTCCTCGACTTCGCGGGGGTACACGTTGTACCCACCGCGGATGATCAGATCCTTCTTCCGGTCCACGATGGTGTAGTACCCGTCGCTGTCGCGAGTGGCGATGTCCCCGGTACGAAACCAGCCATCGGGGATGGCTTCGGCTGTCGCCTCAGGTCGGTTCCAGTATCCCTTCATCAGATTCTCGCCTTGGATGGCGATCTCGCCCGGTACGCCATCAGCAATGTCCTCGCCGTCATCGCCGACGATGCGCAGCGTGCAGCCCCGTACGGGTACCCCGATGGTGCCGGGTCTGCGCTGGTGGCCTGGCTGGTTGAAGCAGGCGATGGGCGCCGTCTCTGAGAGCCCGTACCCTTCATAGATTTCGCAGTCGAACTTGCGCTCGAACGCTTTGAGAATCTCGACGGGCATGGGAGCACCGCCGGTGATGCATGTGCGCAGCGAGGACATGTCGGTGTCATCTGCGTCGGGTGAGTGCAGCATCGCGGCGTACATGGTGGGTACGCCCTCCAGGACGGTCACTCGATCGCGGGCCACGACCTCCAATGCCTTCGCGGCGTCGAAGCGGGGCACGAGCGTGAGAAGGGACCCGGCTTTGACTGCTGCATTGAGGCCGCACGTGAGGCCGAAAACGTGAAACAACGGCAGGCAACCAAGGATCACGTCTTCGGTGCCCACGTTGATCAGTGTGTCCACTGTTGTCGCGGCGTTGGAGGACATGTTCCGGTGCGTGAGTTCTGCGCCCTTGGGTTTTCCGGTGGTCCCCGAGGTGTACAGGATGACGGCGGTATCGTCGTCGGCGCGAGCGGTGGCCTCTTGAATTGGGCTGCCGGATAAATCGATTGGGCCTGTGGCGGGTACCGATACCGCGCGAATCCCGACTTTCGCCGCTGCCGCCGAGACGGTCGCATCGCTACTGTCCAACCCGTACACCACGGTCATGCCCGAGTCGGTGAGGTGGTACTCGACCTCACGGGCACTGAGCAACGGATTCATCGGGACGGCAACCGCGCCGGCCAGTAGCGCCCCGTAGAACAACAGCGGGTAGGCCGGGACGTTCGGGAGCATGAGACCCACTCGGTCGCCGGGGAGCACGCCGTGGACGCGCAGATCTCCGGCTACCGCCGAGGCCCAGTGATGCAGTTCCTCATAGGAGAGCACGTACTCGTCCAGCTTCACCGCTGGCCGGTCCCCGTACTTCAGCGCAGTAGCGACAAGATTAGCTGCGAGATTAGACACAGTTGACTCCTATTTCGAAACAGAGAGCTCGCATTGATTCCGCGGTCGGCGAGCGAAACCCGTTGAGCGCAGCTAGAGCAGCCGAATGTGAGTAGATGATCGGGTCCGCGGGACTTCCAAGCGAGGCCACTGAAACCGTATTCTACACACCGAGTGCAATATAATCAACACACTGTCGAACAATGGTGTTGCATCGAGGGCCCGCCGTACGGAAAGTGCCGCCGGCGCACCTCCCTGGCCGTCGACCTGACCTATCATGCTTGTTATGGCGTCAACTTCACCTTTTAGCTTGAGCGCAGCGGAAACGCGGGTGGGCCGCCGGAATATCAAAGGCGATAAACGCGAGCAAGCCATCCTCGAAGGTGCCTACGACCTGTTGCGCACTGTCCCCCTGCGCAACATTTCCATCGACGATCTCACCAAGCGCGCGGGACTGTCGCGGTCATCGTTCTACTTCTACTTCGAATCCAAGTGGCAGGTGCTGTCCGCGCTGCTCTCGCGGGTCACAGCCGATGTGTTCCAGGCTTCACAACTTATCTTTGAACGTCCCGCCGGCATGCCGCCGGAGGCAGCCATCGAGCATGCGGTCAACGAGGTCATCCAGGTGTGGGAACGCCATGGTCACGTTCTTCGCGAAGTGGGCGACGCCGCTGCGGCCGAGCCGGACTTGCAGACGCAATGGGACACGATCCTCGGTCGATTCATCGACGCGTCGGCTGCCAGCATCGAACGAGACAGAGCTGCCGGTGTGGCCATCGACGGACCGCCGGCGAGGTCATTGGCTGCTGCGTTGATGTGGATGGGAGAACGCAACCTCTCGTTGATGAGTATGCGTAGCGAGAACGCAATTCCGTTGGACAGCATGGCCGAAACGGTGACCACCATTTGGCTGCGAACCGTCTATGGGCTTGAGTGGAAGCCCGTCAAGAAGTCCGATAAACGCCGGAAGCCCTCTCCGAAGACGTGATTGACGCCGTATCGGAGAGGGCTCACCTGACTTCCAGGGTGCGCTCGGCCCGTTATTGGTTGTCCAGCGCCATTTTCGTCATGTTCAGACCCGGCATGAGCATGTGCCCGCCCTCGACCAACATTTCGAGGCCTGTCGTCCAACGTGATTCGTCAGAGGCCAGCCACAGGACCGCCTCGCTCATGGCCTGCGGCGGCAGCAGGCCCACATCCCGGAGAGCCGACCAGTACTTCGCGCCCTGCAGGTCCTCTTTGACGCCGTTTCCGGGCCCCTTGCCCGCGCAAAGATCGTAGCCACCTTGCCAATCCAGGGCGGGAGTATCGGTCGGCCCGGGAAGCAGCGAGTTGACTCGGATGCCGAACTGACCGAACTCCAGTGCGGCGCTCTTGGCCAACCCGAGAACGCCGTGCTTCGATGCCACATAGTGAACGTAGTGGGGAGATCCCTCGACGCCATTGCCGGACGAGGTGATGATCACCGATCCGCCTCCGCGCGTCTTCATGGCGGGCGTTACCGCCTTCAGGGTGCGCCAGGGCCCCATGATGTTGACGTCCAGCACATCCAAGAACTCGTCTTCAGGGATGTCCGCGAAAGGGTGAACCGTCCAGATGCCGGCGTTGGCCACTGCGACGTCTAGTCCACCGAAGGCCCGCACGCCCTCGGCGACCAGGCTGTCCAGCGGAGCCTGCTCACGAACATCGCCTTCGTGTGCGATGATTCGCCGGCCCAGGGCCTCGACTTCCTTGACCGTGATCTCGAGGTCAGCGGTCGTGGCGACGGGATAGGGAACCCCTGCTTTCGCCGGACAGTCGAACGCGAGGATGTCTGCACCTTCCTGCGCGAGGCGGATTGCGTGTGCTCGCCCCTGACCTCGCGCCGCTCCGGTGACCAGAGCGACCTTTCCTTCCATGCGTCCCATGTTTACTCCTCTTCCTAGTTGTTTCGTGTTGCGTCTCGTACGGCGAGAAACCCTGTAGTGCAACAGATAAGGTCTCGCTCCTACTGAACCGGTCTGATGAGCTGGAGCAGAACATCGATTCCGGGAGGCTCGGTCCAGACATGTGTGGCATCGCCGAGCAGGATCGGTGCTGAAATCGGTTCCGCGCGTCCAGGCCCTCGGATGGCACAGCCCGCGAGCTCAGGGCCATCGGCACGGTGTAGCCGTAGTGCTACGTGGTCGAGTTTTGCCGGTGCTCCTGCAAGGGCTGCATCGAGCGCGTCTCGATCGTCGATGGTGTACAGCTCGACCTCTGCTCCGGAAATGTCGAGAAACGCCGCGCTGATGCCCATGGCGGGGACCTCGACTTTGCGAGCAACCCCCACTCCGAACCGGGCGGACCACTGCGTGAGGGCCGAGTCCAGGTCGCGTACCAGGATGCCGACGTGGTCGAGTCGAGGAGGGGCCTCAGAGGGCGGCACGGCCATGGGTTGTTCGGGCATGAAGACTCCTGTGGTGACCGCTACTGGCTGCCGGCCGCGACGAAGTGGGGAGCAAGGCCGGGCTTGGGGTCGGTCCAACGTTGGGTGACCACTTTGGACCTCGTGTAGAACCGGTAGCCGTCATAATTGAGCCCGTCATCCCCGAAGCGCGAGTCACCCCAGCCGCCGAAACCAAACCAGGAGATGGGCACGGGGATAGGCACATTGATCCCTACGCTGCCAGCCAGGACGCCTCTGCTGAATCGACGAGCAGAGGTCCCACTGCTAGTGAAGATGACCGCGCCGTTCCCGTAGGGATTGTCGTTGACGATCTGCAGGGCTTGGTCGAGACTCTCGGCGCGCACCACGCTCAGGACCGGTCCGAACACTTCGTCGCGGTAGAGATCGCTGTCGACGCTTACGCCGTCGACCAGACTGGGGCCAATGAAGTAACCGGCTGCAGGCGTTGGCCTTTCGCGTCCGTCGACGACCAGCCGGCCGCCTTGTTCGACGGATCGCTGCAGCGCCCCTCTGACGCGATCGAGTGCGCCCTCTGAAATCAATGGGCCCATGTCGGTACCCAGCGCCGCGCCCGGACCCACCTTGAACGCGGCCGCGCGCTCGGCAATCTTGGTCACCAGTGCATCTGCGGCCGAACCAACCGCGACCGCGACCGTCACGGCCATGCACCGCTGACCTGCGGCGCCGTAGGCCGCCGAAACCAGCGCATCGGCGGCAGCATCGAGGTCGGCGTCGGGCAACACCACCAAATGGTTCTTGGCACCACCCAGGGCCTGCACCTTCTTGCCGGCATCGGCCGAGCGCCGGTAAATCGCACGTGCTACCGGGGTGGATCCGACGAACGACACTGCGGCGACATCAGGATGATCGATGAGCGCCTCGGCGGCCTCGACACCGCCGTGCACCACATTGAGCACGCCGTTGGGGAGTCCTGCCTCGCTCATGATCTGAGCCAGCCGCACCGCTGCTGACGGCACCTGTTCACTAGGTTTGAGCACGAAGGCATTCCCGCAAGCGATAGCGGCCGCGAACATGGACACCGGCACCATGACCGGGAAGTTGAACGGTGTGATGCCGGCACACACGCCGAGCGGTTGCCGGAAGGAGTACGTGTCCACGCCGTTGGCGACCTGCTCGGCGTACTCGCCTTTCAGTTGCTGCACAACCGAAAGCGACACGTCGATGGCTTCGATCGACCGTGCCAACTCTCCCCGGGCATCTTCAAGCGTCTTGCCCTGTTCGGCCGTGATGATCCACGCCAAGTCGTCGATCTGCTCATTCAGCAACACCCGGAAACGGTGCAGTACGGACGCGCGAGCGGGAGCGGGAGTGTCAGCCCAGGCTGCCGCTGCAGTTCGAGCACTCGCTACTGCCTGGTCGACGGCGTCGGCCCCGCCCAACACGACAGTCCCGATCACACGCCCCGTAGCGGGATCGTGGATCTCGGCACGTGGCCCCTCGGCCGAGGAGACCGCCGCGCCGGCGATCCAATGCGGCACGGTGTCAAGAGTTACATCGATGGTCACAACAGCTCCAATGCTCGGTAGTCCAAATATCCGAAACGACAGCCAGGCTCAGGCCTTCTGGTCGCGCGGGTGTGGCAGCTCGGGAAACATCTCCAGTCCGTAGTTGACCTTCAGGTTCTCGACCTCGGCCTGCAGCTGCTCGGGGGTCCGAAGCTCGCGATTGCGGGCTTCGTAGAAGTACTTGTCAATGCCGCCGTTGGGCTCGAAGCCGTTGCTGTCGGGGCCCGGCACGAACACCACAAGAATCCGGGCTTCGTCACCGACCACCTCGTAGGTGTGCCGCTGATCCTTACGCCCCCAGACGAACTGCCCCTTCTTGGCGTTGTACGAACCAGCCTCGGTGTGAATCTTGATCTCGCCGTCCATCACGAAGAAGCCCTCCTCTTCGCGGTGGTGGATGTGCCACACCGGTTCGGTACCGCGCACCCAATTGGTCTCGATGATGATGAGCTGGCCGTTGGTGGACTCTCCGGTCGCGTGAATCCAGAAATCCACGCCGGTCATGAAGTCACCGGTCATGTTGAAGTGGATGTCGTCCCGGTGGGAGACATAGCTCTCGCCGTTCCGAGAAGTTGACGGTTGGATCTGGTCGACGTCCGATGTGGTGGCCATGTCAATCCTCTTTTGTCGTGTGGTTCCGTGAGCCGGTGTTCAGCGTCACGGCCTGGCAGAGTTGAGATTAGACTCACAGTCGATTCTAGTCAACACTATGTCCACTTTAGGAACGGAGACCCCCTCCTTCATGGCGGCCACCGCGAGGCATCCCGATAAACTCGACAATGTGTTGACTATCACAGACACATAGTGCACGCTCTGATCTGTCCGCGGCGTTGAAGGCAGCGCCGCCCGAAAAAGAGGATCAGACAATGAAATTGGAGCCGGAGTTCTCTTACACCGCGGAGCTCGCCGAACCCCAGATCGTGGGTCCGGGTCCTTACGGGCTGCGTCAGGTCCTCGCCGTCACCGGAGG
>NZ_LMJA01000031.1:753378-763178 GCF_001428895.1 Mycobacterium sp. Root265
GGAGACCCCAGATACACCTGGGTCAACCAGAGCATCTTCGTCGGACAAGGACGCATCCAACCCGGCCCCGTCGTCGAATTCCAGGTCTTTCGAGTCGTCCTGTGACCTCGACTGAGCGCCCCGCTGCCAGATGCGCCCCTCTCGGAGGTCGACGGCGCGTATGACTGTGCTGCACGATCAGGTTCAACAGCTGTTGGATTCTCTGTCCCGTCGGCCGACTGTAGAGCCGTGGGAGATGTCAATCGCGGACTACCGAGAGGCCGGCGAGAAGCTGACAGCGTTGGCGGGTGACGTTGATGAGCGTTGCACGGTAGACGAATTCACCATCCCCGTCCGCCAGGGATCGGTCGCGGCGCGGAGCTACCACCCCCCTCTGGCCGGACCCACGTTGCCGGGCGTTGTTTACCTGCATGGCGGGGCATTCGTACGAGGCAGCCTGGACACCCACGATCGGCTCTGCAGAAAACTCTGCGTGCGGGGCGGACTCATCGTGATTTCCGTTGCGTACCGCCTGGCACCAGAAGACCCGTTTCCCCGTGCTCACCATGACGCCGCCGATGCCACGTCATGGGTGAGCGCGCACGCCGACACTCTGGGCATCAACGTTGCAGCGCTGGCGGTCGCCGGCGATTCGTCGGGGGGCGCACTGGCGGCAAGCGTTGCGCTCGCGTCGCGGAAACACGGTCCCCCGGTCAAGGCTCAAGGCCTGCTGTGTCCCGCACTCGACGCGACCATGAGCGGTGACTCCGTCGAGCGGCACAGGGACGGCCCGTTCCTCACCCGGGCCGCGCTCGAATGGGCCTACGACATGTACGTGCCAGATATCGACGATCGCCGTTCCAGCCTCGCCTCACCGTTGCTCACCCAGGATCTCGTGGACGCCCCGCCTGCGGTGATCGTCAGCGCTCAAGTGGATCCGGTGGCCGACGACGCCGACCGCTACGGGAAAAAGCTTGCTGCGGCCGGCGTCAAAGTTCGCGCTCACGAGTACGAGGGCATGCCGCATGCCTTCCCGTTGCTGGCGGGCGTTCTCGACGCCGGCGACCACGCCATCACCGTATTCGCCAGAGAACTCGCAGCGCTACTCAGATAGCAGTCCAGTGCGGCCTGTGCCAAAGGTCGCCGAGTGATCAAGCACTTACCGGCACACGGCTCCTACAGCACGCGCGGCTGCAACGTTGTGCGCCCTCCCGGGGACGGCTTCGCCCTCAGGCGAAGTTCGGGTGATGCCGGCGGTTCTCGTTCCGCAGGCATCACCCGCGATGACGCCCTTCGATTCGCAACTTGTCGCGAAACTCTCACTCCGCTAAAGCCTTTGACCTAGACCTGCCGTCCAAAGACGTTCAACCGAAGGACACCATCGATGATTCCCTTTCCACGTGATGAGAATGGGCACGTCTCGAAACGCCGGCATTCCCACAGCCACGCGCAGCGCGGGACTTCTCTACGCCGCGGCACCGCGCTTCATAGCAGAGTCCGATCGGCGGAAATCTGCTTGAGGGCCATGGTCGCCGCGCTGTGCGTCGTCACGCTGTCGCCGTTCATCGCGAGTATGCCGGCTGCCCGGGCTGACGAGTCACGGTATCTGGCGTTCTATACCCCGCCGAATCCTCTGCCCGAGGGCGCACCTGGCGATCTCATCCGGACAGAGCCTTCCCGGCTGGTTCTGGAGCCTTCCGGACAGTTGGGTTCATTCGTGGGGACCGGAACTCGAATCATGTATCGCAGCACCGACGCTCAAGGTCACCCCGTTGCGGTCACCGGAACCTATATCGAACCGCACGTCGCGTGGCCCGGTTCTGGGCCTCGACCGCTGCTTGCCTACGCAACAGCCCCGTATGGGATGGGAGAGCAGTGCGCGCCCTCTCGTCTGTTCAACCAAGGCATTCATGCGTCCTTGGATACCGGCTTCGACCTGATGTTCAATCTCGAAGAAGGGTTCATCGCGACTCTACTGGCGCGGGGCTTCGCGATAGTGGTCACCGATGGTGTCGGACTGGGAGTGCACGGCCCGATGGCGCCACAGTTCCTGAACCGAGTGGCAGGCGGGACGGCACTCAATGACGCTGCGCGCGCAGCGATGAAACTGCCAGACACCACACTAAAGCCGGATGGTCCCGTCGCATTCTGGGGCTGGCTGGCAGGCGGCGGACACTCTGCGTTGGCGGCGGCCGAGTTGGCAGGCACGTACGCACCCGAACTCAACGTCGTCGGAACGTACGCCAACGGCGCGACGACCGATCTGCCGAGCATGCTGCCGCCCCTTGATGGAAACCAGCTCGCCGGATCGATGGGGTGGGTGCTTCGAGGTATTCAGGAGGCGTATCCCGATATGACACAACCGATTGCGGACTCCCTGACCCCGCGCGGCGTGGAGATGCTGGCCAACACCAGTCGGCAGTGCATGATGCAAACCGGCATCGACTACGCCTTTCGCCATCTGCAGCCATGGTTCAAAGAGGACCTTTATCAATCGGTGCGGGAGGATCCGCTCAAATCGATTCTCGCAATGCAACGCATCGGCAACGTTAAACCGACTGGCCCGGTCTACCTTTCACACAATCGTTGGGACTCCTTCGCGCCGTACGAGTCAGTAGTGGTGACTGCGAGAGATTGGTGCGTGTTAGGGGCGGACGTCACCTTGTGGACCAACGAACAGCCACCGTTTCTCAACAAGATGAACACCAACGCACTCTTGACTGCCTTCGTCGACGGCGAGCGCAGCATGGCGTGGATCGCCGACCGCTTCAACGGGGTCCCCACCGAACCCAACTGCAGCTGACATGCGCGACGCCTTCAATGTGCAAGCCGGTCGGGCCGACTCAACGCACCAGTCGTTCGACAATATCGGCGTAGACGGCGCCCAGTTTTGCGGGATCCCTGTGCCGCCGCGAGGGGAACCACCGGCACACGTCGACGCACAGCGATGAGATCGCCATGACGACCTCATCGACGGCGTCGACGTGAAACTCGCCGGCCGCCACGCCGTCGGTGACGATGTCGGCCAGCAGCGTGTTCGTCTGACGGCGCAACGCAGTGATGGCGCGATGGTGCGCGGGTGTCAGCCCGTGCAGTTCGTAGTGGACCACGCGTGCTTGCTTGCGATTCTCGGCCAGCCATTCCGCAAAAACCGCCACCACTGCCTTCAGTCTGACGGTGTGATTGACCGCGCCGGCATCGGCATCGTCGTTGGCGGCTCTCAGGGCGTGCAGCAAACTGCTGTGCCCGTCGAGGGCGATCGCGTACAGCAACTCCTCCTTGGAGGAGTAGTGCGGGTACATCGCTGTCGCGCTCATGTTCAACCGTTTGGCGATCTCGCGCGTCGAGCTACCGCCATACCCGGACTCGGCAAACACCTCGATCGCAGCGCGCCGTATCCGCTCGGCGGCGGAGGGGGCGGCGGATCGGTCTGCGGGCATGGCCAGCGCACTCTACCGCCTCGGCTTGACAGGCCGGAAGCCGCGTGCAACATTAGCGATCGCTAATATTGTTAGCGATCGCTAATGTTTCACGGATACGAAAGGGCGGCTGGAATGACCGAGTTCATCTCCCGGCGTGATATCGACTTCCTGTTGTACGAGTGGCTCGACGTGGCCGATATGGCCAACCGCCCACGCTTCTCCGAGCACTCGCGCGACACTTTCGACGCGGTCCTTGATCTCTCCGCCGACATCGCCGCCAAGTACTTCGCCCCGCACCGGAAAAAGGGAGATCAGATCAAACCCACGGTGGGCCCCGACGGGACCGTCGTGCTGATCGACGAGATCAAAGAGGCACTCGATGCGTTCAGCCGGGCCGGCCTGCTCGCAGGCTCATTCGACGACGCTGTCGGCGGGATGCAATTGCCCGCGGTCGTGGCCGAGGCATCGATGCTGTTCTTCCGCGCCGCCAATCCCAGTACCACCGCATACCTTTTCCTGACACTCGGCAACGCGAACTTGCTCGCGAAGTACGGAACTTCGGAGTACATCGACACCTGGGTTCGGCCGATGCTCGAAGGCCGGTACCTCGGAACCATGTGTCTTTCGGAACCCGACGCCGGATCGTCATTGGCCGATATCACGACCAAGGCCGCACCCGCCGAGGATGGCACCTACCGCATCACCGGGACCAAGATGTGGGTGACGGGCGGCGACCACGAACTCGCGGAGAACATCGTGCACCTTGTTCTCGCCAAGGTTCCCGGCGGCGGCCCCGGAGTCAAGGGCATCTCATTGTTCGTCGTTCCCAAGTACCTCACCGACGGCACCCGCAACGATGTGGCACTCGTCGCGCTCAACCACAAGATGGGCAATCACGCCACGACCAACGCGCTGCTGAACTTCGGTGACGGGTCCCACCGGCCTGCTGCCGACGCGGGTGCCATCGGTTACCTCGTCGGCGAGGAGCACAAGGGCTTGGCCTACATGTTCCACATGATGAACGAGGCCCGGGTGGCAGTCGGACTCCAGGCGACGGCTATCGGTTACGCCGGCTACTGCGCCTCGGTCAAGTACGCCAAAGAGCGCACCCAGGGCCGCACTGTCGAGGGTAAGGACCCCGTTCGGCCAGCCGTGCCCATCATCGCGCACGCCGATGTCAAGAGAATGCTGCTGGCCCAAAAGTCCTACGTCGAAGGCGCGCTCGCGCTCGGCCTCTACTGCACCCGCCTGGTCGACGAACAACGCACCTCCGGCGACCCCGACCGCCAGCGGGCACAACTGTTGCTCGAGGTGCTGACACCCATCGCCAAGAGCTGGCCATCACAGTGGTGCCTTGAGGCCAACAACCTGGCCATCCAGGTGCACGGCGGCTACGGCTACTCCACGGACTTCGACGTCGAGCAGGGCTACCGCGACAACCGGCTCAACGCCATCCATGAGGGAACGCACGGCATTCATGGCCTCGACCTGTTGGGGCGCAAGGTCGTGATGCAGGACGGCGCCGGTCTCACCCTGCTGGCCGAGCGGGTCATCGCCACCATCGACCGGGCGTACACGCACCCCACCACAGCGCGATTCGCCGCCGCGCTGCGAGAGGCGCTCATGCGGCTGATCGACGTCACCGCCAAACTGTGGGCAGCCGGCGACGTCGCGGTGACGCTGGCCAATTCGACCGTGTACCTGGAAGCGACTGGGCATGTCGTGATGGCATGGATCTGGTTGGAACAGATGCTCGCAGCCGGTGGCAACACCGGTGACTTCTATGACGGTAAGCGCGCCGCCTGTAACTACTTCTTCACCTACGAACTGCCCAAGGTCGGGCCGCAGTTCGACCTTCTGTCCAGTCTCGACCGGTCCCCGATCGACGCACAGCCGAGCTGGTTCTGATATGGCGCTCCCGCCCGCGCTCCTCGGAAACCTCGCACTTCCGGTGGTCGCTGCGCCGATGTTCATCAGCTCGGGGCCCGAGTTGGTGATCGCGCAGTGCACCGCCGGCATCGTGGGATCGTTCCCCGCACTGAACGCGCGGCCGGCTCCAGTCCTTGGCGAATGGTTGCAACGCATCACCGCAGCGCTCGCCGAGCACAAGGCCGCTCACCCCGAACTGCCGACAGCTCCGTACGCGGTCAATCAGATCGTGCACCGTTCCAACGATCGCCTCGACGAAGACGTGCAGACCTGCATCGATCACCGGGTTCCGATCATCATCACGTCACTGGGCGCGCGACCAGATATCAACGCGGCCATCCACTCGTACGGCGGAGTGGTGTTTCACGATGTCATCAACAACGAGTTCGCCCGCAAAGCCATCGACAAGGGCGCTGACGGACTGATTGCCGTCGCGGCGGGTGCGGGCGGCCACGCGGGAACCGTCTCGCCCTTCGCCTTGGTACAGGAGATCAGAACGTGGTTCGACGGCCCGCTGTTGCTATCCGGCGCCATCGGGCACGGCCGATCGATTCTGGCAGCTCAAGCCGCGGGTGCCGACCTCGCGTATATCGGATCTGCCTTCCTCGCCACCCAAGAGGCCGACGCACCCCCCGCGTACAAGGACATGATCACCGCCAGCACATCGGCAGACATCGTCTACACCAACCTCTTCACCGGCGTGCACGGCAATTACCTCCGCGGATCGATCTCGGCCGCCGGTCTGGACCCAGACAACCTGCCGATATCGGAGCCTTCAGCGATGAACTTCGGCTCGGGCGGAAACATCAACGCCAAAGCGTGGCGGGATATTTGGGGCGCCGGACAAGGCATCGCGACGATCAGCGCCACGCTACCCACCGCACAGTTGGTGGCTCGGCTCCGGCACGAGTACGACACCGCGATGGATGGGCTGCTTGCTCGGCGTTGACGCCTTTAATCCATAGTCCTGCAATACATCTCGGAATAGTTTGAGTGCGCGACAGGTTGACTGAACCATGACTAGTTTAACTCTGGGTACTTTCGGTGTCTTCGGTCTGTTCCAGCAGTGGAAGCAACTGACCGCCGCACAGCTGAGGGAAATCGAGGCACTCGGCTACGGCGCAATCTGGGCAGGCGGCTCGCCGCCTGCCGAACTCGACTGGGTTGAGTCAATCCTTGAGCCCACCGAGACACTGAAGGTGGCAACGGGCATCGTCAACATCTGGTCGTCGGCCGCCGGTCAGGTCGCCGAGTCGTTTCACCGCATCGAGGCAGCCCACCCCGGACGATTCCTGCTCGGTATCGGTGCCGGACATCCCGAGCTGATCGCCCAGTACAAGAAGCCCTACGAAGCGCTCACCGAATACCTTGCCAAGCTTGACGAATACGGCGTGCCCAAGGACCAGCGCGTCGTCGCCGCGCTCGGTCCCCAGGTGCTCAAGCTGGCCGCCCGGCGAAGCGCGGGTGCCCATCCCTACCTGACCACCCCGCAGCACACCGCTCAGGCGCGCGCCCTGATCGGACCGGATGCATTCATTGCTCCGGAGCACAAGGTGGTGCTGACCACCGACGCCGCGCAGGCAAGGGCCACCGGACGCGAGGCTCTCGCCATCTACCTCAAAGGGACCAACTACGTGAACAACTGGAAGCGTTTGGGATTCAACGACTCCGACGTCGCCGCGCCCGGCAGCGACGCCCTGATCGACGCGCTTGTGGCGTATGGCAGCACCGATGTCATCGCTGCCAGACTGAAAGAGCATCTCGCCGCCGGCGCGACCCACGTGCCTGTGCAGGTCCTCACCGGACCTGACAAACTGATTTCCTCGCTCACCGAATTGGCCGGACCGCTCGGCCTCAGCTGATCCCGCGCGCTGATCGGTATCAGGTCCTTCGCCGCCCTCGGCGATCAGCGAAACGCATCGAGGTGCTCACCGGCCCACTGCCGGAACGTGCGCCCGGGCCGCCCGGTGATGCGCTCGACGGATCGCCGCGCCTCGTCGTGGTGACGGGGCAGCCGCGACCAGTAGTCGAGGATGGCGTCGACCAGAGGTAGCGGAGCGTGCCGCGAAAGGTGTTGCACGGCTCGCTCTCTGCTGGGCTCGCGCCAGTCCAGTTCGCGCGCGAGCAGGCTCGCCAGAATGTCGCGTTGCCGATGGAAGCTGAGGACCTCGGGGCCGCCGAGAGGCAGGACGAGCCCCTCCAGATCGTCGCCGGTGAGCGCGCACTCGGCCACGTCGGCGATGTCCTCGGGATGGATAACGTCGAGACAGGCTCCCCAGAAGGGCTGCTCGACCGGGATTCCGGCGCGGATGAAGGACGCCCAGTCCAGCGTCATCGTGGCGAACGTTCCCGGCCGCAGCACCGTGGTGTTGAACGACGCACCAGCAAGGGCCTTTTCGACAACGGCGTGATGTCGCGCCAGCGAGTTGAGTTCCGTGTCGCCCATCTCGACCGAGTCCGAGGACAGGAGGACGACCCGCCGGACGCCTGCGCGCTCTGCGCAGTCGACGAACTCCTCGATGGCGGCGGGTTCCGCGTAGAGGAAAATACGGTCGACGTCCGCCAACGCCTCGTCGAAGGTCTCCGGCGCGGCAAGATTCAGTTCCACGATCTCGGCGCCCAATCCTGCCGCCCTGCGGGGATCGCGACTGCCTGCCCTGACGGCGTGGTCGGCCGACGTCAATCGTCGAACCAGGCTGGCCCCGATTCCACCTGTCGCGCCGGTGATGAGTGTGGTCACCGTTGAAACCCTACGAGCGAATCAGCAATGAAACAAGACTTGAGTCCGGATTCCCTGCATCACTCCTGGTCTAGCGCTACTCGCATTTGTCAGGCTGGGCGCCCGACAGCACCAGGTCCAGCAGTGCGCGCAGTTCGGCACCGAGGTCGGACGCTGGTGGTTCCTCCTGGATCCACTGCGACATCGCGGAGACGTAGCCCGCCGCGAGCAGCCGTCCAACCCGTTCCGGTCGCACGGACGGCCGCAGGACCGCCTCGGTTTCGACGATCAGTGCGACGAAGTCCACCCCTACTGGATGGTCGACCAGCATCGTCGTGTGCAGAAGGGCGGGCGGGACCAGCGCGCACATCTCCGCACGGGCAACGGAGTTCGAGGCGGCCAGGGTGTCCAAGTAGGCTCCGAGCACTTCCCGAAGTGGCCGACCCGCCACGCCGTCAGTTCGCGCCGACGTCCTGGCCTCGTCCCGTCGTCGCCGCATCCATTCCTCTAGGAAGAGCGTCTTGCGTGGGAAGTGCGTAAAGACGGTGCTGCGCGAGAGGCCCGACCGGTCGGCGATCTCGTCCATCGAGGATGCCTCGAATCCGCGTTCGACGAACAGCGCGATGGCGGCTTCGTAGACCCGGTCGTGCCGCTCTGCTCGCTTCACCGTTCGCCGGGTCGGCCCCTGCCGGGCACTCCGCCCGCGCGTGTGCCCGGTGACTGTTTCGGAGCGATCGGGATCCATGGCCCCAGTGAAGCATGGCGGTGTTGCCGGTTCTAGCGAGCCGAGGGCGGGCAGAACGATCAGATGACGGCGGAGCCGCCTTTCTCATCCCTTATAGCGAAGACGCTCTGCGGTGGTGCCGATCCCTCGGCGCTCCGCTACGACGCGCAACGGCTGTCCGGAGCTGCAGTTGCACAAGCGGTTATCCGCGCATTACACCGATGCATATGTCGTGTCCGGGCCGCGATCAGCACGCTCTCGTGGGTCAGGTGACGACCGCCAGGAGGTCTCCGCCCTCGACCTGGGCGGTGCCGGTGACGGCGATGCGTTCGATGGTGCCGGCCTTGGGTGCGGTGATGGGGTCTGCCCGGCATCGACCTTCTCCCCGGTCGCCACGCCGACGGTGACCACACCGGCGAACGGTGCGGCGACGTGGTCGGGGTTGGTCTTGTCCGCCTTCTCCGCGGCCGCGACGTCGCTGGCGATGCAGCGGTCACGCACCAGCACCGGGCGCAGCTGCCCGTTGAGGATGCACATGACGGTGCGCATGCCGCGCTCATCGGCATCCGACACCGCCTCCAGCCCGATCAGCAGTTCGACACCGCGTTCGAGCAGGACACGGTGTTCCTCGCCCTGGCGCAGACCGTAGAAGAACTGGTTGGCGCTCAGCGTCGAGGTATCCCCGTACTGATCCCGATGCGCCTCGAATTCCTTTGTCGGCCCGGGGAACAGCAGCCGGTTGAGCACCGCCCGGCGCTTGGTACCGGGCTGGGCGAGCACCGTCTCGTCCTCGGCCGAGAGCTCCTGCTCGGGCTTGGCCGCCGCGCGACCGGCCAGCGCCTTGGTACGCAACGGCTCCGGCCAGCCACCGGCTGGATCACCGAGTTCACCCCGCAGGAAACCGATCACGCTGTCGGGGATGTCGTACTTGTCGGGATCGGCGGCGAACTCCGCGGCATCCGCGCCCGCCCCCACCAGGGCCAGCGCGAGATCGCCGACCACCTTGGACGACGGGGTCACCTTGATC
>NZ_LMJA01000032.1 GCF_001428895.1 Mycobacterium sp. Root265
CAACCTGACCAGGCTCCACCACGCCACCGGATAGCCCCGAGTCAGCAGCCACAGACGGCCAGCACCAAGAAACCGCCCAACCAATTCGCAACAGCCACTCATTCCGACTCAGACTCCACAAATCGCAACGTTTAGCGAGCTCGGCGGGCCAGACGCTCGGAGTCGCTGATCAGCACGCTCTTGCCCTCGAGCCGGATCCAGCCGCGGTGCGCGAAGTCGGCCAGCGCCTTGTTCACGGTCTCGCGGGAGGCGCCGACGAGCTGGGCGATCTCTTCCTGCGTCAGGTCGTGGGTGACGCGCAGCGCGCCGCCCTCCTGCGTGCCGAAACGCTGGGCCAGCTGCAGCAGCTGCTTGGCGACCCGGCCGGGCACGTCGGTGAAGATCAGGTCGGCCAGGTTGTTGTTGGTGCGGCGCAGACGACGGGCCAGCACGCGCAGCAACTGCTCGGCGATCTCCGGCCGGTCCGCGATCCAGGCGCGCAGCGCCTCACGGTCCATGGAGACCGCACGCACCTCGGTGATCGTGGTGGCGCTGGAGGTACGCGGGCCGGGATCGAAGATCGACAGCTCGCCGAACATGTCCGACGGGCCCATGATCGTCAGCAGGTTCTCCCGACCGTCAGGGGAACGCCGGCCGATCTTCACCTTGCCGGACGTGATGATGTAGAGCCGGTCACCGGGCTCGCCTTCGGCGAACACCGTGTGTCCGCGCGGAAAGTCGACGGGCTGCAGCTGTTTGGTCAGTGCAGCGACCGCAGTGGGTTCTACCCCTTGGAAGATTCCGGCCCTGGCCAGGATCTCGTCCACGTTGCCCCTCTTAAGCTCATCGGGTGATATGTCATGCGTATCAAACCTGCGGTGGCTGACCGCCTAGCTTGTTAGCGAATTCAGTCTAGAGGTTGGCCCGCCGACGACGAGCCAACGCTACACACGATTGGGCTGGCGAGTCGCCGGAAACTGCGGATTGCTCTCGCCGGACGGCGCCAACCGGGTCGGCAGACCGGTGAACGCCTGCGGTTCGCGCGGGGCCGGGCGCTTGCGTTCCAGCAAATCCGTCCCGACATTGCGGCGCAGGGTGGTGGTGTCATCGGTCTCCAAGCTGGCTTCCAGGCGCTCGAGCCCGAAGGTCGCCAGCATCAGCAACCCGGGGATGAAAGCGACCAGCAACCAAGACACACAGGGAAGTAAACACGGCGAAGGTCTCAGCAGGATCACGGTTTGTCACCGGTCGGAACCGGTCTGGCCGGCATTCTTCCCCGTCGCTTCGCTCGCCCATGTCCGCATGTCAGTACGCTGATCCGGGTGAGCGCGAGCACTGTCCGGAGCAAGTCGTCTGCGGCATGGGACCGGGAGACCCATCTCGGTCTGGTCCGCCGGGCCCGGCGGATGAACCGGTCGCTCGCGGTGGCCTTTCCACACGTGTACTGCGAGCTGGATTTCACCACCCCGCTGGAGCTCACGGTCGCGACCATCCTGTCGGCCCAGTGCACCGACAAACGGGTCAACCTGACCACCCCGGCGCTGTTCAAGCGGTACCGCACCGCGCTGGATTACGCCCAGGCCGACCGGACCGAACTCGAAGAGCTGATCCGGCCCACCGGCTTCTACCGCAACAAGACCAACTCATTGATCAACTTGGGCCAGGAGTTGGAGGCCCGGTTCGACGGTGAGGTGCCGAACACCCTGGCCGACCTCGTCACGCTGCCCGGCATCGGCCGCAAGACCGCCAACGTGGTGCTCGGCAATGCCTTCGACATCCCCGGCATCACCGTCGACACCCACTTCGGCCGGCTGGTCCGGCGCTGGCGCTGGACCGCCGAAGAGGACCCGGTGAAGGTCGAGCACATCGTCGGTGAGCTGATCGAACGCCGCGAATGGACGCTGCTGAGCCATCGCGTGATCTTCCACGGCCGCCGCGTCTGCCATGCCCGCCGCCCGGCGTGCGGGGTGTGCGTACTGGCCAAGGACTGCCCGTCCTTCGGCGCCGGCCCCACCGACCCGGTCACCGCGGCAGCGCTGGTGAAAGGTCCCGAGACCGAGCATCTGCTGGCGCTGGCCGGACTGTGAGCCGCTCGGCCCGCTGGACCGCGGCAGTACTGATCATCCTGGTGGCGTTGGGCTACGCGCTGTGGCGTGAACTCGGCACCGACACCTCCGGTCCGGTCGACGCCGACCGACCCGCCGCGCGCGATCATCGCGATGCCGACACCCCGGAAGCGTTGGCGCAACCCCGGGCGCGTGCCGACCTGGCACCCTGCCCGAGCGCACGTGCCGGCGCCGGGCCGCAGTCGTTGCGCGGGATCACCCTGGAATGTGCGGGGGACGGTTCCATGATGGACCTCGCACCGGGGCTGGCGGGCCGGCCGGTGCTGCTCAATCTGTGGGCCTACTGGTGCGGGCCGTGCGCGGACGAACTGCCCGCGCTGGCCGAGTACCAGCAGCGGATGGGTGATCGGGTGACGGTCCTGACGGTGCACCAGGACGAGAACGAGACCGCCGGTCTGCTGCGGCTCGCCGAGCTGGGCGTCCGGCTGCCGACGGTGCAGGACGGGCGGCGCCTCGTCGCGGCCGCCCTCAAGGTTCCCAACGTGATGCCTGCGTCCGTCGTCCTGCGGGCGGACGGTAGCGTGGCCGAAATCCTGCCGCGACCGTTCACCGACGCCGACGAGATCGCCGCGGCGGTGAATCCGTCGATAGGAGTTCCGGTTGAGTAGCACCCGCGGCGGGCAGGAGCGCAGCGACCCGAGGAGTGTTCTGGCGCCGGATGCTGCGCCGCACTGGCTCCGGCCCCTGGTCGGCAATGTCGCCGCGGTGCCCGATGCCTACCGGAGCCGTGTCCCCGCCGATGTGCTGGCCGCCATCACCGCCGCCAACGAAACCGCCACCCGCGCCGGCACCAAACGCGATGCCGCGGTGCTGGTGCTGTTCTCCGGCCCGGCCGAGGCGCCGGCAGACGTACCGCCGCCCGACACCGACCTGCTGGTCACCGTGCGCGCCTCGACGCTGCGCAACCACTCCGGGCAGGCCGCTTTTCCCGGCGGGGTGTCCGACCCGGAGGATGACGGCCCGGTGTCCACCGCGCTGCGCGAGGCCCGCGAGGAGACCGGCGTCGACACGGACCGGCTGATCCCGCTGGCCGTCCTGGACCGGATGTTCATCCCGCCGACCGGTTTTCACGTGGTTCCGGTGCTGGCCTATTCGCCGGACCCGGGTCCCGTGCGGGTGGTGGATACGAAGGAGGCGGCCATCGTCGCGCGGGTTCCGCTGCGCGCGTTCATCAATCCGGAGAATCGGTTGATGGTTTATCGCGAGGCCAACACCAGCCGTTTCGCCGGCCCGGCCTTCCTGCTGAACCAGATGCTGGTGTGGGGTTTCACCGGTCAGGTGATCTCGGCGATTCTCGACGTCGCCGGATGGGCGCAACCCTGGGACACCGACGACGTGCGTGAGTTGGACGAGGCAATGGCACTTGTCGGACGCGTCAGCCAGTACCGTGAGGCCCAACAATGACACCGTCACAGTGGCTCGACCTCGCCATCCTCGCCGTCGCCTTTGTGGCCGCGGTGTCCGGCTGGCGCTCCGGTGCGCTCGGCTCGCTGCTGTCGTTCATCGGCGTGGTGCTCGGCGCCGTCGCCGGGGTGCTGCTGGCACCGCATCTGGTCGGCAACATCGACGGGCCCCGCACCAAGCTGTTCGCGACGCTGTTCCTCATCCTGGCCCTGGTGGTCATCGGTGAGATCGCCGGTGTGGTGCTGGGGCGCGCGGTGCGTAGCGCCATGCGCAACCGCGGTCTGCGCACCATCGACTCGATCATCGGCGCGGCCCTGCAGCTGCTCACGGTGTTGGTGGCGGCCTGGCTGCTGGCCACCCCGCTGACCAGCCAGCCCACTCTTGCCGGGGCCGTCCGCGGTTCCAAGGTGCTCAGCGAGGTCGACGCCCTGGCGCCCGAGTGGCTCAAGAAGGTGCCGGCCCGGCTGGCCGGTCTGCTCGACACCTCCGGGCTGCCTGCGGTGCTCGAACCTTTCAGCCGCACCCCGATCGTCGCCGTCGACGCCCCGGACGCCGCACTGACCGCATCGCCGGCCGTCGAGGCCACCAGGAACAGCGTGGTGAAGATCCGAGGGGTCGCACCCAGCTGCCAGAAGGTGTTGGAGGGCAGCGGATTCGTCATCGCGCCGAACCGGGTGATGTCCAACGCGCACGTGGTCGCCGGCGCGGAGACCGTCACCGTGGAGGTCGGCGGCCAGTCCTATGACGCCAGCGTGGTCTCCTATGACCCGAACCAGGACATCTCCATCCTGGCCGTCCCCGAATTGCCCTCGGTCCCGCTGATCTTCGACGATTCCGAGGCCGAGCCGACCACCGATGCCATCGTGATGGGCTACCCGGGCGGTGGGGACTTCACCGCGACCCCGGCCCGCGTCCGCGAGACGATCGAGCTCAACGGTCCCGACATCTACAACTCGACCACGGTGAACCGCAACGTCTACACCATCAGGGGCACTGTCCGGCAAGGCAATTCCGGCGGCCCGATGATCGACAAGGACGGCAGGGTGCTCGGTGTGGTGTTCGGGGCCGCCGTCGACGACCCGGACACCGGGTTCGTGCTGACCGCGCAGGAAGTGCTGCCGCAGCGGCTCAAGGTCGGCAGCACCGCGCCGGTGCCCACCGGCACCTGCATCGGTCAGCCGGGATAAACCTCATCCAGGAACTGCTGTAGCGCGGCGTTGATCTGCACCGGCGTCTCCTCGTGTGCGAAATGCCCGGCGCCGGGCACGGATACGAACTGGCCGCGGGGTACGAAGGGTTCCGTGCGGCGCACCGAATCGGCGAGCACATACGGATCGGCCGCGCCGCGCAGATGCAGCAGCGGAATGTCCAGGGGCCGTTTCATCGACTGCATGAAGCGTCGTCCCTCGGTGCGGAGCTGACTGCGCACCGCCCAGCGCTGGTACTCCAGTGTCGAATGAGCCGCACCCGGAATCTGAATCGCCTGGCGCAGGTGCCGGACCGTCTCGGCGAAATCCTCGGTCGCCAGCCAGGCGTCGCCGGCCCGGGTGCGCACCACCCGCTCGACTTCGATGGCGTTGTGGCGCATCAATTTGCGCTCCGGCCAGATGGGCAGCTGGTAGCGCAGCAGCCACGGCAGCAGCGCCCGGCGTTGCGCGGAGTTGGTGAGCACCGATTCGCGCAGCGCCACGGGGTGCGGTGAGCTGACCAGAGCGACGGCATCGACGGCACGGGGATGCAGGATCGAGGTGGCCCAGCAGACCAGCCCGCCGTCGGCGTGGCCGACCAGGGTCGCCGAGCTGTGGCCGAGCGCGCGGATCAGGCCCGCGGTGTCGCCGGCCAGCGTCCAGCCGTCATACCCGCGGGGCGGTTTGTCGCTGCCGCCGTACCCGCGCAGATCGACCGCGACCACCCGGGCGCCCGTCAGGGAGCGCAGCTGATGACGCCAGGACCACCAGAAGGAACCGAAGCCGTGCAGCAGGATCACCAGCGGGCGGTCGGCCTGCTCGGAATCGGCAAGTCCTTCCACGACATGGAAACGGATGCCGTTGGCATGGATCTGCAGGTGTCGCCATGGTCCGTCAATGCGTACAACCGACGGATCCGGCCGGGGTGCCATGAGGCGGTGGGCTACCAGCCCGACGGGTCGGTGGTCAGCGCGGGACGTGGCGCCTCGGGCTTGTCGTGGCCCGGCGTCAGCGCCTCCTTGGTTTCCCGCACCGACTCGATGGTCTGCTGCGGGCCCCGGATGCGGCGCACCTTGAGATAGCCGAACAAGGCCAGGGCAACCGTCGTCAGCACCATGACCCCGAACACGATCAGGAACGCGGCCCAGCGCCACAGCCAGGTGTCCAGCAGCTCGGCGATGAAGAAGAACAGGAAGAAGGTCGAGTAGAACAGCACGACCAGCGCCGCGATGAAGAAGACGCTGCCGGTGAGGCCCTTCTTCACATCGCGGGTGATCTCGGCCTTGGCCAACTCCACCTCGGCGCGCACCAACGTCGAAACCTGTGCGGTCGCGTCCTTGACCAGGTCGCCGATCGACGGATCGACCTTCGGTGCGTGCGGGTCGACGAGCGGAATCGATGTGACGGTGGCAGGCACGCCGTTCTTGCGGTCCCCGTTGCTCGAGCTCATGGGGGCTATGTTGCCATGGTCCGGGGGCGAGCGAAGCGACGGGCAAGCCTCCGAGCAGCTGAGGTCGCCCTTCTGGCCCGACATAGAATGGCGAGCACCGATTGAACGGGGAGATCTTGAGACACCGCTGGCGGTACCTGGCGCGTTTCGTTTCACTCGCGGTGCTGGCCCCCCTCGCAGTGTTGGCGGGACCGGTGGCCCACGCCGACGGACCGGTCGATCTCGGTGGCGGATCGGGCATCGTCATCGACGGTCACGCGTTCTGCACGCTGACCGCGATCGGTCACGACGCCGCAGGAAAGCTCATCGGGTTCACCTCGGCACACTGCGGCGGTCCGGGCGCGGTGGTTGCCTCCGAGGCGGCGCCGACCGCGGGAACGCTGGGGGTGATGGTCGCCGGCAACGACGGCCTGGACTACGCCGTCATCGAGTTCGACCAGCAGAAGGTGCGCCCGGTGAACACCGTCAACGGATTCTCGATCTTCGGGCTCGGTCCAGATCCGGCGTTCGGCGAGGTGGCGTGCAAACTCGGCCGCACCACCGGCTATTCGTGCGGCGTGACGTGGGGCCCGGGACAGGATCCGGGCACCATCCTCAACCAGGTGTGCGGGCAGCCCGGCGACTCGGGCGCACCGGTCACCGTGAACAACCGGCTCGTCGGGATGATCCACGGCGCGTTCACCGAGGATCTTCCGACGTGCGTGGTCAAGTTCGTGCCGCTGCACACGCCCGCCGTCACCGTGTCGATCAACTCGGTACTGGCGGACATCACCACCAAGAACCGGCCGGGCACCGGGTTCGTCCCGGTCTCCTGACCGATTCCCGCAGGCTACTTGCTGGCGCGGATCGCCTCGAACACGCTGGGGTCCACCAGCGTCGAGGTGTCACCGAGCTCGCGGCCCTCGGCCACATCGCGCAGCAACCGGCGCATGATCTTGCCGCTGCGGGTCTTCGGCAGCTCCGGAACCACATGAATCTCCCGGGGTTTCGCGATCGGGGAGATCTCCTTGGCCACTTCGGCGCGCAATTCGTCGACCATCCCCTCGGCGCCACCCTGGGCGCTGGCCTTGAGGATGACGAAGGCGCAGATGGCCTGCCCGGTCTGCTCGTCGGTGGCGCCGACGACGGCGGCCTCGGCGACCCCGGCGTGCCCGACCAATGCGGACTCGACCTCGGCGGTCGAGATGCGGTGCCCGGAGATGTTCATGACATCGTCGACGCGTCCGAGGACCCAGATCTCGCCGTCGCTGCCGTACCGCGCGCCGTCACCGGCGAAATACCAGCCCTGCTCGGCGAATCGCGACCAGTAGGTCTCCTTGAATCGCTCCGGGTCGCCCCAGATACCGCGCAGCATCGACGGCCACGGCTTGTCGAGCACCAGGTAACCGTTGGCCTGCTCACCGTGATCGGTGCCCGGCTTGAGTTCGTTGCCCTCGTCGTCGACGATCTTGGCCGAGATGCCCGGCAGTGGCCGCATCGCCGAACCCGGTTTGGTGGATGTCACGCCGGGCAGCGGGGAGATCATGATGGAGCCGGTCTCGGTCTGCCACCAGGTGTCGACGATCGGGGTTTTGTCATCGCCGAAAACGGTGCGGTACCAGCGCCACGCCTCGGGGTTGATCGGCTCGCCGACCGAACCCAGCAGCCGCAGGCTGGACAGGTCGTGCTCGGCGGGGATCTGACGTCCCAGCTTCATGAACGTGCGGACCAGCGTCGGTGCGGTGTAATAGATGGTGACACCGTACTTTTCGATGATCTCGAAGTGGCGGTGCTCGGTGGGCGAGGTGGGGGTGCCCTCGTAGACCACCTGGGTGACGCCGTTGGACAGCGGCCCGTAGACGATGTAGGTGTGCCCGGTCACCCAGCCGATATCGGCTGTGCACCAGTACACGTCGGACTCGGGCTTGACGTCGAAGACGTTGTGGTGGGTGTAGGAGCTCTGGGTCAGGTAGCCGCCGGTGGTGTGCACGATGCCCTTGGGCTTGCCGGTGGTGCCCGAGGTGTAAAGCAGGAACAGCGGCTGCTCGGCATCGAAGGCCTCGGGGGTGTGTTCGGTGGATGCCTTGGGCACGGTCTCGTCCCACCAGAGGTCGCGGCCCTCGGTCCACGCGACGTCGATACCCGTGCGGCGCACCACGAGTACGTGTTCCACGGTGCTCTTTTGCGTCGAACTGTCTCCTACCGCTTCGTCGACGGCTTCCTTGAGCGAGGCCGCCTTGCCGCGTCGGTACTGGCCGTCGGTGGTGATGACGAGCTTGGCCTCGGCATCGTCGATGCGGGCCCGCAGTGCGGAGGCTGAGTAGCCGGCGAACACCACCGAGTGCATGATGCCCAGCCGCGCGCAGGCCAGCATCGAGATGATGGCCTCGGGCACCATCGGCATGTAGATGGCCGCCCTATCGCCGGCCCGCAGGCCCAGCTCGGTGAACGTGTTCGCAGCCTGGTTCACCTCGTCCTGCAATTGGGCGTAGGTGATGTCGCGGGCGTCGCCGACGGGCTCGCCCTCCCAGTGGATGGCGACCCGGTCGCCGTTACCGGCTTCTACGTGACGGTCCACGCAGTTGTAGGCGACGTTGAGCTTTCCGCCGACGAACCATTTCGCGAACGGAGCTTCCGACCAGTCCAGCACCTCTTCGAACGGGGTCTCCCAGGCCAACCGGTTCGCCTGCTCGGCCCAGAAGGCAAGCCGGTCGGCCTCGGCCGCGTCGTAGAGGTCACTGGTGGCATTGGCGCTGGCCGCGAAGTCCGCCGGCGGCGGGTAAGCGGACGGGACGCCGGTCTGCGTGGCGGTGGTGTTGCTCATGGATGTGAGCCTAGTCACCAAACGTTCACCGTCGTTGGTGCCTCACAAGATGCGCTGCGGGCGGTCCGCCTACTGCGCCGAACGTCGAAGATTGCGAGCCCAGCGGTCGGCTAGCGTTACCGCAATGACCGATCCACTCGCCCCGCTGATGGCGCTCGAAGGGGTAACGGCAGCCGGTGAAGAGGCCCGCGAGGAGCTGGGCCGGGCCCACCGTCACCGCACCAACCTACGCGGATGGCCGGCCACCGCAGCCGAAGCGGCCCTGCGGGCGGCGCGGGCATCCTCGGTGCTCGACGGCGGCTCGCTGAGTCTGTCCGAGAACGGCGAGCCCGACGCGGTGCTGGCCGGTTCGCTGCGGGTGTCCGAGGCGCTGGAGGGCGGGGCGAACGCGCTGACCGGGGTCTGGCAGCGTGCGCCGCTGCAGGCGCTGGCCAAATTGCATGCGCTGGCAGCCGCGGACCTGGTCGACGACGAGCATCTGGGCCGTCCGCGGCCGGCACCGGAGGTGGGGCCGCGACTGGAGATGCTGGCCGAGCTGGTGACCGGTGGGACCAATGTGCCCGCCTTCGTCCTGGCTGCCGTCGCGCACGGGGAACTGCTGACGCTGGCGCCGTTCGGCACCGCCGACGGTGTGGTGGCGCGGGCGGTGTCCCGGCTCATCACGATGTCGAGTGGTCTGGATCCGCACGGGCTCGGGGTGCCGGAGATGTTCTGGATGAAGCAGTCCGGCAACTACCGGGCGGCCGCCCGTGGGTTCGCGTCGGGAACGCCGAACGGGCTGGGTGCGTGGTTGGTGCTCAGCAGCCAGGGGTTGCATGCCGGTGCGCGCGAAGCGCTTTCGATCGCGCAGGCCGCGAAGGGCTGACCCAGCAAATAAAAGCGGGCGACGATCCGTGATCGGACTCTCGTCCGACTCGGCTCGCCGCCCGCTAGCACGGACTCCGGTTACCAAGCGTGCTCTGGTGGGTTGTGTGGGTGGCCTCGGCGTTCTCCCGATGCGCTACGACTGCAACCCCACCCAAGGGGTCGTCGCGCCGTTCGCTTTTCGGAATTCCGCAGGCCCACAACGCTTCTGCCTGTATGGCGGCATGTGCTCCGCGTGGGTTCCGGTGATCCGTGCTAGGACGCTCGACTCGGGAGATCACACCTTCTCTTCTGGTGTGGCCTTGGCCTTGCCAAGCTTCCGTGCCTCCTTTGTACTCCGTGACCGCGGTCACAGCAAGTACCAAACGGGTGCGAATCCGGATCGTTACGGGCCGGCTTGCAGCTACCGACGGGTAACGGTGCGCGGCAGCACCTTCCGGAGCAGCGAATAGGTGAGTGCTCCGCCGGCCAGCGCGCTCAGTCCGACGGCGACGGTCGTGGCGACGGCAGCGCCCGACGGTGCGGGCAGCCGGTCCCGCAGCGGCACCGGGCGGCTGAAGGTCAGCACCGGCCAGTCGCGGGTGGCGGCCTCCTTGCGCAGGCCGCGGTCGGGATTGACCACCGACGGATGACCCACGGTCTCGAGCATCGGCAGGTCGGTGATCGAGTCGGAGTAGGCGTAGCAATGCTCCAGCGAGTAACCCTCGCGGGCGGCGAGTTCGCGGATCGCTTCGGCCTTGCCTTCGCCGAAACAATAAAAGGCAACCTCGCCGGTGTACTTGCCGCCTTCCACGACCATCCGGGTGGCCATCGCATGGGTGGCGCCGAGGGCGGCGGCGATCGGCGCGACGATCTCTTCGCCGGAGGCCGACACGACCACCACGTCGCGCCCGCACAATTTGTGGTCGGCGATCAGGTTGGCGGCCTCCGCGAAGACCAGCGGATCGACGATCTCGTGCAGGGTCTCGCCGACCACCGAACGCACCTGTTCGACGTCCCAGCCGGTGCACATGTCGGTCAGGTAGGTACGCATCCGGTCCATCTGATCGTGATCGGCTCCGGACATCAGGAAGAGGAACTGGGCGTAGGAGGACTTGAGCACGGCGCGGCGGTTCAGCAGCCCCTGATCGAAAAACGGTTTGCTGAACGCGAGAGTGCTGGACTTTGCTATGACGGTCTTGTCGAGGTCGAAAAACGCCGCCGTCCGGACCGGTGGAGGGGTGTGCGCTGCGGGTTCCGGCACACCGTATTCGTCGGCGGGCCCCTCGGATGCCGTCACGGGATCCAGCATAGGGGGAGGTGCAGGGAGTACTTTCCCAACGCTGGGAAAGTGGCAGCTCAAGACACCTGTCGCAACCTGCACAAATTTTCGCAAATCGGGTAAACGTCCTGCATCGCTACTTGCGCCGGCGGCCAATCCCGTGTGTATAGTGGGCCTTACTCGGCTATGTCCGAGTGTGGATCAGCCCGACCCCCCGGGGCTGATACACGACGACCTCCGCCTCCTCCCCCCCTGGCGGGGGTCGTCCCTTTTTCTGGGTAAGTCCACCCCCGCACCGAAGATTCCAGCACAGCTGAGAATCGTTGCGGAACGGGATTTTCACAAGATCAGACGCCCGTCGAGTTGTGCACAATTGCCGATCCATCCACAGATCGTCCGCACCCTCTGGCGCTGTCCACACACCCCTGGGCACGGTGGACGAATGACGCCTGCGACCGCAGTACTCGCCCTGGTCGATGACCGCGCGCTGCGCGAGGACCTCGACCGGGTGGCGGCCGCTGCGGAGGTCCGGGTGGTTCACGTACAGCGCCCGTCCAGCCGCACCGTGTGGGTGAGCGCGCAGGTGGTGGTGCTCGACGCAGCGGCGGCCCGCCGGTGCGCGGATGAGGACCTGCCGCGGCGCGACCGTGTCTACCTGGTGGGGTCGGCCGAACCCGACGGCGGCGACTGGGAGGCGGCGGTATCCGTTGGAGCGCAACGGGTTATCCGGCTACCCGATCAGGACGGCGAGTTGGTGGATGCGTTTGGCACGGCAGCGCAGAGCACCGGGTCGAGTACCCGCCGGGGGGCGGTCATCGCGACCGTCGGCGGGTGCGGAGGCGCGGGCGCCTCCCTGTTCGCCGCGGCATTGGCGCAGGCCGCACCACAATCCCTGCTCGTCGACACGGACCCGTGGGGCGGCGGCCTGGACCTGGCGATGGGCACCGAGGGCCTACCCGGTCTGCGGTGGCAGGACCTCACCTTGCGCGACGGCCGGCTCGGATACGACGCGCTACGAGCCGCGCTGCCTGCGCGGGGCGGCGTCTCGGTGCTCTCGGGTGGCCGGCAGGGCATCGAGATCGAGGCCGGGCCGCTGAGCGCGGTGATCGATGCGGGTCGCACCGCCGGGGTGACGGTGGTGTGCGACGTTCCGAGGCGGGTCACCTCCGCGGTCGAGGTGGCGCTGGAGTCGGCGGATCTGGTGGTCATGGTCGTGCCGGCCGATGTCCGCGCGGCGGCGGCCGCCGGTGCGCTCGCCGGGTGGGCCCGGACGGTGAATCCGAATGTCGGACTGGTGGTGCGTGGCCCGGCGCCCGGCGGGCTGCGTGCCGTCGACATCGCCGAGACCGTGGGGCTGCCGCTGATCGCGGCGATGCGGCCGCAGCCCGGGCTGGCCGACACCATGGAGCGCGGCGGCCTTCGGATGCGGGCCCGGTCCCCGCTGGCGCGGGCGGCGGCGGGTGTCCTGGGGCTGCTGTCGTGACCGGGTCGCTGATCGACCGGGTCCGGGAGCGGCTCGCCGTCGAGCAGGCACCGCTCCACCCCACCGTCGTCGCCGACGCCATCCGTGCCGAATCCGGCGGTCTGCTCGGTGACACCGAGGTGCTCGCCGGCATGCGGATCCTGCAGACCGAGCTGACCGGCGCAGGGGTGCTCGACCCGCTGCTGCGCGCCGACGGCACCACCGACGTGCTGGTCACCGGTCCCGACGCGGTGTGGGTGGATGACGGAAACGGTCTGCGCCGCAGCCAGATCCGATTCCCTGACGAGGATGCGGTGCGCAGGCTGGCCCAGCGGTTGGCGCTGGCGGCGGGCCGCCGACTGGACGACAGCCAGCCCTGGGTGGACGGGCAGCTCAGCTGCCTCGGCGAGGACCTGGTCCGGTTGCACGCCGTGCTGCCCCCGATCGCGGCCGCCGGGACCTGTATCTCACTGCGCGTGCTGCGGCCGGCCCGACAGGATCTGGCGGCGCTGATCGCCACCGGCGCGATCCCCGGTACCGCCGCCGAACTGCTCCGGCGGATCATCGCCGCCCGGCTGGCCTTCCTGATCTGCGGCGGAACCGGGTCTGGGAAAACTACCCTGTTGTCGGCGGCCCTGGGTGCTGTCGTCGCGGCAGAACGCATCGTGTGCGTCGAGGACGCACCCGAACTCGCGCCGCGGCATCCGCACGTGGTGAACCTGGTGGCCAGGGGCGCCAATATCGAAGGTATAGGCCAGGTTACGGTACGTGACCTGGTGCGTCAGGCGTTGCGGATGCGCCCCGACCGCATCGTGGTGGGCGAGGTGCGCGGCGCCGAGGTGGTCGACCTGCTCACCGCGCTGAACACCGGCCACGACGGCGGCGCCGGCACCGTGCACGCCAACAGCCCCGCCGAGGTCCCCGCCCGCCTGGAGGCACTGGCCGCTCTGGGTGGTCTGGACCGCGCGGCGCTGCACAGCCAGCTGGCCGCCGCGGTGCAGGTGGTGCTTCACGTGGGGCGTGACTCGGCCGGACGCCGGCGACTCACCGAGATCGCGGTGCTGAGCCGCGGCCCTGACGGCTGGGTGGCCGCGCGCACCGCGTGGCACGCAGATCACGGGTTCGGCTCCGGTGCACAGACATTGAACGATCTGCTCGATGTGCGGAGTCGACGGTGACGGCCGCGGCGGCCCTGTTGGCGGCGGCGCTGCTGGTGGCGCCGGCACCGGCGCGGGTCAGACTGACAGGACCGGGCAGTCCGCGCACACTGCCGCCCTGGGCACCGTGGTGCGCAGCCGTGCCGCCTGTCCTCGTGGCGATCATCGCGCTGGAACCGACCGTGATGCTCGCGGCGGCCATCGTGGCCGGCACGGTCCTCGCCCGCCGGCGCGGCTCATCGGCACGGCGGCGACGGGTTGCCGAAGCGGCCGCGTTACGGGACGGACTGGACATCCTGGCCGGTGAGTTGCGGGCCGGCGCCCACCCGGTGGCGGCCTTCGACGCGGCTGGCACCGAGGTGGGCGACGACGTGGGCGAGCGGTTGCGGGTGGTGGCCGCGCGGGGTCGTCTCGGGGCCGACGTCGGTGCCGGGATCCGTGCGGTGGCAGCGATATCCGCGCAGCCGGACTGCTGGGAGCGGCTCGCGGTGTGCTGGGAGTTGGCGCAGTCGCACGGTCTGGCGATCGCCACGCTGATGAGGGCCGCACACCATGACATCGTCGAGCGGGAAAGATTCCGGGTCCGGGTCGATGCCGGGCTGGCGGGGGCACGGACGACGGCTGCCGTGCTGGCCGGGATGCCGGTGCTGGGCATCGCGCTGGGTCAGGCGATCGGTGCGGATCCGGTGTCCTTCCTGCTCTCCGGCGGCGCCGGCGGTGTTCTGCTGGTCATCGGGATCACGCTGTCCTGCCTGGGCCTGCTCTGGTCCGACCGCATCGTCACGGGATTACCCACATGAGTTGGGCCGCACTGCTGCTGGCCGCCGCATTACTGGTGGGCGCCGGTCCGCGAAGGATCCGGGGCAGCGCCGGCACTGCCGCCGCGTCGCCCGGACTGCGGGCCGACCCGCTGGCGGCTGCCTCCTGTTTCGATGTGCTGGCAGCCTGCCTGTCCGCGGGGATGGCGACGGCGGCGGCCGCCGCTGCGGCAGCGGACCTGGCGCCACCGGCACTGGCGGACCAGCTGACCCGGGCCGCGCATCTGCTCGCACTGGGTGCCGAATCCGAACGGGCCTGGGCCGATCCGGGGGCCTCGGGCGACCGGCACGGCGCGGTGCTGGCCCGGCTGGCGCGGCGGTCGGCGAGCTCGGGTGCCGCGCTGGCAGGCAGTGTGGCCGAACTGGCCGACCAGGTTCGCGTCGATGCCGGGTCCGCGGCCGACGCCGCCGCCGAACGGGCGTCGGTGCTCATCGCCGGTCCGCTCGGACTCTGCTACCTGCCGGCGTTCATATGCCTGGGAATCGTCCCGGTGGTCGCCGGACTAGCCGGTGACCTGATGTGGTCAGGACTGTGGTGAAAGGGAAAACAGAACATGCTCAACATAATTCGGGAGCTGCAGGTGCGGCTGATGGTGGCGGCCGGGGACGAGTCCGGGATGAGCACCGTGGAGTACGCCATCGGCACAATCGCCGCGGCAGCCTTCGGCGCGATCCTGTACACGGTGGTGACGGGGGACTCCATCGTCAGTGCCCTGTCCAACATCATCACCCGCGCGCTGAACACCAGCGTCTGACCGATGACACCGGGGCCGTCACCGTCGAGGCCGCGTTCGCGATCGCGGCGCTGGTATCGGTCCTGGTGGTCTGCCTGGCCGGGCTCAACGCCGCGGTGCTGCAGATCCGGTGTGTCGACGCCGCGCGGGAGGCGGCGCGGCTGGCCGCCCGCGGGGATGACGGTATCGCCGCCGCACGGCGGGTCGGTCCGGTCGGGGCTGTGGTGTCGGTGCACCGCGAGGGGGAGCTGCTGGTCGCCAGGATCAGCACGACATCGGCTCTGCTGCCGGGGATCACCATCGCCGCGGAAGCCGTGTCGGTGGCCGAGCCGGGCCGCTGAGGACGCCGGATCCGCGAGCCTGGCCGCGCTGGCCATGGTCGTGGTGCTACTGGCTGTGACCGCCGGCGTGACGGTGCTGGGCTCGGTGGTGATCGCGCGGCACCGGGCCCAGTCCGCGGCCGACCTGGCGGCGCTCTCGGCGGCCGCCGCGCTCACCTCCGGGCATCAGATCGCCTGCGCACGTGCGATATCGGTGGCCACCGCCATGCGCACCACGGTGACAGACTGTGCGGTGCACGGCCTGGACATCGTCATCGCGGTGGCGGCCGACGCGGGTGTGCCGGGCTGGCGGGCATCGGCGCGAGCCCGGGCCGGGCCCGGCGAACCGGGTGGCTAACCGGCCGAGTCCGCCGATTTGGCCTTGCGCAGTATCGATTTGAGACCGGTACGGGCGACCGGCTCGGCGCCGTCGACCACGGTGGCACCGTGCTGCGATGCGGCGAGCTCCTCGTCGGTGGGCAGCCGCATCGACAGCAGGGCGGCGTAGGTGTCGTCGTCGAGTTCGACCTTGTTGGCGGTGATGTGGATCGGGGTGAAGCCACCGCCGACGGCCGGCAGCCGCAGCACCCGCGCAGTCGGGCCGTGCATGAATTCCTGCATCATCGAGGCGACCAGAGGTTCGTCGGCGGGATCCAGGGCGGGTTCGCCCCGCTCGCGGGCGCGCCAGTCGTAGTGCGGACTCGGCCGGTCCAGCCATTTGAGCAACCGCCAGTGGTTCATGTCGACCAGTGCCCGGTGCACGCCGGGCGCGGCCAGTCCGTTGAGGATCCGCTGCGCCAGATCGTCGGGGCGCACCACTGGGCCCTCACGCACGCTGCGCCAGTTCATCGCCCGGCAGATCAGCCGCTCGCCGCCGTCCTCCTGCTGTTCCTGGACCGCCCGGGCGACGAAGCCCACGGTGATCGGCTGCCCCTGGTAGTCGGTGACATTCCAGGTGCTGCACAACGTCATGCCCGGTTTGGCCTTGATGACCATGGACAACACCTTGGACTCATGGGGGTTGAGCTCACGGGCGGGCAGGTCCTCGGCGAATGCCCGGCCATGGGTGGCCTCGGTGGCGATGTCGCGGCCCGCGTTGGTCAGCGATTCCGGGGTGTCGGTGGCCACCCCGGAGGTCAGATCCCATTTGAGCGGCCCCGGGATCGGGCGCTGCGGGGGTTCGGCATCGGGTGGTCCGATCCACAGATGCACGCCGTGGATCACCCCGTCGGACATGTGCACCACCTCGGTGCGGATCACGCGGTCGTGTTTCGGCGTGATGATGCTCAGCGCGTGACCGGCCCGCACGGTCTCGCCGATGGCCGACTGGATGGCCATCAGATGCGGGTTGCGTCGCAGGAAGCTGCTGGTCGGTACCAGGTTCTTGGTGCGGGAGCCCTGCGCGACGACGGCGGGCTCGTCCCCGAGTGTCTCCACGAGCAACCAGTCGTGGTCCATGGGGGCAGTTTAGCTGGCAGGTGGCGCACCACCCGCAATTCTGCGGCCTTCGGAATCAGTCGAACCACACGGCCGGCGGGCGATTGTAGACGCCATTTCGGCGTCCGTGTGCAGCGATTATGAGTTGCAGATGGCCGAGTTCAGAAGGTACTTTGCCCTCTGCGCCCGGATCTCCGGGGTTGAAAACGGATCGCGTTGTCCGACCGTTTTGTCGCGAAGCCTGTGTGCTCGGCGTCGCTGGTGTCGGCACATTGCTGGACGAGGCGGTCGACGAGGGGTGGACCGCTGTGCGGTATCAGTGCCGCGCCAGCGCGTCGAGCACCAGGCGCAGCACCCGCACCGCACCGGCCTTGTCCAGCGGATCGTTTCCGTTGCCGCACTTGGGGGACTGCACGCACGACGGGCAGCCGGCCGGGCAGTCGCAGGCCTCGATGGCCGCGGCGGTCGCCGCCCACCAGGTTTCGATCTGCCGGTAACCGCGGTCGGCGAACCCAGCCCCGCCGGGATAGCCGTCGTAGACGAAAATCGTCGGCAGGCCTGCCAGCTCACCCGGCCCGGGCCCGACCGCCGTGGACACACCGCCGATGTCGCCGCGGTCGCAACTGGCTACCAGCGGCAGCAGACCGATCGCGGCATGCTCGGCGGCGTGTAGTGCGCCGGGCACCGACAGCGCCTCGACACCGTTGTCGGCCAATGCTTCCGGTGTGATCGTGCACATCACCGCGACGGTGTCGAGAGTGCGGGTCGGCATCTCCAGCTCGATGAAGTCGATGACCTCGCCGTCGAGAGCACGCCGCAGATAGCCCGTCACGGTGTTGGACACCGACACCGGCACCACGCCGACCGTCACCGGGCCGTGGCGGTGCAGCTCACCGTCACCGGTGACCGCGATGTCGGTCAATTCCCGAGCCGAGGTGGTGTACCCCGGGTCCCCGGCGTGCACCAGGGCGATGCCGTCCTCGAAGTCCAGTGCGTCGACGACGTAGGTCTCGCCCTGGTGCAGGTAGACCGCCCCGGGATGCACCGACGCCGGGGCCTGCCCGGTCCCGGTGGTGCCCAGCACCCGGCCGGTTCCGTTCTCCAGGATGGCGATCTGGCCGCCCGAGGAACCGCGGATGTCGACGGCCGGGTGCGGGTCGACACCCGGTGCCGGAAAGTAGCCGCCCGGCCTGCGGCGCAGCAGCCCATCGTCGATCAGCGTCGCCGCCACCGCCTCGGCGTCCCAGATACGCACCTCGGCATCAGTGAGCGGCAGTTCGGTGGCCGCACACAGCAGTTGCGGCCCGAGCACATACGGATTCCGTGGGTCGATCACGACGCGTTCGATCGGCTTGTTCAACAACGCCTGCGGGTGATGGACCAGATAGGTGTCCAGCGGGTCGTCGCGGGCGATCAACACGATCAGAGCGCTCTGCCCGCGCCGCCCCGACCGGCCGGCCTGCTGCCAGAACGAGGTGACGGTGCCCGGGAAGCCGGCCAGCACCACCGCGTCGAGGCCGGCGATGTCCACCCCGAGTTCCAGGGCGTTGGTGGTGGCCAGGCCGCGCAGCTCACCGTCGGACAGCGCCCGCTCCAGGGTCCGGCGATCCTCGGCGAGATAGCCGGCGCGGTAGGAGGCGACGGTGTCGACCAGATCCGGGGCCACCTGTTCGAGGCGGGTCCGCGCCCCGAGTGCGGCCAGCTCGGCGCCGCGGCGGGACCGCACGAAGGTCAGGGTGCGCGCCCCCTCGGCCATCAGGTCGGCCATCACCCGGGAGGCCTCCGCGCCGGCCGAGCGCCGCACCGGTGCACCGTTCTCCCCGACCAGGTCCGCCAGCAGGGCGGGCTCCCACAACGCCACCGTCCGGCCACCCTGCGGCGAGCCGTCCTCGGTGACCGCAATGACGGTCTGCCCGATCAGCTCGGATGCGGTCTCGGCGGGCGCGGCGGTGGTGGCGCTGGCGAAGAACACCGTCGGCGATCCCGAGTAGCGCTCGCACAGGCGCAGCAGACGGCGCAGCACCATCGCCACGTTGGAACCGAAAATGCCCCGGTAGTAATGGCATTCGTCGACGACGATGAACTGCAGATTGCGCAGGAACACCGCCCACTTGGCGTGGTTGCGTAGCAGCGACAGGTGGATCATGTCCGGGTTGGAGAAGATCCACCGCGACCGTTCGCGGGCGAACCGGCGCAGATCGGTGGTCGCGTCGCCGTCATAGGCGCTGGGTGCGACATCGCGCAGGCTCGGTACCGCATCGGTCAGCGCCTGCGCGGCGCGCAGCTGATCGTGCCCGAGAGCCTTGGTGGGGGACAGGTACAGCGCCCGGGCCCGCGGGTCGGCGGCCAGCGCGGTGAGGATGGGTAGCTGATATCCCAGGGACTTGCCCGACGCCGTGCCCGTGGACAGCACCACATGCCGTCCGGCATGGGCCAGATCTGCCGCGGCCGCCTGGTGTGACCAGGGTGTGCTGACGCCGCGGTCGGCGAATGCCGCGACGATGTCGGGATCGGCCCAGTGCGGCCAGTCCCGGCTGTCGCTGCGCCGCGGCGGCAGGTCCTCGACGTGGCGCACCGGATGTTCGTCGGGGGCGGTGCCCTCGATGGCGCGCGAGAGCAGGTCCCGGCCGAAATCGGACCCGGAATCTGCCGCGGAACCAGACAACTGTCGCCTCTCAAGATCTTTTTGATGTGTACCCAGCTGAATTGTTAACTACATGATCATTTTCGAGACTGTCGCAGACGCGTTGAACGTGGTTGACTGATCGTGGTCGCAGCTTCTGTGTTCGTGTTTCAGCACCCGCAGGATCGAACGTTGCGATCGCGGTTCCTGCGAGGTTGTAGGTCGGGTCGAGTTCCGGCGACACACGCGTTGGTATGGCGGTCGGAACGGGCCCGGTACACCGGAAGTCGGTGAACCGCACCCGGTAAGAGAAGGAATGTACGAGAGATGCCACAGGGAACTGTGAAGTGGTTCAACGCGGAGAAGGGCTTCGGCTTCATCGCCCCCGAGGACGGCTCCGCTGACGTGTTTGTCCACTACACGGAGATCCAGGGGTCGGGCTTCCGCACCCTTGAGGAAAACCAGAAGGTTGAGTTCGAGGTCGGCCAGAGCCCCAAGGGGCCGCAGGCCACCGGCGTTCGCGCCGTCTGAGCCATCGCAATAGGGAGACACCCCCGGCCCAGCCGGGGGTGTTTTCGTATCGGACGCCGATAGTGTCGAGCGTGTGAGCCAGCTGTCGTTCTTCTCGGCAGAGTCGGTACCGCCGGCCGTCGAGGACCTGACCGGGCTGCTGGCTGCCCATGGTCAGGTGGTCATCACCGGTGGTGAGGCCCGCCTGTCCATCGTGGTCGATCAGCTCTGGCGCGCCCGAGAACTGGCCGCGATGATCACCGAGGTCGGCCTGGAGCCCGAAATCCTGCGGACCGACGAGAGCACACCGCTGGTGCGTACCGGCATGGACAGTCGGCTGGCGGGTATCGCCGCCGAGTGGACCCGCGGCGCGGTGAAGACCGTTCCCGGCCATTGGCTGCCAGGTGCGCGGGAATTACGTGCGTGGACGCTCGCCGCGGGGACCCCCGAAGCGTCCGACCGGTACTTGCTGGGATTGGATCCGCACGCACCCGACACCCATCCGGTACTGGCATCGGCGCTGATGCGGGTGGGTATCGCCCCGACATTGATCGGCACCAGGGGTTCGCGCCCGGCGTTGCGGATCAGTGGTAGGCGACGACTATCACGGCTGGTAGAGAACGTCGGGGAACCACCCGGCGACACCGACGCGTTTGCACAATGGCCGAGAATATAAGGAATGCTGACGGGCGAGCCAGTTTGCGTTGGTTCGCCCAGGATGCGAAATTGTCAGTTGCCAGCGTGCCGTACGGCGGCTTGGCAACAGAGAAGTGGAGTGTAAGAGCAGGTGGCTGACGACGACCGGAGCCGGGCAGGCGCCGGTAACGTTCGGCGGCTCGTAATAGTCGAGTCGCCGACCAAAGCGCGCAAGATTGCGGGCTACCTCGGCTCCAACTACGTCGTCGAGTCCTCGCGCGGCCACATCCGTGACCTGCCGCGAGCGGCCGCCGACGTGCCCGCGAAGTACAAATCCGAGCCGTGGGCGCGCCTCGGCGTCAACGTCGATGCGGATTTCGAACCGCTCTACATCGTCAGCCCCGATAAGAAGAGCACGGTCACCGAGCTCAAGGCCCTGCTCAAGGACGTCGACGAGCTCTACCTCGCCACAGACGGTGACCGCGAGGGCGAGGCCATCGCCTGGCATCTGCTCGAAACCCTCAAGCCGCGCATCCCGGTCAAGCGGATGGTGTTCCACGAGATCACCGAGCCGGCCATCCGCGCGGCCGCCGAAAACCCCCGCGACCTCGACATCGACCTGGTCGACGCGCAGGAGACCCGCCGCATCCTGGACCGGCTCTACGGCTACGAGGTTTCCCCCGTGCTGTGGAAGAAGGTCGCGCCCAAGCTGTCGGCCGGCCGCGTGCAGTCGGTGGCGACCCGCATCATCGTCCAGCGCGAGCGCGAGCGGATGGCCTTCCGCAGCGCCGGGTACTGGGATGTCACCGCCGAACTCGATGCCAGCGTGTCCGACCCGCAGGCCACCCCGCCGCGGTTCACCGCGAAACTCAACACCGTCGACGGGCGTCGGGTCGCGGCAGGCCGCGACTTCGACTCCCTGGGTGGGGTCAAGAAGCCCGACGAGGTCCTGGTGCTCGACGAGGCCGCCGCAGGGGCGCTGGCCAGTGGCCTGCGTGGGGCCCAGCTGGCCGTCTCGTCGGTGGAACAGAAGCCCTACACCCGCAAGCCCTATCCGCCGTTCATGACGTCCACGCTGCAGCAGGAGGCCGGCCGCAAGCTGCGGTTCTCCTCCGAGCGCACCATGAGCATCGCGCAGCGGCTGTACGAGAACGGCTACATCACCTACATGCGTACCGACTCGACGACACTGTCGGAGTCGGCGATCACAGCGGCGCGCAACCAGGCCGGCCAGCTTTACGGCCAGGAGTACGTGCACCCGACCCCGCGCCAGTACACCCGCAAGGTGAAGAACGCGCAGGAGGCCCACGAGGCGATCCGGCCCTCCGGTGACGTGTTCCAGACCCCGGGCCAGCTGCACAGCGCGCTGGACAACGACGAGTTCCGGCTCTACGAGCTGATCTGGCAGCGCACCGTGGCCTCGCAGATGGCCGACGCGCGCGGCACCACTCTGAGCCTGCGGATCGCCGGGCAGGCGTCCTCGGGTGAGCAGGTGGTCTTCAACGCCTCCGGTCGCACGCTGACCTTCCCGGGCTTCCTCAAGGCCTACGTCGAGAGCCTCGACGAGCAGGCCGGCGGCGAGGCCGACGACGCCGAGAGTCGGCTGCCCAACCTGACCCAGGGCCAGCGGGTGGATGCCGCCGACCTGACCGCCGACGGCCACACCACCTCACCCCCGGCGCGCTACACCGAGGCCTCGCTGATCAAGGCGCTGGAAGAACTCGGCATCGGGCGCCCGTCGACGTACAGCTCGATCATCAAGACGATCCAGGACCGCGGCTACGTGCACAAGAAGGGCAGCGCCCTGGTGCCGTCCTGGGTGGCGTTCGCGGTGATCGGCTTGCTGGAACAGCATTTCGGGCGCCTGGTGGACTACGACTTCACCGCTGCCATGGAGGACGAGCTCGACGCGATCGCCTCGGGCAATGAGCGACGTACCAACTGGCTCAACAACTTCTACTTCGGTGGCGAGCACGGCGTCGAAGGATCGATCGCCCGTGCGGGCGGCCTCAAGCAGCTCGTGGGCGGCAATCTGGAGGAGATCGACGCGCGACTGGTCAACTCCATCAAGCTGTTCGACGACGAAGAGGGTCGCGCCGTCAACGTCCGGGTCGGCCGCAACGGGCCGTACCTGGAGCGGATGATCGCCGATCCGGACAATCCCGGCGAGCTGAAGCCGCAGCGCGCCAACCTCAAGGACGAGCTGACGCCCGATGAGCTGACTCTCGAGTTGGCCGAAAAGGCTTTCGCCACACCGCAAGAGGGTCGTTCGCTGGGTGTCGATCCAGAGTCCGGGCACGAGATCGTGGCCAAGGACGGCCGTTACGGTCCGTACGTCACCGAGGTGCTGCCCGAGCCGCCGGAGGATCCCGAAGACGGTGTGGCGGCGAAGAAGGGCAAGAAGCCGACCGGCCCGAAACCGCGCACCGGTTCGCTGTTGCGCACGATGGACCTGGAGACGGTGACGCTGGAGGACGCCCTCAAGCTGCTGTCGCTGCCGCGCGTCGTCGGTGTGGACCCCGCCAACAACGAGGAGATCACCGCCCAGAACGGCCGCTACGGCCCGTATCTGAAGCGCGGCACCGATTCCCGTTCGCTGGCCACCGAAGAGCAGATGTTCACCATCACTCTGGACGAGGCGCTGAAGATCTACGCCGAGCCCAAGCGGCGCGGCCGTCAGGGTGCGGCCACCCCGCCCCTGCGTGAACTCGGCAACGATCCGGTGTCCGAGAAGCCGATGGTGATCAAGGACGGCCGGTTCGGTCCCTACGTCACCGACGGCGAGACCAACGCCAGCCTGCGCAAGGGCGATGACGTGCTGTCGATCACCGATGCCCGCGCCTCCGAACTGCTCGCCGACCGGCGCGCCCGTGGCCCGGTGAAGAAGGCGGCCAAGAAGGCGCCGGCGAAGAAGGCCGTCAAGAAGGCCGCCGCGAAGAAGGCGCCCGCCAAGAAGGCCGTCAAGAAGGCTTAGCTCGACAACGCGCGGTGGTACGACCGCGCGGGCCGGGCCAGCTGAGTGGGGGCCTTGCGGCCGCGCAGCTCGACGATCTCGCCGACATCCCAGCACAGGGCTTCGGCGTCGAGCGCACCGCTGACCGCGATGGCCGAGGCGAGCACATGGCCCACCTCCAGCTTCGCCAGCTCGGTGAGCCGGGCGGCCTCGTTCACCGGATCGCCGATCACGGTGTACTCGAAGCGGGCCTGCGCGCCGATATGGCCGGCGATCGCCCGTCCGGCCGACACGCCGATACCGAACTCGGTCTGCCCCAACACGTTCACCAGTTCGTCGTGCAGCTCGCGGGAGGCCGCCAGCGCGGCCCCGGAGGCGTCGGGGTGTTCGATCGGGGCGCCGAAGATGGCCAGCGCGGCGTCACCCTGGAACTTGTTGACGAACCCGCCGTGCTTGTTCACGGTGTCGACGATGACGCGGAAGAACTCGTTGAGCAGGTTGACGACCTCGGAGGCGGGGATCGTGGAGGCCAGCTGCGTCGAGCCGACCAGGTCGACGAACAGCACCGCAACATCGCGTTCCTGGCCGCCCAGTTCGGTCCCGCGTTCCAGCGCGCGGCGGGCCACATCCTCGCCGACGTACCGGCCGAACAGATCCCGCAGGCGCTGCCGTTCGGCCAGATCGCGCACCATGTCGTTGAAGCCGGCCTGCAGCAGGCCCAGCTCGCTGGCGTCGTAGATCTGCATGTGGGCGTTGTAGTTTCCGCGCTGCACCTCGCCGAGGGCCCAGCGCAGCTGGCGCAGCGGGTCGGCGATAGACATCGAGACCAGCACGGTGCCGACCAGGCCGATGAGCAGCGCAGCGATGGCCAGCAGCAGGATCGGGGTGGTCAGCTTCTCGGCGGGCGCATTGAGGACACCGAACTTGCTCGCCACCACCGCCAGCACGATCGCCAGGATGGGCACCCCGGTGGACAGCACCCAGGTGAGCACCTGGCGCAGGATGACCCCGGGTGCCCGGAAGTTCTCCGGGACGCCGGTGCGCAGCGCGGCGACCGCCACCGGGCGCAGCACCCGCTCGGACTGCAGATAGCCGATGATGGCGACCGCGGTGGCGCCCAGCGCGGTCGCGACCGCGACGACGGGGGCCGACTTACTGGCCACCGGCCAGCTCGCCACGATGAAGACGATGGAGCCCAGGCACCAGTTGGTGACGTTGATGACCGACCGGTAGAAGGGCATTTTCAGCGCCCGGACCCGGGCCACCTCGGTGATGGTGGTGGAGGTGTCACCCAGCAGCGTGTCGCGGCGTTGCCAGCGGATCACCGGGATGAGCATCCGCAGGGTGATGTACGCGGCGATGGTGAACGAGACGAAGAGGTAGGCCAGGAAGACCGCCAGGTTGAACGCCGGAAGCTCCTGGAGCTGGATGCGGTCCTCGGGCGGCAGACCGTAACGCAGGAAGCCCAGGACCAGCAGTGCGCCGATGATATCGGCCTGCACCATGCCCAGCCCGAACACCGGCCATGGCGTGCGGGCCACCCAACGGACGAACGCGCTGACGCGTCCTACCAGTGTCACCTCCGCACTCACCCGTTCACCGTATCGGTCAAGGGGGACGTGTTGCGCCGGTGAGCCCGTGTCGTGTCGGCCGGTGCCACTACTGTTGACCGGTGCATAGCGGTGTTTTTTCGCGTCTGGTGGGCCAACACCTCGTCGAGGAGGAGCTGCTCGCAGCCGCCAGATCCGCTCGTGGTGAAAAGTCTCACAGCGGACTCACAGCCGGCGGTATGACGCATGCCTGGCTGATCACCGGTCCGCCCGGTTCGGGCCGTTCGATCGCCGCGCTGTGCTTTGCCGCCGCGCTGCAGTGCACATCGGAGGGTCAGCCGGGCTGCGGTGAGTGCCGCCCGTGCACCACGACCATGGCGGGCACCCACGCCGATGTGCGCCGGATCATTCCGGAGGGGCTGTCCATCGGGGTGAAGGAAATGCGCGAGATCGTGCAGATCGCCTCGCGGCGGCCCGGAACCGGACGATGGCAGATCGTCGTGGTCGAAGATGCCGACCGGCTTACCGAGGGCGCAGCGAACGCACTGCTCAAGGTGGTGGAGGAGCCACCGCCGTCGACGGTGTTCCTGTTGTGCGCGCCGTCGGTGGATCCCGAGGACATCGCGGTCACCCTGCGGTCGCGGTGCCGGCACGTCCCGCTGGTGACACCGCCGACCGCGTCGATCGCCGAGGTGCTGACCGAGCGCGACGGGATCGGCGCCGAGATGGCGACCTGGGCGGCGTCGGTCAGCGGGGGACATGTGGGCCGCGCCCGGCGGCTGGCGACCGATCCGGAGTCCCGGGTGCGCCGCGAGCGCGCGTTGAGCCTGGCGCGGGACGCCGCGACGCCGTCGCGCGCGTTCGGCGCCGCGGAGGAACTGGTGGCCACCGCCGAGGCGGAGGCCAAGGCGTTGACCGTCGACCGCAACGAGAGCGAGGCCGAGGAACTGCGGACCGCGCTGGGCGCCGGCGGCACCGGTAAGGGCACCGCGGGCACGATGCGCGGTGCCAGTGGCGCGATGAAACAGCTCGAGGCGCGGCAGAAATCCCGGCAGACGCGGGCCGGCCGGGATGCGCTGGATCGGGCGCTGATGGACCTGGCCACCTACTTCCGCGACGCGCTGGTGGTGTCGGCGGGCGCCGGCGGCGTTGCGGCGAACCACCCGGACATGGCCGAGAAGGTGGGCGCGATGGCCGCGCACGTGGCGCCGGACAAGCTGCTGCGCTGTATCGAGGCCGTGCTGGACTGCCGGGAGGCGCTCGCGATCAATGTGAAGCCGAAGTTCGCCGTCGACGCGATGGTCGCGACGGTCGGGCAGGCCCTGAAAACCTGAATTGGGCCACGGGTGGGCGCTGCCGTAGACTCATGCCGCTCTGAAAAGAGCGCGCCACCCTAGCTCAGTCGGTAGAGCAATTCACTCGTAATGAATAGGTCAGGGGTTCGATTCCCCTGGGTGGCTCCACCTTGTTCGTCATGGCCTTGAGGCCTCGCGCCAGGCCAACGGATTCAACTCCCGGTACGGGTCGTCTTCGCGAATCTCCTGTAACTCGGCAAGCACGGTCTCCAGCGACGTCTGGGTCCGTTGTTTGACGGTGTCCGCCCACTCCGACGCGGACACTCCGGCCGGCCCGGTGGTATCGATCGGTTCGGCGAAGCGCAGGTACATCCGCTGTGGGCGGGGAATCATGGTGGGGCCGACACCGTGCAGCAGTGGCATCGCCATATCGCTGGGCGCACCGAGCACTGTGGCGAGGCCCTGGCTGAACCGTCCCCACAGCCCGTCGCGGGTGGTGAGGCTGCGATACACGTCGTCGCCGCCGAGGAGCCCGGCCGGCACGATGGGGTAGTCGTGCTCGGCGGAGATGCGGGCGAATCCGGACCGCCCCTGCCAGCGCAGGGTGTTCTCCTCGCCTTTGAACTTCGCGATCTCGCGTCCGCCGCCGGGGAACACCAGGATCGTCTGGTCGTGGGCCATCAGCGCACCCGCGGATTCCGGTGAACCGACCGTCGCGCCGCAGGCAGCCAGCAGATCCGCCGCCGGGCCGGGCATCCTGCCGAAACCCCGGTCGGTCAACGGCCTTACCAGCGTGCCGATTTCGCGGCGCACCACATACGGGATCAGGAATCCCTCGGTGCCGGACTGGGTGTGGTTGCCCACCAGGAGGAATCGTCCGTCCCGGGGCAGATGCTCGAGTCCGTCGACATAGGGCCGCCAGAGGTCGATGAGCGGGGCGGCGTTGTCGGCGACCGTCTCGACCACCCGGCGAATCGCCTGGATGCGGCCGGGCTGGTCCATCAGCCTCTGGGAGTCGGTCATGACGGTCATGACTCCACGGTATCGACCAGCGGGATTACCGCCGGTCAGAGCCTATCCGGCCCTGCGCTGCGACTCCTTGCGCTCGGCGAGCCGCCGCCACAGGTCTTCGAGGTCGATATCGTTGGGCTGTCGCGGCCGGCGTTGATGGAACAACGTGTCGTCGTGGCTGGCCGGGCAGTGAAACCGGTGCAGCTGCAGGCATTTCGCCGGCCACCGTGCCTCGTGCTCGTCGTCCAGGTCGATCACCTGACGCGACGAGCGCCGGATGGCGAACCGGTTGCCGGCCGCGCTCTCCTCGGTGGCGAACATCTCGGCGTCGAACAGTCGCCAGCCGCCGTAAGCCATTTGCAGCCAGACCGTGTCGGTGCTGCAGTGCTTGCACGGCGCGACCACCGACGGTCGCGAGTCTGCCCGGTCCATGTGTTCAGGCTAGGGACAGCCACCGACAAGTCGGGTCCGCACACGCCGTGGCGGGCGAACTATCGGGGCGCCACGAATCCGATCGGGCCGGAGGCGATGCACACCGACAGCGCGGCGGTGTTCGCGCTCACCCTGACGGCGTCACCTGCTCCGGACAATCGCACGAACACCCGGTTCAGCCCGGGGTGCACCGGAACCTTGACCGGCACGCCCTCGGTCAGTGACATGGTCAGCGACCCCTCGCTGTTGGCCAGATAGTTGATCTCCGCGGTCCAATCCGCGGGCAACAGCGGTCCGTCCAGCGGCATCACCACCTCGGAGTCCTCGGTCTGCACCAGGTAGCCGCAGTGCGGCGCGGGCCCGGGGACGATGGTGCGCACCCAGGTCACCAGCGCGTCGCGCAGCCGCCCGGTGCTGTCGAGGACCCGTAGTTCGGTTGTGGCGCTGCTGAATTCGGGTCGATCGGGCAGCAACGCGAACATGTGACTGGCCAGATTCTCCGGGGCGGCCACCCGCTGCATGATCATCGGGTCGACCTCCTGGTCCAGCAGGGGCGCACCGAGGGGGTCCACCGCGGCCAGCCCGGAGCGCGCATTGTCCAGGTAGCCCGGCACCGGGCTGTCCTGCCAGACCCGCAGGAAGGTCATCGTCGAGTACAGGCTGCTGCCGACGAACGCGGCCGCCACCACCAGGACCACCACGGACCGGGAGGCCGAGGCATCGAGGCGTCGCGAGGACGCGCGGTTCGGGGCGCAGAAGGCCACCGCGCTGAGCAAGGCCAGCACCACCACCAGATCGGGCAGATACCGTAGCGTCTGGGCCAGTTCCAGTGCGGTGAACTGCGATGAGCGCATCAGGTAGATCGGCACCTGGCAGGCCACGGCGTAGCCGACCGCGGCCAGCCACACCGGGCCGATGCGCTCCTTGCGGGCCAGCGAGACCGCCACCACGGCCGCCAACACCAGCCAGCCCAGCACCATCGCCGTCGCCGATGGCGTCGCCCACGGGGACGCCGGCGCCCAGCGCTGCCAGTCCCACGGCCCACCGGCCAGCCCGGGCACGATGCCGTGGGTGACCGAACGCAGGAGCAGATCCCAAGTCATGCCGAGGTCCAGCGACCACCGCTGCTGGTCGACCACGACGAGGTAGACCCCGATCCAGGCGGCGGTCACTGCGAGCAGCCCGATCCAGAGCCGTAAGCCGCGCCGCCAGACCTGCGCGACGGAGGCACCGGTCACCCAGGCCAGCAGTGCGGCCACCGCGAAGGCCACGAACGGAATGACCGCAGACTTCTCGAAGAACAGCAGCCCGCCGGCATACACCAGGACACCGGTCACGGCGTAGCGCCGATTCCCGGTGCGCACCAACAGGATCGCGTCGGCGCACACCCAGGCCAGCGCGGCCAGCATGGGCAGCGAATTCAGTCCGGCCGCCCACCAGGCGAACCCGGGCACGGTCAGCGGGGTGAACAGCGCGAAGGTCAGCGGTATCAGCAGCACCGGGCGCCAGCCCAGGATGACCTGCAGCGCCCGCAGCAGCGCCGCCGAAGCCAGCAGCTGCAGCACCACCAGGCTGATCGCCGGCCCGACCCACTGCAGCGGGGCCAGCCGGGTGATGGCGCCGGCCACCAGGAAGGCTCCCGGCATCACGTGCCCGTCGTGATCGTCGAACAGGTACTGCGCGGACAGCAGGCTCTGGGTTCCCGCGCGCCCGACCAGGATGAGGTCGTCCCAGTAGAAGTCGCCACCGAAGGCCAGCACGGACCGGATCAGCAGCTGCACCGCGATCAGCGCGACGGCACTCCGAGCGACCCAGTTCATCGGTTGCGACTGTACGGAGGGCGTGCAGAACCGCTCGCGCGGCTACAGTGGGCCGGTGCGCACACTGGTCACCGGAGCTGCCGGATTCATCGGATCGACCCTGGTCGATCGCCTGCTCGCGGACGGGCACACCGTCGCCGGAGTGGACGATCTGAGCACCGGACGCCGCTCCAACCTGGCCGCTGCCGAGCAGAACCCCCACTTCACTTTCGTCGAGGCCGATATCGTCGACGCCGATCTGGCGGCCATCCTGGCCGACGCCGATCCCGAGGTGATCTTCCATCTCGCCGCGCAGATCTCGGTCCGGCATTCGGTGGACAACCCGCAGTTCGATGCCACGGTCAACGTGGTCGGCACCATCCGGCTGGCCGAGGCGGCCCGCGCCCAGGGCGTCCGCAAGATCGTGCACACCTCCTCGGGTGGCTCGGTCTACGGCACTCCGCCGGTCTTTCCGACCAGCGAAGAGGTTCCCACCGACCCGGCGTCGCCGTACGCGGCCAGCAAGGTCGCCGGCGAGGTCTACCTCAACATGTTCCGCAATCTGTACAACCTGGACTGCTCGCACATCGCGCCCGGCAATGTCTACGGCCCGCGCCAGGACCCGCACGGCGAGGCCGGCGTGGTGGCGATCTTCGCCAAGGCGCTGCTGGCCGGGTCCACCACCAAGATCTTCGGTGACGGCACCGACGGCCGCGACTACGTCTACGTCGACGATGTGGTGGACGCCTTCGTGCGGGCCTCCGGGGACGTCGGCGGCGGTCTGCGGTTCAACGTCGGTACCGGTGTCACCACCAGTGTCGCCGACCTGCACAGCGCGATCGCCAAGGCCGTCGGGACCTCCGATGAACCGGAGTACCACCCGGCCCGCCTGGGCGACCTGCGCAAGTCCCAGCTCGACATCAGCCGCGGTGAGCAGCTGCTGGGCTGGGTGCCCCAGGTCGGCATCGACGAGGGCATCGAGCGGACCGTGGACTACTTCCGCAACGAGTCCTGAGTTTTCCCGGCCGTATTTCAGAAAAGATAGCGACCGCTCGCTATCTAACCTAGGCTGCGGTCATGTCCTATGACGTGATCATCCGCAACGGCCTGTGGTTCGACGGCACCGGACGCCCGCCGCTCACCCGCACCCTGGGGATCCGCGACGGCCTGGTCGCCGAGGTGTCCGCCGCCCCGCTGGACGAGACCGGCTGCCCCGAGGTCATCGACGCGACCGGCAAGTGGGTGATCCCCGGCTTCATCGACGTGCACACCCACTACGACGCCGAGGTGCTGCTCGACCCCGGGCTGCGGGAATCGGTGCGCCACGGCGTGACCACCGTGCTGCTCGGCATGTGCTCGCTGTCCACCGTGTACGCCGACACCGAGGACGCCGCCGACCTGTTCAGCCGGGTGGAGGCCGTGCCCCGCCAGTTCGTGCTCGGCGCGCTGGCCGAACACAAGACCTGGACCAACCCCGCGGACTACGTGGCCGCCATCGACGCGTTACAGCTCGGCCCGAACATCGCCTCGCTGCTGGGGCACTCCGATCTGCGCGCCTCGGTGCTCGGACTGGACCGCGCCACCACCCGCGATGTGATTCCCACCGATGCCGAACTGGAGACGATGGCGCAGCGCCTCGACGCCGCACTGGACGCCGGGATGCTCGGCATGTCCGGGATGGACGCCGCCATCGACAAACTCGACGGCGACCGGTTCCGCTCTCGCGCGCTGCCCTCGACGTTCGCCACCTGGCGGGAACGCCGGCGGCTGATCAAGGTGCTGCGCAGGCACGGCCGCATCCTGCAGAGCGCACCGAATGTCGCGAAAGTGGCCGAGGCGCTGAACTTCTTCCTGGAGAGCAGCGGTCTGTTCGGGCGCAGGCGCCCCGTGCGGATGAGCCTGCTGGTCTCCGCCGACGCCAAGTCCTCGCCCGGCGCCGTCCACATCCTGGGGCCGGGCGTCCGGCTGTTGAACCGGATCCTGGGCGCGAAGGTGCGTTTTCAGCATCTCCCGGTGCCGTTCGAATTGTATTCCGACGGCATCGATCTGCCGGTGTTCGAGGAGTTCGGCGCAGGCACAGCTGCTCTGCATCTGCGCGATCAGCTGGACCGCAACAAGCTGCTCGCCGACCCCGAGTACCGGCACCGGTTCCGCAGGTCCTTCGACCGGCGCAAGCTCGGACCCGCGTTGTGGCACCGCGACTTCCACGACGCCAAGATCGTCGAATGTCCCGACGCATCGCTGATCGGCAAGAGCTTCGGCCAGATCGCCGATGAGCGCGGTATCCATCCGCTGGACGCCTTCCTGGATGTGCTCGTGGAGAACGGTGAACGCAACGTGCGCTGGACCACCATCGTGGCCAACCACCGCCCCAAGCAACTCGACAAGCTCGCCAATGAGCCGTCGGTGCACATGGGTTTCTCGGATGCCGGTGCGCACCTTCGCAATATGGCGTTCTACAACTACGCGCTGCGCCTGCTCAAGCGGGTGCGCGACGCCGATGTGGCGGGCCGGCCGTTCATGACGCCGCAGCGTGCGGTGCACCGGCTGACCGCCGAGGTGGCTGACTGGTTCGGGCTGGACGCAGGCACCCTGCGCTGCGGTGACCGGGCCGACTTCGTGGTGATCGACCCTGCCGCGCTGGATGATTCGGTGAACGCCTACCACGAGGCGACGGTGCCCTTCTACGGTGACCTGAGTCGGATGGTGAACCGCAACGATGAGACCGTCATCGCCACCGGCGTCAACGGTCAGGTGGTGTTCACCCGCGGCGAGTTCCGCGAGGGCTATGGCACCACAATCAGATCCGGCCGCTATCTGCGGGCCGGGATGACCGCACCGGCTGCGGTCTAGGGATGGCCCGGACCCAACAGCAGCGCCGTGCGGACACCATCGCGCGGCTGCTCGACGCCAGCATCGAGACCATCGTCGAGATGGGTTACGCCCGGGCGTCGGCGGCGATCATCGCCAGACGGGCCGGTCTGTCGGTCGGTGCGCTGTTCCGGCATTACCCGACCATGGGTGACTTCATGGCCGCCACCGGTCATGAGGTGCTGCGCCGTCAGCTCGAGCGGTTCAGCAAGCAGGTCGCCCAGATACCGCCAGGTGAACCCGCACTTCCCGCAGTGCTTCTGGTGCTGCGCGACGTCACCGCCAGCGACACCAATGCGGTGCTCTACGAGCTGATGGTGGCCGCCCGTACCGACGAGAAGTTACGGGCCACGCTGCACGACGTGCTCACCGAGTACAGCGCGAAGATCTTCGAGACCGCCGGCGCCGTCACGCCGACCGATCAACTCTCCGATGACACCCGGGCCGCGGTCACGGCGATCCTGACGAACACCTTCGACGGTGCGGCGATCCTGCGACCGGTGCTGCCGGACCCGGATTTCGAGGCCCGCAAGCTCGCGGTACTCGCCGATATGCTCAGTCGCTACTGAGACTGCTCGGGTGCGCGGGCACCCTCGAGTGCCACGGCCCTGGCCAGTTGGGCGTAGCGCAGTTCGAGATCCTTGAACCGCAGATAGGTGCTCAGCGTGGTGAACAGGAACGCGATGACCAGTGCGTACTCCAGCAGATCCGCGCCGCGGGCCACGCCGAGCTTGTTCGCCAGCAGGGTGGTGTCGTCGGGCCGCAGGATCGCGTACACCGCCGCCACCGCGAACAGCAGATATCCGACCTTCACCCAGGCCTTGGCGCGGGCGCTGCGGCGTGAGCGCAGCAGATACACCAGCAGTGTGATGACCGCCGCGATCAGCAGCAGCTGAATCCAGTTCATCGCGGCATCCTTCCTCGCAGCAGGCCGTCGAAGACGATGTTGACGCCGTTGATCAGCGGTTGTCCCTTGGACTTCGAGTAGTCCGTGTACAGGATCTCCACAGGTTCTTCGGCCACCCGCCAATGCTTTTCGCCGGCGAGCGTGATGATCTCCGACGCGTGGCTCATCCCGTTCATGGTGATGTCCAGCTCCTCGGCGACCTTCCGGTTGAACACCCGTAGACCGTTGTGCGCATCGGTCAGGCCCAGCGCCCGGCTCCGCGGGCTCAACCACGCCGCCGCGCGCAGCACGAACCGCTTGACGGGCGGGGTGTGGCTGACGGCGCCGCCACCGAACCGGGTCCCGATGATGAGATCGACGTCCTCGGTGGCCAACCGGTCGATCATGGCGACGACATCCTTGATGCGGTGCTGGCCGTCGGCGTCGAACGTCACGAAGACCGTGGCGTCCGGCCGGCTGCGGGCGTATTCGACGCCGGTCTGAATGGCCGCTCCCTGACCGAGATTCACCGGATGCCGCACCAGATGTGCGCCGGCTCTCGCTGCCGCGTCACCGGTGCCGTCCTGGCTGCCGTCATCCACGCACACCACGTTGGGCAGGACCGCGCGGATATCGGCGAGCACGTCGGTGATGACGCTCGCTTCGTTGAAGGCGGGGACGATGACCCAGACGTCCGGGTACGGCGTGTCGATGCGGACCAAACTACACGCGATCGGCGGTGGCCAGCGCGTACAGGTGTACGGCGATTCCCACGATCGGCCCGCACAGCAGCGCCACGATGGTCCGGGTTTCCAGGCCCAGCGGAAGCAGCAGCAGCGCGATCGCGGCCAGCGTGGCGCCGACCCACCCCGCCGCGTACGCACGGTGCAGCGCCGCCGCCACGGCGGCCGCACCGGTCAGGGTCAGCAGCGCGATGGCCACCGCACCGGCAGTGAACCAGGCCAGCAACCCGCCCGCGGCCTGATAGTCGGGGCCGAAGGCGTTGCGCAACAGCCAGGGCCCGGCCCACCAGGCGGCCAGCACGCCGAGGCCGCCGATCGCGGTCACCGCGGCGGCCGGAACCACCAGGGCGTGCAGACGCCGGTGACTCTGGTCCACGAAATGCGCGATCAGGTTGCCCTGCATGGCGGTCAGCGGCACCAGCAGCGGTGCCCGGGTGAGTGTGACCGCCAGGATGACGACGCCGCCGGCCGCGCCCAATTCGGGGGTGGTGGCCTTGAGCAGCACCGGGAAACCCATGATGAGGACGGCGCTGGCGCCGGCCGCGGCCACCGAGTGGAAGGCCCCGGTGAGAAAGGTGCGTGCGCTGCCCGCGGCCGTCAGCCGGGCCGCCTCACGGGTGGCAGGCGACAGCGCCAGCAGGATCAGCCAGGCCACCGAACCGGCCACGGTGGCCCACAGGAATCCGGCCAGCCCCCACCCCAGCACGAAGGCGGCCGCGGCGACCGCCACCCGGATGGCGGCATCGGTGACCATCAAAGACCCGTACTGCGTCCAGCGGTCCACCCCGGCGAGCATCCCGAGCAGCGTTGCGTGCAGGCAGAATCCGGCCAGCCCGATGCTCAGCAGGACCACGCTCAGCAGCTGGTCGGCGGTGAACACCTGGGCCGACCACAGCGGCGCGGTGGCGGCGATGAGCAGCGCGGCGCCGATGCCGACGACGGCCGCGATCCGCATCGGCCTGGTGGTCTCGGCCGGGGGGACGTGCTGGCCGCGCATCGCGCGGACCTCGCGGGTGGATTCCTGCAGCAGCCCATTGGCGGCGCCGCTGACCAGACCGAACGCCCCCCAGAACACCCCGAACAGGGAGAACCCGGCGGGTTCCAGATCGCGGGCGGCCAGATAGAGCACGGCGTACCCACACAGCGCGGACAGTGCGGTGGCGAGTCCCACGCGGGCGACGCTTCCCCGCGTCACCGGGCCCCTCGCCGGCACTGCCGCGCTGGCGTCGGTCACAGGTCCGGTACGTCCTTGGAGTACAGCCAGCGGTCCCACAGTGGGCGCAGTGACACGTCGGCGTGGTTGGCCGCCAGTCCGGTGAAGTCATCGGTGACGGCCGTGCTGTGCCGGTAGCGGGTGGTCCAATCGCGAAGCAGCGCAAAGAAGTTGTCATCGCCGATCACGCCGCGCAGGGCGTGCAGGGTGAGCGCGCCGCGCTTGTACACCCGGTCGTCGAACATGTCGGCCGGGCCGGGGTCGGTCAGCAGCAGATTCTGCGGTGAGTCCTTGAGCCTGCGGTGGTAGGACCGCGCCCGCTCGTCGGCGCTGGGGCCGCCGGACTCCTCGGACCACAGCCATTCCGCGTAGCAGGCGAAGCCCTCGTGCAGCCAGATATCGCGCCAGCGCCGTACCGTCACCGAGTTGCCGAACCACTGGTGGGCCAGTTCGTGGGCGATCAGCCGTTCCGCGGTGCGCCTGCCGTCGCAGTGGTTGGCACCGAAGATCGAAAGTCCCTGCGCCTCAAGCGGTATCTCCAGATCGTCGTCGGTGACGACGACGGTGTAGCCGCCCTCCAGAGGGTAGGGCCCGAACTGGCGGGTGAACAGTTTCATCATCTGTGGCTGGCGGCCGAAATCGTGTTCGAAGTTGCGCCGCAACCGATCCGGGAGCACCGCGTGCATCGGCACCGGGCTCTTCTGCAGCCGGTGGCGGCTGTACTCACCGATCTGCAGGGTGATGAGGTACGTCGAGGTCGGTTCGGCCTGCTCGTACACCCAGGTGGTGTGGCTGGCCCGCGTCTGCTTGGACAGCAGTTCACCGTTGGCCAGCGCGTAGTACGGGCTGTCGGTGCTGATCCGGATGTGGAAGCTGGCCTTGGCGGCCGGGTGGTCGTCGCACGGGAACCACGATGCGGCGCCGTTGGGCTGTCCGGCCACCAGGGCGCCGTTGGACAGCTCCTCGAAACCGACGTCGCCCCACAGGGTTCGCAGCGGCCGGGGAGTTCCGCCGTAGCGGACCGCGATGGTCATCGCCGCACCGGCGGGCAACGTGGACCCGAGTGTGACGTGCAGCTTGCCACCCGTACATCGGAACTGTCCGGGCCGGCGTCCGTTGACGGTAACCTTCGACACCGACAGCGCGTCGGACAGATCGAGGGTGAAGGTGCGCAGCGCGGCCAGCGTGACGGCCGTGATCGTCACCGTCCCGGCGAGCCGGTTGATCGCCACCTTGTATTCGAGATCCAGTTCGTAGCGCGACACCCGGTAGCCGAAGTTGCCGTTACGGGGCAGATACGGGTCGATCACCGGGGGCTGGTGTGCCGCCTTGCGTGCGGCTTTCTTGGCGGGTCTCACCGGTCGTGCTTCTTCGGCCGTTTGATCGTCCATGGCGCAATCGGGTTGCCCTGCCACCTGGTCCACGGCGGCACCTCGTCACCCCGCATCACCAGCGACGCCGGGCCGACGGTGGCTCCTTCGCCGATACGCGATGCCGGCAGCGCCACGCAGTGCGGGCCTAGGGTTGCACCCTCGTCGAGGATGACGGTGTCCATCCGCATGATCCGGTCGTGGAACAGGTGGGTCTGTACCACGCAGCCCCGGTTGACGGTGCTGGCGCTGCCGAGGGTGATCAGATCCGCCTCGGGCAGCCAGTAGGTCTCGCACCAGACTCCGCGGCCGATCTTCGCGCCGAGTCCGCGCAGCCAGATGTTCATCACCGGGGTACCGGTCGCGGCCCGGGCGAACCACGGCGCGGCCACCGTCTCCACGAAGGTGTCCGATACCTCGTTGCGCCACACGAACGACGACCACAGCGGGTGTTCGATGGCGTCGATACGACCCACCACAAGCCATTTCGCGGCCACCGCGATGGCACCGGCCACCGCGCCGGCGATCAGCAGCACCAGGCCGCCGGCCAGGGCGGTCCAGCCGTAGCCGATCGCGTCGGCCAGGTGGTGCAGCGACGCCAGCACACCGACGCCGATCGCGAAGGTCACGATGACCGGGATGATGCGGCAGGTCTCCACCACCGAGCGCATCACCCGCAGCTTGACCGACGGGTTGAAGGTGCGGATCGCGTCGGCGGCAGTGGGTTTGCGGCGCAACCGGATCGGCGGGCTGCCCAGCCACGACGAGCCGGCCTTGGCCTTGTGCGGTGCCGCGGACAGCACCGCCACCAGGCCGTCGTCGGGGACCCGCCGTCCCGGCTGGGTGATACCGGAGTTGCCGAGGAACGCGCGCTTGCCGATGGTGGCCTTCGCGACGTGGATCCATCCGCCGCCGAGTTCGTAGGAGGCGACCATGGTGTCGTCGGCCAGGAACGCGCCGTCCTGCACCTCGGTGAATTTGGGCGTCAGCAGTGCGGTCGAGATCTCGGTGCCCTTACCGATTTTCGCGCCCAGCAGGCGCAGCCACCACGGTGTCAGCAGGCTGGCGTAGATGGGGAACAGGTAGTTGCGCGCGGCGTCCATCAGCCGCTCGGTGGCCCACAACTGCCAGCCGACCCGGCTGCGCACCGGGTGATAGCCCTCGGTGAGCCCGGCCGCGAGCAGCCGCACCCCGATCACGGTCAGCACCGCGTACACCACCATCGCCACCAGGGCGGCGATCGGCGTCCAGGCCAGGGCCGGGACCAGCGCGTCGGCCGGGGTGGCGGTGCCGCGGACGGCCCAGCCCAGCACCGCGAGCCCAGCGGCCAGCGCCGCCAGCGGCAGCGCACCCAGCAGCATCGACGTCACGCTGTAGAAGGCCACCCACACCGGGGCGCGGCCGGGCCGCTCCAGCGGCCAGGGATGGCGTGCCTTACCGGATTTCGCCGCGGGTGAACCCTTCCAGTACTGCCCGTTCTTCACCTTGCCGACCACACCGGAACCCGCGGCGACATCGGCGTTCTTGCCGACCACCGCCCCCGGGAACAGGGTGGTGCGCGCGCCGATGGTGGAGTCGTTGCCCACGGTGATCGGCCCGACGTGGAATACGTCGCCGTCGATCCAGTGCCCGGTCAGGTCCACCTCGGGTTCGATGGAGCAGCGGTGGCCGAGGGTGAGCATGCCGGTGACCGGCGGCGCGGAGTGCAGGTCGACACCCTTGCCGACCGTATTACCAAGGGCGCGTGCGTAATACACCAGCCACGGGGCGCCGGCCTGATTCTCCGCACCGCTGGCCTCGGCCAGCCGCTCGGCGAACCAGACGCGCAGATGCTCCGAACCGCCGCGGCGGTAGCTGCCCGGTTGCAGTCCGGACAGCAGGGTGCGAGCCCCCAGCGCGGCGATTCCCATCCGGCCCGGCGGGGTGATGAAGATCAGGAACCCGGCGATGATCCACCACCAGTTCGCCGGTGCCGCCCAGGGCACCAGCTCGGTGGCGGCCGCGATGTTGTTGAGGATCGCCAGCCAGATCACCCATTGCAGGCCGGTCAGCGTCGCCAGCGGCACCGACAGCGCCACCTGCGTCAGCTGGGTGAGAACCGGTGTCGGTGCCACATCGCGGCGCACCACCTCCGGCGGCGGGGCCAGCTCGTCGAGGTAGCCGGCCAGCGATCCGAGCCGGGGATGGTCGTACAGGTCGGCGACGGTCACCTGGGGATAACGGCTTCGGACCGCGGTGACCAGCTGGGCCGCCGACAGCGAGCCGCCGCCCAGGGCGAAGAAATCGGCTTCCGGGCCGTCCACCGACGCGGCCAGCACATCGCGCCACAGGCCGGCCAACCAGCCCATGGTGCCACCGAGGTCGGGCTCCTCCTCCGCGGCGGCGCCGGGCGGCGGCCACGGCAGTGCGTTGCGGTCGACCTTGCCGGAGGTCCGGGTGGGCAGTTCGTCGAGCAGGACCAGCCGGGGAACCAGCGCCGCGGGCAGCGCGTCCGACAGCGCGGTGCGGGCCGCGGCAAGGTCGAACGCCGGGTCGGCGCTGGCGATGTAACCGACCAGCAGGGGAGTGCCGCTGGTGGTGCGGCGTACCGCGGCCGCCCCGCCGCTGACACCGGGCAGGTTCACCAGCGCGGCGTCCACCTCGCCCAGTTCGATGCGGCGTCCGCCGACCTTGACCTGGTCATCGGCGCGGCCCTGGAAGTACAGGCCGTCGGCCTCCAACCGCACCAGGTCCCCGCTGCGGTAGGCGCGCTCCCAGCCCAGCGAAGGCATGGCGGCGTACTTCTCGGCGTCCTTCTCGGGGTCCAGGTATCGGGCCAGGCCGACGCCACCGATGACGAGTTCGCCGGTCTCGCCCAGTCCGACCGGCAGCCCTTCCTTGTCGACGACGACGAGGTCCCAGCCGGGCAGCGGCAACCCGATGCTCACCGCGGACTTCCCGTCCAGCGGTGCCGCGCACGCCACCACGGTCGCCTCGGTGGGGCCGTAGGTGTTCCACACCTCGCGGCCGTCCACGGCGAGTCGTTCGGCCAGTTCGGGTGGGCAGGCCTCGCCGCCGAAGATCAGCAGCCGGACCGCTTCCAGCGCTTCGGCGGGCCACAGCGCGGCCAGGGTGGGCACGGTCGAGACGACGGTGATGTCGCGGGTCACCAGCCACGGCCCGAGGTCCATACCGCTGCGCACCAGCGACCGCGGAGCGGGCACCAGGCACGCACCGTGGCGCCAGGCCAGCCACATCTCCTCGCAGGACGCGTCGAAGGCCACCGACAGTCCGGCGAGCACCCGGTCACCGGGGCCCAAGGGGGCCTCCGTGAGGAACATCCGGGCCTCGGCGTCGACGAAGGCGGCGGCGTTGCGATGGGTGACCGCCACGCCCTTGGGTGTGCCGGTGGATCCGGAGGTGAAGATGATCCAGGCGTCGTCGCGGGTGAGCGGTGCCGCGGCACGCCAGCCCCGCGAGGAACCCGGGCCGCGCACCAGGCCCGCGTCGGTGATGATCGCGACCACCTGTGCCTCACCGAAGACGAGCGCGGCGCGTTCCTCGGGATCGTCGGCGTCGACCGGGACGTAGGCGGCGCCGGTGGCCAGGGTGGCCAGGATCGCGGTGTAGAGCGCGTAGCTGCCCGAGGCCATCCGGATACCGATGCGGTCACCGCGGCCGATGCCGCGCGCCGCGAGCCACTGCACGCTCTCTTCGATATCGCTGACCAGCTCGGAATAGGTCAGCTGAACGTCGCCGTCGTCGATCGCGGGGGCATCCGGGAAACGGTTCGCGGTGTCGTAGAGGACGTCGATCAGGGTCCGCGGTGGAGCTGCCGCCGGGGAAAGAAGGTATTGGGTAGGGATGGCCTGCCCGGGCTCCGCTGTCACTGTTACAAACTACTAAGCCGCCCGACAGGCCCGCGCGCGGCGCGCTGCCCGAGCCTGTTCCCTTGAAGTCGTACTGATCGCAACCATTGGCCGCTCGCGGGCATGTTCCTACCGTGGGGGTGTGCGGTTATTCGTGGCAGATGAAGCGTGGAGTGAATTGACCTCCGGTCCCGAGCCGGTGGTCCGGGTGGCCGCCGACGACCTGCAGCAGGCGCGCCGGGCCCGCGACCGGCTCCGCGGCGACGACGGACAGGTCGCCGTGATCCTGGACGTCAGGGTCGCCGTGGCCGGGGACGTCCGTGCCGCCTATGCCTCGCTGGGTCCCGACGAGTACACCCGTGGCGTCCGCTATGCCGGCACCGTGAGTGGGCTGGCCGGGCTGATCGCCGATATCGAGACCGCCGGGGTGGCCGACGGCGTCACGCTGGTGGGCGGGACCTCGCCGGCGGACCTGGCCGAGATCGGCCGCAGCGTGCTGACGCTTCTCGAACAGCGCCACCGCGCCGCCTAGGTTTTCAGCAGCTGCTCCAACGACATCGCCGCACCGTCGGCGACGGCCGTGTCGTAAGCGTCGTCACCGAGGGCCGCCCGGGCGGACCGCGCGGATTCGGCATGGTCGCCGTCGTAGACCGCGAAACGCACCGCCCCCTGTTGCCTGCGGAGCGCGTCGGCGGCCCCGAGCAGGCGGGCCGTTTCCCGAGCGTTGTCCGCGGCCAGCGACAGACAGTCCAGGACATCGGGCAGGGCTCCGTGGGCGTCGGCCTCGGCGGCCACCGAGAGTGCCCGGCGGGCGTCGAGTGCGGCGCCGTCCCGGTCGCCGGCGCGCAGCCGGCGTCGGGCACTGGTGGCGAGCACCGTGGCCAGATGCCAGCCCTGCATCGCCGGTGACACCTCGTCGATCCATTTCTCGGCCGCCCGCAGATCGCCGCGCGCGATGGCGATGTCACCGACCGGGTGCAGGTTCATCGAGGCCAGATGGTGGTGTTCGGCGAGCAGCTCGGTGGCCAGGCGGCTTGCCTCGTCGGCCGCCTCGACATTGCCGTCGGCCAGGTGCGCGGCCGCCACCGCCGCCCGTGCCTGACCCACCCACATGTCGCCGAGCCCCGCGGCCGCGGTCATTGCCGTGTTCGCCGACCGGCGGGCCGCATCGGTGTCGCCGCGGCGGGCCAGCACGTGGGCGCCGGTGATCAGTGCCTGCGCCCGGTGCAGCGGGTCCTTGCCCGCGGCCGAATCCATGGCGGTGGCCTCGCATTCGGCGGTGGCCCGCACCAGTTCGCCGGCCAGCATGGACGCCGCGCCGTAGCCCCAGCAGCGGCAGGCCCTCGCCACGTAACCCGCACCGATCGCGGTGGCGACCGCCAGGCCCTCCCCGCCGGCGATCCGCGCCGTCACCGGGTTCCCGGCGCCGGCGATCGCCGCATAGGCGCGCCAGCTCAGCAACTCGGCGAGATGCCAATCGTCGCCCAGTTGCCGGGCCAGCCCGATCGCCTCGTCGAAGTAGCGGTCCGCGGTGGCCCTGGTGAAGACCGAATTGCTGCAGCACGCGATCAGAGCGCGCAACAACAGCTCCGGATCGTCGAACTCCCGGGCCAGCAGCAGCGCGCTCTCGGCTTGTTCGAGGCCTTCGGCGGCGCGCACCGAGGCGTCCAGGAACATCTTGTCGGCGATGGCCCGGGCACGCGACGGAGTGCGTGCCGAGTCGCCGTCGCTCAGCGCCGCGGTGAACCATGCCAGTCCTTCGTGCACCAGCCCCCGCGCCAGCCACAGCGGCGGCAGCGAGGACGCCAGTTGCAGCGCGAGTGCATTGTCGCCGTTGCTCATGCTCCAGTCGAAAGCCGCACGGAGGTTGTCGATCTCGGTGTCCGCCTGGTCGATCCGCTGCGTCCGGTCCGGGGTTCCCGGGGCGCTGATGGTGGCGGCCATGGCGGTGTAGTGATCGCGGTGCTTGCCGCGCAACCCGGAGGTCTCCCCGGAGTCGGCGAGCTTCTCCAGGGCGTACTGGCGAACGGTCTCCAGCATCCGGTAGCGCGTCGGGCCGCCGGTGGTGTCGGCGCTGACCAGTGACTTGTCGACGAGCATCGTCAGCAGGTCCCGGATCTCGTACCCGGGTACCGACTCGTCCACGCACACCGCTTGTGCGGCCAGCAGATCGAAACCGCCCATGAAGACCGGGCAGCGACGGAACAGGATGCGCTCGGGTTCGGTGAGCAGATTGTGCGACCAGTCCACCGAGGCGTGCAGGGTCTGCTGTCGGTGGGCGGCCGACCGGGTGCCCCCCACCAACAGCCGGAACCGGTGTTGCAGGCCGTCGAGGATGTCGGCCAGGGACAGTGAGCGGACCCGGGCGGCGGCCAGCTCGATGGCCAGCGGTACGCCGTCGAGGCGCCGGCAGATCTCGGTGATGGTCGTCGCCGCGTCGGTGGTCACGATGAAGTCGGGATTGGCGGTGGTGGCGCGCTCGATGAACAGCTCGATGGCTTCGTCGTCGAGGGACAGTGACGGGACCCGCCACACCACCTCGCCGGGGACGCCCATCGGTTCCCGGCTGGTGACCAGGAATGTCAGGCCCGGGCAGGCGCGCAGCAGGTCCATGACGACGGCGGCACTGGCGTCGAGCAGGTGTTCGCAGTTGTCCAGCAGCACCACCAGATCCCGGTCGCCGACGGATTCGATCAGGGTGTCGATCGTCGATCTGCCGGGGCGGTCGGGCGCTCCCAGGACACGTGCGACGGTGCTCGTCACGAGTGCCGGGTCGGTGATCGAGGACAGGTCCACGAACTTCGCGTCGTCGAAGCCGTCGACCACCTGCAGGGCCAGCCGGGTCTTGCCGGTCCCGCCCGCGCCGGTGAGGGTCACCAGCCTGCTCTGCTTGAGCAGGCGCGCCACCTCTTCGATCTGGTTCTGGCGTCCGACGAAGCTGCTGAGCTGCAGCGGCAGGGTCCGGCTGGCCGGCTGCTTGGCGGTCCGCAGTGCGGGGAAGCTGTTGCGCAGGTCCGGGTGGCACAGCTGGCTGACCCGCTCCGGCCGGTGCAGGTCACGCAGCGGGTAGGTGCCGAGGTCGGTGAACCAGGCCTCCGCGGGCAGGGCGTCCGCGACGAGTGCCTCGGTGGCTCCGGACACCACTGTCTGACCGCCGTGGGCGAGATCGCGCAGCCGGGCGGTGCGGTTGACGGTGGGGCCGGCGTAATTGGCGGCGTCGCGCATCTGCACCTCCCCGGTGTGGACACCGATGCGCAGGGTGATCGGCGCCAACTGGGCGAACTGGAAGTCCAGCGCGCATGCCACCGCGTCGGCGGGCCGCCGGAACGCGATCACGAAACTGTCGCCTTCGCCTTGTTCGAGGGGGCGGGCACCGCCGTGTACGGCGGTGAGTTGGGTGATCACGGTTTCCATCGTCGCGACGGCGGCGGCCATCTCGTCGGGCCGGGTCTCCCACAGCCGGGTGGAGCCTTGGACATCGGCGAGGAGCAGTGTCACGATGCCGGTGGGCAATTCGGTCATGGGCCGGCACCTCCCGCGTCGGAGTCTGGTTTCGACCATGGTGACACGCTTAAGTTGCACGCGCGTCAGAGCGGCTGGCGTCGCCCCGATCTGCACGCATCGCCGCGACGATGACTAATCCAATCCGTGCATTAGTTGGCACTGAATCGGTCTTGGACATGAATGGATCGGCGTCTTAGCGTTGGTGTCATGACTGCCACCCTCGCCAATCAGCTGACCGGCCAGATGATCATCGCGGGATCGCCCGTCAGCGGAACCGGTGCCGAGATTCGCGGATTCGATCCCACCGCCGGTCAACCACTGGAACCTGCGTACCGGCACGGCGACAGCGCCGATGTGGAGGCCGCCGCCGCCGCGGCCGCCGCGGCATTCCCCGTCTACCGGGCCACCACGTCTGAGCAACGCGCCCAGTTCCTGGAGGCCATCGCCGCCCGCATCGAAGCGGTCAGTGAAACCTTGATCGCGCGGGCCGTCGCCGAGAGCGGTCTGCCCCAGGCCCGCATCACCGGCGAGGTCGGCCGCACCACCGGTCAGCTGCGGCTGTTCGCCGGTGTGCTGCGCGAGGGCAGCTGGAACGGTGCCCGCATCGACACCGCACTGCCCGACCGTGCCCCGCTGCCCCGCCCCGACATCCGTCAGCGCTTCATCCCGCTCGGCCCGGTCGCCGTGTTCAGCGCCTCGAACTTTCCGCTGGCCTTCTCCGTCGCCGGCGGTGACACCGCATCGGCACTGGCCGCCGGCTGCCCCGTGATCGTCAAGGGTCACGACGCGCATCCCGGCACCTCCGAGATCGTCGCCCGCGCCATCACCGAGGCCGTCGCCGAGAGCGGCCTGCCCGCCGGGACCTTCTCGCTGCTGTTCGGCACCGGTCAGAAACTGGGCATCGAACTGGTCACCGATCCGCGGATCAAGGCCGTCGGCTTCACCGGGTCCCGCACCGGCGGAACGGCTCTGGTCGCGGCGGCCGCCGCCCGCCCCGAACCCATCCCGGTCTACGCCGAGATGAGCTCCATCAACCCGGTGTTTCTGCTCGACGGGGCGCTGAGCACCCGTGGCGCCGAACTCGGCAAGGCGTTCATCGGCTCGCTCACCATGGGCTCCGGCCAGTTCTGCACCAACCCGGGCCTCGTCATCGCCGTCGACGGCCCCGGGCTGGACGCGTTCGTCGACGCCGCCAAGGAGGCCATCTCGGCCGCGCCGGCCACCCCGATGCTCACCCCGAACATCGCCCGCAGCTACGCATCCGGCGTCGAGTCACTCGCCGGGGCCGCCGAACTGGTCGCCCGCGGCACCGAGGGCAGCGAGACCTGCGGTCAGGCAGCTCTTTTCAGCACCGATGCGAACAGCTTCCTGGCATCCGAGGACCTGCAGGCCGAGGTGTTCGGTTCGTCGAGCCTGATCGTGCGCTGCGCCGATGCCGCGGAGGTGGCCGTCGTCGCCCAGGGCATCGAGGGCCAGCTCACCGCCACCGTGCACGCCGATGACTCCGATGTCGATGCCGCAGGCGAGTTGCTGCCGCTGCTCGAACTCAAGGCGGGCCGGATCCTGTTCAACGGCTGGCCCACCGGCGTCGAGGTGTGCCACGCCATGGTGCACGGCGGCCCGTTCCCGGCCACCTCGGACTCCCGGACCACCTCGGTCGGTGCCCGCGCCATCGAGCGCTTCCTGCGCCCGGTCGCCTACCAGGACGTTCCGAAAGCACTGCTGCCCAGCGCCATTGCCGACGGAAACCCCGATCGTCTGTGGCGCCGCATCGACGGCCAGCTTTCCCAATCCTGAACCACACCCACACCCGATCCGAAAGGCCCGCCCATGCGTCCCACCCTGCGCCCCGATTTCCAAGGCGTTCTGTTCTTCCCCGTCACCCCGTTCACCGAGTCCGGTGACGTCGATGTCGACGCCCTGACCGCGCACCTGACCAAGGGGCTTGAGGCCGGTCCCGGCGGGATCTTCATTGCCTGCGGCACCGGGGAATTCCACGCCATCGACGAGGACGAGTTCCGCGTCATCGTCGCCACCGCCGTCAAGGTGGTCGCAGGCCGCGTCCCGGTGTACGCCGGTGCGGGTGGGTCGGTGGCCCAGTCCAAGCGCTTCGCCGTCGCCGCTCAAGAAGCGGGCGCCGACGGTCTGCTGCTGCTGCCGCCCTACCTCGTCGAGGTACCGCAGCCCGGTCTGGTCGACTTCGTCGCCGCCGTGGCCGGGGCCACCGAGCTTCCGGTCATCGTCTACAACCGCAACAACGCGAAGTTCACCGAGGCCTCCGCCGTCGCCGTCGCCAAGATCCCCAACGTGATCGGATTCAAGGACGGCACCGGCAATTTCGATCAGGTCGCCCGTATCGTCGCCGCCGTCACCACTCAGGTGGACCCCGACTTCCTGTTCTTCAACGGGCTGCCCACCGCCGAGACCACGCAGCTGGCGTTCCGTGCCATCGGCGTCCCGCTGTACTCGTCGGCGACCTTCGCCTTCGCGCCCGACCTGGCGCTGGCCTTCTACAACTCGCTGGAATCCGGTAACACCGAGCTGACCAACGCGCTGCTCAACGCCTTCTTCATCCCGCTGGTGCAGTTGCGCGACACCGTCCCCGGCTATGCCGTCTCGCTGGTCAAGGCCGGCGTGACCATGGAAGGTGTGCCCGCCGGACCGGTGCGTCCGCCGCTGGTGATGCCGCACGCCGATGACCTGGCCCAGCTGAGCTCCATCATCGCCGCGGGCCGCGCGGTGCTGGCCGCATCGTTGAGCGAGGCCGTCTAGACCATGGCGCCGATCAGGATCACCGGAGCCCGCATCACCCCGGTCGCGTTCGTCGACCCGCCGTTGCTGAACACGGTCGGGGTGCACCAGCCCTACGCGCTGCGCGCGATCATCCAGCTGGACACCGATGCGGGCCTGGTGGGCCTTGGTGAAACCTACGCAGACACCCGCCACCTGGCCCGGCTGCATGCCGCCGCCGAGGCGATCACGGGTCTGGATGTATTCGCGCTCAACGAAATCCGCGCGGCAATCGCGGTTCGGCTGGCCGGTGATGACGCCGCCGTCGGCACCGCGGGCATGATCACCACCGCCAGCGCGGTGGATCAGGTGCTCTCGCCCTTCGAGGTGGCCTGCCTGGATGTGCAGGGCCACACGCTGGGCCGGCCGGTATCGGATCTGCTGGGCGGCAAGGTCCGTGACGCGGTGCCCTTCAGCGCCTACCTGTTCTACAAGTGGGCCGCGCACCCCGGCCAGGAGCTCGATCGCTTCGGCGAGGCACTGGACCCCGCGGGTCTGGTCGCCCAGGCCCAGCGCATCATTGGCGAATATGGTTTCACCGCAATCAAACTCAAGGGCGGGGTGTTCCCTCCCGAGGAGGAGATGGCGGCCATCGAGGCGCTGGCCGAAGCCTTCCCCGGCATGCCGTTGCGGCTGGACCCCAACGCCGCCTGGACTCCGCAGACCTCGGTCAAGGTGGCCTCCGGGCTGGCCGGCATCCTGCAGTACCTGGAGGATCCGACGCCGGGCCTGGACGGGATGGCCTCCGTGGCCAGTGAGTCGCCGCTTCCACTTGCCACCAACATGTGTGTCGTCGCGTTCGATCAGTTGGCCCCCGCCGTCGCCAAGGGATCGGTGAAAGTCGTTCTCTCCGATCACCATTACTGGGGCGGACTGCAGCGTTCCCGGCTGCTCGCCGGGATCTGCGAGACGTTCGGGCTGGGCCTGTCCATGCACTCCAACTCGCACCTGGGCATCAGCCTGGCCGCGATGGTGCACCTGGCCGGCGCGACACCGAACCTCACCTACGCGTGTGACACGCATTGGCCGTGGAAGACCGAAGAGGTCGTCAAGGACGGTGTGCTGCGCTTCGTGGACGGTTCCGTCCCGGTGCCCACCACGTCGGGCCTCGGCGTCGAGATCGACGAGGACTCGCTGGCCGCACTGCACGAGCAGTACCTGCGCTGCGGTATCCGCGATCGCGATGACACCGGCTACATGAAGACCGTCGACCCGAACTTCGAGCTGGTCAGCCCGCGCTGGTAGGCCCTGGCTTTTTTCCCGTCGCTTCGCTCGCCCCGTTACGGTGGGTGGATGGCAGACCCATCGGCCGTCGAAGCCGCCCACCCGCCGGAGTTACTGCTCAGCGTCGTCAACCGGGTGCTGAAGGTCGCCCTCAAGACCCCGCTCGGCGGCTACATCGGCGATTTCATGTTGGTGGCCTTCACCGGCCGCAAGACCGGGAAGCGCTATGCGACGCCGGTGAGCGCGCATGCACTCGACGGTGCCCTCTACGTCGTGCTGGAGGCGCAGTGGAAGTACAACTTCCGCGGCGGTGCCGACGCGCAGGTGTCCCACCGCGGCAAGACCCGCACCATGCACGGTGAGCTCATCACCGAACCCGCCACGGTCGCCGGCATCGCCGACCGGATCGCCAAGTCCTACAGCCCGAAAAAGGCGCAACGGCAGCTGGGGATGATGTTCCGCGACGGGGTGTATCCCACCCTGGCCGAGTGGGAGGAATCCGTGCGCCGGGTGAAGATCGCGGCCATCAAACTCACGTGAGCACCGGGGCGCGGTCGGCGATGACGAACGTCGCGTCGGTGCGTGCCGGCGCACCGGGACGGGTCACGAACGGCAATGTCCGGAAGTCGGCCCGCAGTCCGTCGGCCGTGATGCGGGTGCGGACGTAGCCCCGGCGATTGCTGAAGTATTTGAGGTGCGGATTCTCCGGGAGAATCGCATCCACATCCGGGCGGGAGTCCGAGCCGTCCCCGCCCGAGGTGATCGATGATGTCACCAATTCCGTTGCCACCGGCCCCGATCGGGGGTCGCTGATCTCGGCGGCCCAGTGTGAGTGCACATCGCCGGTGAGCACGACGGGATTGCGTACGCCGCCCAGCCCCGCGGTGATCCGGTCGCGGCAGGCGCCGTACCCGTCCCAGGCGTCGGCGTTGACACCGCGGCGCGGTCCCGCCACCACATCGAGCGGCGCAAAGAACACCTGCTGGCCCAGGATGTCCCAGCGGGACCGCGAATCCCGCAGGCCGGCGAGCAGCCAGCGTTCCTGATCGGGTCCGATCAGCGTGCGCCCCGGGGAATTCAGCTCCGGGCAGTCGGCGCCATAGGCGTCGCCGCAGGCCTGATCGGTCCGGTACTGGCGGGTGTCGAGCAGGTGGAATGTCGCCAGGGCTCCCCACTGCACGCGCCGGTACAGCCGCATCCCGGTGCCCTGCGGTCGCGCCGACGGCCGCAGCGGCATGTTCTCGTAGTAGGCCTGCAGCGCCGCGGCGCGCCGGGCCGGGAAGTCCGGTTGCGGCTCCTCGGGCACATCGGCGGCCCAGTTGTTGTCCAGTTCGTGGTCGTCGAACACCACCAGCCACGGTGCGGCGGCATGCGCGGCCTGTAGGTCGGGATCGGTTTTGTACTGCGCGAGGCGCTGCCGGTAGTGGGCCAGCGTGACGGTCTCCGGTCCCACATGCCTGCGCACACCGCCGTCCTTGCCGGCGTACTCGTACTGATAATCACCAAGGTGCACAACAAGTTCCGGGTGGTCCTCGGCCAGTCTGCGGTAGCCGGTGAACCACCCCTGCTCGTAGTTCGAGCACGAGGCGAAACACATTGTCAGGGGCGCGAGTGCACCGGGTTGCGGTGCCGTGCGGGTCCGCCCGGTGGCCGAGATGTAGCCACCGGCGCGAAACCGGTAGAAATACTCGGTGCCCGGTCGCAGGCCGGCGAGTTCGATATGCACGGCGTGCGCCGATTCCGGTGTCGCCACGGTCATCCCGCGCCGTTCGACTCCGCGGAAGCGTTCATCGGTGGCGACCTCCCACTCGACATCGACCATCCGCCAAGGCATTCCGCCGAGGCCGTCGTCGGCCAACGGTACCGGTGCCAGCCGCGTCCAGATCACCACGCCGTCGGGGACCGGTTCCCCGGAAGCCACCCCGAGGGTGAACGGGTCGGAGGTCAGCTCGGCCCGGCCGAAGCCGACCAGCGGGATCGCCGCGACGGCCAGGGCCCCACCGAGCAGCGCACGGCGGGACAGATTCGTCGACACGGCGCAGTGTCAGATGCCGACCTTGCCCGCAGGTGACGCGCAGCTGTCCGGTGTCTCTCCGTCAGCCGTCATCTCGTGGTTGCCATGCCGTCGGCGCACGCACCGCGTCGAAAAGCCGCACCAGCACATCCACCAGGTGCTCGCGGTCGACCTCGACATCGCCGAGCAGCACCGCGCCGATCGTGCTGATGACACCGCCGACCAGGAATTGGGAGACCAGCCGCAGATCGGTCGGTAGATCATCGGTCGGCAGGCCGGGATCACCGCTGGATGCCGTCGATGCCAGCATGCCGGCGAACCGGCTGGATTCCTGCAGACTGCGCCGGCCCAACGCCGGTGATGCGGTCGCCTCCAGCACCAGGATCCTGCCCTTGCGTGGGTCGGCGAGAATTAGATCCACCAATTCGGCCAGCACCGCGCGCGTTCTCGCCAGGTCGTCATCGGGCGCCTCGGCCAGCGCGGTGACCGAGCGGCGCGCGCTCTCCTCGATGACGGTGTCGTAGACGGCCAGATGCAGCGCCTCGATATCGGGGAAACTCTCGTAGAAGTAGCGCGCCGCGACCCCGGAGGCCTCGGTGACGCCCCGCACCGTGGTGCCCGCGATGCCGCGGGTGCCCATCAGTTCCAATCCCGCGGCGAGCAGCCGGGCCCGCCGTTCGGCCACCCGGTCGTCGGCGGTCTGCCCTCCGTACCGCCGGGTGACCATCGAACCATCTTGACACAGGGCATATGGGGCTGATTTCCTCAATCTGCACACAGGTGTTTCCTGTTTCGCGATGGGAGCTGAGATGGATCCGAAGCCGTGGGAACCCGGCCAACCACATCACGAGTTGGCCGCCGATGTGCGGTGGTGGATGGGGATGCCGTTGGCGTTCGGTCTGTTCGGACGGCTGGCGCTCGACCAGGTGGCCTACCGCAAGGTTGCCGCGGCCGTCGACGCCAGTGGGCGCTTCGCCGCCAATTTCACCGACCGTGGGCTGAACAGCTACCTGTGGAACGGCCCGCTGGCCTTCGGTGACGAGGCCGATCGCCACGCCGCCCAGGACCGGCTGAAGTCCAAACACGGTGCGGTGCACGGAGTCGGCACGGGGGATTTCGAGGGCGAACGTTTCAGCGCGCTCGATCCCGCGCTGTGGAAATGGGTCGGCACCACGTCGCTGAACATCTTCTACGCCGGCTACGTCGCGGTCTACGGCAAGGACCTGACCACCGAACAGCGCGAGATCGTCTACCGAACGGTGTGTGCGATGGCCGATGTCGGGCTGCCCAGCACGGCATCGGAAGTGCCGCCGACGGTGGCCGAGATGCAGGCCTACTACGACGAGGTCGCGGCCACCGAATTGGCGGCAAACCCGTTCCTGCTGTGGGCCGCCGACCAGTTCGGCGCACCGCCGGTGCCGACGTTGTTCGGCCCGCACTGGCTGCACCAGATCATCGCGCCGGTCTGGCGGTTGGCGGCCCCGGCGATGGCGCGGCCCGCCCGCATCTGCGCCGAGTCGACCACGCACCCGACGATGATGGAACTGCTGGGCAGCAGCTGGAACTCGCGCAAACAGCTCGAGTTCGCCTGCTACCGGGCCTCCATCCGGGCCGCGCGGCGCTGGCTGCCGAAGTGGGCGCTGCTGGAGCCGATGGCCTATAACCGGTACCGCTACGAACAGCTGCGCGCCTTCCACCACAAATACGAGTTGGAGTCCTTCGCGCCCGCCGCGAGCTAGACTGATGCACTGCTGACGTCCCGCATCGGTGCGGTGATACGAGGAGTGCATGGATGTTCTCACTGGCCCGGCTGTCCTGCTTCATCGCCGTCGCCGAGGAACTACATTTCGGCCGCGCCGCCGAACGCCTGCACATGACCCAGCCGCCGCTGAGCCGTCAGATCCAGCAGCTGGAAACCGAACTCGGGGTGCAGCTCATCGACCGCACCACCCGGTCGGTCACCCTGACCCCGGCCGGGGTGGCCTTCCTGCCCGACGCACGCCGCATCCTGCAGCTGGCCGAGAGCGCCGCGCTCACCGTGCGGCGGGTACCGGCGGGGGACCTGGGCACGGTGGTGGTCGGATTCACCGCGGCCTCCGCGCACGCGGTGCTGCCGCGCCTGCTCGAACAGACGCGCAGCATCCTTCCCGATGTGAAACTCGAACTGCGCGAGATGGTTTCATCGGTACAAGTCGAGGCGCTGATGAGCGGCGAGATCGACCTCGGGATGGCGCGGCCGCCCCTGAAGCGGCCGGGGATCGTGTCCCGTCCGTTGCTGCACGAGCAGTTGGTGGCCGCACTGCCCGCCGGGCACCCGCTCACCGAACAGGGCCGCCAGCTCACCCTCAACGATCTCGACGGCCAGGACTTCGTGATGTATTCACCGGTGCAGGCCCGCTATTTCAACGAACTGCTGATCAGCACGTTCACCATCGCCGGTGCGACGCCGCGCTTCGTGCAGTTCGTCACCCAGGTGCACACCATGCTGGTGCTGGTGCGTTCCGGAATCGGGATTGCCCTGGTGCCCGCGTCGGCGGCGACCCTGCACCCCGAGGGGGTGGTGTTCCGGACCATCGGGGCGTTCCGGGAGCGCCCGGTCGAACTCGACGCCGCCTGGCGCGGGGACAGCACCAACCCGGCGCTGCTGCGGCTGTTACGGGATGTGCTGCCTGCCCGCGAGTGGACCACCGATGACCTGGTCGAACAGGTCATCGGCTGACCGCGGCTAGCGCCGCAGTGAGCCGGGGGGCATGTCCAGGCCGATCTCGTCGCAGATCGGGCCGATGATGATCAGCGAGCCACGAGGACTGCAGAACGGGGTACCCGGCGGCAGCGGCTGCGGGGCGGACGGGGTGAGTTCCGGGGGAGTGATGTCCGCGGAGATGAAGCTGTCGGCGGCCGACCCGTCGGGGTAGACCATCCGCACGTTGCCCTGCCCGAACGGGACCGTGAAGTAGGTGTGGCACACACTCATGTCCCAGCGGATCTCCTGGAACGGCAGGGCTTGGCCCGGGCACCACTGGGTGGTCGGTGCGGTGTACGGCCCGGCGGCCGCGATGCCGGCGCCCACGCCGAGCCCGGCTGCACCCACGGCGGCAGCCACCACGGCCACCTTCGTCAATCGCCTGATCTCGCTCATCTGGATCATTCCCTTCGCTGGGCCGTGCCCAGGCGGGCTTGCCGATGAAAGGAAGTACAGCGCAGCGGGACGGCTACCGATCCCAAAAATGCAAAGAGAGCTGCCTAGACGCGGGCCCCGGGCTGCAGCACCGGGGTGACCAGCCGGCCGGTGGCCAGGAACTCGTCGAGGTTGCGCAGCGTGAGGTCCTCCATCGCCGCGCGGGTCTGCACGGTGCCGCTGCCGACATGGGGGAGCAGCACCACGTTGTCCATCTCGAGCAACTCGGCCGGGACGTTGGGCTCGTCGGCGAACACGTCGAGCCCGGCGCCGGCCAGCCGGCCGTCGCGCAGCGCGGCAACCAGGGCGACCTCGTCGACGACGCTGCCGCGGGCGATGTTGATCAGGTAGCCGTCTGCACCGAGCGCGTCGAGGACCGCGCCGTCGACCAGCTTGCTCGTGGAACTGCCGCCGGCGGCGGCGATCACCAGCACGTCGACCTGCTGCGCGAGTTCCACCGGTGACCCCACGTAGGTGTACGGCGATTCGGTGACCTCACGGCGGTTGTGATAACTGATGGCGCATCCGAAGGCGCTGAGCCGCTTGGCAATTGCGCCACCGATGCGGCCCAGTCCGATGATCCCGACCCGGGTGTTGCTCACCTGCCGGGTCAGCGGGTAGTTGCCGTTGACGGGCCACTGCCCGGCCCGCACATAGCGGTCGGATGCGGAGAACTGCCGCATGGTGTCGATCAACAGGCCCACCGCGGTGTCGGCGACGCAGTCTGTCAGGACGTCGGGGGTATTACTCACCCCGACGCCCCGAAGTGCAGCGGCATCCACATCGGTGGTGTCGTAGCCGACGCCGAAGTTCACCACCGCGCCGAGGCGGGGCAACTCGGCCATCAGCGCGGCATCGACGCCGGTGCGGCCGGACGTGACGACGGCGGTGATATCGGCGCCGGGGCCGGCGAGGAACTCGGCGCGCGCGGCCGCATCGTCGGGGAGGGTCTGCGCTCCGTAACGGGTGCGCAGGGTCTCGGCCAGAGACGGCTTCAGAGGGCCGACCTGCAGGACCCTGGTGTCGGAAGAAGATGAAGAGGTGTCGGGCATGTGGGCTGCTCCTTCGCTGCTCACTACGTACGGTATTGAGACCTGCGGATACCTGTCCAACACGGAAATAGCATGGGTTAATGCAGAACCCGCATGACTAGGCAATCGTGAGCCGTTCCCGGGTATCAAAGGCCTGTGCGGCCCCCTAAAGTACCTGATCACCGGCCATTTCGGGTGGGTACGTCCAGCCCCGGGCGGATGCGCAGAACCGCTCAGCGGCCCATTTCGGGCGGTTGACGGTGTCCGAGAGCCGCTCTTACGGTGTGTCTACCGTCACAAGTGATGTCCACATACGTAGACGTCACTGCCGATGATCGCAGGTAGTACAGCCCACACCCTTGATCTGGAGGTCCCGATGGCCGCGACAGTTGCCCGAGCCTCGCTGCGCCGGCTCGCACTTCTCACCAGCGCAGCGGTGCTGGCCGCCGGATGCAGCGTCGCCAACACCGGTAGCGGTGGTTATGACCCCGAGACCTTGCGCATCGTGCTTCCCCAGGAGCCGCCCACGCTGGAACCGTGCGAGGGCTCGCTGACATCCACCGGCATCGTGACCCGCTCCAACATCACCGAGCCGCTGGCCGAGCGCGATTCCACCACCGGCGATCTGCTGCCGCTGCTGGCCACCGGATGGGAGCAGACGTCTGCCAACGAGTGGACCTTCACGCTGCGCGACGGTGTGACCTTCTCCAACGGCGCACCGTTCACCTCCGCCGACGCCGCGTTCTCGATCGACCGCGCGGTCAACTCCGACCTGCAGTGCAACGTCGACGGTTACGTCTTCGGCGATGAGGTGCTGGCCCTGCAGACGCCCGACGAGCACACCGTCGTGGTCGGCACCACCGAGCCCGATCCGATTCTGCCGCTGCGCATCTCGTTCGTCGAGATGGTTCCGGTGACCACCAGCATGACCGAGAAGGTCCGTGAGCCCATCGGCACCGGACCGTACGCGATCGAGCGCTGGGATTACGGCCAGAAGCTCACCTTGGCGCGCAACCCCACCTACTGGGGCACGCCGCCCGCCTTCGCGCGCGCCGAATACAAGTGGCGCAGTGAGGGAAGTGTGCGCGCAGCGATGCTCACCAACGACGAGGTGGACATCGCGACCGGGCTCGGACCCGAGGACGGGGCCGGAGATCTCGGTGTGCCCTTCCAGAACAACGAGACCACCGCGCTACGTATCACCGGCGCCGAGGCACCGCTGAACGACATGCGGGTGCGCCAGGCCATCAATTACTCGGTCAATCGCACCGGCATCGTGAAGGCGTTGTTCCGTGGGCTCGGCGAGCCCGCGGCGCAGCTGATCCCCGAAGGTGTCGTGGGTTTCAACTCCGATCTCCAGCTGTGGCCGCACGACCCCGAAAAGGCCCGCCAACTCGTCGACGAGGCGCGGGCCGACGGGGTCCCGGTGGACCGCCAGATCCGCTTGATCGGCCGCAACAGCCAGTTCCCCGGCGTCACCGAGACCGTCGAGGTGATCCAGAGCGAGCTGGCCGACGCCGGCCTCAACGTCAAGATCGAGATGATGGACACCGCAGCCCAGCTGGAATACCAGCTGCAGCCGTTCCCGGCCAATGCCGGACCGTTCCTCGCACTCATCCAGCACGGCAACCAGGCCGGTGACGCCGCCTTCTCCGTCGACCAGTACATGCGCTCGGACGGAGCCCAGAGCGCTTTCGGTACACCAGCTTTCGATGAGCAGATTGCTGCGGCCGGCAGGCTCACCGGAGAAGCGCGCCAACAGGCCTACGCCCAGATCTTCGCCGACGAACCGGAGAAGATCATGCAGTTCGCCTATATCGCCCACATGCGGGGCATCCTCGGCAAGTCTCCCCGCGTGGACTATGAACCGAACCCGGCGACCGGCGACGAAATGTTGCTGGCCACGATGACGCACGCCTCATCCGACCGCACCGACCAGTCCTGACAGTCAGCATCCTCTTCTGAAGGGTCACACCCGTTATGTTCTCCTTCGTTCGACGCCGGATGTACACCAGCGCACTACCGTTGGTGATCGTGCTCCTCGGAGTGTTCCTGCTTGCCAGGCTCACCGGCGACCCCACCAACCTGTACCTGCCCGAGTCCGCGACACCCGATCAGCGCCAGGCCTTCGCCGACGCCAACGGATTCAACGACCCGCTGATCGTCCAGCTCTTCGACTACTTCAAGGGCATCATCCACCTCGATTTCGGAACCTCGCTGCGCACCGGCGAATCCGCCTCCGAGATGGCGCTGCGCGCCTTCCCCGCCACCCTGCAGCTGGCCTTCGTCACCATGCTGCTCGCGATCATCGGCGCCGTCGTCATCGGCTGCTGGGCCGCCTACCGGCCCAACTCGCTGGCCGACCGGTTCTCCAGCCTGCTGTCCATGACCGCGGCATCGATCCCCGACTTCTGGTTCGCCATCACCGGCGTCTGGTTGTTCTCGGTGCTGATGGGATGGCTGCCCACCTCGGGTACCGACGCAGGGATGCTGTCCTGGATCCTGCCGATCGCCACCTTGATGATCCGGCCGCTCGGCGTGTTGACGCAGGTGGTGCGCGGAGCCATGGTGTCAGCTCTGTCGGCTCCCTATGTCCGGTTGGCACGGAGCAAGGGCGCCAGCGACTTCCGCGTCGTCACCCACCACGCGCTGCGCAACGCCGCCGCCCCCGCCCTCACCGTCGCCGGTGACCTCGCCGTCGGCCTGATCAACGGCGCCGTGGTGGTGGAGGCCATATTCGGCTGGCCCGGTATCGGCAAGCTGATGATCGACGCCATCCTGCAACGCGACTTCGCGGTGCTGCAGGCAGCAGTACTGCTCACCGCTGTCAGCATCTTCATCCTCAACATCGCCATCGACGCCTGCTACGCGCTGCTCGACGCACGCGTCCGGGAACCGGCCAAGGTTTAAGGAAAAACAGATGACTCAAATCGATCTGGTACCGGTCAAGCCCACCACCGCCATCGTCGGAGAGCCGGCATCGCGCAAGGCATCCGGCCGCTCGGTGTGGTTCCGGATGCTGGTCAACGACCGGGTGGCGGCCGTCGCGGCCACCGTCCTCGGCCTCGTTGCGCTGACCGCGCTGTTCGGTCCGATGCTGGTCGGCGATCTCGCCACCGACATCGACCTGGACAACTCCAACCAGGCGCCCTTCACCCTCGCCCACGGCTGGGCCAACGTGCTGGGCACCGACCCGCTGGGCCGCAGCATGCTCGCCCGACTCGTCGTCGCCTGTCAGACCACTCTGTCGGTGGCCATTCCTGCCGTGGTGATCTCGGCCGTCGTCGGATCGATCATCGGCATGTGGGCGGGCTACTACCGCGGGTGGCGCGAGACCGTCGCCATGCGGGTGGCCGACGTCATCATGAGCTTCCCGTCGCTGCTGCTCGCCGTCGTGGTGCTCTACGTATTCTCCCCGAGCGCGGCCAACATCGTTGCGGTGCTGGCGATCACCCGCATCCCGGTCTACCTGCGCACCGCGCGCGCCGAGTCCGCCGAGCTGTCCACCCGGGTGTTCGTCGACGCGGCCCGCACCTTCGGCGCCAGCGGCACCTCGATCATCACGCGGCACGTGCTGCCGATCGTGCTGCCCACCCTGTTGACGGTGGCCACCCTGGACTTCTGCTACGTGATGCTGGCCGAGAGCTCACTGAGCTTCCTGGGCATCGGCATTCAGCCCCCCGACGTCAGCTGGGGCCTGATGGTCGCCCAGGGCCGCACCTACCTGCACACCGCATGGTGGCTGTCCTTCCTGCCGGGCCTGGCCATCGTCATCACCACAGTTTCGGCCACCATCCTGGCGGCCTGGGCACGTATCGCCACCGATCCCGCCCAGCGGTGGCGGCTGACTGTTCCGCAGAAGCGACTGTCCCGCTTCGCCAAGTCCGGAAAGGCTCTCTAGATGACTGCTGTCGCTGAACACCCGCCCGTGGACCGGACGGACGCCGACCCCGCCCTGCGGGTGGAGGATCTCACCGTCGACATCCGCACCATCGCCGGCACCGTCCGCGCCGTCGACCACGTCACCTTCGCCGCCCGCAGCGGTGAGACGCTGGCGCTGCTAGGCGAATCCGGCTGCGGCAAGTCGATGACCGCCACCGCGCTGGTGGGCCTGCTGGAACCTGTCGCGCAGGTCGTCGACGGATCGGCCACCATGGCCGGCGTCGACCTGATGGCGGTCGATCGCAAGAAGCGCCGCGAGATGGCCGGACCCGAACTCGCGATCGTCTTCCAGGACGCGCTCACCGCGCTCAACCCGCTCTACACCGTGGGCACCCAGCTCGCCGAGCCGTTCCGCATCCACCACGGGATGAAGGCCAAGGAAGCCAAACGCCGGGCCATGGAACTCATGGTGCGCGTGGGCATCCCGCAGCCCGAGGAGCGGATGAAGGCCTACCCGCACCAGTTCTCCGGCGGTATGCGGCAGCGCCTGCTCATCGCGATGGCCGTCGCGCTGAACCCGAAGGTGCTGATCGCCGACGAGCCGACGACCGCGCTGGACGTCACGGTGCAGGCCCAGATCATGGCGCTGCTCAAGAGTCTGCGCGCCGAGTACGACATGGCCGTCGTGCTGATCACCCACGACCTCGCGCTGGTCGCCGAGGAGGCCGACCGGGTCGCGGTGATGTACGCCGGCAGCATCGTCGAAACCGGATCGGTGGCCGAGGTTTTCGGTGATCCGAAGCATCCCTACACGAAGGGTCTGCTGGACTCGGTGCCCGTCGCCGCCGAACGTGGCGCCGAACTGAAATCCATCGGCGGCTCACCGCCGGATCTGCACTCCATCCCGACCGGCTGCGTCTACCAGGACCGCTGCCCGCTGGTCCGCGATATCTGTCGCAGCACCCGCCCGGCTCTGCAGGACGTCGGCAGCCGGCGCAAGTCCGCATGCCATTTCCCCGGGGAGGTTTCACATGCCTGAGAATCACGAGGCCGAGCAGGTGCTGTCGGTCCGCGACCTGACCAAGTCGTTCCGGGTGTCCGGCGGTAAGAAACTGCAGGCCCTGGACGGTATCAACCTCGACCTGGCCCGCGGTGAGACCCTGGGCCTGGTCGGTGAATCCGGCTGCGGCAAGTCGACACTGGCCCGCACCCTGATGATGCTCGAACGCCCGGACTCCGGATCGGTCACCTTCGACGGTATCGATCCGTTCGGTCTGAAGGGCAAGGACCTGCTGAAGTTCCGCCGCCGCGTGCAGATGGTGTTCCAGGACCCCTACGCCTCGCTGAACTCCCGGATGACCGCGGCCGAGATCATCGCCGAGCCGTGGCGCACCCACAAGACGCTGTACAGCTCGCGCGCGGACCGGGACATGCGGGTCCGTGGTCTGCTCGACCTGGTCGGCCTGGGCGCCAAGGCCTTCGGCAAGTACCCGCAGGAGTTCTCCGGCGGTCAGCGTCAGCGCATCGGCATTGCGCGGGCGCTGGCGCTCAACCCCGAGGTCATCATCTGCGACGAACCGGTATCCGCGCTCGACCTCTCGGTGCAGGCACAGGTCCTCAACCTGCTCAACGATCTGCAGCAGGAACTGAAGATCTCCTATGTCTTCATCTCGCACGACCTGTCGGTGGTGCGCCACGTCGCTGACCGGGTGGCCGTGATGTACCTCGGCCGGATCATCGAAAACGGCCCGACCGAAGCCGTTTTCGACCGAGCGTCGCACCATTACACCTCGGCGCTGATGTCGGCGGCCCCGAAGTTGCGCGACGAACAGCGCGGCGAGCGCATCCTGCTCAAGGGCGAGGTGCCCTCACCGCTCAACCCGCCGTCAGGATGCCGGTTCCGCACCCGGTGCGCGGCCGCCACCGACATCTGCGCCGAGCAGCGCCCGCCGTTGTCGCTGGATGTGCTGGTGCCCGGACACGCCGCCGAGTGCCATCATCCCCGGATCGACGAGCAGCAGTCGGCATTGTCCAACGCGTGATCGGGGTGATGGCGGGCGAGCGAAGCGACGGGAAATGACCAGCGTCCTGGGATACGCGATCGTGGCGATCGCGGTCCTTTTCGCGTCCTGCCTGCAGGGCTCCATCGGGTTCGGCATGGGCATGCTGGCCGCGCCGGTGGTCGCCATCGTGGATCCCGGCCTGGTGCCGGGCACGCTGATCATGCTGGCGACCCTGCTCACGCTGATGGTCGTGATCAAGGAGCGCGGCTCGATCGACGTGTCCGGTGCCGGCTGGGCACTGCTGGGACGGGTTCCCGGCACGGTCGCGGGGGCCCTGTTGCTCGCCGCGATTCCCGAGCACACCCTGGCCATCCTGATCGCCGCCGTCGTGATCGGCGGTGTCGCGGTGACCGGGCTGGGCTGGGTGCCCGCACCGCGTCGGCGCAATCTGGTGCTGGCCGGGGCGACCTCGGGTGTGCTGGGCACCGCGACATCCATCGGCGGCCCGCCGATGGCGCTGGTCTGGCAGCGCAGTGAGGGTCCCGAACTGCGGGGGACGATGAGCAGCTTCTTCCTGATCGGTTCAGTGATGTCGATCGCCATGCTCACCCTGACCGGTGCCGTCGACCGGCACACCGTGGCGATGTTCGGTGTGCTGATACCGGCCGCGCTGCTGGGGTATGTGTTGTCCCGCTACGCAAACCGCATCCTCAATCCGATTCGCCAGCGGTGGACCGCCATCACCGTCTCCATGATCGGCGCGGTGGTCCTCATCATCCAACAGACGGGTCTGCTATGAGCGAATCCACCGCGCGCGCAGGCGTGAAATCGGCCGTCCGCACCGTCGAGTTGCTGGAGTATCTCGCCGCCCGGCAGGACAAGCCCGCGCGGATCCGCGAGATCAGCGAGGCACTGGACATGCCGCGCAGCAGTGCCCATGCGCTGCTGCGCACCCTGATGGCCCAGGGCTGGGTGCGGTGCGATGACACCGGTGCGTTGTACGGGATCGGCATCCGGGCACTGCTGGTGGGCACCAGCTATCTCGACGGSGATCCGTACCTGCCGATGATCGCGCCGTTCCTGGACGACCTGCGCACCGACTGGGGCGAAACCTTCCACCTGGGTCGCCTCGATGGCACCGACATCGTCTATCTGGCCACCCGCGAGTCCCAGCAGTACCGGCGAGCCGCCAGCCGGGTGGGCCGGCGGCTGCCCGCGCACGCCACCGCGCTCGGCAAGGCTCTGCTGGCCGAAAGGGTGGGGGCTGAGCGCCGCAGTCATCTGCCCGGCGAGCTGATGGCGCTGACGCCGCGCACCCTCACCTGCCACGACGAACTCGACGACGCCCTGGAGACCGTGCGCATCCGCGGCTATGCCACCGACGACGAGGAGAACACCGCGGGTCTGCGGTGCTTCGCGGTGGCGTTGCGCTACACCTGGCCCGCCCAGGACGCCATCAGCGCCTCGGTGCCGGTGTCCCGGCTCACCGGCGAGCGCGAGCGGGCGTTGGTCGAGGCGCTGTGCGCGGTGGGCGACAAGGTGACCCGGGTGCTGCGGCCTGTCGCCAACGGTGACAAGTGGTTTGGGTGATCAGGGTGTCCGGCCAGGTGGGCCATATCAGTGTTGGATCAATTGATGCGATAACAGTGTTGGACGTGCATCAACCGCAATTTATAGGCTGGCAGATATGAGCGTTCAGACCCCGATTGTCACCGAGATGCGGGTCGTCCCCATCGCCGGCCACGACAGCATGCTGCTGAATCTCAGCGGTGCGCACGGCCCGTTCTTCACCCGGAACCTGGTGATCCTGAAGGACTCCGACGGCAACACCGGTGTCGGAGAAGTCCCCGGCGGCGCGGCCATCCAGACCACACTCGAGGACGCCCGCCCGCTCGTCGAGGGGCGCGGCATCGGCGCCTACAACGCGGTGCTTGCCGACATCAGGCGCACCTTCGCCGACCGCGACTCTGGTGGCCGCGGCGCCCAGACCTTCGATCTGCGGATCACAGTGCACGCGGTCACCGCAGTGGAATCGGCGATGCTCGACCTGCTCGGTCAGCATCTCGGCGTGTCGGTGGCCGCCCTGCTCGGCGACGGACAGCAGCGGGACCGGGTGCAGGCCCTGGGATATCTGTTCTTCGTCGGTGACCGCGACCGCACCGATCTGGCCTACCGCAGCCCCGCCGATGAGGATTCCGGCGCCGATGACTGGCTGCGGATCCGGCACGAGGAGGCGATGACCCCGGAAGGCGTGGTACGCCTGGCCGAGGCGGCCCGGGAACGTTACGGCTTCCGCGATTTCAAGCTCAAGGGCGGCGTGCTGCCCGCCGCGGACGAATCCAAGGCCGTCATCGCGTTGGCCGACCGGTTCCCCGACGCCCGGATCACGTTGGACCCCAACGGCGGATGGCTACTCAAGGACGCCATCACCACCTGCCGGGAGCTCACCGGGGTGCTGGCCTACGCCGAGGATCCGGTGGGACCCGAGGGCGGCTTCTCCGGCCGCGAGGTGATGGCCGAGTTCAAGCGGGCCACCGGACTGCCGACCGCCACCAACATGATCGCCACCGATTGGCGTGAGATGGGCCATGCCATCCGCTCCGGCGCGGTCGACATCCCGCTGGCCGACCCGCACTTCTGGACCATGGGTGGTTCCGTGCGCGTCGCCCAGCTCTGCGATGCGTGGGGACTGACCTGGGGGTCGCACTCCAACAACCACTTCGACGTTTCACTGGCGATGTTCACCCAGGTGGCCGCCGCGGCGCCCGGCGACATCACCGCCATCGACACGCACTGGATCTGGCAGGACGGGCAGCGAATCACCAAGGAGCCGTACCGGATCGTGGACGGTTACCTCGACGTACCTGCCGCGCCGGGCCTGGGTATCGAACTCGATGAGGAACGGGTGGCCGCTGCGCACGAGCTGTACCTGGCCGAGGGGCTAGGCGCCCGCGATGATGCCGTGGCCATGCAGTATCTGATCCCCGGCTGGAGCTTCGACAGCAAACGCCCCTGCCTGCAACGTCACTCGTGAAGATGAAAGTTCTCATCGGCGATCGCAACCTGGTCCCGCACCGCCGTCGCTTCGAGGCCGCCCTCCCGCCGGAGGTCAAGACGATCTGGGCCGGCGGCGATATCAGTCCGGACCGGTTGCGCGAGGCGCAGGTCTTCGTCGGCGGCCTGTTCACCGCGGAGATGGCGGCCATCGCCGAGAAGCTGCGGTTGGTGCACGTGGCCGGTGCCGGCACCGACCGGGTCGCCTTCGACGCGCTCGGTGCTGACGTCCTGGTGGCCAACACCTTTCACCACGAGCGTTCCATTGCCGAGTTCATCCTGGCCGCCGCCATCATGCTGCGCCGCGGCTTCCTGCAGCAGGACCGTGCCCTGCGCAGCGGGGTGTGGGCCAGTTCGGTCTATGACGACACCATCGCCCAGCCGCCGACCCTGCACGGAGCCCGGATCGGTTTCGTCGGGTTCGGTCATATCGGTCAGCAGAGCTGGAAGCTGTTGAGCGCCTTGGGCTGCCAGGGTGCCGCGGTCACCGGATCGGGACGGGTTCGCGACGGCGCGGGGTTGGTGTGGGCCGGTGACGTGTCCCGGCTCGATGACCTTGCCCGAGAATCGGACGTGCTGGTGGTGTCGGCACCGCTGACCCGGGAGACCACCGGCATGATCGGCCGCAGCCAGCTCAGCGCGCTGGGGCCCGACGGCGTGCTGATCAACGTCGGGCGCGGCCCGCTGGTCGACGAGAACGCGCTGTATGACGCGCTGCTCACCGGCCGCGTCGGGGCCGCCGCCATCGACGTCTGGTATCGCTACCCGGACGCCGCAAACCGTACCGGCGCGCCGTGCCCACCCAGTGAGCTGCCGTTCGCCGAGTTGCCGAACGTGTTGATGACCCCGCACGCCTCCGGGGTCACCGCCGACACCTTCAAGGGCAGAGGCGACGATATCGCCGCCAACATCGGGCGGTTGCTGCGAAACGAGCCGCTGCAGAACGTGGTTCAGCCCAGCACGTCGTAGATGAGCCGGAAGTAGCGGTCGGTCCGCGCGGAGCCCTCGATCCCGGGGCCCATCTTGTTCATCACGTAGGCGATGGTGGTGCGACGGTCCGGGTTCATGGATTGCCATGACCCGCCCCAGCCGCCCCAGAAGCAGATCTTGCCGTCCGGGATGTATCCGATGGCGGGGCTGGGCAGGCCGAATCCGAGACCCATCCGGAGGTGGTGGCCGGCGAGCACCAGGTCGGGTCCCTCGATCTCGGTCTCGAAGATGCGCTCCACGGTATGCGGTTTCAGCAGTTGCACGCCGTCGACGGTGCCGCCCAACGAGACCGCCGAGAGGATCTTGGCCAGTGCGCGGGCGTTGGTGTGACCGTTGGCGGCGCCGATATCGGCGGCCCGCCACGCCGCGGAGTTTGCGATCAGCGGGTCAGGCGCAGGCCCGGTGAACGTCTTGATCATCTGCTCGCTCCACTGCTCGAACGGCGGAATGCCCTCGAATGGGTCTGCGGGCGCGATGATCTCGGCGATGCGGGCGTCGTCCTGCGGTGCCGCACCGATCTGGAAGTCCACGCCCAGCGGCCCGGCGATCTCTTCGGCGACGAACCGCTTCAACGTCCGGCCGGTGACCCGGCGCACCACCTCGCCGATCAGGTGCCCGTGGGTCAGGGCGTGGTAACCGGTGGCCGTGCCCGGTTCCCACCACGGCGCCTGCGCCGCGAGCATCGAGGTGGACCGGTCCCAGTCGAGTACGTCCTCGGGGGTCACCGGCTGCTCCCACGCCGACAGCCCCGACGAGTGGGTGAGCAGATGGCGGAACTCGATGTGCTGTTTGCCGTTCGCGCCGAACTCCGGCCACACCTCGGCCACCGGGGTGCGTGCGTCGATCAGGCCGCGGTCGATGAGCATCAGCCCGGCCAGCGCGGTGATGTTCTTGGTCGATGACCAGACGTTGACGATGGTGTCGGCCGTCCACGGTGTGCTGCGGGCCGCATCGGTGTGCCCGCCCCAGATATCCACCACCAATTCGCCGTCGACATCGATGGCGATCGCGGCGCCGCACTCCTCGCCGGTCGCGATGGCCTGGTCCAGTGCCTCGGCGAGTGGGGCGAATTCCGGCGCGAAGTGGCCGTCGATGTTTCCCATACCCGACATCATGCGCCGGGCGGGGCCTACCAGTTGTGGTATCCGCCTTCGGGACCCAGCATCCGTTCCAGCCGGCTGCGCCCGATCTTGGCGAGCTCGTTGCGCAGGATCTTGCGTTCCATCTCGACCTCGTGGTGCATGCGGTTCGACAACGCGCTCAGCACGTCGCCGGCGCAGTGCCCGTCGACGAACATCACGAAGGGGAAGCCGTACCGGCCCACATAGCTGCGCGATGCCGCGCCCAGTTCCGTCATCGTCGCGGCGTCGTCGTCCCACACCGAGCACTGCTCGGAGGCGGAACGGACACTTCGGGGTCGCCGTCCGACGTCGGGGCAGGTGTCGAGGATCTGATCGACGGCGGCCTCGGGGAGTTCGAACAGCAGCGCGTCCGCGCGACGGAAGAGGGCGTCGTGATCGGGGTAGGCACGTCCCCTGACCAGTTCACGGGCCATCGCGTAGCTGTTGCAGCACTCGTAGAGCGCATGCACGGCCTTGCGTTCGGGCAACGTGTTGAACACGTCCAGGCCGATTCCTTGATGCAGCAGCACACACCCATGATCAAAGGGCCAGGACACGCCCGGGTTACCGCGTGTTACAGCGGTGCTAAATCAATTCCCGCGATCAGTGACCGTCGGCCTTGAACCGCTCGATCGAACGCTGCAGCTCGGCCTCGGCCTCTTCGCGACCCGCCCAGTCGGCGGCCTTCACGAACTTGCCCGGCTCCAGGTCCTTGTAGTGGACGAAGAAGTGCTTGATCGCTTCCAGCTCGAACGGCGGGACATCGGCGAGATCCTGGATGTGGTCCCAGCGCGGATCGCCCGCGGGCACGCACAGCAGCTTGTCGTCGCCGCCGGCCTCGTCGGTCATCTTGAACATCGCGACCGGGCGGGCCTCGACGATGCAGCCCGGGAACACCGATTCGGGCAGCAGCACCAGAGCGTCCAGCGGGTCGCCGTCCTCGCCGAGGGTGTCTTCGAAGAATCCGTAGTCGGCGGGGTAACCGAACGACGTGTAGAGGTACCGGTCGAGCTTGACGCGGCCGCTCTCGTGGTCCACTTCGTACTTGTTGCGCGAACCCTTGGGGATCTCGATGACGACGTCGAACGACACCGGCGTTGCTCCTTCGGCTGGCTTGGTCTGGCGGGTCCACATTAGAGGAGCGATACGCTGCACGTTATGCGGCCCGGGAGATGGCGCCGATCCACCCACCTGGTGATCGGCCTGGTGGTACTCGTGCTGGTGGCTGCCGTGGTCGGGGTTGCCGCGGTGGTCACATCCACCCGTACCTCGGCGAACAAGGCGCTGCCCGAACAACCCGCCGCCGTGGCGGCCGCGCCGGGAGTCCGCCCGCTCGGCGAGGCCACCACCGAACCGACCCCGAAGGGCCTCGCCGCCACACTGGCCGCGGCGCTGGCCGACCCGAACCTGGGCATGCTGACCGGCCGGATCACCGACGCCGACGACGGCACCGAATTGTGGGAGCAGGGCGAGCGCATCCCCATGCAGCCTGCGTCGACGAACAAGGTGCTCACCACCGCAGCCGCCCTGCTGACCCTGGACCGTGACGCGACGCTGACCACCCGGGTGGTCGCCGGTGACCGGCCCGGTGTGGTGGTGCTGCACGGCGGCGGGGACCCGACGCTGTCGGCCGTCGCCGCCGACAAGCGCACCTGGTACAAAGGCGCTGCCCGGATCAGCGACCTGGCCGGGCAGGTCCGGGAGAACGGCACCCGCGTCACCGCCGTGCAGGTCGACCTCGGTGAATACAGCGGGCCGACGATGGCGCCGGGGTGGGATCCGCTGGACATCGACGGCGGCGATATCGCCCCGATCGAATCGGTGATGCTCGACGGCGGTCGAACCCAGCCGGTCTCGCCGGAATCGCGACGGTCCCGGACACCGGGCCTGGACGCCGGTCGCGCGCTGGCCACCGCACTCGGTGTGGACCCGGCCACCGTCACCGTGACATCGATCTCGTCGGACGCCGAGGAACTCGCCGAGGTGCACTCGCCCCCGCTCATCGAGCGGCTGCGCCAAATGATGAACGAGTCCGACAACGTGATGGCCGAGTCGATCGGCCGCGAGGTGGCCGCCGCGCTGAACCGTCCGCAGAGTTTCGACGGGGCGGTGCAGGCGGTGCTCGGCCAGTTGCGCGGCGCCGGCGTGGACACCGCCAACGCCACCCTGCTGGACTCCAGCGGGCTGTCGGTGGACAACCGGCTCACCGCGCTGACCCTGGACGGTGTCATCGCCGCCGCGGTCGGTGCGGATCAGCCGCAGCTGCGCCCGCTGGTGGACCTGTTGCCCATCGCCGGCGGCAGCGGCACCCTGTCCAACCGGTACCTGGACACCGATGAGGGCCGGGAGTCGGCGGGCTGGCTGCGCGCCAAGACCGGCTCGCTCACCGGCACCAACTCGTTGGCCGGCATCGTCACCGATTCCAGCGGCCGGGTGCTGACCTTTGCGTTGATCTCGAACAACGCCGGGCCCACGGGACGCACGTCGCTGGATGCACTGGCCGCCAAATTGCGGTCCTGCGGGTGCGGCGGATGAGCGACCGGGGAGGCAGCTCGGTGGGCGGTGCGGTCGACTGGACCTTCGCCGCCGATATCGGTGCCAAGCTGAGCAGGCCCGGCCCGGCGACCACCGATTACACCCGCGATCAGGCGATCGCGCAGCTCTACGAGTCGGCCCGTTCCGCCGAATTACCGGTGCGCGAGGTGACTCACCTCAACGAGGGTGCCGAGGTCCCCGAGGCCCGGGTGATCGACCGCAAGATGTGGGTGCGCGCGGCGACGCAGTCGATGCGGGTGATGACCGGCGCTGCGGAGCAGACGTCGAAGGGGCCCGGCGGTGCGCTGACGGCCAAGGTGACCGGCGCTCAGACCGGTGCCGTGCTGGCGTTCATCTCGTCGGGGATCCTGGGGCAGTACGACCCCTTCGGCGGCGACGGCGGGCAGGAGCGAAGCGACCCGGGGAGTCAGTCACGCGGGGAGCTGCTGCTGGTCTACCCGAATGTCATTGCGGTCGAACGGCAACTGCGGGTCAAGCCCGCCGACTTCCGGCTCTGGGTATGCCTGCACGAGGTCACCCACCGGGTGCAGTTCCGGGCGAATCCCTGGCTGGCCGAACACATGTCGTCCTCGCTGGCCGTGCTGACCAATGACGGCGGCGAGCAGGTCGGCGATGTCATCGGCAGGCTCAGCGCCCATGTCCGCGCCCAGCGCGGCGGTAAGCCGGTCGACGTGAATTCGGCGGGCGTGCTCGGCTTGTTGCGCGCCGTGCAAGCCGAGCCGCAGCGCGAGGCGCTGGACCGGCTGCTGGTGCTGGGCACCCTGCTGGAGGGGCATGCCGAGCACGTTATGGACGCCGTCGGGCCCGCCGTGGTGCCGACGGTGGCGACCATCCGCCGCCGTTTCGACGAACGGCGGCAACGCAAACAGCCACCGCTGCAACGCATCATCCGCACCCTGCTGGGTTTCGACGCCAAGCTCAACCAGTACACCCGGGGCAAGGTGTTCGTCGACGAGGTGGTGGCGCGGGTCGGAATGGACCGCTTCAACGTCATCTGGACCGACGCCGGCACCCTGCCCAGGCCCGATGAGATCGAAGAACCGCAGCGATGGATCGATCGGGTCCTGTAGCGCAGCTGCGCGCGGTGGTCGCGGCGTTCGCCAAGGCCCGTCTCGGCGACGATGAGCGCTGGTGTGTGGGGCTCTCCGGCGGTGCGGACTCGCTGGCACTGACGGCGGTCGCCGCCCGGTTGCGGCCCACCACGGCGTTGATCGTGGATCACGGCCTGCAGGCCGACTCGGTCGCCGTCGCCGAACAGGCCCACGCACAGGCCATCGCGCTCGGATGCGTTGACGCACAGATTCTCCGGGTCGAGGTCGGATCCGCGGGGGGACCGGAGGCGGCGGCGAGAACGGCCCGCTACGCGGCACTGCAGACCGCCCGGGACGGTGCGCCGGTGCTGTTGGCGCACACCCTCGACGATCAGGCCGAGACGGTGTTGCTGGGCCTGGGCAGGGGGTCGGGCGCCCGGTCGCTGGCCGGGATGCGGGCCCACGACGCGCCCTGGTGCCGTCCGCTGCTCGGGGTGCGCCGGGCTACGACGGTGGCGGCGTGCTCCGAACTGGGTCTGACGCCCTGGCAGGATCCGCACAACAGCGACCCGCGTTTCACCCGGGTCCGGCTGCGCACCGAGGTGCTCCCGCTGCTGGAGCAGGTGCTCGGCGGTGGGGTGGCCGAGGCGCTGGCCCGCACCGCCGCAGCGCTGCGCGAGGACACCGAGGCGCTGGATGCCGCGGCCGCCGAGATCGGGATCGGGGCGGGCGCCCTGCCGATCGCCGACCTGGACGGCCTGTCCGCCGCCGTCCGGCGCCGTGTCATCCGGAGCTGGCTGCTGGCCGGGGGAGCCTGCGATCTCACCGACGCCCAGATCCGTTCCGTCGACCTTCTGGTCACGGCGTGGCGGGGTCAGGGCGGGGTCGCGGTGCCGAGCGGATTGACCCGGGAGCGTCTGTTCGCGGGCCGCCGGAACGGCGCTCTGGTGCTCTACGGTCAGCCGGTCGCCTGATCCCGGCTACGCTGTGACGGTGACTGCGGAGTTGTATCCGGGCGATATCAAGTCGGTCTTGCTGTCCGAAGACCAGATCAAGGCCAAGACCGCCGAACTGGCAGAACTGATCGCCGCGGATTTCCGCGACGGCGGGCCCGATCAGGACCTGCTGCTGATCACTGTTCTCAAGGGCGCGGTCCTGTTCGTCACGGACCTGGCCCGGGCCATCCCGGTGCCCACCCAGTTGGAGTTCATGGCGGTCAGCTCGTACGGATCCTCGACATCATCTTCGGGTGTGGTGCGCATCCTCAAGGACCTGGATCGCGATATCAACGACCGCGATGTGCTGATCGTCGAGGACATCGTCGATTCCGGGCTCACCCTGTCCTGGCTGCTGCGCAACCTCGCGACGCGGCGTCCGCGGTCGCTGAAGGTATGCACGTTGCTGCGCAAGCCTGACGCCGTGCGCGCCGATGTGGAGATCGAGTACGTCGGCTTCGACATCCCCAACGAGTTCGTGGTGGGCTACGGGCTGGACTACGCCGAGCGCTACCGCGATCTGCCCTATATAGGCACGCTGGAGCCCAAGGTCTACGAGAACCGTTAGAGGTTCTGCAGAGATGACGCTTTCCTCGCGGGATGCGTCCGTCTGTGTGTATGTGGGTAACGCGTAGAACGACTTCCGAGCGTTGCCGTGCTCTAGATCAACACCTTGCGCGGGGTCTTTGGGCCGCGTAGAATCGAACACAAGTTCGAATGCGACGTAGCTCCCAGCGCGACTCGGTGAGCTGCAGACCGCGACTCCGGTCGCCGCGAGGTTCGACGGCCCCTGTGGGGCTGTGTGGACCGTTGTGACTGATCGTGCCCCGTTGGGCACCTTCTGTGAAAGTCGTTATCCCTATGGACGCCACCCATCTCAATACGTTCATTGATGCGCTCATCGATGATCTTGCTGTTGCGCCGCCGCCCGATGACGATGCTGATCGCCGGTTGTTTGATCTGTTGGACTCTCCGCGGCGGGTGCTCGATGAGCAACCGCTGCTGGCGGTGCTGGCCGCCGCGGTGGTGACACGCAACCTGGCCGATCATGTGATCGCCCAGGCGGTGGCGGCCGCGGAGCGGGCCGGGATCCCGGCGCGGCGGCACCTGAGCTCTGGCAGCGACCTGCTCATCAGCTGCGGCATGGCTCCCGGTGCCGCGTACCGCGCGGCACGGGTAGGGCGCGCGGCGCACACCCTGCCGGCGTTGACCCGGGCCCAGCGCCTCGGTGGGATCGGTATCGAGTTCGCCGACGCCATCGGCAAAGGAGTCGCGCAGGTATCGGGCAGGGTCGCGTTGTCCGAGGATGACCGGGCGGGCGTCGTCACGTCGTTGATGATTCAGACCACGCCCTCTGGTGTCGATAAGAAGGCCCGCGAGATCGCCATCTTCAAAGCCGCAACGCAGCCTCGCGACGACGGCGCGGTGCCGGTCGTGGAGAACGCCGACCTCAACGAGATGACCGTGGTGCAGACCGACGACAGGCGGGTCGCGGCCAGCCTCGATCTCGTCGCGCTCACGGCAGAGGAACTGTTGGCCGCGCTGGATCCGTTGTGCCGGCCCGTCCCGCTGCCCGACGGGTCGCCGGACCCCCGCCCGGCCGGCCGCCGTCGCGCCGATGCGTTCGGGCAGATCATGCGCACCTACCTGTCGAGCTCGCAGCGCCCGATGAGCGGTGGTGTGCTTCCCCACGTCACCTTGATCCGGCCTGCCGCAGCTAGGTCCGTGGATGTTCTCGGGTTCGGCGGGCCTATCAGCGCCCGCACCGCGGACCTGATTGCGTGCGACAGCACCCTGACCGCGGTAACCGTCGACGCCGCGGGCGCGCCGTTGGACGTCGGCCGCGCCGAACGGCTATTCACACCTCTGATTCGTAAAGGGTTGGCGGTGCGCGATGGTGGCTGCGCGCACCCCGGCTGCGGCAGACCCGTGTCCTGGTGCGACGCCCACCACATCACTCCATGGGCCTCCGGGGGCGCCACCAGCATCGACAACGGTGTGCTGCTCTGCCGGCTGCACCACACCGCGATCCACCACGGCGGCTGGCAGGTCTACCTCGGCGCCGACCGCCATCCCTGGTTCATCCCACCGCATGACCCCGCCGGGCCCAAACCGGCACACCTGCGATCCCACGCCCGACGCACCATGACCACCCTGCCCACCGCCGCATAAACCGAACGCTCATGGCAGCTTGACAACTACACAGAGAAACCGGCCGCAGCGCCGATTGCGTTGGTGGCCAACCCGACTGCTGCGAACCAGCTAGCGAATCAGGGCGCTAGGTCAGTTCCCAGATGACCGTCACCGAGAAGCCCACGGTCTGCTCGCCGGGTGCCAGCGGCACCGACTCGGCCATTGCAGAGCGTGGCATCGGGACCGGCGGCGGCGGTGTGGTTCCGTCGGCCTCCGAGATCGAGATGACGTCTCCAAGGTTCAGCCCGGACAGTTCGGCGTACTGCTGGGCGCGGTCCTTGGCATCCTCGAAGGCGCGGGTGCGCGCATCGCGCACCAGTGCGGAGTCATCGGCGATCGAATAGTTCACCGAGTTGATCCGGGTGTTGTCCCCGCCGGTGGTGACGATCAGAGCCAGGATGTCCGACGCACGGTCGGCGTCGCGGATCTTCACGTCGATGGCATTGCTCGCCCGGTAGGAGGCGATGCTGGTGCCATCGGAGTTGTACTGCGGTTGCAGCGACACCTGCGTGGTGCTGATGTCCTTCTGCTCGATGCCCGCGCCGGTCAGCGCATCCAGGACGGCCTGCTGCCGCTGGCTGGTCTGGTTGAGCGCGCCCGTGACATCGGCGGCGATGGCTTCCATTGCCGCCGAGACGGTCAGCGTGTCCGGGGTGCCCTGCACCTCACCGGATCCGACCACGGTGACCTGGCGGGCGGCCGCGGCGGACGGGTCACCGACGGGCGCGGGACCCGATTGTGCGTCACAGGCGCTGACCCCGACGGCGAGCACCGCCCCGGCGAGAGCGAGACAGACACGGGCCGGCAATCGTCGCGCGAGTGGCATGTTCGAACCATAGCGCGTCAGGGCGTCACGACGATCTTGCAATGCCGGTCCGGATCGCCCAGATCGGCGAACGCATCCGCCACCCCGTCCAGATCGACCTCGCCGGTGATCAGCGGGGCGACGTCGATGTCACCCTCGGCGATGGCACGCAGCGATTCGGCGAATTCGGATGGGTCGTAGCCGAATACGAAGTGCAGGCTGAGCTGTTTGGCGCTGGCGAAGAACGGGTGCACGGTGTCGGGCTGCATGCACACACCGGCGACCACCACCCTGGCGCCTGCCGGTGCGCGGCGCAGCACGTCGTCGATCACGCCCGGGGCGCCGACCGCTTCGAACACCACCACCGGTGTGCTCTGGTGGAACGGCGAACCCTGTGCCGGGTCGACGGTCACGTGGGCACCCACAGTCTCGGCGAGTGCGCGCCGAGTGGAGGAGAAGTCGGCTGCCACAATGGTTTCCACCCCGCGGTACTTCAGGGCGGCGATGATCGCGATGCCGATCGGGCCGCACCCGATGACCAGGGCGGGTTCACCGCGTTCGATCTTCGAGGTGTTGACGGCGTGCAGGCCGACCGCCATCGGCTCGGTCAGGGCGGCGTGGCGGGCGTCCAGGCCGTTGGGCACCGGCAGCAGCAGCGGTGCGGAGAGCAACATGCGCTCGGCGTAACCGCCGACGGTGGTGTTGCTGTACACGATCATGTCGAGCCCGGTCGGCGTCAGCAGCACCGGGACCGAGGTCACCAGAGTGCCGGGGGCCGGCGCGTCGGTGCCGGGTCCGGCCTCCAGGACCTCGGCGCTGAATTCGTGCCCCATGTAGATGTCGGCGGACAGGTCGATACCGGACATGGTGTCCGGCATGCCTTCCATCTCCGCGCCCGCGGCCAGCATCTGATCGCCGTGCGCGGCGAAATGCAGGTCGGATCCGCAGATTCCGCATGCCTTCACCGCCACCAGCACCTGGCCGGGGCCTGGCACGGGTTCGGGCACGTCATCGCGCACCACCATGGCGCCGTCGCGCAACACCGCCGAGCGCATCAGGGCTTGTCCCCGGCATGCTCGGTGATGGCGTTGACGATGGCCTGCCCGGCGCGCCCGAGCAGTTGGTCCCGCATGCCCTTGGCCCAATCGTGGGAGGCGCGCGGTGCGGTCAGCTGTCCCTTGAAGTGCGGGATGACCTCCCGGGCGAACAGCTCATAGGAGTGGTAGGTGGCCGCCGGTGACGCCCAGTCGTGACCGAGCAGCAGGAACGTGCCGAAACCGCCGGAGCGGTCCAGCAGGTCCTGGATGTAGGCGATCGCCTCCTCGGTCGTGCCGATACAGCAATTGCCTTTGGCCGCATAGTCTTCGACGAACTGCCGGGCATCGCCCTGACCTCCGTCCGCGGAGTTGGACAACGGCACGAACCCGGCCGCACCGAAGTAGTTCGCGAAATCTTGCAGCCCGTAGGTGCAGTCCTCGATGGCCTGCTCCTTGGTGTCGGCGACGTGCACGATGCCCAGCACCCGCCAGTCCTTGCGGTCGGGGGCCTCGCGTTCGGACTTCTGCGCCTGCTCGGTCACCATGTCCCAGGTGGTCTCCACGGCAGCGACCCCACCGGGCACCGACATCGACAGCGACAGCAGTGACGTGCCGAGCTGGCCGGCCAGTCGCGGCCCGGACGGCGAAACCATTGCTGCGGTCGATATTTCGGGGTACGGCCAGGTGTAGGGGCGGATGTGCAGCGCGGCGTCACGCAGGGTGAACCAGTCGGTCTGGCGGTCGATCCGTTCCTCGGGCCCCGCCCGGAACAGGGCCAGGATGGCCTCCAGTGACTCCTGCATCATCCGGCGCTGGTCGACGGGATCGATGCCCATCATGTAGGCATCCGAGGGCAGCGCTCCCGGTCCGGTGCCGAACATGACCCGTCCCCTGGTCAGGTGATCGAGCAGCACCCAACGGTCGGCGACCATCAGCGGGTGGTGATAGGGCAGCGACACCACGCCGGTGCCGAACCTGATGTGCCGGGTGCGTTCGGCGGCCGCGGCGATGAATACCTCCGGGCAGGCGATGAGTTCGTAACCACCGGAATGGTGCTCGCCGAACCAGGCTTCGTCGTAGCCCAGCCGGTCCAACGCCTCCACCCGGTCCATGTCGTACTGCAGCGCGAGGGTGGGGGACTGACCGGTCGGATGGAACGGGGTGATGAAGACACCGAAGTCCAGCGGCGCGTTCACGTCAGGTCCAATTCGCCGAGGAACTCCAGCAAGGCCGCATTGACCTCGTCGGGCCGCTCCTGCTGCAACCAGTGCCCGGCACCGTCGAGCAGCACTTCGCGGTATCCGCCGGTGGCCACCTCGGTGACCCGGTCACGCGGGGTGAATCCCAGCACCGGGTCGGCGCTGCCGGCGAGGAACAGCAGCGGGACGGTGATGGTGTGCGCGGTCAGCCCGCCGGCCGCCGGATCGGTCAGCTCCCAGTTGCGGTCGAAGTTGCGATACCAATTCAGCGGTCCGGTGAAGCCGGTCACCTCGAACGCCCGCACGTACTCGTCGAACTCCGCGGTGCTCAGCCAGTCCGGCAGCGGCGGCAGCGGCTGGTCGGCCATCTCGTCGATGGGCCCGCCGAAACCCTCCAGCGCCACCATCCGCTGCAGGGAGGCACGTACATCCGCGTTCAGCGCCGCGTCGGCCACCCCGGGCTCCTGGAAATACAGGATGTAGAAGAATTTGTCACCGAAGATCTTCCGCCAGATCTGCGTGGGCGGCGCCGAGGCCCGCGGGATCGGCGGGACGCTCAGCGCCACCACCGCGCTCGCCCGGTCGGGGTGGTAGAGCGGGAAGTTCGTGGCCACCGGGGAACCCCAGTCGTGCCCGACGAGCACGGCGCGTTGCGCGCCGACATCATCGAGCAGTCCGGCGATATCGGCGGTCAGCTCGGCGATGTTGTAATCCTCGATCGCCTCGGGTCGCGAGGACCCGCCGTATCCGCGCTGATCGGGGGCGATGACGTGGTACCCGGCCGCGGCCAGCGCGGGAATCTGGTGGCGCCATGAATGGGCCAGTTCGGGGAAGCCGTGGGCGAGCACGACGACCGGATTACCGGGCTCACCGGCCTCGGTCACCCGCAACGTCACGCCATTGGTATCTACTAACCGGGTGGTTGGTGTGATCACGATCTCAGCCAAGCACACGGGGTCTGCGTGGGCGAGCAAGTCGGGCGGGGAACTTCTGATCGTTGGTCAAGCGGTAGCCTTGAGTTTTCCAACTGCGCTTATCGGAAGGACCGGGCCGGCCGCACCCGTGCAGGCCGGAGATATCGATGAACCGTAAAAACGTCATCCGCACGCTGTCGGCGATAGCCGTCGTGCTGCTGCTGGGTTGGTCCTTCTTCTACTTCAGCGACGACACCCGCGGATTCAAGCCGGTCGACACCTCGGTGGCGATGGCTCAGATCAACGCGGACAACGTCAAGAGCGCTCAGATCGACGACCGTGAGCAGCAGCTCCGGCTCGAGCTGAAGTCGGGCAACGGCGACACCGAGAACAGCGACAAGATCCTCACCAAGTACCCGACCGGTGTCGGGGTGCAGCTGTTCGACGCGTTGAGCGCCAAGAACGCCAAGATCAACACGGTGGTCAACCAGGGCAGCGTGCTCGGCACCCTGCTCATCTACATGTTGCCGCTGCTGCTGCTGGTCGGCCTGTTCGTGATGTTCTCCCGCATGCAGTCCGGCGGCCGGATGGGCTTCGGCTTCGGCAAATCCAAGGCCAAGCAGCTGTCCAAGGACATGCCCAAGACCACTTTCGCCGATGTGGCCGGCGCGGACGAAGCGGTCGAAGAGCTCTACGAAATCAAGGACTTCCTGCAGAACCCGAGCCGCTATCAGGCGCTCGGCGCCAAGATCCCCAAGGGCGTGCTGCTGTTCGGGCCGCCCGGAACCGGTAAGACGCTGCTGGCCCGCGCCGTGGCCGGGGAGGCCGGGGTTCCGTTTTTCACGATTTCAGGTTCGGACTTCGTCGAGATGTTCGTCGGCGTCGGCGCCTCACGGGTGCGTGACCTGTTCGAACAGGCCAAGCAGAACAGCCCCTGCATCATCTTCGTCGACGAGATCGACGCCGTCGGGCGTCAGCGTGGCGCCGGTCTGGGCGGTGGCCACGACGAGCGTGAGCAGACGCTGAACCAGCTGCTCGTCGAGATGGACGGTTTCGGTGAGCGCCAGGGCGTCATCCTGATCGCGGCCACCAACCGTCCCGACATCCTGGACCCGGCGCTGCTGCGTCCCGGCCGCTTCGACCGTCAGATCCCGGTGTCCAACCCGGACCTGGCCGGCCGCCGCGCCGTGCTCAAGGTGCACTCGGCGGGCAAGCCCATCGCCGGTGACGCCGATCTGGACGGCCTGGCCAAGCGCACGGTCGGCATGTCCGGTGCCGACCTGGCCAACGTCATCAACGAGGCGGCGCTGCTGACCGCCCGCGAGAACGGCACCGTCATCACCGGCGCCGCGCTGGAAGAGGCCGTCGACCGAGTCGTCGGTGGTCCGCGCCGCAAGAGCCGCATCATCAGCGAGCACGAGAAGAAGATCACCGCCTACCACGAGGGCGGCCACACCCTGGCGGCCTGGGCGATGCCCGATATCGAGCCGATCTACAAGGTCACCATCCTGGCCCGCGGTCGTACCGGCGGCCACGCCGTCGCGGTTCCCGAGGATGACAAGGGCCTGATGACCCGCTCCGAGATGGTCGCGCGGCTGGTGTTCGCGATGGGCGGACGGGCCGCCGAGGAACTGGTGTTCCGCGAGCCCACCACCGGTGCGGTCTCCGATATCGAGCAGGCCACCAAGATCGCCCGCGCCATGGTCACCGAATACGGCATGAGCGCCAAGCTCGGCGCGGTCCGCTACGGCACCGAACACGGTGACCCCTTCCTGGGCCGCTCCATGGGCACCCAGGCCGATTACAGCCACGAGGTCGCGCAGATCATCGACGACGAGGTGCGCAAGCTGATCGAGGCCGCGCACACCGAGGCGTGGGAGATCCTCACCGAGTACCGCGATGTGCTCGACATCCTGGCCGGCGAGCTGCTGGAGAAGGAGACCCTGCACCGCAAGGAGCTCAAGGCCATCTTCGACGGGGTGAAGAAGCGTCCCCGGATCACCATCTTCAATGATTTCGGTGGCCGGATCCCGTCGGACAAGCCGCCGATCAAGACCCCCGGTGAGATCGCGATCGAGCGCGGCGAGCCGTGGCCGCCCCCGGTGAAAGAGCCCGCCTACAAGACCGCCATCGTCGAGGCCAGCAAGGCCGCCGAAGCGGCCGGACAGAACGGCACCAACGGCTCGGGCGCCAACGGCGCACCCCCGAACGGTCAGGGCCACGGTCAGGCGCAGCCGGATTACGGCGCGCCGGCCGGCTGGCACGCACCGGGCTGGCCGCCGCGCCCCGGCGCCGGCCAGCAGCCGCCGCCCCCGCCGCAGGGCTGGTACCCGCCGCAGCACCAGCAGCCGCAGCATCAGCCCGGACCGCCTCCACCGCCGTACCCACCGCAGTACGCGCCACCCCCGCATGCGCCCGGCAACGAGCAGCAGGGCCCGGACGCACCACGGACCCATGGCTGAACAGAACGGAGCGTCGATGACGACGTCGGAGAACGACCTCGCTGAAGCGGTCGGCTTCACCCCTGCCCACTTCGACCAGGAACGCGCGGAAGCGGCCGTACGCGAGCTGCTGATCGCGGTCGGCGAGGATCCGGACCGGCACGGTCTGGTGGACACCCCGGCGCGGGTGGCGCGGGCGTACCGGGAAATCTTCGGCGGCCTCTACACCGACCCCGACACGGTGCTCAACACCACCTTCGACGAGCAGCACGACGAACTTGTGCTCATCAAACAGATCCCGATGTACTCCACCTGTGAGCACCACCTGGTGTCCTTCCACGGGGTGGCTCATGTGGGGTACATCCCCGGGCTGGACGGCCGGGTCACCGGCCTGTCCAAGATCGCCAGGCTCGTCGATCTCTACGCGAAACGGCCGCAGGTCCAGGAGCGGTTGACCGCGCAGATCGCGGACGCCCTGATGCGCAAGCTGGATCCGCGCGGGGCGATCGTGGTGGTGGAGGCCGAGCACCTGTGCATGGCCATGCGTGGCGTGCGCAAGCCGGGTGCGGTGACCACCACCTCGGCGGTGCGCGGACAGTTCAAGACCGACAAGGCATCACGGTCCGAGGCGCTGGAACTGATCCTCCGGAAGTGACCGTGCCGGTGGTGATGGGTGTCGTCAACGTCACCGAGGACTCGTTCTCCGACGGCGGACTCTTCCTCGATCGCGACCGTGCCGTGGAACGGGCGATGGCGCTGGTTGCCGCCGGTGCGGCGATCATCGACGTCGGCGGCGAGTCGACGCGCCCGGGTGCCACCCGGGTCGCCCCGGAACTCGAGAGCTCGCGGGTACTGCCCGTCATCCGGGACTTGGCCGCCGCCGGGGTCACCGTCAGCATCGACACCATGCACTCCTCGGTGGCCGCCGCCGCGCTGGAGAACGGCGCGCAGATCGTCAACGACGTCTCCGGCGGGCGGGCCGACCCGAATATGGCCGCCGTGCTGGCCGAGGCGAAAGCGCCGTGGGTGCTCATGCATTGGCGGTCGGTGCGCGCCGACGCCCCGCATGAGGTCCCCGCCTACGCCGACGTCGTCGGCGAGGTGCGCGAGGATCTGTTGCGCAGTGTCGACGACGCGGTCGCGGCCGGCGTGGACCCGGCGAAGGTGATCATCGATCCCGGCCTCGGTTTCGCCAAAACGGCACAACACAACTGGGAACTGCTGCGCGCGTTGCCGACGTTCGTGGCGACCGGGTTCCCGGTCCTGGTCGGGGCGTCGCGCAAACGGTTCCTGGGCGCGCTGCTGGAAGGACCCGACGGGGTGATGCGCCCGGCGGCCGGGCGCGAGACGGCGACCGCGGTGATCTCCGCGCTGTCCGTCCTGAACGGCGCGTGGGGTGTGCGGGTGCATGATGTGCAGGCCTCGGTGGATGCGCTCAAGGTAGTGGACGCGTGGTCCGGAGGGAAAAATGGCTGATCGAATCGAACTGCGCGGGTTGACCGTTCGCGGGAACCATGGCGTCTTCGACCATGAGCGCCGCGACGGCCAGGACTTCATCATCGATGTGACGGTGTGGATCGATCTGGAGGCCGCCGCCGCGACCGACGACCTTGCCGACACCCTGAACTACGGAACGCTGGCGGAGCGGGCGGCCGCGATTGTCGCGGGCCCACCGCGCAACCTGATCGAGACGGTGTCCGCCGAGATCGCCGAGGACGTGATGACCGACGAGCGCGTGCATGCCGTCGAGGTCGTCGTGCACAAGCCCAGCGCGCCGATCCCACTGACCTTCTCCGATGTGGCGGTGGTGGCGCGCCGGTCCCGCCGCGGCAGGGGACTGGCACCGTGAGCACCGCGGTGCTGTCCATCGGGTCGAATCTGGGTGACCGGCTGGCGCACCTGCAGTCCGTGCTCGACGGGATGGCGGCGCTGGGCAGCCGGATCGTGGCGGTCTCACCGGTCTACGAGACCGACGCATGGGGTGGCGTCGAACAGGGCGCCTTCCTCAATGCGGTGCTGATCGTCGAGGATCCGGCCTGCGACGGCCACGGCTGGCTGCGACGGGGTCAGCAGCTGGAGTCCGCGGCCGACCGGGTGCGCGACGTGCACTGGGGACCGCGGACCCTCGATGTCGACATCGTCTCCTGCCGCGACGGATCCACCGAATTGCGTTCCGAGGACGCCGAACTGACGCTGCCGCACCCGTTCGCGCATCAGCGCGCCTTCGTGCTGGTGCCGTGGCTGGACGCCGATGCCGGCGCCGAGCTGTCCGGCACGCCGGTGGCCGAACTGCTGGAGCGGCTCGGCGAAGAGGAGCGCGCCGGGGTGCGGCCCACCCACCTGACCCTGGACCGCTGATGGGACCGACCCGAAAGCGTGACCTCGCGGCAACGGCGGGCATCGCCGCCGTCGTCTGCTACCTGCTGGTCGTCTTTCTGTACCGGTGGTTCCCACCGATCACGCTCTGGACGGGGGTGTCCCTGCTGGCGGTGGCGGTCGCCGAGGCCGTCTGGGGCTACGTCATACGATCGCGCATCGCCGACGGTCAGATCGGTATCGGCGCGGGGCGACTGCACCCGCTGGCGGTGGCCCGCTCGGTGGGGATCGCCAAGGCGTCGGCCTGGGTCGGCGCGCTGGTACTGGGTTGGTGGATCGGGGTTCTCGCGTATCTGCTGCCGCGCCGGGGCACCATGCGTGTCGCGGGCGAGGACACCGCCGGCGCCGTGGTGGCCGCGCTGTGCGCGCTGGCACTCCTGGCGGCCGGGCTGTGGCTGCAGCATTGCTGCACGTCCCCGGAGGACCCGAACGACAATCACGACTCGTACAGTGGCGCAGCCGAGTAGCCGAATCGCCGCGCAGGTCGACACGCGATGCGAGCTGTGAACGGTACAGTCGCCCCATGACCGATCCGTCCCGCGGCGTGCGCGTTCGACGCGCCAACCGCAGGCCGGGTTGGGTTCTGCTGACGGCGTTGCTGGTGCTCGCGATCGTCGCCAGCACCGTGCTGGTCTTCACCAACCGGGTCGAACTGCTCAAACTCGCCGTGGTGCTGGCGTTGTGGGCGGCGGTCGCCGCGGCGTTCGTGTCGTTCATCTACCGGCGGCAGAGCGATCTCGATCAGGCCAAGGTGCGCGACCTCAAGTACGTCTACGACCTCCAACTGGATCGCGAGATCTCGGCGCGCCGCGAATACGAACTGGCAGTGGAAGCGCAACTGCGCCGCGAGCTGTCGGCGGAGTTGCGGGCGCAGGCCGCCGACGAGGTCGCCGCGCTACGTGCCGAACTCGCCGCGCTGCGTACCAATCTGGAGATCCTGTTCGACACCGATCTGGACCACCGCCCCGCGCTGGAGACCGAACGCCCCGCCGGCCGGGTGATCGCCAGCCGCATCGACACCCCGGTGCGCGCCGAGGCAGAGCCGCGCACCGAGGAAAGCCCGATCATCGACGTGCCCGCCGAACCGCATCCACCGGAGTACCAGTGGGCGCCGGCCGAACCGATCGGCCCCGAACCGATCGCGCCCGAACTGTTCGGCGGAGCCCACCGGCGGGCATCGGAAGCCGAGGAACCCGCTCCCTGGCAGCGCCGCGCCGCCACCTCCCCGCCCGTTCAACCGCCGCCGCCACCGGCCGCCCCGCCCGTTCCGGAGCCGGTCGCCGCCCAGTGGTCGCCCGCCCCGGCCGCCACCTGGGGACCCCAGCCCGCCCCGCCGGTGCGCCATCCCGAGCCACCGGCATCCCCGCCTCCGGCGCCGGAGCCCGCACCCCGGGCAGAGCAGCCCGCCCCGGAAACCCCGGACCGCCGTGGCCGCCACTACGGCTCGGACGCCGAATCGGCCCAGCCGCCGCGCCGCGCGCGGCACTCGGTGCCCGGCGAAACCGGTCCGCCGCCGCCACCTCCGTCCGCTCCGCCGCGCACCCGGCGGGCGGCCCAGCCGGACCGCGAACCCCCGGTGCAGGCGCCCATGCCGCCGCCTGCGCAGACACCCACCCCACCGCCGGCGCCCCGCCACCGCGGTGCCGAAGAACTCCAGCGCGAACAGCCGGAACCCGAGGGTGGCCAGCATGCAGGTGGTCAGCCGGTCTCCGAACTGCTCTCCCGCCTGCAGGCAACCCCCACCGGCGGTGGCCGGCGCCGTCGCCGCGAGGAGTGAGCTAGGCTCACCCCGACCGTGCGGTACCCGTATAAGGGACCGCAACGTTTATCACGACTGAATTTGCGAGGTCGTCTGTCATGGTCGACGGACTCCGTCCAGCGCGGCTCACTGTCGGCATCATCTCGGCCGGCCGGGTGGGAACCGCTCTCGGCGTGGCGCTCGAGCGCGCCGAGCACGTGGTGGTGGCCTGCAGCGCCATCTCCAACCAGTCCCGTGAACGCGCGGCCGCCAGACTCCCCGACACCGCGGTGCTGCCCGTGCAGGACGTGGCCGGACGGGCCGAGTTGCTGCTGCTCGCGGTGCCCGATGCCGAACTCGATGCGCTGATCTCCGGGCTGGCCGCCACCGACGCGGTACGCCCCGGCACCATCGTGATGCACACCTCCGGGATGAACGGGGTCGGCGTGCTGGAGCCGTTGACGGCACAGGGTTGCATCCCGCTGGCCATCCACCCCGCGATGACGTTCACCGGTTCCGATGAGGACATCGCCCGGCTGCCGGACACCTGTTTCGGCGTCACCGCGCTCGACGAGATCGGTTACGCGATCGGCCAGGCGCTGGTGCTGGAGATCGGCGGAGAACCGTTCCGGGTCCCCGAAGACGCGCGCATGCTGTACCACTCGGCCCTGGCGCATGCCAGCAACCACCTCGTCACCGTCGCACTCGACGCGGTCGAGGCACTTCGGTCCGCGCTGCGCGGCCAGGAGCTCCTCGGCCAGGAACTCGTCGGTGACGCACCCGGCGGGATCGCCGAACGCATCATCGGCCCGCTGGCAAGGGCGTCGCTGGAGAACGCGCTGCGGCGCGGCCAGGCGGCGCTGACCGGTCCGGTGGCGCGCGGCGACGCGGCCGCGGTGGCCGGTCATCTGCGCGCCTTCGGTGAGGTGGATCCCCAACTGGCCCAGGCATATCGGTCCAATTCACTGCGCACCGCCCAGCGGGCGCACGCACCGAAGGACGTGTTCGACGTGCTCACCACACCCGGGACGGGACAGAAGTGACCGTCCGCAAACCGCCGGCCTTCGCCGCCGGAGAGCTCAACGTCTATACCCGGCCCGCCGATGTCGCGGACGTCACCAGGGCGCTGCGCGGAACCGGCAAGCGGGTCATGCTGGTGCCGACGATGGGCGCCCTACATGAGGGCCACCTCACGCTGGTCCGTCATGCCAAGCGCATTCCCGGTGCGGTGGTGGTGGTTTCGATCTTCGTCAATCCGCTGCAGTTCGGTGCCGGGGAGGATCTCGACGCCTACCCGCGCACCCTGGAAGACGATCTCGCGGCGCTACGGGGCGAGGGAGTGCAGATCGCCTTCACCCCGACCGCGGCGGACATGTACCCGTCGGGACCGCGCACCAGCGTGCACCCCGGGCCGCTGGGTGCAGAACTCGAAGGCGCTTCCCGGCCCACGCATTTCGCCGGGATGCTGACCGTCGTCATGAAACTGCTGCAGATCGTCGGGCCGGATCGCGCGTTCTTCGGCGAGAAGGACTATCAGCAACTGGTGCTGATCCGGCAGATGGCCGACGACCTGAACCTCGGCGCCCGCATCGTCGGGGTGCCGATCGTGCGGGAGGCCGACGGACTGGCGATGTCCTCACGTAACCGCTACCTCGACGAGGTGCAGCGTGAGCAGGCCTGTGCCATACCGTCGGCGCTGCTGGCCGGCATGTACGCCGCGGGCGAGGGTGTGGACGCCGCACTGGACGCCGCGCGGGCCGTGCTCGACGAGGTACCGGCGATCAGCGTCGACTATCTGGAGGTCCGCAACACCTGGCTGGGCCCGGCGCCGCAGACCGGCGCGGCCCGCCTGCTGGTGGCGGTTCGCCTGGGCGGCACCCGACTGCTGGACAACATCGCGATCGACATCGGCGTGCCCTCGGGCGACGGTCCGGATGTCGCGTACGACGAACACGAATTGCCCTGGAGGAACTGATGTTACGGACCATGCTGAAGTCCAAGATCCACCGTGCCACGGTCACCCAGGCCGACCTGCACTATGTGGGTTCGGTGACCATCGACGCGGACCTGATGGATGCGGCGGACCTGCTCGAAGGCGAGCAGGTCACCATCGTCGACATCGACAACGGCAGCCGACTGGTCACCTACGCCATCACCGGTGAGCGCGGCAGTGGTGTCATCGGGATCAACGGTGCCGCAGCGCATCTGATACATCCCGGAGATCTGGTCATCCTCATCGCCTATGGCACCATGGAGGACGCGCAGGCCCGCGAGTACCAGCCCAGGATCGTCTTCGTCGACGCCGGGAACCGTCAGATGGACCTGGGTACCGATCCCGCCTTCGTGCCGGCTGATGCGGCCGGCCTGATGTCGCCCCGCTGATGCTGCTGGCCATAGACGTCCGTAACGCGCACACCATCGTCGGGCTGATCTCGGGTGCGGGCGAGAACGCCAAGGTGGTGCAGCACTGGCGGATACGGACCGAATCCGAGGTGACCGCCGACGAGCTGGCGCTCACCATCGACGGTCTGGTCGGTGACGATGTGGAGCGGTTGACGGGTGCGGCGGCGCTGTCGACCGTGCCCTCGGTGCTGCACGAGATCAGGCTGATGCTGGAGCAGTACTGGCCCGCGGTGCCGCACGTCCTCATCGAGCCCGGGGTGCGTACCGGTATCCCGCTGCTGGTGGACAACCCCAAGGAAGTCGGTGCGGACCGGATCGTCAACTGCCTGGCCGCTTTTCACAAGTACAACTCGCCGGCGATCGTGGTCGACCTGGGGTCCTCCATCTGTGTCGACGTGGTGTCGGCCAAGGGGGAGTTCCTCGGCGGCGCCATCGCCCCGGGCGTGCAGGTGTCCTCCGATGCCGCGGCGGCAAGGTCGGCGGCGCTGCGGCGCGTGGAACTGACCCGTCCGCGTTCGGTGATCGGCAAGAACACCGTGGAGTGCATGCAGGCCGGCGCGATCTTCGGCTTCGCCTCGTTGGTCGACGGTCTGGTGGACCGCATCCGCGCCGATGTGGACGGTTTCGGGGGCAGCGATGTCGCGGTGGTCGCGACCGGGAACTCCGCGCCACTGGTGCTGCCCGACCTGCGCACCGTCGGGCATTACGACCAGCACCTGACGTTGCAGGGGCTGCGGCTGGTGTTCGAGCGCAACCGCGACAACCAGCGTGGCCGACGCTGATTAAGCTGGCTGTTCGTGAGTTCTTCTGACGATCCGGCCGCACCCACCCAGCCCGAGCACGACGACACCCCGGAGCAGTACCGGATCCGTCAGGCCAAGCGTGAGCGCCTGCTCGCCGAGGGGCGTGACCCGTACCCGGTGCAGGTGGCGCGCACCCATTCGCTGGCCGAACTGCGGGCCGCGTACCCGGATCTGCCGGTGGACACCCAGACCGGCGACATCGTCGGGGTCGCGGCCAGGGTCGTGTTCGCCCGCAACTCCGGGAAGCTGTGTTTCGCCACCCTGCAGGACGGCGACGGGACCCAGCTGCAGCTGATGATCAGCCTGGCCGAGGTGGGCCAGGAATCACTCGATGCCTGGAAGGCGGATGTCGACCTCGGCGACATCGTCTTCGCGCATGGACAGGTCATCAGTTCACGGCGCGGCGAGCTGTCTGTGCTGGCAGATTCCTGGCAAATAGTCTCCAAGGCATTGCGGCCGCTCCCGGTGGCCCACAAGGAGATGAGCGAAGAATCTCGGGTCCGGCAACGTTACGTCGACCTGATCGTCCGTCCCGAGGCGCGTGCCGTTGCCCGGCAGCGCATCGCGGTGGTGCGTGCGGTGCGGTCGGCACTGGAGCGCCGCGGGTTCCTCGAGGTCGAGACGCCGATGCTGCAGACCCTGCCCGGCGGCGCGGCCGCCAGGCCGTTCGTCACGCACTCCAATGCCCTCGACGCCGATCTGTATCTGCGAATCGCGCCGGAGTTGTTCCTCAAGCGCTGTCTCGTCGGCGGATTCGAGAAGGTTTTCGAGTTGAATCGGAACTTTCGAAACGAGGGTGCGGATTCCACACATTCCCCGGAATTTGCGATGCTGGAGACTTATCAGGCCTATGGCACATATGACGATTCGGCCACCGTCACCCGTGAGCTGATTCAAGAAGTGGCCGACGAGGCCCTTGGTACGCGCGAGGTCCAGCTACCCGACGGCAGTACGTATGACTTGGACGGCGAATGGCAGACGCTGGAAATGTATCCGTCGCTGTCGGCGGCACTCGGTGAAGAGATAACGCCGGAGACCAGCCTGCAACATCTGTTGTCCATCGCCGAACGTCTCGAGGTCGAGATTCCCGCCGATCGCGGTTATGGACACGGGAAATTGGTCGAGGAACTGTGGGAACACACCGTCGGTGAAACCCTGTGGGCGCCCACCTTCGTCCGTGACTTCCCAGTGGAGACGAGCCCGCTGACACGTGCTCACCGCAGCATTCCCGGTGTCACCGAAAAGTGGGATCTCTATGTGCGTAAATTCGAATTGGCCACCGGTTACTCCGAGCTCATCGACCCGGTGATTCAGCGCGAACGTTTTGTCGCGCAGGCCGCCGCGGCCGCCGCAGGCGACGATGAGGCGATGCGCCTCGACGAGGATTTTCTCGCCGCTCTGGAGTACGCGATGCCGCCGACGACGGGTACCGGAATGGGTATTGATCGCCTGTTGATGGCATTGACGGGGCTGACGATTAGAGAGACAGTTTTGTTCCCGATTGTGCGCAGACACTCAAACTGACTGCATATCCGCAGTGGTTGTTGAATGAATTCCATCCGTATGCAAGCATTACCGCAGGGGTTCGGGGTGAATCTACGAGTGGCCACAGAAGGGTCGTGTGAGCTATATGGCAAAGAAAGTGACCGTCACACTAGTTGACGATTTCGACGGCGAAGCCGCCGCAGATGAGACCGTCGAATTCGCACTGGACGGCGTGAGCTACGAGATCGATCTTTCTTCGAAGAACGCCTCGAAGCTGCGCGGCGACCTGAAGCAGTGGGTCGAGGCCGGCCGCCGCGTCGGTGGCCGCCGCCGGGGCCGTTCGGCGGGCACGGGCCGCGGGCGCGCTGCCATCGATCGGGAACAGAGCGCGGCCATCCGGGAATGGGCCCGCCGCAACGGACACAATGTGTCGACCCGCGGGCGTATCCCCGCCGAGGTCATCGACGCATTCCACGCCGCGACGTAATTGACCCTCGCAAAATAATTGCCGGTAGCCAGCTCGTCCCTCGGCTGATCCGGGCCACTCCGCTCCTTCGCTCACGGCGAACTCATCTCGGTGCTTTTCGGGAAACGTTCGGCGGTCGTCGCGCGTTATGTCTGCAACGGCGGCACCAAGGCTGGACACCAAGAGCGGCACGGGTTTCCCCCGACCACTAGAGTGGACGGCAGGTGCGGTGCCCTGTGCAGCTCATGTACAGCGCACGTGGCCGCCCTATGTGAGGAAGCGCAGGTAAACCGATGTTCGAGAGATTCACAGACCGTGCCCGTCGGGTGGTCGTCCTGGCCCAAGAAGAAGCCCGGATGCTCAACCACAACTACATCGGCACCGAGCACATCCTGCTCGGCCTCATCCACGAGGGTGAGGGCGTAGCGGCCAAGTCGCTCGAGTCGCTGGGCATTTCCCTGGAAGGCGTGCGCAGCCAGGTCGAGGAGATCATCGGCCAAGGTCAGCAGGCGCCGTCCGGCCACATCCCGTTCACTCCGCGCGCCAAGAAGGTGCTCGAGTTGAGCCTGCGCGAGGCGCTGCAGCTCGGCCACAACTACATCGGCACCGAGCACATTCTGCTCGGCCTGATCCGTGAGGGCGAGGGCGTCGCCGCCCAGGTGCTGGTGAAACTGGGTGCCGAACTCACCCGGGTGCGCCAGCAGGTCATCCAGCTGCTGTCCGGTTATCAGGGCAAGGAAGCTGCAGAAGCCGGTACCGGTGGACGCGGCGGCGAGGCGGGCAACCCGTCCACGTCGCTGGTGCTCGACCAGTTCGGCCGCAACCTGACCGCCGCCGCGATGGAGGGCAAGCTCGACCCCGTCATCGGCCGCGAGAAGGAAATCGAGCGGGTGATGCAGGTGCTGAGCCGCCGCACCAAGAACAACCCGGTGCTGATCGGTGAGCCCGGCGTCGGTAAGACCGCCGTCGTGGAGGGCCTGGCCCAGGCCATCGTGCACGGCGAGGTCCCCGAGACGCTGAAGGACAAGCAGCTCTACACGCTCGACCTGGGCTCGCTGGTCGCCGGCAGCCGTTACCGCGGTGACTTCGAGGAGCGCCTGAAGAAGGTGCTCAAGGAGATCAACACCCGCGGCGACATCATCCTGTTCATCGACGAGCTGCACACGCTGGTCGGGGCGGGTGCCGCCGAGGGCGCGATCGACGCCGCCAGCATCCTGAAGCCGAAGCTGGCCCGCGGTGAGCTGCAGACCATCGGTGCGACCACCCTCGACGAGTACCGCAAGTACATCGAGAAGGACGCCGCGCTGGAGCGCCGCTTCCAGCCCGTGCAGGTCGGTGAGCCCACCGTCGAGCACACCATCGAGATCCTCAAGGGTCTGCGCGACCGCTACGAGGCGCATCACCGGGTGTCCATCACCGACGGTGCGCTGGTGGCCGCGGCCACGCTGGCCGACCGCTACATCAACGACCGCTTCCTGCCGGACAAGGCGATCGACCTGATCGACGAGGCCGGGGCCCGGATGCGCATCCGCCGGATGACCGCACCGCCGGACCTGCGCGAGTTCGACGAGAAGATCGCCGACGCGCGCCGGGAGAAGGAATCCGCGATCGATGCGCAGGACTTCGAGAAGGCCGCGAACCTCCGCGACAAGGAGAAGACCCTCGTCGCACAGCGCGCAGAGCGTGAGAAGCAGTGGCGCTCAGGTGACCTCGATGTCGTGGCCGAGGTCGACGACGAGCAGATCGCCGAGGTGCTCGGTAACTGGACCGGTATCCCGGTGTTCAAGCTGACCGAGGCCGAGACCACGCGTCTGCTGCGCATGGAAGATGAGCTGCACAAGCGGATCATCGGCCAGGAGGACGCCGTCAAGGCGGTCAGCAAGGCCATCCGGCGTACCCGCGCCGGCCTGAAGGACCCCAAGCGTCCGTCCGGCTCGTTCATCTTCGCCGGCCCGTCCGGTGTGGGTAAGACCGAGCTGTCCAAGGCGCTGGCCAACTTCCTGTTCGGCGACGACGACGCGCTCATCCAGATCGACATGGGCGAGTTCCACGACCGCTTCACCGCGTCGCGGCTGTTCGGTGCCCCTCCGGGCTACGTCGGCTACGAAGAGGGCGGCCAGCTCACCGAGAAGGTGCGCCGCAAGCCGTTCTCGGTGGTGCTCTTCGACGAGATCGAGAAGGCCCACCAGGAGATCTACAACACGCTGTTGCAGGTGCTGGAGGACGGCCGTCTCACCGACGGTCAGGGTCGTACGGTCGACTTCAAGAACACCGTGCTGATCTTCACGTCCAACCTCGGTACCTCGGACATCTCCAAGGCGGTCGGGCTCGGCTTCACCCAGGGTGGCGGCGAGAACAACTACGAGCGGATGAAGCTCAAGGTCAACGACGAGCTGAAGAAGCATTTCCGCCCGGAGTTCCTGAACCGTATCGACGACATCATCGTCTTCCACCAGCTGACTCAGCAGGAGATCATCGAGATGGTCGACCTGATGATCGGGCGGGTGTCCAAGCAGCTCGCTGCCAAGGACATGACGATGGAGCTCACCGATCAGGCCAAGTCGCTGCTGGCCAAGCGGGGCTTCGATCCGGTGCTGGGTGCGCGGCCGCTGCGCCGCACCATCCAGCGTGAGATCGAGGACGCTTTGAGCGAGAAGATCCTGTTCGACGAGGTCGGTCCGGGTCAGGTCGTCACCGTCGACGTCGAAGGCTGGGACGGCGAGGGCGCCGGCGAGAACGCCAAGTTCACCTTCGCCGGACGGCAGCGTGCTGCCTCCACCGACGAGGCGGACCTGGCGGCCACCGCGGCCGAGTAACGCTGTGTACCCAAAGCCCCCGACCGGAGTATCCGGTCGGGGGCTTTGGCGTAGTATCCGTACTGCTCTCGACGGACAACGGAATCTGGTGTAATCCCAGAACGGTCGCGCCACTGTGAAAGTCAGACCCGACGCCTGTCAACCCGCTTTTTACCTGGGACGCGAACTCCCGAAAGGATCGGATATGACTTCTGCTGAGGCACCCAAGGCGCTCGGCGCCAGGGCCCGCGCCATCGACCTCTCCGCCGCCTCTGCGGTGGTGTGGCTGTCGGCGACCGCCTTCCTCGCACTGCTCGTGCTCTACTTCGTCGGGATGGATCAGGGTGCGACGTCGGTCTTCGGCGCCAACACCGTCATCCACGAATTCGTGCACGACGCCCGGCATCTGCTCGGCTACCCCTGCCACTAGACGCCGGAAGCAGAAACAACTCCGATGGAAAAAAGAATCATCGGGCGCGGCCTGCTGGCCGGCGCCCTCGGCGGTGTACTCGCATTCATCTGGTCCTGGATCTTCATCGAACCGGTCATCGACCGCGCGATCGAGTTCGAGGACGGCGTCAGCGCAGCCCATGAGGCGATCGAGCACGGTGGCCATGCCCACGAGCACGGCGCCGAAGGTGGCATCGAGATCACCCGCACCGTGCAGTCCACGATCGGCCTCGGCTTCGGGCTGGTGGCGTTCAGCGTCGCCATGGGCGCACTGCTCGCGGTGCTCTTCTGTGTGGCCTACGGACGGATCGCCGGACCGGCGGGCAGGAGCGCAGCGACCGGGGAATCAGCGTTGTCTGCCCGGGCCACCGCGGTGCTGCTGGCCGGTGGCATGCTGATCTCGCTGTGGATCGTGCCGTCGCTGAAATACCCGCCGAACCCGCCCGCGGTCAGCCTGGACGAGACGATTCAGCAGCGCACGCTGCTGTACCTGTTGTTGACGGTGCTCTCGGCGGCGCTGCTGGTCGGGTCGGTGCTGCTGGCCCGCAAGCTGGCGCCCAAGTTCGGTGCGTGGAACGCCTCGCTGCTCGGCGCGGCCGACTACATCGTGTCGATGGCCGTGGTGTTCCTGCTGATGCCGACCATCTCCGAGACACCCGGACCGATCACCGACGATGCGGGCACCATCCTCTTCGGTGCCTTCCCGGCCGATGACCTCTACGAGTTCCGGCTCTACTCGCTGGGCACCCAGGTCGTGATGTGGACGACCATCGGCCTGGTGTTCGCCGCGCTGGTGTCGCGTCTGCTCGACCAGAGGCAACGCGACGAAGTCACCGTGTGAGTGAGGTCGTCCGGCTGACCCTCGTATCGCATGGCATGACCGATGCGATGGCGGCCGGACGATTTCCCACCGACGAGCCCCTCAATGATCTCGGCCGCCGTCAGGTCGGCGGCTGTACCGGACTCGGAACGTTCGACGCGGCGGTATGCGGACCGGAACAGCGGACGGTGCAGACCGCCGGGCAGTTGGGTGTGCAGGCCCTCATCGAGTCGGGTATCGCAGACCTCGACCATGGCCGCTGGCGCGGCAGTGCACTCGACCAGGTCGGTGCCGCCGAGATGACGACCTGGCTCACCGATCCGACGGCGGCCCCGCACGGCGGGGAATCGATCCTCACCCTGTGCAGGCGGGTCGGGGAGTGGATGGACGCCGTCGCGCTACGGCGCGGACGCCTGCTGGCCGTGACGCATCCGGCCGTGATCCGGGCGGCCATCGTGCACGTCCTGAATGCTCCACCGAAGTCGTTCTGGCGCATCGACATCGAGCCCGCCAGCGTCACCACCATGCACTACCGTGGGCACGCCTGGACGCTCAGGTCGCCGGGATGAGATCGAACGACTGCGTGGCGATCGACAGCAGCCAGGTCGCCGCGGTCAGGCTCCGGTACTCCGGCCAGTTGAGCTGGTAGCTCACCACCCACCCCTGACCGGCGCGGTCCTCGGCGTACCAGCTGAAGGTCAGATCGCCGGGCAGGTTCCCGCCCTTGGCGCCGACATAGCTCCACTTCGAGCGGTCCAGTTCGATTCCGGGAGTCGCCGAGAGGATGTCGCGTACCGGTGCGGCCGGCCCGTGGGCGGCGACCTGAAGCGCGGCGTGCACACGGCAGATGTCCATCGGGGTGCCGTACCACTCGATGCCGTAGGGCGATGCCGGCGTCCGGTTGAGCATCGGATCCGGTTCGTAGGGAAGGGCTCTGGTGTGCTCGAGCATCTCGGCCCGGTGCGCACGCGAGGCCGTCTTCCATTCCTCGCGGACGTCTGGTTTTCCCCAGCCGATGGCGAACAGCTCGTAGGTGCTGGGGAAGGGGGTCATGGACGACGGGTCGTGGTGACGTGCTGTGACCAGGGCGCGCTCGACCCCTCCCGGACCGAGGCGGGCCATCAACATGTCGGTGGCCATATTGTCGCTGGCCGAGATCATCTGCTGCGCAGCATCTTTCACCGATACCATGGCGCCGGGTTCGAGATCGTTGAAACCGGCGGAGCCGACCGCCTTGTTCGCCTCGGTGATGGTGAGCTGTTCGTCCCAGCGCAGCGTTCCGTCGTTGACGGCCTCGGCGACCGCGAGCAGCACGTAGAGCTTGAAGATGGATGCCAGCGGCATCGGCCGGTCGACGTCGGTGCCGGCCACCTCGGTGCACTCGCCGCCGGAGACCTTGGACACCTGATAGGCGTAGCCGGCGCCGGACTCGGCGATCTCGGCATCGATATCGGGCCACTGCCGGATGGTCGGCTTGTCGATCTCGACCTCGAAGCGATCGACCAGGCCGCTGTCGCCGGTGCGCATCGTGACGGTCTGCCCGACGCTGTAGGAGTTCCGGACGTGCAGCGTGGCCTGCCCGGCACCCAGCGATATGGCCGTCACGGTGATCGGGCGGTCCGCCCACAACCGGTCCATCGCCGCGCCGACCGGTTCGACCATCTGGGGTTCGGCCAGCGTGCCGACCGTCACGGTGCCGATCGGCCAGTCGGAGTTGACCATGTCCAGCAGCTGCTTGGCGCGCAGCCCCTGTGGGGTGTTGGTGTCGATGTGCATGCCGTACGCCGCCTCGGCGACCGGCGGGCCGGTGTGTGCGCAGCTGGTGGCGAGCAGGACCACGGCGGTGGCCAGCGCGCCGGCACCGAGCGCGCGCCGCGGCGTGCTACTTGCCAGTCCCCGCAACGTCCAACACAACCTCGAACTCCAGCAGTGACGCGCCGGTGGAAACCGGCTTGGTCTGCTGTCCGGCGTGTGCCTCGACGGCCGGCCCCTGGGCCCACGCCTGGAACGCCTCATCGGACTCCCACTGGGTGACCACGAAGTAGCGGTTCTCGCCCTTGACCGGGCGCAGCAGTTGGAAGCCGAGGAAGCCGGGCTGGTTGTCCACGGCGTGTGCGCGATGAGCGAACCGCTTCTCCAGCTCCGGGCCTGCGTCGGCCGGTACCTCGATGGCATTGATCTTCACGACGGGCATGCGGTTCAGGCTACCCGGACCCGGTCGCGGCAGGATGGCGGCATGCGGAGCGATCTACTCACTTCCCGCGGCGGCGCCGAGGACACCGGCGGCGAGCCACTCGTGCTGGTGCACGGGCTGATGGGCCGCGGCAGCACGTGGTCGCGGCAGCTGCCGTGGCTGACCCGGTTCGGCCCGGTGTACACCTACGACGCGCCCTGGCACCGCGGCCGTGATGTCAGCGATCCGCACCCGGTCAGCACCGAGCGTTTCGTCGAGGATCTCGGGGCGGCGGTGGCCTCGCTGGGCCGCCCGGTGACGCTGGTCGGGCATTCGATGGGCGGGCTGCACTCCTGGTGTCTGGCCGCCGAGCGCCCGGATCTGGTGAGCGCCGTCGTGGTCGAGGACATGGCGCCGGACTTCAGGGGCCGAACCACCGGCCCGTGGGAGCCCTGGCTGCAGGCGCTGCCCGTCGAGTTCGGCTCCGCGCAGCAGGTCTATCAGGAGTTCGGGCCGGTCGCCGGGCAGTACTTCCTGGAGGCGTTCGACCGGACCGAGACGGGTTGGCGGCTGCACGGGCACACCGCCCGCTGGATCGAGATCGCCGCCCAGTGGGGCGTCCGCGACTACTGGCCGCAGTGGCAGGCGGTGCGCGCCCCGGTGCTGCTGCTGGAGGCCGGTGGCACCGTCGCGCCGCCGGGCCAGATGCGGCAGATGCACGAGACCGGTTACCGGACAACATATCTGCACGTTCCGGGTGCGGGTCATCTGATCCACGATGATGCGCCGGAGGTGTACCGCGAGGCCGTGGAGTCGTTCCTATCGGCGCTCGCCCGAGGCGCTTGAGGCCGGCCAGGACGGCTGATCCTCGAAGCGGGTCCGGATGGCATCGATATCGTGCATCGCCCGCAGGCCGTCGCGGTCATCGGGATGACCGCTGCCGGCAAGCCTGCCGACGAAGGGCGCCGCGGCGCTGAACTGGTCCAGGTGTAGCCGCAGGATTCCGGTGCGGCGGGCGATCCGGCTGAGCGTCCACGCCAGGGCGAACGGCGCGAGCAACACGGCGATGAGTGCGAGGTAGGTCAGTGGTGTAGTCATGGCAGTAAGTCTCCGTTGATAAATATCCGGCCAACAGTGGCAGGAACGACACCTTGAGATAAAATGCTGCCATGGCAATAGCGAGCGTATCGGTGCTGGTGCTGGACGGTCTAGCGATTTTTGAGTTCGGCGTGATCTGCGAGGTCTTCGGCATCGACCGCTCCTCCGACGGTGTCCCCAACTTCGATTTCAAGGTGTGCGGACCGGAAGCCGGCCGGCCCATCCGCACCGCGGTCGGTGCCACCCTCATCCCGGACCACGGGCTAGACGACCTGGTCGGCGCGGACCTGGTGGCCATCCCGGCGATCAGTGGCTCCGACTACTCGCCCGCAGCACTGGCCGCGGTCCGCAGGGCCGTCGACTCCGGTTCGACGGTCCTGACCGTCTGCTCCGGTGCATTCCTGGCCGGTGCGGCGGGCCTGCTGGACGGCAGGCCGTGCACCACCCACTGGATGCACGCCGACGACCTGGCCGCCGCCTATCCGACGGCACGGGTGGACCGCAATGTGCTGTTCGTCGACGACGGGAACCTGATCACCAGCGCGGGCACCGCCGCGGGCATCGACGCCTGCCTGCACCTGGTGCGCCGCGAACTGGGTGCCGAGGTCACCAACAAGATCGCCCGACGGATGGTGGTGCCGCCGCAGCGCGACGGTGGCCAGCGCCAGTACATCGACCAGCCGATACCGGTGCGCTACTCGGAAGGCTTTGCCCCGCAGCTGGATTGGATCCTGGCGAACCTGGACAAGCCGCACACCGTCGCGAGTCTCGCGGCGCGCGCAAACATGTCGGCGCGCACCTTCGCCCGGCGGTTCGTCGACGAGACCGGGCGCACCCCGATGCAGTGGGTGACCGATCAGCGGGTGCTCTATGCGCGCCGGCTGCTCGAGGAGACCGACCTGGACATCGACCGGGTGGCCGATCGCTGCGGGTTCGGCACCGCAACGTTGCTGCGACACCACTTCCGGCGCATCATCGGCGTCACGCCATCGGATTACCGGCGCAGGTTCTCCTGCGACGACGCCTGCGAGGCGACCGCCTGACCGCCCTCGCCCGCCAGCGCGAACAGCCCGGCGGCGGTCTGCTCGACCAACCCGTCGACCAGCAGCGAATCCAGCGCCCGGTCGCGTTGCGCGGTATCGGTGAGCCACACCACGTCCAGCTGTGCCCGGGTGACCGGCGCGGCGCTGGCCCGCAGCACATCGAGCAGCCGCCCGCGGCACTGCCGGTCGGTTCCGGCGTAGCGCTGCACCCGCCGCGCCGGTGTGGCGGCCGCCGGGTACCCGGCGTTGCGCCAGCGGCAGCCACGCAACGGGCACAGGCCGCACTTGGGGGAGCGTGCGGTGCAGACGATGGCCCCGAGCTCCATCAGGGCGGCGGAGAATCGCGGCGCCGCATCGCCTTCGGGCAGCAGTGCGGCGACCTCGTCGAGATCGCGTGCGCTGGCCGGCGCCTCGGCGCAGCCGTGCATCACCCGTGACACCACCCGGCGGACATTGGTGTCCACCACGGGGACCCGCTGCCGGTAGGCGAAACACGCGATGGCCCTTGCCGTGTACGCGCCGACACCCGGCAGCGTCAGCAGGGTCTCCACGTCGGAGGGCACCTCGTCGCCGTATTCGGTGGCCAGGGTGACCGCACATTCGTGCAGGCGCTTGGCCCGGCGCGGATAACCCAACTTGCCCCAGGCGCGCAGCACGTCGGCGGGGCCGGCCGCCGCGGTGGCCGACGGCGTCGGCCACCGGGCCACCCAGGCCAGCCAGATCGGCTCCACCCGGTTCACCGGGGTCTGCTGCAGCATGAACTCGCTGACCAGGATCTGCCATGCGGTCACCGCGGGTCGCCGCCACGGCAGGTCCCGCTCGGCCACGTCGAACCAGCCCAGTAGCTCCTCCGGGTCGATGCCGGCATCAGGCTCGGGCACAATGACGGTCATGCCCAATTCGAATCCGATCTCCGCGTGGAAGGCACTCAAAGAGGGTAACGAGCGTTTCGTTGCCGGACAGCCAGAGCACCCGAGCCAGGGCATCGAGGACCGCGCCCGGCTCACCGAGGCGCAGAAGCCGACGGCCGTGCTCTTCGGCTGCGGTGACAGCCGCGTCGCCGCCGAGCTCATCTTCGACCAGGGCCTCGGTGACATGTTCGTCGTCCGCACCGCGGGCCACGTCATCGATTCCGCGGTGCTCGGTTCCATTGAGTACGCCGTCGGCGTGCTCAACGTGCCGCTGATCGCGGTGCTCGGCCACGACAGTTGCGGCGCGGTGAAGGCCACGCTGAACGCACTCGACGAGGGCGACATCCCGGGCGGCTACATCCGCGACATCGTCGAGCGCGTCATGCCCTCCATCCTGCTGGGCCGCCGTGACGGGCTGACCAGGGTCGACGAGTTCGAGGCCCGCCATGTCGCCGAGACCGGCGCCCAGCTGCTGGCCCGCTCGACACTCATCGCCGACCGGGTGGAGTCGGGCGACCTGGCGATCGTCGGACTGACCTATCACCTGGCCGACGGCCGGGTGGCGCTGCGCCACCATCTGGGCGATATCGGCGAAGCCTGACCGATACCACACCCGACACGCCGACACGCCTCGAACGACTACACGCGAGCGCGGCTTACCGTTGAGGTCGTGCTAGACACCGAGACCCCGCGCCAGATGCCACCGGAGATCTACCGGCGCCGCAGGGCGCTGGCCATAGGTGTCGCAGTGGTCGTGATCGCCATCGTCGCCGCCATCGTGGCCGTCGTGGTGGCCAACAGCGCCGGGTCCGAGGGCGCCACCGCCGATCCGTCGGCCAACACCGAAGCCGCGCCGCCGCCCACCCCGCTGCCGGGTGAGGAGCCCGGTGTCAAGACCCCGGTCGTTCCGCCCGCCGCGCAGGCCCCGCCGCCGGTGCCGACACCGACGACGGCGGTCGTTCCGCCCCCGGTGCTGCAGGAGGGCGATGACTGCCCGGACTCCACCCTGGCGGTCAAGGGCATCACCAGCGCGCCCGACTATGTGATGGGCGATCAGCCGAAGTTCACCATGGTCGTGACCAACATCGGGTTGGTCGCCTGCCAGCGTGATGTCGGGGCCGCCGTGCTGGCCGCCTACGTGTACTCGCTGGACAACAACCGCCTGTGGTCGAACCTGGACTGCGCGCCCTCCAACGAGACGCTGGTCAAGACGTTCAACCCGGGCGAGCAGGTCACCACCGAGGTCACCTGGACCGGGATGGGTTCGGCGCCCAACTGCCCGCTGCCGCGCGAGCCGATCGGGCCGGGCACCTACAACCTGCTGGTTCAGCTCGGCAACCTGCGGTCGGCCTCGGTGCCGTTCGTCCTGGCCGAAGCCGCCCCGCCGCCACCGGCCGACGCGGCGCCGCCCGCGGACGCACCGCACGAGGGTGACGGACAGGCGCCGGGCTGACAGCTCTAGGCCAGCTGGTCGGCGATCGTCGACTCGGCCAGCTGGGACAGGCCCTCCCTGATGTGGCGGGCCCACATCGAGCCGATACCGTCCACCGACTGCAGGTCGGTGGCGCTGGCCGCGAGCACACCCTGCAACGAGCCGAAGGACCGCACCAGCAGATCGACATGGGCGAACTGCAGTCGCGGGATGCCCGCCATCGCCCGGTAACCCCGTGAACTCATCGCGGAGTCCTGCGCCTCGATGGTCGACGGGTAACCGAAAACTCTTGCGAGAGCAGTGAAGTCGAGCAGCTCATTGTCCGAGAGGGCATCCAGTTCCTCCAGCGTGGCGCTCACCTGGGCGGCGCTCGGCGGATCCGGATTGGCGTGATAATCACGCATGATGAGCTCGCGGGCGGTGTCGTTGCCACCGACGAGCTCCTCCAGCTGCAGCTTGAGCTGACGGCCGTCGGTGCCCAGTTCGACGACATCGGCGTCGATCTCCAGGCTGATCCGGCGGACCATCTCCAGACGCTGGGCCACCGTCATCACATCGCGCAGCGTCACGAAGTCCTCGATCTCCGCGGTGGACAGCTGCCGGTTCACCTCGTCGAGCCGGGACTTGTAGCGCTCCAGGGTGGCGATGGTCTGGTTGGCCCGGGACAGGATGGTCGGGGTGTCGGGCACGACGTGCCGCTCACCGGCCGCGTACACGGTGACGATGCTCATCGAATGGCTGACCGAGATGACCGGGTAGCCGGTCTGCACGGCGGCGCGTTCCGCGGAGCGGTGCCGGGTGCCGGATTCGTCGGTGGGGATCGACGGGTCGGGCACCAGCTGCACGTTGGCCTTGAGGATGCGGGTGCCGTCACTGGAGAGCACCACCGCGCCGTCCATCTTGGACAGCTCGCGCAGTTTGGTCGGTGCGTAGCGGACGTCCAGGTTGAAGCCGCCGTCGCAGATGGCCTCGACGCTGTCGTCGTAACCCAGCACGATCAGCGCGCCGGTGCGGCCGCGCAGGATCCGTTCCAGGCCGTCCCGCAGGTCGGTGCCCGGCGCCAGTCGGCCGAGTGTCTCGCGCAGGGTGGGGCGGGCCAGATGTACCACGCTCCGGCTGCCTCTGGACTTCACCGCCATCGCGCCTCCTAGGATCGGCCGCCATTGTTGCCGATCGACCGGAGCGCCCGCAATGCCGTGCCGATGTTGTCCGCGGTGGTCAGCCGCAGACCGGCGGGCACATCCTTGACCCCGGGCGGCACGATGGCGTCGGTGAAACCCAGCCGGGCCGCCTCGGCGAGCCTGCGGTCCATCCCGCTGACCCGGCGCAGATCCCCGGCCAGCCCGACCTCGCCGATGGCGATCGCGGTCGCGGGCAACGGGACGTCGATATAAGCGGACCCGATCGCCATGGCGACGGCCAGGTCCGAGGAGGGATCGGTCAGCCGCATTCCCCCGACCGTGGACAGGTAGATGTCGTGCCGCCCGACCGGCAAATTGGCCCGCTTCTCCAGGACGGCGGTGATCATCGCCGCGCGCGCGGAATCGATACCGCTGACCGCGCGGCGCGGATTGGTGGCCGGTTCCTGTCCGATCAGGGCCTGCACCTCACCGATCATCGGGCGCTTGCCGTCCAGGGTGACCGTGATCGCGGTCCCGGACACCGGGGTCGGACGCTGATCCAGGAACAGCCCGGACGGATCGGCCACGCATTCGATACCGCTGTCGTGCAACAGGAAACAGCCGACCTCGTCGGCCGCGCCGAAACGGTTCTTCACCCCGCGCACCATCCGCAGGGCCGAGGCCCGGTCACCCTCGAAGTGCAGCACCACGTCGACGAGGTGCTCCAGCGAGCGCGGCCCGGCGATGGCGCCGTCCTTGGTGACGTGACCGACCAGCAGCACCGCCACCCCGTCGGCAGCGCGCGCCATCTTGGCGTAGGAGGTCAGCGCGGTGGTGACCGCGCGCACCTGGGTGACGCCGCCGGTGACACCGTCGGCCTCGGTGCTGGACATGGTCTGCACCGAGTCGACCACCACCAGCGTGGGTTTGACCTGTTCGATGTGGCCGAGAGCGGTCGACAGATCGGATTCCGCGGCCAGGTACATCTCGTCGTGCGTGCATCCGGTGCGTTCGGCGCGCAACCGGATCTGCCCCGCCGACTCCTCGCCGGACAGGTAGAGCGCGCGCCGGCCCCCACTGGCCCAGCGGTGCGCCACCTCCAGCAACAGCGTCGACTTGCCCACCCCCGGATCACCGGCCAGCAGGGTCACCGACCCGGGCACCAGTCCGCCACCGAGCACCCGGTCGAGTTCGCTCACGCCGGTGGGAAAGTGCCTGGTGACACCGGGATCGATGGTGGTGATCGGCACCGCGGGTGAGGACGGCGCGACGGCGCGCCGGGTCGAACTGCCGTTCAGCGCGGTGAGTGCGGCGACTTCGTTGACGGTTCCCCAGGTGCCACAGTCCGGGCAGCGCCCGACCCATTTGGGCATGACATGACTGCAGTCGGAACACCGGTATTGCGAACGTACTTTCGAAGCCACACCGTGACGGTAGCCGTCACCCCTGACAGAACGTCAGATTCAGTGCCCGCCGCTTTCGCCGTGTCCGCCGCCGCCCCCGACGACGGGTTCGCCGTCGCGGCGCGCGACCTCGCCTGCCGAGATCGGCACGGTGAACGTGCTGGCGCCGGCCTTCTCGAAGGTGAAGGTGAAGTCGTAGGTGAGGCCGTTGGAGATCGGTTCGGTCAGCGTGACCTGCGCCTGGACCTCGTCCTCGCGCTCCACCATGCCGAGTGCGTCATGGCCGTCGGGGTTGCCGACCAGCAGCAGGCCGTTGGCCGGGATCTCGGCGTCGCCGGTCAGCGTCACCGAGCCGATGTCGGAGGTGATCGACACCAGCTTGTCGTCCACATCGGCCGAGTTGTTGGCCGCCGCGAAGATGAGTTCGGCCTCGGTGCCGGGCTGCACGTAGTCGCTGGTCTGCGGCGCACGCAGGAAAACGTTGCGCAACGCGATGTTGCCCACGGCGTCGACGGTGCCGTTGACGGCGGGTTCCTGAACCGCGGTCTGGGACACCTGGCCGGCGCTGCAGCCGCTGAGGGCGAGGCCGGCGATCAGGGCGCCGGCGGCCAGTCGGGACGCGCGCACGTTGGAGCGGTTCACTGCGACCACTGGAGCCTCCTGCTCAACCGAACTGATTCGACTATGCACTGTAGTAGGTGGTGATCCGGCGCGGTAGCCGAGGGCTTCCCAGCGCCGCGACGAGGTCCGAACTGGGCGCCCGGACAGCCGTCCACGTGCATGTATCCTCCCCGGTGTCAACCCCTAGTCTTTGGTCTCAGTGCCCCTGACCTGCATTGTTGTTCCGCGTCTGTCCGGCCCTCGTGCTAACATTGAGGTGTGAAAGGGGCTCGAAACTGATGATTTTCAAGGTCGGAGACACCGTTGTCTATCCACACCACGGTGCTGCGTTAATCGAGGCGATCGAAACCCGGACCATCAAGGGCGAGCAGCGAGAGTATCTCGTCCTGAAGGTGTCCCAGGGAGATCTCACTGTTCGTGTTCCCGCTGACAACGCCGAGTACGTGGGTGTGCGTGATGTGGTCGGGCAGGAGGGCCTGGACAAGGTCTTCCAGGTGCTGCGCGCACCGCACACCGAAGAGCCGACCAACTGGTCGCGCCGGTACAAGGCGAATCTGGAGAAGCTTGCCTCCGGTGACGTGAACAAGGTCGCCGAGGTCGTTCGCGACCTGTGGCGTCGCGATCAGGAGCGCGGCCTGTCCGCAGGCGAGAAGCGCATGCTCGCCAAGGCTCGTCAGATCCTCGTCGGTGAGCTCGCGCTCGCCGAGAACACCGTTGACGCCAAGGCCGAGATCATTCTCGAAGAGGCGCTCGCGGCCGCGTCCTAGCCGTCACGAAGCGACGATGTGACGGATCTGCGCGTCGGTCTCGGAACCGACGTTCATCCCATCGAGGCTGGGCGACCGTGTTGGTTGCTGTGCCTGAAGTTCGACGAGGCTGACGGCTGCGCCGGTCATTCTGACGGTGATGTTGCCGCTCATGCGTTGTGCGATGCGCTGCTGAGCGCAGCCGGCCTCGGCGATCTCGGTGTCGTGTTCGGCACCGATCAACCCCAGTGGCGCGGTGTCGGCGGCGCAGACATGCTCCGCCATGTGCACGGTCTGCTGACGACCGAGGGTTTCCGGGTGAGCAACGCCGCCGTTCAGGTGATCGGCAACCGGCCCAAGATCGGGCCGCGCCGCACCGAAGCCCAGACCCTGCTCTCAGAACTGCTCGGCGCGCCGGTTTCGGTGTCGGCCACCACCACCGACGGACTCGGCCTGACCGGTCGCGGTGAGGGTTTGGCGGCCATCGCGACTGCCCTTGTGGTCGGTCCGGAACAGTAACGCCACCAGGCTGGTGCGGCTGACGCCGGAAGGCCGGTAAGCTGGCACGTCGTGACTGGACTGCGGCTTTACGACACGATGGCGGGAGCCGTTCGTGACTTCGTGCCGTTGCGCCCCGGCCACGCCTCGATCTATCTGTGCGGTGCCACCGTTCAGGGGCAGCCTCATATCGGGCATGTGCGCAGCGGTGTGGCTTTCGATGTACTGCGGCGGTGGTTGACCGCCAAGGGCTTCGACGTCGCCTTCGTCCGCAACGTCACCGATATCGACGACAAGATTCTCAACAAGGCCGCCGATGCGCGCCGCCCGTGGTGGGAGTGGGCCGCGACCTACGAGCGCGCCTTCACGGCCGCCTACGAGGCGCTGGGCGTGCTGCCCCCCTCGGTGGAGCCGCGCGCCACCGGGCACATCACCCAGATGGTCGAACTCATCGAGCGGATGATCCAGCGTGGCCACGCCTATGAGGGCGGCGGCGACGTCTACTTCGATGTGCTCAGCCTGCCCGAATACGGCAAGCTCTCCGGGCACCGAATCGACGATGTGCACCAGGGCGAAGGCGCCGCGACCGGTAAACGCGATCCGCGCGACTTCACCCTGTGGAAGGGCGCGAAGCCCGGCGAACCGTCGTGGCCGACACCGTGGGGACCCGGGCGCCCGGGCTGGCACACCGAATGTGTGGCCATGTGCGAGGCCTACCTGGGAGCGGAGTTCGACATCCACGCCGGCGGCATGGATCTGGTGTTCCCGCACCACGAGAACGAGATCGCCCAGGCCGAGGCCGCCGGCGACGGTTTCGCCCGGTACTGGTTGCACAACGGCTGGGTCACCATGGGTGGCGAGAAGATGAGTAAGTCGCTGGGCAATGTCTTGGCGATTCCCGCTGTGCTGCAACGGGTTCGGGCCGCCGAGCTGCGCTACTACCTGGGCAGCGCGCACTACCGGTCGATGCTGGAGTTCTCCGAGAACGCGCTGACCGACGCGGCCAAGGCCTACAGCGGTATCGAGGAGTTCCTGCACCGGGTGCGTAACCGGGTCGGCACGGTGGAACCCGGGACCTGGACCGACAAGTTCGCCGCGGCTCTCGATGACGATCTGTCCGTGCCGATCGCGCTGGCCGAGGTGCACACCGCGCGCGCCGAAGGCAACCGTGCGCTCGACGCCGGTGACCACGAGGGCGCGATGGCAGCGGCACGGTCGATCCGGGCCATGATGGGCATCCTGGGATGTGACCCCCTCGATGAGCGCTGGGAGACCCGGGACGAGACATCGGCCGCGATGGCGGCGGTGGATGTGTTGGTGCACTGGGCACTTGCCGGCCGCGCCGAGGCGCGTGAGAAACGTGACTGGGCTGCCGCAGACGCCATCCGGGACCGGCTCAAAGAGGCAGGCATCGAGGTCACCGACACCGCAGACGGACCCCAGTGGTCGCTGACCGAAGGGGAGAATTAGCAATGGCCGGAAACTCACAGCGCCGCGGCGCCATTCGCAAAGAAGGCACCAAGAAGGGCCCGGTCGTAGGGTCCGGCGGCGTCCGCAGACGCGGCCTGGAAGGCAAGAAGGCGACGCCGGCGGCCAAGGACAGGCCGCACCATCCGGCCGCCAAGAAGGCGGCCAAGGCCGCACGCGCCGCCCAGGGCCGGCACCGCAAGACCGACGAGACCGAGGTCGTCCTCGGGCGCAACCCGGTGGTGGAATGCCTGCGCGCCGGTGTGCCCGCCACCGCACTGTGGGTGATGCTCGGGGTCGACGCCGATGAGCGGATCACCGAATCCGTGCAACGCGCAGCGGATTCCGGTATCTCGATCCTGGAGGTCCAGAAGCACGACCTGGACCGGATCGCCAGCAACGGGCTGCACCAGGGCCTGGCGCTGCAGGTGCCGCCCTACTCGTACACCCATCCCGATGACCTGCTCAAGGCCGCCCAGCGCGACAGCGTCCCCGCCCTGCTGGTGGCGCTGGACAACATCTCCGATCCGCGCAACCTCGGCGCCATCGTGCGCTCGGTCGCGGCATTCGGCGGCCACGGTGTGGTCATCCCGCAGCGGCGTTCGGCATCGGTCACCGCGGTCGCCTGGCGGACGAGTGCCGGTGCGGCAGCACGCCTTCCGGTATCGCGCGCGACAAACCTGAACCGCACCCTGAACAGCTGGTCGGACGCCGGCCTGCAGGTCGTCGGCCTGGACGCCAAGGGCGACACCGAACTCGACGAACTGGATGCCTCCGGGCCGATGGTGGTCGTGGTGGGCTCGGAGGGCAAGGGCCTGTCCCGGTTGGTGCGGGAGAACTGCGACGTCATCGTCTCGATCCCGATGGCCGGTCCCACCGAATCGCTGAACGCCTCGGTGGCCGCCGGTGTGGTGCTCGCCGAGATCGCCCGGCAGCGCCGCAGCTAGCAAACCCGGTTACCGCGTTCTTCCCGCGCGGACACCACCTGCACGTTATGGTCGACGGACCCATCCCAGTGGAGTCCGAGGAAGCGCCCATGAGTACTCCCGCGCAGCGCGCCGCCCAGCTGGAACTCGTCGCCCGGCTCAAGTCGTCCTACCCCGAGCTGCCCGACGCCCCGACACCCGATCTGCTCGACCACGAGCGCATCGCCGCCTACCTGAAGCCGGTGCACGACGTCGGTGGCGAACCGGACGCCCCGATGAAGTACGAGAACAAGCAGTACGAGGCGTGGGAGGAACTGACCTACGTGATCTGCGAGGTGCTGGCCTGGCGCGGCATCTGGCTGTCCGAGGAGCGGCGCCGGATCGGCAACGTCGACGTCGGCCGCGCCGAATACCTGGGACTCCCGTACTACGGACGCTGGTTGTTGTCGGTGGCGCGGATCCTGGTGGAAAAGCACCACATCGGGCTCACTGAACTCACCGAGCGGATGGCCGAGGTCAAGGCCCGCTACGCCGGCGGCCTCGACGGCCGCGCGATCGAGGCCCGGCCCAGGTACGAAGGCGACGGATCGGGGGTCAGGCGCAACACTCATCACCTGCATGCGGTCGGCAAGGGTGATCCGCAGGTGTACGCCGGGCAGGCGGGGACTCCCGCGTTCGGGGTCGGTGACCTGGTGGTGGTCCGCGACGAGCTGCCGGTGCTGTTCTACACCCGCACACCGGAGTACGTGCGCGGCGCCACCGGCGAGATCGCGGCGGTGGCCTATGAGAGCCCGGCCGCCGAGGACGAGACCTGGGACCGCCCCGACGCACCGCCGGAATGGTTCTACGTGGTGCGGTTCAACATGTCCCAGCTGTGGCACGGCTATACCGGCACCACCACCGACACCTTGCAGACCGAGATCCCCGAGCATTGGCTCCGGGCCGCCAGTTGATCTCAGTGAGAAGGGTTCTCCCATGACCGGACACGGCCACGACCACGACCACGACCACGAGCGGACGGTCGCGCCGATGGTCGACGAGATCACCGACTTCGAGGTGCTGGAAGTCGCGCTGCGCGAACTGTGCATCGAGAAGGGCATCTTCACCGCGGCCGAGCACCGCCACTTCACCGAGTTCGCCGAACAGATCGGGCCGACACCCGCCGCGCACCTGGTCGCACGGGCCTGGCTCGATCCGGAGTTCAAGGCGCTTGCGCTGTCCGAGCCGATGTCGGCCAGCAAGGAGGTCGGTGTCGACTGGATGGAGCCCACCGGTTTCGGCACACCCAGTGATTTCACCGCCTTCCAGATCCTTGCGGACACCCCGAACCTGCACCACGTGATCGTCTGTGCGTTGTGTTCGTGCTACCCCAGGCCGATCCTCGGCAACTCGCCGGAGTGGTACCGCACACCGAACTACCGTCGCAGACTGGTTCGTTGGCCCCGGCAGGTACTTGCCGAGTTCGGCCTCTACCTGTCCGATGACATCGAGGTACGGGTGCAGGACTCGAACCAGAAGCATCGCTTCATGGTCATGCCGATGCGGCCGGAGGGAACCGAGGGCTGGTCCGAGGACCAACTGGCCGAGACCGTCACGCGTGATTCCCTGATCGGGGTTGCGTTACCCAAGGCGGGCGTGACCACCAATGTCATCACCGACACCCGTCCGGCCGTCCACCCCATCCCGGACCGGCCGTGAACACGCCGATCGCCCCGCTGCAGCAGATCGTCGAACGCGATCAGGTGTGGCCGCGGATGGCGGCCAAGCACGGGGTGGACAACCCGGTACCGCCGTGGAAGACCAGCCTGGACGGGCTGTGCGATGCCCTCGACGCGGCCTCGTGCAGCGCCGATGTGCCGACGTTCAAGGAGCGCCGCGACGAGGAGGATGAGCTGGTCGCCACCCTGTATGCCGGACTGCCGTACCCGGAGAACCAGTTGATGGCACTTGCGCATTCGCTGCTCGTGCGTGGTGTCATCACCGAGTCCGAACTCGAAGACCGGCTGGCCGCCGTCCGCGCCCGCCTGCAGTCCTGAGTCAGCCCGACCGGGTGACCACCCACAGGCACACCACCGCCACGATCAGCGTGAGCGGAGTGGTGCACAGCCCGACCCTGCTGAACTCGGTGAACCGCGCAGGCATCCCGTCGCGGTGGACGACGCCGCGCCACAACAGGTTTGCCAGCGATCCGGGGTAGGTGAGGTTCGGCCCGATGTTAACCCCGATCAGTACCGCCAGCACCGCGGCGGGTCCCACCGGCGTCACCAGCGGCAGCATCACCAGTACCGCGGGCAGATTGTTGACGACATTGGACAGCAGCGCCGCCACCGCGGCGATACCCAGCAGCGCGAGCAGGCCCTGGCCGTCGGGGATGAGGCGATGCATCGCGGTTTCGAGACCGTTGCTCATCACGGCGGCGACCACGACGCCCAGGCACAGCACGAATGCCAGGAACGGAAGGTCCAGCGCGGCAAAGATTCCGGACACCGTGCTGTGCTTCTGGACCAGGCTGCGCACGCCGAGCACCAGTGCACCGGCCAGCGCGGCCCAGGCCGGTGACAGTCCGAGCGCCGACGTGACCGCGAATCCGGCGAGGGTCAGGAACACCACCGCGAGCGCGAAGACCGGCACGGACAGCGGCTCGTCGGGTGCGGTGTGGTGTGGTTCGACGGCCAGGTCTTTGGCGAAGATCCAACGCAGCAGCACGAACTCGACCAGGATCGCGGCCAGCCAGGGCAGCGCCATGGTGGCGGCGAAATGTAGGAACGTCAGACCGGCCGCGCTGAAGGCCAGCAGGTTGGTCAGGTTGGACACCGGCAGCAGCAGCGACGCGGTGTTGGACAGATGCGCCGTGGCATAGGCGTGCGGGCGGGCCGGCACGGACAGGGTGCGTGCGGTGGCGAGCACCACCGGTGTCAGCAGCACCACGGTCGCGTCCAGGCTCAGCACCGCGGTGACCGCCGCCGAGATACCGAATACCGAGGCGAGTAAACGGTTCTGGCCGCTGGAGGTGACCCGCGCCATGAACACCCCCGCCGCGTGGAACAACCCTACGTCAGCGCAGAGCCGCGCCAGCACCAGGATGGCGGCCAGGAATCCGACCACCGGCGCGAGCTCGGACACCTCGGCGACCGCCGCATCCCAGGACACCGCGCCGGTCACGATGACAGCTGCCGCCGCGGCCACCGCCACCACGGCCTGAAAGCGAGGGCACAGCAGCGCGAACCCGAGGACCGCGGCGAGCGCGGCGACGGAGAGAATCAGCGCCATGGATCCGTCGGCTGCCACAGCGTCGGCAGATGCAGCTCGACACCGTCCTCGGCGGCCAGCGCGGACAGCGTCCGCATCGACGCGTCCAGATCGTCGGCCGCGAACGGCAGCGCACGCAGCGGGCGGTCCAGCGGCCGGAAGAAGTCGTCCCAGTGGATCAGCACCACGCGACGCGCGCCGACGGTGCGGACCGTCTCGGCCCAGTAGTCCAGCAGGTAGCGCTCGGGCTGCAGGCCCAGTTGCCCGATGCCCAGATACACCACCTCGGCGCGCTGACCGACCAGCGCACCCGCAACGAAGCCGGCGCTGCCGACCACCAGCATCCGGCGTCCGCTGGGCCGGTGCGCCACCATCGTCGACCACGCTTCACCGCACCGGTAGACCGAGGCCCGCACCGGGGGGTCGACCGGCGCGTCGATCACGCCGGGAAACCGGTCCGGTGGGCAGTGGTCGCCGACGATCAGGGTGACGTCGAAGGCGCCGAGGCGCATCGGCTCACCCGGGGTGGCCACCACGACGCGGTCGGCGGGCAACCGGTGCCCGACGTGCGCCGCCGAGGCGCCGCCGACGAGTGTCGCACCGGTCCGCTGCGCCACCACCGCCGAGTCCATGGCGTGGTCGAAGTGGGTGTGCACCGGGAGCACCGCATCGAGGGTGCGCACTCCGAGCCGGCCGAGACAACCGTCGATGCGGGGCTCCGAGGGCGCGATCCGGCCCAGCCCGACCTGCAGCAGCGAAGGCCTGCTGAAGAAGCCGTCGGTCAACACCGCCGATGTCCCATCGGAGATCAGCAGGGTGGTGACACCGGCCCAGGTCACCGTCGGCGCCGCGGCCGGGCCGGCCGGCGGCAGGTCGAAGTACCGCGCGTAGTCGTCGATATCGGGCCGGCCGGCTTTCAGGCGCATGCCCCAGAGCCTATTGCCCGAAGCTGGCGGACCCCTGCGCTACTGGGTCCCGTACCGGCGGCGGAACTTCTCCACCTGTCCGGCCGTATCGAGGTGGCGGTTGGTGCCGGTCCAGAACGGATGAGAGTCCGCGGTGACATCGACGACGACCAGCGGGTAGGTGACGCCCTGATAGTCGATGGTGCGGTCGCTGGTGACCGTCGACCGGATCAGGAACGTCTTGCCGGTGCCGGCGTCCTGGAAGACCACCGGGTGGTAGTCGGGGTGGATATCGGGTTTCATTCTTCTCCGTTCAACATGATGTGTTCGTCGGCCAGGTCGTGGGACAGCTCGGCGCAGGGATCTTCGTGCCACTCCCCGAACGGGTCGGGGTAGGAGGCCCAGTCTCCCGGGCGGTCCAGTTCGGCATCGGTGAGCAGTGCTGTGTTCAGAGCAGCCGTGATGAACTCCGGGTTCGCCCCGCAGACCAGGACGGTCAGGGCGATGTGCCGGTCGCCGAACCGTTCGTCCCAGTGCGAGGCGGCCATGGCAGTGCGCTCCGGGTCGACGTAGGCGCGGTCGCGTTCGGCCATGCCCGCCAGCCAGCGTCCGGCATCGCCGACGCCGAGACCGCCACCCGCCGATTCGATCCACACCACGGTGTCGGGTTGACTGGCCAGCCAGGCCCGTCCGCGCACCCGCACCACGCCGTCGAGCAGCGCGTCGATGGCGTGGTGCAGGCGCTCGGGATGAAATGGCCTGCGCGCGTTGAATTCCAGCAGCTCGACCTCGCCGTCCGGTTGCAGCGGGGGTTGCCCGGCCAGCAGCGAATCGTGCGGGTCGTCGGAACGGCCGCGGCGTGACTGCGCATCGAGATGCTTCAACGCCGTGGTGACATGCTGCAGTCCGACGGTGATCCGGGCCCGCGGCGCCAGTCTGCGCAGCACGGCCAGGGTGGCCCGGTCGGCCTCGGTCAAAACCAGCACGTCGGCGAACTCGGCCTGGCCGACCACCGCCTGGGCCACGGTGCGGGAAGCGTCGAGCTCGTCGTCGCCGAGCGCCTGGCTGAGCCACACCCCGGTGTCGACACAGGTCACGACCGCCTGGATCTCGACGTCACGACCGGCCGGGCCATCGATATAGCCCGGCCCCAGCTGCACGGGTGTGTCGTTGATGGCCGTGCAGATCGCTTCCGGGTCAAGCCATTCCATCAAGTGCACGACGATGCGATGCACGTCGCTGCGCCGGTGCAGTTGGCGCAGCAGGATCAGCAGGTCGTTGCGGATGGTGCAGGTGACACAGCAGTTGGCGATCTCCAGCGGCCACTGGGTGATCACCAGCTTGGTGTCCCGCATACCGCTGACCCGCCGGATCACGACGTGTCCTTCGGCCGCGTATCCGACCACTGCGGTCCCCGGCGTGCGGATCAGCACGTCGGCGACATCGGTCCCGGCACCCTGCCCGGCTACCAGTACAACTGGCGTCCGCATCTCATCACACCCTTATCGGTAACGATTGTCATTAAGTCGATTCGTACGTTACCGTGTGTCGGTCAGCTTGTCGAAAATCGTTTTCATTAACGAGTGAGCATGTATGAGGAGCCGCCGATGTCTGCGCACTGCCAGGTCACCGGGCGCGCACCGGGTTTCGGTAACCGGGTGTCACATTCGAATCGGCGCACCCGTCGCCGGTGGAACCCGAATATTCAGGTCAAGACCTATTACCTGCCCTCGGAGGGCCGGCGTATCCGGCTGCGGGTCAGCACCAAGGGCATGAAGGTCATCGACCGGGACGGCATCGAGGCGGTCGTCGGTCGGCTGCGCAGGGAAGGGCAGAAGATCTGATGGGCAAGAGTAATGACATCCGGCCGATAGTGAAGCTGAAAAGCACTGCCGGCACCGGATATACCTACGTCACCCGCAAGAACCGGCGCAACGATCCGGATCGCCTGGTGTTGAAGAAGTACGACCCGGTGCTGCGCAGGCATGTCGATTTCAAGGAAGAACGCTGATGGCCAAGAAGTCGAAGATCGTCGCCGATGAGCGTCGCCGTGCCATTGTGGCGCGCTACGCCGAGCGGCGCGCCGAGCTCAAAGACCTGATCCGCAGGCCGGATGCCGATGCAACACAACGTATGTCGGCGCAAGCCGAGCTTGCGCGGATGCCGCGCGACGCCAGTGCGGTCCGGTTGCGTAACCGCGACGCCGTCGACGGCCGGCCGCGTGGGCACCTGCGCAAGTTCGGGCTGTCCCGGGTGCGCATGCGTGAGATGGCGCACCGAGGTGAGCTTCCCGGCATCAAGAAAGCGAGTTGGTGATGGCACCCCGCGCGCCGAAGAAGCGCAGACCCGCACCGGAGGAGATCAAGCGGCCGCGGCAGAACAAGCTCAAGGCGCTCGGCGTCACCGAGGTCGACTACAAGGACGTCTCGCTGCTGCGGACGTTCATCTCCGAACGCGGCAAGATCCGTTCCCGGCGGGTCACCGGGCTCACTCCGCAACAACAGCGCCGGGTCGCGATTGCGATCAAGAACGCCCGAGAGATGGCGTTGCTGCCTTACGGTGGTCCCTAGCGATCCGCCAGATCCTCTGAAGACGTTGCCGTCCAGCTGTTCTCGGCGACGAACTCGGACAGCGGCCGGCCGTGGGTCCAGTCGTCGATCTCCAGGGCCGGGCGGTCCGGGAACTCCGGCACCGGGCCCAGACACAGGATCGCGACGGGCTCGGCGCCTTCGGGCATGCCGAGCAGGTCGGCAAGGAGGGCGGGTTCGAAGATCGACACCCAGCCCATGCCGAGGCCTTCGGCACGGGCGGCCAGCCACATGTTCTGGATCGCACAGGACACCGATGCCAGGTCCATCTGCGGCATGGTCCGGCGCCCGAACACGTGCCGTTGCCGGTCATCGCGCAGCGCGACCACCAGCAGTTCGGCGCACTCCAGGATGCCCTCGACCTTCAGTTCCAGGAATTCGTCACCCCGGGTGCCCAACGCTTCGGCGGTGTGCTTGCGTTCCTCGTCGACCAGATCGTGCATGGCGGTGCGCAGGTTCGCGTCGCTGATGCGGATGAAGCGCCACGGCTGCATCAGTCCCACACTCGGGGCGGCATGCGCCGCCTGCAACAGCCGGGCCAGGACGTCCTCGTCCACCGTGGCGCCCGGCACGAATCGGCGAATGTCCCGGCGTTCGGCGATGGTCCGGTAGACGGCCCGGCGTTCGGCGGCGCTGAACGCGTGATCGGTCACGCCGTCAGCCTAGAGACCCCGGGCCGCCCTGGTGCTACGCAGCCCCGCGGCGGCCGCGCCGAGGCAGGCCGCGGCGACGGCACCGGCAAACCACGGGAACACCGAGGCCAGATCCCACCGGGTGGCGGCCCAGCCGGCAATCAGGGTCGGGACGGCCATCGCGGTGTAGGCCAGCAGGTAGAACGCCGACATCGTCTCGCCGCGCCGCGTCGCGGGCACCACATCGGAGAGGTGGCGCAGCGAGCCGCCGAATCCCAGTCCGAATGTCGCGCCGAGCAGCACCGCGGCCACGAACACCAGCTCCCAGCGGTGGGTCAGCAGGACCGGGATCGTCAGCAGCAGCGACACGGCCATCCCGACGTCACCGATGATCGCCGAGTACCTGGCCGGCAGCCGGGTGGCGGCGAGCTGGGCCATGGCGGCGGCGAACGCGGTGGTGGCGACCACCGCACCGCCGAAGACGAGATTGTCGATGTGCGTCTGCTGGGCGGCCAGTGACGGGTACAGCGAGAGCAGCACACCGAGCACCGACCAGGACGCCATGGCGCCCAGGGCCGAGAACCAGAAGTCGGCGCGGATCTCCGCGGGCACAGCCGGTTTGGCCAGCCGGATGGGACCCTGGGTGCGCGCGGTGTGTGGCTCGTCGAGTGCCAGCAGCCCGACGCCGATGACCAGGCAGATGACCGCGACAACGGCATACGGTGTGCGCAGCGGATGCGGTGCGTACTGGGCCAGCAGCGCCGAACCGATGATCGCGACTGTCATGCCGATGTTGAAGCTGACGCCACTGAGCTGGCCGGTGCGCACCCCGTGGTTCGGGCGCAGGTCCAGCAGTGCCGCCGCGCCGGCGACGACGATGGAGCCGACCGCGGCGCCGTGGATGGTGCGGGCCAGCAGCAGCATCGCCATGCTGTCCGCGATCAGGAACACCCCGAGCCCGATCAGCAGCGCCACCAGCGCCCCGATCAGGACCGGCTTGCGGCCGACGACATCGGAGATCTTGCCCGACACCAGCACCGCCGCCAGGGCCGCCAGCGCGTACACCGCGAAGACGATGGTGGTGGCCAGCGGAGACAGATGCCAGTTCGCCTCATAGATCCCGTACAGCGGGGCGGGCAGTCCGGAGACGCCCAGTGCGACGCCGCTCAGTACGAGTACGAGGGGGTAGGCCCAGCGTTGCACCGGGCTGGTCGCAGGGTCGAATGCCACCATCGCAGGCAACCTCCTCGGCTGGTTTGACGGACATCGAACTGGATCCAGGCTACGCTGGGTTTGACAGACATCAAACCGAATATGACCGAGGTTATTCCGATGCCGAACAATGCGCTGGTCACCGAGTACCCGGTGCATGCGGTGGGTCCGGTGCAGAGGGTGCTGGCGGCGATCCACGACCCGGTGCGTCTGGAGGTCGTCCGTCGCCTCTACAACGCCGGGACGCCACTGCAGTGCGGGGTGCTCTACGACGGCATCAACAAATCCACCGCCACCCACCATTTCAAGATTCTGCGTGAGGCCGGCATCACCGAGCGCATGGTGATCGACGGGTTGACCTATCAGAAGCTGCGTCTCGACGAGGTCGAGTCGGCCCTGCCCGGATTGCTGGCCAGTGTCGTCGGCGGCGCCAACCGGGACGCCGCCGCTAGCTGAACGGCGCGGGCGTCATCCCGTGCTCGGAAAGCCGTGTCCGGACCGCCTCGGCGATCTGCACGGCCCCGGGCGAGTCCCCGTGCACGCACACCGATTCCACGCTGATCGGTATCTCGGTGCCGTCCTGCGCGGTGACCCGGCCCTCGGTGACCATGCTCAGCACCCGGACCGCGATCTGCTCGGCGTCGCGCAGTACCGCGCCCGGTTCGCGGCGGGACACCAATTGCCCGTCGGGCCGGTAGGCGCGGTCGGCGAAGGCCTCGGCCACGGTACGCAGACCGAATTCTCTTGCAGCGCCGAAGAACACCGAGCCCGCCAGCCCGAGCACCGGCAGCCCGGGGTCCACCGCGTGCACGGCCGCCGCGACGGCGCGAGCCTGCGGCTCATTGGTGACGATCGAGTTGTAAAGCGCCCCATGTGGTTTGACGTAGGTCACCGATGACCCCGCAGCGGTGGCGATCGCGGACAGCGCACCGATCTGGTAGATCACCTCGGCGGTCAGCTCGTCGGGATCCACATCGATGAAGCGTCTGCCGAACCCGGCCAGATCGCGATAGCTGACCTGTGCACCGATGCGCACGCCGCGCTGGGCCGCGGCCCGGCAGACCCGCAGCAGCCCCGCCGGATCGCCGGCGTGGAAACCACAGGCCACGTTGGCCGAGGTGACGATGTCGAGCATGGCGTCGTCGTCGCCGAGGGTCCACACCCCGAAACCCTCGCCGAGGTCGGCATTGAGATCGACAGTCACGGTTTTCTAGCCTAGTGCGCGTCGATGCTCGTCGAGGTCGATCCGGTGCTCGGCGGAATCGATCAGCGCGTTGTCGTGAGTGGCGGCCACCACCGTGGTGCCGTGGGCCGCCAGCCTTCTCAGATGCCCGATCACCATGGCCGCCGATGCGGCGTCCAGCCCGGTGGTCGGCTCATCGAGCAGTAACAGCGGGGCCTCCTGCGCGAAGGCCTGAGCCAGCAGGACGCGTTGCCGTTGGCCGCCGGAGAGTTCGCCGAGCGTGCGGTGACGCAGATCGGCGAGTCCGAGTTCGGTCAGCCAGAATTCGACGACGGCACGGTCGTCGGCTGCGGGCCGGCGCAGCAGGCCGAGGTGGCGCCACCGCCCCATCATGACGGCCTGCGCCGCGGTCAAGGGGAATGAATCGGTGACCGCGCTGCGCTGCACGGCGAACGCGATATTGCGCGTACCGGGGGCGACGGTGCCGGCGTCGGGGTGATGCACACCGGCCAGTAGTCCGAGCAGCGTCGACTTCCCACAGCCATTGGAACCCACGACGGCGGTGACGGCGCCCGAGGCGATCGACAGCGTCAGCCCACGGAAAACCGTTGTGCCGGAAAAGCCGAAGTCGATCCCGGACACCTCGATGGCGTCGGTGACCCGAGTCACCTTATTGAAAATGAGTTTCATTACTGATAAGACTCTACGGCATGACGTCCTGGCTCATCGACCCCTTCCAGGCGGACCTGGTCCTTCGAGCCTTGGTGGCCGGGGTGACCGCCGCCTGTCTGTGCTCTCTGGTCGGCTGCTGGGTGTTGTTGCGGCGCAGTGTCTTCCTGGGTGAAGCCATGACCCACGGCATGCTCCCGGGTGTCGCCGTCGCCGCTCTGCTGGGTGGCAGCCTGATGGCCGGTGGCCTGGCCGCCGCCCTGATCATGGCCTTCGGTGTCGCCGCGATCGGCAGATCCTCGAAGCTGTCCGCCGATACCAGCATCGGACTGTTGCTGGTGGGCATGCTCGCGCTCGGGGTCATCGTGGTGTCCCGGTCCCAGAGCTTCGCCGTCGACCTCACCGGTTTCCTGTTCGGGGATGTCTTCGCGGTGCGCACCACCGATCTCGCGGTGCTCGGCGTCGCGCTGCTGCTGACACTGGGTGCCGTGGTCGCGGGGCACCGTGCCTTTGTCGCGGTGACCTTCGATCCACGTAAGGCCGCCACCCTCGGTCTGCGTCCGCAGCTGGCGATCCCGGCGCTCACGGTCCTGATGGCAGTGGCCATGGTTGCGTCGTTCCACGTGGTCGGGACCCTGCTGGTGCTCGGTCTGCTGGTCGCTCCGCCGGCCGCGGCGCTGGCATGGGCCACCTCGATACCCCGTGTCATGGCGCTGTCGGCCGTCATCGGGTCACTCGCGGTGTACGTCGGCCTGCTGATCTCCTGGCATGCCGGTACGGCGGGTGGCGCGACGATCGCCGGTGTCGCGGTGCTGCTGTTCTTCGTGTCGGCGCTGTTGGCCCAGCTGCGCATCCGGTGGACGAAGGCCGCGGCGGTGGCGGTGGTTTCCTGCGCGGTGGCCGGATGCGCCACCGCGCCGACGCCGGCGCCGGCTGCCGGTACGGGCGACGAGGTTGCCGTCGAGGACGGCGCCCGCGAGGCCGACGGGCCCCTGACGAAGCTGGTGCTCGTCGACCCCGTGACCGGTGCCACCTCGGTGTACGACGCGGTCGACGAGGTCGAGACCCCGGTCGGCACCCACGGACCGGTGACCGGACTGGAGGGTGATGGACGGTTCGCCTACCTGCAGACCCGCAGCGGCACCACTGTCGTCGATGCCGGGGCGTGGACCTTCGACCACGGAGACCACTACCACTACTTTTCCGGCACTGCGGCCGAGGCCGCGACGCTCGATGTGTCGGCGGCCTCGGTCAGCGCGAGCAATTCCATCGTGGCGCTCCGTTCACCCTCGGGGACAACCGAACTGATCGACCGGGAACGCCTCGGGCAGAAGTCCGTCGCACCGTCCGAACTCACCGTCCCGCCGGATGTGGCCGCGGCCGCGCCGTACGGCAGCAGGCTGGTGACGGTCACCTCCGGCGGCCGCCTGCAGGTCACCGACGACGCCGGCACCTCCGAGTTGGCGGGAGACTGCCCGCAGCCCTCCTGGGTGATGACCAGCAGGCGGGCCGTGGTGTTCGGATGCGAGACCGGCGCCGTCCGGGTCACCGGAGGTGACAAGGATCTGACGGTGACGGCGGCCCCGTATCCGGCCGACGCACCGTCCCAACGTCCGGCGAGCATGGAGCACCGCGACCGGGCCGACGTGTTCGCGGGACTGGCCGCCGGGAACGTCTGGGTACTCGACAGCCGTCAGCGATCCTGGACGCTGATCCCGGTCCCGGACGCGGTGGCGACCAACACCGCCGGCGACGGGACCGTACTGGTGCTGCACCGCGACGGGACACTCAGCGCCTTCGACATCGGAACCAGAACCGAGACGGCACGAATCGCGTTGTTCCCCGGCCCCATTCCGCACGACGGCCCGCAGCCGGTGGTCGATCTGGACTCCGATCGCGCGTATGTCAACAACGCCGCCACCCACGAGGTGTACGAGATCGACTATGCCGACGGACTGCGCGTCGCCCGCACCCTGCGCACCGAGGTGGCGCCCGGTCTCATGGTGGAGGCCGGCCGGTGAGCCGCCTGCTGGCTGTCCTCGCGCTGCTCGGGGCGCTGCTCACCGCGTGTGCGGACAGCGCCGGCGGTAGCGAGATCGTGGTGACCACCAACATTCTCGGCGACGTGGTGCGCAACGTGGTGGGTGATGCCGCGACCGTGCGGGTGCTCATGCAACCCAACGCCGACCCGCATTCGTTCGGGGTGTCCGCGCAGGACGCCGCGGCGATGGGCAGCGCCGGACTGATCGTCCACAACGGACTCGGACTGGAAGAGAACATCATCCGAAACGTGGAAAGCGCACGGGCACAAGGCGTTCCCGCGCTCGCGGTCGGTGATCACATCGATCCCCTCGAGTACCGCGGCGGCGACAGTGCGGGCACGCCCGACCCGCATTTCTGGACCGATCCGCAACGCATGATCACGGCCGTCGACGTCATCGAGCAGACGATCACCCGTGAGGTGGACGGGATCGACACCGCGGCAGTGACCCGCAACGCCGACACCTACCGCGAACAACTGCGCGCCCTCGATCGGTCCATGGGTGACGGTTTCGGCGCCCTGGCGCCGGAGCGCCGCAAGCTCGTCACCAATCACCACGTGCTCGGCTACCTCGCCGAGCGCTTCGGCTTCGCCGTGATCGGCGCCGTCGTGCCCAGCGGCACCACCCTGGCGGCACCCAGTCCGTCGGACCTGCAATCTCTGGTCGGGGCCATCGAATCCGCCCGGGTGCCGGCCATCTTCGTCGACTCCTCACAGCCGGAGAAGCTGGCCCGGGTGCTCGCCGAAGACGCCGGTGTCGAGGTGCGCATCGTGCCGCTCTACAGCGAATCCCTCGGCCCGCCCGGCACGCCGGGCGCCACCTACCTCGACATGATGCGCGCCAACACCGACGCCATCGTCACTGGTCTGCGATAGCAGAGAAAAGGAGCCAAAATGTCCCATCCGCGGTGGCTTTACCGCGTCGGAGCCGTGTCGTTCGCGACGGCCGCGCTGGCGGCGTGCTCATCGAGCACCGAGAACGCCGACAGCACAGCCAGTTCCGAGTCGACCTCGAGCGCGCCGATCGCCGAACCGCTGGTGGCCACCTACGACGGGGGCCTCTACATCCTCGACGGCGAGACGCTCGAGGTGAGACAGGACATCCCACTCGAGGGATTCCTGCGGGTCAACCCGGCAGGGGACCACGGCCACGTGTTGGTCACCACCACCGAGGGTTTCCGCATCCTCGATGCCGCGGGCGGGCAGCTGACCGAGGACACCTTCCCCGCCGTCGAGGCCGGTCATGTCACGCCGCACGGCGAGAACACCGTGCTGTTCGCCGACGGCACCGGGGAGATCACCGCCTTCGATCCGCATGACCTGGAAAAGGGCGGTATGCCCGAAACCCGGAAGTTCACCACCCCCGAGGCGCATCACGGGGTGGCCGTGATCCTGGCGGACGGCACCCTGCTGCACACCCTGGGCAACCCGGACACCCGCGTCGGCGCCGTTGCGCTGGACGGGGACCGCGAGATCGCGCGCAGCGAGGAGTGTCCGGGCGTGCACGGCGAGACCGCGGCCGCGGACGAGGTGGTGATTCTGGGCTGCGAGAACGGCGTGCTGGAGTTCGCCGACGGAAAGTTCACCAAGATCGCCAGCCCCACGCCGTACGGGCGGGTCGGCAACACCCGGGGTCACGAAGACTCGCCGGTGGTGCTGGGGGACATGAAGGTCGATGCGGATGCCGAAATGGAACGTCCCGAGCAGTTCGCGCTCGTCGACACCACCACCGACAAGATGCGGCTGGTGAAACTTCCACCGGGCGTGAGCTATTGGTTCCGTTCACTGGGACGCGGCCCGCAGGCCGAGGCGTTGATCCTCGGTACCGACGGCAAGCTGCATGTGTTCGATCCGGTGACCGGTGACCTGGTCACGTCGATCGAGGTGGCTGCGCCATGGACCGAGCCCGACGACTGGCAGCAGCCAGGTCCTGCTGTCTTCACCCGTGAGGGCGCGGTCTACGTCAGCGACCCGGCGGCCAAGCAGATCCACCTGGTGGATCTGGCGGCGGGCACCGTCACCGAATCGGTGACGCTGGAGCAGACGCCCAACGAGCTGAGCGGGGCCGTCGGCCACGACCACTGAGCAGAACAGCAGTCCGGCCGGGGGCACGCCCCCGGCCGGGTTCTGTGTCAGTGCGAATGCTGTTGGGTCACACCCCAGGCCGGCAGCGGATCGGAGAAACCGAGCCACGCCGACTCGCCCTCGGCGATCTCGTCATCGGTGAGCAGCGCGCCGTTCAGCAGTCGGTAGACCTTGTCCCGGTCGAGTTCGACGCCGATGAACACGATCTCCTGGCCGGGCGTGATGTCCGTGTTCGACCAGTATTGGGCCGGTTCGATCACCAGGTTCGGTCCGGCCTGCGACCAGATCGCGGCAATCGATGGGCGGCTCGCGACCCAGCAGAATCCCTTGCTGCGCAACACCCTGGTGGTCTTGGCGAGTGCACCGGCGAGCCGATGCGGATGGAACGGCCGGTCGGACCGGAAGGTCATCGAGCTGATGCCGTATTCCTCGGTCTCCGGCGTGTGTCCCTCGGCAATCTCCTCATCCCAGCCGGGAGACTGCGCCGCGGCGATCGGATCGAAGAGCCCGGTGCCCAGTACTTCTGCGATCTCGACGACACCGTGCCGAGTTCTGATCAGCTTTGCGGTGGGGTTGAGCCGGCGTAGCAGCGTCTCGACGGTGCCCAGGTGCGCCGGGCTCACCAGATCGGTCTTGTTGAGCAGCAACACATCTGCGAACTCGACCTGGTCGGTCAGCAGGTCGGCGATGCTGCGCGCGTCGCCCTCACCCGCGGAGAGGTCGCGGTCGGCCAGTGCCTCGCCTCTGGCGATCTCGGTGAGGAAGGTGGACGCGTCCACCACCGTCACCATGGTGTCCAGTTTCGCGAGCTGCCCCAGCTGGAAGCCGTCCTCGAACTCCCAGTCGAAGGTCGCTGCCACCGGCATCGGCTCGGAGATCCCCGTCGACTCGATGACCAGCTGGTCGAAACGGTTCTGCCGGGCCAGCGTGCCGACCGCCTCGACCAGATCCTCGCGCAGCGTGCAGCAGATGCAACCGTTGGTCAGTTCGACCAGCTTCTCGTCGGTTCGGAGGGCAGAAGCGAAGCGACCCGGGGAATGATCACGTTCCAGGTGTCCCTGCCCGGCGATCAGGGCGGCGTCGATGTTGATCTCGCTCATGTCATTGACGATGACCGCGACGCGGCGGCCCTCGCGGTTGCCGAGGATGTGGTTGAGCAGGGTGGTCTTGCCGGCACCGAGAAAGCCGGACAGGACGGTGACCGGAAGTAGAGCGGGGGCTGTCATGACACTCCTTATTGATAATGATTATCAATAAGACATTGTCCGATGCGGCGTTTACTAATGCAAACGGTTATCGTTATCGGCGTGATCTCGTTTGCGTCCTCCCGCGCCCTGGCCGCGGGTCTGCTGCTGGCCGTCCCCTTTGCGCTGAGTGCCTGCGGAACGAACGACGGACCGGCTCCGGCGTCGACCGCCGCCCAGGGGGACTGCCCGACCGAGCCCGTCGACGTGGTGGTCAGCGTCGACCAGTGGGGCAAGATCGTGTCCTCGCTCGCCGGAGCCTGCGCCAACGTGACGACAGTGCTGTCCGGCTCGTCGGTCGACCCGCACGATTTCGAACCGGCACCCTCGGACGCTGCCGCCTTCGAAGGCGCCCAGTTGGTCGTGGTCAACGGCGGCCACTATGACGAATGGGCGGCCAAATTGGCCGAGAACAGCGCCCCGGAAGCACCGGTCGTGGACGCCATGGCGATCCTCGGTGGCGATCACGCGGGCCACGACCACGAAGACCACGATCATGAGGGCCACGATCCTGACGACGCCAACCCGCACGCCTGGTACAGCCCGGTCGCGGTGACCGACGTCGCCACCGCGGTGACCGCCGAGCTCACCAAGCTCGCCCCGGCCGCAGGCGAATACTTCGCCGCCCGGAACACCGCGTTCACCGCGGCGCTGCAGCCTTACCGCGATCTCATCGCCCAGATCAAGGCCGGCGCCACCGGTAAGAGCTACGCCGCCACCGAGAGCCTGTTCGACGACATGGCCGCCGAACTGGGGCTGGCCAACCGCACCCCGCAGGGCTATCAGGTCGCCTCGTCGAACGAAACCGATCCCTCCCCGGCCGACCTCGACGCATTCCTGCGTCTGCTGTCGGATCGCGGCGTGGACGTGCTGCTCTACAACACCCAGACCGAGGGCTCGGTGCCCGAACAGCTGCGCGCCGCGGCCGAGAGCGCCGGTGTTCCGGTGGTCGATGTCACCGAAACGGTGGCACCGGGCGCGCCGACGTTCGAGGCTTGGCAGGTGGATCAACTCACCGCTCTTGCCGAGGCTCTTGGTGTCAACTAATCCGGTGTCCGATGACGCGCTTGTCTTCGACGATGTCAGCGTCGTCCGTGGCGGCCGGCTGATCTGGTCGGAAGGCACCTTCGCCATCCCGGCCGGCGGCATCGTGGCCGTGATCGGATCCAACGGCTCGGGCAAGTCGACGCTGCTGCAGGTCGTGCTCGGCCTGCTGCCGGTGGCATCCGGATCGGTGCAGGTGCTCGGCGGGCGGCCCGGGGCCAACAACGACGCCATCGGGTACGTGCCGCAGGACTATGTGGCCGGCGCCGGGGAGGCGATCCGCGCGCGCGACGCCGTGATGCTGGGACTCACCGGTCGGCGGTGGGGCGTGCGTCGCGACACCGCGGCCGACAAGGCCCGGGTCACCGACGCGCTGGAGGCCGTCGAAGCCGGCGAGTTCGCCGACCGACGGGTGTCCCAGCTGTCCGGCGGGCAGCGTCAACGCATCGCACTGGCCAACGCCCTGGTGTCCCGCCCGCGCCTGCTCATCCTCGACGAACCGCTCGCCGCGCTCGACCTGCGCAACCAGCACGAGATCGTGCAGCTGCTGTCCCGGCTGAACTCCGAGTACGACGTGACCATTCTCGTTGTCGCCCATGACCTCAATCCGCTGCTCTCGGTACTGGACAGCGCGGTGTACCTGCTCGACGGGCACGCCCATCACGCCGCCATCGATCAGGTCGTCGACGCCGATCTGCTGACCCACCTCTACGGCACCACGGTGGCGGTGGCCAACACCCTGCAGGGGCAGATGTACATGAGGACCACCTAGATGGGCAGTACCCAGGTGTATCTGGCGCTGGGCTATCAGGAGAACTGGTGGCAGATCCTGACGTCGGCGTTCATGCGCAATGCCTTGATCGGCGGGACATTGGTGGCCCTGGCCGCCGGTCTGATCGGCTACTTCATCATCGTGCGCAATACCGCGTTCGCCGCGCATGCGCTGGCCCATATCGGGCTGCCCGGAGCCACGGGTGCCGCCTTGCTCGGCCTGCCCGTGGTGCTCGGGCTGGGCGTGTTCTGCATCGGCGGCGCCTTGGTGATCGGGGCGATGGGTAAGCGCGCCGGTGACCGTGAGGTCACCACCGGCACGGTGCTGGCGCTGGCGACCGGCTTCGGCTTGTTCTTCAACTCGCTGGCCACCAAGAACTCGTCGACGCTGACCAATGTGCTGTTCGGCAATCTGCTGGCCATCACCCACCAGCAGTTGCTGACGTTCACCGCGCTGCTGCTGGTGATCGCCGCGACCGTCGTCATCGTGTACCGCCCCTTGCTGTTCGCCTCGGTGAACGCTCAGGTCGCCGAGGCCAAGGGCGTTCCGGTGCGGGCATTGTCGGTCATTTTCATGGCGCTGCTCGGCCTGTCCGTGACGATGGCCGTGCAGGCCGTCGGCACCTTGCTGCTGTTCGCACTGGTCGTCACCCCGGCCGCGACCGCGATCATGCTGACCGCGCGACCGCTGGCGGCGATGGCGATCTCCACGGTGATCAGCCTGGTTTCGGTGTGGGCGGGCCTGGCGTTGTCGGCGCTGTTCAACATGCCACCGAGCTTCGTCATCGTCACCATCGCGTGCGCCATCTGGCTCGCGGTGTGGTCGGGTAACCGGATCGGCGCCGTCGTCCGCTAGCCTCAACAGGCATGTCCAGAAGTCCGGCGCCGCGGAGGCGCGCGACGCTGGCATCGCTGGCCGCCGAACTCAACGTTTCGCGCACCACCATCTCCAATGCCTACAACCGGCCCGACCAGTTGTCGGCCGATCTGCGCGAGCGGGTGCTCGCCGCGGCAAAGGAATTGGGCTACGCCGGCCCCGACCCGGTCGCGCGGTCGCTCCGTACCCGTAGGGCCGGTGCGGTCGGCCTGATGATCACCGAGCCGCTCAACTATGCGTTCAGCGATCCGGCGGCCCTGGATTTTGTTGCCGGGCTTGCCGAATCGTGTGAGGAGGCCGGGCAGGGTCTGCTGCTGGTGGCGGCCGGCCCCAACCGCAGCGTCGACGACGGTTCGGCGGCGGTGCTCTCCGCGGGCGTCGACGGATTCGTCGTCTATTCGGCCTCCGACGACGACCCTTACCTACCGGTTCTGCTGCAACGCCATCTGCCGATCGTCGTCGTCGACCAGCCCGGGGATGTCCCCGGCGCGTCGCGGGTCTGCATCGACGATCGTGCGGCCATGCGTGAACTCGCGGAACATGTTGTGGGATTGGGCCATCGCGAGATCGGTGTGCTGACCATGCGGCTCGGTCGGGAATGGCCGCACGAGAGCACCAGACCCATGGTCGCCGATCCGGAGCGGCTCAACACCCCGCATTTTTTGGTCCAGCGTGAGCGGGTGCACGGGGTGTACGACGCGATGAGCGCGGCCGGACTGGATCCGGCGTCGGTGACCGTGGTGGAGAGCTACGAACATCTGCCGCAGTCCGGTGGTGCGGCGGCCGAGGTGGCGCTGGCCGCCAACCCGCGCATCACCGCCCTGATGTGCACCGCCGACGTGTTGGCGCTCTCGGCGATGGACTATCTACGGGCGCACGGCATCTTCGTGCCTGGGCAGCTGACGGTGACCGGTTTCGACGGGGTGCCCGAGGCACTGGCCCGCGGCCTGACGACCGTCACCCAGCCCAGCATGGAGAAGGGCCGCCGCGCCGGGGACCTGCTGCACAACCCGCCGCGCTCGGGTCTGCCGGTCGTCGAGGTGCTCGGCACCGAGGTGGTGCGGGGACGCACCTCCGGCCCACCCGCCTAGCTCCGGCGTCGCGCCAGCAGCACATCGTCATGGGTGTGCTGCCCGTCCGGGCCCGCAGGCACCGCGCGCTGCCGCCGGCGGTCCACGGTCACCTCCCAGTCGGTCCCGAACAGGGCGACCACATCGTCGTGCAGAAGGTAGAGCGCCGGATCGAATCCGTGTGACTTGGCCAGTTCCACGTCGATATCGGCGTGATGCACCACCAGCAGCAGACCGCCGGGCGCGACCGCGGCCAGCAGTGCCCGTTCGGCATCCCGTCCCGGCGAGTGCAGCAGGGCCGGATAGTGCGCGGTGACGAGATCGAAGCCGCCGTCGGGCAGGTCCAGATCCTCCAGGCGGGACCGGACCCAGGTCACCGCCACACCCGCCCGGTCGGCCGCCGCGGCGGCTTCATCCAGTGCCACCCGGGAGGCATCGATGGCCGTGACGTCCCAGCCCTGAGTGGCCAGCCAGACCGCATCGGCGCCCATGCCGCACCCGATGTCGAGTGCCGAACCCGTTGAGCGGCCGGTGATCTCGGACACGACGGCAGGGTTGGGGCGTTGGGCGGGTAGTCGATCCAGGTAAGCGTGGTAGCGCTCGTCCCATTGGTCGAACAGCATCTGTGCCGGGGTATCGGTCATGGCTCCAGGATGCGTGGCCGATGGACCGAAGAGCAATCAATCTTGCCGATCAGGCAATCGGGCATCGACCAGGAACCGCAGCACCGTCGCCACATCTGCCGGGGTGTCCACCCGGAAACCGGCCAGTGTCTCACCAGGCCCGATCTTGATGCCGATATCGCCGTCGCGCATCCGCCGAAATGCCTTCTCGTCGGTGACGTCATCGCCGAGGAAGACCACTGCCGTTGCCGCACAACGGTTCCGCAGGATGTCAACGGCCTCGCCCTTGTCGGTGACGATCACCGCGAACTCGAGCACCGCCTTACCCGCGGTGGTGTGCGCATCCCAGGACTCGGCCGCCGCGGTGGCCAGCGCGAGCGCGGCCGCACCGTCGGCTTCCGAGGCGTTGCGCACATGCAGCGCCACGCTGGCCAGCTTGGGTTCCACCGTCACGCCCGGTCTCCCGGCGGCGATCACGTTGAGCTCGTCGATGATTCGGGTCAGCAGCGCGGTGTCGATCGGGTGGGCGAATCCGGTGTCGAACTCGGCGCCGTGGCTGCCGACCGCCTGCACCGCATCCGACATCCCGGACAGTTCGCGCAGCACCGACAGCGCCCGCCCGGAGATCAGGGCGACGACGGTGTCGGGCAGCCCGGCAAGTTCTTCGAGTGCTGCCGCCGCCTCGGGCAGTGGCCGGGCGTCTGCGGGGTTGTTGACGATCGGCGATAACGTGCCGTCGAAATCGGAGGTGACCAGCAGGCGCGGGGTGGCCGCCGCCTCGGTGAGGGCGCGCTGCAGACCGGCATCAAGCACGGTCACACCTTAGGTTGTTCCCCGTCGCCGATGAGCAGCCGGACCGCCAGGTCGAGCCGTTTGGCCACGTCGGTGGCCGATGCGCGCCGTGTCAGCCAGGCCAACAGGTTGGACAGCCACACATCGGAGATGACGCGCGCGATGTGGAATTGATCCTCGGTGGGCTCGCCTTCGCTCATCGCGCGGGCAAACATGGAGTCCATCAACTTGCCGACGTGATCGACCTCGCCGGCCGCCGAGGCGTCGGCGAAGACGAAGGCGCGGGTCATGGCCTCGGTGAGCAGCGGGTTGCGCTGCATGGACCGGTTGAGGCGTCCCACCATGATGTTCAGGCGTTCGTACGGGGTGCCGCCGGTGAGGGTGGCGCGGTCGGTCTTGGCGTCGATACGTTCGAACTCCCGGCCCAGCGCGGACACCAGCAGGTGCACCTTGGACGGGAAGTAGCGGTAGAGGGTCCCGACGGCGACATCGGCGCGCTCGGCGACGGCCCGCATCTGGACGGCCTCGTAGCCGCCCTTTGAGGCGATGGCCAGGGTGGCGTCCAGGATGCGCTTGCGGCGTTCGCGCTGCGCCTCGGAACCGAGCTCGGATTCGGAGAGAACGGCCACGGCCATCACCTGACGGGGTGAGTCAGAACCCGATCCGGGTTGTGCAGGCGACGACATGTGGCGGACAACTCCTTCGTGATGCGCTTAAGGGGAAAACGATACGCATGCCGGCTGTTGATCGCTCACCTCCCCGCTCCAGATCACAACGGCGCGTCGCGGCCGTGACAGTGGTCGACTTGACGTCCGTGCGCTGGCACTATTAGAACACGTTCTAGTGGGAAGCGGAGCCTTCTCACCCAATGGCTAGGAGTTGCCGGTGTCCGTGTTGTCAGTGCAGACCGACACATCCGATGAGTTCGCGGCCCGTGAACTGGTGCGTAGCTGGGCCGGGGGCTCCGGAGCGATCGAGGCGACCCGCAATGTGGAGCTCGGGGATCCCGATGCCTGGCGGGCGCCGTACAGCGCTTTCGCTCAACTAGGGGCATTCGGTGTGGCGGTCCCCGAAGAGTTCGGCGGGGCGGGCAGCACCGTCGCGGATCTGCTGGCCATGGTCGACGAGGCCGCCGCAGCCCTGGTGCCCGGTCCGCTGGCCACCACGGCGCTGGCCACCCTGGTGGTCGACGATCCCGCCGTGCTGGAGGCGCTCGCCGGCGGAGAGCGCAGCGCAGGTATCGCGTTCGCCTCCGGCATCTCCTTCGACGCGGGCACCGCGACGGGCACCGCGGCGTTCGTCCTGGGTGCGGACCCGGCCGGTGTTTTCGTGCTGCCCGCCTCGGACAGTTGGTTGCTGGTCGACGGCACCGCCGACGGTGTCACGGTCGAGCCCCTGGAGGCCACCGACTTCTCCCGGCCGCTGGCGCGCGTGGTGCTCACCGGCGCCCCCGCCCAGGTGCTCGGCGCCTCCGCCCAGCGGGTCACCGATCTGATCGCCACCGTGCTGGCGGCCGAGACGGCGGGGCTGGCCCGCTGGCTGCTGGACACCGCCAACGAGTACGCCAAGGTGCGCGAGCAGTTCGGTAAGCCGATCGGCAGCTTCCAGGCCGTCAAGCACATGTGCGCGGAGATGCTGTTGCGCAGTCAGCAGGCCGCGGTCGCAGCCGCCGACGCCGCATCGGCCGCCGCCGGAGATGATGCCGAACAGCTGTCGATCGCCGCCGCGGTCGCCGCGTCCATCGGCATCGATGCCGCCAAGAAGAACGCCAGGGACTGCATTCAGGTGCTCGGCGGTATCGGCATCACCTGGGAGCATGACGCGCATCTCTACATGCGGCGGGCCTACGCGGTCGCGCAGTTCCTCGGCGGGCAGTCCCGGTGGCTGCGCCGCACCGTCGAACTGACCCGTGCCGGTATCCGCAGGCAGCTGCATGTGGACGTGGCCGATGCGGACGCCATCCGCCCCGAAATCGCGGCTGCCGCAGCGAAGATCGCCGAGCTGCCCGAGGACGAGCGCCAGCGGGCGCTGGCCGAGTCGGGGCTGCTGGCGCCGCACTGGCCCAAGCCCTACGGCCGGGACGCGACGCCCGCCGAGCAACTCGTCATCGACGAGGAACTGAACGCGGCGGGCGTGGCGCGCCCGGACATCTCGATCGGCTGGTGGGCCGCGCCGACCATCCTGTCGGCGGGCAGCCCCGAACTGATCGACCGGTTCATCCCGGGCACCCTCACCGGGGACGTGTACTGGTGCCAGCTGTTCTCCGAGCCGGGCGCCGGTTCGGACCTTGCCGCCCTGCGCACGAAAGCCGTTCGTACCGAGGGTGGTTGGCTGTTGACGGGGCAGAAGGTGTGGACCTCGAATGCGCACCGCGCGAACTGGGGCATCTGCCTGGCGCGCACCAATCCCGATGTGCCGAAACACAAGGGCATCACCTATTTCCTTGTCGAGATGAACTCGCCCGGTATCGATATCCGGCCGCTGCGCGAGATCACCGGCGAGGCCCTGTTCAACGAGGTGTTCTTCGACGACCTGTTCGTGCCCGACGATCTGGTGGTCGGCGAGGTCGACGGCGGATGGCCGCTGGCGCGCACGACGCTGGCCAATGAGCGCGTCGCGATCGCCACCGGCGGCGCCCTCGACAAGGGGATGGAGCACCTGCTCGAGGTGATCGGGGACCGCGAGCTGGACGGCGCGGAGGCCGACCGGCTGGGGACGTTGATCATTGCGGCACAGGTGGGTTCGCTGCTGGACCAGCTGATCGCGCGGTTGGCGGTCGGCGGCAACGATCCCGGTGCGCCGTCGAGTGTGCGCAAGCTGATCGGGGTGCGCTATCGCCAGGGTCTGGCCGAGACGGTGATGGACTTCCTGGATGGCGCGGGCATCGTGGATTCCCCGGACGTGCGTTACTTCCTGAACACCCGTTGCCTGTCCATCGCCGGTGGCACCGAGCAGATCCTGCTCACGCTGGCGGGGGAGCGGCTGCTGGGACTGCCGCGCTGAGATAACTGGTCAGCAGCCGGACCACCTCGTCTTCGAGCTGCCCGGTGTCCACCGGCGCCCCGATGAGCCGGTGCACCAACGATTCGACGGTGGCGATGGTCAGCCGGGCCGCGAAGTCCGGGTCGGTGACCCGGACCTCGGGGTGGTGGCGCAGCAGTTCGGTGACGCCGGCGACACCGCGGGCCTCGGTGTCGTGCAACCGGTTCAGCAGCGCCGCCGAGCGGGGCGCCTCCTCGAAGAGGACCCGGTGCAGCGAGGGGTCGTCGCGGTGATTGTCGATGGCGGCGCGCACGAACAGTCGCACCAGATCCTCGAGCGCCGCGGGCAGGCCGTCGCGCAGCCGCTCGGTCAGTAGCGTGGTGCCGGCGTCGATGTGCGCTTCACTGAGCGCGGCGAGGATGGCGTCCTTGTTCGGAAAGTACTGATACAGAGAGCCGATGGACACGTCGGCCGCGGCGGCGATGCGGTTCGTGGTGCCCGCGGCGTAGCCGTGCTCGCTGAAGACGCGGGCAGCCGCATCCAGGATGTCGCGACGGGTCTGAGCCGAGCGCTGCTGGCGGGGCTGCTTGCGGGCACGGAACCGGTCGGTGGGTGCCATGTCACCAGCGTAGGTCAGCTGAAAGTGGTCTGCGCGCACGCCGCCGGGGTGGTGAAGTTCACCCCGGAGTAGACGACCTGAACGTTCGAACACACGATGAAACCGGCTTCGGTCGTGGGTTTGCCGGTGGCCCAGTCGGTTTGCACGGCGGTACCGTCGGTGCGGAAACGCTCGAGCGGTCCACCGCCGAAGTAGGTGACCGAGATCTCGTTACCGCTGACGGCCTTGAAGGACCGGGAGAGGACGTTGTTGATGTTGGCGCCCTTGCTTTCCGGCGGTGCGCCCGACGGTGCGCTGTAGCTGACTTCCTGGAAGACACTGCGATCGGTGCTGCGCACGGTGATGGTCTGCCGCGCCCAGAACTCGCCCGGGAAGCCGATCGGCCCTTCCGGGGTCAGCAGGTTGATCTGGGTGTTGAAGAAGCACCGCCCCTGCGCCTGCACGCAGTCGGCGGTGGCGTGCACTTCGAGCGTGCCGCCCGGCGCCGGTATCGACGACATCCCGGAGTTCGTCGCGGCCCCGGCGACGGCCGGACCCGTCAACGCGGCGGTGGCACACACGGCCGCGGCCGTCAGACCCGTCGCCACGCGCCCAAGAATCCTCTTCACGGCAGTTCCTCCCGGTCCGGGCGAATGTTAGCCCGAGCGCTATTCGTCGTAGGTGACTTCCACCGAATCCGACGTGGGCAGCGCCTGGCACGCCAGGATCAGCCCTTCGTCGAGATCCGACGGTTCGAGCACGTCATTGATCTCCATGTCCACATCGCCCTTGCGCATCAGCACCGCGCAGGCCCCGCAGTGTCCCTCGCGGCAGGAGAACGGGGCGTCCAGTCCCTTGTTGAGCAGGACGTCGAGCAGCTTTGCCTTGCGCGGCCACTCGATCTCGTGGGTGGTGCCGTCGAGTTCGACGACGGCCTGCGCCGGCCCGCGGTCGTCGTCCTCGTCGATCTCGATGACCACCTCGGCGAACGGGTCCGAGTCCAGCGATTTGAAGACCTCGATGTGGATGTGCTTCGCGTCGACGGTCTTCAATGCGGCCTCGGCGGCCGCCATGAACGGGCCGGGCCCGCAGATGAATGCCTCGTGCGCGGCGAACGGCCGCAGCAGGGTGGCCAGCGCGTCGGTGCTGGGCAGGCCCTGCACGGTTTCCAGCCAGTGGATGACCGTCAACCGGTCCGGGTGTGCCGCCGCCAACTCACGCAATGCGGCGGAGAAGATCACCGAGTTCTCGTCGCGGTTGGCGTAGACCAGCACGATCTTCCCGCTGCCCTCGGCGAGTGCGGATTTGCAGATCGCCATCATCGGCGTGATGCCGCTGCCGGCGGCCAGCAGCAACAGATCAGTGTGCAGGTTCTTCGGCACGAACGTGCCCGACGGAGCCAGCACGTGCATTCGCATCCCGGCGTGGGCGTTGTCGCACAACCAGTTCGACGCGTAGCCGTCGGCGGTCCGTTTGACGGTGACCGTGAGATGCTCATCGACCGCCGGCGCGCTCGACAACGAGTAGCAGCGGGCCACCGACCCGGTCTTCTCGCTGGGCACCCGCAGGGTCAGGAACTGACCGGGTGAGTAGCGAAGCCGGTCCGCGGGAATGTCACTCCCGTCCGGAATCGAGAACACCAGCGAGCGGGCGTCGGCGGTCTCCTCGACGACCTCGGTCACCTGTAGTTCCAGCACATGGCTGCCGAGCGGCTCATCCGTCACAGCCCTGCCCTCATTTCCCTCATAACTAGAACATGTTACAAAACAGAACATGCGCAGGTCCAGCCGATGATTCGGCACGCTACTCGACACAAATCGTAACGTGTTCTAATCTTTGTCCAGTGCTTGATCTCGATCCGGGAGGCAATTCAGTGACGTCTATTGAACAGCGTGACGTGCAGGCGGTGCTCGCCGGCATCGATGATCTGTTGCCGAAGCTGCGGGAACGGGCCCAGGCCGCCGAAGATCGGCGCCAGGTGTCCTACGAAACCATCAACGAACTCGACGAGGTCGGCTTCTTCAAACTGCTCCAGCCCGAGCAGTGGGGCGGCCTGCAGGCCGACCCGACGAACTTCTACGAGGCGGTCCGCCGACTCGCCAGCGCCTGCGGTTCCACCGGCTGGATCAGCTCGATCATCGGTGTGCACAACTGGCATCTCGCGCTGTTCGACCAGAAGGCCCAGGACGAGGTGTGGGGCGAGGATCCGACGGTCCGGGTGTCCTCCTCGTACGCACCGATGGGGGCTGGCACCGTCGTCGACGGTGGTTACCTGGTCAGCGGCGCCTGGCAGTGGTCCTCCGGCAGCGAGCACGCCACCTGGGCGTTCCTCGGCGGCCCGGTGATCAAGGACGGCCGCCCGGTCGACTTCGGCAGCTTCCTGATCCCGCGCACCGAATACACCATCGACGACGTGTGGCATGTCGTCGGCCTGAAGGGGACCGGCAGCAACACCGTGGTCGTCAAGGACGTCTTCGTGCCCTCGCACCGCTTCCTGTCCTACAAGGCGATGAACGACGGCTCCGCGGGCGGGTACGAGAACAACACCGCGCCGGTCTACAAGATGCCGTGGGGCACCATGCACCCCACCACCATCTCCGCGCCGATCGTCGGTATGGCCTACGGCGCCTACGCCGCCCATGTCGAGCACCAGGGCAAGCGGGTACGTGCGGCCTTCGCCGGCGAGAAGTCCAAGGACGACCCCTTCGCCAAGGTCCGCATCGCCGAGGCGGCCAGCGATATCGACGCCGCCTGGCGCCAGCTGATCGGCAATGTCGGCGACGAGTACGCACTTCTGCAGGCGGGCAAGGAGATTCCGTTCGAGCTGCGCGCCCGCGCCCGTCGCGACCAGGTGCGTGCCACGGCCCGCTCCATCGCCTCGATCGACCTGCTGTTCGAGTCGGCCGGCGCCACCGCGCTGGTCACCGGCGCCCCGTTGCAGCGGTTCTGGCGTGACGCGCACGCCGGGCGGGTGCACGCCGCCAACGAGCCCGAGCGCGCCTACCTGATCTTCGGCAACAACGAGTTCGGACTGCCGCCCGCGGACACGATGGTCTGATATGACTGCCGTTCAAGAGATCACGTTCGAATCGACCTCGCGATACGCGGATGTGCAAGCCGGGGAACTGGCCATGCGGCTGCACTACCACGAGGCGGGTGACCCGACCGCTCAGACCATCGTGCTGCTGCACGGCGGTGGTCCCGGCGCGTCGAGCTGGTCGAACTTCGGCCGCAACATCGCCGTGCTCGCCGAGAAGTTCCACGTCATCGCGATCGACCAGCCCGGCTACGGGCTGTCCGACAAGCACACCGAGCACGAGCAGTACAACCGGTACAGCGCCAAGGCGGTGCTCGGTCTGCTCGACAGCCTCGGCGTGCAGGGACGCGTTCCGCTGCTGGGCAATTCGCTCGGCGGGGGCACCGCGGTGCGGTTCGCGCTGGACTACCCGGACCGCGCAGGCAAGCTCATCCTGATGGGGCCCGGCGGCCTGAGCGTCAACCTGTTCGCGCCGGATCCGACCGAAGGCGTCAAGGCGCTCGCGAAGTTCAACTACGAGCCGACGCGGGAGAACCTCGAAGCCTTCATCCGCATCATGGTGTTCGACCAGAAGCTGGTCACCCCGGAACTCGTCGACGAGCGATTCGCCATCGCCAGCACACCGGAATCGTTGGCCGCCACCCGGGCGATGGGTAAGTCGTTCGCGGGACCGGACTTCGAGCTCGGCATGATGTGGCGCGAGGTCTTCAAGCTACGCCAGCCGGTGCTGCTGATCTGGGGTCGTGAGGACCGGGTCAATCCGCTCGACGGCGCACTGGTCGCGGTCAAGCAGATCCCACGCGTGCAGTTGCACGTTTTCGGACAGTGTGGACACTGGGCTCAGGTCGAGAAGTTCGACGAGTTCAACAAGCTCACCATCGATTTCCTGAGTTAGGAAGGGCACCGCGATGAGCATCAAGGCTCTTGGATACATGCGCATCGAAGCCACCGATGTCGCGGCGTGGCGCGAGTTCGCGCTCAAGGTGCTCGGCATGGTCGAAGGCGACGGCAGCACCCCCGGTGCGCTGTACCTGCGCATGGACGAGATGGCCGCCCGGCTGGTGATCGTGCCCGGCGACCAGGACCGGCTGCTGATCTCGGGCTGGGAGGTCGCCGACGCGCCGGCGCTGCAGGCGCTGCGCGAGACGCTGTCCAAGGCAGGCGTCGAATTCGCCGAGGGCACCCGCGAGGAGCGCTCCGAACGGCGGGTTGAGGGCCTGATCCGTTTCACCGATCCGGCGGGCAACGTGCTGGAGGCGTTCCACGGTGCCCAGTACCTGGGGCGCCGGTTCGTCAGCCCGTACGGCCACAAGTTCGTCACCGCCGAGCAGGGTCTCGGGCACGTGGTGCTCACCTGTGACGATGATGCTGCGGCACAGGCGTTCTACCAGGATGTGCTCGGCTTCCGGCTGCGCGACTCGATGAGCCTGCCGCCGCAGTTGGCGGGCCGCCCGGCCGACGGTGATCCGATCTGGCTGCGCTTCTACGGGTGCAACCCACGCCACCATGCGCTGGCCTTCATGCCGATGCCCAACCCGACCGGCATCGTGCATCTGATGGTCGAGGTCGAGGAGTCCGATGACGTCGGTCTCTGCCTGGACCGCGCGCTGCGCCGCAAGGTGAAGATGTCGGCGACCCTGGGCAGGCACACCAACGACAAGATGCTGTCGTTCTACATCAAGACCCCCGGCGGGTTCGACATCGAGTTCGGTTGTGAGGGGCTCGAAGTCGAGGACACCAGCTGGGTGGCCCGGGAGAGCACCGCGGTCAGTCTGTGGGGCCACGACTTCAGCGTCGGCTTCAAGTAGTCATGAGTTCTGCGACCATCGATCCGCGTACCTTCCGGCATGTGCTCGGCCAGTTCTGCACCGGTGTCACCGTGATCACCACGGTCCATGACGGGGTGCCGATCGGTTTCGCCTGTCAGTCCTTCGCCGCGCTGTCGCTGGATCCGCCGCTGGTGCTGTTCTGCCCCACCAAGCAGTCGCGGGCCTGGCAGGCCATCGAGTCCAGCGGCAAGTTCTGCGTCAACATGCTGCACGAGAACCAGCAGCACGTCTCGGCACAGTTCGGATCCAAGGCGCCGGACAAGTTCGCCGGGATCGACTGGAGCCCTTCGGAACTCGGATCGCCGGTGATCGACGGCAGCCTGGCCCACATCGACTGCACGGTGGCCTCGGTGCACGACGGCGGTGATCACTTCGTCGTGTTCGGCGCGGTGCAGTCGATGTCGGAGCCGCCCGCTCTCAAGCCGCGCCCGTTGCTGTTCTACCGCGGCGAGTACACCGGTATCGAACCGGACAAGAACACCCCGGCCCAGTGGCGCGACGATCTGGATGCCTTCCTCACCGCGACCACATCGGACACCTGGCTCTGAGGCTGCTAGTCCCCGGTGCGCTGTATCCGGACGTCCAGTTCCACCTGGGCCGGGCAGTCTCCGGTGTAGTCCTGGAACGACTTCCCGGTCAGCGTGGCGATCGGGTTCTGCGGACCCTGCGGCAGCGGTAGTTCATCGCGGGATGACTGGCGTACCTTGCCGATTCCATCGGTGCACTGCGCATCACCCTCTGGGAAGCTCGCGGTGAAGCGGCGGTCGCCGTACTGCATCACGAACAGGTTGTTGGTGTCGATCGTCGACATCAACGTCACGCAACGGTCCCCGGTGCGCAGGCAGTGGGTGGTGGCGCGGTAGTCGTGCGGCGGGAACACCTCGCCGGTGGCCGGGTAGGTCTGGGTGTAGGTGTAGGTGCCCCACAGGGCCGCGCCGGGGGAGGCCCGCAGCGGCGGCTCCTCCGCAGGGTCCGCCGCCTGGGTACCGGTGCCGGTTCCGCTGGTGGGCGACAGGTTGACGGCACGCTTGCTGGCGCACAGGGCCGGTGCGGTGGCCCAGGTGTACTCACCGGACATCGATCCGTCGAGGCGGGGCCGCAGCGAGATGACAGTCCATCCGGTGACATCGACCTCGGCATCGCCGACCTTGCACTTGTCGGGCGCCTCGCGCACGGTCAACCAGTCTCCGTCGATGTAGTCGAACACCATGGAGAGCGACGGCGGTCCGGACGGGTTCTTCGGATCGACCACCGCCACCGTCGCAACACATTCGGTGCCGCGGCAGGTCGAGCGGGCCACCCAGGTCTCGGTGCGGGCCGTGCCGGCCACCGGCTTACCGTCCGGGGTGGCGGTCGGGCCGATGTCCACCTTGAAGCTGCCTTGCAGCGCCGGCCCGGCGTTCGTCTCCGTCGCCTCGTCGGTGGAGCGGACGGTGAACAGGCACGCCGCGAAACCGCCGAGGATGACCGCGATCAGCGCGACCGCCGCCAGCAGTTTGACGAGTGTGTGTTTGGTGTCTTTATTCAGCCCGAGTGCCATCGCGAACAGAATGCCATCCCAGAGTCGCTGCGATGAAGGCAATGACGGTCGTGGCGACATCTCGATGCACTGTTTCGTTGAGGATGTCGTGTTTGGCGCCGGGGAACTCGGCGATCTGCAGGGCCTCGATCTGTTCGGCGTAGGCCCGCACCGGCCCGACGGGCGCGATGGGATCGCCGGTGCCGTGTACCGCCAGGGTCGGGACCGTCAGCGTCGGAAGCTCGGCACCGAACCGATCCCAGGCGGCGGACAGTGCGCGCGCCAGCGGCGCGCTGTCCGCCTCGACGAATGCCAGCGGGTCGTTCTCCAGCGCGTCGAGGTAGAACGGGTCACCGGACAGCCAGGCCGGATCGAGATCCAGTGCGGTGTCGACGTCCAGCAGATCGGCCACCGGCGCCAGCGGAGCTCCGGAGATGATGCCCGCGCGGTAGCGCGCCGGCTGCTCCACCAACCGCAGCGCGGTGACGACAGATCCGAACGAATGGCCCGCCGCGATCAACGGCAGTTCCGGACGCTCCCGCTCGACGATGACGGTGAGCGCCTCGGCCAGCGCCGAGCTGTCCGCCAGGGTGCCGAAATCCCCACGGGGACCTGGGCTCAGCCCGTGCCCCAGCTGGTCGACGGCCCACAGGTCGATACCCGCGGCGTTGAGCGCGAACCCGTAGCGGTGGTACACGCCGGTGTGTTCGCCGAAGCCGTGCAGGAACACGACGGCGGCGCGGGGTTCGGCGGCCGCCCAGTGCCGGTAGTACGCGCGGGCGGTGTCGGTCTCCAGGAAGGGCATGGCCTCACGATATTCAGCTCGGGCCGCCGAGCAGAGCATTACGCTCAGCGATCATGCGATCCCGGATCGCGTCGATGATCGCCGCCACCTCGGGTCGGCGCAGCGTCTCGGCGCGGGTCACCAGCCAGTAGGCCAGCTGCACCGAGACGGCGTCGGGCAGCACCCGGACCAGATCGTCGTGCGGGTCGGCCAGAAAGCACGGCAGCAGTCCCAGGCCGGCGGCGGCGCGCGTCGCCTCGACGTGGACGAAGACATTGGTCGAGGAGACCGACTGCCGCATGCTCGGGGCGAAACTCGTGGCAAGGTCCAGTTCATCGACCTGCAGCATGGACTCGATGAAGTAGACCAGCGGATGGTCGGCGAGGGCGCCGACCTCGCCGGGGGTGCCGTGCTCGGCCAGGTACCTCCGGGAGCCGTACAGGGCCAGGCAGTAGTCGCCCAGCCGGATCGCCTGTGCCCGGTGCACGGTGGGCTCGCCGACCACGACCTCGATATCGACGCTGGAGCGCTGCTGGCTGGCACGCCGGGTGGCGGCGATGATCTCCACCGATACCCCGGGATGGCGGCGCTGGACCGCGGCGGCTGCCGGGGCGGCGATGTAGGCACTGAAACCGTCGGTCGCCGAGAGCCGCACCACCCCTTCGAGGTCGCGCTGCTCCCCGGACGGCGTGCCCAGCGACTGCACCGCGGCTTCGACGGCCTCTGCGGCGGCCAGCACCTCGCGACCCCGATCGGTCAGCTCCCACACCGCACCCACCCGGGTCAGCACCCGGGCGCCGATGGTCTGTTCCAATGCGGCGATGCGCCGCGAGACGGTGGTGTGGTTGAGCCCGAGGGTTTCGGCGGCGAGAACGTAGCGTCCGGTGCGCCCGACCGCCAGCAGGATCAGCAAATCGTCGGCACTCGGCAGGCCCATATCTGCATTTTTGCAGAGATGTACTGCAGATCTGACCATTGTGTCGATCTTGACGTGCATGAATACTCACTCATATGTGTGCTGCCGATCACAATTCCACTCAGACCACCACCGGTCTGAAACGCGTCGTCACCGCATCCATGGCCGGCACGGTCGTGGAGTGGTACGAGTTCTTTCTGTACGGCACCGCGGCGACGCTGGTGTTCAGCAAGGTGTTCTTCGCCGAGACGACCAGTGAGCTCAACGCGATCTTCCTGGCCTTCGCCACCTATGCGGTCGGGTTCGTGGCGCGCCCGCTCGGCGGCATCGTGTTCGGTCACTACGGAGACAAGTACGGTCGCAAGAAGCTCCTGCAGTTCTCCCTGCTGCTCGTCGGCGCCGCCACCTTCCTGATGGGCTGCCTGCCGACCTTCGGACAGATCGGTTACTGGGCGCCGGGTCTGCTGGTGGCGCTGCGCTTCATCCAGGGCTTCGCCGTCGGCGGTGAATGGGGTGGCGCGATCCTGCTGGTCGCCGAGCACAGCCCGAACAACCGCCGCGGGTTCTGGGCCAGCTGGCCGCAGGCCGGTGTCCCGGTGGGCAACATGCTGGCCACCGTCGTGCTGCTGGTGCTCACCGCGACCCTGTCGGAATCAGCCTTCCTGTCCTGGGGATGGCGGGTGGCGTTCTGGCTGTCCGCGGTCGTCGTGCTGATCGGCTACTACATCCGCACCAAGGTCACCGACGCACCCATTTTCGTTGCGGCACAACAGGAAGCCGAGCAGATCAAGGCCACCTCGTTCAGTGTCAAGGAGGTGCTCCTGCGTTACCCGCGCGGTGTGTTCACCGCGATGGGCCTGCGATTCGGCGAGAACATCATGTACTACCTGGTGGTCACCTTCTCCATCACCTATCTGAAGGTCTCAGTGGGCGCGGACACCAGTTCCATCCTGTGGTACCTGCTGGTCGCACACGCGGTGCACTTCGCCGTTGTGCCGGTGGTGGGCCACCTGGCCGACCGGTTCGGCCGGCGTCCGGTCTACATGGTGGGTGCGGTGCTGGGCGGCACCTGGGGCTTCTTCGCCTTCCCGATGATGAACAGCGGCAACTATGTGGTCATCACCGCCGCGATCACGCTCGGCCTGATGATCCACGCCTTCATGTACGCACCGCAACCGGCCATCATGGCCGAGATGTTCCCGACCCGGATGCGCTACTCCGGTGTGTCCCTCGGTTATCAGGTGACCTCCATCGTGGCCGGCTCGCTCGCACCGCTGATCGCGGTGAAGTTGCTCGACATCTACGGCTCGCCCGTGCCGATCTCGATCTACCTGGCCATCGCGTGCGCCATCACCCTGGTCGCGGTGCTCTTCACCCGGGAGACCAACGGCATCGACCTGCGGACTCTGGACGACGCGGATGCGCGGGAGATCGCCGAGGCGCGTGCATGAGTGAGCTCTCCGGCAAGACCGCACTGGTCACCGGTGGGGCCAGCGGTATCGGCGCGGCGTGTGCCCGCGAACTCGCGGGCCGGGGTGCGACCGTGACGGTGGCAGACGTCGACGAGGAGGCCGCCGGCGCGCTGGCCGACGAGATCGGTGGAACCGCCTGGGCGGTCGACCTTCTCGACGTGATAGCACTGCAGGATGTGCGCCTGGATGTGGACATCCTGATCAACAACGCCGGCGTGCAGACGGTCGCGGAGATCACCGAGTTCGACCCGGCGCGGTTCCGCTCGATGCTGGCCCTGATGGTGGAGGCGCCGTTCCTGCTCATCCGCGCCGCGCTCCCGCACATGTACGCGGAGGGTTTCGGCCGCATCATCAATATGTCCTCGGTGCACGGATTGCGGGCCTCTGAATACAAGGTCGCCTACGTGACGGCCAAGCACGCGCTGGAGGGGCTGTCCAAGGTCACCGCGCTCGAAGGCGGGCCGCGCGGGGTGACCAGCAACTGCGTCAACCCCGGCTATGTGCGAACGGCACTGGTGGACAAGCAGATCGCCGATCAGGCGAGCACGCACGGTATCGACGAGCAACAGGTGGTCGAGCAGATCCTGTTGAAGGAGAGCGCCATCAAGCAGCTGGTGGAACCCCAGGAGGTCGCCTCGCTGGTGGGCTGGCTGGCCTCCGCGCAGGCGCGCATGGTGACCGGTGCGTCATACAGCATGGACGGCGGTTGGAGCGCACGCTAGGCGCCCCTCTTGAGGCGCAAGGTCAACTCGTGCGCGGTGCGCAGCAGGGTCTCGCCGAGCTGCGCGGTGCGTTCGCCGGCCATCCGGGCCTGCACTCCGGTCAGGCTCAGCGCCCACTGCGGTTGGCCGAGTGCGTCGAAGACGGCGGCCCCGATACCCCAGCTGCCCTCGACCAGCAGGCCCGGGTTCAGCGAATAGCCATCGATCCGGGTCTGCCGGATCCGCTCCTCGATGACCGTGCGCGAATGCGCGGCGCCCCATTCCTTTTCGAGGGCGGCGCGGTGCAGATATTCCTGAGTCTCGCCGTCCGGGAGATGGGCGAGCACGACCAGACCCGCCGAGGCGATGCCGAGCGGAAACCGGCTACCCGGGTAGAGCACATGCGACCGCAATGGGAAGCTGCCCTCGATCGCGGACACACACACCGTCTCCCAGCCGCGTCTGGCGGACAGGAAGGCGCTCTCTCCGGTGTCGTCGGCGAGGGCGCGCAGCAGATCGTCGGCCACCGGTGCGGCGTCGTAGCGGCTGGTCGACACCGAGCCGAGCAGATAGATCTCCGGACCCAGGAACCACAGCCCGGTGCCGGCTTCCCGGTCGATCAGACCTTGCTCGGCGAGTGCGGTGAGCATGCGGTGCGTGGTGGCCCGCGGGATGTCGGTGGCGCGGGCGACGGCCGTCGTCGTGACGCCGCCGCGTTCCCGCCCGACGGCGCGCAGGATCGCGGCGACCCGGGTGATCACCGGTGTACCGAGCTCGGTCATGGTCCGACAATAGCGTTCACTGAGTGGACGCCGATAGCCCTGACCGTCCCGTCGAGCGAGCAGTTCGTAGTCGAATCACGGCAAACCTTGTGGCAGGAGGCGGCAAGATGATGTTCTGGTGGCGGCCGAAGACGCGTTCGGTGAGCGAACGCCTACAACAGGAAGTTGCGTACTGATGTCCAGTAAGCAGGTCAAGGACGTCCATGAGGCGATCGCCGGGATCGCGAGCGGATCGTCGCTCGCCGTGGGTGGTTTCGGGTTGTGCGGGATACCCGATGCCCTCATCGAGGCGCTGGCCGAGTCGGGCGTGGACAACCTCGAGGTCTACTCCAACAACTGCGGTGTCGACGGCGTGGGCCTCGGGGTGCTGCTCGGGCTCGGCCGGATCCGGCGGGTCACCGCGTCCTATGTCGGGGAGAACAAGGAGTTCGCCCGGCAGTACCTGTCCGGCGAACTCGAGGTGGAACTGACCCCGCAAGGCACCCTCGCCGAACGCCTCCGCGCCGGCGGCGCCGGTATCCCCGCGTTCTATACGCCCGCCGGAGTGGGCACGCCGGTGGCCGATGGTGGTCTGCCGTGGCGCTACGCCGCCGATGGTTCCGTCGCGGTGGCCTCACCGCCGAAGGAGACGCGCGAATTCGACGGCCGCCGGTATGTCCTGGAAACCGGCATCCGGACCGATTTCGCATTGGTGCATGCCGCAGTGGGGGATACCCAGGGCAACCTGGTCTTCGACAAGACCGCGATGAACTTCAATCCGCTGGCCGGGATGGCCGGCCGGGTGACGATCGCCCAGGTGGAACGGCTCGTCGCACCGGGCGAACTCGACCCGGAGGGCATTCACCTGCCGGGGGTCTTCGTCCAGCACATCGTCGAGACCGGACCGCAGGACGTCCGGATCGAGAAACGCACCGTCCGCGACGAGGCAGGAGTGAACGCATGACCGAGCCACAGACCGTCAAGGGATGGACCCGGCCGCAGATGGCGGCACGGGTCGCCAGTGAATTGCGCGACGGGGAATACGTCAACCTCGGGATCGGCCTGCCGACCCTGGTGCCGGGTTTCCTGGACCCGTCCGTCCGGGTCACCCTGCACTCGGAGAACGGCATTCTGGGCACTGGCCCGTATCCCCTTGAGGCTGAGGTGGATTCGAATCTCATCAATGCCGGCAAGGAAACGGTGACTGTCCTGCCCGGTGCGGCATTCTTCGATTCGGCGTTGTCATTCGGGATGATCCGCGGCGGGCACATCGATGTCGCCGTGCTCGGCGGGATGGAAGTGTCGCGGTTCGGCGATCTGGCCAACTGGATGGTGCCCGGCAAGATGGTCAAGGGCATGGGCGGGGCCATGGACCTGGTCCACGGCGCGGCGCGGGTGATCGTCCTGATGGAACACACCGACCGGCAGGGTAATCCGAAGATCCTCTCGGAATGCACCCTGCCGCTGACCGGCGAGCGGGTCGTGCACCGCATCGTCACCGATCTTGCGGTCATCGATATCCCCGGCGACGGCGAATTGGTGCTCGTCGAGACCGCGCCGGGCGTCACTGTCGACGACGTCCGCGCCGCGACGGGTGCGCCACTCACGCAGCGTTGAACCTGACCAGGTCCACGCTCAACCCGCACTCGATGACGCTGACCGTCCTGATCGGCGGCCCCGGCAGCGGCGGGGCGGTCGATCGGTAGACGGCCCCGGTGGGAGTGGTGAACTCGGCTGTATGCGCACCGTCGACCTCCTCGGTGCGCACCGACCAGCCCGGCGCCTCCTTGGCGTAGTTGCCGGCCTCGCACAGCCCGAGCCCGTTCAGTGCGCTCGTCGGGCCGTGCCTACGTCGGGGAACCGCATGGTCGTGGTGCCGAATCGGTGCATCGCAGTACGGAGTTCGGCATGTTCGGTCGCGAAGCTCCAACAATGTAGACAGGCCCTTCGGGAACAGCTGCGCCCGCGACTCCATCGCCACCAGCTGGCCGGACTGCGGGTGCCGGTACAACCGCCGGAGTGTCGATTTCAGTTCCGGGTCGGCCGCGCCGCCGGTGAGAGTGCGTGCGAAACCGGCCGGAATAGGACCGTAATCGGCCAACCAGGCGGGCGACTCATCGTCGCCGGCCAGGGTCGTATCGGCCATCACCAAGTTCAGTGTCATCGGTACGGGTTGTTCTGCAGGGCGGCCGGTGGTCCGTTCGACGAGGGTGTCGGCCATGGTCTGCCCGCGCGAGCGGTCGTCGAAGGTGGTGTCGGCGGCGCGCTTCAACGCGGCATACACCGCGACACCCTGGGCGACGGGCAGCAGCGCCGTCACATAGGCCATCGTGTCCGGTGCGGGGCGGATCGTCACGCAGCGGTCCTTGGCGGCTTTGGCGGACCGTGCGACCACCGCCTCGACGTCCAGCCTTGTGACGATGGCCTTGGCCTCGGCCGCCACCCGCTTGTCGCCCCAGCCCTCCAGCCGGGAAGGATCGGCACAGAGTTCGGCATCGAGCTGGCGGCGGTGATCGACACTCAGGCAGGCGGATTCGCGCACGATCAGGGTTGCCCGCCATTCCGAGAGGTGTCCGCGTTCCAGCGCGGCGAGGGTATGTGGCATCTCGTGGACCAACGCGCGGGCCATCCCGAGATGGGTGCCGCCGCGTACCGGCGCCTCATGGCGGGCCAACGCGACTTCGGCGGCCAGACCGCGCCCGCGTTTCGCCGCGGGCACTCCGGCGACAGCCTCGGCGGCGCGCCGCTTGGCTGACCACAACGCGGTGGCCCGGGCCTGCGCCGCCGCGGCCGCCGACTTGAGTCGCTCGAAACGCTCGATATCGGCCCGGAGCTCCGCCTCACCGGCACCGGGATCGATATCGAACATACTTTCGAACATGTAATTGATCATAGCTGCCACCACCGACACGCGATTGCGGCTAGCGGTAAAGACACCGGGCCCGCTCCGGGTGCAGAGTGGTGACCATGAGCATCCTCACCACCGCCGACGGCACCGACATTTTCTACAAGGACTGGGGTACCGGTCAGCCGATCGTGTTCAGCCACGGCTGGCCGCTGTCCTCGGACGACTGGGACAACCAGATGCTGTTCTTCCTGAGCCAGGGCTACCGGGTGATCGCCCACGACCGCCGCGGGCACGGCCGCTCCACCCAGACTCCGGGCGGGCACGACCTCGACCACTACGCCGACGATCTCGCGGCCCTGGTCGAGCACCTCGACCTGCACGAGGCCATCCACGTCGGGCATTCCACCGGCGGCGGAGAGGTGGTGCGCTTCCTGGCCCGCCACGGCGAGAGCCGCGCCGCGAAGGCCGCCATCATCAGTGCGGTGCCCCCGCTGATGGTGCAGACGGAGGCGAACCCGGAGGGCCTGCCCAAGAGCGTGTTCGACGATCTGCAGGCGCAGCTGGCGGCCAACCGTTCGGCGTTCTACCGGGCGCTGCCCGCCGGCCCGTTCTACAACTACGACAAGCCCGGCGTGGAGTCGTCCGAGGCCGTCATCGCCAACTGGTGGCGTCAGGGCATGATGGGTGACGCGCTGTCCCACTACGACGGGATCGTCGCGTTCTCGCAGACCGATTTCACCGAAGACCTGAAGAAGATCACCGTGCCGACGCTGGTGATGCACAGCCGTGACGACCAGATCGTCCCCTATGTGGCCGCCGGCCCGAAATCTGCTGCGCTACTGCAGAACGGGACGTTGAAGACATACGGCGACAACTTCCCGCACGGCATGCCCACCACACATGCCGATGTCATCAACGCCGATCTGCTGGCGTTCCTGAAGTCCTGAGCCACGGACCCATACGCTTCAGTGCCGTGGTGATATCGGAGGGCGCGCCGGCGAAGGACAACCGGACGAACGAACCCCCGTTCACGGTGTCGAAATCGATACCCGGCGCGATGGCAACACCGGTGTCGGCCAACAGCTTTGCGCAGAAATCCAGGGAGTCGGTGGAGTAGCGGGAGATGTCGGCGTAGACGTAGAACGCGCCGTCGGCCGGGGCCAGACGGTCCAGCCCGATATCGGCCAGACCGTTGAGCAGCAGCCCCCGGTTGACGGTGTATTCGCCGACCAGCGCGTCCGCCTCGGCCAGCGACGCCGGGTCGAACGCCGCCACCGCCGCCAGCTGCGGGAGCGTCGGAGGGCAGATGGAGAAGTTGCCGGTCAGCCGGTCCACCGCGCGGCGCAGCGGCTCCGGCACGAGCAGCCATCCCAGCCGCCAACCCGTCATGGCGAAGTACTTCGAGAAACTGTTCACCACAATGGGATTGCGGGAGGTCTCCCATGCGCAGCTGGTCGCCGGTGCCCCCGGGTACACCAGGCCGTGGTAGAGCTCGTCGCTGACCAACTGCACGTCGCGGTCATCGCACCAGTTCACGATGGCGGCCAGATCGGCGGGTGGGATGACGGTGCCCGTCGGGTTCGCCGGGCTGGCGATGATCAGCCCCTTGACCGGTGGATCCAGCGCCTCGAGCATCTGCACGGTCGGCTGGAAGCGAGTGTCCGGCCCGCACGGCACCTCGACCGGCTCGCACCCGAGGGCGGACAGGATGTTGCGGTAACAGGGGTAGCCGGGGCTCGTCACGGCGACCCGGTCGCCGACGTCGAAGCAGGACAGGAAGGCCAGCAGGAAACCTCCGGTGGACCCGGTGGTGATGACCACCGCGTCGGGATCGACCGCGATGCCGTGCCGGTCCAGATAGGACACCGCGATCGCCTCGCGCAGCTGCGGAATGCCCAGCGCCACCGTGTAACCGAGGTTGTGATGCTCCAGAGCATCGGCGGCGGCGGCCCGCACCGGCGCCGGTGCCTTCGCGCTGGGCTGGCCCGCGGACAGATTCACCAGATCACCGTGGCTGCGCTGGCGTTCGGCGGCGGCCAGCCACACGTCCATCACATAGAACGGTGGAATTCCCGCGCGCAGCGCGACGCGGCCGGTGTTTGCGGTCATCGGTTCCAGGCTAGTCTGCGAGCATCATGAGCACCCTCAAGAACCGGCCGAACGGTGCCCTGCTCGTCATCGATGTGCAGAACGACGTCGTCGCCGAGGCGGTCAGGCGCGACGAGGTGGTCGCCGCCGTCGGCCGACTGGTCGAACGCGCCCGATCCGAGAATGTCCCGGTCATATGGGTGCAGCACTCCGACGACGAGCTTCAGCGGGGCAGCGACGGCTGGCACATCGTCGAGGAGCTGACGCGAGCCGATGCCGAACCGCTGGTCGAGAAGAACCACGGTGACGCGTTCGAGGGCACCACGCTGGAGGGTGTGCTCGACAGCCTGGGCGTCGGCCGGCTCGTGGTGACGGGTGCCTCCAGCGATCAGTGCATCCGCTCCACCATCCACGGTGCATTCGCCCGCGGGTACGACGTCACGCTCGTCGGCGACGCGCACACCACCAGTGACTTGACCCAGTGGGGCGCACCACCGCCCGAACAGGTGATCGCGCACACCAACCTGTACTGGTCGTATCAGACCGCGCCGGGCAAGACCGCCGCCGTCGAGGCCGCCGACGCCGTACGGCTGGCTTAGAAGACCTCGGCTTCGAGCCGCCGCAGGTGCTCCCGCGGCGGCCCCAGCAACTGCGCGCTGCCATGGGCGCGCTTGAAATACAGCTGGATGTCGTGCTCCCAGGTGATGGCGATCCCGCCGTGCATCTGGACGGCTTCACCGACGACGGCGGTCAGCGCCTCGCTGGCGAAGACCCGTGCCAGCGACGCCGATGCCGGTGAGGGTTCGGCGATCGCGTCATAGACCACGGCGCGTGCGGTCTGTACGGCGACGTACAGATCGGCCATCCGGTGCTTGAGCGCCTGGAAACTGCCGATCGGGCGGCCGAACTGCACCCGGTCCTTGGTGTAGGCCACGGTGAGGTCCAGGGCGCGCGCCGCCGCCCCGATCTGCTCGGCGGCCAGCAGCAGCGCGGCGGTGTCGGCCAGCCCGGGATCGCTGCCCAGCGGCGTCGTCTCACCGGCGGTCACCGATGACAGCCGCCGGGTCAGGTCCATCGTGGACTTGGCGTGCGCGGTGGAGGTGTTCCAGCGGGTCAGATTCGTACCGTCCGCGGCAATCACCACATCGGCGATATCACCATTGATGACGTATTCGGGATCGAAGACCACCGTCCCGATCGAGACGCCCTCGGCCAGACCCTCCAGCGGCTCGTGGTCCTCGGCGCTCAGCAGCGCCAACTCGGCCAGCGTGGTGCCCAGCAGCGGGGTGGGCACCAGCGCCTTGCCGAGTTCCTCCAGCACCACCGCGGCATCGGCGAGTTCGCCGCCGGCGCCACCGAGATCTTCGGGCACCACAAGTGCTGCGGCGCCGACCTGTTCGCACAGCAGCTTCCACAGCGCCTCGTCGTAGCCGCGCTCGGATTCCATCGCGCGCCGCACGGCCTCGGGGTTGGCGTGCTTGTCGACCAGGGCGGCGACGGTGGAGCGGAGCAGTTCGCGTTCTTCACTCATGGTCAGAGGGCCTCCAGCAGTCGGCGGCGGTGCAGGGTGGGGTCGCCCCAGGCCGAGCGCAGCGCCTGTACCCGCAGCAGCAGCAGGGACAGGTCGTGCTCCTGGGTGAACCCGATGGCGCCGTGGGTCTGCAATGACGAACGGGCGGACAGCAGTGCGGCGTCGGCCGCGGCGACCTTGGCCGCGCTGACATCGCGGGCGGTATCGGCGGACCCGTCGGCCAGCGAGAGTGCCGCCCCGTACACCAGCGGGCGTGCCAGCTCGAGGGCGATGTGCACGTCGGCCAGCTTGTGTTTGATCGACTGGTAGGAGCCGATGACGCGGCCGAACTGGGTGCGCTGCTTGGCGTAGGCCACCGACTGGTCGAGCATGGCCTGCCCGGCGCCGATCAGCTGCGCCGCGGTGGCCAGCACGCCGAACTCGTAGGCGCGCGCGGTGTCGGCGGCCTGGGCGGCTCCGGAAGCGCTGACCTCGAACAGCTTTCGCGCCGGGTCCACCGAGTCGTGGGCCGCACCGGCGGTGGCGTCGCTGACCTGGCCGTCTCCGGCGAGCAGCACCAGATCGGCGAAATCGGCGTTGACGGCGTACGGCACCTGCGGGGGCAGTGCGACGGTCGCGATCGACTCGCCCGCGGCCAGAGCCGCGGTCCGCTCGTCATCGTTCAGCAGCAGCGGCGCGACGACGATCGATTCGGTGACCGGCCCGGGCACCGCCCAGTAGCCGAGACGTTCCAGCGCGACCACGGCATCGACCGGGTGCGCATCGATACCGTCGAACTTCTCGGCCACCAGCAGTGCGGTGACGCCGAGTTCGGACAGCTGGTTCCAGACCTTGCGGCCGGGTGCGGTGTCACCGTCAGCCCAGGCGCGGACCGCGGCGGGCACGTTTGCCGCACCGAGCGCGGCGTCGATACTGGACGCGAAATCGCGCTGCTGTTCGTCGATCTCGAAGTTCACTTGGGCTTCCCCCCAGAAATTTCCCGCGGCAGACCGAGTAGGCGCTCGGCGATGATATTGCGCTGGATCTCGTTGGTACCGGCATAGATCGGGCCGCCCAGGGCGAAGAGCAGGCCCTCGGTCCACTCGTCGACGATCTCGCCATCGGCGCCCTGCAGGTCCAGGGCGGTCTGGTGCAGCGCGACGTCCAGGTCGGACCAGAACACCTTGGTCACCGAGGACTCGGCCCCGAGCTCACCGCCACCGGCGAGCCGGGTGACGGTGCCGAAGGTGTGCAGCCGGTAGGCCTGAGCCTTGATCCAGGCATCGGCCACCCGGTCGGTGAACACCGGGTCCGGGTTGGATTTCCACAGTGCGACAAGCCGTTCGGCAGGTGCCAGAAAACGGGCCGGGCTGCGCAGCGACATGCCGCGCTCATTGCTCGACGTGCTCATCGCCGCGCGCCAGCCGTCGTTGACCTCACCGATGACGTCCTCGTCCGGGACGAACACGTCATCGAGGAACACCTCACCGAAACCGGTGTCGCCACCGAGTTGGGCGATGGGGCGGACGGTGATGCCGTCGGCCTTGAGGTCGAACATGAAATAGGTGAGGCCCTTGTGCCGCTGGGCCTGCGGGTCGGAGCGGAACAGCCCGAAACCGCGTTCCCCGAATGGGGCCCGCGAGCTCCAGATCTTCTGCCCGTTGAGCTTCCAGCCGCCCTCGACCCTGGTGGCTGTGGAGCGCAGCGAGGCCAGGTCACTGCCGGACTCCGGTTCCGACCAGGCCTGCGCCCAGATCTCCTCGCCACTGGCCATCTTCGGCAACACCCGGTCCAACTGTTCCTTGGTGCCGTGCGCGAACAACGTCGGCGCCAGCATGGAGGTGCCGTTGGCGCTGGCCCGTCCGGGCGCGCCGGCGCGGAAGTACTCCTCCTCGAAGGCCACCCACTGCAGCAGGGTGGCGTCGCGGCCGCCGTATTCCTTGGGCCATGCGATTACCGACAGGCCGGCGTCGAAGAGCACCTTGTCCCAGCGGCGGTGCTGCTCGAAGCCCTCACGGGTGTCGTAGGACTCGGTCGGGAAGGACTCCCGGTTGGCCGCCAGGAACTCCCGGACCTCGGCCCGGAACTCCTCGGTGCCCTCGTCGAAATTCAGGTCCACCTCAGGCCTTTCCGTCGATCTCACGGAGCGTTGGTTTGACCACTTTGCCTCCTGGGTTTCGCGGCAGAACATCGAGGAACGCCACCGAACGCGGCACCTTGAAGTTCGCCAGATGTTCACGCGTATAGGCGATCACCGCCGCCTCGTCGAGTTGTGCGCCGGCCTTGACCACGACGAAGGCCTTGCCGACCTCACCGAGGCGCTGATCGGGAACCCCGATCACCGCCGCCTCGGCCACCCCGTCGAGGCGGGCCAGCACCTGCTCGATTTCGGCCGGGTACACGTTGAACCCGCCGCAGATGTACATGTCCTTCAACCGGTCGGTGATGGTGAGATTGCCCGCCGCGTCCAAGGTGCCGATATCGCCGGTGTGCAGCCAGCCGTCGGCGTCGATGGCCGCGGCGGTCGCCTCCGCGTCGTCGAGATAACCGAGCATGACGTTGGGGCCGCGTAACAGCACCTCACCCGAGTCGTCCAGGCGCAGTTCGAAATCGGCGATCGGACGACCGCAGGTGGTGGCCACCGTGGTGGCGTCGTCGTCGGCGCTGCACATGGTGCCGAAGCCGGCAGCCTCGGTCAGGCCGTAGGCGGTCAGCACGATGTCGATGTCCAGTTCGGACTGCATCCGCTCGATCAGCACCACCGGCACCACCGCGGCGCCCGTGACCGCGAACCGCAGCGAGGTCAGATCGTGGTCGCCGCGGCGCGGATGGTCCAGCAGGGTCTGGTAGATGGTGGGCGGTCCGGGCAGCACCGTGATCTGGTGTTCGGCAACGGCTTTCATTGCCTGCTCGGGATCGAAGGTGAGTAGCGGGTAGAGCGTGGCCCCGGTCTGCAGGCAGGCCAGGATGCCGGCCTTGTACCCGAAATTGTGGAAGAACGGGTTGATGCACAGGTAGCGGTCGGCGCTGGTGATCTGCCCGCACGCCGCCCAGGCCGCCGAGGCGTCCAGCGACTGCCGGTGCGCACAGCGCACGCCCTTGCTGCGCCCGGTGGTGCCGGAGGTGAACAGGATGTCGGACACGTCGTCGGGGGAGACCGCGGCGGAGCGCGCGTCGACCTCGGTCAGGTCGGTGCCGCGGGCCACGAAGGAGTCCCAGGTTCCGTCGTCCGCGTCGATCGGCACCCGCACGATGTCACGCAGCGCCGGCAAGGCGGCGCGATCGAGTTGGGTGGTGCGGTCGGCCCCGAGGAACTCGCCGGCCGCGATCAGCAGGGGTGCCTCGGTGCGCGCCAGGATGTCGGTGGCCTCGCTGGCGGTGTAGCGCGTGTTCAGCGGGACGACGATGGCGCCGGCGTAGTGGGTGGCCAACGCGGCGACCACCCAGTGCCAGGTATTGGGAGACCAGATCGCAACCCGGTCGCCGACGGCGACGCCCAGGTCGATCATGGCCGCCGCGGCCCGTCGCACCTCGTCGCGCAACTGACCGTAGGTGAGCCGTTTATCCCCCGTGACCAGGGCATCATGCTCGGACAGCTGTACGGCAATCCGGTCCAGCACCGCTGGAACGGTCCGCGTTGCGCTCGTCATTGACGCTCCTCTAACAAAGCAAGTGCTTGGTAGGTTAGCCTACAAGGGTGATAGAGGTCGAGGACTTCCGGGCCGAGGTCCGGCAATGGCTCGCCGATAATCTGGTCGGCGAATATGCAGCGCTCAAGGGCCTCGGCGGCCCGGGGCGGGAGCACGAGGCATTCGAAGAACGGCGCGCGTGGAACCAGCATCTGGCCGCGGCCGGACTGACCTGCCTGGGCTGGCCCGAGGAGCACGGGGGTCGCGGTCTGACGGTCGCGCACCGGGTGGCGTTCTACGAGGAATACGCCAAGGCCGACGCCCCCGACAAGGTCAATCATTTCGGTGAGGAACTGCTCGGTCCGACGCTCATCGCGTACGGCACCCCGGAACAGCAGCAGCGCTTCCTGCCCAAGATTCTCGACGTCACCGAACTCTGGAGCCAGGGCTACTCCGAACCCGGCGCCGGCAGCGACCTCGCCAACGTCTCCACCTCGGCCGAACTGGTCGGCGACGAGTGGGTGATCAACGGCCAGAAGGTGTGGACCTCGCTGGCGCACTGGGCGCAGTGGTGCTTCGTGGTGGCCCGCACCGAAAAGGGCTCCAAGCGGCACGCCGGACTGTCCTACCTGCTGGTGCCGCTGGATCAGCCGGGTGTGCAGATCCGTCCGATCATCCAGCTGACCGGTGACTCCGAGTTCAACGAGGTGTTCTTCGACGATGCCCGCACCGAGGCTTCTCTGGTGGTCGGGGAACCGGGCGACGGCTGGCGGGTGGCGATGGGCACGCTGACCTTCGAGCGCGGCGTGTCCACGCTCGGTCAGCAGATCCAGTACGCGCGTGAGCATTCCAATCTGGTGGAACTGGCCAAGCGCACCGGCGCGGCCGACGATCCGCTGATCCGGGAGCGGCTCACCCGGTCCTGGACGGGTCTGAAGGCCATGCGGTCCTATTCGCTGGCGACCATGGATGTGGAGCAACCCGGCCAGGACAACGTCTCGAAACTGTTGTGGGCCAACTGGCATCGCCAACTCGGCGAGATCGCCATGGACGTGCAGGGCACCGCCGGACTGACGCTTGAGGGCGGCGAGTTCGACGAGTGGCAGCGGCTCTTCTTGTTCTCCCGCTCGGACACCATCTACGGCGGCTCCAACGAGATCCAGCGCAACATCATCGCCGAGCGGGTGCTCGGCCTACCGAGGGAAGCCAAAGGATGACAGACCTCTCCGCAGTCCCCACCGAGATCGACGGACACGGACTTCTGAAGGACAAGGTGGTCCTGGTGACCGCCGCTGCCGGCACCGGCATCGGGTCGACCACCGCACGACGTGCCCTGCTCGAGGGTGCCGATGTGGTGGTCTCCGACTTCCACGAACGCCGCCTGAACGAGACCCGCGAGGAACTCGCCGCGCTCGGCCTGGGCCGCGTCGAATCGGTGGTCTGCGATGTCACCTCCACCGAGGCCGTCGACAATCTCATCTCCCAGACGGTGGCCGTCGCGGGACGTTTGGATGTACTGGTCAACAATGCCGGCCTGGGCGGGCAGACACCGGTGATCGACATGACCGACGACGAATGGGACCGCGTCCTGAACGTCACGCTGACCTCGGTCATGCGCGCCACCCGCGCCGCACTGCGCTACTTCCGGGACGCCCCCCACGGCGGCGTCATCGTCAACAACGCCAGCGTGCTGGGCTGGCGCGCGCAGCACTCCCAGTCGCACTACGCCGCCGCAAAGGCCGGCGTTATGGCGCTGACCCGTTGCAGTGCAATCGAAGCCGTCGAGTTCGGGGTCCGCATCAATGCGGTGTCCCCGAGCATCGCCCGGCACAAGTTCCTGGAGAAGACCTCGTCCTCGGAACTGCTGGACCGGCTCGCCGGTGACGAGGCCTTCGGCCGGGCCGCCGAGCCGTGGGAGGTGGCAGCCACCATTGCCTTCCTGGCCAGCGACTACTCCAGCTACCTCACCGGTGAAGTGATCTCGGTGTCCAGCCAGCGAGCGTAGTTTCTCCACAGAACCTTCACAAACGCTGCCCGAAAGCACCACAGCCTGGCCCTACAGTCGACGGTGTGAAGCGAATCCTGGTGGTCGACGACGAGCCGACCATTCTGGCCGCGGTGGCCGACCGGCTGCGCGCCGAGTCGTTCACGGTGGACACCGCGGTCGACGGGCCATCCGCCGTCGCCGCTGCGGCGGCCACCGCTCCGGATCTGGTGGTCCTCGATGTCATGCTGCCGGGGTTCGACGGTCTGGAGGTCTGCCGCCGGATCCAGGCCGAACGGGCCGTCCCGGTACTGATGCTGACGGCCCGCACCGATGAGACCGACATGCTCATCGGCCTGGGTGTCGGCGCCGACGACTACCTGACCAAACCGTTCAGCATGCGGGAGTTGGTGGCCCGGGTGCAGGTGCTGCTGCGCCGGGTGGAACGTGCCGGCGGGCAGCAGCCGCTCGCGGTCGGTCCGTACCGGATCGACCTGCAGGAGCGCCGGGTTCATGACGGAGATCGGGAGATCTACCTGACCCGAACGGAATTCGATCTGCTGGTCTTCCTGGCCGGGCGTCCCCGCGCTGCGGTCGACCGCGAGACGCTCCTCCAGCATGTGTGGGGCTGGGCGGCCGAGGTGGAGAGCCGCACGGTCGACAGTCACGTGAAAGCGCTGCGGCGCAAGCTGGGTCCGGATCTGATCCGCACCGTGCACGGGGTGGGTTACGCCCTGGAGATGCCTCGGTGACCGCTCGGGACTGGTGGGACAAGCTGCCCCGCCCATTGGATCCGCTGGCCTCCTTCAAGGTCAAGACCACCCTGCTGGTCGGTAGCGCGATCACGTTGGCGGCGTTCACCTTCTGGATCGGCGCCAGCTGGCAGTTCCGCTGGGCACTGCTGGCAGCCCTGACGACCTCGGTGCTGTTCGTGCAGTTCCTCGCACACGGGATGACTTCTCCACTGCGGCAGATGACCGCCGCGGCGCGCGCGATGGCACGCGGCGACTACAGCATCCGGGTGCGCGCCACCTCACGTGACGAGGTCGGTCAGCTCGCGGCGGCGTTCAACCAGATGGCCGCGGATCTCGGTGCCGCCGACGAGTATCGGCGCGGCCTGATCGGCAATGTCTCCCATGAGCTGCGCACCCCGATCACCGCTCTGCAGGCGGTGCTGGAGAACATCGTCGACGGTGTTGCCGAGCCCGACCCGGACACGTTGCGCGCGGCGCTCAAGCAGACCGAGCGGCTGGGGGAGCTGGTGACCGACCTGCTAGACCTGTCCCGCGTCGAGGGCGGTGCGATCTCCCTGCAGCTCAACAGCTTCGGCGTCGAGGAATTCCTGCGCGACGCCGTCGCGCACACCGCGGTCGAGGTCATCGTCGACCCGCCAGACCTGACCGCGGTGGCCGACCCGGCGCGGCTGCGTCAGGTGGTGGTGAACCTGGTGGACAACGCCATCCGGCACAGCCCGCCCGGCGGACGGGTGTCGGTATACGCCCGGGCCGTTTCGGGGCTGCAACTGGAAATTCGCGATGAGGGCCCGGGCATCCCGGCAGAGGAGCGGGAGCGGGTGTTCCAGCGGTTCACCCGCGGCGACACCTCCGATGGCGGCACCGGCCTGGGTCTTGCCATCGCCCGCTGGGCTGTCGAATTACACGGCGGCACAATCGAAGTACTGGACGCAGCCGATGGTTGCCGAATCCGGGTGACCATCCCGGACCTGGAGGAACTCTCATGACGATGATGGCCCCGGGCGCCTACCCGATGATGCCGCCACCGCCGTTGATCGGCCCGGCACTGCCCCGCCACGGTGAGCCGGGATTCTCGGTCTTCTCCCGCCGGGTCTGGCCGCTGAACCCGCTGGCGGCCGCGCCGCTGCCCTTCGTCCTGATCGCAGTGGCCGTCGGGCTCGTGGGCACCGCGTTGTGGCGGCCGATGGAACACAGCATCGGGTACGTCGTGGTGGGTGCGCTGGTGTTCGGCGCCGTGTACGGGACGGCTGGGCGGCGGCCGGGCAGGTTCGAAGCGCTCGGCATCGTCATGACCCTGGCGCTGCTGGCGGTCCCGGCAGTGCTGGCCGCGCCGTGGGTGAACGCGTTGTGCATCGCGGCTGCCTGGCTGATCGGCTGGCACACGCTGGCCGGCGGGCGCACCTGGACCGCGGTGCTCGCCGGAGCGTTCGTGGCGTGGGCGCTGCCCGCCCGTGCCATCGGCTGGGTGCAGCGCGCGGCGCCACGCCGCGTTCAGGTACCCCAGCTCGGGCGCATCGCGCTGGTCACCGCGATCACCTGCGCTCTGGTGTGGGTATTCGGCGGGTTGTTCGCCGGAGCCGACCCGGCGTTCGACAAGCTGGTGCAGAACCTGATCCCGTCGTTCGATACCGAGGACATCGTCTCGCGCACGGTCGTATTCTTCGTGGTGCTGGCGTTCGTACTGGGCGGTGGATATCTGGTGCGCTTTCCGCCGAAGCTCGACGCGCTGGCACCCGGGCCGCGCAGTCCGATGCCGCGCTGGGAATGGGCGGTGCCGCTGGCCGTGCTCGACGGGTTGTTCCTGGCCTTCGTCGCCGTGCAGGCCACGGTCCTGTTCGGTGGGCGCGCCCACGTGCTGGCCACCGAGGGGCTGACCTACGCGGAGTACGCGCGGCAGGGCTTCTGGCAGCTGCTGTGGGTGTCGGCGCTGACCGTGCTGGTGATCGGTGTGGTGATCCGGGTGGCCTCGCGAGCGACTGGAACGGACCGCCGGACGCTGCGCATCCTGGTCGGAACCCTATGCGCCACATCGATTGTGGTGGTCGTCTCGGCGATCCACCGGATGTGGGTGTACCAGGACGCGTACGGGTTCAGCACCGAGCGGCTGATGGTCATCACCATCGAGCTGTGGCTGGGGACGGTGTTCGTGCTGATCGCCGTGGCGGGCGCGCGGATGTCCTCATCCTGGTTGCCGCGGGCGGTCCTGGTGGCCGGGGTGGTGGCCCTGCTGGGACTGGCCGCGCTGAATCCCGAACGGCTCATCGCCGACCGCAACATCGACCGGTTCGAGCGCACGGGCCAACTCGATGCGACCTATCTGTCCGGGCTGTCCTCCGATATCGATCCCGCCCTGCACCGCCTGCCCGAGTCGGTGCGCCAGTGCGTCACCGGTGAGTCGCCGGCCGGGACACCCTGGTATCTGTTCAACCTGTCCGGGTCCCGCGCGGACCGGATCTACACCTCGGCCCGTCCGGAGATCTGCGTGCCGTACTGGCCGGGTTACTGACGTCACCCCGTTACCGCTTACCTAGCAAGCGCTTGGTTGATACGCTGTGGAGATGACACAGCCGGCCAGCCGCCGTGACGAGCTCCTCACGCTCGCCGCGACGATGTTCGCCGAGCGTGGCCTCAAGTCCACCACGGTCCGCGATATCGCGGACTCGGCGGGCATTCTGTCGGGCAGCCTCTATCACCACTTCAAGTCCAAAGAGCAGATGGTCGAAGAGGTCCTCAAGGACTTCCTGGACTGGCTGTTCGAGCGCTACCAGGAGATCGTCGCCGGCGAGTCCACCCCGCTGGACCGGGTGAAGGGCCTGTTCATGGCGTCCTTCGAGGCGATCGAGCACCGTCACGCACAGGTGGTCATCTACCAGGACGAGGCCAAGCGGCTCTCCGCGCTTCCGCAGTTCGCGTTCGTCGACGACCGCAACCGCGAGCAGCGCAAGATGTGGGTGGACCTGCTGCACGAGGGCATCGCGGACGGCTCGTTCCGGCCCGACCTCGATGTCGACCTGGTCTATCGCTTCATCCGTGACACCACCTGGGTGTCGGTCCGGTGGTACCAGCCGGGCGGGCCCCTCACGGCCGAGGAAGTCGGCCGCCAATATCTCGCCATCGTGCTCGGTGGCATAACCCAAACCGATCAGAAGGAGACACCCTGATGGCTGAGGCGTACGTCATTGATGCCGTTCGTACCGCGGTCGGCAAGCGCAACGGCTCGCTGAGCGGTCTGCATCCGGTCGATCTCGGTGCCGCCGCCTGGCGTGGACTGTTCGAGCGCACCGATCTGGACCCGGGTGCGGTCGACGATGTCATCGCCGGCTGCGTGGACGCCATCGGCGGGCAGGCAGGCAACATCGCCCGGCTGTCGTGGCTGGCCGCCGGCTTCCCCGAAGAGGTTCCCGGTGTCACCGTGGACCGCCAGTGCGGCTCCAGCCAGCAGGCCATCTCCTTCGGCGCGCAGGCGATCATGTCCGGCACCGCCGATGTGATCGTCGCCGGCGGCATGCAGAACATGAGCCAGATCCCGATCAGCTCGGCGATGATCGTCGGCGAGCAGTTCGGCTTCACCTCGCCGACCAATGAGTCCAAGAGCTGGCTGCACCGCTACGGCGATCAGGAGATCTCCCAGTTCCGTGGGTCGGAGATGATCGCCGAGAAGTGGAACCTGTCCCGCGAGGACATGGAGCAGTTCGCGCTGACCAGCCACCAGCGCGCCCAGGAAGCGATCCGGGCCGGCTACTTCGAGAACGAGATCATCCCGGTGGACGGATTCACCATCGACGAGGGGCCGCGGGAGACCACGCTGGAGAAGATGGCCGGGCTCAAGACCCTGGTCGAGGGCGGACGACTGACCGCCGCGATGGCCAGCCAGATCTCCGACGGCGCCAGTGCCGTACTGCTCGCCTCCGAGGGCGCCGTCAAGACCCACGGTCTCACGCCGCGCGCCCGCATCCACCACATCAGCGCCCGTGGCGCCGACCCGGTGTACATGCTGACCGGTCCCATTCCGGCCACCCATTACGCGCTGGAGAAGACCGGCCTGTCGATCAGCGATATCGACACCGTCGAGATCAACGAGGCTTTCGCCCCGGTGGTGCAGGCCTGGCTCAAGGAGACCGGCGCCGACCCGGCAAAGGTCAACCCCAGCGGCGGCGCCATCGCCCTGGGGCATCCGCTGGGCGCGACCGGTGCAAAGCTGTTCGCCACCATGCTGAACACGTTGGAGCGCACCGGCGGTCGCTACGGGCTGCAGACCATGTGTGAGGGTGGCGGAACCGCCAACGTCACCATCATCGAGCGGCTCTGATCGCACGCCACACCCGGGCCGGCGTCATCGGCAGCTGATATACCCGCGCCCCGCACGCCCGGGCGATGGCATTCGCCAAGGCGGGGGCGACCGGGTTGTACGGTGATTCGCTCATCGACTTGGCCCCCAGCGGGCCCAGCTCGTCGTAGGTGTCGGCGAAATACACCTCCGTCACCGGAACATCCGCCAGTTGCGGCACGTGGTAGTTGCGCAGCGTCTGGGTGGTGACCGTCCCGTCGGCGCCGATCTGCATCTCCTCGAACAGTGCCGACCCGATCGCCTGCGCGACACCGCCCTCGACCTGACCGCGGCACTGCTGCGGGTTCATCACCACACCGGCGTCGGCGGCCTGAACCGACTGCAGGATCGACACCTCGCCGGTCTCCGGGTTCACCGCGACCCGGAAGGCGTGCACGTTGAAGGCCACCGAACGCGGTGTGCCGTCATGCTTTCCGCGGCCGGTGATCGGCACCGGCAGCGACCCGAAGTCCACCAACTGCTCGCCGCACTGCACCCCGTTGCGGTCCAGTCGGCACAGTGCCGGGGAGACCCCGGTCAGCTCGGCGGCGGCGGCCTCCAGTGCGTGGCGCAGCTCACGAGCGGCGAGTTGAGTCGCCCGACCGGCGACCACCGTGCCCGCCGAACCGAAGGCGCCGGTGTCGTAACCGGTTGTAGCCGTATCCGATTGGCGGATCGCGATCCGCTCGGCGACGGTGTTGAGCTCATGGGCGGCCAGCTGGGTGTGCACCGTGGTGGTCCCGTTGCCGAACTCCGTGGTGCCCACGTCCAACAGGTAGCTGCCCTCGGCATCGACCGATACCGCCGCCTCGGCGAAATGCCCGCGTGGGGGAATCGTGGCGATCATGGCCACCGCCATTCCCTCGCCGACCCGCCATCCCGCCGGCGCCGCGACCCCGTTGCCCGCGCGCAGGGCGCCCTCGGCCAGGTCGAGGCACTGGTCCAGCCCGTAGCTGCCGAAGGTCAGATCATCGTCGAGCACATGGGAATCCACGAACCTGTCGCCAGGCACGATGACATTTCGCCGCCGGAACTCGAAGGGGTCGACGCCGAGCCGGTCGGCGAGCTGGTCCATGGCGGACTCGATGGCGAACATGACCTGGCCGAGCCCGTACCCGCGGAACGCGCCCGAGGGCAGGTTGTTGGTGTAGACGGACCGGGCGTCAACGCGCTTGTTCGGGCTGCGGTACACCGCAACGGATTCACCGCAGCCATGGAACATGACCCCCGGGCTGTGGTTGCCGTAGGCCCCGGCGTCGACGAGGACGTCGATGGCCAGCGCGGTGAGCGCCCCGCCGCCGTCGGCGGCCACGGTGACATCGACGCGGAACGGGTGCCGGCAGGGCGCCACGGTGAACTGGTCGCTGCGGTGGAACTCGTAGCGCACCGGCGCTCCCAGGCGCAGCACCGCCAGGGCGACCAGGTCCTCGGTGAGCATTTCCTGTTTGCCGCCGAACCCGCCGCCGAGCCGTTTGGTGAACACCTGTACCTCGTCGGCACCGAGACCGAAGATGTGGCACAACTCGTTTCGGACCAGGAAGGGCACCTGCGTGCTGGTGCGGATCACCAGCTTGCCGGAGCCGTCGCGCCATCCGGTGCAGCCGTGCGTCTCGAGGTGGACGTGCTGTACCCGTTGAGTCAGCCAGCGTCCGCGCACCACGGCTCCGCCGGAGGCCTCGGCGGCAGCGATCCCGGCCGCGACATCGCCCACCTCGCCGTGCAGTTCGGCCACCAGATTGCGGTGCGGATCGGCGATGCGCGAGCCGGACCGCTTGTCGGCGTGCAGCAGCGGCGCACCCGTGCGGCCCGCGGCGTCGGGATCGAACACCGCGGGCAGTTCCTCGTAGTCGACAAGAATTGCCCGGCAGGCATTTTCGGCGATGTCGTAGCGTTCGGCCACCACCGCCGCGACGCGCTGGCCGACGAACCGCACGGTGTCGTCCAGGATGGCGGTGTCATCGGGGTCGTCGTCGCGCAGCTCGTGACGGGCCGTGGAGAACAGCACCGGCGGGCTGTCCCGGTGGGTCAGGACCAGCCGCACCCCCGGCATGGCCTCGGCCGCCGAGGTGTCGAGCGACCGGATGCGTGCGTGGGCCAGCGGGCTCGCCAGCACGGCCATGTGCAACAGCCCCGCGGGCGCGTCGTCCATGGTGTATTCCTCGGTGCCGGTGACCACGCGCACGCCCGCCGGGGCGCCGATGGACCGGCCCGCATCGTGGATATCGGACTTGTCGATGTTGACCACCCCGGACAGCGCGTCGGTGATCGCCCGGTAGCCGGTACATCGGCACAGGTTGCCCTTGAGCTGTTCGGGCAGATCCGACATCTGCTCCGGGGTCAATGTGGTTGCGGTGGTGACCATCCCGGCGGTGCAGAAGCCGCACTGGAATCCGGCGGCCTCCACGAAGCGGCGTTGCACAGGGTGCAGGTCGTCGGGAGTGCCCAGGCCGGCCACCGTCGTCACCGTCCGTCCCCCGGCCCGGAAGGCCGGGAACACGCAGGAATGCACCGCGGCGCCGTCGACGAGTACCGAGCACGCCCCGCAGTCGCCGGCGTCGCAGCCCTTCTTGACCTCGAAGTGACCGTGTTCGCGCAGGAAGGTGCGCAGACACTGGCCGGGACGCGGGTCCGCGTCACAGTCGGAGCCGTTCACCGAGAGCTTCATGCCAGCTCGGCCCGGATCTGCTCGGCGAGTGTCAGCGTCACCGCCCGGCGCCAGTCCGGGTCGCCGTGCGCATCGCGGGTCAGATCCTGATCGGGGATCCCGGCCAACACGGCCCGCAGATCCTCGGACGAAGGCGCGGCCGGGAATCCGAACACGTAGGGCCGCACCGTGGCCGCCGTCACCGACAGCACGAACCGGCCGTCCTCGTCACGGCGACCGATGATCACCACACCGGATCGGCCGAGCGGGGACGGGGCAAGCTTGCGGAACGCGGTCCGGGCCCGCAGTGCGACCACCGGGATTTGCACGGCGCGAAGGACGTCACCGGTCTTCAGCACATTGGTGGCTTCGCCGGTGACGAACTCGGTGACCGGCAGTGTGTACTCGGTGCCGTCGGCCCGCCACACGGTCACCTCGGCGTCCAGTGCCGTACACAGCGAGATCATCGCACCGGCCGGGAACGATAGGCAGATGTTGCCGCCGACGGTCGCGGTGCGCCAGATCTTGAACGACGCGAGCAGTGCGGTGCAACACTGCCGGAACAACGGTGCGGCCGCCCATTCCGGGGGCAACGTCGTTGACAGCGAGGCGACTTCGTCGAGGGTGCAGGTCGCCGCGAGTTCCAGCCCGGCCGGTGTCAGGGTGACCGACGGCCATCCCAGCCCGGTGATGTCGACCAGCCGGGTCACCGTCGGCTGCGGTTCGGAGAACAGCCAGGTGCCGCCGGCGAGCACGGCGTCTGCGGGTCCGAGCGGCCACACCTCGTCGCGGCGGGTGGGGATGTGCACCGCCTCGACGGTGTTGAGGTCCATCTATCGACCGTAGTCGCCGATCCGGGCGCGTGCAGGCCGAAGCCGCCGAACTGCACGGCTGCGCAGACGCTGTGACAATTGGGGGTATGCGTGTGTATCGCGGTCACCTGATCCACATCGGCGGTGCGCCCGGACTCGATGGTGCGCGCGATCATCTGGTGAGTATCCCCGACGGTGCGCTGGCCGTCGATGACGCCGGGACGATCGGCTACAGCGGTGCGTTCCGGGGGCTGCCCGAGATGACCGCTGAGGTCGTCGACTGCCGTCCGGGCTTTCTGCTACCCGGTTTCATCGACACCCACATCCACTTCCCGCAGACCCACTGTGTGGACTCCTACGGTGGCGGACAACTGCTGGACTGGTTGCAGCGCTGCGTTTTTCCGGCGGAAGCGATGCTGGCCGACGCCGGTTACGCCCGCGGCGTGGCCCGGGACTTCAGCAGCCGGCGCGTCGCCGTCGGAACCACCACGGCACTGGTGTTCGGGTCGGCCTTCCCGGAAGCCCAGGACGCCTTGTTCGAGGAATCGATCGCCGCGGGGCTGCGCACGATCTCCGGGCGCGGGATCCAGACGGTGGGCCCGCAGGCCGCCGAACCGCTGCTGACCGGCGACGATCAGGCAATCGAACTCACCCGCAACGAGATCGAGCGGTGGCACCACCGCGCCGACGAGCTCACCCACGTCGCGGTGGTGCCCCGCTTCGCGCTGTCGGTCACCGAGCAGACACTGCACGCGCTGGGCGAACTCTACGAAGATGTCCGGACCGACGGTGTCTACTTCCACACTCATCTGTCGGAGAACATCGGCGAGATCGACGCGGTGCGAGCCGGTTACGGTGTGCAGCACTATCTGGACACCTACGACGGACGCAGCGCGGGCGGTGGGGTGTCGCTGCTGGGCCGGCGCAGTGTGTTCGCGCACGCGGTGCACTGCACGGACCATGAACTGGGCCGATTGGCCGAGACCGGCAGCTCGATCGCGCACTGCCCGACCTCACAGCTGTTCCTCGGATCGGGCACCATGCCGTGGCGGCGCACCACCGCCAGTGGGGTCACGGTGGCGTTGGGTACCGATGTGTCCGCCGGTGACGAATGGCTGATCCCCCGGGTGCTCAACGACTGCTTCAAGGTGCACATCAGCGAGCCTGGGGGACAGGCGCTCTCGATCCCGCCCGCCGACCTGCTGTTCACTGCGACCCTGGCCGGGGCGCGGGCACTGGATCTGGAGGATCGGGTAGGCAACCTGGACGCCGGTAAGGAAGCCGATTTCGTGGTGATCGATCCGCAACGACAGGCGCTGCTGCCCGAGCTGCTGGCGCGGATCGATCCCGAGGACGCCGACCGCCTGCTGTTCACCCTGCTGATGAGCATGCGTGAGGACGCCATCGACGGTGTCTACGTACGGGGCCGCCGGGTCACAGCGCCGGCGTGAGCGGCCCGCCGAGAATGTTGCCGACGATCCCACGGATGACGTTGGTGCCGTCCTCTTTTCGCAGCTCGTCGTACCACTGCGCGGTGACCTGCGGATCCTTGGCGTGGGTGACGTCACAGCGTTTGCGGGCCCGCAGCACCAGTTCGCCGGCCCGTTCGGTGCGGGCGGCCTGATACGCGGCCAGCGCGGCGTGCACATCGCCCGCGTGATCCTTGAACGCCCACTGCAGTTCGATCGCGTCCTCCATGGCCGAGCAGCCACCCTGCCCGATATCGGGTGTGGTGTTGTGCGCCGCATCGCCGAGCACGGCGACCCGGCCCTTGACCCAGGTGTGGAAGGGATCCAGATCCAGGATCTCCACCCGGTTGGTGGTCTGCGGGTCCAGCTTGTCGATGAGGGTCTGCACCCCGGGAGCCCAGTCCGCGAACTGACCGCGCAACACCTCCCGGGCGGTCCCTCTCTCGTAGGGGGTCCCCTCGGGTTCGACGACGTCGAAGAAGAAGTAGAAGCGCCCGCCGGCGACCGGCATCACCGAGACACGTTTGCCCTCACCGACATACGTCGTCCATTCGGTGGCAGGCCCGATCCTGTCATCTGTGTCGACCAGCCCGTTGTAGTTGACGTAGCCCGCGTAACGGCGGGTCACCGGCCCGCCGAGCACATACTCGCGGGTGATCGAACTGGCGCCGTCGGCGCCGATGATCACGTCGGCGGTCACGGTGGTGCCGTCGGCGAAAGTTGCCGTCGCGGATTCGGGACCGTCGGTGACGCTGATCATCTTCATGCCGAAGTTGATGTCATCCAGGCCGTAGGCCTGCATCAGCATCGACTGCAGTTCGGCGCGCGCGATGGGGTACGGGCGCTGCCCCACCTCGTCGATCAGCGGCTGCATGGAGAACCGGCACATGGTCTCGCCGGTGTGCGCGTCGACATAACTCATGGTCTCGACGATGCCGCCCAGCTGCGCCGTCTCCTCCTGCAGACCAAGGTAATTGAGGCATTTGACGCCGTTGGACCACACCGAGATGGCGGCGCCGACCGGCTTGTTCTCGGTGACCCGCTCGTAGACCGCGGTCTCGATGCCGATCTGGCGCAGGGCGATGGCGGCACTCATTCCGCCCATGCCCGCCCCGATGATCACGACCTTCACGTTCAGCTCCCTCGGTAGGTGGAGTAGGAGTACGGGGACAGCAACAGTGGCACGTGGTAGTGACCCGTCAGATCGGTGATCTCGAAGGCGATCACGACCTCCGGGTAGAAACCGTTGATGCCCTCGGCGGCGAAGTAGGCGCCGGTGTCGAAATGCAGCCGGTACACGCCGGCGGCCAGATCCTCGCCGAGCCCGGCGATGCGGCCGTCGGCATCGGTGAGGCCGTCGGCGACCGTGGTGCCCGCGGCGGTGAGGGTGACCACGACACCGACGGCGGGCCTGCCGGTGGTGGCGTCGAGGACATGCGTGGAAAGGGTCATGCTGCCTATCATGTCGGTTCGCTCAGCAGGCGCTCCAGGCGCAGCCTGTTGATCTTGGCCAGTTCGTTGCGCATCACCCGGCGCTCGGTCTCCGGGTCGTTGTCGAGGCGGTCGGTCAGGATGGCCAGCAGTTCGTCGGCGGAACGTCCGCTGGCGCACACCAGGTAGACGTAGCCGAACCTGTCCTCGTACTCCCGGTTCTTCTCGGCCAGTGCGGCTTTCACCGCATCGCCGGCGTCGGCGACCCGGGCCTGCTCGCGGGCCGACGACGGACTGTGCGCCGCCGAGACCGACGCCCCGATACGGGGGTGGCCGTCCAGGGCGGCGTCGATCTCGGCATCGGGTAGCTCGGCGAGCACCCGGTCGGCCCGGTCGTAGAGCGCCTCGGCGTCCCGGAACGGTGAACCCGCCACCACCCGTCGCGCCCAGATCGTCGAGGAGCACACCTCGAACAGCAGGTGCATTCGTTGCCGGTCGGACAGCGCGTTGAAATCCTCCAGTCCGATCGCTTTCACGAGAGTTCGTTGAGCCTGCCGAACCGCGCCGCGGCAATGGGATTGGCGTCGGCGACCAGATCGGTGAAGCGGTAGTTTGCGATCTTGGCCACCTCGATCAGCGCGTAGGCCTTCTCGGTCGCCGCGGAGTTGTCGATCCGCGACCAACCGTTGCGCAGCACCCTATCGAAGCGTTCGGTCTCCCGTGCGCAGATGATCAGCGGGAAACCGAAGTGTTCGCGATAGGCGGCGGCCAGCCCGACCACGTCCTGGTGGTCGTCCTCGTCGAGATTGCTCAGCGCCACATGGTCGACCGCCAGCACCTGACCGGTCTCGTCCTCGGCACCCAGATCGTGGAAGGCGTTGAGCAGTTCCTCCTGCTGCTCGGTGGTGCCGGTCAGCACTGCGTCCTGGAAGGCCTCCCGCAGCGCGGTGGTGTCGGTGAACGGCCGCTGCTCGTAGGCGCGTTCGGCGGCCCACGTGACGTCCTGCACGACGTGCCCGAAGACCTCGGCGAAACGATCCTTCGTCATCGTGTTGACCTCGTCGAGGGAGATCGAGCCGCCGCCGGCGACCCGGGGCCCCTTCTTGCCGATGTGGAAGAAGACGATGTTGAGCACGATCGCGGTGATGGCGCCGGTGCTGATACCGCTGCCGAACAGGATGTCCAGTCCCGCGGGCAGTGCCGAGGAGATGCCCGGGTATGACGTCCCCAGCAGGGCCAGCGCCAGGCTGGTGGTCACGATGATGACGTTGCGGTGGTCGGTGAAGTCGACCTTGCCCAGCGTCTGGATACCGACGACGGCGACGGTGGCGAACAGCACCAGCGCCGCGCCTCCGAGCACCGGGTTAGGGATGGACGCCACGATGGCGGCCACCTTGGGCAGGAAGCCCAGCACGATCATGATGACGCCGGCCGCGGCGACCACCCAGCGGCTCTTCACCCCGGTGAGCCGCACCAGGCCGACGTTCTCGGAGAACGCGGTGTAGGGGAACGAGTTGAAGATGCCGCCGATGGTGGTGGCGACACCGTCGGCGCGCAGCACGTTGCCGATATCGGAGGGGCGGACCCGCTTGCCGACGATCTCGCCGGTGGCCAGGGTGCTGCCGGTCGACTCCACCGCGATGATCATCATCACGATGATCATCGTGATGATCGCGACGACGTCGAACTTGGGCATGCCGAACACGAACGGCGGTGTGAAGCCGAACAGCGAGGCCGCGCCGACCCGGTCGAAGTTCATGTCGCCCAATGCGAACGCCACCGCGCACCCCACGATCAGACCCAGCAGCACGGCGATCGTGGACATGAACCCGCGGAAGATCCGCTGGATCGCGACGATCACGGCGATGGTGCCCAGCGCGTAGAGCACCCAGCGCAGGTTGGTGGGATCGGGTTCGTGGGTGGCCGGGTTGGTGACCGCGTCCAGCGCGCCGATGGGCACCAGACACAGGCCGATGATGGTGATCAGCGTGCCGGTCACCACGGGCGGGAAGAATTTGAGCAGCCGGACGAAGACGGGTGCGATCAGGAAGGTGAAGACACCGGCGACGATCACCGCGCCGTACACGTAGAGCAGGCTCGCCGTCCCGCCACCGTGCGCCAGCCCGATCGCGATGATGGGGGCGACGCCCGCGAACGTCACGCCCTGCAGCAGCGGTAGCCGCACCCCGACGTTCTTGAACCCGACCGCTTGGATGATCGAGGCGACACCGCAGGTGAACAGGTCGGCGGTGATGAGCATGACGAGCTCTTCGCCGGACAGCCCCAGAGCGTTGGCGATCAGGATGGGCACCAGCACCGCGCCCGCGTAGAACGCGACGACGTGCTGGAAGCCGTATGCGGCCAGCTTCGGAAGGGGAAGCACCTCGTCAACGGGGTGCACGCGCTTGCGCTGGCTCTTGGTGGGTGCCGACATGGGAACAGGATCGGGCAGCTTCGCTGTTTTCCGGTGTCCTGCGCGTTTCGGGGATGTTGCCGCTGGAGCCACCTGTCATCGATACGGTCGATGGGAGTCATCGAAAGTCATCGTTGGACGTGATCGTGCGGCGCTGGTGTCATGGACACATGAAGACTTCACTGACACGTTTCGCCGCCGTGGCCGCCCTCGCCGTCGTCACCGGCGCGGCCTGCGCCCTGGAATCCGGGGTCGCCCGGGCCGACAACGAACCGACGGCGGGAGTCACCCGCACCGAGTTGCAGCGGTTGCCCGCGCCCGACCCGGCGTTCGAGATCGTGCAGACCCGCACCGAGATCCCGGTGGGCGCCCGGTCCGGCCGGCACTCGCACCCGGGCCCGGAGGTGGGCTATATCGTGGCCGGCGACATCGAGTTCCGGTTCGACGACCGCCCCACGCAGTACGTGCACACCGGGGATCCGTTCCTCATCCCGGCCGGCGTGATCCACGATGCCGTCAACGTGGGTCAGGTGCGCACACTGATGTTGTCCACCTACGTCATCCCGGTCGGTCAGCCGTTGGTCGATATGCACTGAGCCCGTCAGTGGTCGTGCAGGATCACCCCGCGGATATTGCGTCCGTCGCGCATGTCCTGGTACCCCTCGTTGACCTCGGCGAGCTTGTACTCGTGGGTGACGGTCTCGTCGAGCAGCAGCTTGCCCTCCCGGTACAGCGACAGCAGCCGGGGGATGTCCGCGCGCGGGTTGGCCTCGCCGTAGAGGCTGCCCAGCAACCGCTTCTGGAACAGCGTGAACATCATCAGCCCGAGCGTGGGGGAGTTGTCGGCCATCGTGGACAGTGCGGTCATGACGACCGCGCCGCCCTTGCGGATGATGTTGGCGGCATCCTCGAGCATCGCGCCCTCCAGCAGCCCGACGGTGAGGATGGCCGAATCCGCCATCACCCCGCGGGTCAGCTCGGCGACCAGAGCGGTTGCTTCGGGCAGTGAGGTGGCGAAGTGGGTGGCTCCGAATCGGAAAGCCAAGTCCCGCTTGGCTTCCACCGGCTCGACGACGATGATCTTCTCGGCGCCGGCCAGTCGGGCGCCCTGTACCGCGCCGCTGCCGATCCCGCCGAGCCCGATGACGACGACGGTGTCTCCGGGTGCGACGTCGGCGGTGTTGACCGCCGAACCCCAGCCGGTGGTGACACCGCAGCCCAGCAGGCAGGCCCGTGACAGCGGAATGTCGTCATCGATCTTGACGATGGACGCCTCGGGCACGGTGCCGTATTGGGAGAAGGTGCCGACCAGGGCCATCACTCCGATGTTCTGGTCCCGTGCGCGGCGCCGGTAGGTGCCGTCGAGCTGGGTGCCCGCCATGATCATCGCACCGAGGTCGCAGAGGTTCTGGTGGCCCGTCGAGCAGAACCGGCAACGTCCGCAGGCCGGCAGGAACGAGGCGACGACGTGATCGCCGGGTGCGAGCCCGACGACGCCGGCCCCGACCTCGCGCACGATCCCGGCACCCTCGTGGCCCCCGATCAGCGGCAGCGGGGCGGGCAGGTCACCGGTGCGGATGTGTTCGTCGGAGTGGCACAGTCCGGTGGCCTCCCAGGACACCAGCACCTCGCCGTCGCCGGGCGGATCGAGATCGATCTCCTCCACGGTCCAGTCGCCGCCGTACTCCCACAGAATCGCCGCGTTGGTCTTCATCCGGCCGAGTGTAGGAACCGCACAGGTCTACCGTGGCCGAATCGCCACGATCACCAGCGGCCCCGGATGCGGTCGCGAAGGTTGCGCCCGTCGGGGTCGTAGATCATCCGGTAGGCGGGGCTCGCCCAGAGCCGGGTGAACCTGCTGGGTCGCTCCGGTTGATGGGGGCGCAGCCTGCCCGGTGGGCGCGGGCCGCTGCGCCCGGAGGCATGCCAGGCCTCCAGCGCGTCTGCGGCGGCGGTGATTTCGGCGATCGCGGTGCGCGGGTCGGCGAGTCCGCCGTCCTCGCTGCCGTCCTCGGCGCGATCGAGGTGTTCGCGCAGCAGGCGTAGCCGTAGGTCGCGCGCGAAGTCGCCGCGTGTGTCCAGGACCGCGCAGGACAACTCGCTGTCGTGGGTCCAGGACCGCCGGTTGAAGTTGTCGCTGCCGACGCTGGCCCAGACGTCGTCCACCGTGCAGACCTTTGCGTGCACGTACACCGGTGTCCCGGCATGATTTTCGAGGTCGAACACGTGCACCCGGTCCGGGCTGACCCGGCTGCACGCCTGGACGGCTTCATGGCGGCCGATCTGATTCGGCGGCAGCGCGAACCGTCCGTCGACATCGGGGTATCGGGGCACCACCGCCACCAGATGCAGTTCCGGGTTGTCTTGCAGGGCGCGCGCCAGCAGCTTCGCCACCCGCTTCGACCACAGGTATTGGTCCTCCAGGTAGATCAGTTGGCGGGCCCGGCCCAGCGCCTTGCTGTAACCCCTGGCGATGCTGCGTTCCCCCAGCGGCGCGAAGTCGTACTCGAAATGCGCGTCGGGATAGGTGCGCAACACCTGCACCGCGTGCGGTCCGCACGGGGGCGGGTCGGGCGGCTGCTCGGGTAGCTTGCCGGCTTGCAGGTCGGCGCCGCGCAGTTTGTCGCGCAGGTAGGCGATCGGCGACAACATGTCCAGCTGCGCGGGATCGTTCCACCGTTCCCGGAACGAGGTGTCCAGCGCGCCGACGACAGGGCCCTGCAACCGCAATTGCACGTCGTGCCAGGGTGGGTGTTCGCCGTAGTGCTCCGCCATCTGCACGGCTTGGCGGTCGCCACGGTGGGAGGCGTCGTCGCGGCGGGAATGGCACAGGTCGATACCGCCGGCGAACGCGACATCGCGTTCCGGTGCGCCGGGGTGCCGGATCACCACCAGCTTCTGATGATGGGACCCACCGAAGCGGACGCGTTGGTCGAGCAGCACCTCGCCGCCCGCCTTCTCGACCGCGTCGCCGAGGTGCTGGTTCTCTTCCTCGCTGTAGGACAGCGCGTCCATGTGCGACCGCCACATGAGTCCCTTGACCACCACGCCGCGCTCGGCGGCGCGGCAGAACAGCTCGCCGACCGTCGGGCCCTCGTCGCGCAGCAACTGGTCGGGGTCGCCCCGCCAATCGGTGAAGAACACGTAGTCACCGGCGCGCAGTGCCTCGACCTCCCTGACCAGGTGGTCGAAATAGGTTGACCCGTGGATCAGCGGTTCGGCCAGGTTGTCCGTGCACCAGTTGGGCAGCTGCGAATGCGGATTGCCGCGTTCGTGCTCCGTGAGGAACCATCGGGCAAGATCGGGCATTGTCGGCGGGTACCCGATAAGCGGGCCTGCCGAACAATGTCAGTCGGTGATGAAGCCCGATGCCTTGGTCAACTGCTCGATCGCCTCGGCGACGATCTGTGGCACCAACTCCGCGCAGGACGGCAGGTCGTCCAGGATGCCGGCGACCTGTCCGGAGGCCAGCACGCCGGCGTCGGTGTTGCCCTCGACCAGGCCGGCCTTGAGCAGCATCGGGGTGTTGGCCGCCATCACGACCTGCGACCAGGTCAGGTCCTTGCCGTGCCGCATGGCCAGGCCGTCGGTGACCATGGACTTCCAGGTCATCCCGGACAGCTTCTTGAACTTCTGGGCATTGCCGATCGCCGCCGCGAAACCGCGTACCGGTGAACCGCTCTCCAGCTTCTCCACCAGCCCGGTGCGCAGCACCCGGTGTGGCATGCCGTCGACGCGGGTGGAGACGACGGTGCCGTCCAGTGCCGCGTCCAGATAGCGCCGCTTGACGGCGTCCGGGACGGTCGAGTCCGAGGTCAGCAGGAACCGGGTGCCCATCGCGACCCCGGCCGCCCCGTAGGACAGCGCGGCGGCCAGGCCGCGGCCGTCGAAGAAACCACCCGCGGCGATGACCGGCATACCGGTGTCGGCGACGGCGTCGAGCACTGATGGCAGCAGCAGCGTGGTGGCGATCGGGCCGGTGTGGCCGCCGCCCTCACCGCCCTGCACGATCACCGCGTCCGCGCCCCAGCCGGCGACCTTCTTGGCGTGCTTGGCCAGACCGACCGACGGAATCACCACTACGCCTGCCTCTTTGAGCCTGGCGATGAGGTCGGGCTTGGGTGCTAAGGCGAAGGAGGCAACTTTGACTCCTTCGCGGATCAGGAGGTCGACGCGGTCGTTCGCATCGCCGGCGTCGGCACGGATATTGATGCCGAACGGTTTGTCGGTGGCCGCCTTGACCTTGGCGACGGCGGTGGTGAGTTCTTCCAGCGTCATCGTCGCCGAGGCCAGGATGCCCAGGCCGCCCGCGTTGGAGGTGGCCGCGACCAGTCGGGCGCCGGCCACCCAGCCCATACCGGTCTGCACGACCGGGTGCTCGATGCCGACCAGTTCGGTCAGCGGGGTCTTGAGTGTGGTCATGGTTAGACCTTGACTTCCTTGTCGCGCAGTGACTTCGGGTCGATGACCTGGCGCAGCAGCTCCTGCTCCTCACCGGTGGGAACCCGGGTGGTGGCGGCCTCGGACAGGCCGTGCACCTCGAAGGAGGTGTTCTCGGCGACCTGATCGGCCTCGACACCGGGGTGCAGCGAGACGGCGCGGAACTGGTGGTCGGGGCCGTTGAAATCGAAGACGCCCAGGTTGGTCACCACTCGGAAGATGTTGGCGAAGCGGAACGCGGGATTGTCCGGATCGACCTTGTCCCAGCCGATCCCGGACACGATATCGACGGAGTCGGTGAACACCCGCTTGGAGTGGTTACCCACGAAGTAGCTGGTGGCGTGGTTGATGCTGTTGCCGGGCGCCCCGCGCACACCGAACATCTGCCGGGTGGGGTGCTGGATGGGCCCGAACGCGGAGAGGTTCTGGTTGCCGAAGCGGTCGATCTGGTTGGCGCCCATCACGACATGACGCTTTCCCCAGGACAGGGTCTCGAAAACCCGGTTGAACGGCATCCAGCCCTCGATGGCCGCCGGTGCCCCGATGGCCGGGGTGTCGGCGATGATGCGGGCCTCACCGTCGGTCAGCACGATGTCGGGGGAGAAGGTCAATCGAGCCAGACGGGCCCCGATCTGGACGATGGTGGTCATCGGGGAGACCATGATTTCGCCTGCGTCACGGAACAATTCGGCGCACGCGACGGCGCACACCTCGGCACGGGTCACCGACATCACTTGGCTCCTTCCTTCTGCGCTTCGGCGAACTTGCGCACCGCGGCCTGGTAGTCGGCCTCGCTGCCGGACAGATACGTCTTCACGAACTCGGCCCAGGTCTCATCGGATCCCGCCGCCTCGGCGTAGTGCCGCTGGAACTTCTCATCGCGCTTGTAGTCGGGTTCGTTGGTGGTGAAATGCGCACCGTTGGGCGCCTCCACGACGGTGTCGACCATCATCCGGTTGATCAGCAGCTGCTGCGGCACCACCGAACTCACCAACTCCTCGGTGGACACCACCTTCTCCACGGAAAGGAAGCGCTGCTGCGCCGACATCAGGAACAGGTCGTCGAAGTACGGGTCGATCCCGGTGTAGGCCGCATTGCCGCGGGCATCGCCGAGGTTCAGGTGCACGAACGCGGCGTCCAGGTTCAGCGCAGGCATGGCGATCAATTCGTCGTCCCCATAGGGCGATTTCACGGTCTTGAGCTCATCGCCCCAGAACGTCCGCACATCGCTGCCCAGTCCGGCGCGGATCGGCAGGAACGGCAGCCGTTGCGCGGCGGCCTGCAGCCCGCAGCGCAGCATGCCTTCGTCCATCTCGCGGGCCTCGATGGCGCCGCTGGTGCGCGCCTTGGCGAACCACGGATCGTAGAACGGCGGCGAGTCCAGGGAGACGAAGCCGTAATAGACACGCTTGACCTTGTCGGCCGAGCACAGCAGGCCCAGATCGGGACCGCCGTAGGTGACCACGGTCAGGTCCTTGACGTCGGTGCGCAGCAGCGCGCGGATGAAGGCCATCGGCTTGCGCCGCGAGCCCCAGCCGCCGATGCCGATGGTCATGCCGCTCTCGATGGACGAGACGGCCTCGTCCAGAGTTGTTCTCTTGTCTTTCATTATTTCCCTGCTCGCTTCGCTCGTGCCCGCCGAATCATTGTTACTTTGTTCCCTTGTCGGTTCCTGCGAACGCGTCGCGGTGCTCGTCGGACACCCCGGCCAGGTTCAGCTCGAACGTAAACCCTTGCTCCATGCGGTATCTCGCGGTGACCGGCTGCACGTCGATGAAGTTCAGCGCTTCCTTGGCGGCACGGATCACCCGGGTGTCCTTGCTGGCGATATCACGGGCCACCCGCAGTGCGGACTCGTCGAGATCGGCGCGCGGCACCACCTCGTGCACGGACCCGAAGTGCTGCAGGGTGTTCGCGTCCACGGTGGCGGCGGTGAAGAACAGTCGGCGCATCAGATGCTGGGGCACCAGCCGCGACAGGTGGGTGGCCGCGCCCAGGGCGCCGCGTTCGACCTCCGGGAGGCCGAACGTGGCGTCATCGGAGGCGACGATGACATCGGCGTTGCCGACCAGGCCGATACCGCCGCCGACGCAGAATCCGTTGACTGCGGCGATCACCGGCACCTCGCACTCGTACACGGCCTTGAAGGCGTGGTAGCAGCCACGGTTGGCGTCGATGAGCGCGGTGAAGCCCTCGGTGTTCTGCATCTCCTTGATGTCCACGCCGGCGTTGAAGCCGCGGCCCTCGGCACGCAGGATGACCACGTGGGTGCTGCGGTCGCGGCCCGCGGCGGTGATGGCATCGCCGAGTTCGAACCAGCCGCGGGACGGGATGGCATTCACGGGTGGGTAGTTCACGGTCACCGAGACGATGCCCGGTTCGACTGTGCTGGTGGTGATCGTCATGAATCACTTCCTTGAGGGGGTCGCTACCTAAGCAAGCACTTGCTTGGTACGCTAGCACAGTGACCGATGCGGCTGGAATCAATCTGCAACTGGATGGCCGGGTGGTCCTGGTGACCGGCGGAGTGCGCGGTGTCGGAGCCGGTATCAGCGCTGTCTTCGCTGCTCAGGGCGCCACCGTGGTGACCTGTGCACGCCGCCCGGTAGAAGGCTCGCCGTACGAATTCCACTCCTGCGACATCCGCGACGACGCGTCGGTGCAGGCCCTCATCGGCGCGATCGTCGAGCAGCACGGGCGCCTGGATGTGGTCGTCAACAACGCCGGCGGCTCGCCCTACGTGCTGGCCGCGGATGCGTCGGCCAAGTTCAGCACCAAGATCATCGAACTCAACCTGATCGGTGCACTGTCGGTCTCGACGCACGCCAATGCGGTCATGCAGAACCAGGACTCCGGCGGCTCCATCGTCAACATCTCCAGCGTGAGCGGGCACCGGCCGACACCGGGTACCGCCGCCTACGGCGCCGCCAAGGCCGGCATCGACAACCTCACCTCGACGCTGGCCGTGGAATGGGCGCCCAAGGTCCGGGTCAACTCGGTGGTCGTCGGCATGGTCGAGACCGAACAGGCCGAGCTGTTCTACGGCGATGCGGACTCGATCGCGGCCATCTCCAGGAACGTGCCGCTGGGCCGGCTGGCCAAACCCGCCGATATCGGCTGGGCCACAGCGTTTCTGGCATCCGAAGCGGCTTCCTATATCAGCGGTGCGTCGCTGCAGGTGCACGGCGGCGGAGAACCGCCGCACTATCTGTCGACCACCACTGCGGATATCAAATAACACCGACGTTCAGTAACTAGAAGGAGATCAGCAATGGGTTTGCTCGACGGCCGGGTAGTCATCGTGACCGGCGCCGGTGGCGGTATCGGGCGTGAGCATGCGCTCGCCTTCGCCGCTGAGGGCGCACGCGTGGTGGTCAACGACATCGGTGTCGGACTGGACGGTTCACCGGCCGGCGGCGGCAGCGCCGCGCAGACCGTCGTCGACGAGATCGTCGCTGCCGGTGGGGAAGCCGTCACCAGCGGTGCCAACGTCGCGGACTGGAGTCAGGCCGAGGGGCTCATCCAGACCGCCATCGATTCCTTCGGCGGCCTCGACGTTCTGGTCAACAACGCGGGCATCGTCCGGGACCGGATGTTCGTCAACGCCACCGAAGACGAATTCGACGCCGTCACCGCCGTGCATCTCAAGGGGCATTTCGCCACCATGAAGCACGCCGGTGCCTACTGGCGGGCACAATCCAAGGCCGGCAACACTGTCGACGCCCGCATCATCAACACCAGCTCGGGCGCCGGACTGCAGGGCAGCGTCGGCCAGGCAACCTACAGCGCCTCCAAGGCCGGCATTGCCGCGCTGACGCTGGTGGCCGCCGCTGAGATGGGCCGCATCGGCGTCACCGTGAACGCCATCGCCCCGTCGGCCCGCACCCGGATGACCGAGACGGTGTTCGCCGAGATGATGTCGACGCAGGACTCCGACTTCGATGCGATGGCGCCGGAGAACATTTCCCCGCTCGTCGTCTGGCTGGGCAGCGTCGAGTCCCGCGACGTCACCGGCCGCATCTTCGAGATCGAGGGCGGCATCATCCGGGTGGCCGAGGGCTGGGCACGCGGCGGCGAAATCGACAAGGGCGCCAAGTGGGATCCGGCCGAGCTCGGCCCGGTGGTCACCGACCTGTTGGCGAAGTCCCGCACACCGCTGCCGGTCTTCGGCGCCTAGACCGGTTCGCAGATCACCAGCGGGATGACACGGTCGGCGGCCTCCCGGTATCCCCGGTAGGGCGGGTACATCCGAGTCAGACGCGGCCAGTAGCGGTTTCGCTCCTCGGCCGTGGCGTCTCTGGCGGTCATGTCCCATTTGTGCGGGCCGTACTGCACCTGCACACGCGGATCCGACGCGATGTTGAGATACCAGGCCGGATCGTGATCACGGCCGCCGAACGAGGCGGGCAGTACCACCCGGTCGCCGTCGCGCAAGCACAGCGTCGCGGTGACCCGGGGCTGCCCGGTGCGGCGACCGGTGGTGGTGAGCAGCGCCGCCGGCAACCACAGCAGGCGCGCGCCGATGCGGCCGTCGGTGTGCTGGTAGGTCCAGACGTGAGCCTTGGCGAAGTACTTCATGGACCAGGCGAGTAGCCCCGAATTCCGAACGTCGACCATGCCCCGTCTTTGCCCCGAACCGGGCTGGGGCAAACGCCCGACTACCGCAGATTCAGTATCGCGTAGAGCATTGTCGTGAACACCAGGAAGCCCGCCGTGCACGCGCGGCGGGCGGTCCGTCGGCGTTCGGCGGGGAACGCCGCGGGCAGCACAACGGCGAACAGCAGTCCGGCGATCAGACCCGCGACGGTGCCGAACATCAGCGCGTACCCGTGCGGATCGATCGCCGGGTCCGCCGAGAAGCCGGATCGGGCGACCGAATACATGCACAGCAGCCACAGCAACCCTGCGGTCGAGCCGAGCAGCCCGGCGACGGCCCGCACGATCGCCGGGGTCACTGCTTGGTCGGGTCGGTGGTGCAGATGGTCAGTAATGACCGGCGGTTCTGCTCGGCAACCTGCTGCGGATCGAGCCAGCCGATTCCCTGAAAGTAGAACGTGTCCGCGGGGTGCTCGGACGACCCGTCGACGACCTCGCTGATCTGCGTCGGCGTGGACCCTGAACCCTCAGGTGCGGTCACGATGAGGGTCACCTCTTCGGCTGTGCGCCAATCGAATCCGTCGGGCAACGGCTCGGTGACCTGCAGCCCGTCGTACGGGCCTCCCACCGTCAACTGATCGACCTCGGCGGTTCCGCTGACCGGCGCCAGGGTCAGCCGGCCGGCATCCGGGGTGAACAACACGACCACCCGGGACACCTCGCCGCACGGTGTGCCGGTCGAGAGTTCCAGCCGGCCATCGGTGACTCGGGCACCGAAAACCGGTGGCAGCGAAGCGACCTCGGGATCATCACCGATGAGTGAACATCCCGAGAGGCTGAAACCCAGTAGCGCGGCCATCAGATGTCTGATCACGTGTAACCCCCGTCGCCCAAACCGGCCTCCTTCTCGATGCCGTCCGAGTCGGTGACGGCGGCCCACAACATGCCGAAGTAGCCCTTGTCCGCCCACTGCCGCGAATGCATCTCCTCGTGGTGCAGCAGCCGGTCGAGGTCCAGGGAACCCGCACGGGGAGTACCATCGGCGCCCACGTTCCAGGACGTGCCGGACTCGATGATCTGCCGCAACTGCTGGGACGGATTGTTGCCGTGATCGATGTTCTCCATGAAGATGTCGCCCCAGGCGGTGCCACCCTTCCAACTGAACTGGTCCTGCACCCAGTTGCCGCCCATCCCCATCAGCATGCCGTTGGGCGTCGTCATCAAAGCCCCGTCGGCGCCGAGGATGAACGGCACATCCTCGTCGTAGGTCCACGAGTTCGCGTTCTGCCGGTCGATGATCCGTTGCACCTCGTCGGCGTTGTAGGGCTCCGGGGTGAAGTCGGTCGTCGGGTTATCACCGTAATCGGTGCCGGCGTTGAGGATGTAGGTCATCAGCACCGCCTTGCGGGCGTCCTCTCCCGAGGTGCCCTTCGGAAGCTGGAAGAACGATTTCCCGTCGGGATCCTTCACGCGTTGCATGCCGCCCAGTACCTCGAAGCTGGCCGGCGTGATGTCGTGACGGCGCGCGATGTCGACGATCGTGTCGGGCGGAACACCCTGGCGCTCCGCGTTTTCCAGCCACTCCCTGTAGTAGCCCGTGGGCTCCTCGTCGAGGAGCCCCGCTTCGCGTAGTGCCTTCTCGTATTTGTTCTCCGGTTCGGGCTGCTGATCACCGGGCGTATCGCCCGGCCCGTCACCGCCTCCGAATTTCTGGATGCCCAAGGCCCGGTACTCCTCACCGAGCGCGGCGATGCGGGCGCCGACCGCATTCAGGTCGCTGTTGGACCGGGTCACCGTGTCGATCACCTCGGCGACACCCTTCTGCACGATCGGCACGAGCATGCGTTCGCCCGCGGCGGTGGGCGGCACCGTCGCGGCCGCATCGGTCACCCAGCGCCGGGTGGCGTCCAGGCTCTCCCGGCCGGTGCTGACCAGGCGCGCCGACTGGTCGACCTGCTCGCGCAGTCGCCGATCGAGATCGGCAAGGGCACCCAGCACGCGGCCGTGCTCGGTGTTGACCGCGGCGTAGGCATCGGCCGCGGTCCCGGTCCACTGCCGGCCGGGTGCGGCAGCACCAACCTGTTCCTGGAGCCGGCGCAGGGTGGAACTGCCGTCGAACGCGGCGCCGTCCTGTGGCGTTCCGGCGCCGAAGGTCGCGCGAGCATTCGACCAGGTCGACATGAACGCGTCGAGCACACCCATGACCATCAGTCTTTCACGGTGCCGTGCCCACCGGATGCAGCGATTTCAGGCCGACACGGTGTCAGGCGGCATCCTTCTCGGTGCCGGAGTCGCGGTCGGCGGTCTTGGTCTCCGGGCGCGCGGCCTGCTTTGGGGCGATCGGAGAAACCTTCCGTTCCGTGCTGAGACCGGGTGTGTCGGAGCTCTTTTCGGCCACTACAACGCTGGGACGGCCTGGCTTCTTCACCGTGCGGGCGGTCCGTAGTTTCTTGACGGGGGCGGCCACCTCGGGTTGCGGCTCCACGGCCTGCGCTGTGGCGGGCGCCGCGATGCGGTTCTCTGCGGCCGCCGCCGGCGTGTCGGTGGTCGTGGTGTTCGGCGCGCTCGGCCGGAGCACCTTGGCGACTTCACCGGCGATATCGCGCACCACGGCGACCGCGAACTTGATGGGGGCCTGCACGACGGCGCCGACACCGTTGCGGATTGCCGTGGCGATCTGGCCGATGTCGCCGGTGCCGAAGGCCCGCACCACGTTGTAGGCCGCGGTCTGCGGTGCCACCACGAGATCGCGCGCGTTGACAAACAGTTTGGTGCCAAGGCCGGCCGGTCCGACCGGCAGACCCGCCCAGGTTTTCAGCGTCCAGCCCTCCTCGGAGCTGCCCTCCACCACCACAATCCCGGTGTTGTCCAACCGGTGGCGCAGCATCAGCCCCAGGTCCGGGTTGTCGACGTTCATCATCGTCCAGAACATGATCGTGGCGGCATGGGAGAACACGACGGGGTTCTGTGCGCCGGAGTCCTCGACGACCTGAAGCGCGGCGTCCATACGGGCATCGAAGGCGTTGCCGTCTCCGCCGCCGGGGACCGGCACCGAGCGAGCACCCAGCGTCCACAAGGCGGGGGCGAGCACGTAGCCGATTCCGCCGATCCCGGAATCCGACGATCCCTCGAACCAGCCGGCGTTGATCTCCCGGAATCCGGGCAGCACGGTGGGGGTGAGGCCGGTGGCGGCCGCGAACGGCGCGGCGGTTTCGGTGGTGCGCACCATGTTCGACGCGTAGATCGCGTCATAGTCCACACCGCCGGCGGCCAGCGCTGCCGCCACCGCCGCCGCCTGGGTCTGGCCCAGCGGCGTCAGATGGGCACCGGGAATCGAGTTGTCGATCGTGTGCGTCGCATTGGCTTCGGACTCGCCGTGCCGCACGAAGGTCACCGTCATCGCGGCCGCGGGCAGGGCCGTGATGACGAACAGGACGGCGGCGGTCAGCGCCGCGAGCAGGAGTTTCAGTGACCGACTGCGTGACCCCGGGACCATCGGATCACAGTAGCGAGCCAGGCCGTATCGCCGCGTGAAATGGCGGGAAATGCGGCCGAAACGAACGGTGCGCCGATGACACACCACTTAAGGGGTTTTCACCGACGCGAAGGTGGCGTCCGCGCTGCGAACCTGTTGATACGGAAAGGCCGGTTCTGCCGACGCGATCCGCAGCACACGTGCCTTCGGCGAGAAATCAGTAGGAGATATCCATGAGCAACATCAGCATCATCGGTCTGGGCCACATGGCCGGCGCCCTGGCAGGCCGGGCACTGGCGGGCGGCAACACCGTCGAGCTCATCGGCCGCAACCCGGCCAAGGCGAAGGAACTGGCGAGCAGGCTGGATGGAGCCACTGTCAGGGCGATCGGAGAGCCCCCGGCGGGAGACATCGTCGTGCTCGCCGTGCCGTACGCCGGCGCCGCGGTGGCGGTCGGAGAGTTCGGAGATGCGCTGAAGGACAAGGTCCTCATCGACATCACGAACCCCTTCGCTCCCGATCTCACAGGCCTCGTGACCCCCGACGGCAGTTCCGGTGCCCAGGAGATCGCCAAGGCCGCCCACGCCGGCACGCGCGTCGTTAAGGCGTTCAACACCTTGTTCGCCGAGGTCCTCGCGACCCGTCCGGACAAGGACCGCCCGCTGAACGTCTTTCTCGCCGGCGACGATGCCCAGGCGAAGGCCGACGTGTCGGCGTTCGCCGAGAGCCTGGGACTGCGCCCGTTGGACGCCGGGCCGCTGTCAATGGCGCGGGCGCTGGAGTACGCCGGCCTGTTGGAGATCAGTCTGAAGACGCACGGGCTCGAGCAGATCGACTTCGCTCTGGGTATCACCGTCGTGCGCTGATCCGAATCGCCATCTGCACCAGGAGGATTTGTTGCAAGCATATGAACACTCGCCATGAGACGACACCACGACGGCGTGAGCGATAAATCGAACCCCATGTCGGAGAACAGTCGTGGCGATTATCCGGTGTGGGGTACGTGTTCGGTGGGGATGACGCCGAATCGGCCGGCCTGGTAGTCCTCGTAGGCTCGAAGGATCTCCTCGCGGGTGTTCATCACGAAGGGCCCGGACTGAACCACTGGTTCTCGGATCGGCCGGCCACCGAGTAGCAGGACCTCCAAGTTCGGCTCGGCGGCGGGTTGGCTCTGCTGTGCGGCCAGGGTCAGCGCGTTCCCGGCGCCGAACACGCTGAGTTGGCCCTTGTGGATCGGCTGTGCTGCCGTACCTGCGGTGCCGGTGCCGGCGAGCACGTAGGCCAGCGCGTTGAAGTCGGCCCGCCATGGCATTTCCAAACGCGCGCCCGGGCTTATGGTCGCGTGCACGACCGTGATCGGTGTGTGGGTCGTCCCCGGCCCGGTATGACCGGCGATACCGCCGGCGATGACCCGCAGCAGTCCGCCACCGTCGGCCGAGGACAGCAGCCGGGCTTGCCGGGCGCGGATATCCTGGTAACGCGGTGTGACGAACTTGCTGGCGCGCGGCAGGTTCACCCACATCTGGACACCGTGGAACATTCCGCCTGAGACGACCAGATGCTCCGGGGGCTTCTCGATGTGCAGGATTCCGCTGCCCGCGGTCATCCACTGCGTGTCACCATCGGTGATCGTCCCGCCGCCGCCGTGGGAGTCGGTGTGCTCGAACGTGCCGTCGATGATGTAGGTGACAGTCTCGAAGCCTCGGTGCGGATGCCAGGGGGTTCCCATGGGCTCGCCTGGTGCCCATTCGATCTCGCCTATCTGGTCCATGTGGATGAATGGGTCCAGGTCGGTGAGCGACACCCCGGCGAATGCCCGTCGCACGGGGAATCCGTCTCCCTCGAGCCCGACCGGTGCAGTGGTGATAGATCGCACCGGCCGTTGCATGCCGGTGGCGGGATCGGGGACGGCGACCCGGGGCAAAGTGAGCGTATCCGCAGTGATGGCTGGCATGGCTTGGTCTCCTGTCGGTTGGCAAAAGGTTTGGGATACCGGACCCCGGCGGGGTGGTCGTGCTGTTTTCTGTCAGTGGCTTCGCAGGCGGTCGACGACGAATTCGGCTGCCTCGGCGGCCATGCCGTTGACGGCGTACGCGCTATGGGCGCCACGATCGAGGCCGGTCGATCCGCAGACCGGATCCCTTGGGGCGCAGAGGTCGATGGTCCTGTCGTCGAAGGCCGGGCCGATCTCGATGGGAGGAGCGTCATGCCGCAGCAGCCTCAGGATTTCCGGTGAGGGTTTACCGAACAGGACGACCGCGGTGATGTTCTCGACGACGTCCGGAGGTAGAGCGGTCAGCGCGTACCCGGCAGGAACGGTCTCGCTGGTGACGTAGCCGCTGACGGCGGCGCCCTGAGAGTAGCCGCCGACGATGATCTCGGTGGAGGGGCAGTTGGCACTGAGATCGAGCAGGCGGTTGCCGGCGTCCAGGATGCCTTCGACGGCCCGGTCGAACTGCAAGGATGCCGGATAGTTCACGGCATGGACGCCGACGACGCGGTCGGGTAGGCGTTCGCGCAGTGCTTGGATGAATGGCTCACCGACCTTGCCCACGCCCGGGTCCTCGAAGGTACCGCGAGCAAAGACGACCTCGACATCGGCGCAGTCGGCGATCGAGGTCGCTGCGGGCTCCCCGTTTGCCTGTCCAGGGGTGGCGCCGATGAACAGTGCGGCGATTGCCGCGCCGACGGCCATCGCGTAGAGCGGCAGGCGCAAAACGTTTGTATCTCCCTGTTGGATAACTAATTTCGAAGGCGAATGCCGTATCATGGCGATTGTGTCCTTTGGTTCGGTGGCGGTGGCCCCTGCCCGTCGATGTTGGAACTACCCCGCTTGATTGTGAGCGCCCCTGTACCCACGGTCCGCGGCGATGCCGGCCAACAGCACGCGCAGGCGAGAGCGGCCGCGGTGGATTCGTGACATGACAGTCCCCAGTGGCGTGCCCATGATCGCGCCGATCTCTTTGATGGCAAGGCCCTCGACGTCGGCGTAGTACACCGCCATCCGAAAATCGGCGGGCAAGGCATCCAGTGCGTTCCTGATGTCGTTGTCGGGTAACAACTCCAATACCTCCACCTCCGCAGAGCGGAGTGCTCTCGGCGAACGGCCGGCGTCGGCAACGAGCTGCCACTCGAGTGTCGTGTCGACCGACAACTCGGCGGGCCGGCGCATCCGCTTGCGGTAATTATTGATGTGGGCATTGGCTTGGATGCGAAAGAGCCATCCCTTGAGATTCGTTCCTTGCTGGAAAGTCCTGAAACCCGCGTACGCCCGCACCAATGTCTCCTGCACCAGATCCTCGGCGTCAGCGCGCTGCCGGGTCAGCCGCATGGCTCCACCGAAAAGCGTGTCCAAAAGCGGGATCACGTCACGCTCGAAACGCGCTGCCAGTTCGACGTCGCTCTCGGCCGGGATCGGGGCAAGGTAGCTCGTGACTTGTAGCGGTGCAGCGCTTTCCAGGTTGGTCATGACAACCTCATAGTGCTCTCGGTCAATGTGAGCACCGGCATTCCACTAGCGGGTGCGAGGCGATTGTGAAGTGCGACGATGGCTCGCATCGGCCGCAGGTGGATTGACAGCGAGGCGACCTTGCCCGCGGCGTTGACCCCGATCAGGTCGATACCGTCGATCTCCGTTTCGCCGATCCTGATGTTGGTGACGACCGCGAAATATCCATCTCCGGAGATGATGTGGGTGACCGTGAACTCATCGACGACGTCGAGGATTTCAGACACCACCTTCGCGACCTGTTCGCGGCCTACGCAAGGCACAACGTCGATCGGGCTCTCGAGGATCACATATTCGGCGAGTTGAGCTGCTGCGCTTGTGCCATCGCGTGTTTGCAGAGCCGCCAAGAATGCCGATAGTCCTGCTGGAATCTCATCCACAGGCATTGACCTCCGTTGATTTCCAGGGCCTCCCGGGACGTAAGTGTGCTGCTGATCGAGTCGGGAGAACCGGCTTGTCCGTGTCATCAGGTTCGCAGCGAGGACGCCGCCTTCGCGTCGGTGAAGATCCCTTAAGCAAGCACCGGCGCCCACCGTCGCGGCGGCGTCATCGGTCTTCCTACGAACAGGTAGCGGCGGAACGAACCTCTACCACTGACCGGATCGCGTTGTCCCTCGCGGAGGGGGACCACCTATCAGCGCACTCCTTGGAACACGATCTCCAGAACACCGTCGATGTATGCCGGTTCAAGTGGCATCGCATGAACCAGCCGGTACTCGACGACTCCGTAGAGCAGGTCGCGCAGAGTCTGCCAGTCGGCGTCGGCGCGCATCTCACCGCGCTGCTGCGCCAAGGCGGTGCGGGCGCGGAAATCTTCGATATTGGGTTCGATGATTCGTTCGAAGAGGGCGCGCAGGAGGCTGGGGTCGGACTGGCCGGCGGCGATCAGACACCGGTAGGCCGGTCCGAAGCCGGTGGTCGTAATCAACTCCAGGATCGCCGACAGCTGGGTCCGGATGTCGGCGACGAGGTCGCCGGTGTCGGGGAGCACGACGACAGTGCTGAGGCTTTCGGTCGCAGCTTCGAGTATCACCGCGCCTTTGGATGGCCACCAGCGGTAAATCGTCTGCTTGCTCACGCCGGCCTGCCTGGCGATCGCTTCGATCGAGATTTTGTCGTACCCGATCTCGCCGATCATCGACATGGACGCATCGAGGATGGCGCGACGCGATTGCTCATTCCGGTTCGCAGGCACATCGCAAACCGTAGACGAGCGGAGGCCGACTCGGATGCAATACGGTGCGGTCCGTATTGACGTAGGGCGGACCGTCTCATATCGTCGCGGTAGCCGGCGTGGCGCTCCGGCCAAGGCTCAGATCACTCTGGTCGGCACGGATCGGCGCCACTTCAGGAAGGAAGCCAGCCGGTGTGTGTCGAACGGGTCGATTCATATGGACAAACCCTGCTGTGACGATGTTGGAGCAGCCGCCACTGCGGGGGGAGGACGGACTCACCCGAGCCCAGGCTGAGCAAAAAGGTGGGGGTCTACTGGGGCGACGGGCGGAACGTGAAGCGATCAGCAAACTTCTGGCCGAGGCGCAGGCGGGGCGCAGCGGGATACTCGTGGTGCGCGGGGAAGCGGGCATCGGAAAGACTGCACTGCTGCAGCATGCCCGCGAAACCGCGGTCTCCCTGGGGATCCGGGTGGAATCGTCGCTCGGCGTGGAGTCAGAGTCGCAGTTTGCGTTTGCCGGTTTGCACCAACTGTGCGCGCCGCTACTCGGCCGCACGGAGACGCTGCCAGACCCGCAGCAGACCGCACTCGACGTCGCGTTGGGCCGCCGGACCGGTGCCGCGCCGGACCGGTTCCTGGTCGGGCTGGCCGTCCTCAACCTCCTCGCAGATGAGGGGCCGATGCTGTGCCTCGTCGACGATGCGCAATGGCTGGACCAGGCGTCCGCGCAGGTTCTTGCGTTCGTGGCGCGGCGGGTGGCGGCCGAACGGTTGGTGCTGGTATTCGCAGTGCGCGACCCCTGCGAAGGCGGCGGAGACCGGTTCGCCGGGTTGCCCGAGGTACGCCTGGACGGGGTGGTCGACACCGATGCCCGAGCGCTGCTGACCACGGCCGTTCGCGCACCGCTCGATCGTCGGGTCCGCGACCGCATCATCGCCGAGGCGCGCGGTAACCCGTTGGCGCTGCTGGAGCTGCCCGGCGGCGCGCAGTTGGCGGGTGGGTTCGAGCTCCCCGACGTCATGAGCGTGCCGCGCCGCATCGAGGACAACTTTCAGCGGCGCTCGCGCAGCCTCCCCGCTGAGACACAACTGCTGATGTTGGTGGCTGCCTCCGAGCCGACCGGCGATGCATCTCTGCTGTGGCGCGCCGCCAACTGTCTAGGGATCGACCGCGAAGCTGCCGCGCCCGCGGAAAGCGCAGGATTGCTCGAGATCGACACCCGGGTGCGGTTTCGCCATCCGTTGGTGCGCTCGGCGGTCTACCGTGCGGCCACGGCGCCGGAGCACCGTCGGGCCCACTATGCCCTGGCTGCCGCCACCGACCCGCAGGCCGATCCGGACCGCCGCGCTTGGCACCGCGCGCAGTCGGTGTTGGGTACCGACGAAGAAGCCGCCGCGGACCTGGAACGCTCGGCCGATCGCGCGTTGGCCCGCGGTGGGTTCGGTGCTGCGGCAGCGTTTCTTCGGCGCGCAACCGATCTGACGCCAGAGCCCGGGCATCGAGCGAGACGCGCACTGGATGCTGCCAACGCCAAGCACTGTGCCGGTGCGCCCGAAGTCGCCCTGAAACTGCTGGAGAGCGTGGACGCCGGGCGACTGGACGCGCTGCAACGCGCCCGTCTGGAACTGCTCCGCGCCCAAATCACATTCCACCTCACCCAAGGCAGCGAGGTGCCGGGGATGCTGCTGGGCGCCGCTCGGATGTTGGCTCCCCTGGATCCTTCGCTCGCGCGTGAGACCTACCTGCAGGCTTTCGACGCGGCGACCATCACCGGGAGTTCGGGTCTCGAACCCGGCCTACCCGAGATCGCCGCCGCGGTCAGTGCCGCACCGGTGCCCACTGGGGAGCCAGGACCGGCGGATTTACTGCTCGACGGGTTGGTGGCCGTACACATGAATGGATTCGAATCCGGTGTGCCCATCCTCAGGCGGGCCCTGGAGGCGTTCCGCGAGCACGTGTTCCCGGTCGAGACCGTCCGAGTCGGCGACGCAGGCAACTGGCTGTGGCTGGCCACGCGAACGGCAATAGCACTGTTCGAGGACGAACTGGTCATCGTGTTGGCCGACCGCTACGTGGGGCTCGCGCGCGAAGCCGGCGCCCTCGCCACGCTGCCCGCTGCGCTGGTAGTTTCGGCGTGCGCGCGGGTCTACACCGGTGAGCTTCATCTCGCCGCCGAGTTGGTGGACGAGGCTGCTGCGATATCACGAGCGACTGGCGCGATGCCTCTGAGCTTCGCGCAAACCTACCTGGATGCGTGGCGTGGGGTCGATTCGGAGGACGTCGATCGATGCGACGCCCGTGACGGGAAGGCAACGGAACGCACGCGGGGTATCGAAGCCACGGTGTCCATGTGTGCGGCGGCGGTGCTCCACAACGGCCGGGGTAACTATCCGGCGGCTCAGAAAGCCGCTTCTCAAGCATGTGACACGTACGAACCGTCGATCAGATGGCAGGCGCTCCATGAACTCGTCGAGGCGGCCTCCCGCGCCGGCGATCCGGAATCCGCCTCTCGCGCAATGGAAGAATTCAGTGCAAGAGCCCGCGCCAGCGGTACCGAGTGGGCACTCGGTGTTGCTGCGCGCTCCCGAGCGCTGACCAGCACCGGACTGGAAGCAGAAGAGCACTACCGCGAGGCGATCGCGCGACTGCAAAATTGCCGAATGGGTGCCTTTCTTGCCCGCACCCACCTCGTCTACGGTGAGTGGCTACGCCGTGAAGGGCGACGCCACGACGCACGCGAACAACTCCGCACCGCGCACGCGCTCCTGGCTGATATGGGCGCAGAGCCGTTCGCCGCCCGCGCCGCCCGCGAGCTACATGCCACCGGCGAGCATCCACGCAAACGGACCGCCCAACCGACCGACGCGCTCACCGCCCAAGAGCTGGCCATCGCGCGACTCGTCGCTACCGGAGCTACTTCCCGTGAGGTCGGTGCGCAACTCTTCCTGAGCCCGCGCACGATCGAAGCCCACCTGCGGAACATTTTCCGGAAACTCGGCATCACCTCCCGTCGACAACTCAAGGAGCTGCACCCGCCGTGACCTGAGGCGGACCGAAAAGCTCACTCGCAGAGCCCTTCCGGGAACGGCGGTGCACCGACACTCGATCAGGGCCAAAGAAACACGGCATCGCTGTAACCGCGCCTCGCACGGGCGATGGATGAGTACTCACGTTGAAGGAGTCCTGTGAACCCCATCCAGCCCAGCGCCGAGCCCCCGGGCTGTAGGCGCCGTTTGGCGCGGCCCGGATCGTCTGTTGTCGCCGCGTAAAATGACGGGAAATGAAGTCGGAGCAGGCGGTGCGTCCATGACACGGGCCGATCCCGCTGTGCCCGTCTTCGGTCGTGCTCAGTTGGTGGGTCTCACGGTCCGGGTGGCCACCGGCGCCGCCGGCGCACCGCAGGGGGTCCTGCTCGTCGGTGAGCCTGGGATCGGCAAGTCGATGTTGCTGCGGCACGCCATGGCGCAGGTACCGAACCCGGCCCGGGTGCTGTTCGCATCCGGGACCGAGCCGCACCACATACCCCCGTTCACCGCGCTGGCCGATCTCATCCGGCCCATCGCGGATCGGATCGCGGATCTGCCGATCACGCTGCGCGACGCTCTTCACGATGTGATGGGTACGGGCGGGGACTCCGTGACACCCGCCCCGGCGGGGATCCAGCAGGCGGTGCTCGCGCTGCTCGTGGCAGCCGCCGATCAGTCGTTGATCCTCGTACTCGATGATTTCGATCGGTTCGAGCCGGACTCGCGGCAGGTGCTCGCTTATGTGCTCGGCCGGATTCCGCACCTACCGGTGCGGATCTTGATGAGCGCACGCCGACTGGACGTGTTGCGCGGACTCGATTCCGTGATCACCGTGGCCGATGTGCCCCCGCTGTCGGATGCGGCAGCGACTCAACTGATCGAGGCGCAGTCGGTGATGCCGCACCCAAGCGTGTGCGGAGAGATCATCCGGTGGTCCGGCGGGAACCCGCTGGCGATCATCGAGTCCGCACGTTTCTACGGCAGATCCGGATCGGAGGTCTTCCGGTACAACCGCATGGTGGATGGTGGTTTCGCCCACGCACTGTTCGCCACTCAACTCTCCGAACTCCCGGCCGATGCCGGTCGGCTGGTGCTGTTCGCGGCGACGGGCGCCGGCTACGAGGATGTCGACATCCTCACCGCCGCTGCGGGCTTCGCTGACGATTTCGCGCGGTGGGAACCGGCCATCGCGGCCGGACTGGTCACGGTAGGTGAGGACCGGCGGGTGCGGTTCAGTCACCCGTTGATCCGCAGCGTCGCCTACTCCGAGGGCGGTCACGAACAACGCCGTGCGGCGCACATTGCGCTCGCGGAGTCGTGGTCCCTGGATTTGTTCTGTCGAGCATGGCATCTGGCCGCCGCAGCGACAGGTGCGAACGAGGCGGTGGCCGCAATGCTGGAACAAGCTGCGAAAGAGTCTCGGCAGCGCGGCGGATATCTGGAGGTGGCTCGGGCACTGCAGCGGGCCGGGGAGTTGAGTGCAGACGGTGAGAACGCGGCCCGCCGGTACACGTTGGCCGCGGCGGCAGCGAACTTCGGTGGTGACCCGGCCTGGGCGCAGGCACTGAGCGCCGGCGCGGTGCAGAAATCGGCCGACCCGGAGATCATCGGGCAGGCGGCGCTGACCCGGGCATCCATTCTCGTCCAGGCTGCTCGCCCGGCGGAAGCGTACGGCCTGGTCCGTGGCACTCTGGATGGGGCGGGACCGTCCGACACCCGGCTGCGGCTGAGCCTCATGTACGTCGCGGCCTCTGCCGCCTACTACTCCGGTGACCGCATCGAGCGGTCCCACCTACGCCGCTGGCTCGATGAGACCGCCGAGGACACCCTGTCCGCGTCGGTCTTCGAGATGGCGCTGCCGCTGGAGTCGGCTCCGCTGCAGCGCGCATATATCGCGATGTACGCCGACAGTGCCGCGAGTGAGCACAGCCGGCCTGCGTCGTGGGACCGGCGCTGGTTGCAGCCGATGTCGGCCGGGATCGAACCGTATCGCCGGCTGATCGTCGGTGAGATGGCCTATGTGACCGAGGACAGCGCACTGGCAGTTGTCGAACTCCGGCAGGCGGTCGAACAACTGAAGGTGACGGGCGGCCTGCGTGGTTTCACCTACGCCATGGCGGCCCTGGCATGGTCGCTACTTGACACCGGGCGCTGGTCCGAGCTTCGGGAGTTACTCGGTGACATCGAAACCCTATGCACCGTATATGATCTTGCACTTCTGCACACCGAGAGCAATCTCGCGCGCGCCCAGCTGCTCGCCGCAACCGGAGACGCTGATGGCGCCGACGCGGCGCTCGATGACGCCACTCGCATCATGGCGGACAAGGGCGGCGCGGCGACCGCTGTGGCAAAGGCCCGGGCGAGCGGATGGAATGCCTTGGCCCAGGATGATTTCGATACGGCGTATCGGTCTTTTCGGCAGATGTTCGACACGGACGGTGAGCCCGTCCATTTCGTCGTATCGCACCGCGGTATCGCCGATCTGGCGTGGGCTGGGGTGCGCAGCGGGCAGACCGATGAGGTGCGGCGCCTGGTCGCGTCCATCGGCAAGCAGCTCGGATCCCGTCCGCCCCTGCGGCTGCGACTGTTGCGTCATCAGGCGCTTGCGCTGACGGCCTCGACTCATCTCGCCGAACGCCACCACCGGCTGGCGGTCGCCGACCCGGCGGGGGAGCGGTGGCCGATGGAACGTGCTCGCGCACATCTGCATTACGGCGAATGGCTGCGCCGGGACCGCCGTCCGGCAGAGGCCAGGACGCACCTGGCGGCGGCACTGGCGGTGTTCGAGCGACTCGGGGCGGTTCCCTTCGAACGGCTCGCCCGCGCGGAACTACGTGCCGCCGGGGTCACCGACTCGGCACCGCGGACCGTCGAGGGCCTGGATTCGCTGACGGCGCAGGAACGTCAGATCGTCACCATGGCGGCCTCGGGTCTCACCAACCGTGAGATCGGGCAGCGCTTCAACCTCTCGCCGCGGACCGTTGCCTACCATCTCTACAAGGTGTATCCGAAGCTGGGGATCAGCCGCCGCCATCAGTTGCGCGACATCATCGACGGCTGACTCTCAGGTCGGCACACCTAGTGACTGGTCGGATCGGTGACGATCTCGACCAGCGCCGGCCCCGGGTGACGGAGCGCCTCGGCGATCGCAGGCCCCAGTTCGGCTGCATCGGTCACCCGGCGGCCGTACGCACCACAGTTGCGCGCGTAGGCGGCGAAGTCCGGATTGTGCAAAGACGTCTGCCACACGGCGTATTCGGCGCCGCGCTGTTCTGCACTGATCTTCGCCAGCTCGCCGTTGTTGAGCAGGATGTGGGTGATGTTCATGCCGTACTTCACCGCGGTGGTGACCTCGGCGAGGTACTGACCGAACCCACCGTCGCCGGTGATGGCCACGATCGTACGGTCGGGTGCGGCGGCCCAGGCTCCCATGGCGGCGGGATAGCCGAAACCGATGGAGCCGAGATACCCCGACATCAGCACCGACTGTTCTTTCGTCTCGAAGTAGCGGCCGAAGGAGTACGCATGGTTGCCGACATCCACCGCCAGTACGGCGTTGTCCGGAACCTGGCGGGCAAGTTCTTCGAAGACGGTCGCCGCGGCCACTCGCCCGCCCGGCTGTTTGGTGGTGCGTCGGGTCTTCTCGGCTCGCCAGATCGACCACCGGGCAGCCACTTCGGGCCGTTGATCGACCAGGTCTGGATGTTCGTGCACGCCGTCGAGGATGGCCGCGGCGGTGACGCCGACGTCGCCGAGCACCGGAACCGACACCGGACGGAACCGGCCGAGCATCATCGGGTCGGTGTCGACCTGAATGGTCGGCTTGTACGGCGAGATCCCACTGTGGTTGGAGAATGACGCACCGAATACCAGGATCAGATCGGCCTTGTTCATCATCCACGATGCCACCGGGGTACCGGAGCGGCCCAGTACTCCGCAGGCCAGCGGATGAGCGTCCGAGATCTGGCCCTTCGCCTTGAATGTGGTCAACACCGGTGCATGCAGGCTTTCGGCGAGCGAGATCACCGCGGGCATATCGAATTTCGCGCCGGCACCGACGATGACCAGCGGTCGGGTCGAGGAGGCGATCAGTTCGAGGGACTGTGCCAGCGCGGCCGCCGGCGGTGCCACGCGCAGGTCCGGTATCCGGCCGTCGGGACCCGACGGTGCGCCGTCTGCGTTGGGGAGCACCTGGACCTCGTCGGGGAGTACGAGATGGCCGACTCCGCGTTCCAGGATGGCGTGTTTGAGCGCCATGGTCATCAGCTCGGCGTGGTCGGAACCGGCGCGCACCATGGCCGAGTAGACCGTGACATCGGCGAACGCCGCGAGGAGATCGATATCCTGGAATGCGCCCTTTCCTGCCACCGAGGAATCGACATTCCCCGAGATCGCGAGTACTGGGGCGCGGTCTGATCTGGCGTCGTACAGACCGGTGAGCAGATTGGTCGAGCCGGGCCCGGCGATACCGAAACACGCGGCGGGACGACCGGTGAGTTTGCCGTACGCCGCGGCGGCGAAGGCCGCTGCACCTTCGTGCCGGATACCGAAAAATCGCAGCTTCCCGGCAGATTCGGCGCGGTGCATCGCGTCCGCGATACCGAGATTCGAGTGGCCGACCATGCCGAAGACCGTGTCCACACCCCAGTTGGACATCGTCTCGACCAGCACGTCGCTGACCGTCCTGGTGTGTTCGGCCGGCGTCGGCACCTTGACGTACACACCGTCGGTGCGCACCTCGACCGGGTAGGTGGGGACGTCGAAATCGGGACCACCCGCGGCCTCGCCGGTGAACGGGTCGAAGTCGAAACCGTGCCACGGGCAGCGGATCTTGTCGTTCTCCAGCGTGCCCTGCCCCAGCGGGCCGCCCTGATGCGGGCACCTGTTGTCGATGGCACCGTAGCGGCCGTGGAGCTTGGTCAGTGCCACCGTCTTGATCCCGGCCGGGCACACCGAGACCTCACCCTCGTCGAGGTCGTCGATGTCGACAGCTTTGTGCCAGTGGAATTCTGGATCGGTCACAGTGCGATGGCTCCTGCGTAGGGGACTCCGGTGAGGTAGGCGAAGTCGCGTTCGAAGGTGACGAGGTCGTCGAGCTCGAAGTCGGCGAGACGTCGGTGCCCGCAGGCGCGGGCCAGCACGACCATCAGGTCGGCGGTGGCGCGCAAGAACCGGTCCAGGCGCTGGGCTGCCTGCTGCACGGGTAGGCGGGCGCGCAGGCGTGGATCCTGGGTGGCGATACCGACCGGGCAGGTGTTGGTGTTGCAGGCGCGCATCCCGACACAGCCGATGGCCTGCAGTGCGACGTTGGACAGGCCGATCGCGTCGGCACCCAGCGCCAGCGCCTTGACCATGTCCGCCGGCGTGCGGATCCCCCCGGTGACGGCGAGGGTGACCCCGTGCGCTTCGCTGCGGTCGAGATGGCGCCGCGCCCGGGCCAGCGCCGGGATGGTCGGCACGGAGATGTTGTCGCGGAAAATTGTTGGTGCGGCACCTGTTCCGCCGCCGCGACCATCGAGGATGAGGTAGTCGACCCCGATCTCCAGCGCTGCGTCGATATCCTGCTCAATGCGCTGCGCGCTCATTTTGTAGCCGATCGGGATTCCGCCGGAGATCTCCCGCACCTGGGCTGCGAACTCGGTGAACTGACCGATCGACGTCCAGTCCGGGAAACGGGCGGGTGAGATGGCGGCGGTACCCGGTTCTAAACCGCGGACCTCGGCGATCTTGCCGACCACCTTGTTCCCGGGAAGGTGTCCGCCGGTTCCCGTCTTGGCGCCCTGTCCGCCCTTGAAATGGAAGGCCTGGACATCGCGTATCCGGTCGAGGCTCCACCCGAACCGGCCGGAGGCCAGTTCGTAGAAATACTTCGAGTTCTCCTGCTGCTCCTCGGGCAGCATGCCGCCCTCACCGGAACAGATCCCGGTACCGGCCCGCTCGGCGCCCATGGCGAGTGCGGTCTTGGCCTCCTGCGAGAGCGCGCCGAAACTCATATCGCTGACGAACAGTGGAATGTCGAGCACCAGTGGCCGTTTGGCCGCCGGACCGATCACCGTCGTGGTGTCCACGGTTTCGTCGTCGAGCAGCGGCAGCCGGGCGAGTTGAGCGGTGACGATCTGTATCGAGTCCCAAGACGGCAGTTGATCGCGGGGAACGCCCATCGCGGCCGCCGCGCCGTGGTGGCCGACCTTGCTCAGTCCGTGCTCCGCGAGGTCGTGGATCGCCGTGACGAACGGTTCCTCGGCGGTATCGGTGGGCTTGATCCACTTGCCCTGATAGCCGTCGTCGCCGTGGGTCTGCGGGTTGGCCCGCGCGAACTCGGACACTGCGTCGCGGTCGACAAAGACGTCGTCATCGGAAACCCACACGGGGAACTTCGTCAGCGCGACGGCTGGATTCACCGGGGAGACGCCGGTGTCGGCGTCGTAGCGCCAGCCGTGCACGCCGCAGACCACGAGGCCGTCCTGCAGCTGCCCGTCCGACATCAGGGCACCGCGGTGGCTGCACCTGCCGTACAACGCTGACACTGCGTCGCCGCGCCGAATCAGGATCAGGTCCACCCCCGCGGCCACCACCGGGTATGGCGAACCCTCGGGTAGCTCCGCGAACGATGTCAGTCTCAGCGCCGTCTGCACGCGCCGACTATCGCGCACCAACCGCGCATGCACATCAGTCAGATGACTGGTGGCATCGATACCGAGCTAAGCGGGGTCGCAGATGAGGATCGGGATCTTACGATCGGTGTAGGACCGGTAGTTCGCGAAGTCGGCGTACATCGCGTCGAGCTTGGGCCAGTACTGGTCGCGCTCGGCGTCGGTGGCCTCGCGCGCCACCAGCTCCAGTCGTTCCTTCTTGGTCTGGAACGTGATGGCGGGGTTGGCCTTCAGATTGAGGTACCACATGGGGTTGGTGGCCCGGCCGCCCTGCGAGGCGACCAGGACGATGCGCTTGCCCTCCTGCAGGAACAGCAGCGGACTGTCGCGCGGCTCCCCGGACTTGCGCCCGATGGTGGTCAGGATGCCGACCTCCGCGCCGCGCAGGAATTTGTTGCCGAACTTGCCGTTGGTCTTCTTGAAGATCCAGGTCTGCGCCCGCGACATCCACTTGATGGCGGTGCCGGTGGACGGCGCATTGAGCCGTTCGACCTGTTTGGGGTTCAGCGGCTTGGGTGTATCGGTCATGAGCAGAACCTATCGGCCGATGAACGGCTTCAGCGACGCACGGATGTGGTGGATCCGGGGATCGTCGACCGGGATCAGGAAGGTCTCGTCGACGTGCGAGCACACCCGTCGGCCGAACAGTCGCGGTGTGGTCAGTACATCGAACTCGGCCCGGATGTGGTCACCGTCGACGGTGAACTTCGGCGGCGTGGTCTGCTCGATCACCTTGAACTGCGGGCCGTTGTTCAGGCTGCGCCGCAGATGATCTCCCGAGCGTCCGGTCTTGAGGCCCATCTCGATGCGGATGCAGTCCGGCGCGAACGGGACCGCATCGGCCCGATGGGTGGACAGGGCGTCGATATAGGCCTGTGCGGCAGCGATGCGTTCGGCCTCGGTCGCCATCAGATCCGCTCGATGATGGTGCCCGTAGGCTCGCTGGGACGGGAGACGGGCATCTCAGATCCGCTCGATGATGGTGCCCGTGGACAGAGCGCCGCCGGCGCACATGGTGATCAGCGCGGTGCTCTTACCGGTGCGCTCCAGTTCGTGCAGAGCGGTGGTGATCAGCCGGGCGCCGGTGGAGCCGACGGGATGTCCGAGCGCGATGGCGCCGCCGTTGACGTTCACCTTGTCCATGTCGGCGCCGTGCACCTGCGCCCAGGACAGCACCACCGATGCGAACGCCTCGTTGATCTCGACCAGGTCGATGTCGCCGATCTTCATACCGGCCTTCTCCAGCACCTTGGCCGTCGACTGCACCGGTCCGTCGAGGTGGTAGTAGGTCTCGGACCCGACATTGGCCTGCGCGACGATCCGCGCTCGCGGGGTCAGGCCCAGCGCCTTGGCCTTGTCTTCGTCCATCCAGAGCACCGCGGCCGCGCCATCGGAGATCTGCGATGAGGTGCCGGCGGTATGGATGGCGCCCTCCATGACCGGCTTCAGCGCCGCCAGACCCTCGGCGGTGGTGTCGCGCAGGCCCTGGTCCCGGGTGACCAGCGCCCATTCGTCGGTGGGTCGCTTGTTCTCGTCGAGGACCGGTGCCGAGATCGGGGAGATCTCGCGGTCGAAGCGCCCCTCCTCCCAGGCCCGCTTGGCCTTGGCCTGCGAAGCCAGACCGAACGCGTCGAGGTCGGCGCGGGTGATACCGCGGCGCTTGGCGATGCGTTCGGCGGCCTCGAACTGGTTCGGCATGTCGATATCCCACGACGAGGCCCGGATGATGCTGCGATCGGGGCCGGCGTTCGCGCCCAGGCCCACCCGGCTCATCGCCTCGATACCGCAGGCGATACCGATGTCGATGGCACCGGTGGCGATCAGGCCGGCGATCAGATGGTTGGCCTGTTGGGCGCTGCCGCACTGGCAGTCGATGGTGGTGGCGCCGACATGCTCGGGCAGGCCCGCGGTCAGCCAGCCGACCCGGGTGATGTTGTTGGACTGCTCGCCGTACTGGGTGACGCAGCCGCCGATGAGCTGCTCGACGTCACCGGCATCAATACCGGCCTTCTCGACGACGGCCTTCTGGACCGCGCCCAGAAGTTCGGTGGCGTGTAGTCCGGACAGCCATCCATTGCGCTTGCCGATCGGGCTGCGGGTGGCTTCGACGATGACAGGATTACCCATGATGTCAGGCTAGAACACGTTTCATTAGTCTGACAAGCGACGATGCCCCCGTGCCTTTTATCTGCGGTGAAGGCATGTTTCAATGGTTCCTAAGTGGCACTAGAAGGAATTGTTCCCGACCCCGACATGTGCCCGGACTTTGCGCAAAGGAGATCTGCATGGCCAGCCCGAACCTGCCCGACGGCTTCGATCCGCTCGACGCGAGCCTGAACCTCGAACGGCTGCCGGTCGAGGAGCTGGCCGAGCTCCGCAAGACCGAACCCATCCACTGGGTGGACGTGCCGGGCGGAACCGGCGGCTTCGGTGACAAGGGCTACTGGATCGTCACCAAGCACGCCGACGTCAAGGAGGTGTCCAAGAACAGCGAGGTCTTCGGCAGCTCGCCGGACGGCGCCATCCCGGTCTGGCCGGAGGGCATGACCCGCGACGCGATCGACCTGCAGAAGGCCGTGCTGCTCAACATGGACGCCCCACAGCACACCCGGCTGCGCAAGATCATCTCCCGCGGCTTCACCCCGCGCGCCGTCGGCCGCATCGAGGAAGAGCTGCGCACCCGCGCCCGCAACATCGCCGAGTCTGCTGCGGCCGAGGGTGTCGGCGACTTCGTCGAGCAGGTCGCCAGCGAGCTGCCGCTGCAGGCCATCGCCGGACTACTCGGTGTGCCGCAGGAGGATCGGGACAAGCTGTTCCGCTGGTCCAACGAGATGACCGCCGGTGAAGATCCCGAGTACGCCGACGTGGATCCGGCGATGTCCTCCTTCGAGCTGATCACCTACGCGATGAAGATGGCCGAGGAGCGCTCCAAGAACCCGACCGAGGACATCGTCACGAAGCTGATCGAGGCCGATATCGACGGCGAGAAGCTCTCCGATGACGAGTTCGGGTTCTTCGTGATCATGCTGGCGGTGGCCGGCAACGAGACCACCCGTAACTCGACGACGCACGGCATGATCGCCTTCGCGCAGCACCCCGAGCAGTGGGAGCTGTACAAGAAGGAGCGACCGGGCACCACCGCCGACGAGATCGTCCGTTGGGCCACCCCGGTTTCGGCGTTCCAGCGCACCGCGCTGGAGGACACCGAACTGAATGGGGTGAAGATCAAGAAGGGTGAGCGCGTAGTGCTGTCGTACCGCTCGGCCAACTTCGACGACGAGGTGTTCGAGAACCCGCACGAGTTCAACATCCTTCGGGACCCGAACCCGCACGTCGGCTTCGGCGGCACCGGTGCGCACTTCTGCATCGGCGCCAACCTGGCCCGGATGACCATCAACCTGATCTTCAACGCGATCGCCGATGCGATGCCCGATCTCAAGCCCGTCGGCGATCCGGAGCGGCTGAAGTCCGGCTGGCTCAACGGCATCAAGCACTGGCAGGTCGACTACACCGGCGCCGGAACAGCCGTCTCCAACTAGAACACCAAGGAGCAGATCGGGTGGACTTCTCGCCGAACCCGGAGCAGCAGGCTGTCGCCGATGTGGTGACATCGGTGCTGGACCGGGAAAATAGTTGGGACGCACTGGTTTCCGGTGGAGTCGCCGCGCTCGCCGTGCCCGAGAGGCTCGGTGGTGACGGTTTGGGGCTGGCCGAGGTGGCGACAGCGCTGACCGAGATCGGCCGCCACGGCACGGTCGGTCAGGCACTGGCCACTCTCGGTCTCGGCCTGGTGCCGCTGCTGGATCTGGCTTCCGAGGCGCAGCAGGACCGCTACCTGGCCGGCGTGGCCGAGGGCGCGGTGCTGTCGGCGGCGCTCAACGAGCCGGGGACATCCCTGCCGGAGAGCCCGTCGGTCACGCTGGCCGAGGGCAAACTCAACGGCACCAAAATCGGTGTGCCCTATGCCGAGACGGCACAGTGGCTGGTGGTCACTGTGGTCGGCGCGGTGGTGGTGATCTCGCCACAGGCACCGGGTGTCACGCTGACCAAGACCCCGAGCTCCAACGGGTCCGACGAATACGTGGTGGTATTCGACGACGCCGAGGTCGATGGCGTGCTGGAGGGCGCGAGCGTCACCCGGGTGAACCAGCTGGCGCTGGCGGCCATCGGCGCCTTCGCCGCCGGGCTGGTCGCCGGTGCGTTGCGGCTCACCGCGGACTACGTGGCCACCCGCGAACAGTTCGGAAGGCCGCTGTCGACCTTCCAGACGGTCGCCGCCCAGCTGTCCGAGATCTACATCGCTTCGCGCACCATCTCTTTGGTGTCCACGTCGGTGGTGTGGCGGCTGACCGAGGGCCTGGATACCGATGATGATCTGGCGCTGCTCGGCTACTGGCTGACATCGCAGGCGCCGCCGGCGATGCGGCTGTGCCACCACCTGCACGGCGGTATGGGCATGGACATCACCTACCCCATGGACCGTTACTTCTCTTCGATAAAGGATCTGACCCGGTTGCTGGGCGGGCAAGCGTACCGACTCGATCTGGTGGGAGCGTAAATGTTCATCGAACTGACCTCGGAGCAGCGGTCACTGCAAGCTGAACTGCGCGAGTACTTCACGACTCTGATCACGCCCGAAGAGGCGGCCGCGATGGAGTCCGACCGGCACAACGAGGCCTACCGCACGGTGATCAAGCGGATGGGCTCGGACGGAAAACTCGGTGTCGGCTGGCCCAAGGAGTACGGCGGCCTCGGCTTCGGTCCGATCGAGCAGCAGATCTTCGTCAACGAGGCCAACCGGGCCGATGTACCACTGCCGATGGTGACGCTGCAGACCGTCGGGCCCACCCTGCAGGTGCACGGCACGGAGGCGCAGAAGAAGAAGTTCCTGCCCGGAATTCTGGCCGGCGAAGTGCATTTCGCGATCGGCTACTCCGAACCGGAGGCAGGCACCGACCTGGCTTCGTTGCGTACCAGCGCAATCCGCCACGGTGACGAGTACATCGTCAACGGGCAGAAGATGTGGACGACCGGCGCCCATGACGCCGATTACATCTGGCTGGCCTGCCGCACGGATCCGGAAGCCGCCAAGCACAAGGGCATCTCGATCCTGATCGTCGACACCAAGGATCCCGGCTATTCCTGGACGCCGATCATCCTGTCGGACGGCGCCCACCACACCAACGCCTCCTACTACAACGAGGTGCGGGTGCCCGCCGACATGCTGGTCGGTGAGGAGCACGGCGGCTGGAAGCTGATCACCACCCAGCTCAACCACGAGCGGGTCGGACTGGGACCGGCCGGCCGCATCGCCGGCATCTACGACGAGGTCTACGAGTGGGCGGCCAAGCCCGGCCCGGACGGCGTCACGCCGCTCGAGCAGGAGGGCGCTCGCCGGCTGCTCGGCCAGATCAAATCGATCTGGCGGGTCAACGAACTGCTGAACTGGCAGGTCGCGGCCTCCGGTGAGACCATCGCCGTGGCCGACGCCGCGGCGACGAAAGTCTTTTCCACCGAACGGATTCAGGAAGTCGGCAGGCTCGCCGAAGAGGTCGTCGGCCGATACGGCAACCCCGCCGATCCGGAGACGGCCCGGCTGCTGGACTGGCTGGACAAGATGACCAAGCGCAATCTGGTCATCACCTTCGGCGGTGGTGTCAACGAGGTGATGCGCGAGATGATCGCGGCATCGGGTCTCAAGGTGCCGAGGGTCCCTCGGTGATGAGCGCTTGCGCGAAGAGCAGACGATCATGAGTGATCTGCAGGCGGGCATCGACGCCATCGTCGCGGCGGGAGGCGGTGAGCCCACCATCGCCCGGGATCCGGTGAATCGCCCGATGATCCACCACTGGACCGATGCGATCGGTGACACCAACCCGATCTACGTCGACGAGGACGCCGCCAAGGCGGCCGGGCACGACGGCATCGTCGCGCCACCGGCCATGATCCAGGTCTGGACGATGATGGGCCTGGGGCGCACCCGCTCCGATGATGATCCACTGGCCCGGGCCATGAAGCTGTTCGACGACGCCGGCTACGTCGGCGTGGTCGCCACCAACTGCGATCAGACCTACCACCGCTACCTGAAGCCGGGTGAGCTCGTCGCGATGAGCGCCGAGATCACCGATGTGGTGGGTCCCAAGCAGACCGCGCTGGGCGAGGGCTACTTCATCAACCAGAAGATCCGCTGGCACGTCGGTGATGAAGAGGTCGCCGAGATGGACTGGCGGATCATGAAGTTCCTGCCCGCCGCCAACCAAGCCGCACAGGCTGGGGCGAGCGAAGCGACGGGTAATGTCCCTGCCGCCGAAACGGGTGCTTTGCCAGAGGATCTGGACCCCGACAAGCTGATGCGGCCGTCGTCCTCACGCGACACCAAGTTCTTCTGGGACGGCATCAACGCCCACGAGTTGCGGCTCCAGCGCCGACCGGACGGCACGCTGCAGCATCCGCCGGTGCCCGCGGTCTGGGCCGACAAGGATGCCCCGGTCGACTATCTCGTCGCCTCCGGCAAGGGCACGGTGTTCAGCTATGTCGTGCATCATGCACCGAAGGTGCCCGGACGCACGCTGCCGTTCGTGATCGCGCTCGTCGAACTCGAAGAGGGCGTCCGCATGCTCGGTGAGCTGCGCGGTATCGATCCTGCAGACGTGAAGATCGGATTGCCGGTGCACGCAACGTATCTCGATTTCCCGGATAGTGATGTCAGCCCGGCCTGGAGCCTGTACGCATGGGAGGTCACCGCGTGAGCGTGACCGTGGGCACCAAGCTGCCCGAACTCCAGATCTACGGTGACCCGACCTTCATCGTCTCGACCGCCATCGCGACCCGCGATTACCAGGACGTGCACCATGACCGGGACAAGGCGCAGGCCAAGGGTTCCAAGGACATCTTCGTCAACATCCTGACCGACACCGGTCTGGTGGGGCGCTATGTCACCGACTGGGCCGGCCCGGCCGCCGTCGTCACCTCGATCAAACTCCGCCTCGGTGTGCCGTGGTACGCCTACGACACCATCACCTTCACCGGTGAGGTCACCGCGGTCGACGGCGACCACGTGACGCTGAAAGTGGTGGGCGCCAACAGTCTCGGCAATCACGTCATCGCCACGTCCACTCTGACATTGGGGGACAAGTGACGCTCTCCGGCAAAGCCGCCATCGCCGGTATCGGCGCCACCGACTTCTCCAAGAACTCCGGACGCAGTGAACTGCGCCTGGCCGCCGAGGCGGTGCTGGACGCACTCGACGACGCGGGCCTGTCGCCGGCCGACGTCGACGGCCTGGTGACCTTCACCATGGACTCCAACCTGGAGACCGCCGTCGCGCGGTCGACCGGGATCGGGGACCTGAAGTTCTTCAGCCAGATCGGCTATGGCGGTGGCGCGGCGGCCGCGACGGTGCAGCAGGCCGCCCTTGCGGTGGCGTCCGGAGTCGCCGAGGTCGTGGTGGCCTACCGGGCGTTCAATGAGCGCTCGGAGTTCCGGTTCGGTCAGGTGATGAGCGGCCTGACCGTCAACGCCGACTCCCGCGGCGTGGAGTACAGCTGGTCCTACCCGCACGGCCTGAGCACCCCGGCCGCCTCGGTCGCGATGATCGCGCAGCGCTACATGCATGAATACGGCGCCACCAGTGCCGATTTCGGCGCCGTGTCGGTCGCCGACCGCAAGCACGCCGCCAACAACCCGAAGGCGCATTTCTACGGCAAACCGATCACCATCGAGGATCACCAGAACTCGCGGTGGATCGCCGAGCCACTGCGGCTGCTGGACTGCTGCCAGGAGACCGACGGCGGGGTGGCCATCGTGGTCACCACTCCGGAGCGGGCCAAGGATCTCAAGCACCGACCGGCGATCATCGAGGCGGCCGCACAGGGCGCGGGCGCCGATCAATTCACCATGTACTCGTACTACCGCGATGAGCTCGGGCTGCCCGAGATGGGTCTGGTCGGCCGCCAGCTGTGGGAGCAGAGCGGCCTGTCGCCGGCCGATATCCAGACCGCGATCCTGTACGACCACTTCACCCCCTACACGCTCATCCAGCTCGAGGAGCTCGGCTTCTGCGGGAAGGGCGAGGCCAAGGACTTCATCGCCGGGGGCGCCATCGAACTCGGTGGGCGGCTGCCGATCAACACCCACGGCGGTCAGCTCGGTGAGGCCTATATCCACGGGATGAACGGCATCGCCGAGGGTGTGCGCCAGTTGCGCGGGACATCGGTCAATCAGGTCGACAATGTCGAGCATGTGCTGGTCACCGCGGGTACGGGCGTGCCGACCTCGGGTCTGATCCTCGGCTAAATAGTGTGCCGACCCCGGTCGGGGGCACGGTAATCTCGAGCCCATGGGGATCCAGCCCGATGTGAGCCCATACGGGGGGCAGACGGTGACCGGCCCGGGGTGGCCGAACGTCGATGAGAACGCGCTGGCCGCCGCGGCGGCGCAGTACGAGGCGCTTGCGGCCAAGATCAGCGGCACGGTGGTGCCGCAGCAACAGGGCCAGCTGATGAAACTCACCGACACCTGGGAGGGTGGCGGTTCGATGGCCGCCGCCGGTGAGGCCACCACCATCATCGGCGGGCACGAGGCCAACGCCGCTCAGGCCGCCGCGATCGCGGCCAAGCTGCGCACCATGGAGGCCGCCGTCATCCAGACCAAGACGATGGCGAACATCGTCGCGCAGGAAACCCAGGCAGAGTGCATGGCGATCCAGTCGATGCCGGTCAGCAACACCCAGGCGCTGGTGCAGAGCCGGATCATGCTGGGGCTCTCGCAGAACTCCGCCACCGTGACGGCCAATGCCGGCACGATGGCCAACAGCATCGGCGCCCCGGCGAGCACCCCCTCCACGGGAACGCCCCCGGTGGGGCCGCAGCAGGTCGCCGGCCAGGACCCGTCACAGGCGATGCAGATGATGGGTCAGCTGGCCGGGCTGGTCGGACAGATCCCGCAGATGCTCGGCCAGGCGATGGGCCAGGTGACCCAGGCCCCGCAGCAACTCGCGCAGACCCTCGGCCAACCGTTGCAACAGCTCACGTCGATGTTCGGTCAGGGCGGCGGCGGAGGGGGTCTGGGCGGGGTGTCGCCCTTCTCCGCGTTCTCGAACCACCCGCTGGCCGGTGGCGGTGGGGCAGGTGCCGGGGCGGGCATGGTGCGCGCGGCCGGCCTGCCCGGTGGCGGCGGTGGGTCCGCGCAGTCCCCGCTGATGGCGAGTCTGGTCGGTAACACCCTGCCGGTGTCGGTGGCCCCCGCGCCCGGAGCCGGTGCGGGAAGTGGCGCGATCGGCGGTATGGCACCGGTGGCCGCCGGCGGTGGCATGGGCGGCGGCATGGGTGGGCCGATGATGGGGCAGCGCGGGAGCAGCGGGGGCACGACAACCGGTCTGGCGCTGCCCGAGGCCCTGGAATACGACCTGGCCGAAGACGATGTCGACGAGGATTGGTGAGCAACTGTGTCGAGTCCACTTCGTAAACCCGAGGGCATCAGCTGGAGTGCGGCCTCGGTGGAGCTGCCGCCGATGCCGGTCATCCCGCCGGGTGCCGACGCGATGAGCATGACAATCTCGGCGGTGCTGCCGACGCTCGAAGCATCGATGACAGCCAACGTGACTTCGCTTGCGGCCAAGGAGAATACGTTCTCCGGCAAGGTCGGAGCGGCGCAGGCCGCCTACAACGTGGGCGACGAATCTGCCGGTCAGTCGGTGGGTCAGACCGGCGACATGCTGGGACAACTCACCGGTCAGCTGGGTCAGCTGGCGCAGATGCCGCAGCAGGCGGCCAGCAGCCTCGGCGGTGGCGGCCAGGGGGGTGGCGGTCAGGGCGGCGGCTTCGGCCAGCTGATGCAGCAGGCGATGCAGGCGGCGCAGGGCGCGGTCCAACAGGGCACCCAGGCCGCGCAGCAGGGGCAGCAGCAGGAACCAGGCGGGTCGGCAGGCGGTCCGCCCCCGGGCGTGCCCGGCGCGCCGACAAGCGAGCAGCGCGAGAACGAGCAGAACGCACGCGAGGACCAGCAGAACCAGCGCGAAGATCAGCAGGACGAGCGCCAGGCCGCCCAGGACACCCGCGATCAGCAGCAGGACCAGCGGCAGTCGCAGCTGGATTCGCGCGAGCACGCGGCGGCCGGCCCATCGGCCGGCGGTTCCACCGGGGGCCCGGCACCCATCGCGCCGCACGGACCTTCGCGACCGACCGGCGGCGAGGACCTGTCTCGGCAGGTGTAGTCGGCGTCACCGAATTCCTTTGCTGTCGAGGCCCGGGCCAGTGCTCGGCGTCTCCGCCTGGAAATCCAATACGCCTCTGCGCAAACATGACTGCCGATCCGTCGGTAGGTGTGCGCTGGTGCCGGTTCGACGCTGGTGAGCGCTGTCCAGCGCGCTTGGCGGTCTCTGGACCTCGCGACGCAGTTCTAGCGAACTCATGTGCATTCGCCATGGATGCGTGCGGAGGGTTGGTGAAAACCTTGCGAAGTTGCCGTCGAGTAAATTAACCTCTTAGCTGTCTTGCTACCCCAGTCCCTGGTAGCGCAGGTCTGAACACAGGTATTCGGGGATCTGAACGGTCCGGGCGGACTGCTGAGACTCCTGGTTCGACGTGCACCGCAGAATTCGCTCACATTCTGGTGAGCTATTGAGCGGGTTGCGGTCGACGGGCGTGAACGGGGCACGCGCACGTGAGAGGTTCTGAATCGTCGGCGCAGCGGTCGATCACTCTCGCCCGACGGCGAAAATCGCACTCGCACAAAGCCATTCGAGGCCACGCTGGCCTGCCCCCCACGCCGGGAACTAGTTCCTCCGGTGGCGAGAATTGGATCCCCAGACCTATGTACCGGACCCCTCCGCCGTCCGATAGTGAGTCTGTATCCGAATCGTGTGCAGTGAGAGGGGGCTCGATGAATTCAGCACTGGCGACCACGGTTCTGCGGATGGCGTTGTGGCACCCGGACCGGACCGAGCAGCACGTCGCCGGATGGTCCTCGGCGTTCGACCTCCACCGGCGCCCCGGGCGTGAAGTCCATGTGAACGGAAACTGGCTGGCGCACAACAGATCATCGACCAGTCGGTACGCCGCGGAGATGGTCCGGGCGCTCGCGTCGACAGGTCGGTTGCGGTTGGTTCTGCACGTTCCGGCCGATGCGGGTGAAGCAGTTACTGCATGGGCCGAGGAGAACCATGTCCAGATCCGGAGATCCAGGTTCACCGGTACCGCATTCGAGCAGATCCATCTCCCATCGGCCACCGCGGGCCGGATACTGCTGAACTTCGAGGGGACCGCGCCGATCTTCAAGCGCCGGCAGTTGGTGACCATGCACGACGCCGCTCCGTTTCGGCGGCCATCAGGCTTCAGCAGAAGCTACCGGCTGTTCCACTCGCTGGCCTATCGGTGGCTCGCCCGAACGGCCGACGGCCTGGTCACCGAGTCCGTGTACAGCGCGCATGAGCTGGCCGATGTGCTGAAGATCGATGTCGATCGTTTCATCGTGGCCGGGGGCGCCGCCGATTCACTGGACGGTGTGCATCCGATTCGACCCGAACTGCCGGTGTGGGGGGACCATTACCTGGTGATCGGCACCGCGGCGCCGCACGAGAACATCGTTGCTGCCGCGACAGCGATGGCGAGATCGGGGCGCAGGGTGTTGGTCGTCGGGCTACGCAGTTCAGACTTGACGGCGGACTCCTCGGTGGTCTGTGCCGAACATGTGACGGATGCCGAGCTGGTGTGGCTGTACCGGCACTGTCCGGCGTTCGTCCTGCCCGCTACCTACGCCGGCTTCGGACTCTCGGCTGTCGAGGCGCAGGCCATGGGCTGCCCGGTGGTATGCGCGGATTCGGCTGCGCTGCCAGAGGTTTGCCGGGACACCGCGCTCTATTTCGATCCCGATGATCCCGACATGCTGACGGCGCAACTGGACCGGCTGGACTCGGAGATCGGTCTCGCCGAAGAGATGCGGTGCCGTGGATTGCTGAACGCGGGCCGCTATTCATGGATCGACTCGGCCCGCAAGATCATCGACTGGATGGAGAGAACGCAGCGCCCCGTGACACGTTGCTGACGATAGCCACGGTGTCCGAACGTCGCCAAGACTTCCGCGGAGTCGGACCGCCGTCCATTGTTTGTCCGATCAATTAATCATGTCCTTTTGTGCCGTGTGCTGCAGTTTTGGCGAAGACTAATTAGTTCGCTGAAATCGCAACTCGGGTTGCATTCGACACGGTCGTAAATTAGCCTCAGCTTCAGCCGTGCAGCCCTAGACCCTGGTTGCAGTAGGTGTTCTATAGCGCTCAGTCCTTCGGGCGGTCTATGGTCGAGGCGAAGCGGCATTTTGCAGACAGCGCCACAAGTTGTCTAGCAATACTCTTCGCTACGTACTTTGACGTCCACGGGGACGCCGCGCTCGATCACCCGCCGGCCATGAGCGCCTCGGCGGGGGGCGTGCAGTTGCCACATTCATTACGCAGGGGGGCGAAGATGAAGGCATTTGGAGTGTTGGTTCGTGCATCGGGGTGGGTGCTGTGACCGTGGCCGAGGACGGCGGTGAAGCCTTCGCTGTTGCTTCCGCGGTTCAGCCCGATCAGTTCTGGTCCCCGGGTGTGGGTGAGGTGTACCGACGGCAGAGTCCCCTCACCCGCGTCGAACGACACTGGGAAGGTGTCGACGGTGTCGGCCAGCTTTATGGCGCAAGGGTTCTGATCATCGATGACTGCAAGCTGTACCGCGACTACCTCGTCGCCGTCGTCACCTCACAGGGAGCGGTGACGCCCGGGGTCGCATGGGACTGGCCCTCATTGGTTGCGGCGGTCGAAGCGATCACGCCGGCCGTCATTCTGGTCAACATGAGAACTCGTGACAGTGCGATGCTGCTACGACAGGCCATGCAGTTGAGCCCGAGTTCCCGCGTCGTCGTGCTGGGCGTGTCCGGGGACGACGAATCGGAGATCGTCGGGTGCGCAGAGGCCGGTGTGGCGGGCTATCACCTGCGCTCCGAGACCCTGGACGATCTGATCACCGCCATACACAAGGTTGCCGCGGGCGAATTTCTCTGTTCGCCGGCTGTTTCCGCGATCCTGCTGCACCGGATCTCATCGCTGGCCGCGCAACGCCAGCCGGCCGCCAAAGGTCTGGTCCTCACGACCCGTGAGGTTCAGATCCTGCGGATGCTCGAGGCGGGTCTTGCGAATCGGGAGATCGCCGACCAGCTATGTATCGCCGTGCACACCGTGAAGAACCATGTGCACAGCCTCCTGACCAAGCTCGGTGTCACCTCGCGTGCCCAGGCTGCCGCGCTGGCCCGCACCATCCTTCCCGCCGAGAGCCCCACGTAACCAGGACTGCGGGGATCTAGTGATCCAGTCCGAAATTCGCTCCATCGGTCCATGTACCAATCGCCGTGATGCCCCGATAGTGAAGGCATGTCATTCGGTGCAGCTCGCGTCCATCGACCAGCCGGGCCTGTAAGCGCGTGAACCCCGGCGTGATGGATGACGGGTGGTCGGCCGGCAATGGGCGGCCACCGCCCGAACTGCATTCGGTCGGGGCACCGCGCGACGAGTGGGCCACCGCCGATGATGTCGGTCTACTGCGCGACCTGCGGATCTTGATCCTCAACGACTGCGCCATGTTCCGTGACTACCTGGTTGCCGTACTCGCATCTTACGGCGCGGAGTCACCGGGGGTCGCCTGGGATCTGGTGTCGTTGATAGCCGCCTTCGAGACGACACAACCACGAATCATCCTGTTGGACAGTAGAACACGTGACAGCACGATGCTGCTACGGCAGGCGATGAAACTGAGTCCACACGTCCGACTGGTGGTCCTCGGCGTATCTGAAGAGGACGAGGCCGAGATAGTTTCGTATGCCGAGGCCGGCGTGGCGGGCTACCACCTGCGCAGCGAGTCGCTCGAGGACCTGCTTGTGTTGATACACAAGGTTGCTGCCGGCGGCTCCCTGTGTTCGCCGAGAGTGTCGGCAATTCTGCTCCGCAGACTGTCGGCACTGGCCTCACAGGGCCGTCCGGCGGCCAAGGAACTGGTCCTCACTTCGCGGGAGATTCAGATCCTACGGATGCTCGAGATGGGCCTCACCAATCGTGATATCGCCGAGCAGCTCCGAATTGCCGTTCATACCGTCAAGAACCACGTCCACAGCCTGCTGACCAAGCTCGGCGTGAGCACGCGCGCGCAGGCCGCGGCACGAGCCCGAGCCATCCTGCGACCCGAGGGGCCCCCAGGGAACTAGTCCTGGAACCGGGCGAAGGTTCAGTTCGAAAATCGCTCGGATGGTCCATGTACCAATGGCACTGGTTCGCCGATAGTGATGTGGTGCTTCGGAGTTTACTCAGGACTATTCGGGAGGGTCGCTGGTGTTCAACGTGACATTGCAGCCGGCTGAATCCGGATTTGCGCCAATAGCTTTCATCGCGCCACGTTTCGGGCAACGTTGATGTGCGGCATCATCGCGTGCCGGACAGACCGGCCGGCGGTCGACTACCTCCGGGTGGGGTTGCGGCGACTCGAGTACCGCGGATACGACTCCGTCGGGGTGGCGCTGCGGACGGCCTCCGGCGACATCGCCCGGCTGCGGACCACAGGGCGAATCGGCACGCTGGAGAATCTGCTCGACGGCTGGTCCGGTGCAAAGTTCGACGGGATGGGAATCGGGCACACGCGCTGGGCGACTCATGGTGCGGTGACCGAGGAGAACGCGCACCCACACGTCGATTGCACCGGTCAACTCAACCTGGTGCACAACGGAATCATCGTGAACGCGGACGACCTGCGGACCGAGCTCATTGCCGCCGGTCACCGGTTTGCGACCCGGGTCGACAGTGAGGTCCTCGTCCACCTGATCGAGGATGAGCGCCGACGCTGTGACGACATCCTGCAAGCAGTACAGAATGCGTTGACCAGGGCCCGCGGGTCGTGGGCACTTGCGGTGCTGGAGCAGCGGTCAAGCCGGATCGTGGTCGCTTCCTGCGACTCTCCGTTGTTGTTGGCGCACACCAGTCATGGCGACTTCGCGGCCAGCGATATCACGGCGATCGCCGATTGGGCGGATGAGTTCCGTGTCCTGGGATCGGGCGACGTGGTCGAACTGACCAGCCGCGACAGGTGGCACCGTGGTGGCGTCAGCGTGGCGCCGCCTGCGCTGACCCGACACCAATGCCGCAGCAGTGATGTCGAACTGGGCAATTACCCCGATTTCATGGCCAAAGAGATCGATGAGCAGCCGGAAGCTGCGGCCCGCGTGATCGATCAACTCGCTGATGGGATCGCGACCGGCGAGGTATGGAACCGACTGGGACTGCCCCCTTTCGAGCGGCTGCGGGTGCTCGGCTGCGGGACCTCGCTGAACGCCGGGAACGTGATCGCCAATCTGGCGCGTGGGCTCGGCAGGATCCCGGTGACCGCCACCGTGGCGAGCGAGGCCACCGCCGATGTCCCGGAGCCTGCGCAGTTGTGCCTGGCGCTGAGCCAGTCCGGTGAAACCGCCGACGTCCTGCGGGCGGTGGACTCATCGATCCTGGGCGGTTCGACACTGCTTGCCCTCACCAACAATCCGTACTCCACGCTCGCACGGCAGGCCGACGCCGTGGTGGGATTTCCGGCCGGTCCAGAAATCGGGGTGGCCGCCACCAAGACGTTCATCTGCCAGATCATCGCCGGCTCAGCCGTGATGCTCTCCGCGCTGGTGGCGATGAAACGGTTGTCACCCGCGGTGGCCGCACGCCTGGCCGACGACCTGAAACGGCTACCGGATCAGCTCGCTGTCGCCGGTGCAGTGGCCAATTGCGCTGTACCGGCGATCACCGAAGAAGTCATCGCCGCTTCGGGTTTCATCTTCATCGCACGCGGTTCTGGCCTGCCCTACGCGGCCGAAGGAGCGTTGAAGCTCAAGGAGCTGACCTATCGGTGGGCCGAGCACTACCCGGCCGGCGAACTCAAGCATGGACCGCTGGCCCTGGTCGAACCGGGCACGCCCGTTGTCGTCGTCGACAACGGCGATCCCAAGCTGGCCGCCAACATCGCCGAGGTCGAGGTTCGCGGCGGCCGGGTGATCACCATCGGCTCCGCGGGGAGCACGATGCCGGTCGTGATGGGACCGGTAGCTCCCTGGGGGCCCATCGCGGCGACCATCCCGCTGCAGGTGCTGGCCCGGATGACGGCCCTCGCACTCGGTCGCGACGTCGACAAGCCCAGAAACCTTGCCAAATCGGTCACCGTCGAGTGACCGAGAACGGCCAGCACACGGTGAGCATTCAGATGGGAGCACGAGCGATGAGCGATCTTGCGGCGCAAGCGAATGAACCGGGAGTCCTTCTCGAGCGAAACATGGTCTCCTTCGGTGCCTGTTCCGCTGACGACGTGGTGAACGACTTCGCTGCGATTGTGCGAGAACAGCCCAACCATGCTGCGCTCATGCACAACGGCGCCACGGTGAGCTATCGAGAGCTCGCGGAGCGCATCCGCCGTCAGGCATTGCACCTCAGAGTCTTCGGATTCGGTGTGGCGGCACCGTCGCCGTTGATCGGGACGATGGTGTCGCACGCACCTTCGGTCGTCGAGCAGCTGTTCGGCATACTGCAGGCCGGCGCCGCCTTCTGCCCGATCGACTCGGGACTTCCGGTCGCCAGACAGCAGCAGCTCGCCGAGGTCATGGGACTGGATCGCGTGTTCAGCTCGGGCAACGAGTCGCTGGTCGGTGACGAATTCGCCGGCGATGTTCAGGCGGCCTTGCCGCGGTGGCGGCCGGACGATCCGGCCTATGTGTTGTGCACCTCGGGATCGACGGGGCGGCCGAAGCCGGTGGTGGTGTCGCGCAATGCCCTTGCCGTGACCGTGCGCGCCTTGCGGGACCTCTTCGCGCTGACCCCGCACGACCGTGTGCTGCAGTTCGCCTCGCTGGGATGGGACACCTGCCTGGAGGAGATCCTGCCGGCACTGACTGCCGGCGCGACAGTGGTTTTCGACGATGCGGCCCATTCCCATTCGTTTCCGCGGTTCGTCCGCATGCTGGCCGATCGCGAAGTGACGGTGCTCGATCTGCCGACAGCGTTCTGGCATGAACTGGTGCTCTTTCTGCACGAGGAACATGTGGCACTGCCGGACAGTGTGCGCCTGGTGGTGATAGGCGGCGAACGGATCGATCGAACCAGGTTTGCCCAGTGGCGCGATCGGGGAACCGGGAACATCCGGCTGCTCAACACCTACGGATGCACCGAGACCACGATGATCACCCATGCGGTGCAGCTGAGCGGTCCCGGCACCGAATCAGCTGTCTCGGAAGTCGAGTCGGAGTTGCCGCTCGGGCGCGCGTTGCCGCATGTGCGCGACCATGTCACCGACGAGGGTGAGCTCCTGGTGTCGGGCCCGGCACTGGCCGACGGCTACCTCGGGCTACTGGAACGTACTGCGGCCGAATTCCCGGTGATCGACCACGGCGACGGACCGGCGCGCTGGTTCCGTACCGGAGACCTCGTCACCCGCGGTGAGGGCGGCCTGCTGTATCCGTGCGGGCGAGCCGATGAGCAGGTGAAGGTGCTCGGTGTGCGGGTGCATCCGGCTGAGGTGGAAACCCATCTGAGCGCGCACCCCGCCGTGCGGGGCGCCGTCGTGATCGGCGAACGATCTCTGGGCCGCACCACGTTGGCGGCATACGTCGTCCCGATCGGGGCGGTGACTCCGGGGGAGCTGAAACGTCATCTCCGCAGTCTCCTGCCCAGCCAATTCGTACCCAGCAAGCTGATATTCGTCCGTGAGCTGAGCTACACGTCCAGCGGGAAAATCGACCGGACGGCCACTCAGCGTGCCGCCGCCGACTACGACAGCAGAGGAGCTGGCCGATGAGCACCGGTCACATCGTGCAGATCTTCCGGCGGGTACTCGGGCCGGTGGAAGTGGCTCCGCACTCCGACTTCTTCGAGCTCGGTGGAGATTCGCTGCTGGCCACCCGGGTGCTCAGTGCGATCGCGCGCGACTTCGGCACGGAGTTGTCGTGGGATGACTTCATCGAGAATCCCTCGCCCGACGGGCTTTTCGCCAAGGTCACGGCCGCGGTGCGATGAACGGGGAAAGCATGCGTGTCGTGGTTGTCGGGGCCGGCCTTGCGGGGCTGACTGCGGCCGCCGACCTGGTGGCGGCGGGGGCCGATGTCACCGTGCTGGAGGCGGACGACCGGGTGGGAGGTCGGGTACGCGGCGTCGAGATCGCCGGCGGTGTCGCCGCCGACGGGGGTGCCGCCTATCTGGGTGTCCGGCACACCGAGTTGCTCGCGCTGATGCGGGAACAGGGTCTGAATGTGGTCTCCACCGGGATGACGGGCGACAGTACGTTCCTGCTGTCGGGTCGTCGGACGACCACTGCGAGCCGAGTGCCACCGCTGGACGCTGTGGCACTCGGCGACCTGTTCGACCGCCTTGAGGAGCTCGTCGCCGCGATCCGGCCGGACAAGCCGTGGCTGAGCCCGCAAGCGGGACAACTCGACCGGCTGACCGCCGCGCGCTGGCTTGCCGATGAGATCGAGCATCCGGATGCGAAGACCTTCTTCCCACTCTTCATCGGCGAGATGATGGCGGCCGATCCTGCCGCGATCTCCGTGCTCCACATGGCCTTCTATCTTCGCTCCGGCGGCGGCATCCGGTATCTGAACGCCTTCGAAGGCGGTGCCCAGCAATGGCGGATCGATGGCGGCGCGCACCTGCTGTGCCAGGCGCTGGCCGCACAGCTGGGTGACCGGGTTCGGTTGGGACAGAGCGTCTGTGCGATCGATCAGACGTCCGCCGAGGTCCACGTGCAGTGTGCACCGGGACCCGATGGCACACGACCGAGGTATCGGGCCGACCGGGTGGTCGTCGCCGTGCCGCCGGCGCTGGCGCAGCGCATCACCTTCCGGCCCGGTCTGCGCAGCCCTCGGGCCACGGCGTCCACCGGCCCCGGATGTGCGGTCAAGGTACACCTGGGCTATCCGGCTCCGATCTGGCGCGAGCAGGGTCTGTCCGGATGGTCGGTGAGCTCACACGGGCCGCTGCTGTCCACCGTCGATGACTCCCCGTCCGATGAATCAGTCGGTGTGCTCACGGGATTCGTCACCGGCTCGGAGGCGTCGACGTTCTCGGCGCTGTCGGCTCGCGAGCAACAGGATGCCGTTCTGACCCATGTGGGACGGCTCTTCCCGCAGCTGCCGCCGCCGGAGCGGTACTCGGTGACGGACTGGCTCACCGCGCGATACAGCCGAGGCTGCTACGCCGCTCTGTTCGGTCCCGGAGATTGGCTGCGCCTGGGGCCGACACTGATCACCCCACACGGCCGCGTCCACTGGGCAGGTACCGAAACCAGCATGGAGTTCTTCGGGCTGATGGAGGGCGCCATCCGGTCGGGCCGACGGGTCGCGACAGAGTTGATCCACCGAGCCACACCCGATGATGTCGGAGCCGACTCGCTTGTCTTCAGCCGTGCGGGTAGCGCACGCGTCAACCACAGTTCCGTCGAATAGGAGTAGATCATGCGATATCTGGTGACCGGCGCGTGCGGATTCATCGGTTCGACCCTGGTGGATCGTCTGCTGGCCGAAGGCAACGAGGTGATCGGGATCGACAATCTCGTCACCGGTGTCCCGGCCAACCTCGACCAGGCGCTGCGTTTCAACAGGATTCGGCCGGGAAAGTTCACTTTCTTGAAGGCCGATATCCAAGCGACCGAGCTGGTCGGCATCGTCGACGGCGCCAACCCCGATGTCGTCTGCCATCTTGCCGCACAGGTTGACCTACGGGCATCGGTTTCCGATCCGCAATTCGACGCCCGGGCAAATGTGCTGGGCACGATCAACATTCTGGAGGCCACCCGGCGCGCGGGAGTTCGCCGCTTTGTCTATGCCGCGTCCGGGGGGTCGCGATATGGAGCGCCGACGAGCCTGCCGGTCGCCGAGACCGCCCCACTGAAGCCGCTGTCGCCGTATGCGGCCGCCAAGGTTGCCGGCGAAATGTACATCGGCGCGTATGCCGGCATGTACGGCATCGCTCCGATCTGTTTGGGACTGTCGAATGTATACGGGCCACGCCAGAATCCGTTCGGCGAAGCCGGTGTGATCGCGGTCTTCGGGAGCAGAATGATCAGCGGCAAACCCGTCACCGTGTACGGCGACGGCACCGCCTCCCGTGATTACGTCTACGTCGACGATGTGGTGGACGCTTTTGTGCGGGCCGGTCGGGCCCCGCTGTCCACGGTAGGTACCTACAACATCGGCACGGGGCAACAGGCCACCGTCACCGAGGTGCACCGCGCCATCGCCGCTGTGCTCGATGGGGCGCCGGAGCCGTGCTTCGCTCCGGCCCGGACCGGTGAACTTCACGAGATCGCCCTGGATCCGACAAAGGCAAAAAGGGATCTCGGGTGGGAACCCGCTGTCGACCTCGTGGAGGGAATCGACCGTACCGTGCGTTGGCTGCGCGCGACCCTCGATCCTGAGCCGGCCCTTCTGCTGGATGCCTGAACGCAGTAATCGACGGTTTTTTGCGTACTAGGAGGCGAATTGAATCCCATAGTGAGGCGCCGCCTCGAGCAGATTCGGCAACGGTGGTGGCTGGTTCTGCTGATTGTCGCTGCTGCCGTGCTGTCGGCCGTGCCGGCACTGCTCACCGCCAAACCGACGTACATCGGGACCTCGACCCTCATCCTGGCCTCACCGGGTCGTAACCCGGTAGACGACGCGACGATGGCCGTCGGGTACATCAGCCTTTTCAACGAACCCGAGATGATCACCCGATTGCGGGCGAACCGGAACATCCCAGAGGATGTCACCTTCATCGGTCGAACGGTGGCTGCGAGCCCAATTCTCGTGATCGAGGCGACCGCGTCAGATCCAGAGGTTGCCCAGCGAACAGCGGCCAATATGGCCGAGGCGTTTCGCGATGACATCAACGCTGTCCGGAAAAAGGGCAACGACAAGGCCATTCTCAATACCGAGAAGCAACTCGACGTGCTGCTCGACCACCCCGGACCCGACGGTCTGATCAATCCGATGGCGCCTGTCGTGCAGCAGAGGCTGGACAGCTTGCGGTCTGACTCCACGAATCAACTCCGGGATCTGCAGTTACAGGCCGGCGTCACCGCCATCACCCCGAACGCCCTGTTCGAGTTGGCGTTACGGTGTGTCGGCGGATTGCTGCTCGGTGTGCTTGCCGCCCTGGGGCTGGCCGCGATGTCCACCCGAATCGCCAACGCCGCAGATCTTTTGGACAAGACCCAGCTGGAACCGCTGGTCGAGGTCCCTGGCGGTGGTTCGATCGAGCTGAACCGATTGCGAGAGGACCGGCTGCGCACGCTCGCCAACTTCGTCACCCTCCAGGACCAGGCGAAGTCCAAGGTCATCGCGCTGACCGATTGCCGCGGCGCCCGCGGCGCCCGTGAGCTCGCCGAGGCACTGGCCAGATTGTCGGCACAACAGGGATATCGAACCGTCCTGGTGTACGCCGACAACGACGGATCGCAGCACGCTCAGGGCCTCGGTTTCAACGATGCGCTGGTCAATAGTGCGCTGGCCAACGGCTTGCTGAAGGACGGCGCAGTCGATTCGCTGCAGGTCTTGGGTGCGGGTTCGGTGGTTGCCGACCGGTATTCGCTCGTCGGACGGGACAAGATCGTCGCGGTCCTCGATGAGCTGCGTGCAGGCGCCGACACCATCGTGGTCGCCGCGCCTTCGCTGGTCGAGACCATCGAGGCTCAATCAATCTGTGCCGCAGCTGACTTCACCATGGTCGTGGTCGGCAGCCATTCGTCACGGGCTGGCGATGTGGCAGCCGCGGTCGATGTGCTCGCCGATGCGCGCGCAGTGCTCCTCGGAGCGGTGCTGATCGACGGTAGACGGCCGCCCCGTCCGCGGGGAGGCCTGCGTCGGCGGTGGGCGACTGTGAACGGTGTTGAGCACCGGGTGAACGCGGACCGGGGCGAGCTCACCTTTGGGCAGTCCGAATGACGATGGTGACCGCGCCGGTCGGCGCCACTGCCGGCGCCGTGCGGGTGCGAGCTTGGTTGCCTTTCGCTGCCATCGCTCTGGTGATGCCTGCGGTGCTGCTGGTCGGCGCGAAATCCGGCTACCTGCTGGTGCTCGGTGCGGCTGCGGCTGCGGTGGGGGTGTGCATTCTGGTCAGCCCGGTGTTCGGCACCGTGCTGCTGCTCGTCACGATGTTCCTGCGGCTGCCTATTCGCGCCCAGGCGGCACTGCCGGTCGAGTTGTTCCTGGTGGTTTTTGCCGGGACCGTCGTTGCGGCCGTGCTATGGCTGGACCGGACGCGCGAACGCGTGCGCGGTACCGGGCCCATCGAGTGGGCGATGGCCGCATACGTGACCTGCAACGTCTACTCGATGCTCGCCCCACATCAATACGGCACGGGTGACCCGCTTCTGGGCACCGACCTGCCGATCCCGAGGTTCATCTTCGTCGGGACGTTGATTCCGTTCGCGATGTACCTGGTGGGGCGCTACGCCTTCGACCGGGTAGCGACGGTGCGTGCCCTGCTCTGGGTGATCCTGGGTCTGGCGTCCTATTCGGCCGCGGTCAGCATCATGCCGGCCGTCGGGCTGGCGGGTCAGGTCTGGCCCCGCTACATCGTCACCGATGTCCGCCCGAGCTGGGCCGGTCGCGCCGTGGGGATCTTCAACCAGCCTGTAGGCAACGGGATGGTCCTGGTCCTGGGCTTCGCCATCGCCATGGTGCTGTTGCACCGGCGCAACGATCCGACGTGGCAGCGGGCCGCGGCGCTGGTGGTTGCGGTTGCCAGTGGCTGCGGTCTGTATCTGACCCATACCCGGGCGGTCTGGCTCGCCGGCGTCGTGGTGCTCGTCATCGGCGCCATCCTCGCCAAGGGATGCCGCCGGGGGTACATCGCGATACTCCTGGTGCTGGGCGCCACGGTCGTCGTCAACTGGGCGGCATTCACCAGCGCGGACCGGGCGGCCGGCGGAGTGGGCTCCGATGCGGAGGTCGAGTCACGGCTCAACGACATGCAGACTGCGCTGTGGGCGTTCACGCAGCGACCCATCGACGGCTGGGGAGTGGGCCGCTTTCAGTCGGTCAACACGATTCATCATCAGCAGTGGGCTGCCGATGTGCCCTGGGCGAGCGGCTTCGGCGAGGTCTCTCATCAGAACGAGCTGGCGATCCTGGCCGAGTTGGGCGTGATCGGGCTCGCGGCGTGGGTCTGCGTACTGGCGTTCATCGCTTACCGCCTGTGGAATGCCTACCGGACACTGCCGGACCAGGACCTGTGTGGCAGGCCGCTCATGCTGATGGCGATGATGGCCATCGCTGTACTGGTCTGTGCCGGTTTGACGGTCGACCTCCGGTACTTCGACTTCCCCACGGCTGTCATCTTTCTGCTCGCCGGGGTGGCCGTAGGGTGGTCCGATCGTGGCAGACATCTGCCGGACGCCGGGCATGACGGCCGCGCCGCGAGATTGTCCTACGGCGAGGTGACGCGATGAGCGGGCGGCCGATCCGGCTGCTGTTCGTGGTCCCGGATCTGATGGTCGGCGGTGCCGAGCGCCATGTGACCACCTTGTTGCCGCGGATGGATCCAGAACGGTTCGTGCCTTCGGTCATATGCATCGGCGAGCAAGGCGGGCTCTTCCCCGACCTGCTGGCCGAGGGAATCGAGGCCCGGGCACTGAATCTGGGCGGAAAGCACCAAGCCGCCCGGGCCCTGTTCGAGCTCATCGCAGCCGTCCGGGAGCAGCGGCCGGATGTCGTGGTGGTCCGCGGTTACAACGCAGAAACGCTGGGTCGCATCGCGGCCCGGGTCGCCGGTGTGCCGCACACGGTGATGTGGGTGCACAACATCGCCGATCCCACGCCTCGAAGCACTCTGCGCGCCAACCTCGACCGCGCGTTGAATCACTGGACGAGTGCCTATTTCGGCGTCGCTGAGGCACAGCGGGCCTACATGGTCGACGAACTCGGCTATCCCGACGACAAGATCCGCATCATCCTCAACGGGGTGGACCCGACATTGTTCGGTACCAACATCGCCCCTGAGGCGAAATCCGAATTCGGCTGGGAAGACGGCGATCCGGTTGTCGGCATCGTCGCCGAGCTCAGCCCGGTGAAGGACCACGTCACCTTTCTGCACGCGGCGCGCCTGGTGGTCGACCAGATACCCCGGGCACGGTTCCTCGTCATCGGGGACGGGGTGTGCCGTTCCGAGCTGGAGGCGTTGTCGGCGGAGCTGGACATCACCGCGAACGTCCGTTTCACCGGTGTGCGTCGTGACGTCGCCCGGCTGTTCGGCGCGATGGATGTCTTCACGCTGAGTTCGCTGTCAGAGTGCTTTTCGATCGCACTGCTGGAAGCAATGGCGTGCGCCAAACCGGCGGTCTGCACCGCGGTCGGCGGAACCGCCGAGATCATCGACGCGGGGGAGACCGGCTATCTGGTGCCGCCGAAAGCTCCGCGGCAGCTCGCCATCCGCCTGATCGAGTTGCTGTCCGACCCGCACACCGCGCACCGGATGGGACGCGCCGGACGCAATCGCGTCCTCACCGAGTTCAGCCTGGACCGCAGCGTCGAGGCGGCCCAGCAGGCCTTCGAAGGCGTCCTCGCAAACCGGCATCTTTCGATCGGACGGGGTTGAGAAGCCATGCGGCACATATTGATACTGGTCGAGAACCTCTCGGTGCCGTTCGACCGTCGGGTATGGCAGGAAGCCCGGGCGCTGACCGACGCAGGTTTCAAGGTCACCGTCATCTGCCCGGTCGGCACCGGTCAGGACACCGAGCAGGAGACGGTGATCGAGGATGTCCGGATCCTGCGCTACCCGCTGCGCGCGGCCACCGGCGGCCCGAGCGGGTATCTGAGCGAGTACACGCTCGCGCTGTTCCACACGCTGCGCCTCGCGATCAAGGTCCGCCGCGAGGGCCCCGTCGACATCGTGCATGCGTGCAACCCTCCAGACCTGTTGTTCCTCATCGCTCTGGCGCTGCGCCCGGGCGGCACCCGGTTCGTCTTCGACCATCACGACCTGGGGCCCGAGATGTTCCTCTCCAGGTTCCCCGAAGGAGGACGAATCCTGTACTGGCTCACGCGATTCGTCGAACGACTCACCTTCGCCACCGCGGACGCGGTGATCTCGACGAACGAGAGTTACCGCCGCATCGCGATCGAGCGCGGCAAAGTCGCCGCCGAGCGGGTGACCGTGGTGCGCACCGCACCCGACCTGAGCCGATTCCTGCAGCGGGAACCCGATGACAGCCTGCGTCGTGGCAAGCACTATCTGCTCGCGTATCTGGGCGTAATGGGCCCCTCGGACGGGGTCGACTACGCGGTGCGGGCGATTGCGTACCTGCGCGATGTGGTCGGGCGCGACGATTTTCACTGCATCTTCATGGGTGCGGGCGACTCACACGACGAAGTGGCCGCCCTCAGCGCGCGTCTCGGGCTCGCCGACATCGTGGAATTCCCTGGGCGGGTGTCCGATGAGTTCGCGCAGCGATGTCTTTCCACGGCCGATGTGTGCCTGGCCCCCGACCCGCGCAATCCGCTGAACGACGTGTCGACGATGAACAAGGTGGTCGAGTACATGGCGATGGCCCGGCCGATCGTTTCCTTCGATCTCGTCGAGGCGCGGGTGTCGGCTGCCGATGCTGCGGTGTACGTCGAGCCCAACGACGAACTCAAGTTCGCGCAGGCCATCGACGCTCTGCTCGACGACCCCGAGCGACGCCGGCGGATGGGCGAGTGCGGCTATCGCAGGGTGGCCCGTGAACTGTCCTGGGAGGTGTCCCGGCGTGCCCTGGTCCGGTTCTACGAACAGCTGCTCGGCCGGGGTGGCTCCAGGCAACTGCCGGCGGTTGCGACCGAAACACTATCCATTCGAAGCGATTTGACCAACCGTCCGCACCATTCGGAGGCGAAATGAAGCAGGCCGTGCAGAACTTGAAAACCGGCGAGGTCTCGGTGCGGGAGGTGCCCCCGCCGAAGCTGAACCGGGGCGGCGCACTGGTGGCCACGCTGTCCTCGCTGATCAGCGCGGGCACCGAGCGCAACAAGATCGAACTCGGTGAGAAGAGCATGCTCGGAAAGGCCAGGGCGCGGCCCGAATTGGCCAGGCAGGTCGTCGAAAAGGCCCGTCAGGACGGTGTGAAGGAGACTTACCGCACCGTCATGCAGCGGCTGGAAGCGCCCAACCTGCTGGGTTACAGCGCTGCCGGCCGGGTGCTGGCCGTCGCGCCCGATGTGCCCGGCATCGAGGTCGGCGATCTCGTCGCCTGTTCGGGAGCGGGCTATGCGAATCATGCCGAGGTCAACTTCATCCCCAAACATCTGCTCGCCAAGGTGCCCGAAGGGGTCAGTGCGGACGAGGCGGCCTACGGAACCCTGGGTTGTATCGCGATGCACGGGGTGCGACAGGCCGAGATCGGACTCGGGGACCGTGTGCTCGTGGTGGGTCTGGGGCTGGTGGGCCTCATCGCCGCCCAACTGGCCAGGGCCGCGGGTGCGCGCGTGTTCGGTACCGATCTCGATCCCGCCGCGTGTCTGCTGGCGGAGAGCGTCGGCGTCGAGCGGGCCGCGCCGCGGGCGTCCATCGAGGCCGTCATCGGCGACATCACCGGTGGCGTCGGTGTCGACGCGGTGGTGATCTGCGCGGCCGCCCATTCCAACGATCCCATCGAGCTCGCCGCACGACTCGTCCGCAACCGCGGGCGGGTGGTGCTGGTGGGTACCGTCGGGCTGACGTTGCCCCGAGATCCGTTCTATATGAAAGAGATCGAACTGCGGTACTCGCGCTCCTACGGCCCGGGACGCTACGACCCCGGATACGAGGAACACGGACACGATTACCCCATCGGATACGTCCGCTGGACCGAGCAGCGCAACTTGGGGGAGTTCCTGCGTCTGGTCCACGATGGGCGGGTGGACGTCGGGACACTGACCACGCATCGCCTGCCGGTGGACGACGCCGCCGACGCCTACGCATTGATATCCGGCAGGTCGCCCGATGCGGCACGACCGATCGGCGTGCTGCTGCAGTACCCGGACGGGCAGGCTGCGGCCGCCCGCAGCCAGATCGCGGTGAAGCCGCGCACCCGGCTGCCGGCCGAGCGGGTGGGGTTGGGGATGGTGGGAGCGGGGAACTTCGCGACCCGCGTCCTGCTCCCGGCCCTGATGGACACCGGCAAGGTGCAGCCCGTCGGGATCACCACATCCAGCGGCACCACCGCGGGTCAGGTGGCCCAGACCTACGGATTCGGGCATTCGACGGGCGACGCCGACGCGCTGATCAATGCCCACGGTGTCGATGCGGTCGTGATCGCCACCCGCCACGATTCGCATGCGGGACTCGCCGCGCAGGCTCTGCGCGCCGGAAAGGCCACCTTCTGCGAGAAGCCGCTCGCCACCACATGGGAGGACCTCGAGCAGGTCGCGTCGGCATGGACCGAGAGTGGCGCGCCACTTCTGGTGGGGTTCAACCGCCGGTTCTCGCCACTGAGCACGAAGCTGAAAGAGGCGCTGCCGCGTGGCGTGCCGAGAGTCATGATCGCCCGCTGCAACGCCGGTCAGATGCCGCCGGACCACTGGATGCGCGATTCCATCTTCGGCGGCGGGCGGATCGTCGGCGAACTCTGCCACTTCCTCGACCTGGCCTGCTCGATGGCCGAGGGCCGCCCGCTGCGGGTGTCCGCGGAGGCCATCGGTTCGCCGGACTCCGCCGAGCTGGCAGACACGATCGTGGTGCAGGTCGCGTTCTCCTGCGGCTCCATCGCCAGCCTGCAGTATCTGGGCAACGGCGATCCGAGTATCCCCAAGGAGCGCATCGAGGTCTATTGCGGCGGTGTGGTCGGCATCATCGACGACTTCTTCGCCTTGGAAATCGGGCACGCCGGGAAGCGGAAACGCTCGCGAGGACGCCGCCAGGAGAAGGGGCACCGCGAGGAGATGCGGCTGTTCGTCGACCTCGCCACCGGCGCGGGCGACATGGAAGCTGTTGCCGAGGACGCCTTCTGGTCCAGCGCACTCACCCTGCAGGTGCCCTGGGCGCTGGCCCAGGGCAGGGCCGTGCTGGTCGACCTGCCCAAGGCGCTCGGCGGGCGCGGGGCAGACGCCGGGCTGGCCGGAGCCGAGGAACAGCCGGGATGAGCGCGCGCAGCCGGCTCACGGTCGCCCTGGTGGGGCCCTTCCCCCCGCCGTACGGCGGCATGGGTGTCTACTTCTCCGCCGTCGAGGCGGGCGTGCGGCAGCAGGGCATGGTGCCGTTGCGCGTCCCGGTCCCGTATGCCGCGGTGGGCGGTTGGTGGCGCGACCTGGGCAGGGTGGTGGCCTTCGCGCGCGCCGCCCTGACGGTGCTGCGCACCAGACCCGATGTGGTGCACTGTGTGACGGGCAGCCAGCCGAACCTGATCGGCAACATCCTGCCGCTGCTGGCCGCCGGGATGGCGCGTAGGCCGAGCGTACTGTCGATCGCCGGTGGTGAGTTTCCGGCCGCGGTCACCGCGTACCGCGGTGCCCGCAGACGGCTGGTCCAGTTCATCCTCACCCGGCCGCAGCTGCTCATCGCGTGTACCGACGAGATCGCCGAGGCGCTCCTGTCGGTCGGCGTGCCGCAGTCCCGCATCGTCGTTCTGTCAAATGCGTTGCCGCTCAATTTGGATCCGCGCGCCGATCAGGTGCTCCCGCCCGAGGTCGCCGACTTCGCCGACACCCATGCACCGTTGATCGCCTCCATCAGTGGCTGGTACGAGCTCTACGGGAGCCAGGATCTCGTGGCGGCCGTGCGTGAGCTCCGCGTGACGAACCCCGAACTGGGCCTCGTGCTGATGGTCAAGGCCGGCGGTGACGCCGCATTCCGCGCCGGACTGCTGGAACGTGTCTCCCGCGACGGCCTGGCCGACGCGGTCATGGTGCGCGAGGACGAACAGGCGGTGTTCCCGATCCTGCGCAGGGTGGATGCCTTCGTGCGGACCCCGCACCATGAGGGTGACGCGATCTCGGTGCGCGAGGCATTGGCCGTCGGAACACCCGTGGTGGCCAGCGATGTCGGATTCCGACCGAGCGGAGTCATCCGCTACCGCCCCGCCGATCCGGGAGATCTCGCGGCCAGACTCGCCGACACCATCGCCCGCCGGGCCGCCGGAGTTGCGATGAACGATCGCGACCCCGCTGAAGGAGAACGAAACCTGGAGTTCCTGCTTTCGTCCTACCGGCGCCTGGCCGGCGTGGGCGTAGCCGACCGGGAGGCCCAAGATGCCCGAACTTAGCTGGTATGCCGGTCGGGCAGCCACCATGTCACCGCGTGAGATGGTCTGGCGGGCCAAGAAAATGGGCGAGACGCTCATCCGTCGCGACGTGTGGCTGGAGCCGATCGATTCCCGGATGCTGCGGCGCCCCGCCGCCGACTGGGACGAAATGCGGCAGCGCTTCGCCGACGGCAAGGGGCGACCGGTGCTGCTCGATCAGGAGCGGGCCCGCCGGATCGCGGCGGAGCACCCGGCGATCGTGCGCGCGGTCCTCGGCGATGCCGATCGGTGCATCGCCGGCGAACGTGCCTATTTCGGATACCCGAGTGTGAACATCGGTCGGTTCATCGACTGGAGTTACGACCCGATCACCGATTTCCGTTGGCCCGAAGCCACCAGTGGCAGGATCGACCACCAAGAGGCGGTCAGCGACCCAAAATGGATCTGGGAACTCAACCGCCTGCAGCATCTACCGGTGCTGGCCCAGGCATGGCTGTTCACCGGTGAATCACACTATGCAGAAACCGCTTTCGAACATCTTGACTCCTGGCTGGACCAGAACCCGGCGGCCACCGCGACCATGTGGCGCAGCCCGTTCGAGGTGGGGCTGCGGGCGATCTCGGTCGCCGTTGCGCTGCAGGGACTCCGCAATTCCCCCGCGATGACCACGCAGCGTTACCGCCGGGCGGTTCGGATGCTCGATGCGAGCGCCCGTCACTGCTGGCACAACCGATCCCGGTTCAGTTCGGCCAACAACCACCTGGTCGGCGAACTCACCGGGCTGGTGACCGTACACCTGTTGTTCCCGGAGCTGGCCGCACCCGCGGCGCTGAAAAGGCGTGCCATCACTGCGCTGAGTGCCGCCGCGGATCAGCTGATCCTGCCCGATGGGGCCGGCGCCGAGCAGTCGATCTCCTATCAGATATTCACCGCGGAGTTGTTCGCGATCTTGGTGGCATTGTGGCGTCTGTGCGGCGATCAGGTACCGGCCCGCATCGCTGCCGCACTCGAGCGCAGCACCCGGTATCTGGTCTCACTGGTCGGCTCACACGACCCGGATCCGCGGTACGGGGACGACGATGACGGCTTCGCGCTGAGACTGGGCGCCGAGCCGAAGCGCACGGTCCGTGCCCATTTCGGCATCGTGGCCGCGACGACCGGACACGAGAGCGCGGCGCGGTACGGCGAGATGACGCCGGCCGCCGCCTGGGTCGCAGCTGCGCTGGGCACACCGCTGCGTGCGATCGGTGCCGGAACGGGTCTGGACGGCGCCGACTCGAGCATGTACGCACCGAGCGGCGGATTGGTGGTGCTGCGACCGGGCCGCAACCGGTTGACCATGGACGTCGGTCCACTCGGTTACCTCTCGACCGCGGCCCACGGTCACGCCGACGCGCTGGCGGTGACGCTCAGCGACCGGGACGGAGAGATCATCGTGGACCCGGGGACCGGCAGCTACTGCATGAATCCGGACTGGCGAACAGTGCACCGCGGCACCCGCGCGCATCCGACTGTGTGTGTCGACGACGTCAACCAGTCGGTGATCGGTGGTCCGTTCTACTGGCGGCGGCACGCCACCACCACCGTGCGCTCGGTCGATCTCGAACGGGGTGTCGTCGACGCCGAGCACGACGGCTACCGCAGACTCGACGACCCTGTGACGCACCGGCGTTGGCTGATCGCCCCGCCCGGCGATACGACCGTGATCGTGGTCGATCTGCTGGATGGGAAGCGGACACACGGCATCGCGGTGTCCTGGCCCGTGCATCCTGCGCTGGACTGGCTTCCCACCCAGGACGGTCACATGGTCTCCCGGGACGGTGTTCCGGTTCTGCAGCTGTGCTATGCCGCAACGACGCCGGTGGAAACCGGCCAAGTCCGGGGCGACACCGATTCCGGCCTGGGCTGGTGGTCGGATCGACTGGAGGGCAGGGTGCCCGCATGGCTGCTCACCGCGCGCACCGGGGCCGGCCTGCCGGTGGCGCTGCTGTCGCTCCTGCACACCGTCGACTCCGGTTTGATCGCCCTGCCCGAAATCACCCGTAGCGGTGAGGTACTGGCCGTCAGCTGGTCCCAGGACGGCATCCGGCGCGCACTGACGATCGACACCAGTCGGTCCGGGGCCGTGGCGACCGTGTCCTGTCCGTCGATCGTTTCGTCAGCACGAGGGTGGTGAGCAGTATGAATGCACAGCAATCGTCAGCTGTCAGTGTTTTCGGTCTCGGCTATGTGGGTTGCGTGAGTGCGGCATGTCTGGCCTCCCGCGGTCACCGTGTCATCGGCGTGGACGTGAATCCGGCCAAGCTGGACGGGCTGCGCCACGGCAGGTCACCGATCGTCGAGAGCGAGATCGGTGAGCTCACCGCCGAGGTTGTTGCTGCAGGCCGTCTCACGGTGTCCGCGGACGCGCACGCCGCGGTCCTCGCGTCCGACATCTCGCTGATCTGCGTCGGCACGCCATCGACCAGCGGTGGCGGCTTGACCACCCGGTATCTCGAAGAGGTCACCTCCGAGATCGGTCTGGCGATCCGGGAGAAGAATCGGCACCATGTGGTCGTTTATCGCAGCACCATGGTGCCGGGTACCTGCGAGACGCTCCTGATACCGCTGCTGGAACGGGTTTCGGGCAAGCGCGCGGGGATCGATTTCGGCGTATGTGTCAATCCCGAGTTCCTGCGCGAGGGAACCAGCGTGCGGGACTTCTTCGCACCCCCGAAAACAGTGGTGGGAGCGACAGATCCGGCGAGCGGTGACAAGGTCATCGGCATCTATGACGGCCTTCCCGGTCCGGTCTTCCGGGTGCCCATCAGGGTCGCGGAGATGACGAAGTACATCGACAACAGCTTCCACGCCCTCAAGATCGGCTTCGCCAACGAGGTCGGCGCCCTGTGCGCCGCGCTGGGCTTGGATTCGCATGCCGTCATGGACATCTTTGTGGCCGACACCAAACTCAACATCAGCCCGGCCTATCTGCGGCCGGGATTCGCCTTCGGTGGCTCGTGCCTGCCCAAGGATCTGCGCGCGCTCACCCACACCGCGCGGCGTAACGACGTCGACCTTCCCTTGCTGTCGAACCTTTTGGTGTCCAACGAGGTTCATCTGCGGCGGGCCCTCGATATGGTTGTCGCCCACGGGCGGCGCAAGGTGGGGATCTTCGGCATGTCGTTCAAGCCGGGAACCGATGACTTGCGTGAGAGCCCGATGGTAGAACTTGCAGAGCGCCTCATCGGAAAGGGATTCGACGTCAAGATCCACGACGCCAATGTCGTGCTGTCGAGGCTTCTCGGCGCGAACCGGGCCTATATCGACGAGCGGCTGCCTCATGTGGGCGACCTACTGACCGACGATATCGACGCCGTGCTCGAGCACGGCGAAGTTCTGATCATCGGATCGTCGGCACCCGAGGTTGTCGAGGCGGTGTCACGCGCCGGCGCGCAGCGACTGATCATCGACCTGGTGCGACTGCCCGACGCCGCGCAACTGCGCGGAACGCCGACCTATCAGGGCATCGGCTGGTAGCTCATGTCCGTCTCGTCGGAAAGTCAGGGCATCGCGCAAGATGGGCTCAGCGGGGTGCTCAAACGCGGAGTGGGGTACTCCGTGATAGGAGTGGCCGTCTCCCAGGTCGTGGTCATCGTTCAGACGATCGTGCTGGGCCGGTTGCTCGGTCCGGTGGAGGTGGGTGTCTTCACGGCAGGCACGGTGTTGATGGGTTTCCTGCTGGTGTTCTCGCAGGGCACGCTGGCCCAGGCACTGATCAAGCGCGAGGGCGACATCGAGGACGCGGCCAACACGGTGCTGGCCGCCAACGCTGCGACCGGTCTGCTGTTCGGAATCGGAGTGCTGGCTTCCGCGCCCCTCATCGGGCACCTGTTTCACGACCCCCGGGTCGGCCACATCGCGGCCGCAACGTCGGGTCTGGTGCTGCTCTATTTGTGTCTGAGCGTGCCAGAGGCACTCATGCAGCGCACATTTCAATTCAAGCAACGAATGATCATCCAGCCCGCGGCAAAGATTGCGTTCGCCGGCGTTTCGACGGTGTTCGCATTCCTGGGATTCGGCGCGTGGTCCATGGTCTACGGTTCCTACGCGTCGATCACCGTCCTGCTGGTGCTGAGCTGGTGGATGGCGAGGTGGCGTCCGTTCCGCGGTCACATCTCGTTCCGGCTCTGGCGCGAGATGGCGACCTTCTCGCTGCCCCTACTCCTGGACAACGTCGCACACAGCATCCGGGAGACGTTCCAGCAGGTGCTCCTCGGCCGTCGGCTCGGGACCGGTGACCTGGGCCAGTACCGCTACGGCTACCAGATGGCGGGCATACCGGCGGCAGCCATCGTCGATGTGTTCGGGTACCTGTTGTTTCCCGCGTTCGCGAAGCTCTCCACCGACCGCGACCGGTTCAGGGGCGCGTTCCTGCGCGCTCTGGGCTGGACCTGGTTTGTTGCCCTACCGATCGGAGCTCTGTTGGTGGTGCTCGGCGAGCCGGTCGCGGTGCTGCTTTTCGGCGACGAATGGCGGCCGGCCGGTTCGGCGGCCATGGCGATGGCGGGAGTTGCGGTGGGGGCCGCGCTCAACGCACTCGGCGTGACGGTGATCAAGGGCGGCGGCCGGGTGTCCCTGGTCAACTGGTTGAGTGTGCTCGGTCTGGTTGTGCATCTGCCGCTTATCGTGCTGCTCTTACCCTTTGGCCTCATCGGAGTGGGTATCGGGCTGTCGGTCACCTATCTGCTCGGCGGCTGCGCAAGTATCCTGATCGCCCGCTCGGTGGTCGATGTGCCGTTACGCGATATCGTGACGAGCCTGGCTCCGATCACGTTTTCGGCAGTGGTGGCCTTCGTCGTGGCTTTTCCCACCGAGCACCTCGCCCTCAGATCCGATCAGCACGTCGAGCCGATAGGCCTGACCTTGGTGTTGGTCGATTGTGTGGTCTTCGCGTTGGTATATCTCGGCGCACTGCGTCTCTTGTCGCCGAGCAGATTTCGTTCGGTCCGAGGCTTCGCAGAACGTACCGCGGTCAAGTTGATGGTCCCGCTCGGAGGCGGGCGAAAGTGAGGATCTCGATATGGGGATGAAAATAATGATGATCGGTACGTACCCACTGGAGCCCGGGGTGGTCGTCGGTGGCGTCGAGTCGGCGATGAGCGTCCTGGTGCCGGCCTTGGCGGAGCGGTCCGACGTCGACAGTGTCACCGTGCTGCGCTTCCATCACGGCGAGGCCTCGACCGCTTACCGACGCGAATCTCAGAAGGTTGAAATCCACTATGTGCGAGGGCAGTACAGGTGGCGGATGCTCACCGGAGGGTTGCTGGACCTGCGTAAGGCGCGGGAGCTGTTCGCGACACTGAACCCCGATGTGGTGCACGGCCAGGGAATCGGTCTGAACAGCGATATCGCAGCACGCTGCAGCCCGAACTGCGTGGTGACCGTGCACGGCATCAGCTATGTCGAGACCCACTTCTATGACGGGCCGGGCCTTCGTACGACCCTGCGGGCCAAGTTGTTGGAGTACGTGGCCCGCAGGGTTCTGCATCGCGCCAAGGTGGTCATCTCGATCTCGAAGTACGATGCCGGCGAACTCGACGGGCACACCCGGGGAACGCGGGTCAGCATCGCGAACGCGACCGCAGCGGAGTTCTTCGAGCTCGCGTCATCTGCGCCCACCGCGCCCCGCCTCCTGTTTGCCGGCGGACTCGTCCCCCTCAAGAACCCACTGGGCGTGGTGAATGCCTTCGCCAAGGTGCACCGAAGTGTTCCCGATGCCCGCCTGGTGCTGGTCGGCCCGGAACCGGATGCGGTCTACGCGAAAACCATTCGAGATCGGGTCGCGGCTCTGGGCCTCGACGATCACGTCGAGTTCGCCGGCTTCGTGGACAACGAACGGATGCGGCACGAAATCGCGATTGCGCGAGCCATCGTCGTGTTCTCCCGCCAGGAGAACGCGCCCACCATCATCGCGCAGGCGATGGCGGCAGCAAAGCCGGTCGTAGCCGCGAGGGTTGGCGGGGTACCGGAGATGGTGGACGACGGTGAGTCCGGATTCCTGGTGGAATCCGAAGACGAAGATGGGCTGGCCGACTGTCTGACAAGAATTTTGGACGATCAGCCGCTATCTCTGCGGATGGGCCGGCGCGGGCATGACATTGCGTTGGAGCGTTTCACGCCCGAGGCAGTCGCCGAGATGACCGTCGATGCATATCGGACCGCCCTGATGAGGAGCTATGTGTGATGACGGACGCAACACCCGGTCGAGCGCATCGCGCGCAGGTCAAGTTGATGGCGGCCCGCATTCTCTGTGCGGCAGGTGTGCCGGCACTCGCGCGTTGGCGGAACTCGCAGCGACTGGCGATCCTCATGTTCCACGGGGTGGAGGGTAAGCCGCTGTCACCCCCCTGCGACTACGTGAATGACGCAGACACCCTGCGGCGCGAGCTGAAGTACCTGCGTAGGCACTTCACTGTGCTGCCGTTGCAGGAGGCACTGGAGCGGCTCCATGACGGCACGCTACCCCGCCGCGCGGCGACGCTGACCTTCGACGACGGGACGCGCAACCTCGCGATCCATGCGGCGCCGGTCCTGCGGGACCTCGAACTGCCCGCCGCGGTGTTCCTCGCGACCGGGCCGATGGGAACAACGGAAGCGCTGTGGCCCGATCGGCTGTGGATCGCCTTCGCGGGAACGACAGTGCCCGAGATCGACCTCACAGCCATCGGTTTCGGGATGCGTTCGATTCGGAACCCCGATGACCGCGACCACACGCGGAACATGGTCGTCCAGCACTTCAAGCAGCTCCCGGATGCGGAGCGCATCGCACGGGTCGACCAGCTGGTCGCCGCACTCGGGGCAGATTGCGACGCAGGCGGCGGACCATTCGAGATGCTGTCCTGGGATGAAGCCCGCGTTCTCGCCGGCGACGGCCGGGTGTCGCTCTACCCGCACACCGTCACACACCCGATACTCGCACGCTGCTCAGATGAGAAGGTCGAGTTCGAGATCTCCGAGTCGTGTCGGACAGTGGCGCGCGAGACAGGCAGCGCGCCGACGATTTTCGCCTATCCGAACGGCGGCGAAAGTGACTTCGATCAGCGCGCGAAGGCAGTATTGCAGCGCAATGGCATTCCCTGGGCGCTTTCGACGACCCACGGCTTCGCCGACCGCCACTCGGATCCGCTTGCGCTGCCACGACTGGCGGTCGGGCCCGACCCGTCGTTGGCACTGTTCCGGTTGAAGATATCCGGATTCAACCTGCGATGGGTTCACCTCCTCGCCGACAGGGTGTTACGGCGGGAACGCGTCGAAGCGACCAGCGAGGTGGGGGCCTGCGGCTAGAGAGACAGTGCGCTACCGGCGGCGCGAAAACCGGTGTGGTAGACGATATCGGTGGAAGACGTGGGCTCCCGGTACACGCCTTCCTTGTAGTACACCTCAGTCGTACCGGGAATCAGGGTCCGAACGAAGTACGTGTCGTCGCCATTGGCAAGAGTTTGCTGTACCCCGTTGAGCCACAGCCGGACCCACCCGCGATCATCCGATGATGACCAATGGATCGCCATCATCACGTCATGCCACTGGCCGACGTCCAACGGCGTGTCGAAAATCGACAACTGCCCAAGATATTCGTCCGGTGCGGACTGTTTCTCTATGGTCAGCGACCAGTACCCGTTCTTCATGCTCGTGGTCCAACTGACCGGTGGGCTGCCGCCGGCATAGGCGTGCCACTGATTGGTGACCGCCCATCCGAGATCCGCATGATTCGCCGGGTACGAAGGATCGAACCTGGTCGAGAATCGATACCACCTGGTCTGTCCTTCGACACCGCCGGACACGGTGCCGCCCTGCACCTCTGAGCGTTCACCGCCTCCGAACGGGGGCACGTCGCCCGGGCGGACCTCGTAGCGGGCGACCTGGCCCTTGTCGGGGTCCTGCACGACCCGTGCGGAATACGTGGGCACGTAGTCGCTCGCACTGTCGTTGTATCCCCTGGCCTGTACGGTGGGCCACTGGGAGAAGTTTCCGGTGGAGTAGTCGCCGACGAACAGCGGGGCCGCGGACACATTCGGGGCGAGTGACAGTGCAATGGCGACGGCCGTCGTGATCGGGGCGACTGCGCGTGAAACGCGCACGAAGTGCCTTCGGGTCATGAGGGAAGAAAAAGGAAATTGTTCACGTATCCGTGAGGCATGGCGTGCGGTACGAATTCGTCCGTCAGATACCTCAATTGGTCTCGCTCCAAATCGAAGGCCGCGATCGGATGCGTACCGTCCTCGTCGAGGAAGAAACAGTCATAACCCACCTCCACCAGCCGCCCGATCAGGTCCATCATCGGCGTTGCACGGTGCCGTTGCTCTATCTCGATGGCCAGCACCGGGCGGTGGCGCTCGATGGTCCGCCAGCCGCCGTCGACTACCTCGTCCTCGTGGCCTTCGACGTCGCACTTCACGAAGCTCAGCGCCTGTTCTTCGCGCTGCATCAAGCTGTCGAGTCTGCGCTTCTGCACCTGAATCTGGACGGAATCGTCATCAATGCCGGCGCGGAGACTGGCCAGGGCATCGATGGCCATCCGGTGGTATCGCGGAACCCGCAGAGTTGCCTCGCCGTCACTGTCGGACAGCGCCACCGGATGTACGCTGATGTTGGGTCTGCTCATCGACAGTGTGGTCAGACGCTCGACGTTCCCGGGATACGGTTCGAACGAATGAACGCGGCCATCGGTTCCGACCTGCCGAGACATCATCCAGGTATAGACACCGCGGTTGGCTCCGATGTCGAGAACCGATTGGCCGGGCCGCACGAACCTGCGTACGACATCACGGAGCCGGTCGCGCTGCAACTGCAATTTGAGTCCGCGCAGTTTCACACTCAGCCGTGGGTCAATCGTATCGACGCGTCGTTCAAGGAGATTCATGTCTGGCGCCTCCGGCCGGTTGTGGTTTGGGGGACGAGCTGCTGCTCGTCACCACTTCGTAGCGAGACGTGGCCGACCGTGACCCGCCCAGCGCCCTCCGTTCGACGCGAAAGCGGAGGCGAGGCTTCTGGATGACCGTCCACGTGAGCGTCTCGGTGTGATTTCCGAAGCTGCGCTTCAGCCGGTTCTCACCGGCCATGAAGTCATAGGTTTCGGCGCCTTCCTGCCACGCTCGTTTGATGGCGAGCGCATGAGCGACGACACCGGGCCGCTCGTGTGCCTCCGGCTGGATGAACCCGCTCTGGTAGGCGTACACGCGATTGCCGCGCCGGAAGTTGTAGAGGACACCGAGCGTGCGGTCGCCGCTTCGAAGGCGTAGCAGCTGGACGGCTCCTTCGGCGAACGCCCGCTCGATGAGGCGTTCATGGAAGTGTTCGAAGAACGGGTGGACAAAAGCGTGTGGCAGGTTGCGCCGCTCCCACCAAGGGACGTGGAGTTCCTTGAGAGTCCGGAAGAAGGCGAGCGCCTCGGTCTCGTCGGCTGCCGCTTCGAGTGTGACCGGTTCCAGCTTGCGCATTGCGCGCCGTAGCTGCGACCGGGCGTTGGCGCTGAGAATGGCGGTGATGTCACCTTGACTGGCCGACAGGGGGCGCAGGTCCACCGCGAAGGAAACCTCCGGGGCCTCCTCCCGGACCAATCCCAGCGCCTCCACCTGGGAAACCGGCGGAGGCGCCGAAATCCCGGGGAAGCTGATCTCATCGACTTCCTTGGTGGCGCAGAAGGCCTGCATCAGCCCCTCCCAACCGACCTCCGGGTCGGCCAGCAATCCGTTGTGTTCGAGGAAGATGCAGTCCAGTCGTGGATCTCCGGTGGCATTGAGGATCCAGCGGCGTGCTCTGACTATCCGGTGCCGGCGTATCTGGGCATCTCCCAGTACAGCCAGCGCCACCGTCCGTCCATCCGCCGTGCCCCGTAGGAGGTGCGGCCGTGCGTCCGCAGGGACCGTTTCGAGCAGGGTGCCGATCCAGTTCCAGGTGAGGAAGAACGACGGTGATGCCTGGATTTCGAGTCGGCGCCATTCCCGCTCAAGCTCGTCGAGTGCACCGATGGGCTCGATGTTGAAGACGACGTCGCTCTGCCCCGTCCTGCGGATGCTGCACTGGAGGATTCTTAGCGGTTGCTCGCCGGGCGCCGTTGTCCGTTCCGGGCTCGACCCTTGCGGGTATGTTCCCCGGCTCACCAGGGCACACATGCCAGCTCGCTGTACAGGTAGTCGATCTGCTCGGGGGCCAGGCTGGTACTGAGGTACAGCTTTGGCCAGCCGTCGTACTTGACTGACAGATAAGGCTTGTAGTCCACCAATCGCAGCTCGGCCAGCGTCGCCACGAGTCGGTACCGAAGCAGCAGATGACGGGCCAGCGGGAACAGCGAACGATGGAACAAAGTGGGATTGCTGACATGCAGGATCTGCGCCACCGGCTTCCTCCCATACGTCGCCTCCCGCCAGATGACGTAGCAGTAGTCGTCATCGCGTATCAGCACGAGGTGGCGAGCGGCCATGGCTTTCGCGTGGTCGCCATAGAGCGCCAGTTGGGTTCCGGTGAGCGTCCGGCCGATGACAACGGGGTCGGCACTCACCTTCGTCTGCCCCGGAAGAGCCGGCCAGGGCACGTTGGGAATGACCGCCGCGGTCGTGTCGAGGGCGCGGAATCCCAACCAGGCGAGGATCTCCTGTGAACCGGTGTCGGGCGTCAGGACGGTGAAGCTGTAACCCTCCTGGCCCAGCAGTGCCTTGAGTAGGGATATGCTCCACGACCGATAGTCCGGCAGCACGCACCACGAACCCATGTTGCAGAACCGCTCCGACCGTCCGCTCACCAGACGTTCCGAGTAGAGCGCCAACAACGCACCGACGACACGCTGTCCGTCGCGCAGCATGAATCCGTGATTGGGTGCTGCCACATTCCATGGCATCGGCGCGCATGCCTCGGCCCAGGGCACCTGGTCGTTGAGATTCGCCTGCAGGAAGTCGGCGACCTCCGAAAGGTCTTCGGCCGCGATCGGTTTCATTTCGACCGCACCTCGAATCCCTTTGGCCAGCAGCGCCGCCGGCCGACTCACATTTCCGTGGATCTCGTCCATACCTGGCTGGTTCCCCTCTCCGACTGTTAGGGCTGGATGTGTGCGAGCCGTCAGGCCGGAAGGTCGATCTCGTGATGCCCGCGGGTCACGCTGATTGCCGGTTCCTCACCGGGTCCCGGCGTGGGTGCATCGCAGTTGGCACGCCACCATGCCTGCCCGGATGCCGGCAGGCTGCCGATCGGATCGTAGAACGGGTAGACGCGGCTCAAAGCATCGGCATCGGACTGATCCAGCCCGGTGCGGTAGTTCTTGTTCCAATACGAAATGCCGAGTTCGCGATCGTATTTCACCATCTGATGCACCCAGCGCTTGCCCACGTAAGGCACGTCGCACACGAGTCGAGGAGTGGCGAAACCCGGCAGATAGCCCATGATCGCCAGTTGCAGCTGCTGGGCCTCGCCCAACGAGGTGCGCCAGTGCTCCGCGTGCGGGATCATGTCGCAGAGGTAGAAGTAGTACGGCACGATGTTGGCCTCGCCCTGCAGGGCAAAGCACAGATCGAGCAGGTCGTCGGCGGTGGCGTTCACGCCCCGCATCAGCACGCCCTGGTTGCGAACGTCCCGTAGGCCGGCGTCGATCAGAGCCCGCGCCGCCGCCGCGACCAGAGGCGTCACCGACTGCACGTGGTTGATGTGGGTGTGCAGCGCCAGGTTCACCCCGCGAGCCGCCGCCGTCAGTGCGAGACGATTGATCCCGTCGACGACCTTGGGTTGCAGCCAGTGTTGCGGGAGGGCGGCCAGCGCCTTGGTGGCCAGCCGGATGTCGCGGATGGTGTCGATCTCCAGAAGCTGCGCGATGAACGCCTCCAGGCGCGGCCAGGGGACATTGGCGAGATCCCCACCGGACACCACGACATCACGCACGGTCGGTGTGACCCGCAGATAGGTGAGCATGCGGTCCTGCCGGTCGGCCGACAGTAGGGGCAGGGTGGACTTGGTGACCGCCGGCGTGGACTTGCCGACCAGATCCATGCGGGTGCAATGCCCGCAGTACTGCGGGCAGGTGGACACCAGCTCGGCGAGTACCTTTGTCGGGTACCTGTGGGTCAGTCCCTCCACCACCCACATATCAGCCTCGTGCAGCGAGTCACGTTCGGCGTAGGGGTGTGAGACCCATTCCGGATCGCGGTCGCTGAGTACCGGCAGCATGTAACGCCGGATGGGATCGGCATAGAAGGCCTCGGTGATACTCCAGCGTTCCGGTCCGCAGTGCGGAGCCATGGTGTTGAGCATCTGCGGAGGCAGCAACATCTGCATGGTGGCGCGCTGTTGCTGGTCGGCAATCAGGTCCTCATAGAAACGATCGTCGAGCAGATGCCCCATCACAGCCCGGAGTTGCGCGATGTTCTTGACAGAATGTGCGCGCTGCCATTGCGGATCCTGCCACTGTGCCTCGGTGACCGCAGCCCAGCCCGGGTAACGACGCCAGTCCGGTTCGGCCAGCTCCTTGCGGGTGTAGACATACGGCTGATCGGTTGCGGCGGTGAAGTGCGCTGTTTCGCTGGACATTTCAGTACGCCCCGCCATGCCGGAACACCGCGCGCAGGGTCTTGGTGATGATCAGGAGATCGCCGGCCATCGACCAGTTGTCGACGTAGGAGAGATCAAGGCGGATCGCGTCCTCCCACGCCAGATCGGATCGGCCGCTTACCTGCCAGAGCCCCGTGATACCAGGCTTGACCAGCAGTCGGCGCAGAGAATCACTGTCGTCCTCCTCGTCCTGAATCCAGAAGAGGGGCCGCGGTCCGACCACGCTCATGTCGCGGCGCAGGACGTTGATGAACTGTGGCAACTCATCGATGCTGAACCGTCTGAGTATTCGCCCGACCGGCGTCACCCGCGGATCATTCTTGATCTTGAACAGCTGCCCGTCGCACTCGTTGCTTCCCATCAGGTTGACGAGCTTCTTGTCGGCGTCCTGCACCATCGTCCGCAGCTTCAGCATGCGAAATGATTTACCGGCGAATCCGATTCGTTCCGACGAGTAGAAGACAGGTCCGGGACTGGTCACCTTGATGGCGGCCGCCGCGATCAGCAGGACCGGCAGCGCGGCGGTCAGCGCGGCGGCGGCAAAGCAGAGATCGAAGGCCCTCTTCTGGAAGCGTTCGGCACCCCGATACTGCGGCTTCTCGATGTGCAGCAGCGGCAGGCCGGCGACGGGCAGCATGGTCAGCCGGGAACCCGCGACATCCGTCACTCCCGGGGAAACCAGGAGCTCGACGCCGAGGGGCTCCAGCTTCCAGATGAGCTTGCGAATCTGCTGAACTCCGAGATGCTCGGTGCCGACGACCGCCAGTGTGTCCGCGCCGTACGAGCGGATCAGTGTCTCCAAGGTGGCCAGATCACAGCTGCCGCCGCCGACGATGGGTATCTGTTCGCCACGGACCAGCAAGTGCTGGTCGGGGAATGCCCGGCTGCCCGGAATGCAGGCACCCACGAAACGGAATCCGTCCGCCGGGCGCCGGGTGAGTTCGTTGGCCAGGTTGGTGACCGCCTCGGTGTTCCCGACCGCGAACACGGTGTTCTGGTAGCTGCCATCGGTTCGCTTGCGCGCCACGTACCGCCGCGCCAGCCACCTGCTCAGCACCAATCCGAAAATGCCGGCCGGGAGTGCCACCGCGAGGTAACCGCGGGCGATCTCGAGGTGGAAGATGTACTCGGTCATCGCGATGGCCCCGAATGTCCAGATGGACGCCTCGACGGCGCGCCGGTACTCCTCGAGACCCCTGCCGATGATCCGTGTGCACCTGGCTCGGAATCCAGCCAGCAGCGACAACCAGATGATGACGGTCAGGACTGAACACGCAGTGGCATAGCGATTCTCGTGTCCGGTGACGAAGGGCGGCAGGCCGAAGCGGACGTACTGCGCGAACGCCACTGCAACGCACACCACGATGGCATCGGTGATGCGCAGATTGGCGGCGTAACGCTGTTGCCAGCGCGGACGCGTGAGATCCGTGGCCGGCGACCGCTCGGCGTCGAGATCCGCGCCCTGCCTGCCGTTGATGACCTCGACGCGCTCATCGGCGGTGCTTCCCGGCATACTCATGATGCGCGGATCTCCTGCATCGTGGCCATGTGCCACTCGATGGTGCGGGCGAGCCCGTCCTCCAGCTCCACCTGAGGGTTCCAGCCGAGCAGGTCGCGCGCCCGGGTGATGTCGGGCTTGCGGCGCGTCGGGTCGTCTTCGGGTAACGGGTGCCGCTCGATGGTGGATGACGAACCGATGAGTTCGCAGACCAGCTCAGCGATCTGGCTCACGGTGAGCTCGGCCGGGTTGCCGAGGTTGATCGGCCCCTGCAGATCCGAGTCGAGCATCGCCACCAGGCCGCGGACCAGGTCGTCCACGTAGCACAGGCTCCGGGTCTGAGTACCGTCTCCGAAGACGGTCAACGGTGCGCATCGCAGTGCCTGGTCGATGAAGTTGGTCACGACCCGTCCGTCGTCGGGGCGCATCCCCGGGCCATAGGTGTTGAAGATACGCACGATTCCGGTGTTCACCCCGCATGCGGTGCGGTAGGCGGTGGTCAACGATTCCGCGTAGCGCTTCGCCTCGTCATAGACACTGCGCGGGCCGAGTGGATTGACATTGCCCCAGTAGTCCTCGGACTGCGGATGCACCAGCGGGTCACCGTAGACCTCGCTGGTCGACGCCAGCACGAAGCGTGCCGATTGTGCCAGGGCGAAGTCGAGCGCGTTCCGGGTGCCTTCCGAGCCGGTACGCAGGGTGAAGATCGGCCGCTCCAGGTAAGCCGGTGGTGAGGCCGGGCTGGCCAGGTGCACGACCCCATCGACATCGTCGATGATGGAGATCGGTTCCAGCACAGTGCCTTCGATGAAGGTGAACAGGGGTGAGGTGAAGAGGTGTTCGAGGTTCGTGCGCCGCCCGGTCGACAGATCGTCGATGCAGTACACGGTGTCCCCACGCCCGATCAGTACGGTGCACAGGTTCGATCCGAGGAACCCGGCTCCTCCAGTGACGAGAATCCTCATGAGTGTTGTCCTCTGCTGTCCGGATGGGTCCGATCATTGAAAGTCGTCATTGGCAGCCCAGACCGCGATAGGTCCAGCCCGCTGCGCGCCAGGTCTCGGGATCGAGGCAGTTACGCGCGTCGATGATGCATCGGGATCTGGTGACAGCGGCGAGTTCCTGTGGCTGGAGCCGGCGGAACTCTTCCCACTCGGTGAGCACGAGCACGGCGTCGGCCTCCATACAGGCCTCGACGGCCGAGAACGCAAAGTTGAGTGCCGGGAACGACTTCCGGGAATTGTCCATCGCCTTGGGGTCGTACACTGTGACATCCGCGCCCTCCGAACGGATCTGGTCGGCAACGGCCAGTGCGGGTGAATCGCGGATGTCGTCGGTGTTCGGTTTGAACGCCGAGCCCAGAATTCCGACCCGTGCCCCGGCCAGCGATCCGCACTCCTCCCGGGCCATGGCGACGACCCGGGTACGGCGCCGGATGTTGATGTTGTCGATCTCGCGCAGAAAGTTGAGGGATTCGCCTACGCCCAGTTCGGTGGCGCGGGAGATGAACGCGCGGATGTCCTTCGACAGGCACCCGCCGCCAAATCCGAGCCCGGCGTTGAGGAAGCGACGTCCGATGCGATCGTCGTACCCGATCACGTCGGCGAGCGATGTGACGTCAGCCGACGCAGCCTCACACACTTCGGCAATCGCGTTGATGAACGAGATCTTCGTGGCGAGGAACGCGTTGGCCGCGACCTTCGCCAGTTCGGCGGTTTCGAGATTTGTCACCAGGAACGGGATGCCCTCCTGCAGAAGTGGGGCATACAGCTCCCTGATGGTCTCCTCCGACCGGAGATCGTGGCGATCCTCCAGGCCCAACACGATCCGGTCCGGATGCAGGGTGTCGTTGATCGCGAACCCCTCCCTGAGGAATTCCGGATTCCAGGTCAGCCTCACATCGTCACCGGCAGGAGCGGTCCGGCGCACACGGTCTGCCAGCCGTTGGGCTGTTCCGACGGGCACCGTCGACTTGCCGACGATGAGCGCGGGCCGGTTCAGGTGGCGGCACAGGGAGTCGATCGCCGCGTCGACATAGGACAGGTCGGCACCCGCGTCCCGCTTGTTCTGCGGAGTACCGACGGTGATGAAATGGACATCAGCGAATTCCGCTGCCTCAGCGAGTGATTCGGTGAATCCGAGTCGGCCTGAAGCCATACCTTCTTGAACGAGGGCGTCCAGTCCCGGCTCGAAGAACGGCAGCGCGCCGGATCGGAGCCTGGCCACCTTGTCCGGATCGATATCGGCGGTCAGCACGCTGTGCCCGAGTTGTGCCAGGCATGCGGCATGTGTCGTCCCCAGGTACCCGGCTCCGATTACGGCGACCTTCACGTCAGATCCCCCATTCAGGCCGCGGCTCGGATACCGGTACGGATTCCGAACAGTGAGGCGGCCGATCAATGTCAGCAGGCTGGCTGCACGAACGCCCGTGACGAACACCATGTCGAGTCATTCCGTGAAGCACATGCTCACTATTGTTTGCTGGCCGCCGGCAGTACATGGACCATAGGAACGATATTTCCGATGAATCGATGCCCAGTCCCTGGATTAACCTGCGCAGCCCTCGTGTTCTCCGCCGTCGTGGCTGTGGCGGCCTCCGGTGCAGGTTGTGCAGACGTTTCCTGGGCTGGTGTGACGCTTTAAGCGCAGTTGCGCGCTGATTCGAGGGTCCAGAGCCGGCCCATCCCGGTGGTCTTGAGGAACTAGACCCAGTGGTAATCGAGAACTAGCCCTCGATTCACCGGTGGGTGTTGCGGGACCTTGCGCGAACCGCGATGTCGGCGAAAACGCCTATACGCGTTCCTGTTCCGCGATCAAGGCACTAGCGAAACTCGCCGCTTCCTCGTACTCTTCGGGACAGAAGAGACTTCTCATCGATCTTCGACCCGTGTGCAGGCCATGCCAATTAGTCGGCACACCAACATAACCGGACGTGGGGGCGGCCATCCGATGTACTCCGACGCTTACGACCCGCTCGACGGCATTGCGATCATCGGCATGGCCGGACGCTTTCCGGACTCGCCGAACGTCTCCGCGCTGTGGCAGAACCTGCTCGCCCGCCGCGAATGCATCACTCACTTCGGTTCCGATGATCTGGAACGCCCTCGGGGCGAAGACGCGGAGGCGCAGACGCGCCCGAACTACGTGCGTGCGCGGGGTGTATTGGGCGGCGTCGATGAATTCGACGAGGAGTTCTTCGGCTTCACGCCGAAGGAGGCCGCGATCGTCGATCCGCAGCAACGGCTGTTCCTGCAGGCCGCCTGGGAGGCGATCGAGCAGGCCGGCCACGACGCCCAACGGTTCAGTGGTCCTATCGGTGTCTTCGCCGGCGCCACGACCAGCAGCTATTACCTGCAGAATCTGCTGTCGCGCAACGACATAACCGATCCGCTCGGCCCGATCATGGTCATGCTGGGCAACTCGAACGACTACGTCGCGACGCGGGTGTCCTACAAGTTCGACCTCAAGGGACCCGCCCTGAACATCCAGAACGCCTGCTCGACCTCATTGGTCGCGGTGTGCACCGCGGTGCAGAGCCTGCAGACCTATCAGTGCGATATGGCGCTCGCGGGTGGGGTGTCGATCATGCTGCCGCAGCAGCGCGGTTATCTGCACGAGGAAGGCTCGATCCTGGCCGCGGACGGCCACTGCCGACCGTTCGATCGCGATGCAGCCGGCACGGTGTCCAGTAACGGACTCGGCGTCGTGGTGCTCCGCCGGCTACGCGACGCGATCGAGGACGGCGACACCATCTATGCGGTCGTGAAGGGATCGGCGCTCAACAACGACGGAAACGCCAAAGTCGGCTTCACCGCGCCGAGCGTCGACGGACATGCCCGGGTGATCTCCATGGCCCAGATGCTCGGCGGTATCGATCCCGCGACGATCTCCTACGTCGAAGCCCACGGCACCGGCACGGCGCTCGGCGACCCGGTCGAGATCGCCGGGCTGACCCAGGCGTTCCGCGCGGGGGGAGCCGAAGAGAACGGTTTCTGCGCGATCGGTTCGGTCAAGTCGAACATCGGTCACCTGGATGTCGCCGCCGGTGTCGTGGGACTGATCAAGACAACCCTCGCGCTACACCACCGGGTACTGCCCGCGAGCATCAACTTCGAATCGCCGAATCCGAAGCTCGGCATCGAGAGCACGCCGTTCTTCGTCAACGCCGATGAACGCCGCTGGCCCGAGGGGCCGACGCCGCGTCGCGCCGGCGTCAGCTCGTTCGGCCTCGGTGGGACCAACGCGCACGTCGTGCTCGAGGAAGCACCCGGCGCGCAACCGGTGCCACCGGCTTCCCGCCCCGCGCAACTGGTGGTGTTGTCGGCACGCGATGCGCAGGCCCTCGACCGGGCCGCACAGAATCTCAAGGACTACCTCGAACAGGACACGGGCGCCGATCTCGCCGACATCGCGTACACCCTGCAGGTCGGGCGGCGGCGCTTCGGCCACCGGCGCGCAATGGTGTGCCGCGACCGCGACGATGCGATCGCCCTACTGAACTCCGCCGATCCGCGGCGTGTGCACGACGTCAGCGGACACGCCGAGGCATCGGGTGGGGTCGCTTTCATGTTCCCGGGTCAGGGTTCGCAGTACGTCGACATGGGCCGTGGGCTCTACGAGTCGGAACCGCTGTTCACAGAGACGATGGACGGGTGCGCGCGGGTATTGCGGTCGGAGACCGGAGTCGATCTGCTCGGGGTGCTGTACCCGCCCGACTCGGATCGCGACGGCGCACACGCGCAGCTGAGCCAGACCGCCATCACGCAGCCGGCGCTCTTCGCGGTCGAATACGCGCTGGCGCAGGTATGGATGTCCTGGGGTGTGCAGCCCACCGCGATGATCGGTCACAGCATCGGTGAACTCGTCGCCGCCTGCATCGGCGGCACCTTCTCGCGCGACGAGGCACTGCTGCTGGTGGCTGCCCGCGCGCGCCTGATGGGCAGCATGCCGGCAGGAGCGATGCTGGGTGTGCGTGCACCCGCGGATCTGGTCAGCGCCGAGCTGACTCCCGATGTGGCGATCGCGGCGTTCAACGGACCCAGACACACCGTGGTCTCGGGCCCGCATGACGCCATCGCCGCCTTCGAGGCGAGGCTGGCCGCGATCGGTGTCGCACACCGGCGTCTGCACACCTCACATGCGTACCACTCGCCGATGATGGAGCCCGCGGTGCAGCCGTTCGCCGACCTCGTCGCCGGGATATCCCGCACGGCACCGACATTGCGCTGGATCTCCAGCCTCACCGGCCGGCCGATCACCGATGACCAAGCGTGCGATCCCCACTACTGGGCACGGCAGTTGCGCGAACCGGTGCAGTTCGCGAGCGGAGTGGGCGCGCTCGTCGATCCGCGAATCGCGCTCCTCGAGGTCGGTCCGGGCCAGACGCTCACGATGTTGGCTCGCCAGCATGAGCGACGACTGCCCGAACAGCTGATCACCACATCGCTGTCTCCCGGTCAGGACTGGGAGTCGGACACCGAATGCCTGCTTGCGGCCGCGGGGCGGCTCTGGTCACGTGATGTGGACATCGACTGGCAGCGTCTGCACGGAGGGCCGCGTCGGCGCGTACCGCTGCCCACCTACCCCTTCCGGCGCCGTCGGCACTGGGTCGATCCGAGCCCGGACAGCGAACCGGCCCGGGTCGTCGCGCCGCGCAGCCCGGCACCGAATCCGACTGCACCCCTGGTGGTCCCGTCTGGCCCCGGGAATCGGGCGGCCACCCTGCTGGCCCATCTGCGCACGGTGTTCGTCGAGCTCTCCGGGGTCGACCGGTCGGATCTGACGCCGGGAGCGAGCTTCCTGCAGATGGGCTTCGACTCGCTGTTTCTCACCCAGGCCGCCAACGCATTACAGAAGCAGTTCGCGACGAAGATCACCGTCCGCACGCTGGTCGAGGAGGCGCCGACGTTCGACCTGCTGGTCGAGCACATCCTGCCGGTGTTGTCCGATGACGCGGCAGAACTCACAGCCGCGCCCGTCACACCCGCCCCGGTCCCGGCACCGGTACGCGCGCCGGCGGTGGGGATGACCGATCAACAACAGCACCGAATGGCGGCGCTGATCGAACGACACCATTGGCAGGAGACGGCCGGTCCGGCCATCCCGGTGCATTCCTCGGGTGCGTACCTGCAGGATGCCGGCGGGCGGGATCACATCGACCTCACCAACGGCGGCGGTGCGATCCTCTTCGGCCACAACCCGGCCTTCATCCGCGGGGCCATCGAGCGCCAGTACGATTCCTGTGGCGACGGGGGACCGGCGGGGGCATCGGCGACCGAGGTCGCGGAGCTCGTGTGCGGGATGGTCGGAATGCAGCGTGCTGCATGCTGCCACAACGAATCCGAGGCCATTGCGGCCGCCGTCCGGCTGGCGCGGTCGCGGTCGGGGCGCGAGACGATCGTGACGTTCACCGGCGCCGACCACGGAGCGGCTGCCGGGCACAGCGGTGACACGATCATCCTCGAGTACGGCGGCGCGGAGACGCTCGACACGATCCGGTCGTTGAACGGGCGGCTCGCGGCGGTCCTGGTCGAGTCTGTACCGGGGCGCAGTGGCGGGCTCGTGTCACGGGAGTTCCTGAGCGGCCTGCGCGAGGTGACCGAGGAAACCGGTACCGCGCTGATCCTCGATGAGATCCTCTCGGGATTTCGCACCCATCCGGGCGGCACCCAGGCGCTGTTGGGTGTGCGCGCCGATATCGCCGTCTACGGCGGGGCCGTCGGCGGCGGCCTGCCGATCGGGATCGTCGCGGGCAGCGTTCGATACCTTGACGATTCGTCTTCCGGTGGCTCTCCACTGGCCTTGGCGGCGGCACGCGCGGTACTGCAACGACTGCACGAGGACGGCCCCGCGCTGCAGCGCGAACTGAACCAGCGCACCACGGCTTTCGTCGATCGGCTGAGAAGCGTCATCGCCGAACTCGGTGCGCCGGTGGTAATCCGGCACTTCTCGTCATGGTTCGACGTGTCGTTTCCGTCCGAACTGCCACTCGCACCGCTGTACCACGCCCTGATGCGGGCGCGCGGTGTGCACACCCGGGAAGGCCGGCCAGGATTCCTGACGCTCGCGCACAGCGATGCCGATCTCGACGGCATCGTCGCGGCCTTCGGGGAGAGCCTCACGGAGATGCGGGCCGCCGGTCTCCTGCCCGAGCGTGCCGCGAAACCGCGCAAGGGCCGCGATGCCCGCGGCCGGGAAGCGTGGTTCGTGCCCGATCCGGACCGTCCGGGCAAATATCTGCAGGTGGTCGGTCCCAGTATCGGGGAGGAGATGACGCATGAATGAGGTGCTGGATCGCTACGAGCTGTCACCGATGCAGGAGAGCATGCTGTTTCAGGCTCTGAGTGCACCCGGAGATGGCGCCAATATCGAGCATGTCGTCATCACGGTGAGCGAGGAACTCGACGTCGCGCTGTTCGAACAGGCCATGGCGCAGGTGATGCAGCGACATTCGGTCATGCGCACCCGCTTCCGCTGGGTGGATGTGGGGGAGCCGTGCCAGGAAGTGCTGGCGCATGCGCCGCTTGTCGCCACCACCGCCGACTGGCGGGATGTGACGCCCGAGGCGGCCGACCAGCGCTTCGACGCACACGTGCGTGCCGACAGCCGCCAGGATTTCGACATGTCGCGGGCGCCGATGATGCGGCTGTTCGTCGCCCGGCTGCCCGCGGGGAAAACCCGAATTCTGTGGACGTTTCACCACGCGCTGCTCGACGGGCGCTCCTACATCGTGTTGCACGAATGGTTCGCGTTCTACGAGGCTGCGCAGCGTGGGGAATCGCTGTCATTGCCGCCTGCGCGCCCGTACCGTGACTACATCGAATGGCGTCGATCGATTGATTCCGTTGCTGCCCAGAAGTTCTGGCAACACCGGCTGGAAGACTTCTGCACATCGACACCGTTCGGGATCGACGCAGCACGTCCCGTCGAGGACAGCGCCGCACCCGCTGGCACCTGTGAGCAGCGCCTGCCGAAGGCCCTGACCGATCAGCTACGCGCGGCGGCACACCGGGCGGAAGTCTCGATGAGCACGATGTTGCAGGCCGCCTGGTCGGTCTTGCTGCACCGCTACTCCGGGGAGACCGACATCGTGTTCGGCGTGACCCGCGCGGGCCGCATCACCGGCTTCGATGACGCCGACCGGATCACCGGCCTGTTCATCAACACCCTCCCGATGCGGGTGGGCATCGATGACAACGCGGAGATCACCCCGTGGCTGCGCTCGCTGCGTGCTCAGCAGAGCGCACTGCGCCCCTATGAACAAACCCCACTTGCCACCGTGCAGGCCTGCTCTGGGGTCGCGCGTGGCGCGCCGCTGTTCGAGAGCGTGATCGTCTATGACCACCACACCCTCGACATGCAGATCCGGATGCCCGGAAGGCATTTCGAGTATCGGGGGCAGACCAGCTTCCCCCTTGCGCTGATGGCCTACGGGGATGACGGCACCGGCGCGATGCTGCTGCGACTGGACTACTCGGCCCAGCGTTTCTCCGGCGTGGCGATCGAGCGCATGCTCGGCCACCTGATTCATCTGCTGGCGCAGTTCGCCGACGAGGACATCACGCTCCTGAATGAACTCGATCCGCTGAGTGCTGCTGAGCGGGTGGTGTTGGTGGGTGATGGTGGGGTTCCGGTGGTGGTGACTCGTGATGTGACGTTGCATGGGGGTTTTGCGCGTCAGGTNGCTGAGTGCTGCTGAGCGGGTGGTGTTGGTGGGTGATGGTGGGGTTCCGGTGGTGGTGACTCGTGATGTGACGTTGCATGGGGGTTTTGCGCGTCAGGTGGCGGTGCGTCCGGATGCGGTGGCGGTGTGTGCTGATGGTGTGGGTGGTCGGGTGGAGTTGAGTTATGCCGAGCTTGACTGTCGTGCCGAGGCGGTGGCGGGGTGTTTGCGTGGGCTGGGTGTGGGTGCCGGTGCCGTGGTGGGTCTTCGGGTGGCTCGTGGTGTTGATGTGGTGGTCGGGATTTTGGGGATTTTGAAGGCGGGTGCGGCGTATCTGCCGTTGGATCTGTTGTATCCGGTGGATCGGGTGGGGTTCATGCTCGCTGATGCCGGGGTTGAGGTGGTGTTGACCCAGCGTGGTGTGGCTGGGCAGTTGGGTGTGCTGCCGGTGCGGTGTGTGTGTCTGGATGAGCCGCTGCCGGTGGTGGGCCGCGACCCTGCGTCGCCGGCGGCGCAGGGTCGCGGTGAGGACCTGGCCTATGTCATGTACACCTCGGGTTCGACCGGTCAGCCCAAGGGTGTGCGGGTTACTCACCGTAATGTGTTGCGGCTGTTCGAGACCACGATCGGGCAGTTCGGTTTCGGTCCTGATGATGTGTGGACGTTGTGGCATTCGTATTCGTTCGACATCTCGGTGTCGGAGTTGTGGGGTGCGCTGCTGGTGGGGGGCCGGCTGGTGATGGTGGATCATGACACCAGCCGTGATCCGGCGGCGTTTCGTGCGCTGGTGGCCCGTGAGCGGGTCAGTGTGCTCAGTCAGACTCCGACGGGGTTCAGTGCGTTCATCGATGTCGATAGGGTTGCCGCGCGGGGTGTGTTCGCGTTGCGTTATGTGTTGTTGTGCGGTGAGGCATTGCAGTTGGCGAGTCTGGCGCCGTGGTTCGAGCGTTACGGTGATGCCGGCCCGCAGGTCATCAATATGTACGGTCCGACCGAGGCGACGTTGTATGTGACCTGTCGGCGGATCACCGGGGCTGATCTGGCTGCTGGTGTCGGCAGTGTGATCGGGTCGCCGTTGCCTGATATCCGGATTTATCTGCTCGATGAGCGTGGCCGGCCGGTGCCGGTGGGGGTGCCCGGTGAGCTCTATATCGCTGGTGCGGGGGTGGCGGCGGGTTATCTGAATCGTCCTGAGCTCACTGCGCAGCGGTTTCTGACCGATCCGTTCCATGGTGGGCCGATGTATCGCAGTGGGGATCTGGCGCGTTGGTGCCAGGGTGGGGAGTTGGAGTATCTGGGCCGTATCGATCAGCAGGTCAAGATCCGTGGTTTCCGTGTCGAGCTCGGTGAGATCGAGACGGTGATCGCCGAACATCCTGCGGTGCATCAGGTTGCGGTCATCGACCGTGAGGATGTTCCCGGTGAGAAGAAGCTGGTGGCCTATCTGGTGGCCCCGCAGGCGCCACCGGCTCTGATCGCCGATCTGCGCCAGAGCCTGCACACCCGGTTGCCCGAATACATGGTGCCCGCGCATTTCCAGTACCTGGACGCCCTGCCGTTGACCACCAGCGCCAAACTCGACCGCAAAGCCCTACCCGCCCCCACCCACCACCACAGCG
>NZ_LMJA01000033.1 GCF_001428895.1 Mycobacterium sp. Root265
GGGCGATAACCCCTAGCCATCACCCCATTCTCGAGGACACCAACCGCCAAGTCACCCCGACACACTCACCAATTCGCAACAGCCACTGATTCCGACTGAGACTCCACAAATCACTGTCTGAGGTAATCCAGCTGGGCCTGCGTCGACTTCTCGGCGGCCGGCCACAGCTTCTTGTCCACATCGGTGTAGACGTGTGCGACGACCTGTTTCGCGGTGGCGTCCTCACCCAGAACACGCAGCGCTGCGCGGACCTGCCCCAGGCGGGCTTCGCGGTGGGCCAGGTATTTCGTGGTGGCGTCGGCCAGATCGGCGAGATCGGGTCCATGGCCCGGCAGCACGGTACGCGGGCCCAGTCCCTGCAGCCGGCGCAGCGATTCCAGGTAGGCCGCCAGGCTTCCGTCCTCATCGTCGATGACGGTGGTGCCGCGGCCCAGCACGGTGTCGGCGGTCAGGACGGCGTCATCGACGAGGAACGACAGCGAGTCCACGGTGTGGCCCGGGGTGGCCATCACGGTGATGCGCAGACCGGCCGCGTCGATGACCTCGCCGTCGGTCAGCGGTCCGCCCATACCCCGCAGGAACCCGCTGCCCACCGCACGGACCACGGCGCCGGTGCGCTCCACCAGCATGTCGATCCCGTCGGTGTGATCGCCGTGCTTGTGGCTGATCAACACCAGCGGGATCTTGCCCAGTGCCGCAATCCGCTCGATGTGCTCGGTGTCGTCGGGACCGGGGTCGACGATCACCATCTCGTCGCTGCGCGGGCCGCGCAGCACCCAGGTGTTGGTGCCGTCCAGCGTCATGATGCCCGGGTTGTCGCACAGCAGCACCGAGGCCGATGCGGTGACCGGCCTCAGGACGCCGTACGCGGGATGGGTCACGAAACCTCGACTATCACCTCGACCTCGACCGGGGCGTTGCGCGGGAGTTCGGAAACCCCGACGGCCGAGCGCGCGTGCGCGCCGGCCTCGCCGAAGACCTCACCGAACAGTTCGGAGGCGCCGTTGATGACGCCGGGCTGTCCGTCGAATCCCGGCGCCGAGGCCACGAAGCCGACGACCTTGACCACCTTGACCACCGAGTCGATGCCCACCAGCGAGTGCACGGCGGCCAGCGCGTTCAGCCCGCATTGGCGGGCCAGTTCCTTGGCCTGCTCCGCGGTGATCTCGGCGCCGACCTTGCCGGTGGCCAGCAGTGCACCGTCGCTGATCGGCAGCTGCCCGGCGGTGTAGACCAGGTTTCCGGTGCGCACCGCGGGCACGTAGGCCGCCAGCGGCGCCACCACGGCGGGCAGCTCGATGCCCAGTTCGGCGAGCTTCGACGAGACGGTCACTTGGGTCGCTTCAGATAGGCGACGTGCTGCTCACCGGTCGGACCGGGCAGCACCGACACCAGTTCCCAGCCGTCGACACCCCAGGTATCGAGGATCTGCTTGGTTGCATGCGTCAGCAACGGAACTGTGGCGTATTCCCAACGGGTTAACTCGCTCATGTGGGCGAGCTTATCCGGACGCGCGGTACGCATGGATAGCATGCAGTCGTGGAACAAGAATCCAACGACCGCAAACCGGTCGGCTGGCCGTCCCGCCTGACCAAGGCACGGCTGCACTTCGTCACCGGCAAGGGTGGCACCGGGAAGTCGACGATCGCGGCGGCCCTGGCGCTGGCGCTGGCCGCCGGGGGCCGCAAGGTGCTGCTGGTGGAGGTCGAAGGGCGCCAGGGCATCGCGCAACTCTTCGATGTGCCACCGCTTCCCTACAAGGAAGTGAAGATCGCCACCGCCGACGGTGGCGGGCAGGTCAACGCGCTCGCCATCGACACCGAGGCGGCGTTCCTGGAGTACCTGGACATGTTCTACAACCTCGGCATCGCCGGGCGCGCGATGCGCCGTATCGGTGCGGTCGAATTCGCCACCACCATCGCGCCGGGCCTGCGGGATGTGCTGCTCACCGGCAAGATCAAAGAGATCGTCGTCCGCAACGACAAACCGGCCAAAGGCGGCCAGACCGCCTACGACGCGATCGTCGTCGACGCTCCCCCGACCGGCCGGATCTCGCGCTTCCTCGATGTCACCAAGGCGGTGTCCGAATTGGCCAAGGGCGGCCCGGTGCATTCCCAGGCCGACGGCGTGGTCAAGATCCTGCACTCGGATCTGACCGCCATCCACCTGGTGACCCTGCTGGAGGCGCTGCCCGTGCAGGAGACCATCGAGGCGATCAGCGAACTGCGCGAGCTGGATCTGCCCATCGGTAGCGTCATCGTCAACCGCAACATCCCCTCACATCTGCCCGCCGCGGACCTCACCAAGGCCGCCGAGGGCGACATCGACGCCGACGCAGTCCGTGCCGGTCTCGCGTCGGCGGGTATCACGTTGTCGGACACTGATTTCGCCGGCCTGCTCACCGAATCCATCCAGCACGCCACCCGGATTGCCGCGCGCGCCGAGAGCGCGGAACTACTCGAGGATCTCGACGTGGCCCGCCTCGAACTTCCCGCCATCGCCGACGGCGTCGACCTCGGCAGCCTGTACGAACTCGCCGAAGCACTTGCCGCCCAGGGAGTCCGCTGATGAGCGCTTGCGCGAAGAGGAGTCAATCATGAGTAGCACGCCTCCTGTCCTGGACCTGGGCGCCATCCTCGCCGACACATCCAACCGGGTCGTCGTGTGCTGCGGCGCCGGCGGCGTCGGCAAGACGACCACCGCGGCGGCGATGGCATTGCGGGCGGCCGAAAGTGGTCGCACCGTCGTGGTTCTGACCATCGACCCGGCCAAGCGGTTGGCGCAGGCACTGGGAATCGAGAGCCTGGGCAACAACCCGCAGCGGGTGCCGCTGGCACCCGAGGTGACCGGTGAACTGCACGCCATGATGCTCGACATGCGCCGCACCTTCGATGAGATGGTGTTGCAGTATTCGTCGGATTCCGAACGCGCAGAGGCGATTCTGGAGAACCAGTTCTACCAGACGGTGGCGACGTCACTGGCGGGCACGCAGGAGTACATGGCGATGGAGAAGCTCGGCCAGCTGCTGGCCGAGGACAAGTGGGACCTGATCGTGGTCGACACTCCGCCGTCGCGCAATGCGCTGGACTTCCTGGACGCACCGAAGCGGCTCGGCAGCTTCATGGACAGCAGGCTGTGGCGACTGTTGCTGGCCCCGGGCCGCGGCATCGGCAAGCTCGTCACCGGGGCTGTCGGTTTGGCGATGAAGGCGCTGTCCACGGTGCTCGGATCCCAGATGCTTTCTGACGCAGCAGGTTTCGTGCAGGCGCTGGATGCCACCTTCGACGGTTTCCGGCAGAAGGCGGACAAGACCTACGAGCTGCTCAAGCGCCGGGGCACCCAGTTCGTCGTGGTGTCGGCGGCCGAACCGGATGCGTTGCGCGAGGCGTCGTTCTTCGTCGACCGGTTGTCGCAGGAGAAGATGCCGCTGGCCGGTCTGATCCTCAACCGCACCCACCCGACGCTGACCGGGCTGGCCGGAGAGAAGGCGGCCGAGGCCGCCGATCAGCTGGACGCCAGCCAGGGCGAGGGCGGGTTGACCGCGGCGGTATTACGTGTGCACGCGGCGCGGGCAGCCACCGCCAAGCGCGAGGTGCGGCTGCTGTCCCGGTTCACCGGCGCCAACCCGCACGTGGCGATCGTCGGGGTGCCGTCACTTCCGTTCGACGTATCGGATCTGGAAGCGCTGCGCGCCATCGGCGATCAGCTCGCGGGCGTCTAGACCGCGCTGCGGTGCTTGCGCTGGGCGGCGAAGAAGTCCGCCCAGGAAACCACCTCGGGATGCTGCTTGAGCAGGGCGCGGCGCTGACGTTCGGTCATACCGCCCCAGACACCGAACTCGACCTTGTTGTCCAGGGCGTCGGCGCCGCATTCGGCGATGACGGGACAGTGCCGGCAGATGACTGCGGCCTTACGTTGGGCTGCTCCACGCACGAAAAGCTCATCCGGGTCTGCCTGCCGGCAGCGCGCCTGCGAAACCCACGCGATCCTGGCCTCGGCCTCAGCTCCGGGGGCGGCTGCGTGGAGTTGGGGGCTAACGCCAATCTTGTGCGTGACAGATGATGTAACTGACACCAGCGATCCCTTCGTCCGGACTACATAACACGTAGATGTAATCTGCGCCACATTGCGTCAAGAGTGTTACCTGAATCGCATTGTGTGTCCAAGCTAGGTGGTCAGTGGCCTTTTACGCAACAGTCAGATCACGCTTTTTTGGGACGACCGTGCCGTCAGGCCCCCAAAATCGATATTTGCGCGGCTCGCGGGCCCCGATTGGACCCCCTGGCTACTCTGTAACTCATGCCAGAGCAGCCCCCGACACGTCCACCGGTAGCGGTGACGGTCATCAAACTGATGTGGTGCTGCCTGCTGGCCGCGGTCATCGCGGCCGGATTGATGTTCCCCGTCGTCGGTGGAATCGGCCTGATGTCCAACCGGGCCTCCGATGTGGTGGCCAACGGATCGGCCCAGTTGGTCGAGGGTGACATTCCTGCTGTTTCGACGATGACCGACGCCCGCGGCAACCCGATCGCCTGGCTGTACACCCAGCGCCGTTTCGAGGTGCCCACCGACCAGATCGCCAACGCCATGAAGTTGGCCATCGTCTCCATCGAGGACAAGCGGTTCGCCGAGCACAACGGCGTGGACTGGCAGGGCACGCTGACCGGCCTGTCCGGCTATCTGTCCGGCAACCTGGACACCCGCGGCGGCTCCACCATCGAGCAGCAGTACGTGAAGAACTACCAGCTGCTGGTGGTTGCGCAGACCGACGCCGAGAAGCGTGCCGCCATCGAGACCACCCCGGCCCGCAAGCTGCGCGAGATCCGGATGGCGCTGACGCTGGACAAGACGCTGACCAAGCCGGAGATCCTGACCCGGTATCTGAACCTGGTGTCGTTCGGTAACGGCGCCTTCGGGGTCCAGGACGCCGCCCAGACGTATTTCGGTGTCAATGCCTCCGAGCTGAATTGGCAGCAGGCCGCGCTGCTGGCCGGCATGGTCCAGTCGACCAGCGTGCTGAACCCCTACACCAACCCCGAGGGGGCACTGGCCCGCCGGAACCTGGTGCTGGACACCATGATCGAGAACGTCCCGCAGGAAGCCGAGGCGCTACGGGCCGCCAAGCAGGAGCCACTCGGCGTGCTCCCGACGCCCAACGAGTTGCCGCGCGGCTGCATCGCGGCCGGGGACCGCGCCTTCTTCTGCGACTACGCGCTGGATTACCTGGCCCGCGCCGGAATCAGCAAGGAGCAGATCGCCAAGGGCGGCTATCTGATCAAGACGACGCTGGATCCCGACGTGCAGGCCAACATCAAATCCGCCGTCAACCAGTTCGCCCCGCCGGACATCGACGGCGTTGCCAGCGTGATGAGCGTCGTGCGGCCGGGCAAGGAAGCCCATCCGGTCGTCGCGATGGCCAGCAACCGCACTTACGGCCTGAACACCGACGCAGGCGAGACCATGCAGCCACAGCCCTTCTCGCTGGCGGGCAACGGCGCGGGCTCGGTCTTCAAGATCTTCACCGTGGCCGCCGGCATGGAGATGGGGATGGGCATCGACACCCAGCTTCCGGTGCCGCCGGCATTCCAGGCCAAGGGGTTGGGCAGCAGTAGTTCGCCGGGTTGCCCCCCGGCCACCTGGTGTGTGCGCAACGCCGGTAATTACCAGGGCTCGATGAACGTGACCGATGCACTGGCCACCTCGCCGAACACCGCGTTCGCGAAGCTGATCTCGCAGGTGGGCGTGCAGAAAGCCGTCGACATGTCGGTGCGGCTGGGCCTGCGGTCCTACGCGCTGCCCGGCACGGCCCGCGATTATGACCCTGACAGCAATGAGAGCCTCGCCGATTTCGTGAAACGGCAGAACATCGGCTCTTTCACCCTGGGCCCCATCGAGGTCAACGGCCTCGAGCTGTCCAATGTCGCCGCCACCATCGCCTCGGGTGGGACGTGGTGCCCGCCGAACCCGATCGACAAGGTCTTCGACCGCAACGGCACCGAGGTCGCGGTGACCACCGAGACCTGCGAGCAGGTCGTGCCCGAGGGCTTGGCCAACACCCTGGCCAACGCGCTGAGCAAGGACGACACCGGTGCGGGCACCGCCGCCGGGGCCGCCGGTTCGGTGGGCTGGAACCTGCCGATGTCCGGTAAGACGGGGACCACCGAGTCGAACCGCTCGTCGGCCTTCCTCGGTTTCACCAGCGAGTTCGCCGCCGCCAACTACATCTACGACGATTCGACCACCCCGAGTGAGCTGTGCTCGTTCCCGTTGCGTCAGTGCGGCTCCGGCAACCTGTTCGGCGGTAACGAACCGGCCAGGACGTGGTTCGCCGCGATGAAGCCGATCACCCCGGACACCGTGGTGCTCCCGCCGACGGATCCGCGCTACGTCGAGGGCGGGCCGGGTTCCCGGGTGCCCAGCGTGGGTGGCATGAACCTGGACCTGGCCCGCCAGCGTCTGCGGGAAGCCGGTTTCCAGGTCGCCGACGAACCGCAGCCGGTGAACAGCACGTCGCCGGCCGGATACGTGGTGGGCACCTCGCCGTCCGGGCAGACCATCCCCGGCTCGATCATCACCATCCAGACCAGCAACGGCATCGCGCCGCCTCCGCCGCCACCGCCGGTGGGCATCCCGGGCCTGCCCGCACCGGTCGGGGAGACGGTCATCCAGATCCCCGGGCTACCGCCCATCACGGTGCCGGTGCTCGGGCCGCCACCTCCGCCGCCACCCCCTCCGGTGCCGTGACGGAGCAGTAAGCTGCTCACATGTCGCACCTGAAGAACACTGCCGCGATCGCCGCCGGCACCCTGGCCGCAGGGATCGGCTATGCGTCGTTGATCGAGCGCAATGCGTTCGCGCTTCGGGAACTGACGATGCCGGTGCTGACACCGGGATCGACCCCGCTGCGGGTGCTGCACCTGTCCGACCTGCACATGCTGCCGCGTCAGCGGCGCAAGCAGGCCTGGCTGCGCGAGCTGGCGACGTTGGCGCCCGACTTCGTGGTGAACACCGGGGACAATCTCTCGCACCAGAAGGCGGTGCCCGCCGTCGTGCAGGCGCTCGGTGACCTGCTGTCGGTGCCCGGCGTGTTCGTGTTCGGCAGCAACGACTACTTCGCGCCCAGGCCCAAGAACCCGGCCAACTACCTGTTCAACAAGAAGCGCCGCATCCACGGTGATCCGCTGCCCTGGCAGGACCTGCGGGCCGCGTTCACCGAGCGGGGCTGGCTGGACATGACGCACACCCGCCGCGAGTTCGATGTGGCCGGGCTGCGGATCGCCGCCGCCGGGGTGGACGATCCGCACCTCAAGCGGGACCGCTACGAGACCATCGCCGGAGCGCCCAGCCCGACGGCGAACCTGTCCCTGGGCGTCACGCACTCCCCCGAGCCGTGGGTGCTGGACCGGTTCGCCGCGGACGGCTACCAGCTGGTGATGGCCGGGCACACGCACGGCGGTCAGCTCTGCCTGCCGTTCTACGGCGCCATCGCGACCAACTGCGAACTGGACCGCACACGTGCCAAGGGCCCGTCGCAGTGGGGCGCCACCATGAAGCTGCACGTGTCGGCGGGGATCGGCACCTCCCCGTACGCGCCGGTGCGGTTCTGCTGCCGGCCCGAGGCCACCTTGCTGACTCTGGTGGCCACACCCACCAAGGGTTCGGTGCTGGGTACCCGTGCCGGGCAGGCACATCCGACCGTATCGGCACGGTGAGCGCCGGAGGCGATATCGCCTGTAGTCGGCCGCGGGACTGGGTGGACAACGCCGTCCGGTTGATCGAGGCCGATGCACGACGCAGCGCCGATACCCACCTGCTGCGCTATCCGCTGCCGGCGGCGTGGGCGGACGAGTTCGACGTCCAGCTCTATCTCAAGGACGAGACGACGCATATCACCGGCAGCCTCAAGCACCGGTTGGCGCGTTCGCTGTTCCTGTACGCGCTGTGCAACGGCTGGATCGGCGAGGGCACCACCGTCATCGAGGCCTCCTCCGGCTCCACGGCGGTGTCCGAGGCGTACTTCGCGGCGCTCCTGGGCCTGCCGTTCATCGCGGTGGTGCCGTCCTCGACCAGCCCGTCGAAGATCGCCCTCATCGAATCACAGGGCGGGCGTTGCCATTTCGTCGCGGCGTCATCCCAGGTGTACGCGGAGGCCGAGCGGCTGGCCGAGCAGACCGGCGGGCATTACCTGGACCAGTTCACCAATGCCGAGCGCGCCACCGACTGGCGCGGGAACAACAACATCGCCGAGTCGATCTTCGAGCAGATGGGCCAGGAGACGCACCCGATACCGGACTGGATCGTGGTGGGCGCCGGGACCGGAGGCACAAGCGCCACCATCGGCCGCTATCTGCGCTACCGCCGGCACCGCACCCGGTTGTGCGTCGTCGATCCCGAGAACTCGGCCTTCTTCCCGTCCTACGCCCAGCGCGACCCGGCAGTCGAGACCGGGGCTTCCTCCCGCATCGAGGGCATCGGGCGGCCGCGGGTCGAACCCTCGTTCCTACCCGGCGTGGTGGACCGGATGATGACGGTGCCCGACGCGGCCTCGGTCGCGGCGTCCCAGCACGTCAGCCGGGTCCTGGGCCGCCGGGTGGGGCCGTCGACAGGCACCAACATCTGGGGCGCGTTCCGGCTCCTGGCCGAGATGATGTCCCAACAGCAGAGCGGCTCAGTGGTGACGTTGTTGGCCGACAGCGGCGACCGCTACGCCGACACCTACTTCGACAGCGAGTGGCTGGCCAGCCAGGGGCTGAACCCGTCCGAACCAGCCTCGGTGCTGGCCCAGTTCGAATCCTCGGGCCGCTGGGCCTGATCCTCGCGCCGCCCGCTGAGGTACAGCCACACCGCCGCCAGTACGAAGAACCCGATGTAGATCGCCGCTCCCAACCCGGTCATATCTGCCTCACTTCATGTCATGGACCGCCCCCGACGGCGTCCTTGCCATCTACAACACCATTGGGGTCCGACATCCTTCCCGGGAGGCGGTAGCCGTTTGGCTTTCCGCCCGCCCGGTGCGATACGCTGTCGTGGCTTCACACGGGGTGTGGCGCAGCTTGGTAGCGTGCTTCGTTCGGGACGAAGAGGTCGCAGGTTCAAATCCTGTCACCCCGACACATGAGAGGCCCTCATCCGGTTCAACCGGGTCAGGGCCTTCTTGCTGTCGGGGTGTCAGCGGATGAGCGGGCGGCCGAGAGGTAGTGCGGTGCCGCCGGTTTCCGCCCAGAGTGCCGCGCCGTAGCAGCACACGGCGATCAGCGGCAGCAGTTCGGGTCGAGCACGGTGCACAACGCCTGCAGGGCCTCTGGGTGCGCGCGGTGAAACATGTTCATACCGCGGCGCTCCGAGAGGACGAGACCGGCCTTGCGCAGTTGGGCCAGGTGATGACTCACCGTGGATTCGGTCAGCCCCAGCGCCGCGGCGAGGTCGCCACTGTTCTGCTCCCCCGCCGACGACGAGAACAGGTACGACATCAGTTTCACCCGCGCTGGTTCGGCGAGCGCCTTGAGCCGCAACGCGACGTTGAGCGCGTCGTCATCGGTCATCGGCCCGGCCGCGACCGGGGCGCAGCACACCGGTGCGGACGTATCGATGACAGGCAGCGCTTTGGGCATGACGCCAGTCTGCCAGATGGATTGACATATATCTAAAAGGTGGCAAGCTGGGCCGTGACGCGCCACTTCGATATATGTCAAACAACCCCCAGGAGGATGAGTTCATGTCTCGTGTGCAACTAGCGCTCAATGTCGATGACCTCGACACAGCGATCGCGTTCTACCGCAAGCTGTTCGGCACCGATCCGGCCAAGGTGAAACCCGGCTACGCCAACTTCACCGTGGCGGATCCGCCGTTGAAGCTGGTACTGCTGGAGAACCCCGGCAAGGGCGGCACCATCAACCACCTCGGCGTGGAGGTCGCGTCCAGCGAGACCGTCCACGCCGAGATCGCTCGCCTGAGCGACGCGGGCCTGTTCACCGACGAGGAGATCGGCACCACGTGCTGCTTCGCCACTCAGGACAAGGTGTGGGTGACCGGGCCGGCCGGCGAAAAGTGGGAGATCTACACGGTGCTCGCCGACTCCGACAGCTTCGGTTCCAGCCCGCAGCATCTTGATGACAGCACCGACGTCTGTTGCGGCAGTCAGCGCACCACTGCATCGACTGCGACGGAGACCTCCTGCTGCTGACCCACCCGACGGGTCGTTCACCAACTGTTCGCTTGCTACCTGATTCGATGGATGTCAATATCGATGCATGTCGAACTCGTCCGATGCGGGAGACGCGTGTTGCGTCACTCCACCCCTGCTGAATGAGCCGCTGACCGAGCAGGCCGCCACCGAGATGGCCAAGAAATTGAAGGCGCTCGCCGACCCGGTGCGGCTGCGCTTGTTCAGCGCCATTGCCAGTCATGCCGGCGGTGAGGCCTGTGTGTGTGACATCTCGGGCGGCATCGATGTGTCGCAGCCGACGGTGTCTCACCATCTGAAGGTGCTGCGCGACGCCGGCCTGTTGACCTCCGAGCGCCGGGCCTCGTGGGTGTATTACGCCGTGATCCCCGCAGCATTACGCGAGCTGTCCGCGTTGTTGGACCCCGACACGTTGGTGCCTGCGTGACCTCGGCGCAGACGTCGGCGTCGCCCGTGGTCGCGAAGCTGTCCGTCCTCGACCGGTTCCTGCCGGTGTGGATCGGCATCGCGATGGTCGCCGGTCTGTTCCTGGGCCGATCGATCCCCGGGCTGAACACTGCCCTGGAAAGCGTTCAGCTCGACGGCATTTCGCTCCCGATCGCTGTCGGTCTGCTGATCATGATGTACCCGGTGCTCGCGAAAGTTCGGTACGACCGGCTCGACACGGTGACCGGCGACCGGCGACTGTTGCTGAGCTCGCTGTTCTTGAACTGGGTGTTCGGGCCGGCGTTGATGTTCGCCCTGGCCTGGCTGATGTTGGCGGACCTGCCGGAATATCGGACCGGCCTGATCATCGTCGGACTCGCCCGGTGCATCGCGATGGTCATCATCTGGAACGACCTCGCCTGCGGCGACCGCGAGGCCGCCGCCGTCCTGGTGGCGCTGAACTCGATCTTCCAGGTCGTCATGTTCGCCGTCCTGGGCTGGTTCTACCTGTCGGTGCTGCCCGGCTGGCTCGGCCTGGAACAGACCACCATCGACACCTCACCGTGGCAGATCGCCAAATCGGTGCTCATCTTCCTGGGCGTACCGCTGCTCGCCGGTTACCTGTCCCGCCGGATCGGCGAGAAGACCAAGGGCCGCGACTGGTACGAGTCGACATTCCTGCCCCGGATCGGACCGTGGGCCCTCTACGGGCTGCTGTTCACCATCGTGATTCTCTTTGCGCTGCAAGGCGAACAGATCACCGGCCGGCCTCTCGACGTGGTGCGCATCGCGCTTCCCCTGCTGGCGTACTTCGCGATCATGTGGGGTGGCGGCTACCTGCTCGGCGCCGCAATAGGCCTCGGCTACCAACGCACCACCACTCTGGCATTCACCGCCGCCGGCAACAACTTCGAACTCGCCATCGCGGTGGCGATCGCCACCTATGGTGCCACCTCGGGCCAAGCCCTGGCCGGCGTCGTCGGGCCACTGATCGAGGTTCCGGTCTTGGTCGCCCTCGTCTATGTATCACTTGCTCTGCGTAAGCGGTTCGCCGACCGCACGGCCTCAGCCGCCACATCGACGACGAAGGATTCCTGACACCATGCCCGACAGCCACGCAGCCCGGGTCGACGACGGCAAGCCCACCGTGCTGTTCCTGTGTACCCACAACGCCGGCCGCTCCCAGATGGCGCTGGGTTACTTCACTCACCTTGCCGGCGATCAAGCGGTGGCCTGGTCGGGTGGATCCGAACCCGGCGACCACATCAACCCTTCCGCCATTGCTGCCATGGCCGAGGTGGGCATCGATATCACCGGCGAGTTCCCCAAGCCGTGGACCGACGAGATCGTGCGGGCCGCCGACGTGGTGATCACCATGGGCTGCGGGGACGCCTGCCCGATCTTTCCCGGAAAGCGTTATCTGAACTGGGAACTGCCCGACCCGGCCGGCCAGGACGTCGACGCGGTGCGTCCCATCCGCGATGACATCGAAGAACGCGTACGGCGCCTGCTGGCCGAACTCAACGTGACCACACGCCAGGGCTGACCGTGCGCAGGCCGCACGACAAACTCACAAACGTCGCCACCTGAGGTTCGGACGCCCTAGATTGGCAGCGATGGTTGCGCGTTGCGCCAACCGAACCAGTAACACCGTGCTGGCCGAGCCGAGGAACTTCACCGATGAGTCAATGGCTCGTAAGTCATATTCCGTCCCTCGCTCTGTTGATCGGCCTGATCGTGATCATCTCCGGTGGTGCGGTCCTGGCCCAGAAGCTCATCCGCCGTCGATACCCGCGACTCGCGGTCGGCGAGCACAACGACGTCACCAAATTCACCTACGGCTTCATCGGATTCGTCTACGCCTTCTTCATCGGGTTCGTCGTCTCCGCCATGTGGAGCCAGATCAGCAGCGCCGACACCGCGGCGCGCGCTGAAGGTGCCGCGGCGGTCCAGATGGCCAGAGACCTCACCGTGTTCGAGCAGGCAGACCAGGACCGGATCCGGGAAGCACTGCTGGCCTACGAGCAGGCCGCTGTCGCCGAATGGACCAACGCCCATGCCGCAATCTCCGAAGAGGCCGACAGAGCCCTCGCCGAGGTGTACAACGTCTACCAACAAGTCCAGGCGAAGACCGACGTCCAGAAGACCTTTCTCTCAACGTCGTTTTCCAACCTCGACAAGATGAGTCAGGCCCGCACCGCCAGAATCTCGACCGCCAGGTCAGATGTCGGACCCCCGTGGCCGCTGTGGGCGGTCATCTTTCTGACCAGCGCGATGGTGCTCGGCACGGTGATCATCTACGGCGTCGAGAAGCCCGGCCAGCACTATCCCATCGTGGCCATCGTCGGCGCCATCATCGCGATGAATCTCTATCTGGTCCTTCAGTTGTCCCACCCTTACGTCGGCGAGATCGCGACATCGTCCGACCCGCTGCAGGCAGTGGTCCAGGTACTCACAAAACCGCGCTAGCAACACGCGGCGTCGTCGCGATTGCCATCAGCGTCCCGGCGGCCGTGATCGCGCTGCGCCGGCGGCATTCGCTGACTACCCTTTCCCTGTGCTGGAACCCGGTGACGTCATCGCCGACTACACCGTCGACGCCCTGTTGGGCCGTGGCGCCAGCGCCGATGTCTACCTCGTGCATCACACCGGGCGCACCGATGCGGTGGCGTGCAAGGTTCTGCACACGGATCCGACACGCCACCCACGGACGCGCGAGCGGTTCGCCCGCGAGTTCACCATCGCCGCGATGCTCGATCACCCGCACATCGTGGCCATGTACCAGCAGGGCGAGATACCGGCCCGGCCGCTGGCCCACCCCACCCTGTGGATGACAATGCAGTACATCGACGGCCCAGAATCCTCGGTGCTGGTGCCCAAGCCCGGACACGAACCCGATATCGCGTCCATCCTGCGGGCCTCACGCCAGATCGCCGACGCCCTCGACTACGCCCACTCGATGGATGTGCTGCATCGAGATGTCAAGCCCGCCAACATCTTGCTCAGCGCCGATCACACCGATGCCTTTCTGAACGACTTCGGGATCGCGCAGCTGATCGATGACGTATTGCCGCTGGCGCGCAACGGGCGCATCAGCGGCTCGATCGCCTACGCGGCACCGGAACTGCTTCAGGGCCAACAATTGACGCCGGCAACAGATCTCTACGCGTTGGCCTGCACCATGGTCGAGTGGATCACATCGGTACCGCCATATCCGCGCGGCACACCATTCGCGATCACCTACGCACACCTGCACGATCCCGTCCCCTCACTCAGCCGGCGAGTCCGCTGGCTGCCCAGCGGACTCGACTCCATCTTCACCAAAGCTCTGGCGAAAGATGCTGCAGCACGCTACGACTCGTGCACCGAGCTCGTCGAGATCGTCTCGCATATGCTGCGCGATGTTCCGGCGCCAGTGTCCCGCCCTGCCGGCCACCGATGGCCATGGGACCGGAACTGACAGCGCCTGACACTTGACCCTGCCGAATCCCACTGCCCGGCAATGGTGTTGATTGATCTTGATGAACAGCGTGTCAGTTGACGCAATGTTTACACGCTCAAGTATCGCCCCTCGCCAACCAGGCCTACGCTCAGCCAGGAACCACAGTGTGCGCCCAACGGTGAGCGTGCCTCACCACTGCGCACATTCATCGGGGGCGACATGTCGACCGACGCTTCAACGTATGACAACTCGGCACTGACACACGAGGACGAGGGCTACCACAAGTCCCTCAAACCCCGGCAGATCCAGATGATCGCCATCGGCGGGGCAATCGGCACCGGCCTGTTCATGGGCGCCGGAAGCCGACTTCACGACGCCGGCCCCGGCCTGTTCCTGGTGTACGCGTTCTGCGGCGTTTTTGTGTTCTTCATCATGCGCGCACTCGGCGAACTCGTGCTGCACCGGCCGTCGTCCGGCTCCTTCGTCTCCTATGCGCGCGAATTCTTCGGTGAGAAAACGGCTTACGTCACCGGCTGGCTGTACTTCTTCAACTGGGCGGCAACGGCCATTGTGGATGTCACCGCGGTGGCGCTCTACGTGCACTTCTGGGGAATGTTCGAGGCCATCCCGCAGTGGCTCATCGCCCTGGTCGCGCTCGCGATCGTGATGACGATGAACATCATCTCGGTGAAGCTGTTCGGCGAGATGGAGTTCTGGGCGTCCATCATCAAGGTCGCCGCGCTCGTGACGTTCCTGGTCGTCGGCATCGTGTTCCTCGCCGGACGCTTCGAGATCGAGGGTGCATCAACCGGTTTCAGTGTGATCAGTGACAACGGCGGGCTACTGCCCACCGGGATGTTCTCCTTGGTGATCGTCACCTCCGGCGTCATCTTCGCTTATGCGGCAGTCGAACTCGTCGGTATCGCGGCCGGCGAGACAGCCGAACCCGCGAAAGTGATGCCGCGCGCCATCAACTCGGTGATCGTGCGCATCGCGGTGTTCTACGTCGGATCGCTGATCCTGCTGGCACTGCTGCTCCCGTACACCACCTACCAGGCCGGTGAGAGCCCGTTCGTCACGTTCTTCTCCAAGATCGGCGTCCCCGCCGCCGGCGGCATCATGAACCTGGTGGTGCTGACCGCCGCCATGTCCAGCCTCAACGCCGGCCTGTACTCGACCGGCCGCATTCTGCGCTCGATGGCGATGAACGGCAGCGCCCCCGCGTTCACCGGCAAGATGAACCGCAACGGGGTGCCGTTCGGTGGCATCGCGCTGACCGGCGCACTGACCCTGCTCGGCGTGATCCTGAACCTCTTCGTCCCGGAGGAGGCGTTCAACATCGCGCTCGATCTTTCGGCGCTGGGCATCATCGCCACCTGGGCCATGATCGTGGCCTGTCAGCTCCAACTGTGGCGCTGGGAGCAGAAGGGCATCCTGCAACGACCGAAGTTCCGGCTGCCGGGCACGCCGTACACCAGCTACGCGACCCTGGTCTTCCTCGCCGCGGTGACGGTGCTCATGTGCTACGAGAACTACTGGAACCTCATCGCCATCCTGGTCATCGGCCCGATGCTGGTGGGCGGCTGGTACGTGGTCCGCGGCAAGGTCATGACGATGGCACAGGAGCGCATCGGCTACACCGGTGACTACCCCGTCGTCCCGCAGCCCCCCATCCCGGAACGCGGACACGGCGACGACAAGTAACCCTCGCCGCCTGATGCCGCGCTATTGACCCGGCCGTCGCCGCAATGCTAAGCAGGTGCTCAGCATTTACGAACAGGCGACGAAGGGCCACCGATGACATCCACGATTCCCGACAGTGCACTGCAGAGCGTCATCGACGACCTGCGGAACCGACCGGGCAGCGGCGAGCTCATCCCCGTCATCGACCCCGCCACCGAAGAACAGATCACCGAGTTCCGCGACTGCGGGGTGGAGGCCGTGAACGAGGCGGTCGCCAGCGCCAAGGCGGCCTATCTGTCCGGCGTCTGGACCGACATCCCGGCCCGGCAGCGCGCCAAGGTGTTGTGGAAACTGGGCGACCTGATCGATGAGCACGCCGAAGAATTCGCCCAACTGGAGTCGTTGGACGCCGGCATGCCCCCGTTCCAGGCCGGGATGATCGTATCCACCTGCGCCGAGTTCTTCCGTTACTACGCCGGCTGGTGCACCAAGATCAACGGCAACAGCTACCAGGTGCAGATGGAGGGTGGCGTCAACAGCAACTTCTCCAACCTGCACGCCTACACCACCAAAGAGCCCTACGGCGTTGTCGGACTGATCTATCCGTGGAACGGACCACTGTTCAACGCATGCGCCAAGATCGCCCCGGCGCTGGCTGCCGGCTGCTCGATCGTGGTCAAGCCGGCCGAGGAGACACCCCTGTCGGCGGTGTTGCTGGAGCGGCTGATCCGGGAGGCCGGCGTGCCCGACGGTGTGGCGAACTTCGTGATCGGCTACGGCGCCACCGCCGGTGCCGCGATCACCGCCCACCCCGATGTGGAGAAGGTCGCCTTCACCGGCTCGACCGAGGTCGGCAAGCAGATCATGCGCGACTCGGCCGACAACCTCAAGAAGGTGACGCTCGAACTCGGCGGCAAGTCCCCGGTGCTGATCTACGAGGACGCCGATCTGGACATGGCGATCATGATGGCCTCGATGGGTATCTTCGTGCACTCCGGTCAGGGCTGCGTCTGCGGCTCGCGAATCTTCGTGCAGCGCAGCGTCTATGAGCGAGTGGTGGCCGGCATCTCGATGATCGGCGACAACCTGGTGCTGGGCGGACCCAAGGACGAGGGCGCGATGATCAGCCCCCTGGTCAGCCAGAAGCAGCTCGACCGGGTGCTGGGCTACATCGAGCAGGGCAAGAAAGAGGGCGCCGAGATCGTTTCCGGTGGCTACCGCTTGGATCGCAAGGGCTACTTCGTCAAGCCGACCGTCGTCACCGACGTCGACCCGGCCACCAGCCGGCTGTACAGGGAGGAGATCTTCGGTCCGGTGGTGACGATCCTGCCCTTCGACAGTGACGACGAGGCGGTGGCCATGGCCAACGACACCAGCTACGGCCTGGCGGCCACCGTCTGGACCACCAACCTGGCCCGCGCACACAGCCTCGGCAAGCGCCTGCAGGCCGGCATGGTCGGACTGAACTGCCAGCTGACCTTCGACCACAATGTGCCGTTCGGCGGGTACAAGCAGTCGGGCCTCGGCAAGGAGTTCGGCTACGAAGGTATCGAGGCGTACCTGAAGACGAAGAGCATCTGGGCTCAGCTGTAGCGACCCGAGACCGGGCACTGCTGCAATCCCCCGTCGCTTCGCTCGCCCAACCAAGCGGTTGATACGGTCCGGGGATGACCACCGAGAGCTGGATCGCCGGCCTGCTCGACTTCGACCGTGATGGCGATGTGTTCATCGCGCCGCAGTGGAGTGGGCCGGGCGAGCGGTTGTTCGGCGGCCTGATCGCCGCCCAGTCGTTGGGCGCCGCGGGCGCGACCGTCGATCCCGACAAGCATCCGCAGTCCCTGCACGCCTACTTCGTGCGCGGCGGCCGGCACGGGGTCGACGTCGAACTACAGGTCGAGCGCACCCGTGACGGCCGATCCTTCGACACCCGCCGGGTCACCGCCCGCCAGCAGGGCAAGGTCATCCTGGAGATGATCGCGTCCTTCCAGGTCGACGAGGCGGGCGCGGACTGGTTCCCGCCGCGGCCGCCGGGCGTGGAGTTCGACGACGCCATCGAGAAGAACCCGGATCTGGACGTGGTGGACCGGTTCGAACTGCGCTGCAATCCCGACGACGACTCGCCGTTCGCGGTCCCGCCGTTCTGGATCCGCACCCGCGACCGGATCGAGGACGATCCGTTGATCCGGGCCTGCACCCTGACCTACATGTCCGACCTGGGGCCGGTCCCTGCCGCCCGCCCGCCCGGCACCCCGGTCGGTGAGGACGTCGGCTACGCCGCCAGCCTCGATCATTCGGTGTGGTTCCACCGCCCGTTCATCCCCGATGCGTGGCATCGCTACGAGGTCGACTCGCTGGGCAACAGCCATTCCCGCGGACTGGTCGTCGGCGGGTTGTATGACAAGGCCGGCTCGCTGATCGCGAACACCACCCAACAGGCTCTTTGGCGCGTGTGAGCAAAGACTCGCCGGGCAGACTTGACCGGCGAGTCGACTGTCAACAAAGATCCGTGACGTGCTCAAGATCGATGAGGGTGAACAGATCGCGAACGTCGAAGATCGACTCATGAAACGTTTCACCGAGGTGCCTGCGGAGACGGTCAGTGCCACCGTCGCCGAGGCCCACAGCCGTTTCATCACCAGCACGGTCCGCGACTACGTCGCGCTGCTCGTCGAGCGCCGTGCCCACGCGGAGCTACAGGCGAGCCTTCACAGCCGCGGATAACCGTGCCCCGTCGGCCTTGCCGGCGGCGATGACATTGGCCGCCTTCATCACCTGACCCATCTGCCGAACCCCGGGCCGCTCACCGAGTTCCTCGGCGACCTGGGCCAGCGCGGTGTCCACCACGTCGGCCAGCTCCGCATCGGTCAACGGAGTGGGCAGGTACTCGTCGATGATGCGCGCCTCGGCGTGCTCATTGGCGGCCAGCTCGCCGCGCCCGTTCTGGGTGTAGATCTCGGCGGCCTCGCCGCGCTTCTTCGCCTCCCGCGCCAACACCTTGAGCACATCCTCGTCGGACAGCTCGCGCGCCTGCTTGCCCGAAACCTCTTCGGACTGGATCGATGCAAGCAACATGCGCAGCGTCGCCGTACGCAGTTTGTCCTGGGCCTTCATCGCCGCCGTCAGGTCGGCACGCAACCTGTCCTTCAATTCCGACATGGCTGCGACGCTACGCCAATGACAGGATGGAGCCATGAGTAGTGACGCAGGCGGGTACCACCCGTACTACCCGCCACCGCCCTACCAATCGCCGTACAACCCGCTTCCGATCAAGCCCGGCATCATCCCGCTGCGCCCGCTGAACCTGTCCGACATCTTCAACGGCGCCTTCGCATATATCCGGGCCAACCCGAAGACCACCCTGGGCGTCACGACGATCGTCGTCGTCATCGCCCAATTGCTGGCGCTGCTGCTGCAGTTCGGGCCCCTGGCGACCAGCGGCATTCTGGAGCCCCCGAATCTGACCGGCCCGGATCCCGACGTCTCGATCCTGGTCGGGTCGGTCCTCGGCGCGCTCGCCGGTGGTCTGGCCACCTGGATCTCGATGATCCTGCTGAGCGGACTGCTCACCGTCATCGTGGGCCGGGCGGTGTTCGGCTCGCCCATCACCATCGGCGAAGCGTGGCAGCGGGTGAAGAGCAGGCTGGTCGCCCTGCTGGTCTACACCGCCCTGGAATCGCTGGGCGTGGTCCTGTTGGTGGCGGCGGTGGCCGGAGTCATCACGGCGGTCGCCTTCGCCTTGAACGGCTGGTTCGCGTTCGCGGTCGGCCTCCCGTTGGTGCTCGGTTCGATTGTGGCGCTGGCGTTCCTCTTCACCAAACTCAGCTTCGCTCCCACCCTCATCGTGCTGGAGCGACTCCCCGTCATCGCCGCGATCGAGCGGTCTTTCGCCCTGGTGCGCAACGACTTCTGGCGAGTTCTCGGCATCCGGCTGCTGGCCGTGCTGGTCGCCGGGCTGATCTCCGGGGCGGTCGCCATGCCCTTCAGCCTCGGATCGCAGGCCCTGATCATCATGGGCGGCTCGGCCGGCACCGCACTCGCGGGGCTGGCGCTCGCCTCCATCGGCGGCGCGATCGGGCAGATCCTCACCGCCCCGTTCACTGCCGGGGTGGTGGTGTTGCAGTACACCGATCGCCGCATCCGCGCCGAGGCCTTCGACCTCGTGTTGCAGACCGGCGCCGGTATCGGTCCGGCCTCACCCGCCGATTCCACCGACTACCTGTGGCTGACCCGCCGGCCCTGACGTGACCGGTATCAACATCGACAGCGACGCCGCGCACGATGCTGCCCAGCGCGAGCTCGGCAAGCCCATCTACCCCCGGCCCTCGCTGACCGAACAACTGATGGCCTGGCTCGACGAGATCCTCTACAAGGTCTTCACGAACGGATCATGGTTACCCGGCGGCTGGATCACCCTGGCGCTGCTGCTGACGGTCCTCGCCGTGGCGGTCTTCGTGGCGATCCGCGTCGCCCGGCACACCATGCGGACGAACCGCGGATCGGCGCAATCGCTGTTCGGCGGCCATGACCTCAGCGCCGCGCAGCACCGTGCCGAAGCCGAGAGGTCTGCCGCACAAGGTGATTGGGCATTGGCGATCCGGCACCGGTTGCGCGCGGTGGCGCGGGGGCTCGAGGAGACGGGCATCCTGGACCCAATTCCCGGACGCACCGCGACCGAACTGGCCCGCGACGGCGCGGCCGCGCGACCCGACCTGCAATCCGAGTTCCGTCATGCCGCAGACACATTCAACGATGTCAGCTACGGGGAACTTCAGGGCACCGAGACCGAGTACCGCCAGATCGCCGAGTTGGACCAAAATGTGCTCCGGGCGGTCCAGGCGTGACACGACAACGCTGGCGGACGGCACGCTGGGTCCTGTTGGCGCTGTTGGTGATTACGCTGGTGTCCACGCTCAGCACCTACCTGACCGCACCGCGCCCGGGCGGACCGATGGAGGCCGGCTCGACCTCTCCCGACGGTGCGCACGCGCTGGTCACCCTGCTGGAGGACCACGGCGTCGACGTGGTGGTCGCCGAGGACGTCAATGATGTTGCCGCGGCAGCCCGTCCGGACACGTTGATCCTCATCGCCCAGACCTTCTTCCTGCTCGACGAGGACGGCCTGAACACGCTGGCCGATCTTCCCGGTGATCGGCTACTGGTCGCCCCCTCCGCACGCACCCGGGAACGACTGGCGCCGACGATCCGGCTGGACGGTTCGGTCCAGTTCGGCGGCCCACCGGGTTGCGATCTGCGCGAGGCCGTGACATCGGGTGACGTGCAGTTCGGCATCAGCGACAGCTACCGCAGCGACGGTGATCTGCCGGTCGCCCGCTGCTATGACGGTGCGCTGGTGCGCTTCACCGAATCCGGGCGCACCACCACCGTGGTCGGCAGCTCGGACTTCATGACCAACGCAGGCCTGCTCGGTGTGGGCAGCGCGGCGCTGGCGATGAATCTGGCCGGCACCCACGACCGGGTGATCTGGTACGCACCGCAGCGCCTGCAGGGTGAATCGTCCGGGGAGGCATCGCTGTTGGATCTGGCACCGAGCCAGGTCGGCTGGGCGGTACTGCAGTTGTGCCTGGCGGTGGCGCTGGTGGCCTGGTGGCGCGGGCGCAGGCTGGGGCCGCTGGTCGCCGAGCGCCTACCCGTCGTGGTGCGGGCATCGGAGACGGTGGAGGGCCGGGCCCGGCTGTACCGCGCGCACCGCGCACGCGACCGCGCGGCCGACGCCCTGCGCACCGCGACACGTGCCCGCCTGCTGCCGCGGCTGGGCCTCGGACGCACCGCGGCGCCGTCGGCGGTGACCGCGGCTGTCGCCCAACGTATCGGCCGGGACTGCGGCACCGTGCTGTTCGGGCCGGCCCCCGGCACCGACGCCGAACTTCTCGAACTCGCCCACCAACTCGATGATCTCGAAAGGCAGGTCGCACAGTCGTGACGTCACCTTCGCACCCGGACGCCGCACGGGAGGCGCTGCTCGCGCTGCGCAACGAAATCTCCAAGGCCGTGGTCGGGCAGGACGCCGTGGTCAGCGGACTCGTCATCGCGCTCCTGTGCCGCGGGCACGTCTTGCTCGAAGGTGTACCGGGCGTGGCGAAGACCCTGCTGGTGCGCAGCCTCGCCGCCGCCCTGCAGCTGGATTTCAAACGGGTGCAGTTCACCCCGGACCTGATGCCCGGCGATGTCACCGGATCCCTGGTCTACGACGCCCGCACCGCGGAGTTCGAGTTCCGCGCCGGCCCGGTGTTCGCCAACCTGCTGCTGGCCGACGAGATCAACCGCACTCCACCGAAAACCCAGGCGGCGCTGCTGGAGGCGATGGAGGAGCGACAGGTCACCGTCGACGGGCAGGCCCGCCCGCTGCCCGACCCGTTCATCGTGGCGGCCACCCAGAACCCCATCGAGTACGAGGGCACCTACCAACTGCCCGAGGCCCAGCTGGACCGATTCCTGCTCAAGCTGAATGTGCCGCTGCCGCCGCGTGATCAGGAGATCACCATCCTGGGCAGACATGCCGCCGGATTCGACCCCCGCGATCTGTCCGGGCTCGCCCCGGTCGCCGGGCCCGCCGAACTGGCCGCCGGCCGCGAGGCGGTACGCAAAGTCCTGGTGGCCCAGGAGCTCCTCGGCTACATCGTCGACATCGCGGGGGCCACCCGACATTCGCCGGCCCTACAGCTCGGGGTGTCACCGCGCGGTGCGACAGCGCTACTCGCGACGGCGCGGTCCTGGGCCTGGCTGTCGGGACGCGATTACGTGACCCCCGACGATGTGAAGGCGATGGCCAGGCCGACCCTGCGCCACCGGATCGCGCTGCGACCGGAGGCCGAGCTGGAAGGCGCCAGCCCCGACGGCGTGCTCGACGGCATCCTGTCTTCGGTCCCGGTGCCGCGCTGGTGATCCTGACCGGCCGGGCCTGCCTGCTGGCGCTGATCGGCATCCTGCCGATCGCGGTATCACCTTGGCCTGCGGTCACTTTCGTCATCGTGCTGGCGGTGATCGCCACCGCACTGATCGTCGACACCGCCCTGGCGGCCGCCCCGGGGCGGCTGGTCCTGGCCCGCTCGGGTGATACCTCGGCACGGCTGGGACAGGCGATAGACATCCACCTCGAGGTGCACAATCCGGGGTCACGGCGGCTGCGCGGGCAGATCCGCGATGCCTGGGCGCCCAGCGCCCGCGCGTCTCCGCGCACCCGGCCCGTCGACGTTCCGGCCGGCGGGCGGGCGCGTCTGGTCACCACCTTGGCGCCCGTGCGGCGTGGTGACCAGGATGGCGCCCAGGTCACCGTGCGCGCCGTCGGCCCGCTGGGGCTGGCCGGGCGGCAACGCTCCCACGACGTGCCCTGGCAGGTGCACGTGCTGCCGCCGTTCCTGTCGCGCAAGCACCTGCCCTCGCGGCTGGCCAAACTGCGCGAGCTCGACGGGATGGTGCCGATCCTGATTCGCGGACAGGGCACCGAATTCGATTCGTTGCGTGAGTATGTCGTCGGCGACGATGTGCGATCCATCGACTGGCGCGCGACGGCCCGGCGGGCCGATGTGGTCGTGCGCACCTGGCGTCCCGAACGCGACCGGCGGGTGGTCATCGTGCTGGATACCGGCAGGACATCGGCGGGCCGGATCGGGGTGGACCCACTGTCGTCGGATCCCGCCGGCTGGCCGCGGCTGGACTGGTCGATGGATGCGGCACTGCTGCTTGCGGCATTGGCCGCCCGGGCCGGAGATCACGTGGATTTTCTTGCCCACGACCGGGTCTCCCGGGCCGGGCTGTTCAACGCGTCCCGCCGCGAACTGCTCGCCCAGCTGGTGACGGTGATGGCGCCGCTGCAGCCCGCACTCGTGGAGTCCGATGCCACCGCGATGGTCGCCGCTGTCCAGCGCCGGGTGCGCCGCCGGGCGCTGGTCGTCCTGCTCACCGACCTCAACGCCTCAGCTCTCGACGAGGGATTGATGAGCGTGCTGCCGCAGTTGTCCGCCAAGCATCAGGTGATGCTGGCGGCGGTCTCCGATCCGCGGGTGGACGCACTGGCGGCCGGCCGCGCCGATGCGGCGCAGGTGTACGACGCCGCGGCGGCAGAACGCTCCCGCAATGAGCGGCACACGATCGCCACCCGGCTGCGCAACCACGGCGTCGATGTCATCGACGCGCTCCCCGAGCAACTCGCACCGGCGCTGGCGGACCGCTACCTGGCCATGAAGGCCGCCGGGAAGCTCTAACCGGTGGGCACCACGTCGGGTGCATCGTCGAGGTCACCGGTCTCCCCGGCTCGCGAGGCCTTGCGCCCGAAGTGGAACACATAGGCCAGGAAGGCGATCTCGGCGGCCACACCGATCGCGATGCGGGCATACGTCGGCAGCGGTGACGGCGTCACCAGCGCCTCGATCAACCCGGATATCAGCAGCACCACGACCAGTCCGCCGGCCACCGAGACCACGGCGCGGCCCCGCTCGGCCAGCACCTGCGCGCGCGGGCGGTCCCCCGGTGCGATCACCGACCAGCCCAACCGCATACCGGCCGCCGCGGCCAGGAACACCGCCGTCAACTCCAGCAGGCCGTGCGGGGTGAGCAGCCCGAGGAACAGGTCGCCCTTGCCGGCACCGAACATCAGGCCCCCGGACACCCCGACATTGGCGGCGTTCTGGAACAACACCCAGGGGATCGGCAGGCCCAGCAGGACGGCGAAGGCGATGCACTGCGCGGCCACCCACGCGTTGTTGACCCAGACCTGCAGCCCGAACGACCCGGCCGGGTTCTCGCTGTAGTACGACTCGAAGTCGTGGTTGATCAGCTGCTCCAGCTCGGCCGGTGTGCCCAGGGTCGCGCGCACCTCCGGGCTGCCGGCCACCCAGAAGCCGATCACGATCGCGACGACCAGAAAGCTCAGCGCCGAACCCAGCCACCAGCGCCGGCAGTCGTAGGCGACGACCGGGAACGAGACCGTCCAGAACCGGACGAATTCGCGACCCAGCGGGGCGTGCGCACCGGTGACGGCGGCGCGCGCCCGCGCGACCAGACCCGAGAGCCTGCCCACCAGGACGGCGTCACCGGTCGCGCTGCGCGCCATCGAAAGATGGGTCGACACCCGCTGATACAGGTCGACCAACTCGTCGACCTCGGCGCCGGTCAGCCTGCGGCGGCGCTTGACCAACTGCTCGAGGCGGTCCCAGGTCGGGCTGTGGGCGAGCACGAACGCGTCGACATCCACGGTTCAGATCCTAGTAGCGTTTATCTCATGGTCTTCCAGCCAGAACCCGTGGTGACCGGTGATGCCGTCCAGCTCGAGGTGTCGATCGCCCAGCTGCCGGTGCGTGCCGCGGCGGCCCTGATCGACGTCGCGGTGATGGCCACCGGTTACGGGGTGCTGGCCGTGTTGTGGGCGCTGACGTTGTCCGAGCTGGACCCGGCGCTTTCGGCCGCGGTGCTGCTGATCTTCATGGTGCTGGTCCTGGTCGGGTATCCGGTGGTGTTCGAGACGGCCACCCGTGGCAGATCGCTGGGCAAGATGGCCCTGGGACTGCGGGTGGTCTCCGATGACGGTGGCCCGGAGCGGTTGCGGCAGGCGATTTTTCGTGCTCTGTCCAGCGTCATCGAGATCTGGATGCTGACCGGCGGGCCTGCGGTGATCTGCAGCATGCTCTCACCGCGGGGTAAGCGCATCGGCGACGTGTTCGCCGGCACCATGGTGATCAGCGAGCGCGCCCCGAAGCTGAACCCGCCGCCGATGATGCCGCCGGAACTGGCCTGGTGGGCGGCGAGCCTGCAGCTGTCCGGCCTGGCCGGCGAGCAGGCCGATATGGCACGGCAGTTCCTGTCCCGGGCCGGCCAGCTGGAACCCGGTATGCGCGAACAGATGGCACACCGCATCGCCGGTGACGTGGTGGCGCGCATCGCTCCTGCGCCGCCGCCCGGTGCGCCGCCCGAGTACGTGCTGGCCGCGGTGCTCGCCGAACGGCACCGCCGCGAGTTGGCGCGGTTACAGGCCAGACCTCTCGCCTGACCCAAAATGGGACATGAGTGTCCCATTTTGGGATATTGGTGCTACAGTTGGCGCCATGAGTGTCCTTGATATGGGTGAAACGGGTGCGCGTGGCCGCACCCGTCGCGCCATCATCGAGGCCGCCATCTCGGTCCTCACGGACAAGCCGGCGGCCACGCTGACCGATATCGCCGAGGTCGCCGGCGTCGGGCGCAGCACGCTGCACCGCCATTTTCCCGAGCGCAGCGATCTGCTCCGCGCGGTGGCCATCCAGGTGCACGCCGCCAGCAATGCGGCCATCGAAACGGCCGACCCGACCTGCGGCCCCGTGCACGCCGCACTGCGCCGGGTGGTGGAATCCCAGCTCGACCTCGGCCCGATCGCGCTGTTCATCTACACCGAACCATCGATCCAGGCCGATCCCGAACTGGCCGCCCACCTCGACACCGGGGACGAGGCGATCGCCGAGATCCTCGCGCGCGCAAGCGCGGACAAGCCGGAGTACCCGCCCGGATGGTCGCGACGGGTGTTCTGGTCACTGCTGCTGTCGGGCTACGAAGCCATGAAGCAGGACCGCACACCGCGACACCAGATCGTCGACGCCATCATGAGCAGCCTCACCGAAGGAACCATCAAATGACCACCCGGTCGGTCACACCGCCGACAACCACACCGCGACGCTCCTGGATAGCGCTCGCGGTCCTCACCCTGCCGGTGATGCTGATCGCGATCGACAACACGGTCCTGGCGTTCGCGCTCCCCGCGATCGCCGAGGACTTCCGGCCCGCGGCATCCACCCAGCTGTGGATCGTCGACGTGTATTCGTTGGTGCTGGCGGCGCTGTTGGTCGCCATGGGCAGCCTCGGTGACCGCATCGGCCGGCGCCGATTGCTGATGATCGGCGCCGCCGGGTTCGCGATCGTGTCCGCGGTGGCGGCCTTCGCACCCAGCGCCGAGATGCTGGTGCTCGCGCGCGCCGTGCTCGGCTTCTTCGGCGCCATGCTCATGCCCTCGACGCTGTCGCTGATCCGCAACATCTTCACCGAGGCGTCGGCACGCCGGTTGGCCATCGCCATCTGGGCGTCGTGCTTCACCGCCGGATCGACTCTCGGGCCGATCGTCGGCGGTGCGCTGCTCGAGCACTTCCATTGGGGTTCGGTCTTTTTGATCGCGGTCCCGATCCTGCTGCCGCTGCTGATTCTGGCCCCGAAGCTGGTGCCGGAGTCCCGCGACCCGAATCCGGGCCCGCTCGACCTGTTCAGCGTGGTGCTGTCCTTCGTGGCGATGCTGCCGCTGGTCTGGGCGATCAAGACGGCCGCGCACGACGGTCTGTCCGTACTCGTCGCGACCGCGGTTGTGGTGGGCATCGGCGCGGGCGTGCTGTTCGTGCGACGCCAGAACCGCAGGCCCATACCGATGCTCGATATGGAGCTGTTCCGCTCCGGGCCGTTCACCTCGTCGGTGCTGGCGAACTTCCTGTCGATCGTCGGGCTGATCGGGTTCATCTTCTTCGTATCCCAGCACCTGCAGTTGGTGCTCGGGTTGAGCCCGCTGGCGGCCGGCCTGGTCACCCTGCCAGGCGCTGTGGTGTCCATGATCGCGGGTATCTCGGTGGTCAAGGCGGCCAAGCACTTCAGCGCGCAGGCTCTGATCGTCTTCGGCCTGGTGTTCGTCGCTGCCGGCTTCATCTTGATCCTGCTGTTCCGTCACGATCTGTCGGTAGGCGCGATCATCGTGTCGTTCATCGTGCTCGAACTCGGTGTCGGTGTCTCGCAGACGATCTCGAACGACACCATCGTGGCCTCGGTGCCGGCCGCGAAAGCCGGAGCCGCGTCCGCCGTTTCGGAGACCGCATACGAACTGGGCGCAGTGGTGGGAGCGGCGACGCTCGGCACCATCTTCACGGCGTTCTACCGAACCAACGTCGAGGTGCCTGCCGGCCTGACGCCCGTTCAGGCCGGCGACGCGGCCGAAAGCATCGGTGGCGCGACCGCGGTGGCGCGCGAACTGCCCGCACCGACCGCCGAGAAGCTGCTCGAATCCGCGCATACCGCTTTCGATTCGGGGATCGCTCCGACCGCGACCCTCGCGGCGACGCTGGTCCTCGCCGCCGCGGTGATCGTCATCGTTGCGTTCCGGCGATCACCAGCAGCGCCCCTCCCAGCAGACCGGTGACGGTGCGGACGTGGTTCCACGCGGTCCACGGCCCCAGGTAGGACGCCCAGTCCAGACCGGCTTCCAGGCGGTTGTTCAACGGCACGTTGAAGGCGATGGTGATGACCGTCGGCAGCAGCGCGAGCACCGCACCCGCCAGGAGACAGCCGTCCCGGTTGATGACGGCGATGACGCCGAGCACGAGCGCCAGCACGCCGGTTCCGAGGAACAGCACCAGGAATGGGGCGTTCGCCTGGGCCTCGGCGTTGATACCGCGCATCGTCACCGCGGCTTCAACAGGGTCGGTGCGGTCCAGTCCGCGCATGACGAATGTCGAGAACGCGTAGAAAAGGCCGCCGACCGCCGCGCTGCACACGGCAGTCACGGCGGTCAGGGCCAGGACAGGGTTGGTCATGCGAGTAGTCTCCCCCGCCGACCGGCGAGGGAGACCACTCGTTTTTGTGCGATCAGGCCGCGGCGCGCGGGTTGCCCGCCCGTTTCGGCGAGGTCTTGCCGGACCCGGCCTGCTTGAGGCTCGGTCGGGTGACGGGCTCGGCGGCCTCCGGCTCCTCGATCTCGACCTCCTCGAGGGGTGCCTCTTCGACCGGCGTCTCGGTCACGGCTTCCTCGGCGGGCACCTCGGCGGGGGTTTCGACCGGAGTCTCGGCGGGGGTCTCAGCCGGCGTCTCGGCCGACTCAGCACCGGTGCTGACCGGGGTCACCGCCGGTGCGGCGCCGTCGGATTCGGCACCCGGGATCGAGATCGTGAAGGTCTGCGCATCGGCCGTGGGGGCGGTCGCCACCGACGCGGTCTTGGTCGCCGCGGCGGGCTGACCGGCCTTGAGCGCGTTGACGATCACATCGCGGATGTAGGACACGGTCTGCGTCATGAAATCACTGGTGTGCTGGATTCCGTTCAGCAGGATATCGGCGACGCCGTTCTGGACGGCGTTGATGATGTTGATCGGATTCAGCGTCCCGATGGACTTCAGGATCGACTCGGTGACGCTGACGAGGTTCTGCAGCACCGGGGTGGTCCCCACCGGGAAGCCGATGCCGATGAACGTCTGCGCCAGCGCCACCGTGAGGGCGAGCCCGCTCTCGAATGCCCCGGCGACCAGTGCTTGGCCGACCGCGAACGGACGCTCGAACGCGTCCTGCAGCGGCACGGTGACGCCGGAGATGAAGTTCAGGATCGGTCCCAGGCCGCTGGCGACCAGGCTGTCGATCGCACCGTTGATGTCGCCGGTGCGCGCGATGGCGCCGGCGGCCTGCAGTGCCGCGGGAAGCCCCTGAACCAGCTCGGTCAGGGCGGCCCCGCCACCGTTGATGGCCGCCAGCAGCTTCGAGACGGTGTACTGCTGGTTGGCGAAGATCTGGCGCAGGATGGGGAACGGATCGGCGAACTCGGCCTGCAGCGTCTCGCGGATCAGGTCGCCGGCAGCATTGACGACCGGTTTGAAGACCGTGATGGGATTCTCGATGGAGGCCGCCAGGGTGACCGACGGCATGTGCAGCTCGGCCCGCGGCGCGATCGGCGCCACCGCGATCACGCTGGCTCCGACCAGCGCGACACCGACCGTCACATACGGCTTCATCGTCAATTGCATGGACATTTTTCTCTTTGCCATCCCTTCAGGCGCTTCCCCCGGACTGGAGAGAACTTACCCACCAGTAAGTTGACGTCAAGAGAGATTTGTAAAGTTGCACCCTCTGCCAAATTTCCGAGACCCGCACATTGCGGTTTCGTAACGTTGCTGTTGAGAGCAATTTTTAGCTGTGGTCGAAAACCCGGCAAACAGTCGTACACGGCAAGTCGATAGTTTCGCCTACAAACTAATCAGTTGTTATTGCAACTACCGCCCCGGCGGTGTCAGCGTTTGCTGCTTATAAGCTACCCACCAGTACGACCTGCGTGATTCTGCGCACATCTCGGTGAGTGTGTGGTTTGCGCCACCTCGCGCTGCGGGTATCCCCGCAGCGCAGTTCGGCAATTTCATTTCGCACACCGGCCGGTCATTCCAGCAACAGCGCACACCCGGTCACATCTCGTTGCCGGGACCGCCGGTACCGTGCGGTAGGTGCGGATTTACGACGTCCACATCGTGAGACGCCGATGCTCACGCGCCGATCCAGTTGCCGTGGAACCCGAACGGCACCCGCTGCGGTAGCGAGATGGTCGCCACCGGTGCGCCTCCGAAATCGGACGCGTCCAGGATCACCAGATCGCTACCCTCGCGCACCGGGTCATACACGTAGCTCAGATACCAGCCGCTGCTCTCATCGCCCGGGCCCGCCGCCGGTACGAACACCGCTTCTCCGGACCTCCCCGGCCCGAAGGAGTGCGTCTCGGCGGCACCGGTGGACAGATCGTGACGAACCAGTGCGGTGTCTCCCACCGAGACCGAGAAACGGGCCGGCAGGCCGACCAGCCGGTCGTCGATCCTCGGGAACTCGATCCCCCGATCGTCGAGCTGGCGTTCGGTCACCGTGCCGGCGTTCAGGTCGATCCGCCACTCCCACAGCACCGCCTGCTCACCGAATCCGCCGTCGTTGCGCCACAGCTCCGGGTATCGGGCCGCCTGCAGCACAATCGAATTCGCGTGGTCGTAGGCGTTCGCAACGTGGAAGACGTAGCACGGGTCGATATCGAACCAGCGGATGACACCGAACGGGTCATCGCGGCGCAGCACGCCGAACCGAGCGCCGTAGGTGTCGCTCCAGCGGTAGGGCATATCGCCTTCGCCCTTGCCTGCGACGTCCAGGTCGAACACGATCGGCAGGTCCATGAAGATCACGTGATCGGCCGTCAAGGCGAAGTCATGCATCATGGTGTGCGCCTTGACATCCACCGGCCGGTTGATGATCAGTTCGCCGTCGGCGGACACCCGGTGGTAGGTGACATACGGCTCGAAGATGCTGCCGTAACCGAAGAAGTGCATCTCACCGGTGGTCGGGCAGATCTTCGGGTGGGCGGTCATCGAGTTGGTGAGCTTGCCACCGAAATCGTAGGCACCCAACGTTTCCAGCTCGTTGCTGATCTCATACGGCAACGATGATTCGACCAGCGCCAGCGTCTTCCCGGCATGGTTGACCACGTGTGTGTTGGCGAGAGCGGCGCGCAGGTTGCGGGAGCCGTCGGGATTGTAGAGCGGGAAGTCCTCGACGAAGCTGTCGGTGCGGACCCAGCGGTTGCGGTACCACTTGGCCGCCCCGTTCTCGATCCGGACGCCATGGACCATGCCGTCACCGGCGAACCAGTGCGCGTTGGCCTCGCGCGGGTTGGGCCCGTTGCGCAGGTACCACCCGTCGATCTCGGGCGGGATGACGCCCAGGACGGGCAGGTGGTATTCGGTGAGTTCGTCGGCGACGGGCGCGTAGTTGCCGCGCCGGAAGAAGTCACCTTCGGCGGGCAGTGCGGAGGCTGTGGTCATGACACCACGATGACATTCCACTAGTGACATGTCAAGAGTGGAATGTAGGATCTGTTTCATGAGTTTGCGAATGGCGGCGCTCGGCCTGCTGACCCAACATCCCGGCAGCGGCTACGACCTGCTCAAGCGTTTCGAGAAGTCGATGGCCAACGTCTGGCCGGCCACCCAGAGCCAGCTCTACGGTGAGCTGAACCGCTTGGCGGACAACGGATTCATCGAAGTGGCCGAGATCGGCCCTCGCGGACGCAAGGTGTACCGCGTCACCGAAGCCGGGCATGCCGAACTCCTGCGGTGGGTGACCAATCCCCAGGACGATCCGCCCGACCGGAGGCCGGAGTTGCTGCGCATCTTCCTGCTCGGCGAACTCCCACGCCGCGACGCTGCCGACCACGTTAAGGCACTCGTCGAGCACGCCGAATCCGAACTGGCACGCCTGCAGGCGCTGCGCGACGGTCTGCACCTCGACGACTCCGACAACTCCTTCTACGCAAATGCCGCCCTGGAATATGGCCTGCGCTTCGAGGCCATGCAGGCGGAATGGGCGCGCTGGTTGGTGACCGCCATCGACGGCCGCTCAAAATGATAGTTGCATCGCGATAGCTTCCGATATATCGTTAACGCATCGGAAGTGCAGACCGTGCTTCCCTCTCCAGAAAGAAGCACCCCATGAACACCCCCTTCACACCCCCCAACCCCGCATTCGGCTTCGGTCCCCTCGGGTTCGATCGCCGCCACGCCCGCCGCGAGTTCCGCGACCACATCCGCGAGCAGGCCGCCGGCCCGCAGGGTCCGTTCGGCCCGGGATTCGGTCCCGGCTTCGGCAGAGGTTTCGGTCCCGGCTTCGGTGGTCCCGGCTTCGGCGGCGGACCCCGTGGTCGCGGCGGTCGTGGTCCCCGCGGCCGCGGCAAGCGCGGTGACGTGCGCGCCGCGATCCTGACCCTGCTCACCGAACGTCCCATGCACGGGTACGAGATGACCCAGGAGATCGCCGCCCGCAGTAACGATCTGTGGAAGCCGAGCCCCGGCTCGGTGTATCCGACCCTGCAACTGCTGGTCGACGAGGGTCTGATCACCCCGACCGAGAGCGAAGGCAGCAAGAAGACCTTCGAGCTCACCGAGGAAGGCCGCACGGCGGCCGCCAAGATCGAGACCGCCCCGTGGGACGAGATCGCCGAGGACGCCGACCCGAACGCGGTGAACCTGCGGGCCGCGCTGGGCCAGCTGTTCGGTGCTGTCGGACAGTCCGCGCACGCCGCGTCTGCCGAGCAGCAGCAGCGCATCCTCGACATCGTCAACAACGCACGCCGGGAGATCTACCAGATCCTCGGCGAGGAGTGACGCCCGTAGCATTGCCAAACGATGATCACCGGTAATTTTCTCGATGTTCTGATCCCGCTGCTGGTCGCGGTTCTCGCCGCGGCCGGCAGCGTGATCGGGATCCCGTTCCGCGACGCGGATTCCTATATGCGCCGCCGCGGCATCTGGGTCTTGATGTTGGTCGCGGTGTCGGCGATCGCCACCTACGCCGCGCTCGACTCGACCTCCGCAGGAGGAAGCGCGCTCGCGGCGGCGGGGCTGGCCGCCGCGGCCGTCGCCGCCGCGATCGGTGCCCATCTGCTCTGGCGCAGGCTGGTCCTCGATGCCGAGCGGAGCACCGCCATGAAGGCCATCGCTGCCACCGGACTTGCTGCGGCTGTCGTCATCGCCGCGGTGTCGTTCAGTTACATCGATGGCAAGGCCTGCCGTCAGGTCGAACCACTGATCGCGCTGAGCGCCCAGTCCTTCGTGATGCCGAGCTTCTCGACGGAACAAGGGCCGACGGCCGGCGATTTCGACGAACGCGCCCGGGCAATCCGCGACCAGGCACGTCAGATCGCTCCCGGCGAGGTCGCGGATCACGCGACCAGGCTGGCCGATCTGGCCGGCCAGATCGCGTTCGCGGTCCGCAATGATGACACCGCCCAGCACGCTCTGTTGGGCGCGCAGTACTACGACGAACTGAAACCCATCGTGCGCAAGTGCCGGATCACGTTGAGCAGCTAGACGCGGTCTTCGGATCACCGTAAGCACAACCCTGGCGCGATCTCCGGATCACCGCCATATTGCGACCGGTGACCGTCACCGACAGCTCGCCGCCCGAACAGACCGCCGCGGACCGTTCGAAAGTTCGGACGGCCCTCACGGCCAGCCTCGTCGGCACCACCATCGAGTGGTACGACTTCTTCCTCTACGCCACCGCGGCCAGCCTGGTGTTCAACACCGCGTTCTTCCCGGACCAGAGTTCCTTCGTCGGCACGCTGCTGGCGTTCGCCACCTTCGCGGTCGGATTCCTGGTCCGGCCCATCGGCGGCTTCGTCTTCGGGCACATCGGTGACCGCATCGGCCGCAAACGCACCCTGGCGCTGACGATGTTGCTGATGGGCGGCGCGACCGCGCTGATGGGTCTGCTGCCCACCGCCGCCCAGATCGGCGTCGTCGCGCCGATCCTGTTGCTGCTGCTGCGCATCGTCCAGGGCTTCGCGCTCGGCGGTGAATGGGCCGGCGCGGTGCTGCTCGCGGTCGAACACAGCACCCCGAAGCGGCGGGGGTTCGCCGGCAGCATCCCCCAGGTCGGACTGGCGCTCGGTCTGGCGCTGGGCACCGGCGTCTTCGCACTGCTGCAGACGGTCATGACGGCGGAGGCATTCCTGTCCTACGGCTGGCGCATCGCGTTCCTGTTCAGCATCGTGCTGGTGATCTTCGGCGTCGTCGTGCGGCTCAAGGCCTCCGAGACCCCGGCCTTCGAGAAGCTCAAAGAGGACGACGACGTGTCGTCGACGCCGCTGCGGGAACTGTTCCGCGGCCCGTCACTGCGCCCGACGCTGCTGGGCATGCTGAGCCGCTGGGGTGAGGGCGCGGCGTTCAACACCTGGGGCGTGTTCGCCATCGCCTACGCCACCAGCGCGACCGGCCCGTTGCACCTGGGCAAGGTCGACGTGCTGATCGTGGTGACCGTGGCCGCCCTGTTGATGGCGGCGCTGCTGCCGGTATCGGGTCTGCTCGCCGACCGTTTCGGACCCCAACGCGTCTACGCGACCGGTATCGCCGCCTACGCGGTGGCGGTGTTCCCGGTGTTCGCCTTGTTCAACACCGGAAGTCTGACCGCGTTCGCGATCGGCATCGCCATCGTGTTCGGCATCATCCACGCCTGGTTCTACGGCGCGCAGGGCACGCTGTACGCCTCGCTGTTCCCGACCCGGATCCGCTACACCGGACTGTCCACGGTCTACCAGCTCTCCGGCGTCTACTCCTCGGGGCTGACCCCGCTGATCCTGACCACGCTCATCGCGGTCGGCGGCAACGCACCGTGGTTGGCCTGCGGCTACCTGGTGACCACGGCGGTCATCAGCGTCGTGGCGACGCTGCTGCTCAAGCCCAGGGACCTCGCCGACTTGTAGCCTGACGGCGTGACCGATCTGGATCGCATGCCGCGCGGTGGCCCCGACGCATCCTGTCTGGACCGGCTGCTGCAGACCGACCGGACCGAGTACCTGGATCGCACCGACGTCCATCCCGCGGTCAAACGCAGTGTGGTGGACGCGTTGGAGTGGACCGGTCGGGTGTTCGGCAACCACCGGCAGTTCGCGCACCTGGTGCTCGAGGAGATCGCCGACGTGCCGGACCCGAAGGTCCTCGAACTCGGCGCCGGCCACGGCGCGCTGTCGACGGTGGTGCTGGAGGGACATCCCACCGCTCATGTCACGGTGACCGATATCGAGCACGATTCGGTCGCCGCGATGGCTGCCGGTGAGCTGGGCAGCCATCCGCGGGCCCAGGTGCGGGAAATGGACGCCACCGCAATCGACGCACCCGACGGCCATTTCGCGCTGGCGGTGTTCGCCTTGTCGTTTCATCATCTTCCACCGGTGACGGCCGCCGCGGTGCTCTCCGAGGGCACCCGCGTCGCGGACAAGCTTCTGATCATCGACCTGCCCAGGCCACCGGCACCGTTGCATCTCCTGCGACTGGCCACCATGCTGCCGCTGGCCCCGTTCATCCCGTTCGTGCACGACGGTGTCATCAGTTCGTTGCGCAGCTACAGTCCGTCGGCGTTGCGCGCACTGGCCGAACACGCCGGCGTCGACCTCGAATTGCGGGGCGGTCTGCTCAGTCCACAGATCGCGGTGGCCGTTCGGCGCTAGTGTCGACGCTGTGGGCGAAGAGGTTTCCCGCACGGAATTCAGCCGCGCACAGCGCCGCGAATACCGGCGCAAGGTCCAGCTGTGCCTGGACGTGTTCGAGACGATGCTGTCCCAGTCCAGCTTCGAGTTCGACCGACCGCTCACCGGCATGGAGATCGAATGCAATCTTGTCGACGCTGACTACCAGCCGGCGCTGCGCAATCAGGAGGTACTGGCCTCCATCGCCGATCCGGCCTATCAGACCGAACTGGGCGCGTACAACATCGAATTCAATGTTCCGCCGCGTCCGTTACCCGGGCAGTCCGCGCTGGAACTGGAGGCCGAGGTGCGGGCCAGCCTGAACGCCGCCGAGGCCAAGGCCACCGAGGACGGCGCGCACATCGTCATGATCGGCATCCTTCCCACCCTGATGCCCGAGCATCTGGAGTCGGGGTGGATGAGCGAGTCGACCCGCTACCAGGCACTCAACGACTCCATCTTCACCGCGCGCGGCGAGGATATCGACATCGATATCACCGGGCCCGAACGGTTGTCCCTGCAGTCGGCCGATATCGCACCCGAATCTGCCTGCACGAGTATGCAATTGCATCTGCAGGTCTCACCCGCGGAGTTCGCGCAGAACTGGAACGCCGCGCAGGTGCTGGCCGGCCCGCAGATCGCCCTGGGCGCCAATTCGCCGTACTTCTTCGGCCACGAACTGTGGGCCGAGACCCGCATCGAACTGTTCGGGCAGGCCACCGACACCCGCCCCGACGAGCTCAAGACCCAGGGCGTGCGCCCCCGGGTCTGGTTCGGCGAACGGTGGATCACCTCCATTTTCGATCTGTTCGAGGAAAACGTCCGCTACTTCCCGTCGCTGCTGCCGGAGATCTCCGACGAGGATCCGGTGGCCGAGCTCGCAGCCGGGCGCACCCCGGCGCTCTCGGAGTTACGCCTGCACAACGGCACCATCTACCGGTGGAACCGGCCGGTCTACGACGTGGTGAACGGCAAACCGCACCTGCGCGTCGAGAACCGGGTGCTGCCCGCCGGGCCCACGGTGGTGGACATGCTGGCCAACTCGGCGTTCTACTACGGCACCCTGCGGGCACTCACCGACGAGGACCGACCGCTGTGGAGCAAGATGAGTTTCGCTGCGGCACAGCACAATTTCTTTGCATCGGCCCGGCACGGGATGGACGCCCGGCTGTACTGGCCCGGCCTGGGTGAGGTGACCGCCGACGAACTCGTGCTGCGGGAGCTGCTGCCGCTGGCCCATGACGGGCTGCGGCGCTGGGGGGTTGCCGCCGATGTTCGGGACCGCTTCCTCGGGGTCATCGAGGCACGCGCCAAGACCGGCCGCAACGGTGCCGCCTGGCAGACCGCCACCGTGCGTGCGCTGCAGGAACGCGGTTTGGCGCGGCCCGCCGCGCTGGCCGAGATGCTGCGTATGTACTGCGAACACATGCACACCAATGCGCCGGTCCACACGTGGGAAACACCCACCGCGTGAGCGCGCGTACGTTGGATGTCATGGCATCTGAGGTACTGGACTGGGACAGCGCATATCGCCACGACAGCGAGTTCCAGGGACCGCCGCCGTGGAGCATCGGTGAACCGCAACCCGAACTGGCAGCGCTGATCTCGGCGGGCAAGGTGCGCAGCGACGTCCTGGACGCCGGCTGTGGACACGCTGAGTTGTCACTGTCGCTGGCGGCAGACGGTTACACCGTGGTGGGCCTGGACATTTCGCCGACCGCCATCGCTGTGGCGAATCGTGCAGCACAGGAACGCAACCTGCGATACGCCAGCTTTGCCCAGGCCGACATCACCTCGTTCACCGGCTACGACGGCCGATTCCACACCGTCATCGACTCGACGCTGTTCCATTCACTGCCCATCGACGGCAGGCACAACTACCTGCACGCGGTGCAGCGCGCCGCCGCCCCGGGCGCGCACTACTACGTCCTGGTGTTCGCCAAGGGAGCGTTCCCGGCCGAGCTGGAGACCAAGCCCAACGAGGTCGACGAGTACGAACTGCGCGATATCGTCGCGGCACACTGGACCGTCGACGACATACGCCCGGCCTTCATCCACGCCAACATGCCGTCAGGGCCGGGGTCGCCGTTCGAGCTGCCCCCGCACGATCACGACGACAAGGGCCGGATGAAGCTGCCGGCCTTCCTGCTGTCCGCGCACAAGTAGCGCTCAGACCAGCGTGGCCCGATGGATCCACGTCGTGGCATAGTCGGCAAACCCGGAAGCCCCCGTGCCGCGGTATCTCTGCGCCGCGAACGTCAGGCCGACCTCTCCCGCCTCGACCAGATCCAGGAACGCGACACCCCGGCCGTGCCCTGGGCTATCGAGTCAGATGCCGCCGCGCGACACCAACTGGGCAGCAATGACATTGCGTTGGATCTCGTTGGTGCCCTCGCCGACGATCATCAGCGGGGCGTCGCGGAAGTAGCGCTCCACGTCGTATTCGGTGGAGTAGCCGTAGCCGCCGTGGATACGGACTGCGTTGAGCGCGATCTCCATCGCGGTCTCGGAGGCGAACAGTTTGGCCATGCCGGCTTCCATATCGCAGCGCTCGCCGCTGTCGTACTTCTCGGCGGCATACCAGGTGAGTTGGCGGGCAGCGGTGAGCTTGGTGGCCATATCGGCCAGATAGTTGCCGATGGACTGGTGCTTCCAGATCGGCTGCCCGAAGCTCTCGCGCTGCTGGGCGTAGGCCAGCGAGTCCTCCAGCGCCGCGGTGGCCACCCCCAGCGCCCGGGAGGCGACCTGGATGCGGCCGGTTTCCAGGCCCTTCATCATCTGCGCGAAGCCCTTGCCGGGGGTGGCGCCGAGGATGGCGGTGGCCGGGATGCGGTAGTCGTCGAAGGACAGCTCGCAGGACTCCACCCCCTTGTAGCCGAGCTTGGGCAGATCGCGTGAAACCGTCAGGCCGGGGCCGTGTTCGACGAGCACGATGGAGATGCCCTTGTGCTTCGGCTGCGCGCTGGGATCCGTTTTGCACAGCAGCGCAATCAATTCCGAGCGCCTGGCATTGGAGATCCAGGTCTTGGCGCCCGAGATCACCAGGTCATCGCCGTCGGTCTTCGCGACGGTGGTCATGGCCTGTAGGTCGGAGCCGCCGCCCGGTTCGGTGAGCGCCATGGTGGCACGGACATCGCCGGTGGCCATCCGCGGTAGATACGTCTGCTTCTGTTCCTCGGTGCCGAACAAGGTGAGCAGCTTGGTGACCACGGTGTGCCCGCCCATCGCGCCGGCCAAGCTCATCCACCCGCGGGAGAGTTCCTGGGTGACCTGCGCGTAGCAGGGCATCGATACCGGCGATCCGCCGTATGTCTCCGGCACCGCCAAACCGTAGATGCCGATCTGCTTCATCTGCTCGATCCAGCGTTCGGGGTATTCGTTGGCGTGCTCGACCTCTTGCACGCTGGGCTTGACCTCCCGGTCGACGAAGTCGCGCACCGTCTGGATCAGGAAGGTCTCTTCATCGCTGAGCATGGACAACCCTATCTTTCGCCCAACGTCGACTTGTTGTCGATTCCAAGCGCGGATGTCGACAACAAGTCGACGTTGGGCCCCACGGGCGCATCCAGGCGACTACGTTGACGAAATGGACGATCCGATGGACGCAGTGCTGGAATATGTCGCGGCGTTCAACGACGGTGACGTGGCGGCAATGGCGGCGACGTGCGCTGATCCCATGCAAATTCTCGACGGAATGTCACCCCATGTCTGGCAGGGGGAAACGGCCGCCGAAGACTGGTGGAAGGACGTGCTTGCTGAGGGCGCGCACCTCGGGGCTTCGGGCTACCGCATCACCCTCGGCGCGCCATTGCATGTCGATGTCACGGGCGACTACGGCTATGTCGTGGTCCCTGCGTCCATGACGTTCGACCTCCGCGGCAGTCAGATCACCCAAACAGGCTCGGTCTACACGGTCGCGCTCCGCAGAGTCGGCACACACTGGCGGCTCACTGCCTGGGCGTGGGCCAAAGGCAGCTAGGCAGAAGCGACTTCGGCGCCCACACGCATCCTCAGCTGACCGCGACCAACGCCTCGGCGAAGAGCTCCAGATCCTCGGCAGCGACATCCACGTGCGGGGACACCCGCAGCACCGGCCCGGCCATCTCGCTGGGAGCCCGCACCACCTCGCATGCGGTGGTGACGATCCGGTGTTCGGCGATCAGCTTGGCCCGCACCGGTGTCGGTGCGGCACCGTTGGTGGGGCGCAGCGTGGTGATCGCGGTCGGCTCGTCGACGGGTTCGACCACCTCCCAGCCGGGAATGTCGGCGAGCACCGTCCGGGTGAGCCGGCCGACCTCGGCCAGCCGGGCCTGCACCCGATCGGGGCCGGCGGCCAAGTGTTCGCCCAGCGCCAGCGAGAAGCCGAGCCGCGACCCGATATTGGCCTCGTGCAATTCCATCGGCGCCCACCGCGGCGTCAACCGCCCGTACAACTCGGGCCGTACCGCCAGCGTGCCGACACCGCGCGGCCCGGCCAACCACTTGCGCGAGGACGAATACAGGACGTCGGCGCCCACCGCACAGTCCACGTGCCCGAGTCCCTGCGCCGCGTCGACCACCAGCAGCAGTCCCAGCGCTCGGCACACCGGCGCCAACTCGGCCAGTGGCTGGGCCACACCGCGGTGGCTGCCGAGCACGGTCAGATGCACCATCGCCGGCGGGTCGGCCTCCAGCACGGCCGCGGCCTCGTCGACCAGCAGTCGGCCCAGCTCATCCACGGGCAGGCTGCGCACCTCGAATCCGTTGGCCGCCATGATGACCAGGTTGGGTCCGTACTCGCCGGGCGGGCATGCCACGGTGCGCGGTCCGGTCCAGCTGCTCAGCAGCAGATCCAGCGCATGGTTGGAGCCGGTGGTGAAGATGACCTCCGCATCGGGCATCCCGGCCAGGGCGCGCACCGCGGCCCGTCCGGCGTCCAGCGCCGGCACCGCGGCTTCGCCCGCCACGTAACCGCCGACCTCGGCCTCGTGCCGGGCGTGCGTGGCACCCGCCTCGATCACCGCATTGCTCTGCCGTGAGCAGGCCGCGCTGTCCAGATGTAGACCCGCCACCGGCACCCGCGCCGACCGCCAGGCTTCGGCCAGGCTCATTTCACCGCCAGCGAAAGACCGAAATCGCCTGCGCCATCGGTCCACCAGTGGGTGCGACGCAGTCCGGCGGCGGCCAGTTCAGCTTCCACACCCTCGGGGCGGAACTTGCTGGACACCTCCGTGAGCATCTCCTCGCCCGCCGCGAAGTCGACCGTGAGATCAAGCTGCGCGATCCGCACCCGTTGATCCGCGGTCGAGCGCAACCACATCTCGATGCGTTCCTGCTCCGGATTCCACCGCGCCACATGATCGAAGGCGTCCAGGTCGAAGTCGGCGTCGAGTTCGCGGTTCACCACGGTCAGCACATTGCGGTTGAACGCGGCCGTCACACCCGCACTGTCGTCGTAGGCGCGCACCAGCCGGCCGACATCCTTGACCAGGTCGGTACCCAGCAGCAGTGAATCGCCGGGCTGCATGGAGTCGGCAAGCGCGGCAAGGAATTCGGTGCGGGGCTCCGGGGTGAAATTGCCGATCGTGGACCCGAGGAAGACCACCATGCGCCGGCCGGCCTTGGGAATCGTGCCGAGATCCTGCTCGAAATCGCCGCACACCACGTCGATCTCGATATCCGGGTATTCGGCATGCAGCGCCCGGGCAGCATCACGCAGGACGCTCGGGTCGACATCGAACGGGATGAAGCGCTTCAGCGCTCCGCTGTCCCGCATGGCATCGAGCAGCAGTCGCGTCTTCTCCGAGGTGCCGCTGCCCAGCTCGACCAGAGTGTCGGCACCCGAGGCGGCCACGATATCGGCGGCCCGGTCCTGCAGGATCGACGCTTCGGTGCGGGTGGGGTAGTACTCGGGCAGGCGGGTGATCTGATCGAAGAGATCACTGCCCTTCGCGTCGTAGAACCATTTGGGCGGCAGCGTTTTCGGGGACTGCGCCAAGCCGTGCCTGACGTCGCGGCGCAGTGCTTTGGACAGGTCCGATGCCGTGCCGGTCGTCATGAGGGTCCTTCCAGAGGGGTGATGGTGAGGTTCGTGCCAGTGACCTCGACGAGGTGTCGGTCGGGGATGTCACGCCAGGACGGGTCATCGTCGTAGGGTTCGCTGGCCAGCACGATGCCATCATCGCGCTGCAGCGAGAACAGGGTGTCGCCCCAGGTGGTGGCGAGCAGGGTGGAACCGTTGGCGGCCAGGATGTTCAGGCGGGCACCGGGATCCTGCGCGCCGACGGCGGCAACGGTGTCTCCGAGCGCGCCCATACCGCGCGCGAAGATGTGTGCGGCCAGCAGCGCACTGTCGACGGTGGATTCGGCTGTCGCCGAGGAGGGTAGGACGGCGCGGTCGACGATGCCGTTGTGTGAGAGCAGCCAGGTGCCGTCGCTGAAGGGCGCCGAAGCCGAGGGCTCGATGGGCATGCCGACCGTCGCCGAACGCACGGCCGCCACAAAGCAGTCACTGCGTAGCGCCGGCGCCACTGACGCGAACGACGCGTCCCCCCACAACGGTTTGTCGCTGCGCCAGCGCCGCACGCCCTGATCGAAGAAGCCGACACCCCAGCCGTCGGCATTGATGGTGCCGTGCTTCTGCCGACGCGGCGAATAGGACTGCACCAGAAGGCCGCTCGGTGGCTCCAGCACCAGCGACGATACCGATACCGGTGCACCGAGCCAGCCCAGGTGGCGACACATCAGGCGTCCCAGGCCAGGCGGACCCCGGAGAAGATCTGCCGCCGGATCGGATGGTCCCAGTTGCGGAAGCTGGGCCGCAGGATGCCGGCCGCCACCGCCCACGAGCCGCCGCGCAGGATCCGATAATCACCGTCGAAGAAGGGCGCCGTGTACTGGTCGTAGATCATCGGGGTGAACCCGGGCCAGGGGCGCAGTGGTGAGGTGGTCCACTCCCACACATCGCCGAGCATCTGCTCCACCCCGTAGGCCGACGCCCCCGCCGGGTAGGCACCGACCGGCGCCGGGCGCAGGGCATCGCCGCCGAGATTGGCCAGCTCGGGTGTGGGTTGTGCGTCGCCCCAGGGGAATCGGCGACGCGTACCGGCCACCGGGTCCCACGCGCAGGCCTTCTCCCATTCCACCTCGGTCGGCAACCGAGCACCCGACCACGCCGCGAAGGCCTCCGCCTCGAAGTAGGTGATGTGCTGCACCGGTTCGTCACCCGGGATGGATTCGTGGTGGCCGAACCGGGTGCGGCTGCCGTCGGTGTTCCAGAAAGCGGGTGCACTCAGACCGGCGTGCTCCCGGTGCGCCCAGCCGCGTTCGGACCACCACTGTGGTGTCCGGTAGCCACCGTCGTCGATGAACTCGCGCCACTGCGCGTTGGTCACCGGTACCCGCCCGATCCGGAACGGCTCGACGTGCACGACGTGGCCGGGACGTTCGTTGTCGAGCGAGTACGGTTCCTCGGAAGCATTGACGCCCAAGGTGAACGGGCCGCCAGGTACCAACACCGAGGTTCCGGCCAGGCCAGCACGCCCGGGCGGCAGCGCCGCTCCCACGCTCAGCAGCGCGGGGCCCGTGCGCAGATTGAGTGCCTGCAGCATGGTCTCGTCGTGTTGGTTCTCGTGGGAGACGACCAACCCGAAACGGAACAACGCCTCGTCGCCGTCGGTGCGGTCCAGGACGTCGAGAGCACGGTCGCGGACGGTGCGGCAGTAGGTCCGGGCATCGGCCGGCGGGAGCAGCGGCAGGTCGACGCGGCTGGCGCGGGAATGCACGAATGCGTCATACAGCGAGTCGATCTCGGGTGTGAGGATGCCCGGGGCGTTGGGGTCACCATCGCGCAGCAGCCAGAACTCCTCCTGCTGGCCGATATGGGCGAGGTCCCACACCAGCGGGCTCATCAGCGGGTCGTACTGGCGATGTAGTTCGGCGTCATCGAAGTCGACCAGTGCCAGGGTGCGCTCCCGGGCACGGGTCAGTTCGGTGGCCAGCACCTCCGGTGATGTCACGAGTCGCCTCTCGCCAATTGGGTCAGAGCTGTTGGTATGCCGTGTTCGACAACGAGATCGGAGAAGTCATCACCGGGACATCGGCCGGCCTCGGCGTCGGCGAGCAGGCGGGTCATCGCATCGGCCAGGCCGGCCGGGGCGTGCTCGGCGGCGGCGGCCACGCAGGTCACCGCCGCGGCCCGCAGGCCCGGGTCCGCGAGCCCGGCCCGGGCCGCGAGGTCCCATTCACCGGAGACCGGTGCGGTGGCACTGGTGGCGATCTCGGCGGCAGCCGGGTTGTCCAACAACGTGGCCAAGGTGAACACCACGGCCGGCCAGATGTCGTCGGGCACGCTGTCCAGGTACCGGATCTCCAGCCAGCGGCGCGGCCGCACCGGCGGGAAGAGCGTGGTCAGGTGATATTCGAGGTCCTCTTCACCGGGAACACGGTCGTCCAGTGGCACCCGGCCGTCAGCCCAGTCGGCGTACGAGACGAACTCGGTCATCGGCACCGCGTCCGGTGTGCGCACCAGCATCACCGGGGCCCGAAGTGCGTAATGCGCCCAGTCGGCGGCCGGATCGTCGCCGTTGTCGCCCAGCACCGGGCCGCACCGCGCCGAGTCCAGCTGGCCCCAGACGCGTTGTCGGGAGCTGCGCCATCCGGTGAAGTGCCCGCCCAGCAGCGGCGAGTTGGCCGACAACGCGATCATGGTCGGCCCCAGGGCGTGTGCCAGCCGGACGCGGTCCGCCCAGCCCGCCCGCGGGCCGGCCTCGATGTTGAGCTGCACCGACGCGGTCGAGGTCATCATGGCTGCGCCGGCCTCGGCGGTACCCGTCGCGGTGAAGAAGCTCTCCATCGCCTGATAACGCGCGCCGGGGTTGATGCGCTGTGCGGGCCGCAGCGGGTCGGCACCGAGCAGCACCAGGCCGAGGCCGTGTGCGGCGAAATGTTCTTTGAGCACCGTGCGGTCGGCGATCATCCCGACGATCGCGTCGGCGACACTGCCGGCCGGTGGGCCGGACAGTTCGACCGCGCCACCGGGTTCGACGGTGATGGCGCTGCCGCCGGGCAGCGCCGGTGCCGTCGCGATGACCCCGCTGAGTTCATCCCAGCCCGGGCGGCGCAGGGGATCGGTGATGTCGAAACAGTGCGCCTCGATCTCCAGGCCGACCTTGCCGACCGGACCGTCGTGCAGGCAGTTCGCCGCGATCGCGGCGGCCACCCGACCGGAAGCGCACTCCATATCGCGCGCGGCAGCGGTCGTCATGCGAACCACTCCTCCCCCGGATCTGGACGCTACGTGCTTTTGCTATTCAATCTTCCAGACAGGTCTGACATATTCCCAAGGGTTTTGTTCGCCCTTATTGCCCGAGGGTGTTCTGCATGGCCCCGGCCAGCACGTTGACCGCGGGCCCACCGTTGCCGGGTTGGCAGACTTTCGCCTGCAGCAGAACGTTTTCCCGCAAACGGGTCTGGGTGAAACACCTGCGGTCCGTGCCGCCCTCCTGTTTCACCCAGACCGCGTCGGTGGCGGTCGCCGCGCCGCCGGAGAAGGTCCACACCTGGTTGACCAGGTTGTCCAGATGCATCGTGGTGGTCTGCCCGGCGCATCCGGTGGTGCGGTCGGTGACGCGGTGATACGCGCGGGTGGCCGCATCGTTGGTGGCGAAAACGCCGACCGCCTGTTTGACCAGTCGCGTCGAATCCGTGGCAGAGGTCTGCGCGACGGCGCCGTTGAAGGACGCCAGGTCCGGATCGGCGTACACGTCGGGGAGACCGATATCGGCCCAGTTGTTGCAGGCCGGGTTGTCGACGTAGAAGGTCTGGCCCGGGTTGGTGAACTGGGCTTCCCACGCCAGCGGCGCTCCCACGATATTGCTGACCGAACCCTTCGGCAGGACCGCGTAACTGACGACGCCGGGATCAGACGGTCGGGCCGAGGCCGGAGCTGCGAGGGCCAGCGCCACTCCCACCCCGGCGGCCAGTGCAGTCAGCCGCATGGCTCGATCATGCCAAAACCGGCTGGCTTGCCAAAGCTAGAAGAGTGTCTGCGTGCAGTACGTCCGGGCCGGCGCGGGATAGGGCCATGCGTAGGAACCGGCATCCGCCGGGCAGGCGGACTGATCCTGGACGTCGAGACGCTGGGTGACCTGGACCAGCACACCGTCGTCGCGATCATCGCAGGAGGCCTTCTCGACCAGCCCGATCGGCATTTCCATCAGGTAGCACTGGTTGGCGACGAGGTTGGGCACCAGGCACAGCCGGGCGGTCGACGGTTCGGCGTAGTCGGTCGGCACGTGCTGGTACTCGTTGGTCGGGCATTCGCCGGCGGCGTTGGTGGTGGCGCCGACGGTGTAGCTCGGGTCCTGGGCGCAGGACACCTCACTGGCGCGCACCGGATCCGGCGTCGGAGCCTCGCCCGCATCGATATCCACGCAATCGCCGACGGCGAAGACCGTCGAGGCGGCCACGTCAGGATCGTCTGCACGCAGGCTGCAGCCGGACAGGCCCACCGATACCACGAGTACGGCGACAAACGCGGCAATGCGCAGCGGTCGGCGTGTCATGGTTAGCGACACTCTCACGAATGAGGTCAGAGTGCCAAGAGTTACGGATGATTCCTCACGCGCCCGCGAGGGTCCTCTTAGTGTTTCAGGGGCGCGGTGGCGTGGCCGGTGCGTTGCCGGGACCGGGGCTCTGCCCCTGCTGCGGGCCCTGGAAGCCCGGACCGAAGCCGGGGCCGCCTTGCGCTCCCGGTCCAGCGGGTCCGCCCGGTCCGCCCGGGAAGAAGATGTGCGGCGGTCCCATCGGCGGCCCGCCCCGGTGGAACATGCCGGACTCGCGGTCCGGTCCGCCGCGATGATGTCCGCCGCCGTCGGAGTGCTTACCCAGGATGAAACCGGAGAAGAAGATCACCGCGACGACGAAGGTGACGCCCGCGACGATGCCCACCCAGGCGGCGACCTGGGTGACACGGTTGTGCCGGGGTCGCTCCTCGGTGGGCACCACCACCGCCGGTGGCGGTGATGTAGGCGGTGGGGGTGCTGCAGCGGCTGCCACGGGGGCCGTGGTGCTGGTCGAGTTGTCGGCTTCTTCGCTCATGGATTCATGATGCCGACGGGCGGCAATGTGCCGGCTGGTTAGAGCATGTGAATCAGCTATGAAACGGGTGCACCGCGTACTGGATCACCCGGTAGGGCGTGCCACCGCGGGGCGTGGTGTTCCACTGGCTGACGAATACCCGCAGGTCGTCCAGCGTCGAGGCCGGTGAGATGTAGCCGCCGTACGGCTGGGCCAGCCGGTTGTCCTGCGGTGCCGGCAGGTCCTCGGGCCGATCCGGCCATGACGACCCGACCACGACCGTCGTCACCGGCGCGGCACCGAGCTGGGTCGGGTCGGAAGCGACCCGGACCTCCATGTTGCCGGTGCCGGCGTTGAAGTAGGACAGCACCGTCTTGCCGTCGATCTGGCGCACGCTCATCTCGCCCACCCGGTCCGGCCACAGCGGGGTCGGCTCCGCGCCCCATCCCTGCACCGACGACCAACCTTGCCAGGCGGCCCGGTCGGTGAAATCCTGCGGTGCAACGCGATACAGCGTCGCCGGCGCGCTGCGGTCGAAGTTGTCGGCCACGATGTACACCCAGCCACGCTCGGATTCCGGTGTGGGAATGGGGTCGTAGTAGCCGCTGATCTGGGACTGCCCGCCTCCCGCGAAGTCGGCCGGGCGCTCGGATCCCGCGACCGTCGGCCAGTTGTCCTTCGCGGCATCGGCTTTCACCAGACGCGAGGTCGCCGGGCGGAGATTCTGCGTCGTGGTGACCAGCATGTAGTTCTCGCGGTTGATCGACACGATCCCGGCGGGAAGCTGCGATGCACCCACGGGCGTCGGGTCGGCCAGCAGCCGTGTCGAGGTGCCGGTCACGCCGGTGATGCGGATACCCGCTGGGGCGTCGATCGAGTCGGGGTCCACGTGCAGCGCGATCGGCGAGTACCAGCCACCGAAGCCGACTCCCTGCCCCGCGAAACTGTCACCGCAGACCTGCAACAGCCGGGTCGGGAACTCCATGAACTCGCACAGGTCCGTGGCACCGATACCGTAATCGCCGGTGGCAGTGCCCGTTCCGGCTACCGGACCGAGCATGACGACCTGGCCGGGGTGCAGGAACATATCCGCGTGCGCGGGTGCCGAAAGGACCAATGCCGATACCACGGCCCCCGAAACTGCGTTCCGGAAGGTGGTTACTCGCACTTTTCCTTCTGGAATACAGTTTCGGCGTCGGTCAGAGCTGGGCGGCGAGCAACTCGGCAATCTGAATGGTGTTCAGCGCGGCACCTTTTCGCAGGTTGTCACCGGACACGAACAGGGCGAGGCCGCGACCTTCCGGCGCACCCGGATCCTGACGGATCCGACCGACCAGCGAATCGTCGGCACCGGCGGCAGCCAGCGGCGTCGGCACGTCCACCAGCGTCACGCCCGGCGCGCCGGCCAGCAGCTCCTGGGCCCGTGCCACCGAAAGCGGTTGCGCGAACTCGGCGTTGATGGACAGCGAGTGCCCGGTGAAGACCGGCACCCGCACGCAGGTACCCGACACCAGCAACTCCGGGATACCGAGGATCTTGCGGCTCTCGTTGCGCAGCTTCTGGTCTTCGTCGGTCTCTCCGGAGCCGTCGTCGACGAGCGCACCGGCCAGCGGCACCACGTTGAAGGCGATCGGCGCGACGTACTTGACCGGTGCCGGGTAGTTCAGCGCCGAGCCGTCGTGCACCAGCTGCTCGACCCCGTCGATCACGGCACGCGCCTGTGACGCGAGTTCCTCGACGCCGGCCAGCCCGCTGCCCGAGACCGCCTGGTAGCTCGACACGATCAGCCGGGTCAGGCCCGCCTCGTCGTGCAGCGGCTTGAGCACCGGCATCGCGGCCATGGTGGTGCAGTTCGGGTTGGCGATGATGCCCTTCGGGCGATTGGCCGCATCGCGCGCGAAGTTGACCTCGCTGACGATCAGCGGGACCTCGGGGTCTTTACGCCACGCCGAGGAGTTGTCGACGACGACGGCGCCTGCCGCGGCGAATCGTGGTGCCTGTACCCGCGACATGGTCGCGCCGGCGGAGAACAGCGCGATGTCCAGCCCGGACGGGTCGGCGGTCTCGCTGTTCTCGACCTCGATCTCCTGGCCCCGGAAGGTCAGCTTCTTACCCTCGGAGCGTGCGGAGGCGAAGAACCGCACCGAACTCGCCGGGAAGTTGCGCTCTTCGAGCAGTGCGCGCATCACCTGGCCGACCTGACCGGTCGCGCCGACCACACCGATCGAAACCATTAGATTCCCGTTCCCGCGTAGACGATTGCTTCCTCGTCGCCACCGAGACCGAAGGCTTCATGCAGCACGGCGACGGCGGTGTCGAGCTCAGTGTCCTTGATCAGCACCGAGATCCGGATCTCGGAGGTCGAGATCAGGTCGATGTTGATACCCGCTTCGGCCAGCGTCTCGCAGAACGTGGCGGTGACGCCCGGGTGGCTGCGCATCCCGGCACCGACCAGCGACACCTTGCCGATGTGATCGTCGTAAAGCACCTGGGTGAAACCGATCTCGCCCTGCAGCGAGGCCAGCTTCTGCACCGCGGACGGGCCGTTCTCCCGCGAGCAGGTGAACGTGATGTCGGTCTTGCCGTCCTCGATCTTGCTGATGTTCTGCAACACCATGTCGATGTTCACGTCGGCATCGGCGATCGCACGGAACACCTTGGCGGCGTATCCGGGTACGTCGGGCACACCGACAACGGTGACCTTCGCCTCGCTGCGGTCGTGCGCGACTCCGGTCAGGATTGCGTCTTCCATGGGGATGTCCTCGATCGATCCTTTGACGATGGTGCCTGGCTTATCCGAGTACGACGAGCGGACGTGTATCGGAACGTTGTAGCGACGGGCGTATTCCACGCAGCGCAGCATCAGCACCTTGGCGCCGCATGCAGCCATCTCCAGCATCTCCTCGAAGGAGACGCTGTCGAGGTGCCTGGCGTTGGGGACGATGCGCGGGTCAGCGGTGAAGATGCCGTCCACGTCGGTGTAGATCTCGCAGACGTCGGCGTCCAGCGCGGCGGCCAATGCGACCGCCGTGGTGTCCGAGCCGCCGCGGCCCAGCGTGGTCACGTCCTTGCTGTCCTGGCTGACGCCTTGGAACCCGGCGACCAGCACGATCAGGCCCTCGTCCAGCGCCTCACGCAGCCGGGTGGGGGTGACGTCGATGATCTTGGCGTTGCCGTGGGTGCCGGTGGTGATCACGCCGGCCTGGGAACCGGTGAAGGACCGGGCGTGCGCGCCCAACGACTCGATGGCCATCGCCACGAGCGCGTTGGAGATGCGTTCACCCGAGGTGAGCAGCATGTCCATCTCGCGGGCGGGTGGTGCCGGGGAGACCTGGCGGGCGAGATCGAGCAGGTTGTCGGTGGTGTCACCCATTGCCGAGACGACGACGACGACGTCGTTGCCGGCCTTCTTGGTTTCCACGATTCGCTCGGCGACGCGCCGGATCCGATCGGCGTCCGCCACCGATGATCCGCCGTATTTCTGCACGACGAGCGCCACTGTGAACCTCTCAACCAGCCGGGGATGTCCTGACAAGGATAAGGGGTCGGGATATCCGTTTTCCGCCCCACCGTGGGCGAACGCTCAGACGGTCCACCAGTTCGTGCCGTCGGAGATGACGTCGACAGCGGCCCGCGGTCCGAGCCGGACATACTGTTCGCCGTCCACCCGTTGCCCGCGCGACGCGATCAGTCGGGTGCCGGTCATCGCCAGGTTCTTCACCGTGTAGCGGTTGGTGTTGCCCGCCGCGTCGGGAAGCGTGGCCTCGGCGCCGTCGTCCAGCAGAAAGATCTGGTCGGTCCCGAGCGCGGCGCCGACAGAAACATCGGAATCAGCGCGCACGACCATTCTCGTCGGCAGATTCGCGGAGGTATTGCCCGAAATTCCGACATTGCGGCCGGCGGCCCGCACCGCGGCCACGCTGTACCCGTTGTTGTCCCATTGGTTGCCGGAGATCGCGAGATCATCGACGTACTCGGCGTCCACCGCGTAACTCCAGCCCGCATCGGCGTCGGTATTGGCGATGAAGTTGCCGGTGATGCTGAAGCCCTTCGTCCGGTGCTCGGCATCCAGGGAGTAGATACCGATGGCCGGATAGGTGCCGGGCGCTTCCTTGCCGCCGTTGGTGATGTTGTTGCCGACGATCTGGACCTGCTCGGCGTCGGTGTCCATCCAGGCAGGCATGGTGAACACGATCGCTTCTTGTCGAGCGCCCTCGCAGATGTTGCCGATCACCGTCAGCTGCTTGTTGCCCCGGAGTTCGATGTTGTGCTGCGGCGCGCCGTTCAGGTGGTTGGCGATGATGCGCAGCGGTCCGCTTTCCACCGACAGGTTCGGGCCGGTCGACCCGACATTGTTGTTGACGATCCAGGAGTCGTAGAAGCGGTAGGTGGTGTGGATGCCGTAGCCCTCGCGCTGCTCGATGAAGTTGTCGTCGATCCAATTGAGCAGGCCCTCGGCCGAGGCGTTCAAACGCATGCCGAATCCCGTCCAGCCGTCGACCCAGCAGTGCCGTATGTAGCTCTTGTCCAGGTCGACATCGAAGCCGGGAGAACCCAACGAGCCTGCGTCGACGAACAGGTTCTCGATGCGGCTCTCGATCCACCGTCCGCTCACCGGAGCGACACCGGTGGTCACGCGCAGCCGGGCGGCGCGCTCGCCGTCCCCGAGCAGCCATACCCTGGCGAATCCGTGGGCGCCGTTGCCGATCGTTCCGGACAGTGCATAGTCGCCCGCCGGGAAGAACACGGTGCCCCCGCCCGCACCGGCGGCGCGCACCGCGGCCAGCACCGCGGGGTGGTCGTCGGTGACGCCGTCGCCCGTGGCGCCGTACGACCGGACGTCGATGACCGCCATCGGTTCACCCTAAATGCGCCCGCGCCCGAAACAGGTTTAACGCCACAGCAACGCAGGATGACGCGCGCTGTAACACAAACATCGGTTACTGCCGTTGGTCGGCCCGCTCGGGCCGCGCATCTGTAGGAGATGTTGATGGATACAGGAACCACGGCCTTCATACTCTGTTGCATCATCGGCCTCACGCTGATGATTCCCGGGCTGGCGCTCTTCTACGGCGGCATGGTCTCGGTCAAGAGTTCGACCAACATGATGATGATGACGTTCGGAGCGGTCGCGATCGTCGGACTGCTCTGGGTGCTCTTCGGCTTCTCGATGGTGTTCGGCACCTCGATGGGCGGCTTCGTCGGCGACATCACCGAATTCGCAGGCATGACGGATCTGCTCGAACCGATGACGACCATCGACGGGCTGCCGATCAGCCTGTTCGCACTGTTCCAGGCCCTGTTCGCGGTGATCACCGTCGCCCTGATCTCCGGCGCGGTCGCCGACCGGATGAAATTCGGCGCATGGATGGTCTTCGCGGCCGTCTGGGCAGTGCTCGTCTACTTCCCGGTCGCGCACTGGGTGTTCGCCTTCGACGGCGTTGTCACCGAGAACTCGGTGGGCGGCTGGATCGCCAACACTCTGGGCGCGGTCGACTTCGCCGGTGGCACCGCGGTGCACATCAACGCCGGTGCCGCCGCCCTCGCGGTGGCCATCGTGCTCGGCAAGTCCGCGATGTTCGGACAGCTGCGCAAGCCGCACAATGTGCCGCTGACGCTGCTGGGCGCGGGCATGCTCTGGGCCGGTTGGTACGCCTTCAACGGTGGATCGGCACTGGCGGCGGGTAATTCGGCGGCGATCGTCATGGTCACCACCTTCGTGGCGACCTGTGCGGCGGTGCTGGCCTGGTTGGCCGTCGAGAAGATCAAAACCGGTCACGTCACCGGCGTGGGCGCGGCATCCGGCGCGATCACCGGCCTGGTCGCCATCACCCCGGCCTGCGGTGCGGTCACGCCGATCGGCGCCATCTTCGTCGGTGGTATCGCCGGCGCCATCTGCGTGTACGCGGTCGGAGTCAAGGACAAGTTCGGTTATGACGATTCGCTGGACGTGGTCGGCGTGCACCTCGTCGGCGGTGTCGTCGGCACCCTGCTGATCGGTTTCTTCGCCAGCGAGGGCATGCCCAACGGCGTGAACGGCCTCCTCTACGGCGGCGGCATCGATCTGCTGTGGCGCCAGGCGGTCGCGGCCGGTGCGGTGATGGCGTACTCGTTCGTCATCGCCTTCGCGATCGCTTTCGCCATCAAGAAGACGATGGGCATCCGCATCTCCCCGGATGAGGAGGAGAAGGGCATCGACGCCAAGTTCCACCGTGATTCGGCATACGAGCTCGAATTCTCCTGATCTACCGATGATTCCCCGGTGGCCTTGGGTCGCCGGGGTTTCCTCGGCTTGCGTGAGTTTCATACCGTGATACTCTGTTTCTTACAAAGAGACGAGTCATAACAAGATGACGAAAGTTCTGGTAACCATGACCACCGATCTCGCCACCCTCGCCGAGCAGTCCGGCACCCGGTTCATCCTCGCCCTCTTCGTCGACCTACGCGGAAAGCCTTGCGCCAAGCTGGTTCCCGTCGAAGCCGTCGAACAGCTGGCCACCGAAGGCGTCGGTTTCGCCGGCTATGCAGTCGGCGCCATGGGCCAGGAGCCCAAGGATCCCGACCTGATCGCCGTACCGGACCCGGCCTCGTTCACCCCCATCCCGTTCATCAAAGAGGGTCTGGCGCTGGTGCACTGTGACCCGCACGTGGAGGGCAAGCCGTGGCCGTACGCGCCACGGATCATCCTGAAGAATCTCGTGCAGCAGGCTGCCGACGCCGGCTTCGAGCCATGGGTCGGGGCCGAGGTGGAGTACTTTCTGTTGCGCCGCAACGCCGATGGCGCTCTGGTCACCGCCGATGCAGCCGACACCGCCGCCCAGCCCTGTTATGACGCCCGCGGCGTCACCCGGATGTATGAGCACCTCACCGCCATCTCGACGGCGATGAATTCGTTGGGCTGGTCCAACTACGCCAATGACCATGAGGACGGCAACGGGCAGTTCGAGCAGAACTTCCAGTTCGCCGAGGCACTGGTGACCGCCGACCGGGTGATCACGCTGCGCTACCTGCTGTCCATGATCGCCGCCGAACGCGACATGGTGGCCACCTTCATGCCCAAGCCGTTCGCCGACCGCACCGGCAGCGGCCTGCACTTCCACCTCTCGCTGACCAGCGCGGGCAATCCGGTGTTCCCCACCGACACCGATGAGCGCGGCCTGGGGCTGTCCGACACCGCCTATGCCTTCATCGCCGGGATTCTCGATCACGCCTGCGCGTTGCAGTCCGTCATCGCCCCAACGGTGAACTCCTACAAGCGAACCGGAGCCACCAGTACGACTTCGGGCGCATCGTGGGCACCCCGCAAACCCAGCTACGGCGGCAACGATCGCACCCACTACATCCGGGTTCCCGACAACCAGCGCGTCGAACTGCGCGGCGGGGACGGTTCGGCCAACCCCTATCTGGCCATCGCCGCCGCCTTGGGTGCCGGGCTGGACGGCATCAAACGCAGTCTCGACCCCGGTGCCGTCGGCGCCCAGGGCCCCGCGAACCTGCCGCCCACACTGCTGCACGCGATCGACGAGCTGGACGCCGACCCGGTGATGACCGGAGTGCTCGACGCCGCCGGCGACGGGGTGGCCACGTATTTCGCCGGCATCAAGCGCGAGGAGTTCTTCACCTACCACGGCACCGTCACGCCGTGGGAGGTCGACCAGTACCTGACAGCCTTCTAGAAAGGAACGCTATGTGCGGGATCGTGGGTTTGCACCTGCGCACACCTGAGCTTTATCCCCGGCTGGGAGAACTGCTCAGCGGCATGCTCGGTGAAATGTCGGACCGGGGTGCTGATTCGGCCGGTGTCGCGGTGTACGGCGACCCGCTGTGGTCGCCGCCGGGGCGGGGCTGCGTGTCGGTGACCGATGTCGCCGTCGCACCCGACCTCGGACCCGACGTCGAGGTGGTGCAGGTGGATTCGACCTATCTGCTGTCGGCCGGCAGCTCCTCCGAGGAGCTGCTGGAACGGGTACGGCAGTCCTATCCCGAGGCACTGATCGCCGGCTTCGGCGCCGACCTTGCTGTGCTCAAAGGTGTCGGACATCCACGCGCGTTGACCGACGCGTGGGGCCTGTCCAAGGCCCAAGGTTGGCAGGGCGTCGGGCACACCCGGATGGCCACGGAATCGGCGGTGACACCGTCGGGCTGCCACCCCTACACCGTCGGGCCGCAACAGTGCCTGGTGCACAACGGATCCTTCGCCAACCATGCCACCATCCGCCGTGACCTGCGCCGTGCGGGTGTGGTCTTCGACAGTGAGAACGACACCGAGGTGGGTGCGCGGTTCGTCGCGCAGCAGCTGGCCGCCGGCCGTGATGTCGAGACCGCGTTGAAAGAGTTGTGCGCCACGTTCGACGGTTTCTACACCCTGCTGGTCTCCAATCACGATTCGTTCGCCGTGGTCCGTGACGCCATCGCCTGCAAGCCCGCCGTCATCGCCGAGACCACCGAATGGGTGGCCATGGCCAGCGAGTACCGCGCGCTCTCCGAGCTGCCCGGCGTCGAATCGGCCAAGATCTGGGAACCCGAGCCGGAGGTGGTGTACGCATGGACACGCTAGTGCGATACGACTTGCGCACAACGCCGTTGCGCGAGGTGAACACCGCGCTGCACAAGCCCAAAGTCAAGGGCGAGTTCGTCATCGACCATCCCGACGGCGCGCACAACGTCGCGGTCGGCGTGAACGCGCCGGTGCATGTCACCGTCAACGGTCATGTCGGCTACTACGCGGCCGGGATGAACCAGCAGGCGGAGATCCTCATCAACGGCAACGCCGGCACCGGCGTCGCCGAGAACATGATGAGCGGCAGCGTGCGGGTCAACGGGAACGCCTCGCAGTCCGCGGGCGCCACCGCCCACGGCGGCCTGTTGGTCATCGAGGGAGACGCGGCCGCGCGCTGCGGGATCTCGATGAAGGGCGTCGACATCGTGGTGGGCGGCGACATCGGTCACATGAGCGCCTTCATGGCTCAGGCCGGGCGACTGGTGGTGCGCGGCAACGCTGGTGAGGCACTGGGCGACTCGATCTACGAGGCGCGCATCTACGTGCGCGGCGCGGTCGCCTCGCTGGGCGCGGACTGCGTCAAGAAGGACATGCGGCCCGAGCATCATGCCGAACTGGCCGAACTTCTTGCCGCGGCGGGGTTCACCGATGAGACCTCGGAGTACACCCGGTACGGCTCGGCCCGCAACCTCTACCACTTCCACGTCGACAACTCTGCGAGCTACTAGATGACTTCCACCGACGATCGGGCCCGCCGCGGTCTGCGCGAGTCCGCCACCTTCGACCGGCCCACCATCGCCGCGATCCAGCGTGCCGCCGAGACGGGTATCTATGACATCCGCGGCTGGGGCGCCAAGCGGCCGCTTCCGCACTTCGACGACCTGCTGTTCCTGGGTGCGTCGATGTCTCGGTACCCGCTGGAGGGTTACCGCGAGCGGTGCGGCACCGATGTGGTGCTCGGGGATCGGCACGCCAAACATCCTCTGCACCTCGACATCCCAGTCACCATCGCCGGAATGAGCTTCGGCGCGCTGTCCGGGCCCGCCAAGGAGGCCCTCGGTCGCGGCGCGAGCGAAGCGGGCACCTCGACCACCACCGGCGACGGCGGCATGACCCCCGAGGAACGCGGCCAGAGCAAAAACCTAGTCTACCAATACCTTCCGTCACGGTACGGGATGAACCCCGATGATCTGCGCAAGGCGGACGCCATCGAGATCGTGCTCGGCCAGGGCGCCAAGCCCGGCGGCGGCGGAATGCTGCTGGGGCAGAAGATCTCTCCGCGTGTCGCCGGGATGCGCACCCTGCCCGAGGGCATCGATCAGCGCAGCGCCTGCCGCCATCCGGACTGGACCGGGCCCGATGACCTCACCATCAAGATCAACGAGTTGCGTGAAATCACCGACTGGGAAAAGCCGATCTATGTCAAGGTCGGCGCCACGCGCACCTATTACGACGTGAAGCTGGCGGTGCACGCCGGGGCCGACGTCGTGGTGGTCGACGGCATGCAGGGCGGCACCGCCGCCACCCAGGACGTCTTCATCGAGCATGTCGGCATCCCCACCCTCGCCGCGGTGCCGCAGGCGGTCCAGGCGCTGCAGGAACTGGATGTGCACCGCAAAGTTCAGTTGATCGTCAGCGGCGGTATCCGCAACGGTGCCGATGTGGCCAAGGCACTGGCGCTCGGCGCCGACGCCGTCGCGATCGGTACCGCGGCGCTGATCGCCCTCGGCGACAATCACCCCCGCTACGCCGCCGAGTACGAAAAGTTGGGCAGCGCAGCCGGTTTCTACGACGACTTCCAGGACGGCCGCGACCCGGCCGGGATCAGCACCCAGGACCCGGAACTTGCGGCCCGCTTCGACCCGATCGAGGGTGGCCGACGGCTGGCCAACTACCTACGCGTGCTCACCATGGAAGCCCAGACCATCGCCCGAGCCTGCGGCAAGGCCCACGTCACCCACCTGGAGCCCGAGGACCTGGTCGCGGTCACCATCGAAGCGGCCGCCATGGCCCGGGTGCCGCTGGCCGGTACGAACTGGATCCCCGGGGCCGGGTTGTGAACGAGACCGCGGACGTCGTCATCGTCGGTGGCGGTCTGGAAGGCGCCGCGGCGGCCTGGGCACTGAGCCAGCGTGGCGTCACCGATGTCTTTGTCGCCGAACGCAATACCGTCGGTTCCGGCATGACCGGCAAGTCCAGCGGCATCGTGCGCTGCCACTACGGGGTCAGCTCGCTGGCCGCGATGGCGGCGTCCAGCCTGGAGGTGTTCGAGAAACCCCAGCAGTTCATGGGCGATCACGCCACCGACATCGGATTCCGCCAGACCGGCTACGTCGTCGGCGTCGGCGCACCCAATGTCGAGGCCATGCGCAAGAGCCTTGCCGCACAACGCGCCGTCGGGGTACAGACCGAGGAGATCGGTGTCGACGAAGTCGCCAAGCTGTGGCCGACCGCCGATCTGAGCCCGTTCGCGGCGTTCGGGTGGGAGGCACGTGGCGGATACGGGGATGCCTACCAGACCGCGCAGGCCTTCGCGGTGTCGGCGCGGGCCGCCGGCGTGCGAATCCGGCAGGGCGCCAACGTCACCGACCTGCTCATCGACGGCGACCGCGTGACGGGGATCCGGCTGGACGACGGCACGGAGGTCTCGGCAGACACCGTTGTGGTCGCCACCGGGGCCTGGACGCAACCATTTCTGGCCCGCTACGGCGTCGACGTACCGATTCGGGTGGTGCGCGAGCAGATCGTCACCATCTCCCCCGGCCTGGATCTCGGTCCGGTGCCGGTGTTCTCCGATCTGGTCTCGCTGCAGTACGTGCGGCCGGAGCTGGGCGGGGAGATCCTGTTCGGCAACAGCGACCTCGCGCACTGCGAGGAGGCCGACCCGGACGATTACCTGAACCGCGCCACCGACGGCTTCGTGGAGATGACGGTCGACAAGGTCGGCACGCGCTTCCCCGGCCTAGCCGACGCGAGGATCACCGGCAGCTACGCCGGCTGCTACGACGTCACCCCGGACTGGAACCCGGTGATCTCCGCGGGCGGGCTGGACGGGTTGATCGTGGCGGCCGGGTTCAGCGGGCACGGCTTCAAGATCGCCCCCGCGGTCGGGCGGCTGGTCGCCGACCTGGTGACCGACGGTCGCAGCGCCGACCCGCGCATTCCGGAGACCGACTTTGCGCTCTCGCGGTTCGCCGATGGCACACTGCTCAAGAGCCCGTATCCATACGTGGGTGCCGGGGAGATGCGTTAGACGACAGGGGGCCGGCCGTGAGTGACGTTCCGCTGCTGCGCAACCAGTCCGGAACGGCTCGCGAGCGGGATCCGCACGAGCCGGTCGAGGAACTGGAGTTCGAGGCGGCGATCGGCCGCAATGTGCGCCAACTGCGCCAGCAGCACGGGCTGACGGTCGCGGAAATGGCGGCCCGGGTCGGCATCTCGAAGGCGATGATGTCCAAGATCGAGAACGCGCAGACCTCGTGCAGCCTGTCCACCCTGGCGCTGCTGGCCCGCGGCCTGGACGTGCCCGTGACCAGCCTGTTCCGGGGTGCGGACGTGGAACGCCCGGCCGCCTTCGTCAAGGCCGGCACCGGCGCGGAGATCGTGCGCAACGGCACCAAGCAGGGCCACGAGTACCAACTGCTGAGCTCATTGCGCGGGGAGCACAAGCGCCTCGAGTGCCTGCACGTCACGCTCACCGAGAAGAGCCAGACCTACCCGCTGTTCCAGCATCCCGGCACCGAGTTCATCTACATGCTCGAAGGGGTGATGGACTACAGCCACAGCCGGTCGGTGTACACCCTGCATGCCGGCGACTCGTTACAGATCGACGGGGAGGGCGCGCACGGGCCGGTAGATCTGGTCGAGCTGCCCATCCGGTTCTTGTCGGTGATCGCGTTCCCGGATTCGCAGGTGTAAGTCAGTCACCCGGGTGTGCCGCGGTTTCATCCGGGCTGCTGGATCAGTCGGTGACCGCGTTCGCGGCGTCGGCAGGAAGTCGGGTGGATAGGCCGTTAGTTCGTTTCGGATCAACAGCACGAGTGTCAAGAGACGTCTCGGTTCATTCGCGTCGCACCTCCTCAACGACAATGTCTTCGAAGTCCTCTGGAGCGAACAATCCGGTCCAGCACATGTGTTGATCACCTTTCAGACCGAGTTGTTTGGCCACGTTAGGGGCGCCCACGAAATCGACACTGACCTGCCCATCGGAACGTTGCGACTGGATTGAAACAGAGTGTCCAGCGACTACTCCGGTCACCCGCATATGGACTATTTCGTCGACGGACGTTCTCGGGACTTTGGCCCATGTCTTGTACGTCCGAGTTTCTCGTCGACCGGAGGCCCCTCGCTGAAGAACGTCAGGTATCTCGACTTCGGGATCGGCTTGTAGCGCCACCCAGTCATCGCTGCTGAATGCGATTGGATACCGCTTCGCTCGGTAGACCGCGACCGCCCCGGTTGACGGCACCTCAATGAAGTCGTCCACTTTGGCCGGTTCCGGACCGTACACGGCGAGGACTCCCATGCAAGCTTCGTCGTAGTAGGCGTCGATACAAGATCTGACCCGGCCTAACGGCTTTGCATAGCTCTCCGGCCCGGTCGGAACGAAGGAGACTGGGCCGTCGCACGGCAAGGCCGGACGCGGCGTAGCGAATCTGGTCAGCGCACTCCACTTCTTCGAATCGCCGAGCAGTCCGAATTCATTCGGCGCCTCAGCCGGACCGATCATGCAGCCGATTTCGCCCGCGGCCTCCCACATATAGATCTGGAGCTTGCAGTTCAATCCCCGGAAATAGCAGATTGCGAGATTACGGCCCCCTTCATCAACTCCGTCGAAGACACCATCAAACACGAGGTTGAACTTGGCCAACGTCGCGCCAATTTTACGGTGCACTTCGCCCTCGAATCCTGAAGTCACTGTTACCGTCCCGAGTCGACGGACAATGTCCCAGACAAGAGTTGGCTGTAAGTCAACCGACCAAGTAGATGGAAGCACGCGTCGGATTCAGTCTCCAGGCAGGCAAGGTTGTTTTTCGAACCTCGCTCGTACCAGTAGGTCTCCCACCTGCCATCATCGGCTTGCTCTATACACCAGGAAAATTCCGCGCGCCCGCCTAGCGCCAGCACATCGCCGGCAATCGCAATGGCGTCCAGTGCTTTGGCCAGTTCATTCAGGTCCACGAACATCTCTTTTCAGCCATTGGACTGCATGGTTTGGTGGAGGCCCGCATGCTCACTCCAGGCGAGCGGGCACAAGCCCAGGCCCTAATTTCTCTCTGACCGTGAACAACGGTTGCCCAGTCGGGTTCAGATACGAGGACTTGACTGCCTCAACGCTCGATGCGAGATAGTAAGAGAGACAAACCAACTCCGCTGTACCGGCTATCCGGCCAGATGTGGTCAGTGCAATAGCCGAGCCCTTGGCATCGACTAGCGCCAGGTTTTCTCGTTCATCAAACGTCGCGGTCCTTAGGCTGTATCCGCCGACCGCGTCATCGGCCGAACGCGGATATTTCAAAACCGGCAATTTGAGCGAACTTCGCAGGGACAAGCCGAACTTTCCGTAGAAGTACAGTTCGATCAAGTGCATGGACTCAGCGGCAAACTCAAGTGTCTCGTCGGACATCCGCTCGGAAGATGTCACGCAGAACCACCCGCTTGCATGGCCGCCGACGAAGTAACGGATCTCGCCGTGGTTAGCCCAGATTACGGTTCTTCCATCGTCGTCCACATCGTCACGCAGAGGGGGCTGCGATCCCTGATTGACCTCGCAGCCAGCCCGAGTTGCCCAGTCCGCCAAGTCATCAGACACCTCTACAACGACAGTCATCGGCGTATCCCTATACTTTCGCTCAGTTCGCTATAACCCGGCACCGACAAGCGAACTCGGACTATCTCAATGAGTCCTGTACTGCCCTTCACTCAACAACGGCGATCCTTCTTCATTGAGGAAGGCCTGCTCCAGTTCAACGATTGTGAGCTGTAGGTAATGCGACAATGGAACAAGAACCAGCATGCTCAATGTCTTGTCTCGCGCCATCGCTACAGGACCTTCGCCGTCTCGGCTCAGCGTCCGAAAACCATCGGACATCTCGTCGAGGTGATAGCCAGTAGCCAAGTCCGACGATTTGTAGGGCAACCGCAGGAAGGGCAGCGCCGCTTCATCGCGAATTGTCACACCGAACACCTCCACCAAGTGATGCTCCAGAACTTCTCTTGAAGAGGCGCGGAGCATGAAGCGCTCATCCTCGCCGCGGCTCGCAAAGCTGAGTTCCCACCAGCCGTCCTGCCGCTCTCGGACGTAATAGCGATTCTCGCCACCTTCTGAGTACAGAACCAGCGCGTCGGCATCGTCGGTGGAGTGGTACCCCGCACGCTGTGCCCATGCGGTGATGTCGGATGACAATCGAGGAGGTGTCATTGCAGAATCCCTAGTCCCTTCAGACGCGGTATCAGTACCGCGTTGCCGTCAGCGTCGAGAATACGAACCTGCGTGCCTCCGCCGTCGCGACCAAACGCCGGCGCCACTTCTGACACTTCAACCGTCCATCCATCGGGCAGGTCGCCAGACATCTCGAACTGGTGATAAGGCTGCGTCAAGCTGTAGATGGGTAGAGACCTTTGCTCAAATGTTGCAGGAATCCCGTCTGACATGACGGCTAGATAGTCGCCTTCAAACTTTCCGATCCGGTCGACCTCCAGGTTGCCGTCCAGTGTGCCGAAGTCACGGATAAACGCATCCAATCTGTCGTACACCAGCCTGGTCTCTGGAACCGCGCCTGCATTCGGCGGCCAGTTCTGCCAATGATCGCCGTTAGGTCCACTCTTGTTATAGACGGACTCGTATTGATCCTGTGAAAGCGGGCTTCCGTCATCATCTCGGCCCCACGGCGCATCGGGATCAGAAATCAGACCCCGGACCTCCGGCGCGATGACGTCCGGGTAGTCGCCATAGGTCCAATGCTCATCCAACGGGTGGCGCCCATAGTCAACGTCGATCTCGTCGTTGTCTAGACGATGCCACCCGTCGCCACGTTGCGCATCGGAATGGAGCGGGTTCGAATGGCCGCCGACGTCTCCATCCGATGCCGCCGCCTCTGGTGCCGCGCCACTTACACCGGAAGAGTCAGAGGTCCCAGAGTTACCTCCGTCATCCTTCGATTGTCCGCCGCCATCATTCGGCGGATGTCCAGTAGGCGCTTCGTTCTCGGGATCGCTCTGCTTCAGATCAGGTTCGGACAGCGATCCGTCACCGCTGGTGTGGTGCGGTGAACTGTCAGTGTTGGACGATCCACCTGTCGGACTCGATGCCCGATCGTCGGGTGACGGTCCGCCCGACCCACCACCGCTCGCGGAAGACCCGCCACCCGGACCATCCCCGCCGCCCGCAGGACCAGCCCCCGAAGGCGACTGGCTCGGCCCACTCGAGCCGGGAGAATCACCAGGCGAGCTCATCGACGGGGACAACGGCGCGCCGCCCGACGGCTTGCTGGGGCCGTCACCACCGCTCGAACTGGGCGAACCACCCGTCGGGACAGGACCGTTGGACGACGGACCCCCGCTGCTGCCGCTCGGACTCGGCGAGCCTCCCGTCGGCGCGGCACCGTTCGACGACGAACTACCCGGCCCAGCACCGCCTCCGGACTGGCTCGGTCCCGAACCGTTGGTTGACGGCCCGGTCGGCGCAGGGCCGCCACCGGAGCCGGACCCCGGCGAGGTCGGCGATGTCGGGGTGGGGCTCGACGGACCACCGCCTGGGCTGTTCGGTCCCAGCACCGAGCCTGGAATTCCGGGCGGCGGGGTGAACTCCGGGATGTTGGGCGCGGCAGGCGCATCGGGAAGTTCGGGTGCATCCGGCACCCGGTTGCCACCCAGTCCCGGCAGACGGCCGAGCCCCTCCAGTCCCCCACCGTCGAGCAGACGACGGGTTGCGGCCAGTCCCTTCGCGACCGAACCGCCCTTGGCCAGCGCACCCCCGGGAATGAACAGCGATCCGATGTTGCCGAGAGCCTCACCGACGCCGCGTGCCGGATTGTCGCCGGTGATCTCATCCCAGGCGATGAACTCGCTGCCGGACTGAAGAAGGACGTCGTCGATCATCGTCGGATCCTTGGCGATCATGATCGCGGTGTCCGCCAGGCCCTTCCAGGTGTCGGGATCGGCGAGGGCCACGGTGCCCGAAACGAGGCCGATCACCGCGATCCCGAGGCCGGCCTGCAGGTCGGTGGAGATCTTGACGGCGTCGGCCAGCGCGTTGCCGACATCGTCGCCGAAAGCCCCCACCAGGACGGGTCTTATCCACTTCTGGAAAGAATCGGCTGCCTCGCCCAGCAAGGTCTGTAGCTCGGAGAGCAACCCGAGGACACCCTGAACCTGATTCTGGAAGTTCTCCAGCACATTGCCGACGTCTTCGGCGATCTCGCGCAGGACCTTGTCACCGTCGCCGCTGAGTAACCCGGTCACGGTGTCCCAGAGGCCGTCGAGCGACAGCCGGTCCAGCAGGTCGCGGATGGAGTCCTGGGTCTCCTGTACGCCCTTGGCGAAATCGCTTATGGTGGTGGCCATCTGGTCGCCGAAGCTGGCCAGGTTGGTCGCGCCGTCACCCAGATCCTTGAGGGCCTTGTTGATCTGCTCGACCTCGGGGATGTTCTGAGCCCCTGCAGCAGCGGCGGCCCCGGCCAGTGCGGGCTCGAACACTTTCAGACCCCGACCGATGTTGGCCCATTGCGCCGCAGTCAGATTCATCATCGAGGCGTTGCCGGTGGGCCATGTCATTGCGGCCCCGAACAGTGGAATCATGTTCAGGAACGGCTGGATCATCCACCATTTCGACGGCGGAGGAACGATGCTTCCGTTGGGTGCGTAGGGCGCATCGCCCGCCGTGGTCTCCGCCTGCTCACCGCTGACACTGCCCGACGGTCCCGGCCCGCCGGCGGTCGATGCGGCGTCGGCATTCTTGTAATTGAAGCCCGTCGCCTCCAGCAGCATGCCGACGCTCTTGAAGGCGTTGGCCAGCTGCGCCAGTTGCTTCCCGAATTCGTCGGCCTGGCGGCCGTAGGAGATCCCGAAGTTCAACCCTGCCGGATCCGTGCCGGACGCGATGCCGTCAGACAGTGTCTGCCCCATGGCGTCCGACAGCGCACCGAGTTGGGCGCCAAGAGAGCCGACCTGTTTCCCCGCATCGATGAGCGCCTGCGGTTCTACTTCAATCCGCACGCGATCAGCCCGCCCACATCTTCTCGTTCTTGTCCACCGCGTCGGTGTAGTTCTTGTGCGCGTTTTCGGCGACCTTGCGCAGCGCCTCCAACGACGTCCTCATCTGCTCGGCGCCGTCCTCCCACTGCTGCTGGGACTGCTGCTGAGTTTCGGACGCCTGCCCCTCCCAGTTGGCCCGCAGAGCGGCCATCGCCTGGTCGATCTCCTGCAGTACCTCGTCGACCTCACGACCGAACTGCGCCATGTGATCGATGGCCCCCTGCAGCTGCGGGAAATCCACCACCAGCTTCGTCATCAGAGGCTCCTGCCTGGTGTTGCCTCCGGCCCGGACGTCCCGGCACCCTCACGGGGTGCCTCGACCGGTGCCGGACCCACCGGCGCCTCGCCGCCTTCCGCACCTGCGGGTGCGTCAGCGGGCTTCTCCGCGGACTCGGTCTCCTGGGCTTCCTGTGTCTGCTCGGCCTCCGCGGCGGCCGCCTGCGCCTGTTGCGCCACCTGGGTGGCCAGCTGCACCGCTTGTTGCGCGGCACCGGCGGCCATGGTCCCGGCCTGCATCAACCCGCCCGCCACCTGACCCGCAAACTGGGCGGGGATACCGGCGGCCTGCGACATCGGGGCCATCGCCGGGCCGAGATTCATCTGATCCGCCAGACCGGACGGTGAGTCCGTCGGACCGCCGGTCTCACCGCCGCCGCCGCCGACGTTCTGCTCAGCACCGGAATCCCCCGAGGCAGGAGCGGTTACTCCGGCCGGGGCGCCGCCAGCCGACGGGCTCGCACTTCCCCCACCGGTCCCCGCCCCGGAGCCGCCACCGCCCTGCATGGTCGACCCGAGCGCGCCGCCGGCCTGCTCATCGGCTGTCTCGTAGCTCTGGGCAGCCGCTTGCAGGGCATCCGACATGGTCTGCAGCGCGCGCACCACCTGGCCCGCGCCGTTGTGCCACTGTTCCCAGTACTTGTCGAAGGCCGTCGCCGCCTCGCCCTTCCAGCCGGACGCGAGCAGGTTGCTGGTCTCCAGATCGACCGACGAAAGCCCATCCTGCAGACGTTGTCCCGCGCCCCGCAAACGGTCCGCTGCCAGGTGCAGCTCCGAGGTGACAACCTCGACCGACTCGCCCATCCGACCCCCGAATTCGTAGCTTCTCTAGCACCCTAAGCCGGGTTCGGGGCCCCGACTTGCACCAATTCCGGGCGGCCGTTTTGGCCCTGAACCCACCCGGAGTACAGTTGCCTGCGTGCAGCGGGTGCTCCTTCTCGGACGCCGCGACGGGGTCTGATCCAGACTGGCCTCCCGTCGCGGGTATTCGCGATGCGCCGGTCTGAATCCCCCAATAGACCCGGAGCCAACATCATGACCACCCCAGATATCTCATCTGACGCCTTCTCCTCCGTCCGCGCGATCAGCACCCCGGCCGGACCCCGCAACCCCGGCCAGCCCTCGTGGAACACCCAGCGCGCATCCTCGATGCCGGTGAATCGGTACCGCACCTTCGCCGAAGAGGTCGAGAACGTCACCCTGACCGATCGCACCTGGCCCGACAAGGTCATCGACACCGCCCCGCAGTGGTGCGCGGTGGACCTGCGCGACGGCAACCAGGCCCTGATCGACCCGATGAGCCCCGCGCGCAAGCGCCGCATGTTCGACCTGCTGGTCCGGATGGGCTATAAGGAAATCGAGGTCGGCTTCCCGTCGGCCAGCCAGACCGATTTCGACTTTGTCCGCGAGATCATCGAGCAGGGCGCCATCCCCGACGACGTGACCATCCAGGTGCTGACCCAGTGCCGACCCGAGCTGATCGCGAAGACCTTCGAGGCGTGCGCGGGCGCACCCCAGGCGATCGTGCACTTCTACAACTCGACCTCCATCCTGCAGCGCCGGGTGGTCTTCCGCGCCGATCGCGAAGCGGTGAAGAAGATCGCGACCGATGGCGCCACCATGTGCGTCGAGGAAGCCAAGAAGTACCCGGACACCAAGTGGCGCTACGAGTACAGCCCGGAGTCCTACACGGGTACCGAGCTGGAATACGCGGTGGACGTCTGCAATGCCGTTGCCGAGATCGTGCAGCCGACTCCCGACGTACCGCTGATCGTCAACCTGCCGGCCACCGTCGAGATGGCCACCCCGAACGTGTACGCCGATTCCATCGAATGGATGAACCGGCATCTGGCACCGCGGGACAGCATCATCTTGAGCCTGCACCCGCACAATGACCGTGGAACTGCCGTCGCTGCAGCCGAATTGGGCTATCAGGCCGGGGCGGACCGCATCGAGGGCTGCCTATTCGGCAACGGTGAGCGCACCGGCAATGTCTGTCTGGTGACGCTGGGCCTGAACCTGTTCAGCCGTGGCGTCGACCCGCAGATCGACTTCTCCAACATCGACGAGATCCGCCGAACCGTCGAGTACTGCAACCAGCTGCCCGTGCACGAACGCCACCCCTACGGTGGCGATCTGGTGTACACCGCGTTCTCCGGCAGCCACCAGGACGCCATCAACAAGGGCCTGGATGCGATGAAAGTCGCTGCCGACGAAGCGGATTCCGACGTTGACGACATCCTGTGGCAGGTGCCCTACCTGCCGATCGACCCCAAGGATGTCGGGCGCACCTATGAGGCCGTCATCCGGGTGAACTCGCAGTCCGGCAAGGGCGGGGTCGCCTACATCATCAAGGCCGATCACGGTCTGGCGCTGCCGCGGCGGCTGCAGATCGAGTTCAGCCAGGCCATCCAGCAGATCACCGACGGCGAGGGCGGCGAAGTGTCGCCCAAGGAGATCTGGGACGTCTTCTCCGAGGAGTACCTGAAGCCGATCGTTCCGCTGGAGCGGATTCGGCAGAAGGTCGATGCGGCCGAGGAAGACGGCGGCACCGACACCATCACCGCAGTGGTGAAGGTCAACGGTGAGGAACGCGAGATCGTCGGTGCCGGTAACGGTCCGCTGGCCGCGTTCGTGGACGCGATCGGCGCGGTCGGCTTCCAGGTGAACGTGCTGGACTACTCCGAGCACGCACTGTCGGCCGGCGAGGAGGCGCAGGCCGCGGCTTACGTCGAGGCCTCCATCGGCGGCAAGACGGTGTGGGGTGTCGGTATCGCCACGTCCATCACCACCGCCTCGCTGCGCGCTGTGGTCTCCGCAGTGAACCGCGCGGCGCGGTAGAAGCCCGCCTTCCCCGCGAACCGAAGCTGCCGGGTGCCGAGTTCGGCCACCTCGAAACCGATGCTGCACAACAGTTCCGGTAGACCGTCATCGTGCACGTCAACGATGTGCATGCTGCCGCCCGGACGGAGCACCCGGTAAGCCTCGCGCAGTGCCTCGGCCTTCACGTCGCGGTCGAGGTGATGCAGCATCATCGAGCTCAGGACCCGATCGAACGATTCGTCGGCGTAGGGCAGCCGTTGCGCGTAGACCTGCTCGAAACGAACGTCGGCGGTTCGAGCGATCTTTCGCCGGCCCCGCGCCAGCGCCCGGGGGTCCGGGTCGGTGGCGGTCACGTGCGCGGTGGGCTGCAGCCGCATGATCCTCGTGGTGAGGTTGCCGGTACCACAGCCGATTTCGAGGACCTTCACCTCACCGAACAGTTCGGCCTGCCCGGCCAGCGTGTCATAGCCCGGCGACATACCGAACACCCGGGTCATCAGGTCGTAGAGGGGCAGCAGCAGGTCGTTGCCGGTGGCGGGAAGGTAATCGTGCGTGTTGCCCATCCGCGCGGTGATGAAATGTGGATGATCTTTCGTCATGCCTACCATCGTCTAACCAGCGACGGCAGATGTGTTGACCGATCTTCGGCGCAACTAGGACTATCTTTGGTAGATGGCAGCACCGGCCCGACTCGCCCGCCACCGCGACGGCGTACCGGTCTACGCCTACGCCGTCGGACTCGACACGCCACCGGTATCGCTGATCCGTCTGCGGGCCGGAGAACTGCCCGAGTCCCGGCCGCATATCCACGACTTCCCAGCACTGACCTACTTCCCGGCTTGCGGCACCGTGTTCGTCGCGGCCGCCGGCGAAGCGGTCGACCCCACCCGGGTGGGCTCCCGGTCCGACGCGACCGGGGTCTTCTTCGACCCCGCCGCACTCGGTGCCGGCGCCCGCTCACCCTGGCCGACCTGGCGAGCCCACCCGCTGTTGTTCCCGTTCCAGCATGAGCACCGCGGCGGCATGCTCGAACTGCAGGTGCCTGTCGACCGAAGACCGTTCTGGGACAATGCCATCGAGTCGATCAGCACCGAACTCGGCACCCGCCGGGACGGCTACCGCCAGGCGGCACTGGCACATCTGACCCTGCTGCTGATTGACCTGGCCCGCCTCGCCGACGACGTCGTCGACGATCTGGCTGTGCGCGGCACGTCGGTGGTCGCTGAGGTCCTTGCTGTGATCGAGCGTCGTCTCGCCGAACCACTGTCGCTGCGCGAGGTGGCCGATGAACTCGGCCTCACTCCCGGCCACCTGACCACCGTGGTGCGCCGACGCACCGGGCGCACGGTCGGGGACTGGATCCTCGACCGCAGGATGTCCGAGGCGCGGGTGCTGCTCGCCGAGACGGACCTGCCGATCTCAGAGGTCGCGCGCCGCGTCGGGGTCCCCGACCCCGGGTACTTCGCGCGACTGTTCGGCAGGGAACACGGTGTGACGCCGCGCCGTTGGCGGGCCGGCGTCAGAACAGTGTGAACTGGTCGCCGTCCCCGGTGGTGTCGGTGAACTCCTCGACATCGGTGCCACCGACGGCCTGCCCGATGAGCGCCATGAACTCGGCATCGCCCATCAGCGGGATGCCCTGCTCGACCGCCTGATAGCCCTTGCCCTGTTCTGGTGCGGGGTCATTGCACACCACCAGGGAGGTCTGCTGATCGACGTTCTCCGCATAGGCCAGGCCGGCATCGATGATCCGCTCGATGACCTCTTCGTGGGTGTGCGTCATCTCCGCCGAGAGCGCGATGCGCATGCCCTGTACCAGGGGGCGTCCGGCGACGTAGAGCCCCGGGTTCAGGTGGTCGCAGGGCATCCGTGCCGCCAGCACCTTCAGCGGACGCAGCTCGTCGTGGGTGATCTGACCGTTGGGCCAGATCCGGCGGCTCACCGAGCGGATCGGCAGCCACGATTTGCGCTCCCGCGCCTGCACCAGCGCGGGCTTGAGGATCTGTGCGAGCACCAGGGCATCGTCGAGCGCATCGTGTGGGCGCAGCTGGGTGGCCCCCCAGTGCCGGGCCAACGTCTCCAGACGCAGGTTCTCGGTACCCAGATTGAGCCTGCGGGCCAGTTCGACCGTGCACATGACGGTGTCGACCGGCAGTTGGGCGCCGACGAGTTCGGCCTCGGCGGCCAGGAACGCGTAGTCGAACGCGACATTGTGCGCGACCAGCGTCCGGCCGTGCAGCACCTCCATGAGCTGCGCTGCGATATCGCCGAACGTGGGCTGGCCCTCCAGCATCTCGGCGGTCAGGCCGTGCACATGGGTGGGGCCGGGGTCGACGCCGGGGTTCAGCAGGGAGGAGACGCTGTGCTCGACGCTGCCGTCGTCACCGACAGCCAGTGCGGCAACGCTGACGACACGAGCCTGGCCCGGCCGGAACCCGGTCGTCTCCACATCCACGACGGCCCACCCGGCGCCCGCGTCGGCCGCCGGTCGGCCCCAGCACTGGCTCATAACCCGAGGATGGCACGGTGGTCTGACAACACCGGATCGCAGCGGCGCGTGTCGGCCGCCGAATTTCACCGGGTGAAGACGCCGGCCGCCACCGCAGCCAGCGTGGCAGCGGCTGCGCGATCGGCATCGGCCCGGCGCAGTGGTGCCGTATCGGTCAGTAGGCGGTAGTACAAGGGCGCGGACAACTGCCGGATCACCTCGGCAGGGTCGGTTCCCGCCGGCGCCTGGCCGCGAGTGACGGCATCCGTGACGATCGGTGCCATCTCCTCGACGCGGATCCGATAGAACCCCGCCAGCGCCTCCGCAGTGCGGACATCGCAGGTCCCGGCCGCAAGGATCGCCTTGAACAGGCTGCCCTGTCGACGGTCGGCCAGGGTCCGTTGGATGAGCCTGGCCACGCTCAGCAGATCCTCTTGGAGACTTCCCGTGTCGGGGCGGCGCTGCGAGGTTTCGGCCATGTCCACGAGCAGATCGTCGACGATGGCGCTCACTGTCCCCCAGCGCCGGTACACGGTGGACTTACCCACGCCCGCCCGCTCGGCCACCGCGGTCAACTCCAGTGCCACCAGGCCCGACTCGATGAGTAGATCTGCGGCAGCGGTCAGCACGGCCGCGCGTACCGCTGCTGTCCGCCCGCCGGGCCGCGTCGTCACTCCTCGATCTTAACGGGACGGGAGTGTCTTTAAAGCCCATCTGATGCTAGCGTTCCTTAACAGGAACATCGTCCCCTTAAGGAGTGGATATGGAATACCGGAACGTCGGTGCATCAGGTCTGGTCGTATCCGAGTTGGCTTTCGGCGCTGCCACCTTCGGCGCGAGCGGCGAGTTCTTCGGCGCCTGGGCCGGTACCGACCTGCAGGAGGCCCGCACCATGGTGGACATGTGCCTGGACGCCGGGGTGACCCTGTTCGACACGGCCGACGTCTATTCCGACGGTGCCTCCGAGTCGGTACTCGGCGCCGCCTTGGAGGGGCGCCGCGATTCCGTACTCATCTCAACGAAAGCGGCGCTCCCCACCGGGGCGGGCCCGGACGACGCGGGCACCTCGCGGCGGCGTCTCATCACCGCCGTCGAGAAGGCGCTGCGCCGATTGCGCACCGATCGCATCGACCTGTTCCAGCTGCACGCCTACGACCGCGCGACGCCGATCGAGGAAGTAGCGCAGACACTCGATACCCTTGTGACACAGGGCAAGATCCGCTACACCGGAGTATCCAACTTCGCGGGGTGGCAGCTGATGAAATCCCTGTCGGCCGCCGACGCCTTCGGGCGCGTGCGGTTCGTGGCACATCAGGTGTACTACTCGCTGATCGGCCGGGACTACGAGTGGGACCTCATGCCGCTCGGCCTCGACCAGGGCGTCGGCGCGATCGTGTGGAGCCCGCTGGGTTGGGGGCGGCTGACGGGGCGGATCAGGCGCGGCACCGAACTGCCGGCCGTGAGCCGACTGCATGCGACCGCCGCCGCCGGACCGCCGGTCGACGACGATGTGCTCTTCGCCGTCGTCGACGAGCTCGCAGTCATCGCCGAGGAGACCGGCCGATCGATTCCGCAGATCGCCCTCAACTGGTTGCTGCGCAGGCAGACCGTCGCGTCGGTGATTGTCGGCGCCCGCAACCCCGCTCAGCTGAGCGACAACCTGGGCGCCGTGGGCTGGTCTTTGAGCGAGGAGCAGATGGCCAGGCTCGATGCCGTCAGCGCCCCGGTGCCGCCCTATCCGCACTTCCCCTACGTACGCCAGGCCGGGTTCGCGCAGCTGAACCCGCCGCTGTACGCCTGAGCAAGCTCGACGCGGTGGCGGACCCGGCAAGCAGCACCGGATCGCGGCACCGCGTGTCGGGCCCCTAAAATTCGCAGGATGGTCACTCCTCGAGGCCGGCTGGCGCTGGGCGCCGGGGCCGCCGCACGCTGGGCCTCCCGGGTGACCGGCCGTGGCGCCGGGGCGATGATCGGCGGTCTGGTGGCGATGTCGATCGACAAATCGATCCTGGGCCAGCTCGGCAAGAACCGACGCGCGGTGGTCGTGACCGGCACGAACGGTAAATCGACGACCACCAGGATGACGGCGGCTGCGCTGGCCACGCTGGGCCCGGTGGCCACCAATGCCGAGGGCGCCAATATGGACGCCGGGCTGGTGGCCGCGCTGGCAGGTGCCCGCCAGGCCGAGCTGGCCGCCCTGGAAGTCGACGAGATGCACGTCCCGCACGTCAGCGACGCCGTGTCTCCGGAGGTGGTCGTGCTGCTGAATCTGTCCCGCGATCAGCTCGATCGCGTCGGTGAAATCAATCACATCGAGCGCACGCTGCGCGCTGGGCTGGCCCGCCATCCCGACGCGGTGGTGATCGCCAACTGCGATGACGTCCTGATGACCTCGGCGGCCTACGACTGCCCGAACGTGGTGTGGGTGGCGGCCGGCGGCAGCTGGGCCGGGGACTCGGTGAGCTGTCCGCGCTCCGGAGAGATCATCGTCCGCGACGGTAACCACTGGTACTCCACCGGCACAGATTTCAAGCGACCCACGCCGCAGTGGACCTACGACGACACCGATATCCATGGCCCCGAGGGCTTCACGCTGCCGATGACGCTCGCACTGCCGGGCGCGGTCAACCGCGGGAACGCCACCCAGGCCGTCGCCGCGGCGGTGGCCCTGGGCGCCGACCCGGCCGAGGCGGTGGCCGCCGTGTCGACCGTCGATGAGGTCGCGGGCCGGTACCGGACCGTCAAGGTCGGTGACCACACCGCGCGTCTGCTGCTGGCCAAGAATCCCGCCGGCTGGCAGGAGGCTTTGTCGATGATCGACAAAGACGCTGCGGGAGTGGTCATCTCGGTGAACGGCCAGGTCCCCGACGGGGAGGATCTGTCCTGGCTGTGGGATGTCGGGTTCGAGCATTTCGAGCGCACCCAGGTGGTGGCGGCAGGTGAGCGCGGTACCGACCTGGCGGTGCGCCTCGGTTATGCCGGTGTGGAGCACACTCTGGTGCATGACACCCTCGCCGCGATCGCGTCCTGCCCGCCCGGACATGTCGAGGTGATCGCCAACTACACGGCCTTCCTGCAACTGAACCGGAAGGTCTCATGACCGTCCGGATAGGGCTGGTGCTGCCCGACGTGATGGGCACCTACGGTGACAGCGGCAACGCGGTCGTGCTGCGACAACGCCTGCTGCTACGCGGGATCGACGCCGAGATCGTGGAGATCACGCTGGCCGACCCGGTCCCCGACTCGCTGGACATCTACACGCTGGGCGGCGCTGAGGACTACGCCCAGCGGCTGGCGACCAAGCACCTGATCCGCTACCCGGGCCTGCAGCGCGCCGCCGTGCGCGGAGCCCCGGTGCTCGCGATCTGCGCAGCCATCCAGGTGCTCGGGCACTGGTATGAGACCTCGGCCGGTGAACGCGTCGACGGTGTCGGTCTGCTCGATGTCACCACCGCACCGCAGGAGAGCCGCACCATCGGGGAGGTGTCGGCGAAGCCGCTGCTGAGCGGTCTCACCCAGCCCCTGACGGGCTTCGAAAATCACCGGGGCGGAACCGTTCTCGGACATGACGCCGCGCCACTGAGCGCGGTCACCAAGGGCGCGGGCAACCGCGCGGGTGACGGTTATGACGGCGCGGTACAGGGCAGTGTGCTGGCGACCTATCTGCACGGGCCGTGCCTGGCGCGCAATCCGGAACTGGCCGACCATCTGCTCACCCAGGTCGTCGGTGAGCTTCCGGCGCTGCAGCTGACCGAGGTGGATCTGCTGCGCTCCGAGCGATTGGCGGCGCCGCGCCGGGTCTAGCCTGCGACCAGCGCCCGCAACCGGTCACGCACACCGTCGAGCTCGGCGCGGGCACCCCTGATGCGGCGGCTGACGGCCTCCGGATCGGCGAACATCTCCGCGAGGTAGCTCTTGATGGCACCCGGATCCTGCGAAGGCAGGTCGAACCCTCCGGGTTTGAGCATCCGGACGGCCTTCTCGGTGGTCCAGTTCGACAGGGCCAGCGGTATCGCACCCTCGGTCGCGGCGATGATCAGGGCGTGCAACCGGTCGCTGACCACGATCGCGGAATCCCGGTACATGGTGCGCATCAAGGTTTCCCACTCACCGTGGGTCTCGTCGCGCATCAGGATGGCCGGCGTTCCGGGATGCAGGATCTCGGCCAGCTTCTCCATGGTCTCGCGGTCGCGGCGCACCTGGCTGTACACCTGGATCCGCAGCCCGTGCATATGGGCGATCTCCCGGATCAGCGCGATCTTGTCCTCGGTCAGGACATCGCGGTCCGAGCGCATCGTCACCGCCAGCATCTTGCGCTCCGACGGGGCCGGGCCCAGACCGCCGGCCGGATCGGGCCCCTCTCCGAAGGCCCAGTCCGGAGCGACATCACCGACCTGGAATGAGTTGCGGGTGTTGGCATCTCGCCACGCCACCACCGGCATGTTGCGCCGCGCGATCCGCTCCAGGGGCGGCACGTCGACCTCTTCGCGGACCACGCGGGACCCGCCTTCTGATTTCTTGCCGACCGACGCCATCCGGACCCCGGCACCGACCTGGACCATGGCTCCGCCGCGACTCTTGGCTCCGAGCGCCCCGATGAGGGTCCACCAACCCCAGTAGCGCCGGAAGCGCTCGGGCATGAGGATCTCACCGGTCGGCATGACCAGGATCGTGCGGGCCGCGGCGGAACTGCCCAGCGCCCGGACCAGCCAGCCGGCCGCCGTGTCGTATTGCTTCTCGCTGCCGTCGAGCCCGATCGCGGTCACATAGTCATCGGAGTTGGGATCGAAATCCTTGCGGCCCACATGTACGTGCAGTTGCGCGCCGTCGATGTTCTGGAAGGTGCGGAGTTGGCCGCGCCGCAGGATCGAATCGCCGATGTTGTCACTCTGCCCCCAAGTCGATAGGAAGACGCGAGTCACCTTCACCGCCCTTCAGAAAACTTTGCGCCGTCAAGCAAAAACAGCAAACCTCCCGTCGTCCGGGAGGCAGTGTACAAATTGACGACTATGTCATCTAGACCATAGCGCGGCGGCCCGCGAGCGCACGTCCTAGCGTCAATTCGTCGGCAAACTCCAGGTCACCGCCCATGGGCAGACCCGACGCGATGCGGCTGACGGTCAATCCAGGGATATCTCGCAGCATGCGCATGAGGTATGTGGCGGTCGCTTCACCCTCGGTGTTGGGGTCGGTAGCAATGATGACCTCGGCAACGTCGACACCGTCGACCCGTTCGCCGATCCGGTTCAGGAGTTCACGGATGCGCAGTTGGTCCGGGCCCACCCCGGACAGCGGATCCAGGGCCCCACCCAGCACGTGGTACCGGCCGCGGAACTCGCGGGTGCGTTCCACCGCCTGGATGTCCTTGGGTTCCTCGACGACGCACACCAGGGAGGCGTCGCGGCGGGCGTCCTTGCAGATCCGGCAGCGTTCCTCGTCGGAGACGTTGCCGCACACCGCACAGAACGTGACACCGTCGCGGATCCGGCCGAGCACCGCGGTCAGCCGGTCGATATCGGGTGGCTCCACCGACAGCAGATGGAACGCGATGCGCTGGGCGCTCTTGGGCCCGATACCCGGCAGCTTGCCGAGCTCGTCGATCAGATCCTGTACCGGTCCCTCGAACAATTCAGGTACCCGGCAGTCCGAAACCACCCAGGCCGCCGGCCAACGGCCCGAGGCGGGTCTGGGCGAGGATGGTGACCTGCTTGGCGGCATCGGCGAGCGCACCGACGATGAGGTCCTGCAGCGTCTCGGGATCGGACGGGTCGATCACCTTCGGGTCGATGGCCACCGCGATAACCTCACCGCTGCCCTTCATGGTGACCTGCACCAGGCCGCCACCGCCCTGACCGTGCACCTCGGAGTTCGCCAGCGCCTCTTGCGCCTCCATCAGCTGCTGCTGCACCTGCTGCGCCTGCGCGAGCAGCGCGGACATATCGGGCTGACCACCACCGGGTTGCATGACTGTCCCCTCTTGATTGCGACCTGGTCTCGACTTCATTTCACTCACGAGTCCGAGACGATTTGCTCTTCAACAGTAGCCGTCACCGCGACTACCGTGGCGGCGTGCACGTCCCCTCCAGCTTGCGTGTCGGCGCCATCACAGCGGCGACGATGCTCGTCGCCGCCAGTCTGTCCGCCTCGGCCGCCCCGCTCGCCGGCGCCGCGCCCAACACCATCACCGGAAAGATCGTGTTCCTCGATCCGGGCCACAACGGTGCCAACGATGCGTCCATCAGTCGCCAGGTTCCCACCGGCCGGGGCGGCACCAAGGACTGTCAGGCCAGCGGCACCACCACAGAGTCCGGCTATCCCGAGCACACCTTCAACTGGGATGTCACGCTGCGGGTCCGGGCGATCCTGGACGCCAACGGTGTCCGCACCGCGCTGTCACGCGGAAACGATGACGCACTCGGGCCGTGCGTCGACGAACGCGCCGCCATGGCCAACGCCCTGCGCCCCAACGCCATCGTCAGCATCCATGCCGACGGCGGCCCGGCCACCGGCCGCGGATTCCACGTCCTGTACTCGGACCCGCCGCTGAACACCGTGCAGGCCGGCCCCTCGGTGCAGTTCGCGCAGATCATGCGTGACCAGCTCAAGGGGTCCGGGGTCGTACCGTCCACCTACATCGGCTCGAACGGGCTCAACCCGCGCTCGGACATCGCCGGGCTCAACCATGCGCAGTTCCCGTCGGTGCTGGTCGAACTGGGCAATATGAAGAACCCGGCCGACTCGGCACTGATGGAGTCCGAGGCCGGACGCCAGAAGCTGGCCGAGGCCGTGGCCCGGGGCGTCGCGACCTGGCTGGCCAACAGCTAGGGAGCCGTTTCGAGTTCCTTCTTCAGGTTGCCCAGCACCTCGTCCTGGATCTTGCGCAGGCCCACCGGGGCGAACGTCTTCTCGAAGAAGCCCTTGATACCGCCCGCGCCCGTCCACGACGTCTTGACGGTGACGGTCGAACCGGTGCCGGCGGGCGCCACCGTCCAGTTGGTCACCAGAGTGGAGTTGGCGTCCTTCTCGATGACGGTCTTGCCTGCCACGTCGACGCTGGCCTTCACGTCGCGCGAGCGGGACTCGGTGGCCTGCAACTTCCAGGCGACCACGGTGCCCGCACCCTGCCCGCCCTCGAGCACGGAGTAGTTGCTGTAATGCGACGAGAGGATCTTGGGCCGCACCGTCTGGTAGTCGGAGACCGCGGCGAGCACAGCTTCCGGTGCGGCATCTATCAACACAGTGCTGGAAGCGCTGACCTGTCCCATGAGTGAAAAACTCCTGTCATCACGTGTCGGTGCGGTCGCGGCTTCGGCGACCGAGGACTAGCGTATATGTGTGTCTGTTGTGGCAACTGACGCACAAGCTGTACACGGGGCGGGCGTGCAGCGACTACTCGACAGTTATCGAGCCATCCCCCCGACAGCGACTGTGCGACTGCGCAAACCCACGTCGAACCTGTTTCGGGCGCGGGAGAAGATCGCTGCCGAAGGTCTGGACACCTCGGGCCTCACCGGCGTCATTGCGGTGGACCCCGCGGCCCGCACCGCAGATGTCTCGGGCATGTGTACCTACGAGGATCTGGTGGCCGCCACGCTGCCGTACGGCCTGTCCCCGCTGGTGGTCCCACAGCTCAAGACCATCACCCTCGGCGGCGCGGTCACCGGACTGGGCATCGAATCGGCCTCGTTCCGCAACGGCCTGCCGCACGAATCGGTACTCGAACTCGATATCCTCACCGGTGCAGGCGAACTCGTCACCGCAAGCCGAGACCTTCATCCCGATCTTTTTCATGCCTTCCCGAACTCCTATGGCACCCTCGGCTATTCGGTGCGCCTGCGGATCGAGTTGGAGCCCGTTCAGCCGTTCGTCGCGCTACGCCACCTGCGTTTCCACTCGCTCGAAGAGATGGCGGCCGCGATGGACCGCATCATCGAAACCCGCGGCTACCAGGGTGTGCCCGTGCACTATCTCGACGGCGTGGTGTTCAGCGCCCAGGAGAGTTACCTGTGCCTCGGCTTTCAGACCGACACCGCGGGACCGGTCAGCGACTACACCGGCCACGACATTTACTACCGGTCCATTCAGCACGCCGACGGTGAGCGTCACGACCGCCTCACCACCGCCGACTACCTGTGGCGCTGGGATACCGATTGGTTCTGGTGTTCACGGGCTTTCGGCGCCCAGCATCCGGTGTTGCGCAGGCTGTGGCCGCGACGCTACCGGCGCAGCAGCTTCTACTGGAAGCTCATCGGCTACGACCAGCGGTTCGGTATCGCCGACCGGATCGAGAAGCGCAACGGCCGGCCGCCCAGGGAACGGGTGGTTCAGGACGTCGAGGTGCCGCTGGAGAACTGCACCGCATTCCTGCGCTGGTTCCTGGACAACGTCCCCGTCGAACCGATCTGGTTGTGCCCGTTGCGGTTGCGCGACGACGGCGCGCAATGGCCGCTGTACCCGCTGCGGTCGGGTCACACCTACGTCAACATCGGCTTCTGGTCCTCGGTGCCGGCCGGCCCCGCGCCCGGACACACCAACCGGCTCATCGAACGCAAGGTCTCCGAACTCGACGGCCACAAGTCGCTGTACTCGGAATCCTTCTACAGCGCCGAGGAGTTCGGCGCTCTCTACGGCGGCGAGACCTACCGGTCCGTGAAGAAGGCCTACGACCCCGACTCCCGATTGCTCGATCTGTATGCGAAGGCGGTGCAGAACCGATGACCACTTTCAAGGACCGTGCCGAGCAAAGCAAGCTCAGCCTCGCCGAGGTGCTCGAAGCGTTCACCTCCGGCAGACTCCCGCTGAAGTTCACCGCGTACGACGGCAGCACATCCGGACCGGCTGATGCTGCGGTAGGGCTGGCGCTGACGTCCCCCCGGGGCACCACCTACCTGGCCACCGCGCCGGGTCAGGTGGGCCTGGCCCGTGCCTACGTCGCGGGCGATATCGAGCCACTGGGTGTGCACCCCGGCGATCCCTACGACCTGCTGCGCGCGCTCGCGGACAAGACGGCGATCAAGCGACCGCCCGCGCGGGTACTGGCCAATGTCATCGCATCGATCGGCCTGGAGCACCTCGTCCCGATCGCGCCACCCCCGCAGGAGGCGCTGCCTCGCTGGCGACGGATCCTGGAAGGGCTGCGGCACAGCAAATCCCGGGACGCCGGCGCCATCCACCATCACTACGACGTGTCGAACGCCTTCTACGAAATGGTGCTCGGCCCATCGATGACCTACACCTGTGCCTGCTATCCGGACGAGCAGGCCACGCTGGAAGACGCCCAGGACAACAAGTACCGGCTGGTGTTCGAAAAGTTGCGACTGCAACCCGGCGACCGTCTGCTCGATGTGGGATGCGGCTGGGGCGGCATGGTGCGCTACGCCGCCCGTCGCGGTGTCCAGGTGCTGGGTGTGACCTTGTCGGCCGAGCAGGCCGCGTGGGCGCAACGCGCGATCGTCGATGAAGGTCTGTCCGGCCTGGCCGAGGTGCGCCACGGCGACTACCGCGACATCACCGAATCCGGCTTCGACGCGGTGTCCTCGATCGGGCTGACCGAACACATCGGGGTGGCCAACTATCCGTCCTATTTCGCCTTCCTGCAGGCGAAGATGCGGGTGGGCGCACTGCTGCTCAACCACAGCATCACCCGGCCGAACAACCGGGCCGATGCTTCCGCCGGCTTCTTCATCGACCGCTACGTCTTTCCCGACGGGGAGCTGACCGGATCGGGGCGCATCATCGCCGAGGCCCAGGACGTCGGTCTCGAGGTGCTGCACGAGGAGAACCTGCGCATGCACTACGCGCTGACCCTGCGCGACTGGTGCCGCAATCTGGTCGACCATTGGGACGAGGCGGTCGCCGAGGTCGGCCTGCCCACCGCCAAGGTGTGGGGGCTCTACATGGCCGGGTCCCGGCTCGGTTTCGAGTCCAACGTGGTTCAGCTGCACCAGGTTCTGGCGGTCAAGCTGGACGATCGCGGCCATGACGGCGGGCTGCCGATGCGGCCGTGGTGGACTCCGTAGCGTAGACCGCACAGGCCGCGCCGCCCGACCGCTTGGCGTCGTACATTGCCGCGTCGGCGTGCCTGAGTACGTCGTCGACGGCGAAATGGGCGTCCGCCGAAGGCATCGTGGCGATCCCGAAGCTGACACTGAACTCCACTGCCCCGCCCCGCACCCTGGTCAGGACGGACACCCGGTCCACCAGCTCCGAGATGGAGCCGCGGTCACCGAGGAACGAGACGAGCGCCAGCTCGTCCCCGCCGATACGCGCGGTGATCTCGTCGTCGCGTGCGACGTCGCGCAACAGATCTGCCAGTGCCACGAGCGCGGCGTCACCGGCTGCATGGCCGCCATCGTCGTTGAGTTGCTTGAACCGGTCGATATCGCAGACCGCCACCGCGACTGTGGTCGACCCGCCCTGCCGCAGGGCGGACGCCACGGCCGAGTACATACCGCGCCGGTTACGCAGTCGGGTCAACGAGTCGTAGTGCGCCGAGCGCGCCGTGGTGAGGATGGCGCGCCTGCCCAGTTCGATCAGGACCGAGCTGATCAACGGAACACCCACCGCCCAGGTGAACGCCGGCATGAAATAGATGAAGAGCTCGACCACCGAATGGTCTTCGAGGACGGCCCAGACCACGATCCCGCCGATCAGAAGAGCGCTGAACGCGCAGTGCAGCCTCAATATCTGGGTGCCCAGGATGAACCCGGCGAAAATGCCGATCAGACCGACGTACGACGTCATCGAGAGCCTGGCCGCCGGGGTCGCCATGGTGACGGCCACCATCGCACAGGCGAGGTCGGCCCAGACGACGAATGCCACGGATTGGCCGAAGGACGGCCACGGAGCACGCCACCAATACACCCCGATCACGACGGCGGAGATCAACACGGTGCCCTGGACAGACCGCGCCGTCACCCCGGCAGGGCCCTCGGGGTGAAGCTGCATCACGCCGCCCAGGACGGCCAATCCGATGCACCCCAGCCCGGCGACCAGCATGAACACCCGCATGAAGTGGCCCGCGCGCAGCGAGTTGGTGGCGAAAACATACTCACGTCTACCCACGCGCGCCCCTGATTCATAGCAATGACAAGAACATCACTCTAGCGGGTGTTCGAGGCTGAGCCGCTAATCACGAAGGCGGATTACAGACCGTCATGGTGTCATCACAGCAAACAGCTGGACTTCATCCCCGGTCGATCCGCTTGGCGCCCAGCTCGGTCTGCAGCAGTTCGATCGCCACTTCCTCCGGGTCGCGGCGCACCACTTCTGAGGTGTCGCTGTTGGCCTCGGCCAGCATGCGTTCCTCTTCGGCGCGCTGATCCTGGCGGGGGGCGGGACCGGCGTCGGACGGGACCGGCTCGCCGGAGTCCGGCACGCAGCGAACCTGCCAGTTCACCCCGAGCGCGTCCTTGAGCGCCTCGCGGATCACCTCGACATTGCGCGGCTCACTGAGCCGCTTGGCCAGCGGAGGTGCCCGGTGGCTGAGCACGAGCGTGTCACCGTCGACCGCCCGCACGATCGCATCGGCCAGCATGGCGTTGACCGGCTTACTCCGGCCGTTCACCTTCTCCCGCACGGTGTCCCACATGGCGCGGACCGCGGCGGCATCCGGTTGACCGACAGCGGCAGGCGCGGCGGGTGCGGCGCGCGGCGGCGTGGGGACGGGCGCGGGAGCGGGAGCGGGTGACGGTTCCGGTTCGGGCACCGGAACCGGACGCGGCGGCGGCACGGGTTCCGGAGCGGGCGTGGGCACCGGCGGCGTCACCGGCTCGGGAGTCGGCACGGGTTGCGGGACGGGCTCGGGCTCCGGCGCCGGAGCGGGCTCCGGTGTCGGCAGCGGCCTGGGCTGGGGCACCGGGGCGGGTGTGGGTTCGGGTGTGGGTTCGGGTGTGGCCTCGGCCGCCGCCTGGGCCCGGCTGGCCCGGACGAACTGTTTTGCCGGCGCCGACGCGGCCGGCGCCGGGGCGGACCCATCGGACGGGATGGCCATGTCCAGCCGGGTCTCGATCCGCTCGATGCGTTGCAGCAGAGCCGATTCGGTGTCGTGGGCCGACGGCAGCAGCAACCGGGCGCAGACCACTTCCAGCAGCAGTCGCGGTGCGGTGGCGCCGCGCATCTCACCGAGCCCGGCATGCACCACCTCGGCGTAGCGCGCCAGCGTGGCCGAGCCCACCTTGGCGGCCTGTTCACGCATCCGATCCAGCACGCCGTCCGGGGCATCGACCACACCGCGGTCGGCGGCGTCCGGAACTGCTTGCAACACAATGAGATCGCGGAACCGTTCCAGCAGATCGGTGGCGAACCGGCGCGGGTCGTGTCCGGCGTCGATCACCGATTCCACCGCACCGAACAGCGCCGCGGCGTCGCCGGCGGCCAACGCATCGACCGCCTCGTCGATCAGCGCGACGTCGGTGGCCCCCAGCAGCGACAGCGCGCGCTGGTAGACGACGTGGTTGTTGTCGGCCCCGGCGACCAGCTGATCGAGCACCGAGAGACTGTCGCGCGGTGACCCGCCGCCGGCCCGGATCACCAGCGGGTAGACCGCGTCCTCCACGGTGACGCCCTCGTCACGACAGATCCGTTCCAGCAGGGTGCGCATCGTCTTGGGCGCCAGCAGCCGGAACGGGTAGTGGTGGGTGCGGGACCGGATGGTGGGCAGCACCTTTTCCGGTTCGGTGGTGGCGAACACGAAGATCAGGTGGTCCGGCGGCTCCTCGACGATCTTGAGCAGCGCGTTGAAGCCCGCGTTGGTGACCATGTGCGCTTCGTCGATGATGAAGATGCGGTAGCGCGACTGGGCCGGCGCGTAGAACGCACGGTCGCGCAGTTCACGGGTGTCGTCGACGCCACCGTGGCTGGCGGCGTCCAGTTCGGACACGTCCACATTGCCCGGGCCGTTGGGCGCCAGCGCCACACAGGAGTTGCACACCCCGCACGGAGTGGGGGTGGGACCCTGCTCGCAATTGAGCGAGCGGGCCAGGATGCGCGCCGAGGAGGTCTTGCCGCAGCCACGCGGCCCGGAGAACAGATACGCGTGGTTGATGCGCCCCGCGGACAGCGCCGTCGACAGCGGTGCGGTGACATGCTCCTGGCCGACGACCTCGGCGAAGCTTGCGGGTCGGTACTTCCGGTAGAGCGCCACGCTCAGCAGGGTACCGAGCGGGGGCGACTAATCACGAGCCAGCAGCGACTCGGTGGCCGCCAGCAGTGCACACGTCGACAGGCCGTCGATGGCCGCGCGCAGGTCTGACTCCGGCGGGAAGCTCGGTGCGATCCGGATGTTCTTGTCGTCCGGGTCTTTTCCGTACGGGAAGGCCGCTCCCGCCGCGGTGACGGCGATGCCGGCGTCCTTGGCCAGCGCGATGGTGCGCCGCGCCGTGCCGGGCCAGACATCCAGGCTGACGAAGTAGCCACCCTTGGGGTCGGTCCATGACGCGATCTTGGAGGCGTCCAGCCGGTCCTGCAGAATTTCGGCGACGAGCGCGAACTTCGGCGCCAGCAGGTCGCGGTGGCGCTGCATGTGCCGCCGGACACCGTCGGCGTCACCGAAGAAACGCAGGTGCCGCAGCTGGTTCACCTTGTCGGGGCCGATCGACTTCTTCCCGGCGTGCTTGAGGTACCAGGCGATGTTGTCCGCCGAGGCCCCGAAGAAGCTCACCCCGGCACCGGCGAAGGTCATCTTCGAGGTGGAGGCGAACACCAGTGGCCGGTTGGGGTTTCCCGCGGCCGCGGCGAGTCCGAGCACATCGATCGGCTCGACGAACTCGGGGGTGATGGTGTGCACCGCATACGCGTTGTCCCAGAACAGCCGGAAGTCCGACGCCGCGGTGCGCATCTGCAGCAGCCGGGTGACCGTCTCCGGTGAGTAGGTGGTGCCGGTCGGGTTGGAGTACACCGGCACGCACCACATGCCCCGGACGGCCGGGTCGGCGGCGACGAGTTCCTCGATGAGGTCGACGTCGGGGCCGTCCTCACGCAGCGGCACGGGCATCATCTCGATGCCGAAGCTCTCGGTGATGGCGAAGTGTCGGTCATAGCCCGGCGAGGGGCACAGGAATTTCACGCCCGGCTCCTGCGACCAGGGCCGCGGGGAGTCCACGCCGCCGTGCAGCAGGGAGAAGACCACCGCGTCGTGCATGAACTCCAGGCTGGCGTTGTTACCGGCGATCAGATTCTGCACCGGGATGTCCAGCAGCTCACCGAAGATGGCGCGCAGCTCGGGCAGGCCGTGCAGGCCGCCGTAGTTGCGGGTGTCGGTGCCCTCACCGTCGCGGTAGTCGTCGCCGCCGGGAAGGTCGAGCAGGCCGTTGGACAGGTCCAGCTGCGTGGCCGACGGCTTACCGCGGGTCAGGTCGAGGCTGAGCCCCTTGGCCTGCAGCTCGGTGTAGTTGCGCTGTTGCTGTTCATGCTGAGCCGTCAGTTCGTCGCGGCTCAGTGACTCAAACGACACGGCGGACCTTTCACGCGAAGCCGCGAACACACAGGTTGTTCAGGAAAGCTGGTTGCTCCCCCGAAACATAAGGGGACCCCGCGCACCCGCCAGAGCCCATTGACCCTTGCTGCCTTCCGGCCCTGGGGGAGTTCACAGGATGGACGCCGCGCGGGGTCCGAGTGCCGAGTGTAGTACCCCGCCTCACTACGGAGGGTGGTCGGGCTTCTCTCGTCGGTCGGCTACCATTGCCGACGGAGGATTCGCCTAGTGGCCTATGGCGCTCGCCTGGAACGCGGGTTGGGTTAATAGCCCTCAGGGGTTCAAATCCCCTATCCTCCGCAGTTGGTCCGGGGCGTGACCGCAGATCCATCCGGTCACGCCCCGGGACCACGAACTCGTTCTAGGAGGAGTATGCGGCGCGGTATCGCATCGCTGTGGCACGCGTCATCGCTGGTACTCGCCGGGGTTCTGTTTTTCCTCTTCGTGCTTCCGCGTTGGTTCGAGCTGACCGGACAGTGGCCGGGCACCCTGGGCACCGCGCTGCGCATCGTGTGCGGCGTGCTGGTCGGCCTGACGGCGCTGCCGGTGGTCGTGACCCTGACTCGTACCCGCAAGCCCGAGCTCGGGACGCCGGCCCTGGCGCTGTCGCTGCGCGTCTGGTCGATCGTCGGGCATATCGCGGCCGGGGTGCTGATCACCGGTGCCGCCATCAGTGAGATCTGGCTGGATCTGGATACCGCCGGCCAGTGGCTGTTCGGCATCTACGGGGCTGCTGCGGCAATCGCCCTGCTGGCCGCCTTCGCTTTCTATCTGGCCTTCGTGGCCGAGTTGCCCCCGCCGCCGCCGAAGCCGCTCAAGGTGAAGGCCGAGCGGCAGAGCCGCGGCGACCGCGATGCGGACGCCGCAGCGACCGACGATGCGCCTGCCGAGGACACGGCCGAGGCCACCGACGGTCCGGATTCCGACGAATCAGCAGAAATCGAGTCTGCCGACACCGAGGACGAGCCCGCGTCGACCGAGGACGCCGAACCCGTCGAGGAAACCACCTCTGACGACGGCAAACTGCGCAATCACCGGCCGTCGGGGAAGGCCCGCCGGGGCCGTACCCGCGGTGGCGTCGCCACCGAGAACTGACGCGTCCAGCGTCAATTACGTCGACAGTTCGCCTCCTCACAGTCACTATTGAGGGAACTCCCAGTCTGTATCGAGGGGGAACCTCTGGCGCTCGGAAGGCGGCGAATGCGCAAGGTCCACTCTCGGCGGTGGCTCACCGCCCTGGTCACCGCCGTCGCTGCCGTCCTGCTGGTCCCTCCGGTGACCGCGGTCGCCGACCCGGGTGATCTGTCCTGGGCTGCCGATCAGGTCGAGCCGGCGGCCGTGCGCCTGGACACCGTCGTCGATTACCAGCATGTGCTGGGCACCGGTACCGGTTTCGTGATCGATGGCGGGGGTCAGGTGCTGACCAACTACCACGTGGTCCAGGGCGCCGATGTGATCACCGCGGTGGTGGGCGGTCGCTCGTTCGGCGCCGATATCGTCGGCTTCGACCGCGGCCGCGACATCTCGGTGCTGCAGTTGCGCGGCGCCGGCGGGCTGCCGACGGCCGCGTTGGGCGACTCCGGCCGGATCGTGATCGGCGAGCCCATCATCGCGCTCGGCAATGCCCGGGGCAGCAACAGCCCGCTGACCCGCGAAGCCGGCACCGTCACCGCACTGGGCCGCACGATCAGTGCCGAGGACGAGCTGACCGGTTCCAAGACCGAGATGACCGGACTGTTCGAGATCGCCGCGCCCGTGCGGGCGGGTGACTCCGGAGGTCCGGTGGTCAACGGCGCCGGGCAGGTCATCGGCGTGACGACCGCGGCGACCGTGAACTTCCAGACCGACCCCGGCGGTGAAGGATTCGCCATCCCGATCAACGACGCGATGGCGATCGCCAATCAGATCCGCTCGCGGACACCGTCGGACACCGTGCACATCGGCCCGCCGACCTTGCTGGGAGTCGGGATCAGCAGCGCCGAACAACACGAGGCCTTCCCCGGCGTCATCGTGCGCGAGGTACTGCAGGGTGGCCCTGCCGAGTTGGCCGGGCTGGCCAACGGTGACGTGATCCTGACCATCGACGAGACCCCGATCGAGTCGGCGGCCGATCTGACCCGCGTACTCGACCGGCACTACCCGGGCGATGTCATCGGCTTGACGTGGATCGACAGGGCCGGCCAGCAGCGCACCGGCAAGGCGGCGCTGACGCCCGGCGACTGAGCATTTGCTGAGCGATCGCTCAACAATGCGCAGCGGTGTCTGAAGGCCGCCTGCCGCCGCGACGGAGCCCGCAAGGGACCGTCCGCGCGCGCCGATGCGGAAATTCACCAACTTCCCGCTCAGACGTCAATTGGATTCACAGGGCGTTGCTCGTTGTCACGTCGGCGACTCGTGTGACCCGCCTTACATCCAACCGGTAGCTGAGGCGGCAGACACTTTGCCGTCATCGGGCGACCGTCGGCCCGGCCAGTGGTTTCGGTACCGAGATCAGCCGGGTCTCCACGGATGACTCGATTCGCGGCGGGTCGGACACCCGCGGCGCGGACGCGCCGCCCCCGGGGGCGCCCCGTCCCAGCCGTGCACCTGTGCGAATGCCCGCATATTCGTCGTAATGCTCAGTGCGGCAACGGTTATGGCCTCGTCAACGCCGAGGGGCACACGGCAGGCGCAACGGACCCACCGGCGCACCGCACGGGACCGGCCCCAAATACCTACGGACCGGTTCTCGGCACCGGACCGCACCGGCCCCACACCACCTCGCGATCACTGGAGCAGGGTGCGCGACGCCCTCCAATACGTGGCCCACAGGGAGTTAGCCGGGGCTAACTTCCGGGCTCTTCTGGCAACCGACTGTGAGGTTGCTGGCGGACTCAAAAGGTCTTTGACCTGGCAAATGTCGGCAAACCCGGGGCCGCGTGGGGGCTTCCGCCAAGATCAGGCGGAGGTTACATTTAGCTGAACATCGCGCCCAGGCATGTGCATCACACGCCCCGCTGCCGATGAAGTGGGGAGACACCGTGGTCCAGACAACTGTCATCGCGTACCTGATCGGCTGGGTGGTCAGCACCGCCGTCGTCTACGTGACGAGCCGGCGCCTCAACGATCCCCGCAACCCCGCTCCGCACATCCTGATCCTCAGCGCCGTGGCCGGCGCACTGTGGCCGATGCTGCTGCTCGGGGCGGTCGAATTCAGCTCGCTGGTGGCCTGCTCCAATGCCGCCTCGCACCTGAAGGCCGACGGAGCCGAACTCGTCGGCGCCGGTGTCGTGCCCCTGCGCTGAAACGCTTCAGTCAGCGATCCGCTTACCGTCGGCATCCCAGTGCTCGGCGACCTTCTTGCTCGGCTGTACCCGCGGTGGTTCGCCCGGCATCTTCGGATAGCTGGGCGGGTACGGCAGATCACCCAGGCCGCGCTCCTCGTCGGCCTTCACCATGTCCAGTAGCAACTCGATCGACTGCGCATCCTCGTCGATACCCGCCCATGGGTCGGGCCGGCCGGCAATGAAGTCGGGCACCGTGGAGATCGTGTAGTCATCGGGATCGGCGTCGCGCAGCTCGTCCCACGTCAACGGCGTCGACACCGTGGCGATCGGGGTTTTGCGAGCCGAGTAGGCCGACGCGAACGTGCGGTCCCGGGCGTTCTGGTTGTAGTCGATGAACAACCGCTCTCCCCGCTCCTCCTTCCACCACGATGTCGTGACGGCTTCGGGGGCGCGCCGCTCGATCTCGCGGGCCAGCGCGATGCCGGCGCGGCGCACCTCGATGAAGTCCCAGTCGGTCGCGATCCGCAGGAAGACGTGGACACCGCGGCCACCCGAGGTCTTCGGATAACCCACCAGGCCGAGTTCGTCGAGCAGCGGTTTGAGCACGTCCACGGCGACCTCACGGGCCTGCGCGAACCCGGTACCCGGCTGTGGGTCCAGATCGATACGCAGTTCGTCGGGATGCTCGGTGTCCGGGCAGCGCACCTGCCACGGGTGCAGCGTCACCGAGCCCATCTGGGCGGCCCAGGCGATGGCGGCCGGATGGGTGATCTTCAGCGCGTCGGCGGTGCGCCCCGAGGGGAAGGTGACGGTGCAGGTCTGCAGATAGTCGGGGTGCTTCTGCGGAACCCGCTTCTGGTAGATCTCTTCACCGTCGATGCCATCGGGGAACCGCTGCAGGTGAACGGGCCTGTCCCGCAACAGCTTCACCATGCGGTCGGCGACGGAGAGGTAATAGTCGAACAGCATGCCCTTGGTGCCCTTGGCGCCGAGTTCCGGAAAGTAGGGCTTGTCGCGGTTGGTCAACCGCACGGCCACACCGTCGACGTCGATCTCTTCGGCCTTGCTTGCCATATCAGGACTCCCGTGTGTCGAGGTGGGCTCGGAGGAACGCGACGTATTCGGCGATGCGTGCGGCCGCGTGGCCACCGTCGAGTTCAGGGTTGTAGATGACGACGCTGGCACCCAGGCAGCCCGGCACCCGCAGGCAGGCCGCGGTGATCAGTTCCAGTTGTTCCCAGGACAATCCGCCCGGCTGCGGGTAGTCGACCGCGGCCAGTTCCGATGTCGCCAGCACATCGAGATCGACGTGACACCACCAGCCCGCCGGTGCCGTGGCGGCGCCTGTCGCCACGAGGTCGGTGACGTCGTTGTAGGGGTGCGGGTGCGTTTCACCCTCCAGCTGCGCTCCGCTGAGGTAACGGGTCACCTCGTTGCGGATGCTGGGCTGGTGCGCGTCGGCGATCTCGTCCTGGTCGCGCGGGCCGAGCACCACGAGATGTTCGGGGCGCAGGCATGGCAACCCGATCAGGGCCCGCGGGCCGGGAAAAAGCCCCAGCGCGAGGCCGATCTCGGAATCCGCGGCCTCCCCGGTGGGGCCGACCCGGGGATCCCAGGCATCTTCGTGACCATCGATGAAGACCAGGCCGGCTCCGCCGCGGGTTTTTGCCGCGATGAGCGGGGCCAGCAGCGCCGGGCAGTCCCCGGCGATCACCACCGGCACCTCGCCCAGGGTCCAGGCGTCATCGAGCGCCGTGGCGGTATCGGCCACCATCGATGCCAAGGCGTCCTCGGCGAGCAGTCCCGATGGTCCGCGGGTCGGTTGCATCGTGTCGGTGTTGACCCAACTGGTGACGACCGGCCCCGCCAACCGGCTCTCCACACCTGCGGCCTGCAGCGCCGCCGGCATCCCCGCCACGCCATTGGCCACCCCCGCGGCGTTGAACGGCACATAGATGACGCGGGTGGTCGCGGTCATGACTCAAGCACGTCCGAGAGGTCATAGTTCAGCGGCACATCCAGTTGGCCGAACGTGCAACTGTCCGGATCGCGGTCGGGCCGCCAGCGCAGGAACTTCACCGCGTGCCGGAACCGCCTGCCATGCTCGCTGTTGCCCTCCATCTGGTCATAGGCCACCTCGCAGACCCGCTCCGGGCGCACCGGAATCCAGCGTTTGTCGGCAGCGGAGTTCCACCTGCTCGGTTCGCCGTCGTTGACCTGATCGCCTTCGCGCAGCGGTTCGAGATCGGCCAGCAGCGACAGCCGGGCTTTCGCGGTGAAAGATGCTGCGCCGCCGACCATCTGGAGCTCGCCGTCGTCGCGGTACAGGCCGAGCAGGATCGACCCGATACCCTCACCACTTTTGTGGATGCGGTACCCGATGGCCACGCAGTCCGCATCGCGGTGGTGTTTGACCTTCACCATCTCCCGCTTGCCCGGCAGATACGGCCCGTCGAGGCGCTTGGCGATCACGCCGTCGAGTCCGGCGCCCTCGAACTCCTCCAGCCACCGCTCACCGAGGGCGGGATCCTCGGTGGTACGCGTGACGTGGCACCACTGCTTCGGGTTGACCGCCGCGAGCAGGCTTTCCCGGCGGACGCGGAAGGGTTCCTTGAGCAGTGAGCGATCGCCGGTGGCGAGCGCGTCGAAACCGATGAAATGGGCCGGGGTCTCCGTGGAGAGTTTGGTGATGCGGCTTTCCGCCGGGTGGATGCGCTGGCTCAGCGATTCCCAGTCCAGCCGGGTCCGGCCGGCGATCTCCCGCGGCACCACGATCTCGCCGTCCAGTACACACCGCGGGGCGAGCTCATCGCGGACGGACTCGACGACTTCGGGGAAGTACCGGCCCAGGTCCTTGCCGCTGCGGGACAACAGCACCACGTCGTCGCCGTCGCGGAAGACCAGCGCCCGGAACCCGTCCCACTTGGGCTCGAAGGACCAGACTCCGTCGTCCGTCGGCACCTTCGTCTGCGCCTTGGCCAGCATCGGTTCCAGCGGTGGCACAACGGGGAGTCCCATGCGTTCCATACTCACGTAGACCGGGGTACCCCCACAATGTCATCGCGACCGGCATTCCGCTCCCGGACTGCGGCTCAGTTGGAGTACACGCGGGTCGGGGCGATCAGCACCGCGGCACGTCGCTGCTCGACCATGGTGCGGTCAAAGGTCGCCCAGTCGTCATGCGTTCCACCGGCACTGGTGAAGACTTCCCGAAGCAGCATGCGTAGCGTCTCGCTGTCGGCGAGCCACGGTTGCGGATCGTCGGGTCCGGCCAGTTCGGCACGGCCCTCCACGGTGGCCCACTGGCCACCGTTGCGAAAGGTGACAGCGATCTGCGGGCGCGCCCGCAGATTGGTCAGCTTGACCTTTCCGTAGGTGACGAACCCGAGCACCTGCTGCCCGGTCGCCGGATGCAGCAGTGTCGCGGCGTTGATCAGTGAGGCCTGGATCGTCGCGTCTGCGCGCACCGTCGACACGATCGCGAGCCCCTTCTCGGCAGCCGCCAAGCTGACTGCGTCATTCAGAGTGACCATCTCGTCCTCTCCTCGTGCCTTTCGAAGGCTACCGAAGCGCGCTCGTTCACCGTCACCCGAGCAGATGGGTGCGCGCGGCACTGACGAAGTCGGCCACCAACGGGTTCGCCTCGCCCGCCCGAGTGGCGACAACGACGGCGCTGGGCGGGAAGCCGTCCAGCGCCACGGTGGCGAGGTCGGCCCGCAGGGAGCTGCGGCGGTCACCGACCGGTAGGACCGCGACGGCCTGTCCGCCGGCCACCAGTTCGATCCGGTCCTCGAAGCTCTCGATGACGGGTCCGGCAGACACCGGACCGGGATCGTTCACCTGGTACGAGTCGGCCGGGAAGATGGCGCGGGTGCCGCCGTGTGAGCAGATGATCGACTCCCCGGGCGCGAAATCGTCCAGCGACACCGAGGCCCGGCCGGCCAGTGGGTGTTCCGCCGGCATCACCAGCATCCGCGGTTCTTCGTAAAGGACGGTGATCCGGGCGTCGTCGGTCGCGATGAACAGCGGTGCCCGCGCGACCAGCACATCCACCTGTCCCTGGGTGAAGACATCCTCTTCGTGGCACCCGAGGTGCCGGGTCCCGATCTCGGCCTGCGGGTGGCGGCGGCGCAATTCACGAACCGCGGGGGTGATCACCAGGTCCTCGACGTAGCCGATGTTCAGCTTGCCCGCCGGCGTATAGGCCCGGGCGGTGAGCGCCGCTCGCCGGGCTGCACCCAAGAGTGCCTGCGCCTCCGGCAGAAACGCCTTGCCGGCCTCGGTGAGCAGGGCTCCCTGCGGCGTGCGATCCAGCAGGCGTACACCCAGACGATGCTCGAGGCGCTGGATCTGGCGGGACAGCGAGGGCTGAGCCAGACGCAACTCCGCGGCTGCGCGGCTGAAGTTCAGCTGCTCGGCGACGGCGGTGAAGTACCGAACCAGCCGCAACTCCAGGTCCATTCCGAGATCGTTCACCTTGGTGGCAACCGGCCCGGTGCGCGACCCTATTCCGGGTCATGCCGATTCTGCATGGCGAGGTGCCGACCAGGTCTTGGACAGCCGCTCCGGGCGACCGAAGACTCGAAGCCATGAGCAGATACGACGGCAAGAACGTGGTGATCACCGGCGGCAGCAGCGGACTCGGGTTGGCGGCGGCGCAATACCTGGTGGACAACGGAGCGCGGGTCCTGATCACCGGACGACATCGCGACACCCTCGAGATCGCGGGTGAGCAACTCGGCGAGAACGCCATCACCGTGGAGAGTGACACCAGTTCACCCGCGGCGATCGACGCATTGGCGCGGCGAATCGAGGCGGAGTTCGGCACGGTGCACGCCCTGGTGCTGAATGCGGGCATCGGGAGCTTCGACGCCTTCGAGGCGGTGACCGAGCAGACCTTCGACGAGGTGTTCGCGATCAACACCAAGGGGCCGTTCTTCACCCTGCAGCGGTTGGTTCCGCTGCTGACCGAGGGTAGCGGCGTGGTGCTGACGACGTCGATCGCGAACCAGACCGGTTGGGACGCCCTCAGCGTCTACTCGGCGAGCAAGGCGGCGCTGCGCTCGATGGCGCGCACACTGAGCCGGGAGTTGCTGCCCAAGGGAATCCGGGTCAATGCGATCAGCCCCGGGTCGATCGACACGGGAAAGTTGGACAAGGAGGCACCGGACAAAGCCGCGCGACTCAAGGCCGAATTCACCGAGAGCAGCCCGATGAAGCGGTGGGGTCACGCGTCCGAATTCGCCCCGGCCGTGGCCTTTCTGGCGTTCGACGCGACGTATGTCGCCGGGATCGAACTCGTCGTCGACGGTGGGGAGTCGCAGCTGTGAGCAGCTACCAGGACAAGCGGGTCGTGATCACCGGCGGGACGAGCGGTATCGGGCTGGCCACCGCGCGGGCACTGGTCGCGGGCGGCGCTCGGGTACTGGTGACCGGAAGGACTCCGTCCTCGCTGGAAAAGGCAAGGACCGCATTGGGTCCGGGAGCGATCGTGGAGGCCAGTGACGCCGTCGCCGATATCGACACCCTGGTGGGTCGTGCCGAGCAGGAACTGGGCGCCGTCGATCTGCTGGTGCTCAATGCCGGTGGGACCGCCGCCTCGACAGTCGATGACACCACGGAAGCTCTGTACGACAACCTCTTCGAACTCAACACCAAGGCACCGTTCTTCACCTTGCAGAAGTTTCTGCCGTTGATCCCGGCCGGTGGTTCGGTGGTTCTCACGACCTCGGTCAGCAACACCAAGGGGATCGCGACGACGGGTGTCTACTCCGCGACGAAGGCGGCGCTGCGGTCCATGACCCGCACCTTCGCCCGGGAACTGGTCGATCGGGGAATCCGCGTCAACGCCGTCTCGCCGGGACCCATCGACACCGGGATCCTGGAGCGCACCATGCCCGTGGAGGCGGCCCGCGAGTTCCTCGAGCAGATCAAGGCCACCAATCCGATGCGGCGGTTCGGTGAACCCGAGGAGGTGGCCAAGGCGATCCTCTTCCTCGGGTTCGATGCGACCTATACGACCGGCACGGAACTGGTGGTGGACGGCGGCGCGTCGGATCTCTGACCCGCCACACAGCCGGCGCTGGAAGGATCGACCCGTGCCCGTTCCCACACTCCACGATCCCGACCGTCGCGGTTTCGCGAGTGACAACTACGCCGGCGTGCACCCGGAGGCGCTCGCCGCGATCGCGGCCGCCAACGGGGGTCACGAGATCGCCTATGGCGAGGACGCGTACACCGCTCGGCTGCGCGAGGTCATCCGCACCCAGTTCGGCGCGGCCGCGCAGACGTACCCGGTCTTCAACGGCACCGGCGCCAACGTCGTCGGGCTGACCAGCATGCTGCCGCGCTGGGGTGCGGTCATCGCGGCGTCGACCGCGCACATCAACACCGATGAGGCCGGCGCCCCGGAACGGATGACGGGCCTCAAACTGCTCACCGTGCCCGCCCCGGACGGCAAGCTGACGCCCGAGTTGGTGGCACGCGAGGCGTACGGCTGGGGTGATGAGCACCGCGCCCAGCCGCTGGTCGTCAGCATCACCCAGACCACCGAACTCGGCACGCTGTACACACCCGACGAGATCCGGGCGGTGACCGAGTTCGCGCACTCCCACGGCATGGCCGCGCACCTGGACGGCGCGCGGCTGTGGAACGCGGCCGCGGCGCTGGACCTGCCGTTCCGGGCATTCACCACCGACGCCGGGGTCGACGTGCTCAGCCTCGGCGGCACCAAGAACGGTCTGCTCGGCGCGGAGGCCGTGGTGGTGCTGGAGCCTTCCCGCGCCGATGGGCTGGTCTATTTGCGCAAGCTGACGATGCAGTTGGCCAGCAAGATGCGCTTCGCGTCGGCGCAGCTGCTCAGCCTGTTCGACGACGACCTGGGATTGTGCAGCGCGCGGCACGCCAACGCGATGACCCAGCGGCTTCGCAGCGCGCTGGAGGCCGAATCTCTGCCCGGCCTGGCCTTCAGCCAGCCCAGCCCCGCCAACGCGATCTTCGCGACGCTGCCCAATGACGTCGCGGACCGAATCCGCGAGCGGGTGCGGTTCTACGACTGGGACCGGGCGCGCGGCGAGGTGCGCTGGATGACGGCGTGGGACACCACACCCGCGGACGTCGACCATTTCGTCGCCGTGATCCGCGAGGAACTGGGCCGCACCCCGTGAAGCTTCCCGTTCTGCCGCCGGTACTGCCGATGCTGTCGAAGTCGGTGCCAGAGATCCCGCCCGGGGCGTCCTATGAACCCAAGTGGGACGGATTCCGGTCGATCCTGTTCCGCGATGGCGACGAGGTCGAGCTGGGCAGCCGCAACGTCCGTCCGCTGACCCGCTATTTCCCCGAACTCGTGGAGGCGGCCCGCGCCGAACTGCCCACCCGCTGCGTCGTCGACGGTGAGATAGTGATCGCGACCGGAGATGGCCTGGATTTCGAGGCGCTGCAGCTGCGTCTGCATCCGGCGGCATCGCGGGTGATCAAACTTGCGGCCGAGACACCAGCCGCCTTCATCGCCTTCGACCTGCTCGCGCTCGACGACATCGACTACACCTCGCGGCCATTCCTGGAGCGCCGGCCGGCACTGGTCGCGGCACTGGACGGATGTGGCCCCACCTTCCACGTCACCCCGGCCACAACGGATCCCGGCACCGCGCAGCGCTGGTTCTCCGAGTTCGAGGGTGCCGGACTGGACGGCGTGATCGCCAAACCGCTCGACGGCACGTACCAGCCCGACAAGCGGGCGATGTTCAAAATCAAGCATGCCCGCACCGCCGACTGCGTGGTAGCCGGCTACCGGCTGCACAAGTCCGGCGACGACGCGGTCGGATCGCTGATGCTCGGGCTCTACGACGAGCAAGGTTCGCTGGCCTCGGTCGGCGTCATCGGTGCGTTCACCATGGCGCGACGACGCGAGCTTTTCACCGAATTGCAGTCATTGGTGACCGCTTTCGACGACCACCCGTGGAACTGGGCGGCGCACATACCGGTCGAGCCGTCGGTGCGGCGCACTGCGAACTCACGATGGAACCCCGACAAGAGCCTGTCCTTCGTACCGCTGCGACCCGAGCGGGTGGTCGAGGTCCGCTACGACCACATGGAGGGCAGGCGCTTCAGGCACACCGCCCAGTTCAACCGGTGGCGCCCCGATCGCGAACCACGCTCGTGCACTTACGAACAACTCGATCAGCCGGTGACCTTCCGGCTCCGCGACATCATCCCCGGGCTGACAGGGTAAGGCGAGTGAACTTGCCCCGTACGCTCGACGTGTCGATGGCAAACACGTTGCGGCGGAGGCGGGTCCGGCGGCGCGATCACCCGCCGGACCCACTGCGTGGGCCGTTTCTCTGTGTAGTTTTCAAGGTGCCTGAAAAGTCGGTTATGCGGCTGTGGGTACGTGGGAGCGTAGGTGCGCGGGCTCGGGATCGTCTGATTTGTGGGGTGGGATGAACCAGGGGTGCCGGTCGGGACCCAAATAGACCTGCCAGCCGCCGTGATGGATTGCGGTGTGATGGTGTCGGCAGAGCAGTACACCGTTGTCGATGCTGGTGGTGCCCCCGCTGCTCCACGGTCTGATGCGGTGGGCGTCGCACCAGGACACCGGCCGCCCGCAGCCGGGGTGGGCGCAGCCACCGTCGCGTACCGCCAACCCTTTCCGGATCGCCGGTGTGAACAGTCGCTCGCTGCGTCCGACGTCCAACGGCGCCCCCGCACCGTCGACAATCACCGAGGTGGTGGTGCTGTCACACGCGATCAATTCGGCGGTGATGGCGCTGACCGGCCCGGTGAATCCGAGGGTGTCGACGAACCCTGGCGTCTGGGGTCGAATGAGGGTGACGTGCGGCAGCACCCCTCCCGAGGCCGGGCGCCGCGAATTCGACAGGTAGGTCCGCACCAGCTGTCCGAGGGCGTCTGAGCGACGTTTACCGACCAGTCGGGGGTCCGGCGAACCGTCCGGCAGTGGGATGGGCCGGCACAGCGGGTCCAGCGCGGTGAGCAGTTCCTCACCGGTGAGCGCGTCCACATCGAAAGTCGCCGCGACCCGCCCTTCCTCGGTGACGACCACAGTCATCTCGTTGAGGTCAGCATTCTCCGCGACCGGCACCGACTGGTCGTCTTCGGGTTGAGCGCCGGCTTTGTCGATGGCGATCTCGCGGGCTTTCTTGGCCACACCCGAGGGCGTGGTCTGAATCATCAGCTTGGTGACGACGCCCGCCTTGTCCTGCTCGGACAACGGCACCCGACTGTTGATGTGGGCGACTCCCCTGCCGACGGCGTCCGCGAACTCGATACCGACCCCACCGAGACGCTGGGCCCGGGTCAACGCCGGCAGCGTGTGCGCCGCCCGACCGACCCGCGCCGCTCTGTGTGCCGCACCCGGTGCCACACCCAGGGCGGTAAGCAGATCGGCTCCCGAGCGCAGATGCTTGCGGTCCGGAATACCAAGACGTTCCGCGGCCGCGACCGCCTGGGCAATCACAAGATCCACCAGATTGCGCGCCACCACCGCAGCCACCAACACCGCCAGCAGGGGCTGCTCATCGAGCACCCGCCGCGGACAATCCAGCAGATGAAACAGTCTGCGCTCGCCATCTTCACCCGGAGGCGCAACAGCAAGGTCATCGATCAACGCATCGACAAACGTGTCGAGATGGGTGGCGTCCATACTGGATACCGACTTTCACAGAAGGCGCCCAACGGGCACGATCATTCAATACGGTCCGACCAGTCCCGCGGGACCATCGAACCAATCGGCGACCGGAGTCGCGGTCTGCAGCTCACCGAGTCGCGTTGGGAGCTACGTCGCATTCGAACTTGTGTTCGACTTTACGCGGTCCAAAGACGTCGCGCAAGGTGTTTATCCCGAGCGCGGCAACTCGCGGAAGTCGTTCTACGCGTGAGGTAAACGGGTCAGATCCGACGGACCCGCGCCGCCCCCAGACTTCGCGGCAGCCTCGGCCTATAAATCGCTTGACCTCAACCATGGTTGATATTGAAGGCTGGGTGCACAACGACGAGGAGGCACCCATGCGGCAGATCCGCTCCGACCTCTGGGAGACCCGGCAGGACAGCCCGTTCCCCGGCCTGACCACCCACGCCTACCTGTGGACCGGCGGCCCGGACGGCAACGTGCTGTTCTACAGCACCCAGACCGACGCCGACTTCGCCGAGCTGCAACAGCTCGGCGGGGTCGCCCACCAGTACCTGTCCCACCGCGACGAGGCCGGCCCGATGCTGGCGCGCATCGCCGGACAGTTCGATGCCCGCCTGCACGCCCCGGTGGCCGAGCTGGTCGATATCGGCAGGCACGCCCACATCGACGTCCCGCTCGGCAGCAGGCACCTCGACGGCAACGGCATCGAGGTGATCCCCACCCCGGGCCACTCCCCCGGCAGCACCAGTTATCTGGTGCCCGGCGCCAACGGCCAGAGCTACCTGTTCACCGGGGACACCATCTTCCTGGGCGAGGACGGCGACTGGGCGGCAGGCCATCTGCCCGGGATCAGCGATGCCGCAGAGTTGCAGGACAGCCTGCAGGTGCTGGGCCGATTGCATCCCGATCTGGTGATCTCCAGCGCCTTCCCGTCGGAGTCGGCTGTGCAGGTGCCGGGTCCACGGTGGGCGCGGTGCGCCGCAGAGGCACGCGATCGGCTGGCGGCGGTAGCCTGACGAGCTATGCCAGCAGGCCGGTTCGCGCCCAGTCCGTCGGCCGATCTGCACATCGGCAATCTGCGCACCGCGGTCCTGGCCTGGTTGTTCGCCAGATCGTCGGCACGCCGGTTCCTGATCCGGGTCGAGGATCTCGATGACCGCACGTTCAGCGATGTCGCCGCCCGCCAACTCGCCGACCTGACCGCCATCGGGGTCGTCTCCGACGATCCGCCCGAATACCAGACCGCGCACGCAGCCCGCTACGACAGGGTGATCGCCGAGCTCTCCGATCGCGGCCTGGTGTACGAATGCTATTGCAGCAGAAAGGACATCCTCGGCGCGCCGCGGGCTCCGCATGCCCCGGAGGGCGCCTATCCGGGGACCTGCCGCGACCGCGACCCCCCGGCCGACCCGGACCGCCCGCCGGCATTGCGGTTGCGCAGCGACACCTTCTCCTACACCGTCGCCGATCTATTGCACGGCGAATTCAGCGGTGTGGTGGACGATTTCGTGCTGCGCCGTGGTGACGGGGTGACCGCCTACAACCTGGCGGTGGTGGTCGACGATGCCGCCCAGGGCATCGACCAGGTGGTACGCGGGGATGATCTGCTGTCGTCATCGCCACGGCAGGCGTATCTCGCGGCGCTGCTGGGCTACCCACCGGTGACCTACGCGCACGTGCCGCTGGTGCTCAACACCGAGGGCAAGCGGCTGGCCAAACGCGACGGCGCGGTCACGCTCGCCGAGATCGGGGTGCAGCCCGCATTGCGCCTCATCGCGGAGTCCCTCGGCTATGCCGGCGCCACGCTCGACGGCATGCTCGCCGAGTTCGATCCGGCGACTCTTCCGCACGAACCCTGGGTATACCGGCCCGTGTGAGCGAAACCCTGTGCCCGGCGGACAACCATTGCTACGGTCCGCCCGTGCTCGGAAACCTCCGGCGGGTCACGCTCGCCATACTCCTCGTCGCCGCGGTGATCCTCGGTGCCGTCGGCTGCGGCTCGTCCGACGACAAGGGCGCCGACCCGATCAAGTCGGCCGGTGTGCTGCGGGTCGGCACCGAAGGCGTCTACTCCCCGTTCAGCTATCACGATCCCAAGACCGGAGACCTGGTCGGCTACGACGTCGACGTCGCCAAGGCGGTCGGCGAGAAACTGGGCGTTCGCGTCGAGTTCGTGGAGACGCCGTGGGATTCCATCTTCGCCGCGCTGGAGGCCGACCGGTTCGACATCGTCGCCAACCAGGTGACCATCAACGCCGAACGCCAGGGCAAGTACGACCTGTCCCAGCCCTACACCGTCGGCGAGGGCGTCATCGTCACCCGCGCCGACGACAACTCGATCACCTCGCTGGCCGACGTCAAGGGCAAGACCGCGGCGGAGAATGCCACCAGCAACTGGTCGCAGGTGGCCCGCGACGCCGGGGCCCGGGTCGAATCCGTGGAGGGCTTCACCCAGGCCATCACGCTGCTCAACCAGGGCCGCGTCGACGTCGTCATCAACGACAGCATCGCGGTCTACGCCTACCTGGCCGAAACCGGCGACAAGAGCGTGAAGATCGCCGGCACTGTCGGGGAGAAGAGCGAGCAGGGTTTCGCGGCCCGCAAGGACAGCGGCTACCTGCCGGAGCTCGACCAGGCGCTGAGCGAACTGCGCGCGGACGGCACACTCTCGGAGATCTCCCAGCGCTACCTCAAGGCCGACGCAACCGGAGCGCCGGCGGACACCCCCATCCGCGCCGCCGGCGTGCTGCGGGTGGGCACCGAGGGCACCTATTCTCCGTTCAGCTACCACGATCCGGCCACCGGTGAACTCGTCGGTTATGACATCGACGTCGCCAAGGCGGTCGGTGAACAGCTGGGTGTTCCGGTCGAGTTCGTGGAAACGCCATGGGATTCCATCTTCGCCGCGCTGGAGGCCAACCGGTTCGACGTCGTGGCCAACCAGGTCACCATCAACCCCGAGCGCCAGGCCAAATACGACCTGTCCCAGCCCTATACGGTCGGCGAGGGGGTGATCGTCACCAGGGCCGACGACGACTCGATCACCTCGGTCGACGATCTGAAAGGCAAGACCACGGCCCAGTCGATCACCAGTAACTGGGCTCAGGTCGCCCGCGACGCCGGCGCCAATGTCGAAGGTGTCGAGGGCTTCGCGCAGGCGATCACCCTGCTCAACCAGGGCCGCATCGACGCCACCGTGAACGACAGCGTCGCGGTGTACGCCTACCTCGCCGAGACCGGAGACACCTCGGTCAAGATCGCCGCGCAGACCGGCGAGACGAGCGATCAGGGCTTCGCCGCCCGCAAGAACAGCGGCCTGCTGCCCGAACTCAACGGCGCACTCGACGAACTGCGCGCGGACGGCAAGCTCACCGCCATCTCGGAGAAGTACCTCAAGGCCGACGCGACGGGTGCAGCACCGGAGGGCGCACCGAGCGCACCGGGATCCCAGCAGGAGGCCCCGCAGGTCCGATCGGCGTTCCAACTGGTGCTCGACAACCTGTGGCCGCTGGCCAAGGCCGCGCTCACCATGACGATCCCGTTGACGATCATCAGCTTCATCGTCGGCCTGGTGATCGCGCTGGCGGTGGCGCTGGCCCGGTTGTCGTCGAACGTGGTGGTCAGCAATGTGGCGCGGTTCTACATCTCGATCATCCGCGGCACACCGCTGCTGGTGCAGCTGTTCATCGTGTTCTACGCGCTACCGGAATTCGGGGTGAAGATCGACCCGTTCCCTGCGGCGGTCATCGCGTTCAGCCTCAACGTCGGTGGCTATGCGGCCGAGATCATCCGCTCGGCGATCCAGAGTGTGCCCAAGGGTCAGTGGGAGGCCGCCGAGACCATCGGCTACAACTACACTGGCGCGTTGCGGCGCATCATCCTGCCGCAGGCCACCCGGGTCGCGGTCCCGCCGCTGTCCAACACGTTGATCTCGCTGGTCAAGGACACGTCGCTGGCGTCGACGATCCTGGTGACCGAGCTGCTGCGGCAGGCTCAGATCGTCGCGGCGCCGACGTTCGAGTTCTTCGCCCTGTACGGCACGGCGGCGATCTACTACTGGGTGATCTGCCTGGTGTTGTCCTTCGGGCAGGCCAGAGTGGAGCACCGACTGGAAAGGTACGTGGCGAGATGACCGAATATCGGGTCGAGGCCCAGGGTGTGGAGAAGGCGTTCGGCGACAACAAGGTGCTGCGCGGGGTGTCCTTCAAGGTGGCCACCGGCACCGCGACGGCGATCATCGGGCCGTCGGGCTCGGGCAAGACGACCCTGCTGCGCACCCTCAACGCGCTGGACCGGGCCGACGCCGGGGTGATCCGGGTCGACGATGTCGAGATCGACTTCGCCACGCCGACACCGAAACCCGAGGTGCGCCGGTTCCAGTCCCGTAGCGGTTTCGTGTTCCAGGGCCACAACCTGTTCCCGCACAAAACGGTGCTGGAGAACATCATCGAGGGCCCGGTGATCGTGCAGAAGCGTCCCAAGGAGGAGGCCGTCGCCGACGCCGTCGCGTTGCTCGAGCAGGTGGGGCTGGCCGAGAAGCAGGATCAGTACCCGTTCCAGCTGTCCGGCGGGCAGCAGCAGCGGGTGGGTATCGCGCGGGCGCTCGCGTTGAAGCCCAAGCTGGTGCTCTTCGACGAGCCGACCTCGGCCCTGGACCCGGAGCTCGTGGGCGAGGTGCTCTCGGTCATCAAGGACCTGGCCGTCGAAGGGTGGACACTGGTGGTCGTCACCCACGAAATCCAGTTCGCCCGACAGGTTTCCAATCAGGTGCTGTTCACCGACAAGGGCGTCATCCTGGAGCAGGGCACGCCCGACGAGGTCATCGGGAATCCCAAGGAGGAGCGCACCCGGCAGTTCCTGGACCGGATTCTCAATCCGCTGTGACGCCCGCGGCCCAGTCCACCAACGATCCGAGGTAGGTCAGCATCTCCGCCTCGGGGTGCGCAGCCGGATCCTCCAGATGTAGCCGGGCCAGTTCCTCGATGGCGGCCAACAGGATTCGTGCCGCCGTGCTGTCCGGGTCGATCCGCAAGTGCCGGGCGGCCACCGTCCTGGCGTAGGTGCGGCCCAGTTCGATGCGTACCCGCACTTCCGCAGGTGCACCGTCGGGCGGCCGCAGGATGATGCGCCAACTGGTGGGGGCAGCATGGAGATAGGCCAGGATGCCGCGGCCCAGTTCGTCGATATCGCGCACGTCCTGCACGCTGCCGATCCCGGCGAAGGCCACCGCGGATTCGCGGTCCAGCAGCGCGGTCATCAGTCCGGCCAGATCGGTGAAGTGTTGATAGACCACCGCTCTGGTGACCCCGGACTCGCCGGCGACCCGGTCGATGGTGAGCGCCGGGTAACCGTCGGCGGCGACGATATCGCGGGCCACGTCGAGCAGCTGGGCCCGGCGGTCGGCACCGCTGAGACGGCGGCGCGTCATGCCAGTAACAGGTCGACGGCTTTGGCCGCGCTCTGCACGGCGCTTTCCATGGTGGCCGACCAGTCGGTGGCGGTCCAGTCCCCGGCCAGCACCAGCGAGGGCACCGAGGTGCGTTGCGGTGGCCGCAGCGAATCGGTGCCGACGACCTGGGAGAAGGTGGCCCGCGGCATCTTGACCACCTGCGCCTCAAGCACTTTCGCCTGCGCGGCGGCCGGGTAGTAGCGGCGCAGCAAGGACAGCTGCTCCTCGACGATCTCGTCGTTGCTCTTGTGGATCTGCGCGTAGGCGCCGCTGGTGGTCAGGCAGTACAGCCATGACCGTTCGGTGCTGCGGCCGTGCATGATCTGCCGGTCGAAGACCTCGTCGATGACGCCGGTGCCGCCGATCAGGCCCTCGAAGGCGGACTCGGTGCCCAACGGCCGGTCCAGGTACAGGTTCGTACTGACGATGGGTGTGTAGCCCAGTTTGTCTGCCGCGGCGTAGATTTCCGGGTGTTCGGGCAGATCGTCGAGCAGGCCGGCGATACTGCCGTTCGGTACCGCGCACACCACGGCGTCCGCGGGGATCTCGGTGCCGTCGGCCAGCAGCACACCGGTCACCCGGCCATCGCTGATGACGATGCGCCGCGCCACCGCCCGGTAGCGCACGTCGACGCCGTGCTCCTCGAACACCTTCAGGGCCCCGTCGATGTAGAGGGTGTCCAGGTCGACGGTGGGGTAACCGATGGTGACCGGGGTGCGGTGTTTGATGCCGAGCCGGATACCGGTGCCGAGCACGTTCGCGAAGACCTTCGCCGACTCCTGCGCGACCGGTTCGGCGGCGATTCCCAGAGCCAGCCAGTCCCACAACGCTTCCCGCGCCGGCGCGGGCATCCCGACCCGGTCGAACCACTGCTCGGTGGAGATGTCGGCGAGGTCGGCCGGTGGCCGCAGCGCCTGCCACCCCAGCAGCATGGTGGCCCGCGCGGCGCGCAGCCGGTCTGGCCAGCTCGCATCCGGGTGCACGCCGAACAGGGTGCGGATCGCGCCGATTCCGGTGGTGTGCATGGTGACCTTGCGCCCGTCGGGCCAGCGCAGCGTGGAGGATTTCGGGAACGCGATGTGTTCGCGGGTGCCGACGCTGGTCAGATACCGGTAGAGGTGCTGATATCCGCTGGCGATGACGTGCTGGCCGTTGTCGGGAATATCGTCGACGGCCTCGGCGCGCATCGCATGGGTACGGCCGCCCAGGCTGCCGCGCCGTTCCAGCAGTGTCACGGTGCGGCCGGCTTCGGCCAGCCAGACCGCCGAGGCCAGCCCGGCCAGCCCGCCGCCGATGACCACGAAGCGCCGCGCGTCGTCTCCCATCCGACGACCATAACTTACATTTTGTTAGTTACAAGAGGATGGTGCGGTCTGCGACCGGAGACCGGCCCTTGGCTGCCCGGTGGGCGGCCTCCAGCAGGCCGTCGCGGAACTGCGGATCCGCGATGGCGGCGAGCGCCTCGCCCCGCTCGCGGACCGTCAGGCCCTCCAGTTCGGCGGTGCCGTGTTCGGTGACGATCACGTCCACATGATGGCGCGGTGTGGTGATCACCGCTCCGGGTCCGAACCACGGCACGATGCGCGAGCGCAGTTCACCGTCCTTCATGTACGTCGATGGCAGGCAGATGAGTGAGCGGTCGGACAGCTCGAGGCCGGCGCCGGCCACGAAATCTTCGGCCCCGCCGATGCCACTGAACTGACCGCCATTGATGGTGTCGGCGACCACCTGCCCGTGGATGTCGATGCCCAGCGCACCGTTGATGGTGACCATCCGGTCGTTCTCGGCGATCACCTCGGGGGCGTTCACCACCTCCACGGGCAGGAAGGCCACCTCCCGATTACCGTCCAGCCATTCGTAGAGTTCGGCCGACCCGAACGCGAAAGTCGTCACGCTGACGCCGTCGAACTGGCCCTTGTGGGCGTTGGCGATCTTGCCCGCCCGGTGCAGGCGCATGCAGCCGTCGGTGAACATCTCGCTGTGCAATCCGAATTCGCCGCCGTCCCCCTCGGCGAGCAGGGTGGCGATCTGGTTGGGAATGGAGCCGATGCCGGTCTGCAGGGTCACCCCCGACGGCATGTAAGCGACCGCGTTCTCGGCGATGGCCCGGTCGACATCGCTGGGCGGCGTGTCACCACCCGGCAGCGCGAGCGGCGCCTCCGAGGACCGCACCAGGATGTCGATCTCGTCGACGTGCAGGGCGTGGCGGTGCTGATCGCCCATTCCGTAGGTGCGCGGGAACGCGTCGGAGGCCTCGACGATGAGCACCCGGTCGGGATCCGCTCCGGCGCGGCGCAATTCGTCGATGGTGCCGCCGGCGTGCAGCGACAGCGAGCACCAGCCGTCGGCGTCCGGCGGTGCCGTCACCGTGGTCATCACCCGCGGTGACTGCCGCCGCAGCAGCGGTCCGAAGCGCCGGAAGTCGGCGGGCGTGAACTCGACGTCGGCGCCGCTGTCGCGCAGACCCCGGTCCAACGGCCCGTAGAACCCGGACAGGTAGTGCACGCCCTTGCGGGTGAAGAGTTCGGTCATCACCGAGAGCAGCGCACCGTAGACCCGCAGATCGGTCCAGTCGTCGCGCTCGCCCAGCGCCGCCAGGAACGCCGGCGGCTGGCCGGGCCCCAGTGGAATTCCCAATGTGTCGGTCGCCTGCAGCCGCGCGGCGGCCTGCTCGGCGGTGAGCTCGATCGGCATGTGTCCGACGCTACCGCACTACCGTGTCGAAATGCCGCCAGCAATCAGATCATCGGCTGCCTAGCGTCGGACCTGTGCAAACACGAGTCCTGTCAACAGAATCCACCACCGTTCTGAGCGCGAAGACGATAACCTTCATGGCCGTTGCCGCCGCGGTGGGCACAGCGACCATCTATCCGCTGCAGCCGGCAATCGCCGATGTCGCCCGCGACGTCGATACGCCCGTCGCAACGGCCGGAGCCGCGCTGGCATGCGGGCCGGTCGGTTACCTCCTCGGCCTGGCCACCCTGGTGCCACTCGTGGATCGATACTCCCCGAAACACCTTCTGGCGGTGCAGTTCGCGGTGCTCAGCATTGCCCTCGGTATCAACGCGACGGCCACCACACCGTGGCTGCTCGGCTTGGCGGTCGGCGTGATCGGCGCAACGTCGACGGTCGGGGCCCAATTGAGTTCGATCGCCGGACGCTTCGCCACCATGCGTCGACGCGCCACCACGCTGGGCATCGTCACGGCGGGGATCTCGGCAGGCATCCTCGGCGGCCGAGTCATGGGCGGCTGGCTATCCGACCAGATCGGCTGGAGAGCAATGCTTCTGATTGTCGCCACAGTGTGCGCGGTAATGGCCGGACTGGCGCTGCTCGCCCTTCCGGGAGACCGCGGCCACATCCGTCCCGGTTACCTTGACGCGTTACGGGCACTGCCTGGCCTCTACCGACGGCATCCCGTGTTGCGGTGGGCCGCCGGTCGCGGCGCACTGTGGTTCTTCGCGTTCTGCACGGTGTGGTCCGGGGTGGCGGTCGCTTTGGCACAACCACCGTTCGGGTACTCCGCCGATACGATCGGACTCTTCGCGCTGGCCGGCCTGCTCGGTATTGCCACCACTTGGGTGGCCGGGGCGTTGACCGACCGCGTCGGGGCGCGCACTGTCATCCTGATCGGACTGGCCGTGGCCGCGGGCTCAGCCGCCGTGTTGGCGCCGACGCTGCACAGCACCGTCGTGACGCTGATCTGCCTCGCACTCTTCGATGCCGGCCTGTTCGCGGCCCAAGTTGCCAATCAGAGCACGGTGCTGGCCATCGAACCCGATGCGCCCGCCCGGTTCAACGGTGCCTACATGGTGGTGTACTTCGTTGGTGGCAGCCTGGGCACCGCGTTCGGCGCCGCGGCGGTCGGCTGGTTCGGCTGGCCGGCCACCGCCGTGTGCGCCGCAGTGGCGATCGGCGGGGCGGCGGCGACCACCTTCAGAGCTCCTTGATCCCCCACGGGGAGCCGTAGGCCGTCAGCAGTTCCAGAAACGGCACCGCGTCGAAGGCCTCCGGCCCGAGCACCCCGGCCCCGCTCCAGCTTCCGTTGGCCAGAAGTTCGAGCGCCACAACGGGATTGACCGCGGTCTGCCACACCACGCACTGGTGCCCGTACTCGGCCATCGACCATTCGTTGTCGACCACGTGGTACAGGTAGGTCGACCGCGGCTGCCCGTCCTTGCCGGTGCCGGTCACCCACAGACCGGCACAGGTCTTGCCCGTCATCCTCGGACCCAGGGTGGCCGGATTGGGCAGGCAGGCCGCCACCACATCGCGCGGGCTCACCTCGACGCCGCCGACCTTCACTTTCTCGGTGCGGTCCAGTCCCAGCTTGTGCAGTGTCTTGAGGACGTCGATGAACTCCTCACCCAGTCCGTACTTGAAGGTGGCCCGCTTGCAGTCCACCCAGCGCGGCATCAACAGCACCTCTTCGTGCTCGACGTTCACGCACTCCACCGGCCCGATACCGTCCGGGAAGTCGAAAACCTCGGGTTCGCTGAAGGGTTCGGTGACGAACCAGCCGCGGTCGGCCTCCCAGATCACCGGCGGGTTGAGGCATTCCTCGATGGTCGTCCAGATCGAGAACGACGGCGCGAACTCGTAGCCGTCGACGGTGAGGTTGGACCCGTCGCGGGTGCCGAGTTCGTCGATCTCGCCGAACAGGTGATCGGCGGCGTACCGGGCGAACACGTCCGACAGCCCGGGTTCCACGCCGATACCGACCAGCGCGAGCCGTCCGGCGGCCTCCCACTGTTTCTCCACGGCGAACTGCTCGTCGCCCAGTTTCACGCCGGTCAGCTCGTAGGGCTTGTCGGGGTGGCGCACCGACAGGCTCATCGCCATGTCGAGGTAGTCGGCACCGCCGGCGAGGGCGCCGTCGAAGATCGGCATCACGAACCGGGGGTCGACGGCGTTCATCACGTGGGTGATGCCGTGTTCGCGGACGAGGGCCGCGACGGCATCGGCCGAGGTGGCGTCCACCTGGGCGGCGGTGAAACGGGTGTCGCCGACGGCAGCGGCCGCCTGCTCGGCACGGGCGCCGTCGTAGTCGGCCACCACGATCCGCTCGAAGAACTCGCGTCGCGCCGCAATCGCGCAGAACGCCGAACCGACACCGCCGGCACCCACAAGAAGAATCCGCATGGGCCCACCCTAGTGCGGAATCACCGCTGATTCGCCGATGTTACGACGAAATACACCCCAAAATGCTCATAAGTCGACTGAAAGCGTAGCGAGACCGCGCAGGGTGACATTCGGCTTGTACGCCGGATCGCCGGCCGACCGCGCCCGCAGGAATCGCGCGGTGAGCTTGGAGAGCGCCACCCTGGCCTCCAGCCGGGCCAGCGGCGCACCCAGACAGAAGTGCGGGCCGAGCCCGAAGGACAGATGCCGCGTCGCGTCCCGTCCCGGCCGGAACACATCCGGTGCGTCGTACATGGCGGGATCGCGCTGGGCGGCCGCGAGCAGCAGCAACATGGTGTCGCCCGCGGCAATGTCGATATCGCCGATGCGCATGTCCGCCCCGGCGATCCGCATCACCAGCTGCACCGGCGGATCGAACCGCAACGTCTCCTCCACGATCGCGCCCGCCAGTTCGGGATCGGCCGCCAGGGCCGACCAGTGCGCCGGCGTGCGCAACATCTCCTGTGCCGCATTGGCAATCAGGTTGACCGTCGTCTCGTGACCGGCGATGAGCAGCAGGTTGCAGGTCGCCACGATCTCGTCCGCGGTCAGCTGGTCGCCGCCCTCTTCGGCGGCGATCAGCGCCGAGATCAGATCCTCCTGCGGGTCCGCGCGCCGCTGCTCGACCAGTTCACCCAGGTACTCGCGCAGCCACGCGCCGGCCTCGAGGCGGGCGTCGGCCTCGGGGTCGGGAGCACCGGTGATCGACATGATCGGGTCCAGCGCCTGCGCCACGAGTGCCGCGGCACTGCTGAACTGTGATTCGTCCTCGACCGGAACACCGAGCAGCCGGCAGATCACGGCCACCGGCAGCGGGTAGGCCAGATCGGAGATGAGGTCGGCCGAGCCGGCGTCGGCCATTGGGTCCAGCAGGCTGTCGACCATTGCGGCGATCTCGGGTTCCAGCGCCCGCACCACCCGCGGCGCGAATGCCTGCTGCGCCAGCTTGCGCAGCCTGGTGTGATCCGGCGGGTCCAGGAACAAAAAGCCGGGCGTGTTCCCCCGTGGGGGCATCGCGCCGGACGCCAGATGGCGTTGCACGACAGAGGATTTCATGCTGTCGCTGCACGAATCGGGATGCCGGAGCACCTCATCGCAGTCGGCGAAGGACGAGAACACCGTCATGTTGGATTCCGGCATGAGCAGCGGTCCGAGTTCGCGGATCTGCGCGAACAGCGGATAGGGGTTCGCCCGGTTGGCGGGGTCGAGCATCTGGAACAGCAGCATCTGCGGGTCCGCAGTGCCATCCCCCGTCGCTTCGCTCGCCCCGTCCTTTGTCATGCCGTTATTGTACAAATGTCTAAGAAGCCCGGGATCTGCCGTAATACCGGCCCAGGACGTCTGCCTGCAGCTCATCGAAGCGACCGTCGAGGATCGACTGCCGGATCCGGTCGACCAGGCGAACCGTGAAGCGCTCGTTGTGGATCGTGCACAACGTCGAGGACAGCATCTCCTTGGCCTTGAACAGGTGATGGATATAGGCCCTGGTGTAGTTCGCGCAGGTGTAGCAGTCACATTCGGCGTCGATGGGGGTGAAATCGCGCTTGAACCGCGCCCCGGTGATGTTGAACCGTCCGGTCGCCGAGTACACCGCCGCGTTCCGTGCCACCCGGGACGGGGACACACAGTCGAAGGTGTCCGCGCCGGCGGCGACCGCGGCGAACAGATCGTCGGGCTCACTGATGCCGAGCAAGTGGCGCGGCTTGTCGTCGGGCAGCTCATCGGTCACCCACCCGACGATGGTGGCCAGGTTCTGCTTCTCCAAGGCGCCACCGATACCGAAGCCGTCGAAACCGATATCGGCCAGTCCGCGGGCGGCCTGGCGGCGCAGGTCCTCGTACTGCGCACCCTGCACCACCCCGAACAGCGCCTGATACGGCTTGTCATGGCGCACCTCGGTGAGCCGGCGATGCTCGGCCACACAGCGCACCGCCCAGTCATGGGTACGCCGCACCGACTGTTCCTGGTAGCTGCGGGTATTGACCAGCGTGGTCAGCTCATCGAAGGCGAAGATGATGTCCGCGCCGAGCTGATGCTGGATGCCGATCGACACCTCGGGGGTGAACCGGTGCGAGGACCCGTCCCGGTGCGAGCGGAACGTCACCCCGTCCTCGTCGACGTGGGCGAGGCGTTCCTTGCCATCGGCGATCACATCGTCGGCCTGCACCCGGGTGGTGTCCATCGAAAGCACCTTCTTGAACCCCACGCCCAGGGACATCACCTGGAAGCCGCCGCTGTCGGTGAAGGTCGGGCCCGGCCAGTTCATGAAGGCGCCCAGGCCCCCGGCCTCATCCACCACATCGGGGCCCGGCTGCAGATAGAGATGGTAGGCGTTGGACAGAACCGCCTGCGCACCAAGCTCTTTCATGGTCTCCGGCAGCACCGCCTTGACGGTGGCCGCCGTGCCGACCGCGATGAACGCCGGGGTCTGGATATCGCCATGGGGTGTGTGGATGGTGCCGACCCGCCCCGACCGCCCGGGTAGACCGGCCTGTACCTCGAAGAACTGCGCACTCACCTGGACATTCAACCAAGTCGACATTCCACAAAGACACAGTGGCCCGCCCCACTCCGGCCGTACATTCGGTGCATGAGAATCGGAGCGTTGGCCCTGATCGTGGGTGCTATGGCGATCTGCGCGGCCTGCTCGTCGGAGCCCAAGGCCGCCCCACTGCCCGACGGAGTGCTCGCGGCGGGCACCGCCCAGATCACCGTCGACGGCCGCGACGGCGGCACCACCCACGAGGTGCAGTGTTCGTCGATGGGCTTCCAGACCGCCATCACCACCGGCAACGAGACGTCGGGGACGACGGCGCTGGTCTCGGGCGGCGACGACCTCACCGCCGAGTCCGTCGGCATCCGTGACCTGGCCGGATTCACCGGCAACTACAACGCGGGCCTGGGTGAGGCGGCGGCCGAGGTCACCATGGCGGGCCCGACCTTCGTGATCTCAGGAACGGCGACGGGCTTTCGCACCGACGCCGCCAGTTTCACCACCGACGGGAAGTTCACCCTGCGGGTGTCGTGCTGATCTGTCGCGGTCAGACAAGATTTTCGCGCAATCTGATGATTATGCGTCCGGCGGCGCACATACTGCTGAGGTTCATCCGGCGATCTTGATTGGTCGCACAACCTAAGGAGATCAGTGGTGAAGCGTGGCTTCGTAGTTGCCGTGAGTGGTGCGGCTCTCCTCATCGCCGGCTTGTCCGGCTGTTCCTCGGACGACAAGTCCTCTTCTGCAACCAGCGCCTCGGAGACGAGCGCTGCCGCATCCTCGGCCTCGGAGACGTCGGCCGCCGAATCGCCCACCGCCGCCACCGGGTCGGGCACCACCAGGGTCGTCATCGACGGCCAGGAGAAGACCGTCAACGGCAGCATCGTGTGCGCCGCCATGGGCGGCAACGTGAACATCGCCATCGGTGAGGCCACCACCGGCATCGCCGCCGTCGTCAGCGAGGGCGACGCCCCCACCGTCACCTCCATCGGCCTGGGCAACGTCAACGGTGTGACCCTCGGCTACGCCGCCGGCGCGGGTGGCGAGGCGAAGGCCGAAAAGGACGGCAACACCTACAAGATCACCGGCACCGCCACCGGTATCGACATGGCCAACCCGATGACACCGGTGAACAAGCCGTTCGAGATCGAGGTCACCTGCCCCTGATCGGGCAGCAGACGAGCGGCGGCGGCATCCTTGTCCGGGGGTGCCGCCGTTCTCGTGTCAGCCGGTGTACCCGGCAGCCGATTCGCGCAGCTGCCAGATCTGCGCCGGGCACAGCTCGTTGATCGCCTGATTGACCAGGTACCCGGCCTGGTAGTAGTCGGTGGTGTGGAAATCGACCTTGAGCTGGTCGACCAACTGCGGGTAGGGCATTTTGGCCGCGACCCGGTCGCAGATCGTCTGGCCGTAGGCGATCGCCACATCACCGTTGGGGAAGTTGTACCCGGGCCGCACGTGCACGTTGACCAGATATGCCACCACATCGGCTCCCGCCGCCGGGGCTGCCGTCGTGGCAATTCCGCCGAAGCCCGCCGCGACCGCGGCCGCCGCGACAATTCCCCGTAAGACCTTCATGCGGGCTGACTCTAATCGCCCGCGGATGCGAACGCGGCAAATCTCCTCTGCGAGCTGTAATACCGGGGTACGGTCCTGTTCGTCGAGGGGGCACACATGGCCGGATCACGGTTCAGAACACTCACGACGGCCTTGTTCGCCGTCGTGGTTTCGATCGCGCTGGTCTGCGGTCAGGCCATCGGGGTCAGCGGATTCCGCCCGCTGGTCGGGCTGGTCAGCACCGTCATCGGGATCGGCGGCAGCAGCGACCCGCTGTCGGAGCGACTGCCGGCCAAGCTCAGCAACACCGTCGTCCCGGTCGGCGACAGCTATATCGCCACCGAGTATCCGGCGTCGCTGAACCTCGACCGCAGTCTGCGCGTCGGCATGCCGGTCTTGCACCAGAACTTGCTCACCACCTCGGGCAAGGTGCTCGTCGCCGGATACTCGCTGGGCGCCCTGCTCGTCGAACAGCTCAAGCGGGACGTGGTGGCCTCGGCGAATCCGCCCGAGCAGGACATCAGCTTCCTGCAGATCGCCACCCCGTTCGTGCCGAACGGCGGCATCTTCGGGCGGTTCCCCGGGCTGTCCATCCCCAACGTGGTGTCCGCGATGGGGCCGGGACAACCCTCGCAGTACAACACCACCTACATCGTCAACGAGTACGACCTGTGGGGTGACTTTCCGGCCTACTTCAATCCGGTGGCGATCCTGAACGCCGTGCTGGGACACGAGTACGCGCACGTCGACAAGTGGTACGACGCGGTGGACCCGACCGACCCGGCCAACCACGTGAAAACCGTGACCGACCTCGTCACCGGCGGCACCGACACCTACATCTTGGTGCCGGCGTCGCGTCTGCCGCTGCTCGGCCCGCTGCGCGACATCGCCTACCACCTGGGTGTGTCGGTCCCGGCGGAGCGACTGCTGGGTCTCGTCGAGCCGCTGCTGCGGGTCATCATCGACATGGGCTACACCGACCGGCTGAACCTGAACCCCGAAGTGCGCACACCTTTCTCGCTGTTCACCCCGCCGCACAAGATCATCGAAGCACTGAACGCGGTACCCGGAGCGGTACGTGAAGGCCTGGAGAACCTGCTGGGCGTCAAGCGCCACCCGGTCACACCTGCGATGGCGCCGGCCGCCACCGGTGCGGCCACCACGCAAACGGCAACCTCAGCAACGACGCCCGAGCCCGACGTGGACGTCGAAACCACCCTCGGGGATGAGGCGTCCTCCGACGACGACGACGAACTGGAGACGTCGCCGACGGTCAAGAAGAGCCCCGGCGCCCCCGTCGTCACCCTGCGCGACGGACCGCGAAGTGCGTTCGGCGGCAACCGGACCGGACCCAAGACCGCGCAGTCACCGGCCCGGTCGGAGAAGCCCGGTCAGGACAGCCGCGACCGCGGTGCAGCGGCGGCCTGACGCCGCTGGCGGCGCCGCAGCCGGGCCAGCAACACCCGGCGGTGCACCTCGAACGACAACGACAGCGGGTCACGCCATGTCACGTTGCTACCCATAGTTTCCCAACTGTCGCACACGTCACGCGCCAACGCAGTTGACGCGCCCCGTGTTTGACCAATGTCACCGACGAAAAGAACTGCTGGTGAACGGGTTTCAAGCGACAGGCGAACCAGGTTCGACGGCCGGGCTACGCGGATCAATCAGGATCTTGGCCTGCGATTCCGGATCCCCGAGCGCTTGGAACGCTGCGGCCACCCCGTCCAGGCCGACGGTGCCGGTGACCAGAGCCGACGCATCGACCTTGCCGTCGGCCAGCAGGTAGAGGGTGTCCCGGAATTCCAGCGGGGTGTAGGCGAAGACGAACCGCAGGTCGATCTCCTTGCCGTTCGCCATCGCCGGGCGTAGCCGGTCGTCGCCCATGCAGACCCCGACCACGATCACCCTGCTGGCCACGGGTGCGGCGGCGATGGCGCCGTCAATCATGCCCGGCACCCCGACGCACTCGAAGATCACCGGGCTCTTCGGTCCGGCCGCGCCCAGCTTGTCCGCGATCCGGTAGAGGTGCGCCCAGCCCGGCACCTTGCGCAGCTTCTCCATCGAGCCCATGCCGAGTTCGTAGAGATCGGGGGCCGCGGTGATGACGCCCTTCTGCGCGGCGACCCGGTCATAGGGCGAGTCGTGCGCCGGATCGACCACCACATGGGCGCCGCACCGGGTAGCAAGCGCGCGGCGGGTCGGCGAGTAGTCGCTGGCGACGATGGTGGCCACACCCTGAGCCTTGAGGTGACAGATGACGGCCAGCCCGACCGGTCCGCAGCCGATCACGATCGCGGTGTCCCGGCGTCCGATATCGCTGCGCCGGACGGCATGCAGCGCCACCGCCATCGGTTCGGTGAGTGCGGCGGTGTCGACATCCAGGCCGTTGGGCACCACGAAACTCATGGCGGCCTCACCGAGTACCTGTTCGGCATAGCCGCCCGGCGCCAGCGGCGACAGCCCGGTCAGATGCACTCCGCCGTTTGCCCGCAGCAGCGGAAAGGACACCACCGTGGTGCCGACCTTGAACTCCTTGGCGACCCCGCGGCCGCGCTCGGCCACCTCCCCGCAGAATTCGTGGCCCAGGACAGTCGGGGTGTCCCCACGCATGAAATCGGGGTATCCGACCGCGTCCATCACCTCGGTGAGCTCATCGGCGTGGTCCTTGGCGTGCAGATCGGACCCGCAGATACCGCATCGCCGCACGTCGAGCAGCAACTGCCCGCGGGCGGGCTGCGGTGTGGGCATCTCGACCACGGACAGTTCGCCGGACAGACAACTGACAGCCTTCATAGGTATTTCCCTTCGTCAGTACCTGAGTATGGCGGTCGGTCAAAACCCCCCATAAAGCTTTCGCCCCTGTCAATATTCGGAGGGATCCAGGTGCCAATGTCAGGGGAATTCATGGAACGCCTTTCGGTGTGGGTAAGTGCTGGGCTGCTGTCGGCCGGAGTGTCGGCGGCGGTGCTGGCAGGCGCCGGCGTCGCGGCAGCCGATGACTCGACGTCGGGCACCGGTTCGGGCTCGGAGCCCGGTTCGTCGTCCTCGGCGGGCGGCACCCAGACCGACAGCCCCGCTGACACGGATACCGACACCGACACCGACACCGAACCCAAGGCGACAGCGGAACCCGAGGCCGAGGCAACCGGGAAACCCGTGGACGACGCCGTCGGCGACACCCCGAAGAAAAAGAAGCGCAACCTCACCGCGCGGACCACGGCCGTGACGGCGCTCAAACCGCACTCCGCACCGGTGACCGCGAGCGCACCCGAGCGATCGGCGACGGTCGCCGCCGAGACGGTGGAGACCGTCCCCGGTGTCGCGACGCCCGCGGTGACCGACATCAGCTCCGGCGGCGCGGCCGCCGTCGCGAGGATCACCGCGCAGCCGAACGTGTCCCTGGCGCTGGCCGCACCCGAGGCCGCCGCCCCGGTGCAGGCCGCTGCCGCCTCGCCGCCGAACCTGATCCGCTGGCTGCAGGGCGTGGCGGACAGAATCACGGGCGGGATCGCCTCCCTGGCGTTCAACTCGTTGCAGGCGCTGGAGGCGCTCGTCACCGGCCCACCGGTGCTGCCCCCGAACAGCACTGTGACGGTGCGCAACTCGACGATTCTGCTGTCCACCGGGCAGCGGGTGAAGGCGAACTGGTACTACCCCGAGGGGGATGTGGTGCCGACGAAGCTGATCGTGTTGCAACACGGCTTCTTCGCGCTCGGTCCGATGTACAGCTTCACCGCGGCCAACCTCGCCGCATCCACCGGAGCCATCGTGGTGACACCCACGATCTCCTCGAATCCCTATGCCGGTGACGACAGCTGGATCAACGGTGACGGTCTGGCCGCCGCCATCGCCGACCTGTTCGACGGTGACCGCCAGGCGTTGACCGACAGCGCGCTGGCCGCGGGCTTCGCCACCCGTTACGGCCTGGACCCCGCAGAGGCGCGGCTGCCCGAGAAGTTCGGGCTGGCAGGCCATTCGGCCGGCGGCGGGCTGGTGGCCGCGGTCGCCGGTTACCTCGTGGACAACGGTGACGCCGACGACCTGGTCGGTGTCATCACCTTGGACGGCGTGCCGCTCGGCAGCGCCGCAGTGGTCGCGCTGGGCAAGCTGCAGGCTTACGAAACCGCCACCGGCCGTTACATCCCGGTCCGTGAGATCGGCGCACCGCCGAACTCCTTCAACTCCAACAGCAACCTCAAGGCGGATCTGAACGCGGCCCGGCCCGGCCGGTTCAACGGCGTGGTGCTCGCCGGTGGCGTGCACATGGACTCGATGCGGGGCGGCAACCCCGTCGTGCAGTTCGTCGCCTCGCTGCTCGCGGGCTTCCCGCGGCCGCAGAACCCGCCCGCCGTCGTGCAGCTGTCCACTCAGTGGTTCAACGACTGGTTCGCCGGTGACACCGACAACGGCGATGAACTGGTACCCGGGTCGACGGTACCGATCAGCACACCGAACGGGACCGCCCAGGGCACCGTGATCGGATCCGCCTTGCCGGCAACCCGGTTCGTCACCGTCGCGGTATAGCGCGCGAGCTACATCCCGCGCCTGCGCCCGATCGAGACGGTGCCGTTGCGCCGGAGCATCGCCAGCGTCGTCGCGATCCGGCCCCGGTTGACGTCCGGGGCGTGGCCGGCCCCGATCCGGTGCAGCTGATCTGTGTGCCAACTGAGTTCGAGAATGCCGTCCAGTGACTTCAGATCCACGAACCTGCCGAGCAGCCCGCGCATTCCCGCGCGCACCTGATGGGCCACCACAGTCTCCGACCGACCGTGCAGGATCGCACCGGCCGCGTCGGTGGTCGTCACCGTCGGCCTGCCCAGACCGATGACATCGCATTCCCCGGTACCGACCGCCTCCGCCATGGCGCTGCGCGACCGGAATCCGCCGGTGACGGCAAGCGGGACATCCCCGACGATCTCCCGCACCGTGCGGGCGTATTCAAGGAAGTACGCCTCCCGCGCCCTGGTGCTGTCGGCGGCCTTGCCCATCATCGCGGGAGTTTCGTAGCTTCCACCGCTGACCTCGATGAGGTCGAGGCCCTCGCCGGCCAGGGCTGCCAGCACACCGCGGGACTCGTCCTCGGTGAAGCCACCGCGCTGGAAGTCCGCCGAATTCAGTTTGAGCCCCACGGCGAAGGACGGTGAGACGCGCGACCTGATGCGGCGCACGATCTCCACGAGAAAGCGCATCCGCCGCTGCGGGTCGCCACCCCATTCGTCGTCACGCCGGTTGGACAGCGGCGACAGGAACTGCGCCACCAGATAACCGTGCGCCCCATGGATCTGCACGCCGTCGAAACCCGCCGACTCACACACCACGGCCGCCGTCGCAAACCGGTTGATGATGTCCTCGATCTCCGCAGCGGTGAGCGCCCGTGGTGTCGGCGAGCCCGGCAGGGTCAACGCAACGGCGCTGGGGGCGACCGGCGTGTGCCCGAGTGCAAGCGGATTCGATTGCCGCCCTGGGTGATTGAGCTGGACCCAGATGGGCACCCCGCCGTCCTTGGTGGCCTTGGCCCACCGCGACAATGCGTCCAGATCGCGATCATCCTCGATCACGACGTTCCCGGGTTCGCCGAGCTGCCTGCGGTCGACCATCACGTTGCCGGTGATGACCAGGCCGTAGCCGCCCTGACTCCAACTGGAGTAGAGCCGCTCCAGGCGCCCGTCGGGAGCATTCTTCCGGTCGCCCAATGCCTCACTGAGCGCCGCCTTCATGATCCGGTTGGGCAGTACCTGACCACAGGGCAGCGTCAATGGTTCGGACAGGGAATTCATGTGCATGGCTCCTTTATTCGCCGGCCAGGAATGCGATGGCATCGGGCACGAAGGTCTCGTGATGTTGAAAGATCCCACCGTGGCCGGACCGTGGATAGATCTTCAGCATGGCGTTGGGCAGTCGACGCGCCAAGTCGGCCGAGTGACTGCTGGCCACCATGACATCGTGGTCACCGTTGGCGACTAACACCGGCGCGGTGATGGCGGACAGATCATCGGGGGCGCTGAGACCGGCCCGGCGGATCGCCTTGAGTTGTCCGATCCTGGCCTGGAGCCTGATCTTCTCGTCGCGGTCAGACGTCCGCTGTGCGAGTCGGCGGAAGTACTCCGACGCCGCGCGCTTGCCCTCGCCGGTGCGGGGAAAGAACAGGAAGTTCCTGGCATCGCTGAATGTCAGAGCTGCCTTGACGTACGCGATGGCCGTGATCACGGCGATGCGTTCGATACCACCTCCACCGCGTGGACCGGTACCCGCCAGGATCATGCGGCGCACGAGCTCCGGGGCCTGCAGCGCGACCATCTGGGCGACGCCCCCGCCCAGCGAGAACCCGAACAGGTCGACCTTGCGGTGGCCGAGCGCACGGATGAACGCGATGGCATCGGCGCCCATCGCCTCGACCGTCGGCGGCACCGTGGACCCCGTCCCGCCGACTCCGCGATTGTCGAAAGCTATGACGCGGTGGCGGGCGGCGATCCCCTCGATGATCTTCGGGTCCCAGTCATCCAGCACGGCCATCAGGTGGTGCAGGAACACCACCGGCACACCGGCGCCGGAACCGAGTTCGCGGTACGCGTAGGTGATGCCGTCGACATCGATCGTTCTGGTCGGCGCATCTTTCCAGCTCGTCGTCTTGGTGGTCATGTCGCCTTTCGCGGCCGTCACGCCGGTCGTGGTGCGCGTCCGGTATACCGATTGGTGTACTTGTGCCCGTCACCGTAGTAAACCGATTGGTATATTGCAACCATGCGTGTACGAGATCGACTCACCTCGGCGACCGCCGTCCTGATGCAGCGCCACGGCGTGGCGGGTACCGGGATTGCGCGCATCCTGGAGACCAGCGGCGTCACCAGGCGGTCCATCTACCTGAACTTCCCTGGCGGCAAGGCCGAACTCGTCACTGCCGCAACACGTTTTGCGGGCGATGAGCTTTCGGGCACCATACGCGGCCTTGTTGACACGCCGGATCCTGTGGGTGCATTCGCCCGGATGTGGGGCACCGTCCTGTTGAGCACGGAGTTCGAAGGCGGCTGTCCCATCGTCGCTGCGGCCTGCAGCGGGGACGAAGCTCCCGAGGCCGCGGCGGCGGCCGCCGAGGTGTTCGCCACGTGGGGCACACTGCTCGCCGAACGCCTCATCCGCGACGGGATCGCCGAGGACGTGGCGCAGTCACTGTCGACGACCATCGTCGCCTCGATGGAAGGCGCGGTGATACTCGCACGCGCTGCGCGTTCGACCACACCCCTGGAACAGGTCGCCCATCACATCGAAGAACTCATCGCGGCGCACCGGCCGGCCGCACGGCAGCGCCGTCGCACAGAGAAATAACACCGATCGGTTTACATGTCGCAGCCGCGACGTGTACCGTCCCAAGTACACCATTCGGTATACAAGGGACGAGGGTTCTCCTTTCTCCCATTTCCCACGAGAGGGAGAACCACATGCGCTCTGTACTGGTCACCGGCGCGGGCCGCGGCATCGGCCGCGCGATCACCGAGCACCTCAGCGGCCACGGATGGGAGGTGTACGCGACGGCACGGTCCGATTCCGCCCTGCAGGGTCTCGACCGGCTTCCACACGTGCACGCCGTACCCCTCGGCATCACCGACCGGGACGCCATCGCCGCCCTTCCCGACCAGCTACCCGAAACGCTCGACGGTGTGGTCAACAATGCGGGCATCATCGTGAACGGACCGGTGGAGGGCCTGCACCTCGACGACCTGTCGCGGCAGTTCGAGGTGAACGTGACCGCTCAGATAGCGGTCACCAAGGCAGTACTGCCCCAGATCCGGGCCGCTCGCGGCCGGGTGGTGTTCATGTCCTCGGTCAGCGGGCTGATCACGACCCCGGGTACCGGTGCCTACAGCGCGTCGAAGTACGCGATCGAGTCACTCGCCGATGCGCTTCGGATAGAACTGCGGCCGTGGCACATTGCGGTGTCGCTCATCGAGCCCGGCCCCATCCGCACCGACATGTGGGGCGACATCCTCGTCGAGCACGACCGGATGGTGAACGCACTCGACCCCCGGCACCGCGCACTGTATTCCGCCCATCTGGGCGGTACCCGGCAGTTGCTCGGGCGTATGCAGAAGTTGGCCGCCGACCCGAAGAAGGTGGTCAACGCCGTCGAGCGCGCGCTGACCGCCAGGCATCCGCGACGCCGCTACCTTCTCGACAATCTCAGCCGCGTCCAGAAGCTCGTGGTGGCGCTCAGCCCCACGCCGCTGAACGACGCGGTCCTGTCTGCGGCGACCACCCGCTCATGAAAGCCTTCACGGTCGACCGTTATGCGAAGAAGAGCGTCCTCCGCAAAGCGGAGATGCCCGAACCCGTCGTCGGCGCCGACGACGTCCTCGTCGAGATCCACGCCGCCGGGGTCAATCTGTTGGACGCCAAGATCCGCGACGGTGAGTTCAAACTGATACTGCCCTACCGGCTGCCTCAGATCGCGGGCAACGACGTGGCCGGCGTCGTGCGGCGGGTGGGCGCCCGGGTACGGGATTTCGCGCCCGGCGACGAGGTGTACGCACGCCCGGACAAGGACCGGATCGGGACGTTCGCCGAGCTGATCGCGATGAACCACCGCGACGTCGCCCAAAAGCCCCGTGCGCTCGGCATGGTCGAGGCCGCCTCGCTACCACTGGTCGCCCTGACCGCGTGGCAGGCACTCGTCGAGAGCGCCGGCCTGCAGAAGGGCCAACGGGTCTTCATCCAGGCAGGCACCGGCGGTGTCGGCACCATCGCCATCCAGTTGGCCAGACATCTGGGCGCGACTGTCGCGACCACGTGCAGCCCCGGCAGCTTCGATCTGGTCAAGGGTCTGGGCGCCGACATCGTGATCGATTACCGGACAGCGGAGTTCGAAGACGTCCTGAGCGACTACGACGTCGTGCTGCACAGCCAGGACACCGCCGCGCTGAAGAAGTCGCTGCGGATCCTCAAGCCGGGCGGCACATTGGTCTCCATCTCCGGGCCGCCCGATCACGTCTTCGGCGCGCAGATCGGAGCGCCCTGGTACGTCCGGTTGTTGCTGCGGGCACTCAGCTCGGGGACGCGACGGCGTGCCCGTCGGCTCGGCGTCCGCTTCCACTTCCTCTTCATGCGCGCCGATGGTGGGCAGCTGCGGGAGATCACCACGCTGATCGATGCGGGCGCCATCCGTCCGGTGATGGACAGGGTGTTCCCGTTCGATGAGACCAACGACGCGCTGGCCTACGTCGAGTCCGGACGGGCCAAGGGCAAGGTCGTCGTCGCGGTCACGCCGGAGCGCGACTGATCGCAGCGTCGAGCAGGGTCTGGGCGGCCTTCCTGGCGTGCGTCCAGGGTGCGGGGTCGTTGAGCGAGGTCGACATGGCGGCGGCCCCCTCGAAGAGCAATGCGAGCTGGTGGCCGAGCAGTTTGGGATTGGCCGCCCCCGCTGCGCGCGCCAGCGTGACGAGCCCGTCAATGTAGCTGCGCTTGTGCGCCTCGACGATCTCGTGCACCTCGGGCATACCGTCGGCGGCCTCGACAGCCGCGTTGTGGAACGGGCAACCTCGCATCAGCCCTCCCGCCGGAGGCGTCTGGAACAGTGCCAGGATGCGTGACCTCGGGCTGCGGTTGGCCGCCGCGGGTCCGGGTACGACGGGATCACCGACACCCTGCCTGATATGGCGCAGATACTCCTCGACCACGGCCGTCTTGCTCGGAAAGTGTTGATAAAGAGTGCGTTTGGAGACGTTGGCCTCGGCCGCGAGCCGCTCGACACCGGTGGCGTTGATGCCCTCCTGATAGAAGAGCCTGATGGCGGCGTCCAGAATCCGTTGGCGCGCCCCCCGGCCGCCGCGCCCGGGCGCCGGTTGCACATCAGATGTCACGGTCATCACCGAAGTATACCGCTTGGTTTACATCGCCCCGGCTGGCGTGTAGCGTCGGCAACGAAGTACACCGAACGGTATACATGGAGAGGTGCCAACCGATGAGCGCGCGAACGTACAGGGATACCCCGACCAAGACGATCGACGTCGGTGACACGACGTTCGCGTACCGCGACGTCGGCACCGCAGCAGGCGTGCCGGTGATCTTCCTCAATCACCTCGCGGCCGTCCTGGACAACTGGGATCCGCGCGTCGTCGACGGCATCGCCGCGCAGCACCGCGTCATCACCTTCGACAATCGGGGCGTCGGAGCCTCCCGCGGTAAGACACCGACATCGGTGGCCGCGATGGCGGACGACGCCATCGCATTCATCCGCGCACTGGGCTTCGAGCAGGTCGATCTTCTCGGATTCTCGTTGGGCGGCATGGTCTCTCAGGAGATCGCTGCTCGGCGGCCGCAACTGATACGGAAGCTGATCCTCGCGGGAACCGGGCCGGCCGGCGGTGTGGGCATCGACAAGGTGACGCGAGTGACGATCAGCGACACCACCAGGGCTCTGCTGACAGGCAAGGACCCGAAGGAGAATCTCTTCTTCACCAGAACGGCGCACGGCCGGGCGGAAGCCAAGCGCTTCGTCGGCCGGCTCAAGGAGCGGACCGCCGATCGTGACAAGTCCATCTCCCCCTTCGCTTTCCGTGCCCAGCTGAAAGCCATCCACGGGTGGGGCGTTCAGCAGCCCGTCGACCTCTCCGGCATCCGGCAGCCGGTGTTCGTCGCCAACGGCGACGATGACCGGATGGTCCCCACCAGCAACTCACACGATCTGGCCCGTCGGCTCCCGAATGCGCAGCTGAAGATCTACCCGGACGCCGGGCACGGCGGCATCTTCCAGTTCCACGACGAATTCGTCGCCCAAGCCCTCGAGTTCCTGCGATGAGCAGCAGGCGGAGGTTGCAGTGGACACTGGGGCTGCTGGCCGCCCTGCCGGCGCAAAGCGCGGTCCGCGAGATCGTCGGGGGCCCAGCTGCGGTTCCCGGCGGCTCACCCGCTGTCGCACCGACCGTCGACAGTGCGCTCCGGTATGCCAACGTGTTCAAACTGGCTGTCGCACCGATCATCTGGTCGCAGCTGTCGCGCATCGAGCGCTCGGACGCCATCACGGTCGCCGGTGCCACCATCGGTGCCGGCGGGCTGGCCCGGCTGTGGTCATGGAAGCAGGCCGGGCGTCCGCATCCGGTCACCGTCGGCGCGACCGCGCTCGAACTCATCGGCATTCCCGTCATCCTGGCGTGGCAGCGCAGCCTCGCCGACCGATGACAGACATCCACACACCCCCAGGAGAAACGACATGACCTCACTGCACAACCAGACCGTGCTCGTCACCGGCGCCAATCGCGGGATGGGGCGCCACTACGTGACGCAGCTGCTCGATCGCGGGGTGGCCAAGGTGTACGCCGCCGCGCGTGACACCGCTCAGATCGACACCACCGACCCACGGGTCACCGCACTGACCCTCGATGTCACCGACGCCCGGTCGGTGGCCGCAGCGGCCGAGGCGGCGCGCGATGTCACCGTGTTGATCAACAACGCCGGCATCGTGCGCGGCGCCTCGGTACTGGACCGGGATTCCACCAAGCTGCGGGAGGAGTTGGAGACCAACCTCTTCGGGCCGCTCGCGCTGGCATCGGCGTTCGCCGACCAGATCGCCGACCAGGCCGGCGCGATCGTCAACGTGGCCTCGGTGCTGGCGTGGCTGCCCGTCGGGGCGAGCTACGGCGTATCCAAGGCCGCGATGTGGAATGCCACGGACTCGATGCGGCTCGAGCTCGCGGCGCGTGGTGTCCAGGTGGTCGGCGTCTACGTCGGGCTCGTCGACACCGACATGGCGTCGTTCTCCGACAGCCCGAAGTCCGACCCCGCCGACGTCGTGCGGCAGGTTCTGGACGGGATCGAAGCCGGCGCCGATGAGGTGCTCGCCGACGAGCTGACCCGCACCGTCCGCGCGGAGTTGAACAAGCCCGTGTCCGAACGCGCGCTGGGCTGAGCGACCGTCGATGCGGCTGTGCCAGGCTGGACAGCATGCTTGTTGCCTTCAGTCTGACCCCGTCCGCCGCCGATGAGGACGGTGGCGTGCACCGGGCGGTGGCCGAAGCCGTCCGCATCGTGCGGGCATCCGGTCTCCCCAACGAGACGAACGCGATGTTCACCAACATCGAGGGTGAATGGGACGAGGTGATGGCCGTCGTCAAGCAGGCCGTGGACGCCGTCGCAGCCGTCTCGCCGCGGGTCGGCCTGGTGCTCAAGGCCGATATCCGCCCCGGGCACACCGGCCAGCTCAGCGCGAAGGTGCAACGCGTGGAACAGGCGCTCGAGCCCTAGCTCCGCAAACGAAAAGCTCCCCACCGGTGTGTACCGGTGGGGAGCCATGGCGGTGGCGGAGGGATTTGAACCCTCGGACGGGGGTTACCCGTCACACGCTTTCGAGGCGTGCTCCTTAGGCCGCTCGGACACGCCACCGCGTGGCAGCTTACCGGGGACTGGCGGTTGGCCATAATCGCGTCAGCGCTGCCGGGCGAAGAACTCCTCCAGCGGGGCCGCGCACTCCTGCGCGAGCACCCCTCCGCGCACCTGCGGGCGGTGCACCAGCCGGCGGTCGCGCACCACATCCCAGAGCGAACCGACGGCCCCGGTCTTGGGCTCCCACGCCCCGAACACCAGCAGGCCGATCCGCGCCATCACCAGTGCCCCGGCGCACATGGTGCACGGTTCGACGGTGACCGCCAGCGTGCAGCCCTCCAGACGCCATCCGTCACCGAGCCGTGCGGCGGCCTCCCGTATCGCCAGGATCTCCGCGTGCGCGGTCGGATCGCCCAGTGCTTCACGGGCGTTGGCGGCACGCGCCAGTTCGGTGCCGTCCGGCCCGAACACCACCGCACCGATCGGCACATCGCCGGCGGGCGCGGCGCGGGCCACCTCCAGGGCGAGCCGGATCAGCTCCTGATCCGACTTCACCGACCCAGTTTGTCGAGCACCGCGGACAGTTCGTTCTCGAAGCCCATCCGCTCGGCGATCGCGGTGATCTGCTCGTCGATCTCCATCTCGTCATCGGAGATGATCACGCCGAGCACACCGGCGGGCAGCCCGACATCGGCCAGCAGCCCGAGGTCGCCCTCCTCGAACGGGTCTTCGTCCTCGAGGTCCTCGTCATCGATATCGGAGTCCAGTTTGTCGAGCACCTCGGCGGCGATGTCGTAATCCAGTGCCGCGGTGGCATCCGAGAGCAGCAACCGCGTGCCCGCCGGGGCCGGCCGGACGATGACGAAGAATTCCTCGTCGACGTCGAGCAGCCCGAAAACGGCACCCGCGCTACGCAGCTCCCGCAACTCGGTCTCGGCGGCCGTGAGGCTGTTCAGCGCACCCTTGCGCAACGGAGTACACCGCCATTTGCCGTCCTCCCGGACGACCGCGACTCCGAATCCGCCTGGCAGGTTGGCAGCTTCCTGCGCCGGCGCACGCTGTGCTCCCATGGGCGCTAACGGTAGTCCCCGGCCGGGACCTTTGACCACCTATTCACCGGCCGGCAACCGGGCGCCTGAACCGTGTGCCAACCTAGAACCGTGACCGAGACTCCGGTGTGCGTGCTGGGACTGGGATTGATCGGCGGCTCGCTGATGCGGGCGGCGGCCGCGGCCGGCCGTGTGGTGTTCGGCTACAACCGCTCCGTGGACGGTGTGAAGGCCGCCCAGTTCGACGGGTTCGACGCCACCACCGCCCTCGACGAGGCGCTGTCCCGGGCCGCGGACACCGACGCGCTGATCGTGCTGGCCGTTCCGATGCCCGCACTGGGCGTCATGCTCGAACACATCCGCGCCCACGCCCCGGACTGCGCACTGACCGATGTGATCAGCGTCAAGGGTGCGGTGCTGGCGCAGGTCGAGTCCGCCGGGCTGCGGGCCCGCTTCGTCGGCGGTCACCCGATGACCGGGACCGCGCACTCCGGGTGGTCCGCCGGGGACAAGGACCTGTTCGCCGGGACCCCGTGGGTGGTCGCGGTGGACGACGATGTCGACGCCGACGTCTGGGCGACGGTGATGCAGCTGGCGCTGGACTGCCGGGCATTCGTGGTGCCGGCCCGCTCCGATGAGCACGACGCCGCCGCCGCGGCGATATCGCATCTGCCGCACCTGCTGGCCGAGACGCTGGCGGCGACCGCCGGCGAGGTTCCGCTGGCCTTCGCGCTGGCCGCCGGGTCGTTCCGGGACGGCACCCGGGTCGCGGCCACGGCACCGGACCTGGTGCGCGCCATGTGCGAGGCCAACTCCGAGCAGTTGCTGACCGGGCTGGACCGCAGCATCGAGCTGCTCACCCGGGCACGCGAACATCTGGCCGCGAACGCCTCGGTGGCCGATCTGGTGGAAGCCGGCCACGCCGCCCGGATCCGCTACGACAGTTTCAGCAGGCCCGACATCCTCGCCATCGCCATCGGGGCGCCGGACTGGCGCGAAGAGCTCGCCGCGGCGGGCCGGGCGGGCGGGGTGATCAGATCCGCGTTGCCAGTCCGGGGTAATCGAGGATGAAGCCGTCGTCGTCCACGGTGATGGTGGTCTCGGCGACCGGCGATTTCAGGTCGATCCCCGCCGAGCCGGTGCTGCTGTAGCTGATCGTCTCCAGCTCCACGGTCAGTTCGGGCAGCCGCACGTACACGACGGGCACCTCCAGTGACTCCGCGCGCTGGTAGAGCCCGGTGCGGCGGATGGGCAGCGCGTTGAAGAACGGGCTGAAGACCACGTCGACATCCATCGCCCCGTCGAAGGCGGCGCGGCTGGTCTGGTTCTGGTGGTCGCGCACCAGCCACATGCCCTCTTCGTCCCGGGCGATGGACAGCTGGCGTTCCCGCTCGGCCAGCGTCATCGTCAGCGACAACCGCTTGGTGGCGCCGGTCTCATCGGTGACCAGGTCATAGGAGGCGCTGAACGCGGCGTCCGAGGGGGTGGCGGCCGAGACGATGCGGCCATAGGCCTTGATTCGGTTGCCGGAGAGCTGCACGCGCACCGACTCCATCCGCGGTACATCGTGCGCACGCCAGGTCAGGATCGCCGGCCAGGCGCCTGCCGTTTCATCCGTGGCGCCCGTGCCTGATTGTGGGGCTGGTTCAGTCACCCTCATACCGTATGCGAACGTCCCCCGGCTTCGTACCCGCGTTGGATGATTCGAGTGCCACTTCGTCATCTAAGAGTGGCTGCGGTAACCGATCGGCCTGCCTGCCGAAACGGTCGCCGCCGGGCTGGGACAGCCACACCGCCAGGGCCAGGGCCCCGTCGAGGATGAGTGCGAGCAACGTCACCATCAGCGCGCCCACCAGGGCCAGGTAGAACTCGCGGACCTTGATGCCGTCGATCAGGTAGCGCCCCAGCCCGCCGAGGCTGGCGTAGGCCGCCACGGTGGCGGTGGCCACGATCTGCAGGGTGGCGGTGCGCAGGCCGCTGAGGATCAGGGGTAGCGCGTTGGGGACCTCGACGCGCAGCAGCACCTGGCGCTCCGTCATGCCCATCGCCCTGGCCGCATCCACGACGGCGCGGTCGACATTCGCGATGCCGGAGTAGGTGCCCGCCAGCAGCGGCGGGATACCCAGCAGCATCAGTGCCACCGTGGGCGGGATGAGACCCAGCCCCCACAGCAGCACCCCGAGCAGCAGCACGCCGAGCGTGGGCAGTGCGCGCAGCGCGTTGACACCGGTGACGACCAGGAAGGTGCCGCGGCCGGTGTGCCCGATGATCAGGCCGATCGGGATCGCGACCAGCACCGAGAACACCACCGCGATCGCGGTGTACTGCAGATGCTCGGCGATCCGGATGCCGAGGCCCGCGGGCCCGGTCCAGTTCGCCGACGTGAAGATGAAGGACAGCGCCTCCTGCAGGAAGTTCATCGTGCACCTGCCTTGGTTCTGGCGCCTCTGTCCCAAGGGGTTAGCGCCTTGCCCGCCAACAGGATCAGCGTGTCGATCACCACCGCCAGCACGAAGATGGCGATGATGCCCGCGATGATCTGGCCGCTCTTGTTGGCCTGATAGCCCTCGGTGAACCAGGTGCCCAGCCCGCCGATGCCGATCACCGAACCGACCGACACCATCGAGATGTTGGTCACCGCGACCACCCGCAGGCTGGCGATGAGCACCGGGATGGCCAGCGGTAGTTCAATTTTGAGGATCCGGGTGAGCGGACGGTAGCCGACCGCGGTCGCCGCGTCCAGCACATCCGGGGGCACCGCGTCCAGCGCCTCGGGCACGGCACGCACCAGCAGGGCGGTGGTGTAGAGCGTGAGAGCGACGATGACGTTCGCCTCGTCGAGGATGCGGGTCGGGATGATCAGCGGCAGCACCACGAACAGCGCCAGCGACGGGATGGTGAAGACGATGCTGGCGATCACCGTGACGACCCGGCGCGGCTGGGTGGTGCGCTGGATGACCGCGCCGATGGGTACCGCGATGATCAACCCGAGCACGATCGGCACCAGCGACAGCCGCAGATGGATCAGCGTCAGCGTCCAGGCGTCGTCGAGGTGGGTCAACAGATAGTTCACGGCAACTACCCGACCTTCGGGACCCGGCGCTGTTGCTTCAGCGCCGCGAGCACGTCATCGGCCTGCACGCCCCCGATCAGACGTCCGTCCTCGTCGACGGCCACCCCGAGACCGGACGGGGAGGACAGGGCGGCGTCCAGGGCCAGTCGCAGCGAGCCGTCGGGCCGGAAGAAGGATCCGCCGCCGATGGTGCTGTCGTACAACGCGCTTCCGTTGCGGTGCACCTGCACACCCTCGGCGTTGATCCAGGCGAATGGCTTGCCATCGCCGCGGATCACCAGGGCCCAGTCGCCGTCGGCCAGCTGCAACTGGTCGATATCGTCCTCGGCGACCTGGCGGATATCGTGCAGCGGCAGGCCGGTCGCCTTGAAGAACTGCAGTCCGCGGTAACCCCGGTCGGCGCCGACGAAGCCCGATACCAGTTCGTTCGCGGGGTTGGACAACACGAAGGCCGGGTCGGCGAACTGCTGCAGCACCCCGCCCCTCCCGAATACCGCGACCTTGTCGCCGAGCTTGACCGCCTCGTCGATATCGTGCGTGACGAACACGATGGTCTTACGCAGTTCGCTTTGCAGCCGCAGGATTTCGGCCTGCAACTCCTCCCGCACCACCGGATCCACGGCACTGAACGGTTCGTCCATCAGCAGGATCGGCGGGTCGGCGGCCAGCGCGCGGGCCACCCCGACGCGCTGCTGCTGCCCACCCGATAGCTGGGATGGATAACGTTGTGCCAGTTTGGGATCCAGCCCGACACGCTCCAGTACCTCAAGGGCGGCCTTACGGGCGCTGCGCCGCGACTCGCCCTTGAGTACGGGCACTGTGGCGACGTTGTCGACGACCCGCTGGTGCGGCATGAGCCCGGCGCTCTGGATCACGTAGCCGATGCCGAGCCGCAACTTCACCGGATCGACCTTGGTGACGTCCTCGCCGTTGACGGTGAGGACGCCCGAGGTCGGCTCGATCATCCGGTTGATCATCCGCATCGAGGTCGTCTTACCGCAGCCCGACGGACCGACGAACGCCGCCAGCGTGCCCTCGGGGACCTCCAGAGTCAGGTCGTCGACGGCGACGGTGCCGTCCGGGTACTTCTTGGTGACGTTGGTGAACGTGATCATCGCGTACTCACTTACCCGGCAGTGGTTGGTCGAAGCCGTTGTCCCTGATCCAGTTTGCGGCCGCTTCGTCGGGGTCGACGCCTTCATTGCCCTCGACCGACGTGTTCAGCTGGATCAGCGCTTCGGTGGTCAGCTTCGCGCTGACGGCGTCGAGCACGGATTTGAGAGTGTTCGACATCTTCTGCGAGGCGACCAGTGGCACCACATTCGCCGCCAGGAACACGCTCTCGGGATCTTCGAGGACCACCAGATTGTTCTTCTCGATGGCCGGCGACGTGCTGAAGATGTTGGCGGCGGTAACGGTGCCGCCGGTCAGTGCCTGCACGGTGGCGGGGCCGCCGCCGTCGCTGATCGCCACGAAGTTGGCGGGCGCGATGTCCAGCCCGTACTTCTCCTTCAACCCCACCAGTCCGGTCTGGCGGGTCTGAAACTCCGATGGCCCACCGACTTTCACCTCGGGTGAGCGTTTGGCCAGATCGGCGATGGACTTCAGGTTCCATTCCCGCGCGATGGCCTCGGACACCGCGAGGGTGTCCTTGTCCTCCGCGGGCGAGGGATACAGGATCGACAGGTCACCGGGCAGCGCCTTCAACAGTGCCAGCAGCACGGCATCGGAGGTGGTTGCGGTGGCCTGCGCATCGAAGTACTGCAGCAGGTTGCCGGTGTACTCCGGGATCAGGTCGATGGAATGGTCCTGCACGGCAGGGATGTAGGTCTCCCGGCTGCCGATGCCGAACTGCCGTTTGATGGTGAAGTCGTTGGCCTCCAGGGCCTGAGCGTAGATCTCGGCGATGATCTTCGATTCGGTGAAGTCGGCGGAGCCGACCGTGATCGATTTCAGGTCGCCGGATATCTCACCACCGCCGAGTGGGTTGGAGCTACCGCAACCCGCAACCGACAGGGTGAGCAAAACGGTACACAAGACGACGAACTTACGGATGCGGCGCATACCGTCCCCTCGGCCATTGGTGCGTAGATGCGTGGCAATTTCTCGACAGTAACGGGCCGCGCCAAGACATGCCGAGCTTTAACTCACCGTGAGATGGTTTGTCATCGCCCTTGAAAGGGCACTATTAAGACCATGACGACCGACCCGCACGCGCTGCCCGCTGAGCCGGAGCAGCCATATCAACCTCTGGGCGCCGCGGAACCGCCACCGCCGCCGCCCGAAGATGCGGTCAAATTCACCAGGGCGGCAGCGCTCTGGACATCACTGATCATCGGATTTCTGATCCTGATCGTGTTGCTGATCTTCATTGCGCAGAACACCGACCCGGGCACCTTCCATTTCCTGGGCTGGAACTGGACGCTGCCACTGGGTGTGGCGCTGCTGCTGGCCGCGGTGGGCGGCGGGCTGCTCGCGGTGATGGTCGGGGCGGCGCGCATCGTGCAACTGCGACTGGCGGCCAGAAAGAACCTGAAGGCGGCCCGCCGGACGTTCTAGACGAGCTTGAGTCCCTCGGCGATCAACGGGGCCACCGCCTCCCCGACCGCTGCTGGGGCATCGCCGCTCTCGCGGCCACGGAAATCGATCCCCGCGGCGATGATGGCCAGCTTGAAATAGGCCAGCGCCATGTAGAAATCCCAGTTCTGCAGTTCCTGCCCACTGGCCACCGCATACCGCTGGGCCAGGTCATCGGCCGGGGGCAACAGCTCTGAGGTCCATGCGGCCCGCATGCCGAGCACATCGTCGAAGTTCGGGTTGCGGTAGACGCACATCAACGCCGCATCGGAGAGCGGGTCGCCGAGGGTGGACAGTTCCCAATCCAGTACTGCGCGCACCACGGTCGGATCCTGCGCGTCCAGGATGGTGTTGTCGATGCGGTAGTCGCCGTGCACGATGGAGGCCCGCGGGCTGGCCGGAATCCGTTCCGCCAGAACGGAATGCAGCCTCTTGACGTCGGCGTCGCGGGCATCGTCGAGCAGCCGCACGTGGTCCCACTGCGAACCCCAACGCCGCACCTGGCGTTCCAGGTAGCCGTCGGCCCTGCCGAAGTCGCCCAGCCCGACAGCCTGCGGATCGACGGCATGCAGATCGGCGAGCACCCTGATGAGCGAATCGACGCAACCCTCGATGACCTCTGCGTCACCGAGCGCCTCGAGTTCCTCGGCACTGCGCACCACGTTGCCCTCGACGTTCTCGACCATCTGGAACGGCGCGCCCAGCACGGAGTCGTCATTGCGCATGGTGATCGCGCGGGCAACCGGAACCGGGGTGTCGGCCAGTCCGGCGACCACCTTGTACTCGCGGGCCATATCGTGCGCGGACGGGGTCAGTCCGTGCAGCGGCGGGCGGCGCAGCACCCACTTGGACGCGTCATCGAACACCCGGAAGGTCAGGTTGGAGCGGCCGCCGGAGATCAGCTCGGCGTGCAACTCACCGGCGCGGGCGATGCCCTCCGCGCGCAGGTGGGCGTCCAGGGCGTCGAGATCAAGTCCTGCCAGAGAGTTCACCGGGCTTTTCTACCATTGCGTATTTCGCGGCAGCAGATCCCATACGTGTTCGGTGCCGTTGACCGAGGCGACCGAGAGCTTGCCGATGCGCGAGGACAGCAGCCGGGTCACCGAGGCGTAGTCGACGTGGAACGACAACAACCGCTCGGTGCCCAGGATGTGATGCAGCAGGACATTGATCACCCCGCCGTGGCTGAACACGGCCACGGTGTCCTCGTGGTCGGACGCGGCCACCAAGTCCCCCACCGCGGCGAGCACCCGCTCCAGGAACGCCTTCTCGTCGACCGCGCTGGGCAGATGACCCGAGATCAGTCGCGCCAGCTCCTCGGGGTTTTCCTTGGCGATCTGCTCGATCGGAATGTAATGCCCCAGGTCGCGGTCGTACTCGGCGAGGCGTTCGTCGACGTCGACGGCCAGCCCGAGCTTCTCGGCCAGCGGCCCTGCGGTCTGCTGGGCACGGCGCTGCGGACTGCTCACCAACCGGGTGACGGGAAATCGCGACAACGCATCGGGAAGCCGGGCGGCCTGTGCCAGCCCCTCCTCGGACAGCTGCGGATCGGACCCCTCACCGGGCTCACTCCGCAGCGGCAGCGCATGTCGGACCAGAAGAAGTTGCACCGTGACACCATATGGCTCGTGCGTGCCTTCGCCTGCCCGGTGTGCGACAGCTTCATCGCGTTCGAGGCCGATCGCTGCGCCGAGTGTGGGACCGCGCTGGGCCTGCACCTGCCGTCGCGCACCATGCTTGCGCTCGGTGCCGGCACCGCGCTGCACGACGGCATCCGGTGGATCCGGTGCAACCAGTACGTGACGCTGGGGTGCAACTGGCTGGCGCGCGAAGAGCAGGAGGCGGGCCACCGCGGCCGGTGCCTGGCCGGCTCGCTGATCCGCCGTGAGCCCGACGCCGACGACACCCTGGCGCGGGAGAAGCTGGTGCCGACCACCCTGGCGCTGCGCCGGCTGGTGTTCCAGCTCGCCGACATCGGGTTGCCGATCGAGCCGTACTGGCACCGCGACGGCGGCCTGGCCTTCGACCTGCTGTCGAGCTACAGCACCGGCGAGAAGGTGACCATCGGTCACGCCAACGGAGTGATCACGATCGACCTCGTCGAGTCCCTGGACGACTACCGGGAGTCGCTGCGCGTGCGCCTCGGTGAGCCGTACCGCACCATGCTCGGCCACTTCCGGCACGAGGTGGGCCACTACTACCAGAACGTGCTCGTCGAAAACGGTTGTGGCGCAGACATCTATCTCGACGAATGCCGTCGGCTGTTCGGCGACGAGCGGGCCGGCTACCGCGAGGCGATCACCCGGCACTACAAGCTGGGCGCCCCCGCCGGCTGGGAGTCGACCTTCATCTCCGAGTACGCCACCATGCATCCGTGGGAGGACTTCGCGGAGTGCTTCGCGCACTACCTGCACATCGCCGACACCATGGACACCGCCCGGGAGGCGGGCATGGTGCTGCACGCCGACCGGGTGCGCTTCACCGCGCCGCGCGACATCGTGGCGCTGGAGTGCTACGACGACGAACCCATCGAGCGGATGTTGTCCGACTGGAAGTGGATGTCGTTGTTCTTCAACCGGGTGAACACGGCCATGGGCAAGAATCCGTTGTATCCCTTCGACCTTCCGCAGCCGGTGGTCGAGAAACTGGGTTTCGTGCACAGGGTCATCCGCGACAGCGCCAGGAGCCAGTGATGGGCTTTGCCGACAACCTGTTCGACCTGACCGACCGGGTGGTGCTGATCACCGGTGGCAGTCGCGGCCTGGGCCGCGAGATGGCCTTCGCGATGGCCGAGTGCGGCGCCGACGTGATCATCGCCAGCCGCAATTACGAGTCCTGCGTGGCCACCGCCGAGCAGATCACCGCGGCCACCGGCCGCGCGGCCTTCCCCTATCAGGTGCACGTCGGGCGCTGGGATCAGCTCGACGGCTTGGTCGACGCCTGCTACGACCGGTTCGGCAAGGTCGACGTGCTGATCAACAACGCGGGTATGTCGCCGCTGTACGAGTCGCTGACATCGGTGTCGGAGAAGCTGTTCGACGCGGTGATGAACCTGAATTTCAAAGGCCCGTTCCGGCTTTCGGCGCTGGTCGGGGAACGCATGGTCGCCGACGGCGGCGGGTCGATCATCAACATCAGCACCAGCGGCTCACGCAGACCCGATCCCGCGTTCCTGCCCTATGCCGCCTCCAAGGCCGGGCTCAACGCGCTGACCGAGGGTTTCGCGTTGGCGTTCGGCCCGACCGTGCGGGTGAACACCCTGATGCCGGGACCGTTCCTGACCGACATCAGCGACGCCTGGGATCTCGAGGCGACCCAGGCCGGTGCGCAGCACTTCGCGCTGAAGCGCCTCGGCAATCCACCCGAAATCATCGGGGCCGCTCTGTTTCTCGCCTCCGACGCGTCGAGTTACACCAGTGGTTCGATCCTGCGCGTCGACGGCGGTATGCCCTAGTTCGCTCCGCTCGCCCACTAGGGCGTGATGATCGCGAACCCCGGGTCGGGCTGGTCCAGCACACCGATCAGCGTGGGCAGCGCCTCGGCATCGCCGGTGAACTCCACCCCCGGCGACTCGCGGTCACCGGCCGCGAAGGCCAGCAACCGGGCCTTGGTCGCGAACGTGACGGTCGCCGTGGCCGTGGCCGGATCGGCAGGGGTCTTGCGGTGCACCAGCACACCGTTGCGCAGCGTCAGCCGGTAATCAGCTCCGAGGTCGACGAAGGTCACATCGATGGTGAGGTCCAGATTCCAGGCGCGCGGGCCGTTGACGTTGATCGCCAGCGCGTCGAACATCTGGTCCGGGGTGAGCTGGCCCATCAGCGACGGGGAGGCGGTCTGGGTGGGGGTGCCGAAATTGCCGTCCCGCAGTTCGGTGGCCCCGGACAGGAAGAAGTTGCGCCACACCGCGTTCTCGGCGCCGTACGCCAGTTGCTCCAGCGTGTCGGCGTACAGGTCGCGGGCACCGGTGTGGTTCTCGTCGGTGAAGATCACGTGGTCGAGCAGCGTTGCCGCCCAACGGTAGTCACCGTCATCGAAGGCGGACCTGGCCAGCTCGACCACCCGATCGATGCCGCCGATCGCCTCGACGTAGCGCGGGCCGATCTCCTGGGGCGGATGCTGCCAGAGCCGGCCGGGGTTGCCGTCGAACCAGCCCATGTAGCGCTGGTAGACCGCCTTGACGTTGTGGCTCACCGACCCGTAATAGCCGTGTGTGTGCCAGGCCTTCTCCAGGGCGGGGGGCATCTGGAAGGTCTCGGCGATCTCGATCCCGGTGAAGCCCTGGTTGAGTTGGCGCAGCGTCTGGTCGTGCAGATAGGCGTACAGATCCCGCTGCACCGACAGATATTCGACGATATTGTCCTGCCCCCAGGTGGGCCAGTGATGCGAGGCGAACACCACGTCGGTGCGGCCGGAGAAGGCGTCGATCGCCTCGGTGAGATAGCCGGCCCAGCCGTGTGGGTCGCGTACCAGGGCTCCGCGCAGGGTCAGCAGATTGTGCAGGTTGTGGGTCGCGTTCTCGGCCATGCACAGTGCCCGGAACTTCGGGAAATAGAAGTGCATCTCGGCCGGGGCCTCGGTGCCCGGCGCCATCTGGAACTCGATGTCGACACCGTCGACGGCGTACGTCTCACCGGTCCGCGTGATGTCCACCGTGGGCACGATCAGCGCCACCTCACCGAGTGACGGCGTCTGCCCCAGCCCGCAGCCGACCTGTCCCTGCGGGCCGCGGGCCAGCACCGCCCCGTACATGTAGGAGGCGCGGCGGGCCATCGCCGTGCCGGCATACACGTTCTCCTGGACGGCGTGCTCGGTGAATCCCTCCGGGGCGATGATCGCGACCTCGCCGGCGTCGACGGCGGCCTGGGACGTCACGCCCAGCACACCGCCGAAGTGGTCGACGTGGCTGTGGGTGTAGATGACCGCTTTGACCGGCCGGTCACCGCGGTGCGTCCGGTAGAGCGCCAGCGCCGCGGCCGCGGTCTCGGTGGATACCAGTGGGTCGATGACGATGATGCCGGTGTCGCCCTCGATGAAGCTGATGTTGGACAGGTCCAGGCCGCGTACCTGGTAGATGCCGGGGACCACCTCGTAGAGCCCCTGTTTGGCGCACAGCTGGGACTGCCGCCACAGGCTCGGGTGCACGCTGTCCGGCGCGTCACCGGCCAGGAACCCGTAGGAGTCGTTGTCCCACACCACCTTTCCGTCCGCGTCGGTCACCACGCACGGTTCGAGGGCGCCGAGAAACCCGCGGTCCGCGTCTTCGAAATCCCGGGTGTCCTCGAACGGCAGACCGTCGCGGTGCGCGAGGTTGGCAGCGGCAATGGTGGCGGTGGGCGGCTTCTGCTCCATGGCTACGACCCTGCCACGCACAGCTGTCCGGCGCGCCGATATCACGGTGCCGTCACGTTGAGCTGCTGTGCGGCTATACCCGATGCAGGATGACGTCGGTCAGCACGCCACCTTCGACCGAGGCCGTCATGTAGGTGCAGAAGGGCTGGCGCCGACGGTCGGTCGGTGAGCCCGGATTGAGCAGCCGCAGACCGGTGGAGGCCGTCGCGTCCCATGGAATGTGACTGTGCCCGAAGACCAGCACATCAGTGTCCGGGTAGAGGCGGCCCATCCGTTCGTCACGCCCGGCAGCGCCACCCGTCTCATGGGTGACGGTGAACCGCAGCCCACCCAGGACGACATCGGCCCGTTCGGGCAGCCGCGCACGCATCTCGTCGCCGTCATTGTTTCCCCAGCACGCCACCAGCAACCGCGCACGGTCCTGCAGGCGGTCCAGCAGATCCGGCGCCATCCAGTCACCCGCATGCAGCACCACGTCGGCCTCATCGACTGCGTCCCACACCACGGCCGGCATGTCCCGTGCCCGATTCGGCACATGAGTGTCGGAAATCAGCAAAAGACGCATCCTTGGCAGGCTATCGCAGGCGCATGATGTTGCTGGACCCGCTACGCGAATTAGTGTTCTTGGCACCCGAAAACCACTCTAAGCTGCATGTAATGCGCATGATCAGAGCGAACCCCAGCTACGCCGCCGGCATGGTGGTTTACCTGGTGTTTGTTTGCTGGTTGCTTGCCGGTTGGGGCGGTCCGCAGGTGACGACGTTCGTCAGCTCGGTCGGCTTCGTTGCGTTCAGTGGACTGACGTGTGGATGCGCCGTCTGGGCGGCGCGCGCCGGCCGGGGCAGTATCCGCATCGGGTGGCTCGCGATCGCCGTCGGCTTCCTGGGCTGGGTCATCGGCGGCCTGGTCTGGGCGTACCACCAGGTGATCCTCGGGGTCGCTCCTCCGTTCCCGTCCGTCGCAGACGTCGGCTTCCTGGCGCTGCCGGTGGCCGTCGCGGTGGTGTGGGTCCTGCGCACCGCGACCGGCAGGATGTCGGCGGTCCGGCAGCTGCTCGACGGCACGGTCATCGCGTCGGCGCTGTTCCTGTTGGTCTGGGTCTCGGTGCTGAACGAGGTGTTCACCGACAACCGGCTCGACCCCGTGCGCACGGCGCTGACCGCGATCTACCCGATCGCCGCGCTGACGATGGTCACCATGTCGATACTGGTGCTGTCCGCCGTCCCGCCGGGACGGCGCTACATCCTGGGTCTGGTGACCGCCGGGCTCGTCGCGATCGCGATGGGCGATCTCACCGCGCTCTACATGAAGCTGCAGGATGCCTATCCGGGCAGCCCCTTCCCGGTCATCAGCAAGGTCACCGGACTGCTGATGATCGCCGCCGGGGCGGTCATGTCGGCCACGGTGAAACGCAGGCAGGAAGCCGACGATCACCGGCCGCTGCCGACCACCATCATGTGGCTGCCCTACGCGCCGATGCCGTTCGCGGTCGCCGCCGCTGTCGCACATCTGTGGCCCGACGCCGGCATCCGCCCGGTGCTGCTGGGGTCGGCGATCCTGGTGATCGCCGCCCTGATCCGTCAGCTCACCGTCCTCGTCGAGAACCGGCGGCTGCTGGACGAAGTGGCGATGCATGCGTTCAGGGATCCACTCACCGGACTCGCCAACCGCCTGCTGTTCACCGACCGCCTGGACCATGCCATCGAGTTACAGCACCGCGACGGCCGGCCGGTGGCGGTGCTGTCGCTGGACCTCGACGACTTCAAGCTCGTCAACGACAACCTCGGGCATCACTGCGGTGACGCGCTGCTGCGCGAGATTGCCGGCCGGTTGGTGCGCAGCGTCCCTCCGGGCCACACCGTGGCCCGGCTCGGCGGCGACGAGTTCGCGATCATCCTCGAGGCCGGCCCGGAGGGCCCCGAGGACATCGCGGATCGTGTGATGCGGGCCTTCGACGACGCCTTCCAGCTCGACGGTGAGGACGTCTACATCCACCCCAGCATCGGCCTGGTCGCCGCACCCGGCCTCGCGGAACCGCCGATCGACACCGAGGAACTACTCAAGCGGGCCGACGTGGCGATGTACGTGGCGAAGCGCTCCGGGGTCGGCGGCATCCAGATGTTCGTCCCGGGCATGCAGATCGGCGATGTGGACACCGCGCCCGCCTGGGGCGACAGCGGGCAGATCCGGCTGCCTCCGGTCTCGGAGATCCGGCTGCTCGGCGAGTTGCGCCGGGTGGTCGACGGCGGCGATCTGCGGCTGGCCTATCAGCCGCAGATCTCGCTGGCGACCGGTGACATCGTCGGTGTCGAGGCGCTGGTGCGGTGGCCGCATCCCGACCTCGGTGTGCTGACGCCCAACCAGTTCCTGCCGCTGATCCGCCGCAACGGCCTGATGGGCGCGGTGACGGATCTGGTGCTGGAACAGGCGGCCCGCGACGCCGCCGCCTGGTATCGGCCCGGGATCCGGGAGGTGCCGGTCGCCATCAACCTGTTCGCGCCGTCGTTCAACGATGCGACGCTGCCCGAGCGGATCGGCGCGGTGCTGGCCGGTCACGGTCTGCCGCCGGAAGCGGTGACCATCGAAATCACCGAGCACTATCTGCTGGCCAACGTGCGCCAGGCCCGAAACGTCATCGAGCAGCTCCGCAGGGCCGGGTTCCGGGTCTCCATCGACGATTTCGGCAGCGGCTACGCCACGATGAGCTACCTGCGGGATCTGCCGATCGACGAGCTGAAGCTGGACCGCAATTTCGTGGCGCCGATGCTGCAGAACCCGAGGGCCGCCGCAATCGTGCACTCGGTGATCAAGCTGACCCACACGCTCGGGATCACCAGCGTCGCCGAGGGCGTCGAGGATGCCGAGACCGCCGAACTGCTGCGCGGATACGGCTGCACCGTGGCGCAGGGCAATTACTTCGCCGAACCGGTGTTCACCACGGCCCTGCAGGCCCAGCTCGACGTCACTACGCGCCGAGCAGCTCCGCCATCCGCGGTATGACCGCCTGCAGGCCCTTGAACGGCCTGATCATCACCTTGAACGAGACGATCTTGCCGTCCTCGCCCCAGTGGATCATGTCGATACCGTCGACCACGACGCCGTCGAGGGTGGCCTGGAATTCCAGGATCGCCGAGTTCTCGCCGTACCACTGTTCGACATAGTGGAAATCGGTGCCGCCGAAGAGTTTCGCGGCGGCGTTCAGGTACTTGGCCGTAATGGCCTTGCCCTGTTGCGGGGTGAAGACCGCCGGTGAATAGAAGACCGCGTCCTCGGCGAGGAGCTCATCGAGTTCGGCCGGGTCGTGATGGTCGATGTAATGGATCCAGCGCTGGATCACCTGCGGGGTCATACCGGCATCTTGCCCGACCCCACCCTGCTAGCCGGCAGAGCGCACCAGTTCGACCACCGGGATCACCCGGGAGGTCTTCCTTTGGTAGTCGGCGAACTGCGGTTGTACGGCCGACTGTTTCGCGTAGATCGCGTCACGCTCGTCGCCGGTGAGCACCCGGGCCGTCACCGCCACCGTCTCGTCGCCGAGTTCGATGACGGTCTCGGGATGGGCGAGCAGATTGTGATACCAGGCCGGATGGATATCGGCGCCGCCCAGACTCGCGAACACGTAAACCCGGCCGTCCTCCACGAACGGAACCAGTGGCGCGATGCGTGCGGTGCCGGATTTTGCCCCTACGTGGTGCACCAGGACCAATGGCATGCCTTCGACCAGCCCGCCCGCCGTGCCGCCGGTCTCCCGGAACTCGCGGATGACACCGCTGTTCATGTCGTCCAGGCCGCTCATATCGAAATCAACGTTGTCGGTCACACCGTGGGGAACGCACAGCCCGAGTCGAACCATTCCGGCCGTCGCGGCCCGCCCGGAAATGCAACGACTCCCGGGCGTGGTGCTCGTGCCGCGGGAGTCGTGATGGTGCTGGTGTGCGCCCGAAGGGATTCGAACCCCTAACCTTCTGGCGTAGATCCGGCGCCGATCGTCGTCCGCACTAGTCCACAAAAGTACTGCGGCGCATCCCCTTCCGCGGATATGAGTCCATTGGAGATTGTTGAGAGTCGGGTCGATCCAAACTCGTTTGTGTCAGGAAAGTGGAGACCAGGGTCGTGCTGAACCGACGCGCCAGACAGAGCAGCTAGGTGTTCTTCTTCGGAGAAGGCCAGATGTCGTGTGTTGGGTCCCACCAGAGAAGCGCGATCAGGTGGCCGAACCGGAGCCCGTACAGCCTGCGTTCGCCCGAGAGTCTGAAACGGCAGATGTTGTCAGATGACTCGTACAGCTCGGCCAACCGCTTAGGGGCCGCGACGTTGGGGCAATCGCCAAAGTTGTCGTACTCCTTGTACAAGTTGCGTCCATTTGGGCCAGCCAGTTCATTGACCGTCTGGCCCTCAATGTCGCGCAGAAATCGGAAGAAATCGGGTGTGTGCTCAGGAGCCAGATCGAGCAGTGACCAGGGGCCATCTAGGTCGGCGTCGGCGAACGTGAAACGAATCTTCCGCGCGCCGACGTCGAGGTGTGCCTGACTCTGAGTACGCGGCACCTTCTCCGGCTGGACGTTGTGGGCCGCCTTCGGAGTCTTGCCGCCTGCGCCCTTGAAAGGGTTGCCCGAGACGCGAGGTTGTTTATCTTTCGCCACGACTACAAGGCACCTCCGCAGCGGTGAATCGCCGTCAGAGCGACGAGTAGTACTCGGCCATCGCAGCCTGGGTGATCTCCGTATCGCTCGGCGCGCCTGGTTCCAGCGCGCCCCGCGCTTCACGCCACGGCTGTTCCCGGTGGGTCAGATCGCTGAGCCACATCGCGGACTTGTCGCCATAAAATTTGACCACGGAGTCAATCGTCGACTTTTCCTCGGCTCGCAGGGCACCGGGGTTGCCGGGAATGTCGCTCTCAGACACCCGAAACTGCCGGCGATGTTCGCGGTACAGCGCAGGGCAAACAGGCCCGTTCGCCCAAGCTTCAATGCGCCGAGCGAACAGTGGCTGTTCCTCCCAGACGAGATGCCAAGCCTGGCTGTAGTACACGAGCTTCTGCAGCTTCATCGCGGTCATCGGGCCCAACTTGGCAAGGATGTACCGGGCGACGTCGGATACCTCTGCCATTTCAGACCCTTTCTGTGGATAACTTGTGGATAACCTGTGGGCAACTTCCTTGCCCCTTGTGTATAACGCAACCCTATGACAAGTAGTGCCCAGTCTCGCAAACGGTGCGGTGTGTCATCGACCTAGGGCTCGCGGGCTGGGCGAGGGGCGTGGCGGTCAGACCAGATCAGCATCGCCTGATCACCGTGAGCACATCGTCCTTGCTCTGATCGGGTTCCAGGAGTTTCAGCATGTTTGCGACGTGCCGCTGAGCGGCTTTCTTTGCGTAGTGGACGTGGCGGAAGTCCCCCAGGTCGTTGGTCCACTCGACGGCCCACGGCTCCGGCCCGAGGTCGTCTGTCGGCTCGATCTCGATGGCCACTATCCGGGTGACGTGCACACCATCCTGCATACCCAGATCCAGCGCCAACACCTGCAAAGCCGACTTCACCCGCAGCCTCGTTTCAGCATCCATACCGGATTGGACGCAGCGGACAGCCGCTCGGTTCCCACGTCTACGCCCCTCTTTCGACGACGAGCGGGGCGCGCCTGTCCGTCGTTCGGATTAATCGGTCGCGTTTTCGCTCCAGAGGCCATCACGGCGCCGATAGGCTCCGTCAGTTCTACGCATCGGGGGAAGGGAAACCATCAATAAATGAAGATTGCTCGCGTCGTCGCCGCACTGCTGGCCATGGTCCTGCTATCGAGTTGCTCAATGTCCACGTCGTCGTCGACCAAGTCCGACACAGCAGCATCATCTGCCGGCATCGGCACACCCGTCCGCGACGGCAAGTTCGAATTCACAGTCACAAAGGTGGACACCACGGACCCCAACCTTGTCCGGGTGCACGTCGAAGTCACCAACATCGGGAACGAAGCACAGCACTGGTCCTCCGGTAACCAGAAGCTACTAGCGGGCGGCAAAGAATTCGAATCCGATATGTGGGAGTCGGAGGGGTCATCCATGGACGAACTCAACCCCGGCTTAAGCGCCTCGGCCGTACTTGCCTTCAAGGTCCCACCCGGAACCGTGCCCGACGGAATCGAGCTTCACGACTCAATGTTCTCCCAAGGCGCGACTGTAAATCTATGACGCGCAGGATGGCGGTCTGACGAATGACAACACCCTGTCAGGTTCAAAGGTGCACGGGCGAAGCTACACACCCGGTCAAGCTCAAAGAACCCGGTGAGGTTGCCTCCACGTACATATGGACCGAGGTCTGCAGATCTCACTGGGAACAACTCACCCAAAAGTCTCTTGAGTGGGTTCTCGAAATTGGTAAGAACCCCATGAACCCTGAATGGCACCAACAAACACTCATTGCCGGAACTGATCTCGCAGCTCTGGACGAGCACGTGATCGTAGAGAGACCGATCCTCAAAGAGCGGCCCGACCTCTACTCGCGAATCTTCAGCAACAACGACGAAGACGGCCCGCACCTCCAACTACTACTGCGACAACGGGGCGGCCAGACCACACAGAGCCTCACTGTGGTCGTGCGGCGGTCAGACGTGGACGGGCTGATTCAGCTCCTTACCGACTGGCGCGACTCCCGCTGATCCAGGACACCCCACCCCCTCTGCCCCTCCCGGCTACCCCCCAGCCGCATCGGCCGGCATTGGCGGGATCTCTCTCCGAAGTTTTTTCCACAAACCCACCCCCTGACAGCGCCGCATACCCGGTGAAGAAAAAAATTCTCGGGGAGGGTGATGCCTATGCCGGCCGTGGCGGGTCGGGGGTGGGGTGGAGGGGCCTCTCGGGTGGGCGCGAACACTGAATCAACCGATCGGGCGACATGCATCGAGCCTTCATGACCCAACCTAAAGGCCATACTTCCGACCATGACCGAACCGCCCGTACCAAAAGAACCGGACTGGACGGCGCGCTGTTTCGTGCACGAGCTGGATGAGATTGGGCCTGGCAATCCGTATATGTTGCGCACCTCCGACGACTCAGCGAGCCCGTGGAGGATGGTCAAGTCCCGACACCAGGGCTGGTGGACGGACGAGCAGACCGGTGTGCAGTTCGAATACACCACCGTGGAGTTCCACCGAGACGAAGCCCAGCGGATCTTGAATCACACGGACGAGATCGAGGTCGGGTTGATCCGACCGCCTTGGTGGCCGACTGACATGGAACCGCCGGTCTGGCCAAAACGCGAATGAAAGCCCCGAGAAGAGATGCGCGATGACTGATGATCCGGCCGAGGAACCCGTCTCCGCCGAAACGCCGGCCGATCAAGCGTTCGTTGACGGCAGGACTGACTACGAAAAGCTCGTCGAGCTGCTCGCATTCCCGGAAGGAACGCACCTCGACTTCAAAGCCGAACTGGACTTGGGTTCGACCGAATCGAAGTTGAAGTTCGCCAAAGACGTCGTGGCGATGTCGAACACGCCGCCGGGAGGATACCTGTTGATAGGTGTCGACAATGACGGAAAGCTTTGCACCCCAACTGGAACCATTAACCGACCGAGCTTCGACGGCGCCCGCCTAGGCGATTTGGTGCGCCCGCACATCGAGGGTCGCGTCAACCTGCAAGTCGCTGTTCATGACCACCTCAATCATGAGGTTGTCGTGATCCTGGTCCTCCCCCACCACGACGGATTACCTGTGCCGATGAGCAAGGCCGGCAACTATCAAGATCCCGAGAACTCGAAGAAGCAGATCAACATTTTCCGTCAGGGCGACGTACCGGTCCGAGAAGGTCCCGCAAACGTCCCTCTACGGCATGCACATTGGAGGCAGATCCTCTCCGTCTACAGCCGCCAGGTCCGAGCTGAAGGTACAGAACTGGCGCAAGCCATGCTGCGGGAATTCCTGAACGAACGCGGACAGTCCCGCGTGGAATCGGCCGGCAGTGTAGCGATACCCGTCCCACTGCTTGCCGACATGGACGAGCTCACCTTCACGAGCACGATGCAATCGATGCTCAACATGAACGACGACTTGCGCCTACGCCGATTCCTCCAGAAGCTCGCCAAGACATCGCTGAAGCCCACGGCCAGCGAAGATGTTTTTGAGAACGGGTTAAGTAAGTGGTCAATCTTTTGCGCACAAGCGCTTTTCGGAGGGCGCACCGACCTTGTTGAGGAAGCCATTGAGGTGCTCAGTGAGCAGTACGCCGACCTCGGGTTCGGTGATGCCGAAACGAGAAAGCGACTCGCGGCCGTAGTCCACATCTACGCGTTGGGTAGCTCCGCGGTCCGTCAAGCAGACTGGCACGTCGTTCACCAACTAGCGCTGCAACCCGTCCCTTCGAACCCCTACGACCGGCAATACATGTACTCATCTTGGATTCGGCACGGACAGGTAGATGCGAGCCGTGGAGCACTTCTGCCCGACCGGGGTGGATATCTCATATCGGCAGCACGTGACCTGCTGGTCCGGAACCCAGCGATGAGGCCAGACGTAGACGACGATGAAATTCCACCTGCCGATGAACTCGCGGCAGACGACCTGCTGCTGAACTCATTGGCCGAGTTTGACATTGCGTACTGCTTAATCGTCGCCGCCGAAGGAAAACACGAAGGGGGTGGATACCCAATGTCAGCCGTGCTGAACGACCATCGATCGGGCAAGATGGCCGAAAGGATCGTGAGCAAACCGGAAGTCCGAAGAGCATTGTTCCCTAACTCGGATGACGCCGTGATTGCGCACGCGTTGCAGGAGACATACAGATCCGCAAGCATTGAGGCTTCCCGCTATGGCATGCACTGGGAAATGCCACGGTCGGTCAGGAAGTTCATCGAAGGCCATCCGACTGCCAATTAGGATCCGTCCTCGTAGTCATCCGCCCACCGAATACCGCGAGCAGCTTCCGGGTCCTCTCGCAACCTCCCGACGTACGCGAAGGCCTCTGCCGGGTCCATCGATTCACGCTCCATCAGCCACCGACGTATCTGATTCGGTGTCATGCCCTCCCAGAGCAGGCCCCACTGCTCCAGCCAGCCGTGCGGCCACTGGCACACCCCTTGATCGATGTTCTTCGGCGACTGAATCTCCCAGGCCATCAGTTCACCGCCTTCACCGCCTTCAGCGCATGCCGGGCGATACCGGCCTTCACGTGGCGGGCTGACTTCGGGCGGCCTACACCGAACTCCAAGCGCGACACCAGATCCACCACCTGCTTGTCCAGCGCCCGCGCTTCAGCGGAGAGCTTCACCAGCACTGTCATCCGGGCCTCGCCGGCCCGCTCGACGTCGTATAGCCCGCGCACATCCTCCGCACGGTCAGCAGTCGCCACCGCACGATCAATGATGTCCAGCTCCGGTGGAGACCACGCCAGCACAGTTCCCGACATCTCACCCGCTTGGCGAAGGCCCTCGGTTAGCGATGCGCGGAGACGGCTACCCGCGGACGAAGATCCACTCATGCCCAACCCCCAGAAAATCCGGTTGCTGAGCATCCAGTGGCAGGCCCTATGCCGGCCGTGTCCGCTGTGAGGGGTGCCATGGGGGGCACGTGGGTGGGGGTGTGCGGCGGCGCTGCGCAGGTACTTCTCCGGCGTGGTGAGCCGTCGTGGAAGTCCTTGCCCGGAAAGGAGTGCACTGACAGGAAGTGGGTTTGACGCGTGCCGCCGCTGGCCATGAGGTTCTAGTCGGCCGGGGTGAAGTTGAAGAGGGCGCCGGATCGGAGCGCGTTCAGGAAAGCGAGCTTGTCGGCCGCGGTGAGCGAGTTGACGTACTCATCGAGGCTGGCGTGGAACATCTCCATGGGGCTCAGGAAACCGGGCAGTGTCGCGAGGGCGGCGGGTCTAGGCATGGGTGGCGATCCTTTGGTTGGTGGTGGGTGCCGGGGCTGCAAGGTCGGTGCTCGCGCCGAGTTCGGTCAGTTCGGCGAGACGGTTGTAGAACCACGAGGTGCCCGAGTAGGCGGCGGTGCGGAACATCTCGTCGGCCAGGGCGTGGCAGGCGGTGAGGGTGGCAGCGTCGGGCAACCATGGCTGGTTGTCGACGACGATCAGTAGCCATTCGCTGGGCCTGTGGGCGTGCGGCCATGGGCTGTTGCGCTGCATGTCCTCGGGGTTCAGATCGGTTGCGCCGTGTTGGTTGAGCCACGCTGCGATGTCGTGGTTGTTGCTGCCGTCAGGTGCGGGTGTGGTCGCTCGGCGGTGCAGCCAGGCCGGTTCGATTTCGAGGAATCGGCGGGTTTGTCCGCACGCGACGGGGATGTGCGTCGGGAGGTGTGTTTCGTGTTGTCGGCTGACCCATTCGGTGTACTCGCGGTGAATCTCGTCGTAGCGGCCGAGTAGCTCGGTGACGGCCTTCCAGTCGGATGCTGCTTTCGGCCCGCCTGTGGTGAGTGCCTGCTCGGCGTTGACGGGGTGAGCGACGATCAGCGCCCGGTGCTTGTGAACATCGGTGACGAGGGTGTCGAGTTCGGACCGAAGGATGTCCAGGGCGGTATCGGATCCGGTGGTGAGCGCGTGGTCGGCGTCGGTGCGGGCCTGCTGCATGACGCGGACTGCGAGTTGGTGGAATTCGGCGCGTGCCCTCATGCCGTTCAGGTCGGCCACGTAGGCGTCACAGACGCTGTTGAGGTCGGTAGCGCCGCCGTCGACAGCTTCGGCGACCTTGGCGTAATAGGCGGATTCGAGGTCTGCGCCGTTACCGAGGTTGTCGAGGCTCTGCAAGGTGAGGGTGCGAAGGCGGCGTTCACGTTCCAGAGCGGTCTGATAGCCGGGGATCTGGGACAGGATGCGGTCTTTGAGGCCGGTCTGATTCGCCTTCATGCCTGCACCTCGTAGTCGGTGCGCTGGGCGGTCTGTTCGACTTCGATGGTGCGGCGTCCGTTGTTCCGGTACAGATCCTGCCCGGATTTGATGCCGGCTCGGGGGTCGGGTTCCGCTGGGGCTCCGGGGGTGGGTTCGCCTACCTCGTTGATGAGTGCGGAGCGTTCGGCTTCGGGGAGTTCGGCGAGCCACTGCTTGACGACTTGGCGCAGTACGGGGTCTGTCATGGGTTTCTCCTAGCTGTGGCGTATTCGGTGACGGTGTCGTGGTTGAAAAGCCAACGGCCGGCGATGAGTTGGCCTTCCAGGTCGGTGTGTAGTCGTCGGACGTGGCGGCTGCTGCATCCGAGGATTACGGCGGTTTGCTTCGCGTCGATTAAGTTGGGGTTCTGACTCAATGGTGGTGCAGCAGACCCAATCTCATGTCCAGAGGTGGACATGTAGGTGAGTAGGCTTCGCACCCGCTCCGGGATCGGCTGGCCCGTGCGCTGCCGACGCATCACCATCTCCGCGACACAATCCCGCAGGAGACGAGCCTGATCATCGGAGAACTCGACGGTCATTACTTACCGTCTTCCGTGGATCACGCGGACACCCCGTCATCGGTGTCTGACGACTTGAGGGTCCAGATGGTTTCGGATCCGCGCCGGGTGGATTCGATGCGCCCAGATTCGGTGGCAGCGTGCCGTGCTGCGGTCCACGAGTGGCCGTTCGCGCCAGCGGCGGACCGGAAGGCCGTCTTATCCACTTCGGCTCCCAAGGGCAGAGCGGCCAAGTAGTCGTTCACCCAGTCGTCGGCAGAACGGTATGGCGCCGAACCCTCTCCAGTGATGCTCCACTTGGCGGTGCCCCCGGCGCGGTCAATGACGACGATGTCGGGGTTGGCGGACGCGGCACCACGGAGCTGTTGACGGGTGTACCCCTGGGCCTGACCCGCTTGATACACCAGCAGCGACATCGCGGTCGTTTCCCCGGCTGCCCGAAGGTCGGCGATGTGGGCGTCGAACCACTTCTGGCAGGACACCTTCGCTTGACCCTTAGTTGTTTGCTGGCGTCGGTGTTTGGCGGTACAGAAGTCGCACAGACCGGTGTCGCGTCGGGTAGGGGCGCGACGGCAGTCCGGGCACAGTGTGGAGGTGGCGGCACCTTGTGCACCGGAGGGAAGCGGCACATCCGGCACAAGCGGCACAACTTCGTGTAACACCTGCTCAGGGGCATTAAATGCACGTGCCGCTTGTGTGCCGGATGTGCCGCTTAACGATGTATCCGGCACAGTCCGCAACGCGCCGACCTGCAATGTGTCGGCTGTGCCGCTTGTGCCGCTTACAGATGGGGTAAGCCAGTGATCCCATGCTTGACGTAGTCCCGTGGGGCCGTGCACGTCGTACCCCTTGGACGTTGCGATACCCAATCTGATGCTCTTGGACTTCACTCCGTAGCGGTTCAGTTCCTTTGCTAGACGTCGTTGGTCAAGCGGTTTGCCCCACAGGTCACGCCACTCAGATTCGGCGTCGGCGGTCAGCTTGGCGATGATGTCCGACGACCACATGGCATCTACGTTCTCGCCCTCCAGCAACAGTTGGATGTCGCGCAGCAGGCGCTGCCCGATGGACAGCTTCTCGTCATCCGCTGCGGAGTCCACGACGAAGAACGTGCACGCCTCTCGGGAACGCCGCGCCCAGTCCGGGCCTGCCAGATCCGCTATCGCAATGAGCGGTTCCCAAATCTCTGCGGAGCGGTCTGTGACGCCGCTGGGCAGTGTGGGGCGCGCCGACGCAAGGCGTTCTTCATGTTCCTTGGTCCATGCGTCGAGCTGCTCGCGGATGGGAGCGGCTTCGGCCAGGGCGGCGCGCTCCCGGAAGTCGGCTACCTTCTGGTCGGGTCGTCGGCGTCGCATGTGGATGGTGATGCCTCGGGTCTTGATGGTGTCGGGCATCTTCCCGGCCAGCCCGGCGAGCGCGACGGGTGCGTGGACGGGGAATTCTCTGACGCGCATGTTCTTGGCGTCGCCTTCGCAGCGGTCGACGGTGGCGCCCTTGCGGTACCCGGCGTTAAACAACGCGCGGAGGTCTTCGGCCTGCGGGCTGGAGTTCTTGCCGAAGATGGCGTCAGCTTCGTCTTGGAGAACGGTGGGGGGTGGAAGGCCGTCGTCGTCGGCGGCGGCGATCCGCCGATACAGGGCGGCGGTGGTGGTGGACAAGGTGAGCTTGGCGGAGCGGCACAGCAGGGCCAGTAACTCCAGAACTCGCGTCTTGCCGCTGCCCGGTTCGGCGGAGTCCAGGATCAGGCGCGGCGTCACATAGAAAGCGTTGACGACCCAGGTGTGTAGAACCCAGAGTGCGATGACGGTGCTGTGGTGTGGCGACTGGAAGGCCAAGTACTTGTTGACCATCCGGTCGACTTCGTTGAGCAGGTCGGTAGTCACGCGACCCCCTTTCGTCGTTCGATGTATGTGGGGCCGCTGCGCCCACGGAGGCGGTTAGCTTGGGTGGACCAGTCGGTTGCTTCGGCGATGGCGCGGGAGGCGTCGGCACGATGTTCTTGATCTACGTCGTGCAGGAGTGCTTCGCGGATGCCTCCGAGGATCAGGGAGAGCAACTTGGTGGCGTCGTCGTCGGACATCGAGCACCATGCCGGGGTGCCGGGGATAACGAGGTCATTGGAGAGCAGGTCGATTCCGCGGCTTGACGCCCAACGTTGTGCGAACTGGTACACCGAGAACCACGACACCTGGCACGACGAGGGGTAGCCCCCGGCGTCGCGGCCGGGGGCTACCTCGTTGTTGTCGTTCACAGCCGCCGCGCCGTGAACGTGTCGGAGAAGCTGGGGAACCGGGTGTCGCAGTCCTCGCAGTAGGTGCGGCCGATATTGTCCCGATGCCATTCCCAGTAGTGATGCCCGCAGACGGTCCCCCGGTAGCAGCCATGGAGATTCACATCCCAGTTTGCCGGCCGTCTGCACGGCTTGTGGTTGGGCAAGTCGGCATACCAATCGCACGGCACGCGGTCTCCCCAATGGGCGACGAGATCGCCGAACTGCATATCGGTTTCGGTGCCCCTACTCATCAGCGGACCGCCCGCCGTCAAGCGCGGACCGGAGCTGGTCAAGGTCAGCCAAGACGAAGCGCGCCCGGTCAAGGATCTCTTCAGCGCGAGCTCGGCGTGCCCCGTCGAGATGTGCAGCGGCAGAGTCGATCAAGCAGCAGACCGTGTCTGCGTGGCCTCGTGCACCGTCGACATCCCAGCGGGCCGCGTAGGTGCGGTCAACGGCGGCGGTCACTTTTCACCACCAACCATGTCGACCGCGGCGAGGATCACGTTGGCGAAGTCACGCGCCTCGTCCAGCGTGAGGGTGATCCCCAGCGAGTTCCACTTCTCATCTAGGTAGCGCGTCATGGTGATGCCGACGCCCGCCCAGCCGTCGCCGATGAGTCGTCCGCGAACCCGGAATCCGCAAGGGAGTAGGCACTCGCCGATCGCTTCGCCGCCCATGCGGTTCGCCGGAACGTGTGCGGTGGTGCTGTTGAATGTGGTCCAGCCGACTGACTTACCGATTTCGTCGCAGTCGGGGTCAGCCCAGGCGGGCCGCGGGATCGGAATTATCTTCTCTGCGTCGCCGCCGTGGTCGATCGCGATATCTCTGCCAGACAGTTCTTCCCAACGCGCGAGGACCGGGTCAGGCGGGTCGAGTTCGACCGGTGTGAGTTCGGCCGGGGACACCTCGTCGAGGTCGACAGGGGGGGTGATGTTCGTGTTGCGTTTTGTCGTGCGAGTAGCCATGATGTGGTTACCTAACTTCTCTCTGCTGAGGGTTGGTTACGAAGCCTCGGAGGCGGCAACCTCCGGGGCTTCACTCTTTCCGGGACGTAGATCTTCGGTTCTGTCGTTCTCGATCAAGCCCAGGTCGGCGTGATCCTGCTGTGGGAGCGTCCGCATCAGGCCGTCGCTCGTTCCAGCCGCGACAAGTACTCGTCAATTTGGCGATCTGTCGAGAAGCGCTTTCGCCCGATCGTGACCGAACCCAGTTCTCCCGAGGCCCACAGGTTGAAGACAGTGGACCGGCCGATGCCGAGCCTGGCGCCCGTGGCGATGTGGTCGTTGTTCCTGTTCATTACCTCTCCTCCACTTTCCGCTTACGTGTATCGACGTTCAGGAGAATCCACTTGCGTCGATGCACGCAAGAATAGGCACATCTCGTGTATCGACGCAAGAGTGGGCTACTCTGCGTGTCATGGCGTCACGCCCGAAGCGGGAAAACTGGTCAGACTCCCCTCCCCAGAACTGGGCCGAGCGGGAGGCATACCGGTTCTCGCGAGTCGTCCAAGAGCTGCGGCGGGGAAGGTCCGCGCAATGGCTTTCAGATGAGACTCACAAGCTTGGACACCGGGTGTCGCGGGCGGTCATCTCAGATCTCGAAACCGGCCGGCGACGGTACGTCACCACCAGTGAGTTGCTAGTCCTGGCTGCAGCGCTGGAAACATCGCCTGTGACACTTATGTACCCCGGCCCATACCAAGATCAGGTGGAGATTCTTCCTGGATTGGACGGCACGCAATTTGATGCAGCTCAGTGGTTTTCGGGAGACGGGACACGGGGGTTAACGCCAGACCCATCGACTTCTCGAGGTCGCTGGCTCTTCCACGTACAGCAGCTGCGTCAGTGGCGTCGACTTGAAACCCTCGAAGACCGACGGAGGTTTTTGGCATCCGAAGTGGATGCCGACAGAGATCAGATTGCGTTCTACGACGAGCAGATTCGCGACCTGAAGACCGAACTGCAGCACGGAGGCGAGGATGCCTAGACAGAGGATGACTCCTGGCGAGCACGGCCGAATCGCAGAACGCTTACACCGCGGAAAGTTTTACGCCACAACATATGTGCGCGACACCGACGGAAAGCGGCGTCGAGTCGAGCGATCGAGCGTTAAGAGCGCCGAGGACGCCCGCCGGCTGCTGCAGCGTCACCTCAAGGACCGTCGAGCGCCGATTGCTCGGCAGGAGGTCACCGACAAAACGACGCTGTCGGAGCTGTTTGAGGTATGGGTTCTGGCGAAGGCCAATGAGGATGGAGTGTCGCCTCAGACGGTGGATCAGTACCGCCAGGTATGGGCGAAGCACGGAGCGACCCAATTGGGGGCGCTGCGTATCCGAGAGGTGGAGGCCCCACAGGCCCAGCGGCACTTGCAGGACATGGGCGCCACGACTCAGGCGAAGAGGATGCGGATGATCCTCGTTGGCATGTACTCGACGGCCGTGCGGTTTGGTGTTGTCGCAGTGAATCCGATCAGGGAGGCGCAGCCCTCGAAGGCCGTGCCCAAGGTGGTTACCCGCGAGATCCAGCAAGGCGACCTTGACCGCGTCCGGGCTGCCGCGCGGGCGTACGCGGAGCGCTCTGGGCCAGGACCGCAGCCGGGACGACTCCTGCCGGCGTTCGTCGATCTGTTGATCGCCACCGGAGGCCGGCCGAATGAGATCTTGGCGCTGAGGTGGTCCGACTGCGATCTCGGCGCAGATCCACCGACGATCACGATTCGCGGCACCCTGATCGACCACGGGCGTATCGCAGGGCGTCCGCTACACCGGCAGGACAAGCGCAAGGGTGACGCCCCGGAACACACGGTGCTGCTCCCCCGCGTCGGTGTCGAGGCACTCGAAGCTCTGAAGAATCATGCAGTCGGCGACGGCCCCGTCTTCTCCAACCGTGACGGCGGGTGGATGTCACTGGCCAACATGCGGCGGTCCCTCCGGGCGGCCCTACCGGAGGACCTACGGGCGGCGATCACACCGCACACATTCCGGCGCGCAGTCGCCACGGTCGTGCGGAACAAGATGGGTGCGGAGATGGCGCAGCAGCAGCTGTCGCACGCAAAGCTGGCGACCACGGAGAAGCATTATCTTCAGCGTCACACTCACGGCCCGGACGTGCGCCACGTGTTGGACGAGTACGCCAGCGTCCGGGAATGAATGTAGCGGGAAAGTAGCGGCTCCCGGGCGTGTTGCTTATGCCGCGGGAGCCGTTCGTGCTGCTAGATGGTGCGCCCGAAGGGATTCGAACCCCTAACCTTCTGATCCGTAGTCAGATGCTCTATCCGTTGAGCTACGGGCGCTCGGTCTTGCTGGTCTTGCTGGTCGAACTTTATCTTGCCGGTCGAACTATTCAGTTATGCAGCGGAGGCGAGAGGATTTGAACCTCCGGTCCGCTTTAAGGCGGACAACTCATTAGCAGTGAGTCCCATTCGGCCGCTCTGGCACGCCTCCTGAACGATCTGAGGGTACCGGACCCCCGGAACCGCCGAGCGCACAGATTACACAGGCCGGAGCGCGGAAGGCAAAGCGCGCCTCCGCGCACCCCTAGAATGACTGGGTGACCGCCCGTCTGCGACCCGAGCTGGCCGATCTGCCGGCCTACACGCCGGGCCGCACCGTGCCCGGCGCCATCAAGATCGCCAGCAACGAGACCGTGGACGGTCCGCTGCCCAGCGTGATGGAGGCCATCACCACTGCCGCCGCCGGCATCAACCGGTACCCCGACAACGGCTACCTGGATCTGCGCGAGCGCCTCGCCAAGCACGTCAACTTCGCGCCGGAGAACATCTCGGTGGGTTCCGGCTCGGTCAGCCTGTGCCAGCAGCTCATCCAGATCACCTCCACCGTGGGCGACGAGGTGATGTTCGGCTGGCGCAGCTTCGAGATCTACCCGCTACAGGTGCGCACCGCCGGGGCGACCCCGGTCGCGGTGCCGCTCAAGAACCACACCCACGACCTCGACGCCATGCTGGCGGCCGTCACCGACCGCACCCGGCTGATCTTCGTCTGCAATCCGAACAACCCGACCTCCACCGTCGTCGACCCGAACGCCCTGGAGGCCTTCGTCGCGGAGGTCCCCTCCGACGTCCTCATCGTGATCGACGAGGCCTATGTCGAGTACATCCGCGACGGCCTGTTGCCGGACAGTCTGGGCCTGGTCCGCAGGTACCCGAACGTCGTTGTACTGCGCACCTTCTCGAAGGCCTACGGGCTGGCCGGGCTGCGCATCGGTTACGCGGTGGCCGATCCGGACATCATCACCGCACTGGGCAAGGTGTACGTCCCGTTCACCGCGACCACCATCTCGCAGGCCGCGGCCATCGCCTCCATCGACGCGGCCGACGAACTGCTGGCCCGCACCGACGCCGTGGTCGCCGAACGCGCCAGGGTGAGCGCCGCGCTGAGCGCTGCCGGCTACGACCTGCCCGCCTCGCAGGCCAACTTCGTCTGGCTGCCGATGCCCGGCCGCTGCGACGAGTTCACCAATGCCGCGGCCGACAACCGGCTGCTGGTGCGGCCCTACGGGCAGGACGGCGTGCGCGTCACGGTCGCCGCCCCGCACGAGAACGACGCGTTTCTGGCTTTCGCCCGACAGTGGATCCGAGGAGAACAGCCATGATGCGCACCGTGGTGGCCGCAGGCGCCGGCCTGATCGCGCTCGGCCTGCTGACCGGATGTGGGCGCAGCACCGACGGCACCGTCGCGATGACCACCGAACCGGGGCCGCCGCTGAGCTCGGAGCCGACCACCACGGGCCGCGGTACGCCCGGATTGCCGCAGATTCCCGGGCTCCCGGAGATCACCATCCCCAACTTCCCGATGCCGGGCCAGGAGTCCGACGTCCCCGATGTCCCGGCGCCGCCGGATGCGCTGACGATGAAATGCTCGGAGTTCAACAAGCTCGATGCCGCGACCAGGAAGGCCGTCGTCAACGCCATCCTGGAAGGCGAGGATTCGATCCTCGGACCGGAGAATGTGGACATCGCCCGATCGCTCGCCGAGGCGGTCTGCCAGTTCATGACCGACAGCACGGTCAGTGAGGTGCTGCTCGGAGGACCCGTTCCGTAGCGGGTTAGCCTTCACGCCATGGCATATGAATCCGTCACGGTGGAGATCGCCGACCATATCGCCCGGGTGACCCTGATCGGCCCCGGCAAGGGCAACGCGATGGGCCCCGCGTTCTGGGCCGAGCTGCCCGAGGTGTTCGGCACGCTGGACGCCGACCCCGAGGTACGGGCCATCGTGCTGACCGGTTCGGGGAAGAACTTCAGCTACGGCCTGGACCTGGCCGCCATGGGCGCCACCATGCCGGGCCTGGACGCCGGCGCCAAGGATCGCCTCGGCTTTCACCAGAAGCTCACCAAGATGCAGGGCGCCATCAGCGCCGTGGCCGACTGCCGCACACCCACCATCGCCTCGGTGCACGGCTGGTGCATCGGCGGCGGCGTCGACCTGATCAGCGCGGTGGACATCCGCTACGCCAGCGCCGACGCCAAGTTCTCGGTGCGCGAGGTGAAGCTGGCCATCGTCGCCGATGTGGGCTCGCTGGCCCGCCTGCCGCTGATCCTGTCCGACGGGCACCTGCGCGAGCTCACGCTCACGGGTAAGGACATCGACGCCTCGCGTGCCGAGAAGATCGGTCTGGTCAACGACGTCCACGCCGACGCCGACGCCTCCCTGGCCGCCGCGCACGCCACCGCCGCCGAGATCGCGGCCAACCCGCCGCTGACCGTGCACGGCGTGAAGGACGTGCTGGATCAGCAGCGCATCGGCCGGGTCTCGGAGAGCCTGCGCTATGTGGCGGCGTGGAACTCGGCGTTCCTGCCCTCGAAGGATCTGGGCGAGGCGGTCACCGCGATGTTCCAGAAGCGCCCCGCGCAGTTCACCGGGGAATAGGCGTCCAGCCCAGTTCGGCCTTGGCCTTCGCATTGGACAACGGCAGCCACGCGGTGCCGAACGCGGTGGCTGCGTACGGTGCCACCAGCCGAACCAGGCTGCGCGGCACCGGCAACGGTCGCGGACGACCCAGCCCGGCGCTGAGTTCGCGCACATAGTCACCGAACGACTGTGGCCGGTCATCGACGATGTTGTAGATCTGCCCGCCCCGCCCCCTGTCCAGGGCATCGGCGGTCGCGCGCGCGACATCGTCGATGTGAGTCCAGGACAGCACGCCATGACCGTTCAGCGCCGGTAGCGCCCACCACTTGGCCAGCGCGCGGAACAGATCGTCGTGCGTGACGCCGGGACCGTAGAAAACGCCGTAGCGCAACACGATTCCCTCGGTGGCACCATGCTGACCCGACTCGAGCACCGTGCGCTCCATCCCGCGAAGGGCGGCGAGCATCGCGGCGCCCCCGGGCGGCGGCGGACCCGGATACGGGTCGCTCTCGTCCAGCAGGGCCGGCCCGGTCGGTGCATACCCGTAGGCGAAGATCACCGATTCGGCGATCACCCGGCACACCCCGGCACGCTGGGCCGCAGCCACCAGATTGCTTGCGCCACGGCTCCACAACTCCTTGGCGGGCTCGAAATCCTTGATCCGCTTGGGCCCCAGCTTCGGCAGGGTGGTCAGCAGGCTCACCACCACCTCGGGGGCGAATTCCACGAGCGCCGAATCGATCTGGCCGGCGTCGAGTACATCGGCCACCACGGGCTCGGCGCCGCACGCGGCGATCTGCGGCGTTTTCGCCGCGGATCGCGTCACCCCGATGACCTCGTGACCACGCGCGGTGAGCTCCCGCAGCAGCGGAATGCCCGGGACACTGGTCGCCCCCGCCACCAATACACGCATCTACCGAACACCCGCCTTCACCGGCAACCCGATTCTGGGCATGGGCTCACGGTAGACCCGGCGCGGTGCTCACTGGGGCGAAGTAGCCACCTTATGTGTTGCTGCCGCGGATTCCAGCTCTTGCAACAACTTCAGTGACAGGAACGTCATCGGGCCCTTGTCCTCGAACCGGCCGGACACATTGCCCGCGATCCCGCCCTGCACTGCCAGTTGGCTCTGCAGGTCCAGCTTGAGCTGCGGGCTCCCCTCGGCGAAGTCGAGGTCGGCCAGGTCCACCCACACGATGTTGGGCCGGGTGGTCGATTCGTAGACGTACCGTTTGTTCGTCAGGTCCAGCACCACCTGCCAGATGGTCTGCGAGGCATCAGGCTTGCCCGGGTCGGGGATCCGGAACGGCTGCGCCGCATTGCGGATCACCGAGAACATCGACGCGATGGCTTCCACCTGACTTGCGGGTTCGGGGAGCCGGCCGGCGTAATAGCTGGCGCGGGCGAACCGGTCGGCGGCCAGCGTCGAACCGGGCAACGGCTCGGTTCCCCCGAGTCCGGTGAACGACTTCACCAACTCCAGTTGCTGGTCGAAGGTCGGAGAATTGGTCATCACCCGGTAGGTGCGGTCGTGGTACACCGTGGCCTTGCCGTCGATGTACTCGATGATGGCCGAGTCCCCGGAGGCGTCGTCGAGCGCCAGATGGATGGCGGGCGGATCGCCGCCGGTGGGGTCGTCCATCTGTACGACCTGGACGTCGCTCTCGGCGATCCACGCCACCGCGTCGGCCACCGTGGCGAAATTGTCCAGGAAGTACTGCAGCCAGACGGCCTGGCTGAGCTGGGTCCGGCCGGCGTCCGGTGTGCCATAGGTGGACTCGGSGAGCCACAGCACGTGCCCGGCCAGCCCGGCCTCGTTGAGGCCGTCCACCGAGATGATGTCGAAGGCCGCGGCGATGACGCTGCCGTATTTCGAGGTCCAGCGCAGCTTGCCGGTGACGCCATCATCGCGGGTGACACCGCGGGGCTGTGTCCACAGGTTGGTCAGCAGATCCTTGTGGAAGTCCATGTTGCGGCCCACCAGGACGGCTCCGCCGGCTTCCGGCCAGATCACTCGAGTACACATGCGGAACAGCCTATCCAGGACCGTCCCGCAACGGTTCTGGCTGAGGAAAGTGGCACTGCGACATGGCTCTTACACTGCTCCGGCTGTCCATCCGTCGCGGACGAGTTTGCTGCTACGATCCCGCTCGAAGCCGCCGGCCGCTTCGCTCAGAGGGGGAATCGTGGGAAATACTCGCCGCAGCGTGGTACCGGCGTCGATTGTGGCGACAGCCGTCCTGGCCGCATCGGTCTCCATTTCCACGATGCCACCGCACGTGGCGTCGACACGGGTGGCCACGCTGACGTCACCTGCCCCGCAGACACTCCAGGTACGTCTCGCCGGCTTGGTGGAGCAAGCCATCGAAGATGCCACCGCAATGCCCTCGGCCGCCAACGACGTCGAGTCCGCTGAAACGCGAAAAAGCCTGACGTCCAATGCATCAGTGGCGGCCGTTCGCCCGCCTGTGGGCTACAGCCCGTTTTACCCGTTCACGACGCCGACAACGCCGCAGGGGTCACTCGGGTGGTGGGTGACGTTGCCGATAGCCATCCCCGGCCTTGTTTTCGACAGCCTCGCCCAGAGCTTCACGCGGGAACTGAGCGACCGAGGCCTGGACGCACGCCTGGCCAACCAGCCCGAGCTGCTGTCCCGGTACCTCTTGGTGCCGATCGCCGTCACCATCCAGACAGCGCTCACCGGCCTGATCGGTGGGGGCACCGTCGAACTCGGGAAGTTCACCCTGCCTCAGGCAGTGTTCTGGTCGGCCAGGAGCCTGCGCACGGCGATCGCCAATACGATTGCCGCCGAGAAGGATCTGCTCAGCGGTGGAACCGGCGTCCTGCCCGAGGATGAATCCGTCGCGGCTGACAAGCGCATCGCGCTGAGCGCCTCGGCGCCTGCGACGGTCGCAACCGCCACCACGAAGCCCAAAGTTGCCCAGCGGCCTGTCGCGCCGGCACACACCGCGCAGCCACCGACGTCGACACCACCGACCGGTGACACCGCTGACGATGCGGAAACCGACGCCTCCGTGTCGCGGTCGTTGCCGACCGCGGAGACGCCTGCCGGTCACACGAACAGGTTCCGGCTCGGACCGATCTCGCTGCCCAGTCCGTTCCGCGCGGGGCCGGCATCACCCTCGGCTGACCGGGCGGACTCGGATCGCCGCGGCAGCATCAGCGTCAAGTCGGCCGCATCGGGACGAAAATAGGCAGCACGCCGGTCACAGCGACCACCGCGCGGGGCACATCGAGCACTCGCCTCGGCTGCATTCACACGCCCCACGAGCCGCGGAAGTGCACCTGGTGCGCAGCCGTCTGCGGCCGGGACGCCGCTCACCCGACAGCGCGGCGGTGACCAGGGCCACTGCTGCCGAAGTTGCTGCCATCAGCAAGAGCAACCCGTCCGCTATTGCTGAATACATCGCACCGTCCCGCCGAACCGACTCAAACTGGGAATCCTGCGCGCACCGGTAACGCGCTGTAGTTGCCGAGCACATATCAAGATCGTTCCTTAGGACAATGACATGCGGGTTGCGAACGCGTCAATATGGCCCAGCACACATCCCGCGGCGTTCGATCCGGCCAAGAATTTCTGCATCGTCTGCGCGTTAAAATCTATGGTGGCGAAGGTAGACATCCCCATTTGGATGCGCTACATTCGTTCCTGTTGATGACGAAGAGAGCACGAGCGCGGGAGATGACGAACTACCCGCGAAGCAGGGGATTCAAAGCGGCCCAGCCGTATCGACCGGACGCTCCATACCGGTCCGGGTCGCTGCAGTACGCAGTGAGAAGTGCCGAGCAGGTCGATTCACTCGGCGGCAAGAAAGGAGGAGCTACCGTCGGATCGCCCGCAGAAGTTGTCGCGGGCCGATGCCGCAGCTACGAAGCAGTATCGATAGATGGTAACCATCTCCTCAGGGCCGGCGGCCCGGCGCGTCTCATGGCCGGGTTGCCGGCCCTTCTATTTCCTGCGGTAAATTCCAGGCTTTGAATAGTTCCTCTGGTAAGGCCTTGGAAGGCGCTGTGGTACCCCCGAAGAACACATCCGGTACGACCCCCGACGACAGGTTCGATGACGAGGACTACCCGGCCTACAGCATGGGTAGCGCCGCTCAGATGTTGGGAACCACACCAGGGTTCCTACGCAGCCTCGACGAGGCGAAGTTGCTCGCCCCGCAGCGATCCGAGGGCGGGCATCGCAGATACTCCCGCTATCAACTGCGCATCGCCGCCCGCGCCCGTGAACTGGTCGACCAGGGAACAGCCCTCGATGCGGCGTGCCGAATCATCATCCTCGAAGACCAACTCGCCGAAGCGCAGGCGATCAACTCCGAACTCCACAGCCGCTTGGGCGACGACGACACGGCCGCAGGCGCCGGCAATTAGGTTTCAGCGGGGCCTCGCCATAGGACGACGAGGAGGACATCGCGCGAGCGAGCTGCGCTTTGGCTCTTGAACTGCACCACGAACCCGAACGCGCCGACATATACATCCGCGAAACCTATGCGTGATGGGCAATTTCACGGGACCTGAGGCAGTGACCGACACAGAGGCGCGCATCGCGCAGTGAGAAACACGTATCGGGTTGTTGGAAGGCAGTACGTTTGGGTCCGACTGACCCACGCTGCTAGTTCTCAGCGCCGTCCGCGTTACCGCTGCGATCGGAGGACTCCGACCGGCCGGCATTCGGCGACGCATCAGCACCGTCATCGTCCGCCTGCTCGTTCGCCGCAGAGCCACCCGAGGTTGACGTGGCCGGCCGGGTCGACTTCTTCGGCGACGGGAACTTCAGCGTCGGCAGCTTCAACTTCGGCAGCTTCAGGGTCGGGAGCTTGAACGTGGGTTTCTTCGGCACGGACGTCACCACGTCGGCGGTGTCGAGGGCAGTGGTCTCGCCGGTGATCTCCGGCGTGCCGGTCTGGGCTTGCTCGTCGTCGTGCTTCGTCGTGTCAGCGGTCGGGTGCTTGAGCCCCGTTGCCGCCGAAGAGTCTGCCTGCGCAGTCGACAACGTCACCACCGATGCCGCATCCGGGAGCTCGGTCGACGACACCTCCGACGCAGCGGCCGTGGCCCCAGATACCTTGGCGGCCAACGTCGACTGGCCGAACAGTGCCTTCTCGGCGGTGACAAATCCCTCGATGGCGGTCTTCACCGCATCCACGAAGAAGCTCAGCGCCTCGGCCGGGGTGAACTTGCCGTAGACATAGGTTCCCTCCAGCCCGCCCACCAGCGCGGTCTGCACGGCCACGGCGATCGGCAGCACCAGGCTCCGGGCGATCAGCTGGGGCTGCTGGGCCCACCGCGGATCGAAACCCGCCTCGGTGAGAGCCTGTGTCGCCCCGTCGAAGGTCGGCAGCAAGACCGCGGTCTGGGTCGCGAACACCGTCGTCAGCGCGTACCCGATCACGCCGACCGGCTGAGCGTAGGGAACGAACGGGTTGTAGGCCATCAGCTGCACCGGCAGTGACTTCACCTCGTGCACGACAGCCGGCGCGACGTTCTCCGCAGCCCGCTGCACCGGTGGTGCACTCACCGCGGCCGCTGCGGCGATCACCACCGCACCGGTCAGCGCCACCATCGGTGCCATCCGTGCCTGCACATTGTCCTGAGCGTCCACCGCTCCCCCTTCGGTTAGATGAGAAGCTCATATAAGCACAAATATGTTTGCTGCTGTGCGCGAATAATCGCACTGATACTGGCATTTCCCTCCAAGCAAAGTTGCTGTGCGGACCGCCACGCACTCACCTCGACGAACCCCCTATCAGCAAGCAAACGCGTCCCGATAGTCGCCGGACCATCCGCCACCTCAGGGTCGCCCACTCGATTCCCCACGTGCACAGGAACTTCCGCCGCCTCGGACAGACCTCGCTGAGCCAAGGCGCCGCACGGCCATACCGGAATTTGCTGGCGGACCCGTGGGACACCGAATGAGGCCGGTCGCGCGCTGGACCGAGGAATGGTGGCGTCGCCGCCATTCGACTACAGCGACACAGACATCGGCTTCGCCTACGTGCTCGACGCCGCCTCAAGGAGAGTCCCGAACGGCCCTCCCGCTCGGCCTGGTCCACAACGAGGCGGTCCGGATTGGCCGAGATCGAGCAAACAGTTCTTGGCGGTGGCGGAGGGATTTGAACCCCCGGTCGGTGTTAGCCGACTCTCGCTTTCAAGGCGAGTGCATTAGGCCGCTCTGCCACGCCACCGTGGACAAGCCTAAGCGGTCTATACCCGTCCGAGTTTCGCGGGCCGTCCGTCGGCCTGCAATCCGGCGCTGATCCGGCGGCAGTTCTCCCCCGTCGCGGTGATCTGCGAACGGGACAGCCGGCCCAGGTAGTGGTTGCGCACGCCGGCGCTGTAGGTCTGCATCGCCTCGGCCAGCAGGGCGCGGCCCTCGTCGGTGATCGTGGCCAGCACGCCGCGGCGGTCATCCGGGCTGGCGACCCGGGTCACCAGGTTCAGCTTCTCCAGCCGGTGGATCTGGCGGGTCACCCGGCTGGGCAACGACATCAGCCCTTCGGCCAGGTCGCCCATGCGTGCAGATCCGTTGTCGGAGCTGTCCAGGATGTCGAGCAACCGCACATCGTTGAGCGCGAGTCCGTGAGCATCGACCAGTGACCGGTTCAATGTTGCATAGATGCGCAGCGCCGAGTCCAGAAAATTTTGCCAAGATTTCTGCTCAGCGATATCCAGCCCCGGCATGGTGCTTGCCGTTCGCCCCCCAATAATCGCTTCCATCGCGCAATCGTACGGCTGAAACGGGTAGTAGCGTAGGTCCAATGTGGGCCATAGTTGCGGTTTCAACCGAACGTATGACATGGCAAGAAGTTCCCGACGTCGCAGCTCACGCGGGTGAAGTGGTGATCAAGGTCGCCGCAGCGGGCGTGAATCGCGCCGATCTGCTACAAGCCGGAGGTAGCTATCCGCCTCCGCCGGGCGCCAGCGACATCCTCGGTCTGGAGGTCTCGGGGACCATCGCCGAGATCGGACCCGGTGTCACTGGCTGGTCGGTGGGCCAATCGGTGTGCGCTTTGCTGGCGGGCGGCGGATACGCCGAGTACGTCGCGGTGCCCGCCGCACAGTTGCTGCCGGTGCCCGACAGCGTCGAACTCGTCGAGGCCGCGGCGCTGCCCGAGGTGGCGTGCACGGTCTGGTCCAACCTGATGATGACCGCGCGGCTGCGGCCCGGCGGGCTGCTGCTCGTGCACGGCGGAGCCAGCGGAATCGGCACCCACGCCATCCAGCTGGCCCGCGAACTCGGTACCCGGGTCGCCGTGACCGCAGGTTCGGCCGAGAAGCTGGCCGTCTGCTCGGAGCTGGGTGCCGAGATCCTGATCAACTACCGCGACGAGGACTTCGCCGAACGGATCCGCGAGGCCGGCGGCGCCGACGTCATCTTCGACATCATGGGCGCCAAATACCTGGACCGGAACATCGACGCACTGGCCGACGGCGGACGTCTGGTGATCATCGGGATGCAGGGCGGGATCAAAGCCGAACTGAACATCGCCAAGTTGCTCGGCAAACGCGCCGGGGTCATGGCGACCGCGTTGCGGTCACGACCGGTCGAAGGCCCGGACGGCAAGGGCGCGATCGTGGAACAGGTGACCGCCAACGTGTGGCCGCTGATCGCGGCGGGCAGAGTGCGCCCGATCATCGGAGCGGAACTGCCCGTGCAGGAGGCCGCCGAGGCGCACCGGCTGTTGAACGCCGGTGAGGTCACCGGCAAGGTGCTGCTGCGAATCGGTTGATCAGCCGAGTGAGGCCAGCACCCGTACCAGCTGGTCGACCTCGGCCGCGGTCGTGTAGTGCGACAAACCGATGGTCACCGCACCACCGATGTCGTTGACGCCGAGAGCATCCAGTACGCGCGAGTGTTCGCTGCTGCCCACCAGGACCCCGTTGTCGGCCAGCCGCTGGATCACCCGCTCGGCGGGCACACCATCGACGGCCAGGCTCAGCACCGGGATGCGTTCGGCGGGGCTGCCCAGCACCATCACCAGCGGCAGCGAGCGCAGCGATGACAGCAGGTAGTTGAAGAGCCGATCCAGGTACAGCGCAGCCGATTCCATGGAAACCGACAGCCGCTCCCGGCGTGTCCCGGAGGCCGCCTCGTCCAGGTTGGCGAGGTACTCGATGCTGGCCACCACACCGCCGAGCAGACCGTACTGGTGGATGCCGGTCTCCAGCCGCGCCGGGCCGGTGGCGTGCGGATCCAGGGACACCGAGCTGAATTGATCGATGACGGCCGGGTCACGGAACACCAGCGCGCCGATCGGCGGGCCGCCCCACGCCACCGCGTTCAGCGCCACCACATCGGCGTCGATATCGTCGATGTCGATCATCCGGTAGGGCGCCGCAGCGGAGTGATCCACGATCACCAGGCCGCTGTTCTCGTGCACGAGCTTGGTCACCGGCGTCAGGTCGGTGATGGTGCCCAGGGTCGCCGACGCCGACGTGATGGCCACCAGGCGGGTCGGCGCCGTGATCAGGCCCTCCCACTGCCAGGGCGGCAGTTCACCGGTCTCGATGTCGACCTCGGCCCACTTGACCTTGGCGCCGTACCGGTTCGCGGCCCGTAGCCACGGCGCGATGTTCGCCTCGTCGTCCAACCGGGACAGCACGATCTCGTAGCCCAGCCCCACCCGCACCGACGCGGCGTCGGCCAGGGAGGTCAGTAGCACCGCCCGGTCGGCACCGAGCACCACCCCCTGCGGATCGGCCCCCACGAAATCGGCGACGGCCTGCCGCGCGGCGGCCAGCACCGTGGCACTGCGCCGGGCCGACGGATGCGGACCCGTGGCGATCGGCTTGGAGCCACGGAACGCGGTCGACACGGTGGTGGCCACCGAATCCGGCAGCAGCATCCCGTTCTGCGCGTCGAGGTGCACCCAGCCGTCGCCCAGCGACGGGTGCAGCCCCCGCACCCGGGCAACGTCGTACGCCATGTCAGCCACCTTAGAACGTCCGTGAAACGCACAGACGAACACACATTGGGTTAAAGGATCCGGCCGCACCGCACGGTAGGGGCCTCGATCACATCGGCAGCCATACTAATGCAGTGGGCTTGTCGTTCGGGGTGCTAATAGCCCTGTTGCTGTTGGTGTGCCCCGGAGCAATGGTCGCTCGTACCACCGGGCTCAACGTGCCGGTCGCCGTTGCTGTCGGGCCCGTGCTGACATACGGCGTTGTGGCACTTGCGATCGTGCCGTTCGGCGCGCTCGGCATCCCGTGGAACGGCTGGTCGGCACTCGGCGCGCTGGCAATCGTGCTCGGCGCCGCGGCGGCGGTGCGGCTCGCGGCGAACCGGCTCGCCGAGCCCGAACCGCGGCCCCGCGGCCGGCGGGCCGGGGTCGACGGACCCATGCTGACGGTCGCCGCGGGGGTGCTGATCGGGGCTGCGCTGATCGGACTGGCGGCCTTGCTCAGGCCGGCCGACTGGGAGTCCATCCCGAGCAACTGGGACTCCGTCTGGCACGCCAACACCATCCGCTGGATCCTGGAGACCGGCCAGGCCTCACCCACCCACATGGGTGAGTTGCGCAACGTCGAGACGCACGCCGATCTGTACTACCCGTCGGCGTTCCACGCGCTGGCCGCGGTGTACAGCCAGCTCACCGGCGCGGCCGCCACCACCGCGTACACCGTCGGCGCACTGACCGCCGCGATCTGGCTCTTCCCGGTGAGTGCGGCGACGCTGACCTGGCAGATGGTCGGTACCGGCGGGCTGGCGCGCAGCGACCGGGGAATCATTTCAGCGGGTACCCGCTGGCAGGCCGCGGCCGCCGCCGGCACCGCCGCGGCGCTGGCGGCCTCGTTCACCGCGGTCCCCTACGTCGAGTTCGACGTCGCGGCCATGCCCAATCTGGTCGCCTACGGTCTCGCCGGGCCGACCGCCGTCCTGGCGATCTCCGCGGTGCGGCACCGCGAACGGATCCCGCTGGCAGTGCTGGCCCTGGTCGGAGTGTTCTCGGTGCACCTCACCGGCGGCGTCGTGGTGGTGGCGTTCGTCGCCGCGTGGTGGCTGCTGGCCGCCCTACGCACACCGGTGCACGGGCGCCGCGCCGATTTCCTCAGCCTGCTCGGGATCGCGGTGCCCGCGGTGCTGGTGCTGCTCCCCCAGTTCCTCTGCGTGCTGGGTCAGGCCGACATCATCGCCGGGCACGCCTTCGTCGACCATCTGGGACGCAAGCGGGCCCTGTTCGTCGCGATCGTCCAGCACACCCGGCACCTCAACGACTATCCGATCCAGAACATCCTGATCGCCCTGGCCGCCGCCGGCGGGCTGCTGCTGGCAATCCGGCGGATCTGGTGGCCGCTGGCCGTGTGGGCGTTGCTGATCGTCTCGATCGTGCACTCGGACGCACCGTTCGGCGGACCGCTCGGATTCGTCACCGGGAAATTCAGCGACCTGTTCTACAGCGACCCGCGCCGGTTGTCGGCGGTGGTGACGCTGATCTACACCCCGATGGCCGGTATCGCGCTGGCCGCGCTGGTGCTGGCGCTGGTCAGGAGCCGCCGGGTCCTGGCCGCGGTGCTGCTCGCCGCATCCGTGCTGGGGCTGGCCTGGCATTACTTTCCGCGGCACCGCTATCTGCTCGGCGAGAAGTACGACAACGTGATGATCGGCGAGAAGGACCTGGAGGGCTTTGCCTACCTGGCGTCGTTACCCGGGGCTCGCGACACCTTGATCGGCAACGCCAACACCGACGGCACCGCCTGGATGTACGCGGTGGCCGGGCTGCACCCGCTGTGGACGCATTACGACTATCCGGTGCAGCAGGGCCCAGGTGAGCATCGCTTCGTGTTCTGGGCCTACGCCGACGACGCCGACACCGACCCCCGCGTCGCCGCGGCCGTCCACGCCCTGAACATCCGCTATGTCATCACCAGCACACCGGTGGTCCGCGGGTTCGTCATGCCGGACGGACTAGTGTCGCTAGACAGCTCACGGTCGTGGACGAAAATCTATGACAACGGTGCGTCCCGCATATACGAGTGGCGCGGTGACCAACCCGACCAGATCAGACGACAGGAAAGCAATGACCCACCCTGACGATGACGACAACGTCGAGATCCTCACCGGCGATCCGGCCGAGGCCGCAGCGGATGACGACGGGGGTTTGACCGGCCTGGTCGAGCAGCCCGCCAAGGTGATGCGGATCGGCACGATGATCAAGCAGCTGCTGGAAGAGGTGCGCGCGGCTCCGCTGGACGAAGCGAGCCGCAGCAAGCTGGCCACCATCCACCGCAGCAGCATCCGCGAGCTCGAAGACGGGCTGGCCCCGGAACTGCGCGAGGAACTGGAACGGCTCACCCTGCCCTTCAGCGATGACGCCGTGCCCACCGACGGTGAGCTGCGCATCGCCCAGGCCCAGCTGGTCGGCTGGCTCGAAGGACTGTTCCACGGCATCCAGACCGCGCTGTTCGCCCAGCAGATGGCCGCCCGCGCCCAGCTGGAACAGATGCGTCAGTTGCCTCCCGGGGCCGCTCCGGGACAACGCGGGCCGGGACACCCGGGCACCGGGCAGTACCTGTAGCCGCCCGTGTCGAACAGTCCGTTCATCTCCACCGAGAACGCATGGGTGGAGTTCCCGATCTTCGATGCCAAGTCGCGGTCGCTGAAGAAGGCGTTTCTCGGCAAGGCCGGCGGCACCATCGGCCGCAACGAATCCAACGTGGTCGTCATCGAGGCGCTGCGTGACATCACCATGTCGCTGCAGATGGGCGACCGGGTCGGTCTCGTGGGCCACAACGGCGCGGGAAAGTCGACACTGCTGCGGCTGCTGTCGGGAATCTATGAGCCCACCCGCGGATCGGCCACGGTACGGGGCAGGGTGGCGCCGGTGTTCGACCTCGGTGTCGGCATGGACCCGGAGATCTCCGGGTTCGAGAACATCATCATCCGCGGACTGTTCCTGGGTCAGACCCGCAAGCAGATGATGGCCAAGGTGGATGAGATCGCCGACTTCACCGAACTGGGCGACTACCTGTCCATGCCGCTGCGCACCTACTCCACCGGTATGCGGGTTCGGCTGGCGATGGGCGTGGTCACCAGCATCGACCCGGAGATCCTGCTGCTCGACGAAGGTATCGGTGCGGTCGACGCGGAGTTCATGAAGAAGGCCCGCACCCGGCTGCAGAGCCTCGTGGCCAGATCCGGAATCCTGGTGTTCGCCAGCCATTCCAACGAGTTCCTGGCCCAGCTGTGCAAGACCGCGATGTGGGTCGATCACGGCACCATCAAGATGACCGGCGGTATCGAAGAGGTCGTCGGCGCCTACGAGGGCCCGGATGCGGCCCGGCATGTGCGCGAGGTGCTCGCCGAGAATGCTCGTGATGACGCCTGAATCGGTGATCGCGGTGATCGTCACCCACCGCCGGGTCGAGGCACTCGCGGTGTCCCTGCAGGCGGTGAGCACCCAGACCCGCCCGCCCGAGCACCTCATCGTGGTCGACAACGACGACGATCCACGGGTGCGCGAACTGGTGGCATCCCAGCCGGTGCCGTCGACCTATCTGGGGTCGCGCCGAAACCTGGGCGGCGCAGGCGGTTTCGCGCTCGGCATGTTGCATGCCCTGGCACTCGGCGCGGACTGGGTGTGGCTGGCCGACGACGACGGCCGCCCCGCCGACTCGTCGGTGTTGCAGACGCTGCTGGCGTGCGCGGCGAAGCACTCGCTGGCCGAGGTGTCGCCGATGGTGTGCGATCTCGATGACCCGACACGCCTGGCGTTCCCGCTGCGGCGCGGCATCGCATGGCGCCGGCACGTCGCGGAGTTGAAGGTCGACGGCTCCGATGACCTGCTGCCCGGGATCGCGTCGCTGTTCAACGGTGCGCTGTTCACCGCTGCCGCACTGGAATCGGTCGGTGTGCCCGACCTTCGCCTGTTCATCCGCGGTGACGAGACCGATGTGCACCGTCGCCTGGTGCAGTCCGGGCTGCCGTTCGGCACCTGCCTGGACGCGGCCTACCTGCACCCGCACGGCGCCGACGAGTTCAAGCCGATCCTCGGCGGGCGTATGCACACCCAGTACCCCGATGACGCGGCGAAACGCTTCTTCACCTACCGCAACCGCGGATACCTGCAGGCGCAGCGCGGCTTACGCCGGCTGGTCCCCCAGGAATGGGTGCGCTTCGGCTGGTTCTTCCTGGTCACCCGCCGCGACCCGGCCGGGCTGCGTGAGTGGCTGCGGCTGCGGCGGTTGGGCCGGCAGGAGAAGTTCGAAAGGTTCGGGGCGCCCCCCCAGGGCGAGCGAAGCGACGGGGGAAACAGATGACGTTCGTTGACGCGGCGGCCAACTCCAAGTCCTTCACCCGCGCCTGGGGCGACCTGACGGCCGGGTTCGGCAAGCGCGAGCTGTGGCTGCACCTGGGCTGGCAGGACATCAAGCAGCGGTACCGCCGCTCGGTGCTCGGCCCCATCTGGATCACCATCGCCACCGGCACCATGGCGGTCGCGCTGGGCGGTCTGTACTCCAAGCTGTTCAAGCTGGAGCTCTCCGAGCACCTGCCCTACGTCACGCTCGGGCTGATCATCTGGAACCTCATCAACGCCGCCATCATCGAGGGCGCGGACGTCTTCGTCGCCAACGAGGGTCTGATCAAACAGCTGCCCACCCCATTGAGCGTGCACGTGTACCGGTTGGTGTGGCGGCAGGTGTTGCTGTTCGCGCACAACATCATCATCTTCGTGGTGATCGCCATCATCTTCCCGCAGCCATGGAAGTGGACCGATCTGGCCTTCATCCCGGCACTGTTCCTGATCGTCCTCAATTGTGTCTGGGTCGCACTGGTTTTCGGCATTCTGGCCACCCGGTACCGCGATATCAGCCCGTTGCTGTTCAGCCTGGTGCAGCTGCTGTTCTACATGACCCCGATCATCTGGAACGACCAGACGCTGCGCGATCAGGGCGCCGGCGGCTGGGCGAAGATCATCGAGTTCAACCCGCTGCTGCACTATGTCGACATCGTCCGGGCGCCGCTGCTGGGCGCCGATCAGGAACTGCGGCACTGGATCGTCGTCCTGGTCTGCACGGTGCTCGGCTGGATCGCCGCCGCGTTCGCCATGCGTCAGTACCGAGCGCGCGTGGCGTACTGGGTGTAGCGGCCGGCGTCACCCGGTGGTCACCTGAACGCCACCGGGGAGTCGGATGCGGCGCGTTCAATGGCCTTTCATGACCGACACCGTCACCCCTGAGAACACCGCGAACACCACCGCGCCCGCCCCCGACAGTTTCATCGACGCCGAGATCGTCCCGGTGGTCGACGAATCCGCCGAACGGGAGGCCGACCTCCGCCGTCGCGCACTTGTCATGCGCGAGGCACTGGAACGGCAACTGGGCGCCGGCCAGCGCCTGAGCGAGGAGCTGTTCAGTGCCACCACCGAGGCGGGCGTCGCGGTCGTGGAGTCCCCGGCCAGGGTGATCGCCGCGGTCCGCAGCGGCGCCACCCTTCCTGCCGCACTGGGTGAGACCAGCGAGGCCGTCCAGGATTCCGTCGCCGCAGCGGGTAGCCAGATCCGCACCGCCGTCGGTGATTACGTCGGTCAGCAAGCGGTGTTGCCGAATGCCGTGATCGTCGGGGCTGCCGAGGTGGCCGGCGCGCTGGTTCGCGCACAGGGCGAGCTGGCGTCCTCCGCCGCGGACGGGGCGTTCACGGTCGCCACCACCGCCAGCCGCCGCGGCGATGTCCGCGACGCCATCGATCGCGAGTGGAGTGAGTTCAACGCCACCGCGGTGGAACTGCGCGACGCAATCGAAGCCCGCATCTCGGTGGCCCGGCAGTCGATCCGGGACGCCATCGCTTAACGTGCCCCTGGTGGGCATCCAACTGGCAGCACCGGACGGCACCGGACTCGTCGCCGAGGTGACGGGCTCCGGCCCTCCGGTCGTGTTCGTGCACGGCTCCAACGGCGACCTGAACTCGTGGGCCGACATCGGCGCACGCCTGACGGGTTATCAAGTGGTGCGGTACTCGCGGCGCAATCACCAGCCCAGTGGGGTCGGTCCGGCGCCCAACAGCTTTGCCGCCGAGGCCGGCGATCTGCAGACGGTGCTCGAAGCCGTCGGGCGGGCTCATGTGGTGGGCGGCTCCTACGGGGCGACGGTCGCGCTACACGCCGCGCGGGCCGACGCGGACCGCATTGCGTCGCTGGCACTGTTCGAGCCGCCGTTGCTGCAGGCGGGTCCGCATCTGGTGCCGGTGATCGAGCAGTACCAAAGGCTCTTCACCACAGTGCGATACGCGGACGCGCTCGAACTGTTCTTGCGTGAGGCCGCCCGGATGCCGGCCGAATTACTGGCAGACGGGCCGTCGATTCCGGACGACCCGGTGGCGGCGATGGCGGCACTCGCCGATCTGGAGGCGATGGCCGGCGACGACGCCGATACCGAGCGATGGTCGACGATCGGTGTGCCGGTCCTGCTGATGCAGGGCGGGCAGAGTTGGTCACCACTTCCGGAGGGCATGGACCTCCTGGCTGCCGCGCTACCGCATGCCGAGCGCGTGGTGTGGCCCGACGAGTCGCATTTCGCCACCGCGACGGTGCCCGATCAGTTCGCCGCGGCTCTGCAGACATTCTTCGATTCACGTGTCGGGGGGTCGACGTAGAATCGCACGTATGTTCGAAGGTCGGGGTACTACTGCTCACCTCGATGGTGCGCGCGATCAGCTGCGCGCCGAGCGGATGGCCGTTGCCCTCAAGTTGATCGAGGCCGGCCGGTTCGCGCTCGCCAGGATGGCCGAGCTGGGTCACGCGTTCGAGGATCTCATCGTCGATGACTGGGAGTTGGCCGCCGCCGAGCTGGGTGCCGAGCTCGGGATCAGCCGCGGCCGGGCCTGCACCCTGATCACCCAGGGTCGCGACCTGCTCACCCGGTTGCCGAGATTCGCCGACATCTTCGCCACCGGCACCGTGGACCTTCGCGTCCTGCGGGTCATCCTGCACCGCACCGCCCTGATCACCGATCCCGACGTCATGTCGGTCATCGACACGCAATTGGCCGAGGCGGCACCCTCGTGGAATGCGTTGTCCGATGAGCGAATCGCCGAGCTGGTCGACTGGATGATCGTCGACGTGGACCCCGAGGCCGTACGGCGGGCACGGCAGGCGCGGCAGCAGCGTGGGATCACTATCGAACCCGCGCACGGTATGCCCGGATGACCCGCGGTCGTTTCAGGAGCGCCGCGCCGATGCCGTCGAGCCGCTGAGCCTCGGCGCGAAGAGCATCCCGTGCCTGTGCGGTGGCGACAACTGCCCGGCCGCCGGCAACGAAGCGCCCAAGGGCCACATCGTCATCCACGTCCTCGCCGAACAGGGCTCCGTCACCGGTGAATCCGGCCGCCCCGCAGTGCTTCCCGGGTACGGCGCGGTCCACGCCGACCAGGTGCAGGAGATGGTCCCGCGCGCGGATATCCGGCCCGTGCCCGATGCCGATGATCTGGGGTCCGAGCCCCGCTATCACCCGTCGAAGAAACTGACCGACTTCGTGCGCTGCCGCGATCTGACCTGCCGCTGGCCCGGCTGCAACGTGCCGATCGGGCGCTGCGACATCGACCACACGGTGGCGTGGCCCTATGGGGTGACCCACCCGTCGAACACCAAGCTCTATTGCCGGATCCATCATCTGGTGAAGACGTTCTGCACCGGCTGGTCGGATCGCCAGGAGCCCGACGGCACCATCACCTTCACCGCACCCAACGGCCGGACCTACACCACCACGCCGGGCGGTGCGCTGTTCTTCCCGCAGCTGAGTTCGCCGTCCGCGACGCTCACGCACCCGCCGACCCCACCGCCGCATCCACTACGTGGGCTGGCGATGCCCACCCGCAAGCGCACCCGGGCGCAGAACCTTGCCTACCGGATAGCGCACGAGCGAGCGCTGAACCGGGCCGATATCGAGGCCGACCCGCCGCCGTTCTAGGACGCGGCACTTCAGCGGCGGTTCATGCGTTGTGCGCATATGAGCATCCCGCCATATGAGCCGCCCAAGCCCGCCAACCCGTTCCCCGGCGGTGTGGGCAACACCCTGCTGTGTCCCAAGTGCGCCGGGGTGATGAAGACCTATGAACGCAACGGCATCCACCTGGAACAGTGCGACTCCTGCCGCGGGATCTTCCTGGACTTCGGCGAGCTGGAATCATTGACCCAGATGGAGAACCGGTTCATGCAGGCGGCCCCGCAGCAGGCGCCACCTCAGCAGGGCTACGGGCAGGACTACGGCTCGGGCTATGGCTCGAGCTACGGACAGGGCCCCGGCTGGGGCCATCGCGGTAACAAGCACTACCGCAAACAGGGCTTCGGGCGGCTGTTCTTCTCCAGCTAGGGCTGCGACACCGCGGGCTCGGGGTCGGCAGGCACCGGCTTCAGCACCGCGGGGCGGTACCGCACGGGGAGGGCGCGCAGACCGAGCGCGACGAGCCCCAGGATGGCGGCGGTGGCCAGCGCGATGACCCAGAAGGGCGCGCTCGCGACGATGTTCTCCAGCAGCATGAAGACGCCGAACAGCAGGAACAACGCCGCCGCGCCGATCTGGATGAGCCGCTCCGGAAGGTGCTTGCCGGCGACGGCGCCCACGATGATCGCCAGCCCGTCGGCGACGACCATGCCCAGCGTCGATCCGATCCAGACGCCCAGCCAGTTGTTGTCGGCGGCCAGCGTGATGGTGGCGAGCATGGTCTTGTCGCCCAGCTCCGCCAGGAAGAACGCCGAGGTGACCACGAAGAACGCGATGCCGGAGGCGCGCTGGACCCGGCTCTTCTCTTCATCGCTGAGGCTGTCGCCGCGCAGCGTCCACAGCCCGAAGAACACGAACATCGCACCGGCGATGATGCCGAGCAGATGTCCCGGCAGCGCCGCGCCCAGGTAATGGCCGATGGCGACCGAGAGCACGTGCACCAGCGTGGTCGCGACGGTGATCGCACCCAGCACCACCCACCAGCGGTAGCGCAGCGCGAACGTCATAGCCACGAGCTGGGTCTTGTCACCCAACTCGGCGACGAAGATGACTGCGAAGCTCAACAGGAGCGCGGAGATCACGGACAACCCCTCGATCGGTGGCTTCCGGCGGAGTTCACAAGTTGCCTCCGGCCAGAAACCAATACGGTCTACTACGGCCGAAGGTCTCGCCCACCGGCACGGATGCCGGTTCGGTGACCGGGCTTTCGCGGGCTACCGCTGGGCCAGTATGTCGATCACCGATTTGGGGGCTACTCCCCTTCGCGCTGCAAGCTTGACACACCACGAGCGGTATCGCAAACCCTACGTCTTGAAAGACGTTACGTATCAATAGTTTTCGCTTACCCACAGCGAAAGTTCGAGCCCTCGAACAATTCTGTTCCGGTGCCGGTCAGCTCATCCTCGCGCAGGCCGCAACCAGCAGCTCATCGTCGGGATGATTGGCCGCAGCGGTGATCACGGCCGCGCGGGCGAAAGAATCCAGGGCGGGCCACGGATCGCTCTCGGGCAGCGCCGGCCCGTCGGCCTCGCGGTACCCGCGCAGGAAGGCGCGCCAATCGGCATCCGGCACCATGCCGGCGGCCCAGAATCCTGCCGGCCGCGCCAGGTCCCAGCGCGCATCCCCGGCGCCGAGATCGTCGATATCGAGGAGCAGCCACTGCTGCCCGTCCCGGCCGAGCTGCCCGAGATGAAAGTCGCCGTGCGCCAGACGCATCGGCCCGGCGGGGAACTCGAGCCGGTCCGCGGCGCGACGGATGACATCCCCGACCGGGCCCGTGCCGAGCCGGGACAGCGCCCGGGCCAACCGCGCGGGCCCACCGTGCGGAACCCTGAAGTCCCCCAACGGTTCCCGGTGCAACCGGGCGAGCAGCGCGCCCGCCTGGGCCCACGGCAGCCCAACGGGGTCCTGCGCGACCATCTCGATTCTCGGCCACCGGGTCAGCCACTGATCGCCCACCGCTTCGGGCTCCGTGCTCACCGGGGACAACAACTCCGCACAACGCACGGCGACCCGCAGACGCTCACGCAGCGCCTGCGGGTCGGTGCCCGGTGGGTGGAGTTTGGTGACTAGCGACGGGGTGCCGGCATCCGGGTGGCGACGTTGAACCGGTTCCATGCATTGATGGTGACGGCCATCGCGATCACCTGGGCGAGTTCCTTCTCACTGAACACCGCGGCGGCCTTGGCGTAGACCTCATCGGGGACATGCCCGTGATGCAGCTCGGTGATGGCCTCGGTGAGTTCCAGGGCGGCCCGCTCCTGCTCGGTGAACAGGTTGCCGGCCTCCTCCCACGCCGCGACGAGAGCCAGCCGCTGCTCGGTCTCGCCCTGCTTGCGCGCATCCGCGACGTGCATGTCCAGGCAGAACGCGCAGTGGTTGATCTGCGAGGCGCGGATCTTGACGAGTTCTCCGATGGTCGGGTCGATGTCCTTGGCCGACGCGGTGGACAGCTTCATCATGGCGTCGTAGAGCTCCGGGGACACCTTGTAGATGTTCAGGCGGTCGAGGGCGGTGGGGTTCTCCAATGTCTGCGTCATGATCACCACGCTAGCCCGAAAAGACCCGCCCACATGGTTCAATTATGACGTGACTTCATGGGCCAATTCCGGCTCCCGGGACCTGCATCTGGAACTGCGGCGCGCCATCACCCCCGGCTCGCGTGGCGCACGGGATGCACTGGTCGAGGCCCTGCGCGCCACCATCCGATCCGGGCGCCTGGCCCCCGAAGCCATGTTGCCGCCGTCGCGCAGCCTGGCCGCCGACCTCGGGTTGGCCCGCAACACCGTCGCGGAGGCCTACGCCGATCTGGTCGCCGAGGGCTGGCTGGCATCGCGCCAGGGCGCGGGCACCTGGGTGGTCAACTCCCGGGCCAACCCACTGCCACCGCGGCCCCGCGGTGTCGCAGGCACCCCGACCCACAACCTGATGCCGGGCTCCCCCGATGTCTCCCAGTTCCCCCGCAGCGCCTGGCTGGCATCGACCAAGCGCGCGCTGACCACCGCCCCCACCGAGGCCCTGAGAATGGGTGACCCCTTGGGCCGCATCGAATTACGTGTCGCTCTCACCGAGTACCTCGGGCGGGTCCGTGGTGTGCGCACCACCCCGGACGAGATCGTGGTCTGCGCGGGCACCCGGCACGCCGTCGAGATCCTGGCCCGGGTGCTGGGCGGCCCCATCGCGGTCGAGGCCTACGGCCTGTACCTGTTCCGGGAGGCGCTGCAGACGATGGGGGTGCACAGCGTTCCCATCGGCGTCGACGACGACGGGGCGGTGATCGCCGACCTGGACCGCACCGGCGTGGACGGCACCAAGCCCACCGCGGCACTGCTCACCCCGGCGCATCACTTCCCGCACGGCGTCCCCTTGCATCCGGGCCGGCGCAAAGCCGTGCTGGACTGGGCGCATCGCACCGACGGTTACCTGCTCGAGGACGATTACGACGGCGAGTTCCGCTACGACCGCCAGCCCATCGGTTCGGTGCAGGGGCTCGACCCCGATCGGGTGGTCTACCTGGGGTCGGCCAGCAAGAGCCTGTCCCCGGTGCTGCGGCTGGGCTGGATGGTGTTGCCCGCGGCCCTGGTCGACCGGGTGGTCGCGGCGCTGGGCGGCCAGCAGTTCTACGTCAACGCCCTGCTGCAGCTCACCATGGCCGACTTCATCGCAAAGGGCGCCTACGACAAGCACATTCGCCGGATGCGCGCCACTTACCGGCGCCGCCGCGACGTGCTGGCCCAGGCGCTTGAGCCCTACGATGTCGGTATCCGCGGGCTGTCAGCGGGCCTGCATCTGCAGTTGACGCTGCCGGAGGGCTCCGAGGCCGAGGTGATGCGGCGCGCCGGTGACGCGGGTATCGCGCTGTCCGGGCTACGGCTGCTGCGCCATCCCGATGCCGGCCCCGAGATACCCAGCGCCGACGGTGTGGTGGTCAGCTTCGGCACCCCGGCCGATCACGGGTTCGGGGCGGCGGTCGACGCGTTGTGCCGGGTGCTGGACGGTCTCACTCACTGAGGGTGCGCAGTTCCGACGTCAGGTTGCGCCGGGCCGCGTCCTCCCACAGTCGCCGGCCGTCCGGTGTGCGATACAGCGCGGGGGCCGCCAGCAGCGACTCGATGATGCGGGCACGCCCGGCCCGGAAGTCGTCATCGGAGACGTGCCCGTACTCGGCTCGCACCTTCGCGGTGTTGCTGCGGTACTCGTCGGGCGCCAGCGCCAGCACCGCCAGATCCGCATCCGAGAGCACCTGCCCGTTGCGGTCGGAGGGCGCCGGATCGTGCTCGACGGTCAGCCGCACCAACCGGGCCACCTCGGCCACCAGCTCGGAGGGCAGCCCCAGGGCGCTCAGATCCGACTCGGCCAACAGGGCGCTGTTCTCCTCATCATCTGGCGAGCCGGCATAGACCGCGTCGTGATACCAGGCCGCCAACCGCACCGCATCGGGATCATCGGCGAATCCGGCCAGGTCATCCACGGCGTCCAGGACACCCTGCAGATGAACCACATCGTGGTAGCGGCGGTGCGGTTCGGACCAGCGGGCCAACAGCGCGGCACCCACGGCGGCGGTGTCCGGCGACGCGCTGTGGCGTGTCAGGAGCGCACGCCACTCGTGGAGCAGATCGGTCACGCGCCCATTCTCGCCCCGTATGCTGCCCGCGTGGCCGACACCCCGGATAACGCTCCCCTGAGCCTCAAAACCCAGGCGGCGCGTTTCATCGTCACCGGCGGCCTGTCGGCGATCGTCGACTTCGGGCTGTACGTGCTGTTCCTGAAGCTGGGGTTGCATGTCAACGTGGCCAAAACGCTCAGCTTCATCGCGGGCACCACCACCGCGTACCTGATCAACCGGCGCTGGACCTTCCAGGCCGCGCCCAGCAGGGCCCGCTTCCTCGCGGTGATGGCGCTCTACGCGCTCACCTACGCCGTCCAGGTCGGCATCAATTACCTGTTCTACCTGCAGTTCGCCGGAGAGTCGTGGCAGGTCCCCGTCGCGTTCATCATCGCGCAGGGCACCGCGACGGTGATCAACTTCGTGGTGCAGCGGGCCGTGATATTCCGGCTGAGGTGAATCTGCTCCGGTAGCCCGACCGGTATCGTCTGCCACTGATATGTCTACCGACCTTCCCCTCACACCCCGATCCCTCACCGGGTTCGGCCAGACTGCGCCCAGCGTGGCGCAGGTGCTGTCCACCCCCGATGTCGAGGTGATCGCTGCCGCCGTCCGGCAGGTGGCCGACGCCTCAGCGTCCAGTCCGTCCTACCTACGGCGCGGCATCGTGGCCCGCGGGCTGGGCCGGTCCTACGGTGACCACGCCTGCAACGGCGGCGGCATCGTCGTCGACATGACCCGGTTGAACCGCATCCACTCGCTGTCCTCGGAGACCGCGATCGCCGATGTGGACGCCGGGGTCAGCCTGGACCAGTTGATGAAGACCGCGCTGCCCTTCGGCCTGTGGGTGCCGGTGCTGCCGGGCACCCGGCAGGTGACCGTCGGTGGCGCCATCGGCTCGGACATCCACGGCAAGAATCACCACAGCGCCGGCAGCTTCGGTAACCATGTGCTGTCGCTGGACCTGTTGATGGCCGACGGTGAAGTCCGAACGCTGACGCCGGACGGCGCGGACAGCGAGTTGTTCTGGGCCACGATCGGTGGAAACGGGTTGACCGGCATCGTGATCCGCGCCCGGATCGCCATGACCCGCACCGAGACCGCGTATTTCATCGCCGACGGTATCGCCACCGCGAATCTCGACGAGACGATCGCCGTGCACACCGACGGTAGCGAGGACAACTTCACCTACTCCAGCGCCTGGTTCGACCTGATCAGCGCGCCGCCGAAGCTGGGCCGCGCCGCCGTCAGCCGCGGCAGTCTGGCCAAGCTGGATCAGCTGCCCGCCAAGCTGGCCAAGAACCCGCTGAAATTCGATGCGCCGCAACTGTTGAAGGTGCCCGACATCTTCCCGGTGAGCGCGATGAACAAGCTGTCCTTCACCGCCATTGGCGAGGTCTACTACCGCCTCGGCGGCACCTACAGCGGCAAGATCATGAATCTGTCGCAGTTCTACCACATGCTCGACCTGGTCAGCGGCTGGAACAACGCCTACGGCCCAAAGGGTTTCGCTCAGCACCAGTTCCTGGTCCCACCGGATGCGCTGGACGAGTTCAAGGCCATCATCCGTTGGATCCAGACCAGCGGGCAGTACTCGGCACTGAATGTGTTCAAACTTTTCGGCCCCGGCAACCGGGCTCCGCTGAGCTTCCCGATGGCCGGCTGGAACGTCGCGATGGACTTCCCCGTCAAGGCCGGTGTGAACGAGTTCCTCAACGAACTCGACGAGCGTGCAATGGAATTCGGCGGCCGGGTCTACACCGCCAAGGACTCCCGGGTCAGCGCGGAGAAGTTCCACCGCATGTACCCGCGCATCGACGAATGGATAGCCACCCGCCGCAAGGCCGACCCGCACGGCGTGTTCGCCTCCGATATGGCCCGCCGCCTCGAACTTCTTTAGAAAGGCTCTACTCCTCCATGATCGACGCCACCGGTAACCCGCAGACCATCCTGCTGCTGGGCGGAACGTCCGAGATCGCCCTGGCCATCGCCGAGCGATACCTGCGCAACGCGAAGGCCAGGATCATCCTGGCCGACCTGCCCGGGGCGGCCAAGAAGGACGCCGCGATCGCTCAGCTCGAGGCCGCAGGCGCCAAGGAGGTCCAGTACCTCGATTTTGATGCTCTCGACACAGATTCCCATCCGGCCGTCATCGAATCCGCCTGGGCCAAGGGCGATGTCGACGTCGCCGTGGTGGCCTTCGGCGTGCTGGGCGACGCCGAGGAACTGTGGCAGAACCAGGCCAAGGCGGTGCTGACCGCGCAGATCAACTACGTCGCGGCGGTGTCGGTCGGCGTGCTGATCGGCGAGAAGCTGCGCGCCCAGGGCTTCGGGCAGATCATCGCCATGTCCTCGGTGGCCGGTGAGCGCGTGCGCCGCTCCAACTTCGTGTACGGCTCGACCAAGGCCGGGCTGGACGGTTTCTACCTCGGCCTCGGAGAAGCCCTGCGGGAGTTCGGCGTCAACGTGCTGGTGATCCGCCCCGGACAGGTGCGCACCACCACCACCCTGGAGCACTGGAAGGCGACCGGCGCCAAGGAAGCACCCTTCACCGTCGACAAGGAGGACGTCGCCGAGCTGGCCGTCACGTCGGCGGCCAAGGGCAAGGACCTGGTGTGGGCGCCCGGTCAGGTGCGGGTGTTGATGTCGGTGCTGCGCCACATCCCGCGGCCGATCTTCCGCAAGCTGCCCTTCTGATGGTCCGGCGGGCAGGAGCGAAGCGACCCGGGAAATGATTCCGGAGGGTAGGAGCGAAGCGACCCGGGAAATGAGCCGGAGCGCGCTGGCCGTCACCGGCCAGATGGTGGCTGCCGCCGCCACCGCTGCGCTACTGACCGTCGTCGCCCTGCTGGCGATCGCCCGTGTCGAGTGGCCCGCCTACAACTCGTCCAACCAGCTGCACGCCCTCACCACCGTCGGCCAGTTCGCCTGTCTGGCAGGTATTTTTGTCGCCGGTGCGCTGTTTCGCCACGGACGCCCGCTGCTCGCCCGCATCTCGGCGGTGGTGTTCCTGTCGGCGTTCTCGGTGGTCACCCTGGCGATGCCGCTCGGCGCCACCCGGCTGTACCTGTTCGGCATCTCGGTGGATCAGCAGTTCCGCACCGAGTACCTGACCAGGCTGGCCGACAGTCCGGCGCTGCACGACATGACCTATATCGGCGTGCCGCCGTTCTACCCCGCCGGCTGGTTCTGGATCGGCGGCCGGCTCGCCGACCTGACCGGTATGCCCGCCTGGGAGATGTTCAAACCGTGGGCCATCATCTCGATCACCGCGGCGATCGCGATCGCCCTGGTGCTGTGGTCGGCGATGCTGCGTTTCGAGATCGCGCTCGCGGTGTCCACCGCCACCGCGGCGGTGACGCTGGCCTACACCTCGGCCGAACCGTACGCCGCGGTGATCACCGTGCTGTTGCCGCCGATCTTCGTACTGGCGTGGTCGGGGCTCAAACGCACCGACAAAACCCCCTGGGGGGCCGTCGTCGGCGTCGGGCTCTTCCTGGGCCTCGCCGCGCTGTTCTACACCCTGCTGCTGGGCTACGCGGCGTTCACCGTCAGCCTGATGGCGCTGCTGCTGGCCGTCGCACGGCGCAGCATCGCGCCGCTGCTGCGACTGGCTGTGATGGGTGTCATCGCCGGCGCGCTGGCGCTCATCACCTGGGGTCCGTATCTGCTGGCCGCAGCCCGCGGTGAGCCGGCCGACAGCGGCACCGCTCAGCACTATCTGCCCATCGACGGCGCCGAACTGACCTTCCCGATGTTGGACTTCACCCTGCTGGGCGCGCTGTGCATGCTCGGCACCGTCTGGCTGGTGGTGCACGCCCGCACGTCGACTCGCGCGGGTGCGCTGGCCGTCGGGGTGCTGGCCGTCTACGCGTGGTCACTGCTGTCCATGCTGACCACCCTGGTCGGCACCACCCTGCTGTCTTTCCGGCTGCAACCCACCCTGACGGTGCTGCTGACCGCCGCGGGCACCTTCGGGTTCATCTGGGTAGCCCAGGCCGTCATGGCGCGCTACCAGCACCCGGGCCGGCACGTGGTGGCGATCGCCGCGACCATCGGCGCCATCGGCGCGGTCACCTTCAGCCAGGACATCCCCGATGTGCTGCGCACCGACATCAACGTCGCCTACACCGACACCGACGGCTACGGCGAGCGCGCCGACAGGCGGCCCCCCGGCGCCGAGCAGTACTACCGCGCCCTCGACGAGCGCATTCTGCAGGTGACCGGCGTGCCGCGCACCGAGACCGTCGTGATGACCGCGGACTACAGCTTCCTGTCCTACTACCCGTACTACGGATTCCAGGGCCTGACCTCGCACTACGCAAACCCGTTGGCGCAGTTCGAAGCCCGCTCGGCGGCCATCGAGAGCTGGGCGCTGCTCAACACACCCGACCAGTTCATCACCGCGCTTGACCAGCTGCCCTGGCAGGCCCCGACGGTGTTCCTGATGCGCCGCGGCGGCCCGGCCAGCTACACCCTGCGGCTGGCCTCGGACGTCTATCCGAATCAGCCCAACGTCAAGCGGTATCAGGTCGAGCTGAACGCGGCGCTGTTCGAAGATCCGCGCTGGGATGTGTCCACCGACGGCCCGTTCGTTCTGGCCATCCGTAAACCGCAGGCAGATGGTTGATGGCCGGACAACTAGCATCTAGCTCCGTGACCGACGCGCCGGCCAATCACCGCACCACCAGACTGGTCGCTGTCGTCGCCGGGTTGCTCGGCACGATCCTGGCCATCGCCACCCCGTTCCTGCCCGTCACCGAGACCACCGCGACGCTGAACTGGCCGCAGAACGGGACGCTGGACAGCGTCGACGCGCCGCTGATCGGTTATGTCGCGAGCGACCTGAACATCACCATCCCGTGCTCCGCGGCCGCCGAGCTCGGAGGCGCGCGCAACGTGCTGCTGTCCACGGTGCCCAAACAGGCTCCCAAGGCCGTCGACCGCGGGCTGCTCATCGAGCGGGTCAACAACGAGCTGCTGGTCATCGTGCGCAACACCCCGGTGGTCAGCGCGCCGCTGAGCGAGGTGCTCAGCCCGGCCTGCCGCGAACTGACGTTCACCGCCCACGCCGACAAGGTGACCGGCGAGTTCGTCGGCCTCACCGCCGGGCCCGACGACGAGAATCCGGGCGAACCGCTGCGCGGTGAACGCGGCGGCTACGACTTCCGCCCACAGATCGTCGGCGTGTACACCGATCTGGCCGGCCCGGCGCCGCCCGGCCTGGAACTCTCCGCGACCATCGACACCCGCTACAGCAGCTCACCCACCCTGCTCAAAACCCTGGTGATGGTGCTGGGTGTCGTGATGACGATCGCGTCCCTGGTGGCGCTGCACCGCCTCGACGTCGCCGACGGGATGCGGCACCGCCGTTTCCTGCCCCAGCGCTGGTGGTCGCTGACCGGGCTCGACGCCCTGGTGGCCGCCCTGCTGGTGTGGTGGCATTTCGTCGGCGCCAACACCGCCGACGACGGCTACATCCTGACCATGGCCCGGGTGTCCGAGCATGCCGGCTACATGGCCAACTACTACCGCTGGTTCGGCACCCCGGAGGCGCCGTTCGGCTGGTACTACGACCTGCTCGCACTGTGGGCCCACGTCTCCACCGCCAGCATCTGGGTGCGGCTGCCCACCCTGCTGATGGGACTGGCCTGCTGGTGGATCATCAGCCGTGAGGTGATCCCGCGGCTCGGTGCGGCGGTCAAGAAGAGCCGCCCGGCGGCCTGGACCGCGGCCGCGATGTTCCTGGCGTTCTGGCTGCCGCTGAACAACGGCCTGCGGCCGGAGCCGATCATCGCCGTCGGCATCCTGCTGACCTGGTGCTCGGTGGAGCGCGGCGTGGCGACCAGCCGCCTGCTGCCGGTCGCGGTGGCCATCATCATCGGGGCGCTGACGCTGTTCTCCGGGCCCACCGGTATCGCCGCCGTCGGCGCGCTGCTGGTGGCCGTCGGCCCGCTGAGAACGATTGTGGCCGCCCACGTCTCCCGCTTCGGCTACGCGGCGCTGCTGGCGCCCATCGCCGCCGCGGGCACCGTCACCATCTTCCTGATCTTCCGGGACCAGACTCTGGTCGGCGAGCTGCAGGCCAGTTCGTTCAAGTCGACCATCGGCCCCAGCCTGGCCTGGTTCGACGAGCACATCCGCTACTCCCGGCTGTTCACCACCAGTCCCGACGGATCGGTGGCGCGCCGTTTCGCGGTGCTGGCACTGCTGCTCGCCGTTGCCATCTCGGTGGCGATGACGCTGCGCAAGGGGCGCATTCCGGGCACCGCGATCGGCCCCGCCCAGCGCATGATCGGCATCACCGTCATCTCGTTCCTGTCGTTGATGTTCACCCCGACGAAGTGGACGCATCACTTCGGGGTGTTCGCCGGTCTGGCCGGTTCGCTGGGTGCGCTGGCGGCGGTGGCCATCGCCGCCACGGCCATGAAGTCCAAACGCAACCGCACCGTGGTCACCGCCGTGGTGCTGTTCGTGACGGCACTGTCGTTCGCCACCGTGAACGGCTGGTGGTACGTGTCGAATTTCGGCGTCCCGTGGTCGAATGAGTTCCCGGAGTGGCATTTCGGGCTCACCACGATGCTGCTGGGATTGTCGGTGCTGGCCCTGCTGGTGGCGGCCTGGCTGCATTTCGCCGGCGGCGAGGACAGGGACCGGCCGTGGAGCCGGTTCACCGGGGCGCCGCTGGCGGTCGTGACCTGGGCGGTGGTGCTGTTCCAGGTGGTCTCGCTGACGCTGGCGGTCACCGCGCAGTACCCGGCGTGGTCGGTCGGCCGTTCCAATCTGGATGCGTTGCGCGGCAAGACGTGCGGACTGGCCACCGACGTGATGGTGGAACAGGACCCGAACGTCGGACTGCTCACCCCGATCGACACACCGGTCGGCGAGGCGCTGGGCGCGGGCACCGCGCAGAACTTCCGCCCCGACGGGATTCCCTCCGACATCTCCGCGGACTCGGTGTCCGAACAGCCCGGCTCCAGTAACTTCGCCGACTCCGAGGACAGCGACGAGACCGGTAGCGAGCCCGGCACCGAGGGCGGCACCACCGCCGCGGCCGGGGTGAACGGCTCACAGGCCCGGCTGCCCTACAACCTCGATCCGGCCCGCACACCGGTGCTGGGCAGCTGGCGGGCGGGCCCGCAGTCGCCGGCGAGCCTGCGCTCGGCCTGGTACCGGCTGCCCCCCAGCGGTGAGCGCGGTCCGCTCCTGGTGGTCGCCGCGGCCGGGCGCTTCGATGCCGGCGAGGTGCTGGTGCAGTGGGCCACCGAGGAGCAGGCCGCCGACGGAAAACCTGGTGGCACCATCGGTTTCGCCGATGTCGGCGCCGTGCCCGCGTGGCGCAATCTGCGCGCCCCGATGTCCGCGATCCCCGAGCAGGCCACCCGGGTGCGGCTGGTGGCCTCCGATGACGACCTGTCGCCACAGCACTGGATCGCCGTCACCCCGCCACGCATCCCGGAGCTGCGCAGCCTGCAGGATGTCGTCGGGTCGACCGACCCGGTCATGCTGGACTGGCTTGTCGGACTTGCCTTCCCGTGCCAGCGACCGTTCTTCCACCGGTATGGGGTCACCGAGGTGCCCAAATGGCGCATCCTGCCCGACCGGTTCGGGGCGGAGGCCAACTCACCGGTGATGGACTACCTGGGCGGCGGGCCGCTGGGCATCACCGAGTTGCTGCTGCGGGCCACCCCGGTGCCGACATACCTGAAGGACGACTGGTTCCGCGATTGGGGTTCCCTGCAGCAACTCCGGCAGTTCTACCCGAACGCGAAGACCGCTGAACTGGAACTCGGCACCGCCACCCGCAGCGGGTTGTGGAGCCCGGCGCCGCTGCGTCCGTCCTAGCCGGCGCCCCAGCTAGCGGCGCCCGGCCAGGATCGCCTCCATATTGCGCTCGGCGAGCGCCGTGATGGACATGAACGGGTTGCAGCCGATGTAGCCGGGGATCAGCGACGCGTCGTTGACGTACAGCTTGTCGTGGCCGTTGACACGCCCGAACAGGTCGGTGGCCGCACCGCGCACGCAGCCGCCCAACGGGTGAACGGTATTGGGCGCGAATGCCTTTCCTTCGAAGAGGTCATCGCGGTAATCCACACCGTTGGCCTGGGTGACCCGGTCGAACACCAGCCGCGCACGCTCGATGAGGTGGTCGGTGTGGCTCTGCGGCCAGTCGATGCCGATGGAATCCGCCTGGCGGTCGTAGCTGATCGTTGCCCGGTCACCGGTGCGCACCATGGCGTAGTAGCCCAGCGCATTGGTCTCCAGCGGCAGCGGCAACGAGAACATGCTGGCGTACACCGGATTGTCGGGATCGGCGCGGCCGTCCAGGTTGATCATGCCCAGCAGCGACTGCTGGGTGCCCACCGGATCCTGTTCGGCGGTGTTGTGCGACACCATGATGTCGCCGTTGTTGCCGTAGCCGTTGCCGACCTCGTCGTGCAGGTTGGCCAGATCCCCGGACTCCCGCGCGCGCAGCAGCAGGTGGGTGGTGCCCAGTACGCCGGCCGCCAGATACAGCTGTTCACAACCGATCTCGTCGCGCGACAGCTCTTTGCCCCAGCGGTCGATCTCGCGGATGGACACCACGTACTCACCGGAGGGTTCCTGACGGATGCCGGTCACCTCGGTGAGCGGGCGCAGTTGCACCTTGCCGGTCTTCAGCGCCGCGGCGACATAGGTCTGGTCGACGCTGCCGAGGCGGCCGTGGTTGTTGCCGTACTGGCACTCCCAGTCCAGTGCCGAGCGCGGCACCTCGCCGGCGGCCTCACGCATCATGTAGTCGAACGAGTAGGCGCTGCCGTTGATGTCGACGCCGTACCCGGCCGCCTCGGCGTAGCTGCGGCCCACCCGGGCGTACTGGAAGTACGGGGTCTGCTCGAACCAGTCCAGGTCCCGGTAGCTGATCTGCAGCGCGGACTTGGCCCGCTCGACATAGGTGCCCAGGAATTCGTTCGGATCGATGTCGGGGAAGGCGGCCCGCACCTGATCGGGGGTCGGCACCGCGGCGATGGCCGCGTTGACCATGGAGCCACCACCGACGGCGATCCCGCGGAACACGTCGTGGGCGCCGAAGGTCACCTTGTCGCAGATCCCGGCCTGGATCGGCTGGGACCCCGGATTCTGCGCCGCGACCGCGTTCACCGACACCCCGCGGAACGACGGCACCAGGCTGGGCGGAACATCGCGGAACCAGCCCGCGCGGGTGTCCGCCGGCAACATCTTGGTGAAGCGTTTCCCGTCCTCGTCGGGGGTGTCCCAGAGCCGCCCGCGCTCCAGGATCAGGGTGTCCACCCCCGCCTCGCCCAGGCGCAGCGCACTGACACCCCCGCCGTACCCGCTGCCCACCACGATGGCCTGGTGGAATGCCCGCGCCGCGGGGCGTTCCCCGGACCGGTTGGACGAACAGGCTCCCACGCCCACCGCACCGGCTGCGAGGCCCGCCGCGGCACCCAGAAAACGCCGCCGTGTCACCTTGATCTTGTGCACCCTTACACCAACCTCACAGCAAAATCCTCATTCGTTATGGCTCCGTGTTTGCACTGCTCGCGCAACCAGGTTAAATAGGCACTAAGAACTAGTTCGCTCCATCCCCCGGCAAGGATACGAAGTGACCGACGCGCAGACCGGCAGAACGCCCATGTGGCGGGCTGTAAAGCGGTATCTGTGGCTGCTCGGTGCCATCGTCCCAGGGATGGTCGGATTGGCGTGGCTACTGGTCCAGGTGACCGGTTCTGCGGTGTTCTGGTGGGTGGGTCCACTGCTGGCCTTCGTCGTGATTCCGGTACTTGACCAGCTAATTGGCGCCGACGAAACCGGCGTCCCCGGCGGCACCATCGAAGATCTTGAAAACGACAACTTCTATCGCTGGGTCAACTATCTTTACCTGCCCAACCAGTACCTTTCACTGATTTTCGCGTGCTGGCTGTGGAGCGGCGGCGGATGGCTCGCGATGACCACCGTCGACAAGATCGGCTTGATGCTCACCGTCGGGATCGTCGGTGGGATTGCGATCAACGCCGCCCACGAATTGGGCCACCGGCGCGCAAGTGCCGAGAAACGACTCAGCAAGATCGCTCTTGCGCAAACTGGCTATGGGCATTTTTTCGTCGAACACAACCGCGGCCACCATTTGCGGGTCGCGACCGTCGAGGATCCCGCGAGCGCGCGCCTGGGCGAGAGCGTCTATCACTTCATCCCGCGTTCGGTGCTGGGTGGACTGCGCTCGGCATGGCACCTGGAGGGCACCCGGCTGGCTCAGGCCGGCAGGTCCCGGTTCTCGCTCCGCAACGACATCCTGAACGCCTGGCTGCTCACGGCGGCGATCTTCGTCGGCCTGGTCGCCTGGTTCGGCCCGGTCATCATTCCGTGGCTGCTCGGACAGGCGATCATCGGCGTCTGCCTGCTGGAGACGGTGAACTACCTGGAGCACTACGGGCTGCGGCGGCAGCGCCTTGCCGACGGTCGCTACGAACGGGTCGGCCAGCGGCACAGCTGGAACAGCGACACGCTGATCGCCAACGTGTTCCTGTACCACCTGCAGCGGCACTCCGATCACCACGCCAATCCGCAGAAGCGCTACCAGACGTTGCAGCACTCCGATCAGGCTCCGCAGTTGCCCACCGGGTACGGCAGCATGCTGGTGCTGGCCTGGTGCCCGCCGCTGTGGCGCCGGGTGATGGATCCGCGGGTATTGGCGCACTACGGCGGCAATATCGGGCTGGCAGCGCTGCAACCCGATAGGGCCTAGCGCGGGTCGTCCGGCGGTGCCGGGCCGGCTGTCGCCTAACCTTGAACCTCGTGCCCGATAGGAACGTCCGCCTTCTCGCCGTCATCACGGGCCTCGTCGGCTTCCTGCTCTGCGCCCTCGCCCCGCTGCTGCCGGTGCGCCAGAGCACCGCAGCGATCCAATGGCCCCAGGCCGCGAACGCCGACGGCTTCGTCGGCGACATCACCGCGCCACTGGTCTCCGGCGCGCCCCGATCGCTCGACGTGACCATCCCGTGCCGGACGGTGGCGAGCCTGCCCGCCGACGGCGGACTGGTGTTCTCCACCATCCCGCCCGGCGGTATCGACGCCGGGCGCAACGGCCTGTTCGTCAACGCCAACGCCGACGTCGTCTACGTCGCGTTCCGGGACACCGTCGCCGCGGTCGCGCCGCGCGACGCCGTCGGTTCCGGCGCCTGCAGTGAGCTCCGCATCTGGGCGAACGTCGGCGCGGTCGGCGCCGATTTCGTCGGCATCCCCGGCGCCACCGGCACTCTCGGCCTCGACAAGCGCCCGCAGGTGGCGGGCATCTTCACCGACCTGCGCGTCGGACCGGATGCCGGCCTAAACGCGCACGTCGACATCGACACCCGTTTCATCACCTCGCCGACCGCACTGAAGACCGCGGTGATGGTGCTCGGCGTGGCCGCCGTGCTGGCGTCCATCGTCGCGCTGGCGCTGCTGGACCGCACCGCCGGGCGGCGCCCCGCGCCGGGCCGCCGGCGCCGCACCGGACTGTCGGTCTGGCTGGCCGACGCCGGCGTGGTGGGCGGACTGCTGGTGTGGCACATCGTAGGACCGCCGACCTCCGATGACGGCTACAACCTGACGATGGCCAGGGTCTCCGGGGACGCCGGGTACATCGCCAACTACTACCGCTACTTCGGCGCCTCGGAAGCCCCGTTCGACTGGTATCAGAGCGTGCTCGCGCACCTCGCCTCGATCAGCACCGCCGGGGTCTGGATGCGGCTGCCCGCCACCGCCGCCGCGATCGGCACCTGGCTGCTGCTGAGCCACGTCGTGCTGCCCCGGCTCGGCAACCGGCTGGCCCGCAACCGGGCCGCCGTGTGGACGGCGGGCGCGGTGTTCCTGGCCGCCTGGCTGCCGTTCAACAACGGTCTGCGCCCGGAACCGCTCATCGCGTTCGGCGTCGTGCTCAGCTGGGTGCTCGTGGAACAGACGGTGGGCCGGCGCAGGCTGTGGCCGACCGCGGCAGCGATCGTCGTCGCCATGTTCTGCCTGACGCTGGCACCGCAGGGCCTGATCGCGCTGGCGCCGCTGCTCGTCGGCGCCCGAAAGATCACCCAGGTCATCGCCGAGCGCCGCCCCGCACTGGGCCTGGCCGCCCAACTGGCACCGCTGGCCGCGGCCGCCTCGCTGATCTTCGTCATCGTGTTCCGCGACCAGACGCTGGCCACCGTCGCCGAGTCGGCGCGCATCAAGTACGTGGTGGGCCCGACGATCCCCTGGTACCAGGAGTTCCTGCGCTACTACTTCCTGACCGTCGAGGACAGCGTCGACGGTTCACTGACCCGCCGTTTCGCGGTGCTGATCCTGCTGCTGTGCCTGTTCGGTCTGCTGATGGTGCTGCTGCGCCGCGGCACCGTGCCCGGCACGGTGAACGGGCCGGTGTGGCGGCTGATCGGCACCACCGGTATCGGGCTGCTGCTGCTGACGTTCACCCCGACGAAGTGGGCCATCCAGTTCGGTGCGTTCGCCGGCCTGGCCGGTGCACTCGGCGGCGTGACGGCGTTCGCGCTGGCCCGGGTCGGGCTGCACAGCCGGCGCAACCTCGCGCTGTACGTGACCGCGCTGCTGTTCGTGCTGGCATGGGCCACCTCCGGTCTCAACGGCTTCTTCTACACCGGCAACTACGGGGTGCCGTGGTTCGACAAGCAGCCCGTCATCGTCGGCTTCCCGGTCACCACGATCTTCCTGGTGCTCGCGCTCGCCGGCGGTCTGCTGACCGCCTGGCTGCATTTCCGTATCGACTACGCCGGGCACACCGAGGTCGCCGACACCGGCCGCAACCGGGCGCTGGCGTCCACCCCGCTGCTGGTCGTCGCGGTCATCATGGTCGTGCTGGAACTGGGTTCGATGCTCAAGGCCACCGCGGCCCGCTACCCCGTCTACACCACCGGCTCGGCCAACCTTGCCGCCCTGCGTTCGGGGCTGTCCGCAGACAGCTGCGCCATGGCCGACGCGGTGTTGGTCGAGGCCGACACCAATGCCGGACTGCTGCAACCGGTTCCGGGCCAGCGCTTCGGCGAGTACGGCCCGCTCGGCGGCGACAAGCCCATCGGGTTCACGCCCAACGGCGTCAGCGACACCCTTGAGCCCCCCGAACCGGTGGCCGCCAACCCAGGTACCCCGAACTCGGACGGGCCGGTCGACAAGCCGAATGTCGGTGTCGGCTACGCGGCAGGTACCGGCGGCGGCTACGGCCCCGAGGGCGTCAACGGATCCCGGGTGTACCTACCGTTCGGACTCGACCCGGCCACCACTCCGGTGATGGGCAGCTTCGACGAGAACACCCTTGCCGCCAAGGCCACCTCGGCCTGGTACCAGCTGCCGCCCCGCAGCCCGGACCGTCCGCTGGTGACCGTCGCCGCGGTGGGCGCGATCTGGTTCTACGAGGAGGACGGTTCCTTCAACTACGGCCAGTCACTGAAACTGCAGTGGGGTGTGCACCGGCCCGACGGCAGCTATCAGGCGCTGTCGGAGGTCCAGCCGATCGACACCTTCTATCAGAAGGCGTGGCGCAACCTGCGTTTCCCGCTCGCCTCGGCTCCGCCGGAGGCCAATGTGGCCCGCATCGTCGCCGATGACCCGAACCTGTCCGAGGATCAGTGGTTCGGGTTCACCCCGCCACGGGTGCCGGTCCTGCAGACGGCCCAGCAGTACCTCGGTACGCAGACGCCGGTGCTGATGGACATCGCCACCGCGTCCAACTTCCCCTGCCAGCGGCCGTTCGCCGAACACCTCGGCGTCGCCGAACTGCCGGACTACCGGATCATTCCGAACTTCAAGCAGATGGTGGCGTCCTCGAACCAGTGGCAGTCCGCCGATGACGGTGGACCGTTCCTGTTCATCCAGGCGCTGCTGCGCACCTCGACGATCCCCACCTATCTGCGTGACGACTGGTACCGCGACTGGGGTTCGATCGAGCGCTATATCCGGGTGGTGCCGCGCGATGTCGCGCCCGACGCCGTCATCGATGAAGGGACTGCGAACGTGTTCGGCTGGAGTCGCGGCGGACCGATCAGGGCACTGCCGTGAGCGACGTGAACGGGAGCGGACAAGCCGGAGCCGTGAGTGAACCTGTGAACCAACCGAAGGCCCGCGACGATGTGAAGATCGCCCGCTGGGTCGCCACGATCGCCGGCCTGCTGGGCTTCGTGATGGCGGTCGCGGTGCCGCTGCTGCCGGTCACCCAGACCACTGCCACGCTGAATTGGCCGCAGGCGGGCCAGCTCTCGAACGTCACCGCCCCGCTGATCTCCCAGGCGCCGGTGACGCTGACCGCCACCGTGCCGTGCTCGGTGATCCGGGACATGCCCGCCGAGGGCGGTCTGGTGCTGGGCACCGCGCCCGCCGAGGGCCGCGACGCGGCGCTGAACGCGATGCTGGTCAACGTCACCGAACCGAGCGCGGGCAGCCCGGGCCGGGTGGACGTCATCGTGCGCAACGTGGTGGTGGCCAGCGTCGAACGTGACCGTGCCGCAGACTGTTCCGACATCAAGATCACCTCCAACCATGACGGCACCTACGCGGAGTTCGTCGGGCTGACGCAGGAGGACGGCACCCCGCAGCGCACCGGCTACCCCGACCCGAACCTGCGCCCGGCCGTCGTCGGCGTGTTCACCGACCTGACCGGACCTGCCCCGCAAGGGCTGTCGCTGTCGGCCGATATCGACACCCGATTCACCACGCATCCGACGCCGCTGAAACTCGCCGCGATCGTGCTGGCGATCCTCTCGACGATCATCGCGGTGCTGGCGCTGTGGCGCCTGGACCGCGTCGACGGCCGGCGCATGCACCGGCTGATCCCCACCCGGTGGAAGACGGCGTCGCCGGTCGACGGTGTGGTGGTGGGCGCGTTCGCGCTCTGGTACGTCATCGGCACCAACTCCTCGGATGACGGCTACATCCTGCAGATGGCCCGGGTCGCCGATCACGGCGGCTACATGTCCAACTACTTCCGCTGGTTCGGCAGCCCCGAGGATCCGTTCGGCTGGTACTACAACGTGCTGGCCCTGATGACCCGGGTGAGCGACGCCAGCATCTGGATCCGGTTGCCCGACTTGATCTGTGCACTGGTGTGCTGGCTGTTGCTGTCCCGCGAGGTGCTGCCCCGACTCGGCCCCGCCGTGGTCGCCAGCCGCCCGGCGCTGTGGGCGGCGGGTCTGGTGCTGCTGGGTGCCTGGATGCCGTTCAACAACGGCCTGCGTCCCGAAGGCCAGATCGCCACCGGCGCGCTCATCACCTATGTGCTGATCGAACGGGCGGTCACCTCCGGGCGGCTGACGCCGGCCGCGCTGGCCATCCTCTCGGCCGCCTTCACCCTCGGCATCCAGCCGACCGGTCTGATCGCGGTGGCCGCGCTCGTTGCCGGTGGCCGTCCCATCCTGCGCATCCTGATGCGTCGCCGCGCCGTGGTGGGCACCTGGCCGCTGCTGGCACCGCTGCTGGCGGTCGGCACCGTGATCCTGGCGGTCGTGTTCGCCGACCAGACCTTGGCCACGGTGCTGGAGGCCACCCGGGTCCGCACCGCGATCGGGCCCAGCCAGCAGTGGTACACCGAGAATCTGCGGTACTACTACCTGGTCCTGCCGACCGTCGACGGCGCCATCTCACGCCGGTTCGCGTTCCTGTTCAGCGCGATGTGCCTGTTCCCGGCGCTGTTCATGATGTTGCGCCGCAAGCGGATCGCCGGCATCGCGCGCGGTCCGGCCTGGCGCTTGATGGGCATCATCTTCGCCACCATCTTCTTCCTGATGTTCACCCCCACCAAGTGGATTCACCACTTCGGCCTGTTCGCCGCGGTGGCGGGTGCGATGGCCGCCCTGGCCACGGTGATGGTGTCCCCGGTGGTGCTGCGGTCGGCACGTAACCGGATGGCGTTCCTGTCACTGGTGTTCTTCGTCGTGGCGCTGTGCTTCGCCTCGGTCAACGGGTGGTGGTACGTCTCCAACTTCGGTGTCCCCTTCAACACGGCGGTCCCGGCGATCGGCGGGGTGACCATCAGCACGATCTTCTTCGCGCTGTTCGTGATCGCGGCGCTGTGGGCGTTCTGGTTACACGTATCGGGGCGCGGGGACTCCCGTTTCGTCGACCGGCTCACGGCCGCACCGATCCCGATCGCCGCCGGCTTCATGGTGGTGGTGTTCGTGGCGTCGATGGCCATCGGCGTGGTGCGCCAGTACCCGACCTACTCCAACGGCTGGGCCAACGTACGCGCCTTCGCCGGTGGCTGTGGCATGGCCGACGACGTCCTGGTCGAACCCGACTCCAACGCCGGGTTCCTGCGCGCGCTGCCCGGTGATTACGGCCCGCTGGGCCCGCTCGGTGGGGCCGGTGCGCCCGGCTTCTCCCCCGACGGGGTGCCCGACCGGATCGTCGCAGAGGCCATCCGGCTGAACAATCCTCAGCCCGGCACCGACTACGACTGGAACCGGTCGATCCGGCTGCCGCGGCCCGGCGTCAACGGCTCCCGGGTGCCGCTGCCCTACGGCCTGGACCCGGCGCGCGTACCGATCGCCGGCACGTATTCGACCGGGGCACAACGGGAGAGCAAACTCGCCTCGGCCTGGTATGAGTTGCCCGCCGCCGACGACGCGCACCCGCTGGTCACCATCACCGCGGCAGGCACGATCTCCGGCGTCAACGTCGCCAAGGGCGAAGTCTCCGGGCAGGCCGTGGAATTGGAGTACGCGGTCGCCGGCCCGGACGGTGCCCCGGTACCCGCCGGTCGGGTCAGCCCCTATGACATCGGCCCGACGCCGTCGTGGCGCAACCTGCGCTACCCGCGCCGGCAGATCCCGGCCGATGCCATCGCGGTCCGGGTGATCGCCGAGGATCTGTCACTGAGCCCGGGTGACTGGGTCGCGGTCACACCGCCGCGGGTGCCCGAGGTGCGTTCGGTCCAGGAATACATCGGCTCCCAGCAGCCCGTGCTGCTGGACTGGGCGGTCGGTCTGGCCTTCCCGTGCCAGCAGCCGATGCTGCACGCCAACGGGGTGACCGAGGTCCCGAAGTTCCGCATCTCACCGGACTACTTCGCCAAGCTGCAGAGCACCGACACCTGGCAGAACGGCTTGGAGGGCGGCCTGCTGGGGATCACCGATCTGCTGCTGCGCGCGTCGGTGATGTCGACCTACCTGTCCAACGACTGGGGCCAGGACTGGGGTTCGCTGCGGCGCTTCGACACCATCGTCGACGCCGAACCCGCGGAGATCGAGTTGGGTAGTTCCACGCACTCCGGGCTGTACTCGCCCGGCGAGATCCGCATCGGCCCCTAGCCATGGCAGATCGGACCCGGCTCGGAAACGCCGTCCTGACAAGGGTGTTGGAGACGTCGTTCGAGCCGGGTGTCGACATGTTCGGCGACACCCCGGACGGGGCGTGGTCGGAGAACGCCGATCTGCTGGTGCCCACGTTCCTGAACCCGGACACCCGGCGGTGGCGGGTGGCGATCCAGACCTGGGTCATCGATGTCGACGGGCTGCGGGTGCTCGTCGACACCGGCGTCGGTAACGGCCGCCAGCGGCCGATCCCGGTGCTGAACAATCTGGACACCGGGTTTTTCGATGCGCTGACGGCCGCGGGTGTCACCCCGGACAGCGTCGACGTGGTGCTCAACACCCACCTGCACACCGATCACGTCGGATGGAACACCACCGCGTCCGACGACGGGTGGGTGCCGACCTTCCCGAATGCGCGTTACCTGTTGCCGGAGGCCGACTTCCGGTACTTCGGTCCGGACGGCGCCGGCTGCGATGCCGCGGCGCGGGTGGTCTTCGACGACAGTATCGCGCCGGTGTACGAGGCCGGTCAGGTCGAATTGTTCAGCGGGGAGCAACAATTGAGCGAATCGGTGTGGCTGCGGCCCGCCGCGGGCCACACCCCGGGATCATCGGTGCTGTGGCTGGACGCCGGCAGACCGGCGGTGTTCGTCGGGGATCTGACCCACTGCCCCATCCAGATTCCGCGGCCCTCGGATCCGTGCGCGTTCGACGTCGATGCCGCGGCCGCCGCGGCGACCCGTAAGCGGGTCTTCACCGAGGCCGCCCGCCGGCGTGCCGCCGTCATCCCCGCGCACTATCCGGGTCATGGCGGCGCCACCCTGGTCGCCCGCGGGGATGCGTTCCAGGTCGATGACTGGCTGGACCTACCCTCCAGCTGAGGGACGCCGATCTAGACCTTGACGTAGACCACCCGGCTGCCCAGCACCACGTCCTGGATCGAACGGCGCCGCACGTCGATGACGACCCACAGCAGACCCACCGGGAACAGCACGCAGGCCACCGCACGGATCAGCGCGATCAACGGCGACACCCGTCCACCGCGGCGGCCGGTCACCCGCAGCCCCATGGTGACGGCGCCGACGGTGCAACCCGAGACCGTCCAGCACGCGGCCAGATAGAACACCGCGACGCCGAACATCACCGCCGTGGAGAACACCGCGCTGACCGTCGGGAAGCTGAAGGAGGACGGGTTGAACATCAACCGCGCCAGGATGAGGCCGACATAGAGCGCGCCCAGCACGACACCGACGAACAGCAGATCGATGACGGCGGCCACGCCGCGGCTCACTATCCCTGCCGAGCGAGGCTTGCCGAGCGAGTCGACAGGCACCGGTCTCACCGCGGCTCCCTGCCCAGCAGGCGGTCGACGAAGCCGGACACCAGATCATCGGCCCGCTCGCTCTGGGTCCGCACATCGGACATCACCTCGGCGGTCACCGAATCGGTGGACTGCCTGATGATCGCGGGCAAATCGATCCCGTCCACCACCTCGTTGGCCAGCCCGATGAGGTCGAGCCGTTGCCGCGCCAAGGTGTTCAGGTCGAGCTCGTCGAGGATCACCTCGATACCGGCGGCCAGCACCCGTTCGCCGCGGGCCTGTAGATCCAGCCGGCTGCGCCGCAGCCACGGGCCGACCACCGGCAGGCCCTCGGCACCCCGGTAGACCACCGCGGCACCCTCATACGCGGTGGCCACCGCGCCCAGCGCGACGGTCACCGCAGGGTGTACGGGGTCCGGCATCGTTGAATCGTAGTAGGCCACAGCGACCCGCCACCGCGTACTGCTCGATACCCGCGGCGGCTTCTGCAGGGATCACCGCCGGGGCGGACAGCTACAGCGGCGTCAGGCCGTGCTTGCGCAGCACCTTGCTGACGGGCTGCTTGTCGCGCAGCAGCCGCAGCGACTTACGGATCAGCAGCCGGGTCTGGTGCGGTTCGATGACGCCGTCGATGTAGCCGCGTTCGGCGGCGATCCACGGGGTCGCCAGGTTGGCGTTGTAGCCCTCGATGAAATCGGCCCGGATCTTCTGCACCTCGGGTGAGGTCGGATCGGGGAAGCGCTTCACCAGCAGCTGCGCGGCACCCTCGGCGCCGATCACGGCGATGCGCGCGGTGGGCCAGGCATAGTTCAGGTCCGCCGACAGCTGCTTGGAACCCATCACCGCGTACCCGCCGCCGTAGGCCTTGCGCACGACGATGGTCACCTTGGGCACATCGGCCTCGACGATCGCGTTGAAGAACCGGCCGCCGCGCTTGATGATGCCGCCCTTCTCCTCCTCGAGACCCGGCATGGCGCCGGGGGTGTCGACGACGAAAACCAGCGGCAGGTTGAACGAATCGCAGAACCGGATGAACCCGGCCGCCTTGTCGGACGCCTCGTTGCCCACCGCGCCGGACATGTGCATCGGCTGGTTGGCGATCACCCCGACGGGGCGGCCGTCGACGCGGGCGAACGCGGTGATCATCGACGGGCTGCGCTGTTCGGCGATCTCGAACAGGTCGCCGTCATCGAAGATCCGGAGCAGGATCTCGTGCATGTCGTAGGCCTGGTTGTCCGAGTCCGGCACGATCGTGTCGAGTTCCAGATCGGACGGGGTGATCTCGGGCTCCAGGCCCGGGTTGACGATGGGCACATCGTCGAAGTGGTTGGACGGCAGGAAACTCAGGTAGTCCCGCACGTACTGGTAGGCGGCCGACTCCGACTCGACGACCTTGTGGATGTTGCCGCGCTGCGCCTGCACGTCGGCGCCACCGAGTTCGTCGAAGGTGACGTCCTCACCGGTGACGTCCTTGATGACATCCGGGCCGGTGATGAACATGTAGCCCTGATCGCGCACCGCGACAACGAGATCGGTCTGGATGGGCGAGTACACCGCGCCACCGGCGCACTTGCCGAAGATCAGCGAGATCTCCGGGACCAGGCCGCGCAGCATCTCGTGGCGGCGGCCGAGTTCGGCGTACCAGGCCAGCGAGGTGGCGGTGTCCTGGATGCGGGCGCCCGCCGAGTCGTTGATGCCGATGATCGGGCAGCCGACCATGGCCACCCATTCCATGAGCTTGGCGACCTTGCGGCCGAACATCTCGCCGACCGAACCCTGGAACACGGTCTGGTCGTGGCTGAACACGCCGACGGGGCGGCCGTCGATGGTGCCGTGACCGGTCACCACACCGTCACCGAAGAACGCGTTCGGATCGCCGGGGGTCTTGGCCAGTGCGCCGATCTCCAGGAAGCTGCCCGGGTCCAGCAGCTCATGGATGCGGGCGCGGGCGCTGGGGATGCCCTTCTTGTCGCGCCGGGCCTTGGCCTTCTCGTCGCCGGGATCCTTTGCCAGTTCCAGCTTCTCGCGGAGCTCGGCGAGCTTCTCGGCGGTGGTGTGCAACTTGGGCTGCACCGGGGTTTCCGTCACTTGGAGTCCTTCTCAGCTTCGATGCGGTTGATGGCCTCGCTCATGTGAGCTCCGACCTTCGCGATATAGGGCTCGTCGATGGCCTGGATGTGCTCACCACCGATCGGCACCACTTCCAGCTCGGAAACGTAGTCGCCCCAGCCGCCGTCGGGCTTGCGGGTGGCGTACGCCGGCTCGAAGACGATGGCGTCATCGTGGTACCGGTCGGCCAGATACAGCGTGACAGGCCCGTCGTAGGGCTGGATCTCGATGGTGGACAGTGCGCGGTTGTCCAGATACGAGGTGCGCTGGTGCTCGATGATGCCGCCCGGGATCTGCACACCGCTCTGCGACACCAGGTCCAGGACGTACTTCACCTGGCCCTCGTCGTCGAGCTTCTCCAGGTCCTCATAGGGGATCTCGGGGATCTCCACGTTGAAGGTGCGTTGGGCGAACAGCGCGTACCGGTCCCAGCGGGCCCGCATGCCCTCCTTGGACTGGTCGATCGGCTCACCGGGCAGCGCGAGGTCGATGAGCCCGACGAACCGCACATCGGCACCGGCCCGCTTGAGCCCGATGGCGCAGGCGTAGGCCAGCGCACCGCCCAGGGACCAGCCGGCCAGCACGAACGGGCCGTCGTGCAGTTCCAGCAGCTTGGGCACGTACTCGGCGGCCCGCTCCTCGATGGATCCCTCGACCCGTTCGATGCCGTACACCGGGACCTCTGCGGGCAACCGGTTGATGAGCGGCTCGTAGACCACGGTGGACCCGCCGGCCGGGTGGAACACGAACAGCGGCAAGGCGTTCGAGCCCTCGGGGGCCGCACGCAGGGTGCGCACGAATCCGTCGACCACGCCGTCTTCGAGCTGGTTGCGGACGTGGGTGGCCAGTTCCTCGATGGTCCTGGCCGAGGTCACGTTCTCGACGGTGATGGTGCCCTCGGCACGTTCGGACAGCCTCTCGGCCAGCTTGGTGGCGGCCGCCGCATCGATCGTGGGCAGCTCGTTGAAGATGCCGCCGGGCGACTTGCCGGTCACGATCGCCCAGGTGGCGAAGGTGACGCGCTCGGCTGCGTCACGTGGGGGGACGTCGGCGCCCAGCGCCTCGGTGACCGCCTCCTGGGTGAGCACCTTCGCCGCGGCCGCAGCCGCGGTCGCGCTCGGCTTCGCGGGAGCACCCTGCGCCGGTCCGCTCGGATCCGTTGGTGGCGGCGGGATCTCGATACCCACCTCGGCCAGCGATTCGACGGTGTCGTCGGTCTGCTCCGCTGCGATCGGATGCCCTGCCTCGGCCAGCTTGGCCTCCAACTCGGCGACCGTGGTCGCCCCGCCCATGAGCTCAGCCTGCGCGGCGGCGATCTCCTCGGCGCTCTGCCCCTTCTGCGCCTCGGCCAGTTCGCCGACCTCGTCGCGGTGCTCGATGGCGTACTGGATCAGCTTCTCCACCGCGTACAGGTTGGCATCGCGCACCGCGGTCAACTGGATCGGTGGCAGGTCGAAGTCGTACTCGACGCGGTTCTTGATACGCACGGCCATCAGGGAATCCAGGCCGAGTTCGATCAGCGGCACCTCCCAGGGCAGGTCCTCGGGCTCATAGCCCATGGCGCTGCCGACGATGGTTCCCAGCCGATCGGCGACCGTCTCGCCGGTGTCCGGGGACCATTTGGCGAAGTTCGCCCCGATGTTGGCACCGGCGGTGAGGTTATCGGCCTCGAACGCCGGGGCGGACTCCTCGACAACGGCTGGTGCGGCGGCGATCTCGGCGACGGTGCCCGCGCCGACGGCGATCGGCAGCACGGCCTGCTGGCCGCCGCGGCTGACGATGGCGTCGTAGACGAGCGTGAAGGATTCGTCGATGCGGGCGTGCACCTGCACCGTCGCCCCACCGGGGTGCCGGGTGAGCGTGGTGACCAGGCGGGCATTGTCGGCCGGGACCGCACGCTGCTCGAACGCGGTCAGCTGGGCATCGGGAAGCACCTGCACGGCAGCGGCTTTCACCAACGCCGACAGGTCGGCCGCACCGTCTGGTGCGTACTCCCAGACGTGGCGACCATCCGGGGTGGCCACGTGGGTGCCGGGCATGAGGACCGAGCTGTCGCCGGTGAACCGGGCGTCCAGCCAGTGCTGCTTGCGGCGGAAGCGGGTGAGCGGGATATCGGCGTAGTCCAGGGCGCCGGCCAGGCCGCGGGACCGCCGCGGGAACAGCGAGCGCGGGTCCAGATCGTGGCCGTGCACGAACAGGGTGGCCATCGCCACCGTCATCGAGTCGACCTCGTCCTGCTTGCGGGCCAGGGTGGCGATCAGCTGGGCGTCGTGCAGACCTGCCGACGCGGTGGTCAGCCCGACCTGCATGAGCGCCACCGGGTTCGGCGCCAGCTCCAGGAAGGTGGTGTGCCCGTTGTCCACGGCGTTGCGGATGCCGTGGGTGAAGTAGACGCTGTGCCGCAGCCCCTTCTTCCAGTAGTCCACATCGTGGATGGGGTCCGCGCCGACGCGAATCAGCTGACCCTCGTGCACCGTCGAGTAGTACGGGACCTTCGTCGGGCGTGCGTCGATGCCCTGGATCTCGGCGGCGAGTTCACCGAGCAGCGGATCCATCTGCTGGGTGTGGCTGGCGCCCTTGGTCTGGAACTTGCGGGCGAACTTGCCCTCGGACTCGGCGCGGGCGATGATCGCGTCGACCTGCTCGGGCGGACCGCCGATGACGGTCTGGGTCGGTGCGGCGTAGACGCACACCTCCAGATCCGGGAAGTCGGAGAACACCGTCTTGATCTCGTCGGTCGAGTACTCGACCAGGGCCATCAGCCGGATGTACTCGCCGAACAGCATCGCCTCGCCCTCACCCATCAGGTGGGCGCGCGAGCAGATGGTGCGGGTGGCGTCCTCCAGCGACAGACCGCCGGAGAAGTACGCGGCGGCGGCCTCGCCGAGCGACTGTCCCACCAGCGCACCGGGTTTGGCGCCGTGCGCCTTGAGCACCTCACCGAGGGCGACCTGGATGGCGAAGATGACGGTCTGAGTGGTCTCGATGCCGTAGTCCTGGGAGTCGTCCAGGATGAGTTCGACGACGGAATAGCCGCGCTCGTCCTGCACGTGGGCGTCGACCTTGTTGATCCACTCGGCGAAGATCTCGTTGCGCAGGTACAGGCTCTTGCCCATCTTGCGGTGCTGGGCACCGAAACCGGCGAGCACCCACACGGGTCCGTTGGTGACCGGACCGTCGGCGGCCAGCACCAGCGGGCTGGGCTTGCCGTCGGCGAGCGCACGCAGGCCCTTGACGGCCTCATCGTGGTCGTGGGCCAGCACCACGGCGCGGGAACGGCCGTGGTTGCGCCGCGACAGCGACCGGCCGATGGACTCCAGTGACGAGGCGCGCCCGGCCTCGCTGTCGATCCAGTCCGCGAGTTCTGCGGCGGCGGTGCGCTTGCGGGAGGTCAGGAACCCGGACAGGAACAGCGGCACCACCGGTGCCGGTTGCTCCTGGGACTCGAGCTCCTCGCGGGCCACCTCGAGCAGTCGCTTGGCCTCGTCGGTCAGCCCGGGCAGTTCGTAGCTGCCCTCGTCGTAGCTGGGGTACTCGGGCTCGTCGGTGACGAACTCGCCGTACTCGTCCATCCGCACGCCGCCGACGGACACCGCTTCCTGCGCCGGCTTCTCTTCGGCGACAGGAGCTTCGGGTTCCGGCTCGACCAGGTCGGCGGCCAGCACCTCACGCAGCACCAGGTGGGCGTTGGCCCCGCCGAAACCGAAGCCCGAGACACCGGCGATGGCGTGCCCGCTGTAGCGAGGCCAGTCGCTGACGGTGTCGTTGACCTTCAGATGTTCCTTGTCGAAATCGATGTACGGGTTGGGCCCGGCGTAGTTGATCGACGGCGGCAGCTTGTCGTGCTGCAGCGACAGCGCCATCTTTGCAAGGCTGGCCGCGCCGGCCGCTGATTCCAGGTGTCCCACATTGGATTTCACCGCGCCCAGCAGCGCAGGCTTGTCATCGGCGCGGCCCAGGCCGATCACCCGGCCGAGCGCGTCGGCCTCGATCGGGTCACCCAGGATGGTGCCGGTGCCGTGCGCCTCGACGTAGTCGACATCGCGCGGGTTGATCCCGGCGTCCTTGTAGGCCTTGCGCAGCACCGCGGCCTGGGCGTCCGGGTTCGGCGCCAGCATGCCGTTGGAGCGCCCGTCGTGGTTGACCGCGCTGCCGGCGATGACGGCGATGATCTCGTCACCGTCGCGCCGGGCGTCGGCGACCCGCTTGAGCACCAGCATGCCGCCGCCCTCGGACCGGGCGTAGCCGTTGGCATCCGAGGAGAACGACTTGCACCGGCCGTCCGGGGCGAGCACGCCACCGACCTCGTCGAAGCCGATGGTGACGATCGGGGTCACCATGGCGTTCACGCCGCCGACGATCGCCACGTCGATCTCACCGGAGCGCAGCGCACGCACACCCTGGTGGGTGGCAACCAGCGAGCTGGAGCAGGCGGTGTCGATGGATTCGGACGGTCCGCGGAAGTCGTAGAAGTAGGACACCCGGTTGGCGATGATGGAGCTGGTGGTGCCGGTGATGGCGTACGGGTGCGCGGTGGTGGGATCCGCCACCGCCAGGAACATGTAGTCGTTGTTCGAACTGCCCACGTACACACCGACATCGCCGCCACGCAGGCTGGAGGCCGGGATGCGGGCGTGCTCGAGGGCTTCCCAGGTCAGCTCCAGCGCCATCCGCTGCTGCGGGTCGAGGTTGTCGGCCTCCATCTTCGACAGTGCGAAGAACTCGGAGTCGAAACCCTTGATATCGGAGAGGTAGCCGCCGCGGGTGTGCGCCTTGGCGACCCGCTCGGCGATGCGGGGCTCGCCCAGGAATTCCGACCAGCGACCCTCGGGCAGATCCGAGCTGGCGTCGCGGCCCTCGAGCAGGGCGGCCCACATCTCGTCGGCGCTGTTCATATCGCCGGGGAACCGGGTGGCCAGACCGACGATCGCGATGTCGTCGACGCCGGGCGCGCGGGTCCAGTCCTCGTCGGCGTCGAGCACGGGTTCGGGCTCGCCCTCGACGATGACGGTGGCCAGCGACTCGATGGTCGGGTTGCGGAACACCACGGTGGCGGTCAGGGTGACGCCGGTCAGATCCTCGATATCGCTGGCCATGGCCACCGCGTCCCGCGAGGACAGCCCCAGCTCGACCACCGGCGCCGACTCGTTGATGGTGTCGGCCGACTGGCCGGTCGCGTTGGCGATCCAGTTGCGCAGCCATTCGCGCATCTCGTTGACGGTGATGTCGCCCCGTACGGCTGGTGAATTATCTTGTGCTTCAGTCATTTCCACTGTTCACTTTCGCCGCCGTGCGGCCTTGGTAACGCGGCCGGAAACTCAGTCGGTCTCAGTCGGTCTCATCGGGGAAGTCGTTGGCGATCTTGCCGCTGCGCAGGCTGCCGTCCAGGTAGCCGGCACGGCAGGCGCGACGGCCGATCTTGCCGCTGGAGGTACGCGGGATGGCGCCCGCCGAGGTGAGCAGCACGTCGCGGACGGTGACACCGTGGCGCACCGCGATGGCGGCCCGGATGTCGTCGATGATCGGGGCCAGCTCCAGCTTGTGCGAACCGGCCGCCCGCTCGGCGACGATCACCAGCTGCTCGGAGGTGTCCTCGGCATCGAACTTCAGCCCGGCGTGCGAGTCGTCGAATACTTCCTTGGGCAGCTGGTTGGCCGGGACCGAGAAGGCCGCGACGAACCCGGTGCGCAGCGCCTTGGAGGATTCCTGCGCGGAGTACTCCAGGTCCTGCGGGTAATGGTTGCGGCCGTCGATGATCACCAGGTCCTTGACGCGGCCGGTGATGTAGAGGTCGCCGTCGTGGAACGCGCCGTAGTCACCGGTGCGCACCCAGGTCGCGTCATCGGCCGCGCCCTCGGCATGCGACTCGCTGATCCGCGACTTGAGGATGTTGTGGAAGGTCTCGCGGCTCTCCTGGTCCTTGCCCCAGTAGCCGGTGCCCATGTTCTGGCCGCTGATCCAGATCTCACCGATCTGACCGTCGGGCAGTTCGGTGGCGGCTTCGGCGTCCACGATCACGGCCCATTCCGAGACGCCGACCTTGCCGGCGGAGGCCTGCGCGACGGCGGACTCCGAGTCGGCGTCCACCTCGACGATGCGGCCGGTGTTCAGCGCGTCCCGGTCGACGTAGATGATCTTGGGCTCTTCCGATGCCGGGGTCGTCGACACGAACAGTGTCGCCTCGGCCAGTCCATAGGACGGCTTGATCGCCTTGGGCTGGAACCCGTAGGGCCCGAATGCCTCGTTGAAGCGGCGCACCGTGGCCGCCGAGATGGGCTCGCTGCCGTTGAGGACGGCCTTGACATTGGACAGGTCCAGTGGCGGCTCGCCGTCCTTGGGCAGACCGCGCGCCGCGGCGTGATCGAAGGCGAAGTTCGGGGCCACCGAGATGACACCGCCGGTGTCATCGGGCTTGCGGGCCATCTCCCGGATCCAGCGGCTGGGCCGGCGCACGAACGCGGCCGGCGTCATGAAGGTGAAGTTGTGTCCGATCATCGGCGACAACAGCGCGGTGATCAGACCCATGTCATGGAAGAAGGGCAGCCAGGACAGGCCGCGGTCGCCCTCCTCGGCTTCCAGCGCCTCGATGATCTGGACGATGTTGGTGGCCAGATTGAGGTGGGTGATCTGCACACCGGTCGGGATGCGCGTCGAGCCCGAGGTGTACTGCAGGTAGGCGACCGTGTCGATGGTGACATCGAGCGGTTCCCAGGTGCTGGCGACCTCGGCGGGGACGGCGTCCACGGCGATGACGCGCGGGCGCTGGTTGGCCGGACGGCTGCGGAAGAACTTGCGCACGCCCTCGGCGGCTGCGGTGGTGGTCAGGATGGCAGAGGGCTGGCAGTTGTCCAGCACGGCGTGCAGACGACCGACGTGGCCCGGCTCGGACGGGTCGAACAGCGGCACCGCGATGCGGCCGGCGTAGATGGCGCCGTACATGGCGACCAGGTAGTCCAGGTTCTGCGGACAGAGGATGGCGACGCGGTCGCCGACCTCGGTGACCTGCTGCAGGCGCGCCGCGACGGCGCGGTTGCGTGCGCTGAACTGGGCCCAGGTCATATCGCACTCGACACCGTCACGCTCGGTGGAGTAGTCCAGGAAACGATAGGCGAGCTTGTCGCCGCGGACCTTCGCCCAGCGCTCGACGTGGGAAACGATGCTGGCGCTGTCGGGGAACTTGATCTGACCGTTCTTGATGAACGGGTTATGGAACGGCATCAAATACTCCTGTCACAGCACACTCATCGCACGGTCGGCGCGAGCCTCCGGAATCGTACCGGGGCGGCGGATTCTGGCCGATGGACGAACCACTGACCGACCACTCACTACTCTTAGTTTTCTCTTAATGTTAGGTGACCGATTCCCGCAGGCCAAATCTGGTTACCGGCGAGTCGCTTTTCCCGGGACGAGCCAGGGCGAGCGCAGCGACGGGAGGACGGGCCAGGGCGAGCGCAGCGACGGGAGGACGAACAAGCTCTACTCGTGCTTGGGATGCGGCGCGTTCTCGATCAGCCCGCGGGCCCAGTCCAGGGTCCACTGCGGTGCCGCCTTGCCGTCGAGCGTCCAGAACTGCGGGGTGTTGTACAGCGCATGCACCGGACCTTTGGTGCTGCCCAGCAGGGTTTCCAGGGTGGCGGGCAGGTTCCCGACCGAAAATGCCGACTCGGGGGCCGCGCAGATCAGATCGCCGGAACCGCAGATCTGATAGGTGCGGTCATCGAGCGCGCCGAATCCGCCGTCGCGAGGACCTGTCATCGACAGTCCCAGCGCGGAGAGCATCGGCAGCTCGTGCAGGGTGATTTCGGCACCCTGCCCGGGCGGGTTGGGGCTCAGGTTCTGGCCGACGCCGTCCTGCCTGCGGCCGTCGGCGATCAACATGGCGCCGAGCACCAGATCCTGATCCACCGGTCCGCGGCCGTTGCCGATATCGCTGGCGATGTCACCGGCGATCACCGCGCCCTGCGAGAAACCCACCAGCACATAGCTTGTCAGCGGGCACCGGTTGTTCATATCGGTCATCGCGCGCACCGTCGCGTTGAAACCCTCGGTGCGGCTGTCGTTGTAGGACATCTGGCCGTCGGCGGAGAACGGATTGTGGAACTGCGCCGTGTAGGGAACCGTGTAGATCTCCATCCGGTCGGTGCCGAACTCGGCGCGCAGCGGATTGGTCACGTTGAGCAGCAGCGCGATCGGGAACTGCACCGGGTTGTACGGATCGAGTTGCGGCGAGGACTCCCAGGTGCCCGGGATCGAGACCAGCTGCACGTCCGGGCAGCTGGCGTCCTGGAACTCCGGTCGCGGCTTGCCCGTGGACGGCACGGCCGACGGCACATCGGTCGGTGCGCCGGGCTGGGTGGCGATCGGCGGGGTGTCGGGCTGGCGCATGAAGACCACGACGCCGGCGACGACCACCGCCACCAATACCGCGACCGCCACGGCCGCGGCCAGCGCGAGAATGCGGTGCCGTTTACGTCTGCTGTTCTTGGTCGCCATGAGTCCTTGATGGTCCGTCCTGTGAGCCCTGCGGATAGGCCGTCGGGCTAGCAGAGCCGTTCGGTTGCGATGCGAATGTAGTCAGCGGTCGCCGAGTTGACCTCACCGACCTCGGGGGCGACCGAGGTGGCGTGCGCATCATCGACATCATCGACATCATCGCGGACCAGCGGCAGCACGAAATCCCACACCGCCTGCTCGGACTGTTTCGCCGCGCGGGCCTGGCAGACGTAGGCGCCGATGCTCAGTGCCATCAGCTCGTCGGCGGGCCGCACCCCGGCGTCGGCGAGCGCCTGCAGATAGGCCTGCTGATGCGGGGTTGCCGCGAAATGATCCTCGGCGTGCCCGTCGTCGCGGATCGCGCTCTGCAGCCCTTGCGCACGCGCATCGGTGGATTGGGCGGCGGGCTGACCGATGGTGGTCAGCGTGGTGTCGCCCAGCGAACAGCCACTCGTCAGCACGGCGACCGAAGCCAGCATCACCGGGGTCAGCATCACGATCGACGGGGATACCACCGGCCGCTTTGCCAGGGTCGCGGTCCACCGTCGGTTGTGCTGCACGATTCCACGGTACCGGCTGCCCGGCACCCGACCGCGAACCTGACTGTGACCGTTATCGCACCGTGGTGCAGTCGATGCCCGGGTCAGGCGATGGCCGCGGCCAGGTCGCCGCGCAGCGCGCCGAGCTGGGCCGACCAGCTACCCCAGTCGTGCTGACCACCCGTCGGAAAGTCGAAGTGTCCGTTGCGGCCGCCGATGGAGCGGTAATGCGAGTAGAAGGTGCGGTTGCTGCCCTGGGCCTGGGCGCAGTCGTTGATCATCGCGGGGACATCACTGCAGGTGGTGGTCTGCGGGCTGAAGATCCACAGCCGGGTGTTGTTGTCCACCAACAACTGCGCGTGCACATCGGGGTCATGCCACTTCCAGCGGCCGAACTGCACCGGCCCCCACATGTTGTGGGTGTCGACCCCACCGAACTGCGCCATCCCCGCGGTGATCGCGCCGTTCTCGTAGGTACGCGACGGCGTGAGGAAGCCCGACAGCGAACCCGCGTAGCGGAACCGGTCCGGGTGGAAGGTGGCCAGCATCAGGGCGCCGGTGCCGCCCTGGGACGCGCCGACGACTCCGTGCCCACTGGGAGAGAGACCCTTGTTCGCCGCCAGCCAGTTCGGCAACTCGGTTGCCAGGAAGGTCTCCCACTGCTTGCTGCCGTCCTGCTCCCAGTTGGTGTAGAGGCTCCATGCCCCACCGGCCGGGGCCGCCACCGAGACACCGGAGCCGGCCAGGGTATTCATCGCGTTGCCCGCGGTCACCCAGTTGCTGACGTCGGGGGCGCCGTTGAAGGCGTCGAGCAGGTAGACCGCGTGCGGGCCGCCGGCCTGGAAAGCGACCGGGATATCGCGTCCCATCGCCGCCGAGGGGACCATCAGGTATTCGACGCCGTCGGCCTTCGCCGGGGTGTCGACCGCAGCCGACACCGTCCACAGCCCCATCGCCAGCAACACCGCGCACACCATTGCGTGCAGCCTCATGTCCCACCTCTTGTCTGGCCCGATTGACCCGGCGCCGTATCCCACCAACGGGTTGTAGTGAATCACATCACCGCGCGGGGATACGCTGGAAACGACTGACGGCGGTGACCCCGAGGGATCACCGCCGTCAGTCTTCGGTCGTTGTGGTGCCGCTACTGCGTGACGGCCGGCGTCGCGCCCAGCACGCGCTGCATATCGGGCTTCATGGCCTGCAACTGCGAGCCCCAGTAACCCCAGCTGTGGGTGCCGTTCTCCGGGAAGTTGAACACGCCGTTGGTTCCGCCGTTCGCGATGTAGGTGTCGCGGAAGGTCTTGTTGGTGCGCAGCGTGAAGCTCTCCAGGAACTTCGCGTTGAACAGGTTGCCGGCGCTGGCGCCCGCGTCCAGGTCCGAAGGGGTGCCGTCACCGCAGTAGACCCAGATGCGGGTGTTGTTGGAGATCAGCGTGCTCATGTTGACGTAGGGGTCGTTGCGCTTCCAGGCCGGATCGCTGGACGGGCCCCACATGTCCTCGGACTTGAAACCGCCCGCGTCACCCATCGACAGCCCGACCAGCATCGGCCACCAGCCCTCGGACAGGTTCAGGAAGCCCGACAGCGACGCGGCGTACGGGAACTGCTGCGGGTGGTGGATGGCCAGCGTGAAGGCGGCCGAGCCGGCCATCGACAGACCGACCGCGGCGCTGCCGGTGGGCTTGACGCCCCGGTTGGCCTGCAGCCAGGCCGGCAGCTCCTGGGTGAGGAAGGTCTCCCACTTGTAGGTGTAGGTGCCGCTCTTGCCCTTGGCCGGCTTGTACCAGTCCGAGTAGAAGCTGGACTGACCGCCGACGGGCATCATCACCGACAGGCCCGAGTCGTGGTACCACTCGAAGGCGGCGGTGTTGATGTCCCAGCCGTTGAAGTCGTCCTGGGCCCGCAGGCCGTCGAGCAGGTACAGCGCGGGCGAGCCCTCGCCGCCGCTCTGGAACTGGATCCGGATGTCGCGGCCCATCCCCGCCGACGGAACGTCCAGGTACTCGACCGGCAGACCGGGCCGGGAGAAGGCCCCTGCCGTCGCCGAGCCGCCGACGGCACTCACCAGGCCGGGCAGCACCGCGACCGCTGCGGTCGCGACCGCCACTCGGCGCGAGGCGCCGCGCAACTTCTGAACGAAACTCATCCGCATTCAATCCCATCGTCTTTGACCACGACTGGCCGTACTGCCCGTGTAGTCAACCACAACCCGGCACGACTTCTCTCGCCGGCGAATGCGGTTCTCAGCGATTGAGTGTGGCGATCAGATCTGGCTTCAGGGCTTGTAATTGGGCTCCCCAGTACGCCCAGGAATGGTTGCCGGCGGCCGGAAAATTGAAGGTTGCGTTGCGTCCACCAGCAGCGGTGTAGCGCTCCTGGAACTTCTTGTTACTACCGATTGCCAGGCCCTCCAGGCTGTCGGCGTTGAACTTCTGACCGGGATCGGCGTTGAGGTCCAGCGGCGTGGAACCCCCTGGCGCACAGTAGATCCACAGCCGAGTGCCAGCTGCCACCAGCTTGCCGACCTGCTCGACGGGGTCGTTGCGCTTCCAGGCCGGGTCCCACGGCGGTCCCCACATGTTGTCCACGTTGTAGCCACCGGCGTCGAGCATGGCGACCCGGATGGCCTGTTTCATGAACGGTGTCGACGGGTTCAGGAATCCCGACAGCGCTGCGGCATAGGCGAACTGGGCCGGATGGTAGGCGGCCAGGATCAGGGCGGCCCCACCGGCCATCGACAGTCCGACCGCACCGTTGCCGGTGGGTGAGACCTGTTTGTTGGCGGCCAGCCACTGCGGTAATTCGTTGCTGAGGAAGGTTTCCCACTTGTAGGTGTAAGCCTGGTTGTTGAAGCTCGAGGGTGAGTACCAGTCGCTGTAGAAGCTGGACTGCCCGCCGACCGGCATGACCACCGAAACACCGGAATCGTAGAACCATTCGAAGGCAGCGGTGTTGATATCCCAGCCGTTGTAGTCGTCCTGCGCCCGCAGGCCGTCGAGTAGGTAGACGGCCTTCTGGCCTCCGGGCTGGAACTGCACGCGGATATTGCGGTTCATCGCCGTGGAGAACACGTCGAGGTATTCGACCGGGAGGCCCTCGCGGGAGAAGGCGCCCGCGGTGGGGGCCGGGGTCACGACGATGGTTGCTGCGGCCGCGGCGGCCACCAATATCGTCTGCAGCAGCCGACGAGCCCGCACACCAGGTTTTCTACGCATGTGTTGTCTATCCATCCATCTCATAGGCAACGCGATGTAGCGCTTTGCCACGCGGAGTTCCGCGGCGGGCATCTGTGGCCACGCTTGTGTATCGCCACAACATAACCGCGCCGTTACCGCTGCTGCAAAATCGCAGTGACCTTGCTCACGGCCCGGTGGCAGGCAACCCGGTGTACTCGGGGATCTTCTTCGGCGGGATCGCCAGACCACATCTGCGCAGCTCATAGATGGGAACGCGGTCGATCCGGTACTGGCCGAAATCGAGCGCGTGCACGAAGTTGGAGACGAACCGGCGCGGACCCAACGGGGCGCGGACCGCGTTCAGCTTCGCCTCGGTGTCAGGGCATTTCAGGGCGGCCTCGGCCTGGATGATCCAGTCCTCGTCCAGATACGGCGGGATGTACGGACGCTCCTTGAGGAACGGCCCCTCGGCCACTGCCCAGTCCGGGAACAGGTTCTTGTCGTGGCCGATGCGGGCGTCCTCCAGGCGCGCGGTGTGCGCGGCCAGCGGATTGGTCAGCCCGATCTGGTCGATGACCCGGACATCGAGGCCGACGTTCATGCCGAGCATGCCCATATTGGTGAAAAAGACTGTGTGGGGACCGGATTCGCCCGAGGGGCGGGGCTTGTCCGGCGGCGGCGGGATGGCCGGGACCACATCCCAGACGTCATAGTTGCCCGACGGCAGCAGCAGCGCGCCGTCCGGGGTGTTGCGTAAGGCGACGAGGACGGCGCGCATCCGCGGATAGTCCAGGTAGTCGGCCGCCGTCAACGGATGCGCATGGCCGGTGGCCTGCGCGTAGAAGCGCCGCTCATCGACGATGCCGGTATAGGTGACCCGGGTGGCGTCGGCTCCCATCCCCGGCGAATTCGCCGCCCACAGCGACCATCCCGCGACCGAGAGCCACAGCAGGCTCGTGGCGCCCGCGAGCAGGTACCCGGTGCGCCTGCCGAACTTCGCGGCGTCGGGGATGCCGATCGGCACGACCGCCACCGGAGCCAGCATCAGGAACAGTGCGGTGAGCAGGACCCGGCCGTGCATGAAGTCGCCACCCTGGCGGACCCAGTACACCGCCTGGATCGCGCCGCTGAGCACGATGAAAATTACAGCGGCGGTGGGACTTTGAACCACGCGAGTCCAGGTTCGCTTGCGCCCCGGAGCATTCGGGCGGATCCACCACTGCCGGCTTCGCGACGCCGACAGCAGTACCGCCAGCATCACCAGCACCACCGCCGGGATCCACAGCAGATAGGGCGCGTTGAAATTGCTCAGGTAGGTCAGCCCCTGGGACCACTTGGCACCCGAGGCGTCCTTGGCGATGGCGGTCTGGGGCACCAGCAGTCCGTAATAGCCCATCCGGAAGATCTGATAGGCCACCGGAAGCGCGCCGCCGGCCGCCACGATCAGCAGCCTCCGTCGCCAGCTCTGCGCGGCGAGCACCATCATCACCAGCGCCAGGCCGCCGACCAGTGCCAACTCGGGGCGGACCAGCACGCTCAGCCCCGCCACGAAGGCCAGCGCCGCGCTCAGATACCGGGCGGTGCCGGCGCGCTCGGTGTAGGGCGCCTGCGACCAGCACACCATCAACCACCACAGCAGGCCGACATAGGCCAGCACCAAACCGTTTTCCAGCCCCGAGGACGCGAAGTCGCGGGCCGGCGGGATGGCGATGTAGATCAGTGCGCCGGCCGGGAGCAGCAGGGCGCGGCGGCCCTGCAGGCCCGGTGCGTACAGCCGCGCGGCACCGAGCATGACGAACACCACACCGGCCAGGCTCAGCCCGAGCGTCAGGGCCAGCGTCACGTACTCCAGGCGCAACGGTCCGGCGACCCAGCTCGCCCCGGTGATCAGGTAGGTCCACAGCGTGGAGGTGTTGGATTCCACACGTTCCCCGGCGTTGAACACCGGGCCGTTGCCTGCCAACAGGTTCCGCACGGTACGCAGCACGATCAGGCCGTCATCGGCCATCCAGCGGCGCTGCCAGGCGCCCCAGCCGAACAGCCCGGCGATCACCACGACCGACAGCCACAGGCTGATCCGGACCGACATGCTGTAGCGGTAGGCCGGCCAGCCGCTCACCCGCGCCGCGACCGCGGCGCCCAGGCGATCAACTGAGGATTGCAGCCGCACAGACGGTTCCGATCCATGCCACCCCGAGCAGCTGCAGCACGCGGTCCCCCAGCACGATCTCCTCGGGTTCGCCGGCGTATCCGCCATCGACGTCGACCGCGTAGCGCAGGATCGCGATGGTGAACGGGATCATCGAGATGGCGAACCACGAACCGTCTGCGCCATCACGCTCGAACGCCCACAGCCCGTAACAGAGCACCAGCGCGGTCGCCGACAGCGTCCAGACGAACCGCAGGTAGGAACTGGTGTAGCTCTCCAGGGACTTGCGGATCTTGGCACCGGTGCGCTCGACGAGCTGCAGCTCGGCGTACCGCTTTCCGGCCGCCATGAACAACGAGCCGAACGCCATCATCAACAGGAACCATTGCGACAACGGCACACCGGCGGCGACACCGCCGGCGATGGCCCGGATCAGGAAGCCCGAGGACACGATGCAGATGTCGATGACCGGCTGGTGTTTGAGGCCGAAGCAGTAGGCCAGCTGGATGGCGATGTAGACACCGATGACCGCGGTCAGGTTCGGTGACACCAGCCAGGCGATGCCCAGCGACGCGACGCCCAGCGCCACCGCCAGCACGTAGGCCAGCGATTCGGGCACCACACCGGCGGCGATGGGACGGAACCGTTTGGTGGGATGCGCCCTGTCGGCCTCGACATCGCGCGCATCGTTGACCAGATAGACCGAGGATGCCGCGAGGCTGAATATCACGAAGGTGAGGACCACCTTGACCAGGACCTCGCGGAGATCGTAGTCGTAGCGGTCGTCCCCGAGAGCGGCCACCGGTGCGGCGAAGACGAGGACGTTCTTCACCCACTGGCGCGGCCGCAGCGCCTTGACGATGCCGGTGGCCAGGTTCTTCGGCGGGCCGGCGGTCGGGAGGGGTTCTTCGCTCACAGCTCAGTCTCCTTCAAGGCCGCCTCGTTCACCGCGGCGACGCTCCGGGCGACCACCGTGCCGACCGCGACTCCGGTCAGCACATCGGTGGGATAGTGCACTCCGAGCACCAGACGCGACAGTGCCATCACCGGGATCAGCACCAGCGGCAGGCGCGTTCCGGTGACCCGCGCCAGCAGGATCGCGGCGGCCGTCGTCGACGTCGCGTGCGCCGACGGGAAACTCAGCTTGCTGGGTATGCCCACGTTCACCGCGATCGCCGGGTGATGCGGGCGCTGCCGTTTGACGACCCGCTTGATCACCACGGCGGCCGCGTGGGCGATGAAGGCACCGGCGCCCACGGCCAGCCACTGCCGGCGCTGACGGGGTGCCGCAATGGCCCCGAGCAGCGAGATGCCGATCCATCCTGCGCTGTGCTCACCGAAATGCGAGAGGGTGCGCGCGGTCGTCAACACACCCGGGCGACCGGCCAGCGCGGCCTGCACCACCACCAGCGCCGTCTCTTCGGGCGCCAGATCGTCCGCCACGTCAGGCCTTTTCCAGCGCCGGCGGCACCACGCCTGCCGGCTCCAGCACGGCTTCCCAGCTCTCGGTGCTGGTCAGCTGCGGCAGCGCCTTGCGATACACCTTGCGCATCTTGTTGAACTTACGACCCAGCTGGATCTGGCGGGTCACCGACTCACGAAGGAGTTCGAACATCTTGGCGCGGTCCCGCTGTCGGTAGACCACACCGCGGCCGTCCGCCGTGGTGACGGTGACGCCGTCGACCTTGCACAGCGAGAACCAGCGGGCGTCCTGGGTCGCGACGTTGATCTGCGGCCGGACGTGGTGCTCCGGGTTGTGCGCCGAAAGCTGATGCAGCACACCACGAGTCAGCCGGACCGAGATCGCCAGCGGGTTGGTCGGGATATTGACCTTCTTGCGCCAGCGCTTGTCGGACGGCGCGGGCAGCGCGGACGCGCTCTCCAGCACCACCGCATCGGGGAACTGGGAGCGCATCTTGCGCACCTCGGGCAGCGCCGACTCCAGGATGGAGAAGATGTGGTCGGGGCCGGCCAGGAAGTCGTCCATCGCCTTGTTCTGGATGGCGACGGTCGAATACTCCAGGCACAGAAGGTGTTTGAGCGTCGCCTTCAGATGGCTGGCGATCAGGCCGCTGATCTTTCCGTCCCAGTGCAGCGCGGCCACGACAAGCCGGTTGCGCAGGTGGAAGTAGGCCTGCCAGTCGATGGCGTCGTCCTTGTCACTCCACGCCATGTGCCAGATCGCCGCACCGGGCAACGTCACCGTCGGGTAGCCGTGCTCGCCGGCACGCAGCCCGTACTCCGAGTCGTCCCACTTGATGAACAGCGGCAGCGGCTGGCCCAGTTCCTCGGCGACCCGGCGCGGGATCATGCACATCCACCAGCCGTTGTAGTCCACGTCGATGCGGCGGTGCAGCAGCCGGCTGCGCTCGTGATCTTCGCTGTTGAGCGGGTACTTGGCGAAGTTGTGGTCGTATTCGGTGTTCACCGCACCGGTCCACATGAAGTTCTCCGCGTCGACCATCTCGCCCATCACGTGCAGGTGCGAGGGCTCCTGCAGGTTGAGCATCTGACCACCGACCAGGGTCGGCTTCTTGGCGAAACGGCTGAACGACAGCGCCCGCAGGATCGAATCCGGCTCGACCCGGATGTCGTCGTCCATGAACAGGATCTGCTCACAGTCAGTGTGTTTGAGCGCCTCGTACATCACCCGGCTGTACCCGCCGGAGCCGCCGAGGTTGGGCTGATTGTGGATGGTCAGCCGGTCGCCGAGGGCTGCGGCGGCATCGTCGAAGCCCGGATGGTCCTTGGCCTTGCTGGTGCCCTGATCGGAGAGGATCACCTTGGTGACGACCGCGTCCACCAGGGGATCCGACGTCAGCGCGGCGAGCGCGTTGACGGCGTCGGCGGGCCGGTTGAAGGTCGGGATCCCGACGGCCACGTCGGCGCGCCCCGGTGCCGGCTGCTGCGCGTACCAGCCGGCGCTGTGCACCGTCACCGCGGTGTCGGTGGTGATGTCGAACCAGATCCAGCCGCCGTCCTCGAACGGGGCGAGGTCGACCTCGAACTCCACCACGCCGGGAGCGCCGTCCTCGGTGCCCGCCGCCTCGGTGCCGCCGACGGTGATCCGCGCACCGGTCGCCTTGGACCGGTAGACGTCCACGCGGGCGTTGCCGGTGAGCTCGACCCGCAGCACCACCGACTCCAGGATCGACCAGCGCCGCCAGTAACTGGCGGGGAAGGCGTTGAAGTAGGTGGCGAAGGACACCTCGGATTCCGCGCCGATCTCCAGCGTGGTGCGGGTCGGGGCGTGGGCCCGTCGCGCGTTGGTGTCGGATTCCTCGATGTAGAGCTTGCGCACATCGAGCGGCTCGCCGGGTCGCGGCAGGATGACCCGCGACAGCAGGCTCACCGCTTTGGACTCCGTCGAGTCGAGTGCTCCGGACGGGATGTCGCTCATGAGTTGCCTTCGTCTTGAACAGTCAGGGCCGCACCGTCACGCAGGTGCGGCGCCAGGATGTTGTCGTACATGTTCAGCGCACTGGCGATGGCCATGTGCATGTCGAGGTACTGATAGGTGCCCAGCCGGCCACCGAAGAGCACCTTGGCCGCCGCCGTCTCGGCCTTGGCCCGGTCCCGGTATCCCGCCAGCAGCGCCCGGTCGGCGTCGGTGTTGATCGGGTAGTACGGCTCATCCTCGGCCTCGGCGAAGCGGGAGTACTCCCGCATGATGACCGTCTTGTCGGTGGGGTAGGCGCGTTCCGGATGGAAGTGCCGGAACTCGTGGATGCGGGTGAACGGCACGTCCGGGTCGTTGTAGTTCATCACCGGGGTGCCCTGGAAATCACCGGTCGCCACGACCTCGGTCTCGAAGTCCAGGGTCCGCCAGCCGAGCCGCCCGTCGACATAGTCGAAGTAACGGTCCAGCGGTCCGGTGTAGATCACCGGCACGTCCGGGTTGGCCGCCCGGAGTTCGTTGCGCACCGCGAACCAGTCGGTGTCCAGGCGGACCTCGATGTTCTCGTGGTCGGCCATGTTCTGCAGCCATGTGGTGTAGCCGTCGACCGGCAGACCCTCGTAGGTGTCGTTGAAGTACCGGTTGTCGAAGGTGTACCGCACCGGCAGCCGGCTGATGACGGCCGCGGGCAGGTCGGTCGGGTCGGTCTGCCACTGCTTGGCGGTGTAGTGCTTGACGAACGCCTCGTAGAGCGGGCGCCCGATCAGCGAGATGGCCTTCTCTTCGAGATTGCGCGCCTGCGCGGTGTCGATCTCGGCGGACTGTTCGGCGATCAGCGCCCTGGCCTCGTCCGGGCTGAAGTACCGGCCGAAGAACTGCGACACCAGGCCCAGTCCCATCGGGAACTGATAGGCCTGCCCCTTGTGCAGTGCGAAGACCCGGTGCTGGTAGCCGGTGAAGTCGGTGAACCGCCGCACGTAGTCCCAGACCCGCTGGTTGGAGGTGTGGAACAGGTGCGCGCCGTAGCGGTGCACCTCGATTCCGGTCTCCGGGTCGGGCTCGGAGTAGGCGTTACCTCCTATATGGGAGCGCCGTTCGACGACGAGCACTCGCTTGCCCAGTTCATTGGCCACGCGCTCGGCGATCGTCAGGCCGAAGAATCCGGAGCCGACGACAAGCAGATCTGCGCGATGAGATTCAGCGGACATCGGCAGCAAGGGTATCCGACCGGGGGCTCCGGTCTCGAAACGAGTGAGATGGCCCGCCGACGGCAGGTCGCAATTAGCTCACGATTGCGCATCGTCACTCTAGACACACGAGTCACAGCAGTACCATCAATCACGTTGGTGGACGGCGGTAACCCGGGCACGAGAACTGCAGTCACCGACGATTTCCATCCGATCGCAACACACCTGAAAACACGTAGTCCATGTATTGAGGAGACTTCCGTGCCGAACCGTCGTCGACGCAAGCTCTCGACAGCCATGAGCGCAGTCGCCGCCCTGGCCGTCGCAAGTCCAGTCGCCATTGCCGCCGTTTCCGAGATGTCCGAGGCCAACGAGCCTCAGCATCGCGAATTCGTTCACGCCGCCATGATCACCGATCTACCCGGCGAATTGATCAACGCTCTGTCACAGGGCCTGTCACAGTTCGGCGTCAACATGCCGCCGATGCCGACCGGTCTGCTGACGGGATCGCCGGCCGCCAGCCCGACGCTCGTCTCTCCCGGACTGGGCGCCCCCGGCCTGACCTCGCCCGGTCTGACCTCACCGGGTCTCACCTCGCCGGGGTTGACCTCACCCGGTCTCACCACGCCGGGCCTGACGAGCCCCGGGCTCACCACCCCAGGCCTGACCGCACCCGGTCTCACCACCCCGGGACTCACGACGCCGGAGCTCTCCACCTCGGGGCTGACCACGCCCGGGCTGAGCACCCCGGAGCTGACGACTCCCGGCCTGAGCATCCCGCCGGTGGGCGCGGCAGGACCGTCGTTGTCGCCGGCCTCGCTGTCGCCCGGTTCGCTGACCGATCCGGGACTGGCCGGCCTGACCCCGGGCCTGACGGATCCGGGTCTGGGCACCGGCTTCCCCGGTGAGATCCCGATCGGCGCACCCATCGGCCTGGATCCGATGGCGGGCACGTACCCGATCCTGGGTGCCGACCCGTCGCTGGCCATGCCGGCCTCCACCGGTGGCGGTGGCCTGCTGGGCACCATCAACAGTGCCGCCGAGCAGCTCGGCGCCGGCCAGGCGATCGATCTGCTCAAGGGCATGGTGATGCCCGCCATCATGTCGGCGGTCAAGAGCGCGGCACCTGCCGCGGCACCCGCCGCAGCAGCCGCTCCGGCCGCTGCGGGCGCCGCACAGGCCGGCCTGGGTGCGGCCGAGGCCGCAACCGGTGTCGCCGCCGCGGCGGCCTCGGGAGCCGGGGCCTGACCCACTGATCCTGTTACCGAACGGCACCGCAGAAGCCAGCGTGGGCTCTGCGGTGCCGTTACAGGTTTGGCCCCCAGGGCACGCGGTAAAAACTTTGGCACCACGCGCCCGTGTCGCAACACTGGTAACAGTAAGCACATACGTAACATCAGCTCGTGCCACGTCGTCGCCCTGCACCCTCCTTGCTGCTCTCTGCAGTACTGGGCACCGTCGCGATCCTGCCGTGGGCGATCAGCGGTCTCCCCGGCGATGCGCCCACTCAGAGTTCGGCGACCGCGATCACCCAGCAGCCACTGGCCGAACTCGGTGGCGGCGAGACGATCCGGGAGATCCACCAGGACACCCCGTTCTCGATGGTCGCGCTGACCGCCGACAGTCTCGACGGGACGACCGCCCGTATCCGCGCCCAGCACGCCGACGGCGGCTGGGGTCCCTGGTACGACGCCGAAACTTTGGAGGGCGTGGGACCGGACCGACCCGACACCCACGGCACCGAGCCGATTTTCGTCGGGCGCACCCACACCGTGCAGATCGCGGTCACTCGCACCCCACCGCCACCGGCCGCGGCACCCAAGACCGGCCCCGGGCTCGGTTACATCCCCGCCAATGTCGAACAACCGTTGCCGCAGAACGTCAATGCGGTCCTCATCAGCCCGCCCGAGGCGCCGGTCGACGTGCAGTTCCCGCCACCCGCGGCCGCCACCGTCCCCGGCCAGGCGCCACAGATCATCACCCGCGCCCAGTGGGGCGCCAACGAATCGATGAAGTGCGGAGCCCCCATCTACGACAAGGGAATTCGCGCGGCCGTCGTGCACCACACCGCGGGCAGCAACGATTACACCCCGCAGGACTCGGCCGGCATCGTCCGGTCGATCTACGAGTACCACGCCCGCACACTGGGCTGGTGCGATATCGCCTACAACGCCATGGTCGACAAGTACGGGCAGGTCTTCGAGGGCCGCGCCGGTGGCATGAGCCGGGCCGTGCAGGGCGCGCACACCGGCGGATTCAACTCCGACACCTGGGGTGTGGCGATGCTCGGCGATTTCAACGCCGAACCGCCGACACCGATCCAGATGCGCACCACCGGAAGGTTGCTCGGCTGGCGACTGGGCCTGGACCGCGTCGACCCCCACGGCAGCGTGGCCCTGACCTCGGCGGGCGGCAGCTTCACCCTTTTCCCGCGGGGCGCCACCCCGACGCTGCCCAACATCTTCACCCACCGCGATGTCGGCAACACCGACTGCCCGGGCGATGCCGCCTACGCGCAGATGGGTCTGCTGCGCGATATCGCCGCCCGTTTCAATCAGCCGCCCGGACCGCAGGATCTGGTCGACACGCTGCGTGGCGGCGCCATCTTTACCAAATGGCAGGCGCTGCGCAGTGAAGCCGGCCCGCTGGGCATGCCGACCTCACCGGAGGGGTCCGGCTTCGGGGCCACCCGGTATGTGACCTTCGACCGCGGCGCCATGTACTGGGCGCCCGAGACCGGCGCCCAGCCGGTCACCGGAGCGATCTACGAGGCCTGGGGCACACTGGGATTCGAGCGCGGCGCACTCGGGTTGCCGACGAGTGCCGAGATCCACGAGCCGCTGTGGATCAAACAGAACTTCCAGCACGGCACGCTGAACTTCGACCGCGAGACCGGTCAGGTCACCCGCGTCATCGACGGTGTGCCGGTGCAGCTTCCGCGCCCCGAGCACTCTCCCGTTCAGCTGGAGCGGTTCACCCCGATCAACAATCGGGCCTAGCGCCCGGCTAAAGCCACCAGCGTTCGAGCACGCGGGCCAGACCGTCATCGGTGTTGGGCGCGGTGACCTCGTCGGCGGCCGCCAGCGCGTCCGGATGGGCGTTGCCCATCGCGACGCCCAGTCCGGCCCAGCGCAGCATCGGAATGTCGTTGGGCATATCGCCGAAGGCCACGATGTCGGCGGCCTCGATGCCCAGCGGTCCGGCGACCTCCGCGATCCCGGTCGCCTTGCTCAGGCCGCGCGGCAGCACCTCGATGAGCCCGTTGTTGGTCGAGTAGGTCAGATCACCCTCGGCGCCGACGTGCGGGGCGAGGGCGGCGGCCATGTCTCCGCTGCGCGCACCGGCCTTGCGGATCAACAACTTGACCGCGGGCGCGCTCAACAGGTCCTCCAGCGACACCTCGGTGTTGTCCGGGTTGAGCCAGGCGTGCTCGTACCCGGGTGAGCTGACGAACTGCGGGGTCGCCGCGTCGTGGGCGCTGCGGCCGACCCGCTCCACCGCCAGGCCCGCGCCGGGGATCACCCTCGCAGCGATCTCGGCCAGGGTGGCCAACTGCGGCACCGACAGCGTGCGGGCCGAGATGATGCGGTCGGTCTCCGGGTCATAGACGACTGCGCCGTTGGCGCACACCGACATCGGCGCGAAACCGAGTTGCTCGACGACCGGCGGCACCCAGCGTGGCGGTCTGCCGGTGGCCAGCACGAAACGGGTGCCGGCGTCCACTGCGGCACGGATGACCGAGGCGGTGCGCGGCGTCACCCGTTCGTGCTCGTCGAGCAACGTGCCGTCGACGTCGGTCGCGATAAGGGTGGGCAGCATCAGCCGTCCTCACCCGCGTGCTTGGCCGCACGCTTGGCCGCCTTCTCGGCGGCCTCGTCCATGTCCATCCGGTTGGCCTCGGCCAGCGTCGGCGCACTGCCGCCCAGGCGGTGCGGCACCCAGAACTCACCCTTGGGATGCGAACCGTAGGACTCCTGCACCTTCTCCAGCAGATGCTGCATCCGGTGGTGCAGCAGTTCGGTCAGTTCGGCCGGCGGCAGTGTCGGATAGATCGGTTCGCCGACGGCGATCGTGATCGGCACCTTGGGCCTGCGCATGTTGCGCGGGTGCCCTTTGGTCCAGACGCGCTGGGCGCCCCAGATGATGTGCGGGATGATCGGCACGTCGGCGGCGATCGCCATCCTGGCCGCGCCGGACTTGAATCCCTTGATCTCGAAGCTGCGGCTGATGGTCGCCTCGGGGTAGACCCCGACCAGCTCGCCCGCCTTCAGCGCCGCACAGGCCGCGGCGAAGGAGTCGGCGCCGCTGGCCCGATCCACCTCGATGTGGCGCAGGCTGCGCATCAACGGCCCGCCGACCTTGTGGTCGAAGACCTCCTTCTTCGCCATGAAGCGCACCTTGCGGCCGCGGCCCTGCCGGTAGGCGGGCAGGCCGGCGAAGGTGAAGTCGAAGTAGCTGGTGTGGTTCACGGCGATGACGGCGCCGCCGGTCACCGGCAGGTTCTCCACACCGGTCACGGTGAACTTCAGCCCCTGCAGCCGCCAGACCAGTCGGGCGGCTTGGATGACTGTCCCGTATACCGGTTCCACACCTCCAGCCTAGTTCCACCGGCCCGCCGAGGCGGAGGAGCGCCCGTGCTGGCGCTAAACTCGTGACCGAGCATCCACCACCAGGAGAGGCATTCGTGCAGGTCACAAGCGTCGGACACGCCGGTTTTCGGATTGATACGGAAGCCGGCAGCATCCTGTGCGACCCCTGGGTCCATCCGGCCTACTTCGCGTCGTGGTTCCCGTTCCCGGACAACAGCGGGCTGGACTGGGATGCCCTCGGGGACTGCGACTACCTCTACGTCAGCCACCTGCACAAGGATCACTTCGATCCGGCGCTGCTGCGCGCGCACGTCAACAAGGACGCCGTCGTGCTGCTGCCCGACTATCCGGTGCCGGATCTGCGCCGCGAGCTGGAGGGGCTGGGTTTCCACACCTTCGTGGAGACCACCGATTCGGTGAAGCAGCGGGTCAGTGGGCCCAAGGGCGATCTCGACGTGATGATCATCGCGTTGCGGGCGCCCGCCGACGGGCCCATCGGCGACTCCGGTCTGGTGGTGTCGGACGGCGCCACAACCGCTTTCAACATGAACGACGCCCGGCCCATCGACCTCGACATGCTGGCCGCCGAGTTCGGCCATGTCGACGTGCACATGCTGCAGTACTCCGGGGCCATCTGGTATCCGATGGTCTACGACATGCCGGCCCGCGCGAAGGCGGCGTTCGGCACCCAGAAGCGGCAGCGCCAGATGGATCGCTGCCGGCAGTACATCGCGCAGGTCGGCGCCACCTGGGTGGTGCCCTCGGCCGGCCCGCCGTGCTTCCTGGACCCGGCACTGCGCGATCTCAACGACGACCAGGGCGACCCCGCCAACATCTTCCCGGACCAGATCGTGTTCCTGGACCAGATGCGCCGCCACGGGCACGACGGCGGCCTGCTGATGATCCCCGGATCGACCGCGGATTTCGCCGGCTCACAGCTCAATTCGCTCGTCCACCCGGTCGATGACCCGGAGGCCATCTTCACCACCGGCAAGGCCGCCTACATCGAGCAGTACGCCCAGCGCCAGGCGCCGGTGCTGGCCGCCGAGAAGGCGGCATGGGCCCCGTCTGACGGCGACTCACTGCTGGAACCGCTGCGCGCGCTGTTCGAGCCCATCATGCTGGCCTCCGATCAGATCTGCGACGGTATCGGCTACCCCGTCGAACTCCGGCTGCCCGGCGTCAAGAGCGTCGAGACGGTGGTCATCGACTTCCCGAAACGAGCTGTACGCGAACCGGTTCCGGATGAGAAGTTCCGCTACGGCTTCGAGATCCCGGCCCAGCTGGTGCGCACGGTGGTCCGTGACAACGAACCGGACTGGGTGAACACCATCTTCCTGTCCACCCGGTTCAAGGCCTGGCGGGTCGGTGGCTACAACGAATACCTGTACACCTTCTTCAAATGCCTCACCGACGAGCGGATCGCCTACGCCGACGGATGGTTCGCCGAGGCACACGACGACAGCGCCTCCACCGTCCTGGAGGGCTGGGAGATCCAGCGCCGCTGCCCGCACCTGAAGGCCGATCTGTCCAAGTTCGGTGTGGTGGAGGGATCCACCCTGACCTGCAATCTGCACGGCTGGCAGTGGAACCTGGAGAACGGCCGGTGCCTGACGGCCAAGGGCCACCAGCTGAGGAGCTCGAGAACGACATGACCACGACGGTGTCCTACGACGACGGCCTGATCCAGCTCGATCGCCAGGCCCTGACGCTGCGGCGTTACCACTTCCCGTCGGGCACATCGAAAATCATTCCGCTGCAGGCGATTCGTGGTTACCGCGCCGAGTCGATGGGACTGGCGTTCGACCGGTTCCGGATCTGGGGACCCTCGGACGATCCGCGTCGCTGGCTGCCACTGGACGTGTGGCGCCCCATCAAATCCACCCTGGTGGTGCTCGACGTGCCGGGCACTCGGCCCAGCCCGGCATTCACCCCGCTGCGCGTCAAGGAGTTCCTGGCGGTGCTGGAGGAACTGCTGGCGGACTAGCGTTCGCGCAGCACGGTCGCCTCCAGCAACCGCTGCACGCCCCTGGTCGCGGATTTGTTCACTGCCATGGTGGCGCGCTGGAATGCGTTGGGCGCCTTGCCGGTATGCACGTGCACCTCGTCACCGACGCTGACCAGGCCGGAAGCCGACACATCGGCGTACACCCCGAGAAAACGATCGGTGCGTTCGGCCAGCTGCCGGGTGATGGTCTTGTCCAGTTCGATCTCGGGCTGCGGGCGGGTCGGCACCACGCACCTTATGGTCGGGATGGTGACCTGAAGCCGAGCCGCTCCGATGCTCAACTCGTGGCCCAGCCAGAATGATTCGGGGAACTCCGGACCGTCCTCGCCGGTGCCGACGAGGACGTTCGGCCGGAACCGCCGCACATCGTAGGGCTCGGCGCCGGGTGCCAGTTGGCGCAGGCTCGCGGTGCTCATCAGATGCACCGGGCTCAGGTCGGCGAAGCTGCCCGGCGGTGTGGAGAACCGGGCCAGCGTGATGATGTCCTTGGGTGAGAAGACCGACGTGTCCGGTAACGCCTCGGCCTCGCTGAGCCCGAAGTCCTTGCGCACCTGGGCGGCCCGGAAGTTGGCCAGCGAGTCCGACACCGACATCCGGTGCTGGCTGGTGTCGTCGACCGGAGGCAGTGCCACCAGCCGCATCTCCCGGCCCAGAAGTTCCGACAGCGCCGCATGAATCTCCGGATCGTCGCCAATCAGTTCGCGGCCGTCGGGAAAGGTCACCGCAACGGCCGGGACATTGCCCGGCCCGGCGTCCGCACCGGGTTCAGCCAGATAGCGTGCGGTGCACCCGAGGAGTGCCGGAAGGCGTCGCGCCGAAGCGGTGACACCCTTCTCCAGATCGCGGACCGCCCACAACCGGTCGGCATGCACGCCGCGGCGATCGATGCGCACCCGGTCGACCCGGCTACCGCCCATCGACTTGACCGGAAAACGCCAGAGCTCGCGGACCGTGGCTGCCACTGTGCTTACTTGCCCGAAACCGTTTGCCGCAGTTCGGAAGCCGCATCGGATGCGGTGTCATAGACCCGCACGATGGCCTCATCGCCGGGCGAGAGGTAGGTCGATTCACCCAACTCGGTGTACTTCGTCGCGCCGATACCGATGAGCACGTGCTCGGGATGACCCGAGGCCACCATCAGCGCGCCGACATCCTCCAGAGGTGTTTCCGGCGAGCCCTTCTGGTGGGCCAGCCGTTCGGTGATCCAGTCCAGCAGCACCTCGCCGTAGTAGGAGTAGCCCAGCAGCGGGCTGTCCACCCCGTACTCGTGCTGCTGCCCGTCGGCGCTGTGCAGGTAGCAGACCAGCCGCAGGGTGGCGGTCGGGCCGTCCGGTGTCAGGTCACTGATGTCGAAGAACTGGCGCGCAACACCTTTGGAGGCCGGGCCCCAGTTCTTCTTGTAGCTGATCTTGGGGGCTCCCGGCCGCCGGATCGAGCAGTCGTTGAAGGCGCCGAGCGCGAACGGCTCCAGCGAGGCCACCGTGTCACCGCGCCACACCACCCGGCAGGCCAGTCCGACCTCGGGTTCGATCTGCAGGTTCAGCGGCTCGTCGCTGGCCGGCAGGGTGATGGCGTCCTGCGAGAGCGGGAACTCGCCGAGGAAGGTGTCATTGCCCGGGGCGTACCAGGGGAAGATGCCCTTGGGTGCGGTTCCCTCGGAGGCGACGTTCACGAAATCATCTGCCTCCCCGGCCTGTTCGAGGTGACCGGCGAAGTTGCCGGCAACCCCGAAACCGAACCAGGTGCGCAGTTCCGTCGTATCGATTTCGATCACGGTGTCAGGACCTCCGTACCGACGTAGGGCACCAGGGCGGCGGGCACCCGCACGCTGCCGTCTGGCTGCTGATGGTTCTCCAGGATGGCGACCAGCCAGCGGGTGGTCGCCAGGGTGCCGTTCAGGGTCGCCGCGGTCTGCGGCTTGTTGTTCTCGTCGCGATAGCGGGTGGACAGCCGACGTGCCTGGAACGTCGAACAATTCGATGTCGACGTCAGCTCCCGGTAGGTGCCCTGGGTGGGCACCCACGCCTCGCAGTCGTACTTGCGCGCCGCCGAGGAGCCCAGATCGCCCGCGGCCACATCGATCACCCGGTAGGGCACCTCGATGGCCGCCAGCATCTCGCGTTGCCAGCCCAGCAGACGCTGGTGTTCTGCTTCGGCGTCCTCGGGTTTGCAGTAGACGAAGGCCTCGACCTTGTCGAACTGGTGCACCCGGATGATGCCGCGGGTGTCTTTGCCGTAGCTGCCGGCCTCCCGCCGGAAACACGACGACCAGCCCGCGTAGCGCAGCGGCCCCGCAGACAGGTCCAGGATCTCGTCGCTGTGGTATCCGGCCAACGGCACCTCCGAGGTGCCGACCAGGTAGAGATCGTCGGCCTCCAACCGGTAGATCTCGTCGGCGTGGGCGCCCAGGAATCCGGTGCCCGCCATCACTTCCGGCCGTACCAGCACCGGCGGGATCATCAGCGTGAAACCGTTGGCCGTGGCCAGCCGGACGGCCAGCTGCAGCAGGCCCAGCTGCAGCAGCGCGCCGTGGCCGGTCAGGAAGTAGAACCGCGACCCGGACACCTTGGCGCCGCGTTCCATGTCGATCAGACCCAGCGCCTCACCGAGTTCCAGGTGGTCACGCGGGTTCTCGATGGCCGGCGGTTCACCCACGGTGTCGAGCAGGGCGAAGTCGTCCTCGCCGCCGGCGGGCACGCCGTCGACGATGACATTGGAGACCGCCATGTGGGCGGTGATGAACGCGGCTTCGGCCTCGGCCTGCTGCGCCTCGGCGGCCTTGACATCGTCGGCGAGCTCCTTGGCGCGGGCCAGCAGCGCCGGTCGCTCATCGGGGGTGGCCTTGCCGACCAGCTTGCTGGCGGACTTCTGCTCGGCGCGCAGGGTGTCGGCGGTGGAGATGGCCGATCGGCGCGCGGTATCGGCGGCCAGCAGGGCGTCCACCCGGCCGGGATCCTCGCCGCGGGCGCGTTGTGAGGCGCGCACCCGATCGGGCTCTTCGCGTAGCAGCTTGAGGTCGATCACGGCGGTAACCCTACTTGCGCGCCGCCGGCAGACGGCCCGCGGGCCACAACCACATAACATTACAAGTGCATCACTTGTCACACATCGTGACACGCCTGTCACAATGGGAGGCGATGTTGGACGCACCCGATAGCCCGGAACCGTTTCTGTACGAGGCGCAGACCTCGCAGAAACCGGTGTCTCGATGGCGCAAGGCGCTGTCCCTGAGCACCCCGCTCAGCCCCACCCGCCGCGCCCTGCTGCTGACTGCCCTGGGTGGACTGCTGATCGCCGGCGTCATCACCGTGCTGCCCGACACCGCTGTCGGTGGCCGACTGGCCGGGTTGAACTCCGGATCCAGCGCGCTGGGGTTGCGCACCAACAGCACCTTCGACAACGCCAAGGGCGGCGACTGCCTGAACTGGCCGGAACGCACCCCCGACGCCGCGCAGATCGTGGACTGCACCACCGAGCACCGGTTCGAGGTCGCCGAGTCCATCGACATGCGCACCTTCCCGGGCACGGAGTACGGCCCGGACGCGGCGCCGCCGTCGCCGGCCCGCATCCAGCAGATCAGCCAGGAGCAGTGCCAGAGCGCCGTGCAGCGCTACCTCGGTGACCGATACGACCCCAACGGGCGGTTCAGTGTCAGCCTGCTCTGGTCCGGTGAGAAGACCTGGCGCCAGGCCGGTGAACGGCGGATGCTGTGCGGTCTGCAACTGCCGGGCGCCAACAACCAGCAGCAGGCCTTCCAGGGCAAGGTCGCCGACATCGATCAGTCCAAGGTCTGGCCCGCGGGCACCTGCCTGGGCATCGACCCGGCCACCAACCAGCCCACCGACATCCCGGTGGACTGCGCGGGACCGCACTCCCTGGAGGTGACCGGCGCGGTCAATCTCGCCGAGAAGTTCCCCCAGGGCCTGCCCGCGGAGGGCGACCAGGACACCTTCGTCAAGGACAACTGCTCGCGGGTGACCGACGCCTACCTCGCGCCGCTACAACTGCGCACCACCACGCTGACGCTGGTGTACAGCACCATCGCACTGCCGAGCTGGTCGGCGGGCAGCCACCAGGTGTCGTGCAGCATCGGCGCCACCCTCGGCAACGGCGGCTGGTCGACCCTGCTGAACAGTGCCAAGGGTCCGCTGATGATCAACGGCCGTCCCCCGGTCCCGCCGCCGGACATCCCGGATGAGCGGCTGAACATCCCGGCCATCCCGTTGCCGCCGATCGACACCTCCTCGCAGATCACCTACGACGAGTCCGACAGCAGTGGGAGCGGAAGCAGCAGCGGCAGTTCCAGCAGCAGCAGCAGCCAGCAGACCGAGTCCAACGAGCACCTGCCCGGGCAGGCAAGCCAGACCTCCGAGGCGGCGCCCACGTCTGAGGCGCCCGTGGGCGGGAACACCTTCCTCAACGGTCCCCCGGTCCCCCCGCCGCCACCTCCGGCGGCCGGTCCTCCGATGGAGGGGGTTCCCCCGCCCGCCCCGCCGGCACCCGAGGGCGCCCCCGCGCCGCCGCCCGGGCCTGCGCCGGTCGAGCCCGTGCCGCCGCCGCTCCCGTAATCGCGTGCCGGTCTCGATGAGCGCGCAGCGGTTCGAGGAACTGGTTTCCGACGCGCTCGATCTGATCCCGTCCGAACTGGCCGCCGCGGCCAACAACGTCGTCTTCCTGGTCGAGGCGCGCCATCCCGACGAGCCCGACCTGCTCGGGCTTTACGAGGGCATCGCCCTGACCGAGCGGGACTCGACCTACGCAGGGGCGCTGCCCGACGCCATCACCATCTACCGGGACGCTCTGCTGGACATGTGTGAGACCGAGGACGAGGTGGTCGACGAGGTGGCCATCACGGTGGTGCACGAGCTGGCCCACCACTTCGGTATCGATGACGAGCGCCTGCACGAACTGGGTTGGGCGTGACACCTGTGCCCGACCCGCCGGGTCGGAACCGTGCCCTGTCGGTGCGCGGTGCCACAATGACGGATATGAGCACGACAAGCCAAAAATCCGGGACCTGCCGGGAGTGCGGCGTCGAGCACGAGCACTGCCACGGCACCGTGATCCTGCACATCGGCCTGCGCCCGGAGTGCACAGAAGCCGACTGCGTCACCCCGGAGGCGCTGCACGGCTACACCATCGACTGCTATGCCGTCGGGTGCGGCTGCGCGCTGGATCAGCCCATGGGGCCGGCGGTCTCGGCTGTTTCCTTCTCCTCGGCGTCGGGATAGAACGGCGGGGTCAACGAACCCCATCGCACGCAACTCCAACGGCCGTCGGTGATCGGGCTGAGCACCACCGACTCGGTGTTGTTCAGGTGATGGTCCACCGCGAAGGCACCGTCCACCCCGGCGAGCACGGACGCCACCAGCCGGATCGCGGCGCCGTGGCTGACCACCACGATGTCGCCGTGCCACCGGTCATCGTCGAGATGACGCAGCCGTAGCTCGGTGAGTACCGGCACCACCCGGCCCAGCACCTGCCGCCCGGTCTCGCCGCCGGGCACCGGGACATCGAGATCGCCGTGATGCCAGCTGCGGTACACCGCCTCGAAGGTATCGATCGCGGCTTCGTCGTTGCGGTTCTCCAGATCGCCGACCTGAACCTCGTGGATGCCTTCGAACTCGTCGGTCGACAGGTCGAGATGGCCGGCGATCCCCGCCGCGGTCTCGCGTGCCCTGGTCGCCACCGAGTGCGCCACCATGGCGATCGGGCTCGTCCAGTCGGCGGCGAAGGTGCGCGCCTGCTGATGGCCGAGGTCGGTCAGCGCCGCACCCGGCGGCAAGGTGTCGAGGCGTCGCTCGACGTTGCCGTAGGACTGTCCGTGCCGCACCAGCACCAGGCGCCCCGTCATGCCGATCCTCCTGTCCGTGTTGCCTGCAACCAGCCTGCCGCCTCGTCGAAACCCGGGGGCACCGCCCCGACCGCCGCGCCGGTCGGCCACGAACCCAGGTACCGGACGTCGGCGCAGCGCCGGTGCAGCGCCTTGAGCGCCTCACCGACGGCCTCGTCGGCGATATGGCCGACACAGTCGAGAAAGAACTTGTAGGTGCCCAATTCTGTTCGGGTGGGCCGGGATTCGATGCGGGTCAGGTCGATGCCCCGGATCGACAGCTCGGTCATGGCCGCCACCAGCGCGCCCGGCACGTTGTCCAGGCGCAGCACCACCGAGGTGCGATCGGCGCCGGTGCGGGCCGGTGGGGCCCCCGGCGTGCCGACCAGCACGAAGCGGGTGCGCGCGTTGGCTTCGTCGACGATGTCGGCGGCCAGCACCGCCAGTCCGTAGCGCTGCGCGGCGAGTGCGGTGCTGACCCCGGCATCGGCGCCACCGCCCGCCACATCCTGGGCCGCGGCGGCATTGGAGTAGGCCGGCACGATGCGGGCGTTCGGGAGGTGGGCCGCCAGCCACTTGCGGACCTGCGCGGCGGCCACCGGGAACGCGGCCACCGTCTGGATATCGGCGGCTGTCACCCCCGGCCGGGTGACGATGGTGAACGCCACATCGAGGGTGTGCTCGGCGTAGATCTGCAGGGCGGATCCATCGGCCAGGCCGTCGAGGGTGGGGATCACCGAACCGTCGATCGAGTTCTCGATCGGTACGCACGCGTAGTCGGTGTCGCCGGTGCGGATCGCTTCGAGCGCGCCGCCCGCGCTGTCATGGGGCAGCGGGACGACCTCGGTGGACGCGTCGCCCGGCGGCACCAGCCCACCGGCCACCATCTGCAGCAATGCCGCCTCGGTGAAGGTCCCCTCGGGTCCGAGGTAGGCGATACGTGGCACGTCCTCAACCCTAGTGGCTCGGCGCTCGGCCTCCCGGTACGCCGGGGGAAACCTTGCGCATCCAGCAGGATCTGTAGTTAAGTAAGGCTTACCTCACTAACCGGAAGGTGATCAGATGTCTGTGACGGCACCGACGACAGCCGAGCGGATCCGCAGCGCTTGCGCCCGCGCCGGCGGCGCGATGCTGGCCGTGGAGGGCCTTGAGCCCGCCGCCACGCCGGTCCACCATCTGCTCGATGACGGCTCCTTCGCCATCACCATCCCCGCCGACGGGCTGCTGGCAGGCATGGTGGTCTCGTCCGGCTCGGCAGGCATGCAGGCCGTGCTGGAGATGACCGACTACGCGCCGCTGCCGTTGCGCGAACCGGTGCGCTCACTGGTCTGGATCCAGGGCCGGATGTTCCTGGTACCCGACGGCGAAGTGGCCGGGATGCTCGACCTCGTCGCCACCGAGAACCCCAACCCGGCTCTGCTGCAGGTGAATACCGGTAGCGCCGAAGCGTCCCGCGGCGACACCCCGTACGCGCTGGCCCGCCTGGAGATCGAATCGGTGGTGGTCGCCGATTCCACCGGCGCCGAGTCCGTCGGCGTGGGCGCGCTGCTGGCCGCCCGGCCCGATCCGTTCTGCGGGTTGGAGTCGTGCTGGCTGCGCCACCTGGAATCCGCACACCGCGAGGTGGTGGAACGCTTGGCCACCCGACTGCCGCAGACCCTGCGCAGCGGCCGGGTTCGCCCGCTGGGACTGGACCGCTACGGCGTGCAACTGCGGGTCGAGGACGAGTCCGGCGATCACGACGTCCGGCTGCCCTTCGCCAAACCCGTCGATGACGTCACCGGCCTGAGCCAGGCCATCCGGGTGCTGATGGGCTGCCCGTTCCTCAACGGGTTGCGCGCGCGGCGCATCTGACCCGCCATTAGCCTGGCGGCGGTGACTGCACCCCCAGGGCCGCTGCCGTCCCCTCGGACGCTGCGGATCGAGATCGCCGTCGTGCTGGCGGTCACCTTCGGACTGAGTGCCTATGTGGCGCTGCTCAATCTCATCGAGGCGGTGCTGCTCGGGCTGGGTGGCCAGACGGTGGCGCTCAACCAACGCCGGTCACCCTTCGACCTGATCGACCTGGGCCTCAATGTGGCCTCGGTGGTCCAACTGCTGGCGTGGGGCGCCCTCGGTCTCTACCTGTTGTGGCGCACCGGGACCGGCCCCGCCCAGATCGGCCTCGGCCGCTTCCGGCTGCACCCCGACCTGACCGGCGGGCTCGGACTGGCCGCACTGATCGGCATACCGGGGCTCGCGCTGTACGTGGCGGCGCGTGTCCTGGGACTCAGCGCCGAGGTGGAACCGGCCGAACTCAACGACACCTGGTGGCGGATACCGCTGCTGCTGATGATCGCGTTCGCCAACGGCTGGGCCGAGGAGATCATCGTCGTCGGCTTCCTGATCACCCGGTTGCGTCAGCTCAACATCAGCGCAGGCGTGGCGCTGCTGATCTCGGCGCTGCTGCGCGGGGGCTACCACCTCTATCAGGGCTACAGCGCGGGGCTGGGCAATATCGCGATGGGCCTGATTTTCGGCTACGTGTGGATACGTACCGGCAAGCTGTGGCCGCTGATCGTTGCCCACGGCCTGATCGACGCGGTGGCCTTCGTCGGCTATTCACTGGCCGCCGGCCAGCTGGACTGGTTGAGCTGAGAATCACCCGCCGAGCAGTACATTCGCAGGTGTGAACGACAACCCGCCGCATCGTCCCGGGGCACCCCGGCGGGAACCGTCACAGGAGATCCGCCGCGACCCGCGTCACCGCCCGCCTCCGGTCTGGCCGCCCAACCCGCCTAGCCCGCCGCCGGTACCGCCGGCCGCTCCGCGCCCACCCGTCGTGCGCCCACCCGCCCCGCGGCCGCCCGTTGCGCGGCGCCCCCCACCCCGGCAACCCCCGCCACCGCCTCGGCGCCCGGTGGCGCCGGCACCTGCGCCACCTCCGCCCAGGGCGTCGACCAAGAGACCGCGTCGCCTGCGCCGGTGGTTCTCGATACTGCTCGCGGCGGTACTCCTGCTGCTCTGCGGCGGAGTCGCCGGGGCGTTCTGGCTCGACTCGACACTGCAGCGCGCGCCCGTGCTCGCCGACTACCCGGAACGGCCCCCGGCCGGCCGCGGCACCACCTGGCTGCTGGTGGGCTCCGACAGCAGGCAGGGCCTGTCGGTCGACGAGCAGGGCGCGCTGGCCACCGGCGGTGACACCGGCAACGGGCGCACCGACACCCTGCTGCTGCTGCACATCGGCGGGTTGTTATCCGGCACGCCGCCGACGCTGGTGTCGTTGCCGCGCGACTCCTATGTCCCGATACCGGGCTACGGCGAGGACAAGATCAACGCGGCATACGCCTTCGGCGGCGCCCCACTGCTGGTGCAGACCGTCGAGCAGGCGACCGGGATCCGGCTCGACCACTATGCGGAGGTCGGCTTCGGGGGTTTCGCCGCGCTGGTCGACGCGGTGGGCGGGGTGACGATGTGTCCCGCCGAACCGATCAGCGACCCGCTCGCCGGTATCGATCTGCCCGCCGGCTGCCAGGAACTGGACGGCCGCAATGCGCTCGGCTTCGTCCGCTCGCGTGCCACCGCCCGCGCCGACCTGGACCGGATGACCAACCAGCGGGCCTTCATGTCCGCCCTGCTCACCCGGGCGATCAGCCCGTCCGTGCTGCTCAACCCGCTGCGCTGGTACCCGATGGTCACCGCCGCCACCGGCGCGGTCACCGTCGACCAGGGCGGCCACGTCTGGGATCTGGCCCGGCTGGCCTGGGCCCTGCAGGACAACCCGACCGCGACGACGGTGCCGATCGCCGAGTACACCACCAGCGATGTGGGATCGATCGTGGTGTGGGACAGCGAAGCCGCCGGCCGCCTGTTCGGTGCGCTGGCCCAGGACACACCCGTCCCGGCCGACGTGGTGAACACCGATGGCCCCTGACCGAGATTGCTCGCCCCGGACGACGCTCAGCAAACAATTTGGACCTCGCGTAATGGCGATCACACCGGTTAGGAATGGCTTACCTGATTAAGGGTGACCTTGGATGACACGCCGTCTGACCTGGCCTATTGTGGTCGACATGAGTGATGTCCACACCCACGACTCCAAATTCGACACCCTGCTCCGCGAGCAAATTCGTAGCGAGTTCACCGCGTCGCAGCAGTACGTCGCCATTGCCGTCTATTTCGACGGCGCGGATCTGCCGCAGCTGGCCAAGCACTTCTACGCGCAGGCCGTCGAGGAACGCAACCACGCCATGATGCTGGTGCAGTATCTGCTCGACCGTGACATCGACGTCGAGATCCCCGGCCTCGATGCGGTGCAGAACCAGTTCGACACCCCGGCGCAGGCGCTGCGGCTGTCTCTCGATCAGGAGCGCACCGTCACCGAGCAGGTCACCCGGCTGGCCAGTGTGGCCCGCGAAGAGGGCGACTACCTGGGCGAGCAGTTCATGCAGTGGTTCCTCAAGGAGCAGGTCGAAGAGGTCGCGGCCATCACCACGCTGGTGCGCATCTCGGAGCGGGCAGGTGCGAACCTGTTCCACCTCGAGGACTTCGTGGCCCGTGAGCTCTCCGTGGCGAGCGCCGATCCGACCGCACCGAAGGCCGCCGGCGGCAACCTCTGATCTTTTAAGCCCTTATCAGTCGAGACCGGCTCCGGTGAGCCCGTTCTCCAACCAGTCCTTGGTGCGGCCGGGATGATTGGTGGCCACCCACGCCACCCCGACATCCCGGCAGTACCGGACATCCTCGTAATGGTCGACGGTCCAGCAGTACAGCGCCCGGCCCTGCGCGGCGGCGCGGTCGACCAGTTCGGGATGCTCGCGCAAGGTGGCGATGGACGGGCCCACCGCGGTCGCCCCGACCGTGGTCGCGGCGCCACCGCCCAGGTAACGCGAGGTCTCACCGAGCAGCACGGTCGGCAGCATCGGCGCCGCCCGCCGGATCCGCCAGACCGCGGCCGCCGAGAACGACATCACCACCGCCCTGGCCAGATCCGCCGACGCCGGGGCGGCGATGCCGTACCGGTGCAGCAACGCCAGCACCTTGCTCTCCACCAATGCGCCGTAGCGCACCGGATGTTTGGTCTCGATGAAGATCTTCACCGGGCGCTTTGCGTCCAGTACCAGTGCCAGCAGGGTGTCCAGCGTCAGCAGCCCGGTGTCGCCGGTGGCTCCGCTGTCCCGCCAGCCGGCGTGCCAGGAACCGAAGTCCAGCTCGCGCAGCTGGGCGAGCGTCATCTCCGAGACCAGACCCGACCCGTTCGATGTCCGGTCGACCCGGCGGTCGTGCACGCAGACCAGGTGTCCGTCGCGGGTCAGCCGGACATCACACTCGACGCCGTCGGCGCCCTCCTGCAGTGCGAGTTCGTAGGCCGCGACGGTGTGTTCGGGCCGGTCGGCGGAAGCGCCCCGGTGCGCGACGACGAACGGGTGACCCGTCATGGCCGGTCCGGCAGTCTCAGCGTCCCCCGCGGTCATATGGCTATGCTGCCGGGTTCCGGTCCTCGGCCTCAACCGGAACGACGGATTCGTCGGCGGCGTCCTCTTGTCGCGCCGGCGGCGGCCCGGCCGCGACCATGACCCAGCGCCGCGACGGCCGGTCGACCGGCTGCCGCTCGAAGCCCTGGTACACCTGCAGCACCAACAGCAGGGTTGCCAGTGCGATCAGGTAACCGATGGTGGTGATCACGGTGTTGTCGGCGATGCGCTGGGCGCCGTCATAGAAGATCGTCAGCACCGTGGTCACGATGGACGCCGTGGCCAGTAGGTAGCTGAAGAACCAGGTGATCCACCAGCTGACGATGCGCAGACCTGAGCGCTTCTCGGCGCGGGCGAGTTCGATCACGAAGACCGGGGCCATCACCAGGTTCACGAACGGGATCAGGCAGCCGACCCACAATTCCCGGGTTGAGCGGGGATCCGGGCTGCCCACGTGGGCGTACGCCGCAGCTCGCCGGGCGATCAGCCAGTTGGTCAATATCAACGCGGTGGCCACCACCGCGAAGAACGCCGCCACGCTCGCCGCCACCGGAAGCCAGGTCGCCAAGGCGGCGACGATCGGATCGAGCAGCACCGTCCGATTGATCAGGAGCAGCGCGTACCGGATCACGTGCAGCAGTGCCGCGGCACCCAGCAGCGCCAGGGTGATGACAATCGTGCGGCGCACCGAGGCCGACGACGGGCCGGTGCGCTCGGCAGCGACCTGATCGCCGGCACCGTCGTCATCGAAGCGTTCGTAGAGCCCCCAGCGCGGGATGTAGGCGTAGCGCGGGGTCGGCCCCAATGGGGCGCGCTTGCGGCGCGGCGCCGGTGGCGCACCGGGACGCACCGCGATCCAGCGGTAGCCCGCAGGGGCGCGGCCCGGCTGACCCGCGGAGGGCCGGCCTGCGTCGGGCGGCGAAGTCCCCGGCGCTCCGGGCGACCCTGGAGCGAGCAGCGTGCCGCGGCAGCGCGGGCACCAGACCCGCTGGCGGTCGCGCACGTTCCATCGCGTCCCGCATTGGGCACAGACCTGGATCACCCGACCAGCCTACGACGCGCTCAGACGGTGCCCGCGCTGCCGTCGTCGGTGCTCACCGGTCGCCCGGCCTGCGCCCAGGACAGCATGCCGCCGGTCACGTTGGTCGGTTCGAAGCCGTTGCGTGCCAGATACTGCGCCACCCGCTGGGAGCGCCCACCGGCGTGGCAGATGACGTACAGGGTGGCGTCCCGGTCGATCTCGTCGATGCGGGCGGGGACATCGCCCAGCGGGATGTGCTGGGCGCCGGCCACATGGCCGCGCTGCCATTCGTCGGGCTCACGCACGTCGAGCAGCACCACCGAATCGTCGAACGTCAGCGGCAGCGCACCGACCTCGATCTGCGTCACATCGTCGGTCATGCCGTCCATGCTGGCATGCACGGCATCCCGACGCACCGGATTCCCCCGCGGCGCGGGGTGCCGCGCCGCGACAGCAATTTCTGCACTATCCACAGTTTCCACAGGTTCATCCACAGGCTGTGGTGTCCCGTCCCCATCGATTTCCCTGGACTTCTGTCCAGTACCTGTGGATAACTGCGGCCCGCGGACGGGTCTGATCAACAGGCCGAACGGGGCCTGAGCAAAACCGGCGAGCGGGTCGGGCCGGCCCGCCGGCATTTCGGATCGGCCAGATTGAATCGCGGCCCGGCGGTGAGCACCCGATTTTTCTGCGGGCGTAACAAGGTCTATGATCGGCGTCACAACAAACCGTGTGACAGATCTCACTGGGGGATGGCTTGATCGTGCAGGTCAGGAGCTTGTGATGGCAGCACACCCGCTTGGTCCGGGTTCAGCAGGGACGTCGTCTGATTGGCAGTCCTCGCACCAGTACACCAACAACCAGGTCGTTGCCCTCATCCGCGCCACTGTGATCGCGCTCGTACTGCTGGGAGTCCTGGCAGCCATCGTGTTGTTCTGACCGACTTCGAGGTTTCGACGGGGCCCCGACGGGAACCCGGGTCCTTGCGGTGCACGCGGGGATGGACCAAGGTTGAGCTCGAGCTTGTTGTCGATCAACGCGACGCCGAACTCCCTCGCGATCCATGATTAGGAAGGAACCCAGTGGCTGAATACACACTGCCAGAACTCGATTACGACTATGGCGCGCTGGAGCCCCACATTTCCGGGCAGATCAACGAGATCCACCACAGNAAGGAACCCAGTGGCTGAATACACACTGCCAGAACTCGATTACGACTATGGCGCGCTGGAGCCCCACATTTCCGGGCAGATCAACGAGATCCACCACAGCAAGCACCACGCCACCTACGTCAAGGGCCTCAACGACGCCCTGGCCAAGCTCGAAGAAGCCCGCGCCGGCGACGACCAGTCGGCCATCTTCCTCAACGAGAAAAACCTCGCCTTCCACCTCGGCGGACACGTCAACCACAGCATCTGGTGGAAAAACCTGTCCCCCAACGGCGGCGACAAGCCCGAAGGCGAACTGGCCGCCGCCATCGACGACCAGTTCGGATCCTTCGACAAGTTCCGCGCCCAGTTCACCGCCGCAGCCAACGGACTGCAGGGCTCGGGCTGGGCCGTACTGGGCTACGACAGCCTKGGCCAGCGCCTGCTGACCTTCCAGCTCTACGACCAGCAGGCCAACGTCCCCCTGGGCATCATCCCGCTGCTGCAGGTCGACATGTGGGAGCACGCCTTCTACCTGCAATACAAGAACGTCAAGGCCGACTACGTCAAAGCCTTCCGTCCCCCTGGGCATCATCCCGCTGCTGCAGGTCGACATGTGGGAGCACGCCTTCTACCTGCAATACAAGAACGTCAAGGCCGACTACGTCAAAGCCTTCTGGAACGTCGTCAACTGGGCCGACGTCCAGGACCGCTACGCCAAGGCCACCGCGAACACCGGCGGACTCATCTTCGGCTGAGTTCTCGTCTCTCAGGTCTCGGGCCCCGCGTGCTTCGGCACGCGGGGCTCTTTGCTTGTCGTTTCCGCCGCGTTTCTGGCACTCGTGTCCTCTTGCGTGCTAGTGCCGGACTACCGCATCCTGTGCACAGCGACCCACAGCAGTGTCGGAGGCGGTTACCAGCAAGCACTGTCGGGAGGCCACATGGACACCGGAGCCGGTAGAGCGGTGGAGATCGCCCCATTCCATTCGCGGGGCACCCTCAAGGGTTTCGTGGTGTCGGGCCGCTGGCCGGATTCCACCAAGGAGTGGGCCCAACTGCTCATCGTCGCGGTGCGGGTGGCATCGCTGCCCGGCCTGCTCTCCACCACAACGATTTTCGGTGTCCGCGAGGAACTTCCCGACAAGCCGGAGCCCGGCACCGTCGGCCTGGTGATGGCCGAGGGTCCGGTCGTCGGTGAATCCGCGGTTCCGCCCGGATTTTTCGCCGACCATCAGCCCGCGGCACTGCTGATGCTGCACCCACCGTCGGAGACCACGCCGTCGCTACCGGAGTGCGCGGGCGCGGCGTCGGGCTGCGTGTTGCTGCCGGGCCTGCCCCATCTGGGCCTGGAGCATCGTGCCGCCTGGGTGGAAGCGGAGGCCGACGGCACCATCACCTCGATGGTGAGCCGGGTGGGCGTCGACCCGATCAGCCATCCGGACACCGCGATCCTGGCGATGCTGCTCGCCGCGTAGTTGCACTGGCCTTTCCAGCCGTCGGCGACCGACGGGGCGGGTGTGCCGCCGTGCGCGTGCACAGCAAACGTCTTCATAACGTTTCGGACACAGTTGGGCCACAATGCCGCGTTCAGCATGTGCCGAGCTCAGCAATGATGGTGTGGCCGTCGGGCCCGCCCATGTCTACCCTTCCTCCACTTCGCCGGCACTGACAGCAAAGGTGAAGTGCAGATTTGCTGTGCGACGCCTGTTAGCTCCTGATCGGCTATGGGGTTACTGTGACAACAAGACAAGATCAACGAATCTGGGCAAAATGGCGAGGCCGTTATTTTTAGGTTCGCCAGATCACAACGCCGCAGCGTGTGTGTCGGGTTGACGTGCTGCTACAGGACCCTGCAGCGACCCCGCGAGAAGGGTAGTGTTACTTTTCGGTGGTTTGCACTTGGTTGTGGCGACAACACTCGCTACGATGATCAGCAAATACGAACCTATTGCAGACAGCTCGTGAGCCATGTGGAGGAAAGTTAGATGAGCAAGACGTTCGCCGCCCGGCTAAACCGCCTCTTCGACACGGTTTACCCTCCCGGGCGCGGTCCGCACACTTCGGCTGAGGTGATCGGCGCACTAAAGGCCGAGGGTGTCACGATGTCCGCCCCCTACCTGTCGCAGCTGCGTTCCGGCAACCGCACCAACCCATCCGTGACCACGATGGCCGCCCTCGCCAACTTCTTCCGTATCAAGCCGGCGTACTTCACCGACGACGAGTACTACGAGAAGCTGGACAAGGAACTGACCTGGCTGGCCAGCATGCGCGACGAGGGCGTGCGCCGCATCGCGGCCCGCACCGTCGGCCTGTCCCCCGAGTCCCAGCAGGATCTGGCCCTCAAGGTCGACGAGCTGCGTCGCCGGGAGAACCTCGACGGCTGATCCCTTGAGGGATCACCGCCACACACGGTGTCGTCGCGCGCAAGCGTGACGGCACCGTTTGTGCGTTCAGTCGTGGGCCTGCGCCCCGAGCTCCAATTCCCGGAACTGCTCGGCGATGGCGAGTATCCACTCCCGATCCGAGAACGTGGTCGGCTGGCGCAGCCAGTTCAGGCCGGGGAACGCCGCGTGCGCGGTGCCCTCCGCAGCGGCGGACCGGCCCGCGAAGATCCACTCCGCGATGCCACGGGCCTGTTCGTCGGCGGGCACCGGGGGTGAATCGAGATCAGCGATATCGGCGATGTTCAGCGACTGCTCGATATCGCGCTGGCCCGCGGTGGCGTCCACCGTGCGGCGCCGCATGCCCTCGGCCGCAATGGCTTCCAGGTACAGCGAATCCGAGATCAGGGACATCTGCTCGGCGACCCGGAACAACAACGGCCCGCGGGGACGCACCCCGATACCCACATCGGGATGCCGGGTGTTGAGTTCGGCCAGCAGCGGCTGGATCGTCCGCAGTTCCCGGCGCGCACCGAACCAGTCCTCCACGCTGGGCAACAGCGACCCGCCGGCCACCACCAGCATCGCGCAACCCAGCAGCGTCGCCGCCGCACCCACGCCCAGGACATCGGTATTGCCGACGGCCCGGAGCAGGAAGAAGGCGCTCGACAGCACCATGAGCACCATGCCGACGCTGAAGACGAAAAGCGCACGGCCCCGCCGGGTCCGGTTGGAATGACGCACCCCCGCCCACGCGACGAGGGTCAGCGCGAGCAGCACATAGAGCAGCGGCAGCAGCCACGACGAGGACCCGCCCGGCGCCAGGTTGCGGCGCATGTACTCCTCGGGCGCCATCTCCGGCATCTGCGGGGCGCGGAAGAACGCCACCAGAGTGGCCGCCGCGATGGCGCCCGCCACGAGGTACTGGCCGATGGCGATGCGGCGGATGGCGGCCGGCTTGCGGCCCGACGCCACGGTCGTGATCATCACGCAACTGCCTGCCGCACAACCGATCAACGCCACCTGGCTGAGCGCGACGGCGATGTTCGGCCACCGCAGCGCGGTGTCGATCAGCAGGGTCAGGGGCTGCCAGTTGAGCGCTGCGACAATCCCGAGACTGCCCAGCGCGAGGATCATCGCGGTGCTCACCAGGGATTGCTTGTTGACCAGCGCCCACCCGATTCGCAAGCCGGTCGCCAACCCGAGGAGACCGGCGATCACCCAGACGATCAACCAAACGCCTCCCCGAGCCGCACCTGCACGATCGACGAACGATCGGACGGTAGCCGCCCGAGACGGTAGATGAGTAGCGCGGCGAAGTCCTCGGCCTCCTGCTCGGCTTCCTCACCCGCGGGGCCCATGCACCCGGTCCGCTGATTGAGCATGTACCCGATGAGGTCCGACCCGGCCAGTTCCATGGTCTCGCGCGCAGCCTCCACCACCGGCATGCCCGCATGACCGAGTACCAGGTGGCCGAGCTCATGGGCCAGAGTGCGGTCCCAGGCGGGCAGTCCCTTCTGGATCAGGAAGACGTCGTGGTCGGCATATTGGCGCCACTGACCACAGACACCGGACGGCAGATCGGCCATCTTGATCTGGATCGGGCGCCCCTGGTCATCGGCGACCGCCTCGACCAGACGCGGCAGCGACACCTCACCCCGGCGTGGCGCAAGGTCGAGCACCGAGCTGACGGCGCGCGTCACGCGGCGACTTGCTGGCATTGCCTCCCCCTTCTCCTCTGGTCCACTATGGCCCGCCGTTGGACGGCAGACTGCCGAATCCGGTCAACTTGAGAACCTTGCTGAGCCACCGGACCGGATCGCGCGGCCGGCTCGGGCCTGCCGATAGCCGATGAGCCCGCCCGCGCCGGTGAGCAGCATGATGCCGGTTGCTCCCGGCACCGCGACGGCGATCACCTGAGGCATGCCGGCGGTCCGGAGGTATTCGCCGTAGCCGGCGCGGTAGGAGGCAGGCAGGACGGCATCGGTGCGCGGAGCCGCGGGGCGCTCGGCGGGCGGGGTGCGTGACGGGGCCGGTGGCCGTGCGGCATTCTCCGGCGCCGGCGCCCTCGGTCCCGCGCCGACACCACCGCCGCCGATCCCCGGCACCACCGGGGGCAGCACGATGACGGGCATCGACAGCACCGGCATGGCCGCGGGCGCGACGAGTCCGGGCAGCGGTTCCTGGGGATCCGGGACGACCGGCAGCACCGGGGACTCCGGTAGCAGTTCGGAGGGCACACCCGGGCGTCCGGCCGGCGGAGCCGTCGACGGCGCACCCCCGCCGTAGCCGTCGCCGCCGTTGGGCGCCGACGAGTCGGTGTCAGGGGGCAGCGGCCACCAGCCCCAACCGCATTCGTCGTCGTCTTCGTCCTCTTTGACGCCGTCGTCCTTGACGTCGTCTTTGACGTCGCCTTGTTCGCCGGGAGTACCACCGGGCAGGGTTTCGCCGGCACCGGTTCCGGCCTCGGGAAGTTTGCTGAGGTCGCCCTCGACGGCATCGGCGGGCGGCACCGGAGAATCCTCGGTTCCCGCTGGTGACACCACGGAGCGCTGGCCCGGTGACCCCGATCCGGCCCCGCTGACGCTGCCGACGCCACGAGGTGCGGTGCGACGGGGCTGACCGGTCGCCCCGTCGGATGTCCGGCCTGCCGTCCCGGTGCCCGCAGCGTCCCCGCTGCTGTCGGGCTCGGCTAACGCCACCGCAGCGGACACACCAGCCACGAACAGCCCCGATGACACCAGACAGGCAGCCGCGGCGACTCGCATGCGCGAACCCACGTCGTCACCACCCCTCATGGCGTCTCACGGCGCACAGGCAATCGTTTGGACGATTGTCGCATATGCCCGCGTACTTGTTTGCTGTCGGAAGTAATCGGTATCGCCCCAAGGCCGCCGAGAGTGGTAGGGACGGAGGAGCGATAGGGTTGGCCGCATCGTGGCGCCGTGATGGTGGCGGCGCGGATGAGATGACCGGGAGGCAATGCCGATGGCCCTGTTCACGCAACGCAAGAGCCGGTCGGCCCGTCGCGCCGAGGCTCGGGCGATCGGGCGCGCGACCAAGCGCGCGCTCACCAAGGGAGCCAAGCTGGAGGCCAAACTCGCGGCGCGCAACGATGCGCGACGCATCAAGGCCGATCGCAAGGCGCAGACCCAGGCGGTCAAGGCCCAGCTCAAGGCCCAGCGCGACAGCGACCGCGTGGCGCTGAAGGTTGCTGAGACCCAACTCAAGGCGGTCCGTGAGGGCAAGCTGCTGTCCCCGATGAAGATTCGCCGGACGCTGACCGTGTCCCGGCTGCTGGCACCGGTCCTGATACCGCTGGCCTATCGCGGTGCGATCGCCATCCGCGGCCTGCTCGACCAGCGCCGCGCCGACCAGCTCGGTGTCCCGCTGGCCCAGATCGGCCAGTTCTCCGGGCACGGAGCGGTGCTGTCGGCCCGCATCAGCGGTGCCGAACAGGCGACCCGGCGGGTGGTCGAGAAGAACCCGAAGGACGCCGAGACCAAGCAGTTCGTGGCCGCCATCACCGACCGGTTGACCGACCTGTCCACCGCCGTCGCCGCCGCGGAGAACATGCCGACGGCACGCCGCAAGGCCGCCCACGCCGCGATCGGCGAACAGCTCGACGGTATCGACGCCGATGTGATGGCCCGGCTCGGCCTGGTCTGATGACGCTCACCACACGGATCCTTTCGCCCGTGTTGGCGCTGGTGCTGACGGTGCTGGCGCTGGCGGGCGCCGGTGTCGCCGCGGCGCACGCCACCCTCATCTCCTCGGACCCGGCGCCCGGGACCGCGTTGACCGCATCGCCCACCAAGGTCAGTGCCACCTTCAGTGAAGACCTGCAGACCGCGTTCGCGGCGATGACCGTCGTCGGACCGGACGGCAATCTGTGGTCCACCGGCGACGTCCGGGTCACCGGTCCGGTGGCCGAGGTCGACGTGCGGCCGCTGGGACCGTCGGGCACCTATACCGCCAACTACCGCGTGACCTCCGCTGACGGCCACGTCATCACCGGTTCTTGGGCTTTCGATCTGACCGTCGCCGCGACCGGCACGCCCGGCCCCTCGGTCGCGCCGGCCCCTGCGCCCGCTGCCGCCCCGGTGACGCCCACCGACGACGGTGTCCCGGTCTGGCCGTTCGTGGTGGCGGCGGTGGTGCTCGTCGGCGCCGGCGTGTGGTGGAGCCGACGCCGCACGTGACACGCACCCGGCGGGCGTGCCTGGGCGCACTCGTCGTCGCCCTGAGCGTGGCGCTGGCCTGGGTTCTCGCCCGCCCCGACGGGGCTCTGGTGCCGACCGTGACGCGGGTGCTCGCCGATGGTGCCGCCGTGCTGGTGCTCGGCCTCGCGGTGGTGCCGTGGCTGGACACCGCGCGCTACCGCACCGAACTCGCCCGGCGCAGCACCGCGGTCATGGCGGTCACCGCGTGGGTGTGGCTGGCCGCCGAACTGATCCGGCTGGTGACGACGGCGGCCGATACCGCCGCGGTGGCGGTTCGTGACCTGGGGGTGCGGACCGCGATCGAGTTCGCCGTGTCGACGACCGCGGGCCGGGCCGACCTGATCTGCGTGGCGGCGGCGCTTCTGGTGGTCGTGGTGACCCTCGCGGCGCGTAACCCCGGCGCATCGCTGGTGGTCGCCGGGGTCGCCGCACTGGGCACCGCGGCGCGCACCCTGGCCGGGCACCTGTCCGAGAGTGCGCTCGGCGGTCTGGCGGTGACGCTGCACGCGCTGGCGGCCGCGCTGTGGTGCGGCGCGCTCGCGGCGATCGTGCTGGTGGTGGATCGCCGCGGTCAGTGGGCCCGGGTATTGCCACGCTTCTCGCAACTGTCGTTGTGGTCGGTGCTGGTGCTGCTGGTGGGCGGGGTGTTCAGCGCCGTGGTGGTGATCGGGTCACCTGCCGAACTGGTCGGCACCGGGCACGGCAGGCTGCTCCTGGCCAAGATCGTCGTGACAGCGGCTCTGTTGGCGCTGGCCTGGCATAACCGGTCGCGGTGGCTACCGTCGGCGCGTGGTCACCGGGTCAGCGCCGAGGTGTCCACCCGACGCTCCGATACCGAGCTTGCCCTGATGGCGGTGGCACTGACGTTGGCCGCCGCCCTGGCGGTCACGGGCTGACGCCGGGCCCTGGGCTGGCATGATGGGACACACTGCGCTGGACGACACTGCAAAGGAGCAGCACCATGGCCGACGAGCAGGACCTTCCCGAACAGAAGGCCCCCGCTGAGCAGGTCCCGGCTGACCCACCTGCTGTGCCTCCCGCCGCCGAGGCTCCCGCGAAGAAGGCCCCGGCCAAGAAGGCACCGGCGAAGAAGGCCGCTCCCGTGAAGAAGGCCGCACCGGCCAAGAAGGCGGTCGCGAAGAAGGCCGCTCCGGCCAAGAAGGCACCTCCGGCGAAGAAGGCCCCGCCGGTCACAGCCACCCCTGCCGAGCCGGCTCCGGTCGTCGAGCACTCTGCGGAACCGACGGCGGTCGCCAAAGAAGCCGCCAAAGAGGTTGCTGCACAAGCGAAGTCCGCGGTTGCCGCGGCCGTTCCGACACCGTCCGCGGTGCCGGCCCTCGGTCCGGAACAGTCCCGGCTGCCGCTGGCGGTCGCGCTGGCCGTCGGCCTGCTCGCGGTCCTGGTCGTTCTTCTGGCCCGCCGCAATTCCGACCAGGACTGAGGTTCCGCGGGGCGGGGCTTGACCCTCACGCGACGTCAGGGCCGATAGTGAGTCCATGGACGTGAGAACCGTCGGCAACGTCGCCGCCCTGACCGGGCTGTCCGTGCGCACCCTGCACCACTACGACCACATCGGCCTGGTGGTGCCCGGCGTGCGGACTCCGGCCGGTTACCGGGGCTACACCGATGCCGATGTCGAGCGGCTGCACCTGGTTCTGGTGTATCGCGCGGCCGGACTGCCGCTGGATGAGATCCGCGTCCTGCTCGATGACCCCGAGGTCGACGGGCTGACCAGGCTGCAGCGCCAGCATGCCCTGCTCCTGGAGCGGGCCGAAGGTCTGCAGCGCAGCATCAGGGCAGTGGAGGAACTCATGGACGCGCATCGCAGCGGTATTCAGCTGACCGCCGAGGAACAGGTCGAGATCTTCGGCACCACGGCATTCGGCGAGGAGTATGCGGTCGAAGCCGAGCAGCGCTGGGGCGACACCGACGAATGGAAGCAGTCCCGGCAGCGGGTCGCGCAGCTGACGAAACAGGACTGGATCGATCTGAAAGTCGACGGGGATGCGCTGCTGGGCGACCTGGCGGCTGCAAAGCGCGCCGGTGTACGTCCCGGCTCGCCGGAGGCCGACGCGCTGGCCGGCCGGCACCGCGCGAGTATCGACCGCTTCTACGATTGCGGCGGCGAGATGCACCGCGGACTGGTCGAGATGTACCTCGCCGATGCCCGGTTCACCGCCCACTACGACGATGTCGAACCGGGTCTGGCGCAGTTCGTCCACGATGTGGTGATCGCTAGCATCATGGCGTGAGCATCGAACCGCGCGCGACCGCTGACCTTGTCGACGAGATCTACCCCGACGTCCGCAGCTGCGATCTGCAGTTGCGCAACTACGGCGGTGTCACGTCGTTCGCAGGCCCGATCACCACGGTGCGCTGCTTCGAGGACAACGCCCTGCTCAAATCGATCCTGTCCACGCCGGGTGACGGTGGGGTGCTGGTGGTCGACGGCGATGGCTCGCTGCACACCGCGCTGGTCGGCGACATCATCGCCGGCCTGGCCGCCGAAAACGGTTGGGCCGGGGTGATCGTGCACGGCGCGGTCCGTGACGCGGCCGCGCTGCGGACCATCGACGTGGGCATCAAGGCACTGGGCACGAATCCCCGCAAGGGCACCAAAACCGGTGCCGGAGAACGTGATATCGAGGTGTCGTTCGGCGGTGTCACGTTCGCGCCCGGTGAGATCGCCTACAGCGACGAGGACGGGATTGTCGTCGTCGCTGCAGGCGACTGAACGGCTCGTCGCTGTAGGCGGGTGAACCTAGGCCGACACCGCGGCGCGGTGCTTGGTGAAGTGCAGCGACTCCTCGTCGACCTTGCCGTGCCGGATGAGGCGCAGGTCGAAGAAGTAGTTCTGCTTCAGCTTCCAGGGCGCCTCCGAGCCGGACTTCGGCAAGGTGTCCATGGCACGGCGGAAGTATCCCGGCGTGAAATCCATGAACGGCTCTTCGTCGATCGCGTCGCCCGGATGCTGCGGTTCGACCCGGTCGAAACCGTTGGCGTCCATGTAGTTCAGCACGCGGCAGATGAACTCGGAGACCAGGTCGGCCTTGAGCGTCCATGAAGCGTTGGTGTAGCCGAAGGTGATGGCCATGTTGGGCACGCCGGACAGCATCAGGCCCTTGTAGGTCATCGACTTGGTCAGGTCGATCGGCTCGCCGTTGCGGGTGGCGGTGGCGCCGCCGAACAGCTGCATGTTCAAACCCGTTGCGGTGATGATGATGTCGGCCTGCAGCTCCTCGCCCGAGGTCAGCTTGATGCCGGTTTCGGTGAAGGTCTCGATGGTGTCGGTGACGACGTCGGCCTTGCCCGCCTTGATGGTCTTGAAGAAATCGCCGTTGGGGGCCAGGCAGACTCGCTCGTCCCACGGGTTGTAGCGCGGGCTGAAGTGCTTCTCGTAATCGAAGCCGTCCGGCAGCCGCCGGGTCGCCATGTCCTTGAGGGCTTTCTTGAACATCTTCGGGAACTTGCGCGCCAGCTGGTACTGGCCGGTGGCCATCGCGATCGCCTTCCAGCGATTCACCACGTGGGCGACGTTCTTGGGCAGGTACTTGTTGGCCTGTGCGGCAACGGGATCCACCAGCGGAAGCGAACCGATGTAGGTGGGCGAGCGCTGCAGCATGGTGACATGGCCCGCGCCCTCGTTGACCAGCGACGGGATCAGCGTGATCGCGGTGGCGCCGGAGCCGATGACAACGATCTTCTTGCCCGTGTAGTCCAGCCCCTCGGGCCAGTGCTGGGGATGGATGATCTGGCCCGCGAAGTCCGCGGCACCCGGGAACTCGGGCGCGTAGCCCTCGTCGTAGTTGTAGTAACCGCTGCAGACCGACAGGAACGACGCGGTGATCTGCTTGCGCTCACCGGCGTGCTCGATGTTGATGGTCCAGCGGTTGTCGGCGTCTGACCAGTCCACCGAGGTGACGCGGTGCCCGGTGCGGATGTGCTTGTCGATGCCGTTCTCGGCGGCGGCCTCGTTGATGTAGTTCCAGATGGAGGCGCCATCGGCGATGGCCTTCGCCGAGGTCCACGGCTTGAACCGGAATCCGAGGGTGAACATGTCGGAATCCGAGCGGATACCCGGGTACTTGAACAGATCCCAGGTGCCGCCGATGTTGTCGCGGCGTTCCAGGATCGCGTAGCTCTTGGTCGGGCAGCGGTCCTGCAGGTGCCAGGCCGTGCTGATGCCGGAAATACCGGCGCCGACGATCACAACGTCGAGGTGTTCATTCATGATACCGACGGTATCAACATGGTGTTGAGTGAGTCAACGGTATGTTGAGAAAGTCGACACGGTGTTAAGGTGGGGGCCGTGACCACCGCCAGCCGCGGCCGCCGGGCCGCCCGCCCCTCCGGGGACGAACGGCAGCAGGCGATCCTGGACACCGCCGCCCGCCTCATCCAGCAGCGGTCCTTCTCCGACATCTCGGTCGATGACCTGGCCAAGGGCGCCGGCATCTCGCGTCCGACCTTCTATTTCTACTTCGCCTCCAAAGAAGCGGTCCTGCTGTCGCTGCTCGATCCACTGATCAAGCTCGCCGACACCGGGTTCGACAACGCCCTTGAGCACATGCCGACGGATCCGAAACGTGCGGTCCGGCGGGGCATCGAGATTTTCTTCAGCTCGTTCGGATCCCATCCGGCCACCGCGCGGGCCGGGACCGAGGCAGTGAGGAACAATCCCGAGTTCCGGGCGTTCTGGGCCGGCCTGATGCAGAAGTGGATTGCCATGACGGCCGCACTGATCAATGCCGAACGCCGGCGCGGCGCGGCGCCGGAGACGCTGCCCGCCCTCGACCTGGCCACCTCGCTGAACCTCATGAACGAGAAGATGATGATGGCGACGCTGGCCGATGACCGTCCCTCGGTCGAACATGACCGCGTCGTGGACACCCTCACCCACATCTGGCTGACCAGCATCTACGGCAGCACGCCCTAGCCCACTGTCGGACCCGGATGCGAACATGTGTTCGTGTCCCACTCCGGGCAGGCCAGCATTATGCACGCCGATCTCGACTCGTTCTACGCGTCGGTCGAGCAGCGCGATGACCCCTCCCTGCGCGGACTGCCGGTCATCGTCGGCGGCGGGGTGGTGCTGGCCGCCAGCTATGAGGCCAAGGCGTACGGGGTGCGCACCGCGATGGGCGGCGGGCAGGCCCGCCGCCTCTGCCCTCAGGTGATCGTCGTGCCGCCACGGATGCGCGCGTACACCGAGGCCAGTCGGGCCGTCTTCGACGTTTTCCGCGACACCACTCCCCTGGTCGAGCCGGTCTCGGTGGACGAGGCGTTCCTTGATGTCGGCGGGCTTGGCCGGGTGTCGGGCACGCCGGTAGAAATCGGCGCCCGGCTGCGCGAACGCGTCCAGGTCGACGTCGGCCTGCCGATCACCGTCGGGATCGCCCGCACCAAGTTCCTGGCCAAGGTCGCCAGCCAGGAGGCCAAGCCCGACGGGCTGCTGCTGGTGGAACCGGACCGCGAGCTGGCTTTCCTGCACCCGCTGCCGGTGCGTCGGCTCTGGGGCGTGGGCGCCAAGACCGCGGAGAAGCTGCGCCTGCACGGCATTCACACGGTGGCCGACGTGGCCGAGCTCAGCGAGACATCGCTGGGCGCCATGGTCGGCCCGGCCATGGGCAGGCAGCTCTTCGCCCTGTCCCACAACATCGACCGCCGCCGGGTGGTGACCGGGGTGCGCAGGCGGTCCGTCGGCGCGCAACGAGCGCTGGGCCGCGCCGGGAACACCATGTCCGCTCCTGAGATCGATGCCGTCGTGGTGAATCTGGTGGACCGCATCACCCGCCGGATGCGGACCGCGGGACGCACCGGCCGCACCGTGGTGCTGCGGTTGCGCTTCGACGACTTCGGCCGCGTCACCCGCTCGCACACCCTGCCGCGCGCCACCGCGTCGACCGAGGCCGTGCTGGGTGCCGCCCGCGAACTGGTTGCCGCCGCCGCTCCGCTGATCGCCGAACGCGGACTGACCCTGGTGGGCTTCGCGGTGTCCAACATCGACCGCGACGGTGCGGCGCAGCTGGAACTGCCGTTCGGCAGCGCGGCGGATCCGATCGCCCTGGACGCCGCCGTCGACGAGGTACGACAGCGGTTCGGCAACGCCTCGGTGACCCGCGGAGTGCTGCTGGGCCGCGACCCGGGACTGGAAATGCCGATGCTGCCGGATTGAGTAGTTTCACGCATCCGGTTGAAGCGTGCCCTCCGGCAGGCTTGCCCCATGAACGCATTCAGCGACACGGCCAAGGTCACGGCGGCGTTTTCGCTCCAGGCCACCATCGCCTTCGGCGTCAGCTTCGTCGGCGTGCTCGGCGGCATCGTCTTCCTGCCGCTCGACATCTGGCAACGGCTCTTCCTGACCATGTCGGTGCTGTTCCTGGTCACCAGCGCCTTCACCCTGGCCAAGGTGATCCGCGATCAGCAGGAATCGGCCACCGTCCACGCTCGCCTCGACGAGGCGCGCATGGAAAGACTCATCGCCGAGCACAATCCGTTCACGTCATCGACGTGAATCAGTGCGCCCACTCCAGCAGCCGATCCGCCGACCAGGTGTTCACGATGCGGTCCACCGGCACCCCGGCGTCCAGGGCGCGCTGCGCGCCGTAGCCCAGGAAGTCGAGCTGACCGGGGGCGTGAGCATCGGTGTCGATCGAGAAGTCGCACCCGATCTGCAGCGCCAGATCCAGTAGCCGGCTCGGCGGGTCGCGCCGCTCGGGGCGCGAATTGATCTCCACCGCAACACCATTGTCCCGGCACGCGGTGAACACCGCCTCGGCGTCGAATGTGGACTCCGGACGGATCCCCCGGCCGCCCGTGACCAGACGTCCGGTGCAATGGCCCAGGATGTCGGCCTGGCCCTCGGACACCGCACGCACCATGCGGCGCGTCATCGCCGGCGCGTCCATCTTCAGCTTCGAGTGCACGCTGGCCACCACGATGTCCAGCCGCTCCAGTAGTTCCGGCTCCTGGTCCAGGGTGCCGTCATCGAGGATGTCGACTTCGATCCCGGTCAGGATGCGCATCGGCCTGGGCGAGCGAAGCGACGGGGATGTCACCGAGAAGCGTTCGCGCAGTTCGTCGATGACATCGAGTTGCTTACGCAGGCGTTCCGGCGAAAGACCGTTGGCAATGGTCAGCCGCGGCGAATGGTCTGTCAGAGCGCAGTATTCGTGGCCGAGCTCCTGCGCGGTGGCCATCATCTCCTCGATCGGTGCGGACCCGTCGGACCAGTTCGAGTGCAGATGCAGGTCCCCCTTGATCGCGGCGCGGATCTCCCCGCCACCGAGATCTGCCGCGGCTTCCTGCAATTCGACCAGTGTGTCGGGGACACGACCGGCCCACGCCTGTGCGATCACCTTGGCGGTCTTGGGTCCGATCCCCGGTAGCGTCTGCCAACTGTTGGTCTTACCGACCTTCTCCCGGTGTTCGGGTGTCATCGCCTCCACCACATCGGCGGCGTTGCGGTAGGCCATCACCCGGCGCGAGTCCTCTCGGGCCCGGTCCTTGTAATACGCGATGCGGCGTAGTGCGGCCACGGGGTCGATGCGGTCCATGGCTTCAGTGTGCCCGTGACGCCGCCCGATCACACCCGTCCCCATGCGGGGTCACGGCCGCTCAGCGCCAGCGCCCGCTCGAAATCACCGGCGTGATCGGCAACAGTCACCGGCGCGCCGAAGAGCCCCTCCACCGGGCCGGCGGCGGTGAAGGCGGTCAGATGCTCCAACAAGACCGCTGCGGTGTCGGCATCGACGGCATAGGCCTGCCCGGTGGCGATCGCAACGTCCCAGCCGTGCACCACCACCTCCGTCAGGGCCACCAGTCCGCACACCTCACCCGGCAGGTCGACGGCCCCAACCCGGGTCATTCCCTCCCACGCGTGCGGCGCCTGCCATGCCTCGGCGAACGCGGTGAGCCGGGCGGGATAGTGCTCGCGCCAGCCGTCGTCGAGTACGTAACCGCCCTCGCCGGGTGGGCTGTCGGTGAGCTCCCCGAAATCCTTGTTCGCCGCGGCCCCGAAGGCAGGCGCCAGTTGCCCGATGTGGGCCACCATCTCGCGCACGGACATCTGCGGGCAGGGCGTCGGTGCGCTCAGCTGTTCATCGTGCACGCCGCCGAGCACCGCGGCGGTACGCGCACTTGCCGTCGTCATATCGATCATGGACATACCGACCTGCACGGTGGATAGAAGTCATCGGCGCCGCATCCAGGAATTAACCGCTGCCCGAGTTCGTTTCCCAGGTGTGGACTTTGCCTTCAAGACTTCCCCGCAGAACACGACCTGGTCCGACATGCTCGCCATCTGGAAAGCAGCGGACGATATCGACGTCTTCCAATCCGGCTGGACGTTCGACCACTTCTATCCGATCTTCTCCGATTCCACCGGCCCCTGCCTGGAGGGCTGGACCACGCTCACCGCGTTGGCCCAGGCCACCGAGCGGCTCCGGGTCGGCGTACTGGTGACCGGTATCCATTACCGGCATCCCGCGGTGCTGGCCAATATGGCCGCCGCACTCGACATCATTTCCAACGGTCGCCTCGAGCTCGGGATCGGCGCCGGCTGGAACGAGGAGGAGTCCGGCGCCTATGGCATCGAGCTGGGCACCATCAAGGAGCGTTTCGACCGCTTCGAGGAGGCCTGTGAGATTCTCAAGGGCCTGCTCAGCCAGGAGACCACCACCTTCGACGGCACGTTCTACCAGCTCAAAGACGCGCGCAACGAGCCGAAGGGGCCGCAGCAGCCGCACCCGCCGTTCTGCATCGGCGGCAACGGCGAGAAGCGCACCCTGAAGATCACCGCGAAATACGCCGACCACTGGAACTTCGTCGGAGGTACGCCGGAGGAGTTCGCCCGCAAGCGCGACGTGCTGGCCGCGCACTGCGCCGATATCGGCAGGGACCCGAAGGAGATCACGCTGTCGGCGCACATTCGGCTGGGCGAGGATCGCAACTACCGCCGAGTCGTCGAGGATGCGATCGCCCTGGGCGCCGAGGGCTTGGATCTGGCCATCATCTACCTACCGCCGCCGTATGACACTGCGGTGCTGGAGCCGCTCGCGGAGACGATTCGGGACTCCGGGCTGCTGACCAGCGGCTAGAACTGACGGTCACGAAATTATTACGATCTGGCAAACGGGTGTCGCGTAGGTCCTGAATCGGGATCTGCGCGGCGCCCGGGTCGGTCAGTAGCCGAAACGCATTAACTCGTCGGGGGTGATCAGCCGCTCGTGCTTAGCTGGGAATTCACGGCATCGGACCGGGTGACGGAACCATGACCAGGCGATTCGACTCACTCGGGACCGTGAAATGGGATTGTTGTACACGGTGAGAACTCCTGCGGTCGGCTAATAGCTGCACCGTGGGGTCACATTACCGCACGACCCCGCCGCAATCATTAGACACCTGTGACGCGGCTAACACCAACCGGCACGCCGGTCACAAATCGGATGTTTCTCGTGTGACTGAAGTTGCTGATGTTGCCTACCGCTGCGGGGCCGCCGACGGCTCGATCGGCCGGGGCAACGCCGACTGGCCCATCAGGTAGCGGTCGACACCGGCCGCCGCGGCGCGCCCCTCGGCGATCGCCCACACGATCAACGACTGTCCACGGCCCATGTCGCCGGCGACGAAGACGCCGGGAACGGTGGTCTGGAAATCCTTGTCGCGGGAGACGTTGCCGCGGTCGGTCAGTTCGACACCCAGGTCGGTCAGCAGACCCTCGCGCTCGGGGCCCACGAACCCCATCGCCAGGAAGACGATGTCGGCGTCCAGATCGAAGTCCGACCCCTCCACCTTCTCGAACTTGCCGGCCTTCATCTCCACCTCGTGCACCTTGAGCGTGGTGACCCGGCCGTCGGAGCCGACGAACTGCTCGGTGTTCACCGAGAACACCCGCTCGCCACCCTCTTCGTGCGCAGAGGCCACCCGGAACATCAGCGGGTAGGTCGGCCACGGGGTGGAGTCCGCACGGGTCTCGGGCGGGCGCGGCATGATCTCGAACTGGTGGATGCTGGCGGCGCCCTGACGGTGCGCGGTGCCCAGGCAGTCTGCGCCGGTGTCACCGCCGCCGATGATGACGACCTTCTTGTCCTTCGCGGTGATGGGCGGCTCGCCGTCGGGACCGGCGACATCGTCGCCCTGTTGCAGTTTGTTGGCCCACGGCAGATATTCCATGGCCTGGTGGATACCGTCGAGCTCGCGGCCCGGGATCGGCAGGTCACGCCACGCGGTCGCACCGCCGGCCAACACCACCGCGTCGAACTCGGCGTCGAGTTGGTCGACGGTGATGTCGACGCCGACGTTGACGCCGGTGCGGAACTGGGTGCCCTCGGCCGTCATCTGCTCCAGACGACGATCGATGTGGCGCTTCTCCATCTTGAACTCGGGGATGCCGTAGCGCAGCAGGCCGCCGATGCGATCGGCGCGTTCGAACACCGTCACCGAGTGACCGGCACGGGTCAGCTGCTGGGCGGCAGCCAGGCCTGCGGGCCCGGACCCGACGACGGCGACCTTCTTCATGGTGCGCACCGTCGGGATCATCGGCTTGACCCAGTCGTTGTCGAAGGCGTGGTCGATGATCTCGACCTCGACCTGCTTGATGGTCACCGCATCCTGGTTGATGCCGAGCACGCAGGAGGCCTCACACGGCGCCGGGCACAGCCGCCCGGTGAATTCCGGGAAGTTGTTGGTGGCATGCAGCCGTTCGATGGCGTCGCGCCAGCGGTCCCGGTACACCAGGTCGTTCCACTCGGGAATCAGGTTCCCCAGCGGACAACCGTTGTGGCAGAACGGGATACCACAATCCATACAGCGGGAGGCCTGGACTTTCAGGGTCTCGTCGGAGAACTCCTCGTAGACCTCTTTCCAGTCCTGCAGGCGCAGGTCCACCGGCCGCCGGGCCGGGGTCTGCCGGACGGTGTGCTTGAGGAAGCCGTTCGGATCAGCCACGAGCGGCCGCCATGATCGCTTCGCCGACATCCTGCCCGGCGGCCTCGGCCTCCGAGATCGCCAGCAGCACCTTCTTGAAGTCGCGTGGCATCACCTTCACGAAGTGCGCCTGCTGTGCCGTCCAATCCGCCAGGATCCGTTGGCCCACCGCAGAATCGGTGGCGTCGACATGTGCCACGATCAATTCCTGCAACCCTTCGAGGTCATCGTCGTCCAGTGCGTCAAGATCGACCATCTCTCCGTTGATGTTGCCCGGCAACTTCTTCTCCGGGTCATACACATAGGCGACACCGCCGGACATTCCCGCCGCGAAGTTACGGCCGGTCTGGCCGAGGATCACCACCCGCCCGCCGGTCATGTACTCGCAGCCGTGGTCACCCACGCCCTCGACCACCGCGTGCGCGCCGGAGTTGCGGACCGCGAACCGTTCGCCGACCACACCGCGCAGGTAGGCCTGGCCGCTGGTGGCGCCGAACAGGATGACGTTGCCGCCGATGATGTTGTCTTCCGCGACATAGTCGTTCGGGGCCTTGTCCGACGGGCGCACCACGATGCGGCCGCCGGAAAGTCCCTTCCCCACATAATCGTTGGCATCGCCATACACCCGCAGCGTGATACCGCGCGGCACGAATGCGCCAAAGCTGTTCCCCGCCGACCCCTCGAAGGTGATGTCGATGGTGCCGTCCGGAAGCCCTTGGCCCCCATAGGCCTTGGTGACCTCGTGGCCCAGCATCGTTCCCACGGTGCGGTTCACGTTGGCGATCTTGGTGGTGAATCGCACCGGGGTGCCGGAATCCAGCGCCTCGCGGCACTGCACGATCAGCTGCTGGTCCAGCGCCTTGTCGAGGCCGTGATCCTGACGCGAGCTGCAGTACAGATCCTGGTTCATGAACGCCGACTCGGGCTCGTGCAGCACCGGGGCCAGGTCCAGCTTGTGCGCCTTCCAGTGCTCGGCGGCCTGGGTGGTGTCCAACGCGCCCACCTGTCCGACCATCTCGTTGATGGTGCGGAAGCCCAACTGCGCCATCAGTTCCCGGACTTCCTCCGCGATGAACAGGAAGAAGTTCTCCACGAACTCGGGCTTGCCGTTGAACCGCTCGCGCAGCACCGGATTCTGGGTGGCCACACCCACCGGGCAGGTGTCGAGGTGACAGACCCGCATCATGATGCAGCCCGACACCACCAACGGCGCGGTGGCGAAACCGAATTCCTCACCACCGAGCAGGGCGGCGACCACCACGTCACGACCGGTCTTGAGCTGTCCGTCGACCTGCACCACGATGCGGTCGCGAAGCCCGTTGAGCAGCAGCGTCTGCTGCGTCTCGGCGAGACCGAGCTCCCAGGGGGCGCCGGCATGCTTCTGCGAGGTGAGCGGGGTGGCACCGGTACCGCCGTCGTGCCCGGAGATGAGCACCACATCGGCGTGCGCCTTGGAGACACCCGCGGCGACGGTGCCGACGCCGTTCTCGCTCACCAACTTCACGTGGATACGCGCGGCCGGGTTGGCGTTCTTCAGGTCGTGGATCAGCTGCGCCAGATCCTCGATCGAGTAGATGTCGTGGTGCGGCGGCGGTGAGATCAGGCCGACACCGGGCGTCGAGTGACGGACCTCGGCGACCCACGGGTACACCTTGTGCCCCGGAAGCTGACCGCCCTCACCGGGTTTGGCGCCCTGGGCCATCTTGATCTGGATATCGGTGCAGTTCGACAGGTAGTGGCTGGTCACGCCGAAACGGCCGGAGGCCACCTGCTTGATGGCGCTGCGGCGCCAGTCGCCGTTCTCGTCGGGCTCGAAGCGGTCGACGCTTTCGCCGCCCTCACCGGAGTTGGACCGGCCGCCGAGCCGGTTCATGGCGATGGCCAGCGTCTCGTGCGCCTCGGCGGAGATGGAGCCGTAGCTCATCGCGCCGGTGGAGAAGCGCTTGACGATCTCGGTGGCAGGTTCGACCTCGTCGATCGGAACAGACTCGCGCTCTTTGAACTTCAGCAGGCCGCGAAGTGAGGCCATCCGGGCACTCTGGTCGTCGATCAGCTTGGTGTACTCCTTGAAGACCGAGTACTGCCCGGTCCGGGTGGAGTGCTGCAGCTTGAACACGGTGTCCGGGTTGAACAGGTGGTACTCGCCCTCGCGGCGCCACTGGTACTCCCCGCCCACCTCGAGCTCGCGGTGCGCCCACTCGTCGGGGCGGTCCAGGTAGGCCAGCTCGTGGCGGGCCGCGACGTCGGCGGCGATGTCGTCCAGGTCGATTCCGCCGGTGGGGCAGTGCAATCCGGAGAAGTACTCGTCCAGCACCCGCTGGTTGATCCCGATGGCCTGGAACAGCTGGGCGCCGGTGTAGGACGCCAGCGTCGAGATGCCCATCTTGGACATCACCTTCAACACGCCCTTGCCTGCGGCCTTGACGAAGTTGGCCTTGGCCTGGTCGCTGGACAGCCCGGTGATGACGCCACGGTCGATCATGTCGTCGATCGACTCGAAGGCCATGTACGGGTTGATCGCCGCCGCGCCGAAGCCGCACAGCATCGCCATGTGGTGCACTTCGCGGGCGTCGCCGGACTCGACCACGAGGCCGACCTGGGTGCGGGTGCGCTCACGGACCAGGTGATGGTGCACCGCGGCCACCGAGAGCAGCGACGGGATGGGCGCCAGCCACTCGTTGGACTCGCGGTCGCTGAGCACGATGATGCGGGCGCCGTTGCGGATCGCCTGCGAGACCTTGGTGCGGACGTCCTCCAGCGCACGGCGCAGTCCGGCACCGCCGTCGGCCACCGGGTACAGGCAGCTGACGACAGCAGCCCGCATACCGTGCTTGCGGCCGCGGATCTCGTGGTCGGGATCCACGTCGATGAGCTTGGACAGGTCGGCGTTGCGCAGGATCGGCTGTGGCAGCACGATCTGGCGGCACGAGTTCTCGTCCGGGTTGAGCAGGTCGCCCTCGGGGCCGACCGTGCCCTGCAGGCTGGTCACCACCTCTTCACGGATGGCGTCCAGCGGCGGGTTGGTCACCTGGGCGAACAACTGCTGGAAGTAGTCGTAGAGCATCCGCGGCCGCTGGGACAGCACGGCGATCGGGGTGTCGGTGCCCATCGAGCCCAGCGCCTCGGCGCCGGTGCGGGCCATCGGCGCCACCAGCAGGTTCAGTTCCTCGTAGGTGTAACCGAACGCCTGTTGCCGCATGACCACCCGGTGGTGAGGCATCTTGACGTACTTGCCCTGCGGCAGCTCGTCGACGTGGAACAGCCCGCCGTCCAGCCACTCCTGATAGGGGTGCTCGGCGGCCAGCTGCGCCTTGATCTCCTCGTCGGCCACGATGCGGCCCTGCGCGGTGTCCACCAGGAACATCCGGCCGGGCTGCAGACGGATCTTCTTGACGACCGTGGACGGGTCCAGGTCCAGCACGCCGGCCTCGGAGGCCATGACGACGAGTCCGTCGCTGGTGACCCACACGCGCGACGGGCGCAGGCCGTTGCGGTCGAGCACGGCGCCCACCACGGTGCCGTCGGTGAAGCACACCGACGCCGGTCCGTCCCAGGGCTCCATCAACGAGCCGTGGTACTGGTAGAACGCCCGCAGTGCGGGGTCCATCTCCTCGTTGCGCTCCCAGGCCTCCGGGATCATCATCAGCACCGAGTGGGCGATGCTGCGGCCACCGAGGTGCAGGAGTTCGAGGACCTCGTCGAACCGCGCGGTGTCGGAGGCTCCGGGGGTACAGACCGGGAAGATCTTGTTCAGGTCGTTGTGGTAGCCGAACACGTCGGTGTGGATGAGCGCCTCGCGGGCCTTCATCCAGTTCTCGTTGCCGGTGACCGTGTTGATCTCGCCGTTGTGTGCCACCCGGCGGAACGGGTGCGCCAGCGGCCAGGACGGGAAGGTGTTCGTCGAGAACCGCGAGTGCACGATGCCGAGCGCGCTGGTCAGCCGATCATCCTGCAGATCGAGGTAGAACGCCCGCAGCTGCGGGGTGGTCAGCATCCCCTTGAACACGAAGGTCTGACCGGAAAGGCTTGGGAAGTAGACGGTTTCACGTCCCGGTCCGTCCTGGCCCGGGCCCTTGGTGCCCAGTTCGTGCTCGGCACGCTTGCGGATCACGAAGGCGCGGCGCTCCAGGTCCATGCCGGAGGCACCGGCGATGAACACCTGACGCAGGGTCGGCATCGCGTCGCGGGCCAGCGCACCCAGGGAGGAGTCGTCGTGCGGGACGTCGCGCCACCCGAGCAGCTGCAGCCCCTCGGCTTCGACGATCTTGGCAACCGCCTCGCACGCCAGCGTGGCGTCGCGAGCGGACTGCGGCAGGAATGCGATACCGGTGGCGTAGCTGCCCTCCTCGGGCAACTCGAAGTCGACCACTGCGCGCAGGAACGCGTCGGGCACCTGCAGCAGGATGCCCGCACCGTCACCGGTGTTGGGCTCCGCGCCGGCGGCACCGCGGTGCTCCAGGTTCAGCAGTGCGGTGATCGCCTTGTCGACGATGTCGCGGCTGCGACGGCCGTGGATATCGGCAACCATCGCCACACCGCATGAGTCGTGCTCGTATGCGGGGTTGTACAGACCCTGCTTGGCCGTCATTCCCACCTGACCCTTTACTCTCAGAGCCTGCGCGCTGCTCACGTACTGCCGGCTGTCACCAGCGGCATCCGGTGGTCACCGGCTGGGCGGTCGCGGTGCCTTCGTGCAGCACTGAACGTCGGTTTTGACCCGCTCGCCACAAGTGGACAAAACGATATGACAAACACCGGGTGACGTGCCAACTTAGTCAGACCTAAGTAGCTGGCTGTCGGCGCCGTCGCGACCACGCAGGCCGAGCCGGGCCGGAATCGGCAATACCCTTGGCGGCGAGGGTTTTTCGGGCTCGATACCGTCCAACGGCTCACCACCGCCCCGCCGGCCATAATCGAGACCCTCGTCACACCCGTTTGCTGTCCCTTGATTCGGTAATCAGCCAACTGGTAATACGAATAATCGACTGTTTGCTGAAAGCCTAGCCAGATTCTTAGAGATGTTCCTTTTTCCACGTTAAATACCCCGCGGGGGTACACGCCCGCGGCAACGGCACGAAGCTGGATGACGATGGCATATCCGCTGACCACCCCACCCGGCCGCTTCGGCATCACCAATGTCGAGACCGGACCCACCCAGTACGCCGCCAGCATGGCACTGGACGGCTTGCTGAACCCGTTCACAGGTTCGGCTTCCTTGGGGCCGCTGGCAGTCCTCGTCGACCACATCGCCGGCTTCGCCAACCACGATCGTCGCCCCGAGGGTCACTGGACGGTCTCCAGCGAGCTCGCCATGGAATTCGCGCCCGGCGCCCAGGCGACCATCGCCGAGGACCCTGCGGAGCCCGTGCTGGCCGTCAGCAGGCCGGTGGGCGCTGCGGGCGCCACCTCACTGTCGGAGTGCACGCTGACCCACCGGGGCACCGAAATCGGCCTCGCCACGGTGCGCACGTTCTACATCACCGCCGCCGTGCACGTGCCCGGCGCGTTCGAGGAGCCCTCCGAGCCGGTCGAATCACTGCCGACCGGACTCGCCGAACTGATGGCCGTCGAGATCGCCGAAACCGGCGGCAGCGGCGTCGTGCTGCAACAGCGCGCGCATTCCGCGATCAACAACACCCTGGGTGCCGTGCACGGCGGAGTGGCCGCCGCCGGGCTGGAATTGGTGGGCTCGGCCGCGCTGAACATCGATCGCGCCGACACGCCGCTGCTCACCGCGTCGCTGCGGATCAATTATCTGCGGCGCCTCATCGGCGGGGGTAGCTCGCACTACACCGCGACGGCTCTGCATGCGGGACGCAGCAGCGGCGTGGCCGAGGCCAAGGGCATCGGCGATGACGGGAAGGTGGCGTTGACCGCCCGGTTGACTGCCTACCGTTGACAACTTCTGCGTCACCGTACGGCCAAGGTTCGGTGACAAGATTTTTGACGGCCTTTCCAGGCCGGTGAATCGTGCGACTCTCAGCTGGTAAGCACTGCTTCCGGCGAAGGGTAGCACCATGACCAAGCCCACAATGGCGCACCGGTTGGCCGCCGAATTCATCGGCACCTTCTGGCTCGTGCTCGGCGGCTGCGGCAGCGCAGTGTTCGCCGCGAAGTTCCTGTCCGGCGACGGTGTCTCGCTGGGAATCGGATTCCTCGGCGTCTCACTGGCTTTCGGCCTGACGGTACTCACCGGCGTGTACGCCTTCGGCACCATATCCGGCGGCCACTTCAATCCCGCCGTGACGCTCGGTGCCGCGCTGGCCAAACGGGTGGAGTGGTCCGCCGTCGTGCCGTACTGGGTCACCCAGGTGATCGGCGGGTTCGTCGCCGGCGCCGTCATCTACGTGATAGCCGGCGGTAAAGAGGGCTGGACGGCCACCGGGAACATGGCCGCCAACGGATTCGGCGACCACTCCCCCGGCGGCTACTCGCTGGTGGCGGTGCTCATCGCCGAGATCGTGCTCACCTTCATCTTCCTGCTGGTGATCCTCGGTTCGACCGACGACCGGGCGCCGAAAGGCTTCGCGGGCTTGTCAATCGGGCTGACGCTGACGCTGATCCACCTGATCTCGATCCCGATCTCGAACACCTCGGTCAACCCGGCCAGATCGACCGGTGTCGCATTCTTCAACGGCGACGGCGCACCGAGCCAGCTGTGGCTGTTCTGGGTTGCCCCGCTGGTCGGTGCCGCCATCGCCGGTGTCGCCTACCCGTTGTTGTTCGGGGTGGCAGAGGAGCTCGCCGAACGCCCGGTCCGCGACGATGCGCTGGAAGCGCGCACGGACTGAGCTACTTGCGGGCCTTGCCGGCCGCGCCCTTCTCGGTCTTCTTGCCCTCGTGGGCCAACTGGCCGCCTGAGCTCTCCAGATGCGCACGGACGAACCATTGGAACTTCTCCAGCTCGCCGCTGTGCCCGATGAGCAGATCCTGTGAGACCAGGTCGATGTCGTCGAGGCGTTCGATGTTCTTGCGGGTGTCCTCGATGATGCCGGTGTACACGAGATCGAGCGCGGCCAGATGCGCCTGCACGTTGTCGCGGTTCACCGAGTAGTCGTCCCAGGTGCGGTCGTTGATGATCGCGCCCGGGGTGCCCAGCGGAGAAGCTCCCAGCGCCGCAATGCGTTCGGCGACCTCGTCGGCGTATCCGCGCACCAACTCAACCTGGGGGTCGATCATCTCGTGCACACCGATGAAATTGGGTCCGACGACGTTCCAGTGCACGTGCTTGAGCGTCAGGTGCAGGTCGTTGTAGCGACTCAGCTGCTTCTGCAGCAGCTCGGCCACCTCGGCACCTTGCTTGTCGGAAAGCCCCGGAACGGTGAACGTGGTCATGGTGTCTCCTTCGTATCGGCGTCATTGCGTCGTCTGGCTCCCCCGACGCATACCCAACGCGCCTGATCGATAATCAATTCAGGTCACAGCGCACGTAAGTTGGGGATCGCCTGCCGAGGCCCGCGACGTTGCCGGACGGCCAGCCCGCTGGCTTCCAGCAACCGCACCGCCCGGTGCCGGTGCGGGCGCACCGGTTCGAGCAAATCAACCATCTCGGCGTCGTCGATGGGCCTGCCCAGCAAGCTCAGACCGACCACCTTGGCCAGGTGGTAGTCACCGACCGAGAGCGCGTCGGCGTCACCGAAGGCGCGTTGCATCGTCTCGGCCGCCGTCCACACACCGACGCCGGGCAGCGATGTCAGGCCGGCGGCGGCCTTGGCGGGGTGCAGCCGCTCCAGCGCGTCGGCGCGTTGCGCGCACCCCACCACCGTGCGGGCCCGACCCGGGTCCACATTGGCGAGATGGAACTCCCAGGACGGAATGCGCCGCCACACGTCGGCGGTGGGCGGCACCCGCATCCCTGCCGGTGCCGGACCGGGCGCCGGTGCGCCGAACTTGGTGGTCAGCAACCGCCACGCGCGGAAGGCGTCCTTGCCGTACACGCGCTGCTCCAGTACCGCGGGAATCAGCGCCTCCAGCACCCGGCCGGTCCGGCCCAGCCGCAGGTGCGGCACCCGCCGGTAGGCCTCGGCAATGGTCGGTTCCACCGGGTCGAAACCCGAAGTGTCGTCCTCGTATCCGAGCAACGCGCCGAATCCGTCCAGGAACTCGGCCGCACCGGGACCCCATGCCTCACATTCCACCGTGTCGGGCGCCGTTTTGCGGATCCGTGCGGTGACCGCGCCGGTGCGCGTCATCGAGGTACGCCAGGTGTCACCGGCGATCAGTTGGAAGCACGGGTCTCCGCTTCCGCGGCGCAACGGTGACAAGGTGAACCCGGGACTCACGGGTCCGCCGAAGGTCACCGATGTGGTGGGCACCTGCCCAATCTAGGCCAGCGAGATCTGCGCCTTGTCCGGGTAGAAGGCGACCTTGCCTGCGATGTCGGCCACCGCGGGGTAGGGCTGCTCGTAGGTCCAGATGGCGTCCTGCACATCACCGACGTGGTAGTAACTGGCCTCACCCTTGTAGGGGCAGTAGGTGGTCGTCTCGCTGCGCGCCAGGGCCGATGGCACCACGTCGGCCAGCGGGATGTACTGCACCGCCGGATAGGTTGACTCCTGCAGCGTCACCGCGCCGTCCGACTCCGCCACGACCACCCCGTCGACCGTGACGGTGACGTGTCTGCCGGTCGGCGTCACGGTGATCGGATGCTCGGCGGTGGGCTGCCACACGGGACGCTCGCTCATGTGTCGGACAACGTTGGCCGCGATGCAGTGATTCCCGACACCCCCGATCGTTACGATCGGCCCATGAATGCACCGATTACCGCATCCGTGACGATCGCTGCCGAACCGGCGGAGGTATACGCGCTGATCACCGACCTGCCGACGCTGGCGGCACTGGCCGAGGAGGCCTGCGCCATGCAGTGGACGAAGGGGCACTCGGCGGTCGTCCCGGGAGCGGTGTTCAAGGGCGAGAACCGCAACGGGTCGAAGTCCTGGACCACCACCTGCACCATCACCGATGCGGCCCCGGGGTCGACGTTCGCGTTCGACGTGAAATCTGCGGTCTTCCCGGTGGCGCACTGGCGTTATGACATCGCACCCGCTGACGGCGGATGCACCGTCACCGAGTCGATGTGGGACCGCCGGGCCGGATGGTTCAAGAAGGTCGCCGGCCTGGCCACCGGCGTGAGCGACCGGGCCGGTGCCAACGCCGAGCACATCAAGATCACCCTGCAGCGGCTCAAGGAACGCGCGGAGGCTTAGGCGCGTCCGTTCAGGGCTTCTGCGTGATGACGTCGGCGACCCGCGCGATGGGTGATGTCGTGCGGCGGCCGTTGGCCTCGTGCCGGTCGGCGAGTTTGTAGGCGATGTAGAGGCCGCGCACCCCGAGCCAACGCATCGGCTCGGGTTCCCAGTTACGCGACTGGTGGCCGACCCACGGCAATTCGGTGATCGGGGTGTTCCGGGTCAGCACCAGGTCGGCCAGTGTGCGCCCGGCCAGGTTGGTCGCCGTCACGCCGTGCCCTACGTAGCCGCCGGCCCAACCCAGCCCGGTGGTGCGGTCCAGGGCGACACCGGCTTCCCAATCGCGCGGCACCGCCAGCACACCGCACCACCCGTGCGCGATGGGGATGTCGCGGACCTGCGGCAGGATCGAGTGCAGCACCTCCGACAGCAGCCCGATGGTGCGGGCGGGCACCTGCCCGTCCTGATCGGTGCGTGACCCGAACCGGTAGGGCACGCTGCGCCCGCCGATGGCGATGCGGTCATCGACGGTGCGCTGCGCGTAGAAGAATCCGTGCGCGGTGTCTCCGACGGTTTCGCGTCCCTGCCAACCGATCTCGTCCCAGATGTGCGCCGGGATGGGATCGGTGGCGATCATCGAGCTGTTCATCGGCAGCCACCGCCTGCGCAGGCCGGGCAGCGCGGGTGTGAAGCCCTCGGTGGCCCGCAGCACGATCGGCGCGCGCACGGTGCCGGTCCTGGTGATCGCCTTGCCCTGCTGGATCTCGATGACCGCTGTCTGTTCGTGGATGGTGACGCCGAGGCGCTCGACGGTGTCGGCCAGACCGGCGGCGAGCGCGGCCGGTTGGATGCGGGCACAGTCCGGGCTGTGGTAGGCGGAGACCAGTCCGTCGATGTTGATCCGTTGCGCCGCTTGCGCTCTGGTCAGTTCGGTGACGTCGTTCTGCCAACGGCGTTCCTCGGCGACACTGGCGGCCAGCCGGGCCGCCTGCGCGGGGTTGCGCGCGATCTCCAGGTTGCCACCCTTGACCGCGCCCGCGTCGATGCCTTCGCGGTCGGCCACCTCGATGACCTCGTCGACGGATTCGTTGAGTGCCCGCTGCCAGGCCAGAACCTTGTCGCGGCCATAGGTTTTCGCCATCCGATTGCGATCGCCGGGAACCAGCCCGGACAGCCAGCCGCCGTTGCGGCCGGACGCACCGAAGCCGGCGAAGCGCGCCTCCAGGACGGTGATGCGCAGCGACGGGTCGGCTTTCTTGAGGTAGTAGGCGGTCCACAGACCGGTGTATCCGGCGCCGACGATGCAGACATCGGCATCGCGGTCCCCGGGCAGCCGTGGCCGCAGCGACGGCATCTTGTCGAACCAGTGCGAGACACGACCGTTGATGGTGGACACCCAGTGATTCTGCCAGGCCGGGTTGTCGGTGGTGCGGCGCATCGTGTCTGCCAAGACCGACGAAAGGGGCACATCATGTGCTGGCAATGCGATCACCCGGGGGCCACCCGGCAGGACTATCTCGACGTGCTGCGGAGCACGGTGATGAAGGAGGGTTGGGCGGTGCAGTACGTCGAGACCGAACCGCCCTTCGGGTACACGGTCGGATTGAGCGAGGCCGGACTGCCGGAACTGCTCATCACCGGGCTTCCGCCCGAGCGGTCCATGCTGCTGCTCAATGCCGTGGCGGGGTACATGGTCCGCGAGGTCACGCCCGCGCCCGGTGACATATTCACCTTTCCGGACCGGTCGTGCGCGGAGTTCGTCGAGGTGACGCACCCGGACGTGCACATGGGGTGGGCGGTGGCGTTCCGCGACGGGCCGATCCGGGGCCTGCAGGTCGTCTGGCTGGACGCAGACGGGCACTCGCCCTGGTGCCCCGACTTCAACATCGGGGGTCCGCGGCAGCCCGTTCTCGGGGACCGGGGGCCGGTCGACACCTGACGGTTGCCATTCGAAAGTGCCCACCTATCAGCGACATTCGAGCGACAGCCGAGTCCCAGAAATTTCTTTGGACTCATTGGTCACGGCCGTCACTTTCTGGGCGGTTTTGTCGGTGATCGCACGTATGTTCGAGATATGAACGGTGACGTGGTGGGCGGTCGGGAGGCGGTGCAGCACGCGCTCTCCGATCGCGCCGGGTCGGTCAAGGCACTGCTGGATGCCGACTTCACCGTCTTTGACACCGCGGAGTTGCTCGGGCTGTTGTCCGAGCGATCACCGCATCCTGGCCGCCCTGATGGATCGGGCCACCCCGCACGAGATCGGCGGGAAATCCTGGAACGACGTACTGGCCACCCGGGACCGCCTCAGCGCCGCCGAGGCCGGGCGCCGGATCGCGCAGGCCCGCGACCTCGGACCCCGGCACGCGTTGAACGGTGAGGTGTTGGAGCCGCTGCTACCCGCATGCGCTCACGCGTTGGCGGCCGGGTCCATCAACACCGCCCACATCACAGTCATCCGGTCCGCGCTCAAGCAGGCCTCGCGATATCTCGACGCGACCGAGCGGGCCCAGATGGAGGCCACCCTGGTCGCGGTCGCCGAGGCCAATACCCCCGAGACGCTGGCCGAGCTCGCCGAACAGATGGTCCACGTGCTCAACCAAAACGGCGACGGCCCCGACCTGACGCGGCACAAGGTGGGGCTCACGATCGGTAAGCCCGATGTCGATGGATTGTCGAAGGTGTCGGGGCGGGTGGATTCGGAGTTCGCGGCCTACCTGCGCACCATCCTGGACGTGTGGGCGCGGCCTGGGATCAACAACCCCGACGACGCGGAACCCCAGCACAATCCGGTGCCCAACCCGCTCGAAGAGCAGCCGCCCGGCGAACGCTGCGGCGAAACCGAACCAACGCCGAAACCTGAGCCTGTCGAGGAGCGGCCGTTCCCACGCGACTTCGGCGAGCTGGCTGATCTCGCTGACACCTTGCCCCCACCGATCAAGCGTGACCTGGAGCCGCCGGCCGGTGATCACCGCACCCCGGCCCAACGCAACCACGACGCCATCAAAGCGGTCCTGCGCGACACCCTGATGTCCAAACGCCTCGGACAACACAACGGGCTACCCGTCACCGTCGTCGTGTCCACCACGCTAGCAGAACTCGAAGCCGGTGCCGGGATCGCGGTCACCGGCTCCGGAACCCGCATGCCCATGCGCGATCTGATCCGCCTGTCCGAGCACGCCCATCACTACCTGATCGTCTACCGACACCACACCGCCGAACCGCTCTACCTGGGCCGGTCCAAACGCCTGGCCACCAAGGCCCAACGGCTACTGCTCTACAACCGCGACCGCGGCTGCACCCGCCCCAGCTGGCACCACGGCGGGTACACCGACGCCCCCGACCTCGGGTTGGGGTGCGGACCGGACAACCGGCTCGCCGAACTGGGCTGGACCAACAGCATCGACCCCCGCACCGGCCGCGTGCACTGGCACCCGCCACCACTCATGGACACCGGTGGCGACACCCTCAACCACCACTTCCACCGGCGAAGAACTCCTCCCACTACCCGAGGAGGACAACGATCCGTGACTACTTCAGAACGAATAGCGGTGGTACTGCGCCATATAGCGCAATATCGACACCCGCGACATGGCGTTCGCCAACAGCCGGTAGGCCGGCCGCACCAGATCGAAGGCTTCGGTGTCGAACGCCGATATCCAGGCCAGCAATCGCGTGCCAGGCACGGCAGAGAGGATGTCATCGGGGGCGTTGATCGCCCAATGCAGCGTGGCACCCGAACGGCGCACCACCGAATTGGACCACTGGGATTTGATGCCCAGCGAATTGAAGGCATCGAACTGCAATTCCCCTGTGCCGCAATGACCGACGATCCGGTTCAGCAGATCGATACCGTCGGCCTTGGTGAGGTACATGGTCAGTCCCTCCCCGATGGCCAGCACCGGGGCATCGACCGGGATGTCACGCAGCCACCCCGGATCGGTCACCGAGGCGGGCACCACGTGATAGCCGGCGCCACCGGTGGGCAGCAGGCGGCCGCGCAGCTCGGCAACCTCCGGGTAGTCGATGTCGTACCACTGCACGTCCGGTGCCGGCGCCACCCGGAAGTATCTGCTGTCCAGGCCGCAACCGAGATGCAGCACAGTAGCTTTCGGATGGACCGCCAGGAACTGGCGCACCCAGGTGTCGAAGTGTGCCGACCGGGTGGTGACGGCCGGGGACCGCCGCGCGGTGATGGTGGTCTGCCTCCAGTCGTAGGCGATACCCGCGACGGTCGCTTTGGCCCAGCGGTCGTGCAGGATCGGCCGCGGCAGGTCGGCATCCAGCGCCTTGGCGTACAGCGTCGCGAGCATGGTCTGCGGCGCGCCGGTCAGATCGACGCGCACGTGGTCATCGGCGGTCATGCATCACACGGTAATACCGCACCGCGGACACGCCCCCAGTTGAACGCCGTCGGGCGTGGTGTTCAGCTCGCCTTTTTGCGCTTGGCCGCTCGCAGGCCCACCCAGAACCGGGCGGCCTCACGAATGGAATCCTCCACCGGCGTTGGCTGCCAGCCGAGTTCGCGGGCGGCCTTGCCGTGATCGACCGGGGCCTCGGCCCGCATCAGCCGCAGCGAGGCCAGCGACAGTCGCTCGTCGGTGCGGCGCAACCGGCCCTTGATGGTGCCCATGGCGGCCAGCAGATAGGTCAGCGGCAACGGGATGGACCGAGCGGGTGGGGGTACGCCGGCCGTCTCGGCCGCGATCCGGGCCACCTCGGCATTGCTGATCATCTTCTCTGAGATCAGGTAGCGCTCACCGACGCGCCCCTTCTCGGCCGCCAGGATCAGCGCGCGTGCCGCGTCGTTGACACCGACCGCTTCCAGTTCGATCCCGCTCATCACAAACGGCAACTTGCCGAAGGCGGCGCCGGCGATGATGGCGCCGTGCGGGGTCCGGCCCCAGTCGGTGCCGCCGTAGGTGGTCGAGACGCACATCGCGACCGCGGGCAACCCGCGCTCCCGCGCGTACTGCAACACCAGCTTCTCGGCCTGTACGCGAGAGCGCACGTACGGTGTCAGCCCGCGCTCGTCGGCGATGTCCTCCTCGGTGGACACCCGGCCGCGGCGCCGCCCCACGGTGGCGTAGCTGCTGGTGAAGACAAATTTCTTTAAACCTGAGGCGATCTCGGGGCGCACCGCGACGTCCAGCACGTGCCGGGTGCCCTCGACATTGGTGTGGAACAGCGGTGCCGGATCCCGCAGCCAGCCGCGGGTGTCCACCACGCAGTAGTAGATGACGTCGGCTCCGGTCATCGCCGCCGCCAGCACGTCGGCATCCCAGATGTCTCCGATGAACCGCTGCACGTCGAGGTCGTCGATGCCGATGGTGTTGGCGCCCTCGCGCACCATCACCCGCACGTTCTGCCCGTCGGCGACCAGCTGACGCGCCACGTGCGAGCCGAGGTAGCCGTTGGCACCGATGACGAGAGCACTCATCGGGCCATGCTCTTCATCCATTCGGCGGCCTCGTCATCGAGCGTGCCGAGTTCCTGTGCCTTCTTGCACCACTTCATTGCCGCGGACAGGAACCGCAGCGGGTTGTAGACGTCCTCCTGGCGGCGCCACAGCCCGTCGCCGGCGTAGGTGAGGATCGACATGTTGGTGGCGGTGATGATGGTGCCGTCGCCGGGGTCGCGCATCGGGTTGTCGAGCTCGCAGATCACCCGCGACGTGGACTCGTCGATGACGGTCCACAACGCCGGAAAAGCGGTCATGTGGTTTCCCGGAAAACTCTCCATCGTCTTCCAGATCCACGGGCGCACCTGGTCGCGTCCGCGCATCGTGCCGGCGGCGTGCTCCACGTATTCGACGTCGACGGTGTACTGGTCGACCCACGGATCCCAGTTCCGGGTCCGGGCGGCTTCGGCGACTGTCTGCTCGAATGTCGCGAAGGCGTCTGTGAGCTCATCCCGGGTGAACAGCGTGCTCGTCACAACAGAAACTAGAACACGTTCTACCTGGGTTTGTCGAGGGTCGTGCCGGCGGCCAGCACCACGCGGTCACCCAGCGGTTCGTCCAGCGCGATGTCCAGCGTGCCGGGTACCGCCAGTGTGATGCACATCCGCCCGATCGCTTCCGGCGGCACACCACTGTCGAGGTTCACCGTCACGTCCTCGGGGGTCTCCTGCACGGTGGCGTGCACACCGAAGCACTCCGCGGGTCCCCCGGTGAAGTTGACGGCCAGCCCGTCACCGGTGCGCGTCCAGGACTCGACGCTGGTGACATGGGGGTTCAGGATCATCGGATTCTCGGCGAACACCGTGCGCCACTGATCGGCAGGCACTTCGGGCGGGGCGTCGACCGGAGGTACGGGCGGATCCGCGGAGGCCGATGGTGGAACGGCTAAAAGGAGGCCGCCGACCAGGATTAACCCGGCGTGCGCTGTGGTTACAGCTCTACGCATGGGTTCCACCGTAGCGGCGGAGCACAATGGATGCTGACCGTCTACGTGACTGCTGAAGGAGTGATGGCGCATGAGCGACAACCAGAAGGCGATCCTGGCCGGCGGCTGCTTCTGGGGTATGCAGGACCTGATCCGCAAGCAACCCGGCGTGGTGTCCACCCGGGTGGGCTACACGGGCGGGCAGAACGACCACGCGACCTACCGCAACCATCCTGGTCACGCGGAGGCCATCGAGATCGTGTTCGATCCGGCCCAGACCGACTACCGCTCGATCCTGGAATTCTTCTTCCAGATCCACGATCCGTCGACCAAGAACCGTCAAGGCAATGATGTCGGTTCCAGTTACCGCTCGGCGATCTTCTACGTCGACGACGACCAGAAGGCCGTCGCGCTGGACACCATCGCCGATGTCGACGCATCCGGGTTGTGGCCGGGCAAGGTCGTCACCGAGGTCGTGCCGGAGGTCGACTTCTGGGAGGCCGAACCCGAGCATCAGGACTATCTGGTGCGCTACCCCACCGGGTACACGTGCCACTTCCCGCGCCCGGGCTGGAAGCTGCCCAAGCGCGCCGAGGTCTAAGCAGCTCCTGCTCTCCGGTGCAACACCACCCGGCCACCGCGCTTGGGCGTGAAGGCCACTCCTCGCGAGTGCACCTTCTCCCCCGGCGCGGTGGTCGTGGCAATGGTGAAGTGCCGCAGCACCGTCCGTAGCACGATGTCCATCTCGACGTTGGCGAACACCGCACCGACACAGCGCCGGGTCCCGCCGCCATAGGGCACCCAGGCCAGCGGCGGACGGTTGCCGATGAACCGCTGCGGGTCGAACCGTTCGGCGTCGTCGAATTCCTTCTCGTGCAATTGGGACAGGCTGACGACGATCGAATACCCCTGCGGTATCACCCATTCGCCGAGCTCGAAGGTCGGTGAGTAGACATGCCTGCCGGAGAAATCGATGACTGTCCTGGCCCGCTGGGTCTCCAGGATGACGGCCTGGCGGTACTCGTTGTCGTCGCCCCGGGCTTCCTCGACCAGCCTGTCCATGACCTCCGGATGACGGCTGATCCGCTCGAACACCCACCCCATGGTGGATGCTGTCGTCTCGTGCCCGGCGGCCAGCAGGGTCAGTAGCTCGTCGGCGATGTCCTGGCGCGACATCGCGGTGCCGTCCTCGTAGGAACTGCGCAGCAGCAAGGCCAGCACGTCATCGCGTTCGTCGAGCCGGGGGTCGGCCGCGACCTCGTCGATGAGCCGGCCCACGACGTCGTCATAACGGCGGCGGTACTCGGCCAACCGGCCCCAGGGATGCCAGCGGCCGTGCTCCCGCTTGGGGGTGGGCAGCGTCGCGCAGCGCGAGCCCAGCGTCACCCACGGCGGGATGATCCGGCGCAGCTCGTCCAGATGTGCCCCGTCGGCGCCGAACACCGCCCGCAGGATTGCGTTCAGGGTGATCCGCATCATCGGCTCCAGGGTCGGAAATTCCTGTCCCGCCGGCCAATTCGCGGATTCTCGGAGCGTCTCCTCTTCGAAGATCTTCTCGTAGTTCTTGATGCTCTTGCCATGGAACGGCGGTGTGAGCAGTCTGCGTCTGCGCTTGTGCTCGCCGCGGTCCAGCGCGAACACCGACCCGGGCCCGAGGATCCGGGACAGGTTGGGCTGGATGTTGCCGACGTCATCGGGGCTGGCGGTGAACAACTGCTTGGCCAGCTGCGAGTCGGTGACGATCACGGTGGGACCGAACACCGGCAGCTTCATCGTGAAGGCCGAGCCGTAGCGGTTGGCCAGTCGTGCCACGACGGGCCGACGGAACAAGGCGAATCCGATTCCGGTCAACGTCTTGCTCACGGTGGGGCCGGGTGGCAGATGTTCGGCGGGAACTTCGGTGATGGTCGCTTCGCTCATGGACGCACTCCAGACCAGGGGTTGGTACTGCGTTGTACCGCAGGTATGCAGGTTACGGTACTCCGTGGTACCAGCGGGGGCAAGAGTAAATCGGCAAGGATGGCGCGATGGAGGAAAGTCGGCCGTTTCGCGCCCGCCTGTTCGACGGTCTGGCGTCTTCCATCGCCGAGCGCGGATACCGCGCCACCACGGTCGCCGACATCGTGCGGCACGCCCGTACCTCCAAGCGCACGTTCTACAGCGAATTCACGGATAAGGAAGAGTGTTTCGTCGAGCTGCTGCGCGCCGACCACGAGCAGCTGCTGGTGGCGATCCGGACCGCCGTGGACCCCGAAGCGGACTGGCGGGCGCAGATCAGGCAGGCCGCCACGGCCTATGTCGACCACATCGGCGCGCGCCCGGAGATCACGCTGAGCTGGATCCGGGAACTGCCGGCCCTCGGCGCCACGGTGCGGTCCATTCAGCGAGCGGCCATGAGCGGGCTGACCGAACTGCTGGTCGACCTGTCCGACAGCCCGGGCTTCCGGCGTGCCGAGCTCGCGCCGGTCCGCCGTGAACTCGCGGTGATCCTGCTCGGCGGCCTGCGGGAGCTGACGGCGCTGACGGTGGAGGACGAGCTGCCCACCGCGTCCATCCTGGAGCCCGCGGTGCTCGCCTCCGAGGCTCTGCTCAGCGCAGGATCAGCCGCGCCGATTTGAGCAGCCGCAGCGAGATCTCCGGATATGCCTCATATCCCATCCCGGCCCAGACCAGCGTTCCGGTGTAGAGCAGTTCGAGCGCCTCGATGACATCGGGATCCACCGCGGAACCCAGGGCCGCAACCAGGCGGGCCCGGATGTCCGCGCCGATGCGCCCGCGCAGCACGTCGACATCGGGATCCTTGCCGAGCAGCGCATTGGTCACCGCCCCCGCGAACTCGGGTTCACCGGCCACCAGCGACGAGATCTGCTCCAGCACCTCCAGCACCCGCGTCGCCGGATCCGGCGACTCGTGTTCGGCGAGCGGGGATTCGACGAGTCTGCGCCAGAACACCTCGGCAACGAGATGCTCCTTCGAGGAGAAGTACGTGTAGGCGGTGGCCGCTCCGACCCCCGCCTGCGCGGCCACCCGGCGCACGGTCAGCGCCGAAAAACCCTCGCGGCTCAGAAGTTCGAGCGCGGCCTTGCCGAGCCGGTCGACGGTATCGGCCTGCTTGGCGCTCAACCGGCGGCGCGTCGACTCCAGGGCCGTATCGGACACGTGTCCAGACACTACTGCAACCCCTCATCACCAGCAACGGTAGGTTTATCTGCCATGAGCACCGCCGACACCGCCCTGCCCGCCGAGGCCGCCCGTCTGTTCGAGTTCGCCGAGCAGGTCATCGGCTTCATGCCCGCCGACGAGGGCCGCGCCCTCTATGACGCCGCCGTGCATTATCTGGCCGGCGGTGTCGGTGTCGAGATCGGCACGTACTGCGGTAAGTCCACCGTACTGCTGGGTGCGGCGGCCGCTCAGGTCGACGGCGTCGTCTACACCATCGACCACCATCACGGGTCCGAGGAGCATCAGCCCGGCTGGGAGTACCACGACACCGGGCTCGTCGATCCGGTCACCAAGCGCTTCGACACCCTGCCCACCATGCGCCACACCCTGGACCTGGCCGGCCTGGAGGAACACGTGGTGGCGATCGTCGGCAAGTCCCCCACCGTCGCCCGGGTCTGGGGCACCCCGGTGCAGTTCCTGTTCATCGACGGCGGCCATACCGAGGAGGCCGCCCAGCGCGACTACGACGGCTGGGCCAAATGGGTGGCTCCCGGTGGCGGACTGGTCATCCACGATGTGTTCCCCGACCCCAACGAGGGTGGACAGGCTCCGTTCCACATCTACCGCCGCGCAATCGATTCCGGTGACTTCAAGGAGATCTCGGCGACCGGATCGCTGCGGCTGCTGGAACGCGTCTAGTGTCCTGAGTCATTAATTACGATCTAGTTGTTAATCTGGGTTGTGCCGACCCCTCATGCTGCTGAGATTGTGTTGTCTGCCGCCGAGCGTGCCG